>NZ_JAENHP010000002.1 GCF_016834655.1 Paractinoplanes ovalisporus
CACCGAGGCCGCGACCGGGGTGCATCATCGTGCTGCAGAAGTCGGGGCTGCCGCTGCACCGTGTTGCGGGAGATGAGTGTCTGCACCGAGGCCGCGACCGGGGTGCATCATCGTGCTGCAGAAGTCGGGGCTGCCGCTGCACCGTGTTGCGGGAGATGAGTGTCTGCACCGAGGCCGCGACCGGGGTGCATCATCGTGCTGCAGAAGTCGCGGCTGCCACCGCACGGTGTTGCATGAGACGGGGATGGCGCCCGCGCCGGGGCGCGTCAGGGCTGCCACATCACCGTGCTGCGGAAGTTGCGGCTGCCACCGCACCGTGTTGCGGGAGACGGGACTGCCGCTGCACCGGGGCCCGACGCAGCTGCCGCTGCACCGTGAGACGGAGCGGCCACCGCGCCGAGGCCGCGGCCCGACCCCGGCGTCAGTTGTCGAGCAGGCCCAACCGTCGTGCCACCGCGGCGGCCTCGCCCCGGTTGGAGACCTCCAGCTTGGCGATGATGCGGGAAACGTGGACGCTGGCCGTCTTCGGGGAGATGTAGAGGTCGGCGGCGATCCGGCTGTTGGAGTGGCCCTCGGCGACCAGCCGCAGCACCTCGCGTTCCCGGGCCGTCAGCAGCTCGTCGCGATCGGCCGCGGGTGTCGACGGCCGGATGCCCAGGCGGCGGGTGAGCGTGTCGGCCGCATCGAGGAGCGGCTTCGCGCCCAGCGCCGAGGCGACCGCCACCGCCTCGGCGATGGAATCTGCGGGCGCGGACCGGTCGCCGGCCGCGGCCTGGGCCTCGGCCAGGCTGAGCAGGGCCGACGCCAGCTCGTGGCGATGCCCGTCGGTGCGCCAGGCGGCCACGGCCTCGGCCCAGCGGGCCGGCCCGCCCTCGAGCACGGCCCTCATCTGGGCGGCGAACGCCGTCTCGGCCGGGTAGCGCTGCGGCAACCCCTCGGCAACGCCGGCGACCGCGCCGGCCAGTTCGGTGTCGCCGGCCCGGACCGCGGCCTGGGCGGCGTGGGCCAGGATCGACCACGAATAGCGCGGCAGGACGGTCAGGCGGGGTTCGGCCAGGGCCGTGCGTGCGGCGTCGGCGGCGGTGACCGGGTCGGGGTCGTCGAAGGCGGCGACCAGGCACAGGTCGAGCGTGGCCAGGCGGCCCTCGGTGCTCAGATAGGGCCGGCGCAGAAACGCGGCCGAACGGCTCACCAGGGACTCGGCTCCCTCGCGGCCGCGGGCCAGGCGGATGCGGGCCCGCAGGCGCAACCAGGGCAGCGCCATCGTCTCGGGCGGGTCGAGGCGGGCGGCCTCGGCCAGACGGGCGTCGGCCTCGTCCCACCGGCCCAGGGCGATCAGCGCCTCGGCGTGGTTGGCCAGCAGATAGACCCCGGTCGTGCGGCCGACGCCGATGCGGCCCGCGTCGGGCAGCCCCTCGGCCGCGGCGGCCGCGGAATCCTCGTAGCGCCCGAGCTCGAACAGCGAATCGGACACGCTGACCAGACCTCGCGTCACGCTGGGGAAATCGTCGGCGGCGCGGGCCCGGTCGACGGCCTCACGCATGACCGGCAGGGCATCGCCGGCCGGTATGCGGCCGGAGCACGAGGACCCGTACGCCACCTCGGCCGACACCATCGCGACGAGGTCGCCGGACTGGTGGGCGTCTTCCATCGCGAGGCGTGCCACCTCGGTGCCCTGCTCGGGGTCGACGGCCGAGATGAGGTGGGCCAGCTCGGCCAGCAGCCGGACCCGCGTGGCGCCGCGCGGGGCGTGGGTGAGCAGGCGCAACGCCTCGTCGCACTCGGGCGTGGCGTCGGACTTGCCGGCGGTGCGCAGCAGTTTGGCCCGCCGCACCAGAAGCCGGCCCGCGCGCAGCGGCTCGGCCTCGCAGTCGAGATCGCCGAGGGCGGCCCGGGTGAGGCTGAGCGCGCGCATGTATTCCCCGGAGTCGATCGCGGCCAGCGCCGATTCCTCGAGCAGGTCGAGGTGGTCGATGCCGAGCCGGGCCGCGGCGTCGGGGACGTCTTCCCACAGCTGCAGGACCCGATCGAGCAGACGGGCCTGTTCCCCGTACGCGAAGCGGCACTTGGCCTCATCGGCCGCGATCTTGGCAGTGAGCAGCGCGCGTGGATGATCGTGGGCGGCGTGCCAGTGGTGGGCGATCTCGGCGGCCGCGCGCCCGGCCGCGACCAGTTGCGGTTCGGCCTCGACGGCCTGGGCGTAACGCGCGTGGAGGCGGGCATGCTCGCCGGGGAGCAGGTCGTCGTGTACGGCCTCGCGCACCAGGGCGTGGCGGAACTCGTAACCTCCCTCGGCGTCGACGACCACGACGAGCTGGGCCGCGACGATGACCCGCAGCGCGGACTCGAGGTCGGCCTCGTCCATGCCGGCGACGCGGGCCAGCAGCGCATGGCCGAACCGGGTGCCCCCGACGGCCGCCACCCGCAGCACACGCTGGGCCGGCTCGGGCAGCAGGTCGACCCGGGCGAGAAGCAGGTCGCGCAGGGTGGCCGGGATGTCGCCGCAGGCCGGATCGGCGGTCGCCGCGAACTGCTCGATGAAGAACGGATTGCCCTGGGCGCGCTCGTTGATGGTGTCGACCGTGCGCGGGTCGGGTTCGGCCCCGAGCAGATGGGCCAGCATCTCGGCGGTGCCCTCGCGGTCGAGCCGGTCGAGCTCGAGGCGCAACACACCCCGTACGCGGTCGAGCTCGCCCAGGAAAGGCCGGAGCGGATGCCCGCGGTGGAGCTCGTCGGTGCGGTACGTCGCCACCAGCAGCAGCTGGGGCAGCCGGGCGGCGCGCACCAGGAAGCCGATGAGGTCGCGGGTGGAGCGGTCGGACCAGTGCAGATCTTCCAGTACGAGGACGAGCGGCTGCTCGGCGCTGAGCCGGCCGAACAGCGCGGCGACCGCCTCGAACAGCAGCCCCCGGCGGACGTCACCCTCGGGCGGCGGGCCCAGCTCGGGCAGCAGGCGGGCCAGCTCACGCTCGTGGCCGTCGAGAACCTCGCGGCCCTCGGCGCGCACCAGCTCACGCAGCGCGCCGGCGAACGGGGCGAACGGCAGGCCCTCCTCACCCAGCTCGAGGCACTGACCGGCCAGAACGCGGGCGGGCTCGGGGGCGAGACCTCGCCGGAACTCCTCGACCAGCCGCGTCTTGCCCACTCCCGCCTCACCGCCGACCAGCACGGTCGACGGCTCGGCGTGGCGCGCCCGCTTCAGTGCGTCGCGCAGCACGGCCAGGTCGGCCTCGCGGCCGACGATGACCTCGCTGTGGGCATGCACCGCCATGAGTTCGAGCATGCCATGGGGGTGCGACAGAATTTCCGGCCCGAAATCAGCAGCCGGCCGGGTCCCCCCGAAGCCCGTGACCGTCATGCGGCCACGGCGGCCCGGGCCGGCTGCTGTTCCGCCCGCGACCGGCGTGGCCACCGGCCGAAGCGGCGTACGCGCGCTTCCCGGACCAGCCGCGCCGAGGCCGCCCGGCCGGCGAGCTCACGGGCGCGCTGGTGGTGCAGGTCGAGCATCGTGTAGGGGTCGTTGTAGGGAAACATCGCGGGCTCCTTCGAAGAGTGGGTCCTCCTTGCTGACTTCGACTCTTCGCCCGAAGGCCCCCGCCGGGCATGGGGCAGCTTCCTCATCTTGGGCCGCAGGCCCTCCTTACGCGGTGGGCGAACCTCCCGCCCCGCGTAAGGAGGTCCCGTCCCACTACACTTTCGAGCTATGGCAAAACCCCAGGAGAAGGTGTCGTTCGGCGAGCGCCTGAAGCAGATCGGCCAGGTGTTCTCGTTCACGGCAAAGCAGGACAAATGGTTCGTTCCGCTGCTTCTGGCGGCCGTGCTGATCCCGCTCGCCCTGACTGTTCTCCTGGTGATCCTGTTCGGCTGGATCTACCTGCCCATCGGCATCATGGTCACGCTGCTGGCCGCCGTCATCGTGCTCAACCTGCGCTCCAACGCCGCGATGATGAACGCGGCCGAGGGCCAGCCCGGCGCCGCGGCCTCGCTGATGGAGAACATGCGCGGTGACTGGCGCGTCCGCCCCGCCGCCGCGTCGACCACCCAGTTCGACATGGTCCACGTGGTGATCGGCCGCCCCGGCGTGATCCTGCTGGCCGAAGGCAACCCGCAGCGCGTCCGCGGCCTGCTCGGCCAGGAGAAGAAGCGCTTGGCCAAGGTCATCGGCAACGCCCCGCTCTACGACTACGTCATCGGCTCCGACGAGGGCCAGCTCCCGGTCCGCAAGCTGCGCACCACGATGATGCGCCTGCCGCGAAACCTGACCGGCAAGGACGTGAACTCCCTCGACAAGCGCCTGGGCGCCCTGATGGCCCGCCCCCAGATGCCGAAGGGCGCCATCCCCAAGAACATGCGCCCCAGCAAGGGAGCGTTCCGCCAGCAGCGGCCGCGCTAAAAGCAAACAACGACAAAAGCGTTCCCGTACGCTCCCACGCGCGCAAACCAAGCGCCAACTTCCCGCGTACGCCTCCTGACACGCCCGCCAAGCAGTCAGTCTCCCGCGTACGTGTTCTCGTGCGCGTGCCGAGCGGCGAGCCTGCCCCTCCTTACGTCTGTTGGCCGGCCTTCTTGCGCACTCCAGGAGTCGGCGTGGCCTTTGCCGGCTCGTTGGCTCTGTGCGCGGTGCTGAGCACGGCACGTCTCGACGTCCGACGTTGCCGGCGGAGCGCTGCGGTGGCCGCGGCGCTCCGCGCTTGACGACGGGCATTCGAGGTCGCCGCAAAGGCCGTGTCCCTGGCCCTGGCGACGGCATCATTGTGGCGCGTTCGGCCGATCTCTGCGGGCGGGCTGTGGATAACTGTGGACTGTGGACAAGTCTGGTTTGTCGACCGGGTGGTCGGTGCCGCAAGCCGGAAAGGCGTCGCCAGGCGTTGACCGTGATCGTTACCTTGTGGTCATGACTTGGCTGCGTTCGGTGGTGGGATTGTTCCGGAAGCGGGAGCTGACCAAGGAAGAGCGTCTGCGTCAGGCGCAGCGGGCCAGCATGCAGGCCTCGCGGCAGAGCCGGCGCATGCGTGTGGGCAAGATGGCCGGCAAGGGCGGCGGCGGTCAGGACTACAACGCCACAGACGCGGCCATCGGCAGCGACGCCGGAACGCCGTCGGGCATGTAGCGCCTGCCCTGGGCGGGCGGCTCGCCCACAGGCGAACGGGCGCGGTCGAGCAGGGCGTGCCGAGTGGGGCCTGCTTGGGCGCGGTCGAGCAGGGCGTGTCGAGTGGGGCAGTTGCGCAGCCGCGGTCAGCGGGGCACGCCAAGTGGGGCAGTTGCGCAGGCGTGGTCGAGCACGCGCAGCCGGGCATCGTGGCAATGTGAAGGTGGCCGGGCGCGTGGGCATCAACCCGCCCGGCCGGCCGGGTGATCCGGGCCCCCGCCGGGTGGCTGGTGTCGGCGGCGCTAGGCGGGGTCGCGTAGGGACTTGATCACGCGGACCAGCAGGATGCTTCCGCCGCCGATCAGGACCAGGCCGAAAGCGATCGCTATGACGCTGCTTGTGCTCATGGCCTTTTTCAGGGCCGTGGCCGTGGTCTCGGGGGTTGGCGTGGGAGTCACGTAGACGGCGGCGGGAGCGTCGGCGGTTGCGGTCGTGGTGCCGCTCTGCGGGGCCGACGCGGCGGGCGGGACCGCGACCGACGGTGGGACCGGAGGCGCCGCGGTGGGGGCGGTTGCGGCCGGTGGCGGCGTGTTCCCGGTGGTGCAGCCGCTTGCGGGTGGGCGCCAGGTCCCGACGTACGTGGTGAAACTGCTGTCTCTGATCGTCAGCGAACCGCCGATGGGGGCGGGGACCGTGGTGGAACGACCGGGGGCCAGGCGGGTCAGGCGGCCGCTCACCAGGAAGCCGGCGCTGACGTTGGCGCTGGCGGCGTTGGACAGGGTGGCCTGGAAGGAGCCGTCGCAGGCGTTCGTGAAGGCGACCCGGGGCTGGGGCTGACACTCGGCCGAGCCGCCGCGGTAGTGGGCCAGTGTGCCGGAGGAGCGGCTGCCCGAGGTGCCCAAGGTCCTTGCGCCGTACGGGTTGTCGGTGCTCGTGACCTCGTCCAGCAGCTCGTTGCCGAGGATCGCGGTGACCTGGGTGTTACAGGGCGGGACGACGACGTCCAAACTGACGCTGCGGCGGGACGAGGTGATCGAGGCGCGGTCGGTCGAGTACACGAACTGGCCGGCGTTGCCCGTGCCCGCCGTGTAGGCGATCATCGCGAACGCCTGCGTCTGGCCGGGGCACAAAGGCCGTACGGAGGAAATGGTCGTCTTGCCGGAATTGCCGTTGAACGTGTGACGGAAGGTGGCGGAGGAGGCGGCCGTGCACGACTCGGCGGCCGAAGCGGTGACCGGTGCTACGAACGCGGTCGCCACGGCGGCGAGCAGAAGCATGGTCCGGCGCACCCTGGCGACCTCCTGGAAACCGTACGAGACCTCATTATCAAAATCGGCCGAAATATCGGATTTGCTTAGCGCGGAGGGCAGCCCGGCGTGGGGGAGGGCGGGCGCGGCTGGCAGAGGCGCGAAGAGCAGGGCGCGGAGGGCAGGAGTGCGAAGCGGCGCGCGGGGGAGGGGGCGGAGGACAGAGGTTGCGGCGCGGGGAAAGCGCGGAGGGCGGGAAGTGGAGCACCGCGCATACAACGATGCCCCGGCCTCGTGGCGAGACCGGGGCATCGGCGGAAGACGGGTTACTTACGCGCCTCGAGGGCCTGCTTGTAGAGGCGGCCCGCCCGGTACGACGACCGGACCAGCGGCCCGCTCATCACGCCGGCGAAGCCGATCTGCTCGGCCTCCTCGCGCAGCTCGACGAACTCTTCGGGCTTGACCCACCGCTCGACCGGGTGGTGACGCGGCGTCGGGCGCAGGTATTGCGTGATGGTGATCAGCTCGCAGCCCGCGTTGTGCAGGTCGCGCAGCGCCTGGGAGATCTCGGCCCGCTCCTCGCCCATGCCCAGGATCAGGTTGCTCTTGGTGACCAGGTCGGCCGCGCGGGCCTGGGTGATCACGTCGAGGGAGCGTTCGTAGCGGAAGCCGGGACGGATCCGCTTGAAGATGCGCGGCACGGTCTCGACGTTGTGCGCGAGCACCTCGGGCGCGGCCCCGAACACCTCGGCCAGCTGGTCGGGCTCGGCGTTGAAGTCGGGGATCAGCAGCTCGACACCGCAGTCGGGCTGGAGCTTGTGGATCTGACGGACGGTCTCGGCGTAGAGCCAGGCGCCGCCGTCGGGCAGGTCGTCGCGGGCGACGCCGGTGACGGTCGCGTATTTCAGGCCCATCGTGGCGACGGACTCGCCCACACGACGCGGCTCGTCGGCGTCGAACTCGGCCGGCTTGCCCGTGTCGATCTGGCAGAAGTCACAGCGCCGCGTGCACTGGTCGCCGCCGATGAGGAACGTGGCCTCGCGGTCTTCCCAGCACTCGTAGATGTTGGGACACCCGGCCTCCTGACAGACCGTGTGCAGGCCTTCCTTCTGCACCAGCCCGCGCATCTGGGTGTATTCCGGCCCCATCTTCGCTTTGACCTTGATCCACGGAGGCTTCCGCTCGATCGGAGTTTCGGCGTTGCGCGCTTCGATGCGCAGCATGCGGCGGCCCTCGGGAGCAATAGTCACAGGGTCGAGGTTACGCCTGAATAGGTCCCTGCCTAGACAGGGGCGACGAGGCTCACGTGACGTCTCCTGTGACCGCCGCCACATGAAACGTGTTAAATGCCTTTCGCACGGCCGTTGCCCCTTGTTAACGTCGCCGCACGGCGTTGACGGAACCGAGTAGCACCCCGATCCGCCGGCCGAGAGAGCCACCGCGAGCTGTGAAGGTGGCCCGCGCGCCGGGGTGCGAAGACACTCCCGAGCCGAGCACGACAAGAGGCGCCCGCGAGGGCGCGAAGGTGTGGTGGTACCGCGAGGATCCCGCTCGCCCACGCCTCCCTGGGGCCGCGTTGCCGAATCCAAGGAGGTCACCCACCGTGCAACGCATCCTCTCCTCCCAGCTCACGGCCCATGTCCGCGAGACCGTGACGATCGCCGGCTGGATTCACCGCCGCCGCCTGCTCAAGGCGGTGGCCTTCCTGATCGTCCGGGACGCTGAGGGGCTCAGTCAGGTCGTCGTCACCGAACCGGCGGCCCGGACCCAGCTCGAGGAGCTCACCGAGGAGACCGTCGTCGAGGTGGTCGCCACGGTCACCCCGAACGAGCAGGCGCCCGGCGGCGTCGAGCTCACCGAGCCCAAGATCCGCGTCCTCTCCGGCGTGGCCGCGCCGCTGCCGTTCGAGCTGCACCGCCCCGCGATCGGGGCCGCGCTGCCGACGCAGCTCGACCACGCGGCGCTCGCCCTGCGGCACCCCACGCGCCGGTCGGCCCTGCGGATCGCGGCAGCCGCGACGGCCGGCTTCCGGGCCGCGCTCACCGAGCAGCGCTTCGTCGAGATCCAGACGCCGAAGATCGTGGCGTCGGCCACCGAGTCCGGTGCGAACGTGTTCGAACTGGACTACTTCGGCCGTCCCGGCTATCTCGCCCAGTCGCCGCAGTTCTACAAGCAGCTCATGGTCGGCGTCTTCGAGCGGGTCTTCGAGGTCGGTCCGGTCTTCCGGGCCGAACCCAGCGACACCGTGCGGCACCTGGCGCAGTACACGTCGCTCGACGCCGAGATGGGCTTCATCGCCGACCACCGCGACGTGATGGCGATGCTGACGCGGACGCTCTCCGGGATGATGGCCGCGGCGGCGCCCTTCGCGGAGGTGCCGCCGGTGCCGTCGGAGATCCCCGCCGTGCACTTCACCGAGGCGTTGCGCATCGCCGGAGCACCCGCCGACGAGCCCGACCTGGCCCCCGCGCACGAGCGGGCGCTGGGCGAATGGGCGCTGCGCGAGCACGGTTCGGAATTCGTCTACGTGACCGGTTATCCGATGCGGAAGCGGCCGTTCTACACACACCCCGACCCGGCCCGACCGGCGTACTCGAACGGTTTCGACCTGCTTTTCCGAGGCCTCGAGATCGTGACCGGTGGCCAGCGCCTGCACCGATGGACCGACTATGTGGAGGCGCTGACCCGAGCCGGCGAGCCCCTGGAGCCGTACGCGGGATATCTGGACGGCTTCCGCTACGGCATGCCCCCGCACGGCGGCTGGGCGATCGGCCTGGAACGCTTCGTGGCCCGCCTGACCGGGACCGCGAACGTGCGCGAGGTGACCGCCTTCCCGCGCGACCTCAACCGCATAACCCCATAGATCAGTTTCCTTCCGTACGGCGGTGGGGCCCCTCGGGTGTCGAGGGGCCCCACCGTCCAGGCCTTACGGTCCGACCGCAACCGGGATCGGGTCTCCCGAGACCGATGGTCCGCCGGTGAGCCGGGTGAGGTCGGCCGCCGCCCACGCGCCGCCGGACAACCTGAGCTCCCGGACGTGATCGTCCCGGTCCCGGTAGACAACACGTTGCGTGTCGGTCAGGAACGTCGTCAGGTATCCGGCTGGGCGTCCGTCGGCACGGCTGTCCCCGGACAGGGGTGCCAGTCGTTGCGAGGTCCACGCGCCGGTCGGCTGCTGCACGAACTGCCAGACCTGGCCTCCGGAGTCGCGGAACTGGACGGTCGCCAACGGCGTCGCGATACCCCACGGGTCGTCGGAGACCGATGCCGTCGCGCCGGCGAGCCGGTTCAGGTCGGCGAACTTCCACCCGCCCGCCCCGGCCGGGGAGAAGAGCTCGTGGATGTGGTTGTCGTCGCCGCGGTAGATCACCCGGGCCCCCGACGAGGACAGGTAACCCTTCGGCGTGCCACGCACGTCCGAGCCCCGGCCGGCGAGCGCGTTCAGGTCGGCGTGCACCCATCCGGACGTGCCGAGGAACATTTCGTGGACGCGATTGTCGGTGCCCCGGTAGACGACACGGGGTGCCGGCGACGCGTAGCCGTACGGGTCGCTGCGGACCTGAGCGTTCCGGTTACCCGCCACGTTGGACAAAGCGGTCAGGTCGGACCGGGCCCATCGGGTGCCGTCAAAAGACAGCTCGTGGAGACGGTCGTCCCCGGTCCGGTAGACCACCCGCGGCGCCGGCGCCAGGAAGACCTGCGGTGAACCGACCGCCTTCTGCCCCGATGGAAGCCGTCCGGTCGGCGGGACACCGGCGGCCGTGGACAGATTTTCGTCCCGCCACACGCCGCGTGCGTCGTTGACCAGCTGGTGGATCCGGCCGTCCTCGGCCCGATAGACGACGCCCACCGTGGTGCCCTGCTTGTAGCTGGAGACCTGCCCGGCGGCGGGAACGGCGCCGTAGGTCACGCGGGTGACGTCGGTCCACGCCCAGGCGCGGTCCGGGCCGAGCGCGTACTCGAGCACGTGCCCGTCCGACACCACATGGACCCGCGCGGAGGGATTCGTCGAAGCTGTCTGCAGAGTGACCGAGAGGGGCAGGTGGTCGGAGACCTCCCAGTACTTCTTCGTGCTCCCGGCGCGTTTCGGAATCTGGGCGTCCTCGTCCGGGACGTTCGCCGCCACGACCTCGTATCCGCTGTTCTTCCCGACGAAGGCGTAGTCGATCCGCGCGGTCGGAATGATCCGGCCCACGTTGGCTTTGGCGTTCTTCCGCACCGGGTTGGTGAGGCCGCATTCGGGTGGTCCGGGTTTGGTCAACGTCCCGATCGCGAAGAAGCACGAAGCCTGCTCGGCCGCTTTCGGGTGCAGGGCGGCCCACGCGTCGGTCAGGACCGACGAGAATGCCTGGCCGGCCGGTTCCCACGCGAACGAGTTGAGGTCGCCGACCAGCACCGGGCGGAAAGTGCCGCGTTCCGCCGTCCGATCCTGCTCGATGCGGGCCAGCGCGGCCTGAGCCTGGGCGCCCATCTGGCCGGCCTTGTTGGTCAGATGCGTGTTGTAGAAGTACATCTTCTGCCCGCGCACAGTCAGCGTCGCGCGCATCAGGAAGCGGTCGTGATCGCCCGTCCCGGCCGGGAGGAGTTTCCAGCTGGTGCTGCCGGTCAACGGATAACGGCTCAAGATCGCCGTGCCCTCACCGGTCCAGAAGCTCACCTGTTTCCAGAAGCAGTACGGCAGGGCGCAGGAATCGGCCCAGCCGAGCTTCCGCGCGACCTGGCCGGCCTCGTACCGATTGATCTCCTGCAGTCCGACGACGTCGGCGTTCTCGGCGGCGATGGCGTCGGCGTAGTCGGTCGGGCCGCCGGGCTCGTGCCGATCCGGGGAATCGTTGTTGCCGCGCACGTTGTAGGACATCACCGTGAAGCGGGCCTGCTCACCACCCCCGCCGAGGGCGGCGTCGATGGCCTTCTTGATGCCCTCGGTGTCGGAGGCCGGAAAATACGATCCGCCGGTTGCCGTGGCGATGCAGGACAGTTCGGTCTCGGCCTGGCCGTCCGTCTGGAAGCCGACGGTGAAGGCGGTGAAGGCGATGCCCTGCTGCTCCTTCAGTTCACGCGCGACCGGGCACGGATCGCCACAGCTGCTCTGCCCGTCGGAAACCAGAATGAGGACCTTCTCCTTGGCGCCGGCCGGAAAGTTCGCGGCCGCCGACCGGAGTGCGTCCGGTGTCGGCGTCCCACCACTGGCCTCCAGGGCGCCCACGGCCGTGTGCAGGGACTCCCGATTGCCCACACCGGGCGGAACCAGCAGCTCCCCGCCGTCACCGCAGGCGCCGCCGTAGCGCTGCACGCCGGCCACATCGCTCGCCGGAAGGGCGTCGATGCCGGCGTTCAACGCGGACTTGGCCTCGTTCAGCCGCGTGCCCGCCATGGACCCCGACGTATCGACCACAAACATCACCGCCCGCCCGTCGGCGGCCGACGCCACCGGCGCCGTCAGCGTGACGAACGCTCCCGCGGTCACAAGAAGCGCGACACCGCAGACTGTGAACCGGAACGATCTCCACCGATGCGCTGAACCCATCGCGTACCTCCTGGACCGGTTGAGCATGGACAGCTATATCGATGCCCAACGGCGCCCGGAAGCCGAGGTTGTGTCACCGGGGCCGACCGTTCCTTCAATCCACCCGAACGGTCGCGTGGCCGTGGGCGATCCGCGGGATCGTGCACCGGCCGTAGGACCCCCTTCCGGGTCCCGAAGACGGATGAGCCGTCCGCCAAGATCGCTTCGGCCGCTGTAGTGCCATCCCCAACCCCCACCCGCCACTGGGGATAAGGAAGCAAGCTACGCCCGTGTCAAGGTGATCAAGCTGGTTGTCCACAGCTCCTGCGGCGGCCGGGGCGGAATGTGGACAACCGATTTTGATCTCCGGCTCGGCGTAAAGTCCCGTTCGTGGTCATCGATCTCGATGTTGGGCCCGCTCACCGTGAGCGGGTCAGAAGTGCGGGATCGGTTCGCTACGCGGTCGTGGCGGTTGTCGCCGCGGCTCTGCTTCTGCTCGGGGGCTCGGCCGCTCTGCCCCGCGGCTCCGGGGTCGTCGAGGTGCTCAAGGCCGACGCCCGCGGACTGTCGGCCGAGCTGCTCACGACCGAGGCGCTTTACGTCGTACGGTCGGACGGGCTGGTCCAGGCGACCCCGCTCTGTGCGGGGTGCCCGTCGTGGAGTGCCCAGATCACGGCGGGGCAGCGGGTGACCTCGGCCGGGGCCGGGACGCTCGTCATCGACGCGAACGACGCGGGGGTGGCGACGTTTGTCGACGCTCGTACGGGCGCTGTGCTGTGGAGCCGGGACGGCTTTCCGGTGGTGCAGCTGGTCGGCGGGCGGGTGGCCGACTGGAACCCGGAAGACGGGGTGCTGAGCGTGCGTGACCTGCGGACCGGGCGCCTGTTCTGGAAACGGCCGGCCGCGGGGTTCACGGGCGACGACCGGCGGATCGTGCTGCTCGAGGGGACGCGGGCCGCTGTCTACGCCGCCGAGGACGGGCGAGAGCTCACCGGGTTCAGTGATCTCGGCGTACCGGAGGAACTGAACTTCTCTGCCCCGGGCGCGGGAGCGTTGATCGTGGGGGAGAGGCTGATCGTCTTCGGCGGGAACCGCATCGCGTCCTACCGGCTCGACGGGCTCTCGCGGGAATGGATCAAAAAGGTCGTTTCCCCGTACGCGGTCGCGAGTTGCGGCGATGCGCTGCTGTGCGCGATCGGGTACGAGGGGGCGACCGTGCTCGATCTCGTCACGGGTGTCGAGCGGTGGAACGGCGAGCAGTGGCGCCTGGTCACCGAGAGCGGCGTGCTGACCGACGTGAACGGGCGTTCCGCTCGGGTCGACCTCGCCACCGGCCGGGTCGAGGCCGACTTCGGGCGGGGGCGGCCGGTCAGCGACCTGGTCTTCTATCCCGAAGGCGACCGGACGACGCTGGTCGGGCCGGAGGACGGCCGCGTCCGGGCGGTCATCCCGCGGGTCACGCCCGACGCCTGCTCGACCGCCGGTGACCTGCTGGCCTGCCGGCGCTACGACCTGACCGTCACGGTGTGGCGCACAACGGGCTAGGCGGTCCCGGCAGCGGCGTGCCGCCCGGCAACGGGCCAGGAGCGAGGGGCGTAGTGCCGCGCGGGGCCAGGAGCGTGGGGCGTAGTGCCCGCGCGGGGCCGAGAGCGCGGCGACGGCGGCCGGCGGGCTAGGAGAGGACCGCGATGGTCATGCCGATCACGATCGCGAACGGGATGATCGTGGTGCAGATGAGGATCACCCAGGCGATGGGGTGGCCGAAGTTCAGCGACACCCCACCGCCACGTTTGGGGACGAAGACGCGCTTGTCGTTCGGGTCCCGGTAGAGAGCCATCAGAGCAGGGTAGTGAGGTGCTTCTCGACGACCGGCAGCACCTCGGCCACCGTCACGTCGCGGCCCAGCTCGGCCGAGAGCGACGTCACGCCGGCGTCGCGGATACCGCACGGGGTGAAGCGGTCGAAGTTCGCCAGGTCGCAGTCGGCGTTGATGGCGAAACCGTGCTGCGTCACGCCGCGGGCGACCCGGATGCCGATCGCGGCGATCTTGCGGTCGGGGCCGCGGTCGTCGGCCAGGACCCACGCGCCGCTGCGGCCCTTGATGTCGGAGCGGGCGGCGGTGACACCGAACTCGGCGCACACGTCGATCAACATCTGTTCCGTACGGCGGACGTAGGCGACCACGTCGATCGGGTCCGGCAGCTTGAGGATCGGGTAGCCGACCAGTTGGCCGGGGCCGTGCCAGGTGATCTTGCCGCCGCGGTCGACGTCGACGACGGGGGTGCCGTCGATCGGCAGGTCGGCCGGTTCGGTGCGCTTGCCCGCCGTGAGCACGCTGGGGTGCTCGAGCAGCAGGACCGTGTCGGGCTGGGTGCCGTCCACCACGGCGTCGTGCAGGCGCCGCTGCTCGTCCCAGGCCTCGCGATAGTCGACCAGGCCGGGCCGCAGGACAGTGAGCGTGGAAGTTGTCACGCGATCCACGTTAGTCCCCTGCCGGCCGGTCGACCGGATCCACACCGGGACGGATGCGCCACACCAGCACGTCGCCGACGCGCTCGGGCTCGCCCAGCAGGTCACGCGCGGTGACCTCGACCGCCGAGCGGAACAGCGGGCCCTCGGGACCGGTGATCTCGTCGGGCAGGAACAGCGCGTTGATGCCCCAGCGCTGGAAGTCGGCGCGGGCGGTGGCCCGGTCGGCGTTGTCCAGGTCGGCGATGTAGCCGTAGAGGGCGGCCCGCAGGAACAGCCAGTCGGTGGCGCGCGGGACGGCCCCGATGCGGCCCTTGCCCTCGACGCCGTCGATGTCGGGACCGAGGAAATAGCCGTCGGGGATGCGGAACATCTGGCCGCCCCGGGCCATCGTGTACGCCTGCCAGCGCTGCCCGTCGGCCGCCACGTTGATCGCGAACGGCAGCGCGCTGATGACGCCGCCGTCGGGGACGTACCTCTCCCACGTGCCGTCGGCGATGAACTTCGGCTCGGGGGCGCGGTGCCGGTATTCGAGCGGGATCGGGAAGATCGGCAGGAGGGCGACGACCAGGCCCATCACGTACAGGGGCTGGGGTTTGACCTGGCCGAAGGCCTGCTCGCACGCCATCGCCAGGATCACGCCGAAGACACCGACCAGCACCAGGGCGAAACGGGCCGGGAGCGCCGCGTCGAACAGCGGCACGTGCTGGAGGAGGGCGTACAGAAGGGGAATGGGGGTTTCGCTCCCGGCCACCCGCAGCCGGGGGCCGAGCGAGATGAGCAGGAACAGCCCGCCCACCACCATCAGGGCCCGCAGGGTCGCGCGGCGGCGGTCGTCCGCGTTCCGATAGAGCATCACCAGCGACACGATGATCAGGATCATCAGCGGCAGGCCGAAGAAGCTCTGCTCCTCGGTGCGGTTGGCCGCCAGGTCGTTGTCGAGCCCGGCCCAGCTGGCCAGCGACCGGTCGGCGAACGCGAAGAACGAGAACAGGTCCTCGGAGTAGTGCCGCTGGTTGAAGCCGGTGCCCTTGAAGGTCTGCGGGCCCGCGAAGTGCATGTAGAGCGGGTAGGCGAGCAGGGCGCCGGCCACCACGGCGGTGACTCCGAGCCCGGCCAGGAACTTCGGCAGCGCCGCCCGCGCCTCGGCCCGGTTGATCGGGGCGAGCGCCCACGTGATCACGAACACGCCACCGGCCAGCGCCGCGAAGAACAGGCCCTCGGCCGCGATCGAGAAGCCGAGCGCGAGCGTCACACCCAGCAGCAGGCCGTTGCGCAGCCAGCGGCCGGTGTCGCGCATCTTGAGCAGCCGCCACAGCACCAGCGGCGCGATCCAGCCCGAGGTCCAGTTGAGGTGGCCGTTGGCGTGTGCGATGAAGCCCGGCGCGAACCCGCAGAACAGGCCGGCCAGCGCGGCCGCGGCCCGGTTGGCGGTGATCCAGCGGCCGAGGAACAGGTACCACGCGAAGGCGGAGCCGGCCAGGTTGAGTGTGAGGATCGTCAGGAACGTGACCTGCGGGCCGGCCAGCATCGTCAGCGGGGCGAACAGGATCGCGTACACCGTGATCGAGGTGTTGGCGGCCAGGTTCACGCCGTCCGGCACGTTCAGCAGATCGGTGAAGAACGGGTCGCCGCCGTGCTGCAGCAGGTGCACGCCGTAGGACAGCACCCATTCGAAGAACGCCTGGTCGCCGACGTTCTCGGCGACGGCGTGCTGAAACGGGTCCTGCCACAGCCGGCTGATCACGTAATAGCCGAGCAGGAGGGCGGCCAGCGCGACGAACAGATGCGACCGCCACCGCCGGGTCGCCGCGGGGGCGTCGGGCGGGGCCGGCTCGTCGGCGGCGGACGTGGTGGTGGGAACGGCGACGGACATCAGGCGCAGGTTAGCAAGCCCGCACCGCTGCTCAGCGCGATGCCGTCGCTTCCTGCCCGACGGCGGCCCGCAGAGCGGACTCGATGGTCGGGTGCGTCCACCGGAAACCGGCCCGTTCCAGCACCGCCGGGACGACCCGGCTGCTGCGCAGGGATTCGCCGGCGAGCTCGCCCAGCGCCAGGAACAGGGCCGGGCTGGGGACCGACAGGAGCGCCGGGCGGTGGACGGCGGACGCCAGGGCCTTGGTGAACTCGGCGTTGGTGGCCGGCTCCCGCCCGACCAGGTTGACCGGGCCCGCGATGTCTTCGCGCTCGAGCACGAACTCGGCCGCACCGAGCCAGTCGGGCACGTTGGTCCACGGCATCCACTGCTTGCCGCCGCCCAGCTTGGCCCCGGCGCCCAGCTTGAACAGCAGCACCAGCCGCTCGACCAGGGTCTCGACGGCGATGCCGGTGCGCAGGAGCACGACGCGTACGCCGGCGTCCTCGGCGGGCCGGGCGGCGGCCTCCCACACGCGGCACAGGTCGGCCAGGAACGTGTTGCCGGCCGGCGCCTCCTCGGTGACCGGGTTGTCACCGGTGTCGCCGTACCAGCCGACGGCAGAGGCCTGCAGCAGCGTGTGCGGTCGGTCGGCCTCGGGCAGCTTGCGGATCGCCCGGGCGAGCGTGCCGGTGGTGTCGACCCGGCTCGAGCGCAGTTCGCTCTTGTAGCGGGCCGTCCAGCGCTTGGCGCCGACGTTCGCGCCGGACAGGTTGATCACCACGTCGGCCGCGGCCACCACGTGCGGGTCGATCTGCCCCTGGGAGGGCTGCCAGGTGGCCTCGTCGGGCTTCTCGGCGGGCCGGCGCACCAGCCGGGTCACCTCGTGGCCGCTCTCGCGCAGCCGCTCGACGAACGGCGTGCCGAGGAAGCCGGAACCGCCGGAGATCAGGATCCGCATGGTTCTCATCATGCCCTGAAATGAACCCGTTCAAAACGAAGGGAGCGCCCGGGATGATCCCGGACGCTCCCTGTCGTCGGTGTCGTTACGCGAGACCCAGGTCGCCCTCGAAGTGGCCGCCCTCGAGGCGCTCCTTCAGCGTGACCAGGAAGCGGGCGGCGTCGGCGCCGTCCACGATCCGGTGGTCGTAGCTCAGGGCCAGGTAGACCATCGAGCGCGGCGCGATGATCTCGCCCAGCTCGGGGTCGTTGATGACCACGGCCCGCTTGACCACGGCGCCGGTGCCCAGGATGCCGACCTGCGGCTGGTTGATGATCGGCGTGTCGAAGAGCGCGCCCCGGCTGCCCGTGTTGGTCAGCGTGAACGTGCCGCCCGAGATCTCGTCCGGGCCGATCTTGTTGTTGCGGGTGCGGTCGGCCACGTCGGCGATCCGCTTGGCCAGCCCGGCCAGGTTGAGGTCACCGGCGTCCTTGATGACCGGGACGATCAGGCCCTTCGGCGTGTCGACGGCCATGCCGAGGTGCTCGGCGTCGTGGTAGGTGACCGTGCCGGCCTCCTGGTCGATCGACGAGTTCACGACCGGGTGCTGGCGCAGCGCCTCGACGGCGGCCAGGGCGAAGAACGGCAGGAAGCTGAGCTTGACGCCGTGCTGGGCCAGGAAGTCGGCCTTCGCCTTGTTCCGCAGCTGGGCGATCCTGGTCACGTCGACCTCGACCACCGTGGTGAGCTGCGCCGAGATCTGCAGCGACTCGACCATGCGACGGGCGATCGTCGCGCGGGTGCGGGTCAGCTTCTCGGTGCGGCCCCGCAGCGGGCTCGGGGCCGGCTTGGCGGCTGCGGCGGGCTTGGCGGCCGGCTGGGCCGGGGCGGGCGCCGGAGCGGCCTTGGCGGCGGCCGCCTTGTCGGCGGCGTCGGTCACGTCCTGCTTGCGGATGCGGCCGCCGACGCCGGTGCCGGTCAGGGTCGACAGGTCGACGCCCTTCTCGGCGGCCAGCTTGCGGACCAGCGGCGTGACGTAACCGGCGTCGCCGGCGC
The DNA here is from genome assembly GCF_016834655.1 of Paractinoplanes ovalisporus. Lineage (GTDB taxonomy): Bacteria > Actinomycetota > Actinomycetes > Mycobacteriales > Micromonosporaceae > Actinoplanes > Actinoplanes ovalisporus. Next base: position 18,163 of record NZ_JAENHP010000002.1, read on the forward strand.
CGTTCGGGCTGGCCGTCTCGGTGCGCGGCGTCGACGGGGCGGGCGGCTCGGCCTTGGCCTCGGCCGCCACCGGGTCCTTCGACGTCTCGGCCTCGGGGGCCGGGTCGGCGTAGGACTCGCCGGACGGCGCGAAGTCGGGCGCGGGGGCCGACTCGACCTTCGGGGCTTCCTGCTCCTGCTTGGGGGCGGGAGCCTGCTGCGGGGCCGGCGCTGCCTTCTCCGGCGCCGGCGCGGGAGCCGCACCCTCGGCGCCGATGATCGCCAGGTCGGCGCCGACGTCGGCCGTCTCGTCCTCCTGCACCTTGATCTCGAGCAGCGTGCCCGCGACCGGCGAGGGGATCTCGGTGTCGACCTTGTCGGTCGAGACCTCGAGCAGCGGCTCGTCGACCTCGATCGAGTCGCCGACCGCCTTGAGCCAGCGGGTGACGGTGCCCTCGGTGACGCTCTCGCCGAGCGCCGGCATCTTCACCGCGGTGCCCTCGCCGCTGGAGGCGGAGGCGGTCTGCGGGGCCGGGGCCTCCTCCTCGACCGGCTTCTCGGTCGACGGGGTGGTCGGCGCCGCCGGCTCGGGCTCGGGCTCCGGCTCGGCCTGCTGCTGGGCCGGGGCGGGGGCGGAGGTGTCCGCCTCCTCGCCGTCGCCGGCGATGACCGCGAGCTCGCTGCCGACGTCGGCCGTCTCGTCCTCGCCGACGACGATCCGGGTGAGCACACCCGCGGCCGGCGACGGGATCTCCGTGTCGACCTTGTCGGTGGAGACCTCGAGCAGCGGCTCGTCGGCCTCCACCCGCTCGCCCTCCTGCTTCAGCCAGCGAGTGACGGTGCCCTCGGTGACGCTCTCACCCAGCCGCGGCATGGTGACCGATGTCGGCATGTCTCAGAACTCCTTAACCGCTTCTCGTAAGACTCAGGTCAGCTGTGTGCGTGCAGGGGCTTGCCGGACAGGGCCAGGAACGCCTCGCCGAGCGCCTCGTTCTGCGTCGGGTGGGCGTGGACCAGCTGAGCGACCTCTTCCGGGAACGCCTCCCAGTTGTAGATCAACTGAGCCTCGCCGACCAGTTCGCCCATCCGCGCGCCGACCATGTGGACGCCCAGCACGGGGCCGTCGTTGAGGCGCACCAGCTTGACGAAGCCCGCGGTCTTGAGGATCTGGCTCTTGCCGTTGCCGCCGAGGTTGTAGTTGTACGTCGAGACCTTGTCCGCGCCGTACTGCTCCTTGGCCTTGGCCTCGGTCAGGCCCACCGACGCGACCTCGGGGTCGGAGTAGGTGACCCGGGGGATGCCCGCCTCGTCGATCGGCGCCGGGCGCAGGCCCGCGATCTCTTCGGCCACGAAGATGCCCTGCTGGAAGCCGCGGTGCGCGAGCTGCAGGCCGGGGACGATGTCGCCCACGGCGTAGATGTTGCCGACGCCGGTGTGCAGCCGCTCGTTGGTGATCACGAAGCCGCGGTCGAGCGTGATGCCCTGCTGCTCGTAGCCCAGGTTGGCCGTTGTCGGGCCGCGGCCGACCGCGACCAGCAGCACCTCGGCCTCGACGGTCTCGCCGCCGGCGATGGTCGCGCGGACGCCGTTGGAGGTGTGCTCGACCTTCTCGAACGGCTTGCCGACCTTGAAGTTGATCTTGCGCTTGCGGAAGGCGCGCTCGACCGTCTTGGAGATCTCCTCGTCCTCGGCCGCGACCAGGCGGGGGAGGGCCTCGAGGATGGTGACGTCGGCGCCGAACGACTTCCAGACGCTGGCGAACTCGACGCCGATCACGCCGCCGCCCAGGACGATGGCCGAGGACGGCACCCGGTCGAGCTTGAGGGCGTGCTCGCTGGTGATGACGCGCTTGCCGTCGACCTCGAGGCCGGGCAGCGAGCGGGAGTAGGAGCCGGTCGCCAGGATGACGTTGCGCCCGGTGTAGCGCTTGCCGTCGACCTCGACCGTGTCCTTGGCGACAAGCTTGCCGGCGCCCTGCACCAGCGTGATCTTGTCCTGCTTGAGCAGGCCCTGCAGGCCCTTGTAGAGGCGGGCGACCACGCCGTCCTTGTACGCGTTGACGCCGGCCATGTCGATGCCGACCAGGTCGGCCTTGACGCCGAACTGCTCGCTCTCGCGGGTCTGGTCGGCGATCTCGGCCGCGTGCAGCAGCGCCTTGGTCGGGATGCAGCCGCGGTGCAGGCACGTGCCGCCCAGCTCGGCCTTGTCGATCAGCGCGACGGAGAGGTTGAGCTCGGCCGCGCGCAGGGCGGCCGCATAACCACCGCTGCCGGCGCCGAGGATGACGATGTCGAAGGTTCCGCCGTTCGGCTGGCTCACGTTGACTCCAGTGTTCGCGTCGTTGCCATGCGGGTCACACAGTCAGAATTATTCGGGGCGGTGGGCGCCGAGGCGTTCAGCTGTAGCTGTGCGTCGGTCAAGGTGAGCCCCGAATAACTCTGAATGGAAACGGTCACAGTATGTCCAGGCCATCTTTCCACTTGACGATCCCGCGGATGCACTCAGGTTCCCCACGGCGAGCGTGCCCGACGTACTCTTGCCGCAATTGAACGTGAGGAGTGTGCGGTGGCCTGGTTTCGGCGTCGCCAGGAGCCGCGTGCCGCGGCCGGACGGGCTGTCGACCGTGCCGATCTTGAGTATCTTGCGGAGTTCGTCCGCACTCGTCGCGGGGTCGAGGCCTTCATCGAACCGCGCACCAACGTGACCGAGACCACGGTGTTGCTCGTGGCACACGACGGTGAGTGGACGCGGCGTCGCACCGAGACTCCCGAGATCGCCCGTCGGTGGGCTCATCAGCTGAGCGTTCCCATCTATGACGTGCGGCTCATGGGTTATCCGCAGCGGATGCGTGACTACAACGAGCGCCAGAAGCGCCGGCCCGCTCAGGAAAACTGACATGGTTCCGGGCGATGTGCGCCCGGAACCATGATAATCAGCTCAAACGGTCGATAACCGCCAGCAGCGTACGAATCGGGACGCCCGTGCCGCCCTTCGTCCAATAACCGGTCGGCTCGCCCGTGTGGTAGCTCGGGCCCGCGATGTCGATGTGCGCCCACTCGACACCCTCGGCGACGAACTCCCGCAGGAACACCCCGCCCTGCAGCATGTGGCCGGAGCGGTCCAGGTTCGAGTTGGTCTGGGAAATGTCGGCGATGTCCGACTCCATGCCCTTGCGCACCTCGTCCGGCAACGGCATCGGCCAGGCCGGCTCGCCCACCAGGTCACCCGCCGCGCGCACCAGCTCGACCGCCTCGTCCGAACCCATCAGGCCCGAGATGCGCTTGCCCAGCGCGACCACCTGGCCGCCGGTCAGCGTCGACGCCTCGAGCACGTAGTCGGTGCCGTCGGCGCAGGCGCGGGCGATCGCGTCGGCCAGCACCATGCGGCCCTCGGCGTCGGTGTTGTAGACCTCGACGCGCTTGCCGTTGAACATCGTGATGACGTCGCCCGGCCGGTACGCCGTACCGGAAGGCATGTTCTCGGCCATCGCGAGATAGGCGCTCACCGCGACCTGGGGCTTGAGCGCGGCGACGGCCAGCATGGTGGCGCCCACCGCGGCGGCGCCGGCCATGTCGGACTTCATCTCCCACATGCCCGCCGACGGCTTGATGCTGATGCCACCGGTGTCGAACGTGATGCCCTTGCCGACCAGCGCGACCCGCTTCGGCGACTCGACGCCCTCGGGCGTGTAGCTGAGCTTGACCAGCCGGGGCGGGGCCTCGGAACCCTGGCCCACGGCCACGATGCCGCCGTAGCCGCCGGCCTTCAGCTCGTCGAAGTCGAGCACCTCGACCTCGAGGCCGGTGCCCTTGGCCGCGGCCACCACGGCGTCGGCGAACTGCGGCGGGCGCAGCGAGTTGGGCGGCGTGTTGACCCAGTCACGGGTCAGGCGGACGGCCCGCGCGACGACCTCGGCCCGCGTCACCTCGGCGGCCGCGGCCGCGTCGGTCGCGTCCGGCACGTGCACCTGCAGGGCCGAGACCGGGTCGCGGCGGTTCGGCTGCGGCTTGGTCTTGTAACCGGCGAACTTGTACGACCCCAGCAGCGCGCCCTCGAGGATCGCGCGCAGCACGCCCGGAGCGTCCTCGTCGTCGGGCAGCGGCAGTGCCAGCGCGACGGTGGTGCTGCCGGCCAGCGCGCGCACGGCGGCGCCGGTGCCGCGGCGCAGCGTCTCGAGGTTGGGCGCCGACCCGGAGGGCTCGTCGCCCAGGCCGACCGCCACCACCAGGGGGGCCGTGATCGTGCCCAGGGTGGCCAGCTTGGTCACCTCGCCGGGCGCGCCGCTCGCGCCGAGCAGCGCCAGCGTCGAGGTCAGCTTGCCGTCGAACGCGGCGGCGATGCTTTCGGCGCCGGCCGCCGGCAACAGGGCGCCACCCTCGTCGGGCTGGCTGTGCAGGCCGATGACGATGGCATCGACGGCCAATTCGGCCGGGTCGGTGTCGACCAGGCTGAGGCTGGGCTGGCTCACAGAAGGCTCTCCGCGGACTTCGGGGCCGGGCGCCTCATGGGCCACGCCGGCTGATCGGTGGTTCCCCGGCGGACTGACGCCGGAGGTGGGGTGTCCCCGCGACTCTAACCACATGCAAGGTCACGGGTAAGTTGACTCTCATGTCTGCCGACGCCCTTTCTCGTTCCCCGTTGCACGAGCGCCATGTCGCCCTCGGTGCGAAGTTCGCCGCTTTCGGGGGCTGGGAGATGCCGCTGGAGTACGCGGGCGGCGGCGTCATCAAGGAGCACACGGCGGTCCGGGAGGCCTCGGGCGTCTTCGACGTCTCCCACCTGGGCAAGGCCCGCGTACGGGGGGAGGGCGCGGCCGCCTTCGTCAACGCGTGCCTCACCAACGACCTGGGCCGCATCGCACCCGGCAAGGCGCAGTACACGCTGTGCTGCGACGAGTCCGGTGGCGTGGTCGACGACCTCATCGCCTACCTGGTCTCCGACGACGAGGTCTTCCTCATTCCGAACGCCGCGAACACCGCTTCCGTCGTACGGCTCCTGACCGCCGCTGCCCCGGCCGGGGTGACCGTGACCGACGAGCACTCGGGCTGGGCCGTTCTCGCCGTGCAGGGCCCGCAGTCGCCCGAGGTGCTGGCCAAGCTGGGCCTGCCCACGCCCGACGACTACATGGCGTTCGTCCCCTCCGGCGAGTTGATCGTCTGCCGCACCGGCTACACCGGCGAGCACGGCTACGAACTCGTCGTGCCCTGGTCGGCGGCGGGCGAGGTGTGGGACTCGCTGATCGGCGCCGGGGTGCGCCCGTGCGGTCTGGGCGCGCGCGACACCCTGCGTACGGAGATGGGTTATCCGCTGCACGGTCAGGACCTGTCGCTCGACATCACGCCGGTGCAGGCGCGCTCGGGCTGGGCCGTCGGCTGGGGCAAGCCGGCCTTCTGGGGGCGGGACGCGCTGGTCGCCGAGAAGGCCGCCGGTCCGCGTCGCACCCTGCGCGGTCTCGAGCTGACCGGGCGGGGCATTCCCCGAGGCCACATGCCCGTGTACGCCGGTGAGTCGCTGATCGGCGAGACCACGTCGGGCACGTTCTCGCCGACGAAGAAGGTGGGCATCGCGCTGGCCCTGCTCGACACGGCGGCCGGCATCAGCGACGGTGACCTGGTCGAGGTCGACATCCGTGGACGCCGTACGGAGGCCCGGGTCGTGAAGCCGCCGTTCGTGCAGCCGTCCGTCCGCTAGCCGCCGCTCGCCCGGGGGCCTGTTCCCTCGCTGCCCTGTGCCGGCCTGTTCCGCAGCGGCCTGTTCAGCGCGCCTAGCACTGTTTGGGCTGGGAATACTGTTGGCAGGCTCACCTGTGGATAACCCGGATCGCTCGTCTGGCGGCGCGTATTTTTTGGCCAGCCCCCTGGGAGCGGTGGGGTGGGCCTAGTTGGCGGCGATCTTGGTGAACGACAAGCCGATCATGGCTAGCGTCGTGGCGACCTCGACCGAGGCGCCGAGCACGTCGCCGGTGATGCCGCCGAAACGGCGTACGGCGTGGTGCACCAGGGCGACCACCGCCAAGAGCGAGACGGCCACCGCGACCGGGCCCTGCCACGGACGGTCCGGAGTTGCGGCCACCCCCGCGGCGACCACCAGCGCCCCGATCACCACGGCCGGCCATCGGGGCACCGTGCCGGCCACCAGCGCGCCCAGGCCCTCGTTGCGGGCCGCGGGCACCCCGGACCGGCAGGCCAGCGTGATCGCCGTCCGGCCGGCCGCGAACGCCACGACCACCGCCGCCACCGGGAGCGTGGACAGCGCCGACGCCTGGATCAGCAGCGTCAGGGCGATCGCGGCCACCCCGAACGGGCCGATGTCGGACTTTTTCATGATCTCCAGGGCGGCCTCGCCCCGGCGGTAGGAACCCAGCGCGTCGACCGTGTCGGCCAGCCCGTCGAGGTGCATGCCCCGGGTCAGCAACGCGGCCGCGGCCACCGTCACCGCGGCCGCCACCATCGCGGGCGCGTGCGCCTCGCGCAGCGACCACAACAGGGCGCCCAGGATCAGGCCCAGCAGCGCTCCGACGGCCGGGGCCACGCTCATCGCCACCGCGGCCGCCGGGCGGTCGATGCGGCCGGCCCGGACCGGCAGGACCGTCAGCGTGGTGATCGAGAGGCGGATCCCGGCCGTGAGGCTCACGTGCTCGCCGGGCCCGGCCCGTCCGGTTCCGGCTCGATGAACTCCGCGTCGTCGTCCGACAGGCCCTCGTCGCCGTGCTCGGCCAGCATCGCCGGATGCACGCCGACCGCCGACGCCAGACCCACGGCCGTCCTCAGCAGCGGCAGCGCGGCCAGGGCGTTCGCTCCTTCACCCAGACCCAGACCCAGGTCCAGTACGGGGTTCAGCCCGAGCACGTCCCCACCCTGGCGCACCAGTTCGAGGTTGCCCACGTCGACCAGCATCGACCAGTGCCGGGTCTGACTGGCGAGGTCGCGGGCGATCAGGCCGGCCGCGACACCGACCGGCCCGTCGAGCACCACCGGCAGGCGGCGGGCGGCCGCGCCGAGGAGCGCGCCCGTGGCGACCGCGAAGTCCTGGCCGCCGAGCTCCCGCAGCACGTCCTTGGCGCCGCGGGGCTCCCGGCGGATCCGGTGCATGGCGTCGCGGACGGCGGCGCACCGGACCATCCACGACTCGTCGTCGATGACCCCGCCCGGCAGCAGCACCCGGGGCAGCACGGCGACCGCCTCGGCGCCGGTGGTCGCGACCGAGACCGCGGCCGCGACGGCGTCGGTGCCCGTGCCGATCGACGCGAGCACGAGCAGGTCCTTGCCCGCCTCGGCGGCCGCGTCGGCCAGGTGCCAGCCCTGCAGCAGGGCCCGTTCGACCTCTTCGTCGGTGGCGGCCGGACCGTCCTCGATGGGCGCGGCCTCGCCGGTGCGCAGGACGGCGATGTCGGCCCCGGCCGAACCGGCCAGGCGGCTCAGCACACCCTCACCGTTCTCGACCTGGGCGACGCGGCGCTCCACGTCCTCGATGTCGTCCCCGGCCGCGGCCCCACCGGCGTGCCGGCCCGAGAGCAGCAGCACCCGCACGGCCGACCACGGCTGCGGGGTGACCGTGGACTGGGTGGCGGCGGCGAACTCGACCGCCTCGACCAGTCGGCCCAGCCCGGCGCCGGGGAAGTCGACGGTGGCGAGGCGGTCGCGCGCGTCGGGGCCGGCGTCGCCGTCGGGCAGCGGCAGTTCCATGCCGGGCTCGATGACGGTCTGCGACGCCACCAGCGGAAGCACCATGGTGGGCTCGTCGATGACTCCGGGCGTACGGGAAACCGGGGTCGGCTCTTCCACCTCGGGACTGACGACCGTGGCCTCGACCGGGGGCACCTCAACCGGGGGCGCCGGAATGATCGCGGGCGCCTCCACCAGGGGCGCCGGAGACGCGGCGGCCGGAGCGGCGGGTGCCGGAACCACGGGCGTCGCGGCCTCGGGCGACTCCTTCAACCACACCGCGCGGCCGGCGACGACCAGCGCCACCCGGTCACAGGCCTCGGCGAGGGCCTGGTTCGTGGTGCCCAGCGCGTCGGCGAAGGCCCGCCCCACCGGCGTCGTGGGCACCAGCGCCAAACCGACCTCGGGGCTGACGAACACGACCCGGGCCGAGCACGTACGCACCGCGGCCGCCAGCGCCTCCACGTCGGCCTCGTCGTCGTTGGGCTGCCGGGCCGGGTCGAGCACCGCCGCCACCCAGCCGCCCAGGTCGTCGACGAGCAGCGTCTCGTCGGGCTTGGCCTCGGTCAGCAACTCGGTCAGCCGGGCCGGGTCGGCCCCGGTCTCCTCGGTCGACCACGACTGCGGCCGCCGCCGCTGATGGGCCTCGATCCGCCCCAGCCACTCGGGATCGTCCTCGCCGCCGGTCGCGGTGGCCACGTAACGCACCGCGGGGGCGTCGGCCACCAGCGATTCGGCGAACGCGGACTTGCCGGAACGGATACCGCCGAGCACCAGGACCGTGTGCCACCGATCATCGGACATGCCCCGTACCTTAAGGCCGGAGCGCACAGCCGGAAGCCGTAGGGTGGAGTCGCACCGACCGAAGACGTGAGGGGGCGGCGAATGCCGTGGAGTTGGCGGTACGAGAACGTCGAAGGTCAGCCGGTGGGCGGGCCGCAGGAGACGTTCAGCAGCCAGGCCGACGCCGAGTCGTGGATCGGCCAGGAATGGCGTGCTCTGGCCGAGCAGGGAGTGGCCGGGGTCGTGCTCCTGGAGGACGATCGCGTCGACTACCGGATGAGCCTGCTCCCGGCGGAGTGAGCGGAGCGACGTGACTTACGAACCGGTCTACACCAGGACGCCTCGCCACGCCTTCGTGCCCAGCCCGGTGTTCGTGGGCATCGTCGCGGTCTTCGTCGTCAGCGGCTGGATGACCTGGACGGGCTTCGGCAACGTCCGGGTCGACGTCTTCCTGTTCATCGTGGCGGGCTGGCTGGTCTCGCTGTGCCTGCACGAGTACGCCCACGCGCTGATCGGCTATTTCTCGGGCGACCGCAGCGTGGCCGAGCGCGGCTACCTCAAGCTCAACCCGCTGAAGTACACCAGCCCGCTGCTGTCGATCGTGCTGCCGGTGGTCGTGGTGGTCCTCGGCGGCATCGGCCTGCCCGGCGGCGCCGTCTGGATCGACCACCGCTACATCAACAGCAAGGTCAAAGACTCGCTGATCAGTGCGGCCGGTCCGCTGACCAACGTGGTGCTCGCGCTGATCTGCGCGTTCCCGTTCCTGATCGGCGTCGGGCCCACGCTCGACGTGGTCGGCGGTCAGCTCGTCGCGGGCGGGTCGAGCGATCACCTGGAGTTCTGGGCGGCGCTCGCGGCGTTGGCGTTCCTGCAGGTCACGGCGACGATCCTCAACCTGCTGCCGATTCCCGGGCTCGACGGCGGCAGCATCCTCTCGCCGTGGATGAGTCCCGCCTATCAGCGGGCGTGGAACCTCTTCGCGCCGTACGGCTTCATCCTGCTCTTCCTGCTGCTCTGGCAGACGCGTATCGGCGAGTGGTTCTTCGACCTCGTCTACTGGATCACCGACCGTCTCGGCCTCTCCCAGGTCCTCATCCAGGTCGGCCTCGAGCTGATGAGGTTCTGGTCGGGCAGCTGAGCCGGTCGGCTCAGCTCGCTCCACGGGAGTTGGCACGCGGTTCGCCGCCGGCCTCGCGGCCGTCGAGAACCGAGTGCCAACTCACCGGCGGCGATCACCCGGGAGGGCAGTTCGCCTAGGGACGCCGAGCGGGGCTCTGGGTCTTGGCCGGGTCGCGCTCGACGACCGGCTCCAGGGCCGCGTCGATCGCCTTCATGAGGTCGGCGTCGAGCTTGCGGCCGGAGGCGACCGCGTTGTCGTGCACCTGCTCGGGCCGCGACGCGCCGATGATGGCGGCCGAGACGTTCGAGTTCTGCAGCACCCAGGCCAGGGCGAGCTGGGCCATCGACAGCCCGGCCTGCTCGGCCAGGGGCTGCAGCTGGGCCACGGCCGACAACGTCTCGTCGTTCATGAAGCGGGCGATGAAGCCGGCGCCCGACTTCTCGTCGGTGGCCCGCGAACCGGCCGGCGGCTGCTCGCCCACCTTGTACTTGCCGGTCAGCACACCCTGCGCGATCGGCGAGAAGACGATCTGACCGACACCCAGCTCGATCGAGGTCGGCACCACCTCGGCCTCGATGACCCGGTGCAGGGCCGAGTATTGCGGCTGGTTCGAGACGAACGGGATCCGCAGCTCCTGGGCCATCTCCCAACCGGCCCGGATCTCGGACGCGGTCCACTCCGAGACGCCGATGTAGAGCGCCTTGCCCGAGCGGACCACGTCGGCGAACGCCTGCATGGTCTCCTCGAGCGGGGTCGAGTAGTCGTAGCGGTGGGCCTGGTAGAGGTCCACGTAGTCGGTCTGCAGCCGGCCCAGCGACGCGTCGATCGACTCCATGATGTGCTTGCGGGACAGGCTGCGGTCGTTCGGGCCGGGCCCGGTCGGCCAGAACACCTTGGTGAAGATCTCCAGGCCGGCGCGGCGCTCGCCCTTCAGGGCCCGGCCCAGCACCTCCTCGGCGCGCCCACCGGCGTACGCGTCGGCGGTGTCGAAGCTGGTGATGCCCACGTCGAGCGCGGCCCGTACGCACGCGACGGCGGCCTCCTCCTCGACCTGGGAACCGTGGGTGATCCAGTTGCCGTAGGCGAGCTCACTGATCAGCAGGCCGGAGCGGCCGAGATGACGATGTTCCATGCCCCGACCCTATGCCTTGCTCAGAGCACGGGCCGCGTGTCCTTGATCAACTTATCGATCTCGTCGAGCACGTCGGCCCGCTCCCGATACTTGAGCTCGACCATCGGCTGACCCTTGCGGTCGAGCGCGCCCCACAGCCCGAACTTGTCGGCCACCAGGAACGCCGCCGGGTGGATCAGCAGCGCGGCGTGCACCGGCTGCACCAGCAGCTGCCCCGAGCGGTCGACCACGCCGTAGACCTCGCCCGCGTCGACCACCGCGAGCCCTTCCTCGGTGAAACCGTCGACCGGCTTCCCCGAGGCGAGCATGGTCGCGAACGCCCGGTAGTGCGGCTGCACCACGAGCCGGGCGTGGCGGTCGACCACACCCCAGCCCCCACGCCGTACGAGGGCCAAGCCGTTGTGGAAAGGCCGCGCGTCATCAAATCCGCCCGGCACGATGACCCGGTTCTGCTTGTCGACGGCGTACCAGCCACCGGCGTCGTCCCGCGACACCCAGGCCAGCCCCTCGGCGAACCGGCCGGCCGCGCGGTAGCCGGCCGACGCGTCGATCAGCAACGCCCCCGACTCGTCGATCAGCTCCCAGGCCTGCGCCTCGGGCCGGCGCACCCACGCCACGCCGTCCGCGAACGGTTGCGCCTGCGCGAACACGGGCGCCAGCGACCCCGGATACCCGTAAAGCCCCGAGCTCTCGTCCCGCTGCGGGCGCGGAGACGCCGTACGGCCGATGATCTCCTCGCGGGACCGCGGGTACGGACCCCACCCCTCCGAGGCGTGCCCGGTGATCGTGTCGAGGGCCAGCTCGATCCGCTCGACCAGGTCGGGATCGGCCCCCTTCCGCAGATCGAGAGCGCTCTCCAGATGGTTGACGGCCTCCAGCCAGCGCCCCTGTTCGAACGCCGACCGCCCCGCCAGCTCGTGGATCTCGGCCCGCAGCCGGTCCGGCAGCTCGGCCGAACTGATCTCCGCGTAGATCCGGTCGGCCTCGGCGAACTCCCCGCGCCACTGCAACACGTGTGCCAGCCGCGCCCGCACGACCGCGGCCTTCGCGAGATCCCCGGCCGCCTCGGCGTGCACGAGGGCCGCCCGCGCATCTTCCAAGGCCGGGTCCAGGTCGCCCAGCAGCCGCGACGCCACCGCCCGCAGACTCAGAAGCCGCGCCCGGTCGGAGTCGCGCTCGGCATACTCGAGCTTGTCGGTGAGCCGGTCCAGAACCACCCACATCGGTTCGTCGTCCTCGATGCGTTCCCGCAGCGTCCGGGGGTCGAAGACGACCGGGTAGGCGGCCAGAATCTGCTCCGGGTCGGTCCGCCGGTTGCGGGGGTCCGCCTGCTGTTCGCGCCGCTGCCGGATCGGTGCGAGTTCCTTTTTCCCGTACGGGGTGACGCCCGTCCCAAGCCCAGCCGGCGCGTCGCCGTCCGCCTCCGCGGTCTCCCCGGTCAGGGGCTCGGCCGTGTCCGCGGTTTCGTGCTCGGTCGCGTGCTCGGCCGCTTCTGCCGTTTCGCGCTCGGCGTTGTCCGCGGTCTTGTGCTCGGTCGCTTCTGCCGTCTCGTCCTCGGCCGTGTCCGTGGTGTCCTGCTTGGCCGTCGCGACGGTTTCGGCTGTCTCTGAGGTCCCGCGCTCGGCCGTGTCCACGGAGTCGGCGTCCCCGGCCCCGCGTCCGGCCGTGTCCTCAGCGTTGGTGCCTGCGGTCGCGGGCCCGGTTGTTTCTGACGTTTCTGCGGCCCCGCGCCCGGCCGTGTCCTCAACGTGGGCGCCTGCGGTCGCAGGCCCAGTCGTGCCCGCCGCTTCCGCGGTCGCGCGCTCGGCTGTGTCCGCCGTGTCGGTGTCCGTGGTTCCGCGCTCGGCTGTGCTCTCAGCGTGGGCGCCTGCGGTCGCGGGTCCGGTCGGGCCCGTCGTGCCGCCAGATTCCGCAGTTCCGCGCCCGGCTGTGTTCGCCGCGCCGGCGTCCGCAGTTCCGCGCCCGGCCGTGTTCGCCGCGCCGGCGTCCGCAGGTCCGGGCCCGATCGTGTCCGCTGTGCCGGTCGTGTCCGTGACCGCTTCCGGCCAGTGCTGATCCGCCACAGCGTTGCCGGTCTCGGCCGCCTCGTGCACGGCCGGTTTCGCCGTGTTTGCCGAGCTCTCGGTATGCACGGTTCCGGGCCGGACGGTTCCGGCGGCGTTCCGCGTGTTGTCGTCCTCGGGCGCGTCGCCGGTGGTGGTCGGTGTGCCGTGTCCGGTCGTTTCGGCGTTGCTCTCCGCCGCGCCGTGGTGGGGCGTGTCGGCGGTCGGGTCGGCCGCTGCGGACTCGATGTTCCGTTCGGACACGCGCGAGTCCGTGTGCGTGGTGGGGCTGTCCGAATCGGGCTCGCCGGCCAGGGGATCGGTGGCCCGATCGAACGCGTGCGAGGCCGTAGACCTGGTGAAGCCGCCCGTGTCCGGCTCGCCGGCGACGGTGTCCTGCTCGTAGGCGGAACCGGAGGGCTCGGCCGTGATCGCGTGCGTGACCGACGGAGCCGAGAGCACGCGGGGCGGGTCCTCGATGAGCTCGGCGTCCACGATGTCGTCATCGTCGTTGGCCTCGGTGGCGTGCACCACCACCGGAATGCCGGCACCGGATTCCGGTTCGATCAGCTCAGCGTCGATCGGCTCGTCGTAGTCGTGAAGTCCGGGCTCCGCGTCGACGTGGAACCGGGCTGCCGGCTCGTAGTCACCGTCCGCGTAGCCGTGCTCATCCCGCCCGGTAGCTCCGGTTTCGGCAGCCTCCGCCGAGCCGTGGCCCGTGGACTCGCTGTGGTGCGTTCCGGCGTAATCCGTGCCGGCGTCGGCCGCCGCGTGGAAGCCGGGCGCGGCCGTTGACGCGTCGGAGTCGGGAAGACCGGAGGTGGGCTGCGCCGACACCGGGCGGGCCGAGACAGGGTGCGCTGAGACAGGGGCGCCCGATGTCGGCTCCGTCGGAGCCGGAGGAGCCGAAACGGGGGTGTCCCAGCCCGGTTGAGCGGAAGTCGGTCGTGTGGGAGCCGGGGAGTCCCAACCGGACTGTGTCGAGTCGGGCCGGCCGGAAACTGGCTGTGCCGAGACCGGGTCGACGGAGGTGGGCGCCGCAGACGTGGGCTGGTCGGTGTCGGGCGCGGACTCCGGTTGGGCGTGGGCCGGCTGGGCCGAGGTGGGGAAGGACGACGTCGGCTGGGCTGACGTCGGGTGGGACGACGTGGGTTCGGATGAGACCGGGTGTGTTGCGGCCGGCTCGTCGTAGGTCGGCTGGGCCGAGACGGGTTGCGCTGAGACGGGTTCGGCTGCGACGGGGTGGGCCGACACCGGGCTGGTCGGCGTCGGCTCGGCGGAAACCGGGCGCGTGAGGATCTGCTGGACGGCGATCGGCTCGTCGTAGTCCGCGTAGGGGAGGTCGGCGTAGGGCGCGGCCTGGGACGGCTCCTCGGCTGAACTGGCCGAAGGGGTCGCAGAGGTCGGGCTGGATTCGGGCTGGGCCATGCCCTGGGGAACCACGATGGGCTGGGCGCCGGAGGGGGCGAACCAGTCCGGAGATTCGGCGCCGGGGTCGGTGGCGCCGGGGCTTGTCGGAGCCGTGGCCGGAGTCGGGGGAGCGGGTTGCGCCCACTTCGAACCGGCGTCAACCGGCCGGGTCCCGTCCGGCCGTCCCGCGTCGGCGGCCATGGGCTGACCGGAGACCGGATGCGGCCAGCTCGGTGCTGCCGAGACCGGCTGCGTGACGGGCTGCACGGAGACCGGGTGCTGGGCGCCCGGGAACGACTGAGCGGTTCCGGGCTGGCCGGAGACCGGGTGGGGCCCGGTGTACGACTGCGCGGCTTCGGGCTGACCGGAGGCCGGACGGGGACCGTCCTGCCAGTCGGTGGCTTCGGGCTGACCTGAGACCGGGCGGGGACCGCCTTGGGGTCCGGCGTACGACTGCGCGACCTCGGGCCGGGCGTAGAGGTGCTGGGCGTGGGGGTCGCCGGAGACTGGGCTCGGGCCGCCTGGCTGCGCGGATGTCGGGCCGCCTGGCTGCGCGGATGTCGGGCCGCCTGGCTGCGCGGATGTCGGGCCGCCTGGCTGCGCGGATGTCGGGCCGCCTGGCTGCGCGGATGTCGGGCCGCCCGGCTGCGCGGACGTGGGGGCGCTCGGCTGTGCGGAGACCGGCTGGGTGTTGCTGGGGTAGCCGGAAACCGGCCGGGAGCCGGGGGCCGAGACCGGGTGGGTTGCGGCGGGCTGGGCTGATGTCGGCTGCGTGGGGGCCCAGATCGACCGCGCGGCCGGAGCGTCGGTTGTGGGCTGGGCAGCCGAGACCGGGGCGGCGGCAGCGGGCGAGACCGGGCGCGAGGCGGGCGAGACCGGTCCGGAAGGGCTTTCCGGATCGGTGATGGGCTCGATGGCTACCGGCTGGGCGACCGGGGGCTGGGCGATCGCCTGCGGGACCGGCGGGGGCAGCGGCGTGACCGCGCCCAAGCCGCTCTGGGAGAGCAGCCAGCCCAGGCCGTGCGGTTCGTCGTCGCCGGCCGGAGCGGCCGGGGCGTGGCTCTGATCGCGCTCGGCGGCCGGGCCCCACGACGGAGACGGGTTCGAGGGCTCGGTGTTCGGGGGAGGCGGGTTCGAAGGCTCGGTGTTCGCGGGAGGCGCGGTGACCGGATCGAGGGCCTCGGTGGGGCGGGGCGACGCCGACTGGCCCGCGGGCAGGGTGGAGACGGGGCCGACCGACGGGTCGTACGCGTCGTCGCGGGTGGTGGTCGTGTCGTCCGGCACGGGGTAGGGCGGCGCGGTGGTGGGTGCGATGGACTCGGCCGGGGACACAGGATCGGATGCGTTCCGCCGCGACGGGTCTCCCGGGCCGGACTGCGCGGGCGGTGCTGAGCCCGGGCGCGGCGACACGGGCTGAACCGACGACGGGGGACGACCCGCTTCGGGCCAGCCGGGTGCCTGGTATCCGGTCGACGAGTGAACACCCGACACCGGCTGCGCGGCCTCCGGACGCGATGCCGGGTAGTCCGGATAGTGAGGCTGGCCGGACGTCGGATACGCCGGCGACGAGGTCGGACGCGGCGTCGGCTCGCCCGAGACCGGGTGCGCGGACGCGGGCTGCGCCGAGCTCGGGTACGTGGGCGGCTGCTGTCCCGCGCCCGTGCGTGGCTGCATTGGCTCGCCCGAGACCGGGTGCGCGGACGCGGGCTGCGCCGAGCCCGGGTACGTGGGCGGCTGCTGTCCCGCGCCCGGGCGTGGCTGCATCGGCTGGCCCGAGACCGGGTGCGCGGACGCGGGCTGCGCCGAGCCCGGGTACATGGGCGCCGACTGTCCCGCGGCGGGGTATGGCTGCCCCGAGGCGGGACGGGGCTGCGCCGGCTGACCCGAGGCAGGGCGCGGCGGCATCGGCTGTCCTGAGGCCGGGTGCGTGGGTGTCGGCTGTCCCGAGGTCGGGCGCGGCATCCCCTGACCCGAAGTTGGGCGCGGCATCGGCTGGCCCGAGGTCGGGTTTGCCGGCGTGGGCTGACCCGGAGCGGGGCGTGGCGGCGTCGGACCCGCGGCCGGGTGCGGCGCGGGCTGGGACGACACGGGATGGGGCACGCCGGGCTGGGCGGGGAGGGGCTGGGGCCGTACGGGAGCTTGGTCCTGATGGGTGGGAACCGGACGGCCGGGCGTGTGGGGATAGGCGGGCGCGGGCGCATCCGGACGCTGCGGAGTCATCCGGGTGGGCTGTGGCGTCGGGCGCGCCTGGGCCGGCGTTCCGCGCTCGGGCGGCGCGGGGCGCAGGTCGAAGGGGGCGTCGTCGCGGCCGTCACGCTGAGTGGGGGCGGGACGGGAGCCGGGCCGGGACGGGAAAGCGTCGGCCGGCGCGGGACGGGCGTTTCCATAGACGCCGGCCGAGGGCGACACGGGACGCGGCCCGGACGGTGACTCCGGTGGACGACGGTCGTCGGTCGGCCGGCGGCCGTAGTAGGGCTCGGACGACGGGCGCGCGGCGCCGTAGACGCCGGACGCGGGAGGTGAGACCGGCGCCGCCTGCGAACGGCCGTAGGGCTGGCCCTGAGGCTGAGGCTGAGCCGGCGGCTGCTCCCGACCAGGCGCGGAAGACTGCCGACCGGGCGGGGAAGACTGCTGCCCAGGCGCCGAGGACTGCCGACCGGGCGCGGAAGACTGCCCAGGCGCGGAAGACTGCCGACCGGGCGGGGAAGACGGCTGCCCGGGTGCGGAAGACTGCCGGCCGGACGCGGGCGGCGGCCCGGGCGTGAACGGCTGGCGACCGGGCGACGAAGGCTGCTGAGGTCCGGGCGTCACGGGCACCTGCCCACCGCCGCGGAACTGCGGCGGCCGCGGCCCGGAAGACGACGGCGGCGTGGCGGCCTCGCGCATCTGCGCCTCACGGAACTGCACAGCGTCGCGGTAGGAGCCGCCGCTGTCGGGGGACGGCGACCGCCCGTACGTGCCTCGCCTCTGTTCCGGCATCGCCCCGGCCGGCCGGTTCCACAGCGGTTCCTCACGAGGAGCCGCGGGCGGCTGCGGGGGCCGGCTCTCGCGAGCAGAGTCGGGAGGCGACCAGGAGGCCGGCGCCGAGGTGGAACCCGAGTCGGACGCCTCGTAGACCGGCGTGTGCACGGCCTTGCGCTTGCCCGGATCGCCGGGATAGCGCTGACCGGGCTGCGGCTCCCACTCCCAGGTGACCTCGTAGACCCACGCGGGTTCGTCGGCCCAGTCGCCCCAGCCGCTCATCGGGCACCCAGAGCCGGGCCCGGCGAATGGCGACGCTCCGTCACGGCGAACTTCCACTTCTGGTCGAAATTGTGCGTGGGCGTCCGGAATCCCGGGTAGAGTCGCCCGGCTCTACTTCAGGGAAGGAGATTAACGGCGTGGACGGGCTTGACGCCAGCGTGCCGACGATCTCCCCTCACCGTCCGATGAGCGCCTCCGTCGCTACTTTCGGTGCGTTGATGTGGTCGGGTTTCCGGCGCTACGCGACGTATCGGCAGGCCACGGTGGCCGGATCGTTCACCAACATAGTCTTCGGTTTTCTTCGCTGCTACGTGCTGCTCGCCGTCGCGGCCGGCGCCGCGGCCGGTGCGGCCGGGGGATACGACGCGCGGCAGCTCGCGACCTTCGTCTGGGTGGGTCAGGGGTTACTCAACGTAGTTGGCATCTGGGGCTGGAACGACCTGGCCGAGCGGATCCGCACCGGTGACATCGCCGCCGATCTGTTGCGGCCGGTCCCGCCGGTCACCGCCTATCTCGCCGCCGACCTGGGACGATGCGGCTATCAGATGCTCACCCGGTTCACCCCGCCGGTGATCGTCGGCGCGATCGCCTTTCCGCTGGTCGCGCCATCGCGCTGGCAGACTGTGCCGCTTTTCGCAGCTTCTGTGCTCCTGGCCGTGATCGGCAGTTTCGGATGTCGCTATCTGGTGAATGCGACCGCGTACTGGCTCGGCGACGCCCGCGGCCCGCTCATGTTCTGGACGCTGGGCTCGGGGGTGCTGGCCGGCCTCTACTTTCCGTTGCGCCTGCTGCCGGAGTGGGCGACCGTCACGATCTGGGTCGCCACGCCCCTTCCGGGTCTGCTCCAGACGCCGCTCGACGTGCTGGTCGAACGGGACGGCCCGGCGCTGCAGGCCGGGCTGGTCGCGCTCCAGGCGGTCTGGGCAGTGATCATGGTCGCACTCGCGGGCGTCGTGCAGCGCCGGGCCGAACGCAAGCTGGTGGTCCAGGGTGGCTGAGCTCCGGGCGTACGCGGCTCTGCTCGGCGGCCGGTTCCGCAGCGCCACCGCGTACCGGACCTCTTTCGCCGTTGAATTGATCACCAATGCGGGCGGTACGGCGGTCGACGTCTCCACGGTCTTCGTGCTCTTCCACGCGGCCAAGGTGGTGGGCGGGTTCACGCTGGGTGAGGCGCTGATGATGACCGGGCTGACCGCGTCCGGGTTCGTGCTGGCCGACCTCACCGTGGGAAACGTCGACCAGCTCAAGACGTACGTGCGGAACGGGACCCTCGATGCGGTTCTCGTACGTCCCCTGGCCGTACTGCCGCAATTGGTGATCGCCGACCTGCCGCTGCGCAAGCTGATGCGGTTCGTGGTGGGTGTCACCGTGCTGGTCGTGGCGGTCCTCAGCAACGACATCGACTGGACCCCGGGCCGGGCCGTGCTGCTCGTGACCGCTCCGCTGGCGGGCGCGGTCTTCTTCGGGGCGATCTTCGTGCTGAGCGCCAGCCTGGCCTTCTGGTGGGTCGAGTCGGGCGAGGTCGGGGCGGCTTTCACGTACGGCGGTCGCGACTTCACCTCCTACCCGATCACGGTGTACGGCACGTGGTTCCGAGCCGTGTTCGCGTACGGGCTGGGCTTCGGTTTTGTGGCTTATCACCCGGCGCTGACCCTGCTCGGGCGCGCCGACCCGCTCGGTCTGCCGGCCTGGGCGGGATACCTGTCCCCGCTGGTGGCGCTGGCCGCCGCGGGGATCGCCGGGATCGTCTGGAGGACTGGCGTGCGGCACTACCGGAGCACCGGCTCATGATCGAGATGCGGGAGCTGCGCAAGGATTTCACCGTACGGGTCAAGGCGGGCCGCCTCCGCCGGGAGAAACGGGTGCTGGCGGCGGTCGACGGGGTCAGCCTGTCGATCGGCGCGGGGGAGATGGTCGGCTACATCGGGCCCAACGGCGCCGGCAAGTCGACCACGCTGAAGATGCTGACCGGCGTGCTCTCCCCGTCCGGCGGCGAGGTGTCGGTGTGCGGGCTGCGACCGGTGCCGCAACGCACCCGGCTGGCGCTGCGTATCGGCGTGGTGTTCGGCCAGCGCTCCCAGCTGTGGTGGGACCTGCCGCTGGGCGAGTCGTTCCGGCTGCTCCGGTACGTCTACCGGGTGCCCGCGGCCGAGCACGAGGCCCGGTTGCGCCGCTGCCGTGACCTGCTCGACCTCGACGAGTTCATGGACACTCCCGTACGTCAGTTGTCGCTCGGCCAGCGCATGCGCGGTGAGCTGACGGCGGCCCTGCTGCACGGTCCCGAGGTGCTGTTCCTCGACGAGCCGACGATCGGGCTCGACGTGGTGAGCAAGCAGGCGGTCCGCTCGTTCCTGGGCGAGCTGGGCGCGACCGGCGACGTCACGCTGGTGCTGACCACCCACGACCTGGCCGACATCGAGCGGCTCTGCGAGCGTCTGGTCGTCATCGACCACGGCCGGGTGGTGCACGACGGCACGATCGACGACCTGCATTCCCGGTACGGGTCGAGGCGCAGCCTGGTGGCCGACCTGGACACGCCGTTGCCGCCCGGGTTCGCGCTGCCCGGCGCCACGACGGCCTCGATCGAGGCCGACGGTCACCGCGTCACGTTCACGCTGGAGTCGACCACGGCCGGCGCGGCGGTGGCGGCCCTGGTCAACGCCGCACCGGTGCGTGACCTGTCGGTGGTCGAGCCGGAGATCGAGGACGTGGTGGCGCGCCTCTACACGGATGGCCGCGGTGTCAGCGGTGTTCCATGACCAATACGGCCCATGAGGGCTCGAGCGCCTCGTAGTGGTGGTCGACGTCGCCCGGGAACGTGATGTAGTCACCCGGGCCCAGTTCGACCTCCTCGCCCACCGGCCCGGCCTTGATCCGGCCTGAGGCCAGCACGATGTGCTCGATGCTGCCCGGGATGTGCGCGACGGCGTCGCGGGCCTGCCCCGGCTCGAGCTCCATCAGATAGAGGTCGCGCCGGGTGTGCGGCGCGCCCGCCGCGAGCAGGGTCGCGATGAAGTCGGCCTCGTCGGCCTGCAGGCGCGGCCCCTCACCGGACCGGATCACCCGGACCTGCGTCTCGGGCGGCTCGACCAGGCGGCTGAACGGCACGCCGAGCGCCACCCCGAGCGACCACAGCGTCTCGATGCTCGGGTTGCCGGTGCCGTTCTCGAGCTGCGAAAGCGTCGACTTGGCCAGGCCGGCGCGCCGAGCCAGCTCGGCCAGCGAGATGCCGGCCCGTTCCCGTTCCCGGCGCAGGGCGGCAGCGATCGTGGCAAGCGGGGGCGCCGGCTGATGCAATGTTCGCTCCATCGATCGAGTTGTTCGGTTTGACGAACGCGCTTCACGTCGTTCAGTATCTCGAACTATGCGTACGATACAGCGAACGCTCCTGCGGGACGCCGTCGCCATTGCCGCCGCGATGGTGGCCGTCGGCGCGTCGTTCGGGGCCATCGCCATCGCGTACGGTCTCCCGGTCTGGGTGCCGTTCCTCATGTCGACGGTGGTGTTCGCCGGGGGAGCGCAGTTCCTGGCCGTTGGCCTGCTGGCCGCCAGCCCCGTCGCCGCGGTGTTCGCCGGCCTGCTGCTCAACGCCCGCCACCTGCCGTTCGGCATGGCGATCGGCAGCAGCATGGGCACCGGGTGGCGCGACCGCCTGATCGGCAGCCACCTGATGACCGACGAGGTGGTGGCGTTCACGCTGGCCGAGGACGATCCCGTCCAGCGTCGCCGCACCTACTGGCTGATCGGCATCACCCTGTTCACCTCGTGGAACCTGGGAACCGCCCTGGGTGTGCTGCTGGGCACCGCCGTCGGCGACTACGAGTCGCTGGGCCTGGACGCCGCCTTCCCCGCCGCGCTGATCGCCCTGATCCTGCCCTCGCTGCGCGACCGCCCCACCCGCACGGTAGCCCTGACCGGCGCCGCCGTCGCCGTGCTGGCAACGCCGGTGCTGCCCGCGGGCCTGCCCGTCCTGTGCGCCCTGCTGGGCCTGCTTACATTGCTGCTCCCCAGGAGGGCCGCCACATGACGCTGGGCTTGCTTCCCTCGCCGTTTCTGGGGAGGGCCGCCGCATGACGCTGGGCTTGCTTTCCTCGCCGTTTCTGGGGAGGGCCGCCGCATGATGCTGGGCTTGCTTCCCTCGCCGTTTCTGGGGAGGGCCGCCGCATGACGCTCGCCGCGATCATCGTTCTGGGCATCGGCACGTACACGATGCGCCTCGGCGGCGTGCTCCTGCGCGAGCGACTGGAACTCTCCGACAGCCTGCAGCGCCTGCTCCCCATGGCCGCCGCCGCCCTGCTGACCGCCTTGGCCGCCACATCGACCCTGATGGCCGGCAGCGGCTTCGCCGGAACTGCCCGCCCAGCCGGCGTCGCCGTCGGGGCCCTGCTGGCCTGGCGCAAGGCCCCTTTCGTCGCGGTGGTCGTGGCCGCCGCAGCCACCGCCGCCCTGCTCCGCATGGCCGGCATCGACTGACACAGTTATCCACAATCTTCGGTTGTCCACAGCCGGAGCGCCCGGCCCCCGCAGAGATCGCCATTCCCCGCCACACTTATGGCCGAGGGCGGGGGCCCCCGGTAAGGGTGGGTTATGGGTAGGAGTACGTAGCAGCCGATCTTGGTGACGGCTCCTGGAGTCGTCAGCAGCGGGCAGCCGTTAGTGGAGGGCCTTGGAGCTCAGCGGCGGCCTTGGAGTTCTCAGCGGCGGCCCGGTGCCGTCGGCGGCGGGCCGTGGAGCTGTCAGCGGCGCGCCAGCCAGACCGTCCGCTCGGTGCGGATGCTCAAGTCGTCGCGGCTCGACAGCCCGGCCACCACCCGGTCCAATGCTTCCAGATCGGCCCGCCCCTCGAGCCGGTGCCGCATCCGCCCCAGCGTCACCTCGGCATAGCGCCGCGCCGCCGCGGGCAACGGCGGCTCCAGGGCGATGTCGAAGTGTCGCTCGACCACCTCGGTGAAGCCGGCCTGCGACGCCCGCGTGCCCCAGTTCTCGTGCATGTGCAGGCCCGCGTCGTGGCGCATCTTGTCCGCCTCGGTGTGGACCATCGCTTCGACCTGCTCGTCGGCGGTGCCGGTCAGGAAGCGCGGGAACGACTCGAGCTCGGCGATCAGCAACACGCCGCCGGGGCGCAGCGCGGCGTGGGCCGAGGCCAGCGCGCGGGCCGGGTCGGCCATGTGGTGCATCGAGGACGACGCCCAGATCAGGTCGACCTCGCCGAACTCGGGCCACGGCTGGTCGAGGTCGGCCTCGACCGTGGTGATGCGCCCGCCCAGGCCGGTGGCGTCGGCCCGGGAGCGCAGGTGGGCCAGCATCTCGGGGGACACGTCGACCGCGGTGACCCGGGCGCCGGGCAGTTCGCGGGCCAGGGCCAGCGAACCGGTGCCGCTGCCCGCGCCCAGGTCGACGATGTGGGGGCGGTCGCCGGCCTCGCGACCGGCCCAGGCGATCAGGTCGCGGTGGTAGGCGCTCAGGACCTCGGCGTCCAGGTCCAGCATTTCGATCAGGTGGTCGTGTGCCATACCTCGACGCTAGACACCGTTTGCACCGACGGCACGTACCCTTGCGGAATCAGCAAAATCCCAACCCGGCGCGCGGCCAAGGTAAGGAAGCACCAAAGCCAGACGAGCACTCAAGAAGCCGACGAGCGCCCGCGAGCCGGCAAGAGCTAGGAATCAGACAGCGTCGCCCAACTCGACCCGCGCCTTGGGAACGCGCATCCGGCGGAACGTCAGCCCGCGCATCACACCGTAGATCTGCAGTGACCCCACCCGCTGCGTCGTCTTCGGGAAGCGTTCGTTGACCAGGCGCTTGACCTTGCGCGAGATCAGCACGCTGTCGATCACCACGCCCACCGCCAGGATCAGCCAGAGCAGGTTGCTGGCCAGCTGCACCGCGGGGATCTGCACCGTCGAGCCGATCAGGACGATCAGCGCGCCGCCGAAGAAGTAGGTGCCGACCGTGCGGCGGCTGTCGATGATGTCGCGCACCAGCGCCCGCTCGGGGCCCCGGTCACGGGCCAGCAGGTAGCGCTCGTCGCCCGCCTTCATGCCGGCCGACGCCTCGGCCCGCTCGACCCGCTGGCGCTCGCGCATCTGCTTGAGCTGCTCACGACGGTTGGCGGGGGCGGGCTCGGCACCGCCAACCCGGCGGCCGGTCGACGTGCGCTTGGGCGTGACGACGCCGAGTTCCTTCTTGCTGGGGGTGTAGCCCTTCGGGCGCGACTCGGCCGGCGTCACCTCCTCCTCGACTTCGGGAGTGGCGACGTCGGACTGCTTGCGGCGAAAAAGCGAGGGCACGCTAGGAGAGTAGCCAAGCGGCGCGGTGTGATTCACACCGCGCCGCTGATAGTGATGAAACTGAAGGGTTTACAGCCGCTCGACGTGGGCGCCGAGCGCGGCCAGCTTGCCTTCGAAGTCCTCGTAGCCCCGGTTGATCAGGTCGACGCCGTACACCCGGGAGGTGCCCTCGGCGGCCAGCGCCGCGATCAGGTGGGCGAAGCCGGCCCGCAGGTCGGGGATGACCAGGTCGGCCGCGTGCAGCTTGGACGGGCCGGCGATGACCGCGGAGTGCTTGAAGTTGCGGCGGCCGAACCGGCAGGGGGTGCCGCCCAGGCAGTCCCGGTAGACCTGGATGGTGGCGCCCATCTGGTTGAGCGCGTCGGTGTAGCCCAGCCGCTGCTCATAGACGGTCTCGTGCATGATCGACAGGCCGCGGGCCTGGGTCAGCGCCACCACGAGGGGCTGCTGCCAGTCGGTCATGAAGCCGGGGTGCACATCGGTCTCGAGCGCGACCGCCTGCAGCTCGTGGCCGGGGTGCCAGAACTTGATGCCGCCCTCGGCCCCGGTCACGCCGGGGCGCGCGACCCGGTCGTCGGTGATCTGGAACTCGCCACCGATCGAGCGGAACACGTTGAGGAACGTCATCATGTCGGCCTGCCGGGCGCCCAGGACCTCGATCTCGCCCTTGGTCGCGAGCGCGGCCGCGGCCCAGCTGGCGGCCTCGATGCGGTCGGGGATCGGCTTGTGCGCATAGCCGTACAGCCTCGGCACACCCTGGATCTCGATGACCCGGTCGGTGTGCACGGTGATGATGGCGCCCATCTTCTGCAGCACGCAGATCAGGTCGATGATCTCCGGCTCGATGGCCGCGTTGCGCAGCTCGGTCACACCCTCGGCCCGTACGGCGGTCAGCAGCACCTGCTCGGTGGCGCCGACGCTCGGGTAGGGCAGTTCGAGCTTCGCGCCCTTGAGGCCGTTCGGCGCGCTCAGGTGCATGCCCTCGGGCTGCTTGTCGACGACCGCGCCGAACTCGCGCAGCGCCTGGATGTGGAAGTCGATCGGGCGCGGGCCGATGTGGCAGCCGCCGAGGTCGGGAATGAACGCGTGCCCGAGCCGGTGCAGCAGCGGGCCGCAGAACAGGATCGGGATACGGCTGGAGCCGGCGTGCACGTTGATCTCGTCGGTGCTGGCGCTCTCGACGTTGGTCGGGTCCATGACGATCTCGCCGTCGTCGGCCCCGTCGGAGACCTTGACGCCGTGCAGTTCGAGCAGGCCGCGGACGACCTCGACGTCGCGGATGCGCGGGACGTCGAACAGGCGGCTCGGCGTCTCGCCCAGCAGGGCGGCCACCATGGCCTTGGAAACCAGGTTCTTGGCGCCACGGACCCGGATCTGACCCTGCAGCGGCGTTCCGCCGTGCACGACCAAGACGTCGTCGGTCAACGTAACCTCCAGCCGGTGGGCGTCAGGGGCGCCCGAAGATGATCGAGGGGGCAGGCGCGGGTGGGGGTACCCGTTCCTGCAACCGGGGAAGCATAGCGCTGAGTGACAAGGACGCCAGTCACACAACGCCCGCGAGGCCGCGAAAAGCCGACAGTTAAGACAGCGCAAAGAAATCCTCGCGCTGAGCGGATCTTGCTGACTACGGTCCGTTACGGCAAGGCGAGCATCTGGTCCAGCGCGACACGCGCGTTGGCGGCCGTGTCCTCGTCCACCGTGATCACGTTGGGGACCCGGCCCGCGACCAGCTCCTCGAGCGCCCACACCAGGTGGGGCAGGTCGATCCGGTTCATGGTGGAGCAGTAGCAGACCGTCCGGTCGAGGAACATGATCTGCTTGTCGGGGTGCGCCAGGGCCAGACGCCGTACGAGGTTGAGCTCGGTGCCCACCGCCCACGCCGACCCGGCCGGGGCCGCGTCGAGCGCCTTGATGATGTATTCGGTCGAGCCCACCTGGTCGGCCGCGCGCACGACCTCGTGGCGGCACTCCGGGTGCACCAGCACGTTGACCCCGGGCACCCGCTCGCGCACCTCGCGCACGCTGTCGAGCGTGAACCGCCCGTGCACCGAGCAGTGCCCCCGCCACAGGATCATGCGGGCGTTGCGCAGCTGGTCGTCGGTGAGCCCGCCGCCCGGCTTGTGCGGGTCGTAGAGCACGCAGTCGTCGAGGTCGAAACCCATCTCCAGGACGGCGGTGTTGCGTCCCAGGTGCTGGTCGGGCAGGAAGAACACCTTGCTGCCCTGCTCGAACGACCAGGTCAGGGCCCGCTGGGCGTTCGACGACGTGCAGACCACGCCCTTGTTGCGCCCGACGAAGCCCTTGATGTCGGCCGACGAGTTCATGTACGTCACCGGGACGATCTCACCGGTGATGCCGAGGTCTTCGAAACGCTCCCACGCCGCCTCGACCTGGCCCAGCACGGCCATGTCGGCCATCGAGCAGCCGGCCGCCAGGTCGGGCAGGATCACCTGCTGGTCCTTGCCGGTCAGGATGTCGGCGCTCTCGGCCATGAAGTGCACGCCGCAGAACACGATGAACTCGGCGTCGGGCCGGGCCGCGGCCTGCTGGGCGAGCTTGAACGAGTCGCCGGTGACGTCGGCGAACTGGATGACCTCGTCACGCTGGTAGTGGTGGCCGAGAACGAAGACGCGGTCGCCGAGCGCGGCCTTGGCGGCGGTGGCGCGGGCGACCAGGTCGGGGTCGCTGGGTGCGGGCAGGTCGCCCGGGCAGTCCACGCCACGCTCGGAGGCGGGGTCGCTGCCCCGGCCGAGCAGCAGCAGGGCGGTGGCGGTGTTCGAGGGTTCGGTCCAGGTCGACGTCACATCGGCCATCGTCGCACAGCGCGGGAAGGGTATCGCTGGTCAGAAGAGTGGGCTGCCACACTCGTACGCGTGCGCGTACTCATCTGTCCGGACAAGTTCGCCGGCACCCTGTCCGCCCCCGAAGTCGCCGAGGCCGTGGTCGCAGGCTGGTCCAAGCCTGATGAATTGATCAAGAGGCCGCTGTCCGACGGCGGGCCCGGGTTCATCGAGGTGCTGGCGGGCGCGCTGCCCGGCCGGCGCATCCCGGTGCCGACCGTCGACCCGCTCGGGCGACCCGTCGAGGGCGAGATCCTGCTCTCCGGCACGACGGCCTACGTCGAGAGCGCACACGCCTGCGGCCTCCATCTGCTGAGCGCCGAGGAGAGAGACCCCAACAGCGCTTCCTCGTACGGGTTGGGCCTGCTCCTCCAAGCAGCGGTGGAAGCGGGCGCCGCCGAGGTCGTGATCGGCCTGGGCGGCTCCGCGGTCAACGATGCCGGGGCCGGCATGCTGGCCGCGCTCGGCGCCCCACCGGTCGACATCGCCGGGTACGCCCTGCCCTACGGCGGCGCCTATCTGAACGCGGCCGCCTCGCTCGGGGGCGTCCCCCGGTTGCGGCAGGTCAGCCTGGTCGCCGCCACGGATGTGGACAACCCGCTGACCGGCCTGCAGGGGGCGAGCAACGTCTTCGGGCCGCAGAAGGGTGCCAGCCGGGAAGACGTGTATCGACTCGACGCCGCCCTCGAGCAGTTCGCCGGCGTACTGGAGAAGGCCTTCGGGGTCGAAGATCTGCAACGGGCCCCGGGTGGGGGAGCGGCCGGTGGGATCGGCGCCGCCCTGATCGCTCTCGGCGGGCGTGTGGTCTCGGGGATCGGCCTGGTCAGCACGGCGATCGGGCTGGAGAAGGAGCTCGACGCGGCCGACCTGGTGATCACCGGAGAGGGATCTTTCGACCACCAGTCGCTGCGGGGCAAGGTCGTGGCCGGCATCGCCAACGCCGCCCGCGACCGTGGCCTCCCCTGTGTGGTGCTCGCCGGGCGCAACGAGACCGGCTACCGCGAGGCCGCCGCGGCCGGTGTCACCGAGACGTATTCCCTCACCGAACACTTCGGCAGCACCGATCTGGCGATGGCCGAGCCCGCCCGGGGCTTGCGTGAGCTGGCCGGACGCCTGTCGGAGCAGTGGAGTCGCCTGTAGTCCGATCAAGGGGTGGTGGCCGGGGTGGTTGGACGGGGTGAACTGGGCCACCCGGATTGGGAATCTTCCGGAATGGGGCTAGCGTTGGCCAGTACGGCAGATCTGTCCGCACCTGCAGGGAGATACCTAGTGACCACTGAAGCGCACACCGAGTCGGCCGAGGCGACGACCGCCCCGTCCGGCGTCATTCTGACCGACGTCGCCGCGGTGAAGGTCAAGGCCCTGATCGAGCAGGAAGGGCGCGACGACCTGCGCCTGCGCATCGCCGTCCAGCCCGGTGGCTGCTCCGGCCTTCGCTACCAGCTCTTCTTCGACGAGCGCTCGCTCGACGGTGACATCGTGGCCGACTTCGGCGGTGTCGAGGTCGTCGTCGACCGGATGAGCTCGCCCTACCTGGCCGGCGCCACGATCGACTTCGCGGACCGCATCGACGCCCAGGGCTTCACCATCGACAACCCGAACGCGCAGAACTCCTGCGCCTGTGGCGACTCGTTCCACTGATCCACCGGCTGATCGCCACCACATAGCAGAACCTTGCAGCAGGCCGCTCCGTTAACGGGGCGGCCTGCTGCGCGTAACCAGCCGGTAGGCTGCGTACGTAAGCCCCCCGTTCCCTGAAGACCCTGAGGGCCCTCATGAAGATCGCCGTGACCGGCTCGATCGCCACCGACCATCTGATGCACTTTCCGGGGCGGTTCGCCGACCAGCTCATCGCGGACCAGCTGCACAAGGTGTCTCTCTCGTTCCTCGTCGACGACCTGGTGGTCCGGCGCGGCGGCGTGGCCAGCAACATCTCGTTCGGCATGGGCAAGCTCGGCCTGCGGCCGATCCTGGTCGGGGCGGTCGGCGCCGACTTCGCCGACTACCGCTCCTGGCTCGAGCGTCACGGCGTCGACTGCGACTCGGTGCACGTCAGCGAGGTCGCGCACACCGCGCGTTTCGTCTGCACCACCGACGACGACCTCAACCAGATCGCCTCGTTCTATGCGGGCGCGATGTCCGAGGCCCGCAACATCGAGCTGGCGCCGGTCGACCAGCGCGCAGGCGGCCTCGACCTGGTGCTGATCAGCGCGAACGACCCGGCCGCCATGATCCGCCACTCGCAGGAGTGCCGGGCCCGCGGCTTCAAGTTCGCCGCCGACCCGTCGCAGCAGCTCGCCCGCATGGACGGCAGCGACGTGCTGACGCTGATCAGCGGCGCCGACTACCTGCTGACCAACGAGTACGAGCGGTCCCTGCTCGAGACCAAGGCCGGTCTGAGCTCCGAGCAGGTCCTCGAGCAGGTCAAGATCCGGGTCACCACGCTCGGCAAGGACGGCGTCGAGATCACCGGTCACGGCATCGAGCGCATCCACGTGCCGGTGGCGCGCGACGTGCTGGCCGAAGACCCGACCGGCGTCGGCGACGGCTTCCGGGCCGGCTTCTTCTCGGGCGTGTCCTGGGGCCTCGGCCTCGAGCGGGCGGCCCAGGTCGGCTCGCTGGTGGCCGCGCTCGTGCTCGAATCGGTCGGCCCCCAGGAATACGACATCCGCGCCGAAGACTTCGCCAAGCGCTTCGCCGACTCGTACGGCGACGCCGCGGCCGCGGAGATCAAGGCCCACCTTCCGGCCTGATCCGGCAAAGCGTTCGCCAAGATCCAGGCCCGTCTTCCGGCCTGATCCGGCTCATGGTCTGATCGGAGTCATGGTCCTAGCGGTTTTCGCCGGTCTCCCCGGTGTCGGGAAGAGCACGCTCGCCGCGCGGGTGGCCACGGAGCTGCCCGCGTGTGTGCTCGCCGTCGACACGGTCGACTCCGCCCTCCAGCGCTACGAGGTGAGCGAGCCGAGACCCGGTTTCGCCGCGTACGGGGCGGTGGCCGCGCTGGCCGAGGTCCAGCTCGGCATCGGCCACCACGTGATCATCGACGCCGTCAGCCCGGTCAAGGCGGCCCGCCAGCTGTGGGTCGACGTCGCCGACCGGGCCGGGGTGCCGCTGCGGGTGGTCGAGGTGGTGGTCGGTGACGACGCCGAACACCGCCGCCGCGTCGAGAAGCGCTACGAGAACCGCGACCACGACGGCGTACCGGACTGGGTGCGGGTTCTGGAGCGCCAGGCGGAATACGAGCCCTATCTCGGCCCGCGCCTGGTCGTCGACACGAACCTGGCCCAGGACCCGGTCGAGGCCGTCGTCCAGTACCTGCGCTGAGGAGCCGTCAGCTCAGGCGGCGGACCTCGAAGGCGTTCGGGGACGGCGAACCCACGTACTCCTGCTTCTTCATCCGGCACCAGGCCGGGATGTCGTTGGCGGCGGCCGGATCGTCGGCGAGGACGCGGACGATCCCGCCCACCTCGACCCGGCCGATCGTCTGGGCGAGCCTGATCACCGGGAGCGGGCACTTCTGACCGAGGCAGTCCAGTTCGATCACATCCCCGCCTCCTTCCGGATCGCCTCGACCAGGCCCGGCAGCACGGCCAGGAACCGGTCGACGTCGGCCTCGGTGGTGCCGCGGTGCAGCGAGACCCGTACGTTGCCGTGACTGAGCACGCCCATGGCCTCGAGCACGTGACTGGGCCGCAGCGTCGACGCCGTGCACGACGAACCCGACGACACCGCGAAACCGGCCCGGTCGAGCGCGTGCAGCAGCGCCTCCCCGTCCACGTACAGGCACGAGAACGTGACCAGGTGCGGGAGCCGTTGCGCGGGATCGCCGACCACTTCGACGTCGGGCACCAGCGCCGGCACCTGCTCGCGGATGCGGTCGACCAGCGCGCTCAGGCGTACGGACTCGGTCCGGGCCTCGGCTTGGACGGCGCGCAGGCTCGCCGCGGCGGCAACCACCGCGGGCAGGTCGACACTCCCAGGCTGGCCGGGGCGATAAAGATCATCCTGCGGGTACGGGGAGATCCAGCGCACACCCTTGCGGACCACCAGCACGCCGACTCCCGGCGGGCCGCCCCACTTGTGGGCGCTCGCGCTCAGCAGCGACCAGCCCGGCGGCACATCGGCCCGGCCCACGGTCTGCGCGGCGTCCACGAACAGCGGCACCCCCGCCTCGGAGCAGTAGCCGGCGGCGGCCGCGACCGGCTGGATCGTGCCCACCTCGTGGCTGGCGCTGATCAGCGAGGCCAGCGCGACCCCGGGGGCGCTGACGGCCCGGTCCCAGGCGTCGAGGTCGAGGCGGCCCAGGCGGTCGACGCCGACCTCGGTGGCCCGGCCCCGGGCGGCCGCGTGCAGCACGGCCGAATGCTCGATGGCCGAATGCACCAGCGTGTCGCCCTGACGGGCCCGGCCGGTCAGCCCGCCCAGCACGGCGGCCTGGGCCGCGGCCGTGCCCGAGGGCCAGAAGGACACTTCGTCCGGGCGTACGGCGAAAGCCTCGGCGAACGCGGCCCGGGCCGCGTCGGAAAGCTGCTGGGCCCGCCGGCCCGCGGAATAGAGGCGCGCCGGGTCGGCCCAGCCGTCGGCCAGCGCGGCCAGCAACGCCTCGCGGGCCACCGGATGCAGTGGAGACGCGGTCGCCGCGTCGAGGTATGCGGCCGGACCGGCGGGATCGCCCGTGAATTCCACCCAGGAACGGTATCGTCCGGTTGTTGAGGGGTACACGCGCACGGCCGAAGATCGGACCCCCGGAACGGTGTGTCAAGGCCTGGTCGAGTAGTGTGCGACCGTCGGTAACGCCTGGCCACTCGTGTCCGTTTCGGGCGGGAGGCGGCGCTGCTAAGGGAGGCAAAAGCAGGTGAGCGCAAAGAGTTCGGCCGCGCGGCCACGAGCTGCAGTCCGGGTCGCCGGGCTCGGCTTGAGCGGGGCGGCGCTGCTGATGCTGCTCTCGGGTTGTTCCCTCGAGGGCGTTGGGAACGCCTTCGGCCACTTCGGATGGCCGGGCAAGGGCATCACCCTCCAGGCGCACAAGATGTACGACCTGTGGATCGCCTCGGTGATCGCGGCGCTGATCGTCGGCGTCTTCGTGTGGGGCCTGATCTTCTGGTGCATCATCCGGTATCGCAAGCGCGGCGACGAGCTGCCCGTGCAGACCCGGTTCAACATGCCGATGGAGGTTCTCTACACGGTCACCCCGGTGCTGATCGTGGCGATCCTCTTCTACTACACGGCCGTCGTGCAGACCGACGTGGACAAGCTGTCGAAGAACCCCGACCAGGTCGTCGAGGTCGTCGCGTTCAAGTGGAACTGGCAGTTCAACTACCGTGACGGCATGGGCGAGGAGGCCAACACGGTCGCCTCGACGGTCGGCTCGTCCGACGTGATCCCGATCCTGGTCCTCCCGACCAACGAGAAGATCCGGTTCGAAGAGACCAGCAAGGACGTCATCCACTCGTTCTGGGTCCCCGAGATCCTCTTCAAGCGGGACGTGTTCCCGGGCAACGTGCGCAACACCTTCGAGATCACTCTCGACAAGGAAGGCCGCTACGTCGGCCGCTGCGCCGAGCTCTGCGGCACCTACCACGCCTTCATGAACTTCGAGCTGGTCGTCGTCTCGCCCGAGCGGTTCGACCAGTTCCTCGCGGCCAAGCGCAACGGTTCCTCCACGCAGGAGGCGATGGCCGCCATCGGCTTCACCGGCGACCAGCAGTACGCGGTCACGACCGAGCCGTTCAACACGCGGCGCCAGAAGAACGGCTGGAACCAGAACGGTGCGGTTGCCGCAGGCAGCGGCGCGGCCGTGACGGCCGGGAAGTAGGGACAGAAACGTGCGTACCGAATACAAGATCTTCGCGGGCGTCGCCGTCTTCCTCTTCGGCGCGTCGGTGGTCTACGGCTTCTACACCCACGGCGCCACCGGTCATCTGGAGTGGATCGGCACGGTCGCGCTGATCCTGTCCGGCCTGCTCTGCTCGATGTGCGGCGGCTTCTTCTGGTTCGTGGCCCGGCGCATCGACCTGCGGCCGGAAGACCGCGAGGACGGCGAGATCGCCGAGGGCGCGGGGGAGATCGGCTTCTTCAGCCCGGGCAGTTACTGGCCGTTCGGGATCGCGTTGTCGGCCTCGGTGGCCGGCCTCGGCCTGGTGTTCTGGATGTGGTGGCTGCTGGCGATGGGGTTGATCCTGGTGATCTTCTCGTCGTGCGCCATGATCTTCGAGTACTACACGGGTACTCGGCATCCGGCTGAGCACTGAGTTTGTGCTTCTCAGCCCGCGTCCCCGTTGGGGGCGCGGGCTTTTGTTGTGCGGCGGTGCGTTGTTGGGTGGGGGTGCTCTGCCGTGGGGGGGGAGTAGGGGGTGCTCTGCTGTGGGCGGAGTAAGGGGTGAGGTTGCTCTGCCGTGGGCGGAGCAAGGGCGAGGTTGCTCTGCCGTGGGACTAGTCGGCTGAGCTTGCTGGCTCCGCTTCGCTCCGCGTGGGCCGAGCGTCTTTTAGGTCAATGAGATGAGCCCGGTTTTCCAACGCCGCAAAGAGCGACGGCGTCGGAAAACCGGGCTCATCTCATTGACGACGCTCGGCCCGGCAGTTCTGTGGGAGCGTGCTCTCGCCGACGAGGGGCTGGTCGCGCTGCTGTAGGGCGCGCGGCGAAAGCAGCGGCGCGCAAGACCGGGGGCCTACTCGCTGACTGACCAGTCGGGCCGTTTTGTGGGAGCGTGCTCTCGCCGACGAGGGGCTTGGTCGCGCTGCTGGAGGGCGCGCGGCAAAAGCAGCAGCGCGCAAAACCGCTGAGCTTACTCATTGACGATGGGTCGCCCGGCAGTTCTGTGGGAGCGTGCTCTCGCCGACCTGGGGCTTGGCTGCGCTTGGGGGTTCAGGCGGCGCGGCGCTGGTGTGGGAGTGGGCGGGATGGGCTGGGCCAGAGGTGGGCGACGATGGGGGTGACGACCTCGGCGGCGCCGCAGCGGGCGCATACCAGCTCCTCGACCTGGTCGTCGGTGGTGGCCGGCACCTCGAACAGCATGTCGCCGTCGCAGATGACGCAGCGGGGCTCGCGATCCGACACGGGTGGCTCCTCTCTTCGCCGGAAGGTGGATTACCCGAAACTGATTCCGACGTTGCCACGTAAAAGCGGCATTTGGGAGCATTGGCGGCGGCGTGTCCGCTGTGAAATTGCTCGTGGCGCCGAGGCCTCGCTCCGCATCGGGCCGGTAGGCCATGCTTCGCGGCCCCGGGCACGGCGTTGCGTCTGTGCTCGGCGGTCCCGGGCTCGGCGTTGCGTCTGTGCTCGGCCTCGCTTGGCGCTACGAGGCCGCGGCGGGACTGCTCGACAGAGGGCTACTCGGCGGCCTTCGCTTTTTGGGCTGCGTCGACCCAGCGGGCCAGCTGAGCGGTCGCGGCGCCGGAGTCGATCGTTTCCTGGGCCCGGGCGATTCCGGCCCGCAGCGTGTCTCTCAGGTCGCCGGGGAAGCCTCCGTGCGCGGCCAGGGCCGCCGCCGCGTTGAGCACGACGGCATCACGCACCGGGCCGGGCTCGCCGGCGAAGGTGCGGTGGGCCACGTCGGCGTTGAACGCGGTGTCGCCGCCGCGCAGGTCGCCGGGCCGGCTGCGGGGCAGGCCCAGCTCGACGGCGTCGATCAGGTGCTCGGTGACCCGGCCGTCGTGCGCCTGCCACAGGCGCGTGGGGGCCGACGTGGTGAACTCGTCGAGGCCGTCCTCGCCCCGCATCACCAGCGCCGAGTCGCCACGCTGGGCGAACACGGCCGCCATGACCGGGGCCATGCGGGCGTCGAAGCAGCCGACCGCGGCCGCCGTGGGCCGGGCCGGGTTGGTCAGCGGGCCGAGCACGTTGAAGAACGTCGGAACGCCCAGCTCGCGACGCGTCACCGAGGCGTGCCGCATGCCGGGGTGGTAGCGGGCGGCGAAGCAGAAACCCATGCCGGCGCCGGTCACCGTGCTGGCCACGCCCTCGGGGCCCAGGTCGAGCGGGATGCCGAAGTGTTCCAGCAGGTCGGCCGTGCCGGTGGTGGACGAGGCGGACCGGTTGCCGTGCTTGACCACCGTCACACCCGAGGCGGCTGTGATGATCGCCGCCATCGTCGAGATGTTGACCGTGTTGGCCCGGTCGCCGCCGGTGCCGACCACGTCGACCGCGTCGGTGCGGACCTCGTCGGGCAGCTCGACCAGGGTGGCGTTGGCCAGCATGGCGTCGACCAGGCCGGCCAGCTCGCCCGGCGTCTCACCCTTGGCCCGCAGCGCGATCGCGAACCCGGCGATCTGGGCCGGGGTGGCGTTGCCGGCCATGATCTCGCCCATGGCCCAGGCCGTGTCGGGGGTCCCGAGTTCTTCGCCCCGCAGCAGGGCGCTCGTCAGATTCGGCCAGGTACGTGCGCCCATGGCGGGGCCCTCCGGGGGGAGTCAGCGAAGAGTTGTCGTCAGCCGAGCTTGCCGAGCGTGCCCAGCGGCACGGCGCCGTTGCGGCGGGCGCGGAGCATGGCGGCGACCGTCTGGCCGGTGGTGACCGGGTCGAGCGGCGCGACCAGGGTCTGGTCGACCTGCGCGTAGGCGGCGAGCCAGCGGTCGGCGGCGCGGGCGATGACCACGCAGACCGGCGGGGGAGTGGCGTATTCGTCCTTGGTCTGCCGGGCGATGCCCATGCCGCCGGCGGGGGTCGCCTCGCCGTCGAGGACCATCAGGTCGATCTCGTACTTGTCGAGCAGGTCGCGGCAGTCCTCCCAGGTGGAGGCGTCGGCGAACTCGACCTTGAGGTCGGCCGCGGGCCGCACCCCGATCGCCAACCGGATGCGGTCGCGCACAGCGGCGTCGTCGCTGTAGAGGAGGACCGTGTATTGAGTCGGTTCGTCGCTCATAATGTGCCCCGGTTCACGTCGTAGGTGCCCGCCGATCGTAACGGACCCGGTTACGAGGTGACCGACCCCGGTCCGCCCGTGTCGGCGGGGGCCCCGTTTGTGATCTTGGCTGCATCCGGCCCGGCCTGCTCGGTGGCTTTGGCGGCCTCCGCTGCTTCCTCGGCCTCCTGGCGGTCGAGGGCCCGGTCGATGCGACGGGCCTCCCGTTCGGACTGGCGGATCCACTGCATGACCAGGATGCCCAGCATCGTGACGCTGACGATCTCGCCGCCGGCCCACAGGATGCCGCCCGCCGTGACCTGGTCGGAGACCGGATCGGTCCAGCTCAGGCCCAGGCTCGGGTAGTAGTCGCCGGCCAGCAGCGTCTTGCTCTGCATGATGGTCAGGCCGAGCACCGTGTGGAACGGCACCGACAGCACCATCAGCAGCGCGCGGCCCGGGTAGGGCCAGCGGTTGGGCAGCGGGTCGAGGCCCAGCAGCGGCCAGAAGAACAGGCAGCCGGTCACGATGAAGTGCACGTGGATGAACTCGTGCAGCCAGGAGTGCAGCAGCGTCTGGCGGTAGAGGTCGGTGAAGTACAGGACGAACGGGTTGGCCACGAAGATGCCAAACGCGACCAGCGGGAACGTCAGCACGCGGGCAACCCGGCTGTGCAGGACGGCCAGCAGTTTCTTGCGGGAGGCGACCGGCAGCGTACGCAGGGCCAGAGTCACCGGCGCACCGAGCGCGAGGAAGATCGGGCCGACCATCGACAGCACCATGTGCTGGACCATGTGCACCGAGAGCAGCGTGGTGTCGTACGCCTCGATGCCGGTCACGGCCACCGCCGCGATCGAGCCGAGTCCACCGACGACGAACGCCACCGTGCGGCCCACCGGCCACTTGTCGCCCCGCTGCCGCAGGCGGTGCACGCCGTAGCCGTACAGCGCCGCGGCCACCAGCAGGAACAGCGCGATCAGGCTGCCCAGGTGGATCTCCGTGAAGATGACGCCCGGCGTGAACGGCGGAAGGACAGTATCCCCGCCGGCGGCGGCGAGTGTGGGCGTTTCGGCTAGGTGCACCACTCGAGGCTAGGCCTATCCGGTCGGTACCCGTTCTTCCGGGCTGCAACTGCTGCCGGAATTCGACCCCCACGGCACGTTGGACTGATCGCGGGGCAATAATGAGCCCGTGACAGCGGCCTCAGCCATCGACAAGAGCAGGATCCACTCGCTGACGCGACCGAACATGGTGAGCGTCGGAACGATCGTGTGGCTCTCCAGCGAGCTCATGTTCTTCGCGGCGTTGTTCGCGATGTACTTCTCGATCCGCGCGGCGGACTACAGCATGTGGGAGGAACACACTCCCCATCTGGAGCTGCCGTACGCGACGACGTTCACGGTGATCCTGGTTCTCTCCTCGGTCACCTGCCAGCTCGGCGTCTTCGCGGCGGAGAAGGGTGATGTGTTCGCGCTCCGGCGCTGGTTCACCATCACCTTCGTGATGGGCCTGATCTTCGTGCTCGGCCAGGCGAACGAATACCGGAACCTCGTCCACGAGGGCATCAAGCTCAACGGCGACGGCTACGGCTCGATGTTCTACCTGACCACCGGCTTCCACGGCCTGCACGTCACCGGCGGTCTGATCGCCTTCATCGTCTACATGATCCGCACGACGATGGGCCGATTCACTCCGGCGCAGGCCACCTCGGCGATCGTCGTGTCGTACTACTGGCACTTCGTGGACATCGTGTGGATCGCGCTGTTCGCCATGATCTATTGGCTGCAGTAGAGCCGCACGCCGTCCATGAGCCTCAGGTCAAAACTCAGAGGGATACAACCCATGACTTCAGACACCCCCGCCGGCCGGCGCCTCCGGGTGTTCTCCCGGCGGCGTGGCGCGCCGAGCAAGACGCGCCGGCGTCTCGGAGCGGCGGTGCGCATGGTCGCCGCGCTCGCGCTCGCCGGCGGCGTATACACCGCGTTCGCTCCGGGTGCGTTCGCTGACGAACCCCGGCAGCTGTCGGCCACCGCGCAAGAGGGCAAGCAGCTGTACGACAACAGCTGCATCACCTGCCACGGGCGCGACGGCCAGGGTGTCGACGACCGCGGTCCGAGCCTGATCGGCGTCGGCTCGGCATCGGTGGAGTTCCAGGTGGGCACCGGCCGCATGCCGATGGTCCGCCAGGAGGCCCAGGCCGAGCAGAAGAAGCCGCAGTTCGACAAGAACCAGACCAAGCAGCTCGGTCAGTACATCCAGGAGCTGGGTGGAGGCCCCCAGCTGCCCTCCGGTGAGCTGGTCGAGAACCTCGAGGAGAACCCCGAGGCGCTTGCCCGCGGTGGCGAGCTGTTCCGCGTCAACTGCACGTCCTGCCACAGCTTCACCGGCGCCGGCGGCGCGCTCAGCTCGGGCAAGTTCGCCCCGGCCCTGCACGACGCCACCCCTGAGCAGATCTACGCGGCGATGCTCACCGGCCCGCAGAACATGCCGGTCTTCGGTGACAACCAGCTCACGCCGGACGAGAAGCGCGAGATCATCACCTACATCAAGGTGCAGCTGCAGGACGACCGTGATCCGGGCGGTATCTTCAACCTGGGTGGGTACGGCCCGTCGACCGAGGGCATCGCGATCTTCCTCGTCGGCATCGTGCTCCTGGTGTTCACGGCTCTGTGGATTGCGGGGAAGTCATGACCACGCTGCACGACGACGCGACGGCCACGCAGAAAGCGGTCGACGTCAGCGACCCGCGGCTCAGCCGTTTCGACATCGTCAAAGAGGGCCTGCGCCGCGACGAGATCGAAATCATCACGTACGAGTCGCAGTTCCAGGGCACGAACTCCAAGGCCGAGAAGCGGGTCGTCCGCAACATCGCCCTGCTGTTCATCATCGCCGGCCTGGGCGCCCTGGCCTTCCTCGGCTTCTACATCTGGTGGCCGTGGCGGTTCGAGCTCGGTGAGACGCTGAGCGACTTCTACACCCCGCTGCTGGGCATCTCGCTGGGCGTCTCGCTGTTCGCGCTCGGCCTGGCGATCCTGGCCTGGGCCAAGAAGCTGCTGCCGCACGAGGTGTCGATCCAGGCCCGCCACGACGGCGGGTCGCCGACCGACGAGCAGAAGATCACCGGTCAGACGATGATGTTCGTCGCCGACGAGCTCGGCAACGGCGTCCAGCGCCGCCCGCTGCTCAAGGGCGCGATCGGTTTCGGCCTGGCGCCGATCGGCCTGGTCGCGGCGGCGCCGCTGATCGGTGGCCTGATCGAGAACCCGCACAAGGACGAACTGCCGATCATGTACACCACCGGGTTCAACCCGGGGAAGAACGGCGGCAACCTGGTGCGGCTGACCCGCGAGGACGGCTCGCCCATCCGGCCCGAAGACGTCAGCACCGGTGGTCAGATGACGGTCTTCCCGGGCATCCCGCACGGCGCGACCAACGAGTACGCCGACTCGCCGACCCTGCTGATCCACCTGCGCGCCGACGACGCGCAGAAGACCCGCGAGGCGGCCGAGGCCGACCGTCGCAACCAGGGGTCGATGTGGGGCGACTACGTGGCGTACTCGAAGATCTGCACGCACGCCGGTTGCCCGGCGAGCCTGTACGAGCAGCAGACCAACCGCCTGCTGTGCCCCTGCCACCAGTCCCAGTTCCTCATCACCCGGAACGCGCAGCCGATCTTCGGTCCCGCCACCCGGCGGCTGCCGATGCTGCCGCTGGGGGTGGACGAGGAGGGCTACTTCGTGGCAACGTCCGACTTCAAGGACACCGTCGGACCTGACTTCTGGGAGCGGCCGTGAAGCGCCGAAAAGTAGACCTCCAGCAGGCGCCGGT
Organism: Paractinoplanes ovalisporus; assembly: GCF_016834655.1. Taxonomy (GTDB): domain Bacteria; phylum Actinomycetota; class Actinomycetes; order Mycobacteriales; family Micromonosporaceae; genus Actinoplanes; species Actinoplanes ovalisporus. The sequence goes on from NZ_JAENHP010000002.1 coordinate 57,334, forward strand.
CAATGCGGCCAAGGGCGTCGACGAGCGGTTCCAGGCGGCCACCCCGCTGCGGGCCCTGCTCAACAAGGTCTTCCCTGACCACTGGTCGTTCCTGCTCGGTGAGATCGCGCTCTTCTCGTTCATCATCCTGCTGCTCACCGGTGTCTTCCTGACCCTCTTCTTCGACCCGTCGATGAAGGAGGTCGCCTACGAGGGCGCCTACCCGGCCCTGCGCGGCACGGAGATGTCGGCGGCGTACGAGTCGTCCCTGCACATCTCGTTCGAGGTGCGCGGTGGTCTGTTCATGCGTCAAATGCACCACTGGGCAGCCCTGCTGTTCATGGCGTCGATCGTCATCCACATGGCCCGCATCTTCTTCACCGGCGCTTACCGCAAGCCGCGTGAGGCCAACTGGGCCATCGGCATGATCCTGTTCCTCCTGGGCTTCCTGGCCGGTTTCACCGGCTACTCGCTCCCGGACGACGGCCTCTCCGGCACCGGTCTCCGCATCGCTTCGGCGATCATGCTGTCGATCCCGGTCGTCGGCACCTGGCTCTCCGCCTCGATCTTCGGCGGCGAGTTCCCGGGCCACCTGATCATCGGCCGGTTCTACATCGCGCACGTGCTGCTCATCCCGGGCGGCCTGCTCGCGCTGATCAGCGTCCACCTGGGCCTGGTCTTCAAGCAGAAGCACACCCAGTGGCCCGGCCCGATGCGGACCAACACCAACGTGGTCGGCGAGCGCATGTTCCCGCGTTACGCGCTCAAGCAGGGCGGCTTCTTCATGGCCGTCTTCGGCACGGTCGCGCTGATGGCCGGTCTGTTCCAGATCAACCCGATCTGGCTGTTCGGCCCGTACCGTGCGTCCGAGGTGTCGTCGGCGTCGCAGCCCGACTGGTACGTCATGTTCATGGACGGCCTGGTCCGGCTCATGCCGAACTGGCAGATCTACATCGGCGACTACAGCATCCCGCCGCTGTTCTGGCCGGCCGTGGTCGGTCTGGGCGCCCTCACCACCGGCCCGATCTTCTGGCCGTGGATCGAGGCCCGCAAGAGCGGCGACAAGCGGATCCACAACCTGCTGGAGCGTCCGCGTGACAACCCGGAGCGGGTCGGCATCGGCGCGATGGCGTTCACGTTCTTCATCATCGCGACGCTGTCCGGCGGCAACGACGTCATCGCCGACAAGTTCCACATCAGCCTCAACGCGATGACCTGGGCCGGCCGCATCGGCATGCTGGTCCTGCCGCCGCTGGCCTACTTCATCTCGGTCCGTATCTGCCTGGGTCTCCAGCAGCACGACCGCGAGGTGCTGGCCCACGGCGTCGAGACCGGCATCATCAAGCGCCTGCCGAACGGCCAGTTCGTCGAGGTGCACCAGCCGCTCGGCCCGGTCGACGACCACGGTCACCCGATCCCGCTGGAGTACGGCGGCTGGGTCGTCCCGAAGAAGATGAACCGCGTCGGAGCCCTGGCCCCGGCCGTGAAGGGCTTCTTCTTCCCGGTCGAGAAGCCGGCCGAGGCCCCGGTCTCGCCGGGCATGCCGCCGGTCAGCGGCGACACCCGCGAAGAGATCACGTCCGGCCGCAAGTAAAGCGACAGCGCAACAAAGGGGGCCCGCTCCGGCGGGCCCCCTTTCGCGTGTCCGGGTTCTACTTGGTGATCGTCTGGGTCAGGTATTTCGGGGCCGAGCGGTTGCCGGCCCGGTCGAAGGCCGAGTAGGCGATCCGGATCGACCCCTTGGTCACGCCCTTGAACTTGAAGCTGAAGAGACCCTTCAGCGGGGTGACCGTGAGGACCTTGGCCTTCTGGCCGGCCGTGGTCTGCGAGCTCGCCTTCACCCAGGCCGAGCCGTTGTAGTAGTACCAGGCCGAGCCGCGCTTCTCGATGGCGGTCACCGCCACCGTCTTCAGACCCGAGCCGGTGTCCGAGGCCTTGCCCTTGAGCAGGGCCCAAGAGGTGGCCTTGGTCGGGCTGGCCGGCTTGTTCAGGCTGACCACGGGCTTGGTCGCATCCTTCTTCACGCTGAGCCGGCCGACCATCCGCACGTTCGGCGCGGAGACGCCGTCCTCCAAGGTCACCTGGATGGAGTACGACCCGGCGGTGCGGTAGACGTGGCTGAACTTCTTCGTGGTGCCGTACGCCCGCTGGACCGTGCCGTCGCCCCATTTGATGGTCTGCACGACCTCGGAGGCGGGGGTGTCGCCGACGGTGATCGAGGTCTGGGTCATGGTCACCGGAGCCCCGATGAAGGGGTAGTACGTCGAGAAGTCGTACGAGGCGGCGGGTGCTGCGCTCGCCGACAACTCGGAGCCTTGGGCGTTCGCGGCCAGGACGACCCCGGTCGTGCCCAGAGCCGTGACGGCGGTGGCGACGGTGATTGATGTGAGCATGCGGCGTCGGCCGGTCATGCGGTTCCTTCCCCCGTAACGGTCAAAGATCAGCAGATTAGGGGTGCCGGCCACTTCGATCAATCGGCCGATCCGGTACGGGTAACGAGCTGCGGATAGCATGGTCGCGACGACCCGCCCGGCCACCCGAGGAGTTCGCTGGTGAACACCGCGATCGTGCACATCGACTGCGCTACCGACTCCATCCCCGAGGTCGCCGAGGCGCTGGCCGCGCTCGACGGCGTCAGCGAGGTCTACTCGGTGGCCGGCAACGTCGACCTGATCGCGATCGTGCGGGTCGCCAAGTTCGAAGACATCGCCGAGGTCATCGCCGGCCGCATCTCCAAGACCGCGGGCGTGCTCAACACCGAGTCCCACATCGCCTTCCGCGCCTATTCCAAGCACGACCTGGAAGACGCCTTCGCGATCGGCCTGCCCGACGCCGACTGAGGGTCAAGGTCAACTTCTTTCCCCGTACGGCGGTCCGGCTCTCAGCTCTCCGGCACCCGCCACGGCAGGAAGGCGACCCCGCCGAGCAGCACCACCGCGACGATCGTCAGCGCCGTCCGGGCGTTGGTAGCCGCCGCGACGGCCCCGGCGGCCGCGATGAAGACCGGCTGCACGACCTTGTTGGTGACCGACCAGGCCATGACCACGCGGGACATGTGGCCGTCGTCCGTGGCGTTCATGCGGTAGGTCGCGAACGTGGGGCTGAACATGCCCGCGAACAGCACCAGCAGGAACTCCGCGGCCGCGATCAGGACCAGCCCGGTGGCGTTCGCGGGGGCGAGCGGGATCAGGACCAGCCACAGGTTGCGGCCGACGCCCGAGGCCAGCATCAGGCGATGCTCGCCCAGCCGGCGGCGGAGCGGCCCGGCCAGCAGCGAGCCGGCGACCCCGGCCACGCCCGCGGTGCCGATGATCAGGCCGTACTGCCAGGGTGGGAAGCCGAGGTCGCGGACCACCAGCACGGCGAGCAGGGGCGACAGCGCCATGATGCAGCCGCCGAAGATGAGCGAGTTCCAGAAGAGCGCGGCCAGCCCCGGGTGGCCGAGGATGTGGCGCCAGCCCGCGGTGATGTCCCGGCGCCAGTGATGGTCCGGCGCGCGCGGTGGCGGGGGCGGCTCGGGGTGCCGCAGGCCATGCAGCAGCAGCGCCGAGAGCAGAAAGCTCAGTGCGTCCACAACCATCGTGACGGTGGCGCCCAGCGCTGAGATCAGCAGGCCGCCGGCGGCCGGGCCGACCGCGTTGGTGGTCCACAGGGTCGTCTCGAAGCGGCCGTTGGCGTCGGCCCGGTGTTCGCGGGGCACCAGCGTGCGCAGTTGGGCGATGCCGGCCGCGTCGAAGGCGAGCCGGGCCGCCATCTGCGCCATCGCCACCGCGGCGAGGTGCCAGTAGGTGAGGATGCCCAGCCACGCCGCCGTGGGCACGGAGAGCACGGCGAGGAACCGTACGAGGTCCGCGGTCACCATCACCGGGAGTTTGCGATGGTGTTCGATCCAGGGGCCCAGCGGCAGGGCGGCCACGGCGCTGACCACTCCGGCCAGGACGGTCAGCAGCGAGACCCGGAAATCCGAGGCGCCCAGCACCAGCACGGCGACGAGCGGGAGAGCCGAGTAGCCGACGGCACTGCCGAACTCGCTGACCGCGTACGCCGCCCACCGCCGCCGGAAGTCACCCCGCCACTCCCGCGTCACCGCGCCGGCCGCCACCACGGACGGATCGTGTCAGATCCCGCCGCGGATGTGTCAGACGTGGGCGGTGATGTCGCCTCGGTCGGCTGCTCGGCGGCGGATCGTGTCAGACGTGGATGGTGATGTCGCCGCCGGCGCGGATGGCGTCCACCAGCGACTCGTCGGCGGTCACCTCGGCGCCGGGCCAGACGACGCAGCGGGTGACCGCGCCCGCGATGTGGGCGTGCGGGCCGATCACGGACTCGGTGACGGCTCCGGTGACCGTGGCGGTGGGGTCGACCAGGGCGGCGCCGTTCGCGGCGTGCAGATTGGCCTTGAGGTAGTCGGCGGGCGTGCCGGTGTCGATGTAGACGCCCTCGTAGTTGACGAGCTCCAGGGCACCCTCGGCTTCGGCCGGCCGCCACACCGTACGGACGAGGTTGCCGTGATCGGTGCCGAGGTCGCGGACGTAGCGCCAGGGCAGCAGCGAGAAGCCGGTGAAGCGGCGGCCGCTGAAGCCGCCCGTCGCGCCGGGGAGGTTGGGTTTGGTTAGCATGCGGACCGTGTCGCCCGACCAGCCGTCGAGCAGGGCGGCGATGTCTTTGCCGGGGTCGCGGGCGGGGTCGGCCAGATAGGCGTCGGCGTTGCCGACCAGGGCGCCGCGACCGTCGATCCAGCCCTTGAGCCGGCCCACGCCGCCCGAGGTGCCGACCGGGCCGTCGGGCTCGACCGACAGGTGGGCGCGGTCGCCGACGTGCCGCACCACCTGCTCGCCCAGATAGGCCGCGTTGACGGCCACCTCGGCCGGGCCGGACAGGCCGAGCGCGGCCAGCCGGGCCAGGGCGCGGTCGAGCAGGGCCACGTTGCCGACCGGGCAGAGCGCCTTGGGCAGGGTCGCGGTCAACGGCCGCAGCCGCTGCCCCTCGCCGGCGGCCAGGACGACGCCGCAGACCCGGGTCACTTCCGGCGGCCGATGTCGTAGCGGTTCAGCAGCTGGGCGGTGTTGCGGGTGAGGCGGGGCAGGTCGTCGACCGGGAACCAGCCCGCCTCGAGGATCTCGCCGCCGTCGACGCGCAGTTCGGTGGTGGAGGCGGGCACCCGGCCGAAGAAGACGGTGTCGACCACGCCGACGGGGTGGACGATCGCGTTCGGGTTGCCGGGAGTCAGCTCGTCGGGGTCGACCCGTACGCCGGTCTCTTCGAAGAGCTCACGGGCCGCACCCACCGCGGGCGGCTCGTGACGCTTCAGCAGACCCGCCGGCAGGCTCCAGCCGTGCGTGGTGGGCTGGCGCAGCAACAGCAGCCGGTCGGGGCCCTCGGACTCGGAGTCGTGGATCACCGCAACCGCGCCGACCAGGTATTTCGGAGCGACCAGGCTCGCGACGGCGCGGCGCACGGAACTCGGCATGCGATAGAACGTCTGGTAGGCGTACGCCCGCACGCGCCGAGGGATATTCACAACGGCAAGGCTAGCGGGGCCTCGCCGCGGGCTAGTCAGGGTGGTCGACGAGCGCGATCAGCTGCTCGACGACCGTGTCGGGTTCGAGGGTGCGCTCACAGACCGCGACCAGCATCGTCTCGAGGTCGGGATAGCCCAACTCCTCGGCCAGCCGGCGCAGCGGCACCTCGCTGGCCAGGCCCCGGTCGTGCTTGCGCAGGGTCAGCCCGATGGTGGCGCGGCCCAGGCGGACCTTGTCGGCGATGCTGATGCCCGGTTCGTTCTTCTCGTCGAAGTACCGGTTGATCTGCATCTGGGCGGTGCTCGATTTCACGAAGCCGAGCCACTCGCGACGCGGACCGCGAGGAGCGTTCGGCTCCACCTCCACGTGGTGTTCGTTCTCGGAGAAGATCTCGACGACGTCACCGTCGCGCAACTGCGAGCTCAGCGGGGCCAGCCGGCCGTTGATGGTCGAGGCCAGGCACTGGTCGCCGGTCTGCGGGCCCAGTTCGTAGGCCAGGTCGACCGGGGTGGAGCCGCTCGGCAGCTCGAACGCGTGCCCGTGGGCGAAGACCGTGATCTGGGCCTCGGCCAGGTCGCAGCGCAGCGAGGCCAGGAACTGGGCGGCGTCGGTGGTGTCCTGCTGCCAGTCGAGCACCCGCTTGAGCCAGGTCAGCTGGTCGGCGCCGGACGCCTCGGCGGTCTCCGCGTATTTCGGATAGCGGTAGGTCGTGGCCACGCCGTATTCCGAATAGCGGTGCATCGCCCGGGTGCGGATCAGCACCTCGACCAGGCGCCCGTCGGGGCCGGTGACGGTGGTGTGCAGCGAGCGGTAGAGGTTGTTCTTGGGGGAGGCGATGAAGTCTTTGAAACGGCCGGCCACCGGGCGCCACTGGCCGTGGACAGCGCCCAGGGCGGCGTAACAGTCGGTTTCGGGACCGTCGACCACGACCGCGATGCGGGGCAGGTCGAACGGGACGGTGTGGCCGCCGGCGACCGTGTCTTTCCAGATCGAGTAATAGTGCCGGGGGCGGGGGGTGACCTCGGCCGTCACACGCTGGCGGCGCAGGGCCGAGCGCGCCTTGGTGCTGACGTCGTCGAGGTAGTCGTCCCAGCCGGGGCGGTTTCGCACGTGCTCGTCGATGCGTGCGAACGACTCGGGTTCGAGGTGGTAGAGCACCACGTCGTCGAGGTCGCGCTTGAGGGCCTGGATGCCGAGTCGGTCGCAGAGCGGGACGAGCACGTCGAGCGTGGCCGTGGCGATGCGGGCGCGGGAGGCGGGGGAGCGGGCGTCGAGGGTGCGCATGTTGTGCAGCCGGTCGGCCAGCTTGATCACGAGGACGCGGACGTCCTTGCCGGCGGCGACGATCATCTTGCGGATGGTCTCGGCCTCGGCCGCCTTGCCGTAGAACGCCTTGTCGAACTTGGTCACACCGTCGACGAGGTGGGTGACCTCGGGACCGAAGTCGCCGTGCAGCGCCTCGAGGGTGTAGCTCGTGTCTTCCACCGTGTCGTGCAGCAGGGCCGCGACCAGGGTGGTGGTGTCCATGCCGAGCTCGGCGCAGATCTGCGCGACCGCGAGCGGGTGCGTGATGTAGGGCTCGCCGGACTTGCGCATCTGGCCGCGGTGCATGTTTTCGGCGATCGCGTAGCTGCGGCGCAGCACGCCCGCGTCGGCCGACGGATGCACGGCCCGGTGGGTGCGCGTGAGGACGGTGACGGGATCGTCGTCGTCGCCATTGAAGCTGAGGAAGGAGCGCAGTCGCTGGGTGATCGACATGTCGCGCTGGGTTGTCGGCAGGGCACGTCCAAGGGCGGCGCCGTGGCCGGCGTCGACGTCCACTGGACACCCCCTCACCACTGGGCCGCCGGCGCTCGCGCGGGGGACCGCGGGAACCGATGGCCAAATCGTCGTGAAGCCCCGCGAACCAGGCCGGAGATTTCACTTGCCTTACAGCCTAAGCGAGCGAGCGTCATCCGAACGGTCAGTTACGGATGAGCGAACGGACGAGTCTTTGCCCGAAGCTGCGGCTTCTGCCCGGTTGAGCAGGGAGGTGAAGCGCGCCGCGCCACGAACCGGTGACACCCAGTCGCCGGAAGTTTCCACCAGGCGGGTGTCGGGCCGCTCGAGCCAGGCCAGGATCCGCTCGGTCTCCTCGGCCGAGGCGGCGGGCACCGGGCCGCGTCCGGGTAGGACCGTTTCGGCGGTCATCCGGGCCGCGTCGAGAGTGGGGCGCGGGTGTTCGCGGGGTGGCGATGTGGCGGCGGCGGCCAGCCGGCCGTGGCGGACCACGGTGATCTCCCAGCCGCCGACAGTGTCGCGCCGGGCCGCCACGATCTCGGTCAGACGGGTCAAAGCGGACAATCGCTGCATGCGGACGGTGGCCCGCAGCAGCGCGATGAGCCGCGAGCGCAGGACCGCCGCCTCTTCGTAGCGGCGCTTGTCGGACAGCGCCTCGATTCTTTCCATCAGGGCGTCGACCACCTGGGACGGGTCACCGTGGATGGCGTTGCGGAACGGCAGCGCGGCGGTCGTCGCGTAATCCTCCGGAGTGATCTTGTGTTCGCACGGCGCGGGGCACCGGCCCAGCTCGGCCAGGGCGCACGCGGGCGTGGGGGTGCGCACCGACAGCTTGTGGCCGCACTGGCGCAGCGGGACGGCGTCGTAGACCCCGGCCGCGGCGAGCTCGGCCGTGCGGCGCGACGAGAACGGCCCGAGATAGGCCGCGTCGTCGTCGGCCAGCGAGCGGACCACCGACAGGCGCGGATAGGCCTCGGTGGTGAGCTTGAGCCAGACCACCCGCTCCGGATATTTCGAACGGCGGTTGTAGGGCGGGGAGTGGGCCGCGATGAGCCGCAGCTCGCGGACCTCGGCCTCGAGCGGATGGGCGCACTCGACGGCCTCGACCCGGGTGGCCGCCCCCAGCATCTCGGAGATGCGCGCGCGTTTCTCGCTGGCGGTGAAATAGCTGCGTACGCGGGTCTTGATGTCTTTGGACGTGCCCACATAAAGAGGGCGGTCGTCGGCGGCGCGGAAGACGTAGACCCCCGGCACGTGGGGCAGGTCGTCGGCCAGATGGCGCTGGCGGCGCTGGGTCGGGGTGACCGCCTTGGCGAACTCGATGGCGTCGCCCAGGGTGTGGACGCGGAAGCTGCCCAGCCGCTCGATCAGGCCGTGGAGCACGTCGACGGTGGCCCGGGCGTCGTCGAGCGCGCGGTGGGTGGGCTGGACGGTGGCGTGGAAGAACTGGGCGAGCGTGCCGAGCTTGCGGTTGGGCACCTCGTCGCGGGTGAGCGCGCGGCGGGCCACGGCGGCCGTGTCGAGCACCCGGGGGTTGGGCCACTGGTAGCCGTGGCGGGCACACGCCGCCTTGAGAAAGCCCACGTCATAAGGCGCGTTGTGGGCCACCAGCACCGCGCCCCGCAGGAACTCGAGCAGGCTCGGCAGCACCGTCTCGATCGGCGGGGCCGGCGCCAGCATGGCCTCGGTGATGCCGGTCAGCACGGTGATGAACGGCGGCAGCCGCTCACCCGGGTTGACCAGGGTCGCGAAGACGCCCTGCTCGACGCCGGACCGAACCTTGACCGCGCCGATCTCGGTGATGCCGGCGCCGTCGGCCGCGCCGCCGGTCGTCTCGAGATCGAGCACCACGAAGGTGGTGTCGGCGAGGGAGAGCGCCGCCGGGTCGACCGACCCGTCGGCGCTGAGGAGGGTGTCCAGAGTGCCCTGGACATATGCCGGTTGTGCCACGGCGGGGAGATTAGAGAGGGGGTATGACAGAAACTCGCGGCGCTCCTGAAAAGATCACTTGCTTCGACAAGCTTTTCCGCAGCCCGCGGTGGGAGAATGGGGAGATGTCAGAGCTCCTGCCGTCCGGCGACCGCCCCGAGGAGGAGGCGGCTGTCCAGGATGAGGAGTTTGCCCCGGAACCGGTGCTTCCCGAGCCCGTCCGCCAGCGGGTGACCGTTCTGGCCGCCGCCGCCCTCCCGGGTCTGCCCGCCGACGAGATGCCGGTGCAGATGCGCCGCGTCGCCCGCTTCGCCCCCAACCGCCGGGCCCGCCTGGGTGGTCGTGAGATCGCCGCTCAGCTCGCCGCCGACCCGCTGTTCCGTCAGCGCATCAGTGGCCGCATCGTGGCCGACGCGGGCGACCTGGGCAGTGCCGTCGTCGACGGCCGGCCCCCGGGCGCGGCCGACCCGGTCGAGGTGGCCGCCCTGGCCTATCTGGCCCGCCCCGAGGGCTGGCGCGCCCTGATCGAGCAGGCCGGCCAGGCCGTGCAGGCCGAGGCCGACAGCGCCGCCGTGGCCCACCAGGTGCGCGACGCCGAGCAGCGCGCGGTCCGGGCCGAGCACGACCGCACGGTGGCCAAGGTCGAGGCCGACAAGCTGCGCGACGAGCTGGCCCGGGTCCGTGAAGAGCTCGGCCAGGTGCGCGAGGAGGCCCGCTCGGCCGGCAAGGCCCTGCGCGAGGCCCAGGCCGCCCAGAAACGCGCCAGTGACCTGCTGGCCACTGAGAAGGGGCGCGCGTCACGCGTCGCGGCCGACCACGACGCCGAGGTCCGCCGGCTCAAGACCCGCCTGGCCGAGGCCGAGGCGCTGGCCGCCACCGGCAAGGCCGCCGCCAAGGACGCGCGCGCGGCCGACGACGCCCGGCTCTGGCTCCTGATCGAGACGATCGGCCAGGCCGCTTCCGGGCTGCGTCGCGAGCTCGCGCTCAACCCGGCCGACAAGATGCCGGCCGACTATGTGGCCGACGCCGTGGCCGACCGTCCCGGCTCGCCCGAGCGCTCGCAGGCCCGCGCGCAGGACACCGACGACCCCGGCCGGCTCGACCAGCTGCTCGCCCTGCCCCGGGCCCACCTGGTCGTCGACGGCTACAACGTGACCAAGCGCGGCTTCGCCGACATGTCGCTCGAGCAACAGCGCAAACGCCTGATCACCGGTCTCGGCGGCATCGCGGCCCAGACCGGCGACGAGGTGACGGTGGTCTTCGACGGCGCCGAGCGGGTGCATGGCCTGCCGCCCTCGCCGCGCGGCGTCCGGGTGCTCTTCTCCCGCAAGGGCGACACCGCCGACGAGCTGATCCGTCAGCTCGTGCGGGGCGAGCCGGCCGGGCGGCCGATCGTGGTCATCTCCTCCGACCGCGAGGTCGCCGACGGCGTCCGCCGCCACGGTGCGTATCCGATGGGGGCCGACTCGCTGCTGCGCCGGCTGGCCCGCTCCTGACCTGCGGTTTCGAATTTTTGTCATACCCCCGCCCTAGCTTTGTGTCACCGATGGTGGTCGGTCCGCGACGGTGCTTCCCCCGTTGACGTCGCGCCGCCACCCGGGGAGGAGGAGTGATGATCATCGACTGCGGTCGCTGCGACAAGACGGCCCGTGAGTGCCGCGGGTGCGTCGTGGGCGCCCTGCTGAGCACGCCCGACGGCATCAAGGACCTGACTCCCGGCGAGCTTCAGGCGATCGAGGTGTTCGAGCTGGCCGGCTTCGAGGTCGAGCTGCTCGAGACGCCCGAGCCGCCGGTGGTGGTCCCGATGTATCCGCGAGGCCGTCACGTGGCGTGATCACGACTCTCTAGGATGGGCGGTCACGGTCAGTGCCGGTGTTGAGGAGCGGACGATGAATCGGGTCTGGGCGGCCGGCACGCTGCTGGTCCTGCTCGTGGTGCTCGTCCTCGTCGCCTGGCAGACGATCCCGTGGCACCGCCCGCCCGCGCCGCGCGCCGACCAGCTGGCCGCCCTCGGGCAGCTCCCGCGCGACCAGGTGGCCCGGGCCCGCGAGTTCCACGCCGAGCTGCGACCCGGGTCCTATGCCTCGATGCTCCTGACCCTGATCGTCTCGCTGGTGATCGGGCTCACCCCGATCGGCGCCTGGCTGGTCACCCAGGCCGGCCGTCCGTTCGGCGGCCACTGGCTGGCCCAGGCCGTGCTCGGCGGGTTCGCGGTCGTGCTGGTGGCCGAGGTGGTCACGCTGCCGCTCGCCGCCTGGCGGCACACGATCGTCGTCCGCTACGGCATCTCCACCCAGTCGTGGGGCGCGTGGACGGTCGACCTGCTCAAGGGGTTCGCGGTCGGGGCCGTGATCGGTGGCCTGGCGCTGGCCGGGTTCTACACGGTCACCCACTTCGCGCCGCGCTGGTGGTGGGCGATCGGGGCGGTGGGCGCGGCCGGGCTCGTGGTGCTGCTCTCGTTCGTGCTGCCGGTGCTGGTCGAGCCGGTCTTCAACAAGTTCACGCCGATGGCCGACGGCCCGTTGCGTACGGAGTTGATCGAGTTGGCGGCCCGTGACAGCGTACCGGTGAAGGACGTGCTGGTCGCCGACGCGTCCCGGCGTACGAGAGCCGTCAACGCCTATGTCTCCGGCCTCGGCCCGACCCGCCGCATCGTCGTCTACGACACGATGCTCACCGAGGCCGAGCCGGCCGAGGTGGTCTCGGTCGCCGCCCACGAGCTGGGTCACGCCAAAGACGGCGACGTCCTCACCGGCACGATCCTCGGCGCCCTGGGCACGGCCGCCGCCGTGATCGCGCTCTTTCTGCTCGGCTCCTGGCAATGGCTGCTCGACCGGGCCGGCGTCGACTCGATGGGGGAGCCGCGTGCCATCGGCCTGCTTCTCGCGTTGGTCACGCTGGCGGGCCTGATCGCCGGGCCGGCCCAGGCCAACGTGTCGAGGCGCATCGAGGCCCGCGCCGACGAGCACGCCCTCGTGCTCACCGGCGACCCGGCCACGTTCGAGGCCATGCAGCGCCGCCTCGGCACGGTCAACCTGTCCGACCCCGATCCGCCCGCCTGGGAGCACACCATGTTCGCCTCACACCCGTCCACGGTGGAACGGATGGCCGCCGCCCGCGCCTTCGCCCGGGGCGAGCGCTGATGGGGCGCACCCTGCTGGTCACCAACGACTTTCCGCCCCGCCCCGGCGGCATCCAGCAGTTCGTGCACAACCTCGCCGTGCGCCAGCCGCCGGGCTCGGTGGTGGTCTATGCGTCGACCTGGCGCGGGGCCGAGAAGTTCGACGCCGAGCAGCCGTTCGAGGTGATCCGCGAGAAGACCGGCATCCTGTTGCCGACACCCGCGGTCGCCCGGCGCGCGGCCGAGATCGCCCGCGAGCACGACTGCGACCGGGTCTGGTTCGGGGCCGCGGCCCCGCTCGGGCTGCTCGCCGAGGGGCTGCGCCGCCGGGCCGGCATCACCCGCGCGGTCGCCCTCACCCATGGCCACGAGATCGGCTGGGCCGCCCTGCCCGGCGCGCGGGGGGCGTTGCGGCGCATCGCCCGTGGCAACGATGTGGTGACCTACCTCGGGGAATACCAGCGCAGCCGCCTCGACCGGGCGTTGCACGGGCTGACCTCGCTCGAGCGTCTGGCGCCCGGCGTCGACGTCGACGCGTTCCACCCCGGCGTCGACGGCAGCGAGGTCCGGGCCCGCCACGGGCTGACCGGCCGTCCCGTGATCGTGTGCGTCTCGCGCCTGGTGGCCCGCAAGGGGCAGGACATGCTGATCCGGGCGCTGCCGACCATCCGCCGCCGCGTTCCGGGGGCCGCCTTGTTGCTGGTGAGCGGGGGCCCGTACCGGAAAACGCTCGAACGCCTGGCCCGCGAGCACGACGTGGAGAAGGACGTCGTCTTCACCGGCTCGGTGCCCTGGCCCGAACTGCCGGCCCACTATGCGGCCGGTGACGTCTATGCGATGCCGTGCCGCACCCGGGCCGCCGGGCTCGACGTCGAGGGGCTGGGCATCGTCTATCTGGAGGCCTCGGCCACCGGCCTGCCGGTCGTCGGCGGTGACTCGGGTGGCGCGCCCGACGCCGTGCGCGAGGGTGAGACGGGTTATGTGGTGGGTGGCCGCGACGTGCCCGCGATCGCGTCCCGCCTCACCGACCTGCTCACCGACGAGGCGCGGGCCAAGGCGATGGGTGCCGCCGGGCGGGCGTGGGTCGAGCAGGAGTGGCGCTGGGAGGCTCAGGCGTCGCGCCTGACCCGCCTGCTCGACAGCTAGCCGGGCCGGCCCGGTCCGCGAGGGCGGGATGGGCGCCTGGCATGCGGCGGCGGGTGGGCGGCGTGAGGTGGCAGCTCTGTAATCGGATGGACGCGCAATGTCACTGTGGCGTAGGAAAGGCTTGTCCCGTGGTGACGCCGAGCGGAAAACGCCGATGCCCGACGCCGATGACACCAAGACTGCTGACGCCCCATCTGCCGACGACCGGCCCGCCGCTGAGGGGTCAGCTTCTGGCGGGCGGCCCACTTCTGAAGAGCGGCCCGCCGCTGAGGGGCCCGCTTCTGGCGGGCGGCCGACTTCTGAGGAGCGGCCTGCTGATGGGCGGACCGGGGCCGACGGGGAGCCGGAGTTCACCGGGGACGAGCTGGCGGTTCCCTACTGGCTGGCCAGCAGCGACGAAGCAGCCAACACCAGCTTTCTGAGAATGGCGCTGCGGCTGCCGCGGCTGCTTCGCGAAGCGTGGCTGCTGGCCTGGCGGGCCGACCCGCGGGCCACCGCGGCGGTGATGCTGCTGCAGATCACGGCCGGTGCCGCCGATGCGGTCGGGATGATCAGCGTGGTCGGTGTGCTCGACGGCCTGCTGCGCGAGGGACCTACTCCCGAACGCGTGCGTGCCGCGCTGCCCTCGCTGCTCCTGCTCGTCGGGGCCGGGGCGGCGCGCAGTGTGCTCGGTTCGGCCGCCGCCGCGGCGAACGGGCGGCTCACGCCCCGGGTGACGCAGGCCGCCGAGATGCGGCTGCTCGTCCTGACCACGCGGGTCGATCTGTCCACGTTCGACGATCCGGCCTGGCGCGACGCCCTGCAGCGGGCCGACGCCCGCGGCCCCAACGCGGCCGGGCAGCTCGTCAACCAGGCGATCCAGCTGATCACCAACCTGATCGGGCTGGTCGCGGCGGCGGGCGTGCTCACCGTGCTGCACCCGGTGCTGCTGCCTCTGCTGGTGCTCGCCGCCGTGCCGGTCGGCTGGGCGGCGGTGCGGTCGGCCCGGCTCGGCCACCGCCGGGACCTGCGGCTCATCGCGGTCTGGCGGCGCAAGTACATGCTGGCCGACCTGCTGGCGTCGCGGGAGTCGGCGCCCGAACTGCGGGCCTTCACGCTGCGCTCGTTCCTGCTGGCCGAGGTGCGCAAGTTGCTGACGATCGCGGCCGACGAGGAGATCCGGGTCTCGCACCGCCAGGTCCGCACCACCCTCGTCGGAGCCGCCCTCGGTGCGGTGGCGACCGGACTGACGTACGGGACGCTGTTGTGGCTCCTCTGGACCGGGCGCATGGAGCTGGCCGTGGGCGGCGCGGCGGCGTACGCGATCAACCTCGGCATCGGGAAGCTCCGGCAGATCGCGCTGGCCGCGATGCAGATCTTCGAGCAGGGTCTCTACTTCGCCGACTTCCAGGGTTTCTGCGACCTGTCCCAGGCGCGGGCCGAACCCGAGCCGGGCGGGGTGGCGCCGCCGTCGTTCGCCGGGATCGAGCTGCGGGGAGTCACGTTCAGCTATCCCGACGCGGAGAGACCGGCCGTACGGGATGTGGACCTCACCCTGCGCCGTGGAGAGGTGATCGCGCTGGTCGGCGAGAACGGGTCGGGCAAGTCGACGCTGGCGGCGCTGCTCGCCGGGCTGTACCGGCCGCAGGCGGGACGCGTGATGTGGGACGGCGCCGATGTGGCCGGGTTCGATCCTGAGTCCGTACGGGAAAGGGTCGCGGTTGTCATGCAGGAACCGACGCGCTGGCCCTTCTCGGCCCGCGAGAACATCGCGATCGGGCGGCACGACCGGGCCGGTGGCGAGGCCGAGGTGCAGGCGGCGGCGCGGGCCGGGGACGCGCATGAGTTCGTGATGGAGCTCGCGCGCCGGTACGAGACGATGCTGTCGCGTCATTTCATCGACGGCGCCGACCTCTCCGGTGGGCAGTGGCAGCGGCTGGCGGTGAGCCGGGCGTTCTATCGGGACGCGCCGCTGCTGATCTGTGACGAGCCGACCGCGAACCTCGACGCCCGGGCCGAGCACGACGTCTACCAGCGGCTGCGGGAGCTGGCCGAGGGCCGTACGGTCGTGCTGATCACGCATCGCATGGCCAGTGTGCGCGAGGCCGACCGGATCTATGTGCTCGACCACGGCGCGGTCGTCGAACAGGGCGGGCACGACGAGCTGATGGCGGCGGGCGGGATCTATGCCCAGATGTTCACGCTGCAGGCCAGTGCCTACCAGTCGGCGTGAGCCGCGTCGCCTGCTCTCGCCGCCGCCCGCCGGTCGTGACAGAGTTGTCCCATGGATCCGGTAGGTATCGGCGCGGTGGTCGCGGTGCTGGTCATCGGCCTCGCCGTCGGTCTGTGGCGTCGTCGTGTCGATGGCCATTTGCGGCCGGTCTCCGCGCAGGCGCCCGGCTCGGCTGCTCCTCGGCCGGATCCCTCGCTCACGGCACCCGCGTCAGGGGCAGTGGCGGCGGACTCGGCCGCGACTGTTCCGGCGGTAGTCTCGGAGCCCGCCGCGTTCGTGGCCGACCAGCGGGAGGAACCGGGTGTGATCGAGGATTCCGGAACCGATCCGAGTGCGGCCGGTCAGCGGCTCGACGCCGCGCTGCTGGAGGAGTTGGGCGTGGGCGAGGCGAAGGCCACCCTGCTGCAGTTCTCGTCGGCGTTCTGCGCGCCCTGCCGGGCCGTGCGGCGGGTCAGTTCCGAGGTCGCGGCCATGGTGCCCGGCGTGCAGCACGTCGAGGTCGACGCCGAGAGCCACCTCGACGCGGTGCGGGCGCTCGGCATCTGGCGTACGCCGACGCTCCTCGTGCTCGACGCCGAGGGCCGCGTCAGCCGGCGCGCCACCGGAGTTCCGGCGAAGCCCCAGCTGATCGCGGCCCTGGGCGAGGTGCTCTGAGCCCCGCCGCGGCGGGAAAGCACCTTTACGTGCCGGTGGTCCCGGCCAGTTCCGGCGGGCGGGTGGGCTCGGCGGTGGCCGGCTGGACGCGGGTCAGGCGGCGGGCCCCCGGGATGAGCAACTGCACGGCGGCCGACAGGAACAGGACGGCCGCGCACACGGTCAGGACCTTGTTGGTGCCGTACGCGTCGGCCAGCGGCCCGGCCAGCACGTTGCCGACCGGCATGGCCAGGAACGACGTGAGGTAGTCCCAGGACGAGACCCGGCCCAGCATGCGCTGCGGAACGTGGTCCTGGATGGCCGTCTCCCAGGCCACGTCGAAGTAGATCAGGCCGGCGTAGCCGATGATCGCGCCCGCGATGACCGCGATCAGTTCGGCCGGCCAGACGTAGGCCAGGGCCCACAGCGGCATGAGCAGCAACGTCAGCCAGCCCGCCCGCAGCAGCCGGCGCGGTTTGAAGCGCAACGCCACGGCTGCGCCCAGCACGCCGCCCAGTCCCTCGGCGGCCGCGATGAAACCGGCCGCCGAGGGGCCGCCCAGCCGTTCGATCGCCACCACCTGCACCAGGACCAGGATCACGCCGTTGGCGATGTGGTAGACGGTCGCTCCGAACAGGCCACCCAGCAGCCAGTCCCGCTTGCTGATCTCGCGCCAGCCCTCGGCCAGCTCGCCGATCATCGAGGCGCGGGGGCCACGCTCGGCCCGTACGCGCAGCAGCAGCGCGGCGACCATCGACGCGAGGAAGCTGAGCGCGTTGACGGTGAAGCCGGCCGACGCACCGAACGCCGCGACGGTCACGCCGCCGAGCGCGGGCCCGGCCACCTGGCTGCCGGTCTGGAGCATGCTGAGGGTCGCGTTGGCCGACTGACGCTTCTCGACCGGGACGAGCAGCGGGCGCAGCGCGCCGAAGGCCGGGTCGAAGAAGCTGGCGGCCCCGGTCGAGATGGCGGCGAGGGCGCAGAGCAGCCACAGGTGGTAGCCGTCGCCGGCGAACATCGCGGCCATCGCCACCGCGGTGAGCAGCCGCACCAGGTCGGAGCCGACCATGACCCGCTGCGGCTGGAGACGGTCGGCCCAGACACCGCCGAACAGGGTGCAGGCGAGCCGGGCGACGATCGACGACGCCATGACCAGGCCGAGGTCGCCGGCGCCGCCGCCGGCCAGCACGACGGCGACGGCAAGCGCCACGGTCTGGAAGCCGTTCCCGACCCACGAGAGGGTCTGCCCGGCGGCGAGGAGCCGGAAATCGGAGATCCGCATGACCGGAAAACTAGTTCACCATCTAACTATTAGCAATCGAAAAGTCAGATGGTGGCAGAATGGGGATCATGGATCAGGACAGCGTCGACCACCATGTGGCCCGGTGGGCGGCGTTCTGGAAGGACGAGCCGGCGTTCGCCCCCGAGGTCGAGGGCGCGCTGGTGCGGATGAACTACATCCAGCGGGAGGCCCGCCGGGCCGACGCCGCCGCGTTCGCCGAGGCCCGCGAGCTGACCTTCGAGGACTACAAGACCCTGCACGTGCTGATGATCCAGCCGTGGCCGATCGAGGCGACCCCCGCGCAGCTGGCCGAGGCGTCGAAGGTGACCCGGGCCGCGATGACCAGCCGGCTCGACCGTCTGGTCGCGGCCGAGCTGGTGACCCGCGAGAACGACGAGACCGACCGCCGGCGGGTGCTGATCCGGCCGACGGCCGCCGGGCGGGCGATGTGGAGCAAATACATCTTCGAGGGCATGGCCCGCGATCAGCGGTTGCTGCGGGCGCTCTCGCACGAGGAGCTGATCCAGCTGAACGGGTTGCTGCGCAAGGTCCTTCTCGACCTCGAGGGCTGAGATGCCCCTCACTCCGGTCAGGGGGCGGCAAAAGTGCTGGTGAATGCGACTCTGACGGGATGGAACTGGATCCCCGCGGGCAGCGGTTCGCGGCCACGGTGACGAGCGTCGTCCTCGTCGTGGTGCTGGCGACCGGATGGGGCTGGCTGGCGCTGGCGCAGGCGGTCGTCTTCGCGATCACGGCGGGCGACCCGCGGCGTGGCCCTTATGCGTCCATTTATCGTGCTCTTCTGCTGCCTCGGCTGGGGCCGCCGGTCGAACGCGAACCCGCTCCACCCGTACGCTTCGCGCAGTTAGTCGGATTTAGCTTTATGGCTGTCGCGAGTGTCGGGTACCTCTCCGGGGTGACGACGCTCGGGGTCGTTTTCACCGCATTCGGGTTGCTGGCGGCGTTTCTCAACGCGGCGTTCGGCCTGTGCCTGGGGTGCGAGGCCTACCTGGCGATCAGGCGGATGACCGCCCGGAACGTCTGACCCCGGAAACACGACACGCCCGGTGGGGGGACCGGGCGCTGACGTCGTGGGGAAGGTGAGGGCTAGAACTTCGGGGCGTCGGGGGCCTCGAGCAGTCCGAGCCGCAGCGCCGTCATCAGGGCCTGCGCACGGTTGGCGGCACCCAGCTTCTCGTAGAGCTTCGAGATGTGGGTCTTGGCCGTGGACTCCGACACGAACAGCTGCTTGGCGATGCCGGCCACACTCATGCCGTCGGCCAGCAGGCGCAGCACCTGACCCTCGCGCGGCGAGAGCTGCGGGCCCGAGGGGGCGAGCCGGCGCTTCATGGCCTCGGCCAGGTCGGCCGCGGTGAAGGCGCTGGGGGCGGACGCGGCGTGCCGGGCGGCCGCCACGACCTCGTCGGCCGGGGCCGTCTTGGGCACGAACGCGCTGGCCCCGGCTTCCAGGGCACCGAACAGCTGGTCGTCACCGGCGTACATGGTGAGCACCACGATGCCCATGTTGGCGTTGTTCTTGCGGAGGGCCTTGGTCGCCTCGAGACCGCTGCCGTCGGGCAGGCGCAGGTCCATGATCACGACATCGGGCTGCAGGGCGCCGGCCTGCCGGACCGCCTCGGCCGCCGTGGCCGCCTCGCCGACGACCTCGAACTGACGGTCGCGCTCGAATGCGTGTCGCAGCCCCTTACGAATCAAGTCATGATCGTCAACAAGGAGGACCTTGGTGCGCGTAGTCGGCGCCGGACTGGTCGACATGCTCGGGTTACTCCCCTTCTGGAGCGGAAACGCTATCCCGCACGCTATCGCGCCTGGCAGGGGATCCGAGCACTACGGCAACGGTTGTCCCGCTGGGGTGTCGCGGCGTGATCTTCAATCGGCCCCGGATCCGTTCGGCCCGCTCGGCCATGATGGTCAGACCGTAACGACCGTCCGGGCGGTCGTCGGCGAATCCCCGTCCGTCGTCGGAGACTTCGATCTCGGCGTAGGGCGGGTCGACAGTACAGGTAACCCACAGATTAGAGGCTCCGGCGTGCTTGCGCGCATTGGTGATCGCCTCTTGGGCGATGCGCAGCAGCTCGGCCTCTGTCGCGGCGGGCAGGCGAGCCGTCGACTCGTCGAACGTGAAGTGCACGCGCAGGCCCGCTGAGGTGCCGAGCGTGCGTGCGTACTCGGCGATGGCGGCGGCCAGGCCACCGTTGCGGTCCACCTCGGAGCGCAGCTCGAACAGGCTCAGGCGCAACTCGGTGATCACGCGGGTCACCTCGGCCCGCAGGGCCCGCAGCTCCTCGGCCGTCTCCTCGGCACCTTCCGGCAGGGTGGCCTGCGCGTTGTCGATGCCGTAGCCGACCATGACCAGCTCCTGCGCGACCCCGTCGTGGATCTCGCGGGCGAGCCGCTGACGTTCCTCGTTGGTGGCCAGCGACCGCACGTCGTCGAAGAGGAGGGCGGCCTCGAGCCGCAGGGCGGCGGCGTCGGTCACCCAGGTCACCTCGCCCACGGTTTCCTTGGGGTACGCGTTGGCGACATCGCTCTCGAGGATCACGAGCCCGATCGTGCGCACGCCGGCGACCAGCGGGACGACCAGCGACGAGGTGTCGCCGCGGCGGCTGGAACGGGCCTGCGAACGGCTCGCGACCTGCGGCTGCTGGCTGGCCCAGGCGTCGGCGATCGCGGAGTCGGCGTCGAGGGTGACCTCCCAGTCGACGCGCTCGACCCCGGTCTGGGCCAGCACGACGAGCCGGCCGCCGCCGCTGGCCGACAGCACGGCCGCCCGGTCGGACGGCTTGACGAGGCGCAACTCCTCGAGGAGGTGCTCGGAGATGCCACCCGGATCCAGCGTGGCCCCGGGCAGGGACCGCGCCACACTGCGCAGCTGGGTGAGCAGGCGAGTGGCTTCCGCGTACGGCTGGGGGGTCGGCTCCGTCGGTTGCATGAACTGGCGCATCGTGTCGGCCGCGAACGTGATGATCGCGCCGAGCACCAGCCACTGGCCGCCGGCCGCGAGGAACCCGGGCTTGGTGATGACGTCGCCGACCAGCGTGCCGCCGACCACCAGGGCGACCGCCGCCACTCCGAGCAGCGCCGCGCCCTCGGTGGGCCGGCGGCGCAGGGCCGCGGTGAGCAACGGGACGGCCAGGTAGGGCAGGACCGCCCACGCGCCGAAGCCGGCGTCCAATGTGTCGTTGGCGATGGCGGCCGAGGCGATCGAGCCGGCCGCGAGACCGGTGACGATGACCTCGGCGAAGCGGCCCAGCGGGGCGAAGAGCGGATGGTCGTGGGCGATCATCGCGGGCAGCGCCGAAACGGCGAGCAGCGCGATCCAGAGCAGCTGGACCGGCTCGCCGGTGACGACCAGGGTGAGCGCTGCGACCAGCGCGAGCATGACGATGCGCGCGGCCACCGCGAGCGGTAGGACGCGCGCGGAGACACTGGCTAGCACCGGCACCTGAGGGATGGTAGCCGCACACCCGCCCGGTGGCTCGTCGTGCCTGGCCCGGCCGCCGGGAATGTCGCAGGCGGGAGGTAGCCTCCGTGCATGGCGGATACCTCGACCCAGTCGATCCAGGTCCATGCGCCCCTCGACCGTGTGGCCGCGGTGATCAGCGACTTCCCGCGCTATCCCGAGTGGGCCGAGGCGATGAAGCAGGTGGAGGTCCTCGAGGAATATGAGGACGGCTACGCCTACCGCGTCCGTTTTGTCATCGACGCCGGGGTGATGGCCGACGACTACACCCTCGAATACGCGTATGCCGACGACCTCTCCCGTGTCGAGTGGCACCTGATCGAGCCCTCGAAGACCCAGAAGTCCCAGCGCGGCTCCTACGACCTGGTCGAGGGTGCCGACGGCACCACCACGGTGACGTACACACTCGAGGTGGAGCTCTCGATCGGCATGCTGGGCATGTTCCGCCGCAAAGCCGAAAAAATGATCATGGACACGGCGCTCAAGCAGCTCAAACGCCGGGTCGAGAGCCTGCAGAGCTGAGTCGAGCGCAGCGGGAGGTTTGTCATGGCCGGATCGGCACGGGAAGAAGCCGAGCGGCTCGTCGCCACGGTTCTGGCGAGGGCGGTCGCGGGGCAGGCCTTCAACGACCGCCGCTGGGCGACGGGTGATGCCGAGTGCTGCGTGTGCCCGGTGTGCAAGGCGATCGCGGCCATGCGCGACCCGAAGCCCGAGACGGCGGCCCGGCTGGCCGGCAGCGCGAGCGACCTGGCGGGCTCGGTGGCGAGCCTGTTGCGCTCGGTCTCGGCGATCGTGGGGGAGAAGCCGAAGCCGGCTCCGCCCGCTCCCGCCAAGCCCGGCAACGCCGACCAGACGTGGTCGGCCGCGACCCGGGCCGACAGCAACACGGCCGACGCCGCCTGGTCGGCCGCCATCAACGCCGCCGAGGCCGAGCGCGCCGCCGCGGCGGTGGAAGCCGGCAGTGGTGACGCGTTGGCGGCTGGCGACACGGCGTCCTCGGGCGGCGTCCTCGCCGGCTCGAGCCACCTTCCCGATTCGACGGATAAATCGGATTTGTCCGGGAAGACGATGAGCGGTGCGGGCGGCGGCGAAACGGATCGGCCGGAGCGAAGCCCCGGGCGGGCCGGGCTGTTCGGAAGCGCCACCAGCGACGACCCCTGGTCGGCGGCGACGACGACCAGCGCGGCTGAGGTAGCCCGGGAACACGCGGCTGAGCTGGCCGAACGCAAGGCGGCGGCGCTCCGGGCGGCGGCCGAGGCCGAGCGGCGGGTCGCCGAGGCGGCGGCTCTGGCGAAGGCCCGGCGTGACGCGGCCGTGAAGGAAGCCGCAGCCGGGGCAGGCGGTGCGGACGCGGGCGCGGCGGGCGGCGCGGGCCCGGCCGGTGGCGGTGCGGGTGCCTCGGGCGGGGCGGGCGGTGCCGGTGGGGGCGAGACCGGGAACACTGCCGGGCGGGCGGGGCGCGGGGAGCGTACGGCTCGAAGGTTGGATGTCTGGGCCGCGGCGACCGCCGATGCGGGTGTTGCCGCTGTGGCGGGCGGGGACGCCGTGGATCATGATGTTGCGGGCGCCGAGGCGTCCGGGGACGAGGGTGGCGGTGGCCCGGGCGACGACGCCCGGGACGGCGACGCTCAGCAAAGGGACAACTGAGGGGACGGGGCAGCGTGACGCTGACCATCGGAGTCGACGTCGGCGGCACGAAGGTGGCCGGAGGTGTGGTCGACGAGCACGGCACGGTGCTGGCTTCGAACCGCCGGAGCACGCCGGCCGAGGACCCGGCCGGCACCCGCGACACCATCGTCGAGGTGGCGGCCGAGCTCGCGCAGCAGTTCCCGCAGGCCACGGCCGTCGGCATCGGCGCTGCGGCGTGGATCGACGCCCCCGGCGCGACCGTGCTGTTCGCCCCCAACCTGGCGTGGCGGGACGAGCCGCTGCGCGACTACGTGAGCAAGGCCGTCGGTCTGCCCACGGTGCTCGAGAACGACGCCAACGTGGCGGCCTGGGCCGAGTTCCGCTACGGCGTGGCCCGCGAGGCCGACGACTCGATGGTGATGATCACCGTGGGCACCGGCATCGGCGGCGGCATCGTGCTCAACGGCAAGCTGTGGCGCGGCGCCAACGGCATCGCGGCCGAGCTGGGCCACATCCAGTCCGTGCCCGACGGCCACCCCTGCGGCTGCGGCCGGCTCGGCTGCCTCGAGCAGTACGCGAGCGGCAACGCGCTGGTCCGGTTCGCCCGGGCCGGGGCCCGGCAGGAGCCGGAGCGGGCCGCCAAGCTGCTCGAACTGGCCGGTGGTGACCCGCTGGCGATCAGCGGCCGCCAGATCACCGAGGCCGCCCAGGCCGGCGACGGCGTGGCCTGCGACGCGTTCGGTCAGATCGGCTACTGGCTGGGCGTCGCGATGGCCGACCTGGCCCAGAGCTTCGACCCGCAGATCCTCGTCGTCGGGGGCGGCGTGGTCGAGGCGGGCGAACTGCTCATGGCCCCGACCCGCAACACGTACCGCGACCAGCTCAAACAGCGCGGCCGCTTCCCGGTCGCCGAGGTGCACGCGGCCGAGACGGGCAACACCGCGGGCGTGGTGGGCGCGGCCGATCTGGCGCGACGGATCTGATGGCCGGTCCCTCGCTGCGGGTGGTCAGCTACAACGTCCACGGCCTCAAGGACGACCGGGCCGCCCTGGTCGGGCTGGTCCGCGACCTGGCACCCGACGTGCTGGTCGTGCAGGAGGCGCCGCGCCGGTTCCGCTGGCGGCACAAGTGCGCGGCCCTCGCCGACGACCTGGGCATGGTGGTGGCCGAGGGTGGTCTGCCCTCCCTCGGCAACCTGCTGCTGGTGAGCCTGCGGGTGCGGGTGCACGAGACGTGGTGCATGCGCTACCCGCTCACCCCGGGGCGGCATCTGCGCGGGGCCGCCTTCGCCCGTGGCTCGGTGCACGGGGGCTCGTTCACCGTCTCGGGTTCCCACCTGGCGACCGACCCGGGCGAGCGGCCCGTTCAGGCGGCGCTGTGGAAGCAGGAGCTGAGCCGGGTCGACGGCCCGGTGATCGCGGCCGCCGACCTCAACGAGGGGCCGGGCGGGGGTGCGTGGCGCACGGTCTCCGACGGTCTCACCTCGTACGGGGAAGCGCCCTTGACCTTCCCGGCGACGCTGCCCAACCGGCGGATCGACGGCGTCTTCGTGACCCCGGACATCACCATCGAGAAGTACGACGTGGCCGACTCCGACCGGGCCCGCCGCGCCAGTGATCATCTTCCCGTCGTCGTGGATCTGAGGCTGCCGTCGAACGACGGCTGACCCGTACGGAATGCCCGCCAACGTAGGCTGCATCCGCCCTTCCGAGTGAGGCTCGGGTTCTGGCAATATCGCCGGGTGCCCGACACTCCCGACATCGTTGACCGTAAAGACGTCGCCGACCGGCACGATGCCGTGTGCGTCATCGGGGCCGGCGCCAGTGGTCTCGCCGCGATCAAGAACCTGCGCGAGCACGGCTTCGAGGTCGACTGCTACGAGCGGGAGACGTCGGTGGGCGGCGCCTGGAACTGGCGGCACGACCGCAGTCCGGTCTATGCGGGCACCCACCTGATCTCCTCGCGACCGCTGACCGAGTTCCCCGACTTCCCGATGCCGGACAGCTGGCCCGACTATCCGGACCACCAGCGTGTGCTGTCCTATCTGGAGCGATATTCCCGGCATTTCAACCTGGAGAGCGACGTCTGGTTCGGCACCGAGGTCGTCTCGGTCGTGCCGGTCGGCGACGGCCGCTGGGACGTGACCACCCAGTCCACCGGCGGCGGCTCGTCGCGGGTGCAGCGCTACGCGGGCGTGGTCGTCGCCAACGGGCACAACTGGGCGCCGCTCAAGCCGAAGATCCCCGGCGAGTTCAGCGGCCAGCTCATCCACTCGGCCAAGTTCAAGGACCCGGCCCAGCTGCGCAAGCGCAAGGTGCTGGTGATCGGCGGCGGCAACACCGGTTGCGACATCGCGGTCGAGGCGGCCCAGCAGGCGAGCACGGTCTGGCATTCGACCCGCCGCGGCTACTGGTACGCCCCCAAGTACGTGCTCGGACACCCGGCCGACCAGGTCAACGACCGCATGCTCAAGCTCGGCCTGCCGTTGCGCCTGCGGCAGTGGATCTATCGCCGGACGCTCGCGCTGACCACCGGCGATCTGACGCGCTACGGCCTGCCGGCGCCCGACCACCGCCCGTACGAGAGTCATCCGATCGTCAACAGCCAGCTCCCGTACTACCTGGGCCACGGGCGGATCCAGCCGGTGCCCGACGTGACGGAGTTCGACGGGGCCTCGGCCGTGCTGGCCGACGGCCGCCGCATCGAGCCCGAGCTCGTGATCACCGCGACCGGCTACCGCCCGCGCTTCGAGTTCCTGGCCCCCGAGCTGCTCGACATCGGCGAGAACGGCCGCCCCGACCTGCACCTGCACACGTTCGCCCGCCAGCACCCGACACTGGCCGTGGTGGGGCTGGTGCAGGCCGACTTCGGGCTGTTCCCACTGGCGCACTGGCAGAGCGTGGCGGTCGCCCGCTGGATGCGGCTGCGCGTCACCGATCCGGAGCGCGCCACCGCCGTGCAGCAGAAGGAGTCGACCCGGCCGATCGCGAGCTGGTCGCGGCGGCGGGTGGTGCCCACGTCCCGGCACTGGTTCGAGGTCGACCACGCCGACTACCTGCGGGCCGTCGAGGGCCTTCTGCGCGAGATGGAGCCGTCGAAGTGAAGTCCGACCTGCTGCGGTTCGCCGACTGGACCGACCCCGTTCCGCCGGCCGAGCGGGAAGTCGTCTCGATCACGGAGGAGACCGACGCCGCCCGGCCGCCGCTGCTCTTCGTGCCCGGCCTCGGTCACGGAGCGTGGGCCTTCGCCGAGCACTGGCTGCCCGCCGCGGCGGCCCGGGGCTTCGCGGCCCACGCGCTCACCCCGCGGCCGGGAAGCGACCTGCGGGTCCAGGTGCACGACGTGGTGCAGGTGGCGGCGTCGCTGCCGCGCCAGACGGTGCTCATCGGTCATGGGGCCGGGGCACTCGTGGTGGCGTACGCGATGGGTCGTTACCCGGCCAAGGCGGCGGTGCTGGCCGCACCCGTGATGGACGGGTGGCCGACGCTGGGGGCGGCGCTGCGGGCCAACCCGTTCGGCACGCTGCCCGCGATGGTCGGCGGCCGGCTGCGGTTGAGCCGCAAGCAGCTGTTCAGCCCCGAGCTGCCCGAGGAACGCGCCCGGGAGCTGCTCGGACGCATCGACGCGCGCCCGCGCCGCGAACTGGTCACGCACGACCCGGCGCCGCGCCCGGTCGGGGGGCCGCCAGTGCTCGTGGTGGGCAGCCCCGACGACCGGGTCGTGCCGCGCACCTCGCTCGACCGCACGGCGACCCGCTATGGCGGTGCGCCGCTGCTCTTTCCGGGCATGGGCCACGACCTGATGCTCGACGTGGCCTGGGCCGAGCCGATCGAGGCCGTTCTCGACTGGCTCGGCAAGGAGCTAAAGAGCTAAGGCCTGTTTCATAACTGAGATGGGGCTGCGGAGGGGCCCATCTCAGTTATGAAACAGGCCTTAGGGCCTTCGAGTCTTCAAGGGCGCTCAGATAGGCCCGGGCCCAGGCGTGGATGTCGTTGCTGGTGATGTGGGCCCGCATCGCCTTCATCCGGGTGGCCAGGTCTTCCGGGGCAGCGGCCAGGGCCTGCAGCAGTGTCTCCTTCAGACCGTCGACGTCGTGCGGGTTGACCAGGAAGGCGTCTTCCATCTCGGCCGCCGCGCCGGCGAACTCGCTGAGCACCAGCGCGCCCGAGTCGTCGGGCCGGGCCGCGACGAACTCCTTGGCGACCAGGTTCATCCCGTCGCGCAGCGGGGTCACCACCATGACGTCGGCGGTCTGATAGAGCGCGGCCAGATCGGCCCGGTCGAACGGCTGGTTGAGGTAGTGGATCGCCGGCTCGCCGACCCGCCCGTACTCGCCGTTGATCCGCCCCACCTCGCGTTCGATCCGGTCGCGCAGGCCGCGGTAACTCTCCACGCGTTCCCGGCTCGGCACGGCCACCTGCACCATGACGGCGTCGCGCACCTTCACCCGGCCGTCCCGGAGCAGTTCCGAGTACGCGGTGAGGCGGTGCTCGATGCCCTTCGTGTAGTCGAGCCGGTCGACGCTGAGCAGCACCCGCTTGTGCGCGCCGAGGTCGTGCCGCAGCTGGCGGGCCTGGTTCACCACGTAGGGCCGGGCCGACAGCGACCGCATCTCGGCGACGTCGATCGACACCGGGAACGCGCCGGTGCGCACCAGCCGGCCGTCGAGCGTGATCGCGTCGTCGGCGCCGTGCGCGTCGAGCAGCTTGGCCGCGAGCTGGGCCACGTTGTGAGCCGCCTGCGGACGCTGGAAACCGACCAGATCGGCCCCGAGCATGCCGCGCAGCAGCTCGACCCGGCGGGGGAGCTGCATGAACAGCTCGGGCGGCGGGAACGGCACGTGCAGGAAGAACCCGATGCGGACGTCGGGGCGCAGCTCGCGGATCAGCTGCGGCACGAGTTGCAGGTGGTAGTCCTGCACCCAGACCGTCGCGCCGGGCTCGGCCACCTCGGCCGCGGCCTCGGCGAAGCGCCGGTTGACCGCGCGGTAGGTCTCCCACCAGCCCCGGTCGAAGACCGGCTGTTCGACGGCGTCGTGGTAGAGCGGCCAGAGCGTCGAGTTGGCGAAGCCCTCGTAATAGCCCCGCTGCTCCTCCTCGCTGAGCCAGACCGGGCGCAGCCGCAGGGTGCCGATGTCGGGCAGGTCGCGGGCCTGACCGAGGTCGCCGGCCCAGCCCACCCACGTCGCCGGGGTCTGTTCGAGGATCGCGTGCAGGGCCCCGGCCAGGCCGCCGGGACTTCGGCGCCACTCGCAGGCCCCGTCGGGCGCGACGTTGTCATCGAGCGGAAGGCGGTTGGCGACGACGACGAGCGAGCTCCGACGCATCACCGAAGGTTATCGGATGGCTACCCAGATATATACCGACAGTGGTCTATGGGTAATTTCACACCCGTTCCGGCCGCGGTTCAGACCACGGCTCCGTCGTCGTAGTCGTCCTCGTCGTCGCCCGAGCGCAGCCGCCAGACGAGCATCACCGCGCCGCCGACGATCGCCGCGAAACCGAGCAGCGTCACGTAGTCACGGTCGATCGGGAGCATCGTCGGGAACAGGAAGAGCAGGAACCCGAGGATCACCCCGAGCACGCCGATGACCGCGTATTTCGAGATGCGCGGCAGCGGCGGGGGCGGCGGCGGGACGTAGCGCTCCTCGTCGTCCTCGTCGTCGGGCAGGTCGTTGCCGAACGTGTCGAGCCCGTCGAGCAGCGACGGGTCTTCGGCCGGCTGGTCGGTGCGGCGCCGGTTGAGCGAGACGCCGGAGAAGTCGGCCGCGTTGGACAGGCCGGGCGCGCGCGGCGGCGGCTCCTTGGGCCGTTCGATGCCCTCGGCGGCGGGCCAGGGCGCGGCCGTCGGGTCGACCGAGGTGTGGAAACCGGCGACGATCTTGGCCCATTCGGCCTCGACATCGACGTTCTTCGCGGGCTCGGCCGTCGGGTCGGGCGGCGGCGGCACCGGCGACTCGCCCCCGGTCACCTTCTGCAGGTGTTCGCGGGCGACCTCGAGATGGGTGCGGTCGACATAGAGCCGGTCGATCGGCCGCGCGGGCAGGGTGGTGGCGCGCAAGATGGGATTGAGATCGGCCGTGGGCTGCAGATATGCCGCTATGCCCCCGGCCGCGAGCACGTCGAGGAGGTGTTCGCCGACGCGCGGATCCACGTCGCCCGCGACCGCGTAATCGGCCGCGTCGAGCCCGTTGTCCCGCCGCCCGCGGCGGGCGCCACCCGCTGTCACTCCTGCACACTCCCTCGCCGACCGTGCCTTGAATGGTGACACGACATGGACAGGTTTCGGGAGTGCGTTGTGGCGCGCCGTCCCGCTTCGTACGCTTCCTAGACGCTCGGACGTCCCGGAAAGGACACCGTGTTCTACTGGCTGCTCAAGTACGTGGTCCTCGGACCGGTGCTCAAGCTTCTCTTCCGCCCCGATGTGCGCGGGCTGTCCCACCTGCCCCGCAACGGGCCGGTCATTCTGGCCTGCAACCATCTGTCGTTCTCCGACTCGATCTTCACACCCCTGGTGGTGGACCGGAGGGTGACGTTCGTCGCCAAAGCGGAGTACTTCACCGGCAAGGGGATCAAAGGCTGGCTCATGCGCCAGTTCTTCAGTGGAACCGGGACGATTCCGGTGGACCGTTCGGGTGGCAAGGCTGCCCGGGCGGCCCTCGACACGCTGCTGAGGGTGCTCCGCGAGGACGGCGTGGCCGGCATCTACCCCGAGGGCACCCGTTCGCCCGACGGGCGGCTCTACCGCGGCAAGACCGGGGTGGCCCGGCTGGTGCTCGAGAGCGGGGCCGTCGTGGTGCCGGTCGCGCTGCTCAACACCGACGAGATCCAGCCGACCGGCACGCTCATCCCCAAGATCAAGCGGGTCCGCATGAGGTTCGGCGCCCCGCTCGACTTCTCCCGCTACCAGCACGCCAAGGGCGACCGTTTCGTCGAGCGGGCGATCACCGACGAGATCATGTTCGAGCTCATGGCGATGTCCGGCCGCGAGTACGTCGACGTGTATGCCAGCAAACTCAAGACAACCGTCGAGTCGCCATCTAGCTCACACTCATCCCCGCGCGACGCCGGAGCGCCTGCAGATCGGTGACCACGATGCGGCGGCCCTCGGTGCGCAGCCAGCCGCGGCTGGCGAACGAGCCGATCGCCTGGTTCACGCTCTGCCGGGAACCGCCCGCCATCTCGGCCAGCTGACTCTGGTTGAGCTCGATCGTGATCATCGGCGCCTGGCTCTCGCCGGCCAGCCGCACCAGCGTCTTGGCCACCCGGCCGGGCAGGTCGAGGAACACGTGGTCGGTGTTCTGCTCGGTCAGCCGCCGGATCAGCGCACCCACCGAGCGCATCACGGCGTCGAGGATGCGCGGGTTGGCGTGCACCAGGTCGATGAACGCGGACCGCGACAGCGTGAGCGCCTGGCAGTCCTCGATGGCCTCGGCCGACGCGCTGCGGGCGGAAGCGTCCAGGAGGGACACCTCGCCCAGCACGTCGGGCGGGCGGACGACGGTGAGCACCGCACGTTCCCCGGTGGGGGCCGTGCGGAAGATGGCGACGGCACCGCGCTTCAGGATGATCAAGGATTCGCCGGGGTCGTGCTCGACGAAGATGATCTGTCCTTTGCGGTACGTGCGCGGGACGGCCGTGGCGATGACCCGTTGCCGGACGTCCGGCTCCAGGCCGGCGAACATCTCCACGCCGGTCAGCGCGTCGCCGTTGTCCGGCATGCGATGGTCCACGGCGTCATCCCTCCCCCGGTGGGAGCCGCGGCGGCGAGGGGCCGCGCCGGCCCCACGACGCGAACGATCACTCTTAGCACACAGCAACCCACCGGCGCCATTTCTGAGCACCTATCCCGCCGGCGCCTCATAGGATCATGTCGTGCCGGTCGCCGTCTGTAAACACCTGAGTGCCCGGAGTGAGCGACGGACAGGGTGACCGTCGGTTTCACCTCTTCTGCCGTGATAATCCCGCCGTGCCGGATGCCGAGCTTCTTCGATCGACGCTGCGGGCCGAGTGGCATCTCGTGCCCAGCGAGATCACTGCCCTGGACGACGTGCTGCTGTCGCGCGGCTGGGAGGTGACGGCCGGGCCCGACCGGTACGTCGTCCGGCTGAGCGACCCCGGGGCACGCCTCGCCGTCGAGGCCGGCCTGGCCGCGGCCGACCTGCTGCGCGGACGCGGCATCGCGGCCGGGGAGCCGGTGCGCACCCTGTCCGGCGGCCTCACCGCGCGCACCGAGGCCGGGGCGTTCGCGGTGCTGCGCCGTACGCCGGGAAGACATCTCGACGGCCGCGACCCGGTCGACCAGCAGTGGTGGGGTGACCGTCTCGGCGCCGTGCACCGGACGCTGCAGGGCTTCCACCACGCGGGTCTGCGGTCATGGCAGCCGCTCGACCCCGAGGCCGGTCACCTGGACAGCGAGCCCTGGCTGCGCGGCGCCCTGGCCGACGCCTCGGCCGCGGCCACCCGTCTGACGATCACAGACCGGCTCACGTACGGGGTTCTGCACGGTGACCCGGCGCCCGGCGTCTTCGTGGTCGACCCCGGCACCGGCCGCGCCGGAGTGCTCGACTGCGGGGCCAGTGGCGTCGGCCCGCTGGTCTACGACGTGGCGGCCGCCGTTCTCTACGCCGGGGGAGTGGCGCGGGCCGGCGAACTGATCGACGGCTACCTGGCGGCCGGACCGGTGGAGGCCGGCGAGATGGACGCGGCCCTGCCCGTGCTGCTGCGCCTGCGCTGGGCCGTGAAGGCCGACCGGGCCGCCCGGTGGGGCTGTCCCGAGAAGCTGCGGCGGGCCCGGGAGGCCCTGGAGTCGGCGCCCGGCTGACCGTAGGCAAGGATGGGACCCGATGCCGTACCGCTATTTCTACGACTGTGAGTTCATCGAGGACGGGCGCACCGTCGACCTCGTCTCGATCGGGGTCGTCGACGAGTTCGGCCGCGAGTTCTACGCGGTCAGCACGGAGTTCGACGACAGCCGCGCCATTCCCTGGGTGCGGCGCAACGTGCTCGACAAGCTGCCCTCGCCGTCCGACCAGGCCTGGCGGTCCCGCGAGCGGATCCGCGACGACCTCTACGCGTTCCTGACCGAACCGGTCGCGGGCCGCGGCGAGCAGATCGAGCTGTGGGCCTGGTTCGCCGCCTACGACCACGTCGCGCTGGCCCAGCTGTGGGGCGCCATGCCGGCCCTGCCGCGCGACATCCCGCGCTTCACCAAAGACCTGCGCCAGCTGTGGGACGACAAGGGCCGCCCGACACTGCCGACCATGTCCGGCCGGCACGACGCCCTGGTCGACGCGCGCCACAACCTGGCCCGCTGGCGTGCCATGGGCGGCTGAGCGCCCGTTTGACCGCCCTCCCGGCGGGAACGACCGTGGGCATGACTGACACCGAGCAGGAACGCCGTGACAAGGTCAAGCAGATGGTGGCCGACGCCCGCATCTGCATGCTGACCACCATGACCTCCGACGGGCGGCACGTGAGCCGGCCGATGGCCGTGCAGGACATCGAGTTCGACGGCGACCTGTGGTTCTTCGCGTACGCCGACTCCGACCTGGTCGAGCAGATCGCCGTACACCCGCAGGTGAACGTGTCGTTCAGCGACTCCAAGCAGCACAACTGGATCTCGATCGCGGGCGAAGCCGTACGGAAGGAAGACCCCGCGAAGGCCAAGGAGCTGTGGAACCCGCTGCTGAAGGCCTGGTTCCCGGACGGGCTCGAGACGCCGGACCTGACCCTGGTCAAGGTGCACGCCGACACCGCCGAGTACTGGGAGGCGGCGCACAGCTCGAAGGTCGTGACCCTGCTGGGCTACGCCAAGGCGGCCGTAACCGGAAAGACCCCGGATGCTGGGGAGAACGAAACGGTCCGGCTTTAAGGGGCGGCTGCATCCGGGTAGTGGGCTGCGACTAGAGTTCGGGGCGCGGCCCGCCCCGGACCGGCAATGTTGCCGACGACATTCTCCCTGGGGCTCTCCGGGCTTCGAAGCTTCTCGCATACCCGATACAGGGAGGACGAGCAAAACATGCGTATCGGCGTGCTCACCGGCGGCGGCGACTGCCCCGGTCTCAACGCGGTGATCCGGGCGGTGGTCCGCAAGGGCGTCGCCGCTTACGGTCACGAGTTCGTCGGCTTCCGCGACGGCTGGAAGGGCCCGCTCGAGGGTCTGACGAAGCCGCTCGGCATCGCCGAGGTCCGGGGCATCCTGCCCCGCGGCGGAACGATCCTGGGCTCCTCGCGCACCAACCCGTTCAAGATCGAGGGTGGCGTCGAGAAGATCAAGGCCAACCTGGCCGAGCAGGGCGTCGACGCGCTGGTGGCGATCGGCGGCGAGGACACCCTCGGCGTCGCCACCAAGCTCAACGACCTCGGCGTCAACGTGGTCGGCGTGCCGAAGACGATCGACAACGACCTCAACGCCACCGACTTCACCTTCGGTTTCGACACCGCGGTCAACATCGCGATGGAGGCGATCGACCGGCTGCACACCACGGCCGAGTCGCACCACCGCACCCTGGTCGTCGAGGTCATGGGCCGCCACGCCGGCTGGATCGCGCTGCACGCCGGCCTCGCCGGTGGCGCCAACGTCATCCTGCTCCCCGAGCGGGAGTTCGACGTGGACCAGGTCGCGACCTACGTGACCAAGCGTTTCCAGGTCGAATACGCGCCGATCGTCGTGGTCGCCGAGGGCGCCCACCCGCTCGAGGGCCAGATGGCGCTGCAGAGCCAGGAGAAGGACTCGTTCGGCCACGTCCGCCTCGGCGGCATCGGCCAGTGGCTGGCCGAGCAGCTCGAGGAGAAGACCGGCAAGGAGGCCCGCACGGTCGTCCTCGGTCACATCCAGCGTGGTGGCACCCCGTCGGCGTTCGACCGCGTGCTCGCCACCCGGTTCGGTCTCCAGGCGATCGACGCCGTCCACGAGGGCGATTTCGGTAAGATGATGGCGCTGCGGGGCACCGACATCGTGCGCGTGCCGCTGATCGACGGCACCGGTGAGCTCAAGACCGTGCCGCTGTCGCGGTACGAAGAGGCCGAGGTCTTCTTCGGCAGCTGAGTCGAGCTTGGGGTTGGGGGCGGCCGGCGTCGGTCGCCCCTTACCTATTTATCGAGGGGCGCGGGAATGACCAAGCACAGTGTTGCCGTGATCGGCGCGGGCAAGCTCGGCGAGCTGGTCCTGGCCGGTCTGCTGCGCTCCGGCTGGACGCCGCAGCAGGTGCTGGCCACCGCCCGGCGCCCCGAACGCGCGGCCGAGCTGGCCGAGCGCCACGGCATCCGCCCGGTGCTCAACCTGACCGCGGTCACCCAGGCCGACGTGCTGCTGATCGCGGTGAAGCCGCAGGACGCGGGCGCGCTGCTCGACGACTTCGGCATGAAGGTGCCGCCCGACACGCTGGTCGTCTCGCTCTGCGCCGGGCTGCCCACCAGCTTCTTCTCCGAGCGGCTGCCCGGCGGCATCCCGGTCGTGCGGGTCATGACCAACACCCCGGCCCGGGTCGACCAGGCGATGACCGCGATCTCCCCGGGCCCGTACGCGACGGACGAGCACCTGGCGATCACTGAGGAGATCTTCCAGCCGCTCGGCCGCACCCTGCGCGTGCCCGAGAGCCAGCAGGACGCCGTGACCGCCCTCTCCGGCTCCGGCCCGGCCTATTTCTATCTGCTGGTCGAGGCCATGGTCGACGCCGGCATCCTGCTCGGCCTGCCCCGCAATGTGGCGCACGAGCTGGCCGTGCAGACCGCGGTCGGCTCGGCCGTGATGCTGCGCGACTCGGGGGAGCACCCGGTCAAGCTGCGCGAGTCGGTCACCTCGCCCGGCGGGACCACCGCCTCGGCGCTGCGCGAGCTCGAGACGCACGGCCTGCGCGCCGCCTTCCTGACCGCCTTGGAGGCGGCCCGCAACCGTGCCCGCGAGATCGCCACCGAGATGACCGCCAAGGGCTGAGCCTGGGGATGGTCGCCGCGGGCTGAATTGTCAGCAACGTCACGGGCCGCGGCTTGTGGATAAGTCGGTTTGACCGTTTCGCGCGGCGTATTTTCGTGGCCAGCCCCCTGTGGCGCGGTGGGGAGGGCCTATTGCGGGCTCAATACCAGATGGCGATCTTGGAGCCGTTGGTTTCCTCGGGTGGGCTGGGGTGGCTCAGGGCCGTGCCGGTGGCCATGCGGTGGGCCGACCAGGCCACGGCGGCCGCGTCCAAGATGTCGTCGGGCGGGGCCTGACCGGCCGGGCCGATCTGGTCGGGCAGCACGATGCCGTTGCGGGCCAGCAGCTCGCGGCGCCGGGCCTGACCGGTCCACGTCTTCTTCGCATGCTGCAACGGCTCGCCCGCCATGGTGCGGAACGAGACCTCGGGGTGCGCCTCGAAGAGCAGGCCGGGGTGCCGCTCCCAGATCGCGTTGGCCTCGAGCAGCTTGGGCCGCAGGGCCCACGACTGCCGGCTCAGCCCGGCGCCGGTCAGCTCACGGCAGAGGCGGTTGGCCGCGGTGAAGTCGGCCTCCTGCCAGACCGCGCGCGGCGGCACCCGGAAGACGCTGCCGCGCCGGGGGCCCAACTGGTCGGCGGCGAGGGTGTCGGCGGCCCGCCACCGGTCGGGGAGCATGCCCAGCGGGATGTCCACGCCGATCACGGAGGCGCCGGAGCTGCCGGCGACTATTTCGTACAGCGTGGAGGCCAGCACGGCCCGGCCGAACGCGCCGTCGCGCAGCTCGACGCCGACCCAGCCGAGCGCGTACGCATCGACTCCTATTACGCGGACACTCATCGGCGGCGTGCGGCCAATCGGACAACGACGTCGGAGATGGTCATGAACGCAGACTACGCGCTGTGTCCGTCAGTGTGCACCCCGTAGCCGTCGGTGCGACAAAGTTAAGCCTTTGCGTAAACCCTCGTCACTGTCTTGACGAGCGTGAATACCTGTGACTACCGTCTCCCCAACGAACTTTTTGGAAAGTTTCCTAACTGTTCAAAGAGGAGCCCCAGTGCAGAAATCCCTCCGCCGCGCCACCTGGGTGTCGGCGATCGTAGTGGTGGCTGCCACCGCTGCGATCCCGGCCACCCAGGCGTCGGCCGCTGCGGCCTGTGCCCCCGCGTGGTCCTCCACCGCCGTCTATGTCAAGGACAACCAGGCCTCCCAGAACGGGAAGAACTACACCGCCAAGTGGTGGACTCAGAACGAGTCCCCGGCCACGCACAGCGGACAGTGGGACGTCTGGATCGACAACGGCGCCTGTGGCGGTACGACTCCCCCCACCACGCCGCCCACCACCCCGCCGACGACTCCCCCCACCACCCCGCCCACGACGCCTCCGACCACGCCGCCGACCACCCCGCCCGGCAACAGTGGCAAGAACCTCGTCG
The DNA here is from genome assembly GCF_016834655.1 of Paractinoplanes ovalisporus. Classification (GTDB taxonomy): domain Bacteria; phylum Actinomycetota; class Actinomycetes; order Mycobacteriales; family Micromonosporaceae; genus Actinoplanes; species Actinoplanes ovalisporus. Next base: position 93,400 of record NZ_JAENHP010000002.1, read on the forward strand.
GCTACTTCGCCCAGTGGGGCGTCTACCAGCGGCAGTACTTCGTCAAGAACCTGGTCACCTCCGGTTCCGCCTCGAAGCTGACGCACCTGCTCTATGCGTTCGGCAACACCACCGGCGGCCAGTGCACGATCGGTGACTCCTACGCCGACTACGACATGGCCTACACCGCGGCCAACAGTGTGGACGGCGTCGCCGACACCTGGGACGCCGGCGCGCTGCGCGGCTCGTTCAACCAGCTGCGCAAGCTCAAGAAGGCCTACCCGAACATCAAGATCATCTGGTCGTTCGGCGGCTGGACCTGGTCCGGCGGCTTCACGCAGGCCGCGGCCAACCCGACCGCGTTCGCCAACTCCTGCTACAACCTGATCAAGGACCCCCGCTGGTCGGACGTCTTCGACGGCATCGACCTCGACTGGGAATACCCGAACGCCTGTGGCCTGTCCTGTGACGCCAGCGGTCCCGCGTCGTACAACAACGTGATCACCGCCGTCCGGAACAAGTTCGGCAACAACTTCCTGGTCACCTCGGCGATCTCGGCCGACGGCTCCAACGGTGGCAAGCTCGACGTGGCCGACTACGCGTCCGGCATCTCGAAGCTGAACCTGGTCTTCCCGATGACGTACGACTACTTCGGCGCGTTCGCCCCGCAGGGCCCGACCGCCCCGCACTCGCCGCTCAACTCCTACGCCGGCATCCCGCAGCAGGGCTTCTGGTCCGACGCGGCGATCCAGAAGCTGAAGAGCAAGGGCGTCCCGGCCAACAAGATGCTGCTCGGCATCGGCTTCTACGGCCGCGGCTGGACCGGCGTCTCGCAGGCCGCTCCCGGTGGCTCGGCGTCCGGCGCGGCGCCCGGCACCTACGAGGCCGGCATCGAGGACTACAAGGTGCTCAAGAACAGCTGCCCGTCCACGGGCACGGTCGGCGGCACCGCGTACGCCAAGTGCGGCAGCAACTGGTGGAGCTACGACACCCCGTCGACCATCGCCGGGAAGATGTCCTACGTGAAGCAGCAGGGTCTCGGCGGAGCCTTCTTCTGGGAGTTCTCCGGCGACACCAGCAACGGTGAGCTGATCACGGCCATCAAGAACAACCTGTAAGCCTGCATCTCCTCAGAAAAAGAAGCGGGGCACCGGCCGCAAGGCTGGTGCCCCGCTTCCGTACGCTCTTCCTCATGCAGCGAGAGTGGCATCAGCTCAGCTACCCGGGAGTGGGCAACTCGGCCCTGCAGACCTCCCGCCCGTCGACCGACTCGGCCGAGGACGAGGCGCTCGGCCTCGACCACTGGCGCACGCTGCCCCGGGTGCAGGTGCCGCCGTGGGCCGACCCGGCCGAGGTCGCGTCGGTCTGCCAGGTCCTCGACAACGTGCCGTCGATCGTCGCGCCCTACGAGGTCGACCAGCTGCGCGTCAAGCTCGCCGACGTGTGCGAGGGCCGGGCGTTCCTGCTGCAGGGCGGTGACTGCGCCGAGACGTTCGCCGACAACACAGAGAGCCACCTGCTGGCCAACGCCCGCACCCTGCTCCAGATGGCGGTCGTGCTGACGTACGGGGCCTCGATGCCCGTGGTCAAGGTGGCGCGCGTCGCCGGGCAGTACACCAAGCCCCGCTCCGCGCCGACCGACTCCCTCGGCCTCCCGGCCTACCGGGGCGACCTGATCAACTCGCTCGACGCGAACGAGGCGGCCCGGGTGGCCGACCCGCAGCGCATGATCCGGGCCTACGCGAACTCGGCCGCCGCGATGAACATGCTCCGGGCCTATCTGGCCGGCGGCCTGGCCGACCTGCACGGGCTGCACGACTGGAACAAGGACTTCGTCCGCGCCTCGCCGGCCGGGGAGCGCTACGACGCCATCGCGCGCGAGATCGACCGCGCCCTCGACTTCATCCGGGCCTGCGGCATGACCGACAGCGAGGCCCTGCGGACGGTCTCGCTCTATTGCTCGCACGAGGCGCTGGCGCTCGAGTACGACCGCGCCCTGACCCGGGTGAGCGACGGCCGCGCGTACGGGCTCAGCGGGCACTTCCTGTGGGTGGGCGAGCGCACCCGTCAGCTCGACCACGCGCACATCGACTTCATCAGCCGGATCGCCAACCCGATCGGCGTCAAGCTCGGCCCCGGCACCTCGCCCGAGACCGCGATCGAGCTGTGCGAGAAGCTCAACCCGAACAACATTCCGGGCCGGCTCACGCTGATCAGCCGGATGGGCAACGGCAAGGTCCGCGACGCCCTCCCGCCGATCGTCGAGAAGGTGACCGCGGCCGGCGCCAAGGTCGTCTGGCAGTGCGACCCGATGCACGGCAACACGCACGAGTCGTCCAACGGTTACAAGACCCGCCACTTCGACCGGATCGTCGACGAGGTGCTGGGCTACTTCGAGGTGCACCGCGGCCTGGGCACCCACCCGGGCGGCATCCACATCGAGCTGACCGGCGAAGACGTCACCGAGTGCCTGGGCGGCGCGCAGGGCATCGAAGACCTCGACCTGCCCGACCGCTACGAGACGGCCTGCGACCCGCGGCTGAACACCCAGCAGAGCCTCGAGCTCGCGTTCCTGGTGGCGGAGATGCTCCGTGGTTGATCTCCGGTCCGACACGGTCACCCGCCCCACGGCGGAGATGCGCCAGGCGATGGCGTCGGCTGAGGTCGGTGACGACGTCTTCGGTGACGACCCCACGGTCAACGACCTCGAGGCGTACGTCGCGGGCCTGTTCGGCCACGAGGCGGCGCTGTTCGCCCCGTCCGGGTCGATGGCCAACCAGATCGCGCTCCAGCTGCACGTGCAGCCGGGTTCGGAGCTGCTGGCGGGCGGCGACGCGCACGTCGTCACGTACGAGCTGGGCGCGGCCGCGGCCATCGGGGGCATCACGACCCGCACGTGGCCGTCGGTCGGCGCCGACCTCGACGTCGAGCAGATCGCCGCGATGATCCGGCCGGTCGGCTACCCCTCGGTGCCGACGAAGGCCATCGCCGTCGAGCAGACCCACAACCTCGGCGGCGGCACGGTGGTGCCGCTGGAAACTCTCCGCGGTCTTCGCGAAATGGCGGAGAGGTCGGGTGTCGGCCTGCACTGCGACGGCGCCCGGATCTGGCACGCGCACGTCGCCGACGGGGTTCCCCTCGCCACGTACGGTGCCCTGTTCGACACCCTGTCGGTCTGCCTCTCCAAGGGCCTGGGTGCCCCGGTCGGCTCGCTGATCATCGGGAGCCGTGAGCGGATCGCGCAGGCCCGGGTGCTGCGCAAGCGGATGGGCGGCGGCATGCGGCAGGTCGGCATCCTGGCCGCGGCCGGGCGTCACGCGCTCGAGAACCACATCGACCGCCTGGCCGACGACCACGCCCGCGCCCGCAAGCTGGCCGAGGCCCTGGCCCCGCTCGGCGTGGTCGACCCGTCGAGGATCCGCACCAACCTGGTGCCGCTCGACCTGTCCAAGTCGTCGTTGGACGCGCCCACCCTGGCCGCCCTGGCCGCCAAGCAGGGCGTGCTGATCGCGCCCATGCTGCCCGACATCGCCCGCGTGGTCACCCACCTCGACGTCGACGACGAGGGCATCGACCAGGCCATCGTCGTGCTGGGCGGCCTGATCAGCGGGTCGTAGGGCTCGGCTATCGTCGTGGGGCCATGACGGAACCCGCTGCTCTCACGTTTGACGACCTTGCTGCCGAGTCGGCGGTTCTGGGGATCTACCGTCAGGTGTTCGCGGTGCTGGCGCGTGAGGCCAACGGCATGGTCGACGACGCCGCTTCGGTGGCGGCCGACGAGGCGATCCTGCGGGCGTTCGCGGGGGCGGGGCCGGCCGGCATGAGCGTCGAGCAGGTGGTGCTGGCCTGTGCGGGGCTGCCGGCCGACCGGGTGCGGCGGCGCTTCGAGGTGCTGCGGTCCTACCGGGCCGTCACGCGGGTCAACGAGCGCCCGCACGAGATGTTCTATCAAGCGACCTTCGCGCCGTACGTGATGCTGCTGTTCCTGCGGCGGCTGTCGCAGACCGGTGGGCAGGCCGAGCTGCACCGCATGCTGTCGATGGCCCGGCTCGCGCTGGACGACGCCGGGACGACCCCGGCCGTGGTGCGGGAACAGCTGGCCGAGATGACGACCGTGTTCCGGCTGCTCTCGAACCCGATCATGCAGCTGGCCAAGTCGGCGACCGTCGAGTCGCTGCAGGCCCAGGCGCAGCCGCTGCTGGGCAACAGCGACCTGCTCGACAAGGCCCGGGTCTTCCACAACGCGGCCGCCGACCGCTGGCCCGAGCTGCTGCCCGAGTGCACCCAGCTGCGGATGGCGCTGGCCGCCTACCGGGACTCGCTGAACACCGCGGCCGGGCGCCTGCTCGCCCACGCCGGCCGGACGCGCGCGCTGGGGCTGCTGCCGACCGAGCGGTGGCGCACCTTCGCCCGCGAGAGCAGCACCGCCGACCTGGCCCAGGCGCTCGACGGGCTGCTGTTCGACGCGCCGGAGCCGCTGTTCACGGTCGACGACATGCTCGAAGCGGTGGAGGAGGGGCTGCAGGCCGACGCGGGCCGGGTGCCGCCGCCGCGCCCGCGCACCGACGAGGAGCCGCCGCCGGCCGAGATGGACACCGACCCGCAACTGCGCCAGCTCGCCCTGCGGGCCGAGGAACTGCTGGCCGGGCGGGCCGAGGCGACCGTGGCCGAGCTGCTGGCCGAGGCCGGGGACTGGCCGGCCGGGCGGCGCGTGCTGTCCGACCTGACCGCGATCCACCTGCGCGACGAGATCCCGTACGGGCTCACCTGGGGTGACGGCTGGCAGGTGGACCCCACCTCGTCGCGCACCTGGGTCAGCGAAGGCTGGTTCCACCGGTCATGAACGAACGCGACACGGCCCTGTGGTGGGCCCGGATCCGCTCGGGCGGACCGCAACGGGTGGCCACCGGAGGTCCCACCCCGGACGGGCTGCGCCGGATCGTCGAAGCCGACGCGCAGGCGGTCTGGCTGATCCCCGACCGGCCGGAGAGCGCGGGACCGGCGGTGCTGGCCGAATACGGGGTGCCGGGCCCGGCGATGCTGGACAGCAAGGGCACGCTGCGGGTGCTCGCGGCGTGTGTGCGGTGCTGCTGGCCCGACCCGGCGACCGACCCGTGGCCGGGTGCCGCGGCCACCCTCGACCAGGTCGACCAGGTGCTGCAGCGGCTGGTGCCGGGGCGCAACGCGGTGAGCCGCAAGGCGCTGCTGACCGGGGCGTCACGCCGGTTGGCGGCTGCGGGCTGGCTGCTGCTCGAGGGGGCGGACACCGTGCGTCTGGGCCCGCGGATCGCCTCGTACGGGAATCTGGAACTCAGCACCCTGCGCGAGCTCTGGCGGATGGTGCCCGCATGATCTTCGACGAGGTGCTGGCGACGCTCACCGACCGCCGGCGCGAGATGGTCGAGGCCGCGTACGCGCTGCTCGAGAACGCGACCGAACCCGTGCACCGGCAATATCTGCCCGCCCTGGGCGACGCGACCAGCCAGGAACGGCTGCGGGAACTGCTGCGCCGCACCGGCCGCACCCTGGTCTCGGTGGACGGGCTGCATTTCACGTCCGGGTTCGACGACGCCGTGCGGGCCGAGCTGACCGGCCTGGGCTGGCAACCGCTGCCGCTCGCCGACCGGGCCGTCCTCGTGCTGGTGCTGGTCTATTCGGTGGCCATCCCGCGCAGCGAGGAGCTGATCAGCCAGGACTCGTGGGCCAGCCCCTACCCGGCCACGCTGCAGGACATCCTGCGCGACAGCAAGGTGCCGGCCACCGAGGCCCGGGCCGCGCTGGGCCGGCTCACCGCCTGCGGGCTGCTGCGCAACATCCGGGCCGGGGAGCAGGACGGCGGGTACGTGCCCGGGCCGCAGCTCAACCGCCTCACCCCGGCCGCCCGCGAGCAGCTGCAGGACCAGCTGATCCTCGCCGCCGCCCCGGACCACCCCCTCGCGGCCGCCATCCGCGAACGCCGACGGCACGACCCCGGAGACACGCGTTGACGACAGCCCCAGCCCCGCCCGACGGCCCCGCCGAGGACCTCGTCGGGTCGCGGGTCCTCGCCGGCGTGCAGATGGTCAACATCTCGCGCCTCTCCACCCACCCGGTGCCGATCACGGCGCGGGGGCTGATCACCGTGGCCGGGCAGGGACCCTCGGACTCCAACGGCGCGGGCAAGTCGTCGTTCATCGCCGGGCTCAGCCTGCTGCACGCCGACGAGCAGTGGCGGCTCCAGTCGGGGGCCCAGGCCGCGGCCGAACTGCTGTTCACGGCCGAGCTCGCCGGGCAGGAGTCGATGCACGCCAACGCCGACCGGGGCTACATCATCGGCGTGTTCGTGCCCCCGGCCGCGGACAGCTATGACGAGCTCGAAGCGGCGGCGCTGACCGTGTGGCTGCGGATCAACCGGCAGAGCCCGCACGTCGAGCTCCGGTGGGCGCATCGGCTCCACGTTCCGTACGGGGAAACCGAGAACGAACGCGCGGGCGGCGCCGATGCCCTGTGGGACGCGCTGCCCAAGGGCAACGGGCGCACCGACATCCGGGCCAACCGGCTGGCCCGCACCCTGTACGGCTCGACCGTGCGCTGCGTGTCGTTCCTGTCCACCTCCGTACGGGCCAGTCTGACCGCGAACCTGCTCGCGCAGCCGCTCAACGAGTTGTCGCCGGAACGGATCTTCGACGCCGTCGGGGCGCTGACCGGCCTGACCCGCGAGATCGAGCTGGAGCAGAAGGCCCGGGCCCAGGAGTACGAACAGGCCGCCAAGGCCGAGCAGGCGCAGGAGGAGTACGAGCTCTGGGACGGCCGGATGCGGGTCGTGGAACAGGGCATCGCCGACCGGCAGCGGGCGCGGACCCTGCTGGCCGGGGCCGAGGACAGCTGGCGGGCGCGGTGTGCGCGCTACCTGGTCGACGGCGTGCACGAGGCCGACCGCATCGCCACCGCCGTGGCCGCCCAGGAGAGCCGGCTGGACGACCTGGAACAGCAGGTCGCGGGCGCCTCCGAGGAGGTGGACCGGCTCTCCGACGACCAGGCCTTCGAGCAGAGCGGCCGGGCGCGGATCACGGCCTACGAGGACCTGAAGGCGGCCGAGAAGGCGCTGCACGACGAGCACAGCCAGAACGTCGGCAAGGCCGAGACCCTCACCGAGCAGATCGGGCGGCTGCGGGAGGAGGCGGCCGCGGCCGACGGGCGTACGGAGGAGCAGGCCGCGGCCGAGGTGCAGGCGGCCGAGGAACAGATCCGGGCGGCGCAGCGGGCCAAGGGGCGCACCGAACACGCGGTCGGCGTGGCGGCGGAGGCCCTGGCGGCGGCCGAACGCGGCGAGGACGTGGCGGTGGCGCAGGTCCGCCTGCTGCGCGAACAAGGCATCACGGCTGTGCCGCTGGTCGACGTGATCTCGCTGGCCGAAGAGGAGCGCGCCGAGTGGGAGACGCGGTTGCTGCCCTACCGGCACGCGGTCGTCGCCCCCGCCGAAGCCGTTCCGCTGCTGGCCGCGCTGCCGGGGTCACTGCTCGTCGAGGACGTCGACGGCTTCCGGGCCGCGCTGGCCGACCGGGCCGGCAAGGACGGCCACATCGACACCGCGGCCGGGGTGCACGGCGTGGCCGGGTTCGCCGAGGCGCTGACCGGGAGGGCCGGGCGGATCAGCGCGGCCCGGGCCGGGCGGGAACGGGCCGGCGCCGACGACCGGGCCGCGGACGAGGCGGCGGAGCAGGCACAACGGGCCCGGAGCCGGGCCGAGGAACACCTGCGGGGTTCGCGGGCCGAGGCTGCCGCGACCCGGGTGCAGAACGACATCCAGCGGTTGCGGGCCCGCAACGCGGCCGTCGACGACGAGCTCCGAGGGCTGGCCGGGGCGTTGCGGACGGCCAAGGACGGCTACGAGGCGGCGCTGGGGGAGCGGAACGCCCGGGCCCGGCAGATCGAGGCCGCCACCACCGTGCTGGCCAACCTGAAACGGGAACGCGAGAACAACCGGGCCCGGTGGACGGAGCTGCGCGAACAACGGGCGGAGCTCGACCTGCCCCGGCTGCACGCGGCCTGGGCGGGCACGGTCGAGACGGCCGAGCAGCATCTGACCACGCTGGACGAGGTGGAGCAGCGGCGGTCGCCGGCCGACTGGGACGAGCTGTGCGCACGCCAGGCCGACGAGGCCCGGGCGGCCTGCTTCCCGCCCGGCGACCCCGAGCAGAACCGGCCCGAGGAGCTGCGGGTGGTCGACGAGCAGCGGCGGGACCGGCGCTCGGCGGCGTACGTGCGCCTGATCCCGGACGTGCTGCGCATCGTCGGCGGATTCCTGACCGAGCACGAGCGGGTCGACCGGGACAACGCCACCCAGATCGAGCAGGAGCGGGCCGGCAAGACGCGGACGTTGCGCGGCGCGCAGGCCGCCCTGGAGGAGGCGCGGCTGGCGTCGGAGGCGTTGCGCGCGACCACGGCCAAGGCGATCCGGACCAAGCTGCGGCAGGTGTCCGAGGAGTTCGACCGGCTCGACCAGACGTACGGGGGTTACGGCGGCAGCCTCGACTTCCCCGAGCCCGAGGCGCCGGCCGACCCGAAGAAGCCGTGGCAGTGGACGATCACCCCGCGCTGGCGCCGGGGCGAGGGCAAACCACCGTCGTCGTACCGGCTGCGCGGCAACACGGCGCAGATGGACGACAAGGCGGTGAAACTGGTGTGCGCGGCCGCCCTGGCCGGCGCCCAGGACCGGCCGCTGATGCTGGTGCTCGACGAGCTCGGCCGCAACCTCGGTTCGGCCCACCGCCGCGACGCGGTCGCCCTGTTCGAGAACATCGGCCGCGACCGCGCGATCAGCGTGGTGGGCGCGTTGCAGGACGACATGGAACGCTACGCGATCGGGGCGTCCAGCCTGTACATCAAGCTGCGCCGCCCGTCCGACGTCATGCCCTACAACCAGTCCCCGGTGGTGATCGGAAGCGAGGCCGACACCGCCCGGGTGCAGCTGCTCACCGACTGGATGACCTCGTTCAGGCCGCCAACGTGATCTCGGGGGCGGGGGCGTAGGGGAGGCCGGCCCGGTGGTGCCGCCGGCACAGGACGACGTAGCGGGTCGCGGCGTCGCTGTCGGTGTTGCCGACGAGCACGGTGTCGCCGTCGCGGACCATGACGCCGCCGCTGACGCGGGCGTTCATCCGGGCCTGCTGCCCGCACCAGCACATCGGATAGACCTGGAGCGCCTCGACCACGTCGGCCAGCACGACCAGGCGGGACGAGCCGGGGAACTGCTCGCCGCGGAAGTCGGAGAGCAGCCCGAACGTGAAGACGTCGATGTCGTGGTCGTCGGCCAGCCCGGCCAGCTGGTCGACCTGCGCGGCCGAGAGGAACTGAGCCTCGTCGACGATGAGGTGGTCGACCGGGGTGCCGGGGTGGGTGAGCGCGATCTGTGCGAGGTCGGTCGTGGCGCCGAACTCGATGGCGTCGGCGCTGATCCCGATGCGGGACGAGACGATGCCCTCGCCGGCCCGGTCGAGCCTGGTCATCAGCAGGCCGTTGCGGCCACAGGCGGCGTACGTGTGCCGGTACTGCAACACCATGGTGCTTTTGCCGCTGTTCATCGCCGCGTACCGGAAGTGCAGTTGACCCACCGCGTGAACACTCGCCTCTCGTCGCCGACCGCGGGGAAGCATATAAAACGATCTTTGGACTCCGGATCACCGGTCAGCGGCGGCGGGCCCAGATCACAGCGCCCCGCTTGGTGACGGTCATCGGGGTCTCCAGCCGCTGAGCCTCGTGGATGGCGGCGTCGGGGGAGAGGCCACGGCCGCGCAGGAACGTGGCCGCGGCGGCGGCGTCGGGCAGAGCGCGGCCACGGCGTCGAACGAATCGCCGGCGTGGGAGAACAGCTCGGTGGCGCGCTGGTTGGTGCGGAAGCGCTCCGGATCGGTGTCGTAGTCGGGCTGCATTTCATCGATGATTACCCCCCCAACCATTCTGATCAACCTGGACGTTTGAAGAGACGTGGACGACGAGCAGTACCCCGGGTTCCGCGACTTCGTGTCCGCGCGTGGGCCGGCGCTGTCGCGGGCCGCGTATCTGCTGACCGGGGATCACCACGCCGCGGAGGATCTGGTGCAGGCGGCGCTGGCCCGGGTTCTGCGGCACTGGCGCAAGCTCAGTGACGGGGATCCGGAGAGCTATGTGCGCCGCACCATGTACCACCTTCAGATGTCGTGGTGGCGCCGCCGCCGGGTGGCGGAGAGCCTGGCCGCGGTGCCGCCCGAACCGGGTGGCGACGACCCGCACCGGACGACGGCCCTGCGGATGAGCCTCGAACGGGCGCTCGGCGAGCTCAGTCCCCGGCAGCGGGCGGTGATCGTGCTGCGTTACTACGAGGACATGACCGAGGCCCAGGCGGCCGACATGCTCGGCTGCTCGGTCGGCGCGGTGAAGCGCCACGCCCACGACGCGCTGGCGCGGCTGCGGACCCGGGCCCCGCACCTGATCGACGAGGAGGTGGGGCGCCGTGACCTTGCGATTGGGTGAGGAACTGCGGGACGCGGCCGAGCTTGTTCCGGCGTACGACCTGGTGGACGGCGCCTACGGCCGGGCCCGCCGTCACCGGGCGCGCCGCCGGGCCGCGGCCGTCGCCGCTGTGATGGTGCTGGTCGCGCTGGTGGTGGTCGCCCCGATGGGGTGGCACCGTTTCGAAGCGGAACCGGCCACGCCGTCCCCCACGCCGCCGTCGCTGCCCGAACGGGTCAGCAAGCCCCGGCCGGGCATCAAGACCGTCGAGCAGGCACCGCCCGGCCGGGCATCGGTCGTCTTCGGCTCCGGGGACAGCCAGGACCTGACCGTGGTCGGCGAGGGCCAGGATGTCTACCGCCGGGTTCCCGGAAGCGATTCCCCGTACGCCGGGGAGCAGTCGATCCTGTCACCCGACGGGTCCCGGCTGGCCGTCCCCGACGGGGTGGTCGACCTGATGACCGGGGTGTTCACCGAATACCCGCCGATCGCCGAGAAACCCGATGTGGTGGTGCCGCAGGCGTGGTCGCGGGACGGGCGCTGGCTGGCCGCCATCTCCCACATGGCGAAGCCCGGCGAGGACGGCCGGCGTGTCCCGGGCCGGGCCACGCTGTTTCTCTACGACCAGATCAGGGACATTTCGCGGGCCGTCGAGGTGCTGGACCCGACGGACCTGCTCGACGGGTACGCGGTCGCCTTCGCGGAGAACGGCTGGATGGCCTACCAGTCCGGGCGGACGATCAGCGTCGTGCGCCCCGAGCCGACGAGGAACGTGGTGATCAGCCACTTCGACGCGCCCGAGGGGGCGCGGCTGGCCGGGCGAGGGGCCTGGCACCCGGACAGCGGCCGCCTCAACCTGCTGCGGCAGGAGCGCTGCTGCGACGGGGACGCCTATCCCTCGAGGTGGCAGCTGGTCGCCGTCCACCCGCACACCGGGGCCGGGACCCCGACCCGCTATCGCGAGCTGCCCGGCCTGGTGGCGGTGCGTCAGATCGGCTGGTCGCCGTCGAACGAGCCGGTCCTCGTGACGCTCTCGCCGGTCGCCGGGGCGGAGGTGGCCGGGTTCGTCACGGGCACCCGCACCCTCGTGCCGGATCACGGTCACACCGATCAGAGGCGGGTCGAGTCGGCCCGGCTCGTGATCCTCGCCCGCGACGGCCGCGAACGGACCGTGCTGTCGGCGCCGTCGCGCGAGATGACCTCGATCGACGTCGCCGACCGGGTGATCGCTGCCGGATCGTCCCCGGCGGTGGCTCCGGCCCGGCCGGCCGATCGCGGGCGGTGGTGGGTCGCCGGGGCGGCGCTGGTCGCGCTGGCCGGGGCCGGGCTGGTCGCGCGGCGCCGGCGACCGCCCGGGTGACCACCGGGAACATCCCGGTCGCGCGCTACGGCCGGGCCGGCCGCGCCGGTCGCGGTTCCGGCGGCTCGCCTCAGTGCTTCTGGGGCGTCGACGATGCGTACGTCCGCGGTTCCGGGGTTTTGATCTTCGGGGTGCGCAGGGCGAAAGCGGCGATCAGCAGGGCGGTCAGCACGAAGCCGGAGGCCACCTGGAACGCGAGCGTGTAACCGGCGTGCAGCGCCTCGGTTGTGGGCCCGGGGAACGAAGCGGTGCGCCCGGCGGCCAGCGCGGCCAGCACCGAGAGACCGAGGGCGCCGCCGGCCTGCTGCGCGGTGTTGCTGAAACCGGAGACCAGGCCGGTGTCGGCGGGGGCGGCGCCGGCCATGGCCAGCATGATGATCGACGGGACGGTGACGCCGACGCCCAGGCCCATGACGATCAGCGGGGGCAGCATGTCGGTCGCGTAGGACGGGCTGACCGGCATGCGGCCGAGCAGCAGCAGCCCCGCGACCAGCAGGGTCAGGCCGGCCATGAGCACCGGGCGCGGGCCGAGACGGCCGGTCAGCCGCGGCGCTACGAAGAGTGACACCAGGCCGATCACGATGGGTGTGGGCAGGAACGCCAGGCCGGTGCCGAGCGCGTCGTAGCCCATCACACGCTGGACGAACAGGGCGTTCAGGAACTGGAAGCCCATGCCGGTGGCGAAGACCAGCACGACGGCCGCGTTCGCCTTCAGCAGCCACGGGCGGGCCAGGATCGTCAGCGGGATCAGCGGGCGGGCGGCGGTGTGCTGCCGCAGCAGGAAACCGAGGATCAGCAGGACGGCGAGTGCGCCGGTCACGGCCGCGGCCGGTCCGGCTTGCGGTTCCCCCGTACGCACAATGGAGTAGACCCCGAGCGAGAGTCCCCCCGTGATCAGGAGGGCGCCCGGCACGTCGAGGCCCCGGCCCAGCCCGGTGCCGGTCTCGCGGGGCAGCAGGCGCCGCCCGGCCAGCCCCACGGCGACACCGATGGGCACGTTGATCAGGAAGATCACCGGCCAGCCGAGCGCGTCGGTGAGCACGCCGCCCAGCACGAATCCGGCCGCCGCCCCGCCGGCCTGGGTGAAGCTGTAGATGCCCATGGCCCGGGCCTGCGCCGCGGGCTCGGGGAACAGCCGCACGATCATGCCGATCACCACGGCCGCCGCCAGTGCACCACCCGCGCCCTGCACGAACCGGCCGGCGATCAGCATTCCGGCCGTGCCGGCCAGGCCGCACAGCACGCTGGCCACCGTGAACAGGCCCAGCCCGGCCAGGAAGACCCGCCACGCGCCGGCCAGGTCGCCGAGGCGCCCGGCGAGCAGCAGCAGACCGGCGAACGCGACCAGGTAGCCGTTCACCACCCAGGACACCCCGGCGTCGGTGAAGCCGAGATCGCGCTGAATGTCGGGAACGGCGACGGCCACGATCGTGCTGTCCAGAACGATCATCAGGGACATCGCGCAGAGCACCGCGAGCGCGGCGCCACGACGGTTCACGGAAGGGGTCATGGCCCGACCGTAACAGATAATCCGTAAACAGACGATCCCGTACGGGATGACGACCGCTCCCCTTTCGAACCCGCGCCGAACCCTGAGCTCGTCCCGCCCGTAAGTAACCTGCGACGGCATCGTCGGGCGGAAGAGCGGAGCTTCATGAGCGAGAACTGGCAGCGGGCCTACCACCCCGGCGCGGGTCGCTGGGGTGTCATCGCGTGGGAGGCGGCCGGGCTCACCTACCTGCACTGGACCACCGTCCGGCTCTTCGACCTCGGAAGCGCCGCCGGTTGGGTGCTCGCTGTGACGTTCGCGCTGGCCTGGGCGGCCGGCTCGTGGCAGGTCGGGAAGATGGGGCTCTACGTCAGCGACACCGGGCTGCGCCTCCGCGGAGTCGTTCGCACGCGCACGGTGGAATGGGTCGCGATCGAGGCGGTCACCGTCGAGGAGGTCGTGGAGCGGGTCGGCCCGTGGCGCGTTCCGGCCGGTCGCACGATCATGCTGACCCTGCACGACGGCCGCCGCCTCAACACCGCGATGTGGGAGCGCGGCCTCGACTTCCACGGCCGCGCAGACGTGTTCCGCGCGGTCTACCAGGAGCTGCGCGACCGGATCAGGACGCCCGTCGGGGTCGGGTGAAGGGGTCAGCGGCCGCGGGCTCGGCGTACGGGCTGGGGGCCGGTGTCGCGGGTGGTGTCGGCCAGCCGGCCCAGGGCCTCGACGAAAGCGGCCCGGGCATCGTCCGGCAGGCTGCTCAGCGCGTCGGCGTGCACGCGGTCGACGATGCGCTGGCCCTCCTCGGCGGCGCGGCGACCCTTCTCGGTCACGGCGATGATGCGGGCGCGGCGGTCGGTGGCGCTCGGGCGGCGTTCGGCCAGGCCCAGGCGCTCCATCTCGTCGACGGTGCTGACCATGGTGGTCTTGTCCATGTCGGCCAGGGCGGCCAGCTGGATCTGGGTGCGTTCCCGCTCGAGCGCGTGCACCAGAACGCACTGCATGCGAGCGGAGAGGCCGACCTCGGTCAGGGCCGCCGACAGGCGGTTGGACAGGGCGTGCCCGGCCATGTTGAGCAGGCCGGTGACGTCGCGTTCGGTGCGCTCGGGGGCGGACATCTGTGCAGCGTAGCTCGGATTATCCGCTAGCGGATGATTCGGGGCCGGGACGGTCGGCGGACCTGCCCCCGTGTCGGCCCGCCGCCCGGCCCGGCGGCTCCGATGTGGACAACCGTACGATCGGCGACCGCGCGCTCACAACCGATTAACGATCACTCTCGGCCAGGGCGCGACGGATCGCGACGGCCAGTTGGACGCCTCCGGCCACGGCCAGGAACAGCCAGGCCATCGTCACCACGCTGATGAACCAACCGATCGCGGCGCTGGCGAGCAGGCCGAAGATGGCGACCAGCACCCGGGTCGGGCGTTCGGCCACCGTGACTACGCCGATCTCGGACATGCCGGCTGCGGTGGCCCGGGCCCGGGCGTACTCGTGGAGCCACGACGCCGCGCCCGCGGTGACGACCAGCCAGCCGGGGGCGCCGGCCAGCCAGAACGCGGTGAGCCAGGCCGCCTCGCCCAGGCGGTCGGCGAGCGAGTCGTAGACGTACCCGAGACGGGTGGCCCGGCCGGTGATCACGGCGACCGCGCCGTCCAGGCCGTCGGCGAGCGCGGCCACCAGCACCAGCACCGCCGCGAGCAGCAGGCCCCAGCGGCCCAGCGTTCCGGCCGCCACCGGCACCGACAGGCAGACGAGCAGACCCGCGGTCGTCACCGCCATCGGGCCGATCCCGCGCCGTCCGAGCCAGGAGCCGATTCCGTACGCAATCCGCACCCAGCCCCGGACCAGCACGGACGCCCGCCGCGGATCGAAGCCGCCGTGCAGCCCGGACCACGCCGTGGCGTAGTCGTCCCAGAGCACGGCGCTAGGCGGCCGCGGAGAGCGGCGCCAGCAGTTGCCAGACCTCGCGCGTCGCCGTCGACCGGTTCAGGGTGATGAAGTGGATGCCGGGCACGCCCTCGTCGAGCAGGCGGGCACACATCTCGGCGCACAGCTCGACCCCGAGCTCACGGACCGCGGCCTCGTCGCCGGCGACGCGCTCGAAGCGGGCCAGCAGCGCGGGCGGGAACGGCGCCCCGGACAGCTGGGCCGACCGCTCGATGGTCGCCATGCGGGTCACCGGCATGACGCCGGGCAGGATCGGGGTGTCGCAGCCGGTCGCCGCGACCCGGTCACGCAGGCGCAGGTAGTCGTCGGCGTCGAAGAACATCTGGGTGATCGCGAAATCGGCTCCGGCCCGGCATTTCCGCACGAAATGAGCGGTGTCCGTCTCGACGTCGGCCGAGCGCGGGTGTTTGTAGGGGAACGCGGCCACCCCGACGCTGAAGTCGCCCGCCTCCTTGACCAGGCGCACGAGGTCTTCCGCATAGAGCACACCCTCGGGGTGCCGGACCCAGTCACCCATCGGGTCACCGGGCGGGTCGCCGCGCACCGCGAGGACGTTGCGGATGCCCGCCCCGGCCAGCCGGCCGATCACGTTGCGCAGCTCGGCCACCGAGTGGTTGACCGCGGTGAGATGGGCCATCGGCAGCAGCGTGGTCTCGGTGGCGACCCGTTCGGTGACCGCGACCGTGGTGTCGCGCGTGGTGCCGCCCGCGCCGTAGGTGATCGAGACGAAGCTGGGCCGCAGCGACTCGAGCTCGCGGATCGCGCGCCACAGAAGCTGCTCGCCCGCCGGCGTCTTGGGCGGGAAGAACTCGAACGAGAACGTGGGCGCCGGCCCGCGCACGAGTTCGCCGATCGCCGGCGTCGCGGGGAGACGTGAGGGGAGTCCGAGAGCCACACGGCAACTCTACCGAGGGCGTCCGCTAGTTTCGTCCCGTGACCTCGCCCCTGGAAGCCGCCGACCTGCGCGCCCGCGTCGACAAGGCGCTCGCTGCCTTCCTCGGTGAGCAGCGTTCCCGCCTGACCGGCATCGATCCGGCCCTGGCCGCCGTCGCCGAGGCGCTGGAGGACTTCGTGCTCAAGGGCGGCAAGCGGCTGCGGCCCGCGTTCGCCTACTGGGGTTTCCGGGGTGCGGGCGGCCCCGACTCCGACCAGATCGTGGCCGCGGTCGCCTCGCTCGAACTGGTGCAGGCCAGCGCGCTGATCCACGACGACCTGATGGACCGCTCGGACACCCGGCGCGGCGAGCCGTCGGTGCACCGGCGGTTCGAGGCCCGGCACACCGCCTCGGGCTGGCGCGGCGGGGCGGCCGCGTTCGGCGACAGCGCGGCCGTGCTGCTCGGCGATCTGGCGCTGGTCTGGTCGGACGAGCTGCTGCACACCTCGGGGGCCGGCCCAGCCGAGCTGACCCGGGCCCGCCCGGTTTTCGACGAGATGCGCACCGAGGTCACCGTCGGGCAGTACCTCGACGTGCTCACCCAGGCCACGGCCGACACGTCACTCGAGCGGGCGGGCAAGGTCGCACGCTACAAGTCGGCCAAATACACGGTCGAGCGCCCGCTGCTGCTGGGCGCGGCTCTCGCCGGGGCGGGGCAGGAGCTGCGGGCCGCGTACGCCGGTTTCGGCCTCCCGCTGGGGGAAGCGTTCCAGCTGCGGGACGACGTGCTCGGCGTCTTCGGCGACCCCGGGCGCACCGGCAAGCCGGCCGGCGACGACCTGCGCGAGGGCAAGCGGACCTATCTGATCGCGTCGGCCTTCGCCGGGCTCGACCCCGACGGCCGTACGGAACTCGACACCGGCCTGGGCGACCAGGGGCTGGACGACAAGCGGGTGGAGCGCCTGCGGGCCCTGATCCGCGACAGCGGCGCCCTGGCCGCCACCGAACGCCGGATCGACGAGCTGATGGCGGCCTCGCTGGCCGCGCTGGAGGGCGCGCCGGTCGACGCGGAGGCCCGGGACGTGCTGCACCGCCTGGCCGACGCCGCCACCCGCCGTACGGTCTAGAACCCGAGCGCCTGAGCGCGCCTCTTCACCTCGCGGGCGCGATGCCCGCCGAGGCCCTTCGCCGCGTTCCCGTCCAGGGTCTCGTCCGGCTCGTACAGCCACTTGAGGGCTTCTTCGTCGTTATACCCGGAGTCACGCAGCAAGGTCAGGACGCCGGGGAGGTGCTTCAGCACTGTGCTGTTGGCCACCAGCTCCGCCGGGACCACGCGGACACCGTCACGGCGCACGGCGAGCAGATGCCCGTCGCGGATCATCTGGTGCACCTTGCTGATCGACACATCGAGCTTCGCGGACACGTCCGGCAGGTTGATCCACTCGGCCGGTCCGGCAGTTACGGAATCGCTCACTCCTACAGCGTACGAGAGCGGAGAACTGACCCGATGAGCCTGCTGCGCAGGACCCGTACGGAGGTGGCCGGAGCGTGGCGTTCGCTGCGCTACGACATGGGCCGGGCACCGGCCGAACCACCCGCCGGCGGTCCGGACGTGACCTCGACCGGGATGGGCACCTTCGGCTTGGACATCCCGGTCGGCGACGTCACCCGGGCGCCCGCGGCCCGGCGGCCCCGGCGGGCCCTGGCGGTGACCGCGTTCGGCACCCTCACCGTGGTGGGGGCGGCCGGGGCGTACCTGGGCGTGGTGAACGGGCTGGGGTCGCTCGTGTCGGAGAGCACCGCGGCCGCCGGGACCACCCCGCCGCGGGTCGCCGTGACCAGCGCCGTCGGGCTGGGGCCGTCCTCGCCGGCCGGGCGCGCACCCGGCCCGGCCGGCCCGGCCGCTCCGGCGGCGCCGGTCACCGATGCCGCCGCGCCGCCGGCGCCCGTGCCGACCGCGCCGCGGACCCTGGACGACCCGCCCCCGCCGGCCCCGATCCGGACTGCGGACAAACCGTCAAGTCCGGAAAGTCACGGAAAGCCGCCTGTTCCCACCCCGACGGCGCCCACATCGTCGCCGTCGCCGACCCCCTCGCCGACACCGTCTCCGTCGGATTCGTCGCAATCGTCCAGCCCGGACCCCACCGCGAGCGAGACCGCGGACCCCTCGCAATCCGTTTCGCCGAGCCGTTCCTGGGATGGCCGACGCCACAAGCGACGGCATTAAATCCGCTTTTGCCGGGGCAGATCAGGCGGCGTGGCGCGTTCGGTCGTACCCGTTTGGACTCAGCTGTGACATCCTGGACTGCCCCCAAGCGAAAGCCACATACACTTCACGCCGATGGACACCACAGTCGCCGACACGTTGATCGGCACGACGATTGACGGCCGCTACCGGATCACCGGTCGCGTGGCCCGTGGTGGCATGGCAACCGTCTACACGGCCAACGACGAGCGGCTCGAACGCACCGTCGCCCTGAAGATCATTCACCCGTCGCAAGCGACCAACGCCCACTTCGTGGACAGGTTCACCGACGAGGCCAAGACGATCGCCCGGCTCACCCATCCCAACGTCGTGGCCGTTTACGACCAGGGCCGCCATCAGGGCCTGCCCTATCTGGTCATGGAATACGTGCAGGGCAACACCCTGCGCGACCTGCTCACCCAGCGCCGCCGGCTCAACCCGGTGGAGGCGCTGGCGATCCTCGAGCAGATGCTGGCCGCGATCGCCGCCGCCCACCGCGCCGGGCTCGTGCACCGCGACGTCAAGCCCGAAAACGTGCTGGTGGCCGAGGCGCCCAGCGGCGGCGTGGCCAACCTGGTCGACGCGGTCGTCAAGGTGGCCGACTTCGGTCTGGCCCGGGCCGTCGAGGCGAGCAGCGCCGAGGATTCCGGCCAGCTGATGGCGACCGTGGCCTACGTGGCGCCCGAGCTGGTCACCGAGGGACACGCCGACGCCCGCACAGATGTCTACTCGGCCGGCATCGTGCTCTTCGAGATGCTCACCGGCCGGGTGCCGTTCGACGGCGACGACCCGGTCGCGGTGGCCTGGGAACACGTCGACAACGACGTCCCGGCCCCGTCCAGCATCGTCAAGGGCCTGCCCTCGGTGCTCGACGACCTGACCGCCCGCGCGACCCGCCGCGACCCGGGGGCCCGCCCCACCGACGCGGGCGCGCTGCTGGCCGAGGTGCAGACCGTCCGCGACGACCTCGGGGCGGCCAACGTCGAGACCGCGCTGCTGCGCCAGGTGCCGCCCACGCGGGGCGCCGTCACCGATGCGACGACCGTGGTGCCCGCCGTCGGCGCCGCCGACCGTCCGAACTGGGCCCGCCTGCCCAACCAGGCCCCGCGCGGCCAGGAATACACGGCCGGCCGCATCCCGCGGTCCCGGTCGCGCTCGGGCGGCGGTCCCGACCGCCGCCGCATCCTGCTCAGCGCCGCCGTGGCCGTGATGGTGCTGGTCGTCGTCGGCAGCACGTGGTGGGTGACGCTGGGCCGTTACACCGACTCGCCGCCCATGGTGAACATGACCAAGGCGCAGGCCGAGCTCTATGCCCAGCAGCACGGCTTCGAGCTGTTCTTCGGCGACGGGGCCTACAGCGAAAGCGTCGCCAAGGACACGGTCGTCTCGCAGGACCCGCCGGCCAACGAGCGGATCGTCAAGGGCGGCGTCCTCACGGTCAACCTGTCGCTCGGGCCCGAGCGGTTCGCCGTGCCCGACCTGGCCGGCCTCGAGCTGGCGGCCGCGCGCGGCGAGCTCGAACAGCTCAACCTGAAGCTCAAGGAGGGCGCGGGGCAATACAGCGACACCGTGCCCGAGGGTGCGGTCATCGCCTCCGACCCCAAGACGGGCACGGCCCTCAAACGCGGGTCGACCGTCACGGTTGTGCTCAGCCAGGGGCGCGCCCCGATCCGGGTGCCCGACCTCTCCGGCAAGAACATCAACGACGCCCGCAACGAGCTGGCCCAGCTCGGCCTGACCGCGGTCGAGCGTTACAAAGACAGCGACCAGCCGAAAGACACGGTGATCGGGCAGACCCCGAAGGCCAACACCGGCGCGACCAAGGACGACGAGGTCACACTCGACGTCAGCAAGGGCCCGCCGTTCGTCGTGGTGCCCGACGTGAACAACCAGCCGTGCCAGCAGGCGAAGGCGACGCTGGAGGGGCTCGGTCTGCGCGTGCGGGTCGACTTCAATGGCAACGCTTTCGTACGGGGTCAGCAGCCCGCCCCGAACACGCAGGTGCCGCCCCAGTCCGAGGTAGCCATCCAGTGCTTCTAGATCGTCGTATCGGCTCGCACACCAAGACGTCGGGCGGGCTGGCCAAGGCGGCCCTGCCCTACGTCGACGCCGCCGGGTCCGAGACGCTGCAGGTCTACGTCTCGAACTCGCGCGGCTGGGCCCTGCCGCCCGGTGACCCGAAGCAGGACGTGCTGTTCCGCGACGGCATCGGCGAGCGCGGGATGCCGGCCTACATCCACGCCGCTCTGCTGGTGAACCTGGGCTCCCCGACCGAGCTGACGGTCGAGAAGTCGGTGGCCGTGCTGGCCCACGCGCTCGAGCGGGGCCAGGCCATCGGCGCCACGGCCGTGGTCTACCACGCCGGTAGCTCGGTCGACGAGGCCCACGACGACAAGGCGTTCCACCAGCTGCGCGAGGCCCTGCTGCCGCTGCTCGACCGGCCCGGCCTGCCGCAGCTGCTGGTCGAACCCAGCGCCGGGGGCGGCCGCAGCCTGGCCTCCAAGGTGCAGGACCTGGAGCGTTACCTCGACGCGGTCGACAACCACCCCGGCCTCGGTGTCTGCTTCGACACCTGCCACGCGTGGGCGGCCGGGCACGACCTGGCGACGCCCGGCGGCATGACCGAGACGCTGGACGCGCTGGTCGCGACCGTGGGGCGCGACCGCCTCAAGCTGATCCACGCGAACGACTCGAAGGATGCCTGCGGCTCCACCCGCGACCGCCACGAGACGATCGGGGCGGGCCAGATCGGCACGGCGGCGTTCGCCGAGCTGATGACCCACCCGGCAACGGCCGGCGTGCCGATCATCGTCGAGACGCCGTCGGTCGAGCACGAGGGCCACGCGGCCGACATCGCGCTGCTCAAGTCCCTGCGATAGCCGCTTCCAACAAAGCCCGGGCGGTCGCCCGCACGGTTGCGGCGGCCTCTTCCGGGGTCTGGCCGGCGATGTCTCGCAGCCAGATCAGCGACTCGATCCCGATCGCCGACCGCACGGCGACCGCCAGGGCGCGTCGGTCGACACCGGGGTGGCTGTCGCGCAGGGGCGCGAGGGCGTCCTCGATCCAGCCGATCGCGCGACCCCGGCGCAGCAGCGGCCGTTCCTGTCCCGGATCCTCCAGCGACAGCCGCAGTGCCGACCGCAGCTGAGGCTCCCACCGCAGGTTGTACTCGGTGAAGGCGGCCATGAACGCGTCGAGCCGGGCCCGTGGCTCGTCCGGCGCGTCCGGGCCGAGCAGGGTGTCGGGCTGCATCTGGGGCTGGGCGGCCAGCAGCAGCGAACGCTGGTTGGCGAAATAGCGGTACGCCGTCGTTCGTGAGATCTGAGCGCGGGCTGCCGCGTCTTCGACGCGCGGGGTCGAGCCCTCCGACAGCAGCTCGCGCGCGGCCTCGACCAGCGCCTTCCGCGTACGGGATTTCTGCTCGGTGCGTCCGCTCGCCTCATATGGTATCGGCATCGCCATAATGGTACCGTCGTCCCATGGTATTGGAGTCCCACGAAGGCGGATAGCCGGAGGTGACCACCATGAGCAGCGACGATCCCGTCGTCACCGACCCCGGTCTGTATCGGGTGATCTTCGAGAACGACCGCGTACGCGTCCTGGAATACCGCGACAAGCCCGGCGACCGCACCCATCGGCATCGCCACCCCGACACGGTCATGTACACCCTGACCGCCTTCCGGCGCCGGATCAGCGCCGGCGCGCAGTCGGTCGACGTGGAGCTTCCGGCCGGTGCCGTGCGGTGGGTGGGAGCCCAGGAGCACAGCGGCGAGAACACGGGCGACACCCCGTCGCACGGCATCTTCATCGAACTCAAGGACTCGGCTCCGGCTCCGGTTGGTGGCTCGCTGGGGCCGTCGCCGTTGTCAACAGATCATTGACACTTGGTCTAAGCTGAGGTCGTGGCTGACCTCAGTGACCTCCGGGCGGTTCCGGCCGCTCGGGCGCGGCTCGACGCGCAAGAACTCGACCTGATCGACCGGGCCCGGCGCGAGGGCGCCACCTGGGGGGAGATCGCCGACGCGCTCGGGCTGCGCAGCCGCCAGGCCGCCGAGCAGCGCCGGCTGCGCCTGGTCGCGGCCGTCGGTGCGGGTGAGCAGGGCCCCGACGCGTACGGGGAAAGCCTGGCCCGCCTGCGGAAAGCCGCGCTCGAACTGCATCGCCGGGTCGGAGCCGACCGACGCTGGGACCGGCGCTTCACCCGGGCCGTGCTGGTGCGCGAGACCCTGTCGGCCGTCCCGCACGCGGCCGGGGGAGCCCTGTTCGCGCTGGCCCAGGCGGTGATCGCCGACCTCGCGGAGGTGGTCTTGCCGGCACCGACCGCGGCCGCCGTCGAGCGGCTTCGGGTCGCGCTGGCCGAGGCGTCACCAAAAGATTGACAGATTGCCGCTCAACTCTGCAGGATGTGAGTCCTCGCGACTCAACCCTGGGGAGGCGCCATGCGGCGCAACGCGGTCCTCTTTGTGCTGATCTCGCTGCTGTCCGGCTTCGGCAGCATGATCATGACCCTGGCCGCCGGCCTCTGGGTGCTCGACCTGACCGGTTCGGTGAGCCTCGCGGCCCTGACCGCCGTCTGCATCTATGCGCCGACCCTGGCCGCGCCGTGGCTGGGCGCCCTGGTCGACCAGCTGCCCCGCCGCCCCCTGGTGATCGCCGTCGACCTGGGCCTGGCCGTGGTCATCCTGAGCCTGCTGGCCGTCCGCTCGGCCGCCGCGACCTGGCTGATCTTCGTGGTCCTGCTGGCCCGGGGCGCGAGCTACGTGCTGATCGAGGCCGGGGAGAGCGCCATCCTGCCGTCCGCCCTGCCGCCGTCGATGCTGGGCGACGTCAACGGTTGGCGGTCGAGCGCCCAGGAGGGCATGAAGCTGATCGCGCCGCTGGCCGGGGCGGCCCTCTACGCCTGGCGCGGACCCGACGCGGTGGTCCTCCTGAGTGCGGCCATGCCCCTGCTGACCGCCGTCTGCTACGCCCTGGTCCGCGTGGAACGGAGCGGCGACTGCGGCCCCGCGGAAGGCGGCGGGCGGAAGGCGGGCCGGCGGGGTCTCCGGGAAGGTCTGCGTGCCCTCTTCAGTGTCCCGGCCGTCCGTAATCCAGTGCTGCTGGCCGCCGTCGCCATCGGGATGTCGGGCTTCAAGGACGCCTCGGTGTTGTCGCACCTCGTGCATGATCTGGGCCGGCCCGCCACGCACCTGGGCTACCTGGGTTCGGCCCAGGGCGCGGGTTCGATCGCCGGCGGACTGATCGTGGGCCGCGTCCTGGCCCGCCGGTCACCGCTCCGGGTGGCGGCGATCGGCGCCGTCGTGTTCGCCGCCGGTTGCGTCGCCCAGGCGCTGCCCTGGTGGCCGGCCATGGTCACCGGCAGCGTGCTGATCGGCCTCGGCCTGCCCTGGACGCTGATCGCCGCCATCACCGCCGTGCAGACCCGGACCCCGGACCACCTGCTGGGCCGGGTCTCGGCCACCGCCAGCACGGTCATGTTCGGCCCGGTCGCGATCGGCATCCCGCTGGGCGCGGCCGTGATCCATCTGGGCGCCACGATCCCCCTGGTCATCGCGGCCGTCGCGTCGGTGACGGCCACAGTGGTGGCTCTCCGGGCCTCGCGAGCACACACCGGCGACCGGGTCAGAGCCGCCTGACCGGCAGGTCGTCGAGCTCGCTGTATCCGTACTCGTACTCGTATTCATATGCGGGCGTCCGCCGGGGTTCGGGCTCCGTGACCACCACGGTGCGCGCGCCGCCGGTGGGGCCGGTCGGCCGCGGCTTCGGCCGGGGCGGGCGCACCGTCATGCCGGGATCGTCCGGGTCCGGCCCGCCGAACCGCTCGTTCAGCCGGCCGAGCCAGGTCGGGCGGGACTGTTTGCGCGGCGGAACCTCGATCGCCGTCGCCCACCGGACGGCCGGGCGGAGAGCCGGCGGCGCCAGCCTCTCGGGGAAGTCCTTGAGAACGCGGACGAGGCGGCGGATCGGCCCGGCCTGACGACGGGCCTCGGCCTGGTTCCGGTTGAGCTGCTGGATCACCGGGTGCACGGTGATGAGCTGCTTGTCGCCGTCCCCGTCGAGATGGAGCAGGCCGAAGTCGGCGAGGCGCCCGAGGGCGCGGTCGACCGGGAAGGTCTTCGCGACCAGGCCCGATCCCGTCAGCTTGCCGGGATCGAGGAGGACGCGGGGGATCGCCACGGTGGTGACGTTGCAGAGCACCCCGAGGAACATCCGGGAGCCGGGAAGCTCCGCCTCGATCACGTCGAGCGAGCGGTCCCACGCCTCCCGCAGCTTTCGCGACTCCTCGGGCATGACCATGGCCAGGAGCGCATCCCACGGCCGGCGGCGGCGCAGCCCTCGCCGGTAGGCGCGGAAGGTCATCGGCGTGCCGGTGCGCCCGGCGGTCGCCCTCAGGTAGTCACCGGCGAGCGTCAGCGACAGGGTGTGCCCGCCCAGCCGCTCGCTCAACAGTTCCGCCTCCCGGGCGTCCCCGGCCTCGGGCACCACGTCGAGGAGCAGCCGCCCGCCGGCCGCCGGGCTCAGGCAGCTGATCTCTCTGGTCTCGGCGGACGGGATCCTTCGCGCGCCCCCGTCGGCGGTCGTGACCAGGACGGTGGAGTTGCCCGGTGGCCGCCGGATCCAGCGGGTCAGCTGCTTGTCCCCGAGGACCCTCAGGTCGTCCACGTTGTCGACGACGAGCAGCCACGGCCGGCCATAGCCGTTCAAGGCGTCCCACAACTCGTTCGCCCGGTCGCTGTACCCGCCCTCGCCCCGGCTGCCCACCAGCGACAGGCGCAGGTCGTTCAGGCAGCCGTGGAAGGTCTCGGGCTGCTCGCCGTCGACCCGCCACACCTTGATGCCGTGCTGCTCGGCCTGCGTCGTGATCGCGTAGGCGACCGCGCTGGTGCCGACCCCGTCGATACCGTGCAGCACGAGCACCGGACCGGGGGCCGGCGGTGCTGCCGCGGCCCGGGCGACGAGGTCGTCCCGGATGTCCTTGAGAAGAGCGCCACGGTCGTAGAGCAGGCCCAGATAGCGCCGCGGCTCGATGCTGTAGCTGGCGGTGGGCGGTGGGGTGGCGGGAACCCGGTCGGCCAGGAGGGGCGCGGCGACCGACAGGGCGAGCAGGAGGACGAGGGCGACCGTGAGCCACCAGTTCCAGCCGCTCGTGATCAGGTTGATGACGATGGCGAGGGCAGTCGCGATGCACACGTTGACAGTTATCGACAGCAGCCGCCGTGGCATCCGCTCATTGTGGGGCCGGGCGGGGCTGTCCCGGAAGGAGCTGCCGGGCGTGCGTTCAGCGGAGGGCGTCCACGTAACGGGTGACATCGTCCATGTCGGACGTGACGCAGCCGATGTAGTTGTCCGGGCGTACGAGGAAAAGGGTGGGCTCCTGGACGTCGTAGGTCTCGGCCGCGAGCGGGTCAGTGATGCGGTGGACGTGCTGCGTGGGGGAGGAAACCGGCAGGTCGCCCGTCCAGTGGAAGGCCAGCAACGTGAACTGGGGGCCCCGCAGCAGGTCGAGGATCGGGCCCGGGGCGCGGTCTCCGGCCCGTACGGCTCCGGGGGCCGCGCGGTGTTCGGCCGACAGCGGGCCGCCACGGTAGTTCAGGGACAGCTGCTTCAGGGCGGGATCGTCGCGGCGCATCGCGTCCTCCTCGGCGTCGGCCGCGCGGCGGTGCAGGCGGGTGCTGATGCCCAGCACGCCGGCCGCGACCGGCAGGCGCTCGGCCTCATAGGTGTCGAGCAGGCGGTCGCCGCCGTACGCGAGCTTCCAGCCCAGGTTGTAGGCGTCCTGCACGCCGGTGTTGAGACCCTGGCCGCCGGCCGGTGAGTGCACGTGGGCGGCGTCCCCGGCCAGGAAGACGTTGCCCGCGCGGTACCGCGACACCATGCGCATGTTGGCCCGGTAGTGCGACGTCCAGCCCACGTGCGTGACCCGCAGGCCGGCCGACGCCACCAGGTCCTCGATGGACTCGCCGGTCGGCGGCGCGGTCAGCTGGAACTCGTCGGTGCCGGGCATCGGGCACAGGCCCAGGCGGAACGAGCGGCCGTCGTCGCCGGGCCAGATGTGCCAGGCGTCGCGGGACAGGCCGGGGATCCGGACGTCGGCGATGGTCAGCTGCTCCTCGGCCGTCGCGCCCTCGAAGGAAACAGAGAGCGATTTCCGTACGGTGCTACGCCCGCCGTCACACCCGACGACGTGACGCGGCGTCACCGTCTCGCCGGTCGACAGCGTCACGGCACCGTCGGTGATGGCCGTGACGCCGACGCCGTACTCGACCGGAACGCCCGCGGCCAGCAGCTCGACGGTGCGCCACTGGGGAAGCATCAGCATGTTCGGGTAGGGCGCGGCCGCCGTGGGCTCGTGCTGCTCGTCCATGCGCTGCGCGAGCGTGCCGCCGCCGGGCCGGTGGATCAGCAGCTCGGGGTAGGGGGCGCCGGCGTCGCGGAACGCGGGGAGCAGGCCCAGGTCGTCGAGGACCTCCTGCGTACGGGGCTGGATGCCTTTGCCCCTCGAACCCGTCTGCGGCGCCGGGGCCTGCTCGATGATCCGGAACGGGGCGCCGTGCCGCTGGAGCACGCGGGCCAGGGTGAGGCCGGTGGGACCGGCGCCGACGATCAAGGTGAATTTAGATTCAGTGAACATGAATTCACCGTACGGAAGGCTGATAACCTGCGTCAAGTGGCAGGGGTGCGGAAGCAGCAGGCGGCACAGACCGGGGCGGAGCTCAAAGCGGCCGCCGTACGGGTTTTTGCGCGCACCGGCTATCTCAACGCCAAGATCACGGACATCACGGCGGAGGCGGGACGGGCCACGGGCTCGTTCTACAAACACTTCGCGAGCAAGGAACAACTGCTCGAGGCGCTGCTGGAAGACCTGCTGGCCGAGGGCGACGAGTCAGCCGCGGCGGCCGGGCACAGCGACGACTTCCGCGATCGGGAAGCGGTGCGTTACCACGTCGCCGCCTACTGGAGCTTCTATCGCCGGCATCGCACGGTGGTCGACGCGTTGCGCCAGGCCGCCATCGTCGACGAGGGATTCGCCGAGCGGTCCCGGCAGATGATGGAGCCCGACGTGGGGCACATCGCGCAACACATCGCCAAGGCCGGCCCGACCGGGGATCCGTACGTGCTGGCCTCGATCTTCACCACGCTGGTGTCGGCGTGTGCCGAGCGGTGGGCGACGGACGACGATGCCGTCGAGACGCTCACGACGTTCATCCACAACGGAATCGGGGTCGGCCGTCGATGACGACCGGCCCCGGAACCAACCGTCAGACCTGCTTGCGGATCGCCTTGCGGTAATCGCTGTTCAGGCGGCCGATCAGGGTGAGCGGAATGCCCTTGGGGCAGACCTGCGAACACTCGCCCATGTTGGTGCAGCCGCCGAAGCCGGCGTCGTCCTGCGCCTGCAGCATGTCGATCACACGGGTGTCGCGCTCGGGCTGGCCCTGCGGCATCAGACCGAGGTGCGCGACCTTGGCCGCGGTGAACAGCATGGCCGACCCGTTCGGGCAGGCCGCCACGCAGGCGCCGCAACCGATGCAGGTGGCCGCCTCGAACGCCAGGTCGGCGTCCTTCTTGGGCACCGGCGTGGCGTGCGCCTCGGGGGCGGCGCCGGTCGGGGCGGTGATGTAGCCACCGGCCTGGATGATCGTGTCGAACGCGGTCCGGTCGACCACCAGATCCTTGATCACCGGGAAGGCGGCCGCCCGCCACGGCTCCACGTCGATCGTGTCGCCCTGCTTGAAGTGCCGCATGTGCAGCTGGCAGGTGGTGGTGGCCTTCTCGGGGCCGTGCGCCGTGCCGTCGATGACCATGCTGCACGCGCCGCAGATGCCCTCGCGGCAGTCGTGGTCGAAGGCGATCGGGTCGTCGCCGTCGAGGATCAGCTTCTCGTTCAGCACATCGAGCATCTCGAGGAAGCTCGCGTCGGGGGAGATGTCCTTGACGTCGTACGTCACCATCCGGCCCTTGTCCGTGGGGCCGGACTGGCGCCAGACGCGTACCTGGATGTCCATTACTTGTAGCTCCGGGTGCTCGGGTGGACGTACTCGAATTCGAGCTGTTCCTTGTGCAGGGTCGGCTTGGCGCTCTCGCCGGTGGCGTACTCCCAGGCCGCGACGTAGCTGAACTCGTCGTCGTGGCGCAGCGCCTCACCGTCGGGGGTCTGCGACTCGGCGCGGAAGTGGCCGCCGCACGACTCGCGGCGGTGCAGGGCGTCGATGCACATCAGCTCGCCCAGCTCGAAGAAGTCGGCGACACGGCCGGCCTTCTCCAGGTTCTGGTTCAGCTGCTCGCCGGTGCCGGGCACCTTGACGCGCTGCCAGAACTCCTCCTTGAGCGCGCGGATGAGCCCGATCGCCTTGGTCAGGCCCTCCTCGGTGCGCTCCATGCCGCAGTACTCCCACATGATGTGGCCGAGCTCGCGGTGGAAGCTGTCGACCGTACGGTCGCCGTCGATCTCCAGGAGCCGCTTGATGCGGTTCTCGACCTCGGCGCGCGCCGCTACGACCTCTTCGTGATCTTCGGAGATCTTCTCGTACGGGCCGTTGGCCAGGTAGTTGCCCAGCGTGGTCGGCAGCACGAAGTAGCCGTCGCCCAGACCCTGCATCAGCGCCGAGGCGCCGAGGCGGTTGGCGCCGTGGTCGGAGAAGTTGGCCTCACCGACCACGAACAGGCCGGGGATGGTCGACTGCAGGTCGTAGTCGACCCAGAGGCCACCCATCGTGTAGTGCACCGCGGGATAGATACGCATCGGGACCTCGTACGGGTCCTCGCCGGTGATCCGCTGGTACATCTCGAACAGGTTGCCGTACTTGGCCTCGACCGCCTTCTTGCCGAGCCGCTTGATCGCGTCGGCGAAGTCGAGGTAGACGCCCAGCCCACCCGGGCCCACACCGCGGCCCTCGTCGCAGACGTTCTTGGCCGCCCGCGAGGCGATGTCGCGGGGGACCAGGTTGCCGAACGACGGGTAGATCCGCTCGAGGTAGTAGTCGCGGTCCTCCTCGGCGATCTGCGCGGCCGGCTTCTGGCAGTCCTCGGCCCGCTTCGGCACCCACACCCGGCCGTCGTTGCGCAGCGACTCGCTCATCAGCGTGAGCTTGCTCTGGTGCGTGCCCGACTCGGGGATGCAGGTCGGGTGGATCTGCGTGTAGCAGGGGTTCGCGAACAGCGCGCCCTTGCGGTGGGCCCGCCACGACGCCGTGACGTTGCAGCCCTTGGCGTTGGTGGAGAGGAAGAAGACGTTGCCGTAGCCGCCCGAGGCGAGCACGACCGCGTCGGCCATCTCGGTGGTGATCTCGCCGGTGACCATGTCGCGCACCACGATGCCGCGGGCCTTGCCCTCGACGATGATCAGCTCGAGCATCTCGTGCCGGGCGTTCATCTCGATGTTGCCCAGGCCGATCTGCCGCTCCATCGCCTGGTAGGCGCCGAGCAGCAGCTGCTGACCGGTCTGGCCCCGGGCATAGAACGTGCGCGACACCTGGGTGCCGCCGAACGAGCGGTTGTCGAGCAGGCCGCCGTACTCGCGGGCGAACGGGACGCCCTGCGCGACGCACTGGTCGATGATGTTCACCGAGACCGTGGCCAGCCGGTAGACGTTCGACTCGCGGGCGCGGAAGTCGCCGCCCTTCACAGTGTCGTAGAACAGCCGGTAGATCGAGTCGCCGTCGTTGCGGTAGTTCTTGGCGGCGTTGATGCCACCCTGCGCGGCGATCGAGTGCGCGCGGCGCGGGCTGTCCTGATAGCAGTACGACTTGACGTGGTAACCGGCCTCGGCCAGCGTCGCCGCCGCCGAGCCGCCGGCCAGGCCGGTGCCCACCACGATCACGGTCAGCTTGCGGCGGTTGGCCGGGTTGACCAGCTTGGCCGAGAACTTGCGGCGCTCCCAGCGGGTCTCGATGTCGCCCTCGGGGGCGGCGGTGTCGACGATCGCCTCGCCGTCGTTCCAGAAGTCAGCCATGATCAGTCCACCAATCCGACAAGAACCGCGAACGGCACCGAGAGGTAGCCGACGACCAGCACCACGGACAGCACCAGGGCCGTCGCCCGGGCGTAGATCTCGCCCCGGGGGCTCTGCAGGCCCAGCGTGCGTACGGCGCTCCAGAGCCCGTGCCGCAGGTGGAAGCCGACGGCCACGATCGACAGCGTGTAGAACAGCGTCACGTACCAGCGGGACGGCGCGAAGTCCTCCGCCACGTTGCGGTACACCTCACCGGTGACGCCGTGCGGGTTCAGCGTGAGCGTGGTCAGGTCGAGGATGTGGTAGATCACGAAGAGCAGGACGATGACGCCACCCCACCGCATCGTGCGGGCCGCGTAGCTGCCCTGCACCTTGGGCCGGTGCGCGTATTTGACCGGTCGCGCCAACCGGGCCCGGCGGGCCAGGATCACCGCTGCCACGATGTGCCCGATCACCGCCACGGTCAGCACGCCGCGCTGGATGTAGAGGTACCACGCCTCCGGCAGCAGCGGGGTGCCGATGCTGCGCAGCCAGTGCGCGTAGTGGTCGAAGGTCTCCTCGCCGAAGAAGATCTTCAAGTTCCCGATCATGTGTACGTAAAGGAAGGCGACCAGCAGGAAGCCGGTCACCGCCATGAAAATCTTGAGAGCGACCGAGGAGCGCCGCTTCGCTGGTCTGCCCGGAGCGGGCGCAACCGCCGCCGACTTCCGGGTCGAAGTATCTACCGCCACACCCTGGACGGTAGAAAGCTGTATGCGATTCGTCTAATGCATGATCGACGCAGTCATCATAGAGATAGGCTATCGAGGTGCAGCTCCAGCAGCTTCGCTACTTCCTTGCCGTGGAGAGAACCCGACATTTCACCCAAGCAGCGGACATTCTGGGCGTCTCCCAGCCAACTCTCAGTAAGCAAATTCACACGCTCGAAGCCACCCTCGGAGCACCGCTGTTCGAACGCATCCGTGGCGGTGTGACCCTCACGGCGGCCGGTCAGACGCTGCTCCCGCTCGCCCAGCGCATGATCGCCGACGCCGACGCGGCCCAGGAAGCGGTCTCCGACATCGTCGGCCTGCGCCGCGGCGAGGTCCGCCTGGGCGCCACCCCCAGCCTGTGCTCGTCGCTGGTGCCCGAGGTGCTGCGCACCTACCGCTCGGCCCACCCCGACATCCAGCTGTACGTCAACGAGGGCGGCTCGCAGGACCTGATCGAGAACCTGCAGGCCCACGCGCTCGACCTGGCCCTGATCGTGCAGCCCGACGAGGGCGTCGACGACTCGCTGGAGACCATCCCCGTGCTGCGCGAGAGCCTGGTCGTGGCGTCGGTCGCCGATCGCCCGCCGCCCACCCCGCACGCGCAGATCGCGCTGTCCGAGCTCGAACACACCCCGCTGGTCATGTTCCGGGCCGGCTACGACATCCGCGGCGTCACACTCGACGCCTGCGAGAAAGCGGGATTCACCCCGAAGTTCGCCGTCGAGGGCGGCGAGATGGACGCGGTGCTGGCCTTCGTCGAGGCCGGCCTGGGGGTGGCGCTGGTGCCGAGCATGGTGCTGGCCAACCGCCCCCTGCTCCGGGCGACTCCGCTGGCCCCACCCGGCATGCGCCGCACCATCGCGCTGGCGCATCGCCGGCGTTCGGTGCTCCCGCACGCGGCCTCAGCGCTGCGCGCAACCCTCCTGCAGCACGTCGCCACCCAGAAGCTCCCGCTCGGCGTGCGTCCTCTCTAGCTAGAAGCGGGTGCCCGCATGCCACCGTTCCCACAAGGCCGCGTCCCCCTGGACGGTCGGCGCCGGCACCCGGCGGTTGAGGAGAAGCAGCAGTGAGCGCACCGGAGCCTCAACCGTGACGTCGGCCCCGGCCGTGGCGGCGTCCTCGGTCCACGTGATGCCGCTGTCCGTGAGCGTGACGTGCCAACTTCGCGGCAGGTCGGTGGCTCGGAAGCGCAGGGTCCCGCCGTCGCCCGGGAGATCCTTGCCGATCGCCTCGAAGGTCAGCAGGAAGTCGGCCACCCCGTCGGCGGCCAGGTCGGGGGCGAGATCGCCGGCCGGGTCGGCGTCGAACCGGTGGATCACCTCGTCGTGCACCATGCGGCGCAGCCAGAAGCCGGCCGTCTGATGCCGCGGGTGCCAGGTCCAGACCTCGCTGGTGAATCCGTGCGAGCTCACCGCCTCGTTCAGTGCGCGGGCGCCTTCGAGCAGCCAGGGCGTCCAGGCGTTCTGATCGGTGGGCGCCTCGATCCGGCGATATTCCACATGGCCGCCCGTGGCGATGACCTCGGTGGCGAAACGGTGGCCCGTGCCGACGTGGGTGACCAGGTCGCGGACCGTCCACTCCGGGCAGTTGGGCACCATCGCCTCCACCGCCTGCGCGGTTGCTGCCGTGCCGAGCCGACCGGCCTCCGCCTCGAGTTCGGCCGCGTAGCGTTCCGGTGCCAGCCACTTCATACGGCCGAGCCTAGGGTCTGTCCTGCCATTTCGCGCGGGCGGTCCACTTCGCGCGGGTGGGCTCGGGGAGCGGGGGTGCCGTCGGCCCACGTGGTGCGGGCGGGGTGTGGCGTCCGGGGGCTTCGGCTGTCCACTTCGCGCGGCCGAAGGCGGTGGGGGCAACTCTCGAAGCAGTTGCGTACCGGAAAGCGGACTTAGCATCGTCGCTGTGCGACACGCTGAGTTCGAGGATCCGCGCCTCGTCGAGGTCTATGACGCGGAGTACGTGTGGGGCTGGGACGACGACCTGTTCATGGCGTTGCTGGCCGAGCGCAACGCGCCCCGCGTGCTCGACTTCGGCTGCGGCACGGGGCGGCTCGCGCTCGCCCTGGCCGACGCGGGGCATGAGGTGACCGGGGTCGACCCGGCGCGGGCCTCGCTCGACGCCGCGCGGCGCAAGGCGGGCGCCGACCGGATCGAGTGGATCGAGGGCTCGACCGGGGTGCTGCCGCATCGGACGTTCGATGCGGTGTTACTCACAAGTCACGTCGCGCAGTTCGTCGTCAGTGACGAGCAGTGGTTGTCGACGCTGCGGGCGCTGCGCCGCTCGCTCGTCACCGGCGGCCGGTTGATCTTCGACAGCCGCGATCCGGACGACCGCCGGTGGGAACGCTGGAACCCTGTCGACTCACGTCGGCCCGTCGTCCTGCCCGGCGGTGACCAAATCGAGACATGGACCGAGGTAGATTCCGTGGCGGATGGGGTAGTCGCCTTCACCCGCCATTACGTGTTTACGGAGGGTGACGAGCTGACGAGCTCGGCCACGCTGCGTTTTCGCTCCGAAAGCGAGATCAGGACGACCGTCGAGGCCGCCGGTTTCGACGTCGACCGGGTCTACGGCGGGTGGTCCCGTGAGCCTGTTGGCACAGGTGAAGATGGGGAATTGATCGTGGTGGCGGTGGCCCGGCCGCAGGGTAGGTGATCGATCTCCTGCTGTCTATCGGCAACGTGCCAACAGGGGGCCGACCGTTGTCAGCCGCCGAGATGTGATTACTATTCGCTCACGTTCGAGCGAGACCGCTCGATGTTGGGATCCGGGTCGGAGAGGCTGATCCGGGTCGCGGGAACGCCGGAGACTTCAGGGAGAGGTGGGTGCGATGTCGGATCTGACGGGGCGCAATCAGCCGCCGATGGACGAGCCGGTGACCCACCACGGCCCGCCGGGCGGCGGCGCCGGACGGGTCCTGCTGGCCGTCGGCATCGTGCTGCTGCTGGTGGTTGTGGCGGGCGGCACGACCTGGTGGATGTACACCCGGGACCCGGCGCCCACCACGAACACGGCCCCCGTCCGTACGACCGCACCCACCGCCTGCCCCTCGGTGAAGCTCCGTGTCGCCGCCGCCCCCGAGATCGCGCCGGTGGTGCGTGCCGCGGCCAAGAAGCTCGACGACAACCCGGCCGACCCCTGCGACCCGGTCGAGGTCGTCGCCGAGGAGCCCGGCGCCACCGTGGCCGCCGCCGCCAAGCCCGACGTGTGGATCCCCTCCAGCAGCGCCTGGCTGGGCATCGCCAACGCCGGCGGCGCCGCGTTCACCGCCCAGGGCCAACCCCTGGCCCACTCGCCGATCATGCTGGCCGCTCCGGCCGCCGTGACCGACTCGCTCTCCAAGGGTGGCCAGACCTCCTGGGCCCAGCTGACCGGGGCGGTGGCCGCCGGCAAGATCCCCGCGGTGACCATGCCCGACGCCCAGGCCACCACGGTCGGCCTGCTCTCGGTCTATGCGATCAACGCGGCCATGGCCCGCACCACCCCCGACAGCGGCATCGCCCAGCTGCGCGCGCTGACCCTGCGCAGCCGCCTCAAGGACGCCTCGGCCGACCCGACCGCGCTGGTCGCGCGGGTCGCCGGGCAGTGGAACACCAACGGTGTGATCTACGACGTCGGCATCTTCCCGATCCTCGAGCAGCAGCTGAAGGTCTACCAGCACGGCAAGCACACCGTTCAGCTCAAGGGCGCCTACCCGGCCGACGGCCTGGTCGAGGCCGACTACCCGTTCGCGGTGGCGAAGAACAACCAGGACGAGGCGCTGACCAAGAAGCTGCGCGCGGCCATCACCGGTACGGCGATCACGCAGGCCGGCTTCCGG
Organism: Paractinoplanes ovalisporus; assembly: GCF_016834655.1. Lineage (GTDB taxonomy): Bacteria > Actinomycetota > Actinomycetes > Mycobacteriales > Micromonosporaceae > Actinoplanes > Actinoplanes ovalisporus. Next base: position 128,286 of record NZ_JAENHP010000002.1, read on the forward strand.
GCCGCGCCGACGCCGAGGGCCCTTCCGCTGCCCGCGCAACCGGCCGGGCTGCTCGCTCCGGCCACGATGTGGAGCCAGTACAAGTCGCTCGCGACCCAGGTGCTGCTGCTCATCGACGCGTCCGGCTCGATGAACCAGAAGATCAAGGCCCCCGGCGGCCGTGAGGTCACCCGGGCCGCGCTGCTGCGGGAGTCGGGCAAGTTCGCGGCCGAGTTGTTCGCCGAGGACACCACCATCGGCATGTGGTATTTCGGTCAGCCCACGCCGACCAGCCCGGCCCATCAGGAGGTCGTCTCCTATGGACCGATCACCGGGCAGCTCGACGACGGGACCAGCCGTCGCGCCGCGCTGGGCAAGGCGATGGACAACTACCGGGCCGCCGACGACTCCGGCACCCCGCTGTATCAGAGCGTGCTCGACGGCGTGACAGAGATGCGCGACAAGGTCTCGCCCGGCACGGTGACGCTGGTCGTGGTGCTCACCGACGGCGTGGACGGCGAGTCGACCTTCAAGATGACACAGGCCCAGTTCATGACGAAGCTGGCCGGCGAGCAGGACCCGAGCCGCCCGGTGCCGGTGCTGTCGGTGGGCTACGGGCCCGACGTCGACATGAAGGCGCTCAACGAGATGTCGGAGGCGACCGGCGGCAAGGCGTTCGCGGCGACCAACCCGGCCGACCTGTCGTCCGCCATCGCGAAGGCGTTCCTGGCAGCCCACGCGCCCCGGTAAGCAGCGCGCGGACTCAAGCGGGGCCGATGCGGTCGGCCACCATCTGGGCCGACAGCGTCACCATGGGCAGGCCGCCACCCGGGTGCACCGAGCCGCCCACCAGGTGCAGCCCCTCGACGGCGCCGCGGTTGACCGGCCGCATCAGGCCGCCCGCGGTTCCGTAGATGGCGCCGCCCGGCGCGCCCGTCGCCGCGGCCAGGTCGGCGGGCGTGCGGGTCTCGCGGAACACCAGCCGGTCACGCACGTCGAGGCCGCGCCGGGCGAGCACGCCGAGCACGTGATCCCCGTACGCGTCGGCCAGCCCGGCCCGCCGCCAGTCGGTCTCGCGCCACCCGGTGCCGTGGCGTGGCGCGTTGACCAGCACGAACCACGCCTCGCAGCCCGAGGGGTGCACGCGCGGGTCGGCGGCCCGGGTGACGAACACGGTCGGATCGGCGGCCGGCCGTGCCCGCCGCGTCGCCGACCCGAAAACGGTGTCGAACTCACTGTCGTAATAGGAGGGGAAGAAGACAGTGTGGTGGGCCAGCGACGGGGTCTCGCCGCGCACACCCATCAGCAGCACGAACCCGGCCAGGCTGCGGTCGGCGAGCCCGGTCAGTCGTCGCGGTTCGGGCAGCAGATCGCGGTAGACCGTCAGCGCGTCCACATTCGACACCACGGTCTCGGTCCGTACGAGGGAACCGTCTCCCAGCCGTACGCCGGTGACCCGCCCCGCCGCCGTCTCGATGTGCTCGACCGGCGTGTTCAGCTCGATCCGCACCCCGGCCGAGGCGCAGGCGGAAGCGAGCACGGTCGCCAGGGTGCCCAGCCCGCCCGGCACATACCAGCCACCGAACGCCAGCTCGGCGTAGGGCACCGCGGCCAGAGCGGCCGGCGCGCGCCGCGGATCGGCACCGGTGTAGGTCGCATAGCGGTCGAGCATCATCCGCAGCCGGGGGTCGCGCAGATAGTGCCGGCCCAGCGACCGCAGCGTGCGGCCCGGGGCGATCGCGGCCAGGTCGCCGACCCGCCACGACAGCGCCGCCAGCGAGGCCGGGGTGACCGGTTTACGCAGCACCGAACGCCAGGACGCGGTCCAGATGCGCCGCGCGCGATGCCAGAACCGGTCCCAGTCGTGCGCCGCCTCGTCGCCCATCGCGGCCGCGATGCGTTCGAGGAACTCGGCGTGCACGGGCGACGAGTCGAGCACCGTGCCGTCGGGGAACACGTGCCGCAACACCGGGTCGAGCGGTTCCAGGTCGAGGGCGGCCTCGGTGAAGACCTGCGGCAGCGTCAGCAGGCTGGGGCCGGTGTCGAAACGGAAGCCGTCGCGCTCGTAGACGCCGAGCTTGCCGCCCAGGTGGTCGGAGCGTTCGAACACCGTCACCGCGTGGCCGGCCCGGGCCAGGCGGACGGCCGCGGTCAGCCCGCCGACCCCGGCCCCGACCACGACGACCCGGCTCACGACGACCACCCCTCACCCGTTGTCCGGGGCGCGGTTCTGCTCATACCGGCCGTCCCCGCCAGGTCAGGGAGCCGCGGCGGCGCAGGCGGAACGAGCGGGCCACCAGCCAGGCGAACAGCACGACCGAGACCGGGTGCGCGAGGGCGTCCGGCCACACGCGTCCGCCCGTCGCGGCCGCGGACACCGCACGACCCAGAACCCCGAGCCCGTACGCGGTGAGGGCGACCCCGGCCCACGCGAACTCCCCGGCCGCGGCGAGGGCTGCGGTAGCGAGGGGTGGGAACGCGTACAGGAGAAGCAGCAGGACCACGACGGCGCCGGCGCCGGACGACGTGCCGAACGAGGCCCAGAGCGACTTGCTGTAACCCGCGGTGAGCTCGCGCCATGAGTCGTACATGCGGCAGGTCGCCCAGGGGGAGCCGTCGGCCAGCGCGATCCGGCCGCCGGAGCGTTTGACCGCGCGGGCCAGGGCGATGTCTTCGAGGATGTCGGTGCGGACCGCCGCATGCCCGCCGGCCCGGTGGTAGGCCTCGGCGTCGATCACCAGCCACTGGCCGCCGGCCGCGGCGAGGGACGGGCGGGGGGAGCGTTCCATCGCGCGCAGCGGCAGGAACGTCAGCCACGACCACTGCAGGAGCGGTTGGACCAGGCGGCCGGCGCCGACGATCTTCGGATACGGGGAGAGGAGGTCGATCTGTGCGCGGCGCATTTCGGACACGGCCGACGCGATGGCGCCTTCCGCCAGGACGACGTCGGCGTCCACGAAGGACAAAACGGCCGCATCGCTCGCGGCGCGTGCCAGTTGGTCGCAGGCGTGCGGTTTGCCCAGCCGGCCCGGCGGCAGCGGTTCGCCGGTGAGCAGCACGACCTTGTCACCCGCGACCGACCGGACGATCTCGGCCGTGCCGTCGGTCGAGCCGTCGTCCAGCACATAGATCGTCAGCCGCTCGACGCCGCGTTGGGCCAGCAGCGACTCGAGGCAGGCACCGACCCGCTCGGCCTCGTCACGCACCGGCAGCAGAACCGCGACCCGCTCCCCGGTCGTGGCGGCGGTCGGCAGCCGGCGCAGCAGGAACGCGTTGACGACGGTGTGCGCGGTCAGGGCCAGCCAGGGCAGGAGCGCGAGCCAGATCATGGCTGTCGCCGCAGGTGGGGGAGGACCGGGAGGACGGCCGCGCCCATCAGCACGCCACCCCAGACCGCCGAGGCGGGCAGGTCGAGGAAGACGGCGTGGGCGAGCACGGAGGAAGCGTACGTCCAGAGCCAGAGCGCGAGCAGGGGAGCGTCGCGATCTGTGGACAACCGCCCGAGGCGGCCGGCACCGGCTGTGGACAACCGGGCGGTTCCGGCTTGACAGGCTGTAGCGTCGGCCTCTCCTTCTTCCCCAGGGCGGGTGGGGGTTAGGGATGGCCGAACAGCGATCTTGGAGAGAAGACGATCAAGGGTCGTCATCAGGACCACGGCGAAACCCAGCCAGCCCAGGTAATTGCCGACCGGGATGCCGGGAACGCCAGGGAGCGCGGGCGTAGGCGACAGCCACCGCCAATACCCCTCGGCCACCATCTGCGGGTCGAGGAACAGGTCCCACGCGGCCAGGCCGAACGCGGCCACCGCGACCCGCGCCCAGCGCCCGACCGGCAGGCGCCGCGCGGCCAGCCAGGCCGGCCACGCCATCCACGTCCAGGCCAGCGGGATGATCAGCGGGACGCCGAGCAGCTTCGGGCCGAGCTGGCCGGAATAGTCGTACGTGCCGAACGGGAAGCCGGTGGCCACGCCGACCGCCTCGACCGCGAAACCGCCCAGCGTGGCCGTCCCGACCAGGGCCAGGGCCGCGCGCGGGCCGCGGGTGAGCAGCGCGTGCGAGACCGAGAGCACGTAGCCGAGCACGACCGTCGCCACGGTGAACGCGGCCCGGGTCTCGCCGGAGGTCAGGGGGTAGCAGATCTGGGCCAGGACGAGCAGTCCGAGCAGGGCCCAGGGAATAGGGTCTGTCCTGCCGATCACGAGGGGCTGCGGCGTGGCTCAGGCGGCGCCTGACGGCGTCCGCGAAGCGCCCACATACAACCCCGGTATGCGGCCGCTTCGCGGCCGACGCCAGCCACCACCTGAACCTCGCCTCGCTCCTTCGTGATCGACAGGACAGACCCTAGAGACCGACAATGCCGGGGGCGTCTTCGGCGGGGCGCTCGGCGAGCGGGAGGTCACGGCCGAGGATCGCGAACGCGCGCTCGTCGCCGGGGAACAGGAAGTGGCGCAGCACGTCGGAGAAACCGAAGCGGCGGTAGAGCCGCCAGGCCCGGGACTTCTGCTCGTCGGCCTCGGGGGTGGAGAGCAGCACGGTCTCGCCCTCGGCCATCGCCAGCAGGGCGCGCAGCTGGCGGGCGCCGACGCCGTGGCCCTGGGCGGCCGGGCGCACGTGCAGTTCGACGACCTCGAAGCAGCTGCTCAGCCAGCGCAGCCGGGACGGGTCGTCGAGGCTGGAACGCACCTGGTCGTGCCACCACTGGCCGGGGCCGGAGGTGTAGCCGTAGCCGAAACCGGCGAGCCGCCCGTCGGTGGTGAGGGTGGCGACCGCCCGGAATCCGGGCCGGCGCACGTGGGCGCCGATGTAGCCGCGGCGGGTCTGCAGCAGTTCCTGGCGATAGCCCATCGCCTCGCCGTAGACGCCCACCACGTCGTCGAGCCGCCGCAGCAGATCGTCCGGCTGCCACGCCACGAGCCTCATCGTCGAGTCACGCCCCTTAGTCCGCCGGGGCCGGGTCGTCCGGCGCCCAACCGAGCACTGCCCGGTCACCGCTGATCTCACGCACCGCGAACCGGGCGAAAAGCTCCTCGGCGTACCACCGATCGGCCGGCGTCCGTGCGATGACCGCGCGATGCTCCGGCTGACGGTACGCGAATCGGGCCAGGTCCGCCGCATTGCGCCACACGCTGATCGTGCCCTGGAAGCCGATCGGCGCCTCACCGACCCCGAAGTGGGCCAGCAGCCCGGGCGCCTTCAGGGCTTCCCGGGCCACGGCCGGCACGGCCCGGTAGAACGTGATCATCTTGCTGGGGCGCAGCCGGGCCCGGGTCAGCGCCAGAACCATCCCGTCGCCCGGCGACTCCGTTTGGGGCGACACCGTGAAGGGCGACACACCCGACCACGCGCCCCGGCTGAGCAGCGGCTCCAGGTCGATCCGGGCCGCCGCCACCGCCAGTTTGTCCCATTTGGGCAGGTGGACGGGGGAATCACTCACGGTCAGGGCCGCGTATCTGGTCAGATCGGCATCCGACGGCAGGAACCCCCGCGACGTACCGAGGAACTTCGCGAAGGACGCCTGGAACCGGCCGGGGAAGGCGACCCGGAACATGGCCGCACCGACCAGGCGCCCCGGCACCCGCCAGACGTGCAGCGTGACCGGCATCAGGCCACGTCGGTGGGGGTGCCGTCGGTGACGCGCACCAGTTCCGCGTACGTGATGGGGAACACGGCCTGGGGCACCCCGCCCGCCGCCCAGACGTCGCGGAACCCGGCCAGGGCGGTGTCGACCAGGGTGCGTACGGGCTTGGGGTGCCCCAGCGGCGCCACCCCGCCGATCGCCTGACCGGTGTGGGTGCGGACGAACTCGGGCGTGGCCCGGCGCAGCTTCGTGATGCCCAGCGCGGCCGCGACCTTGGCCGTGTCGACCCGGTGGGCCCCCGAGGTGAGCACGAGCAGCGGTTCGCCGTCGGCGTCGAAGATGAGCGAGTTGGCGATCTGGCCGACCTCGATGCAGAGCGCCTCGGCCGCCGCGGCCGCGGTGTGCGCGCCCTCGTCCAGGATGACGACCAGCGACGGCGCGTCGTCGGCGGTGTGCGCGCCCGCGGCGTCCAGGGCGTCCTGCACGGCGATGACGTTGGGGTGTTCCCTCATCAGCCCATTCTCACCACCCGAACCGCTCCCGGTGCAGGCGGGCCGGGGGTACGCCGACCTGGCGGGCGGCTCGGAACACCGAAGCGGTCCAGGCGTCGGGCCCGCAGACGTACACATCGTGGCCGGCGATGTCGGGGGACAGCAGCCGCAGCGCCTCGGCGTCGTCGTGGTCGGCATACTCGGCGGGCAGCCACGACCCGGCCTCGGCGCGCGGCCCGACCAGCGGCACCAGCCGCACCCCGCGATGCTCGGCCAGCCACTCGAGCTCGTTCAGGAACGCCACCTCGTGCGGATGGCGGGTGCGATAGACGAGGGTGGCCTTCCCGTTTCCGTACGGGAGGTCCCACAGCAACGCCAGCAGCGGCGTCACCCCGACCCCGCAGGCGAGCATGGTCACCGGTCCACCGCCGTACGTGGCCGCGGTCATCCGCCCGTACGGGCCCTCGATCAGCACTTTTGTCCCGGGGCGCAGCGTCGCCACCCGGGAGCTGCCGTCGCCCACCACCTTGACCGTGATCCGCAGGGCGTCGCTGCGCGGCGGTCCGGACAGCGAGAACGGGTTGCCGCGCATCGCCCCCTTGCCGTCGAGGAAACGCCACACGAAGAACTGGCCGGCCCGTACGGGAAGCCGGTCGAGACGCCGCCCGCTCAGATAGACCGACACCAGGCCGGGTGCCTCGGGGTCGACGTGATCGACGGTGAGCCGGTGCCGCAGCGTGCGCAACACCGGCAGGCCGAGCCGGAACACCAGCACTGAACCGGCCGCGACCGCGTAGAGGCCCCACCAGTAGGCCCGGGCCGCCGGGGAACGGAAGTCACTGCCCAGCAGCAGCATGTGCGGCAGGGCCAGTCCGACGCCCAGATAGGCGTACAGGTGCAGCAGATGCCACGACTCGTAACGCATCCTCCGGCGCAGACGGCGCACCGAGGTGACCACGACGAGGACCAGCGCGACAAAAGCCACATAGGCCCACAGCATTCCCGGGTCGGAGGCCCTCATCCCGTACGCGATCAGGGCGAGCACCACGTGGGTCAGCAGCAGTTGGAACGAGGCGAAACCCGTCCACCGGTGCCATCGGGCGAGCGTGTCCTGCCCGTACGCCCGCTCGATCCACGGGATCCGGGCCATGAGCACGACCTGCAGGAGCAGCAGATCGGCCGACCACAACGCCGCCAGCCGCCCCCACGCGGCGACTCCGGCGGGCGCGTCGTCCAGGCCCACCGTACACAGTGCCGTGACGATGAGCAGGGAGAGGACGAGCACGATCCGCACGAGTCGTGACCGTACGTTTCCGCAGGCCGCAGCGGCAGGGCCGGGTGAACAACCCCTCGGTTTCCGCGTTTTCCGTTATTTCCGTACGCCGGTGGCCTCTTCACTGGCGTCCCACAGGCGCGCGGCCAGCGCCGGATCACTGGCGTGCGGAGCCGGCCGGGCCACCTCGTGCCCCACGTAGTAGGCGCCGTCGACCAGGTTCTCGTTGTTCGCCAGCCACACCAGCAGCGCGCCCGCCTTCTCGGGCGTGACCAGCCCCGGCGCGTACTTGTAGAAGAAGCGGACGGCCCGGCCCGCGCCGAAGTTGGTGCGGACGACGCCCGGGTGGAACGAGACGCTGGTGATCTCGGGCCAGCGGCGGGCGGCCTCGGCCGCGAAGAGGATGTTGGCCGCCTTGGCCGCGCCGTACCGCGGGAACGGGGAGAAACGTGCGGGGTCGCCGGCGAAGTCGTCCGGGTCGACGGCGGCGCGCATGTGGGCCCGCGACGCCGTGCTGATCACCTTGCCGCCGGCCAGCCGGTCGCGCAGCAGGTGGGTGAGCAGGAACGGCGCCAGGTGGTTGCCCTGGATCGTGGCCTCGAACCCGTCCCGCGTACGGCGGTAGCGCTCGACCATGCCGCCCGCGTTGCCGGCCAGGACGTCGATCTTCGGGTACGCGTCGCGGAGCTGGGCGGCCAGGTCGCGTACCTGGTCGAGGTCTTCGAAGTCGGCTCGGAAGGCGCGGGCGTTCGGTACCTTCCGCGCGGCCGCTTCCAGGCGTGACGGGGTGCGGCCGACCAGCACCACCTCGTCGCCCTGAGCCGCGATTTGTTCGGCCGCGGCCAGGCCCACACCCGAGCTGGCGCCGGTGATCACGACGGTCCGGGGCATGCGGGCCTCCTTTTTCCTTTTCTCTGACTAGAGTCAGAGATTGTGGATCAGATCGAGCTGGTACGCGACTTCAACCGGTACTACACGCAACGCCTCGGCGTCCTCAACGATCATTACCTGGGACAGGGACGCCCGCTGAGTGAGGCGCGTCTGCTGTTCGAGATCGGCGGCGCCGGCGCCGGCCTGCGCGACCTGCGGACCCGGATGGGGCTCGACTCGGGCTACCTCAGCCGGTTGCTGCGCTCGCTGAGCGACCAGGGGCTCGTCTCGGTCGACCCGCACCCGGGCGACGGCCGCAGCCGGATCGCCACCCTCACCCGGGCCGGGCGCCGCGAGCTCGACGACCTGAACTCGCGGTCGCGCGACAGCATCGCGGCGCTGCTCGAGCCGCTCACCGAGGCGCAGCGGTCGAAGCTGGTCGGGGCGCAGGAGCAGATCCGGCGTCTGCTGCGACTGGCTGCCGTCACCCTCTCGCCCGTGGCCGATGACGATCCGTCCGTACGGGGCTGCCTCACCTCGTACGGGAAGGAACTGGCTCTTCGCTTTCCCGAGGGATACGACCCGGCCACTTTGATCGCGCCGGGGACGCTCGGCACCGGGACTGTCCTGCTGGCTCGCGAGGAAGGCGTGCCGGTGGGCTGCGGGTTGTGGCAGTTGCTCTCACCGGGCGTCTCTTCGGGCGTTGCTTCGGGTGTCTCTTCAGGCGTTGCTTCGGGCGCCGCTTCGGGTGTCGCTGAGATCCGGCACCTCTGGGTGGCCGCCGACGCGCGCGGGTACGGGTTGGGGCGGCGGCTGCTGAGCGCGCTCGAGCAGGATGCTTTGTCGCACGGGATCGGGGTCGTGCGGCTGGGGACGCATCCGTCGCTGGGCGAGGCGATCGCGCTCTACCGGGCGGCGGGATACCGCGAGATTCCCTCGTACGACTCGTCGCCGTACAACCAGCTCGCTTTCGAGAAGGCTCTAGTACTTTAGGCCGGTCCGTCGCGGCCGCATCCTTCGTACGATCGGAGCGTGCGCGAGCTTGTCCGCTCGGTGTGGCGGGAACCCCGGTCTCCCGGCGCGCCCGTCCGCGTCCGGCGTGACTGGGTGCTCCTGGGCCTCGTCGTGGTGCTCACTGTCCTCGAAGGAGTGCTGACCGGCGCCTACCCGGGCATGGTCCTCGGCCTCCTGCTGGCCCCGGCCGTGCTCTGGCGGCGCACCCACCCGCTGCCCGTGGTCGCGGTCGCGTTCGTGGCCTGCGGCGCGATCCCGTTCGTGCTCGGCTACGAGCCGAAGAACAACGCGCTGGCCTACCTTCTGATCCTCCCGTTCGCGCTGTTCCGCTGGGGCTCCGGGCGCGACGCGGTGATCGGCGGCCTGCTCATCCTCACCAAGATCACGGTGGCCGCGGTGTTCGGCCACATCGGCTACGACGACATGCTGCTCGGGTTCGTCGCGATGATCGCGGCGCTCGCGCTGGCCACCACGTTCCGCTACCGCGCCCGGCTCCTCGAACGCCGGCTCGACGAGGCGAAACTGCTCGAACGCGAACGGCTCGCCCGCGACCTGCACGACACCGTGGCCCATCACGTCTCGGCGATGGCGATCCGGGCCCAGGCCGGCATCGCGGTGGCGCAGCGACGGCCCGAGGCCGCGGTCGAGGCGCTGCGGCTCATCGAGACCGAGGCGAAGAACGCGCTGGCCGAGATGCGCACGATGGTGCGCGCGTTGCGTCATGCCGACCTCGCACCCAACCCCGGCCTCACCGACCTACGGGCCCTGGCCGGGGCGTCGTCGTCCGGCCCGCCCGTCGAGGTCGAGCTGGCCGGTGATCTCGACGACGTGCCCGCCACCGTCGGCACGGCCATCTACCGGCTGGCGCAGGAATCGGTGACCAACGCCCGGCGGCACGCGAAGGAGGCCACCCGCATCGAGGTGCGCGTCGCGGCCGACGACGGTTATGTGCGGCTGCGGGTCAGTGACGACGGCGTTTCCGCCCATGCTTCCGGCTCGTCCGGTTTCGGCCTGGTCGGCATGAGCGAACGCGCGGGCCTGCTCGGCGGCACGTGCGAGGCCGGTCCCGCGCCCGGCCGCGGCTGGGTCGTGACCGCCGCCCTGCCCCGCACGGGTGCGGCCGCCTGATGGACAGACCCGTCCGCGTGGTCGTCGCCGACGACCAGGAGATCGTGCGCACCGGCCTCACCATGATCCTCAACGCCGAGCCCGACATCCAGGTGGTGGGCGAGGCCCCCGACGGCCGCCGCGCAGTCGAGCTGGCCCAGCGCCTGCGCCCCGACGTGTGCCTGTTCGACATCCGCATGCCCGGCATGGACGGCATCGAGGCCACCCGCCGCCTGGCCGGCCCCGCGGTCACCGACCCGCTCGCGGTGGTCGTCATCACCACGTTCGACCTCGACGAATACGTCTACGCGGCGCTGCGCGCGGGAGCCCGGGGCTTCCTGCTGAAAGACGCCGGCACGGCGATGCTGAGCCAGGCCGTCCACGCCGCGGCCCGGGGCGACGCGATGATCGCCCCCAGCATCACCACGCGGTTGCTCAAGGCGTTCGCCGACGCGGGCCCGGCCGGTCCGCCGGCCCAGCCGATCGACGCGCTGACCGACCGCGAGGAAGAGGTGCTGGTGGCGGTGGCGCGGGGCCGCACGAACGCCGAGATAGCCGCCGACCTGCACATCAGCCTGAGCACGGTGAAGACCCACGTGACCGCCCTGATGGCCAAGCTGGTCGTGCGTAACCGCGTCGAGATAGCCATGTGGGCCTACGAGACAGGCCGCACCATTCGCCGCGCTTGATCTTTCTCGTACTTCCGGCCGGGCCGGGCTCCTGCCTCGGACCGGGAAGGATCGGGCCTCCGTGCCGATCCGGTGGGCACTGTCCGATGGCGACCATGGCGACATGAAAGCCATCGCTCAGGAAAAATACGGTGAAATGGGGCTGGTGGACGTGGCTCAGCCCGTCTGCGGTCCGGGAACTGTGCTGGTACGGGTGCACGCGGCCTCGATCAACGCGCGGGACTGGCACATGATGCGCGGCGACCCCTACCTGGCCCGGCTGACGATGATGGGCCCGCGGCGGCCGCGGACGAAGATCCGGGGCACGGACTTCGCGGGAACCGTCGAGGCGGTCGGGGCCGGCGTCGAACAGTTCCAGGTGGGGGACGAGGTGTTCGGCGATCTGGGCGACGCCCACGGGGCCTTCGCGTCCTATGTGTGCGCTCCGGCCGCCACGATCGAGTTCAAGCCGGCCGGGATCGGCTTCCCCGAGGCCGCGGCCCTGCCCCTGGCCGGCAGCACGGCGCTGATGGGTTTGCGGGACGTGGGCCGTGTGCGTCCCGGTTCGCGCGTTCTCATCAATGGCGCGTCCGGTGGGGTGGGCACCTACGCCGTCCAGATCGCCAAGGCGCTGGACGCTCACGTGACGGCCGTATGCAGCACCCGCAACGTCGACCTGGTCCGTTCCCTGGGGGCCGACGAGGTGGTCGATTACCGGAAGCAGGACTTCCCCACTTCCCCTTCGTACGACGTGGTGTTCGACCTCGTGGGCAACCGGTCGCTGCGTGATCTGCGGCAGGTGCTGGCCCCCGGCGGGACGCTCGTGCTCTCGGGCGGCGGCACGTTCGGTGGGCGGCCCTCGCTGGTCGGGCCCATGAGGCTGATCATCGAGGCGCAGCTCGCGGCCCGGTTCAGCCGGCTGCGGATGGTCGTCCTGTCGGTGCCGCCCAGCCGGTCCCTGCTCGCCGGCCTGCGGGAACTCGTCGAGGCGGGGCGTCTGACCTCGGTCATCGACCGCACGTATCCGCTGGACCAGGTGCCCGAGGCGGTCAACTACATGGAGACCGAGCACGTACGGGCCAAGGTCGTCATCACAGTGTGAACTCTTCCGGCGGGGCTCGGCCGCGCCGTCTTGCGTTTTTGTCGTACGTCAGTGCTAGTCTTCTCCGTAGTTAGAACGGATGTTCGAAAGCCTCGTACGTCGAGGTGCTGAACGTCCGGGCTGACTACGGGAGCGGTGTTTCGCGGCGCGGCTCCCACAGTGCGGCACCCGCGAAGTGCCGCACGTGAGGCTCCGGGCATTCGCGGGTCCGGGCCTTCAGACAAGGCAGGACCGTCGTCCGCCGCCCCCGACCCCCGGGTGGCGGGCGACGGACCCGCCGGCAGGTCCGGCCGGGTGTGGTGTGGGGAAGCTTCACACCCGGCCGGTTACCACCACGGGCTGCTGCGCCTTCCTCCGCAGCGACTCGGTTCGACCACGTCGGATGCGAGACACGCGAGGAGAAACCCATGGCGAGCCACACGGCGCCAAGCCTTTTGCCGGCTCCCGACCTGGCTCATGCCGGCCGGCCCACCAGCCACCCGGCAACCGCCGGCCCGGCCCCCGTCGGAGCGCACACGCGCGGCTCGGCGTCCGCCGGCCCCCGCGGCTCGGCGTCCGCTGTGCCCGCTCCTCGCGGTTCGGGCTACGCCCATCCGGCGATCCCGGGCCTGGCCGCCCCCGGCGTAACCACCCGCCCGGGTTCCACCGGTCCCGCTGCTCCCGGCCCGCTCTCCGTTCGTGCGGCTGCCCCGGGGGTGGCTTCGGCGGATCCGGTGCCGGCGCACGGTCGCAGTGCTGCTCCTCGTTCCGCTCCCATCGACCCGTCGGCGTTCGAGGCCGCTTTTGGTGAGCCGGCCCGGCCCCGTCCGGCGGAGCCGGTTGAGCGGCGTTCCTCCGATACCGACTTTCCCAGCGTCCCCGGGCTGGCCCACGCCCCGACCGCGGCTGCGGCCCGGGCCGAGGCCCCGACCGTCCCGGCACACATGCTGCCGCAGCGCACGCCCGCCCAGTTGCTGGCGATCGCCCGCGAGGGGCTGGCCGAGGCGGCTCGCACCGGCCCCGACGGCATCCGCTATGCGACGGCCCATCTGGCCGCGCTGCGCGCCGCGGCGGCCGTGCTCGCCGCTCGGGCCCGTCCCGCTCCCGCCAGCCGCCGCAGCCGGGTGACCAGCGTCTGGTCGCTGCTGGTGCTGGTGGCGCCCGACTTCGGCGAGTGGGCCAACTATTTCGCGCTCGGCGCTTCCAAGCGCGCCGCGGCCGAGGCCGGCATCCCCCGCGTGGTGACACCCCGGGAGGCCGACGACCTCTTGCGGGCCGCCGAGCAGTTCGTGGTCGTGGTCGAGTCCGCCCTGGGTCTCACCTACCAGCCCCCGCTGGCCGCCTGACCTTCCCCGGCGCCTCGCGGAACAACCCGGCAAGCCCGTGGCCCCGCCGGACGCTCGCCGGCCCTTCCGGCGAGCGTCGCATCGTCGTCCGCAGAGCCGCTCCCCGCAGCGCCGCGTCCTGGTGTGGTGCGGCGGTTGAGTCGGGTTCCGGCTGGTCGGCGGGTGGGTGTCGCCAAGGCCGGCCGGCGCCGGGGCGAGATGAGCGGAGTCCGGAGGTGGTGCGTCTGAGGGGCCGTCGCTCTTGAGCGCCGCGCCGGGGGCGTTGGTCGTTCGGGGGCGTTCCTGTGACGCGTGGAAAGGCCCTGGGACGGGCGGAAACTGAGTAACAGAGCGAGGCAACACATGGCGGGACGCATGATCAGCGGTGCGGCCGCCCTTGCTGAACTGGTTCGGGCGGCGGGTGAGACCGAGACGGCCGGGGTGGACCGGACGCTTCCGGTGGCGCCGGAGCTCAGTTCTCTGCTGCCCGGCCACGGGTTGCGCCGGGGAAGCACGGTTGCGGTGGCGGCCGGGCGGTCGGCCACTGCCGCGGGCGGGACTTCGCTGCTGCTGGCGCTGGTGGCCGAAGCCTCGCGTCAAGGGTCCTGGTGTGCGGTGGTCGGTGTGCCCTCGCTGGGGGCGATCGCCGCCGCCGAGAGTGGGGTCGCCCTGGAGCGGCTGGCGCTGGTTCCCGACCCGGGGCCCGAATGGCCCACCGTGGTCGCCGCCCTGATCGACGGGGTCGACGTCATCGTGCTGGCCGTGCCGGGTGGCGTGCCCGCTTCGATCGCCTCCCGCCTGGTGGCCCGGGCTCGCCAGCGGGGGAGTGTGCTGGTCCCGTACGGGGAATGGGCCGGCGCCGATGTGACCCTGCGCGTGCTGGAAGGCCGTTGGGAAGGGCTCGACGAGGGCCACGGTCGCCTGCGCCGCCGCGAGGTGACCGTGCTGGCCCGCGGCCGTGGTGCCGCGGCCCGCCCCAAAGAGGTCACCATGTGGATGCCCGGCGTCACGATCCGCCCGTTCCCTCTGCCGCCCGCACCGTCCCGGCCCACCTCCAAGCAGTCCACGGTGGACCACACCGCCGAGCCCGCGCCCACCCCACAGGCAGCCGGCGCCGAACGGTCGCCACGTCTTTCCCTCGTGCCGGACGGGGAAAGTCAGGGCGCCACCTGCTCCGGAACGGCGGAGGCGGCACCGGTCCGCGCGATCTCACCGCAGTCTGATGTGGACGCGAGGACGGCGGCCCGGGTGCTGGCGTTCCGGAACGAGAGGAAGACCGGGTCGAGGGCCGGGAAGAAAGCGGAGCACCACCCTCCGGTGCCGGCGGTGATGTGACGTGGCGGCTCAGGAAGCCGGCAGCCGGGCCGTGGCGGGGACGGTCGGGGCCCGGACCATGCTGCTCTGGTGTCCGGACTGGCCGGTCATCGCGGCCGAGATCGTGCTCGGGGTGCCGGCCGTGAAACCGGTCATCGTGCTGCACGGCAACCGCGTGATCGCCTGCTCGGAGGCGGCGCGGCAGGAGGGCGTACGGCGTGGGTTGCGTCGCCGGGAAGCTCAGAGCCGGTGCCCCCAGGTCGAAGCCGTCGAGCATGATCCGGGCCGGGACGCGCGCGCGTTCGAACCGGTTGTCGCGGCCGTCGAAGAAGTCGCGGTCGGCGTCGAAGTGATCCGGCCGGGCGCGTGTGCGGTCGCCGCGCGGGGGCCGTCCCGCTACTTCGGCGGGGAGGAGGCCGCCGCCGAGCGGATCGTCGAACAGGTCGCCGAGGCCTGCGCGGTGGAGAGTCAGGTCGGCATCGCCGAAGGCGGGTTCGCGGCCGGGCTCGCGGCCCGGGCCGGCCGGGTGATTCCGCCCGGGGAGACGGCCGCTTTCCTGCGGGAACAGCCGATCGAAGCAATCGAACGCCCCGAACTGACCGACCTCCTCAAGCGGCTCGGCATCAAGACGCTGGGCGAGTTCGCGGCGCTGCCGGCCGGTGACGTCATGACCCGCTTCGGCTTCGACGGCGCCCTCGCGCACCGGCTGGCGGCGGGTTTCGACCATCGGCCGCTCGCCGTGCGCCGGCCCCCGCCCGACCTGGAGGTCACGGAGACCTACGACGAGCCGCTGGAACGGGTGGACGTGGCCGCCTTCGCCGGGCGCGCGCTCGCCGAGAGACTGCATGACAGGCTTTCCGCGTACGGGCTGGCCTGCACCCGCCTCGGCATCGAAGCGGTCACCGCGAACGGTCAGGAGCTGCACCGCGTCTGGCGTCACGACGGCACCCTGACGTCGGCCGCCATCGCCGAACGGGTCCGCTGGCAACTCGACGGCTGGCTCACCGGCGCCCGTCGCGGAGCGCCCGCCCGTCCCACCGCCGGCCTGGTGCGGCTGCGCCTGATCCCCGACGGCGTGCTGGTCCACCTGGGACTCCAGCCCGGCCTGTGGGGCGACGCCGGCGCCGACCGCGATCGTGCCCACCGCGCGTTCAGCCGGGTGCAGGGCCTGCTTGGCCCCGAATCCGTGGTGACTCCCGTACTGACCGGCGGCCGCAACGCCGACGACCAGATCCGCCTGATCCCCTGGGGCGACGAACGCGACCCCCACCGCCCCGCGGCCCCCCACACCGACCCGGTCCCCGGAATCAAAACCGTCCCCCTCCTGTCCCACGACGTCCAGCCCTCTTTGTCGCTGACCCAGGATCAAGACCCGTTTCCCGTACGTCCGGAGCTGGTCTCCACCCCGCAAGTTCCCACTTCACCGGTACGTCCGGAGCTGGTCTCCACCCCGCAAGTTCCCACCCCGCCCCTACGTCCGGAGCTGGTCTCCACCCCGCAAGTTCCCACCCCGCCCCTACGTCCGGAGCCGGTCTCCACCCCGCAAGTTCCCACCCCGCCCCTACGTCCGGAGCCGGTCCCCGACCCGCAAGTTCCCACCCCGCCCGTACGTCCGGAGCCGGTCCCCGACCCGCAAGTTCCCACCCCGCCCGTGCGTCCGGAGCCGGTCTCCGTCCCGCAAGCGCCCGCCTCGCTGGTTCCCGTTTCGCCCGTGCGTCCGGAGCCGGTCCCCGATTCGGAGGCACCGGTTCCACTTACGCATCCTGAGCCGGTTTCCGATGTGGAGGCACCTACTCCGCTTGCGCGCACCGGGTCGGTCGCCGATGTGGAGGAGACTGCTCCGCTTGAGTCTCGGTCGGCCCTCCGCGGCGGCGACTCCGATCTGTCCGGTGGTGCCGCGGTACTCGCCATGGCGGACCATCGATCCCGCCGCTCGCCCGATAAGAGGGGCAGGGGGTCTATTTCGGATTTGTCCCGTGCGAAAGAGGGGAGAGGGCCGGAGAAAGAGGAGGAAGCGTCGAGCCGGGCGCGTGCGGATGCCGGGTCGTCAAACGTAGGGACGGCCGCGCGAGCGGAGGCAACGCCGTTCCCCGCCCCCGACGCGGCCGCACGTGTGGAGGCAACGCCGTTCCCCGTCCCCGATGCGGCCGCCCGAGCGGACGCAAAGCTGGTCCCCGCCCCCGACGCGGCCGCGCGCGTGGAGGCAGCGCCGTTCCCCGTCCCTGATGCGGCCGCCCGAGCGGACGCAAAGCTGGTCCCCGCCCGCGATACAGCCGCACGTGTGGAGGCAGCGCCGTTTCCCGTCCCTGATGCGGCCGCCCGAGCGGACGCAAAGCCGGTCCCCGCCCGCGATACAGCCGCACGTGTGGAAGCGAAGCCGGTCCCAGCCGCGCGAGCGGAGGCCAAGCCCACTCAAGGGCGGCGCGCGAAGAAGGCCGTGCTGCCGCCGTGGCCGGGGCGGCTTCCCAAGCCGGCGCCCGCGTTGGTGCTGGCCCGGGGGCTTCCGGCGGTGGTGATCGACCGGGACGGGAATCCGGTCGGGGTCAGTGCCCGGCTCGAGCTCACCGGTGCGCCGGCCGCGCTGGTCATCGAGCGGGGACGGCCGGTTGCCGTGACGGGATGGGCCGGGCCGTGGCCGGTGGACGAGCGCTGGTGGGCCACGGACGAATCGCGGCGGCGGGCCCGGTTCCAGATGGTTCTGGAGGACGGGCGGGCCTTTCTGCTCAGCCTCTCCGGCGGTCACTGGTCCGTGGAGGCGATCTATGACTGAGCACCGGCCACAGAGGCGATCCGAGCAGCGGGCGCGGAGGCGATCCGAGCACCGGCCACGGAGGCGACCCGAACAGCGGGCGCGGAAGCGACCCGACCAGCGGGCGCAGCGACCCGAACACCGAGGAGTGGTCAGTGGGCTTTCATAACCCCAGGATGTCGTGGAGCGACCTGGAGAAGAGCCTCTCCGGAAACAAGCGGGTCGAGACCAGGGACCAGCGTCACCTGCACCCGGTTGTCGACCCGCTCGCCGTCGACGCCGACGGCGGGGACTCGCCGGCCTGGTCGCGCAAACGTCAGGCGTACGAGGCGCCCGCCTTTGTGCGGCAGCGCAACCTCACCCCGTACGCGGAACTGCACTGTCACACGAATTTCAGTTTCCTCGACGGGGCCAGTCACCCCGAGGAACTGGCCGAGGAGGCGGCCCGGCTCGGGTTGCACGGGCTGGCCGTCACCGATCATGACGGCTTCTACGGTGTGGTCCGGTTCTCGCAGGCCGCGCGCGAGCTCGACCTGCCCACGATTTTCGGGGCCGAACTCTCGCTCGACCTGAGCAAACCGCAGAACGGCGAACCCGACCCGGAGGGCCGGCACCTGCTCGCCCTGGCGCACGGGCACGAGGGGTACGCGCGTCTGGCCGCCACCCTGTCCCGCGGCCAGCTCGCCGGTGGGGAGAAGGGCAAACCGGAGTACGGGGATCTGGAGGACATCGCGGCCACCCTGCGCGATCACGTGCTGGTTCTCACCGGCTGCCGCAAGGGCCCGGTCCCGTTGGCGCTGGCCACCGACGGCATCGAGGCCGCCGCGTACGAGCTGGATCGTCTGGTCTCGTTGTTCGGTCGTGAAGGCGTCGCCGTCGAGCTGACCTCGCACGGCGACCCGTACGACGACGACCGCAACGACGCCCTCTACGCGCTCGCCCAGAGTCGTGGGCTGCACGTCGTCGCCACCAACAACGTGCACTACGCCACCCCGGGCCGCCGTCGTCTGGCGACCGCGCTGGCCGCCGTCCGCTCCCGGCGCAGCCTCGACGAGATCGAGGGCTGGCTGCCCGCGGCCGGCGCCGCCCACCTGCGCAGCGGCGACGAGATGGCCCGCCGGTTCGCCGCCTGGCCGGGTGCGGTGGCCAACGCCGCCATGTTCGGTGAGGACCTCGCGTTCGACCTCAACCTGGTCGCGCCGCGGCTGCCCGACTTCCCGATCCCGCCCGGCCACACCGAGATGAGCTGGCTGCGTGAGCTGACCATGATGGGCGCCCGCGACCGGTACGGCCCGCCCCAGGCGCACCCGAAGGCGTACGAGCAGATCGAGTACGAGCTCCGGATGATCGAGGAGCTGGGGTTCCCGGGCTACTTCCTGGTCGTGTACGACATCGTCGAGTTCTGCCGTGACCAGGGCATCTATGCCCAGGGGCGGGGCAGCGCGGCCAACTCCGCCGTCTGTTACGCGCTGCGGATCACCAATGTGGACGCCGTGGCGCACAACCTGCTGTTCGAGCGGTTCCTGGCCCCGGAACGCGACGGCCCGCCCGACATCGACGTCGACATCGAGTCGGACCGCCGCGAGGAGGTCATCCAGCACGTCTACCAGCTGCACGGCCGCGAGCACACGGCCCAGGTCGCGAACGTCATCTCGTACCGGCCGCGGTCGGCGGTGCGGGACATGGCCAAGGCGTTCGGCTTCTCGCCGGGGCAGCAGGACGCGTGGAGCAAACAGATCGACCGGTGGGGGAGCGTGGCCACGGTCGACGTCGAGGACATCCCGGAGCAGGTGGTCGAGTTCGCCAACCAGGTGCAGAACTTCCCCCGCCACCTGGGCATCCACTCGGGCGGCATGGTGATCTGCGACCGCCCGATCATCGAGGTGTGCCCGGTCGAGTGGGGGCGTATGCCGGGCCGCACGGTGCTGCAGTGGGACAAGGACGACTGCGCGGCGATCGAGCTCGTCAAGTTCGACCTGCTGGGACTCGGCATGCTGTCGGCGCTGCGGTACGCGTACGAAATGATCGAATCTGATCTGGACATCTCCACCATGGACCTGACCGACGACCAGGTCTACGAAATGCTCTGCCGCGCCGATTCGGTGGGCGTTTTCCAGGTGGAGAGCCGGGCCCAGATGGCGACGCTGCCGCGACTCAAACCGCGCGTCTTCTACGACCTGGTGGTCGAGGTCGCGCTCATTCGCCCGGGCCCGATCCAGGGCGGTTCGGTGCACCCGTTCATCCGGCGCAAGAACGGTCTGGAAGAGGTCACCTATCCGCATCCGCTGATGCGCAACGCGCTCGAGAAGACGCTCGGTGTGCCGCTCTTCCAGGAGCAGCTCATGCAGCTCGCGATCGACGTGGCGGGTTTCGCGCCGTCCGAGGCCGACCAGTTGCGCCGGGCCATGGGATCAAAAAGGTCGGTCGAGAAGATGGAGCAGATCAAGGGCCGCCTGTACGAGGGAATGGCCGCCAACGGCATCACCGGCGAGCTGGCCGACGACCTGTTCGTGAAGCTTTCCGCGTTCGCCAGTTACGGCTTTCCGGAAAGCCATTCGATGAGCTTCGCCTATCTCGTGTACGCCAGCGCGTGGCTGAAGCGGTACCACCCGGCGGCCTTCTGCGCGGCGCTGCTCAACGCCCAGCCGATGGGTTTCTATTCGCCGCAGTCGCTGGTCGACGACGCCCGCCGGCACGGGGTCGAGGTGCGGCGGCCCGACATCAACCTGAGCGACGCCAAGGCCACCCTCGAGTCGACGCCGCAGACCCGCTGGGGCGCCGGCGTGGACGAGCCCCCGCACGCGTGGGGTCTGGGTGGCCCGGCCGTCCGGCAGGGACTCGCCAGCATCCGCACCCTGGGCGACGACCTGGCCGAGCGGATCGAGGAGGAGAGGCGCGCCAACGGTCCGTACGGGGGAATGACCGACCTGGCCCGCCGCACCGGATGTTCCACCGCTCACCTGGAGGCCCTGGCCACCGCCGACGCGTTCGCGGGTTTCGGGCTCTCCCGCCGGGAAGCCCTGTGGGCCGCCGGGGCCGCCGCGCAGGACCGCCCCGACCGCCTGCCCGGAACCGTGACCGGCACCGACGCGCCGATGCTGCCCGGCATGAGCGCGGTCGACGAACTGGTCGCCGACGTCTGGGCCACCGGGTTGTCGCCGGACTCGCACCCGGCCCAGTTCATCCGGGCCGACCTCGACCGGGCCGGCGCGATCCCGATCAACCGGCTGGGCCGGGTCGAGGCCGGCACCCGCATCCGGGTCGGCGGCATCGTCACCCACCGGCAGCGGCCGGCCACCGCGGGCGGCGTGACCTTCGTGAACCTGGAGGACGAGACCGGCATGCTCAACGTGACCTGCTCGCCCGGTCTGTGGCAGCGCTACCGGCGGGTGGGGCGGACCAGCACGGCGCTGATCGTGCGCGGCCGCTTGGAGAAGGCGGAGGGTGTGCTCAACCTGGTCGCCGACCGGCTCGAAGCGGTCACGCCGCCGGTGTCGCCGGCCTCCCGGGACTTCCGCTGATCGGACTTGCCCGATTTTATACCTTTAGTGGCATGCTTCCGCTTCTGCTTGCTGCCTCACTCACGGCCGTCCTCGGCCCGCTTCCCGACCCCAAGCCCACGTACGGGTCGGCCCCGCGCCCAACCGGTAGCGAGGTGAAGCTCAGTTACGTCGCTGACGCCGGTTTCGCGACGGCGGTCGAGCTCAGCTGCGACCCGCCCGGTGGCGGCCACCCCAAGCCGGTCGAGGCCTGCGCGACGCTGGCCCGGGTGGACGCCGACCCGGACCGGATCAAGCCCGCCACGACCGCCTGCATCCTGCTCTACAAGCCGGTGACGGCCGAGCTCAGCGGCGTCTGGCAGGGCCGCGTGGTGAGCTGGAAGCACCGCTACGGCAACACCTGCGAGATGCGCCGCGCCACCGGGGAGCTGTTCCGGTTCTGAGTGCCGCACCGACCTGCCGTTACGCTGCCCGTGTGGAAATCGCATCGACGCGGACCTCGCGCCCGCTCGTCTCCGCCCGCACCGCCGCCGTCTGGGCGGTGCTGCGCCGCGAGCTGGAGCGGCAGAACGGCCGCGAGCTGACCGTGCTGGACGTCGGCGGGGGCACCGGCGGGTTCGCCGTGCCGCTGGCCGAGGCGGGACACACCGTCACCGTGGTCGACGCCAGCCCCGACGCGCTCGCCGCGCTGACCCGCCGGGCCGCCGACGCCGGGGTTGCCGACCGGGTCCGCGCCGTGCAGGGCGACGGCGACGCGCTGGCCGGCCTGGTCGAACCCGGAAGCGCCGACCTCATCCTCTGCCACGCCGTGCTCGAGGTCGTCGACGACCCGGCCGGGGTGGTCGCCGCCATCGCCGCCGCGCTGCGCCCCGGCGGGGCCGCGAGTGTGCTGGTGGCGAGCAAGGCGGCCGCGATCCTGGGCCGGGCGATCAACGGTCACCTGCGCGCGGCGGCGGCGGTCGCGGCCGATCCCGAGGGCCGCGCCGGAGCTCGCGACACCCTGCGCCGGCGCTACGACGCCGAGAGCGCGACGGCGCTGCTCAGCTCGGCCGGGCTGGGGGTGGAGCAGACCCATGGCGTACGTGTCCTGGCCGACCTGCTGCCCGCGGCCGTCGTCGAGGAGGACCCGCAGGCGTTGCTCGACCTCGAGATCGAACTGTCCTCGCAGCCGCCGTTCCGCGACATCGCCTCGCAGTTGCACCTGTTCGCCCGCAAGCCCTGACCGTTCGTCTCGCGTGGTCGCGCGTGGCGTGATCGGATATCCGACGTGACTGCTCAGCCGCTCGTGGTGCCCGACGACCGCCTGCCCGCGTCGGCGTTCGAGCCGGTCCGTCCCGCGTACGGCACCGCCAGCCTGGCCGACGTGCTGCCCAGCGTGTCCGCGTTGCTCGGCGTGCCCGGAGCAACGGACGTGCTGGGCCTGCGGGAGCGCCTGGAGGGTGTCGACCGCATCGGGGTGCTGCTGGTCGACGGGCTCGGTGCCCATCAGATCCCGGTCATTTCCCCGTACGCACCCCTGACCGCCCAACTCGCGGCCGGCGCCCGTACGGTGACCGCCGGTTTCCCCTCAACCACACCGGTCAGCCTGACCACCTTGGGGGCCGGGACACCGCCGGGCGCCCACGGCATCCTCGGCTTCACCGTGCGGCGGCCCGACGGCCGGGTGCTCAACCACATCCACTGGGCCGACGACCCGGACCCGCGATCCTGGCAGCCGGTACCGACCCGTTTCGAGACCGCCGCCGCGGCCGGGGTCGCCGTGACCGAGGTGAGCCGCCCCGAGTTCGAGGGCAGCGGCCTGACCGAGGCCGGCTTCCGCGGCGTCCGTTACATAGGCGCGTCCGAGGGCGCCGAGACCGCCGACCTGATGCTGTCGGCCCTGGCCGCCACGCCTCGGTCCCTGGTCTTCGGCTACCACGGCGAACTCGACAAACGCGGTCACGAGGACGGCGTCGACTCCCCGTCCTGGCGTGAGGCCGCCCGCGGGGTCGACGCCCTGGTCGACCGCCTGGTCCACGGCCTGCCGCCCCGCTCGGCCCTGCTGGTGATCGCCGACCACGGCCAGCTGAATGTCCCGCCCGACGAACGAATCGACATGGCCGACATTCCGGATCTGCAGGCCGGAGTGGCCGGGGTGGCCGGCGAGCCCCGGGTCCGTTACCTCTACACGGCCCCCGGCGCCCGCGACGACGTGGTGGCGGCTTGGCGTTCCGTCTTCGCCGACCGCGCCTGGGTGCTGACTCGCGAGGAGGCGATCGACGGCGGCTGGTTCGGCCCGGTGCCCGCCGCCCACCGCTCCCGGATCGGCGAGGTGGTGGTCATCTGCCAGGGCCGCACGATCAGCCTGGCCGGCGGCTGGGAGCCACCCTCGGTCGGCCGTCTGATCGCCTACCACGGCTCAGTTACGGCCGCCGAGATGCAGATCCCGTTGTTGATCGCCCGTTGACCTCGCGAGTCGCACGGTGATCGTGTCCGCCCGCGGGCCGGCACGGTGGTCACGTGTTGTCCTGCGGGTCTGCGTCGTGGTCACGTGCTGTTCTGCGCCTGCATCGTGAACACGTGCTGTCCTGGGGGTCTCGCATGGTGACCGCCGCTGATCTGGGGGCCTTTCTGCTGGCGGCCCACTGACCTGTGGACAACCCGTGATCCGGACATCCCGCCACTGTGGATGAAGCGGGCCCCGGCCCTTGACAAGCGCGTACTCTCACCCCACCAGTCCCCGAGGTGGGTGGGGGTTAGGGATGGCCGTACAGGCGATCTTGACCTTTCGCGGCTTACGGCTGTTTTGTCCGGGCCGGCTGGGCGATCTTGTCGGAGGGTGCGGCTAGCCTCCTGGGCGTGGGACGTAGCCAGGCTGTGCCGAGGGGGCGTGACCCGCGATTCGGGCCGGGGGCCGACGACGCGGGCTGCACGATCCTGCACGTCGACATGGACGCGTTCTTCGCCTCGGTCGCCGTCCGGGCCCGGCCCGAGCTGCGCGGCCGACCCGTGATCGTCGGCGGGGTCGGGCCCCGTGGGGTGGTCAGCTCGGCCAGCTATGAGGCCCGGCGCTTCGGCGTACGCAGTGCGATGCCCACCGCCCGGGCCCGCGCGCTCTGCCCGCGGGGCATCTTCCTGCCCGTCGACGGCCCGGCCATCGGCGAGGCGTCCGAGGCCGTCATGGCGATCTTCCGTGACGTCACACCGCTGGTCGAGCCGCTCTCGTCCGACGAGGCGTTCCTCGATGTGGCGGGCGCCCAGCGGCTTCTCGGCCGCCCGGTCGAGATCGCCCGGCTGATCCGTCGCCGCATGCAGGCCGAGCAGCGGCTCACCTGCTCGGTGGGGGTCGCGCCGACCAAGTTCGTGGCCAAGCTCGGCTCGACCCGGGCCAAGCCCGACGGGCTGATCGTCGTTCCGGCCGGGCTCGTGCTCGACTTCCTGCATCCGCTGCCGGTCGACGCCCTGTGGGGAGTCGGCGAGCGCGCGGCCGAGACCCTGCGGCGCCTCGGGCTGACCACGGTCGGCGAGATCGCGCACGCCCCGGCCGGCATGCTGCGCGGCGCTTTGGGCGAGGCCGCCGCCACCCACCTGCACGAGCTGTCGTGGGGCCGCGACTCCCGCCGGGTCAGTCCCGAGCGGGAGGAGAAGTCGATCGGCGCCGAGATGACCTTCGACGTCGACGTGGCCGACCCCGAGGTGCTGCGCAAGAGCATGCTCGCGCTGGCCGACAAGGTCGGGGCGCGGCTGCGGGCGAGCGGCTTCGTCGGACGTACGGTGGCGATCAAGGTGCGCCTGGCCGACTTCCGCACGGTCAACCGGTCACGCACGATGCCCACGAGCACCGATGTGTCCCATGAGATTTTTGAGATCTCCTGGTCGCTGTTCCGTGCCCTCGGGGCGAGCGACCACATCCGGCTCGTCGGGGTCCGGGTCGAGGGCCTGACTCCCGCCGCCACCACGTCTCGGCAGCTCAGCCTGGGTGAACCGGAGCATGGCTGGCGCGAGGCGGAAGCGGCCAGGGACGCCGTAATCGCCCGTTTCGGTCATACGAGCGTCGGTCCGGCCAGTCTTTTGGGACGAAGCGATCTGCGAAGAACCGAAAATCACCCGCACTCGACGGTCGTCCCGCTTTCCGACCCGCCAACCCCCTCGTAGACTTGCTCGGTAAGGCAGCCGACGGCTGTCCCGCGCCACTTACCTTAGTGACACCCCGACCCCGCCTGGGGGGTTGGATTTGCGCCCGGGGAGGAATGCCGTGCCGCTCTCGGAGCACGAGCAGCGGCTGTTCGATCAGATCGAGCGGTCGCTTGCCGAGGACCCTAAGTTCGCCTCGGCTGTGCGGGCCAGCGACCCGCGTTTTCACGCACGGCGCCGGCTGCTGGTCGCCGCGTTCGTCATCGTCCTTGGCCTAGCGCTGGTCGTCTATGGCACGGTCAGCAGCAACACACCGTTGGGTGTCGCGGGCTTCGTGGTCATGCTGGGCTCGGCCGCGTTCGCGATGCAGTCCCGCCGCAAGGGTTCGGCCCCGGCCGACCTGCACGCCGTGGGCGGCACAGCGACGCGTCGCACCCGTCAGACCCGCAAGGCCGGTTTCATTGACCGCCTCGAGGACCGCTGGCGCCAGCGTCCCGAAGGACACCGCTGACGAACCCGCAGACCCGCGGCTGAACATCGCTGTCAGCCGCGGTCTCGGCACAACCGAGTCCCGGCCCGCCGGGGAGACCACCGATGATGGCGGCCGCCGGCCGCCATCGGTCATTCCTGCGCCCGAAAGCGGGGCGGGAGTGCACCAGACCGGGCGGGAACGCAGCGGCGGGAGCGCGGCGGCGGGAGCGCAGTAGGCCGGGCGGGAACGCAGCGGCGGGAGCGCAGTAGGCCGGGCACCACGCAGCGCTCCGCGCTGGACACCGAGCGGCCCGGGCGAGAGAGCAGCAGGCAGGGCACCGCGGCCCAGGCGGGAGCGCAGCGCACCGGACCGGGCGGCCGCGAGGCACTGCCGGCCGGGGTATGAAAAATGCCGCCCCCACCAGGGGAGCGGCATTTCTCGTCAAGGGAGCGGGTCAGCGCCCCCGGTGCGGGAGCAACCGCCGCGGACTGGCCTTCGCCAGAACCTCGCGCAGGCGACCTCCGACCCCGACCATGCGGGCCGACGCCTCGGCCAGCCCGAGCCGCCAGCGCATCAGCACCGACGGCGGCAGCAGGACCGCGTTGATACGGGTACGCCGGTTGGCCGACCGGGCCAGCCCCTTGCGCACCTGCCCCAGCGCCGTCGTCAGCTCGCCACCCACCAGCGGCTTGCGGGCATAGCGCGCCCGCTCTTCCGCCGTGCCGAGCAGCGTCGCCGCCGAGGCGGGCTCGTCGAGCAGCACCGCGTCCTTGATCAGGCGTTGCGCCGTCACCCGGGGCGTCTCGGTCGGGTCGATCGGGATCCGGAAGTCGACCATCGTGTCCATCAGCTCGTCCCAGGCCGCGTGCGCGTCGGCCCGCGCCTTCACGGTCTCGGTCGTGACCACGATGTCGTCGGGGCCGCTGAGCTTGGTGACCTTCGGATCCCTGGGGACCGTGGCCGCGTGCCGGTGACGCCGCAGCAGCACCCGGCGCAACGCCGGCACCAGCAGCAACGCCAGCAACAGGGCGGCCAGACCGATGATCAGCAGGGCCGTGCCGGACGTGCCGCCGGTCTCGTCGCCGAGCGCGCCGGCTGTGCCGGAGTCGTTGAAGTCGGGCCGGTCGGGCCGCTCCAGGCCACCACCCGACGCGGACGGGTCCACGCCCGGCGCCGCCGCCGACTCCGTTGACGTCGGGGCCTGCGTGGGCAGGTCGACGTCGGGCGCGTAGTCGGAGCGGGCCGCGCCGGTCACGCTCGCCGCCGGGGTGGCGTCGAACGGGATCCAGCCGAAGCCGCGCAGGTAGATCTCGGTCCAGGCGTGGGCGTTGCGGTTGGTGATCACGTACGTGTCGCCGTCGCGCTGGCCCCGGGTGAAGCCGAACGCCACCCGGGCCGGGATCCCGGCCTCGCGCGCCATCCAGGCCAGCGCCGCCGCGTACTGCTGGCAGTAGCCGACCTTGGTGTTGAGGAACGCCGCGATCTCGGAGCTGGCGCCGACGGGCTGCGTCGACAGCCGGTAGGTGAAGCCGTTCTTCGCCGAGAAGTGCTCGTAGAGCGCCAGCGCCTTGTCGTACTCGGTCGTCTTGCCCGCCGTGAGCCGCCGCACCAGGTTGGTGACCGACTGGTCGTCGGGGTGCGCCGTGTTGAGCCGCACGATCGGGTCGTCCGGGTTGAGTGGTTCCGCCTGCCGCAGCTGGGCGGCGGTGGGCCGGGCCCGCACGTAGTCGAACGTGTAGGTCAGACCCCGGGTGGACCGCCGGTTCGAGAAGACGACCTGCTGGTTGTCGTCGAAGTTCCAGCCGCTCTGCAGGCCGTCGACGCCCACCGTGTTCTGGTAGAGCGGCAGCATGCCCTGCTGGAGACTCTCGGTGACCTGCACCTCGGCGCGGTACTGCCGGAGGTTGGTGGTGGCTGTCCCGTTCCGTGGGTCGGGCAGGCCCTGGGTGATGCTCTCCCCGTTGGGCGTACGGCTTCCGAACCCGTTGTTGGTGAGCTGGTCGGCCACGCCGAACCGCAGGTAGTACGGGGTCTGCTCGTCGGTCTTGAGCCGCACCAGCTCGACCTGGTCGGTGCGGGTCAGCTGGCCGCTCAGCGAGGCGAACAGGTTGATCCGCCCGCCGGTGCCGTTGCCCGGGCCGACGCCGACCCCGGTACCGGTCTGGGTGAGCCGCGAGAGCAGCCCGCCGCTGACCGTGGGGACGAGCAGGGGCAGCAGCACGGCCGCGACCACGCCGATCACGCCGAGGCGGCGGCCGGCGGCGGCGAGCGGGGAGGGCTCCCACACGTCGACGTCGCGCCCGTCGCCGGTGAAGCGGCGGCCGAACCGCCGTACGCGGTCGATGTTGTCGCTGACCAGAAGCCACAGGAAACCGAAGGCGCCGATGATGAACGGCAGCACCGGCACGCTCTCGACATAGACCGCGACCGGGACCGAGTAGATCGCCAGCATCGGCAGGCCGGCCAGCGCGGGTTTGCGCGCGACCACGGTCAGCAGGTCGACCACGATCGCCACCGCGCCGATGCCGAGCACCGTGACGAACAGCAGGCCGTCGCGGTCGGGCACGGGCACCCCGTACGACCGGGTGTCCTGCCCGGCCTGGGTGAACAGGTCGGCGAAGTGGCCGAACGTGGACGGCGTCGGGATCAGGAATTCCTCGCCGCTGGGGAACAGCCAGGTCAGGGTCAGCAGCAGCACCAGGATCATGCTGAGCGCCTGGGCCCACGACGGGAACCGCAGCGTGCGGGCGCCGACCGCGGCACCGGCGATGAGACCCACCGTGAGCAGGCACTGCATCAGCCACGTGTAGCTGTCGAAGATCGACACGATGGGCGCGGCCGCGAGCAGGGTGGAACCCGCCGCGACCAGCCCGAGACGACGACGGCCGCTCATCGGATCACCCCGCCCACCGTCTCGGCCATGGCCGCCCGCCACGCGAAGCCGCTGGAGCCGCGCGCGGCCGCCGGCCACAGCGCGGGCAGCGTCGACCCGTGCACGACCGGCACCGAGCGCCAGCCGCTGTGCACCAGGGCCAGCGCGGCCGCCGAGTGTTCACGGTCGGACTCCGACCGTTCGCCGGGGGAGAGGTTGACCCAGGTCGAGCTGTCGATGGCGAAGCCGATGCAGGTGGCGCCGTTGCCGCGTAGCTGGGCCAGCAGCTCGGCCTCGGGCACGGTGAGCGCGCCGAAGATGCCGATCACCAGGCCGCCGTCGGAGCGGCGGCGGACCTGCTCGACCAGCACCGAGATGTCGCCGTTCTGGGCGAGCTTGACGTCGGCCAGGGTGTCGAGGATGACGCCCTCGCCGGTCGCCTCGGCGGCGTCGATGTCGACGCCCGAGCCGGTGACCAGACGCAGCTTGTAGCCGGCGGCGCGCAGGTGCATGGCGATGCTGGCGGTGGCCGAGACGGCCCACTCGAAGCTGGCCGTGGGGCCCTCGCCGCGGTGGGCGTAGACCCGGGTGTCGAGCACCACGGTGGCCCGGCTCTCCCAGGGCTGCTCCTCGCGGCGCACCATCAGCTCGCCGGTGCGGGCCGTGGACCGCCAGTGCACCCGTCGCAGGTCGTCGCCGCGCCGATATTCGCGGGTGGCGGCGTCGTCCTCGCCGTGCACGGCCACCGACCGGGCGCGGCTCTCGCCGGTGCCCGCGTATTCGCCGGCCAGCCGTACGGAGGGGAGCGTGACCACCTGCGGGATGACGGTGAGCTTGTCGACGCTCGGGAACGAGCGGGTCAGCTCGCACAGGCCGAACGGGTCGGTCAGCCGGATCACCAGCGGGCCGATCGGGTAGCGGCCCCGCACGTCGGCCCGCACCGTGTAGGCCACGCTGCTGGCCTGGTGCGAGCCGAGCCGTTCCAGCACCACCCGGGGGCGGCTGCCCAGCGCGTACGGGAGCCGGTCCTCGAGGAGCAGGGTGCCGGTGGGCAGGCGGGACATGTTCTGCAGGCGCAGGATCACCCGCGCACTCGACCCGACCGGCGCGCGGCCGGGGTCGAGCGAGCGGGTGCAGGCCAGTTTGTAACGGCTGCGGCCGACGTAGGCCGCGGCCAGCAGCGGCAGCGCGGCGAGCAGGACCGCCACCCGCAGCAGGTCACGCTCGCCGAGGATGATCGCGGAGATGCCCGCCGCGGCGGCCGCCGCGAGAAACGATCGGCCGCGCGTGGTCAGACCTCGCAAGGCCTCCCGCATGGTCAGCGCCCCCGGGGCTCGTACTGGTTGTTGCCGCCGGCGTTGTTGCGGGTGTCGTACGGCGAGCGGTTGCGGTCGTGCGGCAGCGGCAGGCGGTGCACGATCTCGGACACGATCGCGTCGGTCGTCCGGCGGTTGAGCTGGGCGTCCGCGGTCGGGATGATGCGGTGCGCGAGAACGGGCACGGCCAGCGCCTGCAGGTCGTCGGGAAGCACGTAGTCACGGCCCTCGAGCGCGGCGACCGCCTTGGCGGTGCGGATCAGCTGCAGGGTCGACCGGGGCGACGCGCCGAGGCGGATCTCGGGCGCCTCACGGGTCGCGGTGACCAGGGCGATCGCGTATTGCTGGACGGCCTCGGCGGCGTGCACGTCGCGCGCGGTGGCGATCAGCCGGCGGACCATCGAGGCGTCGGCGACGGCCCGCAGGTCGGTCAGCGGGTCGTGGGCGCCGTGGCCGCCCAGCATGGCCAGCTCGGCCCGCGGGTCGGGGTAGCCCATCGCGATGCGGGCGGTGAACCGGTCGCGCTGCGCCTCGGGCAGAGGGTAGGTGCCCTCCATCTCGATCGGGTTCTGCGTCGCGATCACCATGAACGGCGCCTGCAGCTCGTACGTCGTGCCGTCGACGGTGACCTGCCGCTCCTCCATGCACTCGAGCAGAGCCGACTGGGTCTTGGGCGAGGCCCGGTTGATCTCGTCGCCGACCACCAGGTTGGCGAAGACCGCGCCCGGCTTGAACTCGAAGTCGCGCTGCTCCTGGTTGTAGACGCTGACGCCGGTGACGTCGCTGGGCAGCAGGTCGGGCGTGAACTGGATGCGGCGTACCGAACAGTCGATCGAGCGGGCCAGCGCCTTGGCGAGTTTGGTCTTGCCCACGCCGGGCACGTCCTCGATCAGCAGGTGGCCCTCGGCCAGCAGAACCGCCAGAGCGAGGCGGACCGTGGCGCTCTTGCCCTCGATGACCTGTTCGATATTGGCCATGATGGCTTGCGTCGCGGCGCGGAAGTCCTCGTTCGGCATCGGTCCACCGGGCTCGTCCCAGGTCGGGGTTGTCACGGGCCTCCTCCAAGTTGGTGTGCGTGCCCCATCTTGGGCAGCCGTTGCGAAAGGGCAGCGAAAGTCGGACGAGCCGCCCCGTCACCCACAGGTTAGCCCGATCACAGCAACTCGCCGAGGTCGGCCATCGGCCTGATTCGACAACCGTCAACCGGACATGAGTATCAGATAGGTAAAGAATCAGACATCGCTCTAGTTATATTTGCCGATGTTCAAGAGCATCAGCCATCGACGGGCCACACAAGTGAGGTGGGGCCGGCGGGGGGTTTGGCCTGCTCGCGGCCGCATCTGAGCCCGGCCGAGAGGGGCTGAATTGAGACCGTTATCCGTACCGTCCGCGACCCGGAGGGTCGGGGCGGCGGCCGCCGGTGTCGTCCTGCTGGCAGCGCTGCTGCCCGCGCAGGCGCAGGCCGCGCCACTACCCGGCGCAGTCACCGGCGCCACCGACAGCAAGCAGCAGCGACGCGCCGACTACGACAGCCGCCAGAACCTGGCCGCCCGCGCCGAGGCGCAGCCGACCGCGACCCTGAGCCGCGCCGTCGTTCCGGCGCCGTCGGGCAATGCTGTCAACACGCTGCGTGACTCCCTGGGCGTCCAGGGCATCGTCGACATCGACCGGGCGACCGGCACCCCGCGCCGGGTGGCGAAGCTGGACGGCTTCCTCACCGGGCCGAGCAGCAAGAAGCCGGTGAAGATCGCGCTCGACTACGTCCAGGCCCACCCCGAGGTCTTCGGCCTCACCGCGGCCGACCTGGCGACGCTCGAGCTGCGTCAGGACTACGTCGACATCGAGGGCACCCACCACCTCAGCTGGGTGCAGGTGGCCGACGGCGTGCCGGTCTTCGGCAACGGCCTCAAGGCGCACGTCGCCAAGGACGGCCGGCTGGTGCAGGTCGACGGCTCGCCGCTCAAGTCGCTGCCGTCGAGCGCCGGTGCCACCAAGCTGTCCGCCACCGCCGCGCGCGCCGCCGCCGTGAAGGACGTCTTCGGCACCTCCACCGCCAAGGTCACCAGCACCGCCGGCGGCAAGACCACCTTCAGCGACAAGGGCAACGTCAAGCAGGTCTGGTTCCAGACCGCTTCCGGCGTACGCCTGGCCTGGCAGACGATCGCCGTCGACGAGGGCTACGTGCACGTGGTCGACGCGGCCACCGGCGAGGTGCTCTACCGCAAGAGCACGATCGCCAACGACCGGGCCGACGTGTGGCAGAACTACCCGGGCGCGGCCAAGGGCGGCACCCAGCAGCCGGTCGACCTGGCTGCCAAGGGCTGGCTGCCGAACAACGCCCGCGTCCTGAGCGGCAACGTCGCGCACGTCTACTCGGACGTCAACGACAACGACCTGCCGGACGCCTCGGAAGAGGTCGGCCCCTCCGGCGTGCGCTCGTGGAACTACCCCTTCGTCGACTTCAACGACGAGGTCGGTGGCCTCTGCTCGGACGCCTACCCCTGCTCGTGGGACCCGGAGACGCCCAACTCGTGGCAGACCAACCGCAAGCAGAACGCGGTGCAGCTGTTCACGTTCCTGGGCACCTTCCACGACCACCTGAAGGCCGGCCCGATCGGCTTCACCCGGGCCGCCGGCAACTTCGAGGCGCAGGACGGCGACGCCGTGCAGGGCCAGGCGATGGACGGCGCGAACACCGCGAACGGCCTGCCCGACCCGAACCACGTCGACAACGCCAACATGAACACCCCGCCCGACGGCATCCCGCCGACCATGCAGATGTACCTGCTGAGCCCGGGCCCGCAGTCGGTCGCCGCCAACACCGGTGACGAGGCCGACGTGGTGTTCCACGAGTACACCCACGGCCTGTCCAACCGCCTGGTGGTCGACGCCGACGGCAACTCGACGCTGAGCAACCAGCAGGGCGGCTCGATGGGTGAGGCGTGGAGCGACTTCTACGCCTGGGACTACCTGGTCGCCAAGGGCCTGGAGAAGGACACCGCCAAGCCGGGCGAGGTGCTGGTCGGCAAGTACTGGACCGCGGGCAGCACGATCCGCTACGAGGCCCTGGACTGCCCCGTCGGCTCGACGTCGACGGCCTGCCCGGGCACCCCGGGTGCCGGTCCCGGCGGCTTCACCTACGGCGACTACGGCAAGATCTTCGCCGGTGGCCCCGAGGTGCACGCCGACGGTGAGATCTGGGCGCAGACCCTGTGGGATCTGCGTCAGGCGGTCGGCAGCAAGACCGCGCAGTCGATCGTGACGCGCGGTATGGAGCTCTCGCCGGCCAACCCGTCCTTCCTGGACATGCGCAACTCGATCCTCGCCGCCGACCTGGTCGTCAACAAGGGCAAGAACGCCAAGACGATCTGGAAGGTCTTCGCCAAGCGGGGCATGGGCTACTTCGCCGCCGCGATCGACGGTGACGACGCGCAGCCGGTCGAGGACTTCTCGATGCCGCCGTCGGCCAACACGCCGCGGGGCACGCTGAAGGGCAAGGCGACGGACTCGGACACGGGCGCCGCGGTGGCCGGTCTGACGGTCGCGTTCGGTGGTCACGCCTCGGGCTTCGCCGGTGACTACCGGGCCACCACCGCCGCCGACGGCAGCTACACGATCTCCGGGATCATCCCGGGCACGTACGCGAAGGTCTTCGCGCGCGGCGCCGGCTTCGACCAGGTCGTCAAGACGCTGTCGATCAACTCCGGGACCAAGACCGAGAACTGGTCGGTCCGCAAGGACTGGGCCGCCTCCTCGGGCGGCGCCGGGATCGTCAGCTTCACCGGGCCGGACTACACGCCGTACGGCTGTGGGCCGGCTCAGCTGATCGACCAGTCGCAGATCTCAGGCTGGGGCTCGGACGTGCCCGAGACCGACGCCGGACAGAACGCCGTGATCCGGCTCTCCGGCGCGGTCGACGTCTCCGAGCTCGTGGTCAACCCGTCCGCCACCTGTGGTGACGACGAGACCGCCTCGACCGGTGGCTACCGCGTCGAGACCTCGGTCGACGGCACGACCTGGGCGGTCGCCGCGAGCGGCACCTTCCCGGCCGGCACCGTCACGCCCACCCCGGTCACCCTGGCCGCGGGCACCGGCGACGGCATCCAGTTCGTCCGCTACACGATGCTGACCACGCAGGGCCAGGACGCGGGCCTCTGCCCGGCCGGCCAGCCGCCGACAGTCAGCGGCTGCGTGTTCCTCGACAGCACCGAGCTGTCGGTCTACGGACCGGCGGCGTAAGCAGCACGGCGATGCTGTCGGTTCACGGACCGGCGGTGTAAGGCAGCACGGGCGATACCGGTCGCCGCTCCTGGGCGGCGACCGGTATCATGCAAACCATGGCTCGGCGGTTCCTGCTTCTTAGCCGGCCGTGCTGATCCGTATCAGGCGGACACAGCACGGCGACCCCTCCTGCGTGAGGGGTTTTTTTGTGCCCGGACGCCCCGCCACCACCAAGACGAGAAGACGGATGCCGCGATGAGCGAGTCAGAGACCCCGAAGTTCCGTTACACGGCCGCGCTGGCCAATGAGATCGAGCCGCGCTGGCAGGCCTACTGGGCCGAGAACGGGACGTTCCACGCGCCCAACCCGTCCGGTGACCTGGCCGACCCCGGCCACCCGCGGGCCGGCGCGCCGAAGCTGCACGTGCAGGACATGTTCCCGTACCCGTCGGGGTCGGGTCTGCACGTCGGGCACCCGCTCGGCTACATCGGCACCGACAGCTACACCCGCTACAAGCGGATGGCCGGCCACAACGTTCTGCACCCGATGGGCTTCGACGCCTTCGGCCTGCCCGCCGAGCAGTACGCGGTGCAGACCGGCACCCACCCGGCGGTCACCACGGCGGCCAACGTCGAGCGGTACAAGGGGCAGCTGCGGCGTCTGGGACTGGCCTACGACGACCGGCGCTCGTTCGCGACCACCGACCCGGACTACTACCGGTGGACGCAGTGGATCTTCCTGCAGGTGTTCAACTCGTGGTTCGACCCGCAGGTGCGCAAGGCCCGTCCGATCGAGACGCTGATCGCGGCGTACGAGGAAGGGTCGAAGCCGACGCCGGACGGCCGGCCCTGGGCCGAGCTGTCACCGGTCGAGCGCCGCCAGCTGATCGACGACCACCGCCTGGCCTACGTCAGCGAGGCGCCGGTCAACTGGTGCCCGGGCCTGGGCACGGTGCTGGCCAACGAGGAGGTCACGCCCGAGGGCCGCAGCGAGCGCGGCAACTACCCGGTCTTCCAGCGCAGCCTGAAGCAGTGGATGATGCGGATCACCGCGTACGGGGATCGCCTGGTCGAAGACCTGGACACGCTGGACTGGCCCGAGCCCGTCAAGCTGATGCAGCGCAACTGGATCGGCCGGTCCCGCGGCGCCCACGTCGACTTCACGGTCGGCGCCGACACGATCACCGTCTTCACCACGCGGCCCGACACCCTGTTCGGCGCCACCTACATGGTGCTGGCCCCCGAGCACGAGCTGGTCGACAAGATCGCTCCGGCCGCGTGGCCCGGCTCGACGAATCCGAAGTGGTCGGGCGGTTACCCGACGCCGGCCGAGGCGATCCAGGCCTATCGGGCCGAGGCCGCCGCGAAGACGGAGGAACAGCGCACCGAGGGCAAGGAGAAGACGGGCGTCTTCACCGGCGCCTTCGCGACCAACCCGGTCAACGGCGCGAGCATCCCGGTGTTCATCGCCGACTACGTGCTGGCCGGCTACGGCACCGGCGCCATCATGGCGGTGCCCGGCCAGGACACCCGCGACTGGGAGTTCGCCGAGGTCTTCGAGCTGCCCATCATCCGTACGGTGCAGGCTCCGGAAGGTTTCGAGGGCGCCTTCACCGGCGAGGGTGTGGCCGTCAACAGCGACTGGCTGGACGGCAAGGGCGTCGTCGAGGCCAAGGCCGAGATGATCAGCTGGCTGGAGCAGCACGGCCACGGCCGGGGCGCCACCACGTTCCGCCTGCGCGACTGGCTGTTCAGCCGGCAGCGCTACTGGGGCGAGCCGTTCCCGATCGTCTACGACGAGACCGGCCTGCCGGTGGCGCTGCCCGAGTCGATGCTGCCGGTCGTGCTGCCCGACGTCGACGACTTCTCGCCGCGCACCTTCGACCCGGACGACGCCGGCAGCGAGCCCGAGACGCCGCTGTCGCGCAAGAAGGACTGGGTCAACGTCGAGCTGGACCTGGGCGACGGCCTGAAGTCGTACACCCGTGAGACCAACACCATGCCGCAGTGGGCCGGTTCCTGCTGGTACGAGCTGCGTTACCTGGACCCGGCGAACGACAAGGCCCTGGTCGACCCGGACAACGAGGCCTACTGGATGGGCCCGCAGCGCGACGGCGACTGCGGCGGCGTCGACCTGTACGTCGGTGGCGTCGAGCACGCCGTGCTGCACCTGCTGTACGCCCGGTTCTGGCACAAGGTGCTGTACGACCTGGGCCACGTCTCGTCGTTCGAGCCGTTCCGCCGGCTGTTCAACCAGGGCTACATCCAGGCGTACGCGTTCCGCGACTCCCGTGGCGTCATCGTGCCCGCCGAGGAGGTCACCGAGCGCGACGGCAAGTACTTCTTCGACGGCGTCGAGGTGATCCGCGAGTACGGCAAGATGGGCAAGTCCCTGAAGAACGTGGTCACCCCCGACGAGATGTGCGAGCAGTACGGCGCCGACACGTTCCGGGTGTACGAGATGGCGATGGGTCCGCTGGACGTCTCGCGCCCGTGGGAGACCCGGGCCGTCGTGGGGTCGCAGCGGTTCCTGCAGCGCGTGTGGCGTCTGGTGGTCGACGAGGAGACGGGTGCCGTCCGCACCGGCGACGAACCGCTGGCGCCGGCCGTGCGCAAGCAGGTGCACCGCACCATCGCGGGCGTCCGCGAGGACATGGACGAGCTGCGGTTCAACACGGCCATCGCCAAGCTGATCGAGCTGACGAACACGCTGACCCCGCTGCCGTCGGCTTCCCGCGAGGCGGTCGAGCCGCTGGTGCTGATGCTGTCGCCGTTCGCGCCGCACCTGGCCGAGGAGCTGTGGGGCAAGCTGGGCCACTCCGGCACGCTGGCCTACACCGGGTTCCCGGTGGCCGACCCGGCGCAGCTGGTGGCCGAGTCGATCACCTATCCGGTGCAGATCAACGGCAAGGTCAAGGCGCGCGTCGAGGTGTCGCCGTCGGCGCCCGAGGCCGAGGTGCGCGAGCAGGCGCTGGCCGCGGTGGCCGACGCTCTGGCCGGTCGCGAGCCCAAGAAGGTCATTGTCGTCGCCGGCCGCCTGGTCAGCGTCGTCGTCTGACCCGTCACGCCGCAGCAAAAACCCGCCGTGTCGCTCACGGCGGGTTTTTGCTTGCGCTTGCTTTTCCCGTACGGGGTCAGGCGGTTCGCGCCTTTCGCCCGGTTCAGGCGGCGGCGGTCGCGGCGGCCGCGGCCTTCTTCGCCGACCGCTTCCACCAGAAGACGATCGACGTGGTCAGCGTGAACCCGATCAGGGCCGGGGCCAGCGACAGCGGGCTCATCTCGCCCGGCTTGACCACGGCGGCGCCGATCACGGCGTACGACACCGCGGACGGGATCGAGGCGAGCGTGGTGCCGAGCAGGTAACGCTTGCGGCAGACGCTGGTCGTGCCGTAGGCGTAGCCGACCAGGCCGAACGGGGCCAGCGGCAGGAACCGGACCAGCAGCACGGCGGAGAGGCCGCGACGGTTGAGCCAGCCGTCGAGACGCTCGAGCTTGCCACCCGTGCGGGCCGCCAGGGCACCCCGGCCTACCCAGCGGCCGGCGTAGTAGGTGACAGCCGCAGCGATCACGGCGGCGGCCAGGGCCGTCGCCGCGCCGGTGGCCGCGCCCAGCAGGGCGCCGCAGGCCAGCGTGATCGCCGTGCGGGGGACCAGCACCGAGAGCAGCAGGCCGCCGAGCACCGCCAGCACGACCGCGGCGGCCGGGCCGAGCTGGGCGAACCCGTCGGCGATCTGCTGCAGCGGCAGCACCGCGGCCGCGGTGGCCACACCGGCCACAGCCACGCCGAGGATGCTGAACCGGACGAGACGGCGCTTCCACCCCATCGGGGAGGCCGCCGCGGTCTGAGTGCCCATCGGGGAGTTCGTGGGCTGCGTGGTCTGAGAAACCTGAGGGTCCGCCGCGAGGTTCACGCCCCGCGGGGCGATCAGGATGTCAGTCATGCAGTAATACCGCCCAGTGCTCGTCGGGTTCGGGACTCGTCGTGTCTGGTGCTCGTCGTGCTGGTCAGGCACCCGCTGCGGCCAGGCGTTCGGCGCGCAGTTTGTCGGGCCAGGTGTCGTCAACGGGGGCAAGACTATCCGCGCCGATGGCCCAACGCAGTAGCAGATCGGCTATAGCTGGGTTGCGAGCCAACGCCGGGCCGTGGGAGTAGGTGCCCAGGATCTTCCCGTGCCAGGCTCCCTCGGTCTGCCCGTCATTGCCAATTCCGGCGGTCACCCGGGCCAGCGGCGCGACGCCGGGACCGAGGTGCGTACGCCCGCCGTGGTTCTCGAACCCGGACAGCGGGGGCAGGCCCAGCCGCGGGTCGATGTCGCCCCGCAGCTCGCCCACCGCGCGGGTCTCGCCGCGGTCCGAGTGCAGGTCGAGAAGGCCCAGACCGGGGCACTTCTCTCCCTTGGCGAAGAACGAGTGACCGAACAACTGGTAACCGGCGCAGATGGCCAGCACGGCCGCGCCCTGGTTGACCGCGCGGTGCAGACCGCCGTCGCTGATCAGCCGCTGCGACGCCAGGGCCTGCGGGCCGTCCTCGCCGCCACCGATCAGATAGATGTCGGCGGTCGAGGGCATGGCCTGGTCGGAGCGCACCTGATAGGTCTCGACCGGGATGCCCCGGATGGCCGCGCGACGGGCCAGGATCAGCAGGTTGCCGCGGTCTCCATAGGTGGAGAGCAGGTCCGGATAGATCCAGACGATTCGCAGAACGCTCTCACTCATGCTTGCTCGTCCTTCTGTTCTCCGCCGCGGATGAGCTCAGTTGACACGGTCCAACTCCGCTCGGATGTCCTGGAAAGCCGTGTAGTTGGCGATCACCTCGAGGCGTCCGGGCGGAACCGACCGGATCGCCTCCTCGAAACTCAACACGTGCCGGAAGGCGATTCCGTTCACTTCGAGGCGCACCGCGAGGTCGAAGGCCCGGTCGCCGGTGATCAGAACCGGCCGGTCGTGCAGGGGCGAGAAGTCGACGTCGTAGAGCCACGAGGTGTCGAAACCGTCGGGGTCACGGGCGTTGATGGAGAGCAGCGTCGGGGCCTGCTCGGCCATGTCGAACGCCTCGAGCCAGCTCGCCGGGTTCTTGGCCAGCAGCAGCCGGATGTTGCGGCCGTCCCGGTCGACCTGGGCGTAGCGGCCGGCGATCGAGGCCACCGTCGAGAGCCGGGGGAGCGCCTCGATGGCCCGCACCCCGAACTCGGCCGCCACGGCCAGCGCGGTCGCCGCGTTGCCGATGTTGACCGAACCCGGCAGCTGCAGCTTGACCAGGTGCCAGTCGCCGCGCGGGTCGACGACACCCTCGTCCTCGACGCGCCACTGGGGCTGCGGGCGGCGCAGCGGGCACCCGGTGCACCACCAGTCGCCGCCGGCCCGCTCGATCGGGTGGCCGCTCTCGGGGCACACGAACGAGTCGTCGTGCCAGCGCTGCCCGGCGCTGAACCAGGTGATGTGGGAGGAGCCGCGAGCAGCCCAGACCACCATCGGGTCGTCGGCGTTGGCCACGACCGACACGTCGGGGTGACCGGCCAGCGCGGAGCGCCACATCTGGGCCATCATCGCGACCTCTTTGGCCCGGTCGAGCTGGTCGCGCGAGAGGTTGAGCAGCGCCACCACGCGCGGGTTGGTCTCGTCGATCACCCGGGCCAGGTAGTGCTCGTCGACCTCGAGCACCGCGAACGGCGTGGCCCCGGCCTTGGCCAGCGCCGACGTGTGCCCGGTGGGCATGTTGGCGCCGAACGAGTTGGTGGCGACCGGACCGAGCACGCCCAGCGCGGCCGCGGCCAGCCGGGTCGTGGTGGTCTTGCCGTTGGTGCCGGACACCAGCGCGATCGCGCGGCCGGCCGCGAGGTGGCCGAGCAGATCCGGGTCGATCTTGAGGCCGATCCATCCGCCGATGACCGAGCCGTCGCCGCGTCCCGCGGCCCTGGAGAGCGCGGCCGCGGTCTTCGACACGGAGGTCGCGACCTTGGCCCGCAGGGGCATTTTCCCGTCCGTCACGGGACACGAGGGTACCGGACCCGGCTGTTACGTCGAGTTGCCATGAGTCCGGTTCCGGGCACCCGCCCGGCCCGTCCGAACGGGG
Source organism: Paractinoplanes ovalisporus (assembly GCF_016834655.1). Lineage (GTDB taxonomy): Bacteria > Actinomycetota > Actinomycetes > Mycobacteriales > Micromonosporaceae > Actinoplanes > Actinoplanes ovalisporus. The sequence continues at coordinate 168,300 of NZ_JAENHP010000002.1, forward strand.
TATTGAGATCAAGCATTCGGCGGGCGCCGTTTTGGCCGGTGAGAACGGTAGGGAAGGCGTACGAGTGAAATTGCGGTGTGCATCACCCGAATGGTGCGGAGTAAATATGTGTTCTGATTCACCCGTAACTATCCACCCTCGGTAGTAGGTCCATTACGCGGGGCCATGGCATTTCTCAGCGCCTGGTAACAAATCGGACAGTGCCTCATGTGCCAAACACGCTCCGTCACGGAATCGCTTCCGGCGAACGTCCGCGAATTGGGGTAGCAAGGTCTGGCCGGCAGCACCCGCTGCCTGACTCGCGACGACCTGGTTCACGCCGAGCCCTGCCCCGGGCCGGTCGACGCGACCACCCGGTACTTGAACAACCACAAAGGCATACGGGGGCAGGGACGGGGGAACCACTTTTGGTCCGCTCCGCGCCATCCGCTCCGATGGCGATCACGGACGACCTCGGGGTGAAGTCGCCTTCCAGCGACCGGGCACACCTTCCCGCCCGAACCCGACAGCTAACCTCGCAGGCGTGCCGGAGGGATATCTCTACCGTGCACGAACACAGTTCGAGCCGGGGCCGCCGCATGGCCGGCGCCGGTGCCATCGCACTGTCTCTCGGTCTGTGCCTCTGCGCAGGTCAGCTGGTTGCCCCCTCGGCCGCCAGCGCCGCCCCGATCGTCACCGCGGCGGCTGCGTCCGCCAAGGTGAAGCCGTCGGTCCGCAGCTCGATCTCCACGCGGACGGTGGCCTACGGCGGCAAGGTGAAGCTCACCGCGAAGTACATCAACCCGGCCAACGGCAAGGTGATCACTTCGGGCACGGTCCGCCTCCAGGCCCTCCGTGGCAGCAAGTGGGTCAACTTCACCGCCAAGGCCCTCGGCTCGTCCGGCACCGTGACGCTCACTGGTGAGCCGCACGTCAGTGGCCGGATGCGCGCCTACTACGTGGGCACCCCGACCTACAAGGCCGTGGCCGGTGGCTCCTTCTCGGTGACCGTGAAGCAGCCCGGCGCGACCAAGATCATTAGCGAGGCCAAGAAGCACGTCGGGTCGCTGTACAAGTACGGCGCCGCCGGCCCCAGCCGCTTCGACTGCTCGGGCTACACGATGTGGGTCTACAAGAAGGCGGTCGGCAAGAGCCTGCCGCACAAGGCCAACTCGCAGCAGAAGTACGGCAAGTCCGTCGCCAAGGGTTCCAAGCAGGTCGGCGACCTGATCATCTTCCGTAACGGCTCGTACGGGTACCACGCCGGCATCTACGCCGGTGGTGGCTACATGTACGACTCCCCGCACACCGGCGCGCGGGTGTCGAAGCGCAAGATGATCGGCTCCAACTACGTCGTCCGCCGCCTGGTCTGACGACTGCGACTTCAGTGGGGCGCCTTCCGGTTCGGGGGCGCCCCGCTGTCGTCCACCCGCTTTCCCCGTACGGCCCCCGGCCGCGCTCCGCGTTCCCCGCGCGCTCGCCTTCCCCCGCCGGGCGGTTCCCCCCTGCGGCCCGTCCCCGTCGGCCGCGTTTCCCCGCACCGCACCCTCGTGTCACCCGCCCCGACGCCGGGCCGCTGCCTCCTCACGCCTGCGGCCCGGCGTCCCCATGTCCGGGGTGACTCTGCTGCTCCCGCGTCGAGCCGTCGCTCCGCCTATATGTGTCGAGCCGTCGGTCCGCCGCCGATGAGGCAGTTCGCTTCGCCGCCTATATATAAGGCCCCACGTCCTCCACTCCGCTCCCCACGGGCGTCTCCCGGTCCTCCACTTTCCTCCCCGCGGGGGTTGACAACGTGTGCGCGGGGGAGGTTTGGGCGTGTTTGGGAGGGTTCTTGACAGGCGGCCCGGCAGGATGTCGGAAACCGGACGAGGTTGATCATGGTCTGGCCCTCCACTTCCCTCCCATCGCGTTGAGCTGGGGTTTCGTGTGCGAATCAAGCTCGCGACCCCGCTCATTCGGCTTGCGAGTGGAGGGAAGTGGAGTAGAGTGGAGCACAGTGGCAGGGCCGAAGAGGAACAGTTCTGAGGGGCCTGCCGGCCCGAGTTGACAGGCGGACCGCGAAACCGCCCGGGGCAGGGGGTGAGGCCGATGTTTCTCGGCACGCACACTCCGCGCCTCGACGACAAGGGGCGGCTGATCCTTCCGGCGAAGTTCCGTGATGAGCTGGCGGGAGGTGTCGTGATCACCAAGGGGCAGGAACGCTGCTTGTACGTGTTCCCGATGCCGGAGTTCCAGCGCATCGCCGGTCAGCTGCGCGAGGCGCCGGTCACCAACAAGGCGGCCCGGGCCTACAGCCGGGTCTTCTTCGCCAGCGCGCACGACGAGGTCCCCGACAAGCAGGGGCGGGTCACCATCCCCGGCCACCTGCGGGAATACGCGGCCCTCGACCGTGAGCTCGTCGTCATCGGCGCGAGCACCCGGGTGGAGATCTGGGACAAGCAGTCCTGGGAGGACTACCTCTCGGCGAGCGAGGACGAGTTCGCCGACATCGAGGAGGGGGTGCTGCCCGGCGGACTGTAGGAACGGCACCCGCTCGGCCCGCATGGGCCGGACGCGGCCGCTTCCGTACTGCGAGATCTCCAGCCGCTCCCGCTCCTGGCGCCTCTTCCCCGGCGCCAGGCGCGTGTCCGGCCAAGGGCGAGCCCGAATGGCAACGGGCACGAGCGGATGGGGATCTGGCGGTACGGGCGGGCGTCCGGACGGGCCGCGGAACGGGTGACGTACGCGGGCGTTGGGGCTGACAGCCGGCAGGTCGGTGCCGGACCGGTGCCACAGCAGGACGCGCGTGACAGTCGGGGTGGGGCGATGGGGGTCGACATGGGGGAGCTTCGCGGCACGCACGTGCCGGTGCTGCTCGAGCGCTGCCTCGAGCTGCTCGCCCCCGCACTCCGGTTGCCGGGCGCCGTGCACGTCGACTTCACGCTGGGCCTGGGCGGTCACGCCGAGGCCGTGCTCGAGCGCTTTCCCGAGGTGACGCTGGTCGGGCTCGACCGCGACACCGAGGCGCTGACGCACTCGCGGCACCGGCTGGCCAAGTTCGGCGACCGGGCGAAGCTGGTGCACGCGGTCTACGACGAGTTGCCCCGGGTGCTCGACGAGCTCGACCTGGCCGAGTTCCACAGCGGACTGTTCGACCTGGGCGTCTCGTCCCTGCAGCTGGACGAGGCCGACCGCGGCTTCGCCTACGCCCAGGACGCGCCGCTCGACATGCGGATGGACCAGACCTCCGGCATCACCGCCGAGCAGGTCGTGAACGAGTACGAGCCGGGCGAGCTGGTCCGGATCCTGCGGACGTACGGCGAGGAGAAGTTCGCTCAGCGGATCGTCTCGTCGATCGTCCGGGAGCGGCAGAAGGGCCGGATCACTTCGACGGCGGTGCTGTCCGAGCTGGTCAAGACGTCGATCCCGGCCGCCGCGCGACGAACGGGTGGAAATCCCGCCAAAAGAACGTTTCAGGCGCTACGTATTGAGGTAAATGGCGAACTCGCCACGCTCGAAGCGGCCATGCCGGCCGCTTTGGACGCCCTGGCCGTAAAAGGGCGGCTTGTGGTGATGAGCTACCAATCTTTGGAGGACCGGATCGTCAAGCGTGCCCTCACCGCGAGGACGCGCAGCACCGGGCCGGTCGATCTGCCGGTCGAACTGCCCGGGACGGGTCCGACGCTGCGGCTGCTGACAAGGGGGTCAGAACCGCCCAGCGAGCAGGAGGTCGCGGACAACCCGCGAGCGGCTTCGGTGAAGCTGCGCGCGGTCGAGCGCCTCGACCGGAACGACGGAACGCCCGGGGCCGCCCGCGAACGGCCCCGACTGTCTACAACGCACGGGGGACGAGGGCGGTTACGCCCGGGGGAACGGGAAGAGGGGGAGGGGAGAGCATGAGCGAGCGCATCCAGACGCCGCGGCCGGGGGGCCGGGCCGCGGACGAGCACCGCCCGGTGGCCGGACGGCGCGACACGGGATCGAGCCGCGATGCGGACGCCCCGGGAAGTGCCGGCCGGGGGGCGCGGCAGTTCGCCGGAGCTGAGGACCGGGCGGCGGCACGCCGGTCCGACACGCGCCGGTCAGGGACCCGTAAGAACGAGGACAGCCGGACGCCGGCCGAGGTCCGCCGGGAGCGGGCCGAGGCGCGGGAGGCACGGGAGGCGGCCCGCCAGGCCCGTCAGGCCCGGGCCGCCGGCAAGAGCCCGGCCCGCGAGCGCAAGCCGGTCGTGCCCGGCCGGGGCCGCCGCGACGTGCAGGCGCCGGTCGACGGTGCGGCCGCGCTGCAGATCGAGGTGACCGAGGCCGAGCCGATCCGGGTGACCGACGCGCCCGCCGCGCCGCGCCTGCGGGTCGCTCCGCCGCCGCCGATCCACGGTGGACCGCGGGCGCCCTTCGTCGCCGGTGTGATCGGCGTGGTGATCGTCGGGGTGCTCGGCATCCTGCTGATCAACACGAAGACCAACGAGAACTCGTTCCGGATCGCCGACCTGCAGAAGCAGAACACCGCCCTGGAGAACCAGCGGCAGGATCTGGACAACCAGCTGGTCGAGGCGTCGAGCATCGGCAACCTGGACGCCGCGGCCCGCCGGCTCGGCCTGGTGCGGGCGAACATCCAGGACGTGGCCCAGCTGCGCCTGCCCGACGGCAAGATCATCCGGGTGCCGAAGCCGGCCCGCGGGCCGATCTCGGTGACCCACCCGGACGCGGTGACCGACAAGGGCAGCGAGAACATCTCGCCGGCCGACGGCACGGGCCAGAACACCGGCACGGGCACCGGCCAGAACACCGGCACCGGTCAGAACGCGGGCACGAACACCGGCACCGGGCGGTAGAAAACGATGCCGCCGCGAGCCGACGACACTCCACCGCGCCGGGGCGCTCAGCCCCGGCGCGGTACGTCTCGTGACGTTCCCGCCGAGGGTGACGAGACGCCGAAGCCCAGCCGCGGGTTCGGTGGCATCGGCGACGCGCGGGCCTACACCCCGCGCGGCCGCACCGTGGCCGAGCGCGACCAGCGCACCCGCTCGCCGCGGGCCGGGCGCACGACCGACCCCTTCCGCCCCGCGCTGCAGGTGCTCGACGGCGGTCAGCCGCCGCGCCGCGGCCGCCCGGTGACGGAGGAACCGCCCGCCGAGAAGCCCACCGCGAGGCCCGCCAAGCGAACGCCGGAGAAGAAGCAGCCTCCGCGCAGCCGCCGCCCCGAGATCGAGGACGACGAGGACGACGAGGTCCGTCCCGCGCGCCGCACCGGCGGGCGGGTCGTGGCCGACCGCGAGCGGGTCCGCACCACCGCCTCCAAGCCGGCCCGGACGACCGCGACCCGGCCGGCCCGCTCGGGTCGTCCGACGGCCTCACCACGTACGGGAAAAGCGGCCGGACCACGACGGACCGTGAGCGGACCGCGGGTCGAACGGGCCGTGCGCGCCGTCTCGGCCGAACCGCCCAAGCTCGCCAACAGCACCCGGCGGTTGCGGGTCGGCGCCGTCCTCGCGCTCTCCCTGTTCGTGATGATCGGTATCCGGCTCGTGGTGCTGCAGGTCGCGTCCTCCCCCGAGGACGCGCAGATGCTGATGGACCTGCGCAAGGACCGCCTGGCCGAGGTCACCCTGCCGGCGCCGCGGGGCAGCATCCTGGACCGGGACGGCAGCGTGCTCGCGCACAGTGTCGAGGCCCGGTTCATCGGCGCCGACCCCGGCCTGGTCAAGGACCCGGCCCAGACCGCGGCCATCCTCAGCCCGATGATCGGTGTTCCCCAGTCGAAGCTGATCCCGCTGATGACCCCGCACGAGCGGCCCGGCGGCGGCGAGTCGCGCTTCGAGTTCCTGGCCCAGGGTGTCGACATCTCCACCGGCGACCGGATCGCGGCCATGAAGCTCGACGGCATCGTGGTCAAGGAGGACGAGCGGCGCGACGTGCCGAACGCCAACCTGGCGGCCAACCTGATCGGCTGGACCGGCTCGGACAACTCGGGTCTGGAGGGGCTCGAGGCCCGCTACGACTCGCTGCTGCGCGGCACCGACGGCGAGCGCGTCTTCGAGATCGGCAAGGGCGACCTCAACAAGCCCATCCCGGGCGGGTACGAGAAGTACACCGAACCCCAGCCGGGCACGTCGCTGCAGCTGACCATCGACGGCGACCTGCAGTACGAGGTGCAGCGCATCCTGGGCGAGCAGGGCAAGCGCACCAAGGCCATGATGGCCGCGGCCGTGGTGCTCGACGTGAAGACCGGTGAGGTGCTGGCCCAGGCCAGCTACCCGACCTACAACGCGGCCAAGCCGCTGGACGCCACCCCGACCGAGCGGGAGGACGCGGCCAGCAGCGTCGTGGCCGACCCGGGCTCGGTCCACAAGGCCTTCATCTTCGGCGCGGCCATGCAGGAAGGGCTGATCGACAAGAACTCCACGCTGGCCATCGGGCCCGCCCTGGAGCGTGGTGGCTACCGCTTCCAGGACAGCCACCAGCAGGACAAGGGCACCCTGATGACGATGCCGGGCCTGCTGGCCTACTCGTCCAACGTGGGCACGATCCTGATCGCGGACAAGCTCGGCAAGCAGAAGGTCTATGAGTACCAGCAGAAGTTCGGGCTGGGGAAGGCGACCAACGAGGGCATGCCGGGTGAGGCCGAGGGCAAGCTCCTCACGCCCGACGAGTGGAGCGGTTCGGCGTCCGGCTCGGTGCCGATCGGCATGAGTGTGGACGCCACGCTGATCCAGATGGCGGCCGGGTACGCGGCGATCGCCAACAACGGCACCTACATCCAGCCGCACCTGATCAAGTCGATGATCTCGGGCCGGGACGGCGAGGTCACCGCGGCCGGCAAACCCGCGTCGCACAAGGTGCTCGACCCGGGCGTGGCCTCCGACCTGCGCGAGATGATGGAGTCGGTGGTCGACAACGACGGCGCCACCGGCACCCAGGCCGCGGTCAGCGGCTACCGCGTGGCCGGCAAGACGGGCACCGGCAAGCGGCTCATCGACGGGCAGTACACCAGCGCCAACTACGGCTCGTTCATCGGCATGGCGCCGGCCGAGAACCCGCGGTATGTCATCGCGGTGTCGGCCGACGTGCCCAAGGGCACCGGCGGCGACGTGGCGGCCCCGGCGTTCTCCGAGATGATGTCGTTCGCGCTGCTGCACTACCGGGTGCCGCCGTCCTCGACGCCGGCGCCGAAGTTCAAGATCCATCCATGAACCTGCGCATGGCGTTTTCGTGGCAAAGCCGGGCACGGGGTAGGGTCTGACGCCGTGCCCGGCATTCCCCGTCCCGAAACCGTTACGCCGTACCGTCTGGCCCGGCTGGCGGCTCTTCTCCCGGCCACGCTGACCGGCCCGGATGCCGGCGTCACGGGTGTGACGCACGACAGCCGCGCGGTCCGTCCCGGTGACCTCTACGCGGCGCTGCCCGGTGCGAACCGGCACGGCGCCGAGTTCGTCAGCGACGTGGCCGCGGCCGGAGCGGCCGCCGTGCTGACCGACGCCGACGGCCACGCCGCCGCGGTCGCCGCCGGTCTGCCGGTGCTGGTCGCCGACGATCCGCGGGCGGTGCTCGGCACGGCCGCGGCCGCGATCTACGGCGACCCGTCGGGCCGGCTGACGATGATCGGGATCACCGGCACGGCCGGCAAGACCTCGACCGCCTATCTGGTGGAGTCGGGCCTGCGGGCGGCCGGCGTGACCACCGGGCTGATCGGCACGGTCGAGACCCGCATCGGCGACCTGGTCGTGCCCAGCGTCCGCACCACCCCCGAGGCCACCGACGTGCACGCGATCCTGGCCGCGGGTCTCGAGCGCGGGGTCGGCGCCGTGGTGATGGAGGTGTCCAGCCACGCCCTGGCCGTCGGCCGGGTCGGCGGCATCGGCTTCACGGTCGGCGGCTACACCAACTTCGGCCTCGACCACCTCGACTTCCACGCCGACGCCGACGACTACTTCGCGGCCAAGGCCAAGCTCTTCGACGGCCGCTGCCAGTTCGAGGTGCTCAACCTCGACGAGCCGGCGCTGCGGCCGCTGTTCAAGCCGGCCACGATCAGCTATTCGGCGGCGGGCGACCCGGCGGCCACGTGGTGGGCCTCCGACGTGCGCCCGTCCGAGTTCGGCCAGCGGTTCGTCGCGCACGGCCCCGGGGTCGAGGTCGAGGCCGGGGTCGCGCTGCCCGGCCGGCACAACGTGGCCAACGCGCTGCTGGCCCTGGCCTCGCTGGTCGCCGCGGGCATCGACGCGCGGACCGCCGCCGAGGGCATCGCCGCCTGCCCGGGGGTGCCGGGCCGGCTCGAGCAGGTGTCCGCCCCGGGTGAGGTGCTCGGCGTGGTCGACTACGCGCACAAGCCCGACGCGATCGTGGCCGCCCTGGCCGCGCTGCGCGAGCTGGCGACCGGGCGCGGGGGCCGGCTGATCGGCCTGATCGGGGCCGGGGGCGACCGCGACAAGGGCAAACGGCCGCTGATGGGTGCGGCCGCGGCCCGGGGCGCCGACCTGGTGATCATCACGGACGACAACCCCCGGACCGAAGACCCGTCCGCCGTACGGGCGGCGGTGCGCGCCGGGGCCGAGGAGTCGGGGGCACCGGCGAAGATCATCGAAGTCGCGGGGCGGCGGGCCGCCATCGACGAGGCCGTGCGGCTGGCCGGCGCCGGCGACGTCATCGCGTTGCTGGGCAAGGGACACGAGCGGGGCCAGGAGGTGAACGGGCAGATGCTGCCGTTCGACGACCGGATCGAGCTCGCCGAGGCGCTGACCGCCGCGGCCGGGGGCGTCTCGTGATCCGACTGACGCTGGGGGAGATCGCTGAGATCACCGGCGGCCGCGTGGTCAACGCGCAGCCGGAGGTCGCGGTCACCGGGGGAGTGGAGTACGACTCCCGCAAGATCGGCCCGGGTGGCCTGTTCGTCGCGTTCGAGGGCGAGAAGGTCGACGGGCACCGGTTCGCCGGCACCGCCGTGGCCGCGGGCGCGGCCGCCGTGCTGAGCACCCGCGACACCGGCGAGCCGGGCGTGGTCGTCGAGGAGCCGCTGGCCGCGCTCGCCGCGCTGGCCCAGGCCGTCGTCACCCGTCTCGACCGGCTGACCGTGGTCGGGCTGACCGGTTCGAGCGGCAAGACCACCACCAAGGACTACATCGGCCAGCTGCTCGCGCGGCTCGGGCCGACCGTGGCGCCGGCCGGGTCGCTCAACAACGAGCTCGGCTTTCCGTACACGGTGTTGCAGGCCGGCGAGGAGACCCGGTTCCTGGTGCTCGAGATGGGCGCGCGGGGGATCGGGCACATCCGCTACCTGACCGACATCGCCCGGCCGTCGATCGGCGTGGTGCTCAACGTCGGCGCGGCCCACATCGGCGAGTTCGGTTCGGTCGAGGGGACCGCGCGCGCCAAGGGCGAGCTGGTCGAGGCGCTGCCGGCCGAGGGGGTGGCCGTTCTTAACGCCGACGATCCGCTGGTGGCCGGGATGGCATCACGCACCCGGGCGCGCCTGGTCCTCGTCGGCGAATCGGGCAAATCGGATTTGCGGGCGACCGATGTCAACGTCGACGATCGCGGCCGGGCGTCCTACACGCTGGGGCTTGGCGATGAGTCGGCGCCGGTGAAGCTGGCCGTCGCCGGCCGCCATCAGGTGGCCAACACGCTCGCGGCGGCCGCCGTCGCGCTGTCGGCCGGGATGCCCCTGGCCCAGGTGGCCACCGCGTTGGGCGAGGTCGGCATCGTGTCGGGCCGCCGCATGGACGTCTTCACCCGGCCCGACGGAGCCACGGTGATCGACGACTCGTACAACGCCAACCCGTCGTCGACCGCGGCCGCGCTGCACGCGCTGGCCGCGATGGCCGGCGGGCGCCGCACCACCGCCGTGCTCGGTTACATGGCCGAGCTCGGCGAGCACGAGGTGTCCGGCCACGAGGAGGTCGGCCGGCTCGCGGCCGGGCTCGGGGTGGACCGGCTGATCGTGGTCAGCGCCGAGGCCGCCCCCATCGCCGACGGCGCGCTGGCCACCGAGGGCTGGAAGGGCGAGGCGACCGTGGTGGCCGACCAGGCCGCCGCCGTCGAGATCCTGGCCGGCGACCTCGGCGGCGGCGACGTCGTGCTGGTCAAGGGTTCCCGGTACCGCACATGGGACGTGGTGGACGCGCTGCGCCCCGAGGAGGTTCGCCCGTGAGGGCAGTCATCGTCGCGGCCGCGGTCGCGTTCATCATCTCGCTGTTCGGCACCCCGGTCGCGATCCGGGTGTTCACGGCGCTCAAGGCCGGACAGCCGATCCGCACCATCGGGCCCGCGTCCCACCAGGGCAAGAAGGGCACGCCCACGATGGGCGGGGTCGTCTTCATCATCGCCACGGTCATCGCGTACGCGGCCGGGCACGTCGCCCTGACGACGCTGCCCGAGCGGCAGATCGCGCAGGAGTCGCCGACCATGACGGCGCTGGTCCTGCTCGGCCTGTTCGTGTTCTGCGGCGTGGTCGGGTTCCTCGACGACTTCCTCAAGGTGCGCCGCCGCAACTCCGACGGTCTGAGCGCCAAGGGCAAGCTGCTCGGTCAGCTGATCGTCGGTGGCGCGTTCGCCATTGTCGCGCTCTATGTGCCCAGCACCAACGGCGAGACCGTGGCCAGCGAGTACATCTCGTTCATCCGCGACATCAGCTGGCTCGACGTGGGCAAGGTCGGCTCGGTCCTGGTCTTCGTGTTCGTGATCATGTCGATGTCCAACGGCGTGAACCTCACCGACGGCCTCGACGGTCTGGCCACCGGCGCCTCCATTCTGGTGCTGGGTGCGTACTCGCTGATCGGCTTCTGGCAGTACCGCCACTGGTGCGGTGACTCGGACTACGCCCGGGTCAACGAGTACTGCTACCAGGTGCGCGATCCGCTCGAGATCGCGATGATCGCGGCCGCGGCGGCCGCCGCCTGTGTCGGCTTCCTCTGGTGGAACACGTCGCCGGCCCGCATCTTCATGGGTGACGCGGGCGCGCTCGGGCTCGGCGGCCTGATCGGCGGGCTCGCGGTGGCGACCCGCACCACGCTGCTCTCGGTCATCATCGGCGGCCTGTTCGTGATCATCACGATGTCGGTCGTCATCCAGATCATCTCGTTCAAGACCACCGGCAAGCGCGTCTTCCGGATGTCGCCGCTGCAGCACCACTTCGAACTGGCCGGGTGGAGCGAGGTCAACATCGTGGTCCGGTTCTGGATCGTGGCGGGCATCTGCGTCGCCATCGGTCTCGGGCTGTTCTATTCGGACTTCCTCGCGACCAACGGATAGATCTCACAGGCGACACGCCAGAGCCAAGACACCGTCTGGCGTGTCGCCGGTATGAAGATGAGTGAATGGCGGAAGACCGGACCCAGCAGGCACCCCGCCCGTCACTGAGCCGGCAGCTGCTGCCCGCGGTGCACGGGCTGCTGGCGCGCCCGCTCTCGTCGTACTACCTGCTGATCGCGAGCTCCGGTCTGCTGCTGCTGATCGGCCTCACCATGGTCTTCTCGGCGACCAGCGTGAAGGCGTACGCGGAGAACGGCAACGCCTTCAGCGCGATCGCCAACCAGGCCGTCTTCGCGCTGCTCGGCCTGTTCGCGTTCTGGGTCTGCCAGCGGCTGCCCGCGGGCACCCTGCGCGACCTCGGCCGCTACGTCCTCGGGCTGTCGATCGTGCTGCTCGGCATCCTCGACCTGCTGCGGGCGCTCTTTTCGGTCGGGGTGCTGAGCGCGCCCGAGATCGGCCCGATCCACGCCGACCTGCTCTGGCTGTACTTCGGGCCGATCGGTCTGCAGCCGGCCGAGTTCGCCAAGCTGGGCATGGTGCTGTGGGGCGCCGACATCATCGCCCGCAAGGGCCCGGCCCTGGGGCACTGGCGCGAGCTGTCCCGCCCGCTCTTCCCGGTCGTCGGCCTGCTGTTCGTGCTGGTCGGCTATAACGACCTGGGCAGCATGCTGGTGCTGCTGGCCCTCATCGTCGGCCTGCTCTGGGCGGCCGGCGTCCGGTTGCGGATCTTCGCCGCGCTCGGCGTGCTCGGCCTGGCCGGCATCAGCCTGCTGATCGCGGCCGCCTCCGGGGGCGCCGGCTCGGGCCGCGAGGGCGAGTCGAACTACCGGCTGGCCCGGCTCACCGACTTCCTCAAGCCGCTCGACCAGTGCGACCTGGACGCCTGCTACCAGATCATCCAGGCCCGCTCGGCGATCTTCGAGGGCGGCTGGTTCGGCGTCGGCCTGGGCAAGGGCGCGCTCAAGTGGAACTGGCTGCCGCAGGCCGACAACGACTTCATCTACGCCGTGGTCGCCGAGGAGCTGGGCGTGGTCGGCTGCGCGGTGATCCTGGCGCTGTTCTCGGTGCTGGCCTACACCGGGTTCCGGATCGCCCGCCGCTCGCAGGACCCGTTCCGCCGCCTCGCCGCGGCCGCGATCACCACCTGGCTGGTCGCCCAGGCCGTCATCAACATCGGCGGCGTGACCGGCATGCTCCCCATCACCGGCCTGCCCCTGCCGTTCATCTCCGCAGGTGGTAGCGCGCTCGTCGTGACCATGGCGGCGGTCGGCATGCTCGCCTCGTTCGCCCGTGCCGAGCCCGGTGCGTCACGCGCGCTGAACGCGCGTCCGCCCGCGAGATGGGTACGGCTAGTCTGGGCCCCGCTGCCGCCGCTCCCCCCGCCGCGTCGGCCGAGCCCGGCTCCGGTCCGGGAGACTTCGGGTGCGGGGGCAGAAAGGAGACGGTGATGGGGTCGCTGCGGTCGGTCGTGCTCGCCGGGGGAGGCACCGGCGGACACATCTATCCGCTGCTCGCCTTCGCCGACGCCGTGAAACGGCACTTCCCCGACGTGCGGATCACCGCGCTGGGCAGCCCGCAGGGCATGGAGAACGAGCTGATCCCGCCGACCGGCTACGACCTGCGGGTCATCCCGGCGTTCCAGCTCCCGCGCTCGGTCAACATGAACCTGCTGCGCACCCCCGACCGCATGTGGAAGTCGGCTCACGCCGCCGGCAAGATCCTCGACGAGGTCCAGGCCGACGTGGTGGTCGGTTTCGGGGGCTACGTGTCGGTCCCGGCCTATCTGGCGGCCTGGCGGCGTGAGCTGCCGATCGTCATCCACGAGGTCAACGTGCCGCCGGGTGTGGCCAACCGGATGGGCATGAGGTTCACCAAGAACGTCGCCGTCGGGTTCCCGCAGCAGCCCCAGCAGGCCGAGTCGCTCAAGGACGCGCGGGTCGTCGGCGTCCCCCTGCGCACGTCGCTGACCCACCTCGACCGGGCCGCGCTCCGCCCGCAGGCGCTCTATCACTTCGGTCTGCGCCCCGACCTGCCGGTGCTCTTCGTCTCGGGCGGTTCCTCCGGAGCCCGTACGGTCAATCTGGCCGTCGCCGCCGCGGCCAAGCGCCTGGCCCACGCCGGTGTGCAGGTGCTCCACGTGCAGGGTGGGCGCAACGACCCGTTCGAGGTTCCCAACGACCTTCCGGTGCCGTACGTGGTTCTGCCCTACCTCAGCGACATGCAGCTCGGCTATGCGGCGGCCGACCTCATGCTCTGCCGCGGAGGCGCGATCACGGTGGCCGAGACGACGGCGCTGGGCGTGCCCGCGATCTATGTGCCCTACCCGTTCAGCAACCAGGAGCAGACGCGCAACGCGCAGCCGGTGGTCGAGGCGGGCGGCGGCATCCTGGTCGACAACAGCGAGCTCACTCCCGAGTGGATCGAGCAGAACATCATCCCGCTGGCGCGGGACAGGCAGCGCCTCGCCGGGATGAGCCACGCGGCCGCCCGGTACGGTCGTCGCGACGGTGACGAGGCACTGCTCGAATTCGTTCTCGAAGCGGTGGCGAACGCCCGATGAGTTTCCCCATGATCGAGGGAGTGGACCAGTGAACACGGCGGAGCTGCGGCCGGCCGGCGAGTTGACCGCCGAAGACCTGGGCAGCGTGCACCTCATCGGCATCGGCGGGGTCGGCATGGCCGGCCTGGCCCGCCTGCTGCTCACCCGGGGCGTCCCGGTCTCGGGCAGCGAGCTCCGTGAGTGGCCGGCGCTGGCCGGGCTGCGCGCGCTGGGCGGCACGGTGCACATGTCCCACGTCGCCGAGAACCTCGACGGCGTCGACACGGTCGTCTACTCCACCGCCATCCCGCACGACCACCTCGAGCTGGCCGAGGCGCGCCGCCGGGGGCTGCGGGTGCTGCACCGCTCCGAGGCGCTGGCGGCGGCGATGACCAACCGGCAGACCATCGCGGTGGCGGGCACCCACGGCAAGACCACCACCACGTCGATCATGACGGTGATCCTGCAGCACGCCGGTCAGGACCCGTCGTTCGTCATCGGCGGCGAGATCAGTGAGGCCGGGTCGAACGGCCACCACGGCACCGGGCCCCACTTCGTGGCCGAGGCCGACGAGAGCGACAAGTCGTTCCTGATCTACCGCCCGCACGTCGCGATCATCACCAACATCGAGGGCGACCACCTCAACAACTGGGGCGACCTCGACGGCCTCAAGGCGGGCTTCCTGCAGTTCGCCGAGCTGGCCGAGCCCGACGGCTTCGTGATCACCTGCGCCGACGACCCCGGCACCCAGGAGCTGATCGCGGCGCTGCGGGCCAACGGCAAGACCGTTTACACGTACGGCGAATCCGACGGCGCCGACCTGCGCATCAGCGACGTGGTCTCGACCGTCAGCGGTGTCCGTTACACGGCCGAGCTCGACGGCCAGCCGCTGGGCGAGATCAAGCTGGCTCTGCCCGGCCGGCACATGGGCCTCAACAGCGCCGCCGCGGTGCTGACCGCCCTGCGCCTGGGCCTGCCGCTCGACAAGATCGTGGAGGCGCTGGCCTCGTTCCCGGGCGTGCGGCGGCGCTTCGAGCGCAAGGGCATCGCGGCCGGCGTGCGTGTCTACGACGAATACGCGTACCACCCGACCTCGGTCAAGGCGGCGCTGCGCACCCTGCGCGAGGTGGCCGGCGACGGCCGTCTGCTGGTGGTCTTCCAGCCCTACCGGGTCTATCGCACCCGTGACCTGCAGGCCGAGCTGGCCGAGGGGCTGGGCATCGCCGACCAGGTCATCTGCATGGAGGTCTTCGGTCCGGGCGAGGTGCGCGGGCCCGGCGAGGGCGGCATCGCGCTCACCGCGGCCATCGACCTGCCCGCCGATCAGAAGGTCTTCGTGCCCGACTGGGAGGACGTGCCGGCCGAGGTCGTGCGGCGCAGCCGGCCGGGCGACGTCGTGGTGACCATGGGCGCCCCGCCGATCTCGCTGATGGGCGACGAGCTGCTGGCCGCGCTGGACGAGGCCGACCGGGTCTAGGAGCGGGGAGCGGCATGAGCGGGGGGCGTAACTGGAGGCTGGTGCGGGCCGACACCGATGCGGTGCCGTCGTCGGCCCGCCGGTTCATGGCCCGGGCCCGTCAGCGCCGCATGCGGGCCGCTCTGCCCTGGGCGGTCGCGGCCGGCGTGCTGCTCGTGATCGGCGGCCTGGCCTGGCTCGTCT
This sequence comes from Paractinoplanes ovalisporus, assembly GCF_016834655.1. Classification (GTDB taxonomy): domain Bacteria; phylum Actinomycetota; class Actinomycetes; order Mycobacteriales; family Micromonosporaceae; genus Actinoplanes; species Actinoplanes ovalisporus. The sequence continues at coordinate 183,701 of NZ_JAENHP010000002.1, forward strand.
ACGGCACCTCGGTGCTGGGCGTGCGCGAGGTCCGGGTGGTCGGCGTCCAGTTCCTCGCCCCGCCCCAGATCGAGCAGGCGGCGAACGTGCCCGACGCCGAGCCGCTGGCCCGGGTCGACCTCGACGGCGTGCGGTCCCGGGTCCGCGAGATCCCGGCCGTCGAGCGGGTGGTGGTCCGCCGCAGCTGGCCGTCCACCCTGGTCGTCGAGGTCGTGGAGCGCACGCCGGTGGCCGCCGTGCCGCAGAACGGCGAGTTCACGCTGATCGACCGGGCCGGTGTCGCCTACCGCACGGTCAAGGAGCCGCCGTCCGGCCTGCCACTGGTGCGGGTCGACTTTCCCGGGCCGTCCGACGTGAACACGAAGTCCGCGCTGACCGTGCTGGCCGCGCTCAGCGACGAACTGCGCGAGCAGGTCGTGGCGGTCTCGGTGGCCGCGCCCGCGCAGATCCGGCTCGAGCTCCGCAAAGAGCGTGTGGTGGTGTGGGGCGACGACACCCAGAGCGACACCAAGAGCCAGGTCGCGACCGCGTTGCTGAAGCAGAAGGGCAACGAGATCGACGTCTCCGCGCCGACCGTGGTGACGATCCGCTAATCTTACCGACTAAGCGGACATCGGGGCGGAAACGGCATATTTTGGTCGAGGTTACGGGTCCGTCGGATTTTCGCCACGTAAGCGGACGCCGACACGCCGCGCCGGTTCTTTGGTTGAGGTCGGAACTCCGCTTACGTTGCCACGAGGGGCTGAGTGGTTGACATAAACCTAAGCCTCTAGTAGAGGGTGAGGGTTTCCTCGCCCTCCCTTGTCCGGCAGCGGGTGTCGAAGGTGCGGTCTGGCCGGACCGCACGGGACCCCACGACATCCACAACCCTGGAAGGGAAGGCTGAGCCCATGACACCTCCCCACAACTACCTGGCGGTCATCAAGGTCGTCGGTATCGGCGGCGGCGGCGTGAACGCGGTCAACCGAATGATCGAGGTCGGGCTCAAGGGCGTCGAGTTCATCGCGATCAACACCGATGCTCAGGCGCTGCTGATGAGTGACGCCGACGTCAAGCTCGACGTCGGCCGCGAGCTGACCCGGGGCCTCGGCGCCGGCGCCCAGCCCGAGGTCGGCAAGAACGCCGCCGAGGACCACCGCGACGAGATCGAAGAGGTGCTCAAGGGCGCCGACATGGTCTTCGTGACCTGCGGTGAGGGCGGCGGCACCGGCACCGGCGGCGCGCCGGTCGTCGCGAACATCGCCCGCAAGCTCGGCGCGCTCACCATCGGCGTCGTCACCCGCCCGTTCTCGTTCGAGGGCAAGCGCCGTCAGGTGCAGGCCGAGTCCGGCATCGACGAGCTGCGCAACCAGTGCGACACGCTCATCGTGATCCCGAACGACCGGCTGCTCGCGCTCGGCGACCGCGGAATAAGCATGATGGACGCGTTCCGTCAGGCCGACCAGGTGCTGCTCTCCGGCGTGCAGGGCATCACCGACCTGATCACGACCCCCGGTCTGATCAACCTCGACTTCGCCGACGTCAAGAGCGTCATGAGCGGCGCCGGCAGCGCGCTCATGGGCATCGGCAGCGCCCGCGGCGACAACCGCGCGGTCGAGGCGGCCGAGAAGGCGATCTCGAGCCCGCTGCTCGAGCAGAGCATGGACGGCGCCCGCGGCGTGCTGCTCTCCATCGCCGGCGGCTCCGACCTGGGCCTGTTCGAGATCAACGACGCGGCCCAGCTGGTCACCGACGCGGCCCACCCCGACGCCAACATCATCTTCGGCGCGGTCATCGACGACGCGCTCGGCGACGAGGTGCGGGTCACCGTGATCGCGGCCGGCTTCGACGGGGGCACCCCCTCCTACAAGCCGTCCGAGCCGGCCCGCAAGGTGGTGCAGCAGCCGACCGAGCGGACGGCCGTCACCCCGCAGGCGGCGGCCGCGGCCGCGGCGACGACACCTCCGCCCGCGCCGGCCCAGACCACCCCGCCGCCGCGGCGGGTGCTCTTCGACGACGTGGACGTGCCGGACTTCCTCAAGAACGGCTCGTGACCGACCAGGAGCGGCGGGCCCAGCTGGCCGCCGCTCTGGCCGAGGTGAACGGCCGGATCGGCCGCGCGTGCGCGGCCGCCGGCCGGCCCGCGGACGAGGTCACCCTCGTCGCGGTGACCAAGACCTACCCGGCGAGCGACGTCATCCTGCTCGCCGGGCTCGGCGTGACCGACGTCGGGGAGAACCGCGACCAGGACGCCGCGCCCAAGGCCGAAGAGGCCCGGGCGGCCGGGGCGACCCCGCGGTGGCACTTCATCGGTCAGCTTCAGCGCAACAAGGTGCGCTCGGTGGTCCGGTACGCCGACGTCGTCGAGTCGGTCGACTCCGTGCGGCTGGCCGAGGCGCTGGCCCGGGCCGCCGCCGACCGGCCCGAGCCGCTCGACGTGCTCGTGCAGGTCAGCATCGACGGCGCGGCCGGTCGCGGGGGAGCGGCCGGGGACGAGCTGTGGCGGGTATCCGACTCCGTCGCGGATGCGAACGCTTTGCGGCTGGGCGGCGTCATGGCGGTGGCGCCGATGGACTGGGACCCCGACCGGGCGTTCTCGGCGCTTCACGCGCTCTCGGAACGCCTGGTCAAGACCCATTCGGGCGCCACCGTGATCTCGGCCGGCATGAGCGGCGACCTGGAGGCGGCCGTCCGGCACGGCGCGACACACGTCCGGATCGGCACTTCTTTGCTCGGAATGCGAAACCCGCTGCGGTAGCCTTGCGGCGGGCAGCAAACTACATGGGTGTTGTTTACGCGACACCGTCCTGGGGGACGGGTCTCTCGCGTCGACGGCGCGGCACGCCACGGAACGAAGGTTCGCGAAACCTTCCGCCCGTGCAAAGGGGGAATGCGGTACGCCGAGGGGGTGCGTTCCGCAGCAGCGGACGAAGGTGGGGGCACATGGCTGGTCGGGTCAACGCGCGGTGGTGTGACGGGGTGATGGCATGAGCGCGCTTCGCAAGGCGGGCGTGTGGCTGGGCCTCGTCGAGGAGGATGACGACCGCGGCTACAACGATTACGACGACAGCTCCTACCGTCCTCGGAGCCGGTACTCGGGAAGCCGGTACTCCGACGACGAGTTCGCCGACGAGGAAGACGTCGAGGAGGAGCGCCCGGTGCCGCGGGCGCGTACGGAGCGCACTCGTCCGTCCGACCGTCTGTCACCGCATGCCGACATGGACGACCACGATCGGGTGGAACGTGCCGAGCGCAGCGAGCGCGCCAGCGTCCGTTCGATCACCCGGCCGAGCACGTCGAGTGACAGCTCGTCTGCTCTGAGCTACTCCACTCGGGAGAATCTGGCCCTCGCGCCGGAGCCGGTACGTCAGCCGGAGCCCCGCGCCCGGGCGGTCGAGGAGGAGCAGCGGTACCAGATCACCACGCTGCACCCGACTACGTACCGTGAGGCCCGCACCATCGGAGAGCACTTCCGGGACGGCGTTCCGGTGATTATCAATCTCACCGAGATGGATGAAGGTGACGCCCGCCGGCTGGTCGACTTCGCCGCCGGACTGGCCTTCGGTCTACGCGGTACGATCGAGCGCGTGACCAACCGGGTTTTCCTGCTCTCACCGGCAAATGTCCAGGTCACCGCGGAGGACAAGGCCAAGATCGCTGAGGGTGGGTTCTTCGGTCAGGCCTGAGGCGAGCCCGCGCGCGTCGCTCGCCACCCAGATGGGGGATCCGCACGAGTGCTCTCGATCGTGTTCCAAATACTCTATTTAGTCGTTTACGTCTTCTTCCTCGTCCTGCTTGCCAGGTTCGTGCTGGGTGCGGTACTCCAATACGGTCGTCGGTGGCAGCCCAGTCGTGGCGCCTCGGCGGCATTGGAAACGGTGTGGAGCGTCACTGATCCGCCCCTCAAGGCGTTGAGGCGTGTGATCCCACCGCTGCGCATTGGTAACGTGAGTTTGGACCTGGCTTCCCTCGTGCTGCTGGTTATCCTGTTCGTGCTCATGAGGTTCGTGCTTCAAAGATTGATCCTGAACTTCAGCTAAACAGCAGCCCCAACCGCGGCCGCGACTGACCCGAGGAGTTTCGATGCCGCTGACCCCGGCCGACGTGCATAACGTCGCCTTCAAGAAACCCCCCATCGGCAAGCGGGGGTATGACGAGGAGGAGGTCGACGCCTTCCTGGACGAGGTCGAGCGTGAGCTCGCCCGTCTGATCGAGGAGAACAACGAGCTGCGCGCCCAGGTGGAGCGCGGCGGTCGGGGTGGCGCGCCAGCCGGTCCGAGCGCCGACCCGCGCCTCGCGGCCGAGCTCAACGAGGTCAAGGCTCAGCTTGACCGTGTGCAGCGCGACAAGTCGCAGGCCGAGCAGGCCGCGCGTCAGATGCAGGCCGAGCTCGAGCAGGTCCGGGCCCAGGGTCCGGCCGGCGGCAGCCCCGCCGGTGCCGGCGCCGACGGCGAGCAGCAGGCTCTGCGGGTGCTCATGATGGCCCAGCGCACCGCCGACGACCACGTCGCCGACGCGCGCCGCGAGGCCGACAAGCTTCTCTCCGACGCCCGGTCCAAGGCGGAAGAGGTCACCCGCGAGGCCCGCGCCAAGGCCGACGCCCTCGAGCGCGACGCCCGTCAGCGCCACCAGGAAGCCATGGGCGGCCTCGACGCGAAGCGCTCCGCTTTGCAGAAGCACATCGAGGAGCTCAAGCAGTTCGAGCGGGAATACCGCACGCGGCTCAAGGCCTACCTCGAGAGCCAGCTGCGCGACCTCGACGGCCGGGGCCAGGGCCTCGAGGCCGAGATGTCGCGGGCCGACTCGGGCCGTGCCGTCGGCGGAAGCGGAGGTCTCGCCGCGGCCGGTCTCGCCGGTTCCTACGGTGGCCGCAACGCCATCGAGTCCGGGCGCTGAGCTTCTCTCCCCCTCATCACCCGACGAGGATGAGCCATGATCGTTGTTAGTCTTCTGCTCATCCTCGTCGCGGTGACGCTGCTCGTGCTGGGCCTCACCGGCGGATCGAGCGGTCTGCTCATCAGTTCCATCGTGGCCAGTCTGGTGGCCGCGGTCTTCCTGGTCATCGGCGCGCGTCAGGCCGCCGGGGCACGGCGCGCGACGCCGGCCGCTCCCGAGGAGCCGGCCGCTCCGGCCGACGAGAACTCCGTTTTTGTGGCCGAGCCCGAGTTCGCGGCCGCCGCCGAACAGGCCGGCGCCCGGCGCCGGCCGGTCCCGCCGCCCGACGATCAGCGCGACACCGTCCAGTTCGATCCCCGTGACGTCGCCGCCGCCCAGCCGTCCGCCGGCCCCGACTTCGAGGACGCCCCGCGCGTGGACGCCTCCTACGCCGGCCCCTCGTCTGCTGACGCCTCTTACGCCGGCGGCCCTTCTGTTGACGCTTCCTTCGCCGATGCCTCTTTCGCGGATCAGGCCGGGGCTGCCCCGCGGGGCGATTTGTCCGCAGATGATGGCGGTCGTCGGGATCTTGAGGCCGAGGACGACGGCCCCGACTACGAGCGCGCCTCCGAGGCGATCAACGCGGCCCGCAGCGAGACCCCCAACCAGGACGCGTGGCGGCGCGAGCCCGCCGACGAGGCCGCCGAGCGGGCCCGGGCCGAAGCGGCCCAGGCCGAGGAGTTCGACGAGGCGGACGACGACGACCCCGAGGACGAGCCGCTGCCCCAGGCCGTGCAGCCCACCGACGCCGTGCGGGTGGCCCGGCTCGACGCCGAGGTGCTGGTCGTGGACGGGCGCCCGCGCTACCACGTGGCCGAGTGCCCCAGCCTGGTCGGTCGTCTGGCCGAGCCGGTGCCGGTGTCCGAGGCGGTCGAGCTCGGCTTCAGCCCGTGCGGACTGTGCCGCCCGGTCGACCGCCTGGTCGCCGCCGCCTCCCGCCGCTGATCATCCGGCCGCGACCACCCGCTTCCCGCCGCCTGCCGCGGCTGATCATCTGGTGGCCGTCGCCTCGGGTTGACGAGGGCATCGACGAGGGTAGGAAAGGGCACCGAACGCGGGCCTCCCGTGGGCCGCCCTCGATCGGCACAATGAGGCATGGTCAAGCGCCCTGTGCCCCCGCCCGACGAGACCGCTCTCGCCGTTCCCGTGCGGGTGCGCCCCGGCGCCGGGCGCAACCGGGTCGGCGGCCGCTACGAGGGCCCCCACGGCCCCGCGCTGATCATCGCCGTCGGTGCGCCGGCCGTCGACGGCAAGGCCACCGAGGCGGTCCGGCGCGCGCTGGCCGCCGCGCTCGACGTGCGCCCGGCCGATGTGGAGCTCAAGCTCGGCGCGACCAGCCGCGACAAGGTCTTCACCGTCTCGGCGCCCGGGGCCGGGCTCGCCGGTCGGCTGGCCGCGCTGCGGGACGGTTCGGCCTCGCGGTGACGGCCGGGCTGGACTACGGGCTGCTGATCGGCGCCGCGGTCCTCCTGGTGGCCGTCGCCGCCGTCCGGGTGTCGACCCGGGTCGGCCTGCCCAGTCTGCTGGTCTACCTCGCGATCGGCATGGTGATCGGCGAGGCCGGGCTGGGCATCCGCTTCGACGACGTCGAGCTGACCCGCACGCTCGGCTTCTGCGCGCTCATCGTGATCATCGCCGAGGGCGGCCTGACCGCGCGGTGGAGCACGCTGCGGCCGGTGCTGGGCCTGGCCGCCTCGCTGTCCACGGTCGGTGTCGCGGTGAGCATCGCGGTGGTCGGGGTCGCCGTCCACGTGATCCTCGACCTGCCGTGGCAGCTGGCCCTGCTCTATGGCGCGGTGCTGTCGTCGACCGACGCCGCGGCCGTCTTCGCGACCCTGCGCCGGCTGCGGCTGCCCCCGCGCCTGGTGGCCACGCTCGAGGCCGAGTCCGGCATGAACGACGCCCCCGTGGTGCTGCTGGTCGTGCTGCTCAGCGCCGACCTCTCCGAGATGCACCCGTGGTGGTACGAGCTGGGCATCGTCACCTACGAGCTGCTGGCCGGGGCGGGCATCGGCTTCGTGGTCGGGGCGGCCGGTCGCTGGCTGCTACGCAACGCGGCTCTGCCCTCGGCCGGGCTCTATCCGATCGCGGCGGTCGGCCTCACGGTTCTCGCGTACGCGGCCGGGGCCGTGGCCCACGCGTCCGGGTTCCTCGCCGTCTACGTCGCCGGCGTCGTGCTGGGCAACGGCCGGATCCCGCACCGCCGCGCCATCCTCGGGTTCGCCGACGGCCTGGCCTGGGTGGCCCAGATCGGGCTGTTCGTGCTGCTCGGGCTGCTGAGCTCGCCCAGCCGGCTGAGCGAGGCGCTCGGGCCCGCGCTGGTGGCCGGGGTGGCGCTGGTGCTGCTGGCCCGGCCGATGTCGGTGGTGATCTCGGCCGTGCTGGCCCGGCCCGTACGCGGTCCCCGCCGTCCCGGCAACCGGGTGGGCTGGCGGGGGAGCGCGTTCCTCTCCTGGGCCGGGCTGCGCGGCGCCGTCCCGATCGTGCTGGCCACGATCCCGCTCTCGGTCGGCACCCCGGGCGCCAACGGCCTCTTCGACGCCGTGTTCGTGCTGGTCATCATCTTCACGCTGCTGCAGGCGAGCACGCTCGGCCCGGCCGCCCGCCGGCTGAAGGTGACGGCGCCGGCCGAGGCGGCCGAGGTGCAGATCGAGACCGCGCCGCTCGAGCGGATGCACGCCGATCTGCTGCAGATGGACGTGGCCGAGGGCTCCCGCCTGGCCGGGGTGCACATCGACGAGCTGCGCCTGCCCAGGGGCGCCTCGGTGACGCTGGTGGTGCGGGACGGCGCCGGGTTCGTGCCCGGCCCCGACACCCGGCTGCGCACCGGCGACGCCCTGCTGATCGTGGCCACCGCGGCCGCCCGCGACGTGGCCGAGCGGCGTCTGCGGGCGGTGAGCCGGCGCGGCCGGCTGGCCCGCTGGTTCGGCGAGGAGGGGGCCGAAGACCCGGCGTCGGGTATTTGACGCATCTTTCGGGGAGATTTACGTGGATTGAACTCACTGATCCCGTACGCACTGTTGTCGGTCCGGTATACGTTCCGTATCCTTGCCACCCTCCGGGGTGCGCGGCTGGGATTTTCGGCCGCGCCGTTTGTGCAGGTGGGGGAAGATCTACTGCGCGGCCGTGCGGGAAAAGCGGCGTGAGGCTGTCCCCGGGTGGGCACTCGAAGAACCGACAGAGCAGAGCCGGCAGGCGCCAGGGGGAAGCCACCGGTTCTCAGGACGCCGATCGCCGCGCGGGCGCGTGGCTGAGGGAGCGACGATGGCGACGAAGGCAACCGGCACCAAGGCGGCCGTGAGCAAGACCGACGACAAGGGCGCCGCCAAGCGCTCCCGCAGCGCCGCCGAGACCGAGAAGATCCGGGTCGCCCTCGTCGAGCGGCGTGACGAGCTGCAGGCCGAGTACGACACGTCGATCACCGAGATCACCGAGTTGCAGCGCGGCCGCCTCGACGACTCGGCCGGTGACGACCAGGCCGACACCGGCACCAAGACGTTCGAGCGTGAGCAGGAGATCACTCTGGCGAACAATCTGCTGGAGCGCATCACACAGGTGGAACGCGCCATCGACCGCCTCGGGGAGGGCAACTACGGTTGGTGCGAGCGGTGCGGCAACGCGATCCCGGTCGAGCGACTGGCGGCGTTCCCCTCCGCGACCCTGTGTGTGCATTGCAAGCAGCTGGAGGAACGACGCTGAACGCCGACGAGCAGGCGGGAGCGGCCACGGTGGACGAGCCGGAGCCGGGGCCGAGACCCGGGTTCACCGGCCGCGCCGTGGCGGTGCTGGGCGCCACCGCCGTGATCGCCGTGGCCCTCGACCAGTGGGTCAAGTGGCTGTCCACCGAGAACCTGGACGAGGGCAACCCCGTCCGCATCCTCGGCGGGCTGGTCTACCTTTCGCTGCTCCGCAACAGCGGGGCGGCCTTCAGTTTCGGCAGCGACCACACCTGGGTCTTCCCGGTGATCACGCTGATCGTCATCGGCTGGATCACCTGGATGGCGACCCGGCTGCGGTCGGTGCCGTGGGCGCTGGCGCTCGGCCTGGTGCTCGGCGGAGCGCTGGGCAACCTGATCGACCGGCTGTTCCGCGCGCCGGGCTTCCTGCACGGTCACGTGGTCGACATGATCAGCGTCTTCGGGCCGTACGCGGAATACTTCGCCGTCTTCAACATCGCCGACAGCTGCCTGAGTGTCGGCGTCGTGCTGGCGGTGCTGCTCGAGCTCACCGGCCGGCAGCGGGACGGCAGCCGGATCTCCGTACGCAGGAGCAGGACGAAGGACGTGGCCGAGTGAGCTCGCAGCGGTCCCTGCCGGTGCCCGACGGCCTCGACGGCATGCGCCTCGACCAGGCCGTCTCGCGGCTGTTCGGGCTGTCCCGCACGGCCGCCGCCACGCTCGTCGAGAGCGGTGACGCGCTGGTCGACGGCTACCCGCGCCCCAAGTCGGACAAGGTCTCGGCGGGCGCGTGGCTCGAGGTCACCCTGCCGTCGCCGGCCGCACCCCCGGCCGTGGTGGCCGAGCCGGTGCACGGCCTCCAGGTGATCTACAGCGACGACGACATCGTGGTGGTCGACAAACCGGTCGGCGTGGCCGCGCACCCGAGCCCCGGCTGGACCGGCCCGACCGTGGTGGGCGGGCTGGCCGCGATGGGGCAAAATGTCGCGACCAGCGGCGCCGCCGAGCGGCAGGGCGTCGTCCACCGGCTCGATGTCGGCACCACCGGCATCATGGTCGTGGCCAAGAGCGAGGTGGCCTACAGCGTCCTCAAGCGCGCCTTCAAGGAGCGCGAGGTCGACAAGCGCTACCACGCGGTCGTCCAGGGCCATCTGGACCCGCTGCGGGGCACGATCGACGCCCCGATCGACCGCCACCCGACCGCCGACTACCGGTTCGCCGTGATGTCGACCGGCAAGCCGAGCGTGACCCACTACGACACGGTCGAGGCGTTCCGGTCGGCCAGCCTGGTCGACGTGAAGCTTGAGACCGGCCGCACCCACCAGATCCGGGTGCACTTCTCGGCGCTGCGCCACCCCTGCGTGGGCGACCAGCAGTACGGCGCCGACCCCACGCTGGCGGCCCGGCTCCAGCTGACCCGCCAGTGGCTGCACGCCCGTGAGCTGTCCTTCCTCCACCCGCGCACGCACGACGAGGTGCGCTTCGTCAGCGACTATCCCGACGACCTGAAGCACGCGCTCAGCGTGCTGCAGGACGCGAGCTGATCCAGGGAAGCGGCCACCGGTGGGGTCCGCGGAACGAGTACGGGGGCCCGCGCTGCGCGGCGCCCCGGCGCTCCGTTTGGCCGGCACGGTCGCGGCCGCCTCGGCCGGGGTCCTGCTGCTCGGGCTGATCTGGGTGAGCCGGCCGGGCGCGGTGCCCGCCGAGGAACCGGGCGACGTGGTGCGGGTCGGCGTGGTGCAGGGGCAGTCGGTGCCCGGCTACCTCGACTCGGTCCGCGGCGAACTGGCCACGCTCACCGACCCGACGGGCCCGGCCGCCGGCGATACCTGGGCCCTGGTCAGCCTCGACGGCTACGTCTCGGCCGGGATGCTGCCGGGCCTGCTCGACGGCAGCGCGGTCGCGCAGGTGTACACCCGGGTTCCGCTCCCCGAGACGCACACTCCGGTTGTCCGGATCCCGGTCTATCGTCTGCCCGCCGACGTGCTCTCCGGCATGCTCGACACGGCCCTGGCCCGCGACCGTGAGCATGCCGACTACGAGCGGCTGGCCCGCGGTCTGGCCGGGGACGACGAGAGCCGGCAGCGCGCCCGGCGGGCGTACGCGACGGCGGCCCGCACGGCGGCGCAGGAGGCCGCGGCGTACCGGTCGGGCTGTTCCTGTGTCTTCGCGGCCGTGGTCCACGCCACGCCGTCGCTGTTGCGCGGGCTCGCCGACCGGCCGGGGGTGCGCGCGGTCGACCCGGCCCCGGAGGTCAGGCGTCTGGACCGTACGGAGTTCCGCCCGCCGCTGCCCGAGCAGACCGGCACTGTGCCGCCCGAACCCTCCCGCTCGCCCGCTGTGCCAACCGGCACACCGGGCATTGCCACCCGCACGCCCGCGCCGATAGTGTCGTCGCCCGGAGCGCCTGTGACATCTGCCTCATCCAGTGTCGCCCGGCGCACGACCCCGCCTTCCAACCCGGCCCCCGAGGAGCGCTCTGCCGTACCCTCTGCCTCAGACGCGACCCCTGCTCACGATGCGACGAGCCGATCGGCAGCACCTTGAACCCGGTCCGGCCGTTAGTTTTTTCGTCCGCCGGCGGGGCCGCCGTTGACGGTTTCAGTTCGGGAGAACGGGCAGTGGCCCGATCGGGGTTAGCTCCGTAGCCTGTCAGGGGCGAGGGGCCCGGCCGTGGGCATCACCGAAAGCATGTGCAGGGAGGACGAGCCGTGGACGGGACCGAGACCGGCTGGGGCCGGCCTGCGGAACCAGCCCCGCGATGGCGGGCGCTGCTCGACCGCGCCCGGCACGGTTCCCGGCAGGCCGAGGAACAGAACGAGCAGGAGAACGAGGCCCCGCCCGGTCAACCGGCCCCCTCGCAGCAGTATGGGCAGCCGCTGCCGACCCGCCGCCCGGTGAACCCGCTGGAGACCCGCGGGCAATACGGCGGCGGCCGGTTCGACCAGGCCCGCCCGCCCGAGCCGGCGCCCCAGCCCGAGCCGCGCCCGATGCCGCAGCGGCCGGTCAACCCGCTCGACCCGCGCTGGCAGGGCCGCCCGCCCTCACCCTCGCCCGAACCCAACGGCGGCCGTCGCGCCGCCCCGCCGCCCGGCCCGGCCCCGGCCGAGGAACCACACAGCTTCTTCAGCCCCTCCGCCCGGCCGCCCGCGGCGCCGCCCCCGGGCCGCGAATATCCGCAGGTGCGCGCCTCGGCCGCCGCTCCCGTGATGCAGCCGCCGCCGGTGATGCCGCCGCCTGTCATGCCGCCGCCGGCGATGCCGCAGCCGGTTCCGGTCCCCGTTCCCGTCGCCGCGCAGCCGACCTCGCCGGCCGCCGCGCGCATCGAGTGGCGCCAGGGCCGCACCGACGACGAGCTCGAGCGCGCGGTCTCGGTGATGCGCCGCAAGCTCGGCAAGCCCCGCGTGCTCGCCTTCGCCAACCCCAAGGGCGGCGTGCACAAGACCACCGCGACCGTGCTGGCCGCCGCCACCATCGGCAGCGTCCGGGGCCGGGGCGTGCTCGCCTGGGACGACAACGAGCTGCGGGGCACGCTCGGCCTGCGCGCCGGCAGCGCCCGGCACGCCCGCACGATCAAGCATCTGCTGGCCGACCTGCTGCAGATCGAGAACCTGCACGGCGACGGCCTGCTGCAAGAGCTCGACGGCTATCTGCGGCACGCCTCCGACGGCTCCTACGACGTGCTGGCCGGCGAGGAGAACCCGCGCTTCGCCCAGCGGCTCGACCAGGGCACCGTACGCCGGGTGATGGATCTTCTGCGGCGCACGCACGACGTCATCTGCGTCGACACCGGCAACAACGTCGAGAGCGTGAACTGGCAGACCGTCATGCGCCAGGCCGACCAGCTGGTGATCACGACGGTGCCCCGCGAGGACGCCGCGTTCACCGCCGACTGGATGCTCGACGTGCTCGACGACAGCGGCATGGGCGACCTGGTCTCCAACGCGGTCACGCTGATCTCGTGCCCCTCGCCGGGGCCGCTGCCGCTGCTCAACGACTTCGCGAAACACTTCGCCACCCGCACCCGGGCCGTCGCGATCGTGCCCTACGACCAGGCGCTCGAGGTGGGCTCCTCGATCGAATACGCCGACCTCCAGCAGGAGACGCGCACGGCGTGGCTCAAGGCGGCATCTGTGATGATCGAGCCATTCGCGGAGTGACACGCGTGTAGCCCTCGTTCTTGTCGGGGGGTCCGGCTAAAGTCGCTGGGTCGTCACAACTTAAGGGGGCCCGGGGTGTCTGACTCGTTCGTGCATCTCCACGTGCACACCGAGTATTCGATGCTCGACGGGGCAGCCCGGGTGAAGGAACTTCTGGCCGAGGCCAGACGGCTGGGCATGCCGGCCGCCGCCATCACCGACCACGGCAACATGCACGGGGCCTACGACTTCTACACCCAGGCCAAGGCGGCCGAGGTCATCCCGGTGATCGGCGTCGAGGCCTATGTCGCGCCCGACTCGCGCGACAACAAGAGCCGCGTCAAGTGGGGCCGTCCCGAGCAGAAGAGCGACGACATCTCGGGTAACGGCGCATACACCCACATGACCATGTGGGCCCGCAACGCCGTCGGCTTGAAGAACCTCTTCCGGCTCAACTCGCGCGCCTCGATCGAGGGCCAGCTCGGCAAATATCCGCGCATGGACTTCGACATCATCGCCGAGCACGCCGAGGGCATCATGGGCACCACCGGCTGCCCGTCCGGCGCGGTGCAGACCCGGCTGCGGCTCGGCCAGTTCGACGAGGCGCTGAAGTCGGCCGCGAAATACCAGGAAGCCCTCGGCAAGGACAACTACTTCCTCGAGATCATGGACCACGGTCTGTCCATCGAGAAGCGGGTCCGCGACGGCCTTCTCGAGATCGGGCAGAAACTCGGCATCCCGCCGCTGGTCACCAACGACTCCCACTACACGCACGAGTCGCAGGCCTCGGCCCACGACGTGCTGCTGTGCGTGCAGACCGGCAGCAACGTGGCCGACCCCAACCGGTTCCGGTTCGACGGCGCGGGCTATTTCGTGAAGTCGGCCGACCAGATGCGCGCGGTCGACTCGTCCGAGGCCTGGCAGGAGGGCTGCCGCAACACGCTGCTGGTGGCCGAGAAGGTGGACACCGAGGGGATGTTCACCTTCAAGAACCTGATGCCCCGGTTCCCGATCCCCGACGGTTACACCGAAGAGGAATACTTCCGCCACGTCGCCTACGAGGGTCTGCGCTTCCGCTTCCCCGACGGCATCCCCGACACGCACGTCAAGCAGGCCGAATACGAGCTCGGCGTGATCATCCAGATGGGCTTCCCGGCCTACTTCCTGGTGGTCGCCGACTTCATCCAGTGGTCCAAGCGCAACGGCATCGCGGTCGGCCCCGGCCGTGGCTCGGCCGCGGGCTCGCTGGTGGCCTACGCGATGGGCATCACCGACCTCGACCCCCTGCCCCACGGCCTGATCTTCGAGCGGTTCCTCAACCCCGAGCGCATCTCGATGCCCGATGTCGACATCGACTTCGACGAGCGCCGCCGCGGTGAGGTCATCAAATACGTGACCGACCGCTGGGGCGACGACAAGGTCGCCCAGATCGCCACCTTCGGCACGATCAAGGCCAAGGCCGCGATCAAAGACTCCGCCCGCGTGCTGGGCTACCCGTTCGCGGTCGGCGACCGGATCACCAAGGCGCTCCCGCCCGACGTCATGGGCAAGGGCATCCCGCTGTCCGGCATCTTCGACAAGGAACACAAGCGCTACAGCGAGGCCGGCGAGGTCCGCACGCTCTACGAGACCGACCCCGACGTCAAGAAGGTGATCGACACCGCGCGCGGCATCGAGGGCCTGATCCGCCAGACCGGTGTGCACGCCGCCGGCGTCATCATGTCGGCCGAGCCGATCATCGACCACATCCCGCTGATGCGCCGCGCCTCCGACGGCGTCATCATCACGCAGTTCGACTATCCGACCTGCGAGACGCTCGGCCTGCTCAAGATGGACTTCCTGGGCCTGCGCAACCTGACGATCCTCGACGACGCGGTCAAGAACATCAAGCTCAACCACGACCTCGACCTCGACCTGCTGGCGCTGCCGCTCGACGACAAACCGGCCTACGAGCTGCTGGCCCGCGGCGACACGCTCGGCGTGTTCCAGCTCGACGGCGGGCCCATGCGCTCGCTGCTGCGCCTGATGAAGCCCGACAACTTCGAAGACATCTCGGCCGTCCTGGCGCTCTACCGGCCCGGCCCGATGGGCGTCGAGTCGCACACCAACTACGCGCTCCGCAAGAACAAACTGCAGGACATCACGCCCATCCACCCCGAGCTCGAGGAGCCGCTGCGCGAGATCCTCGAACCCACGTACGGGCTGATCGTCTATCAGGAGCAGGTGCAGCGCGCCGCGCAGATCCTCGCCGGTTACAGCCTCGGCCAGGCCGACCTGCTCCGCCGCGCCATGGGTAAGAAGAAGAAGGAGATCCTCGACAAGGAGTTCGGCCCGTTCCAGCAGGGCTGCATCGACCACGGATACTCCAAGGAGGCCATCCAGGCGGTGTGGGACGTGCTGGTCCCGTTCGCGGGCTACGCGTTCAACAAGGCCCACTCCGCCGCGTACGGCCTGGTGTCCTACTGGACGGCCTATCTCAAGGCCCACTACCCGGCCGAATACATGGGTGGTCTGCTGACCAGCGTCGGCGACGACAAGGACAAGATGGCGATGTACCTGGCCGAGTGCCGGCGCATGGGCATCCAGGTCCTCCCGCCCGACGTCAACGAGTCGGCCGGTCCGTTCACCCCGGTCGGCAAAGACATCCGCTTCGGCTTGGCCGCCGTGCGCAACGTCGGCAACAACGTCGTCGAGGCGATCGCCCGCTGCCGCGAGGAGAAGGGCAAGTATCAGGACTTCTACGACTTCCTGTCCAAGGTCGACGCCGTCGCCTGCAACAAGAAGACGATTGAATCCCTGATCAAGGCGGGCGCGTTCGACTCGATGGGCCACAGCCGCAAGGGGCTGCTGGCCGTGCACGCCGAGGCGATCGACGCGTACGCCGACGTCAAGCGCAACGAGGCGGCCGGCCAGTTCGACCTGTTCGGCGCGTTCGGCGACACCGAAGGCGGCAGCTCGGCCACCGTGGCCATGCCCCCGATCGGCGACTCCGAGTGGGACAAGCGCGACAAGCTGGCGTTCGAGCGCGAGATGCTCGGCCTCTACGTCTCCGACCACCCGCTCGCGGGCCTCGAGCAGTTGCTGCACAACGCAGCCGACACCACGATCGCCGCGCTGAACGAGGAGGGCTCGGTCCCCGACGGCCAGGTCGTCACGCTGGCCGGCATCCTCACCGGCGTGCAGCGCCGCATCACCAAGCAGGGCCGCGCGTGGGCCTCGGCCACACTCGAAGACCTGGCCGGCGGCGTCGAGGCGCTGTTCTTCCCGAACACCTACGAGGTGATCGGCCAGTTCATCGCCGAAGACGCGATCGTGGTGGTCAAGGGCCGGGTCGACCGGCGCGACGACACCCCGCGCATCATGGCGATGGACATGTCGCTGCCCGACATCAGCACCAACCCCGACAGCAAGCCGGTCACGCTGACCATGCCGATCACCCGGTGCACGCCGCCGCTGGTCTCCGAGCTCAAAGACATCTTGAAGAGCCACCCCGGCGAGTCCGAGGTGCACGTCCACCTGCAGAACGGCAGCCGCACGACGATTCTGCGGCTGGGCGCGGTGCGGGTCGCGCCGACCCCGGCGCTGCGGGCCGACCTCAAGATGATCCTCGGCCCGTCCGCGGTGGCCTGACGGTCTGGCAGGATCGTAGGGTGAACGCGAGTCAGGAACCGTCGCCGCATCAGCCCGGCGAACACCCGTCGCCCGAGGCCGGCGGCACGGTGGGCTACGGGACACCCCCACCCGCATCGGTGGAGGGCGGCTACGGGCTCGCTCATCCGTCGGGGCCGGTCGGCTTCGCCCGGTCGTTCAGCATGCGCATGTCGGAGCGACGGCCGTGGAAGCGCACGCTCGCCGTCACGGTGATCTGTGCCCTGGTGATCCTCGCCCTGGGCGGCCCGCTGGGTCTGCTGTGGCGGGCGCTCGCGCCCGACGTGCCGGTGATCAACACGGGTCAGGGCGGCATCGTGGTCAACGATCCGTCCCCCGAGGAGTTCATCGCCGCCGACGGCTGGTTCACGCTGCTCGGCCTCGGCTTCGGGCTGCTCGTCTCGATCGTCGCGTGGCTGGTGCTGCGCCGCGACCGGGGCCCGTTCCTGCTGCTCTCGGTCGTGCTGGGCACGCTCGGGGCGGGCTGGCTGGTGGCGCCGTGGGCGGGCGAGCTGATGGGCCGGTCCGGCTACGAGAGCTGGATGGAGACGGCCCAGCGGGGCGCGACGTACATGGCTCCGCCCGAGGTGCATTCGCTCGGGCCGACGCTGGTCCCCGCGTTCGCGGCGGCGATCGTGCTGACGCTGATGGCCGGCTGGTCCAACGACCCCGACCTCGACCACCCGGGCGCGAAGCCCGGCTACGGCCCGAACAGCGAATATGCGGAAGGGTTGCCCGCTGAGGGCTACCCGCAGGCGCACTGGTCGGGCACCGACCCGGCCCCCGGTAACCCGTCGTCGCCCTGGCCGGGCGACGGCACCTCGCCGGCTGAGGGCTATCCGTCCCCGGGCCGCCCCGGCTCGGGTGGCGCCCCGACCGAGCCGCGCGGCTAGCCGCAGCCGGGCCACCGACCTCGCCTCGTTATCGGCGCGTACGGCACCGCTGCCGGGCGAGTTGCTTACGGCCTGGTCAGTTGGGGCTGGCCGGGCGGGCCAGGTCGCTCAGCGGCACCGGGACCGCCCGCACCCGGGCCAGCAGGCCCGCTTCGCGGTTGAGCAGCTTGAGCTCGGTGCGCAGCCGGGTGGCGGTGTCGGGCGCCGACAGCAGCAGCTGACGCTCGTCGGTGGTGAGCTGGGCGGTGGCGGCGATCAGGTGGGAGAGCACGGTCGCGTCGGCCGGCACGGCGTCGAGGCCCTCGGAGTCGGGGCGCAGCAGTTCGAGGTAGCCCCGGAAGGCGGCCAGGGCCCGCGGCGCCAGCAGCTCGGCCGTCTCGTCGGCGGACTCCTCGGGCAGCCACTCGACGTCGGCCGTCAGGTAGGGCTCGTCGCCCTGGCGGACGTCTTTGACCGTGAACCGGCGGCGGCCCACGGTCATGATGTCGTAGCGGCCGTCGGGCAGCTCGGTGACCTGGCGCAGTTCGGCGGTGCAGCCGGTGGGGTAGAGGTCGTCGGCGACGATCGGAGCCGTCTCGGGGGTCGGGCCGTCGGCGCCCTCGGGGGCCGGGGCCTCGGCGCCCCGGCGCAGCGTGACCACGCCGAACTCGTGCGGGCCGTCCTCGGGGCTGGCCACGAGCTCGCGCACGAGCGTGCGGTAGCGCTCCTCGAAGATGTGCAGGGGCAGCACAAGGCCGGGGAACAGCACCGTACCCAGCGGGAACACCGGTAGCCGCTTGCTCACGGGTTCAGCCTATCGGTCGGCCCCCCATGGTCAACCCGCCGCCACCGGGTGATCGCCGTCCCAAGTCTCGGGCCGGCCTGCGGCGGAGAAGGTTTCGTCGGAGGTTCCGCCTAGACTGGCGGCGTGCTGAATCGGATCGACCTGCGCGGCTCCACCCGTGACCCGCGAGGCCTGCTGCCCCGTGCCCAGCTCGACGTCTCCGTGGCCGTCGAGCAGATCCGTCCGGTCGTCGAGGCGGTCCATCAGCACGGCTTCTCCGCGATCCGCGAGGCGACCGAGCGGTTCGACGGCGTCCTGCTCGACCGGCTGCGGGTGCCCGCCGCTGCGATTGCCGCCGCCGCCCAGACGCTCGAACCCGACGTACGGGCCGCTCTGGAAGTGGCGATCGAGCGCGCGCGCAAGGTGCACGCCGATCAGCGGCGCACCGACGTCACCACCCAGGTGGTCGACGGCGGCACGGTCACCGAGCGCTGGATCCCGGTCCGCCGGGTCGGGCTCTATGTCCCCGGCGGTCTCGCGGTCTATCCGTCCACCGTGGTCATGAACGTGGTGCCCGCGCAGGAGGCCGGCGTCGAGGGGCTGGTCGTGGCGAGCCCGCCGCAGAAGGAGAACAACGGCCTGCCCGACTCCCGGGTGCTGGCGGCGTGCGCGCTGCTCGGCGTCACCGAGGTCTACGCCGTCGGCGGCGCCCAGGCGATCGCCATGCTGGGCTACGGCGCCGACGGTGCCGACGAGGGCGACCGCTGTGAGCCGGTCGACGTGATCACCGGCCCGGGCAACATCTGGGTCACCGCGGCCAAGCGGATGCTGCGCGGCTTCGTGGGCATCGACGCCGAGGCGGGCCCGACCGAGATCGCCATCCTGGCCGACGACACGGCTGACCCGCGCCACGTCGCGGCCGACCTGATCAGCCAGGCCGAGCACGACCCGCTGGCCGCGAGCGTGCTGGTCACCGACTCCGAGGCGCTGGCCGCGGCGGTCGACACCGAACTGGTGCGCCAGGTCGCGAGCACGAAGCACGCGGCCCGGGTGCAGACGGCGCTGGCCGGCGAGCAGTCCGGGGTCGTGCTGGTCGACGACCTCGAGCAGGGCCTGCGGGTCGTCGACGCCTACGCGGCGGAACACCTCGAGATCCAGACCCGTGACGCGCGCGAGTGGGCCTTGCGGGTCCGCAACGCCGGGGCGATCTTCGTGGGGGCGTGGTCGCCGGTGTCGCTGGGTGACTATGCGGCCGGCTCCAACCACGTGCTGCCCACCGGCGGCTGCGCGCGCCACTCGTCGGGCCTGTCGGTGCAGTCGTTCCTGCGCGGCGTGCACGTCATCGAGTACGACGAGGCCGCGCTGCGCGATGTCGCCGGTCACGTGGTCGCGCTGGCCAACGCCGAAGACCTGCCCGCGCACGGCGACGCCGTCCAGGCGCGCTTCCCGGCGGGAGAGCAGGCGTGAAGCGCGGCGAGCCTGTCCAGGCGCTTCCCGGCGGGAGAGCAGGCGTGAAGCGCGGCGAGCCTGTCCAGGCGCTTCCCGGCGGGAGAGCAGGCGTGAAGCGCGGCGAGCCTGTCCAGGCGCTTCCCGGCGGGAGAGCAGGCGTGAAATGCGGCGAGGCGGTCCAGGCGCGATTCCCCGGGGGTGGACAAGCGTGACGACCATCGACGATCTGCCCATCCGGGATGATCTGCGGGGCAAGACGCCGTACGGGGCTCCGCAGCTCGATGTCGCGGTCCGGCTGAACACCAACGAGAACTCGTACCCGCTGCCCGACGCCGTGGTCGACGCCATCGCCAAGGCCGTGCAGTCCGAGCTGCGCGACCTCAACCGCTATCCCGACCGCGACGCCGTGGCGCTGCGGGCCGACCTCGCCGACTATCTCGGTCTCGGCCTGACCAGCGCCAACACGTGGGCGGCGAACGGCTCCAACGAGATCCAGCAGCAGCTGTTGCAGGCGTTCGCCGGTCCGGGCCGCACCGCGCTCGGCTTCGGCCCGTCCTATTCGATGCACCCGCTGCTGGCTCAGGGCACGGGCAGCCGGTGGGTGGGCGCGCTGCGCGACCCCGACTTCGGGCTGACCCCGGCGGCGGCGCTGGCCCAGATCGAGGAGCACGACCCCGATCTGATCTTCCTGTGCTCGCCCAACAACCCGACCGGCACCGCGCTCGACCCCGAGGTCGTCACGGCCGTGCTCGAGGCGGCCCGCGGCATGGTGATCGTCGACGAGGCGTACGCGGAATTCGCCCGCCCCGGCATCCCGAGCGCGCTCACCCTGCTGCCCGGCCACCCGCGTCTGGTCGTCACCCGCACGATGAGCAAGGCGTTCGGGTTCGCCGGCGGCCGCCTGGGCTATCTGGCCGCCGACCCGGCCGTGGTCGACGCGGTGCAGCTGGTCCGCCTGCCCTACCACCTGTCCGCGCTCACCCAGGCCGCGGCCCGGGCGGCCCTGGCCCAGCGTGACGCACTGCTCGCCACCGTCGAGGTGATCAAGGAGCAGCGTGACCGCATCGTCACCACGCTGCGTGAGCGAGGCTTCAGAACCGCCGACAGTGACGCCAACTTCGTGCTGTTCGAGGTCGGCGGCGATCAGAAAATCGCCTGGCAGCGGCTGCTCGACCGTGGTGTGCTCATCCGCGACGTCGGCCTGCCCGGCTGGCTGCGGGTCACCGCCGGAACTCCCGCCGAGACCGATGCTTTCCTGGAGGCACTGAAGTGAGCCGCACCGCGCGCGTCGAGCGCGTCACCAACGAGACCAAGGTGCTCGTCGAGATCGACCTCGACGGCACCGGCAAGGGCGACCTGAGCACGGGCGTCGGCTTCTACGACCACATGCTCAACCAGCTCGCCCGGCACGGCGGCTTCGACCTCACGGTGCGGTGCGAGGGCGACCTCGAGATCGACGCCCACCACACGATGGAAGACACGGCCATCACGCTCGGCGAGGCGTTCGCCCGCGCGCTGGGTGACAAGGCGGGCATCCGGCGCTACGGCGCGGCCACCATCCCGATGGACGAGGTGCTGGTGCGGGCCGCGGTCGACCTCTCCGGCCGGCCCTACATCGTGCACGACGAG
Source organism: Paractinoplanes ovalisporus (assembly GCF_016834655.1). Taxonomy (GTDB): domain Bacteria; phylum Actinomycetota; class Actinomycetes; order Mycobacteriales; family Micromonosporaceae; genus Actinoplanes; species Actinoplanes ovalisporus. The sequence goes on from NZ_JAENHP010000002.1 coordinate 204,813, forward strand.
CCCGAGCTGGCGCCGTACATCGGCCCGGTCTACCCGACCAGCATGACCCGGCACATCTTCGAGTCGTTCGGTCACGCCGCGAAGCTCACCCTGCACGTCAGCGTGCTCCGGGCGGCCCGCGACGGCGGCAAACCCGACGCCCACCACGTCGTCGAGACCCAGTTCAAGGCGTTCTCGCGGGCGCTGCGCGAGGCCGTCGAGATCGACCCGCGCAACGCCGGTCAGCTGCCCTCCACCAAGGGCGTGCTGTGATGGCGATCGTGCTGTTCCTCGTGGCCGGCTTCCTGGTCGGCGGAGTGATCCAGCTCGTCCGCTCGGGGGCCACCAAGTTCAGCATCGGCCTGGTCGGGGCGCTCGCCGCTCTGGCCACGGCCGGCGGCATCCTGTGGTCGATCTGATGACCGACGTGGTGGTGCTCGACTACGGATCGGGCAATCTGCGGTCGGCGGAACGAGCCGTGGCCCGCACGGGCGTGAACGTCACCGTGACGAGTGACCTCAACGCCGCGGCCGAGGCGGACGGCCTGGTCGTGCCGGGCGTGGGGGCCTACGCGGCGTGCATGGCCGGCATCGAGGAGATCGACGCCGGTCCGATGATCGCGGCCCGGGTCGCGGCCGGTCGCCCGGTGCTCGGCATCTGCGTGGGCATGCAGATCCTGTTCGAGGCCGGTGTCGAGCACGGCGTCGAGACCAAGGGGCTGGGTCTGCTGCCCGGCGTGGTCAACCGGCTGACCGCCGAGCGCATCCCGCACATGGGCTGGAACACGGTCGACGTCGCCCCGGGCTCGCGGCTGTTCGACGGGTTGCCCGGTGACGCCCGGTTCTACTTCGTCCACTCGTACGCCGCCAACGACCTCGACGCGCTGCAGGACGCGAAGGTGACCACGGCCAGTCACGACCGGCCGTTCGCGGCGGCGGTCGAGGCCGGCCCGCTCAGCGCCGCCCAGTTCCACCCCGAGAAGTCGGGCGACGCGGGCTACGCGCTGCTGCGCAACTGGGTCTCCGGTCTGTAGGACATGTCGAAGGAGCGTGCACGGCGGCGCGAGGCACGCCTCGCCGTGCTGGAGAAGGAGAAGGCGGCCCGGGCCCGCAAGGTGGCGCGGCGTCAGCGCCGGCGTCAGCTGGTCCGGCGCCTGACCCCGACCACCCGTAACGCCGGGCGGCTGCATCGCCGCAGCCGGGGCGAGCGGCTCGGCATCCTGCTCGTGCCCGCGGTGGCCATCGCCGCGGTCTGGCTGTTCGTGCCCGAGATGTCGCTGCGGATCGTGCTCACCGCGGTGCTCGTTCTCGCCGCGCCGGCCCTCGTGGTCGTCGTCCTCGGCCGCAAGGCCGGCTGAGACTTCCTGTTGTGCGACCTTTGCCGGGCCGTGAGCGGGCTGACCTGACACCTGGGCCGGGCCGTGAGGCCTGCTCACCTGACACCGAGACCCGGGCTCGGCCGCGAGGCCGGCCGACACCGACACCTGGAGAAGAAGAACATGACGCTTGAGCTGCTGCCCGCCGTCGACGTCGCGGACGGTCAGGCCGTCCGCCTCGTGCAGGGCGCCGCCGGCTCCGAGACGGCCTACGGCGATCCGCTCGAGGCCGCGCTGGCCTGGCAGAACGACGGCGCCGAGTGGGTGCACCTGGTCGACCTCGACGCGGCGTTCGGGCGCGGCTCCAACGCCGAGCTGCTGGCCGGGGTGGTCGGCCGGCTCGACGTCAAGGTGGAGCTGTCCGGCGGGATCCGGGACGACGAGTCGCTGACCCGGGCCCTGGCCACCGGCTGCGCCCGGGTCAACATCGGCACCGCCGCGCTCGAAGACCCGGAGTGGTGCGACCGGGTGGTGGCCGAGTACGGCGACCGCGTCGCGATCGGCCTCGACGTGCGCGGCCGCACCCTGTCGGCGCGCGGCTGGACCCGCGACGGCGGCGACCTGTACGAGGTGCTGGCCCGGCTCGACAAGGCGGGCGCGTCCCGCTACGTCGTCACCGACATCACCAAGGACGGCACCATGCGCGGTCCCAACCTCGACCTGCTGCGCGAGGTGTGCGCGGCCACCGACAAGCCGGTGATCGCCAGCGGTGGGGTGTCCACGCTGGACGACCTGCGGGCCCTGGCGACGCTGGAGCCGGTCGGGGTCGAGGGTGTGATCGCCGGAAAGGCGCTCTATGCGGGCGCGTTCACCGTGCGGCAGGCGCTGGACGTGCTCGCCCAGCCCTGACCGGTGGGTGCGGGGCGCGCGCGGCCGGCCGTTTCAACGCCGGTCGTGCGAGGCCGGCCGTTCTCGCGCCGGGCGTGCGTGGTCGGCTGATCTCACGCCGGGTGGGCCGAGCCGGCTCTGACCCATGACTGGCGCAGGGCCTCCACCGCCGCCCCGATGGCGGGACGGGCGGCGGAGGCCTCGCGCCAGGCGACCACGACCCGGCGCTTCGGCTCGGGCGTCACGTGCACCACCCGTACGCCCGGGGGAAGCTCTTTTGATCGTGCGAGCCGGGGAATGACCGCGACACCCAGCCCGGCCGCGATCAGGGTCAGCTGGGTCTCGAACTCGCCCACGTGGAAGTCGGGTTGCACGCCGGGGATCGCCCGCAGCAGCCACTGGTGGCAGACGTCGCCCGCCGGGGCCGCGATCCACCGCTCACCCAGGAGCTGGGAACGCGGCACCGTGTCACCGAACCGGTGGCCGCTCGGCACGATCAGGTCGGCCACGTCCCAGCCCAGCTCGACGTGGGCGACGCCGCTCGGATAGCGCAGCGCCACCTCGGGCCAGTCGTCGAGCACCGCCAGGTCGACGTGCCCCCGCTGCAGCACGTCGAGACCCTCGTGCGGGTTCACCTCGACCAGACCCGTGCTCAGCTGCGGGTGTTCCGAGGCGAGACGATGCAGCGCGTACGGGAGGAGGGCCCGGCAAGCCGTCGCGAACGCGGCCACCGTGAGCCGCCCGGTGACCGTGTCCCGGTGAGCGGCCAGCGCCGCTTCGGCCTCGTCGACGGTCGCGAGCACCTTCTCGGCGTGCCGGGCCAGCATCTGCCCGGCCTCGGTGAGCCGCAGCCGCCGCCCGTCCTTCTCGACGAGTGTGGTGCCGGTCTCGCGCTCGAGTTTCGACAGCTGCTGCGAGACCGCGGACGGCGTGCAGTGCAGCGCCTCGCCCGCCGCCACAACGGTCTTGTAGCTGGCCACGGCGTGCAGGGCGCGCAGACGGCCCAGGTCGATCATTCAGCCAGGCTACAACTTCGATGTAGCAGTATTCGATAGTGCTTAAGAGTCTCCGTGACCGACGCTGAGCGCATGAGACCACGGGACATCGGGCTGGCTGTCGCCGTCATGGCGATCTGGGGCTTCAACTTCGTCATGATCGAGACCGGCCTCGACCATTTCCCGCCGCTGCTCTTCAACGCGCTGCGCTTCACCCTGGCCGCGTTCCCGGCCGTGCTGTTCGTCGGCCGCCCGCAGGTGCCGTGGCGCTGGATCATCGCGGTCGGGCTGATCCTCGGTGTCACCAAGTTCTCGCTGCTGTTCGCGGGCATGGCGGCCGGGATGCCGGCCGGGCTGAGCTCGCTCGTGCTGCAGAGCCAGGCCGTCTTCACGGTGGTCTTCGCCGTGCTGCTGCTGCGCGAGCGGCCGCGCCCGGTGCAGATCACCGGCCTGCTGGTGGCGACCGCCGGGGTCGGCCTGGTGGCGACCCGCATGGGGGCCGCGTTCGGCGCCTTCCTGCTGATCGTCGGCGCCGCCGCCTGCTGGGGCCTGTCGAACATCGCCACCCGCAAGGCGTCCCCGCCCGACACGCTGCGCTTCATGGTGTGGGTGAGCGCCGTCGCGTCGGGCCCCCTGATCGTGCTGTCGTTGCTGGTCGACGGTCCCTCGGCCGACCTGGCGGCGGTGCGCTCGACCCCGGTCGACGCGTTGGTGGCGCTGCTCTACGTCGCCCTGATCTCGACCCTGGCCGGGTTCGCGGTCTGGGGCAACCTGCTCAACCGGTACGGGGCCTCGACCGTGGCGCCGTTCTCGATGCTGGTCCCGTTCTTCGGCATGGCCTCGGCCGCCGTCTTCCTGGGCGAGCGGATCCACGCCGTCGACGTCGCCGGGGGAGTGCTGGTGGTCGGCGGCATCCTGATCGGCCTACTGAAAAATCCCGTTCCGCGCCTGGTTAGGGTGGAGGCATGACGGTTGCCGTACGCGTGATCCCCTGCCTCGACGTGGACGCGGGACGCGTCGTCAAGGGGGTCAACTTCGTCGACCTGCGCGACGCCGGTGACCCGGTCGAGCTGGCCGCGGCCTACGACCAGGCCGGGGCCGACGAGCTGACCTTCCTCGACGTGACCGCCTCGTCCGACGACCGCGGCACGATGCTCGACGTGGTACGCCGTACGGCGGAATCGGTCTTCATCCCCCTGACCGTGGGCGGGGGCGTGCGCTCGGTCGGCAACGTCGACGTGCTGCTGCGGGCCGGCGCCGACAAGGTGGGCGTCAACACGGCGGCCATCGCCCGGCCCGAGCTGATCCGCGAGATCGCCGAGCGGTTCGGCAACCAGGTGCTGGTGCTCTCGCTCGACGTGCGGCGCTCCGCCGACCAGCCGAGCGGCTGGGAGGTCACCACACACGGCGGCCGGCGCAGCGCGGGCCTCGACGCGATCGAGTGGGCTTCGCGGGTCGCCGAGCTCGGCGCCGGGGAGATCCTGCTCAACTCGATGGACGCCGACGGCACGAAGGCCGGGTTTGACCTCGACCTGATCGCCGCCGTCCGCGCGGTGGTCGACATCCCGGTGATCGCAAGCGGCGGCGCCGGCGCGGTGGACCACTTCCCGCCCGCGGTGACCGCCGGAGCCGACGCGGTGCTGGCGGCCAGCGTCTTCCACTTCGGCGACCTGACCATCGGCGAGGTCAAGGAATCACTGCGCGAGGCCGGCAACCCCGTCCGCTGACATCGGCCGTAGGCAGTTACCTACTTTTCCCGCCACCACCCCGACCCCCCGCCCAGGGGGAATGCCGTGAACCCTAGACCCACCGGCCGACAGTTCAGCGCGTTATCCACAGGCGCGACCCTTTACATTGACTGGGAATGTACTGAGAACCCGCCCCCAGTGGCATGGGTCACGTTCCGTGCAAAAGGGCCGAAACTTTCCGGCCGCCTGCCCAGTGGGCACGTTTCACGTCGTGAGACGGCGCGCAGCCGCGGTCGATAGACTTGGGGGAAGATCCCCGGTCGCGGTCGGTGCCGGGGCGGCACTAGCCCTCCCGCCGCCGGGCCAATACCCTCTGGTTACTCAGAAGTTAACTCCCCCGCAAAATACGGACATAAGGCGGCGCCGATGGCAGTTGAGGTTCCCTACCGGTCGATCCCCGACATGTTCTTCAAGCGTGTGGCCGCCACTCCCAACGGCCAGGCGTTCGCCGTTCCGAACTCGGACGACACGGGCATGGTCTGGTTCACGTGGGCGCAGGTCGGCGAGCGCGCATCGGCGATCGCGGCGGGCCTTCGCGACCTCGGCGTCGGTCTCGAGGACAGGGTGGCGATCCTCTCCGGCACCCGCTTCGAGTGGGTTCTGGCCGACCTCGGCATCAACTGCGCCGGCGCCGCCACCACCACGGTCTATCCGACGACCGAGCCCGAGGACGCCAGCTACATCATCTCCAACTCCGGCTCCAAGGTGCTGATCGCGGAAGACGCGAAGCAGGCCCTGAAGATCGCGGGAGTCGACACCGACGTCACCCACGTCGTGCTGATCGACGGGCCGGCCGACGCGGGGGCGACGCCGCCGCAGATGACGCTGGCCGAGCTCGAGGAGCGGGGCGCGGCCGTCCTGCGCGACCGTCCCACCCTCATCGACGAGGTGGTCGAGAGCATCGGCCCCGACAACCTCGCCACCCTCATCTACACCTCCGGCACCACCGGGCGGCCCAAGGGTGTGCAGCTGCTGCACGCGGGCTGGACCTGGGAGGGCGTCGCCCAGCAGGACCTCGGCCTGTTCGAGTCGACCGACCTGCAATATCTCTGGCTGCCGCTGTCCCACTCGTTCGGCAAGACGCTGCTCTGCGGCATCATCCACGTGGGCGTCCCGACGTACGTGGACGGCCGCGTCGACAAGCTGGTCGACATGCTCTCGGTGGTCCAGCCGACGCTGATGTGCGCCGCGCCCCGCATCTTCGAGAAGGTCTACAACAAGACCGTCACCACGGCCCTGTCCGGCAGCCCGGCCAAGGTCAAGATCTTCCACTGGGCCGTCGCCACCGGCAAGCAGAAGGTCGAGCTCGAGCAGGCCGGCAAGCCCTTGCCGGGCGGCCTCAAGCTGAAATACGCGGTGGCCGAGCGTCTCGTGTTCTCGAAGCTGCAGACCCGTCTCGGCGGCCGGCTTCGGGTGCTGGTCAGCGGCTCGGCGCCGCTCAGCCGCGAGATCGCCGAGTTCTTCGCGGCGGCCAACCTTCCGATCATGGAGGGGTACGGCCTGACCGAGAGCAGCGCGGCCAACTTCGTGAACCGTCTCGACCGGCTCAAGATCGGTACGGTGGGCCTGCCGCTCGGTGACCTCGAATGCAAGATCGACTCGGACGGCGAGGTGCTGCTGCGCGGCAAGCCGGTCATGCGGGGCTACCACGACCTGCCCCAGGAGACCGCCGAGGCGTTCACCGAAGACGGCTTCCTGCGCACCGGCGACATCGGCGAGGTCGACCCGGACGGGTTCCTGCGCATCACCGACCGCAAGAAAGACCTGGTCAAGACGTCGGGCGGCAAATACATCGCCCCCAGTGCGATCGAGGGCCAGTTCAAGGCGGTCTGCCCCTACACCTCGCAGGCGGTCGTGGTCGGCCAGGCCCGCAACTTCGTCACCATGCTGATCTCGCTCGACGAAGACGCGATCAAGGGCTGGGCGGCCGGTGGCCCGCTCGCCGGCAAGAGCTACGAAGAGATCGTCGTCGCCCCCGAGACCGAGAAGATGGTCGAGGGCTACGTGGCCGAGCTCAACGCCAAGCTCAACCGCTGGGAGACGATCAAGAAGTTCGCGATCCTCCCGCGCGACCTCAGCATCGAGGCCGGCGAGATCACGCCCTCGATGAAGATCAAGCGGCGCTCGGTCGAGACCAACTTCTCCGAGCAGATCGACAAGATGTACGCGGGTTCCCTCGCGCAGATCTGAGAAAACGCGAGAGCGGATCACCCCACGACAGTGGCGGTGATCCGCTCTTTGTCCGCCACCTGCTCGACGGCCGAGATCCACCCGGCCTCGTCGTCGAACGACAGATGGAACACGACGATGACGTGGCCCTCCGAAACCTCGACCAGCCCGGGTACGCCCTCCAGAAGCGCGACGGCCTTGGTCTGCGCCCGCCCGTTGAACACCCCGGCCACCCCGGCCGCGCCGTTCACTACCGCCGTCGCCCCCAGTGTCACGGCGGCCGAGTCGGCCTGCAGCACCGCCTCGGGGTCGAGCAGCGCCAGCAGTCGGTCCAGCTGTCCGCCCTTCGCCGCGGCCAGGAACGACTCCGCGATCGCCCGCCGCCGGTTGACGTTTCCGACGTCCGGCGATGTGAGGCGCTGATTCTCGTTCATCGTCAACCCCCTGTGTGACGGGACCACCGCGCCCCGTTTGCGCCCCGTAGGCTACGGCGATGGCGGATGAGGCGCGGTCCAAAGAGCAGCGCAAGCGTGACGTCCTGGCGAGGCTGAGCGGTCCCGTGGCCGACGCGTGGATGGCCACGGCCGGCGGCGACCAGCCCTATCTTGTGCCGCTCACCCTGGCATGGTTCCGGGAACGCCTCTTGATCGCCACCGGCCGTGACATGGCCACCGCCCGCAACATCATCGCGAGCGGCCGGGCCCGCATCGCCTTCGGCCCGACCCGCGACGTCATCATGGTCGACGCCACGCTCGAACGCAGCCTCCCGGTCACGCAGGCCGGCGAGGAGGGTGCGGCATACGCGGAGCAGAACGACTGGGATCCCCGTACGGCCGGAGACGCGTACGTCTTCCTGGTGATGCGCCCCGAGCGGGTGCTCGCGTGGCGCGAGGAGAACGAGCTGCGCGACCGCCTCCTCATGCGCGACGGCGTCTGGCTGGTCTGAGCCGCCGCGCGCGGTGCGGGAAAGCGCCAGGCTCCACGCGCGAGGAGGAACGCGTCAGGCGATCACCGACGGGCTGCGCCAGGACGGGACCGACGTGCGGTCCAGGTCGTGACGGACCGAGGCGATGCGCCGTACGGCCTCGACCAGCTCCTCGGGCGGCAACGTGAACGGCAGCCGCAGGTAGCGCTCCAGCGTCCCGTCCAGCCCGAACCGCGGCCCGGGGGCCAGCCGTACGCCCACGTCCTCGCTGGCCCGGGCCAGCGCGCTGGAGATCGGCCCGTCCAGCTCGGCCCAGAGCGACGCCCCACCCCGCGGCAGCACGAAGCTCCACTCCGGCAGCAGCTGGCGCAGCGCCTCGGCCAGGGCGTCGCGACGTTCGCGCAGCCGGGTGCGGCGCTCGGTCAGGATCTCGGGGGCCTGGTCGAGCAGCCGTACGGCGACCAGCTGCTCGAGCACGGGACTGGCCATGTCGACGCCGACCCGGATCGCGGCCAGGCGCTGCACGAGCGGGGCCGAGGCGCGGACCCAGCCGATGCGCAGCCCACCCCAGTAGCCCTTGCTCATCCCGCCGATCGACACCACCCGCGAGTGCCGGTCGAAGACGGCCACCGGCGGCGGCATCGTCTCGCCCTCCAGCGCCAGGTCGACCCAGCTCTCGTCGACCACCAGCTCCGTACCGGTCGAGTGGGCCGTGGCGGCCAGACGTTCGCGCAGGTCGGCGCCCATCAGGTGCCCGGTCGGGTTGTGGAACTCGGGGATCACGTACGAGAGCCGGGGCCGGGTCTGCCGGAGCGCGCCGAGCAGCATCTCGCCGTCCCAGCCGGTCTCGGTGTCGAGCCCGTGGGTGTTGATGCGGGCGCGCCGCGCGGCCAGGGCGGCCAGCGCGTTCGGATAGGTCGGCGCCTCGACCAGCACCGGCGAACCGGCCGGCACCGAGAGCCGCAGCACCAGGTCGAGGGCCTGCTGGGTGCCCGCGGTGATCAGGATCTGCTCGGCCGAGGTGGCGACGCCCCGGTCCCGGTAGCCGGCGGCCACCACGTCGCGCAGCTCCATCAGTCCGGTCGGGTGGTAGCCGGCGCTGCCCAGATAGCGCGGGAGGTCGTCGGCGGCGGCGCGGGCGGCCGGGACCAGCTCGGCGGGCGCGGCCGACGCGGCCACGCCCAGGTCGATCATGTCGCGGTCGTCGCCGGCCGCCCACAGACCCGAGGTGGCCACGCGGTGCCCGTGGGGCAGGGTGGTCCAGCTCCCGGCGCCGCGGCGGCTGGTGAGGTGGCCGGTCTCGCGCAGGGTCCGGTAGGCGGCGCTGACCGTCGTGCGGCTCACGGCGAGCGATTCGGCCAGTTCGCGTTCGGCCGGGAGGCGTACGCCCAAGGGAAGCCGGCCGTCGCTGAGCAGGCCCCGCACGGCCGCGGCCAGAGCGGCGTAATCCGGACTCCGGTGGCGGCCCGGAAGGGAGTGCCACTGACCGAGCAGCCGCGCCAATTGGCCCCCACGTATCGTCGTGGTCACAACCACCTCCGCCGAATTGGCTCTTCAAGGTCGCGCAATTGGCCTTCAGAGTGGCATTCATGCAACCGAGTGGCAACGGAGATCGACGTCTCACCCGTCGTGTGATCCAACTTTTCGCGGGGCTGGTGCTCTACGGCGTCAGCATGGCGTTCATGGTCGAGTCGGCGCTCGGGCTCAACCCGTGGGACGTGTTCCACCAAGGCCTGTCCGAGGTCACCGGGATCAGCTTCGGCTGGGTGGTGATCCTGGTCGGCGTCCCGGTGTTGCTGCTGTGGATCCCGCTGCGGCAGCGGCCCGGCTTCGGCACCCTGGCCAACCTGGTCGTGGTCGGCTTCGCGGTGGACGGGGCGCTGGCCCTGCTACCCGCGGGCGAGGGCATTCCGGCCCGGGTCGGCTATCTCGTCGGCGGCATCCTGCTCAACGGTCTCGCCACCGGCCTCTACATCGGCAGCCGGTTCGGTCCCGGTCCGCGCGACGGGCTGATGACCGGCATCGTCGGGCGGTTCCCGCGCCTGTCCGTGCGGCTCGTGCGCACCTCGATCGAAGTGCTCGTCCTCCTGGTGGGTTTCCTGCTCGGGGGCACGGCCGGGATCGGCACGGTGGCGTACGCTCTGGCGATCGGCCCGCTCGTGCAACTGTTCCTGCCGTGGTGCACGGTCCCCGAGCCCGGCCCGAGGCCCACGCACCTCGATGCACGGCCAGCCGAGACCGCGTGAGACTCGCGCTCGCGCGGTGACCCTCACGTTCACTCAGACGGGGCGCGAGAGGCCCGGCGGGCGGCATCTGTCCCCTTTGGACTGAGCGAAATGCCCCACTGATTCGGTTTAGCCTCCAAGATCATCGGTCACAGCTTTGTGATCATCGGGACACATTCGCTTCCCGGCATGGGAGCCGCACGGCATCATTGCCGCATGGGGGCTGGCGACTGGCAGTGGAACGACGCTTGGATCTTCGTGTCCGCGGTCATCGCCGAGCGCCTGGAGCGTGACCGGGCCCTGCACGCGGCCCTGCCGATGGCCGGCGCCAGCCTGGCTGACGTGCTCGCCGCGGCCGACTTCCTGCACCACAGCGTGCCCAGCCGGGCCGAGCTCGAGGAGTCCGTACGCCGTCTGGCCGGCGCCGGTCTCATCGTGGTCGAGGACGATCTGGTCGAGGTGGCCCCGGCCGGTGAGCAGCTGTGGCGCAGCCGCCCGTTCAGCGGGCTGTCGTCGGCCGTGATGACGTTGCAGACCCAGCTCAACCGGGCCGCCTCACCGGGCGACTCCGACTGGAACCTCGACGAGCAGACGTACGCCGCCGCCGTCCGCGAATACAGCCACCGCCTCGCCGACGGCCGCTGACCAGGCGCATGCCGCGGCTCAGCGGACGGCCGCCGACTCGCCGATCGGCCGCATGTCACGGATCGCCGGGGCCAGCGTGGCGGTGACCGCCGACGCCGAGACCGCCGCCGCGAAGATCAGGACGCTGGTCGTCGGGCTCCACACCGTGACGAAGACCCCGGCCAGCAGCGGCGCCGCGGCCGCGGCCGACATGGCCACCAGGAAGATGACGCTCAGCACCCGGCCCTGCAGGTGGTCGGGCGTGATGGCGGCCTGATAGCCGAACAGCGCCGCGTTGCAGGCCGGCCCGACGAAGATGGCCAGGGCCACCGGCACGGCCGCGGCGACGCTCATCGTCAGCAGCGCGCTGACCGTCAGGAACAGCGTGGCCGCCCAGCCCAGCCCCCGGATCAGCGTCGCGAACGACAGCCGGCGCAGCAGCGCGGGGGCGGCCAGCGCCCCGATCAGGCCGCCCGCGCTGACGATCGTCTCGGTGAGACCGATCACGCCGGGCGCGACGCCGTGCTTCTGCAGCGTCACGATGATGGTGAAGATCGAGCCGTACAGGGCGAAGTTCAGCGGCGCGGCGATGAGCAGCACCGCGCGCAGGAACGGGTTGCCGAAGACGAACCGCAGCCCCTCGAGCAGTGCCGCCGTGTGGCCGGCCTGGTCGGCCGGGCGTTCGGCCTGCAACGGCTTGCGGATCAGGGCCACCCCGATCAGCGAGGCCAGATAGGACAGCGCGTTGCCCAGAAACGGCAGCGCGTGCGCCCAGCCGAAGAGCAGGCCGCCCAGCGGCGGGCCGGCCAGCGAGGTGCCGTAGCTGCGGGCCTCGTTGCGGGCCACGGCGTCGGGCAGCTGGGTGGCGGGGACGATGCTGCGCAGCGAGGCGTGCTCGGTGGTGTTGAACAGCGAACCGCAGATCGCGTCGACGACCGCCACCACGATGATCGCGGGAAGCGCCGCCTGCCCGGCCGCGACGGCGACGGCCAGCGCCACGAACGCGATCAGCCGGATGACGTCGCAGGCCAGCATCGCCCGGCGGCGGTTGAACCGGTCGGCCAGCACCCCGGCCGGGAGCCGGCAGACCAGCTTGGTCACCTGGGCCGCGGTGCCGACCGCGCCGGCCTGGACCGCCGAGCCGGTCACTTCGAGCACCAGCAGCGGGATGGCCAGCAGGGCGATCGCGCCGCCGAGATCGGACAGGCACTGACTCGTCCACAGCAGAGTGAATTCGCGGTTGCGCCACAGGCTGGTCACGGCGGGATCCCGACGGTGCGCAACGTGATGGTCACGCAGTGCAGGATATGTACTGCATTCGATCTCCGCCGTCCCGGCGAGAGCGCCCGGCCACCGTCCACGGTGGCCGGGCGCCGGGTGAGACCTATTGGACGACGAACAGCAGGCGGTTCGGGGAACCGCTGCCGGCGCTGGTCACGACGCCCGTGGTGGCGTTGTTGACCAGGCTGTCGCGCACCTGGGCGGGGGTGTAGGACGGGTTGCGCGAGAGCACGAGCGCGGCCGCGCCGGCCACGTGCGGGCTCGCCATCGACGTGCCGCTGATGGTGTTGGTCGCGGTGTTCGAGTTGTACCAGGCCGAGGTGATCGACGAGCCCGGCGCGAAGATGTCGAGGCAGCTGCCGTAGTTGGAGTAGCTCGCCTTGGCGTCGGTGCTGGTCGTGGCGCCGACTGTAATGGCCGCGGCGACCCGGGCGGGCGAGGAGTTGCAGGCGTTCGCGGTCGAGTTGCCGGCCGCCAGCGCGTACGTGACCCCACTGCTGATCGAGCGGGAGACCGCGCTGTCGAGCGTGGAGCTGACGCCGCCGCCGAGGCTCATGTTGGCCACCGCCGGCTTGACCGCGTTGCTCGTGACCCAGTTGACGCCGGCGATGACCCCGGCCGTGGTGCCGCTGCCCGAGCAGTTCAGCACGCGCACGCCCACGAGCCGCACCTCCTTCGCGACCCCGTACGTGGATCCGCCGACCGTGCCCGCCACATGCGTGCCGTGGCCGTTGCAGTCCACGGCGCCCGAACCGACCGCGTCGTAACCGGCCGTGGCCCGCCCGCCGAACTGGTTGTGCGTGTAGCGGATGCCGGTGTCGATGATGTACGCCGTCACGTTGGAGGCGGTCACCGGATAGGTGTAGGTCGTGCTCAGTGGCCGGTTCCGCTGGTCGATGCGGTCGATACCCCAGGTGGCGTTGGTCTGGGTGGCCGTGAGCGTGATGGTCTGGTTCTGCTCGACGTAGGCGACGCCGGGGCTGGCCGCGAGCCGTTCGGCCTGGGCCTCGGACAGGGCCGCCTCGTAGCCGTTGATGATCGGGAGGCTGCGCTTGATGCTGGTGGCGGAGAGGGTGCTGGCCTTGCCGGGCTTCATCACGACGATGTAGCTGCCGGGGATCGCGGTGGCGGTGCCGGCGAGCCGGATCTCTCCGGTGGCGGGGGCGGCCGCGGCGGGGGTGCCCGACGCGACGGCCGCGGTGACGACGGCGAGCAGACTGGCGGCGAGGATGCGGGGAGTCGCCATGCTCTTCCCTTCTGAATAGACGGTTATCACTTCAGATACGCAGAGCATAGGAGTGATGGACCTCGATCGCTGCCATACCGGTTGGGCCATAGTGCGCAGAATGAGCACGTGGACCTGATCATTCGGCTGGACGGCGCGGACACCAAGCCCGCCGCGGTGTACCGCGCGCTGCGGGCCGCGATCGTCGACGGACGGCTCCCGGCGGGCGAGCGCCTGCCGCCGACCCGGGCCCTCGCCGCCGACCTGGGGGTGGCCCGGGGCAGCGTGGCCGGCGCCTACGAACGCCTGGTGGCCGAGGGTTATCTGACCTCCAAGGTGGGCGCCGGGACCTTCGTCGCGTTCGCCGGCGAGAAGCGGACCCGCAAGGCGACCACGGCCAACCCCTTGCGTCCGCGGGAGGACTGGTCGTTCAAGCCGCTCGCGACCAGCGGTGGCGTGACCCGGCCGCGTTACGACTTCCGCACCGGCATCCCCGATGCCGGTCTCTTCCCGTTCGACGCGTGGCGCCGCCTGGTCACCGCCGAGCTTCGCCTCAGAGCCAACAACCCCGGCACGTACGGGGAACCGGCCGGCCACCCCGCGCTGCGTTCCGCCATCGCCCGTTACCTCGGCGTCTCGCGGGGCGTGCGCACCAGCGCCGACGACGTGGTCGTCACCAACGGCGCCCAGCACGCGTTCGACCTGATCGCCCGGGTGCTCGTGCGGCCGGGCGACGTGGTCGCGGTCGAGGAGCCGGGCTACCCGCCGGCCCGCCGCATCCTGGCCGCGCTCGGCGCCCGCGTCACCTCGGTGCCGGTCGACGCCGAGGGGCTGGTCGTCGACGATCTGCCCGCGCACTGCCGGCTGGTCTACACGACCCCGTCGCACCAGTTCCCGCTCGGCCGCGCGATGAGCCTGGCCCGGCGGCGTCAGCTGCTCGACTGGGCGCGGACCCGGCCGGCCGCGATCGTCGAGGACGACTACGACAGCGAGTTCCGCTTCTCGGCCCGGCCGCTCGAACCGCTGCACAGCCTCGACACCGCGGGCCGCGTGCTCTACGTGGGCACGTTCTCCAAGAGCATGCTTCCCGCCGTACGCACCGGATTTGTCCTCGCCCCGCCCGGCCTGCGCGATGCCCTGACCGCGGCCCGGCAGCTCAGCGACGGCTACGGGCAACCGGCGATCCAGGCCGCGCTGGCCCGCTTCCTCGACGAGGGGCTGCTCGCGCGGCACGTTCGTAAGGCCGGACGCGCGTACGGGGAAAGGCACGCCCGCATCTCGGAGGCGCTGGACTCGCTCGGGAACGTCCAGGTGCTCCCGTCGGCCGCCGGTCTGCACGTCGCGGCGCTGACCGGCGTGGACTCGACCGCGGTGGTGTCGGCGGCCGCCCGCGCCGGTCTGGCCGTCGACGACCTGCGCGCCTACTCGGCCTCCACGCCCGCGCAGACCGGGTTCGTCTTCGGGTTCGGCGCCGCCGACCCGTCGTTGATCGGCGAGGGCATGACGGTCTTCGCCGAGGTCCTGGCCCGCCACGCCTGATAGGCCAGCGACGCGCCCACGATCACGAGGCTGAGCAGGGCCGGCGCGCCGTTGAGCCCGAGCAGCGCGACCACCGCCACGAACGCCGTGCCGGCCACGACCCGCCACCGCCCGGCCGGCAGCAGGCGCAGCGCAGCCGCCGTCCCGATCACGTAGACCAGCGTGAAGCAACCGGTGACCAGCAGCAGGGCGGTGTGCAGGCTGAGCGGCAGCACGGCCGAGACCAGGCTGAGCACGAAGATGGTGAGCAGGGCCCGGCGCGGCGAACGGCCCATCCAGACCGGCAGCGCGCCGTCGCGGGTGAGCGCGGCCCCGAGCTGCGAGGCGCCGGCCAGATAGGCGTTGACCGCCCCGACCGTCAGCAGCACGGCGACGACCGCGGTGAGGATCCGGACCGGCCCGCCGACCCCGGCCGCGAGCAGGTCGGCCAGCGGCGCCTCGCTCGAAGCCAGCGCCGGCCCGAGCACGACCACGCTCACGAACGCGACGGCCAGGTAGAGCACGCCGACCAGCACCACCGCGACCGCCGTGGCCCGGGGCACGTCCCGGCTCGGGTTGCGATAGGAGGCGGCCAGCGACGACACCGCCTCCCACCCGGCGAAGCCCCAGACCAGCACCGCCGCCGCCGAACCGACCCCCGACCAGCCGTGCGGCGCGAACGGCGTCAGGTTCCCGAGGTCGGCGTGCGGCAGCGCGGTGATCACGGTGACCAGCAGCAGGGCGGCCAGCACGCCGGTGAGCACGAGCTGGACCCGGCCCGAGACGCGCACCCCGAACCAGTTCATGGTGAACACGGCCGAGACGATGGCCAGGAACGTGAGCAGGGTGGTGGCCCGGCCGCCACCGAGGATGTCGGCCACATAGCCACCGGCGAACGCGGCCGCGGCCGGAGCGCCGAGCGGGACGGCGAAGAAGAACGTCCAGCCGATCGCGGCGCCGGCCCGGGGACCGAACGCGAGCCGGACATAGGTGGAGACGCCGCCGCCGTCCGGGTGCCGCCCGCCGAGCGCCGCGAAGGTGAGGGCGAGCGGCGCCGACAGCACGATCAGCGCGATCCAGGCGACCAGCGAGGCGGGCCCGGCGACCTCGGCGGCCAGGGCCGGCATCGAGATGACGCCGGTGCCGAGGACGGCGCCGACGCAGAGCGCGGTGCCCTGGGCGAGGGAGAGTCCGGAGTTCTGAGCCATGGCCTCACGCTAGGCCCGCATTGGCTCACGATTCGAACCAATCCGGGCCGGATCAAAAGAGCCAATCAGATGCCCAGCCGTACGCCGTCCAGGCCGTCCCCGTCGATGGTCACGCGCGCGGCCCCGGTCCGTCCGGTGAGATACATCGCGAGCTCCCCGGGTGGCCCCGAAAGAGTGGTCGTGGGGGAGCTGCCCACGGCGAACGAGCCGTATCCCGGGGAGGTGACCGTGACCGCCACGCCGGCCCGCCGCAGCACGAGTCGGCTGGTCAGCCGGACATTTCGCCACAGCGCGGCCTCGAGGCCGGGATCGAGATCGCGCGGCTGCCAGTCCGGTTGCCCGCGCCGGGCGTCCTCGTGGTGCACGAAGAACTCGATGGTGTTGGCCATCTCGTCGGTGAGAGGGTTGCTCACCGGGCTCCACCAGGGTGGCGTCCGCACCTCGTGCACGACCTGCTCGTAAGGGCGGGCCGCGGTCTGTTTCCGCACCCGTTCACCGTGCTCGCGCAGCGGCGGGATCATCGCCCCGGCCGCCGCGTCGGGCCGCCGTTCCCGCACCACCAGGTGCGCCGCGAGATCGCGGGTCGTCCATCCCTCGCAGAGGGTCGGCTCGTCCGGTCCGAGACGAAGGAGCAGGTCAGCGAGTAAGCGGCGTTCGCGCTGGGCATAGGCGGTCACAAACGTGATCGTAGACACATGTTACGAACGTGAACGACGGCGGCCTGTTCGGCAGGATGGGAATGTAAGGCCGGAACTGTCGGCGAACACTTACCAGTCGGGTAGGAATTTTGAGCACCAGGACCAGCCGCGATGTGCTGGTACGGGGACTGCGCGTGCTGGGCCACTCGATCCGGACAGAGCCACGCCTGTTCACGATCGGCGCCCTCGGCAGCAGCCTGTTCGGCCTTCTCGTCATCGCCAACTCCTACGTCGTCGGCGCCGTGATCGGCCATGTCGTCGTCCCCGCGTTCAGCAGCGGGTCGGCCGACACCGGCACGCTCGCGCTGATCGCCGCGGTGTTCCTCGGCCTCAGCGGGCTGCGGGTGGCGACCATCTTCGGCCGCCGGCTCGGCGCCGGTTACATGCAGTTCCGGCTGCAGGCCCGCTACCGCCGCGCGGTGACCCGGCGCTATCTGTCGCTGCCGCCGTCGTGGCACCAGAAACACGCGACCGGCACCCTGCTCTCCAACGCGAACTCCGACGTCGAGGCCGCGTTCGTGCCGATCGCGCCGCTGCCGTTCGCGGTCGGCACGATCGTGATGATCTTCGCCGCGGTGGTCGCGTTGTTCCTCACCGACTGGGTGCTCGCGCTGGTCGGGGTCGTGCTGTTCCCGGCCCTGTTCGCCCTCAACACCTTCTATGCCCGCCGCATGTCGCCGCGGCAGATCCGGGCCCAGCAGATGCGGGCCAAGGTCAGCGCGGTCGCCCACGAGAGCTTCGACGGCGCGCTGGTGGTCAAGACGATGGGCCGTGAGGAGGACGAGTCCCGCCGCTTCAAGGTGTTCGTCGACGAGCTGCGCGACTCGCTGATCGCGGTGGGGCGGCTGCGCGGCCTGTTCGACCCGGTCATGGACTCGCTGCCCAGCCTCGGCACCCTGGCCGTGCTGCTGCTCGGGGCGTGGCGGCTGCAGAGCGGGGCGGTCACCGTGGCCGAGGTCGTCACGGTCGCGTTCCTGTTCACGGTGCTCGCCTTCCCGGTGCGGGCGATCGGCTGGGTGCTGGGCGAACTGCCGCGCAGTGTCGCCGGGTGGGACCGGGTGCAGGCGGTGCTGGCGGCCGAGGGTGACCTCGCCTACGGCTCGGCCACGGCGCGCGCGACGGGTCCGGCCACGCTGCGTTTTGATGCGGTGGATTTCGCGTACGGGGAAGGCCCGTTGGTCCTGCACGACGTGTCGTTCACCGTGCCCCCCGGCAAGACCGTGGCGCTGGTCGGCGCGACCGGCTCCGGCAAGTCGACCATCGCGTCACTGGCCGTCCGGCTGGTCGACCCGGGGGCGGGCCGGGTGACCCTCGACGACACGCCGCTGCCCGCGCTCAGCGAGGCCGCCCTGACCGGTGCCTCCGCCCTCGTACCGCAGCTGCCGTTCGTCTTCGACGACACCGTGCGCGGCAACATCACGCTCGAACGGGACGGCCTCGACGACGACTCGGTCTGGACGGCGCTGCGGCTCGCCCAGGCCGACGGGTTCGTCGCGAAGCTGCCCGAGAAGATCGACACGGCGGTGGGGGAGCGCGGAACCTCGCTCTCCGGCGGGCAACGACAGCGGATCACGCTGGCCCGTGCCCTGGCCGGTCATCCACGGCTGCTCGTGCTGGACGACGCGACGAGCGCGGTCGACCCGCGGGTCGAGGCGGCCATCCTGGCCTCGCTGCGCAGCCGGGACGCGGGGGCCTCGATCCTCGTGGTGGCCTACCGCCGGGCCACGATCGCGCTGGCCGACGAGGTCGTCTATCTGGAGCAGGGCAAGGTGGTCGCGACCGGCACCCACACCGAGCTGCTGGCCGCCCACCCCGGATACGCCGACCTGGTGACGGCGTACGAGAAAGCCGAAGCGGAAAGAGTCGAAGCGTGAGCAGCGAGGGAACTTTCGCCACCATCAAACGTGGCCTCGCGCTCTCGCCCGAGCTGCGGCCCGGCATGGCCGGCACGATCGCGCTGGCCGTGGTGCAGATGGGCGGCCGGGTCGCCGTGCCGATCGCCGTGCAGCAGGGCATCGACCACGGCATCCGCGCCGAGGGCGGCCCCGACCTGCAGTTTGTCACCGCCGTGGTGGCGCTCACGTTTGTCGCGCTGATGATCTCGACGCTGGCCGGCTATCTGATGACCCGCCGCCTGTTCACAGTCAGCGAGACCGCGCTGGGCGCGCTGCGCTCCCGCACGTTCCGGCACATCCACGACCTGTCGATGCTGCACCAGCAGTCCGAGCGCCGCGGCACGATGGTGTCCCGGGTGACCAGCGACGTCGACCAGATCTCGATCTTCCTGCAGACCGGCGGCGTGCAGTTGCTGCTGGCCAGCGGTCAGCTGCTGGTCTCGACGATCGTGATGTTCGTCTACTCCTGGGAGCTCACCATCGTGGTGCTGCTCGCGTTCGGGCCGGCCGTGGCGGTGATCCGGCTGTTCCAGAAGCGGCTGGCCGCCGTCTACGGCGCGGTCCGCGAACGCACCGGCGTCATGCTGGGCGCGATCGCCGAGAGCGTCGTCGGGGCCATGGTCATTCGCGCGTACGGGGTGGCCGGCCGCACCGAGAAGCGCCTGGACACCTCGATCGACCGTCTGCGGGTGGCCCAGCAGCACGCGCTGCGCACGAGTGTGACCAGCTTCTCCAGCGGCGAGCTGGGCGCGGGCCTGGCCCTGGCCGCGGTGGTGGTGGTCGGGGTGCTGATGGGCGTGGACGGCGGCCTGACCGTGGGCGCGCTGACCGCGTTCCTGTTCCTGGTGACGCTGTTCATCCAGCCCGTGCAGATCGCCACCGACATGCTCAACGAGGCCCAGAACGCGGTGGCCGGCTGGCGGCGGGTGCTCGACGTGCTCGACCTGGAGCCCGACGTCAAGGACCCGGACGAGGTGGGCGTCGACCTGCCCGAGGGCCCGCTGTCGGTGCGCTTCCAGGACGTGTCGTTCCGCTATCCCGGCGGCCCGATCGTGCTCGCCGACGTCGACCTCTCGCTGGCCGCACGCACCAAGGTCGCGGTGGTCGGCGAGACCGGAAGCGGCAAGACCACGTTCGCGAAGCTGCTCACCCGCCTGATGGACCCCGTCGAGGGTGAGGTCCTGCTCTCCGGAACCGCGCTGCGCACGGTGAAGTTCGCCGCCCTGCGCTCGCGGGTGGTGATGGTGCCCCAGGACGGCTTCCTGTTCGACGCCACCGTCGCCGAGAACATCCGCTTCGCCGAGCCGTCCCTGACCGACGAGCAGTTGCGCTCCGCCTTCGAAGAGCTGGGCCTGGCCGACTGGCTGGCCACCCTGCCCGCCGGCTTGGAGACCCCGGTAGGCGAGCGAGGCGAGGCCCTGAGCGTAGGCGAACGTCAACTGGTAGCCCTCGTACGTGCCTACGTAGCCGACCCCGACCTGCTGGTCCTCGACGAGGCCACAAGCGCCGTAGACCCAGCAACCGAGGTCCGCCTCCAGCGAGCACTAGACACGGTCACCCGCGGCCGCACCACGGTAGCCATCGCCCACAGGCTCTCAACCGCCCAGTCCGCAGACGAGGTAATCGTCGTAGACGCAGGCCGCGTTGTACAGCGCGGCCCACACGCCCAACTGGTAACAGAAGAGGGCTCAATCTACGCAAAGCTATACGCAAGCTGGTTAGAACAAACCCGCTAATCCACACGCAACTGGCTCGAACAAACCCGCTGTCCCACACGCACTGGCTCGAACAAACCCGCTAGTTTCCGGGCGCCCGTCGATAGTCCAGCGGCCAGCGATCGCCTCGCAAAGGAGGAGGCACCCGATTTTCCGTCGCCGCGGGGTTTGCGGCGCCGGAAAATCGGCTGCCTCCTCCTTTGCCTCAAAGAGGCGATCGCCCGCTTCGCGAAGCGAAGCCGGAAAGACAGTTGCTTCTGTCCGGCCGCCCTGTGGGTTTGCTTCTGTCCGGCCGCCCTGTGGGTTTGCTTCTGTCCGGCCGCCCTATGGGTTTGCCCCTGTCCGGCCGCCCCACCGGTTTGGGTTGGGCAGCCGCCCCACCGGTTTGGGTTGGGCAGCCGCCCCACCGGGTTTGCGTTAGGCAGCCGCCCCACCGGGTTTGGGTTGGGCAGCCGCCTCATCCCGGTTTGCGTTTGGGTAGCTGCCTCACCCAGGTTGAGTTCGTGCAGCTGCCCTCTTCGCCCGCCCTACTTATCGGGCGTAGAACTCCACGACCAGCTGCTCGTCGCAGTGGACGCGGATCTCCGAGCGCTCCGGCACCCGCAGCACGGTGATGCGCAGGTCCTCCAGCACGGTGGAGAGGTAGGGCGCGGTCGGGCCGTCCTGGTGGGCGCCCGCCTTCGCGATCTCGAACGGCGGCTTCTGCCGGCTCGACTCGCGGACCTCGACGACCTGGCCCGGCTTGAGCCGGTAACCCGGGCGGTCCACCTTCTTGCCGTCGACCGTGAAGTGGCCGTGCACGACGAGCTGGCGGGCCTGGTAGATGGTGCGGGCCAGGCCGGCGCGCATCACGGTGGCGTCGAGGCGGCGCTCGAGCAGGCTCACCATCGTCTCGCCGGTCTTGCCCTCGGCGCGGTGGGCGTCGTCGTACGCCTTCCGCATCTGGGCCTCGCTGATGTTGTACTGGTGGCGCAGCCGCTGCTTCTCCAGAAGCCGGACCTGGTAGTCCGAGGCCTTGCGGCGGGAACGCCCGTGGACACCCGGCGGGAACGGCCGCTTCTCGAAGTACTTCACGCACTTCGGCGTCAGAGGGATGCCGAGCGCCCTGGAGAGCTTGGCCTTCGGTCGGGAGTTGTTCATGAAGTCTCCGAGTCACTTGCGCTTGAGGCTGGTGTTACGGTTAGCCTCACCTTACTAAGGTAAGCCTAACCGGTGCCCGGAGGTCGTCACCATGCAGCCCACCCATGCCGAGATCGCGCGTACGCTCGCCGCCGGTCACCTGCCCGGCGTCGCGCACATCGCGTGCCGTCCGGGCCCTCTTCCCGTGCGGCACGTCACCGACGCGAACGGCCGGGTTCTCCTGCTCTCGCCGCGTGACGGCGCCTTCGCCGCGGCGCTGCGGCCCCAGGAGGGCAACGACGACACCGCGATGGTGCTCGACATCTCGGACGTGCCGCCGATGGCGGGCTCGCCGGCCCTCGGTCGCGTGTGGATCTCCGGCTGGGCCACCGTACTCGAAGGTGACGAGGCTCGATCGGCGGCGCTCGATTACGCCGAGATCGACGCCTCGGGTGACCTGCTCGACGTCGGCAACGGCCAGGTGCTGCACCGCATGGACGTGGCCGAGGTCCGGTACGAGCGCAACGAGAACCTGAACGACGTCGACGTGGACGATTTCGCCGAGGCCACGCCCGACCCGCTCTGCCGCATCGAGTTCGACCTGATCGCCGACCTGGCCGACCACCACGAGGCCGAGATGAGCGCCTATGTGCGGCGCCAGCTGGGCAGCAAGTTCCAGCCGGTCGCCGAGCCGCGGGTGGTGCGCATGGACCGCTACGGCTTCATGGTGCGCCTGGACGACAAACTGGCCCGGCTGGCCTTCCCGCGCCCGGTGACCGACCGCCACGACCTGGCCCACCTGTTGCACCCGGTGCTCTGCCACCGTTGCACCGACAACTAACTCTTGAAGACCTCAGGCATGGGGTCAGTGAGGAAGCGCTGCACGTTGGGGCCGATGGCCGCGGCCAGCGTGTCGATGTCGGCACTGGCCAGGGGCTCGATCTTCAGCACGTAGCGGGCCATGATCGTGCCGGCGATCTGGGTGGCGACCAGCGCCGACCGCATCTCGGCCTCGGCCGGGTCGAGCGTCATCTCGCTCACCGCCCGCCGCAGCACCTGCGTGACGACGAAGTCGCGCAGCAGCCGCGCCGTCCACTCGTTGCTCAGCGCCGAGCGGAAGACGGCCAGCGCGGCCGTGCCGGCCGGCGAGTCCCACACGCCCAGGGCCACCCGCACCAGCCTCTCCCCGGCCTGCTCCCGGGGCCCGGCGAGCGCCTGCGGCACCAGCTCGGCCGGGTTGATGGGCGCGTTCATCACGGCCAGGAACAGCTTCTCCTTGGTGCCGAAATAGTGGTGCACCAGGGCCGGGTCGACGGCGGCGTCACCCGCGATGGCCCGGATCGAGGCCTGGTCGTAGCCCTTCTCGGCGAAGGTGTTCCGGGCGGCCTCCAGGATGGACTCGCGGGTGTCCTGATTGCCGGGACGCCGCCCGCTGCGCCTTGCCAAGCCTGCTCCTAGGGAGTCCGTCGCCGCAGGGTCGCGGCCGCCAGCACGAGGGCGACCACCGCCGCCCCCGCCACGATCGCCAGGTCGCGCCACATCGTCGTGGTCGCCTCGGCCGAGCGGCCGACCTGGACCAGCGCCTCCACCGCGTACGTCAGCGGCAGGGCGTTGCTGATGCCCTCGAGCCAGCCTGCCATCTGCTCGCGCGGCACGAACAACCCGCACAGCAGCAGCTGGGGCACGACGACCACCGGTAGGAACTGTACGGCCTGGAACTCGGTGCGGGCGAAGGCGCTGCAGAACAGGCCCAGCGCCACCCCGAGCACGGCGTTCACCACGGCGATGAGCACCACCAGGCCCGCGTTCCCACTGGTCTGCAGGCCGAGCAGCCAGTACGCGGCCCCGGTCGCGACCGTGCCCTGCACCGCCGCCGCGAGACCGAACGCCAACCCGTACCCGAACAGCAGGTCGATCTTGCCCAGCGGGGTGGTGAGCAGGCGCTCCAGCGTGCCGGTGGTGCGCTCGCGGAGCATGGCGATGCTGGTCACCAGAAACATGATCACGAACGGGAAGACACCCAGCATGACCAGGGCGATCCGGTCGAAGGTGCCGCCCGCGCCGTCGTACATGAAATAGAGCAGAGCCAACAGCAGCGCCGGTACGACGATGAGGAGCGCGACGGTCCGGCGGTCGTGCCGCAGCTGGCGCAGCACCCTTCCGGCCGTGGCGAACGTGATGCCCAGGCTCATGCCGTCACCTGCTCCCGCTCGCGGATAAGCCTCAGGAACGCTTCTTCGAGGTCGTCCGTCCCGGCCGCCGTACGGATCGCCGCCGGTGTGTCGTCGCCGATCAGCCGGCCCTCCCGGATCAGCAGCAGGCGGTCGCAGCGGCCCGCCTCGTCCATCACGTGGCTCGAGACGAGCAGGGTCGTGCCGGCGTCGGCCAGCTCGTGGAACCGGGCCCACAGATCGGCCCGCAGCACCGGGTCCTGTCCGACGGTCGGCTCGTCGAGCACCAGCAGCTTCGGCTCGCCGATCATGGCGCAGGCGAGCGAGGCCCGGCTGCGCTGGCCGCCGGAGAGGTTGCCGACGAGCTGACCACGCGCGTCGGCCAGCCCGACGTCGGCGATCGCGCGGTCGGCCTCGGCCGCACCCAGCCCGAGCAGGGCGGCGAAGTAGCGCGCGTTCTCGCGTACGGAAAGGTCGGCGTAGACGCTCGGCGCCTGCGTGACATAGCCCACCTGGCTGCGCAGGGGCGCGCTGCCCGCGGGCCGGCCGAGCACGGTGACCTCGCCCGACTTGACGATCTGGACCCCGACGACCGCGCGGATGAGCGTGGTCTTGCCGCTGCCGCTGGGGCCGAGCAGCCCGGTCACCGAACCGCTCGGGATGGTGCAGGTGATGCCGTGCAGGACCTCTCGTCGGCCGCGCTCCACGACGAGGTCGCGCACCTCGATGGCGGTGCCCATGTCGCCCTCCCTGAAATTCAACGCCTGATGAACTCAACAGTAAATGAATTCCACGGGCAGAAAAAGACCCCCATCGCTGTGGGGGTCGTTTTCCGTGCTCAGAGCGCCAGGATGCGCTCCAGGAACTCGCGGTAGCCGCGCATCGCCATCCGCATGCTCTCGGTATCGGGCTTGCCGTTGCCGCGCAGCGGGTCGAGCTCGTCACGCTCGGCCAGCAGGGCCTCCGTGAGCTCGTTGACCGCGTCGGTGAGCAGGTCGTGGGCCCGGGTCAGAGCCGTCTCGGGGTCGTCGACGAACTCGGCCTTCACCTCGTGCCAGGCGGCCCGGAAGTGGCGGATGGCGTCGTCGTCCCAGAACGCGATGTGTCCCGGCACGACATCTCCCGGGCGGCGCGGGGCCTCGGCGGGTGCCGGCTCCTCCTCGGGCTCCTCCGGGGCGGCGCGGCGGCCACGGCGGGCCGGTTCGGCATCTTCGAGGCTGGCCGAGCGACGCGGAGCGGCCGTGAGTTCGTCATCGCTCTCGGGCCGGGGTGCGGGGTTTTCCGTACGGGGTTCCGCCCCGAACGTGGTGCTCGCCTGCTCCACGGGCGCCGGCTTCGCCACCGGGACCGGGATGCTGGTGGCACCGCGCGGCGCCGGGACACCCGAGACCGGGCCGGCTTCGGGGTCGGGCAACGCCGGGGTGTAGGCCGGAGGCTGACCGTAGGACGCGCCGAACACCGGGCCGGGCGAGACCGGCGCGGCCGACACCGGGGCGCCCGACGTGGGCTGGGCGCCGGTCGCGGCGGGCGGGCCCGACACCGGAGGCGCCGAGGTCGGGCCGACGATCGGGTGCGTCGAGGTGGGCACCGAGGCCCAGCCGGCCGCGGCCCGGCGCGCGTCGACATCGTCGGGGGCGGCGCGGCGTCCGGTGGTCTCGTCGGTGTCCGCCGCCGGCCCCGGGAGCGGCCCGGCCGGTCCCGCTCCGGAGGTCGGGATGCCCGGAATGCCGGCCCGTCCGTTCATGTCATCACGCCCGTTCTCGTCTTTCGCTTCCCCGTGCCCGGGCGTCGCCGGCCGCCCGTTGGCCTCGCCGTGCTCGTGGCCGTTGACACCCGGCCGCGCCTGGTTCGGACTGCGGCCGCCGAACAGGAACCGGTTGTTGCGCCCGCCCAGCCCGAGGCCGTTGAGGTCGCGGTCCCAGGGGTTCCCTCGCCGCGACTCTACGGCCGGGGTGCCCGCGCGCCCGTCCTCCGAACCTTGTGAGTGATCCTGCTTACCGACCTGATCATCGCTCTCGGCCGGAGGACCGCTGACCGGTGCACCGGCCGCGGAGTGCAGCCCGTTACGGCCGATCGGGTCGTCCAGGCCGTCGAGGCTGCCGCCGCTGACCGTACGGCTTCCGGCGTCGGCGCCGTTCAGGCCGCGGGTGCCGAGGGGTGCATGACCGTTGACCGTTCCGCTCCCCGTGCCCGGGCTGCCGGCCGGTCGGTGCGACGACGCCGTCAGGCCGAACCCGCCGTCGCCGGTGCCGTTCTCGCTTCCACCGGCGGGGGCGGCGCTGCCGCTGACCGGGCGGGTGGCGCCGAACGATCCGGCACCGCTGACCGGCGTGGTGTTGCCGAACGATCCGCCGCCGCTGACGGGCGTGGTGTTGCTGAACGATCCACTGCCGCTGACCGGGCTCGTGCCGCTGAACGAACCGCCACCGCTCACCGGGCTGACGCCGCCGCTGACCGGGGTGAGGCCGCCGCGTGAACCGTCCACATCGTCCGGGCGGGCCTGGTTCCCGTCGAGCGCGCTGTTCGACCCGAGCGGGCTGTTCGGGCTCGCCGGCTCGGCGGAGCCGCGGGACGCCTCCGCGCCGCCGGACCGGTTGGAGCCGG
Source organism: Paractinoplanes ovalisporus (assembly GCF_016834655.1). Taxonomy (GTDB): domain Bacteria; phylum Actinomycetota; class Actinomycetes; order Mycobacteriales; family Micromonosporaceae; genus Actinoplanes; species Actinoplanes ovalisporus. Next base: position 231,115 of record NZ_JAENHP010000002.1, read on the forward strand.
GCGGGCTGGTGGTGTCGAGCGGATCGTTGGCGCTGTGGGCGCCGCTCGCCCCAAGTGATGCACCGCCGGTCCCGAGCGGGTTGCTGCTCGCTCCGAGCGGGTTGTTGCCGGCCCCGAGCGGGTCGCCGGCGCCGCGCGGCCCGTCGGCGTCGCGGCCGGAACCGAGCGCACCATGAACGCTGTCCGGGCCCGACTGGCTCTGGGCGTCGCCCGAACCGTGGGCGCCGCCTGGCCGCGGGACGCCGGTGGGCTTCGGACTGTCGGATGCCGGACCACCCGGCCCGGGAACCGCCGAGGCGGACGGCGCCATCGGGTCTCCGGCGCGGCCGAGGCCCGGCTGGGCGAGCGGCATCGGGGCCATCGGCGACTGTCCCGCCGGCCGGCCCAGGTGCGGGTCGCTGCCGGTCTGGCCGAGGTAGGACGGGCGGCCGGGCTCGGCGCTCCGTCCCAGAGGCATGCCGCTGACGGGCCGCCCCGGCTGGGAGGGGCCGAACGCCGGCGACGGGCCGGCCGGGCCGGCGTAGGACGGGCCGAACGGGGCGGAGCCGCCGTACGGCGTGCCGCTGGACGGGGCAACGTGCGGAGGAGCGCTGGCCGGGCCGATGTCCGGCGGGCCGCTGAACTGTCCGACATAGGGCGGACCGCTGACGGCGCCCTCGTTGGCCGTGCTGTCGGGGGTCCGACGCGAACCTAACGCCACCATCTCGGTTTCACCCGAAAGAGTGCCCGACATCCCGGGCGAATCGGGCGCGCCGGCCTCGCCCTCGGTTTCGCGGTTGGCCGGCCAGAATCGGGCCAGCCCCCGCGTCGACCGAGCGTTGTCGGGGTTGGACGTCGGCTCCATCGGTTTGAGACTCCCGTCGCTCCGGCTCCGCCACCCGCGGACTTGAGCTGCGGTAACCCTCTCGGGAGGCGGCTGAGAACACCCCTGGCTGGGTGCAGCGCACGACGACGGTACCGTCCCGCGCTTCTGGTGGCATCCCCCGTGCCCGGATCGTGGGCCGCGTCGAAGGCCCCGGAACACCCGCCGGAGGGGTGGACGGGCGGGCGGTGGGCAACGCCGTGGATGGGGGAGAATCGTCGCGTGGCAGTCAAGACCGACCTGGATCCGGCGATCGCGGCCCGGCTCAAACGCACCCCCGACGGACTCGTGGCGGCGATCGTGCGGGAGCACGGCAGCGGTGACGTGCTCATGCTCGCCTGGATGGACGATGAGGCGCTGCATCGCACGCTGACCAGCGGGCGCGCCACCTACTGGTCGCGCAGCCGCCAGGAATACTGGGTGAAGGGCGCCACCTCCGGCCACCATCAATATGTGCGCAACGTCGCCCTCGACTGCGACGGTGACGCCCTGCTGGTGACCGTCGAGCAGATCGGCGCCGCCTGCCACACCGGCGAGCACACGTGCTTCTTCGAGGAACTGCCCGTCACCGGGCAGGGCGCCGAGACCGGAGAGGCGGCGGAGCGATGACCAGCGGAGCCGTCGCGCCCGACGAGGCCACCTTCCTGCGGCAGCGCCGACGGGTCGTACCGGTCGTGCGGCGCCTGCTGGCCGACGGGGAGACCCCGGTCGGTGTCTATACGAAGCTGGCCGGCGGCCCCGGCACCTTCCTGCTGGAATCGGCCGAGCAGGGCGCGGGGCCCTCGGGTGCGGCCTGGTCGCGCTATTCGTTCGTCGGCGTGCGCAGCGCCGCCACGCTGGTCGAGCGCGACGGCGAGGCCCACTGGCTCGGCACGCCGCCGGCCGGGGTGCCGCTCGACGGCGACCCGGTCGTCGCGTTGCGCGAGACGGTGGCCGCCCTGGCCGACGGGCCGGCCCCCGACGATCTGCCCCCGCTGACCGGCGGCATGGTGGGCTATCTGAGCTACGACCTCGTACGCCGGTTCGAGCGCCTGCCGTCGGAGGCCGGTGACGACCTGGCCCTGCCCGAGCTGGGCATGATGCTCGCCACCGACCTCGTGGTGCTCGACCACTTCGACGGCTCGGCCATCCTGGTCGCCAACGCGGTGCTGGCCGAGGACGCCGACGACAAGGCCCGGCTCGCGGCCTATCACAACGCCGTCGGCCGGCTCGACGCGATGACCACCGCGCTGTCCCGGCCCACGCCGCCGATGATCTCCACCGTGGAGCGCCGGCCGGCCGGTGAGCCGGTCAGCCGCACCGCCCCGGGCGAATATCAGAAGGCGGTCGAGGAGGCCAAGGAGGCGATCCGGGCCGGCGAGTGCTTCCAGATCGTGGTCGCCCAGCGTTTCGAGCGGCCGACCGACGCCGACCCGCTCGACGTCTACCGCGTGCTGCGCGCGACCAACCCCAGCCCGTACATGTATCTCCTGCGCTTCGACGACTTCGACATCGTCGGTTCCTCGCCCGAGGCGCACCTGAAGGTCAGCGCCGACGAGGAGGGGACGCGCCGGGCTCTGCTGCACCCGATCGCCGGCACCCGGTGGCGCGGCGCGACCCCCGAGCAGGACAACGCGCTGGCGGCCGAACTGCTGGCCGACCCCAAGGAGCGCTCCGAGCACGTGATGCTGGTCGACCTGGGCCGCAACGACCTGGGCCGGGTGTGCCGGGCGGGTTCGGTCGAGGTGCCGGAGTTCGCGCGCATCGAGCGGTACAGCCACGTCATGCACATCGTGTCGACGGTCATCGGCGAGCTGCGCGAGGACCGGTCGGCGTTCGACGCGCTCGCGGCGACCTTCCCGGCCGGCACGCTGTCGGGCGCGCCCAAGGTGCGGGCCATGGAGATCATCGAGTCGCTGGAGCCGACGCGACGCGGGCTCTACGGCGGCACCGTGGGCTATTTCGGGTTCGCGGGCGACATGGACATGGCGATCGCGATCCGGACGGCGTTGCTCAAGGACGGCGTCGCCTATGTCGGGGCCGGCGCCGGCATCGTGGCCGACTCCGATCCGGCGTCCGAGGAGCAGGAGACCCGCAACAAGGCGGCGGCGGTGCTGGCCGCGATCGCCTCGGCCGAGACGCTGCGCGCGGCCCGATGAGCGAGAGCCGGCGTCCCTACCTGCTCTCGCTGCTGGCCTGCCTGGCCGGGGCCGGGCTGGCGGTCTACGGCGCCACCCGCACCTGGTCGGTGCAGGTGACCGAGCGGCCGGAGATGTCGGACCTGCGCACCGTGCAGACCGGCGCCGACGTCGCCCCCTGGGTGATGGGGCTGGCCCTGGTCGGTCTGGCCGGCACCGGCGCGCTGCTGGCCACCCACGGCTGGTTGCGGCGGGCCCTGGGCGGCCTGCTCGTGCTGGTCGGCGGGGGCATCGCGGTCAGCGCGATCGTGGGCCGGGCCGGCCTGGACGCCACCGAGGTCAACACCCTGTGGCCGGTCGCCTGTGCCCTCGGAGGAGTGATCGTTCTGCTCGGCGGCCTGACCGCGGCCCGCCTGGGACACCAGTGGCCGCGGATGTCGGCGCGCTACGAACGGCGTCCCGCCGCCGAACCGGCCCCCGCCGGAGTGAACCGTCCGGTCGACAGTCGCGCGGCCTGGGACTCGCTGGATCGGGGCGACGACCCGACCGCGTAGGGCGCCGGGACACCGTACGCGGGAAGGCTCTTATCGGGTCTTGGCCAGGCGACGGCGGCTCGAGCGACGGGCCACCAGGGCGGCCACTTCGCGGGTGAGCTCGGCCCGGGCCTCGTTGCGAGCCCGGTCTTCCAGGGTGGCGGCCCACGCGTTGTCACGGGCGCTGCGCATGTTGGCGGGCCCCACGAAGCGGCGCTGCACGCCGGTCACGAGGTCGGCCGCGGCGGCGACGAAGGCACGGGAAGCGTTGACGAAGCCGGCGGGAAGGGCCGGCTCGATCGGAGCGGTCCGGATGGCGGCCACGGGAAACTCCACATCGCTCGGGCGGGCGAGGTCTGCCAGAGGTCTGACAGGGCGCGCGAGGCGCCCGGACCAGTTTGCCTCGGACCCATCATGACCGGACCCTATTTCCGGTGCGTGACGGTCGTGTCAACGCGCCGTGGTATCCACCGATCAGATGAGGTGTCCCAGCCCAGCGGGCCGCAGCGGGCGTGGCCCCTGTGACCGAAGTGACAGATCGCGGGCGAGCAGGCGCATTATGCCCCAGCCCGATTCGTGAGGCGCGCCATACCCCGGGGGGCCTTGCGCGACCGCGACCTCCTAGCATCGGGCGGAGGACACCCGGAGAGGGGAGTCGTTTCGTGACATCCGATCAGCAGGCGGAAGCGGGTTCTGGCGGACCGCAGAACGTGCTGGAGGAGATCCTCGCCGGAGTGCGCGAGGACGTGGCGGCCCGGCAGGAGCAGGTGCCGCTCGAGCAGGTTCGGGAGGCGGCCGCGGCGGCGCCGCCGGCCATCGACGCCTACGCGGCGTTACGCAAGCCCGGCGTGGCGGTGATCGCGGAGGTGAAGCGGTCGTCGCCGTCCAAGGGCGCGCTGGCCGACATCCCCGACCCGGCCGAGCTGGCGGGGGAGTACGCGGCGGGCGGCGCCCGGTGCATCAGCGTGCTCACCGAGGGCCGGTGGTTCGGCGGGTCGCTCGACGACCTGAAGGCCGTCCGCGCCTCGGTGCAGATCCCGGTGCTCCGCAAGGACTTCGTGGTCTCCAGCTACCAGGTGCACGAGGCCCGCGCCCACGGCGCCGACCTCGTGCTGCTCATCGTGGCCGCCCTCGAGCAGAACGTGCTCGTCGGTCTCCTCGAGCGCATCGAGTCGCTGGGCATGACCGCCCTCGTCGAGGTGCACAACGAGGAGGAGGCCGACCGCGCTCTCGAGGCGAACGCCAAGGTCATCGGGGTCAACGCCCGTGACCTGCGCACGCTCGAGGTCGACCGGGCGGTCTTCGAGCGCATCGCGCCCGGCCTGCCCAACAACGTCGTGAAGATCGCCGAGTCGGGGGTGCGCGGGCCGCACGACCTGATCCGGTACGCCTCGGCGGGCGCCGACGCGGTGCTGGTGGGTGAGGGCCTGGTGACCCAGAAGTCGCCGCGGGACGCGGTGGCCGAACTGGTCAACGCCGGGAACCACCCCGCGACCCCGCGGCCGGTGCGATGAGCGCGCCGACACTGCCCGATCTGTCCGGGCATTTCGGTCGGTACGGCGGCCGGTTCGTTCCCGAGGCCCTGGTCCGGGCCTTGGACGAGCTCGACGCCGCCTACCGCACGGCCAAGACCGACCCGGAGTTCCAGGCGCAGTTCAAGGACCTGCTCCTGAACTACGCGGGCACGCCTTCGCTGCTCTACCGGGCGGAGCGGCTGTCGGCCCGGCTCGGCGCCGAGATCCTGCTCAAGCGGGAGGACCTCAACCACACGGGCGCCCACAAGGTGCGCAACGTGCTGGGGCAGGCCCTGCTCGCCAAGCGGATGGGCAAGCCGCGGGTGATCGCCGAGACCGGCGCCGGCCAGCACGGCGTGGCCAGCGCGACCGCGGCCGCCCTGCTCGACCTCGAGTGCGTCGTCTACATGGGTGAGACCGACACCGAGCGGCAGGCGCTGAACGTGGCCCGCATGCGCATGCTCGGCGCCACCGTCGTGCCGGTCACCAACGGCTCGCGCACCCTCAAGGACGCGCTCAACGAGGCCCTGCGCGACTGGGTGGCCAGCGTCGACACCACGCACTACCTGCTCGGCACGGCCGCCGGGCCGCACCCGTTCCCCGAGATCGTGCGCGACTTCGTGGGCGGCATCGGCATCGAGGCCCGCCAGCAGTGCCTGGACCAGCTCGGGCGGCTGCCCGACGCGGTCGCGGCCTGCGTGGGCGGCGGCTCCAACGCGATCGGCATCTTCCACGCGTTCGTCCCCGACGAGTCGGTGCAGCTCTACGGCTTCGAGGCGGGCGGCGACGGGGTGGCGACCGGCCGGCACGCGGCGTCCATCACCGGCGGCTCCTCCGGGGTGCTGCACGGCGCCCGGACGTACGTGCTGCAGGACGAGGACGGCCAGACGGTGGAATCACACTCCATCTCGGCCGGTCTCGACTACCCCGGTGTGGGTCCCGAGCACGCCTGGCTGCACGACACCGGCCGGGCCGAGTACGAGCCGGTGACCGACGCCGAGGCGATGGCCGCGTTCCAGCTGCTGTGCCGCACCGAGGGCATCATCCCGGCCATCGAGAGCGCCCACGCGCTGGCCGGCGCCGCCCGGATCGTGCCGGCCCTGCGCGAGGAGCTCGGCCGCACGCCGACGATCGTGGTCAACCTGTCCGGCCGCGGCGACAAGGACGTGCACACCGCGGGCGCGTACTTCGGGATTCTCGACCCCGTCGAGACCTTGGTGCCGGGGGAGAACTCGTGATGGCCTGCACCGGAGTGAGTGGAGCGGTCGTAGGGCCGGGCCGGCACGAGAAAGGCGTTCCAGCGTGAGCATCGCCGAGATCTTCGCCAAGGCCCGCGCCGAGGAGCGGGCCCTGCTGATCGGCTGCATGCCGGCCGGCTTCCCGACGGTCGACGACAGCATCGAATCGATGATCGCGATGCACGAGGCCGGCTGCGACGTCATCGAGGTCGAGCTGCCCTACTCCGACCCGGTCATGGACGGCCCGGTCATCCAGAAGGCCAGCGACATCGCGCTCGGCCGGGGCGTGCGCACCCGCGACACGCTGCGGATCATCGAGGCGGTGGCCGGGGCCGGCGCCACGGTCGTGCTGATGACCTACTGGAACCCCATCGAGAAGTACGGGGTCAACGCGTTCGCCCGCGACCTGGCGGCGGCCGGCGCGACCGGCATGATCACGCCTGACCTGATCCCGGACGAGGCCGCCGAGTGGATCGCGGCCTCCGACGAGCACCGCATCGACCGTACGTTCCTGGTGTCGCCGTCCTCGACCGACGAGCGCATCGCCATGACCGTCGCCCAGTGCCGGGGTTTCGTCTATGCCACCGCGCTGATGGGTGTCACCGGCGCCCGCACCTCGGTGTCGTCGCAGGCCCCCGACCTGGTCGAGCGCGTTCGGCACGCCAACCCCGACATGCCGGTCGGCGTGGGCCTGGGCGTCGGCAACGGCGCGCAGGCGGCCGAGGTGGCCGGGTTCGCCGACGGCGTGATCGTCGGCAGCGCGCTCATCCGCTGCGTGCTCGACGCCCCCGACCGGGCCACCGGGCTGTCCCGGCTCCGTGCGCTGAGCGCGGAACTGGCCGAGGGCGTGCGAAACCCCGCGAAGTAACGCAGAGGGCGTGCGTAACCCACTCGTGTGACGCGGTAGCGTGTGCACCCGTGAACCTCGCCGCGATCCCGAGTCCGACAACGTCTGTCTGGCACGTGCTCGGCCTGCCCGTCCGGGCGTATGCGATCTGCATCGTCCTGGGCATCGTCGCGTCCTGCCTGATCATGGAATATCGGCTGCGCAGCCGGGGTGTGGCCCGCTGGGCCTCACTCGACATCGCGGTGTGGGCGGTGCCGTTCGGCATCCTCGGCGCGCGCGTCTACCACCTGATCACCTCGCCCCAGGACTACTTCGGCGCCGGCGGTGACCCGATCCGCGCCTTCTACATCTGGGAGGGCGGCCTCGGCATCTGGGGCGCGGTGCTCGGCGGCGCGCTCGGCGCGTGGCTCGGCGCCCGTCAGCTCGGCCTGCCGCTGGGCGTGGTGGCCGACTCGCTCGCGCCCGGCCTGCCGGTCGGTCAGGCGGTCGGCCGCATCGGCAACTGGTTCAACAACGAGCTCTACGGCAAGGAGACCACGCTGCCGTGGGGTCTCGAGGTCCACGACATGGACCGTTCGAACCCCGGGCACGCCACGGTGATCGACGGGCAGCCGGTCACGCTGCCCGACCTCTACCACCCGACGTTCCTCTACGAGTTCCTGTGGAACCTGGGCGTCGCCGGGCTGGTCTTCCTGGCCGACCGCAAGTTCAAGTTCGGCCGGGGCCGGGCCTTCGCGCTCTACGTGATGGCGTACACGCTGGGCCGGGTCTGGATCGAGATGCTGCGGGTCGACGAGGCCAACCACCTGTTCGGCATCCGGCTCAACGTGTTCACGTCGATCATCGTGTTCCTCGGTGCGCTGATCTACTTCCTGATGGTGCGCGGCCCCCGGGCCTACGTGGTGCCCGACGACGCCCCCGAGACGGCGCCCGAGCCCTCCGGCGGCAGCGACATCTCGCAGGTCGACGTGACCGGCGGTGACGCGGCGGCGGACAAGACACCCAAGGGCTACCAGGTGGTCAGCGAGGCGAGGTTCGAGGCCTACCGCCGTACGGCAATCCTGCCGCCCGACACCCCCGCGGACATGGCCGAGGAGATCGCCGCCGGCGGGCACCCGGTCGAACGGGATCCGGCCGGACCGGCCGGGGTCGGCGAGGCCGTGCTGGCCACGGGAGCAGCGGCCGGGTCGGGCCCCGACGGCGCTTCCGGGGGCGACGTCGAACCGGAGTCCCGCCCCAAGAGCGACGAACGCTGACCTGACGTGCGCTCAGCCGTGGTGGTGGGCGCGGGCATGGCCGGACTGGCCACCGCCGGCGCCCTCGCCCGCTGCGGCTGGCAGGTGGTGCTGCTGGAACGCGGCGAGCGGGTCGCCGCTCCGCCCACCGCCCTGGTGCTCTGGCCCAACGGCCGGCGCGCGCTGGAGTCGATCGACCCCGAGGGCGGCTGGTCGGCGATCGCGAACCCGCTGCCCGACGGCGGGGTGCGCCGGCCCGACGGTCAGTGGCTGGTCGCCCCGCGCGGCACCGGCACGGGTCCGGCCCCGGCCGCCGTGCACCTCGAGGACCTCTACGACGCGCTGGTGGCCGGGCTGGGCGACCTGGTCCAGGTCCGCACCGGCTTCGCGGTCACCTCGATCCGTACGGGAACCCGGCAGCGCCCGGTGATCAGCGACGGCGGCACCGAGATCGAGGCCGACCTGGTCGTCGCGGCCGACGGCATCGACAGCCGCATCCGGCAGGCGCTCGCCCCCGAGTCGGCCGCGGTCGGCTCCGGTTTCGCCGCGTGGCAGGCCGTCATCCCGGCCTACCGGCTGCCCCGGCTCACGGCCGAGCATGCCGCCGGCGGCGAGACCCTGGGCGCCGGTTACCGCTTCGTCTCCCTCCCGCTCGGCGATCGGGCGGGCGGGCAGGGTGGCGTCTACTGGGTCGCCACGGCCGCCGGCGCGCCCCGGCCCGAGCCGCCCGCCACCCAGCTGGCCCTGCTGCGGCGCTGGTTCGCCGACTGGCACCCGCCGGTCGGTGAGCTGCTGGCCGCGACCCACGCCGACGACCTCGTACCGCAGGAGGTCCGCGAACTGCGACCCCTTCCCCGCGCGTACGGCTTCCCGTCCGGCCCGGGCGGCGTGGTGCTGCTCGGCGACGCCGCCCACGCCATGCCGCACCACCTGGGCCAGGGCGCCTGTCTCGCCTTCGAGGACGCCGCGACCCTGGCTTCCCTGGTCGCCGAGGCGGCGCCGGGCGCGGCCCTGACCGGCGCGATCGACGAGTACGGACGCCTGCGCCGCCCCCGCACGACCACCGTCGTACGCCAGACCCGGCGCATGTCGGCCGTCGTGCAGGCCCGCGGCCGCCTGGCCCTGCGCGCCCGCGACGCCGCCCTGAGCCACATGCGCCCGCGCATGCTGGGAGCGCCCGCCCCGGAGTGGACCCCACCCGACTGATCCATCGACGGACGGGGTCGCGACGGAGCCGTGACGTCGTTACGATCCCGGCGTGCTCACCCCACTCGCGGCCGCCCTGGCCCTCATCACCACCCCGCTCGCGCTCGCGCCCACCGAGCCCGCGCCGACCGACGTGACGCTCGCGTGGACCTCCGAGGCGCACACCGAGGCGGTCATCACCTGGAACGAGACCGGTGATGTGCGCAACCGGATCGACATCGTGTTCGCCGACGGCCGGACGACGAACATCGCGAGCAAGTTCGCCGAGGCCGGGCAGCCCAACCGGGTGCCGCTGTCCGGTGGGCTGTTCGACCAGGACTACCGCGTCCTGGTCCGGGTGGTCGACGCCGACGGCGCCGAGCTCAGCGAGCCGGCCAGTTCGCCCGAGTTCGACACCGACCGGGAGCCGCCGGCCGTCATCACCTCGGTGGCGCCGCAGGAGGACGGCACGGTCGTGATGAAGTGGAAGGCGGGCGCCTACACCGACCCGAACCCCGGTGACCCGCTCGACGTCGCGCCGGCGCTGCCCTACCGGTACGTCCCGATCGCGTCGCAGCCCTTCTTCAACGAGTACGACCAGCTGGGCCCGGCGACGGCCGAGACCACCTTCGTGGTGCCGGCCCGCCAGAGCCCGATGCGCGTCGGTCTGCGCAACGTTCCCAACGAGTGGTACGGCTACAACGGCATCTCGGCCGGCGTGGACGGTGCCCAGCTGACCGCGAAGATCCCGTCGACCGTGGCCACGGGCGGCACGCTGCGGGTCACCGGCAAGGCGATCCGTACGGCCCGGGCCTGCGACCCCGGGCCGTGCTGGTCCGAGGAGACCCCCGACACCGGCCGCGCTCTCCTCGTCCAGTCCCGCTCGTCCGAGGGCACGCCGTGGCGGAACGTCGCCACCGGCAAGGCGGGCTCGGACGGCGCCTTCAGCATCCCGGTCAAGTTCGACGGGGCCGCCGACTTCCGGGTGGTCGCCACGGCCATTCCCTCGGCCGGCGGCGACGCGCGGGCCCGCACGTTCGCGGCTACCGACGTCACCCACGTGACCGCCGGCACCGGCAGCGGGAACGGCGGCGAGGGTGACGGCGGCGAGGGCGGCGGTCTGCCGATCACCGGCACGCCCGTGGTCTGGATCGCGGTGGCCGGCGGCCTGCTCGTCGTGCTGGGTGCGCTCTTCGCCGTCTTCGGGCGTCGCCGCCGCGGCTAGAGAGGCGCCGCGGCCGGCTCGCCGATGCAGGCCGTGCCGATCCGGCGGAATCCCACCTTCGTGTAGAGGCGGGCGACGTCGTCGTCGCCCGCTGACAGGAACACCAGCCGGACCCCGTCGGCCAGCGCGCGCCGGGCCAGCGCGGCGGTGATCTGCGAGGCGTAGCCCCGGCGGCGGGCCGCCGGCAGGGTGGCGACCCCGGCGATCTCGGCCACGTCGCCCGAGCGCATGACGGCGCCGGTGGCGAGCAGGCCGTCGGGGGAGTCGATCACGGCCGTGTGGTAGTCGCCGGTCGAGCTGCGTTCCTGCTGGCTGGCGACCAGGGCCTTGCTCAGCGCCCCGGTGGCGGCGTCACGCTCGGCCGGGCCGGCGGGCGCGACGATCAGGGCACCGGACAGCGGCGACGGCTTGTCGGCGGGCGCGCCGAACCCGAGCTGGGCCACGGCGCGCGAGGAGGCCAGCTCGTCGGCGAAAGCGGGCCCGTCGGGGTCGAGGAAACGCAGCGTGCCGCCCTCGACCGGCAGGTCGGGCACCAGCGCGGCCGGATCGAGCACGAGCAGCGGCGCGAGCAGCACGTCGAGGCCGGCCGAGCGGGCCACCGCGAGCAGGTCGGGGGTCGTCTCGTGCACCCATTCGAACGCCTCGGGCAGGCCCAGCTCTCGTTGCCTCTGCCGGACGGCAGTAATATCAGCGGCAGAGGGGGTGCCGGCCCCGATGCGGGGGCGGGCATAGTAGGGCCAGCCTTCGCCCTCGCGGACGAAGAGCACAAGCCCGCCGAAATCCTCGGCTCGTGCGTAGGGTCGGGGTAAGGCGTCGTAAAAACGCTCGAGCCTGACGAAGACGTCGGTATCCTGTTGCGCCACCGCGCGAGACTACCCAACCACCACGGATGTTCGGCTACTCGATTGTGCCGCAACGGGGGTTTTGACCCCCGCCAAGTGTGATCCATCCGAACTGGCGGAGATCGGCACCCCTTAACGTAGACTCTAGAGACTTTGCAGGGCCGACGTCGTCCCGACCTTGATACGTAACACCAGTGACGACAGGAGGCCCGGTGGCATTTCCGCACCCCCAGGGGCTTTATGACCCCACTCAGGAGCGCGACGCCTGCGGTGTGGCCTTCGTAGCCGACCTCCACGGACGCCGTTCCCACGATGTGGTCGCCAAGGGTCTGTCGGCGCTGATCCGCCTCGACCACCGGGGCGCGCGTGGCGCCGAGTACAACACCGGCGACGGCGCCGGAATCATGATCCAGGTTCCGGACGAGTACTACCGCGCGGTCGCCGGCTTCGAGCTGCCCGCCGCCGGTCATTACGCCACCGGTCTGGCCTTCGTGCCGACCGGCGCCGGCGAGCGCGCCCGGGCGGTCAAGGTCTTCGAGAAGTACGCCCTGGTCGAGGGTGGCGAGATCCTCGGCTGGCGTGAGGTCCCGGTGCAGCCCGAGGGCCTGGGTCAGACCGCCGAGGACGCCCGCCCCGCGATCATCCAGGTGTTCCTGGCCGCGCACCGGCTCACCGACACCCCCGCCGGTCCGGCCGGCGAGCAGCTCAGCGGCATCGAGCTCGACCGGGTCGCGTTCACCATCCGCAAGCAGGCCGAGCGCGAGTCCTCGCAGCGGGGCGTCGGGATGTACTTCCCGTCGCTGTCGTCGCGGACCATCACGTTCAAGGGCATGCTCACACCCGACCAGCTGCCGGCGTTCTTCCCCGACCTCACCGACGAGCGGGTCTCCAGCGCCATCGCCCTCGTGCACTCGCGCTTCGCCACGAACACGTTCCCGGCGTGGGAGCTGGCCCACCCGTACCGCTTCATCGCGCACAACGGCGAGATCAACACCATCCGCGGCAACAAGAACTGGATGGCCGCCCGCGAGGCACTGCTGCAGTCGAAGGTGCTGCCCGGCAGCATCAAGCGGCTCTTCCCGATCAACACGCCCGAGGCGTCCGACTCGGCCAGCTTCGACGAGGTGCTCGAGCTCCTGCACCTGTCCGGCCGCAGCCTGCCGCACGCCATGCTGATGATGATTCCCGAGGCGTGGGAGAACGACCCGGGCATGGAGCCGAAGCGGCGCGCGTTCTACCGCTTCCACGCCAGCCTGATGGAGCCGTGGGACGGCCCGGCCAGCGTCGCGTTCACCGACGGCGAGATCATCGGCGCCGTGCTCGACCGCAACGGCCTGCGTCCCGGCCGGTGGTGGCACACCGACGACGGCCTGGTCGTGCTCGGCTCCGAGGCCGGCGTGCTCGACCTCGACCCGGCCACGGTCGTCGCCAAGGGCCGTCTCCAGCCCGGCAAGATGTTCCTGGTCGACACGGTCGCCGGGCGCATCGTCCACGACGACGAGATCAAGGCCGGTCTGGCCGCGGCCCAGCCGTACGACGAGTGGCTGCACGCCGGTCTGATCCACCTGGACGACCTGCCGCCCCGCGAGCACGTCATCTACACGCACGACTCGGTCACCCGCCGCCAGCAGGTCTTCGGCTACACCGAGGAAGAGCTCAAGATCCTCATCGGACCGATGGCCCGTACGGGCGCGGAACCGCTGGGCTCGATGGGCACCGACACGCCGATCTCGCCGCTGTCGAGCCGTCCCCGGCTGCTCTTCGACTATTTCCACCAGCTGTTCGCCCAGGTCACCAACCCGCCGCTGGACGCCATCCGCGAGGAGCTGGTCACCAGCCTGCAGGCGACCATCGGGCCCGAGGGCAACCTGCTCGACCCCGGCCCGGCCTCGTGCCGCCAGATCGTCCTGCCCTACCCGGTGATCGACAACGACGAGCTGGCCAAGCTGCTCTCCATCGACGAGGACGGCGACCTGCCCGGCTTCAAGGCCGTCCGGGTTTCGGGTCTCTACCCGCTGCGGGACGGCGCGGCCGGCATCAAGGCCCGCCTGACCCAGATCTGCCGGCACGTGTCCGAGGCGATCGAGGACGGCGTCCGCATCCTCGTGCTCAGCGACCGCGACTCCAACGCCCAGCTCGCGCCGATCCCGTCGCTGCTGCTCACCGCCGCGGTCCACCAGCACTTGGTGCGTGAGCAGACCCGTACGCAGGTCGCTCTGGTCGTCGAGTCGGGCGACTGCCGCGAGGTGCACCACGCCGCGGTGCTGATCGGCTACGGCGCCGCCGCGGTGAACCCCTACCTCGCCTTCGAGTCGGTCGACGACCTGATCGCGACCGGCCCGCTGGCCGGGCTCGACCCCAAGGCGGCGGTCCGCAACTACGTCAAGGCGCTCGGCAAGGGCGTCCTGAAGATCATGTCCAAGATGGGCATCTCGACGGTGTCGTCCTACTGCGGCGCGCAGGTGTTCGAGGCCGTCGGTCTCGACAACCGGCTGCTGCAGCGCTATTTCGCCGGCACCAACGGGCGGATCGGCGGCTCCGGCCTGGCCGACATCCACGCCGAGGTCAAGGCGCGGCACGAGAAGGCGTACCCGGCCAACCCGGCCGAGCGCAGCCACCGCCGCCTCGAGGTCGGAGGCGAATACCAGTGGCGCCGCGAGGGGGAGGTCCACCTCTTCAACCCCGAGACGGTCTTCCTGCTGCAGCACGCCACCCGCTCCAAGCAGTACGACGTCTTCCGCAAATACACCGAGAAGGTCGACGGCCTGGCCGCCGAGGCCGGCTCGCTGCGTGGGCTGTTCGAGTTCAGGAACGACCGGGAGCCCGTTCCGATCGACGAGGTCGAACCGGCGTCGGAGATTGTGAAGCGCTTCGCGACCGGTGCCATGTCGTACGGGTCGATCTCCGCCGAGTCGCACGAGACCCTGGCCATCGCGATGAACCGCCTCGGCGGCAAGTCCAACACCGGCGAGGGCGGCGAGGACGTCGAGCGTCTGTACGACCCCGAGCGCCGCTCCTCGGTCAAGCAGATCGCGTCCGGCCGTTTCGGCGTGACCAGCGAATATCTGGTCAACGCGGACGACCTGCAGATCAAGATGGCCCAGGGCGCCAAGCCCGGCGAGGGTGGCCAGCTGCCCGGCAACAAGGTGTGGCCGTGGATCGCCAAGACCCGGCACGCCACGCCGGGCGTCGGCCTGATCTCGCCGCCGCCGCACCACGACATCTACTCGATCGAAGACCTGGCCCAGCTGGTCCACGACCTGAAGAACGTCAACCCGATGTCGCGGGTGCACGTGAAGCTGGTCAGCGAGATCGGCGTCGGCACGGTCGCGGCGGGTGTCGCCAAGCTCAAGGCCGACGTCATCCTGATCTCGGGTCACGACGGCGGCACCGGCGCCTCGCCGCTCAACTCGCTCAAGCACGCCGGCTCCCCGTGGGAGCTGGGCCTGGCCGAGGCGCAGCAGACGCTGCTGCTCAACAAGCTGCGCGACCGCGTCACGGTGCAGGTCGACGGCCAGCTCAAGACCGGCCGTGACGTGGTGGTGGCGGCCCTGCTGGGCGCCGAGGAGTTCGGTTTCGCCACCGCACCGCTGATCGTCAGCGGCTGCATCATGATGCGCGTCTGCCACCTCGACACCTGCCCGGTCGGCATCGCCACCCAGAACCCGGTGCTGCGCGAGCGCTTCACCGGCAAGCCCGAGTTCGTCGAGAACTTCTTCCTGTTCCTGGCCGAGGAGGTCCGCGAATACCTCGCGGAGCTGGGCTTCCGCAGCATCGACGAGGCGATCGGCCATGCCGAGGTGCTCGACCTGCGACCGGCCCTCGACCACTGGAAGGCCAAGGGTCTCGACCTGTCGCCGATCCTGTTCGTGCCCGAGCTGCCCGAGGGGGCGGCCCGGCGCGGCATCGTGGCCCAGGACCATGAGCTCGACAAGGCGCTCGACAACAAGCTGATCGAGCTGGCCGGTCCGGCCCTGACCGACGGCACCCCGGTGCACGCCGAGGTCGCGATCCGCAACGACAACCGCAGCGTGGGCGCGATGCTCGGCGGCGAGGTGACCCGCCGCTACGGCGGCGCCGGCCTGCCCGAGGACACGATCGCGTTCACCCTGCGCGGCACCGGCGGGCAGTCGTTCGGCGCCTTCCTGCCGACCGGCGTCACGCTGCGGCTGATCGGCGACACCAACGACTACGTCGCCAAGGGCCTGTCCGGCGGCCGGGTCGTCGTGCGGCCCGACGAGGGCGCGCCGTTCGTCGCCGAGGACAACATCATCGCGGGCAACACCATCCTCTACGGCGCCACCGCGGGCGAGGTTTTCCTGCGCGGCCGCGCGGGTGAGCGGTTCGCCGTGCGCAACTCGGGCGGCCAGGCCGTCGTCGAGGGCGTCGGCGACCACGGCTGCGAATACATGACCGGTGGCACGGTCGTGGTGCTCGGCCCGACCGGCCGCAACTTCGCCGCGGGCATGAGCGGCGGCAAGGCGTTCGTGCTCGACCTGGCGCCGACCCGGGTCAACCCGGAGCTGGTCGACCTGGCCCCGCTGACCGGCGAGGAGCAGGAGACCCTGCACAGCCTCGTCGAGAAGCACGCGGCCGAGACCGGGTCGGGGGTCGCCGAGCGGCTGCTGAAGGACTGGCCCGCGGCCGTCGAGCGGTTCACCGCCGTGGTGCCGCGCGACTACAAGCGCGTGATGGAACTGATCAGGACCGCCGAAGCCGCCGGTCGCAACGTCGCCGAGGCGGTCATGGGGGTCAAGGGTGCCTGATCCGAACGGTTTCCTTCGCTACGAGCGGCAGCTGCCCAAGCGCCGCCCGGTGCCGGTCCGCATCCAGGACTGGCGGGAGGTCTACCCGCCCGCCGGTGAGGAGCTCATCCGCGACCAGGCCACCCGCTGCATGGACTGCGGCATCCCGTTCTGTCACGAGGGGTGCCCGCTGGGCAACCGCATCCCGGACTGGAACGACCTGGTGCGTACGGGGGCATGGGAGGCGGCCGCCGAGTCGCTGCACGCCACCAACAACTTCCCCGAGTTCACCGGGCGGCTCTGCCCCGCGCCCTGCGAGGCGGCCTGCGTGCTCGGCATCGCCGACGACCCGGTCACCATCAAGCAGGTCGAGGTCGAGATCGCCAACCACGCGTTCGACCTGGGTTTCGTACGCCCGCAGCCCGCGCCCGCGGCCACCGGCAAGAAGGTCGCCGTGGTCGGATCGGGTCCGGCCGGTCTGGCCGCGGCCCAGCAGCTGGCCCGGGCCGGTCACGCGGTGACGGTCTATGAGCGCGACGACCGGATCGGCGGTCTGCTCCGCTACGGCATTCCCGACTTCAAGATCGAGAAGGACGTGGTGGACGCGCGGCTGGCCCAGATGGCGGCCGAGGGCGTCGTCTTCGAGACCGGCGTGGAGGTCGGCGTCGACGTGACGGCCGACGACCTGCGCGAGCGGTTCGACGCGGTGCTGCTGGCGGCCGGGGCGCTCGCCGGGCGGGACGCCCCCGAGACCCCGGGCCGCGACCTCAACGGCGTACACCTGGCCATGGAGCACCTCGTGCCGGCCAACCGGATGGTCGCCGGCCTGCAGGAATCCACCCCGGTCGACGCCGCCGGCAAGCACGTGGTGATCATCGGTGGCGGCGACACCGGCGCCGACTCGCTGGGCGTGGCCCACCGTCAGGGCGCGGCCAACGTGATCCAGCTCGACCAATATCCGCTGCCCCCGTCGATCCGGGCCGCCGAGCAGCACCCGTGGCCGACGTGGCCGGTCATCCTGCGCAACTACCCGGCCCACGAGGAGGGCGGCGAGCGCGTCTTCGGCGTGGCCGTGCAGGAGTTCGTCGACGACGGCACCGGCCAGGTCAAGGCCGTGCGGGTCGCCGACGTGACCGTGGAGCGGGTCAACGGCGTACGCACCGTGACGGTGGCCGAGGGCTCGGAGCGTGACCTGCCGGCCGACCTGGTGCTGCTGGCGATCGGCTTCGAGGGCACCGAGCAGCAGCCGCTGCTGGAGCAGTTCGGCATCGAGCGCAACCGCCGCGGCGTCCTCGACGCCGACCACACCTGGCAGACGTCGGCCCCCGGCGTCTTCGTGGCGGGCGACATGCACCGCGGCGCCAGCCTGATCGTCTGGGCGATCGCCGAGGGCCGCTCGGCCGC
Organism: Paractinoplanes ovalisporus; assembly: GCF_016834655.1. GTDB lineage: Bacteria > Actinomycetota > Actinomycetes > Mycobacteriales > Micromonosporaceae > Actinoplanes > Actinoplanes ovalisporus. Next base: position 248,862 of record NZ_JAENHP010000002.1, read on the forward strand.
GTCCGCGATCCACGAGTACCTGGGTTCGGCCGGCGAACTGCCCGCCCCCGTCCACGCGAGCGCCCAGCCGATCGGCGTCTGACCGCGTTCTGACGGATTGTGTTCGAACGGGCTCACCCCTGGGGTGAGCCCGTTCGTCATTGTGGTGCGGGCATGCCGATAAGCTGAGACCGCGGTCGTTGAAGCCCGCCAGGTTCGCACGGTGCCGCGCGCCGGGTTCATGAGGAGAGACCCAGGCTGCCCCGCCGTCGCCCGTCATACGCAGTTCACCCCGGGGACGGGGGTCGGCCGCCAGGCCGATGAGGAAGAGAGATTAGCCTGATGGCCGTGACACGCCGCGTAAAGATCGTCTGCACCATGGGGCCCGCGACCGCTTCGCCCGAGCGCATGCTCGGTCTTGTCGAGGCCGGCATGGACGTGGCCCGTATGAACTTCAGCCACGGAAGCCACGAGGACCACCAGAAGGTGTACGACCTCGTGCGCAGCTCCAGTGAGCAGGCCGACCGGGCCGTCGCGGTCCTCGCCGACCTCCAGGGCCCGAAGATCCGCCTCGGCAAGTTCGCCGACGGCCCGCACGTGTGGAACACGGGCGACCTGGTCACCATCACCAGCGAGGACATCCTCGGCACCAGGGACCGGGTCTCCTGCACCTACACCAAGCTGCCGCAGGAGGTGAAGCCCGGCGACCGCCTCCTGATCGACGACGGCAAGGTCGCCGTCGAGGTCACCGCGGTCGACCACCACACCGACATCCGCTGCCTGGTCGTCGAGGGCGGCCCGGTCAGCAACAACAAGGGCGTCTCGCTGCCCAACGTCGCCGTCAGCGTCCCGGCGCTCAGCGACAAGGACGCGGAAGACCTGCGCTTCGCCCTCGGCCTGGGCGTCGACCTGGTCGCGCTGTCGTTCGTGCGCTCGCCCGACGACATCAAGCTCGTCCACGAGATCATGGCCGAGGAGGGTCGCACCGTCCCGGTCATCGCCAAGGTCGAGAAGCCCGAGGCGGTCGAGCACCTCGAGGCCATCGTCCTCGCGTTCGACGGTGTGATGGTGGCCCGTGGCGACCTCGGCGTCGAGCTCCCGCTCGACCAGGTGCCGCTGGTGCAGAAGCGCGCCGTGCAGCTCTGCCGTGAGAACGCGAAGCCGGTCATCGTGGCCACCCAGATGCTCGACTCGATGATCGAGAACTCGCGCCCGACCCGCGCCGAGGCCTCCGACGTCGCCAACGCCGTTCTCGACGGCACCGACGCCGTGATGCTCTCGGGCGAGACCTCGGTCGGCAAATACCCGGTCCTCACCGTCAGCACGATGGCGAAGATCGTCAGCACCACCGAGGCCGGCTCGATCCCGGTCCCGCGCCTGCAGCACGACCCGCGCACCCACGGTGGCGCGCTCACCGTCGCCGCGTCGCAGATCGCCCGCAACATCGGCGCCAAGGCGCTGGTCGCGTTCTCGCAGACCGGTGACACCGTGCGCCGTCTCGCGCGTCTGCACTGCGAGCTCCCGCTGTTCGCCTTCACCCCGACCCCCGAGGTGCGCGACCAGCTGGCGCTGAGCTGGGGTGTCGAGACGTTCCTGACCGACATGGTGCAGCACACCGACGACATGTTCCGGCAGGTCGACGCGAAGATGCTCGGTCTCGGCCTGGCCAAGCCGGGTGACTACGTGGTCGTCGTGGCCGGCTCCCCGCCGAACGCGCCCGGCTCCACCAACACGCTGCGCGTGCACCGGCTCGGCGACCTCGTCGACCCGACCACGCTGTGACCGAACCCCTCAGCGGGCAGGCCGCCGTCGACCAGCTGCTCGAGGTTCTCGACCTCAAGCAGCTGGACGCGGCGACCTTCGTCGGGGAGAGCCCGCAGACCGGCGCCCAGCGCGTGTTCGGCGGCCAGGTCGCCGGCCAGGCCCTGGTCGCGGCCGGGCGCACGGTCGACCCGGACCGGTTCGTCCACTCCCTGCACGGCTATTTCGTGCGCCCGGGCGATCCGACCGAGCCGATCCAGTTCGGCGTCGAGACCATCCGCGACGGGCGCTCGTTCTCGGTGCGGCGCTCCACCGCCCAGCAGCACGGCAAGACGATCTTCTTCATGTCGGCCTCGTTCCAGGTGATCGAGGAGGGCCTCGACCACCACACCCCGGCGCCGACCGGGGTGCCCGGGCCCGACGAGGTGCAGACCATGGCCGACTGGGTGCGCAAATATCCCAGCCGGCGGGCCGCCTTCAACGCCGCGCCCCGGGCCGTCGACGTGCGCTACGTCAACGACCCCGGCTGGGTGCCGCCGGGCGACCGCAACGCCAGCGAGCAGCAGCGCGTCTGGATGCGGGTCAACGGCGTGCTGCCCGACGACCCGCTGATCCACGCCTGCGCGCTGACGTACGCGTCTGACCTGTCGCTGCTCGACTCGGTGCTCTCCGTCCACGGCGAGGTGTGGGGCCCGGGCGGGGTGATCGGCGCCAGCCTCGACCACGCGCTCTGGTTCCACCGGCCGTTCCGGGCCGACGAGTGGTTCCTCTACGACTGCACGAGCCCGTCCGCGAGCGGCAGCCGCGGCCTGGCCAGCGGCCGCATGTTCACCACGGACGGCGTGCACATCGCCAGCGCCGTCCAGGAGGGCCTGCTGCGCCGGGTCGGCGAACGCCGCACATAGCCTCGCGCACAGAGGGCGCCCCGCCGAGGGGATCCCGGCCCGGCGACTGGCCGACTGCGGATCCCGTCCCGGCGGGGCGGGGGAGACCAAAGCCCTCTATCGGCGCTTCTCGGCGCCCTCCACCATCGCCTCCGGCGAGTCCGGCACCCGCGGAGTCTCCTCCGGACGCCGGTGCGCGGCGCCCGGCTTCGCGGTCACGCCGGCCTCGGCGATCTTCGCGTCCAGCTCGCCGGTGCTCTTCACGACCTGCTCGTGGAACGCCTCGGCCCGGTGCCGGGCCGCCGGCTGGTTCTCGAAGTCGTCGATCCCGGCCGCATATCCGGCCACCCCGGCCTCACGCTCGGGCGAGAGCCGCAGCACGTCGTGCCGGGCCGCCGCCACCTCGCGCAGGCGCAGCGCCGTGACCAGGTCGGCCACCGCCCGCAGCACGGCCAGCGCGCCGAGGGTCACGATCACCGGATCGGCCGTACGGGCCATCGGGCTCGCCGCATAGAAACCGAGCCCGGCCTGCAGCACGCCGAGGCAGATCATCAGGCCCCACGTGCGGTCGGTGCCCCGGTTCATGGTGGCCACGGCGATGTCGACCGCGCCCCGCACCAGCAGGAACCACCCGATCAGCGAGGCCGGGGTGGTGTAGGTCGAGTCGCGGTCCAGCAGCACCACGACGCCGGTGCCGACGAACAGCACGGCCATCGCCAGGTTGACCCACCACGTCCTGGTCCCGGCCAGCGCGCGCACGATCTCGCACAGCGCCCCGAAGAAAATCACCGGACCCGCCACGCCCACGACGTCGGCCGGTTCCAGCCGCAGCACGCTCCACCCGATCGCGAGCCAGGCCACCCCCGCGAACAGCAGAAACCCCCACATGCTCTCCCGCATCACGGACAGGGGCGAGGAACCGGACCACAACATGAAGCCTCCAGCGAAGGTGTCCCGACCATGACAACATCCAGCCGACCGGCGGACGGGAGGTTCGCTCAGATTCACAGCGGGGTACAAGACGGCCGCCCCCACCCCTCGGAGAGGCCGTGCCCGAAGAAGAACTCGCTGCCGCCCTGCGCGCCGCCCAAGACGGTGACGCCGCCGGGTTCGCCACGCTCTGGCGTGGGCTGCACCCCAACGTGCTGCGCTATCTGCGGGTGCTGGCCGGCGAGCACGCGGAGGACGCCGCCAGCGAGACCTGGCTGCACGTGATCCGGGACCTGCACCGGTTCTCCGGCGACCTGGGCTCGTTCCGGGGCTGGCTGTTCCGCATCGCCCGGCACCGCGGCATCGACGAGAAGAGGCGCTCGTCCCGTACGCGGGAAACCGCCGAACCCCCCACCGCGGCCGCACCGGACGCGGAAGCCGAGGCCGCCGAAGGCGCCTCCACCGCCTGGGCCGTCTCGGTGATCGCCGGACTCCCGGTCGACCAGGCGGAAGCGGTCATGCTCCGGGTCGTGGCCGGGCTCGACGTCGCCACCACGGCCGACATCCTCGGCAAGAGGCCCGGCGCGGTCCGCATCGCCACCATGCGGGGTCTGCGCCGCCTGGCCGCGCATCCGCAGATCAGCACCCGGCAGGGGGTGTAACGGAATGCGTGACCTGAACGCTCTCCTCCGTGCACTGCGTACGCGGCGAGGACGGCGCATCGACCGCGACCAGGCCGACATGATCGCCGCCGCCCACCCGCCCGGCGACGATCATCGTTGTCTGGCCGCCCTTCTCGAAGCGGCCCGCGCCCCCGGGACACCGGAGGAGCTGGCCGGCGAGAAGGAGATGGTGGCCGCCTTCACCGCGCACCGCAAGCGCGCTGCCCGCAGCGTCCGGCGTCAGCGAACGGCGAGGATCCGGGCCGCTCTCGTGCCCGCCACGATCGGCCTGGCTCTCCTGATCCTCACCGGGACGGCCGTCGCCGCCCGCACCGGCAACCTGCCCCAGGAGGCCCAGCAGCACGCGCACCGCCTGTTCTCGGCGCTGGGCGTACCTGCGCCGGGAACAGGCACCCCCGACCCGTCCCCCTCCACCCGGCCGGGGCCCCGCCCGTCGCTCGACGTCACCGCGCTCACCTGGTGTGAGGCGTGGGGCGGGGCCCCGAACCGCTCGCTGAGCCGGGACGACCGGCGCCGGCTGGCCGCGGCCGCCGGGGGCGAGGAGGACATCGCGAAGTACTGCCGTGACCTGCACGCCGCGGCGTCGAAGTCCCCGAGCGCGCCGCCGTCGTCCCCGTCGTCCCCGTCTCCCTCACCCACGGGTTCCCCGTCCCCGTCGACGTCCCCGTCCTCGTCGGCGCCGTCGCCCATCCCCTCGCCCACCTCTTCGCCCACTCCCTCGTTCACCCTGGAGGACGACCAGCCACGGCACGGGTCGTGACGGATCTCCGGGTTGGAAGATCCATGTCACGGAGCGCGTTTGCCGTCTCCTGCCCGTTCGCTCCGCCCCGATGTGGGTCCCCGGTCACGGAAATCCGCTCGTTGAGATCAAGTGTGGCCGTCGGAACGAAACCGTTTATCGAGGGCTCACCTTCGATTGATCTGCCACGACTCGCCTGTCGCCTAATAAACGAATGCGACGGTTCGGCATTGATCGATCGGAGGGGCCACGGATTTCGCTGGCGGAAACAATCCGGGCACGCGGCGGAAATGCGGCGTCAGGAAGGTGAGACGATCCCCGGACGGGGAGAAGAGATGTTTCGTGTGGTGCCGGGGACGGGAGTCGAACCCGCATGCCCTCTCGAGCAAATCATTTTGAGTGACCCGTGTATGCCATTCCACCACCCCGGCATGCTGGGACCGGGGCGAGACAAGGTCACGCTGATCCAAGCAGGGGACAGCGTACCCACTAGGCTTAGGGCGGCGACACCCGCATACCGGGGTGTCGCGACTGGAGAACGTTGGGGGTAGTGGTTCCGTGGCCGACTCGCAGGCTGGTGCCGAGCGCAAGCGGGTGTTGATCGCCGAGGATGAGGCGCTCATCCGCCTGGACCTGGCAGAGATGCTCGTCGAGGAGGGCTACGACGTCGTCGGTGAGGCAGGTGACGGCGAGACCGCCGTGCGCCTGGCCGAGGAGTTGCGCCCTGACCTCGTCATTCTCGACATCAAGATGCCGATCATGGACGGCCTGGCGGCCGCCGAGCGGATCGCGGGCGGCCGGATCGCCCCGGTCGTCATTCTGACCGCGTTCAGCCAGCGCGACCTGGTCGAGCGGGCCCGGGCCGCAGGCGCGATGGCCTACCTGGTCAAGCCGTTCCAGAAGTCCGACCTCGTGCCGGCGATCGAGATCGCCCTGTCGAGGTACTCCGAGATCGCCGTCCTCGAGTCCGAGGTCGCCGGTCTGACCGACCGTCTCGAGACCCGCAAGTCGGTCGAGCGGGCCAAGGGCGAACTGATGACCAAGTACCAGATGACCGAGCCGCAGGCGTTCAAGTGGATTCAGCGCACGGCGATGGATCACCGCATGACTATGCGTGAGGTCGCCGATCGCATTCTGGCGGAGGGTCAGGAAGCGGGCGGCGCGCAACCCGCAAACAGTTGATCAAGAACTCGCCCGGTTGTAACACCTCCTCCGGCCTGCGGCTCCTCGGACGTAACGGTTCGGTGAAAGCCCGAGGGAACTCTTTCAGCAGGCCATGAACCTGGGATAACGTCCCGCCCCATAACGGGGCACGGATGGTCTCTGGCGCGCGCAAGTGCCAATCGGCCGGCAGTGGCTCGGTGGGTCTTATGGAGGAGGGTTCCAACCTTGAGGCAGGTTCTCGCACGAGCCATCGGCGGGGTGGCCATCATCGGGCTCATCGCCGGTGCTGCTGCTTGCAATAGCGGATCGAGCAGCGACGACACCGCGAGCGAGGGGAACTGCGGCTACAAGCTCGCGTTCTTCGGCGCTCTGACCGGCTCGGCCGCCAACCTCGGTGTGAACATCGAGCAGGGCTTCGAGCTGGCTATCGAGCAGTACAACAAGTCCAAGGGTTCGACGTGCATCGAGGTCGCGAAGTTCGACTCCCAGGGTGAGGCTTCGGTCGCCCCCGGTGTCGCTCGCAGCCTGGTCGCCGACAAGAAGATCCTCGGCATCGTCGGCCCGCCCTTCTCGGGCGAGTCCGAGGCGGCCGACCCGATCTTCGAATCGGCCGGCATCCCGACCATCACGCCGTCGGCGACCCGCGTGTCGCTGGCGTCGAAGGGCTGGAAGGTCTTCCACCGCGCGGTGGCCAACGATGACGCGCAGGGTCCCGCGGCCGCCGCGTACATCAAGGACAACCTGAAGGCGCAGAAGGTCTTCGTCGCGGACGACCAGTCGGCGTACGGCGCCGGTCTGGCCGACGTCGTCAAGTCCACGCTGGGCTCGCTCGTCGTGGCTTCGGACAAGACCGAGGGCGACGGCAAGCAGGCCGACTTCTCGGCCCTGGTGCAGAAGGTCACCTCGAGCGGCGCGACCGCGCTGTTCTACGGCGGCTACTACACGAACGCCGGCATCATCCGCAAGCAGCTCACCGCTGCGGGCTGGAAGGGCACGCTGGTCGGCGGCGACGGCATGAAGGACCCGGGCCTGTCCAAGGCGTCGGGCACCGCGGCTGCGGTCGGCACCGTCGTGACCTGCCCCTGCTCGCCGCCCGAGGCGGCGACCGGCACCTTCGTCAACGACTACAAGGCGAAGTGGAACCAGGACGCCGGCACGTACTCCGACGTCGCGTTCGACGCCGCCAACATCTTCCTTCAGGGCATCGACGCGGGTAACAACACCCCGCAGAAGCTCAACGACTACCTGAAGACCGTCAACTACAAGGGCATCGCGAACACCTACAAGTTCACCGACGTCGGTGAGCTCGACCCGGCCTTCATCAAGGTGTGGGCGTTCAAGTTCGACAGCTCTGGCGACGCCAAGTCCGACGTGGAGATCAAGACCTCCTGATCGGGTAGCAGTAACTCTCTGTAGGGCCGGTGCGGCCGGATGATCTCCGGCCGCACCGACCTCGTCGTTTTGGAGCCCCTCTGTGGATTTTTCCGGTCTGATCGATAATTTCGGGCCGCTCACCGTCACGGGTCTGGCCCAGGGCGCGATCATCGCGTTGTTCGCCCTGGGATACACGCTGGTCTACGGTGTGCTGCGGCTCATCAACTTCGCGCACTCCGAGGTCTTCCTCCTCGGCACGTACGCTTGTCTCTTCGCCTGGGGCCTGTTCGGCCTCGATCAGAACTCGGCCACCCCCGCGGTCGGTCCGATGCTGCTCTACATGGTCGTCGGCCTGATCGCCGCGATCGTCGTCTCGGGCGCAGCGGCCCTGACCGTCGAGTTCGTCGCCTACCGGCCGCTGCGCCGGCGCAACGCCCCGCCGCTGGCCTTCCTGATCACCGCCATCGGCGCCTCGCTGTTCATCTCCGAGGTCGCCGGCGTGCTGACGCACCGGAACCAGACCGGCGTGCCGCCGATCATCCAGGCGCGCCCGGTGTTCACCATCGGTGACACCACGGTCACGAACCTGCAGCTCCTCATCATCGTGCTGGCGCTGGTGATGATGTTCGTGCTGGATCGTTTCATCAACGGCTCGCGTCTGGGTCGTGGTGTCCGCGCCGTGGCGCAGAACCCGGACAGCGCGGCGCTCATGGGCGTCAACAAGTCCCGCGTCATCGCCCTGGTCTTCCTCCTGGGTGGTCTGATGGCGGGTATCGCGGCGGTCATGTACGACCTCAAGATCGGTGTGACGCGCTACGACGCGGGCTTCCTGCTCGGCATCGACGCGTTCACGGCCGCCGTTCTGGGCGGTATCGGCAACCTGCGCGGCGCCCTGCTGGGCGGCCTGCTGCTGGGTGTGCTGCAGAACTACGCGGCGGGCCTGTTCGGTTCGCAGTGGCTGCACGCGGCGTCGTTCGTGCTGCTCGTGGTCATCCTGCTGTTCCGTCCGACCGGCTTGCTGGGTGAGTCGCTGGGAAGGGCAAGAGCATGAGCGAGAAGGCGTCTTTCCGCTCGAACGGCGGTGTGCGGGGCTGGCTCGGCCGGCAGCCCGTCTGGGTTCGCTGGCTGGTGATCCTGGTCGCGGCGGTGGCGGCGTACATGTTGCCGTACATCGGCGACGTGCCGGTGATCGGACCGCAGATCGTCACCGAGGGCATCGACTGGCCGTCGGCGCTGTTCAACATGAGCTACTACGTGTTGCTGGCGCTCGGCCTGAACGTGGTGGTCGGTTACGCCGGCCTGCTCGACCTGGGTTACGTCGGCTTCTTCGCCGTCGGCGCCTACGGCACGGCCCTGCTGACCTCGCCCGACTCGATCCTCTATGAGGACACGGGCTGGAAGTGGCTGATGGCGGTGCCGGCGGCACTGATCCTCACCATGATCGCCGGGGTCATCCTGGGCTGGCCGACGCTGCGGTTGCGCGGTGACTACCTGGCCATCGTGACGCTGGGCTTCGCCGAGATCATCCGCATCGTGGCGACCAGCACCGACGTGCTGCGCGGTGACCGCGGTTTCGCGAGCATCCCGCACCCGCCCGGCAGCTGGGGCGGCGAGCCGATCTTCGGCGTGACCGACGCGATCCCGTACTTCTGGCTCGGCCTGACCGTCATCATCCTGGTCATCCTGGGTGTGCGGAACCTCGACCGCAGCCGGGTCGGCCGCTCGTGGCTGGCCATCCGTGAGGACGAAGAGGCCGCCGAGGTCATGGGCGTGCGCACGTTCAAGTACAAGCTGTGGGCGTTCGCCATCGGCGCGTTCATCGGTGGTCTGGGCGGCGTGCTGTTCGCCGGCGAGCAGAGCTTCATCAACTCGCAGACGTTCGTGCTCCAGTTCTCGATCCTGGTGCTGGCGGGTGTGGTCATGGGTGGTTCCGGCAACATGGCCGGCGCGATCCTGGGTGGCGTGCTGATCTCGTACATTCCCGACCGCCTGCGGGGCCTGTCGGTGGGCGACACTGACCTGTACGAGTACCGCTTCGCGCTGTTCGGCGCCGTGATCATCATCATCATGGTGCTGCGGCCCCAGGGTCTGATCCCGAGCCGCCGCCGCGCGATGGAGCTCAAGGACCGGGAGAAGGAGGTGGCTCCCCAGTGAGCGAGCCGCACAAGGAGACTCCGGAGGAGCTCGACCGCGAAAATGCGCGTCCCGTGGCTGACCCCGCTCCCACAGGTGGTCCGCAGGCCGAGCCCACCCCTTCGCCCGTACGGGATGAGGGTGTGCTCCTGGAAGTCGACCACGTGACGCTGCGCTTCGGCGGTGTCGTCGCGCTCAACGACGTCAGCTTCTCGCTGCGCAAGGGTGAGATCTTCGGGCTGATCGGGCCGAACGGCGCCGGCAAGACGACCTGCTTCAATGCGATGACGGGTGTCTACCGGCCGACCGAGGGCCAGATCCGCTTCCAGGGCGAGTCGATCGTCGGCAAGAAGAAGCACCAGATCACCCGGGGCGGCATCGCGCGTACGTTCCAGAACGTGCGGTTGTTCCCGGAGATGACGGCGCTGGAGAACGTCATGGTGGGCGCGGACGCGCACCACAAGACGAGCGTGATCAGCGCGCTGTTCCGCCTGCCCCGGTTCTGGCGCGAGGAGAAGTCGGGCCGGGCCCGCTCCCTCGAGCTGCTGCGCTTCGTCGGCATCGCGCACCGTGCGGGCGACGTGAGCCGTAACCTCTCGTACGGTGAGCAGCGCCGCCTGGAGATCGCCCGGGCCCTGGCCACCAATCCCACCCTGCTCTGCCTGGACGAGCCGGCCGCCGGCTTCAACCCGGCCGAGAAGGAGGATCTGCTCCAGCTCATCCGCAAGATCCGTGACACCGGGGTGACGGTGCTGCTGATCGAGCACGACATGCGCCTGGTCATGGGCGTCACCGACCGGATCGTCGTGCTGGAGTTCGGCAAGAAGATCGCCGAGGGAACGCCCGCCGAGGTGCGGGACAACCCGTCTGTCATCGCCGCCTATCTGGGGGTGCCCACCGATGCTGCTTGAGATCGACAACGTGACGCTGGCGTACGGGCGCATCCAGGCTCTGCACGGCATCAGCCTCACCGTCGGCGAGGGCGAGGTCGTGGCGCTGATCGGCGCGAACGGCGCCGGCAAGTCGACCACCATGCGCGCCATCTCCGGTCTGCGGCCGGTGTCCCAGGGCACGATCAGGTTCGACGGCGAGGACATCACCAAGCTGCGCGCCGACCTGCGGGTGATCCGCGGTGTCTCGCAGTCGCCCGAGGGCCGGGGCATCTTCCCGGGCATGACGGTGCGCGAGAACCTCGAGATGGGCGCCTACACCCGCAAGGTCCGCTCCGAGATCGACGAGGACCTGCAGCGTGCGTTCACCCTCTTCCCGCGGCTCAAGGAGCGCGAGAAGCAGGCCGGGGGCACCCTCTCGGGCGGTGAGCAGCAGATGCTGGCGGTGGGCCGGGCGCTCATGAGCCGGCCCAAGCTGCTGCTGCTCGACGAGCCGTCCATGGGTCTGGCCCCGATGCTGATCCAGCAGATCTTCGACATCATCGTCGAGATCAACCAGCAGGGAACGACCGTGCTGCTGGTGGAACAGAACGCTCAACAGGCCCTGTCCCGGGCGCACCGCGCGTACGTTCTGGAGACCGGGCGGATCGTCAAGGAAGGCACCGGCGCCGACCTCCTGAACGATCCCGCGGTCAAGGACGCCTACCTGGGCGTCGCGTAAACCGGAATTTTCTTCCTGAGGGAGTCATCATGTTCCGCACCACCCCCGGCCGCCGGGCGATCCTCGGCCTGGCCGCCGCGGCGGCGCTGACGTTGTCGTTGACCGCCTGCGGCTCGGAGTCGGAGGACCCGGGCACGGGTTCCGGCCCCGCGCCCAGCGCGTCCGCCGACACCGCCCTCGCCGACAAGGTCCCGGCCGACATCAAGGCCGCGGGCAAGCTGACGATCGGCACCGACTCGTCGTACGCGCCGAGTGAGTTCCTCGACACCGACGGCAAGACCGTCGTCGGCTTCGACGTCGACCTGTTCAACGCGGTGGCGCAGAAGCTCAACCTGACCACCGAGTGGACGTCGGCCACGTTCGACAGCATCATCCCGGGCGTGACCAGCAAGAAGTATGCGGTCGGGGTCTCCTCCTTCACGATCAACGCGGACCGGATGAAGGAGGTCAACATGGTCTCCTACTTCTCGGCGGGCACCCAGTGGGCCGCCAAGACCGGCGCGACGATCAACCCGGACGACGTCTGCGGCAAGAAGATCGCCGTGCAGACCGCGACCGTGCAGGTGGACGACCTGAACGCGCGCTCCAAGAAGTGCACCGACGCCGGCAAGGCCAAGATCACGATCGACCAGTACCAGAAGCAGTCGGACGCGACCAACGCCGTCAACACCGGCAAGGACGAGGCCATGCTGGCCGACTCGCCCGTGGTGGCGTACGCGGTGAAGCAGACCAGCGGCTCGCTCGCGCTGGTCGGCGACATCTACGACTCGGCCCCGTACGGCTATGCGGTCGCCAAGGACCAGACCGAGTTCGCGAACGTCCTCGGCGAGGCGGTGCAGGCCCTGATCGCCGACGGCACCTACAAGCAGATCCTCGACAAGTGGGGCGTCACCGCCGGCGCGATCACCACGCCCGAAGTGAACCCGTCGGTCTGACCCTCGCATGAGCGACGACACGACAACCGAACGGGCACGGCCTGAAGCGATCAAGGCCGTGCCCGTGCGGCACCCCGGCCGGTGGATAGCCCTGGCCGTCATCGCGGTGCTGGCCGCGATGTTCCTGCACCTGCTTCTCACCAACGACCGGTTCCGCTGGTCGTTCATCTTCCTGGAGTACCAGGAAGGCAAGCGCGGTGTGATGTTCACCGAGCCGGTCCTCGAGGGCCTGCGCGGAACGATCATGCTGACCATCTCGTCGATGGCGATCGGCATCGCGCTCGGCATCGTCATCGCGATCATGCGGTTGTCGCCGAACAAGATCCTGTCGTCGGTCGCGTTCCTCTACACCTGGTTCTTCCGGGCCGTCCCCCGGCTCGTGCTCGCGCTGCTCTTCGGCAACCTGAACATCCTGTGGGAGCGCATCGGCTTCGGCCTGCCGTTCGGCACCCAGATCGGCAAGCTGTTCGGCCTCGACAACTTCGACGGGCAGTTCTACAGCATCAAGGCCAGCGACCTGATCGCCGGCTTCGTCGCCGGCATGCTGGCGCTGGCGCTCTCCGAGGCCGCCTACATGGCCGAGATCGTGCGGGCCGGCATCCAGTCGATCGACACCGGCCAGGCCGAGGCCGCGGTCGCGCTCGGCATGTCCCGCGGGCAGGTGCTGCGCCGCATCGTCCTGCCCCAGGCCATGCGGGTGATCGTGCCGCCCACCGGCAACGAGATCATCGCGATGGTCAAGGACACCTCGCTGGTGGCCTACGTGCCGGTCACCTTCGAGCTGTGGTTCCAGCTCACCCAGGTCTCCGCGCGTACCTTCGTCGTGCTGCCGGTGATCGTCGCGGCCCTGATCTGGTACCTGATCCTGTGCACCGTGCTGATGATCGCCCAGTACTTCGTGGAGCGGCACTTCAGCAAGGGCTACGGCGCCACGGCCAAGGCGAAACAGCGGCTGCGCGACATCCAGGTCGAGCAGGGCGGACGGATCACCGGGGAGGTGCCATGACCGGCGAAATGGTGCGCGCCGACAACGTGCACAAGTCGTTCGGCTCCCTCGAGGTGCTCAAGGGCATCGACCTCGTGGTCAAGCCGGGTGAGGTGTGCTGCGTGCTCGGCCCGTCGGGCTCCGGCAAGTCGACGTTCCTGCGCTGCATCAACCACCTCGAGAAGATCAACGCTGGTCGGATCTTCGTCGACGGCGAGCTGGTCGGCTACCGCGAACGTGGCGGCAAGCTGCACGAGATGGGCGAGAAGGACGTCGCCAAGCAACGCCGCTCGATCGGCATGGTCTTCCAGCGGTTCAACCTGTTCCCGCACATGACGGTGCTCGACAACGTCATGGAGGCGCCCTGCCGGGTCAAGCGGGAGAGCAAGGCCGAGGTCCGTGACCGGGCCGTCGGCCTGCTCGAACGGGTGGGTCTGGGCAGCAAGGTCGGCAACTACCCGGGGCAGCTCTCCGGCGGCCAGCAGCAGCGGGTCGCCATCGCCCGGGCCCTGGCCATGCGGCCCAAGCTGATGCTGTTCGACGAGCCGACCAGCGCGCTCGACCCCGAGCTGGTGGGCGAGGTCCTCGACACGATGAAGGACCTGGCCGCCGACGGCATGACCATGGTCGTGGTGACCCACGAGATCGGCTTCGCCCGCGAGGTGGGCGACAACCTGATCTTCATGGACGGCGGCGTCGTGGTCGAACAGGGGCCGCCGCGCGACGTCATCACGAACCCGCAGCATGAGCGAACCAGGGCATTCCTCAGCAAGGTGCTCTAACCAGGCGGGGCGGTCCGGCTTTGTGTCGGACCCCCCGACTAGAGTTCACCGACGTGAGCGACGACGCCCAGACTCCCCGATTGCTGCTGCTCGACGGCCACTCCTTGGCCTACCGCGCGTTCCACGCGCTGCCCAAGGACAACTTCAGCACGCAGACCGGTCAGCACACGAATGCCGTCTTCGGCTTCACCTCGATGTTGATCAACATGCTGCGCGACGAGAAGCCCACGCACATCGTGGTCGCGTTCGACGTCTCCCGCGTCTCCTTCCGCACCGAGAAATACCCGGAGTACAAGGCCGGCCGCTCGGCGACGCCGCCCGAGTTCCAGGGCCAGGTCAGCCTGGTCAAGGAGATCCTCGACGCGCTCCGCATCACCTATGTCGAGAAGCCCGGCTTCGAGGCCGACGACGTCATCGCCACCCTGGCCACCCAGGGCCGCGAGGCCGGCATGGAGGTGCTGATCTCCTCCGGCGACCGCGACGCCCTGCAGCTGGTCGACGAGCACACCACCGTCCTCTACCCGAGCCGCGGCGTCTCCGAGGTCTGGCGGATGACCCCGGCGCTGGTCGAGGAGAAGCAGCTCGTCCCGCCCCATCTCTACCGTGACAAGGCCGCCCTGGTCGGCGAGACCAGCGACAACCTGATCGGCGTGCCCGGCGTCGGCCCCAAGACGGCGGCCAAGTGGATCACCGAATACGGCGGCATCGAGGGCGTCGTCGCCAACGCCGACAAGGTCAAGGGCAAGGCCGGCGACAACCTGCGGGCCAACCTGTCGTCGGTGATGCTCAACTACGAGCTCAACGCCCTGCGCAAAGACCTCGAGCTTCCCGTACGCCCCGAGGACGTGCGCTGGCACGGCTGGGATCGCGAAGCCGTCCACCAGGTGTTCGACGCGCTCGAGTTCCGGGTGCTGCGCGAGCGGCTCTATTCGTACCTAGACGCCGTCGAGCCCGAGGCCGAGTCCGGCTTCGACCTCGAAGGTCAGGTGCTCGGCGCCGGTCAGGTCGCGGGGTGGCTGACCGAGCACGCCGCCGCGGCCCCGGTCGGCGTCGCCGTCACCGGCAGCTTCGGCCGTGGCACGGGCGCGCTCACCGGTGTCGCGGTGGCCACCGGCGACGGTCCGGCCGCCTGGTTCGACCCCACGGCCCTCGACGAGGCCGACGAGCGGGCGGTGGCCGGGTGGCTGGCCGACGCCGGGCGGCCCAAGGTGCTGCACGACGCGAAGCCGGCCACGCTGGCGATGCGGGCCCACGGCTGGGCTCTGGCCGGCGTCCGTGTCGACACCGCCCTGGCGGCCTATCTGGCCAAGCCCGACCAGCGGGCCTACGACCTGACCGACCTCGCCCTGCGCTACCTCAAGCGCGAGCTACGCGTCGAGGAGCCCGAGACCGGCCAGCTCGACCTGCTCTCCGGCCTGGGCGGCGAGACCGACGGCGCCGCCGAGCAGAACGTGATGCTGCGCGCCCGGGCCACGCTCGACCTGGCCGACGTGCTCACCGAGGAGCTGTCACGCGACGGCGGCGAGTCGCAGAAGCTGCTGATGGAGGTCGAGCAGCCGCTCTCCGAGGTGCTGGGCGAGATGGAACACCTGGGCATCGCCGCCGACACCGGATACCTCTCCGAGCTCGAGGCCCACTTCGCCGCCGAGGTGAAGTCGGCCCAGCAGGCGGCCCACGAGGTGGTCGGCCGCGAGTTCAACCTCGGCTCGCCCAAGCAGCTCCAGCAGATCCTGTTCGACGAGCGGGGCCTGCCCAAGACCAAGAAGATCAAGTCGGGCTACACGACCGACGCCGACGCGCTGCAGAGCCTGTTCGCCCAGACCGGCGACCCGGTTCTGGAACACCTGCTGCGCCACCGCGACGTGGCCAAGCTCAAGTCCACGGTCGACGGCCTGCTCAAGTCGGTCTCCGACGACGGGCGCATCCACACCACGTTCAACCAGACCGTCGCCGCCACCGGCCGGCTCTCGTCGACCGATCCCAACCTGCAGAACATCCCCATCCGCACGGAGGAGGGCCGCCGGATCCGGCGTGCGTTCGTCGTCGGCGAGGGCTTCGAGCAGCTGATGACCGCCGACTACAGCCAGATCGAGATGCGCATCATGGCGCACCTGTCCGGCGACGAGGCGCTGATCGCGGCGTTCAACTCGGCGTTCGACTTCCACGCGGCCACCGCCTCGTCGGTCTTCCACGTGCCGGTCGAAGAGGTCGTCCCCGACCAGCGCCGCAAGATCAAGGCGATGAACTACGGCCTGGCGTACGGCCTGAGCGCGTTCGGCCTGTCCAACCAGCTGAACATCCCGACCGAAGAGGCCCGGGGGCTGATGGACGAATACTTCGAGCGCTTCGGGGGCGTCCGCGACTACCTGCAGGCCGTCGTGCGGCGGGCCGTGCAGGACGGCTACACCGCCACGATCCTGGGCCGCCGGCGCTACCTGCCCGACCTCTCCAGCGACAACCGCCAGCGCCGCGAGATGGCCGAACGCATGGCCCTCAACGCCCCCATCCAGGGCTCAGCGGCCGACATCATCAAGATCGCGATGCTGCGGGTCGACAAGGCTCTGAAGGAAGCCGGCCTCAAGTCCCGCATGCTGCTGCAGGTCCACGACGAGTTGGTCTTCGACGTGGCCCCCGGCGAGCGCGAGCCCCTCGAGGCCTTGGTGCGCCGCGAGATGGGCGAGGCTTACCCGCTGTCGGTGCCGCTGGAGGTCTCGGTGGGCCACGGCCAGGACTGGAACGGCGCCGACCACTAGCCGTATCCAGACCGCCGCGGCCAACGGGATCGGAGCGGCGGCCGGAACGCGGGCGACGGCGATCGCGAGCGGGATGACCAGCAGCAGGTAGGGGATCGGCCAGGTGGTGGACACCGGGCCGTCCCTCAGTGCGGCGTAGATGCCCCGCCCAGGGCGGCCAGGGCGATCGCGGCCATGGTTTGCACCAGGAGGAAAGCGGGCCCGGTGCGGGGTGCCGGGTCTGCCTCGGTGTCCGGTTCGCCGAAGCCCAGCCACATGCCGGTCACCTGGACGAGTTCCCGGATTCCCTGCCGCGCCCCCATGGCGGCATCCTAACGGGACAGCTCTGATTCGACAGTTCTCTATAAATTCGTGACCGATGTCATGGGAGATGCTGAGGGGCATCGATCAGAGTGACGACACGGCATCATTCCGCGTCACCGTGGGCTGGGCCGGAGGCGTACGCTCACCGCGGTCGTGCTGTCGCGGCCGCGGGGCTGCGTACGGTAATCGGCTCTGGACCGGGCCGTGGTTGCGGGGCTTTGCAAAGGTGTGGGCCATGGGGAGCCAGACGATGGGTAATTCCGCCGGAGAGAGTGGGTCGCTCACCCGTGAGCCGCTCGACGCGGCGCGGGCTGATGCGTTCGCGCCGATGTTCAAGGCCCTGGGCGACCCGGTGCGCCTGCGGCTGCTGTCGATGATCGCCTCGGCCCGCGGCGGCGAGGTGTGTGTCTGTGACCTGACCGGCGAGTTCCATCTCACCGGCCCGACCATCTCGCACCACCTCAAGGTGCTGCGCGAGGCCGGCCTGGTCGACAGCGACCGCCGCGGCACCTGGGTCTACTACCGCATGATCCCGGCGGCGCTGGCCGTCATGGGCACGCTGCTGGAGACCGGCATCCCCGTCTGAGGGGCGTCACTTCTTCAGCGGGTCGTGCCCCCAGTTCATCAGCGAATAACGCCACGCGGTCTCCTCGACGTCTCCCTTGGGGCGCTGCGCCAGGTGCCGGTGCACGTAGCCGACCACCTTGCGCATGTGCTTCTCGTCGGCGTCGGTCAGGTCGGCCTTCTTCGTGCCCAGGATCTTGACGATCTTGCGGCCGGAGTCATGGCCGACCGATTCGCCGTTCGGCTTCGACTTCTGGCCGACCTCCTTGGCCTCGTCGGTCTTCAGCCATTTCTCGATCTCGCTAGCGGTCATGTTCACCGCGTCCTGGAATTCCGCGTACGTGTCCTGATCAGCCATTCTTCTTCAAGGCCCCCGGCTTGTGGACGGCCTCGCGCCCGGTCTTGTCGCTCTTGACCTTGTACTGCGGGTCGTCCGGGGAGGCGTCGACCGTGCGGCCGGCGGTCTCGGTGCGGCGGGTGATCTTCTGCTCGACCTCGCCGTGCACGGTCTCGCCGTGGCTCTTCCAGGTCACGTCGTCGCCCTTTTTGAGGCTTTTCTTCGCATCAGCCATGAGAAGCGGATACCCGGCGGCCCGCGTCGGAAACGAAACCGGGCCGAGGTCAGCGCAGGTCGGAGACGAAGATCGCGGTGCCGGGGAACAGTCGCCCCCGCAGCGGGCTCCACTGACCCCAGGTCTCCTCGTGCCCGGCCGGCCAATCCGGCTCGATCAGGTCGCGGAGCACGAACCCGGCGGCCACCAGCTCGCGCACCCGGTCGCCCAGGGTGCGGTGCTGTTCCACGTACGTGGGAACGCCTGTGTCGTCTCTCTCCACGTAGGGCGTGCGATCGAAGTAGGAGTTGCGCGCGACCAGGCCGGTCTCGTCCGGCTCGTCCCAGAAGATCCAGCGCATCGGGTGGGTGATCGAGAAGACCCAGGTCCCTCCCGTACGCAGGACACGTGCGACCTCCCGCATGGCGGCGCCCGAGTCGGCCACGAACGGGATCGCCCCGAAGGCGGTGCAGACGATGTCGAATACGCTGTCCGCGAACGGCAGAGCCAGAGCGTCGGCTTGCACCAGAGGCACCCGTACGCCCGTACGGGCCCCGGCCTCGCGGGCGTGCCGCAGCATTCCGGCCGAGAGATCGAGGGCCGTCACCTCGGCCCCCTGCCCGTCGAGCCACCGGGCGCCGGCCGCCGCGCCCGCGCCGAGCTCCAGCACCCGCTTGCCGCGCACGTCGCCGAGCAGCCGGGCATCGGCCTCCCGCAGCCCCTCGGGGCACCAGACGAAGTCGAGATCGCCCAGGAAGGCGCCGTGTTCGGCCTGGTAGTCGTCGGCGTCGGAGTCCCACCAGCCCCGGCTGGCGACCCGGCTCTCGTCGTCGGTGATCGCTCGCCGGGGTGACGTGCCGGGCGCCGCTGGGTTGATCTCGGTCACCCGGACAAGGTACGTCAGGGCAGAGTCGCGTCCCGATTCGGCACATTACGGGCATGCTGCGGGGTTTCGGCCGAACATTGTGCCTGGGTCGTCAGGAGGGCTTGCAACCTGTGGTAATGCGCACGGTAAGCTAGTCGATGCGCTCGCGGATCGTGTGCCTCGGCAGGGAGCAGGTTCCGTGGTCGTCGGTCTCGACATGATCGAAGCAGGGGATCCCGGTCCTTTTTCATCTCGTTCGTGCCGTGCCCGCCGGCAGTTCCGCGGAGCGCGAGAGACACCACGAATCCATCCGTTCGGAGCAACAGTCCACATGACGAGCAGCATCGAGGCCACCTCGAGCGCCAACAAGGTCACCGTCGACGATCTCGGATCCGAGGAAGCATTCCTCGCCGCCATCGACGAGACCATCAAGTACTTCAACGACGGCGACATTGTCGAAGGCACCGTCGTCAAGGTCGATCGGGACGAGGTCCTGCTCGACATCGGCTACAAGACCGAGGGTGTCATCCCCTCGCGCGAGTTGTCGATCAAGCATGACGTGGACCCCGCGGAAGTGGTGTCGGTCGGTGACCACATCGAAGCCCTCGTCCTCACCAAGGAGGACAAGGAAGGCCGTCTGATCCTCTCGAAGAAGCGCGCTCAGTACGAGCGTGCCTGGGGCACCATCGAGAAGATCAAGGAGGACGACGGCGTCGTTCGCGGCTCCGTCATCGAGGTCGTCAAGGGTGGTCTCATCCTCGACATCGGCCTCCGCGGCTTCCTGCCGGCCTCCCTGGTCGAGATGCGTCGTGTCCGCGACCTCCAGCCCTACGTGGGCCGTGAGCTCGAGGCCAAGATCATCGAGCTGGACAAGAACCGCAACAACGTGGTCCTGTCCCGCCGTGCCTGGCTCGAGCAGACGCAGTCCGAGGTTCGCACCGAGTTCCTCAACAAGCTCCAGAAGGGCCAGGTCCGCAAGGGCGTCGTGTCCTCGATCGTCAACTTCGGCGCGTTCGTCGACCTCGGCGGCGTCGACGGTCTGGTGCACGTCTCGGAGCTCTCCTGGAAGCACATCGACCACCCGTCCGAGGTTGTCGAGGTCGGCCAGGAGGTCGAGGTCGAGGTTCTCGACGTCGACCTGGACCGCGAGCGCGTCTCGCTGTCGCTGAAGGCGACCCAGGAAGACCCGTGGCGCCAGTTCGCCCGCACCCACGCGATCAACCAGATCGTGCCGGGCAAGGTCACCAAGCTGGTTCCGTTCGGCGCCTTCGTCCGCGTGGACGATGGCATCGAGGGTCTGGTGCACATCTCCGAGCTGGCCGAGCGGCACGTCGAGCTGCCCGAGCAGGTCGTCCAGGTGGGCTCCGACGTTCTGGTCAAGGTCATCGACATCGACCTCGAGCGTCGCCGGATCTCGCTGTCGCTCAAGCAGGCCAACGAGGGCTTCGTCGAGGGCGAGGAGCACTTCGACCCGACCCTCTACGGCATGGCCGCGACGTACGACGCCGAGGGCAACTACATCTACCCCGAGGGCTTCGACCCCGAGACGGGCGAGTGGCTCGAAGGCTTCGACAAGCAGCGCGAGGCCTGGGAGAAGCAGTACGCCGACGCTCGCGAGCGTTGGGAGGCCCACACCAAGCAGGTGCAGGCGTCCCGCGACGCCGACGCCGAGGCCGCGCTCAACCCGGCTCCGGCCGGCGGCGCGACCACCTCGACGTCGTCCAGCACCTCGTCGAGCTCGCCGGCCCCGGCGCGCGCGTCCGAGGAGCCGTCCGGCACCCTGGCCACCGACGAGGCGCTCGCCGCTCTGCGCGAGAAGCTCGCCGGCGGCAAGGGCTGACCCGTCCCGCGGGCTGACCCGAAAGCTCCAAACGGCGAAGGCCGCTCCGACTCCGGTCGGGGCGGCCTTCGCCGTTCCCGCCGCCTGCTTGCGGTTGCGGCACACGCGGGCCTGGGGACCCACGCCGGCTCGGGCCCCCGGCTGTGTTCGTTTTGGCTTCGGGGCGGGCGGGCTGTTCCGTTTGCCGGGCGGCGCGGAATACTGAGCGGGTGTTGAAGGTGGGGCTCACGGGCGGGATCGGGGCGGGTAAGAGCGCCGTGGCGCGGCGGCTCGCGCAGAGCGGTGCGGTGATCGCCGATGCCGATGTGCTGTCCCGCGAGGTGGTGGCCCGGGGCACCGACGGGCTGGGCGAGATCGTGGCGGCGTTCGGGTCGGGCGTGCTCACGGCCGACGGTGACCTCGACCGTCCGGCGCTCGCGGCCAAGGTCTTCGGCGACGAGTCGGCCCGCCGCACCCTCGAGAAGATCATTCATCCCCGCGTACGGGCCCGGACCGCCGAACTGACCCACGGCGCGCCCGCCGACGCGATCGTCGTCAACGACGTGCCGCTGCTCGTGGAGACGGGCCTCGCCCCCTCGTACCACCTGGTGATCGTCGTCGAGGCCGACCGGGAGCAGCGCCTGCGGCGGCTCGTCGAGAACCGGGGCATGACTACCGAACAGGCCGAGGCCCGCATCGCCGCGCAGGCCGCCGACGCCGACCGCCGCCGCGCGGCCGACGTGGTGCTGACCAACGACGACACCCTCGACGACCTGCACGCGCGCGTTGACCGGCTGTTCAAGCGAAGGCTCCGGCCGTACGAGGAAAATCTCCGCACCCGTGTCTCGGCCCGCCCCGACCGCCGGCTGCACATCGCCGGCTCCGACCCGTCGTGGCCCGAGCAGGCCGGCCGTCTGATCGCCCGGATCCGGCATGCGCTGCCCGACGGGCAGACGGTGTCGCACATCGGCTCGACCGCCGTTCCCGGGTTGCCCGCCAAAGACATCGTCGACCTGATGCTCGGTGTGCGGACGCTCGACGAGGCCGACGCGCTGGCCGATCGGCTGGGCGCGGCCGGCTTCCCGCGGCGTCAGGGGGAGTGGTACGACAACGCGCGCGGCCTGCCCGGCCAGACGTGGCCCAAGCGCCTGCACGGCGGCGCCGACCCCGGCCGTACGGTCAATCTGCACGTCCGCGTGACCGGCTCACCCGGCTGGCGTTTCGCGCTGCTGATGCGCGACCACCTGCGCGCGGTCCCCGAGGCGCGCGACGGTTACGCCGAGGCCAAGGCGCGCTGGGCGACGGAACACCACGACCGCTACACGTACGCCGACGCCAAGGAACCGTGGTTCGACGAGGAGGCCTTGGCCGCCGACGAGTGGGCCGCGGCCACCGGCTGGCAGCCTCACCCCTGAGCCGCGCGTGTCGGGCCGGCCGTCGTGCCCCTGAGCCGCGCGTGTCGAGCTCGCCGTCTTGTCCCTGAGCCGCGCGGTTCAGTCGGTGGCGGGGTCGCCTTTGGTAAGGCAGTAGAGGCCGCCGGCCGGGTCGCGGAACGTCGACCAGTTGGGCCACTCGCCCAGGAACGTCGCCCCCAGGGACTCGTGCCAGGCTCGCGCGGCCCGGATGTCGGAGCAGGACACGTCCAGGTGCGCCGAGGCGGGGCGTTCCTCACCCAGGCGCTGCAGCAGGAACCGTACGGGAACAGGCGGCGCCGGCTGGAGGCGGAGGAACTCGTCGGCCTGCACGCCCTCGTCCAGCGACCAGCCCGTCAGCTCCGACCAGAACCGCACCTCGTCGTCGTAGACCGACGGCGCCAGGTCGAAGCAGAGCTGGTGCGGACGCAGGCTCACACCGTCGGGCCCGGTCGACGGTCCGGGCCGCACGTGCTGCCCAGGCCAGGCGGCGACGTGGAAGGGCAACCCGGCCGGGGAGACGTTGGCGCCGGGGAAGGCGGCCGGACCGTCGACCCACAATCGGGGAAGGTGGCCGCCGCTCCCGTGCCGCACACCCCGGATCTCGAGCCAGTCGTCCCCGTCCGCGGTCCGTAGCCGGACCGAGCCGGCCGTGCCAGGTTCCCCGGAGCGACGGTCGCCGTCGTGCCGCGCGGTGACCGTGCCGGAATCCGGCACCGGCACCGGTTCCGATCCGGTGACCTCGGACCAGAACGCGACCGCGGCATCAAACCGGTCGGCCGGACGCTCGAGAACAGCATCCACCCACCGGACCATCGTCTGCCCCTCCGCCATGAGCCGGCGCATACCCCCCAGGCTCGGGTTGATGCCTGCTCCGGGGCTAGCGCTGGTACCGGGCCCGCCGTCCGCGCTGCGCGAAGCCCAGCCGGCGGTAGAGTGCGGCCGCGCCCGGGTTGTTCACGTTGACGGTCAGCCAGCAGTGGTCGGCGCCGTCGGCTCGCATGCGGGTCAGCGACTCGGTGATCAGGGCGGCCGCAAGGCCCCGGCGCCGGGCGAACGGCACAACACCGGCCTGGACGATCCAGCCCTGGGCCGCGACCACAAAACCGGCGTCGCCCAGATCGGGCAGGGTCACCAGCAGCGAGCACGACGGCAGGAAGTCGTCGTCCTCCTCGTTCTCGGCGATCCACACGTCGGCCGGGTCGGCCGGGAAGCCGGGCCGGTCGCGGAACGACGCGTGATAGGTCGTGTGGAACCGCCGTGACACCGGCTCGTCCCAGGTCGAGAGCGTCACCCCGTCCGGCCAGACCGGCGCCGGAAGGTCGAGGTCGTCGATGCGCATGACGTCTTCGGCGAACGACTGCCGCAACCCGCGCGACTCGAAGAGCTCCACCGCGTCGTCGGTCAGGGTCTCGGTCTCGACGGTGACATCGCCCTCGCCCGCAAGCGCCAGCCCACGGTCGAGCAACGCCGCGCCCAGCCCCCGCCCCCGAGCCGACGGATCAACGAGCCCCGTGAAGACCGCCGCGGAGCCCACCCCGGCCAATGCCCCGCCGGAGCCCGACCCGCCCGAGCCCGACCCAGCAGCGGCCCCGCCGACCGAGGTCGCCCCGCGGACGGCGCCCGCCGCAAGCAGCGAGCCGTCCTCACCCCGTACGCCGAAAGCCACAACCCCCGCCCCCGTCCATCGCCGCCCGAGAAACCCCGGGTCGGTCGCGAGCGGCATGCCACCGTCGGCCTCGAAACACCGCTCGGCCAGGGCAAGAAGCTCCGCCGGCAGGCCAGAGCCCGAGCTGGCCCCAGAGCCTGAGCCGGCCCCAGAGCCGACACCTGAGCCGATCTCAGAGCCGGTCCCACTCAGCTCGGTCCACAAGGTCTCGCCGGTCGAAGTCATCCGGCCACACTAGCCAGGGCGGGGGAACGGGCCGAACTATTTCACCCCCGCCGCGTCCATCCCGCGCAGCTCCTTCTTGAGTTCCGACATCTCGTCACGGATGCGGGCCGCCAGCTCGAACTGGAGCTCCCGCGCCGCCCCCAGCATCTGCTCGTTGAGGTCTTGGATGAGCTGCGCCAGCTCGGTGCGGGCCATCCCCTTGGCGGCCGTGGCCCCGGACGCGGCGCGCCCCTTCGACCTGGTCTCGGGCACCGGCGCCTTGCCGCGCGAGATCTGCCGCCCACCGCCGCCGACCATCGGGTTGACCGCGGCGTCGGTGTCTTCGGCCTCGCGGTAGATGTCGTCGAGGATGTCGTGGATCCGCTTGCGCAGGGCCTGCGGCGTGATGCCGTTGGCCTCGTTGTGCGCGATCTGCTTGGCCCGGCGCCGGTCGGTCTCCTCGATCGCGTCGCGCATCGACGGCGTCATCTTGTCGGCGTACATATGGACCTGGCCCGACACGTTACGGGCGGCCCGGCCGATCGTCTGGATCAGCGACCGCCCCGACCGCAGGAAGCCCTCCTTGTCGGCGTCGAGGATCGCGACCAGCGACACCTCGGGCAGGTCGAGACCCTCGCGCAGCAGGTTGATGCCGACCAGAACGTCGTAGTCGCCCTTGCGCAGCTCTTTCAGCAGCTCGACGCGGCGCAGCGTGTCGACCTCGGAGTGCAGGTAGCGCACCCGGATGCCGTTCTCGAGCAGGTAGTCGGTGAGGTCTTCGGCCATCTTCTTGGTCAGCGTCGTGACCAGGACCCGCTCGTCGCGTTCGGTGCGCAGCTTGATCTCGTGCATGAGGTCGTCGATCTGGCCCTTGGTCGGCTTCACGACCACCTCGGGGTCGACCAGGCCGGTCGGGCGGATCACCTGCTCGACGAACTCGCCCTGGGCCTGCTGCATCTCCCACGGCCCCGGGGTCGCCGACAGGAACACCATCTGGCCGACCCGCTCGAGGAACTCGTCGAACCTCAGCGGCCGGTTGTCGGCCGCGCTGGGCAGCCGGAACCCGTGCTCGATGAGGATGCGCTTGCGGGACGCGTCACCCTCGTACATGCCGCCGATCTGCGGGATCGTCACGTGGGACTCGTCGATGACCGTGATGTAGTCGTCGGGGAAATAGTCGAGCAGGGTGAACGACGGCTCGCCGGGCGAGCGGCCGTCCATGTGCATCGAATAGTTCTCGATGCCGTTGCAGAAGCCGACCTGCCGCATCATCTCGACGTCGTACTGCGTGCGCATGCGCAGCCGCTGGGCCTCGAGCAGCTTGCCCTGCCGCTCGAACTCGGCCAGCCGCTCCTCGAGCTCGGCCTCGATCTGGCGGATCGCCCGCTCCATCCGCTCGGGACCGGCCACATAGTGTGACGCCGGGAAGATGACCAGCTGGTCGACCTCGCGGACGATCTCGCCGGTGAGCGGGTGCAGGTAATACAGCTTCTCGATCTCGTCGCCGAACAGTTCGATGCGGACCGCGAGTTCCTCGTAGGCCGGGATGATCTCGAGGGTGTCGCCACGCACCCGGAACGTGCCCCGCTGGAAGGCCATGTCGTTGCGCGAGTATTGAATGTCGACCAGGCGGCGCAGCACCTGGTCGCGGTCGACCACGTCGCCCACCTTGACCGCGACCGAACGATCCAGGTATTCCTGCGGGGTGCCCAGGCCGTAGATCGCGCTCACCGTGGCCACCACGATCGTGTCGCGCCGGGTGAGCAGCGACATCGTGGCCGAGTGACGCAGCCGCTCGACCTCCTCGTTGACCGACGAGTCCTTCTCGATGTAGGTGTCGGTCTGGGCGATGTAAGCCTCGGGCTGGTAGTAGTCGTAGTAGCTGACGAAGTATTCGACGGCGTTGTTGGGCAGCAGCTCGCGGAACTCCTTGGCGAGCTGGGCGCACAGCGTCTTGTTGGGGGCCAGCACGAGCGCGGGCCGCTGCAGCTTCTCGATCAGCCACGCGGTCGTCGCGCTCTTGCCGGTGCCGGTGGCGCCGAGCAGCACCGAGTGACGATCACCGGCCCGCACCCGCCGGTCGAGCTCGGCGATGGCCGTGGGCTGGTCGCCGGCCGGCTGAAATTCGCTGATGACCTCGAAGTTGCCGTCGAGGCGTGGGATGTCGAGCGCCATGGAAACCACCGTACGTCTAGGGTCTGACAAGTTCTGGCCGCCGCTGTCCGGCCCGCGTGCGGTGGGTGCACATTCGGCCCGTTGGCAGCGGTTGCGGGGCACGCCTAACCTGTTCGGGTAGGCCGCTCGCGGCGGCCGCCCGGCACCGGGCGGGGTCACTCAACGATCCCCTCGGCCGGCCCGTGGTTTGATGCGCCCCGGTCTCCGGCGAGCGCACCCACAGGTGGTCGCGCGCTGCGCAGACCGGCCGCCGCGAGCGCCCTTCTTTCAACCCACCGACCAGACCCGTCATTCCGTACGGAGGCAGAGCCGTCCTTCCGCACAAGGGCGGCCCCGTCATTCCGTACGGGGGGCTGAGTCGTCCTTCCGCGCGGGGCGGCCCCGTCATTCCGTACGGGAAATGGCCTCTCTCAGACCTCAGGCGGGACGTCGGTGTAGTGCTCGACGAGCGGCGGCTGGGCGAAGTAGGGGCCGATCGCCGCGCGCCACCGGGTGAACCGCTCGGTGCCCCGGAAGTTCTTCTCGTGCGCCTCGACGTCGTCCCACTCGACCAGCAGCACGAACCGCGACGGCGACTCGACACCGCGGGTCATCCGCACCGACCGGCAGCCCGGCGTGGTCGCCAGGATCGGGTGGGCGGACTGATAGGCGGCGGCAAAGGCATCTTCCGAGCCGGGCGTGATGTCGATCAAAGCGACTTCGAGAACCATGCGCGGAGCCTGCCACAGACCCGACCGAACTAGCCTCCTAGGAAGCCGAGGAAGATAGAGGGGAGGCACACCAGATGTAGAGGGGAGGCGCGCCGGACGTGGAGTGGAGGCGCACTTCGCGGACGTGACGGCGGCAGATCGTCGGGAACGGCGTACGAAGGAAAGAGGAGTGAAGGTCGTGAATGGGATTGGCCGGCGGGGCGCGGGGTAGCGTTGAGGTCGGCAGCCGGGGAGAGGCTCGACACGCTTTCCCGGGGTGCTCTGCCGTTGTGCCGTTCGATGAGACACAATGGCTGCCGTAGGAGGGGAGTATTCCCTCGTGTCGGTCTCGTCAACACGGTGTGCCCACCCCCTGAGGGCAGACCCGGGGCCGGCGGTCGCTCGCAGGAGCGGCGGAAGAGACCTCCGACAGTCGCACGACGCTGTTCCCGCCGAAGACCCCCGGTGCGGGCGCAGCGCCGGACCGTGTCTGCCGGAGGCTCTAGTTGAACATTTCCGCCTGGGTGTGGATCGTCACCCTGGTTGCCGTCGTCGTCGTGCTCGCCATTGATCTTCTGATCATCGGCCGGCGACCGCACGAGCCCTCGATGAAAGAGTCGGGCGGCTGGGTGGCCTTCTACGTCGCGCTGGCGCTGGCCTTCGGTGGTGGTCTCTGGTTCTTCGCCGGAGCGCAACCGGCCGCCGAGTTCTACACCGGCTGGCTCACCGAATACTCGCTGAGCGTCGACAACCTCTTCATCTTCATGATCATCATGGCGCGGTTCGCCGTGCCCCGGCAGTTCCAGCAGAAGGTGCTGCTCATCGGCATCGTGCTGGCCCTGGTGATGCGCGGCCTGTTCATCGCCGCCGGCGCCGCCCTGATCTCGCAGTTCTCCTGGGTCTTCTACATCTTCGGCGCGTTCCTCGTCTACACGGCGATCACCCTGCTCAAGGAGGGTGAGAACGACGAGGACGACTTCAAGGAGAACATCCTGATCCGCTGGGCCAAGCGCGCCCTGCCGGTGTCGTCGTCGTTCGACAGCGGCCGCATGACGGTGCTCTCCGAGACCGGCCGGCGCCTGTTCACGCCCATGCTCATCGTGATGATCGCGATCGGCACGACGGACCTGCTGTTCGCCCTCGACTCGATCCCCGCGATCTTCGGCATCACCAAGGAGCCCTACCTGGTCTTCACCGCGAACGTCTTCGCCCTGATGGGCCTGCGCCAGCTGTTCTTCCTGCTGGGTGGCCTGCTCGAGCGCCTGGTCTTCCTCAACTACGGCCTGGCCGCGGTGCTGGCGTTCATCGGCGTGAAGCTGTTCCTGGAGGCCCTGCACACCAACAGCATCCCGTTCATCAACGGCGGCGACGGCGTGCACTGGGCCCCGGAGATCCCGATCTGGCTGTCCCTGCTGGTCATCATCGGCACGCTGGGCATCGCCACGGTCGCCAGCCTGATCAAGAGCTCCCGTGACCGCCGACGGGAACTGGCGGACTCCAAGATCTGAGGGCGTGAAAAGGCGGCCGCAGCGCGAAGCTGCGGCCGCCGGGAAAGAACTACTGCTGGTGCTTGCGGCGGGCGGCCTGGCGGCCCCGCGTCTGCTGGTCGAGGATGACCTTGCGGATGCGCACCGCGGCCGGGGTGACCTCGACGCACTCGTCCTCGCGGCAGAACTCGAGGGCCTGCTCCAGGGAGAGCTTGCGCGGCGGGATCACCTTCTCGGTGTTGTCGGCGCTGGCCGCGCGCATGTTGGTGAGCTTCTTCTCCTTGGTGATGTTGACGTCCATGTCGTCCTCGCGCGAGTTCTCGCCGACGATCATGCCCTCGTACACCTCGGTGGTCGGCTCGACGAACAGCTGACCGCGCTCCTGGATGTTGATCATCGCGAACGGGGTGACGGCGCCGGCCCGGTCGGCCACCAGCGAGCCGTTGTTGCGGGTGCGCAGCTCGCCGAACCACGGCTCGTAGTCCTCGAACAGGTGGTGCATGATGCCGGTGCCGCGGGTCTCGGTGAGGAACTCGGTGCGGAAGCCGATCAGGCCGCGCGCCGGGACCAGCCACTCCATGCGCAGCCAGCCGGTGCCGTGGTTGATCAGCTCTTCCATCCGGCCCTTGCGGGTGGACAGCAGCGTGGTGATCGCGCCCATGTATTCGTCGGGGGCGTCGATCGTCAGGCGCTCGACCGGCTCGTACGTCTTGCCGTCGATGGTCTTGGTGACCACCTGGGGCTTGCCCACCGTGAGCTCGTAGTTCTCGCGGCGCATCTGCTCGACCAGGATGGCCAGCGCCAGCTCGCCGCGGCCCTGCACCTCCCACGCGTCGGGCCGCTCGGTCGGCAGGACCCGCAGCGAGACGTTGCCGATCAGCTCGCGGTCGAGGCGGTCCTTGACCATGCGGGCCGTGACCTTGGCCCCCTTGACCTTGCCGACCAGCGGCGACGTGTTGGTGCCGAGGACCATCGAGATGGCCGGCTCGTCGACGGTGATCAGCGGGAGCGGGACCGGGTTCTCGGCGTCGGCCAGCGTCTCACCGATCATGATCTCGGCGATGCCGGCCACGGCCATGATGTCGCCCGGGCCCGCGCTCTCGGCGGGCTTGCGGTCGAGACCCTCGGTGATCAGCAGCTCGGAGATGCGGACGTTGCTGATCGTGCCGTCGGTCTTGCACCAGGCGACGGTCTGGCCCTTGCGGATCGTGCCCTCGTGCACCCGGCACAGCGCGAGGCGGCCGAGGAAGTTCGAGGCGTCGAGGTTGACGACGTGCGCCTGCAGCGGCGCGCCCTCGGTGTAGGTGGGTGCGGGGATGGTCTCGAGGATCGTGCTGAACAGCACCTCGAGGTCGGTCGAGTCTTCCGGGACGGTGCCGTCCTTGGGCTGGGTCAGCGAGGCGATGCCGTCGCGGGCGCAGGCGTAGACGATCGGGAACTCGATCTGGTGCTCGTCGGCGTCGAGGTCGAGGAACAGTTCGTACGTCTCGTCGACGACCTCTTTGATGCGCGCGTCGGGCCGGTCGACCTTGTTGATGATCAGAATGATCGGGAGCTTGGCCGCGAGCGCCTTGCGCAGCACGAAGCGGGTCTGCGGGAGCGGGCCCTCGGAGGCGTCGACGAGCAGGGCGACGCCGTCGACCATGGTGAGGCCGCGCTCGACCTCACCGCCGAAGTCGGCGTGGCCGGGGGTGTCGATGATGTTGATGGTGACGGGGTCACCCTCGGCGGGCTGGTAGCTGATCGCCGTGTTCTTGGCGAGAATGGTGATGCCCTTTTCCCGCTCCAGGTCCATGGAGTCCATGACGCGGTCGGCCATCTCGCCCCGCGCGTGGGACTGGCTCCCCTGGCGCAGCATGGCGTCGACCAGGGTGGTTTTGCCATGGTCGACGTGGGCGATGATGGCGACGTTGCGTAGGTCGGTGCGGGTCTGCATGCCTCCATTGTCCCTGGAGAAAGTTGCGGTCGCGGGTCGGGGTCGATCGACGTTTCAGTCCTGGTTTAAGGGTGCAGCGGTGCGCGGGAGAACGGAGCTAGCCTGCGCCGGCAGCAACCGCGAACGGGGAGGAAGGGCCGGTTGATGACACGAGGACTGAAACTGGGCGCGGCGCTGGCCGCATTGATGATCACGGCCGGGTGCGGCCTGATCGGCGGGGACGACAAAGAGGTGGCCGCCCCGCCGGTGACGGAGACCACGGCGGTGTCGGACGAGCCGGAGTTCGAGCCGGTCACCGAGTCGCCCACGCCGGAGCCGACGACCGAGAAGCCGGCGCCGAAACCGTCGAGGACGACAAAGGAGCCGAAGAGCGTGGAACCCACCCAGCCCGCGTTCTGGAGTGAGCTGCCGGCGTGCGCGCACTACGACAAAACGAAGCCGGTCGCCAAGAAGACGGTCAAGAAGGCGCTCAAGGCCGCCTCGGCGCGGGTCTACTGGCGTACCGAAGCTCCGACCTTGAAGTTGAACTATCCGCTGGTCAAGGCGATCGCCTGGCAGGAGAGCGGCTGGCAGACCAACATCCACAACTGTGACGGCGGGGCCGGGGTCATGCAGCTGATGCCCGACACGGTGGATTTTGTGAACAACCGCTTCGGGCTCGACTACGACGCCTCCGACTACAAGCAGAACGCCTTCGCCGGCGCCAACTACATCGCCTGGTTCACGCGGTGGGCGGGGCAGAACTACTTCGGCGAGAACTACAACCTGAACACCAGCAAGTGCAAGTCGCACACGTCGTGGTGCCTGCTCAACGTGGTGATCTCGGGCTACAACGCGGGCCAGGGCGGGATCGAGGCGGCGGCCGCGAGCAAGACCCTGCCCAACCCGCAGTACGTGGCGGCGGTCCGCTCGCTGATGAGCCGGTGCGAGTGCGACCAGTTCTGAGGCGCGAGATACACTGGTCGTGAACCTGGGACCCCCGCGCGTCGGGTCGTTTTGACCCGTTCACAGGCGCGGTAGTAAGGTCTCGGGGTTGTCGTGTGTTGATAAGAAGCTGGCGAGCTGCGACTAGAGCTTGCAGCTCACCCAAAGGAGCCCTACGCAATGCCGCCCAAGAAAAAGACTCATGAGGTAACCCTCGCGCTTGAGGCGGG
This sequence comes from Paractinoplanes ovalisporus, assembly GCF_016834655.1. GTDB lineage: Bacteria > Actinomycetota > Actinomycetes > Mycobacteriales > Micromonosporaceae > Actinoplanes > Actinoplanes ovalisporus. The sequence continues at coordinate 280,403 of NZ_JAENHP010000002.1, forward strand.
TAACGCCGCGATGGTCGACCTCGGCAAGATGCTTGGTCCGACCGGGGCCAACATGCGTGCCGTGAAGGTGGAGTACGACGAGGCGACGTCGAAGAACCGTGGCGAGATCATTCCGGTCATCGTCTCGGTCTACGAGGACCGCAGCCACACGCTGGCCTACAAGACCCCGCCGACCAGCTTCCTGATCCGCAAGGCTCTGGGCATCCAGTCGGGCGCGTCGAACCCGCTGACCCAGACCGTGGGCACGCTGAGCGCGACCCAGGTCAAGGAGATCGCCGAGCGCAAGCTCCCCGACCTCAACGCGAACGACATCGACGCCGCGATCCAGATCGTCTCCGGCACCGCCCGTTCCATGGGTGTGAAGGTCAACGTCTGAGTCAGGCTTGGAAAAAGGCCCCGGGGTTTTCCCGGGGCCTTTTTTCATGCCTTGCCGAGAATCTCGGTGATCAGCCCGTATTCCAGGGCTTCCTGAGCGGTCAGGTTGCGCCCGGCCGACATGTCGTCCTCGACGCGGCTGCGGGACTGGCCGGTCACCTCGACCAGCCGCAGGGTGATCTCTTCGAGTTCGCGCAGGTGCTGGCCGGCGGCCCGGGCCACCTCGTCGGCGGTGCCGGTCACGCCGGACGAGCGGGGCTCGTTGAGCTTGAACCGGGCGTGCCGGTAGGCGGCGCGGCGCTCGGCGGCGGCCAGCACGGCGACCACGGCCCCGGCCGCCTGCGACGTCACCACCGCGTGCACGGGCGCCGCCATCGAGTCGATCACGTCGATGACCGAGAGGGCCGCCCCCAGTTCGCCGCCGGGGCTGGCCATGTGCAGCTGGACCGGCGCCGGGCCGTGCGCGTCGAGGGTCATCAGGGCCGCGGCGATCCCCGAGGCGGCCTCCGAGCTGAGCTGGCCGCGGATCATGACGATCCGCTGGTCGAACAGCTTCTCCTCGAGCCAGCCGGGGAGGCCCGGGCCGGGGTCGGACGACGGCGGCGGCTGACCCCACCGCATCGGATCGTGGCGCATCTCCACCGCATACCTCCCAGGCCGAGTGTCCTTCAGCCTAATCAGACCCACCGGCCACGACTTTCCCTTCCGCTGAGGGCAGACAGGAGGGAGGGTGAGGGGAGTGATGCGGGCCACAGGTGAGGGGATGGGGCATGAGCGGTGCCGAGGGAATCGACCGAAGTGGTAAAGGCCCCGTAACGGGCCGCGACTAGATTCCGATCATGCCAGGTCCCCGCCGCCGATCGATCCTGATCTCGCTGCTGACCGACCGTCCCCGCGCGCCGGGCGGCCCGCAGCACGAACTGCGCCGGATCATCCTGGACGGGCAGGTCCCGCCCGGTTCCGCCATTCCCGTCGACGCGGTGGCGGCCGCGTTCGGGGTGAGCCGGATCCCCGTACGGGAAGCTCTCATGACCTTGATCGGGGAGGGGCTGGTCGATCACCGGCCCAACGGCGGCTACCGCGTGGCCATGATGACCGCGCACGAGTTCGCGGAGATCTATCTGGTGCGCGAGGCCCTGGAGACGGCCGGGCTGCGGGCGGCCGTCGATCGGGCGTGCGGGGACGACGACGACCAGGCGAAAGAGGCGTTGCGGGCCCTCGACGAGGCGATCCACGCGTACGACGGAAGGCTTTACCACCGCGAGAGCCGGCGCTTCCACCTGGCCCTGATCCGGCCGTGCCGCATGCGCCGCCTGCTGCACATGCTCGACCTGGCCTGGAACCAGACCGAGCCGTTGCAGCCGATGTCGCACCTGGACAGTTCCGAGCGGGAGCAGCTGCACGCCGACCACGCGGGCATGCTGGAGGCCTTCTGTGCCCGCGACGCCGAGGCGCTGACCGCCGTCTTCGCCACCCACCACCACCGCCTGCAGACCGCGATCGGGGCGTTGCCGCAGGACACCGGGCTGTTCGAACCGGAAGATATACAGTTCCGCTCATCTATGTGAAACAGCCGATACCTAGCGTCACGCTATGGCCGACATCACCACCAGCAAGCCCGAGGACATGGTCGAAGCCGCCGGCATGCCGGTCGGCAGCGGCGTCATCAAACCGGGGTACGACCCCCGGCTCACCAACGAGGACCTGGCCCCGCTGAAGAACCAGCACTGGGGTTCGTACAACATCTTCGCGTTCTGGATGTCCGATGTGCACAGCGTCGGCGGCTACGTGACCGCGGGCAGCCTGTTCGCGCTGGGCCTGTCGAGCTGGCAGGTGCTGGTCTCGCTGGTCGTCGGCATCACGATCGTCTACTTCTTCTGCAACCTGGTCGCCAAGCCCAGCCAGGTCACCGGTGTGCCCTACCCGGTGATCAACCGGGCCGCGTTCGGGGTGCTCGGCGCGAACGTGCCGGCCATCATCCGCGGCGCGATCGCGGTCGCCTGGTACGGCATCCAGACCTACCTGGCCTCGGCCGCGCTCGACATCGTGGTCCTCAAGTTCTGGCCCGGGCTGACCCCGTACGCCGACGTCGACCAGTACGGCTTCCTCGGCCTGCCGCTGCTCGGGTGGTGCACGTACGCGCTGCTCTGGGTTCTGCAGGCGGCCGTGTTCTGGACCGGCATGGAGACCATCCGCAAGTTCATCGACTTCTGCGGCCCGGCCGTCTACGTCGTGATGATCCTGCTGTGCGGTTACCTGATCTACAAGGCGGGCTGGAGCGAGATCGACCTGAACCTGGGTGACGTGCAGTATCACGGCTGGGACGCGCTGCCGGTCATGCTGGGCGCGATCGCGCTGGTGGTGTCGTACTTCTCCGGCCCGATGCTCAACTTCGGCGACTTCTCGCGCTACGGCAAGTCGTTCAGCGCCGTGAAGAAAGGCAACCTGCTCGGCCTGCCGCTGAACTTCTTGTTCTTCGCGATCCTGGTGGTCGTCACCGCCTCGCTGACCCTGCCCGTCTTCGGCGAGCTGATCACCGACCCGGTCGAGACCGTGTCGCGCATCGACAGCACGTTCGCGATCGCCCTGGGCGCGCTGACCTTCACCATCGCCACCATCGGCATCAACATCGTCGCCAACTTCATCTCGCCGGCGTTCGACTTCTCCAACGTCAGCCCGCAGAAGATCAGCTGGCGGGCCGGCGGCATGATCGCCGCGGTCGGGTCGGTGCTGCTGACGCCGTGGAACCTCTACAACAACCCGGACGTCATCCACTACACGCTGGAGACGCTGGGCGCCTTCATCGGGCCGCTGTTCGGGGTGCTGATCGCCGACTACTACCTGATCCGCAAGCAGCAGGTCGACGTCGACGCGATGTTCACGATGTCGCCCGAGGGCCGCTACCACTACAAGAAGGGCTACAACCCGCCCGCGATCATCGCGACGGCGACCGGCGCCGTGATCGCCATGATCCCGGTGCTGTGGACCGGCGGCCCGGGCATGCACACCACCGCCCAGTACAGCTGGTTCATCGGGATGGGCCTCGGTTTCCTGACCTACATGGTGCTGGCCCGCCGGAGTCGCGTCGCATGAGGATCCGGGTCATCAACCCCAACACGACGGAGTCGATGACCGCGCTGATCGAGGCGAGTGCCCGGGCCGCAGCCGGTCCGGGCACCGTCGTCGAGGCGGTCACCCCGATCATGGGCCCGGCGTCGATCGAGAGCCACTACGACGAGGCGCTGGCCGTGCCCGGCATCCTGCGGGCGATCATCGACGACTCCGGGGCGGACGGTTATGTGCTGGCCTGCTTCGGCGACCCGGGTCTCGACGCCGCCCGCGAGCTGGCCTCCGGTCCGGTGGCCGGCATCGCCGAGGCCGCGATGCACGCGGCGGCGATGGTCGGTCGCGGTTTCAGCGTGGTCACGACCCTTTCCCGTACGCGGGGACGAGCGCACGACCTGGCTGCACGTTACGTGGCCCCGGGCGTCTGCCGGGGCGTGCACGCCTGCGACATTCCCGTGCTGGAGCTCGAGCACGACCCGGCCGCCCGCAAGGAGGTGATCGCGCTGGCCCGGCACGCCCTGGAGCGCGACGGCTCCGACGCGATCGTGCTGGGCTGCGCCGGGATGGCCGGCTTCGCCGCCGCGGCGAGCGCCGAACTGGGCGTACCGGTCATCGACGGGGTCGCCGCGGCCACGGTCATGGTGCAGTCGCTGGTCACGCTCGGCCTGCGAACCTCCACGCGCGAGGAGTACGCGCCGCCGCCGGCCAAGTCGTACACGGGCCTGCTGCGCGAATTCACACGGAGCTGACGCAGGCCTGACGGGCGATCTGCTCACGGAATCGATCCGGGCGGAGCGATCCATGTCGTGGGCTGGTCGGTTGCCTTGGCCACCTCGTCGAAGTCGCGGTCGTAGTGGACCAAAGTGAGGTCGTTCAGCTCGGCCGTCGCCGCGAGAATCAGATCGACGGCGCCGGCCGAGCGGTGCGTGCCGCGAGCGGTCATGGCCGCCTGTATCTCGGCGGCCCGGCCGAAGACCTGGTCGGGCATCACTATCCACGCGAAGGTCGCGTTGAGCAGCTCCAGCCATTCCTCGCGGTCGGCTTTGGAACGGGCGCTGTGCAGAAGTTCCAGTTCGGTGATCGGGCAGATGCCCATCACGCCCGCGGTGATCTGCGGCTGCCAGCGGGCGCGGACGTCAGGATTTCGGAGCAGCCGGACCACCGCGCTCGTGTCGATGAGGAAGCGGGCGAGGTTCATGCCCGGTAGGCGTCCTTGTTCAGCAGCTCGTCGAAGGCTCCGGTTTCACCGATCTCGGCCAGCCGGGCCAGGGCCTTGGCGCGGCGCAGCTGGTTGGCGGTCTCGCGCAGGGCGGTGTTGACAGTGTCTTTCTTCGTCGTGGTGCCGAGCAGCGCGGCCGCCTCGGCGAGCGCGTCGTCGTCGACGTCAATGAGTACCTTTGCCATCGGCCACACTTCCTCAGACTAGATATATACGAAAGGCAGTCGCAGTATATATCGATCCGCGGGGTGGTTCACCAGCCGCGGGAGCGCCACTCGGGGAGGTGGGGGCGTTCGGCGCCGAGGGTCGAGTCCTTGCCGTGGCCCGGGTAGAACCAGGTGTCGTCGGGGAGGCGGTCGAACAGCTTGGTCTCGACGTCGGTGATCAGGGACTCGAAGTGGGCCTTGTTCTTGTGCGTGTTGCCGACGCCGCCGGGGAAGAGGCTGTCGCCCGTCCACAGGTGGGCCGGGCCCGCCGGGTCCTGGTAGAGCAGGGCGATCGACCCGGGAGTGTGGCCGACGAGGTGGATCACCTCGAGGGTGGCCTCGCCCACGGTGATGTGTTCGCCGCCGCGCAGGTCGCGGTTGACCAGCGGGATGTCGGCGGCGTCCTCGATGTGGGCCAGCGACTCGGCGCCGGTCGCCGCCACCACCTCCTCGAGGGCCTGCCAGTGGTCGCCGTGGCCGTGGGTGGTGACGATCGTGGCCAGGCCCGTGTCGCCGGCCAGGCCGATCAGGGTGGGGGCGTCGTTGGCGGCGTCGATCAGCAGCTGCTGGTCGCCGCTGCGCAGCAGGTAGGCGTTGTTGTCCATGGGGCCGACCGACACCTTGGTGATGGTCAGGCCGCCCAGGTCACGCACGTCGGGCGTGCCGCCTCGGGTGACTTCTCCGGTGTACGACATGTCTACTTCCACCTCGCGGGTGTCGGGAGCTCGCCGTCGGGCGAGACGGTCAGGTCGGCGCCGTCGGCGCGGCCGGTGAGCCACGCGGCGATCGACTTGGTCGGGCCACCGACCACCGGCAGGTTCTCGCCGGCGCCGATGGTCAGCGCGTGCTCGATGCCGTAGGGCCGCAGCACCATGGCCGGCGTGGTCTCGCCGGCGCCGGCGACGACCTCGCGCAGCAGGCGCAACGAGAACGCGTCGGACCAGTCGGCCGGGGTGTAACCGAGCCCCAGGTCGACGTGGTGCACGGTCACTTCGCGCAGCCGGGCCCACGGCACCGCCGCGGCCGATTGCCCCAGCCACGGCACGGGAAACGCCCACGCCTCGGCCGGCATGGCCGCCCCGGCGTCGGCGAACCTCTCGTGCGCGGCCCGGATGTCTTCCAGCTGCTCGCGCAGGGGACGGCCGGCGCCCTCCTCGATGCCCGCCTCACGAGCTTGCGCAGACGCGTACGGGGGTGTCTCGACCCCGGTGCGGGCCCAGGTCAGCAGGTTGGTCAGGGCGTCGGCGTTGCGCGCCACGTGGGTCAGCACGTGCCCGACCGTCCAGCCGGGCAGCGCGGACAGGTTGCCGACCGTGGCCGGTTCGAGGTCGGCCACCGTGCGCAGGAACTCGTCGGTGGCCCGGTCGACGTCGGTCAGCATCACGAGCGGATCCATAGTCACGCCAGAACCCTAGGCCCTGAACCCGCTCGCACGCCCGGGACATCCGCGACGGATCCCGGGCGGAAATCGCTTTCGCCGGCGTAGCGGCGACCGTACCGTCGGTGCAGACGCGCCGATCAGATCCCGCGAAGGAGGTGGGGAGCGTGCTGTTCGTCTTGGCGTCCCTTCACCCGGAGGCCCGCGCCTGACCACGCGGTCCGGCGGTCTCCCTTTCCCGAATCGGGTTCTCATGGCACACGAGCTGTCCCAGCTGGGCTGGGACGATTCCTTGGCATCCGCCTACCGTCCCTTCGACCGTTCCGACGCCACCCCGGGGCGGGTGCTGCGCGCCGACCGTGGCGTCTGCACCGTGCTCGACGTGAACGGCGTCACCCGGGCCAGCCTCTCCGGCAGCGTGCTGCTCGGCGCCGCCCGCGACCCGTCCCGGCTGCCCTGCGCCGGCGACTGGGTGGTGCTGCGTCGCTGGCCCGACCGCCGGGTCACCGCCGAGGCCGTGCTGCCCCGGCGCACCTGTCTGATCCGCCGCACCTCCGACAAGGACAGCACCGGGCAGGTGCTGGCCGCGAACATGGACACGGTGGCCGTCGTCGAACCGATCCACCCGGAACCCGACGACGCCCGCATCGAACGCCTCCTCGCCCTGGCCTGGGAGTCCGGCGCCGGCCCGCTGCTCGTGCTCACCAAGGCCGACACCTCGGCCGACCCCGACGCGGTCAAACGGCAGATCGCCGAGATCGCGCCGGGTGTGCCGGTGGTCGCGGTGAGCGCGCGGCGCGGGCCCGGCGTCGAGCAACTTCGCCCGTACGTGGAAGGGGGTCGCACCCTGGCCCTGCTCGGGCGCTCCGGGGCGGGCAAGTCGACCCTGGTCAACGCCCTGGCCGGCACACCGGTCATGCCCGTGCAGCAGATCCGCGACGTCGACGGCAAGGGGCGGCACACCACCACGTACCGAAATCTGGTCCTTCTCCCCGGCGGCGGCGCGATTCTCGACACACCGGGCATCCGCGGCGTGGGTCTGCTCGACACCGCCGAGGGCCTGGACCGGGCGTTCGCCGACATCGCCGGGCTCGCCGCCCGATGCCAGTTCGGCGACTGCCGGCACGAGACCGAACCCGGCTGCGCGGTCACGCTCGCCGTCGCCGACGGCACGCTGCCGCCGCGCCGGCTGGCCAGCTGGCGCAAGTTACGCCACGAGATCGAGGTCGAATCGGCCCGTCAGTCGGCCCGCCTGGCCGGGGCGGCCGGACACCGCCGCAAGCGTTCCTGACACACCCCTCTGACACAATGCACCGGTGCGCGCGGTGGAAGACGTTGTCTCAGACGAGGCCGGGGCCCGGTCCGAGACCCCGGCGCCGCGGCGATCCCGGGCCGACCTCTGGGCCCTGCTGAACTACGGCGTGCTCGCCGTCCTGGTCACGATCCAGCTCTGGCGTGACCCGAACGGCCGGGTGCTGGCCAGCAACGACGACGACCACGGCGTCTTCCTGTTCATGCTGGCCCACGGCGAGCGGGTGCTGTTCCACGGCGACAACCCGTTCTTCACCGACCGGCTCAACGTGCCCGACGGCGTCAACATGATGGCCAACACCTCGGTGCTGGCGCTGAGCCTGCCGCTGGCCCCGCTCACCCACTGGCTGGGCGCGGGCGTCTCGGTGGCGTTCCTGATCACGCTCGGCCTGGCCGGCACGGCCGCCGCCTGGTACTGGGTTCTCTCCCGCCACCTCGTGCAGAGCCGGGTCGCGGCCTGGGTCGGCGGCCTGTGGTGCGGCTTCGCGCCGACGATGGTGTCGCACGCCAACGGCCACGTGAACTTCGTCAGCCAGTGGGTGCTGCCGTTCATCGTCTGGCAGGTGCTGCGCCTGCGCGAACCGGGCCGGGCCGTCCGCAGCGGCGTCATCCTGGGCCTGCTGATCGTGGTGCAGGTCTTCATCAACGAGGAGAGCCTGCTCTTCACCGCGCTCGGGCTGGGCATCTTCGTCATCGCGTACGCGGTCATGGCCCCGGCCCGGGCGAAGCGGGACGCGCGGCAGATGATCGCCGGGCTCGGGGTCGCGGCCCTGGTCTCGCTGACCCTGCTCGCCTACCCGCTCCATTTCCAGTTCGCGGGCCGGGGCAACTACCACGGCCAGCCGTTCGCCCCCGACGAGTACGCGACCGACCTGGCCTCGATCGTCGGGTTCGCCCGGCAGTCGCTGGCCGGCAACGCCGAGCTGACCCGCACGATGAGCGTCAGCGGCACCGAGGACAACATGTTCTTCGGCCCGGTCGGCTTCGCGATGATCGTCGCCTCGGTCGTCGTGCTGTGGCGCTCGGTGGCCGCCCGCGCCACCGCGATCGCCGCGCTCGTGCTGCTGGTCGTGTCGATGGGCCCGACGCTGAAGGTGTTCGGCGCCGACACCGGAATCCCGCTGCCGTTCGGCCTGGTCAGCCACGTACCGATCATCGACCTGGTCAGCGTCACCCGGTTTGCGATGGTGCCCGCCACGCTCGCCGGTGTGCTGCTCGCCCTGGCCACCGACCGGCTGCGCGAGTTCACCCCGCGCGGGCGGCGGCTGTGGCAGGTGGGTCTCGTTCTCGCCCTGGTGCCGCTGGCACCCAAGCCGCTGCCGGTGGTTGACGCCGGCCCGCTGCCGCCGTTCATCGCCCAGGGCACCTGGCGGCAATACGTCCCCGACGACCGCAGCCTGGTCACCGTGCCGCTGCCCGAGGTCACGACCGGCCGGACCGGCATGCGCTGGGCCGCGCTGACCCACCTGGAATACCGGTCACCCCGCGGCTATTTCATGGGCCCGGTCAACCCGCCGCTCGACGACACCGGCTCGTGGAACGCTCCGCGCCGCTTCACCTCCGACCTGCTCTGGCGCGTGCGGGAGTTCGGCGAGCGGCCCCAGCTCAGCGAGAGTGACAAAGCTCGCATCACCCAAGACCTGATCTTCTGGCGGGCCGCCGTGGTGGTGCTGGTGCCCGGCAGCCGCAACGAGGGCCCGCTGCTCGACACCCTGACCGCGGCCCTGGGGCGCCCGCAGGAGGTCGGCGGGGTGCGGCTCTGGGACGTACGCTCGCTGCCGGTTCCCCCGTCGGAGTGACCTGCCCGGCCACGCCGTAGGCGGAATCGAGATCCGGTTTTCCCGGCCTGAACTGCGGGAATGTGCGCCATGTGCCAGGCGCTACACCTTCCTGGCGCCTGCGGTGACCAAACTTGTCGTACCCCATGGCTAGAGTGGCCGCGGCTCGACTCGACTCATACACCTGTACGGAGAGGCTGGCTGTGGCCGACCGTTTGACTATTAGAGGCGCACGCGAACACAACCTCCGTGACGTCAACCTTGACCTGCCCCGCGACGCGATGATCGTGTTCACCGGTCTGTCCGGGTCCGGCAAGTCCAGCCTCGCGTTCGACACGATCTTCGCCGAGGGGCAGCGGCGCTACGTCGAGTCCCTGTCGTCGTACGCGAGGCAGTTCCTCGGGCAGATGGACAAGCCCGACGTCGACTTCATCGAGGGTCTGTCCCCGGCGGTGTCGATCGACCAGAAGTCGACCTCGCGCAACCCGCGCTCGACGGTCGGCACCATCACCGAGGTCTACGACTACCTGCGCCTGCTCTTCGCCCGCACGGGAATTCCGCATTGCCCGGTCTGTGGCGAGCGGATCAGCAAGCAGACGCCGCAGCAGATCGTCGACCGCGTGCTGGCCATGGACGAGGGCACCCGGTTCATGGTGCTGGCCCCGGTGATCCGCGGCCGCAAGGGGGAATACGTCGACCTGTTCGCCGAGCTGCAGGCCAAGGGCTACGCCCGGGCCCGGGTCGACGGCGTGGTCCACCCGCTGACCGAGCCGCCCAAGCTCAAGAAGCAGGAGAAGCACACCATCGAGGTGGTGGTCGACCGGCTCAGCGTCAAGGCGAGCAGCAAGCAGCGCCTCACCGACTCCATCGAGTCGGCGCTCGGCCTGGCCGGCGGCATCGTGCTGCTCGAGTTCGTCGACCTGCCCGAAGACGACCCGGGCCGCGAGCGGCGCTTCTCGGAACACCTGGCCTGCCCCAACGACCACCCGCTGGCCATCGAGGACCTCGAACCCCGCGTCTTCTCGTTCAACGCCCCCTACGGCGCCTGCCCCGAGTGCGCCGGCCTGGGCACCAAGAAAGAGGTCGACCCCGAGCTGATCATCCCGGACGAGGAGCGCAGCATCCGCGAGGGTGCGATCCAGCCCTGGTCCGGCGGCCAGACCCAGGAATACTTCCTGCGGCTGCTCGAGGCCCTGGCCGACGCCGAGAAGTTCAGCGTCGACACCCCGTGGCGCCAGCTTCCGTCCCGCGCGCAGAAGACGATCCTGCACGGCTCGGAAGACCAGGTCCACGTGCGCTACCGCAACAAGTACGGCCGCGAACGCTCCTACTACACCGGCTTCGAAGGCGTGGTGCAGTGGATCGAGCGCCGCCACAACGACACCGAGAGCGACTGGTCGCGCGACAAGTACGAGGGCTACATGCGCGACGTGCCCTGCCCGACCTGTGGCGGTGCCCGGCTCAAGCCCGAGGTGCTGGCCGTGACGATCGACGGCCGGAGCATCGCCGAGGTCTGCAACCTGTCCATCGGCGACTGCGCCGAGATGCTGTCGAGCATCGAGCTCGACGACCGGCAGAAGATGATCGCCGAGCGGGTGCTCAAAGAGATCAACGCCCGTCTGCAGTTCCTGGTCGACGTGGGCCTCGACTACCTCTCGCTCGACCGCGGCGCCGGCACGCTCTCGGGCGGCGAGGCGCAGCGCATCCGGCTCGCCACCCAGATCGGCTCCGGCCTGGTCGGCGTGCTCTACGTGCTCGACGAGCCGTCGATCGGCCTGCACCAGCGCGACAACCACCGGCTCATCGAGACCCTGGTGCGGCTGAAGAACCTCGGCAACACGCTGATCGTGGTCGAGCACGACGAAGACACCATCCGTACGGCCGACTGGATCGTCGACATCGGACCCGGCGCGGGTGAGCACGGCGGTCACATCGTGCACAGCGGCTCGGTCGCGGGCCTGCTCAAGAACCAGAAGTCGCCGACCGGGGCCTACCTGTCGGGCCGCAAGTCGATCCCGACCCCGGCCGGTCGCCGCCCGCAGATGCCGGGCCGGGAACTGGTCGTGCAGGGCGCCCGCGAGCACAACCTGCGGGGCCTGACCGTCCCGTTCCCGCTCGGGCAGTTCATCGCCGTCACCGGGGTCAGCGGCTCCGGCAAGTCCACGCTGGTCAACGACATCCTCTACACCGTGCTGGCCAACCAGATCAACGGCGCCCGCATGGTGCCGGGCCGGCACACCCGCATCACCGGTCTGGAAGAGGTCGACAAGGTCGTCGGCGTCGACCAGTCGCCGATCGGCCGCACGCCGCGGTCCAACCCCGCGACGTACACGGGCGTCTTCGACAACATCCGCAAGCTGTTCGCCGAGACCACCGAGGCCAAGGTGCGCGGCTACGGCCCGGGCCGGTTCTCGTTCAACGTCAAGGGTGGCCGCTGCGAGAACTGCGCGGGCGACGGCACGATCAAGATCGAGATGAACTTCCTGCCCGACGTCTATGTCCCGTGCGAGGTCTGCAAGGGCGCGCGCTACAACCGCGAGACGCTCGAGGTGCACTACAAGGGCAAGACGATCTCCGAGGTGCTGGAGATGCCGATCGAGGAGGCGGCCGGCTTCTTCGAGCCGATCTCGTCGATCCACCGTCACCTGAAGACACTGGTCGACGTGGGTCTGGGCTATGTGCGGCTCGGCCAGCCGGCGCCGACGCTGTCCGGCGGTGAGGCGCAGCGCGTCAAGCTGGCGTCCGAGCTGCAGAAGCGGTCGACCGGCAAGACGGTCTACGTGCTCGACGAGCCGACCACCGGTCTGCACTTCGAAGACATCCGCAAGCTGCTGCTGGTGCTCAACGGCCTGGTCGACAAGGGCAACACGGTGATCACCATCGAGCACAACCTCGACGTGATCAAGAACGCCGACTGGCTGATCGACATGGGTCCCGAGGGCGGCAGCAAGGGCGGTCTGGTGCTGGCCACCGGCACACCCGAAGAGCTGGCCGAGGTTCCGGAGAGCCACACCGGGCAGTTCCTGCGGCACATGCTCGGCCTCGAGGGCGAGGGCAAGGGGTCACCGGCCGCGACCGGCCGGGCGGCCAAGGCGAACGGTGCCCCGGTCAAGAGCGCGCCGGCCAAGAAGGCGGTGGCGCCGGCGAAGCGCGCGCCGGCCAAGAAAGCGGTGGCGGCGGCGAAGAGCACGCCGGCCAAGCCACGGGCCACCCGGTCGCGCGCCTAGGCCGTTCGCTGGGCGTGTCTTCAGCAACATCACAGGTGACTCAAAGCTACGACGCCCGGTCGGGGACATAGCCTCGACCGGGCGCTGCTGTCCGGGTGAACAGCCGACGACGGCGCCGGGCGAAAGCACGCAAACCCGGATGGACCGCCGCGGCAACGGCGGACAATTTCGCGGCGAGCCTGAACCCGGTGAGCCGCGGCAGCGTATGTAGAGGCGACGCCGCGTGACCATCTACGCGGACCAGGCACTGGAGGACACACGATGACAGACGTGCAGACCAAGACCGACGCCGAGATCTCCCCCGAGGAGCCGCGTCGTTCCGGTGCGGCCTCGACACGCCGTGTGGTCCTGCTTGGCGCCGGCGCGGCGGGTGCCACCGCTGTCCTGGCCGCCTGCGGCACGAGCTCGACGAGCACCAACAGCAACGGCAGCGACTTCTCCGACAACCCGGGCCCGGCCGGCAGCGCGGCCCCCGGCGGCGGCAACGACAGCGGTTCGGGCAGCAACGGCGGCTCCGGTGGGGCGACCCTGGCCGCCGTGGGTGACGTGCCCGAGGGCGGCGGCATCATCCAGGGTGACTACGTGATCACCCAGCCCACCGCGGGCCAGTTCAAGGCGTTCAGCAAGGTCTGCACCCACGCCGGCTGCGACGTCAACAAGATCGACGGCGGGCAGATCGCGTGCCCCTGCCACAACAGCAAGTTCTCGATCGACACCGGCGAGCCGACCTCGGGCCCGGCCACCAAGGCGCTGCCCGAGACGAAGGTCAAGGTGGACGGCGACAACATCGTCGCCGCCTGATATTCCGGTTCGTTCCAGCCCGTTTCCGGGCCGGAGGTCCGGCGCCGTGGCGGCGGCGACGGACCTCCGGTCGGGTAATCATGTCAGTCCCTCGCACTACTGTTGAGCCTGTGCCAGACCCCTCCAGCTACCGCCCCGCGCCCGGCACCATTCCCGAGGCTCCGGGCGTCTACCGTTTCCGCGACCCGGCCGGCCGCGTCATCTACGTGGGCAAGGCCAAAAACCTGCGGAACCGGCTGAATTCCTACTTCGCCGACACGTGGTCGCTGCACGCGCGCACGCAGCAGATGGTCACCACGGCGGCCGGTGTGGACTGGGTGACCGTCGGCACCGAGGTCGAGGCGCTGCAGCTGGAGTTCTCCTGGATCAAGGAGTTCGACCCGCGGTTCAACGTGAAGTACCGGGACGACAAGTCCTACCCGTTCCTGGCGGTGACGCTGAACGAGGAGTTCCCCCGGTTGCAGGTGATGCGCGGCGCCAAGCGCAAGGGCGTCCGCTATTTCGGCCCCTATTCGCACGCCTGGGCCATCCGCGAGACGCTCGACCTGCTGCTGCGGGTCTTCCCGGCCCGCACGTGCTCGTCCGGCGTCTTCAAGCGCTCGGGCCAGATCGGCCGCCCCTGCCTGCTGGGCTACATCGGCAAGTGCTCGGCCCCGTGCGTCGGCTCGGTCACGGCCGAGGAGCACCGCGCGATCGTCGACGACTTCTGCGACTTCATGGGCGGCAAGACCGACACGTTCGTCAAGCGGCTCGAACGCGAGATGATGGCCGCCTCCGAAGAGCTCGAGTTCGAGCGGGCGGCGCGGCTGCGTGACGACATCGCGGCCCTGCGCCGCGCCATGGAGAAGCAGACGGTGGTGCTCGGCGACGGCACCGACGCCGACGTGGTCGCCTTCTCCGAAGACCCGCTCGAGGCCGCGGTGCAGGTTTTCCACGTGCGCGACGGCCGCGTCCGCGGTCAGCGGGGCTGGGTCGTGGAAAAGGTGGAAGATCTCACCACCGGCGACCTCGTCCACCACTTCTGCACCCAGATGTACGGCGAGTCCGAGGGCGAGAGCGACGTGCCGCGCGAGCTGCTCGTGCCCGCCCTGCCCGACGACGCCCCGGCCCTGGCCGACTGGCTCTCCGAGCGCCGGGGCAGCCGGGTCGCCCTGCGGGTGCCGCAGCGCGGCGACAAGCGCTCCCTGATGGAGACGGTGGCCCGCAACGCCGGCGAGTCCCTGCAGCGGCACAAGCTGCGCCGCGCGGGCGACCTGACGACCCGCAGCAAGGCCCTCGACGAGATCGCCGAGGCGCTCGGCCTCGACTCGGCGCCGCTGCGCATCGAGTGTTTCGACGTGTCCCAGATCCAGGGCACCGACGTGGTCGCCTCGATGGTCGTCTTCGAGGACGGTCTGGCCCGCAAGAGCGAATACCGTCGTTTCGCCGTCCGCGGCAACGCCGACGGCAGCGGCATGGACGACCTGTCCGCGATGAGCGAGGTGATGCGGCGGCGGTTCGCGCGTTTCCGGGCCCAGCCCGGCGCCGACGCCCCGCGCGACCAGCCCGGCTCCGACGAGCCCGACGACGCGGCCGTCGCAGCCGGTCCGGACGGCGCGACGTGGACGGACGCGCCCGCGGAGCCGGAGCCCGCCGGTTCGGTGGCCGGTTCGGTGGGGGCGGATGCCGCCGCCGAGGTCGCCACCAACGACCTGCCCGGCATCGACCCGCTCACCGGCAAGCCCCGCCGCTTCGCCTACCCGCCGCAGCTGGTCGTCGTCGACGGCGGCCAGCCCCAGGTCAACGCGGTCGCGGCCGTGCTGTCCGACCTCGGCATCACCGATGTGGCGCTGTGCGGCCTGGCCAAGCGGCTGGAGGAGGTCTGGTTGCCCGGCGACGACTTCCCGGTCATCCTGCCCCGCACGTCCGAGGCGCTCTACCTGCTGCAGCGCGTCCGCGACGAGGCCCACCGCTTCGCGATCACGTTCCACCGGCAGCGGCGCTCGAAGCGCATGACGGCCTCGGCCCTCGACAACGTGCCCGGCCTGGGCGAGACCCGCCGCAAGGCGTTGCTACGCCACTTCGGCTCCCTGAAGCGGCTCTCCGCCGCCACGCCCGAAGAGATCACCGAGGTCCCCGGCATCGGCCGCCGCACCGCCGAGGCTTTGCTGGCTGCCCTGAACCCCGACGCCGCCAAGAAGCCGGCCGCCTCCGAGCCGGTCGCGGAGTCCCCGGGGCAGTCCGCCGTCCCGCTGGGTGGTGCGGGCCGGACCAAGGCGGGCGCCAACCGTTCCCAGGGCCCGCGCCCAGTCTCCGGCACACCCGGCTGAACACAGTCACCGGCTGCCGGCTGGTACGGATCCCACCGCATTACCCGCCCTACCAGGGGGACCCCCACCCACACCTTCATTGTTCCGGAGTGGGCCGATCTTTGCGGGGTGCCCTGTGGACAACCGGGAATTGTGGACAACTCCGCGCGCCCGTCCTGGCCGGGTAGGGTCGGCAGCGCCCGGAGGGGTGTGGGGCACCCGCACGATGAAGGCCGGCTGCGATGTGGCCCGTCATCCAAGGCTCAGGAATGGGCGGCGGGGGAGTGCGGTTGTGGCAGTCGCCGCGGTGCGGAACCTGCGGTGATGGAACTCGGTTGTAACGACCGGGGCCAGGACACCGATCGGATGGACGACAGGCGTCCGGCGGGATCGGGGTCGGGGCTTCGGCCTAGGATGTTGTGTCCGCCAGGGGGCGCGGGCGAAGCGACGCTGGGAGGCGTGCGTTGACGGAGTCGATGCCGGAGTTCGTGTCCGACGCGACCGATCCCGACGAGGTGACCACCGATCTGGTGGTCGTGACAGGTGTCTCCGGCGGTGGGCGCAGCACGGTCGCCCGCGCGCTGGAAAATGTCGGCTTCTACGTGGTCGACAACCTTCCGCAGGCGCTGATGCTCGACATGGCCCAGCTCGCCTTCCAGGCCGGGGGAGCCGCCCGCCGTACGGCCATGGTGCTCGACGTGCGCAGCCGGGCGTTCTCGACCGACCTGGCCGCCGCCATCCACGCGCTGCGGGAGCGCGGCTTCTCGCCCCGGGTCGTGTTCGTCGACGCCGAGGACGACGTGCTGATCCGCCGCTTCGAGTCGGTGCGCCGCTCGCACCCGCTGCAGGGCGACGGCCGCCTCTCCGACGGCATCGCGGCCGAGCGCAAGCTGCTGGCCGAGGCCCGCGAGCAGGCCGATGTGATCATCGACACCAGCCACCTGAACGTGAACCAGCTGCGCCGCCGGGTCGAGGAGCTGTTCGGCGGTGAGGACGTGCGCCGGCTGCGCATCACCGTGCTCTCGTTCGGTTTCAAGTACGGCCTTCCGCCCGACGCCGACTACGTGATGGACGCGCGGTTCCTGCCCAACCCGTTCTGGGTGCCCGATCTGCGCGACCACACCGGCCTCGAGGAGGCCGTCAGCACCTACGTGCTCGACCAGGAGGGCGCGAGCGACTTCGTGAAGACGTACGCGAGCCTGATCGCGGCCACCGCCCCGGGCTTCGAACGTGAGGGCAAGCGCTACCTGACCGTCGCAGTCGGCTGCACGGGCGGCAAGCACCGCAGTGTCGCGATCTCCGAGGAGCTCACGGCCCAGCTGCGCGACATGCGGCTCTCCGCCCATTCCTCCCATCGCGATCTGGGGCGGGAGTGACCATGCCCGCCGTACGGGTGGTCGCCTTCGGCGGCGGCCACGGGCTGAGCGCCTCGCTGCGTGCCCTGCGCAGCCGCGCCGCCGCCGGCCTCGACCTCGACATCACGGCCGTGGTGACGGTCGGTGACGACGGTGGCTCCAGCGGCCGCCTCCTGGCCGAGCGTGACGCGCTGCTGCCGCCGGGCGACCTGCGCCAGGCCCTGGCCGCGCTGGCCGACGACCAGGCGATCACCCAGCAGACGGCGAAGCTCCTGCAATACCGTTTCGCCGAGATCCCGGCCGGCGGCGAGGGCCCCGATCCGCTGGTCGGGCACGCCGTGGGCAACCTGCTGCTGCTCGGCCTGATGGAGATGCTGGGCGACCCGGTGGAAGCGCTGGATCACGCGGCGGCGATGGTAGGGGCGCGCGGCCGGGTGCTGCCGATGGCCCGCCACGCGATCGGCATCGAGGCCGACATGCGCGGCGCCGACCCGGCCCGCCCGCACGAGGTCGTCACCGTCCGCGGTCAGCATGCGGTCGCCGTCGCGCACGGTCACGTCGAGGCGGTCCGCATCGACCCGGCCGACCCGCCGGTGTGCGCGCAGGCCATCGCCGCGATCGACGCCGCCGACTGGCTGATCTTCGGGCCGGGCAGCTGGTTCACCAGCGTGCTGCCCCACCTGATGGTGCCGCAGCTGGCCGAGGCGATCATGAAGAGCCCGGCCCGGCGGCTGGTGACGCTCAACCTGTCCACCGACAACGAGACGGCCGGCCTCTCGGACGCCGACCACCTGGCCGCCCTGCACCGCTATCTGCCCGGCCTGCGGGTCGACGTGGTGCTGGCCGACGGCCGGTGGGTGGGGGAGCCCGAACCGGTGCGGCGGGCCGCCGAGGGTCTGGGGGCCCGTCTCGTGCTGGCATCCGTGGCCGTTGCGGACGGCAGTCCGAAGCATGATCCTGAGTCGTTGGGCGTTGCCCTGGTTCCCGTACTGGGCGCCGCTCGTTAAGCACGCGTAATCGGTACAAAATGGTCAAGATCCGGCGCATGAGGTGACATCACGATGGCGATGACGGCAGCGGTCAAGGACGAGCTGAGCCGGGTCGACGTGCCCAAGCCCTGCTGCCGGCGCGCCGAGATGGCGGCGCTGCTGCGGTTCGCGGGCGGTCTGCACATCGTCTCCGGCCGGGTGGTGGTCGAGGCGGAGCTGGACACCGGGGCGGTCGCCCGGCGCCTGCGGCGCGAGATCGCCGACGTCTACGGCTACCCGAGCGAGGTGCACGTTCTCGCCTCGGGCGGGCTGCGTAAGGGCAGCCACTACATCGTGCGCATCGTCAAGGACGGCGAGGCCCTCGCGCGCCAGACCGGCCTGCTCGACGTGCGGGGCCGTCCCGTCCGGGGCCTGCCGCCGCATGTGGTCTCGGCCAACGTCTGCTGCGCGGTGGCCGCGTGGCGGGGCGCGTTCATGGCGCACGGCTCGCTCACCGAGCCCGGCCGGTCCAGCGCCCTCGAGATCACCTGCCCCGGCCCCGAGGCGGCCCTGGCGCTGCGCGGGGCGGCCCGGCGCATCGGCATCACGGCCAAGGAGCGCGAGGTCCGCGGGGTCGACCGGGTCGTGATCAAGGACGGCGACGCGATCGCCGCGCTGCTCACCCGCATCGGCGCCCACGCCAGCGTGCTGGCCTGGGAGGAGCGCCGGGTCCGCCGCGAGGTGCGGGCCACGGCCAACCGCCTGGCCAACTTCGACGACGCCAACCTGCGCCGCTCGGCCCGCGCCGCGGTCGCCGCCGCGGCCCGGGTCACCCGTGCGCTCGAGATCCTGGCCGACGAGGCCCCCAACCACCTCACGTCGGCCGGCCAGCTGCGCCTCGAGCACCGCCAGGCCTCCCTCGAGGAGCTGGGCGCCCTGGCCGACCCGCCGCTGACGAAGGATGCGATCGCCGGCCGTATAAGGCGTCTGCTCGCCCTCGCCGACAAGCGCGCCCGCGACCTGGGCATCCCCGACACCGAGGCGGCCGTCACCCCCGAGATGATGGCCTGCTGAGACTCACGAGCTCACGAGCAACGCGGGGTGAGCCGATCCGGCGCCGTTGCTGTTGGTGACGGCGGGGTCGCGTACGGGAAATGGGTTTTCCGTCAGAAGAAGCGCAGGTTAACGGCGGGGCATCGTCACGGTTAGGTTGCGACCCCTGGGAAAAAGTCTCAGGGGCCTCGGATAGGGTCTTACCGACGGCGACGGTGCCGGCAGCTCGGCCGACCGCGCTGGGCGCCGCCAGTCTTTTCGCGACGCCTCCCTCAGCTCAGGCGCGGCGACCGGACGCCCTTCTGCCGGCCCTCGACATGGTCGGCAACGCAGACCCTCCGCCGGTCGCATAATCCGGCGGACCGAAACGAGGAGATCCACCTGTGACCATCCGGGTTGGCATCAACGGCTTCGGCCGTATCGGCCGCAACTTCTTCCGGGCGGCTGCCGCCTCCGGTGCGGACATCGAGATCGTCGGCGTGAACGACCTGACCGACAACGCGACGCTCGCCCACCTGCTCAAGTACGACTCGATCCTCGGCCGCCTGCCGCACGAGGTGAAGGCCACCGCCGACGAGATCACCGTCGGTGGCAAGACCTTCAAGGCGTTCGCCGAGCGTGACCCGAACAACCTGCCCTGGGGCGACCTGGGCGCCGACGTCGTCATCGAGTCGACCGGCTTCTTCACCGACGCCACCAAGGCCAAGGCCCACATCGACAAGGGCGCCAAGAAGGTCATCATCTCGGCTCCGGCCAAGAACGAGGACATCACGGTCGTCATGGGCGTCAACGACGGCCTGTACGACGCCGCGCAGCACAACATCATCTCCAACGCTTCCTGCACCACCAACTGCCTCGCCCCGATGGCGAAGGTCCTCAACGACGCGATCGGGATCGAGAAGGGTCTGATGACCACGATCCACGCGTACACCCAGGACCAGAACCTGCAGGACGGCCCGCACAAGGACCTGCGTCGCGCCCGCGCCGCCGCCCTGAACATCGTGCCGACCTCGACCGGTGCCGCGAAGGCGGTCAGCCTGGTGCTGCCGGAGCTCAAGGGCAAGCTCGACGGCTTCGCGCTGCGGGTGCCGATCCCCACCGGCTCGGCCACCGACCTCACCTTCACCGCCGCCCGTGACACCTCGGTCGAAGAGGTCAACGCGGCGATCAAGGCGGCCGCCGAGGGCGCGCTGCGCGGCATCCTGGTCTACACCGAGGACGAGATCGTCTCCTCCGACATCGTCACCGACCCGGCCTCCTGCATCTTCGACGCCGGCCTGACCAAGGTCATCGGCGGCAACCAGGTCAAGGTCGTCGGCTGGTACGACAACGAGTGGGGCTACTCGAACCGCCTCGTCGACCTGGTCAAGCTCGTCGGAGCCTGATCTTGAAGACTCTCGACGACCTGCTCGGCGAGGGTGTCTCGGGTCGGCGCGTCATCGTGCGCGCCGACCTGAACGTCCCGTTCGACAAGGCGAACCCGGGCGTCATCAGCGACGACGGCCGCGCCCGTGCGGTGCTGCCGACGCTGATCGCGCTGCGTGACGCGGGTGCCCGCGTCATCGTGATGTCGCACCTCGGCCGCCCCAAGGGCGCGCCCGACCCCAAGTACACCCTGCAGCCGGTCGCCACGCGGCTCGGTGAGCTGCTGGGCTCGCCGGTGGTCTTCGCGACCGACACCGTCGGCTCCGACGCGGCCGCCAAGGTCGAGGCGCTGACCGACGGCCAGGTGCTGCTCCTCGAGAACCTGCGGTTCAACGAGGGCGAGACCTCCAAGGACGACGCCGTACGGGCGGCGTTCGCGGCCGAGCTGGCGGCGTTCGCCGATTTCTACGTCGACGACGCGTTCGGCGCCGTGCACCGCAAGCACGCTTCGGTGTACGACGTTCCGGCCGTGCTGCCGCACTACGCCGGCGGCCTCGTCATCAAAGAGGTCGACGTCCTCAAGAAGGTCACCGAGAACCCCGAGCAGCCGTACGTGGTCGTGCTCGGTGGCTCGAAGGTGTCCGACAAGCTCGCGGTGATCAAGGCGCTGCTGCCCAAGGTCGACAAGCTCCTGGTCGGCGGCGGCATGTGCTTCACCTTCCTCAAGGCCCAGGGCCACGAGGTCGGCAAGTCGCTGCTCGAGGACGAGATGGTCGCCACCTGCCGCGACCTGCTTTCCGAGGCGCAGGGCCGGATCGTGCTGCCGGTCGACGTCGTCGCCGCGACCGAGTTCTCGGCCGACGCCGACCACGTCACCGTGCCCGCCTCCGAGATCCCGGCCGACCGGCTGGGCCTCGACATCGGGCCCGAGTCGGTCGCGCTGTTCGCCGAGGCCATCGGCGGGGCGAAGACCGTGTTCTGGAACGGCCCGATGGGCGTGTTCGAGCTGGCCCCGTTCGCGGCCGGCACCCGGGGCGTGGCCGAGGCCATCACCAAGATCGACGGCTTCTCGGTCGTCGGTGGCGGTGACTCGGCGGCGGCCGTGCGCACGCTCGGCCTCGACGAGAGCGCCTTCGGGCACATCTCGACGGGTGGCGGCGCCTCCCTGGAGTACCTCGAGGGCAAGACCCTCCCCGGCATCGAAGCACTGGAGAAGTAATGGCGGACGTTCGCCGGCCCCTGATGGCCGGGAACTGGAAGATGAACCTCAACCACTTCGAGGCCAACCTTCTGGTGCAGAAGCTCGCCGCCAGCCTGAGCGAGCAGCAGCTGACCGACGTCGAGGTGGCCGTGCTGCCGCCGTTCACCGACCTGCGCACCGTGCAGACCGCGGTCGACGGCGACAAGCTGAACATCGTCTACGGCGCGCAGGACATCTCGCAGCACAAGTCCGGCGCCTACACCGGTGAGATCGCCGGCTCGATGCTGGAGAAGCTGGGCTGCACCTTCGTGCTGGCCGGCCACTCCGAGCGCCGCGAGTACCACAACGAGGACGACGCCCTGGTGAACGCGAAGGTCAAGCAGATCTTCGCGAACAACATGACGCCGATCCTCTGCGTGGGCGAGGGCCTGTCCGTCCGCGAGGAGAACGGCCACGTCGCGCACTGCACCTCGCAGGTCGACGCCGGCCTGGCCGGGCTCAAGCCCGAGCAGGTCAAGCAGATCGTCATCGCGTACGAGCCGGTCTGGGCGATCGGCACCGGCAAGACCGCGACCCCCGAGGACGCCCAGGAGGTGTGCGGGGAGATCCGGGCCCAGCTCGCCAAGGTGTACGGGGCCGAGGTCGCCGACGCCGTGCGGGTGCTCTACGGCGGCTCGGTCAAGGCGGCGAACATCGCGCAGATCATGGCCAAGCCCGACGTGGACGGCGCCCTGATCGGCGGCGCGAGCCTGGACGCCGAGGAGTTCGCGTCCATCGCCCGGTTCAAGGAGCACGTCGCCCGCTGACGGGAGCACGTCGCCCGCTGACGGGAGCACGCCGCTCCTGAACAGCACGCTGACACGGGATGCACGCAGCGCGTGCCCGGGCGCACCACGCGCCCGGGCACAAGCTATTGTTGGACGGCTCCTGTGCCCTTCGAGAGGAATGACCCGACCATGCCGATGTGGTTCGCGTACACGTTGATCAGTCTGCTGGTCCTGACCAGCGTGCTGCTGACCCTGCTGATCCTGCTGCACCGCGGCAAGGGCGGCGGCATGTCCAGCATGTTCGGCGGCGGCGTCACCTCCAGCCTGGCCGGTTCGTCGGTCGCGGAGAAGAACCTCGACCGCTACACGGTGCTGGTGGGCATCGTCTGGTTCGCCTGCATCATCGGCCTCGGCCTGTGGATGCGGGTGTCCGTTCCGGGTTCCTGACTTTCCTTACGTCCCGTTCTTCCTTACGGAGCGTAATAGTCGTAGACTCTGCCGCGCGTCCGGTTATGCCGGGCGCGCGGCGTTTTTATGTTCTGTTTCGGCCTGATTTCCGGCCGTCGACAACCAGCGCCCTCGAGACAGGAGTCACGTCCGTGTCCAGTGGCAGTGCGATCCGTGGCAGCCGAGTCGGCTCGTCCCCGGTACGCCCCGACGAGCGCAGTGAGCCCGCCCCTCGGCGGGAGGTGACCTACTTCTGCGCGGCCGGGCACGCGAGCCAGATCTTGTTCTCCGCCGAGGCCTCCCCGCCCGACTCGTGGGACTGCCCGCGGTGCGGCCAGCCCGCGGGCCTCGACCGGCAGAACCCGCCGGGCCGGTCACGCGCCGAGCCGTACAAGTCGCATCTGGCGTACGTCAAGGAGCGGCGCACCGACGAGGACGGCGCCAAGATTCTGGAGGAGGCGCTGGCCAAGCTCCGCCAGCGGCGCGGTCGCGGCGACTGACCGCTCTCAGACGGCCGTGTCGCGCCCCAGGTAGAGCGCCCCGGGGTCGGACGGCACCGGCACGTGTTCGAAGCCCAGCCGGTCGTAGAAGGCGCGCGCCGCGGTGTTCCGCGGGGCCATTCCCAGGTGCACCCGGGGCGCGCCGGCCGCGTGCAGCCCGGCCAGGAACGACCACATCAGCCCGCGCCCGAAACCGCGGCCCTGCCACTCCGGCAGCAGGTCGATGTGCAGGTGCGCGGGATAGGCGGCCAGCTCGGGCATGAGCATGCGCTCGGGATAGTGGTGCAGCTCCAGCCACATCTCGTCGCGCGGGTCGTTGCCGTAGCGTCCGGCCGTGACCGGCAGCCACTCCTCGCGGTACCGCTTGACGAAGGCGGCCGTGTCGACGGTGCCCACCACGTAACCCACCGCGTTGCCGTGCCCGTCGTCGAGGATGCGGGCCACGCCGGGCTCCAGAACCACGTACGGCGCCGCGAAGATGTCGCCGACGAGCCGGTCGGAGCTGTTCTGGCCGCGGGCGTCACCGCCCGCGTCGGCGGTGCGGACGCAGATGTCGTAGACGGCGTCGAGGTCGGTGGGACGGTAACCGCGGATCTCTGGTTGCACTCCGGAAGTCTATGATCCGCGGAGGGTGTGGCCGGGGTCACCGTCCGATGACAGGATGTGCGGATGCAGTGGACCCTCGAAGTGATCGTCGTCCCGGTGACCGATGTGGACCGGGCCAAACAGTTCTACGCCGACCGGCTCGGCTTCACCGTCGACCACGACACGGTGGTCTCCGACGACATCCGCATCGTGCAGCTCACCCCGCCCGGCAGCGGCTGCTCGGTCGTGATCGGCAAGGGCGCCGTGCCCAACATGGCCCCCGGCTCGCTCAAGGGCCTTCAGCTCGTGGTGCCCGACATCGAGGCGGCGCACAAGGAGCTCGTCGCCAACGGGGTCGAGGTCAGCGACGTCCAGGTGGTGGGCGAGAACCCGCGGCCCACGCCGCACCCCCTGGACAACGTCGGTTTCGTCTTCTTCGACGACCCGGACGGCAACAGCTGGGCCGTCCAGCAGATCTCGTCGCGAGGTCAGGCGACGGAGGCCGCGGCCGCCGAATCCAGCAGCCAGTAGGTCTTCGAGACGCCGGTGGCGTGTGCCGCGGGCAGAGCCTTGTCGCCACCCACGGCCCGGCCCACCGAGTCGGTCTTGTCGGGGCCGGCGGCGATCAGCCACACCTCGTCGGCCGACTGGATCGCCGGCAGGGTCAGCGTGACCCGGGTCGGCGGCGGCTTCGGGCTGTCGTGGACGGCCGAGGTGGTGCCCGCGGTCAGGTCGAACACCGGGTGGCCGGGGAAGAGCGACGCCACGTGCCCGTCCTCACCCACGCCCAGCATCAGCACGTCGAACGCCGGCAGATCGGTGCCACCGGCCCGCAGTTCGGCGGCGTAGCGGGCGGCGGCCGCCTCGGCGTCGTCACCGTCCGGGCCGTCCGAGGCGGGCATGGCGTGCACCCGGGCCGGGTCGAGGGCCAGCGTGTCCAGCACGGCCTCGCGGGCCTGGGTCTCGTTGCGTTCCGGGTCGCCGGCCGGCAGGAACCGCTCGTCACCCCACCACAGGTCCACCCGCGACCAGTTGATCGCGGCCGCCTCGGGCAGGTCACCGAGGGCGGCCAGCACCCGCTTGGCGATGCGGCCGCCGGTCAGCACGACGCTCGCCGAGCCGCGCTCGGCCTGCGCATCCACGATCTTGGCGATCAGGCGGGACGCCACCGTCGCGGCCAGGGTGTCGGCGTCCGGCACCACCACGACCAGGGTCTTGCTCACTCTGCATCTCCTTGAAAGCCGTCGGGCCGCCCACCAGGTGGCGGACGGCCCTTACAAAAACTTCGACGCTAGGCGGCCGAGCCACCCGGGCCGGCCATCGCGCCGGCCTCGTCCGCCTTGGCGGCCAGGGCCGGGTCCTTCCAGACGTGCACGCGCATCGGGGGCTTGTCGTCGAGCCCGCTGACCCCGGCCATCGCGCCCAGCGCGTCGGCGTAGATCTGGTCGGCGTCCAGACGTCGCAGCTCCTCGGCCAGCTCGTCGCCGACCGGCCGCTTGGGCAGCGGCATGTAGCGGTCCTCCTGGCCGGTGCGGCTGAACAGGGCCGTGTTCTCCTCGCGGGTCACGGTCACCGTGTCGCCGTTCTCGCACATCAGCTGCACCGAATGCATGCGCGGGGCGCGGTCGGAGGGCTGCAGCTCGGGCACGATGCCGAGCCGGGACTGCAGCCATCCCTTCATCAGCCAGGCCGTCGGGTCCTTGGCCGGGGCCACGATGGTCGCCCCGGTCACCCGGGCCTCGGTGGTGTCGAACGCGCCGGCCACCAGCGTGCGCCACAGGGTGATGCGGGTCCAGGTGAGGTCGGTGTCGCCCGGCGCGTAGTCCTTGGCCCGCTGCCGCAGCGCGGCCACCGGGTCGTACGCCTGCGCGCTGTCGGTGATGCGGCGGTCGGCCACCACACCCAGGAAGTCGTTGGCGATCATGTCGGGCGGCTCCTGGTGCCACCAGGTGACGACCGGGACGTCGGGCGCCAGCAGCGGCATGACCACCGACTCGGCGTGCAGCGCGAGACGGCCGTACATGCGCATCACGACCGCCTCGGCCGGGCCCAGACGGCCGCCGACGACGATCTCGGCGTCGAGACGGCTGCGACCCTCCAGGTCGGAGCGCACCACGATGAGCAGTCGGCACGGGTGCGCGGCGGCGGCGATGGTGGCGGCCGCCTCGGCCTCGCGGACCTTCTTCTCCTCGACCACGGCGACCAGGGTCAGGGCGAGGCCCGAGGCCACACCGCCGGCGCTGCGACGCTCGGCCGCCAGTGCCTTGACCACCTCGTTGCCGGTGGTGTCCCACAAGCCGATCATGCTCGCCTCCAGGCCCGGCCCTCACGGGCCAGCATCTCGTCCGAAGCGCGCGGGCCCCACTCGCCGGACCGGTAGGGCTCGGGCTTGGTGCCCGCCCACGCGGCCTCCAGCGGGTCGATGACCTGCCAGCTCTGCTCGATCTCGGCGGCGTCCGGGAACAGGGTCCGGTCACCGACCAGCACGTCCAGGACCAGACGCTCGTACGCCTCGGGGCTGGACTCGGTGAACGCCTCGCCGTACTGGAAGTCCATCGCGATGTCGCGGACCTCCATCGTGGTGCCCGGCACCTTGGAGCCGTACTTCAGCACCACGCCCTCGTCGGGCTGCACGCGGATGACCAGCTGATTGTGACCCAGCATCTCGACGTCGGCCGGGTCGAACGGCAGGTGCGGCGCCTTCTTGAACAGGATCGCGATCTCGGTCACCCGGCGCGGCATGCGCTTGCCGACCCGTACGTAGAAGGGAACCTCGGCCCAGCGGCGGTTCTGGATGCCCAGGCGGACCGCGGCGTACGTCTCCGTGGTGGAGTCGGCCGGGATGTTCTTCTCCTCGAGGTAGCCCACGGCGCGTTCGCCCGCGACCCAGCCCGGGAGGTACTGCCCGCGCACCGAACCCTTGGAGATGTCCTTCGGGATGGCGATCGCCTTCAGAACCTTCAACTTCTCGGCCCGTACGTCATCAGGGTCGAAGCTTGTGGGTTCCTCCATCGCCACCAGGGCCAGCAGCTGGAGCAGGTGGTTCTGCAGCACGTCGCGCGCGGCGCCGGACGCGTCGTAGAACGCGGCGCGCGTGCCGATGCCGACATCTTCGGCCATCGTGATCTGCACCGAGTCGACGTACTTGGAGTTCCACACCGGCTCGAACAGGCTGTTGGCGAAGCGCAGGGCCAGGATGTTCTGGACCGTCTCCTTGCCCAGGTAGTGGTCGATCCGGTAGACGTCGCCGGGCGTGAAGACCTCGTCGACGAGCTGGTTCAGCGCGATGGCGGTCTGCAGGTCGTTGCCGAACGGCTTCTCGACGACCACGCGGCGCCAGCCCCCGGACTTGGCGTTGTCGGCCATTCCCGTACGGGCGAGCTGGTTGAGCACCAGCGGGAAGGCGGCGGGCGGGATGGAGAAGTAGAAGGCGGCGTTGCCCGGGATGCCGTTGCGCTCGCGCAGGTCGTCGAGCGTCTCGGCCAGGTGGTCGAACGCGGCGTCGTCGTCGAACGAGCCCGGGACGAACTGGAACTGGCTGGCCAGACGCTGCCAGACGTCTTCGCGCCACGGGGTCCGGGCGCCCTTCTTCGCCGCTTCGTACGCCAGCGACTCGAAGTCGCCGTCACCCCAGTCGCGGCGGGCGAAGCCCAGAACCACGAATCCGGGCGGCAGCAGACCTCGGTTGGCCAGGTCGTAGACGGCCGGGATGAGCTTCTTTCGGGACAGGTCACCGGTGACTCCGAAGATCACCAGAGCACAGGGCTCCGGGATCCGGGGAAGCCTGCGGTCCTGTGCGGTACGCAGCGGATTGCCCACGTGGTCCATCCTGCCAGTTTTCGGTGTCGCGTACGTGTCTAAGCAGGGACAGAGCGAAGGGGACTCGCGTTCGCGAGTCCCCTTCGTCAGATGTCAGGCCGCGTCGCTCGGGTGGCTCGAGCCCTTGGCCGCCGCCTTCAGCGACTTGTCGACGCCTTCGAGCAGCTCCTTCCAGCTGGCCTCGAACTTGTCGACGCCCTCGTCCTCGAGAACCTTGAAGACGTCGGGCAGGTCGACGCCGACCGTGCCGAGGTCGGCGAAGACCTTGCGGGCGGCCTCGTACGAGCCGGTCACCACGCCGGTGCGGGTCTCACCGTGGTCGGCGAACGCGTGGATCACGGACTCCGGCATGGTGTTGACCGTGCCCGGAGCCACCAGCTCCTCGACGTAGATGGTGTCCTTGTACTCCGGGTTCTTGGTGGAGGTGGACGCCCACAGCGGACGCTGCGGGTGCGCACCGGCCGACTCGAGGGCCTTCCACCGGTCGCTCGAGAAGACTTCCTCGTACGCCTCGTACGCCAGCTGGGCGTTGGCGATGGCCGCCTTGCCCCGGAGCGCCTTGGCCTCGTCGCTGCCGATCTTCTCGAGCCGCTTGTCGATCTCGCTGTCCACGCGGGAGACGAAGAACGACGCCACCGAGCCGATCTTGGTGATGTCGTGGCCGTTGGCCTTGGCCTGCTCGATGCCGGCCAGGAACGCGTCCATGACCTGGCGGTAGCGCTCGTTCGAGAAGATCAGGGTCACGTTGACGCTGATGCCCTCGGCCAGCACGGCGGTGATCGCCGGCAGGCCGGCCAGGGTGGCCGGGATCTTGATGTAGAGGTTCTCGCGGTCGACCAGCCACCAGAGCGTCTTGGCCTCGGCCACGGTGCTCTCGGTCTCGTGGGCCTTGCGCGGGTCGACCTCGATGGACACGCGGCCGTCGACACCGTTGGAGGCGTCGTAGGCCGGGCGCTCCACGTCACACGCGTCACGCACGTCGCGGCCGGTCATCAGGCGTACGGCCTCTTCGACCGTCACGCCCTGCAGAGCGAGGTCCTTGAGCTGCGCGTCGTACGCGTCGGCGTCGGACAGCGCCTTCTGGAAGATGCTCGGGTTGGTCGTCACACCGACCACGTGCTGCTCTTCCAGCATCTTCTTGAGCCCGCCGGACGTCAGCCGGGGGCGCGAGAGGTCGTCGAGCCAAACCGCCACACCAGCAGCGGAGAGCTCACCAAGCCTGTCGGTCATGGGTAACTCCTCAGTTTCCGGTCTTGTGACCGGTGATCTCGCCGACCTTGGCCAGGGCGGCGTTGGCCTTGGCCACCACGTTGTCCGCGGTGAACCCGAACTGCTCGAAGAGGATCTTGGCGGGCGCGCTGGCGCCGTAGTGCTCGATGCTCACCGGCTCGCCGGCCTCGCCGAGGATGCGGTCCCAGCTCTGGCGGATGCCGGCCTCGACCGTGACCCGGGCCTTGACGCCCCGGGGCAGAACCTCCTGCTGGTAGGCGGTGTCCTGCTCGTAGAACCACTCGAGGCAGGGCATCGAGACCACGCGGGTGGGCGTGCCCTCGGCCTCGAGGCGCTCCTGGGCGGTGAGGCAGTACTGCACCTCGGAGCCGGTGCCGATGAGGATCACCTTGGGCTCGCCGCCGGACGCCTCGGAGAGGACGTAGCCGCCCTTGAGGGTGCCCTCGGCCGACGCGTACTTGCTGCGGTCGATCGTGGGCAGGTTCTGCCGGGACAGCGCGAGACCGGTCGGACGGTCCTTGTGCTCGAGGGCGCCGCGCCAGGCGTACGCGGTCTCGTTGGCGTCGGCCGGGCGCACCACGTCGAGACCGACGATGGCCCGCAGCGCGGACAGGGTCTCGATCGGCTGGTGGGTCGGGCCGTCCTCGCCGAGACCGATCGAGTCGTGCGTCCACACGTAGATGACCGGCAGCTTCATCAGCGCGCTGAGCCGGACGGCGCCGCGCATGTAGTCACTGAAGACCAGGAACGTACCCCCGTACGGGCGGGTCTTCCCGTTCGCGGTGATGCCGTTGAGGACCGAGCCCATGCCGTGCTCACGGATGCCGAAGTGCAGCGTGCGGCCGTACTCGTTGCCGGGGAACGCCTTGGTCGCGTATTCGGCTGGGATGAAGGACGGCTCGCCCTTCATGGTGGTGTTGTTGCTCTCGGCGAGGTCGGCCGAACCGCCCCACAGCTCGGGCAGCACCGGCGCCAGCGCCTCGAGGATCTTGCCGGAGGCGGCGCGGGTGGCCAGGCCCTTGGGGTCGGCCGGGAACTCGGGGAGCGACTTCTCCCAGCCCACGGGCAGCTCGCCCTTGGAGAGCCGGTCGAACAGCCCCCGGCGCTCCGGGTTGGCCTTGGCCCAGGTGTCGAACTTGGCGGTCCACTCGGCGTGGGCGGCCTGGCCACGCTCGACCACCGAGCGGGTGTGCGCCAGCACCTCGTCGGCGACCGCGAACGTCTCGTTCGGGTCGAAGCCGAGGACCTCCTTGGTCGCGGCCACCTCGTCAGCGCCCAGCGCGGAGCCGTGGATCTTGCCGGTGTTCTGCTTGTTCGGCGCGGGCCAGCCGATGATCGTCCGCAGCACGATGAAGGTCGGCTTGTCGGTGACCTTGTGGCCGTCGAGGATCGCCTTGTGCAGCGCCTCGACGTCCTCGTTGTAGTCACTGCCCTTGGACGGGTCGCCCTTGCGCCAGTCGACGTGCCGGACGTCCCAGCCGTACGCCGCGTAGCGCGCGCCGACGTCCTCGTTCTTGGCGATGCGGGTGTCGTCCTCGATGGAGATCTCGTTGTCGTCGTAGATCACCGTGAGGTTGCCGAGCTTCTGCACGCCGGCGATGGCACTCGACTCGTGGCTGACGCCCTCTTCGATGTCGCCGTCCGAACACAGTGCGTAAACCTTGTGGTCGAACAGAGAGTCACCGGGCTTGGGCTCCGGGTCGAACAGGCCACGCTCGCGGCGGGCGGCCATCGCCATGCCCACCGCGTTGCCGATGCCCTGGCCGAGCGGGCCGGTCGTCACCTCGACGCCGGGGGTGTGGCCGTACTCCGGGTGACCCGGGGTCAGCGAGTCCCACTGGCGCAGCGAGGCCAGGTCGTCCAGCGCCAGGCCGAAGCCGTTGAGATAGAGCTGAATGTAGAGCGTGAGGCTGGAGTGCCCACAGGAGAGCACGAAGCGGTCGCGGCCGGCCCAGTGCGGGTCGGTCGGGTCGTGCTTCATGACCCGGTTGAACAGCAGGTAGGCGGCGGGCGCGAGGCTCATCGCGGTACCGGGATGGCCGTTGCCGGATTTCTCGACGGCATCCATGGCCAGGACCCGGACAGTGTCCACCGCTTTGCGGTCTAGGTCGGACCAGTTGAGAGCAGGATCTGTGGCAGCCACGTCGGTTGTGCTCCTCGGGGCATGGATTCGGTAAATCTCTTTTGAGGTTGACCCTATCCACTTGCCTTAAACCCGCGCCCACGGAACGCCCGAGGCCCATACGCTGAGAGCGGACACGCACTGTGTGACGCCGTGCTCTTGTTGTGGGTCGCCGGAGCAGCGCAGATGGCTGAGCGTAGGCTGTCCGGGCGTGCCGCCGGCTGGCGCCGGTCATGGTCGTGAATTGGCTAGTGCCGAAGCCGGAAGGTGGCAGTCCGTGAGCATGATCACCGAGCGTTCCGTCCCTGGACGGCCGCCGGGCGACACGGAGGAGACCGCCGTCGCGGCGCTCCCCGAGACGCGTCGCGATCCCGTAGCCCTGTTCCGCGCGTACCTGGCCCTGTGCAAGCCGCAGATCGTCGAGTTGCTCCTGGTGACCACGGTGCCGACCATGATGGTCGCCGCCGGTGGGTGGCCTGACCTGCGCACTCTCGCGGTCGTGCTGATCGGCGGGGCGATGGCGGGCGGCGCCGCGAGCGCGCTCAACTGCTACATCGACCGCGACATCGACCAGGTCATGCGACGGACCAAGCGCCGCCCGCTCCCGGCCAACACGGTCACCCCGCGGTCGGTGCTCATCTTCGGCCTGACGATGGCCGTGATCTCGGTCGCGCTGATGGCGGTGTTCACCAACTGGCTGGCCACGGCTCTGACGGCCGGCGCGATCTTCTACTACGACGTCGTCTACACGCTGTGGCTCAAGCGCCGCACCCCCGCCAACACGTTCTGGGGCGGCATCTGCGGCTCGGCCCCCGTGATCATCGGCTGGGCCGCCGTCACCGGCACCGTGACCCCGCTGGCGTGGGCGCTTTTTGCGATTGTCTTCTTTTGGCAGATGCCGCACTTCTATGCGCTCGCCATCAAGTACAAGGACGACTACGCGCGGGCCGGCGTGCCGATGCTGCCGGTGGTCCGGTCGGTCGGGCGGGTCAACTTCGAGATCGTGCTCTACACCGTCCTCACCCTGGCCGCCTCGCTGGTGGCGTGGCCGCTGGGTCTGGGCTGGATCTACGGCGCCGCGGCCATCGTGACCGGTGCCGCCTTCCTGGCCGAGGCGCTGCTGCTGGTGCGGCGCACGCGGGCGGGGGAGCCGGCCAAGCCGATGCGGCTGTTCCACTGGTCCATCACGTACCTGACGATCCTGTTCATCGCGGTCGCGGTGGATGCCCTGATCTGACGTTCCACCGGCTCACGCGCCCGCCCGCTTCCCGCGGTGCCGGGCGCGTCGTCGTTTCCGGCTTCTCCCGCGGTTCCTGGCTTCCCTGTGCGGGTCTCGGGGCGGCATCGACCGTGCCAATCTCCGGACGCGTCGAGTGGGGTCCCGGGGGCGCTTCCGATCAGCTCGGTCGGGCCCGGAACGGTTCGCGGGTGCTGACTTGCGTTCGGTCCGGTGTGCCGTAGCGTCGGCCGAGGGTTACGGGTGTCGCACAACGCGACCGGAAATGCCCGATTACTGGTTACTGTCCGTCACTCGATCGATGGAACTCGGTTGATGCGGACAATTCGGGCTAATTGGTCTATACCAATGTGTCAAACAGTTAAACCCGCAGGTAATTCCTCTCACAAAAGGCGGGCGAGGGTGCTTGCCTCGCGCCACCAGGTGCTTACTCTTCCCGTCATGGCTCAAGGTTCCGATACGACACTGACCGCGGGGATCAAGTCCTTCGCCGCCGGCCACGGTGGTGCGACAGCGGTCATCGAGTACGTCGGCAAGCGTGGTGCCCGCATCGTCCTCGTCGGCCAGGACGGCGAGTGGTCCGACCAGTTCGCCGACGACACCATGGTCGCCCGCAAGGCGTGTGAGAGCGCCGGCGTCGAGGTGCAGAACGAGTGGGAGCGCGAGCTCATGGAGCAGATGCGCCCCAGCAACGACCTGTGGCGCTCCATGTCGCGCCGGAGCATGGCCCGCTGATTTGACTTCCCCTGTCCACCACGCGACCCGGGAGTTCTCCCGGGTCGCTCTCGTTACCTGCGACCTCTTCCCCGACCTGTGGGAGGACGACCACCCGCTGCGCGACGACCTCCGCGCCCGCGGCATCGAGGTGGACGCCGTCCGCTGGGACGACCCCGCGGCCGACTGGCCCTCGTACGACCTCGCGGTGATCCGCACCCCCTGGGACTACGTCCCCCGCCACACCGAGTTCATGGCCTGGGCCCGCCGGGTGCCCCGCCTGCTCAACCCGGCCGACATCCTGGAATGGAACACCGACAAGCGCTACCTGGGCGAGCTCGCCCGGGCCGGCCTGCCGGTGACCCCGACCGGCTTCGTGGCCCCCGGCGCGACCTGGACCCCGCCTGCTGAGGGCGAGTGGGTCGTCAAGCCCACGGTCAGCGCCGGCAGCCAGGACACCGGCCGCTATCAGCTGCCCGCCCAGACCGCCCTGGCCGAGGCCCATGTGGCCCGCCTGACCGGCGCCGGTCGCACCGCGATGATCCAGCCCTACCTGCCCGCGGTGGCCGAGCTGGGCGAGACCGCGCTCATCTTCCTGCCCGACGAGACCGGCGACCTGTCATACAGCCACGCGATCCGCAAGGGCCCGATGCTGCGCGGCCCCGGCGAGGGCGCCCGCGACCCGGGCGACGAGCAGATCGACCCGCGCACCCCGACCGACGCCGAGCGCCGCGTGGCCGACCAGGTCCTCACGGCCGTCCCCGGCGGCACGAAGCGCCTCCTCTACGCCCGCGTCGACCTGATCCCCGGCCCCGACGGCGAACCGCTGCTGGTGGAGCTCGAACTGGCCGAGCCCAGCCTGTTCCTGAGCTCGTCCCCGGCGGCCACCACCCGCCTGGCCGACGCCATCGCAGCCCGCCTCTGACCCCTCCGGGGCCCCGCCCCGCCCCCGCCTCCGCCTTTGGTTTGTGGCCGTGCGCCTTTGAACCGTGCGCCGTTGAACCGTCGCCTCTGAACCGCCCGCCGCGGCGCTCAGGGCGGGTGGTGACCGGAGAGAGTGAGCCACCACCCGCGCCTGGTTGGTGGGCGGCCGCGGCAGGGACACCGATCGACGGCCGCCCGCATCGTGGCGTGATCCTTAGGCCCACCTTCCTTCTCGGGTGTGCTTCTCGGGATCCCGGCGACGCGACGGGAGGAGACGCGCCGCCGGGCGACACGGGGCGCGGCGCCGCGCGTTCGGTGCCGGGAGGGTGGATGGCGCCCACCGAGCCGTAGAGGGACTGCCGGTGCCCTCGGCTCGAGGTGGACGCCACCCGTCGGCAGGGCTCGCGGGTGCCGATCCGGCTGACGGGACCCGGATCGGCCGCCCTGCCGAGTCTGGGGGAGCGCCGTCGGTCAGCCGGGCGGTCGGCACTCCAGGAACCGCCGGGCGCGCGAGAGGAAACGGCGGGCGTGCGGGAGATCTGTCGTGTGTCCGGTGTGGCTCGTGTTCGTCATGGGGACAGCGTGCCCAACCGCGACGATCGACGAAGGAGCAATCCGCCGGCCTGTGGACGACACGCGGTTATCCACAGGCGGCCGAGACGAAGGTCCAGGTCAGACTGTTTCGTCGCTTCTGGAGAAGGCGAAAAGGCGAGAAGAGGACGCGGGGCGAACGCTCGGGAAGACGAACGCTCAGCGGGGAGCGGGGACCGGCTCCTCGGCGGGGGCCGGCAGAGGCTCGACCGGAGCCGCCACGGGCACGGTGTCGGGGCGGTCGCGCAGGGACCACACCACCGAGAGGGTGCCCGTCCAGACCAGGGCCGCCCCCAACATGTGCGCCCCGACGAGCAGCACCGGCAGGTGGGTGAAGTACTGCACGAAGCCGATCAGCCCCTGGGCCAGTTCGATCACCAGGAGCACGACCGCCGCCCGTACGGTGGCCCGGGGTGCCTTGACCGCGCGCAACGCGAAGATCAGGGCCAGCGTCAGGCCCAGCAGGAGGAAGACCACGTCGGCGTGGGCCTGCGAGACCGTGGCCGGGTCGAGGCCGTTGCGCTTGGCGTCCACGTCGCCCGCGTGGGGACCGCTGCCGGTGACGACCACGCCCAGGGCGATGACCGCCGCGCTCACCACGGACAGGATCCACACCAGGTGGTTGATCGGGCGCGGCACCAGCGCAACCGGCCGGCCGTCGCCCTCGGCGCTGCGCCTCCACAGCGCGTACGCGAAAGCAATGATCACGATGGAGACCAGGAAGTGCAGCCCGACCACCCACGGGTTGAGGTTGGTCAGCACCGTGATGCCGCCGATCACCGCCTGCAGCGGGATGTAGAGCAGCACCGCGATGGCCAGCAGCACCCGGGCCCGGCGGCGGGGGCGTTCCAGGAGGGCCGCGATGACGCAGGCGACGGCGATGAAACCGAGCGCGAACGTGAGCAGACGGTTGCCGAATTCGATCACGCCGTGCACGCCCATCTCGGACGTCGTCGTGTACGACTCGTCGGTGCACCGGGGCCAGGTCGGGCAGCCGAGGCCGGAGCCGGTGAGACGAACCGCGGCACCGGTGACGACCAACGCAACGTTGGCGACAAGGGACGCCAAGGCCAGAGGGCGCAGCGGGAGGAATCTCACCTCTGGCATCGTACGCAGGCAATGGAGGCTCGAAATCACGAGTCCCTGACCTCGGTGGTATGGATCACCGGGGGGTCGGTTTGCAGGCTTCCGACGAAATACGTAACGTTGCCGTAGTGAAAAACGAGGTGCTGATCCGGACCGGAGCGGTGGCGTCTGCCAGCGCGACGGACGGCCGCACCCGTGACCGGGTCGCCCAGCTGCTTCTGGAGCGTGGTTCGGCCACCGCGGCCGAGCTCGGCGTGTGCCTGGGTCTGAGCCCGGCGGCGATCCGCAAGCACCTCGACGCCATGCTCGCCGAGAGCCTGGTCGAGGCGCGCGAAAGCCGGCGGAAGGGCCCGCGGGGCCGCGGACGCCCGGCCAAGACGTTCGTGCTCACCGCGGCCGCCCGCGAGTCGTTCCCGCACTTCTACGACGGCATCGCCACCGCCGCGCTGCGCTGGATCGCGCAGCACCACGGTCCCGAGGGGGTCACCGCCTTCGCCTCGGCCCAGGTGGTGGCGCTCGAGGAACGTTGCCGGGCCGCGCTCGAAGAGGCCGGCGACGACCCGATGGCCCGGGCGGAGGCGCTCGCCGAGGCGCTGACCGCCGAGGGCTACGCTGCCAACGCGTCGACGATCGCGTCCGGCGGGCAGCTGTGCCAGCACCACTGCCCGGTGGCACACGTGGCCGCCGAGTTCCCTCAGCTTTGCGACGCCGAGACCGAGGTCATCTCCAGGCTCATCGGCACGCACGTTCAGCGTCTCGCCACCATCGCGCACGGAGATGGGGTGTGCACCACGCACATCCCTGCTATCCCCCGTCCAACCACCCCGCCGCCGCTCAAAAACGGACTAAAGACAGCCACTCTAAGGACAGATACATGACCGACCAGATCGCTACTCAGGAAGAGCACCTCGCCGCCCTGGGCAAGTACGAGTACGGCTGGGCCGACGCCGACGTCGCGGGCTCCGCGGCTCAGCGCGGTCTGTCCGAGGCCGTGGTGCGTGACATCTCCGCCAAGAAGAACGAACCCGAATGGATGCTCAACCTCCGGCTCAAGGGCCTGCGGCTGTTCGACCGCAAGCCGATGCCGTCGTGGGGCGCCGACCTGACGGGCATCGACTTCCAGAACATCAAGTACTTCGTGCGCTCGACCGAGAAGCAGGCCGCGAGCTGGGAAGACCTGCCCGAGGACATCAAGGCGACGTACGACAAGCTGGGCATCCCCGAGGCCGAGAAGCAGCGCCTCGTGGCCGGCGTCGCGGCGCAGTACGAGTCCGAGGTCGTCTACCACAAGATCCGTGAGGACCTGGAGGAGCAGGGTGTCGTCTTCCTCGACACCGACACCGCCCTCAAGGAGCACGAGGACATCTTCAAGGAGTACTTCGGCACCGTCATCCCGGTCGGCGACAACAAGTTCGCCGCGCTGAACACGTCGGTGTGGTCGGGTGGCTCCTTCATCTACGTGCCGAAGGGCGTGCACGTCGAGATCCCGCTGCAGGCCTACTTCCGGATCAACACCGAGAACATGGGCCAGTTCGAGCGGACGCTGATCATCGCCGACGAGGGCAGCTACGTGCACTACGTCGAGGGCTGCACCGCGCCGATCTACTCGTCCGACTCGCTGCACTCCGCGGTCGTCGAGATCATCGTCAAGAAGAACGCCCGGGTGCGTTACACGACCATCCAGAACTGGTCGAACAACGTCTACAACCTGGTCACCAAGCGCGCCACCTGCGAAGAGGGCGCGACCATGGAGTGGATCGACGGCAACATCGGCTCCAAGGTGACCATGAAGTACCCGGCCGTCTACATGACCGGCCCGCACGCCAAGGGCGAGGTGCTCAGCGTCGCCATGGCGGGCGAGGGCCAGCACCAGGACGCCGGCGCCAAGATGGTGCACGCCGCGCCGCACACCTCCTCCACGATCGTCTCGAAGTCGATCGCCCGGGGCGGCGGCCGCACGTCGTACCGCGGTCTGGTGCAGGTGCTCGAGGGCTCCTCCAGCTCGCGCAGCACGGTCAAGTGCGACGCACTCCTGGTCGACACCATCAGCCGGTCGGACACCTACCCTTACGTCGACATCCGCGAGGACGACGTGGCGATGGGGCACGAGGCGACCGTCTCCAAGGTCAGCGAGGACCAGCTCTTCTACCTGATGAGCCGGGGCCTGACCGAGGACGAGGCGATGGCGATGATCGTGCGCGGCTTCATCGAGCCGATCGCGAAGGAGCTGCCCATGGAGTACGCCCTCGAACTGAACCGTCTCATTGAGCTCCAGATGGAAGGCGCGGTCGGCTAACCCATGACCACGGAAACAACGATTGCCCCGCCCAGCACCAAGTCGCAGGTGCTGCGGTCGTTCGACGTCACCGAGTTCCCGGCCGTCAACGGCCTGGAGGAGGAGTGGCGCTTCACCCCGATCAAGCGGCTGCGCGAGCTGGTCACCGCCACGGCGCTGACCGGCACCGCGCCGCAGCTCGAGACGGGTGACCTGCCCGCCGGTGTCACGGTGACCAGCGGGGCGACGGTCGAGCCGGTGCTCACCCCGTTCGACCGGATCAGCGCTCTGGCGTACGGGTCGGCCGCCGGTGTCACCCTCATCGAGGTGGCGCCCGAGACCGAGCCCGAGCAGGCGGTCGTGATCCGGCTGGTCGGCAAGGGCGGCGAGGCCGCGGCGGCCCGCACGTTCGTCCAGGTCGGCGCGTTCGCCAAGGTCACGCTCGTGCTCGAGCAGACCGGCACCGCCACCCTGGCCGACAACATCGAGGTCGTGGTCGGCGACAGCGCGCAGCTGACGTTCGTGACGATCGCCGACTGGGACGCGGGCGCGGTGCAGGCCCAGCACGTCAAGATCCGCCTCGGCCGCGACGCCCGCGCCAGCCACGTGCAGGTGGCGCTCGGCGGCGACCTGGTCCGCCAGTTCACCAGCGTGGAATACGCGGGCCGCGGTGGCGACGCCGAGCTGTGGGGCCTCTACTTCGCCGACGCCGGCCAGCACTTCGAGCACCGCCAGCTGGTCGACCACTCGGTGCCGGACTGCCGCAGCTACGTCGGTTACCGGGGCGCCCTGCAAGGCTCGTCGGCGCAGACCGTCTGGGTCGGCGACGTGCTCATCCGTGCGGCGGCGACGGGCACCGAGACGTACGAAATCAATCGGAACTTGATTCTGACCGATGGCGCGGTGGCCCACTCGGTGCCGAACCTCGAGATCGAGACCGGTGAGATCGTCGGGGCCGGGCACGCGAGCGCGACCGGCCGTTTCGACGACGAGCAGCTGTTCTACCTGATGGCGCGGGGCATTCCCGAGGCCGAGGCGCGCAAGCTGGTGGTCCGCGGCTTCTTCATCGAGCTGATCAACAAGATCCCGGTCGAGGAGCTGCGCGAGAAGCTGGGCGACGCCATCGAGACCCGGCTGGCGGAGTACTCGTCGTGACCTTCGAGCTCGTCGGCGCGGCCACGGACGTCGCCAAGGGCACCGCGATCTCGGTCGAGCTCGCGGGTGTCGACGTCGCGGTGGTGCACGCCGACGACGACAACTTCTATGCCGTACGCGATGAGTGCTCCCACGCCGCGGTTCCGCTCTCCGAGGGCGAGATCGAGGGGTGCACGCTCGAGTGCTGGCTGCACGGCTCCCGGTTCGACCTGCGCACCGGGGAGCCGAGCGGTCCGCCCGCGTTCTCCCCGGTGGCGACCTTCCCCGTCGAGATCCGCGACGGCGACATCTATGTTTCGACGACCCCGAGTAATGGAGTAAACCCGTGAGCACCCTCGAGATCCGCGACCTGCAGGTGTCGGTCAAGTTGCCCGAGGGCGACCTGAAGCCGATCCTGGCCGGGGTCGACCTCACCGTGAAGTCGGGTGAGACCCACGCCATCATGGGTCCGAACGGCTCGGGCAAGTCGACGCTGGCCTACTCCATCGCGGGCCACCCGAAGTACGAGATCACCGGCGGCAGCGTCACCCTCGACGGCAACAACGTCCTCGACATGACCGTCGACGAGCGGGCCCGCGCCGGGCTGTTCCTGGCCATGCAGTACCCGGTCGAGGTTCCCGGTGTGTCCGTGGCGAACTTCCTGCGTACGGCGAAGACCGCGATCGACGGCGAGGCGCCCAAGCTCCGCACGTGGGCCGGCGAGCTGCGCGGCGCCATGGAGAAGCTGCAGATGGACCCGGCGTTCGCCCAGCGCAACGTCAACGAGGGCTTCTCCGGCGGTGAGAAGAAGCGCCACGAGATCATGCAGCTCGAGCTGCTCAAGCCGAAGATGGCGATCCTCGACGAGACCGACTCGGGCCTCGACATCGACGCGCTGCGCATCGTCAGCGAGGGCGTCAACCGGGTCCGCGAGACCGGCGAGACCGGCCTGCTGCTGATCACCCACTACACCCGCATCCTGCGCTACATCAAGCCGGACTTCGTGCACGTCTTCGTCGCCGGCAAGATCGTGCAGGAGGGCGGCCCGGAACTCGCCGAGCAGCTCGAGGCCGAGGGTTACGAGCGCTACGTCGGCGCCCGGGTCTGACGGGGGTTACTGGACAATGACGTTCGACGTGGCCCGGGTCCGAGCCGATTTCCCGATCCTCTCGCGGGAGGTCAACGGCCACCCGCTGGTGTATCTGGACAGCGCGAACACCTCGCAGAAACCGGCGCAGGTGATCAAGGCGATGCGCCTGCACAACGAGCGGCACAACGGCAACGTGTCCCGCTCGGTGCACACGCTCGGCACTGAGGCCACGTCGGCGTACGAGGATGCGCGCGGCAAGGTCGCGGCGTTCGTCGGCGCGACCAACCCCGACGAGATCGTCTTCACCAAGAACTCGACCGAGGCCATCAACCTGGTCGCGCACTCGCTCGGGCAGCACCTCGCGCTGAAGCCGGGCGACGAGATCGTGATCTCCGAGATGGAGCACCACTCGAACATCGTGCCGTGGCAGCTGCTGTGTGAGCGCACCGGCGCCACGCTGCGCTGGTTCGGGGTGACCGACGAGGGCCGGCTGGCCCCGGACGACACCCTGATCAACGAGCGCACGAAGATCGTGTCGGTCGTGCACATGTCGAACGTGCTGGGCACGATCAACGACGTCTCCGGCATCGTGGCGCGCGCGCACGAGGTCGGCGCGCTGGTGATGCTGGACTGCTCGCAGTCGGTGCCGCACCTGCCGGTCGACGTGCAGACGCTCGGGGCCGACTTCATCGCGTTCACCGGCCACAAGATGCTCGGCCCGACCGGCATCGGCGTGCTCTGGGGCCGCTATGGCCTGCTGTCGGTGATGCCGCCGTTCCTGGCCGGCGGGTCGATGATCGAGACGGTCACGATGAACGGCACCACGTACGCCCCGCCGCCGGCCCGTTTCGAGGCCGGCACCCCGCCGATCGCCGAGGCGGTGGGTCTCGGTGCGGCCGTCGACTACCTGAACGCGCTGGGCATGGAGGCCATCCACCAGCACGAGCAGGACATCACCGCGTACGCGCTCAAGACCCTGGCCGACGTGCCCGGGGTGCGCATCTTCGGGCCGTCCACCCCGGAAGGCCGCGGCGGCACGCTGTCGTTCGGGGTCGACGGGGTACACCCCCATGACGTCGGCCAGATCCTCGACGCGCTCGGTGTCGAGGTGCGGGTCGGGCACCACTGCGCCAAGCCGACCTGCGTGCGCTTCGGGGTGCCGGCGATGACCCGCGCGTCGTTCTACCTCTACACGACCACGGACGAGATCGACGCCCTCGCCCGCGGCCTCGACCAGGTCCGGAAGGTGTTCGGATGATGCTCGACGGGCTCTACCAGGAGATCATCCTGGACCACTACAAGCACCCGCACGGGCGTGGTCTGCGCGACCCGTTCGACGGTGAGGCGCACCACGTGAATCCGACCTGTGGTGACGAGATCACGGTCCGGGTCGCCGCCGCCTCCGGGGAGTTCTCCGACATCTCGTACGACGGTCTGGGGTGCTCGATCAGCCAGGCGTCCGCGTCGGTGCTGTACGAACTGCTTTCCGGCCGTACGGCGTCGGAAGCGGCGGGAATCCACGACGCGTTCGTGGCGCTGATGCAGGGGCGCGGACAGGTCGAACCGGACGAGGACGTGCTCGGCGACGGGATCGCGTTCGCCGGCGTGGCGAAGTTTCCGGCCCGCGTGAAGTGCGCGCTGCTGCCGTGGATGGCTTTCCAGGACGCGGCGGCCCGCGCGGGCGTCGACGTCAGTGTTGCACCGGAGGTTAAGGCATGAGTGACGAGACCATTACCCCTGACGCGACCCCTTCGGAGCAGGCCGCGCCGGCGGCCACCGCTGAGGCGTCGCTCTCCAAGGCGTCCATCGACGACATCGAAGAGGCGATGAAGGACGTCGTCGACCCCGAGCTCGGGATCAACGTCGTCGACCTCGGTCTCGTCTACGGCACGCACGTGGACGACGACAACGTGGCCACCCTCGACATGACGCTCACCTCGGCGGCCTGCCCGCTGACCGACGTCATCGAGGACCAGACCCGGACGGCGCTGACCACCGGCCCCGGCGGCGGCCTGGTCAAGGACTTCCGGATCAACTGGGTGTGGCTCCCGCCGTGGGGCCCCGACAAGATCACCGACGACGGTCGCGAGCAGTTGCGGGCGCTCGGCTTCAACGTCTGAGTTCCTGATTTTTGTCGGACCCTGTTGCTAGAACAGGGTCATGGATTTCCCGGGTCTCATCACCCTCATCGATGAACGGTCGGCGGCCCTGCGCGATGCAGTGGCCGCCGCTGCTGTCTCCTCCGACGCCCGTGTGCCCGGGTGTCCCGAGTGGAGTCTCGGCGACCTCGTGGCCCACCTGGGCGCCGTGCAGCGGTTCTGGTCCGTCGTGGTCCGCGCCGGCGACCCCACCGGCCCACCGTCCGCGTCGTCCCTGGGCGACCGCGAGCC
This sequence comes from Paractinoplanes ovalisporus, assembly GCF_016834655.1. Taxonomy (GTDB): domain Bacteria; phylum Actinomycetota; class Actinomycetes; order Mycobacteriales; family Micromonosporaceae; genus Actinoplanes; species Actinoplanes ovalisporus. The sequence goes on from NZ_JAENHP010000002.1 coordinate 322,905, forward strand.
GCGCGGTGACCTGCTCGAGTGGTCCGCCGAGTCGACCCGGATGCTGCTCACGGCCCTGCGGTCGTCGCCGGCCGACGCGCCGGCGTGGGCCTGGTGGGGTGCGTCGTCGGCGCCGCTCACCGTGGGGGCCATCGCGCGTCACCAGGTGCAGGAGGCGGCCGTCCACGCGTACGACGCGCAGGAGACGATCGGCAAACCCGAACCGTTGCCGTCCGCCGTCGCGGCCGACGGCGTCGCCGAGTTCGTCCAGGTCGGCGTGGGGTCACTGGGGGAGTGGCCGCACCGGCCCGCCCGCATCGCCTTCGACGCCGTGGACGGGCCGTCGCACGTTCTCGACCTCACACCCGCCGGTGGGCGGCTCGATCCGGCCGCGTCGGGGGAGCCCGTGGTCACCGTGCGGGGTAGCGGTAGCGATCTGGTGCTGGCGCTCTACGGTCGAGTCCCGTTCGACGACCTGCGGGTCGACGGAGACCGGGAGGTGCTGACCCGGCTGCGGGCGTGGTCCAACCCCGACTGAGCGGTCAGCCGGCGACGGGGAAGTTGAAGGAGCCCAGCCGGGTGGGGTCGGCGCTGTAGAACGCGTAGGCCGACCAGTCCCACTTCTTGATGCGCAGCGCCTTGCGGGCCTCGGCGACGCCAGCCTCGAGCGGGTATCCGTCCATCAGCGCCCGGTAGAGCTCCCGGCTGAACCAGAGGGCGCTGGTGTCGAGGACGAGCCGGGTCGTCGCGACCGCGGCGGGCACCCCGGCCCGGATGATCTCCTGGCAGATCCCGTGGGTGATGCCGACCCGTTCGACGCCGGTCTCGCAGCCGTTCAACACGGCCAGCACGAAGTTGAAGTCCTGCAGCACCTCGCCCAGGCTGGTCGCCCCGAAGATCGTCGGGCCGCCGTTCTCGTCGCACAGGACGAGGCCCGCCTCACCGGACTGCGGGGCGGTGGCGTGGCCGATGAAGTGCAGGATCTGCGGCCGGAAGGTCCGGACCTCCTGCTGGAGCGTCACCGCGGTCGCGTTGCGCAGCGTCCGCAGACGGACCTCGCCGCGCTGCTCGGCGCGGGCGAAGAGGCGTTCCAGGGTCGCGATCTCCTGCTCGGCGCCCGGCAGCGGCTGGCCGAGCGGCTCGGCGTGCACGATCAACATGCGGACCGGTGCGGCCAGGGAACGCTCGCCTTCGACCCCCGCGTCCGGGACGTGCCGCACCACCGACATCTTGATGGTGTGCCCGGCCATACGGCGCAGGCTGGGCAGGTAGAGGCACTCCCAGGGCAGATCGGTGATCCACGGCGAGTCGGCCGAGACGGTCAGCCGGACCGGTTCGGTGCGGGTGAGGGCGGTTGTCAGCCGCTCGTCCAGCTCCCGGTGCTCGCCGAAGGTCTGCTGCCACAGCCGTCGCCCGATGTCGAGCGCCGCGTCCTCGGCCGGTGCGTTGACAGCGATACTGATGTCCCGGCTCGGGGGGCGGGCGGCGCGCACGTCGGGCGGGGGATTGATGAACCGGACCAGCCCCCAGGCCGCCCGCAACAGTTCGGCGATCGGGAACCGCAACCGGGCCGTCAGGTCGGGACCCAGCCCGGTGAGGGTCACAGTGCAGGCGATCTCGTCGGGCGGCGCGTCACCCGGCTGGACGTTCCGGGCACTCTGGTCGTCCTCGTCGGTGACGAAGTCGAGCCGCAAGTCGGCGTACGGCGGGAGCGGAGCGATCGCGGCGCCCGAAGCCTCACCCGCGCCGCCGGCCGACGCGGCGGTTCCGGCCGCCGCCACCAGCTTCGAGAACTCGTCGGCGAAGATGTCGCTGATGTGCGGCCGGATCCGCAGGAAGTCGACCAGCCGTTCGTCGTCCTTGTACTTCTGCCAGGACTCGGCCAGGTCGGCCTCGTCCGACCCGAACAGGACGGCCTTCTCGAGCAGATCGAGGCGGCGCTTGCCGTCGGGCGCACGCACCCGGGCCATCAGGTCGGGCCAGCCGAACTCGAGCATGTGCACCTTCGCGAACTGCCGCCGCGCGAGCACGTCCCGGGCGACCTCGAGGCGGGCCCCGACGGCGGCTCCGAACGACGCGTCGGCCGAGCGGGCTGCCTCCAGCATCAGCTGGCTCGCCTGGGCGAACCGATTGGGGTTGCGCAGGCGGTCGGCGCGGTCCAGGAACCGGCCCGGGAGAACGGACGGGTCGGTCCGGACATATTCGACGGGGATCTGCGAGAGCAGGGGCGTGCGGCCCAGCAATCTCCGCCAGTCGGCCTCCTCCTGTTCCCCGTCGGGATCGGCCTCGGCCAGCAGCGCGGGTGTCTCGGGACCGGCGTCCTTCGGTCGGTTGAACAGCCACGTCTCCACCTCGCCGACGCGGGTTCCGTAGTCGTCCGTGCCGGCGGCCCGCCGCAGCGCCTTGCCGAACTCCGCGTTGTCGGTGTAGATCTCCAGCAGCCGCCGGAAGAACAGCTGGTGCAACCAGTCCACGGTGGTGTCCTGGCCGCGGTCGGCGATCTCGGCCGCGATGTATGTGAAGCACCCGTCGTCGCTGACCACCGTGCCGTCGCCGGTCGGATGCAGGTCGATGAACCCGTGGACGGAGAGCAGCAGCGCCGGCCGGACCGAGGCGAAGGACGGCTCGCGCCGGAGGATCGGTTCGTCGGTGTCGTTCTCGAGTCGGCTCAGGGCGGCCGCCGGGTCGGAGCTGCGGGCCGCCTCGACCACCGCCCGCACCAGCTTGTCGTCGGCGGCCTTCAGCTGCACCAGCTTGAGCCAGAGCTGAACGTGGTCGACCTCGCTCATCGGGGAACCCCCACGTCGTAGCCGTAGGACAACAGATAGCACTGCTGCTTGAGGCGGCGCGGGTTGCCGCCGGCGCCCGCGGCCAGCAGGTCCATGGCGCCGCTCCACTCCGGGAAGCTCTTGCCGATCAGGCGGTCGAGCGGCTCGGAGCGCACCTTGGCGATGGGCACGCCCAGCTGGATCACCTTCTCCAGGTAGGCGCGTGCCTCGGCGTCCCGGGCCGGCGCCTCCTCGTCCGAACCCAGGCGTTGCCGCAGCCCGCGGCTCAGAATCTCCTCGTCGGCGGCGACCAGGAACAGGCATTCGGCCTTGGCGGCGTCGCCCTCCGAGAAGACGATCTTGATCGTTTCCAGGACGTCGAGGGCGACCTCGGGCAGGCACCGGTCGAGGTCGTCGACGAGCACGATGGTCTTGCGGCCCTGGGCCCGGGCGAACAGGTGCTTGATGCCGTCGCGGGTCTCCTCCATCGACGCCGCGGCGGGCGCCGTCTGCGGGGCGAGGCCCGGCGTGCCGAACGAGTCGGAGCCCAGACCGACGAGGCGGCGGATCGAGCCCATCGGGCCGGCGAACATGCTCAGCAGGTCACCGACAAAGCCGGCCAGCAGCGAGACCTGGCGTGCCGTCTGCGCGTCCCCGGCGGCCCGGTTCGCGATGCGGGAGTGCCGGCCGACGCGGCGCATGAGGTTTTCGAACGCGTCCTTGTCGGACGTCGCCGTGGTGGTCGAGGGCCCGGCGAACACCTCACCCAGCAGCAGGCCGCGCAGCCGGGCCCGTACGGATTCGGGCGGCTCGACCAGCGCGGTGTGGTCCTCCGAGACGTAGATCTTGCGCGCGATCTCCTCCAGCAGCGCCCGCCAGATCGCGTCGGCGGTGACGTAGGGCCACGCCGAGAACGTCACGAATCGCGCGTCCGACCAGCCTTCCTGTTCGAGCAGGTAGTGCTTCAGGAAATGGGCGAAAGTGGTTTTGCCCTCGCCCCAGCTGCCGTAGATGCCAACCGTCAACGGCAGCCGGTGCTGACGGAGCTGGCGCGCCAGCCATCCGGCGTACGGGCGCATGCCGAGCAGATCGTCCTCGGGTCTGGTCAGCGCCAGATCGTGCAGATCGGTCATGTCCTCACCTGGCTCGTCACGTCTTCACCCGGCTCGGCCCGCCTCACCTGGCTGGTCGTCTCCTCGCCGGCTCGCAGGATCAGCAGCAGCGTGACGGCGACGGCTGTCCCGGCGACGGGCATCCAGCCGATCAGCGGCACGGCGGCCACCGCGGTGATGCCGAGAGCCGACAACGCCGTCACCGTGCGGGGGTGGAGGCTGGGGGAACGTCTCGCGCGGCGGCGGCCGGTGAGATAGGCGATGATCAGCACCGCCCAGACCGCGATGATCCACAGTGCTCGGTCGATGGCCTTGGCTCGCCGGTCGCTGCTTTCGGCTTCCGTACGGCTTTTCTGCTCCTTCTCGGTAGCCGCGGCCAGTTCCGTGGTCACCTTCAACTCGTCGCCGACAGACTGCCGCAAGTCGAACTCGAGCGCCTCGACGAGCTCGGTGCGGTCGTCGAGGCTCACGCGCAGCTTGTCGGCCGCCTCGCCAGTGGCGCGAGTGAGGCGGCTACGGTCGACGAGAAGGTCGCGCCGCGCCTCCGCCACCTGGGTGATGACTTTGGTGCGGGTCTGCCGCAGGATCTCGTCCCGCTGTTTGGCCGCCGCGAGCCGCTCCCGTGCCGCCTGGTCGGCCTGGACCGGCCGGCCGTCGGCCCACGGCAGATCGACCCGGCTCGCGAGCGCCGAGCCACCCGGGACGGCGCCGGCTACGAACACAGCGGCGACCAGAACGTCCGCCCAGCTGGTGTGACGCGGTCGTTCATGGACAGGCACCCGGCGACTGTAACGGCCACCGGAACCCGGATCCATCCGTCGACAGAGGGGTGGCGGCGGGGCGGTCAGGGCGGTAACGGCCCGTCAGCCGCCTGTGCTCAGTTCGGGGGCAGGTGGTCGACCGAGTTGTAGTAGGCCAGCTCGAGACGGCCGTCGACCTCGACGAAACGGCTCAGCGACGCGTTGCGGACCGTGCCGGCCTCGCGTTCGGCGGCCAGCACCCGCTCCCAGTCGAGCTTCTCGATGACGGCCCGCATCATCAGGACGACCGCGTCGTGGGCGACCACGATGACGCGCTCGCCGGCGTGGTCGCGGTTGAGGTCGTCGAGGAACGAGCCGAGGCGCACCTCGATGTCGGCGAACGCCTCACCGCCGGGCGGGGCGTAGCGGTATTCGCCCGCGTCGGCGCGCCGCTGGGCCTCGCCCGGGAAGCGCTGGGTCACGGCGGCCCGGGTCAGCATCTCAAGGTCGCCGAGCAGGCGGTCGACGAGGCGGTCGTCCGTGGAGGGTTCGGGCAGGTCGACCCCGGACGCCTCGGCCGCGAGCCGCCACGTCTCACGCGCCCTCAGGTAGGGCGAGGTGATCACGACCTGGGGGCGATCATTTTCGGGCAGCGTGCCGATCCACTCGCCGAGGGCGGCGGCCTGTTTCTCGCCGAACTCGGTCAGCGGAACCTCGGCGTCGCGGCCGCTGAACTCCACCTGGAGCAGGCCCTCGGCGTCGGCGGCGGGAAACGCCACGTTGGCCAGGCTCTGCCCGTGCCGGACAAGGACAAGTTCGGCGACTACACCCATGATCCGACCCTATCCCGCCTCGCGGACCGCGCTGAAGCTCGCGCGGTATGTCTGCGGGGGCACCCCGACCAGCCGCCGGAAATGCGGGCGCAGCGCCACACCGTCGCTGAAACCGCAGGCCCGGGCCACGGTGTCGATGGGCAGAGCGGTCGTCGACAGGATGTGCTGAGCCCGCAGCACCCGCTGGTGCAGCAGCCATTGCAGCGGTGAGCAGCCCGCCGTGTCGCGGAACCGGCGGTCGAAGCTGCGGCGGCTCAGGCTCGCCTCCGCGGCCAGCCGGGCGACGTCGAGGCCGGGGTCGTCGAGGTGTTCCAGCGCGAACCGCATGGCCGTGGTCACCGGATCGCCGGCGTCGAGCGGCGGAACCGGCTGCTCGACGAACTGGGCCTGGCCGCCGGGACGTTGCGGGGCCACGACCAGGGCGCGGGCGGTGGTGTTGGCGACCTCGGGCCCGTGCTCGCGGCGCAGCAGATGCAGGCACGCGTCGAGCCCGGCGGCACTGCCGGCACTGGTGACGATGCGGCCCTCGTCGACGAAGAGCGCGTCGCCGACCACGTCGACATCGGGGAACCGGCCGGCGAACTCGGCCAGGCACAGCCAGTGGGTGGTGGCGCGGCGGCCGTCGAGCAGACCGGCCTCGGCCAGCACGAACGCGCCCAGGCAGAGGCCGACGACGGTGGCGCCCTCGTCGTGGGCGCGGCGGACGGCGTCGAGCACCTCGGGCGCGGTCGGGCGGCCGCCGGGCAGGCGCCAGCCCGGGATGACCACGACGCCGGCCCCGTCGAGCGCGGACAGCGGATGCGGGGCGTGCAGGGCGATGCCGGCGGACGTGCCGAGCCGGCTCGGATGTTCACCCGCCGCGCGTACGTCGAACCGGGGTCCGCCACGCCGTGAGTGATCAATTTCGAACACGCGGGGTGCGACGGCCACCTCCAGGATCGGCGCGCCGTCGCCGACGATGATGCCCACGGTGGTTGCCTCACGCGTCATGGCTCGAACCTATCGCAGGATGGCTTTCCAGCCACTCCCGGTCGATCGGGGTGCGGCCGAGACTGCTCGCATGACGCTTGATTTCCGCAGTTTCGGCGGCCCCACGGTGACGTTCACGCTGGGTGGCCTGAGGTTCGTGACCGACCCGACGTTCGACGAGCCGGGCCGCTACCCGATCGGCGACCGTGCTCTGACCAAGACAAAGGCGGCTTCCGGTACGGCGGAGGACGCCGCCCCGGTCGACGTCGTGCTGCTCTCGCACGACGAGCACCCCGACAACCTGGACCGTTCCGGACGAGCGTTCGCGCTGGCGGCGCCGCTCGTGCTGACCACCGTCGACGGCGCCGCACGTCTCGGGGCGCCGGCGCGGGGGCTGAAGCCGTGGGAGAGTGTGACCCTGCCCGGCGGTGCGGTGGTCGTCACGGCGGTGCCGGCTCAGCACGGTCCGCCCGAGGTCGAGCACCTGACCGGCCCGGTGATCGGGTTCGTCCTCCAGGGCCAGAGCCTTCCCACCGTGTACGTGAGTGGCGACAACGCTTCGCTGGACGTGGTGCGCGAGATCGCCGCCCGCTTCCCGTCGGTCGACGTCGCGGTGCTGTTCGGCGGCGCGGCCCGCACACCCCTGGTCGGCGACGTGAACCTGACCCTGTCCGCCGCCGAGATGGCCGAGGCGGCGCAGATCCTGGACGCCTCGGTGGTGGTGCCGGCCCATGTGGACAGTTGGGAACACTTCACCGAGGGGATCGACGACGTGCAGGCCGCCTTCACCGAGGCCGGCCTGGCCGACCGCCTCGCGTAATTCGGTCGCGGGCGGTGCGGCGGGGCGGCACGATGTGGCCGTGACCAAGCCGATGCTGTATCCCGCTGTCTCTGTCGCTGTGGCCGAACGGGCCGCGCGACAGCAGAAGCGTGCCCTCAGCGGATCGGCGGTCCCTCAGCCGCGGTCATGAGCGCGGCGTTTCTGGCCGGTGTCACCGCCGGCTACGGAGTCGCGCTGCCCATGGGTGCCATCGGGGTGCTCATCGCCGGGCTCAGCGCCCGCACCTCACTGCGTGTCGGTGCGGCGGCCGGTCTCGGCGCGGCCACCGCCGACGGCGTGTTCGCCGCGATCGCCGTGGCCGGTGGCGCCGCCGTGGCGGGCGTGATCGCACCGATCTCCACACCGCTGCGCTGGGTGGCGGCGTTCGTGCTGCTGGGCATCGCCGCCATGACCGCCCGGGCCGCTTTCCGCGCGCCCGGAACGGCCGCTGTCGACCAGCGTCCCGCGACGCCGTGGCGGGCCTACTTGGGCGTGCTCGGTCTGACCCTGCTCAACCCGGCGACGGTCGTCTACTTCGCCGCCCTGGTGCTGGGCCGGGGCGGCGAGGGCGGCGGCGCGCTCTTCGTGCTCGGGGTCCTGCTGGCCTCGGCGAGCTGGCAGCTGGTCATCGCCGGCGGGGGATCGCTGGTCGGACGCTGGCTGACCGGACCGCGTGGTCGCTTGTGGACGGCCCTGGTGTCGAGCGCGGTGATCGCCTACCTGGCCGTGCGCCTGCTGCTCCCGGCCTGACCCGCCTGACCCGCCCGGCGCCTAGTCAGTCGGTGGGCGAAGGATCGCGCACGGGATGGGGCCGGCGTAGTGCTGGGCGACCGCGCCGGTCTCCAGGGCCACCCACACGATGCCGTCGGCCGTGGCGGCCAGGCCGTGCGGCTCCGAGGACGGCGTGGGCAGGTCGTACTGGGTGATCACGCCGTCGGGGAAGATGTGGGTCAGGCGGTTGGCGCCCCACTCGGTGAGCCAGCAACCGGTGTCGTGGGCGGCCACGATGGCGTGCGGTCGGGCCTCGCGGTCGGGCAGCGGGAACTCGGTGATCTCACCGCTGGTGGTGATGCGCCCGACCTGGCCCGCGCCGATCTCGACGAACCACAGCGCGCCCTCGGCCCGGGTGATGCCGACCGGGCCCGCGCCCTCGGTGGGGAGCGGGAAGAGGGTGACCTCGCCGTCGAGGGTGATGCGGCCGACGGCGTTGGCCTGGTTGAGGGTGAACCACATGGCCTCGTCGGGACCCGCCACGATCATGGACGGGAAGCCACCGGGGGCCGGGATCTCGAACTCGGTGACCTTGCCGTCGGTGGTGATGCGGCCGATGGCGTCGGCGTTCATCTCGGTGAACCAGAGCGCGCCGTCGGGGCCGGGGGCAATACCGAAAGGCGCTCCCCGTACGGCGAAAGCGTCGATCTCGCCGTCCACCGTGATCCGCCCGATGTGGTCGTCCCGGTTGCGCGTGAACCAGAGCGCGCCGTCGCCGCCGACCGTGATGATCGAGGGCCCGGCGGCCGGAGCGTCGAGCGGAAACGTCTCCACCACGCCCTCGGTGGTCATGCGGGCGATCGCGCCGGCGTGCACCAGCGTGATCCACAGATTGCCGTCGGGCCCGGCGACGATGCCGTACGGGCCGGCCGCGGCATCGGAAACGGGGAACTCACGCATGTGGGGCCTCCTTCGTCGGGCCACGCTACCTGCGACCACGCACGCCGGCACGCGCATAGGCACCCGGCCTTGCGCCGCGGCGAACGGCACTACGCGGCGAACGGCACTACGCGGTGAATGGCGCCGCCCCAACCGCCGCGTGGTGGCAGGCGTGGTGCGCAATGCGTACGGGAGGCTAGAGGTGTTTGGTCGCCTCCCGGATGGACAGGCCGGAAAGCGCCGACCGCTGTTTCTCGACAAAGGCCCGCACCGCGTCGGGGTCGGTGCGGGCGTAATGGCGCAGCGCCCAGCCGATCGCCTTGCGCACGAAGAAATCGCGATGACCGGCCTGGGCCGTGCAGTAGCCGAACAGCCGGTCGGTGTCGGTGTCGGCGCCGTAGTGCAGTTGGTGGAGGATCGCCACGCGGACCAGCCACATGTTGTCGTCGGCCGACCAGGCGTCCATGACCTCGGACAACGCCGGATGGCGGCGCACCAGCCCGCCGGTGAACCGGGTGGCCAACGGGTCGATCGTGTCCCACCAGGACTTCGTGGTGACCAGGTCGCGCACGACCTCGATGAAGCCGGGGCCGGGCACATCCATATGGCGTATGAGATAGGCGCACGCCACGTATTGGTATTCGCGCTGCGGCCGATCCCACAACGCGCGCGCGGCCGCTTCCAGTTCGTCTTCCGACGGGTGGGGGAGGCCGGTCAGCGCCGCCTTTTCAAGTTTCTGCAGAACGGGCGCGGGCAGGCCGAGGAACGGGAACTGGTTTTTCATGTATTTCGCCATGCCGGCCGCGCGCACCGGGTCAGCCGCCGGGAGCAGCCGCTCGTCGAGCCGTTCGAGCAGGTCGTTCATGGCCCGCATCCTGCCACCGTAGTGTGACAGGAATGGGTGAACGGGCGGCCGCGGGCGGCGGGAAATGGGTGGATGTCGCACCGGAGCGGCTGGCCCGGTGGCTCGAGAACTTCGAGCGCCGTCACGGACCGTACGGGGAAACGGGTTTGACCTTGATCGCGGAGGACGGCGCCACGGCGACCTGGCAGACACCCCCGGGCGCGGGTGAGGCCACCACGATGGCCGAGCTGATCGAGCGGGCGCAGCAGCCCCGCAAGATCGGTCTGCTGCTCGCGCGCAAGGGGGCGGTCGCGGCCGGCATCGCCGACGGCCCCGAGCTGACCAGCTCCAAGGTGGACCGCAACTATGTGCAGGGGCGGACGGCGGCGGGTGGCTGGTCGCAGCAGCGCTTCGCGCGCCGGCGGGACAATCAGGCCAAAGCGGCCGCGTCCGACGGCGCCGGCATCGTGGGGCGCGTGCTTCTTCCCGCCGTACGGGATATCTCCGCGCTCGTCACCGGCGGCGATCGCGCCGCGGTCGAAGCCATCCTGTCGGCACCACAACTCGCCCCGCTGGCCGCCGTCCGGGCCGAACGGTTCCTGGACGTGCCCGAGCCCCGGCACGCGGTTCTGGTGTCCGCGGTCGCCGGGGCCCGGGCCGTGTCGGTGCTGGTGAGGGAACCCGCGTAAAGCGTGCAGGAACCCGCGTAAAGCGTGGCGGAGCCGATCAGAAGGACGTTGAGCAGCTCTTCGGCGAACCCGACTCGTACCCGGTGCTGAAGGCCTGCTGCCGCTGCGCCGCCGTGCCGTGCGTGAACTCGGCCGGGTTGACCGGGTTGCCGCTGCGCTTCTGCAGCACGTCGTCGCCGATCTGGCCGGCCGTCTGGATGCCCTCCTGGATGTCCTGCTGGGTGAGGCTCTTGAAGATCTTGTCGCCGTCCTTGTCGGTGGTGGCCGTGGCCGACTTGGCCCACGCGCCCGCGTAGCAGTCGGCCTGCAGTTCCAGCTTCACCGACAGCGCGTTCTGCTCCGACTCGGAGGCGCCCTGCTGGGCCCGGCGCATCTTGGCCTCGGTGCCGGTGATGTCCTGGATGTGGTGGCCGTACTCGTGGGCCAGCACGTACGGCTGGGCGAACTCGCCCGGCGCGCCCAGCTGCTTGGCCAGCACCTGATAGAAGGTCAGGTCGATGTACACGTTGTTGTCGCCGGGGCAGTAGAACGGCCCGACCCCCGAGTCGGCGGCGCCGCAGGCCGTGTTCACCCGCTGCGAGAAGATCACCGTCTTGGCCGGCTGGTAGTCGATGTTGAAGTTCTCCGGCGTGGCCGTCTTCCAGTACGCCTGGATCGAGTTGATGTAGAGCACGTTGCGGCATTCGAGCTTGTCGAGGGCGCCCTGCTGCGAGCACTCCTGATTGATGTTCGTGTTGTCCCCGGTGTCGCTGCCGCCGCCGATCTGGTTGATGCCGAAGTAGCCACCGACCACCGCGACCACGATCGTGATGATGATGCCGACCAGGCCGCCGCCACCGATCGGCAGGCCGCCCAGGCCTCCGCCTCCGCCACCGGACCCACGCCGGTCCTCGACCTGACTGGTATCGATGTCGGCGTTCTCGTTGAGTTCCATCTCATCCTCACTGAGCCGTACGGCGAAGGGTGTGCGCTGCGTACCCGATGATCTTGATCGTTAATCGAGTGGGAGGTACTGCGGCACGCCCGGTAGTATGGCCGGGTGCTGCTCTGCGAAGACTGACCTGTCCCGCGCCGACATCAGAATTTGATAGTCGGCGTTTTCGTGTGCCCGGAGTCAGCCTTTCTTTCCTCGAGAGCGAGCCTTTACCGATGATCACCGCCACCGGACTTGAACTGCGCGCGGGCGCCCGCATCCTGCTGTCCCCGGTCACCCTGCGGGTGCAGCCGGGCGACCGGATCGGCCTGGTCGGTCGCAACGGCGCGGGCAAGACCACCACCCTCAAGGTCCTGGCCGGCGAGGGCCAGCCCTACACCGGCGCCGTCGAGCGCACCAGCGAGGTCGGCTACCTGCCGCAGGACCCGCGCACCGGCGACCTCAACGTGACCGGCCGTGACCGGGTGCTCAGCGCCCGCGGTCTCGACTCGATCATCGCCGAGATGCAGAAGCTCGAGATCGAGCTCGAGGAGAGCGCCGACGACAAGCTGGTCCGGCGCTACGGCAACCTGGAGGACCGGTTCGCCGCCCTGGGTGGTTACGCCGCCGAGGCCGAGGCCGCCCGCATCTGCTCCAACCTCGGGCTGCCCGACCGCGCGCTGGCCCAGACCATCGGCACCCTCTCGGGTGGTCAGCGCCGCCGCATCGAACTGGCCCGCATCCTGTTCGCCGACTCCGGGCAGAACGGCAAGGGCATCCTGCTGCTCGACGAGCCGACCAACCACCTGGACCAGGACTCGATCGCCTGGCTGCGCGGATACATGGCACAGCACAAGGGCGGCCTGGTGGTGATCAGCCACGACGTCGAGCTGCTCGAGGCCGCGGTGAACAAGGTCTGGTACCTCGACGCCAACCGTTCGGTCGTCGACATCTACAACGTGGGCTGGAAGAAGTACCTGGAGTCGCGCGAGACCGACGAGCGCCGCCGCCGTCGCGAGCGGGCCAACGCCGAGAAGAAGGCCGGCGCCCTGATGGCCCAGGCCGACAAGATGCGGGCCAAGGCCACCAAGACGGTCGCCGCGCAGAACATGGCCCGCCGGGCCGAGAAGCTGCTGGGTGGCCTGGAAGAGGTACGCACCTCCGACAAGGTCGCCAAGGTGCGCTTCCCCAACCCGGTGCCCTGTGGCAAGACGCCGCTCACGGCGAGCGGCCTCTCCAAGTCGTACGGATCGCTCGAGATCTTCACCGACGTCAGCGTGGCGGTCGACCGTGGCTCGCGCGTGGCCATCCTCGGCCTCAACGGCGCCGGCAAGACCACGCTGCTGCGCATGCTGGGCGGCCTGCTCAAGCCCGACACCGGCGAGGTGCGGCCGGGTCACGGGCTGCGGCTGGGCTACTACGCGCAGGAGCACGAGACGCTCGACGTCGACCGCACGATCCTCGAGCACATGCGCAGCGCCGGTTCCGAGCAGACCGACACCGAGCTGCGGAAGATCCTGGGCGCGTTCCTCTTCTCGGGTGACGACGTCGACAAGCCGGCCGGGGTGCTCTCCGGTGGCGAGAAGACCCGTCTGGCGCTGGCCACGCTGGTCTGCTCGGGCGCGAACGTGCTGCTGCTCGACGAGCCGACCAACAACCTCGACCCGGTCAGCCGTGAGCAGGTGCTGGACGCCATCGCCAACTACCCGGGCGCGATCGTGCTGGTCACGCACGATGCCGGGGCCGTGCAGGCGCTCAAGCCGGACCGCGCCATCCTGCTGCCCGACGGCGACGAGGACGCGTGGAGCGACGACCTGCTGGAGCTCGTCGAGCTGGCGTGAGCCGGGCCGGCGGGTCCCGCGCGTGTGCGTGATCCGCGAATCATCACCATCGTTTGTTGTCAACCAGTGCCCACACAGACAGTGCGACGTTCGGGCGTTTGCGGTCAGGCCGGACACAGGCGCGGGCACGGCGAAGTTGGCACACGCGTGTCCGCAGCGCAGGGTAGGCAACGCATCGACGCTGCGTCATGTCTGGCCGGGCGTGGTCCTCGATCGAGAGTTTCCGCAGGTGATCGATGGTCTTGGAGAAACGGAACGGGGTTTCCACCGTTCGCGTTGAAACGTTGTCGCCCTAACGACTGTTAACTGTCTGACATTGATGGCCGTGGTCATCGTCAAGTTCCTGACAGTGATAAATGGGCACGTTGGCTACGCCTGGATACCTAGCGCATGATCGTTGGAGGCGGTCTAATAGGTGAGACCGTATGAACCGCACTGTCTGGGACGTGAGGATTCAAGATGCCAGCCACGGGCACAGCCACCAGCACTGAGAAGGGTCGCCGAATCGTCGGCAGCGAGCGCCAGTCGTTAGCGAAGGATCTGGTCAAGCGTTACACCGGCGGAGAGAGCATTCGCGCACTCGCCGCTTCGACCGGGCGCTCCTACGGATTCGTGCACCGGGTACTCACCGAGTCCGGCGTGCAGCTCCGCCAGCGCGGTGGCGCGCGTCGCCGCAAGAAGGCGTGACGACCGGCGACGCCGCACCCGGCCTCCCCGCCGACGAGTCGGGCGTTCGCTTCGACCTGGACGGGCCGGTGGCAACGGTGACGTTGTCCCGGCCCGAGGTGCTGAATGCGCAGACCCCGGCCATGTGGGCGGAGCTGTCGAACATTTCCCGGAAATTACCGGGGGACGTGCGAGTAGTCATTGTCCGGGGCGCGGGACGTTCCTTTTCCGCCGGCCTGGATCTGTCGGCCGCGCGAGGTGAAGGCGATTCTTCACTTGCGAAGCTCGCGCAGTTGTCGCCGGAAGAGTGCGCGGATCGGATTGCCGGCTTCCAGTCGGCGTTCACCTGGCTGCGGGAACCCTCCATCGTGACGATCGCGGCCGTACAGGGTCATGCCATCGGCGCCGGTTTTCAACTGGCGCTCAACTGCGACATGCGCGTGCTGGCCGATGACGCCCGCTTCTCGATGGCCGAAGTGACGCTCGGGCTCGTTCCCGATCTGGGCGGCACCAAACGGCTCACCGAACTCGTGGGCCCGTCGCGGGCGCTCGAGATCTGCCTGACCGGCCGGCGCATCCCCGCCGACGAGGCGCTTTCCCTCGGGCTTGCCACCACGGTGGTGCCGGTCGCCGACCTGCCGGCCACCGTCGCCGATCTCACCGCGGCGATCCTGTCCGCCGACCGGGGTGCGGTCGCCGAGATCAAGGCCCTGCTCGCCGGGGCGCTGCTGCGTTCCTACCCCGACCAGGACCGCGCCGAGCGTGAGGCGCAGACCCGCCGGCTGCGTGATTTGACGGAATAGTCTCCTCGCCACCCGGAGTTGTCATACCCGCCGGGCAGACTTCTGACTGCCCCGCTCCTGACGACACCCGGGAGGTGACGAGATGAGCATGTCCAGCTGGAGCATGCTGCGCTCGATCCAGAACTCAGACCGGGTGGCCGAACACAGCCTCCGCCGGGGGACGACCCGGCGGATCCTGCGTTACGCCCGGCCCTACCGCCGGGACATCCTGGTCTTCCTCATCACCGTGGTGATCGCGGCCGGCATCGGCGTCGCGACACCCCTGCTCGCCGGTCACGTGGTCAACGCCATCACCGGCGGCGGCTCCGACGCGGCCGCCACGATCCTCCGCCTCGCCGTCGCCATCGCCGTGCTGGCCGTGGCCGACGCGTTCCTCTCCCTCGCCCAGCGGTGGTATTCCGCCCGCATCGGCGAGGGCATCATCCTCGACCTGCGCACCCGGGTCTACGACCACGTGCAGCGCATGCCGTTGCAGTTCTTCACCCGCACCCAGACCGGCGCGCTCGTGAGCCGGCTCAACAACGACGTGACCGGGGCCCAGCGCGCCTTCACGTCCACGCTCTCGGGCGTGGTCAGCAACGTCATCCAGCTCGTCCTGACCGCCGCCGTCATGTTCAGCCTGTCCTGGCAGATCACCGCGCTGTCGCTGGTCATGCTGCCGCTGTTCATCATCCCGGCCCGCCGCGTGGGCAAACGCCTGGCCGAGATCACGCGCGAGTCCTACAACCTCGACGCCAAGATGAACGCGACGATGACCGAACGGTTCAACGTCGCCGGGGCGATGCTGGTCAAACTGTTCGGCCGGCCCGGCTCCGAGGCGTCCCGTTTCGGCGAGCGGGCTTCCCGCGTACGGGACATCGGTGTGCAGCAGGCGATGTATTCGCGCACCTTCTTCGTGGCGATGCTGCTGGTCGCGTCGCTGGCCCAGGCCCTCACGTACGGGCTGGGCGGCTGGCTCGCGGTCACCGGCAGCGTCACCGCCGGCACCGTGGTCACGCTGGCGCTGCTGCTCACCCGGCTCTACGGCCCGCTCACCGCGCTCAGCAACGTGCGGGTCGACGTCATGAGCGCCCTGGTGTCGTTCGACCGCGTCTTCGAGGTGCTCGACCTCGAACCCGGCATCGAGGAGCGGCCCGATGCCGTCACGCTGCCCGCCGGGGCGGGGCGGGTCGAGTTCCGCGACGTGCACTTCCGCTACCCGAGCGCCGACGAGGTGTCGCTGGCGACGCTGGAAGACGTGGCGACCCTCGACCGTACGGAAAATGCCCCGGTCCTGCGCGGCGTCGACTTCACCGTCGAACCGGGCCAGATGGTGGCGCTCGTCGGGCCGTCCGGCGCGGGCAAGTCGACGACGTCGATGCTGCTCCCGAGGATCTACGACGTCACTTCGGGTTCCGTACGCGTCGACGGGGTCGACGTGCGTGACGTGACGCTCGACTCGCTGCGCGACACCATCGGCGTCGTCACGCAGGACGCGCACCTCTTCCACGAGACCATCGCTGAGAATCTGCGCTACGCCCGTCCCGAGGCGACCGACGACGAGATGTGGGAGGCGCTGCGCGGCGCTCAGGTGGCCGACCTGGTGTCGGCGCTGCCCGACGGCCTCGAGACGGTCGTGGGCGAGCGGGGCTACCGCTTCTCGGGCGGCGAGAAACAGCGCCTGGCGATCGCCCGCCTGCTACTGAAACGGCCGTCGATCGTGGTGCTCGACGAGGCCACGGCCCATCTCGACAGCGAGTCCGAGGCCGCGGTGCAGCGTGCCCTGACGGCGGCTCTGCGCGGGCGCACGGCGCTGGTCATCGCGCACCGCCTCTCCACGGTCCGCGAGGCCGACCAGATCCTGGTGCTCGACCGGGGCCGCATCGTCGAACGCGGCCGCCACGACGAGCTGGTGGCGGCCGGCGGTCTCTACGCCGAGCTCTACCGAACCCAGTTCGCCGCGGCGTCGCCGGAGGTCGGCCTCGCCGACGAGGTCGAGGTAGTGACGGTGCCCGCCGGTCAGGTGGAGCCTTAGGCCTGGCGGCCGCTCAGGGCGAGCAGGCGCTCGAAGTCGCCGGCGTCGGCGCGGGCCTGCACCTCCTCGCCGAAGGCGCCCATCTGGCGGCCGGTCGGGGCCATCTGCTCGACGAAGGGCACCAGCGCCTGCACGGCGCCGGCGTCCGGGCGGTAGGGCTGCTTGGTCGCGGTCGCCAGGTCCCAGCCGTGCACGGTGAGGTCGGCCAGGGCCAGGTTGCCGATCATGGCCTGGGGCATGCCCATGCCGGGGGAGACGCCCTCGAGCGCGGCCGGGTCCGACCAGGCGGCGATCATGCGCTCGGTCTCCTCGGCGAAGCGGTCGCGCCACCCCTCGGTGAGCGAGTCGGGGGTGGAGCTCATGTCGAGAGGTTCCTTCTTCGCGGCGCCCTGGAAGGCGACCACCACCTGGAAGAGGTGGTTGAGCAGGTCGCGCACCTGATATTCGGTGCACGGCGTCGCGTCGCCCAGCTGGTCGTCCCGGATGCCCCGCACCACGGCGACCGTGGGCTCAGCCGCCGCCGCCATCAACGTGCTGATCTCGGTAGTCATGCGCCCGACCGTAGCGTGCGTTCTCCGTTGCCGGGCGTCGCACGTATGTGTGACCCTTCCGGCGATGAAACACGTGAGCATCCGGTTCACCGGCATGGGCAACGGGGTCGACCCCCGCCCGTACGTGGAAGCCCTTCCGTCTTTCGCCGACGAGCTGCCGCACGGCGCGCGGGACTTCGCGACCGATCCCGGCCACTACGACTTTCATGGCAAGAGGTGCGTCAAAGACCTCGAGCTGCGGGAGGTCCGCTTCGACGAGAACGACGTCATCGTGGAGTTCCGGCACAACTGCTTCAAGCACGAGGAAGACCTGACGATCCGGTACGTGGAGGTCAGCGAGTTCACGGCCGACTTTCCGCGATACGGGGTGATCCTCGACGAGATCCTGCCCGCGCCCGAGGGGTGCAGCCACGAGATCGTCTGCCTGTCGGGGTCGGTGCGCATCGTCGCCCGCGACCTGGTCGCGACGTGGTCACCGGCCGGCGGCTGCTCGTAACTCGTGGAACGCCTCGGCCAGGTCGGCGATCTGGTAGTGCGCGTTCAGGCCGCTCGGGTTGGGCAGCACCCACACCGGCGCGCCGCCGACCTCGTCCGGCTGCGGGCCGATCGCGGCCCTGGGGCGGGCGAACGCGGCCCGGTAGGCGGTGACGCCGAGAACGGCCAGGTAGCGGGGCTTGAACTCGGCGACCCGGGCGGCCAGGCTCGCACCGCCCTCGACCAGTTCGGCCGGGGAGAGCTCGTCGGCCCGGGCGGTCGCGCGGGCCACCACGTTGGTGATGCCGAGGCCCGACGAGAGCAGTTCCAGCTGCTCGGACGGGTGGAGCTGACGCTCGGTGAAACCGGACCGGTGCAGGGCCGGCCAGAACCGGTTGCCCGGCCGGGCGAAGTGGTGGCCGGTCGCGGCCGAGTACAGGCTCGGGTTGATGCCGGAGAACAACACCCGCAGTCCGGGGCCGATCACGTCGGGGATCGTGCGCCCGGCGGCGGTCTCGAGGTCGGCCCGCGTCGGTGGCTTCACAGGGTCCGCAACACGCCGCCGTCGACCGCCACCGTCACGCCCGTGACGTAGCTGGCGGCGGGGGACAGCAGGAAGGCGGCGACCCGGCCGAACTCGGCGGGCTCGCCCAGCCGGCGCATCGGGATGTTTCCCGCCGCCTCGGACGCGGCCTCGGCGGCGTCGCCCGAAGCCTCGAACAGTTCCCGGTTGCGGTCGGTGAGGATGCGGCCCGGGAGCAGGCTCACGATGCGGATGCCCCGGGGTGCGTACTGGTCGGCCATGTCCTTCGCGGCCATCGCGAGGCCCGGGCGCAAACCGTTGGAGAGACCCAGGCCGGGCATCGGGGACTTGACCGTGGTGGAGAGCACCAGGCCGATCGCGCCGCTCTCGGGCAGGGCTTCGGCGAAGACACGGGCGGCCCGTACGGCACCCAGGAACACCGTCTCGAACGCGGTCCGCCACTGCTCGTCGGTCAGGGACGCGGCCGTGCCCAGCGCCGGCCCGCCGACCGAGATCAGCGCACCGTCGAACCGGCCGAACCGTTCCACCGCCGTGTCGATCAGGAGCCGCGGCGCGGTCGGCTCGGCCAGGTCGGCCACCACGCCGGCCGCGTTCCCGGCACCGCCGAGCCGGTCGACGGCCTGAGCGATCCGCCCCTGGTCGCGCGACGAGATCACCGCCTTGGCGCCGTCGGCGACCAGTGCCTCGGCCGTGGCGAACCCGAGCCCGCGCGAGGCTCCGGTGAGGACATACACGCGGTCGGCCAGCCCGAGATCCATGCCGACGATCCTATTTCCCGCGCTCCCACCCGTGCAGGGCGGCCGCGGTGGCGGCGTCGGCGGGCAGGAACGACTCGATCGCCAGCTCGGACAGGGTGACGTCGAGCGGGGTGCCCAGCACCGACGTGATGCTGAAGAAGGTCAGGTCGTCGAACCGCAGCGGCACGACCAGCCCGTCCGGCCGGAACGTCGCCTCCCGGGTGCCGCCCGGATATCCCGCCAGCTCGGCCCGCAGTTCCCGCAGCACCGGGTCGGCGGTCGCCGCGGCCTGCTGGTCGAGCCGGTGCAGCACGTGCGCGCGCCACTCGGCCAGATTCCGGATGCGGGGCGCCATGCCGTCCGGATGCAGCGACAGCCGCAGCACGTTCACCGGCGGTTCGAGCAGCCACGCCGCGCACCCGCCGGTGAACCGCGCGACCGCGTCGTTGGCATCCACCATCGTCCAGTGCCGATCGATCAGGATCGCCGGGTAGGGCGCATGCCCCGCCAGCACGTCGCGCAACGACGAGAGCACGGTCGCCAGCGGTGGCCCGTCAAGAGCGGTTTCCCCGTACGCCGGAGCGAAGCCCCCGGCCAGCAGCAACTCGTTGCGTGACCGCAGCGGCACCGCCAGTTCCTCGGCCAGGCGCAGGATCATGTCGCGCGTCGGCCGCGAACGCCCGGTCTCGAGAAACGACAGGTGCCGCGCCGAGACCCCCGCCCGCACCGACAGTTCCAGCTGACTGAGCCGCCGCCCGGTCCGCCACTCCCGCAGCAGCTCCCCGACCCCACTCACGCCCACACCCCCCACCGTGATCCCGCGCGCCCGATCCGACCGCGCCCGACCCGCCCGCCGAGCGAACCCGCTGCTCCGCGCCGTCGGCTCGCCGTGCGCCACCGACCCTAAGCCGGGGGCGGGAAGCGCAGCCATTACCTCGCGGGTAATCGACGCAGCTACCGCCGCCGGGTGAGGGTTCTTCCCGTCAGACGAGAGCGACGGAAGGACAGAACAATGAGCGACTTCGACGCCGTGGTGGACCGCTACCTGGCCGTCTGGAACGAGCCCGACGCCGCCGCCCGCCGCGCCGCCATCGACGACGTGTTCGCGGCAGGCATCCGCTACGTCGACCCGTTGGCCGCGGTCGAGGGGCGGGACGCACTCGACGCGCTGATCGGCGCCGCGCGACAGCAGTTCCCGGGCCTCACCTTCGCCCCCGGCGGCCCGGTCGACGGCCACCACGACCAGGTCCGTTTCACCTGGACCCTCGGCCCCGCCGGCACCGACCCGCTGGTGGTCGGCTTCGACGTGGCCGAGCTCGACGCCGACGGCCGGATCCGCCAGGTCCTCGGCTTCATCGACAAAGCCCCCGCCTAGGACGGCCCGTCCAGGTGATTGGTGGGCTCGTCCAGCAGCAACACATCCGGCTCGTCCAGCAGCGCCGACAACCGGGCCGAGAACCGAAGGCGCAGCCCGGACGGTTCAGTCCATGACGTGGCCTCCGTTCACGGTGATGCGCTCGCCGTTGATGAAGCGGGCGCCGTCGGAGGCCAGGAACGACACGACGTCGGCGACCTCGGCCGGGGTCCCCATGCGTCAGGGGCGGCGGAGGACCCAGACCCGGCCGGCCAGTTGGAGCGTGGTGGCACCGGCCGTGGAGTGGAGGGCGGGGGTGCGGCGGGAGCGTGGGGGCTCGGTGCCGTTGTAGTGCCAGGCGGCCTCGCGCTCGGCCAGCTCCACGGCGGCCGCGGCGGGTAGGGCGTTGCGGGCGGCCAGGGAGCGGGCCATGTCCCAGCCGTCGCGCAGGGAGCCCTGGGTCGGGCGGGTCGCGGCCCAGGTGGCGAACTCGTGCTTCCAGCGGTCGCCGAACGCCGCGGCGAGCATGGGCCACTGGCGGGCCACCTCGCCGGCCCGTTTGCGCAGCAGGGCGACCCGGGCGGCCTCGAACTTGAACGGGTCGATGCCCTCGGGCATGGGGCTTCCGGCGGTCAGCGCATCGACCAGGGCCGCCTGCCGAGCGGCCAGGCCCGGCGCAACGGCGGGATCGACCGGGCCACGGTCAGCCGGGCCCGATTCGGAAGGGGTGGTCATGTGACTGCGGGGTAGCCGGAGGCCTTGGCGATCGCGTCCAGTTCGGCGGCCAAGGTGGCGGCGGGCGGGTAGTCGCCGTCGCGTTCCAGCATCAACGCCGGTGGGCGGTGGCGGTTGCACAGCTCGGTCACCAGGTCGAGCACGGGCTGGGGAACCTCGTCGGTGTGGGTGTCGTGGTAGAGGCCCTGATGTTCGGCGCCTCCGGCCACGTGGACGTAGGCGACCCGGTCGAGCGGCAGGTTGTCCAGCAGGTCGAGCGGGTCGGTGCCGCGGTTGCGGGCGTTCGCATAGACGTTGGCGATGTCCAGCAGCAGCAGCGCCCCGGACTTCTCCAGGATCTCGCTGATGAACTGGGCCTCGGTCAGTTCCTCGTCGGGCCAGTCGAACAGCGCGGCGATCGGCTCCAACGCGATCGGCACCGACAACGACCCCTGCACGCGCCGCACGTTGGCGACCACGGCGTCAACCGCTTCCCGCGTACGGGGCAGTGGCAGCAGATGCCCGGCTTCGACACCCCCGGCCCGTACGAAGGCGATGTGCTCGCTGACCAACGGGGCGTGGAGCCGCTCGGCCACGGCCGCGAAATGCTCGACACGATCGGGGTCGACCGGCTCGGCGCCGCCCAGCGAGAGGCGGACGCCGTGCGGGACGACCGTGACACCGCGGTCGAGCAGGATCTGGAGCCCGGGCGGCAGCTCGCCGTGCGCGTGCACCGACTCGGCGACCACCTCGGCGAAGCGCAGCCCGGGCAACCCCTCGACAAAGCCGCCGATCTCGGGCCGCCACCCGATCCCGACCCCGTACGAGGGAAAGACGGGCGGGGAAAGGCGGTCAGCCACCGCAACCGCCTCCACCGCCGCAGCTGCTGCCACCCCCGCAGGACGAGGAACTGCTGCACGAGCTGCTGCTTCCGCCGTCGCTGCCGCCGGAGCTGCCGGTCGCGCCGCCGGTGGCCGCGATGCGCTGGACCTCGGCCTCGGCCGCGAACGCCGGGTCCATCGAGTAGAGGGCCGCCCCACCGTAGAGCGCCACGCCCATCGCCGCGCCGGTCGCCCCGTACGTGGCGTACGAGGGGCTGTTGCTCGGGGCCAGGTAGTTGTGCTTGTAACGCAGGTCGCGCATCGACTTCATCGCCGAGTCGGTCGCGTAGCGGCGGCTGCGCAGCAGGGTCAGCGTGAGGACGAAGGCGCCGATCGTCGCGAACACCATGAACAGCACCGGCTTGTTGTTGTCGATGCCGGCCAGGATGCGGGCGATGCCGACCACCACCAGGGCCAGACCGCCGATCACCCAGAGCCGGGCCTCGCGCATCTGACCGGCGCCGACCGCCAGGCCGTTGCGTTCCAGGTTGTCGCGCAGCTGCTCGAGGGCCGAGGCGACCCACTGGTCGTTCGGCAGGTCACGGGTGCGCACACCGCGGGCGGCGGCGTTGTAGATCGCACTGTCGAGCGGGGTCACCCCACCGGGCAGCGGACCGGTCTGGACGAGGGTGCGGCCGGGACCGGTGCCCAGGGCGTTGGCCGCGCGCAGGCCGCCCATCGAGGCGTAGATCGCGAGGCGGTCACCACCGTTGAGATAGGCGACCTGCTGCGGGCCGAGGTTGTCGACCCGGGCGCCGCGGTCGCCCCGGAACAGCGACCGGCGGTGGAACGCGGCGATGATCGCGATCGCCACGCCGGCGGCGATGAACCAGGTGAGAAAGGTCGGGCCGGAGATTCCCCAGGTGTCGTTCATCGGGCTGGACCTCCCTGCGCGTATGTCTTCTGTGAGCCTCATTGTGCAGGCGCGCGCAACGTCCGTGATCAGGCCCTTCGGACGGCGTCCTCAACCAGATCGAGGACCCGGCTCAACTCGCCCGGCGGGCGCCCGGTGGCCAGGTGGAGCACCAGACCGTCGTACGCGAGCTCGAGGAACTGGGTGAGCACCTCGACCGGCACGTCATCGCGCAGCACACCGGCCTCCCGCTGGCGTTGCAGGCGCTCACGGGTGGCGTCGGCGATGGCGGCCGACCGCTCGGTCCAGCGCTTGGCGAAGGCGGGGTCGGTGCGCAGCCGGCGCGACACCTCGAGCTGGGTGCCGAGCCAGCCGGCGGTGTCGCCCTCGCTGCCGCCGGCCCGTTCCAGCAGGTCGCGCATCACCTGAACGAGGCCGTTGCGGGCGACCGTCTCGACCATGGCGGCCGCGTCGTCCTCGGCCACGGCCAGGAAGAGCGATTCCTTGTCACGAAAATGGTGGAAAATCGCACCGCGGGACAGCCCGGTTGCGTCCTCGAGGCGCCGCACTGTCGCACCCTCGTAGCCGAACCGCGCGAAACAGTCACGCGCCGCCGCGAGAATCTCGTGGCGGCGGGCGTCCAGCTGGTCCTGACTTACTCGGGGCACGTACTGGATCGTGTCACGTGCTCCCTTTCGCATGCAATCCGTACGTACGTCTTGTCAGATGGGTGCACCCCACGGGCGGATGGCGCGAATTCCCCCATCCCGGCCGTAAGTTGTTAACAAGCCTGGACTACTCGTTGCCCCTTCCGCTCACGTAAAGTGCCCGGGTGCCCCTCGTCCTGATCGCCCTAGACGACACCCTGCTTGACCGCAGCGGTGCGTTCAGGCTGTGGGCCAAGGGTTTCCTCGATGAGATCGGGGCCGCACAGGACGATCTCGACTGGTTACTCTCGGTCGATGCCGACGGCCTGACCTCCCGCTGGGACCTGGCCGACCTGATCCGCGACCGCTACCAGCTCGCCGTCCCGTCGATCGACCTCGTCGAGGAACTGCACGAGGGCCCGCTGGCGTTCGAGAAGCTCGACCCGATGGTCGGGTGCGCGCTGCAGATCGCCGGCGACGCGGGACTGGTTCCGGTGGTGGTCACCAACGGGCAGGCCGACATTCAGGACAGCCGCATTCGCCGTACGGGCCTGGACCGTTATGTCGCCGACTGGGTGATCTCGGAACGCGCCGGGGTGAGCAAGCCGAACCCGCGCATCTTCGCGCTCGCCGCGCAGCGGGTGCGGATGCGGCTGGGCGGCGCCTGGGTGGTCGGCGACAGTCCCGAGGCCGACATCGGCGGCGCCGCGGCCATGGGGCTGCCCAGTGTGTGGCTGCACCGCGGGCGCGAGTGGGTGGACAACCGCTTCGCCCCGACCAAGGTGGTCGGCAACGTGATCCAGGGGATCTCGGCCATCATGGCCGCCGCGCGATAAGAGCCGGCGAGCAACGCTGGTCATCGAGGCCGAATAAATCAGTTGCGCCCGCCCGGGCGGCTCCGGGAGAGTGTGCCCGTTGCCCGCACAGGGCTCCGGTGAGGCCCGCGGGGTCTCGCGAGAGAGAAGGAGGTCGAGTCCATGGCTGTCGTTGCGATGTCCGCTGCCCGGATTCCCCGTTTTTCTCTCTCCAAGGAGACCCTCCAGTGCGCGAGCACGACTCTTTCGGCCCGGCCACCATGCGCCGCGGCCGCCGCAAGTTCGACGACGACGAACCCGACTTCCTGAAGCGCGGGCGGCTCGAGCCGCAGCTGAAGGAAGACCCCGACCTGCCCGAGACCGGTGACCGCTGGTCGACCTGGGACGGTTCCCTCAAGGGCCCCAAGCCGTGGCCCGAGTGGGTCCGCACCGAATACGGCGCGGTCGACACCGAGCTCGGCATGCTCAAGACCGGCAAAGAGGCCGACGTCTACCTCGTACGCCGGGCCGTTCCCGACACCGACAAGGTGAGCATGCTCGCCGCCAAGCGCTACCGCGACGGCGACCACAAACTGTTCCACCGCGACGCCGGCTATCTCGAGGGCCGCCGCGTGCGCCGGTCCCGGGAGAACCGGGCCATGGCCAACCGCAGCTCGTTCGGCAAGGAGATGATCGCCGGGCAGTGGGCGGTGGCCGAGTTCGGCGCGCTCAGCCACCTCTGGCAGGTGGGCCAGGAGAGCGGCCTGGTGCGGGTGCCCTACCCGGTGCAGCTGATCGGCACCGAGCTCATGCTCGAGTTCATCGGCGACTGGGAGACCGGCGAGGCGGCGCCCCGGCTCGCGCAGGTGCGGGCCGGCCGCGACCAACTGGCCGACCTGTGGCGGCAGATGACCGACGCGCTGTCGGTGCTGGCCCGCGCGCAGGTGGCGCACGGCGACCTGTCCCCGTACAACACCCTGGTGCACGACGGGCAGCTGGTGCTCATCGACCTGCCCCAGATCGTGGACGTGGTCGCCAACCCGCAGGGCGCCGATTTCATCGCCCGGGACGTCCGCAACGTCGCCGCCTGGTTCACCCAGCGCGGCCTCGAGGTGGACGCGGACGAACTGCTGGAAAGGTTGCTCTATGAAGCGGGCCTGAGATGACCCGCCGGACGAAGCCCGGACCGCGGCCGCCGAAGACCCGGCGGCCGCGGCCGAGGCCGTTTCACTGCAGGTAGCCCTCGACCTCGCCGACGCTGTGCGCCTGCTCGGCGTTGGGGTCGTTGCCCACCTCGCGGGCGGCACGCCGGCGCCGGAGCAGGTCCCAGCACTGGTCCAGGGCCTCTTCCAACTCCTTCAGCCGGGCGTGTTCCTCGTCCGAGGAGATTTCGCCCTTGCCCAGCTGCGTGCGCAGCTTGTGCTCCTCGTCGACCAGGCCGTGGATCCGGCTCAGCACAGTCTTGTCATCCATGCCCGAAGACTAATGCTTCTCATCGTGCTCTCATGCGGGCGTGGTCTGATGGGTCGCGAGATGAGCGCCCGGATCCTGGTGGTCGACGACCAGCCCAACATCGTGGACATGCTGAGCACCGTGCTGTCGTTCCACGGGTTCGCGGTCGACACGGCCGGCACGGGTGCGCAGGCGATGGCCCGGGCCGGCGATCAGCGCCCCGACCTGGTGCTTCTCGACGTGATGCTGCCCGACGGCGACGGGCGTGACCTCTGCCGGCGGCTGCGCGACGACGGCTACGACTTCGGAGTGATCTTCCTGACGGCCCGGGACGCGCGGGAGGACCTGATCGCCGGCCTCGCGTACGGCGGGGACGACTGGATCACCAAGCCGTTCGACGTCGATGTGCTCCTCGCGCGGGTGCGGGCGGTCCTCCGGCGTACGGGAAGCCCGGTCGAACCGGACCGGGTGCTGCGCTACGCCGACCTCGAGTTCGATCAGGACACGCTTGCCGTACGCCGTTCCGGCCACCCGGTCCAGCTGTCGCCCACCGAGCTCAAGCTGCTGCGCTACTTCCTCGAGAACCCGAACCGCGTGCTGTCGAGGGCCGAGATCCTGCGCGCCGTCTGGGAGTACGACCTGGAGGCCGCGTCCAACGTCGTCGACACGTACGTCGGCTACGTGCGCCGCAAACTCGACCGGCTGGGCCCGCCACTGTTCGTGACGCATCGCGGGTTCGGTTACGCGCTGCGCGCCGGTCGGCCGTGACGCTCCGCCGTTCCCTGCTGCTCGCCGTCGCCGGGCTGACCACGGCCGCGTTGCTCGCGGTGAGCGTGACGGCGGTGCTCGCGATGCGCGCCTACCTGCTGCGCCAGACCGACGACCAGCTCGCGGGCGCGGCCCGGCTCGGTCAGTCGCGCGCGGCGTTGCTGGTGGTCGACCCGTCCGTCCGGGGTGAAACCGTCCGCGAGGTCATCTCGGTGACCGAATACGTGATCGAGATCCGGAGGGGCGACAGCGGCACCGTACGCATCGTGGCCGGCGCCCCGCTCCCGCCGCGCCCCCTGCTCGAGACCGCCCGCCTCGACGACCCCGATCCGCAGGACGTCAACGGATACCGCGCGGTCGTCGTCCGGCACGAGAACGTCACCCTGCTGGTGGCGCTGCCGCTGAAGCCGCTGGACGACACCGTGCGGCAGCTCGCTCTGGTCGCCGGGCTGGCCTCCCTCGGCGTCCTGGCGCTGCTCATGCTCCTCGCCCGCCTGCTGGTGACCCGTCGGCTGCGGCCGCTCAACGCGATCGCCGCGGCCGCCACCGACCTGGCCGACGGGCAGCTCGACCGGCGCGTGCCCGAACCCGCCGGCGCCAGCCGCACCGAGGTGGGACGGCTGACCCTCGCGATCAACGGGATGCTGGCCCGGATCCAGGCCGCGCTGGCCGCCCGCGCCCGTTCCGAGCAGCGGATGCGCGACTTCGTGGCGGACGCCTCGCACGAGCTGCGCACGCCGGTGACCTCGATCCAGGGCTACCTGCAGCTGATCCGTACGGGCGTGATCGACCTGCGCGAACGTCCGGACGTGCTGCGCCGGCTCGAGGAGGAGTCGTCGCGGATGGGGTCGCTGGTGACGTCGCTGCTCTACCTGGCCCGCCTCGACGCCTCGCCGGTGACCGCCCGCGCGCCCGTCGACCTGGCGGCCCTGGTGCGTGACGCGGTGGCCGACGCGCAGGCGGTGGAGCCGGACCGGCCACTCAGCGTCGTCGGGCCCGCGGAGCTCACGGTGACCGGCGACGCCGACTCGTTGCGCCAGGTGATGGCAAACCTGCTTTCCAACGTACGGGCGCACACCCCGCCCGGCACCGCGGCGCTCGTCCGGGTAGTGGCCGGGGAGTCCGGTGTGCGGGTCGAGGTCACGGACGAGGGCCCCGGGCTGGACGCCGACGCCGCCGCGCACGCCTTCGACCGTTTCTGGCGGGCCGACACCGCCCGCTCGGCGGCCGGGGGAGCCGGGCTGGGGCTGGCGATCGTGGCCGAGGTGGTGCACGCCCACGGCGGCGAGGCCGGGATAGCCGGGTCGACCGTCTGGTTCACCCTGCCCGGCTGATCCACCTCCTCACCCGGCCCGGCTGATTCACCTCGAACTCTCATCCGGCTCGCATCGGGCCGTCGTGCCGGGGCGGTTGGCTCTCCCGGGTGATCAGAAAACGTAAGGTGATCCTCGGGGCGGTGGCGGCCGCCGCGGTCGTGGTGCCGCTGGTGGCCGACCGGGTGGCCGCCGAAGTGGTCGAACGGCAGGTGGCGTCCCGGCTGAAGTGCGCGGCCGGGCTGTCCGACGTTCCGGAGGTGACGCTGGGCGGGTTCCCGGCCGTCACCCAGCTCGTTTCCCGGAGCCTCGACGACGTGCGCGTGACCGCCGACGACGTGACGGCCGGTAAGGCGACGCTCAGCCACGTCGCCGTCGCCGCCCAGGACCTGAAACTGGCGGACGGCGGGCTGAGCGCCCGCTCGATCTCGGCCGAGGCGACGGTGGCATGGAGCGCGCTGGCCGGCCTGGGCGTAGCGGGCGCCGGGGACAAATCGGACAGCGATGCCGGCGGCGGTTCCGATTCCGAACCCGAGCCTGGTTCCAGCTCTGAGCCCGGGTCCGGCTCCGGAGCCGGTGGCCTCCTCGGTGGGGGCCTCTTCGGCGGGGGTGGGCTCTCGGGGGGAGGCGCCGCCGGGCCGTCGGTCGGCCAGGCCCGGATCGCCGGTGGTGACGCCGCGGGCCGCTTGGTGGTGGAGGCCGACGTCAGCATGGGTGGCCTCAGCCTGCCGGCGACGGTGTACGCCGACCTCGCGCTGCGCGGAAACGCCCTGGTTGTCACCCCGGCCGAGGTCGAACTGCGCGGACTCGGGCTGCGGGTGCCCGCCACGCGACTTCCCGAGGCCGCCCGGGCGGGCCGCAGCGTCGACCTGCCCACGCTGCCGGCCGGGCTCGCGTACCGGGAGATCAGCGCAACCCCCGACGGCCTGAAGGTGGCCGTCGCCGGCACCGACCTGAAAGCCGCCGGTGATCTGGCGTCATCCGGCCGGCCCGCCACGACCGGCATCAAGCGTTGCGGGGGTGGGTCGTGAGAGCGGGCCCGGTGGTGGGCGGCACCGCCTCTATGTGGTTCTGCCGGTCCGAGGGTTACGGGGGTGGGATGTGAGCACGATCGAGGACGGGCCGTTGCACGCGGTGATGGCGCGGCTGGCCGGGTTCGTCACGCGGCGTCCCTGGGTGGTGCTCGGGGCCTGGCTCCTCGTCGCGATCACCGTGGGTGGGCTGGTCGCCGGTTTCGGGCGGCCGACCGAGGAGGACACCACGCTGCCCGGAAGCACTGCCCAGCACGGGCGTGACCTGCTCGAGGCGCACTTCTCCGGCTCGGGCAACGCCAACGGGCAGGTGATCTACCGGACTTTCCCCGCCACCGGGAGCGCCCCCGCTTCGGCCGGCGATCTGCCGGACCTGGCCGCCCCCGCCCGCCGGATCGCCGAGGTCGACCACGTCGCCTCGGTGGGCAAGCCGGTGGTCAGCGGCGACGGTCGTACGGCGTACCTGGAAATCTCCTTTGATCTGGGCCCGCGCGACGTGACCCAGCGTCTGACCGAGGACGTGCTGACCGCCGCCGACGTCGAGGGCGCGGAGGTGCTGCCCGCCGGCGCTCTGGCCCGCCCCGAGGCCGACACGCGCCGCAGCGAGGCGATCGGCATCGTGGTCGCCCTGGTCGTGCTCGTGATCGCTTTCGGCGGCCTGCTGGCGGCCACGTTGCCGCTGCTCACCGCGCTGATCACGCTGGTCTGCGGCGTCGGCGCGATCGGTCTGGCCGGCCATCTCACCGGCATCCCCGGCGTCGCCACCACGCTCGGCACGATGATCGGTCTGGGCGTCGGCATCGACTACGCGCTGTTCCTGGTCACCCGCTACCGCGCGTTGCTGACAACGTCGACATCCCCGGTTGCCGCGATCGTCGCCACGGTGGCGTCATCAGGCAGCGCGGTCGTGTTCGCCGGCGGCACGGTCGTGGTCGCCCTGGGCGGCTTGGCGGTCGCGGGCGTACCCATCCTGGCCACGCTGGGCTGGACCGCCGGCCTGGTCGTGATCGTCGCCGTAGCCACCGCCACAACCCTGTTGCCGGCGCTGCTCACCCTGCTGGGCCCCCGAATCCGCGCACCCCGCACCGCCGCGCGGCCCGCCGGCTCGTTCTGGGGGCGGCTCGCCGATCGGGTGACGCGCAAGCCCTGGCCGTACGCGGTGACGAGCGTCGTCGTGCTTCTGGCGCTCGCGGCCCCGGTTGTCGGCATGGAACTCGGGCAGACCGACCCCGGCGACGACCCGGCCGGCTCCGACACCCGCGCCGGCTACGAGGCGATGGCGTCCGCCTTCGGGCCCGGCGTGAACGGTCCGCTCACCGTCGTGCTGCCGCTGGAACCGCCCGCGACCGGAGCCACCGACCCGCGGCTCGCGTCGCTGACCGAAGCGGTCTCGGGCGTGGACGGTGTGGCGAGCGCCCAGCCCGCACACCTCTCGACGGACGGCGAAGTTGCTTCGGTGCGGGTGCTGCCGACCACCGCGCCCAGCGACCCGGCCACCCTCGGCACCGTGGACCGGCTCGACGCGCTGGCGGTGGGCGGGGCCGACGTGGCGGTGACCGGCCAGACCGCCGTCCGGGGTGCGTTGGCCGAGCAGGTCGGCAAGCGGATGCCGTACGTGATCGGGCTGGTCGTTCTGCTCAGCGCCCTGCTCGTGTTCGTGGCTTTCCGCGCGCCGGTCGTGGCGGTGAAGGCGGCGCTGATGAACCTCCTGTCGGTCGGGGCGGCCTACGGCGTGCTGACCGCGGTCTTCCAGTGGGGCTGGGGCGTGGAGCTCACCGGGCTGGACGGGCCGGTGCCGATCGAGGCGTACGTGCCGATGATGCTGTTCGCGCTGCTCTTCGGGCTGTCGATGGACTACGAGGTGTTCCTGCTGACCGCCGTGCGGGAGTCGTGGCAGCGCCGCCGGGACAACCGGGCCTCGGTGCGCGACGGGCTGGCCGGCACCGGCGTCGTGATCACGTCGGCCGCGCTGATCATGGTGTGTGTCTTCGCGAGCTTCGTGCTCAGCTCGGACCCGGTGATCAAGATGATGGGGCTCGGGTTGGCGGTGGCGATCGCCGTCGACGCGACGATCATCCGGGGGCTGCTGGTGCCGGCCACGATGGCCCTCCTCGGTGGAGCGAACTGGTGGACCCCGAGGTTAGGCCTTTTCGCCAGGGGCGCGGGCGTTGTCCACAATCCTCGGTTGTCCACAGGCGGGTCTCCGAAGATCGCCGAAAACGGGAAGAATGAGAAGTGGCGGGGGAACCCCCTGGGAGGGCGGGTTATGCCTGCGTGGGCCCAGTTCTGGTGGGCGCGACCAGACTGGACGCCCGAGGCCGACGAGAACGACTGCGGGTCACGTCAGCATGGCCAGGACGGCGAAAGCGGCCAGCAAGGTAGCCAGGAAGCGGCGCGGGCCGAAGGGCTCCCGCAGCACGACCCAGGCGATCAAACCGGCCCAGAGCAGGCTCGAGCTGCGCAGGGCGGCCACCAATGAGAGCGGCGCGTGCTGGGTGGCGAACAGGCCCAGCAAATAGGACA
Organism: Paractinoplanes ovalisporus; assembly: GCF_016834655.1. Lineage (GTDB taxonomy): Bacteria > Actinomycetota > Actinomycetes > Mycobacteriales > Micromonosporaceae > Actinoplanes > Actinoplanes ovalisporus. The sequence goes on from NZ_JAENHP010000002.1 coordinate 354,182, forward strand.
GCGGGATCAGCACCGCCAGCACCGCGATCGCGCCGGGGTGGCGGCGGAACTGGACGGCGGCCTCGGGCAGGCGGTGGCGCAGCAGGAACGTGAGCAGCAGCAGCTGGAGCAGGGCGCCGAAACCGTAGAAGAAGACCGGATCGGCGCCCAGGGCCACCACGGCGAAGCCGTCGAACGTGGTGTAGGCGGCGATGGTCACGGCGATCGCGGCTGACCACAGGACGGCCCGGCCCGACGAGGGGTGTTCGCCCAGCAGCAGCGCTACAGCGGCGGCCAGCAGCAGGACGGCGATCCACTGCGGGGCGCGCAGCCACTGGCCCAGCACGGCCGCGCCGGCGAACGCGACCAGCACCGGCGCCAAGCCGCGGGACAGGGGATAGATCTGGCCCACGTCGAAGTGCTTGTACGCGCGCTGGAGGCAGAACGCGTAACTCGTGTGCAGCAGCGTGCTGATCGGCGTGAGCAGCATGAGCCGGCCCGAGGCGGCGCCCGCGTGGGCGATCGAGAACGGCGCCACCAGCACGAACGCGGCCAGGCTGGAGGCCCACAGTGCGGGCAGGCCCTCGGCCGCGGTGCGTTTGGCCGTCGTGTTCCAACCCGCGTGCGCGATCGCCGAGCCGAGCGCCAAAGCCACACCCAGAAACATGGTTCCCCCGTACGCGTAGACACTGTCTATCTGGTAGACAATGTCTACGTGATGGCGGGTGAGGATGTAAAGGCCGCTCTCGTGCGGCATGCGGCGCTGCTGCTCGACGAGCAGGGGCTGGCGGGCTTCACCGGTCGCGAGGTCGCGCGGCGGGCCGGCGTCTCACACGGCGCGCCGCGGCGCTATTTCCCGACGCTCGCGGCCCTGCTGTCGGCGGTCGCCGCCACGGGCTTCGCCGACCTCCGCTCCCGCATGCCCGCCCCGACGGCAAGCATGCCCGCCCCGACGGCCAGAGGCGGCGACGAAGCCGAACACCACCGCGTCGACCCGCGGGCCGCACTTCTCGCGCTGGCCCAGGCCTACGTGGCCTTCGCGCAGGAGCGGCCGGCCATGTTCGAGCTGATGTTCCGCCACGACCTGCTCGAAGGGTCGGGGGAGCGGCTGCGCGAGCACAGCACCCCGATCTTCGGGGCGGCCGTGGAGCTGGTGGCGCTCACCGGCGTACGGGAACCGGGGTTGACCGCTCTTGATCTGTGGGCCGGCGTGCATGGCCTGGCCGTGCTCGCGAGCCGCCGGGCCCTCGCGCTGATGACCGACGAGGAGCCCGGCGCCCTCCTGGAACGGCAGATCCAGGCCCACCTGCCGACTTGAAGCCGGCCGCCGCTAGAGGTCCCGCCGCTGGAAGGCCAGACCGGCCAGCGCGAGAACCAGAACCGTCCACACCACCGCCCACACCAGATAGGCGCCGGTCAGCGGGGCCTTGCTCAAGAACGGGTGCCCCTTGACCGCCTCGCCGAACTGGGACAGCAACGCCGGGTCCTGGAAGGCGCGCATCGCACCCCGCCACAGGCCGTCGGTGGGCAGCAGCATCTGCGAGACCGTGCCGACCTGGCGGACGCTGTCGTTGCCGAGCGCGGCGCCCACCCCGCCGACCACGCCCGCGATCCACGTCGCCCCGAACAGGCCGACCGCCACGATCCCGGACGCCATCGGCGAGATCGCCGTGGACAGCAGCAGGCCCAGCGTGAGCAACGCGACCGCCTGACCGGCGAGCAGGACCAGGCCGGTCAGCGGGTCGGGCGGCCAGTAGCCGGTGGTCACCTTGACGATCACCAGCTGCGCCGTGCCCGCGACGGCCACGAAACCGCTGCCGAAGGCGGCCAGGCCGAGCCATTTGCCGAGCAGGATCTGCGCGCGACGCACCGGGCGGGCCAGCATGGCCAGCGCGATCCCGGACTCGGCCTCGCCGGCCAGTGTCGGCCCGGCCAGGAACGCCGTGCCCAGCGCCGCGATCAGGCTGAGCCCGAACATCACCAGGTTGAGCACGATGGATGCCGCCAGCCGGGACTCGCCGCTGGTCAGGCCCTCGTACTCGGCGTTGATGCGGGAGAAGCCCCAAGCGCTGAGCGACAACAGCAGGACGGTCAGGACGGCCAGGGAGCGCAGAACCCGGCGGCGGGCGGACTCGCGCAGGGTGAGGCCGGCGACGGTCAGGACGATGCTCATGCGGACTCCCCGCGGATGATGCCGAGGAGCCGGTCCTCGAGACTGACCCGGCTGGGCTCGACGGCGTGGATCTCGACGCCGAGCTTCACGAGGTCGGCGACAAGATCAGGAACGCTCGGAGGCGCGGGCAGGACCAGCATTTCGCCATCTCTAGTGAAATGTCCGATCCGAGACGCTGCCGCCGCGGTCACGTTGCCGAGCCGTAGACGCACCGTGTGCTCGCCGAGCAACTCGGTCAGGGTGCCGGAAGCGGCCACCTGACCGTGATCGAGGATGACGACCCGGTCGCACACCCGCTCCACCTCACCGATCAGATGCGAGTTGAGCAGCACGGCCACGCCGCGCTCGCGCAGGGACAGGAGCAGATCCCGTACGTCGGCCCGGCCGATCGGATCCAGGGCGCTGGTCGGCTCGTCGAGCACCACGAGCTCCGGGCGGGCGACCAGCGCGACCGCCAGCCCGAGGCGCTGCTGCATGCCCTTGGAGAAGCCGCCCACCCGGTCCCCGGCCCGGTCGGCCAGCCCGACCAGCCCCAGGCATTCCTCGTCGGGGGCGACCCCGGCCAGCCGCGCGTGCAGCCGCAGCACCTCGGCCGCGGTCAGCCACGGCTGGTAGCGGAACAGTTCGGGCAGGTAGCCGACCCGGGCCCGCGACCTGGGGTCCGTGCCCGGCCGGCCCAGCAGCATCACCTCACCGGCGTCCGGGCGTACGAGGCCCAGCAGCGTCTTGATGACGGTGGTCTTGCCCGCGCCGTTCGGCCCGAGCAGGCCGACCACCTCGCCCCGGTCCACCGTGAACGAGACGCCGTCGACCGCCTGCCGTTTCCGGTAGCGCTTGCGCAGCCCGGACGCCCAGACCGCGGCGCTCATCGCAGACCCCGCGCGACGGTCAGCACCTCGTCGGCGCTCAGCGAACCGGCGACCAGCGTGACCACGCCGTCGTCGACCCAGAGCACGGTCGCCAGCACCTCGTCGGTCGAGGTGAGCAGCGTCGCCGGGTTGCCGCCCACGTCGGCCGGCTTGCTGGTCAGCTCCTCGGGCATGACGTGCAGGGGGAGCGTGCGGCCGTCGGCCGAGAAGCTCCGCAGCTGACCGGCGACGTCGGCGGGCAGGCCGGAGAGCGACAGCAGATAGTCGCGGGCGGTCGCGAAGGGCACCCCGGTCGAGTACGCCGTGGGGGCCACCACCCGGGCGACGATCAGCGCCGGGACGCCCTGGTTGCTGTCCCACACGGCGGCGGCACCGGGCCCCGCGGTCAGGCGGAACCGGCTGCCGTCCAGTCCCGGCGGCATCGGGGGCGCCGAGCTGGTGAACGCCCGGATCTTCGCGGCCCGGAAGGTGAACGTCGCGGTGATCCGGCGGCCCGCCTGGTATTGCGGGTTCCCGGTGACACCGCGGGGGAGGTGGGTCACGTCGGGCAGGTCGAGGCCGGTCTCCTTCTCGGCGGCGGCCTGGCCGGTGACGGCGTGGATGCGGGGGCGTTCGGTGATTTCGACGTCGCCCCACGAGGTGAGGTCGGGCATCGCCATCAGGTCGGCCTGGTGGACGGTGACGGGGGCGATCTTCTCGGTGCGGAAGATCTGGAGCCAGTCGGCGGCCGCGGCCGTGCTCGCTCCGGCCAGGACGGCGACCGCGGCTAATCCGGCGATGATCGGCGTCCGTTTTGTCCGCCGAAGCCACGGTCGCGGGCGGGGCGATTTGTCCATATCCAATCGCCCCCACGCCGCATCGACGTCAGGGTCGACCTCGATGTGCAACGTGTCCGCAGCGAAGGCGGCGTCCCGCCGTACGGAAGCCAGCCTTCCCTGACAAATAGGACAATCGGCAACGTGGGAGCGGTCGGCGTCGGCCACGCCGGCGGGCTCGTCCACGAGCCGGCGCAGCACCCCCTCACTCGGATGACGCATGGCGGTTCAACTCCTCGCGCAGGGCGGACTCGGCGCGCCGCACGGTGGTGCCGACGCTGCCGGGGGAGAGGCCGAGGGCGGCGGCCACCTCGGCGTAGTTCAGGCCGCTGTGCCGCAGCACCAACGCGACCGCCTGCCGTCGAGGCAACCGGGCGAGCGCGGCCCGGACCCGGCGCCGTTCCTCGCGGGCGACCACCGCGTCGGCGACGTCGGGCTCGGTGGCGTCCCGGGGGTGGGCGGCTTCCTCGCGTCCGGCGCGGCGTTTCCCCGTACGGATGTGGTTGAGCGCGGTGTGGGCGGCCGCGACCGACAGCCACGGCAACGCCTCACCGGCCGGCACGTCGGAGCGGCCGAAGGTCAGGAAGACCTCCTGCGCCACGTCCTCGGCCTCGTCCCGCGAACCCAGCACCCGGGCCGCGACGGCCACGACCCGCGGGTACGAGGTGCGGAACACCTGTTCCAGGTCGGGCCGGACGACCCCGGGTGAGCGCGCCACGCTTTCCTTCCTGTCCCACGACAGTGCAACGTCCATGCCTGGTCAGCACCGCAGCATCCGCTCATGTGACAGCGGATGCCACAGAATCGGGTGGAGGTTGTGTAGAGGAAGTGTGAAGGTGCCGCTGTTCCCGTCGGGCAGTTCCGGTTTCGAGGCGTTCCTGCGTGAGAGCGGGCCCGCCCTGCTGCGGCTGGGCCACCTGCTGACGCTCGACCGCGCGGCCGCCGAGGACCTGGCCCAGGAGACGTACATCCGCCTGGGTCTGGCCTGGTCCCGGGTGCGGCGCGACGGCAACCCGGTCGGCTACGCCCGGCGCACGATGCTCAACCTGTTCCTCAACTCGAGGCGCCGCCCGCCGCCGACACCCGTGCCGGTCGTGCCGGAGCCCGCCCGCGACGATCCCGCGCTGGCCGCCGTCGACTCGGCCGCGGTGATCGGGCAGATCCTGGCCGGCCTGCCCCCGCAGCAGCGGGCCGCGCTGGCGTTGCGCTATCTCGACGACCTGCCCGACGCCGAGATCGGGGCGCTGCTCGGCTGCTCACCGGCGACCGTGCGTTCCCACCTGTCCCGGGGCCTGTCCACGCTGCGCTCCCGCCGATCGCCCCTGGAGACGACACAGATGGAAGGAGAGCCCGATGCCCGACGACCTTGACGTCCTGTCCACGGTCGACGCCGAGTTCCCGGTGACCGACGAGTTCGTTTCCCGCGTACGCCGTGGGATGCGCCGCCGCCGGGCCGCGCGCGCCGCCTACGCCGCCGGGGCCGCCGCCACCGTGATCGCGGTGCTGGCGCTGGTGATCCCGCAGCTCCGCGAGCCCGCCCCGCCGGCGCCACCGGCCGCCCCGGCGGCGCCGCTGCTGGACGGCTTCCGCATCGGCTACATCCCCGCCGGCCTGCACGCGTCCGACCGCGACGACTCTTCGACCCGTTATGTCGGCGAGAACTTCCTGCGCGAGCTCGGCTCGATGGCCCCGTACCTCGGCGAGCCCACCGCCACCGTGTCCACGCGCTACTACCTGCGCGACGACGGCGGCAAGTGGCTCTGGATCACGGTGTTGCGCCCGCTGGAGCCCTCGAACCGAGCCGACCGCGCGACAACCACCCGGTGGCTGGCCGGCTCCCAGACCGCGGGCGCCGAAATCACCGAGTCCTTCACCGTCCCGGCCGGCGCGGCCGTGCTGACCACCATGGCCGGCACCGAGGTCACCACCCACGACATCGTCATCACCACCCCCGACGGCGTGGTCCTCACCGTCGGCGCCAACGGCGGCCTGCCCATCGAGGAGCTGAGGGCCGTCGCGAACGGCTTGAGCTAGGCCGGGAGGGCGCGCATCGCGGTGGAGGAGACGGTGGCCAGGGACGGGCGGGTGGGCAGGAGCAGGGTGGGGATGCCGAGGGAGTCGTTCATGGCGGCCAGCTCCTGCTCGTGGCGGGCGTCGCGGGCGTTGCGCACGCCCCGGACGATCACGTCGATGCCGTGGCGGTGGCAGAAGTCGGCGGTCAGGCCGCGCCACGCGGTGACGGTCACGTTGTGCCAGGTGGGCGGCAGCGCGTCCCGTACGGCGGAAGCCCTGATCCCGCCCGCACGGGTGGGCTGCTTGTCGCCGTTGACCGCCACCAGGACGACCAGCTCGTCGAAGAGGTGGCGGGCGCGGTCGGCGATGTCGAGGTGGCCGGGGGTCATCGGATCGAACGTGCCGGGGAACACCGCGCGCGACATGGCCCGAGCGTAAAACGCAACGCCCCGCCTCCCGCAACCGGGGAGACGGGGCGTGACGCGGAACGGCTCAGCTGTTGAGCATCTTGCGCAGGACGTACTGCAGGATGCCGCCGTGCCGGTAGTAGTCGGCCTCGCCGGGGGTGTCGATGCGCACGTCGGCGTCGAACTCGACCCCGGTGTCCGTGCGGACCTTGACCGTCGACGGGGTGTCGCCGTCGTTGAGGGCCGTCACGCCGGTGATCGTGAACGTCTCGGTGCCGGACAGGCCCAGCGACTCGGCGTTGGTCTTAGGCGGGAACTGCAGCGGCAGCACGCCCATGCCGATCAGGTTGGAGCGGTGGATGCGCTCGTAGCTCTCGGCGATGACCGCGCGCACACCCAGGAGCATGGTGCCCTTGGCCGCCCAGTCGCGCGAGGAGCCCGAGCCGTACTCCTTGCCGGCCAGGATGACCAGCGGAACACCGGCTTCCTGGTACGCGACCGAGGCGTCGTAGATCGTGGTCTGGTCACCGGTCAGGTGGTTGACCGTGAAGCCGCCCTCGACGCCCGGCACCAGCTGGTTGCGCAGCCGGATGTTGGCGAACGTGCCCCGGATCATGACCTCGTGGTTGCCGCGGCGGGAGCCGTACGAGTTGAACTCGTGACGCGGCACGCCGTGCTCGGCCAGGTACTTGCCGGCGGGCGAGTCGGCCTTGATCGAGCTGGCGGGCGAGATGTGGTCGGTCGTGACCGAGTCGCCCAGCTTGGCCAGCACCCGGGCGCCGTTGATGTCGTTGACCGGCTTCGGCGAGTGCTCCATGCCCTCGAAGTAGGGGGGCTTGCGCACGTACGTCGATTCGTCGGCCCACTCGAAGGTCTTGCCCTCGGGCGTGGGCAGCGACTGCCACTGCTCGTCACCGGCGAACACGTCGGAGTAGGCGGTGCTGAAGCCCTCGGCCCCGATCGCGGAGGCGATGACGTCGTCGATCTCCTTGGCGCTGGGCCAGATGTCGTCGAGGTAGACCGGCTGGCCGTCGGAGCCGGTGCCGAGCGGCTCGGTGGTGATGTCGATGTCCATCGAGCCGGCCAGCGCGTACGCCACCACCAGGGGCGGGGACGCCAGGTAGTTCATCTTGATGTCGGGGTTGATCCGGCCCTCGAAGTTGCGGTTGCCGCTCAGCACGCTGACCGCGGTCAGGTCGGCCTCGTTGACGGCGGCCGAGATCTCCTCGGGCAGCGGGCCCGAGTTGCCGATGCAGGTCGTGCAGCCGTACCCGACCAGGTTGAACCCGATCTTGTCGAGGTAGGGCGTGAGACCGGCCCGGTCGTAGTAGTCCGAGACGACCTTGGAACCGGGGGCGAGGGTGGTCTTGACCCACGGCTTGCGGGTCAGGCCCCGCTCGACGGCCTTCTTGGCGAGCAGCGCGGCGCCGATCATGACCTGCGGGTTCGAGGTGTTGGTGCAGGAGGTGATGGCGGCGATGCCGACGAAGCCGTGGTCGAGCTCGAACTCGGTGCCGTCCTCGCCGACCACGCGGGTCGGCTTGGAGGGGCGGCCGTTCGAGCCGGTGGCCGCGCTGAACACGTGGGGCTTGTCCGCGTCGGAGTCCGCGTGGTTGGCCGGGGGGTCGCTTGCCGGGAACGACTCCTCGCTGGCCTCGTCGGCCGGGCCCTGGTCGGACACGTAGTTGGTGAGCGCGTCGCGGAACATCGTCTTGGCGGCGTTCAGCGGCACGCGGTCCTGCGGGCGCTTCGGGCCGGCCAGTGACGGCACGATCGTCGACAGGTCGAGCTCGAGCTTCTCGGAGTAGTCGGGCTCGGCGTCCGGGTCGAGCCACAGGCCCTGCCGCTTCGCGTACGCCTCGACCAGCGCCACCTGCTCGTCGCTGCGGCCGGTCAGCTTGAGGTACTTGATGGTCTCGTCGTCGATCGGGAAGATCGCCGCGGTCGAGCCGTACTCGGGCGACATGTTGCCGATCGTGGCCCGGTTGGCCAGTGGCACCGCGGTCACGCCGGGGCCGTAGAACTCGACGAACTTGCTGACCACGCCGTGCTCGCGGAGCATCTCGGTGATCGTCAGCACGAGGTCGGTGGCGGTGGTGCCGGCCGGCATCTCGCCGCTCAGCTTGAAGCCGACGACCCGCGGGATCAGCATGCTCACCGGCTGGCCCAGCATGGCCGCCTCGGCCTCGATGCCGCCGACGCCCCAGCCCAGCACGCCGAGGCCGTTGACCATGGTGGTGTGCGAGTCGGTGCCCACGACGGTGTCGGGGTAGGCCTGCCCGTTGCGTTCCATGATCGTGCGGGCCAGGTATTCGATGTTGACCTGGTGCACGATGCCGGTGCCGGGCGGCACGACCTTGAACTCGTTGAACGCGGTCTGGCCCCAGCGCAGGAACTGGTAGCGCTCGCGGTTGCGCTGGTACTCCAGCTCGACGTTGCGGGCGAAGGCGTCCTCGCGGCCGAACAGGTCGGCGATGACCGAGTGGTCGATGACCAGCTCGGCCGGGGCGAGCGGGTTGACCTTGGTGGGGTCGCCGCCCAGGTCCTTCACGGCCTCACGCATGGTGGCCAGGTCGACCACGCAGGGCACGCCGGTGAAGTCCTGCATCAGCACCCGGGCCGGGGTGAACTGGATCTCCACGCTCGGGTCGGCGGTCTGGTCCCAGCCGCCGAGCGCGCGGATGTGGTCGGCGGTGATGTTCGCGCCGTCCTCCGTGCGGAGCAGGTTCTCCAGCAGGATCTTCAAGGAGTAGGGCAGGCGCTCGTGCCCCTCGACCTTGTCGATCGTGAAAATCTCGTAGCTCGCGTCTCCGACGCGCAGCTCGCTCTTCGCACCAAAGGTGTCGAGGCTGGCCACGTCATCTCCTTCACACCCAGCGACTGTCGTGGAAAGTCTTTCGCACCGAAAGGGCGGCCTTCGGGTTAGGCATACCTAACTCTCGGTTGACGATTTCCCGTAAACCGTACGTCCGTCTTGTAAGGCGGCGCAAGGCGGGGTGTCCCCGCCTCCCACGTTTACTCCGTCGTCGCGCCGGGCACACCTCGAACCGTGAAGGCGCCCACCGATCTGGCCGAGCTCACCGATTTCTTCGATCGCTACGGAACGGCGCTGACCAGCGGCGACGTCACGGCGATCAGCCGCTGTTACGCCGTACCGGGCATGGTGGTGGCCGATGCGTACAGCTTCACCTTCACCTCGCCGGCCGCGGTCGCGCTCTCGTTCCTGGGTGCCGCCCCCGCCTATGAGGAGCAGCAGATCGTCGCCGCGCACGCCCAGCTGCTGGACGTGCAGCGGCTCTCGCCGGCGCTGAGCATGGTCGCGGTGGAGTGGGAATATCTCGATTCGCGGGGCAACGCTGTCCCGGGTGAAAAGTATTCGTACCTTTTGCGCGTCGACGCGGATGGGCCAAAGATCACGACCGTGGTTGCCACGCGCTGAAACCGTCTCACCTAGCTGCGACTATGGCCGGGTGAGCAGCGTGTTGATCCACTACCAGCGTCCGGACAGTGACTACGACGGATGGGGTGTGCACGCCTGGGAGGGCACGCTCGCCAAGCCCGACTGGGACAAGCCGCTCACCCCCTCGTCGTTCGACGACTTCGGTGCGGTTTTCGAGATTCCCGTACGCGATGACGCGATCGGCCTGCGCTACGTGCTGCACCGCGGCGCCGAGAAGGACCTCCCCGACGACCAGCGCCTCGACCTGTCGGCGGCCCGCGAGATCTGGCTGCTCGCCGGCACGACCGCGCCCGTGAAGCCGGAACTCGGCTCGCTCGGCCCCGAGATCGACCCGGCCCGCTCCCTGGCCGTCTTCGTCGACCGCACCACGATCGCCCTGCCCGGCTGGATCGTCGACCGGGCCGAGACCTTCCACCTGGGCGACCACCCGCTCACTCCACGGCCGGGCGGCCTGTTCCAGGCCCAGAGCCGGCGCTTCCCCCATCTGCGGGCCTACAAGGCTTTTTCCGTACGGGAAATGGGCGACGCCGCCCTGAGCGACCTCCTGCGCGATCGGCTGCTGGTGACCGGGCGCGACACCGGCGGCGAGCGCACCGTGCTGACCGGCGTGCAGATCCCCGGCGTGCTCGACGACCTCTACGCCGACGCCGCCGACGCCTATCTGGGCCTGGTCATCGACGACGACCGCTACCGCCTGTCGGTGTGGGCGCCGACCGCCCGCACGGTCGAGCTCGAACTGTTCCGCACTCCGTCCGACGAGCCCAAACTGCTGCCGATGGAACGGGACGCGCTCACCGGCGTCTGGACGATCCCGCTCAAACCCAAGTGGATGGGCCGCTACTACCGCTACCGCGTCGAGGTGTGGCACCCGGCGGCCCAGCGGGTCATCACCACCAGCGTCACCGACCCCTATTCGCTGGCCCTGGCCACCGACTCCACCCACAGCCTGCTGGTCGACCTCGACGACCCCGAGCTGGCCCCGCCGGGCTGGGCCGCCGCGCCCAAGCCACCCGCGGTCGCGCCCGCCCGCATGCAGATCAGCGAGGTGTCGATCCGCGACTTCTCGATCTTCGACCACTCCCTGCCGCCGGCCGAACGGGGCACGTACGCCGCGTTCACCCGGCCCGGCTCGGCCTCGATGCGCCACCTCAGCTCGCTCGCCGAGGCCGGCCTCACCCACGTGCACCTGCTGCCCGCGTTCGACTTCGCGAGCGTGCCCGACCGCCGCTCCGACCAGCTCACCCCCGCCTGCGACCTGGCCGGCTTCCCGCCCGACTCCCACGAGCAGCAGCGCGCGGTCACCGAGATCGCCGACCGCGACGGGTTCAACTGGGGCTACGACCCGTGGCACTGGACGACCCCCGAGGGCAGCTACGCCGTCGACCCGGCCGGCCCGTCCCGCATCATCGAGTTCCGCCAGATGGTGGCCGCCCTCAACGAGGCCGGGCTGCGGGTCGTGATGGACGTGGTCTACAACCACACCATGGCCGACGGCACCGGCCGGTTCAGCGTCCTCGACCGGCTCGTCCCCGGCTATTACCACCGGCAGCTGGCCGACGGCTCGACCGCCGAGTCGACCTGCTGCCCCAACACCGCCCCCGAACACATGATGATGAGCAAGCTCGTCGTCGACTCGGTGGTCACCTGGGCCCGGCAGTACCGCATCGACGGCTTCCGCTTCGACCTCATGGGTCACCACCCGCGGGCCAACATCCTCGAGGTCCGGGTCAACCTCGACCACCTCACGCGCGCGGTCGAGGGGGTCGAGGGCAAAGAGATCTACCTGTACGGCGAGGGCTGGAACTTCGGTGAGGTGGCCGACGACGCCCGGTTCGCCCAGGCCACGCAGATCAACATGGCCGGCACCGGGATCGGCACGTTCAACGACCGGCTGCGCGACGCGGCCCGCGGCGGCGGCGCGTTCGGCGACCCCACCGTGCCCGGCTTCGCCACCGGGCTGGGCTCGCTGACCCCGCTGATCGTCCACGACCAGATCAAGGTGGGGCTGGCCGGCGGTCTCGCGGCATACCGGTTCGTCAACCACCTCGGGGCCGAGCAGAGCGGCGCCCAGGTCGACTACAACGGCGCCCCCAGCGGCTATGCGACCGCCCCGGGCGAGACGGTCAACTATGTCGACGCCCACGACAACGAGATCCTCTACGACGCGATGGCGTACAAGCTGCCCATCACCACCCCGCCCCTCGACCGCGCCCGTCTGCAGGTGCTGGCCCTGGCCCTGGTGGTGCTGAGCCAGGGCGCCGGGTTCGTCGCCCTGGGCAGCGAGCGGCTGCGGTCCAAGTCGCTCGACCGCAACTCGTTCGACTCCGGCGACTGGTTCAACCAGATCCGCTGGGACCCGGCCCTCGGCAACGGCTTCGGGCTGGGCCTGCCCGTGGCCGCCCAGAACGAGGAGCACTGGCCGCTGGCCCGCCCGCTGCTGGCCGACCCGGCCCTGGTGCCGCCGGCCGACGTGATCGAACTGACCGCCGAGCGCTACCGCGAACTGCTGCGGATCCGCCGCTCGTCGCCGGTCTTCGGGCTGCCCACGGCCGACGAGGTGCAGCGCCGGGTCACGTTCCCGCTCGGCGGGCCCGGCGAGACCCCGGGCGTCATCGTCATGTGTCTCGACGGCACCGGCCTCGACCCGCGGTTCAGCCAGATCGTGGTCGTCTTCAACGCCACCGCGGCGGAAACCGTGCAGACCGTTCCCGGGCTTCCGGCCGGCGTCCGACTGCATCCCGAGCTGACCACCTCGGCCGACCCGCTGCTGCAGGCGGCCACCGCGGCCGGCGGCGACCTGACCGTCCCGGCTCGCTCGGTTGCGGTATATGTGGTCGATGCGAGCTGAGCTTCTGCTGTGAAACCGGTCGCGACCCGGTTTCCGGGGCTGTCAAGAGCGGCCTCGACAGCGAAGAATGAGGCGGGGAGGCGGGGACTGTGCGTGAGGTGAACTACGACGAACGTCAGCATCGGGTCTATGCGCGTGCCCGCGCGCTGCCACCCGGGACGCTGACCGAATGGGTGCACGTGTTCGCGCGGCACGCCCCCGAGCGCCGGCCGCTCGCGGTGCTCGACCTCGGCTCGGGCACGGGCCGGTTCACCCCCGCGCTGGCCGGCGAGTTCGGCGGCCCGGTCTGGGGTGTCGAGCCGTTCGACCGCATGCGGGCCGTCGCCGAAGCTCACGAGCATCCCGGGGTGACCTACCTCGACGGCTCGGCCACCGGGATCCCGCTGCCCGACGACAGCTGCGACCTCGTGCTCGTCTTCCTCGTGCTGCACCACGTGCGTGACCACGCCGCCGCGGCCGCCGAGATCGCCCGGGTGCTGCGCCCCGGCGGGCGGGTGCTGATCCGCAGCCTGTTCCCCGACCGCATGCCCGAGCTGCCGTGGTACAGCTACTTCCCCGGCATCCGCCTGATCGACGAGCAGGTGTTCCCCCGGCTCGACCCGCTGCTCGAGACGTTCGCCGGGGCCGGGCTGCGCTTCGTCACCGTCGAGCGGGTGCAGGAACGCATCGCCACCAGCCTCGCCGAATACTCCGACCGGCTGAAGCTGCGGGGCTCGTCCACGTTCGAACGCCTCACCGAGGAAGAGATCGTCGAAGGCTTCACCGCCCTCGACGCCGCGGTCCGGGCCGAGCGGCAGCCGCGCCCGGTCGAGGAGGAGAGCGACCTACTGGTCCTCGAGCTTGCGGAGTAGCACCCGGCGTTCCCGCTCGTTGCCGCACAGCCGCGCGGCCAGTTCCAGCTCGCCCCGCGCCTCGTCGCGCCGGCCCAGCCGCAGCAGCAGCTCGCCGCGCACGCTCGGCAGAAGGTACGACCCGGGCAGCCGGTCCGTCGCCACCAGCTCGTCGACCAGCGCCAGCGCCTCGGCCGGGCCGCTCGCCATGGCCACCGCGACGGCCCGGTTCAGCTCGACGACCGGTGACGGCGCGACCCGGCCCAGAGCCTCGTAGAGCAGCACGATCCGCTCCCAGTCGGTCGCGGCGACCGAGGCGGCGGTGGCGTGGCACGCGGCGATCGCGGCCTGCAACCCGTACGGGCCGAGGCCGCGACCGGCCGCCGTGGCCTGACCCAACGCGGCCAGACCCCGGCGGATGGCCGTGCGGTCCCAGCGGCGCCGGTCCTGCTGCTCGAGCAGGATCGCCTCGCCATCGGGGCCGGTGCGGGCCGGGAACCGTGACGCCGTGAGCTCGCCGAGCGCGATCAGCCCGAACACCTCCGGCTCGCCCGGCAGCAACGCGGCCAGCGTCCGGGCCAGCCGCAGAGCCTCGTACGCCAGATCCTTGCGCACCAGGACGTCGCCGCTGGTGGCCGTCGAGCCCTCGGTGAAGATCACGTAGAGGACGCTGAGGACGCCGCCGAGCCGTTCCTTCCGGTCGGCCGGCGGCGGCACCTCGAACGGCACCCGGGCCGCCGCGATCGTCTTCTTGGCCCGGGTGATGCGGGCCTGGACGGTCGGCACCGGGACCAGGAACGCGCGGGCGATCTCCTCGCTGGACAGGCCACCCACCGTCCGCAGGGTCAGCGCCACCCGGGCCTCGGGGGAGAGGACCGGATGACAGGCGACGAACATCAGCGCCAGCACGTCGTCGTCGATCCGGTCCGGGTCCCACAGGTGCCCGTCGCCGCCGTCCGTGTCCTCCTCGGCCAGCAGCGCGTACTTCTCGTCCCGGACCGACCGGCGGCGGAACGTGTCGATCGCCCGCCGCCGGGCCGTGGCCAGCAGCCACCCCACCGGGTTGTCCGGCTCGCCGTCGCGCGGCCACTTCTCCAGCGCCTCGGCCAGCGCCTCCTGCGCGACGTCCTCGGCCAGTTCGAGATCACCCCCGGCGTACCGGGTCAGCGCGCCGACGATGCGCGCCGACTCGATCCGCCAGATCGCCCCGACCGAGCTCACAGCTGGCCGGTCTGCTCGCGCCAGGCCCGCTCCTTCTTGACCCACTCGTTGTCCTGCGGGAACTCGTCGATGCCGGGGACCCGGCGGATCTCGCACTTCGCACCGGGGAAGGCGGGCATCCGCTTGGCCCACTCGACGGCCTCCTCCTTGGTCGACACGTCGATGATGTAGAAGCCGCCGAACAGCTCCTTCGTCTCCCCGTAGGGCCCGTCGGTGACCACCGGGGTCTCGCCCGAGTAGTCGACCACCACGCCCTGGGCGGCGTCGTCGAGGCCCTCGGCGGCCACCAGCACACCCGCCTTGATCAGCTCGTCGTTGAAGCGGCCGACCGTCTCCAGCATCTCGTCGAACGAGGCCTTCGCCATCTGGGCCTGCGTGTCGTCGGTGCCCCGCATGATCAGCATGTACTTCGCCATGGTGTCTTCCCTTCGATGTCCGGTCGCCTGCCGACCTTCTCATCCCCAGGTCGAACGGGCCCGGCCGCGGATCGACAGGGTGCGCTAAATTTTTCCGCGTGCTGCTCCGAAAGCTTCCCTGGGCCCTGGCTGTGACGTCGGCGCTGGTGGCACTGGCTGCCGGATGCACGTCGTCCGACCCGTCGCCGGCCCCGACCGCGTCCGCTGCTGGTTCGCCGCCGGCGTGGACCGAGCCCGGGTCGTACTCGTACGTGCTCACCCGGGGCTGTGACGACGCCAAGCCGCTCGGCCGTTACCAGGTGACGGTCGCCGCCGGAGCGGTCTCGGCGACCGACCGGCTCGACGCCTCCTCGGTGACCCCGTCCGCGAACTCCGACGAAGACCTGGGGCCGGTCACCGGCGACACCGGCGAGGAGATCGAGGCGTTCACGCTGAAGGAGCTGATCGAGATGGCGCAGACCGCCACCGACGACGGCGCCGAGGTCTCCACCACGTACGACACCTCCGACGGCCACCCGACCAGGGTGAGCATCGACGTCGGCGACGGACCCGAGTGCTGGAACGTCGCCGACTACAAGGTGTCGTAATTAGGGCGTTTTCGCCTAAAATCGTGGGCTGAGGTGCCGATCGGTCAGATGTGGGAAGCCGCCGCGTCAAGGCCTGTCTTGTCGTCGGCACCATGCTCGGCGGACTGGTCGCCGGCGGCGCCGCCTGGTCCGCCTTCGCCGGAAGCACCAGCAACCCCGGCAACCAGTACGCCGCCGGGTCGGTGATCCTCAAGGACAACGCCGCCGGTCAGAGCATGTTCAGCGTGTCGGCGCTGCGGCCCGGCACCGCGCCCAGCCGGTGCGTGCGGGTCACCTACGAGGGCACCCTGAGCGCCGGCGTCAAGCTGTTCGGCGCCACCACCGGCGGCACCGGCCTCGAGAACTACCTCATGCTGTCGGTGACCCGGGGCAGCGGAGTGACCGGCGCCTTTCCTGCCTGCACCGGCTTCACCCCGGACGCCACCGACTACAACCTGCTCGGACCGGGCGTTCTCTACAGCGGGACGCTGTCCGGCTACCCGACCACCTTGGCCACCGGTCTCACCGACCCCACCAGCAGCTGGAGCACCAATGAGGCGCACTGGTACCAGCTGACCATCGACGTGCTGGACCCGCCGGCGGCGCTCGGCACGACGGTGACGCAGACCTTCAGCTGGGATGCGCGCTGATGGAGTCCCGCCCGCGGCGGGCGCTGGCGGCCGCCGTCGCCGTGGTGGTGGTCCTGGCCTGGTTCGTCGCGCCCGCCCAGGCCGTCTTCACCTCGACCATCTCCAATACCGGGAACACGGCCGCCGCCGACACCGACTTCACGATCAACGGCGGCCTCTACATCTGGGGTGACAACGGCGGCATCCAGGTCACCCCGACCCAGATCGGCACCGACACCACCTGGACGTCGGTCACGGTCGGCGACCGCATGGCCTGCGGCATCTCGGCCGGCAAGCTCTACTGCCTGGGCGGCGGCAACAGCAGCGGGCAGCAGGGCGTCAACGACACCTCGGCCCACTACACACCCCAGCCGGTCGGCACGGCCGATTGGCTCAGCGTCGCCGCCGGCTCCAACCACACCTGCGGCATCCAGGCGGACAACAGCCTGTGGTGCTGGGGCGCCAACGGCTCCGGGCAGCTCGCGCAGCCCACGACCACCACCTCGTCCCGCGTGCCGCTGCCGGTGACCTTCCCCGGAACCACCGGCTGGGCTTCGGTGTCGGCCGGAACCAACTTCACCTGCGCGACCCGTACGGACGGAAGCCTCTATTGCTGGGGAGCGAACTCGGCCGGTCAGCTCGGCATCGGCCTCACCGTGCCCACCTCGTCCGCCGTCCCGTTGCCGGTCGCGGGCAGCGGGTGGACCTCGGTCGCGCTGGGCTGGCAGCACGCCTGCGGCCTGCAGGGCACAGCCCTGTCCTGCTGGGGTGACGGCGGCGCCAACCGGCTCGGGCAGTCCGACAGCACCTCGTACCCCTCGCCGAAATCGGTCACCGGCACCTGGGCGAGCGTCACGCTCGGGGCCGACCACACCTGCGGCATCAACACTGGCGGCCAGCTCTACTGCTGGGGAGCCGGAGGATCGGGACGACTGGGACGCGGCAACGCCAACAGCAGCACCAACGGGCCCGTGCTCATCGGCGCGGCCACCACCTGGCGGTCGGTCTCGGCCGGCCAGTACCACTCGTGCGGCACGCAGACCGACAACTCGCTCTACTGCTGGGGCGCCAACACGTACGGGCAGGTCGGCGATGGCACCGTCACCGACCAGGTCTCGCCGGTCAAGGTCGGCGCCTCGGCCTGGTCGGCCGGGGCGCCCGGCGAACTGGCCAGCCTCTCGTGCGCGATCCGCACCGACGGGACGCTGTGGTGCTGGGGCAACACCGGGCTGCCCTATTTCACGCCCTCGCGGGTCGACGCCGGCACCACGTGGCACCAGGCCGCGGTCGGTGACCAGTTCGTCTGCGGCATCAAGGACGCGGGCGCCCTGTACTGCTTCGGCCAGCAGAACGCCGGGCGGCTCGGCGCCGGCGACAACACCAACCACTTCCTGCCCACCCCGGTCACCACCAGCGCCGGCACGGCGTTCCGCCAGGTGACCGTGGGCAGCTACCACGGCTGCGCGGTCGGCACCGACACCACGCTGTGGTGCTGGGGGTCGGCCACCTACGGGCAGACCGGGCAGGGCGACAACACCCAGCGGAACAGCCCGGTGCAGATCATGAACCCGGCCACCGGCTGGACCGGCGTGTCGGCCGGTTCCCTGTTCACCTGCGGCGTCCGGTCCGACACCACCATGTACTGCTGGGGCCAGAACGCCTTCAGCCAGATCGGCCTGGGCGCGTCGAGCACCCCGGTGACCACCCCGACCGCGGTGACCACGACCGGATGGGTCCAGGTCAGTGCCGGCTTCCAGCACGCCTGCGCGCTGCGCACGGACACGAAGGTCTACTGCTGGGGCAGCGACGGCAGCGGCCGGCTCGGCGGGGGCGGCGGCGCGCCGCAGGCCCTCTCACCGACCGCGGTGCAGGGCACCGGCGGCTACATGTCGGTCGGTCTGGGCGCCGACCACAGCTGCGCCCTCAAGAGCAACGGCACCCTGTGGTGCTGGGGGACAGGCTGGAACGGCCGCCTCGGCAACGGCCTCACCACCGACAAATACGTGCCCACGCAGGCGCTCGGTTCCAGCGCGTGGCGCAAGGTGAGCGGCGGCAAACCGTCCACCTGCGGGGTCCGCAACGACAACTCCGTGTGGTGCTGGGGCTCGAACGCCCTGGGCCAGCTCGGCCTCGGCACCGCCTACGGCGACCAGACGACACCCGTACGGCTCAGCCTCACCGGTCGCCCGGTGACCGGCGGACCGGCCTCGAACATGGGCGCCCTGATCGCCTACTGATCACGGCTTGACTTCGAGCGCGCTCGAAGCCCTACCGTGCGGTGCCATGACCGCTCCTACCGCCGGTGACGTGCTCTCCGGAATCGACCTGACCGGCAAGACCGCCGTGGTGACCGGCGGCGCCTCGGGCATCGGACGGGCCGCCGCCCGGGCCCTCGCCGCCGCCGGTGCCCACGTGATCGTGCCCGCGCGCCGCCCCGATCCCGGCGGCGAGTTCGACACCCGCCCGATGGACCTCACCGACCTCGGTTCGGTCCGCGACTTCGCCGCCACCGTCGGCCGGGCCGACATCGTGATCGGCGGGGCCGGCGTGATGGCCTGCCCCGAGACGCGCGTCGGGCCGGGCTGGGAGGCGCAGTTCGCGACCAACCATCTGGGCCACTACGCGCTGGTCATGCACCTGTGGCCCGCGCTGCGGGCGGCCGGGGACGCGCGGGTCGTGATGATCGGTTCGGGTCGGGCGCCCGGGGACCGGATGCGCTGGGACGACGTGCACTTCACCCGCGGCTATGACAAGTGGGCCGCCTACGGGCAGTCGAAGCTGGCCAACGTGCTCTTCGCCTACCAGCTGGACCGGCTGGGCGCGCCCTTCGGCGTACGGGCGTTCTCGGCCAGTCCCGGCTGGGTGCTGACCCCGCTGCAACGCCACCTCACCACCGCCGAGATGGTCGACGCGGGCTGGATCGACGAGACCGGCAACCCCGTCCCCGGCCTCTTCCAGACCCCCGAACAGGGCGCCGCGACCCCGGTGTGGGCTGCGGTGACGCCGGTGACCCGGGGCGGCGCCTACTGCCGGGACTGCGAGCTGACCGAGGAATATCCGACCGACGCGCCCGAGGCGGCCCGGCTGTGGGACCTCTCGGCCGAGCTGACCGGCCTCACGCTTCCCGGGCGTCCAGACGCGCCACCCGCCGCGGACCGGCCGTGAGGCGGTAACTGGCGTCGAGCAGCTCGGTGATCTCGGCCCAGTCGGTGCCGGCGGTCAGCTGGATGCCGAGCCAGCCCGACGGCGCGAGATAGGCCGGCCGGTAGCAGCGCGGGTCGCCGGCCATCGCGTCGCGTTCGTCGGGCTCGAGCAGCACCACCAGCGAGTCGTCGTGGCGCACGTACTCCCCGTCGACCTTGATGCTGCCGCCGTAATAGGCGAACACCTTGGTCGTGAAGAACGCGGGATGCCCGTGCGAGATCTTCTCCGCCGCGTCGGGAAAGGCCAGGGCGATTTCCCGTACGCGGTGAAGAAGCGGATTCGCCTCGTCGAACATGACGGGGTGCCCCACGGCAGGCTCAGATCTCGTCGATCAGGTCGGCCACCGAGTTGACGATGCGGGACGGGCGGAACGGGTAGCGGTCCGCCTCCTCGCGCGTGCTGATGCCGGTCAGCACCAGGATCGTCTCGAGGCCGGCCTCCAGCCCGCACAGCACGTCGGTGTCCATCCGGTCGCCGATCATGGCGGTGGACTCGCTGTGGGCCTCGATCGTGTTCAGCGCCGAGCGCATCATCATCGGGTTCGGCTTGCCCACGAAGTACGGGTCGACGCCGGTCGCCTTGGAGATCATGGCGGCGACCGACCCCGCGGCCGGCAGCGCGCCCTCGTTGGACGGGCCGGTCGCGTCGGGGTTCGTACAGATGAACTTGGCGCCGCCGTCGATCAGCCGGATCGCCTTGGTTATCGCCTCGAAGCTGTAGGTGCGGGTCTCGCCCAGCACCACGTAGTCGGGGTCGAACTCGGTCAGCACATAACCCGCCGCGTGCATGGCGGTGGTCAGGCCGGCCTCGCCGATCACGTACGCCGTGCCGCCGGGCCGCTGGTCGGCCAGGAACTGGGCGGTGGCCAGGGCCGCCGTCCAGATCGACTGCTCGGGCACGTCGAAACCCATGCGGTTGAGCCGGGCCTGCAGGTCGCGCGGCGTGTAGATCGAGTTGTTGGTCAGGATCAGGAAGGGCTTGCCGGACGTCTTCATCCGGTTCACGAACTCGGGCGCGCCCGGAACCGGCACACCCTCGTGGACGAGCACGCCGTCCATGTCGGTGAGCCAGCTCTCGATGGCCTTGCGCTCAGTCATCAGGCTCCTCGTCGCTGTGGGGGTGGGCAGCAGTTGACCGGGCAGTCGTCCCAGACCGGGAGCGTACCGAGCCGCTGCTGCGGGACGCTGTCGGTCCGCTCACGTACGAGGTCCTTGATCATGGAGACGAAGCGCGGGTCGGTGCCCGGGGTCGCGGCGCGGGCGTATCCCAGGCCCAGTCGTTTGGCCGTGTCAGCAGCCTCGTTGTCGAGATCCCAGATCACCTCGAGGTGGTCGGAGACGAACCCGATCGGGCTCACTACGACGTCGGTCACTCCTTGCTCGGCCAAGGCCTCGAGGTGGTCGTTGACGTCGGGTTCCAGCCACGGCACCTGCGGCGGGCCGGACCGGCTCTGCCACACCAGGTCCCAGCTCAGGCCGGGCGCGGCGGCGGCGTGCACCAGACGAGCCGTCTCGAGGAGCTGGGCTTCGTAGCGGCCGCCGTCCGGGCCCGCGGTCTTCGCCATCGACACCGGGATGGAGTGGGCGGTGAACACCAGGCGCGTGGTGGCGCGACGGCCCTTGTCGAGGGTCGCGAGCGACGACCGTACGGCCTCGGCATGGGGTTCGACAAAACCGGGATGGTCCCAGAACTGGCGCAGCTTGGAGATCACCGGCGCACCCGGGCCGACCTTGGCCCGGGCGGCCGCGATGTCCTCCCAGTACTGCTTGCACGACGAATATCCGCCGTACGCGCTGGTGGCGAACCCCAGCGCATGCTTGATGCCGTCGTCGCGCATCTGCGCCACGGTGTCGGCCAGCATCGGATGCCAGTTCCGGTTACCCCAGTACGCCGGCAGGCCGATCCCGGCCCCCGCGAACTCGGTGCGGACGGCGGCGAGGAGGTCCCGGCACTGCTGGTTGATCGGCGAGACCCCACCGAAGTGGTAGTAGTGCTCGGCCACCTCGGCCAGGCGCTCGTCCGGAACTCCCCGCCCCCGCACCACGTTGCGCAGGAACGGCATCACGTCATCGGGCTTCTCGGGCCCGCCGAAGGACAGCAGGACGAAGGCGTCGTAAACCACCCGTCCACTATTCCACCGGGTCAGGCACCCAGCGCGTGGTAGCCCCCGTCGACGTGCACAACCTCACCCGTAGTAGCCGGGAACCAGTCCGACAGCAGGGCGCAGATGGCCTTGCCGGCGGCCGACGTGTCGTGCAGGTCCCAGCCCAGCGGCGCCCGGTTCGCCCACGCGTCCTCGAACTGCTCGAAACCGGGGATCGACTTGGCCGCCATCGTGCGCAGCGGGCCGGCCGACACCAGGTTGCTGCGGATGCCCTGCTGGCCCAGGTGCAGCGCCAGGTAGCGGTTGGCCGACTCCAGGCCCGCCTTGGCCACGCCCATCCAGTCGTAGACCGGCCACGCCTTGGTCGCGTCGAACGTGAGGCCGACCACGCTGCCACCCGACTGCATCAGCGGCAGGCAGGCCACGGCGAGCGACTTGTACGAATACGTGGAGACGTGCAGCGCCTTGGCCACGTCCTCCCACTGCGCGTTGAGGAACTCGCCGCCCAGCACACTCTGCGGCCCGAAGGCGATCGAGTGCAGCACCCCGTCGAGCCCGTCCACGTGCTCCCGCACCTTGTCCGGCAGCGCGGCCAGGTGCTCCGCGTCGGTCACGTCGAGCTCGATCACCGGCGGCGGCTCGGGCAGCCGCTTCGCGATCCGCTCGACCAGCGACATCCGGCCGAAACCGGTCAGCACCACGGTCGCCCCGTTCTCCTGGGCGATCTTGGCCGCCGAGAACGCGATCGAGGCGTCGGTGATCACGCCGGTGATGAGCAGCCGTTTGCCGGCCAGCAATCCAGACACAGTGGTTTTGCTCCTCTTATCGGAAATTCAGTGGCCCATGCCGAGGCCGCCGTCGACCGGGATGACCGCGCCGTTGATGTACGCCGCGGCGTCGCTCGCCACGAACGTCACCACGGCCGCCACCTCGTCCGCACTGGCGAGCCGGCCCGCCGGAACCGCCTTGATGATCTCCGCCTGACGGGCCTCGGACAAGACCGCTGTCATCTCCGTCTCGATGAACCCGGGCGCCACCACGTTCGCCGTGATGTTGCGGCTGCCCAGCTCACGGGTAATGCTGCGGGCCATGCCGACCAGACCCGCCTTGCTCGCCGCGTAGTTCACCTGACCGGGGCCGCCATAGAGCCCGACCACCGACGAGATGTAGATGATCCGGCCCCACTTGGCCCGCAGCATCTTCGAACTGGCCCGCTTGGAGACCCGGAACGAGCCCTTCAGGTTCGTGTCGACGACCCGCTCGAACTGCTCCTCGCTCATCCGCAGCAGCAGCGTGTCGTCGGTGATGCCGGCGTTCGCGACCAGCACCTCGACCGGCCCGAGCTCCTTCTCGATCTCGGTGAACGCGGCGTCGACCTGCGCCGGGTCGGTGATGTCGCACTGCACCCCGAACAGGCCCTCGGGGGCGCCGCTGCCCCGGTGCGTGACCGCGACCCGGTCGCCCTGCTCGGCGAACGCCCGCGCGATGGCGAGGCCGATGCCCCGGTTGCCGCCTGTCACCAGTACCGTGCGCGCCACGACCTTCGCTCCTCATACCCAGGTAGGGGGTGCCGGCTGGCACCACGGGGGCACGACGGCGGCGCAATACCGCCGTAACCTGCCGGGGTGGAGACTATCGGCCCGGTGACCCGGCGCAATGCCACGGGGCCGCTCCGACGCCTGTTGTGGTCACGCGAGAAGGCCCGGCCCGCACCGCAGGGGCGTTTCTGGACATACGCGCTGCCCCTCGGCCTGCTCGCGCTGACCGGTCTGGGGTTCGCGGCCGGCGCCGCCCTGGAGGACCGCAAGCTCGACCAGCTCTGGGTCGTGATCATCGCGGTCGGTTCGGTGCTGCCGGTCGTGATCACCCTCCGCATGCCGATCGTCGCGTGGCGGGTCGGGTTCCTGATGCTCTTCCTCGGCTCGATCCAGGCCGACCCCCTGGAGTCCTGGCCGTGGAACACCGTCCAGCTCCTCGGCTTCCTCGTCGTGATCGGCCGGCTGGCGATCGCCGAGTACTCGGCCCTGACGATCTGGGCCGTCGCGCTCAGCCTGGTCCCGGTGTTCGTCTACTCCCCGTACGCGAACGCCTGGGGTGCCGCCGTCCTGCTGGTGGCCATCGCCGCGCTCGGCGACATCCTTTCGAGACGACGCCGTACGCGCGACCTGCTCGCCGAGAAGGAGGAGCTGACCGAGCTCGAGCGGGCCAAACGGGCCGTACTGGAGGAAAGGACCCGGATCGCCCGCGAGATGCACGACGTGGTCGCCCACCACATGTCGATGATCGCCGTACGGGCCGAGACCGCGCCCTACCGGGTGGGCGAGCTGTCCGACCCGGCCAAGGAGGAGCTGGCGTCGATCGCCGGCTCGGCCCGCGAAGCCCTGACCGAGATGCGGCGGCTGCTCGGGGTGCTGCGCTCCGAGAGTGAGGCGGAGGCGCCGCTCGCCCCACAGCCCGGCCTGGCC
The DNA here is from genome assembly GCF_016834655.1 of Paractinoplanes ovalisporus. Taxonomy (GTDB): domain Bacteria; phylum Actinomycetota; class Actinomycetes; order Mycobacteriales; family Micromonosporaceae; genus Actinoplanes; species Actinoplanes ovalisporus. The sequence continues at coordinate 378,181 of NZ_JAENHP010000002.1, forward strand.
GAGATCGACGACCTGGTCGCCGGTGCGAGGGCGGCCGGCGTGGACGTCACATACACCAGAACGGGCGCTCCGGCCGACCCTGTGGACAACTTCGCCGCCGACGCCGACCCTGTGGACAACCCAAATCAAGATCAGCCCAAAACCGATAGGGTCCCCACCCTGGGTGGGGGCGCTTCTTCGGGTGCTGGTGCTTCTTCGGGGGCGGGCGCTTCTTCGGGTGCTGGTGCTTCTTCGGGGGCGGGCGCTTCTTCGGGGGCGCAGCTGGCGGCGTACCGGATCGTGCAGGAAGCGCTGGCCAACGCGGCCCGTCACGCGCCCGGCGGCCCGGTGACCGTCGAAGCTCGCGGCTTCACCGACCGGCTGGAGCTCACCGTGCGCAACAAACTGACCGCCGCTCCCACGCCACCCAGCCCCGGTCACGGCCTGGCGGGCATGCGCGAGCGGGCCGAACTGCTCGGCGGCACGCTCTCCGCGGCGGCCGAGGACGACCATTTTGTCGTACGGGCAATTCTGCCTCTGGGGGAGCAGCAGTGATCAAAGTGCTGATCGCGGACGACCAGGCGATGGTGCGCGAGGGGTTCGGCGCCCTGCTCGCCGCGCAGCCCGACATGCTGGTCGTCGGCGACGCGGCCGACGGCGCCGCAGCCGTGGCCCAGGCCCGCGAGCTGCGCCCCGACGTGGTGCTGATGGACGTGCGCATGCCGGTCATGGACGGCCTGGAGGCCACCCGACGCCTCCAGGACTCCCCGGCCGGCGGGCCCAAGGTCCTCATCCTGACCACGTTCGACCTGGACGACTACGTCTACGCGGCGCTGCGGGCGGGTGCCAGCGGCTTCCTCCTCAAGGACGCTCCCGCCGCCGACCTGATCAACGCCGTACGGGTCGTGGCCGCCGGCGAAGCCCTACTCGCCCCCAAGGTCACCCGTCGCCTGATCGCCGAGTTCGCCGCCCGCCCGGTCAACGACCGTCCCAAACCGGCCGCGCTCAACGCCCTGACCTCGCGCGAGACCGACGTGCTGCTGCTGATTGCCCGCGGCCGCTCCAACCAGGAGATCGCCGAGGAACTGATCGTGGCCGAGCAGACGGTGAAGACCCACATCGGACGCATCCTGGCCAAGCTGAACCTGCGCGACCGGGCCCAGGCGGTCGTCTTCGCCTACGAGACCGGTCTCGTCATACCGTCCTGACGGCGGTTTGCAGATGGTGGAAGTCGATCTCCGGGCGTCTCTTGCCGGTTGGATTTCTGTCGTACGTATGTACGAAGATGCTGCGCATGTTGGCGGATCTGGTGCAGCTCGGGCAGGACGCGGCGAAGCTCGCCGCGGCCCCGCTGTGGCCGTTGGCCGACGACGAGATCACCGCCTGCCTGGGCGCGGCGCATCGGTTGGAGCAGACCGCGGCCGCGTTGCAGATGAGGCTGGTGCGGCACGCCGAGCTGCGGGGCGTGCCCGCCGCGGAAGGCCATCGCGACACCATCAGCTGGCTGCGAGCCCGCCTGCTGTCCGACCGGGGCCCAGCCCGTGAGCTGGCTGACCGCGCCACTGCCCTCGCCCGCCGGCCCGACGTCGAACAGGCCCTGATCGAGGGCCGCGCCGACGCCCGTCAGGCGATCGCGATCACGGACGCCCTCGACAACGTCGCGGAGGGCCTGGCCGAGCTCGACCAGACGACGACCGCCGAAGCCGCCGAAATCACCGAGCAGGCCACGGCCACGCTGATCGAGATGGCGGGCCGGCTGCCCGCCGTCCAACTGCGCCGGGTCGGCGAACGCATCCTCGACCACGTCGCCCCGCACCTTGCCGAGCGAGCCGAAGAGATCGCCCTGGCCCAGCAGGAAGCCCGCGCACACCGGGTCCGCGGATTCACACTGTCCGCGCCGGCCGCCGGCATCGTCCGCCTGTCCGGGTCGCTCGGCCTGGAAGACGCGGCCACCGTCCAAGCCGCTCTGCACGCGCTGTGCAGCCCGATCCCGGGCGACGAACAGCGACCCGCCCAGCGCCGAGCCGACGCGCTGGTCGAGGTGTGCAGGCTGGCGTTGCGCACCGGCGAGCTACCCGAGTCGGCCGGTGAGCCCGCGCAGGTGGCGGTGACGGTCGGGTTCGACCCGCTCACCCAGGCTTTGGGTGCGGCCACCACCGAGACCGGCGCGAGACTGTCGGCCGAGACGGCCCGCCGCCTGGCGTGCGACGCCCGGATCCTGCCGGCCGTGCTCGGCGGGGCCGGGCAGGTGCTCGACCTGGGCCGCAGCCAGCGCCTGGCCACCACTTCGCTGCGCCAGGCACTGACCCTGCGCGACCGCGGATGCGCCTTCCCCGACTGCGACCGCCCGCCCCGCTGGACCGACGCCCACCATGTCGTCTCGTGGACCGCCGGCGGCCCGACCAGCCTGGACAACCTCGTGCTGCTCTGCCGCCAGCACCACCGGCTGATGCACCACCCCACATCCGGCTGGCAGATCCACTCCGCGGCCGACGGTCGCCCCGTTTTCATCCCACCGCCGGCTGTCGACCCAACCCGCCGCCCACGCCGCAACCTGTTCCACCCGCGCAAGTAATTCTGACGGCAGCCAAAGGCGAATCATGCGTCTGCGCTCGCCCAGACTTTGTTGCTCACGACTGCGTTTGCCTACTCGGGCATGCGCGGCCGAACAACCGTCGCTCCTGCAACCGTCGCTCCTGCAACCGTCGCTCCTGCAACCGTCGCTCCTGCAACTGCCGCTTCGTTGCTCCTGCCGACCGAGCGGCTCATACCGGGGTAGCACTTGCTGGTTCGGTCTGTGGTGTGACGATTTGAGCGCCACCTCGGCCGGACGCTCCGGGGCATGCGAATCCTGCCGCTCGCCCTCGCCCTGACCAGTCTCATCGTTCTGACCGTGGCCGCCCCGGCCGCCGCTGGTCGGCCGTCCGAAGTGGGGGCTCGGCCGGCTGTCGTGCCTGCGCTGTCAAAGGGGGCGATCGCGCGCTCCACGTTGTCTGCAGGGCCGTTTCCGCGCTCCACGTTGTCCTCCGGCGGGCCGGTGCAGGCCACGGCCGTTTTCGGAGCGGCCTACCGAGACACGGCCGTGCGGATGCTGGCCGCCGGGTGCCCCTATGCCAACTGGGCCGCCCAGGGCCGCCACTTCCTGCAGTTCGACCCGGCCGGCGACGGGCGCGCGGTCGAGGTGCTCGGTGATCTCGGGTCGGCGGAGCGGGTCGCGATTCTGGTGCCGGGTGTGGACACCACGCTGGCCGACTTCGATCGGGGGCTCGGCGGAGTGCCGCGTCGCGCGCCGGGAGTGCAGGCGCGCAGCCTGTACGCGGCCGTGAGCAAGCGCGACCCGCACACGGCGGTTGTCGCGTGGCTCGGCTACGACCCGCCGGAGGGTGTCGGGGTGGCCGCCGCGACCGAGGGCCGGGCCCGGGACGGCGCGGCTGCGCTCACCGCTTTCGTGCGCGGCGTGCTGCGGCAGCGTCCGGGTGCGACGGTGACGTTGATCGGGCACAGCTACGGCTCGATCGTCGTCGGGCTGGCCGCGCAACGGCTGCCCGAGGTGGGCGACGTCGTGACGCTGGGCGCGCCCGGCATCGGGGTGGACCATGCCGGCGATCTCGGCGGGGCGCGGGTGTGGTCGGCGCTGGCGGCTACGGACTGGATCCGGCGGATCCCGCAGGTGCGGGTGTTCGGACTGGGGCTGGGCAAGCGGCCTACATCGCCCGGATTCGGGGCGACCGAGCTGCCCACCGAGGGGGTGGCGGGGCACGACTACTACCTCGTACCGGGAAGTGTGACCCTGAAGGCGGTAGGCGACATCGTCCTCTCGGGTGGTCCTGGCCACGGGGCGCCGGGGCGCGTTTCTTAAGCGGCGCTTAAGGGGTACAGTCCTCAGCGGTCCTGACGCCGATTCGACTTGCTGGAGGTGATCGCTGTGCGAGATAGCGATCCTCCTAGTCGTGGCCGGGCCGTCCGTCAGCGCGCCTGACCGCTGACACAGGACCTTTCTGCTCCGCATCCCCAAGGCACGCCTCTTGAAGGCGGGCCGGGCCAGTCGTGTGCGCCGCGACGCCGGATGCGTGGGTGCCGGCCGCGACGTGACGTGCGCTGACAACGCCAGTCACCGACCGGAAGAAGTCCCCCCCGATGAAGAAGATGATCGCGCCCCTGACGTTCACGTTCGCCGCCGTATACGTGGTCGTGCTTTTTGTGCTGGCCCACAGCACGCCGTGAGTGACCCGAGCTCGCAGCGCGCCGTGAGAGGCCCGAGCTCGCAGCACGTCGCGAAAGCCGAGCCCGCAGAGCGCCGTGGGGCCGAGTCCACAGCACGCCTTGGGGGCTGGCCCACCATGATGCCGGGAGCGTCGAAGCCCACAGCATGCGTACGGCTTACTCAGAACACCCCGTGAGGCGGCTAGGGCAGGCGTGACGTCCACAGCAGTGACAGACCGGCCGCCACCAGTCCCAGCAGCAACGCCAGCCCCGCATACCACTGCGTGACCTCGCGGGGCTCCACCCGGTGGCCGATCGAGCTGCCCATGTCCTCGTACACCTGCTTGAGCTCGCTCACCGAGGCCGCTTCGTAGAAGTAGCCCTTGGTGTTCTCGGCCAGCTGCTGCAGCGACAACCGGTCGACCGGCACCCGCTGCAGGGCGCCCCGGATGTCGACCACGCCGGTGTCGGTGCCGAACGCGATCGTCGAGACCGGCACGTTGGCCTGTGACGCCGCGGTGGCCGCGTCCTCGATCGAGCGGCCCGATGTGCGGTAGCCGTCGGAGAGCAGCACGATGCGGGCCGGGGGAGCGCCGTCGGCGCCGTCGGCCGGCACCGCCCGGATGGCGTCGAGCGACGTGAACACGGCCTCGCCGGTCGCGGTCGCCTCGGCCAGGGTCAGCCCGTCGATCGCCGAGTTGACCTGGGAGCGGTCCTTGGTCGGCGGCACCAGCACGTTGGCCGCCTTCGCGAACGACACCAGGCCCAGGTTGTACGTCGGTGGCAGCTCGTTGACGAACGCCTTGGCCGCTTCCTGGGCGGCCTCGATGCGGTTGGGGGCGACGTCGTCGGCCTCCATCGAGAGCGACACGTCGATGGCCAGCATCACCGTGGCCCGTTCGAGCGGCTCCTCCTTGTCGACCGAGGGCCGGGCCAGCGCCGTGCCCAGGGTCAGCAGCGACAGCAGGAACGCGGCCGCCGAGACGTGCCGGCGCCAGCCCAGGCCCTTGGGCGCGAGCGTGCGCAGCAGGTCGACGTTGGTGAAGCGCATCGCGTACTGCCGTTTGCGGAACTGCCGCCACGTGTACAGGCCGGCGAAGACCAGTACCGGGAGCACGGCGAGGAGCCACCACGGCTCCAGGAAACGGATCATCGGGTCGTCCCCCGGGTGCGTGCGTGTCGCTGGGCGGCCACGAAGCGGACCACGTCCAGCAGCCAGTCGGTGTCGGTGCGCAGGCGCAGGTGGGCGGCGCCGGCCGCGCGCAGGGCGCCGGCGATCGCGCCGCGCTGTTCGGCCGCCGCCTCGGCGTAGCGGCGGCGCAGCGCGGGGTCGGCGGTCTGCACCTCGTGCAGCGCGCCGGTCTCGGGGTCGGCCAGGGTGAGCACGCCGACGTCGGGCAGTTCCAGCTCGCGGGGGTCGACGACCTCGATCGCGAGCACGTCGTGCCGGACGGCGAGCTTGCGGACCGGGCGGGCCCAGCCGTCGACCGGGGCCATGAAGTCGGAGATGACGACGGCCACGCCACGGCGGCGCGGGGGCCGGTTGAGCATGTCGATCAGCGCGCCCAGGTCGGTGCGGCCGGGCCGGATGTGGGTGCCGGCGATCGCGCGGAGCAGGCCCTGCGCCTCCTTGCGGCCGGGGCGGGCGGGCATCCGTACGACGGACGGGGTGGCCGGTGTTTCCGGGGCGGGTTTGCGGCGGAAGCGGCCGGGGGAGCCGGCGGGAGCGGAGGACCCGGTGCCCACCACGGCGCCGATGCGGTTGCCGCCCCGTACGGTCAGGTGCGCCATCGCCGTGGCCGCGGCGAGCACCAGGTCGCGCTTGAGCATCGCCGCCGTGCCGAAGTCGAGGCTGGCGCTCAGGTCGATCGCCATCCAGGTCTCGAGTTCGCGGTCGGCGACCGTGCGGCGCACGTGCGGCAGCGTGGTGCGCGCGGTGACCGGCCAGTCCATGCGGCGCACGTCGTCGCCCGGCCGGTATTCGCGGGACTCGCCGGCTTCGCTGCCGGGGCCGGGCAGCAGGCCGACGTAGTCGCCCTGGAGCAGGCCGTCGAGTTTCCGGGTGACCAGAAGCTGCAGCCGGGAGAGGACGGCCTCGGCCCGGGTCGTGCCGGAGTCCGAGTCCGCGCTCAGTGCTGGGCCGGCCACGGGGCACCGTTCTGGAGCTGCGGCCCGCCGCTGACCGGCGCGGCCGGGTGGGTGCCGTTGGGCGAGGTGCCCTGCCGGGCCGCGACCGAGGGCAGCGGCACGCTCTGCATGATGCGGGCCACGATGTGGTCGGCCGGGATGTCGTCGGCCAGCGCGTCGTAGCTGAGCACCAGGCGGTGGCGCAGGATGTCGGGCGCGATGTCCTGCACGTCCTGCGGCAGCGCGTAGTCACGGCCGCGCAGCAGCGCCAGGGCCCGGGTCGCGCGGACGATGCCGAGCGAGGCGCGGGGGCTGGCGCCGTACTGGATGAGCTGGGCGACGTCGGGCATGCCGTGCTGGGCCGGGGCGCGGGTCGCGAGCACCAGCCGTACGGTGTAATCGACCAGCGCGTTGTGCACGAACACCTGGTCGGCCCGCCGCTGCAGGCCCAGCAGGTCTTCGGTGGTGAAGACCGTCTTGGGCTCGGGCGCGCTGACGCCCATCCGGTAGACGATCTCGCGCTCCTCGGCGTCGGTCGGGTAGCCGACCAGGATCTTCATGAGGAAGCGGTCGCGCTGGGCCTCGGGCAGCGGGTAGACGCCCTCCTGCTCGATCGGGTTCTGCGTCGCCATGACCAGGAACGGCGTGGGCACCTCGTGGCTCTGCCCGCCGATCGACACCTGGTGCTCGGCCATCACCTCGAGCAGCGCCGACTGCACCTTGGCCGGCGCCCGGTTGATCTCGTCGGCGAGCAGGAAGTTGACGAAGACCGGGCCCAGTTCGACGTCGAACTTCTCGCTCGACTGGCGGTAGATGCGGGTGCCGACGATGTCGGCCGGCACCAGGTCGGGCGTGAACTGCACGCGGGAGAAGCTGCCGCCGACGACCCGGGCCAGGGTCTCGACGGCGAGGGTCTTGGCCACGCCGGGGACGCCCTCGAGCAGGCAGTGCCCGCGCGCGAGCAGCGCCACGAACATGCGCTCGACCATCCTGTCCTGGCCGACGATCACCCGCTTGACCTCGAACATCGCGCGCTCGAGCTGCGAGGCGTCCTGGGCGGGCGGAACGGGCGCACCGCTACCGGACATCGTCTCGTTCTCGGGCGTGAGCGGCTGAGCCACCGGTCCTCCACAGCGGTCGAAAAGCAGTCTGCCGACGCTCAAGACTTACACGACCGACCTGAGAGCGTGTTCCTGGTGTCGCATTACGCGCCGGGGGGTGGCCTCGCCATGGCCCGGAGGTGTCGATCTTTCTGCGCGATGCGCCGGAACGGGCACCCACGCCGGGAGGATGCGCCACGCCTCGAAGCGTGTAACATTCTCCACGTCGCCGGGCGGCTTCCCCCGTGGTCGCCCGGCGCTCAATACTCTTGAGGGCATGGACGGCCCTTCTTACGCGCAGAGCTCCTTGGAACCCCAGTGCTCCTCCAAGGGATGCCGCGCGGAAGCCACTTGGCAGCTTCTGTGGAACAACCCCAAGCTGCACACCCCGGAATATCGGAAAACGTGGCTGGCCTGCGACGACCACCGTCCCACGCTCGGCCAGTTCCTCGACGTCCGCGGATTCCTGCGCGAAGTGACGCCCTTCGGTGCAGCGTCCGATGCGCCGATCTCGTAGGGTCGAAGCGTGACCGTCGACGCCCTGACTCCCTGGCCCGACACCGTGGATTGGCGCCCGGTCTCGCCCAAGCTGATCACTGTGGAACTCATCGTCCGCTGGAGCTGGGCGCTGATCCTGGTCGCCGGCCTGTGCGTCGGTCTCGTGCTGCAGGGCCACTGGCTGTGGCAGCTCGGCATCGCGCTGGTCGTGCTCAACTCGATCTGGCGCTCGTTCGTCACCGTGCGGGCCGTGCGCGCGTGGGGTTACGCCGAGCGCGATCAGGACCTTCTCGTCCGCCATGGTCTTCTCGTGCGGCGGCTCTCCATCGTCCCGTACGCGCGGATGCAGTTCGTCGATGTCACGGCGGGCCCCCTCGAACGGGCGTTCGGGCTGGCCACCGTGCAGCTGCACACCGCCGCGGCGGCCAGCGACGCGAGCATCCCCGGCCTGCCGCCGGCCGAGGCCTCTCGGCTGCGTGACCGGCTCACCGCTCTCGGCGAGGACCGGGCCGAGGGACTGTGACCGCCACCGAGCCCCCATCGACGGCCGTCGCGGAGCCGGAGCCCCGTCGCCGCCTGCATCCGCTGAGCCCGCTGCTGCACGGCGCCAAGAGCATCGCGGTGATCGTGGCGGCGCTGTCCTGGCAGACGCTGTCACAGGTCGGGCTGGAGCGGTTCGCGATCGTGGTGGCGATCATCGCGGTCGGGGTCGTGGTCTTCTCGATCGTCGGCTGGCTGACCACGGGCTACCAGGTGGTCGGGCGTGAGCTGCGCATCTCCGACGGCGTGATCTGGCGGCGCAACCGGGCCATCCCGCTCGAACGGCTGCAGGCGGTGGAGCTGCGGCGGCCCCTGCTGGCCCAGCTGACCGGGCTGGCCGAGCTGCGCCTCGAGGTGATCGGCGGGGGCAAGACCGAGGCGCCGCTGGCCTTCCTGACGGTCCGGGAGGCGGCCGCGCTTCGGGAGAGGCTGCTGCGGCTCGCCGGCCGTACGCGGGCCATGGAGGCGCAACCCACCGACCAGCCGGCGGCCGAGGCACCCGCCGTGCCCGCCCTCGAACGTCCGCTCCTGCGGGTCGACAACCGCGATCTGGTGGTCAGCCAGCTGCTCACCCCGCAGGCGTTCTTCCTGCCGGTCGGCGTGGCGTTCGTGGTGCTGCAGTTCGTGCTCGAGGGGTCGTGGACGTTCATCGGCATCGCCAGCACCGTGACCGCGATGGCCGGTGTGCTGCTGCAGCCGGTGCGGCGTGTGCTGCAGGACTGGGACTTCCGCCTGGCCCGTGACCCGGAGGGCCGGCTCGCCGTGCGCTACGGGCTGCTCGAGACGCGCAGCCAGGTCGTGCCGCTCAACCGGGTGCAGGCCGTCGGGGCCACCTGGCCGCTGCTGTGGCGCGGGCAGGGCTGGCTGCATCTGCGCCTCGACATCGCCGGATATGCGGGGGAGCCCGGCGACGCCAAACGCTCGGACCGCCTGCTGCCGGTGGGGGAGTTCGCCACCGCGCGGACGCTGGTCTGGGAGGTGCTGCCCGGCGTCGACCTGGCCGCGCTGGCCACCTCGCCGCCGCCGTCGCGGGCGCGGTGGCTCAACCCGGTCTCGCTGCGCTCGATGGGCGTGGGCCTGACTCCCGAGGTCTTCGTGACCCGGTGGGGCGTGCTCACCCGCGAGATGCATCTGGTCCCGTACGCGAGGTTGCAGAGCGTACGGGTCGTGCAGGGTCCCCTGCAGAGGCTGTTCGGGCTCGCCACCGTCTATGCCGACACCGCGCGCGGACGGGCCGGGCAGGCCAAGGACAGGGATCTCGCCGAGGCGTACGCGCTGGCGGCCGAGCTGGCTGTGCGGGCCCGCAACGCGCGGGGTCCCTCGGTTCAGCCCGTGTGGCAGACCCCTCAGCAGCTCTAAGCTCAGGGGCATGGAGCTTCCGGAGTTCTCACCCGGTCTCAGCGCGCGGGTGGAATTGACCGTCACCGACGCCGACACGGCTCAGGCCGTCGGCTCGGGCGATGTGCCCGTGCTGGGCACCCCGCGGGTGCTGGCGCTGGCCGAGGCCGCCACCGTCGCCGCCACCGCCCGCCTGATCCCCGGCGGGCTCACCACGGTCGGTGTGCGCGCCGAGATCTCACACCTGGCGCCGACGCCGGTCGGGCGCCAGGTGCACGCGCTGGCCACGCTGGCCAAGGTGGACGGCCGCAAGCTGCATTTCGAGGTCGTGGTGCGCGAGGGCGAGACGCTGGTGGCCGAGGTGCTGGTCGAGCGGGCCCTGCTCGACCGTCAGCGGTTCATTCAGAAGGCCAACGGGAGCTGACCTCGTCGAGCGTCGGCATGGCGGTGGCGCCGCCCCGGCGCTCGCAGACCAGCCCGGCCACGTTGAGGGCGAACTGGACGTTGCGCTGCCAGCCCTCGAGATCCTTGGGCAGGCCGTCGGCGAGCAGCCGGCGGACGAGGGCCCCCATCACCGAGTCGCCGGCGCCGGTCGCGTCGACCGCGTCGACCTTGGGTGCGGCCAGCATCGTGGCCCCGTCGGCGGCGTTGATGTAGGCGCCCTTGGACCCGGCGGTGACGACGACGGCCTTGGCCCCCAGCGCGCGGATGCGCTCGGCGGCCTGCTCGGGGCCCGCGCCGTCGTAGAGCACCTCGGCGTCGGCCGCGCTCAGCTTGACCAGGTCGGCCGTGGCGAAGAACTCCTCGGACAGCTCGCGCAGGTGGGTCACCGCGGCGCCGTCGGGCAGCAGGGTGGGCCGCGCGTTGGGGTCGAAGACCTTCAGCGGGCCCGGCACCGACCAGGCGGCGCGCGCGGCGGCCCGGAACGGCTCCCGCAGCAGGCAGATCGAGCCGGCGTAGACGACGTCGGCGCCGGAGACCATCGCGGTGTCGAGGTCGGCCGGGCCGAGCAGCGCGTACGAGGGAGGTTCGCCGTAGAAGGTGAAGGTCGGCTCGGCGCCCACGAACGTCGTGACGGCCAGCGTGGTCGGCACCGCGACCCGTTTCACCCCGGCCGTGCCGACGCCCTTCTCGGTCAGGAACACCGCGATCCGGTTGCCGAGCACGTCGTCGCTGAGCGAGCCGACGTACTGCACCTGACCGCCGAGCCGGGTCGCGCCCACGGCGACGTTCAGCGGCGCGCCCCCGATCGCCTGGCGGTAGACCACCTGGCCGTCCTGCTCGGCCTCCTGCAGGTCGATCAGCGCCTCGCCGAGCACCACCGCGTAGCCCATGCCTCTTGCCTCCTGTTGTAACGCCCCGGTAAATCTGTAACGCCCCGGTAAATCCTTGCGGTCGGGAACGCGCGGCGCCAGTGCTCGCCCTATTTGTCCGTTTTTGGGATGATCGGACGATGTTGCTGCGCGCGCTGGCCCTAGCCGTTCCCCTGACCATGATCGCTGGCTGCACGAACTCGGTGGACGTCGGTCCCACCACCCGGGTCTCGGTGACCACCTCGGCCTCGGCCTGGACCGTCTTCCAGGGCGCGGTCAGCCCGTCCCCGGCCGGCTCGTGGTCGCCCGACACGGTCGCCTCGGGAACGTTCCTGCCCTACAAGCCCGGTTCGACGGCCATCACGTACGACCCGGCGGTGGTGCCGCCGGGCGCGACCGCCTCGGTCGCGATCGCGCAGAACACCCAGAGCATGGAGGTACGGGTCCAGGCCACCGGGCTGATTCCCCGTCGCGCGTACGGCGCCCACCTGCACACGATGCCGTGCACCGCCACGCCCGACGACGCCGGTCCGCACTACCAGCACCAGGCCGACCCGTCGAAGCCGTCGGTCGACCCGTCCTACGCCAACCCGCAGAACGAGGTGTGGCTCGACTTCACGGCCGACGGCTACGGCGAGGCGGACGCGGCGGCGCTGCAGAAGTGGACGTTCCCGGCCGGCCAGTCGGCGCGGTCGCTGATCCTGCACGCGCAGCCGACCAGGACCGCCGCCGGGGTGGCCGGCACCGCCGGGCCGCGTGTGGCGTGCCTGACCCTGCCGGAGCGGTGACCGGTCCGCCAGGCGGTAACGTCGGGGGCGGATCGGCGACCCAGCGTCGTCCACGGCTGAAGATCATCGGAGGCGCCCACCATGGCCGAGCAGAAGGCCGCGCAACCCGCGGCCAAGACGGAGACCCACGACCCCGGCTTCCCCGAGGCTTTCCTGCAGTTCATGCGGGGCGGGTGGCGTGAGGACCCGCTGGCCGTCAGCCCGCTGCCCGAGGTGCCGAACTACGAGAAGCGGCGCAACGCGCTCTCCGAGGCCTTCCCGGGCGAGACGCTGATCATTCCGTCCGGCGGCGAGAAGGTCCGGGCCAACGACACCGACTACCCGTTCCGCCCGGGCAGCGACTTCGTCTACCTGACCGGCGACCGCGACCCCGACAGCGTGCTCGTGCTGCGGCCCAGCGGCTCCGGTCACGACGCGGTGCTCTACACCCGGCAGCGCAACTCCAAGGACACCGACGCCTTCTTCCGCAGCCGCAACGGCGAGCTGTGGATCGGGCGCACCCACACCCTGGCCGAGAAGTCGACCGAGCTCGGCGTCCAGACGGCCGCGCTGGCCGAGCTCGGGCCGGCGCTCGCGGGCTCGGCGCCGGGGCGCACCCGGGTGCTGCGCGGGCTCGACGCCGCGGTCGACCGGGCCGTGCTGGCCTACGAGCCCGACCGTGACCACCCGCGCGACCGCGAGCTGGCCTGGGTGCTCAGCGAGCTCAAGCTGATCAAGGACGAGTGGGAGATCGCCCAGCTCCAGGCCGCGATCGACGCCACCGTCCGCGGCTTCGAAGACGTCGCCCGGGTGCTGCCGGCCGACCGTGGGGTCAAGGAGCGGCTGCTCGAGGGCGTGTTCGGGCTGCGGGCCCGCCACGACGGCAACGACGTCGGCTACGGCTCGATCGTCGGCGCCGGCGCACACGCGACGATCCTGCACTGGGTGCGCAACACGGGCGTCACCAAGCCGGGTGAGCTGCTGCTCATGGACATGGGCGTCGAGGGCGACAACTTCTACACGGCCGACGTGACCCGCACCGTGCCCGTGTCGGGGCAGTTCACGCCGTTGCAGCGCCAGGTCTACGACATCGTCCACGCGTCGCAGCAGGCGGGCATGGACGCCATCAAGCCGGGCGTGCTGTTCAAGGACGTGCACAAGGTCTGCATGCGGGTGCTGGCCGAGGGGCTCGACGACCTCGGGCTGCTGCCGGTGAGCGTCGACGAGGCGATGACCGAGGAGAGCACGGTCTACCGCCGCTGGACGCTGCACGGGTTCGGGCACATGCTCGGCATCGACGTGCACGACTGCAACAACGCGCGCAACGAGGCCTACCGCGACGGGCCGCTGCAGGAGGGTTACGTGCTGACGGTCGAGCCCGGGCTCTACTTCCAGCCCGAGGACGACCTGGTGCCCGAGGAGCTGCGCGGCGTCGGCGTCCGCATCGAGGACGACGTGCTGGTGACCTCCGACGGGTGCCGGAACCTGTCGGCCGGGCTGCCCCGCTCGTCGGCCGACGTCGAGGCGTGGATGGCGTCGCAGCGCGAGGCCGGCCCCCGCCTGCCGGGCTAGCCGGAGCCAGGCGATCAGGCGGTCGACCAGGGGGAACTCGTCGTACACCTGGTTGTAGTCGCCGAAGTGGCCATCGTCGCGGACGATCTGGGTGCCGCCCAGCCGTTCGAACATCGCTCGCCCCTGGTGCTCGTCGCAGCCGTACGGGTCCAGGCGCGAGTTGATGAAGCAGGCGTCCCGGACGTTGGCGCGCATGGTGTCCCAGTCGTAGCTCGCCCGCAGCACCGGCTCCTCCGAGTCGTTCGGCCGGGTGCAGTAGCCCGCGACGAGGACCGCCTGGTCGACCCGTACGTGTTCGAGCAGCGCCAGCAGCAGGGCGGCTCTGGCAGCCGCCCGGTTCTTGCAGCCGCCCGGTAGAAATCACGGGAGCCGATGCAACCGCGCGGCCGTCCTGTTGGTCCTTCCCTGGACAGCCGGTGAAACGGGGGAGGGTGCGTGGATGCCGAGGGATCGGTACGGCAGGCGTACGAGGCCTACTACCGGCGTCTGGTGATCCAGGTGTCCGGGCTGGTGGGTGACCTGGCCGAGGCGGAGGACGCCGTGCACGAGGCGTTCGCCCGGGTGCTGGCCTCGCCGCGCTCCTTCCTGCGGGCCGACGACGCCGAACGCTGGCTGCGGGTCGCGGCCCTCAACGTCGCGCGGAGCCGCTACCGGCGGCGGTGGCTGTTCGACCGGCTGGTGCGGTCGGGGCGCGTCGAGGTTGCCCCGGCCGCGGTGCCCGGCCTCTCCGGCGACCGGGTGGCTCTGCTGACCGCGCTGCGCCGGCTGGCCCCGCCGACCCGGGAGGCGGTGGTGCTGCACCACCTGGCCGACCTGTCGGTGGCCGAGGTCGCCGTCACCCTGGGCGTGCCCGAGGGCACGGTCAAGGCCCGGCTGACCCGGGGGCGGGCCGCGCTGGCCCGTTATCTCTCGGACGAGGAACCCGCACCCGTCGTGCTGGCCGAGGGGGTCCGTCATGCGTGAGGCGGACTTCGACCGGCTGCGGTCCGAGGTGGGCGACGCGGTGCGTCAGCCCGGGTTTCCCACCGTACGGCGCAGGGCCGGCCGGCTGCGCCGTCGTCGCGTCGTCACCTCGGGCGCCGTGTTTCTCGCGACCGTGCTCGCCGCGACCAGCCTCGGCTACGCCGTGCGGGGCGGCCCGTCCGCTCCGGTGGCCGGCGGCCCCCGCGACGACAGCTGGCCCGGGATGACCACGGTGGCCGCGGTCGGCACCGACCTCTACGGCGTCGTCGTGAGCTGCCAGGAATGTGCCGCGGAGCTGTACGCCTCGTCCGACGGCGGCGAGTCCTGGCAGCTCCGCACCGTGCCTCCCGAGACCGGGGACCGCCACGAGCCGCGCGCGGCCGCGCTCGTGCCGCTCGGGGAGGGCCTGCTCGCCTGGCGTGAGTTCCGTACCGTCAGCATCGACGAAGCGCTCGGCGCGACCGGTCCGGCCGCCCTCGACCCGCTGTGGATCACCACGAACGGCGGCGGGGCCTGGTTCCCGGCCGAGACCGGCACCCAACCGGTGGACGCTGTTCCGGAGGGCACCGCGCTGGTCGACTGCGAGGCCATGCGGATCGCGGACTGCACGGTCGGCGCGGTCGACCCGGCCACCGGCCGCCTCGCGCCCCTGGCCGCCCAGCCCACCGGGATCACCGTCCAGCCGTTGTGGCCGGCCATGGTCAGCGCGCCGCCCGGGGACCGCCTGTGGGTGTCGGGGCTGGACCCGGTCACCCGCAAACCCGCCGTGGCGACCAGTTCCGACGCCGGCCGGAGCTGGCGCACGCACGTCTTCGCCGACGGGGTGGCGGCGCCGGACAATGACACCCTCGGCGCCCTTCCCCAGGTGTCGGCCGGGTCCGGCGCGACGGCGTACGCGCTGACCGCCCGCGGCGCGGACGAGGTCGACGTGCACTACTCCGACGACGGCGGGAAGACCTGGCGGACCGGCGACCGGATCCGCGACGCCCGGCCCTCCGGTGCCTTCGTCGCCGCCGACGGTTCGCTCATCCTCCGGGCCGGCAGCGGGTTCGCGGCCGGTCGCGGCGCCGGTCTGTTCACGCCGGTCACCCTGCCCGGCTATCCGCTGGATTCCGTGGCCCTTCCGCAGGTGACCTCGGGACGGTACGTGCTGCCCGGGGAGACCGGTCCCTACCTCTCCGAGGACGGCCGCACCTGGCGGAAGGTCCGCCTCCCCTAGCTC
Source organism: Paractinoplanes ovalisporus (assembly GCF_016834655.1). Taxonomy (GTDB): domain Bacteria; phylum Actinomycetota; class Actinomycetes; order Mycobacteriales; family Micromonosporaceae; genus Actinoplanes; species Actinoplanes ovalisporus. The sequence goes on from NZ_JAENHP010000002.1 coordinate 393,803, forward strand.
TTCCCCCGATGCACCGGACCGGCCCCGCGCCGGCCCGGTGACTGGAGTGCGCCTTGACAACCCTTCCCCCGTACGCGCGTGTGGCCGGCCTCGACGAGATCCGCGGCCTGACGGCCCTGTACGTCGTGGTCCACCACTGCTGGCTGCTGTCGTTCCCGGGCTACCCGGCCAACACCGGCCCGGGCTGGCTCGGCTGGCTGGTCCACGGCCGGTTCGCGGTGGTCGTGTTCATCGTCCTGTCGGGCTTCTCCCTGGCCCTCGCGCCGGCCCGCAACGGGTGGCGGCTGGGCGACCCGCTCGGCTACGCGCGGCGGCGGGCCCGGCGGATCCTGCCCGCCTACTGGGCCGCCCTGGCCGCCAGCGCCCTGATCGCGACCTTGGTGCCCGCGCTGCCGCTGAGCGAACCTCAGACCGCCCGTTCGCTCGTCGTCCACGGCCTGCTGCTCCAGGACTTCATGGCGGCGCCCACACCCAACGGCGCGTTCTGGTCGATCGCGGTCGAGGCCGCCCTGTACGTGGCGTTCCCAGTGATCGTGTGGGCCCGGCGGCGGATCGGTGCCCTGGCCACGCTCGCCGTGGTCACCGGGCCGGTGGTGGCGGCGGGCCTGCTCTGGCCGGGGCTGGCCACCGGCGCCCGGGCGACGGGGTACACGTTCGAGCTGGCGCCGTTGTTCACGGTGGGTGTGCTGGCCGCGGGCGTCGTCTCCGCCCGGGACCGGATCCGGCGCCGGCCGTGGCTCGGGATGTCGGCGGTGGCCGGCTTGCCGGTGCTGGCGCTGGTCGCGTTCCGCGGCCCGGTCTGGACGGCCGGCCACTACTACTGGCTGGATCTTGCTGCCGGCCCGGCGATCGCCCTGCTCCTGGCGGCCGTGGCCACGCGGGAACGGTTCCCGGGATGGGGGCCGCTGCGGGCGCTGGGCGGCTTCTCCTACAGCCTCTACCTGATCCACATGCCGATCGTGGCCCTGATCACCACCCTGATCGTGGCGCCGTACGTCGCGTCGCGTCCGGCCGCGTTCGGCGTGACCCTGGTTCTGGTGATTCCGCTGGTCCTGGTCGCGGCCTGGTTGTTCGCGGCCCTGTTCGAGGCGCCGTTCCGGAGCGCGCCGAGGCGTCGTGATGACCGAAACATGGCTTTATTTCGTATTTGGGCGAAGTAGTCTGGTGGCATGGCTTGGCTCCGCGGCACCCGACTGGCTGTGCTGAGCGGGGTGTTGGTGGTGGCCGCGGCGGCGGGGTCGGCGGCGGCCGCGAAGAAAGACGGCCCGGGATTGTTCGCGGTACGGCAGGTGCCGGCAGCCGCACCCACGGCCGAGCCGGTGCCGGTGGCGGCGCCGGCCCCGAAAACGCTGCCGGTCATGGACTACTGGGACTCGCCGCGAGGGTTCCCGCGCGATCCCGACCCGATGTCGACCCGGGCCGTGACGGAAGGGCTGCGACCACGGCATCGGCTCGCCGTGTACGACACTCCGGGCGGGAAACCACGGGCGTTCCTGGGCCGGTCGATCAGCGGGATGCCGGTCACCGTGCCGATCGTGGAGCGGCGTCAGGGCTGGGCCGGGGTGTTGCTGCCCTCGGTCAACCGGCGCGTCGGATGGGTGCCGCCCGGCGGGTGGGAGACGCGGCGGCTCGGCGACCAGCTGTTCGTCGACCTGAGCGAGCGGCGGTTGACCTGGCTGCGCGACGGCCGGGAACACGGCTCGTGGGAGGTGGCAGTGGGATCGAGGCGGACTCCTACGCCACAGGGGAGGACCTACGTGATGGGGCGGACGATCACAAGCGGTTCCGTGTACGGGGGACTGGACGCCCTCGTGCTGGGCGCGGTGCCCGACGACCGGGACGCCCTGGCGGCCTCGCTGCGGGACGGGCACACGGCGATCCACGGGTGGCGGGACCGGTCGGCGTTCGGGCGCAGCATCTCCAACGGGTGCGTCCGGATGCCGCTGAAGGCCCAGCAGGCGCTGCTCGACGGGATCCCCGAGGGGTCAGTGGTCCACGTCGTCGAGTGAGGTGCGCCGCCACTGGGCCTTGGCCGCGGCCCGTTCCTCGTCGGCGCCGGCCGCCCGCAGCAGCTCCAGCACGGGCCAGTAGGAGATCGTCTCGGCCTGGCCGCCGGTGACCACCCGGTGCAGGTAGTCGCCCAGCACGTCACCCAGGACCAGACCGTCGCGGGTGACGGCCCGCACGGCGGGCAACGCGCCGGAGTGGTCGTCGGCCGGCCCCAGCCCCTCGATCAGCGCGGTGATGCGGTCGGCCTCGGAGCGCTGCTGCTCGGTCAGTCCCGGCTTCTGCATGTCGTCACCGTAAGCGGCCCCGCCAAGGTTTTGGGGGCGCAACCATTTACGCAGGCCGCCCGGGTGGGTTTCGCGTTCTGGACGCGTCAGCGGCCAGCGAAGCCCGCCCGGGCCCTCGGCGTGAGCGACGGTCCGTACCCCTCACCCCGCTACGACATCGTTTTGAAGCTTGTTCCCATGACCGCGAGCAGATCGAGTTTGCCGTGGCTCTCGCTGCCGGGGGTTGCGGTGAAGACCAGCAGCGCCTGGGCCTGATCGGGGTCCTGCAGGCTCTGGCAGAACAGGTCGAGCCGGCCGACCTGCGGGTGCACGAAGCGTTTGGTGTCGCTCCAGCGCAGGCCGACCTCGTGCCGGTTCCAGAGGGTGGCGAACTCGGAGCTCTCGCGCATCAGGACGTCGACCAGTTCCTGGCCCAGGGGACCGGCCGTGCGCAGCGCCGAAGCCAGGAAGCGGCCCTGCTTGTCGTGGTCCTCGGGGAGATAGAGCGAACGGTCGCCGGTGAACCAGCGGTAGACGGCGCTGCGGGCGTGCCCCTGAAAGGCGGTCTCGTCACCGAACAGCGCGACCGCGGGCGGGGTTTGCCGCAGCGTCTCGCCGAGCGGGCTGATGACCTGGGCCGGAGTGTCGGTGAGGCGGTCCAGGATGCGCATCAGGCCGGGGCTGACATGGTCGCCGGCGCCGCGCTGGGCCGGGCTGTAGCCGCACAGCCCGAACAGGTGGTCCCGCTCGTCGGGGGTCAGCCGCAGGCCCCGCGCGACGGCGGCCAGCATCGGCGGGGAGGGCTGCGGGCCGTCCCCGCGTTCCAGGCGGGCGAAGTAGTCGGCGGACATGTCGCACAGCTCGGCCACCTCCTCGCGGCGCAGACCCCGGGCCCGGCGGCGGGCACCGCGGCGCAGACCCACGTCCTCGGGTTGCAGGGCTTCGCGGCGGGCCCGCAGGAAGGCGCCGAGCGAGGCGCGGTCGAACGTCATGTCCCGATCGTCGCGGAAACCGGCGGGCTCATCCACGACCTGGCATTCAGTGGTTGAGCCGTGCCTTCATCCGCCGCGCGGCGGGGCCTGTGATGGGAGGACCAACCCCGATCGAGGAGTACGCAATGAGCAAGTGGACCACCGCATCGATGCGTGACATGTCCGGCCGGACCGTGGTGGTGACCGGGGCCGGCCGCGGGATCGGCCTGATCACGGCGACCGAGCTGGCGCGGGCCGGGGCCCGGGTCGTGGTGGCGGGGCGCAAGCCGGTGCCGGGGCCGTTCGAGTACCGGCACCTCGACGTGTCGGACCTCGGGTCGGTGCGGGCGTTCGCCGGCCAGTGGACGGGCGGGCTCGACGTGCTGGTCAACAACGCCGGCGTGATGGACGTGCCGGCGTCGCGGACCCGGGACGGGCTCGACCTGCAGACCGCGACCAACTACTTCGGGCTGTGGGCGCTGACCAACCTGATGCTGCCGCACGTCACGGACCGGGTCGTGCACGTCTCCAGCCAGCTGCACCGGCGGGCCAAGCTCGACCTGGACGACCTGGACTGGCAGTCCCGCCCGTACCACCCGTTGCAGGCGTACCAGGACTCCAAACTGGCCGTGGTGCTGTTCTCGCTGGCCCTGCAACGGCGTCTGGGCAACGGGGTGCGCTCGATCGTGGCCCATCCCGGGATCGCGCGGACGGGGCTGGTCGGCCACTCGTGGATGGACGTCATCAACCGGGTGCCGTTCCTCACCCAGGACGCCGAGCACGGCGCGCTGCCCCTGCTCTATGCGGCCACCGAGGACGTGCCGGGCAACGCCTACGTCGGGCCCGACGGTTTCGCCAGCATCAAAGGCTTTCCCGCCGTACGGCTTCCCTCCCGCGCCGGCCGCGACGAGGCGACCGCCGAGCGGCTGTGGACGGCGACCGAGGCCCTGGTGGGTAGTCTCGTGCCGTGACGTCTGAAGTGATCGCGGCGGCCTGGGTCCACGTCCGCGAGCGCCGGGTCCTGGTGGTGCGGGCCGCCAATTCCGACGCGTTCTATCTGCCCGGCGGCAAACCGGAACCCGACGAGACGTACGCCGAGGCGGCCGCGCGCGAGGTCTCCGAGGAGGTCGGGCTTGTCGTCGACCCGGCCGACCTGAGCCTGTTCACCGAGATCGTGGCGCCCGCCCACAACCGGCCGCCCGGCACCACCGTGCGGCTGATCTGCTTCGTCGGCGGCAAGACCGAGGACGAGCCCCGGGCCCGCAACGAGATCGCCGAACTGGACTGGTTCACCTCGGCGTCGTCCGGCCGGTGCGCCCCGGCGATCCGCCTGCTGGTGGCCGAACTGGTCAGGGCCGGTCTGATCGACTGAACCAGCGGGCGGCCACCGCGGTGTGGATGCTGAAGCCGAGCTCGGCCGGGCCCGGGAGAATTTCCCAGCCGTGGGTCTCGTCGTTCGGGACGTCATCGGGCAGGTCGGCCTCGGACGCGAGCGGCGGGAAGAGGGCGAAGACGAGCAGCGTGCCGTCGGGGGCGCTCACCGTGTCGTACAGGGTGGCCGTGGCCGGGTCGACGACCAGAGCCGTCTCCTCCCGCAGTTCCCGGGCCGCGGCGTCCGGCCAGGACTCGCCGAAGTCGATGAAACCGCCCGGCAGCGCAAGCCGGTCGGCCGCGGGCGGGATGGCCCGGCGCACCACCAGCAGGCCGTCGGCGACCGGCTGCACGGCGACCGCGACCGGCGTGGGGTTGCGGTAGGAGGTCTCGCCACAGGCGGCGCAGCGGCGCGGCCAGGGCTGGCCAGGGGTGAAACGGGCGCCGCAGAACGTGCAGTGCTTGACCTTGTCCGGCATGGACCTGCTCAGGCGTGGAGCGGCGAGTTGCAGGCCGCCACCAGCGCCTGACGGCACGCGTTGAGCAGCGGGCGCAGGGCCGCATCGCGTTGCTGGGCCTCGTAACCGTTGAGGGCGCCGCCGGGCGCGTTGGTCTCGGCCAGCGCGAGCACCTGGTCGAGGATCGACGCCCGCGCGAACAGGCGGCGGGAGCGCGGGTCGAACCCGGCCGGCAGCGTGGCCGTGCTCTCGGGGCGGCGCAACTGTTGCAGGGCCCCGGCCAGCTCCGGCTTCCACTGGGCCACGTCGAGCTTGGTCAGCTGGGTGGTCGCCTCGCCCAGGGCCAGGGTCAGCTCGCCCTCGGCCTCGGCCGCGCCCATCTGGAAGACCGGCTTGTATTCCTCGACCGGGAAATAGCGCCACAGCACCGTCTCGAACTCGGTGCCCGAGCCGGAGACGTGGCGCCGCACCTCGGGCACGATGCCGAAGGTGGGCGTCATCACGGCCTCGCCGGCCAGCATGGCGGCGCCGGTCAGCGGGCCCGGGCCGGGCAGGCCGCGCGGGTCGCCGGGGGCGGGCAGCACCAGACGGATGTCGTCGGGGTGGACCTTGGCGAACACCGGCAGGCCCTGCGGCAGCGGCACATCGGTCCACGTGCCGGGCGCGTCGGCGACGAGGTGCTCCTCGTCGCGGGCGATCTCGTCGGGCAGCTCGTCGAAGGGCACCAGGCCGGCGCGCCAGGCGCGCACCCAGGCCACGAACCGGGTCGAGCGCCGCGCAACGCGGGTGGCCGCATCAGCAGCGGGGGACATGCGAGCAAGGGTACGTGGCACCAGGGAAGTCTGTCTCGGCCGGAGAGTCAGAAAGGTCGTGTCCCAACGCACGGGTTACCGTGCCTTGCATGTATGGGGAGGACGTGCTCAAGGGGGACTGGCGGCGCCGCAAGGTGGTGCCCGAGGTGGACGCCGAACGCGATCTGGTCGTCGAGGACGTCGACTCCGGGTTCTGCGGGGCGGTGGTCGGATTCGAGCTGGGCGCGGTCGTGCTGGAGGACCGGCACGGCAAGCGGCGCAACTTCCCGCTCGAACCGGCGGCGTTCCTGCTCGACGGCAAGCCGGTGACGCTGCGGCGGCCCGCAGCCGGGCCGGCCGTGCAGCAGAGGCGGGTCACGGCTTCGGGGTCGATCGCCGTCGCGGGCGTCCAGGCCCAGGTCGCCAAGGCCAGCCGCATCTGGGTCGAGGGCATCCACGACGCCGCCCTGGTCGAGCGCATCTGGGGTGACGACCTGCGGATCGAGGGCATCGTGGTCGAGCCGCTGGACGGTATCGACGACCTGGCGGGCGCGGTGCGCGGATTCCAGCCGGGGCCGACGAGGAAGCTCGGGGTGCTGGTCGACCACCTCGTGCCCGGGAGCAAGGAGAGCCGCATCGTGGCCGCCGTGACCGATCCGAACGTGCTGGTCACCGGTCATCCGTACGTGGACATCTGGCAGGCCGTGAAACCGTCACGCGTGGGCTTGTCGAAGTGGCCGGTCATCCCGCCCGGGCGGCCCTGGAAAGAGGGCATCTGCCAGGCCGTGGGGGTGCGCGAGCCGGCCGACATGTGGCGGCGGATCCTCAAGTCGGTGAACAGCTACAAGGACGTCGAGACGCCGTTGATCAACTCGATGGAACGGCTGATCGACTTCGTCACCGTGCTCGACGACTGAGCGCTCGGCCGAGACGTTCCGCGGCCTCGGTGAGGCGGTCGGGTGGGTGGGCGGCGTAGCCCAGGATCAGGCCCGGTGGGCCGTCCACGTGGCGGTGCCAGCTGAGCGGGTGGACGAGGACCCTTTTTTCGGCGGCTTGTCTGGCTAGCGTTTCGTCCGATTCGTCGCTTTCTAGCATGATCAGCAGATGCAGGCCGGCGGCGACACCGGTGACCTGGGCGTCGGGCAGGTGCGTGCGGAGGGCGGCCAGCAACGCGTCCCGGCGGCGGCGCTGACGGGTGCGGACGTTGCGCAGGTGCCGCTCGTAGTCGCCGGTCGCGAGCAGCCGGGCCAGCACCAGCTGCGGCAACGCCGGGTTGCCGAGGTCGCTGTCGTGCTTGGCGGTCAGCAGGTCGGGCTGCAGGCGGCGCGGGGCGATCAGCCAGCCGAGCCGCATCCCCGGGGCCAGAGACTTCGAGACACTTCCCGCGTACGCGACGTGGTCGGGCCCCGAACCCTGCAGAGCGGCCACCGGAGCGCGGTCGTAGCGGTGCTCGGCGTCGTAGTCGTCCTCGATGACCAGGCCTCCCCGGGCGGCCCAGGCCAGCAGCGCGCGCCGCCGGGCCGGGCTGAGCACGACGCCGGTCGGGAACTGGTGGGCCGGCGTGAGGACGGCCGCGTCCTGGGTCAGCGCCCCGACCACGAGCCCCTCGGCATCGACCGGGACGGGCTCCGGCCGTACACCCCAATGGGCCAGCTGGTCCCGCGCCCCGCGTGACCCCGGATCCTCGACGGCCACGCGGACCTTTCCCGCGGCGTGCAGCGTCTGGGCCAGTAGCGCCAGGGCCTGCGCGACGCCGCCGACCACGATCACGTCGTCGGGCTCGGCGTGGATGCCCCGGGTGCGGGCCAGCCAGCCCGCCAGTTCGGCGCGCAGCCACGGGGTGCCGCCCGGATCCCCGTACCCCAGGTCGGCCGCCGTGATCCCGTCGAGCACGGCCCGTTCGGCGCGCAACCACGCCGTACGGGGAAAGGCCGACAGGTCCGGGATCCCCGGGGACAGGTCGATGTCGATGCCCTCGGCCGGCGGGAGCGGCAACCGCAGGGTGTCCAGCGAACGACGGCGGTCCGAGGGGGCATCCCGGACGCCGGGCCGGGCGATGATCGTCGTGCCGGCGCCGGTGCGGGCGGCGGCCAGCCCCTCGTCGATGAGCCGCTGGTAGGCGTCGACCACCACACCCCGCGAGACCCGCAGTTCCGCCGCGAGCAACCGGGTGGCCGGCAGCCGCGTGCCGGTGGTGAGCCGTCCGTTGGCCACGGCGGCCCGCAGCCCGTCGGTCAGCCAGGTGGTCAGCCCCTTGGCGGGCGCATCCCCGGGCCGCAGCTGGAGGAAGTCCGAGCCGGAAATTGGTCCCCCTGAGTGCGGACGGATTGGTCCTTCAAACCGGACCATACCGCGACCAGCATCGGTCTGTGAGATTGAGTGCCCTGGCCGGCGCGACCGGCATGACCTTCGTCGGCGGCAGCGTGGCCGTCTCCGCCTTCCTGGCCGACGCGCCTTCGCTGACCGTGCAGTCCCTGCGTTACGCCGTGGCCTGCCTGCTCCTTCTGCTGTACGTGTTTCTGTACGCCCGGGGCCGTGTGCTGCGCCCCCGCGGCACCGAGTGGCTGTGGCTGGGCGGCGTCGTGCTGACCGGCATGGTCGTCTTCAACGTGGCCCTGGTGCAGGGTTCCCGCCACGCCGAGCCGGCCGTCCTGGGGGTGGCCGTGGCGTGTGTCCCGTTGCTGCTGGCCGTGGCCGGACCGCTGCTGGAGGGCCGCGCCCCCGCCGCCCACCTGGTCGTGGCCGCCCTGGTCGTCACCGTGGGCGCCGCGCTGGTGCAGGGCCTGGGCCGCACCGACGGCATCGGTCTGCTGTGGGCGCTGGTCACGTTCGCCTGCGAGGCCGGTTTCACGCTGCTGGCCGTCCCCGTGCTGGGCCGTCACGGCCCGTTGGGCGTCTCGGTGCACGCCACGTGGATGGCCGCGGTCGCTTTCGGGGCCGGTGGCTTGTTCTGGGAGGGCCCCCGAGCCATCCTGCGGCTGCACCTGGACGACGTACTGGCCGGCGCCTATCTGGCCGTTCTGGTGACCGCCGTGGCGTTCGTCCTCTGGTACACGTGCGTGCAGCGGCTGGGTTCGGCCCGGACCGGCCTGCTGACGGGGATCGCTCCCGTTTCGGCCGCCGTGGTGGGGGTGGCGCTGGGCGGCCCGGTGCCCGGGCTGGCCGTGTGGGTCGGTGTGGCCGTGGTCGCCGCCGGGCTGGCGCTCGGTTTCCGCTCCGAGCCCGCCGTGCCCGCCCCTGCTCCTGGTCCCGCCGCCGAACAATCGATCTTGCGGTGAGTAGGGAGTTCCGCCACCGCCTCCCCCACCCTCCCCGGGAAGTGCCAGGGACGCTACGCGCCTGTCAAGGGGGTGGGGCCGGCTGTCCACAGGGTTATGCGAGATGTTTCGGATCGCGCTTGAAGACGAACGTCGCGATGTCGAGCGCCGCCACCGACACGTCGTCGTGGCGCAGGATCTGCAGCAGCTCGCCCTCGTTCTCGCCCTCCACGCCGCGCCACCGGTCCGGCCCCTCGCGGGTGAAGCGCGTCCAGTGGTTCGGCCCGGTCATCACCAGCGAATCCCCGTCACACGTGATCTCGAACTCGCGCCCCATCCACCACCAGCGCCCCACGACCGCGGCCGCCTCGCCGGTCGGCGGCACCGGCGGCTGCCAGGGCGCGGTGAGCACCGGCTCCCCGTCCACGACCGTCGAGAGCGCGGACAGCGCCACCTTCTTGATCGAGGTGCCGGCCAGCCCGTACGAGTTGGCGAAGACGATCACCCCGAGGCGGCTGCGCCGGTGCACGGCGAAGTGGGCCACGTATCCCGGCATCGAACCGCCGTGGCCCACGAACACCCGCTCGCCGGCCCGGTAGAGCTGCGGTCCGAGCCCGTGCCCGCCGGTCCACGACTCGAGGTCGCTGATCACCACCGGGGCGCACATCTCGTCGACGGTCTCGCGGGCCAGCACCGTGGGGGCGGGGTCGGTCCAGAACGCGGCCCACTTCGCCATGTCGGTGACGGTCGACCAGAGCTGCCCGGCCGGGGCCATCGCGCCCGCGTCGAGGCGCGGCTCCTCGTGCAGCGACCGATCGAGGGAGTGCACGACGTAGCCGCGGGCGAACGGCTCGACCGGAGCGTAGGTCGTGCGCTTCATGCCGAGCGGGTCGAGCACCCGCTTGCCGGCCAGCGTCTGCCACGTCTCCCCGGTGACCTTCTCGAGGACGGCGCCGAGCAGCCCGTACGCCAGATTGGAGTAGCGGTAGCGGCGGAACGGGGGCCCGACGACCTTGTCGTAGCCCAGCTCGGCCAGCAACGTGTCGACGTCGCCGCCCACGGTTCGCTCCCACCACGCGCCGTCCGGCTCGCGGGTCAGGCCCGAGATGTGGCCCAGCAGCTGGCGCAGCGTGACCCCGCCGATCGGCGTGCCGGGCAGGTGCCGGTAGAGCAGGTCGTCGAGCGCGAAGGCGCCCTCGTCGCGCAGCTGCATGACCAGCGTGGCGGTGATCGTCTTGGTGATCGACCCGAGCCGGTACTGCGTCTTGGCGTCGGGCCGGGGTTGCTCGCCCGCGAACACCTGGTGCAGCACCGCCCGGTCCCGCACGATCGCCAGAGCGAGGGACGGCGTACGCCCCTCGGCCTGCGCGCGGACGGCGATCTCGTCGACCCGTCGGCCGGTCTCCGGCAGCAGTGACACGGTGGACCCTCTCGATATACGACTGGTGGGTATAACTGTGCGCGGCCGATATGGCTACGCGGCCCAGGGTCCCGGCTTGGATGGCAGTTCGATGACATTTTCCGCGTAGGAGCACGCAGCGTCGCCGGACGTGCGCGGGCATGTCACGATCGATACGTGGAAGCGGTTCTGTGGATCGTGCTCGGCATCGCGTTGGCGATCGCCGAGGCCTTCACGGCTACGTTCTTGATCATTTTCTTCGGCATCGGGGCTTTCGCGGCGGCCGGAGCGGCCGCTCTCGGCGCGCCCCTGCTGCTCCAGGTCATCGTGTTCGCGCTGGTCTCCGGCCTGTCGGTGACGGCGCTGCGCCCGATCGTCCTCAAGCACGCGCGGCCGGCGCTCGAGTCGGGCGAGACCCCGATGGGTGTCGAGGCGCTGCCGGGCAACCACGGCACCGTGCTCGAAGAGGTCGACGGCGGCCACGGGATGATCAAGATCGACGGCGAGCACTGGCAGGCGCGGTCGTTCGACGGCCAGGAGAAATACCTGCCCGGCGAACGGGTCCGCATCGTCAAGGTCGACGGCGCCACCGCCATCGTGTGGCGCGATGATCTTCCTAACTTCTAGCGCGACTCGCATCAACCCATAGAGAGGAGTGCCATGGAAGCTGTGATCGGCGTCCTCATCATCGTGATCGTGGTGTTCGCCATCGTCACGCTGCTCCGGTCCGTTCGCATCGTCCCCCAGCAGCGGATGGACGTGGTCGAGCGTCTCGGCAAGTACAAGCGGACGCTCAGCCCCGGCCTCAACCTGCTGGTGCCGTTCGTCGACTCGGTGCGCAGCAAGGTCGACATGCGCGAGCAGGTGGTCTCGTTCCCGCCGCAGCCCGTGATCACGTCGGACAACCTGGTCGTCTCGATCGACACGGTCCTGTACTTCAAGGTTGTCGACCCGGTGCGGGCCACGTACGAGATCTCCAACTTCCTCCAGGCGATCGAGCAGCTGACGGTCACCACCCTGCGCAACGTGATCGGCTCGCTCGACCTCGAGCGTGCCCTGACCAGCCGCGAGGAGATCAACCGGCACCTCTCCACGGTGCTCGACGAGACCACCGGCCGCTGGGGCATCAAGGTCACCCGCGTCGAGATCAAGGCGATCGAGCCGCCGCCGAGCATCCGCGACTCGATGGAGAAGCAGATGCGCGCCGAGCGGGAACGCCGCGCGACGATCCTCAACGCCGAGGGCCACAAGCAGGCCCAGATCCTCACGGCCGAGGGTGAGAAGCAGGCCGCGGTGCTGCGCGCCGACGGTGACCGGCAGTCGCGGATCCTGCAGGCCGAGGGTCAGGCCAAGGCCATCCGTACGGTGTTCGACGCCATCCACACGGCCAACCCGTCGCAGAAGGTGCTGGCCTACCAGTACCTCCAGGCTCTGCCGCAGATCGCCAACGGCACGGCCAACAAGGTCTGGATCGTGCCGACCGAGCTGACCAAGGCCCTCGAGGGCATGGGCGGCGCGCTCGGCGGCCTGGCCAACATGGCCGGCGACGTGCCGAAGTCGAATGTCAACTCGGCTGCGGTCGAGGAGGAGGCCGTGGCGGCCGCCGAGGCTGCCGCCGCCGAGGCCGAGAAGATCAACGACCAGGTACGGGCCGCGGAGGCCCAGGTCAGCGGCGACCCCGACAAGACCGCCGCGTTGCCGGCGCCCGAGCCGATCCCGCCGTCGGCGGCGCTCGGTGGCGCCGACTACAACGGCGTCGTGGACCGCGAACGGGCGTAACCACGCAGGGAAGGGCCGGCCTCGAGGGGCCGGCCCTTTTTCTATGTCTCGGGGTCGTCGCGGCCCAGTTCCCAGAAGGCGACGGCGGCCGCGGCGGCCACGTTGAGCGAGTCGACCCCGCGCCGCATCGGGATCTTGACCGGGATGTCGCTGGCGGCGAGGGCGTTGCGGGACAGGCCAGGCCCCTCGGCGCCGAGCAGCAGGGCGGTCTTCGCGCGCTCGGTGACCTTCTGCAACGGCACCGCGGCCGGGTCGGGGGTCAGCGCCAGCACGGTGAAACCGGCGTCGCGAAGCAGTTGCAGGCCGTCGGGCCAGGGCTCCAGACGTGCGTACGGCACCGCGAACACCTCGCCCATGCTGACCCGCACGCTGCGCCGGTAGAGCGGGTCGGCGCACGTGGGCGAGAGCAGCACCGCGTCGATGCCGAGGGCGGCCGCGCCCCGGAACACCGCCCCGATGTTCGTGTGGTTGTTGACGTCTTCGAGCACGGCGACACGCCTCGCCGTGGCGATCACTTCTTCCGCCTCCCGCAGGGGAGCGCGGTGGAACGAAGCGAGGACTCCCCGGTGCACGTGGAAGCCGGTGGCCTTCTCGAGCACGGCGGGCGTGGCGGCATAGATCGGGGCGTCGTCCGGCAGGTCGGCGATCTGATCGGTGCGTTTCTCGTCGATCAGGTAGGACCGGGGACGGTAGCCCGCCCGCAGCGCACGGCGCAGCACGAGCTCGCCCTCGGCGATGAACAGCCCGTTGGGCGGCTCCCACTTCGTGCGCAGTTCGAGATCGGTCAGGGCGCGGTAGTCACCGAGGCGGTCGTCGGCCGGATCGGTGATCAGATGAATCTCGGGCACGGTGGTCAGTCGACCCGGTAGGTCAGGTGGGTGACGTGACCGGAGGGACGCACGTGGATCTGGCGCAGGTTGCGCGGCGTGGCGCCCTCGAACAGCGGGACGCCGCTGCCCAGCAGCACCGGCGCGAGGTGGAGGCGCAGCTCGTCGACCAGACCGGCCTCGATGGCGCCGCGCACGGTGGCGCCGCCACCCATGACGACCACGTCACGGTCGTCGGCCAGGGCCCGGGCCTTCTCGATCGCGCTGGCCAGACCGTCGACCACGAAGGTGAACCGGTCGGCCAGCCGCACCTTGCCGGGCGGCGTGCGGGTGACGACCAGGACCGGGGGCGCGGCGGCCAGACCGGCGCCATAACCCACCTCGTCGTTCCAGCCGCCGGGGCCGTCGACGACGTCGAACAGGGCGCGGCCCATGACGACGGCACCGGTCGCCACGGTGGATTCCTCGAGCACCCGTTTGTCGATCGCGTCGCCCGCGAACGCCCACGTGTGCAGGGCTTCGCCACCCTGGCCCAGACCCTGGTCGGGACCGGGGTCGGGGCCCGTCACGAACCCGTCGAGCGACACCGAGATGTCGGCGACCACCTTGGACATGGCTGCTCCCTTCGCCGCGCCCGGGGATGACCCGGACCTGTCAGGAGCATGCCACCCACCTCCGGCAGTTCAGTGCCGGGGGATGAGCCGACCGGCCGTCCAGGCCAGGCCGGTGCCCGCGGCCAGCAGCAGCAACGCCCCCACGGTGGGCAGCGGGCGCTGGGCGTGCGCGCCGGCCCCGATCGCGGCCGCGGCCAGCATCAGCAGCACCCCGTCGGCCGGGTTGACCAGCCGGGACCGGAAGACGGCCCAGCCCAGCAGCACCCAGCCCGCCCCGACGGCGGCCGACGCCGCGACCTCGACCAGCCGCAGCTGATCGACGGTCAGCGGAGAGCCGGCGGCGGCCGTGTCGGCCGGGAGCGCGGCCAGGGGGAGGGTGAGGACGTAGCCGGCCAGACCGATGAGCAGGCCGGTGACGGCGGAACGGCGGGTGCGGGTGCCGGCCAGCAGACCGGCGAGGGCGATCATCGCGATGGCGGACAGCCAGTTGGCGGCCAGGGTCACCACGAGCGGGCCGGGCGGGGTGTTGATGCCCAGGGTGGTCCAGCCGTAGAGCAGGGCGGCGGCGGGCAGTGCCCACAGAGCCGTCCGCGCGTACCGCCGCACACTCCAGACCCAGACGGCCTCCCGTACGGGAAGAAGGTGTTCGTGCTGGGCCGACCCGGCGCCACCGACCCAGGCCGGAGAGACCCGCAGCGGTCGGCCGCTGGCCGTCTGATGGTGGCTGATGCTCATGGCTCCGCCTCGCGTGGGCTCAAGCCGAGCGGCCCGGGGGAACCGTCGGGGTTCTGGATGCAGCCTTCCAGAGCCGCCCCGCATTCGCAGCCGATTCACAGATTCCCGGCCGTCCACCGGCGGCCGGAAAATGTCGGTGGGGCGGGGCAGGATGTCGGCATGAGCACGGAACTGGTCGTCCCCCCACTGGCCGAGCTGCGACGGCGGCGCAGCGTGAAATGGCGTGCGTTCCCCGATGACGTGCTGCCCTTGTTCGTCGCCGAGATGGACTACGAGCTGGCCCCGCCGGTGGCCGAGGTGCTGCGCGAGGCGGTCACCCGGGGTGACCTGGGCTATCACGCGCCCGGGCCCGATCTGGGCAAGGCGTTCGCCGGGTTCGCGGGCCGCCGCTGGGGGTGGGATCCCGACCCCGCCCTCGTCGCGCCGGTGACCGACGTCGGGGTGGGCGTGGTCGAGGTCCTGCGGCAGCTCGTCCGGCACGGCGAACCGGTGGTGATCAGCCCGCCGGTCTATCCGCCGTTCTTCGACTGGGTGCCCGAGGCCGGGGGCCGGGTGCTCGAGGTGCCGCTCGCCGAGGGCCGGCTCGACCTGCCCGCGCTCGAGGCCGCGTTCGCCACCCACCCGGCGGCCTATGTGCTGTGCAACCCGCAAAATCCGGTCGGGCGCGTCCACACCGCCGACGAGCTGGCCGAGCTGGCCCGGCTGGCCACGCTCTACCGCGTGCCGATCATCAGCGACGAGATCCACGCCGCGCTGGTGCTGCCCGGGGCCACGTTCACGCCGATGCTCACGGTGCCGGGTGCGGCCGCGGTCACGATCGCCGTGGTGTCCGCGAGCAAGGCGTTCAACCTGGCCGGGCTCAAGTGCGCGGCCCTGGTGACGGCCGCGCCGGCGATGACCCGGGTGGTCGAGGGCCTGGTGGTCGAGGTCTCCGAGCGTACGGGGCATCTGGGCGCCCTCGCGTCGATCGCGGCGTACACCGACGGCGACCCCTGGCTCGAGTCGCTGATCGGCACGTTGGCGGCGCGGCGTGAGCAGCTGGGTTCGCTGCTGGCCACCGAGCTGCCGTCGCTGCGGTGGCGGCCGCCCGAGGCGACGTACCTGGCCTGGCTCGACGCCTCGGTCCTCGGGCGTGACGCACAACCACGAGAGCGTTTCCTGTACGAGGGGAAGGTCGCGCTCGAGCCCGGCCCGAGGTTCGGCGCCGCCGGTTCCGGATACGTCCGGCTGAACTACGCCACCAGCCCCGAGATCCTGGCCGAGGCGGTGAGTCGCATGGCGGCTGTGCTGGGGTGAGGCGCGTCTGCCGGTAGCGCGGCGGGGCGGGGGCTCCGGCAGTACGGTTGTACTGTCGAGTGATCCGCGAAGCGGGGGTGTTCCAGTGTCGTCCGGATCGGGCTCGGGTTCCGGAGCGGACCAGCATCTGCTGGCCCTGCTGCGGGCGATCCGGCTGCGGCAGGCCGCCCCCGACGCGGTGGCCGCGGGCATCGCCGACACGGTTGAGGGTCTGCACGAGCAACAGCAGGCCGGGCATCCCGCGCTGCCGCCAGCCGAGCCCCACGAGGCCCTGCCGCCGGGTGCCGCACGCCCTGGATTGACCGGTGGACCACCCCACGGCGATGCTCCCTACGCCGCGTCACCGCACGGCGATGCTCCCCACGCAGGGTTGCCGCACGTCGATCCTCCCTATGCCGAGCCGCCGCGTGCCGCCTCGCCGCATGTCGCGGATGAGGGCGGGCAACCGATGCGTCCACGATGGGCCTCCGCCATGCCTCGGCGCGGTGGTCCGGCCGTGCCAGGCGAGGGGCTTGAGCCTGGAGTTCCGAGCGAGGGTGCGCCAAGCCCGTCCACTCCGGGTGGTGGCACACCGGGTGCGGGTGTGTCGGGTGGCGGCGCCGCGCGTTCGGGCGTGGCCGATTCGGCGGTTCCGGGCGACGTTGCGTCGAGTGCGGGTGCGGGCGTGTCGGGTAGCGGCGCGGCGCGCTCGGGTGTGTCGGGGGCTGACGAAGCCGAGGAAAGTGCCGGACGGACGACTCCGGGGCGCTCGTTCTGGGAGCGGAGTCCGGTGCGGCCCGTGCCGCCGTCGGTCAAGAAGGCCGTAAGCGCGAATGAGGCCGGCCGCGAGGTCGAGGTCCACGAGCCGCCCGTTGTGGAGCGCCGGGGGAACGCGCGGCCGGTGATCGCGCGCGAGGACGCTCTGCGAGCAGTCGATGTTCCCGACCACGGTCCGCTGTTGCGGCCGGCCCAACTACCGCCGATCGATGTGTCCCGGCGTTCGGGCAGCGAGCCCCGACGTCCCGTGTGGACGCCGCTGATCGATCCGAACCGGCCGGCTCCAGCGCCCGAAGTCTGGTCGCCCAGCGACTACGCCGGCGGCGAGCCCGCGCAGCCCGGCTCTGGCCCGTACTTCGCGCGCGAAAGCCGCAGCGCCCCGGGACGTGCCGCGTCCGGCAGCACATCGTCCGGTCCGGCGACAACCGGCAGCGTGCCACTCGGCGGGACCGCTCGCGGTGGTCCGTCCGACGACGCGGCCTCCGGTCCGGTGCTCGGCGAAAACACGCGTGGCGGTGCTCGGGCCGACGGCTCGGGCGCGTCCGGCGGTGAAAACCGGGAGCATGCGCTGGGCGGTGAGGTGGAGCGGGAGCTGGGTAAGGGTCTTCCGACGCCCGACGAAGAGGGGCGGTTCGCGGACGTCGAGGCGGTGGGGCGGCCCAACCGGAACCAGTTCGCCGGGCTTCCGGTTCGGCGGCCACCGGCGGGCTTGGCTCCGTTTGCTGATCCGCATCGGGCGGAACGGCCGGAACTGGAGGGCGGCGCTCGGCCCGAGTGGGCTCTGGGCGGCGGGGCGGGGGCTCACCGCGTACGGGAAGAGGGTGGGTTCTTGCACGGAGAGTCGCAGACCGATCGGGGCGCGCGGACGCCGGCTCCCCGGCTGCCGGGGTTCGACATGCCGCACGTCATGCCGCCGATGGTGGCGCGCGGGCAGGCGGGCTCGGCCGACGGGATGGACCCGGCCGACGACGCGCTGCTGCTGCAGACGCAACGGCTGCTGAGCACCTCGCTGACGTTCGCGGGCGGGACCGACGAGGTGGCCGAGCGGCTGCGGGCGGCGCTTCTGCAGGCGCATCCGTCGCTGCTCACGGTGATTCCGGGCGGCGCCGACACGCAGGTGGCGCAGCTCGCGCGGGCGCTGACCTGGCTCGTCCACCATCTCGACCGGCCGCCGCTGCTGGTCGAGGGGACCGGGCGGCTCGGGGCGGCGCTGGCCGCGTGCGGGGTCGAGCCGGGGCACCTGCAGCTCGTGGGGGCGGCGCTGGCCGAGGCGATGCGGGCCGGTATGGCGCCGGGCCAGTGGCGGCAGGACTTCGACCTGGCTTGGCGGTCGACGTGGCAGCACGCGTACGAGTGGATCGCGCACGGCGCCGCCCGCTCGGCCTACGAACCCCCGGTGTGGGACGCGACCGTCGTCTCGCATGAGCTGCGGCGCCCCGACCTGGCCGTGATCCGGCTGCGGCCCTCGCTGCCGATGCCGTACCGCGCGGGGCAGTACGCGAGGATCCAGGTGCCGGCCCTGCCCGCGATCTGGCGGCCCTATTCGCTGTCCGGCGCGCCCCGCCGCGACGACCTGGTCGAGCTGCACGTGCGGGCCAAGACGACCACGGGGGTGAGCGGCACGCTGGTCCACGGCACCCAGGTCGGTGACCCCGTGCGCCTGAGCCGGGCCGAGGGCGCGATGACCCTGCCGGCCGACCCGTCCCGCAACCTGCTGATGATCGCCGGTGACACCGGTGTGGCCCCGCTCAAGGCCCTCCTGATCGAGCTGGCCGACACCCGCGACGCCCGGTCGGCGGTCCTCTTCTGGGGCGTCCGCACCCTGGACGAGCTCTACGACATCGACGAGATCGCGGCGATCGCCGGTGCCGCCCGCCGGGCCACCGTGGTGCCGGTCGTCTCCGAGGGCGACCCCGGCCCGTACGCGTCGGGTCTGGTCACCGACGCCGTCGCCGCCTACGGCGAGTGGTCGGACGCCGAGGTCTTCCTGGCCGGGCCGCCGCTGATGCTGGCCGCGACCAGCCTGGCCCTGCAGGAACTGGGCGTGGCCGCGGAGCGCATCCACCACGACCCACCCGAGTAGACAGCACGACCCACCGGAGTAGACGGCCGGTCAGAGGGCGTCGGTCAGGACCTTGGCGTAGGCGGGCGGGACGAACGTGGGCCCGCCGGGGGCGAGGACGTCGTCGCGGGAAGCGGCTGCCCACGCCTCGGCCGGGACGGCTTCGCGCAGCGCGGCCAGGACGGGCGCGTCGTCGGTCAGCATGGACAGGGCCACCAGCGACTCCTCGACCTCGCCGACGCACTCGAACGGCTTGTGCGCGTCGATGCCCAGCAGCTCGAGGAAGCCGGGCAGCTGGGACAGGTCGGCGAACAGGTCGTGACCGAAGATGTGGTTGAGGCGGTCCCGGTCCATCGCCGGGGCCATCGCCAGGTAGACGAAACGGCACTTCGGGCAGTCGCCGCACCAGCGGGCCGTCGGGTCGTGCAGCTTGAACGCCTTGTTACAGCTGGTCACCACGTCGTCGTACTGGGTGTGACGGGCGAACAGCTGCGCGATGTGCAGTTCGGAGAGTGAGCGCAGCAGCGAGAAGTACGGCTCGGTGAGGCCGGCGTGGGCGGTCACGGCGGCCCGCAGCAGACCCTCGGCCTCGACCCCCTTGGACCACTGGTGGTTGACCTCGTGACCGTTCCAGATCAGGTTGGGGTCGGAGGCCGAGCGCTCGTTGGACATCACCACCGGGCCCAGGCCGTGCCAGACGGCGGTGGCGATCGCGATCAGCGAGTTGATCGCGGTGACCGGGATGTGCCCGTTGAGCGCGCCCGCCTTGTTCAGCTCGAACAGGCTCGGGTCGAGCTTGCGGCGGGCGGCCAGGGCGGGCAGGCCGGAGGCGGCGTTCACGTTCTGGATCACCGGGTTGGGGTTGACCGAGAACGGCACCGGGTCGAGGCCGGCCGCGCGCAGGATCTCCAGCGTGACGATCGAGTCTTTCCCGCCGCCGACCGCCGACAGCGGCCGTCCCTGGCTGTTGTCGACCACCGGCGCCGGGGCCGGCGAACCCGGCACCTCCACCGACAGTTCGAGGACGTGCGGCAGCTGGTTGCGGTAGGCGTATTCGGCCATGCCCTTGGTGTAGACGGCCGTGAAGAACGCGGCCACCTCGGGCGCGACCGGCTTGGGCGCGATCACGCGGGCGGGCGCGCCCACCTTGTAGTAGCTGACCCCGGCCACCACGTGCAGCAGGTCGAGCACGCGGCCGAGGGCTTCCGGCACCGGGCCGTTGAAGACCGGCAGGGTGATCGTCTCGGTGAAGTGCAGCGGTGCGGGGCCGTCGAGCACGTAGTCGAACGTCGCCACCCCGGTCGAGGGGTCGAACGCGTACGAGGGGAAGCGCATGACGTCGAACTGCACCCGGAAACTCCTGTCATAGGGCCGACGGGCAATACTAGTGCGACTCGACGAGGAGGAGACGACTGTGCGCCTGGCAGACCTGAAGGGCCGGTCCGTGGCGGTCTGGGGCACGGGCCGCGAGGGGCGGGCCGCGGTGACGGCCATTTCCCCGTACGGGCCGTCGCGGTTGATCGCCGTCGATGACAGCGCGAATTTCCTCTCCGTCACCTGGGAGGGCGAGCTGGCCGCCCAGGCCCCCCTCGCGGGCGGTGATCACGCGTTCCCGGCCCTGGTCACGGCCGATGTCGTGGTGCGCTCGCCCGGTGTTCCGCAGACCCACCCGTGGATGAAGGAGCTGCGCGAGCGCGGCGTTCCCGTCACCGGCGGTAGCGCCCTCTGGATGGCCGACCACGCCGCACGCACGATCGGCGTCACCGGCAGCAAGGGCAAGAGCACGACGTCGAGCCTGATCAGCCATCTGCTGGCGGCGGTCGACCGGCCCAACGTGTTCGGCGGCAACATCGGCGTCCCGCTGCTCGACCTGCCCGACGCGCCCCTCTACGTGCTGGAGCTGTCGAGCTATCAGTGCTCCGACCTCACCGACTCGCCCCGGGTGGCGGTGGTGACGTCGCTGTTCCCGGAACATCTCGACGCGCACGGCGGCGAGAAGGAGTACTACCGCGACAAGCTCAACCTGCTGCGCCACGGACCGGAAATGATCGTGGTGAACGGCACCGACGAGCGTCTGCGCGACGAGATCCGGGGCGTCACCGACGCCAACGGTTTCCCGCCGATCCCGGCCGCGGCCGACGACTCCCGGTTCCGGGTCGAGGACGAGATGGTCTTCTGCTCCGACGAGCCGCTGTTCCCGCGGTCGGCGCTGCGGCTCAAGGGTGCGCACAACGGCCGCAACCTGTGTGTCGCGCTGGCCGTGCTCGACGGCCTGGGTGTCGACGTGCCGGGGGAGAAGGACCGGCTGGCGGCCGCGGTGGCGTCCTTCGAGGGGCTGCCGCACCGGCTGACCGAGATCGCCGACCCGTCCGGGCTCACGTTCGTCGACGACACGCTCTCCACGTCGCCGTACGCGACCATGCACGCCATCGACGCGTACGCGGGAAAGCCTCTGACCGTGCTCGTCGGCGGCACCGACCGGGGGCTCGACTACACGGTGTTGCGGGACTTCCTGGCCGACCGTGAACTCACCGTGATCGGCATGCCCGACAGCGGCCCCCGGATCCTCGGCGCGCTGGCCGGGCTCGACGGGGTCACGACCGTGCCGGCGGAAGACCTGGCCGACGCCGTACGCCTCTCGCGGGAGCTGACCCCGGAGGGCGGAGTGGTCCTGCTGTCGCCGGCCGCGCCGAGCTACGGCCAGTTCCGCAACTACGAGCACCGTTCGGAGGCGTTCGTGGAAGCGGTCCGCGCCACCGCCGGGTAGGCGTTCGGGCAGCTCGGCGGGGAACAACGGGCCCGCGACGGCGTACCCGGAAATCTTTTTGATCTTGTTTCCCCGGTAAAAACCGTGTTTCAAACCCGCCAGGAGATGGCCCGGCGGGTCGATGCCGCGTGGGCCGATCGAGGTGTGCCCTTCCACCTAACGGCCCATGTCAAACTCGGGCAAATCCTCCCACGTGATGGCGGTCACGTCGTAAAGAACATTTCCGGATTGATGGCCGTCAAGCGGTGACGGCGTAACACGCGTTCATCGGCGCAGGTCAGGTAACGGTTTGAAAACTTCGCCCAACTCCTTGACACGGAGGGGCGGTTAGTAAGAACTTTTACCGCGACAGTAAACACTCCTTCCTGAAAGGGTGGCCAATGAACGAGCCGGAGATGGACGGCGCCGCGGTGACCGCGGTGGTCGACTCCCT
Source organism: Paractinoplanes ovalisporus (assembly GCF_016834655.1). Lineage (GTDB taxonomy): Bacteria > Actinomycetota > Actinomycetes > Mycobacteriales > Micromonosporaceae > Actinoplanes > Actinoplanes ovalisporus. The sequence continues at coordinate 415,592 of NZ_JAENHP010000002.1, forward strand.
GGTTCGTGGCGACCAGGCCACCTCGGACCTGCACGTCGCGAGCCAGCAGGGAGTTCTCGTCCGCGTGCGCTCACTGCTCCCGGAGTTCACGGGCGCGCTGCGGCGGGTCGCCGAGCAGGTTCTGACCGATCCGGCCGCCGCCTCGCGGGCCACCATCGTCGAGCTCGCCGAGCGCAGCGGTACCTCGCCGGCGACCATCACCCGGTTCTGCCGGGCGCTGGGCTTCGACGGCTACGCGGATCTGCGGCTGGGCATCGCGGCGGAGACCGGGCGGGCGCGTTCCGCCGGGTGGACCGTCGACATCGGCCGCGAGATCCAGCCGAGCGACCCGCTCGAACGGGTTCTCGGCCAGATCATGGCGGCCGACACCCAGGCCATGCACGACACGGCCGAGCTGCTCGACCTCGCCGAGGTGGAGCGGGCGGCGGGCGCGATCGCGACGGCCACCCGGGTGAACATCTTCGGCGCCAGCGGAAGCGCGCTGGTCGGCGAGGAGATGCAGTTCAGCCTGCACCGCATCGGCGTGGCGGCCTGGGCCTGGACCGACGTGCACAACGGCCTGGCCAGTGCCGCGCTCTCCCGGCCGGGCGACGTCGCGCTCGGCATCTCGCACAGCGGCGAGACCGGCGAGACGATCGAGCTGCTGGCCGAGGCGAGCAGCCGGGGCGCCACCACCATCGCCCTCACCAGCTTCCCGCGTTCCCCGTTGGCCGAGCTGGCCGACATCACTCTGGTCACCGCGACCCAGGCGACCACTTTCCGTCCGGACGCGCTCAGCGCCCGGCACCCGCAACTGGTCGTCCTCGACCTTCTCTACGTCGCCGTAGCGCAGCGGACCCACGAACGTTCGCACGCCGCGTTCCAGCGAACCGCCCAGGCCGTACACGGTCACAAAGCGGCCAAGGACGGCAGCACCACCTGAAAACGCATCATCCCCAAATAAAGAAAATCTCCCCAGGAGGAAGCGTGAAGCGCAAGATTGCCGCCGTCGCGGCCATCGCGGCGACACTGCTCGGCGCCGCGGCCTGCGGCTCCAACAGCGACGAAGACGCCCCCACTACCTCGGCTTCCGGCAAGGTCGACGGCACCGGCAAGACCCTCAAGGTCTGGCTGATGGTCGACGCGCAGAGCGCCTGGAAGAACGTTGTCGACGACGCCAGCAAGCGGTTCACCGACGCCACCGGCGCCACGGTCAACGTCGAGTACCAGCAGTGGGCCAACCACCTCACCAAGCTCGACGCCACCCTGGCCGGCAGCGACGTGCCCGACGTGGTCGAGCTGGGCAACACCGAGTTCCCCAAGTACGTCTTCTCGGGCGCGTTCGGCGCGGTCAACCCGGCCGACTACGAGAACTCGGACTCGTGGCTGCAGGGCCTCAAGGGCGCCTGTGACTTCGAGGGCAAGACCTACTGCGTGCCCTACTACGCCGGTGCCCGCGTGCTGATCTACCGCACCGACCTGCTGAAGAAGGTCGGCGCCGAGGCTCCCAAGTCGTACGACGAGTTCCTGGCCACCGCCGAGAAGGTGCAGAACGCCGAGAAGGCGAACAGCAAGTTCGGCGCCGTCTACATGCCGGGCCAGTACTGGTACGCCGCGATGAGCTGGGTCAAGTCGACCGGTGGCGACATCGCGAAGCAGGAGGGCGACAAGTGGGTCGGCCAGCTCTCGCAGCCGCAGTCGATCGAGGGCCTGCAGCGCTGGGTCGACATGGTCAAGAAGTACTCGAAGGCTGACCCCACCAAGAACGAGAACGACCAGGCCAACACGTTCGCCCAGGGCACCGCGGCGATGTTCTACGGCAACGCCTGGGAGCAGGGTGCGGCCGAGGAGACCAAGAAGGACCCCAACAACCCGGACTCCCCGCTGGTCCCGACCAAGGTCAAGGGCAAGCTGGCCGCCGCGCCGATGCCCGAGGTCCCGTCGTTCCTCGGTGGCTCGAACCTCGGCATCACCGAGAAGAGCCAGCAGAAGGAGCTGGCCGCGCAGTGGATCAAGGCGTTCACCGACAGCACCTCGATGGCCGGGCTGGTCAAGGCCAACGCGCTGCCGAACGCGACCGCGCTGCTCGACAAGGCCGCCGCGGACAACAAGACGATCGCGCCGGCCGCGCTCGCCGCTAAGAACAGCTGGTTCCCGCCGAACGCCGAGAAGTGGGCCGACGTGGAGAAGGGCGCCGTGCTGCAGACCATGCTGACCGACGTCCTGACCGGCAAGAAGTCGGTGGCCGACGGCGCCAAGTGGGCCGACGACCAGATCAACACGACGCTCAACGAGAGCTGACATCCGCCGGACTGCCCGCCTCCGCGAGGGGGCGGGCAGCCCGCCCGCCCCCTTAGAGAGGGAAACGCCGATGTCCGTCGTCGACTCCCCGGCGACCCGACGGCCCCGCGATCCCGGCGGCCCGCGGCAGAACCGGGTCCCCGGTCACGTCGCCCCCCGACGCCGCAAGCGCAACAGCGGCCTGGTCCCGTGGGCGCTCGCCGTGCCCGCGCTCGTTCTCATCGCCGCCCTGCTGGGCTACCCGCTGGTCCGCATGCTGGTCCTGTCCTTCCAGAACATGCGCCTGCGCGAGCTGATCAGCGGGCGCACGCCCCCGTGGGTCGGCTTCGACCAGTACACCCGGGTGCTCACGGACGAAGTCTTCTGGGCGGTGGTCGGCCGCACGGTCGCCTTCACCGTCGTCTCCGTCCTCATCTCCGTGATCGGCGGCCTGAGCATCGCGCTGCTGATGCGCCGGGTCACCCGGGGCGTCCGGCTGTTCATGGTCATCGCGATGATGTTCGTGTGGGCCCTGCCCCAGCTCGTCGCGGCCCAGATCTTCCGCTGGATGACCGACTCCGACTTCGGCGTCGTGAACTACCTGATCGACAAGCTGCCCGGGGTGAACTACCAGAACCACAGCTGGTTCGTGAACCCGTGGCAGGGCTGGAGCGTCATCACCGCGCTGGTGGTGTGGGCGGGCATCCCGTTCCTGGCCATCACGCTCAACGCCGGCCTGACCCAGGTTCCCAAGGAGCTGCTCGAGGCGGCCACGGTCGACGGCGCCACGCCCTGGCAGTCGCTGCGCAACATCATCCTGCCGATCCTGAAGCCGCTGATCACGATCGTCACGACGCTCTCCGTCATCTGGAACTTCGGTCTCTTCACACAGGCCTGGGTGCTGCGCGACGGTCACCCCGAGCCCCAGTTCCAGACGCTCGCGACGTACTCCTACACGCAGGCCTTCGGCCAGGCCCGGTACAGCCTGGGCTCGGCCATCGCGGTGATCACGGTGCTGCTCATGCTCGGCGTGATGATCTTCTATATCCGGCAGATGTTCAGGATCGGAGAGGTGGACTGATGGTCGCCCCCGCAGCGACGCCCACGCCGGCGTCCACCGTCCCGCTCAAGCGCCGCAAGTCCAAGGCCGTCGACGACGGCGTGATCACGGTCGGGCGCAGCCGCAGCGGCACCATCCTGGCCAACACGGCCGGCGTCCTGTTCTCGGTGGTCATGCTGTTCCCGGTCTACTGGGTGCTGAACACCGCGTTCAAGCCGGCCGACGAGGTGCTGGCCCTGGAACCCGGGTTCTGGCCCTCCAACCCGACGTTCGACAACTTCATCTCGGCGTTCAAGGCCCCGCTGTTCCTCCAGGACATGCTCAACGGCGTCATCATCACCCTGCTGGCGGTGGCCGGCGCCCTGGTGGTGGGCTTCCTCGGCGCGCTGGCGATCGCCCGGTTCTCGTTCTACGGCCGCAAGGCGATCATCCTGGTCGTCCTGGTGGTGCAGCTGGTGCCGTTCCTGGCCCTGCTCATCCCGCTGTTCCTGATGCTGCAGAATGTCAACCTTGGTTTCAAGAAGTTCGATTTGACCGACAGTTTGATCGGTGTGAGCATCACCTACCTCGTGCTGATCTTGCCCTACACCATCTGGACTCTTCGCGGCTTCATCTCGGGCATCCCCCGGGAGCTCGACGAGGCCGCGATGATCGACGGCTGCACGCGGGCCCAGGTGTTCTGGCGCATCATCCTGCCGCTGACCGGCCCCGGTCTGGTCGCCACGAGCGTCTACGGCTTCATCCAGGCCTGGAACGAGTTCATCATCATCAACACGCTGAACAGTCCGGAGAAGCAGAACCTGATGGCCTGGCTGCTCCAGAACCAGACAACGCGCGGTACCGCCTGGGGGCCCCTCATGGCCGGTGCGATCATCACCTCGATTCCGGTGGTGGTCTTCTTCCTGATCATCCAGCGCAACATCGCAACCGGCCTCACAGCCGGCGCGGTCAAGGGATGATTCGGACTCAACACCAGTAACAAACAGCAAGCACTGAGGAGATGCTGTGACCGACATATTCACCAAGCCCGAGTTGGACCGCCGTACGCTGCTGCGTCGCGCGGCCGCCGTCGGTCTGCTGGCCACCCCCGCCGTGAGCATGCTCAGCGCGTGCGTCGGCAGCTCCGACGACGACACCCAGGAGCAGGCGACCGGCACGAAGTCCGCGGACAACCCGCTGGGCATCGACCCCAAGGCCGGCGTCGAGATCGTGATCTTCAACGGTGGTCTCGGCACCAAGTACGCGACCGACGTCGACACCCCGCTCTTCAACAAGAAGTGGCCGGACGCCAAGGTCACCTACTCGCAGACCGAAGAGATCTCGACGATCATCCAGCCTCGGATCAACGCCGGTAACCCGCCGGACATGATCAACAACTCGGGCTCGAAGCTGATGGACTTCGGCGCGATCGTCAAGGCGGGCCAGGCGGCCGACCTGACCGACCTGTTCGCTGCGCCGTCGCTCGACATCGCGGGCAAGACCGTGGCCGACACCCTGGTGCCGGGCGCGGTCGAGCAGGGCAGCTACGACGGCAAGCCGTTCGCCGTGAACTACTCGTACACGGTCTTCGGTCTCTGGTACAACGCGGCCCTGTTCAAGAAGAACAACTGGACCCCGCCGACCACCTGGGCCGAGTTCACCGCCCTGTGCGACAAGATCAAGGCGGCCGGCATCACGCCGTTCGGCTTCGCGGGCGCCAACGCGTCGTACTACATGGTCCGGGCCCTGCTCACCAGCGCCGGCAAGATCGGCACCGAGCAGGTCCTCAAGGACATCGACAACCTGAAGGCCGGCGCCTGGACCAACGACGCCGTCAAGAAGGCCGCCGAGGCGTGGGCCGGGATCGGCAAGAACTACATCAACAAGACGTTCCTCGGCCTGCGTCACACCGAGGTCCAGCTGCAGCAGAACCAGGACAAGGTCGCGTTCTACCCCTGCGGCTCCTGGCTCGAGAACGAGCAGGCCAAGGACACCCCGTCCGGCTTCGAGTACGCCATCGCGCCGTACCCGAGCGTCACCACGTCGGACCAGCTCCCGGCCACGGCGATCAACGCGGCCGCGGGCGAGATCTACTTCGCGGCGGCCAAGGGCAAGAACCCGCAGGGCGGCAAGGAGTACCTGCGGACCATGCTCAGCAAGGAAGCGGCGCTGGAGTTCACGAAGCTCACGAAGTCGCTTACGGTGGTGGCGGGTGCCTCCGACGGCGTCACCATCTCGCCCGGACTGACCAGCGCCAACGACGCGGTCACGAAGGCCGGCAAGGACGTCTTCATGGGCTACCTGTTCGACACCTGGTACAAGAAGCTCGACGACGAGTCCCGCGCGGCCGCCAACGACCTGATGTTCAAGGACTACGACGCCGCCAAGTTCTGCGACCGCATGGAGAAGGCTTCCCAGGCCGTGGCCAAGGACTCCTCCATCACCAAGTTCACGCGCAGCTGATCATTTAGCAATAAAAGGGTAGGACGGTAAGCGCCATGCGGCACGGCAAGTATCCCTTCATCATCGGTTTCCTTGTCGTGCCGGTGGCGATCTACGCGGTCTTTGTGGTCTGGGCCTACATCCAGGCCTTCTACCTGTCCGTCTACGAATGGTCGGGGCTCGGGCCGGTCGAGAACTTCGTCGGCCTGGGCAACTTCCGCAAGATGTTCGACGACACGCTGTTCTGGCAGTCGATCAAACACAACGTCTTCCTGCTGATCTTCCTGCCGATCATCACGGTCGTCCTGGCCCTGGTCTTCGCGTTCCTGCTGAACGTCGGCGGCGGGCAGAAGGGCGGCGTGACCCGGGGCGTCTGGGGCTCCAAGGTCTACCGGATCATCTTCTTCTTCCCGCAGCTGCTGGCCCTGGCCATCGTCGCGGTGATCTTCGGCCGGGTGTTCGGGCCGGACAAGAGCGGCATGATCAACGGCCTGTTCCCCGAGTCGTGGCAGCCGTGGCTGTTCCTGGCCGACGAGCGCTACGCCATGGGCTGCATCCTGGTCGTGCTGGTCTGGCAGGCGGTCGGGTTCTACGTCGTGCTCTTCTCGGCCGGCATGGGCAACATCCCGACCGAGGTGTACGAGGCGGCCGCGATCGACGGCGCCACCCGCGTCACCCTGTTCTTCCGGATCACCATCCCGCTGCTCTGGAACACGGTCCAGGTCGCCTGGGTCTACCTCGGCATCGCCGCCTTCGACGCGTTCGCGCTGGTCAACATCATGACCGTCGACCGCGGCGGCCCCGACGGCGCGACCTCGGTGCTCAGCCTCATGATCTACCGCAACGCCTTCGAGTTCTCGCAGGCCGGTTACGCATCCGCGCTCGGCGTGGTGCTCTTCTTCCTGACCCTTACCTTCGCCTGGGTGACCCTCTCGGCCACGCGGCGCGAATCCGTCGAAGCCTGATCGGCGAGAGGCGAGACGATGACCACCATCACCAAACCCCCGGCCACCAAGACCTCCTCGGCCGGTCGGCGGCCGGACGAGAAGCGCGACCTCAAGATCGCCACCGGCATGTCGCACGTGGCCCTGGTCGCCTGGGCCGTGATCACGGCCGGCCCGCTGCTGTGGGTGCTGCTCGCGTCGTTCAAGAGCAACACGGAGATCTTCCTGGGCAAGCCGTTCGCGCTGCCCAACCAGTTCTCGTTCGACACCTACATCAACGCCTGGAGTGACGCGCACATCGGGCGCTACTTCCTCAACAGCGTCTTCGTCGTGCTGATCAGCACGGCCGGCACCATGCTGTTCGGCGCGATGGCGGCGTACGTGCTGGCCCGCTACAAGTTCCCCGGCAACCGGGCCATCTACTACCTGTTCGTCTCGGGTCTGGCGTTCCCGACGTTCATGGCGCTGGCGCCGCTGTTCTACATCCTCAAGGGCCTCGGCCTGCTCGGATCGTTCACCGGCCTGATCCTCGTCTACATCGCGTACTCGCTGCCCTTCACGATCTTCTTCCTGGCCGCCTTCTTCAAATCTCTCCCGTACGAGATCGAGGAAGCCGCCACGGTCGACGGGGCGTCGCACGTCCGCAAGTTCTTCCAGATCATGATGCCGATGGCCCGTTCCGGCCTGGTCAGCATCACGATCTTCAACATCGTCGGCCAGTGGAACCAGTACCTGCTGCCGGTGGTCATCATGAGCGGCCCCGGCGCCGACCAGAAACTGCTGCTCACCCAGGGCATCGCCCAGATCAGCGTGTCGGCCGGCTATCAGGCCGAGTGGTCGACGCTGTTCGCGGCCCTGGTCCTCACGATCCTGCCGATGATCATCGTGTACGCCATCTTCCAGCGCCAGATCCAGGCGGGCCTCACCGCGGGCGCCGTCAAGTAGGGGAACCGCTCAGGCTCCTCTCCGCTCACCGTCCGAGCGGAGAGGAGCTTTTGCGTGCACGGGGTGAGAGCCGCGCGCCGGCGTTCTTCACCGGCCGCCGTTCACGGCTTTGTTCACCGGACTTCGCTTGCCGCGGCGCGGCGCCACTCGGCGGGTGGCACCCCGACGACGCGGCGGAAGGTGGCGGCGAAGGCCACGTCGGAGCGGTAACCGACCCGCGCGGCCACCGCGGCCACGGTCAGCCGCTCGTCGCGCAGCAGGCGGCGCGCGTGGTGCAGGCGCAGCGACTGCAGGTAGCGCATCGGTGGCTCGCCCACCGCCGCGCTGAAGCGGGCCGCGAACGCTGTGCGGGACAGGCCCGCCGTCGCGGCCAGCGTGACCAGGCTCCACGGGTGGGCCGGATCGGCGTGCACGGCACCCAGCGCGGCGGCCAGATGCGGGTCACGCAACCCGGCCAGCCAGCCCGGATGGTCGGTCACGGTGCCCGACTCGCGCAGCGCCCGGGCGATCAGCGCGTCGGACAGCCGGGCCATCACCACGTCACTGCCGGGCCCGGCGTCGAAAGCCTCCTGCCGGAGCACCTCCACGTACGGCGCCAGCCAACCCGGCGGCCGCCCGTCGCGCCCCGGCACGTGGATCACCCGCGGCAGCCCTCCCAGCGCCGGATGCCCCGGGTCGCCGGCGATGAACGCGCCACAGACGATCGCGGTGCTCTCGCCGTCCGGGTGACCACCCTTCAGCCGTACGCCGGGAAACCGCGACGCCAGCTCGAAGCCGGACGTGGCGGGGGCCCGCCCCTGGCGCAGCTCATGGTCGTCGCCGCGCGGCAGGATCACGGTGTCGCCGGCCGCGAGCGGTGTCACGGATCCGTCGGCCAGCACCAGATCGCACCGGCCGCTCGCGACGAGATGCACGCCGCGCAGCCCCGGCCGGTCGAAGACCAGGCGGAACGGCGCGCCCATCTCGATCCACCGGTAGGCCGCGCTGGCGAAGCTGACCTCGCGCAGCACCGCCGCCAGGACGTCCGGTGTGCTCTGCGGGACGGACACACATGGATTGTCCCGCCGCCCGTTCCTAGCGTCGAGGCATGAATGATGTGCTGGTAACGGGTTCGACGGGAATCGGCGGCGCGGTGGCGGCCGCCCTGGGCGAGCGGGCGCTCACGATCGGGCGGGGCGGCATGATCCGCGCCGACCTGCGACTGATGAGCGAGACCGCCCGGGCCTGCGACGAGGTGACGACGCCGCTGACGGCCATAGTCTGCTGTGCCGGAATGTTCACCTTGCGCGCGGCGCACACGGCCGAGGGCTTCGAAAGAGCTTTCGCGCTCAACTATTTGTCGCGCTATCTGCTCGTACGGCGTCTCGCCGCCCAGCTGAAACCGGGCGCCCGCGTCGTGCTGGTGGCGAACGCGGGCCGTTATCGCGACACGCTCGGCCCGATGGACGACCTGAACCTGCGCGCCGGCGGCCGCGGCCTGCGGATCGCGGGCCGCACCCAGTTCGCCAACGACCTCTTCGCCGTGGAACTGGCCGCGCGGTCGCCGGAGCTCGAGGTGAGCTGCGTCGACCCCGGCCTGGTGGCCACCCGCGTCTTCCGCGACGCGCCCGGCGTCCCGGGGCTGCTGCGCCGGGTGCTGGACGCGGTGCAGCAACGCGCCGGGGCCGCACCCGCCGTCGCCGCCGCGACCCCGGTGGCGTTGGCCGTCGAGGACCGGGAGCCGGGCTTCTACGGCCCCGGAACCGCGGTGCGGCCCGTGCCCGAGCGCGTCATGACCGGCCGGCGCCGCGAGTTGTGGGAGGCCACCGAGGATCTGCTGAAGCTCTGGCTGCCCTGAGTTCACGGTGGACCGTCCGGGGCCCTCTAGGTAGGTATGGACATCGAACTGTGGATAGTGGTGCTGGCCCACATCGGGGCCGCCGTGAGTTTGTGCGTTCGCCTAGGCTGGCGGCTGCGCGCCGAGCGGGTGCGCGCCCGGTTGCTGGTCGATCTCGCGCACCGGCTCTCGCGAAGCGGGGGCGGCGAGTTCGAAGACGGGCGGACGAGACTGACCGTGACCCCGGCGAAAAGGCGCGAGCATGGATGACCCGGAGGCGTACCGGGTCGCGCCGGCCACGCCGCACTCGGCGCCGCCCGACGAGCCCGATCGGGCCGAGTTCGACGACTTCTACCGCTCGTACATGCCGAGGCTGGTCGCCTTCCTGCGCTACCAGGGCGCGCAACTCGCCGAGGCGTCCGACCTCGCCCAGGACGCCATGATCAAGGCGTACGCGAAGTGGCCGGACATCACGTCCCCGAAGGCGTGGACGAAGCGGGTCGCCTCCCGTGAGTGGGGGCGCCGCCTGGCCAGCGTGGACGACGAGCCGGTGACAGAGGCGCACGGGTCGCTGCTGACCGTGCCGGACGTCGTGGCGTGGGAGCAGCAGTTCGACCTCGTACGGCTGCTCGACCAACTGCCGCTGCGCCAACGGCAGGTGCTGGCGTGGACCCTCGACGGCTACACGCCGGCCGAGATCGCGGTGGAGTTGCAGCTGACGCCGGAGACCGTACGGTCCAATCTCTACAAGGCCCGGCGTGCCGTGGAGAAGCACCTGGAGGAGGGGTCATGACCGATCCCGACCGTTGGCTCGCCGACCGCCACGAGGAGTTCGCGGGCGCGCTGTCCGACGCCCTCGACCTCGACGCCGGTCTGCGCGACGCCACGCTGACGCGCCGGCACGACGAGTTCGTGGCCGGGGTGGCCGGTTCGCTCGACCTCGACCGTGGTCTCGCCGCCATCACCTCGGCACGTCGTTCCCCGCGCGGAAGCGGAGGCGCCGTGTCGCTTGCTGAGCTGCCGGACCATCTGGCGCTCGTCGAGCCCGCTGTCCGCCTGCGCTCCCGGCCCGTGCTGCACCAGTTCGCGGCCGACCTGACCGACCTGGTGGCGGCCACCGATCCGTCGGCGACGGTGAACGACTGGTTCAGTAGGCGGTGGAGCCGGGTCCTCTGGCATCTTGACGAGGCCGCTCGGCTGGTCGATTGGATGGCCGGGGAACTGCCCGTGGCGAGCGCCCATGTCGAAGATCTCCGTCTGTTCCCCGCCCTCGGCACGATGATGGCGGCGGCCGGCCCGGCGCGGGTGGCCGTCGAGCGTGCGCTGGAGACCGCGGGGCTCAAGCCGGCTGAACCCGGGGTCGTGGAACTCGATGCACTCCTGCGCGCGGCCGGGAACTCGGCGATGGAGATCTGCCAGGCCGTCCGGGCTCAGGTCTACGAGATGGTGGCTGAGGCCTACGCCGGTGAGGAGGATCCGCCCGGCGCTGTCCCCTTGCGCGACCTCCGCACGGCCGCTGTCGGCGGGATGGGAACCCTGGCCGAGATGGCCTTGCGTCGTGGCCCGGCCGGCTCCCCGATGGCCGTCCTGGGGCGGGTGCTGAGTGTGATGGTCGAGCTCGTCAGCATGCTGCACGTGGCCCTGACCGAGACCGGTCACCTGGTCATGCTGCTGGGGAACGCGCCGGACCCGGGTGAGCCGCGGGACCGGGTCGCCTGGAGCGCCCGGAGTGTGGCTGCTGCTTTCTTGATCGGGCAGCTCGTCGGGTTGTCCAAGGTCAGGGAGCCGGAAGTTCTACGGCTGCGCGCGCAGATCGACGACTTCCGCGGCGCCGACCTGGGCGCGCTCGACCTCGGCGATCTGGAACTCGTCGGCATCCGCTGGTCGGAGGGCACGCGGTGGCCGCCCGGCTGGGAGGAACGGGTGCGGCTCAGCTCGGTCCCGATCGGCGAGGGCGAGTACGAGATCCGCGACCGCCCGGCCAGCCGCGACCGGTCGGCACTCTGACCCCGGGTGTGGCGCGGCCGTCGCCTAGCCCCACACCTCGGCGGCGGTCTCGACGATGAGGGACAGCTTGGCGACCTCCTCGTCGTAGGTCAGGACGTTGCCCTCGACGGTGGAGGAGAAACCGCACTGAGGGGAGAGGCAGAGCTGTTCCAGCGGCACGTAGTGGGCGGCCTCGTCGATGCGGCGCTTCAGGTCGTCCTTCGACTCGAGGGCGCCGCGCTTCGTGGTGACCAGGCCCAGCACGACCATCTTGCCCGGCGGCACGAAGCGCAGCGGGGCGAAGTTGCCGGACCGGGAGTCGTCGTACTCCAGGAAGAAGCCGTCGACGGCCAGCTCGCTGAACAGGGCCTCGGCCACGAAGTCGTAGCCGCCCTCGGCCGTCCACGAGGAGCGGAAGTTGCCGCGGCACATGTGGGTGGTGACGGCCAGGCCGGCGGGGCGGTCGGCGATCGCCGCGTTGATCTGGCGGATGTAGCGCAGGTGCTGGTGTTCGGCGTCGTCGCCCCGCTCGGCCAGCAGATGACGCTGCCGGGGGTCGTTGAGGTAGGCCAGGCTGGTGTCGTCGAGTTGCAGGTAGCGGCAGCCCAGCCCGGCCACCCGGCGCACCTGCTCGGCGTACGCGCCGCTCAGGTCGGCCCAGAACTGGTCCTCGTCGGGATAGACCCGCGGATCGATGGCGGCCCGCCCGCCGCGGTAGTGGACCATGCTGGGCGACGGGATCGTCAGTTTCGCCGTGACCGACGGGTCGACGACGGACTCGAGGAAGCTGAAGTCGTCGCCGAAGATGGTGTCGGTCAGGCGGATCGGCTCGTCGATGGCGAGCGCCGCCGACTCGAAGTCGATCTCGCCCTCGGCGTTGCGGAAGTGCACCTGGATCTTCTCGTCGGTCGGGTGCACGCCGCCCAGGCGGTAGATGAAGTCCATGTGCCACGACGTGCGGCGGAACTCGCCGTCGGTGGCCGAGCGCAGGCCCACGTCGCGTTGCATGCGCACGACGTCACGGATCGCCTCGTCTTCGGCGGCGCGCAACTCCTCGGCGTCGATCTCGCCGGTGGCGTGCCGCTCACGCATCTCGAGCAGGCGGGCGGGGCGGAGCAGGCTGCCGACGTGGTCGGCCCGGAACGGTGCCGTCATCGCCTCACCGTAACCCCGGGAACGCGCCGCCACCGTTCAGGTGATCGATGAGGCCCAATACGGCATTTCGTCCGCCGTTCGCGTCGAGCCACCGCTGGACCCGGCACCCCGCCCGCGAATACACCTGAGGGTCGGTGCCCGCCGCGTCGAGCCAGGCGGGCAGCGTCTCGGGCAGCGGACCCTCGTACGGCGTGTCACACCGCGCACCCAGATAGCGCGGATCGGCCGACACCACGACGGCGAGCCCCTCGTCGAACCACTGCGGTACCTCGCCATCGAGGCGCTCGTGCAGCTCAACGTGGGCCATCTCGTGCGAGGCGATCACGGAGTCGAGCCCGCGCGGCGAGAGCATGACGGCTCGGTTGAGTACCGCGATGCCCTTCTCCCCGCCGCCGCCGATGCGGTCGTAGCAGCCGTCGGTGAAACAGGCGACCAGACGCGGGTCGGACCGCCGGTCGCCGTAGAACGCCTCGACCCGTCGGCGGGCGTCGGCCGCCAGATCCGTCAGCTGCTGTTTCTGGGCCGCGGTGAGGTCGCGTTCGCTGTAGAGGCCGTCGGTCACGCGGGTCAGCCCGTAGCAGCCGGGACACGTCGTCGCCGCGACCGACGGATAGGCGAACACCAACCCGCCGACCACCGCGAGAAGGAGGGCGGCAACGCCAAGAAGAACCCGAAATCTCACCCGGCCAGTGTGCCGACCCCGGCGAGCCTCGTCGTCAAACCACGGTTTGATTTTCAGCGGCTCAGGCGGTCGACAGCATTCCCCAGCGGACGGTCACGGCCTGCGGCTGTCCCTCCCGAGCGAAAGGTGGCGCGCGAACGCAGCGTACGCCGAAGGGTTGTGCAGCGCACGCGCGGTGGAGGAGTGGTCGTAACGCACGGTCCAGCGTGGATCGTCGCGGACCCGGGGCAGACCCAGCCGGTCGGCCTCGGGGTCGGAGACGTACCACTCCGGAACGTGGGCCGACACGGTCGCGGCGGACGGGTCGACGGCCCGTACGGTCTCCCGCAGCACCGACGCGGCCCGCGCGGACGGATCGCAGGCGGGGAAGCGGGGCGTGAAGTTGATCCGGGTGTCCCAGAAGTAGACGCTCGGGGCCTCGCCGTTGTGGTCGAGCCGCATCGACTCCTCGGCGGTGCGGAACCGGAACCGGATCGAGCTCTCGGCCAGCGCCGTCACGACCCGCTGGAACTGCGCCTGCACCAGGGCGATGGCGGTCGCCTTCTCGAGCGCGCTGGCCGTCGGCGCCACGTGGAAGTGGGTGGCCAGCGCCGTCGCGAACAGCGGGTCGAACGGCACCGCGAGATGCCGGGTCGCGTCGGTCGTCCAGACCAGGGCCTGCGCCTTCGCCTTGCCCGCGAGCAGCAGTTCGACCAGGCCGGTCCACCCCTGCTGGATGCTGCGGGCCGGCCCCTCGACCCGCGGTTCGCCCTGGCCGCGGGGCGGATCCCAGTTCACGCGCAGATAGTCGCCGCCTTTGAAGAGATAACCCGCTTTCGCGTACGCCCCCTCGCCGTCGACGGCCGCGTCGAGGCTCTCGGTGAACGGCGCGAGCATGCCCGGCACCGCCGAGATCGGGCGCGGGTACTCCGGATCGGGCTTCTCCAGCTTCCAGTCGTAGCGGGTGTACTGGTCGCCCCGGAAGAAGTAGGCCTTGCCGTCGCGCGTCGGCCCCCGCCCGTTGAACGCGGCGTCGACCCCGTGGCCGTTCGTCCCCGGCAGCGCCCACGCCGTCAGCTCACCCAGCCCGGAATCGCCGAGCCCGCTGGTCAGGTCGACCCGGGCGTATCGCGAGCCACGGAACTGGTACCCCGTACGGGAATGGGCTCCTCGGCCTTTGAGGGCCGCGTCGAGGCTCTGGTCGGGCCCGACGGGGGAGAAGGGCAGCCCGAAGCCCAGGCCGGCGACCGCATGCACCCCGTCGTTGACCCGGTTGCGGTCGTAGTCGAAGACCACATAGTGATCGGCCAGGAAGAATGTCGCCTCGTGCGAGCCGTCCGCGTTGCTGCGGGCGGCGTCGATGTAGCGCTCCACCATCAGTTGCCTCCGCGCACCTGAAGCCCCGCTGCGCAGCGTAGTGGTGTGGCTACCGCTCGAAGCTCGGCTGAACTGACGGACAACCGTGGCCGATCATCGCATTGGCGGGCCCGGTCGGGCGGGATATGGAGTCGTGCTCAACAACGGCCGGTTGGACTTCGCAACTTTCCCGTACGAGGGTGGGAACGTGACCAACAACGACCGCTACGCATCCATGGAATATCGCCGCACCGGGCGCTCCGGCCTCAAGCTGCCGGCCGTGTCGCTCGGCCTGTGGCACAACTTCGGCGACGACCGGCCGCTGGAGACGCAGCGGGCCATCCTGCGCCGCGCGTTCGATCTCGGCATCACCCACTTCGACCTGGCCAACAACTACGGCCCGCCCTACGGCTCGGCCGAGTCCAACTTCGGCCGCATCCTGGCCTCCGACTTCGCCGGCTACCGGGACGAGCTGGTCATCTCGACCAAGGCCGGCTACGACATGTGGCCCGGCCCGTACGGCGACTGGGGCTCGCGCAAATACCTGACCGCCTCGCTCGACCAGTCGCTGAAGCGGATGGGCCTCGACTACGTCGACATCTTCTATTCGCACCGGCACGACCCCGAGACGCCCCTGGAAGAGACGATGGGCGCGCTCGACGCCGCCGTGCGGGCGGGCAAGGCCCTGTACGTGGGCATCTCGTCCTACTCGCCCGAGAAGACCGCGGAGGCGGCCGCCATCCTCCGCGATCTCGGCACGCCCCTGCTGATCTCGCAGCCGTCGTACTCGATGCTGAACCGCTGGATCGAGGGCGGACTGCTGGACGAGCTCGACCGCGCCGGTGCCGGGTGCATCGCGTTCTCGCCGCTGGCCCAGGGCATGCTCACCGACCGCTACCTCAACGGCGTCCCCTCGGGGTCGCGGGCCACCGAGGACAAGTCGCTGACGCCGGACTGGCTCAACGACGAGAACCTGGCCAAGATCCGGGCCCTGAACGAGATCGCCCAGCGGCGGGGTCAGTCGCTGGCCCAGATGGCGATCGCGTGGGCGCTGCGTGACCCGCGCATGACGTCGGTGGTGCTGGGCGCGAGCAGCGTGGCGCAGCTGGAGAACAACGTGGCGGCCCTCGGCAACACCAAGTTCACCCCCGACGAGCTGGCCGAGATCGACAAGCACGCCACCGAGTCGAACATCAACCTGTGGGCCCGCTCCAGCAACTCATGATCGCCGCCAACTAGGCCCACCCCGCCGCTCCCAGGGGGCTGGCCAAAAATACGCCGTCGGGGAGCGCGGAACCGGGGTTGTCCACAGGCTCGCGGGCGTGATTTGCCAGACAATCTCAGGCGAGCAGTGCTTCGCGCATCTCTTTGCCCGGGTTGAAATAGCCGACCACGTGGGGGCCCTGAGGGTCGTACACGTCGATGGTGTTGTTGCGGCGCATCAGCTCGCGGACGGGGTCGGGCAGCGGGGGCTCGTCGCTCATCGCTGCCCGCACCTCGCGCGTCGTCGTGATCAGGCGCTGGGCGAGGCCGGCCATGTCGGTGTCGGGACGCACCCGGGCGAACTCCCAGCCCGCCACCGTCAGGTCGAGGATCTCGAAGAGGTGGGCGAGCAGCGGCAGGTGGTCGGGACGGCCCGCGGCCGCCTTGGCCTGCGTGCCGATCACCGCGACGGCCGCGCTGACCTGGACGTACGGGTGGAGGTGGCCCGGCTGTGCGAACAGGTTCCAGCGCAGGCCCCGCTGGGCCGCGCGCCAGAGGGGGCGGTAGTTGCGGCGGTCGACCGGCAGGCCGTGCGGGGCGGCCTGGTGATAGAGGTCCGCGTACGCCGTCTCGGCGAACTCGTGCACGATGGCGGCCGCGGCGGCCAGGCCCTCCTCGTCGCCGTTGAGCTGGGCCGCGCACGCCTCGGCCTGCTGCTGGAACGTGGCCTGGACGTGCCCGCCGTATCGGGCCCGCACGTCGTCGACGAGCGCCCGGGTCAGGGCGGGGTCACTCTCCTGCTTGCCGGCCCCGCGTCGGAACCATCGCATAACGCCCGCCCTCGCGCCGCCGTCGATCGAGTCGCGCGCCATCGTAACCTCGTTGCCGTCCGTGACCCGCCCGGCGTCGGCTCGATCCGCCGGGCCGGGCTATTTGTCGAAGCTGGCGTAGTACGAGGCGGCCATGTCCTTGTCGCCGTGGCCCTGCTCGGTGGCCCGGCGGAACCGTTCGGCGCCGGCCTCGGCCAGGTCGAGCCGCACCCCGTGCCGGCGGCCGGCCTCGGCGATGAGACGGGCGTCCTTCTCGGCCGTGTTCACCGCGAAACTGGCCGGCGAGAGCTGGTCGCCCCGGACGAGCCCGACCTTGGTGCGCAGGTACGCGTTGTCGAGCGGCCCGCCCGCGATCAGCTCGAGGAACTTGTCGGGGTCGACGCCGAGCGCTTCGGCCAGCGACAAGGTCTCGGCGCCGGCGTGGGTCAGGGCCAGCACCCAGCTGTTGGCGACGAGCTTGAGGCGGGTCGCCTCGCCAGGGTTCCGCAGCCAGACGGTCTTGGCACCGACCGCGTCGAAGACCGGTGCGATCGCGTCGCGCTGCTCCGGCGGCCCGGCCGCGAGCACGGTGAGCTGTCCCGCCTCAGCCGGTTGGCGCGTCCCGAGCACGGGCGCGTCGAAGAACACCAGCCCGTGCCGGCCCGCGTCCTCGGCGAGCCGGTCGACGTCTTCGAGGCTGACGGTGGTCGACTGCATCCAGAGTGCCCCGCTGCGGGCCGCCGGGTAGGCCTCGTCCATGACCTGCCGCACGGCCTCGCCGTCGTAGAGCATCGTGATCACCACGTCGGCGTCGCGGACCGCGTCCGCGGGTGTGCCGGCCACCTCGGCACCGTCCTCCGCGAGCGGCGCCGCCTTGTCGGCGCTGCGGTTCCACACCCGTACGGCATGCCCGGCCTTGAGCAGGTTGCGGGCCATGGCGGCCCCCATGATCCCGGTCCCCAGCAGGCCCACAGTCAGTTTCTCGCTCATGTGCCCATCCTTCCCCGCCCGCTGCGCACCTGCCACGACGTTCCCGCATGCCCGGCCCCCGACTCCGGCATGACGACCGGATCGCGGAGCGTGAGGGGGCCGATACCGGGCGACGGGAAAATGTCGTACCCGGGGGACAGAATGGTGGGGTGCTGACAGCGGTAGCGGGAGATCCGGGCGGTCGAGGGGGCCGTCTGCAGGATCTGCATGCCGACGGCACGCCGGCGGGGGCCGTCCGGCCCGTGACCGACCTGGCGGGGGCCATCGGCGAACGGGAAGCCGCCGATCACCCCCGCTGGGTCTGGCCGGCCACCAGCGAGGTCTATCCGGCGCTGCTCAAGGCCGGCGTCCGGGTCGCCCGCGGCCACGATCTGGAGCTCACCGAGGCCCTGCTCATGGGGCACGCGGGGTGGTGGGGGTCGCCCAAGGCGCTGCCCGCCGCCCGCGCCCGGCTGCACGGGTTGCCGGTGCCGGCCGATCCGCCCCCGCGTCCGGCCGAGCCGCCGGGCTACGCGCAGGGCGCGCTCTTCGACACCGGGGCGGCGCCCGCGGCCGGCCACGGGTTCGACGTGCTCGAGGCCGTCCGCGAGGTGTATGCCGACCAGCTGCGGCGCATCGGCGCCACCGAGTTCCCGGGGCGGTTCCGGCTGCTGGTCGCGGCCGAGTCGGCGGGGGCACTGGTCGGGGCCGAGATGGGGTTCGCGGGGCTGCCCTGGCGGGCCGATCTGCACGACGAACTGCTTCGCGAGCTGCTCGGGCCGCCGCAGCCGGTGGGGCCGCCCCGGCGGCTGGCCGAGCTGTCGGCCGAGATCAACGCCGCCTTCGGCACGTGGGGGCTCCACCCGGATTCACCGGCCGAGGTGGTCCGGGCGTTCGCGCGGTCGGGGGTCGACGTGCCGAACACGCGGGCCTGGGTGCTGCGCAAGGTCGACCACCCGGCCGTACGCCCGTTGCTCGAATACAAGGAGCTCTACCGCATCTGGACGGCGCACGGGTGGTCATGGTGCGACGCCTGGGTGAGCCACGGCCGTTTCCGGCCCGAATACGTTCCGGGTGGGGTCGTCTCGGGCCGCTGGGCCACCCGGGGCGGTGGAGCGCTGCAGGTCCCCAAGGCCGTCCGCCGGGCCGTGGTCGCCGACCCGGGCTGGACGTTCGTGGTGGCCGACGCCGGCCAGCTCGAGCCCCGCGTCCTGGCCGCGATCTCGTCCGACGAGCGGTTCGCGGCCGCGGCCGCCGCCGGTGACCTCTATGCCGCGCTGGCCGCCGACTCGTTCGACGGCGACCGCGCCAAGGCCAAGCTCGCCCTGCTCGGCGCCATGTACGGGCAGACCGGCGGCGCCGCGATCCCGGCCCTCGCCGTGCTCCGCAAGAGTTATCCGACCGCCTTCGAGTTCGTCGAGCAGGCCGCCCGCGTCGGCGAGGCCGGTGGGCTGGTCCGTTCGTGGCTGGGCCGCACCTGCCCGCCCTCGTCCGGGGCCTGGCGTGACGCCGGCCTCGACCCGCCGGAGGAGGCCGGTTCGGCCGAGGCGCCGCAGGGCGGAGCGTCCGGACGGGCCCGGGGGCGCTTCACCCGCAACTTCGTCGTCCAGGCGACGGCCGCCGAGTGGGCGCTCGTGCTGCTCGCCACCCTGCGGACGGCCCTCGACGGCACCAAGGCCGAGATGGTGCTCTTCGTCCACGACGAGGTGGTGGTGCATTGTCCCGTCGAACAGGCCGACGAGGTGGTCGCGGCCGTTCACGAGAGCGCCGCCCAGGCCGGTCGCCTGCTCTTCGGCGACACGACCGTCCGTTTCCCGCTCGACGTGTCCGTCGTCGCCGCCTACGCCGACGCCAAGTGACGCCCGGGGTGACGTCGCAGTGAGCGGAGCGCGCTGGGGACCCGGAGTGAGGTCGCAGTGGGTGAAGCACGCTTGGGAGCCCGGGGGTGACGTCCCAATGGGTGGAGCGCGCCGGGGGCGGCGGTGGGAAATCGGGTACCTTTGTGGGTCCGAAGCGAGAGGCGCTGCAACGGGGTGACACCCGCCACGCTCGCTCGGTGGAAACCGACCAAGGGCGCCTCCGTTGAACCGGAGGTGGTCGGTATGGACAGAAGCGCCCCAACCCTGGGCGAAAACACCCTGGACAGAAGCGCCCCAACCCTGGGCAAAAACCCCCTGGACCGAAGTGCACGCACCCGGGAACTGAAGCGTCTGCTCGATGAGCGCATCCTCGTGCTCGACGGCGCGTGGGGCACCATGCTGCAGGGCGCCAAGCTGCAGCCCGAGGACTACCGCGGCGACCTCATCGGCCCCGACCACGAGCAGGACGTCACCGGCGACCCCGACCTGCTGATCCTGACCCGGCCCGACGTCATCCTCGACGTCCACCGGCAATACCTGGCGGCCGGCGCCGACATCACGACCACCAACACGTTCACCGCGACGAGCATCGCCCAGGCCGATTACGGCCTGGAGGCGTACGTGCGGGAAATGAACGTCCGCGGAGCGCAACTGGCCCGCCAGGCCGCCGACGAGGCCGGCGGCAAGTTCGTGGCGGGCTCGGTCGGCCCGCTCAACGTGACGCTGTCGCTGTCGCCCAAGGTCGACGAGCCGGCGTACCGGGCCGTCACGTTCGACCAGGTCAAGGCGTCGTACGCGGAACAGATCGCGGGCCTGGTCGAGGGCGGCGTCGACCTGCTGCTGATCGAGACGATCTTCGACACGCTCAACGCCAAGGCCGCCATCGCCGCCGCCCGCGAGGTCGCCCCCGACCTGCCGCTCTGGATCTCGGTGACGATCGTCGACCTGTCCGGGCGCACGCTCAGCGGTCAGACCGTCGAGGCGTTCTGGCGGTCGATCGAGCGGGCCGAGCCGATGGTCGTGGGCGTGAACTGCGCGCTCGGTGCGACCGAGGCCCGCCCGCACGTGGCCGAGCTGGCCCGCCTGTCGAACACGTACGTCGCCGCCCACCCGAACGCGGGCCTGCCCAACGCGTTCGGCGGCTACGACGAGACCCCCGACCAGACCGCGGCCCTGATCAAGGGGTTCGCCGAGGACGGTCTGGTCAACATCGTCGGCGGCTGCTGCGGCACCAGCCCGGCCCACATCGCGCGGATCGCCGAGGAGGTGCGCGGCACCGCGAAGCGGACCATCGCGCCGCCCGCCGAGACCACGCGGTTCAGCGGCCTCGAGCCGTTCGAGATCGGCCCCGACACCGGCTTCGTCATGATCGGCGAGCGGACCAACGTCACCGGCTCGGCCAAGTTCCGCCGCCTCATCGAGGCCGACGACTATCAGGCCGCCGTCGACGTGGCGCTCGACCAGGTGCGCGGCGGCGCCAACCTGCTCGACGTGAACATGGACGCCGACCTGCTCGACAGCGAGCACGCGATGACCACGTTCCTCAACCTCATCGCCACCGAGCCCGAGGTCGCCCGCATCCCGGTCATGATCGACAGTTCCAAGTGGAGCGTGCTCGAGGCCGGCCTCAAGTGTGTGCAGGGCAAGGGCGTGGTCAACTCGATCAGCCTCAAGGAGGGCGAGGAGCAGTTCCTCGAACACGCCCGCCGCATCCGTGACTTCGGCGCCGGCGTCGTGGTCATGGCCTTCGACGAGCAGGGCCAGGCCGACACCCGCGACCGCAAGGTCGAGATCTGCGGGCGGGCGTACGACCTGCTGGTGAACGTGGCCGGGTTCGCGCCCGACGACATCATCTTCGACCCGAACGTGCTCGCCGTGGCCACCGGCATCAGCGAGCACAACGGGTACGCGAAGGCCTTCATCGAGGCCCTGCCGCTGATCAAGGAGCGCTGCCCGGGCGCCCGCACCAGCGGCGGCATCTCGAACCTGTCGTTCTCGTTCCGCGGCAACGACGTGGTCCGTGAGGCCATGCACTCGGCCTTCCTGTTCTACGCGGTCAAGGCCGGCCTCGACATGGGCATCGTCAACGCCGGCCAGCTCGCGGTCTATCAGGACATCCCGGCCGAGCTGCTGGAACTCGTCGAGGACGTGCTCTTCGACCGCCGCGAGGACGCCACCGACCGTCTGGTCAGCTACGCCTCGACGGTCAAGGGTGAGAGCAAGCAGCGCACGGTCGACCTGTCGTGGCGCGAGGCCCCGGTCGGCGAGCGCCTGTCGTACGCGCTGGTCCACGGCATCGTCGACTTCATCGAGGCCGACACCGAGGAGGCCCGCCAGGAACTGCCGCGGCCGCTCGACGTGATCGAGGGCCCGCTGATGGACGGCATGAAGGTGGTCGGCGACCTCTTCGGCTCGGGCAAGATGTTCCTGCCCCAGGTCGTCAAGAGCGCCCGCGTCATGAAGCGCTCGGTGGCCTACCTCGAGCCGTTCATGGAGGACGAGAAGAAGGCCGGCGGCGCCACCCGCGGGCAGGGCAAGGTCGTGCTGGCCACGGTCAAGGGCGACGTCCACGACATCGGCAAGAACATCGTCGGGGTGGTGCTGGGCTGCAACAACTACGAGGTGATCGACCTCGGCGTGATGGTGCCGGCCGCCAAGATCCTCGACACCGCGATCAGCGAGGGCGCCGACGTCATCGGGCTCAGCGGCCTGATCACCCCGTCGCTCGACGAGATGGTCGCGGTCGGCGCCGAGATGCAGCGCCGCGGGTTCAAGCTGCCGCTGCTGATCGGCGGGGCGACCACGTCCAAGCAGCACACGGCGGTGCGCATCGCTCCCGCGTACGAGGGCTCGACCGTGCACGTCCTCGACGCGTCGCGGGTGGTCGGCGTCGTCAGCGACCTGCTGCAGCCCGACCGCGCCGAGCGCCTCGACACCGCGAACCGCGCCGACCAGGAACGCCTGCGCGAGCAGCACGCCAACCGTCACGCGCAGCCGCTGCTCACCGTCGAGCAGGCCCGGGCCAACCGCGAGGAGGTCGACTTCACCGAGATTCCCACGCCCGCCTTCACCGGCGTACGGGAGGTCCGGCCGACGATCGCCGAACTGCGCGAGATGATCGACTGGCAGTTCCTGTTCCTGGCCTGGGAGCTCAAGGGCAAGTACCCGGCGATCCTCGAGCAGCCGGTCGCGCGCGAGCTCTTCGACGACGCCAACGTGCTGCTCGACAAGATCATCGCGGACGGTTCGTTCGAGGCGCGCGGCAAGTACGCGTTCTGGCCCGCGCACGCCGACGGCGACGACATCGTGCTCGGCAACGGCGTGACGTTCCCGATGCTGCGGCAGCAGACCGAGAAGCCGGCCGGGCGGGCCAACCGCAGCCTCGCCGACTACATCGCCCCCGCCGGCCACGGCGACCACCTGGGCGGTTTCGCGGTGGCCATCCACGGCGCCGAGGAGTTGGCCGCGAAGTACGAGGCCGACAACGACGACTACCGCGCGATCATGGTGAAGGCGCTGGCCGACCGGCTGGCCGAGGCGTTCGCCGAACACCTGCACCTGCAGGCCCGGCGCGAGTGGTTCGAGCCCGGCTCGCAGCCCGAACTGGCCGACCTGCACGCCGAGCGGTTCCGCGGCATCCGCCCGGCCCTCGGCTACCCGGCGAGCCCCGACCACAGCGAGAAGAAGGAACTGTTCGAGCTGCTGGGCTCGGCCGAGATCGGCATCGGCCTGACCGAGTCGTACGCGATGACGCCGGCCGCCGCCGTGAGCGGTCTGATCTTCGCCCACCCGCAGTCGCGCTACTTCACGGTCGGCCGGCTCGGCAAGGACCAGATCACCGACTACGCGGCCCGTCGCGGCATGCCGGTCGAGGAGGTCGAGCGCTGGCTGCGCCCCAACCTGGCGTACGAGATCGAGGCGTAACCCCGTACGTGATCAAGGCATGGGGCAAGATCGTCGGGTGACCACACTCGACGCTCTGCTGGCCCAGGCCCGTGCCGGCATGCGACGGCTCGACCCGGAGGAGACCCGGGCGGCCGTCGCCGCCGGGGCGTTGCTGATCGACACGCGTACGGACGTCCAGCGCCGCACCCAGGGTTCGCTGCCCGGGGCGATCGTCATCGACCGTACGGTGCTCGAATGGCGCCTCGACCCGCTGTCGCCGCACCGCATTCCCGAGGCCACCGGCCACGACCGGGTCGTGATCGTCCTGTGCCGGCAGGGCTACAGTTCCAGCCTGGCGGCGGCCAGCCTGCGCGCGATCGGCCTGACCAACGCGACCGACCTGGCCGGCGGAGTCGAGGCGTGGCTCGCGGCCGGTTTGCCGACCACCACCGACCCCGAGGATGTGCGTTACTGATGCCGCTGCTCTTCTCCTACGGCACGCTCCGCGACCCCGCGGTGCAAAGAGCCAATTTCGGCCGTACGCTCCCCACCCGCCCCGAC
The DNA here is from genome assembly GCF_016834655.1 of Paractinoplanes ovalisporus. Classification (GTDB taxonomy): domain Bacteria; phylum Actinomycetota; class Actinomycetes; order Mycobacteriales; family Micromonosporaceae; genus Actinoplanes; species Actinoplanes ovalisporus. Next base: position 439,481 of record NZ_JAENHP010000002.1, read on the forward strand.
CGCATCACCGGCTACCGCCTCGACTTGCTGGAGATCGCCGACGCCGAGGTGGTGGCCCTCAGTGGCGAGTCGCACCACCCCATCCTGGTCGCGACCGGTTCCCCCGAAGACACAGTGGACGGCGCGGTCCTCGACCTCACCGACGACGACCTGCTGCGCGCCGACGACTACGAGGTCTCCGACTACCACCGAGTCGAGGTCCCGCTCGCCTCGGGCGGCACAGCCTGGGTCTACGTGGCCCGATAGCCGCCGACTGCGCTGAGCAGGTAGCGGGCCGCGCGGCGGCGGGTTCGGAACAGCCCTCTCGCATAGCTGCCGAGGCTGAGGCCGAGCAGTACCGCCAGGCGTCGACTACCCGGGAACCGCGGCGTCCAGGCGGTCAGAGCTGCGAAGCGTCAGTAGTAGGAGCGGTAGCGGCGACGGCGACGGCGGTGCGGGTCGCTCCACAGGCGGCGGCTCAGGAACAGCGCTATGCCCGCGATCGCCACCGCGATGACGCCGACCACCGGCAGGCTCAGGGACGACGCCGGGTCGTTCTGGTCGGCCGACGACAGAACCGCGCCGCCGGCGCCGGCGGCGCTGCCGCCCGCGGGGGCCGCGGTGGTCGGCGGGGGAGCGGTGGGCAGGGCCGCGAAGTCGACCAGGGTGCTGCTCTCGAGCAGCGTCAGGTGGGTCATCACGAACTGGTTCGCGCGCTGCGCCAGCTTGCGGATCGTGTCGTTGCGGGTGCTCGTGCGGATCGTCGCGATGGCCGGGAAGATCTTGCCGTGGGCGGCCCGCAACCGGTCGATGTAGATCTGGTCGAACTCCTCGCCCTCGGCGTTCGCCATCTCGTCGAGCCAGCCCTGCTGGTCCTCGTTGGGCTCGTCGGGCAGGTCGATCTTCAGCTTGGTCGCCGCGTTGCGCACCATCTCGTCGAGCACGACGTGCTGGCTCGCGATGTCCTGGCCGATCTTCTTGATCTTCGGGTTGTTCGAGCGTTCCTGGGCCATCTCGCCGGCCGGGATCTCCCACAGGCCGGCCAGGCGCACCTTGACCGCGAAGTCACGGTCGGCCTCGGCCACCTTGCCCTTGCCGGTGTCGGTGATCAGCTGGTTCGGCGGCAGCGGCACACCCGGTTCGGCCAGAGCCGCGCTGGGTTCGATCAACGTCAACGCCGCGGTGGCGACGGCCACCCCGACCAGCCGATGGCGCCAGCGGAACACACGAGCGACGGCGGACACGTCAACCTCCCTAGCGACGAGAACTGCGTTTTCCCAGGCCCCTGACGAGAACAGGTACGCAGCCGCGCGCCGGTCGGATCAAAGAAATCTCACAGAAACACGACCGTGCTTCCAAAAGCGTGAAAGCAAAGCGGACAAACAGGTCCGACCCGGACGAAGAAGACCGTCTAATCAGGTCATCGCGGCGCACCGGGCGGGCGGCGTGGAGAGGGCTGTTCCCCGATGGGCAAAAAGCGAGGCCGACCGGCTCCGGGCGGGAACCGATCGGCCTCGATGCAACGCGGGCTCTACAGGGGCAGCCAGAGCGCCAGCACGTTCGGCGGCTCCCAGCCGGGCAGCGAGGTGTGCGCCTGCCGGCACTGGTAGCGCTTGCCGTTGTAGGTGACGATCTGACCCACCGCGTACGGCGTGTTGGCCGCCCACGTGGTGGTCCCGGCCGGCGGCGTGGTCGGCTGGGTTGTCGGCGGCCGCGTGGTCGGCGGTGCCGTCGTGGGCTGGGTGGTCGGCGGCGTGGTCACCGGCGGGTTCCCGCCGGCCCCGAACGGGCTCATGATGATGCCGGCCCGCTGCGGGTCACCGTCGTTGACCAGCGACTCGAAACCGCCGACGTCGTCGTACGCGAACCCGTACGCCTTCCCGTCGGCCATGTTCGCGTGGATGATCCGCGAGTAGTGGTTGGCCGCGCTGTTCTTGTAGAACGCGTTCGCGTCCAGCACCGGCTCCTGCGTCGAGGTGCCGAGCGTGCCCCGCACCAGCGCCGTGCAGATGGTGCGCCGCACCTCGCTCTGGATGAACGGCGCCACGTTGGGCGCATTGAACACGCCGTCGCAGCCCCACACGTTCGACGTCGAGGGCTTGTCGACCGTGGCGACCTCGGCCCCCGAGCTGTCCGTGAAGCGCATCGTGTTACCGACCGTACGGCCGAAGAACTTGCGGTTCGGCTCGGCCGAGCGCGGCACCACGGTCAGCGTGCGGCTGGTGTAGGCGGCGAAGGCCGAATTGATGTACGAGTCCAGGTAGTTCGCGTTGAACAGACCGGCGTCGGTGGCCTTGCCCGGCGCGAGCACCCGCAGCACCGTGCCGTCGGAGCGGGTGATGACCGACCGCTCCCAGCCCGGCTGCGCCTTGATCGCGTTGATCACCTTGTTGCGGCCGTCGTTGACCACATCGCCCGTACGCTTCGTCTGGCCGGCGCCGTTGGTGACGGTGACCGCGTGCGGGATGCCGAAGAAGTCGACCTGCGAGCTGTTCAGCCACAGCCCGGAGTCGTTGAACGTGAACTCGCTGGTGTCGAACAGGGTGTTGAAGTTGGGGTCGCCGGGGGCCCAGGGTGCGGGCTGCACGAAGCCGTCCGGCGTGATGAAGAACTTGATCTTGTCGCGCAGCGCCATGTAGACGCGGCCGGACAGGCCCTTGGGGATGCGGATCGTGGTGCTGCCGCCGTTGCCGGGGCCGGGGATCGACACGTCGGGGGCCGGGGTCGGGGGGAGGCCGCCGGCGGGCCACGGCGAGAACGCGCCGGCGCTGTTCACCGAGCCCCAGCGGCCGTTCATGATGCCGATGACGTAGAGGTGGACCGCGTCGCCGCGGCCGGTGTTGTTGGTGACGGTGACGGGGAGGATGGCGGGGGATGCCGCCGAGGCGGGCAGTGTGACCGCCGCAATGGGCGCGGCGACGGCCAGGGCCGCCACCGCGCTCAGCCATGCGGTGCGCTTACGCAAGTCGGCTCCTCAAGTGTTCGGGTGAGGAGCAGAATGTTTTGGAAAGTTAACAGTTGTCAATGCATCGCTGCCAACCCTGCCCGAACGATCACTCGAAGAACTTGAGCCCGAACCCGGTGTTCGAGTTCGCGCCGGGCACGTTGGCGCGGGTGTAGGTGGTGTTGCCCCACCAGACGAACGTGCCGGTGTACCAGTAGCGGTTGGCCCATGAGTAGGGCGTGCCCTTCGGAACCGCGTGATACATCATCGGGAACCGCGGACCGGCCGGCGGGCTCGTCGCGATGTCGCCGTTGAGCAGCACGAACGTGTGGTGGCCGGGCCCGTTGGCGTACAGCGTGGGGTCCCAGCCGGCCATCATGGTGGCGCGGTTCGAGCCGAAGACGCAGCCGTTGCTCTTGTACCAGTCCCACACGTAGGTGGGGTCGCCGCCGGCCCGCAGCCGCAGGTCGGCCAGGCAGTACTGGTCGCTCCAGCTGCCGTTGGCCGAGTACACGATGTGCAGCTGCCCGTTCGGGTCGCGGATCGGTTCCGGGCCCTCGTTGATGAACGGGTTGCCGACAACACGCTCCCAGCTCTCCCGCGGCTGCGAGATGACGTAGCGGGCGCCGGTGGTCGTGGTGGGGCTGCTCATCCGGGCGATGTAGAGGTTCTGCTCGACGTTGGTGTCGCCGGCCCAGCCCGACCACACGAACCAGCGCTGGCCGTTGAAGGTGAACATCGAGCCGTCGATGGCCCACTTGTCGTCGGGCAGGGCCATCCGGGTCTCGGCCGTGTACCCGCTGGCGGGCGAGGCCGAGCTGATCGCGTACATGCGGTGGGCGGCGCCCCGGCCGGCCGAGAAGTGGATCCAGTAGCGGCCGCCGTCGACGGCGATCTCGGGCGCCCACACCTCGCCCAGGTTGCGGGTGTCGGTCCAGACCTGCCGCTGGGCGGCCGCGGCCAGCCCGTCGGTCGAGGACGCCTGCCGGACGGCGATGCCGCCGCCGGTCGACTGCACCGAGATGTACGTGCTGCCGACCCGCAGGACGCTCGGGTCGGCGGCACGCAGGGGAGTCTGCCCGGCCTCGGCCGGGGTTGCCGTCTGCACGAGGGCGGCCGTCAGCACGACGGTGGCCGCCAGCGCGACGCGGCGAACGATCTTCATGGCGAAACCCCTCGGGGATGGGGGAATGGGGATTCTCCCGAGGATCGGCCGCCGTTTACATCGTTGTCAACGCGCCGAAAGGGCACCGAGGGGTGAAAAAGGGCAAGCGCCGCCCCGGCGCCGGCACGCCGTCGAAGATCCGCGCCGGGATCAGACGGGTTCGGGCGTCGCCTCGGGCAGCAGCACACCGTTCTCGCGCGACCGGCTGAGCGCGATGTTCGCGGCGTGCAGGTACGCCCGATTCCCGCTCGCTACGTACTCGGCACGGAGAAGGGCGGCGATCTCGTTCGCGGTGGTGACGGAACGGGCCTCGGCGTCGACAGTTCGGAACATGGCTCACGCTTTCTCGATCAGGAACTGAAACATGATGCGCCGTAATGAGCCCGAAATCATCAACCGAAACGGTGTTGACGGCACCGCCCCCCGGATGATCACGCAAACACCTACGATCACCGATGTGACAGGTGGTGCGTACGGGCCGTTGCGGTGGCCCCGGCTCCGGCTTGGAGACCGGGTGCGGATGGTGTCCCCGGCCAGTTTTCCGGAGGAGGAGGGCTGGCGGGAGTGGGCCGCCGGCGAGCTCGCGGCCTGGGGCCTCGAGGTCGACTTCGGGCGACACGCCGACGACCGTTTCGGATACATGGCCGGGCGGGACGACGACCGGCTGGCCGACCTCGAAGACGCGTTCCGCGACCCCGGCGTACGGGCGATCATCACGACCCGGGGCGGGGCCGGCGCCTACCGGATAGCGCCGCGCGTCGACCCCGCGCTCGTGCGGGCCGACCCCAAGCCGATCGTCGGGTTCAGCGACATCACCTACCTGCATCTGGCCCTGCTCGACACGACCGGGCTGGTCGGCGTCCACGGCTGGATGGGCGCCACCGGCTGCCGGGAACTGCTGTTCACCGCCGAGCCGGCCGTGCTGCGGGCCGACCCCGGGGCGCCCTCGGCGGCGGTGACCATTCCCGGCCGGGCCACCGGACGGCTGATCGGCGGCAACACCAACGCCGTGGCCGGGATGATCGCCGCCGGTCTGCCGTCGTTGTCCGGGGCCATCCTCTGCCTGGAGGCGTCGCACCGGCCCGGCTTCGACCAGTTCCTCTGGCAGATGGCCCGCTCGGGGTCGCTCGACGGCCTGCGCGGCGCGGCGATCGGCGACCTGCAGGGGCAGGAGGAGGCGTACGGAGAAATCCGCACCCGGCTCGGGGCGCTGGGAATTCCCGTGCTCGGCGGCCTCCCGTTCGGGCACATCGACGACATGATCTGCATGCCGCTCGGCACACCGGCCACGATCGACACCGAGGCCGGCACGCTGACCGTGGAATCGGGGGCCCGGTGAACCTGAACGAGGCGTTCCTCGACGCCGATCACCACGCGCTCGACGACCTCGACCTCGAGCACGACCCACGACCGGTCCTCGGCATCGGCGACACGACCCTGGTGCAGCTCGAGGTGTGGCGCCGCTACGGCCGGCCCGGCGTCCACGGCCTGTCGCGCCCCACCGGAGACGTCGTGCGGCGCGAGACCGACGACGCCGTCACCGTGCCCGGCCGGGCCGAGGGCGTGCTGCTCGGCGGCAGCCTGACCGCGTTGCGCGCGATGGTCGGGGCAGGCCTGCCCCGCCTCGACGGCGCGATCGTGCTGATCGACGACGTGCGCGTGAAGGGCCTCGGCCAGGTCGACCGTCAACTGACCCACCTGCGGGTGGCGGGCGCCCTGGACGCCGTACGGGGAATCGCGGTCGGTCGTTTTCCCGGCTACGAGGGATATGCGGACCGAGGTTGGACACTGCTCGACGTGCTGCGTGACCAGCTGTCGCCGCTCGGCGTGCCGGTGCTCGGCGGCCTGCCCCTCGGTCCGGGCGAGGGCGCGCAACCGGTGTGGCTGGGTTGCCCGACGGTGCTGGACGCGACGGCCGGAACGCTCAGGCAAGCCAGTCCATGAAAGCGGCGGCCGAGGCCGGATCTTCGCCCAGGGCGGCGTCGACGACGGAGGCCGCCGGCTCGGGCAGCGTGGGGAGCCTCTTCCGGATCGGGACCGGCGGCTCGCGGAGAACGACGGCGACCGGGTCGGCTCCGGGCGGAAAGTCGCGCGGGGTGGCGCCGGTCAGCATCCAGTACAGACAGGCGGCCAGGGCCTGCACGTCGACCTCGGGCCGGGCGTACTTGTAGTCGATCACCTGCCGCCGGGGCATGAAGGCCACGCTGCCCGCGATCGCCCCGGAGGGCGTCCGGCCGCTGAGTCCCGCCTGGTCGTAGGCCTTGGCCAGACCGAAGTCGCCCACCTTGAGCCGGCCGTCGGCGGTCAGCAACAGGTTCTCGGGCTTGATGTCGCGGTGCACCAGCCCGCGTCCGACCGCCGTCGAGCCGTCGGCGTGCACGACCGGGATCGCGGCGGTGTGCGCGTACCGCAGAGCGGCGGCGGCCTGGCGGACGAGCGGAACAGCGACTTCGATCCCGTACGGGCCGTGGTCGGCCACGCTGCCGCCGGCGCAGTATTCGGCCACGAAGCCCAGCGGGTCGGCCAGGCTGCGGTGGAAGCGCACGATGTTCGGGTGGCGCAGCGCGGCGGTGCAGTCCAGCTCGCGGCGGAACAGGGCGGTCGCGCCGGGAGCGGTCAGGGTCTTCACCGCCACCAGGCGCCCGTCGGTCTCGCGGGCCAGGTGGACGACGCCCTGCGCGCCCCGGCCGAGTTCCCGCAGCACCGTCAGGCCGTTGTGCGAGACCGTACGGATGGCCACCCGCACCACGGCGTCGCCCAGCCCCAGCTCGTCGCCGTCGCGCAGGTCCCGCTCGCCGTCGATGCGGGTGCCGTTCACGTACGTCCCGTTGTGGCTGCCCAGATCGCGGACCACGACCCGGGGCGGCCGGATCACCACCCGGCAGTGGCGGCGCGACACCCGGCGGCGGTCGTCGGTCACCCGGACGTCGCACTCCGGGTCACGCCCGAGCAGCACGTCCGCCTCGCCGGTGAAGGTGTGTTCCGTGCCCCCGGCCGTGAGCACCACGTCAGCCAAGGTCGGCTTCCCAGGCCAGCTCCCACGCCCGCAACCCGCCTCCGATGTCGACGGTGACCATGAGCGTGCCGTCCCCGCTGAGCCGCGCCACGTGCAGGTCGGTGCGGTGGCCCTCCATCGTCCGCAGGCACGCTCCGGTGGTCAGGTCCCAGATCCCGACCGTGTCGGTGCGCCCGGCCACGACCGCGAACGTCCCGTCCGGCCCCAGCGCGAAGATCCGCGGGTCTTCCGGCAGGGCCAGCTCGTGGCGGACCCGGCCGGTGCCGGTCTCCCACACGACCAGCCGGCCCCGGTCGGGTGTGGCGGCCAGCCGCCGATCGGGGGTCAGGGCCAGGTTGGTCAGGCCGCTCATGCCGCCCCGCAGGCTTTCGAACGAGTAGCGCCGGCGGCCGCTCGCCGCGTCCAGCCCGGTCAGCGTCATGTGCTCGTCGAGCAGCACGGTGCGGTCGTCCGGGCCGAAGTGCAGCCGGGCGTCGTTCCACAGCCGGGCCCGCATCGTCCACTCCGGGCGCCGGGCGTCCGGCCGCCACATGCGCACCTCGTTGCCCTTGTCGAGGCTGACCAGACGGGTGCCGTCGGAGCTGACCGCGACCGCCGCGACCGGGGCGTCGTGACCCTGGACCGTGACTGGCGTTCCACCGGTCTCCAGTCCCTGCAGGCGCAGCCGGCCGGACTCGTCGCCGAACAGGATGCGTTCGCCGGCCGGGTCGAGGTCGAACGCCGTGATCCGCCTGGTCCCGCCGATGACCTCGCTCCGGCCGTCGCGGATGTCGAGCAGCCGCAGGGTGCCGTCCCAGGTGAGCACCACCAGCCGGTGGCCGTCCGCGACCCACCGGATCTCGCGGGCCTTGCCGCCCGGGCCGGGTTCGAAGGTGCCCGCGATCCGGGCCCCGGGGAAGTCCCACAGGTCGATGTGACCGGTCCACCGCCCGGTCGCCATGGCCAGACCGTCGCCGCGCAGCGCGACCGTCGGCGGCTGGGTGAACAGGTTGCGGCCGTCCGCGTTGTACAGCTCCCAGGCCGCGATCAGCGCCGCCCGGCGGCCGTGCGGGAGCAGCGAACGCCACGCGGTCAGCAGCTCGGGGTGCCGGTTGTAGCCGGGCACGTCGCGGGCCGACCGCAACAGCGTGGCGACCTCGGCGAACCGGTCCTCCTCGAACAGGGTGCGGGCCCGCGCGAGCAGCTCGTCGAACGACTCCTCGGCCCGGTGCAGCTCGGGCGCCGGGCGGGGACGCGCGTAACACCAGGGCGCCTGATAGCCGGAGCCCGGCATCGCCCGGACCACCACCTGGTAGGGCCCGCCGAGCGCCACCACGCCACCGTCGGGACTGACCGCGCCGGCCTCCACCCCGAGCATGAGTTCCGGCAGGTCGTCGTCGAAGGCGCGCAGGCTGCGGCCGTCGCGCGGGTTCAGGATCTGGACCGACCGGGACGGCCCGCCGGCGAGCAGATGCCGGGCGCCCGGCGCGAGGGCCAGCACGATCTCGTAGCGCAGCCGGTGGGGTGCCTCGCTGACCGTCTCGCCGCGGCGCGCGTCCCAGACGACGAGCGGACCGTCCTGCCAGGCGGCCACGGCGTAGCGGGCGTCGGCCGACACCACGGCCTTGTCGCCGGTGAAGTGGACCCAGGGCGCGCCCGAGGCCAGGGTGCCGCGCCGCGGACCGGTCCACGTGGACACACATCGCCGGGTGGGCAGGGCCCAATGCCGTACGGTGCCGTCGCCGTTGTCGCCCTCGAACGACGCCGACAGCGCGCGTTGCCCGGTGTGGCTCAGGGCCAGCGACGTGACCTGGCCGGTGTGACCGGTCAGAACGACGGGACCGCCGGACGCGCCGGTCGCCCAGATCTGGATGCGGCCGTTCCGGTGCCCGGCCGCCACGTGCCGGCCGTCGCCGCTGACCGCCACCGAGATCGCGCCGGGCTCGTGCCTCTTCCACCCGCGCGGCGTGCCGCCGGCCACGTCGAGCAGGGTGATCGAGCCGTCCTCGCGCAGCACCGCGGCGAGCCGGCCGCTCCCGTCGAGCGCGATCGCGGTGACCTGGGCGCCCTCCGACAGCTTCCGCGGCTCGCCGTCCTCCGATGCCCAGAGATACAGCGCGCCGCCCTGGATTCCGTAGAGCACCTGCCGGCCGCCCGGCGTGACGGCCATCGTACGGACCTCGCCGGTGTTGACCTCGGCACTGATCCCCGGGGCCCGGCTCGCCCGCTCGCGCAGCGCGGCCACCGCCTCGGCCGAGGCCGGGTCGGCCGCGGCCGCCTCGCGCAACAGCTCGCCGGCCCGGTCGTCCTCGTGCCGCTCGAGCTCGACGCTGCCCAGAAGAAGAGCGCCCAGGCCGCGCTCGCCGGCGCCGGCCGCTTCTACCGCCGACACGACCTCCTCGCCGGTCATCCGGCCGGTGCGCCAGCGGTGCAGGCCGAAGTTGTAGACCGTGGGGAGGTGGTGGGGGTCGGCGCGGACCGCTTCCCGCCACACGCTCTCGGCCTCCTCGACCCGCCCCAGGTCGAGAAGGGACAGTGCCTGGTTCGAGAGGCCGTCCGCCCGGAGCAGCGCCGGGCGCGGAACCGGCCGTGGATAGGGTTCGCCGGTCAGGTCGGCGTAGATCGTGGTCAGGCGCTCGACCACCTCGCCGAAACCCTCCGGCCGCCGGGCGAAACAGTCGGCCAGCAGCTCGGCGATCTCGGCCGGAAGCTCGGCCCGCACGGTTTCCAGGGCCTCGGCCGCGGCCTGACCGAAGCGGGTGATCCGGCGCCCGGCGACCATCTCGGCCACCGTGACCGCCCACGACCAGACGTCGGTGGCGGCGGTCAGCCGGGCGCCGCGGTCACCGGCCGCGGCGGCCGCCTGTTCGGGGGAGCAGTAGGCCGGGGTGCCGCCGCTGACGGTGCCCTCGCTCGCGGCCACGGCCAGGCCGAAGTCGGTCACCTTGGCCGTGCCGTCGGGCTCCAGCATCACGTTGGCCGGCTTCATGTCCTGGTGCACCAGGCCGTTGTCGTGGGCGTGGCGCAGACCCCAGGCGGTCTGGATCGCGACGTCGAGCATCGCGGCCCGGTCGAGCCGGCCGTCCCGGATCGCCTCGGCCAGACTGCCGCCGGCGACCCACTCGGCGAAGACCCGGGGAGTTCCCTCGACCGTACGGACGTAGACGCAGTTGACCGTGTGCGGATGCAGGCCGAGCCCGACCCAGGTGCCGGCCTCGGTCTCGAACCGGGTGAACGAGGCGGTGGCCCGGGGCGTCTTCACGGCCAGGTCGACCTCCCAGCCGAGGTGGCGCACCCGGTGCACGACACCCATGCCGCCGCCCAGGGGCTCGCCGAGAACCTGGTATTGCCCGAGCACGATCTCGCCGGTCGTCCACGCCATGGTCCGTCCATGATGGCCCTGCGTGTCTCTCCCTTGCCGTGACCCATGTCACTCCCTTACCGTCACGGGATCCCGCTCGTTTCGTCCCTTCGTCCCTGCGAACAAGGGCTCCGACCATGATCGAGCACGTACGCGCCGTCCTGCGCATGCACCAGATCGGCATCGTCAACCTGTTGAGCCCGCGCCGCCTGCTGCGGGCGGCGGGTCAGAACGCCCGGCTCGGCCCGCAGGCCGCCCTCATCATGAAGGCGGCCGCCGAGCACCCGGACGCCCCGGCGGTGACCGACGAAAGCGGCACCCTCACCTACCGCGAGCTCGACGAACAGTCCAACGCCCTGGCCCACGCCCTCAAGGGGCTCGGCCTGCCCGACCGGTCGGTGGTCGGGGTGCTGGCCCGTGACCACCGCGGCCTGGTGCTGGCGATCAGCGGCACGGCCCGGGCCACGCTGCGCCTGGCGCTGATGAACACCGGCCTCGCGAAGAAACAGTTCGCCGAGGTGGTGGCCCGCGAGAAGGTCCGCGCGGTGCTGTACGACAGCGAGTTCGCCGACCTGGTCGACGGCCTGCCCGACGACATCCCCCGCTATCTCACCTGGGGTTCCGGCTCGCCCTCGATCTTCGAGCTGATCGCCGCGCACCCGGTCACGCCGCTGCCGCTGCCCGACCGGCCGGGCGGTTTCATCATCCTCACCAGCGGCACCACCGGCCTGCCCAAGGGCGCACCCCGCACGAAGGTGTCGCCGCTGGCCAGCGCCCTGATCGCCGACCGCATCCCGTTCCCCCGGCAGGGCGCGGCGGTGTTCGCGTCGCCGCTGTTCCACAGCACCGGGTTCGGCGCCTGGACCGTCGGGTTGTCACTGGCCAACCACGCCGTGCTGCTGCGCCGCTTCGACCCCGAGGACATCCTGCGGGCGATGGCCGAGCACCGGGCGCAGATGCTGGTCGCGGTGCCGACCATGCTCACCCGCATCCTCGCCCTCGGGCCCGAGATCATCAGCAAGTACGACACGTCGTCGCTGAGGTCGGTGTTCGTCGCCGGGGCCGCCCTCGCGCCCGAGCTGACGAAACGGTTCCACGAGACGTTCGGCGAGGTCATCTACAACGTGTACGGATCCACCGAGGTCGCCGTGGCGTCGGTGGCCCAGCCGGACGAGTCACGGCGGGCCCCCGGCACGGTCGGCCGCCCGCCGGTGACCGTGCACGTCGCCCTCTACGACTCCGACGACCGCCGCATCACCGAGGCCGGCGTGCCTGGACGCGTGTTCGTGCGTACCGGAATTCCGTTCGAGGGTTACACCGACGGCCGGCACAAGCAGGTCATCGACGGGCACATGGCCACCGGCGACCTGGGCCACTTCGACGCCGAGGGCCTGCTGTTCATCGACGGCCGCGACGACGACATGGTCATCTCCGGCGGCGAGAACGTGTATCCGGTCGAGGTCGAGAACCTGCTGGCCGAACGCGACGACGTGCTCGAGGTCGCGGTGATCGGCGTGGACGACCCCGAGTTCGGCCAGCGGTTGCGCGCCTACGTCGTGCCGACCGAGGCCTCCACCCGCGACCCGCAGGTGATCAAGGACTACGTGAAGGCGAGCCTGTCCCGCTTCAAGGTGCCGCGCGACGTCGTCTTCCTGGACGCGCTGCCCCGCAACCCCACCGGCAAGGTGCTGCGGCGGGAACTGCCCTAGCTACCAGTCACCTTGAGAGCCGCCCCCAGGCCCGGCGCCGCCGACCGGGCCAGCTCGGTGGCCGCGGCCAGATCGGCGTCCGGGCTCACGACGATGCTGACCAGCGACCCGGCCGTCCGGTCGGCCCGCACCGAGGCGCGGACCACCTCGTACTCGGCGCGCACGGCCTCGTACGCCGCGAGGGCCGGCTCGGGCACCCGGCCCTCGTGGTCGGTCTGCAGGGAGAGATAGGGGGTCGCCCGCGGGCCGGTCATCACGGTCAGCGACCGCACCCGCGTCAGCGGCTCGTGCCGCCCGCCGTCGGCGACCATGTCGCGGAACACGTCCAGCACTGCCTCCGGGCCGGCCGCGGTGACCATGATCCGCCGCCCGGAGGTCGTCTCGGCCAGGTCGCCCTCGCTCACCCGGTCGTCCGTGGTCAGCGACAGCCACAGGCCCAGCGACTCGGTGTTGCGTTCCTCCTCGGCGACCACGGTGACCGTGATGCCGCCGGCGGTGATCCGGCCCGTCACGTGGTCGTTGTCGGCGACGTATCTGCGCAGCTCACCGGCGAGCTGGGTCACCCGATCGGCGCCCGTGCCGTCGGCCACGACCAGTTCGCCGACCGCCGACCCGGAGAACGGCAGTGGGTTGTCGCCGCTGGTGCGGACCTCGCTGACGTCCGGTGTGCCGGCCCAGACCTCGTCGAACTCGGCGGCCAGCGCCGTGCCCTGGTTGACCGCGCAGCCACTGACCAGCGCCAGACTCAGAATGACCAGCACTTTCCGCACGGCCGAAGGCTACCGGCCCTGATCAACCCGGTTCACTTTGATCCGGCGGCGCGCGGTTCCCGTACTACCCGGCGGAAGCCCAGGTCTTGCGGAAGGGGAGTCGCGTTCGTGGCGCCGCCGTACTCGGGGTTCGATCGAAGAACTGACGCAGGGTATTCGACCGGGCCCGCCCAGTATCCGGCTCCGCGGCAGCGGGTCGCATACGGCTTCGACGAGCCCTCGCCGTCTCCCCGGCCTTCTTTTGACGGGCGGCCGGACATCTACGCGACGGATTGGGCGCCCCGGAGGCGTCGCCGACGCCGGCGGTCGGGTCGCACGATGCCCGTCCTGATCGCGTTCGCCGTGGTCGCGGCCGCGGCGGGCGGAGCGGTCGCTTACGGCGGCGCCGGCGATCCCACCACCGAGCCGGCCGCGATCGACGCCGCGGTCCAGCAGAGAACACAGGCGGCGTCGCGCGGCGGCGTCCGGGTCCTCTCCGAGCCGGTCACACCCACGAAGTCGGCTCCGGCCCCGACCCCGGCCTCCACGCCCTCGCCGAAAGCGAAATCCGCCAGTCCCCGGCCGCCGAAGCCAGTGAAGGGCCTCAACCAGGCCCAGATGAACAACGCGGCGGTGATAGTCCAGGTCGCCGAGGACCGCGACCTCCCCCGCCGGGCGATGCTGGTCGCCATGATGACCGGCCTGCAGGAGTCCAGCCTGCGCAACCTGGCCAACCCGACCGTCCCCGATTCCCTGGACCACCCGAACGAGGGCAGCGGCGACAACTTCGACTCGCTCGGCATCTTCCAGCAGCGCCCGAGCCAGGGCTGGGGCAGCGTGGAGGAGTTGATGGACCCGCGCTACGCGGCCGACGCCTTCTACCGCCGTCTGCTCAAGGTCGACGACTGGGAGTCCAAGTCCTTGGGCGAGGCGGCCCAGGCCGTCCAGCGCTCAGCGGTCCCCGACGCCTACGCCGACCACGAGACGAGAGCAACCAAAATCCTCGACTCGCTGCTCTGACCTCGGTCCGGGGCGGCGGGCTAGTCGATCTCGAAGCGTTGAAGCAGGCCCGGGGCGAAGATGCCGGCTATCGCGATCAGCGAGACGGTGACCATCCCCGTACGGAGAACGACCGTTTCGACCTTGCCTCCGACCTTGATGGCCATGCCGTTGGGGACGCCGACCATGCGCCACAGGCGGCGGCCCGTCGGGATCGGCCACAGGATGGGGACGCCGGCCGAGGTGATCATGTCGCCGAACAGGTGGACCACGCAGCCGACCGCGACCGCGAACCCCAGCATCGGGTAGCCGCGGTCGCCGGGCAGGTTGGCCGCCGTGAACCAGGCGATCACGGCCGAACATATGGTCACGATGACCCAGCCGGCCCGTTCGGCCCACTTGTCGAACAGGCCGCGCAGGGCCAGGCCGGCCGTGAAGAAGACGACCCCGACCACCGCCCACTTGCCGTAGTGGCCGCACACCCACGTCGTCAGCCAGCCGAGCAGCGCGGCGAACGGCAGGGTGTGGGTGAACGTACGGTGGCCGTTGGTCCGCCGGGGGTCGCGGGACAGGCGCGTCGCCGTGTAGATGCCCAGCGACACCTTCTCGATGACCTCGGCGACGAAGAGCGAGAACACCCCGAACGTGCGGGCGACGGTCGCGCCGCCCTGGTTGCGGGTGACCTTGCCGGACAGGTCGAGGTCGGGGAGCAGGGCACCGCCCGCGCAGACCAGCGCCCCGACGGCCACCGCGAGCGGCGACTGCTCATACCCGGCGAAGTGGTCCAGCGCCCAGGTGCCGGCCAGCCAGACGGTCGCCCCCGAGAGGGCGTGCGACGGACCCATCATGAACTTGTGTTTCCTCCCCGCTTGACCAGATGACTCTGGCAAAGCGGGGAGTGTCGATCAACAACCCCGGCGTCCACTGTGGAATTGGCGGGGGTCGCCCCAGCCGGGGCCGTTCCACGGCGCGACCCCGTGACCGAGGCTGTACTCGTAGCGGTATCGACGGTAACGAGCGTGCCGGAAGAAGCCCATCACCAGGAAGATGAGCGGGATCGCGGGCCAGAAGAAGTGCGCCCCCGAGATGATCCAGAGACCGGTCAGGATCATGCCGATCGAGACGATGATCCAGGCGTGCCGGCGGAGCGCCCGGCGTGTCGCGATCTTGGCGTCGGGCGTCTCGGCGAGCGCGCGCAGACCCCCGTACGGAAGATCGGCGGTCAGCGGCGCCAGCTCGTCGCGGAACTTCGACGCGTACACCTTGGCGAGCCGCTCCTCACCCTCGGTCATGTCGAGCCGCCCCTCGGCCATCGCGGCCCGCAGGATCTCGGCGACGTGCTCGCGTTCCTGGTCGGACGTCCGCAGCCTCTTCGTGCTGGTGGAAAAGTCGTTGGGTTGCACCGGGTCCTCCTCGGTGGGGCGTTGTGCATACCAGCGTCGGCTTTTCGCCGACGGGAAACGTCGGCCCGGCGGAGCATCTTGCGGGCGGCCTCCGGGAGGGTTTCGCTTGCTTCCCGTACGCCGTGAGGAGCACAACCCGATTGCGGCGTACGACCGGGGGAGTAGACGGGTCCGCCACCGCGCACCGATGCCCAGGCGGGAGGGGGTGCCGTAACTTCGGCAGGGTGAGACACATGCACGGGCCGCCACTGCCGCCCTGGGCGCGCGAGAACCGGACCGGCCGCTTCAGCGGGCCCCCGGTTCCCGGGACGTTCCGTGGCCGCCGCGACCCCGGCATCGGCGCGGCGATCGGCGCCCTGCTGTTCCAACTGATCGGCGCCAACAAGCAGGCCGACGACGGCTATGTGGTCGTCACGCTGGGCCCGGCCGTGTGGGCGCTGCTGATCGTCGGCCCGGTCGCGCTGCTGT
Source organism: Paractinoplanes ovalisporus (assembly GCF_016834655.1). GTDB lineage: Bacteria > Actinomycetota > Actinomycetes > Mycobacteriales > Micromonosporaceae > Actinoplanes > Actinoplanes ovalisporus. The sequence goes on from NZ_JAENHP010000002.1 coordinate 455,253, forward strand.
TCCGGCGGCGCTACCCGGTCACCGCGTTCGCGGTCACGTCGGCCGCCTCGATGGGGTTCGCGACGATGGCCGAGCCGCACTGGTTCTGGGCGGTCGCGCCGATGCTCGCGCTGTTCCACCTCGGCACCACGGGCCGGCGCACCGCTGCGTGGGTGAGCGCCGGGGTGGCGTACGGGACCTATCTTCTGATCTTCTGGGTTTTCGCCGGGCCGATCGGGCTGGACCAGCGGGTGCTTCCCGGGCTGCGCGAGATCCTGCTGATCGGCATCGCGATGGTGGTCGCGATCTTCCTGGGCGGCATCGCCAAGATCAAGGGCGAGCAGATGGCGCAGATGGTGAAGGTGCGCGCCGAACGCGAACGCGCCGAACAGGAGCAGCAGCGGCGGCAGGCCTCGGAGGAGAGGTTGCGGATCGCCCGCGAGCTGCACGACGTGATCGGCCACCACCTGTCGCTGATCAACGTGCAGGCCGGCGTCGGGCTCCACCTCATGGACAGCCGCCCCGAGCAGGCCCGCGAGGCGCTGTCGGCGATCAAGACGGCCAGTTCGGAGGCGTTGCGCGAGGTGCGTTCGGTGCTGGGCGCCCTGCGTACGGAGGACGAGGCCGCGCCCCGCCAGCCCGCGCTGGGCCTCAGCCGCCTCGACAGCCTGACCGCCGACGCCGGGCTGCCGGTCGAGACCAAGGTGACCGGTGACGAGCGCGTCCTGCCGGCCGAGGTCGACCGGGCCGCGTACCGGATCGTGCAGGAGGCCCTGACCAACGTGCGCCGCCACGCCGGTCCCGGCGCGACGGCCTCGGTCGGCGTCGACTACCTGCCGACCGCCCTGCACCTGGCGATCCGCAACGACACGGTCTCGTCAGCTGCTCTCGTAGCCGACGGCGGCGGCACGCCCGGCACCGGGATCGCGGGGATGCGCGCGCGGGCGCAGAGTCTGGGCGGCACGCTCGAGGCGGGCCCGGTCGACGGTGGTTTCCTGGTCTCGGTCCTACTACCCACGGGGGCGAACGAATGATCTCGGTGCTGCTGGCGGACGACCAGCTTCTCGTCCGGGCGGGCTTCCGCGCGCTGCTCAACGCCGAGCCCGACATCGAGGTCGTGGCCGAGGCCGGCGACGGTCTGGAAGCGGTGACCAAGGCTCAGCAGACCAGGCCGGACGTCGTGCTGATGGACATCCGCATGCCCGGCGTCGACGGCCTGGAAGCCACCCGCCGCATCGCCGCCGACCCCGCCCTGTCCGACACCCGGGTGGTCATCCTGACCACGTTCGAGCTGGACGAATACGTGTTCGAGGCGTTGCGTACGGGCGCCTCGGGTTTCCTGGTCAAGGACACCGAGCCGGTCGAGCTGATCCGCGGCGTCCGAGCCGTAGCCGCCGGCGACGGCCTGCTCTCCCCGAGCGTGACGCGCCGCGTGATCGGCGAGTTCGCGGGCGGCGGCACGGGTCGTTCCGCGACCCCGCCGGCCACCCTCGACCAGCTGACCGACCGCGAGCGCGAGGTCCTGGTGCTGGTGGCCGAGGGCTTGTCCAACGACGAGATCGCCGCCCGCCTGGTGATCAGCCCCGCCACAGCCAAAACCCACGTCAGCCGAACAATGATCAAGCTGGGCGCCCGGGACCGCGCCCAGCTGGTCGTCTTCGCCTACGAGGCAGGCCTGATCCGCCCCGGCTGGCTGGCCTGACTCACACTCCGGCCCCGGCCAGCCGCGCCCGCATCCAGGGATACGGATCGACCAGGGGGCGGCGGCGCCGGCGGCACTCCTCGCGGAGCTCACGCAGCCGCTCGCCGGCCAGATAGTGCCGTCCCCGGGTCTCACCTCGTGCGAGCAGGATCTCCAGTTCGACGAGACGACTGAGATCCCGGGTGGCGGTGTGCTTCTCCACGCCGGTCATCTTCATGTAACCCGGACGGCGAACGCGGTAGCCGAGCACTGCCTCGTAGAGAGCGCCAGTTGTTCGCTCCGGCAGATTGTTGGCCGCGACGAGGTCGTCGAGTTCCTTCCAGATCTCGGACGCCTCGTTCACCCGCTGGGCGACCGTCTGTGCCTGCATGTGGTGGGCCCGGATGTTGAAGGCGACCCACATGTGTGCGTCCGGACGCGGCCGCCAGGAGCCCTGACCGGTGATGGCGAGCACCCGGTAGTAGTCGTCAGTGTTGTGCCCCAGCCATTCCTCGACGCTCGAGAACGCGGGCTCGACGATGGTCTGCCGGGAGATCGTGAGGGTCTGCAGCGCCCGGGCCATCCGGCCGTTGCCGTCTCGGTAGGGATGGATCATCACCAGGTTGAGATGGGCCATGGCGCCCCGGACGAGGGGATCGACGTCCAGATCCGCTCGTAGGCTCGCGCCCAGCTCCTCCATCAGCATGGGGACGCGCCCGGCTTCGGGGCCCTCGTAAACGACAAGATCCTGCTTCTCGTCGTGGACATAGATCGGTCCGGTCCGGTATTGGCCGGGGCTCTTGCTCAGGTCGTGCGCGAGCATCATGTAGTGCATGCCACGCATGGCCGAGGTGTCGATCGAGAAGTGCGGATCGCCGGCCATCTGGAGCACGTAGCCGAGAGCCTGGCGGTATCCGCGGATCTCGGCCCACGTGCGTTCGTCGGCGCTCAACGGCTCCTCGTCGTCGAGTGCGGCGGCGGCGTCGTCCTCGTCCACCACGTAGCCCTCGATGCTGTTGGAACCGCGGATGGCGCGCGCGAGCATGGTCCGGCGAAGCCCGCCCTGCCAGCGCCGGGGGGCGCGTAGCACGCTGGCGAGCTGACGTCGCATCTCGTGGACCTCGGCCAGGACGGATCGGTCCTCGCTCGTCAGGGGCGGGCAGTCGTAGATCATGCGCGCGCCAATGTTGTAAACATAGCGACATTCTGCTCGGATGGTCGCTTGTTTAGCAACATTAAGACACCCTGGCGAGACTCATGTTTCTGAATCAGAATTCAAGTAAATTGCAAATTACCTGTTCAGGAGCGTGAGATCGCTCTTGTGTGAGCTGATGCGTGATGGAACACTCGGCCGCCAGGCCGGAACTGGTGACTGGAGGAGAACACGTGTCACGCAACTCTTCGATCCGTCGCGCTCTTGCCGGTGTCGCGGTCACCGCGCTCGCTCTGGCGGCGGCTGCCTGCGGCGGCGGCGACTCGGGTGAGACGTCGGCGGCCACGCCCGACGCGCTGAACCCGAGCGCCGACCTCAAGACCCAGACACTCACCGTCTCGAACTGGGACGCCTATATGCCGGAGGACCTCCCGGCCAAGTTCGAGCAGAAGTTCGGCTCGAAGGTGACCGTCACCAAGCACGCCACCAACGAGGAGGTCATGGCCAAGCTGACCGCCGGCGGCGACAGCGGCATCGACGTCGCGTTCGTCTCCGGGCCGTTCGCGCAGGCCCTCGCCGAGCAGGGGCTGACCGAGCCGATCCATCCCGAGCTCATCCCGAACCTCGGCAACCTCTACCCGGAGGCGTCGCAGCTCGCCTACGACGTCGGCAACAAGTTCTCGGTCCCCTACACCTGGGGCACGACCGGGCTCTGCTACCGCAGCGACGTCACCGGCTATGACCCGGACAGCTGGAACGACCTGCTCACGCCCCGGCCCGAGCTGGCCAAGAAGATCACCATGCTGCAGACCGACCGCTGGCTGATGCTGCCCGCGCAGAAGGCCCTCGGCTACTCGGCCAACACCAAGAACGCCGACGAGATGGCCAAGGTCAAGGAGAAGCTGCTCGCGGCCAAGCCCAACCTGCTCGCGTTTGACGACACCACGTTCTACGAGCGTCTGGTCTCGGGGGAGGCGGCGCTGGTCGAGGCGTGGGACGGCTGGTGCAACTACGGCATCACCGACAACGCGAAGATCAAGTTCGCGGTGCCGAAGGAGGGCAGCGACCTCTTCGTGGACACGATGGTGATCCTGAAGACCTCGAAGAACAAGGAGGCCGCGCACGCGTTCATCAACTACATCCTCGACCCCGGGATCCACACCTGGACGGTCGAGAACATCCTCTACAAGGTCCCCAACAAGGCCGCCATGGAGGCGCTCGACCCGGCGCTGGCCAAGAAGTACCCGAACCTGGCCATGATCCCGGCCGAGCTGATGAAGCAGGAGACCCTGGTCGACCTGGGCGAGGCCGCCACCGACTACAGCCGCATCGTCACGGAAGTCGCGGCCAGCTGAGATGCGCCGGATCGGGGAGCGGTTCACGCTGCTGGGGCCCGGCCTCGGCTACCTGACCGTGCTGATGGTCGTGCCGCTGGCGCTGGTCCTGTCGTACTCGATCTTCCAGCGGGGCCGCTTCGGCGGGCTGGTCTACGAGCCGACCGGCGAGAACTTCAGCCGGCTGTTCGACCCGCTCTACCTCGACGTGGTGGTCACCTCGGTCAAGCTGGCCGGGGTGACCACGCTCCTCGCGCTCCTGCTCGGCTACCCCACCGCGTACGCGATAACGAAGTTGCCGCCGAAGTGGAAGACCGTGGCCCTGATCGCCCTGGTGCTGCCGTTCTGGACCAACTTCCTGATCCGTACGTACGCCTGGATCGTCCTGCTCTCCCCGGCCGGCCTGGTCAACGACGCCCTGACCGGCTGGGGCCTGATCGACGAACCGCTCCAGCTGCTCTACCGTCAGCCCGCGATCGTCGCCGGCTTGCTCTACGCGTACCTGCCGCTGATGGTCCTGCCGCTCTACGCCGCGCTGGAACGCATGGACGACGAGCTGCTGGAGGCCGCGGCCAACCTGGGCGCCCGCCCGGCCCGCGCCTTCCTCAGCGTCACGTTCCCGCTGAGCCTGCCTGCCGTCATCACCGGCTGTGTCTTCGTCTTCGTGCCCAGCATCGGCAACTTCGTCGTGCCCGAACTGCTCGGCGGCGGGCAGACCGCGATGGTCGGCAACCTGGTGCGCGACCAGTTCCTCAAGGCCCGCGACTGGCCGTTCGGCGCCACCCTGGCGCTGGCCGTGGTGGCGATGCTCGTCGTGCTGCTGATGATCCAGGCCTGGTCGGCGCGGCGGCTGGCGGGAGAGAAAAATGCGTAGGATCCCGTTCTGGATCACGTACGTGTTCCTCTGGGTGCCGATCGTGGTCGTCGTCGCCATGTCGTTCAACGCCGGCGACTCGCCGTTCAACTGGAACGGCTTCAGCTTCAAGTGGTACGGGGAACTGGCCGCCGACGAGCAGATCCGCACCGGCCTGGGCAACACCCTGATCGTCGCGGCCGGCGCCACCGCCCTGTCCACTGTGCTCGGCACCCTGCTCGCCGTCGGCCTGGCCCGGCACACCCGCTCCAAGCTGCTCGACGCGGTCGCCACGCTGCCGGTGATCCTGCCCGACATCGTGCTCGCCATCGGGCTGCTCGCGTTCTACGCGCTGGTCCAGCTCACGCTCGGCCTCTACTCCGTCCTGCTGGCGCATGCGGTCTTCGGCACCGCGGCCGTCGCCGCCGTCGTACGCACCCGGCTGTCCACCACCGACCCGTCGCTCGAGGAGGCGTCGCGTGACCTGGGCGCCAACGGCTTCACCACGTTCTGGCGGGTGACGCTGCCCAGCCTCGCGCCCGGGGTGGTGGCCGGCGCCCTGCTCGCCTTCACCCTGAGCGTCGACGAGTTCGTGATCGCCTTCTTCACCGCCGGGCCCCAGTCGCCCACCCTGCCGATCGTCATCTATTCGATGGTCCGCTTCGGCGTCACCCCCGAGATCAACGCGCTCGCCACGGTCCTGCTCGCGGTCACGTTCACCGCGATCCTGGCCGCGCAGCGCCTGACCCGTTTGGCAGGCTCGAAATGACTCTGTTGAGCATCAGCCAGGTGCGCCGGCGTTTCGGCGACGTCGTCGCGCTCGACGGCGTCTCGCTGGACATCGAGGAGGGTGAGTTCTTCGCGCTGCTCGGGCCCAGCGGCTGCGGCAAGACCACGCTGCTGCGCATTCTCGCCGGGTTCGAGACGGCCGACGAGGGGACGGTGCTGCTGTCCGGAAACGATCTCACGCGGGTGCCGGCCCACCAACGTCCGATCAACCTCATGTTCCAGTCGTACGCCCTCTTCCCGCACCTCAGCGTGGCCGGCAACATCGCGTACGGGCTGCAGCGCGAACGCCTGGCCAAGCCCGAGATCAGGCAGCGCGTCGCCGAGGTGCTGGAGCGGGTCGGCCTCGCGCACGCCGCGAAACGCCGCCCCCAGCAGCTCTCCGGCGGTCAGCGGCAGCGGGTCGCGCTGGCCCGCGCGATCGTCAAACGCCCCCGGTTGCTGCTGCTCGACGAGCCGCACTCGGCCCTGGACCGCAAGGTGCGGGCCGAGATGCAGCTGTGGCTCAAGGAGCTGCAGCACGAGGTGGGTATCACCTTCGTCGTGGTCACGCACGACCAGGAGGAGGCGATGTCGATGGCCGACCGGATCGCCGTGCTCAACCACGGCGCCGTCGAGCAGGTCGCCGACCCGGTCACCCTCTATGGCTCGCCCACCACGCACTTCGTGGCCGACTTCATCGGCGCCAACAACTTCTTCGAGGGCAAGGCGACCGCCAGCGGCCTCAACACGTCCGATTTTGGTCAGCTTCCCGCGCGCGCCGGTGCGGTCGCCGAGGGATCAAAGGCGTTCCTTGCCGTACGGCCGGAGCAGGTCACCCTGAACGGCGGCGCCCTGAGCGGCCGCGTGCTCGACGTCAGCTTCTACGGCGGGTTGTCGCGCGTCGCCGTCTCGGTCGACCAGCGCGACACGCCCGTGCTCGTGCACCAGCACGGCGCGCCGCGGGTCGCCCCGGGTGACACGGTCGGACTGGGCTGGGCAGCCGAGGACGCGGTCCTTGTCAGGCCGTGACGTCCGGAGCGCCCTGTCACGCCGTGACGTCCAGGGGGTCTTGTCAGGCCGTGACGTCCAGGGGGTTGCCGGTCACGCCCCGCGCGTAGCTCAGGATCAGCTCGATCGCCTCGGCCACCCCGATCGTGGGATGCCGGGCGACGATCCGATAGCCGTACGCGTCCTCCAGCGCGACCAGGTTGCGGGCGATCGGCAACGTGCCGTCGGCCAGCGTGAACACGCCCTGCGCCGCGCCCTGCTCGAGGATCGTCTGATACATCGAGACCTGCCGGTCGTACAGGGTCGTCAGCAGGGCCGCGTAGACCCGGTTGCGCCCGGCCGCGCCGCCCAGCTCGCAGAGCAGCCGCACGTCGGTGTCGTCGGGCCCGTCGGGCAGCCCCGACCGCACGGTGACCACCAGTTTCTCGGCCGGGTCGGCGACCTCGGAGATCCGCTTCACCCGGTGCTCGTAGAAGCGCTCCATGCCCGCGTGGTGCGCGTCGAGCAGCAGGTCCTGCAGGTCGGAGTAGTGGTAGAGCACCGCCCCCGAGGTCAGGCCGGCCTCGGCCGCCACCTGCTTGATCTGCACACCGTCGGTGCCGTGCAGCACCATGGCCCGCCGCGCGGCCTCGATGAGATCGCCCCGCCGTTCGGCCCGGCGCTTGCGAGGAGTCGTCACCCGCAAACAGTATCCGCGCCGGTGGGGGCCGCGTCACAGACAGTCGCGCCGTTGCCGGGGGCCGTGTCGTCGCCGGGGAGGATGAGCCGTCCATGATCGAAAAAAGCCTGGCCGACGCCGAACCCGCCGTCTTCTGGACGACGCGGGGCGGCGCGCCCGACCCGGAACCACCGGTGCGCGACGGCGACTCGGCCGACCTGGTGATCATCGGCGGCGGATTCACCGGCCTGTGGGCGGCCGTGCAGGCGCTGCAGGACGACCCCGGCGCCGACGTGCTGATCCTCGAGGCGGAACAGGTCGGTTACGGCGCGAGCGGGCGCAACGGCGGCTTCGTCAGCGAGTCGCTGACCCACGGCATCGGGCACGGGCAGGCCCGCTGGCCGGCCGAGCAGGCCCGGCTGATCGAGCTCGGACGCCGCAACGTCGCCGAGATCGCCAAGACCCTGCTGGACGCCGCCATCGACGCTGACCTGCGGCTGGTCGGCAAGACCACGTGGGCGACCGCACCGCACCACGTGGGCGAGCTGGCGGCGCTGGCCCGGCTCTATGCGGAAGCAGGGGACCGGGTCACGCTGCTCTCGGCCGAGGAGGGCCGGGCCGACGTGCACTCGCCGACCTACCTGGGCGGGCTGCGCATCCACGAGTCGGGAGGGTTGGTCGACCCGGCGGCGCTCACGTTCGGCCTGGCGCGTCTGGCCGGGTCACTGGGTGCCCGTCGCCACGACAACTCGCCTATCATAGCGATAAAGAACGATAAATCGTGCGTGTCGGTAGAAGTGGAGCCCGGCGGCCGTGGCGTTGCTGACGGCCGTGACGCTGTCGGCGGTGACGCTGGTATGCATCGCGCTTCCGGGGGCCGCAACGTGGCACGGGTTCGGGCGCGGCGGGTGCTGATCGCCACGAACGCGTTCCCGTCGCCGCTCAAGCGGGTCCGGCCGTACGTGCTGCCGGTTTATGACCACGTGCTGGTCACCGAGCCGCTCAGTGCCGCCCAGTGGGAGTCGGTCGGGTGGGCCGAGCGGCAGGGGCTGACGGACAACGGCAACCAGTTCCACTACTACCGGCCCACCGCGGACGGGCGGATCCTCTGGGGCGGATACGACGCGATCTACCACTTCGGCGGGCGGTTGCGGGCGGCGTACGAGCAGCGCGCGGCCACCCACCGGCTGCTCGCGCGGCACTTCTTCGAGACGTTTCCGCAGCTCGCGGGCTTGCGATTCACGCACCGGTGGGGTGGGGTGATCGATTCGACGAGCCGTTTCACCCCGATTTTCGGTACGGCGCATCGCGGCCGGGTGGCGTACGCGGTGGGCTACACCGGCCTCGGCGTGGCGTCCTCCCGTTTCGGGGCCCGGGTGGCGCTCGACCTGCTCGGCGGCCGGCCCACCGAGCTGACCGGTCTGGCCATGGTGCGCCGCCGGGGTGTGCCGTTCCCGCCCGAGCCGGTGCGCTGGCCGGTGGTGGCACTGACCCGGCGGCAGATGGTGCGGGCCGACGCGAACGGGGGCCGGCGCGGCGCCTGGCTCCGGCTGCTCGACCGGTTCGGCGTCGGTTTCGACAGCTGACCCACCCGGCCCTGCCTGTTCCCGGCCCGCGACGGAAGAAAGGGCGGCTCAACGATTTCGATTAATTGCAAGATCCATTCTTTGCGGGTGGAAATGGTTCACCCTAACGTGGCGTGTTTTCGGGCCCGGTAAATGCGACGGCATCCCTAATATCTGCTGCATCGGGCAAAGCCCGGTGAACAGAGAGAAAGGCGTTGTCATGAACAAGGTCACGCGCATGCTGACGATGACCGGCATCGCAGTCGGTGTCGGGCTCACGATGGGCGTCGGCCCGGCGTCGGCCGCCCCGGCGGCTCCGGCCGGCACCGGCCACGCCACACAGGTCCAGGCCAAGGCTCCGAAGTTCAAGACCAAGGAGCGGGTCGTGGGCTACTACCGCTCCGCGCGGGACTGCAACCGCGTCGGCAAGATGGGCGAGTTCCGCAAGAAGTGGGACGACTTCGACTGCGACCGGGTGCAGCGCGGCCCGAAGCGCGGCTGGATCGCCCTGAAGGCGCAGTGGGAGGTCCGCGGCCACGGTCACGGCCCGTGGGGCCAGCCGCAGGGCCCGAAGGGTCACGGCCACGGCCCGCAGGGCCCGCGGGGTCACCGCTGAGCTGACCGGCTCTGATTGAGCGAAGGCCGCACCCGGCACCGGGTGCGGCCTTCGCTCTTTTCTTTTCTTTTGCATATTCACAGTGAATTCACAGAAAAATGGTCGAGCCCGGCCGATGCGAAGTGGCAGTGAATAGCGACGGCTCTTTCCACAAATCAACCGGCAAGTTCTGCCGCTAGTACTTTCGTCTGATCTTTACGCCCGGTCGGGCCGTCGCCGAGTTTTGCTCAAGTAAGCGGGGGCCGGGCCGATCACATGCTTCGTGCTGTCCTCTCCGAGTCTGTCGCCGCAGAGCCCCGCGCGCCTCCGTGTGCTGCGGGCCACAGGTCTGCTCGAAGCCGAACGTGTCGAGGCGCTCGACCGGCTGACCAAGCTCGCCGCCCGCATCCTCGCCGCGCCGACCGCGCTGGTGTCGCTCGTCGACGCCGACCGGCAGCGCTTCGCGAGCGCGTACGGGCTGTCGGGCGAACTCGAGAAGACCCGGCAGACACCCCTGTCCCACTCGTACTGCAAGTACGTGGTGGAGGACCGGGCCGCCCTCGTGGTCGACGACGCCCGCGTCGACGCCCGCCTGCACAACAGCCCCGCCATCGGCGACTACCAGGCCATCGCGTACGCCGGTGTGCCGTTGCGCTCACCCGACGGTCACGTCCTCGGGTCGTTCTGCGTGCTCGACTCCGAGCCGCGGGTCTGGACCAAGGACGACCTGGCGCTGCTGCGTGACCTGGGCGAGGCCGCCGAGTCCGAGGTCGCGCTGCGCCTGTCGCACGCCGAGCAGCGGATCTCGTCGGCCCGCATGCAGGCCGTCGTCAACGGCACCCACGACGCCTACATCTCCACCGACCTCGACGGCACCGTCCTCGACTGGAACGCCGCCGCCGAGCGCATGTTCGGCTACCCCGCCCGCGCGGCGGCCGGCCGCAACATCGCCGACCTGATCATCCCGGAGCGTCACCGCGCCCAGCACCTGGCCGGGCTGCGACGCGTACGGGAAACCGGGGTCTCCGACCTCTCCGGGCAGCACATGCAGATCTCCGCGCTCACCAGCTCGGGCAGGGAGTTCCCGGCCGAGATGACCTTGCAGGTCGTCGCCGAGCCCGGTGGCACCGTCTGCCACGCCTTCATCCACGACATCACCGGCCGGCTCATCGCGGCGGCCGAGATGGAGAAGCAGCGGCAGAAGGCCGACGACGAGCACGCCTTCCTCGAGGCCGTGCTCGACAGCGTCGACGTCGGCATCGTGGCCTGCGACGCCGACGGCAAGCTCACGTTCCTCAACCGGGCCGCGCGCGAGGTGACCGGCCGCGGGGCCAACCCGGACACGCCGATCGACGAGTGGAACGCCCCCTATCGCGTCTTCGAACCCGACGGCCGTACGGTCATGGCCGACCTGCCGCTCAACCAGGCGTACGAGGGCGAGACCGTCCGCGGCCGGCACATGCTGGTCAAGACCGAGGACTCGTGGCGGCGCTTCATCACCAACGGCAGCCCCATCGAGACCCGCGACCACCGCAAACTGGGCGCCGTGATCGCGTTCCACGACATCACCGAGGCGCACCGGGCCGAGGAGCTGCGCCGTGCCCGCCACGCCGTCGCCCAGGTGCTCTCCGACGCCACCAACGCCAAGGACGCCAGCATCGACGCCGTCGCCGCCATCACCAAGGCGCTGGGCTGGACCGTCGGCGAGTACTGGCAGCTCACCGACGACCGGCAGACCATCGTGCGGCACAGCTCGTACGCACACGGCGACCGCGACCTGTCCACGTTCAGCAACGACCGGCCGCTCACCTTCGAGCGCGGCGAGGGCCTGCCCGGCCTGGTGTGGGCCCGCAACGGCGAGGTCTGGTGGAACACCGGCGAGATGCCGTCCGACATGAAGGACCTGGGCCGCGCCGCGCTGCACGAGGTCGGCATGCGCGTGGCCGTCGGCGTCCCCGTGCACTCGGGCCGCCGCGTGCTGGGCGTGCTCGCTTTCTACAGCGACCAGGACCTCCCGTACGACCAGGACCTGGTCGGCATGCTCGACGCGGTCGGCGCCCACCTGGGCCGTTTCGTCGAGCGCCGCTGGGCCGAGGACATGTCGCTGATGCTGGCCGACGCGCGCCGCAACTTCGACCGGATCGTCGCCCAGGTCAACGACTACGTCTGGACCGTCGAGGCGGTCCCGGGCGAGGAGGCCCGGCTCGTCTACGGCAGCCCCAACGGTCGCGCGGTCTTCGGCCGGGAGGTCACGGTCGAGGACCCGACGACGCTCGGCGAACGCGTCCACCCGGACGACGCCGGGATCCTGGACGACTTCCGGGCCAAGCTCGGCGCCGGCGAGCACGCCGAGGTGGAGTGCCGGGTCATCGGGTTCGACGGTGTGGTCCGGTGGATCTGGACCCGTGCCGCGGCCCGGAAAGAGGGCGAGAAGCTGTTCGTCGACGGCCTCTCCACGGACGTCACCGACCGCCACGAACTCTCCGACCAGCGCGAGCGCCTCCTCGACCAGGAACGCGAACAGGTGGAGAAGCTGCGCGAGCTCGACCGCATGAAGGACGAGCTGTCCGCAGTAGTCATCCACGAGCTCCGCAACCCGGTGGGCGTCATCAAGGCGTACACGGAAATCCTGTTGGAAAGCCCCGCCTTGGAGGGACCAGAACGCAAGCAGGCCACGGTCGTCGACCGCACGACCCGGCACCTGCAGGAGCTGGTGGACGACCTGCTCGACCTGGCCCGCCTGGACGCCGGCCACATCAGCATCGACCCCAGCCCCATGCTCGCCGAGACGATGCTCCACGAAATCGTGGACAGCCACCAGCCAAGCGCGGCCGCGAAGAACCTGACCGTGAACGCCACGATCAAGCCGGAGCTGGCCGTCTACGCCGACGCCCAGCGCTTGCGCCAGGCCCTGGACAACCTGCTGTCGAACGCCATCAAATACACCCCCGAGGGCGGCACAGTAACCCTGAGCGCCAACCACTCCGGCGACGAGGTAGCCATCACCATCAGCGACAACGGCATAGGCATCCCCGCCGAGCAGTACCCCCACCTGTTCAGCCGCTTCTTCCGAGCCAGCAACGCCACAAAAGCAGGAATCAAGGGCACAGGCCTGGGCCTGGCCGTAACCAAGGCCATCATCGACGCCCACAAAGGCACCCTCGCCGCCCGCCCATCACCCGAGGGCGGAACCGAGTTCACCCTGACCCTGCCGGCCCCCGTGGTCGATTTCCAGCGGTAACCAGCCTGGTTTGGGTGATCTCCTCGCGACGGCAGCCCCCGCTCATCGTGAGGAAGGGCAGGGCGCAACCGGGGTTTGGTTGCGCCCTGCCCTTCCTCACGATTCGCTTGAGGCCGCCGCCGCGAGGAGACCACCCAAACCCCACGCCCCGCCCCTCGTCTTTGCCCTGGCTTTTCACCGATCTCCGAGCGATGGCCGGGGTCTGGGGCAGAGCCCCAGGGTTTTGGGTTAGGTGGCTGTTGACGGCAGCGAGGTTCTGGTCGCGCTGCCGAGCACTACGCCCCGCCCCGTCTGCTCACAACCGACTAGCCCGCAAAACCTCCGCCACCGACCAAGCCTGGAACGGGCACCCGGTAGCCACATGCGGGGCGTCCCCCTCCGCCGTCTCCGAGATCGAGCCCACCCCGTACTCATTGAGGTGGGCGTCGATGTCCACCACCACCTCCACACCCAACCGGTGCCAGGCAGTCGCATACGGGCCCAGCAACCACGGCCAAACCGTACCCGTGTGATAGGCCGTATCCCGCGAAGCCGGCGTTCCCCGATGTGCTCCCTGATAGCCCGGCGACCCCGGTGCCTGACTGCGCAACCCCAACGGCGTCAACAACGCCGCCCCGATGCGGGAGAGCACCTCCGGGTCCGGGGTCAGCGGCGCATGCGGCAACGACCACGCCAGCAGCTGATTAGGCCGCAGCGTGGCATCGTCCGGGTCCACCACGTCGTAGAGCCACCCCGAGGGCGCGGGAAACCGTGACGCGAAGGCGGCCCGGGCGGTGTCATGCAGCGGGTGCCCAACCGTGGCCAGCGCATTCACCCACAACGCGTTGATATCAACGGCCTTACCAGCGCGCGGCGTAACCGGCACCCCGTCGGCACGGGCGTCCATCCACGTGAGCGCCTGCCCCGGCGACCCCTGACAGAGCAGCCCATCAGCCGGATCGACCCGAATCCCGTAACGCGTCCCCCGCACGTGATGGGAGATCACCTCGAGCAGGTCCGGCCGCAACGAAGCGGCCAGATCCGTGTCACCGGTCAACGCCACATGCCGATCCACCGCGTGCAGAAACCACAGCGTCCCATCCGCCGTGTTGTACTCCACCCCGCCGGTGTCGGCCGTGTTCGCCAGCATGCCTTCCGACAGCGTCTCCCCGTACGCGGAAAGAAGCTCCCGCCCCTCCTCAGCGCGCCCGGTCGACAGGAACAACCCTTCGTAGCTCAGCATCGTGTCGCGCCCCCACGCCCCGAACCACGGGTAGCCCGCCACCACATCAGGACCGGCCGGGGTGCGTACGACAAAGGCATCGGCCGCCAGAGCGAGCGCCGATGAAAACTTTCGATTGCGCGCCCGCGCCGCCCCGACGACCTCAACCGCCGGGGGCGGAGGCTCGCCGGCCGCCCACGCGTCGACCGAAACCGTGTCACCCGGCGAACGGAGCGAAGCGTGGAAGCTCCCCGCGTACCAGAGATCCTCGGTCGGAGTAAGCCCCCGCGCCGCCTCCTCGCGATGCCGCACCCCGCGCCACCACTCACCGCCCCGGCGGAACCCCGGCCCCCGCACCCGGTACGCGCGGTCAACCGTGAACCCGCCGTCGACCGCCTCCACCGAGGGCGGCGGGCCCCCGGCCGTACGCTCGCCGTGCACGTCCCGCCACGTGCACAGCGCCTCCAGCGACAACTCCACCGGCCCGCCGCTGAGCAACCGGTGGACCACCGCGACCGCCGGCTGCCCGTGCACCGTCGCGATCTCGCGTTCGAGCACCACGTCGCCGATCCGCCACCGCCAGCGGGGCAGACCGTCGACCAGTTCGAAGCCGGCCAGCAGTTCGTGCCCGCGTGGGGCGATCGTCCCGTCCGCCCATTCGTGCGTGGCCAGCCGCACCGACACACCCGAGGGCAGTGTGAGCACCGGGTCGAGCGAGGCCAGCCCGAGGTGCCGCCGCGCGGGTGTGCCACCGGCCACGACCAGCAAGCCGTGGTAGCGGCGGGTGCGCAGGCCGCTGACGGTGCCCATCGCATAACCGCCGAGGCCGTCCGGCACCAGCCACTCCCGGGTGGCGCCCTCGTCGAGACGCCCGCACGTCTGGGAGCCGAACGTAGCCATTCGATGACCTCTCGTTGTCGTGCAGAATCATGCGGTGTCAACACATGTAACACCGGGCAGTGAGACTCTGAGAGTCGAGCGGATTATCTAGGGGTGAGGCACGGCGTGGGGGAGCGCTTCCGGCTGGCGCAGGCGGACTCGGGTGAGCAGCCGTGGCGGGCCTGGGGGCCCTACCTGGCCGAACGCGCGTGGGGCACGGTCCGCGAGGACTACAGCGAACACGGCACGGCCTGGGACTATTTTCCCCACGACCACGCGCGTTCGCGGGCCTACCGCTGGAACGACGACGGCATGGCCGGGATCTGCGACGAACGGCAGACGTTCTGTTTCGGGCTGGCCCTCTGGAACGGCCGTGACCCGATTCTCAAGGAGCGCATGTTCGGGCTCGGCGGCGACGGCGGCAACCACGGCGAGGACGCCAAGGAGTACTGGTGGTATCAGGACTCCACACCCACCCACTCGTGGATGAGCTGGCGTTATCACTATCCCCAGGAGCCTTTCCCGTACGACGATCTGGTGCGCGTCAACGGCCGCCGGTCCCGTGAGGAGAGCGAGTACGAGCTGCTCGACACCGGGGTCTTCGACGACGACCGGTTCTGGGCCGTCACGGTCGACTACGCCAAGGCGTCCCCCCGCGACATGTGCATCGCCGTCACAGTGTCGAACCGCGGTCCCGAGGCCGCGACGCTGCACGTGCTGCCTACGCTCTGGTTCCGCAACACGTGGTCGTGGGGCCTGCCCAACCGTCCCGTGCCGAGCATCCAGGGCAGCCCCGGACGGCTGGCCGGCCGGCACCGCACCCTGGGCCACATCGTGCTCGAGGGCGAGCAGGAAGCGCCGCCGCTGCTGTGCGACAACGAGACCAACGCGCAGCGGCTGTGGGGCCTGCCCGGCAAGAGCCTGTTCCCCAAGGACGGCATCAACGACCATCTGGTGGCCGGCGCGCCCACGGTGAACCCGGCCCACGAGGGCACCAAGGGTTCGCTGCACTACGAGCTGACGCTCGGGCCGGGGAAGAGCCGCACGATCCGGCTGCGCCTGACCCAGGACGACGACACGATCGACGGTCTCGACCTGGGTGACGACTGGTCCTCGGTGATGCGCGACCGGCGGGCCGAGGCCGACGAGTTCTTCACCGACCTCATCCCGGCGGCGGCCTCCCCCGATGAGGCGGCCGTGGCCCGGCAGGGCATCGCCGGGCTGATGTGGGGCAAGCAGTTCTACCACTTCGACGTGAAGCAGTGGCTCACCGGCGACCCCGGCTCGGCGCCCCCGCCACCCGGGCGGCGTTACGGCCGCAACAACGGCTGGTGGCACATGAACAGCTTCGACGTGGTCTCGATGCCCGACCCGTGGGAGTACCCGTGGTACGCGGCGTGGGACCTGGCGTTCCACACGGTCTCGATCGCCCGGGTCGACCCGGCGTTCGCCAAGAGCCAGCTGCTGTTGCTGCTGCGTGAGTGGTACATGCACCCCAACGGCCAGATCCCCGCGTACGAGTGGTCGTTCGCCGACGTGAATCCGCCCGTGCACGCCTGGGCCGCGCTGCGGGTCTTCGAGATCGACGGCGGGCGCGACTTCGACTTCCTGGCCCGCATCATGCACAAGCTGCTGCTCAACTTCACCTGGTGGGTCAACCGCAAGGACGTGGGCGGCAACAACGTGTTCGAGGGCGGCTTCCTCGGGCTCGACAACGTGGGCCCGTTCGACCGGTCGGCCGCGCTGCCGGTGGCCGGGGTGCTGGAGCAGTCCGACGGCACGGGCTGGATGGCCATGTACGCGCTGAACCTGCTCGACATGGCGATCCGGCTGGCGCTGCACGACCGTACGTACGAGGACATGGCGACCAAGTTCTTCGAGCACTTCGCGTACATCGCCGAGGCCGCGTACCGGCAGGGTCTGTGGGACGACGAGGACTGTTTCTTCTACGACCAGCTGCGCCTGCCCGACGGTCACAAGCTGCCGCTCAAGGTGCGCTCGATCGTCGGGCTGCTGCCGCTGGCGGCCACCACCCGGCTGTCGGCCGGCACGCTCAACCGGCTGCCCGAGCTGAACGCCCGTCTGCGGTGGCTGCAGGCGTCGCAGGGCGAGTACGCCGACATCATCAGCGCGCGCCGCATCTCGCCCGAGGGACGCCAGCAGCGGCTGCTCACCATGGTCGGCCAGGACCAGCTGCTGCGGGTTCTGGCGCGCATGCTCGACCCGGAGGAGTTCCTTTCCTCGTACGGGATCCGGACCTTGTCCCGTAGTCACCTGGAGAAGCCGTTCACCGTTTCGCTCGGCGGCTCGGACTTCACCGTCGGCTACGAGCCGGCCGAGTCGACCAGCGGGCTCTTCGGCGGCAACTCGAACTGGCGGGGCCCGGTCTGGATGCCGGTCAACTATCTGCTGCTCGAGGCGTTGCGCGAGTACGCGGATTTCTTCGGCGACGACATGAAGGCGGAGTATCCGACCGGGTCGCAGAAGAAGGTGCCGCTGGCCGAGGTGGCCGACGACATCTCCCGGCGGCTGATCTCGCTGTTCCTGCCCGACGCCGACGGCCGGCGACCCATCTACGGCGCCAACCACACCCTGCAGACCCATCCCGACTGGAAAGACCTGATCGTCTTCCCGGAGTACTTCCACGGCGACAACGGCGCGGGTCTCGGGGCGTGGCATCAGACCGGGTGGACCGCGCTGGTGGTCGACCTGATCCTGACGCTGCGCCGGCCATAACGCTTTTCCGTCAGGTCTGCCCGTAGTGCTCGTCTTTGGTTAGCGGGGCTTTAAGGAGCTTCAGACCGGGTCCCGTACGGCGTTAGCGTCGCCGGCATGTCTCGGAAAACGCTCGCGGTACTCGTCTCCGGTGTGGTCGTCGGTGGGCTCGGCGTCCTCGGTGTCACCATGGCCTCGGCGGCCGCGGCCGGGCCGATCACCGGCGCCGGCGGAAAGTGCGTCGACGTGGCCGGCGCCAACTCGGCCAACGGCACCGCCGTGCAGCTGTGGGACTGCAACGGCACGGCCGCTCAGCAGTGGACGGTCGACGGCCGTGCGGTGAAGGCCCTCGGCAAGTGCCTCGACGTGGCGGCGGCGTCACGGGCCGACGGCGCGCGCGTGCAGATCTACGACTGCAACGGCACGGGTGCGCAGCAGTGGACGGTCTCGGGCGGCCGCCTGATCAACAGCGGCTCGGGCAAATGCCTGGACTCGGACGGCGTACGGCTGCAGATCTGGACCTGCCACGGCGGGACGAACCAGCAGTGGACGGTTTCGTCGTCGGCGCCTCCCCCGGTGTTTGAAACGGACAAAAAGGGTGTCAGTACCTGGCAGTTCACCGGGCTGTCGGGGGCCATGAAGGACGTCGGCGCCAACTGGTACTACAACTGGGGCACCAACAACGACGCGATGCCGGCCGACGCCGAGTTCGTACCGATGATCTGGGACGAGAACGTGGTGACCGCGGCCAACCTGGCCAAGGTGAAGACCGAGGGCAGCACCCTGCTCGGCTTCAACGAGCCCGACCTGGCCGGCCAGGCCGAGATGACCGTCGAGCAGGCCCTCGACCTGTGGCCCCAGCTGCAGGCCACCGGCATGCGCCTGGGCGCTCCGGCGGTGGCGTTCGGCGGCAACACCCCCGGCGGCTGGCTCGACCGTTTCATGACCGGCGCCAAGGCCCGCGGCCTGCGCGTCGACTTCATCCCGCTGCACTGGTACGGCTCCGACTTCAGCGCGGCCGCCGCGGGCCAGTTCATGGGCTACGTCAAGGCGGTGCACGACCGCTACAACCTGCCGATCTGGGTCACCGAGTACGGCCTGATGAACTTCACCGGCACCCCGCGCTACCCGAACACGGCGCAGATCACGTCGTTCATCACCGAGTCGACCCGCCAGCTGGAGGCGGCCCCCTACGTCGAGCGTTACGCCTGGTTCTCCCTGCCCGCGGTCGGCGACTCGGTCGACTACGGCCTCTACCGCGACGCCACCACCCCGACCGAGGCCGGAAAGGCGTACCGCGCAGCGGGTTAGTCCTCCGGAGGTCGTGGGTACACAAAGGACAGCGACAGACCCACGACATACTCACGACGGGGAAAGGACAATCTCGATGACTCAGGTGACGACCCGCCGCAGCGGCTCCATCACCGGCGCCCGCGTCTGCACGATTCTCGCCTTCGTGTTCGCCGCAGTGGCAGTGCTGTTCATCCCGGTGGTCTTCGGCCTGGCCGCGGTTGTGCTGGGCCTGGTCGGCGGCTTCCTCGGCGATCGTCCGCTCGGGTGGTACGCCGCCGCGGCCGGCGCTGCCGGAGGCATCCTCGGCGTTGTCCTCGGTGCTCTGGTCATGAACGCCGCAGCCTAGTTCCTCCTTCTCGCGAACGCCCGGCTTCCCGGAAGGGGCCGGGCGTTCGCCTTGTCCGCCCAGCACATCTCCGCGTTGATCGCCGGTTGTCCACAATTCGCGGTCGTCCACAGGCTGGGCGGCCGGGGGCCGTGAAGATCGGTCGAGCCGACGATAATGGTCGGTGGAGGAGGCCCCCGTGGAGGGCGGGCCGCTGAGCTGTGTTGATCTGTGACGTGGGCCACTGAGCGTCACAGCCACACACGCGGATCCCGTCCCGCGGGCATGACTCACATTTCGACACGCTGGTCTGGGCTCTGGGGAGTACCGCCGACACCTCCGAAGTGCCGGGGGCGGCCGAGAACGCGTACACCCTCGACAGCCTGACCGACGCCCGGGCGCTGGCCGACCGCCTCGAACACCTCGACCACGGCGACGTCATGGTCTGCGGCACGGGACTGACCGGGGTCGAGACGGCCGCGGAGATCGCCGAGCGCCACCCCGCCCTGACGGTGCGCCTCGTGGGGCGGGACGAGCCGGGGGCGACCCTTACGCCCAAGGCCCGCGCCTACCTACAGGCCGCGTTGACCCGCTTGCGCGTACGGGTGGAGACCGGCACCGAGATCCGCAAGGTGCTGCCGGGCACCGCCGACGTGGTGGTCTGGACGGCCGGCACCCGCGTCTCACCCCTGGCCGCCGCGGCGGGGCTCGAAGTCGACGACCGCGGACGGATCGTCACCGATCCCGGTCCGCGATCGGTCAACCACCCCCACGTGTACGCGGTGGGGGATGCGGCCGCGGTCCGGCTGGGGTACGGCGTCATGCACGGCACCTGCCAGGGCGGGATGCCGACCGGCGTGCACGCGGCCGTCTCGATCACCCGCCGGCTGGACGGCAAGTACGCCAGGCCGCCCACCGGGCCCGGGAACACGTGCGCGCCCGGCGGCCCCGGTTCAGCGCCGACCGCCGGCACCAGCGCGACGTCACCGACCGTTTCCTGGCCGCGGCGGCCGGCGGCGACATCAACGGGCTGATGGCCCTGCTGGCGCCGGACGTCACCCTGTGGACCGACGGCGGGGGCAAGGTCCGTCAGGCGCGCAAGCCGGTCTCGGGCGCTGACCGGGTGGCGGCGTGGATGGCCGGGGTGGCCAGGATCCCGTACGAGGGCGTCGATCCGGCCGACATGCGGGCCGAGGTGGTCGAGATCAACGGCACCGCCGGCGTGGTCTTCTCGGGGGCCGGCCGCGTGATCGCCACCCTGACGTTCGACCTCGGCCCGGACGGCCTGATCCGCGAGATCTACAACGTCGCCAACCCCGGCAAGCTGCGCGCCGTCACTCGTGGCTGACCCATTCCGACCAGCGCTCGACGGTGATCTCGACGAACGGCCCGGCCGGTGGCGCCTCCCGATACTGCGGATAGCGCGTCTGCAGGGCTTCCAAGCCTTTCCCGTACGTATCCAGCACGCGCGCCACCCCGTCGGCGCGCACCCACCACAGCCGTGACCAGTCCGGCTCGTAATGGTCGGCGAGCACGGTCACCCGGGGTTCGGCCGCGATGTTGGCCAGCCGTCGCAGGGCCCGCGAGCGTTTCGGCTTGCCGTCCACGGCGGACACGATCCGCTCGCCGACCAGCGCGAACACGATCGGTACGAGATGCGGAGCCCCGTCCGGCCCGACCGTTGCCAGCCGGGCCACGGGGACCGAGGCGAACCGTTCGGCGGGTGTCACCGGCCGGTCAGCTCGCCGATGGCCGCCTCCCACTTCTCCAGGGCCGGCTCGACCGTGCTCCACGGCCCCGACGGCAGCCACACCGACACCCGGTCGACGCCGGCCTGCTCGCAGGCTTCGAGCGCCTTGGGGTCGGGCGGGACGCTGAGCATCTGCACCTGCAGGTAGCGGTCGGCGCGGGCGCGCAGCTCGGTGATCCGCTCGAACACGTTCTCGTCGCGCCACTGCGGGAACCAGCCGTCGCCGTGGTCGAGCACCCGGTCGAGCACGGTCGGGCCGCCGCCGCCGATCAGCACCGGCGGGCCGGGGCGCTGGGCCGGCTTGGGCCACGACCAGATGCGGTCGAAGTTCACGTACCTGCCGTGGAAGGTGGCCTCGTCGTGGGTCCAGATCTCGCGCATGGCCCGGATGCGTTCGGTCATGATCGGAACCCGTACGCGGGGATCGGTGCCGTGATTTTGCATCTCCTCGCGGTTCCAGCCCAGCCCGACCCCGAACTCGAGCCGCCCGCCGCTGAGATGGTCGACGCTGGCCACCTCCTTGGCGGTCACGATCGGGTCCCGCTCGGTGACCAGGCAGACGCCGCTGCCGATCCGGAGCCGGCTGGTCGCCGCGGCCGCCGCGGTCAGGGCCACGAACAGGTCGTACGTGTGCCAGTACTTCTGTGGCAGCTGAGGCCCGCCCGGCCAGGGCGTGTCACGGCTGGCCGGGATGTGGGTGTGCTCCGCGAAGAACAACGCCGAGTGCCCACGCTCCTCGACCTTGCGCGCGATCTCGCCCGGCCGCAGCCCGTCGTGGGTGGGAAAGTAACCGACACCGAAGTCCATAGCGGAAGTCTATGAACCATCCGGCTCCGAAGCCCGTGTGAGAGAAAAGCGCGGAGGGAGAGTCTCATGATTCTCGGTATCGCCGTCGGAGCAGCCCTGCTGCTGGGCTTCCTGACCGGTTTCGTGTGCTTCAAGAAGACCAACCAGTTCTGTGGCCGGTGCGGCATCACCCGCGAGTGCCCGGTCTGCGGGCCCGAGCCGGCCCCGGCCCCCAAGCCTCAGCCGGCCCGCCCGAGCCCCTGCCGCGCGCTGGCCCCCACCCACTGACCAGCTCCGGACCGCGTCAGTCGGTCAGGTCGCGGCGGATGGTCCACAGGGCCACGGCCAGGGCGGCGGCGGTGTAGCCGGCGAAGAACAACAGGCCCACGGGGTTCTTGCCGCCGGCGGCGCTCATGAAAGTGGTGAACGGCAGCGGCTCCTCGAAGCGGAACCACAGGCCCTCGAGGAAGACGAACCACGTGCCGTAGCCGATGAACAAGGGGACCGGGCGGCGTACGACGGTGGCGCTGGCCACGCCGAAGATCGCCAGCAGCGGCACGGCCGCCATCGTGCCGGCGAACTGGACGAAGTCGCCGGACAGGATGGTGGTGATGCCGCTGACGGCGGCGACCACCAGGCCGATCAGGATGGCGGCCACGCATTGGGCCAGGAACGCCACCCAGCGTTTCGGCTGGCCCAGGAAGAGCAGCATCGCGGTGTGGTGCTGGTAGTGCTGCGTGGTCGTGACGACCGCGATGCCGAAGACGCCCAGGGCCGCGAACAGCGACCAGAAGTCGACGCTGAACAGCGCGAACGACATGCCCAGGACGACCGCGGCGCCGATCGAGATCCAGCTCGACGGGACGGTCAGGGTGCGGTGCAGTTCGCTGCGCAGGACGGGGATCATGCGGCGCCCGCCAGGTCGAGGAAGAGCTTCTCCAGGCTCGGCGTCTCGGCCGTGAGCTCGTAGACGGGAACCTGCACGCCGAACGCGATCTCGCCCGCGTCCTCGGGGTCGAGGCCGGTCACGAGCAGGGCGTGCCCGTCGGTCGTCACCTGGGCGCCGGCGCGTTCGAAGGCCTGCCACAGCACGTTCGGCTCGCGGCCGCGAATGCGCAGGCGGGTCTCGATCTCGAGCGGGCCCGAGAACCGGACCTGGCCGTCGGCGATGATGACCACCTCGTCGATCAGCAGTTCGAGCTCGGCCAGCAGGTGGCTGGAGATCAGCACCGTGCCGCCGGCCTCGGCGTGGTCACGCAGCAGACCGCGCAGCCAGGCCATGCCGGACGGGTCGAGGCCGTTGGCCGGCTCGTCGAGCACCAGGATCCGCGGCTCGCCGAGCAGCGCGGTGGCCACCGCGAGCCGCTGCCGCATGCCGAGCGAGTAGTCCCCGGTCCGTTGCGTGGCGGCGTCGGCCAGACCGACGTACGAAAGCAATTGCTCGGTTCTCTGTTTTCCCGCCCCGCACAGCAGCGCCTGGGTGTGCAGGTGACCGCGGCCGGTCTGCCCGGGGTGCATCAGGCCCTGCTCCAGCACGGAACCGACCTGCCGCAGGGGCTGCTTGAGGTCCTGATAGCGCTGCCCGTCGACCAGAGCCTGGCCGGCCGTGGGGCGGGTGAGCCCGAGCAGCATCCGCAGCGTGGTGGTCTTGCCCGAGCCGTTCAGTCCGAGGAATCCGGTGACGCGCCCGGGAGCGGCGGTGAAGGTGACGTCCCGTACGGCGTCGACCCGCCCGAACCTCTTGGTCAGTCCCTTGGTCTCGATCATTGCCGAGCAGTATGACGACTCTCGTCAAGAGACTCAGCCCCGTTGAGTACGCGTGCTCACCCCTTCCGGGCACGGGGCGACAAGGATCTGTGCCATGACCTACCCCTGCCCGCACTGCGGGACCCCGGCCTCGCCGGAGAGCGGCTGCCCCTCCTGCGGGCGTGATCCGGACCCGGACGCGATCGAGGTCGTCCGGGCCGACGCCGAGATCGCCGACCTGAACCGGCAGCTGGCCGGGGCCCGTCAGGCGGTCGCGGGACTGGAGGCGACGCTCGGGCAGGTGCTCACCCGGCGGCATCTCGCGGTGTCGCGGGTCCGGGCGAGGCTGGCTCCGCCGGTGCCGGTCAAGGAGACCTCGACCAAAACGGTGCAGACCTCGCTGTTCCTGCTCGGTGGCATTCTGCTGGCCGTCGCGGCGATCGTGTTCACGGCCGTGGCCTGGGACCAGTTCGGCGTCGGCGGGCGTGCCCTCGTGCTGGCCGGGCTTACCGGCGCCGCGCTCGGGGTGCCGTTCCTGGCGCTGCGCCGCCGCCTCACGGCCACGGCCGAGACCTTCGCCGCCATCGGCCTGCTGCTCCTGCTCCTCGACGGGTACGCGGCCTGGTACGTCAACCTGTTCGGTGTCGCCGACGGTTCCGCCTGGGGTTATGCGGGTGCGGTCTGCGCTGTCACGGCCGCCGTCGCCGTGGGGTACGAACACGTCACCGGCCTGACCGGCCCGCGCTTCGCCGCCCTGCTGGTGGCCCAGCCGGTGATCCCGCTGCTGGTCGCGGTGGCCGAGCCCGGCCCGGTGGTCTGGGGCTTCGCCTTCGCCGCGGTGGCGGGCCTGAACGTCGCCGTGTTCGCCCGGGGGATGAAGAGCGCCGGCATCACGGGCAGCCTGGCCGCTTTCGCCGCAGGCGTGCTGGCCCTGATCGCCATGTTCGACACATCCGAGGTCGGCCGGGCCGTTGGCGGCGCCGCCGCCCTGGTGGTCGCCGCGCTTGTGGTGCTGGCCGGTGCTCTGGTGGCGGCCGACCGGCTCGCCCGCGAGATGGCGAGCGGTGTGCTGGTGGTGGCGCTGGCCCTTGCCGCGGGCCGGGTGACCGTGATGCTGACCCCCGGCGGCAAGTACGCGCTGGCCGAGATCGCCGCGGTCGTTCTGGTGATCTCCGCGGTGGTCGTGGTCGTCCCGTGGGCCGGGCTGGGCGCCCGGATCGGTGCCGCGGCCGCGATCGCCGCTCCGGCCGCGTTCGCCTTCGGCTGGACGGTCGTCGAGGCGTTCAACACGGTGCTGTCCGCCCACTTCAGCGAGGACGTCTCCCGGGCCGGAGTGGTCCTCCCGATCGCGCTGGCCGCCCTCGGCGCGGCCGCGGTCGTCCTGCTTCCCGCCTCCTGGCGGGTCTCGGCCGGGCTCGGCACGCTCGCCCTGATCGCGCTCTCCGGCCTGCACCTGCCGTGGTGGTGCGCCCCGATCCTCGACCTCGTGGTGGTGGCCGCCGCCCTGGCCGTCGCGCTGCGCGCGGTGCGGGCCGCGATGATCACGCCGCTCGTCGTCGCCGTCGTCCTGTCCGTGCACGCGGTCGCGACCGGCCTGGCCCGTCCCGAGGTGGCCGCGGCCGTCTTCGCCGCGATCGCCGTGCTCGGCTGCGCCACCGCGGCCCTGGCCCGCGACGACCTGCGGACGGCGAGCCTGCTGGCCGGACTGCTCGCGGTCCCGTTCGCCGCCTGGTCCGGTTCGTCCGCCCTGACCGGCGAGAACCTCCCGCAGATGTTCGCCGTCCTGGCCGTCTCGGCCGCGGTCTTCTTCGTGCGGCGGACCGTGGCCGAGATCGCCGCGCACACCGGGGCGGCCCTGGCGTTGCTGCTGGCCGCGAGCGGGGCCGGCGCGAGCCCGGAGCGGGCCGCGATCGTGTTCGGGCTGTGGGGGCTGGTGCTGGCGACACGGGCGCGGCGCCGGGGCCACCTGTTCGCCGCCGTGACGGCCGAGGTCGTGGCGGGCCTGCTGGTGCTGGCCGGCAACGGTGTGACGACGCTGGAGGCGTACACGGTCCCGGCCGCCGCCGTCGCCCTGCTGGCGGGCCTGCTGTTCGGACGGAACCAGTCGAGCTGGGTCGCCTACGGGCCGGCCCTGGTGGCCGCGCTGCTGCCCAGCCTGGCCTCGGTGTTCGCCGACGACGGTCAGCACCTGCGGCGCCTGCTGCTCGGTGTGGCCGGGGTGGCGGTCGTGCTGGCCGGGGCGGCGCTGCGGCTGCGGGCGCCCGTGCTGATCGGCGGGGGAGCGCTCGTCGCGCTGGCCCTGCACGAGCTGGCCCAGTTCTGGGACCTCATCCCGCGGTGGATCCCGCTCGCCGCCGCCGGCCTGCTGCTGGTGATGATCGCGACGACGCTGGAGCGCCGCCGCCGGGATCTGCACCGATTCCGCAACGCGATTCAGCGCATGAGCTGATTCGCTGTCCTCAAGCAGCGTGACCGGGTGCCGATCAGTGGGGCTCAGCAGGACCAACCCCCACTGATCGGAGCCAAGGATGTCGGCCAAGCGGATGCAGGCGGTCTTCGGCGCCTGGATCGTCGCCCTCACCGGCGTCTTCTATGCGCTGCCGCAGTACGCCATGTACACGTGGGCGACGATCGGTCTCTCGGCGGCCGGCATGGTGCTGGTCGGCATCCGGGTGCACCAGCCCTCGCGGCGGCTGCCCTGGGTGCTGCTGTCGGCCGTCGTCGCCAGCTTCACGCTCGGCGACACGACCTACAACATCCTGACCGACTTCCTGGGCATCGCGAACCCGTTCCCGTCGATGGCGGACCTGTTCTACCTGATCGTCTACCCGATGCTCGCGGGCGCGCTGCTGATCTTCATCCGGTCCCGTTCCGGCACCGACAACCGCGCCGCCCTGCTCGACGCCCTGGTGCCCACGGCCGGTCTGGGCCTGCTCTCCTGGGTCTTCCTGATCTCCCCGTACGTGCACGACACCGACCTGACGTTCATGGAGAAGATGGTCTCGGTCGGTTACCCCCTGGGTGACGTGCTGGCCCTGGCCATGTTCGCCCGGCTGCTGACCGCGGGCGGCCGCAAACCGGTCGCGCTGACCGTGCTGGTCGTCGGCGTCTCCAGCCTGCTGATCACCGACGTGATCTACGGCCTGCGGCAGCTCGCCGGCACCTGGCACGTGGGCGGTCCGGTCGACGCCGGTTGGGTGCTGTTCTACACCGCCATCGCGATGTCGGCCCTGCACCCGTCGATGCGCGAGCTGACCCTGCGCGAGCGGGTGCCGCAGAGCATCGCCGGCGGCCGCCGCCTGGCCCTGATGTCGATCGCCGCGCTCATCGCCCCGGCCGTCCTCTACATCGAGGACCTGGGCGGCGAGGTCAAGGACGCGCCGATGATAGCGACCGCGTCGGGCGTGATGTTCCTGCTCGTGATGGCCCGCGTGGCCGGCCTCATGCAGACGCAGCGCGAGACCGCGGCCCGGGAGCGCACCCTGCGCCTGACCGGCGCCGACCTGGTCGCCGCCAGCAGCGTCGTGCAGGCCGGCAGCGCCCTGCGGCAGGCCGTCGCCGAGATCATGCCCTCCGACGACTACCGCTTCTTCATGCGTGGCGTCGACGGCGACCCGGGCACCCCGACCGGTGTGATGTCGACCGGTCTGGTCTGGGTGGCCGACCTGCCGGCCGCGGTCCGGGCCGAGCTGGGCGACTACGAGTGGGCGCTGCGCGCCGAGTCGATCGCCGCCGGCCGCACCGCCGACGGCCCGTCCCGCCGGCACCAGGTCTTCCTGGCCGGACCGGACGAGGTCCTGACGTCGATCGAGCCCTCCTTCGAGGCGCTGATGGCCCAGGGCACCATGGCCGTCGAGCGCATCAACCTCACCGACGAGGTCAACCGGCGCAGCAGCGAGGACTACTTCCGCGCGCTGATCCAGAGCGCCTCCGACGTCATCCTGATCATCGGCGACGACGAGACGATCCGGTACGCCAGCCCGTCCGCGCTGCCCGTCTTCGGGCGCACCGACCTGCTCGGCCTGCCGCTGTCCGGCCTGATCGCCGGCACCGACCACACCGAGCTGCAGCACCTGCTCGACCAGGTGCGCGACGGCCGCGGCCCCCGCGACGGCGTCGACCTGACCGCGATCTCGGGTGAGGACCTGCTCCTGCAGGTCGAGGTCACCTGCCGCGACCTGCGCGACGACCCGGCGGTCGACGGCATCGTGGTCACCGTCCGCGACGTCACCGAGCGGCGCCGTCTCGAGAACGACCTGGCCCACCAGGCGTTCCACGACGCGCTGACCGGTCTGGCCAACCGGGCCCTGTTCCAGAACCGGCTCGAGCACGCGGCGACCTACGCCGCCGAGCGCCGGCACGAGGTAGCCGTCCTCTTCGTCGACCTCGACGACTTCAAAGAGGTGAACGACTCCCTCGGCCACGCCGCCGGCGACCAGCTGCTGACCACCGTCGGCCACCGCATCACCGAGGCCGTCGGCCCGCTGAACACCGTCGCCCGCACCGGTGGGGACGAGTTCGCCGTGCTGATCGACCACGTCAGCGGCGACGGCGAGGCCGAGCGGGTGGCGGAGCTGATCGTGGCCGTGCTCAGCCGGCCGATCGAGGTCACCGACGCCACCGGCGCCAGCCACCTGGTCAACGGCGCCGCCAGCGTCGGCCTGGCCACCAGCGCCGAGGCGGCCGGGATCAGCGAGCTGCTGCGCCGCGCCGACGTGGCCATGTACGGCGCCAAGACCGAAGGCAAGAACACCTGGCAGCGGTACCAGGACACGATGCACGAGGCGATGCTGCGCCGGCTCGAGATGCGCTCCGCGCTCAACGAGGCGGTGGCCGGCGACCAGATGCGGCTGCGGTTCCAGCCCATCGTCGACCTGCCGACCGGCGAGGTGGCCGGCCTGGAGGCCCTGGTGCGCTGGCAGCACCCGGCGCGCGGCCTGCTCGGACCCAACGAGTTCATCGAGCTCTCCGAGGAGAACGGCTCGGTCGTCGCGATCGGCGGCTGGGTGCTGCGCGAGGCGCTGCGCACCTTCGCCGAGTGGCGGCAGACCGAGGCCGGCAGCCACATGCGCTACGTCAGCGTCAACGTCTCGGCGCGGCAGTTCCGCACGCCCGGGTTCGTCGACGAGGTCCGTACGGTCATCGCCGAGACCGGCACCCGCCCGGAGTGGCTGCTGCTGGAGGTCACCGAGAGCCTGGTGCTGCACGACGCCGACCAGGTCTGGCGTGACCTGGGCGAGCTACGCGCCATGGGCGTCCGGATCGCCATCGACGACTTCGGCACCGGCTACTCGTCGCTCAGCTACCTGAGCCAGATGCCGGTGGACGTCCTGAAGATCGACAAGTCGTTCATCGACGACATCCTCGACAGCCGGCAGCAGATGGCGCTCGTCGAGACCATCGTCAACCTGGCCCGCACGCTCGACCTGGCCGTCGTGGCCGAAGGCATCGAGCTCGACGGGCACCGGGCCGCCCTCAAAGCCATGGGCTGCTCCTACGGACAGGGCTACCTGTTCAGCAAGCCGATCACCTCCGACGAGTTCCAGGAATACCTGCACTCCCGCCACTCCGCGCTCTCCCTCTGAAAGGAACCATGCATGAACCACGCTCCCACCCCTGGTGACGGTCTCGAGTTCGTCAAGCGCGACGGACGCTGGGCCGACCTGGAGCGCCTGCGCAGCGGCAACCCGATGTACGACGCCACGATCGAGGAGGTCAAGGGCCGTCGCATCCGCGTGGGCGACCACTGGCTGGCCGACTTCGCCTCCTGCAACTACCTCGGCTTCGACCTGGAGCCCGAGATCATGGACGCGATCGCCCCCGAGGTCGCCCGCTGGGGCACCCACCCGAGCTGGTCCCGTCTGCTCGGCAACCCGGCCATCTACCCGCAGATCGAGGAGAAGCTGACCGCGCTGCTCGACGCCCCCGACACGCTGGTCTTCCCGACCATCACCCACATCCACATGTCGGTGCTGCCGATCCTGGCCGGCAAGGGCATGGTCTTCCTCGACTCGCAGGCCCACAAGACGATCTACGACGGTTCCATGTACGCCCGGGGGCTCGGCGCCACCGTGCAGCGGTTCCGCGCCAACGACCACGAGCACCTGCGCGAGCTGCTGAAGGCGGCCCCGGCCGGCGTCTCGAAGATCGTGGCGATGGACGGCGTCAACAGCATGACCGGCAACGCCCCCGACCTGAAGGCGTTCGCCGCCGTGGCCCGCGAGTACGGCGCGCTGCTCTACGTCGACGACGCCCACGGTTTCGGCGTCATCGGTGAGCGGGCGGCCAACGAGAAGAGCCCGTACGGCCTCAAGGGCAACGCGATCGTCAAGTACTCAGGCGAGACGTACGACAACGTCGTGCTCGTCGGCGGCTTCTCCAAGTCGTACTCGTCGCTGCTGGCCTTCCTGGCCCTGCCGACCTGGCTCAAGAACCACCTCAAGGTCTCGGCGCCGCCGTACCTGTACTCGGGCCCGGCCCCCACCGCGTCGCTCGCGACCGTCATGGCCGGCCTCGACCTCAACGAGAAGCGCGGCGACGACATCCGGGCCGACCTCTACCGCAAGACCATGAAGGTGCTCGACCACGTCCGCGGCCTGGGCGTGTTCACCCCGAACACCGGCACCACGCCGGTGATCGAGCTGCCGCTGGCCGAGGGCGAGGACATCGACGCCGTCGGCAAGCTGCTCTGGGACCGCGGCATCTACGTGACGCTCGCCGCCTACCCGCTGGTGCCCCGCGACCAGGTCGGCTTCCGGGCCCAGGTCACCGCGGCCAACAGCGACGCCGAGCTCGACGAGCTGAACGCCGTGATCACCGAGCTCCACGCAGCCGGCAAGCTGCGCCGCGTCGAGCAGTGATCTTCCGCGGTCCACTGGCGCCGCTCCGGCATCGCCAGTTCCGGCTCCTGTGGACCGGGATGAGCGCCTCGCTCGTGGGCGACGGGGTCCTCCTCGTCGCCCTGGCGTGGCAGGTCTACGACCTGTTCGGGACGCCCGCCGCCATGTCCGCGGTGGGCGTCGCCCTCTCCCTGCCGCAGGTGGCGACGTTGCTGTTCGGCGGCGTCATCAGCGACCGGCTCGACCCGCGCAAGGTCATGCTGTTCAGCGACCTGATCCGGCTCGCGGTGATGGCCGTCCTGGCCATGCTGAGCCTGACCGGGCAGCTGACGTCGCTGTGGCAGATCCTGGCACTGACCGCCGTCTACGGCGCCGCGGCCGGTTTCTTCGGGCCGGCGTTCGACGCGACGGTTCCCAAGCTGGTGCCGGCCGGGGACCTTGTCGCGGCCAACTCGCTCGACCAGTTCGTCCGGCCGGCCGGGGCGCAGATCTTCGGCCCGATGCTGGCCGGCGTGGTCATCGCGATCGGCGGCTCCGGCTGGGCGTTCGCGGTGGACGCGCTGACGTTCGCGCTCTCGGTCGGCTGTCTGCTGCTGATGCGGCAGCTTCCCCTGGGCGCCGACGGCGACGACGACGAGCCGGCCGAGTCGATCTGGCAGGAGATGCGCTCGGGCATCCGGTTCGTGCGCAGCCAGGTGTGGCTGTGGGGCACGTTCCTGTCGGCCACCTTCACCTATCTGCTGTTCGTCGGGCCGACCGAAGTGCTTCTTCCGTACGTGGTCAAGCACGAGCTCGGCCTGAGCGCGTCGGCGTTGAGCCTGATCCTCACCTCGGGCGGCATCGGCGCGATCGCGGCCGCCGTCACGGTCGGCTGGATCGGCATCCCCCGCCGGTTCATGTCCTACACGTACGCGGTCTGGGCCGTCGCCACCCTGGCGGTGGCCGGCTATGGCGCGGCGTCGGCGACGTGGCAGCTCGCCGCGGCCTGCGTGCTGGTCAACGGTCTGGAAGCGGCCGGGACGGTGGCGTGGGCGACGACCAAGCAGCGGTTCGTCCCCGAACACATGCTGGGCCGGGTGTCCAGCGTCGACTGGTTCGTCTCGACGGCGCTGCTGCCGCTGTCGTACGCCCTGGCGGCGCCGGTCGCCCACTGGATCGGCGTGCGGCCGACCCTGATCGGGGCCGGCCTGCTGGGCGCGGTGGTGACGATCGGGTTCCTGTTCCTGCCCGGCATGCGCCGTCTGGAGGAGAACGCGATGTACGAGCCGCGGCACATGTCGTCCGACGAGCCGGATGCGGCGCCGGCCCCTTATGAGCCGCGGCACCTGGTCTACATCGAGCACCCCGTCGCCGCGGCTGCTCCGACTTCTCCGGCTGCTCCGGTTGCTCCGGCTGCTTCGGCTGCTCCGGCTGACGAACGAGAGGCGGTGCCGGTATGACGACTGGACCGGCCCAGGCCGTACGGGACCTGAGCGAGGCCTTCGCGGCGCGCGACCTGAACGCGGCGCTGGCCTGTTTCGCCCCCGGCGACGACATCGGCTACACCGGCTCGGAACTCACCGAGTCGGCCACCGGCCGCGCCGCCCTGACCGCCCTGCTCGGCGAGGTCTTCCTGCGCCCCGAGGCGTACGCGTGGCAGACCCGCTACGTCACGGTCCACGAGCACGGCGACCGGGCGTACGTCTTCGCCGAAGCTCTCGGTTCCGCCCGCCCCGACGGCGGCGCCGAGGAGAACTTCCCCTACCGGGTGTCGGGCCTGGTGGAGCAGGTGGAGGGCCGCTGGCTCTGGCGTCACTGCCAGGGCAGCGAACCTTCCACCTGAGACCCGGCACCCCGGGGGC
The DNA here is from genome assembly GCF_016834655.1 of Paractinoplanes ovalisporus. GTDB lineage: Bacteria > Actinomycetota > Actinomycetes > Mycobacteriales > Micromonosporaceae > Actinoplanes > Actinoplanes ovalisporus. The sequence goes on from NZ_JAENHP010000002.1 coordinate 487,463, forward strand.
GGGGACGGGGGAACCGGGCGGCGAGGGCAACCTCGCCGCCCGGTCGCGGGCCTTCGCCGCCCGCTTTCGTGTCCTCGCCGGCGGGTCAGAGCATCTTCTCGATCAGGTCGGCCGCGCGGGCGGCGCCACCCTCGGTGCGGACCTGCTGCCGGAGCTCGGCGCAGCGGGCGGCCACGGCCGGGTCGGAGGTCAGCGTCAGCAGGTGGTCGCGCAGCTCGGCGGCGGTCACCGTCTCGAGGTCGATCCGGTGGCCTACGCCGAGGGCGGTCAGCTGGTCGGCGTTCTGGAACTGGTCGGCCGCCTGCGGGGCGGTGATCATCGGGAGGCCGCAGTACAGGCCCTCGCTGCTGCCGCCCATGCCGGCGTGGGTCAGGAACGCGTCGGACTGTTCCAGCACCGCCAGCTGCGGCACCCACGGGTGCACCTCGACCGAGTCGGGCACCTCGCCCAGCTCGGCCTCCTCGACGCGGTCGCCGATCTGCAGCACGGTGTGCCAGCCGGGGAGCGAGCCGAACGCCTCGACGCACCGACGGTAGAAACCGGCGTGGTTGGTGAACGCCGAACCCAGCGACACCAGCAGCACCTTCTCGGCGCCGGCCGGGCGCTGCCACGTGCCCTGTTCGCTGCGATCGCCGAAGACGGGGCCGACGAAGTCGAAGACGGCCGGATCGACCCGGTCGGCGTTCGGCTGCAGGGCCCGGGGGATGAGCACGAGGGCCCGGGCGGGACGGCCCTGGAAGGAGAGGCTGTCCCGGGTGGACGAGTTCTCCGAGGTCAGCCACGCGGCGAACCGGGTGTAGTAGCCGGCGCCGCGCGGGTCGGCCCGCATGGCGTCGATCATGGGGGCCATCTCCTGTTCGTAGCCGTCCCAGGCGACGTACGTGGGGGAGAGCTGCACGGCGGGGATGCCCCACTGCTCGCCCAGCAGCCGGGCCGGGGCGCCGGCGATGTCGTAGAGGAACAGGTCGGGACGGTCACCGCCGTACGCCTCCCGCAGTTGCGGCAGCATCGCGACCGCGTCGTCGAGGAAGAGCGTGAGCTGGTCGATCGTGTCGCCGTCCCACTCGTCGTCGTTCGTGGGCAACCTCGATGCGTACGGGACGAGCTCGGCTCCCGTGCTTGTGACGATCTCGGCGAAGCGCGCGTCGTTGGCGTGGGTGACGCGGTGGCCGCGGGCGACGAGCGTACGGATGATCTCGGCGCTGGGGTTGACGTGACCGTGGAACGGGATGCTGACCATCGCGATGTGAGCCATGAGCGAGACGCTACGTCTCGTCTCGCTCGAAGTCAAGACGATACGTCTCGTCTCGCATGACGTAGGATGCTGTCGTGCCCGATGCCACCCGCCGCAGCGAACAGTCCCGCCGCGCCATCCTCGACGCGGCGCTGACCCTGCTCGCCGAGACCGACTACGCCAAGATGACGATCGAGGCGATCGCCGCCCGGGCCGGCGTCGGCAAGCAGACGATCTATCGCTGGTGGCGGCGCAAGGGCGAGGTGATCCTGGAGGCGCTGACCGGCCAGGCGACGCCCGTGGTGCTGCCCGACAGCGGTGACCTCGAAGCCGATCTGCGCGAGGTCGTGCGGGCGACGGTGGCCGAGTTCGGCGATCCCCGGCTGTCCGCGACCACCCGGGCGCTGACCGTCGAGATGCTCTCCGACGACGACCTCGCCGGTCAGGTGCGCGACCGGCTGCTGCGGCCCCAGCTCGACGCCGTCCGGGACCGGCTGGCCGTGGCCCGGGAGCAGGGGCAGATCCGTACGGACGCCGACCTCGGCCTGGTCGTCGAGCTGATCTTCGGGCCGATCTTCCACCGCTGGCTGCTGAGCAACGGGCCGCTGACCCCGGCCTACGCGGACGGGCTGGTCGACCACGTGCTGGCGGCCGTCCGTCCCTAGCGGGCGCGCTCGCTGGCGGGGGTCCGGGCCGGACTGGCAGGGTGATCTCATGCGACTTTCGATCTGGCCCGGCGCCGGGCAGAGCTATGCGGGCGTGCTCGAACTGGCCCGGCACGCCGAGGCGACCGGCTGGGACGGCGTCTGGTTCGCCGACCACTTCATGCCCAACGTGGAGCCGGGTGAGGACGACACCTGGCCGGTGCTCGAGTGCGGCTCGGTGGTGGCGGCGCTGGCCGCGGTCGTGCCCCGGGTGCGGATCGGCACGCTCGTCTACGGCATCACCTATCGGCACCCGGCCGTGCTGGCCAACATGGCCGCCACCGTCGACCGGATCAGCGACGGCCGCTTCGTGCTCGGCGTGGGCGCCGGATGGCAGATCAACGAGCACCGGCAGTACGGGATCGACCTGGGCCCGGTCAAGGTGCGGATCGACCGCTTCGAGGAGTCGCTGCGGGTTCTCCAGGGGCTGCTGCGCACGCCCCGCACGACGGTGCACGGCGACCACTACCGGGTGACCGACGCGGTCAACGAGCCGAAGCCGGTGCAGCAGCCGCTCCCGCTGATGATCGGCGCCAAGGGCGAGAAGCGGATGCTGCGGATCGTCGCCGAACACGCCGACGAGTGGAACTGCTGGGGCCGGCCGGACCGGATCGCCCACAAGTCGGGCGTGCTCGACCAGCACTGCGCCGAGGTCGGACGGGACCCGAAGGCCATCCGGCGCACCGCTCAGGCGCTGGTCGTCGTGGACGGGCCGCTGCCCGAGGGGAACACGCCGGTCATCGGCGGGTCACCGGCCCAGCTGGCCGACGACATCGCCGCGTACGCGGAAATCGGTCTGGATGAACTGATCATCCCGGACGGCGAGCTGGGGGAGGGCGCCGACCGCCTCAAGGCGATGGACGTGATCCGGTCGATCGTCAGTGACCTGTGACTCTCGATGTTCCGCTGACTCGTCAGTGTTCCGCGACGATCGCTTCGGCTACCCGGCGCATCTGAACCGGGTCGGGCGTGAACCCGTCGGCGATATCGTGGTGCAGGCCGGCCTTGGTCCGCTCGACGAGTTGCGCGGCCACCTCGTCGACGCTCTCCCCGGCGTACGAGTGCCGGATCTTCTCGGTGGCGGCCTGCAGGGCTGAGGTGAGCTGATCCTCGAGCGGTCCGCGGAGCTTCTGCTCGACCACGTTGAGCGAGCGGGGATCCAGCGTGACCTGCGGCTCGGCCATGTATTCCTCCGGTGTAGATCGGCGTGACGCAGGTACCCACCGGCGTCACGCCGTTAAACGCGTGATTACCGGACGGGTGACTCCCGGCCCGGGCCGGGAAGCTGTTGATCCACTTGCCCCGACCGGGCTGCACGATGCATTTCGGGTTTGTGTCGTGACGGTGTGGGGCAGGACAACCACTGGCCGTCAAGTGATCGTGATCACTTGGCGTTTTCCGGCCGGATGGAGGGTCAATGGCGATCAACGACCGACATCCGCAACGGCGCACCCTGCGTTTCCGGGTCTTCGCGGCGGGGGCCGCGACCGCCCTGATGGCACCGATGGCCGCCTGCGGATCCGACGACGGGGGAGTGCCCGTCCTCAACTTCTACAACTCACCCGTCGAGAACATGCAGAGCGTCGTCGACCGCTGCAACCAGGAGGCGGCCGGCAAGTACAAGATCTCGTACCAGGTGCTGCCGCGGCAGGCCGACGACCAGCGGGTGCAGATGGTCCGGCGGCTCGCCGCCAAGGACGACAGCATGGACATCCTCGGCATGGACGTGACCTGGACCCAGGAGTTCGCCAGCGCGAACTGGATCCGGGAGATCACCGGGGACCTCAAGTCCGAGGTCGAGAGCGAGACGCTGGAACCGGCGGTGGCCTCGGCCCAGTACAACGACAAGCTGTACGCGGCGCCGAACAACACCAACGTGCAGCTGCTCTGGTACCGCAAGGATCTGGTGCCCACCCCGCCCAAGACCTGGGACGAAATGATCAAGATGTCCCAGCAGCTCAAGGGCGAGGGCAAGCCCTACCAGGTGATGACCATGGGAGCCCAGTACGAGGGCCTGGTCGTGCTCTACAACAGCCTGGTCGCCAGCGCCGGCGGCAACGTGGTCGACCCCGAGGGCAAGAAGGCCGTGATGGACGCGGGCGCGGTGAAGGGGCTGGAGACCCTGAAGACGTTCGCGACCGCGGGCGTGACCAGCCCGTCGTTCTCCAACGCGGTCGAGGACGACGTGCGGCGGGCGTTCCAGTCCGGTGGCGGCGCGTTCCAGCTCAACTGGCCGTTCGTCTGGGCGTCGATGGTGCAGGAGGCGCCCGACCTGGCCAAGAACGTCGGCTGGGCCCGCTACCCGGCGATCGACGCCAACACGCCCAGCAAGACCACCATCGGCGGGTCGGAACAGGCCGTCAGTGCGTACAGCAAGCACCCGGACCTGGCCTTCGAGGCGATCCAGTGCCTGCGCGGGCCGGAAAGCCAGCTGTATCTGGCGGTGAACTCCGGTCAGGCTCCGTCGATCGAGTCGGTCTACAACGACCCCTCGATGAACGAGGCCTACCCGATGAAGGACGTGCTGCTCGAGGAGCTGAAGACGTCGGCGCCGCGACCGCGGACCCCGGCCTATCAGAACCTGTCGACCGTGGTGTCGGCCGAACTGTCGCCGCCCGCGTCGATCCAGCCGCAACAGACGGCGGACTCGCTCCGCAAGTCGATCCAGGACGCCATCGACTCCAAGGGGGTGCTGCCGTGAGCGTCGCTTCCCGGTCGTCCGTCGAAAATCAGCCGCAGATTCCGCAGCAGCGTGATCGCCGTTCCCGGCCCGCGCTCAGCGAGGGCAAGAAGCAGGAGCGCAAGCTCGGCTGGCTGCTCTGCGCGCCCGCGGCGATCGTCATGGTGGCGGTGACGGCCTACCCGATCATCTACTCGATCTGGCTGTCGCTGCAGCGCTACGACCTCAAGTTCCCGGAGAACCGCGAGTTCATCGGCCTGGCCAACTACGCCACGGTGCTGTCCAACAACTACTGGTGGACGGCGTTCGGCGTCACCATGCTGATCACGGTCATCTCGGTCGCGGTCGAGCTGGTGCTCGGCATGGGGCTTGCGCTGATCATGCACCGGACCATCATCGGGCGCGGGCTGGTGCGGACCAGCGCGCTCATCCCGTACGGGATCGTGACCGTCGTCGCCGCCTTCAGCTGGCGCTACGCGTGGACGCCGGGCACGGGTTATCTGGCCAATCTGTTCTCACCGGAAGGGGCGCCTCTCACCGAACGGGCCAGCGCCCTCGCGATCATCATCTTCGCCGAGATCTGGAAGACCACGCCGTTCATGGCCCTGCTGCTGATGGCCGGTCTCGCGCTGGTGCCGGACGACCTGCTCAAGGCGGCGTCGATGGACGGCGCCTCCTGGTGGCAGCGGTTCACCAAGGTGATGCTGCCGGTGATGAAGCCGGCCATCCTGGTCGCGCTGCTGTTCCGCACGCTCGACGCGTTCCGGATCTTCGACAACATCTATGTGCTCTCGGCCGGAGCCAACGAGACGTCGTCGGTCTCGATGATCGCCTACAACAACCTGATGAAGGGGCTCAACCTCGGCATCGGCTCGACGATGTCGGTGCTCATCTTCCTCACCGTGGCGATCATCGCGTTCATCTTCGTGAAGCTCTTCGGCACGGCGGCACCCGGTAGCGACGACGTCGATGGGAGACGCTGATGGCTGTCGAGACCACCTCGGCCAAGGTCAAATGGGGTCTGCTGGACGCGGTCGTCGTCGTGTTCGCGCTGATCCCCGTGCTGTGGATCGTCTCGTTGTCGTTCAAGACGACCGCGACGCTCACCGACGGCAACTTCATCCCCCGCGAATGGACGTGGGACAACTACAAGCTGATCTTCCAGACCGACCAGTTCGTCCGGGCCCTGGGCAACTCGATCGGCATCGCGCTGATCTCCACCGTGATCGCCGTGGTCCTCGGGACCATGGCCGCGTACGCGATCAGCCGGCTCGACTTTCCCGGCAAGAAGGCGCTCGTCGGCGTCTCCCTGCTGATCGCGATGTTCCCGCAGGTGTCGCTGGTGTCGCCGCTGTTCAACATCGAGCGCAACCTGGGGATCTTCGACACCTGGCTCGGCCTGATCCTGCCCTACATCACGTTCGCCCTGCCGCTCGCGATCTACACCTTGTCGGCGTTCTTCAAGCAGATCCCGTGGGACTTGGAGAAGGCCGCCAAGATGGACGGCGCGACCCAGGGTGAGGCGTTCCGCAAGGTGATCGCGCCGCTGGCCGCGCCGGGCGTGTTCACGACGGCGATCCTGGTGTTCATCTTCTGCTGGAACGACTTCCTGTTCGCCATCTCGCTGACCTCGACCGAGCAGTCCCGCACGGTCCCGGTGGCGTTGTCGTTCTTCACCGGTGCCTCGCAGTTCGAGGACCCCACCGGCGCGATCTCCGCGGCCGCCGTGGTGATCACGATTCCGATCATTCTCTTCGTGCTGTTCTTCCAGAGGCGCATCGTTGCGGGCCTCACGTCCGGCGCCGTGAAGGGTTAGGTAGCGATGGCAGACATTGTTCTCGACAAGGTGACCAAGAAGTATCCGGACGGGACGACGGCCGTGCACGAGGTCGACCTGGAGATCGCCGACGGCGAGTTCATCATCCTGGTCGGGCCGTCCGGCTGCGGTAAGTCGACGACGCTGAACATGATCGCGGGGCTCGAGGACATCTCCTCCGGCGAGCTGCGCATCGGCGGCGAACGGGTCAACGACAAGGCGCCCAAGGACCGGGACATCGCGATGGTGTTCCAGTCGTACGCGCTCTATCCCAACATGACCGTGGGGGAGAACATGGCGTTCCCCCTCAAGCTGGCGAAGCTGCCGAAAGATCAGATCGACAAGAAAGTGGCCGAGGCCGCGAAGGTCCTGGAGCTGACCGAATATCTGAACCGGAAGCCCGCGAACCTGTCGGGCGGCCAACGCCAGCGGGTGGCGATGGGCCGGGCGATCGTACGGTCCCCGAAGGCGTTCCTGATGGACGAGCCGTTGTCGAACCTGGACGCCAAGCTGCGCGTCCAGATGCGGACGCAGGTGTCGCGCCTGCAGAAGCAGCTGAACACGACCACGGTGTACGTGACCCACGACCAGACCGAGGCCATGACCCTGGGCGACCGGGTGGTGGTGATGCGGGGCGGTTACATCCAGCAGGTCGGCGACCCGCAGACCCTGTACGACAATCCCGTGAACCTGTTCGTGGCCGGGTTCATCGGTTCGCCGTCGATGAACTTCGTGGCCGCCACGGTCGAGGAGTCCCGCCTGCGCACGCCCCTGGGCGACCTCCCGCTGGGCGACCGCATGCGCCGCAACCTGGGCGACGCCGATTCGCCGCGCCAGCTGATCCTCGGAATCCGGCCCGAGCACTTCGAGGACGCATCCCTGATCGAGGAACACCAGCGTGCTCGCGGTTTCGAGTTCACGGCTCCGGTCGATCTGGTCGAGTCCATGGGTTCCGACAAGTACGTCTACCTGACGGTGGAAGGCGAACACGCGGCCGCCGCCGACCTGGAGGACCTGGCCGCCGACGCCGGGGGAGCCGACCTGCCCCCACAGGACAGCCTGGTGACCCGTCTGTCAGCCGAGTCCCGCGTACGCGGCGGCGGCGAAGCGAAGGTCTGGCTCAACCTTGACAAGATCCACCTGTTCGACCCTCGCGACGGCCGAAACATCACCCTGCATGAGGGCACGGCGGCCGGCGTCGCAGCCTCCTGACCCACCCTGAATAAGGAGCGCCCGGCCGTCGTGCCGGGCGCTCTTTGCTGCCGCCCGCACTGTTTCGCCTTGCTGCCGTCCGCACGGTTTCGCCTTGCGCGCACCCGTCTCCGCTCGCGCCGGCCGGCCTTCCTTGGTTGAGCCCGTCGCCTTTCAGATGAGGCCGGCTTCGTGGATCAGGACGGCGGCCTGAGCGCGGTTGTTCATGCACAGCTTGGCCAGCACACGGGACACGTGACCCTTCACGGTCGAGACCCCCATGCCCAGCGCGGCGCCGATCTCCGCGTTGGACCACCCCCGGCCCAGCCCGATCGCCACTTCACGTTCGCGGTCGGTGAGCCGCTTCAACTGCTTTGCCGCCTCCTTCCGCCGCGACCCCGCAGCCGTGGCGACAACCAGATCGACGAGCGGCCGCAGCACCTTCGGCGAGAACACACACTCACCTCGAGCCGCCGCCCGCACACCTTCCCGCAGTTGTTCCGGCGGCGTGTCCTTGACGAGAAACCCGCAGGCCCCGTTCCGGATCGTCTCCACCACATACTCATCCGCGTCGAACGTCGTCAGCACCAGAACCTCGGGCGCGTTCGGTAGCGCCCGGACGCGCCGCGTCGCCTCGACCCCGTCCACCCGCGGCATCCGGATGTCCATCAGCATCACATCAGGCCAGTGCTTCTGGGCCGCGGTGACCGCCTCGCCCCCGTCGGCCGCCTCACCGACCACCTCGATGCCGCTGTTGCCCCCGAACAGCAACCGCAGGGCAGTCCGCACCATGGCATCGTCATCAACGATCACCAGCCGCACCGGCCGCGCCGCCGCCCCTTCCGCGGTTGCCCCTTCCGCCGCCGCTATCCCTTTCGCGGCTGCCCCTTCGGTCGGCGCCCCCTTCGCGGCAGCTCCGGGCAAGGCGCCGCTTGACGTGTCTACTCCGGACAAGGCGCCTCCTGACACGGCAACCAGGCCTCCAACCGGAACCGATCTCCCTCGGCGCCGTACTCCACCCGCCCCCCGGCCAGGGCCACCCGCTCGCCCACCCCGATGAGACCGCTGCCGGACCCCGGCACGTGCTCGCGGCTCCCGTTCCCGGAGTGCCCGCCCATCGAGTTGGTCACCAGGATCCGCAGATCGCGCCCCCCGCCGCCCTCGAGTAACACGGCGACGTCACCGCCCGGCGCATGTTTCCGCGCGTTGGTCAACGCCTCCTGCACCACCCGATACGCCGTACGCTCCAACTCCTGCGACGGCACCGGCCGCGGCACCACCCAAGCGAAGTCGATGTTCATCCCCGACGTGCGGGCCTCGGTCAGCAGATCGGGCAGATCGGAGAACCGCGGCTGCGGCGGCTCGGCCCGAACCCCACCGCCCTCGCCGTCCGGCCCGCTCAGCCGCAGGTATTCGGCAACCTTCGCCCGGACCTCGCTCATGTCGCCGCCGGCCCCACGTCCGTCGTCGACCTGCTGGGCGCCGGCGTCGCCGGTGTCGCTCCCCTCGTCGGGGCCGCCGCGCGTGCCGGGGGCGCTGCGCGTGCCGGGGGCGCTGCCATTGCCGGGGTCGCTCCCACCGCCGTACGGGGAAAGGTCTTGAACGTCGGCGCTGCTGCGCAGGACACCGATCACGGCTCGCAACTCCTCCAAGGCCTCGTGGGAGCTGACACGGATGCTGCGGGCGGCCGTCGCGATCTCTTCCGGCTCGGCGTCGGTGCGCACCTCGAGGGCGCCCGCGTGCAGGCTCACCAACGACATCCGGTGGGCCAGCACGTCGTGCATCTCGCGGGCGATGCGGGCCCGCTCGGTGAGCCGGGCCTGTTCCATGCGCAGCTCGGCCTGGGCCTGGGCGGTCGCCGCCTCACCGCGTAGCGACGTTGTCAGGTGCCGGTAGGCCTTGAGGAACAGCCCCCACCCCACCGCGGCCAGCCCGGTGACCGAGCGCATGAGCAGGTCGACCCAGAGGTCGAACGGCGGCTCGTGCTGAAGCAGGAAATAGAGGGCGCCCGTGCCGACGTGGAGGACGACAAGCATCAGAACCAGCGGCGCGCGGCGGCGGATCGCGACCGTGAACAGGGCGACCAGGATCGCGCCGGTCGCCATCACCGAGATCGCGCCGACGGGGAGCAGGATCAGGCACAGCGCGAGCGGCCGGCTCCGGCGCACCACAAGGGACAACGCGCAGACGATGCCGATGGCCACGTCGGCCTGCCACGGGATGGCCGCGTGGGCGGAGGTCGCGTCGCCGAGCGGCACCATGACCGCGCCGTAGGTCAGAGCACAGAGGACGGCGATGAGATCGGCCGTCCGGTCGCGCACGGCCGCACGCCGGCTGCCCGGCGGACCGGGAACCAGCAAGGCGAACAGAAGCGACGACATGGGCGCAGCTTACGAGGCTCGGAGTCGGTTGAGGACCTACCAAAGTACTGGGTCGACCCCCGACCGATGGCGGCTGTGCTTTCAGCGGCAGGCCGCGATCCTCTGCGGCATGACATTTCTTCCAGCGCTTCTCTGGGTCCTGCCGGCCGCCGTGTGGGGAGCTGTCGCGGGCTGGTGGACGCCGCGCGGCCCGCTCACCATCACCCAGGCCCTCTGCTCGGTGGCGGTCAGTGTCGCGATCGGGTGGTCGGCCGGTCGGTTCGGCCGTTCCCGCCTCGTGTGGCTGGTCGTGCCGCTCTCTTTCCTTATAACTCTCGAGCTGGCCCGTTCCGGGGTGCCCGGCCCCTCGACCGGGCCTCCCCACGGCAGCCCGTTCGGGGTGATCGCCCTCGTCGCCGGTCGGGGCCTGCAGCTGGCGCTGACGTTGCTGCCACTCCTGCTGGCCCTGGCGGCCGGGCGCGGCATCAGACGGCGGGTCCTCTTCACGATCCCGGCCGCCGCTCTGCTGCTCTTCACGGCGGCGGTGGCCGTCCCGGCCCGCACCGCCGGCATTCCGAGCGGGGTCGCTGAGCTGACGCGTGTCGGCCGGTTGGGCGTCATGATCCGCGGTGCGCACGCCGACGCGCCGGTGCTGCTGTTCGTCCCAGGGGCGCCCGGTGGCTCCGAGCTCGGCAACGTCCGCACCCATCTGGGCGCGGTCGAGCAGCGGTTCGTGATGGCGACGCTCGACCGGCGGGGCGGCGGATCCTCCTATCCCGCGCTCGACCCGGCCTCCCGCGTCACCGTCGATCGGATGGTCGACGACATCATCGAGGTCACCGACTATCTGCGTCAGCGCTTCGGACAAGACAAGATCTACCTGTACGGGCATTCGGGCGGCTCGGTTCTGTCGGTGCTCGCGGTGCAGCGCCATCCGGAGAAGTTCCGCGCCTACATCGGCTCCGGCCAGGGCGTCGATCTGCTGGCGAGCGACCGCATCTTCTACGACGACATCCTCGCCTGGGCCCGGTCGAACGGCCGCGACGAGGTCGTCCGGCAGATGACCGCGCTCGGCCCACCGCCATATCCCGGCGTCTGGGGCTACGAGCCGATCATGACGTACGAGGGGGAGGTGTACGACCAGCGGCCGCTGGAGTTCGGGCTGGGCGTCCGGGAGTTCACGCTGCTCCAGAAGATCCACGTGCTGAACGCCGTCCTCGACACGTGGGACGTGCTCTACCCGCGCATGCAGGACATCGACCTGCGCCGCGACGCACCGAGCCTGGAGGTGCCGGCCTGGTTCGTCATGGGCGGCAACGAGATGCGCGGGCTCCGGGTGCTCTTCGAGGATTGGTACGCCCAGTTGCGGGCGCCGCGGAAGAAACTCGTCATCGTGCCGGGCGCGGGGCACCCGGTGCAGTTCGAGCAGCCGGACCGTTTCGTCGAGGTGCTGGACGATGTGCTCGCCGGATGAAGAGGGTCAGTGGCCCAACTGGATGGTGTGCCCGCCGGATGAAGAGGGCCAGTGGACCCACTGGATGATGTGCTCGCCGGATGTATGGGGCCGGTGGCCGAGCTGCCTTATGTGTTCGCCGGATGTATGGGGCCGGTGGCCCAAGCGGAGGCTCTCGATCCCCTTGAACCACCGGCAACCCTCTTCGCTACCCGTTCGTGGCCGGGCTAACCACTCCGGAGAGGACTTCTGGAAGAAGTTCGGCGAGCACGGCCAAGCCGTCGCGGCTCAGCACCGACTCCGGGTGGAACTGGATCCCGGCGAATCCGGGCCCGCGCAGGGCGTGCACGGCCGAGTCGTGCGGGTCCCGGGCGATCTCCACGACGCCGTACGGGGTGGTTGCGGCCGCCTCGGGAGCGAGCGCGGTGAAGCTCGAATAGAAGCCCACTCGTCGCGTGGTGCCGAAGAGGTCAACCTCGCGGGCCAGGCCCTGATAGGGCGAGTCTCGCCGGTGCAGCCGCAGGCCGAGCAGCGAGGAGAGGATCTGATGGCCCAGGCATACGGCGAACAGCGGCTTCCGGTCGTCGAGCCGGGCCTTGATCAGCCCGCGCATCGTCGCCATCTTGGGGCCGGCGAGGTCGCCCGGGTCACCCGGTCCGGGGCCCACGATCGTGATGTCGGCCTCGGGCACGGCGGCGTCCCAGGGGACGACCGTGACCGCCAGGCCCAGCGCCTTGAGCTGGTGGGCGAGCATCGCCGTGAAGGTGTCCTCGCCGTCGACGATCACGGCCGAGCGCCCGGCCAGCTCGGGCACGACGAGCGCGTCCGGCGCCCGCGAGTCGAGCCAGAAGCGGGCCAGGTCGTCGTTGCGGGCGGCCAGGGCGGCGCGCACCTCGGGCGACTCGGCTTCCGCGCGTACGGGCCGGGGCCGGGAGTCGACCGCACCGAGCGCCGCCAGAATGCCGGCCGCCTTGGTGTGCGTCTCGGCAACCTCGCCGGCCGCGGTCGAGTGTCTTACGAGCGTCGCCCCGACCGGCACGCGCAGGGCGCCCTCGGGCGAGATCTCCGCCGTGCGGATCAGGATGGGCGCGTCCAGCGTCTGCCGGCCCTGGTCGTCGTGGTCGAGCAGGGCCAGCACCCCGGCGTAGTAGCCGCGGCCTCGGCGCTCGTGCCGGGCGATCACGCGGCAGGCGTTCTCGATCGGGCTGCCGGTGACCGTGGGCGCGAACATGGTCTCGCGCAGCACGTCGCGCACGTCGAGCGAGCCGCGGCCGGCGAGCAGATACTCGGTGTGGGTCAGGTGGGTCATCTGCTTCAGATAGGGCCCGGCGACCTGACCGCCGTGCTCGGCCACGGTCGCCATCATCTTGAGCTCCTCGTCGAGCACCATGTAGAGCTCCTCGATCTCCTTCGGGTCGCGGAGGAAGTCGAGCAGGCGGCCGGAGCCGTTGCGGAAGGTGCCGCTGATCGGGTTCATCATCGTGATGCCGTCGGCGACGCTGACGTGCCGTTCCGGGGTGGCGCCGACCAGGACGCGGGTGCCCGTGTGCACGAGGAACGTCCAGTAGGTGCCGCGCTCGGCGGCGAGCAACCGGCCGAAGGCGGCCCGGGCCGCGGCGACGGGGTCTCCGTCGACCCGGGCGTTGAAGACGCGATGGATCACGAAGTTGGCGCCCTCGCCGTGGCCGATCTCGTCGCGCAGCACCTCCTCGACGATCGCTCCGTACTCGTCGTCGGAGAGGTCGAACCCGCCGTCGCTGATGCTCAGCGGGCCGGGCGGGAAGGCGTCCAGCGGTTCCGTGTGGGAGGAGCGCACGACGAGGCATTCGAGTGGGGCGCCGTCGTCGACGCAGTCGAAGCCGCGTTCGGTGATCTGGCGGTACGGGATGACCGCGAGTGTGGGGCGGCCGCGGTGCAGCGGGATGTCGTCGAGCGTGGCGACGGTGACGACGTCACCGCTCAGCACCTCGACGTGGTCGGCGCCGTCGCGGTGGAGCAGGGCGAAAGGTCGCATGGTGGTCCTTTTCCGGGTCTCGGCGGCGCCGACCGAGGCCCGGCCACGCAAAACGGCCGCCTCGGGGAGGCGGCCGCGTGGTGGGTTACGCGCGGAGAGAGTGGCCGCCGGTCAGGCGGGCCACCAGTTCATTCGCGCGTGCAGCATGGGCCAGAGCCTACGGCCCGCGACGAACCGCACACCAGCCCCGTCCCATTTTTCCCGCAAAGGGGGTCCGTGAGCAGGAGCCGGACACGCGCGAGGCGAGGCTCGGACCGCAGCGTCGCGGCGCTACTGGCGTGGCGGCGGTGGCCCGGCGCGGGCTGTGGGGTGCGCCGGGCCGGAGCCGGTCAGGCGGCGAAGGCGGAGCGGACGGCGCTTCGGGCCCAGCGCATGCGGCCGGTGGCGCAGTCGGGGTGTTCGCCGAACTCCTGGGCCACCAGCTCGGCGCAGCGGGCCTCGCCGAGGCGGTGGACCGTGGCGGTCACCGCCTCGCGGATCAGCTCGGGTGTCGGGCGCTGGGAACGCTGCACGTGGGAGACGAACAGGGCTTCGGACCTGACGTCCTCGAGGACGATGCTCATCGGAACCTCCTGCCGGGCGGAGCAAGTGGGGTCTGCAACCAGAACACCCGAGCGCGGATGCATGTCCGCTGCACGCGCGTTGCGCATTGGTTGCATAGGGCGCGGGGGCACCGGCATTCCCGGAGCGGCCTCACAACCCGGACTAACCGGATATGGTCCCGATAAGTAGCGAAAGCTGCGCAACCAACCGAGGGGGATTGCCGTGACGACGGTTTTGGTCGCCGACGACGACGCAGACATCCGCGATTTGGTGGCGTTCAAGCTGGAGCAGGCGGGCTTCGAGGTGATCGCTGTCGAGGACGGGCAGACCGCAGTCGAGCAGGCGCGTAGCCGCCAGCCGACGCTGGCCGTGCTCGACGTGTCCATGCCGGGGCTGTCCGGTATCGACGTGTGCCGGATGCTGCGGTCGGAGCCGGCGACGGCCGGGATTCTGATCATCATGCTGACCGCCCGCGTGCAGGAACAGGACGTCGAGGGCGGGTTCAGCGCGGGGGCCGACGACTACGTGACCAAGCCCTTCAGCCCGCGCGAACTTGTCTCCCGCATCCAGGCCCTGCTGAGCCGGGCCCGGGCGTGAGGCCCGAGCGGGCGGGCGCGCGTCGGGACGATGCGACGTGACGGGACCGTCGGGAGGCTGCTGAGCCGGGCCTTCGCGGTTCTGGTCGCGCTCATCGTCGGATCCGGGCTGGCCGAGCTGGCCGCTGTGCTGGTGCAGCACCGGGCCGTGCAGCAGCTGACCGGCGAGGTGCAACCGCTGCAGCTGGCCAACGCCGAACTGCGCGCGGTGCTCACCGACGCCCAGCGGGGCCTGCGCGGATACCTGCTCACCGGCGACGAGCAGATGCTGGACACCTACTACGTGGCGCGCAGCGACTTCACGGTCGCGGGCGACGAGCTGCGCCGGCTCAGCGACCGCGACCATCTCGCCTCGGCCGACGACCAGATCGCGAAGGCGAACCTCTGGTGGGCCGTCGCCGAGCGGCAGCGCCTCGAACCGCCGCGCAGCAACGCCGCGATCCAGTACGCCGAGCAGGGCAAACCGCTGTTCCAGAACTTCATCACGGCCAACGAGGACCTCCGCTTCGTCCTCGCGGCCCGCGCCGACAACCTTCGCAACCAGGCCACCGCGCTGCAGGCCGCGGCGATCGCGGTCGTGTCCGTGCTGACCGTCGCGGCCGCGGTGGCCGCCGTGGTGACGGCCGTGCGCACGAGCCGCCGCATCACCCGCCCCCTCGGTGCGGTGGTCGAGACGCTTGACCACGTACGGGATGGGAAGTTGGATGCCCGGGCCGACGTCACCAGTGGGCCGGCCGAGATCCGGGCGGTCGCCGAGGCCGTCAACGCGGCCGCCGAGCAGAGCGAGCACATTCGCCGGCACGAGGAGCAGGTCAGCGCCCGCCTCCAGGCGCTGGACACCGTCAAGACCGACTTCATGTCGACCGTGTCGCACGAGCTGCGCACGCCGCTGACCAGCATCTCCGGCTATCTCGAGCTGATGCGCGACAGCGAGCCGGGCGAGTTGAGCGACGCGCAACGGCGGATGGTCGAGGTGATCTCGCGCAACACCAAGCGGCTGCGCGACCTGATCGAGGACATCCTCACGCTCTCGCGCATCGAATCGGGCACCTACACCAGCGACCGCACCCCGCTCGACCTGGCCAAACTCGTCGACAAAGCGGTGGTCGCGATCGGCCCGGTCGCGGCCAAGGGGTCGGTCGGCCTGCATCTGGACATTCGAGGCCCCTTGCCCGTACGGGGGGATGGCGCGCAATTGGACCGGGTACTCGACAACCTGCTCTCCAACGCGGTCAAGTTCACGCCGGCCGAGGGCACGGTGACGGTCCACGTCGAGCGGCGCGCCGACCGGGCGGTGCTGAAGGTGGCCGACACCGGGATGGGCATTCCCTCCGACGAGCAGCAGGCGCTGTTCGTGCGGTTCTTCCGGGCCACCAACGCGATCAAGCAGGCGGTTCCCGGCACGGGGCTGGGGCTGGCCATCGTCCGCACGATCATCGACAACCACAGCGGCACCATCACGGTCGAGTCCACCGAGAACGTCGGCACCACGGTCACGGTGAGCCTGCCCGCCGAGACAGCCTGATCCGGTCGGGCAAAACGGATATATTCCTCGTATTGCGGGCGGGGAGGTGAGCCGTGTTCGAGCTGTTCAGCGTCACCATGGTGGCTCTGCTCGTGGTGGTGGCGGGGACCGCGGCGGGCATCGTGGTGGTTCGCATCTGGCGCCGGGTCCGGAACAACCGGCTGGCCGCGTTGGCCGCGGGGCCGCGCCGGGCGCTTCTCGCGTTCGTGGCCGACAACGGTGAAGAGGGCTCCGAAGACCTGATCGCCATCCCGGACGACGCCTGGCGGGCGTCCCTCCCGGCCGCGCTGGGGCTGCTGGGCAAGCTGCGCGGAGACGCGCACGCCGCGCTCGTGTCGGTGTTCCTGCACCGGGGCGCCGCACGGGCCGCGCTGGCCGACCTGCACGCGCGCAGTGGGGTGCGGCGGGCGCGGGCGGCTCAGCTGCTCGGCGACCTCGAGCTGCGGGAAGCCGTACCGGATCTCTGTGGTCTTCTCACCGACCGCGACCACGAGGTCAGGGTGGTCGCGGTGCGGGCGCTCGGGCGGATCGGTGACGCCAAGGCCGCGTGGCGGCTGATCGCCAGCCTCGACCAGCACGATCCGGTTCCGTCGCTGCTGGCGACCCACGCGCTGGTGCAGATGGGCCGGGACGCCGAGGTTGTGCTGTCGGCCGCGCTCGACCATCCGCAGGCACGGGTGCGGGCGGTCTGCCTGGACGCGCTCGGCCTCATCGGGGCGACGGGCGCGGTCGGCCGCATGGCGCGTGTTCTCGCCGAGGACGACATTCTTGACGTACGGGTCGCAGCCGCGGCCAACCTGGGCCGGCTCGGCGCCCGTGGGGCCCTGAAACCCCTGGTGGACGCGCTCGACCCGCCCGCCCCCGACCTGCTGCGGGCGGCTTCGGCCCGGGCGCTGGGCGACCTCGGGGCCCCGGCCGCGGTTCCGGCCCTGGCCGCCCACCTCGACGACGGCGAGTTCCAGATCGCGCACGAGGCCGCCCAGAGCCTGCGTCGCCTGGGTGGCCCGGGCCTGGTCGAGCTCCGCAGCCGCGACAACGACCACTGCCGCGAGGCCCTGGCCCTGGCGGAACCCGAACTGGTGGGCGCCGCTTGATGGCCGACGACGCGGGCGGCGACCTTTTGATGGGTGACGATGCGTTGGTAGGCGGCGACCGGCTGGTGGGCGGCGACGCATCGCGCCTCGGCGGGCGGAACGACGTGGGAATGGGTGGCTGCGTGTCATGAGGGACTTCGTCCTCGCCGTGCTGCGGGGCGCCGACTACGCCGTGTTCGCGTACTTCGTGGCGCTCAACAGCAGCTACCTCATCATGATCGTGCTGGCCTCGGTCGAGTTCGCCAAGCATCTGCGGCGGGCCACGTTCGCCGGGGCCGACGACATGTTCCGCAGCCCGCTCACACTGCCCGTGTCGGTGATCGTCCCGGCCTACAACGAGGGCGCCGGCATCGTCCCGGCCGTCCAGGCGATGACCGCGCTGCGCTACCCCCGGTACGAGATCGTCGTGGTCGACGACGGCTCCACCGATGACACGTTCGAGAAGCTGCGCGAGCACTTCGACCTGGTCGAGGTCCCGCGGGTGGTGCCGTCCGAGGTCCCGTACGAATCTCAGGTCGTCTCCGTGCACGTCCCGCGCGGCGACAAGGGGTCACTCACGGTGGTCCGCAAGACGAACGGGGGCAAGGCCGACGCCCTCAACGTCGGGATCAACCTCGCCCGGCACCCGCTCGTCTGCATGGTCGACGCCGACTCCGTGCTCGACCCGGACGCGCTGCTCTCGGTGGCCAAGCCGTTCGCCGACGACCCGCTGCGGGTGGCGGCGTGCGGCGGCGTGGTGCGGATCGCCAACGGCTGCAAGGTGGTGGCCGGGCGTGTTGTCGACGTCCGGATGCCCCGTTCGTGGCTCGTACGCATCCAGGTCGTCGAGTATCTGCGGGCGTTCCTCATGAGCCGTACGGGCTGGTCCCGGCTCGGTGGCGTGGTGGTGATCAGCGGCGCGTTCGGCGTGTTCCGGCGCGACCTGCTCGTGCAGATCGGCGGGATGGCCCACGACACGATCGGCGAGGACGCGGAACTTGTCGTACGGCTGCACCACTACCTGCGCGACCGTGGCGAGGACTACCGGGTGATCTTCGTGGCCGAGCCGGTGAGCTGGAGCGAGGCGCCGTCGCACTGGAAGGTGCTGGGCTCGCAGCGCCGCCGCTGGCACCGGGGGATTGCCGAGATCCTCACCAAGCACCGCCACATGATCTTCAATCCGCGCTACGGCCGGATCGGTCTGGTGGCGCTCCCGTACTACCTGATCTTCGAGCTGCTGGCGCCGTTCGTCGAGCTCGCGGCCCTGATCCTGCTGCCCCTCGGCCTCTGGGCCGACGCGATCGACATCGGCTTCGCGTGGCGTTTCGCTCTCGTCGCGTACGGCTATGGCCTGCTCGTCAGCCTGGTCGCGCTCTTCATCGAGGAGGTGTCGTTCCACCGTTACCCGCGGTGGAGCGACATGCTGCGCGGCGTGGTCGCGGCGGTGCTGGAGAACTTCGGCTACCGCCAGTTGCTCGCCCTCTGGCAGGTCTGGGGCGCCGCCGCCGCGTGGCGCGGCCGTCCCGCGGTCTGGGGCACGATGCACCGAACCGGCTTCGACACCCACGACCCGACTCCGGTCGAGACGGTGGGCACCCCGACCAGCGGGGACGTCGAGGCGGCGGTCGGTGCCCCGAAGTCGCTTGGTTGAGGGCCGCTGTCCCTACGCGCGGGACCGTATGGCTGGCGTCCCCGCCTCCGCGGAAGACCTGGCGCCCGGCCGTATGGTCATGCCCGCTGCGGTCGTTCTCGGGTTCTCCGTGACCCCCGGCTGACGCCCGTGGAACCGAGGCCGTACGGCTGAGTTCCGCAACCGCAGCGCACCCACCGGGTAACCGGCCGCGCACCGGCACCGGCCGATGCGATCGGTGTGAACCCCCGCATCCGTACGCGCCTCAGTGGCATCGTCCTGACTGCCACCGGCGTGTTGGCCGCCACGATGGCCGGACCGCTCGATGCCGCGGCCGGGCCGCTCGATGCCACCACCGGACCGGGCACGGCGACCGTGGGGACGACGACAGTGGGCACGGCGACCGTGGGCGCGACGACCGGGTGGCTCGATGCCACCACCGGACCGGGCCCAGCGGCCACGATGCCGGGACCGCTTGTGGCCGGCGCCGGGCCGGGCACCCCGACCTCCGCCGCCCCGGCGGCTGTCCCGCTCAAGGTCATGCCGCTGGGCGACTCGATCACCTGGGGCAGCGGGTCGGCGGACTCGCGGGTCGGCAACCGGACCGGTGCGCTCACGGCCGGCGGATACCGCATCGACCTGCGGGCCCGGCTCGCCGCCGCGGGACTGGACGTGGACTTCGTCGGCTCGCGGCAGGCCGGCCCGCCGGGGACGGACCGCGACAACGAGGGCCACCCCGGCTGGCGCATCGACCAGATCGCCGCGAACGTCGACGGCTGGCTGGCCACCTATCGGCCGGACGTGGTCCTGCTGCACATCGGCACCAACGACATGGCCCAGAACCGGAGCGTGGCGGCCTCGGCCGCCCGGCTGTCGGCGTTGATCGACCAGATCCGGGCCGCCCGCCCGGACGCCGCCATCTTCGTGCAGAAACTCGTCCAGGGACACGTCGAGCCCGAGAAGAGCCGGATCGCGGCCTACAACACCGCGATCCCCGGCATCGTGGCCACCAAGGACGACAACGTCCACCTGGTCGACCAGTCGTCGATCGGCGGCCTGTCGGAGTTCGACGACCTGCACCCGAACGACGACGGCTACGCCAAGATGGCCTTCAACCTCTACCGGGCCATGGCCGGGGTCTACGGCGACGGCGGCTGGCCCACCGGCAGCGACCCGTACGCGGCCACCACCCGGACCCTGTGTTTCCGGATCAACCGGACCGTAGCCGGCGAGCAGACGTGGCACGCCCAGTGCGACCTCTGGACCCGGCACACCGGCACCGGCCGGAACGCGGCCGCCGAATGGAAGCGGCCCGCCCCGGCCACCGGCAAGCGCGCCGCGACCAGGTGGCTGTCCGACGACCCCTACGTGAGCAACCTGGGCGCTTAGCTCAGCGGGGCTGTACGAGCCCGGTCTCGTAGGCGTAGACGACGGCGTGGACGCGGTCGCGCAGGTTCAGTTTGGTCAGGATCCGGGACACGTACGTCTTGACCGTCTCGGCGCCGATCACCAGGGTTCCGGCGATTTCGCGGTTGGACATGCCGGTGGCGATCAGCCTCAGGACCTCCAGCTCGCGCGGTGTCAGTGCCTCGGCCGCGGCCGAACCGCCGGCCGTGGTGGCGGGGCGGATGCGCTGGGCGAACCGGCCGATCAGCCGCCCGGTGACCGCCGGGGCGATCAGCGACTCGCCGCGGGCCACCGTGTGCACCGCCGCCACCAGTTCCGGCGGGGTCGCGTCTTTGAGCAGGAAGCCGCTGGCCCCGGCGTTCAGCGCGTCGTACACGTACTCGTCGAGGTTGAACGTGGTCACCACCAGAACCTTCACCGGCTCGGCCACCTCGGGCCCGGCCAGCAGCGTGGTGGCCTGGATGCCGTCCATCACCGGCATCCGCACGTCCATCACCACGACGTCGGGCCGCAGGCGCCGGGCCAGGTCGACGCCCGTCCTGCCGTCGGAGGCCTCACCCACCACGGTCATGTCGGGCTGGGCGTCGAAAATGGTGACGAACCCGGTGCGTACGAGGGCCTGGTCGTCACAGACCAGCACGGTGAGCGTCATCGCCGGGGCCTCCGCGGGGACGTGGACGGGCTCGGCGAGGGGCCGGCGGGAGAAGGCGGCGGGGAGCCGGGAGTCGGCGGCGAGGAGGATGCGCGCGCCGGCGGGGAGGAGTCGGCGGGGATGTGGGCGTCGACGGCGAAGACCCGGTCGCGGGGGCCCGCGGTGAGGTCGCCGCCGAAGACCTCGACCCGTTCGCGCAGGCCGGCCAGGCCCCGACCGGAACCGCCGACCGGGACGGTGGCGCCGCCGACCTGATCGGTGGTGATCACGAGGTGCACGCCGTCGGGACGGTAGCCGAGGCGCACCACCGTACGGCCGCCGGTCGCGTATTTCATCGCGTTGGTCAGCGACTCCTGCACCACCCGGTACGCGGTGATCTGCCGCCCCTCACTCAGCGCCGGCGCCTGACCGTCTTCGACCAGCTCGACCGGCTGCCCGGCGGCCCGGCTCCGCTCGACGAGCGACGCGATGTCGGTGAGCCCGGGCTGGCGATGCCGGGAGTCGGAGCCGGGCGGCGCCGCTCCCGAGACCCGGGCCGGGTCGAGCACGCCGAGCAGGTCGCGCAGCTCGCCCAGCGCCCGCCGCCCGGTGTCACCGATCGCGACCAGCGCGTCGGTGGTGCGCGCCGGGTCGGCGGTGAGGAACTGGGCCGCCCCCGACTGCACGACGATCGCCGTCACGTGGTGGGTGACCACGTCGTGCAGTTCGCGGGCGATCCGCGCCCGCTCGGCGTCGCGGATCTCGGCCGCGACCAGGCGCTGCCGCTCGGCCTCGCCGGCGCGGCGGTCACGCACCCACGCCCCGGCCAGCCAGGCGCCGGCCAGGCAGAGGTAGAAGACCACGTAATCGGACAGGTGGGCGGCCGAGCCGGCCCGGTGCAGACCCCAGGACAGGCCCGCGTACGCCACCGTGGCCGCCCCGGCCGCGACGAGCCGGAACCGTGGCAGGTAGGCCGCCGCGCTGTAGAGCGCGATGACCACGCCCAGGCTGGCGAAGCTCGCATTGCCCCGCAGTTCCTGAACCACGAAGCCCGCGGTGACCACGGTCAGGGTGACCGCGGGGGCGACCCGGCGGACGGCGAGCGGCAGCGCCATGGCGAGGGCGGCGGCAATGGCCAGGGCGTCGAGGGGCCGCACCGGCAACTCGCCGAGCCGGGTGCCCTGGCCGGAGAGTGGGGGCAGGAAGGCCAGCACCACCAGGAGCAGCGCGAGCAGACCGTCGCGGACCAGCACCGGGCGGGCGCGCCACTCCGCCGCCCAGCGCCTCGAGCGCCGGGCCAGCGGGGCGGGAATCCGTGGCACGGGGGCAGCGTAGCCGTCAGAACTCACCGCCAGGACGCCCTGTGGACAAGCCCGCGGCGACGAGCCGTACGGAGCAGGAAGTAGGAAGCCACCACCCCGATGAGCACCGCATAGATGCTGGCCTCGGGGCCGAACCCGCCGCCGCTGACGATGGCCGGGCCGTGCGGCTGGCCGAGCAGCAGGCCGCCCACAGTGCCGTCCGAGCCCGACGTGGTGGCGCCGAAGATGCCCGACTCGGCGAAGTTCCAGCCCCAGTGCAGCCCGATCGGCACCCACAGGTTGCGGAACAGCACGTACGACGCCCCGAGCAGCAGCCCCGCCTCGACCGCGATCGCCGCCGCGCCCCACACCGTGCCGCCGGGGTTGAGCAGGTGCAGGCCGCCGAAGAGCAGGCCCGACACGATCAGTGCGACCACCGTGCCCGCCCACTCCTCGACCACCCGGAACAGCACCCCGCGGAACAGCAGCTCCTCCAGGGTGGCGATCGCCGCCATCAGCCCGAACGTCGCGATCATGTCGCCGGCCGAGCCGTAGCCGGGGAAACGCCAGCCGTTGCTGACCGTGATGAGCAGCATCAGCGCGAAGAACAGCGCGACCCCTGTCCACAGGCCGCGCAGCACCCCTTGACGAAGAGACGCCCGTGCGATCTCGGTGGTCGGCCGCTGCTCCACCCACCCGACGAGCCGTGAATAGAGGAACAGCGCGCCGGCCGCGATCGCGAAACCGACTGACACGCCGGTGACCGGGTTGCGGGCGGCCAGCGCGGCCAGCGGCGCCAGCAACAGATCCAGGGCGAGGAAGGCAACGAAGAGGAAGAGGAGGCGCAGTCCGATGGGGCGGAGCCGGCGAGGGGTTGTCATGCGAAAAACGCTATTGACGTACGCCGTGGGAACAGTCACCTCGCGGTGGGCAATCGGGGGTAGCTCGCACGGGGGATGGGCCCGAAAACGATCACCCAACGTATCGATGGAAGTGCCCAGCGTACGAAGGTTTGAGTCTTCGCGCCGGAGGCGGCACTATGCTTCGGTGCGGCGATCCCGGAACCTCATCATTGCTGTGGCGGCAGCCGTGATCCTCGGCGGCGGAGGCCTCATCGTTCTCGGCATGGGCGACGACGACGGGGGCGGTCTTCTGCCCACCTCGCTGTCGGGTGGTGAGAAGGCCAAGCCGGCCGGTCCCAGCCCCGAAGAGCTGGCCCGCATCGAGCGGGCGAAACGGGCCAAACAGCTCGACGCGGCCCTCAAGCTGGTCGCGGCCGAGACCCCCGACTTCTCGGTCGCCCTCATCGACAAGAAGACCGGCCAGACGTACGCGTATCAGGGCACCACGAAGTTCGACACCGCGAGCATCGTCAAGGCGCAGATCCTCGCCTGTGAGCTGCTGAAGGCCCAGGACGCCGACCGCGAACCCACCGAGGGCGAGATGGCGCTGGCCACGCCCATGATCCAGCTCAGCGACAACAACGCCACGACCGAGCTGTTCGAGCACCTGGGTGGCAAGAGCGCGATCACCAAGTGCAACAAGCGCCTCGGGCTGAGCCAGACGACCGTGAACAAGGCCTGGGGTCTCACCAAGACCACGGCCACCGACCAGGTCAAGCTGCTCTCGAAGCTCGTCGACACCCGCGGCCCGCTCGACGCGGACTCCCGCAAGACGGCGTTCTCGCTGATGAACACCGTCGACGACACGCAGGACTGGGGTGTGCCGGCGGTCGCCAACCCGGGCGAGACGACCACGGTCAAGAACGGCTGGGACACCCGCTCGGCCGACGGCGGCCTGTGGGCGGTCAACACGATCGGCCGGGTGACCTCG
The DNA here is from genome assembly GCF_016834655.1 of Paractinoplanes ovalisporus. GTDB lineage: Bacteria > Actinomycetota > Actinomycetes > Mycobacteriales > Micromonosporaceae > Actinoplanes > Actinoplanes ovalisporus. The sequence continues at coordinate 511,454 of NZ_JAENHP010000002.1, forward strand.
ACGGACGGCAGCGTGAACGTGTCGCTGGCCGTGCTGTCGCACAACAACCAGTCCATGGACAGCGGCATCGAGCTGGTCGAGAAGGTCGCGAAGCTGACCCGCGAGCACCTGAAATATTGACGTAACCACATGAGTGAGCGTTAAGGAATACTCGCCGGTAAGTTCTTCGGCCGGGCGGAAGATGTCATCGACCGGCATGGATTCGTTCACCGGATGATCGGAGCCTCGGAGCAACCCCTTCCAGGAGGCTCCGATGACCCGACGTTTCCTCACCGTCCTGCTCCTCGCCGTCGCCGTCCTCTTCCCGGCCAGTGCCGCCTACGCCGCGGACTCCAAGGCCACCGTCCTCGCCCGGTGGACGCAGCCGACCGCTGCCAGCACCACGGCCTGGAACGACGCCCGCACCAACCGTCAGCCGTGGGCGTCGTACAACTTCGACTGGTCCACCGACTACTGCTCGTCGAGCCCGGACAACCCGCTCGGGTTCAAGTTCGACCTGTCCTGCTGGCACCACGACTTCGGCTACCGCAACTACAAGGCGATCGGCACGTTCTCCGCGAACAAGTCCCGCATCGACGACACGTTCTACGCCGACCTGAAGCGGGTCTGCGCCACCTACAGCTCGGTCTCGCAGGCCGCCTGCTACAGCCTGGCCTGGACCTACTACCAGGCCGTCAAGATCTTCGGCTCGGTCGCCGCAGTGAAACAGGCCGACATCGACAAGGCCGCCACGCTTCTCAAGAACTAGCGCGGTATTCACTTTCACGTCATCGGCCGTTGGCAGCCCGCCGGCGGCCGGTGACGCATCCTGCAACGATGTTCGGATTCCTGGTCGGCGGGCTCGCGGCCACCCTCGCCGCCGCGTGGGGCGTCATGGTCGCCATCCTCGACCAGCAGCCCGTGCCGAGCCGTCGTCAGCAGCACCTCTGCACGGCCCTGCTCGTCGCGCTGGGCGCCGTCGTGGTCATCGGAGGAGTCACCGCTACCGTGGCCGCATGAGGGTTGTGGTCGCCGAGGATCTGACGACCAGCATCATGATCACGATTCCGGTCTGAACTGGCATCGCTTGCGCCCGGCAGGCAGCATGGCGGGGTGCCTCTCGCGTTCGACCACATTCGCCGGCAAGCCCGCAGCCTCGCCGAGTCGGGGGACACCGCAGGGGCGCGGTCGTTGCTCGAGAACGCCGTCGAGCAGGGCCGGCCCGCTCTCCGCGACGGCGATCCCGAACTGCTGGAGACCATGCGGCAGCTAGCCGGGCTGCACCACTCGGCGGGCGACCCGATGGGAGCGCGGCGGGTCCTCGAAGAGGCGGCGGCCGCGGGGGAGCGACTCGGGGACGCCGATCCGCTGGGCGTGATGCTGGCGTACGACCTCGCGGTGGTCGCCGAGGAGCTGGCCAACCGGCATGTGGCCCGATCCAACTTCGTGAAGGTGGCGTCGTTCGGGCCGGGCGCTTTGGGGGAGGACCACTGGGCTGTGGCGCGGGCCCGCTCTTATCTGGACGCCGCCGCCCCCACGCCGCCGGTCTCGGATGCGCCTTCGTCCGTGCCCCCGGTGTCGGGCGCGCCGACTTCTGTGCCGCCGGTTTCAGCTGTTCCGGCTTCTGCGCCTCCCGCTTCGCCGCCTCCGCTCTTTGCGCCGCCGCCCACCTCGGTGCCGCCGGCTGCTCCTGCTTTCGAGCCGACGCCGCCGTCGCGTGGGCGGCGCACCTGGCTTCCGGCCGCCCTCGGCGGCGTGGCGGGCGGGATCATCGTGGCCGTGGTCGTAGCGGTGTTCCTGTTGAGGCCGACCGCCAACCCGGAAACCACCTCCGCCGCCCCGACCGCCCCCGCCTCCGCCGTCGTCGTGCCCACGGCTTCGGCGGCGTTGCCCGCGCCCCTCGTCCCGTCCGCTTCCGCGCCCGCCGCCGCAGCGACCACCACCCCACCGGCCGCCTCGGCTCCGGCCGCGACCAGGCCCCCGACGACCGCCCCGCCCACCGCCACCAAGACCACCGCGCCACCCCCGGCCGTACGGACGAGGATCGTCGCCCCGGCCAACAACAGTCGCGTCGCCTATCCGTTCGACGCCGAGTTCACCGTCTCCGCCGCCGACGTGTCCGCCCCGAACACGGTCGTCGCCCTGCTGATCTGCGTCGCCGGCCGCTGCTACCTCGACGGAAAGCTCGACATCATCGGCACCGGGGCCGCCCCGTACACCATCTATCTCGGCTCCACCCGCCCCGAGGGCACCGGCGTGGCCTGGAAGTTGCGGCTCGACCGCCTGCCCAAGGCCAAGTTCAACGACCTGATCGCCCAGCGCGACGCCGCCATAGCCGACGGCAGCTGGGGCGACAAGGGCACCCCGATGAGCGCCCTCAACCCCACCCCGGTCAGCACCCTGACCGTCGTGAAGGGCTGACCGAGCCGCGAGGTCAGGGGAGGAGGCGTTCGAGGCGGTCGAGGGCGCGCAAGGCCTCGGGGCGGTGTTTGGCCTGCTTGAGCCAGATCGGCAGGCGGGACGCGATCGAGCGGTTCCCGGCTGTGCTGCGGCGTTCGCGCAGGTCGGCCCGGACGAAGTCCCTCATGCAGGCCAGGTGCTCGGCGTTGAACGCCCACAACGTGTGACCGGCGCACGTGGTGCGCAACGCCAGCGGGAGGCCGAAGCAGTCGTCGACCAGGGCCCGCGACGGGGTCACGCAGAGTTCGGTGCTGGTGGTGGTGCCGCAGCCGGGGCACTTCAGGCCGATGCGGGTGCGGGCCGGAGTCGTCTTGACCAAGCGGCGGTAGTCGAGCCGCCGCCCGCAGCCGCCGCAGCGCCGCCGGGCAGAGAGGTGGACCGGGCCCGCCCAGCCGTGCCGCCGGGTGTGGCCGCAACCGCCGCACACGAACGTCGCCGCCAGCCAGCGGCGGGCCTCGAAGTCCCAGGCGCGGCGGACGGTTCCGACGCCCTCGCAGCGGGGGCAGCGCACGACGAACTCCCCGGCGAACGAGCCGAGCCAGCGTCCCTTGTCCACGAACCGAGTCTTCATAGCCGCCCGAGCCTAGGCCGTCCCCAGCTGCCCGCGCCTCCGCATTACACCGAGGCGTGCCCGGCCGGGCACGGCCGGTGAGTCAGCGGCCGATCGCCTCTTCCTTGGTGCTGCCGTCGATGACGGGGCGGCTTCCGAGGGGATCCTTCAGGTCGAGCGGGATCAGCTGGATCGGGGGTACGGCGTTGGTGCGCTTCTCCATGTCGCACAGCAGCTCGGCCTGGGTGCAGGTGCCGCGCAGGGTCACCGTGACCTCGGTGGGTGTCTCGGCGACGGTCATGGCGTCGGCGCGGTAGGCGCCGTCGACCGCGATGAGGACGTCGGTGCCGACGGGGACCTCGCCCAGGTCGGTCAGGAACTTCTCGGAGGGCGTGGCCCAGCGCCAGACGGCCACCGGCGTGCCCGAAGTGCCGGGCGGTGGCGGGGTCGTCAGCCGGGCCGACGAGATGCCGAAGATCTGTTCGCGGGCCTCGCGGGCCTTGGCGGCGTCGCGTTCGGGGGAGTTCTCGTCGCGGATCAGGACGACGGCGAACACGACCACGATCACGATGGTGATGACGCCGGCCACCCGGCCCAGGTTGTACGAGAGGTCGCTCGGCTCGTTGGCGTCGGGGTCGCGGTAGCGCCAGGCGTTCAGCAGCTGCCACTGCTGCCGCGGCGCGATGATCGTCCAGAGCGAGAGTGCGATGAGCAGCGCACCACCGAGAATCAGCCCCACGGTCGCAGTGTCGCAGAGTCGATCAAGAAGCGGCCGGCAGGCTCAGGCGTCGGGGCTGGGGGCGCCCGGGCTGACCAGCCCGGTCTCGTAGGCGACGACCACCGCCTGCACCCGGTCGCGCAGCTGGAGCTTGCCGAGGATGCGGGCCACGTGCGTCTTCACCGTGGCCTCGGACAGGTGCAGCTGGGCCGCCAGCTCGGCGTTGCTCAGGCCGCCGGCCAGCAGCCGCAGCACCTCGGTCTCGCGCGGCGTCAACGAGGCCAGGTCGCGGTGCCGGGTGGTGGTCTGCGGGTCACGGCGGGCGAACCGGCTGACCAGGCGGCGGGTGATCGACGGGGCGAGCAGCGCGTCGCCGTCCTGCACCATGCGTACGGCCGCCACCAGGTGTTCCGGCGTCACGTCCTTGAGCAGGAAGCCGCTGGCCCCGGCGGCGAGGGCGGCGTAGACGTACTGGTCGAGGTCGAACGTGGTCAGGATGATGATGCGCGGCGCCTCGGCGGTCCCGGTGAGGATGCGGCGGGTCGCCTCGAGGCCGTCCAGCTCGGGCATGCGCACGTCCATCAGCACGACGTCGGGACGCGTACGGCGGACCGCCTCGATCGCCTCGGTGCCGTTCGCGGCCTCGGCCACCACCTCGACCCCGCCCGCCGTGAGGATCATGCGGAATCCCGTACGGACGAGGGCTTGATCGTCGGCGACCACGACCCGCACCGTCACGCCGCCTCCAGGGGGATCGCGGCTTCCACCCGGAAGCCCTCGCCGAGCCGGGGCCCGGCTCGCAGGGTCCCACCGTAGACCGCCAGCCGCTCCCGAAGCCCGATGAGCCCGCGCCCGCCGGTCGGGCCGGGGGCGGCCGGGCCCGCGGGTTCGGTGTTGGTCACCTCGAGCCGCAGCTCCTCCTCGGCGTATTCGACCAGCACGGTGGCGGCGGCCCCGGGAGCGTGCCGCACCATGTTGGTCAGCGCCTCCTGCACCACCCGGTAGGCGGTCAGCCCGATGCCCGAGGCAACCGGCCGCTCCTCGCCGAGCACGGTCAGCGCGACCGGCACCCCGGCCTCCCGCATGCGCCCGACCAGCGAGGGCAGCCCCTCTATGCCGGGCTGCGGGGCCACCGGCGCCCCCGCGAACGAGAGCAGGCCCATCACGTTGCGCAGCTCGGTCAGCGCGGACCGGCCGGTCGACTCGACGGCCAGCAGCGCCTCCCGCGCCTGGTCGGGCTCGGCCGCCAGCACCGCCCGGGCCGCACCGGCCTGCACGACCATCACGCTGACGTGGTGGGTCACGACGTCGTGCAGCTCGCGGGCGATCCGGGCCCGCTCGCCCTCGACCGCGTCCCGCAGCGCCTCGGCCTGGGCGCGGGCCTCCCCGGCGATCCGCTCCCGGTCCTCGCCGGCCCGCCGCTTCCACACGTAGTTGCCGCCGGCCGCGGCCGTGAGCGGCGCCAGCACCACGAACGGCAGGTAGTCACCGGGCACGACGACCACGGCCAGCCCGACCACCGCGGCCACCGCCACACTGGCCAGCGCCGGCACCCGGAACGGGCTGTGCGCGGCCGCGCTGTAGACGGCGACCAGCGAGACGACCACCACCGACGGGTACAGGTTGGGCTGCTGCTCGCCGTTCGACACCAGCACCAGCAGCGAGGCCGCCATCGTCGCCCAGAGCACGGCCAGCGGATAGCGGCGGCGCAGCACCAGCGGGGCGCAGAGGACGAACACGAGCAGCAGCGGCCCGAGATCCGAGGCCGGCTGCTCGGGGATCTCGGGGAACGGCATCGCCGGGGGCGGCGGCAGGGCGGGGAACGGACGGATGACCGCGGCGTCGTCGGTGGCGGCCTGGAAACAGATCAGGCCCAGGAAGAAGGCCAGCGCGCCGTCGAGCAGCAGCGCGCGCCAGCCCGGTCTGGGCCTCGGTCCGGTCGGCTCCAACCACTTCACCGGCTCATTCTGGCCCGCCGCCGCATCTCGGGCATCCGCCGCGGTAGGTACATCGCCGGGATGACCCCGGCGAAAGTCCACCTTCGACAGTACGGCCGGTGCGCCGCGCGACCGACGCGCACGAGGGCCGGGCGCTCATAGCTTCCAACCGACCCCCGACGAAGAAGCGTCCGACCGACCGACGAAGGAGCATCCGATGACCGATCCGGTGATCGACCTGCGCGGGGTGACCCGCCGTTACGACGACGGCCCGCCCGCGCTGCACGACGTCTCCCTGACCGTGAAACCGGGCGAGTCCGTCGCCGTGCTCGGCCCGTCCGGCAGCGGCAAGTCGACGCTGCTCAACCTGATCGCCGCCCTCGACCGCCCGGACGAGGGCACGGTGACCGTGGCCGGCACCCGCGTCGACACGCTCGGGGAGGCGGCCTCGGCCCGGTTCCGGCGCGCGCACATCGGGCTCGTCTTCCAGTTCTTCAACCTGCTCGACGACCTGACCGTGCTCGACAACGTGCTGCTGCCGGCCCAGCTCTCCGGGGCGGCCCGGAAAGAGGCGCGCGACCACGCGGCCCGGTTGCTGAACTCCCTGGGGATCGCCCGGCACGCCGACGCGTACCCGGGACGGCTCTCGGGTGGTGAGAGGCAGCGCGTGGCCGTCGCCCGCGCGCTGGTGAACCGGCCGGCGCTGCTGCTGGCCGACGAGCCGACCGGTGCCCTGGACACCGCTTCCGGCGACGACGTGCGGCATCTGCTCAACCAGCTGCACGACGACGGGCAGACCATCGTGCTGGTCACCCACGACCTGCGCCTGGCCCAGGACTGCGCCACCCGCACGATCGGCATGCGTGACGGCCACGCCGAGGAGGAACGGTGAGCGCGCTCGGGACGGTCATCCGGTCCGGCGTACGCAGACGCCGGGTGCAGACGATCGTGATCGGGCTCGTCGCCGCGGCCGCCGTCACCGCCGCCGTACTCGGCGCCGGGCTGCTGGTCGCGTCGCGGGCGCCGTTCGACCAGGCCTTTGCGGCCCAGCGCGGCGCACACCTGACCGTCCAGCTCACCACCGCCCAGCAAGCCACTGTGCCCACGGCGACCGCGACCGCCGGCCCGTACGCGGTGATGAATGTCCCGTTCCATGGGCCGGAGGGCATGCGGATGCCGGATCTGACGGTCGTCGCCCGCCCCGGGCCCGGCGGTGACGTGGACCGGGTCGAACTGACCGACGGGCGCTGGGCGACCGCCCCGGACGAGATCGTGATCGGCGGCGACATGTTCCGTGTCCCGACGGGTTTCGAGCTGACCACCGACGACGGGCACGTGTTCACTGTGGTCGGCACCGCCCGCTCGGTCAGCGGCACCGCGTCGGCCTGGGTGCTGCCCTCGGCCGTCGACCGGCTCGGCGGGGCCACCGGCTACCAGATGCTCTACCGGTTCGCCGCCGCCGGCACCCCGGCCGAGGTCGAGGCCGATCGCGCGGCGGTCGAGGCGGCGCTGCCCCCGGGCTCGGTCCTCGGCGCCCGTTCGTGGCTCGACGTGCGGGAGCGGGCCGTCCGGGAGGCGGCCGTCTTCGTGCCCTTCCTGGTCGCGTTCGCCCTGCTCGGCATCGTGATGGCGGTGCTCGTGGTGGGCACGGTGATCGCCGGGACGGTCGGTGCCGCCACCCGGCGCATCGGCATCCTCAAGGCGCTCGGCTGCACCCCGGCCGGGATCGTCCGCGCCTTCGTCATTCAGGCGCTGCTGCCGGCCACGGTGGGCGCGGTCGCCGGTGCGGTCGCCGGCAACCTGATCGCGCTGCCCGTGCTGGCCGAGACCGAGCAGCTGTACGGCTCGGCCAACATGACGATCGCCTGGTGGGTGACGCTGGTGGCGGCGGGCGGGGTGCTCACCGTGGTGGCCGCGACCGCGTGGGCGGCGGCGCTGCGGGCCGGCCGGCTGCGCACGGTGGACGCGATCGCGGTCGGACGTGCCTCCAGCCCGGTGCGCGGCCGGTGGGCGGGACGGCTCGCCGCCCGGCTGCCCGTTCCCCGGCCGGTGGCGCTCGGGCTGGCCCGGCCCTTCGCGCGGCCGGTGCGCACGACGGCCATCCTGCTCGCGGTGGCGACCGGGGCGGCCGCGGTCACGTTCGCGACCGGGCTCGCGGCGTCGCTGGTCCGCATCCAGGGCGCGGTCGAGCAGAACAACGCCGACGTCACGGTGGAGGCCGCCGCGCCGTCGCAGCAGGCCGGGCCGGGGGAGCAGTCCCAGGCCCAGGACTGGCGGGTCGTTCCGGCCGCGATCGGGGCCCAGCCCGGCACCCGGGCGTTCTACGGCGTGGCCCAGGCGCCGGTGACCGCGCCCGGTCTCAGCGACCCGATGACGGTCACGGCGTTCACCGGCGACGCGACCTGGGACGGCTACCTGATGGTGTCCGGCCGCTGGTTCACGGCTCCCGGCGAGGCGGTCGCGGGGGCGCCGTTCCTCAAGGCCATGGGCGCCCGGGTCGGGGACACCGTCACGGTCCGGGCCGACGGTGAGCCCGTACGCCTGCACATCGTCGGCGAGGTCTTCGAGACCGGCTCCGGCGTGTTCATCAGCGCCGCGACGATCCCGGACATGCCGCCGGGGGAGTGGCGGATCGCGCTCACCGACGGCACCGACGCGAGCGCCTATTCCGAGGCGCTGAACAAGAAGCTCGGCGGCGGAGGCCCACAGGCCCACCCGACCGGCGTCGAGATCGACCCGCTGCTCGCGGTCGTGCAGGGCCTGACCGCCACGCTCACCCTGCTGCTGCTCGCGGTGGCCGCGCTGGGCCTGCTCAACATGCTCGTGCTCGACCTGCGCGACCGCGTGCACGACCTGGGCGTGCACAAGGCGCTCGGGATGACCCCGCGGCAGACGATCGCGATGGTGGTGGCCTCGGTCATCGGGGTCGGGCTGCTCGGCGGCGCGCTGGGCGTGCCGGCCGGGATCGCGTTGCAGCGGCTGGTCGTGCCGGCGATGGCGGCCAGCGGCGGCCTGCACCTGCCCGATTCGCTGCTCGACGTCTACGGCCCGGTGCTGCTGGCCGCGCTGGCACTGGGCGGCCCGGCCATCGCACTGCTGGGCGCTCTGATGCCGGCCGGTTGGGCGGCCCGGATCCGGACGGCGGCCGCGCTGCGCACCGAATGAGGGCCAGGCCGGCCGGCCGGATGTGGGTCAGGCCGGGCCGGCCAGGCCGATCAGGTGCCGCCGGTCCTGGCCCGGTCAGCCGTTGTCCGCCGCCTGGTGTTGCGGGCCGCGCGCTACGACGTACGCGAGAAGCAGGGCCATCACGATCACGCCGGCCCACATGGCCTGTTGCCAGCCGTCCACGAAGGACTCCTGGGCGGCGCGGAGGCCCGGCGCGTTGGCGATGTTCTCGCGGACCGCGTCCGGGGCGCCGGGCAGCCGCGAATCGATCGCGCTGCGGTAGCCGGCCGAGAGGATCGCGCCGAGCAGGGCCACCCCCAGGGCGGTGCCGAACTCGCGGGTGACGTCGTTGAGGGCCGACGCCACGCCCTGGCGGTCGCGGGGCAGCGACGACGTGATGGCCTCGGTGGACGGGGTCATCGACAGGCCCATGCCCAGGCCCATCGCGAGCATGCCGGGCAGCACCGAGAGGTAGCCGCCGTCGACCGAGACGAACAGGGCCATCAGGGCCAGGCCCAGCCCGCCCAGCGCGACGCCGGTCGCCATCGTGGCCCGCCCACCGGCGCGGGCGGCCAGCCGTGGGGCCAGGCCCGAGGCGGCCATCATGAGCAGCGCCATCGGCAGCATCGCGACCGTGGAGCGCAGCCCGGACCAGCCGAGCACGGCCTGGAAGTAGGGGAACAGCACGACGAAGATGCCGGCCTGCACGCCGAAGACCGTCAGCAGGGCCACCGACCCACTGGCCAGGCCACGCTCCCGGAACAGGCGGACGTCGAGCAGCGGGGCCGGGTGACGGAGTTCCCAGGCCACGAAGCCGGCCACGCCGACGACGCCGGCGGCCAGGCTCAGCAGGGTCTCGGCGGCGGTCCATCCCCGTACGGGACCCTCGTGCAGCATGAAGATCAGCGCGACCACCGCGATCACGGACGCCAGCGAGCCGACGGTGTCGAAGCGGTGCCGCGCGTGCTCGCGGGAGTTCGGCACCGACCGTACGGCCAGAACCGCGGCCGCCACGACCAGCGCCACCGGCAGCAGGAAGAGCCAGCGCCAGCTCGCGGTGTCGACCAGCAGCGCCGACAGGTACATGCCGAGCAGGCCGCCCCCGCCCGCGACTCCGGTCCAGACGCCGATCGCGCGCGACCGCTCCTCGTCGGGGAAGGTCGAGGTGATGACGGCCAGCGTCACCGGCATGATCATCGCGGCCCCGACGCCGGCCGCCAGCCGGGCGGCGAGCATGACCCCGGTCGACGGAGCGAGGCCGGCGACGACATTGGCCACGCCGAAGACGGCCAGGCCGGCCAGCAGCACGGGTTTGCGGCCCCAGCGGTCACCGGCCGCGCCGAGCGGCAGCAGCAGGGCGGCCAGAGTGAGCGCGTAGACGTTGATGATCCACAGGACGGTGCTCTGGGAGGCGTCGAAGGCCAGGGCGATCTGCTGCTGGGCCACGTTGAGGCCGGAGACCGACGCGATGACGGCCATGAGCGCGACGCAGACCGCGATCAGGATCGCGCGGCGTTTCCGCGGGTCGTCGACAGTCGGCGGGGCGAGAGAAGAGAGCGACATGCCCCGAAAGTAGGTCGCGCTTGCGGCAACGGCATCAGCCCTTGCGGAAGTGGCAAGATCTAGGAGGTGGCGTGGGCCCGCTCGCCCTCCTGGTCGAAGATCGTCAGGATCTCGACCGGCCCGTCGACCGCGCCGATGGAGTGCGGAATCATCGTGTTGAACTCGGCCGCGTTGCCGGTCGCGACCGGGATCTGCCGCTCGCCCAGGTGGAGCAGGGCGGTCCCGCTGATCACCATGAACCACTCGCGCCCGGGGTGGACGGCCTGGTGGTCCGGGCCGGTGCGGCGCTCCGCGGTGATCCGCATCTTGGCGATGTGCCGACCGGCGTTCTGGGCCGGGTCACGCGACAGCACCCACGTCGTCAGGCCCGGCTCCTGATGCTGCATGGGCCGGATGATCACGTCGGCGTCGTCGACCGGCTCGACCAGGTGGTCGATCGTGGTGTCGAGGGCCCGGGCCAGCGCGACCAGCTGGTCGAGGTCGATGCGCCGGTGGCCGGTCTCGATGCGGCTCAGCGTCGACGGGCTGAGGTGGCAGCGGGCAGCCAGGGCGTCGAGGCTCCAGCCGCGCGCCTGCCGCAGCCCGCGAATCCGCTGCCGCACCACATCCGAGATCTCCTGCACGTCGTTCACCTCGTACTTTGCGTTTTCCGCATGGTAGCTCGCCGATAGCGCAAAGCGTCCGGGCAGGTGAACGGAGAGTTTCGAAAACGCTTCGAAGAACGTCACTGGGCCCGCTACGACCGGATCAATTTCGGTTCCCGTACGCCGAACCAGGTGACCTTCCGCTACTCGTCCGCCCGCCCCGGGAGTCAGGCGTTCACGCTCGAGTTCCGCGCCGGCTCGGCCACCGGTCCCGTCGTGGCCGCCCCCGGCCTTCTCGGCACCGGCTCGACCGGCACGTTCCGCGAGATCGCGTTCAACGTGAGCAACCTCCCGGCCGGCGCCACATCGATCACCGTCGTCCCTCGGGCCGGCGACCCGGCTGACGTGCTCGAACTCGACTGGTTCCGGTTCCTTTAGAGCCGATCGGATCTCTTGCCGGCCCGGGCCACGGGGGTAACCTGTGGCCCGGGTAGCACCGCGTCTTCCTCAGTCCACGACGGTGTCGAGCCGATGGGACAGTTGTGGAGGGGGCGAACGAGTTGAGCGCGGTGACGGTGCCGTCGTTCCGCATGACCCGTTCGCTGGGGCTCGGAATCGGCGTGTTCGTCGTCGCCGCCCTCTGGTTCGGCGTGGGCCTGGTGCGCGAGACCCCGTCCGCGCTCGGCTGGCTCGCACTGGTCGTGGCCGTGCCGCTCGCGGCCGTCACGTCGTGGCGCGCCTCGGCCGGCGACCGCACCTACTGGCGCTACGCGGCGGTCGGCATCTCGCTGATCGGGCTGGGCGCGGGCTCCAACGCCTACGACTACTTCAGCGGCGCCCAGTACGGCCAGCACATCAGCGGCCTCACCGCCACCATCTACGTGGCCGGCCTGATCGCCTTCGTGGTCGGCCTGCTGCGCATCCCCGGCGCCCGCCGCGCGCGCATCGAGTGGATCCGCTTCGGCCTCGACATCGCCACGGTCATCGTCACCGTGCTCACCTTCACCTGGCATCTCGCCTACCGCCGCTGGGAGCAGTGGGTGGGCGGCACCCTCACCGACTCGGCCGCCGTGATCATCGTGCTGGCGGCCGGGTTCATCTGCGTCTTCGCCTTCGTCAAGGTCGCCTTCACCGGCACCGGCCCGATCGACCGCCGCGCCCTGCACCTGCTCGCCCTGACCGGTGCGGTCGGGGCCGGCGGCGGTTCGTTCGCGCCCCTGCTCGACGACAAGCCCTATCTGAACACCGCGCACGTGCTGCTCCCGGCCACCTGCCTGTGCCTGATCCTGGCCGCCGACCGCCAGCTGCGGGCCTCCCGGGTGGGCCGCCCGCTGCCGCGCCCGCCGATGCAGCGGCTCAGCCTGATGCCGTACGCCGCCGTGCTGGCCACCGGTGGGCTGCTGCTCTGGAGCGCCGCCGGCCGCACCGCCGACATCCTGGTGATCGCGATCGGGTCGGTCACGGTCGCCGTGCTGGTCGCCACGCGGCAGTTCGTCGCCCTGCGGGACAACGCCCGGCTGCTCGACGACCTCGACGCCCGCTCGGCCGAGCTGGCCCATCAGGCCGGCCACGACGCCCTCACCGGGCTGGCCAACCGCACCGTGCTCACCGCCGAGATCACCGAGGCGCTGGCCGACGACCCCTGCGGCGTCGGGGTCGCCCTGATCGACCTGGACGACTTCAAGGCCATCAACGACGACCTGGGCCACGCGGTCGGCGACGACCTGCTGACCGCGGTGGCCGCCACCATCGTCGGCCGGCTGCCCGCGGGCAGCGTCGCGGCCCGCCTCGGCGGCGACGAGTACGCGCTGCTGCTGCGGGGCGACGCCAGTGGCATCCTCGCGTCGATCGCGGCCGGCCTGCGCCTGCCCCTCGAGGCGGGCGGGCACGAACTGGTCGTCGAGGCCAGCATCGGCCTGGCCCTGGCCCGGGCCGGCGACACCGCCGACGAGTTGCTGCGCCGCGCCGACGTGGCCATGTACGAGGGCAAGCTGCAGGGCAAGGGCCGCCAGGTCACGTACGTGGACGCGATGGACCAGCGCTCGGCCGAGCAGTCCCGGCTCGCGGCCGACCTGCGCATCGCCCTCGACACCGAGCAGCTCTACCTGCACTACCAGCCGATCGTGACCATGCCCGGCGGTGAGCTCTTCGGAGTTGAGGCGCTCGTTCGCTGGACCCACCCCGCACGCGGCCCGATCGGCCCCGCCGTCTTCATCCCGGCCGCCGAGCGCACCGGCCTGATCGTGCCGCTGGGCGCCTGGATCCTCGAGGAGGCCTGCCGCCAGGCCGTGCGCTGGATCGAGGAACTGGGCGACGCCGCGCCGCACACGGTGACCGTGAACGTGTCGGCCCGCCAGCTGCGCGAGGCCGGGTTCGCCGGCGAGGTCGCGGCCGTGCTCGAGCGCACCGGGCTGCCCCCGGAGGTGCTGACGGTCGAGGTGACCGAGACCGCGGTGTTCGACGGCGGCACGGCGCTGACCGAGCTGCGGGCGATCGCGGCCCTCGGCGTCAAGATCGCCCTGGACGACTTCGGCACCGGCCACTCGTCGCTGGGCCTGCTGCGTACCTGCCCGGCCGACGTCCTGAAGGTCGACAAGTCGTTCGTCGACGACGTCACCGAGGGCGGCCAGCAGGCGGTCGTGGTGGCCGCGCTGATCGGCATCTGCGAGGGCATGGGCCTGCGCGCGGTCGCCGAGGGCGTCGAGACCGCCGAGCAGGCGGCCGAACTGCAGCGCCTCGGCTACCGCTACGCCCAGGGCTTCCACTACGGCCGCCCGATGCCCGCCGAGGCGATCGCGGCATACCGTCCGGCCCCGGCGAGAAGTCGTATAGCCGCCTGAACCACATCGACGTAATACGATGCGTCGATGTCAGGGTTGCGCATGATGGCCGCCACCATCGTCGCGGGAGTGGGGGCCTCACTGGTCCTTTCCGCCGCGCCGGCGTCGGCCACCGGGATCCCCCATGTCCAGGGCGGGCAGACCGTGCCCGTCTATTCGTACGAGAACGCCGTCCGCGAGAGCGTCTGGGTGCAGACCCGGCTCGACAACGACCGGGACGGCGTGCCCGACAAGGTCGCCGTCGACATCACCCGGCCCCGCGAGGCCGCCGACCGCCGCATCAAGGTGCCGGTCATCCTCGAGGCCTCGCCCTACTACTCGTGCTGCGGGCGCGGCAACGAGAGCGAGCTCAAGCAGTACGACGCGAACGGTGTCATCACCAAGCAGCCGCTCTTCTACGACAACTTCTTCGTCCCCCGCGGCTATGCGTTCGTGGCCGCCGACCTGGCCGGCACGAACCGCTCCACCGGTTGCATGGACGTCGGCGGCCGCGAGGAAGTGCTCAGCGCCAAGGCCGTGGTCGACTGGCTCAACGGGCGGGCCACGGCGACCTACGCCGACGGGACCCCGGCCGTCGCCACTCGCTGGACCAACGGCCGTACGGGAATGATCGGCAAGTCGTGGGACGGCTCGGTCGCCAACGGGGTGGCCGCGACCGGTGTCGAGGGCCTCGAGACGATCGTGCCGATCTCGGCCATCTCGAGCTGGTACGACTACCAGCGCTACAACGGGGTGCTACGGGCCGAGGACTACCCGGAGTATCTGCACCAGGTCGTCAACGGACGCCCGGCCGGGGTCTGCGCCGCGACCGTGGAGCAGCTCGACTCGGGCAGCGACGACGTGACCGGCAACTACAACGCCTACTGGGCCGAGCGGGACTTCCGGCCGGACGCCCGCAAGGTGCACGCCAGCGTGTTCATCGCGCACGGCATCAACGACACCAACGTGACCACCACCCAGTTCGCGCAGTGGTGGCAGCGGCTCGACGTGCCCAAGAAGATCTGGCTGGCCCAGCAGGGACACGTCGACCCGTTCGACATCCGGCGCGCCGAGTGGGTGGACACGCTGCACCGGTGGTTCGATCGCTGGCTGCAGGGGCTGCGCAACGGCATCGACCGGGAACCGGCGGCGACGATCGAGACCGCGCCCGGCACCTGGGTCGACGAGCGGACCTGGCCCGCCTCGGCGGCGAAGACCACGAAGGTCGCGCTGGGTGACGGCGATGGGATGACGGGCACGCTGGGTGGTGGGTCCACGGCCGGTTCCCGTACGTGGACCGACGCCCCCGACCTCAGCGAGGCGGCCGCCGTCGCGAGCCCGGGCACCGCCGTACCGGGACGGGTGTCGTTCCTCTCGGCGCCGCTGACCCGGCCCGTACGGATCTCGGGCACGCCCACGGTGACGCTGCGGGTGCAGGTCGACAAGCCGACGACCGAGCTCACCGCCCGGCTCGTCGACTACGGCACCGCGACCCGGGTGAACTACCTCGGGCGCGGCGAGGGCATCACGACCCTGGCCACGGAGTCGTGCTGGGGTGCTTCGACCACGGCCGACGACGCCTGTTACCGCGACACCGCCGAGGCCGTGGTGACCAGCGACCACGCCGTCGTCACGCGCGGCTGGCAGGACGCGGCCCACCACGTGTCGCTGCGGTTCGTCACGCCGCTGCAGCCCGGCCGGTGGTACTCGGTGACCGTGCCGATGCAGGCCACCGACCAGCGGATCGCCGCCGGGCACGTCCTCGGCCTGATCTTGCAGGCGAGCGACAACGAGTACTCGACCCCGCAGTCGACCGGCGCGACGATCCGGCTCGACCTGCGCGGCAGTTCGTTGTCGCTGCCGCTCGCCGGCAAGCTGCCCGTTCCGGGCGCTACCGCTCCGGTGGTCACGACGTCGTCGCCCGCACCGGCCCGCGTGGCGCCGCCGAGGTTCCAGCCGCTCCTGCCCTGACCGGCCGCCCCTCCCTATAGTGGTTGCGGATTGCAATCGCTATAGGGAGGGGCCTCTCATGCTGGCCGAGGTCGCGGACGGTGTACTGGTCCATCAGAGCGAGTTCCTGCTGAGCAACTCCGTTGTCGTCCACGGCCGCGACGGCGTGCTGCTCATCGATCCGGGAGTGCAGGAGCACGAGATCTCCTGCCTCGCGAACGACCTGTCCCGCCCGGTCGTCACCGGTTTCTCCACGCACCCGGACTGGGACCATCTGCTGTGGCTCGCGCCGCTCGGCGCTGCCCCGCGCTATGGCACGGCCCTCTGTGCGGCCACCGTGCGAGACCAGCTGGCCGACCCGGAACTGAAGGCGAACATCGTCGAGCACCTGGAACCGACCGGCATCGCCGGCCAGGTTCCGCTGGAGCTTTACGGGCTCATCACCGGGCTGCCCGCCGAGGCTCCGGAGATCCCGTGGGACGGTCCGCGCGCCCGGATCGTCGAGCACCGGGCCCACGCGCCGGGCCACGCCGCCCTGGTCCTCGAGGAGAGCCGGGTCCTCGTGGCCGGGGACATGCTCTCCGACGTCCTGATCCCGATGCTCGACCGGGACGCCGCCGATCCCGTCGGCGACTACCTCGAGGCGCTGCGCCTGCTGGAGGCCGTGGCGGGCGATGTCGACGTCGTCGTCCCCGGCCACGGAACCGTCGGCGGCCAGGTGCGGGAACGGATCGAGCGGGACCGGGCGTACGTGATCGCCCTGCGCGACGGCGCGACCCCCGACGACCCGCGGATCGGGTCGTCGGCCCAGCCCGGCTGGGAGTGGGTCAGCGACGTCCACGAGGGACAGGCGCAGCACTTCGCCGCCCAGAAGCGCTAGGGGTGTGGTTTGTAAGTAGCGGCGGAGAATGTGGCCGGGAGCTCGCCGCCGGTCATGTCCTGGGCCCACAGGCCGAAGAACGCGCCGGTGCCCCCAGACGCGGGGCACACCGCCGTCGGTGCAGGCGGACTCCCGGGTACCACTCGAACGTCGATGTGGCGAGGTAGTAGTCGTCGCCCACACGCAGGATCGACACCGCCAGTCCGCGACCCGCCGCTGGTTCGAGTCGTTGCTGGCCCGCGGTTCCCTGGGCGCGATCCTGGTGCTGTCCGAACTGACCGAACGCCAGCGCGACGACCTGGCCCGCCGCCGCATGCCGTTCGTGGTGGTCGACGGCGTCAGCCAGCCCCCGCCCGAGGTCCCGTCGATCGGGGCGACCAACTTCGCCGGCGGATACGCCGCCACCGAACACCTGCTGACCCTGGGCCACCGCCGGATCGCGGCCATCGGCGGCCCCGAACAGTTGCAGTGCACGAGAGCCCGCATAGCCGGCTATCGGGCCGCACTGGAGTCGGCCGCGGTGCCCGTCGACCGCCACCTGGTGCGCTACAGCACGTTCCAGCACGAGGGCGGCCTGCAGGCGGCCCAGCAGTTGCTGGCGCTGCCCGAACGCCCGACGGCCATCTTCGCGGGCAGCGACCAGCAGGCCACGGGCGTCTACGAAGCCGTACGCCGGGCCGGCCTGACCATCCCCGCCGACGTGAGCGTGGTCGGCTTCGACGGCCTCAACTTCGCCGAGTGGACCGCCCCACCCCTCACCACGGTCCGCCAGCCGTTGCACGAAATGGGCGCGGCCGCCGCCCGAACCCTGCTACGCCTGGTGAACGGCGAACGCCTCGACTCAACCCGCATCGAGCTGGCCACCGCGCTGGTCGTCCGCCAGAGCACGGCCGCCCTCTGACCGCGGGCACCGCAGCGCGGGCCGGCGTGGACCGAGTGATGTTCGCAACCGACTGCCCGTTCGCCGACATGAAGGTTCAAACCGACTGGTTCCGGGCTGTCGACCTGCCACGCGGAGGATGCCGACCATCCTTGCTTGGGCCGTGCCGGATAGTCGGTTCTTTCGATCTGATGGAGCCGCAGGTCCATCGACGACGATACTGGGAAGCGTCGATGGACGATGGGTGGAGGTGGGCATGCGGCGCCTGCCGTGGGCCTGGGTGCTCTTCAGCGTTGTTCTGCTGATCCTGCTCGTCGCCGCGCTCGTCGGGCCACCGGCGATCTTGCGCTGGGATCTCGGCCAACGTGCCGAAATGCTTTCCCCAGCCGAGACTGCCGGCGCGACCAACCAGATCCGCTCGGCGATCCTCCAAGCCGTCGGCACTGTCGTGGTCCTGGCCGGCGCTTATGTGGCATGGCGGCAACTACAACACAACATGCGGGCCGGCCAGGCGCAGATCGAGTTGCAGCGCGCCGGCAACCTGACAGACCGATACACCCGCGTCGTCGACCAACTCGCCAGCACTGACGAAACGATCCGAGTCGGTGCCATCCATGCCCTCGATCGGATCGCCGCCGAGGCTGTGACCGAGCGCGCGGGCGTGGTCGCCCTCCTCGCCACATACGTACGGGTGCGCGCACACCACGGCTGGACCCACTCCGATGATCCGGAACTACCGCTGCGTTCCCGGGCCAGCGACATCCAGGCGGCGTTGACCACGCTCACCCGATGGATCCAGCCCGAAGTGGTGCCTCCGCAGTGGCTCACCGCCGACATCGCCCATACCGACCTGCCGAATGCCAATCTGCACGGTTGCACGCTTTGGCACGTACGGATGCGCGACATCAACCTGGCCGGCGCCGACCTCGCCGACGCAGACGTACGCGGGGCGGACCTGCGCGGCACGGTGCTCGACGGCGTCGACTTCACTGGCACACGCGCCAACCGGCGCACGTGGTGGCCCACCGGCTTCGACCCGAAAGCCCACGGCATCTCTATCGAACAGACAGAGACGGCATACAGCATGTGGCCGCCAAAGACGCCGGACTGACGTTCTGGTCGACCGGTCGCCCGACTTGCCTTTCACCCGGCCACCATCCCAGCGAGGCCCTCTGTACCAATCTTCACACGCTTGCCTATGCGCGGTCGTGCCGATAAACGGACATCCGAGATGCTGCCCGGCTTGCTCCTCGTCGTGCAGGAACGGGCCGCTCAGATTGGGCAGACCGAAGCCGTGAAGACGGTCGAGTGCGCACACCGGCTGGCGGCCCGTTCCGTTCCCCGTTTCGTCGTGCATTCGGTGATCTCTGGGTCAGGCCTGGATCGATGGTCTGATCTGTACGTTGTTCACCAATACGTGGGGTGGGCGGCTCACGATGTGCAGGATCGCGGCGGCCACGTCGGCTCCGGCGAGGTTGCGCTGGGTGGCCATCACGCCCGCGAGGGCGGCCTGCCGTTCGGGGTCGCCGATGCTGGTGAACAGCTCAGTGTCGGTGTAGCCGGGCTCGACCACGCTCACCCGCACCCCCGAGGGGGCCAGCTCCTTGCGCAGGGCGTCCGAGAAGCCGTACAGGCCGAACTTGGTCGCGTGATAGACGGCCGCGCCGGGGTAGGTCTCGCGGCCGCCGATCGAGGAGATGTTGACGATGTCGCGGGCGTCGCCGGTCAGGTGGGGCAGCGCGGCGTGGGTCACGAGCATCATGCCGAGCAGGTTGGTGTCGAGACAGCGCCGCCAGATGGTGGTGTCGGCCCCGGCCACGGGACCCAGCGGCATGATGCCGGCCGCGTTGACGACCAGGTCGAGGCCGCCGAAATCGGCCGCTGCGGCGTCGACGGCGGTGCGGATCGAGGCCTCGTCGGTCACGTCCAGGGTCAGGTTCAGGTCGCCGTCGAGGCGGTCGGTGCGGCGGGCCGCGGCGGCCACCTGGGCGCCCGCCTCTCGCAGCGCCTGGACGGTGGCGGCGCCGATTCCGGAAGAGGCGCCGGTGACCAGGGCGCGTCGGTTCTTCAGATCCATGCGGTCCACGCTGCCGGTGGGCGGGCGGTTTCCCCAGGCCCGGTGAATCCTGGGGGTCGCAGGGCCAGGTTTTCCGGTCCGTCGCGGCCTACCGTGGGGAGATGGCCGGAGATCTTGGGGAGTTCCTGCGGGCGCGGCGTGCGCTGATCGGGCCCGCCGCGGCGGGACTGGTTGCGGGCGGGCGGCGGCACGTGCGGGGTCTGCGGCGTGAGGAGCTGGCGTTGCTGGCCGGCATCAGCGTGGATTATTACGTACGGCTGGAGCAGGGCCGCGACCGCAATCCGTCGCCGGAAGTGGTGGACGCGCTGGCCCGCGCCCTGCAGCTGGACGACGACGCCGCCACGCATCTGCGCCGTCTGGCCGCCGTGACCGTCGCCGCACCGGTGAACGACGACGAGGTGCGGCCGTCGGTGGCCCGGCTCGTCGACACCTCGCCGTGGCCGGTGGCGCTGCTCGACCGCACCCTGAGCGTGCTGCGCGCCAACGAGCTCGCGGTTCTGCTCAACCCGGGTCTGGCCGAGGGCCGCAACCTGGTGCGCGATGCCTTCCTCGACCCGTCGGTGGCCGCGCTGCACGTGGATGCGGCGGCGGTTCGGGCCGAGTGTGTGGCGGCGCTGCGCTCGGCGGCCGGGATCTACCCGGACGACGCCGAGCTTCAGCGGTTGGTGGGCGAGCTGTCGGTGCACAGCCGGGATTTCCGGTCACTGTGGGCACGGGCGGATGTGAACTACTGCCGTACGGGAAAGAAGGTCTTGAATCACCCGGCGGTCGGGCGGCTGTGCCTCGACTACGAGACGCTCGACGTCGGGGACGCGAGTGGGCAGCGGCTGCTGATCCACTCGGCCGAGCCGGGTCGACCGGACGGCGACAAGCTCGCGCTGATCAGGCCAGACCTCCCATAGCCGGGTCGCTGATGCTCTCGCGGCCGTTCTCGAGGTGGCCGGCGTAGCGGCGCTCGACCCCCTCCACGGTGACCGTCAGGTCGTACCAGCCCCGGGTCTTCGCGGCCGAGTGGCCCGCGATGTGGTGGGCGCCGGGACGGACGGCCGCGGTGGTGGTGCGGCCGGTGTAGCGGTCGGCCACCTTGACCAGGGCGCGGGCCGGGCCCTGGTTGCTGATCTCCAGCATCACCACGTGGTCGTCCTGCTCGGCGCGCACCTCCACGGCGGGGCGACCGGCCCGGCCGGTGAAACGGCGGTAGAAGCCGTTGGGGCCGCGCACCTCCACGTCGTACGGGCCGGTGGTGGGCCACATGCCGGTGAGGCGCTTGCCGGGCTCGACGGTGTAGGTGCGGGGCTCGTGGGATTGGTCGGCCGAGTGCACTTGGAACACCGCGGCGGCGCGGCCGGTGTTGCGGAACTCCACGGTGAACCCGGTCGGCGCGACCTTGCCGTCGGCGTGCAGCTTGTACGGCAACGCCCGGGCCGGGCGCACACCCCGTTCCTGGTCGGGCAGGGCCGGGTCGGCCGGCGGAACGGGCACCTCGTCGGGCTGCCGGGTCAGGGCGGTCGGCTTGAACGCGGCGGTGCCGGGCAGGTCGGCGAGACGGCGGTTGGGCGTACGGAAATCGAAAGCGCTCGTCAGGTCACCCGCCACCGCCCGCCGCCACGGGGTGATGTTCGGTTCCCGGGGGCCGAAACGCCGTTCCAGGAACCGGATCAGCGAGGTGTGGTCGAACAGCTGGGAGTCGACGAAGCCGCCACGGGTCCACGGCGAGACCACGACCATCGGCACGCGGATTCCGAAGCCGTACGGGCCGGTGGGGTGGTTGGCGCTGCCGGGAAAGATCTCGTTGGTGGTCGGCACGGTTGAGCGGGCCGGATCGGGGGTCGGCGGCACCAGGTGGTCGAAGAAGCCGCCCTCCTCGTCGTAGGTGACGAACAGCGCCATCTTGCTCCACACCTCCGGGTTCGAGGCGAGGATGTCGACGACGCGCGAGACGTACCACTCGCCGTAGTGCGGTCCCCAGTTCGGGTGTTCGGTGTAGGCCTCGGGCGCGACGATCCAGCTGACCGACGGCAGCCGGTCGTGGCGCACGTCCTCGCGGAAGTCGGTGAGCAGCTTCTCCGGGTCACGGCCGAGCTTGTTGATCTCGGTACCGGTCTTCGCCTTGTCGGCCAGGGGATTTCTGGGTACGGCGTTCTGGTACTGGTGGAAGTAGAGCAGGGCGTTGTCGCCGTAGTTGCCGATGAACGGGTCACTCGTCCAGCCCCACGACCCGGCCGCGGTCAGCCCGAGACCGATGTCCTGATAGACACGCCACGAGACGCCGGCCCGTTCCAGGCGTTCGGGGTAGGTCGGCCAGTCGTACCCGGCCTCGGCGTTGTCGACGACCGGGCCGCCTGCCTGGCCGTCGTTGCCGACCCAGCCCGTCCACATGTGATAGCGGTTGGGGTCGGTCGAGCCCATCAGCGAGCAGAAGTAGTTGTCGCAGACCGTGAACGCGTCGGCCAGCGCGTAGTGGTAGGGCAGATCGGCCCGGGTGTGGTGGGTCATCGTCTGCACGCCCTTGTTGGGCACCCACCGGTCGTAGCGGCCGCCGTTCCAGGCGTCGTGCGTGTCGTTCCAGCCGTGCGGCGGGTCGGGCAGGAACATGTCACCCACGTCGGGGACCTCGGGACGGAACGGCAGCAGCTCGCCCTCGCCGTGGGGCTGGTGCCACACGGAGTTCCCGGACGGCAGCCGTACGGGGTGAGGGTCGGCGAAGCCGCGGACACCCCGCATCGCGCCGAAGTAGTGGTCGAACGAGCGGTTCTCCTGCATCAGGATGATCACGTGTTCGACGTCCTCGATGCTCCCGGTGCGCGTGTTGGCCGGGATGGCGAGGGCCTTGTCGAGGCTTGCGGGCATGGCCGACGCGACCGCCGGCATGCCGAGCATCTGGAGGAAACTGCGGCGATCGAGCTCAACCATGACTCCGGAAGGTAGTCCCCGCCGGTGGACGCCGGATTAACGCGAGTCGATGCCTTTGCTTTCGTCGCGTCGATAAAAAGATTGAGATGTATTGACTAAAAGGTGTCGTGGTCGAGGATGGGGCGATGGGATCACTCGCTCGCGGTGTCCTCGCGCTGGCCGCCTTCGCCGCCGTGGTGTTCGGGCTGCCCTCCCCGGCGTCGGCCCACGGCACCCTGGCGATGTCCAACCCGGTCAGCGGGGCCACGGTCGACGCGCCGGTGGCGAGCGTCGAGCTCTACTTCACCGAGAAGGTGCCGGACAACGCGTACTTCGCGGTCACCGCACCCGGCGGTGGACGGGTCGACAACGGCTGGGAGCACGCCAGTCCGCGGCCGCTCGACAAGCCGGTCACCGAATACTTCATGGAGAACGGCCAGTACGAGCCGCGCGAGTACAAGACCGGGTTTCCGGCCCGAATCCGGGTCGCGCACATGCCGGCCACCGGCGAATACAAGGTGGACTATCTGTCGAAGGCCTCCGACGGCGA
This sequence comes from Paractinoplanes ovalisporus, assembly GCF_016834655.1. Lineage (GTDB taxonomy): Bacteria > Actinomycetota > Actinomycetes > Mycobacteriales > Micromonosporaceae > Actinoplanes > Actinoplanes ovalisporus. The sequence continues at coordinate 534,458 of NZ_JAENHP010000002.1, forward strand.
CGCCGTGCACGGGACGGTGACGTTCAAATACACCGGGCCCACCACACCCGCGCCCGCCGGGTGGACGGCGCCGACCGGGCAGGCCGACGCCGCGCTCACCGGGGATGCTTCGGTTTCCGCTCCTGTGGCGAGACAGGACGACCGGGGCAGCGCCTGGGGAACGTGGCTCGGCGGGGCGGCCGCACTCGCCGTGCTGGCCGGAGGTTTCGCGCTGTGGCGCTATCGCCGGTTGGTTCCGGTGGCGCCGGTCGCGGTCGGGGCGGTCGTGGTGGCGCTCGTCGGTGGTTATGCACTCGGGCGGGCCACAGTGGAGGAGACGCCACCCGCGGCTCCCGCGGCCATGACGGGACACCAGCACGGCATCGGCGGAGGAACCGCCAGCGTCGACGCACTGGGCACTTCCGTCAGTGATCAGGGCTGGACGATCCAGCCCGTCAAACGGTCGCAGGCCAAGGGCGAGACGGTCGACTACGCCTTCCGGATCGTCGGCGCGGACGGTCAGCCCGCCACCCGCTACGCCGTCGTGCACGACAAGCCGCTGCACCTGGTGGTGGCCGGCCGGGGTCTGACCGGCTTCCAGCACCTGCACCCCACGATGTCACCGGACGGCCTGTGGTCGGTGCCGCTGAAACTGCCCGAGGCGGGCGCCTACCGCGTGTTCGCCGACTTCAGCCTGGCCACCGCCGACGGCGCCACCACCCCGCTCGTGCTCGGCGTCGACCACCACGTGCCCGGTGACGCCCCGAAGACCGAACTGCCCGCGCCGCAGACCATCGTGCAGGCCAAGCCGTTCCTGGTTTCGATGGAGGGCGCGGTGAAATCCGGCGCCACGGTGCCGGTGCTGTTCCGGGTCGCGCGCTCCTCTCCCGGCGCGGCCACTCTGGAGCGCTACCTGGGTTCGTACGGGCATCTGGTCGTCCTGCGGGAGGGCGACCTCGGCTACGTGCACGTCCATCCCGATCCCGAGCTGGCCGACGGCGCGATCCGCTTCAACGTCTCCCTTCCGGGCGCCGCCCGCTACCGCGCCTTCCTCGAGTTCCAGGTCGACGGCGAAGTCCACCGGGCGGAGTTCACCATCCACGCCGGTTAGCATCGGGCTTCGGCCCCGAGCGGATCGCCGACATCCGCCAACACGCGGCCGAGCCCGACGCGGGTTGACGAGGGGTCAGGCCCGCCCGGGAGCGGCTGCCTGACCCCCGTCACGAGGTTGCTCAGGCCTTACACGACACGTAGAGGCCGGCGCTGGTCAGGGCGCCCTGCACGATCCATGCGGTGGCTCCGCTCGGGGGATAGACGAAGAGCGCGACCCCGCTGGCGACCGCCAGGACGCAACCGGTGTTCCACTGGACGGTCTGTGCGGCGCCGCCGCCGTAGGCCAGGTGGTAGCTCGCGACCTGGTTTCCGTTGATGTACTTCTTCAGGTAGCTGCCGTGACAGTCGGTCGTGGCCTGTCCGGGCCGGAGCATGTAGCTGCTGCCGTCGACGCCGATGCAGTAGTAGTCGTACTCCCCGGTGGCGGCCGCCACCGGAGTCGCGGGAGCGGGAGCGGCCGCCGCGGGGGCAGCGTTCGCCGCTTGAGGTGCGAAAACCCCTGCCGCTAAGGCGAACGCCGCAACGGCCGACACGAACCTGTTCATGGGGTGCTTCCCTTCGTCGAGTCGCAGCGGGTGTCGCCGCAATGCGGGGAAAGCTATGTGCTGGACGTGCGGTCAGGGAATGCCCGCCAGAGGCCGGACAAACCGGGAGCTGTTGCCCGGACCGGTTGTCCAGTGGTTAAGATCGATGCATTCGCCTGATTGCCAAAGCTCGGGTTGGAGGCCCGAGGCTTCGTTCCACGCAGACCACGGGGAGAACAATGAAGGTCACCGAGATTGAATGTCCCAGGCACACCGCTCTGAGGGCCGTGGAAGTCAGTCTGAGTGACAATCGTGAAGAGAACGCCGCACCGGAGATCCTCGAAGCCGCGGTTCGCGCCTTCGACGAACTGGGGTACGAGCGGGCGAGCATCAAGCACATCGCTGAGCTGGCCGGCACCTCGAAATCTCTGGTGACCTACTATTTTCCGACCAAACAGACGCTGGCCTCGGCCGTGATCAACCTGGCCTATCCCGGGGGCGTCTTCATGGGGTCCCGGCGTGTCGTCGCCGATCCGCTCGACGCGATCGTCTGGGTCGCCGAGCACGTGACCACCAACGTGCTCTACAGTCCGCTGGCCCGGGTCGCGATCAGCCTTGGTGACCGTGACCGCAAGGGTCTCGGCGGCCGTCTGTCGGGGTGGTACACGAGGCTCACCGACTATGTCGAAGAGGCCCGGATCAAGCGCCTGGTGCCGCCGGTCACCGATGCGTCCACCGAGGCGAGGTTGCTGCTGAGCGGCATCGTCGGTCTCGTCGCCGTGGCGATGGAGACAGGGTCCCGCCTTTCCCTGGTCGACGATGCCGTCCGCATCACGCGCGACCGCCTCGCGAGCCTGCAGGCGAGCGCATAAGAAGCACAGCGCAGGTCACAGCGACCGGTTGATGGCGGCCTCGGCCTGGTCGGTCAGGGCCGCACGGACAAACGCGGGCAACGGAGCGGCGGCCAGGGCGGCCAGAGCGGCCTCGGCCCGTACGCGGATCATCTGCTCGATCTGTTCCAGCGCACCGGTTTCGACGATGATGGCCCGCAGCGCCTCGGCCCCGGAAGCGTCCAGGTCGGGGTTGCCGAACAGGACCGCCAGCCGGGCCGCCTGGTCACGGGTCGCGGCGTCGCGGGCCAGGGCCATCATCACCGTCGGTTTGCCCTCGCGCAGATCATCCAGCGTGGACTTGCCGGTGACCGTGGGGTCGCCGAACACGCCCAGAACGTCGTCGCGCAACTGGAAGGCGTCTCCCAGCGGGTCGCCGAAGTCGGTGAACGCGGCGTACAGGGCGCGGGGAGCGCCGGCCAGCCACGCGCCGATCTGCAGCGGGCGGGTGACCGTGTACCGCGCGGCCTTCATGCGGATGACGGTCAGGGCGCTCGCCACCGAGCCGTCGCCCACCCCGGAGACCAGGTCGAGGTACTGGCCGGCGATCACCTCGGTCCGCATGAGCGCGAACGCCGCATAGCCCTGGTGGATCTGCCGGGGCGGCAGCCCGCACTCGTGGAACATCTGCTCGGCCCACGCGGCGCACAGGTCGCCGCAGAGCAGGGCGGTGTTGCGCCCGAAGGCCAGCGAGTCGCCGCGCCACGAGTGGCGGTGGTGCATGGTCGCGAAGAAGCGGTGCATCGACGGTTGGCCCCGGCGCCGGTCGCTGCCGTCGATGATGTCGTCGTGGATCAGCGCGAACGCGTGGAACAGCTCCAGGGCGGCCGCCGCGTTGATCACCTCGGGGCAGTCGTCGCCCCCGCCCGCGCGCCAGCCCCAATAGCAGAACGTCGGGCGGATCCGTTTGCCCCCGGCCAGGATGAACCGGCGCAACGAGTCGAGCGCGCCGCGCGGGGCGCCGTCGGGCCAGGCCGGGTCCTGCCGGTCGATGAACGTGGCCAGGGCGGTGTCGAAGCGCTGCCTCAGTTCGGCCGAGGCCGGCGCGCGGGTTGCCTCGAGCGTCATGACAGCCCCGCCAGGCCGAGCAGCAGAGCCTTCACGTCCGTCGCAGACACGTTCTCCCGGGAGGCGGAGGGCTCCGAACACAACAGCACCGGCGCGTCCTCGGGGGAGGCGGGCAACCGGCCGTGCGACCCCTTCACCGCGCGCGCCCCGGCGTCGAGACCGACCGGGTTCATCAGGTAGCGCAGGCCCAGTTTCTTGCGGGCCACCGCCGTGATCGCCCGCCGCTTCGCCGCGCCCGGGTCGGCCGGGTCGAAGAACAGCTCGGCCGGGTCGTAACCGGGTTTGCGGTGGATCTCCACGCAGCGCGCGAAGTCGGGCGCCCGCGCGTCGTCGAGCCAGTAGTAGTAGGTGAACCAGGAGTCGTCGGAAGCCACCAGCACGAGATCGCCCGCCCGGAAATGATCGAGTCCGTATGAGGTTTTGCCCGCGTCGTCCAGGACGAGGTCGACCCCCGGCACGGCCGCGCACAACTTGGCCACCGCGGGGATTTCGGCCGGATCCCGGACGTACACGTGCGCCACCTGATGGTCGGCCACGGCGAAGGCCCGTGACACCCATGGATCGAGATATTCCATACCGTCTTGCGTGTAGACCTCCAGCAGCCCCTCCGACCGCAGCATCCGGTTGATGTCGACCGGCCGGCTCACGTCGGTGATGCCGTACTCGGAAAGCGCCACGACGGTCGTGTCCGGCAGTGACAGCAGGGGCGCCAGCACCTCGTCCAGCGCCGCCGCGGCCGCCGCCGCTTGCGGTGAGGACGGCCCGAACCGCTGCAGGTCGTAGTCGAGATGCGGCACGTAGACCAGCGTGAGGTCCGGGTTGCGGGTCTTCAGCAGGTGCAGCGCCGCGTTGACGATCCACTGCGAGGACGGCATCCCCGCCCCGGGCCCCCAATAGGTGAACAGCGGGAACGGCGGCAGCTCGTCGTGCAGCTCGGGCGGATACGTGTAGCAGTCCGGCTCCTTGCGCCCGTCGGCCCGATAGATCGGCCGTGGCGTGATCGTCCAGTCGACCTGGGCGCCCATCGCGTACCACCAGCAGACGTTGGCCACCGTGTAGTCCGGCCGGACCTTGCGGGCCGCGTCCCACAGCTTCTCGCCGCCGACGAGCGCGTTGTGCTGCCGCCAGAGGAAGACCTCGCCCAGTTCCCGGAAGTACCAGCCGTTCCCGACGATCCCGTGGTCGGACGGCATGGCGCCGGTGAGGAACGTCGACTGCACCGAACAGGTCACCGCCGGCAGCACGGTGCCCAGCGGCGCCTGGAACCCGCGCTCGGCCAGGGCCCGCAGCTTGGGCATGTGGGCCAGCAGTCGCGGCGTCAGCCCGACCACGTCGAGCACCACCAGCCGGCTCATCGGTTCACCGCCTGGGACGAGAACGCGGAAGCCGGGTCAGGGGCACCGGCGGAGGCGAGCAGGTTGTGCGCGAACGCGAGCTCGGCCGCGATCCCGTCGGCCAGTCCCGCCGCATCTTCGGGGCGCTGTTCGGAAGGCAGGACACCCCAGGTGTACGTCTCGACGTCGTAGTGCTCACAGTCGGACGAAGCGAGCAGCTCCCGCAGGGCCGAGCGCAGCACCGGAACGGTCGACGTCAGCGGCGCGGACGGTTCCGCGTGCAGCGGCACGTGATAGTGGACGCGCCACGGCCCATCCAGCTTGCGGTCCAGGGCCGCGTCCAGGTCATCCGTCGCCTCCCCGGCCTGCGAGCGCGTCTGATGCATAAACCTCGGTTCCACGTACGCCCGCAGGACGTCAACCGCCGCAAGCGGATCGTCCGCCTGCAACGCCGCCGACACCTGCACCTTGACCACCGGCACACCGGCCGTCCGCAGGCGGTCGAGGGCCTGGGCCGGATCCTCCCAGGCCACCGCCAGGTGGGCCAGATCGAGGCACACACCCAGCCGCTCGGTGTCGACCCCGGCCAGCAACGCGGCCGCCTGGGTGGTGTTCTCGATCAGGCAGCCCGGCTCGGGTTCGAAGCCGACCCGGACCTTGCGACCGGTCTCGGACTCGATCCGCGCCAGCCCGCGGGCCAGTTCGTCGAGGTGCCCGAACGCGGCCGCCGCGCGGGAGCCGTCCCACGGCGTGCGCCAGGCGATCGGCAGCGACGACACCGACCCGTACGAGGCGGTGTCGGGCATCAGGTCGGTCAGGATGCGCGCCAGCCGGAGCGTGTAGTCGAGGCGCTCGCGGGAGGTCCAGTCGGGGTAGTAGACACCCAGCTTCACCACGGGCGCCTGGAACGCCTCGTACGGGAATCCGTTCAGGGTGACCACTTCGAGACCGCGCGCGTCGAGTTCGCGGCGCAGCCGGCGCCGATCCTCCGGCGAGTCCGCGAGCCCGGCCGCCGCGGGCGCCGCCAGCCACAGCCCGAGCCCGAGCACATCGGCGTCGAGCCGGTGCCGGATCGGGAGCGCGTACGTGTCGAGCTGGTCGATGATGCCGGCCAGGTCCTCGGCCGGGTGCACGTTGGTGCAGTAGCTCAGATGCATCAGCTGCCTCCGCGCAGGATCGAGTTGCCGGCGAACGTGGGCCCGGCGTCCGCGACGTCGGACAGGTCGAGCCGGCCGGACTGGCCGTAGAACTCGACCGGGTTGCGCCACAGCACCCGGTCGACGAAGTCCTCGTCGAAGCCGGCCTTCAGCAGGGCCTCGCCCGTGTGCAGGGTGAGCAGCGGATCCGACTTGCCCCAGTCGGCGGCCGAGTTGACCAGCACCCGTTCCGGCCCGAACTCGCGCAGGATCGCCACCATCCGTTCGGGCGACATCTTGGTGTCGGGATAGATGGAGAACCCGGTCCACACCCCGGCTTCCCGGGCCGCCGCGACCGTCACCTCGTTGAGGTGGTCGAGCACCACCCGTTCCGGTGCGATGCCGGATTCCTTGATGACGTCGAGGCTGCGCTGGGTTCCGCGCGCCTTGTCGCGGTGCGGCGTGTGCACCATCGCGGGCAGGTCGTGGTCGAGGGCCAGGGCCAGCTGGGCCGCGAACACCTCGTCCTCGGCCGGAGTCATCGAGTCGTAGCCGATCTCGCCCACCGCGACCACGCCGTCCTTGGCCAGATAGCGCGGCAGCAGGTCGAGCACCGGCCGGCAGCGGGGATCGTTGGCCTCTTTGGGGTTCAGCGCGATCGTGGCGTGGTGCCGGATGCCGAACTGGCTCGCCCGGAACGGTTCCCAGCCGATGATCGAGTCGAAGTAATCGGTGAACGAACCCGGGTTGGTGCGCGGCTGACCGAGCCAGAACGCGGGTTCGACCACCGCCCGCACCCCGGCGTCGGCCATCCGCTGGTAGTCGTCGGTGGTGCGCGAGGTCATGTGGATGTGCGGGTCGAAGATGCGCATCAGGCCTCCTTGAGCTGGTCGAGTAGAGCGAGCGCGTCGGGTGGCATGTCACGGCCGGCGGCCTGGCGTTCCTGGGCGAAGGCGCCGAGCATCGCGCCCAGCGGTCCGTCGGCGCGCTCGGCCAGCCGGTGCACCCCGCTCAGCGGTACGCCCATGAAGACGCACTTGAGGACGGCCTGGCGCCACGCCTCCTGGTCGAGACGGTCCGCGGCCGGGCCGAGGGCCGCTGCCACCAGCCGGGTGTCGTTGGTGCGCAGCGCGTCCTCCAGCAACGGCACCGCGCTGTCGCCGATCGGCAGCAGCGGCAACGCTTTCAGCACCGCCAGCTTCTCGGCCGTGTCCCCGTAGCGGTAGACGGCCAGCACCTGCTCGACCGGGGAGGCAGCCAGCAGCAGGGCCCGCGCCGCCTCGTCGGTCGTCCATCCGTCGAGCAGGGGCTCCCGGCCGTACCGCCGCCCGGCCGCGGGGAAAAGGCCGCCCACGGTGTCCGGCTTCTCGGCCACCCGGCGCAGGTCCTCGGTCAGCCGGTCGTTGCCCGCGAGCTCTTTCCGCAACTCGTCCAATGTGGTCATCGGTGGTCTCCCGCCTCTTTGAGGGCGTTGCGCAGGAAATCCAGTGACTGCGCGGCGATCGTCGGCGCCGCGTGCGGGTGCCGGGGCAGCTCGACCGACACCAGACCGCGGTACGAGGCTTCGAGCGCGGCCAGCACCGGCGGGAAGTCGATCTCGCCGGTGCCGAACTCGAGGTGCTCATGGGTGCCGCGCCGCATGTCGTCGATCTGCACGTTGACGAGCTCCCCGGCCACGGCGGTCACACAATCGGGCACGGGCAACGCTTCCAGGCAGCGGCAGTGTCCGATGTCGAGGGTGATGCCGAAGTTCGCCGGGCGGCCCAGGTCGTCGTGCAGGCGCCGCCAGTCGGCGATGTCGTTGACGAGCATGCCCGGTTCCGGCTCGAACCCGAGGGTGACGCCGTGGGCGCCGGCGAACTCGACGATCTGCCGGGTGCGGTCGACCAGGCGGTCCCAGCGGTCGGCGGGTCCGATGCCGGCCCAGAACGACACCGCCTCGGCGCCGAGATCCGCGCCCACCTGGACGGCTCGGCGCAGGTATTCCAGGCGCAGCGCGGGATCGTCGTCCATCAGCGTGGGGGAGTGCTTGCGCCACGGGTCCAGCAGGTAGCGCGCCCCGGTCTCGATGACGACGGCCAGTCCCAGCCGTTGCAGGTCGGCCGCGACCTCGGTCGTGCGCCGCGCGAGGTCGGCGCCGAACGGGTCGAGGTGGTTGGTGTCGAGGGTGAGCGCGACCCCGTCGTAGCCGAGGTCGGCGATGACCCGCAGCGCCTCGGGCAGCCGGTGGTTGGTGAATCCGTTGGTCCCGTAGCCAAATCTCATGTCGGCGACACCTTCCGGGCCAGGCGCCGGGCCAGCGGGGCGAGAAGAGCCAGCCCGATTCCGTACGTGGGTGAGCCCGCCCTTGTGGTCAGCGCGCCCTGCAGAGTCGGCAGATCGGTGATGCCCGCTCCGACGGCCGCTCTGATGCGGCCCGCCGTGGGCTCGGCTGCCGCGCGGGCCTGCGCGGTCCCATATCCGGCTGCGTACCAGGCGGCGAGCAGCCCGGCCGGGCCCGGCCTTCGTCCAGCGGCCGTGGCGGCCACCGCGGCCGTTCCGGCCAGTGTGGTGAGCGGCAGCGCGGAGGTAGCCCCCGAAACCTCGCGCCGGGACAGCTCCGTGACGGTGTAGGTGTGAGCGGCGACGGTCAGCGCCGACGGCACCGCCCGCCGCATGTTTCCGCCGCTCGCGCCGAGCAGCACGTCGAGCCCGCGGCAGGCGGCCATGAACGCGGGCCCGGCCGGGGTGTTCTTCGCCCACAGGTCGTAGGCCCAGACCGTCGCCGCGAGGGGGACCGCCACCGCCGCCGCCCGGCGGCCCCCGGACAGGGCAGCCAGCCCGACCCCGGCCGCGGTCAGCCCGGCCGCGGTGAGCAGCGCCTGACCCGGTCGCACCCGGCCCGAGGGGATCGGACGCTCCGGCCGTTCCCGGGCGTCCAGTTCACGGTCGGCCCAGTCGTTGGCCGCCATCCCACCCCAGTAGAGGCAGACCGAGGCCGCGGCGAGGGCGGGCGTCGAGGGCCGCACACCGCCGGCCGCCGCCGCACCGGCGATGGTGTCGCCCGGAACGGACAGGGCGGCGGGCGCGCGGACGAGCTGAGCGAGGTCACGCAGCCGGGGCCGGCCGGTCCACGAAGCGCGATGCCGGGGGACGCCGTTCCGGGTGGCGAGGGCCGGGCGCACGGGGGTGTCAGTCATGGGCGAGGCCCCGGACGAAGGCGGCCAGCCGCGCCCACTGGTCGGCCAGCGCGTGCGGCACCTCGCCGATCGGGTCCTTGAAGAAGAACGCCAGATCGGTCAGCGGCCCGGTGCGCCCGGCGGCGTGGGCGGCCGCGGTCAGGCGGGCCAGGTCGAGGATGAGCGGCGCGGCCAGGGCCGAGTCGCAGCCGTGCCACGAGAACTCCATCCGCATCTGGGTGCCGAGGAAGCCGCTGAACGTGATGAGGTCCCACGCCGTCTTGAAGTCGCCGATGTCGTCCACGTATTCGATGTGGCTGCTGCCCTGCGGCTGGTAGCCCAGGGTCTCGGCCAGCACCCGTTGTTTGCTGCCCGACTTGGCCGCCCGGGCCGCCGGGTCGGCCAGGTTCGCCCCGTCGCCGCCGCCCAGCAGGTTGGTGCCGGCCCAGGTGCGGACGCGCAGGTGCCGCATCGCGAACATGGGCGCCAGCACCGACTTCACCAGCGTCTCGCCGGTCTTGCCGTCGTGCCCGGCGTAGGGCAGCCCGGCCTCGGCGGCCATCTCGCGCAGCGCGCGCAGCCGGGTGCCGGTCGACGGCGTGAAGTCCACGAACGGGCATCCGGCGAGGAACGCGGCGTACGCGTAAAGGGAACTCGGCGGCAGCACCGCGCCCGGCGTGCCCATGGCCGTCGACAGCGCGGACAGCGACTCGTGGGCCGGGCCGGCGGTGAACAGCGGCTCGGTCGACGAGACGTTGACGACCACGACCCGTTCCAGGCCGCGCCGCCGCCGGAAGTCGTCGATGTCCTGCGCGACCAGCCTCGCGACCTCGAGCTGGGTCTCGGCCGAAGGCACGGGCCGCAGCTCGCGCTGCAGCCCGTCCAGCTTGTCGGCCACCGCGGCGGCCGGGCGCGCGGGGAGCACGCCGGCCGCGACCAGGTTCTCGACCTTCTTCTCGAGGGTGATGTCGCTGATGTCGTGGCCGCCGAAGACCAGGTCGCCCAGCCCGGGAAGGGCCGGCGACGCCAGCTCCGGCAGCTCGGTGACGCACCCCAGGGGCTCGGCGAGCCCGGCGCGTAGTGCGGTGGCCCCGACCATGCTGGTCACCGCCACGGATCCTCGTGCCCCGATCAACCACACGCCGGTCGTCATCCGAACCCCTCTCAGGTGTTGCTCAGTTGCCGAAAACCTCGAAGTTGTAGAGCGAGTAGCCCCACGGGGTGGCCCGGGTCGTGCCGAGGACCCGCACGTAACGGGCCTGGGCGGTGAGCCCGGTGATGTCGTCCTCGCCGCCGTTGCCCCCGGTCACCGAGCGGGCGGTCGACCAGGTGCTGCCGTCGGTCGAGGTCTGGATCTGGTACGCCGACCCGTAGGCGGCCTCCCAGAGAAGCCGGACGCGGTTCACCGCCCGCACCAAACCCAGGTCGACCTGGATCCACTGCGGGTCGCTGAACGCGCTCGACCAGCGGGTCGTGGTCGAGGCGTCGACCGCGTTGGCCGCCGGGTAGCTGCCGTTCTCGACGCTGGAGGCGGTGGCCGGCCGGTTCAGGGCCAGGTTGGTGACCGGCGGCTGCCCGGTCAGCTCCTTGACCCGGATGTTGCGGAACGCGGCCTGGTCGCCGGCGCCGTGGTTCTGGATGCCGATGTAGCCGTCCAGGTTGCGGGCCGGGTCGGTGTTGGTGAAGTCGTTGATGAGCTTGCCGTTGAGGTAGACCCGGATCCGCTGGCCCTCGACCAGCAGCTCGTAGGTGTTCCACTCGCCGGCCGGGTTGAGCGCGGCGTCGCGGGCGGCGATGTCGGCCGACTTGAACGTGTAGATGGCGCCGGTGGTGCGGTCGGTGGCGTCGGTGGCGTCGATCTGCACCTCGTAGCCCTGGTTCACGGCCACCCACGGGTCGTTGCCCGGGTTGGGGAAGCCGACGAAGATGCCCGAGTTGCTGTCGCCGGTGAGCCGCCAGTCGGCCTTCAGCGAGTACGACGTGAACTGCTTGGCCGAGTACCAGTAGAGGCCCATGCCGCCGACCGAGCTCAGGGTGGCGTCGCTGTTGGTGAAGCTGCCCGGGCCCGACTGCGACCAGCCGGTGGTGCCGCCGTTGTAGAGCGGGGTGTAGCCGGTCTCGGGGCGGCAGTCGGCCTTGGCCCGGTTCGACGCGTAGCGCAGGCCGCCCAGCAGGTGCTGGCGGAAGTTCGCTTCGGCGTACGAGGCCTGGGTGTGCCCGAATCCGGTGTACCAGGACCGTCCACTGTCGACGGTCTTGCACCAGGCGATCGGGTGGTCGGCGCCCATGTTGCCGCCCGAGTAGGTCGACTCGTCGAGCGTGGCCAGCACGTGGGCGCCGCTGCGCGGGTTGCTCTGGTAGTTGTAGAGCTCGTCGGTGCGGGTCCACGCCTGCGGCAGGTGGGCGCTGCTCGGGTGGGCCCGATCCTCGACCCGGGCGGTCACCTGCTGGATGGCCGGGTGCGAGTGGAAGTAGGCGCCGACCAGCTGACCGTAGAAGGGCCAGCCGTACTCGGTGTCGGCCGCGGCGTGCACACCGACATAACCGCCACCGGTACGTACGTACGACTCGAAGGCCGTCTGCTGGGTGTCGTTGAGCACGTCGCCGGTGGTGTTGAGGAAGACGACCGCCTCGTACTGGGCCAGGTTGCCGGTGGTGAACGCGCCGGCGTCCTCGGTGGCGGTGACCGTGAAGTTGTTGGCCGCGCCCAGATCGCGGATGGTCTGGATGCCGACCGGAATCGCGTCGTGCCGGAACCCGGCCGTTTTGCTGAAGACCAGGACGTCGTACGGGGCGTCGGCCGCCGAAGCGGGAGACGCCGTGAACGTGCAGGCGGCCAAGGCGATCAGGGTCGCCGCACCGGCTATGAGCTTGCGCATGAAACCTCCTGTGCGTGGGGAGGAGCGGGGCGCTTGCTTGGGGGGACAGGCGCCCCGCTCCGACGGGGAAGGATCAGCTGCCGTACACCTCGAAGGTGAAGAGGCTGTAGCCCCAGGCGGTGGCCCGGGTGGTGCCGTTGATCCGCACGTATCGGGCCGGCGCGCTCAACCCGACGTTGTCGTCCTCGCCGCCGTTGCCCCCGGTCACGGAACGGGCCGTGGTCCAGGTGGTGCCGTTGGCCGACGTCTGGATCTGGTAGGCCGACCCGTAGGCGGCCTCCCACTGAAGCCGTACGCGGGAAACGGTGTAGGTCTGCCCGAGGTCGACCTGGATCCATTGCGGGTCGCTGAACGCGCTCGACCACCGGGTGGTGGCGCTCGCGTCCACCGCGGCCGAGGCCGGATAGGTGGCGTTCTCGACGCTGGAGGCGGTGGCCGGCTTGTTGAGCGACAGCAGGCTGGCCGCCGTTCCGGTGGTGAAGCTGAAGCTGTCCACGTCGAACAGCGCGCCCGTGCCGGTTCCGGCGAACGTCAGGTAGAGCGACGTGGTGCCGGCCGGAGCGCCACTGATCGCGCCGGTCACGGTGACGAACGTCTCCCACGACCCGGTCGGCGCGACGGTGGCCGAGCCGATGATCGGGCCGGTGGCGGAGCCCGTACGGAACTGCAGGGTGCCGCCGCTGCCGCCCGAGGAGACCCGGGCCGTGAACGAGGTGGCGTTGTTGAGCCTGTACGGATCGAACTGGATCCAGTCGCCGTTGTTGACGTCACCGACGGTGGCCCCGCCCTCGGCGCCGGTCTTCGTGATCTTGCTGACGCCGGAGGACGTCTTGTAGTGCTCGGCCTGCCGTTTGCGGGGCGCCAGGATGTTCTGCGCGTGCGTGGTCAGCCCGCCGTTGTCGGTGTAGGACGCGTCGAAGATCGGGAAGATGTTCGCGGCGTCGTCGTGCTCCCCGTCGGTGGGGATGGTGATCGTGCCGGAACAGCCGGTCTGCGACGTGATCTGGTGCGCGTGCTGGTCGTGGCCGAGCACGTAGGCCATCGTCACCTTCGAGCAGTCGATGGTGCCGTCCTCGGGGTCGGTCACGGTGACGCTCCACGGGATGCTGTCGCCGAACGACGCCAGCTGACCCGCGGCCGGGCTGGTGATGGTGACCGTGGGCGCGGTGTTGCCGACGCTGATGGCCACGCTCGATGTGCCGGTAGCGCCCTGCGGATCCCGTACGGTCAAGGTCGCCGTGTAGGTGCCGTTGGTGGCGTACGTCTTGGTCGGGTTGGCCGCCGTCGACGTGGTGCCGTCGCCGAACGCCCACGAGTAGGTGAGCGCCCCGCCCTCGGGGTCGCTGCTGCCGGCCGACGAGAACGTGACGGTCAGCGGCGAGGCGCCGGAGGTCGGGTTCGCGCTCGCCACCGCGGTCGGCGCCCGGTTGCCGCCGGCCACGTAGTCGTAGCGGTAGAGCGCCGAGTTGGCGTCGCCGTTGAAGTAGCCGGTGCCGTAGTCGAGGACGTAGAGCGCGCCGTCGGGGCCGAACGCCATGTCCATGACCTGCTTGCCGTTCCACGGGAAGGTGTCGATCGCCCCGTACGTGCCGTTCGCGTTGACCGCGGTCGGCTTGATCCAGCCCCGGCCGAACTCGCCGGCGAAGAACTGCCCGTCGAAGGTCTGCGGAAACTTTGTGGTCGACGTGTTGCTCGCGCTGTACCGGTAGACGGGACCGCCCATCGGCGACTCGGAGCCACCGCCGAACTCGGGCGGCGAACCGGCGTCACCGGCATAGCGGATCCAGGCCGGCTTGGCCGCGGGCAGCGTGGGCTGGCCGGTGTTGCGGAACGAGTTGTTGGCCGGGCCGCCGGTGCAGTTGTACTTGGCGCCGCCGGTGCCGGCCGCGAAGTCCCACTCGTTGTACGTCTCGGCGCTGGTGTTGGTGCCGGTGCAGTACGGCCAGCCGTAGTTGCCGGGCGCGGTGACCCGGTTGAACTCGACCTGCCCGGACGGCCCGCGGGTGGCCGACGAGGTGCCGGCGTCGGGACCGTAGTCGCCCACGTAGACCGCCCCGGTGGCCTTGTCGACGCTGATCCGGAACGGGTTGCGGAAACCCATCGCATAGATCTCGGGCTTCGTGTTCGCGGTGCCCGGCGCGAACAGGTTGCCGGACGGGATCGCGTACGTGCCGTCGGCGTTGGGTCTGATCCGCAGGATCTTGCCGCGCAGGTCGTTGGTGTTGCCCGCGCTGCGCTGGGCGTCGTAGACCGGGTTGCGGTTGGTGCGCTCGTCGATCGGCGAGTAACCGGCCGAGTCGAACGGGTTGGAGTCGTCGCCGGTCGAGATGTAGAGGTTGCCGGCCGCGTCCCAGTCCATGTCGCCGCCGACGTGGCAGCACATGCCCCGGTCGGTCGGCACGTCGAGCACGTTGACCTGGCTGGCCAGGTTGACGCTGAAGTCGGCGTTGAGCGTGAACCGGGACAGCCGGTTGACCCCGGCCCAGGTGGCCCAGGTGGCGGCGGTGCCGGTGGCCGGCGCGTCACCGGCCGGGGTGTTCAGCGGGGGCGCATAGAAGAGGTAGATGTGCCGGTTGGTGGCGAAGCCGGGGTCGACCGCCACGCCCTGCAGACCCTCCTCGTCGTGGGTGTAGACGGGGATGGTCGCGATCACGGCCGTGGTGCCGGCCGCATCGGTGCGGCGCAACGTTCCGTTACGGGCCGTGTGCAGCACCGACCGGTCCGGCAACACCGCCAGGCTCATCGGCTCGCCGGTCTCGGCGACGCCCTTGGCCAGCGTGACCTGCTGGAAGTCGGCCGGATTGATGACCGCGGAGGCCGGTGAAGAGGTGACGCCGAGGACGGTCGAGAGGAGAACGGTGGCCGTAGCCATCGTCACTAATCGATATTTCCGGGTCTGGTGGTTCACGTGGTCCCTTCCTGACTGGGGATGGCCAGGGGGGTGTCGCCGGCATCAGCGGGGATCTGATACGCGCCGGAAACAATCCTGTAGTGGGGCCCACGTTATGAACTTCGCGACGGTCCTGTCCAGACTTTCGGATCGACCTACATAACTTTTGCAGTATTAGTCGAAAGCAGCGCGCGCCTCTTCCTCAGCGCTTCACGGCTTGGTTCAAGCCTAGGAAGTCGGCGATGAGTTCGGCCGTGTTCAGGTCCTGGTTGGTCTTTCCGAGCACGAACGGTGCCCGCTTCGGCCCCGCGATGGTGTGCCCGGCACCGTGCAACGTGTACAGCACCACCGGCGGCCGGCCCTCCTGGCGATACTCGATGGTCTGGTCGGTGCGCCGGGGCGGCGTCGTGATGCCGTTGCGCTCGGCGAAGTAGGCCGCGGTCTCCGGGGCCGACAGGCTGCGGCCGCCCACTTTGAACATCCGCCGCGCCCACCACGTCATCTCGCCGCCCTCGTACGCGACGATCGGGTCCTTCGTGCCGTGCATCAGCAGCACCGGCATCGGTACGACCGGGTGGCCGCCGGCCAGGAAGTTCTCGGGCGCCGGCATGGTCGCCGACAGCACGGCGGCCCCGGCGATCAGGTCGGGCGTCTCGTGGATCAGCCGCATCACCATCTGCCCGCCGTTGGAGTAGCCCACCGCGTAGACCCGCCGCCGGTCGATCCCGTGGCTGTCGGCCAGCCGGTCGACGACCTCCCGGGCGAAGCCGACGTGGTCGATGTCCGCGAGCCGGGCCGGGAAGCTGCTTTCCTTGCGGGCGTCGTTCCAGTTGCCCCGGTAGCCGTCGAGGTAGACGACCACCGCGTCGCCGCGCTCGGCCAGGGCGTCGTACATCCGGCCGGTGAACGCCCGGTGCTTCGCGCCGGTCTGCTTCGACCCGTGGAAGACCAGCAGCAGGGCCCGGCCCGGGGCGCCTTCGGCCTGGCCGACGACGGTGTAGTTCTGATCTTCGCTCATGGGCCGACGCTAAACCTTGACGCCGGTGTGAAGGTCAAGCCGCCGCGGTGAGGGGGAGACGGACGGTGAAGGTGGTGCCCACGTGCTGCCGGCTCTCCACGCCGATGCGGCCGCCGTGGTCGGTGACGATGCGGTGGGCGATGGTCAGGCCCAGGCCGGTGCCGCCGGTGGCGCGTTGCCGGGCCGGGTCGGCCCGCCAGAAACGGTCGAACACGTGCGGCACGTCACCGGCCGCGATCCCGACCCCGGTGTCCTGCACGGTGAGCACGGCCTCACCGGCCTCGGCCCGGACCCGTACGAGAACCTGCCCGTCCCGATCGGTGTAACGGATCGCGTTGGTCAGCAGGTTCCCCAGCACCTGACGGATCCGGTCCTGATCGGCCTCGACCCAGACCGGGGCCGAGGCGTCCACGGTCAGCGCCACCCCCGCCTCGGCGGCCACCGCCCGCTGCGCCGTCACGCTGCCCGAGGCCAGCTCGGCCAGGTCGGTCGGGGCCTTCGTGTAACCCAGGTCGCCCGCCTCGGCCAGGGCCAGCACCTGCAGGTCGTCCAGGATGCGGCCCTGCAGCATGGTCTCCTCGTGCAGCGACACGAACAGGTCCTTGCTCGGCTCGATCACCCCGTCCGACAGGCCCTCGAGATACCCCCGCAGGTTCGACAGCGGCGTACGCATCTCGTGCGCGACGTCCGCGATGAGCCGGCGCTGCCGTTCCTCGCTCTGCTGCACCGCCTCGGCCATCATGTTGAACGACGAGGCCAGCCGGGCCAGCTCGCCCTTGCCGTTGATCCGCACCCGGGTCTCGAGCTGCCCCGCCGCCAGCATCTGCGACGCGCCGGTGAGCCGCCGCACCGGACTGCTGACCTGCCGTGCGATCCAGTAGGTGCCGATCAGCGCGACCAGGACGAGCCCGGCCGCGCCGAGCAGGGTGGTCCGGCTGATCAGCTGGGTGACGTCGGTCTTGTCCCGCCCACCCAGGTAGAGCTCCAGCGGGACGGCCGAGCTGGTCGAGACCGTGTCGTTGAAGGCCTCCTCCGTGCACGGATTGACCTTGCCGGCCTCCGGGTCGTCGTTCCCGCGGAACTCCATGCACTGCCGCACGTAGTCCCAGAACGCCATGAACCAGCCCTCGTCGGTCATGACCCGGGTGGTGGCCTTGGTCATGCAGGCGGCCGACCTCGTCCGTTGCGCCGCGGTCACGTACGGCGCCCGGTCCGACGCCAGGGCCGGCTCCTCGCCCAGCGTGTCGCGCAGGCAGCGCACCAGCACCAGGCCGGTGCGGAACTGGGTGGCCTGCCGCAGGGCGAGCATCTCGCGGCTGCCGTAGATGCGGTCGGTCGGCACGGGTCCCCAGATGTCGCGCGGGAGGGGATAGACGAGTTTCTGGAGGTACACCGAGGGGATCGCCGGTGCCGGCCGGTCCGACACCTCCTCCAGCCTCGGGTAGGCGTCGATGTCGTACGAGATCGGCTGCACCGCCCCGGACGCCCGGTCGGCCTGGATGTCCGAGTCGACCAGCACCTCGCCGACCTCGGCCGTCTGGATGCGGATGTGCAGGTCGGTGCGCTCGGAGAGGTCCTGCACCAGCCGGTCCACACCCGGCCAGTTGCCATGGGTCCGGCCGTACCGCTGGAGCTCCTGCACGATTTCCGTACGGTGGGTGGCCTGCGCCTCCACGGTGTTGTGGACCTGGCGCGAGGTCAGGTTGAGGGTCAGCCACGCCGTCGCCCCGATCGCGGTGACCGCCACCAGCATGACCAGCACGAAGATGCGTACGCGGAAACTCAAATCTCGGCCATCCGGTAGCCCCGGCCGTACACCGTCTGCACGTAGCGCGGCTCGGCCGGATCCTTCTCGATCTTGCGGCGCAGGTTGACGATGTGCGCGTCGACCGTGCGGTTCGAGACGTCGTGCTCGAAGCCGAACGTCTTGTCGATGATCTGCGCGCGGGTGAACACCCGCCCCGGCTCGCGCGCCAGCAGCTCCAGGATGCCGAACTCCTTGGCCGTGAGCGTGACGGCCTCGCCCCGCACCCGCACCTCGAACCGGCCGGCGTCCACCTCCAGATCACCGACCCGGATCACCGACGACGGGCCTTCGGCCTTTCCCGTACGGCGGAGGAGCGCTCGCACCCGGGCGGTGAGCTCGCGCGGGCTCACCGGCTTGGGCATGTAGTCGTCGGCGCCGATGTCCAGCCCGAGCAGCATGTCGTTCTCGGACGAGCGGGCGGTGACCATGAGGATGGCGATGGTCGACTCGGCCCGCAGGATCCGGCACACGTCCAGCCCGTCGACCAGCGGCATCATCACATCGAGCACCACCAGATCGGGCTTGCGGGCCCGGGCCACGTCGAGGGCCGACCGGCCGTCACCGACAGTGATGACCTGATGGCCCTCGCGCTCCAGGTAGAGCTTGATGAGCTGGGCGTGCTTCGGGTCGTCGTCGGCCACGAGGATACGTGCGGTCACGCCCGCGATTCTGACCTCCCGGCGCCACCCCGGCCAAGGAATGTTGGATTCCGGTGAAGATCCGGCCCGATAGCGATGGACGCACAAGTTCTTCACAGGCTTGATCGCACGCTTCCCCCGTCAGACGTCGTCGGGAGGAACGCCATGTGTGGATTGAACGTCTTCGTGAGCAGCCGGCCGGCCGCCGGAGCGCCGGACCCGGCCTCGCAGGCCGCCTTCAGCGCCGCGCTCGAGACGATGCACCACCGCGGCCCGGACGACACCCGGGTCGAGTTCACCGAGGGGGCCGCGTTCGGCTTCAAGCGGCTCGCGATCATCGACCGGGCCGAGGCCGCCCAGCCCGTGCACTACCGGGACCGCTGGACCGTGGTGTTCAACGGCGAGATCTACAACTACCGGGAGCTGCGGGCCGAACTGATCCGCGACCACGGCGCCACGTTCGCTACCGAGGGTGACAGCGAGGTGCTGGCGGCGGCCTTCCACTTCTGGGGCCCGGCCGCCCTGCCCCGGCTGCGCGGCATGTTCGCCTTCGCCGCGTACGACCACTGGACCGGCACCCTGCACGCCGCGCGCGACCAGTTCGGCATCAAGCCGCTCTACATCCTGGAAACCGTCGACGGCCTGTTCCTGGCCAGCGAGCGCAAGGCGCTGCTGCCGTTCAGCGGCGACTCCTCGGCGTTCCTCGACACCGACGCGCTGGCCCACTACTTCACGTTCCAGTTCGTGCCCGACCCGCAGACGCTGCACCGCCAGATCCGCCGGCTCCCGCCCGGCCACCACCTGACCTGGACCCCCGGTGGCGGGGTGCGGCAGACCCGGTACTTCCGGCCCTCGTTGCGACCCCTTTCCTTGACGCCTGATCTTGCTTACGAGGGCATTCGTTCCGCCTTGCGGGACAGCGTCCGCGCCCACCTGCACGCCGAGGTGCCGGTCGGGGCGTTCCTGTCCAGCGGCGTCGACTCGTCGGCCATCGTCGCGCTGGCCGCCCAGTACAAGCCCGACCTGCACGTGTTCACGGCCGGGTTCGCCCACGACGGCTACTCCGAGATCGAGATCGCCGAGGACACGGCCCGGCAACTGGGCGTACGGATCACCCCGACCGTCGTCACCGAGGACGACGTCATCCGCGAACTGCCCCGCATCGTGCACCTGCTCGACGACCCGGTGGCCGACCCGTCGCTGATCCCGCTCTATTTCCTGGCCCAGACGGCGTCGCGCTACGTCACCGTCGTGCTCTCCGGCGAGGGCTCCGACGAGCTGTTCGGCGGCTACACCATCTATCGCGAGCCGGCCTCGCTGGCCCGCGTCGACCGGCTGCCCGACGGCATGAAGCGGGGCCTGCGCGGCCTGGCCCACGCCATCCCCGAGGGGGTGCGCGGCCGCAGCTTCCTCGAACGCGGAACGACCCCGATCGAGGAGCGCTACTACGGCAACGCGCGCATCTTCAGCCCCGCCGAGAAGGCCGAGCTGCTGCGCTTCACCGCCGAACCCCACACGGCGATCACCAACCACCTGTACGCCGAGACCGCCGACGTCGACGACGTGGCGTCCATGCAGTACGTGGACCTGCACACCTGGCTGCCCGGCGACATCCTGGCCAAGGCCGACCGCATGTCGATGGCGCACTCGCTGGAACTGCGCGTGCCGTTCCTCGACCAGGCCGTCTACGCCGCCGCGGCGGGCCTGCCGACCGAGCTGAAGCTGCCGTCGAACAACCGCAACACGACGAAGCACGCGCTGCGCGAGGCGATGCGGGGGATCGTCCCGGAGTCCGTACGGGAAAGGCGCAAGCTCGGTTTTCCCACGCCCACCCGCCTGTGGCTCAAGGGTGGCATCGGCGACTGGGTGGCCGGCCTGATCGCCGGCTCGGGCCCGCGCCACCTGATCGACGTCGACTACGCGCTGCGGCTGCTGTCCGAACACCGCGCCGGCACGGCCGACCATTCGCGCAAGATCTGGGCGGTGGCCATCTTCTGCCTGTGGTGGGCCATCTTCGTGGACGGCACTGTCCGCCCCTCGCTGCCCGCCTCTCCGTCGCCCGCATCCACTCTGCTGCGTCCCGCCTCGCCCGTGTTCTCCTGACCTTCGTCGCATCCTCCTCGTCGCTTCTTCGTCCCCGAACGACCGATGGGCGACAGTTGTGACTGGCCGGTAGGTTTCGTGGCTAGCATCGGTCGGGCCCGTTCCCGACCGATGGGGGTGCCCCCAGCCATGGCGATCTCCGCCACCACCACGCTCGCCGACACCCAGCAGATCCAAGGCAACATCCTGCGGCCGTTCGGCGGAGCGCACCAGGCCTTCGTGGCGCTCTCCTTCCGTAACGACCGGGCTCGCGCACGCCGATGGCTGACCGGGGTAGCGTCCCGCGTCACCGGCACAGATGCCGTGCCACCCCGGGGCCGGGGCCGTCTCCCCCAGGGGCGTTCGCTGCTCAACGTCGGCCTGACCGCGACCGGTCTGGTGCTGCTGCACCCCGAGACCGCGGACCACCTGGCCGGGCACGGCGCTTTCTGGCAGGGGCCGCTCGGGCTGCGGGTCGACGACGCGGACCGGCTCACCACCGCCCCGGCCGTGCTGGGTGACGTCGGCGAGAGCGATCCGTCGAAGTGGGTGGTCGGCGGGCCGCGCCGGGGAGATCGTCCCGGCACGCCGGTCGACGCGTTGCTCACCATCGCCGCCGGTGACCTGGCGAGCCTCCAGGACGCGGTGGCCGACGAACAGGACGCGGCCGAGGGCCTCGAGGTTCTGCACGTGCAGTACTGCCAGGTGATGCGGGAGGACGTGGCGTCCGAGGACGAGACCGGCCACCGCATCGAGCACTTCGGTTTCGCCGACGGCATCTCGCAACCCGCCGTCAAGGGCTTCCCCGACCTCGAAGCACGGCCCGGAGCACCGGTCATCGCCGCCGGCGAGTTCATCCTCGGCCACGTGGGGGAGCGGCGTCCCCAGTCCTGGTCACCCCGGCCGGTGCCGGCCCGGTGGATGCGCGGCGGCTCCTTCCAGGTCTACCGCCGCCTGCTGCAGCACCCCGATCGCTTCTGGAACCGGATGGCCGAGCTGGCGGAATCCGAGGGCACCGACCCCGACACGGCCGCCGCCCACGCCCTCGGCCGGCACCTCGACGGCAAGCCGCTGGCCAAGCCCGACGCGCCGGCCCAGGAGGAGAACGAGTTCACCTACGACGAGGACCGCGACGGGCAGCAGACACCGCTGTTCGCCCACATCCGCAAGGTGAATCCGCGCGACGACATGGTCTTCCGCGACCGTGGCCACAAGATGCTGCGTCGCGGCATCACGTTCGGGCCGCGCTATCGCCGCGACCGCCCCGACGAGAACCCGGGCGCCGAGCGGGGGATGGTCTTCAACTCGTACGTGGCCAGCATCGAGGACCAGTTCGAGTTCCTTCAGCGCCGCTGGGCCAACGACCCCGGCTTCCCGTCGAGCGCCCTGGCGAAGTACGGCCGGGTGGCCGCCGAGCCGCCCCGCATCGACGGCCTCGACCCGATGCTCGGCGACAGCAGGGAGACCGCCGAGGAACGCCTGCCGGCCGCCGTGGTCGACAAGATCAAGCCCGCCGCGTTCGGCGGCTTCGTCACCACGACGGGCGCCGTCTACGCCTTCGCCCCGTCGATCCCCGCGCTGCGCCGGCTCGCGGGCGACGCACCGTTGGAGGGGCAGGACAGGCCCTAGGTCCTTTCCTGGCGCGGCGCCCGTTCAATACGTTCGAGCAGGGCGTCGAGATCGGGGCCGCTGTCGGCGAGGATCCACTGCGGGAGCGCGGGCAGGGGCGGGCCGGGCGGCAACCGCACACCGGTCAGCCGTCGATAGGCCCGCCGGTAGTCGAGGCTGGGCGCTCTCGAGTACAGGCTCTGATAGATGGCGGCGGCTCTGGACCGGGCGTCGCCGTCGTCGGGGTCCGCCTGCCAGGCGGCGTCCAGGAGCGCGGCGACCTCGTACGGCTCCGACCAGCGTTCGGCCGCCTTGCGCAGAGATTCGGCGGCGTTCGCGGGCTCGATCTCCCCGCCGTCGATCTGAAGCCGGATCGACAGAACGAACGCGCCGACCTGGGTGTCGCGCTCGTTGTGCTCCTCCGCGATCCGCAGGGCCTCCGTGTTCAACCGTTCCGCGACAACCGGACGTCCCGCGCTCTGGTGCAGGCGGGCCATCCGGTGCAGGGCATCGCAGAGGTAGTAGGGCGCGTCCAACGCGCGCGCCATGGGAATGGCCCGCTCCAGCAATCGCTGCGCCTCGGCGGTGTTCCCCTCGGCCGCCGCGATCGCGCCCAGCCCGGTCACCTTATCGACGGCCGTGATCCAGTCCCGCAGCTCGACGGCAACGCGTAACGAGTGCATCGCGCAGGCCCGCGCGCGGATGAAGTCGCCTTCCTCGCGGTAGATCTCGCCCATGTTGCCGACGGTGATGCCGGCGAACTGCCGGTGGCCGATCTCGCGCGCGACTTCCACGGCACGCCGGTACGACGTGATCGCCTGCTTGTGGTCCGCGTTGCGCAGATACGCCCAGCCCAGATTGTTGGCGCCGTAGAGCATCCAGTGCCGGTCGCCGGCTTCCTCGGCCACCCGGACCGCCCGCTGCAGGTGGTCGAGTGCCTCCTCCGACCCGCCGATGTTGAGATTGCACAGGCCGAGATGGTTGAGGGCCGCGCACATCGCGGGAACGTCGGCCGCCTCGGTCGCCATGGCGAGGTGACGGTGGGCGAGCGCGATGGCCGCGTCGTACTCGCCTTGGCGGTAGAGCACGAAGGTCATCCGGTCCATGGTCCGGGACAACCCGGTGGCGTCGCCGAGGCTCTCGAACCCGGCCAGAGCGCGTTGCAGCCAGCTCAGCGATTCGGCATGGGAGTTCGTGTACATCAGCAGATCACCGAGCTGGCGCTGGCCAGCGGCGACGATCTCGCGACGGCCGGCCGCCTCGGCGGCCCGCATAGCCAGCCGGTAGTGCCGCTCGGCCTCGGCCCAGTGCCCGACGTGGTGGTGGACGGTGCCGATCTCGACGTGCAGCGCGGCCTGCTCGGCCTCGGGCAGAAGAGGTAGCAGCCTTCCGTAGTAGAGCGTCGCCGCCTCGTTGGCGAAGATCTCCCTGGCGCGGTCGCCCGCGGCCCGGAACCAGATGCGCTGCTTGTCCGTACGCGCGGTGCGTGCGTAGTGGTGAGCCAGGACGTCGACGTACTGCGTGAGCCGACCGGCGAACCGTCTTTCGACGAAGAGTCCCGCCTGCTCGTGCAGGGCGGCCCGGGTGTCGTACGCAATGCTCTGGTAGGCCGTCTCCTGGGTGATCGGGTGCTTGAACTCGTACATCGCTTCCGGCCCGGGGCTGATCTGTGGAGTCAGATCGAGCTTGTGCAGCCGCCGGAGGTGTGCTGCGACCTGCCCCGGAGATCCGGCCTTGGGGTAGACGCTCGCGATGCCCGTCGACTGGAACTGCCGGCCGATCACGCTGGCTACCTTGATCGCCGCTTTCTCGTCGTCGGTGAGCTGGTCGATGCGGGCCATCACCAGCCGCTGAAGGCTGTCCGGCAGTTGCAGGCCGGCCAGACCCGTCGGGCTCGCCGGGTCGAACCGGTTGCCATGCAGGTACGCGACCAGTTCCTCGATGTAGAACGCGTTTCCGCGCGTCTGCTCGTCGATCTGCTCGACCACTCTACGAGCGATCTCGGCGTCCTGTCCGTATTGCTCGCGCAGACGCAACAGGGCCAGGCGCCGGGCGTCTCCGCTGGTCATCTGAGTCAGCGGCACCTCGGATACGTAGTCCGCACCCGACAAGGTCCCGGGCGTCAGTTCGCGAGACGTGGCCAGCAGCAGCACCGAGAGGTCGCTGAGCCGGCCGGCCAGCAGATCGAGCAGGCTCAGCGATGCCGGGTCGATCCAGTGGCAGTCCTCGAGCAGGAGCACCAGGGGCCCGGTGGCCGCGCGCTCCCGCAGGCAGGCGAGGAGGGTGGAGCGCAGCAGCTCATCGCGGCCGGCCTGATCCAGATGGACGGTCAAATCGGTGTCCGGCATCGGCAGGTCGATGACCGCCGCCACCAGAGGAGCACGCTGGCCCGTGCCGTCGTAGCGGGCAACCCGTTCGGTCAACGCCGCCCGTTGCTCGTCGAGGGGCAGGGAGGGGTCGATCTCGAGTAGTTCGCGCCAGATGGACCGCCACACGAGATAGCTGGAACTGGTGCCGTGTGAGCGGCAACTGCCGCTGTAGCCGTTGAAGCCCAAGGTTCCGGCCAGGCGGCAGGTCTCCGCGGCCAGGCGGGACTTCCCGATGCCGGCCTCACCGTGCAGCCAGACCACGCGGCCGCGGCCCGAACTCGCCGCGTGCACCAGCTCTTCGATGTGGGCCATCTCGGCGGCGCGCCCGACGAGGGCTCCCGGAGCGGGGGAGGGCAGCGGGCTGGTCGGTGCCTCCTCGTGCAGCGAGTGCACGATCCAGGACTGCACCGGTGTCGTCTTGCCTTTGGCGTGGACCTCGATCGGCCCGTCGGCGACGACCATGTCACCCACGCGGTCGAAGGTCGCCTTGTCGACGAGCAGCTGTCCCGGCGGGGCCGCCTGCATGAGACGGGCCGCGAGATTGACCGCGTCGCCGACGGCCGCGTACTCGCGGCGGACATCGGAACCCACCTCGCCGCAGAAGACTGGTCCCGTGGTGACCCCACCCCGGTCGGCGCCGCCGGGTAACGCCAGCAGTTCGAGGCAGCATCGAAGTGCGCGCTCCTCGTCGTCCTCATGACTCAAGGGCGTCCCGAACACCGCGACCAGAACGGTGCCCTTGTCATCGGCCATGAGGTGGCGCAGATGGCCACCGTACTGGTCGATCACCGCGACTCCGGCGGCCAGATAGCGTTGCAGAGCTTCGACGCTCTCGGGTTCGTCCACCGACAGGTCCGGCAGCCGTACGAAGGCGGTGGTGACCTTCCGGTGTTCGTTGACGAACTCGTGGCGTCCGGACCGCAGGCGGGTGCGGATGGCCGGGTGGAGGAACGGCTCGAGCAGCCGCTCGAGGTCAGCGGCCCTTGTTCCCGCCGGTGCCCCGGCGTCGCGTCGATGGGTCTCGGCCGGCGCTTGACCGGCCGCACGACGCAGCGACTCGGCGACGACGATCTCGCCTTGTTCGGCGCGATGGAGCGCGGCGATCGCCTCGTCGAGAGCCGGTCCGGCGATCAGGTGCTGCAGCCGGGTCGCCGGGTCGCCGAGCAGCATCAGAAGGAGGGGACCGGCGCCCAGGCCCACTCTGATGGTCAGCGAACGAGACCCGTCGGGTGTGGACACCGGAACGACCGACGCGGTCGCTTCGCGGATCAGCTCGGCGCAGTGGATCGCCTGCTGGGCCACCGCGGCAGCCGTTGCCGGCGTGTAGTCGAACATGCCGACCAGAGCATCACCCGCGAAGTCGACCACGCTGCCTCCGGAGGCGGCGATCGCGTCGGCGGTGACCTCGAACCAGCGGTTGATGATGCGGGTCAGCTGCTCGGTGCCGTAGCTGCCGGAGCCGGTGAAGCTCTCGGTCAGGGCGGTGAAACCCACCACATCGGCGTAGAGAACGACCGCCTCGGCACGCTCCGTCACTGGCGGAATGCTGACACTGTCGGTTGTCAGCAGGAGCCGCAAAACGTGTTCGGGCAGATAGGAACGCCAGGTCGTGGCCAGCTCGCTCACGATCTGTGCGTGGGGGGTAACCGGTTGCTTATCGGTCACGCCTTGTGTGGCCACCCTTCGAATCCTACTGTCGGGGATCAATCATCACTCTCGGCACGTCTGTCGCCAATGGGGAGCAAGTCATGGGTGTGGGCATCAGCGACGCCGCCTTCGAGCTGGTTGGTGCGTGTGTTCATTCACTGCGGTTCGCCTTCGGCGCTCCGCTCGAATACCCCTACGCTCCTTTACTGGCGGACGGGAGCGGTCAGCCCCCGGCGATCTTCCGGCGTCTGCAGGCCGTGTCGCCGCCGCCGAGCCGGGACGGTGAGCCGTGGTACACCGGCATGACCCTGGCCGGCGAGCCGTTCCTGCCGGACATCGTCACCGGCGCTGACCGCCTCGCCGCGGTCCAGCATGTCGACGGCATTCCGTCCCTCGATGTGGCTGACCCCGAGACGGTGGTGCTCGACGAGTGGATCACAGTGGACCGGTGCGAGAAGCCTCGTCCGATGGCCTTCCCCGGCCCCGACCGGGGTTCGTTCCTTCTCTCGATCGGTTACTGGAGCCCGATCCCGGAGGGCGAGAAGAGCGCCGAGAAGATGGTCCGGTACTACGGTGAATATCGGCTGAACTGGGCTCGTGTGCCGGAGGGGCGTTGGGTGGCGGTGAGCCTGGACGCCTTCTGGCCGCCCGAGCGGGACAGTGGCGACGTGATCATTCCGCTGGGAGAGTGCGACTCCAGCTGCCCGGTCTGACGGGCTTCTCTTTTCCCTGTCACATAGTTACAGTCGTCAATGTGTGGGAGCGCTCCCATAGGTGATGACTGTCGGAGGTGTGGCCGTGCGGCGTCTGGTCGGGTTGATGGCAGTGGCCGTTGTCGCGGTGGGCGGCATCGTGTTCGCGCAGGGGGCGTCGGCCGCTGCCGTGTGCACCGTGGGGTGGACGGCCAACCAGTGGTCGAACGGGTTCACCGCCGAAGTGAAGGTCACCAACGGGGGAGCGCCGGTCACCTCGTGGACGTTGGGGTGGAGCTTTGCCGGGGATCAGCGCGTGACCAACGGCTGGAACGCCACCGTCACCCAGACCGGCCGCTCGGTGACCGCGGCCAGCGTCGGGTGGAACGGGTCGCTGGGCACCGGGGGCTCCGCGCAGTTCGGGTTCCAGGCGACCTACTCGGGGACCAACGCTGCACCCACGGAGTTCACCTTCAACGGTGTCGCGTGCGGTGGATCTTCCACGCCTTCGCCCTCGACGCCTTCGCCTACGACACCTACTCCCTCCCCGACCACGCCCTCGCCCACTACACCCACGCCTTCGCCGACCAGCCCGGCGCCGGGATGTGTGCCCACCGCGATCTGTGACGGGTTCGAGAACCAGGCCGGGACGGCTCCCAGCGGCAACTGGTCAGTGTCCACGCCGGACTGCTCGGGTGCGGGGGTCGCGGCCATCGACCGGGGCGTCGCCCACACGGGGGCGGTCTCGCTGCGGATCGACGGGGCGGCCGGCTACTGCAACCACGTCTTCGCGGGCAACTCCCAGATTCTCGGGACGGCGGGGCCGGTCTGGTACGTCCGCTACTGGGTTCGCCACACCACCGCGCTTCCGGCCTCGCATGTCACCGCCGTCGCCATGCGGGACTCGGCTGACGGCAACCGGGACCTGCGGTTCGGTGGGCAGAACGGGGCCCTGCAGTTCAACCGGGCCTCGGACGACGCGACCCTGCCGGAACAGAGCCCGGCCGGTGTCGCGCTTTCCACCCCGCTTCCGGTCGGCTCCTGGAACTGCGTCGAGTTCAAGGTGGATGGCCGCGACGGCAGCATCGAGACCTGGCTCAACGGGACGTCCGTGCCGGGGCTGCTGAACGACGGCGTCCCCACCCACGACATCGACGGGCAGTGGCTCAACCGCACCTGGCGGCCGGCCCTCACCGACCTGCGACTGGGCTGGGAGAGCTACGGGGAAGGCGCCGACACCCTCTGGTACGACGACGTGCAGGTCAGCTCGCAACGTAACGGCTGCTGACCCGAACCGGGGCGGGCGGTGTCGCTAGCAAGATCGGCGTGACTTCGCGGGACCCCCTGTGGACAACGCCGAATTGTGGATAGGGCGCACAGTGGTGCCGGCGGTGGCAGAGTTCGGGGCGTGAAAGCGCTCATCGTCCGGGGCGGCTGGGAAGGCCACCAGCCCGTCGCCTGCACCGAACTGTTCCGTCGGTTCCTGGAGGGTCATGGCTTCGAACTGCGGGTGGCGGACACCCTCGACGTCTACGCCGACCGTGCGGAAATGGACTCGGCCGGCCTGATCGTGCAGTGCTGGACCCGTGGCGGCTTCACCGACGAGCAGGAGGCCGGGCTGGTCGAGCGGGTCGCGGCGGGGGCCGGGTTCGCGGGGTGGCACGGCGGCGTGCTCGCGGTGGGCTATGAGAATGCCCGCTACCAGCACATGGTCGGCGGGCGGTTCCTGTTCCACCCGGGCGGCTTCGTCGACCACAGCGTCGACATCACCGGGACCGACCCGATCACCGAAGGGCTGGGCGGGTTCGATGTGCACACCGAGCAGTACTACCTGCACGTCGACCCGACGCTCGACGTGCTGGCGACCACCAGGTTCCACGGCACCGACGACGCTCCCGAGACCGCGGGCGCCGTCATGCCCGTCACGTGGAAGCGGTCCTTCCAGGCGGGCCGCGTCTTCGTGACCACGCTCGGCCACGGTCCGTCCGACCTGACCGTGCCCGCCACCCGCACCATGATCGAGAGGGGGTTGCTCTGGGCCGCGGCCGGGGTCTGACGTGCGGTGCCGGTCATGCGCGCCGTGAGCGGGTGGGGGCCGCTGCCGTGGCGGTGCCGGTTATCCGCGCCGTGAGCGGGTGGGGGCTGCTGTGGGGCCGCTGACGTGGCGGTGCCGGGCGTCCGTGCCGTGAGCGGGGGCGGCGACGCGTTGCGGCTAAGGCCTGACCTTTCCGCGCCGAACAGGGTTCCATGCTGTTTCCCGTACGCGTTGAGGAAAGCCCTGCTATGCGCCGGCGCCGCCGAGTGGCTGAGGCCGTCCGGTTGTTGTCGCAGTTCGCCCCGGTGCTCGTGATCGTCGTGCTCGCGGCTGTCGCCACGGCTGGTGTCACCTGGAACCCGGGCGTCGAACGGCACATCGGTCCCGTGGTGGCCTACCTCGTCGTGGCCGCGCTGGCCTGTGTGCTGGTCAACGTCATGGCTGTCGTCAACCGCGACCCGGGCCGGCTGCGCTCGCTGGAACGGTTGCAGACCGCGGCCGGCATCCTCATCACCGGCGTCGTGCTCGCCTCGATCGACCAGATCGGCCACATCACGGTCTGGCCGGGCGCGGTGTTCGTGCTGCTCACCGCGTCGACCCGCCGGCACCGCCGGGGCGCGCTGGTCGCCTGGGCGGCGATCGTCCCGGCCCTGGTCACCGGGTTCGCCCTGCGTGACGCGGCGCTCGAGGCGATCGCGCCCGCGGTGCTGCTGCTGGTCTTCGCCGTGGCCAGCTCGGACCAGGCCTGGCGGCTGGCCCGCACCCGGTCGCGGCTCGACACGGCCGAGGCCGAGCTGCACCGGCTCGCCGACACCGACCCGCTGACCGGGCTGTTCAACCGGGCCACCCTGCAGCGCCGGCTGTCCCCGACGCTCACCGAGACCGCGGTCATCGCCCTCGACCTCGACGGCTTCCGCGACATCACCGACGCGTTCGGGCATGACGCGGGTGACACCCTCCTGCGTACGGTGGCCGACCGTCTGCGCACCGCAGTCGGCGACGACGCCCTGGCCGCCCGCCTGGCCGGCGACGAGTTCGTCATCGTGCTGCCCGAGACCAGCCTGGCCGCCTCCCAGGCCACGGCCGCCCGCCTGGGCCGCATCGCCGACGAACCGGTGGTGATCGACGGCGCCCGCGCCCCGTTCGGCATCAGCCTCGGACTGGCGTACGGCTCCCTGGCCGGTCCCGCCACCTTCGAGGACCTGCTGCGCATCGCCGAGGGCCGGGCCCGCGAGGGCACTCCGCGCCGCCCCCGCGCAGACTCGCTGCTCCTGCCCCACGCGTAGGGAGCCGCGGGTCGTGGGTGGCGTGCGCCGAGGGGTGCGGGAGGCGCCGGTTCGCGGGTCGTGGGTGGCGTGCGCCGAGGGTGTGAGAGGCGCCGGATCGCGAGTGGCGGGCGTCGAGTCGCGGGTCGCGGGTTGTGGGTGGCGGGCGGCGGCTCGCAGGCGGCGAGTGCGCGGTTGCCGTGTCTTGTCGTGTGTCGCTGCTGTATTGAGAGCTAACTGGCGCTCGGCGCGGCCCGGCTGACCCGGCGCAGGACCAGCAGGGCGGCCGCCGCGGAGATGGCCTCGCCGAGAGCGATCGCGCACCACACCGCGGTGGTTCCGGCGTGGCCCAGGACCAGCACAAGAGGGGCCTTCACGGCGACCAGGGTGCCGATGGAGAGCAGGTAGGACGGTCCGGCGCGGCCCAGGGACTGGCAGTAGGCCGATACCAGCGGGGTGACACCGGCTACGGCCACGCCCAGGGCGATGATCCGCAGGGCGGGGACGGCGGGACCGGGATCGTCGAGGAAGATCCGGGTCAGCGGGGCGGCCAGCACCACCACCGCGGCGGCGACCGTCGTGCCGTAGAGCAGGGTGGCGCGCAGGGCCAGCACCCGGGCGCGGCGCACCCGGTCGGGGCGGCCCAGGCCGGTGTTGAAGCCGACGATCGGTTGCAGGCCCTGGCTGATGCCCAGCTGCGGCATCGAGACGAAGGTCTGGATGCGGGCGCAGACCGCGTACGCGGTGAGGGCCGCCGCACCACCGGTCGCGGCGAGCGTGTTGTTGACCAGTACCACCAGAAGGGTGGCGCCGAAGCCGGCCAGGAACGACGGGGTGCCGATGGCGGTCAGGGCCCGTACGGTGGGAAGGTGTGGCCGCAGGTCGGCCCGGCCGATGCGGTAGGGGCGCCGGCGCTGGACGAAGAAGAACCACAGGCTCATCGCTGCCGAGACCGCGCACCCGCCGATCGTGCCCAGGGCGGCGCCGCGCACCCCGAGGCCGAAACCGGAGATCAGCAGGGGGTCGAGGGTGATCTGCACGAGCACGGGCACCACCCAGAGCGCCGTCGAGAAGCGCATGCGGCCCTCCGCCCGTACGAGGGCCGAGAAACCGGTCGAAACCAGCGCGCCGGCCAGGAGCACGGCCGCGTAGTCGCGCGCGTCGTCCCGGGTCGGGCCCTCGGCGCCGAGCGCGGTCAGCAGGGGCTCCAGCGCGAGCAGACCGCCGACGGTGATCACGAGCGCGGCCAGCCAGAACACGGCGAACGCGTTGCCCGCCGCCCGCGCCGCCCCGGCCGGATCGCCCGCGCCCAGGCGGCGTGACACCAGTGACGCGCCGCCGGCGCCGACCGTGGTCGTGACGGCGGCCAGCACGAGCAGGATCGGCGCGGCCAGGTTGACCGCCGCCATCGCCTCGGGGCCGACCCCGCGGGCCACGAACCAGGCGTTGGTCAGCGCGTAGATGCCGTAGACGCCGACCGACAGCGTGGTCTGCGAACAGGTATGCCAGAGCAGACGCCCGACCGGCCGCGTGCCGAGGGCGGCGGAGGGGTCGGGCGCGCTCAAGAGGCGGGAGCGGACCCGAACTGGGCCAGCGTCTCGGTGAGGCGCTCACGGGCCCAGGCGTACTGGCGGGTGTCGGTGTGCCCCCGGTAGACGGTTTCGATCACCATGACGAGCGTGAGGTGGAGGTTGTAGAGGCGCCGCCGCCGGCGTTCGTTCGACGTGAAGCTGGTGGAGCCGCGCCGGCCGTAGCCGCGCACGAACGCCGTCGGGTCGCCGAACGAGCGGAGCTGGGTGGCGACGAACCCGGCTTCGATCAGCGGGTCGCCGAAGAACGCGCGCTCGTGGTCGATGACGCAGACGATGCGGCCGTCGCGCACCAGGACGTTGCTGTCCCACAGGTCCCACTCGACAAAACGCGGCTCGGTCACCGCGGTCAGGCATCCGGCGTTGGCGGCGACCACATCCCGTACGGCGTCGTAGTCATGCCCCAGATCGACCTCGCGCCGCTCGCCGTCACCCAGCACGGCCTCGACCATGCCCAGGAACTGCTCCCGCCAGGTGGCGACGCCGGGACCGCCGAGCGGCCCGAACGCCTCGCCCCGGATGGAGTTGAGCTCCCGGGTCGCCGCGCCCAGGGCCGCGTCGTAGCCGTCCTGCTCGTGCGCCGACAACGTCGGCCGGATGATGCCGTAGTTGTCGGCGTCGACGAACGGCATGACGAACCAGTCGGCGTCGATCAGCTCGTGGCTGGTGTCGGCGAACTCGACCGCCGGCACCGGCACGCTCGTGCGGGAGCGGACCAGTTCGAGCGCGGCCAGCTCGGTCGCCATCGCCCCGCGCTCGTAGGTCATCACCTCGACCCCGGGCGGCGGGGCGATCTTGAGGACGATCTGGTGGCCGTCGCGCAGGCGGATGCGGTAGGCCACGTTGAACCAGCCGTGCCCGAGCTCGTGCACCCAGCCGTCGCCGTCGGGGACCCGCGCCTCGCCGAAGGCCCGGCCGACGAGCGCCCGCAGCGTCCCGATCGGCTGACGGTTCTTGGTGAGGCTCTCCATGGTGGATCAGGATCCTACGTACTCCGCGAGGTGCTCGCCGGTCAGGGTGGCGCGGGCGGCGACCAGGTCGGATGGTGTGCCCTCGAAGACGACCGTGCCGCCGTCGTGGCCGGCGCCGGGGCCCAGATCGATGATCCAGTCGGCGTGCGCCATCACGGCCTGGTGGTGCTCGATGACGATCACCGACTTGCCCGCCTCGACGAGCCGGTCGAGCAGGCCGAGCAGGTTCTCCACGTCGGCCAGGTGCAGGCCGGTGGTCGGCTCGTCCAGGATGTAGACGCCGCCCTTCTCGGCCATGCGCGTGGCCAGCTTGAGCCGCTGCCGCTCGCCGCCCGAGAGCGTGGTCAGCGGCTGGCCCAGCTTCAGATAGCCGAGACCGACGTCGGCCAGCCGCACCAGGATCGTGTGGGCGGCCGCCACCTTGGCCTCGCCCTCGCGGAAGAACTCCTCGGCCTCGACCACCGGCATCGCCAGGACCTCGCTGATGTCCTTGCCGCCCAGCTGGTATTCCAGCACCGACGCGTCGAACCGCCGGCCCTCGCACACCTCGCAGGTCGTGGCCATGCTCGCCATCACGCCCAGGTCGGTGTAGATGACGCCGGCGCCGTTGCAGTTCGGGCAGGCGCCCTCGGAGTTCGCGCTGAACAGGGCCGGCTTCACGCCGTTGACCTTCGCGAACGCCTTGCGGATCGGTTCGAGCAGGCCCGTGTACGTGGCCGGGCTGCTCCGCCGCGACCCCCGGATCGCGCCCTGGTCGACCGCCACCACGTCGTCGCGCGGCGCCACCGACCCGTGGATCAGCGAGCTCTTGCCCGAGCCGGCCACCCCGGTGACGACCACCAGCACCCCGAGCGGGATGTCGACGTCGACGTCGCGCAGGTTGTGGCTGTCGGCGCCGCGCACCTCGAGCGTGCCCGTCGGCCGGCGCACCTTCTCCTTGAGCTTCGCCCGGTATTCCAGGTGGCGGCCGGTCAGGGTTTCGCTGGCCCGCAGGCCGTCGAGGCTGCCCTCGAACACCACCTGACCGCCCCCGCTGCCGGCGCCCGGCCCGAGGTCGACGATGTGGTCGGCGATCGCGATCGCCTCGGGCTTGTGCTCCACCACCAGCACGGTGTTGCCCTTGTCGCGCAGCTGGAGCAGCAGGTTGTTCATGCGCTGGATGTCGTGCGGGTGCAGGCCGACCGTCGGCTCGTCGAAGACGTACGTGACGTCGGTGAGCGCCGAGCCCAGGTGCCGGATCATCTTGGTCCGCTGGGCCTCACCGCCGGACAGGGTGCCCGAGGGGCGGTCGAGCGACAGATAGCCGAGCCCGATCTCGACGAACGAGTCCAGGGTCTCGCCGAGGACGGCCAGCAGCGGGGCCACCGACGGCTCCTCGAGCTCGCGCACCCAGACGGCCAGGTCGCTGATCTGCATCGCGCAGGCGTCGGCGATGCTGATGCCCTTGATCTTCGACGAGCGGGCGGCCTCGCTGAGCCGGGTGCCGTCGCAGTCGGGGCAGGTCTTGAAGACGGCCACCCGTTCGATGAAGGCCCGGATGTGCGGCTGTACGGCGTCGATGTCCTTGGACAGGTAGGACTTCTTGATGTTGGGGACCAGACCGAGGTACGTGAGGTTGATGCCCTCGATCTTGACCTTGGTGGCCTCACGGTAGAGCAGGTCGTCCATTTCCTTCTTGGTGAACTTCTTGACCGGCTTGTCGGGGTCGAAATAGCCGACGCCACGGAAGATCCGCCCGTACCAGCCCTCCATGCTGTAGCCGGGGATCGTGATCGCGCCCTCGTTGAGCGACTTCTCCTCGTCGTACAGCTGGGAAAGGTCGATGTCGTTGACCGAGCCGCGCCCCTCGCAGCGCGGGCACATGCCGCCGAGCAGGCTGAACGTGCGCTTCTCCTTGACCTCGCGCCCGCCCTTCTGCAGCGTGACGGCGCCGGCCCCGCTCACCGAGGCGATGTTGAAGGAGAACGCCTGAGGCGACCCGATGTACGGCTTCCCGAGCCGGCTGAACAGGATGCGCAGCATGGCGTTGGCGTCGGTGGCCGTGCCCACGGTCGAACGGACGTCGCCGCCCATCCGCTCCTGGTCGACCAGGATGGCCGTGGTCAGCCCGTCGAGCACGTCGACGTCGGGCCGCGCCATCGAGGGCATGAACCCCTGCACGAAGGTCGAATAGGTCTCGTTGATCAGCCGCTGCGACTCGGCGGCGATCGTGCCGAAGACCAGCGAGCTCTTGCCCGACCCGGAGACACCGGTGAAGACCGTGAGCCGCCGCTTCGGGATCTCGACGCTGACGTCCTTGAGGTTGTTCACGCGCGCCCCGTGCACGCGGATCATGTCGTGGCTGTCGGCGTCGTGCATTCCCGTCTCCCTCGTTCGGCGGCTTCCCCCGGGAATGCTGGCACGCCCGCACGCGCCGTGCTTCTCGATTCCTGACCAGGGGATGAGCAAGTCTGCCAGCTCGAGCCGATCTCCGGGGGTCAGCCGCGGCGGTTCCCATTCCGCTTCACCCGGGCCGGCGAGGTCAAGGTCCAGCCCTCGACCGACTCCAGCTGCCGCGTCACGACACCCGTCGGGGTGAACCGCAGGACCAGGTCGCGCAGGGGACTGCGGCTCTGCAGCAGACGACCCATCGCGCGGGCCTTACGCGCGATCGCCCGGGTGCGGGGGCGACGGCTTGCGTCGTACGCGGGAAGGGCCGCCGACAGAGGCATCGTGGTGAGCAGGTGGGTGAGGGTGGCGGCGTCCTCGACGGCCATCGCGGCGCCCTGGCCGAGGTCCGGGGTCATGGCGTGGGCGGCGTCACCGAGGAGCACGACGTTGCCGCGCACGAAGCTGGTCAGCGGGCGGGCCAACTCGTAGACGTCGGTGCGGACGAGCGCGGCGGGGTCGACGGCGTCGAGAACCTGCGGGACGGGGGAGTGCCAGCCGTCGAAGCGGCGGCGGACCTCGGCATACTCGTCGGCGAAGTGTGTGCCCGCGGGCAGCGAGGCGACGCCGAACCAGTAGACCCGGCCGTCGGGGAGCGGCGCCAGCCCGACCCGCTCGCCGCGGCCCAGCGACTCCCCGGCGCCGTCCAGCTCGACCGGCCGGTTCGTGACCGCGCGCCAGCTCGTGTAGCCGCTGTATCGGATTGCCGTATCCCGCATCCCGGAGCGCAGTCCGTCCGCCGCCACGACCAGGTCGAACCCGCCCGGAACCTCCTCCACCGTCTCGCCGAACCGGACCGTCCCCGGCTCCAGCGCCGCACTCAGCACCCGATGCAGGTCGGCCCGATGCACCACCCGCATGTCCCGCAGAGACTCCAGCGGCATCGTCGCCAGCCATCGCCCGTCCCGCCGACGCTGACCGGCCGGCAGCCGGGGCGGGGACCCCGCGATTTCCCGTACGGCGTCACCCACGCCCACCACATCGAAAGCGCGGAAGGCGTTGCCGAACAGGGAGAGTCCCGCGCCGGCCGGCGAGTTCGCGGCCGAGCGCTCGAAGACGGTGACGTCCCAGCCGTGCCGCTGGAGACCGATGGCGGTGGTGAGGCCGCCGATGCCGGCCCCGATGATCGCGACTCTACTCATGTAGAGGACTCTACGTGTGTAGAGTGCACCTGTGAAGGATCGTCGTGAAGCCATCGCCGAGGCCGCCATCACACTGGTCGCCGCCGAAGGGTTGCGGTCGCTCACACACCGGGCGATCGACCGCGCGCTGGAGCTGCCGGCCGGCTCGACGTCGTACTATGCGCGCACCCGGCGCCAGCTGATCGAACTGATGGTCCACCGCCTGGCCGCCCGCACGATGACCGACATGTCCGCTGTCACCGGCCCGGCCGATCTGCTCGACCGCCTCGCCGAGCGTGCCGACGACCACCGCGTGCGCTACGCGCTCATGGTCGACCTGACCGGCGACCCCGACCTGCATCCGCTGCTGACGACCGCGTCCCCGGCCCAGGAGGCGTTCCTGGCCGCCGCCGAGTCCACACTCGCCGCCGCCGGCGCGGCCGACCCCGCCCGCCACGCGCCCGGCTTGATCGCGCTGGTCGACGGCCTGCTCTTCGACCGCGTGGCCGGCTCCCAGATCCCCGGCGCGGCCGAGGTCATCGAGGCGTACCTGCGCGGCATACGGGTATCCGACCACCATGGCCACGAAGAAGCAGACCCCGAATAGCCTGGACGCCGCCGACCGCAATGCGATGTCGGACAAGACGTTCGCGTTTCCCCGCGTACGCAAGGAGCCCCTGAACGACGCCCGCCACGTGCGCAACGCCATCGCCCGTTTCGACCAGGTGCGCGACGTCAGCGACGCCGAACGTGACGAGGCGTTCCGGCGCATCAAGAAGGCGGCCGCCAAGTTCGGCGTCGACATGACCGAAACCAGCTGGCGCGACCTGGGCAAGCCTTCCGCGGCCCGCCGTTCGTCCGACAAGCCCCGCACCCAGGCGCCCAAGAAGGAGCTCTACGCGGAGGCCCAGCGCCGCCACATCGCCGGCCGCTCCACCATGACCAAGGCCCAGCTGATCGAGGCCCTGCGCAAGTGACCGCAACGTCGAGGCGGGCAAGCTGCACCCTCGCCCCATCCGCGAACACGTAGCCCTAGATGTCCAGTACGAGGTCGGGCCGAAACGGTCTTGAGGCTTCGACAGCCGTCCGTCAGGCTTGCGTCGACACGCGAGCGATGGAGGCGAGAGGGTGCCGACGGCATTCGAGGTGCGGCTGGAGAATCTCCGTAAGGAATACGAATACACCGAGACGGCGATCCGCACCTACGACGATCACGCCTTCAAGGTGAAGAACTGGGCCATCACGGTCTGCTCCGCAGTGACCCTGATCGCCATCAACAGCCATCGGCCGGTGATGTACCTGGTCGGTGTCGTCGCCGCTCTGGGCTTCTGGGTGATGGACGCGTACACCCGTCTTACTCAGCGCATCTTCATTCGGAGGAACCGCG
The DNA here is from genome assembly GCF_016834655.1 of Paractinoplanes ovalisporus. Lineage (GTDB taxonomy): Bacteria > Actinomycetota > Actinomycetes > Mycobacteriales > Micromonosporaceae > Actinoplanes > Actinoplanes ovalisporus. Next base: position 572,085 of record NZ_JAENHP010000002.1, read on the forward strand.
CCATGGAGAGGTTCTTCCATGGGCCGGCCCTCGACGAGGCGTTTGAGGCGCAGTCGCTGAACGGCATCGACGTTCCGCTCCTGAGCGACGTCATGGGCAAGGTGCCGAGGAGCGCGTTGGCACGTCAGATTCTCTTCGAGGCCCGCATGTTCCCGACCTACTACCTGTACGTCGCCCTCCTTACCTTGATGATCGCGCTCTTCGTGGCTGATCTCGCCTAGCCCCTGCGGGGTGACTAGAAGCCGCGGTCCTTGCCCTCGCGCCAGGCGATGACGTCGAAGACCCGCAGGGGACTCACCTCGTCCGGGAGCTTGGCCTCGCGGTGCAGGCGTACCAGGCGGTGGTGCAGGGCCTTGTCGTCCTTGGCCAGCTCGGCCCGCAGGGGCTCCCAGAGCTGGCGACCGGAATCGGTGACCTCGGCGACGACCGAGTCCCAGATCGGGCGCAGGCGCGGGCGCTTGCGGGCGAGCAACTTGGACGCGGTGGTTGTTCCGACCTTGTCGATGCTGCGTAGGCGGTTCATCAGCGTCCAGCCCACCCAGTTGTCGTCCAGCGGCGGTTCGTCGGCCAGGTCGCGGTCGGGGCCGAGTTCGGTCAGCAGCTTGGCGAACTCGTCGGCTCGGTCGCGCAGGAGGGCCCGGACCGCGTCCTTGGGCGCCTCGACCGACAGGAACTTGATGGCGATCAGGTCGTCGGCGGTGAAGCGGTCGGGGTCGGAGTCCGGGGCCCAGATGTCGAACTCGGCGCCGTCGGCGCGGCTCGGGCCGTGGAAGTAGCGGCCCAGCAGCTTCAGGGCGGCGTCGTCGTCGGGGGTCTGCAGCGCCAGCGGGAGGCGGAAAGTCATGGCGGGACGCTATCGCCGAGAACCGCGTCAGGCGAGGCCGGACTGGTAGGCGAAGACGACCAGCTGGGCCCGGTCACGCGCGCCCAGCTTCGTCATGGAGCGGCTTACGTGCGTACGGGCGGTGGCCGGGCTCACCACCAGCTGCTCGGCTATCTCGTGGTTGCTCAGCCCCTGCGCCACCAGGGCGACGATCTCGCGTTCGCGGTCGGTCAGGCGGGACAGCTGGGGATGCGGAGTCACCGGGCGCGGAGCCAGGTCGGTGAACTCGCGAATCAGGGTCCGGGTCACCGAGGGGGCCAGCAGGGCGCCGCCGTCGGCTACCGTGCGGACCGCCTCCAGCAAGGCCGGCGGCTTGGTGTTCTTCAGCAGGAAACCGCTCGCGCCGTGGCGCAGGGCGGTGAAGACGTACTCGTCGTGCTCGAACGTGGTCAGGACGATGACCCGGGTGCCGGTCAGGGCAGGGTCGGAGACGATGCGGCGGGTGGCTTCCAAGCCGTCGACGCCGGGCATGCGGATGTCCATCAGGATCACGTCGGGGTGGGCCTCGCGGGCGGCGGCGACCGCGGCCAGACCGTCGGCGGCCTCGGCGGTCACCGTGAAACCGTCGGTGTTGTCGAAGAGGGCGCGCAGGCCCAGCCGTACGAGGTCCTGGTCGTCGACCAGCATCACGGTGATCACGGGCGCTCCCGGGGGATGACGGCGTGCACGGCGAACGCGCCGGGCGTGGTCGGGCCGGCGGTCAGGGTGCCGCCCAGTTCCTCGACGCGGCGGCGCATCCCGGCGATGCCGAAACCGTCCTCGTGTCCCTCGCCGAGCGCCTGGTTGGACACGCTGAGGGCGACACTTCCCGTACGGTGCCGGATCGTCACCCGCGCCCGCGGGTTCGCGGCGTGCTTGACCACGTTGGTGAGCGCCTCCTGCAGCACGCGGTAGGCCGCGACGTCGGCCGCCGCGGGCAGCGGGCGCGCCGGGCCGTCCACGGTCAGATCGACGTCGACCCCGGCCGACCGCACCCGGCCGCACAGATCCTCGACCCGGGCCAGACCGGGCGTGGGACCGGTCAGCGAGGTCAGCGTCGCCCGCAATTCGGTCAGGGCCTCCGCGCTGGCCGTACTGATCGCCTCGAGCGCCTCGACCGCCATCTGCGGCCTGCTCTCCCGCAGGTGCAGCGCGATGTCGGCCTGCATCTGGATCGCGGCCAGCCCGTGCCCGACCACGTCGTGCACCTCCTGGGCGACCCGCAGCCGTTCCGACTCGGCCACCCGCCGCTCCATCTCGGCGCGCTCGCGGGTCTGCGCCTCGGTCACGGTGCGCCGGGCCGCGCCGAGCGTGAACGGCACCAGCACCCAGGCCAGACCGGGGGCAAGACCGAACCAGCCCGGCGAGTACGGGGACAGCAGGTGGATCAGGAGCACGAGCATCGCCCCGACGGTCCAGGTCGCGGCCGTCCACGTCCGTAGGCGCCGCGCCACCGCGTAGACGCAGACACCGAAGGACACGAGGATCGGCCCGTACGGGTAACCCAGCACCAGATACGCCGAGGTGCCGGCCGCCGCGGCGAGCAGGGCGGGGCCGGGCCACCGCGCGGCGAGCGCGGTGGCGGCGGCGGTGACGAGCACGAGCGCGTACGCGGGCGGGCCGACCTGGGCGCGGTACATCGGCGCGAACCGGTCGAGCAGCGGCAGCGTGACCACGCCCGCGACCGCGAGGACGACGGGGATGACCAGGGCACGTCTGCGCATGCCCACACGGTGCCGCAATCAGCACCGGAACGCATCAGCGCTCGGACGTATCCCGCGTACGCCTCCGGCCGTACGGGGAAAGTCGCCCCGGAACCGACGATCTCGCCCCGGCCGTCGCGCACGCTGAGGTCATGGATCTGAGACCCGCACATCGCAAGCTCTGGCTCGTGCTGCACATCGTCTCGGCCGGCGCCTGGATCGGCGTCGACGTGATGGTGGCCGTGCTGGTCGGCGTCGGCGAACTCCACGGCGATCCGGCGACCCGGGGGCTGGCGTACCGGGCGCTCGGCAGTTTCGTCGTGTGGCCGATGCTGACGTCCGGCCTGATCTGCCTCGGCACCGGCGTGGTGCTCGGCCTGGGTACGAAGTGGGGGCTGATCCGCTACTGGTGGGTGGCGGTCAAGCTCGTGCTGAACGTGGCGTTGTGCACGCTGATTCTGGTGCTGTTGCGGCCGAACATGCCGGCGATCACGGCGTACGGGGAAAGCCTGTCCGGGAGTTTCGACCTGAGCAGCCTGGCGATGCCGCCGACGGTGTCGTTGACGTCGCTGAGCCTGGCGACGGTGTTGTCGGTGTACAAGCCGTGGGGGCGTACGGCTCGGGGTCGTGCTCGTCTGGTTTCCGATCGTGCCTCCCGCCGCTCCGGTCTGGTGTCTGTTGATCGGGCTTCTCGTCGGGCTGGGTAGGCGGCCGCTCATCGGGTTAGGCGGCGGCCGCTTATCGGGCCAGGCAGGCGACCGCGAAGAGGGCGGCCAGGACGCCGTAGAGGTGGACGGTGTGCAGGCGCTCGCGCAGAAGGCTGCGGTTGAGCAGCAGGGTGACCGCCGGGTAGAGCGAGGCCACGACGGCCGCCGGGGCCAGGGCGGTGGACGCGGCGGCGATGAAGGCGGCATCAGCCACGGCATCGGTGGCGCCGACGATGAAGATCGGTATCGCCAGGCGTGTGCCAAGTTCGCGGAAGCCCTGTGGATAACCGATTCCACCGTCTCTGGGGGCGCTAAATTCACCCCCTGCCCTGGGTGGCTGGGGGTGGCGGTGGGTAACTGCAAGGTGCCGGCCTTTTGCGGAGCCATGGCTCCGCTTGCCCTCCGGGCGTCGGATCGGAGCAGCGGCCCTGCGCGCGGCCGGGCTTCGCCACCGGCTCAGCCCCAGATCCGGGTCTCGCTGTCGGCTCAGCCCCACACCCGGATCTCGCCGCCGGCCCAGCGCCACGTCCGGGTCTCGCCGCCGGCTCAGCCCCTCAAGCGAGTCGTGCCGCTCGCTCTGCCCAGCCACGGGAGTCCGCCGCCGGCTCAACCCCACCACGAGCAGCAGGGCCGCAACTCCCTCGGCGATGCGGGCGTAGGCCACCGACCAGAACTGGTCGGCGGCGCCGGCCTCGTGCAGCAGGACGAAGTACACCCCGAAGCCGATCGCCGCCCCCAACGCGCACAGATTGGCTGAGCGCTGGACCCGTCGATGTGCCATGACGCCGGAGACGGGCCAACCGGCCAACGTCGCACCGGCCAGGCCGGCTGTCACGCCGAGAGCGGCCAGCAAACCCGGACGTTCGCCGTGCATCACGCCCCACGCCACCGGCACCAGGGCGGCTACCGCGGCCACCGGCGCCACCACGGCCAGCGAACCGTCGCGCATGGCCCGGTAGAGCAGGCCCATCGCCGGTAAGCCGGCCAGTCCGGCCACGACAGCCAGCCACAAGCGGGGGTCGGCCGGTGGGGGAGCAGCCCGGAAAGCGGCGGCCAGAACGGCCAGCGCCATGGCGGCGACCTTCGACCAGATGAGGATCGTGAGGATCGGTAGGCGGCGGGCCAGCAGGCCGGCCAGGAAGTCGGAGATTCCCCAGGCCGCGGCGGCGAGCGCAGCGAACGTCATTACCCAAGCCACGACGGGCAGGGGCCTGGGCCGGCGTCGGCGGATACACCGCAGTCGGGTTTGCGATAGGGCATGCGAGCGATGATGCCGACGACGAAGCCGCAGGTCAGTCGCCCGCGAGAGGACAGCCGAGCGGGCTAACCCAAACGCGCGGCCCCCACCCCGGCCCGACAAGCAAACAGCCCACCCCGGCCAGGAAACCGGGGCGGGCCGAGAACTCAAAGCCGAGAACTCAAACCGAGAACCCAGAGAGGATCAGGGAAGCGTCCACCGCTGGTTGGCGCTGGCGGCGCAGTCCCAGATCTGCAAGCGGGTCCCGTTGGCCGAGCTGTTGTTCGACGCGTCCAGGCAGCGACCACTGGCGGGGTTGCGCAGCGTCCCGTTCGACTGGGCCTGCCACGCCTGCGCGCCGGTGCCGTTGCAGTCGTAGATCTGCACCAGCGTCCCGTTCGCGGTGCCGGCGGCGGCCACGTCCAGGCACTTGCCCAAGCCGCGGATCGTGCCGTCGGTGCCGACCGTCCAGTTCTGCGCGGCCGTCCCGTTGCAGTCGTAGAGCTGCACCGCCGTGCCGTTGGCGCTGGAAGCCGCCGCGATGTCGACGCACTTGCCGGCGATGCCGGTGATGCGGCCCGTACGGCCGGAGGGCGGCGGCGTCGTGGGGCCGCCGCCGCCCATGACCGTCTCGTAGATCGCGCTGACCAGCGAGTTGGCGCCGGTCGCGTCCTGCGAGAGCTCCCAGTTCATGATGCCGCCGGCGTTGGCCATGGCCCACTGGGTCTTGCGCCGGATCGTGGGCAGGCCGTTGTAGCACTCGCCGCCGGGCGTGCAGTCCCGGTTCGCGTTCGCCGGGTCCTGAGCGACCAATTGGGCGTACGTCAGATAGCCCGGCCGGCTGTAGAACGGCACCCCGAGCACGGTCTTGGCCTTGGGCAGCCCCCGGTTCTTCCAGAAGTTGGCCGACGCGATCGCCCAGTCGTAGTTCGCGTGGGGCGACCCGCCGTCGTACGCCATGATGTTGAGCCAGTCGACGTAGCCGAACACCGCCGGCTGGACGCCGTTGGCCGTGCCGCCCTCGCTGACGACGGCCGCCGTGAGCAGCTTGCCCTCGTTGTGCAGGGCCGTGCTGAGCTGCTGCATCAATGCCGTGTAGTTGTTGCCGGAAGTGCCCGGATCCGGGTACTCCCAGTCGATGTCGACACCGTCGAGCCCGTACTGGCGCACGGTGTTCATGACGTTGGTGACGAAGGCCGTCCGGGTGCCGGAGCCCGCGGCGAGCGACTCGAAGGCGGAGTCGTTGCCGTCGTTCCAGCCGCCGATGGCGAGCGAGACCTTGACGTTGTTCTGGTGGCCGAGCGTGACGAGTTGCTGCAGCTTCGACGTGTTCTCGATCGGCTGGAGGGTCCCGTTGGCGTTGGGGAGCGCGAACGAGTAGTTGATGTGGGTCAGCTTCGAGTACTGGATGCTGGTGACGCTGCCGGCCCACGACGGCATGTAGCCGACGCTCTTGAACCCGTTGGGCAGGACGGCGGCCTGCGAGGTGCCCTGTCCGAGGGTGAGGGCGGTGAATGTGCCGACCGCGGCGACCGCGCATGCGGTGGCCGCCGCGGCCCAGCGGCTCTTCCTGATGGCCATGGGGATGGTGACCCTTCGTGTCCGGCGCGGGGGAGTGCGCCGTGGGGATGACTACGGGCCACCAAAGATTAGGAAGATTTACTAACAGTCGTCAATATACAGCGTGATAAAAGTGTCAGCGGCCCTCGAACGCCGGGGGACGACGCTCCATGAAGGCCCGCTGACCCTCGAACTCGTCGCGGGAACCGCTCGTCTCCGCGATCAGCTGCTGTGCCCGTGCGGCCAGAGACGGGTGCGCGGCCGCCTTGATCGAGGCTTTCGCGGCCCGTACGGCGAGAGGAGCGTTCGCCGCGATCGCCTGCGCGGTGGCGAGCACGTCCTCCTCGAGCCGCTCGGCCGGCACCAACCGGTTGATCAGACCCGCGGCCAGGGCCTCGGCGTCGGAATAGGCGCGGGCGGTGAACAGCATGTCGCTGGCGTTGGCCGGCCCCACCACGTGCACCAGCGTCTGCGCGAGCGCGAACGGATAGCCGATGCCGAGCCGGGCCGCCGGGATCGCGAACCGGCTGCCCTCGGCCGCGACCCGGATGTCGGCGCTGAGCGCGAGCGCCATGCCCGCGCCGAAGCAGTGCCCGCGGATCATCGCGATCAGTGGCGTGGTCAGCCCGCTGAGCGTCACGAACAGGCCGGTCAGCGTCCTCTCCCAGACGTCCCGGTCACCCGTGGCGTCGTGGTGGGCCGCGAACTCGGAGATGTCGGCCCCGGCGGTGAACGTCTCACCCGCGCCCCGCAGCACGATCGTGCGGACCGCGTCGTCGTCATCGAACCGCCGTACGGTCGCGTCGAGCGCCCCGAGCATGGCGGTCGACAACGCGTTGCGCCGGGCCGGGTTGCTCATCGTGACCCAGCCGACGCCGTCCCGGATCTCGCCGACGATCTCTGCCACGACTCAGCACCCTACTCGGGAGTGATCAGGCCGCTCGAATACGCGTACGCGATCGCCCGCGCCCGGTCCCGCAGCCCGAGCTTGTCCAGGGCGCGACCGAGGTGGGTCTTCACGGTCGTCTCGCCCAGGTGCAGCGCCGCGGCGATCTCGGGGTTCGACAGCCCACGCCCGACCAGGGCCAGCACCTCGGCCTCGCGGGGCGTGAGCGCGTCGAGCGCCGGATCGCGCGGGCGGACCTGCGGTGTGCCGGCGTAACGGGTGATCACCCGCGGGACCACGGCCGGGTCGAGCAGGCCCCGGCCGGCCGCCACCTCGCGCAGCGCGTCCAGCAGCTGCTCGGGCGGCGAGACCTTCAGCAGGAACCCGGCCACACCGGCCCGCAGCGCGCCGTCGACCAGGACCTCCTCGTCGAACGTGGTCAGGACCAGGACCCGTACGGTGGGAAACCGCTCGCCGATCAGCCGCGCCGCACCGATGCCGTCGAGCCCCGGCATCCGCGCGTCCATGAGCACCACGTCGGGGCGTACGCGCTCGACCACCCGGACCACCTCGTGACCGTCGGCGGCCTCGCCGACCACTTCCATGTCCGCCTCATCCGAGAGCAACATGCGCAACCCCGCCCGTACGATCGCCTCGTCGTCGGCCAGAACGACCCGGATCATGCCGTCGCCACGCTCGGGAACGTCGCCCGCACCCGGTAGCCGCCTTCCTCGCCGGGGCCGGTGTGCAGCCGCCCGCCGAACAGCCCGACCCGCTCCCGCATGCCGACCAGCCCGTGCCCGCCCACCGTCTTCCCGCTCACGCCCCGCCCGTCGTCCGTCACGATCAAGGTCAACTCCCTTTCCCCGTACGTCACCACGACCGTCGCCCGGCTCGCCTCGGCGTGCCGCAGCACGTTCGTCAGGGCCTCCTGGACCACCCGGTAGGCCGACATGTCGAGCGCCGCCGGCAGTTCCCCCGGTTCGCCCTCGACCCGCAGATCGACCTCGAGCCCCGCTGCCCGCACGTGGGCCAGCAGATCGTCGAGCCGCCGCAGCGACGGCGCCGGCCCCAGCCCGTCCGCGTCGTCCGGCCGCAGCAGCCCCACCACCCGGCGGATCTCCTCGACGCTGCGCCGCCCCAGCTCCTCGACCTGGGCCAGCGCGTCCCGCTCGACCGGCCGGTCGCTGAGCCGCCGCCGCAACACCCCCGCCTGCATCGTCATCACGCTGACCGTATGCGCCACGGCGTCGTGCAGCTCCCGCGAGATCCGGGCCCGTTCCTCGTCGACCGCCGCCCGCTCCCGGGCCTCCCGCTCGGCCGCCAGCTCGGCCGCGAGCCGCGCCAGCTGCGCCGACCGTTGCTGCTCGCGCCGCAGCAGCGCACCCACGCCCCACCCGAACGCCTCGAGGACCGCGAAGAAGACAAACTCCCACGAGGTCTCGCCCGCGAGGAACAGCGTGGTCGAGGGCAGCACAAAGGCGGCCACCGCGGCCGGGACGGTGAGCCGGGCCGGCCGCCGGAACGCCGCATGGGCCACCAGGACGAGCTGCGCGATGAGTTGCGACCCGCCGACTCCGGGCAGGTCGAGCAGGACGATGTACGGCGTGACGAGCACCGACAGCACCATGGCGGTGATCGGGAACCAGGCCGCGAGCGGGAAGCACAGGAACAGCACCAGCGCGGCGCTGATCTCACCCCGGCCCGGGCCGTCCGGAACCTTGCTGCCGGTCATCTCGGCAACGGCGACAGCGGCCCAGACCAGTCCCGCAACCACGCCGGCCACGGCCCATTGCCGCCGGCTCCGCGGTGCGCGCACCCGTGCTCCTCCCGTGACCGCCGTGCTTGCGTCTACAAGATCAGCGCTGCGGTTCCTACAGATCGTCCACTTCAAGATCAGTCATCGCCCTGGAGTGCTACCGCCTCCCTCGCCCTGGAGTGCCACCGCCTCCCCCGCCCACCCAAGGGCAAGGGGTGAATCTATGGCCACCGCCCGACAGTTCCGGGCGGTTCTCCACAGGCCCGGCCTGCGATACGACCGGGTTCGCGCATGACGCTAACTCGGCCCGGAGCTGTGCGGATCCTCTCCGGAGACGACCGTCCGTCCTCCTGGGGGACGACCCCGGCAGCGGGCACGCGGGCCGCCGATCGCAGCCGGATCGGGCTCGCGTGCCGATCCGGAGCCGGGGTCTCAGTTCATAGTTTTCTCGGCATGACGAACAACAACCTCTTCCGCCGGGTCGCCGGCGGCGCGCTTCTGGCCACCCCGGTTCTGCTGCTCGGCGCCATGCTGACCTCGCCGCCGCAGGACGACGAGTCGCCCCGCGGCTACATCGAGTCGCTGGCCCGGGACTGGGACCTGTCGATCCTCTCGGCCAACCTCTTCCACTACTACTGGGTGGCCATCGCCCTCGCCGTGCCCGCGGTGCTGACCCTGTTGCGCGGCCGGCGCGGCGCGGTTCTGGCCACGGCCGGTGCGCTGGCCACGGCATTCGGGGCGATCCAGATGTCGGGTGTGCTGTTCGCCGACTGGATGAACGCGGCCATGCCCCCGATCGCCGGCCTCGATCAGGCCGTGGCCGTCTTCGACCAGGTCAACGGCGATCCCTCGATGATCGTCTGGTTGCGGTCGGGAGTTGTCCTCGGTCTTGTCATGCCGGCCGTGCTCATGGCCGGACTGGCCCGCAACGGCGTGATCGGCTGGTGGGCGACGCCGGTGGCGCTGCTGCCGATGGTCGCGGGGCCGATCGCGGGCGGCATCCTCGGAGCGGCCGTCGGCAGTGTCGTCGGTGCGGTGTGCTGCGCCCCGCTCGCGGTGGTCGGCATCCGACTGCTGCGCCGCACCGCCGCCGACGTCACCGCGGCCGAGCCGTCCCTGGCCGCTGCCCACTGAAAGCTGCTGCGCCGCACCGCCGCCGACGTCACCGCGGCCGAGCCGTCCCTGGCTGCCGCCCACCGACAGCAGCCCCCGAGCCGGCGGGAACGGGCTCAGCCCACCGGGCAACGGCTCTATTGTTCGCCGGGATCGGCGGCGGCCCTCCCGGGCTGCCGCCGATCAGCGCCGGCGCCGTCGGGGAGCAGCAGCAGGATCGACAGGATCAGCACACCACCCAGGGCCACCGCGTTCCCGACCTTGTCGATCGTCGGGAACATCTCCAGGTGCAACATGTGCCACAGGAAGTGGATCGAGTTGAAGATGAGCCACGCGCCCCCGGTCACGCGGTACGCGTCGGGGGAGGGGCGCCGCCACGCCCACACGCTCAGCACCAGCAGGGCCAGATAAAGGGCGCCCACGTCCCGTACGAGATGTTCGCTGTACGGGCCCAGCGTCGAGACCCAGTGGCGGCCGGGCGCCGGGAAGTCGTTGTAGAAGCTGACCGGGAAGGCGGCCGCCCACACGCCGACGACCGCGGCCGAGACAGCCAGGACCAGCACCGCCGCGCGCTTCATCGGGCGGCCAGCCACTCGTCGAAGGTGACCTCGCCCCGGCGGAAGTCGCCGACCGGCAGCAGTCCGCCGCCCGACATCGCGCGTCCGGCGGGCACGGTCAGCACCAGCCGCCCGGGGACCAGGCGCCGCACCATCGCCGGCATCTTCAGCACCTCGGGGCCGGCCAGGTCGGTCGCCCGGCCCTGGGCGGGGCCTTCGGCCAGCCGTACGAGCTCGGCCGCCACCTCGGACGCGGCGACCGGGCGGCTCAGCATCGCCGGCACCACCTTCACCGGGCCCGGCACGCGCCCGAGCATCTGGGCGGCGAACTCGTGGAACTGGGTCGCCCGCAGCACGGTCGCCGGGACCGGGCCGGCCAGCGCGAGCTCTTCCTGACGGCGCTTGCCCGCGTAGTAGCCGGAGTCGACCCGGTCCACGCCGACGATCGACAGGACCACGTGATGCCGTACGTGGGAACGCTCTTCCGCCGCCAGCAGGGTCCGCGTGGTCGTCTCGAAGAAGTCGATCGCCTTCCGGCGGCTCAGGGTCTCGATGTTGGTCACGTCGATCACGGCGTCGACGCCCGTCAGCGCCTCGTCGAGCCCGGCCCCGGTGGTCAGGTCGACACCGTCGGCCCGCGAGATCACCACGACCTCGTGCCCGGCCTCCCGCGCCAGCGCGACCACGTGCCTGCCGACCATGCCGGTTCCGCCGGCCACCGCCATCCTCATTACGTCCGTCCTTCGCTCGCTTTGTGTGTTCACACCGGGGACGACGGGGTGAAAGCCGACGTGACACCATGTGGCGCGGGCCATAGGGCGGCTAGTCTCCGGGCGTGACGACGCGCGTGGTGGTGCTGGGCGCCGGGTTCGGCGGCCTCGAAGTGGCGACGGCGGTGACGAGCGAGCCCGGCGACGACGTCGAGCTGACCCTGATCGACCAGGCCGAGGGGTTCGTCTTCGGCTTCTCGAAACTCGACGTGATGTTCGGCCGCCACGAGCCAGGTCAGGTGCTCCACCCGTACGCGGGAATGGTGAACCCGGGCGTGCGATTCGTGAGCGCCGAGATCACCGCGGTCGACCCGGAGTCGAAACGGGTCGAGACGAGCGCCGGCCCGTTCGAGGCGGACATCCTGGTGGTCGCTCTCGGCGCCGACCTCGACCCGCAAGCGACGCCGGGCCTGGTCGAGGGTGGCCACGAGTTCTACACGGTGGCGGGGGCGTTCGCGGCCGCCGACGCCCTGCGCGACTTCGGGGGCGGCAAGGTCGTCGTGGCGGTCACGTCCACGCCGTTCAAGTGCCCACCGGCGCCGAGCGAGACCGCGCTTCTCACGTACGAGTATCTGACGTCCCGTGGCCTGCCCTGCGACGTCACGCTGGTCATGCCGCTCGGCACCCCGATTCCGCCGTCGCCCGACGCCTCGGCCGCGGTGCTGGCCGCCTTCGCCGAACGCGGCATCACCTGGGTTCCGGAGCGTCTGGTGCGCGCGCTCGACCCGGCGCGCAAGGTCGCGTTGCTGAGCGACGACACCGAGCTCCCGTACGATCTTTTCCTCGGCGTTCCGGTGCACCGCGCCCCACAGGCCGTGGCCGGGATGACCGTCGACGGCTGGATCCCGGTCGACCCGCTGACCCTGGAAACCGCCTACCCCGGTGTGTACGCGGTGGGCGACGTGACCAGCGTCGGCACGCCCAAGGCCGGAGTGTTCGCCGAGGGCCAGGCGGCCGTGGTGGCCGAGCGGATCATCGGTTCCGTACGGGGTGGGGCTGCGGCCGGCCAGTACGACGGCCGCGGTGTCTGCTACCTCGAATTCGGCGGTGACCAGGTGGCCAAGGTCGACGTCAGGTTCGTGGCCGGTCAGCGTCCGGTCGGCAGCCTGATCGGCCCGTCCACCGACCTGGCGGCCGACAAGACCGCGTTCGGCGCCGACCGGATCCGCCGCTGGTTCGGCCGCGAATGGGCGCCTTTAAGCGCGGGCGCCGATAGCTAGAGCCGTTGGTTCGCCTCAGGCGCGGGCGCCGATGGCTGGAGCTGTTGGGTTCGGCCTCAGGCGCGGGCGCCGATCGCTAGGGCTCTCAGCAGGAAGCGGGGCTTGGTGAGCGCGCTCGGGTGTTCGAGCATCGTGGTGACCTGGCCGAGGCGCTGGTTCACCGAGTGGTCGCGCATCGACGCCTTGAATATGAGCCCGCTGAAGAACTGGATCGCCTTGTAGCCCCGGGGATACGGCCCGTCGACGTGCGGCAGCGCCAGGTCGGCCATGGTCGAGACCTGCCACGCCGCGTCCACGACGACCTTGACGTCCTGGAAGTAGGACAGCGCGGGCTTGGCCAGATCGGGCGCGCCGCGCAGATATTCCGACAACGCCGAGGCGTGCAGCGTCGCCGAGGTCATCCCCTGCCCGTACACCGGGTTGAACGAGGCCACGGCGTCACCGGCCGCGACCAGGCGGGCCGGGAAGCGGCTCAGCTTGTGGAAGTCGCGGCGGCGGCTGTCGGCCTGGTGATAGGTGATGACGTCACCGACCTGCGGGGCCGTCGAGGCGACCTGGCCGAACTCGGGTGGGAAGTCGTCGGCGCAGCGCTGCCGGAACTCGCCCGCGTCACGCCCCGGACGGTCGTCGGCGTAACCCGAGACCAGCACGGTCCACCGGTCACCCTCGATCGGGGTGAACCCGCCGATCCGCGCCACCTTGCCCGGGCCCGGGTTGGCGATCGAGATGCACGTCCACACCTGCGCGTCGGCCGGGCGGCGGAACAGGGCGGTCGCGTAGTTGAGCTTGATGCCCATGCGCTGCATCGGCGGCTTGGGGAAGCCGTGCCCGTCGAGCCAGTCGCTGAGCCGGCTGGACCGCCCGGTCGCGTCGACGACGAAGTCGGCCGCTTCCTCGCTGCCGTCGCCGTAGCGAACCCCCGTCACGGCGTCGTCGCGCAGAACCAGGCCGTCGGCGCGGCCCTTGACCGTACGGACATTGGCCAGCCCCAGCACCCGATGCCGGATCAGGGCCTCGAGAAACGGACGGCTCGAGATGAGGGCCTGCGCGGCCGGCCCGGTCGGCGGGTCGTCACGCAGCTTGCCGTCCATGTAGAACCGGTTGGTGTCGGGCGGCGGATTGACCGCGCCGGCGGCCAGGGCCTCGTCGATGAACCCCGGGAACCAGCGCTCGAGCTGGTTGAGCCCCGAGGGCAGCAGCGCGTGCACCTGGCTGCCCTGCGGAACCCCCGGCCGCGGGGCGACGGCCCCTTCCGGGTCGGCGGCGATCTGCTCGTCGGTGAGGTCGAGCTCGGTCAGATCGTCGCGCTCGATGATCAGCACCTGCTCGGCGTGATCACTGAGCACGCGCGCGGCCATCAGTCCCGCGATGCTGCCACCCAGCACGACGGCCCGGGGGAACAGCACACGCTGCCCCGTCGCAGGCTCGGCCGTCGACAACACGGCGAACCGATCCGCAGCAGACACCCGAGCCCCCATGAATGTGAAAGTTTGTTTCCTTGTCCACGAAGATACCCGTGGCATCGAGAGATGTCGCTCCTGCTGGTGCTCCCGCCACCGCGACCGGGTGCCTTCGGGCAGCCGCAACCGGGCGCCTTGGGCAGCCAGGCCCCGGGTGTCCTTGGCGGCCACGACCCGTGTGCTCCCCACTGCCGTGATCAACGAGTCAGACCATCCCCAAGATCGCGCCCTTCGAAAGGATCTTGGGGAGAGCAGCCACCGCCTCCCCCGCCCACCCAGGGAAGCGCGGAACTGCGGGGTCAACCCTACCCGGCGGCAGGTGCTGTGAAGGAGTTATCCACATTGTCCGGCTGTCCACAGGGGCGGTTGATTGGAACCAATTTTTCTGAGCGCCATAAATAGCGTTGCCAAGTCGGCGTGGGCCGCTTACCTTGGTTATCACCACCGGATGCCAGGGGATAGGAGAGGGACATGTCGCGGCACGCCACGCACGCAACGTATCCGCTATCCCTGTGTGGTTCGGGCGCCGTCCTGACCTGTGCTCTCGCACACTCCGGTCTTAAGCCCTACCGGGAACGGTGGCATCGCTAGCCGACGCTAGCTCCGAGCCGCCGCACCCCACCGGGACGGCGGCTTTTTCGTATTCAGATCGCAATTCCCAACCGGCGCCGTGAGTCGATTCGCGCTGCCCTTATTCGATTCTGTTAATTGACAACTCCACAGCGGATGGCACATTTTTCCGGAGCGAGGGAGACGGCAACCCGTGCGCTTTGGGAGCGTAAGACACCCCGTTCGACTCGGGGGCTCCGGACTGGTCCCGTGACGCGATCACGGGCAATGGGCTTGTAGCGCAGTTGGTAGCGCACCGGTTCGGCAGACCGGGGGTCGGCGGTTCGAACCCGCCCAGGTCCACGCACCATCGGTCGGGCGGCAGTTCGAACCCGGCCGTGCTTCATCGTCCACGCACCATCGGTCGGGCGGCAGTTCGAACCCGGCCGTGCTTCAACGTCCACGCACCATCGGTGGGGTGAGCGGTTCGAGCCCGGGCCGCGCCTCACGGTCACGCAACAAACATGCGGTTGTAGCTCAGTCTGGGAGAGCGCCACCCCGCCACGGTGGAGGTCGCCGGTTCGAACCCGGCCTGCCGCTTCACGCCCTCGTAGCCCAACGGCAGAGGCCCGACGTTGAGGACGTCGCCAGTGCGCGTTCGAATCGCGCCGAGGGCACGCACCACCACCACCTTCGCCGGTGCAGCACGACTGGTCGTGCAGCCGTTTCGTAATCGGCAGGTAGCGGGTTCGAGTCCCGCCTCCGGCTCGCAGTCGGCACGACAACCCAGGCCCGGGTAGCCCAATGGCAGAGGCACGCCGCTCAGGACGGCGCCAGTGCGCGTTCGAATCGCGCTCCGGGTACGCGACAAAAGCACGACAGCACCAGCACCAGCACCAAGACACCAAGACACCAAGACACCGAGACACCGAGACACCGAGACACCGAGACACCGAGACACCGAGACACCGAGACACCGAGACACCGAGACACCGAGACACCAAGGGCTCGTAGCTCATCTGGTAGAGCGCCGCTCTCGCACAGCGGAGGTGGCCGGTTCAACTCCGGCCGGGTCCACGCACCAAACATGGAGACGCCAGCCGATGGGCGCCGGCCGCCGCCTCGAAAGCGGTTGGGGGATGAAACCCCGTGGGCGTTCGACTCGCCCCGTCTCCGCGAGCGAGTTCCAGCCGGAACCCGCAGCAACAGGAACAGCGCGCAGGAACAGCGCGCAGGAACAGGCAGCAACCAGCAGGAACAAGCAGCACCGAGCGCCGCTAGCTCAATCGGGAGAGCAACTGACTCTTAATCAGTGGGTTCGGGGTTCGATCCCCCGGCGGCGTACGCATGTCCGTATGGCTCAGCGGGAGAGCGTCCCCTTCACACGGGGAAGGTCCCAGGTTCGAATCCTGGTGCGGGCACTGTGGCTGTAGCTCAGCGGTAGAGCGCCGGGTCGTGGCCCCGGAGGTCGCCGGTTCGAGACCGGCCAGTCACCCGGAAAGGAAACCCGGAAGGAAGGACCGGAAGGAAGGACCGGGAGGAAGACCGGAAAGGAAACGCACGGAAGATCCAGCCTGTCGTGGGCGGCGGCACGCCCAGCGGCCTGTAAAGCCGTGGCATCTTGCGGACCTGGGTCGGCACCAGGGACAGGCACCACACCCTCGTAGCTCAGCGGAGAGAGCACCGGGTTCCGGACCCGGGGGCCGGCGGTTCGATTCCGTCCGGGGGTACGCCGTGGCCTCGGCGAGTAGCTGGAGCTGCTGCCCGCCTGCAAAGCGGGTCTCGTCGCGCGGTTCGATTCCGCCCGGGGCTTCTGTCCGTGCCATCCGCTGTGGAGTTGATCGGGTCGTGGCATGGTCGATGACATGGGCATGAAGAACCATGTGATCGGACTCGTCGTCCATCCCCGCAACGACGTGAGCGATTCGGTGGCGGTGGTCACCGGGCTGGCCGAGGGGCATGGGGTGCGGGTCGTGGCGAGACCCGAGGACGCCGTACGGCTCCAGGGCGTCGAGCCGATGGACGAGAGCGAGCTGGCCGACCGGGCCGACTTCGTGTTCAGCCTCGGCGGCGACGGCACCATGCTGGGCGCGATGCGTCTGGTCGCCGGCCGCCCGACCCCGGTGCTGGGGGTCAACCACGGCAACATCGGCTTCCTCATCGAGGTCTCGCCCGACGGCCTGCCCCAGGCTCTCGACCGCCTGATCGAGGGCGACTTCGGCCTCGAGCCGCACAGCTGCCTGGAACTGACCGGCCACGACGACCCGGCCCTGGCCTTCAACGACGTCGTCCTCACGTCCACCACCCCGTGGACCGCCGTCTCGCTCGACCTGGAGATCAACGGCGTCCGCCACGGCTACTTCCGCAGCGACGCGGTGGTCGTCTGCACACCCACCGGCTCGACCGCCTACAACTACGCGGCCGGCGGCCCGATCATCTCGCCCTCGGCCCCGCTGATCGGCCTGACCCCGGTGGCCCCGATGTCCGGCATCACCCGCCCGATCGTGCTCGGCGGCGACGAGACCGTCCTGCTGCGCGCCCCCTCCCACGAGACCCGCCTCTCCCTCGACGGCGCCACCACGCTGAACGTCGCCGAGGGGGCCGACATGGTGCTGCGCATGCGGCCCAACGCGGTCAACGTGGTCCGCTTCGACTCCGACACCCACGGCGCCCGCACGCGCATCAAGCTGAGCCTGCTCGACCTGCCGTTGCGCCCCGATCAGCTGGTCGAGCTGGTCCCGAAGAACCTCCGCGACCGCGCCCGCCTGCCCCGCCTGTAGGCCAGGGCGATCGCCGACGGTCCGAGCACCAGCGCCGCCCAGCCGCCGACGACCCCGTTGCCCGTGCCGGGCCCGCCGTCCGCCGTGAGCACGACGAAGGCGCCGATCAGGGTGCCGGTGGCCCCCGCGACGAGGGCGACCGCCCGATGAGCGCGGAAAGCCGATATCACCCCGGCCAGGGCGAGCAGAGCGGCGAGTGTGGCTACGGCTCGGTCGACGGTGAACATCGGTGCCTCCTCCGGCGTCAAGTGATGCGCCGATCGTGCGCGCCGGGGCCGGCCCGCCGCATCGTGCCGGTGTGGACATCCGGCTACTGCATTCGCAGCAGTCGGGAACGCCTGCGCCGGGAGGATCCGCGCGGGCCACCGGACGGTTACTGTGCCCGCATGGCCAGGGTGCGGGACTGGGCGATCGCCATCGGCATGGCGATCGTTCTGGTGGTCGCGCAGGCGGCGGGGGAGCGGCCGGTCGACGCGGTCGAGGTGGTCGGCTACCCGCTTCTGGTGCTCAGCGGGCTCGCGCTCGCCGCCCGGCGGCAGGCCCCGGTCGTGGTTCTGGCCGTCGTGGGGGCCTGCACGGTGGGTTATCAGGCGGCCGGGTTCGAGCTGTTCGCCGTCGCTTTCCTGGTCGCGGTCTATTCGGCCGTCCGCGCCGGGCACCGGGTCGCCGCCGCCGTCGCCGGGCTGGTCACCCTGGTCGCTCTGCCGGTCGCGGCCATGCTCTCGGGGCCGGCCGACGCGGGGCAGGCGTTCGATCAGGCCCGGCGGGTGCTGGAACTGGCCTGGCTGATCGCGGCGGCCGCGGCCGGTGAGGCGCTGCGGCAGGCCGAGCGCCGGGCCGACGAGGCCGAGCGCACCCGCGAGGAGATCGCGCGCCGCCGGGCCGACGAGGAGCGGTTGCACCTGGCCCGGGAACTGCACGACTCGCTCACCCACCAGATCTCGGTGATCAAGGTGCAGTCCGAGGCGGCGGTGCATGTGGCCGAGCGGCGGGGCGAGCCGGTGCCCGAGACGTTGCTGGCCATCCGCGACGCCGGGCGGGCCGCCTCCCGCGATCTGCGCGCGACCCTGGAGGCGCTGCGCGACGACGCCCGCACCCCGCCGCCGGGGCTCGACCAGATTCCCGGGCTCGTCGAGCAGGTGCGGCGGGCGGGTCTCGCGACCACGCTGACGGTCGAGGGCGAGCGCTCCGACGTGCCGGCCGCGGTCGACCGCACGGCGTACCGGATCGTGCAGGAGTCCCTGACGAACGTCGCCCGGCACGCCTCGGCCGGCAGCGCGACGGTCCGCATCGGCTACCGGCCGGGCGCGGTGGACATCCGGGTCGACGACGACGGCACGGCCACACCGGGAGCGGCGCCCGAACCCGGCATCGGACTGCTCGGCATGCGGGAGAGGGTGGGCGCGCTCGGCGGCCGGTTGCGGGCCGGGCCCCGTACGGGCGGAGGTTTCACCGTCGATGCCGAGCTGCCCCTGAGCGGCGCGTCGTGATCCGGGTCCTGCTGGTGGACGGCCAGCCCCTGGGCGGCGCGTCGTGATCCGGGTCCTGCTCGCCGACGACCAGCCGCTGATCCGCAGCGGATTCCGGGCGCTGCTGGAGATCGAGGACGACATCGAGGTGGTGGGCGAGGCCGCGGACGGCAACGAGGCGGTGGCCCTGGCCCGGCAGCTGCGGCCCGACGTGGCGCTGGTCGACGTCCGGATGCCCCAGCGGGACGGCATCGAGGCCACCCGGCTCATCGCGGACGATCCGGACCTGGCCGCGGTGCACGTGGTGATCCTGACCAACTACGGCCTCGACGAATACGTCTTTCACGCCCTGCGCGCCGGCGCGGCCGGGTTCCTGGTCAAGGACATCCGGCCCGAGGACTTCCTGTACGCCGTCCGGGTCGCCGCGCGCGGTGAGGCCCTGCTCGCGCCGGCGATCACCCGCAAACTCATCGACCGGTACGTGGCCCGGCCGCCCCGGCCCGGCGCCGTGCTCGACGAGCTGACCCGGCGTGAGCGGGAGGCCGTCGCCCTGGTCGCGCAGGGCCTGTCCAACGACGAGGTCGCGGCCGGCATGGCGATCAGCCCGATCACCGCGAAGACGCACGTCAACCGGGCCATGACCAAGCTCGGAGCCCGCGACCGGGCCCAGCTGGTCGTGCTGGCGTACGAGTCGGGGCTGGTCCGGCCGGACGTCACCTGAGCGCTCGTGTCCTCTTGCCGACTGCACGATGGCGGACGGAATCAGGGGTGACCACAGTGGGGCATGGCCTTCACGGACGGCTCCGGTGTCACGGATTGGATCAGCAACGTCACCCGCCTGACGCCGGACTGGGCCGAGGACCCGCGCCCCTGGCTGACCCCGATCGCCACCGGCAACGGGCGTCTGCTCACCTTCCTGCACGAGGCCACTCACAACTGGTGCTTCAACTCGGCCGTCGTGCACGCCCAGATGTACGTGGCGGGCCGGGCCGAGATGAACGCCCTGGTGTACCTGATGCTGCAGGACGACCCCGAGCCCGGCGAGAGTTCCGGCCCCGCCCACGACCTGCGCATGTTCGGCCAGTTCATCCGGGACGTCAGCGGTGACCCGCGCCGGCGACTCGGCGAGCGGGTGGCCGAGGTCCGCGACCGGCTGGGCCTGCACGTCCACGACGACGTGGTGCGGCTCGAGGTGGCCGGCGCGCTGCTGCGCCCGCTGGCCGAGGGGCTGGCGCTGTTCGCCGAGTACGACGCGATGTCACGCCTGCGGAGCCGGGCCTGGAGCCCGTTGCCGGTGGCGGTCGCCTTGAACTTCGCCGGCCGTGAGCGCTTCCAGGCGCTCGCCGAGCGGGGTCCCCTCGAACCGAACGTCACCACCACCAAGGTCGTGGGCGAGCTGCTGCACGAGGCCCGGCTCAGCGAGTGGGCGGTCACCACCAAGGCGTCTCTGCTGCGGGCGCCGTTCCGCAGCGAGGGCGGCGGCTACCTTCCGGGCTATCTGACGGTCAAGAGCATGTGGCGTTTCCTCTTCCAGCAGGACTTCCGCCTGTACGGGGAGTCCGACATCGTGCTGACCTACCTGCGGACCTTCTTCTTCGAGGACGTCGAGCTCGCGGCCGAGCTGCTGGCCCCGCCGATCAGCAACGTCATGCTCAGCACCGACCGGCTCATCGGCGCCTTCAACCGCCGGATGCAGGCCTTCTTCGACGAGGCCACCCCGCGTGACCTAGCCGAGTTCGAGGCCGCGCTGGACAGCGAGGGCCCGGTCGGGGCGGCGGGCACGCTGCGCACCGCCGACGAGCACGAACAGGCCCGCCAGCGCTTCGCCGGGCAGGTGGCGGCGCTCGAGTCGAGCGAGGCGGCGCGGCTCAGCGAGTTCGCGTACGGCACGGCGGTCACGAGCGTGAACTCGCTGATGGCGCTGCGGACCTTCGTGACGGTCATGTCCGTCGAGGTCGAGGTGGACGAGAAGGGAACGGTCACCTGGCAGGGCCGCGAGGTGCTCGAGGTCGCCCCGGCCGATGTGGTGCGACCGGCGTCGGGCCCGCACACCCTGGACATCCTGCTGGGCATGTCGGGTGACGAGCGGATGAGCCGCCTGGCCGTGATCAGCCGGGAACGGACGAGCCGCCTGGCCCTGGTCGGCCGGGAACAGGAGCTGCACTCCGTGACGGTCGTGATGGGCCTGCCCGACCAGCGCGAGGCGCTGCGCGGGGCGCTGCTGTCGTCGTTCGCCTCCCGGGCGAAGCGGGAGTCCTCGGCCCGCAGCCTCCAGTTCACGGCCGAGGCGATCGTGGCCGAGGACTGGGGTCTGCGGATGAACCGCGACCACGTCCGCGACCAGCTGCGTGAGGTCGTCGACCAGCTGTACCACGACGTCGCCCTGCGCTACAGCTCCGGTTACGAGGCCATGGACGCGTGCGGTGAACTGATGGCCGCCAAGGGGCTGCGCCCGCTGCTCGGCACCACCGAGGCGCTGCGCGGGGCGGCGTTCCTCGGCCTGGCCGCGGGCCTGAACTCGTACCGGGACGTGCTGGAGACGCAGTTCGAGAAGCGGGGCATGGACCTGCCGTCGTTGCTGGACACGCTGAGCCGCGGCTGGAACGAGCACGGCTTCCCGCCCCGCATCCACGAGTCGGCCGACGAGCGCCCGATCCTGATCCCGTTCATCTAGAAGGAGGCGAGAGATGGCCGACAACGTCGTGGTGCGGGTCGACGGCCTGCACGGCATCGAACTGGACGAGCTGACCGAGACGGTTCCGCCCGAGGCGGTGGAGTCGGTGCACGAGCCGGAGCCGTCCGCGACCCACTACGGCGAACTGACCCTGATCACGGTCGCCCTGATCGCGAGCGGCGCGGCCGTGCAGGCATTGTCGGCCTGGCTGTCCCGGCGCGCGGCCCGCAACCAGGTGCAGCAGGGCTTCACGATCGTCGTCGAGCCCGGCGGCACGGTCCGCATCGAGCTGGCCGGTCTGAGCGGCCAGCCCGCCTCGGGGCAGCCCTCGACCCCCGAGACGATCGCGCAGGCACTGAAAGAGGCGATCAGCGAGGCGGCGAAGTAGAAGACAGCGAGATCCCGGCCGCCGCGAGAAGGACGACCGGGATCCCGTACGGGCTCAGACCGTGACGACCTCGCCGGCCTGCACCACCGTGCGGACGGACGGGTCGCCCCACAGCACCTCGGGACGGTCGAACGGGTTGCCGTCGACGATGAGCAGGTCGGCCGCCGCGCCCGGGGCCACCCGGCCCAGGTCGTCGCGGCGCAGCAGCTCGGCGTTGACCGACGTGGCCGACTTGAGGGCGGTCAGCGGCCCGTCCACCTCGATCTGCAGCCGCAGGCCGTGGAGCTGCTCGTCCTCCAGGAAGCCCATCAGGTCGGTACCGAACCCGACCCGCACGCCGGCCTCGCGGGCCAGCTTGACCGCCTGCCGGCCGGACTCGAGCACCTCCGCGTTCTTCTCCAGCTGCACCGGCGTCATGCCCAGTTCGGGGCCGCGGCGGTCCATCGCGTCGTACGCGGCGAGGGTCGGCACCAGGAAGGCGCCGGCCGACGCCATCGCGGCCGCGGTCGGGGCGTCGAGCAGGTTGCCGTGCTCGATCGTGCGGACGCCGTTGTCGATCGCGTGCATGATCGCCTCGGGGGAGTAGGCGTGCGCCGCCACGTAGCTGCCGCGCCGGGCCGCCTCCGAGGTGACCGCGCGGATCTCCTCGGGCGAGTACTGCGGGATGCGGATCGGGTCGGTCAGCGAGACCACCCCGCCCGACGCCATGATCTTGATGGCGTGGGCGCCGCGGCGCAGCCTTTCCCGTACGGCGACCCGCAGGTTGTCCACCCCGTCGACCACCTCGCAGGTGTGGGCGCCGCAGCCGCACACGTCGGAGTCGGCCGCCCGCACGTCGCCGTGCCCGCCGGTCTGGCTCAGCGCGGCGCCGGTCCACAGGTAGCGCGGCGACGGCAGCAGCCCCTCGTTGATGGCCCGGTTGAGCCCGGCGTCGCCACCCGAGGGGTCGCGCACCGTGGTGAACCCGCGCGACAGCGACGCCTTGAGCCGCTTAGCCGCCATCAGCGCGATGTAGCTGAGCGGCCGCGACTCCATCTCGAGCATGTTGAGGCTGAAGCCGTACGCGTGACAGTGCGCGTCGATCAGGCCGGGCAGCACGGTCCGCCCGCGGGCGTCGATCGTGCGGTCGGCCTCCTGCGGCGCGCCGCCGATGTCGGTGATCCGGCCGTCGACGACGTGCACCGCCCCTTCGGCGAGGTCGTCCGAGACCCCGTCGAAGATCGTGGCGTTGACGATGGAGAGCGAGGTCATCGGGAGGCCTCGAAGGTGACCGGGTCCACGACGACACCGTAGTCCCGCAGCGCGCCCGCCACCGAGACGAAGCCGTTGCGGACGTCGGCCGCGACCCGCTCCGGGGCGCGTTCGAGCGGGTTGCCGTAGCCCCCGCCGCCGCCGGTGTTGTTGACCAGCACGTCGCCGGTGTCGAGCAGGTTGTAGCTGCCGCCGGTGACGGTCTCACGGTCGGTGCCGGGGTTGAGCACGATGTGGTTGTTGTCGCCCTCGGCCCCGCCGTCGATCGACCACGGCTTGGTCTTGGTCTTGTAGACGATGCAGATGCCGGTCGACGGGGCCGTGAAGCGGTACGAGCGCTGCACGCCGACACCGCCGCGGTTGCGTCCGGCGCCGCCGGTGTCGGGCCGGTAGCCGTACGACTCGATGAACATCGGCGACTTGGTCTCGAGCACCTCGACCGGGTTGTTGCGGCAGCCCGGCTCGGAGATGTGCATGATGCCGTCGGCGCCGTCGCCGTGCGCGTGGCCGCCGAAGCCGACCGCCTCGTTGGTCGCCTCGAGCCAGGCCTCGCCGTTGCGCGGGTTCACACCCAGGCCCATCATCGAGCAGACGTCGCCGCCGGAGCAGGCCGGCACCAGGTCGGGCATGCCCTGGGCGAGCGCCTTGAGCACCACCTCGCCGCCGAGCAGACCGGTCCAGAGCGTGAACGTCGGCATCGGCGGGATGGCGTGCATGACCGAACCGGGCTCGGTGATCACGCGCAGGGGCCGGAAGTTGCCGGCCACGACCGGGGTGTCGGGCGTGGTCAGCGACTTGAAGATGAGGCTGCAGAACGCCTCGGTCTGGCCGACCGGCAGGTTGATCGGGCCGCGGACGTCCTTCTCGCTGCCGGTCCAGTCGACGATCATCTCGTCGTCGGTCACGGTCACGGTGACGTTCATCTTGATCATGCGGTCGAGGTCGACGCCGTCCTGGTCGACGAAGTCGTGCGCCGTCCACGTGCCCTTGGGCAGCTTCGCCAGGGCGATCCGGGCCAGCCGCTCGCCGTGGTCGTTGATCGCGGCCATCGCCTCGGTCAGTGCCGCCGCGCCGTACTTGGCAGCGATTTCCTGCGTACGCCGGACGCCCGTGAAGCAGGCCGAAACCTGAGCCTGCAGGTCGCCGATGGTGCGCTCGGGCATGCGGCTGTTGAACTTGACGACGTTGAAGATGTCCTCGTTCATCTCCCCCTGGCGGTAGAGCTTGGCCGCCGTGAAGAAGATGCCCTCCTGGTACATGTCGGTCGAGTCGAGGACGTAGCCGGCGTCCTTCTGCTTGAGGTCGAGCACGTGGATCCGGCACGACGTGTAGCCGATCAGCTCGCCCTCGGCCGTGTGGACCGGCGCGAACACCAGCGGGTCGAGCGTGTGCGCGGACGACCAGTACGGGTAGTTGATGATGAACACGTCGCCCGGCAGCAGCTTCTCGACGCCGAGGAACTCGACCGCCTTCTTGATGCCGTGGTCGTTGCCGCGGGTGAACACGGCGATGCCGGGCGCGTCGGCCACCACGTCGCCGTTCGCGTCGTGGATCCCGATGCCGTAGTCGTGAATCTCGTAGACGACCGTGTTGTAGGCCGTGCGGCACAGGTTGCGGGCCATCTCCTCGGCCGCGGCCAGCAGGCCGTGCCGGATGACCTCGATGGTGATCGAGTCGACGGTGCTCATGGAGGTCACGCCCCTGCCTTGACGGTGATGACCATTTCCCCGTACGAACCCACGCGGAGGTGGTCGCCGGTGTGGATGACGGTGGTCGCGGTGTGCTCGTGGATGACCGCGGGCCCGGTGATCTCGTCGCCGGCCAGCAGCTCCTCGCGGGTGTAGAGCGCGTACGGGACGGCCGGCAGCTCGGCCGACACGTACACGTCGCGGGTGCCCTCGGGCTCGGCGGCGCCGGTCCCGCGGAGGGCCAGGCGCGGCAGGGTCGGCTTGTCGACCTGGCCGGTGGCGCGCAGCCGCAGCGTGGTGACCTCGATCGGGTCGTCCATCACGTGGCCGTACTGCCGTTCGTGCAGCTCGGCGAACTCCTGCCCGACCACGGCGGCGAGATCGGCCGTACCGTCGGGAACCGGGACCGTCACCGTGTGCTCCTGGCCGGCGTAGCGCACGTCGACGCTGCGGGTCAGCACCCGGGCTTCGGCGGCGAACCCTTCGGCCCCGAGCGCCTGCGCGGCCTCGCCGGCCATCTCGGTGTAGCCGGCCTCGACGGCCGGGGAGTCGAGCTCGGCGAGCGGGATCACCGACGTACGGGCGAAGTCGTGCTGGACGTCGGCGAAGAGCATGCCGAAGGCCGAGAACGCGCCCTGGCCGGGCGGGACGATGACTGTCGGGATGCCCAGTTCGTGCGCGACGTCGACGGCGACCAGGCCGCCCCCGCCGCCGAACGAGAGCAGCGCGAAGTCCTTGGGGTCGCGCCCGACCTCGACCGTGATCGCCCGGACGGCGCCCATGATCTTCGTGGTCGAGATCCGGATCATGCCGCGGGCCAGGCCCAGCGGCGTCATGTCGAGCTTGGTGGCGAGGGGTTCGAGGGCGCCCAGGGCCAGCCGGTCGTCCAGGCTGAGCCGGCCGCCGAGCGCCGCCGTGGTGCCCATGTAACCGACCGCCAGCGCGGCGTCGGTGAACGTGGGCTGCGTGCCGCCCTTGCCGTAGGAGGCCGGACCGGGGTCGGCGCCGGCGCTCTGCGGGCCCACCTGCAGTGCGCCCGCGTCGTCGAGCCAGGCGATCGAGCCGCCGCCGGCGCCGATGGTGTGGATGTAGAGCGACGGCGTGTTGATCGGCAGGCCCTCGAACTCGGCGCCCTGGTGCAGCACCGCCTCGCCGTCGATGACCAGCGACGCGTCCAGGCTGGTGCCGCCCATGTCGATGGTGATCAGGTTGGGCTGGTCGATCAACTGGCCGAACACCTGAGCGCCGATGACACCGCCGGCCGGGCCGCTCAGGATGAGGCTGACCGGTTGCTCCCGGGCCGAGCTGGCGGTCATCGCGCCGCCGCCGGAGCGGGTCATCAGGAACCGGCCGTCGAACCCGCCCGAGGTCAGTTCGCCCTCGAGGCGTTCCAGGTAGCGGCGCACGATCGGCTTGACGTAGGCGTCGAGCACGGCGGTGCTGGTGCGCTCGTACTCGCGGTACTCACGGGACAGCTCGTGCGAGACCGTGACGACCACGTCCGGCGCGACCTCGTTCAGAATCTCCCGCATGCGCGACTCGTGGACCGGGTTCGCGTACGAGTGCAGGAACGCGACCGCGACCGAGTCGTAGCCCCGCTCGGCGATCGTGGCCGCGACCTGGCGGGCCGCCTCCTCGTCGAGCGGAAGGTGCACCGAGCCGTCGAACAGGCTGCGCTCGGGCACCTCGAACGTGTCGTAGCGCTCGACCAGCGAGGCCGGCTTGGCGTACGTGATGTCGTAGTTGGTGCGGCGGTCGGTGCGGCCCAGCAGATAGACGTCGCGGAAACCGGCCGTGCCGATCACCGCCGTGCGGGCGCCCGTGCGGGTCAGCAGCGCGTTGAGCCCGAGCGTGGTGCCGTGGGTGAACATGCCGACCTCGGCCATCGGCGCCTCGGTTGTCCCGAACGCGTCCAGGACGCCGGCGGTGGGCTGCGAGGGTGTGGTCGGCACCTTCCCGAACCGGATCTCGCCGGTGGCCGGCGACAGTTCGACGACGTCGGTGAAGGTGCCGCCGACGTCGATCGCGACGCGGCTGGTGCTGGTCATCGTCAATTCGCCTTTCGCGCACGGCGACACACCGCCCGAGGAAGGGGCGTGGTCGTACCGGGGTGACAGCCGAGGAGAAGACGGCCCGTTGTCCGCGGGCGGGCTCAGCTGGATGGTCGTCGCCGGTTGGCGCGGCGAGGCCCCGAAACTGTCACAGCCGTTTCTGGGGTGTCAATCAGTGCCGGCGCGGTGACCGCCCAGCGTGAACAGGTGATTGCACGGCGCTGCACAGCGACGCGGCCCGCGGCTGTGCTCGGCGCACATCCGTGGCGGAACGGCCACCGTCAGCATTTGCCAACTCCAACCACCCGAGACACCGGGGGTACCAATGGTCCGCAGCGTCCTCACCCTTCGAGCCGGCGCCGGCCTCGGCGACGAGCTGGAAGCCTTCTACGCGGATCAGCGGGTTCTGGAGCGGGCCCGGGCGTTCCCCGGGTGCCGTGCTGCCGAACTGTTGCGATCCGTTGACGACAGCCCCGCGACCCACCTGGTCATCGCCGACTGGGACACGGCCGCCGACTACCGCCGATGGGTCGACGACCCGTGGCGGGCCTCTTTGTCCGAGAGGCTCACCGCACTGCTGGACATCCGGGACGACGAGCCGCTCGTTGGCGGAGTTTTCGAGCTCGTCGGCCCCTGAGGTCCTCATCTTCTTCTGTGCTTGCGTATGAGACTGCGTATAAGAGGAGCACCAGTGATACGAGTTGCTCGACTCCTGGCGGTCGGCCTGACCGTGACGACCGCGGTGGCCCTGACCGCCTGCAGCCGGCCCGACTCCGACGACGCCGGCGCCGCGGCCACCGCCGCCCCGGCCGACAAGAAGCTCAGCATCGGCTTCTTCGGCTTCGCCAAGGCGAACTCCTTCGCCCAGGCCACGTGGGCCGGCGTGCAGGAGTACGCCGGGGCCAACAACGCCGAGGCCACCTTCCTCGACTCCAACTTCGACGGGCCGACCCAGGTCAACCAGCTGCAGGACGCGGTGACGTCCAAGCGCTACGACATCGTGATCGTGCAGGCCAACGACGGCACCGCGATGGTCAACCCGATCAAGCAGGCGGTCGCCGCCGGCATCACCGTGGTCGTCGAGTTCACCCCGGTCGGCGGCAAGTACGACACCGCCGCCCCGCAGGTGCCGGGCACGATCAACATCATCGACCCGCCCACGGTCAACGGCGAGGGCCTGGCCAAGATGGGCCTGGACGCCTGCAAGACCGTCGTCGACAGCGGCTGCAAGGTGGCCTACCTGCAGGGCTTCGCCAACTACCCGCTGGACACGGCCCGTACGGACGCCGCGGTCAACGCGCTCAAGGCGGGCGGCGCGGCCGAGGTCATCTCGAACTTCGTCGGCGGCTACACCCCGGACAGCGGCCGCGCCGCCATGCAGAACCTGCTGCAGGCGCACCCGGACGTCAACGTGGTGATCGGCTCGTCCCAGGCGCTGCAGGGCGCGACCCCGCTCGCGGCCGGCAAGAAGATCACCTTTGTCGGCAACGGCAACTCGACCCAGGCCTACGACTTCGTCAACAAGGGCACCTGGTACGCCACGTACGCGCTGCCCGAGAAGGGTCAGGGCGCCAAGGCGGCCGAGCTGGGCATCAAGAAGGCCCGCGGCGAGACCGTGCCGGAGTCGTCGGTGGCCTGCGAGGTGCTCACCGACTACAACTGCCTCGGCACCAAGGAAGCGCTGACCGGCAAGACGGCGGACTACTCGGACTGACGACGGCGGGCGCCGGGGGAACCTCCCCGGCGCCCTTCGGCTTGTGGGAGGCCAGATGAGCAGTCAGAAAGCGCCGTCGATCGCGGTGCGCGGCGTCGGCAAGAGCTACAGCGGCGTCACGGTCCTGCACGACATCGACCTGGACATCGCCCCCGGCGAGGTGCACGGGCTGGTCGGCGAGAACGGCGCCGGCAAGAGCACGCTGCTCAAGATCCTGGGCGGGGCGATCAAGGCGGACGCCGGCACCTTGAGCTTCGACGGTGACCAGGTCACCGTGGGCAGCCCGCGCGACGCCATCGCCCACGGGATCAGCCTGATCTCGCAGGAGGGCGCGCTGGTGCCGGCGCTGTCGGTGCTCGACAACGTGTTCCTGGCCCGCTGGTCGCACCGCGGCGGGCTGGTCAGCGCCCGTACGGACCGCAAACGGCTGGCCGAGCTCATGGAGACGACCGGCTTCACGGTGGATCCGGACGCACGGGTCGACGGGCTGCCGATCGGGGTGCAGCAGCAGGTCGAGATTCTGCGGTCGCTGGCCCGGGGCGCCCGCGTGATCGCCATGGACGAGCCCACGGCGGTGCTGGCCGAGCACGAGAAGGAGAACCTGCTCGGGCTGATCCGCAAACTGGCCGCGGGCGGCACCACGATCATCCTCGTCTCGCACTTCCTGGAGGAGGTGCTGTCGGTGGCCGACCGGATCACTGTGCTCCGGGACGGTGCTCTCATCCGTACGGGGAACGCCTCCGAAACCTCACCCCGCGAGCTGGTCGGGCACATGGTCGGACGCGAGATCGACGTGCTCTACCCCGACCCGCAGCCGGTGCCGGACGGCGCGCCGGTGATGCTGGCCGCCCGCGGACTCAAGCGCGGGCTGGTCAACGGCGTCGACCTGCAGGTGCGCTCGGGCGAGATCCTGGGCATCGCCGGGCTGGTCGGCAGCGGGCGCACCGAGACCCTGCGGCTGCTGTTCGGCGCGGACCGGCCGGTCGAGGGCGTCGTCGAGGTGGACGGCGTCGAGCTGGCCAAGCACACCCCGCGCGCGGCCATGGCGGCCGGCGTGGCCATGGTGCCCGAGAGCCGCAAGGAACAGGGCCTGGTCATGGTGCGCTCGGTGGCCGAGAACGTGGCCCTGTCGTCGCTGTCCGGGCGGCGGGCCGGCCCGTTCGTGAAACGGCCGGCCGAGAAGACGGCGGTCGGCGACATCTCGAAGTCGGTCGACATCCGCGCGGCCAACCCGGAGGCCGCGATCGAGACGCTCTCCGGCGGTAACCAGCAGAAGGCGCTGTTCGCCAAGTGGCTGCTGCGCGAACCCAAGGTGCTGCTCATCGACGAGCCCACCCGCGGCGTCGACGTCGCCGCCAAGACCCAGATCCACCACCTGATCACCGGCCTGGCCGCGGACGGCCTGGCCGTCGTCTGCGTCTCGTCCGAGATCGAGGAACTGCTCGCGCTCTCGCACCGGGTGCTCGTGCTGCGGCACGGCGAACCGGCCGGCGAGTTCCCGCGCGGCACCAGCCCGGAGGTCGTCATCGCCGCCGCGTTCGGTTCGCACGAAGGAGAACCCAGTTGAGCGTCGACACCACGCCCCAGACCGCCGCGGCGCCCGCGCCGTCGGCCGGCACCAACATGTCGCGCCTCGCGTTCCGGATGCGCGACTACGGCATCGTGGCCGCCCTCGTGATCATCGTGATCGCGCTCTCGATCAGCACCGACACGTTCCTGACCAGCGGGAACCTCGTCAACCTGCTCGACCAGACGGCCGTCATCGGCCTGCTCGCCACCGGCGCCACGATCTGCATCATCAGCGGCGTCTTCGACCTGACGGCCAGCGCCACCCTCGCCCTCTCGGCGATCATCGGGGTGCAGGTCGGCCGGGTCACCGACGTCTATGTGGGCATGCTCGCAGCCGTGGTCGCCGGCGCGCTGCTCGGCTTCGTCACCGGCACGGTGGTGGTGCGCAGCGGCGTCAACTCGTTCGTCGGCACGCTCGCCACCAGCATGGTCTACCGCGGCCTGGCGGTGATGGTGACCGGCGGCGCGATCGTCTACCCGCTGACCGCCTCGGCCGAGGACTTCGGCATGCTGACCTGGCCGTCGCTGTTCGGCCTGACCTCGGCCACCATCATGTTCGTGGTCGTGGTGGCGATCCTCGGCCTCGTCGTCGCCCGCACCACGTTCGGCCGCCGGCTCTACGCGGTCGGCGGCAACGCCGAGGCGGCCCGGCTCTCCGGCATCCGGGTCGGGTCGATCCACGTCACCGCGTTCATGATCAGCGGCGTCTGCTCGGCCCTGGCCGGGCTGATCCTGGCCTCGCGGGCCGGCTCGGCCCAGTCGACGATGGCCACCGGCACCGAGCTGACCGCGATCGCGGCGGCCGTGGTCGGCGGCACCAGCATCCTCGGCGGCGAGGGCGCGGTCTGGCGGGCCATCGTCGGCGCGCTGCTGCTGACCCTGATCGGCAACGGCTTCAACCTGCTCGGCTGGGACACGATCTATCAACAGGTCCTGCAGGGTCTGCTCATCCTGTTCGCCGTGACCATGGATCGATGGCTGCGAAAGCGCACCCGTTGATCGCGAGTACGATCAAGAAATGCCTGCTCAGGGCGCAGTTGCGCACATCGGGGTGACGCTGCGCCCGCACCGGGCCTACGCGGCCGTGGTGACGGGCACAACCGTCGATCCGGTCGAGCCGGTGGCCCCGGCCCGCGCCGATCTGGAGGGTGTGATCGCGGCCGCGGCCGGGGTGGCCCTGCGCGCCCCGGGCGGCGCCGGCGCGGTCACCGTCGACCTGGCTCCGCTGCTCAACGACACCCTCGTACGCCCCGAGGCCGAGGTGCCGCCGGTGGCCGTCGTGCGGATCGTCCCGCGCGCGGCCACCGACCCCGCCCTGGGCCGCTCCCCGGCCGAACTCGTGGAACGGCGCATCGCCCGCCGCTGGACCGTGGCCGGCGGGCACGACCTGCTCGGCAACGAACTCTGCCCGCTCGACCGGGCCGGGCTGGCCGCGCTCTGCGAAGAACTGGGCGAGACCGGCATCCGGCACGTGGCCGTCGTCGCGGCCGGCTCGCAGGCCCGGCCCGCCCACGAGCGCGAGGTGGCCGACGCCATCCTGGCCGCCGTGCCCGGCGCGCGCATCTCGGTGGCCAGCGACTACGGCGGTCAGGGACTGGTCGCGCGCGAGGCCACGGTGGTGCTCGACTGCGCCCTGACCGCGCTCACCGAACGGCTGCTCGACCGCTGCGAACGCACACTGGCCCGCCTGCCCGGCAACCTCGAACTGCGGGTGGCCCGAGGCGACGGGGGATACAGCACGCCCTCGCGCATCCGGGTCACACCGGTCGTCGCGTTCGGCGCCACCGAGGCCCTCGAGCTCTGCGGCGCGGCCCACCTGGCCGGGCTCGACGACTGCCGGGTGCTGCTGCCCCGCGGCGGAAAGCTGCTGGCCGGCGAGGTGCGGCACGGGCTGGCCGTCGTCCGCCCCGACGAACCGGCCGGCATCGGCACCGAACTGGTCGTGCCGATGGCCGTGCTCAGCCCCGAACCCGAGGACAGCTCCGGCCACCTGCGACCGGCCCAGCCGCCGCACATCCTGGCCTGCGTCGGCGCCACCATCAGCCAGCCCGCGGCCTGGCTGGACGAGGTCGCCTTCATCGAATCGGCCGACCAGCTCGACCACGTGCGCCGCGACGCCGAGGAGAGGGCCACGGCGATGGTCATGGCCAACGGGGCCGCCCCCGGCACCACCCACGTCGCCGAGATCTCGACCGTCGCCCTGCCCTACAGCCCGTCCGGCACCGTACGGGTCCGCGTGCGCGTGGCCGGCCTGCCCGACACCTCGCTGGGCCGGCGATGACCCAGGCCGGATACGTCGGCGCCAGCTCGTCGATCACCGTCGACGACGTTCCCGCGCTCTACGAGGGGGCCAAGTTCTATTCGCCGGCGGTCGGCGACGCCAACAAGTCGTCGATCAACTCGTGGCTGGCCGGGCTGCTCGACCGCAACGGCCCGGTGCCGCTGCTCAAGGTCGAAGGGGTGCCGCCCGAGACGCCCTGCGTGTCGGTGTGCGTGCTGGGCTCGGGTTCGGCCATGGCCGACCTGCCCCCGGCCGGCGACGAGTTCGAACTGGCCGTCCGTCAGATCGAACGCCTGCAGCGGGTCAGCTTCGGCGCGGTCTATCCGCTGGCCGCGGCCACGATCAGCGCCCTGGTCGCGGTGGTGACGGCCGCCCAGCTCAAGGTGCCGCTGCTCGACGCGGACGGGATGGGCCGGGCGTTCGCGCTGATCCACCACACCGCCATGCACCTGTCCGGGGTGTCGCCGACGCCACTGGCCGCGGTCGGTCCGACCGGCGAGAGCGTGCTGGTCGAGGTGCCGGCCGGGCCGCGGGCCGACCGGATGCTGCGGGCCAACGTCGACACCGTCGGCGGGTGGGCGGCGCTGGCGGCCTATCCGACCACGGCGGGCGTCCTTCGAAGAGCAGCCCTTCCCGGTACGGTGTCCCGGATCGCCAACGTGGGGCGGCTGCTCCTCGACCGTACGGACCCGGACCTGCTCGTCACCCGGCTGGGCGCGATCACCGGGTGCCGGCGGCTGGCGCGGGGCCGCATCGCCGAACTCGAACACCTGAGCCGCCCCAGCGACGTCACCATCCCGGCCCACCCGTCGAGCCTGGTCGTCGACGAGATCGGCGGTCTCGGGCGGCAGCTCCGGATCGAGTTGCGCAGCGAGATCGTGGCCGTCTTCGCCGACGGCGCGCTGATCGCCGGTGCGC
Source organism: Paractinoplanes ovalisporus (assembly GCF_016834655.1). Lineage (GTDB taxonomy): Bacteria > Actinomycetota > Actinomycetes > Mycobacteriales > Micromonosporaceae > Actinoplanes > Actinoplanes ovalisporus. The sequence continues at coordinate 605,251 of NZ_JAENHP010000002.1, forward strand.
CCGACCTGATGTGCCTGCTCGACGTGTCGCGGGGCGCGCTGGCCACGCTGGACAGTCTGGAACCGGGCGACGTGATCGACGTACTGGTCACCCCGGCCGACGCGGTCTGGTATTCGCCGCGCGGCATCGAGATGGTCGGGATGGGCTCGCACGGCATCCCCCTGGCCCACCCGAGGCGCCGATGAGGCGTCCTTCGACACTTCCCATCATGCTCGGCGTGTCTTCGGTGGGGCACGCCTCCACCGTTCCGTCCGCTTCCACCGTTCCGTCCGCCTCCACCGGTCCAACCTCCCTCGGCCGGCCGCCGCACCTGAGGCTTCGATGAGACACCCCTCCACACTTCCGATCACCCTCGGGGAGCTGGCCCGCATCCAGCCGCTCGCCGGGGCCGAGACCCACTTGGCCGACCCCGCCCGCAAGGTCGAGCAGGTGGTGCTGGCCGAGACGTTCGAACGGCTGCGCCGCTGCACCCCGCACGTGCTGGTCGTGCTGCACGACGAAGCGGCCACCGGCGGCTGGTCGCTGGCGTCGGCGCTGCACCTGGCCTGGGAACGCAACCTGTCGGCGGTGGTGGTCTCGCGCGCGGTGGCCGGCGGCTCCAGCGTCGCCCTGGCCGAACGCCTCAACATGTCGCTGATCGTCATCGACGAGGACCCGATCGACCTCGCCCTGCAACTGGCCGGTCAGGTCAGCGCTCCCGCCGCGGCCCGTGCACTGAGACAGGCCCGCCTGGCCGAACTGCTGGCCGAACAGACCGGCATCCGGGGCGTGCTCGGGGTGCTCAACCGCGAACTTCAGCAGGTGCCGGTCGCGCTGGTGATGGGCGGGGTGGTGATCGCCGGGCAGAGTGCGGCCCTGACCGAGCGCCCGCAGGTGCGGCAGATCGAGGTCGAGGTGCACGCGCCGGGCGAGCGGTCGGCCGCGCGGCTGGTGGCGGCGGTGCCCGTACCCGGACCGGCCGCTGTTGACCAGGTGGAGTCGCTGCTGCGGCTGGCCCGGCCGTCGTTGCAGGCGGCCTGGGCGTTGAGCCGGCTCGACGCGGCCACCCGGGCCGCCCACGAGCAGGCGGCGTTCGGGCTGCTGCGTCGTCTCGCGGGCGAGCCCACCCCGTCCGAACCGGCCGAGATCGAGGCGCCGAGCTGGGCCAGCGAGCTCGGCTGGCAGGTCGGCGAGGCCAACCGGGCCGTCTGGCTGGCGCCCGTACGCCCGTCCGGCGAACCCGCCCCCGAGATCACGTTCCTGGTCCGCGCCTCCTGGCAGCGCGGCCACACGACCTGGCCGCTCGTGGCCGAGGGCGACGGCTGGATCTCCTGGCACAGCGCGGCCGACCCCGACGACGTGTCGGCCCTGCGCCGCGCCCTGGCCACCTTCCGCGAATCGGCCGTGGCCCACCGGCTCGTGATCGGCGTCGGCCGCGCCCACGCCGGCGTCGGCGGCCTGATGCGCTCGGTGGCCGAGGCCCGGCTGGCCGCCCACGTGGCCCGCGAGGACGGCCCCGGCGCGGTGCAGTGGTTCGACCAGGTGGGCGCGAACGCGGCCCTGGCCTGGCTGCCCACCACCGAGATCGCCCAGGTGGCCGACCTGTGCCTGGAAGACCTGATGGCCGCCCGCGACCGGGCCGCGCTGGTGCAGACCGTGCTGGCCGTGCTCGACGCCGGTGGTTCGCTGAGCCAGGCTTCGCAGCAGCTCGGCGTGCACCGCAACACCGTGCTGGCCCGCCTGGCCCGGGCCCGGCAGTTCGGGCTGACCTTCGAGGAGCCCGGCCAGCGTCTCGCCCTGCACGTGCTCTGCTACGCCTTGGCCTCGCTGTGGAGCGACGCCACACCCGACGCCGACGGCCACTGACCGCCATCGCCGCGTCCCCTCAGGCTCTGCACGCGCCCTCTGCTTTGACCGCCCTCTGCTTGAACGCCTTCGCGGGCTTTGCCGCGCGTCCTCCGGCTTTGGCCGCCTTGCCACGTGTCCTCGGGCTTTGACAGCCTTTGCCTTCCGCTCTCGGCTTTCACCGCCTTGCCGTTCACGGTCAGGCTTTCACCGCCTTGCCGTTCGCGGTCAGGCTTTGACGGCGCGCAGGATCTCGTCGGCGGCGGCGCGGGACCGTTGCGGGGTCATGTCGAGCTGGACCAGCAGGCTCTTGAGAAAGCCGATGACCAGCGCGGCGGCGGCGTCCGGGTCGAGGTCGGCGCGGAACTGCTCCCGGGCCCGGCCCGCCTCGAACACCGCCCGAAGCCAGTCGGCCCAGGCCACGTCGTTGGCCAGCAGGGTCACGTGCAGCTCGGGGTCGCGGCCGGCCCGGGCGTAGAGCTCGTTGAGCACGACGAACTCGTCGCGGTCGGCTTCGAAGCGGGTCAGGATGTGGGTCAGGTGCTCGGCCAGCACAGTCGCCGGGTCGCGCTCGGGGCCGCTCGGCAGCACCCCGTCGAGGGCGCCCACGATGCCCTGCACCACGCCGGTGACCAGCGCCTCCTTGGTCGGGAAGTGGTAGTGCAGGGTGGCGATGTTGATGCCGACCAGGGCCGCGACGTCGCGGACGCGCAGACCCTCGAAGCCCTGCCGCGCGATCGCCTGCTGGGCCGCGGCGACGATCTCGGTGCGGCGCTGCTCGCCTGCCGCCATGTGGTTCCTCCCCGTGTTCCGCTCACGAGCGTAGGCGGTGGCCGGGTCCTGCTCTCGGGCGGTGCTCGGGTCACGCTCGGGCGGTGGCCGGGTCGCGCTCTCGGGCGGTGCTCGGGTCACGCTCGGGCGGTGGCCGGGTCGCGCTCTCGGACGGTGCTCGGGTCATGCTCGTGCGGTGGTTGGGTCATGTGCTCAGGCGGGTGGCTGTGGTCATGCTTTCTGGCGGCCCTCCAGGGCGGCGCGGAACCGGGCGTAGCGCGGAGCGCCGACGAAGCGCCAGATCAGACCGGCCGGCCCGGGCATGTGCTTCCTCAGCCAGGCGGCGCCGCCGTCGGGCTGTGCGGCCAGGATGGCGCCGAGCATGTTCCAGGCCTGGCCCTTCGGGGTGGCCTGACGGCCGTGGCGGGCGAACCACTCCACCTCGGGCTGGGTGACCACGTGTTCGATGGCGGGGACGATGGTCACCTCCTCGTCCGGGAAGTGCCGGGCCAGCGCGGCGGCCACGTTGCCGAGGGCGTCGCGCAGCGGTTTCGCGTCGGCGGTGGAGGCGGAGGCCCGCCAGGCTGGGAGGGCCCGGTCGGCCGCCTCGAGGTGGACGAGCATCTCGGCGTGCTGGGCCTTCATCCGTCCGACGTGCAAGGCGCAGGCCGGGGCGCGCTGTTCGAGCTTGTCCCAGAGCCGGGTGTCTTCGCCCTCGTGGTGAGCGTGCAGCGCGTTCGAGATCAGGTGCAGCTGCGTGGCGACGACCCGCGCGTGGGCCGTGTCGCCCTCCCGTACGCCGTCGACCAGGCCCGGGGCCTCGTCGAACGACTTCCGCAGCATGCGGTGGATCTCGAACATGCCGCTGGCGTCGCAGAGCTTGGGCCCGTCGAAAGGAGTGGTTGTCATACGCCGACGCTATCAATCAAGCACTTGATGGACAACGTGTCGCCGCACACGGAGCGGGCCGCCTCGCACACGGGGAAAGCCGCACAGAAAAGGCCGCCCCGCACACGGATAGGCCGCCCCGCGTGCGGCGGGACGGCCCTGGATGGTGCGGGGTGCACGAAAAGGCCGCCCCGCGCTGTTCCGCGGGACGGCCTTTGGCTGGGGAAGTGCTACTTCAGCGGGATCTTCACGCCGCCGGAGAACATCGAGTCGTGGAGCTCGATCGACGTGAGCTTGGTGCCCTTCGGTACGTCGTAGACGAGCTTGCCGGTCACCTGGTTGCCCGGGTTGATCTGCTCCAGGAACGTGGCGGCGCCGCTGTTGATCGCGACCTCGGCCTCGACGTGGTCGGAGAACTGGGTGCCCTTGGCGTCGTACGCCTTCTGGCTCGAGCCGTCGAAGTACTGTGCCTCGGCCCCGATGTTCTTGACCGTCACGGTGACGACGCAGAACGTGCCCTGGGCCTTCACCGGCAGCGCGGACGGGCCGAGCGTGCTCTTGGTGCAGTCCATCGACTTGACCGTGAACTCGAACTTGCCGTCGCGGGCGGCCTTGTTCATCTCGCCGGCGACCGCGTTCTCACCGGACACGTTGGCGTCGAGGGTCTCCACCGCGTCCTTGGCGCCGTTGACGACGAACGCGAACACGCCGACGCAGCCGAGGATCATGACCACGACGACGGCCAGCAGGATCCAGGGCCACTTCTTGCGCTTCTTCGGCGCGGGCGGCGGCGTGCCGTAGCCGAAGCCCGGCCCGGTGCCCGGCTGCTGCGGCGGCGTGCCACCGAACTCGGGACCGCCCTGCTGCGGCGCCGACCCGTAGGCCTGGCCGGGCTGCTGGGGCGTCGCGCCGTAGGCCTGGCCGGGCTGCTGGGGCGTCGCGCCATAGGCCTGGCCGGGCTGCTGCGGGACCGACCCGTAAGTCTGGCCGGGCTGCTGCGGCTGCTGCGGCGACGAACCGTACGTCTGGCCGAAGCCGCCCTGCTGTGGGGCGTTGGGATATCCGGCCTGCGCGTTCTGGCCGTAGACGCCGGGCTGCGGCGAGTTGGGATGCGGACGGGGCGGCTCAGCGTGGGGCTGATATGTCACGGCTGTCGGTGCTCCACGAACTGGTTGCTAGGGACTGGTTCGCGGCCGGGCACCAGTCCAGAGACCCGGCCGCCACCCCATGCAACCGGCCGGGCACGCCAAGATCACCATCCGTCCTGTCAGGCCTCGGTGACATCGCGTGCCGAAATGATCAGACCTTTCGCGCCCGACCTCGACCCGTTTGGTTGATCTCGCAAACAATACGAACTCAACCCCGGCGATGAGGCCGGACGAAGCCGGGGCCGGTCAGGCCGAAGCGGCCGGGTGCAGGAGTTCCAGCAGGGTGCGGGCGCCGAAACCGGTGGCGCCGTCGATCGAGGCGTTGCCGGACCAGGCGGGGCCGGTCATGTCGATGTGGACCCACGGGACCGTACGGGGGACGAACTCGCCCAGGAACAGCGCCGCGGTGATGGCTCGGCCTGAGTCGTGCAGGGGGTGGTTGCGTACGCCGGAACCGGTCTTGATCTGGGGAAGGTAGCGCTCGTCGTAGGGCAGCTCCCAGACCGGCTCACCCGCCCGGGAAGCGGCGGCCAGAACGGGGGCGGCCGCGTCGGAACGGCCGAAGACGGCGGCTATCTCGGGACCCAGGGCGATCTCGGCCTGGTAGGTCAGCGTGGCCAGGTCGACCAGCAGGCGGGGGGACGCGTCGGCGGCCAGGGACAGGGCGTCGGCCAGGATCACGCGGCCCTCGAAGTCGGTGTCGAGGATCTGGATCTCGGTGCCGTTCCAGGCGGTGACCACGTCGCCGGGGCGGGCGGCTCCGGGGCCGGGCAGATTCTCGGCGAACGGCAACACCGCCCGTACTCCAATGGTGCAGCCGGCCCGGCGCAGGCCGGCCATCACCGCCAGCACGGTCGCCGCGCCTGCCACGTCCAGGCGCATGTTCTGCATGGCGGCCGGTGACTTGAGCGACAGGCCGCCGCTGTCGAACGTGATGCCCTTGCCGACCAGCGCGACCTCGGGCGGGCCGGCCTCGGGCAGGTGGTCGAGGGTGACCAGGTGGGGGCCGTTCGCCGAGCCGCCGCCGATCGCGGCCAGGCCGCCGAAACCCTGCGCGGCGACCTCGGCCGGGCCCAGCACCGAACAGGTCAGGCCGGCGTTGTCGGCGATACGGCGGGCCAGCGAAGCCGCGGCGGCGGGGGTGAGCACGTTGGCGGGGGCGCTGACCAGCAGCCGGGTGAGCCGGGCGACGTCGGCCGCGAGCTGACCCCGCAGCGCGGCCGGCAGCAGCGGCTCGTCGACCAGCAGGGTGGCTTCGACACCGGGGGCGGCGCCGGTGATCAGGCCGTCGACGATCGGGGCGGCCAACTCAGGTGGGCACGTCACGCCGATCGGCCCGCCGGTCAGCAAAGCACCCGCCTCGGTGCCGGCCCGCCGGGCCGACTCGACGGATAAATCGCCCAGACCGCGCCGCGTCTCGACGGCCGGTGCCCACGGGTCGTAGTCGACGACGCCGGGAAGGAACTCGATGCGTCGCGAGGCCGGGCCGATATCGATGGCCACCGGTCCGGTGCCCGTGATCACCGCATCGGCCGCGGCCGCGATCTCGGCCGCCCGGTCCCGCCGGTTCGTGCTGGTCACAGGGCCTCCCGGTGGGTCATCGGTATCGGGGCATCCTCGCCTGCCCGGTGCCCGGCGGATCGTGCGCGCCGCACGCGCCGCTGCCCGGTGGCTATGCGGGGCGCACAGTGCCGCCGTACCCCTTACCCCTAACTTGCGCTTACCTGACCGGCCTCGGCGCGAGGGAGATCACATGGGGCGGTATCGAGTCGCGATGGACATCGGGGGCACGTTCACCGATGTCGTGACGTACGACCAGCAGAGCGGCGCGTTCGCGGCGACCAAGGCCTCGACCACGCCCGGCAACCTCAGCGAGGGCGTGCTCGCCGGCCTGGACGCGGTCGTCGACGAACCCGCCGGCATCGACTTCCTGGTGCACGGCACGACCCAGGGTCTCAACGCGTTCCTCGAGCGGCGCGGCGTTCCGGTGCTGCTGCTCGGCACGGCGGGGCTGGAGGACACCTACCACATCGCCCGGGGGCCGCGGTCCCGGCTCTACGACCTGCACTACCGCAAGCCGACGCCGCTGGTGCCGCGCCGGGACGTGCTGGGCATCGGGGGACGGATCGCGGCCGACGGCTCCGAACTCACGCCGCTCGACGAGGACGCCGTACGGGAAGCCGCCGGGAGAGCCCGTGAAGGCGGCCATGGCGCGATCGCGGTCGCCTTCCTGTTCAGCTACAAGAACCCGGCCCACGAGCTGCGCGCCCGCGAGATCCTGCAGGAGGAGCTGGGCGAGGACGTCACCGTGTCGGTCTCGCACGAGGCGGCCAAGGAGTGGCGCGAGTACGAGCGCACCTCGTCGGCCGTCGTCGAGGCGTACACCGGCCCGATCGTCCGGCGCTACCTGACCGACCTAGAGGGCCGGCTCGACACCCGGGGCCTGCGGGTCCCGCTGCACGTGATGCAGTCGTCGGGCGGCATCCTGACCGCCGAGTCGGCCCGCCGCCGCCCGCTGCAGACGCTGCTGTCGGGCCCGGTCGGCGGCGCGATCGCCTGCGCCGAACTGTCCCGCCAGACCGGCCGGCCGCACCTGATCGGCATCGACATGGGCGGCACCAGCTTCGACGTGTCGCTGATCGTGGACGGCGAGCCCGACGTGTCGGCCGAGGCCCAGCTCGAAGGCCTGCCGATGCTGATGAGCGTGGTCAACATCCACACCGTCGGCGCCGGGGGCGGCTCGGTGGCCTGGGCCGAGGCCGGTGGTCTGCGGGTCGGCCCGCGCAGCGCCGGCGCCCGGCCCGGACCGGCCAGCTATGGCCGCGGCGGCACCGAACCGACCGTCACCGACGCCAACCTGGTGCTGGGCCGCATCGACCCGGACGGGTTCGCCGGTGGGCAGATGACGCTCGACGTGCGGGCGGCCGAGAAGGCGGTGGACGGGCTGGCCGAGGTGTTCGGCATGACCACCACCGCGATGGCCGAGGGCATCTGCGACGTCGCGAACTCCAAGATGGCCCAGGCGATCCGCACGATCACGGTGTCCCGGGGCATCGAGCCGCGCGACTCGGCGCTGGTCGCGTTTGGCGGGGCGGGCCCGATGCACGCCGTGTTCCTGGCCCGCGAGCTGGGCATCGCCGAGACCGTGGTGCCGCGGTTCCCGGGCGCGTTCTCGGCCTGGGGCATGCTGCAGACGCAGATCCGGCAGGACTACACCGAGCCCTACTTCTTCCTCGACGAGGACCTCGACCCGGCCGACATGGCCTTGCAACTGGCGCGGCTGGAGAAGGACGGGCTGGACGGGCTCGGTCATGAGGGCGTGGCGGGCGACGCCCGGCACGCCTCCCATGCGGTGGACATCCGGTACGCGGCCCAGGAGTACACGCTCACAGTGCCGCTGACCAGTGCCGACGAGCCGCTGGGGGAGACCTTCCGGGCCGACGTCGCGCAGCGGTTCGCCGACCTGCACAAGTCGCGTTACGGGCACGCCAACCTGGGCGCTCCGATCGAGTTCGTCGCACTGCGCACGACCGCTTCCGGTGATCTGGGGCGGCCCGATCCGCAGAAGTGGGCTGCGGCCGACAAATCGGACTTCCCGCGCGAGGTGCGGGAGGTCGTCTTCGACGGTTCCGCGCAAAACACCCTTATCGTACGGCGTGACGACCTCTTCGTCGGTCACACGTTCGACGGCCCGGCCGTCGTCATCGAGGACACCGCCACCACGGTCGTGCCGCCCGGCTACGCGGTGAGCGTGGACGAGATCGGCTCGCTGATCATCTCTCGGAAGGACGGCCAGTGACCATCGACCCGGTAACCGTCGAGATCATCCGCAACGCGCTCAACGCCGCCGCGGACGACATGAACGCCACGCTGATCCGCTCGGCCTACACCCCGATCATCTATGAGTGCGGCGACTGCGTGGTCGCGTTGCTCGACGCCGACCACCAGGTGCTGGGCCAGTCGGCCGGCCTGCCGATCTTCCTGGGCAACCTGGAGACCTGCACCCTGGCCACCGAGGAGCGCTTCGGCCGCGAGGTGTGGCAGCCGGGCGACGTCTGGATCCTCAACGACAGCTACCTCGGCGGCACCCACCTCAACGACGTGACCATCTTCGGCCCGGTCTTCGTCGACGAGACGCTGGTCGGTTTCACGGCCTCACGCGCCCACTGGATCGACGTGGGCTCGAAGGACCCGGGCGGCTCGATGGACTCGGTCAACATCTTCCAGGAGGGCCTGCGCCTGGGCCCGCAGAAGCTGGTGTCGGGCGGCGTCGAGGAGCGCTCGGTCACCGACACGATCGCGACCAACGTACGGTTCCCCTACCCGACGACCGGCGACATGCACGCGATGATGGCCTGCATCCAGATGGGCGACCGGCGGCTGCAGGAGATCGTGCGCCGGTTCGGCCTGGACGTGCTGGAGCAGGCCCGCGACGAGATCTTCCACCAGACCGAGCTGCTCGAACGCGCGGTCATCGCGAAGATCCCGGACGGTGTCTACAGCGCCGAAGGGGTGCTCGACAACGACGGCGTCGACCTCGACACCCCGGTCCCGATCCGGCTGAAGATCTCGGTGTCGGGCGAGGACATCGACTTCGACGTCACCGAGTCGGCCGACCAGACCGTGGGCCCGGTCAACTGCGGCGTCTCGCAGGCCGTGTCGGCGCTCCGGGTCGGCTACAAGCTGCTGGTCAGTCCCGACCTGCCCGGCAACGGCGGCTCGTTCCGCTCGATGACCACCCAGGTGCGGGAGGGCTCGGTGCTCGGCGCGCGGTCGCCCGCGGCCTGCCAGTGGTACTTCTCGCACCTCGGCCTGCTGATCGACATGGTGGCCCGGGCGCTGGCCCCGGCCATGCCCGACCAGGTGGCCGGGGCCAGCCACGGCGACTCGATGATCATCCTGTCGGCCGGCACCGACCCGCGGGTCAAGCGCGAGTTCGTCAGCCTCGAGGCCACCGTCGGCGGCTGGGGCGGGTGGAACGGCTCGGACGGCGAGAGCGCGCTGATCAACAACGTGAACGGCTCGCTCAAGGACATCCCGGTCGAGGTGTACGAGACCCGCTACCCGTGGCGGATCAACGAGTACCGCATCCGGCCCGACTCCGGCGGCTCGGGCAAGTGGCGCGGCGGCAACGGCGTGGTCCGCGAGTACGAGGCGCAGACCGACCTCACCGTCTCGCTCTGGTTCGAGCGTTCCCGGCAGCCGGCCTGGGGCCTGTTCGGCGGCGAGGACGCGGTCGGCCCCGAGGTCGTCATCAACCCCGGCCGCCCCGACGAGCGGCGCATCCTGAAGATCAACGGGATGCCTCTGAAGAAGGGCGACGTGGTGCGCTGCGCGACCGGCGGCGGGGGCGGCTACGGCGACCCCACCGAACGCTCGGCCGACGACGTGCGGGCCGACGTGCTCGACCACAACATCACCGCCGAGGCCGCCCGCAACCGCTACGGCATCGGCGCCTGACCGGTTCCCGCGCCGGTCCCGTCGTCCGCGGAGGGGCCGGCGCGGTAGGGCCAGGTGGCCAGGAGCTGCTCGGCGTACGCCACGGCCTCGTGCACGTCGCTGGTCTGGTGCATGATGGTCGCTCCCCGGTGGCTGCGGTTCTCGCCCCACCACACCAGGAAGCTGTCCGGAACCGTCGCCACCCCGAGCAGGACCGGCGGCTGCGTGGCCGGCTCGGCCGGATCGCCGAAACGCAGCGTGAACATGCTGATGTAGGGCGGGAACCGGCCGAGCGAGCTGGCCGCGGTCGCCCGCACCAGCACGGCCATCAGCCGCCCGACCTCGTCGCGTTCACCGTCGACGCGGGCCTGCAACTCGGACCAGCCGCTCACCGGGGACACGGGACCAGCTTCCTCTGCTTTCGCACAATGGGAAAGCAGAGGGCGGTCCGCGGCCGGCGGGGGAGTATCGGCTCATGAAGGTGCATGAACGGATCGACGGGCGGCTGCGGACATTCATCGAGGCGCAGCCGATGTTCTTCGTGGCGACCGCGCCCACCGGGCCGGGTGGGCGGGTCAACGTCTCGCCCAAGGGGATGGCCGGCACGTTCGTGGTGCTCGACGAGCTCCGGGTGGCCTACCTCGACTATCACGGCAGCGGCGCCGAGACGATCGCCCACCTCACCGAGAACGGCCGGATCACGCTGATGTTCTGTGCCTTCCAGGGGCCGCCGAACATCGTGCGGCTGCACGGCCAGGGGCGGGCGGTGCCGGTCGGCGAGCCGGAGCACGCCGAGCTGCTGAAGCTGTTCCCGGCGCCGCCCGACACGCACGGCGTCCGTTCGGTGATCGACGTCGCGGTCGACCGGGTAAGCGACAGCTGCGGCTACTCGGTTCCGCTCATGTCCTACGAGGGCGACCGCGACCTGCTGATCCGTTCCCACGAGCGGCGCAGCGACGACGACCTCGCCGAATACCGCCGCGTGAAGAACGCGGTCAGCATCGACGGCCGCCCCACCATCTTCGCCCCGGACGCCTGACCGGAGCCGCCTCTCACGCGGTGAGCGACCCCGGGCCGCCGTTCGCGCGGTGAGCGACCCCCGGCCCGGCGCTTACGCGGTGAGCGATCCCCAGCCTGATGATTCGCCGGCGGGGGAGCGGTGCTGCGGGACGTGCCACGGGTTGTCGTCGCGCAGCGGCTCGGGCAGCAGCGACGGCGGGCAGTCCTGATAGACGACCGGGCGCAGGAAACGGCCGATGGCCGCGGTGCCGACCGACGTGATGGTCGGGTTGGTGGTCGCCGGGAACGGGCCGCCGTGCTGCATCGCCGGGGTCACGGCGACACCGGTCGGCCAGCCGTTGAACAACACCCGGCCGGCCAGCGCCCGCAGTGCGGACACCAGCTCGTGCAGCCAGGGCGAGTCCTCGCCCGCGCCGACGTGCACACCGGCCGTCAGCGAACCCTCGACCAGCTCGGTCAGCGCCTCGCCGAGCGGCTCGCCGGGGGTGTAGCGGACCACGATCGACAGCGGGCCGAACGCCTCCTGCAGCAGGGTCTCGCGGTGCTCGAGCAGGGTGGCCAGGTCGGTCTCGACCAGCGTCGGGGTCACGCCGTCGGGCGTGACGCCGCCCTCGACGACGACGGTGACTCCGGGGGTGCCGAGCACCTCGTCGCGGCGACGCGCATACCCGTCCGCGATGCCCTGGTGCAGCAGCCGGTGCGGCGCGACCGAGGCGAAGGCCTCCGGCGCGGGGAGGCCGGCCGGGACGAACAGCAGGCCGGGCTTGGTGCACAGCTGGCCGGCGGAACCGCTGACACTCGCGGCGAACCCGTCCGCGATCCCGGACGCCCGCTCGGCCAGGGCGTCGGGCGTGACGATCACCGGGTTGAGGCTGCCCAGTTCGCCGTAGAACGGGATCGGGCGCGGCCGGGCGGCGGCGATCGCGGCCAGGGCCTGACCGCCGGCGAGCGAACCGGTGAACGAGGCGGCGGCGATCCGCTCGTCCTTCAGCGCGGCCACCCCCTCGTCCTGGCCGTGGACCACGCCGAGCGCGCCGGCGGGCAGGGCCGTGTTCAGGACCTCGGCCGTGCGGTCGGACAGCCGCGGGTGGCCGGGGTGGGCCTTCACGACCACGGGACAGCCGGCCGCGAGGGCCGACGCGGTGTCGCCGCCCGCCACCGAGAACGCGAACGGGAAGTTGCTGGCTGCGAAGTTGAGCACCGGGCCGAGCGGCACCAGGTAGCGCCGCAGGTCGGGCCGCGGCCCCAGGACGAAGTCGGGATCGGCGGCGTCGAGGCGTACGTCAAGGAACTCGCCGGCCGCCGCCACCTCGGCGAAAAGCTTGAGTTGCACCGCCGTCCGTTTGATCTCGCCGCGCAGGCGCGGCTCGGTCAGGCCGGTCTCCGCCATGGCGAGGGGGACGAGTTCGTCGGCGGCGGCCAGAAGCGCCTCGGCCGCCGCGACGAGGGCCCGGGCGCGGTCGCGGGGCGGCATCGCGGCGAGAGCGGGAGCGGCGTCGGCGGCTGCGGCGAGAACGGAAGCGGCGTCCGCGCGAACGGCGTCGGCGGCCGCGGCGGTCTCGGAAGTCATGGATGAATCCCCTCAGAGGTGCAGAACGCTCCAAAGAGCGGTCTAGAACGCGAAGCCGGTCGGATAGGGGTCGGACGGGTCGAGCAGGTACTGCCCGATGCCGGTCACCCAGGCCCGCCCGGTGATGGTCGGCACCACCGCGGCCCGCCCGGCCACCGTGGTCTCCCCGATGAGCCGCCCGGTGAAACGGCTGCCGATGAACGACTCGTTGACGAAGTCCTGCCCGATCCCCAGCTCACCGCGCGCCCACAGCTCGGCCATGCGGGCCGACGTGCCGGTGCCGCAGGGCGACCGGTCGAACCAGCCCGGGTGGATCGCCATCGCGTGCCGGGACAGCCGCGCGTCGGAGCCGGGCGCGATGAACTCGACGTGGTGGCAGTGGTCGACACCCTCGATGGTCGGGTGCGAGGGCGGATCCTGCTTGTTGATCGCGTCCATGATGGCCAGGCCGGCGTCGGCGATGTCACGCTGGCGGGCCCGGTCGAACGGCAGGCCGACCGCGTCGAGGTCGACCATGGCGTAGAAGTTGCCGCCGAAGGCCAGGCTGTACGGCACCGAACCCAGCCCGGGGACCTCGATCGTCGCGTCGAGCCGCTCGCAGTAGGACGGCACGTTCTCGAGCGTCACCGACTCGGCGTGCCCGTCCTTGACCTGCACGGTCGCGACGACGAGCCCGGCCGGGGTGTCGAGCCGGATCGTCGTCACCGGTTCGGTGACCGCCACCATGCCGGTCTCGACCAGCACGGTGGCGACCCCGATGGTGCCGTGCCCGCACATCGGCAGGCAGCCCGACACCTCGATGTAGACGACGCCGAAGTCCGCGTCGGGGCGGGTCGGCGGCTGCAGGATGGCCCCGCTCATCGCCGCGTGGCCGCGAGGTTCGTTCATCAGAAGCTCCCGTACGCCGTCCAGGTGCTCGATGAAGTGCAGGCGCCGCTCGTTCATGGTCGCCCCGGGGATGGTGCCGAGGCCCGCGGTGACAACCCGGGTCGGCATCCCCTCGGTGTGCGAGTCGACGGCCGAGAACATCCGCGAGGCGCGCATGTCAGGCCGCCTTGGCCGCGGCGAGGGCGGCGACGGCCCGCTTGGTCTCGGCCTCGACCTGCGCCTGGTGCTCGGGAGTGAGCGCGCCGCGCGGGGGGCGGCACGGACCGCCGTAGCGCCCGATGAGGTCCATGCTGAGCTTGATCGCCTGGACGAACTCCGTACGGGAATCCCAGCGGAACACCGCCACGAGGTGCTGGTAGAGCTCGCGCGCCTCGGCGACCTTCCCCTCCAGCATGAGGTCGTAGAGGCGGACCGACTCGGCCGGGAACACGTTCGGGAAGCCGGCGAACCAGCCCACCGCGCCGTCCACCATCAGCTCGAAGAGCACGTCGTCGGCGCCGGCCACGACGTCGATCCCGCACTTCTCGCGGATCTCGAACAGCCGCCGCACGTCACCGCTGAACTCCTTGATCGCCACCACCTGGGGGATCTGCGCGATCTCGGCGACCAGGTCGGGCACCAGGTCGACCTTGGTGTCGAACGGGTTGTTGTAGATCATCATCGGCAGCCCGGCCTCGGCGATCTTCGTGTAGTGCTCGACCACCTGGGTGCCGCTGGCCCGGTACATGGTCGGCGGCAGCGCCAGCACGCCGGTCGCGCCGTCCTCGCCCGCGAGCTCGGCCCACTTCTTGGCCTGGTGCCAGCCCGGGCCGTGCACACCCGCGATCACCGTGCCGCGCCCGGCCACCGCCTCGACCGCGACCTGCACGACCCGGCGGCGCTCCTCGTCGGTCAAGGAGGAGTATTCGCCCAGCGAGCCGTTGGGGCCGACGCCGTGGCAGCCGTTGCTGATCAGCCAGTCGCAGTGCTCGGCGTACTTGTCGAAGTCGACGGCGAGCCCGGCCGGCGCGGACGGGTCCTCCTTGTAGGGCAGCGCGGTGGCGACGACGACGCCGCGCAGGTCGGGGGTGGTGGTCATGCGGACTCCTCGGGGTGGTTGGCCGCGGCCAGCTCGCCCATCCGCACGAACGCCGCCAGCGGGCGGCTCGCGGTGCGGCCGGGGTCGAGCAGGCCGCCGGTGTGGCGGTGCAGAAGCTCTTCGACGGTGCGCCCGCAGACCCGGCCCTGGCAGACGCCCAGGCCGGCGCGGGTGCTGAGTTTGAGGGAGCGCAGGCCGCGCGACCCGGTGGCGGCGGCGCCGGCTTTCAGATCGCCGGCGGTCACCTCCTCGCAGCGGCAGACGACTGTGTCGTCGCCCAGCCAGCCGGCCCAGCCCGGGCGGATGCCGTGGGCCCGTTCGAGCCGGTCGGCGAAGCGCTGGTTGTCCCGCCGCGCGCGGCGCTGTTCCTCCGTGACGCCGACGTTCGCTGTGCCGGCGGCGCTTGTGCTGGCGGCGCTTGTTGTGGCGGCGTTCGCTGCGGCCAGGCCGGCGATGACGCCCTCGGCCAGGGCCAGGTCGGCGCCCCCGATGCCGGTGATCTCGCCCGCCGCATAGACGCCGGGGACGCTGGTGCGGCCGTTCTCGTCGGTGACGACCGCCCCGTACGCGTCGAGCCCGCACCCGGCCGAGACCGCGAGCTCGGTGCGGGGCACAAAGCCGTGGCTGACACAGACCGCGTCGACGTCGAGCCGGCGTTCGGTGCCGGGGACGGGCGCCCACTCCGGGTCGAGCCGGGCCACGGTCACCGCGGTCACGCGGTCGGTGCCGTGGGCGGCGATCACCGCGGTGCCGGTGCGGTAGGGGATCCGGTTGCGCGCCAGATCCCGTACGTATCCGGCCAGCTCACCCGCCTTGTGCCGGGTGGACAGAAGCTCGGCCGGCCGCGCGGTCCACGCCTTCCGCAGCCGTGACCAGCCGTTCGCCTCGAACACCCCGACGACCCCGGCTCCCGTACGCAGGAGGCTCGACGCCACCGGAAGCAGGAACGGCCCCGCCCCGGCCACCAGCACGCGCCGCCCGACGGCGATCCGCTCGGCCTTGGCCAGCGCCTGGGCCGCCCCCGCGGTGAACACACCCGGCAGATCCCAGCCGGGGAAGGGCAGAGTCCGCTCGTACGCCCCGGTCGCGAGCACCAGAGCTTTCGGCGCGAAGGTCCGCGGGGTGCGCTCGTTGCCGTCGGCCGGCCCGACCAGCACGTGGAGGGTGGGCGGCCGGTCGTCGTGCCGTTCGGCCAGCCAGACCTGCGCGTCGGTCAGCAGCTCCTGGCCGCGCAACGCCGTGAATTTGTCCCAGCCGTGGTGCAGGACGCGCTCGTCGGCGGCGGGCCGTTCGGCCGGGAGGTGCCGCCAGTATTGCCCGCCCGCATCGCCGGCCGCGTCCAGGAGCACGACCTGGGCTCCGGCGCGCCGGGCAGCGTCGGCCGCGGCCAGTCCCGCCGGGCCTGCCCCGACTACCAGCACATCGGGAGTTTCGACGCTCATCGGGCGCTCGCTCGGAGTGATGTGGCGACCGGAGAGCTGGTGCTCGGCGTTCCGGATGTCACTGCGGCTCTCCCGTCGTGATCGTGTCGCCGTCGACGGCTCGGCGCTGACAAGCCCGCACGTCGGCCAGGTCGTTCACGGTGACGAGGCAGTCGTGGCAGACGCCGATGCCGCAGAAGACGCCACGCGGACGGCCGTGGCGGGTGGTTCGCCAGGTGAGCCGGCCCGCGCCGAGCAGCACGCCGGCGACCGTCTGGCCTTCGACGCCGCGCACCGGCTCCCCGTCGACGATCAGCGTGATCGGGGACGTCGGCCCAGGTCGAACCGGGTCTGCATCGGGTCCCAGGCGGGCCGGTCCGGTCGTCGTCACGTCAGTAGTATGTCACACAGCACTGGCGAAAGGCGATACACGCGTGGCCGCGATCCCGTGGGAGACGACGCACGGCCCGCTGGTGTGAGTCAGGCCGGCTGGAGGTGGGGGAGCAGGGTCGGGCGGTCCACGGCGAAGGCGGCCGGGTCCAGCGTCGGCGGCCGGCCCACCATCAGGTCGGTCAGCAGTTCGCCGGTCGCGGTCGACAGCACGATGCCGGCGCCTTCGTGACCGGTCGCGTGCCACAGGCCGGTCAGCCGCGGGTCGGGACCGATCACCGGCAGATGGTCGGGGACGAAGGGGCGGAATCCCCCGTACGCCCGCATGACCGCGACCCCGCTCAGGAACGGGAACAGCACCAGCGCCTTGGCGGCCACCGCGGACAGCACCCGCGCCTCGATGCTCTCGTCGAAGCCGCGCCGTTCCCGGGACGAGCCGATCAGCACGGTCCCGGCCGCCGTCGACTCGACCACGCTGGACGTCTGCAGCGACGCGTCGTTGGAACCGACCGCACCCACGTAGTCGGCGTCGTAGACCTTGTGCCGGATCCGCGGCCGCATCCGGGTGGTCACCAGGATCGTGCCCCGGCGTGGTCGCACCGGCAGCGTCACGCCGAGCCGTTCCGAGACCTCGCCCGACCAGGGACCGGCCGCCACCACGACGTGATCGGCGGCCAGCGGGCCCGCGGAGGTGATCACGCCGGTGAGCCGGTCTCCGCTGCGCAGCGGGCCGAGCGCTTCGACACCCTGCCGGACCGTGGCGCCGTGCCGGCGGGCGTCGGCCAGCAGCGCCTCGGTCGCGATCGCCGGCTGCACCTGGGCGTCCTGCGGATAGAGGACGGCCGCGGTGTGCTCCGGGTTGAGGTCGGGTTCGTGGTCGAGGCCGTTCACTTCGGACGATTCCACCCCGGCCGTACGCTGGGTGGCCGCGAACGCGCGCAGGGCGGCCGCCCCGGCCTCGGTGGTGGCCACCACGAGACCTCCCTTGGCCTCGTACTCGATCGACGGGAAGCTTTCCGCGATCTCGGGCAGCAGCCCCTGCCACAGGGCGAGCGACCGCAGCGCCAGGTCGAGCTCGGCGCCCGGTCCCTTGTCGGAGACCAGCAGGTTGCCCTCACCGGCGGCCGACGTTCCCCCGGCCGAGGCCGAACGGTCGAGCACGATCACCTCGGCCCCGGCCCGCGCGAGCTCCCGCGCCACGGCGGCGCCGACAATTCCCGCGCCTACGACGATCACTCGCATGGTCCGGCCCGTCCGCTCGTGTTCAGGTTTGTTGGAGGTGGTGATGGGCGGGGCCGGCGGGGGTTACCGCTCGGCGCGTCCGCTCCACCAGCCGGTGACGTGGCCCAGGTGGCGGCGCATCAGGTCTTCGGCGCCCGCGCCGTCGCCGGCTTCGAGCAGGTCGAGCAGCGTCAGGTGCTCGGCCGAGGACTCGGCCAGCTCGGGGGAGCCGAGCATGGTGGCCAGGCCGACCAGGCGGGTCTGCTGACGCAGATCACCGACCAGGGTCACCAGGCGGTCGTTGCCGGTCAGACTGAGCAGGTGCAGGTGGAACGTGGTGTCGGCGGCCAGATAGGTCGGCAGGTCGGAGGCGTCGGCGCTGGTCACGATGGCCTCGGCCTCGGCCCGCAACCGGCTCAGCCGATCGGCGTCGAGACGGCCGGCCAGCAGCCGCATCGGCGGGGCCTCGAGCCACTGGCGGATCTGCACGATCTCGGCCAGGTCCTGCTGGCTGACCTCGGTGACCCGGAAACCCTTGTTGCGCGCGATCTCGACGAAGCCGCGCTTCTCGAGGTTGAGCAGAGCCTCCCGTACGGGCGTGGCCGAGACGTCGAACCGGGCCGCCAGCGTCGGGGCCGTCAGCATCGTGCCCGGGGCGAACTCGCCGGAGACAATGGCGGACGCCACCGCGTCCTCCACGTGCTGCCGGAAGCTGCCGGCCGTGCGTAACGGGCCGATGAGCGGTGACGTCATGGCGGTTGCCTCCCTCGGTGGTATGTGACATGGTACAGCTCGTGATCGAGGCGGACCAGATAGCGGAGCTGGGCTTTCCGCGGGCGGTGGCCGCCCTGCGGGCCGCGCTCGCCGAGGGACTCGACCCCGAAGCCGAACCGGCCCGCGTGGCCGTGCCCCTGGGCGGCGGCGAGATGCTGGTGATGCCCTCGGGTGACGCGAAGGTCGCCGGCGTCAAGCTGGTCGGCATCGCGCCCGGCAACCCGGTCCGCGGCCTGCCCCGCATCCACGGTGTCTACGTGCTGTTCGACGCGCCCACGCTGGCGCCGCGGGCCATTCTCGACGGTGCCGCGCTGACGTCGCTGCGCACCCCGGCCGTGTCCGCCCTCGGCGTCGACCTGGTCGCCCCGCCCGATGCGCGCAAGCTGGTCGTCTTCGGCGCCGGTCCGCAGGCGCTGGGCCACATCGAGGCCATCCGCGCCGTACGCCCGATCGACTCCGTCCGCGTCGTCGGCCGCGACCCCGCCAAGGTCGACGCCCTTATCCGGAATTTCGGAAATGTTTGGAGAGGGGGAGCGGAGGTAAGCGGCGAGTCGGGGTTCGACAGTTCGAGCCGGCTCGGCGCCACATCGTCCGCGGGCGGGGAGCCGAGCGTGTCCGCCGCGGGTCACGTTTCGCACGCGGGCGTGGCGGGCGATGGGCTGGTTGTGGAGGCGGCCGGGCCGGAAGCGGTCGCCGGGGCGGACATCGTGGCCTGCTGCACGACCGCGCGCGGGCCGCTCTTCGACGGGAAACTGCTGCGCGACGACGCCGTGGTGGTGGCGGTCGGGTCGCATGAACCGGACGCCCGCGAGGTCGACGCCGAGACCGTACGGCGGTGTGGGGCCCTGGTCGAATCGCGGGTGTCGGCGCTGCGTGAGGCCGGCGACCTGATCCAGGCCGGTGTCGCCGCCGGTGAGCTGTATACGTTCTCCGAACTGGTCCGGGGTGTCACCCCCGCCCGGCCCAGGCTGATCAAGACCGTGGGGATGGGCTGGGAGGACCTTGTGATCGCCGCCGCCGTCGTGGAGTCGCTGTCATGACCGGACTCTCCGCGCTCGTCCTGCCGGACCGCCACCCCACCAGCGCCTTCCTGGCCGAGGTGGTCGAGGCCGAGCAGGCCGGGGTGTGCACGGTCTGGACGTACGACCACCTCACCTGGCCGCTGCTCCGCGACAACCCCTGGTACGGCTGCGTGCCACTGATCGCCGCCGCGGCCGGCGCCACCGAGCGGGTGCGGCTGGGGGTGCAGGTCGCCACGCCGAACTACCGGCACCCGGTTCCGTTCGCCAAGGAGCTGATGACCCTCGACCAGCTCAGCGGGGGCCGCCTCGAGGTCGGCCTGGGCGCCGGCACCGAGAGCCTGGACGCGCTCGTGCTGGGCGACCCGCCGCTGACCCCACGGCAGCGGATGGACCGTTTCGCCGAGTGGCTCGGCCTGCTCGACACGCTGCTCACCGAGCCGGTCGTCACCACGCGCGGCGAGCGCTACAGCGCGATCGATGCCCACCAGCTGCCGGGTTGCGTCCAGACCCCGCGGGTGCCGTTCACCGTCGCCGGAACCGGCCCGCGCTCGCTCGCGCTGGTGGCCCAGCACGGGCAGGCGTGGGTCACCTACGGCCCGTACGGCCCGGCGGTCGCCCCGGACGAGTGGTTCGCCGCCCTCGAGAAGCAGTCGGCGCAGCTGGACAAGGCCCTCGACGGCCGCCGGATCCGCCGCATCGTGAATGTCGCCCTCGAGACGTACTGGCCGTTCGAGAGCAAGGACCGCTACGCCGACACCGTGGGACGCCTGGCCGCGCTGGGCTTCGACGAGGTCAGTGTGCACTGGCCCCGCCCCGACGGCCGCGGCGTCCCGCGGAACGCGCTGAGTGAGGTGCTGGCCGTGCACGGTCTGTGAAAACGCGCTGAGTGACGTCCGGCCCTGCACATTCTGTGAACGGCCGGACGGCCCAGCAACGCGGTGAGTGACAGTGCGGCCGCGCACAGGCGGTGATTCAAGCGCCCGTACGCGGGGTATGCAGCGCCCGTGAGGGCCAAGTGGTGGGGCGCGACGACGTTGTCGGTGGTCGCGCTCGCGTGGGGCGGCGCCGGCTATCTGATCACCAAGCCGGTCGACTTCCACGACTACCGGGTCGCCGCCGTGAGTTCGGCCGAGACCGCCCATGACGCGCTGACCACCGCCGGCCTGGTCGCCGAGGCCGAGCTGAAAGGCCAGGTCATGGGCCCGTACGCGGAAAGCTCCTTCGACGACGCCCGCAAAGCGCTCGCGGGTGGGGCGAAGAAGTTCACCGGGGTGGAACCGCCCGACGAGCGGTGCGAGCGGATGCACGACGAGCTGGCGCCGCTGCTGCAACAGGCTGACGCGGTGCTCGCGCGGATCCCGGACGAGCCGCACGCCGGCGACGACGTGTCGGACGCGCTGGAACGCTTCGTGGAGCAGCACACGTGAAGCGGCTCCTCGCCGTCACGCTGGGCATCCTCACCGCGATCGGCGGATTCGTCGACATCGGTGACATCGTCTCGACGTCGGAGGCGGGCGCGCGGTTCGGGCTCTCGCACACCTGGGTGCTGCTGGTCGGGATCGTCGGCATCTGCGTGTACGCCGAGATGGCGGGCCGGGTCACGGCGGTGTCGAAGCGGCCCGTGTACGACCTGATCCGCGAGCGTCTGGGGCCCCGCATCGCGCTCGTCAACCTCCTGGGGGCGTACGCGATCACGCTCCTGACCCTCGCGGCCGAGATCGGTGGCGTGGCCCTCGCGTTGCAGCTGCTCAGCGGCGCGCCCTATCTGCTGTGGGTGCCCGCGGTCGCACTGGTGCTGTGGCTGGCGCTGTGGCGGGTCAAGTTCTCGACGCTCGAACGGATCTTCGGGCTGGCCGGGCTGTCACTGGTCGTGCTGCTGATCGCCGCGTTCAAGCTGCAGCCCGACTTCTCCGAGATGACGAAGATCGTCCCGCCGCCGGGGGAGAACTGGCCGACCTACTTCTTCGTGGCGATCGCCCTGTTCGCTTCGGCCATGACCCCGTACGAGGTCTTCTTCTTCACCTCGGGCGGCGTCGAGGAGCGGTGGACGCCGCGGGACCTGACGCTCTCGCGGGTCAACGTGTTCCTCGGGTTCCCGCTCGGCGGACTGCTCGCGTTCGGCTTCCTCGCGACCTCGGCCGCCGTCTACGAGCCGCTCGGCATGCGGGTCGACACGCTCGGGCAGGCGGTGCTTCCGGCCGGGCTCGCGTTCGGTCAGATCGGGCTCGGGCTGGTGATCCTGGGCGTGTTCGCGGCGACGTTCGGCGCGGCGATGGAGACCAGCCTGTCCGCCGGATACACGGTGGCGCAGTACTTCGGCTGGTCGTGGGGGAAATATCTGCGCCCCAAGCAGGCGGCCCGGTTCCACACCGTGGTGCTGGTCAGCATCCTGCTGGCGGTGGCGGCCCTGCTGACGACAATCGACCCGGTGCAGCTCACCGAGTACATGCTGATCTTCAGTGCGATCGTGCTGCCGCTGACCTACCTGCCGATCCTGGTGATCGCGAACGACCGGGGCTATCTCGGCGACCGGGTCAACGGCCGGCTCGCCAACACGCTCGGGGTGATCTACCTGTTCGTCATCCTGGCCGCGGCCGTCGCGGCCGTACCGATCATGATCCTGACCGGCATGGGAGGGTGAGATGCGCCGTTCCCATCGGCTTCGGGCTTCGGTTGGGCTTCGGGAGGGCTTCGGGAGGGTTGGATGCGGCTGCTGATCGGGTTCGATCTGCTCGACCGTCAGATCGTCGACCGGGACGGGGTGCCGGTCGGCAAGGTCGACGACGTGGAGCTCTCGGACGACGCCCGGCACGTCACGGCGTTGCTGACCGGGCAGAGCGCGCTCGGTGGCCGGTTCGGGGGTGTGCTCGGCCGGTGGATCACGGCGACCACCGGTGGGGCGGAACCGCGCCGGATCCCGTACGGGCTGGTGGCTCTGGTCGACTCGGCGGTGCACCTGTCGATCAAGCGCGCACTGCTCACGCCCCCGGCGCTGGAGGCGTGGCTCGACCAGCACCTGATCGGGCGCATCCCGGGAGCCGACCGTGCCGAGGGCTAGCGACTTCCTGGGCCGCCGCATCCACGACGAGGACGGCCGCTACCTGGGCCGGATCGTCGACGTGGCGTTCGAGGACGAGCTGACCGAGGCCGTCGTCGTGCGGGGGCCGTGGGGGCGGCTGCTCGGCTACGAACGCGAGCAGGTGCGCGGGCCGTGGCTGGTCGAGACCCTGGCCCGCTGGATCCTGCGCCGCGAGATGACCACCGTGCCGTGGGACCCGTCGTTCGTCACGCCCGACCCGCGCCCCGTGCCGCGGGACCGTGTCACGCCGGGCCCTTGACCGTGCCGCGGCGTCCGGTCACGCCAGGCCCTCGGTCTGTGCCACGGAACGCGGGGCGGGCGGGACCCGGGTGAAGACCTCGAGGAGGAAGTCGGCCTCCTCGTGGCGGGCCTGCCGGGCCAGCCCTGGCACCGCCCCGAGCAGCTCGTGCACGTCGTCGCCGAGGCGGGCGTGCTCGTCGACCGGGTGCCGCCAGTGCACGGCGACCAGGTCGCCGCCGGGCTCCAGCGACGTGACCGTGCGCTCGATGAGCGTGGCCAGGTCGTGGTCGTCGAAGTAGTAGCCGATCTCGGAGAGCACGACCAGGTCGAACGTCCCGTCCGGCCACTCGTGCGGGATGCGAGCGGTGCGGGCGATGACGTTGTCGCGGGCCGGGACCTGCTCGACGGCGGCCGGGACGGCGTCGACGGCCAGCAGGTGGTCGCAGCGCTCGGCCAGACGGGCGGTCAGCATGCCGGTCGAGCAGCCAGGTTCGAATGCCGACCGGTAGCGGCGGCGCGGCAGCGAATCCACGGTGAGGGCGTGCTTGCGCGCGTCGTACCAGCGGGTGGCGAAGCTCCACGGGTCGCTGCTGCGGGCGTACATCTGCTCGAAATAGCTGGTCGGCGTGCTCATCGAGCGGTCCCGTTCCGAACCTGGGCCGGGCCGTCGGTCTTGTTCCGAACCGCGGCCGGGCCGCCGTCGACTGCGGGGCGGAAGACGACCTCGTACGGGCGGTCGAACCGGGCCAGGACGTGCGCGGGCAGGATGGCGGCGTCGGCCGGGGCGGGGCCGAGGGGCGCGATCTGGCTCGGGAAGGCCTCGATCGCGGCCCGCTTGGCCTTCCGGGCGTTTTGCCCGAGAGGGACGCGCCACGCCCGGTCCCAGGGCACGCGCGTGTCACCGGGAGTGGACCAGTGCCAGGTCCAGATCGGGTATTCCAGCAGCACCGCGCCGGTGGCCGCGCAGGCCCGGGCGGCGGCCCGTCCGACCGCCTCATGATCGGGGTGGCCGTCCTCGCGCCACGTGGCCAGGCACCACCGCCCGGGCGACAGCAGGCCGGTCAGCAGCTCGACCAGCGGCTCCTCATCGATCTTGCCGTCGGGCTGGCCGGGCCGATGAATGACGGTGTCGTCGCCGAGGCCCAGGCGGCGCAGGGCCTCGTCGGTCTCGGCGCGGCGGATCCGGGCCAGGTCGGTCTGCGAGTGCACGGTCGAGCCGGGGTGCGAGGCCTCGCCGTCGGTCACGGCGACCAGTTCGGCCCGGCCCAGGGTGGCCATCAGGCCGGCCACGCCCAGGATCTCGTCGTCGGGGTGCGGGGCGACGATCAGCGGGGTGCCGGCGTCGGTGAGCGGCAGTTCCGGCCAGCGGGCGGGCTCCGGCCACTCCCGCCAGCGCTCCTCGGGCGTCCCCTCGGCGATGACAATCGGCTTCACCACAGTCGTCCCTCCCCGGAAACGATCCTCTTCACCACGGCGATCTCCCCTGAGCGGTCGGCCGGAGCCTTCACCACGGCGATCTCTGCTGAGCGGCCTGTGCGGTCGATCGGAGCCGCGGCTTTCCTCACCATGGCGACTTCGACTCCTGCACCAGGCGGCCCAGCTGTTCGAGGTCGGCTTCGGCGTGGCTCTGTCGCAGATAGACGGTGAGGTCGGCGACGCGGCGGGCGTGCCGTTCGTCGCGGCTGAGCGGCCCGGCCCCGAGCGCGCGGCCCACCCGGTCGATCACCTCGGTGGCGGCGGCCTCGACCGTCGCCCGTACGCGCAGCGCCAGCCGATGCTGGATGACGGTGGGCTCGGCGTCGATCGTCGCGGCGGCCTCGGCCAGCACCGCCCGCGCCGCCCCGAGGGCCACGTCGACCGCGCCCAGGTGGGCCAGCGCGTGCGGGCCGGCCGCCTTCTCGTGCAGCAGGTCGGCGATGCCCAGCGCACCGCCGTACCAGCACGCCGCCACGCCCATCCCGCCGTGCCAGAAGCCGGGCCGGTTCACGTACGCGCCGGGAACCCCGACCGGACGGGCGGGCGCGTCGGTGAAACGGATCGTGCGGCTGTCGCTGGCGGCCATCCCGACCGCGGGCCAGGTGCCGTCGAGCGGAACGGCCGCAGGTGGCTCGTTGACGACCGCGAACAGCCGGATCCCGTCGTCGGCCTCGGCCGTGACCAGCGCGTGCGTGCACCAGGCGGCGCCGGAGCACCACGGCCGCTCGCCGTCGACCCGCCAGCCGTCGTCCGTTCTCGTGGCCCGCAGCGACTTGGGGACCGCGGCCCACACGCCCCAGCGTTCGTCGTCAGCGAGCGGGCCGTCGCCCAGTTCGGCCCGGATGGCGGCCGCGTCGGCGTGGCCCTCGCCCAGGCGGGCGGCGACCGGGTCCTCGCGGCCCATCTCGGCCAGTTTGCGGAATCGTTCGGCGGTGGCGCCCGTACCGGGCAGGGGGTCGACCATCAGCACGGGCTGGCGGTTACCCGGGATTCTTGCGGCTAAGCAAACGGTTCGCGGCGGCGCCTCCGACCAGAGTCACCGCAACGGCCGCGACGCCGATCCGGGCCCGGCCCCAGCGGCCCGGGCCGCCCTCCACCCGCGGCTTCGGCGCGAAGACGTTGCCGTCGTGGTGGGCGATCTCCTGGCGGGACAGGCCACCGTGGCGCATCAGCGGCGTGACCAGCGCGTCATAGAGGGCGGGCAGCGCGTGGAAACCGAACTCGATCAGCCGGTTCGTGGCGCCCACCGACACCTCGGGCTTGGGCCGGTCGGCCTGGCGGACGATGCGGGCCGCGACCCGGTCGGCGGTGTCGACCGGAGGCGGCGGGCGGCCGACAAATCCGGCGTAGTTGGCGGCGCTGGTGTAGATCGGCGTGTCGACGCTGCCCGGCGCCACCGAGCAGACGTGGATGTGCTTGTTGTCGCGGGTCTCCTGGCGCAGAACGCGAGCCAGCCCGCGGGCGCCCCACTTCGAGGTGATGTAGGACGACATGTACGGCACGGCGACGTGCGCGAGCAGCGACCCGACCAGGATGAGCGTGCCGTGGCCCTGGTCGCGGAACTGCCGTAACGCCGTACGGGCGACGTTCGCCGGGCCGAGCAGATCGGTGGTGACCACGCGGTCGAACACCTCGGCCGGCACATCCTCGAATTTCCCGTACGCCATGACCGCGGCCGTGTCGACCCAGACGTCGATCCGGCCGAACCGCTCGACCGCCGCGCGCCGGACCCGCTCGAGATCGTCCCGGCGGGTGACGTCGGCCGGGACGATCAGGGCGTCGCCGTCGGTCTGCCGCAGACCGTCCTCGCTGCGGGCGGCCAGCACCAGCCGGTCGCCCCGGGCCGCGAACGCCCGCGCCGCCGCGCGGCCGATGCCGCTGGACGCCCCGGTCACCACAACTACGCGTGAGCTCATGGACCGTCTGCATACCCTGCCGGTCCCCGGGTATCCGGCCGTTGTGGCAAGGACCGAACGCATCATCGAAGCGACCCCGCAGCAGGTGTTCGCCGTGCTGGCCGACGGCTGGACCTACAGCGACTGGGTGGTCGGCACGGCCCACATCCGCGACGTGGACGCGGCCTGGCCGGCCCCCGGATCCCAGCTGCACCACAAGGCCGGCCCCTGGCCGCTCTCGTTGAAGGACACCTCGACGGTCGTCGCGGTGACCCCGGACCGCGAGCTGCACCTGCGGGCCGGGCTGTGGCCGCTCGGCGAGGCCGAGGTGCACATCCGGCTCGAACCGGTCGGCACCGCGAGCACCCGGGTGGTCATCGAGGAGGACTTCCGGGCCGGACCGCTGCTCGGGCTGCGCAACAAGATCAACGACCTCGTCCTGCACGGCCGCAACACCGAGGCTCTGGCCCGGCTGGCCGACCTGGCCGAGGCGAAACGCACGACTCTGACGAACTCCTAGGAGGCAGCGAACTCATGCGGGCACTCACCTGGCAGGGCACCGGCAAGGTCTCGGTCGAGACCGTCCCCGACCCGGTCATCCAGGAGCCGACCGACGCGATCGTGCGGATGACGTCGACCGCGATCTGCGGCTCCGACCTGCACCTGTACGACGTGCTGGGCATGTACATCGACGCCGGCGACATCCTCGGCCACGAGCCGATGGGCATCGTCGAGGAGGTCGGCGCCGACGTCACGCACATCAAACCCGGCGACCGCGTGGTGATCCCGTTCAACATCTCGTGCGGGCACTGCTGGTTCTGCCGCAAGGGCTACTACGCGCAGTGCGAGACCACGCAGGTGAAGTCGCAGAACAAGGGCGCCTCGCTGTTCGGTTACACCAAGCTCTACGGTCAGGTGCCCGGCGGTCAGGCCGAATACCTGCGGGTGCCGCAGGCGCAGTTCGGGCCGATCAAGGTGCCGGACGGCCACCCCGACGAGCGCTACCTGTTCCTCTCCGACGTGCTGACCACCTCGTGGCAGGCGGCGAAGTGGGCCGACATCGAGCCCGGCGGAACGGTTCTGGTCACCGGGCTCGGCCCGATCGGCCAGATGTCGGCCCGGATCGCGCGGCACCTCGGCGCCGACCGGGTGATCGCCGTGGACAACGTGCCCGAGCGCATCGCCATGGCCGAGCGCCACGGCATCGAGGTGCTGAACTTCGACAAGATCGAGGACATCGGTGACGCCGTACGGGACATGACCGATGGACGCGGCGCCGACTCGGTGATCGAGGCCGTCGGCATGGAGGCGCACGGCACCCCGTTCCAGTCGGCGGCGATGAAGGCGGCCGGCATGCTCCCCGACCCCCTGGCCCGCAAGGCGACCGAGAAGTTCGGCGTCGACCGGATGGGGGCGCTGCGGACGGCCTTCGATTCCGTACGCCGTTCCGGCACCATCTCGATCATCGGCGTCTACGGCGGCGAGGCCGACCCGTTCCCGATGATGGACCTGTTCGACAAGGGCATCACGATGCGGATGGGCCAGGCCCACGTCAAGCACTGGGTCGACGACATCCTGCCCCTGCTCACCGGCGACGACGACCCACTGGGCGTCGACGACCTGACGACCCACCGCCTCCCGCTGGAGGAGGCTCCGCACGGTTACGACATCTTCAAGAACAAGGAGGACGGCTGCATCAAGGTGGTCCTCAAACCGTGATCCCGAGCGATCCCTGGGGCGTGCGCACCCCGTACGCCCCGGGGCAGCCCTGGCCCGCGCGCGTCGACCGGCACACGGTCGAGGAGCCGGAGCGCTGGGTGCAGACCGCCTCCTTGTTGCACTCCAACGGAGACGGGATCGACATCGGCGTACGGGGAAATCGGATCGTCGGTGTTCGCGGCCGGGAGAGCGACCGCGTGAACCGGGGACGCCTCGACCCCAAGGACGTCCACGGCTGGCAGGCCAACGCAAGCCCCGACCGGTTGACCCGCCCTCTCGTCCGGCGCGACGGAAAGCTGGTCGAGACGGGCTGGGACGACGCGATGAGCCGCATCGTGCGGCGGTCGTCCGAGCTGAAACCCCTCGAGATCGGCTTCTACACCAGCGGGCAGCTGTTCCTGGAGGACTACTACACGCTGGCCGTGATCGGGAAGGCCGGACTCGGCACCCCGCACATGGACGGCAACACCCGCCTGTGCACGGCCACCTCGGCCGCGGCGCTCAAGGCCAGCTTCGGTACGGACGGTCAGCCCGGCTCGTACACCGACGTCGACCACTGCGACACGATCGCGCTGTGGGGGCACAACGTCGCCGAGACGCAGGCCGTGCTCTGGATGCGGATGCTCGACCGGCGGCGTGGAAGCTCGCCACCGGCGATGCTGGCGGTCGATCCCCGCGAGACCCCGGTGGCCCGCGAGGCCGACGTGCACCTGCCGATCCGGCCCGGCACCAATCTGGCCCTCATGAACGGTCTGCTCCGCATCCTGCTGCGGCGGGGCTGGGTGGACCGTTCCTACATCACCGCCCACACCCAGGGGATCGACGATCTCGAACGGGTCGTGGACGCCTATCCGGTCGCCCGGGTGGCGGAGATCTGCGACCTGCCGCCGGCCGGCATCGAACGGGCCGCGGAGTTGCTGGGCGGCGCGAAGCGGCTGCTGTCGACCGTGCTGCAGGGCTTCTACCAGTCGCATCAGGCCACCGCGTCGGCGGTCGCGGTCAACAACCTGCACCTGCTGCGCGGCATGATCGGCCGGCCCGGCGCCGGTGTGTTGCAGATGAACGGCCAGCCCACGGCCGAGAACACCCGCGAGACCGGCGCCGACGGCGACCTGCCCGGCTTCCGCAACTGGGACAACCCTTCCCACGTACGGGATCTGGCCGCACTGTGGAACGTGGACATGGCCACCATCCCGCACTGGGCGCCGCCGACCCACGCCATGCAGATCTGGCGCTACGCCGAACAGGGCTCGATCAGGATGCTCTGGATCAGCGGCACGAACCCGGCCGTCTCCCTGCCCGACCTGGCCCGGGTGCGGCGCATCCTGTCCCGGCCCGACCTGTTCGTGGTGGTGCAGGACATCTTCCCCACCGCGACCACCGAGTTCGCCGACGTGGTGCTGCCCGCCGCGACCTGGGGCGAGAAGACCGGCACGTTCACCAACGCCGACCGGACCGTGCACCTCAGCGAGAAGGCCGTCGAACCCCCGGGGGAGGCCCGCGCCGACCTCGACATCTTTCTCGACTACGCGGCCCGCATGGACTTCCGTGACAACGCCGGCGCGCCGCTCGTGACGTGGCACGACGCGGAATCGGCGTACGCGGCCTGGCAGCGCTGCTCGGCCGGACGGCCCTGCGATTACACCGGCATCACCTACGACAAGCTGCGCGGCGGCTCCGGCCTGCAATGGGGTGGCGAGCGCCTCTACACCGACGGCGTCTTCAACACCCGGTCCGGCTACTGCGAGACCTACGGGCAGGAGCTGAGCACCGGCGCCGAGCGGCCCGCCTCCGAGCATTCCGGTGACGGACGGGCGTTCCTGCTCGCGACCGACTACCGGCCGGCGCCCGAGGTGCCGGGTGCCGAGTACCCGATGCGGCTGGTCACCGGCCGTACGGTCTGGCAGTTCCACACCCGCACCAAGACCGGCCGGGTGCCGGAGCTCGACCGTCACGCCCCCTCGGTCTGGGTGGAGCTGCACGAGTCGGATGCCGGGGCCTTGCGGATCGCCGACGGCGACGTGGTGCGGATCGAGTCGCCGCGCGGCGCGATCGAGGCGCCGGCCCGGCTGTGCGGGATCCGGCCCGGAACGGTCTTCGTGCCCTTCCACTATGCGGAGCAGGCGGCCAACGAGCTCACCCGCACGACCTGGGACCCGGTCTCCAAACAGCCGATGTTCAAGCTGGCCGCGGTACGCGTACGGAAAGCGGGGTCGTGACCATGCACCTCGCGCACTATCTGGGTCTGCTCCACCGGGCGCAGGACGCGCTGGCCGGCGCGCTGCTGGAGGTCGGCGAGGCGCACCGGGACGAGGTGGACATCGCGAGCATCAGCGCGCAGCAGGCCGGGATCTGCCGGGAGCGGGCCTCGTCGCTGCACCCGTTCGCCGAGCGCTACTCGGAGGAGGCGCCGGACGAACCGGAACGGCTGCACTCGACGCTGTTCCACGGCAGTCGCAGCGGCGGGCTGGCGCTGCTGCGTGATCTGCAGGACCTCTATCTGATGGCGGCCGAGTGCGACGTCGCCTGGGCGCTCGTGGGCCAGGCCGCGCAGGGGTTGCGCGACGAGGCGCTGTCCGAGGTCGTCTCGGCCGGCGCCGCCGAGACGTCGATCCAGCTGCTCTGGCTGCGGGGCCGGATGAAACAGGCGGCCCCGCAGGCCCTCATCGTCGGTTAGTTCTGGTCGCTCTTGTCGTCGCGGCCCGAGCCCGGCTCGGCCATGCGGCGGTGCATCTCGCCCTTCAGGCTGTCCGGCATCACCTTGGAGAAGGCGCCCTGCACCTTGGTCTTCACCGAACCGGCGACGACCCTCTCCTTGTCCTTCTGCATGGCCTCGAAGCCCTGCTTGGCGACCACGGCCGGGTCGTCCTTCTCACTCGCGCCGACCTTGGTGTCGTCCATGTCGGCGCGGTGGAAGAAGTTGGTGTCGGTCGGGCCGGGCATCAGCGACGTGACCGTCACGCCGGTGTCCTTCAGCTCGGCCCGCAGCGCCTCGGCGAACGACTGCACGAACGACTTCGAGGCGTTGTAGACGGCCTGGTAGGTGCCCGGCATCATCGACGCGATCGACGAGGTGAACAGCACCTGGCCGGCGTTGCGGGCGACCATGCCGGGCAGCACCCGCTTGGCCAGGTGCACGGTCGACGTGACGTTGACGTCGATCACGTTGAGTTCGTCGCGCAGGTCGGTCTGCCGGGTGAAGTCGCCGCCGATGCCGCGGCCCGCGTTGAGCGCGATGGCGTCGACGTCCCGGCCGGTCTCGAGGATCACCGCGTACAGGTGCTCCACGCCCTCGAAGTGCGCGAGGTCCGCCCGTACGGCCGTCACCTGCGTCCGCCCGTCGCGGCGCAGGTCGGCCGCGGCCTCTTCGATCCCGTTGTCCTCGGCGCAGATGAGCAGGTCGTAGCCGTGCATCGCGAACTGCTTGGCCAGCTCGTAGCCGATACCACTGGACGCGCCGGTCACCACTGCGAATGGAGAAGTCATGCCAAGCGCATGCCCGGCCCGGGGCCGCTTAACCGCCCGGTGCCAGGGACGCTCGCGCGGTCGACGGCGGGGACGAAGAAGCCGGCGCGCAGCGGGTCGGTGGGGGAGAAGAGCAGCGTCGTGCGGGCGGTCAGCCAGGCCGAACCGGAGATCTCGGGATGGACCCGGTCGTCGGTTGCGGAGGCTATGCGACCGGTGAAACGGGTTCCGGTGATGCTGGTGAACTCGCGCGACTCGCCGGGGGCCAGCTCGCCGCGCGCGTGCATCAGGGCCAGTCGGGCGCAGGTGCCGGTGCCGCAGGGGGAGCGGTCGAAACCCAGCTCGTCCGACGTGGCCATGTTGACCAGTCCGTCGGCGACGAACAGTGTCTGCGGGACCCGCCGGGGCAATGCCGCGCGGATGCGGGAACCGGCCGTGACCAGGGCGTTGACGTGGTCGAGGTGGATCGTCATCCCGATCGCGGCCACGTCGACCACCGCGTACCAGAGGCCGCCGTAGACCAGCGACACCGGCACCACCCCGAAACCGGGCACGTCGACGGGCAGGTTGTCGTGTTCCACGTACGAGGGAGCGCCCTGGAAACGTACGTGGGTGACCTCGCCGTCGTGGACGGTCGCGTGCGCCGTGATCAGGCCGGCCAGGGTCTCGATCCGCAGGGTCGGTGACTGGTAAAGGCCGGTCTCGAGCAGCGTGGTGACCGTGCCGATCAGGGCGTGACCGCACATCTCGAGCGGGCCCAGCGCCGAGAGGATCAGCAGGGACAGGTCGGCGTCGGGACGCGTGGGCGGCAGCACGACTGTCGCGTGGGACGGCGCGTGACCACGTGGTTCGCCCACCACCATGCCGATCAGGTCGGGCCACGATGCGTACAGGGAAGCCTGTTTCTCGGCCAGGGTCACACCCGTCAGCGGGGGCAGGCCGCCGGTGATCACCCGGGTCGGCTCGCCGGCCGTGTGGGAATCGATGGCACTCACTTCAAGGCTGTTCGGCACCGCTGGAACCCCCGGGACCCGTTAACAAACTTTCTGTCGACACGATGTCGACACGTAATATATCAGCGAGTACGGTGCTTCCTACAAGCCGAGGAGCAGGGGAGACACCAGTGAGCGGCCAGTACTCGAGCGAGGCCCAGCGGTGTTACAACATGCTGCGCGACCGGATTCTCGACGGTCGTTACGCCGAGGGCGCCGTGCTCAACCAGCTCGAGATCGCGCAGGAGTTCGGCACCTCACGGTCGCCGGTGCGCGAGGCGATCGCCCGGCTCGCGGCCGACCGGCTGGTCACCGACATCCCCGGCCGCGGGGCGCGCGTGGCGACCCTCTCGGTGCAGGACTACCTGGAGGTCAACCAGCTGCGCTGGCTCCTGGAGAGCTTCGCCGCGCGGGTCGCCGCCGGGCACATGCCGATGGAGCTGATCGAGGACTTCCGCACCCGCCTGGCCCGCATCGAGGAGCCCGGCGAGCTGGAGGCGCTCGATCAGGAGCTGCACCGCGCGATCGCCGAACATTGCGGCAACGAGCGCATGCGCGAATACATCGCCCAGCTCAACGGCATGATGACGATCGCCCGCCGCCGCGACGTGGCCGGCTCGCACGACGACATGCTGGGCGGTTTGCGGGAGCTTCTGGAGGCTTTCGCCGTACGGGACGCCGACCGCGCCGAACTCCTCATGCGCGACCACATCGGCAGTTTCACCACGCGCCTGCCCGGTTTGATGACCGCCCCCTCGATCCTCCGGAGCCTGCCGTGACGCCGCACCCGGCCATGCCGTCGCAGCCCGCCGTGCCGTCGGCTCCCGCCGCGTCCTCGCACCCCTCTGTTACTCCAGATCCCGGCGCGAAGTCGGAGTCCGCAGTGGAATCGACTGGCGCCGAGCGCGTGGCGATCCTGGGCGCCGGAACCGTCGGGCGCGCTCTCGCCGAGTCGCTGATCCGGGCCGGTCACCCGGCCGACAAGCTGATCGTCACGGTGCGCCGCGAGGAGCATGCGGCCCGGCTTCGCGAGGAGTTGCCGTGTGAGGTGCTGCTCGACAACGCCGAGGCCACCCGCCGGGCGTCGATCGTGGTGCTGGCGACCAAACCGCAGGACATCGGCCCGGCGCTCGCCGCCGTTCGAACCAACCAGTTGGTTGTCTCCCTGGCGGCCGGCATCACGACCGCCGTTCTGGAGAAGCGCCGCGGCGAGAAGGACGAACCCGCGTCGGGGGAGTTCCGCGCCGAGGAGGACGACCGGCGTGGGCCGCGCGTGGTGCGGGTCATGACCAACACCGGGCTCATGGTCGACCAGGCGATGAGCGTGATCTCGGCGGGCCGCCACGCCACCGGGAACGACATGGACTCCGCCGAGGCGCTGTTGCGCGCCGGCGGTCGGGTTGTCCGGCTTCCCGAGGACCAGCAGGACGCGGTGAGCGCTCTGTCCGGTCACGGGGCGGCCTATCTGTATTTCATCGTCGAGGTGCTGACGCAGGCGGGCGTCTACGCGGGGGTCGCGCAGCCGGTCGCCCGTGAGCTGCTCGTGCAGACGATGGTGGGCGCAACGACGCTGTTGCGCGATTCCGGAGCGCATCCGGTCGAGTTGCGCGAGGCGATCATGAGTCGTGGCGGCGCCACGATCAGCGCCTTCCGGGAGATCGAGCGTCACAACGTGCGTGACGCACTGTTCGAGGCGGTCATGGCCGCCACCCGCCGAGGCGCGGAGCTCTCCGAACTCGCCTCCTGACGAAGCGTGCATTGCGCGAAGCGCGCATTGCAGGCCCACCACGCGCGGTCCCTGACGGACGGCCGGCTCCATAACGACAACTGCGACACATCCCTTCATCTGAGCGACCCGACCAGGGCCGTCCGACCCCGCACACCCAAAACTCCGCACACCCAAAGACAGCACGGAGGAGTTTCATGTCCGAGCAATTCCGGGTCGCGGTCGACATCGGCGGAACGTTCACCGACGTCGTCGTCTACGAAGAAACGAGCGGACAGTTCCGCACCGGCAAGTCACCGACCACGCCGGACGACCTCGTCCGGGGTGTGGTCGACGCGATGAACGCGGTCGTCGGCGACCCGGACGCCGTCCGGTCGTTCGTGCACGGCACCACGGTCGGCCTCAACGCTCTGCTGCAGCGCCGCGGCGAACGGGTCGCGCTGCTGGCCACCCGCGGCGTGGGCGACAGCTACTTCATCGCCCGCGGCCACCGCCTCGACATCTTCAACATCCACCACGTGCGGCCGGCGCCCCTGGTGGCCAAGCCCGACAAGATCGAGATCGGTGGGCGGCTGGACTGGCAGGGCGCGGAGGTCGCGCCGCTCGACCCGGCCGACCTCGAGTACGCCGCCGCGTACATCCGGCAGGAGGGCATCCGCTCGGTCGCGATCGCCTTTCTCTTCTCCTACCTCGACGGCCGCCACGAGCAGGCCGCCGCCGACTATCTGAGCGCGGCCCTCCCGGGCGTCACGATCACGATGTCGCACGAGGCGGCGCGGGAGTGGCGCGAGTACGAGCGCACCTCCACCGCCGTGCTCAGCGCGTACAGCGGCCCGACCGTACGGGATTACCTCTCCCGCCTCGAGAAGGGTCTCGCCGACGAGGGCATCTCGGCCCCCGTACGCGTGATGCAGTCGAACGGCGGCATCATCGGCATCGCCAAGGCCCGCACCCAGCCGCTGCAGACGTTCTTCTCCGGCCCCGTGGGCGGCGCCGCCGGCGGCGAGGTGCTGGCCGCCCGCACCGGCCGCGACAACCTGATCTGCGTCGACATGGGTGGCACCAGCTTCGACATGAGCCTGATCGTCGGCGGCAAACCCGAGATCCTGCCGCACGCCGACATGGAGAGCTTCCCGGCCCTGATGTCGGTCGTGGACATCAAGACGATCGGCGCCGGCGGCGGCTCGGTCGCCTACGTCGAGGCGGGTGGCCTGCGCGTCGGCCCCGAGAGCGCCGGCGCCGTGCCCGGCCCGGCCTGTTACGGCCGCGGCGGCACCCAGCCCACCGTCACCGACGCCAACCTGTTGCTCGGCCGGATCGACCCGGGCGCGTTCCTCGGCGGCAAGATGCGCCTCGACGTCGACGCCGCCAGGAGCAGCATGACCGCGCTCGCGGGCCGGCTCGGCCTCGACCCGTACGCCCTGGCCGAAGGCATCGTGGATGTCATCAACGCCAAGATGGCGCAGGCGATCCGGGCCATCACGGTCGAGCGCGGCATCGAGCCCCGCGACTTCTCGCTGGTCGCCTTTGGTGGCGCCGGCGCCCTGCACGCGGCCGCGCTGGCCGAGGCCCTGGGGATCGCCGAGGTGGTCGTGCCGGCCCTGCCGGGCGCGTTCTCGGCCTGGGGCATGTTGCAGTCGCCGCTGCGGCAGGACTTCACCCGCAGCTGGTTCCGCAAGCTCGACGGCCTGACCCCGGCCGACCTGGACGAGGCGTTCGCGCCGCTCGAAGCCGACGCCCGCGAGGCCCTGCGCACCGAGAACGTCGAAGCGGGGGCCGTCGAGTTCCGCCGCCAGCTGGACACCCGCTATGCCGGCCAGGAGCACACGATCACGATGGCGCTCGGGAAAACAGATCTGGCAACGGACTTCCACGAGGAATACCGGCGCCGTTACGGCCACGCCAGCCCGGGAGCGCCCCTCGAGGTCACCACGGCCCGGCTCACGCTGCTGGCCGACGTGGACTTCCCCACGGTCGAGGCGAGCGAGGCCGAGGAAGCGCCTCAGCGGAAGCTGCCCACCCAGACGGTCATCTTCGGCCGCCGGGAGCACGAGACCGCGCGTGTCGACCGCGACGAGCTCAAGGTCGGCGAGCGCCTGACCGGCCCGCTGATCATCGACGAACCGACCTCCGTGACGATCGTGCCGCCCGGCTGGGCGGTGGCGGTCGACGGTTTCCACGCCCTGATCCTCACGAAGGACGCCGCCCGATGACCGTCTCCGATCCGATCACCAACGAGATCATCCGCAACTCCTTCCTGGCCGTCGCCGAGGAGATGAACAACGGCCTCGTACGGTCGGCCTTCTCGCCGGTCATCTACGAGAGCAAGGACTCGGCCGTCGCGATCATCGACGCCCGGCACCGGGTGCTCGGCCAGTCCTCCGGCATCCCGCTGTTCCTGGGCAACCTCGAACACTGCACGAAGGTGACCGAGGAGATGTTCGGCCGCGACGCGTGGCAGGACGGCGACATCTGGATCATGAACGACTCGTACATCTCCGGCACCCACCCGCACGACGTCACCGTCTATGCGCCGCTGTTCTACCAGGGCGACCTGGCCGGGTTCGTGGCGTCGCGGGCGCACTGGCTCGACATCGGCGGCAAGGACCCGGGCGTCGCCATGGACTCGACCGAGATCCAGCAGGAGGGCCTGCGGATCAAGCCGATGAAGATCGTGCAGGGCGGCGCCGAGCGTACGGACGTCATCGAACTGATCGTCGGCAACACCCGCTTCCCGGTCTCGTGCACCGGTGACCTGCGGGCCCAGTTCGTGGTGGCCGAACTGGGCCGCCGCGGGCTGGTCGAGCTCTACGACCGCTACGGGCGCGAGGTGGTCGACACCGCCGCCGAGGTCATGTTCGCCCAGTCCGAGGCGCAGAACCGTGAGGGCATCGCGAAGATCCCGGATGGGACCTACACGGCGGAGGGCTGTCTCGACAGCGATGGCATCTCAGGCGTTCCCGTACGGGTGGAGGTCGTCATCGAGGTGGCCGGCGACTCGATGACCATCGACGTCACCGGCTCCGACGACGCCGTGCGCGGGCCGATGAACTGCGGCGCCGTGCAGACCGTCTCGGCCTGCCGGCTCGGCTTCAAATACCTGGTCAACCCCGATCAGCCGGTGAACGGCGGCACGTTCGCGGCCCTCGACGTCAAGGTGCGCCCCGGTTCGGTGCTGGGCGCGCAGGAACCGTCGCCGTGCCAGTTCTACTTCACGCCGCTGGGCCTGCTGGTCGACCTGATCGTCAAGGCGCTGTCGCCCGTCATGCCCGAGCTGGCCGCGGCCGGCCACTACGGCGACGGCATGATCCTCCAGTTCTCCGGGACGGATCCCCGTACGGGAAACCGGTTCATCGAAAATGAACCGCACGTCGGGGGATGGGGCGGCGCGCCGCACAACGACGGCGCCGACGGCATGATCTGGGCGATGTCCGGCGCGTTCAAGGACATGCCGATCGAGGTGTTCGAGACCAAGTTCCCGGCCACCATCAACGAGTACGCGTTCCGGCCCGACACCGGCGGCGCCGGCAAATACCGCGGCGGCTGCGGCGTCGTCCGCGAATACACGATGCTGCTCGACGACTGCGACCTCAGCCTGTGGCTGGACCGCTCGCAGACGCCGGCCTGGGGCATCGAGGGCGGCTCGGCCGGCGCCGCGCCCGACCTGATCATCAACCCGGGCCGCGACGACGAGCGCCGCATCATGAAGGTCAACCGGACGAGGCTCAACCGCGGCGACACCGTACGGCTGATGACCGGTGGCGGCGGTGGCTACGGTGACCCGGCCGAGCGTGACCCCGACGCCGTGGCCCGCGACGTGGCGGCCGGCTACGTCACCCCGGCCGCGGCCCGCACGATCTACGGCTACGAGGCATGACCAGCCTGGCGGCGAGGGTGCCGGACGTCGCCCGGAAGCCGCTGAGCCACGTTCCGGGCGCCCTGTGGATCGTCGCGCTGTTCCTGATCATCGCGAGCGTGGTCAACCCGTTCTTCGGCACCGCCCGCAACCTGCGCGAGATCCTCATCCAGTGCGCGGTGCTGGGCATCCTCGCCTGCGGCACGTCCCTGCTGCTGATCGCCGGGCTCATCGACTTCGCCATCGGGGCCGAGGTCTCGCTGGTCACCGCGGTCACCGGCACCATGCTCATGGCCGGTGACCCGGTGGCGCTCTGCCTGGCCGCCGGGGTGCTCACCGGCGTGGTCGCGGCCGGCCTGCAGGGACTGGTCGTGGCCGTGTTCAAGGTGACCCCGTTCATCGTCTCGCTCGGGGCCAGCACCGCCTATCTGGGCCTGGCCCTGCTCGTCTCGTCCGGGCGCCCGTTCTCCATCGGCAACAACCTGGAGGAGTACGGGCTGGGCAGCACCTTCTCCGTCCCCAACGTCGTCATCACCCTGATCGTGGTCGCGCTGCTGTTCGTCCTGCTGCTGCGGTGCACCCGGTTCGGACGGCACGTCTATGCACTCGGCGGCAGCGAACGCGCCTCGTTCCTGGCCGGCATCCGGGTGCAACAGGTCAAGCTTCTGGCCTACGTCATCGCGGGAGTCACGGTGGGCATCGCCGGGATCACGCTGATGGCCCGGGCCGGGACCGGCTCGCCCACCATCGGGACGGGCTACGAGCTCCAGGCGCTGGCGGCCGCGGTCATCGGCGGCACCAGCTTCAGCGGCGGCCGCGGCACGGTCGCGGGCACCCTCATCGGCGTCGTGCTGCTGATCTCGATCGGCAGCCTGCTCGCGCTGATGAACGTGTCCGGGTCCGTCACCAACGTCGTCACCGGGGCGATCGTGGTGGTCGCCGCGATCGTCGATCAAGTCCGCTCCGGAAAGTTGCGACTCGTCAACACCCTCGCCTGATCCGGGAGTCCCCTCATGAAGAAATTCCTTTCCGCGGCCGCGGTGGCGGCCCTGATGTTCACCGTCGCGGCCTGCGGCGGCTCCTCCGACGAACCCGTGGCGGCCGGTTCCGCGTCCGCCTCCGGCGAGAAGCTCAAGGTCGCCCTCATCAACGGCGTGCTCACCGGCACCCAGTCCCAGTGCGCCTTCAGCGGCGTCAAGCAGGTCCTCGCCGCCGGCGGGCACACCTGGGCCGACAGCAGCAGCGCCTACAACGTCGAGAACGAGCTGCGCAACGTGCAGTCCGCGATCAGCCAGGGCGTCGACATGATCATGCTGTGGTCGGCGTTCCCGCAGTCCGCGCAGTCCGAGGTGCGTGCGGCCAAGGCGGCCGGCATCCCGATCTATCTGTTCTGGAACAACCCCGGCGACGACGTCAGCGCCGACGACCTGCTGGGCAGCGCCTACTACGACTTCAAGGGCTCGGGCGTCGCCACCGGCAAGTGGATCGCCGACAACGTGCCCAATGCCAAGGTGATGGAGCTGACCGGCGCGCTCGGCTCGGGCACGGCCGAGGACATCATGGCCGGCACCAAGGAGGGCATGGGCACCTCGGGCGAGATCGTGGTGAGCCAGGACGCGGCCTGGGACGCGGCCAAGGCGGCGTCGCTGGCGCAGAGCCTGCTGCCCAGCCACCCCGAGGTCAACGTGATCGTCACGCACAACGACGACATGGCCCTGGCCGTCATCCGCGTGGTCAAGCAGCTCAACCTGCAGGACAAGGTCAAGGTCGTCACCGAGTCGGTCAGCGGCGACGCCGGCATCGCCGCGGTCAAGAGCGGCGAGATCCCCTTCGCGGCCCTCGACCCGCTGGCCCAGTACGGCATCGACGCCATGACCGCCGCGCTCGCACTGAAGGGCGGCAGCGGCGAGAAGGCCATTCAGATCGGCCCGTCGCACTACGACACCAGCAAGAACGACCTGGCCTTCTGCAACCAGGAGTACATGAAGTGACACGGCTCATCGTTCGCGACACGTCGGTGATGACCTGCACCGACGAGAGCGTCCAGGAGCACGTCGACGTCGAGGTGGAGGCCGGCCGCATCGTCGGCCTCCGCCCGGCGGGGCGCGCGGTGGAACCGGGCACGACCGTCATCGACGGCGCCGGGCACACCCTGCTGCCCGGCCTGCTCGACGCCCACGTGCACATGGCGCTCATCGGCCCGGCCGGCGACCACGGCGACGGCTCCTGGATCTCGCACGTGCTGCGGGTCAAGGACGTCATCGAGGACACCCTGCTCGAGGGCTTCACCACGGTCCGCGACGCGGGCGGGCTCGACCCGGCCTTCGCCCGGGCGGTCGACGCCGGCCAGATCCGGGGCCCGAAGATCCTGCCCTCGGGCTCGGTCATCTCGCAGATCGGCGGGCACGGCGACCTGCGCGAGGCCCACGAGGCGGTGCACCGCGGCGCCTCCATCCCGGGGCTGGTGGCCCGGCCCGAGGTGGTCAACGGCGCCGACGAGGTGCGGCGGGTCGCGCGGGAACAGCTCCGCAAGGGCGCGACGCAGCTCAAGATGTTCACCTCGGGCGGGGTGCTCTCGCCGACCGACCACTGGACGCACTCCCAGTTCCAGTTCGACGAGATCCGGGCCGCGGTCGAGGTGGCACAGGCCTGGGGCACGTACGTGCTGGCCCACTGCCACTCCGAGGCGGCGCTGATGCAGG
The DNA here is from genome assembly GCF_016834655.1 of Paractinoplanes ovalisporus. Taxonomy (GTDB): domain Bacteria; phylum Actinomycetota; class Actinomycetes; order Mycobacteriales; family Micromonosporaceae; genus Actinoplanes; species Actinoplanes ovalisporus. Next base: position 645,855 of record NZ_JAENHP010000002.1, read on the forward strand.
TGATCACGGCCGGGGTGCGCTCGATCGAGCACGGCAGCCAGGTCAACGACGAGATCGCGGACGAGATGCTGCGCCGCGACGTGTGGCTGGTGCCGACCCTGCAGATCCTCGGCATCATCGAGGCCGACCCGGCGCTGACACCCGACCAGCGGACGGACATCAACCAGATCATCGAGGGCAGCCGGCGGGCGGTGCGCATCGCCTCGGCCAAGGGCGTCGGCATCGGCTCCGGTTCCGACCTGGTCGGCCCCGACCAGACCGGCCGTGGCCTCGAGATCGCGCTCAAGGCCGAGTTGATGGGCGCGGCCAAGGCCATCCTCAGCGCGACCCGGGACAACGCCCGGCTGATGCGGCTGCAGGACAGCGTCGGCACGATCGAGGCCGGCAAGCGGGCCGACCTCGTGCTCGTCGCGGGCTCACCGCTGGACGACGTGAAGCTGCTCGCGAACGGCGCCAACCTCCCCGTGGTCATCCGCGGCGGGGAGATCGTCAAGGACACCGCGGGGATGGCCCATGACAGCGATTCTTGAGGTCGACGACGTCACCAAGACGTACGGCGCAACGAAGGCTCTCAAGGGTGTGAGCTTCAGCCTGAGCGCGGGCCGCACGCTCGCGGTCGTGGGGGACAACGGCGCCGGCAAGTCCACGCTGGTCAAGATCCTGACCGGGATGTTCGCGCCCAGCACGGGCGGGCTGCGCCTGGACGGCGAACCGGTCACGTTCTCGAACCCGCGCGACGCGCACCGGGCCGGCATCGAAGCGGTGTTCCAGGACCTGGCGCTGGTGCCCAACCTGGACGTGGCCGGCAACTTCTTCCTGCGGCGCGAGCTGGTCACGCCGTCCTGGCTGGGCCCGTTCGCCGTGGTGCGCAAACGCAAGATGGCCCGGGTCGCCAAGGAATCGGTGTCCGAGCTGCACATCCGGATCCCCGGCATCGACGGCCAGGAGATCTCCAAGATGAGCGGCGGGCAACGCCAGTGCGTGGCGATCGCCCGGGCCGCGTACTGGGCCCGCCGGGTCCTGATTCTCGACGAGCCGACGGCCGCGCTCGGCGTGGAGGAGAGCGGCGAGGTGCTGCGGGTCCTCAACACGATCAAGCGGGAACGCAACATCGGCCAGCTCGTCATCAGTCACAACATGGAACACGTGTGGGCCGTCGCCGACGACATCCTGGTGCTCCGCCAGGGGTCGCAGCAGGCCCTCCTCCGCACGGCCGACACGACCCCCGAAGAGGTCGTCGGCCTGATCACCGGTGCTCACGTCGTGAAGGGAAATGCATGAGACTGTCGGGCAAGGTCTGCGTCGTCACCGGCGCTTCGAGGTCCATCGGCAAGGCCATCGCGCTCGGGTACGCGGCCGAGGGCGCCTCGGTGGTGGTCGGCTACCGCTCGGACTCCGACGCGGCGGCCGCCGTCGTCAAGCAGATCGAGGACGCCGGTGGGTCGGCGCTCGCCGTCCAAGGCGACACGTCCTCGTCGGCCGACGTCCGGAACCTGATGGACGCGGCCGAGGAGCGTTTCGGCCGGATCGACGTGCTGGTGAACAACGCCGCGGTGCTCAAGCGGACCCCGTTCCTCGAGATCACCGAGGACGAGTGGGACGAGATCATGTCGATCAACCTGAAGGGGTACTTCCTCTGCGCCCAGGAGGCGGCCAAGCGGATGGTCCCGCGCAGGTCGGGCGTGATCATCAACATGTCGTCGGCCAGTGAGCAGCTGGCCGGCATCAACCTGGCCCACTACTGCAGCGCCAAGGGCGGCGTACGGCTTCTGACCCGCCAGCTGGCCCTGGAGCTGGCGCCGCACGGCATCCGGGCCAACTCGATCGCGCCCGGCCTGATCGAGACCGACCTGAACCGGCACGACATCGCCGACCCGGCGTTCCGCGAGTACCGGCTCGGGATGATCCCCCTGCAGATCATCGGCGTGCCCGAGGACGTCGTCGGCGCGGCGGTTTTCCTGGCCACCGACGAGTCCCGGCTTGCCACGGGGAGCACACTGTTCCTCGACGCCGGGCAGACCATCGCCTGACCTGTCCTCCCTGGAGAAAACTTTGCTCCCGACCGGGCACCCCCTGGGGCAGACCGAGTCCGACCGTGCCTACCGCAAGCTGCGCGACCTCATCCTGCGCGGGCGGCTGGCCCCCGGCTCGTCGCTGGTCGAGGCCGACCTGATGGAGTCGCTGGCCGTGGGCCGGACACCTCTGCGCGAGGCGATCCGGGCCCTGGCCGGCGACGGGCTGGTCGAGGTCATAGGCCGCCGCGGCACGTACGTGACCCACGTCGACGTGCGCAACTGCGGCCCCCTGCTCGACCTGCGCCTGGCCGTGGAGCGGGTGGTGGCGGCCTCGGTGGCGGCCAACGCCCGGCCCGGCGACGTCAAGGAACTGGGCGACTTCCTCGACGCGGCCGGGTCGGGCGCGAGCGCGGACGACCTCGACTTCGACGCCGGCTTCCACGACCGGCTGCTGCTGATGTGCGCCAACCCGTACATCACCCCGATCTACTGGCGGTTGGTGGCCGAGAGCATGCGCCTGCTGGCCGCCGTCGGGGCCCCGCTGGAACCGGTGCGGGAACTGCTCCCCGAGTTCCGCCGGGCTCATCAGGCCCTTCTCGACGGTGACGCCGCGGCCCTGGAGGACGCGCTGGTCACCCACGTCATGACGTTCCGGACCCGGTTCGAGGCCGCCCTGGGCGCCCTGCCGGCCGCGATCCGGAGCGCCGCGATCTCCGCGACCAAAAGTTTCTGAAGGGTCCACAGTGGTTGGTCGGGTGGTCTACCCTGGCCCCCTCGCCGCGCAACCCGGGAGGGCCTTGGCCATGACCGCCGACAACGACGCCCCGCAGCTGGACACGAGCGTGCCGCACAGCGCCCGGGTCTGGAACTACTGGCTGGGCGGCAAGGACAACTACGCCGTCGACCGCGAGGTGGGCGACAGCGTCCTCGAGGTGTTCCCGGCCATCGCCGAAAACGCCCGGGCCTGCCGCGCCTTCCTGGTCCGCGTCGTGACCTACCTGGCCGGCGACGCCGGGATCCGCCAGTTCCTCGACATCGGCACCGGCCTGCCCACCGCCAACAACACCCACGAGGTGGCCCAGCGGGTCGCGCCGGCGTCCCGCATCGTCTATGTCGACAACGACCCGCTCGTGCTGGTGCACGCCCGGGCCCTGCTCAGCAGCGGCCTCGAGGGCGCCACCGACTACATCGACGCCGACCTGCGCGACACCGCCACGATCCACCGGGAAGCGGCCCGCACGCTCGACTTCGACCAGCCGATCGCCCTGATGCTGATGGGCATCCTGGGTCACGTCGGCGACGACGACGAGGCGCTGGCGATCGTCAAGCGGCTGGTCGACCTGCTGCCCTCCGGCAGCTATCTCGCCTTCTACGACGGCACCGACACGAGCGAGAAGATCGTCGAGGGGGCCAAGGTCTCCAGCGAGGGCGGCCACACCTACCACCTGCGCAGCCCCGAGCGCATCGCCCGCTTCTTCGACGGCCTCGAGCTGGTCGACCCGGGCGTGGTCACCGTCTCGCGCTGGCGGGCCGACGCCGACGCGCCCCACCACGACTCGTACGGCGGCATCGGCCGCAAGCCGTAGCGGTCAGCGGCTCCAGCGTTCGGGCTCGGTGCCGGTGCGGCGCACCGAGCCGGTCGCGGCCAGGTGATGCAGGTGGGCCACGGTCTCGGCCAGGGCCATCCGGCGCATCAGGCCGCGCAGGGCGTCCCAGCCGCGTGACCAGGTGAGCCGGGCCGCCACCGCCCACGCGGTCGGCTCGCCCAGTTCCGCCACGACCCGCAGGATCTCGTGGCCGCGCTCCTCGTGATGCCGGCGCAGATCGGCGGCGCGGGTGTCGATGCCGCGAAACCGGTATTCGTGGGCGGGCAGGGCCTCCTCGTCGGCGAACTTCGCCGTCCGGTCGAGCGAGGCCAGATAGTCGGTGAGCGGGTCGCCCTCGTCGCCCGGGTGCACGGCGATGTTGGGGCTGATCCGCGGCAGCAGGTGGTCGCCGGTGAGCAGCACCCCGGCCGACGCGTCGTGCAGGCAGAGATGGCCCGGCGTGTGACCCGGCGTCCAGACCGCCCGCAGCTCGCGGCCGGTCAGCGGCAGCAGGTCACCGTCGTCGAACGTGCGGTCGGGCTCGGCCATCGCGAACAGCTCGTCGAGGCGGTCGGGCGTGAGACGCAGGTCTTCCGGAGCGCCGTGGCGCCGCAGCCACCGGCCGCTGAAGTCGGGCGGCTGGTCGCGCCAGCGGCGGGCGGGCAGCCACTCCGCCTCGGCCGGATGCATGCCGATCCAGGCGCCGGTCTGCTCGCGCAGCCATCCGCTCAGGCCGTGGTGGTCGGGGTGCACGTGGGTGAGCACGATGCCGGTGACCTCGCCCAGGTCGCGCAGCGCGGCCGTCAGCACCTCGCGGCCCTCGGGGGAGTCCCAGCCCGGGTCGACGACGAGAACCCCGGTGGCGTCCTGGAACGCGTACGTGAGGGTGTAGCGCAGCGGATTGTCCGGGATCGGCACCGGGATCGACCACAGCCCGGGCCGCACCTGCTCGAGGGGCATCATGCGGCCACCGTGGTCAGCAGGAAGTCGACCAGGCGGCGGGCGTGGGTGCCGGTGTCGCCGGCCAGGGCCGGTCGTTTCTCGGGCGGCGTGGTCAGCGCGTGCATCATGGCGCCGCCGATCACCGTGTTGAGCAGCAGGGTCACCGAGGTGGCGGCGGGCAGCTCACCCCGGGCGATGCCGCGTCGCACGATGCCCCGGGCGGCCAGGATCTGGGCCTCGCGGGTGGCCGCGTAGTGCTCGGCGATGCCCGGGATCTTGGCCGCCTCGAGCTGCAGGCGCAGCGCGGCCCGGCTCGACGGCCCGGCGTAGACGTCGAGGATCTGGGTCGCCAGCTCGACCAGGTCGCCGTGCAGGGTGCCGGTGTCGACGTCGCTGACGTGCGGCAGGCTCGACGTGAGGGCGTCCGTGAGCAGCGCTTCCTTGCTGCTCCAGCGCAGATAGAGCGAGGCCTTGCCGACCCCGGCCCGGCGCGCCACGGTCTCCATCGCGAACCCGGCCCAGCCGGCGTCGCCGAACAGGTCGAGGGCGGCCCGGGCGATGCGGCGGTCGACTTCGGGGTCGCGGGGTCGTCCTGTGCTCACTGTGCCGGGCCCCTCCCCGAAACATTGCTGAACGATTACCGTCACGATACACTTCGGATAATTGAACACCAAGCGTTCAGTAAAGGCGTGTGGGTCATGAAGGACGGGCCGGGCACGATCCTGGTGGGCATCGACGGTTCCACGTCCTCGCTGCGGGCGGCCGCATACGCCGCGGGCCTGGCCCGGCGCCAGGGCAGCAAGCTGGTCGCGCTCTATGTCCGTACGCACCCGTCCGCTCTTCTGCCCCTTGCCGACACCGGCGGGGCGGTCGCCACGGTGATCGACACGCAGGACGCGGTGGAGAAGGAGCTGCGCAGCATGTTCGTCGAGCGGCTGCCCGAGATCGAGGTCGAGGCCCGCCTGCTCGTGCGCACCGGTGAGCCGTACGCGGAAATCATCGACGTGGCCCACGAGGTGCGCGCCGACGCCGTCATCGTGGGCCGCTCGACCCAGGCCCTGCACCGCATCGCCGGTTCACTGGGCTCGAAGCTGGTGCGCTGCGGCCGCTGGCCGGTCACCGTGGTGCCCTGAGCGCAGCACCGCCCACCCCATCGAAGCGAAAGCCAGGTCCCGTACGCCCGCCGCGCCGACCTGCAGCACGGCGGGCATCAGCGGGGTCAGGGCCATCAGCAGCATGCCGACGATCAGGGTGACGCCGGTCCAGCGGGGCAGCACCCCGGCCCGCGCGACCGCCACGCCGAACGCGATCCCGGCCACGACCATGAGCGCGGAGTGCACGCCGATCCACGCGCCGAGCCGGTCCGAGAGCGTGTCCCAGTCGGGGGTGCGCTCGACGATCGCGTAGAGGACCGTGCCGGTGAAGAAGACGTACGCGTAGGCGTATCCGACCGCCCCGGCCAACCCGAGCGCGCCGATCCCGGGGCGTTGCCGCGCGTACAAGCCAAGAACGAACAGCGGCAGGGCGGCCTCGGCGGCGTACGTGAGGGCCAGCTGGAACGGGGAGAAGCCGCCCTGGGCCAGTTCGACGACGTCGGAGACGAGATAGACGACCGAGAACAGCACCGCGGAGGCGCCGACGAGCAGACGTGAGTTCATGGTCGTCACTGTCCGCCCGGCGGCGGCCGGCGACATCGGGGCCGCACCCTGAGCGGGGCCGGATCAGGGTGCGTCGCGGTCGTGCCGCTCCACCGCGCGGGCGACCTCGACCCGGGAGGTCACCGACAGCTTGTGGAACAGGTTGCGCAGGTGGGTCTCGACCGTCTTGCGGCTCAGGAACAGCTCCTCGGCGATCTCGGCGTTGGTCCGCCGGTCCGCGACCAGCCGCGCGATCTCCAGCTCGCGCCCGGTCAGCCCGGCCAGCCCGGAGGCGGGCGCGCTGCGGTGGTGCACCCGCCGATGACCGAGCCGCCGCATCAGCCGCTCGGCCTCGGCCCGCCGGCGGGGCGCGCCGCACCGCTCGTACAGGTCGCACACCAGCTGCAGCATGCGGACGGCGGCCTCGGTGTCGCCCGCCTCGGCCAGCGCCCGCGCGGCCAGGAAACGGGCGGCCGCCTCCTCCAGCACGGTGCCGTTCCCGGCCTCGGCCAGCGCCAGCTCCGCCGCCTCCCGGAAGCGGCCCTGCGCGAGAGCCACGGCCGCGCTGCCGGGTTCCAGATCGGCCGCCTCGGCGACGCGCCCGGCGGCCAGGCGGCACCGCACGACCAGCGCCCGGGCCGCCGGTCGCAGAGGGGCCGGCAGCGCGTCGAGGTCGGGAACGACCAGCCGCTCGGCCGCGGCGAACTCGCCCGACTCGGCCAGGGCCGCGGCCAGCGTGAGCCGTGACCACACCCCGGGCAGGCTCTTCTCCGGGTCGTTGTGCGCCTCCACGCTCTCGCGGGCCAGCACCAGCGCCGTGCCCGCGTCGCCGCCGCTCGCCGCCACCGAGGAGCGGGCCATCAGGACCCAGCCCAGCAGCGACCGGTTGCCGGACGAGCGGGCGACGTCGATCGCCTCGTCGAGCAGGGCGGCGGCCTCCGGGAGCCGGCCCAGCGCGGCCCGCACCAGGCCGGCCCAGAACATCACCGGGACGTGGTGGCGCACCACACCGAGGGCCCGCTCGGCGTGCCGGGTGGCGTCCGCGAGCCGGCCGCACAGCAGCTCGGCCGCCGCCAGCTGGGCCACGACCGGCTCGGGGGAGTGCCCGATCTGCTCGTCGGTCTGCGCGTCGAGCAGGGCCGCCGCCTCGGCGCAGGCGGCGGTCGCCTCGGCCGTGCCGCCCGCGAACGCGGTGCTGAAACCCAGGCGCATGGCCGTCTCGGCGACGAGCCGGGGATCGTCCAGCCGACCGGCCGTCGCCCGCGCCCGGCGGGCCCACTCGAGGGCGGGCGTGAACTCCAGGCGGAACAGGTGGTCCTGCGCGATCGCGCTCATCAGCAGGGCGGCCTCGGCCGACGGCGCCTCCCCGAGGCTCTCCAGGACGGCCGTCAGGCGGCGATGGGCGGCGTCGTGGTGGCCGAGCGCGTGCTCGATGCCGGCGCAGTCGGCGGTCACCGCGACCCGGACGGCGATCCGGTCGTCCGGCAACAGCGCGAGGGCCCGTACGAAAGCCTCGCGGGCCTCTTCGAGCCGGCCGGTCGCGCCCAGCGCCTGGCCGAGGGCGGTCCACAACCCGGCGGAGTCCGGCGCCAGGCCGATGGCGTCGCGGTACCAGCGGGCGGCCTCCCCGGGCGCCCGCAGCAGCACGTCGTCACCGGCCGCGCGCAGCAGCGCGACCGCCTCCGGATCACCCGGCCGCGCCGCCTGCACGACGTGGTGGGCGCGTCCGGCCGGGGGCACACCCCGCTCGGCCAGCGCCCGGCCCAGCCGTTCGTGGGCGCCGACCCGCCAGGCGCGCGGCGCCGACTCGTAGACGGCCCGGCGCAACAGCGGATGCCGGAACCGGAACCGGCGCGGCGCCTCGGTGGGGCGTACGAGATCGCGGTCCAGCAGCGCGTCGAGGGCCTCGGCGACCTCGGGCTCGTCACGTTCGGCGGCCACCGCGACCAGATCGAGCAGGAACGGGTCGCCGGCCACGGCGGCGCCCTCCAGCACCCGGCGCAGGTCGCGGTCGAGCAACGCGAGCTCGTCGGACATCGCAGTCGACACCGCGTCCTCGGTGGACCGTCCGACGGTCTTGCGGCCGGCCCGCGCGAGCTGGGTCAGATAGAACGGGTTGCCGCCGCTCTCGGCGTGCAGCCGCGCCGCCTCCGTGTTCCCCGGGCCCAGGAGCTCCCGTACGTCTTCCGGGGTGAGCGGCCCCAGGTCGAGGCGCACCGGTGCGGCCCGTTGCAGCGCGGCGGTCAGGCGCCCGGCGGTCTGGCGGGGCCGCATCGCCAGCCCGAGCAGCACCGGCGCTGCCGGGGGCCGCCGCAGCAGCGCGCAGATCAGCTCGACCGACCCCTCGTCGGCCCAGTGCAGGTCGTCGAGCAGCAGCACCGTCGGCGTCTCGGCGGCCAGCACCTCCAGCACCCGGCGCATCGCCCGGTGCGCCCGGTAGCGCGGGTCGCCGTGCGTCTCACGGGCCGGCGCCGGCCACGACGGCAGCAGATGGGCCAGCTCGGCCCGCGTCTCGTCGTCCAGCTCGGGCCGGGCCGCCCGCAGATATTCGTCGAGCGCGTCGACGAACAGCCAGAACGGCAGGTCGCGCTCGAACTCGGAGGCGCTGCCGTTGAGCACCAGCATGCCCCGGGCGTCGGCCATCCGCCCCAGCTCGGCCAGCATGCGGCTCTTGCCGATGCCCGGCTCCCCGGCGATCACCACCGTCCGCGCCCCGGCGCCGGTCAGCAGCGCGCCGAGCGCCTCCAGCTCGGTGCCGCGCCCGACCAGCCCATGGTCATGCTCCACCGGATCAGGGTCGCACCCCGATGTCGTCGCGCGCGACGGTGACGAGGCTCGATCCCGTGCCGCGTTTCCTGCTCCACAACCGACACGCCGCCGACGACTGCGGGGTGGTGTTCGCCGCGTTCCGCGGTTTCCCGAGCCCGCTGCGGCACGCCGGCGCGCTCAGTTCGTGCCGCACCGGCGGCCACGAGGTCTGGTGGCAGACCACGGCCCCGGACGGACCGGCGGCGCTGCGCCAGCTGCCCCCCTACGTCGCCGCGACCACCGTCGCCATCCGCATAGAGAGGCTCGACACGCCCTAGGAGGGTCCCCATGCTCGCCGAGATCGGCCTGGCCCTGTCGGTCGTCTGCGCCGGCCTGTGGTCCGGCCTGCTGCTGACCCTGACCACGATCCTGCATCCCATCTACGCCGCCCAGGACGGTGCCGGTTTCGCCGCCGAGCTGCGCCGGTTCCTGCCGGTGGCCCGCAAGTCGCCGACCAACTATCTGCTCGTCATCGGCCTGGTCGTCGCGCCGGTGATCGCCCTGATCGGCGGGGCCCCGCCGTGGCTGACCGGCACCGGCCTGGCCCTGACCGTGATCGGCCCGCTGCTGATCTCGAGCCGGCTGGCCGAGCCCAACTACGACGTCATCCTCGCCTGGGACCCGGCCGCGCTGCCGGACGACTGGCGGGCCGTCCGCCGCCGCTACTTCGCCCTGAACTGGATCCGCGCCGTCATCACGTGGATCGCCTTCCTGCTGTTCCTCGCCGCCTTCTGGAGCTACCTGTGAACACTCTGCCCACCCGCACCGACGTCCTCATCGCCGGAGCCGGACCCACCGGCCTGACCCTGGCCGCCGCGCTGGCCGCCCGCGGACTCGGCTTCGTGCTGCTCGACCAGGCCGACCGCGGCGCCAACACCTCGCGGGCCGCGGTCATCCACGCCCGTACGCTGGAAGTCCTCGACGAACTCGGGGTCAGCGCCGAGCTGTGCCGCCGGGGCATCGTCGTGCCCACCTTCACGATCCGTGACCGCGACCGGGTCCTGCTGCGGGTGCCGTTCGGCGGGCTGCCCACGAAGTTCCCGTACACGCTGATGCTCCCGCAGAACGACACCGAGCAGGTTCTCGCCGCTCACCTGGCCGCGGCCGGCGGCGAGGTGCACTGGGGCCACCGGCTCACCGGGTTCGAGCACGACGGCTCCTCCGGCGAGGGGGTCACGGCCAAGGTCACCGGCCCCGACGGCACCGTCCACGAGATCCGCGCCCGCTTCCTGGCCGGCTGCGACGGCATGCACAGCGCCGTCCGCGAGCAGTCCGGCATCGGCTTCGCCGGCGACCGCTACGCCGAGTCGTTCGTGCTGGCCGACGTGACGATGACCTGGCCCCACCCGCGCGATCAGGTCAACCTGTTCTTCTCGCCGGACGGCCTGGTGGTGGTGGCGCCCCTGCCCGGCGACCGCTACCGCATCGTGGCCACCGTGGACGAGGCGCCCGAGCAGCCCACCCTGGCCGACATCCAGCGGCTGCCGGCCGTGGCCGGGCGGGTGACCTCGGTCGGGTGGAGCTCGCGGTTCCGGGTCCACCACCGCCTGGCCGACCACTACCGCCAGGGCCCGGTCTTCCTGGCCGGAGACGCCGCCCACGTGCACAGCCCGGCCGGCGGCCAGGGCATGAACACCGGCATCCAGGACGCGGTGGCGCTGGCCCGAGCCTTGGCCGCCGGCGACCCGGCGAGCCTGGACGCCTACGAGACCGCCCGCCGCCCGGTGGCGGCCCAGGTGGTCGCGACCACGGACCGGCTCACGCGGGCCGCCACCGTCCGCAATCCCGTGCTCCGCGCGGCCCGCAACACCGCGCTCAGCGTCGTCGGCCGTTCCCCACGGGTGCAGCGGCGGCTGGCCATGAACCTGGCCGAGCTGACGGTGCCGAAGTGAACCTCCGGACGCTCCGCTTCGCCGTGACGTTCCTGGCCGCCTGGTTCGTCCTCGACCGGCTGGCCACCTCGCCACCCCGGCCGCTGGCCGCCCTGGCCGCCCTGGCCGCGGCCGCCGCCGTCATCACGATCGGCTGGTGGCAGCCGCTGCGCCGCTTACCGGCCCTGCTCGGGCTGGGCCGGCCGGCGGTCCGCGCCTGCCTGGTGGCCACGGCGGCCGGGTCGGCCGTGCTCGGCTCCTATCTGGCCGGTGCCGCGCTGCTCGGCGTCGACCTGCGCCTGCGGCCCGGCTGGCCGCTCGTGCTGGCCGGGGTGCTGGTGTTCCACGGCCTGGCCGAGGAACTGGTGTGGCGCGGGTTCGCGTTCGGGTGGTTGCGCCGGTCGCGGCCGTTCTGGCGGGCGGTGGCGTGGTCGATGCCGCTGATCGCGGTCACCCACGTGCCGCTGCTGATCGGCAACGGCTGGGCGGTCGGGACGATGGCCGTGCTCAGCGCGGCCGTCACCTGCGTGCCGCTGGCCTGGCTGTGGGAGAGCGGGGGCCGCACGATGTGGGCGCCCGCGATCCTGCACGGCCTGATCGGCACCTGGCAGCTCTGGGAGCGCGACTACCCGGCGACCTTCTCGATGGTGGTGCTCGGCGCCTCGATCCTGGTGCCGCTGCTCGTCCTGCTGACCCCGCGCCCGGTCGGCGGCCTGGTCCTGACCCGCACGACGAACCGCGCTGCGATGGACGCTTGATCGGCACGATTGTGCAAGAGGTCGAGAGGATCGCCGTAACGTTCGCGCTGATGGAGCGCCGATGATTGTTCTACCGCCACAACAGCCGTAGGAGAATCAGATGAGTGTGACGCACGGTTTCCACGCCACGATGACGGCCCGGCCCGGCCTCGGCGACAAGCTGGTGGCGCTGCTCCTCGACGCGCCGTCGCTGACCCATCCCGACTGCGTCGTCTTCCTGGTCGGCCGCTCGGCCGGCGACCCCGATGTCGTCCACGTCACCGAGGGTTGGACGACCCCCGAGGCGCACGCCGCCTTCTTCGCCACCGCGCCCGCACAGGCCCTGGTCGCCGAGCTGCAGCCGCTGCTCGACGGCGAATCGCAGTACAGCGACGAGGTTCCGGCCGGCGGAAAGGCGGCGTTCTGAGATGGCCCTCGACCCCGAACTCAAGGCCCGGCTGGCCGACATGCCCCTCATGCCGCGACTCGACGCCGGCACGCTCGCGCAGATCCGCCCGTTCGCCGCGCCGGAGTTTGTCGCCGCGCCCACGGTCGACCAGCGCGAGATCACCGGGCCGGTCCCGCTGACGATCCTGCGCCCGGCCGGTCCGGCGCCGGTGAACGCGCCGTGCGTCTACTGGATCCACGGCGGCGGCATGGTGATGGGCAACCGCTACTCGCAGATCGACATCCCGCTCGAATGGCTGACGGAGTTCGGCGCCGTCGTGGTCTCGGTCGACTACCGTCTCGCGCCCGAGACCCAGGGTACGGGTCCGGTTGACGACTGCTACGCCGGTCTGTTGTGGATCGCCGAGCACGCCGCGGAACTCGGCATCGACCCCGGACGCGTCGTCGTGGCCGGGGCCAGCGCGGGTGGCGGGCTCGCGGCCGGGGTGACGTTGATGGCCCGCGACCGTGGCACCGTGCCGATCGCCGCTCAGGTGCTGATCGGGCCGATGCTCGACCACCGCAACCGCACCCCGTCGAGCCGCCAGTTCTCCGGCGGTCCGGGGGTCTGGACCCGCGAGATGAACGAGTTCGCCTGGCGGTGCCTGCTCGGCGATGTCCGGAGCGAGGTTTCCCCGTACGTCTCACCCGCGCTCGCCGCCGACCTGAGCGACCTGCCTCCGGCCTACATCGACGCGGGTTCGGAGGAGGTCTTCCGCGACGAGGACGTGGACTACGCGAGCCGGATCTGGGCGGCCGGCGGCTCGGCCGACCTGCACGTCTGGAACGGCGGTTTCCACGGCTTCGACGCGCTGTTCCCGACGGCCGCCCTGTCCGTAGCGGCCCGGCTGACCCGCACCCGGTGGCTGGCCCGGCAGCTCGGCGGAGCTTGCTAGCGTTCGCCGCATGACGGATTCGGGGAAGCGGGCCGCCGGGGTTGTCTTCGCGGCGGCGGTGGGGGCGCTGGCCGGGGCGGCGCTCGGCGGGCGCCGGGGTGTCGCGCCCGGCGCGGCGCTGCTCGCCTCCACCGAACTGGTGGCTCGTGCCCGGCAGCGGCCCAACGAGGTTCCGCCGTGGTGGTCGCGGGTGGTGATGAGCGGGGCCATCGCGGCCCCGGCGGGCCGGCTCCTCGGGGGTGACCCGGTGCGGGTCGGTCTGATCGCCGGGGCGGTCGCGGGCGCGCTCGGTCTGCGGCCGCAGAAGGTGGCGCTCGGCCCGGTCGTCGGCGCCGCCGTGGGCGCGGCCTGGCGTCTGGCCGGTGGTCGCGACGCTTCACCGGCCGCGGTCGCCGCGACCGCGGTGGTCGGTTTCCGGGTGGTGTCGGCCGTGCTGTTCCGCGACCCCCAGGTGGGGCTGCTGGCCGAGCGGGCCCGAGCCGAGGATCTGCCGTTCGTGGTGCCGCTGGAGGCGCGCGGGGGATACGTCGGCACCGACTACGTGCGCGGGCTGGCCGAGACGATCGGCGGCAGCTACCGGGCCGACGCCGCCGACGTCGGGATCCTGGCCTCGCTCGACGACCTGGCCGGGCCGCAGTTCGACCCGGCGGTGGTCGATCCGGCGGTGCGCGAGTTCTATGAGCACACCACCCGGTTCCGGCTCGACATCGTGCCCGAGTGGCGGCCCTGGGTGCGCCCGGGCTACCTGCTCTACCGCACGTTCGTGGCGCGTCCGCTGGGGCAGGCCAACGTGCCCATGAACCAGCGCGAGACCCTGCGCGGCGTGCGCAGCCGCATCGACACCATCACACCCGAGGGCACCGACCTCATCGGCGTACGGGGGTGGATCCGCTCGTTCGCCGACACCGACGAGCCGATCTATGTGGGCATCTACACGACGTACCGGCACGACGACCGGGGTTACGTGAGCGTCGGCTTCCCGGTGCCGCAGGGCAGCTTCACGGCCACGCTGCTGCCGCTGCCCCGGCCCGGTGGCGGTCTCGTGCTGACCAGTCGCAGCGACCTGGCCCACCCGGGCCACTACCTGAGCTACGTCGACCCGCAGACCCGCGAGCTGACCACCCTGGAGGTGCACGGCTTCACCGAACAGCTGGACGTCTACGTCGAGGACGGCGAGCTGCGGGCCGAGCACGCGTTCTCGCTCTACGGCCTGCCGTTCCTGGTGCTGCACTACACGATCCACCGCAAGGGTTAGCCGAGCGGCTTCTCCAGCAGGACGACACGGTCCTCGCGGACGACCAGGACACGACCGTCCTCGGCGACGGCGAGCAGCGGACGGCGTACGTCACCCTCGTAGGCGTCCATGGGCGAGCTCACGCAGTCGCCGTCCACGCATCGCGACACCATCTGGCGCCAGTACTTCCTGGACTCGCCGATCGTCAGGTGGAAGCCCGGTGCCGGGGCGGGCACGGCCGTGGCCTCGTACGTGGTGGAACCGACGACGGTGGTCGCGTTCAGCGAGTCCGGCTCGGGCGGGGCGACGTCGGCCGTGTGCTTCGGGGAGGCGCAGGTGACCGGCTCGCAGCCGTACCGGTACAGGGAATGCCCCACCCAGAACGTCGCCGCCGGGCGCCCGTCGGCACCGACCGTGAGGCTCGCGCGGGTGCCGTTCTGGTAGCCGTCCTCCGGCGTACGGTCGGTGACGCCGACCTGATGGCGTTGCGGCTTCGAGCAGGCGACGTCGGCGCATCGGATCAGCGAGAACCGGTAACGCCCGTACTGGCCGCCCTCGACCGGGGCGGCCACGAAGAACCAGAGCGAGCCGTCGGGCGCGGAAGCCCCGGCCACCTCGGCCTCGACCATCGGGCTCAGCTTCTCCTTGGCCGAGGCCCGGACCGGCAGCCACGCCTCGCGGCAGCCGTCGCGTGTGCACCGCGCGTAGTGCACGAACGGCCCGCCCTTGTCCGGTCCGCCGCTGAGCCGGGCCTTGACCACCGTCCCGTCGGCGGCGATGACGACGCGGCTGTAGCCGTCCGTCGTGGGCGGGCCGCCGTTGACGTTGGTGAAGCTCCGGCACAGGTCGTCGTCGCAGTACCAGACGCCCGGGCTGGTGACGATGACCGGATGCTGTCCGGCCGGCCATACGACCGCGGTCGCGGTGGCGGGTCCGCGATCGTGCGTACGGACCTGGGGCGCGCCGGACGGGTTCACCACGACCAGCCCGGCCGAGACGGCGACGGCGAACGCGATCAGGGCGGCGCCGGGCCAGATCCGGGCCCTGGTCCCGTGGGCTTCCTCCCGGGTGTGGGGGCGCGCCGCCAGCACTGCCTGCAGGGTGAGCGCGACGGTCATCGAAAGAGCGGTTCCCACGTACGGGATGAACCCGGCGCCCCACGCAAAGAGCGCCGGCCCGAGTATGCCGCCCAGCAGGAACAGCGCGGTCTCGCCCCAGGTCACGTCCCGTCCGGAGCCGCCGACAGCCCGGTCGACCCCGGAGATCAGCAACCGGGCCGTGAGGAACACCGCCGCCAGCAGGATCGAGACGCTCAGCACCAGCCCGATCGGCCCCGGCGCGACGACGAAGGGCGCCCACATCGCGAGGAAGGTGGCCCCGCCGGCGGTGATCAGGCCGGTCACGAACCAGGGCAGATGCTTGACGCCCTGCCCCAGAGCCTCGACCGGCCCGACGCCACGGACCGCCGTCCACGCGCCGGCGACCAGCCCGACCAGCCACAGCATCACCGTGAGGGCGAGCTCGGCCCAGGCCAGGGGGCCGCTGTCGAGGTTTTCCGCGACCCCGTCGACGATCACCAGGTGGCCCTCGCCGGGCCACAGGTCGAGCAGCGACGACGCCAGCAGGATCACCGCCACGACGGGCAGGACCACGGCGAGCACCGGCCGCCAGGCGACGATCTTGGGGGGAGCGGACATCGGCCCAGGATAGGGAGGCCGTGTCCGCTCGCGGGGCCCCGATTACTCGGCCGGCGCTGTGATCTCCGGCTCGGCCGCCTCCCCGTCGTGTCTACTCGGCCGGGAACGCAGCCTCCGGCTCGGACGGCTCGGCGGTCTCCTCCTCGTGGATCGGCGACGAGGTCAGCAGCTCGACCTCCCAGCGCTCGACCAGCTCCTCGCCCTCCTCGTCGGCCTCGAGGTAGCTGCGCACGCGGACGCCGAGGCCCAGCTGGTTGGCGGCCCGCAGGTGCTCGGTCACCTCGTCGATGCCGGCCAGGTAGTGCGTGGAGATGACGTCGGGCTGCACGGTGGTCTCGTCGAGATCAGTCACCCCGTCAGCCTAGGAAACAGCGCCCTGGTGCCGGCATGCGCCCCCGCGACATCGGGGCATCCTGACGCTGGTCGATCCGTTACCCTCTCTCCGAATCGATTTCGATCGAACTAATCACGGGGGAACACCGACTCCATGCTGCCCAAAAACAGGTCTTTGCTCCTTAGCGCCGGACTTGTCGCCACATTTCTGGTGACGGTTCCGGGTACGGCGCAGGCCGTGCCCCGGCCGGCCGCCGCGGTCCAGGCCATCGCCGCCGCCACCTACGAGCAGAAGCTCGCCGTCGCGGTGAAGTTCGGCCGCGGCGACGACTTCGCGCTGATCGAGCTGCCCGACCGCGACTTCGTCATCGCGATCTGGAACCACGTCAAGAACAACAGTGACTACCTCGAGGTGCGCGCGGCCGCCGAGCTGGCGTTCTCGGCCGGCGAGGACGACGCCTCGGCGCAGTTCATCACCACCGGCGTCTTCGCCGCGTTCGACCGCGACGTCGAGCGCGAGCGGCAGGAGGCCGAGGCCAAGCGGCAGAGCGACCTGGCCCGCAGCGCGGCCGCGGCCAGCATCGACGTGGTGGCCGACGCGGCGCTGCTCAACGGGAGCGACGCTGACTTCGTACGGCTGATCTGGGAAAGGGTTGCCGACGACGCCAAGTGGCCCAAGGTCAAGGCAGCGGCGCGGGCGGCCCGCGACGGCAGTGACGAAGACCGGCGCGCGTTCATCGCGACCGGGATGGCCGTCGCCGCCGGACAGGACGTCGACGACCGGATCGCCGCCGACGAGGCCAAGACCGAGGCCGAGAAGGCTCTGGAGCGGGCCCGCGCGGCCAAGAAGCTGGCCGCCAACCGGATCGGGATGACCGTCACCGAGCAGCTGCTCAACCTGCCCGACCGCGACTTCGTCACCGAGGTCTGGAACTTCGCTCCCGACGGCACCGAGGTGCAGGCCGCGGCCGTCGCCGCCGCCCGCAGCAACGACCCGGGCGCGTGGAAGACGTTCATCGAGACCGGCATCCACGCCGCCAAGGACCGCGACATCGCGATCGCGCTCGAACGCGCCTACCAGGCCGACCGCGCCCTCGCCCTGCAGATCAAGGCGACCGCGACCACCAACGGCGACCTCAACCTGGCCTGGTACGCGACCCGGGCCCTGACCGGCACGCCGACCGAACTCAACGACTTCGTCCGCGTCGGACAGTTCGACCTCGACCTGGCCACCGGCTTCGAGACGGCCGACGTGCAGCCCACGACCCCGGTCACCGGCAGCGTCAGCAACGTCACCAGCCCGACGGTCGCCGTCGCCTCCGGGGCCGGCCACACCGGGACGGCCGCGCTCGTCTACTCGGGCACCGACGTCAACACCCTTTCCTCGTACGCGTACCTCAAGTCGATGACGGTGAGCCGGATCGCGGTGAAGCCCTCGACGAAACTGTCGTACTGGATCTATCCGCAGAGCACCGCCGCCCGCCCCGAGATCAAGACCCGCAACAGCACCTGCGTGTCGGTCGACCTCGTCTTCAGCGACGGCAGCACCCTGCGCGACTCGCAGCTGACCGACCAGAACGGCGTCCGCGTCCACCCGGCCTTCCAGTGCAGCAAGCTGGTCGCCGACCGCTGGAACCAGGTCGTGGTGCCGCTCGGCAGCCTGGCCGACAAGCAGGTCACCACGGTGGTCGTCGGTTACGACCAGCCGCGCAACGCGGGCGGCTTCCGCGGCCTCATCGACGACCTGACCATCACCGACGGCCCGGTCGAGGTCACCGACCCCGGCCACGACCCGGTGAACTACCCGCTCGACCCGTGGCGCAACGACTTCAACAGCGACGGCTGGGCCGACGTGATCGGGCGCAACCCGGCCGGTGAGCTCAAGCTCTACCGGGGCAACAACAAGGGCTCGTGGATCGACCCGTCGACCAACATCGAGGTCGGGTCGGGCTGGCAGCAGTACAACCACGTGTTCCCGGTCGGCGACTTCACCGGCGACGGCGCGCTCGACGTCGCGGGCCGCAACTCGGCCGGCGACATCAAGCTCTACCGCAGCAACGGCAAGGGCGGCTGGATCTCCTCGACCCCGACCACGATCGGCAACGGCTGGAGCTCGTTCACGGCGATCTTCTCGCCGGGCGACTTCAACGGCGACGGTTTCGTCGACGTCATCGCCCGCAACACGGCCGGCAAGCTGCTGATGTACCGGGGCAACGGCAAGGGTTCGTGGATCGACCCGTCGAGCAACATCGAGGTCGGGTCGGGCTGGAACCAGTTCTCGCTGATCTTCTCGCCCGGCGACTTCACCGGCGACGGCTTCCCCGACGTCATCGGCCGCAACTCGGCGGGCGAGCTGAAGCTCTACCGCGGCAACGGCAAGGGCGGCTGGCTCAACGGCACCAACCCCGACACGGTCGGCACCGGCTGGAACCAGTTCAACCAGATCTTCTCCCCGGGCGACTTCAACGGCGACGGTTTCACCGACGTCATCGCGCGCAACGCGGCCGGCGAGCTGAAGCTCTACCGAGGCAACGGCAAGGGCAGCTGGATCGACCCGTCCACCAACATCAACATCGGCACGGGCTGGAACCAGTTCAACCTGATCTTCTGATCCGTCCGGCTGTTCGTTAGTTCCGACCGGCTGTTCTGGTTTGTCCGAGGGCCCCTTTCCCGTACGCGGGGAGGGGGCCTTCACCATGTTCGCGTGGTAGTCGCGCTGTGGGGTCCCGTGGGGGTCACCGTCATAGCACAAGGCCGGGCCGCGTAGAAGTTATCCACATTCTTGGCCTGTCCACAGCGCGCCCGTCGGGCCCACCGCGAGATCGGCCCCACTCGATAGAATGGGTGCTGGGTGGGGGACCCCCGGTAGGGTGGGCCCCTGTGAACTGGGCAAACGTCGCTTAAGCCTACTGCGCGGTGTAGCCGCCGTCCACGTGCCAGACGCTGCCTGTGGTGAAGCTGCTTGCGGGGTCGAGCAGGGTGATGACCGCGTGCGCTACCTCGTCCGGGGTGCCCCAGCGGCCTACCGGGACCTTGGCGGTGAACGCGGCCTGGGCTGCGGCGTCGGTGGTGGCGTCGTTGACGTTCATGGGGGTGCGAACGGGGCCGGGAGCTACGCAGTTGATGGTGACTCCGGTGCCGGCCAGCTCCAGGGCCAGCGAGCGGGTCAGGGCGGCTACGGCGCCCTTGGTGGCGGCGTAACCGGCCCGTTCGGGGGCGCCGGTTGAACCCAGCACCGAGCCGATGGTGACGATGCGGCCGTGGCCTCGGGTGGTCATGGCGGGGGCTACGGTTCGGATCGCCAGCCAGGTGCCCATGACGTTGGTTTCCCAGGCTGCGCGGAAGTCGGCGTCGGTGAGCGTCGTCAGGCTGCCTCGGGCCAGACGGCCGGCCGCTGTGACCAAGCCGTCGACCGATCCCCAGCGGTGTTCGGCCTCGGCGGCCAGCTCGGCCAGCGCGCCGGCGTCGGTGGTGTCGCCCGCGACGACCAGTGCGTCCGTGAACGGCGTTTCCCTGGCTGAGGCGCCGCCAGCCGACGCTCCCCGGGCCGGTGCGCCACCGGCCGGTGCTTCCTGGGCTGAGGCGCCACCGGCTGACGCGCCACCAATCGGCGCTCTCCCGGCCGGCGCGGCGCTGGATAGGGGGCCCACGGGCGACGCGAGCGCGGCGGCGCCCAGGGTGGCCCGGGCGGCCTCGCAGCGGGCGGCGTCGCGGCCCATCACGGCTACGGGGCGGCCCTGCGCAATCAGGGCCGTCGCCACGGCCAGGCCTATCCCGCTGGTGCCGCCGGTGATCAACACAGCTCCCATGCGGGGATTCTGGACCGGGGGAGTGGGGTGGGCCTATCGCGGTGGTCCGGTGGGTGGTCCTGGCTTGGCGGAGGTGGGCCCGGGGATCCGATGACCGAACCCATGATCCGGCTGGACCGGCTGACCCCGTGCCCTGACGGGGTGGTCCGGTGGGCGGTCCGAACGCGTTGACCCTCCTGGGGGACGGTCCGACGATCGGGGCCTTGAGAAGGCACGGGCGTACGTGCCGACAAGGGAGGGCACCGTGGCCGAACAGCTTCTGATTGCCGGTGAGTGGGTTCCGGCGGCGTCGGGGCAGCTCAGCGAGACCTTTGATCCCTCCAGCGGGGTCAAGCTGGCCGAGTTCGCCGAAGCGGCGAGCGCCGACGTCGACGCGGCGGTGGCGGCGGCCCGGGCCGCGTTCGAGGACCCGGCCTGGCGCGACCTCTCGCCGGACGCCCGGGGGCGGCTGCTCTGGAAGGTCGCCGACCTGATCGAGCGGGACGCCGCCGCGCTGGCCGAGCTGGAGACCCGCGACCAGGGTATGCCGATCAGCCTCACCACCGGCGTCAACGTGACGCTGGCGGCGCAGGTGTTCCGCTACTACGCGGGCTGGGCCACCAAGATCGAGGGCAAGCTGTCGTCGGTGTCGGTGCCGGACACGCTGCACTACACCCGGCGCGAGCCGCTCGGCGTGGTCGGGCTGATCACGCCGTGGAACTTCCCGTTCGCGATCGCCGCCTGGAAGCTCGCCCCGGCCCTGGCCACCGGCAACACCGTGGTGCTCAAGCCGGCCGAGCAGACACCTCTGAGCACGTTGCGGCTGGGCGCGCTCTGCCTCGAGGCGGGCATCCCGGCCGGAGTCGTCAACGTGCTGACCGGTGGCCCGGAGGTCGGCAAGGCCCTGGTCGCGCACCGGGGCGTCAACAAGATCTCGTTCACCGGCTCGACCGAGGTCGGCCAGCAGATCGCCGGGGCGGCCGCGGCCGACCTCAAGCGGGTCAGCCTCGAACTGGGCGGCAAGGCGCCGAGCATCATCACCCGGGGCACCGACATCGACGCCGCCGTGATGGGGAACCTGCAGGGCGCGCTGTTCAACACCGGGCAGGCCTGTGGGGCGTACACCCGCTTCTACGTCGACGCCAAGCGGGCCGACGAGTTCACCGAGAAGATCGCGGCGGCCGCGCAGACCCTCAAGATCGGCCCGGGTCTGGACGCCGACACCGTGCTCGGCCCGCTGGTCTCGCAGGAGCAACTGGACCGGGTCACCGGCTATGTCAACGGCGGCGTCGAGCAGGGCGCTCAGCTCGTCACCGGCGGCACCCGCGCGTCGGGCGCCGGCCTGGACGACGGCTACTTCTTCACCCCGACCGTCTTCTCCGGCGTACGGGACGACATGACCATCGCCCGTGAGGAGATCTTCGGGCCGGTGCTGTCGATCTTCAGCTACGAGGACGAGGACGAGGTCATCGCCCGCGCCAACGACACCGACTACGGCCTGGCCGCGGTGCTGTGGACGCAGGACCTCACCTCGGCCCACCGGCTCGCCGCGCGCATCCACGCCGGCACGGTCTTCGTCAACCAGCTGCCGCTCATCGACCCGGGCGCGCCGTGGGGTGGCTTCGGCCTCTCCGGCTGGGGTCGCGAGATGGGGACGTACGCCCTCGACGAGTTCACCGAGACCAAGGGCGTATGGGTCAACCTCGCCCGGTGATCGGGCGAACCAACCCGATGGCCGGCCGCCGGAAGCCGGTCGTCGGGCGAGCGGAGCCAGCGGGCGGGCGTACGGGACTTCCAGTCGCGTTGGTGGAACCGGTTGCCGGGCGAGTCGAACCGCGGGAGAAGGCCGCGTTGGTGGAACCGGTGGCCGGGCGAGCCGAACCGCGGGAGAAGGCAGTGTCGGTGGAACCGGTGGCCGGGCGAGCCGAACCGCGGGAGAAGGCCGCGTTGGTGGAACCGGTGGCCGGGCGAGTGGAACCGGGGGACGGGTCGGCGGCGCCGGCGAACGAGCGGAGGAAAGCGATGACCGGGCGGCGGGGGTCGGCGGCGTTCCCCGGGCCGCCGGAGACGCTGGTCGACGTTCTTGTGCGGCGCGCGGCCCTCGATCCGGGGCGCGTCGTGGCGACCTTCGAGCGCGAGAGCATCACGGCCGGCGACCTGCTCCACGGGGCCGAGCGGGTCGCCCGGCTTCTGGCCTCGCCTCAGCTCGGCCTCGCGGCCGGCGAAACGGTGATCACGTGCCTGCGTCCCGGCGCGGCCCTGGCGACGGCCGTCGCGGGAGTAGCCCGGGCCGGACGCGTCGAGGTGCCCGTCGCCCTCGACACGCCCGGAGCGGGGCCCGGAGGCAGGCCCGAGGACACGCCCGGCAACGGGCTCGGAGACACGCGAGGGGTTACGCGAGCGGGCGGGCATCGCGTTGCTCTGGTCGGGACGGCCGCCCTCGCCGCCAACCCGGGACTGGCCCGGTTGGCCCCGCTCGTGTTCACAGTGGACGACGGCGGCGGTCTGGGGACGTTCGACGAGCTGCGCCCGGGGCCCATGCCTCGCCTGCCCGCGCCCGGTGATCCCGCGCTTGTGCTGAGCACCTCGGGCACCACGGGACGGCCGAAAGGCGTGCTGCTGCCGCATTTCGCCGGGGTCCGGCATGCGCGACGGGTATGCGACTCGATGGGGTACGGCCCGGATGACGTTCTCTACAACGCCTTTCCCTGGAACCACGTCAACATCCGGCACACCGGGCTGCTCGCCGCGCTCGTCAGTCGGGCCCGATTGCTTGCGGTGCCACGGTTTTCGGCATCGGCGTTCTGGGACACGTGCCGCGCCGAGGGGGTGACCGCGTTCAACTTCATGGGTGCGGTGGCGGCGATCCTGTTGCGTACCAAGGAAAATGACCTGGACCGGCAGCATCGGGTCACCCGCGCCTACGGTGGGCCGGCGCCGCGATGGCTGGCCGGGCAGTTCCGCGAACGCTTCGGCGTCGAGCTGGTCGAGGCGTACGCCTGCACCGAACTCGGCGACGTCACGTCCAACCGCTTCGGTGAGGTCACGCCGGGCACGGCCGGACAACCGCTTCCCGAGTACGAGGTCGAGCTGCGCGACACCGACGGGACGCCCGTGCCGCAGGGTGAGGTCGGCGGCATCACGGTTCGTGCCCGCGTGCCGCACATCAGCACCCTGGGTTACGTCGGCGTGGACGGGCCACCGCCCGAGTGGATCGCCACCGGCGACCTGGGGAAGTTCGACGACGGGGGACGGCTGGTCTTCTGCGGCCGGCATTCCGACGTGATCCGCCGCCGGGGCGAGAACATCTCGGCCTGGGACGTCGAATCGGCCGTCGCCGCCATGCCCGGCGTCCGCGAGGCAGCCGCGACCGGGGTCAGCTCCGAGTTCACCGAGGAGGACCTGCTCGTCGCGGTCGTCCCGGCAACAACACCGAGCGCTGAGCCGGAAAACGGGCCGCGCGTTGAGCTGGCGGAACGGCCGCGCGCTGAGCCGGAAAACGGGCCGAGCGTTGAGCGGGCGGAGCCGCCGGCGCGCTCGCTGAGCCCGGAAGACGTGCACGCGTGGTGCCGTGAACGGCTGCCCCGGCACGCCTGGCCGCGCTATGTGGCAATCCTGGATGCGTTGCCCCGCAACGGTTCCACCAAAGTCGACAAGGCCGCCCTGCGCGATCCCGCGCTGAGGGCCGCGGCCGTCGACCTCGAGCACCTGAGGCGCATCACGTCGTCCTCTTCCGTGCGCGTGCCCGCTTCTCCCTCTGCCGGAAAGGATCGATAGTGCGAGTCCTGGACCTGACCGACGAACTCGGAGCGGCGGCGATCCGCGCCCTGGTGGGCCTCGGCGCCGACGTCGTCCGAGTGCCGTATCCGCCCACCGCCGCCCGGGCCGCCGGAACGCCGGACCGATCCGCCGGAACCCTGGACCGGGCCGCGGAGCTGCATTGGTATGCGGGCACCCGCGTCGTCGAGGACGGTCCGGGCGTTCTCGACAACCTGGCCGCCGAGGTCGATGTCGTCGTGGAGAGCGGCCCGGTATCCGGGTTGCGCGGCCTGACCGCCGATGGCGAATCCCGTTGGCCGGGCCTGGTTCACGTGGTGGTGACCCCGTTCGGGCTGACCGGGCCGCGCCGCGACTGGCTCGCCGACGACCTGATCGCGGCTTCGGCCGGTGGCATGACCTGGCTCGGTGGCCGCTCGGATGGCCCGCCCAAGCCGCCGCCCCGCGAATCCGCGTTGCAGATCGCGGGCGCCCACGCGGCCATCGGCGCCTACCTGGGCCTGCTCGCGAAGGACCGCGACAGCGAAAGAAAGGACCACGGAAGCGACGGCGCCGGCGAAGGGACAGACCGCGACAGCGAAGGAGTGGACCACGGCGGTGACGGAAACGACGGCGAGGGGACGGACCGCGACGGTGAAGGGAAGGACCGCAACGCCGGCGGCCAACTCATCGACGTGTCGGCCCAGCAGGCGGTCGCGGCCACCCTGGAGACCGGCGCCATCGCCTGGATTCACGGCGGAGCTTTCCCCCGGCGTACGGGCGGGGTCTACGGCCATGTGGCGCACCGCGTCTTCCGGGCCGCCGACGGTTATGCGGCCGGCGGCTATTCGGGCAGCAATCGCATGTGGACCGATCTGCTGGCGTGGATGGTGGAGGTCGGCGAGGCCGAGGACCTGACCGACGAGAAGTTCGCCGACGCCGTGTACCGCTGGAATTCCCGCCCGCACGTGGACGAGATCGTGGCCCGGTTCGCCTCCCGGCGTACGGCGGAAACGCTTGGCGAAGAGGGACGGCGGCGCGCGTTGCCCTGGGCCGAGGTCAGCCGGGCCGACCAGCTCGCCGAGAACCCGCAGCTGCGGGCGCGCGACTTCTTCATCGACGTGGACGGGCTGACCGACGTCGGCTACGCGGTCAAGCTGCCGGCCCCGACCCCGGGATCGAAAGCCTGGCACCGCCGCAGCGAGGAGACGGGCCAGCGCGGCAGCCAAGAAAGCGGCGAGGAGACCGGCCAGCGCGGCAGCAAAGAAAGCGACGAGGAAAGCGGCCAGGAGAAGCCGGCACTAGCCGGCCTGCGCGTGCTCGACCTGACGTGGGTGCTGGCCGGCCCGTACGCGACAAGGCAGCTGGCCGACCACGGCGCCGACGTCATCAAGGTGGAGTCGAAGCACCGCCAGGATCCGACCCGGTTCGCGCCCTCGATGCGGCTGCGTCCGGGCGCCACGCACGACGACGGCGGCTACTTCCTCAACTTCAACCGGGGCAAGCGGTCGATTGCCGTGAACATGCGCACCCCGGAGGGCCAGGAGATCGTCCGCCGGCTCGCCGCCGAGTGCGACGTCGTCATCGACAACTACAGCCCGGGCACGATGGCCAAGTGGGGCCTCGACTATGCGTCCCTCGCCGAGCAGAACCCCGGTGTCATCGCGGTTTCGATGTCCGGTGTCGGGCAGGACGGCCCGTGGCGCAACGCCGTCACGTTCGCCGACACCCTGGCCGCGATGTCCGGCCTCACGCACGAGACCGCCGACCCGGGCGGCGACCCGCAGGGCCTCACGTTCGGGCTGGGTGACATGGTGGCCGCCAACGCCGCCGTGCTCGCGATCGTGGCCCTGCTGCGCGAGGAGCGCGGCGGGTTCGTCGACCTCTCCCAGCTCGAAGCGATGGCCGCCTCGATGGGCCCGGCCGTCCTGGAGCAGCAGATCGGCACGCCCGCGACCGGCGCCACCCCGGCCTGGCCGCACCGGATGGCGACCCGCTCACCGCACGGCGTCTACCCGGCCCGGGGCGAGGACCGGTGGGTCGCGATCGCGGTCACGAACGACGAGCAGTGGCGGAGTCTGGCGCGGCTCTCCGGCGTACGGGAAAGCGGTTTTTCCCTGGCCGAGCGCAAGGCCGACGAGGACCGCATCGACGCCGAGCTGGCCGCCTGGACCGGCTCGCGCGGCGCCTCCGAGGTCGCCGAACTGTTGCAGGCCAACGGAATCCCGGCCGCCGTGGTCAGCACCGGCGAAGACCTCACCGACCTCGACCCGCAGCTGGCCGCCCGCGGGTTCTATCCGGTGCTGCGGCATCCGCTGGCCGGCGAGGTCCGGCATGAGGGCACGGTCCTCCACCTTTCCCGTACGCCCGCCCGCGTCGAGCGCCCGGCCCCGCTGCTGGGCGAGCACACCGGTGTGGTCCTCACCGAACTGCTCGGCGACGTCGCCGTCGAGCCGACCGTCCTGGAGTAGAGCCATGACCTTCCTCACCGTCGAGACGGCGGCCGGCGTCGCCACCGTCGTGATCGACCGCCCGCCCGCGAACGCCGTCAACCCGGAGCTCATCGAGGAATTCCTCGAGGTGGTCCCGAAGCTTTCCGAGGATCCCGCCGTACGCTGCATCGTGCTGACCGGCGTGGGCCGCTTCTTCATCGCCGGGGCCGACATCGCCGTGATGCGGGACCTGTCGCTCGACAACCACGTGAAGATGCGCCGCTGGATCGAGGTGCAGCGCCTGCTCGAACTCGCGCCCAAGCCGGTCGTGGCCGCCCTCAACGGCCACGCCCTGGGCGGCGGCGCCGAACTCTCGCTCGCCTGCGATCTGCGCATCGCGGCCGCTTCGGCCTCGTTCGGCTTCCCCGAGATGCAGCTGGGCCTGTTCCCGGGGGCCGGCGGCAGTCAGCGGCTGCCCCGCCTGCTCGGGCTGCACCGGGCCAAGCTGCTGATGATCGAGGGCCGTCGCCTGACCGCGGCCGAGGCCTTCAACCTGGGCCTGGTCGACGAGGTGGTGCCGGACGACGAGTTCGCCGAGGTCGTCGCGGTGCGGGCCGGGGAGCTGGCGGCGAAGCCGACCGCCACCATCGGCCTGCTCAAGACCTCGATGCTGGAGGGCGCCCCGCTCGACATGGACGGCGCGATGGCCGTCGAGTGGGCCGCGGTGCAGCGGGTGATCGCGAGCGAGGACGCCGCCGAGGGCCTGCAGTCGTTCCTGGACAAGCGGAAGCCTGAGTTCCGGGGCCGCTGAGAAGAGCTACGGCAGAGGTACGACGTACGAATCCACCCGCGCGATGAGCCCGTCGCGAAACGTGAAGAGGTCGTTGAAGGCGAACCGGAACGGGCCGTGGGCGACGCTCTCGCCGCGGCCCTCCCCGGTCGTCACGACCACCGGCCCGTCCTCGAACACGCGCTGCACGTCGAGCTCGGGGCTCCCGGTGAACGCCGGGTTCTCGATCTCGCCGTCGAACTCGTCCTTGCCGCGGGTGGTGCGGTGCCCGTGGATGACCCACTCGACGTCGTCGGTGAGCGTGGCCAGGATGCGCGGGTGGTCGCTGACCCGGAAGCCGGCGAAGTATTCGGTCACGAGGTCGCGCTGAGTCACTGATCCTCCAGAGAAGTGGCGAGAGCGTCGAGAATGGACGCGAGCCCGTCCGCCGCCTGGGCGGTCCGCAGCTCGGGGGGAAGCTTGCGCTGATGCACGGTGAGGTGGGTGCCGCCGGGCTCGGGGCGCAGCACCACGGTCGTCCGCAGGCCGGTGACCGGCTCGTCGAAGACCAGTTCACGCGGTGCGGCCACGCTCACGTAGACGAACTCGAGCCGCCGCCCGCCGCCGCCCGGTCCCCGGGTGTCGAGGGCGAACGAGCCACCGGGCCGCAGGTCGACGACCACCGAGCCGACCGGCACGGTGGCGTGCGACCCACCCCAGAACGCGGCGATGCCGGCCGGGGTCGTGAAGGCCCGCCACACCCGCTCGGGTGACGCGGGCAGTGAGCGTTCGGAGATGAGCTGATCACCCGAGAGTCGGGACCGTGCGGCGCCGGCCGTCACGACTTGTCGCCTTGAGCGCGGGAGAGCATGGAGAACCGGGATCGTGCGGCGCCGGCCGTCACGATTCCTCGTCCAGGGCGCGGGCGAGGGTGTCGAGCCGGTCGTCCCAGACCCGGCGCTGCTCGTCGACCCAGCCACCGAGCAGCGCCAGCTGGTCGACCCGCAGCCGGCAGGGCCGCCGGGTGCCCTCGCGCCGCTGCTCGACCAGGCCGCACCGGCGCAGCACGCCGACGTGGTGCGAGATCGCCTGCTGGGTGAGGTCGAACGGCGCGGCCAGCTCGCTCACCGTGGCGTCGCCGTGGGCGAGGCGGCTCACCAGGGCCCGTCGCACCGGATCTCCCAGCGCGGCGAAGGCCGAATCAAGATCGGTCACGTCGGCCAGCCTAATACAAACTACGGTTTGTGCAAACGTTGGTTTGTATAAGACTCGGCGATGGTGGCGAAGGCGGCCTTCGGCTTCCAGGTGCCGTCGTCGAAGACCTTCACCACGCCGGGGCTGGCCAGGTCGAGGTCGAGGCGGGGGTCGCCGTCGGGGCGGTGCGGGAAGTTGGCCAGCGCGAACATGTAGACGAAGGCACTGTCTACGCCGCCGCGGTCGAAGATGTCCAGCAGCTCGCCGATGTAGGCCGCCTGGCCCGGTTCGTCGCGCTCGTAGACGCCGTTCAGGTGCGACGGCATGCCGGTGGCCGGGTCGTACTCGAGGATCTCCATGCTGCGCGGGGCGTTGTCGCCGGCGCCGCGCCACGTCGCGGACCCGAAACCGGTGACGGCTACGGGCTTGGGTTGCGCGGTCAGATCCCGTACGGCGTCAGGGAACTGCTCGGCCACCTCGGCCGAGCGGATCAGCTCCAGTGTCACGACATCGAACAGCTCCCAGTCGACCCCCTCGAACGGAATGGCCGCGTACGTGACCCGGCCGTGGAACCGCTGCCGGATCTCGGGCACGGCGGCCCGCAGGAACTCGTCGAGGCGGGCCCGGGCCCCGGGCATGAGCGCCCGGTTGCGGAAGAGGTTGCCGAGGCGTTCGTCGAGCCGGTCGCCGTCGATGAAGCCGTGGTTCATCAGGGTCAGCTCGACCCCGGCCACGAACACCACCTCGGCGCCGCCCGCGCGGATCTGTTCGGCCCGCTCGGCGCAGTCGCGGAACAGGGCCCGGATCTCGTCGGGGGTCAGTTCGAGCGGGTAGGGCGAGAACCAGATCTCCAGGCCCAGCTCGGCCGCGACCCGGGCCGCGGCCTCCAGACGGTCCGGGTCGCCGCCGACCAGGTGGACGGCGTCGCAGTGCAGGTCGTCGCGGATGACGGTCAGGTCGCGCCGGACCTGAGTGGGGTCGAGGTGCTCGATGGAGTTGCGCCCGTCCCGGACGAAGCCGGTGTCGTAGGCGATGCCGTGGGCTCTCATGCCCCGAGACCGTAGCAAAAAGATGCGCGCACGCAAATTTGCGTACGCGCATTAAATCCGGCACGATGGGCGGGTGACCGGTGGCCTTCGTGAGCGGAAGAAACAGGCGACCCGGGAGGCGCTGAGCGCGGCCGCCCTGCGGCTGGCGCTGGAGCGCGGCCCGGAGAACGTGCGGGTCGACGACATCGCCGAGGCCGCGGGGGTGTCCCCGCGGACCTACAACAACTACTTCTCCAGCCGCGAGCAGGCCATCGTGGCCGGCCTCCACACCGGGCAGTTCGCGGCCGTCGACGGTCCGTTGAGCGAGGCCGTGGTGCGCTTCTACACGCATGCGGGCCGCAGCCCCGAGGCCCTTGCCATGATCACGGGGAACGCCGCCCTGCGCGCCTGCTACGCCGACACGGCGACCACTCTCGAGGCGCCGTTGGCCGAGGCGATCGCCGAGCGGCATCCAGGTGTCGATCCGCTCGCGGCCCAGGCCCTCGCCGCCGCCGTGGCCGCCGCCGCGAGGGTCGCCCTGCGCCAGTGGCTGCGGCCGACGACCACGCCGGGGCTGGTTGTCGTGTCCGGGTCACTGCCCGACCTCGTACGGACCGCCCTGTCGCCTTTGCAGCCCGCCCTCGACGCCCTCGACGCTCCGGCCGATCAGGCGTCGTAGGCGGAGATGAACGGGGTGTCCACGCCCAGTTCGCCGACCTTGCGGGCGCCACCGGGAGCGCCGATCGGGGCGTCGCGGCCGGGCAGCACGATGGCGAAGAAGTTCTTCTGGTCCTCGACGAACTCGGTGCGCTCGGAGTCGCCGCGGGCCTTGCGGTCGACGAAGATGGCCTCGACCGGGCACTCCACCTCGCAGGCGCCGCAGTCGATGCACTCGGCCGCGTTGATGTAGCTCTTGCGGTCGCCGACGTAGATGCAGTCGACCGGGCAGACGTCCATGCAGGCGCGGTCGTTGACGTCGACGCAGTCCTTGCCGATCACGTAGGGCATGTCAGGCTCCTTCGGTGGAGTGGCCGGGGAAGAGGGAGGCTTCGGGGTCGAGCTCGACCGCGGCGTTGTTGACGGCGGTGGCGACCTCGCCGAAGCCGACCGACATGAGCCGCACCTTGCCCGGATATTCGGTGACGTCGCCGGCCGCGAAGACCGCGGTCAGGTTGGTGCGCATGCGCTGGTCGACCACGATCGTGCGGCCGGACAGCTCGAGCCCCCAGTCGGCCAGGGGGCCGAGGTCGGAGATGAACCCCAGCGCGGCGATCACGCTGCCGGCCTCGACGAGGTCATCCCCGATGCGCACCTTTTCGACCCAGTCGCCACCCAGAAGCTCGGAGACCTCGCAGTTGGTGCGGAAGACGACCCCGGCCAGCTCGGCCTCGGTGATCGACGCGGCGTGCGCGCGGAACCGGGCCCGGCGGTGCACGACGGTGACCGAGCGGGCCAGCGGCACGAGCGCGTTGGCCCAGTCGATGGCGCTGTCGCCGCCGCCGACCACCACGACGTCCCGGTCGGCGTGCGCGCTCAGGTCGGGTACGAAGTAGGAGAGGCCGCGCCCCAGGAACTCCTCGCCGGCCGGCAGCGCCCGCGGCGTGAACGTGCCGATGCCCGCGGTCAGCACGACCGCGCCGGCGTCGACGATCGTCCCGTCCGAGAGCGTCAGCTGTGGCCGCCCGGCCTCGTGCCCGATGCCGACCGCCTGCCGTTCCAGCAGGTAGCGGGTGCCGAACGCGTCGGCCTGCGCGGCCAGCCCGTCGACCAGCTCACGGCCGGTGACGCCGGGCAGACCGGCCACGTCGCGGACGATCTTCTCGGGGTAGAGCGCGGCGATCTGACCGCCGACCTGGGGCAGCGCGTCCACCAGGACGGTGCTCAGACCGCGGAATCCGGCGCAGAACGCGCCGTAGAGGCCGGTCGGGCCGGCCCCGACGATGACCAGATCCGTGTGGATCGTCGTGGTGGGTTCCATAGCCAGGACGGTAGGAAGCCGATCACCAGGAGCCGAGAGGCGCAGACCGCTGAGCGGACCGTGGACCGCTGAGCGGAACGCGTTTCGGTGGGTGGACTCGAAGACTGTGACCGGGACCGTAACGGTGATTCTCTGCCCCCATCGCAACAGCACGATGGGAGTGGCACCATGGTCGCAGAAAGCACGCCGGCCCCGCGGGCCGAACGCCCCCGGCGCCCCTCGCGGCGTGGCCGGCTGCCCGGACGGCAGGACTGGTCGAGCTGGCCGCACTACCAGGCCGCCGCCGCCGGTTTCCGTGGCTACTGGTACCCGGTGGCGTTCTCGTCCCAGATCACCAACAAGCCCACCGGCATCACGCTGCTGGGTGAGCGGATCATGGTGATGCGTGACCGCGGCACGGTCTATGCCCTCAAGGACCGCTGCCCGCACCGCGGTGTGCCGCTGAGCTACGGCAACCAGCAGTTCCCGGGCACGGTCAGCTGCGTCTACCACGGCTGGACGTTCGACCTGAAGACCGGCGACCTGGCCGCCGCCATCACCGACGGGCCCAACTCGCCGATCTGCGGCAAGGTCACCCAGCCCACGTTCGAGACGGCCGAGCGGCTCGGCATGGTGTGGTTGTTCGTCGGTGACGGCGAGGACGCCCCGCCGATCGACGAGCAGCTGCCCGAAGAGCTCGTCGAGAACGCGGCCGTGGTCGGCGCCCGCATCCAGCCCCGCGAGGGCAACTGGCGGTTCGCGGCCGAGAACGGCTACGACGAGGGGCACGCGAAGTACCTGCACCGTACGGCGCTCTGGCGGCTCTTCAAGGCGATGCCGGTGCACAACGACACCCGGATCGTGAAGCGCGGCCGCTGGATCTACCGCGTGCAGGACAACCAGTACTGGGACGCCGACTTCCCCGGCCTGGGCAAGTGGACCGGCAAGGCCTGGTACAAGATCGACCCGTCCAAGAAGAAGCCGGGCGCCACGGCCAACCGCAACATCGGCAACACCGGCGGCGCGGCCAAGGTCAACGAGGTCATCGCGGCCCAGGACTTCCCGGGCTTCGCCTCGATCTCGATGCCGGGCGTGCTGCGGATCGCCTACCCGGGCTTCATCCACTACGAGTTCTACGTTCCGGTCGACGCCGACAACCACCTGTACGTCGGTGTGATGGTGAACTTCGCCAAGGGCGCGGCCACGCTGCCGTTCTACGCCAAATATCTGGGCGCGATCCGCTGGCTGTTCCACGGCGAGTTCTCGGGCCAGGACAAGTGGATGGTCGAGGTCACCGACGCCCCGCCGGAGCGCCTCTACCGCCCCGACGAGTCGCTGCTGCAGTGGCGCAAGCTGGCCGAGGACGTCACCGAGGAGCGCGTCGACCGCCTCAAGGAGCAGGGCCTGACCGCCGAGGACGGCAAGCCCGAGGTGACCCGCTGATGGGGATCGTGCTCGGCGTCGCGGCGTCGCATTCGACGCTGATGAACACCCACTGGGACAAGGTGGCCGGCATCGACCGGGCCGAGCGTTTCCGCGACGCCCTCGGCACGGCCCGCGACGCGATCGCCGAGGCCCGGCCGGACAACGTCGTCATCATCGGTTCCAACCACTTCCGCGGCTTCTGGCTCGACCTGATCCCGTCGTTCACGCTCGGCGTCGACGAGGTCATCGCGGCCGGCGACGGCGGCACCCCCAAGGGCCCGCAGAAGTCGGATCCGGTGTTCGCCCAGGCCCTCGCCGAGCAGTTGGTGGAGGCCGGCACCGAGGTCGCGATCAGCGCCAAGATGACGATCGACCACGGCCAGAGCCACGCCGTGCAATACCTGCTGCGCGACATCGACGTGCCGGTCACCCCCCTGGTCATCAACGTCTTCGCCACCCCGCTGCCGACCGTCAAGCGCTGCGTCGAGCTCGGCGCGAACATCGCTCGCGCCATCGAGAAGAGCGACCGCCGTACGGTCGTCATCGCGAGCGGCGGGCTGAGCCACCAGCTGCCCTGGCCCAGCCGCTGGCAGGACCCGGACGGCGACGACGAGGAGTTCCTGGTCGAGGCGTGGCGCAACGGCCGCGGCGAGTGGGAGAAGTACGACAAGCGGCGCCGCGAGATCATCGTCGGGGCCCGGCCCACCCTGTTCCCCGAGTTCGACGAGGCCTTCCTGGGCCGGCTCGACCGGGGGGAGCTGGGCTACTACACCGACTACACCACCGCCCGGATCGGCGAGGAGGCCGGCAACGGCGGCCAGGAGATCCGGACCTGGCTCACGATGGCGTCCGCGCTCGGCTTCGCGCCGGGCCGGACCCTCGCCTACAGCCCGATGCCCGAATGGCTGACCGGCATGGGCGTCGGAGTGATCCGTCCGTGAGCGACCTCCTCGACGAGGTGCTGCGCCGCATCACGCCCGAGCGGCTGCGGGCGGCGGCGGTGGCGGTCACCTCGATCCCCAGCCCGACCGGGCGTGAGGCGTCACTGGCGGAGTGGCTTGCCGGGCAGATGTCCGCATTCAACGGACAGGTCCAGCGAATCGACGGGGATCAAGCCAATGCCGTGGGGCGGGTGCGCAGCACAAGGACCGGCCGCGACCTCATGCTCTACGCGCCCATCGACACGCTGACGACGGGCGACGAGGACGAGGACGTGCCGTGGATCGGCCCATCGCTGCGGCCGGACATGCGGCCGCAGGCGACGGTCGACGGCGATTTTGTGCAGGGGCTCGGCGCCGGCAACCCCAAGGGTCACGCCGCCTGCGTTCTGGTGGTCGGTCAGGCGTACGCGGAAGCGGTTGCTGCGACGAACGCCGAGACCAGAGGTGATCTGGTGCTGGCGTTCGGCGCGGGCGGCATGCCGACCAACGCGTTGGATTCCCCAAGGCAGAACACCGGCCACGGGGTCGGAGCGTCGTTCCTGCTCGAACGCGGCTGGTACACCGACCACGCGATCATCGCCAAACCCGGTGACTTCGTGGCCCACGACGAGGTCGGGCTCTGCTGGTTCGAGCTGACGGTCCGGGGCATTCACACGTACGCGGGAAGCCGCCACCGCCTCCCGTACGCGAACCCGATCGTCGCCGCGGCCGAACTGATCACCCGCCTCGAGCGCTGGCTCGCGGACTTCCCAGCCCGGCACCGCACCGCGACCGCCGCACCCCAGGGCATCATCGGCTCGGTCGCCGGCGGGTGGGAGCGGATGCTCGCCGTGACCCCCGCGGCCGCGCGGATCCGCGTCGACATCCGTCTTGCGCCCGGGCAGACCCCTCTCGGCGTACGGCGGGAACTCGAAGCCTTTGTCGGTGCCGACGCGGATTGTGAGCTGGTGGCCCACATCCCGGCCACCACGACCGACCCGGACAACTGGGTGATCACCGAGACGATCCGCGCGTGGGAGGCGGCGTCCGGTCGCGAGCACACGCCGATCCCCGACAACAGCGGCGCCACCGACGCCAACATCCTGCGCGCCCGCGGCATCCCCACCGCCCGGGTCGGCATGCCGAAGGCGCCCCTGCCCGGCATCGACTTCGCGCTCGGCATGAACACCGTGCAGGTGACCGAGATGCGCCGGCTCAGCGAGGTGCTGGCCCGTGTCGCGGTCGCGAACTCCGAGGAGGACCGATGAGCAAGGCACCCGACGGCAAGTACGCCGACGGCTACTACTACCTGGACATGGGCGCGGGCCTGGACACCGTCTTCCTGCACGGCGGTGGCCCCGGCTGCACCGGGTGGAGCGACTTCGGTCCGGTGGCCGACCTGTTCGCCGCCGAGCGCCGGGTCGTGATTCCCGACATCCTGCAGTACGGGCGGTCGGAGAAGGTGCGGATCACCGGGCCCATGTGGGACTTCCACGCGGCCAGCCAGGTCAAGTTGCTCGACACCCTCGGCATCGAGCGGGCCGACTTCGTCTGCAACTCGTGGGGCGGCACGATCGCGCTCAACCTGGCCGCGAAATACCCCGACCGCGTACGCAGCCTGGTCGTCACGGGCAGCATGCCGGTCTTCTACGGCCCCTTGGCGCCGTTGCCCGAGAACGGCCACCGCGGCCGTACGGCCCGGGACGTCTACTACGGCGGCGAAGGCCCCACGCGCGAGAAGATGCGGCAGCTCATCACCCGCCTGGAGTGGTGGGACGGCGACCAGCTGCCTGACGAGACGCTCGACATGCGCTACGAGCAGAGCCTCGACCCCGAGGAGCGCGCGCTGGCCGCGATGTCGGACTCGCCGCGCGGCGACTGGCAGGACCTCACCGCCGAACTGGGCCAGGTGCAGGCGCCGACGCTGTTCATGTGGGGCCGCGAGGACGCGTTCCTCACCCCGGACTACCCGATGATGCTGGCCCGCATGGTGCCCAACGGGAACCTGCACGTGATGGACCACGTGTCGCACCACCTGCAGGAGGAGCAGCCCGAGCGCTACCACGCCGTCGTCGCCGCGTTCCTGGCCGACGTGGCGCGTCGAGAAGGAGTTTCCAAGTGAAGATCATTCTGTGGGTGACAGGCGCCGCCCTGCTCGTGGTGGCCGGCCGTGAACTGGCCAAGCGCAGCAACACCCAAGTCCACCGCATCAACCAGCCGTAGGAGAACCATGTCCATCTGGACCGACCTGAACCCGCTGCCGTTCTCGCTGTCCTACGTGGACGCGGGCGGCGTGCGGACCCGCACGCTGCGGGCCGGCGAGGGCGCCCCGGTGGTGTTCCTGCACGGCACGAGCGGGCACCTGGAGGCGTTCACGCGCAACATCGCGCCGCACGCCGAGCACTACGCCGTCCACGCGATCGACATGCTGGGCCACGGCTACACCGGCAAGCCCGGCCACCCGTACGAGATCCCGCTCTATGTGAAGCACCTGCTCGACTACTTCGACGCGGTCGGGATCGAGAAGGCGCACATCGTCGGCGAGTCGCTGGGCGGCTGGGTCGGGGCACGCGCGGCCGTCGACTTCCCCGACCGGATCGCCAGCCTGCAGCTGCTCTGCGCGGGCGGCACGGTGGCCAACCCCGAGGTGATGCAGCGCATCGACTCCAGCACCCGGCAGGCCGTCTCGACCGACGACGTCGAGCTGACCCGCAAGCGGCTGCGGCTGCTGATGGCCGACCCGGTCAACGCGACCGAGGAACTGGTCGACGTGCGGCACCGGATCTACCACGAGCCCGACTTCGTGGCCAACATCGACAACCTGCTCTCGCTGCAGAAGATGGAGATCCGGCAGCGCAACCTGCTCACCAAGGAGCAGATGGGCCGGATCACCCAGCCCACGCTGATCGTCTGGGGCCGCAAGAACCCGTTCGGCGACGTGCCCGAGGCGCAGGCCATGCACGAGGCCATCCCGGGCTCGCAGCTCGAACTGTTCGAGGAGACCGGTCACTGGCCGCAGCACGAGCAGGCCGCGATCTACAACCCGCTCAGCCTCGAGTTCCTGGCCAAGGCGGCCGCCTGATGCGCGCGCTGCGTTTCCACGACTGGGGCAAAGACCCGGTCATCGAAGAGATCGAGGAGCCCGTACGGGGTGAGGGCCACGTTCTCGTGCAGGTCGAGGCGGCCGCGCTCGCGCACCTCGACCTGACCGTGGCCACGGGCACCTTCGGGCTCAAGCCGGAGCTGCCCTACACCGGCGGGGTCGAGGGCAGCGGCGTCGTGATCGAGGCCGACGACCTCGAACCCGGCACCCAGGTCATGCTGCGCGGCGCCGGCCTCGGCCTGCTGCGCGGCGGCACCTGGCAGGAACGGGTCAGCGTGCCCCGCAAGGCGGTCACCGTGCTCGACCCGCGGCTGCCGGCCGAGGTGGCGGCGACGTTCTTCGTGCCCACCACGACGGCGGCGGTGGTGCTGCAGGACGTGGCGAAGCTGCAGCCGGGGGAGAAGGTGGCCGTGGTCGGCGCGGCCGGGGCCGTGGGCGCGAGCGTGGCCCAGCAGGCGCTGCTGGCCGGCGCGTCGGTGACCGGTCTGGTCGGCCGCGAGGACCAGCTCGACCTGGTCCCGTCCGGTGTATCCGGCGCGGTGCTGGACGGCTTCGCGGGCGAGGAGTTCGACCTGCTGGTCGACACGCTGGGCGGCGAGGGGCTGATCGGGCGCACCGGATGGGTGCGCACGGGCGGCCGGGCCGTGGTCGTCGGCTACGTGGCCGGCACGCAGGTCACCATCGACCTGCCGAGCTGGCTGCTGGCCGACGTGGCGCTGCTGCCGGTCAACATGATCCGCCACGAGCGCCGGGCCCGGGAGCTGGCGCCTGCGCTCATCCAGCGGCTCGCGGCCGGTGACCTGAGCGTGTCGGTCGAATCCGTGCCCCTGGACGACGCGGTCGACGCGATGGCCCGGATGCGTTCGGGACACGTACGCGGCCGTGCGGTTCTGACGTTCTGAGACATCTGGTCCGGCTGGCGGGACGTGTTCCGCTAGCCGGACCATTTCGTTGATAGTTGTGACGCGGGCGACGAGATTCAGGTGATGGAGGCCACCGCACCGAACTGCCTGTTCCAGCCCGACCCGCGCGAACCCCACCCCGCTCCCGACAGCAACAGCGTGCTCGGCAAGGTGCGCCGCATCCTCGAGGTGTTCGGCCTCGACGACGAGACGCTGAGCCTGAGCGAGCTGGCCCGCCGCACCGGCCTCGCGAAGGCGTCGGTGCACCGGCTCAGCCAGGAACTCGTGCAGTGGGGCCTGCTGGAACGCCGCAACGGCGAGTACCGGCTGGGCATGCGGCTCTTCGAGATCGGCCAGCGGGTGCCCCGCCAGCGCATCCTGCGCGACCTGGCCCGCCCCCTGATGATCGACCTGGTGCAGGCCACCCACGAGACCGCGCACCTGGCCGTGGCCGACGGGCTCGAAGTTCTCTACCTGGACAAGGTGTCGGGGGAGCACGCCCAGATCAGCCGCCCGTCCCGGGTCGCCGGCCGGATGCCGCTGCACTGCACGGCCACCGGCAAGGCGCTGCTGGCCTTCGGCTCCCGCCACCTGCTGGACGAGGTCATGACGGCGCCGCTGACCCGGGTGACGCCCCGGACGACGGTGGCCCCGGGCCTGCTCGCCCAGGAGCTGCAGAAGGCCCGCGAGCAGGGGTTCGTGGCCGAGTTCGAGCAGACCCGCATCGGCTACATGAGCGTGGCGATTCCGCTGACCGGCGCGACCGGCGCCGTCGTGGCGGCCCTCTCGGTGACCGCCCCGACGACGCGGGCCAAGGTGGATCGTTACGTCGGCCTGCTCAACCTGGTCGGCCGCCGCATGACGAAGCTGCTCAGCGCCCAGGAGATCTGAGCGCCGCGGCGATGTGCCCGGCGGTCTTCGCCGCGTACGCCTCGATCGAGACCATCGGGTTCACGCCGGGCGCGGTCGGCAATGCTGACGCGTCGGCCACGTAGACGCCCCTGATGTCGAACAACTGACCCTCGCCGTCGACGACCGTGCCCGTCGCGCAGGTGCCCGACTGGTGCGCCGACAACGTCAGCACGTCCGGTCCGTCCAGCTTGGCCAGGGTGCCGAGGAACGCCTCGAAGTCCTCGCCCTCCCGCCACCGCGGGTCGCCGGGCAGGAACGTGAAGATCTCGCGCGCGCCGGCCCCGCGCAGCAGCCGGGCCAGTTCGACGTGGCAGCGCCGCACGACCTCCAGGTCGACGTCGTCGTCCAGGTCCCAGTGGATCAGCGGCATGCCGTCCGGGCCCAGCTCGACGCGGCCCGAGCCGTGGTCGCGGGCGAAGCCCCACACTCCCGACACGTGCCGCAGCCGCAGCTGCTCGCGCTTGTGCGACTCGCCGTCCTGCCACGGCGTCAGCGCCGTCCAGAAGCCCAGGCCCATCGGGGCCGCCTCGACGACAAAACCGTGGTCGCCGGCGACGTGCTCGTAGTCGTGGCTGACGCTGGTCAGGATCTGCCCCTCCCAGCCGCGCACGTCCTCGTCGAAGACGCCGCTCATGAAGTACGAGGGGTGCACGTGCAGGTTCTTTCCGACCTCGGGGCCGCCGATGCCCGAGGCGAGCAGCAGCGCCGGGCTGGCCAGGGCGCCCGCGGCCACCACGACGATCGGCGCGCGCAGCTCGACCTCCCGGTCACCGACCTTCGCCCGTACGCCGGTGGCTTGTCCTTGATCGTGCAGGATCTCGCGCACATCGCAGTGGGGGAGCAGTCGCGCGCCGTGGTCCGACGCGTCCTGCAGGAACGTCTTCATGGTCGACTGTTTGCACCCGACCAGGCAGCCCGCGTTGCACTCGCCGCAGTAGCGCGACTCGTCGTCCTTCGCGTTGCGCGCGAGCGTCGCCCAGGCCAGCCCGGCCGCCTCGAAACCGCGGATCAGGATCTCGTTGACGTGGTTGTGCACGGTGTTCGACGGCTTGGCGTTGATCCGTTCCATGACCGCGCGCACGTGCTCGTCGAAGTCGTCCAGCCCCTGCATGCCGCGCTGCCGCCACTCCTCGACCACGTAGCCGGGGGTGGGCAGGCAGGCCATCGAGTTGACCGTGGTGCCGCCGCCGACGGTCGAGCCGGCCAGCAGCCCCACCGAGGCGCTGGTCGACCAGAGGAAGCCGCCCCCGAGATACAGGTTGGGGAACGACAGCGCCTCGAGCTGCGGCAGGTCGGGCTCGTTGCGATAAGACCCCTTCTCCAGGACGAGGACCCGCAGCCCCGCCTCGGCCAGGCGCGCCGCCGCCACCCCGCCGCCGGCACCCGAGCCGACCACGATGGCGTCGGCGGTCAGATCGTCGTCGGCCGTGACCGTGCGCAGCGTCTTGGGGAACTCGGCCTCGCTCGGCGTGGGCAGCAGCGGGCCCGCGTAACCGATCGCGGGCCAGGTCGGGTTCTTCGCGTCGGAGTCCGGGCCGGTGTAGAACATCGCGAGGACGGTGCTCTGCAGGATGATCGCGCCCGGGTACGTCTCCGGGTTCGCCAGCGCCGCCCGCCAGGCCCTCGTCCGCCCGGCGTCGTCCGCGGCGGCGAAGTCGGGACCGAGCGCGGCCAGAGTCGTCGCGATCTTGTCTCGGACGTGCGGCGCGAGCATGGGCACGACGGCCGCCGCGATGGCGTCGATGCCGCTGTCCGAGGCACACAGCCCGAGCAGAGTCGCCGCCTCGAGGCCGTCCTCGGGGGAGGCCGGCACGCGGGGGATCAGGGTGTCGCAGACGGCTTTGAGAATGGCGGCGTTCACGGTCTGCCCTTCGTCTCCGTCGATGCGGTCGCTCATGCCACGCCTCCCAGGAACTTCAGGGTCACTTCGGCCACCTCGGGGGCTTTCTGCTCCATGAGCGGGATGGTGCCGCCCTCGATGACGGCGGTCTCGACCCGTACGGCGTTGGTCAGGTTCTTCCGGAGCCGCTCGACGTCGGGCAGCGCGAACGGGTCCTCCGACGCGCCGATCAGCAGCACGGGCGCGGTGACCAGGCCGATCCGGTCCTCCATGAGGTAGCGGGAGCAGGCCAGGTGCCCCTCGGCCGGGTCGACGCCGGGCGCGAGCGCGTCGCGGATGAACCGGTCGAGCAGGTCGGGCCGCCCGGCCGGGTAGTACGGCCGGCGCAGCGCCCACAGCTTGGTCAGGTGGCTGCCGTCGTCGGCCGTCTCGGCCTCGTCGACGCCGGGCCCGTTCGCGTGGCCCTCGCGGTAGGCGGCGTCGGTCCACGGCGCCGAGGAGAGCACGAGCGCCGCGACCCTGGCCGGGGAGGCCGCGGCCATCTCGATGGCGACCGCGCCGCCGGTGTGATGCCCGAACACCGTGGCCTGCTCGATGCCGAGCGCGTCGAGCAGCGCGAACGCGCCGTCGGCGATGGCCTCGATCGTCTGCGGGGCCGGCAGCGGGGCGCTGAGCCCGAACCCGCGCATGTCCATGGCGATCACCCGGCGGCCCGCCGCCAGCAGCGGCTGGACCTCACGGAACTCGTCGAACGAGCGGGGCGTCTGGTGCAGCAGCAGCACGGCCGGGCCCTCGCCCAGCTCGGCGTAGTGCATCTGGCCGTACGGCGTGGCCGCGTACCCACGGGTCATCGGCTGTTCTCCCGTCGAAGTGTGGTCTGGGTCTCCACAACACGCCTCCCGCGTTACGAGCGCCTTCCTGGCGGTCCGTTCACCGGACTGACGGGCCCAATCTCCGAAAGTCGCGATCCGGCCACAGTCCGTTCAGCGGAACAGGTCGCTTAGGCCGGTAACTCGCCGGTGCCAAGGTGAGCGCCAATCCGGTTGCCGGTGGGTGAACTCACAAACCCCCAGGGAGGTACGCAGGTGAACGCAAGTGCGGCGCCTCTGATCGAGGTGCGCGGCGTCTCGAAGCGCTATCCGGGCGTGCTCGCCCTGGACAACGCCAGCCTGACCGTCAGCCCCGGCGAGATCGTGGCGCTGACCGGCGAGAACGGCTCCGGCAAGTCGACCCTGTCGAAGATCATCGGCGGGGCCGAGCAGCCGGACGGCGGCGTCGTGCTGGTCGACGGCGTCGAGACGGTGATCGCCAACCCGGCCACCGCGCTCAAGCTCGGCATCGTCATGATCAGCCAGGAGCTCACCCTGGCCCCGCAGCTGACCGTGGCCGAGAACGTCTTCATGGGCCGGCTGC
The DNA here is from genome assembly GCF_016834655.1 of Paractinoplanes ovalisporus. GTDB lineage: Bacteria > Actinomycetota > Actinomycetes > Mycobacteriales > Micromonosporaceae > Actinoplanes > Actinoplanes ovalisporus. Next base: position 687,497 of record NZ_JAENHP010000002.1, read on the forward strand.
CCCGCAAGGGCCGGGTCATCGACTGGGCCACGATCCGGCGCCGGGCCCGCGAGGAGCTGGCCGCGCTGGACGTGCACGTCGACGTCAACGCCAAGGTCGGCGACCTGTCGGTCGAGCTGCAGCAGGAGGTCGAGATCGCCCGCGCGGTCTCGTCCAAGGCCCGGCTGCTGATCCTCGACGAGGCCACCAGCTCGCTCTCCGAGCACGCCACCGAACGGCTCCTGGAGCTCATCCGCGAGCAGGCCAAACGCGGCGTCGCGGTGCTGATGATCTCGCACCGGATGCCCGAGCTCTACTCGACGGCGGGCCGGGCGGCGGTGCTGCGCGACGGCAAGATGGTCGGCACCGTCCCGCTGCCGTCGACCCCCGAGTCCCAGCTCGTACGGATGATGGTCGGCCGCGAACTCAACGACTACTACGGCAGCCGCGACTGTGTGCCCGGTGACGTGGTGCTGCAGGTGCGCGACCTGGCCTCGGCCGACGGCGCGCTCGCCCCCACCTCGTTCGAGGTGCGCAGCGGCGAGATCGTCGGCATCGCCGGGCTGGTCGGCTCGGGCAAGGCCCAGCTCGGCATGGCGCTGGGCGGGGCCATCCCGGCCACCGGCGAGGTCAAGGTCAACGGCGCCGCGGTCACGCTGGGCGACCCGCGGCGGGCCCTGGGCGCCGGCATCGGCCTGGTGCCCGACGACCGCAAGCGGGCGGCCCTGCTGCCCACCCGCAGCGTCGCCCACAACATGACCCTGACCTGGTTGCCGAAGCTCTCCAAGTTCGGCGTGGTGCCCACCCGAACGGAAAAACGCCGGGTCCGGGAGGCGATCGCCGAGTACGGCGTGAAGACCTCCTCCCCGGCCAAGCTGATCACGCAGCTCTCCGGCGGCAACCAGCAGAAGGCGATCCTCGGACGCATCTTCGCGCTGGGCTGCCCGGTCTACGTGCTCAGCGAACCCACCCGGGGCGTGGACGTCGGCTCCAAGAGCCAGATCTACGCCTTGTTGCAGAAGCTGACCGAGAGCGGCGCGGCCGTCGTGATCATCAGCTCCGAGCTGCCCGAGCTGATCGGCCTGGCCGACCGGGTCCTGGTCTGTTTCCAGGGCGCGGTGCGGGGCGAGGTCACCGGCGACCAGCTCCAGGAAGAGGTGCTGAACGCGATCGCGGTCAGCGGGCACGTCCACGAGGAGCCTTCATGAGTCAGGACACGCAAATTCGTCCGCCGGCTGAGGTCGAGGCCCCGCCTTCGCCCAGCTTCCTTACCAACGTGTGGCGGTCCTCGGGCAAGACCACCGGTGTGCTGGCCGGCCTGATCATCCTGGTCGTCTACCTGTCGATCACCCAGCCCATCTTCATGACCTGGGGCAACATCACCAACATCGTGGCCAGCAACAGCGTGGTGCTGGTGCTCGCGGTCGGCGCCACGTTCGTGATCATCTCGGGCGGTCTGGACCTGTCCACCGCGTCGGCGGCGGCGGTCACCGGCATGTCGTACGGGATGTTGCTGCAGCACGGCATGAGCGCCTGGGTGGCGGTCGCCGGGGCGCTCGCGGTCGGTCTGCTGCTCGGCATCGTCAACGGCGTCCTGATCTCGTACGTGAAGATCTCCTTCCTGGTCGTCACCCTGGGCACGTTGTCGGTCTTCGAGAGCGCGGCGCTGGTGATGAGTCAGGGCAAGACGATCAACGTGTTCTCGATCGAGGGCTTCCAGCCGATCTACAACCTGGTCAACGGCAAGGTCGCCGGGATTCCGTACCTGCTGATCTTCGACGTCGTGCTGGTGGTGGTGGCCGCCCTGGTGCTGCGCTACACGACCTTCGGGCGCGGGGTCTACGCGCTCGGCTCCAACCGCGAGGCGGCGCGTCTCAACGGCATCAACGTCGCCCGTACGACGCTCAGCGTGTTCCTGATCGCCGGCCTCGCCGCCGCCGTGGCCAGCCTGATCCAGGTCGGCCGGCTCACCGGCGCCAGCCCCGGCATCGACTCGACCCTGCTGCTCACGGTGGTGGCGGCGGTGCTGATCGGCGGCACGGCCTACACCGGCGGTGACGGCGGCGTGGGCGGAACCGTCCTCGGCGTCCTGTTCCTCGGCGTGATCCAGAACGGTCTGACGCTCAGCGACGTGTCGACGTTCTGGCGCGGCACGGTCAACGGCGTCGTGCTGATCGTGGCCGTCGCGCTGGGAGTGGCCCGGGACCGGGGCTGGCTGCGGTTCAATCGGGGCAAGACCCCGGCATCGTCGTAATCGCCGCATATCCATCCCACCCTCCACCTCACCGCCTTTCACCCCGCCCTCCACCTCACCGCCCTTCAACCCCACCCTTCAATTTCATAAATCGCCTTTTTCGGATTTGCGCGACACGCACCATGCCCCACGCCGGCCGGGCTTCACGGCTCGTCGGCTGAAGCGACGGAGGACTCCATGCCGGAAGTACAGGACCAGGCGATCATCCAGGCGGTCTGCGACACGTTCGCGCCGTCCCTGGACGCCCCGGCGGGCGCGGACGACGCCACCATCGCGTTCTACCGTGACGGCGCCAAGGCCCGCGGCATCGACGTGGCCGTGGCCGGCGCGGTCGGGTCGCTCGACGCCCTCACCCGGGGCGCGGTGGCTTCCCTCCTGGAGCGCCTCGGACCCGACTTTGCTTCGGCTGACCTCGAGACCCGGACGGCGACCCTGCTCGCGGTGGCCGACGAGTCGATGCGGCTGCGTCTCGGCGTACGGCAGCTCAAGGCCATGACCCTGGCCACGCTGGTCGGGGCGGTCGACGAGACCGGCACGAACCCGACGTGGCCCGCGCTGGGCTATCCCGGCCCGGCCTCCAAGCCTCCGGCCGCCCCCAAGGACTTCCCGCTCGTGACCCTGCCCGCGGGTGAGGCCGAGCTGGACGCCGACGTGGTGGTGATCGGCTCGGGCGCCGGTGGCGCGATCGTGGCCGCCCGCGCGGCCCAGGCCGGCCAGTCGGTGCTCGTGCTGGAGGCGGCGCAGTACCGCAACGAGGCCGACTTCCGGCAGATCGACTCGCTCGGCGCGGCCACCATGTTCCTGCGCGGCGGCTCGCTGTGGTCGTCGTCGGGGCAGATGGGCGTGCTGGCCGGGGCGACGCTCGGCGGCGGAACGGTCATCAACTCCATGGTCTGCCTGCGCACGCCGGAGCACATCCGGGAGCTGTGGACCTCGTACGGGCTCGAAGGTCTGGACGGCCCCGAGTTCGACAAGTTCACCGACATGGTGTGGGACCGGATCGGGGTCAACACCGACGCCACCCAGTACAACGCGAACACCCGAGCCATGATCACCGGGCTGGCGTCGCTCGGGTACCGGCACGAGCGGCTGCCCCGCAACGCCGCGCTGGACGACGACGCGACGATGTGCGGCTACTGCAACGCCGGCTGCCAGCAGGGCAAGAAGCGCTCGACCCTGCACACGTACCTGCAGGACGCCGTGGACGCGGGGGCCCGGGTGGTCGTCGGCGCGCACGTCGACAAGATCGTCACGGAGGACGGGCGCGCGACCGGCGTCCTCGCCACCGTCGACGGCACTACCTCGCTGTCCGTTTCGGCGCGCAACGTCGTCGTCGCGGCCGGCGGCATCGAGTCACCCGCGGTGCTGCTGCGCTCCGGCATCGGCGGTCCCGCGGTCGGCAAGAACCTCACGCTGCACCCGGCGTGGATCGTCACCGGCGTCTACGAGGAGCCGGTCGAGGCCTGGCACGGTCAGATCCAGTCGGCCGTCAGCTTCGACCTGACCCAGGTCGTCGACGGCGGCGGTTTCCTGGTCGAGAGCCTCGCCCTCAACCCGGGCACGTGGGGCGGGCAGTCCCCGTTCACCGACGGCCGCACCACCCGCGACCAGCTGCGCAAGCTGCCCTACTTCGCCACCTGGCACGGCGTTTCGCACGACCACGGCAGCGGCGAGGTCTATCTCGACGCGGACGGGCGGGCCGCCGTGCACTGGAACCTCGACGACGATGTCGACCACCGGATCGCCGTACGGGCCCACACCGAACTCGCCCGCATGCACCGCGAGGCCGGCGCCACCGAGATCTTCACCTTCCACTGGAGCGACCAGCGCTGGACGAAGGGGGAGGACTTCGACGCGTACCTCACCCAGCTGGCCGACTCCCCGATCGACGACCACACCGCTTTCTCCGCCCACCAGATGGGCTCCTGCCGGCTCGGCGCCGACCCGGCCACCTCGGTGGCCGACGGCTGGGGACAGCTCCACGACGTCAAGGGCGTCTGGATCGGGGACGCCTCGGCGTTGCCGACCGCGCCCGGTGTCAACCCCATGATCACAGTCATGGCGCTGGCCGAGCGGACCGCTTCGGCTCTCGTCAAGTCTTTCTAGCGCTCGCCTGCACGCTCGTTCGCGCCTTCACGCTTGTTCGCTTGTTCGCGCCTCACGTTCGTTCGTGCCACACGGTCGTTCGCGCCCCCGCGCTCGTCGTGCCTTCACCCCTCGGAGGAACTGTCATGTCCATTTCCCGGTGGAAACTTGCCTCTTGTTCTGTTTTGGGCGTCGCGGCGCTGCTCGGCACCGCGGCCTGCGGCGGGGGCGACGACGCCTCGGCCTCCGGCGGCACGAGCGGGCTCAAGGTCGCCTACTCCAGCCCGGTCGCCTCGCAGCCCGGCCAGCAGATCGTCACCAACGGCCTCAACGCCGGCGCCAAGGAGCTGGGCTGGGAGGTCAACGTCATCGACGCCAACCTCTCGGCCGACCAGCAGGTCTCCAACGTGCAGACGATGATCCAGCAGCAGGCGGCCGCGATCGGGCTCTGGGCGCTCGACTCGGGCGCCATGGAGGGCACGTACGCCCAGGCCAAGGCGGCCAACATCCCGGTCATCGGCGTCAACTCGGAGGGCGCGAACGTCTCCTCGACCGTGTGGTGGGGCGTCAACCGCTGCGACGACGACCAGTCGCCGTACCGGGTCGCGGCCAAGGAGATCGCCACCGCCCGCCCGGGCGGCAAGGTGATCGTCATGGGCGGCCCGCCGGTGCCGTCGATCCAGGCCAACGTGAAGTGCTTCAGCGACGCCGCCAAGGCGGCCGGGCTGACCATCCTGGCCCAGATCGACAACACCAAGGACACCTCGGCCAACGCGGCCTCGCTGACCGCCGACACGTTCACCAAGTACCCGGACGTGGACGCGGTCTGGTCGTACAACGACTCCTCGGCCATCGGCGCGTCGACCTCAGCCACCCGGGCCGGTCGCAAGATCTCCGACGGCAAGAGCGAAGGCATCATCATCCAGGGCTCGAACGGCGACCCGGACGCGATCGAGGCGGTCAAGCAGGGCCGGCTCAGCGGCACCTGGGACCCGGACTCGTACGCCACCGGCATGGCCGTCATCAAGGCCATGGACGACGCCAAGAAGGGCGTGACCGGCAAGAACTACGTGGTCACGGCGAAGTACTGGAGCCAGGCCAACATCGCCGAGTACAAGGACACCGCGACGCTCGGCTACACGCTGGCCACCATCCCGGTCACCGAGAAGTAGGTCCTCCCCGTACGCGGAAGCCCCGGTCAACGGCGACCGGGGCTTCCTGCCCATGAAGGGATCGATGACGTGACCGACACTGCACTCGACGCGACGGCGATGGCCGCGCTCGTCGCGTCCGGGGAGGCAAGCCCCACCGAGCTGGTGAGCGCCGCGATCCGCCGGATCGAGGAGCTCGACGGCCGGGTCAACGCGGTCGTGCACCGCCGCTTCGAGCAGGCCCTCGACGAGGCCGCGGGCCCGCTGCCGGATGGACCGTTCCGCGGCGTGCCGATCGTGCTCAAGGATCTGCGCAGCGGCAGCGCCGGCGACCCGGACCATCAGGGCAACGCCTTCCTGCGCGGCATCGACTACCGCGCCGCCCACGACGCCAACGTGACGGCCGCCCTGCGCCGGGCCGGATTCGTCGTGCTCGGGCGCACCAACACCCCCGAGTTCGGTCTGGTCTCCACCACCGAGCCGCGCGCCACCGGCCCGACCCGCAACCCGTGGGACCTCACCCGCTCACCGGGCGGCTCGTCCGGCGGCTCGGCCGTCGCGGTCGCCACCGGGATGGTGCCGCTGGCTCAGGGCACCGACGGCGGCGGCTCGCTGCGCATGCCGTCGTCCCACTGCGGGGTGTTCGGCTTCAAGAGCAGCCGGGGCCGGGTCAGCGCCGGACCCGACGAGGGCGACGCGCTGGCCGCCCACAACATCTACGGCGTCATCACCCGCACCGTGCGCGACAGCGCGGCCACCCTCGACGCCATCTCCGGCTATCACTCCGGCGACCCGGTGGTGGCGCCCGCGCCGTCCCGCTCGTTCCTCTCCTCTGTTTCCGACGCACCCGGCTCGCTGCGGATCGGCGTGATGCTCGTCGAGGACGTGAACGGCTACGCGGTCGACCCACGGGTCAACGCGGTCGTGCGGCGCACGGCCGACCGGCTGACCGCGCTCGGCCACCACGTCGAGGAGGCGTATCCGGCCGCGATGACCGACCCCGCGTACCTCGGACACTGGCTCGGCCTGCTCAGCCCCAGCGTCACCGTGCTGATGGACGACCTGGCCGCGATGGCCGGGCGGCCGCTGCGCCGCGACGAGTTCGAGGAGGTGACGTGGTGGTGGGCCGAGCAGGGGGCCAAGGTGTCGGCGGCCGACTACGTCCGTCACGAGACCTGGCGCGACGACTTCCGCCGCCGCATGGCCTCGTGGTGGACCGGCGGCTTCGACCTGCTGCTCAGCCCGGTCGTGCCCAACCCGCCGCCGCCCCTGGGCCTGTTCGACGGTCCGGACGGCATCCAGCGCTCGATCGACATCCTCTGCTTCACGCCGCAGTTCAACACCACCGGCCAGCCGGCCATGGCGGTGCCCGCTGCACGGACCGAGGAGGGGCTGCCGATCGGCGTGCAGTTCGCTGCCGCGTACGGCCGTGAGGAGACGCTGTTCTCACTGGCCGGGCAGCTCGAGGCCGCGCACCCGTGGATCGGGGCCCTCGCATGACGATCACCGGACCTTCCGACCGGCACGTCCGGGCCGCGGCCGACCACCTGGGGCTGCCGCTGACGGACGCCGACGTCGCCGCCGTACGGGACGACATCGCGCCCATCATCGAGCTGCTGGGCGGGCTCGACGCCATGGTCGAGCCGCTGCCGCCGGTGCGGTATCCGCGCACTCCGGGCGACCGTCCGGGCCCCGCCGACGACCCGTACAACGGTTGGGCCGTTCGCACCGACATCGCCGGCGCCGGATCCGGGCCCCTCGAAGGGCACCGGATCGCCGTCAAGGACACGGTGAGCGTGGCCGGGGTGCCGATGACCGCCGGATCGGCCACGCTGCAGGGCTTCGCGCCGGACTTCGACGCCACGATCGTGACCCGCATCCTGGACGCGGGCGGAGTGCTGGCCGGCAAGGCCAACTGCGAGTACTTCTGCTACGGCGCGGGCAGCCACACCAGCGCGAACGGGCCCGTACGCAACCCGTGGGACCCCACCCGCACGGCCGGCGGCTCCTCCTCGGGCAGCGCGGCCCTGGTCGCCTCGGGCGCGGTGACGATGGCCGTCGGCGGCGACCAGGGCGGCTCGATCCGGGTGCCCGCCGCCCACTGCGGCATCTACGGCCTCAAGCCGACCCACGGGCTCGTGCCCTACACGGGCGTCATGCCGGTCGATCCGTCGATCGACCACGTCGGGCCGATGACCGCCACCGTGGCCGGCAACGCGCTGCTGCTCGACGTGCTGGCCGGCCCCGACGGGCTCGACCCGCGTCAGGTGGGCGTGCGCAAGGGCGACTACCTCGGCGCGGTGACCGGTGGCGTCGAGGGCCTGCGCGTCGGCCTGCTGACCGAGGGCTTCGGGCAGCCCCTGGCCGAACCGGGCGTCGAACACCTCGTCCGGGCCGCCGCCGACCGTCTCGCCGCCGCCGGCGCCACCGTCGTCGAGGTGTCGGTGCCCGAGCACCGCACGATGATGAACGTCTGGGCGGCGATCATCCTGGAGGGCACCGTCCAGGTCGCCATGCACGGCAACGGCGCCTGGATGGGCATCACCGGCCTCAACCCGACGGCGCTGATGCGGGCCCACTCCGCCTGGCACCACCGGGCCCACCTGCTCTCCGAGCCGATCAAGACCGGGCTGATCGCGGGCCACTACCTCCGCGAGGTCTACGGCGGCGTCTACTACGCCAAGGCCCAGAACCTCGTCCGCGTCGCCCGGCAGGCCTACGACGACGCCCTGGCCCAGGTCGACGCGCTCGCGCTGCCGACCGTGCCGTTCGTCGCGCCGCCGCTGCCGCCGGGCACGAGCCGGGCCGAGATGTCCGCCCCCGGCTTCAACCCCGTGGTCAACACGGCGCCCTTCGACTGCACCGGCCACCCGGCGCTCTCCGTGCCGTGCGGGCTCAGCGACGGAATGCCCGCCGGCCTGATGCTGGTCGGCCGGCACTGGGACGAGGCCACCCTCTACCGGGCCGCCGGCGCGCTCGAACGGGCCGGCGACTGGAAGGAGTGGCGACCCGGCCAGCTCGATGACTGATTCCGCCGTGTGAGGGTGGAGTTTTCCCCACCCCCGGTTCTCCGGTCAGCGGGATCGATCGGCCGGCCCCGGCCGCGCACCATGGGCCTCATGGAGACGATCGGGAAGCCGGCCATGCTCGGGCTGTGGACCGTCGTGGCCGGGCGGGACATCCCGTACGCGTCCCGCCGTTCCTGGCTGACCGGGGTGTTCGTCCTGCTCGGTCTCGGCACGGCCCTGCTGGTCCACGACCATCTCGCGGGGATGCCGGCACCGGTAAAGCTCGCGTTGGCGGCCGGGGCCGGGCTGCCGGTCGCCCTGCTCCCGCGGCACGTGCTGGCCGCCTGGCGGATCGCCATGGTCGCGACCCTGCTGAACCTGCCGGTCGAGATCGCCCCCGGCGGCCTCGACTGGCCCTGGCATCCACTCCAGCCGGTGCTCCTGCCCGCGCTCGTGCTGCTGATCGCCCTGCGGCACCAGACCCGGGCCGTCATCTGGGCGGCCCTGCTGACCACCGCCACGATGGCCGGACATCTCCCGTCCCACCACCTGCCCGCCTCCCTGGCCGCGGTCGCCGTTGTCGCTGTGATCGGCGATCAGGTCCGCCGTCGCCTCGAGGCCCAGCACAGCCTGGCCGCCGAGCGGAAGCTGACCGAGGCCGAACAGGAACGCAGCGCCGTCCTGGAGGAACGGGCCCGCATCGCCCGCGAGATGCACGACGTCGTCGCCCATCACATGTCCATGATCGCCGTACGGGCCGAGACCGCCCCCTACCGCCTGAACGACGACCGTTCCGCCCGCGACTCCGAGTTCGTCGCCATCGCCGGCGCTTCCCGCGCGGCCCTGCAGGACATGCGCCGCCTGCTGGGCGTCCTCCGCAGCGACTCACCGGACGCTTCACTCGCGCCGTCACCGGGCCTGACCGACGTTCCCGCCCTGGTGCACACCGCCGCCGACGCCGGTTTGGACGTGACGCTGCGGTGGCCGCCCGAGGTGACCGCCACCCCACTGGTCGGCCAGACCGCGTACCGAATAATCCAGGAGGCCTTGTCCAACGCCACCCGGCACGCGAGCGGAGCCCCCGTACGCATCGAGGCAACCGCCGACACCCGAACCCTGACCATCACCGTCCACAACAAGGCATCCACCCATCCCACCCCCACTCCCGGCGGCGGCCACGGTCTGACCGGCATGAACGAACGAGTCGCGGCGGTGGGCGGCACCTTGAGGGCCGGCCCCACCCCGTACGGAAGCTTCTAGATCCGAGCCGCCCTGCCGCTCAACGCTTGACGGCGTTGTCAGAATCAGCCAGGTTCACGCCGCGCCGCATCGGCAAAGCGTCAAGGTCCGCCCGGCGATCGTCACGATTCCGGCGGTTCGATCTCGCACTCGACAAACTCGTCCTTGGCCACCGAGATGCCCTGTGTCGTCAGACGGGCCAACGCCTCGGCGCGCAGCCTGCCACCCTCGTCGCTCTGACCGGTCTCGATCATGAGCAACCCGAGATTGGCCTGAAACGCCAGCCGGTTCGGATGATCCGCTTCGAGCACGTCGCCGGCGCTGTCGACGAGGACCCGGGCGAGGGCCAGCGCAGCATCCAGATCGTGCCGGAGCGCCAGGTCGACGGCGAGCCCGTTGCGGGCGGCCAACGTGTACGGGTGTTTCTCTCCGACGGCCGCGACGAGTTCCCGCTCGGTCAGCTGGTCACTCCAATAGGCCTCGTCCCGGGCCCCCGAGAGGCGGTTGATGGCCGCCGTGTTGGCCGCGGCCGCCAGCACCATGGGGTGCGTACGGCCCAACGCGGTGCGGCACCGGTCGACCGCTTCGTCCGCGAGCGCCTTGGCCCCGACCAGATCCTTGGCCCGCCGGAGCGTGTTGGCATGGGTGATCATGCTGAGCAGCGTGTTCTCGTTGGTCGGCCCGAGAAAGCTGTCCGCGCTGCGCCGGTTCTCTTTCGCCAGCCGTACCGCCTCACGGTGCTTTCCCGTACGGCTGAGGCCGAGCACCCGCATGCGGCGCGAGCAGAGAACGTATTCGTGGTTGTCGCCGTGAAGTTGAATCTGCCGCGGCAGAACGCTTTCGATCAGCTCCAGACTCTCGCGGAACTTTCCCAGCCCGTACAGATCCTTCGTCAGGTTGGCCGCCGCCAGGAGCGCCCGAGGATGGTCAGCCCCAAGTTCCAACGTGAACCCGTCCCGGGTCCGCAGATCAAGGCTGTAGGCCTCGCTGAACTTCCCGTTCATGCGCAGGCTCACGGCAAGGTTGCCCATCGCTCCCAACGTCGCAGGACTGTCTTCGGACACTTGGGCCCGCAGAGAGACAACGTTCTGATCGACCTCGAGCGCCTCGGCGTAGGCGCCGGTGATGCGCAGGTAGATCCCCAGCGCGCCGGCTAGGTCCAGCGTGCGTCGGTGGCCTTCGCCGTAGTGGGGATCTGACCGCAACCGGTCGAAGGCGGCCTGCGTCATCTGCCGGGCATCCTCATATCGGCCGAGCGCGCGCAGGGCGTTCGCCGTTTCCCGGATGGCCCGGAAGGTCAGATCATCTCCCGGTCCGGGAGCCTCGGCGTCCGGTGGCCGGCTCCACGCCGCCACCGCCAGCTCTCCGAGCCGCCGGGACTCCTCGTAGTCACCGCGGCGTTCGAGGTATCTGATCTGATCGACGACGGCGGTGCGTACGGAAAGGTCGTCCGAATGCACGGCATCACTGGCGACGAGGTGCGGGCCGATCTCGGCGTGCAGGGACCAGGTCCGCGGATCGTTCGGGTCCCCGGGGTTGGCCGCGCCGAGGAGGCGATGAGTCGTGAGGCGGACCTCTTCCGCGTGCGCGGCTTCGAGTTGCTCGTGGACGACCGAACGGATCAAGCGATGCACCTGGATCCGTTCGCCACGAGGCTCCAGCCGGGCCACGCCGTAGCGGACCAACTGGCCGACGATGCGCTCGATGAAGTCGAACTGGTAGAGGGCCCGGCCCAGCGACGATTTGATGTTCGCCTCCCGGCCGAGCCGGAAAAGACTCACCGGCACGGGCTCCGAGCCCAGAAAGGCGAAGAGCTCGAAGAGCTGAACGGCCGCGGGCGTCCGTTCGCGCAGTGCCTGAACGGCGACCATGACGAACGCCGTCACACTGCTCGCATGTCCGTCCTGAGGCTGGGTGCCGAGGAGATCGCTCATGTGCTCACCGAAAAGCCTCAGGTACTCCGTTACCGACATTCCCGTCTCGGACTGCACGGCCGCGACTTGCTCGAGGGCGAGCGGCAGGTCGCCGAGCCGGGTGGCGAGCAGGTCCGCCTCGGCCTGAGAGATTCCACGGCCGCGCTGCAGAAGCAGTTCGATGCTTTCGCGCCGGTCGAACACGTCGACCTCCAGCACGTTCCCGGTCTGTGACCAGCCAAGTCCGCGCGTGGTGATGACAACGTCTCCGCCCGGCGGAAGCATCTCGGCGAGAGCCACCGGGTCGTCGGCGTTGTCGAAGATCAGCAACCACCGGAGCCGGCTTTCCTCGAGCGCGTCGACAGTGGCCAGGGCGGTCTGGTGCAGGTCGGCGCGGCGGGGCAGATCAAGACGTTCAGCGAGGGAGGCCAGCGCCGCCCGGGCCTGTCCCTGCTCCGCGGCGGGCACCCACCAGACCACGTCGTAGTCCGCTGCCGCGCGGTTCGCGAACTCACCCGCCAACTGGGTCTTGCCGACCCCGCCGATGCCCCTGATCACCAGCGGTTGCCGAGGTTCCGACTCCAGAAGACGGCGCATTTCTGACAGCAGGGCCTGCCTTCCCACGAAGGCGGCGTTGCGGGCCGGGGCATTCCAGATGACAGTGCTTGACGCGGTGTCCGAACTGGTGGCCGGGTTGTCGACAGCGGGCACAACGTCCGGTGCCGGTGGGCTGGGCGTGATCGGTGCCGACGGCCGTCCGTCGACCGCTTCCAGCCAGATCGCGTGAAAGCGACGGACTTCGGCGTCCGGATCGGGTTTCCGCACGGACCACTCGGCCAGCTGGCGAACGACGGACTCGAGCTTGAGCCATCGGGGCAGGCTCCCACCATGGAGAATTGCGCTCACGGTTTCGTGGCTGACCGTGTCCTTCAAGTCATCCCGGCCCCGAATCGCCGTGCTGATTCTCCGGAGTCCAGGCTTGCCGGCGTCGCGATGGAGATCACGGATGGCCTGCGTCAGACGTTCTAAAGGTCCATCCGCAACCGCCATACAGCACCTCCACGTTCCACCGGAACGAAGCGTCAGCCAGCGTCAGCTTTCGTCAGACCACAGCGTCGCACAACGGATAGCGTGATCGACAGCTGTCAGTTTGCGTCGCAATCCGCCAGCAATCGGTCTTTACGCTGAGGCGACTCCCATGCTTGAGGAAAGAGCGGAAACAAGCGTGAGGCGGCGGAGCAGATGAGGAGCTGGCGGCGGCTGGTGCAGGCCGGAGCGCGGATCGTGGACAAGGTCATCCTGATCGCGGCTTTGTTGACGTGGTGGTTCTGGCTGCGGCCCGACTCCGAAGTAGTGAACGCCGTGGACACGGTCTCCTACCTTTTCATGATCTATTCGCTCTGGCGCGCAGGCCGGTCGTTCGCGTCGAAGCCGCGGTCGCTGCGGTCCCGGGTCCGCCGGAACCAGGTCGATGAGGCCGGTGATCAGGGGAAAGGCGTGTCGGTCGAGAGTAGCTTTGAGACAACAGGCGACGCCGGCGAGAGCGAGACCGCAGGTCGGCGATCGACGGGCCACCGCTGAACTCGCTGGATTCCTGCAGCCCTCCGACGAGGGGAGGGCCGCATCCCTGGTTCCTGGCACCTGTTCCTGGGCAGTTCACGATGAACAGTGTCTGCTTAACGTGCGTCACGATGTGAAGCGGTCTCCGTACCCACGGATTGAATTTCATTTATCCGCTCTTTGGCCCGCTTTTTCACCCGCTCGGTGCGGAGTGGCGAAATTCCAGGTCGCCTGTCCGAGTAATTGACGTCGAGTGTCTAATGAGCCGAGTCCGCCTTCGTCGGTGGTGCCCTGTCTTCGGCTGACGGTCCTGGTCGATGTCTGAACCGATCACAGGTTGCAGCCCGTACATCGGGCCGGGAAGAATCAAACGTGTCGTACGTGGAGCGCGTCGACTCCGGTTGATCAAAGGGTGCGACATGGGCCGGCGAACAGTCCTGGGAGCGCGCGATGAGCAGGCGAACTGATCAACATCACGTTCTTGCGGTATGTACCGAATGGGATTCCGGGCGCGGCGGGATCACCACCTTCAATCGTCAGCTTTGCCTGGCGTTGGCCCAGCAAGGCGCGGAGGTGGTCTGCCTGGTGGTGGCCGCAACCGAGGTGGAGACGCGTCAGGCTGAGAGGGCTGGCGTGACGCTGATTGACGCGCAGGCGAACGGCGAGCCGACCGAGGCGCTTGCGCTTGCCCGTAAGCCGGCGCTACCCGCGGGTTTCTCGCCGACGATCATCATCGGCTATTCCCGGCTGACCGGGCCGTCGGCCAAGGCGCTCCACGAGGACCACTTCCCGGAGGCACGTCGGTTGCACATCGTGCACATGTCGCCGGACGAAATCGAATGGCACAAACTCGACCGGGTCGATGACGCGTCCACCCGGGCCGAGGCGCGCGCCGAGGAAGAGCTTCGGCTTTCGCGGACCGCTCACCGGGTTGTCGCGGTGGGCCCGCGCATCTTCCACAGGCTCCAGAACGACCTGGCACCGGTGGAAATCACACCTCTGCAGCTCGAACCGGGCTTTGACGGCGACGGCGCCGATCGGGCAGTGAAGCTCACGCCGGCTGGTCTCTGCCGGATTCTGCTCTTCGGCCGGCTGGAGGACCACAATCTCAAGGGTCTCGACATCGCGGCCCAGGCGATGGGTCAGGCGCTGCGCTGGCGGGGCGGTCGGCCGGGTCCCGAGATTGAATTCGTGGTCCGCGGAGCGCCCGCCAGTGCGGGTGCAAAACTTCGCGAGCGCGTGCAGGAGTGGGCGCAGCTCCCTTCGCTGAACGTGGTCGTCCGGCCGTACACCGCGCACGTCGAGCGTCTGAGCGCCGATCTTCGCCGGGCCAGCCTGGTGCTGATGCCGAGCCGGGCCGAGGGTTTCGGACTCGTTGGAGTCGAGGCCATCACGGCCGGCACGCCCGCTCTGATCAGCTCGACCAGCGGGCTCGGCATGCTCCTCGACGGCATGCTCGCGCCCGATGACGCGCAACGGATCGCTGTCGAGATGGCGGGCAACGGTGACGACTTGATCGACAGGTGGGCGCGGGCCATCGACGCCGTCTTGCGGGACCGGGACGCCGCCTTCCGGCGAGCTGCGGAGACCAGGAGCCAACTGGCCACGCGGAAGACTTGGGCCGAGGCCGCCCAGAAGCTGCTGGGCAGCGTCGAGCCGCCCGACCGGCCTGAACCCACTCCGGGCGTCTTCTCTGTCACCGAGGAGCAACGCAATTCTCTCGTCGTTCAACTGGCGGCGGCGGGCCCGGTGGCGCTGTCGAAGGCCTATAGTCTGGTCGATCCCAACGCGGCCGCCCCCGATTGGAACGACTTGCGGGCCGCCACGCTCGCGCTCGAGCAACTGCCCGCAGCGCCGGGAGAGCTGCCCCGGCTATTCATATTCGTGGAACAGGTGGCACATCAACGTGATCGTAGCGAGTTCAAGGCGCTTCACGAATGGCTAGATCAGGCTGGAAGCGCTGCCGGACTCGACCAGGAGGGCCTACGCTTCATTTGCTTGCAGGCACGTCAACGGTACAGTGCCATCGGCCCCGAAAGGCTGGTCGAAAACCGGACGCTTGCGGGCGAAATAAATCCACCTAATGGAGATCTTGTGTCAGAGACGACGCCAGTTCTGGAAACAGTCCCACCCGGCCGGGGCGTTATCGATAATCGGCAGCATATTCGTGGAAACATTCCGATCCGGAACCCGGACTTCACCGGACGTGAGGATCTCCTGGATTCGCTGAGGAGAACCCTGGTGGAGAGCTCGAAGGCTTCGGTGCTGCCGCGGGCGTTGCACGGGCTTGGTGGCGTCGGCAAGACCCAGCTTGCTCTTGAATACGTGTATCGGTACGCCGATCAGTACGACCTCATCTGGTGGATCCCGGCCGAGCAGAAGTCGCTCGCTCTTACCTCCCTGGCCAACCTGTGCGACGAGCTGGGGCTGACGCAGAACCTGGATCAACAGCAGACCGCCGACGCGGTGCTGCGCGCACTGTCGAACAGCAGCATGAGCTGGTTGTTGGTGTTCAACAATGCGGACAACCCGGACGATATTCTTCCGCTTGTGCCATCCGCGGGCGGTCACGTCATCATCACCTCGCGCAACGAGGAGTGGAAGCGCTCCAGTAAGACCATCGAGGTCAACGTCTTCGCTCGCGCTGAGAGCGTCGCGCTGCTCCGAACGCGCAGTGATGACATCTCCGTCGACGACGCCGACCGCCTCGCCGCCACTCTCGGGGACCTTCCGCTCGCGCTGGACCAAGCGCGCTATTGGCAGGCTGCGACCGGCATGCGAGTCGACGAATACCTCGACCTGTTCGACACCCATGCGCGCGAGCTGATGTCCGAGGGGAAGCCGCCGTGGTACCCGACAACCGTTGCCGCATTCGTCAGCCTTGCGTTCGAACGGCTGCGAAATGCTAATCCGGCGTTGGCGCAGCTGCTTGAACTGTTCGCGTTTCTGGGTGCCGAACCGCTCTCGGTCGGAATGCTGCGACGGGCCCGCGAGGCGGCAATTTCGGATCCGCTGCTGCCGGTCATCCGGGAGCCGATCCGGCTTAGCCGAACTATTCGTGACCTGCGGAAATATGGGCTTGCCAAGGTTGACGCTGATCAGCGGATCCAGGTCCACCGGCTGGTGCAGTTGGTGCTACGTGAGGAATTGAGTCCGGAGCTGCTGGAAAAGAGTCAGGAGAATGTGCAGCGGATCTTCGCGGCGGCTAATCCTGCTCAGCCTGACGATACCCGCCGGTACGGCCAGGTCTATCAGGAGATCGGGCCGCATGTCTTAGCTGCAGATCTCGTAAATTCGCAGATCGATGGTGCTCGGCAGGTCGTTCTCGACCAGATTCGCTATCTATGGGTCATCGGCGACTACGAGGGCAGTCGGCGACTCGGGGAACTGGCGGCAGATACCTGGTCGGTCGCGACCGGCGAGGGTGTCGGCCTCGAGGGTGAGCTGACGCTGCTTGCAAAGCGCCACCTGGCTAATGCTCTTCGCGACCTCGGTGAGCGCGAGCGTGCCCGCCGGCTCGACGAGGAGGTCTACCGCAGTTTGGAGGCGAGCCCATACTTCGGCCCCGAGCATGAACATACGCTGGCGGCCGCCATGAGCGTCGCTGTGGACCTACGCGTGGCGGGGAAGTATCGCGAAGCCCTCGCCATCGACGAGCTGAACGTCGCCCGGCACCGTGAGGTGTTCGGCGACGAGGACGAGCAGACCCTTCGCGCCCGCAGCAACAGCGCCGTCAATCAGCGCATCCTGGGTGACTTCGCCGGTGCGCTGGCGGTCGACGAGGAACTGGTCGACGGATGGCGTCAGACTGTCGGCGAGGACGATCCACGGTACATCTTCAGCGTCGTCAACCTTGCGCTCGACTTGAACGGCCGAGGCCGTTACGCCGAAGCGCTGGAGTCGCTGAACCGCGTCTTCACGCGTTACCGCCAGCAACTCGGTAGCGGCCATGTTCTGGTTCTCGGCGCCTCCCGTGCCCTCAGCGTGGCTCTGCGCAAGACCGGCCAGTACAACAGCGCTCTGCCCTGGGCCGAGGAGAACTTCCTCGAGTGTGAGTCCCGGCTCGGCCCGAACCACGAGCGTACCCTCGCCGCCGCGATGACCTTCGCCAACACTTTGCGGGTCAACGGTCGGTTGGTGGAGGCGCGGGAGCAGGCAGCCTCGGCGATCCGACGTTATGGCGTTACTTTCGGCACCCGCCATCCGCTGGCCTTGGCCGCGCAGTCGAACCTGGCCGTCATCTACCGTGCGCTCGGCGAGATTCGTGAGGCGCGGAGGATCGGTGAGTCGGTGTTGGACGACATGATCCAGCTGCTGGGCGCCCACCACGGCTACACGCTGTGCGCGGCCAGCGGTGTCGCTAACGATCGGGTTCTCGCGCACGACACCAATGGTGCCCGCGCCCTCTCCGTCCAGACGCTTGATATCTCCCGCGAGGTGCGCGGCGAGCACCACCCGTACACGCTGTCCTGTGCGATCAATGCGGCGCTCGATCTGCAGGCCACCGGACAGGAGGCCAACGGTTTGGCCCTGTTCGACGCGACGATCGCCGACTTCGCGGAGGTACTTGGGGCGAGCCACCCCGAGACGGTCGACGCCGGCCGGTTCAAGCGGGCCGAGTGTGACATCGAGCCGCCTCCGACATAGGACCGGCACAATCGACGGCCGCGCGAGAGTCAGTTCGCGCGGCCGTTCCGTTTGTGCCATTCCGCTCGGACCGAGTCGAACGCCTGAGTGGCCGAGCGGAGTGTGCCTGGGGACACCTCCACCGCTTCCAGCGTGGAGAAGCGCTTCTGCATGGCCGCGACGAACAACCGGCCGCTTTCGGTAAGGCTCGGCGCCTGCGCCAGCGAGTCAAGCCCGGAACGAAGCTGCAGGCGTATCGCGGCGAACTCCTTCTCGGCCGCACGTTCCTCGACCGGCTCGGCCCGCATCCGATTCAACACATCCGCCACGGCCAAGAAGGCGTATACCCCGTGGAACAAGCCCCAGATCGGCCGGGCATCACCGCGCCAAGGCGCGAAATACCGGCCCCTGTCGTCGGGATCGAACATGCTCTCGAGCTGAAGGAGGGCATTGACTTTCGAGTGCTGGACCTCATGGACGATGGACACGGCCAGGTCGGAGGGCGAGGGCGGCATGGTCATGGCGACCGCTCCGAAGGCGTGTCGTGCCGTGACGCTCTGCGAAATGTGACTGTCGATGATGCGGAGCGGGACGACCGTCCGGAGAACGGCGCTCGCCTCGGCCATCCAATCAGTCGCGTGTCGAGCGAGGAGTTGTCCGGCGTCGGCGAACATCGTCTGCCAGTCCGTAAAGGTCTCATTGCTCAGCCGGTCGGTCGGCTGGTTCTGGAAGATATCGCGGCACGGGTCGATGTCGTCGATACCCAGGGTGGTTCCCGGTTTATCGCCCCAGGTGATTTGTCGTAGGCCCAGCCATCGACTGTTCCGGACGCCGGAGTCATCCGAGGCGGCGGCTGTTCCGGCGCTGTCGGCGACGGACAAACGGCTGTCGCGGATTCGTAGCTCGACTGTTTGTCCAGCGGTACCCATACCGGTGAGCATGCCGACCGTGGGGATCATGATGAGGTCATTGTGGACCTGAATCTTGATGTCGATATCGAGGCCGGTGCGGGCAGCCAGAGCCGCGGCCAAGGCGGCGAGCAGGGCCGGATTCGATCGCGATGCTCTGGTTCCGGAGCGCCGGATCGCTTGAGTAAGCCCCGCCCCGACCATGGGCTCGGCCAAGAGAGCCGCCGCGGACTCGGGATCGTGGACCCGGGCGGCGTCGATCACAGCCAGAGCTTCGTGGTCCGCTGCCGTTGCGGCGAGGTGGCGCAGGAGCAACAGATGCCGGCTGAGCTGTGCGGCCCGCAACGTGCGGAGCGTGGCGGGGCGGTGGACACCGGAGGCCAGATCGGCCAGCTCGTCTGGCATCAAATGATGAAACCCGGTCATCCGACGACGCTCAATCTTTCCAGGTCGATGGCGACCCGGCTCTGGACATGGGCGATGATGCGGCTGAGGTCGTCGCAGTAGACGGACCGGTTCAGGAACCCGGAGCCGAACGAGTAGCGATGTGGATAGTGGCCGGCGCCGCAGAGCCGGTGGATCGGACACGAGAGGCACTCCGCGGCGAGTGCACGTACGCCGAGCTGCCGGGCGACGACGCCCGGGTGTCTCAAGGCGTCGTCGAAGGAGTCGGTGGCTACGTGCAGCCCCGTTTCGCCGGCCCCCGGATAGCTGGCTCGAAGAGTGTCGACCTGTTCGATCGACCCGTCGGACTCGACGACCACCACGGTCACCGGACTCAACCCGACATGCTCCGACCGGCTGGCGCCGCCGAGCACCAAGTTGAGGATCTCGTCGAGGATCCTGATTCCGGTCTCCCGGACGGGCGCGTCGTACCACCTGTCGAATACCGAAATCAGCCAATCGCCGTACGGCGTGAGGCTCGGGCCGGGTCGTGCCGGCGGCCGGTTCCAGTTCGCATGGGGCAGCAGGAAGTCGATGACCGGTGGCCGGTAGCGGATCAGAGCCTCATACGTGCCGACCGGATCGGTTTCAGGGTCGACGGCGGACAGGATTCCGGCGAAGTTCGGCCGATAGCGTTCGCTGGACAACAGAGCGAGGGCTCGTTCGACGGCAGCGGCGCTTCCCCGGCCATCGGCGTACCGGCGGTGGCGGTCGTTGTCGGCCGGAGCACCGTCCAGGCTGACACCAACCTCCACACCCTCCTCGCCGAGCAGGTCGAGCATTCTCTCGTCGAGAAGGACCCCATTGGTCTGGATGGCGACACGCAGCCGGGCACCGCCGGCGATGGCGGACCTGAGTTCGGACACGGTGGCCCGTAGTCCTTCGCGGCCGACCATCAAGGGCTCGCCGCCATGGAGGATCACGCGGACCTCGTCGAGCCGGTGGGTCTCGGCGTGCTCAGCGATGCGCTGCGCCGCGGCCCGGACCACCTCGGGCGCCATCGCCATAGGGCGATCACGCCAAGAGCTGTCGCCCATGGTGTAGACGTAGCAATAGTCGCAGGCCAGGTTGCACCGCTGATGGATCTTGAAAACAAAGTCGCGGAACGCATACGGCTGGAATCCGTTTGCGATCAGGCTCGCCACATCGAGATCGGTCGGCCATCCGCGTGAGCGGATCATGGCGAATTGCCGAATTGGGCTGTCACCTCGCGGCCGTCGGTGACTTCGTCCACCAACCGTCGGATAGCCGCCTCCAGAACCGGATTCTCCGCAGGCTCGAGCTGGCTGAGAGGGATCCGGGTGACGTCCGGAACGGCGTCACCACGGGTCTCGGCACTATCCGGTGCCCCGGTTGTCTCGCTCATCCACCAGCCTTCCGCGTCCGCGGCTTGGACAAGTCACGGTCTTGACGCAAATTCCGTAACCTCCCGCGCTCGCTCGCGCGGCTGCCGTTCCGGATGACCCGGAACCGCGAACGCTCTCGCGAGACTACCGCGGATCCTCCTGCCGAGAATTTCCGACACACCATACTGCGGCGCTGGTCGACGGCCCACGGCGGCACGTCACGATCGTGTGACCATCGGTCCTGATGCGAACGGATGCGCCGGCGTGATGGTGGCAGGGAGGGCGGCCGGACTAGCGTCCTTTGGGGAAGGAGCGTGAACCGTGGAGGATTTTCGCCTTTTCATCGACGGGGAATCGGTCGATTCGATCAGCGGTCAGGTCTTCGAGTCGATGAACCCCTACACGAGCCGGCCCTGGGCCCGGGTGGCCGATGGTGCTACCGAGGATGTGGATCGGGCGGTGGAGGCGGCCCGCAAGGCGTTCGACGGGCCGTGGGGGAGCATGAGCGGGTTTCAGCGGGCCGCGGTCATGCGGAAATGTGCCGACGCCCTGGACGCCAACGCTGAGCGGCTGGCCGAACTCGAGGTCAGTGACTCCGGCAAGCTCATGCGCGAGATGCGCGGCCAGATGGCGGGCCTGTCGTCCTGGTTCCTCTACTTCGCGGGGCTGGCCGACAAACTCGAGGGCGCCACCGTGCCGCTCGCGAACCCGGATTACTTCGCTTATACGCGGAAGGAACCGGTCGGGGTCGTCGGGTGCATCACGCCCTGGAACAGCCCGCTGCTGCTGTTCACGTGGAAGCTGGCGCCGCTGCTGGCGGCCGGCAACACGTGCGTGGTGAAGCCGTCGGAGCATTCGCCGTGCTCGACGGTGGCCTTCGCCGAGATTCTGACCGAGGCCGGGCTACCGCCGGGTGTCGTCAACGTCGTGACCGGCTGGAACCGGGAGACGGGGGAGGCGCTGGCCGGTCATCCGGGGATCGACAAGGTCGCGTTCACCGGGTCGACGGCCACCGGCATCGCGGTGGGGCGGGCCGCGATGGGCAACGTCAACCGGGCCACCCTGGAACTGGGCGGCAAGTCGTGTCAGCTCGTGTTCCCCGACGCCGATCTCGACGCGGCGGCCAACGGGGTGGTGGCCGGGGTCTTCGCCGCGACCGGGCAGACGTGCATGGCCGGGTCGCGGCTCGTCGTGCACGAGGACGTGGCCGAGCCGCTGGTGGAGCGGATCGTGGCCCGCGCGAACGCCATCAAGCTCGGCGACCCGATGGACCCGGCGACCGAGATGGGGCCGGTGGCGAATCTTCCCCAGTACGAGAAGGTTCTCGGCTACCTGAAGACCGCCCGCGACGAGGGCGGCGCCTTCGCCGCGGGCGGGGAGCCGACGGGAGACGGCCTGTTCGTCCGGCCGACCGTCATCACCGGCGTCGACCCACGATCGACGGTCGTACGGGAAGAGATCTTCGGGCCGGTGCTGAGTGTCTACACCTTCACGGGCGACGAGGAAGAGGGCGTACGGCTGGCCAACGAGACCGCGTACGGGCTGGCCGGCGCCGTGTGGACCAAGGACGTGCACCGGGCGCACCGCGTGGCCGCGAAGATCCGCGCCGGGACTGTGTGGATCAACGCCTACCGGGTGGTCGCCCCCGGCATGCCGTTCGGCGGCTACGGAATATCCGGGATCGGCCGCGAGAACGGGCTCGCGGCCGTCGAGGAGTACCTGGAGACGAAGTCGGTCTACGTCGAACTGACCGGCGAGCTGCGCGACCCGTTCAAGCTGGGCTGATCAGCCCCACAGGGGGAAGCGTGGGGCTCCGAGGTCGATGTTGATGGTCTTGGGGGCGCTGTATTCCAGCAGCGTCTCCCAGGACAGCTCGCGACCGAACCCGCTGTCCTTCACGCCTCCCATGGGGGCCCCGGCGGGCAGGTCGAACCACTTGTTGACCCACACGATGCCGGCCTCCAGGTCGCCGGCGATGCGGTGCGCTCGGGCCAGGTCGGTGGTCCAGACGCCGGAAGCCAGGCCGTAACGGGTGTTGTTGGCTCGGGCCACCACCTCGTCGTAGTCGGTGAACGTCTCGGCCACCGTGACCGGGCCGAAGACCTCGCTCGTGACGATGTCCGCCTTGCCGGTGGGGTCGTGGAGGACCGTGGGGCGTACGAAGAAACCGTTCTTGTTCGCGGGCTCCAGCGCCAGGTCCTCGTCGCCTGCCAGGACCCGTACGCCCTCCTCGCGGGCCCGGCCCACGTGGCCCAGCACGCGCTCGAAGTGGGGGCGCGAGACGAGGGGGCCGACCTGGGTGTCGGGGTCGAGGGCGTCGCCGACCTTGATCGAGCGGGCCAGCTTCGCGAAGCGGTCGAGGAAGTCGTCGGCGATGGTGGCGTGCAGCAGCAGGCGGGAGGAGGCGATGCAGGCCTCGCCGTTGGCCAGGTAGATGCCCATCGCGGCGTCGGCCACGGCCCGGTCGAGGTCGGCGTCCTCGGCCACGATCATCGAGCTCTTGCCGCCCAGTTCCATGATCGTGGGGGTCAGCACGGCCGCGGCCGAGGTCATCACCGCGCGGGCGGTCGGTCCGCCGCCGGTGAGCGTCACCTTGGCCACGTCGGGGTGGCCGGCCAGCGTGGCGCCGACCACCGGGCCGCCGGTCACCACGTTGAGCACGCCCGCGGGCAGCAGGTCGGCAATGAGCTTCACGAACTCGAGCACGCTGGCCGAGGCGAACTCGCTGGGCTTGAGCACGACCGTGTTGCCGGCGGCCAGGGCGGGGGCGATCTTGTTGGCGGTGGTGATCAGGGGCGAGTTCCAGGGCAGGATGGCCGCGACCACGCCGAGCGGCTCGCGCACGGTGTAGACGAGGCTGTGCGGGTCCTCGACCGGGATCTGGTCGCCGCGGTGCGAACGGACGATGCCGGCGTAGTAGCGGTAGATCGCGGCGCTGGCCGGCACGTCGGCGATGGCCACCTCCCGTACGGGACGGCCGTTCTCGGTCGGCAGCAGGCGCGCGAACAGGTCGGCGTTGGCCTCGATGCGGTCGGCGATCTGGGCCAGCAGCGCCTGCCGGGTCGCCACGGACGACTTCCGCCAGGACGGGAGCGCCCGGCGGGCCGCCTCGACCGCGGCTTCCGCGTCGGCCGCGGTGCCGTCGGCGATCGCCGCCCACGGGCTGCCCAGGCTCGGGTCGACGGCCTCGAAGGAGTGCGGAGCGGCCACCCAGTCGCCGCCGACGAACATCCGGTAGTCCGCGTCGGGACGGAATCGCTCCATGACACTCCTCAGGTCGGCGGGAACCCCAGCCTCGCCGGGCCGGACACACAGCGGCAACCAGCGCGTTCCGGTCACCGGACCCGGGCCGAACGGGCGGAAATTACTGTCTGCCCGGCAGCGGCAACCCTACGCGACCCGGAGCTATCGTCGGGAGGGCAAGATCCACAAGCGTGGAGGGAGCCGCCCGTGACCGACCTCGCATTCCGCATCCCGCCCGACGTCGAGCTCGACGAAGAGACCGGCACCCCGAAATCCGTCCTGGGCAAGGCGCAGCTGCTGCTGGCCGCGTTCGGGGCCGGCGCCATCCAGCTCCGGCTGACCGAGCTGAGCCGCCGCTCGGGGGTCCCGAAGGCCTCGGCCTACCGTCTCGCCCAGGAGCTCGTGCAGTGGGGCCTGCTGGAGCGGGTCGGCAACAGCTACCAGCTCGGCATGCGCGTCTTCGAGCTGGGCCAGCGCGTGCCGGTGGCCGCGATCCTGCGCCGCGTGTCGCGTCCGGCCCTGGTCGACCTCTATGCGGCGACCCGGGCCACGGTGCACCTGATCGTCCCCGACGGCACCCATGTCCTGTTCCTCGAGAAGATCGCGGGCGCGGCCAACGTGCTCACCCACTCCGAGGTCGGCGGGCGGCTCCCGGCCAGCTGCTCGGCCTCGGGCAAGCTGTTCCTCGCGCTGCGCCCCGACGGGCGGGCGGCCTTCGCCGAGCTCAGCCGGCACGGCCTGATGCGCCCCACCACGCGCAGCGTGCCCACCCTGGAAGCCCTGGACGGCCAGCTGGCCGAGGTGCGCAAGCGGGGCTACAGCGTCGAGCTGGAGGAGATGCTGGTCGGGCACAGTTCGCTGGCCGTGCCGGTCGTCGACGCGTACGGGGAAATTTATGCCGCCGTGTCGATCACGTTGCCCACCAGCCAGTTGATCGTGCCCCGCCTGCTGCCGATCGTGCAGGCGACGGCGGGGCTCATCCACCGAGCGGTCGAGCAGCGTACGGCCGCTTAGGATCCGCTGACCTGCACGTTGCTGAGGGTGGCCTGGGCGCCCCAGGCCCGGATGGCGACGCCGCCGCACTCGACTTGCGGCACGTCGTAGGCCGCCACCTCCCGCCCGTCGATGGTGATGGTCATGGCCGACCCGGTGGCCGAGACGATCACGTGCCGCCGGCTGGTCAGGTCGGGGGCCGGAGTCGGCGCGACGGTGACCGACCACGCCCCACCCGGCAGCTCGGCGGGCCGCACGTACGGACCGGGCCGGGCTGCCACGTCCGCGGTCTGCCACTCGTACTGCACCGAGTAGCCGTGCGGCTGGTCGCCCTCGAGCCGGCTGCGCGGCGCGACCCCGATGCCGAAGTTGCCGTTCGTCCCGGCCGCCCGGGCTTGCAGGTCGAACTCGACCTCGGCGGCGCAGTGCTCGTCGGCCTGATAGAAGCCCCAGAGGTGGTCGTACTGGCCGTCGCCGGTCGGGGTGGTGATGGTCAGGGTGTTGCCATCGACCGCGGCGGGGAAGTCGGACCACTGCCGGCCGAAGACGGCGAAGTCCGACGAGTCGGCCGGCAGGAGCTGCAGCCGCTCCGTGTGGTCGGGCCGGACCGCGTACGCCGTACCGGCCAGAACCGCCACGAGCGCGGCCGAGGTCGCCGCCAGGAGGGCACGCCGGCGGCCGGGTCCAGACCGGTCCGGTCCGCCGGGTCGGGTGACAGATAGCGGGCGATCAGCTCGCGGACGGTCCCGGACGCCGGCCCCCAGTTCGTCCCGTCCAGTCGGCTGCGTACCTCGTCGTAGTAGTCGGGGTCCTCGGCACTGGGCGGCGCCTCACCGACGAGGAAGGAGAAGGCGACCGCCCCGAGCGAGAACAGGTCGGAGGCGGCGGCCCGGGGCCGTTCCGGAGCGGCCAGAACCTCCGGGGCGGCATAGCGCGGCGTGCACAACCCACGGCGGGACGCGTCCGAGTCGAGGCGGGTGATCGCGCCGGTGTCGACCAGGACGAGCCCCCGGTCCGCGGTGATCAGGCAGTTGCCCGGCTTGATGTCACCGTGGGCGATCGGGTTGTTCTCGGTGCGGGTGGCCGAATGCAGCAGGTCGATCGTCCGGGCCAGGTCCCGCACCCAGCCCGCACGTTCGCGGGCGGACACCTTCCGCTGCTCCAGGACGACGGCCGGCGGCGTCCCGTCGATCCATTCCATGACGAGGTACGGGGTCTGGTAGGCCCCGGAGGACGCCGGGCTGACCGCTCCCAGGAACAGCTTCTGAACCTGCACCATGTGCTTGTTGCCGGTGAGCCCGAGCAGCAGCCCGACCTGGCTGTCGAGGTGCGCCAGAGTGCCGTCGTGGGGCCAGTCGCGGGCGGCGCCGGCCGGGCGGCGGTATTCCTTGAGCGCGACCATCCGGGTGGAGTCGTGCCCGGAGCCGGCGAAGCGGGCCTTGAAGACGGCGCCTTCGAAGCCACCCCCGACGTATTCCAGGCGCTCGTAGAGGGCGGGCTCGTGCACCGGCCCCACCCACGTGCCCTCCGAGGGCACCGGCGGAACCGGGCGGGGGGCCGCGGGCACGGCGTCGGACGCTTCCGTGGCGCCCCGGTGGTCAGGCTCCGTCATCGTCCACGTTCGCTTCGAAGCGGGCCAGGTCGGCCTCTGTCACGTTGCCGGACCGGATCGCCCAGTGCGCCAGCCGGTCGACGACCCGCGACGACCCGGCCGGCTCCCCGCCCTCGGCGATCAGGTCGGGGATCTCGTGCTCGTAGGTCAGCCAGTGCCGCAACTCGTCGAGGTTGTTGCGGATCGTTCCCGCCTTGTAGTGGTAGCCGTAGTCGGCGAGCAGGACTTCGAGTTCGGCGTAGGTCGGGACCCGGCCCCGCTTGCCGAAGGACTTCATCATCGGCAGGCAGAGCGCGCACAGGAACAGACGATGCCGGTGTCTCATCGTCTCGAGCCGGCGGAACCCGGCCGTCGGCGTGCCGCCCACCGGCGCGGTGCCCGGTCCGGCGAGTTCGCGGGCATCGATCATGATCCGATGTTCGCCGGCCCGCCCTGCGAGGCTCAGACGCACCACGCCGTGCGGATGGGTGCCGCTGACCATCAGCGGCGCGATCTCGTACTGCGGGCCGGGGATGGCCGCGACCGTCAGGGCCCGCTTGTCACTGAGGTTGAAGATGAGCACCCCGTCCGGCCGGCATTCCAGCCGGCCGGCCCGGCGGGGGACACGCAGGTCTTCCGGGGCGCCGCCGATCGACAGGTCACCGTCGCCCACGGCCCGCCCGAAGTGCAGGGACTCACCGGGGGCGAGGCGGCGTTCGAAGTCTCCCGAGCTGATCACAGCCGCGGGAACGTGCTCGTCCCGTTCGGTCATGTCGTCAGAAGCAGAAGTAGCCCGGCGGGACCGTTCCGGCGCCGCTGCGATAGATCGCGGGCCGGACCGAGGACATCCGGTCGTTGAAACTCGCCCGGTAGCTCAGCCCGCCGTTCGCGCCGATCTTGATCGCGGTGCCGGAATAGTTGGCGTTCTGGTAGAGGCAGACCGGCACGGACTGCCGGTTGTACCAGGAACTGGCCATGTCGTTCCAGGTGCCGTTGGCGCCCGGGTTGGTGCCGCTGCGGCAGCCGCCGCACGGATTGTTCTGCAGATTCGCGTTCCGCGAGCCCGGACCGAGGTTGTAGCGCGGCCCGGAGTAGCCGGAATCGACCCAGAAGCAGAGGTTTCCCCGCGCGCAGTCGCCGGCGGCGGCGGACGCCGGCTGGGGCAGCGTGAACACCCCGGCGAGAACCAGGCCCAGAGCCGCGACCAGGCGCATGACCTTCGTCGGAACCCGCATGTCGCTCTCCGATCACTCGTAGGAGATCCCCCGCAGGTTAGCGGCGCCGGTCAATGACCAGTGCACCCCTGAACTGGAGCATGCACCCCG
This sequence comes from Paractinoplanes ovalisporus, assembly GCF_016834655.1. GTDB lineage: Bacteria > Actinomycetota > Actinomycetes > Mycobacteriales > Micromonosporaceae > Actinoplanes > Actinoplanes ovalisporus. The sequence continues at coordinate 715,162 of NZ_JAENHP010000002.1, forward strand.
CCGCACGGGACCGTGGGAACACGTCACGAGCAGGAGGTTTCCCCATGAACCCGACCATCCGCACACGTCTGGCCGCCCTCGGTGCCGCCGCCACGGTGGCCACCGGCGGCGTCCTCGCTGTCCAGTCGCCGGCCTCGGCCGCCGCCACCTACGGCCCGGTCACCGTCAACTGCGGCATCGTCACGTGCAGCGCGTACCTGTCCCGGTCGGCGACCAAGCTGGCCAACCAGAAGCTCACGATCGGTGGCGGAGGTTATGCGGCGGCCGCCGCGGTGATGTGCTTTCCGCTGACGCTGCCGCCCCTGACCCCGGTCGGTGTGGCCTGCGGGGCGGTGGCCACGGTGCAGGGGGCCTGGATCGCTCAGGAGATCCAGGAGGCCGCGACGCTGCACGGCGCCCGGGGTGCGTGCCTCAAGATGACCTTCACCCGGCCGGTCCGGGGGATGTCGACGATCACCTACTGGTCGACCAACAACGGCACCTACTGCAAGGACTGATCCATCTGCAGGTCGTCGCGGTCGAGGAACGCGCGCAGCACGTTGCCGGTCAGTGCGGAGACGTTGTTGCGCCGTTCGTCGGCCAGCAGGGAACCGCACCAAGCGATGCTGCCCGTTGAGAAGACCGCGCCGCCGTTCGGCTTGGGGACCAGCACCAGGTCGCAGCGCACCTTGTCGCTGGTCGTGCCGTCGTAGCGCCCGTCCGGCAGCTGCACCTCGATCGGATCCAGCCCGTACGCCCGGGAGAAGCCGGTCGCCGTGGCCAGGACAACTGTGTCGTCGGGGGTGCCCAGCGCGCGGTCGGCCCGGTCGATCTCGACGCCGGCCGCGCCGTGCCCGTTGACCAGCGACGGGAAGTCGCCGATGGCGTCCGACGCGATGCCCTCGAAGACGAACGGGACCCGGGTGACCACGTCGTACGGGCGGTTGGCGTCGAAGCCCTGCGAGGCCATCCCGACGCCCAGCATCTTCTGCGGCGCCTTCCCGCGCAGCCGCCACAGCCCGCCCAGCTCGCCGGTGGTCGCGTGGTGCCACTCGCCGGCCTCGGGCTGCCACGCGCGGATGCCGGCCGTACGGCGGATCTCGATCGTGTGTTCCCGCTCGGGGTCGATCGAGGTGACCCAGTAGAAGCCGTTGCCGCCCAGATACATGAGCCGGCCGCCCCGCTGCAGGTAGGCGTCGTAGGCGGCCATCATCGCGGTGGTCGGATATTCGGGGTGGCTGCCGGTGAGCACGACCCGGTACGGCGCGAGCGCGTCCACGCCCTCCCGGTGGATCTCCTCGTCGGTGATCACGTCGACGTCGTAGCCCTCGGCGTCCAGCCACTTGATCAGGTGGAGGTCGGCGCTGAACTGGTGGGCCGACGTCTCGCCTCCGGCCACGGCCGCCCAGCGGTGCTGAGGCCGTACGTTGGGAAGGGGTTTCCGCATGCTGGTGAAGCACACGCCGGTGCCGTCGGTGTGCACGTCGTAGAGGCTGCGCAGACCGTTCGCGATCAGGTAGGCGTCGTGCACGTTGCCGCCGAACTCGGGTGGCTCGCCGACGCCGACGCCCTTGAGGTAGTCGCGCGCGCCCGGGTCGGCCATCACGTGCTCACAGCTGTACGCGAGGTAGCTGAACGTCGGTAACACCACGAGAGCGCGCTTCCGCGGGTTGTCACCGGGCGTGACCACGAACGGGACCGTGTCCTCGGTGCCGTCGGCCGCCGTCACGTGGATGCCGTAGACGCCGCTGGCCAGATCGCGGGGCAGGTCGAGCACCAGGTCGTCGTCCCAGCCGGCGTCGTCGAGATCGTCGTCGTGGAAGTGGATGGCCTGGTACGCCTCCGGGGCGAGCCGCGGGTCGACGTCGTCGGCGGCGCCGTTGATGCCCAGGCAGGCGCGCAGCGGGAAGTTGACGGTCTCGCCGGCGAAGTCGGGGCCGACCCGGTTCGCGACCTGCCGCAGCGTACGGCTCGGACCGAAGTCCCAGTCGGCGATCAGCGTGCCGTCGGCCGTCAGCGTCGGGTGGTCGATGCGGCCGTTGAAGCAGTTGTCACCCTCGGTCGAGGCCGCGAACGTCACGCTCAGGGATGTCAGGTCGGTCGAGATCTCGGTTCTCGTCACGAAGTCGCCCAGGCTCAGCTCGGCCGCGGTCGGCGTCACGGTCAGCGTGAGGCGATACCAGCGCCCGCTGACCACGTCAAGACCTTCCCCCGTACGCAGCCCCGCCCGCCCCCGCTCGTCGATGACCACCTCGACGCCGGCCAGCGACACGATCACCTGCGGATGCCCGGCGCCGGCGGCGAGGGTCGGCTGCACGGCCGCGGTGAGGACGAGCCGTTCGGTTCCGGCGGGCAGAGAGCCGTTTCCCGTACGCAGGAAGGAGCCCGCCCGGAGCGGCTGCACCCGGCCGGGGTAGCTGAGGCCGTCGAGTGCCGACGGGACGTCGCGGATGTCCACGCCCGGGCCGAGCGGGTGCGGGTCGCCGTTGACCAGCCGGACGAGCCGGGCCTCGAAGGCCGTCGCCGGGGTGCTGAACCGGGCGTGCACGCTCGCGCCGGGTGCGTAGCTGAGGCGGTCGAGATACCCGATGATGTTCATCCCCGCACCCTGTCAGCGTGGGCGGGGCCCCGGGCAGGGAACGGTCCGGTGACTGGACCGGGGTTCGAACCGGCGTCGGCGCGCGGCGGACCAGGAGCTGGCGTCGGCGCGCTGCGGATAAGGAGCCGGCGTCGGCGCGCGGCGGATCAGGAGGCGGCGTCGAGGTCGGCCAGTACGGCCCGGTGGTCGCTGCCCGGCGCGGTCACGACCGTCGCGTGGCGGGTGGTCAGGCCGCGCTGCAGGATGTGGTCGGGGCGCAGCACCGGCAGCCGGGCCGGCCAGGTGAAGCCGAACCCGGCCCCGGCCTCCTCCTGGGTGTCGGCCAGCGGGGCCAGCACGGCGAACCGGCGGTCGGTGGTGGCCGTGTTCAGGTCGCCCGCCAGCAGCAGCCGCGGGTGGTCGTCGGCCCGGACGGCCGAGGCCAGAGTGGTCAGGGTGCGGTCCCGCCCGGCGGTCATGGCCGGGCGCGCCGAGGCCAGGTGGGCGGCGTAGAGACGTACGGAATCGGCGCCCGAACCGACCGTGGTGCGCAGGGCCCGCGTCCAGCCGATGCCGATGTCCACCGGCTCGGTGCCGTCGAGCGGAAGCCGGCTGTAGACCGCGATCGTGCCGGCGGCCGCCCGGTAGGGCAGCTCGGGCTCCAGCGTCGCGCGCACGGTTTTCCGGTTGTCCGCGGTCACCTCCTGCAGCACGACGACGTCGGCGCGGGCGTCGAGCAGGGGTCGCAGGGCGGCGGCGGGCTCGGCCGAACCCAGGTTGAGCGACGCCACCCGCAGGTTGTGCGGTCCCTGGCGGGCCCGGTCGGTCAGCGTGGGCACGAACATGACCGCCCACACCAGCGCCGGGATCAGCGCCGAAGCCAGCACCAGGGCCCGGCGGCGCACCACCCCGGCCAGGATGAGCGCGGGCACGGGCGCGGCCAGCCACGGCAGGATGCTGTCGGTGACCGTGCCGGCCGAGCCCGGAATCACGCGGTGCCCGAGCAGAACCAAGGCCAACACGACGGCCGAGCCCATGGCCGCGCCCCGCAGAACGGGATGCCCACGCCGGCCGTCGATCATGCGGAGAGTCTAGAAGCGCGAAGCCAGCCCCCACCGGCGGTCCGGAACCTGTCCTACTGGCACCGCCTCACTTCCGTATGAAGGCGGGCGGGCTCAGACGTCCGTACGCCGCAGGGGGATCGGGTTGTCGGCGGGCACTATCGCCCAGGCCCGCTCGGTCAGTGGCGCCAGAAGTTCCACGGCGGTGGTGTCCAGCCCTCGCCACGGGTCCGCCGCCAGCTCGTCGGTCAGCTGTTCGACCTTGGCGTACGCATCCCGGCCGGCCCCGGTCGCCGTGCCGTCGGCGTCGACCCAGCCGCGCTCACGGAGCCGTCCGGTCGCGGCCTGCCACTCGTCGTCGGTCCAGCCGCGGGCGGGCTGGGTGACTTCGCGCAGGCGCCCGCCGTCGAGGGCAGCCCGCCAGGCCAGCGATTCGCAGCCGTCGACCCCGGCCGTGAGCAGAGCGGCCACGTGCCCGTCGCCGCGGTGCTCGCGCAGGATCGTGGCCGCATGCCAGAGCTTGCCGACCGGGTCGTCCGGCCAGGGGAGGTCGGCGTGGGCCGCCGCCAGCACCCGCCCGGAGAAATCGGCCGCTCGCGCCGCCTCGGCCAGCAGCTCGGCCGCCCGGCCGACCTCGAGCCCGTCGAACAACCCGGTCAGGGCGGCGGTCGCGCCCACCCGGCGGGCTTCGAGGGCGGCCGCGGGGCTGATCCGCGACCAGACATCGGGCAGGGCCCGCGACACCATGGCCGGCGCGAACCCGAAGAAGGCGGCCACCACCGGCCCGGCCCCGACCGCCCCGAGGGCCGCCGCCCGCCCGGCGAAGTAGCGCCGCCAGAACCCGGTGAGTCCCGCTTGCGTAAAGGCTTCCGCGCTCAGCGGCGCGAAGTAGACGACGGCGTGCAGCGGCTCGAACAGGGCCCACATCCGGCGCGCGGCAGACGGTTCGGTCATGCTCCCATCCCAGTTCTCCATCGCATTGCCGCGCAAGGACCACCGACCACCGAGTGGCCCGACCGCACGGCCGCATCCCCGTATCCTCAACTCGCAGCGCGTCAGGAGCACGTCGACGGCGCGCTCGAAGGCAGGGTGAACAGCGCGTCGGGAGCACTCCGGCGGCGCGCTGGACGGCAAACTGAACAGCGCGCCGGGAGCACTTCGGCGGCGCGCTCGAAGGCAAAGTGAGCGGCGCGCCGGGAGCCCACCGAACGGCGCGTCGGGACGCATCGAACGGCGGGCCGGGAAGGGGAGGCATGCGGATCACGGTGCTGGGGGCGGGTTCCTGGGGGACCACGGTCGCGTCGGTGTTGACCCGGCGGGACCATGAGTCGCTGATCTGGGCGCGCAACGAGGCGGCGGCCGAAGAGATCGGCGCCAAGCACACCAACGAGCGTTATCTGAGCGGCTTTCCGCTGCCGGAGCGGCTGCGGGCCACCTCGGATCTGGCCGAGGCGGCCGCCCACGCCGAGTTGCTTGTGGTCGGTGTGCCCACGGGAGCGTTCCGCGCCACGTTGGAGCTTGTGCGGCCCGACCTTCATCCCTGGATTCCGGTGGTGAGCCTCAGCAAGGGGCTGGAACGCGACTCGCTGCTGCGGATGACCGAAGTGATCAAAGAGGTGCTGCCGGGGCATCCGGCCGCGGCGCTCACCGGGCCCAACCTGGCCAAGGAGATCATGGCCGGCATGGCGGCGGCCACGGTGATCGCGACCGAGGATCTCACGGTCGCGGCCGAGATCCAGCGGGTGTTCCGGCGGGGGCTGCTGCGGGTCTACACCAACCACGACGTGATCGGGTGCGAGGTCGGGGGCGCGCTGAAGAACGTCGTGGCCATCGCCACCGGCATCGCGCAGGGGCTCGGCGTCGGTGACAACACGCGGGCCGGGGTGATCTCGCGCGGGCTGGCCGAGCTGACCACCCTGGCCGTCGCGATGGGCGGCGAGCCGAGCACCCTGGCCGGGCTGGCCGGCATGGGTGACCTGGTGGCGACCTGCATCAGCCCGCACAGCCGCAACCGTTACGTCGGCGAGCAGCTGGGCCGCGGGCGGAGCCTGGACGACATCCTGGCCGAGATGGGTCAGGTCGCCGAGGGGGTCAAGACCGTGCACGCGGCCGTACGGCTGGCCGACAAGCACGGGCTGGCCATGCCGATCACCCGCACGATCCACCGGGTCGTCACCGGCGACATCACCGCCGAGCACGCCTACGACGGCCTGCTGCGAAGCCACCCGGCCGGCCACGAGTCCGAGCCGGGCTGACCCCCGAACAACGGGCGGGCGGTCAGACCGTCACATGATGGCGGCCCAAGGGGAGCATCAGCGGCTTGCCCGACGTGGGATCCGTGATCACCTGGCTGTCCAGACCGAACACCGCCCGTACGGTGTCCTCGGTCAGCACCTCGGCCGGGTCACCCGCCGCGTGCAGCTTGCCGTCGGCCAGCGCGATCAGGTGGTCGGCGTAGCGCGCGGCCAGGTTCAGGTCGTGCAGCACCATCACGATCGTGGTGCCGCGCGTCTGGTTCAGGTCGGTCAGCAGATCGAGGACCTCGACCTGGTGGCTCACGTCGAGGAACGTGGTCGGCTCGTCGAGCAGCAGCACGTCGGTCTGCTGGGCCAGGGCCATCGCGATCCAGACCCGCTGCCGCTGCCCGCCCGAGAGCTCGTCGACCGAGCGGTCGGCCAGATCGGCGGTGTGCGTGGCGTCCAGGGCGGCCGCCACGGCGATGTCGTCCTCCCGGCTCCAACGGGAGAGCAGCCGCTGGTGCGGGTTGCGGCCGCGGCCGACCAGGTCCGACACCGTGATGCCCTCAGGCGCGATGGGGGACTGGGGGAGGAGTCCGAGCGTACGGGCGAGCTCCTTGGCCGGCATCTTGTGCACCTCGCGGCCGTCGAGCAGCACGTGGCCGGTGCGGGGCGCGAGCAGGCGCGACATCGAGCGCAGCAACGTGGACTTGCCGCAGGCGTTGGCCCCGACGATCGCGGTGATCCGGCCGGGCGGGACGGTCAGGTCGAGCGACTCGATGACCGTACGGTCGCCGTAGCCGAGTTCGAGGGAACTGACCTCGAGGGAATGAGTGGCGGTCACAGGGAGCCTCCCGCGCGGTTCGTGCGGATGAGCAGATAGACGAGGTACGGGGCGCCGAGCACGCCGGTGATGACGCCGACGGGGTAGCGGATGTCGAACGCGTACTGGCCGATCAGATCGGCCACCAGCACCAGCAGCGCGCCGACCAGACCGGCCGGCACCAGCAGGGAGCCGGCGCCGCCGACGATGCGGGCGGCGATCGGGCCGGACAGGAACGCCACGAAGGCGATCGGGCCGGTGGCGGCGGTGGCGAACGCGAGCAGGCCGACGGCGGCCACGATGACCAGGATGCGGGTGCGTTCCAGCCGTACGCCGAGGGCCGCGGCCGTGTCGTCGCCGAGCTGGAGCATGAACAGGTTGCGCGCCTGCGAGAGCAGCAGCGGCCCGAGCACGACCAGCGCGACCAGCACCTGGACCGTCTCGTCCCAGGTCGCGCCGTTGAGGCTGCCGGTCAGCCAGCGCTGGGCCTGCTGCAGGTCCCACTGGGCGGCCTGGCTCAGCACGTACGCGGTGGCGCTGTCGAGCATCGCGGCGATGCCGATGCCGATCAGGATGAGCCGGGTGCCCGCCACACCGTCGCGGAACGACAGCGTGTAGACGACGATCGCCACGCCCAGCCCGGCCACGATGGCGAACACCGACACGCCGGTCTCGCTCAGACCGAGGATGACGATGGCGAACGCGGCCGCGGCGCTCGCGCCCGAGGTGATGCCGATGACGTCGGGGCTGGCCAGGGGGTTGCGCAGCATGGTCTGGAAGGTCACGCCGCCCAGCCCGAAGCAGAACCCGGCCAGCGCGGCCAGCGTCGCGCGGGGCAGCCGCAGCTCGCCCACGGTGAACGACGCGCCCGGGACGGTCTCGCCGAGGATCACCCGCCAGATTTCGTACGGGGTGTAGAAGGTCTCGCCGACCATGAGGTTGACCGCGTACGCGATGACAACCAGCGCGACGAGAATGCCGATGACGACGCCGCGGCGCCGGGAGCGGCGGACTCGGCTGCGGACGACGGCGTCCAGGGTGGACGTGGTCACAGTTCGCGCACCTTCTGCCGCCGGACGATGTAGATGAAGAACGGGGCGCCGATCAGCGCGGTGATGATGCCGACGTCGATCTCCTGGGGCCGCGCCACCACCCGTCCCACCACGTCGGCCGCGGTCAGCAGCGCCGCCCCGACCAGGGCCGAGTACGGCAGCAGCCAGCGGTGGTCGAGCCCGATCAGCAGGCGGCACAGGTGCGGCACGACCAGCCCGACGAAGGCGATCGGCCCGGCCACGGCGGTCGAGGCGCCGCAGAGCAGCACCGCGCCCAGGGCGGCCACGCCACGGGCCAGCGCCACCCGCTCGCCCAGCCCGGCCGCGAGGTCGTCGCCGAGGGCGAGCGAGTTCAGGGACTTGGCCGAGAGCAGCGAGACGACGAAGCCGACGACCAGGAACGGGCCGGCCTGGCGGAGGCTGTCGTACGAGGCGCCGCCGACCCCGCCGATCTGCCACGACTGGAAACCGGTCGCGATGTCGCTCCGGGGCAGCACGAACGCGCTGATCAGCGAGGCCAGGGCGGCCGAGATGGCGGCGCCGGCCAGGGCGAGCTTGAGCGGGGTGGCCCCGCCTCGGCCGAGCGAGCCCACGGCGTACACAAAAACCGCCGTGACCGCCGCGCCCAGAATGGCCACCCAGATGTAGGCGGTGGCCGAGCTGAGGCCGAACGACACGATGCCGGTGACCACGGCGAGCGAGGCGCCCATGTTGACGCCGAGGATGCCCGGGTCGGCCAGCGGGTTGCGGGTGACGCCCTGCATCACCGCGCCGGCCAGGCCGAGCGCCGCGCCCACGACCACCGCCAGCAGCGTGCGGGGGATGCGTTTGACCACCGCGGCCTGACCGAGGTTGTCGTCGTGGCCCTGGACGCCGGCGACGATGTCGGACCAGGGGACGATGCGCGAGCCGAACGCGACCGACGCGATCATGAGCAGGCCGAGCGCGACCAGCCCGGCGAGGATCCAGAGCGTACGCACCCGTGCCGGGCGCCGCTGGAGAGCGGGACCCGGCACGGGACGGGAGTCGAGCTGCGTCATGACACCTTGTCGGCGGCGGTCGCGAGCAGGTTGACGTAGTCGTTCAGCACGAACGGGATGGCAAGCACGGTCGGGTTGGCCGCGGTGGCGAGCGGGGTGCTGCCGACCAGCTGGACGACCGAGCCGCGCTTGACCGCCGGGATCTTCGACAGCAGCGGGTCGGCCTGCAGCTTGGCCAGCTGGTCCGCGGTGTCGGAGTACATGACGATCACGTCGACGTCGTCGAAGGCCTGGATCTGCTCCGAGCTCTTGTTCAGCGTGAACGCGTCGGTGCCGGCCGAGTCCTTCTCCACCACGTCAGCGATCTTGAGGCCGAGGTCGCTGAAGAACTGCGTACGGGTGTCGTGGCTGGTGTAGTAGCCGATCTTGCTCAGGTCGGTCGGGTCGATGTGCGTCACGAACATCGTCTGCTTGCCGGCCAGCTGCGGCTTGGTGGCGGCCGCGTCCTTCATGGCCTTCTCGGTGCTCGCGATGAGCTCGTTGCCCTGCGCCTCGAGACCGAGGGCCTGGCTGGAGAGCTTGACGATGTCGCGCCACGGGGTCGCCCACGGCGCGTCCGGGTAGGCGACGACCGGCGCGATCTTGCTGAGCGTGTCGTAGTCCTGCTGCGTCAGGCCCGAGTACGTGGCCAGGATGACGTCGGGCTTGGTGTTCGCGACCGCCTCGAACGCGATGCCGTCGGTCTCGTCGAACATGACCGGCGTCTGGCCGCCGAGCTCCTTGATCTTCTCGCCGACCCACGGCAGCATGCCGTCGCCGTCGTCGTCACCGAAGTTGGCCTTGGCCATGCCGACCGGCACGACGCCCAGCGCCAGCGGGACCTCGTGGTTCTCCCACTGCACGGTGGCGACCCGCTCGGGCTTCTTCTCGATCGTGGTGGTGCCGAGCTTGTGCTTGATCGTGATCGGGAACTGCGCGGTGGCCGAACTTCCGGTGTCCGGGGTGTCGTCGGTGTCGTCGGAACCGCCACCGCAGGCGGCGAGCGCCAGGGCGGCGGCCGCGGCGACGGCCGCGGCCAGCAAACGAGGGGCGCGCATGCGCGGACTCCAGTTCTGCAAATTCAAAATTAGGAGTGCCTAACCTAACAGCGCGGAAGGGCGGGGCCGGAAGGTCGCGAACGCGAAAAGGGCACACGTCACCGAGAGGCGAGGGTGCGATTTTTCCGTACGGGGGATCTGGTACGCCCAGGTGAGCTGGGCGCCGGCTTCAGCGCAGTCTGCCGGCGACGCCGTCCATCAGCAACGGTCCCGTTCCCGGGCGGAGTGGCCCGTCAGCGTCGGTCGAATTCCGGGCGGGCCGTCCGTCAGGGGCGGTCGAGCTCGCGGGCGAAGCCGTCCATCAACCAGTTCAGGCCGCGCTCGAAGTTGTCGTCGCCCGGGTCGGGACGGCCGCCGTCGAGCAGCGCCGCCAGATGGGGATAGTTGCCGCCGTCGGCGAGCCGGCGCAGGTAGGTCTGTATTTCTTCGGTCTCGCCGGCGGCCGCGGCGTCCCGTTCCCGGATCTCGCGGATGGCGAACCCGGTCGCATAGTCGGCGACCGCCGTCATCAGGCGCCACTTCCAGGTCAGGTCGGCGTCCAGGGAGTCGAGGGCGGCGATCGACATCTCGCTGTGGCGCAGCATGTTCGGGCCGACGTGGCCGTGGACCGAGCGCCGGGTCACCAGGTCGACCAGCCAGGGGTGGCGCAGCGTGGTCGCGCGTTCGAGCCGGGCGATGGCCAGGGTGGCCTCGCGCCAGTCGGGCGGCAGTTCCCCGGCGACCAGGGTCTCGGCCGCGACCTCGTCGGCCATCAGGTCGAACAGGTCTTCCTTGCGCTCGATGTAGGTGTAGAGGCTCATCGCGCGCGCCGCGAGGTCGGTCGCCACCCGCCGGATCGACACGGCGTCGAGGCCCTCGGCGTCGGCCACCGCGATCGCGGCCGCGACGATCGCCTCCCGGCTCAGCGTGGTGCGGCGGCGGGTGTCCTCGCGGGCCCACACCGGGATCCGGCTCTGCTGCTCGCTCATCAACCCAGAACTTACACCGTAGCGGTAAACGATACGGTGTACGCTCAGGCGATACAGCGTACGGGGAAAGGGTGATGACGATGCGGCGGACCGCGGTGGTGGTCGCCTCCGGCGCGATCATGACGGTGCTCGACACGACGATCGTCAACGTCGCGGTGCACGTGCTGGGCCGCGACCTGGGCGTCTCGCTGGCCACGACCCAGTGGGTGCTCACCGCCTATCTGCTGGCCCTGTCCACGACCATCCCGCTCACCGGCTGGGCGGCCCGGCGCTTCGGAACCCGTACGGTCTGGTTGACCTCGCTCGTGCTGTTTACCGCCGGCTCGCTGCTGTGCGCCGCCGCGTGGTCGGCCGGCAGCCTCATCGCGTTCCGGGTGCTGCAGGGCGTCGGCGGTGGCCTGCTCATGCCGACCGGTCAGACGATGCTGGCCCGTGCGGCCGGCCCTGAACGGATGGCCCGCGCGATGGCCGTGGTCTCCGTCCCGGCGATGCTGGCTCCCGCGCTGGGCCCGGTGCTCGGCGGCGTGCTGCTCGACCACCTGTCGTGGCGCTGGATGTTCGGCATCAACGTTCCGATCTGCGCGGTCGCCCTGGTGCTGGCGTTCCGGCTGCTGCCCGCCGGCGCCGGCGACCGCGAGCGGACCGGGCTCGACGTGCCGGGCCTGCTCACGCTCGCCCCCGGCGTGGCGGCGGTCGTCCTGGGGCTGACCTGGATCAGCGACGGGCGCCGACCGGCCGGTCTGGCCACGCTGGCGGCCGGGGTGGTGCTGCTGGGCGGGTTCGCCTGGCACGCCCGGCGCCGCGGTGACCGCGCACTGGTCGACCTGCGCCTGTTCACCGACCGGGCGTTCGCCACCTCGGTCGGCGTCCTGTTCGGCTATTCGGTCGCCATGTTCGGGGTGCTGATTTTGATCCCGCTCTTCGTGCAGCAGGTCCGCGGCGGCGACACGCTCGACGCCGGACTCATGGTCGCTCCGCTCGGCGCCGGCGCGATCGTCACGATGGCCCTGGCCGGGCGTGTCACCGACCGGTTCGGCACCCGGGCCCCCGCCGTTGCGGGACTTCTGCTGGTGCTGGGCGGGCTCATCCCGTACGGGGAAACGGAGTTGATGCCCCTCGCCGCCGCCGCGTTCGTGATCGGGCTGGGCCACGGCCTGATCACCCCGGTCGTGATGGCGGGCGCCTACCGCACGTTGCCCCCGCCCGCGATCCCCGGCGCCACGACCGCGGCGACCATTCTCATCCGGGTCGGGTCGGCCCTGGGCGCCGCGATCCTCGCCATCGTCCTGCAGACCCTGCTGCGCGACCGGGCCCCGGCCGACGCGTTCGAGCTCAGCTTCTGGTGGACGTTCGCCATCGTCGGGGCCGCCCTGATTCCCGCCCTGACCCTGGCCGGGCGGCCGGTGCGCGTCGAGGCTCACACGCAGGCGGCGATGCGCTGACGTGATTCCCGTCGGCGGCCGTGGAATGCTGTGCCCGCTGACGGGGACCACGACGGGAGAAACGGTGACACGACGAGGGTGGAGTGTCGTCGTGCTGACGGTGGTCGCCCTGGTCGTCTATCTGATCACCCCGGACCGGCTCCCCAGCGACGACAGCCGCCCGTCGCCCGTCGGCACGGTTGCGGTCCAGGCCGCGCCGGAAAGCGCCGAGGGCGCTTACGACCCGTCGCAGCCACCCCGGCTCACCTCGGACGGGGTGACCACGCTGTCGCGGGCCGACCTCCCGGCACCCGCCCCGGAGACGGTCTTCGTGTCGTCCTCGGCGGCCGCGGTGAGCCTCGATGTCTCTTCCTCGCCCGGCCCGGAGTCGCGGGCCGACCGGGCCAATCCCTGGGTTCTTCGCTGCTGATCACGACCGTGCCCCCACGGTCGTGAACACGTTCGAAGCGAGAAGAGGACCCCGCAGTGAGTTTTGCCGTTGTCGGGCAGGCCATCGGCCTGTTCGCCGTCACCAACATCGATGACATTCTGATTCTGGCCCTGTTCTTCGGGCAGGGCGCCGGCCGGCCCGCCACGCTCCGCAACGTCACCCTCGGGCAATACCTGGGCTTCGCCGGGATTCTCGGGGTCGCGGTGGCCGCCGCGTTCGGGGCCTCGTTCCTGCCCGACTCCGCCATTCCGTGGCTCGGCCTGCTGCCGCTCGCGCTCGGCGTGAAGGCCGCCATCCAGGCCTGGCGGCAGCGCGGCGAGAGCGGCGACGAGGAGAAAACCGAACGGCGCGCGCCGGGAATCCTCGGGGTCGCCACGGTCACGTTCGCCAACGGGGGTGACAACATCGGCGTGTACGTCCCGGTGTTCGCCAACGCGGGCGGCGGCGGGACGGCCGTCTACGCCGTGGTGTTCCTCGTCCTCGTCGCCGTGTGGGTCGCGGCCGGGCGGTTCTTCGCCACCCGGCCGGTCATCGCCCGCGCGCTCAGCCGGTGGGGCCACATCCTGCTGCCGGTGGTGCTGATCGGGATCGGCCTGCTGATCCTCAGCGAAGCCTGGTAGCGGGCCGCCGGAACCGCGCCGGCCCGGCACCCCGGGGAAGGTGGGGTGCCGGGCCGGCGAACTACAGCTGACGGGTCAGTGCAGGCGGTAGACCGAGACCGTGGCCTGCAGCTCGGCCGCCGTCCGGGCCAGGTTGGCCGCGGTCTGACGGGTGTCGGCGGCGCCCGAGGTGACGTGCGACGCGGCATCGGAGACGCCCGAGATGGTGGCCGCGATGGCCGACGAACCGGTGGCCGCCTCGTGGACGCTGCGCGAGATCTCGGCGGTCGTGGCCGTCTGCTCCTCGACCGCGGCCGCGATCGTCGTGGTGTAGTCGTTGATGGTCGCGATGACCTCGCCGATCTGCTGGATCGCGATCACGGCGGCGTTGCTCTCGGCCTGGATCGCACCGACCTGGGTGGTGATCTCCTGGGTGGCGCGGGCGGTCTCCTGGGCCAGGTCCTTGACCTCGCTGGCGACCACGGCGAAGCCCTTGCCGGCCTCGCCGGCGCGGGCGGCCTCGATGGTGGCGTTCAGGGCGAGCAGGTTGGTCTGCTCGGCGATGGTGGTGATCAGCGCGACGACTGAGCCGATCTGGGCCGACGCCTCGCCCAGGCGGGCCACGCTGGCGTTGGTGCTCTCGGCGGCGCGGGCCGCGTCGGCCGCGACCCCGGCCGCCTCGTTGGCGTTGTTGGAGATCTCGCGGATCGACACGCCCATCTCCTCGGCCCCCGCGGACACCGTCGTCACGCTGGTCGAGACCATGGAGGCCGAGGCCGACACGGTGGAGACCTGGGCCGAGGTCTGCTCGGCCGAGGAGGAGAGCTCGGTCGACACGGCCGACAGCTCGTCGGAGGCCGCGGCCAGCATGGCCGAGCTGTTCTTGATCCGCTGGACCATGTTGCCCATCGCGGCCGCGGTCTGGTTCAGCGTCTCGGACATGTGGCCGACCTCGTCGCTGCTCTCGACGGCGACGCGGGCGCTCAGGTCACCCTTGGCGATGCGCTCCAGCGCGTCGACGTTGCGGGCCAGCGGCCGCACGATCATGCGGGAGATCGCGAAGGCCAGGCCGACGCCGAGCAGGAGGCTGCCGGCGAGCAGGGCGATGACCAGGGTCCGGGTGGTCTCGTAGCGGGACTGGGCCTCGGCCGCCTTCGCGGCGCCGGCCGCCACCGTGTGGTCGGAGAGCGCGGTCAGGTCGGCCCGCACCTGCGTCATCTCGTCGGCCAGCTCGCCGTTGCGCAGGGTGTCGAGCCGGGCCGTGGCCTTGCGGTCGGCCAGCGGCATGAGCTGGTTGGTGAGCAGGTTGTTGTACTGGGCCCAGTTGCTGTCGAAGTTCGTGGCGGTGGCGAGGGCCTGCGACCCGACCGGGAAGGCCTGGAACTCCTTCGAGTACTGGACGACCTCACCGCTCGCCTTGCTGGCGGCCGCGGCGGCGGCGGTGCGCTCGGCGGCGGTGTTGGCCATCAGGTAGTTGTCCATCGCCAGCCAGGTGCGGTTGACGGCGGCCCGCAGATTGCCGAGGTTGTTCAGCTCCTGGCTCTGCGTGAATCCGGCCTTGACCGAGTCGTTGGTCGCGCCCAGGCTGCTCAGCGCGTAGAGGCCGTTGCCCACCCCGAGGAGAGAGACAACACCGACCGAGGCCATGATCTTGGTGCCGACGCGCCTGTCGGTGAGCAGGCGCTTGAATCGAGGGCTCACGTGCATCTCTCCGTCTTGCTTGTCGAGGGGCGGGGCTGGTGCCCGCAAGATCGGCGGCTCGCCCGGCCGTCGTCAGGAACCCTCGGGTGCGAAAACGTTGCGATACTGAATTCCGGCTAAGGGAGGGGAGCCGCCCATGTTTGGTGAGCCGCAGCGCGCGGCCCTGGCCGTCATCTGAGAGAAGGAGCCGCCCGTGTCTCGTGAGCCGCAGCGCGCGACTCTCGCCGCCGTTGCCCGGGAAGCCGGCGTGTCCGTGCCGACCGTCTCCAAGGTGGTCAACGGCCGCACCGACGTGGCCTCCGAGACCCGGGCCCGCATCGAGGCGTTGCTGGTGCGGCATGGTTATGTGGCGCGCGGCCAGGGCGGAGCACAACCGGTTTCCCGTACGGTCGAGGTCGTCTTCGACACCATGCGCAGCCCCAACAATCTCGACATCCTGCACGGCGCGCTCGAGGCGGCGGCCGCCGAACCGGTCGAGATCGTCGTCGGCACCGTCCCGGAAGACCCGCTCGGCGCGGCCTGGGCCCGCCGCATGTCGGCCGCCCACCGGGAGGGCCTGATCCTGGTCACCTCCGAGATCAACACCCAGCAGTGGCGGCAGTTCGCCGAGCAGAACATCCCGGTGGTGACGATCGACCCGATCAACCTGCCCGGCCCCGACGTGCCGAGCGTGGGCGCGACGAACTTCAACGGCGGCATGGCCGCGACCGCCCACCTGCTCGATCTGGGCCACCGCCGGATCGGTTTCATCGAGGGCCCGCCGGGCGCGATGGTGGCCATCGCCCGCCTCCACGGCTATCACGCCGCCCTGTCGCAGCGCGGCCTGACCGGCGATCCGGCGTTGATGATGGCGGGCCCGTTCACGTTCGAGACCGGCTTCTCGGCCGCGCTGGAACTGCTGGCCCGCGAGCCCCGGCCGACCGCGCTGTTCGCCTCGAACGACGGGCAGGCGCTGGGCGCGATCGAGGCCGCGCGCACGCTCGGCCTGCGGGTTCCCGAAGACGTCAGCGTCGTCGGTTTCGACGACATCAACGCGGCCCGGTGGTCGGCGCCGCCGCTGACCACCGTGCGTCAGCCGTTCGCCGAGATGGGCCGGGTCGCCATGCGCCGGCTGCTGCGCCTGATCGCGGGGGATGAGCTGGCGTCGCCCCGGGTCGAGCTGGCCACCCAGTTGATCATCCGGAAGTCGACCGCGCCGGCCTGACCGGCCGGATTCCGGGCGGCGGGCCTCGAAAGTTTTCGACGCCTTGACATGACGTTTTCGCAATCTTACGTTTACGCCAGTCCCCGCCCTTCCGCTGGCAGGCTGGACCCTCCAGGGCCGGCTCGGCGTCGAAGCGTGCGTGCTCTTGCCCAGCGGCCTCACCGCCAGAAAGGCGTTTCGCATGTCATCCGTGTTCCACGTGGCCGTCTCCGGTTCGGATGCTTCCGAGGGCTCGGCCGACCAGCCTTTCCGTACGATCAACCGCGCGGCCGCCCTCGCGCAGGCCGGCGACACCGTGATCGTGCACGCGGGGGAGTACCGCGAATGGGTCAAGCCCCGCCGGGGCGGCCTCAGCGACGCCCGCCGCATCACCTACCAGGCCGCCGAGGGCGAGCACGTCGTCATCAAGGGCTCGGAGCGGATCACCGGCTGGGTTCAGGAATCCGGCACGGTGTGGCGGGCCGAGGTGCCCAATGCGCTGTTCGGCGACTTCAACCCGTACGCGGAAGAGGTCGGGGGTGACTGGATCGTCTATCCCGAGGGCGCGGCGCACAAGCATCTCGGCGACGTCTATCTCAACGGGCTGAGCTTCTACGAGGCCGACTCCGCGGATGCGGTCGCGTCCCCGGCCGCCCGTACCGAAATCGTCGACAACTGGACCAGGACCACCGACCGCGTGCGTAACGTCGAGCAGACCCGGCTCGTCTGGCACGCGTCCGTCGGCGCGGACACCACGACCATCCGGGCCAACTTCCAGGGTGCCGATCCCAACACCGAGCTGGTCGAGATCAACGTACGGCGGTCGGTCTTCTACCCGGTCGTTCCGCACCTCGACTACATCACCGTACGGGGATTCGAGCTCGCCCAGGCCGCCACCCCGTGGACGCCGCCCACCGCCGACCAGCCCGGGCTCATCGGCCCCAACTGGTCCAAGGGCTGGATCATCGAGGACAACGTCATCCACGACGCCAAGACCTCGGCCGTCTCGATCGGCAAGGAGGCGTCGACCGGCCACAACTACGCCACCGAGCGCGGCGACAAGCCCGGCTACCAATACCAGCTGGAGTCCGTGTTCTCGGCGCAGCAGATCGGGTGGGACAAGGAGCACATCGGCTCGCACGTCATCCGCCGCAACACCATCTATGACTGCGGCCAGAACGGCATCGTCGGCCACCTCGGTTGCGTGTTCTCGACCATCGAGGACAACCACATCTACAACATCGCCCTCAAGCGCGAGTTCTACGGCTACGAGATCGGCGGCATCAAGCTGCACGCGGCGATCGACGTCGAGATCCGGCACAACCGCATCCACGACTGCTCGCTCGGCACCTGGCTCGACTGGCAGACCCAGGGCACCCGGATCAGCCGCAACGTCTTCTACAACAACAGCCGCGACATCTTCATCGAGGTAAGCCACGGCCCCTACCTCGTGGAGCACAACGTCTTCGCCTCACCGGCCGCGATCGAGTTGTTCAGCCAGGGCGGGGCGTTCGTGAGCAACCTGATCCTCGGCACCGTACGCGTCGAGGCGGTCATGGACCGGGCCACGCCCTACCACCGCCCGCACAGCACACAGGTCGCCGGTTACGCGTACATCCGGGCCGGCGACGACCGGTGGATCGGCAACCTGTTCGTCGGCGGAGACGCTTCCCTCGCGTACGGCGTGGGGGCCGAAGGCAAGGAGCCCGCGCTCTCGGGCACGTCCGCCTACGACGGCTATCCCGCCTCGTTCGCCGACTACATGACGCGCATCCAGAACCAGCCCCCGGGCGACCACCAGCGCTACCTCGACGTGGTCCAGGCGGTCTACACCCGCGGCAACGTCTACGGCGCCGGCGCCCGCCCCTTCGACGGTGAGCAGAGCCCGCTCGAGGTGGCCGACGCCAAGGCCACGGTGGCCGAGGAGGGCGACGCCGTCTATCTGGTGACCGACCTGCCGGCGGAGTTCGACAACACCCGCCTGGCCCCGATCACCGGCCGCGACCTCGAACGCGTCCGTTTCGCCGACGCCGAGTTCGAGGAGCGCGACGGCACTCCCGCCGTCATCGACACCGACCTGCTGGGCACCCACAAGCCGTCCGGCACGCAGTTCACCGCGGGCCCGATCGCCACCCTGGCATCCGGCCACTCCCGCACGCGAATCTGGTAGGACCGCGGGACGGCCGGACCCTGTCGACCGGCCGGCCTACCCCGGGGGCGTGACGGTCGTACGGCTGACGCCTTTCGTGTCTTCGCAGTTCGCCGCCGCCGGTCATGACCGATCGGCGGCGGGCAACCGCTGTTCGCCGGAGACCGCGGCCTTTTGTCCGGTTCGATCCGCTCAGGGGTGTTCGAGGCTTTGGGCGCCGCGATATCTGATCGCGGTCCAGGCCCGCGACAGAAGGACACCTCGATGACACACCCCCGCTCGTCCCGGCGGCGACGGGTGGCCGCCCTGGCCGCCTGCGCCGTGGCCACGACCGGTTTCTCGGTCGCGACCGGCGCCGGCGTCGCCTCGGCCGCGCCCAACACCTACCGCACGCTGTCGGTGACCGCCGACGGGTCGGGCTACGTGCTCACCAACACCGGCGGCGGCACCTACGCGTTCGGTTCGGTGCGCTACCGCGGCAACCCGGCCGGCTTCACCGGCGACATCGTCGGCGTCTCGGCCACGGCCGACGGATCCGGCTACGCGGTGATCTCCAGCCGGGGCCAGGTGTACGCGTACGGCTCGGTCACCTACCGGGGCAACCCGACCGGCTTCACCGGCGACATCGCCGGCATCTCGGTGACGGCCGACGGGTCCGGCTACGCGGCGATCTCCACCGCCGGTCAGGTCTACGCGTACGGATCCGTGCAGTACCGCGGCAATCCGGTCGGCTACTCGGGCCGCATGACCGGCATCTCGACCACCGCGAACGGGTCGGGTTACGCGGCGATCTCCAGCGCGGGCCAGGTCTACGCGTACGGCTCGGTCACCTACCGCGGCAATCCGGCCGGCTTCTCCGGGCCGATCGTCGGCGTGTCCACCACCGCGAACGGGTCGGGCTACGCGGCGATCTCCAGCACCGGTCAGGTCTACGCGTACGGAACCGTGCAGTACCGCGGCAACCCGACCGGCTTCACCAACGGCATCAGCGGGATCTCGGTGACCGGCAACGGCTCCGGCTACGCCGCGGTCTCGGGCATCGGCCAGGTTTACGCGTACGGCACGGTCGCGCACCGGGGCAACGCCGACCCCGGCACCACGACGCCGGGCAATCTGGGCTCCCGCATCGTCGCCACCGCAACCGCCGAGCTGAACAACAGCGGCCACAACAACGTCGCCCGGCCCAGCAAGTGCAACTTCTACTCCGGCGACCTCAAGGCCGGGCCGACCCTGTGCACCGGCCCGAACAAGGAATCGTGGCGCAGCCAGGACTGGTGTGCCGACTTCACCCGGTGGGTCTGGCGTCAGGCCGGAGCGAGCGTGTCCGGCCTCGGCTCCGGAGCGGTCAGCTTCAAGAAGTACGGCGATGCCCGCCGTACGTGGGTGTCCGGCGCCGGTCTGACCGGTGTCCAGCCCGGCGACGCGATCGTCTACGACGTCAACCGGGACAGCTCCTGGGCGAGCCACGTCGGCATCGTGGCGGCGGTCGGCCCCACCACGGTGACCACCATCGACGGCAACTTCAGCGGTGGCAAGATCGTCCGCAGCACCTACACCAGGGGCGGCAAGTTCGGCTCGAAGACGGTCTCGGGATACGCGCGGCCGGTCGCCTGACCGGACTTCAGGCGGTTGCCTTCTCCGCCCGGTGGAGCTGCCGGGCGGAGAAGAGCAACAGCAACGCGAGCACCACTTCGACGCCCAGCCCGGTGCCGACGCCCAACGCCTCGCCCAGCGAGAAGTTGTCGAAATGGGTCACGTGGAAGGCGAAATGCGTGGCCGCGTAGACCAGGTAACCGGTCAGCGCGGCCAGCGCGACCCGGGTGTCGATCAGCCAGGCGGCGATCCACAGCGTGGCGGCCAGGGCCAGGCCGAGGCCACCGACGTCGGTGACCAGATGTTCGTTGTACGGCGGGTCGAGTTCGACGGTGGGGAAGTCGTCGTAGAACGAGCGGGGCCCGAAGTACTGCCACACGGACACGAACGTCTGCAGGGCGGCCAGCGTGAGCAGGCCGCCCCGCAGCCAGCGGCGGGTTGATTCGAGGGTCATGCCTCAAGGACCGGTGGCGGCCCGCATCTGTGACACGTTTCGGGCCGCGACAGCGACCGCGAGGGCCGCGACCACCAGGGCGGTCCAGGCCAGGTCGGGGGTCCACAGCATGGCCTGGCGGATGTCGCCGCCCAGCAGTGCGGGGAGGCCCAGCACGGCGAAGGCAGCCACGAGCAGGGTGGCCAGGGCCGTCGTGATCTGCCACCGGCGACGGCGGGCGGGGCGGATCAACCCGGCCACCAGGAGGACAGCCGCGACGGACAGAACGAGCAGGGCGATGCCGAACACCGGGTCGGACCCGGCCGGCTGCGGTGTTCCGCCCAGGGTCATGCGGGCGATGTCGAAGCCGAGGGCGGCCAGCGCGCCGTCGCGGGCCAGGCTGTAACTGTCGGCCAGCACGACCACGGCGCGGTCGGCGCCGGGCACGAGCACGACGTGGGCGAAGTAGCCGGGGGTGGCGCCGGCGTGCCACACGATCCGGTGGCCGTCCAGCTCGGTGACGCGCCAGCCCAGCCCGTACCGGCCGCCGTCGGCCTGACCGGTGTGCATGGGGGCGTAGCGGTCGTCCAGGTGGGCCTGGGCGAAGCGGGCCATGTCGCCGAGGCCGGCCGCGATGTAGCCGTACGGGGCTCCGGAGGTGTCGTAGCCGGGGTCGAAGCGTCGCGGCTGCCCGAACCAGTATCGGTGCCCGGCCGGCAGTCCCACCGGCGAAGACGCCGTGGCCGTATTCATGCCCAGCGGCAGGAAGACCTCGCGGCGCAGGAACTCGGCGAACGACTGGCCGGACACCGTCTCGACCAGCGCGCCGAGCACCATGTAGTTGGCGTCGCTGTAAACGTGCGCGCGGCCGGGCTGTCCGGCCGGTTCGACCGACGCCAGGTCGCGGACCGAGCGGGCGAGCCCGTCGGGGCTGTTGTCGAAGCGGTCGGTGCGGCTGGCCCACTGCTGCAGGCCGCTGGTGTGGGTGAGCAACTGCCGTACGGTGATCCGGGCCGCCGCCCGCTCGTCGGCGAGCCGGAACCACGGCACGTGCTGCCGCACCGGATCGTCGAGGCCGACCCGCCCGGCGTCGACCAGGCGCATGACGGCCGTCGCGGTCACCGGCTTGGAGACCGAGCCGATCAGGAACGGCGTCCGGGCGTCGACGCCCCATGCCCCTTGGCGGACGACCCGGTCGCGGTCCACCACCGCGTACGCCAGGCCGGGAATCCGCAGTTCAGCTCGCTGTTCTCGCAGGTATCCGTCGATGTCCGGTGAACTCGGCAGAACCGCCGGTGCGCCCAGGAGAAGCGCGACAACCAGAGCCCTCAGCACAACTCGACCCCCATAATCGTATGGCTGTATGGTTATCGAGGTATACCGTATAGCGATATGGTTATGCAATGGCACGTACCGCGGACCACGACGCCCGCCGGCAGCAGGTGGCCGAGGCGGTCGAACTTCTGGTCGCCACCGAAGGCTTCGAGGCCGTGACGGTGGCGAAGACGGCGGCCGCCGCGGGCATCTCGGTCGGGCTGGTGCAGCACTACTTCCCGAGCAAGGACGACATGCTGCTGCACGCGTTCACGCACATCCGTGGGCGCACCGAGCGGCGTGTGCTGGCCGACGCCGAGCGCGCCGACAAGGCGGGCGCGCGCATCGAGCACATCCTGCTCGACGCGCTGGCCGAGCTGCTACCGCTGGACGAGCGGCGGCGGCGCGAATGCCGGGTCGAGCTCGCCTTCACCGGGCGTGTGGTCGACAACCCCCGCCTCGCGCAGGCGCTGGGACAGAGCAACGCGCACCTGCGGGGCACCCTCGAGCGGGCGATCCACAACGGCAAGGAGTGCGGCGAGGTGCCCGGCGACATCGACGAGAAGGCCGAGGCCGCCCGGTCGCTGGCCGTCCTCGACGGGCTCAAGCTGCACGCCTACACCGAGCCGGGGACGATGACGGCCGCCGCCTCACGGGACGCGCTCGCCGCGCAGCTGGGTCGGGTGTTCAGTGGGCCCTGCCACCACCGGCGTTCACCAGGTTGAGCAGTTCCGCCGTGACCTCGGCCGGGCGCTCGATGTGCGGGGAGTGGCCGCAGTTGTCATAGACGACCTCGCGGTAGCTGCCGCCCTGCTCGGCATAGCGGTCGAGCACCGCGCGGGTCTGGCCGACCATCGGCTGCGGCGGGCACAGCTCGGCGCCGGGCCAGCCGGGGACCACGTCGAGCGAGCCCAGATAGGCCAGGTCGAACAGCGAGGTGTCGGAGACGATGGCGTCCTTGTCGCCGCGGACCCACACGATGGGCGGCTTGGCCCGGGCGTCGATCAGATCGGTGGCCACGTTGAAATGGCTGGGCGCCATCGTGTTGAGCACCCCGCGGTCGCCGGGGCCGACGCCGGGCCAGCTCGTCACCGGCTTGAAGTCGCCCGGGTAGTTGTCCTCGCCGATCGCCGTGCTCAGCACCGTGTCGAGCAGCAGCGCCTCGTCCTCGCCGAGCGACGCCGGGTCGGCCACGTAGGCCGAGCGCAGCACGGTCAGCGGGCTGGTCGGCGCCTCGGCACTGCGGTCGCCGGACTGGATGCGGGCCACGAAGTCGGGGTTCGCCGTGCCACCGCCGGTGCCCGCGTAGTCGGCCGTGGTCGGGGTGCCCTCGAGGTCACGGGTGCCGCCGAAGCCGTACGGGCTGAGCGGCGCCTCCAGCAGCACCGCGGAGAACCGGCCCGGGTGCTCGGCCAGCAGGTGCATCACCACGCCGCAGCCCATCGAGTGGGCCGCCACCACGACCGGCACGTCGAGCGGGAACAGGTCGCGGTCGTCGAGCAGGGCGGCCACGTCGTCGGCGAAGTCGCGCAGGCCCCGGGTGGCGTCGACCGGCGCGGCCTGACTGCGGCCGTATCCGCGCAGGTCGGGGGCGACGATCCGCAGGCCGTCGGGGAGCCGGCGCACCAGGGGCAGCCAGAAGTCCGCGGACGAGCAGTTGCCGTGCACCAGCAGCACCGGTGCCGCGTCCTCGGCGCCGCCGACCAGCACGTTCTGGGTGATGCCGCGGGCCTGGACGCTCAGATTCCGGGTCTCCATGGAGTGATCCTGACACACCGGGAGGCGCTCAGGAGCCGGTGTGATCGCCGAAGTTGTGGTGCCTGATCTGCACCTCCTCGACGTCCAGGGTCGTCTGGATGCGCTGCAGCACCTCGTCGTCGATGACCCCCTCGTCGCGCAGCCGCACCACGGTGGCGTGCTTGTGGGCGATCGCGGCCAGCCGCAGCCGGCGGTCCTGCGCCTCCCGGCGGCGGGCGCCATTGCCGTTGTCCGGCCCGTCCTCCCGCAGGATGCCCAGCCGGCGGTCGAACTCCTGGCCCAGCTCGTCGGCGATCTCCCGGTCCGCCCCGACCTGGTCGGCCAGCGCGGGCAGCGCGTTGCGGGCCTCCTCGCCCGCGGTGATCTCGGCGTGCCGGCGTTCCCGGTCGGCCTCTCCGTCGTCGCTGACCCGGGCCCAGCGCACGATCCGGGGCAGCAGCGGCGCCTGGACGACCAGCGTCACCGCGATCACGCCGGCGGTCACGAAGACGATCAGGTCGCGGTCGGGCATCGAGTCGGGCACGGCGAGCGCGGCGGCCAGCGACACCGCCCCGCGGAATCCGGCCGAGGCCATCACCGTACGGGGTCTCGCGCCCACCCTCAGCTCGCGTTGCCGGGGGCGGCGGTCGACCAGGCGGATCACGTACGGACTCGTGAACAGCCACGCGAAACGTACGCCGATGACCGCCGCCGAGGCCACGGCCACACCCACCAGCCCCTGCGTGAGGCCGACCGTGGTCAGACCCCGTACGGCGGCCTGCACTTCGAGGCCCACCAGCACGAACAGCGCCGCGTTGGCGAGGGCGGTCAGGAAGCCCATGACGGTCTGCACCGAGTGGCGGACGTCGGCGCTGAACAGCCGGGGCGCCGCCCGGCTCACCCACAGACCGCTCACCACGACCGCGAGCACGCCCGACGCCTCGACCTCCTCGGCGATCAGATAGGCCGCGAGCGGTGTGGCCAGCGCCAGGATGTTGTGCTGGAACGGGTCGCCCAGGCGCCGGCGCACCAGCACGCTCAGCCAGGCGGTGGCCAGCCCGATCGCGACGCCGCCCAGGTAGGCCAGCGCGAACCGGCTGGACACCCCGGCGAACTCGACGTGCTCCTCGCCCATGGTCACGCCGACCGCGAGGGCGTAGATGACCAGCGCCGTGCCGTCGTTGACCAGGCTCTCGGCCCGCAGCGTGGTGGCGAGCCGGCGGGGCAGGGCACGGCCCAGCACCCCGACGGCGGTGGCGTCGGTCGGGGCGACGGCGGCCCCCAGCACCCAGGCCGGGCCCCACGGCATGCCGAGCAGATGGGCGGCGGTCGCGACCACGGCGGCGGTCGCGGCCACCAGCACGGTGCTGAGCAACAGGATCGCCCGCAGGTTGGTGCGGATCTCGCGCAGCGACGTGCCGAAGCTCTCCCAGTAGAGCAGCACCGGCAGGAAGACCAGCAGCACCGCCTCGGGCGGCAGGTGGGCGGCCCGCAGCGCGGGGATGAAGCCGAGCAGCACGCCGGCGAGGAGCAGCAGCGCGGGCGGCGCGATCCGGAACTGGCGAGCGGCGCTCGTGCAGACCAGGACCGCGACCCCGACCGAGACCGCGAGCAGCAGACTTAACACGCGGGGACGCTACCCCGCCGGGCTCAGCCGATAACCTTTCCCGGATTGAAGAGGTTGAGCGGGTCGAGCGTCTGCTTCACCGCCACCTGCATGGCGAGCACCCCGGGCGACAGTTCCTGGCGCATCCCGGCCCGCTTGAGCAGCCCGACGCCGTGTTCGCCGGTGACCGTGCCGCCGAGCGCGATCGCCTCGGCCAGCATCTCCTCGAAGGCGGCCTGCGCGGCGAGCTTGGCCGCCTCGTCGCCGGCCGGGGCGAGGATCAGCGGGTGCAGGTTGCCGTCGCCGGCGTGCGCGATGGTGGCGATCGTCGTGTGGTGGCGGGCCGCGATCGCCTCGATGGCGGCCAGCATGTGCGGCACCTTCGAGCGGGGGACACAGACGTCCTCGGTGAGCACCGGGCCGAGCCGTTCCAGCGCGGGATAGGCCAGCCGCCGGGCGGCGAACAGGGCCTCGGCCTCGACCTCGTCGGTCGACTGCTCGGCCCAGAGCGCCCCGGCGTCGCGGAACACGCGCGCGACCGCGGTGGCCTCCTGGTCGCCCGGGGTGTCGAGCTGGGCCAGCAGCAGCGCGGCGGCGTCGGCCTCCAGACCCAGGTGCTTCCACTCCTCGACGGCCCGCAGGCAGGTGCGGTCGAGCAGCTCCAGGGCGGCCGGCAGCAGCCCGGCCCGGGTGACGGCGGCGACCGCCTCACCGGCCGCGACCACGCTGCCGAACGCGCCCACCACGGTGCGCGGGGCCTCCCGGCGCGCGGGCCTCAGCCGTACGGTGATCTCGGTTATCACCCCGAACGTGCCCTCGGAGCCGGTGAACAGCCCGGCCAGGTCATAACCGCTGACGCCCTTGGTGGTGCGCCGCCCGAGCCGGACGACGGTGCCGTAGTCGCCGGCCGGCCCGCCCACGACCGCCTCCAGGCCGAGCACGTAGTCGCGGGTGACGCCGTACTTGAGGCAGCACAGCCCGCCCGCGTTGGTCGCGACGTTGCCGCCGATGGTCGACCAGGGCGCGCTCGCCGGGTCGGGCGGATACCAGAGCCCGTGCTCGGCGACGGCTTTCTTGAGGTCGTCGTTGATGACACCCGGCTGCACGGTCGCGGTCATGTTCTCGGCGTCGATCTCGACGATCCGGTTCATCTTCGACAGGTCGAGGATCATCGCCCCGTCGACCGCGTTGGCCCCGCCCGACAGCCCGGTCCCGGCCCCCCGCGTCACGACCGGCACCCGCCGCGCGGCACAGGCGGCAACCACCTTCCGTACGTCGTCGGTCGTCCTCGGCCGCACGGCGGCGAGCGCTTTCCCGTACGGGGCCCATTCCGCGTCGTCATGGCTGAGGCTTTCCAGCACGTCCGCGTCGTCGATCACGTCGAGCCCGGTGAGCATGTCCTTCACACCACAGACGCTAGCCGCTCCTCCAGCCGCCGCCGGGCCACCGTCTCGCTGACGGCCACGCCGGCGTCCCGCCACGGCCGCACGACCTTGGCCTGGTCGGGCAGGAAGCCGACGATGTCCATGACGTGCCAGAACCGCGTCCCATCCCCGATCGAGGCGGTGAACCGCTCGGCCGCTTCGACGCCGTGCAGCATCGCCAGCGAGGTGGCCGCGTGGGCGACGTCCAGCTCGGCCGGCCCCCACGAGGTCTCGACCCAGTCGACGACACCACTGATCCGGCCGCCGTCCCACAGCAGGTTCCCGAGGTGGAAGTCGCGGTGCAGGAAGGCCCCGGCGTAGTCGGGTGCGGGCTTCTCGAGCAGCTCGAACGCGCTCTTCCAGAGGTCGGGCCGCTCGGCCCAGTCCGGCACGACCCGCTTGGCGGGCGCCGCCCACGACTGGAACTCCCGCGGTCGCGCGTCGCCCGGGTCGAACTGGTGGATCCGGGCCAGCAGCCGGGCCATCGCCCCGAGAACATCGTCGGAGGCGGAGTCCAGGCAGAGCCGCCCCGGGAGCCACGACATCAGGTGCGCCGGCGCCCCGGCCCGTTCGCCGCTCAGGTCGACGGCGATGCTGCGGGGCGCCGGAATCCCCGATCCGGCCAGTTGGCGCTGCACGGCTGCCTCGCGCGCGAGCAGGCCCGGGGCGTGCCGGCGCCACGGTTCCTTCGTCATCAGCCGCAGCACGGCCTGGCCGCCGTCGTCCGCGGTCAGCCGCAGCATGGTCGACGTCCAGCCCCCGTGGAGCGGTTGCGCCGAAGCGACGCGCCGCCATACCGGCTCGACCCAGTCCAGGTTCACCGCGCCATCTTGTCAGCGTCGATGCCTTACCGTACGGTAATGCATTACTGAGTGGTAAGGCGTTGAGGAGGCCGGTATGCCCGAGGTCGTGCGTTCGCTGCAGATTCCGGCACCGCCCAGCGTGGTGTGGCAGTGGCTGTCCACTGAGGACGGGCTGCGGCGGTGGATGTCCCCCGAGATCGAGATCGACGTGCGGGTCGGCGGCGCCTACCGCATGCCCGGCGGCGACGGCGAGACCTGGATCAGCGGCGTGGTGCTGGAGATGGTGCCCGAGGGGCGGCTCGTCCTGTCCTGGCTCGAGGAGGACTCGGGCTGGGTCCACCCGGGCCGCCTCGTCATCACGCTCGAACCGGTCGCCGGCGGCACCCGGGTCGGGCTGGTGCACGACGGGTTCGCCGGCATCGGCAAGCCGGGCTGGGAGAAGACCGCCGAGGCGTACGAGCGGGGCGCCGACAAGCACCAGGTGCTGCGGCGCCTGGCCGACGCGGTGACCGCGGCCGGTGTCTGACGACCTGTTCCGGGCCCTGGCCGACCCGACCCGCCGGCGCATCCTCGACCTGCTCGCCGAGCGGGGCACGATGACGGTCGGGGAGCTGGCCGCCTGCTTCCCGGGCCTGGTCGCCTCGGGCATCTCCAAGCACCTGATGGCCCTGCGCGCGGCCGGCCTGGTCACCGCCACCAAGCAGGGCCGCAACCAGATCTACGCCATCGACGGCGAGGCGATGTCCGAAGCCCTGGCCCCGTGGGTCGCCAAGTACGAGGCCTACTGGTCGGGGGCGCTCGGCCGGCTGGGCAAACTGGCCGACGACACGCAGTAGGGTCGAGGAGCCCGCCACGTGGCGGGGAAGTTCCGCCGTCCGGCGCTCGCCGGAGTGGGGACGGTCACAACAGAATGAGTCACACCGCCGAAATGTTCTTGTAACAAGGGGGTTCCCGTGACGAGCGTTCTGCCCGAATCCACCCGACCCGTCGGCCCGCCGCCGCCCTTCGACGCCGAGCTGGCCGCCGCCCTCGTCGTCATCGGTGAGCAGATGCCGTCGTCGCTGACCGCCGAGATGATCCAGCCGATGCGCGAGGGCTCGCTGCTGGCCGATCTCAGCGACGACGACCTGGCCCGCGGCGGCGCCTTCACCGTGGCCCGCCGCATGGTTCCCGGCCCGGCCGGCGACCCCGACGTCGAACTGCTGATCCTCACCCCGGCCGGCGCCGCCACGCCGCTGCCGGCGATCTACCACACGCACGGCGGCGGCATGATCGTCGGCAACAACCGTACGGGCGTCGAGGTGCTGCAGGACTGGGCGGCCGAGGTGCCGTCGGTGATCGTGTCGGTGGAATACCGTCTCGCCCCCGAGCACCCGCACCCGGCGCCGGTCGAGGACTGCTACGCCGGTCTGGTCTGGACCGCCGCCAACGCCGCCGAGCTCGGCATCGACCCCGGCCGCATCGTCATCGCCGGCGCCAGCGCGGGCGGCGGCCTGGCCGCGGGCGTAGCGCTGATCGCCCGCGACCGCGGCGGCCCGGCCCTGCTCGGGCAGATGCTGCTCTGCCCGATGATCGACGACCGCAACGACACCCCGTCGGCCGTGCAGATGGCCGGGCTCGGCGTCTGGGACCGCACGGCCAACAACACCGGCTGGACCGCCCTGCTCGGCGCCGAGTGCGGCGGGCCGGGCGTCTCCCCGTACGCGGCCCCGGCCCGCGAGACCGACCTGTCGAACCTGCCGCCCGCCTTCGTCGACGTCGGCTCGGCCGAGACGTTCCGCGACGAGGACGTGGCCTACGCGAGCGGGATCTGGCGGTCCGGCGGCCAGGCCGAGCTGCACGTATGGCCCGGCGGCTTCCACGGTTTCGACATGATGGTCCCGCAGGCCGCCGTCTCGCAGGACGCCCGGGCGGCCCGGATCCGGTGGCTCACGAGGTTGATGGGGATGTAGTGAAGGATCTCGCCGTCCGTCTGGCGGCGCTGGACCCCGATGCCGGCGCCGCCCTGCGCGTGATCGCGTACTTCGACCGGCTCACCGAGGCGCGGGCCGGCCTGCAGACGATCGTGCGCGGGGCGGCCGTGCTGGCCGGCTGCCCGGCGCGGCTGGCCGACGACGAGCGCCGGGTCCAGGTGCGGGTCCAGCCCGACGGCGCCGCCACGCCGGCCGGTCCACCCGATCCGGCCTGGATGTCGGCCCCGGCCGGCGGCGCGACGCTGTGGCTGGAACGCGCGGGCCCGCCCGGTCCGGTCGAGGCGATGGTCCTGGAGCGGGCGTCGGCCGCGGCCCGGGCCGTTCTGGAACGCACCCGCGGTCACGCGCCGCACCCCGACCCGGCCTCGGTCGAGCTGGTTCTCGACCGCGACGCGCCCGAACCGCTGCGTCTGCAGGCGGCGGAGCGTCTGGGTTTCCACACCACCGATTCCGTACGGGCGGTAGCGCTCGAAGGCGGCGCGGTGCGCCTGATCCACGGGGCGGCGGAACCGCCGTCCGGTCGCGCCGGAATCGGCCCGGCCGGCCCGATCGGCGAGTTGCCCGCCTCGCTCGACGCGGCCCGCACCGCGCTGCGCTTCACCGCCGCCGGCACCGACCAGGACCCGGGACCCCGCGTGGTGCACGCCGACGACCTGGGCGGCCTCGCGCTGCTGGCCGCGGCCGTCGACGCCGGCGCCGGCCCGGTTCCCGACGAGCGCGCCCTCGACCTGGCCGCGGCCACCGCCGGCTGGATGCTCACCACCCTCGAAGCGGTGGCCGAGGCGGCCAGCCTGCGCGCCGCCGCGACCGCGCTGCGCGTGCACCACTCGACCCTGCAGGACAGGCTGGCCCACATCCGGCCCGTGCTGGGCTGGGACGTCCGCGACCCCGCGGGCCGCCTGCGCCTGCAGGTCGCCCTGGCCCTGCGACGGCTGCGGTTAAGTCGGTCTTAGGTCGGCTGAAGGCGGTCCCCGGCACGGTATCGGCATGAACAACGAACCCACCGGCCTGCTGCTCGCCCACCGCGCCATGCTGCGCGACCTCGACCGCTGCGCCGACCTGACGGCCCGGCTGGCCCTCGACAACAGCCTCGACCGCAAGCGGGCCGGCGCGATCGCGGCCTACCTGACCGACTTCTGCGACAGCATCCACCACCATCACAGCGCCGAGGACGAGGTTTTGTGGCCGGTCCTCGAACGTTCGGCCGGTGCGCACGTCGACCTCACCGAGCTCACCGACGACCACGCCGTGCTCGACCCCAAGCTGGCCCGGATCCGCTCGGGCGCGGCCGCCCTGGCCACCAACCACGTCGTCTCGGCCGAACTCGCGGCCGACCTGGCCGACCTGCGCGACACCCTGCACGAGCACATCGCCGACGAGGAACGCACGATCGTCCCGCTGATCAAGCAGTACGTCTCGGACGACGAGTGGAACCGGGTCGAGGCCACGATCCGCAGGCGCGGCGGCAAGATGAGCTTCGAGGTGCCGCGGATCCTGGCCGTCTGCACCGAGCAGGAGCTGGCCGAGACCCGCAAGGAGGGCGGCATCCCGGTCGCGCTCATGATCAAGCTGCTGCCGCTGCCGTTCAAGCGGCGGGAGAGCCTGGTGTTCGGGGGTGCTCGGTGAGAGAGCCCGGCGTCCGCAGGCGTTCGGTGAGCGCGGCGGCCGATTTCGCGTACGCGTCGTCGCCGGTCAACGCGTACAACGCGGCGTCGACCGGCCCGGCGTAGAGCGTGCCCGAGTCGAGCCCGGCGATCCGGCCGGCGAACGGGAGCAGGTCGGCCAGCAGCTGCCGACCGGCCTCCTCGTCGCCGAGCCGGGCCGCCGTGTGCGCCCGCAGCGTCGTATAGCCGAGCCAGTAGTAGTTGCGGTCGATCGGCTGCCGGCCCGCCCACACGCGGCGGGCCTCCTCGGGCGCCCCGGATTCCAGCAGCGCCAGCGCGAGCGGATCGGTGACCCGGCCCGGGTACGCCGCCTCGATCGCCCGCAGTTCACCCAGCAGCGGAGCCCACGAGTCGCGGGCCACCGCGGCCCCGATCCGCCCGACCGTGCCCATCGAGGCGCCGCTGACGTCGCCGTGCTCGGCCATCCGCCGGCTCACCTCGTCGTAGCGGCGCAGCGACTCCTCGACCCGGCCCGCCAGCATCTCGAGCAGCGCCGTGAAGATGCCGACCACCGCCAGCAGGCTGCCCAGCTGCCCGGTGGTCGAACGCGCGACGGCCAGCTCCATCTCGGCCCGCGCCCGCACCAGGTCGGTCTGCGCGGCCGCGTCGAGATAGAGCAGCCAGTGGGCGACGGCCTCGTGGTCGATCTCGCCGGCCGCCGCCGCCACGGCCAGGTATTCCTCGGCCACGGCCCGGCGCTCGTCACGCAGGTCGGGGCCCAGGGCCGCGTACGCCCGCACGTTGAGCGCGGCACACAGCAGGCGCGGCTCGCCGACCCGCCGGGCGAGGGCCACGGCCTCGGCGCTGACCCGCTGGGCCTCGGCCTCGTCGAAGCCCTCCAGTTCGCGGAAGAGTGCGACCAGGAGCCGTACGCGGGAAGGCTCGTCGATCTCGGACGCCAGATGCCGGCGGATGGCCGCCACGGTGCTGTGCGAGGGCTCCCGCCCGTCGCGCGTGGTCCAGATCAGCGGGGCGTCCCACGCGACCAGCACGGCCAGATCCTCCGACCCGACCAGCGGGCGGCGGGCCTGCGCGGTCTGATCGTGTGCCCCGACCACCGGGTGGCGGGGCTGCGTGGATTGATCGTGTGCCCCGACCAGCGCGCGGCGGGCCTGCGCGGTCTGATCGTGCGCACCGACCAGCAGCCGGCGCGCCCGCACGACGTCGCCGGCCCGGGCGTGCGCGGTGATGGCCGGCGCCAGCAACTCGACCGCCGAACCGGTGGCCCGGGTGCCGGCCAGCTCGTGCAGCCGCAACGCCTGCCGCCACTCGCCGGCCGCCTCCCGCCACGACCCGGCCCGCTCGGCGGCGTGGGCGGCGGCCACCGCGTACGGAACGGCCTCGCCCGCCGTCGCCGGACCGGCCGCGGCCGCCGCGTGCCGGGCCAGCGTCGCCGCGTCCGCGTGCCCGTCGAGCACCGTCAGGGCCCGGGTGTGCAGGCGGGCCCGGCGCAGCAGCGGCGTGTCCTCATAGAGCGTGTCCCGCACCAACGCGTGCGTGAACCGCACCTGCCCCGGCGCCGGTTCGTCCAGCAGCCCGGCCAGCACCGCCGTCTCGAGGGTGTCGAGCAGGTCGTCGGGGTCGCGGCCGGCCACCTCGGCCAGCACGTC
This sequence comes from Paractinoplanes ovalisporus, assembly GCF_016834655.1. GTDB lineage: Bacteria > Actinomycetota > Actinomycetes > Mycobacteriales > Micromonosporaceae > Actinoplanes > Actinoplanes ovalisporus. The sequence continues at coordinate 747,598 of NZ_JAENHP010000002.1, forward strand.
GAGGTCGGCCTCGCGCCCGAGCACGGCGAGCTGCCGCAGTGTCGTCGCCACGGCGTCGGGCAGCCGGGCGACCCGGCGGCGCAACACCTCCCGTACGCCCGCGGGGACCCCGGAACCGGCGGCGCGCGAGCCCTCGGCGGCGATGAGACGGGCCAGTTCCCGTACGAAAAGCGGGTTGCCGTTGGTCCTCTCGGCGACCATCGCCAGCAGCTCCGGACCCGCCTCGGCCAGCCCGTGCCGCCGGGCCAGCTCGGCCACCGCCTCCGGATCGAGCCCGCGCAGCACCAGGTGCGCCGCGGTCGAGCCGAGCAGCGCCGCGATCGTCGCCTCCAGTTCGTCGCCGCGGTCGGTCGTGCGATAGGTGACCAGCACGAGCAGCGGCCGCCCGGCCTGCTGGGCCACCACCTGCCGCAGCAGCTGCAACGTGAGGTCGTCGGCCCGGTGCACGTCGTCGAGCAGCACCGCGCCGCGCCCGGTGTCCAGCGCCGTCGCGATGGTGCGGCCCAGCTGGAACGGGTTGGGCGAGCCGTCGAGCGCGGCGTCCGAGCCCAGCGCCTCCGACCAGGCCCAGCCCGGCGGGGCGCCCTCGACCTCGGGACAGCGCCCGCGGCGCACCCGCCAGCCGGTCCGTTCCAGGGCGGCCAGGGCGGCCTCGGCCAGCGTCGTCTTGCCGGCCCCGGCGTCGCCGCCGATCAGCACGACCCGGGCGCCCTCACGCGCGGCCTCCTCGGCGGCGGCCGCGATGGCGGCCAGCTCAGCGTCCCGGCCCGTGGCGGCCGGAGCCGGCTCCGTGTCCCGGCCCATGGTGGCCGTCGCCGGTTGAGCAACGGTGACGGCGGCCGGAGTCGCGGCGCCGACGGCCGCGGACCGGGCGAGGACGCCGGCTTCGAGCGACGGGGACCGGGCGAGGACGCTGGCTTCGAGCGACGGGGACTGGGCGAAGATGCCGGCTTCGAGCGACGGGGACTGGGCGAGGATGTCGGCTTCGAGCGCGCGCAGCGCCGGCCCCGGGTCGACCCCCAGCTCGTCGGCCAGGTGCTCACGGGTGCGGCGCAGCACGGCGAGGGCGTCCCCCTGGCGGCCGGTGCGATAGAGGGCGAGCGCGAGAAGCCGTACGGCCGCCTCCCGCCCCGGATTGTCGTGCAGGTGCCGTTCCAGCTCGGCGGTCACCAGCGCCGCTCCGCCCAGCGCCAGCCGCGCCTCGGCCAGCGCCTCGACCGCGTGCAGCCGCAACTCGGACAGCCGGTTGACCTCGGGCACGGCCCACGGCTCGGCCGCCACCTCGGCGTAAGCGTCGCCCTGCCAGCAGCCCAGGGCCTCGGTCAGCAGCCGCTCCTGGTCGGCCGGCCCGGCGCCGGCCGCCCGCCGTACGAGGTCGTCGAAGTGCCACGCGTCCACCGCGCCCGCGGGCAGCCGCAGCGCATAGCCCGGCGGCGCGCTGACCAGCACGGTGGCCACGGTGCGGGGAGCCCGGCCGGGTTCGAGCACGCGGCGCAGATGCGAGACGTGCACCTGCAGCGTGGCCAGGGCCTTGGCCGGCACGTCGGCGTCACCCCAGAGGTCGTCGACCAGCCGGTCGGCCGACACCACGGCCCCACCCGCGACGGCGAGCCGGGCCAGCACCGCGCGTTGCCGCGGCCCACCCGGATCAGCGGCCGCCCCTCGCACCGTGACACGCAGCGGGCCGAGGACAGAGAGGTGCACGCCCGCCAAATTACCGGCAACCCGGCCCTCGCCGCCCAACCGAACGGGTGCATCCGCGGGCCCGATGTATCAGACGGGTGCGCCGGACTGTCCTGGTCCGGGAGGTGCAATGGTAGGAGGCCGAGAATCCCCACCATCGGAGACGGGATCGCGCCGTTCGGAAACCCGGACGGCGCCCGCGAGAACCTCGACGACCTGATGAACCGGTTCGTGGACTTCGCGGGCAACGAGTCGTTCGGGGCGCTGGCGACCCGGGCCGACGACCTGCGCGTGCGGGTGATCGCCGGGCGGAAGGGCGCCGGCAAGACGTTCTATCTGCGGCGGTCCCAGGCGTCGGCCGAGCTCGAGTCCAGCGTCTACGTCGACTCCGTGCCCGGGCGACCCGCCGCCGACCGAGTCGGTGGTGCGCACCTGTCAGCTCTTCGAGGCCCGCGACCTGGCCGAGATCTGGCGGCTGGCCTGGTCACGGGCCATCACCCGGACGGCCGTGGCGCACATCCTGCTGCGCCCCGGGCTGAGCCGGCGGGTCGACCCGGCGACGGCCCGGGCCCTCAAGCAGTACGGCACCCTGGTCCCGCTGCGGCGCACACCCGGCACGGTGTACAGCCACCTGGCCGAGCTGCTCTGGGACAACGACACCCGCCAGCAACTGACCGGGTATCTTCGCGACGGCGCCTGGACGGACGTCAACCACTACCTGCGCGAGGCGAGCCCCGCGTTGCCGCCGATGGCCTTCTACGTGGACGGCATGGACGAGTTCTTCGAGGCCGCGCCGAGCTACTGGCTGCCCTGCCAGGAGGGCCTGTTCCACGCGGTCATGCAGTGGCTCCGGGACCCGGCGATCGGTGGCCGCCTGCACGTCGTCGTGGCGATCCGGGACGTCGTCCTGTCCAGCATCCTGCGCGGCGAGATGGCCGGGAAGTTCCGCGGCGACCCCCACCTGCGGGTCCTCGACTGGGACGCCGGCTCGCTGACCTACCTGCTCGACCGCAAGATCGAGAAGCTGGACGAGCGGTACCTGGCCCGGCCGGACAGCGCAGGGGACCCGGTGGAACGCTGGCTCGGCCTGAGCGACATCGACAACGTCGCCCGGGGGACCAGTGAGCGGATGCCCGACTATCTGCTCCGGCACATCCGCCTGGTGCCCCGCGATCTGGTCGAGCTCGGCAACTCGCTGTGCGCGGCCGTCCGCGAGGCGAAGGAGGACCGGCAGGTGCCGTCACCCGAGGTGATCCGCGGGACCATCGCCGCCAAGGCCCGCACCTTCGGCGCCGAGCAGATCCAGCAGTGCGCCAACCAGATCTCGGCCGACATGGCGCCGGCGGGACGGCCTGGAGGGCACGTACTTCTATCGGATGGGCGGCATCAACGACCTCCACCCGCCGATGTCCGAGTCGGAGTATGTCCTGCACCCGTGCCTCATCGACGCCGTCGGCGTCCGCGGCGTCGGCGCCACGCCGGTGCGGCCGCACTGGTAGGCCCCGGGTGGCCCGGATCCGCCGGCTGCGCTATGACAGCTGGCCCGACTTCAAGCGGAACCTGCTGGTCGAGCTGTTCCCCGACGGGCAGCACCGCCGTGGCGTCTATCTGTTCCGCGGGATGCGCTCACCGCAGTGGCGTTTGGAACCGACTTTCGACCGCGCCTTCCGCCACCTCGCCGCCGAGCGTCGTCCCGCCCGGTTCGACTCGCTGATGGCTTCGTTCCGTGACGAGTGCCGGGCCCACGGCGTGCCCGCCGACGTGTGCGACGACAACGACCGGCTGATCGCTCTCGGCCAGCATCACGGGCTGCCGACCCGGTTGCTCGACTGGACCGCGAGGTCGCTCTGACCCGCGTGCTGCTGCCCACGGCGGAGACCCGCCGGGCACTGGCCGACCTCGACCTGATGGGCATCAACGCGCTGCGCCTGTTCCCCGGCGTCGAGGGCGTCGCATCGGCCTGCGCGGCGCGGTTCCGGCTCGACCTGGACTGAGGCGCGTTTCCAGCTCGACCTGGACTGACCGGGGTCAGGGGGTGGTGCTGACGCGCTCGTAGGCGTCGGTGGAGGTGTCGTCGTCGCCATAGATGGTCAGGCGCTTCTCGGAGCAGATGTATTCGCGGGACGCGCCGTTCGAGACCGACTGGGTGAAGGTGACCTTGCGGCCGTTGCGGGTGATCGTCTGCCAGCGCTTGTTGCTGAGCTCGATGTCGTAGACCCGTGAGTTGCGGGTCTCGGACCGGAAGGTCGCCGTCCCGCGCAGCGTCTGCACATATTTGGCGCCCTTGACCGTGGCCTTCAGCGGCGCCGACTTGCTGAAGTCGACGTCGCCGGAGCCGTCGGCGCGGATCCGCATGGTGCCGCCCGCGCCGCCCACGAACCGGGAGTCGGTGCCCTCGAAGTGGTTGACCACCTGGATCGAGGTCACCCGCCACCGACCCACCAGGCAGCTGTCGAGCGACGGGTTGACCGGCTTGGCCGACTTGACGACGACCGGTGCCGACGACGACGCGATGGAGAGCACCGCGGTTTTCTTTCCGTCTCCGGCCCGGCCGTCGTTGCGCCCGGCCGCCCACGCTATTCCGCCGCCCAGCAGCAGCACGGCGGTGAACGCGCCCGCGACGACCCAGGCCGTGCGACGGCGGCCCGGCCCGGGGATCAGCACGGTGTGCGCGGTGGCGGTGGGGCTGCCGGCGTCCTGCTGCTCGGTGGGCGCGGCGATCGTCGGCGAGGGGGCGATCGCGGTGTCGCCCTTCTTCCGCTTGGGCTTCGGCGCTTCGGGGGCGGGCTGGGCCGCGACCGCCGTCAGCAGCGGGCGGGCGGCCTCGGCGGTGAGCCGCTGCGCGGGATCCTTCTCCAGGAGCGCCTTGATGACCGGCCAGAGCTTTCCCGCGTACGAGGGCGGGGCCGGTTTCGCCGTGAGAATGGCGGCGAAGGTGGATTGTGTGTCCTCGCGCTGGAACGGCGACTTGCCGGTGACCGCCGTGTAGAGCGTGACCCCGAGCGCCCACAGGTCGGCGGCCGCCGCCGCGGGCTTGCCGTTGATGCGTTCCGGCGCCAGATAGGCGGGCGAACCCACGATCTGGCCCGTCGCGGTCAGGGCGGTCGCGTCGTCGATCGCGGCGATGCCGAAGTCGGTCAGCACCACGCGGTCGCCGTCGAGCAGGATGTTGGCCGGTTTGACGTCGCGGTGCAGGATGCCCTCGCGGTGGGCGGCGCGCAGCGCGTCGAGGACGTGCAGGCCGATCTCGGCCGTACGGTGCTCGGTCAGCAGTTCGTGCTCGCTGATGGCCGCGGCGAGCGACTGACCGCCGACCAGCTCCATGACGATCCAGGGCCGGCCGTCGTCGGTGACCACGTCGTGGACGGTCACGATGCTCGCGTGCCGCAGCCGGGCCGCCGCCTGCGCCTCCCGCAACGCCCGCCGGGTGGTCGCCTCGTCGGGCTGGGTGTCGCCGCCGCCGGGCAGCCAGATCTCCTTGACGGCGACGTCCCGGCCCAGCAGTTCGTCGTGGGCCTGCCAGACCGCCCCCATGCCGCCCCGGCCGATCGGGCGCTCGAGGCGGTACCGGCCGGCGACGATCCTCTCGGTCACACCGGCAATCTATCGGACCGGCGCGAGCGACGATCCACTTCGGAGTGCCTTCTGCCGGTACATCGCGGCGTCGGCGTCCCGCAGCAGCTGGGCCGCGTCGTCCGGACGGCCCGTGGCCACGCCCACGCTGGCGCCGACGGTGACCTCGAGGTCGTCGGCCAGCCGCATGGGCTCGGCCACGGCGAGCGCGATGTGCTCGGCCCGCTCGGCGGCCGTCGCCGCGTCGGCGCCGGGCAGCAGTACGGCGAACTCGTCGCCGCCCAGGCGTACGGCCAGCCCGGTCTCGCCGGTCCAGGTGGTGAGCCGTTCGCCCACCGCGACGAGCACCTGGTCGCCGGCGTGGTGGCCGTACCGGTCGTTGATCGGCTTGAAGTCGTCGAGGTCGATCAGCAGCACGCTGACCGGGCCGGTGGAGGCCACCAGCCGCTGTTCGAGCAGGCTGCGGTCGGCCAGCCCGGTGAGCGCGTCGTGGGTGGCCCGGTGGCTCAGCTCGTCGTGCAGCCGGCGGGCCTCGGTCACGTCGCGGGCGTTGAACACGATCGCCTTCACGCTCGGGTTCTCGGTCAGGTCCACCCCGACGACCTGCAGCCACCGGTACGACCCGTCGGTGTGCCGCAACCGCACCTGGGCGTCGGCCTCGGTGCCGGGCCGGGCGGCCAGCCGCTGCATCAGCTCGCGCAGCATCGGCATGTCGTCGGGGTGCACGCGGTCGGCCAGCACGGTGCCGTCGATCTCGTCGGACCCGATGCCCAGCACCTTGTGCACGGCCGGGGTCGCGAAGTGGACCGAGCCGTCCCGCCCGACCACCAGCGTGACGTCGGAGGAGTGCTGCAGCAGCGACCGGAACCACTCGCGGCTGCTGTCGATCTCGTCGAGCAGGCGCTCGTTGTCGGTGAACGCGGCGATCTGGCGGCTCAGGACCAGCGCGGTGATGGCCACCGCCCCGATCGTGACGCCCCAGACCCGCAGGTCGCCGCCGCTGCCGACCAGGGCGGCGACGAGCAGCAGCTGCACGGCGCCGACCGCCACGTACGGAAGCCGGCTGGACCGCCGCCGCCCGGCCGGGCCGGTCTCGGCGCCGCGACGCCGCATCCGCAGCTCCTGGTAGCGCATGCCGACCGGCATGAGCAGGCAGGGCACGAGCTGGGCGGTGTAGATGACGCCCGGGTCCTCGGTGCCGGTCAGCAGCGTCACCGTGGAGGCCGCGATCGCCGTGCCGGCCACGCCGAGGCTGGCGACGATGCCGGGGCCCCGGCTGAACGGCGCCGTGCCGCTGAGCAGCAGCTTGAGCAGACCCACGGTGATCAGCAGCATGACCGCCGAGGTGGCGACGGCGCCGACCAGTTCGGTGGGATCGCCGTCGGTCACGACCTGCGCGAGCACGAAGTACCAGAGGAAGACGATGACCGCGGTCAGCACCGTCGTGGCGTCGAGCCACAGGCGCAGCCGCTGCCGCCCGGCCCCGCCCAGCGGGTGGAACAGCATCGTGATGATGACGGTGACCATGCCCAGCACGACCAGGCCGGTCTGGATCGGGCTGGGCTGGTGGTTGGCGCCCCGCACGATGGTCAGCACGGTCTGGTAGCCGTCGCCGAGCGCGCACAGCACACCCGTGGCCAGCACCGCACGCCAGAAACGACGTGCGTACCGGTCGCCGGCCGTCGCCCGGACCATGCGCCACGAGAACGCCGCGATCATCACGTCGAGACACGTCTGCACGGCCCACGACGTGGTCGCGCCACCCGGCCCGACCAGGAACCAGAGCACGATCGCGACGCTGAACGCCGCCAGCCCGGCCAGAACCGGGTCGGGCCGGCGAACGAGGTCTCTCATGCAGGCTCCGTTCCGTGGCCGTCCATGGCCCTGATCATCGGCAGCCTCGACACACAGGTGAGGAAACGCCGAGGTTACCCGGAACGATCAGCGGGGTCGATCTCCGTGCGGCGGGGGCCTGGCCGGGGTGCCCGCAGGTTTCCGGAAAGTTTGCTTCAGATCGGCCGGGGCGGGCCGATGGGAGCACTCGGATCGGTCGCGGAAGGCAAAGCGGAGGCGGACAATCTTGGAGCAGGCGACGCTGTGGCTGCGCCGGAACACCCTGACGGTGTCCGGCGTGCTTCTCGTGCTGGCCGACGCCGTCTGGCTCCTCGCCGGCCTCCACCACGAGTGGGCGTATCCCGTGGTGGGCTGGCTCCCCGTGCCGGTCAGCACGGCCCTGGCCGCGTACGCCTGCTGGCGGGCCTCGCGCTCCGCGCTGCTCGACCCCGCGACGCGGCGGTTCTGGCGGCACCTGACGCTGGCGGGCGTGCTCTTCACCGCCGGTGTCGTCTCCAACATGGCCGACGCTCTCGGCGCCGCCGAGCCCTCGCAGCGGATCGGCCGCGCCACCACGATCTGGTATCTGGCTGTCCTCGCCGTGGTGATCTGGTCGCTGCTGCGCCTGCCGTCCTGGCAGCGCAGCCGCGGCGACTGGGTCCGCTTCTGGCTCGACTCGTGCGTCGTGCTCGTCGCCGGCGGCGCGTTCGTCTCGCAGTTCTCGCTGCGCGACCAGGACGCGTGGGTCGCGCAGACCGGGTCGGCGGGCGCCATGCTCGCCATCGTGGTCGTCGGTTGCCTCGGCGTGATCACCTTCATCAAGGTCGCGTTCGCCGGGGCGGGCCGCCTCGACCGGCGGGCCCTCTACATCCTTTCGGCCGGCAGCGCGGTCAGCACCGTGCTCGGCAGCCTGTCACCGTTCCTGGCCGGCCACCCCTATCTCTCGTCGAGCTTCGTCGCCGTGCCGGCCGGAGCCCTCGGCATGACGCTGGCCGCCGCCCGCCAGCGGCGCAGCGACTGCCGCCCGCCCCGGCCCCGGCGGAGCCGGCGGATCAGCGTGGTCCCGTACGTCGCGGTGGTCGCCATGGACGGACTGCTCCTGTGGGCGGGCGGCGACAGCACGGCCGTCCGGATCAGCACGGCCGTGCTCACGGTGCTGGTCATGCTGCGCCAGCTGTACGCCCTGCGCGAGAACCGCCGGCTGCTGCACACCGTCGACACCAGCCTCAACCGGCTGCGCGAGACCCAGGACCAGCTCACGCACCAGGCGACCCACGACTCGCTGACCGGGGTGGGCAACCGGGCGCTCTTCGAGGAGACCGTCGACCTGCTGCTCGCCACCGGGGCGCCGTTCCACGTGGCTCTGCTCGACATGGACGACTTCAAGAGCGTCAACGACCGTCTCGGCCACCACACCGGCGACTCGCTGCTCGTGGTGGTCAGCCGCCGCCTGCGGGCCGCCGTGGGCAGCGAGGGCATCGTCGCGCGCCTGGGCGGCGACGAGTTCGCGGTCGTGCTGCCCGGCCTGTCGGTCGAGCGGGTCGAGGAGGCGCTCGACCGGGTGCTCGCCGCCCTGCGCGAGTCGCCGCGGCTCGACGCGCCCGTACGCAGCGTGGCCAGCGTCGGCGTGACCAGTTCCCGCGACGGCGACACGTCCGAGGAGCTGCTGCGCCGGGCCGACGTCGCCATGTACGAGGCCAAGGCCGGCGGCGGCGACCGGCGGCACTGGTTCGACGCCGAGATGGACGAGCAGGCCCGTGCGGCGGCCCGGCTCGGCGCCGACCTGCTCGACGCCCTCGACCGCGACGAGATGTTCCTGCTCTACCAGCCGATCGTGGAGCTGCCCCACGGCCGCGCGGCCGGTGTCGAGGTGCTGCTGCGCTGGCGGCACCCCGAGCTGGGCCTGGTCTCGCCCGACGTCTTCATCCCGCTGGCCGAGCGCAACGGCCGGATCGTCGAGATCGGCCGCTGGGTGCTCGAGAACGCCTGCGCCCAGGCCGCCGAGTGGCAGCGCCGCTTCGGCCCGCACGCCCCCCAGAAGATCAGCATCAACGTCTCCGCCCGTCAGCTGGCCGAGCCGGGTTTCGTCGCCGAGGTCGAGGACATCCTTTCCCGTACGGGCGTCGACCGTGCCCGCCTGCTGCTGGAGGTCACCGAGACGGCCGTCCTCGAGGCCGGCGCCCCGCTGGAGGCCGTGCGCGAGCTGCGCGAACGTGGCCTGCGGGTGGCGCTGGACGACTTCGGCACCGGCCAGTCGTCGCTGAGCCTGCTGCTCACGGTGCCGGTCGACGTCCTGAAGGTCGACAAGTCCTTCGTGAGCGGCGACGCCGCCGACCACGCGGGCGCGGTGATCGTCGAACACCTCATCGGTTTCACCAACGGCCTGCGCATCGAGGCGGTCGCCGAGGGCGTCGAGACCGAGGACCAGGCCCAGCGCCTGCACGCCGCCGGTTACAGCCTGGCCCAGGGCTACCTGTTCGGCCGCCCCGCTCCCGCCGCCGAGATCGAGTCCGCCCTGCTCCCGGCCCGGGTCGCCCGTTAGGGCGCTGTTTCCGGCAATTCCGATCCGCCGAGCCGTTGCCGATCGCCGTTCGGTTGCCTTCCGGGTGCCGGACGGTTGCCGGGCGGGCGGCGGTCCGACGCGCATTAAGTCCGAATTGCTGGTATTCCTCGCGGTTGCTCTCCGGTTGAGTGGGCTCTCGTGCCGACCTGGCACGTCCAGCGCCCGAATCCCCGGAGTCAGCCTCAGATGCTCACCAGCGACGCGATCACCGGATACGCCTCGAACCCGTTCGCCACGTTCCCGTCCGGCCGCCGTTCCATCGATGAGATCACCGAGGGCGGGCTGCTGGACACCCCCGCCGTCCGCGACTGGTTCGGCCGCATCGAAGCCATCCGCGACGCCAACGCATACACCTTCGGACTCCCGCTGGGCGCCCGCGCGGCGGCCGCGAGCCGGTTCGCCGGGCAGCATCTGACGGTCTTCTCCACCTACGGCTATCTCGGTCTCAACGGCCACCCCCGCATCACCGGCGCCGCCGCCGACGCGATCGCGCGCTGGGGCACCTCGACCGGGGGCGCCCGTCTGCTCACCGGCACCATCGAGCTGCACCTGGACACCGAGCGCGAACTGGCCGGCTATCTCGGCACCGAGGCGGCCGCGCTGTTCGCCAACGGCTACGACGCCAACGTGGCCGCGATCACCGGTGTCGTCGGCCGGCACGACATCGCGATCCTGGACGAGAAGGCGCACCGCAGCATCATCGACGGCTGCCGCCTGGCCGGGGCCCGCACGATGAAGTTCCGCCACAACGACATGAACCACCTGGAGACGCTGCTCGCCAAGCACGCCGGGAGCGACAGCCGGGTGCTGATCGCGGTCGACGGCGTCTATTCGATGGACGGCGACATCGCCCCGCTCGAGGACCTCGTCCGGCTCAAGCACCGCTACGGCGCGTTCCTGCTGCTCGACGAGTCCCACGCGATCGGTGTGGTCGGCAAGGAGGGCCGTGGCACCGCCTCGCGCGCGGGTGTGATGGCCGACGAGGTCGACATCATGACCGGCTCGCTGGGCAAGGCGTTCCCGTCGGGCGGGGGTTTTGTCGCCGGTTCGCGCGGGCTCACCATGTTCCTGCAGCACGGCACCTCGCCGTACATGTTCTCCTCGGCCCTGACCCCGGCCAACACGGCCGCCATCCGCGAGACCATCCGCGTGGTGGTCGAGGAGCCCGAGCACCGCGACCGCATGGACGCGAACACCGCCCGCCTGATGTCGCTGGTGGAGTCGGTCGGCCTCGACGGGGGCGTCACCGAGACCCCGATCGTGCCGGTGATCCTGGGCAGCTCGGAGCGGGCCTTCGGCTGGGCCCGCCGGCTGCTCGACTTCGGCGTCTACGCGTCGGCCGTACCGTTCCCGGCCGTCCCCGAGGGCCAGGCCCGCCTGCGCCTGTGCGCCACCGCTGGTCACTCCGCCGAGGACTTCACCCGCCTCGAGACCGCCCTGACCACGATCCGCGCCGAGGAGAGCTGAGCGTCCGTCCCGGACGGGTCCTTCGGCCCTGACCGTGCGGCGGGCCCGCGCCTAGCGTCGAAGGTGGACGAACTGGGGAGGGCTCGATGAAGACCTGGACCGTGGACGACGTGATGACCGAGGCCGTCGTGTCCGTGCCGCCGACCGCCACCTATCGCGAGCTCGTCGATCTGCTGATCGGCCGCCACTTCAGCGCGGTCCCGGTCGTCGACGACTTCCAGCGGGTGATCGGCGTCGTCTCCGAGACGGATCTGCTTCGCAAGATTCAGTACGCGGGGGACGACGAGCCCCGCCTCTTCGAGCGCCGCCGCCGGCGCGGGGAACGGGCCAAGTCCCGGGCCGGCGCCGCCACCGACCTGATGAGCGAGCCCGCCGTCACCGTGGCGACCGGCACCCCGATCGCGGCCGCCGCCCGCACGCTGGACGACGAGCGGGTGAAGCGTCTGCCCGTGGTCGACGCGGCCGGCCGCCTGGTCGGGATCGTCACCCGGGGCGACCTGCTGAAGGTGCACCTGCGCCCCGACGACGAGATCCGGCGGGACGTGCTCTCGGTGATCTTCGAGACGGTCGGCGCCGAGGTCCGCGAGGGCGTGGTCACCCTGACCGGCGAGGTGGACCGCTGGTCGGCCGCCGACCGCGCGGAGCGGCTGGCCCGCCAGGTGCCGGGCGCCGTCCGGATCGTCAACCGCCTGACGTACGACTTCGACGACAGCGGCATCGTCGGGCCCGGCACGATTATCGCGGTCGCCTGACACGCGGCGCCCGGCCCGTGCCTCTGCCGCCACCTCTCCGGGCCGGGCGCCGCGTACACCTTCGAGCGATGCCGGTCTACCGAGCGGGATGCAAATCTGTCAAGATGATCCCCCTTCGGAAGAGGGGCAACGTTTTCCCCTCCTGCTTACGTCTATAGGGGCAGGGCCCGGGAACGGCGCCGATCGGCATCCCTCGAATGTGAGAGTCATGATTCAGCGACGCAAGGTGATCATCGGTGCGGTGGGCCTGGCCGCGGCGGCCACGGCGGCCGGCTGTTCCGGTTCCGGCAAGGGCGACGGGGGCAACTCCTGGGTCGGCACGCCGGCCGAGGCGGCCACGCCGACCGCGCCCGTCCGGGTGACAGTGACCCCGGCCGCCAGCAGCACCGGGGTGTCACCGGTGGCACCGATCGTCGTCAGCGCCGCCGACGGCACGATCCAGACCGTCACCGTCACCTCCGGCAAGACGAAGGTCGCCGGCAAGCTGCAGGAGGACGGAACCTGGCGCTCGAGCGGTGACCTCGCGTACGGCAAGAAATACACGGTGACCGTCACCGCGGCCGACAGCGCGGGCGTGAAGTCCACCGAGAACGCCAGTTTTACGACGTTGAAGCCGGAGAAGACGGCAACCGTCACGTTCCAGGCCAATGCCATGATGGCCCTCAAGGAGGGCAAGACCTACGGCGCCGGGCAGCCGGTGATCGTCCGGTTCAGCCGCGCCGTCGACAAGAACGCCGCCGAGAAGGCCATCGAGATCACCACCTCGCCCGCCGTGAAGGGCAAGTTCTACTGGCGCGACGACCGCACTGTGCACTGGCGCCCGGCGAAATACTGGACGGCCGGCACCAGGATCGACGTCAAGGTCACCGCGCTCGGGGTGAAGCTCGGCAAGACCACGTACGGCGCGAAGAACGCCTCGACCAGTTTCCGCATCGGTCGCCAGCTGATCGCCATCAGTGACAACCGCACCCACATGACGAAGGTCTACATCGACGGCAAGCTCGTCCGCACGATGAAGAGCAGCCTGGGCAAGGGCGGCGGCACCACCGGAGCCAACGGCGAGCGCATCAACTACTGGACGGCCGGCGGCCCGCACGTGGTGCTGGGCAAGAAACGCAAGCACACGATGAGCTCGGCCAGTTACGGCGTGACCGACCCCAAGGACCCGAACTACTACGTGTCCGAGAACATCGAGTTCTGCACCCGCATCTCCTACTCGGGCGAATATCTGCACGCCGCGCCCTGGAACGGTTCGCTCGGCCGCGCCAACCTGTCGCACGGCTGCGTCAACCTGAGCACGGCCGACGCCAAGTGGGTCTACAACACGTTCCTGGTCGGCGACATCGTCGACGTGCGCAACTCCCCGCGCAAGCTCCCGATCTGGAACGGCCTGGGCGACTGGACGGTCGACTTCGACAAGTACGGCCGCGACACCTGATCCGGCACGGGCAGGCCGGTGCGTTCGCTCCCGACCTGCCCGCTGCGCGCGCCGCCGGCTACGTGGCCGCGCAGGTGAGGGTCGGCGCGGTGCCGGCACCCTCGGCCAGGAAGCCGAACGTCGTCGAACTGCCCGCCGCCAACGTCCCGTTCCAGCCGGCATTGGAAGCCGTCACCGTGGAACCCGAAGCGCTCACCGTCGCACCCCACGACTGCGTGACCCGCTGCCCCGAGGCGAGCGTCCACGTCGCGGTCCACCCCGACGTGCCGCCGGAGCCGGCCGTCACAGTCACCTCACCCTGGAACCCGCCCGTCCAACTGCCCACGATCGCCAGCCGCGCCGAGCATGAGCGCCCAGCCGGCGGGGGAGTGGTCGGCGAAACCGTAGGCGTAGGCGTAGGTGTCGGGGTCCCGCCGTCCGTCACCGCGACCTCGGCCGAGCTGAAACGGGCGTACGCGGGATTGATGTCGCTCTCACCCGCGCGCCCGTCACACCCCCGGTCCGAGTTGAACAGCAGATAGGTCCCGGAACCGCAGGTGCCCGCCGGCTCGGCGTCACCCCCGACCACGACCGACCCGGACAGGTTGACCCCGCCCTGGACGATCGCGTTGTCCTTGACGACCGCGTTCCCGCTCACCGTCCCGCCCGAGTTGACCCAGGCCAGCCCCTCGATGCGGGCGTTCCCCGACACCGTCGCGTTGCCAAAGACGGCCGCCCGCGGCCCCACATAGGCCGTCGACGCCACCGAGGCCCGGCTGTCCACCCAGCCACCGCCGTTGGAGTGCCAGCGCCCACCCCCGGTCGCGGCCGGTTTCACATGGCCGGGCTCATATCCCGACGGCACCGCACCGGCGATCCCGAACTCGTACGGATAGCGGTAGTTCTTCGTGTATCCGTCGAGAAACGCGTATTTGTGCACCGCCGCCGGCGCCCCGGCCACGACCAGGTAGACGTCCTTCTCGCCCGATTGCAGCGCGAACGAGATCTGCCCGTCGGACGCCGTCGACACCGGCCCGTAACGCGGCACCCCGCTCGGTGAGACGGCCACGAACCCGTAACTCCACCCGGATCCGGCCGCGCTGTTGACGTGACCCTTGAAGTGCAGGCGGATCACGTCCGACGTCGGCACCAGCCGGATTTTGTTGTAGCCGTAGTCGGAGGGGGCGAGCGCGTCGGAAATCGCGTAATGGCCGGCCGCCTGGTTCACGGCCTCGACCGGCACCCCGTTGTAGGCGTTGATGAAGGCGCCGCCGTACAGGGAATCGATGAACTTCTGGAAATGCGACTGGTTGCTGTAGTCGTAGGTGACCTGGTGCTGGGCATAGCGCGCCAGCTCCACATTCAACTGTGACTGGGAAAGACCCAACAGCCTTGCGTACGTCTCCAGGGGGTGCTCGGTGCTGCGGGCCTCCGCCCATACGCGGTTGAAGATTCCGGGTTGCCGGTCCTCGAAATACTGGATCAGCATCCACGCGCCGTAATGGTGCCGGGAGGACGAGTAGGCGAGGTTTTCGGTCCGCAGGAACCGGGTCAGATCGCCCGCCCCGCCGTCCGGATAGACCTGCATCGCCATGTATTCGGCGCTCGCCTCCCAGAAGGTGCCGGCCGACGCGTTGGTGAAGCCGGAACCGGATTTGCCGAGGAACGTCAGGTTCTGGAAGACGTGGCCGAGCTCGTGCGCGAGCCCCCACGACCCGGGCAATGCGGCGCCGGGCGCGATGTTGATGACACCGACCCGGCCGTCGGCGCTGCCTCCGGTGGCCCAGGCGTCGAGTTCCGTACGGTTCCAGGCCTGCGTGACGATCACATCGATCTTGTACTGCGCGGTGACCGTGAATTTCATGGTGTCGTTGTAGAACGCGTACAGCGATTCCAGTTGGGACAGGATGTTGTCCGGGTCGAACGTGTACGGCGCGGGAGCGGCTTTCGGGTTCGTGCCCGATTTCTCGCCCCAGAGCAGGATGAAGTTGGCCGATTCCTTAGTGCGGTCCTGGCTCCACGGCACCTCCCCGGTGGATTTCCACGAGGCGGGGATGTAGACGGCCTTCTCGGCGGCGAAAGCGGCCGGAGCGGTGATTCCCGAAACCAGCGCGAGGGCCAGCGAGGAGACGAGCAGAGCGACCTTGCGTGCGGGGGACATGCGAGGGGTCCTTCTCGGTGGGGGACGCCGCCGCGAAAAGCCGCCGAATGCGGGCGGGAGCGCATCGCTGACTCCCCACAAAGTCATGGAACCCGCCCACAGATCGGCCGGTGTGCGGCCGCGTGGGACGGCGCCATCATCACCCGACGCAGTCACGTTCGTCAATGTGTGGCGGACTTCACTTGCTCTGAGTTCTCTCTGAGACACGCCAAGTGATCAGCGGATGTCGCAAGTCCGACACAACCATGGCTTCTGGTCGATGTCGCTCCAGTCGGATTAAGTAGGCGCAGGCTCTTGGTGGATCAAGCTTCAACTATTTAACGTACGTCGATGTATTGGTCCCCATGACGAGGGAGAACGTATGGACACGCACAGATTTTCCGGCCCGTTCTGGTCGATCTTCCGGATCGTGATCGGCCTGCTCTTCACGTTCCACGGCGCCCGTACGGTCCTCGGGCTGTTCGGTGGCGTCGAAGGCTCGGGCGACGCGGTGCCGATGGGGACGTGGCCGAACTGGTGGGCCGGGCTCATCCAGCTCGTCTGCGGCATCCTCGTGATGGCCGGCGTCTTCACACGCCCCGCCGCGGTGCTGGCCTCCGGTTCCATGGCGTACGCGTATTTTGTCGTGCACCAGCCGCAGGGCCTGCTGCCGATCGAGAACGGCGGCGTCTCCCCGGCGCTCTACGCGTGGGCCTTCCTCGCCATCGCGGTGCTGGGGGCCGGCCCCTGGTCGGTCGACGCGCTGCTCAAGCGGCGTACGGAAAGTCAGACCTTGAGCCCGACGCCGCAGTAGCCGTCGAGGGCCGGCGGCGCCTCGCCGTCGGGTCGCCACAGCGGGGTCGGCACCACGCCCGGCTCCACCAGTTCAAGACCCTCCAGGTACCCGGCGATCTGCTCAGGGCTGCGCAGGTTGTACGGGTGACCGCTCTGATTGGCCCGGCGCTGCCCCTCGACGATGGTCGGGCTGGTGTTCGTGCCGTCCGCCACCACCAGATAGCTGCCCGAGGCCACGGCGGCCAGCAGGCGCTCGACGATCGACCGGGCTTCCGCGTAGTCGGCGACGTTGCCGAGGATGCCCATCATCACCAGCGCCACCGGCTTGCTGAGGTCGAGCGTGCGGGCGGCCTCGCGCAGGATCTTGGCCGGGTCTTCGACGTCGGAGTCGACGTATGCGGTGGTGCCCTCGGGAGCGGCGGCGAGCAGGGACCGCGCCTGCACCAGGACGAGCGGGTCGTGGTCGACGTAGACGACGCGGGCCTCCGGCGCCACCCGCTGGGCGACCTCGTGGGTGCTGTCGGCGACCGGCAGACCCGTGCCGATGTCGAGGAACTGGCGGACGCCGGCCTCGCGCGCCAGCCACGTGACCGAGCGGATCAGGAACCTCCGTTGTTCCCGTGCCACCTGCACGATGGCGGGATGGGCGTCGCGCACCTGATCGCCGACGATCCGGTCGATCTCGAAGTGGTCCTGGCCGCCGAGAAGGTAGTTCCACACCCGCGCGCTGCTCGGGCGCGTGGTGTCCAGCTCGGGCTCGGTCATGGCGGCTCCCAACGTCGAGTTAGGACGGACCATACCGGTCGCAAGCGCCCGGGGGATTCGGCCGTTTTCGCCTGGACAACCCGGTGCGCGGGTGATACTACGCGCGTGGCAGACAGCGAGAACGACCAGCTCACGGGCGTTATGGGCCGGTCGGGGTTCCTGCAGCGTCTCGACCGGGCGGCCGCCGGATTCCAGCGCGGTGATCCGCCCGCGGCGCTGGTCGTCGATCTCGACGATTTCACCACGGTGAACGATGTTCTCGGCTATGTCGTGGGCGACCGCATCCTGGTGGCCGTGGCGGCCCTGCTGCGCGACGCCGTACGCGAGGGCGACCTCGTGGGGCGTCTCGGCGGTGACCAGTTCGCCGTGCTCGCGCCCGGCATCGCCGTCCCCGATCTCGAGGAGCTCGCCGAGCGCCTGCAGGTGGCACTGGCCAGTCCGGTCGAGGCCGACGGCCGCCCGATCTCGGCCCGGGCCAGCATCGGCGTCGCCCACGGCGCGCCCGGCGACACCGGCGGCGACCTGCTCAGCAAGGCCGACATGGCGCTGCGTGCGGCCAAGGACCGCGGCCGGGGCCGGCCCGCCCACTACGAGTCGGGCCTGAAGCGCCGCTTCCTCGACCAGGCCGCCCTGCTCGACGGCCTGCACGAGGCGGTCGAGGGCGGCCAGCTGGAGCTGGTCTACCAGCCGATCGTGCGCCTCGGCGAGGGCGGCCTGACCGGCCTGGAAGCCCTCGCCCGCTGGCAGCATCCCACGCGTGGCCCGATCATGCCGGGCGACTTCATCCCGATCGCCGAGCGCAGCGGCCTGATCGTCCCGCTGGGCCGCTGGATGCTGGCCGAGGCGTGCCGCCAGCAGGAGGCCGACTGGCCCGAGACGTACGTGAACGTCAGCGCCCACCAGCTGCGCGAGCCCGGTTTCGCCGACGAGGTGGCCCGCGCCGTCACCGCCCCCGAGCGCCTGATCATCGAGGTCACCGAGGACGCGCTGGCCGAGGAGACCGTGCTCGACACCCTGCGCGCGGTGCGGGCCCAGGGCGTACGGGTGTCCCTGGACGACTTCGGCGCCGGCCGCGGCTCCCTGCCCGCGCTGGCCGCCGCCCCCATCGACGTCATCAAGCTGCACGGCTCGATGACCGAGCAGATCATCTCCTCGCCCCGGCCGGCCGCCGTGGCCCGGGCGGTGGCCGCGGTCGCCGACGAGCTGGGCATCGTGGCCATCGCGAAGGCCGTGGAGAGCGCGGCCCAGGCCGAGCGGCTGCACGAACTCGGCTACCGCCAGGGCATGGGCTTCCACTACGCCGTCCCCCAGCCGGCCCGGGCGATCCCGCTCTTCCTGGCCGACGAGGCACTGCTCACCATGATGAGCTGAGCAGTTCCTGTGTGACCTGCGCCACATTAGATCACCGTTTCTGCAGGTGGAACGCGGTTCCGTAATTGCTGCGGTGAAGGCGATCAATATTCA
Organism: Paractinoplanes ovalisporus; assembly: GCF_016834655.1. Classification (GTDB taxonomy): domain Bacteria; phylum Actinomycetota; class Actinomycetes; order Mycobacteriales; family Micromonosporaceae; genus Actinoplanes; species Actinoplanes ovalisporus. Next base: position 766,050 of record NZ_JAENHP010000002.1, read on the forward strand.
CGTCCTGCTTTATTTACAGAGATCTCTCAGCTGCCTACCGTGAGTGCCCTGTTGGACACGTAACGGGGGAGCAAGAGTCGATGGCGCATGGACGCACGTGGGTGACGCCTGCCCGGACCCGGGCCTGGATCGCCGGAACGGCCGTTCTGGCCGTTGTTCTGAGTGGTTCATCGGTGGCGATCCGGCCCGCCGCGGCCGCTCCCGCCGTCAGTGGTGTGGAGGCGAGCCGGCTCGCCCAGCGCACGGGTGAGCGGACCGAGGTGGTGTCCGAGCGCACCGAGCGCAGCCAGCTCTTCGCCGAGCCGGACGGCCGGTTCACCTACCAGGCCTCGGCCCTGCCCAAGCACGTCCGCCGGGCCGACGGCTCGTGGGCCCCGGTCGACCTGACGCTGACCACCTCCGGCGGCGCGGTCCGCCCCCGGGTCTCGCCGGCCGACGTGCGGTTCTCGGCCGGTGGCGCCGAGCCGATGGCCACCCTGGTCGAGGACGGCCGCACGCTGACCGTGGACTGGCCGCTCGGCGACCTGCCGGCGCCGAAGCTCGCCGACGACTCGGCCACCTACGCCGAGGTGCTGCCCGGCGTCGACCTGGTGGTGCGGGCGACCCACGGCGGCTTCGCCCACGTGCTGGCGGTCAAGTCGGCCGAGGCCGCGGCGAACCCGGAACTCCGGCAGATCACCTTCGACCTCGGCGGCGACACCGACGTGCGCCGGGCCGCCGACGGCTCGCTGCAGGCGGTCGCCGGGGGTCGCCTGGTCGCGACCGCCGGTTCCCCGGCGATGTGGGACTCCCGCCCGGCCGCGGCCACCGCGAAGACCACGGCCCGGGCCGCCGCGCCCGAGTCGACGCCGGCCGAACCAGGCGACTTCGCCCGCATCGCGCCGGTCGCCACCGCGGTCACGAGCAACGGCGACCTCGTACTGAAGCCGGACGCCGCGCTGCTGGCCAAGGCGACCTACCCCCTGTTCATCGACCCTGACTGGAGCACCGGCAAGTACCGCTGGGCCTATTCGACCAGCACCGGCAACAACAACACCGACCTGTCGGTGGCCCGGGTCGGCAAGGACCCCGAGAGCAACACCACCTACCGCTCGTACTTCGAGTTCCCGACCGGCGCCATCAAGGGCAAGTGGGTGCAGAGCGCGTACGTGCAGATGGAGGTCGACCACACCGCGTCGTGCACCGACACCCCGAACTCGATGCTCAGCGCCAACCCGCCGAGCTCGACCCCGCGTTCGGCGTGGAGGACGCAGGACTGGTATCTCAAGCACCTGGCCCAGGTCTCGTCGCACGCCAGTCAGGGTGGCGGCTGCGCCGACTCGCCCCAGCCGAACGTGACGATCAACTTCCGCACCGACGCCGTCAGCGCCCGGGTCCGGGCCGTGGCCAAGACCGGGTCGGCCACCACGACGTTCGTGTTCAGCGCGGTCGACAGCGCGGTGTCCGGCGAGTCGATCGAGAACCGGTGGAAGAAGTACGTCCCGGGCAGCGCCCAGCTCATCGCCGACGTCGACTTCATCCCGACGACCCCGACCAGCCCGCAGGTCAACGGTGTTCTCTGCCGCGGCACGACGATCAACATCGGCACCACCGCGCTCAAGTTCTCGGCGGTCATGGGCGACCGCGACAAGACCCAGGCGGTCCGGGCGACCTGGGCCTGGGAGCGGCAGAACGGGTCGAGCTGGGTGGCGATGACGGCGCCGGCCACCACCTTGGTCCCGGCCGGCACCCGTGCGATGACCCCGGCCGTCTCCGGCGCGGCCAACAGCCAGACCTACCGGTTCCGGGTCAAGGGCACCGATCCGTCCCCGTACAACCAGAGCAGCGACTACTCGGCCTGGTGCACCTTCCGGATCGACCTCAACGACCCGCCTGTCCAGGCCGAGCTGGCCCAGTCGACCGTCGACTCGGGCAAGCCGCTGCAGGTCGAGATCTTCTCGTACGCCGCCGACGTCGTGAAGTTCCGCTACGGCTGGAGCTCCGCGGTCAAGGAGATCACGGGCACCAAGGTGGTCATCCAGGATCCGGCCGGCGACATCACGCGGGTCTCGGCCAAGGTCACGGTCAACGTTCCCAAGTACGGGATGAACGTGCTGTACCTCCAGGCGGTCGACGCCACCGGCAACGTCGGTGACGGTTCCATCGAGTTCACCGCGAGCCGGCCTTCGCCGGCGGTGGCGCGCTGGAGCCTGCAGACCTACCCGGGTGAGTCGGCCACCGCCGCGCTGCAGGACAAGCAGGACACCCTGGCCGGCGACACGCCGCTGTCCGGCTCGGCCACCTGGACCGACAAGCAGCGCCTGGTCGGCGGGACCAACGCCACCTTCTCCGGCGCCCAGTCGCTGACCACCACCGGCAAGGTCGTGGACACCACCAAGAGCTACGGCGTGGCCGCCTGGGTCCGGCTCGACCGGGACAACGGGCTGCAGAGCCTGATCGCCCAGGACGGCGTCCACGCCAGCAACTTCCAGCTGCAGTACCGCAACGACAGCGTCGACGGTGACGCCGTGCCCGACAAGTCGTTCTGCCTCACGTTGCGCCTGCAGGACATCGACACCAGCGGCCCGTACAAGGCGGCCTGCGCGGCCAACACGGCCGTGGTGGGGCGCTGGACCCATGTGGCGGCGGCCTACGACGCCACCGAGAAGAAGTTGCGCATCTGGGTCGACGGCAAGCTCAAGTCCGAGGTGGACGCCCCGGCCACCTGGAGCGCCACCGGTAAGGTCCGGCTCGGCAACCGGCTGCTGACCGCGGCCGGGACCGTGGTCGAAGCGTTCTCCGGATCGCTGGCCGACGTGCAGATCTACGACCGGGCCATGGTGCAGGAGGACGTCACCGGCGCCCTCGACAACCCCGAGCTGGCCGTCGAGGCCGAACGCGGCATGGTCAAGCCGATCGAGGTGGGCCGCTGGGACTTCGAGGCCGCGGTCGGCTGCTACGACCCGACGATCGCCAACACGTGCGAGGCGCCGGACGGCACCGGGTTCAACCGCCGTCTCGGCCTCACCGAGGGCACCGAGATCCAGACGGCCGGCGGCGGGCAGTACGCCGACTTCAACACCGTGCACCCGAGCAACCCTGACGTCACGACCGCGGAGTACGGGGTCGCCCAGCGCAACACCGGCACGACCGACGCGCCGCAGTGGGCCGAGGCTCAGGTTCTGCACACCAACCAGTCGTTCACCATCACCGGGCGGGTGCTGCTCGACAACCTCCGGTACTCGATGACCGCCTACGCGCTCAAGGGAAACCTGCAGTCCGTGGTCGCCGTCGCCCTCGACGGCAGCCTCGCCGAGGGCGGCGGTCCCCGGTTCGAGGTCAAGTACCCGACCGGCGACGCGAACTCCAACATCACCTTCAAGCACCTGTACGGCAAGGAGATCCTCACCGAGGACAACGTCGGAGCCTGGTTCGACCTGACGCTGGTCTATGACGCGAACGCCGGGCAACTGCGGTTCTACGTGAACGGGGAGCGCCAGGGTGTGGCCGAGCAGGTGGACCTCTGGGCCGCCACCGGGCCGCTCAGCGTCGGGACCGAGTGGTACACGAACCGGAACGACACGTTGAGCCGCTACACCAGCAACTGGCTCGGCGGCCTCGACGACATCGTCGCCTACCAGGGCGCGATGACCGAGGCCCAGGTGGCCGCCCTCACCCCCGCCGCCGAATGACGACCAGGAGACCAATCGTGTTCCGAACGTATGTGATCGGTCGTCTGGCCCGGGCCGGGCGGTTGCGGTTCGGCCTGGCCGCGGTGACGGTGGCCGCCCTGGGCGGTTCGCTGCTCGCGGTGCCACCGGCCCTGGCCGCCCCGGCCGAGGCCGAGCACCTCAAGCCCCAGACCGAGGTGCTGGACAAGGACGGCAAGGAGGTCGCCGGCAAGGGCTGGCCGGCAGGGACCCGTACGGACGTGGCGCTGCCCGAGCCGGTCTGGCCGGCCGCCGGCACCGCGATCGCCGTCCAGCCCGTGGCCACCCAGCGCACCGCGGCCTCGAAGGCCGCGGCCGCCGGGGCGACCGCCGTCGTGGTCGACCGCGCCGCCGTCCCCGAGCAGCTTCGCGCCGGAGTGGTGGCCAAGGTGTCGGCCACGGCGACCGGACCGGCGTCGGTCGTCATGAACTACTCGAAGTTCCGGAACGCGTACGGCAGCGACTGGGCGTCCCGGTTGCGGCTGTGGCAGGTGCCGGACTGCGCCCTGACCACGCCGCAGGCGGACGGCTGCGCGGCGACGCCGCTGCCCTCGCGCAACGACGGCGCGACGTCCACCGTCACCGGCGACGTCTCCCTCAAGGCGTCCGGCACCGCCACGGTCGCGCTGATGGCGGGCCCGAGCGGCCCGGCCGGCGACTTCGGCGCGAGCCCGCTGGCCGCGTCGTCGTCCTGGTCGGCGGGCGGGGCGACCGGCGACTTCTCATGGTCGTACCCGTTGCGCGCCCCGAGCGGCATCAACGGGCCCGTGCCCACGATGTCGCTGTCGTACTCCTCGTCGAGTGTGGATGGACGGTCCTCGGCGACCAACAACCAGCCGTCCTGGATCGGTGAGGGCTTCGAGTTCGCGCCCGGCTACGTCGAACGGCGCTACGTGTCCTGCGACGACGACAAGGCCAAGGACGACAAGGACCGCTCGCCCAACAACCCGGCCCACTCGTTCGACCAGTGCTGGCGATCCAACAACGCGGTCCTGTCGTTCGGCAGCGTCAGCTCCGAGCTGGTCTTCGAGGACGGCAAGGGCTGGCACGGCCGGTCCGAGAACGGTGCCAAGATCGAGCAGTCGACCGGGGCCGGCAACGACGACGACAACGGCGAGTACTGGAAGGTCACGACCAGCGACGGCATCCAGTACTTCTTCGGCCTCAACACGCTGCCCGGGCAGACCTCGAAGACCGAGTCGGCGTGGACGGCGCCGGTCTACGGCAACCACCCCGACGAGCCCTGCCACGGTGACACGTTCGCCGCCTCCGACTGCAACCAGGCCTGGCGGTGGAACCTCGACTACGCGATCGACCCGCACGGCAACACGATCTCCTACTGGTACGGCCGGGAGAAGAACCGCTACGCGGCCCAGGGCAGCAACACCAACCTGGTCACGTACGACCGCGGCGGCGCCCTCGAGCGCATCGACTACGGCACCTGGAGCCGCTCGGACAGCCGGTCGGTCACGCCGCTGGCCCAGGTGAACTTCGTCCCCGACAACCGCTGCCTGGCCAACTGCTCCGACCACGAGAGCGGCAACGCGTGGCCGGACACCCCGTGGGACCAGGAGTGCAAGAGCACGGCGACGACCTGCACCAACTACTCGCCGACGTTCTGGTCGACCAAACGCCTCAAGGAGATCAGCACCCAGATCCGCTCGACCACCTCGGCCGCCTGGCAGAAGGTCGACTCGTGGACGCTGACGCACAGCTTCCCCTCGCCCGGTGACGGGACGAAGGGCGGGCTCTGGCTCGACAAGATCGTGCACACCGGTCTCGTCGGCGGTGAGATCCCGATGCCGCCGGTCACCTTCGACCCGGTCGCCCTGCAGAACCGGGTGCTGACCAAGACCGGCACCACCAACAGCTGGCAGCGCATCGGCAACATCCACACCGAGACCGGCGCGCTGATCCAGGTCACCTACTCGCCGCGGGAGTGCAACTCCAACTCGCTGCCCGCGCCCGAGAGCAACAACCGGCTCTGCTACCCGGTCAAGGGTCCCGACCCGCTGAGCACGTCGGGCGGCGACATCACCGAGTGGTGGCACAAGTACGTCGTCAAACGGGTCGCCGAGACTGACGTGCAGCTCGAGAGCGGCCACCAGTCGCCGACCCGCAACACCACGTACGAGTACGAGGGCGATCCGGCCTGGCACTTCTCGGACGACGACGGTCTGGGCAAGGCCAAGTACCGCACGTGGGACCAGTTCCGCGGCTACGCGTCGGTCCTGGCCCGGGTCGGCGACACCAACCAGACCCTGATGCGGACCAGGTACTTCCGGGGCATGCACGGCGACCGGGCGAACGCGGACGGCACGACCCGGCGCACCGTCACCGTGCCGGCCTCGGTCGGTTCCGAGACGGTCTACGACGAGGACCAGTTCGCGGGCATGATCCGCGAGCAGGTCACCTACAACGGCACCGAGGACAAGCCGGTCAGCAAGACGGTCAACGTGCCGTGGCGCTCGCCGGCGACGGCTACCCGGACGATCGGCAAGGACACCGTCACCGCCCGGTTCGTCAACGTCGGCAAGACCTATGCCGGCACCGCGCTGGGTGTCAACGGCGCCCGCGGCTGGCGGGTGACCAGCACCGAGACGACGTACGACAACACGTACGGCATGGTGACCGAGGCCCAGGACAACGGCGACGTCAGCGTCACCGGCGACGAGAAGTGCACCACCACCTCGTACAACCGCAATCCCCTCAAGAACCTGATCGCGTTGCCCCGTCGCGTCGTCACCACCGCCCTGGCCTGCGGTGTCGCGGCGACCAAGGAGGAGCACGTCGTCGACGACGCCGTGACCTACTACGACAACGCGGACAGCTCGGTCGAGACGCCGCAGTGGGGGGACCTGACCCGCACCGACCTGCTCAAGAGCTGGACCGCGGCGGGCGGGAGCGCCTGGATCACCAGCGGCCGGAGCACCGTCGACCTCTTCGGCCGGCAGAAGGTCACCACCGATGTCCGGGGCAACACCGTCACCAACGTCTACAGCCCGGACAACGGCCTGGTCACGCTGAAGACGCAGACCACCAACCTCAACTGGATCACCAAGACCGAGATCAACCCGGCCTGGTCGGCCCCCACCAAGGTCACCGACTACAACAACCGGGTCACCGAGACCCAGTACGACGCGCTCGGCCGGATCTGGAAGGTGTGGGATCCCGGCTGGACCCGCAAGACCACGTCGACGCCGCCGAAAGCCCAGTACACCTACGCCTTCGACGCGGACCGCAAGTCCTACCCGTACGTGCGGACCGACGCGCTCAACTCGGCCGGCGGCACCGACACGTCGTACGTGATCTACGACGGCCTGCTGCGGTCCCGGCAGACCCAGAAGGCCGCGGTCGGCGAGGGCCGTGTGGTCAGCGACACGCTGTACGACCAGTACGGCAACGCGTACATGTCGTTCGGCGCCCACGCCGAGCCCGGCAACGCTTCGGGCTCGCTGTGGTGGGAGCCCGAGTGGTCGGTGCCCGCGCAGACCCAGACCGTCTTCGACCGGGCCGGCCGCGCAACCGCGAACGTGTTCCTCTCCGGTGACGGCGACATCAACATCGTCGAGAAGTGGCGTACCACCACGACGTACGAGGGTGACCGGGCCACGGTCGTGCCGCCGCGCGGCGGCACCCCGTCGACGACGCTGCTCGACGGTCTCGGCCGCACCTCCGAGCTGCGCCAGTACACGACCGCGTCCGGCGTCTCGGGCGCCTACGACTCGACCAAGTACGAGTACAACAGCAAGGACGCGCTCATCCGGGTCGAGGACGCGGCCAAGGACGAGTGGACCTACAAGTACGACCTGCTCGGCCGTCAGATCGAGGCGGTCGACCCGGACCGTGGCAAGACGACCTCGAAGTACAACGACTACGGCGATCTGACCTCCACCATCGACGCGCTCAATCAGACGCTCGTCTACACGTACGACGGTCTGGGCCGTAAGAAGGCCGTCTACGACACCGCGGAGACCGAAGCCAACAAGCGTGCCGAATGGACGTACGACGCGCTCTACAGCGGCGCGCCGGCCAAGGGCCAGCTGACCCAGGCGACCCGTTACGACATCGCCTCCGACGGCACCCGCCAGCCGTTCAAATGGCAGGTCCGGGCGATCAACGCCCGCAACCAGGTCACCGGCGACCACTACATCATCCCGCCCGCCGAGGCCGGGCTGGCCGGCACGTACGTCTACTCGCACGGCTACTCGGACTACACCGGCGCGCCGATCAGCCAGGGCTACCCGGAGGCCGGCGGCCTGCCGATCGAGACCGTCACGACCGGCTACGACGCGGTCTCGGGCCTGCCCAACCGGCTCCTGACCAACCTGACCGACGTCGACACGTACGTGGTCGGGCAGCAGTACACCGGGTACGGCGAACCGACCATCACCACCATGGAGATCGACGAGGGCGTCTACGCCGAACAGGCCGTCTCGTACGAACTCGACACCCGCCGCATCCACGAGGCGTCGATCAAGCCCGAGACGGCGACCGGCAAGGTCGCCATGAGCACCTACCAGTACGACCCGAGCGGGCAGATCGAACGGATCAACGAGACGCCCGAGGTCGGTACGGGCGAGACGCAGTGCTTCGTCTACGACAAGCTGCGGCGCCTCACCTCGGCCTGGACCCCGAAGGCCGACCCCGACTGCTCGGACGCGCCCACCGCGGCCAACCTGGGCGGCCCCGCGCCGTACTGGACCGACTGGACCTTCGACAAGCTCGGCAACCGCACCGACGAGGTCTCGCACACCGCGGCCGGTGACACCAAGCGCAAGTACGCGGTGCCGACGGCGGGCCTGAACGTCAAGCGCCCGCACGCGGTCACCGGAATGACCACCACGCGACCCGACCAGAGCAGCACGACCGTCGGCTACACCTACGACGACACCGGCAACATGAAGACGCGCCCCGGCGCGACCGGCACGCAGACCCTCACCTGGAACTCCGAGGGCCGCGTGACTCAGATCGCCGAGGGCACGAAGCGTACGACCAACGTGTACGACGCGGACGGCGGTCGCCTGATCCGCCGGGACAGCACCGGGTCGACGCTGTTCCTGCCCGGCATGGAGGTCATCCGCAAGTCCACCGGGGCGATGGACGCGACCCGCTACTACAGCTTCGCGGGCAGCACCGTCGCGTCCCGCACCACCGCCGAGAAGAGCCTGACCTGGTTGTTCACCGACTACCAGGGCACCCAGCAGGTGGCCGTCAACGCCTACAGCCAACAGGTCAGCATCCGGCGCCAGACCCCGTACGGGGGACCGCGCGGCACCAACCCGGCCTGGCCCAACGGCAAGGGCTTCGTCGGGGGTGACCTCGACGCCAGTGGCCTGACCCATCTCGGGGCCCGCGAGTACGACCCCGAACTGGGCCGGTTCATATCGGTGGACCCGCTGCAGGACCTGATGGACCCGCAGCAGTGGAACGCCTACGCCTACGGCGGCAACAACCCGATCAACAACGCCGACCCGACCGGCCTGATGTACCCCGTCTCGGAGCGTGGCGACACCAACCAGACGCCGTGCTACGACGCCTGCCAGGAACAGGCCAAGGCCGGCAACTCGCAGAACAACTCGAACGCCAACGCCGGCAGCGGCGGCCAGGGCGGCGGCAGCGGCAGCGGTAGCAGCGGCGACAGCCGGCCGGCCAAGCCGAAGAAGAAGCCGTGGTGGAAGTCCGGCGCCGACTGGGTCGCCGAGCACAAGAACGACATCATCGCGGTGGGCGTCGGCGTCGGCGTGGGAGTCGGCTGCACGGCGCTCACGGGCGGCGGCGGAGCCCTGTTCTGCATGGGCCTGGCCGGGGCCGCCGGCAACATGACCGGCGACTACCTCGACGGCAACATGCACAGCGCCCAGGACGTCGCCGACTCCTTCGTCGACGGCGCGGTGGCCGGCTTCACGGCCGTCCCGATGGCCGCGATCAACTTCGGCAACGAAGGCTCAGCGGCGATCGACAGCGCGGTGAACGGCGACTACGCCGGGGCCGCCAACCACGGTGCGCTAGCGGCCTTGGACGCCACCACAGTCGCGACGGCGGGCGCCGCCGGCGGTGTCAAGGGCCTCGGCAAGCGGACCGGCTGCAAGAACAGCTTCTCCCCGGAGACGCTGGTCCTGATGGCCGACGGCTCGACCAAGCCGATCCGCGACATCGAGGTCGGCGACCGCGTTGTGGCCACCGACCCGGAGACCGGCAAGACGACCATCCAGCTGGTCGAGGCCCTTCACGACAACCTCGACCACGACCTGGTCAACCTGACGGTCACCCTGCCCGACGGCACAAAATCGGTGATCCACACGACCGCGAACCACCCGTTCTGGGACGAGACATCGCAGTCCTGGACCGACGCGGCGTCCTTGCGCGCCGGCCACAGCCTGCGCACCCCCGCCGGCGACCAGGTGACAGTCAAGTCGGTCGTGGTTCTCCTGGCGGCCCGCCACATGTTCAACGTGACCGTTGCCGACGTTCACACGTATTACGTGATCGTCAGCGACTTGCCGGTCCTCGTGCACAACTGCGGGACCAACCCTGACAATCGCGCGGGCCTGGCGTTCACTGACGCCGGCCGGGACGAGGTCTATGCCGCCAACGCGGCGAAGAACGGCGGATCCCTCCTCTGCGAGTACTGTGCGCGGGGTGTTACCAGGCGTCCGTCAGTCAGTGGCGTCCGCGGAAGGGCCGACGACGCGCAGATCGATCACCGGATTCCCAAGTCTTGTGGTGGCTGCGGTGACCCGCACAACGGTGCCGTTGCATGCCGAGCTTGCAATAACCACAAGTCGAACAAGGATATGGCGAAGTGGGATGCCGAACTCCGCGAGTTCCTGCCGTATGAGTTGATGGACGCCAGGCATTTGAACTTGATCCGACTCTGACGAGGAGCACAACGGTACATATGGTGGCGCACAATGACTCACGGCCGCCCGGGATGTTCCAGGTAGCGTTCGACCTTCCACAGGAGAGCGCTACCTGGCCACCCTTCAGCACCGAGCGGATATGGGCGAAGAAGACCTCCGCGCCGTACCAGCTCGAAGTCCAGAGCGTTCCGTTCTTCGTGCGTGACCTGTCGCGCGGTGACATCATCCGGGCGAAGCCGGATCATGAGCGCCGTGAGCTCGTGTTCGACGGTCTCGTCCGGCACTCGGGACACTCGACGATCCGCGTCATCCTCCGCGACAAGACGGACGAGAATCGCGATCGGGTACTGGAGATGTTTCGCGCGGCGGGTTCGTCGTGGGAGTTCACCAGCGTCGATTTCCACTTCGCGGTCGATCTGCCCGGAGAGGTCGACTACAGGTCGCTCCGGTCGATGTTGGTCGAGGCGACCTCGACTGGTGCCATCGAGGTCGAGGAGGCTTTCGTCGCTCCCGCTCATGTCGCTCAGCTCGACGCATAGAGCGGTCGTCAGCAGGCGCCCGGGGTCAGCGGGCGATGTAGCCGCCGTCCACGAAGAGTTCGGCCCCGGTGATGAATGAGGCGTCGGGGCCGGCCAGGAACGTGATCGCGGCGGCTACCTCCTCGGGGCGGCCGACTCGGCCCAGGGGGGTCGTGGCGACGTACGGGGCCTGGTCGGTCTCGCCCATCATCGGGGTCTCGATGAAACCCGGGTGCACGCTGTTGACGCGGATGCCCAGCGGCGCCCACTGGACCGCGATGTTCTTGGTCAGGGTGCGGACCGCGCCCTTGGCCGCGTGGTAGGCCGGTGACGTGCCGAAGCCGCCGGACGCCCCGAAGATCGAGCTGATGTTGACCACCGAGGCGGCCGGGGAGGCCTTGAGCAGGTCGGCGGCGGCCTTCGTGCCGAGGAAGACGCTGGTCTGGGTGACCGCCACGACCTTCTCGTAGAGCTCCAGCGAAGTCTCCTCGAGGGTGTCGGCGTGGCCCAGGCCGGCGTTGTTGACCAGGATGTCCAGGCCGCCGAAGGTCTGCTTCACCGTGGCGACGGCCTGTTCCCAGGCGGCCTCGTCGGTCACGTCGAGGCGCAGGAACAGCGACCGGCCGCCGTTCTTCTCGATCTCGGTGGCCACCTCGGCGCCGAGTTCGGCCTGTACGTCGGCAACGACCACGTTCGCGCCCTCGGCGGCCAGGCGCAGGGCCGTCTGCCGCCCGATGCCGCTCGCTCCGCCGGTGACCAGGGCCGTCCTGCCGTCCAGTCGTGCCATCGTCCTCGCCTCTTTCGTGTTGTCGGGGTTAACTAAACGATACGTCTCGTATCGCAATTAGGATCGTGTGATCCCCACGACAAGGAGGGCTCATGGCGGGCCGCAAGCGTGATCCCCGGGCGCAGGCTGCGGCCCTCGCCGCGGCCGAGGAGCTGCTGACCGAGGTCGGCTATCACAGCGTGACCATGGAGAAGATCGCCGAACGGTCCGGCGTCGCCAAGATGACGCTGTACCGCTGGTGGCCCAACAAGGCCGCGATCGTCACCGACGCCGTACGGGCCAAGCTCGCCCCCACCGCCGTCCCCGACACCGGCTCCCTGGCCGACGATCTCCACACCCAGCTGGAGGCCTTGCTCGGCACGCTGACCCGCTACGGCGACGCAAGCGTGGTGGCCGGCGCGATGAGTTCCCGCGGCGAGGCGGGCCGGGCCGACCTGCGCGACATCCTGCACCCGTGGCTCGAGGGCCTGGTCACGATCCTCGAACGCCACCGGAGCGCCGACTTCCCGGCCGAACTGACCGCGCAGTCGTGGGTCGGCTACGTCCTCTACCGCGTCGTCTTCCTGCAGGAGGAGGTCAGCGCGCACGACCTACGGACCCTGGTCGCCCCCGCCCTCTGACCCCAGGGCGGCGCCCAGGTCGCGGCGGGAGGCGATGCCGAGCTTGTGGTAGGCGTGCGCCAAGTGCGTCTCGATCGTGCGCCGGCTCAGCACCAGCCGCAGCGCTATCTCGCGGTTGGTCAGCCCGCCGGCGGCCATCCCGGCGACCTGCTGTTCGGCCTCGGTGAGCGCGGCCGGCCCGTGGATCGCGGCCCGGCGAGGTCGCGCGCCCGCCGCGTGCAGTTCGGCCGTGGCCAGCCGGGCCAGCCGGTGGGCACCTCCCGCGGCGGCGACCTCGAGCCCCGTACGCAAAGGAACCCGCGCCGCCTCCCGCCGACCCGCCCGCCGCAGCGCGCTTCCGAGCGAGACCAGCCCGTACGCCCGAGCCAGCCGTTCCGGCGTCCCCGCGCAGACCTCGACCGCCCGCTCCAGAAGGGACACCCGGCGCTCCCGGGCCGCCACCGTCGCCGCCACCCGCAACGCGTGGCTCAACGGCCCCGGCGCCTCCGCCCGCTCGGCCACCTCGAGGTGCTCCCAGGCGTGCTTCTCGGCCGCCGCTCCCGTGGCCCGCAACGGCGCGACCAGATCGGCCCGCCAGGACGCCAGCCCCGGGTGCCGTATGCCCATCTCGTCCCACAGCCGTCCCGCCGCCCGCAGATCGGCGATCGCCTGCTCGGGCCGCTCCTGCGCCCACCGCAGCCGCCCGCGACTCTGCAGGAACATCGGACTGCTGAGCCCGTACGGGGAAGGCTCGCCCGGAAATGCCGCCGCGATCAGCGCGTCGGCCTCGGTGAGACGGTCGGCCTCGACCAGGGCGTCGACGAGCGGGCAGAGCGCGAACAGCAACCCCTCGGACGGCGTGTTGCTGCTCAGCTTGAACTCGACCGCGGTCCGCGCGTCGGCCACGGCCTCGGTGACCAGCCCCGCCGGCAGCACGGCCAGCGACCGCAGGAACCGCCCGTGCGCCACCGTGCTGATCCACCCCCGTGCTTCCGCCGCGTCGGCCACCCGCTCGCTCATGGCCCGGGCCGTGTCGAGATCTCCGTTGGCGATCAGCGCCAGACCCGCCACCGTCGGCAGCACCGAGTCGTCTTCGCCGGCCAGGACTCCGCTCTCCAGCAGGGGCCGCAGAACGGCCAGGTTGTCGCGGGCGGCCCGACCGGCGAACGTGTCTTCGATCGCCACGATGACCCGCCACAGGGGGAGTTCCGGCGGGTCGGAGCGGCATCGTTCCACATAGGCCCGCACCATCGGCTTGGTGCGGCTGTCCATCCCGCCCGCTCCCGCGATCTCCGCCTCGAGACGGGCGATCGTGGCCGCCGGCATCGTCCGGATCGTGCTGCTGACCGGCATGCCACCCTCACCTCCCTCGTGCCGAACCGTTGGGTGCGCCCAGATTAGGGCCTCGGCGACCCCGCCCCGCGAGTTATCCACAGAGGAGCCGCTGTCCGTTTTGTCCACCGCGGCGTTATCCACAGGCTGCGGCGCAAGATCCTTGACAAGCCGGTAGCTTGGGCCCGCCCCCTGGTCGGGTGGGGTGGGGGAGTTGGGAGCTATGTCGGCTGGAGCGGGGTGGGGAGCCATGTCGGCTGGAACGGCGTGGGGAGCTATGTCAGCTGGGAGGGCACGCCCGGGAGCTGCGTCGAGCAGGGTGGGCTGGTGAGCCAGGTCGGGTGAGGCGGGGTGGCTGGGTGCCAGATCCGCTGAGGTGTCCGCCAACCCGAGTCGGCAGACCGCGATCGCCGTCGCCCCGTGCGCGCTGATGGCCAGGGCCCGCCCACAACGCAGGGCGGCCTCGGCCCGTGCCGCCGGGTCGGTGATCCGCGCGACCGCCTCATAGGCGAGCGCCGGCGCCCCGTCCTGACGGACCGCGGCCAACGCGAGCGCCAGATCGAGCCGCACCGCGGCATCGACGACCGGATCGCCGGGGGGCTCCTCCAGGGCTCGCCGTAAGTAGGCGGCTGCGCTTTCCGGCGCTCCTCGCCCGGCCGCTCTCGCCGCGGCGGAACGCAACAGCGCAACGACGTCGGCCCGGCCCGCCGGCTCGGCCCGCAGCAGATGCACCGCCGTACGCTCCGGGTCGGTTCCGCGCACCGCCAGCAGGTCGGCCGCCCGCGCGTGCCAGCGGCTGCGTTCGGCCGCCCCGAGGCGCTGCATCAGGGCCGAAGCGATCATCGGGTTGGCCGGCGCCCAGACGTCCGGGGCCAGGATCCCGGCCGCCCGCAACGCATCGGCGCACATCGCGGCCCGGTCCGGGCTCAGCCCGGCCAGCGACGCGGCATCCCCGAGACGAGCGGCCGTCCGGAACCCGTCCGCGGCTGGGCTATCAGGAAGACGGGCGTCCAGGGCGTCGGGCAGACGGGCGGCCGGGGCGTCGGGAAAGCGGACGACCGAGGCGGCCGGGGCGTCGGGAAGACGGGCGGTCGGGGCGTCGGGAAAGCGGACGGCCGAGGCGTCCGGGGTGTCGAGGAAGCGCGCCGCCGGGCCGAGCACGGCCAGGCCGGTAGCCAGCCCGGCGCACCCTTCCGGCATCCGGGAGAGCCGCAACGAAACCCACCGCGCGACCTCGTCGGGGCTGACCGCCGGCGCCGACCGGCCGTCCGAGTGGGCGGCCAAGGCGGTCAACAGATACGGATTCCCCCCGCTCGCGGCGTGGCACGCGGCCAGAAAGGACTGCGCGGCATCGGGGAACCGGGAACGCAGCAGCGCCGACGACGTCGCCGGAGCGAGCGGACCCAGGGCGACCACGGTGCCCGCCATCAGCTCGCCGAGCACCCCGGAAGCCGCATCGATGGTCAGCACCACCGTCAGCGGCAGCTCGTCCACACGCCGGGCCAGCGCCGCCAGCCAGTGCTGGGAGGCGATGTCGGACCAGTGCGCGTCGTCGACCACCAGCACGGCCGGGTTGCGCGCCGCCACCGCCGCGGTCAGGCAGAAGAGGCCGTGGGTGGCCGCGTACGGGCTGTCGAGCGGTTCGCGGCCGGTCAGCACCCGCTCGCCCAGCGCGGCCGGGCCGCGGCACAGGCCGGGCCAGCCGGGGCCGGCCTGCAACGGCGCGAACGCCTGCCGGGCCAAGCCGAACGGGTAGTCCCGATCGAGCGGACCGGCATGCGCCCGCAGCACCGTCAGGCCCCGCTCGTGGGCGCGGGCGACCACCGCCGCGGCCAGGGTGGACTTGCCGATCCCGGCGTCGCCGGAGACCGTCAGCAACTGTCCCGAACCGCCGGCGGCCGCGTCGAGCCCACCGGCCAGCACGGCCAGCTCGGCTTCCCGCCCCACGGGCTGGGTTCGGATCATGCGTACGCCAAATCTCGGTAGAGGCTCCACGATGACCCCGCGCGGCGCCCCGGGCCAGCCTGAAGGCACATGCCCGACAGTCGAGGGGGACAGCATGAGCAGGTACGTCATGGGCCGCACGGCCGAGGAGCACGAGCGGTTGCGCCGGCAGGCCGCGATCTGGCAGCAGGCCACCGGCCGGCTGCTCGACCTGGCCGGGCTGTCACCGGGCGACCGATGTCTGGACGTGGGCTGCGGCACCGGCGCGGTGATGGAGTTGATGGCCGAACGGGGTGGCCGGGTGACCGGAATTGATCTGGACGTGGAGCTGGGGGAGAAGGCGGCCGCCGCGGCCGGGGGAACGTTCGTGGCGGCCGACCTGGAGGCCGACGACGACGCGGTGCCGCCGGAGAGCTTCGACCTCGTCTACGGCCGGCTGATCCTGTTGCACATGAACGACCCGGTCGCCGCCCTGCGACGCATGTGGCGGTGGGTCGCTCCGGGCGGCAAGCTCGTCGTGCAGGACTACGACATGGACTCGGCCGAGGGGTTCCCGCCGCTGCCCGCGCTCGAGGAGTGGCGGCGGGTCTTCCTCGGGGCCTACTCGGCCGCCGGTCGTGACTACCGGATCGGCACCCGGCTGCCCGCGATGTTCGCCGAGGCCGGGATCGGCCGGCCCGACATCACCGACATCGCCGGCAAACTCGGGACGGTGGCCGACACTGCGCCCATGCTCGCCGCGACCTACGGCAGCATCGCGCCGCTCGCCCTGGAGCAGGGCCTGATCACCGAGGAGCAGCGCGCGACGTTCGGAGCCGAGATGCAGGACACGATCCGGCAGCATCCCGACCACACCGTCATGTGGCCGCTGCTGATCGGCGCGGTCAAAATCCGATAGTGCTCTGCCGCGGGATCAGCCGATGGGCGGCGCGGATTTCCTTCCCGGGGAGGGGTTCCGCGCTGCCCATCCGCATGACCAGGCGCTCGACCGCGGTCCGGGCGATCGCGCCCTTGTCCGGTGAGATCGTGCTGATCGTGGGCCGCCCGTACCGCCCGTCCTCGATGTCGTCGTAGCCGATGATCGCCACGTCCTCGGGCACGCGCAGCCCGTGCGCGAGCAGCGTGTGGACGGCCCCCGAGGCGACCAGGTCGCTGTAGCAGAACACGGCGTCGGGCGGGTCGGACCGGTCGAGCAGCGCCGCCATCGCGGTCGCCCCGTCGATCCGGTTGAAGCGGGCGGTCCCGATGATCAGCGACTCGTCCACGGTCAGGCCGGCCGCGGCGTGGGCGGCGCGGAATCCCCTCGTACGCAATTGGGCCGCCTCGCCCGTCGGGTAGGGCTGGTCGCCGATGGCCGCGATCCGTCGCCGTCCGATTTCGATCAGATGCGCGACGGCCTCGGTGGAGGCGGCCACGTCGTCGATGCCCACGTGGTCGAAGGTGCCGTCCGACGTCCGCTCACCCAGCACGACCAGGGGCAGGGCGGGATCCCGTACGGAAAGATCGTCTTGGGAGAGGCCGAGCGGACTGAAGATCATGCCGTCGAACAGCAGCTGCCGTGCCCCCCGCCCGACCAGCGAGGACTCGTGCGCGCGGTCGCCGTCGGTCTGGTCGACGAGCACGTTGTAGCCGGCCTCGCGCGCCGCCGGGATGATCGCCTGCAGCAGCTCGGAGAAGTACGGGGTGTCCAGATAGGGCACCACCACGACGATCTGGCCGGAGCGGCCGTTGGCCAGGTTGCGGGCGAGCACATTGGGCCGGTAACCGAGCTCGGCGATGGCGCGTTCGACCTTCTCGCGGGTGGCGTCGGTGACCCGGGCATAGCCGTTGACCACGTTCGAGACCGTACGTGGCGAGACGCCCGCCAGCTCGGCGACATCGCGCAGCGTAGTTTCCCGCATCGATTGCTCCCCATCCCTTGCCAGGACCCCGTGCGACGGAGCATAGTCCTTTGCAGCGCTGCAATCGCTTCTCAATACTCTCGAAACCGGCGAGTGTGCTCTCCCCTCACCCTCCTCGGCATCCCACCCATAGCGCGTCGCGGCACGAGCCATCTCACGCTCGGTGATGGTCGCTGCCCTAGGAACGACGCGCGATGATCACGGAGGCCAGGAATGCGCAAGGTATCCGTCACGCTGCTCTGCCTGACCGTCGCGCTGACGACGGCCGCCTGCGGCAGTGACGACGACAGTGGCGGCAACACGGCCGCCAAGCCCACCAACTGCACGAACAAGGTCGTCCACGAAGAGGCGCCCCGGGTGCTCGTCTGGGCGTGGTACCCGAACATGGCCAAGGTCGTCGACAACTTCAACAACCAGCACACCGACGTCCAGGTCTGCTGGACCAACGCCGGGCAGGGCCAGCCCGAGTACGAGAAGTTCCAGACCGCGATCTCGGCCAAGAAGGGCGCGCCTGACGTCATCATGCTCGAGGCCGACCAGCTCGTCGGCTTCGAGATCCAGGACGCCCTGGTCGACCTGGCCCCGTTCGGCGCCAACGACGTGAAGAAGAACTTCAGCGAGGGCGCGTGGAAGGACGTCTCGCAGGGCGACGCGGTCTACGCGATCCCGGTCGACGGCGGCCCGATGGCGCTCATCTACCGCACCGACGTCTTCGACAAATACCAGATCAAACCCCCGAAGACCTGGGACGAGTACGCCGCGTCGGCCGCGAAGGTGAAGGCGGCCGGTGGCCCGGTGTTCGGCGACTTCGGCAGCAACGTGCCCGCCGTGACCACCGCCCTGATGATCCAGAAGGGCGCGGTGCCGTTCGTCTACGACCTGGCCGACAAGCAGAACATCACGATCAAGCTGGACGACCAGGCCACCAAGGACGTGCTGACCTACTGGGGCGAGCTGGCCGCCAAGGGGCTGGTCGGCAAGGAGGACCAGTTCACCACCGACTACATCGCGGGCATGGTCGGCGGCAAGTACGCCACGTACGTCTCGGCGGCGTGGGCGCCCGGCTATCTCACCGGCTCCGGGGTGGGCGCCGGCAAGGACAAGGGCAAGTTCGCGGTGGCGCCGCTGCCGCAGTGGGATCCGGCCAACCCGGTCTCGGTCAACTGGGGCGGTTCCGCGTTCGCGGTCACCTCGCAGGCCGCCGACAAGGCCCTGGCGGCCAAGGTCGCGATGGGGATCTACGCCGACGAGGCCTCGCTCACCGACGGCTGGAAGACGCAGACGATCTTCCCGCTCAACCAGGGCGTGCTGACGTCCGACGAGTTCGTCAACGCCAAGGTCGACTTCTTCAACGGGCAGACGGCCAACAAGGACATCTACATCCCGGCCGAGAACGCCTACAAGGGCGCGGTCTACAGCCCGTTCACGGTCTTCTACTACGCCCAGCTGCAGGCCCAGATCGTGAAGATTCTCGGCGGCAAGACGTCCGGCGCGCAGGCCGCGACCGACCTGCACAACCAGATCGTCGAGTACGCGAAGTCGCAGGGTTTCACGGTGAAATGACGATGGCCGTCACGCTCGAGGCGCCGCCGGTTGTTTCTGCGGTTCGGACAAAACGCCGCCATAAAAAGACCGGCTGGCTCTTCATCCTCCCCTTCCTGATCGTCTTCGTCGCGTTCCTGCTGGCGCCGCTGCTCTACGCGGGATATCTGAGCCTCTACACGAAAGGACTGGCGACCGGCACCACGTTCGCCGGGTTCGACAACTACACCCGCGCGTTCGGCGATCCGTCGTTCCGCAAGGGCCTGTGGTTCGTGCTGAAGTTCAGCGCGGTCGTGATTCCGCTCCAGATCGTGGTGGCGCTCGTCGCCGCCCTGGTGCTCGACGAGGTGACCGGCCGGCTCGCGCGCTTCAGCCGGCTGGTCATCTTCCTTCCGTACGCGATCCCGGTCGTTCTCGGCGCCCTCATGTGGGGCTTTCTCTACAGTCCGAGTTTCGGCCCGATCGAGCAGATCGCCACCGCGTTCGACGTCCGGGCGCCGTTCCTCCTGAGCCAGGGCAACATCTTCTACGGCCTGCTCAACGTGGTGACGTGGCAATGGTCCGGCTACTACATGATCATCATCTATGCCGCGCTTCGGGGCATCGACTCGTCGATCTATGAGGCGGCCCGGATCGACGGGGCGAGCGCGCGGCAGATCGCGTTCCGCATCAAGGTGCCGATGGTGTCGTCGGCGCTCGTCCTGATCCTCATCTTCTCGCTGATCGGCACCCTGCAGTTCTTCACCGAGCCGCAGATTCTCGGCCCGATCGCGAACGGCTCGGTGACGCCCGACTTCACGCCCAACATCTACGCCTACTACCTCGCGTTCCGCTACGCCCAGTTCAACTACGCCTCGGCCATCTCGTTCTCGCTCGGGTTTGTGGTCTTCCTGGTCGTCGCCATCTTCATGGTCGCCACCCGCAAGCGGGGGAGTCTGTTCACATGAGACCCCGTCACGTAGGGGCCAAGCTCCTTCTCCTCGCCCTCTGCGGCTATTTCCTCGTCCCGGTCTGGTGGCTTCTGGTCGCCAGCACCAAGAACGCCGAGGGCCTGTTCTCCGGGTCCGGGGCGTTGTGGTTCAACGGTTTCCACCTGGTCGGCAACCTGCGCGACCTGTTCACCTTCAACAACGGCGAGTTCGTACGATGGCTCGGCAACTCGGTTCTCTACGCGCTCGCCGGCGGCATCGGTTGCACCGTCATCTCGGTGCTGGCCGGATACGGGTTCGCGAAATACACGTTCCGTGGCCGCAATCCGGTCTTCGCGCTCGTGCTCGGATCGGTGATGGTGCCGTTGACGGCGCTGGTGATCCCGACGTTCGTGCTGATGTCGAACGTCGGGCTGATCGACACGATCTGGGCGGTGATTCTGCCGTCGCTGCTCAGCCCGTTCGCGGTCTATCTGATGCGTGTCTACGCGGCGGCCTCGGTGCCCGACGAACTGCTCGACGCCGCCCGCATCGACGGCGCCGGGGAACTGCGCACCTTCGTCCGGGTCGCCCTGCCCCTGATGCGGCCCGGCGTGATCACCGTGCTGCTGTTGTCGATCGTCACCACCTGGAACAACTACTTCCTGCCGCTGACCATGCTGTCGAGCTCGAAACTGTTCCCGCTGCCCGTCGGCATCGGCCTGTGGACCCAGCTGGCCAGCTCGAACAACGCCGGCGGCCAGTCCCTCTGGAACCTCATCATCGTCGGTTCCCTCGTCTCGATCGTCCCGTTGATCGTCGCCTTCCTGACCCTCCAGAAATACTGGCAGGGCGGCCTGGCCGTGGGGAGCCTCAAATGACCCGGTCCGCATCCCTCACCCTCGATCCCGCGCGCACGGTGGCGCCGGTTTCCCGCCGTACGTTCGGCTCATTCGTCGAACACATGGGGCGCTGTGTCTACGGCGGCATCTACGAACCCTCCCACCCGACGGCCGACGCGGACGGCTTCCGGCAGGACGTGCTTTCCCTCGTACGGGAAATGGGGGTGTCGCTGGTCCGGTATCCCGGGGGCAATTTTGTCTCCGGATACCGCTGGGAGGACGGCATCGGACCCGTCGCCGACCGCCCGGTGCGACGCGATCTGGCGTGGCACAGCCTCGAGACCAACGAGGTCGGCGTCGACGAATTCATGCGCTGGGCCGACAAGGCCGGGGTCGAGGTCATGTACGCCCTCAACCTCGGCACCCGGGGTGTGTCCGAAGCCCTGGACGTGCACGAGTATCTGAATCAGCCCGAGGGCACGTTCCTCGCCGACCGGCGCGGCCGGAAGCCGTACGGGATAAGCATGTTCTGCCTCGGCAACGAGATGGACGGCCCGTGGCAGACCGGCCACAAGACCGCCCACGAATACGGGCGACTGGCCGCCGAGACCGCCCGCGCTCTGCGCTCGGCCGAACCGTCGCTGGAGCTGATCGCGTGCGGCAGTTCCAGCTCGTCGATGCCCACCTTCGGCCATTGGGAGTCGACCGTTCTGGAACTGGCCTACGACACCGTCGACTACATCTCGGCCCACGCCTATTACGAGCCGGTCGACGGCGACATGGCGTCGTTCCTGGCGTCCGCGGTCGACATGGACCATTTCGTCGACAGCGTGATCGCGACCGCCGACAGCGTGGGCGCCCGCCTCAAATCGGCCAAGCGCATCAAAATCTCCCTTGACGAATGGAACGTCTGGTACCTGTCCCGTTTTCAATCCGCCCCCACCCCGTCCGAATGGGAGGTGGCGCCCCGGGTGATCGAGGACTGCTACAACGTGGCCGACGCCGTGGTGGTCGGAAGTCTGCTGATTTCGCTGTTGCGTCACAGCGACCGCGTGACCGCCGCCTGCCAGGCCCAACTGGTCAATGTGATCGCCCCCATCCGCGCCGAATCCACCGGACCGGCCTGGCGCCAGACGACGTTCCACCCTTTCGCCCTGACGTCCCGCCTGGCCCAGGGATCGGTGCTGGACGTCGACATCGCCTCACCCACGTACGCGACCACGCGCTTCGGAGAAGTGCCGGTGCTGGACGCGGTAGCCACCTATGACTCCGCTTCCCTCACCGTTTTCGCCGTCAACCGGAGCCAGGACGAGCCGACCGAGCTGACGTTCTCCCTGGCCCCTTTTCCAGGCACGTGGCAGCCGGCCGATTCGTGGCTGCTGTCCGACGCCGACCTCACCGCGACCAACACCCAGGAGGCCCCCGACCGGGTCGTTCCCCAGCCTTTGACCATCGAACTCGACGGCGAAACCGTCCGCGTCAGCCTGCCCGCGGTCTCGTGGGCCGCGATCCGATTGACGCCGGCGCGCTAACGTTCGGCCATGCGGGTAAGCCTGCGCAGCCGGCAGGCCGGGCGGCGGGTCGACCTCGTGCTCGGCCTGCTGCTGATGCTCGGCGTGCTCACCGGCGTCACCGCCAACACGATCGGCGTCAACTGGCCGCTCGACCTCATCCAGCTGCACGCGGCCGCGGCCCTGGCCATCCTGCTGCTCGCCCCGTGGAAATACGTGGTGATCCGCCGGGGCCTGGGCCGCACCCGCCGCCGGCGCCCGACCAAGGCCCTGTCCCTGACGCTGCTGGTGTTCGTGCTGACCACCATCGGTTCCGGCCTGCTGCACTCGACCGGCCGCGTCGAGTTCGTAGGCCCGCTGACCCTGATGCAGATCCACGTCGGCGCGGCCGTCGGCGCCGTGCTGACGCTGCTGGCCCACTTCCTGGGCCACGCCGTACGCCCCCGCCGCACCGACGTCGACCGCCGGGCCCTGCTGCGCCTGGCCATCCTCGGCGCGGGCGCCGCTACGGCCACCGCGGTCTGGGACACGTGGGCCGCAACCTCGCGCCGTTTCACCGGTTCCATACCCAAGCCAGGGCCCGAGGTCACGTCCTGGTTCAACGATGGCGTCCAGCGCATAGACCCCACCAAATGGACCCTGCGCGTCGGCACCGCCACCTTCGACCTGGCCAGGTTGCGGTCCCTCCCACACGACCACTTCACCGCGACGCTGGATTGCACGAGCGGCTGGTACAGCACCCAGTCTTGGGCCGGCGTACGGCTGAGCACGCTGCTCTCCGAGGCCAACGTCCCCACGGCCGGCCGGCGTTCGGTGGAGGTCCGCTCAGCCACCGGTTACACCCGCTGGTTCGGCGCCGACACCCTCGACAACGTCTGGCTGGTGACGGCCATGGCCGGAGCCCCACTGTCATACGGCCACGGCTACCCGGCGCGCATCGTGGCCCCCGGTCGTCGAGGCTTCTGGTGGGTCAAGTGGGTCTCGTCGATAGAGCCTTCGGCTCGCCCACCGTGGGCCCAGTCCTTCTTCCCCCTCGACTGATCCCGCCGATGGAGTACCACCTCAGGGTGATGCCTCGAACGGGGTGCTGACTTCGGGGGCGGTCTGCGATTACATGAGTCCCGCTATGGGCGGCAGGCGGGCATCTCGATGGTCATCGCCTCCTGCCATAGCGGGGATGGGCGCCGCCGTGGCGGCGCTGTCCGGCGTATCGATCAACGCGGCCACAGGTTCACCAACCGGCTGGTTCCCGACGATGGACGAATACGCCCTGTGGTGGCTGGTGGTTTCCACCGTCCTGGTCGCCGGGGTCACTCTGCTGGGAATGGGGGCGCAACGTCGGCGCGAATCCGGGCCCACACCGGCACGGCAACGACTGGCGTCCTGGGTGGAGGATCGGCCCGCCGAGGTCGGCGTGATCGTCGACGCGCTGCGGCGCCCCGGCACAGTCGGGATCACGACGGCACTTCACGGCGCGGGCGGATTCGGCAAGACAACGGTGGCCCAGCTGGTCCGCGCCGACGCCCGGATCCACCGCCGTTTCGCGGGCCGGGTGCACTGGGTGACGCTCGGCCGGGCGGCCAGGCGCGGAGCGCTGGTCGAAAAGGTCAACGACCTTATCCGGCAGCTCGCCCCCGAACAGGCCCAACCTTTCACCGATGTCCGCCGTGCCGCCGAACAGCTGGCCGCAGTGCTCGCGGACGGCCCCAAACGACTCCTCGTGCTCGACGACGTCTGGTTCCCCGATCAATTGGCCGCATTCCCCGTCGCGGGTCACAGCGCGCGGCTCGTCACCACCCGCAACGCCACTCTGGTCGAGACCGAGGGAGTCCATGTCCACGTCGACCAGATGTCCGATGCGCAGGCGCGACGGGTGTTGACCGCAGGACTGCCTCTGGTCAACCCCGTGCTGATTGACGGACTGCTGATCGAAACCGGCCGCTGGCCGCTCCTCTTGCGCCTGACCAACAAGATCCTCATCAATCAGTTACGTTTTCAGTCCGACCTCGGTGCGGTCGCTGCTGGTCTGCTGGCCCAGTTGCGCCGCGAGGGCGCGCTGGGTGTAGATCGGCTCAGCGGAATAGCTGTCCGCAAACTGGATCTCGACGACCCGGAGCAGCGGGCGGCCGCTGTCGCCTCCACGCTCGAGGCCGGAATCGGACTGCTCGATCCTCTCGATCGACGG
Source organism: Paractinoplanes ovalisporus (assembly GCF_016834655.1). Lineage (GTDB taxonomy): Bacteria > Actinomycetota > Actinomycetes > Mycobacteriales > Micromonosporaceae > Actinoplanes > Actinoplanes ovalisporus. Next base: position 790,671 of record NZ_JAENHP010000002.1, read on the forward strand.
CTATTCGCTGAGCTGGCCGTTTTCTCCGAGGACGAGACCATTCCCGTACGGCTGGTGGCCGCGCTCTGGAAACTCGGCGAAGCGGAAACGACCGTGCTGTGCGTGCGTCTCGCCGACCTCGCCCTGGTAACGCTCGAGGCAACCGCCGAGGGCGGCACCCTGGAGATGCACGACGTGGTGCGCGACTACCTGCTGGCGGAATTGGGCGCCGATCGAGTGCGCGATCTGCACGGCGCCCTGCTCGACGCGGCCGCCGCCGAACTGCCGTTCACACCGGCCGGGGCCGTGGCGTGGTGGCGGATGCCGGTGTCGCTCGGCTATCTCTGGGACCACCTGATCGAGCATCTGCTGGCTGCGGGGAGAGATACGGATGCCGAGGCCACAGCCTGTGCCTTCTCCTGGGTCGAGGCCCGGATGGGGATGTCCGGTCCGCTGACACCCCTCGCGGATCTTGGATTGATCAACTCGCAGCGGGCCGGTGACTTTCGGCGTCTCCTGGAACGAACGGCACATCTGCTGGGCCCCACCGAACCGGAGTGGTCAGGCCTGGACATCTTCTACAGCCGGATGGCGCACCACCCGGTGTGGGGCGCGCAAGCGCGAGCAGCGGCGACGCGGCGCCGGGTGCCGGGAATGGTGACCGACTGGCCACTTCCCGACCTGCCGGCAACCGCGCTCCTGCGAACCCTCATCGGTCATACCGGAGCCGTAAGCGGCCTAGCCATTGCGCCCGACGGTAGTTGGCTCGCGTCGGTGGGGGAGGACCACACGCTGCGCGTCTGGGACACCTCAACGTGGAAGGTGCGCCGCTGTTTCTCGATGTTGCCGGCGAAGTCTTTCCGAAAACCACGCAACGTTCCTCTCCTCTCGTCCGGCACTGTGGTGATCTCACCGGACGGCGGCCGGCTCGCCGTCATCGGCCCGGATGGCACCTTCCAGGTCTGGGACCCGCACGGCGGGCGCAGAGTCCGGAGTCATGCGCTTCCGGACGGCTGGACGAGAAATCTCGCTGTCTCGCCCAGCAGCGCGTGGGTGGTGGCGTCCCGCGACCATGACATCCTTACCTGGAACCTGGGTAGTGGGAAGCGGGGGATGTGTCCTAATCCGGGTGGCGGTTGGATCCGGGTCTTGGCGATAGCACCGAATGATCGCTGGCTCGCTGTCGCCGACGACCACACCATCCGCATCCGCAACATCAGGACAGGCCGCCAACTTGCCATGCTGGAGGTATCCTCGGCGCCGATCTGGCTGAGGATCGCGCCCGACAGCCGATGGCTTCTCTACGCCTGTGGTGACCGGATACACCGCTGGGACCTCGGTCGCGACGGCAACTCCGGGGTGGTGACCGACCATATCGGGGAGACCACGCTAGCCGCTCTGCCGACAGGCGCCACCTGGTTCGCGGTTGCGGGCACGGATCGGACCACTCGCTTGCTAGATGCCCGCGATGGCTCGGAACGCCTTACGCTCACCGGGCACAGCGAACGGATTACGGCTCTGGCGGTCGCGTCGAACGGCGGCTGGATTGCCTCCGCCGGCCGCGACCGGACGATCCGGATCTGGGACACCACTCCTCGAGACGCATCCGAGTCGGCGAGACCGGTCAGACCGTCCATCACCGCGCTGGCGTTGTCGTCCGACGGGTCGTCTCTGGCCGTCGCGGATACGGCTGACCGGGTGGGAATCGTCGATCCGGTCAGCGGAAGGGTCCGGGCTGCCTTGGGCCTGTCCCTTCGGCCTGGTCGCCCGATCGAGGCGATCGCGTGGGATGGAGAGCGGATCGTCGCCGCGAACGATGATGTGGTTGTGACCTGGGACCACTCCGCCTCTGCGAGCACGAGAACTGCCGTGCCGGAAGGAAAGGTCTGGGCGATCGGTGGCGACGGCGCTTGTTATGTCTCCGGCGAATCCGGTCGTGTGCGCCTCCGAGAGCCGAGTAGTGGGCGTCCGTTCGGCACCATGAAAGTCGGCGCCGAGCGGATCGTCGCGGTCGCGATGTCACCGGACAGCAGGCGGATCGCCTTGGCAAGTTACTGGATCCAACCGCGGCGGCACCGTAGAGCACGATCGGTTGTCGAGATCTGGAATCCGTTCACCAGGAACAGACTGGCCCGGTTCACGAGCTCGGCGGCGATCATCAGGATGGCTCTTACCCCAGATGGAGGGCGTCTGCTGGTGGCCGGCCCGTCCGGAAGCATTCGAGTTCTCAGTGTGCTCAACGGTCGCCGACGGGCCGAACTCGCCGGCCACACAGGTGCCCTCACGGCCGTGGCGGTCAGTCCGGATGGCGCCTGGCTGGCCTCGGCCGGCGAGGACATGTCGATCCGGATCTGGGATCTGGGGGAACGGCGGACGGTTGCGGTCATGCGCCTCGAACAGCGGATCAACACCTGCGTATGGACCCTCGACGGGAGCGCCCTGATCCTGGGCGGGAGCACCGGACTTTGCCGCTTCTCGTTCCGGCGTGGCCGGCCCTCCGGGTCGAGCTCAGGTGCGGCGGGGAAGGGGGGAGCGTAACGCCTGCACCAGGCGGTCGAAGTCTCGTGGGGCCCGTGACGGGTCGGCGAGGTTGAGGGTGGTCAGCTGGTCGAGGCGGACCGGGACGTTGTCGATGGGCTCTATGAGCACCGGCAGGAGGCGGTAGGAACCCTCCTGGACGCCCAGCGACTGCGCCAGGACGTTTTCGAAGTCGGCCTCGTGGTCGGTCAGGTAGGCGCGCGACAGCACCAGCAAAGTTCGCTTGGCCGTACGGATCCCGCGTTCCGCGTTCACGATGTGGGGGACACCGGGGTCGCCCGAGTCGCCGGAGACGGCCACGCGCAAGCCCGCCCGTTCCAAGCGCGGCACCAGCACCTCCCACACCCAACCGGCGTCGGGGGTGCGGTCGGCGTAGCTGACGTACGCGTCGTAGCGGAAGCCCTCGTCGTCGCGCGGGGCGGCGGTTGCGGCCGTGGGGCGGGCCACCGGGAAGTTCTCCTCCAGCCTGGCCTCGAAGACCGGGTGCTGGCCGGGATGGTCGCGGGTGACGCGGGGCTGCACGTACTCGAACAGGTCGAAGATGCGGATCTGGCCGTCGTCGCTGGGGGCGGCGCCGCGCAGGCCGGCCAGCAGGTGTTCGGTGAAGAGGCTGTTGGGGCGGCCGGGCAGCACGTGGGAGAGCTCGTCGGCCCGGGACGACGCCATGACGGCCCGGCCGGAGGCGAGCCGCGTGTAGAAGGCAGCGGGGAGACGGCCGATTGCGCCGGCGTGGCAGCAGTCGAGGACAACGAGCACGTTGGTGGCGGGGATCGACCGCACCGCGGTGGCGAACTCGTCGGCCGCGATCGCCGTGCGGGACAGGCGGCGAGGGTCGGAGCCGGCCAGCAGCAGGTGGTCGGCGGCGCCGTGGCCGGAGAAGTAGATCAGCGCCGGGCCGGCCGCCATGTGGTCGAGGGCGGCCAGGATCGAACCGCGGGTCGCCTCCTCGTCGACCAGCAGCGTCACCTCCGAGGGCGCGTACCCGCCGTCGACGATCGCGTCCCGGACGTCGCGCACGTCGTTGCGGACGGCCGCCGGGAGTGCGGGGAACCGTTGGTAGCCGGCGACCCCGATCACCAGGGCCCGCGATTCCGTCACCGCCTACTGCTCCCGGAAGTTGCCGATGAACTCGTACGTGGCCGAGGGCCGCGACTCGCCCTGGACCCGCAGGGTGGCGGCGACGAAGGCGGCGCTCGCGTTCTGCCCGGCCGCGCGGCGGTTGGACCGGCTGCCCGAGCGCAGACGGGCGACCCCCTGGGTGACCCGGATCTGCCCGCGTGCCGGTCCGCCGCTGCGGGAGACCCAGGTGTCGTACCGGTTGAACCGGACCGTGCTCCGCACCCCGAACAGCACGTCGGCATCCCCGAGGGCGGCCGCGGAGTCGAGCGGGCCGATCCGGAAGGTCAGGCCCTCCTCGCCCTCGGACTCGTCCGCCTCGGCGTCCCGGTCCTCGGCCTCGACCCGGTCGGGCAGGTGCACGATCAGGAAGCCGGCCTCGATGTCCTGGACCGACGACTGGTGGTCGGCCACGCCGATCGTGCCGGGTTCGCTCACCTCGATGTGCAGCGTGTACTGCCGGCCCTGGCTCTCCAGGTGGTGCTGGGCGCGCGAGACGATGCGGCCCTCCTCGGTCACCGGCGGGTCGAAGACGACCGGGCGCATCTGCAGGAGATCGTCGAGCACGTCGCGGGTTTCATCGGTCATCGGTACCCACCTCACCTCTCGGTCGAGACACATCGGAAGCCGGTCTGCGGGTCGAGGTCGGACGCGTCGGCGCCGTTGGCCCGGAACATCGGCATCGGTTCGTCGAGCCGGCCGCCGCCCTTGACCGCGAGCACGCTGACCCGGTCGTGCCCGTTCCAGGTGCCCAGCCGCCGCCACTGGTCGGTGGCGCCGCTCTCGAGGCTCTCGTCGTCCTGAACCTCCGTACGCACCCACTCCTGCACGTTCCCGGCCATGTGGATCAGCCCCTCGGGGGTGTCGCCGGCCGCGTAGCGCCGGTCGTCCACCGGGTCGAGGGCGGGCGCGTCCGACTCGCCGAACGCGGCGGCGACCCGGCGGGAGTCGGGTTCGGCATCGCCCCACGGGTACGGCCGTCCTGTCGTCCCGCGGGCGGCCCGTTCCCACTCGTTCTCCGTGGGCAGCCGGCGGCCCACCCACGCGCAGTAACCGGCCGCCTGGTAGGCGTTGACGTAGACGACCGGCTGCTCGGGATCCCCGCCGTAGTACAGGGTTTCGCTGAACGGCTGGACCGGTTCGAGGCAGTGGCGGGCGCGGACGCACAACCGGAACTGGGCGTTGGTCACCTCGTGGACGTCGAAACGCAGCGGCGGCAGCGTGACCGGGGACGGCCGCGGCCCGACCAGCGCCACCCCGCCCGGCAGCAGCACCGTCGGGCCGAGCCGCCGGGCCTGGTCGCGCCAGCGCCATTCCTGCACCGGGGGAACGGCCAGCCAGGCCGTTCCGGCCAGGAACGCGAGCACCACCAGGGCCAGAGCCGACCTTCTGGCCGTACGGGAAAATCGGCTCGCCCGCAGGAAACGCCGCTCGTGGTCGCCCAGCTCGTGCGGGTAGCGACGCCGCCATTCCAGGGCCGCGGCCAGGCGGCGCCCGCGATAGAGCGAACCCCGCTCGCGGCCCGCGCCCGCCCAGTCGCCGGCGTCCCGGCTGATCCGGCGGCGGGCCAGTTCGTCCGAGCGGTTCTGGCCGACCCACTCCCGCAGCGTCGGCCAGCCCCGGATCAGCTGCTCGTGGGCCAGGTCAGCGGTCCGGCCCTCGCCCACGATCACCAGCCGCTGGTCGACCAGGTGACGCAGCGTCCGCTCGAAATCCTCGCCGTCCTCACCCGTGCGCAACGCGGCGACCGGCTGCTGGCGGCGACTGTCGCCGTGGTCGTCGCTCAGGTGCACCAGCCGCAGCAGGATGCGCCGGGCGATGGCCTGCCGGGCGGGGGAGAGGGCGGCCAGGGCGGCGTCGGCCCGGGTCGCCATGGCGGTCGCCAGCCCGCTGCGGCCGTCGGTGCCCAGGGCCTCGTACGCGCGGGCCGTCAGCAGGCGGCGGGACCGGCGCTCCCACAGCAGCACCATCGTCTCCTGCAGCAGCGGCAGCACCCCGGGCTCACCGGCCGCGTCGTGCAGCAGCCGCTCGATCAGCACCGGTTCGAGGTGGACGCCGACGTCGCGGGCCGGCTGCGCGATCGCCCGCCGCAGTTCCTCCTCGCGCGGCGGCACGATCTCGGCCCGTTCGCCCGGGCCGAGCGGCCACAGCGGGCTCGTCATCAGGTCGGCGTAGTTGGTGGCCCGCATCAGCAGGATCAGCGCGCATTCCCGGGCGTCGCGCAGAATGCTGAGCGCGCGCAGGAACCGTTCCCGTTCGCCCGGCGTGGCCTGGGTGAACGCCTCCTCGAGCGGGTCCACCACGAGCAGCATGTGCCGGGCCTCGCCCTCCAGGGCCGATTTCAGGGCTTCGTACGGGCGGGGGCCGGGCCGCATCGCGCGGACCACCCAGTCCTTCTCCAGCCGGGGCAGCAGTCCGGCCGAGACCAGCGACGACTTGCCGGATCCGGACGGGCCGGCGATCAGCAGGAACCGCTGGTGCCGCATCCGCCGGGCCAGGTCGTCGATCTCCCGGTCGCGGCCGTAGAAGAAATGCGCGTCGTCCGGCCCGAACGCGACCATTCCCGGATAGGGGCAGCGCACCCTTTCCGCCGGGGGCTCGTCGATCGCCAGCAGGTCGCGCAGCCGTTTGATTTCCGCGTCCCACCGGTCGGGGTCGGTGCAGTCGAGACGTTCCCGGAAATCGAGATCGATCGGCAGCTCGCACGGATGGAGCATGAGCGGGACGACGTGGTGGGGATCGGTCACGCCGGAATGCGTGGCCAGGGTGCGGCCGAAGGTGGCCCATTGATCTGTCAGGAACGCGTCGGACAGAATCAGGACAGTGAACCGCGTTTCCCGTACGGCGCGAGCGATCTCCTCCACCGTGGCCACGCCCGGCCGGAACGACTCGGTGGTGAGCATCGCGCCCGGCGCCAGCCCCAGACCGGGGCGCAGAAAGCCGTCCACCCATTCGCTGTCCGGCGCGGAGTGCAGCACGAACAGCAGCGGCGAGCCGGCTTCGGAACCGTTCATGACGACTTCCCGAAATGATCAGGAATGTTGACGGAGATGACCCGATTCGGAGGCTCGCACAGCGATTCAGAAGCGTCAACAAGTTAGCCGACCGGCGTGACGACCAAGGTGCGCTCGCTGAACATCACCGGCACCGGGGAACCACCCTCCACGCGGTATTTGGCGGTGAATGTCGTGCGGCCGGGCCGCAGCCCGTCCCGGGGTGGCGAATCGGGTGATCGCCCACGCGCCGGCCGACCCGCCGACCAGCCCGCAGGCCGCTCCCAGCAGCAGGTGACGCCGCGTCAGCGACGCCTCGCGACGCGGCGGTTGTGGCTCCTCCGACGACAGTTCAATCATGCGGCGCCCCCAGCGGAAGCTTAACGGGTGTGCACGGTGACCCGGTTCAGCGCGATCGAGCCGGCGTCGAGGCGCAGGCCGAACGCGGGGGAGCCGGCCACCGAGGCGATCGGCGCGGTGTGGATCAGGCTCCAGGCGCCGTCGCGTTCGTGCCAGGTGGTGAGCGTTCCCGAGCGGGCCACGACGGCGAACCGGTCGCCGGCCTGCCACTTCACGGTCGCGCAGCAGCCGCCGTCGGGCTGGGACGCGCCGTCGGCCCGGATGTCCGCCCCCGACGTCCCGAAGTGGTTGTTGTACCAGGCCAGCGAGTTCGTCGGGTCGCCCGCGGAGAGGCCCAGGAACAGGCTGTCCTCGGGGGAGGATCCGGCGAACTTCGACGGCTCGACGATGACCGCGGTGCCGGCGGCCGAGGCCTCGACCGGCGCGGCCAGCACGGCGAACGAGCGCGAGCCGGCCGAGGCGGTCAGCGTTCCGTCGGCCACGGCCAGCGCGGGCGAGGGCTCGGCCGCGGGGTGGTCGATCCGGTACTGCGTCAGGCGATCCGTGGAGAAATCGTCGTCCCAGACCGTCGTCGGATAGTTCGCGGGGTCGAACTGGTAGGACGTCGGCAGCACGGCCCCGCTCACGCCCTCGGCTCCGGCGCCCGACTGCGCGAGAAGCCGCAGCGGCAGGCCCGCCAAGGGGTCGGCGGTGGCCGGGATCGTCACGTCCCACGTCGTCGTCAGCGTCGCGCCGGCCCGCAGAATCGGGACCCGTGCGGGCGTACGGGAAACTGCTGTCCACCCGCGAGGCAGAGCAAGCGATGCCCGTACGTCGGAAGCGGTCCTGGATGCCGTGATGCGCGTGCGGACGGTGGTGGTGGTCCCGGCGTCGACGGCCAGCGAACCGACCGTGAACGAGGCCGTCAGGCGGGGATCCGGCCGCCGCCATACCTGCAGGGCGGTGATGCCGACCGCACCGCCACCGTCGCGCGTCGGCACGATGCGGATGCGATCGGTCGTCAGCGGCGGGTCGACCACGATCCGGTTGATCGCCCGGCCCACCGGCGTCGCGGGCGTGCGCTGCTGGCCGGGCACGTCGATCCAGGCGCCGGCGGAATCCTGGTACTGCAGGGCGTAGGCGTCCGGGGTGCGAACTCCGCCGCCGTCGTCGTAGAAGTCCACCCGTACGTCGGAAACCGCCGTGGGCGCACCGAGATCGACCGCCAGCCAGTCCGACGCGTTCGGCGACTGCCACGTGGTCCAGCGGGTCGACGGCACGTCGAGGTGGAAGTTCTGCCCGTCGATCGCGTTGGCGGCGCTGTCACCCCGCCACGTGTAGGACGCCGAGGCGAGGGGATACCCGCTTTCCCGTACGTTGGCCGCGTCGTCCACGAGCTCAGGCAGCTCGATTTTCTTAGCCGGCCCCACGTTCAGCCGCACGTCCCCGAGCGTGGCCCGCGACAGCCGCTGCACGCCGTCGACCCAGACCCGCAGCCCGGCGCCCTTGCCGTAGACGCTGCCGTCGCGGTCCCACAGGATCGTCAGGTTGCGGCCGTGGTAGGGCACGTTCTCGACCGCGAAGTGGTTCCACGTCGACGGCACGAGCGGGGCGATCCGTACGGTGTCGTCGGACTGCGGCCGGATGCCGAGCAGCCCCGACAGCACCAGATCGGTGAAGGTCGAGTGGTTGTAGTCCTCGGAGTGGCCGGCGCCGTCGTAGATCCAGCGGTCCTCGTCCGGGTGGTGCGCCTCGGCCACGTACGGCTGGCCGTTCTTCCGCTGGGTCAACGCGTAGCCGCGCAGGATCGCCGTGTAGTCGTTCTTGTCCACGTAGGACTGAGCCGGATAGTCGAGCAGCTGGTTGGCCAGCGCGGTCAGGGTCTGGCTGGTGGCGAACGGCCAGCTCGGCCCGTCCCAGCGGCAGCAGCCGTTCAGCGCCTCGTGCATGAACCAGCGGCTGCGGCGTTCGGTGGTCGTCGGCCCGTACGGCGCGGCGAAGCCCTGCGGATCCGTCAACTGGGCCCAGGCAACGGATTTCGACGCCGACGGCATGTTGAAGTACCACGGGATGAACCCGATCTGCTCGCGGTCGGCGATCCGGGTGTCCTGCCCCTTCATGACGTGCTTGTAGAACGAGCCGTCCCACATCACCCGGTCGGTGGCCGCTTTCAGTTGCGCCGCCTCGTTCTCGTAGCGCCGGGCCGCCGCGACATCACCGGTCCGGCGCTTCAACAGCGCCAGGGCGCGGGCATCGCCGTACTGATAAGCGTTGAGGGTCGGCCGGTATCCGTCGCCACCGTGGTAGGGGTCGTCGCTCTGATAGGAGCTGGCGGTGAATTCCATTGCGTCCCAGACCGGCGTCTGCCAGTAGACCCCGCGGGTGGCGTCGAAGTTCGTCTTCTTCCAGCCCTGGTACTGCCGTTCGAGCGCCGGCATGCGGTCGATCAGGAATTTCCAGTCGCCGGTGACCTCGGCCCGCGCGACCGCCGCGTCGACCGCCCAGAACGAATACTGGTGGGCCCAGTCGGTCGTGTTCTTGTTCAGATTCTCGGTGGCCGGCTTGGCTTCCGACCCCGATCCGGTGAGCCAGTAGTCGAGGTAGTCGTCGAGATAGCGGCGGTCCCGCAGCCACCGTCCCTCATAGATGTGGTGTCCCGCCGCGGCGTCGATCCCACCGAACGGCGCCGAATAGCCCACCGGCCCGAGGAATTCGGAGACGATCCAGCCGTCCTTGGGTCCCGTGTATTTCAGCGCCTCCTTGAAGGTGCGCCACCGGTAGTAGTAGGTCTTCTCGATCTCGTCGTCGGGCAGATCGACGAAGGGGATGTTCGCCTCGTACCAGTCCGGTTCCGGCGTCGTGCCGCCGAGAAGCGCGCGGTGGTCGAGGAACTGGGTCGTCTTCCCGGCCGCTCCCGCCGGAGCTCCCGGCGCCAGCAGGCTCCCGAGCAGGCTCAGAATCGCGACGGCTACTCGTGTCCGACCAATCACCATCGCACGCTCCCGCGAGCCGAACGAGCAAGAATGCTCAGAGTCAAACATCGGCCTCCGTCAACGTCAAGGCCGTGTGCCAGACGTGTTACGCCTCAGCTCTGGTAACGGTGTTCGTGCGCTCCGAGACGGCGCAGGTCGACGCTGCGGGCCGGGCGGCGCGGCCGCGACGAGGGCCGCCCCTGGTCGTCGAGCCGGGCCTCCAGCCGGGCGAGCGTGGCCAGCACGTCGTCGCGGTTGCGGGCCGACTTCATCCAGGCCGGCAGCGTCTCGATCATCGACATCCAGCAGCCCCCGTACGGGCCGCGCTCGCGCAGATCGGCCGCCACGAACTCGGTCAGCACCGTCAGATGCTCCCGGTTGTAGACCCACAGCCGGTGCCCGCGAACGGTCGCCGAGGCCCACAGCGGCTGCTGAAAGAACGGGTCGACGGCCGCACCCCACCAGCTCGACCGGTGGCGCGGCGCCCAGTTCGCGGCATGCCCGCAATGCGAACAGACAAGCCGCCGCCCCCGGGTCGTCGAGGGCTGCTCATCACCCGGAACCCCCACCACCCGCGCGTGCGCGGCACACCGCGGGCAGACCACATGGATCGGATGAACAGCCAGAGAGTAAAGCGAGTGGGGCGACGTCATGTCCCGGTGCCGTGTCGCTCTCCCACCCATGCCGCGAACGCTAGCGAGCCCCCGCCCGTGCCCGCGACCGGTTATCGCGCTGTCCGGAGTGTTTGGCCGCCAGCGTCTCCTGAAGGCTCAGATGCCGGAACTGGTAGATGCTGCCGTTCTGGCGGAGCACGCCGCGTCGATGGGCGTCGGACAGAAAGGCCATCGTGCGCCACGGCAGGCGTCCCGACGCGGCGAGCCAGAACCGCGCGTCGGCATAGACCTGGCTCGCCTCACCCGGGTCGAGCACAGACGGAGAGCCGGCCAGGCTTCGCAGCGCCAGGCTGCCGGCCGCGTAGGCCAGGAAGAATCCGGTCACCGCCGGGCCGCACAGGGCCCATACGAGAATCGTCAGCTGGACGGTCAGGATCAATCTGGTGGTCAGGAAGGCTCGCCGGTCCAGACGCAGAGCTTCCGGCGGGTCGGCGGTGCGGGTCACGTCGACCGGCTTGATCTCCGGCCACGCCCCCATGGTGATCAGGGCGAGTGCCATCAGCGTCCAGATCCACAGCGGCACCGACGTCAGCGCAACGAGCGTCGTCCGGTAGGTCGCCCGCGTCGAGGGGCCCGCCACCAGCCAGGCCAGGCCCGCGAGAAGGGCGACCATGAACAGCAGGCCCAGAAGATCCCCGAGCGCGGCCGGGAGGTGCCGCGGTGACCACTGGCGGATCTCCTTCGGTGGTTGCTCCCCGATGCCACCCGGTCCCTGAACCGCTGCCGAGACGGCGGCGAACAGCGCGAACAGCACCACCGCGCCGGCGATCGTCACGGTCGACAGGAAGGGCAGGAGATGGTCGGCGATGGAGCCGATCCATCGGTGAAACCCGGTGTCCCAGTCGAAGAATCTCTTCATCAGCGGGGCCAGGGGCGCACCGACGGGACCCTCGTACAGGGTGGCGGGGAAGCTTGTCTCCTCGGCCGGCTCGACATACCGGCCTTGCTGCCAGAATCCTCCGTGGGAGAGCAGCCAGATCAGGAACGCCGCGACGGCCGCGCCCCGCAACGCGGCCCGAAGGCCCGACGAGACCCCGTACCAGCCGTTCAACGCGCGGGGCAACCGCCACCAGGCGAGTTCGGTCGTGCGGGTGTGTTCGACGTGGGCGGCCAGGAAGGCGAGCCGGCGTTGGGCCCGTCCCGCATCCGTGCCGTAGACCGTGGGTACGAACGCGTCCAGCAGGTAGCCCTCCAGGTCCACGCCCTCGTCGTCCATCCGGACCAGCCGGGCCGGATCCACTCCCGGTGCCTCGTGGATCGTGCGGGCGAGCCACAGAAAGAGCGGGTTGGTCATGGCGTCGGCCAGCCGACCGGCCGGCTCCCACTGCAGGCGGTTGACGACCGGACGCCACCGCGCGGGATGCGCCGCCTCATTGAGGTAGGCGTACACATCGGGTAGGTGCAGCGACCGCAGTTCCACCCGGGCGGCCCCCGAAATCGACCGGCCCGCGGCGGCCACCGCCTCGGTGAACTCGTCCGGGCGGCTGGTCAGCACCAGGGGCTGGTCGGAACCGTAGGAGTTGACGGCCTCGAGCGCGCGTCGCCGCACGTCGGCCGGCAGCTCGTCGAAGCCGTCGAGGATGGGCAGGACGCGGCCGTTGGTCAGCAGGGTGACGGCCAGCGACGTCTGTCCGCCGCTCGACAGGTTCACCTCGGCGCCGAGGCCGGGATGCCTGCGGATCAGCTGGTCGGTCAGCCACTCCTCGACCGTCGTCCGCTCCTTCCAGGTCGCCATCGGCAGGATCACCGGGACGGGATCACCCGGCGCGCGGCGGGCCAGAAGATCTCGGGCAAGACGCGTGACCAGCACACTCTTGCCCGCACCGGCCTGACCCAGGATGATCAGCCGCCGGGTGGGTATCCGTGCGAAGACGGTGCCGACCTCGGTGAAGCTGCCCGTGAGGTCGGCCGGGGCGTCGATCACGTCCCAGCTGACCGGCAGGGGCCGGGGATCGTGGATCCGGCGCAGCCGTTCCTCGTCGGCCCACTGCCGGCGCAGGGTCACCGCGAGCTCCTCCAGCGCCTGCGTTTCGCCGATCTCGGCCGGCGTCGACCCGGTGCCCCGTGACCACAGCATCTGAGCGAACGTCATGGCGAGGGTCACCAGGGCGACGATCAGGGAGCAGACGCTGGCCGCCTGGTCGGCCCATCCCAGACCGTGCTGGGCGGCCACGCGGCCCAGCGCGAAGAGGAGGGCCGCGCACGCGAGCCAGTACAGCGAAACCCTCAGGCGTCGAATCGTCACCTTGGACACGACGCCATGGTGCGGCACTTGTACCTTTTAGGCGAACATGTGCCTCCGGCCCGCCGCGTCCGGGTGACCGGGGTTGCCGGCCACCCGGAGAGGGTCAGGGGGTCAGGCCCGGGACCACTTCTGGTTGGGCTGGCCCGAACAGTCCCACAGCTGGAGCTGCGCGCCGTTCGCGGTGTTGCGGTCCTTGACGTCTACGCACTTGTTGGCCGACACGTTCACCAGGTCGCCCGCGGCCGACAGGGTGAAACGCTGCACCGGGTTGCTGTTGCAGGTGACCAGCTGGATCGGCGTGCCGTTGGTCAGGGCGCCGCCCGCCGGGTCCATGCATTTGCCCATCGCGCGCATCGTGCCGTCGCCGTTGGCTGTCCACTGCTGGGCCGCGCTGCCGTTGCAGTCGTAGGTCTGCAGGCGGGCGCCGTCGACCGGGTTCGCGCCGGGGATGTCGATGCACCGGCCGCTCAGGCTGGACTTGAGCGCATTGCCGCCACCGCTCGGCGGCGGTGTCGTGGTGGAGGTGCTGACGTGCACGTAGTCGATCAGCATCTTGCTCTCGGCAGGCAGGCCGGCCGGGTTGCCCTGGCCGAAGTTCCCGCCGATGGCCAGGTTGAGGATGATGAAGAACCCGTGGTTGAAGACCCAGTTGACGTTGCCCTTGGCGGCGCGCAGCGAGTCGGGGGTGGCGCGGAAGAACTCGCGGCCGTCCACGGTCCAGACGACCAGATTGGGCGACCAGTCCACTGCGTACGTGTGGAAGGCCTGGTGCCACGGGGTGCTCGCGGTCGTGATACCGCCGAAGGAGTTGCCGCCCGAGTAGCCGGGGCCGTGCAGCGTGCCGAAGAGCTGGTTGGGCTCGCGGCCGACGACCTCCATGATGTCGATCTCGCCGTCGGCCGGCCAGTTGCCGCCGCCGAGCATCCAGAAGGCGGGCCAGAGGCCGGAACCGGCCGGCACCTGGATGCGGGCCTCGATGTGCCCGTACTGCTGGGTGAACTTGCCGGCGGTCTGGATGCGGCCGGAGGTGAACTGGCAGGTGCCGTTCCAGCAGTCGTTGTGCCCGCCGCTGCCCTTGCGGGCGGTGATGACCAGCTGGCCCTGGCCGTTCATGGCGACGTTGCCGGTGCCGCTGGTGTAGTACTGCAGCTCCTGGTTGCCCCAGCCGTGGCCGCCGGTGTCGAAGTTCCACTTCGACGTGTCGACGCCGCTGCCGGCCGGGCCGTTGAAGTCCTCGTTCCAGACGACGGCCGCCTCGGCCGTGTCACTGCGGGAGCTGACCGCGAGGCCGGCGCCCAGCGCCACCACGAGGGCGGTCGCCGCGATGAAAAATCGGGATCTGCGCATGGGGATGATGCCTCCTGGGGGAGAGGGCAAATTACATGCAGCAGCCTTAACAATTGACGGGCATCAGTCAAATCGCGCCGAGCGTGCTCTCGCGGGGCAGCAGGGTGTGGGCGGCCCGCACCTCGGCCGGGGCCGGTGGGGTTCCGCCCTCGATGAGGGCGACCAGGCTTTCCACGGCCAGCGTCGCGATCTGCTGCTTGTCGGGGACGACCGTGCTCAGGCTCGGGGTGGAGAACTCGCCCTCCTCGATGCCGTCGATGCCGATCACGGCCACGTCGTCGGGGACGCGGACGCCGGCCGACCGCAGGCCGCGCAAGGCGCCCATGGCCAGCAGGTCGTTGTAACAGAAGATGGCGTCGGGCGGGTGGGGCAGCGCCATCAGGGCCGTCGCGGCGGTGGCGCCCAGGCGGCGGTGGAAACGTTCGGTCGGCCGGACCAGGGCGGGGTCGTACGGGAGGCCCGCGTGTTCCAAAGCCTGGCGGTAACCGGCCGTACGGAGTTGGGCCGTCTCGCCCGTGCGGTAAGGCTGGTCGCCGATCGCGGCGATCCGGGTCCGGCCCAGGGAGATCAGGTGGGCCGTGGCGTCCCGGGCGGCGGCCACGTTGTCGATCGCCACGTGGGAGAAGCTGCCGTCGAACAGGTGCTCGCCCAGCAGAACCACCGGCGTCTTGTTGCCGCGCTCGCGCAGCTCCTGGGCGCTCAACGTGAGCGGGCTCAGGATCAGGCCGTCGAACAGGGTCAGGCGGGAGTTGCGGGTGAGCAGTTCCCTTTCGCGGGAGGGATCGGCGTCGGTCTGGTCGACCATCACCGCGTAACCGTGCCGGCGGCCGGCCGCGATGACCGCGCGGGCCAGCTCGGCGAAGTAGGGCACGTCGAGCTCGGGCACGACCAGGCAGAGCATGCCGCTGCGGCCCTGTTTCAGGTTGCGGGCGATCAGGTTGGGGCGGTAGTCGAGCTCGGTCAGCGCGGTCTCGACCTTGGCGCGCAGCGCGTCGGACACCGGCGCGTAGCCGTTCACGACGTTCGACACCGTGCGGATCGACACCCCGGCCCGGCTCGCCACATCACGCAACGTGGCATCGCGCATTCCTGACCTCCCCATGAGTCGACCGACAGCCTACGGCCAACGCGCCCATCTTAGGTCTTGCATCGTTGCAGAGCGAGGTGCACGATGTCTGCATCGTTGCAGAGCGGTTAAGACTCCGGGCAAACGAGAGCTCGAAGGAGCAGATAATGACAACCCGCCGTACCCTCCTGGCCGGTGCCGCCGGCGCCGGTGCCCTGACCGCCCTCGCCGCGTGCGGCGGCGGTTCGGACGACACCACCTCCTCCCAGCCGCTGACCGCGAGCAGCAGCAGCGGCCCGCTCACCGGCTCCCTGACGATCTGGAGCCGATCCGGCGACCTGTTCAAGGTCTTCGACGCCGCCATCAAGAAGTTCACCGCCGCCAACCCGGGCGTCACCGTCGACCACCAGGCCGTCGACATCGACGCCAAGCTGGCCAACACGCTGATCTCCGGCGCCGGGGTGCCGGACGGCTCGTTCTGGGACGACGCCAAGATCGCCGGCCAGGCCGAGCACCTCTACGACCTGACCTCGCTGATCGCGCCCTACCGCGACCAGATCGCCCCGCAGAAGCTGAGCGTGAACACCGTCGACGGCAAGGTCTACGGCGTCCCGTGGGACCTCAACCCGGGCCTGCTCTACTACCGCGAGGACCTGCTGCAGGACGCGAGCATCGACCCGGCCGGGCTGGCCACGTACGACGATCTGCTCACCGCCGGCCGCAAGCTGCAGGAACGCAACGCCAAGGCCAAACCCATCCACCTCGACGCCGACCCGTTCCTGGGCCAGCTGTGGCTCGAGATGCTGGCCAACCAGCAGGGCACCAGCCTCAGCGACGACCAGGGCAAGCTGCGCCTCGACTCCGAGGAGTACCGCCGCATCTTCACCTGGATCAAATCGGCGGTCGACGACAAGCTGGTCACCCACACGCCGTACCTCAAGCCGGCCGACATCGCCGCCCTCGAGGACGGCACCCAGGCGTTCGTGCCGTGGGCGATCTGGTTCGACTTCGCACCGCAGACGCTGCTCAGCAAGACCAAGGGCAAGTGGCGCGCGGCCCCGCTGCCGGCCTGGACCGCGGGCGGCGCGCGCAGCGGCGCGATGGGCGGCTCCAGCTTCGTCATCCCGGCCAAGGCGAAGAACCCCGAACTGGCCTGGCGTCTGTACGAGTTCCTGACCGTCAAGGACGAGGGCATCCAGGCCGTGTACGGCCCGAGCGACACCTACCCGGGTGGCCTCAACACCTCGGTCCCGGCCTTCCTGCCCGCTCTCGACGCCGCCAAGCCCCTGTTCCAGCCGGTCGAGGCGCTGGGCGGCCAGGACCTGTGGAAGGTCGCGGTCGACGCCAGCAAGACCATCCCGGCCGCCGCCCCGATCCCGGCCTGGTGGGCCAAGTCGGTCGACTACCTCGGCAACAACGTGCAGCGCCTCATCCAGGGCCAGATGTCGGTCGACGACGTGATCGGCGAGTCGACCAAGCAGATCCAGCGGAACCTGGTGGACCGCGCCTGATGTCCGCGCTCCTGCAGAAGAGGGCGGCGCCGTACGTCTTCGTGCTGCCCTTCTTCCTGGTGTTCGCCGCCTTCGGGGCCTACCCCCTGGCGTACGCCCTGAGGCTGAGCTTCACCAAGTGGACCGGGGCCGGCGAGGCCCGCTGGATCGGCCTCGACAACTACACCTACCTGCTGACCAGCCCCGAGTTCTGGGCGTCGCTGGGCAACAGCTCGATCATGTGGCTGCTGGTGGTCCCGATCCAGCTCGTCGCCGGCCTCGGCGCCGCGGTGCTGCTCTCCAACGCGAAACTGCGGCTGCGCGGGCTGTTCCGGGTCGCCTTCATCGCGCCGTTCGTCACCCCGCTGGTGGCGATGGCGCAGGTCTGGATCGTCGTCTTCGACCGCGACTACGGCCTGGTCAACCACGCGCTCAACCTGATCGGTCTGCCCGATGTGGGCTGGCTGACCAGCACCGCCTGGTCGAAGCCGACGCTGGCGCTGCTGTTCCTGTGGAAGACCACCGGATTCGCCATCATCATCCTGCTGGCCGGGCTGCAGTCGGTTCCCACCCACGTGTACGAGGCGGCCGACCTCGACGGTGCGTCCCGCTGGCGCCAGTTCTGGTCGATGACCGTGCCGTTGATGCGGCGCAGCCTGTCGTTCCTGCTGGTCATCCAGACGCTGGCGGTGTTCCAGATGTTCGCCGAGCCGTTCGTGGTGACCCAGGGCGGCCCGTACGGCTCCACGACCACCGCCGGCCTCTATCTCTACGACCACATCACGGCCTCCGACCTCGGCACCGGGGCGGCCAACTCGTTCCTCCTGGTGATTCTCGTGTTCGCACTGTCGCTCATTTCCGTCCGGTTCCTGCGAGCCCGCGATGAATGACAAACGGCCAGGCATTCCCACGTACGCGTTACTGGCCGTCCTCGCGGTGCTCTTCCTCTACCCGATCTGGTGGGCGATCAGCTCCTCGATCAAGCCGGCCGCGGAAATCATCAGCGACCCGCTCAGCTTCAACCCGCTCGACGCCACCCTCGACGGCTACCGGGCGATGTTCGCCGACGTGCCGATCGGGACCGGCTTCGCCAACACGGCGCTGGTCCTGGTGGTCAAGGGCGCGATGACGCTGTTCTTCTGCCCGCTGGCCGGATACGCGTTCGCCAAATACCGGTTCGCCGGCAAGAACGTGCTCTTCGGGATCGTGCTGCTCACCCTGATGCTCCCCACGCTCGTGCTCATCATTCCGCTGCTGCTCGAAATGAGCGCGCTGGGCTGGGTGAACACGTACAAGGCGCTGATCCTGCCGGGCAGCATCGACGCGTTCAGCATCTTCTGGATGCGGCAGGTCATCGCCGCCATTCCGGACGAGCTGCTGGACGCCGGAAGAGTCGACGGAGCCTCGGAATTCGGGCTGTTCCGCCGGATCGTCGTGCCGGTCATCCGTCCCGGTCTGGCCGGGCTGGCCGTGCTCACCATGATGAACATCTACAACGACTTCGTCTGGCCGGTCGTCGCCGTCAACGACGAGAAGCATCAGACGTTGCAGGTGGTGCTCTCGACGCTCGCGCAGAACATCACCGGCAACCGGATCGGCGCCGATTTCGCCACCGTCTGGAGCGAGCTCCTGGCGGCCAGCAGCATCGCGATGATCCCGCTGCTGCTCGTCTTCATCTTCCTGCAACGCCACTTCATCAACGGCATCCTCGCCGGCAGCGTCAAAGGCTGAAACCCGTTTAGGAGCAACAACAATGGCAGAGTATCCGCGGCCGCACTTCGACCGCTCGCACAGCTGGCTCAGCCTCGACGGGGAATGGGACTTCTCGTTCACCGAGCCCGTCTACGACCGGCGCATCACCGTCCCGTACGCGTGGGAGACCCGTGCCTCCGGCATCGCCGAGTTCTGGCAGCCGGTCGGCTGGTACCGGCGCCCGCTCGACGTGCCGTCGGAGTGGAACGGGCAGCGGGTCGTCCTGCATTTCGGCGCCGCCCATCATCTGACCACCGTGTGGGTCAACGGCATCGAGGTCGTGAGGCACGAGGGCGGCTATACGCCGTTCGAGGCCGACATCACCGACGCGCTCGCATCCGGAAACGGGGCGGAACTCGTCGTGCGGGTGGACGCACCGGCCGACAAGCGCGAGATCGCCCACGGCAAACAGAGAAGCGTTCCCCGTACGGACTACGACGGCGTCTGCTTCACCCCGAGCTCGGGAATCTGGCAGTCGGTCTGGCTCGAATCGCGTCCGGCCACGCACATCGGGTCGCTGTCGTTGCGCCCGACCGAAAATCTCGACGGCATTTCCGTACGGGTGAAGGTCGCCGGTCCGAATGCGGCCGGCGCGACGCTGAAGGTCGACGGAATCGCGGCCACGGCCGATCCGACGGGCGCCGCCGAGATCGAGCTGCCGATCGCCGAACCGCGGCTGTGGAGCCCGTCCGACCCGCACCTCTACTCCGTGCGCGTCGAGCTGGAAACCGCCGACGGCGTCGACCGGGTCAGCGGCTACACCGGGCTGCGCAAGGTCGAGGTCCGCGGCGAGGAGATCCTGCTCAACGGCGAACGCCTCTACGTCAAGGGCGTGCTCGACCAGGGCTACTGGCCGGAAACCGGCATCACCCCGCCCGGCGACGAGGCCATGATCCGCGACCTGGAACTGGCCCGGGAACTGGGCTACACCCTCGTACGCAAGCACCTGAAGCTCGAAGACCCGCGCTTCATCCACCATGCCGACCGGCTGGGCATGCTGCTGTGGTGCGAACCGGCCTCGACCGGCACGTTCACCGAGGCGTCGACGGCCGCGTTCGAGGCGCAGATCGAGCCGATGGTCCGGCGTGACGGCAACTCCCCGGCGATCGTGATCTGGGGGCTCTACAACGAGGAGTGGGGCCTCGACTGGGACATCCCGGGTGACGCGGCCAAGCAGGAGGCGGTCGTCACGGCGTACGGGAAACTCGCCTCTCTCGACCGGAGCCGGCCGATCGTCGACAACTCGGGATGGACCCACGTCCGCACCGACCTGCTCGACTGGCACTACTACGACGAGAGCGCGATCGGCTGGGCCCGCACCCTGCGCGCCCTGGTCGAGGGGGAGCGCGACGACTTCCCGGTCAAGCTCGGGCCGGATTTTGTGGTGCACAAGGCGCTCGCCGTGCCGTCGCAACCGCTGCGCGGACTGCCCAACCTCAATTCCGAGTACGGCGGAGGTTTCACCAGTGTCGAGCGGGGCTGGCACCTGCGCTGGCAGACCCAGGAGTTGCGCCGCCACGACCGGCTCTCCGGCTACGTCTACACCGAGCTGTACGACATCGAGCACGAGTCCGCGGGCCTGCTGACGTTCGACCGGCAGCCCAAGGACCTGGGCGGCGCCTCCCCGGTCGACGCCAACGCGACCACCACCCTGGTGCTGGACGTCGAGCCGGTGGCTCCCGGCCGCGACATCCTCGGCCCGGACGCGCAGTTCGGCGTGCACGTCTCGCACCACGGCCCCGAGCTGTTCGCCGGCACCCTGACGTGGGCGTGGGGTCCGATCTATTCGACGGCCCCGCTTCTGGGCGCCGTCGACGGTCCCGCGGTCGAGGCCAAGCCGTACGAACTCAGCGCGGCCGTTGCCGTGGCGGCGGTCCTGCCCGACGGCTGGTCATCTGGCCGTCTCCACCTGACCGCCGTCACCGCCGACGGCCGGGTCGCCGCCCGGGCCACCGTGGACGTGGACCGCAGCACCACTCCGCACATCGGCGACGACAAACTCGTCTCAAGGTGAGACACCTCCCGTCCCGGGTGCGCGGTCTGATGGCGACATGGAGTTCGCCGGGCTGGTGACCTGGTTCGGGGTGCTCGGCATGGTCGTGGCCGGGCTGGCCCTGATCGCGGTCAAGGTTGTGCGCGTGGACGACGTTCCGGCGTACGTGGTGGGCCGGATCCGGTGGTGGACCGCGCACAACCTGGCCTTCATGCTGACCAGCCTGGCCGTCGCCGTGGCCGGGCTGCTGGTCCTCGCCGTCGCCTAGGGCCTGTCCTGCCGATCACGAGGGGCTGCGACGTGGCCCAGGCGGCGCCTGACGGCGTCCGCGAAGCGCCCACATACAACACCGGTATGCGGCCGCTTCGCGGCCGACGCCAGCCACCACCTGGACCTCGTCTCACTCCCGCGTGATCGGCAGGACAGGCCCTAGCCGGTCCGGTCAGCCGTAGCGCTGGACGAGCGCCCGCCCGATCGCGGCCAGATGATCCCGTACGCCCGGAGGGCCGGTCACCTCGATCCACTCGCCCAGCCCGGCCAGTTCGCCCGCGAGCGTGTATTCGTCGTAGCCACGGATCACGACCTCGATGCGGCCGTCACCCGTGGCACCGCCCACCTCGAGCCGGTCGCCGAACGCCATCCGGAGCAGGGCCGTCCCGTGGGACACGCACACCGCCCGGGCCTCCAGGGGCGTCCGCCTGCGGTCGACCTCGCCGGCGATCTCGCGCCAGCTCGCGGCCAGGTCGAAGTCTTCGGGCCGGTGCACGGGATCGCCGGTCGGCC
This sequence comes from Paractinoplanes ovalisporus, assembly GCF_016834655.1. Classification (GTDB taxonomy): domain Bacteria; phylum Actinomycetota; class Actinomycetes; order Mycobacteriales; family Micromonosporaceae; genus Actinoplanes; species Actinoplanes ovalisporus. The sequence continues at coordinate 811,958 of NZ_JAENHP010000002.1, forward strand.
GGACGGACGTCACGCGGTCGACCCGGAAGGTCCGGCGGCCGGCCTCGGTGTCGCCGACCAGGTACCACGACGGGCCCTTGGCGACGATGCCCAGCGGGTGGACGGTCCGCTCGGTCACGGCCCCCGTGCTGTCGGCGTAGCCCAGCCGCACCTGGACCCCACGGATCACCGCGTCCTGCAGGTCGTCGAGGAAACGCGGCGGCGGGTGCACGACGCGGCTCGACCCCCACCGCTGCGGGTCCCGGATCAGGGACGCGGCCGCCGCCTCGGCCTGCACCCGGAACGGCTCCGGCAGGGCCCGGACGAGCTTGCGGAGGGCCGCTTTCAGGGCCGGGGCCGCCGCCGAGGCCGGGCCGGCGGCCAGGAACAGGGCGCGGGCCTCGCCCTCGGTCAGCCCGGACAGGTCGGTGCGGGCGCCGCCGACCAGGCGCCAGCCACCGCCCCGGCCCTGTAGGGAATAGATGGGCACCCCGGCCGTGGACAGGGCGTCGAGGTCGCGCCGGGCGGTGCGCTCGGAGATCTCCAGCTCGCGGGCGACCTCGGCCGCGGTCAGCTGTTCGCGCTGTTGCAGCAGCAGGAGGATGGCCATCAGGCGGTCGGCTCGCACACCGCAGATCTTTCCCCGGAAACCGGTCAGAGGATGACCGGTTTCGCCCCGCAGGATGGCGTCCATGACCTCACCGACGGATTTTCCCGAGCCCACCCTTGTCGCCGTCAACGGCGTGGAACTTGAAGTCTTCGAAGCCGGCCGCGGGAACGCCGGACGGCCCATCGTGCTCTGCCACGGCTGGCCCGAGCTCGCCTATTCCTGGCGCTACCAGATGCCGGCCCTGGCCGCCGCCGGCTACCACGTCATCGCGCCCAACCAGCGCGGCTACGGCAACTCGTCACGTCCGGCCGAGGTGACCGACTACGACATCGAGCACCTGACCGGTGACCTCGTCGCCCTCCTCGACCACTACGGATACGCCGACGCCACCTTTGTCGGCCACGACTGGGGAGCCATGGTCGTCTGGGGCCTGGCCCTGTTGCGTCCGGACCGCGTCACCAAGGTGATCAACCTGAGCGTGCCCTACCAGGAGCGCGGCGAGAAGCCCTGGATCGAGTTCCTGGAGGAGCTGCTGGGCGGCGACTCCTATTTCGTCCACTTCAACCGGCAGCCGGGCGTCGCCGACGCCGTGTTCGACGAGAACGCCGCCCGGTTCCTCCGCAACCTGTACCGCAGGAACGTGCCCCCGACCGAGCCCGAGCCGGGCATGGCGTTCATCAACCTGGCCCGGGCCGGGACGCCGCTCGGCGAGCCCGTGATGAGCGACAGCGAACTGGCCGTCTACGTCTCGGCTTTCGCGTCGAGCGGGTTCACCGGCGGCATCAACTGGTATCGGAACCTCGACCGCAACTGGCGCCGGCTGGCCGACGTGGACCCGATCATCCGCCGGCCCGCCCTCATGATCTACGGCGACCGTGATCTGGTCGCGAGGTCCGAACGGCTGACCCATTTTGTGCCCGACGTGGAGGTGATGAGCCTGGACTGCGGTCACTGGATCCAGCAGGAGCTGCCGGAGGAGACCAACCAGGCCATCCTCAAGTGGCTGTCGTAGCCCGGCTCCGGGTCAGGTCGTTCAGGACCTCGGAGGCGGCCAGCTCGTCGCGGGCGGCCAGCTGATCGAACCCGCGGACGGGCGGATAGGCGTACGGGCCGAGGGTGGCGATGAGGACAGCGCCGATGACCAGCGCTCCCATCAGCACCGGCATGACCGGATCGTACGAGCCCAGGTTGTCGTAGGCCAGGCCGAGCAGCAGCGGGCCGGCCGCGGTGCCCAGCAGGAACGCCGCCTGCACCGGGCCCAGGATCCGGCCGAAGTGGCGGGTGCCCAGATAGCGGGTGATGAGCACCGCGAGCAGGTCGCCCTCGATGCCGAACGCGACGCCGATGAAGGCGACCGCGACGGCCGCGCTGCTGAACGGCGGGTGCAGGAAGAACATGCCGGCGATGGGCGCCAGCATCACGACCGGTCCGACGATCGGGCCGTGCACCCGGTCGATGATGAAGCCGCCCGCGACCCGGCCCACCAGCGAGGCCAGGCCGAACACGACGAGGAGCGTGCCGGCCTGGCCGTCGCTGAGCCCACGGTCGGTCATCATCGGCACCAGGTGCACCTGCAGGCCGACCACGACGACACCGACCAGGCCGAGCCCGAGCGCTATCCCCCAGAACTGCCTCGTCCGTACGGCTTCGGTGAACGTGCGGCCGGGCAGTTCGAGGCTGACGTCGCGGCCGTGCTCCCGGGTCTGCTGAACGAGCCGGCCGCGCACGTGGCGTTCGGCTCGGGCCCGCACGAACAGCGTGACCATCGTGATCGACACGAGGGCGGCGATCACGGCCATTCCCCCGTACGCGGAACGCCAGCCGACGCTGGAGATGAGCGCGTCGGCCAGCACCGGCGCCAGAGCCACGCCCAGGCTGATGATGCCGGTCACGATGCCGATGGCGAGGGCACGGTTGTTGTCGAACCAGCTCACCACCGCGCGGGTGGCCGGCACGACCGTTCCGGCCCCGAAGAAGCCGACGAAGAAGCAGGGGATGAGGTAGATCGCGGCGACCGACGGCACCAGGCCGATCATCGCCATGGACGCCGCGAACAGCGCGAACGACGGCACGAGCAGATAGCGGGCGGCGAAGCGGTCAACGAGCTGGGCCACGATGACCAGGCCGATCGCCATCCCGACGGCACCGACCGAATAGGCGGCGGTGACCGTGGTGCGGCTGAACCCGGTCTCCTCGGCGATCGGCAGCACGAACAGGCCGATGGTGGCCAGATACATCTGGGGGCCGACGGCGTTGGCGGTGCCGGCGCCGACGACCACCCACCAGGGGCTGCTGGTACGCACGAGACTCCTCAGGCCGTGACGAACGCGGTCTTGGTGAGCCGTTCCGAGATCTCCCAGGCCCGGGCGGCGTCGTCGGCGCTGCGCAGCGGCGGATAGAGGCGCTGCTCGGCCGGCGCCCCGCCGAGGTTTCCGGGGCCGCTGGGACCGTAGAGGGCACCGGCCTTGGCGCCGGGGTCGGTCGCGGCCATCAGCGCCGGCAGCCCGGCCGTCTCGACCGTGCCGAGCAGGATGCCCCGCGACGACAGCGCCTGGATCAGCCGGTATTGGGGGACGTTGCCGCCCCGGCCGATCTCGGGCCGGGCCGCCAGCAGGCTGGTCGGCGCCACCCCCGGGTGCGACAGGTTGCTGGTGATGCCCCACCCGTGGGCCCGGCTGCGCCGCTCCAGCTCCAGCCCGAACAACCCGAACGCGATCTTCGACTGGCTGTAGGCGCGCATGCCGTTGTACGACCGCTCCCAGTTCGGGTCGTCCCAGTTGATCTTTCCGCTGCGCGCGGCGACGCTGATCTGCGAGGTCACCCGGGCCCGGCCCGCGCTCAGCAGCGGCAGCAGCTGGGCGACCAGCGCGAAGTGCCCCAGGTGGTTGGTGCCGAACTGCAGCTCGAACCCGTCGGCCGTGCTCTGCCGGTTCGGCGGCCGCATCACCCCGGCGTTGTTGATCAGAAGGTGGATCGGGCGGCCTTCGTCGCGCAGGGTGCCGCCGAGCGCCGCGACCGACCGCAGCGACGACAGGTCGAGCGTGCGCAGCGAGACGGTGGCGTGCGGGTGGCTGCGCCGGATCCCGGAGATCGCGGCCTCGCCCTTGGCCGGGTTGCGCACCGGCATGATCACCTCAGCCCCGGCCGCGGCCAGCCGGGTGGCGATGCGCAGCCCCATGCCGTCACTGGCGCCGGTGACGACGGCCCGCTTGCCGGTGAGGTCGGGAATCGTGATGTCGATCTGTCTACGTGGCATGCCATCGATGGTCAGCGGCCCCCGCGCACCTATCCAGGGCCTGCCGATCACAGGCTCGCCGGGCCGTGGCCCCCTCTCGCCCGATTACCGCGGGTGATGGCGGTTCATCGGCGCGCAGAAGCTGCACTGAGCCGCGCCGCGGTGCGTTCCCGGCCGCCGGTGGTGATCATGTCGGACAGGTTGCACATCGCGTTGTAGAGCCGGGTCCGGGCCACCTCCGGCGCCAGACCGAGCTGCTGAGCCGCTTCGCGCGTCGTGCGGCGGCGGAAGAACGTCGCGACGAGGATCTCCCGCTGCTGGGGCGGGAGGTCGCGCAGCATCTGCTCCACGGGCTGTCGGGTCGGCATGCATGGCACTCTGGTCGCCGCAGGCCGGTCACTTCCAGTGAGCAGTTGCGGCGTAGTCGTCCGGTCACACCCCCGCGCCCGCCGCCCCTCGCTCGACGGTTGGATGGACCGGTGACCCTGACGACCTTCACGCTCCGTCCGGCCACCACCGGTGACGTCGAGGCCATAGCCGAGTTGCGGGCTGCCGTGCTGCGGGCCGATCTGGAACGGCTGGGACGTTTCGACGAGCATCGCGTGCGGCAGCGGCTGCGGGACGCGTACGAGCCGGAACACACCTGGATCCTCGAGGTGGACGCGGTTTTCGCCGGTTGCGTCGCGCTGCGGCCCGCCGCCGACGCGACCTGGCTGGAACACTTCTATCTGGCCCCGCACCTGCAGGGCCGTGGCATCGGCGCCGCGGTGCTGCGGCGGCTGCTGGCCCGATGCGACCGCGACGGCGTCGTGGTCCGCCTCAACGTCCTGCGGGGCAGCCCCGCGAGGCGCCTGTACGAGCGGCACGGTTTCACGCTGGAGAGCGAGGACCCGGTCGACGTCTTCCTGGTGCGCGAGCCCGTACGGCAGCACAATGGACCACGTGCGCAGGAGTGCCGCCGCGACCGGTAGCGCGGTTTTCTTCGCTCTCGCCCCGGGCACCGTCGCCGGCTTGCTGCCCTGGGCCCTGACCGGTTGGCGCCCCGGTGCTCCCTTCGGCCACTGGCTGCCGGCCCGCCTGCTGGGCTTGCTGATCCTCGTCGCGGGGGCGGCCTTCCTGGTGCACGCGTTCGCCCGCTTCGTCATCGAGGGTTTCGGCACCCCGTCCCCGACCGCGCCGCCCAGCCACCTGGTCGTGGGCGGCATCTACCGTTACGTCCGCAACCCCATGTACATCGCGGTCGTCACCACGATCCTGGGCCAGTCCCTGCTGCTGTGGCGCCCGGTCCTGATCCCGTACGCCGTCGCGGTCGCGGCCGCCATGGTCACGTTCGTCCAGGCCTACGAGCAGCCCGTGCTGACCGAGAAGTTCGGCGCTGAATACACGACGTACCGCCGGGCCGTCCCCGGTTGGTGGCCCCGCCTGACCCCCTGGCACCCCGACGACGCCTAGCCCCGCAAGCGCCAGACGGGTGTCGGGTGGCGTCACCTTGTGTAGCTGATTGCGACACCGCCGGCGGATGGTGTCCGGTTCGCGGTGGTGGGGCGGCCCGGGGGAGCGGGGCGGTAAGGGCCACCGTCTTTGTCCAAAAGGGCACGTAAAAACGGGCCCGTGCCCCCGTCGGCCGGCGCTGTCACCTCCTCATAACGGCAGCCAGAAGCGGGGACGTACCACAGTCTCTCCGGTTGCGCCCTCGGCCGCCGTCACCAACAGTGAAGACTTGCGGTGCACGAACGACGGAGGTCTATGTTGGTTTTTGCTTAGGTTTGTCCCTCTCCCCCGGAGGATTCCCCATGCGTAAGTCACGGTTTCTGATCTCGGCCACCGCCCTCGTGGTGACCCTGGGCGCCGGCCTCGCGGTCGGCTCCCGCAGTGACACGGCCGAGGCGGCCGTCGTCTGGAACGAGGACTTCAACGGCCCGGCCGGCAGCGGCGTCGACACGTCGAAGTGGAGCTACGACGTCGGCGGCCACGGCTGGGGGAACCAGGAGCTCCAGTACTACACCGAAGGCACCGGCAACGTCGCCATGGATGGGCAGGGAAACCTGGTCATCACGGCCCGCAAGGGCAGCGGCGGGCACAACGACTGCTGGAACGGCGCCTGCCAGTTCACGTCGGGGCGCATTCAGACCTCGGGCAAGTTCACCCAGAAATATGGCCGGGTCGAGGCGCGGATCAAGGTGCCCGACGGTTCCGGTCTCTGGCCCGCGTTCTGGATGCTGGGCGGCAGCAACTGGCCGACCGACGGCGAGATCGACATCATGGAGGTCGTCGGCCGCGAGCCCAACCAGCTGTTCGGCACGCTGCACGGCCCGGGCTACTCGGGCGGCGAGTCCTACGGCAACCAGATCGTCTCGGGCACGCCGTGGCACCAGGACTTCCACACGTACGCGGTGGACTGGTCACCCAATCTGATCGTCTGGACCGTGGACGGTCAGGAGTTCTTCCGTGCCACCCCGGATTCGCTGCGCGCGGCCAAGGGCAACGTCGACTGGGTGTTCGAGCACGAGTTCTTCGTCATCCTCAACATGGCTGTCGGCGGGAACTTCGGCCAGGGCAACCCGGCCGGCCTGCCCGACGAGAGCAAGATGCTGATCGACTACGTGCACGTGAGCGCCTGAAGCATCGACTACGTGCACGTGAGCGCCACTACGTGTACGTCAGCGCCTGAAGCATCGACTACGTGTACGTCAGCGCCTGAACCGACGACTCCAGGCGCGCGGTGAGGGCGTCGGCGGGCAGCGGCTTGGCGAAGTGGTACCCCTGAGCCGTGTCGCAGCCGATCTCCCGCAGCGCCGCCACCGCGGCCTCGTCCTCGACGCCCTCGGCGACCACGGTCAGGCCCAGCTGGTGGCCCAGCTCGACGGTCGAGGCGACCAGGGCCCGGCTGCTGGTGTTCTCGGCCATGTCCATGACGAAGGAACGGTCGATCTTCAGTTCGGCGATCGGCAGGACCTTCAGGTACGTCATCGACGAGTAGCCGGTGCCGTAGTCGTCGATCGACGCCTTCACGCCGAGGGTCCGCAGGCGCTTCAGGGCCTCGATCGCGGTGTCCGGGTCGCTCATCAGGGCGTACTCGGTCACCTCGATCGAGAGCAGCTCGCCCGGCACGCCGGTCTCCTCCAGCAGGGCCGAGACCCGCTGCGGGAAGTCGGGGTCGAGCAGGCTGCGGGTCGACACGTTGACGGCGACCGGCACGCGGTGACCGGCGTCGAGCCAGGCCCGGGTCTGGCTCAGCGCGATCGTCAGCACCTGCTCGGTGAAGCGGTGCATGAGGTTGGTGACCTCGAGGACCGGGATGAAGTCGGCCGGTGAGATCGGGCCGCGGACCGGGTGCGTCCAGCGGGCGAGGGCTTCCACGCCGACCAGCGCGCCGGTGTCGACGGCGACCTTCGGCTGGTAGTTGAGGGTGAGCTGGCCGGGGTCGTCGAGGGCGCGGCGCAGGTCGCCGAGCAGGGACAGCCGGGCCGCGACGTCCTGCTTCTGCTCCTCCTGGAAGCGGTGGAAGCCGGCGTGGTGCTGCTTGGCCTCGTGCATGGCGGTGTCGGCGTGCCGCAGCATCGCGGCCACGTCCTCGCCGTCGCGCGCGGTGTGGGCGCCGATGCTCACCTCGAGGTCGACCGTGACCTCGTCGAGCACGAACGAGCTGTCGAACGCCTCGGTGAGCCGGGCCGCGATGGTCTCGCCGATCCGCGGGTCGTCGTCGTTGAGGAGCACCGCGAACTCGTCGCCGCCGAGCCGGGCCACCGCGTCGTCGCCTGCACGGACCAGGGACGCCAACCGGCGGCCGGCCTCGACCAGCAGCAGGTCGCCGATGCGGTTGCCGAGCTGCTCGTTGACGTCGCGGAAGCCGTCCACGTTGATGACCAGCACGGTGGGGCGGCCGCCCTCCAGGGCCTGGGCCACGCGGGTGGTGAAGGCGGTGCGGTTGAGAAGGCCGGTCAGCGGGTCGGTGGCGGCCATCGCCTCGACCTGGCGGCGCAGCGCGCGGGTCGACAGGCCGAGGCCGGCCAGCACCATGACACCGAACAGGAAGACGACGATGACGGCGACGACCGAGTTGCGGGAGTCGCGCAGGGAGTCGGCCTCCCGTTGCCCGTACTCGGCCAGGTGTGCGGTCTGCTCCTCCAGCAGGTGCTTCATCATGGCGGTGTACTCGGGTTCGAGCACCCCCTCGATGGTCACCTTGGCCGCGCCCATGTCGCCGCGGTTGATCTGGTCCAGGAAGCCGACGACCACCATGTGCAGGTTGCGGTGCTGTTCGGCCAGCCCGGCCGCGTGCGCCTCGTGCTCCTCGTCGATGGCGGCCATCCGGTCCATCGCGTCACCGGTGTGCTGGTTGGCTTCGAGCAGCTCCTGGCTCTCCTCGCCCCGGGGTTCCAGCATGGCGCCCTGCAGCAGGGCCATTTCGGTGGTCAGCGCGAACGCCGCCTGCTGGTAGGCGTCGGTGTCGCTGCCGGCGGCGGCCACGTCGCGGACCCGCTTGGCCTGCTGCCAGTTCGCCACCACGCAGTAGACGGCGAGGCTCGCCAGGAGCAGGGCCAGCACCAGCGAGACGGCGCGGGGCGCACGCAGGAAACGCACCGGGGGCCTCCCGTCCGTCATCGCGGCGGGCCGGACGACCCGCTAGATCGAGTTTCGGACGTCCAGGGTTGCGCATGACGGGAGTCTCGGTTGCGAAACGGGTGCAGGTCAGGCCAGGAACGTTTCGTACAGGAGAAACGCGTTCAAACCGATGATCATGGCCGCCGCCAGGCCGGCCGCCGCCGTGGTCAGGGGCCGGTTGACGAACACGCCCATGATGTCGCGGCGACGGGTCAGCAGCACCAGCGGCACCAGCGCGAACGGGATGCCGAAGGAGAGCACCACCTGCGAGATGACCAGGCTGTCGGTCGGTGGCAGCCCCAGCGCCAGCACGATCAGCGCGGGCGCCATCGTCACCGCGCGCCGCAGGAAGAGCGGGATGCGCCGGCGGATGAAACCCTGCATGACGACCTGGCCCGCGTACGTCCCCACGCTCGACGACGACAGTCCCGACGCCAGCAGCGCGACCGCGAAGGCCAGGGCCGCCCCGCCGCCGACCAGCCGCCCGAGCCCGTCGTGGGCCGACTGGATCGCGTCCGCGTCCGAGAAGCCGGTGCCGTGGAACAGCGACGCCGCGATCACCAGCATGGAGAGGTTGATCAGCCCGGCCGCCCCCAGCCCGATCATCACGTCGAGCCGCTGGAACCTCAGGAGTTCCCTCTTCTCCCCGTCGTCCCGGCAGGCCACCCGCGACTTGGTCAGCGCCGAGTGCAGATAGACGACGTGGGGCATCACCGTGGCGCCGATGATGCCGCAGACCAGCAGCAGGCTCTCACTGCCGGCGAGCCGCGGGATCAGCCCCGAGGCCACCCCGCCCGGATCGGCGCCGACGACCAGCAGGTCGTACAGGAAACCGAGGAACACGATGCCGAGCAGGCCCGCGATGGCGAGCTCGAAGCGCCGGTAGCCCCGCTGTTCGAGGGCGAGGATGCCGAACGCGACGACCGCGGTGATCAGCCCGGCCGGGAACAGGGGCACGTGGAACAGCAGGTAGAGGCCGACCGCGGCGCCCAGGAACTCGGCCAGGTCGGTGGCCATCGCGATGATCTCGGCCTGGACCCAGAGGCCCCGGGACACCGTACGGGGGAAGTGTTCGCGGCACAGCTCGGGCAGGTCACGTCCGGTGGCCACGCCGGCCTTGGCCGACAGATACTGCACGAGCATCGCGGTCAGGTTGGCGACGACGATGACCCAGGCCAGGGTGTATCCGAACTTGGCGCCGGCGGTGAAGTTGGTCGCGAAGTTGCCGGGGTCGATGTACGCGACGGCGGCGACAAAAGCCGGACCAAGAAGAGCAACAGTTCCCCGTACGCGTCCTCGTGCCCGCAATTGCCGCAAAACGGACGAGGACGGGTCGGTGACGGCGGGGGCGACGACGGGGCGTACCTCGTCGTCGCCCATCACAGGGCCCATATGACTAGCCGACCGAGGGCCCGAGGCCGAGCGACTGCGGTGTGCTGGAATCCGGTGACGGCTGCCGCAGCCCCTCGTCCAGCTCGCCGAACTCGGTCATCAGGGCCGGGCTGCCACCCCACGGCGTCTGCTCCTCGGCCACCAGCGTGTTCGTGGTGAGCAGCAGGCCGGCCACCGAGGCGCCGTTCTGCAGGGCGGAGCGCGCCACCCGCAGCGGGTCCACGATGCCCATCTCGATCATGTTGCCGAACCGGCCCTGCAGCGCGTCGAAACCCTCGTCCGGGCCGAGCTGGGAGACCCGGGCGACGACCTCCTGGCCGCCGAAGCCTGCGTTGGCGGCGATCAGGAAGGCCGGTTCGGGCAGCGCCCGCCGCACGATCTCGACCCCGGTGATGTAGTCCTCGTCCTTGATCTCCAGGCCGTCGAGCGCGTCCGCGGCGTGCAGCAGGGCCGCGCCGCCCCCGGCCAGGATCCCCTCGGCCATCGCGGCCCGGGTCGCCGACAGCGCGTCCTCGACCCGGTGCTGCAGCTCCTTGAGCTCGGCCGGTGTCGGCGCCCCGACGTGGATCACCGCGACCTTGCCGGTCAGGGCGCCGATCCGTTCGGTGAGAACGTCCTCGTCGGCGCCGAAGGTGGCCCGTTCGAGCTCGGCCCGCAGCTGGGTGACGCGGAACTCGATGTCGTCGGGTGATCCGCCGCCGCCCACGATCGCGGTGTTCTCGGAATCGACCCGCACCTGGTCGGCCCGGCCCAGCTGGTCGATGGTCATCGTCTCGAGCGTGAAGCCGGAGTGGCGGCTGTAGACGGCCCCGCCGGTGACCGCGGCGATGTCCTCCAGCTTGTGCAGCCGGCGGTCACCGAACCCGGGGGCGCGCACGGCGACACACTGGAAGACGCCGTTGACGTGGTTGTGGGTGAGCATCGACAGCGCGGTGCCCTCGACGTTCTCGGCGATGATGACCAGCGGGCGCGGCGCCCTCATGATCTTGTCGAGCAGCGGCATGAGCTGCTGCACTTTGGTGATTTTCTCACTGCAGAGCAGGATGTACGGGTCGTCCAGCACCGCCTGGAGCCGGCCCGGGTCGGTGACCATGTAGGGCGACAGGTAGCCGTTGTCGAACTCGAAACCCTCGACGAAGTCGACGCTCATCCCGTGCCGCTGCGACTCCTCGACGGTCACGATGCCGCCGTCGCCGACCGTGTGCAGCGCCTTCGCGATCACGCCACCGACCACGTCGTCGTCGTTGGCCGAGATCGCCGCGACCCGCGCCAGCTCCTGTTCGGTGCTCACCCGGCGCGCGGCCGCCTCCAGGCGTTCGGTCAGCCGCTCCACGGCCAGATCAACACCGCGTTTCACCAGTACGGGGTTGGCCCCGCGCCCGATCGCCGACATGCCCTCGCGCACGATCGCCTGGGCGATCACGGTGGCGGTGGTGGTGCCGTCGCCGACGATGTCGTTGGTCTTGATCGCGGCTTCCTTGACCAGCTGGGCGCCCATGTTCTCGAACTGGTCCTTGAGGTGGATCTCGCGGGCGATGGTGACGCCGTCGTTGGTGACGACCGGCGAGCCGGTGATCTTCTCGATGATGACGTTGCGGCCCTTGGGCCCGAGCGTCGACTTGACCGCCTCGGCCAGCTTGTCGACGCCGCTCTGCAGCAGAGTCCGCGCATCACTGCCGTATCGGAGTTCCTTGGCCATGTCGGTGGTCTCCTTAAAGGGCAGATTCGCCCTGGCCGTCGGTGTCATAGCGATGCCGCAACATGCCGCGGCAGATACCGGTGTTCGCGTCGAGCGACGTGCGGGTGAGACGGGCCTTCCGCAGATGCAGCGGGACGTCATCGGTGCCGACCGGACCACCGGTCGCCGGGTCGATCAGCAGGGGAGCGTCGTCGGCGTACGACAGGCCGAGGTCGCGCCGCCGCCGCTTGAGCCGCTGCAGAGCGGGGGAGTCCGGGATGTCGCCCAGGGTCATGGTGGCGAGGGGGAACCCGGCGAGCGGCCGGCACACCGCGTCGGTGCCGGCGAGCACGGCCTTGCGCAGGAAGTCGGCGCGCAGCGAGTCCAGCTCGTCGACGGCCTCGCCCTCGAACGACCCGACGAACCCGGCCCGGGCCGCCACCCCCTCGTTGATGGCGTCCGATGCGAAGTGATCATCGAGAACGATGTGGGGTTCGAGCCCGATCGCGGCCACCTGGTCGTAAGCGTCCGCGACCATCAGGTAGGCGAAATTCGGGGCACAGAAATAGGTCGGGAGCCGCAGATGCACCTCAGCGACCCCGTCGTCGGACACGGACGCGGACGCGACGAAGCCCAGCGCCGTGATCGGCTCATCGAGTTCGGGGTCGCGCACCTCGGCCAGAGCGGCCAAGATGCGCGTCCCCACCGTTGACGCGGTCATCAGAGCGAGGCCGCCGGTGACCCGGAACTGACGCCGACCGCGTCGTCCCGGGCCGCCGGTGCCCCCTCGCCCGCGTCGAGCTGGAACTCCTTCGGAACCTCGATGCCGTAGAGCTTGGCGGCGTTGAGGCCGAGGATCTTCTTCTTGGTCGCGGTCGTCACCCGCGGGTAGTCGGAGAACTCGTCACTGGGGTAGTCCCAGTCGACGAAGCCTTCGATCTGCCACTTCGGCTCCCAGATGCCGTAGTCGCTGCCGAAGGTCATCTTGTCCTCGCCGACCCAGAACAGCAGCTCGCCCATGACCTTGGCGAAGAACTTCGGACGGGCGTGCATCAGGCCGCCGATGACCACGGACAGGCCCGCGTACACGTTGGGTTCCTGCGTCGCCATGAAGCAGAAGTCCTCGATGCGGGGCAGACCGACGTGCTCGACGATGAAGTTGAGCTCGGGGAAGTCGGTCGCGGCGTGGTCCACGTCGGAGACGTCGAACGCGTCCTTGTCCAGCGGCCAGATCGTCGGGCCCTTGTGCACGTGGATGTTCCTGATGCCGAGCTCCTGGCACTTCTCCAGGTAGCGGTAGGCGCCGGGGTCCTTCAGCGTCCAGCCCCGCGAGCCGTTGTTCCACTCGGCCGTGTAGAGCTTCACGCCGATGCTGCCGAACCGGTCGACGTTCTCGGCCAGGCGCTTGAGCCCGTCGTCGCCGTCGCGGGGGTCCCAGCGGGTGTTGGCGATGAACTTGCCCGGGTGCTTGGCGCCCAGCGCGGCGTTGCGCTCGGTCGTGTTGAACCCTTCCCGGTACCACTCGGTCAGGTACGTCGGCTGGAAGACCGCGACGTCGACGTAGCCGTTGTCGAAGACGTCCTTCATCAGGTCGTCCTCGGTGTAGGACATGAACTTCTCGATCGGCCAGTGCGTCTCGGGCGGCCCGAGGCCCTGGTAGGCGTGGAAGCACTCGATCCAGCCCTTGGCGTACTGCTCGGCGCCCTTGACCCAGTTGTCCGGGCCGGCGCTCCAGTAGTGCATGTGGCTGTCGACGACGAAGTACTTCTCGCCATCCTTCTCGTACATGCGTTACCTCGATTCAGCTTTGAGGTCGAAGCCGATGTACTCCGCGGCGTCCTCGGGGTTGGCGAACATGATCGTGCGGTCGTCCTCGTGGATCATGCGGCCGTAGTGGGTCGACATGCTCTCCTCGAACTGGGCCGAGTCGAAGAAGCCCGGCTCCTCGCCCAGCGCCTCGGACACCTCGTCGTAGACGACGTCCATCCGGTTGGTCGCGTCGACCCGGATCATCGAGGGCAGGGGCGTCACCCGTACGCCGGGCTTGCCCTTCATCACGTCCGCCACCACCACGCCGACCTGGCTGTTCATCAGCGTGAAGCCGCACATGTTGGAGGCGGTGTTGTCCGCTTTGAAGGGGCTCTCGGCCGTCTTGAACTTCTGCTGTGTCATCGCTCGAGCTCCTTGGGGGTGTCCAGGCTGAGCTCCTCGACGATGCCGGCGAAGCGGCTCTTCACCCGGTCCAGCGCGTCCTCGAAGCGGATCGGCTTGGCGTCGGGCTGCGACCACAGCGGCTGCATGGCGCGGGCCGCGGCGACGGCCTGCCCGGTCCAGTCGGCCAGCCAGGTGTTCATGATCCGGCTGTTGTGCTCGGCGAACTCCCGGTCGTTGGAGAGCAGCTCGAAGATCGCCTTCGTGTAGCGCAGATCGCGCTCGCTGAAGTCGAACTCCTCGGCGCCGACCACGGTCGGGGTGACGAAGTCGCCGTTGCGCGGCGCCACCTGCATGACCAGCTGGCTGCGGAACAGCTCGCCCACGAGCGGCTGGAAGACCACGTTGGCCGCGAAGACCGCCTCGGCCCAGTCGTCGGTCGCGGTCAGGCGCTCCGCGATCTCCCGTACGCCCTGCCAGGCCGGATCCGAGTTCCACGTCTCCAGGTGGGCGCTGCCGTCGAAGCCCTCCACCTCCTCGCTCAGGGTGAGCTGATAGAGCGCGAGGTCCTGGGCCGCGCGGATCAGGTGCATGCTGTTCACGGCGATGGCCGTGTTGTGCATGTTGGTCGGGCCGCGCCGGTTGGCGTTCGCGAACAGATACAGGCCCAGGCCGTGATCGACGTGCATCCACGCGCCCACGTTCTGCTGCACGAACCGCACCCAGTTCGGGTTCCACTGGCCGAACGACTTGGCCTGTTTGGCCGCGTCCACGTTGGCCTGCAACTGCCGGACCACGTTGGCGTTGTAGCGGTAGAGGGAAAGTTCCCACTCCTCGTTCGGGTCACGGAACTCGTGCCAGCCGTGCGCCGGCCACTCGTAGCCCTGGCCGCCGGTTCCGGGCCCGCGCTCGGGTTCCGGCCGGTCGCTGCCCCACGCCTTGAGCACGGTCCAGTCGAGCGGGTAGCCGCCCTTGCCGTCGGAGAACCCGTACAGCCAGCCCTGCGCGAGGTAGTGCCGCGGGTCCGGTTGCACCTCGACGGTGACGTCCTCGTAGTGGGTCTGCTTGCGCTTCTGCGGGGTGAAGTAGTTGAACCGGCGCGCCTTGGAGTCCGGGAACTCCTTGGCGCCGGCCTCGGCGTCGGTGAAGACGGGCTTGGGAACGCTGCGTTCCGTCGCGGTCGTCATCAGTCCTCCCCACCTGTCGTGGTGAACTTGTCGTAATAGATGTGTTTCTCGGGCGTCCCCAGCTGCGCCAGCAGCGGCATGGCCGCCTCGACCATCGGCGGCGGTCCGCACAGATACGCGTGCGCGCCCTTCAGATCGACCTCGTAACGTTTGAGCACGTCGGTGATGAAGCCGACCTCGCCGGCCCAGTCCCCGCCCTCCGCCGGTTCGGAGAGCGCCGGCACGAACTGGAAGTCCGGCAGCTTCTCGCGCAGGGCCTCGATCTCGGCGACGAAACAGAGATCCTTCGCCGTACGGGCTCCGTAGTAGAAGACGGCCTTGCGCTCGATGCCACGCTCCGCCATGGACCGCAGCAGCGACAGGATCGGCGCCAGCCCCGCCCCGCCACCGACGAAGATCAGGTCCTTGTCGGGGGCGTCGCGCAACGTGAACACGCCGAACGGGCCGGTCAGGTCGAGCCGGTCACCGACTCCGAGCGTGGTGTCGAGGAACGACGAGAACAACCCGTCCGGATAGACCTTGATGACGAACTCGAGCCGTCCGTCCTCCTTGCTCGACGTGTTCGCCATCGAGAACGAGCGCGTCTCGTCCGTACCGGGAACCTTGATGTCCATGTACTGCCCCGGGAAGAACATGATCTCGGCCGGCTCGATCAGCCGCAGGACGAGGTGCCGGAGGTCGTGCGTGACGTGGTCGATCGACACCACCTCCGCCACCGCTTCCTGGATGGGCAGCCCCGAGCGGATCATCTCCTCGTCGAAGTTGAGCAGCTCGATCGTCACGTCCTCGTACACGTGGGCCCGGCACAGGAGCGTGAACCCCTCCTCCTTCTCGTAGTCGGGCAACGCGAACGTGGAGTAGCGGTCGAGTTCGATGTCGTCACCGTCGAGGACGAACGACTTGCAGGCGGCGCACTGGCCTTCCTTGCACCCGTGCATGAGCATCAGCCCCTGCTCGGACGCGGACCGCAGCACGGTCTGCTCCTCGTCGACCTCGATCTCGATCCCGACGGGCTCGAACCTCACCCGGTGCTTGTCGCCCATGTCCGCGTTTTCTCACTCACCGCGGTACGGGCGCCCGGCCGGGCCGCCGCGGATGTAGTCGGCGTGGAACTTGGCCCGTTCCTCGTCGGTCATCTGGTTGAGCAGCACGTTCGGGCTCTGCAGGTTGGGCATGCGGCGCAGGTGGTCCAGCGTCCACAGCTTCTTCGGGTCGTCCAGGTTGAGGTGCGGCTGCGCCACCATGGTCTTGCCGTCGTCGCGCACGAAGCCCATGTCCTGCACCACGTCGGCCCAGTTCCAGCCGTGATAGAGCGTCTCCCACTCGCGGGCGCCGATCAGCTGACCCATGTTGGGGGTGTTGCGGCCCTGGAAGGTCGGCCGGAACGCCTCGACGTCGGTCCAGCGGCAGGCCTCGTGGCAGTAGGTGCGCCACTGGCCGTCGACCTCGGCCATCACCATGTCCTCACGCACCAGGCACGGCACCATGCAGGTCCAGCAGCGGTGCGGGTACTGGTAGTCGACGTCCTCGGCGACGATCGGGTGATGCCCGTTCGGCGTGGACAGGCGGTTGTACTGCTCCCACCACTTGCCATAGCGGTCGTACCAGCCCGGGTACTTGTACTCGAACCACTCGAAGTCCTTGTCGGTCATCGGGTCGATCCGCCAGTAGTTGGCCAGCCAGCCGGTCGCGAAGAACTGCGCCACCTCGTGCACGTAGCCCTTGTGCCAGATCTGGTTCCACGCCTCCTCGATCAGGTCGTGCGGGATGACCAGGCCGTACTTCTCCAACGGCACCAGGTACGAGCGGTAGTAGTCGTCGTAGATCCAGCGGCGCCACATCTCGGCGTACGACTCCCGGTCCTTGCGCCGGTCCTTCGTGCCGTACTCGATGAACGTGCCGATGGCGGCGTCGACCACGCGGTGGTTGTTCCACCAGGCGTAGCGCAGGTCGCGCTCGAGCAGCTGGTGGTTGCCCTCGTCGGCCAGCGCCATGAGCAGCGTCGCGTAGCCGTTGGAGATGTGCCGCGACTCGTCCGACTGCACCGAGTGGAACACCGTCGGCAGCAGGTAGTCGCCGTTCGCGGCGGCCTCGGCCGGCATCGCGACGAACAGGGTGTTGGTGAACGCCGTCTCGGCCACGATGGTCAGATAGATGCTCGCTGCGGTGATCGCGTCACCGGTGATGAAACCCTCGGCGAACTGCCGGCCGATCGTGCCGCAGTAGTCGTTCTGGAAGTTGCGCAGGCTCGAGTTGAAGCCCGCCGGGTCGATGTAGTTGTTCATGTACAGGCGCTTGAGGTTCTGCTGGATCGTCGAGTGGCGGACCTCGTCGATCATCTGGATCGCCTGGCCGTTGTGCAGTTCCGGGTTGGGCACGTTGCGGAACAGCAGCGGCATGGCCCGGGCGGCCGAGATCTCCGGCAGCGGGATGATCGAGAGGAACAGCTTCTGCCACTCCAGCCAGCGCTCCTGCACCTGGCGGAACATGTTGCCGCGGATCGCGCCGTCCGACGCGCCGTACACCCGGTGGTCCTTCTCCTCCTGCATCGGGAAGTACGACCGCAGCACCTGCTTGAGCGGGTCCTTCTTCTGCGCCTTGCGGAACGTGTAGTCCGTTCCGTACTGCGAGACCGGCTGGTGGTACATCGGTTCCCAGGCCAGCTCCTGGATCTTCTGATGAGCCTTGGCCACACTCTGGCGACTCATGAGTGCTCCCTATCCTTGGCTGCGTCTTACTTGGCGCATCAGACCCCATGCCGTACGTGCAGGAGGTCTCACATTGAGTCATCCGTGTCGGGGAACATGGCTGCCCGAATTTCCGCCAGGCGGCTTTTCACGTTTTCCCGCACCTGACGATCACCCTCGGCCGCCGGCTCGATGCCCAGGGCGCGCAGCAGCTCGGCCGCGGGCGCACCCGGATCGGCCCCGCCCAGCACCGGATGCAGGCCCTGAGCAGCCAAGTGGTGGAAAACCAGGTTGACCACGGTCCACGGGTTGAACGTCTCGGACGCCGGCTCCATCGCCCGAGTCCACCCCGGACGGGTGACGCTGCGGGTCTCAACATGAGACGGGGGTCACGGGGTCGCGGCCTATGGTGAAACAGGCCCGTAACAACCCCTGCCGACAGGGGACCCCATGCCGTTCGGTGAGAACGATCCATTAGCGAAGACGCGAGAACAGTTCCTCACGGCCGAAGAGGTCGACCCCAACCAGGTGCGCGACGCGATCCTGGCCTCGTGGTGGCGTTCCCGCCACTGGAACGTGGCCGCCGACCGGGTCGACCTGACGTATCTGCGCGACCCCGACCTGGACACCCCGCTCACCCGCAGCGCGCTGCCGGTGCTGCAGCATCTGCGCGAGCACCTCGACGGCCAGCCGATCAGCATCATCCTCACCGACCCGACCGGGCTCGTGCTGACCCGTCTCGACGCCGGCCGCGACCTCGACGCCCACCTCGACCGGGTGAACCTGGCGCCGGGATTCAGCTACGCCGAGGAGTTCGTGGGCACCAACGGCATCGGCACCGCGCTCGAGGGCGGCCGGCCGATGCACGTGTTCGGCCACGAGCACTACGCCGAACACCTCGAGGACCTGGCCTGCGCCGGCGTGCCGATCCACCACCCGATCTCGGGCAAGACGGTGGGCGCGGTCGACCTCACCTGCTGGCGGCGGGACGCCGACCCGCTGCTGCTCGCGCTGGCCAAGACCACGGCGGGGCAGATCCAGCAGGCGTTGCTGGCCGACAGCGGCATCCGCGAACTCGAGCTGCTGCAGGAATACTTGCGGACCTGCCGCCGTACGGCGGGAATCGTCTTCGCTCTGAACAACGACGTCGTGATGATGAACGACAACGCGCGCCACGTGCTCGACCCGGCCGAACAGTCCATGTTGCTGGCCCAGGCGGCCGAGACGCTGGCCGGCCGCAACCCGACGGCGTCGCTCACGGTGGAGTTGCCGAGCGGGGTCAAGGCACGGATGTTCTGTCGTCCGGTGCGCGGCGAGGGCGGGCTCACCGGCGGCGTGGTGCACGTCAAACTCGCCGAGCAACGGACCGGCGTACGGCTGGAGTCCGCCCCCGCGCCCCGCATGTTCCTGCCCGGCCTGGTCGGCTCCGGCGGTCTCTGGCTGCGCGGCTGTCACCAGGTCAAATCCGCCTACGCGGCCGGGGAGTGGCTGGCCCTCGAAGGCGAGGCCGGGGTCGGCAAACTGGCCGTGGTCCGCGCCATCCACCAGCACGACAACCCCGCCGCCCACTTCGCCGTGGTCGACGCCGCCAGTCCCGGCCGGGGCTGGCTGATCGACGTCCGCCGCGAACTCGCGGCGGCCGGCGGTGCCCTGGTCATCCAGCACGCCGACCGCGCCGGCGACCACCTCGGAACCCTGTGCCGCCTGATCGAGACGGCCCGGGCCACCGAGGCCGCGCCGTGGGTCGCGGTGACGCTGAGCCAGCGCCACGACGGCAGCGACCTGGCCGACCTGCTGCGCTTCTTCCCCAGCACGGTCGAACTGCCGCCGCTGCGCTACCACCTGGAGGACGTGCCGACGCTGGTCCCGTTCTTCCTGGCCAGGCTGGTCCCCGACGGCCGGCTGACCTGCTCACCCGAGGCGTTGCAGATGCTGAGCCGGTCGTCGTGGCCGGGCAACATCGAGCAGCTGTGGCAGGTGGTCCGCAACATCGTCCAGCACCGCCGAAGCGGCTCCATCCAGCCCCGCGACCTGCCCCCCGAGTGCCGAACCGTCTCGCGCCGCTTGCTGAGCCCGTTGGAGGCCATGGAACGCGACGCGATAGTCCGGAGCCTCCTCGACTGGGACGGCAACAAGGTCAAGGCAGCGGCGGCCCTCGGCATGTCCCGAGCCACGATCTACCGCAAAATCCACGAGTACGGCATCGTCGCCCCCGCCAAATAGTCCGGCGGTTATCAGACAGCGAACCCGAATGCCAGATCTTTTCGGGGGCTCGCGCGATTACGGCGATGCGGCAATGATGCTTTTGCGGCACGCCGGCCCGCGCCCCCGACTCGGAAGATCCTTATTCATGTCTGTCCTGAGCACGCCTGCCCGGCAGGCGTTGATCGCCTTGATGCTGCACGTCACCGAGGCGTCCAATCCTGATCTTCGCAGGCTCTATCACTTCACGGTCGAGAAGTCCGCCCGTGATCAATTGGCAGGCGAGAAACTGATCACCTTCCGGAAAGGGCTGCGGGGCGCGATCTTCCACGAGCTGACCGACGAGGGCTGGGCCCGCGGCCGGGAGGAGCTGACGCTGGCGCCGCCGGACGGCGTCGGCGCGGCCTGGCACCTGCTCTACGGGACCCTCCGGCACCTCGACCGCTTAATGATCAAAAACAGATATCAGCTGTCGGATGTGTTCGTCGTCGAGGATGCCGGTCCGCAGTCGGTCGAGATGCGGATCCGGCAGGCCTACGACGTGCTTGCTCCCGAGCCCGGAGCCTTGGTGAGCCTGGTCCGGCTTCGCGATGAGCTTGCTGACATCCCTCGTGAGAAGCTCGATCAGGCCTTGGTCGAGCTGGATCGGCTTCGTGTTGTCCAGCTCGAGGCGGACCCGAACCGAAGCGCCCTGGCTGACGACGCGAGGCGCGCCGCCATCCCCCACGGCGGGGAGGACATGCATCTGATCATGATCGGTCCCTCGTGATCGAATCAGCAGAGCGACGTGCGCTCGACGAGCTGCGCCGGCTCGACTGGGCGCCGACCCAGGACGATGTCTGGTCCCGGCTCGACTTTCACATCGACGGCCTGAACGGCGATGTCGGCGCCGCGGTCGTCCGGGCCTACGAAACGGCCGTCACCAGTAAGGGCCGCAGTCCGGTCGGACTGGTTGTGCACGGGCGGCACGGGATTGGAAAGACCCATCTGATCCGGTGGGCCCGCGAACAAGTCCAGCTCCGTGGGGGCTATTTCTTCCTGATGGGGATCGCGGACGGCAAGAGCTTCTGGCCGAATGTTGTCTCCGCTTTGCTGCGCGGTCTGCACCGGACCGGATCTTATCGGCACCCCCAGCTTGCTGTACTGCTGGAACGGCTCTCGGAGATCGCCGGAATTCCCAATCAACTCCGGTTGCGAGTGCGGGGCGCCATCCCATTGACACCCGAAGCACTTGATCAATTTGTTGCCGCATTCCGGCGGGCCGAACCAGAGGTCGCCCGTGAATGCCGGCACACTCTCCGGGCTCTGGTCATGCTGGCCGCGGAGGAGGAGCACGCCAACGACCTGGCCGAGAACTGGCTGGTGTCGGCGCAGGAGGAGACCGCAGTCGGCCTCGAACGTTGGGGCGTGCCGAACACGGTCAAACCTCCGCAGCAGGTGGCCACCGAGATCTCCCGGCTGATCGCCTGCACCGGGGCGTCACTGTTCGCCGTGGATCAGATTGACCCGGTGTTCGCGCAGGCACGCACGTCCGTAGTCGGTGGCGGATCCGGTTCGTCGGTTTACGAACCGGTCGCGCTGGCGGCCGACCTCGGCGGCGGTCTGATGCAGATGCGCGAGGTGCTGAGCCGGACGGTGACGGTTGTGGCCTGCCTGTGGACCTCCTGGACGCTGATCGAACGGAACTCTGTCGCATCGGTGAGCGGACGATTTCGCACGGAGGCACACCTGTCCCGGATCCCCTCCGCCGCGATCGCCGCCGAGCTGGTGGCCGCGCGCTTCGAGCCGTTCTTGGAGATGGCCGACTTCAAGCCGCCCCTCCCGACCTGGCCGGTGGCCCCGGAGGCGTTCCGCCACGCGATGGACTTCACACCGCGCGGCCTGCTGCAACGGGTGGACCGGCACATCCAGGCGTGTCTGGCCGCAGACGAAGTGACGCTGCTCGACGACCTCGCTCAGGAGGAGCTGGACCCGAAGCCGATTGATCCCACGCCACCGCCGCCGGATCGCCTGACCGTGCTCGACGAGCGGCTGGCCCGTCTCCGCGCGGAGGCGGTGATCGATGCGGCGCTGGCGCCGGCCACCGAGGACCGGGAGATGTCCCGGCTACTGGTGGCGGGCCTCCAGGCCTGGACCATCGAGCAGGGCGAGCGCCGGGGCCGGTACAGCGTGAAACCCGGCGGCGAGGCGAGTCCGTCGATGCATGCGTGGCTGGTGGAGACGCTGGACGAGGAAACCGAGGACGAGGCCCACTGGTCGTTCCGGGCTCTGGCCCACACCAACGCCCTCGCCGTGCAGGCCCGGCTCCGGCGGCTCCTCGATTTCGTCAACCTCGACCCCGCGATCACCAAGCGCCGTGCCGTGCTGCTGCGTAACGGGAACTGGCCGAACGGCAAGGTCAGCCAGCGCATGAAACAGGACTATCTCGACCGCGGCGGGGTGCTGACCGGGGTGTCGGACGACGATCTGCGGACCTTCGCCGCCCTCGCAAAGCTGCTCGACGAGCGTGACCCGGCCCTGCCGGACTGGTTGCTCGCGCGGCGACCGGCCGGGAACACCGCCCTGTTCGCCCAGGTGTTCGGGCCACCGCCGAGCGGCGGATCGACCGCGACACCCGAGCCCGAAGAACCGAGCGGGCCGCCCGAGGCGACCGAACCCACAGCCGGTCCGGACGATCAGGTCGGTCCGAGCCTGGAGCTCGGGACCATGACGGAGACCGGTGAGCCCGTACGGGCGCCTCTCGAATCGCTGCGGAAGCATGCGGTGATCTTCGCCGGATCCGGGTCGGGCAAGACCGTGCTGATCAAGCGGCTGATCGAGCAGTGCGCGCTCAACGGCGTCTCCGCGATCGTGCTGGACCCGAACAACGACCTGGCCCGGCTCGGCGACGAATGGCCCGAGGCGCCGAAGACGTGGCGGCCGGGCGACGCCGGACGGGCCGCCACCTATCTGGCCGGCACCGACGTCGTCGTGTGGACACCTCGACGCATGTCCGGGCGGCCGGTCAGCTTCCAGCCTCTGCCCGACTTCTCGACCGTGCTGGACGAGCCGGACGAGTTCGGTCTGGCCCTGGACTCGGCCGTCGCCGCGCTGGCGCCCCGGGCCCGGATGGCCGGGAACACCGCCAAGGCTGACCGCGGCCGGGCGATCCTCCGGCAGGCCCTGGACTATTTCGCGCGCACCCGCAACGGGGATCTGTCGCGCTTCGTCGACATGCTCAGCGATCTGCCGGAAGGGGCCGCCTCGCTCGGCCGGGCCCGGGAGCTGGCCGCCGACATGGCCGAGACGCTGCGGGCCGCGATGGTCAACGACCCGATGTTCGGCGGGTCCGGGGAGACCTTGGACCCGGCCGTCCTGCTGACGCCGGCGCCGGGCAAGCGGGCCCGGATCTCGGTCATCAGCCTCATCGGCCTGTCCAACGACGAGCAGCGGCAGAGCTTCGTCAACCAGCTGCAGATGGCGCTGTTCGCCTGGATCAAACTGAATCCGGCCGGCGACCGGCCGCTGGGCGGGCTGTTCGTGATGGACGAGGCACAGACCTTCGTTCCCTCCGGACCCATGACCGCCTGCACCGAGAGCACCCTCGCGCTGGCCAGCCAGGCCCGGAAATACGGGCTGGGCCTGGTCTTCGCGACCCAGGCGCCCAAGGGCATCCACAACCGCATCATCGGCAATGCCGCGACCCAGTTCTACGGCTTCCTGAACAGCCCGGTCCAGATCGCCGCGGCGCGCGAGGTCGCGGCGGCCAAGGGCAGCGCGGTCCTGGACATCTCGCGCCTGGAGGCGGGCCAGTTCTACACCGTCGGCGAAGGAACCCCCTTCCGGAGGGTGTCCGTCCCGATGAGCTTGTCGTACCACCCGAAGAGCGCGCTGAGCGCCGAGGAGGTCCTGGCTCGGGCCCGGGCTTGAGGAGCAGGGATGCAGGATGGACATCGTCGTCGAAGGTCTTGTGAAGCAGTTCCAGGCCGACCGCGACCTGGATGCGCTCGCGCCCGATGAGGCGTTCGAGCCCTCAACCTCACGCGCCGGATCGCGACGACGTTCCGGCCCATCCGCTACCACCTGATGGTGGCGCTGCGATGGCAGACGCTGGGCCCGGATCGGCTGTCCGCCCAACCCGAACGTGCGGCCGAGCAGTGCCGCCGCATGATCGACCTGATCTGGGATCCCGGTGCGGCCGAGCGAGCCATCGTGAAACTCCTACCGGCCTTCACCCAGATCATGGCGGCCGAGGAGGCCGCCGGAGTGCCGCCGGGAGAGATGGTGCGCAACCGGCGGTTCGCCGAGGCGGTCCGCAGTGCTGTGGTGCCCGCGAGTTGACGCGCCGGGGGCACGGGGTCTGCGGTGTAGGTTTTCCGGGTGCGCGTTCCCACGGCGGTCATCACCGCAGGCTCTCTGATCGGCGGCTGGCAGCTGGCCCGCCGCACCGGAATCCGCCCTCTCGGCGGCGCTGTCCTGGCCGCGGGCGGCGTCGTGGCCGGCCGCGAGTGGGCCCGCCGCACCAGTCCGGCCGTGACCACGGCGCTGGTCGCCACCTATGTGGGGGCCTTCGGCCTCTCCCACCCGCTGGCCAAGAAGATCGGCTCCTGGCCCGCGGTCCTGGCCGTCTCGGCCGTGACCGCCGCCGTCTCCTACGCGGCCGCCGATCGCCGCTGAGCTGTGCGCTGGAGCCGGCGCCTGCTCAGCCCGGCCGGTCTGGTTCTGGCCGGGCTCTGCCTGCTGCTGCCGTTCCTGAGCGCGTCCTGCGCGAGCGAAGGCCCGCCCCGCGTGCAGTGGCGTGTCACCTACACCGGCGCCGACATCGTGGCCGGTGGCCGGCCCGACGTGGCTTTCACCGGCGACGCCGACCGGGAACCGATCCACGATCTCGACGGCGGCGAGATGAAACGCGTGCTCGGCGGCCCGCCCGCCGCGCTCCCGGCCCAACCGGTCGCCTGGCTGGCCGCGGCGCTCATGGTGGCCGCGCTCGCTGCCACCGCGTTGCGGTCGCGGGCGTGGCGCACGTCGCTGACCGGTGGGCTGGCTCTGGCCGCGGCGGTCGTCCTGTGGGGAGCGGCCGTGCTGGCCCGGCGGGACGCGGTCGACGCGGTGACGGCGGTGCTCAGCCAGGTCACCGGATCGCGGCCGCCGGACGAACGGGCCGGGGACACGTACGAGCAGGTCCGCGCTCTGTTCCACTTCACGTACGGGCTGTGGCTCGCCCTCTCGGTGCTGGCAACGGTCGGTGTCGCCAGCACCGTCGCGGCGGTCGGCCGCGGTCGCGGTGGCTAGTTGCCGGCGCCGAGGGTGGTCATCATCGCGGTGGGGTAGCGGTCGCCGCGGGCGGCGCCCAGCGGGACCGCCTTCTCGATGTCGGCCAGGTCGTCGGCGGTCAGGGTGATGTCGAGTGCCGGCAACGCCTCCGACAAGCGTTCCCTCGTACGGGCACCGACCAGCGGCACGATGTCCGCGCCTTGGGCGGCCACCCACGCGATGGCCAGCTGGGCCACCGTGCAGCCCTTGGCCTCGGCCACCCGGCGCAGCGCCTCGACCAGGGACAGGTTGTGGTCGACGTTCTCGGCCGAGAACCGCGGGGTCATGCCCCGGAAGTCGCCGTCCGCGCCGGCCCGGGCCGTGGTCCAGTGGCCCGAGATCAGGCCGCGGCTCAGGACCCCGTACG
The DNA here is from genome assembly GCF_016834655.1 of Paractinoplanes ovalisporus. Taxonomy (GTDB): domain Bacteria; phylum Actinomycetota; class Actinomycetes; order Mycobacteriales; family Micromonosporaceae; genus Actinoplanes; species Actinoplanes ovalisporus. Next base: position 837,343 of record NZ_JAENHP010000002.1, read on the forward strand.
CGGTCAGGCCGATGCCCAGCTCCCGCAGCGTCGGCAGGATCTCGTCCTCGACCGCGCGCGAGATCAGTGAGTACTCGATCTGCAGGTCGGCGATCGGGTGCACCGCGTTCGCCCGGCGGATCGTGGCCGCGTCGACCTCGGAGAGCCCGATGTGGCGTACGAAACCGGCGTCGATCATCTCCTTGACGGCGCCGACCGTCTCCTCGATCGGGGTCGCCGGGTCGAGGCGCGCGGGGCGGTAGATGTCGATGTAGTCGGTGCCGAGCCGGTTCAGGGAGTAGGCCAGGAAGTTCTTCACCGCCTCGGGACGGCCGTCGTTGCCGCCCCACGAGTGGTCGGGGCCGCGCAGCGCGCCGAACTTCACGCTCAGCTGGTAGCTGTCGCGGGGACGGCCGCGCAGCGCCTCGGCCAGCAGCATCTCGTTGTGGCCCATGCCGTAGAAGTCGCCCGTGTCGATCAGGGTGACGCCCGCGTCGAGGGCGGCGTGCACGGTGGCGATGCTCTCCGCGCGCTCGGAGTGGCCGTAGACGCCCTGCGACATGCCCATCGCGCCGAGGCCGAGGGCGGAGACGACAGGACCGTTGGTGCCAAGGTTTCGCTTCTGCATGGATCCCAGCCTGCGCCGCTTCCGGCCGCACCGGCAGCGGAGCGCTTATCGTGGGAGAGCCGCTCCCTGGATACTCCCCGCACGCGCGGGCAAGGATGAGTTCATGCAGCGTGACGAGTTGGCCGACTTCCTGCGCCGCCGGCGTGAGGCGATCCGCCCGGCCGAGGTCGGCCTGGCCGACGGCCCCCGCCGGCGCACCTCCGGGCTGCGCCGCGAAGAGGTGGCGATGCTCGCGGGCATGTCGTCGGACTATGTCGTACGGCTCGAGCAGGGCCGCAGCAGCCAGCCGTCCACCCAGATGCTCGGGGCGCTGGCCCGGGCGCTGCGGCTCTCCGACGACGAACGCGACCACCTGTTCCACCTGGCCGGCCACCAGCCCCCACCGGCCGACGGCACGGCCCGGCTGGCCCGGGCCGGTCTGCTGCGCATCCTCGACCTGCTCAGCGAGGCGGCCGCCGCCGTGCTCTCCGACCTGGGCGAGACTCTGGCCCAGAACCGCGGGTCGACGCTGCTGATGGGTGACCAGACGAGCTACACCGGCGACCGCCGCTACCACGCGTACCGCTGGTTCACCGACCCCGCCATTTCCGCCTTCCACCCGCCGGAGGAGCGCGACCACCTCGCCCGGGCCATGGTCTCCGACATGCGCGCGGTGGCCGGCCGGCGGCACGACGACCCCACCCTCGTACGGCTGATCGCGCGCCTCACCGACGAGAGTGACGAATTCCGCCGTTTGTGGGCCGAGCACGAGGTCGGGGTGCGGCGGGCCGACCGCAAGACGATCATCCACCCGGCCGTCGGACCTGTGGTGATGAACTGCGAGACCCTGATGACGCCCGATCAGCGGCAGTTCCTGCTCGTGCTCACCCCGGCCGACGCGGAGTCACGGGAGCGCTACGAGCTGCTCAGGGTGGTCGGTCTGCAGGAGTTTGCGTCGGAGGTGCGCGGGTAGGCTTCGCCGGGCCATGCCTTCCGACACCCTCCCGCATCCGTCCCGCCGCCGCCTGTTCCTGCTCCTCGGCGCGGTCGTCCTGATCCTGGTCGCGGTCAACATCGCCGACAAGTACGGCCCGCACCACACCGGCCTGGTCGCCGGTCCCGTGGTCGCGCTGGTGCTGGTGCTGCTGGCACGCAGAGCCGGGCTCACCTGGCACGATCTCGGGCTTTCCCGCCGTACGCTCGTCCCCGGCCTCAAATACGCGATCGGCGCGATCCTGGCCGTCGCGGTCGTCTACGCCATCGGTGTCGCCCTGCCCTGGACCCGCCCGGCCTTCCACGACGTGCGCTACCACCTGCACCCGGGCGCGGCCCTGATGGCGGCCTTCATCATCGTCCCGCTGGGCACCGTGCTGCTCGAAGAGATCGCCTTCCGCGGCGTGCTGATGGGCCTGGTCCACCGTCACCGGGGCGCGGTCTGGGCCAGCATCACCTCGTCGGTGCTGTTCGGCCTGTGGCACATCCTGCCGTCGTTGCGCCTGAGCTCCGCCAACCAGGCCGTCGGCTCGGCGGTCGGCTCCGGCCTGACCGGGCGTGTGCTGGCCGTGCTGGGCGCGGTGGCCTTCACCGCCGTGGCCGGCCTGTTGCTGTGCGAGCTGCGCCGCCGCAGCGGAAGCCTGCTGGCCGCCGCCGCGCTGCACTGGGCCACGAACGGCCTGGGCCTGCTGATCGCCGCCGCCCTGGCCACGACCAGTTTCGCCTGACGGGTCAGCGGCCCGCGCGAGGGTCAGGCGGCCCGCGCGGAGGTCAGGCGGCCCGGTCGTGGTGGATGCGGTTGCGGCCGTTGTTCTTGGCGGCGTACATCGCGGTGTCGGCCCGGCGCAGTTCGGCGTCGGGGTTGGCGCCCGAGTGCGCGGTGATCACGCCGATGCTGGCGCCGACGAAGACCGGGCGGGTCGGGGTGTCGAACGGCTCGGACAGCGCCTCGACGATGCGACCGGCGACCGCCTCGGCCGTCTCGTCGTCGGTCCAGGGCAGGATCACCGCGAACTCGTCGCCGCCGAGACGGGCCACCACATCTCCCGTACGCACGAGGCTGTTGATCCGGTGGGCGACCGCGACCAGCACGGCGTCACCCGCCTCGTGGCCGAACGTGTCGTTGACCGGCTTGAAGCCGTCCAGGTCGATGTAGAGCAGCGCGGTCGGGCCGACCGACTCGCCCAGCGCCGACGCCCACCGGTCGTGGAAGCGGCGGCGGTTGGCCAGGCCGGTCAGCTGGTCGGTGGTGGCCTGCTCCTCGACCGCGCGCAACGCCCCTGCCAGCAGCCGCACCAGGCCGTCCAGCCTCGCGATGACGAGCAGGAACAGCACCGTGCAGCCGGTCACGATCACCGGCACGTCGATCGGCATGCCGCGCACCCACTCGATCGCCAGCACGGCCGGGGCCATCAGGCTGGCCACGGCCAGGGCGGCCACGCGACGGCGGGGCGCGGCGCCCTGGGCGGCCGGCGGGGCCGGGGTGGACAGCGTGGACACCGACGGATGCAGCGCCGCCGCCCCGCCCAGCGCCTGCATGGCCAGCCAGCCCAGGTCGACGATGTTGCCGGCGCTGTAGCCGATGGTCAGTTCGAGCATCGCGTACCCGATGTCGGCGGCGAGCAGCGCCAGCACGCCCCCGACGAACAGCCGGTAGGCCGGCGGCCGGTCCCCCTTGCCGGTGACCAGGCGCGACAGGACCGCGAGGATCAGCAGGTCCGAGATGGGGTAGGCGAGGGAGACAGCCCGGGCGAGCGGGCTCAGGTCTTCGGCGCGTACGTAGGGCACGATCAGGAACACCCACACCAGCATCGCCGCGCCGGTCGAGAGCACGAGCGCGTCGATCAGGCCGGGCACGTCACGTCCGGGGTGGCGGGCCCGCACCAGCCCGACGACCGCGATCGCGAGCATCGCCGCGAAACTCAGGTACAGCAGGTCCGCGTACGAGGGGAAGACGTCCCCGCCGGTGGCGAAGTGCTGGATCCAGTACGCCACCTCGGCGAGCGCGAAGCAGGCCCGCGCCGCCGCCATCAGATACCAGGGCCACCGTACGGCGGGCCGGTGGCGCCGCACGCCCGCCACGATCGCCACGGCGGCCGACATGCCGAGCGTGGCGACGGTGACCGCCTGCACCCACTCGGACGGGAACGCGTAGTAGACGACCGCCGCCACCGTGCACAGGGCGAGGTAGATCTGCCAGGCAGCGAACCGCCACCGCATCACCGCGAACCCCCTGCCGGTTGTCGTGACCAGCCCATGATCGACCGGCAGGGGGTGTGCTTGAGCGGAACTCAGAAGTTGCCGTCGGTGTTGCACTTCGCCTTCTGGGTCAGGCAGTTCTTCACGCGTTCGCCGAGGGCGCGGTTGTCCCAGGCCATGAACGCGTCGCCGTGCATCGAGGAGGCCATGCCGGAGGCCAGACGGAAGCCGGCCGGGGTGCCGCTCGTCGGGTAGGAGATGAGGAAGGACAGGTTGGGGATGGCGACCGGGTAGTCACCGCGGCAGGTGCCGTCGTAGCTGTACGAGACGTGCGCCTTGTGGGTCGGGCTGTCCAGGTTGCGGCCGTCCCAGCAGTCCTGGAAGACCAGGTGGAACGTCAGCACCGCGGTCGGCGCGCAGACCGGCCAGTTGCCGTCGGCGCTGCGGCCGATCTCGCCGCCGGGGCCGGCGCAGTAGAACGCGTTGACCGAGCCCGCCGGGGTGGGGGTCTGCAGGCGGGCGTCCCCGGCGATCATGCGGAAGCCCTGCGGGAAGGGCACCGTCACCGAGGGGTCGGTCAGCCGGGAGCCGTAGTAGACGACCACGTCCTTGGGCTCGATCACCCGGTCGCCCTGATAGAGCGTGGGGATCCAGTACGCGGACAGGTCGGGCGCCGGACGGCAGGTCGTGCCGGCGTTGGCAAGAAGCGTCTGCGTGGTCGTGTTGGCGTTGGTGCTGGTGTTGCCGAGGAACGAGTGCATGTGCGAGGCGCCGGGCATGGCCGGGAAGACGATCGGGTCGTCCGGCTTGGAGTGGCTGTAGGCGCAGGTCGCGTTGAACTCGGGCACGCGCACCGAGTTCGCCGGCACCGGCCGCGGGGTCAGCGCCCGGAACTCGGTCAGCTGGGCGTTCCAGGCCGCGGTGTCGACCGGCACCCAGCCCTCGCCGCCGCCGGTGCCTCCTGTGCCTCCGGTGCCGAACGAGAACCAGTTGAGGTTGACGAAGTCGCCGCCGGTGCTGGTGCGCAGCACCGCGAACACGGTCTGGGCGCCGGTCGGGTGCGAGGCGACGGAGGTGCTCAGCGTCGTCCAGGCCTGCCAGCCGCCGGTCGGGGTGATCGCGAACTGGGTCAGCAGCGGGCCGGTGGCCGAGCCGGTCCGCAGCTCGACACGCCCGGAGCCGACGGCCGACGCCACCCGCGCCGAGACGGTGAGCGTGCCCGCGGGGCCGAGGTCGACGCCGTCGTAGCGCAGCCAGTCGCCCTCGGTGAGGTAGGCGACGTTCTGCCCGCCGCCGGTATCGGCGGTCGGTTCGACCTGGGCGCCGGACTGCGCGGCGTACGCCTCGGCCTGCACCGTCACGGTGGCGGCGCTCGCCGGGCCGGCCGTGACGGCGACCAGGGTCGCGGCGAGCAGCACCACCGCCGAGGACAGGACGCGGATACGTGGGGATGAACGCATGACGCTCCCTTCGAGGGGAGAGGGGGATCGGGTGCCCCGGAGTATCGGACCCGGGGAAGCGCTCTCTCAAGATTGACGGATGGCGATCCGCGCCATATGCGGAAACGAGCACGGATGGACGGGAAGCGCTTTCTTTGAGCGGCGCTACGGAGGTTGCCGCGCGACCGCTCAGATCCGGTGGGTAATATCGGCATCCTGCGGTCGGCCTCGCTTCGAGGGCCGGCCGTCCTGCGTCAAGCAGCGGCGCGGAACACAGGCACTTCAGGCCGGACCTGGGTCCTGTCCACCCGCCCCGACCGCTGCAAGGACTCTTCGACATCCATGACGCACGACCCGACTGCCTTCGCGCCGCTGGGCCTTCTCCGTTTCTCCGAGACGACCTTCGACGCCTTCCTCGACCGGGTGGCCGTGCTCGCCTGCCAGGCCGTGCCCGGCACCGAGGCGGTCTCGATCACCCTGGTCGGTGAGTCCGGCGCCCACATTGCGGCCGCCGTCGGCGACATCGCCCGCCGTCTCGACGAGCACCAGCGCGGCCCGGGTCTGGAGGCGGCCGCGAGTCTGTCGACCGTCTCGGTCCCGGACACCGGCGCCGACTCCCGGTGGGGGCATTGGGCGGCCGCCGGGGTGGGCAGCATGCTGTCCGTCGGGCTGCCGGTCTCGGCCGCAACGACCGGCGCGCTCACCCTCTACGGTGGCCCGCCGCACGCGTTCGACGGCGATTCCACCGTACGGGCGGAGGCCTTTGCGGGGTATGCGGCCGTCGCCGTGGCGAACGCGCACATGTTCTACGGCGCCACCCTGCTCGCCTCGCAGATGCAGGCGGCCATGCACAGCCGGGCCGTGATCGAGCAGGCCAAGGGCGTGATCATGGCGCAGCGGCGGTGCGGGCCGGACGAGGCGTTCGCCCGCCTGACCAAGGCCTCGCAGGCCTCCAACCGCAAGGTCCGCGACGTGGCCGCAGCCCTGATCGGCGATCTGGCGCGCAACCCGATTGGAACGCCGGACAAGGGGTAGTAGTGGTTTCGGCCGCCGGGACCCCGCAGTTCGGGTACCGTCCGGCCTATCGGTCAAGAAGGCGCCGAGTCCGACGTGCGGTTTACGCCGTCGCGGTTCGACGCGCCTCCGCCGGGTGTCCGCCGCACGGTGCGTTCCGCTCACGATGCACTGTGAGGGAGTCCCCGGTGACCACAGTTACCCGGCGCAAGTTCGAGGTCACGGACGAAGACCGGCGGGCTACCGCGCTTCTGGAGGCCTTGGCGGAGCTGCCGCCCGGCCACCCGGACCGGCCGGCCGTGCGGCGTCAGGCGATCGAGGCCTGGCTGCCGATGGCGGCCCGCCTCACCCGCCGCTACGCCGGTCGCGGCGAGGCCTACGACGACCTGTTCCAGACGGCCTCGGTCGGTCTGATCAAGGCCATCGACGGCTTCGATCCCGGCCGCGGCGTCGACTTCACCGGGTACGCCATCCCGACCGTCCTCGGCGAGATCAAGCGCTACTTCCGCGACCGCAGCTGGACGTTGCGCATTCCGCGCCGGCTCCAGGAGCTGCGGATGGCCATCGGGGGCGCCCGCACCGAGCTCGAGCAGACCCTGACCCGGGCCGCCACCGTCGCCGACATCTCGGCCCACCTCGGTGTGAGCGAGGAGGAGGTCCTGGAGGCCCTCGAAGCCGGGCACGCCTACCGTCCCGACTCGCTGAGCACCCCCGTCCGCCAGGGGGAGGATCTGCAGCTGGGCGACACGCTCGGCGGGGAGGACAACGGGTTCGCCCGGGCCGAGTTCGGCGTCTCGCTGCCACCCGCCATGGCCACCCTCACCGAGCGCGAGCGCACCATCGTGGTCCTGCGCTTCTACGGCGAGCTCACGCAGTCCGCGATCGCCGAGCGGGTCGGGATCTCCCAGATGCACGTGTCCCGGGTCCTCAGTCAGGCGCTCGCCAAGCTCCGCGACCAGATGGACGGATAAGACACAGGCGTAGTTTGGGGACATGGCCGATTCCCCGGGAGCCCTGGCCGAGCTCGGCCGCATCCGGCTGAGCGAGGTTCCGCTCGACGACGTGCTGCTGCGCGTGGCAACCGTGGCCCGCGACGCGGTCGCCGGTGCCGACGAGGCGTCGGTGACCCTGGTCGGCGTCAGAAAGGCGGGCAGCGCCGCCTTCACCGGTGAACTGGCTCGGTCGCTCGACGAATGGCAGTACGAGAACGAGGGCGGCCCCTGCCTCGAAGCGGCGGCTTCGACCGCCGTCATCTCGGTGGCCGACACCATCACCGACCCGCGCTGGCCCCGTTACCTGCGCCGGGCGAGCGCGGCCGGGGCCCGCAGCCAGCTCGCCGTCGGCCTGCCGGTGCAGGAGGCGGTGACCGGCGCGCTCAACCTTTATGCGCTGCGGCCCGATGCCTTCGACGACCACGCGGTGACGGTCGCGCAGAGCTTCGCCGGCTACGCGGCGGTCGCCCTGGCCAACGCCCAGTCCTATGACTCGACGGCCACCCTGGCCCGCCAGATGCGCGAGGCGATGGCCCACCGCGCCACGATCGAGCAGGCCAAGGGCATCATCATGGCCGAACAGCACTGCTCGCCGGAGGAGGCGTTCGCCCGCCTGAGCAGGCTCTCGCAGCACGCCAACCGCAAGCTGCGCGAGGTCGCGGCCGCCCTGGTCGAGCAGGCCTCCCGCCCCCGGTAGCGTGCGCGGCGCGCCTGCGTGACCTGGGCCCTGGCATCCGGCAAGATCACTGGGTGCTGACGGATGAGGACTACTACGACACGTCGGCGCTGACCGACCGGCAACGGCAGATCCTCGCCGTCGTTCAGGAGTGGGCCCAGCGCCACGGCTACTCGCCGTCCACCCGCGAGCTGGCCGACGCGCTCGGCCTCGCCTCCACCTCGACCGTGAGCCGGCACCTGCGCGTGCTGGAGGATCTGGGTTTCCTGCGCCGGGGGCGGGCGACCCGGCCCATCGACGTACGGATGTTCCTGCAGCCCGTGCCGAGGCCGCGCGCCGAGTCGACGATCGGCGTGCCGGTGCTCGGCGACATCGCGGCCGGCTCGCCCATCCTGGCCGAGCAGAACTCCGACGAGGTGCTGCCGCTGCCCCGCGACCTGGTGGGCCGGGGCAACCTGTTCGGCCTGCGGGTGCGGGGCGACTCGATGATCGACGCCGCGATCTGCGACGGCGACATCGTCGTGGTCAAGCAGCAGCATGAGGCCTACAACGGCGACATCGTGGCCGCGATGATCGACGACGAGGCGACCGTCAAGGTGTTCCGCCGCCGGGGCGGCCACGTTGTGCTCGAGCCGCGCAACCCGGCGTACGAGAACATCGACGGCGACCGGGCCGTGGTGCTGGGCAAGGTCGTCTCAGTCCTGCGCCGCACTTAACAGGCTGCCGGCCGTGCAGACCCGGTCGCGGCCCGAGTTCTTCGCGGCGTAGAGCGCCTTGTCGGCCCGGGCGACCAGGTCGTCCGCGGGCTCCTCGAAATCCCACTCGGCCAGCCCGGCCGAGAACGTCTGGTCCAGCGGGGTCACCGCGCGCAGCCGCTCGACCGCGGTGACCGCCTCGGTCAGCGACAGGCCGGTGAGCAGCACGATGAACTCCTCGCCGCCGTAGCGCGCCAGCACGTCGTACGCGCGCAGCTCGCCGGTCCAGGCCTGCGCGGCGCTCCGGAGCAGCTGGTCGCCGGCCGGATGCCCGTACGTGTCGTTGAAGTGCTTGAAGTGATCGAGGTCGATCATGCCGACGACGACCGGGATGTTCTCGGCGCGGGCCCGGGCCAGGAACATGGGGAACTCGTCGTTCCAGCTCCGGCGGTTGTGCAGCCCGGTCAGCTCGTCGCGCCGGGACAGCTCCCGCACCAGGGCGGACTGCCGCTCGGCCTGCTTGAGCAGCTGGGTGAAGCGGACCATCACGAGCAGGAACATGATCGCCGAGCCGATCCCGATGGCCAGGCCGTCGACGATGCCGCCGGTGAGCTCCTGGGTGATCAGCAGGGTGGGCGACATCAGCATGGCCAGGGTGAGCGTGGCCAGCTGCAGACGGGTCAGGTGCGACACCGCGCCGGCGCCACCGCCGTCCCCGCGCACCCGCGGCCAGACGATCGCCAGGGTCAGCACGAGCAGCGAGAGCAGATAGACACAGTTGACCAGGCGGGCCGTCCACCAGAAATCGGCCCAGCCCTCGTTCACGTGCGGCAGCACCACCCAGATGCAGTCACCGGCGAGGTAGCCGACGACCGCGACGGCGACCAGCAGAGGCGCCCGCCGGCCCTCACGGCCGTTGCTGCGGACCAGCAGGATCGTCATCGCGAGCAGCACCAGGTCGGCGATCGGGTAGGCGATCGTCACGAGCCGCGTGGCCAGGGCGGTGGTGTCGTCGCGCAGGGCCGGCTCGATCGAGTAGGCCCAGGCCAGCAGGCCGATGCCGCAGGCGACGGTCAGGGCGTCGACCAGCGCCGCCCGGTCGAGCCGACGTCGCGACTGCCGGATCATCAGGGCCAGGCCGGTCGCCACCGACGGATAGAACGCGAGGTAGAGCAGGTCGGAGAGGTCGGGGCCGTCGACGGCCAGCCAGTCGCCGCCCACCTGCACCGGCAGCGAGGCGGCGGCCGTGCACAGCAGGCCCAGCCCGAAGAACAGCCACGGCGCCCGGTCACCCTCCGGCACCCGGCGCACGCCCACGAGCACGGCGGCCGCGAAGGACGACTGGATGGCCACCGAGAACGCGGACTCCCAGCCCGGGGCGGCCGGCACGGCGAGGTACACGACAATGGCGGCCAGCGCCGTTGCCGTGTAGGCCTGCCAGCCACGCCGGTGCGTCGTCACAGCGAGGCGAGCCCCACCAGCATGCCGCCGACGGCGTAGAGCGCGCAGCCGAGAGCGAAGCTGGCCGCGGTGGTGATGCCGAAGGCCATCCAGTAGGAGGTGCCCGGCAGCCCCATCTTGGCGGCCTTGTTGGCCCGGTTGGCCGCCGAGATGACGGCGAGCGGGCCAAAGATGACGGTGAGGACGACAACCGGCCAGACCGTGGGCGGCAGCGCACCCACCGCCGCGAACACCTGACTCGGCTGGGGCGGCCGCCCCGGCGGGTAGGCCGACACCGGCGCTGCCCCGAACGGTCGCTGGACGGGCCGTTCAGCCGCCTGGTACCGCGCCGCCAGACCCTTGTCGCCGCTCTGCAGGGGCGCCTGGTGCACCTGCCGGGCCGCGGCCGGCGTGGAGGGGCTGAGCCAGGCTTGGCTGGTACGGGGTTCGGCGGTCACCGTCATCTCCATCCGTGGAAGTGCTCGCAAAGCTTGTTCGCGGGTCACTTCGGCAGGAGAGCCGGATCTTTGAGGTTTCGGTCACCCTCCGGAATGGTTTGGCAACTCTCCGGAGGGTGACCGGTGCTATCGGGGGTTGCCCCCGCCGCCCTGGTTCTCGCCGGCGCCCGTTCCGGGCTGGCCCGTGCCGGGGTTGTTGACGATCGGCGGGGTGACCGTGCCGCCGGGGTTGTTCGGGTCGACGCCGGGCGGGCAGACGGTGCCGCCCAGGATGCAGCCGTTGCTCGGCGGCTCGGGCAGCGGGTCGAGGCCGTTGCCCTTCTTGTTCGGGTCGCCGACCTTCACGTCCGGCGGGAACGAGCTCTTCTCGGCGTCCAGGGCCTTGTTGGCCAGGTCCATGAAGACCTTCCAGGTGTCGCCCGGGGTGGAACCGCCGGTCATGCCCTTCTTGCCGCCGCCCGGCTTGTAGATCGGCAGCAGCTGCATCTGCTTCTTGACCTCTTTTTCGCGGCCGATCCAGACCGAGGCGGCGAGGTGCGGCGTGCCGCCCACCCACCAGGCGTCACCGTTCTCGCCGGTCTTGCCGTCCTTGTACTCCCAGGTGCCGGACTTGCCGATGGCGTCGTAGCCGTTGCGCAGGTTCTGGCCGTTCTTGCCGGGGATCTTCTGCAGCACGGTGTCGATCGCCGCGACGACGCCCGGGTCGAAGGCCGGGGTCGCCTTGATCCGCTCGGTGTGGATCGTCTTGAACTTGCCGGTCTTCTCGTCGCGCTGCTGCACCGACTTCACGAAGTGGGCCTTGATGTAGTTGCCCTCGTTGGCCAGCGTCGCCACACCGTTGGCGTGGTCGAGCGCGGTCACCGCGTACTGACCGTAGCCGATCTCGTTGCCGTACTGCTTGAGCTCGGACTCCTTGGCCTTGTTGAGGTCGACCCGGGCACCGATCTTGGTGGGGGACGAGATGTACTGGATTCCGGCCTTGTGCGCCGCCTCGGCCACCTTGTCCGGTCCGAGCGCCGCGGCCAGGTGGTAGAAGGGGAAGTTGTACGACTGGATGGTCGCCTCGGCCAGCGGGCAGCGCCGCTTGTCACAGGTGAAGTTCGTACGGCTGGAGTTGTTGATCGCGTCGCCGCCGACCTTCTTGGCCTCGGAGTCCCACGTGGTGTCGAGGCCGTAGCCGTCGCTCAGCGCGGCCAGCAGCGTGTAGACCTTGAACGACGAGCCGGGCGGGCGGCCGCCGCCGATGAAGTCGCCGTCGTCGTTGTAGTTCGGGCCGGCGTAGTCCCAGCCCACGCCGTCCGGGCCGCCGTAGTAGGCCATCACGTGCCCGGTCTGGGGGTCGACGGCGACCAGAGCGGTCTTGTACGTCGCGTCGAGCTTGCGCAGCGGCGACTTGTCGCTGGTGCGCATCGCGGCGGTCTCGGCCGCCTTCTGCACGCCCGGGTTGATCGTGGTGGTGATCCGCAGACCACCCTTCTTCTGCTGCTCGTCGGTGATGCCCATCGCGCGCAGTTCCTGCTTGACGTACTTCACGATCTTGCCGGAGGCCTTGTCGTTGCCGCAGGAGGTGCGGCACGCGTCCGGGTCGAACTTGGCGACGGTCGGATACTTCGGCGGCACCGTCTTGATCCAGCCCTTTTCGAGCATGTTGTTGATCGTGTACTGCCAGCGGATCTTGGCGTCGGTGAGGTTGTTCTGCGGGTCGTAGCCGCGGTGGGTGGCCGAGGGCTCGGGCTGCTTGATCACCGAGGCGATGACGGCGGCCTCGGCCGCGGTGATCGCGCCCTTGGTGCCGGGCGGGGTCAGCGACGAGCGGCTGGGGCCGAAGTACGCCTTCACGGCGGCCTCGATGCCGTACGCGCCCCGGCCGAAGTACACCGAGTTGAGGTAGCGCCCGAGGATCTCGCCCTTGGAGTAGTGGTCCTCCATCTTGCGGGCGATGACGGCCTCGCGCAGCTTGCGGTTGTAGCTGATCTCCTTCAGCTCGGCGGCGTGCCGCGCGTACTGCTGGGTGATCGTCGAGGCGCCCTGCTGGTCGCCGCCGGTGAAGTTGTTCCAGGCGGCGCGGGCGATGCCCTTCATGTCGATGCCGTTGTGGTCGAGGAAGTTCTTGTCCTCGGCCGCCATGACCGCCTGCCCGATGACCGGGTTGATGCTGGCGAACGGCACCTGCTGACGGGTCGAGCTGCCGATGGTCGCGATCTGCGTCTTGTTGTCGGCCGCGTAGATCTGGGTGACCTGGTCCTCGGCCTTGGGCTCGGTGAACTGCACGTCGTCGAAGAAGTAGGCCCCGCCGACCACGCCGGCGCCGAGCACGATCACCAGCACCGCCGCGGCCACCGTCAGCAGGTTGGTGCGGCGGCGCTTCTTGGCCGCCTTGGCCTGGTCCTTCAGGCGCTTGGGGGAGGGGGGCTCACCGGCCGCCTTGGGCCGGACCGCGGCCCGGGCGACGGCGCCGCTCGGACCGGCCGGGCTGACCGAGGCGCGGCCGCCGACGCTCGCGCGACCCCCGGCACCGGCCGAGCCCACGCTCGCCGAGCCCACACTGGCCGAGCCCACGGATGCGGAACCCACGGATGCCGAGCCGACGCTCGCGGAACCCACCGACGCGGAACCCACCGATGCCCGTCCGCTCGAGGCGCCACCTGCGGGAACAGGGCTGCTGCTACCTCGCACCGGGGCCGAGCCGGATCCGGGCACGCTGGCCCGGGCGCTCGCGGACTGCGGATCTCCGTAGGGGTTCATCTGTCCTCGTCGTCGCCGAAGTGGATCTCTTTACTACACGACCGAGGCAAGACCGGACAATGCGTCTCTCAGGGTCGCGCGCGTGCCTCGGGGGCGCGCGCGTGCCTCAGAGGCGCGTGCTCGGTGATGCCGTGCTCCGGGAAGCCATGGTAAGGGTGAGCGCGCGCTGTCCGGACCCGGAGATTCATCCTCACCGTTGTCCGCGCGCCCGGTGCGCCGTGGCGCCGAGCCGCGTTTGCGCTTCGTGCGGGCCTCGTCCGCACCCTCGGGAGGTCTCGGAGACGGTCGATGGGCGCGGCCGCCTCCGGCGACCCGGGCAACCCGGTCCTGGCCTCGGCAATCGTCCCTTCCGGCCGGGAAACCGGTCTCGACTCCGGAGTGGCAAGCAACACACACGGACGGTCGAGATTCGGGCCCGCCCAAGCCCGCCCAAAAGTAGCTAAACGGACCATTCACTCAAACCGCTTCGGTGGCCCGGGTTGTCCGTACGCTTCGGCGCGTCGCCCCGGCCGCGAGCTCCGGCTGCGTCAGAATCTCGAGAGCCCGGACGGGGCCGGGGGCGCCGCTCGACCGGCCCGTTCCCCCGGGGCGCCGCGCCGATCCGTGAAAAAGGAAGTAGCAGGCGTTGGTCTCTTAAGGTGCGTACGTCGCAGATCGCTCCGGCCCGTTCCGCACCCCGTGGGTTGTGGCCGCACATGGGCCGATCGACGTCACCGGCGCTCCTGAAGTACCTCAGCAACGGTCCGTTCGGCCGATCCACTGTGGCCGGATGGTGCTCAGAATTGGCCGTTCAGGGCTGGCTGTCACTCGTCCCGGGATTTGCTCACGCCATCGATGTCCGTCATACGGAGGATGGGGTTCTCACTCATCTTCATGGCACTCTGAGAAACTAGGTGGTCGCGTTCCGTACGCGTAACGTATCTCAACCGGAGGGTCGACCCACGGCCGCAGCGGGAGGGGCGGGGCGAGTTGGGGGAACCACGGCGAAACATGGCCGTTCCGCACAGGCGGATGGCGGGGGATGCCTTATCCGAAACAGATCCCGTACGACCGAACTGCACCTCGTATTTCGAGCACGGCCACCGTCGGCCCCTGATCGACGGCATCGCCGACGGGCGGGTCCCGCTGAAGTTCGCGTACGCGGGGAGCGCCGCCTTCACCCACGACCAGTACGCCAGCACCACCGGCTACGCCGACATGATGACCTCGGCCCAGCGCGAGTCGGACGTGCTGTTCGCCTCCGGCGCCTGCGCCCCGGCCCTGTCCGGGGTCGTCGAGGTCGGGCCCGGCAACGGCCGGCACAGTGTCGCGTTGCTCGACCGGTTGCGCGCCGGCGGCCTCGGCATACGGCGTTACCTGGGCCTCGACTTCAGTGCCACCCTCCTGGGGATCTCGTCCGACCGGCTGCGCCGCTGCCTTCCGCCCGAGCTGCGGGTCGACACCGCGGTCTGGGACATGGAGGGCGCGCCGACCGCGGTGGTCGAGAACTGGCGGCCGGACGGCCGTCCCGTGCTGGCCTGCCTGGTCGGGCACACGGTCGGCAACTTCGAGGATCCCGTGCAGGCGATGCGCAACCTGGCCGGCCTGCTGCGCCCCTCCGACGTGCTCCTGGCCAGCGTGCTGCTGCGGCCGATGCCGGTCGCGGCCGGCCTGTCGATGTCGGCCTACCGCACCGAGGAATTCCGGCAGGCCGCTCTCGAACCGATGTTCGCGGCCGGCATGAAAGCCGGCGAATTGGAATTCACCGTCGATTATCGCGACGGCGCCTTTGTCGGTGAGGTCACGCTGTTGCGGAGTGCCCGCCTCGACGGTGTGAATCTTCCGAGCGGTTATCGCTTTCGATGTTTCATGTCCCGCCGCTTCGAGAGCGCGGACGTTGTTCATCTGTTCGAATCCGCGGGCTGGGCGATCTGCTCCGCATTTGTTGACCAGGACAGCGATCATATGACTGTCGTCGCTTCCCGGGCCGAGGAGTTGAGATGACCATAGATTCGCGAAATCCGGCCGGATTCGCCGGTAACGCATTGATCGAACGCGCCCGGCGGGCGTGCTCGCTGCACCGGGTGGCGTTCGAGGGAACCGACCCCTACAGCGTCCGGGTCCCGTCGGCCGCGGTCGACGAACTCGTGCAGAGCCTCAGCAGCACGGTCCGCAACCGGGTGGCCCAGATCGTGCCGTTCGCCCCGCAGGCCCGCTCGGCCAGCGCCTTCTCCGGCCGGCTGTGGCGGCACGTCGCGCAGAGCTTCCCCGTGGAGCGCTATTACCTCTTCCCCTCGGGCGAGGAGAACCGCCGGCAGGCCCAGCTCCAGGTCGACGAGGACCAGCGTTACGACCTCTACTCGGCGCATCTGCCGGTCACCTCGGGCGGGTGGAGCGCATCGCCGCCGGTCCCCATGAACACCCTCTGGCTGATCGACGACGAGGTGGTGGTCCGTCAGGAGGCGAGCGGGCGTGGCGCCGGCTCGTGGCTGGTCACCGTCCGCCCGTCCGAGGTGCAGCGCGCCCGTGATCTGGTGCAGACGCTGCGCGATCAGGTCGGCATGCCGGCGGCCGGGGGACTGTCCGGCCCGGACATCACCCAGTGGCTGCTGGAGTCGGCCGAGAAGGTGTTCAACGCGGCTCAGCTCTCCTGCACGGGCAGCGAATACATCGACGACAAGGACTGCGAGTGGTATCACGGCGCCTGGCAGTACCTCCGGTTGCTCGACATGGTCAGCAGCCCGACCTGGCACCCCGACTTCTACGCACGTGAGCTGCGCGCGGCCATCCATGAGCGCGGCGCCCGGCGGATCCTGATCAGCGGCGCCGCCGACTGGACCACCCTGGCCTTCGTGCTCGATGCCGCGAAGCTGCCGTCCGGCGACCCCGTGCCCGGGCTGGATGTGCACGTCGTCGACCTCTGCCCGACACCTCTGATGTCGTGCTCCTGGTTCACCCGGCGATGGGGGGACGGGCGCTTCCCGGTCACCACGCACCAGGCGAACGTCCTTCGAACGGGTGATCTCCGGAAGCAGGGCGTTCCGCCGGAGGGGTCGTTCGACCTCGTCGTGGCCGACGCCTTCCTGACGCGATTCGCACCGGTCGATGCGCGGCGGGTGCTGCGGAAATGGTACAAATTGCTGCGTCCGGGCGGCAGTGTGGTGACGACGGTGCGCCTGCACGCGCGAAACCGCTACCCCGACCGGGACGGCGCCGATCCGGAATTCGACGGCTTGCGGCGCGTGACCAACCAGGTGGACGATTTCGAGTTGCGTCTGCGAGATCGCGCAGGCGTTTGGCAGGATATGCTTTCGATCGATCTGGAGGATCTTTCGCGCGCCGGTCGGCGATATGCGAAACGGATAATTAGCCACGACCTGGGCGACGCCGACCACATCGCCACCGCATTTAAAGATCAACGATTCCACGAGATTTGTATGGACAGTGCGCGGGTACAAGGCGAACTCGTCGGAACCGAGTACGCCCGGATCACCGCTGTGCGTCCGGGCTCGCGAGCCGCTGCAAGGGCCGATAAGGACTGACCCGGGCGTTCCCGCGGTGCCGTCCACCGCCGGAAGGGAGCGCACCGCACGTGACCTCCGACGCTTCCGGATGGGACGAGCTCGAACGGGTCGGAGCAGACTCCGACCCGTCGGCGATCCTGGAGGCGGCCCGCACCGACCTGAAGGCTCTCGCCGACCGGGTCGAGGAGCGGCTCAGCGCCGACCCGGCCCTGCGTCTGCTGGTGTCGATCGACTACGGCGGTCCGATCGGCCCGCACCTGCTGGTCCGGGTGGGCGACCGGCCCGAGCCCGTCATGATCACGGACCGGGTGCTGGTGCGTGCCCTGGAGCGCGGGGTCCGTCCGCTGGAGCTGCTGGCCTATGCGATCGCCGCGCCACTGCCGCTCGACCCCGGCTGGCGCCCGCGGCGGATCGGACACGCCACTCCGCCCAACGAGGAGCAGGCGCGCAACCATCAGCGGATCTTCCGCAACACCGGCGCCTACGAGCAGGTCGACCGTGCCCTGACCCGGGGGCGGGACGTCCTGGTGGTCGGCCCGCACGGCTCCGGGCGCTCGGCGTTGATCGGCACCATCGCCCGCCGGCTCGGCAACCTTCCCTACCAGCAGCGGCGGGGGATCATCTGGCTGAACCTGACCGACCCGGCCGACGGTCCCGAGTCGATCGTCATGGCCCTGCTCGAGGCCGAACGCCACGAGGGCTACGTCGTGGTCGTCGAGGGGCTGCAGGCCAACCTTCCCGTGCTCGACGCGCTGTTCCAGTTCATCACCCGTCTGCGCGCCGAGTTCGGCCTGCGGGTCCAGGTGCTGGCCTCGGGGTGGCGGTCGGTGGCCGACCTGCTCGGCCGCGACGGCAGCTTCGCGCTGACCCAGATCCGGGTCGACGCCCGCGCGACGATCGACGTGATGCTGAGGGAGAGCATCCCGTCCGCCGTCGAACGCGCCAAGATCCGTCCGCTCCTGGTGGACGACGTCCACCTGGCGGCCCGGGCCATCGACATCTACAAGCGCACCGGCAAGGTGCCCACCGAGGTGCAGCTGGGTGTCGAGTTCACCAAGCCGGACGCGTCGGGCGAGGAGCGGCACGCGCTGTACTTCCTCGCCTGCCTGGGCTATTTCGGTCTCGCGTTGCCGGAGAAGGAGGCGGCGCGCTTCGGCGACGGCGTCGTGGAGCGGTTGCACAAGGACGATCTCGTGCATCGCACCGACGGCGCCTACGCCATCGCGCCCCGGCGCCGGGCCAAGATCGTGCTGCGGCACGCGCTGAACAACTGGAGCGGCGACCTGCGCGACGAGGACGCGCCCGAGTCGATCGTCTGGCAGCACCTGCAGGAGGGTGGCGAACGGCTGATCCGGGCCACCCTGAGCCAGATCGAGCTGGTCGTCTCGCCCGAGGAGCTGCGCCCCGAGAGCCTGTCCCTGCTGGCCGCGTGGGAGCGGTCCGAGCAGCTGGGCGACTGGCTCGAGCGACGCACCCGCGACGATCCGCGGTGGGGCAACAACCTGGGGTCGGCGGTCTTCGCCGCGATCGCCCTGACCCGGCTCAACCGGGAGAGCCAGTGGCTGTCCATCGCCGAGCCGATCCGGGGCCACTGGCGATACGACGACCCGGAGAAGCGGGTGCTCGACTACGTCGGCGAGCACACCACCGACTTCGCCGACTTCGACGAGATCGCCGTCCGGATGCGCATCGAGGACGAGCTGTCGGGCCGGGCCGGGCACCCGACCGGCATCCCGTGGGACAAGTTCGACCGGGAGCACGCCTACCGGAACTGGGCTCTGGGCCTGCTGCTCTGCCTGGAGGGGACGGCCCCTTCCGAGTCCCGCGACGAGCAGCGGATCGAGCAGCTCCTCAAGCTGGCCGAGCGGGCGGCCGAGCCGGACGGGAGTTTCTATCCGGCCCGGGTGCCGTGGGTGACCGCCCGCATCGTGATCGGCCTGCTGCACGCCGAACTGTCCCCGCAGGACAACCCGACGATCATGAAGGCCTGCAAGTGGCTGCTGAGCCTGGTCACCAAGAAGGAGCGGCCGGCCGAGGGGGAGCCGCCGGAGACGTCGTCCTGGTGGCGTGGTGGCACCGGATCGTGGAACCGCGACGAGGCCACCACCGCGATGTGCCTCACCGCGCTGATCCTGGCCGGGTTCGGCGAGCGGGAGCAGGTCGCGACCGCCCTGACCTGGCTGCGCGGCCGCGAGCCGCAGTGGTGCAAGACCGACCACGAGATCGACCTCGCCCAGGTCGTGGAGACGCTCGCCGCCGCCGACGAGCCGTTCGACTCGTACCTGCGTGAGCTGCTGGACCGCACCCTGCAGGAACTCGATTCCGAACCGGCCGAACGCCCCGAGGAGCAGCTGCGGACGGCGTTCCTCGCCGCCCAGCTCTCCGAGATCGTGCGGCAGACCGTCCACAACGAGTTCCTACGGCTGCTGCGCGACGTGATGAAGCCCGGCGTTGCCACGCCCGAGACGCCGGCTGCGGAGCCGGTCGTCGAGAGTCCGAGCACCGGCCCCGTCGCCGAGCCGGTGGCCGAGGGCCCCTGCGGCCTGCTCCCGGCACAGCTGGAGAGCTGGCAGGAGGCGTGCCTGATGCTGTCCCAGAAGCTCACGGAGCAGATCAGCGGCCGCCAGTCCGTCGACGCGCCCACGGTGCAGCGCGGGCTGAAGGAGAAGCTTGCTCAGCGCGACCGCTACTTCCGGCTGCGCGAGAGGCTGACGGCCCGGGCGCCCGCCACGGTGCTGGTCGAGCTCAACCAGCTCGGCCTGCTGGTCTGCGGGCAGACGTGGCCGCCCTTGCCCTTCCCCGACCGCTACTGCGACGATGATGCGCCGTGATCCAGTGGCTACCGGCCTCCTCCTCGCTGAACTTCCTCGCCGGCATCTTCGCCGGCGCGGGCATCAACCTGATCACCTCGGTGGCGACCGGCCCCGAGGGCGGTGTCTCATCGGGCAAACTGGCCCTCGACTCGGTGTTCTGGGTGCTGGCGGCCGCGTTCCTGACCTGGGCGGCCCAGGTGATCCAGCGGGGCGAACGCGAAGCCGACCGGACGATCGCGCCCGACTTCTCGGACGACGAGGAACGCGAAGTCAGGCAGGTGCTCCAGCGTCGATCGGTGCGCCGCGCGCGCTGGCCGCTGGTGTACACCGCGGTGTCGCTGGCCGGTGCGATCGCGCTGCTGCCCCGGTTCATCCATTGGAGTGCTCTGTTCTGACCCCCGGCCCCGCCCGTCGTTGCTCTCGGCAGACTGCTGGTCTGCCATTCGTAAGGGAGAAGATTCATGGCCGTGCCGACTGAGCGGGGAGCTCGCCGGTTCCTCATCCTGCACGGCTGGCAGAACCGGCAACCGGAGGAGCACTGGCAGCATCGGCTCTGCAAACGGCTGACCGAACGCGGCCACGACGTCAGCTATCCCGCGCTGCCCGAGCCCGACTTCCCGGCGCTGAAGGAGTGGACCGGCGCGATCGAGGAGGAACTGGTCCGCGGCCGCGGCGACGAGCTGGTCGTGATCGCGCACAGCCTGGCCTGCATCGCCTGGATCCACCTGCCGCAACTGGCCCGGCGTTTCCACCCGCCGGTCAGCCGTCTGCTGTTCGTCGCGCCACCCAGCCCGGCGTTTCTCGCCAAGACTCCCGAACTGCGCGAGTTTCAGTTCGCCGAGGGCGCCGACCGGCTGGTCAAGGACACCACGGTGGCGCCGCCCCGGCTGGCCTGCTCGACCGGCGACCCGTACTGCGAGCCGCCGGCGAACCAGCTCTACGACGCGGTGTTCGATGTGGATCTCATTGACGGCGCCGGCCACTTCGATCTGGAGGGTGCCGGGTATGGCGAGTGGCCGTCCGTGCTGGCCTGGTGCGAGAACGGAACGGTGCGCCTGACCGGGCGGTGACCTTGCCCGGGCCGACTAACATCCGGCCATGGACGACAAGCTCGTGCAGCTCGCGGAGGCGTTCCGCGAGACGGCCGGGAAGCGGATTCCCGAGGCTCGCGTGGCCGACCTGGCCAACAGTGTGGCCGCCCGGCTCGCTGGCAAGATCGTCTTCCCCGAGGAGACCGGCCGGCGCCTGCCCGAGGTCCGGGTCGCGCCTCCGGCCGGCGAGACCAGGCCGTGGCTCGTCGCCTTCGCCGTGTGGCCCGGCGCGGGGCTCGGCGAGACCCTCGACACCCGCGTCGCCGACCAGCTGCACGAGTCGGTGCGCCTGCGCAACGAGTTCCCGGCGGGCGTGCGCCTCGGTCTGATGATCGTCGTGGTCGGCCCGGGCGGCGGGTTGCCTCCGGTCGACCTCGAACGGGTCACCCGGCTCGCCGTCGCCTTCGACAGCGTGGTCGTCGGGCGCGTCGGCGACGAGGACGACTGGGTGCGGGTCACCCGGCACGGCTCGACGGAACTGGGCGGCCTGCCCGACGCGACCTATCAGCTCACCCTGGAGCCACCGGCTCCGGTGCCGGCCCCGGCTCCGGTTCCTCCCGCGGAGCCGCCCGCCGTTGCGCCGCTGCGGTTCCTCCTGGTCGGCAGCGAGTGGGAATCGGAGAACGGCGGCGTCTCGACCCTCAACCGGCACCTGGCGATCGCCCTCGCTGCGGCCGGGGTCGAGGTGCACGTGGCTGTCCCGGAGGCGAGCACGGCCGCACGTGAGGCGGCGGCCCGGGCCGGTCGGCCCGGGATGCCGGTCATCCGTCTTGCGGCACCCGCGCCGGTCCCCGGCATCACGGGCCTGAGCATCCTGCTGACCAGGCCCGAGTTCGACGACGAGGACTACTGGCCCGACGTGATCGTCGGGCACGGCCGGATCCTCGGCCCCTACGCGTACGCCCTGCAGAGGTCCTTCTTCCCGGGGGCCAAGCGCCTGCACATCGTGCACACCGACGCCGCGCGGCTGGAAGCCACCAAGGAGGAGCCCGACGGCGAGTCCCGCATGATGACGGCGCAGGAGCGGAGCCAGATCGAGATGGCCCTGGCCGAGTCGGCCGACGTGGTGGCGGGAGTCGGGCCGCTGCTGGCCGAGTCGATCGAGCACCGTCTGCACCGCCGGGGCAAGAAGGCGGTCACTCTCCTGCCCGGGTTGCCCGACGACTACGAGGTCGACCCCTCCAACTGGCCGGCGCCGCGACAGGTGCTGCTGATCGCCCGGGCCGAGGACGTACGGGTCAAGGGCATCGACATCGCCGTCCGCGCGGTCCGGTCGGCCGCCGAGAAGCTCGGCCCCGGCCCGCAGAATCGACCCTGGCTGGTGATCCGAGGGCTCCCCCTGGATCACGACGACGAGGAGCGGAACCGTCTCAAGAAGCTGGCCGGCCCGGTCGACCTCGAGTTCCGGCCCCGCATCACTTCGCGGAAGGCGCTGCTCGACGACCTGGGGGAGTCGCGTGTCGTCATCATGCCGTCCCGGCACGAGGGCTTCGGCCTGGCCGGCTATGAGGCGATCGCGGCCGGCATCCCGGTGCTGATCAGCGAGGAGAGCGGCCTCGCCCGGATGCTGACCCGGCTGACCAAGGACGAAGACCTCCCACAGCCGCGGGAGATCATCGCTGTCCGCGGGGAGGAGGAGTCCGAGGACGACGTGGTCGAGGCGTGGGCCGGGGCTCTCACCACCGTGCTCAGCACGCCGCGGCAGTCCTTCGCCCGGGCGGCCGAGTTGCGGGCCGAGTTGCGGGAGCAGATCAGCTGGCCGCGCACCGTGGCCGAGTTGCTGCACAGCCTGGGTTACGCCGAACGCTGAGGTCCCGAACGGGAGCGACCGCATCCGATTGATCGATAAACGTCGATGGGAGGGTGCCGTGAGCGGGGTTGCTGCGCTTCTGGCCGGGGTTCTGGGGCTGGCGCCGGTGGTGGCCACCGAAGGGACGTCGGTGATCGTGGAACCGGATGCACCCGACGTGGTGACCCTGGCGCAGGTCGACAACGACTGACCGGATCGTTGCGTTACGAAACCGGCGCCGAGCGTTGTCCACGGATCGGCCGATGACCCGGATCCGGGCTTATCCACAGCTGAGCAGGATGCGGGGGCGGCCGGCGGCGTCGGTGGTAACTTGCGCCGTGACGCCGAAGACCTCGGCTATCCGGGCCGGGGTCAGCACTGACGACGACGGGCCGGTGGCGACCACCCGGCCCTCGGTCAGCAGCACGACCTGGGTGCAGTACTGGGCGGCCAGGTCCAGGTCGTGCAGGGCCGCCACCACCGTGACCGGCATGTTCGACAGCGTTTCCAGCAGGGCGAAACGGTGGCGGATGTCGAGGTGGTTGGTGGGCTCGTCGAGCAGCAGCACCTCGGGGTCCTGGGCCAGCGCGCGGGCGATGGCGACCCGCTGGCGTTCGCCTCCGGAGAGGGAAGACCAAGCGCGATGCTCCCAGCCGGGCAGGTCGACCTTGGACAAGGCCTCGGCCACGTGGGCGGCGTCGGCCGTGGTGGTGGGGGAGAGGCGGGGGCGGTGGGGGATGCGGCCCAGCTGCACCACGTCGCCGACCGTCATGTCGACCTCGTCGGGGGTGTGCTGCATGACTGTGGCCACGTGGCGGGCGAACGTGCGGCGGGGCATCGGGGCGCCGTCGATCAGGACCTGGCCGGTGTCGGGGCGGTCCAGGCCGGCCAGGGTGCGCAGCAGGGTTGACTTGCCGGAGCCGTTCGGGCCCAGCAAGCCGACTATGCCGCGGGCGGCCTCGAACGAGATGTCGTCCAGGAACGGGAGACGTCTCGACACGGAGGATGATGTCAGTCTCATCGGCTCCTCCAAAGCCGCCGGGAGACCCGGAGCGGCCGGGAGACTCGAAGCGGCCGGGAGACTCGAAGCGGCCGGGAGACTCGAAGCGGCCGGGAGGCTCGAAGCGGCCGGGAGACCCGGAGCGGCCGGGAGAAGAGAGCGGGCCTGCGGAGGAACTGCCGGGGCGCGGGCGAACGGAAGAGCAGAGCGAACACGGGGACGCCCAGCAACGCAGTGACCACGCCGACCGGAAGCTCCTGCGGGGCGAACACCGTACGGGCGGCAGTGTCGGCCCACACCAGCAGCGTCGCGCCGGCCAGGGCGCTCACGGGGAGCAGGCGGCGGTGGCGGGAACCGGTGAGACGGCGTACGAGGTGGGGGACCGTCAGGCCGACGAAACCGATCGCCCCGCTCGCCGCGACCAGCACGGCGGCCAGCACGGCGGTCGCGGTGAAGAGAACGGCCCGCAGGCGGGTGGGCGAGAATCCCAGCGACTGCGCGACGTCGGCGCCGAACGAGAAGGCGTCCAGGGCCGGCGCCGTCGCCCAGCAGGTCAGCAGCACCACGGCGCACGCGGTGCCGCACAGCGCGACCGACGACCAGGTGGCCGCGGTCAGCGAGCCCAGCAACCAGAACAGCGTGGAGCGGGTGCTGTCGGCGCTGGCCGCCGCGACCATGACCAGGCTGGTGACGGCGCTGAACAGCTGGGCCGTGGCCACCCCGGCCAGGAGGATGCGGGACGGCTGGGTCCAGCGACGGCCGGCCAGCAGCAGCGTGACCGCGAAGGCGGCGACGCTGCCGGCGAACGCGCCCGCCGACAGCGCCACGGCCCCGGCGCCGAGACCCAGCACCAGAACGGCCACCGCACCCGTGGAGGCGCCGGCCGAGATGCCGAGCAGGTAGGGGTCGGCCAGCGGGTTGCGGGTCAGCGCCTGTAACGCGGCCCCGCACACGGCCAGGCCCGCACCCACCAGAGCGGCCAGCAGCACCCGCGGCATACGCAGGTCCCACACGATGCTGTCGGCGAGTGCGGGCAGGGGGCGTACGGGGAAACCGGTGTGGAAAGCCACCGACCGCAGCACCTCACCCACCGACAGGTCGGCCACGCCGATCGTCACTGCCACGGCGATGCTGACCAGCAGAACCGTCAGCGCCGCGAAAGCCTTCACTTGCGGGCGAAGACTACGTAGTCGTCCAGGTACTGCCAGACGGTGCCGGTCTCGCGGAACCCGGCCGCGCGCAGGGCCGCCAGATGGAACTCCAAGGGTGCGAGGGGCTGCGGCGGGCGGTCGGCGAACCGCTTCTCGCGTACGGGCATCAGGGCGGCCAGCTCCGGTTCGGCGGCGGCCAGCTCGTACCAGCCGGCGTAGTCGAGCGCCCCGGCCGCGAAGTCGTCGGCCTGGGTGCGGGCGTCGTGGCGCTCCGAGACGGCCCGCAGCGCCGGTGAGCGGTCGTCGTAGCGCAGGTGGTCGGCGTTCATCAGCAGGCCACCGGGCGGGAGCAGCGACGCGGCGTCCCGATAGACGGCGAGCAGGTCGGCCGGGGACAACCAGTGCAGCGCGGTCGAGCTGAGCACCGCGTCCACCGGGCCCACCAGCGACGGCCAGCCGGGCGCCGCCAGATCAACATCGATTGCCCGTACGCCCGTAGCCAGCGCGGCGATCCGCAGGAGTACCGGGTCGTAGTCCACGGCGGTCACGGTCGCGCCCGGGAACGCGGCCAGCACCCGTTGCGAGATGGCGCCGGGGCCGCACGCGAGGTCGAGCACCCGCGGCGTGGGTGAGTCGAGATGCAGTTCGAGTACGTCCAGCATGACCGTGAACCGGTTCTCGCGGTGGGCGACGTACGCGGTCTGCTGCCGGTCCCACTGCCGCAGGAGCCGCCGGGCGGATTCGGAAGTCAGGGTGGTCACAGCCCGGCCCCCACCAGCTCGACCGCGCTGACGCTACGGATCGACGGGTCGAGCGACGAGCCCGGCACGGTGATGAACCGCCCGGCCTTCACCGCGTCCAGCTTCGACGTGACCGGGTTCGTCCGCAGGAATTCGATCTTCGACTGGGCGCTGTCGCCGTCGCCGCCGCGGGTCAGGTCGGCGACCACGATGTACTTCGGGTCGCGGGCCGCGATCTGTTCCCAGTTGCCGGCCGGCCAGGTCTCGCTCGCGTCGGCGTAGACGTTGCTCAGCCCGAGCCGGTCGCTGATCGCGGCGGGCACCCCGCCCTTCCCGGCCACGTAGGGCGTGCTCGTTCCCGAGTAGTACCAGAGCACCGACGCCCCGGCTCCGCTCGAGGGGGCCGCCGCCAGCCGTGCCTTCTGGTCGTCGACGAGCGCGACGCCCCGGTCCTTCACGCCGAAGACCGACGCCACCTCCTCGATCTCGGCGAAGATCCCGTCGAAGGTGAAGCTCTGCGGCTGCGACTCACAGGCGAAGCGCGACAGGTACGCCGGAACCCCGAGCCCGGCCAGGTCGGCGCGCGGACCGGCCGCGTCGGGGGCGTAGGCCGAGGTGAAGGTCGAGTAGACGAAGTCGGGCCGGGTCTCCAGCACCTTCTCGCGCGACGGATACAGCTTGGCCAGCACGGGCACACCGTCGTACGCACTCTGCAAAGCCGGAAGCACGGGGTCGGTCTGGTAGCTCGTGCCCGCCATCCGGCCGGCCAGCCCGAGGCTCAGCAGGATCTCGGTGGCGTTCTGTTCCATCGAGATGGCCCGCTCGGGCGGTGCCGTGATGGAGAGCTGACGACCGCAGTTGGTGATCGTCGTGGCGGCGGCCGGGGTGGCCGGGGCCGCCGCCGACGAGCAACCCGCGACCAGGAGAACTGAAATGAAAGCCATTTTCACAAGGGCGAACCCTAGGCAGGCGGTCGCGGCGGGGTCAAAGCGTCAGCTGCGCATATGAGCAGACCTATCGCGGCAGTTCGGCGCCGGACTGCTCCTTGACCATGTAGTCGGCGTACCAGTCGGGCCAGTTGGCGTCCTCCTGCCCGGTGCGGGCCTCGTGCTCACCGTGGGCGGCCGCGGCCCGGCGCAACGCCGCCGCGAGGTCGGCGCCGCCCGAATACGTGGTGACCGACGGGTCGAGGCGGCCGGGCAGACGGTTGGTGATCTCCTGCAGGATCCAGCCGTTGCCGTCGGGATCGCTGAACGACAGGAACGAGCCGTAGCTGCTGCGCTTCGGGTCCGGCCCCGGCACCCGCCCGTCGGTGCCGCCGTGGTGGAACACGCCGCCGGCGTCGTGGAAGACGTCGCTCGGGTCGGCGCCGGCGCGCTTCAGCTCGTCACGGGCGGCCTCGATGTCGCTGACGATCAGGTGCAGGCCCTGCGCCGTACCCGGGGCCTGGGCCGTGACCAGATGGCCGAAGATGACCGAGGCCGGGGAGCCGGGCGGGGTCACCTGCACCACGCGCAGGCCCTCGTCGGTGCTGAAGTCGGCGTCGAGCCGCCAGCCCAGGCCCGTGTAGTAGGTCTTCGCCCGATCCACGTCCGTGACCGGGACGACGACCACTTCGAGCTTCATGTCCATGACGGTGCCTCCTGCGCTCGTACGGGAAAATGCCGACCCGTCGAGCCTCGCGCCCGGCCACGCCTGATCACATCAGGGATTGGCACTGGTGCGAACTCGGGCCCGGCCGGTCGAGGCTGGGGGCATGACAGCGGATCTCGCGTTGCGCTCCCGGGGCGGGACGGCTCCGATCGCCGCTGCGCATCCGGACCCACGCCCAGGGTGCGCTCATCCGCTGACGAGCCGCGTGAGCGCGAACCGGGCCACCGGCAGATAGAGGAGAACAACCGGGGCGGGACCTTCCACCGCGAGAAGGGTGCGCGTCCCGCCCGCGACCGCCTCCACGGTGTGCCACAGAGTCAACTGCACACCACCGGCCCGCACCACCCACGACCACGCCCGGGGCGCGTCGACACGAAGAACACGAAAGCGCGCCCGTACGCCCGCAGGCCCGTGCACCACGCCCTCGAGCCCGGCCCGGAGGGTCGCCTCGGGAAACTCGACCGACCTGATCTGGGGCGACCATTCGGCCCAGCGGTCCGGCCGCACATACCGTTCCCACACTTCGCCGGCATCCCGCTTCCCCACCACCTCCAGAGCGCGTCGCATCACCTCAGCCTAGGGCCGTTTCCAGCTCGTGGAGGGCCGTCACGACCTCGACGGGCAGATCTCCCACGGTCGCCGCCTTGGCCACAGTCGACGGCGACAGGGGTGCGGTAGCCGTTCGGCGTGAGCCAGGCGTTGAGGTGCTCGAGCACGATCGCGGGCAGAACGTCATGCGCGGTGACGTCGCGCCGCTCACCGCCGAAACGCGCGGCTTGCGATTCGATCGTGTCAGCGGCTTCCGGGGTCGCGGCCTCGACCGCCTCAGCGAGGTGACGCGCCATCACGTCGGGGTCGGCGCCGCTCGCGCCAGCACGGCCGGCCGCGATCACCATCCGGCTGCGGGTCGCCTTGACCAGGGCGAGGTTGTAGTTGGACCCGAGCCCGTCCGCGATCCCGGCCAGCTTCGAGGGCGTGCTGACCCGCTTGCCGCTGCGCTGCCCCCGGTCGATCCACACCACCGACTCGGGCGGCGCCTCGGTCAGCACCTCCGACGAGTGGGTGGCCAGGATGACCTGGGCGTCGCATTCGTCGAGCAGGCGCACCAGCCGGCGCTGCAGATCGGGGTGCAGATAGACCTCGGGCTCGTCGAGCACGATCGTCGGCGCGTCCCGGGCCTGGTAGATGTGCCAGAGCAACTGCAGCCAGATCTGCATGCCGTCGCCGGCCCAGGCGATCTCCTTGGGGACGCGACTGCGCCGTTCGCCGTAGAAGACGCCGAGCCGGTCCGCGGCCGCGTCCAGAATGACCTCCCGGAGTTCGATCTCGGGGATCCAGGGAGCGGCGAAGGCGAGGAAGTCCGGGAGCGTCCCCTCGTTCTTCATGATGAGCAGGTGATTGCGGAAGTGGCGGCTCGTCAGGCGGGTGCCCATCTTCTGCAGCACGTAGGTGGTGTTCTTCAGGTCTTCGACCGGGTCCAGCGGGGTGACCACCGGGACGATGGTCGGGGGCGGGAAATACGCCGGGATCTGTTTGAGCCGGGGCTGCCACTCGTCGGCGTGGTCGAGCCAGAAGAAACCCTCGTGGTCGCTGTAGTCCTCGTCGCCGGGCCAGACGATGTGCACCCGGGCGCCGGTCGTCCAGGTCACCGTCACGCGTGTTCCCTCGCGGGAGAAGTCGTAATAGACAGGGTCGACGCCGGCGGTCTCGGGACGGGGCAGGGCGTACGCCTTCACCGGGCGGCCCAGATCCCGGGCGGTCATCGTCGGGGCCTTGCGCCGGGCCGTGCGCAGGCATTTCCCGGCCAGCGCGACGGCCTCGACGATGGTTGACTTGCCGGCGCTGTTCGCGCCGACCAGGAAGGCGCTCGGCGCGAGCTTGACCTGGAAGTTCTCGAACCCGCGGTAACGCCTGAACTTCACACCCTCGATCACCGTCCCAGCATCGCCGGCGGTCGTGCGCGCCGGGTGGCCGGGCCCGGGGATACGGTGCCTGAGTGCTGGTCGGTGGTGGCGTGGCTCCTGTGGGTTCCGATGTGGCTGAGGTTCAACGGAGGGGGATCGCATGGCGACGTTGATGGTGGACTACATCATTTCGCTGGACGGCTATGGGGCCGGTGAGGGCTGGCCCGGCTTCTGGGGCATGGAAGGGCCGGAATATCTCGCCTGGCTGGAGGAGGAGGGCCGGCAGGAGGTCGTGCAGCTCATGGGCGCGACGACCTACCGGCTGATGGAGGGCTTCGCCGGTCAGGCCGACGACGCCGGGTCGCAGGCCCTCAACGCGGCTCGCAAAGTGGTGTTCTCGTCGACGATCACCGAGCCGTTGTCGTGGGCCAACTCCGAACTGGTCCGTGGGGACGCGGTCGACGTGGTGCGTGACATGAAGAAGAACGAGTCGCGGCCGCTGCGTACGCTCGGCAGCCTCAGTCTGAGCCGGTCGCTGATCGCGGCCGGGCTGGTGGACCGGTTCCGGGTCGTCGTGTTCCCGGTCATCACCGGGATCACCGGGCGCGAGCGCATCTTCGACGGCTATCCGGATCTCTCGCTCGAACTGGTCGCCAGTCGTACCTTCGACGGCCGGCTGCAATTGCTCGAGTACGTTCCCACGGTGCTCGACGGCCCACCTGGCACATGAGCCAGGGCGACACCAGGGCGTTCGACCGGTGCCAAAACGCGCGGCGAGGCGCAGGGTGGAGGCATGAGCAACGACTTCGACGTGATTGTGGTGGGTGGCGGGTCACCGGGGGAACACTGCGCGGGGGCCCTGGTCGAACACGGCCTACGGGTCGCGCTGGTCGAGCGGGAACTGGTGGGCGGCGAGTGTTCCTACTACGCGTGCATCCCGTCCAAGAGCCTGCTGCGGCCGGGCGAGGCCGTGCACGGCGCGCGGGAAGCGGCGGCCACGGCCGAGGTCGACGTCAAGGCGGCGCTGGCCTGGCGTGACTTCATGGTGTCGAACTATTCGGACGCGGGGCAGCAGAGGTGGCTCGACGACAACGGGATCACGCTGCTGCGGGGGAGCGGGAAACTCGCGGGTCCGGGCCGTGTCGACGTGAACGGTGTCGTGCACACCGCCGATCACGTGGTGCTCGCGACCGGGGCCGACCCGATCATCCCGGACATCCCGGGGCTGCGCGAGCTCGACGGGGTGTGGACCAATCGCGAGGCCACCGGCATGAAAGAGGTGCCCCGCCGTCTCCTCGTGCTCGGTGCCGGGCCCGTCGGGGTCGAGATGGCCCAGGCCGTAAGGCGTCTGGGTGGTGAAGCCGTTCTGACCGGGCGCGGTGACCGTGTGCTGCCGCGGGAGGCGCCCCAACTCGGGCAGCAGCTCGGGGTCGCGTTGCGGCGCGACGGAGTGGAGCTGGTGCTCGGTCCGGGCGCGATCGCGGCCCGGCGCGACGGCGAGGACTATGTGCTCACCCTCGAGGGCGGGCGTGAGCTGCGCGGCGACCGGCTTCTCGTGGCGACGGGGCGGGCTCCCCGCGTACGGGAAATCGGTCTGGAAACCGTGGGCGTGAAAGCCGGTGACCGTGGCATTCCGGTTGATTCGAGGCTGCGGGCGGCCGACCGGCTGTGGGTCGTGGGCGACGCGACCGGGCTGTGGATGCTGACGCACGTGGGCAAATATCAGGGCGAGGTCGTCGCCGACAACATCGCGGGGCTCGATCGCCAGGCCGATTACCGGGCGGTGCCGCGGGTCGTGTTCACCGATCCGCAGGCGGCGGCGGTCGGCGACATCGAGGCGCCGGTGAGCATGACGGTCGACCTGTCCGGCGTGGCCAAGACCGCGACCTACACCCACGCGTACGCGGAATCGCCGGGTTTCCTCACGCTGCTCAGTGACGGTGAGGTGCTGGTGGGGGCCTACGCGCTGGGGCCGGAGGCCGGGGAATGGTTGCAGCAGGCCACTTTGGCGATCCGCGCGCGCGTTCCGATCGAGGTGCTGCGCGACACCATCCAGCCGTTCCCGACGTTCTCCGAGATCTTCGTGGCGGCGCTCAAGAGGCTGTGATGCCGGCCTTCGCGTCCAGTTCCTGGAGCAGGTCGTGGGCGGCGAGCTCGATGTCCTTGTGCCGCCACTCGGAGGCGCGGTAGACGCAGGCGATCAGCCCGGTGCGGTGCAGGCGGCGCAGGTCGCCGTAGACGAACGCGTACCGGGCCTTGGTCTCGTCGGCGGCGCCGTCGGTGAGGCCGAGGTGCCAGTCGGCGTAATCGTCCCAGGAATGCTTGTCGAGGAACGCGTTCTCGGCGTCGGCGCGGGGTTGCACGCTGCCCCAGTCGCTGTCCAGCACGTACTGCTTGGACTCGATGAGCTGGCGCGCCCGGCGTACGGCGGATGGGTTGACCTCGTACTTGGCCATGTTCCCCTTCTACCCCGCCGGGCGCGCCTCTCACCCTTTCCGGCTATTCGTTGATCGCCGTGGCCACGATGGTGGCCCGGCCGAGGATGTGGCCGGCCATCGTGAAGCCGAGGATCGCCGGGGTGGCGTCCGCGGGCACGCCGATGTCCTCGACGTCGAGCGCGTGCACGGTGATGAAGTAGCGGTGCTCGCCGTGGCCGGCCGGCGGGGCGGCCCCGACGAACTGGGCCAGCCGGGCGTCGTTGGGGATTGTGTAAGCCGGGGCCGGGAGGGTGTCGACGCCCTCGGGCAGTGAGGTGACGGTGGCCGGGATGTTGGCGACCGCCCAGTGCCAGAAACCGGAGCCGGTGGGGGCGTCCGGGTCGTAGACCGTCACGGCGTAGCTCTTCGTGCCCTCCGGGGCGCCGTTCCAGCTGAGCTGGGGTGACCTGTCCTGTCCGGAGCGCTGGGCGTCGGGCAGGGGCCCGCCGTCCTTCACCGATGTGCTGGTGACGGTGAAGGCAGGGACCTCGGGCAGGCGTGCGAACGGGTTGTTCATGGTTTTGCTCCCTGGTTAACGCTTGGACTGTCTCGTTCTCTCCGTCGATTAACTTACATATAATCGATTATCTGCGGTAGGGTGATCAGCGTGACACCGTCCGAGAAGGTCTACGCGTCGCTGCGGTCGGCGGTGCTGCGGGGCGAGTTCGCGCCGCGGCAGGCGCTGAAGCCGCAGGAGCTCGCCACGCGGCACGGGGTGAGCCTGGCCGTGGCCCGCGAGGCGTTGCTGCGCCTGGTCGGGGAGGGGCTGGCCGACCGTCTGCCCAACCGGGGTTTCGCCGTTCCCGCCACCGGCGCCGAACGCTGGCAGCAGATCGCCGAGACCCGCTCGATCCTCGAGCCGGCCGCGTTGCGCCTGGCCATCGACCGGGGCGACCTGGAGTGGGAGGCCGCGGTGCGGGCGGCCCACCACCGTCTGGCCGGCACGCCCCACTTCGACCGCGAGGGCGACACCCACCTGAGCGACGCGTGGTCCGAGGCGCACCGCCTCTTCCACCGGACGCTGCTCTCGGCCTGCGGCAACACGATCCTGCTGGAGACTTTCGACCGTTTGTGGACGGCCGGCGAGCTGGCGCGTCGCTGGTCGGTGCTGGGCGACCCGTCCCGCGACGCCGCGGCCGAGCACCAGGCCCTGGAGGATGCGGCGCTGTCCCGCGACCCCGACCGGGCGGCCGATTTGTTGCGCCGCCACGTGTTGCGGACGGCCGAGGGCGTACGGGCCTTGTCTTAGCCTTCCGCGGCGCCGACCGTTCGCGCGTCGGCGTCTCGGTCGCCCGCCCGCGTTGTCCTGCGCCGCATGGCCCCAACCCCTGCTGCATCGCCGCGCCGTCTCTTCCGCGTCGCCCCGCGCCCTCCCACGCCGCGTTGTCCCACGCCGCGTTGTCCCACGCCGCGTTGTCCCACGCCGCGTTGTCCTGCGCCGCGTTGTCCTGCGCCGCGTTGTCCTGCGCCGCGTCGCGCAGTCCCGCTGCGCCGTGTGCTTCCGTGCCTCCCGCCCCGCGTGGTCCTGCGTCGCATGGCCCCATCCCGTGCCGCATCGCCCCCGCGTCGTCGTGCCGTCCCTTCCCGCGTCGCTCCGCGCCCTCGGACACCGCGTTGTCGTGCGCCGCATGGCCCCATCCGGTGCCGCATCGCCCCTGCTGCACCGCCCGCAGTCCCTGCCCGCGTCGCCCCGTGCCCTCCGGCGCCGCGTCACCCCAGTCCCGCTCCGCCGTGTCCGCCTGCGCCATGCCGTGCCGAGCTGCGTCGTCTTGCGCGCTCCCCGTATCGCACTGCTCCTGCGCCGCTCAGTCCAGGCGTCCTCTCGTGCCGCCTCCGCGCTGGCCCGCTCCGCCCTGCGCGCTCCCGCCCCCTGTGCTCTCCCGATTCACCCGCATTGCCGTCCAGGATTGAGCATTCCTAGCCTCCTAGGATGCCCAAGGGGGTGTGCAGTGCGCCGAACTGTCGCCCACGGCACGCGGCACCGGTGGCGACGCAGGCGGCGCGGGTCAGCTCTTCGGAAGTCATGGCTTTCGGATCCGGGTGCCGAGGGGCAGGAGCTCGTGAACCACCACAGCTGACCTCTGGGCACACGCGGCACCCGTAGGCGATACGGGCGGTGCGGATCGGCACGTCGGATTCATGGCATTCCGGATCTGGGTGCTGAGAGGCGGGCGCTCGTGAACCACCACGGCCGACGCTCTGGACACGCGCCGCACCGGTGGGCGAGGCAGGCGGCGCGGGTCGGCTCTTCGGAAGTCGTGGCCTCGCGGATCCGGGTGGCGGTGGCGGGCCGGCCGCGTTCGGCGGGTTCGCTCCCGCACTGCACCGGGCGGGATCCGCAGTCATCCGGGGCGGGTGCCGATTTATGCCCTGTCCGGAAGTGGTCATCGCAGGCGGGGGGAAGAAGAGCAGTGGGGTCGTCGATCATCGAGCCGCGGCACGTTGCGGCGGGGAGTTACCGCGCCGCGGTGGCGGATGTTCCGGACGTGCTCGAGCTCGTCGCGGACGTGTGCCAGGCACCGATGGTCGCCCTCAAGGTGGCCGACGAGGCGCACGCCCACTTCGCGGCGACGCTCGGCATGCCCATGGCAGTCGACGTGCCCAAGTCGCGGTCGCTGTGCGACATCGTGGCCGGGCGGAACGACGCCATGGTGGTCGACGACGCGCCGCACGATCCCCGGCTGGCCGACCACCCGCTGGTCTCGGGTTCCGCGCACGTCAACTTCATCGCCGCGGCCCCGCTGCGGCACGACGGGCACATCGTGGGCGCGTTGTGTGTCTTCGACAACGGCCGGCGGGCCATCGACGCCGACACCACGCGCCGCTACCTGGAGCGGCTCGCCCGGCGCGTCGACGCCGAGACGGGTCTGCGGCACCTGCTGGACAACCGTTCTCCGCTCGCGCTCGCCGGTCAGGAGGACCTGCTCGCCACGGTTTCGCACGAGTTCCGTACGCCGTTGTCCGCCATCCAGGGCTACGTCGAGTTGCTCAACGGCGTTCCCGGCGCGGTCCCGCCCGCGTTCGCCCGTCAGCTCGACGCGATCAGCCGTAACGCCGGCCGCCTCTGCCGCACCGTCGACACCCTGCTGCGGGCCGCGCACCAGCACAACCATGAGCCCGTCGGCGACCGCCGTACCGTCGATCTGGCCTGTGTCACCGCCTCGGTGGCCGCGGCGCTGGGTCCCGCCGCCTCGCGCATCGTGCTCACCAGCCCGGGACAACCGGTTCCCGTGTACGGGGACCCGCAGCTGCTCGAGGTAGCCATCGGTCACCTGCTGAGCAACGCCCTCGGTTACAGCCCGTCCGACCAGCCGGTGCTGGTCTCCGTCACCGGCGGCCCCTGTCCCGGGCTCGAGATCCGTGACTACGGCCCCGGTCTGGCCGATCACGAGCTGAGCCTGCTCGGCACGCCGTTCTTCCGCGGCGCCGACGCCCGGCTGGCCGAGGCGCCCGGCATGGGCCTGGGCCTGGCCGTGACCCGCGACATCATCCGGGCCCAGGGCGCCGAACTGCACTTCACGAGCCCCGCCGGCGGCGGCCTGGCGGCACACGTCGTCTTCGGCTGACGGCGTTTTCGCCCACCGGCCGCGGGGCATCCGAGTCGTATGTTCCCAGCTGAGAATCTGCGCGACTGGCGCGGCGAGAAGGTCATCGACCCCGAAGGCGACAAGATCGGTGACTTGGAGGCGGTGTACGTGGACACCGCAACCGACGAGCCCGCTTTCGCGACCGTCCGGGTCGGCTTCATCGGCAGGCACCGCTTGGCGTTCGTGCCGCTGAGCGGAGCCACCGTACGCCCCGACGCCGTACGGGTCCGCTACGACAAGAAACTGGTAGGCGCCGCCCCCACCATCGAGCTGGACGGCGAACTGGCCGCAGCCGACGAGGCCGGAATCTTCGCCCACTACAGCCTGCCCTACCAGACCGGCACCGCCGGCGAGCGCCGCCTCGCCCGCCGCTAGCGCTCGCCAGCGGTCGTCGCTTCGCCCGCCGCCGGCGCTCGCGCGCGAGCGTCGCTTGGCCGGTCGCTGGCACTCGCACGTGGGCGTCGCCTGGTCCGTGGGTTGTAAGGCACGCGGCGTCGCTTGGCCGGTCGCTGGCTCTCGCACGTGGGCGTCGCCTGGTCCGTGGGTTGTAAGGCACGCGGCGTTGCTTGGCCCGTGACTCGCGGCCGTCGCTGCCGTTGGCTGGCGGCGTCGTCTGGCCCGCCGTTGGGCACTCGGGCGCAAGCGCTGTCTGGCCCGTCGCCTGGTACCCGCCGGTAAGCGCTGCCTTGCTCGCCGCTAGGCAGCCCGCCTGAGATCCGGGAGAATTCGCCCCATGAGTCTGCGTCGTCCCGTTGCCCTGGCGTTGGCCGCCACAAGCGTCGCCATGCTCCTGGCCGGCTGCATCCAGGACGCCATCTGCGGTTCCGACGACTACCCGGTCCTGCAGACAGGCGGCACCGGCCGGCAGTGCGTGCCGAGCGACCAGGATCCGCCCGCCGGTTTCTCCCGCTTCCCCGAGGGCCAGGAGCCCAAGCACGTCGACGACGAGTGGGACGTCTACTGGCGCACCCACACGGTCGACCAGTCCGGCAAGACCATCAGCGCCTGACAAGCCTCGTGCACTGAAACCCGCCGGCATTAAGTCGCCGACGCACTCAATCGCCGACCAAATCCGACCGGGCAGCACATTCGAGGATCCGCCCGCACTGGAGCACCCGTCCCGGGTCGACGGCCGGTGGAGGGACGCGGTGGATGGTGGAACCGGTGGGCGGACGCGCGGTGGCAGGTCCGGTGGCGCACTGGCAGATCCGGTGGGTGGACGCGTGGTAGCGAGTCTGGTGGGCGGACGTGCGGGTGGCGGAACCGGTGGGTTGACGTGCGGTGGCGGATCCAGTGCGCGGACGCGTGCTGGCAGGCCCGGTGGGTGGACGCGCGGTAGCGAGTCTGGTGGGCGGACGTGCGGGTGGCGGAATCAGTGGGCGGACGCGTGCTGGTGGGCCCGGTGGCGCGCTGGCAGGTCCGGTGGGTGGACGCGTGGGCGGCGGAATCAGTGGGCGGACGCGTGCTGGCGGGCCCGGTGGCGCGCTGGCAGGCTCGGTGGGTGGACGCGCGGTAGCGAGTCTGGTGGGCGGACGTGCGGGTGGCGGAATCAGTGGGCGGACGCGTGCTGGTGGGCCCGGTGGCGCGCTGGCAGATCCGGTGGGCGGACGCGTGGGCGGCGGAATCAGTGGCCGACGCGTGCTGGCGGGCCGGGTGGCGTACTGGCAGATCGGGTGGCGGACGCGCGGTGGCGAAACTCGTGGTGGCAGATCCGGTGGGCGGCGGAACTTGTGGGCGGGGTGTCAGTGTCTGTGGGTGGCTGCGGCCCATGTGAGCAGGCGGCGCAAGTGCGGGTCGGACTCGCCAGGGGCGCTCGGGACCTCGCCCAGGGCTATCTCGCCTGAGCTGCCGTCGATGGTGATGAGGGTGCCTTCGGTGAGCTGGTCGAGGCCGGCGGCTCCGACGACTGCGGGTTTGCCCAAGCCGCGCGCGACCACGGCGGCGTGGCTGGTTGGGCCGCCTCGGGACGTGACGACGCCTGCGGCTGCGGCCAGGCCGTGCATGTCGAGCGGGGACGTGACGGGGCGGACGAGGATGACGGGGCCGGACATGCGTACGGCGTTGTCGGCGGTCAGCGCGACGCGGCCAGTGGCTACGCCGGGGGAGGCGCCGCGGCCCCGGGTCAGGATCTCGGCTGCGGCCATCCGGGGTGTGACGGCGGCCTTCAGCTGGTGAGGGGAGACCCGGCGGACGGCCTCGGAGCAGTCGATCAGGCCTTCGTCGGCGAGGTCTACGGCCACGCGGACGGCGGCGCGTGGGGTGAGGCCGCCGGGGCGTACCTGCAGTAGCCACAGGCGGCCCGACTCGAACGTGAACTCGACGTGGCAGGCGTCGCGGTAGTGGGCTTCGAGGCGGGTCAGGGCCGACACGAGCTCGGTCCACACCGTGGGTTCGCGGTCGTGCAGCGCGGTGAGAGGGAGGGTGTCGCACTCGCCGGAGACGACGGCGTCGCCCCGGTCGCCGAAGAGGACGTCGCCGTAGGGTTCCGGTGAGCCGCTGCCCGGGTTGCGGCTGAAGGCGACCCCGCTGCCGCTTCGGTCGTCGCGGTCGCCGTGGACCATCGCCTGCACGATGACGGCCGTGCCCAGGTCGTGGGGGATGCCGTGCAAATCGCGGTAGGCCACCGCCCGCCGCGTGTTCCATGACTCGACGACTTCGTGTACGGCCGGCGCGACCGGGCCCCGGACGTCGAGGACGGTGTTCATCATGCCGGGCATCGACACCGCCGCGCCCGACCGCACCGACACCGCCTCGGCCCCGAGCCGCACCACAGCAGTCTTCAACGCCTCATCGGACGGCAGCAGACTGCGGTGAGCTCGGACGTCCGTCCAGTTGGCGGGTGCGGGCCGAGCGGGATCGTAGGTGGCGGTCGTGGGCGCCGAAGGGGCGAGCTGGTCGGGGTCGGGGGTGGCGGCCGCGGGCGGTGAAGGAGCGGGGTGGTGGGCGGCGGTCGCGGGCGACGAAGGGGCGAGCTGGGTGGGGTCGTGGGTGGCGGTTGCGGGCGGTGGAGGAGCTGGCTGGGTGGGGTCGTGGGTGGCGGTTGCGGGCGGTGGAGGAGCTGGCTGGGCGGGGTCAGGGGCGGCGGTTGCGGGCGGTGGAGGAGCAGGCCGGACGGCGTCGTGGTTGGCGGTTGGGGGCGGTGGAGGAGCGGGCCGGCCGGCGGGGCGGGGTGGGATGGCAATGACGAACGCGGCGGGCACGGGCAGGCCCAAGCGCATCAAGGTGACCAGGCCCTGGGCCTTGGCGCCGATCAGGGCGGTGGGCTGGGTGAGGTGAGGGGACAGCCAGAAGATCATGTGCGGGGGATTCCGAGTGTGGTCAGCAGGTCTTCGTGGAGCTGGAACCAGATCACGTGGTAGGAGGTCATCGAGTCGGTCAGTTCGGCCATGTCGCCGGCCTGGGCCCGGGCCAACGCTGCGTTCAGGCGTTCGCGGTAGCGGGACAGGCGGGGGAGTGCGGCGAGGACCGGGCCTACGCGGTCGTTGAGGTCGCTGAAGTTTTCCAGCACCCGCTTCTTGTTGATGGTGGCCTCGTCGCGAAGTTGCCAGGCCGAGCACAGGTCGAGCAGTTCCAGGTTGAGGACCAGGAAGTCGCCGTACGCGGCTCGGACTGTGAAGCGTTGGCCGGAGGCGTCGAGGTCGGCCGTGGTCTGGTCGGCGTCGGCGGTTTTGCCGGCCTCGGTCAGGCCCCAGATGCCGGTTGAGCGGGTGACCAGGCCGTCGACGGCGAGGTCGATGAGCTCGGACTCGACCTCGGGTTCGGGGAGGCCGGCCGCGTCGGCGATGCGGGGCAGGGAGGCGTGGCCGACGCAGCGCAGGGTGTGCAGGACGAGGTTCATCGGGTGGCCGCCGCGTGTCCGGCGCCGCGGCCGTCGGCTCGGGCGATGATGGTGCCGGCCTCCAGGCGTACGGCGGATTCGGTGTCTCTGGATGTGGGGGCGCCGGTTGCTGTGGCGAGCGCGCCGGAGTCGTCGAGGACCACGCGGAGCCGGGGGCGGATCGCGGGGCCGAAGACCCGGCGCAGGGTGGTGGTGTGGTCGGTGAGTCGCAGGCGCACGAGGGCTCCGGTTTCAGCGGGGTCGTCGGTCACGAGGGCGACGGTGACCACATCGGTGGGGTGGGCCGCGCGGACGGCTTCTTCGGCGGCTTCGAGGCGGTCGGTGCCGAGCACGACGAGCACGCTGTCGGGGGCGATGTCGGTCGGGAGGCCGCTGAGCTCGTCGGTCAGGTCGTCGGGGGGTGTCCACGGGTCGTGGGCCGGGCGGGCCGCCGCGACGTACGGGAGATGGGGTGGGTCCCAGTCGTCGGCGAGCGGGAGGCCGGCCAGGTGACGGCAGGCGGTGGCGACGTCGAACGGGTCGCCGAAGCCGGGCGCGGTCTCGGCCAGGTGGGCCGCGCCGTGCAGGGTGGTGAGGATCAGCTCGGCCAGGCGCACCCGGCGGCCGGCTTCGCGGGCCGGGCCGGTCGACTCGAGGGCGAGGGCCAGCAGCAGCGCCTCGAGCCGGGTCACCTGGGCCAGGGTCGCCCGGCCGCGTTCGTCGTCGGCCACGCCGGTGAGCGAGCGGCCCCGCAGTTTGCCCGCGGCAGCGTCGTCGACGGCGAGCGGCAGCCGTTCGAGCCACACCCGCGCGAAGCCCTCAGCAGCGGAAGCAAGATCAGCCGGACCCGACGGAGCCGAGGCGCCAGAAGCCGGACCCGACGGAGCCGAAGCACCAGAAGCCGGACCCGACGAGGCCGAAGCCCCAGAATCAGGCATGCCGGAGAGAGCGGACGCATCAGAAGAGGCCGGTAGCGAAGAGAGAAGGACGGCCAGATAAAGCGACCTCTTACTAGGAAAGTTCGAATAAACGGCCCCCCGAGTCAGCTCGGCCCGCTCAGCGATCCGATCAACCTTGGCCTCGGCAAACCCGAAATGCGAGAACTCCCATTTGGCCGCCGACAGCACGGCACCCCTGGTCCGCTCCTGCTGCTCCGCCCGGGTCAATCTCATGCAAGGCACGATACTCCCACCATCCCGATGATCGGAACATCTGAAACGGAACTCAGTGACCCTTCAGGCCGTCCGATGGGTAGTACGTGCCCCCAATGACCAGGTCACGGGTGACCGTCATCCTCGTGTCGCTGGTCGCCGCCACCCAGACCCTGTCGCTGGCCGAGCCGGCTCTGCGCCGCCCCATCCTGTTCGCCTCGGTGCTGCTGCTCGACATGGCCGGCGCGTTCTTCAGCTTCCGGGCCGTCCGTGACAGCCCGTACCCGGTGGCCTGGCGGCTCATCGGCCTGGCCCGCAGCAGCGCCGTGGCCGCGTTCTTCGCCCTGCTCTGGTTCACCGCGGGCGGCCCGGGCTTCACCTACTGGGCCGGCATCGGCCTGCGGGGCCTGATGTTCGTGCTGCTGGCCGCGGCCACCCTCGCCTTCCGGTTGCCCGAGATCCAAGGTCGCGGCCGCTGGGCGTTCCTGGCCGAGATCGTCATCGTGGTCTCCGCGGGCGCGATGGTGGCCTGGTATTTCGTGATCGACCAGGCGTTCGTCACCCATCTCGAGGGGCCCGAGCTGACCCGCATCCTGGGTTACGTCATCGGCGATCTGCTCGTGCTGACCGCGTCCTGCGCGCTGGTGCTCAGCGGCGCTCTGCCCCCGCTGAACCACCCCAGCACTTTCATGATCGGCGGGCTGGTGCTGCTGATGGTCACCGACGTCGCCTGGAACGCCACCGACCTGCACAGCGACACGCAGGCCGACATCTGGCTGATCGGGCTGGGCATGGTCGGCGCCGGCCTGCTGCTCACGTTGTCCCCGGTCGCCGCCCGGGCCCAGGGCCGGGAGCGGGTGGCGTCGCACCGGCGGCACGCCTGGTCACAGCGCCTGGTGATGCTGTCGCTGCTGACCGGCGCCGCCATGATGATCACGGTGACCGTCCGCGAGGACGCCATGTTCCCGTGGGGCGGCCTGGTCGTCTGCCTGATGCTGATGGTGGGGGCGGTGGTCGTGCACATGACCGTCTCGCTGCGCCAGACCCGGGACCTGGTGGTGGCCGACCCGCTGACCGGGCTGGCCAACCGCACCGGCCTCGAGGACGCCATCGCCCTCGCCACGCGCCGGGGGGAGCCGTCGGCGCTGCTGCTGATCGACCTCGACGACTTCAAACTGATCAACGACGCGTACGGGCATGCGGCCGGCGACGCCGTGCTGACCGAGTTCGGCCATCACCTGCGCGAGGTCGTGCGGGTCCGGGACACGTGCGCGCGGATCGGCGGCGACGAGTTCGCGGTGCTGCTGCTGGGGGATGGGGCGCCCGAACTGGTGGCCCAGCGCGTGCTGGCCGAGCTGGCGACCCATCCCGTACGGCTGGGGGATGACACCGTGGTCGTGCACGCGTCGATCGGGTTGACGGAGCGACGTTCCGGCGACACCACGAAGGAGCTGATGCGCCGCGCCGACCTGGCCATGTACGCGGCCAAGCGGGCGGGCACGCACTCGTGGATGCGGCACGACCCGTCGATGGTCGACCGCCGGGCCATGGACGCCGCGCTGGCCGACGACCTCACGGGCGCGGCCGGGCGGGGTGAGCTGGTCGTGCTCTACCAGCCGATCGTGGACCTGGAGACCGGGCTGGCCACCGGTTACGAGGCCCTCGTACGGTGGCGGCACCCGGTGCGGGGTCTGGTGCCGCCGCTCGACTTCATCCCGGTCGCCGAACGGACCGGCCTGATCTACGACATCGGGCTGTACGTGCTGGAACGGGCCTGCGCCGACATGGCCGGGGTGCCCGGATCCCCGTACGTGTCGGTGAATCTCTCCCCGCGCCAACTGCAGACGCCCTCGCTGGTGCACGACGTGCTGGCGGTGGTGCGACGGTCCGGTCTGGCGGCGCAGCGGCTGGTGCTGGAAGTGACCGAGTCGGCGATCGTGGACGAGCAGAGCGGCATCGCCACCCTGCACGAGCTGCGGTCGCACGGCATCCGGATCGCCGTCGACGACTTCGGGACCGGCTATTCGTCGCTGCACTACCTGACCCGGCTGCCGGTCGACATCCTCAAGATCGACCGGAGTTTCGTGGCCGAGCTCGACGGCACGCCGACCGGGGCGGCGATCGCCGAGGCGGTGATCCGGCTGGCGCAGGTGCTGCGGCTGCGCACGATCGCCGAGGGGATCGAGACGACCGGGCAGACCGACGAACTGCTGGCCCTGGGATGCCGTACGGGACAGGGGTTTCTCTTCTCGAAACCGCGACCGCTGGACGAGATCCTGCTGTCCGAGGCCGACCGACCCTGAGGTCAGAGACGGGTCGCCGCCAGGACCAGCCCGGCCAGCGCCCGTGACCGGCTGTGCGGCGGCCACGCGATCACCGTCGTCACCAGGGGAGCGTCGAGCACCGGCACCACCGCGATGTCGCTGCCGAGCTGCGTACGGCAGGACTCGGGCAGAATCGCGACGGCCCGGCCCAACCCCACAAGTTGCAGCAGCTGGGTGTGGTCATGCACCTCAGGGCCGGCGCCGGGCGGATAAGTTCCATCGGTCAAGGGCCAGCGCGGAAGCGTTATGTCCGAAATATCTGACATGCGCACGGAAGAAGGAGCGCTGAGCGGGTGGCCGGCGTGCACGAGCAGAACCTGCCCCTCCACCGAGAGCTCCTCGACGTCGAACCCGGACGTGGAATCGAACGGCAGATGCAACAGGGCCACATCCGCCCGCCCGTCCCGAAGCAACTGCTCCTGCTGCCCGACCCCGCACAGCACCACCTCGACCGGGCTCGAATCCGGCTCCGCGGCGTACGCGTCCAGCAGTTTCGCCAGGATCTCCCCGGCCGCGCCCGCCTTCGACGCCAGCACCAGACCGGGGGCGGAGACGGCCCTTCGCGTACGCCGTTCCGCCGCCTCGACCGCATCGAGAGCCGCCCGCCCCTCCCGCAGCAGCACCGCCCCCGGCTCGGTCAGCGAGACCTCCCGGCTCGTGCGGCGGAACAGCTCGACCCCGAGGCGCCGCTCCAGCTGACTGATCGCCCGTGACAGCGGCGGCTGCGCGATCCCGAGCCGCTGCGCCGCCCGCCCGAAGTGCAGTTCCTCGGCGACGGCGACGAAGTAGCGCAGCTCCCGCGTTTCCATACCCCCAAGGTATCGCTGCCCACCCAGACGGTGTTGGCCGCGAACCCCCGCCGGGCGAACGATCGACGCATGAGCAATCAGACGATCGCGCTGGTCACCGGCGCGAACAAGGGCATCGGGTACGAGATCGCGGCCGGCCTGGGCGCGCTGGGCTGGTCGGTCGGGGTCGGGGCCCGCGACGACGACAAGCGGGAGGCCGCCGTCGAGAAGCTGCGCGCCGGCGGCGTCGACGCGTTCGGCGTCCCTCTCGATGTCACCGACGACGAAAGTGTGGCCGCGGCCGCCGGACTACTTACCAAGAACGGCCTGGACGTGCTGGTCAACAACGCCGGCATCACCGGGGGCATGCCGCAGGAACCCACCCTGGTCGACCCGGCCACCATCCGTACGGTGGTCGAGACCAACGTGATCGGGGTCGTGCGGGTCACCA
The DNA here is from genome assembly GCF_016834655.1 of Paractinoplanes ovalisporus. GTDB lineage: Bacteria > Actinomycetota > Actinomycetes > Mycobacteriales > Micromonosporaceae > Actinoplanes > Actinoplanes ovalisporus. The sequence continues at coordinate 880,819 of NZ_JAENHP010000002.1, forward strand.
ACGCCATGCTGCCGCTGCTGCGACGCTCGGACGCGCCGCGCATCGTGAACATGTCGAGCACGGTCGGCTCGCTGACGATGCAGAGCGCGAACACGGACGCCACCGGGCCGATCTCCGCTGCGTACGCGCCGTCGAAGTCGTTCCTGAACGCGGTGACGATCCAATATGCCAAGGAGCTCGCCGGCACGAACATCCTGATCAACGCGGGGTGCCCGGGGTTCGTGGCGACCGATCTGAACGGGTTCCGCGGCTACCGCACACCCACCCAGGGCGCGCAGATCGCGATCCACCTGGCGACCCTGCCCGACGACGGCCCGACCGGCGGTTACTACGACGACAACGGCCCGATCGCCTGGTGAAAGACGACAACGGGCCGACCGCCTGGTAAAGACGGCAGCGGATGGGGGTGAGGGTCAGGGCTTGCGGCCGACCGCCGTCCAGATGTTGATGTCGGAGCGCGCGGGGATCTCGGCGCCGGGCTCGGGCCGCCACTCGCTGGCCGGCACGATGCCCGGCTCGAGCAGCTCGAGACCGTCGAACAGGGCCGCGAACTCGTCGCGGGGCCGGGTCCACACGTCGGACTTGCCCGTCTCGACCAGCTGCCGGTAGAGCGCCTGCTGCTCCGGCGTGCCGAAGTCGGACGTGGCGTGGGTGGCCACCAGGAAACTGCCCGAGGGCAGGGCGTCGAGCAGCTCCCGCACGATCGGCTGGGCCGCGCCGTCGCCGTGGATGAAGTGCAGCACCGCGATCAGCATCAGCCCGACCGGCTGGTCGAGGTCGAGGGTCTCGCGCAGAACCGGGTTCTCCAGGATGTCGCGCGGGTGGTGCAGGTCGGCCTCGATGTAGGCCGTGCGGCCCTCGGGACTGCTGTTGAGCAGGGCCTGCGCGTGCACCATGACCATCGGGTCGTTGTCGACGTAGACGATCCGCGCGTCGGGTGTGATCCGCTGCGCCACCTCGTGGGTGTTGTCGGCCGTGGGCAGCCCGGTGCCGATGTCGAGGAACTGGCGCACGCCCGCCTCGGCCAGGAACCGGGTGGCCCGCTGCAACTGGGCGCGGTTGGCCAGCGCCCCGTCGCGGACCTTGGGGAACAGCTTCTCCAGCGCGTCGCCCGAGGCCCGGTCGGCGGCGAAGTTGTCCTTGCCGCCCAGCCAGTAGTTGTAGCGGCGGGCGGGATGCGGCACGGTCGGGTCGAGCCCGGCGGGGGCGCTGCTGTGATCCACAGCGGAACCATACCGCCGCCTACCGCAGGTTGTCGCGTGGGTCCATAGTAGAGCGATGGACGAGCAGCCCCAGACGGCCCGGATCTGGAACTACTGGCTCGGCGGCAAGGACAACTTCGCCGTCGACCGGGCCGTCGGTGACCAGATCCGCGAGGCCTTCCCCGACATCGTCGACAACGCGCGGGCGTCACGAGCTTTCCTCGTACGGGCGGTCGGGCTGGCCGCCGGCGAGGGCATCCGCCAGTTCCTCGACGTTGGCACGGGCCTGCCCACGGCCGACAACACGCACGAGGTGGCGCAGCGGGCCGCCCCCGAGGCGCGGATCGTCTACGTCGACTTCGACCCGCTGGTGCTCACCCACGCCCGCGCCCTGCTCACCAGCAGCCCTGAGGGGGCGACGGCCTACATCGACGCCGACGGCCGCGACACCGTACGGGTCCTGACCGCGGCCGCCGACACCCTCGACCTGAGCCGCCCGGTCGCGCTGATCATGTCGGGCCTGCTGGGCCACGTCACCGACGACGACGAGGCCCTGACCATGGTCCGGGCCTACCTGGCCGCTCTCGCCCCGGGCAGCTGGTTCATCGCGCTCGACGGCTCCCACAGCATCGAGCACGGCGAGGCCGAGAAGATCTGGAACGACCAGGCCAACCCGCCGTACGTCCTGAGGAGTCACGCCCAGTTCGCCCGCTTCTTCGAGGGCCTGACGATGGTCGAACCCGGCGTGACCTCGGCCCCGCTGTGGCGCCCGGCCGAAACCAACCCCAAGCGTCTCGACGTGGTGTGCGGAGTCGCGATCAAATAGGGCATGACCCGCACGGCCGTGATCACCGGCGGCATGAGCGGCCTCGGCGCCGCCGCGGCCGCCCGCCTGAGCGCCGACGGCATCAGAGTCGTCACGCTCGACCTCGCCGACGGCGCCGACCTGCACGCCGACGTCTCTTCCCACGACCAGGTGCGGGCGGCCGCGGCTTCGGTCGGCCCGGTCGACATCCTGGTCAACTCGGCCGGCGTCGTCGGCCCGAACGCGCCGCTGTGGGAGATCCCGCCCGAGGGCTGGGACCGCACGTTCGCCGTCAACGTCCGCGGCACCTTCAACACCTGCCAGGCCTGGGTGCCCGGCATGATCGAGCGCGGCTGGGGCCGCATCGTCAACCTGGCCAGCATCGCCGGCAAGGACGGCAACCCGACCATGTCGCCCTACTCGGCGTCCAAGGCGGCGGTCATCGCGCTCACCAAGTCGCTCGGCAAGGAACTGGCCACGACCGGGGTGCTGGTCAACGCGATCGCCCCGGCCGTCATCGCCACCCCGATGAACGCCGACACCGACCCGGCCGCCCTCGAGCACATCACCAGCCTCATCCCGATGCGGCGGGTCGGGCAGGCGGCCGAGGTGGCCGAGCTGATCGCCTGGCTCGCCTCGGAGCGGGTCAGCTTCTCCACCGGCGCGGTCTACGACATCAGCGGCGGCCGCGCCACCGAGGGCCTGTCCTGCCGATCACGAGGGGCTGCGACGTGGCCCAGGCGGCGCCTGACGGCGTCCGCGAAGCGCCCACATACAACACCGGTATGCGGCCGCTTCGCGGCCGACGCCAGCCACCACCTGGACCTCGTCTCACTCCCGCGTGATCGGCAGGACAGGCCCTACTGAGCCGGGACCTGACAGGTCTACCCACGATCTTGGCGGCGGCCGCAGGCTGGTCCGCATGGCAAAGCACTGGTGGGGCGTCGTCGCAGTTCTGGCCCTGGGCGCCTGCTCCGCGCCATCAACGCCGGACTCTCCGGTTGCGCCGACCGAGATCGTGAGCGGGCTCGACGCGCCGTGGGGGCTGACGTTCCTGCCCGACGGGTCGGCGCTCGTCTCGGAACGCGTCACCGGCGCGATCAAGCGGGTTCCGGCCGGTGGCGGCGCGGCCGAGACCGTGGGTGTCGTGCCGGGTGTGGTCGCGAGCTCCGAGGGCGGCCTGCTCGGCATCGCCGCCTCGAAAGACTTCGCCCGCGACCGTACGGTGTTCGCGTCGGTCTCGGGCCGGGACGAGAACACGATCGTCGCGTTGCGCGTCGCCCCCGACTTCCGGTCGCTGACCCGTCAGCGGGTGCTGCTCGACGGCATCACCACCGCCGACCGGCACCACGGCGGGCGGATCGTGATCGGGCCCGACGACCACCTGTGGATCGGCACCGGGGACGCGTTCGAGCCGGCCAACGCCGCCGACGACACCTCGCTCAACGGCAAGATCCTGCGGATCCGTACGGACGGCACGGCTCCCGGCGGCAACCCGATCCACTCCTCGGGCCACCGCAACGTGCAGGGCATCGCGTTCGGGCCGGACGGCACGCCGTACGCGTCGGAACTGGGTCACCGCACCTGGGACGAGGTGAACGTGCTGAAACCGGGCGCCGACTACGGCTGGCCCGAGACCGAAGGGGTCGAGGGCAGCACCGGCGAGGCCCCGATCTGGACCGTGCACCCCGACGACGCGTCCCCCTCCGGGATGGCCTACGCGGCCGGCTCGCTGTGGATCGGCGCCCTCGGCGGGCAGCGTCTGTGGCAACTGCCGGTCGAGGCGGGCGCGGTCACCGGGGAGGCCGTCGCGCACTTCGCGGGTGACTACGGGCGCATCCGCACCGTCGAGGCCGCCCCGGACGGCAGCCTGTGGCTGGTCACCTCGAACACCGACCGCGCCACCTGGGGCGGCACCGACCCGCGGCCCGGCGACGACCGGATCCTGCGCCTGGAGGTATCCCGATGACATCCCTCGGGGAGTTCCTGCGGCACCGGCGTGAGCTGCTGCTGCCCGAAGACGTCGGGTTCGCGCCCGGCCCGAAACGACGCACCCCCGGGCTGCGCCGCGAGGAGATCGCGCTGCTCGTGTCGATCTCGCCCGACTACTACGCCCGGCTCGAACAGGGCCGCGCCACCGGACTGTCGGCCGGTCTGCTGGCCGCGCTGGCCCGGGCGCTGCGGCTCACCGAGGACGAACGCGACTACCTGTTCCGGCTGGCCGGGCACGAACCGCCGCCGCGCACCTCGGTGCACGCCCACGTCGACCCGGCCGTGCTGTTCCTGCTCGACGCGCTGGGCGAGACCCCGGCCCAGGTCGTCGACGAGCTGCTCACCATCGTCGCGCAGAACCGGGGCGCGGCCGGGTTGCTGGGACGGCTGACCGGGTTGCCCGGCTATGCGTCCAACGCGACCTGGGCGTGGTTCGCCGACCCGGCGTCGCGCGAGCTCAACGACCCGGCCGAGCATGCCGCGATCGGCCGGGCCTACGCGGCCGACCTGCGAGCCGGTCTGGCCCGGCGGCCACCCGACGACCCGTACGGGAAGGGCATGGTCTCGGATCTGCTGCGGCGCAGCGCCGAGTTCCGCGACCTGTGGCGGGAGCACCAGGTCGCCCCGCTCGTGTCGGCGCGCAAACGGATGCTGCACCCGCGGGCCGGCGTGCTCGACCTGCAGTGCGACGTCGTACTCAGCCCCGCCACCGGCCACCGCCTGGTCATCTTCCGGCCCAGCCCCGGTTCGGGCGCCGCCGAAAAACTTTCGTTCCTGTCCGTAGTCGGCCCCTCCTGAGGAGCATCGTGAACATCACCGGAAACACCGTCTTCATCCCCGGCGCCACCTCGGGCATCGGGCTCGGCCTGGCGCTGCGTCTGCGCGACAAGGGCAACACCGTCATCGTCGGCGGCCGCCGCACCGACGTGCTCGCCCGCCTCGCCGAGGAACACCCCGGCCTGGGTACGGTCGAGATCGACACCACCGACCCGGCGTCGATCGAAGCGGCCGCGGCCTCCGTCCTCGCGCGGTATCCGTCACTCGACGCGCTGATCACCATGGCCGGCATCATGCGGCCCGAAGACCTGCGCGACCCCGGTTTCCTGGCCACCGCCGAGGCCACCGTGGAAACCAACCTGCTCGGCCCGATCCGGCTGATCGCGGCATTCCTACCCGCCCTGCTGGCCCGGCCGTCGGCCACCGTGATCACGGTGACCTCCGGGCTGGCGTACGTGCCGTTGCCGCTGACGCCGACCTACAACGCGACCAAGGCGGCCGTGCACTCCTTCACCGAGAGCCTGCGCGTGCAACTGGCCGGCAGCAGTGTGCAGGTCATCGAACTGGTGCCGCCGGCCGTGCGCACGTCGCTGATGAACCAGGAGAACTCGCCGATCGCCATGCCCCTGGACGACTACCTCGACGAGACGGTCGGCCTGCTCGAGAAGCAGCCGGACGCCCAGCAGATCCTCGTCGAACGCGTGCGCTGGCAGCGCGACGCGGTGGCCGAGGGCCGCTACGACGAGGTGCTGGGCGTCCTGAGCGGGCGTTACCGCGACTGATTACGCGGCGGCTCGGCTGTGCGGGCGGGCCCGGAGGAACGCTTCCAGGCCCGCCAGGTCGTCGGTGTTGATGTGGTCGACGTCCGCGTTGATCAGTTCGCGCCAGACCGCGTCACGGGCCGGGCCGGCCACGTCCGGGGTCGCCCAGAAACGCACCCGCTGCCCGTTCGCGTGCGCGTCGTGGACAAAGGCGCGCAGCTTCGTACGCTCGGCGGCCGGCATCGGGCCGACCCCCTGCCAGGTGAACAGGTTCGTCCAGTTGTCGCTGATCAGCGGGATGAACGAGGCGGGCGCACCGGTGTTCAGGTCCGAGGCGCGACCGTCGTAGAACGCGTACCGCCGGCTCTGCGCGGCCATCAGCTCACGCGGCCGGTCACCGCTGACCACCACGGTCACCGCATTCTCGAAGACCTTTCCCCGCCCGTACGTGGAAAGGAAGCTCTTGTATCGCCGGAGAACCCGGTCGAGTTCCGTGTAGGTGGCGGCGCCGGTGTTCTTGATGTCGACGAGCAGCTGCAGGGAGATGTCGCTGCCCCGGTAGACCCGGCCGTGGTTGGCGCGCACCCGCCGCGCGAGCGGGTCGAGGTAGAGGCTCTGCAGGGTGCGGCCCGGCACGACATCCTCGGGGTCGTGGGCCACCAGCAGCTCCCCGCCGACCAGATAGATGTCGGCCTCGACGCTGGTGAAGCCGTGCGACAGCGCGTCGGCGAGGGGACGTTCATGCTCGTAGTCGTTGTGGGCGTGGGCCTGCGCGAGCGGCCGCACACCGTGACGTTCACCGGCGTACGCGGCACCCGGCGCCAGAACCACAAGCGCACACACCGCGGCGAAGAGGGCTCGTCTCATACCTGGCACCGTAGGCGCACATCGTGAAGCGTCAATGGCTCACGTGGAAACGCTAGGCTGACCGGCTATGGCGGCCAACGCGCGCATCAAGCCGGTCGACAAAGCCACGAACCGCACGTGGGACGAGTGGCTGGCGTTCATGGACAGCATCGGCGCCGCCGACCTCGACCACAAGGCGATCGCGCTGAAGGTCTACTACGAGCTGGAGCCCACCGGCATCGACTCGCTGGGCTGGTGGACCCAGGCGGTGACGGTCGCCTATGAGCAGTACATCGGCCGCCGCATCCCCGGCCAGCGCCCCGACGGCACGTTCCAGATGAGCGTCAGCAAGTCCACGAAGCTGCCGATGCGCGAGCTGATGTCCGCGTGGACGGCGTTCGCTTCCGCCGACACGTTCGTTACCGGCCTGCTGGCCGACGCCCCGAAGGTGAGCGGCACGGACCGCCGCATCACGTGGCGGGCCAAGGCGGGGGACGGCTCGCAGATCGTCGTCACGAGCGAGCCCAAGCCCAACGGGACCGCTTCGCTGGTGGCCGCCCAGATGGGCCTGCAGACCCCCGAACAGAACGACGAGGCCCGGGCCGCCTGGTCCGCCGCGGTGGCCCGCTTCCTGGACGGCCGCTGACTCAGCCGACCGCCTGATCGGACAGGGCGAGCAAGGTCACGGCGTCGGCGCTGGGGGACGCGGGCTCGGGGGAATAGACCGCCAGCTCCTGGCCGTCGGCGCCGCGTACGGAGAAGGTCTGCACCCGCAACGTCAGCGTGCCCACCGACGGGTGGTGGAAGGTCTTGACGTCGATCGTCTTGCCTCGGGCGTCGTGTTGCTGCCACAGGGCCGCGAAGTCGGGGCTGCGCTCCAGCAACTCCTGCAGCACGGCCCGGATGCGGGGATGGGCCGGGGCCTCGCCCAGCTGCATGCGGAAACCCGCGACCGCGTTGGCCGCCACCGTGGGCCAGTCGGCGTAGAAGTCGCGGGCGCGGGGGTCGGTGAAGACGGCCAGCATCAGGTTCTGTGGCAGGCCGGCGAACAGTGCCGCGCCTAGGGAGTTGGCGGCCAGGATGTCGTACGCACGGTTGTAGACGAGCGCCGGCGTTGCGGGCCACGCCTGCAGCAGCTGCACCAGGGCCGGGTCGACACGGTCCTTCCCGTACGCGGCCCGGGCCGTCGGAGCCAGACCGGCCAGCCGGAACAGGTGCGTCCGGCCGTCGTCGTCCAGGCGCAGGGCCACCGCCAGGGTCTCGGCCACCTGGGCCGACGGGTTGCGTTCGCGGCCCTGCTCCAGGCGTACGTAATAGTCGACGCTCACCCCGGCCAGCTGCGCCACCTCCTCGCGGCGCAGGCCGGGCACTCGCCGGTCGCCGTGGTCGGGCAGGCCCACCTCGGAGGGCCGCACGGCAGCGCGGCGGCGGCGCAGAAAGTCACCCAGCACGCCGTCAACGGTAGGCCGGCTGACACAAAGCTGCCTGGTAGAGCCGCACCCACCCGGGCGTCTCACGCTGAGACCCCGGCCTCGGACGAAGCGGGTGACAGTGAAGCCGGAGAGGAGGCAGCCATGAAGGGACTTGTCTACGGCGGGCCGGGGGAGCGTTCCTGGACGGATGTGCCCGACCCCGAGGTGCGTGATCCGCGGGACGCCATCATCCGGGTCGACGCGGTCACCATCTGCGGCACCGACCTGCACATCCTCGGCGGGGACGTGCCGACCGTCGACCGCGGGCGGGTGCTCGGCCACGAGGCGGTCGGCACCGTCGTCGAGACCGGCAGCGGCGTGTCGGGCCTGGCGGCCGGCGACCGGGTGCTCGCCTCGTGCATCTCGGCCTGCGGCATCTGCGAATACTGCCGGCAGGGCACGTACGGGCAATGTCTGGGCGGCGGGGGATGGATCCTCGGCCACCTGGTCGACGGGGTGCAGTCCGAGCACGCGCGGATCCCGTACGCGGATCTGTCGACCTACAAGCTGCCGGAACGCGTGAGTGACGAGTCGGCCGTGCTGGTCGCCGACATTCTGCCCACCGCGTACGAGGTCGGGGTCCTCAACGGGCAGGTGCGCCCGGGCGACACCGTCGTCATCGTGGGCGCGGGCCCGATCGGGCTGGCGGCCGTGGTGACCGCGCGGCTCTACTCGCCCGCACACATCGTCGTGGTCGACAAGGCCGAGAGCCGCCTGCAGGCCGCGAAGGTGCTCGGCGCCGACACCACGATCCTGGCCGGCGCCCAGGACGTGCTCGCGACCGTCCGGGAGATGACCGGTGGCCTCGGCGCGCACGTGGTGATCGAGGCGGTCGGCACCCCGGAGACGTTCGAGTTGTGCACCACGCTCGCGCGGCCGGGCGGGCGGATCGCGAACATCGGCGTCCACGGCCACCCGGCCACCCTGCACCTGGAAGACCTGTGGATCCGCGACATCACGCTGACCACCGGCCTGGTCGACACGTTCTCGACGCCGCGGCTGCTGGAGATGCTGATCGCCGGCCAGTTCGACCTCGGCCACATGATCACGCACCGGTTCGGGCTCGACGAGTTCATGCACGCGTACGACGTCTTCGCCGACCCGGCCCGTTCGGGTGCGCTCAAGGTGCTGCTGACCCGCTGATCCAGTCCCCGAGGGCGGTCACGGTGGCCGTGGTGAGGCCGTGGCCGCCCGGGTCACGCCGCGCGGTCACCTCGGCCCCGGACTCCTCGCGCAGGTAGCTCCAGGTGCGGTCGAGCAGCTCGCGCGGGATCACCGTGTCCTGCTCACCCTGGGCCACCAGGACCCGTACGCCGGAGAGCCGGCCCTTCTCGACCGGCACGCCGGCGTCGAACGGGAGGGTGCCGTAGAGGATGGCGGCCCCGGCGTAGCGGGACGGCTCGTCGAGCAGCAGCCCACCGGCGAAGGCGGCGCCGCCGCTGAAACCGGCCAGCAGGACCGGGCGTGCGGCGGCGACCGGGTCGAGCCACGCGCGGAACCAGTCCATGGTCTGCCGCAGCGAGGAGGCCACCGGGCGGCCGATCCCGCGGTTGGCGAACCAGGCGAAGCCCCCGCCCTCGCCGATCGGGGCGCGGACCGCCGCGTACGAGAAACCGGCCGGAAGGTGATCGCTCAGCGGAAGAATGTCGCGTTCGCTGGAGCCGCGGCCGTGCAGCAGCACGACGAGTGGCGCGGCCGGGTCGTCGGAGCCGGCGAAGGCGACGACGGGCGCGGTCACAGCGACCCGGCCGTGCTGACGCCGCTCCACTTCGCGACCTCGGCCGCCAGGTCGAGACGGTCGACCGGGGCCGAGTCCTCGTACTCGCCCCACTCCGCGCGCGGCAGCATCCACATGATCTCGAACTCGTTGCCGTCGGGGTCGGCGCCGTAGACGCTCTTGGTCGCGCCGTGGCTGGACTCGCCGCTGTAGGCGCCCGCCTCGGCCAGCAGCTTGCGGGCCTGCTCGAGCTCGTCGATGGTGTCGACCTGCCAGGCCAGGTGGTAGAGGCCGATGCCGCCGCGCTGCTTGGGCGGGGCGGACGGGCCGACACCGAACAGGCCGAGGTCGTGGTGGTTGCCCGAGCGGGGCAGGCGCAGGAACACGGCGTTGGCGCGCGGCTCGCGGGCGGCGACGGCCATGCCGAACACCTCGGTGTAGAACCGCTCGGCGCGTCCAAGGTCGGCGACGAAGAGTACGGCGTGGTTGAGCCGCACCGGACCGATGCTCATGGCTATCCTCTCCCGTTTGTTGTAGCTACAACTATCGCATGCGCAAAGAGTTGTAGCAACAACTGTCAGGGTGGGGTGAGCTAGCTCTCGTCCGAGCGCAGGAGGGCCCAGACGACCTTGCCGACCGGCAGGAGAGTGGCGCCCCAGTGGGTGGCCGCGGCGGCGACGATGCGCAGGCCGCGCCCCGACCCCGGCCGCATGAGGGTGCTCGTCGCCGGCGGCTCCTCGGGCACCCGGGGCATGGCCGGGCTGCTGTCCTGCACCCCGATCCGCAGATAGCGGCCCGTGTGGACGACGGTCAGGTCGAAGGCGTCCCCGGTGTGCACGATCGCGTTGGCCGCCAGCTCGTTCGCGACCAGGCGGGCCGGGCCGTGCAGGTGCATCAGCCCCCAGGTCAGGCAGGCGTCGCCGGTCACGTTGCGGGCCGCGGCGGCGCTGCGGGGTTCGGGCCGCAGATGCAGGCAGACCCAGCGCGGCACGTTGGCGTTCACGGCGAGCTCCGCCTGGGACGCGTCCTCATAGAGGGCCACATAGGTGCGAAAGACGTCGAGGCCGTGCCGTACGCCGGGGGTCGCCTCGCAGAGCAGCACGGGCACTCCCCAGTGCAGCTGGGCGTCGTGCGTCATGGTGGCGAACACGCTCAGCAGCGAGTCCGTCTCGTGGCTGAACCGCGAGAGGTCGACCACCACGGCCGACGGGCATTCGGCGGCGACCTTGGCGATGGTGGTGCCGACATCGGGTACCGACGACAACGACAGCGCCCCCTCCAGGCGTACCGTCGTGATCCCGGTGTCGAGATTCCGGTCGATCTCCGTCTTCACCATCGCTGCCCTCTGGTCGACCTCCCCGCCGTGTAGCGCCCTTCACGTAACGCCCGCCGCCCACCCGAGCGCAATCCCTGGTCGCGCGTCCATCGCCCGATAGGCGGAAGAACGTGACCGCCGGCCATCGTCCGACAGGCGGAAGAACGCGACCGCCGCCGTCCACCGCCCGACAGGCGGAAGAACGCTACCGCCGCGGTCCACCGAGGACAGGCGGAATGCACAACCGGTCACCCGGGAGGGGGCAATTTGCACGCGGTGCAACGGTGCATTTAGTGTAAGAATTGTGGTGATCGATCGGCGGGCGGCTCTGAAGGCGCGGCACCGGCGGGCCATCCTCGACGCGGCCAAGACGCTCATCGACGACGGTGGCGCGGTGCGGTTCAGCGTCGACCAGCTGGCCGAGCGGGCCGACGTGTCCCGGCGGACGATCTTCAACCACTTCGCCTCGATCGACGACGTCGTCACGACCGCGTGCACCGAAGTGCTCGGCGTGGTCATCGACAGCTTCCGGGCCCAGGTCAGCGCGGTCCCGGCCGGGACCGGAAGCCGGGCCGCCATGTTCGCGACCGTGGCCTCGGCCCTGCGCGCGACCGACGTGCCGAGCACCATCGCGTTCCTCTGGCGGGCCCTGGGCGGCTTCGGCGCCGACGATCCGCGACCCCAGCAGATCTTTCAGGCGACCTTTTCCCGTACGACGGCCGACCTCGCCCGGGAGCTGGCCGACCGCAACGCCGACCGCGACCCTCTGGAGGCCGAGCTGCTGGTCAGCTCGCTGATGCACGGCACCGAGGTGATCGCCCACCGGTGGATCGCGGCCACCGGCGCGGCGACCGACGACGCCGCCCGCGAACTGTGGCGCGATCTGCTCGACCGCTTGATCGACAACATCCGTACCGGTTACTGAACGCCCCCGAACCCGACCGGAGTACCCCTCATGGCCGAGCTGCTGTACCGCCTGGGACGCCTCTGCGCCCGCCGCGCCTGGACCACGGTGATCACCTGGATCGTCGTGCTGGCGCTGTCCGTCACCGCCTACCTCGCCTTCGGCGGCGCCCTCTCGTCGCAGGTGACCATCCCGGGCACGGCGACCGAGGAGGTGACGGAGAAACTGGCCGAGAAGCTGCCCAGCGCGAGCGGCGGCAACGGCGCGATCGTGTTCCATAACACCGATGGCACGGCGTTCACGGCCACGCAGCGTACGGAAATCGGGGAACTTCTCGGCACCACGGCCGAGCTCGACGGGGTGGCGGCCACGACCAACCCGTTCACCACCGGCGACCAACTGGCCGAGCAGGCCAAGAAGATCGAGGACGGCCGCCGGCAGCTGGAGCAGGCCGAGCAGCAGCTGCCGCCCGAGCAGCGCGAACTGGCCCGGCCTCAGCTGGAGGCGCAGGCGGCGACCCTCGACCAGTCGCAGCGGCTGCTCGACCTGTCGGCCGGGATCCGTACGGTGTCGGCCGACAACACCACCGCCATCGCGCAGGTGATCTTCTCGGACCCGCGGCTCGACGTCACCCCGGAGACCAAGGAGAGCGTCGTCGAGCACGTCGGCGACAACGTGCCGGACGGCGTCGAGGCCGAGTTCTCCAACGACATCACCCAGGGTGTGCCCGAGATCCTGGGCGTGGGGGAGGTGGCCGGCGTGGTCATCGCCGCCATCACCCTGATGATCATGCTGGGCACGATCGTCGCCGCCGCCCTGCCGATCGTCACCGCGCTGGCCGGCGTCGGGATCGGCGTGAGCGCGTCGCTGGCCCTGAGCGGCGCGGTCGAGATGCTGTCGATCACCCCGGTCCTCGGCGTCATGCTGGGCCTGGCCGTCGGCATCGACTACTGCCTGTTCATCCTCAACCGGCACCGCCGCCAGCTGCTCGACGGCGTCGAGATGCACGAGTCGATCGGGCTCGCCAACGGCACCTCGGGCAACGCGGTCGTGTTCGCCGGCTCGACCGTGCTGGTCGCGCTGCTCGCCCTCAACGTCACCGGCATCGGCTTCCTCGGCATGATGGGCACGGTCGGCGCGATCTGCGTGGCCGTCTCGGTGCTGCTCGCCGTGACCTTCACCCCGGCCCTGCTGTCGCTGCTGGGGGAGCGGATCCTGAGCCGCCGCGCCCGCCGCCGGGCCGGCCGGCACCACCTGGTGAACACGCCGATGAGCACCGGCCGGGCGGTGCTGACCGTGCTCGGCTGCCTGGCCGTCCTGCTGGTCATCGCCGTGCCCGCGCTGTCGATGCGGCTGGGCCTGCCCGACGGCAGTTCCGAGGCCGAGAGCTCCACCCAGTACCGGTCCTACAAGCTGATCGAGGAGAAGTTCGGCGCCGGCGTCAACGGCCCGCTGCTGGTGGTGGCCGACGTGCCGCGGCCGCTGACCGAGCCCGCCGACGCCGTGGCCGAGCAGGTCCGCATCGCCGACGCGCTGCTCGCCGTGGACGGGGTGACGGCGCTGGCCCCGATCGGGCAGTCCGACGACAAGACGATCTTCGCGTTCCAGGTGATCGGCGAGGACGGGCCCTCCAGCGGTTCGACCGAACAACTCGTACGGGACCTGCGGGATCTTTCTCCCCTGCCGACCGATGTGCGTCTGGGTGTGGCCGGCAGCGCCAGCGGCAACATCGACATCTCGGAGCAGCTGGCCGACGCGTTGCCCGGCTATCTCGGGCTCGTGCTGGGCCTGTCGCTGATCATCCTGATCTTCGTGTTCCGGTCGATCCTGGTGCCGCTGACCGCGACGCTCGGGTTCATCCTGTCGCTGTTCGCCACGTTCGGCGGGCTCACCGCGATCTTCCAGTGGGGCTGGCTCGGGGCCGTGTTCGGCGTGCACGACCCCAACCCCGTGCTCAGCTTCCTGCCCACCATCCTGATCGGCATCCTGTTCGGGCTGGCCATGGACTACCAGTTGTTCCTGGTCTCGGGCATGCGGGAGGCGTACGCACACGGCGCCCCGGCCCGGCTCGCCGTGCGGCAGGGGGTGCGCGCCGGCCGTACGGTCGTGACCGCCGCCGCCATCATCATGATCGCGGTGTTCGGCGGTTTCATCTTCTCCAACACGGCGATCATCCGGTCGCTCGGCTTCGGCCTGGCCTTCGGTGTGCTGGCCGACGCTTTCCTCGTACGGATGTTGCTCATCCCCGCCGTCATGCACCTGCTCGGCCGGTCGGCGTGGTGGATCCCGCGCTGGCTCGACCGGCTGCTGCCCGACGTCGACGTCGAGGGCGCCGCCCTGGAGCGGGGTCATCCTGTCGCCACGCCTGGCACTCTTGAGCGGTGACCGACTCTTCCTGGCCCCGGCTGCGGGTTTCCGACTGGACCGACACGCGCGACACGCTGCACATGTGGACGCAGATCGTGGGAAAGGTCCGGATGGCGTACGCCCCGCCGGTGAACCACTGGTGGCACGTCACGCTCTATCCGGGCCCGCGCGGGCTGAGCACGTCGGCCGTCCCGTACGGGCAAGGCGCCTTCGACATCGAGTTCGACTTCATCGACCACGTGCTGCGGGTGCGCGTCAGCGACGGCCGCAGCCGCGAGGTCACGCTCGAACCCAAGCCGGTCGCCACCTTCTACGGCGAGCTGCTGGAGGCCCTGTCCTCGCTCGGCCTCGAACCGCGTATCCACGCCGTGCCCAACGAGGTCGAGACGGCCATCCCGTTCGCCGAGGACAAGACCCATTGCTCGTACGACGGTGAGGCCGCGCAGCGGTTCTGGAAACAGCTGCTGCAGGCCCAGCGGGTGTTCGAGCGCTTCCGCACCGAATTCGTCGGCAAGGCGAGTCCCGTCCACTTCTTCTGGGGCGCGATGGACCTGGCCTACACCCGCTTCTCGGGCCGCCTCGCGCCACCGCATCCCGGCGGCGCGCCCAACTGCCCGCCCGAGGTGATGGCCGAGGGCTACTCGCACGAGCTGGCGAGCTTCGGTTTCTGGCCCGGCGGGGGCGAGGAGGGCGCCTTCTACGCGTACGCCTATCCGGAGCCGGAGGGCTACGCCGAACGCAACGCCGCCTACTACGACCAGTCTCTGCGCGAGTGCCTGCTGCCGTACGAGACCGTGGCGTCCTCGCCCGATCCGGAATCGGCCCTGCTGGAGTTCCTGCGCTCGACCTACCTGGCCGCGGCCGACCTCGCCGACTGGGACCGCCCCGCGTTGGAGGCCCTGCGCCCCTAGCCTGTTCACGTTCGCCCGCGGCCCCCGATGATCCCTTCCAGCTGGCAGGTGTTCACGTTCACCATTCGGTGACGAGGGCTGGTCGATCGGAGGATTGGCCGCGGTCTATCAGCATGCTTACGGTCCGGATCGAACTCGTTGTCCGGACCGTGCTCCTTCCCCGAGCCGGTCTCGTCTGGGCCGACGCCCGACCGTCCTCTCCGGTGTCGGCGCAGGCTCATTCCGCCGCACCACGGCGGTGTGGCGTCCTGTTCCAGGAGACGAGGCGACATGCAAACTTCACACCGAACCTCCCGTCCGACCCCGCGAACGCTCCTGCGCGCCGGAGTCGTCCTGCTGCTCGGTCTCGGCCTCGGCCTGGCCGGAGCGTCGTCGTCGCAGGCGGGGGCCAAGCCCAGCATCACCAAGGAACCGTTCGGCAGCGTCGGCGGTAAAGCCGTCGACCGCTACACCCTGACCAACGGCAAGTTCCGCGTACGGATCCTGACGTACGGCGGAATCATCCAGACCGTCGAGACGCCCGACCGGCACGGCAAACTGGCCAACGTCACCCTCGGATTCAAGAACCTCGACGGCTACGTCACGTCCAAGAACCCGGCCTACTTCGGCGCGCTGATCGGCCGTTACGGCAACCGCATCGCCAAGGGCAAGTTCACCCTGGACGGCACGACCTACCAGTTGGCGATCAACAACGACCCGAACAGCCTGCACGGCGGCAACGTCGGCTTCGACAAGCGGGTCTGGAGCGCCACCCCGGTCACCGGCGGCGGCGCTGTCGGGCTGCGCCTGACCTATGTCAGCCCCAACGGCGAGGAGAACTACCCGGGCACGCTGCGCACCACGGTCACGTACACGATCACCGGTGACCGCGGCATCCGGATCGACTACCACGCCACCACCGACAAGGCGACCGTCGTCAACCTCACCAACCACGCCTACTGGAACCTGGGCGGCGAGGGCACCGGCACCATCGACGACCACAAACTGCAGCTCAAGGCCTCGCGGTACACGCCGGTGGACGCGACCCTGATCCCGACCGGCAAGCTCGACCCGGTGGCCGGCACGCCGATGGACTTCCGTAAGCCCACGGCGATCGGCGCGCGCAACCGCAGCGCCTTCCAGCAGATCGTGTACGGGCGCGGTTACGACCACAACTGGGTGCTCGACCGTCGCGGCTCCGGCCTCGCGGTGGCGGCCCGGGTGTCCGACCCGGCCAGCGGGCGCACCCTGACGATCCGTACCACCGAGCCCGGGATCCAGTTCTACGGCGGCAACTTCCTCGACGGCACCCTGTACGGCACCGGCGGCAACTCCTACCGCCAGGGTGACGGGCTGGCCCTGGAGACACAGCACTTCCCGGACTCGCCCAACCACGCGAACTTCCCCACGACCGTGCTCCGGCCGGGGCAGGTTCTGCGCTCCACCACCATCTATCAGTTCGGCACTGACTAGCTCTTTTCGCCGTCTACCAGAGTTCGGCGCCGACCGGCCCCGTTGGCTGTCGGCGCCGGCCAGTGAGGTGCGATATGACCGATATTCATCCGAAAGTGGAGGAGGCGGTCTCCACACTGGACCTCAACGCCGTCACGCGCCGCCGGCTGCTGCGCGGAACGGGGTTGTTCAGCGCGTCGCTCGCCGCCGGAGCCCTGCTCAGCGCGTGCAGCGACAAGGAGGCGGCCGCGTCCGACACGTTCGGCAACTTCCCGTCCACCCCGAAGTGGAAGTTCACCTTCGTCAACCACGTCACCACCAACCCCTTCTTCACCCCCACGCAGTACGGGATGGAGGACGCGGCCACCCTGCTCGGCCTGGAGAAGCCACAGTGGACCGGCTCGCAGAACTCGATCGTGGGCGAGATGGTGAACGCGCTCAACACCGCGATCAGCGCCAAGGTCGACGGCCTGGCCGTGGCCGTGGTCGACAAGGACGCCTTCCGGGCCCCGGTCGACCAGGCCCTCGACGCCGGCATCCCGGTGGTGTCGTACAACGCCGACGGCGCCCGCGGCGACACCGGCACCAACCGGCTGGCCTACATCGGGCAGGGCCTGTACGAGTCCGGCTACGCGCTGGGCCAGCGGGCCCTGCAGACGGTCGATTCGGGCGAGGTGGCCGGCTTCATCGCCACCCCGGGCGCGCTCAACATCCAGCCCCGCATCGACGGCGCCCAGCAGGCATTCAAGGACTCCGGCAAACAGATCACGTTCACGCCGGTGGCCACCAACGCGGACGTCACCAAGGGGTTGTCGATCATCGATGCGTACGCGCTGGGCCACGCGAACCTGAGCGGGATGCTCGCCGTGGACGCGGGCTCGACCGCCTCGGTCGGGCAGGTCGCCAAGAAGTACAACATGCGATCCAAGAACCTCAAGGTGGCCGGCGGTTTCGACCTGATCCCGGAGTCGCTGACCGGCATCCAGGAGGGCAGTCTCGACTACACGATCGACCAGCAGCCGTACATGCAGGGCTTCCTGCCGGTGCTGTTCCTCTACTTCTACAAACTCTCGGGCGGGCTGCTGGCGCCCAGCGAGACCAACACCGGCCTGCTGTTCGTCACGAAGGACAACGTGGCGCCCTATCAGAACACCAAGACGCGGTACGAGGGCTCGACGACCGACAAGGTTCTCGTGCCCAAGTCGGGGCCGATCGCGCATGAGTGAGACCGCCGCCCCCGCGCGAGGGCTCCCGGTCGTCGGCCGGGCCCTGCTCGACGGCTTCGTCCGCCGGCGCGAGGCGAGCGTGCTGCTGGTCGCCCTGGGGTTGATGTTCTACTTCAGGGCGGCCAGCGACGTCTTCCTCAGCCGCGACAACCTCGTCAACATCGCCCAGGCGACGGCGCCCACCGCGATCGTCGCCGTCGGCATCGTGCTGCTGCTGGTCAGCGGCGAGATCGACCTGTCGGTCGGCATCGTGGCCGCGTTCGCGCCGTTCCTGCTGCACTTCGCGATCGACTACTACAGCGTGCCGGTGCTGCCCGCGTTCGTACTGGCGCTGGCCCTGTCGGCGTTCATCGGGCTGGTCAACGGGTTCATCGTCACCCAGCTGAGGGTGCCGTCGTTCGTGGTCACGCTGGGCACGTTCTTCGCCGTCCAGGGCCTGCTGCTGATGACCTCGCACGCCTATCCGGTGCCGATTCCCGAACCGGCCAAGGGGCGCTTCCAGACGTGGCTCGGGGCCGGGCCGTGGGCCAGCATCACCTGGGCCGTGCTGATCGTCACCGTCTTCCACGTCATCCTCACCCGTACGCGATGGGGTCTGCACACGATCTCGGTCGGCGGCAACCCGGTCGGCGCCACCGAGGCCGGCATCCGGGCCTCCCGCATCAAGATCGGCAACTTCATGATCACGAGCGCGCTGGGCGGGCTGGCCGGCATCATGGAGGCCGCCCGGATCAACACGATCGACCCGAACATCGGCGGCGGCACCACACTGACGTTCGCGGCCATCTCGGCCGCCGTCATCGGCGGGACCGCGCTGGCCGGCGGCTCCGGCACCATCGTCGGGGCGCTGCTGGGCGCGCTGGTGCTGGCCGAACTGCAGAACGGCTTCAACCTGATCGGTTACAGCGCCAACACGATCTTCCTGATCCTGGGCCTGGCCATCCTGGTCTCGATGATCGCCAACCAGTACCTGTCCCGGCTGCGAAGGGCGGGCCGGTCATGAGCGTGGCCCTGATCCTGTGCCGGCTCCGCGGGCCGGTCATGACCGCCGGTCTGTTCCCATGCCGTCTTTGCGGGCCGGTCATGACCGCCGGTCTGTTCCTGTGCCGGTTGCGCGGGGTGGGCCGGTCATGACCGCCGCTCTGGAAGTGCGCCACGTCGCCAAGCGGTTCGGCGCCCTGACCGCGCTGCGCGACATCACCCTGCACGTCGACCCCGGCGAGGTGCTGGGCCTGATCGGCGACAACGGCGCCGGCAAGTCCACCCTGATCAAGATCCTGTGCGGCTTCCACCGCCCCGACGAGGGCCAGATCCTGGTCAACGGCGACGAGGTCACGCTGCGCAGCGTCGACCACGCCCGCTCGCTCGGCATCGACGCCGTCTATCAGGATCTGGCCCTGGTCAACGAGCTGTCGGTCTACCACAACATGTTCCTCAACCGTGAGCTCGTACGGTGGCCGCTGCTGAACAACCGCAAGATGCGCCGCCGCGCCGAGGAACACCTGCGGGACATGGGCGTCGACCTGCCCGACGTGACGGTCGAGGTGGCCAAGCTCTCGGGAGGCCAACGCCAGGCGATAGCGGTGGCGCGCTCGGTCTATTCCGACGCCCGGGTGCTGCTGCTCGACGAGCCGTTGGCCGCGATGGGCGCGAAGGAGGGCACGATGATCCTCGACCTGATCCGAGACCTCAAACAACGAGGCGAGGTCTCAGTGATCATCATTGCCCACAACTACGCCCAGGTCCTCGACGTCTGCGATCGCGTCAACCTGCTCCAACAGGGCCGGATCACGTTCGACAAGAAAGCCGCCGACACTTCACTGGAGGAGCTGACCGACCTGGTAGTAGCCGAATACCGCCGCCGCCGTTAGCAGCACCGCGACCGTGCCGACTGCGGCTGCACCCTCGCGACCGTGCTGACTGCGGCTGCACCCTCGCGACCGTGCCGACTGCGGCTGCACTCCCGCGAGCGTGCTGACTGCGGCTGCACCCTCGCGACTGTGCCGACTGTGGCTGCACCCCCGCGACCGTGCCGGCCGCGGCTGCACCCCCGCGACCCTGCCGACCGCGGCTGCACAACGCGACCGTGCCGACCGTGTAGATCGGGCGGCCTCGTCTTGTGTGGCCGGCGGGCGTTTCCCTATGGCTTGCGCGCGATCCCGGCGTACATGGAAACCTCGGCGGCCTCGGGGCGAGGCTTCTCCTCGGTCCCGTCGCGCCACTCCGGGAGCGGGACGACACCGGGCGGGAGCACGTCGAGGCCGTCGAAGAACCGGGCGACCTCGGACTGCGACCGCAGGCGCCCGGCACCATGACGACCGGACGTGATGGAGGCGACGACTTCAGCCGGCAGCCAGTCGCCGGAGGCGTGCGAGAGCGCGACGAAGCTACCTGGCGGCAGAGCTTCGACAAACGTGCGGACCAGCCCGTACGGGTCATCGTCATCCGTGACGAAGTGCAGCACAGCCAGCAGCATCAGCGCGATCGGCTGCTCGAAGTCGAGGGTGCGGCGCGCCTCCTCCAGGATCTTCCCCGGGTCCCGCGCGTCAGCATCCACATAGGAAGTAGCCCCGGTCAGCAGCGCACGGGCGTGGGCGAGCACCAGCGGATCGTTGTCGACATAGACAACACGCGTCTCGCCCGCGATCCCTTGAGCCACCTCATGTGTGTTCCCCGCCGTCGGGAGCCCCGTGCCGACGTCGAGAAACTGCCTTACGCCCTCGCTCTCGGCCAGATACGTGACCGCGCGCCGCAGGAACCGCCGGTTCTCCACCACGGCCGTGCGGATGCCGGGAAACTGCGCCGCGATGGCGTCCCCCGACTCCCGGTCCGCGGCGAAGTTGTCCTTGCCGCCCAGCCAGTAGTCATACCGCCGGGCCGGATGCGGCACGCTCGTATCGAAGGCGCTCATCCACGGATCTTAAACGCTCGCGGCGTTGCCGGCGCTCACGGCGTTGCTGGCGTTCCCGGCGCTTCGGTCGTGGCCGTCAGTCCGGTGTCACCAGACCTTGGAGGCCGACCACGATCGCGATCAGGCCGAAGATCGCGAGCAGCAGCGCGGGCGGGGCGTTGCGCTTGGTCAGGCGGTCCCAGAGCAGGGCCACGCCGACCAGGATGCCGACCACTTCGAAGTGGAACACCCGCGGGCCGTCGAAGATGTGAACCAGCAGGTAGTAGCCGCCGGCCACCAGCGCCACCACGCCGACGACCCACCCGAACGGCGCCACCCGATCGGCGCCTCGTCCAAGCGTGTCCCCGGCGCGCGGCAGCTTGCGCAGCAGCGAGATCGCGAGCAGAAAACCGCCCACGATGTTCGCGAGGTCAAGAAGCAAGGCCATGATCACACCGTACGACTTACCCGGGAGCGCTCCCATCGGAAACCTTCAACGCCTCCGCCGATGCTCGCCCGCCGATATTCGTCGCTGGTGTCGGTCCTCCCGATGCTCGCCCGCCGGTATTCGTCGCCGGTGTCAGTCCTCCCGATGCTCGGCCGCGGGCGCTTGCAGCCGGTTCTCGAACTGGCGATGCTCGGCCGCCGGTGGCTGTCCACCGATCGATGGACAACCGGGCTCGGCAGGTCGGTCGTCCCGGGGGAGGGGCGCCGAAGACGAGGATTTCGGTTATGAACAACGGAACCGCCGCCATGATGCGGTCGCTCGCCTGGGACCTCGGCCTGCCGGTCGTCACCTACTACGCGCTGCACGCCCTCGGCGCCTCCGACACGAGCGCCCTGCTGGCCGGAACACTGGCCGCCGGCGTACGGCTGGGATGGGTCGCCCTGCGCGCCCGGACACTCAGCCCGTTCTCCGCCGTGATGGCCGCCGTCTTCGGCGTAGGCCTCGTGTTCACGCTGCTCACCGGCGACCCGCGCTGGATGCTCATCAAGCACTCGATCATGTCAGCCGCGATCGGCCTGGTCTTCCTGGGCACCGCGCTGTCCGGCCGCCCGTTCACGCTGGCCGCCCAGCAGAGCTTCCAGCCCAAAAGAGCCGAAGAGCTTTCCCACGCGTACGCCACCAACCCGCACATGCGCCACGGCCACCGCGTAGCCTCGGTCGTCTGGGGCGCCGGCCTGCTGACCGAGGCCCTGCTCCGCGCCGTGCTGGTCTACACCCTCCCGATCGACGTGATGGTAGGCCTCTCCACCGCCCTGACGGTCGTCACGTTCGGCGCCCTGATGGCCTGGAACGCCCGCTACATCGCCAAGCACCGCCCCCAGCCCGCACCCGAGCCCGCCCTCGCCGCGGCCTGACCGCCGACTGTTCGTCGACCTTGCCGCGGAGCAGCATGAGGGCCGCAAATACGAACTGCTGGTCCTCCCGTACGAATACAGCCTCGTCGACGACGATGAGCCGGAACTCGAGGAGCCGGCCGTCCGCGACTGGGCACGCTCAGAGGACCGCGACCCCGAACAGGTCTGATCCCACCGCGCGGCCTATGGTGCGCCTCGGTTCGTCTCGTACTTGACCTGGGCCGGCCTCTACTGTGTTCGCATGCGTTTCGACCCGCCGTTGACCTACCGGGGTGCGCTGCAGATCCTCGGATCCGAGAATTCTCCGTGGATCGATCGACTCGGAACCGCGCTCGGGCTGGCAATCGTGACCGCGCCGGTCTTCGGTCTGATCGGGCCGGTGGCCGGCATCGCCGCGATCTGGGGCTGGGTGGACCAGAAGAACGAAGCGATGGGCCTGCTCCGCAAGGGGGTGGCCCGCTTCCGCGCCAAGCGTGACGGGACGAGCGGACTCGAACGGCAGCAGCTGGTCGCCGCCGCGCACACCGCGATCGTGGTCGGCTCCTACTTCGAGGTGTTCCGGGAGAGCCACCCCGACCTGCGGATGACCGAGGACGACAAGGAGCGCCTCGCGACCGAGTCGTGGCGGCACAGCGGGCAACCCCTGCTGGAGACGCTCTACCAGGCGGAAGTCCCGGCCCCTTCGGCGGCGTGCGGCTTCGAGGAGAATCGCGCGGCCGTGCGGACCTGGTGCACCGGCCTCTCCGAGCGGATCGCACGGTTCCTGGAGATAGCGGCTCCTGCGGCGCTGGCCGACTTCGAGCCGGAACTGACAGCTGAGAAGGCCGTGGAGCGGTACCACAGCCACTATCTGGCCTTGGCCGCCGACGTGCCGGAGTTCTTCTACTGGGCCAACTTCGGCGAGCACGCCGCCACCCGTACGGCGATCGGGGGTCTGCGCGCCGACGTGGTGGCCGCGCTCGACGAGCACACGAGCGGGCTGGCCCGCCTCGGCCGGGTCCTTGATCTCGCCGCCACCGCGTCGGCTCACGGAACCGAACTGCGCGAATCCGTGTGGCGAGCCAACCATGGAGTTCTCACCGATCCGATCGTTGCGGTCGAGGCGCAGCATCGCGACGACCACGTGACATTTCCTTCGGTGCAGGACATCTACATCGAGCCGGGCTATCGCGTGGCGACGCACGGCCCGGACACCCGGCCATGGGACGACGAGTGGTGGAGGACCCAGCCGGGCTACGACGACCTCGACATGTTCCTGGCCGCCTATGCGACCGCGCCGCAGAGCACGTCGGTTCCGATGCTCCTGCTCGGCAACCCGGGAGCGGGGAAGTCGATGCTCACCAAGGTGATCGCGGCCAGGCTTCCGTCCTCGCGGTACACCGTGGTGCGGGTGCCGCTGCGCCGGGTCGACGCGGACGCGCAGGTACACCAGCAGATTCAGCAGGAGCTCGATCAGAGCACGCACATGCGGGTGCCGTGGGCGAAACTCACCGAGGAGAGCCGCGACACGATCCGGGTGGTGCTGCTCGACGGCCTCGACGAGCTGCTGCAGGCCTCCAAGATCCGCCGCTCCAACTATCTGCACGACGTGGCGGAGTTCCAGCGCCGGGAACTCCAGCAGGGCCGACCGGTGCTGGTGATCGTCACCTCGAGGACCGCCGTGGCCGATCAGGTGAAGATCCCGGCCGGAGCACCCATCGCGTTTCTTCAGGAGTTCGACGAGTCCCGGGTGCGGTCCTGGCTGCAGAAATGGAATGCCGCGAATGCGGACGGCGTCCGCGCCGGGACGACACGTACGTTGACGCCGGAGACAGCTCTGCGGTACCCGCATCTGGTCGGGCAGCCCCTCCTGCTGCTGATCGTCGCCGTCTACTCGGCCGATCCGCTGTCACAGGCACTCGAGAAAGAGTTGTCGTCGGCGGCCCTCTATCGCGAGATCTTCGAACGGTTTGCCTATCGGGAAGCAACCAAGCAGCTCAGCAGCGACGATCCGGCGTTGCCGGGCGCGATCCAGGAGCACCTGTGGCGATTGCAGGTGGCGGCGCTCGCCATGTTCAACCGCGGTGCGCAGAGCGTCAGCGACGAGGATCTGGGCAACGACCTGAAGGCGCTGAGCCGTGGGCACGCGGGCGTTCGGGCATCGGACCTCGGCCAGCGGACGATCGGCCAGTTCTTCTTCGTGCACGCCGACCGGTCCGACGCGCACGACGAGCGGCGGGCGCAGGCAAGTTACGAATTCCTGCACGCGACGTTCGGCGAGTTCTTCGTCGCCGAACACCTGCTCAACGAGCTGGACCGGCTGGCCGGGCCGACGCTCCACCCCGACGTCAACGACGACCTGCTTCACGCGTTGATCTCGCAGCAGGCTCTGGCCAAGCGCCGTTCGGTACTGACTTTTGTCACGGAGCTCAGCGATCTGCTTGAGGTCGATCGCCGGGAGCGGATCGTGGCATTGCTCGATCAACTTCGAGCGGGGGCCAGGCGCCGCCCACCCTCGGCGCGGTTCAATGAGTACGTACCCATGGGTGTGGACCGTCTGAGAGAGCTGGCGGTCTACACGCTAAATCTCCTTTTGTTGCGACTGGCGATCAAATCACCTGCTGTGGAATCCGACACGTCGCTCGTTAGTCTCTGGCAGGCAGGCCTCGACCCGGATGTTTGGAACGCCGTCATCAACTCGATCGCCCGCAATGGTGACACCGTCACGATGGAACTCCCATACCGTAACTCGTGGGTTTACAACGTCATGGCGGCGCGATTGCGCGGCGACGCCTACGAGGAGCGTGTCCTGCAGTACGGGAAGGCCGCGATGGACGGCTTCTTCGACTCATCTGCCGAAAAGCCGATCGAGTTGATCAACTCTGCTTTGATCGCGATGGTCGCCGGCCACCCGGATAATGACTTTGTACATGAAATTGCGGAGTTCGACGTGTCGGAATCCAGTGCTCGTGAGCTGCGAAGGGCGAAAGTTCTGATCAACAGAGTTCTTGCGCTGGGCTACAGGAATGAATTCACGGGAGCTGTAGGTGAAGTTCTCAGGTGGTGTGTCCGGAATCGAAACTCGGTCGATATTCGACCATATGGATTGGCGAAGCTTGTCAGTAAGCACCCCGTGCTTCTGATTATGCAACCCGAGCTTCGCGATCCAGCGATATATGCTGCGGATGGCATCGCTGCAGACATTCTTCTATGCGGACTGCAGAATGCTCGTGACGAGGAGGAAGAGAGGTTGCTCGGAGCGCTCCATCAGGAGGTGCGAGCCCTTGCTCTCCACCGAGGAGTGGCGCTGCCGCATGACGTGACCACCGCCGTCGAAATGATGCTCGCTTCCCAGCAGCGCGCGTCCGAGATCGGTGTAGCGCATGCGGCCGCGGATGACCCTTACGATTTCTGATCGCCTTGGCCGACGCGATATGGCTGTGCAGGGCCGACGCGCCTGCCGGGGCCTGCGGTTGTCGGCGCGATCGTCGGCCACGACGGCGAGGCGCCGGGCGGGCGGCGATCGCGGTCAGCGGCCGGCGGAAGGGTCGGTTGTGCCTGGTTTCGGGTCGGTGGGGAGCATCAACTCCTTGCTGGGGCGCTCCCAGATGACCCGTGGGTCGTTCAGCGGGTTGCCGTGCCACAGGCGTACGTCGATGGTCGGCTCCTGCAGCACGCCCCTCTCCACCGTGGCCGATTTGCCGTTGGCCAACGTGAAGTCGCGGACCGTCAGTGACGTCAGGTAGTCGCCGGCGGGTGGGCGTTCGGGCAGCAGCGCGTCGGCCAGCAGCACCGCGTCCCAGGCCGGGATCAGGTAAGTGCCGAGGTCGTTGGCCTCGCAGGGCTGGCTGGTCAGCTTGACCGCGGCGTCGAGCGGGCACGCGTTCGGCAACTGGCCGTCCTTGATGCCGGTGGCGCGGTCGGCGCAGGCGAACGGGCCCTTCAGCCGTACGAGGTCGCCGAATTTCTCGATCTTGGCGCCCAGGATGCCGTACGTGGGCTCGCTCAGATCGGCGCAACCGGGGCCGCCGACGTTGTAGTGGACCTTCCAGTCGGCCGTGCTGACCGCGCGCAACTGGTAGTTCGCCATGAAGCGGCTGACCGACACGTCGGCGATCACCATGCGGGGGCGGGAATGGCCGCACAGATCGTTGACGCGCTGCACGAACTCGGCGAAACGGGTCCACCGGTCGGCGAAGTAGAGCACCGCGGGCGGGCTGGTCTTGTCGGATTCGCAGACCGTCGCGTCGATGCGGTCGAGGGTGGGCACATGGCGTGCGGTGGCCGGGGCCTTATCCCGTACGGCGGAAAGCAGGTCGTTGACCAGCGACGTCGTGTACTGGTCGGTGGGGTTGGGCTGCTGGTAGACGTCGAGCCGGAAACCCTTGGCGCCGAAGGAGTGGGCGAGACGGTCGACGGCATCCCTCGCGTAGTCCAGGTTGGAGGGTGCGAGTTGCAGGTAGCCCGGCCGGTTGACGAAACCCTTCCCGGGGTTGCCGAGGTCGGCCAGCAGGTTCGGGGCGATGAACGGGATCCCGGCCGTCAGCAGGCGGTTGATGGCCCGCTGGGTGACGTCGCGGCTGTCCCCGCCGCCGATCACGACCACCCGGTCGCCCATCGCGGGCCGGCGCTTGATGATCAGCTGGGCGACGTCGTCGGCGTGTGCGACGTCCTGGGTGGCGTCGGCGATCACCACGTGCAGCCGGTGGTCCGTCGTGTCTTCGATGTGGGACTGCGCGTAGAGCAGCGCCCGCAACTGGTCGCGCTCCGACGGGTAGTCACGCCCGTCGGCGCAGCGGGACGGGTCGCCCTTGAACGGTTCGCACGAGAGCGCGCCCAGCCACACCACGGTCAGATCTCCCTTCCGTACGGGCTGGTTCTGCTCGAGGATCTTGCGTTGCAGAGTGCTGGTCACCTCGTCCCGGCCGAACGCGTCGGCGGCGAACACCCCGGCGTCGGCCGTGTCGATCAGCCCGTAGCAGCGCTGGCCGTCCGCGGTCGCCCGCAGCACCGTGATGCCGCTCGACGTGGGCAGGGTGTAGCAGTTGTGCACGACGCCGGGCAGCCACTCCGAGCGGGTCCAGCCGAGGAAGCTGATCAGCAGGGTCAGCACGGCCAGGACGGCGTGGTGGGTCGTGGTCAGGGCGGGCTGTTTCACCAGCGCGACAAGCTTGTCCGAGATGACGATCGGCAGCACGATGGCGGCGACCGAGATGCCCAGCGCCCGCGCCTCGGCGCTGCCCGAGAAGATGTCGGCCACGAACACGGTGGCCAGCGCGAAGATGAGCGCGATGCCGCCGAGCAGGGCGACCAGTTTGAGGTCGGCGGTGAGCAATGTGGCGATGACGGCCAGCACGATAGCGACCAGGATGGTGCCGATGCCGACGTACCCGGTGATCGCGGCGTGCACGATCAGGACCAGCAGCGCGAGTACGGCCACCTGACGTGACCGTGACCGCCCGGCCAGGAACGCCACCTCCGCGGCCTCGCCCCGGCCGGCGGTGAGCAGCGGCTTGAG
This sequence comes from Paractinoplanes ovalisporus, assembly GCF_016834655.1. Classification (GTDB taxonomy): domain Bacteria; phylum Actinomycetota; class Actinomycetes; order Mycobacteriales; family Micromonosporaceae; genus Actinoplanes; species Actinoplanes ovalisporus. Next base: position 908,294 of record NZ_JAENHP010000002.1, read on the forward strand.
GCGGCCGAAGACCCACAGGGCGCACCAGAGCGCGGCGGCCCCGCCGATCACGTAGACGACGGCCCGCCAGCCGGACGAGCCGGAGAACAGGGCGCGGGCCAGGATGAGGACAGCCAGGACGACGGCGGCCAGGCGGAGCAGGACATCTCCGGTCAGGAGCGAACGCAGGAACCGCCGCAACGGCATCGAGCCCCCTTGAGACCTTAGTGGACAGACACTAAGAGTAGGGCTCGGGCGCCACTAAGTGATCTCCTTGTCGAGCCGCCGGAGGGCCTTCAGCCCCGCCCGGGCCACCGGGTCGCCACCGGCTGCGAGTCCTTCGAGGCGGCTGCGCCAGAACGCCCAGCGAGGCGGGTTGAAGCCGGTCTCCGAGAGTCCTTCGCGCTCGGCCAGTTCGTGCAGCCGCCCCGGCCCGGGCCCGAACGTGCGCCGGTGCCGGGTCGCGGCCGCCAGCTCGGGGCCGCAGTGCTCGAACCATTCGACGGCGGCCGGCAGGTGCTCCGACGGCGGCGCGAACGTCTCCAGCGCCGTCCCGATCGACCAGAGCCCGAACAGCGAGAAGTCCACCCCGGCGGCGGTCAGCCGGGCCGCGAACCCGTTCAGCCGGGTCCACGACTCGACGGTGCGTTCCGGCGGCACCAGGTTCCACGCCTCCCGCATCTGCGCGCCGAAGACCGGCAGGTCACCGAAGAGCCGCCGCCCACCCACCCGGCGTCCATCAAGATCTATTTCCCGTACGGCGGTGAGCCGTGCGACCAGGTCGTCGAGCGGCTCGCCGGCGGCCGCCGCGCCGACCACCTCACCCCAGAGCGCCCAGAGCAGCCCCTCCAGCTCCGGCTCGGAAGCACCTCCGGCGGCGGCCTTAGTGATCTCACCTATCGACATATCGAGATGCATGAGATTTTATGACCCCTTGACCCTCGACTCATCGCTTTGAGGAGTGCTCCTTGAGACAACGTACCGCCGTGCTGGCCGCCGTCTCCGCGATCGCGGTGGCTGCGGGCTTCACGGCTGCCCCGGCGGCCGCCGCACCCGGCACTGCCGCCGCCCCCACCGCCGCCGACGCCACGCTGGGCGAGGACAACCTCCCGCACCCGCTGGGCGAGGAGCGTGAGGCCGAGCGCGCCGAGGCGCTCGAGAAGCTGATCGCGGGCGAGGTGACCAGCGAGAAGCGCACCGGCTCGGAGGTCATCAAGCTGGGTCAGGGCCGCTTCGTCGAATATCGCAAGAAGGAGACGAAGACCGACCCGATCCTCACCTTCCTGGTCGAGTTCGGCGACGCCACCTACCCGGCCGCGGGCGGCACCCCGGGCCCGGTGCACAACCAGATCGCCGCGCCCGACCGGGCCAACGACAACACCACGATCTGGGCGTCCGACTTCAGCCCCGCGTACTACAAGAAACTCCTGTTCGACAAGAAGCAGGAGTCGATGACGACGTTCTACTCGAAGCAGTCGGGCGGGCGGTACACGGTCGGCGGTGACGTCTCCGAGTGGGTGAAGCTGCCCTTCAACGCGGCCCGCTACGGCAGCAACGAGATCGGCGAGGACGACGGCTACTGGAACTACGTCAAGGACAGCGCGACCGCCTGGTACTCCTCGCAGGTCGCCGCGGGCAAGACCCCGGCCCAGATCAAGGCCTATCTGAAGACCTTCGACGTCTGGGACCGCGACGACTACGACAAGGATGGCGACTTCAACGAGCCGGACGGCTACATCGACCACTTCCAGGCCATCCACGCCGGTGAGGGCGAGGAGGCCGGCGGCGGCGCCCAGGGCACCGACGCGATCTGGTCGCACCGCTGGTACGCGTTCGGCAACCTGGAGGGCCAGGCCGGTCCCGAGGGCAACCTGGCGGGCGGCGTGCAGATCGGCGACTCCGGCTTCTGGATCGGTGACTACACGACTGAGCCCGAGAACGGCGGCCTCGGCGTGTTCGCCCACGAGTACGGCCACGACCTGGGCCTGCCCGACCTCTACGACACGGCCGGCGGCGACAACGGCACCGGCTTCTGGACGCTGATGTCCGGCGGCTCGTGGCTGGGCCGCGGCGCCCCCACGATCGGCTCGACTCCCGGCTACATGGGCGCGTGGGAGAAGATCTGGCTCGGCTGGTCGAACTTCGTGACGGTCAAGCCCGGCAAGGCCAAGTACGTGACCCTGGGCACGGCCGCCAACGGCGAGGGCGTGCTGCCCCAGGCCGTGGTCGTGCCGCTGGCCGACGGCTCGTACTACGCGGCCGAGTACCGCACGTACAACGGCTATGACGAGGTGCTCAAGACCGGCCCGTACAACTGGGGCTGGCAGACCACCCGTCCCGACTGGGCCGAGCGTTTCCCCTACCAGGACGGGCTCTTGGTCTGGTACGTCAACCCGGCCGCCGGCAACAACAACACGAGCCGTCACCCCGGCACGGGTCTGGCCCTGCCGGTCGACGCCCGGCCCAAGCCGATCGTCTTCGGTGACGGCGTGCTGCTGGGCAACCGCCGCCAGCCCTTCGACGCCACGTTCGGCCTGCAGAAGACCGACCCGGTGACATTCCACCGCAACGGCACCCCGGTGTCCCTGCCGAAGCAGCCGGCCATCCCGGCCTTCGACGACTCCGACCCGCTGCGCTACTGGGACGCCGCCAACCCGCAGAGCTCGGTCAAGGTGGCCGGCGCCGGCGTGAAGATCGAGGTCAAGACCCAGATCACCGGCCTGGTCCCGCTGATGACCCTGAAGGTCACCCCGCCCAAGGCGTGACCCCGGTCCGCGGGGGCGCGGCCACCCCGGCCCGCCCCCGCGCACGGGGCGGCGGCCGTAAGGTCCTTGTATGACAGCGAGTGGCGCGGTCGGCGGGGACTGCCCGATCTGCGCCAAACATCGAGGTGAGGGCCCGCTGCTCGGCGGGCCCCTCATCTGGCAGGACGAGCACGTGCTGGTCTTCCACCGCCCACCCGGCGTTTTCCTCGGTCACCTGTTCATCGAGTCGCGCCGGCACGCCCCCTACCTTGATGACCTGACCGACAATGAGGCGAGCGCGGTGGGCCTGGCCGCTGCCCGGAGCGCCCGCGCGCTCCGGGCGGCACTCGACCCCGAGGCGGTCTTCTCGGCGGTCATCGGCCGGGGTGTCTCCCACTTCCATCAGCACGTCTTCGCCCGCCACCGGGGCACGCCACCCGAACTGAGCTGGCAGGACGGCGACGAGTGGCCCGACGCCCCACCCTGCGACGCCGCCGCGGTCGCCGACCTGGCCGACCGTCTGCGCCGTCACTTCCCAGGCTCCTCACTCGTCCGGTGACATGGGGCAGAGGGACGTCCACCGCTGGGTCTTGTCGCGGACGTAGTGGCAGTTCGGGAACGCGACCGGATCGTCGTCCATCTTGCCGTTGACGATGGTGTAGGTCGGCAGACGGTCGGTCGGGACGGCGTGGAACGGCTTTCCGTGGTCGTCGATCGGGACCGTGTACGACTGGCCGTCCTGGGTGTAGTCGACGCTCGCGGTCCAGGAGCAGTGGCAGGCCGGGCCGGGGCCGACGGCGAGGGTGAAGACTTCCGGATCGGACTCGGAGACCGTGAACGGGAAGTTCGCGGGCCGGGTGGCGACCACGTCACCGTTGGCCTCCTCGACTTTGCCGGGGAGGGCCCTGACGAGCGGTGGGGTCGCGCTGAAATCCGCGACGAACGGCCGAGGGGAGACGAGCCCGCCGCACCCCTCGATGGAGAGGACGGTCTTGCTGGTCAGGGGTGCGCGGGAGACGATATTGACGCGCAGGCCGGTGAGGATGCTGGCCCGGTTCGAGTTGCCCTCGACCGCGAACTTGATCCAGTTGACCTGCGTGAAACCGCCGTTGGCCGACGTCCACGCCTTCATGGCCTCCAGATGCTTGTTCTCGTCGGCCTCGTCCCAGCTCTCCGGTTCCCCGGGGACGTCGCCGGGGATGTCGTCGACGCTCTGCGGCAGGTAGAAGCGTCCGGGGCCGCCGCACTCCTCCGAGCTGGCACTCTGCAGGAGCGTCAGGGGCAGAGGGCCACGCGGCTGGGCCGACGCCGTGGGACTGGCCGGCGACGCCTCCGGCGATTGCGGGAACCACCAGGCGAGCAGGGCCAGCACGGCCGCCAGCACGGTGGCGACACCGCCGACGCCGGTCCACCACGTCGCGGAATGCCAGCCGGGGGAGCGCCGGTGCCCCGGGCTGTTCGACCTTCTGCTCACGGCCCATCGTGGCATTCACCGCCCCGCCTTTCCGGCGCGAACCCGAACGAGTGAACCGCCCGCTACCGTCTCCCTTGATGGCTGACGACGAGCACGCGCACTGCACGCAGCGGGCATACCTCTATCTGGCCCGGGACGTCGAGACGGGCCCGCCGCCGTACAGCGCCGACGAGCTGCGGCTGATGTCGTTCGACCCGGACGAGGTGACCCGCCTGGTCGGGTTACGACCGACACGAGCGGGGCAGCGAGGGCTATGGCGATTCAGCGACTGGAAGTACGAACTGGCCGAGGTCATGACGTACGAGACCGAGGAAGTTGTCACCTCGTTGCTGGACGCGATCGAGCCGTACGCGGGCGGCATCGCCGAGGCGTGCGCGACCTTGGGCATGCGGGCCGGCATCAACGTGGTCATCGAGATGCACGGCGACCGCAACGGCCTCTCCACCGCCGCCATCACCTACTCGGCGCACACCCTGAAGCGTCTGGCCCGCCTTGACGTGACGGTCGACCACGACCAGTACGTCTATCTCCCCGACGTCTAGGGTCGCTCGAGGAGCGCGGCGGTCCCGAAAGCACCCGGGCCTGGTACCTCATCGACCTGGGCCGTATCGACGAGGCCGTGGCGCCCCCGAAAAGTCCTGACCACATTCGGTAGGTTCCGATGATGCTCACGGTCCGACCGGCGCGGAACGGCGATCTGCCCGCGGTCGCCGAAGTGCACATCGCCGCGCGGAACGGCTATCTGCGTGATGTGCAGACCGCCGAGCAGCTGGCTTCGTGGGCCGTGACCGTGCGGGGCAAGTATGTTCCGGCGCTTCTGACCGACCCGGCCCGCGCCCTGCTGGTGGCCGAGCTGGACGGCGAGGTGGTCGGGCTGGCCCTGACCGGCCCGCCCCACGACGAGACCGCCGATCCGGCCGCCGTGGGCGAGTTGTGGCAGATCCACGTACGCCCCGACCGTCACCGCCGTGGCATCGGGCAGGCCCTGCACGCCGCGTGCGTCAACGAATGGCGCCGCCGAGGCGTGCGGGAGGCCCACGTCGAGGTGTGGGAGGCCAACGAGGGCGGCCGCCGCTTCTACGACCGGCTCGGCTACCGCTTCGACGCCCGCACCCGCCCCGCCTACGGCGACACCTGGTACATCCGCCTCGTGGCCGACCTTTCCACCGGCGGCGCCGCGGCCGATTGACCCGTACGGGGCCTGTGGCCTTGCGGCTGACCGCCGCCGAGTACGAGGACTGGCAGGCCGACGGCACCGGAACGTCTTCCGACCCGGCGGGTACCGGGCCCGAGCTCACGCTGGACGAGGTCGCCGCGGCGGCCGGCGTGCCTCAGGCCGACACCGACCACGACGACAACGGCACGTACACGACGGTGACCGTTTCCGGTGGCCGCCGCACCGACGTGGTGGCGGTCGGCGCGACCATTCCCGGAACCGCCGGCGACCACACCCTCACGGTCGGCGTCGCCAACAAGGGCCCGGGAACCCTGCGCTACCCACCCTTCGGCAACAACCTCCCGAGGGTGCGGGTGACATTTCCCGTACGCACAAAGGTCGTCACCGCCGACCAGCGCTGCACCGCGCTGTCCATCCCGTCGGAGTACGACTGCACGCTCCGATCCACGACGCTACGGGCCGGCGGGCGTCTGAGGTTCGCCTTCACTGTGCGCACCGCCCGGACCGCGCGCGACGAGACCGGTTCGGTGCGGGTCGATATGTTCGGCAGCGAGCAGAGTGTCGACCGCGACCCCCGCAACAACGAGGCCGAGATCCGCGTGACCGGCACCGGCCCCGCCGTTCAGCTCCCGATCACCGGCACGTCCCCGGCGAGCACCGCCGCCATCGGCATCCTGTTGGTGCTCGCCGGTTTCGTGGCGGTGGGACGGGCTCGATCCGTACGGACGCCGTAGCGCGGGTCGTCGGACAGCACTGTGGGCGCGGCCCTGCATTTCGTGCGTCAGGCGGTTGAGCCGGGGAACGTCAGCGTTGGGTGTCGACCAGGGCTTCGAGTTCGGTCTGTTCGGCCTCGGTGAGTCGGAGGTCCGGCTGGGTGCGCAGGGCGGCCATGGCGTCGCCGGTTCGGGACTGGTCGAGGTCGTTGTGGAGCATGCCCACGAAGCCCGTGGGCAGGCGGTCGCTCAGGCGGTCCAGTAAGGCGCGCATCCGGTTGATGAGCGCGGCCCGGCCGTCGGTCTCGTTGGCCGTCGCGGTGCGTAGGGCGGGCAGGCCGGGCAGGGCGGGGTGCGGGCCGAGGGCGGCGCGGCGGCGGACCACGGCGAGCAGGTTCTCGATGTCGGCGTGGGCCAGGGCGATCGGATCGGGGGTGGACGCGAGGGTGGCGAGCGGGCGTTCGATGCGTACGCGCAGCTTGTTGCCTCCGCGGCGGGCGGTGACGCGGGCCGGGCGTTCGGCGATCAGGTCGTACGAGATCTCGAGGACGTCGTCGTCGGCCGCCGACCACCAGGGTGTCCACGTGCTCACCTGGTTGAGCAGGACGTGCAGGGCCGTGTGGTAGGTCTCGGGCACGGCGTCGTCGGTGTAGCCGCCGATCACGGTGATCTGGGGCGGGGCCTCGGGGGCGTTGGCGCCCTCGCCGCGCACGGTCACCGGGGGCAGCTCCGGGACTTCGGTGTACTGCGGCGGCCCCTCGCCGGGGTCGATCTGGGCGATCTCCCGGTCGTACCAGCGCAGGGTGGCCGCGACCCGGCGGTGGGTGTCGGTCGTGGCCAGTTCGGGGGAGCAGGCGACCAGGGTGTCGTCGGCGGCCCGGCGGATCTCGACGACGACCCGGGCCAGGCCGTCGTCGCCGATCGTGAAGACGGGACGGGCGACGTGGGTGCGTCCGGGAGACTTCTTGGCCGGCCCGATCCACCGGAAGCGCAGATCGTGGGCGACGACGTGGGCGCGGGCGGCCTCGAACGCGGCCGGGTCCCAGCCCCGGGCCTGGGCCATCCGCAGCGCGGCGCCGTGCATCACGTCGAGAACCAGGGCGGCCCGGGCTCTTGGGGGCAGCGCCGCCACCCCGTCCGGCAGGAGGATGCCGGCCATCTCGTACTCGTCGGTCGGTTCGGTGAACACCGTGACCTCGACGGCGGTCCGGCCGGGCTCGTGCGGGTAGCAGTGCAGCTGGAGCCGGGGGCAGCGCGCCGCGACGCGGGCCGGGGCGAGGCCCTGGCTGTAGAGCTCGCCGATGCCGCGGGCGCTGCGGGTGAAGGCGTCCTCGTCCGGTTCGCCGTCCCAGGTGGGCGGCGCGAACTCGACCGTACGCAGCACTGTCACCGCCCCAGTAAATCCCACGCTTCCGGCAGGACTCTTCACTAATAGACGGCTACCTATGTACGGTCGGGGTATGCGCCTCCGTCTCGCTGTGCTCCTCGCCTGTGCCCTGCCGCTGACTGCCGCCGCGGCCCCGGCGCCGGTCACGCCGGTGATCGCGCTCGGCAGCGTCATCCCGGCCCCGGTCCAGGTCCACCAGTCGGGGCCGGGTTTCCGGATCACCGACCGTACGGTGATCATCGCCCCGCCCCGGGCCCGGGACGTCGCCGACCGGCTGGGTGAGGCTTTGCGTCTTCGGGTGGCGGGGCATTCCTCCGGCCGTACGGGAAACATCGCTCTTGAACTGAGCCGTGCGATCACCGAGCCCGAGGGCTATCGCCTCACCGTGAACCGATCCGGCATCACCGTGCGGGCGGCGAGCAACGCCGGGCTGTTCAACGGGGTGCAGACGTTGCAGCAGCTCGTGCCGCTGACCGGCCCGCGCACGGTGGCCGGCGGCGAGATCGTCGACCATCCGCGGTTCGGCTACCGCGGCACGATGCTCGACCTGGCCCGGCATTTCCACACGCCGGCCGAGGTGAAGCGGCACATCGACGAGATCAGCAAGTTCAAGGTGAACTACCTGCACCTGCATCTGTCGGACGACCAGGGCTGGCGCATCCAGATCGACTCGTGGCCGCGGCTCACCACGGTCGGCGGCGGTCCCGGCACGGGCGTCGACGGGGTCGGGCCCGGCTACCTGACCAAGGCCGACTACCGGGATCTGGTGCGCTACGCGGCCAGCCGGTACGTGACGATCGTGCCGGAGATCGACATGCCCGGTCACGTGAACGCGGCCCAGGTCGCCTATCCCGAGCTGACCTGCGACGGGGTCGCGCCGCCGCCCCGCACCGACACCGCGGTCGGGTACAGCTCGCTGTGCATCGGCCACGAGAACACGTACGGCTTCGTCGAGGACGTGATCCGCGAGCTGGCCGCCATGACACCCGGCCCGTACATCCACATCGGCGGCGACGAGGCCCACGCCACCACCGCGGCCGACTACCTGACGTTCCAGAAGCGGGTGCTGCCGCTGGTCGCGAAGTACGGCAAGACGGCGTACGGCTGGAACGAGATCGCGGCGGCCCCCGAGGCCCGCACCGCGGTAGCCCAATACTGGGGCCTGACCACGACAAACGCGACCCTGGCAGCGGCCGTCGCGAACGGCACCAGGGTGATCATGTCGCCGGCCAACCTCGCCTACATCGACCAGAAGTACGACCCGTCGACGCCGCTGGGGCTGAGCTGGGCGGGCTACATCGAGGTGCGGAAGGCGTACGACTGGGACCCCCACACACACGTCGCCGGCGTACCGGAAAGCGCGGTTCTGGGCGTGGAGGCGCCGCTCTGGTCGGAAACGCTGCGCGACCTCGACGACATCGAGTTCATGGCGTTCCCGCGCCTGGCCGGAATCGCCGAGCTGGGTTGGTCACCGTCCCGCGACTGGGAGTCGTACCGCACCCGCCTCGGCGCTTACGGACCGCGGTGGACGGCGCGTGGTGTGGATTTCTACCGCTCCCCGCAGATCGACTGGTCATGACAACGATTTCGTACGCCACGTCCACTCCTGGAAACGCACGGCGGCCGCTCTCCGCCTTCGGCGGCTGCCGCGCGCGGCCCGGGCGGCCATCACGGCCGTAGCGCGCGACCGGGATGTTCCCGGTGGTAATTCTCTTCCGGTCACGCCGCAGCACCAGCGATGATGCCGGTCGTGATCACCGAAGAGCGTGCCGTGCAGCTCGTCCAGGCGTTGCTGGAGCGCGAGCCCCCCCACTCCGATCCCGGTCGCCGTGTCCGGGGCGAAGGAGCACTACTTCGGCTGGCTCGTCGCCTGGCAGTCCGTCGCCTATCTGCGGGGCAACTTCAACGCGATGCTGCTGGGCAACGCCCCCTACCTGGTGGACGCCGACGACGGCAGCATCCACCAGGTCATCACCCACTCACCCTTCGGCGGCGACTGGGAACAGGAGTATCTGGAGCTGGTCCGCGGCGTCCGGCCACCGGACCCGGTGCTGGAGGCCGTACGCGCGGCGCTGGCCTCAGGCAGCAAAGTGGCAGCGGTGCGCGACGGCCTCCTGCTGGCGCCTGGCCTGTCCCTGGTGGAGATGAAGGCCTATGTCGACGCCGTGGCCCGCAACGAAGACCCGCCGGAGGATCTGGTGCGGCGAACCCGTCAAACGACCCGCCGCGGCGGTCCCCTGGTGACCACGGTGGCCGGCCCAGCCGTTCCGGTCTCGGACGACACTGCCCAGCCGTAGCTCCTGCGCACCGCCGCCCTTGGCGCCCCCCGCCGGGATTGTCATGGCCGGGCGACTCGGACTGGCCCACTATGGCCTCGAGCATTTGCGTCCGCGATTCCCGAGGAATTCTTGGTGTGCGCGGTGCCTCGTGCGGGAATGCGTTCGAGGAGTTGCCCGGGTTCGCTTTCGGTGGAAAAGGATCCCCGTGGGAAATCAGCGTGACGGCGTCTCGATTTCCGTCCATCGGCCGAGTGGACGGTGAACGGCCGCGCGGGCCGGTCCCGTTGATGTGGCGGGTTCGGCGTTGACGCTCGGTTGTCGCAGGGTTCCGTTGTCGCGCTGACCGGTTCGGCTTTCCGGTGCTGCTCGGACAAGGGCGCTGGCAGAGCGGCGCGCGCTACCGATTGCGCCTGCGCCGTGCGCGTCGCGGTCGGGGGTGGCGTTGCGGGGTGTCGTTCTCCTGAGCGTGGCGTTGCGGCGTGTTGTGCTCCCGCGCGTGGCGTTGCGGCGTGTTGCGTTCCCGGGCGTGGCGTTGCGGCGCGTTGTGCTTTCCTGGGTTCCGTATCGGAGGTGAAGCGCTGCCGCTGCTCGGGGTTCCTGTGCTGTGGCGGAGGCTGCGATCGCGTTGGTGAGAGGCGCGACGAGGCTGGCTCCGTGGCGAGATCTTGCACCGCCGCGTCGGTCGACCTCGGCCCGGCGAGCCGGGAGCGCCGCAGCTTTGCGGCGTGACGCTGAGCCAGGCCCCAAGCGCGGTGCCTTTCGTGCACGCGGCGAAATTCCTCGGCCGCCGGGCAATAGTTGCGACGTTTGGTCCGGTCGCGCATTTTGGCGAGTTCCGCAGAGGTGAACAATTGAAGCTGCCGCATGCTTAATTGTCCCGCATTCAAACCATGCTTTGTCAGCATTCGATCATGCCAAAAAACTAAAGATTGGCGCCATGCACGCCGACCAAAAGGATCAGAAAATAGCTCGCGACTCGCGAGATGACGTGACGTGGGGCAGGCTCCGGAAACGCAGTCAGCGAATTCGCCCGCGCCGCAACGCCCGCAGCCAAGCACCGCGCAGCCATCCGCTCGGGGTAGGCGGCGGCAGGGAGAGTGACCGGCGACGCCGGCCGCCTGGGACCCAGCGTGCCGTAGCTGAAGGGTGGGTGGCGGCAGGGAGAGTGACCGGCGACGCCGGCCGCCTGGGACCCAGCGTGCCGTAGCTGAAGGGTGGGTGGCGGCAGGGAGGGTGACCGGCGACGCCGGCCGCCTGGGACCCAGCGTGCCGTAGCTGAAGGGTGGGTGGCGGCAGGGAGGGTGACCGGCGACGCCGGCCGCCTGGGACCCAGCGTGCCGTAGCTGAAGGGTGGGTGGCG
>NZ_JAENHP010000030.1 GCF_016834655.1 Paractinoplanes ovalisporus
GAACTCGGCTACCTCAGCCCCGATGAATACGAGACCGCCTGGCACACCCAGACCGAGCCAGATAACCTCACCCCTGCCCCGACCGGAGCCAGGTAACCCCCGCTCCCGGAAACCGGGGGGAACTCACCTTGTCCCCGCTACCTGACCCTGACCGCGGGCTTGTCCGAGGCAGCCGCCCGCGCTGGCTACACGAGAACCGATGCCTCGATCACCCTGACCAACAACCTGACCCTGTACCCGTGGTGGCGAAACGAATGACCCGCGCGATCACGTCGATGTCCCGGCATCTTTACCGACCTACCAATCGAATTGTGTAGGCGAGGCCGGAGCGGTTGCCGTATAGAGTTCCAGATGCTGCCTGCACGTGTGGCAGCCAGCGCTGACCTGCTGGCACGGCTTTGACGGCAGATAGCATCGCAACGGAGGCGGCGGATCGTGCATCACACGAGTGAACAAAATACGGAATCTTGATCTCTGGACCTGCAGGTCAAGAAGCCTGCTCCCCGCGCACGCGGGGATGATCCCATGGTCATCTCCCTCCGGGACGGAGCAGGGCCCTGCTCCCCGCGCACGCGGGGATGATCCTGCCTGCTGGGCCAGTTCGTCCGTGTGGACGAACTGCTCCCCGCGCACGCGGGGATGATCCGGGTGTGTTCGCGGGCAGCAGCTGGTAGTAGGCCTGCTCCCCGCGCACGCGGGGATGATCCGGCGTCGGCGCCGGCCCGTTCCAGCACACCCACCTGCTCCCCGCGCACGCGGGGATGATCCGCAGTGGCGCGGCAAGTGGTACGTGGACTCCGGCTGCTCCCCGCGCACGCGGGGATGATCCCGAGGACCGTACCCGGGTGAAGGTGAAGTGGCCCTGCTCCCCGCGCACGCGGGGATGATCCCACCCACCTGTCCGGGCATGCCGGCGGTGACCTCTGCTCCCCGCGCACGCGGGGATGATCCGGGCCGGATCTGCTCGACCTTCTCGCCGAGACCCTGCTCCCCGCGCACGCGGGGATGATCCCGGGCGTCGTCTCCCTCAACCGGAGGCGGCGCCCCTGCTCCCCGCGCACGCGGGGATGATCCGAACCTGCCACCGCTGCAGCCGACGAACAACGTCTGCTCCCCGCGCACGCGGGGATGATCCGGGACTGGGGTTCGCGCCGACGGTGGAGTCTGCCTGCTCCCCGCGCACGCGGGGATGATCCGCCCACTGCGCCGCGGTGACGAGACCGATCACCCTGCTCCCCGCGCACGCGGGGATGATCCGCTGTCCGACATCTGGCAGGAGTGCACCTTCAACTGCTCCCCGCGCACGCGGGGATGATCCATGGATGACCGCCTGCCGGTACGAAGGAAGACCCTGCTCCCCGCGCACGCGGGGATGATCCCGCCCACCCTTCGGAGCCGTCGCCGGGCCGCTCCTGCTCCCCGCGCACGCGGGGATGATCCGGGCAGCAACCGCATCGTGACGGTGGTGCTGGTCTGCTCCCCGCGCACGCGGGGATGATCCGGTCTTCCTTGTCACCCTCATGCCGCCGGACTTCTGCTCCCCGCGCACGCGGGGATGATCCCTACGGGCCCACGGTCGTGCGCGCGGCGGCGACCTGCTCCCCGCGCACGCGGGGATGATCCGAGCGTGCTGCCGCCGCCGGCTGGCGTGGGCCGCTGCTCCCCGCGCACGCGGGGATGATCCGGTGGTGAAGGACAGCGGCGAGGGTGCCGTGGCCTGCTCCCCGCGCACGCGGGGATGATCCGCGCGAATACGTCAGACTTCGGTCGGGTCGGTGCTGCTCCCCGCGCACGCGGGGATGATCCTGGAAGCGGTCGCGCGAGGCCGACGCCCGCTGGCCTGCTCCCCGCGCACGCGGGGATGATCCGCGTGGATGGCCTGACTCGACCCCGGCCAGCTGCTGCTCCCCGTGCACGCGGGGATGATCCCGACGGCGACGACGACGCCTGGCCGATGTGGATCTGCTCCCCGCGCACGCGGGGATGATCCCGGCCTCTCGGATCACGTGCACGAGGACATCGCCTGCTCCCCGTGCACGCGGGGATGATCCCCAGTCGCCCATCCACGGGGCCCAGGTCACGGCCTGCTCCCCGCGCACGCGGGGATGATCCGGCCCGCGACGGCTCCGCGTTCATCGCGCCGATCTGCTCCCCGCGCACGCTGTCACATCGACACACGCGGGGATGATCCCCGGTACGAGCGGCACATCACTGCGGTCTTCCGCTGCTCCCCGCGCACGCGGGGATGATCCGTGGCGCGGCGAGAACATCAAGACGGGCCGGACCTGTTCCCCGCGCACGCGGGGATGATCCACGGGAGATCATCAGCGGGCCGTTGGGTACCGGCCTGCTCCTGTCGTTGACAGCTTCCCGCGCGCGCGGGGATGATCCGTCGTCCCGGGCGATCACGTCGATCAGATCCTGCTACTCCCTGCGCACCCGGGGATGATCTGGAGCTACGTGATGCGGACCCGCAAGTTCTGGCCTGCTGCTCGCGCACGCGGGGCAGATCCCATGAACGAGCCGCAGGCCCTGGCGCGCAGCTGCTCCCCGCGCACGCGGGGATGATCCCGAGGTCGGCGACGACGAGTCGCTGGGCACACCGACAGGGCCAGCTCTGCTCCTCGCGCACGCGGGGATGATCTCTACCAAACCACCATCGCGGCCGGCGCTTGGGCCTGCTCTTCGCGCACGTGGGGATGATCCGCGGCATGCCCGCCTCCCGAGATCAGGAGTTGACTGCTCCCCGCGCACTTGTCGGTGACATTTGTGCTCTTGACGGTCAGGATGAGGTGGCGCAGCCCGATGCTCTCAGCGTTCAGGACTGCTGGTGAGTGATCCCCAAGCGAGGCCGTCGTTAATCTCCGAGGCGAGGGCTTCGCCCGCCGTTGCGACTTCGTGTAGTCCTGACTGGAACTCGGCGAGTTGACGGAAGGCCCGCCCGTACTCGCGCTGTTGGTCGAGCGGGAGCACGGGGATGGTGAGGCGTTTGACGTCGATGCGGCGGGCGCCGCTGCCGACGCTGGATGCGCGACCGGCGACCCGTGCGTTCTCGGTGCGGGAGAGCGTTCCGGCCACGAACCAGGGGTTGAACTGAGCGCTTTTGATACGAACGAGTTGGTGGCCTGGTTCGAGCTCCTTGCCGATCTCATCGGGAGTGGCTACTCGAGCAGTGATCGCGTGACCTGTGATGGGGACAACAATGTCGCCCTCACGTATGAGGGGCGTGGCGTCGCCGGGTGAAGGGCTGGCGGCTGGCATCCTGCTGGAAGTATCGGCTGCGCTTCCCGACATCTCGCGGGTCGGCCGGGTTCGGGTGCTGGCCCGCTGGAGCACGTCAATGCCTCCAGATCGGATCAGGTCGGTGATCGAGGCCTGTGGCGCATGCGCCAGGGCGGTTGTCGGCGCCGCCTGGAGGGAAGGCAGGGTCTCTCTGGTCCGTTCGATGAGTTCGGCGAAAGCCCGCATCCTGTCGAGGGTCTGCTGAGGATCAACGGCCGGGCTGGTCGTCTGCGGGAGGTATCTCCACGGTGTCAGGTCGACCTGTCCGTCCAAGACTTGCAGGGCGGAGACGACACAGGAGACGTCGGACTCGTCGTCGAGGTTGGTGAGGTACCTGTGCCACGCCTGCAGGATGGTTTCGGCCGGGGGATCGTTCGGTGCGGCGGCGGTGGTGTCGACGAACAGGAGACGATCGCTGGCTTCTGCCTGCGGGTCCGGCTGAGTGAGCACCCAGATGTGCAGGCTGATTCCGGCAGGAGGCATCACGCCCGGAGGCAACGCGATGACCGCCCGGAGCGTGCCGGTGCGTACGAGCTCGGCGCGGATACGCCGGCCGGCCGGTCGTAGAGCGGCTGCCGGGGGCATCAGGACGGCTGCTGTGCCGCCGGGACGCAGGTGCGCCAAAGCATGTTGAACCCAGGCTAGTTCCGGTTCGGTGCGAGGCGGCAGGCCGTGAATCCAGCGCGGATCGTAGGCGAGCTGGTCGTGGCCCCAGTCGTGGATGCCGAACGGGAAGTTCGCCACGACGATATCGGCTCTCAGGTCAGGGAAGGCATCGGCGAGGAGGCTGTCACCGATGTGCAGGACCGGGGGGCTCATCGGCTGGTTGGAGTCTCGGGCACGTTGGTAGGCGAACGACAGGCGCAGCAGTGCGATCAGGGCGTACGGCGTTTTGATCTCTTGGGCGTAGCAGTGTGTGGCGGCGCCGACTTGTAGGGCCCGGTTGGCGGCGAGGCGCAGGATCGAGCCGGTGCCGCAAGTGAAGTCGAAGGTGGTCGTGCCGGGGCCGGCGAGGGCCAATAGCAGCCCGGCGATGTCGTCGGGCGTGTTCGCGAGGCCGGACATCGACTGGGCCGAGTTGGCGTACTGGTTATGCAGGTATTCGAAGACGGCCTCGGGTTCCCGGTCACGGCCGAGTTGATCGACGGTGTCGAGCACGGTGGCAAGTTGTGGGGTCCACCGCTGTGGCAGCACCGCCCCGACGTGCTTGGCCAGGTCGCGGTCGACGGCGCGGAGGTGGGCGAGTACCTGTTTCGCGGTCAGCAGGGTGTCCCGCCCGTCGTCGGGTACGGCTCTGCTGGCCAGGAGGTACGCGCCGCAGGCGATGATCGCATCCTCGAGCTGGGCGGCGGGTTGATAGTTCTCGATGTGCCGCCACGCGAGTTGTTCCAGGCCGACTTCGTGGAGCTTGCCCTGCTGTCGTAGCCACTGCTCGACTGCTTCCGCATCGAACTGGGGGTTGCCCGGTGTGCCGGCCACGGGAGGCGGGAAGTCGGCGTAGCGGCGGCGCCAGTTACTGACTGCCGGCCGACCGACGTTGGCCAGTCGCGCGATGCCGCTCGCGGTCAGGGTGGGGCCGCCGCCGGTCGCGCCTCGCATCTCTGTCACACGTGAACGCTAGCATGACGCTATGGACTGTGAACACACTTCACCAGTATGGTCTAAGCAGAGTGATTCACCGGAGCGTCGATGTGGAGGTTGTTATGGGCAGGCGAGGGCACAGCACGGCCATTGGGAAGTTCGCCAAAATCCATCATGATCGCCGGGTCTCGGAGATCCGTCGGCTGGGCGTGGCGCTCCGTGAGGAGCAGCGCAGCGTCGACCGCCCGGACGGCATGCAGGCGGACGACTTGCCCTCCGCCGCTCGTCACTGATCAAGCCCACTTCGTACCGACAACCTGAGGAGGATCATGAACACGATTGGCTTCATCCACGACAACGGCAGCGCAATTCTCTGCGTCTGCGCGGAATCGGTCGCTCAGCGCGGTCTCGTACCTGATCGACGGTGCGCGCCGGTGGGGTTGCCTTGACTGGGTTGCGCCGGATGCCTACGCCCGGGTGCGCCTTGATTCGGCAGTTGGGGCGGCGATCGCGGCGGCCTACGTCGCCGCGCCGGTACGGGATCCACGGGCCGACGCTGCTTATGCCGCGTTCCGGCGCGAGACGATGCGGCAGTACGACTACCTCGTGGGCCGCCGGGAGTTCGGTGGGCTCGGCGTGAGAGTCCAGGTCGTGGACGTCGACCCGTACGCCGATGCCGTCGACATGATCGAGGACGTGGCGCACCGTGAGTTGAAGGTCTTCGCCACCGCGAGCGCAGGCAACCCGCATCCTTTTCTCACCGACGCCGAGAACGACAGGTTCCGGGCTGTGCACGACGCTTTCGGCCATGCGGCGATCGGGCGGGGCTTCGACGGTGATGGTGAGGAAGCGGCCTGGCTGAAGCACAGCGGCATGTACTCCTCACTGGCGCGTCGCGCGCTGACGACGGAGACGCGCGGTCAGAGCTGCACAATGCTCCTGCACCTTCGAGGGGAGGCGTTCGCCGAGCAGAAGGCAGTGTTGTTGCCGTCCGTGTTCGCTGACCCTCGATCCGTACGGCTTGCCGGCCGGACTACGCGGACCCGGTCTCGCTGATCCGCGCCATTTCTTTCTGCACGGCGACAGCGGCCGGATGGTCGGGGCCGCCGATCCTGGTGAGGTCGTCCAGCAGGGTGCGAAGCTGGCGCAAGGCTCGGCTGCCTTCGCCGAGATCGGCATGCAGGCGGATGGCCTGCATGCGGTACTCGACGAGCTTTGGGTCGTCGGGACCGTATTGGATCGCCCGCTCTTCTGCGAGTCGCCGCCAAAGCTGGGCGGCGGCTCGCAGGTTCCCGCCAGCGGCCAGAGATTCGGCCTTTTCCTCCGCGCTCGCATCCGTGGGGTCGAGGTCTGTCTGCTGTGCCGTGAGGTCGGTGCGTACGGGTACCTGGCCAACAACGGCGGCGTACGCCCTGACGGCGTCGGGCTGGTCGCTGACGGCTCCCGGGATCGGTGGAAGGTTCTGGGCGAAGGGGGCCAATGCTGCGTATACGTCGGCTGCGCTCGTCGGCCGGTCCTGTGGATGTCGAGCCAGCAACGCGTGAACCAGGTCGTCGACGGCGGGCGGGACGTCGTCACGGAGCTCTGCCGGGTGGGGTGGTGAGGCTCGCATCTGGCTCTGCACGGTGATCATCGTGGTGGAGCCATCGAAGGGTGCCCGGCCGGTGAGAAGGTCGAAGAGGGTGGCGCCGAGCCCGTACAGATCGGTGCGGTGGTCGGTAGGTTTCGCTTCGATCTGTTCGGGGGCCATATAGCCGATGGTGCCGAGGCTTTGGCCACTCTGGGTGATCCGTGAGTAGCGGTCGTCTCCATGAATAGCGGCGAGCCCGAAGTCGAGCACTCTCACCGCCCCGCTGGCCTCCAGCATGGCGTTGCCCGGCTTGATGTCCCGGTGTACCAGGCCGATCCGCCGGGCGGCGATCAGGACGCTGCTGATCTGTGCACCGATGGCGGCCACCCAGGCGATCGGCAGGGGGTCGTGCTCGGCGATCAGGTCGGACAGGGTTGTGCCCTTGATCAGCTCCAGGACGAGATAGAAGCGGCCCTCATGGTGGCCGAAGTCGTAGACGGCGGGCACGCCCGGGTGAACGAGGCGCGCGGTTAGTTGCGCTTCACGCCGGAACCGCCTGGCCAGATCGACGTCCATGGTGGATGCCGGAACCGTTTTGATGATCACCGGGCGGTTGAGCACGGTGTCCTGCGCCGGCCAAACCTCGCCCATTCCACTGTGCGGCAAGGGGAGGCGCTCGACCTGGTACCGGCCTTGGAGGTGAATTCCTGCCACCACGTGTCCGACCCTAACAGCCTTAATCTGCCGGCGACCTGTTCGGACAGTCAGTTGTGAACGCCGAACGTAGGTCATCCACTTGTGTGCCAAATCTTTGGAAACATAGTTCACACCTTGCGGCGCCGGACTGTCCCATGTCAAGGTGGCTCCGTTGCCGACGGTGACAGCTTGTCGCACGGCATGTGAGAACCAGCCCGGCTTTTCGCCCGTCCGTTATGACGTGCCGGCCAGCTGTATGGACCGATCAGGGGAGTGTGTATGGCCGAGTTGGCCATCGACCGCGGTTTTCTGCCGGCTTACGCCAAGCTGCAGCGGCCTGTGCAGCATGCGGTGCTGGCCGCGATCGAGAAGTTCTCCGCGCACACTCACGCCGGCCTGCACCTGGAGAAGCTCACCGGTGCAAAGGATCCGCACGTCCGTACCATCAGGATCGACCAGTTCTACCGTGGGGTCGTTCTCGCCCTCGGAGCCGAGCGTTATGCGCTGCTCAATGTGCTGCCCCACGACGACGCGAATACGTTCGCGATCCGGCGTCGGTTCACGGTGAATCAGGTGCTCGGTGTCCTCGAGGTGCGCGACCAGGCCGGAATCGAGGAGTTCACCCAGTCCACGCCGACGCCACCGACTGCGGCCGGGTTGTTCGCTCAGGTCTCGGCAGCGAATCTCGAACGGCTGGGCATCGACAAGGACATCATGCCGCTGCTGCGTGTCATCAGCACGGACCGGCAACTGGAAAGCCTGAGCACCTTGCTTCCGCAGGTTCAGTACGACGTCCTGACCGGGCTGGCCAGTGGGATGTCCGTACAGGCCGTCTGGGAGGAGATGGCCGAACGGATCGTCAGCGAGGTCGACCCCGACGACCTGCTCACCGCCGCTCAGCGCACGCCCGAGCGGATCGCCTTCGTCTCCGGCCCGGTGGAGTTGGCGGCCATCCTCGCTCACCCGTTCGACGTCTGGCGGACCTTCCTGCATCCCACCCAGCGCGACGTCGCTTACCGCGAGACCTACACCGGGCCGGCTCTGATCACCGGCAGTGCCGGCACCGGGAAAACCGTCACTGGCCTGCACCGGGCGGTCTTCCTCGCCCAGCGGCTGCCCGACGACGGGTCGAAGGTACTGCTGACCACTTACACCCGTTCCCTCGCCGACGCCCTTGGCAAACAGCTGCGCCTTCTGACCTCTGATCGCGCAGTCCTGCAACGCATCGACGTCATCGGCGTCGACAAGCTGGCCCACCAGATCGTCACTCAGCAGGGCGGGAAGGTCACCATCGCGACCGACTCGAACACGGACCCGCTCTGGGAGGAAGCAGCCCGAACCGGCCCGACCTGGGTGAACCGTGCCGGTGCGGTCACCACGGTCAGCGCCGCCTTCCTCAAACGCGAATGGGAGCAGGTGATCCTGGCCCAGCAACTGGCTACAGCCGACGCCTACCGCGACAGCCCACGCAAAGGGCGGGGAGCCGGGCTGCGCGCGGCGCAACGCGACCAAGTCTGGGACGCGATCTCCGGTGTGGTCCGCAAGCTGGCCACGAAGCGAATCCGGACCCACACCCAGCTCGCCGACGACGCAGCCGTCATCGCCGCGAGCTCATCACCTCGCTATCGACATGTCGTCGTGGACGAGGGGCAGGATCTGCACCCGGCGCAGTGGCGCCTGCTGCGCGCGCTCGTGGCCGTTGGCAAGAATGACATGTTCCTTCTCGCCGACCCCTACCAGCGCATCTACGACAGCCAGGTGTCGCTGACCCGGCTCGGTATCGCGGTGCGCGGTCGGACCCGCCGGCTCACCGTGAACTACCGGACCACCCACGAGATCCTGGACCTGTCCGTCAAGATCCTGAACGCCGATGCGGTCGTCGGCCTGGACGACGCCCCTGACACCCTGGTCGGATACCGGTCGATCACCCGGGGCGACAGGCCGCAGCTGAGCACCCACCACAACCAGGACGACGAGCTCGAAGGCCTGATCGAACGCGTCGGAACCTGGCTGGAGCAGGGTGTCGAACCCCATTCGATCGGGGTGGCGGCCCGTACCGGAAAGCTTGTTAAGACCATCACCGCGACGCTCGCCGGCGCATACATTCCGGTGGCCGACGACAAACAGGGCTCCGATGGTGTGCGGGTCGCCACCATGCACGGCATGAAGGGGCTCGAGTTCCGATGCCTCGCTGTGGTCGGCCTCAACCTCGGAGTCCTTCCGGCGGCCAACGCGGTGACCTCGGCCGCCGATGACCCGCACGCCCACCAGCAAGACCTGCAACGAGAGCGCTGCCTGCTGTTCGTGGCACTCACGAGGGCCCGTGACGTGCTCTACCTGTCGCACAGCGGTGAGCCGACCGAGCTACTGCCGGCCCTGACGTGAACGACGTGGAACTGAGCACGGCGGGACTGAGCGCAGCCGCCCGCTCGGCGTGGGGAAAGACCGACCGTACGGGCCTGTCCGCGGTCGGCTGGCTACCCCTGTGGCGGCACATGGCCGACTCCGCCGACGTGGCCGGTCGGCTCTGGGAGCACTGGCTGAGCCCCGCAGTACGCCGCCGCATCGCCGATGAACTGCCCGGCGGCGACGCCAGCGGCCGCACACTCGCGGTCTGGCTCGTCGGTGTGCACGACATCGGCAAGGCGACGCCGGCCTTCGCCGTCCAGGCATCCTTCCGCGACCAGAGCGCCGGACTGGTCAATCGGATGCGCGACCAAGGGCTCGGTTATGACCGGGACCAGGTGTGCGCCGAGCGCCGCCGCGCCCGCCACGACGCCGCCGGGCACATCGTGCTCGCCGAGTGGCTGCGCGCCCAGGGCTGGGCCGACCCTCACGCGTACGCAGTCGTCGTTGGCGGTCACCACGGCACCCCACCCACCGACGAGCTGCTGGACGGCATCCTGCTCCGCCGCTACCTGCTCGGCGACACAGCCTGGCAACAGGTCCAGAGCGAACTGCTCGCCTGGATGACCACCCGCTCCGGCGCCGACAAATGGCTCAGTAGTTGGGCAGGCACCCCGCTGTCGCAGCCGGCGCAGGCGGCTCTCACCGGGCTCGTCATCGTCGCCGACTGGATCGCCAGCAACGAGGAATTCTTCCCCTACCTGCTCGACAAGTCCGACCTGGACCGTCTCCGAGCCGCCTGGACGAAGGTGGACCTGCCCATCCCATGGCTGGCGACCCCGCCGCCGGCCGACACGGTCGCGCTGTTCGCCACACGATTCGCCCTGCCCACCGGTGCGCTGCCGCGCCCCGTGCAGCAAACCGTCACCGACCTCGCCGCCGCCATGCCTGCACCCGGAATGATCATCGTCGAAGCGGCGATGGGGGAGGGGAAAACCGAAGCAGCACTCGCCGCGGTGGAAGTCCTCGCCCGGCGCACCGGAGCCTCCGGCTGCTACCTCGCCCTTCCCACCCGCGCCACCAGCGACGCCATGTTCCTCCGGATGCTGTCCTGGCTGCGCCGACTACCCGACCGTCAGATCGGACGAGGCGACCACGCGGTAAGGCTCGCCCACGGCAAAGCCGCTCTCAACGCCGACTATGACCGGCTGCGCTTCAACTCGCTGCCGAGCGCCATCGGTGAGGACGCCGGCGGCGCCAAAATCGGCGTACATTCCTGGCTCGCCGGGTCGAAGCGGTCTCTGCTCTCCAGCTTCGTCGTCGGCACCATCGACCAGCTGCTCCTGGCTGCACTGCGCAGCAAGCACCTGGTTCTGCGCCACCTCGGCCTGGCCGGGAAGGTCGTCGTCATCGACGAAGCGCACGCCTACGACGTCTACATGGGCCGTTTCCTGGACCGGGCACTGGAGTGGCTCGCTGCCTACGGCGTACCCGTCGTTGTGCTCTCGGCAACTTTGCCCGCGCACCGACGTGCCGAATTGCTTGCGGCCTACGACACCGGCCGGCTCGGCCCACCACCGCCGCTCACCTGGCGCGACCGCGGCAAACCCAGGATCGACCCGTACGAAGCCGTACGCGCCGACCTGCGCTACCCACTGATCACCACCTCGGCCGAGCAACGAGGCGGCACCACGGCAAGCTGCGCCGACTCCGGCCGCAGCAGCCAGATCCGCGTCCGCCGCCTCGACGACGAGCCGATGTCACTGACAGAGATGCTGCGCGAGCAACTACGCCACGGCGGCTGTGCCCTGGTCATTCGCAACACCGTCGCCCGCGTCCAGGAAACCGCGGAGCAGCTCCGCGCAGCGCTCGGCCCGGACACACCCGTCTCGGTGGCGCACTCCCGGTTCATGGCTGTGGACCGGGCAGTGAAGGACCGCTGGCTCAACGACACGTTCGGACCGCCGGGTAATAGTCAGCGGCCGTACCGGCACATCGTCGTGGCCAGCCAGGTCGCCGAGCAGTCCCTCGACATCGACTTCGACCTGCTCGTCACCGACCTCGCACCGGTAGACCTGGTGCTGCAACGCATCGGACGCCTGCACCGTCACCCCCGAGATGACCGCCCGGCAGCGCTGGCCACCCCGACCTGCTGGATCACCGGAGCTGACTGGACCCATGAGCCTCCCGAGCCGGTCATCGGCTCCCGGCGGGTCTATCAGCCCGCCATGCTGCTGCGCAGCGCCGCCGTCCTACTGCCCTACCTGGACGGCGAACCGTTGCGGCTGCCGGCGGACATCGCGGCGCTCACCCAAGCTGCTTACGGCCCGGCGGACGTCGGCCCGACGACGTGGCAGCCCGCGCTGGCCGAGGCTGAGGCAAAACAGCGGGAAGCCTTCGCCGCCAAGGAACTGAAAGCCGATGGGTTCCGCCTCGCCGGCGTAGGCGAGCCCGGTACGGCTCTGATCGGCTGGCTCTCCGGCAGCGTCGGTGACGCGGACGACCAGACGGCACGAGGGCACGTACGCGACACCGACGGAGAAACCCTCGAAGTTCTCCTATTGGTCCGCACCGAGCAGGGCCTAGTAATCCCGCCATGGATCGACGGGGGAGGAGTACACGTTCCCACCGCCAGCGAACCCGGACGGCGACTGGCCCGGGAGATCGCCCGATGCACTCTGCCTCTGCCCCGGTCGATGACCGACTCCGACGTCATCGACAGCGTCATCGAGGAGCTGGAGCGGCGGGTCGATCTCAGTGCCTGGCAGGACAGCCCCTGGCTTTCGGGGGAGCTGGTCGTGGACGTCGACGGAAGCGGCAACGCGCGTATCGGCTCCTTCGACCTCCACTACGACTCACATGAGGGCCTCCGGGTCACGCGCAACGACTGACAACCCGCCCATACGCACAACGCGATGGAGGCAGCAGATTGGTAGACCTGAGCACTCCTGACAAGTACCCGCTGACCGATGAGGCGTGGATTCCGGTGCTGGACGCCGCTGGCCACCACCGCGAAGTCTCGCTGCGTGGGTTGTTCGAACAAGCCGGTGAGATCCGCATGATCGCCGGTGAGCTACCCACTCAGACGTTCGCGATCCTACGCCTCGCCCTCGCGATCCTGCATCGCAGCGCCGACGGCCCACCGAGTGAAGCCTCCTGGCAGTCGCTGTGGCGAGACCGGCGGTTGCCTCTGAACGATCTCACCGACTACCTCGACGAGTTCCGTGACCGGTTCGACCTGCTGCACCCGCAGCACCCCTTCTACCAGGTAGCCGACCTGCAGGCCGGCAAGGACAACACCTACGGGCTGGAACGGCTGATCGCCGACGTACCCAACGGCATGCCGTTTCTGACCAACCGCGCCGGGCCCGGCATGGAATCGATCTTGCCGGCCGAGGCAGCACGATGGCTGGTGCACTGCCACGCGTTCGACCCGGCAGGTATCAAGACCGGCGCGATCGGCGACACACGCGTGAAAAGCGGCAAGGGCTACTCGATCGGTGTCGGCGCCCTCGGCAACCTCGGCGGCGTTTATCTGGACGGCGCCAGTCTGCTGGAGACGTTGCTCCTCAACCTGGTACCGATCGGCCCGAGCCGGCAACAGCCCGACGACAGGGACGTGCCGGTATGGGAACGCGAACCCCACGGCGCCGCCGAGGAACCGGACACGACCAGAGGCCCGTACGGCCTGCTCAGTCTCTACACCTGGCAGTCGCGCCGAGTCAGGCTGTTCGGTGACGCCCGTGGCATAACCGGCGCAATGATCGCCATCGGAGACCGGCTCGACTGGCAGGACCGCCAGCTGCTGGAACCGATGAGCGTGTGGGGACGAAGCGCCCCGCGGGAACGCGCACAGAAGAAGACTCCGATCTACCTGCCACGGCCACACGATCACACCAGGACACTCTGGCGGGGGCTGGAGACGCTCCTGCCTCCGCCCGTAGCCGCAACCAGCGAACCGGCCCAGCGGCTCTCGCCGACAGTGCTGCAACGGCTGGCCCGTCTCACCCGCGACGGTGCGGTCAGCCGGGACTTCCAGGCACGACCGCACGCCGTCAGCATCACGTACGGGACCCAGCAGGCGGTCATCGACGAAGTCTTCTCCGACACGCTGACCATGAACGTTCTCCTGCTCGTCGAAGGCTCCCCGCTACGGACCACGGCCGTCGACGCCACAAACGATGCCGAGGCAGCGGTAAAAGCGTTACGGCGTCTCGCCACCAACCTCGTCCGGGCTGCCGGCGGCTCTGATGACCCCGGCGACGCCGACCGCGCCGCCGAACGGGCCTACGCCGTGCTGGACCGGGTCTTCCGTGACTGGCTGGCCAACCTCGGACCGGACAGCGACCCGGCAACCGAACGCGCCGTCTGGCAAGACCGGGTGCGGCGAACTGTGCGCCGCATCGGCAGCGATCTAGTGGCGGCGGCTGGCCCGGCGGCCTGGGTCGGCCGGACCCAAGCTCGACCGCAACGGCCGGGAACTTCACTACTCCAGCTACCAGGCAGAGGCATGGTTCCTCCGCGACCTGGCCAAGGAGCTCGCCTTACCGATCAACGCAGATAACCAGCAGGAGGTACCAGCATGACGACAGTCGAGGTAGGCCCACCGGCCGTACCTGCGCGAAAGGCGTGGGGCAGACGCCGCGGTGACCTCGGGAATCACGTGGCACGCACCGTCGGCCGCCTGCAGGCGCAAGTCCTGCGCGATACTCCGCTACCCCAGGCGATCAGCGCACTCGCCCGGCTGCGCCGTGCCATCGGCCGCGACCCCGGTTTCGACTACACCCTCGAGGACTTCCTGTACGTCCCCGACGACCTGCTCGACACCTGGCCGAAAGAGACTGCCACCGAAGTCGAGCACGCCGTCCACGACGCGGTCAGCCTGTACGCGCTGCACCAGCAATCCCGCTCGGAACGGATGCACGTAGACGGCCGGGGACTTGGCCGGGCCATGTCCGAGCTTGTCCGGGTGTCAACGGGGCCGGACGGCGTGCGCCGCCGCTTCGCGGCGCTCGGCACTGCCAGCACCTACCACGAGAGCATCCATCACCTCCGCGGACTTATCACCATGCTGCGTGGCCATCAGATCCCGCTCGACTACGGGCTGCTCGCCGAGGACTTGCGAACCCTCCAGCGCCCCGACGGCCGGCCGAAGGTGCAGGCCATCTGGGGCCGCGAGTTCTTCCGCAGCCGGCCAGCCACCCTGACCGACTCCGACACCGCGACCGACACTCCCGAGGAGACCCCCGCATGAA
This sequence comes from Paractinoplanes ovalisporus, assembly GCF_016834655.1. Classification (GTDB taxonomy): domain Bacteria; phylum Actinomycetota; class Actinomycetes; order Mycobacteriales; family Micromonosporaceae; genus Actinoplanes; species Actinoplanes ovalisporus. The sequence goes on from NZ_JAENHP010000030.1 coordinate 14,731, forward strand.
CCGCACCATCATCGACATCTACGCCCTGCAGACCGTCCCGCCGAGCAACCTCAACCGTGACGACACCGGTTCACCGAAGACCGCCATCTACGGTGGCGTACGCCGCGCCCGGGTCTCCAGCCAGGCATGGAAACGAGCCATCCGACTGGCCTTCAAAGACCTGCTCGACCGATCCCAGCTCGGCGAACGCACCAAGCGGGTCGGTGAATCCCTGGCGAACCGCATCAAAACCCTCGACCCGAGCCTGACCGACGAACAGGCCTCAGCGATGGCCACCGAGGTACTCATCGCCGCCGGCGTCGCCAAAGCCGACAAGAAAAAGAGCGAGGCACCCAACGCCGAATCCGGCTACCTGCTGTTCCTCAGCCACCGGCAGCTCGACAACCTCGCCGCCGCCACGCTGGAAGCCAGCCGCACCGGCACTGCCCTGGACAAGAGCCGATTCAAGGCACTGGCAAACAGCGAACACTCGGTCGACATCGCCATGTTCGGCCGGATGCTTGCCGACATGCCCGACATCAACGTCGATGCAGCCTGCCAGGTCGCCCACGCCATCAGCGTGCACGGCGTGGACAACGAGTTCGACTACTTCACTGCGGTCGACGACCGTAAGGACGACGTTGCGGAGACCGGCGCCGGCATGATCGGCACCATCGAGTTCAACTCGTCCACCCTTTTCCGGTACGCAACGGTCGACGTGAACGCCCTGCACGAGACCCTTGGCTCGGCGGCCGCCACTCAGGCCGCGGTCAAGGCATTCCTGACGGGTTTCGCTCGCAGCATGCCGACCGGCAAGCAGAACACCTTTGCCCACCGCACCCTGCCCGACGCGATCATCGTGCGGGTGCGCGACACCCAGCCCATCAACCTGGTCGGCGCCTTCGAAACACCTGTCCGTGAGACCCAGGAAGCCGGGCGGATCAAACTGGCCGCCGACGCCCTGGCCGAGCACACCAAGGCAGTCGAAAGCGCCTACGGCGAACAGCCCACGGCAAGCTGGGTCACCCGAGTCGGTGAACAGACCTCAGCGCTGGCCGACCTCGGCAAGAGCGTCACCCTGGACGAACTTGTCCACGAGGTGGGGGAGCGGACCAACGCGGCGCTCGGACAGTCGGCATGACGGTTCTGCTCCTCAGACTCGCCGGACCACTCCAGTCCTGGGGCTCCTCGAGCCGCTTCGCGCGCCGCGGAACCGAGGTCGCGCCGACCAAGAGCGGCGTCATTGGCATGCTCGCCGCCGCCAAAGGCATACGACGTACCGAGCCGCTTACCGAACTGCTCGGCCTGGAGTTCGGGGTGCGACTGGACCAGCCCGGCCAGATCACGCGCGACTTCCAGACCGCCCGCTCCCTCGACGGCCGGCGCAGCGCCCCCCTTACCTACCGCTTCTACCTGTCCGATGCGATCTTCCTCGCCGCCGTCCAGGGCGATGCCACGCTGATCCACGACCTGGCCGACGCCCTGAGGCGGCCCCGATACCCGCTCTACCTTGGCCGGCGATCCTGCCCACCGGCCGGCCCGGTCAGCCTCGGTGTCCAACAAAGCAGCCTGGACGACGCCCTGGACTCGTGGCCCTGGCTCGCCACCGAGCGATACCGCCTACGTGCCGCCCGCACTGCCCGGCTGGAGATCGTCCGTGACGCCCGGCCGGACGACCAACGCACCGAGACTCATCCGGACGAGCCGGTCAGCTTCGACCCCGCCCACCGGCAGCACACCTGGCGGTCAGTACTCCGCCGCCACGTCGACGTCACCAACGACCTCGCGGAACGGGCTGGCGTATCCGACCACGACCCGCTGAGCCTGCTGGGAGGCTGACCATGTTCCTCACCCGGTTCCAGATCAACCCAGCCCGCCGCGGAGCACGGAAACTCCTCTCCTCTCCACAGGCAATGCACGCAGCAGTCCGGGCCGCGTTCCCGAAACCCGACGACTACGAGCGCCCCGGCAGCCGCACCCTCTGGCGGATCGACAAACCAGCCACCGCGACCGTCCACCTCTATCTGGTCAGCCCCGGCCGCCCTGACCTCACCCACCTCGTCGAACAGGCCGGCTGGCCAACCACCTCGGCCTGGGACACTCGCGAGTACGACCCACTGCTCGCCACCCTGCAACCCGGCCAACGCTGGGCCTTCCGGCTCACCGCCAACCCCACCCACAGCGGGCGCAAGACCGCCGACGCCAAGGAAACCCAACGCTTCGGCCATCTCCGGGAGAACGAACAACAGGACTGGCTGCTCCAGCGCGCCGCCCGAAACGGGTTCACCGTGGCAACCCAGCGCGACGGCCGGCCGAACCTACGCTTGCACCAGCGCCAGACACTCAGCTTCAAACGCGGCGCATACCCCGTCACCCTCACCACCGCGACCTTCGACGGCATCCTCGAAATCACCGACAAGGACCAATTCCGCGCCGCACTCAGCAGCGGCATCGGACACGCCAAAGCCTACGGCTGCGGCCTGCTCACCCTCGCCAAAGCCCAGGAGACAACGACCGGACAATGAAGCCGCCAGGCGTGCCGCCCGCCGAACTCGCCGACCTCACCCGAGCCGAGGACCGCATCAGCTTCCTCTACCTCGAACGCAGCGTCATCCACCGCGACAGCAACGCCATCACCGCCACCGACGACCGCGGCGTCATCCACATCCCCGCCGCCACCATCAGCGTGCTGCTGCTCGGACCCGGCACCAGCATCACCCACCAGGCCATCTTGCTGCTCGCCGACCACGGCGCAACCGCGGTGTGGGTCGGCGAGCGCGGCGTTCGCTACTACGCCCACGGCCGCTCCCTGGCTTCCTCCAGCCGACTACTGATCGCCCAGGCCGATGCGGTCAGTCATCGCAGCAAACGGCTGGCAGTGGCCCGCACCATGTACGCGATGCGCTTCCCCGGCGAAGACACCGGCAACCTGTCGATGCAACAACTTCGGGGCAAAGAAGGGGCGCGAGTGCGACGCATCTATCGCGAGAATGCCCAACGAACCGGCGTGCCCTGGAACCAGCGCGAATACGACAAGGCCGACTTCGCCAGCGGCGATCCGATCAACCAGGCCCTGTCAGCCGCACACACCTGCCTCTACGGCATCGTGCACGCCGTCATCGTGGCACTCGGAGCCGCACCCGGCCTTGGCTTCATCCACACAGGCCACGAACGCGCCTTCGTGTACGACATCGCGGACCTCTACAAGGCCGAGATCACCATTCCGATCGCCTTTGACCTGATCGCGGAAGGCTCTACTGAAATCAGCGCCGACACTCGACGCCGAGTGCGCGACCGCGTCCACGACGGAGCCCTCCTCGAACGATGTGTCAGAGATATCCGCATGCTCCTGCTCAGGCCCGAAAGCACCGGCCCCATCGAGGACGACGAGGACGCAGTCCACCTCTGGGACGACAAAGGCTACGAAGTCGACGCCGGCCGCAACTACGCCGACGTCGGCGACGTGGACTTCTGATGATCGTCATCGTTCTCACCTCCTGCCCACCTGGACTCCGCGGACACCTGACGCAATGGCTGCTGGAGATCTCCGCCGGCGTGTACATAGGCCACGTCAACGCTCGCATCAGGGAACGCCTCTGGGCGCGGGTCATTGAGATGGCAGGACCCGGCCGTGCACTGATGGTCTTCCAGGAGAAGAGCGAGCAGCGACTCTCCTTCGCCGTGCACGACCATCACTGGGAACCCGTCGACCTGGACGGCGTGACACTGATCCGCCGCGCCGGAGACTCACCCTTCAACCCAGCCCTGCCGTCCGGCTGGAGCAAGGCGGCCAAACGCCGCAGATTCGGCCGCCGAGGCACCCAACGCGGTCCCACGTCCCCTACACAAAGTGAACAAAAACCAGGTTCTTGATCTCCGTCTTCCCAGGTCATTTAGTCAGCTCCCCGCGCACGCGGGGATGATCCCTGCGACCAGCCGATCATCCGATCGGGTGTGACCAGCTCCCCGCGCACGCGGGGATGATCCGGCCCTGAAATGACGACCAGCGAAGCGAACGAACAGCTCCCCGCGCACGCGGGGATGATCCTGGTTAACCAGGTGACGGCTCGGAGAGACGAGACAGCTCCCCGCGCACGCGGGGATGATCCGTAGTAGGGCAGCACGCTGACGACGGCGGCGTGGCCGCTCCCCGCGCACGCGGGGATGATCCGGAGCACGGCCGCGGCAGCAAAGAGGCCAAGGCCCGCTCCCCGCGCACGCGGGAATGATCCGGTGAGGCTGACGCCGTCGGTGAACAGGCTGACCCGCTCCCCGCGCACGCGGGGATGATCCGAAGACGCACGCGGCACACAAGCGGGCTTGGTCCCGCTCCCCGCGCACACGGGGATGATCCCGGCACTCGCGGCACGTTCATGTGGTCGCGCGTCCGCTCCCCGCGCACGCGGGGATGATCCTTCGAAAAGGTGCTGCGAGATGGTCTGGGCGACCCGCTCCCCGCGCACGCGGGGATGATCCCGGGCGGCGGCACACCTACACCGGGGCGGTCTGCCGCTCCCCGCGCACGCGGGGATGATCCTAGGCAACCGGCCAGGATGGACAGTGCCGCCCAGCCGCTCCCCGCGCACGCGGGGATGATCCCGACCTGTGCCGCATGGTGATCCTCGGCATGATCCGCTCCCCGCGCACGCGGGGATGATCCGCACGAGTACTACCGCGGCGTCGCCGAGATGATCCGCTCCCCGCGCACGCGGGGATGATCCTACGTTCGAGCGGGCCGGATCCGATTGCCGGTCCCGCTCCCCACGCACGCGGGGATGATCCGCGCCAGGCGCAAGCCTCGTTCGGTGAGGCCATCCGCTCCCCGCGCACGCGGGGATGATCCGGTGTACTTGACCAGCGTGGTCAGCTTCTTCGTCCGCTCCCCGCGCACGCGGGGATGATCCGCTGATCGAGTTGGCGCTCAACGGCAAGACGCCCCGCTCTCCGCGCACGCGGGGATGATCCCAGCTCCCCGCCGGTCTCGGGCTCGGCCCATTGCCGCTCCCCGCGCACGCGGGGACGAGCCCCAGATCACGCACGCCAGCGAATCCTGGCTATCCCGCTCTCCGCGCACGCGGGGTGGGATCCAAAGGGAAAATCACGACATCTGAGTACGTCGACCATCCCCGCGCACGCGGGGATGGTCCGCCGAGTGTCAGCGCGCCGCTCTGGCCGCCGGCCCGCTCGCCACGCACGGGGACTGGTCCCCGGACCACCCAGTAGATCACGAACCAGCAGAACCGCTCCCCGCGCACACGGGGGTAATCCTGACCCGGCCCGGGCACCCTGGCGGACCGCTCCCCGCGCACGCGGGGATGGTCCGTTCAAGGATGAGTCGCCCGCAGCTCTGGCTACCCGCTCCCGGCGCACGCGGGATGATCCGTGGTCGATCTGGTCGGTGATGATGCCGGGCATCCGCTCCCCCGCGAGCGCGGGGATGATCCCAACAACGCCACCAACAAGGTTGGCCTGTTGAACCGCTCCCCACTCACGCAGGGATGATCCGTATCCGCGCAGGAAGACGTTGCGCTTGGACCCGTTCCCGCGTACGCGGGGATGATCCGGAGGCGTCCACGGCGGCTCCCGAGGCTAGCGGCTGCTCCGCGCATGCCCGGGCAATCCACCGAACCTTGGTGTCCAACCTGAGTGATCGGATGGCTCGGCGGCGTGCTGGCCATCCCCTGAGCGCTCAGGGTTTCTTCGGCGGGTGTGCTTGCGCGCCCGCAACGGCAGAGCCTATGTCGTGCTCATTGGGCAGCGCGGTAGGCGTCTACAATTGTTGTTGGGATTCGGCCTCGGTCTGAGAGTTCGAATCCGTTCTTGTTGGCCCACTCGCGAATCTTCTGGTTGCGTTCTCGGTGATCAGCGACGGACGTTGTTCTTGATCCGCGACCCCGACGGTCGTCTGCGCTGCTGCTGCGAACCTTCGTTCCTGCCTTCAGGAACGGGTCCAGCGCCTTTCGTAGCTTGCCGGCGTTCTTCTCTGACAGGTCGATCGTGTAGTCGATTCCGTCGAATGCGAACTCGACGGTTTGGTCGGCTTCGCCACCATCAAGGTCGTCCAACAGCTTTGTAATGACTTGCCGGGCCATGCGGCTTCGCTCCTTGTGGGTTCAAGTCGGTATGGGATTTCATTGAACGGCAGCAAGTACCATAGCTGCATTGTCGTAGATTTGCAGACCGGGCGCCGATGTAGTTCCGGATTCATTCGACGCGCGCCGCGGTGTAAGCGTACGCCTGAGCCTGCGGCCGACGTTTCGCACGTACGGTGAGGCGGACTAGACCTGCTCTCTTGTGATGCCGATGAGTGACCGCGCCAAATCAGTCGGTGGAAGCTGGACCGCAAGGGAGCCCGCCGCCAATGAGACGACGTCGCAGCGTCGACAATACCAACAGCAGTGCCACAGTCGGAGGGCCCTGTCGGCCATATCCTTCATGCCTCTGTTGAATCGGCGGCGTCGTTGCAGCAGTAGACCGACGGCGACTGCCGACAGTGATGCACCGACCAGTAGAACCAGGTTGCTCGTAGTTGGTGAATCGACGGCTGCGAAGAGATTCATGGCCGCGATGAATGACGCTACGCCCACGCCCGCTGCCAGTGCGTTTGGCGAACGTGGATGACGTGGGGGAGCGAGCGCCGCTGAGAGCGGCTTGGCAGCATCAATGCGTGCTCTGATTGGGGCGAACACGCCGTACTGTCCGAATGCTCTTCCGCGGACAGTCAGCCTGCGGCCTGTCTCAGATGTCACCGCAGTGACCTTGTAGAGATGGTCGGCGCTCCCGCAGGCGAGACAGCAATACTTCTTGGTCGAGAGATGGGCCATCGTGTGCCGTCCTTTCGGCGAACAGGATGAAACCAGGGAAGGGCGCTTGTGTGGTGCGCCTAATGTTCTGATGTGGCGGTTAGGCTGTTGGCAGGTGGCTCGTCAGGCGTCGCCGAAGTCGAGCGACTGCAGCACTGACGCTCCGACGGTGCTGCGCCTGTTGCGGTCGAGGTATGCGTCCTGAGTCATGCTTGTCCGCGAATGGCCCAGTTGATCAGCAATTTTTCGCACGGGAATGCCGGCATCGTCCATCTGTGTCGCGACGCTCTTTCTGACGAGATGGGACGTGTCGCCCGGCAGGCCGGCAAAGGCAAAGACGTCCTTGATGTCATGGGCGACGTTCGACGGGTCGCGCAGGGTTCCCAGGGAAGACGGGAAGAGCAGGGCGATCGACTCTGTTCGCTCCTGGCCGTTGTTCAGGAGCTTTTGCAGCCAGTCGGGCGGATCTCCTTTGCGTCTACCCGCGGTGGAGACCTTCTTGGGGAGGACCAGCTCAGTGTGATCGTCCAAGGTGATGACTCGTGCTGAAGAGTGAGCGGCATCTGTGACGCGCTCGGTCAGCTGCGGCATGATCCAAGCTGGCAGCTTCAAGGTGCGAAACCCTGCCTCGCTCTTGGGCTCCCGCTTGATGGTGAGCCCCACGCCTGGCAAGCGAACCACGGTGGCCCGAACCGCGACCGAGCCCTCCTCGAGGTCAATGTCCTCCTCAGTCACCGCCAGGCACTCGCCGACGCGTTTGCCGGTGGCCGCCAAGAAGTCGATGACCCAGGGGACGTCGCGTCGGACAGCCCGATCGTGATAAGTGGCGAACGCCCGCAATTGTCGGAGCCCCGCCACGTCGAGACCCTTCGGATCCTTCCTCTTGAACTTGATCGGGGACGTATCTCGGACGGGGTTACGCTCCATGGCATCCATCCGCGCCGCGAAGCCGCAGATGTTGCTCAGCGCCGTGCGGACCGTCTTGGTGATCGACTTGCCGTTCTTCTCCTCCAGCCTTCGCAGGAAGCGCTCGGCCATACCGACCGTCAGTTCGCGGCACCGGAGGTTGCCCAGAGACGGGAGCACGTGGTTGTCGACCTGCTGGCGGTAATTGTTCTTTGAACCCAGTGAGCCTTCCTGGGTCGCGAACGTCTGCCACCAGGCCTCGATGACCACGCTGAACCGCGTGTCGGGGTTGAGATCAGCGTCGCGGTTGTAGTTCCCGCGGTCGCGGATGGCTTCCTTGAGAGCCCGCTCTGCTGCGCCCTTCGTCGCGCCGGCACGTTCTACCGGTCGTGTGATTCCGTCGTAGTCCCGGAAGCTGCACCGGGCTCGCCACCCCGCGGTGTTCTGCTCGAACCTGATTTTGCCTGCCGTTCCGAGCGGCAACGGCGGTCTCCCCATCCTTGCCCCCGTCCAACCCCCGCTTTATGACGCCAAACAACGGGCAACAAGACCAAGCGATGGTCGATGTCTCCGCGACGTCTTTGCAGGTGGAACGGTATATCGAATAGCGTCAGGCAACAACATGAGTGATATTCGGGTTATCCGGCAGGTTATTGGTTCGAGTCCAATCGGGGGAGCGAGTCGGAGGCCCCTGTTCGCCAAATGCGCGAACGGGGGCCTCGCTCTTTCTATTACCTGGGGGCCGAGCCCCCAGACCCCACGGTGCGGTGGTGACGCGTGGCGTCGTCGGTCGCCGGGGCGGGGCCGCGCTCGGGGTGCTTGCGATTTGTGCGTACGGGCGAGAGGGCCGTACGCGTTCTGGCCAGTTCTTTGCCGAGGCGCATTGCCGGGGCAGTGCACGGTTGCATCTTCGGTGGTTGGCTCGGTCACGCCGTCACCGTGGGTGGGGTGTCCGTGACGAGGGGATTCGGGGGCTGTTGCCCTTTCGTCAACATTCTTTCCCGATCGTTCAAGGCATCGCTCTGACCTGGTAGAACGGGCCCGAATTGCGCCAACCGGGATGTGTGCTATGGCGTGACGATCGTCGATTGACAGGCTCCGGCGGCCGGGGAATGGTGTTTCGAGAGCGCTCAAGTTGCACGGAGCGTGACGGCCGGGACGCATCCCCCTTCTGTGTCCGCCCCCGAAGCGTGCCGGCCGGTGCGGGATCCCTTCCGGCTCGACCGGACCCGCGCCACCCCGGGGGCCGGACCGTGGAGTGCCTATGCGTCTGAACCGCAAAACCCTGCTCGGACTCGGCGTGGCGGCCGTCGCCGTCGCCGGAGTCGCCGCGGTCGTTCCGACCGCCAGCGCGGCCGGGCCGGATCTGCTTCCGCTGACCGTCACCAACGACTCCGGACGTAGCGAGGGCGTGAACCTGTACGTGCTCGGTGAGTCCGGCGGCAAGCTCGGCTACGTGACCGAGGGCGGCACCTTCACCCCGTGGCCGGCCGGCGGCAGCCCGCCGGTGCCCGCGCCCGACGTGTCGATCGCCGGGCCGGCCAACGGCGCCAGCAAGACCCTCCAGGTTCCCAAGGGCCTGTCCGGCCGCATGTACATGTCGTTCGGGGACAAGCTCGACTTCCGCATCTCGGAGACCGGCGGCCTCGTGCAGCCCGCGCCGTGGGCCGGCGGCGACCCCAGCCGCGACGTCCTGTTCGACTGGAGCGAGTTCACCTACAACGACTCCGGCGTGTGGCTGAACAGCTCCCAGGTCGACATGTTCGCCGTGCCGCACTCGGTCGATGTGACCGGCTCGGACGGGCAGAATCTCAAGACCGGTGAGCTCAAGCCGGGCGGCCACCAGGCCGTCATCGACGGGATGAAGTCCGACCCCGAGTTCGCCAAGCTGGTGCAGACCCGTGGCGACGGGACCGTGCTGCGGGTGCTCTCGCCGGGCAAGGGCGCCGACGCCGGCGGCTTCAACCCCGACTACCTGGGCGGCTACATCGACCAGGCGTGGGCCGCCTACGCGAGCAAGGACCTCACGGTCAAGCCGTTCGCCGAGCAGCCCGACAAGGTCTTCACCGGCCGTACGAGCGGTGACGTCATGAACTTCACCGACTCCACCGGGGCGCAGGTCGCCAGCTTCACCAAGCCGACCTCGTCCAACGTGTGGGGTTGCGACGGGAACCTGGGCGCACCGAACGACCTGGTCGTCGGGCCGATCGCGCGCAGCCTGTGCGCGGCGCTGTTCCGCGGCACCCTCGGCACGCAGGACGTCGAGCCCAGCACCGACCCGGGCACGTTCTATCAGAACACCCCGGCCAACCTGTACGGCAAGCTGATCCACGAGAACATGGCCGACGGCAAGGCGTACGCGTTCGCCTTCGACGACGTCGCGAACCAGGAGTCGCTGGTGCACAGCGGCGACCCGACGTCGATCGGCATCACCCTCTCGCCCTTCAACTGAGCCCCCGCCCCGGGTTCCCAGGAGCCCGGGGCCTTCAGAGCGAAGGAGTTTCTCCCCATGCACCGCAAATTCGCACTTCCGGCGCTGACCGTCGGCGCCACCGTGGCCGCGCTCACCGTCGGCGTTTCCCCCGCCTCGGCCCACGGCTACATCTCGTCCCCGCCCAGCCGCCAGGCCAACTGCGCCAGCGGCGCGGTCGCCGACTGCGGCGACGTCCAGTACGAACCGCAGAGCGTCGAGGCCGCCAAGGGCTCGAAGGAGTGCAACGGCGGCGGTTCCCGGTTCGCCGCGCTCAACGACAACAGCAAGGCCTGGCCCCGGGCCACGGCCGGTCAGTCGGTGACGTTCGACTGGGTGCTCACGGCCCGGCACTCGACCACGACGTGGGAGTACTTCATCGGCGACACGCTGCTCGCGTCGTTCGACGACGGCGGCGCGCAGCCGGGCGCCACCAAGACCCACACCGTCAACATGCAGGGCTTCACCGGACCGCAGACCGTGCTGGCCCGCTGGAACGTGGCGGACACCGCCATGGCGTTCTACGCCTGCGTCGACCTGAACATCGGAGCGTGATCGTGAAGCGTAATCGTCTTCTGGCCGCGGCCGGCGCCCTGGCCGTCGCCGTCACCGCCGGCATCGCGGCCCTGCTCCCGAGCACGGGCGCCTCGGCGGCGACCCTGCCCGTGTCCGAGGCCCAGTTCCAGCAGATGTTCCCGAACCGGATCGACTTCTACTCGTACTCCGGTCTGCTCGACGCCATGAACAAGTTCGGTGAGTTCACCGGCACGGGCGGCGAGGACGTGCAGAAACGGGAAGCCGCCGCGTTCCTGGCCAACATCAACCACGAGTCGGGCGGGCTGGTCTACGTCGAGGAGCTGAACCAGGCGAACTGGCCGCTCTACTGTGACGCCAGTCAGCCGTACGGGTGCCCGGCCGGTCAGGACGCCTATCACGGGCGCGGGCCGATCCAGCTGAGCTGGAACTTCAACTACAAGGCGGCCGGTGACGCGCTCGGCATCGACCTGCTGAACAACCCCGACCTGGTCAAGAACGACTCGTCGGTGGCCTGGCAGACCGGGCTCTGGTACTGGATGACCCAGACCGGCCCGGGCTCGATGACGCCGCACGCCGCAATGGTCAACGGCGCCGGCTTCGGTGAGACGATCCGCAGCATCAACGGGTCGCTGGAGTGCAACGGCGGCAACCCGGCCCAGGTGCAGAGCCGGATCGACGCCTACCAGCGGTTCACGCAGATCCTCGGCGTGGATCCGGGAGCCAACCTGTCCTGCTGATCCCCGGTACGTCGCCCGGTGCTGCTTTCGGGAGCAGCGCCGGGCGACATTTTTCTTGGCCGCTATACGCTCAGAGTATACGCTGAGAGAATACTCAGCCGGTTCTCACGGGGAGGTCCCATGTCCGTACTCTCGATCAGCCGTCGCGCCCTGATGGCGAGCGCGCTGGCCACGCTTGTCGCGCCCTCGCTGCCCGCCGTCGCCGCGCCGCCACGGCTCTCGCTGCCTGGCCCGACCGGGCCGCACCAGATCGGCACGGTCGCTCTGCATCTGCTCGACCGGTCGCGGCCCGACCCCTTCACGGGCCAGGCCGGGCACCGTGAACTCATGATCGGCGTCTGGTACCCGGCCCGCGACACTGCGCACCACCCGCGGGCGCCGTGGATGGAGCCGGCGGTGCTGCGCGAATACCTGAGCGACGCCGGGTACGCCCCCGACCTCGTGACCACGCCCCGGACCTCCGGGCACATCGGGGCGACGGTCCGGCGTACGGGGAAATTGCCGGTTGTGGTCTTCTCCCACGGCTCCGGAGGTCACCGCGACGAGAACTCGACGATGATCCAGGAACTGGCCTCCCGCGGGTACCTGGTCGTGACCATCGACCACCTCGGCGACGCCTACAGCCAGTTGCCCAGCGGCCGGGTCGTCACACCGACCGAGGGGTCGTTCACGCCCGAGGACTACGCCCAGGACGCGCGGTTCGTGCTCGACCGCATCGGTGACCTGGCCGCCGGACGCAATCCCGACGTCGACGGAAAGCGCCTGCCGGACGGGCTGGCCTGGGCGCCCGACACCCACCGGATCGGCATGGTGGGCTGGTCCAAGGGCGGCACCGCCACGGCCCGGGTCATGCTCACCGACCGGCGGGTCCGGGCCGGCCTGGCCATCGACGCGCCCATGCAGCCGCTGATGACCGGGTCGATCGACCGGCCGTTCATGATGATGACCGCCGAGTTCCCGCGGGCCACCGAGCCGGCCGTGGCCCAGTTCTGGACCCAGCTGCGCGGATGGCGCCTCAACGTGCAGGCCAGGGGCGCGGTGCATTCCTCGTACGGTGATCTGCAGGTGCTGATGCCCCAGGTGGCCCGGCTGGTCGGAATGAGCGACGACGAACTGCGCTCGTGGATCGGGACGCTCGACCCGGCCCGCGCCGTGCGCATCGACCGCGCCTACCCGGTCGCGTTCTTCGACGAGCACCTGCGCGGGCGGGAGCAACGCCTGCTCGACGGGCCGAACCGTGCGTTCCCCGAGGTCGACTATCTGCCCTGACGACCGGGTTTTGGGTGGCCGCACCGAGGGGAAACTCCTGCCGCGGCCACCCACCGCCGTTAGTCTGAGGTCTGCCTGTTTCGTCCCCTTGTGAGGTGCCCGTGTCGCAGCCCGTGGAGGTGGACGTCGTCATCGTCGGCGGCGGTCTCGCCGGCCTTTCCGCTGCTCGCAGGCTCGACCGGGCCGGCGTGGAGTGGCTGCTGGTCGAGGCTTCCGACCGCATCGGGGGCCGCGTCACCACCGACGTCGTCGACGGATGGCACTTCGACCGCGGCTTCCAGATCATCAACACGTCCTATCCGCGACTGCCCGCCCTCGTCGATGTCGACGCCCTCGACCTGCGCTTTTTCACCCCCGGCGTGCTCGTACGCCGCGGCGGGGAACTCCATCGCCTCGAGAACCCGGTGCGCGAGCCGATGGCGGCGGCCCAGACCCTGACCTCCGGCGTCGGAACGCTCAGCGACCGCCTGAAGTTCGCGGCGCTGGCGACCAAATGCGCCACGCTGCCCGCCGGGAAGCTGCTCGAGGCCCGCGAGACGACCACGCAGGAGATGCTGCGCAAGGCCGGCCTGTCCCACCGGATGATCGAAGAGGTGCTGCGGCCGTTCCTCTCCGGGGTCTTCGCCGACCGCTCCCTCGACACGTCCAGCCACGTGTTCGCGATGATCCTGCGCTCGTTCGCCCGCGGCCGCATGGGCGTTCCGGCGGCCGGCATGGCGGCCCTGCCCGCCGCGATCGCCGGTCCGCTGCCCTATCCCCAACTGCTGATCGGCGCCCGTACGCTCGAGGTCGAACCCGGCATGGTGGTGACCGAGGGGGGCGAGATCCGCTGCCGGGCGGTCATCGTGGCCACCGACCCGTCCGCCGCGGCCGAGCTGCTGCCCCAGCTCCCACGCCCCGACATGCACGGCCTGACCACGTTCTATTTCGGCGCCGACCGGGCCCCCATCGACGAGCCCACCCTGATCCTCGACGGCGACCGCCGCGAGATCATCGCCAACACGGTGGTCGTCTCGAACGCCGCGCCGGAGTACGCACCCAGCGGCAAATCCCTGATCGCGGCCTCCGTGGTCGGGGTTTCGGCCCCCTCTCCCGCGTCCGAGACGGTGATCCGGGTCGAGCTCTCCCGCCTCTACGGCGTACCCACCGACGACTGGGACCTGCTGGAAGTCGTGAGCATCCCCGAGGCGCTACCGGCGGCCCGGGTCCCCCAGTCGTCCCTGCGCAAGCCGGTCGACCTGGGCGAGGGCCTGTTCATAGCCGGCGACCACCGCGACAGCCCGTCCATCCAGGGCGCGCTGGCGGGCGGTTGGCGCACGGCCGGGGCCGTTCTTTCCTGGCTGGGAACCCGGGTAAACGCCTGATTCGTCGGCGTCACCCAGCGTCCGCGCAGGAGATCGCTGGCTGTGGCTGTGCGGCACGGGTTAGTATCGCCGCCGGTAAGGGGCGGTAGCTCAGTGGGTTAGAGCAGGGGACTCATAATCCCTCGGTCGCGGGTTCGAGTCCCGCCCGCCCCACTGTATTTGCCTGGGGGCGACCCCCAGACCCCACGTTACGGTGGGCGCGCGGGGGGAGTTGGTCACGCTTCCGTCGGGCTTGCGTCCTCCGGCCCGCAAGGCCTCGCGCGCTCGATTTTGCCTGTAGCTGGCGGCTGCACGCCCCGGGGGTCGCATTTAAGGAACTTTAAGGAACGCTTGCTCAGCGTCATGAACTGGTGCACATCGCTGCTCGTATATCTCGGCACAGGCAGTACCGGAGACCTCGGCACAAGCAGTACCGAGATCTCGGCACAAGCAGTACCGGAGACGAAGAGGAGCCGTGCATGTATCGACGCGGAGTCAGCAGCTATCGACGCGGAATCAGCAGCCGGACGCGCAAGCTGGTGATTGGAGGCGCCGCCGCAGCGCTGCTCGGCTCGGCGCTCGCGGTCGGCACGGGGATGGGCCAGGCCGCCGAACAGGGCAACGTCCGAGCCGGCTCCGGGAACGTTGACGCTTTGGTGCCGGCGCTGGGTTTCAGCCCGGGCGATCCGAACGCGACGGCCGACCGCGTGGGCCCCACCGGGGTGAATGTCCCTGGTCGTTGCCCGCCCACTCAGGCTCAGGTGAACGCGCAGGTGGCGCTCAAGAATGCGAACCTGCCGAGTGGAACGGACCTGGAAAGCCGCATTCAGCGTTTTGAAAAGACCTTGTCGGCGATTCAGGACTTGAAGTGCCCTGCATCTTCCACGACGTTGCTGGGCCGCTTGAAATCGTTGACCGCGCTGCGCGGGAACGCGAACCGCGATGACGCCCTGCGTGGTCTGGGTCTGAACGAGACGCCGGCAGATAGAGCCGCCGCCCCGGGACCCGGTGACGCGGCCGCGGGTGGAGCGACGGGGAACGCCGGAGCCGGCTCCGGCAGCATTGACGCTTTGGTGCCGGCGCTGGGTTTCAGCCCGGGCGATCCGAACGCGACGGCCGACCGCGTGGGCCCCACCGGGGTGAATGTCCCTGGTCGTTGCCCGCCCACTCAGGCTCAGGTGAACGCGCAGGTGGCGCTCAAGAATGCGAACCTGCCGAGTGGAACGGACCTGGAAAGCCGCATTCAGCGTTTTGAAAAGACCTTGTCGGCGATTCAGGACTTGAAGTGCCCTGCATCTTCGACGACTTTGCTGGGCCGCTTGAATTCGTTGACCGCGTTGCGCGGAGACGCGAACCGCGATGACGTCCTGCGCGGTTTGGGTCTTAACGAAACGCCGGCGGGTTAAAGCCGCGGGAATGCGGCGCCGTGGACAACGGCGCCCGGATCCCTCGCGGATCCTGATCCACCGCACGGAACCGCCTCGCCGGAGGCCCTCGCACCACGGGGGTCTCCGGCGTGTCCGTGTGCGGGCCATGCGCGCGGTGATCTTCGGCTACTTCGGCACACTGACCGACCCCGGCGCTGAGGAGTATCGCGAACCGCGCGCACCGTATTGGCGAGCTGCTCGGTGAGGACAATGCGGTCGCAGACGGCCGCTCCGTCAGCAGAGCAGCAGGTAGAGGTTGTAGGCCATCCGGAAGGGCGCTCTCGTAATCCCTCGGTCGCGGGTTTCGAGTCCCGCCCGTCCGACTCAACTAACCTAGGGGCGACCCCCGGACCCCACGTTACGGTGGTGGCGCCGAGTGGTCCGCTGCCGGTCGGCGCTGGTTGCGCTCTTGTTTGCGGGTGGTTGGCGCGCGTCTCCGCGTAGCGCCATATCGGTGTATGGTCCTTGTATGGCAGCCAAGAAGATCACGATAACGCTTCCCGAAGAGCTGGTCGAAGCTCTCGGCTCCGCGGCCCGGGATGAGGGAGTCCCGTTGTCGCGGCTTGTGGCCAGCGCGGCCGAGAGTGAGCTTCGCCGTCGGGCCGGGCGGCATCTGGTGGCCGACTGGCAGGCGGAGCATGGTGCCTTCACGGCCGAGGAACTCGCGGCGGCAAGGGCGGAGATGGCTACCGCGGATGCTGAGGCGTTCGGGGTTTCTCCGTCGGCGGCGGCGTGAGCATTCCGTACGTCTACGACGCGGGTGTGCTGCTGGCTATCGACAGCAACGACCGTCGCATGTGGGCCATTCATCACCTGGCCGTCGAGGAAGGGCGAAGGCTGCTCGTCCCTTCCGTCGTCGTGGCTCAGGCCTGGCGCGATGGCCGGCGGCAGGTTCAGCTGGGCCGGTTCCTGCACAGCTGCGAGATCGTCCCGGTGGGGCTGGAGTCAGCGAAGGCGGCCGGCGTCCTGTGCGGCAAGGCAGGCACCCGCGACGTGGTCGACGCCACGGTGGTCACCATCGCTCTGGTCCACGGTGCCATCGTATTTACCAGTGACCCGGGTGACATCACCGATCTGGGAGCTGCGGCCGAGGTCAAGCCAGGACTGGTCGTGCGCCGAGTCTGACCGCCGTGCCCCGGCGATTGAGGTCCAGTCCGGCCGATATCGCGCTCACTTGTCCGTCTCGCTCGCGACGGGACGGTGTGGTCTCCGCCGCGCCTACGTCCGATGACGCGTCGGGCGACGATGCTGTTAGTTATTGTCGATGCATGTCGGGTCTCTTGATGACGGCCGCTGATCGTGGTCTCGTCCCGGCCGGTTGCCTGAACTCATGAGTCCCGGTGGCACTGACGCGAGCCTGCTGGAACTGGTGGTGGGCTTCTTCGTCGCGGTCTCGCTCATAGCGGTGATCACGATGATCCTGCGCCGGCGCAGTGGCCGCGAAGACCTGCTGGGCACTCAGGTGCGGGAGATGGAGGCGCGTGCCTCCGCCGCTGCGGGCCCGGGCGCCGACACCCGTCAGCGGGACGCAGCCACCCGGATCGCCGGCGCCCGCATTGATGAAGCTGCCTCCCGTGCTCCCGTCCCTGCTCAAGGAGCCACTGACGAGCCGGCCCCCGGTGCGGCGCTGGATGCTGGCTTTCTGGATGCCACCGCGGGAGAGCGGTCGGCTCAGGACGCCACAGCTCCGCCGGACGGGTGGCCCTTGGCAGCCGACGGAAAGAATGACGCAATGGCCGACGCATTCGCCTGGCTCCGGATCGCGGCCATGGTGGACGCCGGGCAGCGCGAACAGGCAGTCGAGTTGCTCAGCGCGACGATGGACATCACGACAGACGAGGCGCAGATGCTCGTCGACGGCCTGAACGACGCCGGCAGCGAGCGTCGCCCCGACTGACCCGAGTGGCGGAGAGAATGCTCGGCCGGCGCGGCGTGCTCCATTCAGTGCTGACGACGGCGTAGTCGCCCTGAGGAGGAGTCATGACCGAGGCATCGGACTGGTGTGATGTGAAGGCCAAGGCTCGTGCCGTTGACCCCACCTGGGACAACGACGACCGCGTGGCCCCGGCGGCAGCAAATGCGTGAGCAGATGCTCATTGCTGTCAGCGGCTCCGACGGCCGTTCGTCAGGCGCGCGTCCAGGGTCGTGATCTATGGCCGTCGATTGTTAGCTTGGGGTCGTGAGCGGGCGGCCGAGGACATCGCGCGGCGGTGCCGCCTCGAGCGCCGACCTTCCCGACGACCTGGAGGATCCGTTCGAACCCCTGATCCAGCTGTTCGAGCGGGGCGGCGGCTTCCACACCGAGAAAGGCGCGGTCAACCTGGAGTGGAAGTCGGTCCGCATGGCCGGCTGGCGTGACCGGGCCGAGGCGCCCGCCATGTCCAGCTTCGCCGCCGACGCTCTCGACGAGATCGATCGGACCGGATCACTCGCCCAGTTCGGTCGCGTCGTGGGTCCCGCTGACTGAAGCTAGGACGCTTCGGGCTGGTCGAAGTGCTTCCAGTGGCCTTCGGAGACGACCTCGACGCCGGCACTGGAGACCTTGAGGGCTGTGTTGTCGTCGATGGCGTAGGACGGGTTGGGGAGGCCGGCGGCCCACTTCTCGGCTGCGCCCATGTGGTTTTCGGGCAGGTCGGGGTGGTCGAGGTGGGGGAAGATCGAGAAGTCGACGATGCCCAGCGTGCTGTCGTCGCCGCCGGTGGGTGGGCGCCAGCCTGCGAAGTCGTCGCCGATTCTTGGGGTCATCACCATGCTGCCGGCGCTCAGGCCGACCCACAGCGTGTCGGTCAGGGTGGGCAGCAGGTCGGCCAGGCCGGACTCGCGGATCCAGTAGTGCAGGTACAGCGGGTCGCCGCCGTTCACCAGGATGACGTCGGCCTCGCGGACCTCGGCGGTCCACTGGTCGTGGTCCAGGGTGGGCAGGGCGGTCAGCTCCAGGACCCCGACCGATTTCCAGCCCAGTTCGGTCATGGGGCATTCGGTTTCCCGGCCGGCGATGAAGTTCCAGGCCCGGCCCATGCCGCCGCGGTGGGCGTAGCCGGCGGTGGGGATGCAGAGGGCCGCCGACTCCGCGATCGGCTTGTCCAGCAGCTCCAACAAGGCCCCGTGGATGGCTTTGTTCTTCACGCCGCCTGAGGTGAGGAGGAGGTTCATCGGGACCGTCCAGAACTGGTTGCGGAATGAAACCGGGCACGGTGAAGGTAGCACCACCGGTTGCGAAGTACCATCAGTCCCGATGGACAAGGGCAATGAACACCGGTCGGGCTGCCCGATCAATCTCGCGGTCGAAGTGATGGGCGACCGCTGGTCGCTGGTCGTGCTGCGCGACGTCATGTTCGGCGACCGGCACTACTTCCGTGAGCTGCTGGCCGGCTCGCAGGAGGGGATCGCCTCCAACATCCTGGCCGATCGGCTGCGGCGGCTGGTGGCCAACGGGCTGTTGTGGCAGGCGGACGATCCCTCCCACAAGCAGAAGATCCGCTACAGCCTGACCGAGGCCGGTGTGCAGCTCGTTCCGGTCATGGCGGCGCTCGGCTCGTGGGGGCGGCGGCACATGCCGGCCAGTCACGAGCTTTCGGTACGGGCCGAGCTGCTCGAGCGGGGCGGCCCCGAGCTGTGGGGGCGGTTCATGGACGAGCTGCGCGAGCAACACCTCGGCGTGCCCCGTCCGCCGGGCACCCCGTCGGTCTTCGCCGAGCTCCAAACCGCGTACGAGAAGGCAGTAGCCGAGACGAACGGCGGCAACTGAAACAGACCCCGTACGGGATAGCCAGGCACTGAACGATCCGAACCCCTCCCGCGTCGAAGCATCGAAGGACAACGGGAGGGAATGCCGATGAGGCAGCCGGTTCGGAGAGCGCGGGACAACAGCCCGCCGCGGATCTGGGACGTCGGGCGCGTCCGGCCGTGCTCAGCATGGTGGCGTGCCGTGGCCGGACCTGGACGACGCCGTCCAGCAGGTGCACCTGAAACTGCTGGAGCAGGGGTCGGCGGCGACGATCCGCAACCCGGCGGCCTGGACGGCAGTCGCGCGCCGACGGTCCAAGGAGCCGGAGAATCAGAACGGGAAACGCCCGGTACGCCACTGCCAGTGCCGGCCGGCCCGCAGGTGATCGGCGATCGCGCGTTGCAGAACGGTGCGCCGGGGCAACTCGTCGAGCGGCGTGCTCAGCGAGCGGAACCCGAACCGCAGCACCTCGACGTCGGCGTCCAGACCTTCCGGGGCCTCGTACGGCTCCAGTTCGAACCGCCGCTGGAACCGGATGATGTTGGAATCCTCGGGCAGGTATTCGCGCAGTTGCGGGTCGAGCAGCCAGGAGCCGCACGAGAAACTGGTGTAGTGCTCGTCGGGGAAATGGCGCGGGAAGAACGCGCGGGCCTCGTCCAGCGACGCGTCGACCGCTTCCGGGGTCAACGGGCCCGCCTCGGGGATGTGCAGGCTGATCGCGTCGTCGCCGCGCTGGTGCTGCAGGCGGCCCAGCTCATAGAGGCCGCCCCGCACGTGCAGGGTCAGCCAGCTCTGCATGACGGGCCAGCCCTCGCCGCGCATCCGGCGGTCGACCGCCAGGTTGCGACCCAGATCGGCCAGCGTCGCCCACGACACGGTGTCGGGGATGCCATGGTCGCGGTGGTACTGCCGCACGACGGGAATCAGGGCCAGGTAGGCGTACGCGAAATAGCCCGGCAGCTCCGGACCCGGCGGCAACCACTCGTGACCGCCGAGGTCGGCCCGCACCAGGGCGGTCGAGCGGTCGAGCAGCCAGGTCAGCTCCGGGGTCCACTGTGGTGAGGGCCAGCCGGCCAGGATGCCGGCGGCGTCATCCGGCCGCACCGCCAGGCGCTCGAGGAGCTCCGGCACGTCGTCGCGGTCGGGCAGCGGAGCCGACGGCCGGTCGCCCGCGAGCCGGTCCACGCGCTCGATCTCTTCGACGGGAACCCCGAGCCGCGCGGCGACGCCATCCAGATCCACGCGAGCGACCCTACCGATCAGGGGGCCGGAGTGTGAGCCGAGTGCGCACTCGGGCGACCGGGTCCGGGCGTGGGCGCGGCCGATCGGTCAGTTTTCAAGAAGCCCGCACCGGCCCGGTCTCCCTAGCCTGAACGCCATCAACGAGGGGAGCACGACATGATCACGAAGCTGAACGTCACCACCATCTACGTCCTCGACAAGGATGAGGCGCTGGACTTCTACGTCGGCAAGCTCGGGCTCGAGAAGGGCAACGACGTCAAGCAGGACTCCTACCGCTGGCTGACCGTCCGGGTGCCGGGCGAGGGCAGCACCGAGATCTCGCTGGAGGTTCCGGGTGTGCCGCTGCACGACGAGGCGACCGCCCAGCAGCTCCGCGAGCTGGTCGCGAAGGGCGCCCTGAACGGTCTCGTCCTCAACACCGACGACATCCAGGGCCTGTACGAGTCGCTGAAGGCGGCCGGAGTCACCGACTTCACCCAGGAGCCGACCAAGCATTTCTACGGCACCGACATGGGTCTGCGGGACCCGTCCGGCAACCCGATCCGGGTCTTGCAGCAGTAAAGAGTGGCGAGCGCTGGAAGCGCGGACCGGGCCGACCGGCAGTCCGGCCCGGTCCGCGGAGTCGTAGATTGGGCGGGGTGCATTCCCTCGACTCCCTCGTCAGCCACCTCCTGACGCGCACCCCGGAAGAGCTCACCGAGCTGACCGAGGTGCGGCCTGACGTCGCGCTGGAGCCGGCCCCGACCCGGGTCGAGCAGCTCGCCCGGCGTCTGCTGGACCCGGCGTCGATGACCGCGGCGTGCGCGTTGACGACCCGTCCCCAGTTGCAGGTGGCCGAGGCGGCCGCGGCGCTTGGCCGCAAATGCACCGTGGCCGGGCTCGCGGAACTGATGGGCGTTGCGGGGGACGACCCGGACCTGGCCGCGGCCGTGCACCGGCTCACCGAGCTCGCCCTGATCTGACCGGAGAAGTCGGGTCTGGCCACGGCGCACCTCGGCGCGCTGTTCCAGCACCCGCTGGGTTTCGGCCGGAGTCGTGGCGGGGCGCCGTTCGACCCGCGCCCGCCCGGCCTGACCCTGAACCCGGTCGACCCGGCGTCGGTGGAACGGGAAGCCGCGGCCGCCGCCGCCGAGACTCTGGCCGCGGTCACCGGCGGCGCCGTCCGGTGGCCCACGATCCCGGGCCACGACGAGGACCGCACGCGTCTCACCGTCGAGCTGCTGGCGGCCGGCGAACTGATCGACACGTCGCAGGCCCGGCCCACTCCGGCCTACGACCGGTTCACCGCCGCCGACCCCGCGGACCAGTTGCTCGACATCATCGACATCTGGCTGACGATGCCCGCGTGCCCGCTCGCGCCCGGCCCGGCCCGCCTCCTCCAGTGGAACGCGGAGGAGGAGTTTCTCCTCGGCGGCCTGCGCTCCCTCATGCTGCGCACGCTGGTCGACGCCGTGCCCGCCGACCGGTCGGTCGATCCCGAGGGCCTGGCCGAGCGGCTGCTCTGGCAGGCGCCGGACGTGGCCGAGGAGGCGGCCGACGGTCTGCCCGGTTACGTCGCGGGCATCTGGCGCGAGGCCCACCGGCTCGGCCTGCTCGCCCACGGAAGCCCGACCGAACTGTGCCGTCGCCGTCTGGCCGGTGGTGCCGCCGCGGCCCGCGAGCCGGCTCAGGCGATGCTGCCCCGGCCGCCCGGTTCCGTCCCGCCGCCGCCCGGCCCCGGCCGTGTCCTGGTGCGTCCGGTCGGGTGCTGCCTGTGCAGCGACGACGACACGCTCCTGACCGAGATCCTGGACAACCGGTCGCTGGAACCGCTCGGCCTGGTGCGGCTCGCGCCGACCGTGCTCGCCAGTGCGGAGGCGCCGGCCGCGACGCTCACCGCGCTGCGGGCCGCGGGCTACGCCCCGGCGAGCCTGCACGTCGTCGGCGGCGGCTCCGCACCCGACGGTGAGATGACGCGGCTGGGGCGGTCAGCGGACCAGTAGCGGCAGAACGACCCGGACCTGCGTGGCCAGGCCGTCGAGCACCGGCTCGCCGCCCGCGGTGTAGGCCAGCAACGCCTGTTGGAAGAGACCGTCGAGCATCCCGTACGCGGCCGGGGCGCCGACCGACGGCGGGCGGCCGGCCAGCGTGGCGTATCGGTCGACGACCCGCCAGATCATGGCTTCGAGCGTGCCGTCGATCTCGGTGATGGCGTCGCGCAGGGCCGGCTCGAACATGCTCTGGGTGCGCAGGTCGTACCAGAGGCGGTGCATCGGCGCCTCTTCGCGGATCGTCTGGGCCAGCTTGGCCGCGAACGCCTCGACCAGCTCCTCGGGCGAGGTCGAATCGCTGACCACCGCGTCATAGCGGGTCACGCAGCGTCTCTTGTAGTGGCGGACGCTGTAGATGACCAGCTCGGTCTTGTCCTGGAAGTAGTAGTGCACGACGCCGTGGCTGAACGGCGAGTTGCCGGCGATCTCGCGCAGGCTGGCCCGGGCGTAGCCCATCGCGCCGAGGGTGGTGAGCGCGGACTCGGCCAGCTCCTCGCGGCGGCGGTCGGACTTGGTGGGCACGAGGACCATCGTACGGGCTGTGGCCGGTGTCCCGACTTTTTCTTGACAACTGTCAAGAAGCGGCATGTGATGTAGGTCTCCTCAATGTCGAGAGCCCCCCGGGAGCCCCACATGGCACAGATCGATCTCACCGGCCGGCGCGCACTGGTCACCGGTGGCGCCCAAGGACTGGGCGAAGGCATGGCCCGCGCCCTCGCCACCGCCGGCGCGTCCGTCGTCATCGCCGACCTGCAGGACGACCTCGGCCCCAAGGTCGCCGAATCGCTCGGCACCACCGGGGGTTTTGTGCACCTCGACGTCACCGACGACGACAACTGGGCCGCCGCCGTCGAGCAGGCGACCGGCATCCTGGGTGGACTCGACATCGTCGTGAACAACGCCGGCGTCGAGATCACCAGCCTGATCGTCGACCTCGACCCGGCCGCCGTCCGCAAGCAGCTCGAGGTCAACCTGCTCGGCACCGCCCTCGGCATCAAGCACGCCTTCCGGGCCATGCGCGCCCAGAAGAGCGGCGTCGTGATCAACGTGGCCTCGGTGGCCGCGACCATCGCCTTCCCCGGCATCGCGGTCTATTCGGCCACCAAGTCGGGCGTCGACCGGCTGACCCGGGTGGCCGCGATGGAGAGCGGCAAGCTGGGGTACGGCGTACGGGTCAATTGCATTTATCCCGGTCTGGT
Organism: Paractinoplanes ovalisporus; assembly: GCF_016834655.1. GTDB lineage: Bacteria > Actinomycetota > Actinomycetes > Mycobacteriales > Micromonosporaceae > Actinoplanes > Actinoplanes ovalisporus. The sequence goes on from NZ_JAENHP010000030.1 coordinate 38,400, forward strand.
CCCGACCGCCATGGGCGCCGGACTGGCCAACGACGTGGCTCGGATCGGACTGTTCGGCTCGCCCGAGGAGGCGGTCGGCGCGGTCGTCGAGCTGACCCCGAGCGGACGCCTGGGCGAGGTCACCGACATGGCCGACGCGGTGGTGTTCCTGGCCTCCGACGCGGCGAGCTTCATCAACGGTGTGGGCCTGCCCGTCGACGGCGGAATGGGGATGTGACATGGCCGCCAAACCCGTCGTCGTCTACGGCGCCTCCGGCTACACCGGCCGGCTGATCTGCGAATACCTGCGCGAGTACAACGTCCCGTTCGTCGCCGCCGGCCGTGACGCCGCCAAGCTCAAGCAGTCGATGCAGGAGAACGTGGCCGGCATCGAGACCGCCGACTACGAGATCGCCGAGGTCGGCCACGACGTCAAGGCGCTCACCGAACTGTTCGCCGGGTCGTCGGTCGTGTGCAACACGGTCGGGCCGTTCAGCGTCTATGGCCCCGAGGTCGCGGAGGCCTGCCTGGCCGCCGGCACGCACTACCTCGACACCACCGGCGAGCAGGACTGGATGATCACCTGCGACGAGAAGTACGGCCCGGACTTCGCCGCGGCCGGCCTGCTGCTCGCGCCCGGCGTCGCGCAGATGTACACCACCGGCGAGATCGCGGCCGAGCTGTGCCTGGAGAAGCCCGGACTGGACACCCTGGACATCGCGGTGTTCTGGGGCGGCAGCCCGACCATCGCGTCCACGCTGACGATCCTGGTCAACGCGGCCACCTCGGGTGCGTTCCGGCTCGAGCAGAACCGTTACGAGGCCTGGGATCCCGAGGCCGGGCTCTATCAGCTGGTGCTGCCGGGCCAGCACGAGCTGGCGCTGGCGTTGCCGTGGGGCGGCACCTCGCACCCCGTCTGGTACCGCCGCGATCCGCGTGTCGCCAACGTGAAGGTGCTCGGCGGCGTGTTCAACCGGGCGCTGATGAACGGCGTACCGCAGATCGTCTCGGCGGCCGTCGAAGCGACCAAGGACATGCAACCCGACGAGCGGTACGCGGCCCTGACCGCCACCGCCGCGCAGGTGATGAACGTGATGCCGCCGCGCGAGAACCCCCGGCTCAACAAGTCGGTCGACTCGGTGCACGCCTCCGGGCCGCTGGGGCGCGCGCACTGCGTCATCTATGGCAACTCGAACTACAAGCAGACCGGGCTCATGCAGGCGTACGCCGCCTACCACCTGCTGCAACAGCCGCCGCGCCGGGTCGGGTTCGCCTCCGGCTGCCAGGCCTTCGGGCATCGGGAACTGCTCGGGGTGCTGGAGAGTTTCGGCCTGGTGCGCGAGCCGACGGTCACGGTCGAGCGCTGACCATGCGGCTCGTCGACTATCTGGACAAGGGGGCGTCCCTCGACCCGGACGCGCCGTGCCTCACCACGGACGGGGAGACACGCACGTACGGGGAAGTGCAGCGGCTCAGCGTGCGCGTCGCGGCGGCGCTGGCCGCGCACGGGGTTGTTCCCGGAGACCGGGTGGCGGTGCTCTCCGGGAACGACCCGACCGCCTTCACCTGCGTGTTCGGGATCAGCCGGGCCGGGGCGGTGTGGTGCCCGATCAACCCGCGCAACGAGGCGTCGGAGAACCGGGAGCTGCTCGACCTGTTCGGGTGCGTGGCGCTGATCTACCAGGCGTCGTTCGAGCCGCTGGTCGCCAAGATCCGCTCGGAGTTGCCCGCGTTGCGGGTGGCCGTGTGTCTGGAGTCGGACTTCTCCGACTTCCTGGCTCAGGGCGACGTGGATCTGCCGGCGGCTGATGACCTCGCCATGATCGTTGGGACCGGCGGTACCACCGGACGGCCCAAGGGGGTCGAGCTGACCGGGGCCAACCTCGAGGCGATGACCGCGATCACGCTGATGAGCTACCCGTGGCCCGACCGGCCCGTCTATCTCGCGTTGGCCCCGCTCACCCACGCCGCCGGGGTGCTGTGCTTCCCGGTGCTGGCCCGGGGCGGCGAGATCGTCATCATGCGCAAGCCGGACGTGGCCGCGTTCATCGCGCTCATCGAACAGCACGGCGTGACGCACACGTTCCTGCCGCCGACGCTCATCTACATGGTTCTCGCGCACCCCACTCTGGACGCCGCCGACCTGTCGTCCTTGCAATGCTTCTGGTACGGGGCGGCGCCCATGTCCGCGGCGCGGCTGCAGGAGGCGTTACGCCGCATCGGCCCGATGGCGCAGCTCTTCGGCCAGACCGAGGCCCCGATGATGATCTCGACGATGGCTCCGGCCGACCACTACCTCCTCGACGGCAGCGTCGCCGTCACCCGCCTGTCCTCCGCCGGCCGCCCGTCGCCGCTGGTCACGGTGGCCATCATGGGCCCGGAGGGCGACCTGTTGCCCCGCGGCGCCACCGGCGAGATCGTCTGCCGCGGTTCGCTGGTGATGCGCGGCTACCACCGCGACCCGGCGGCGACGGCGGCCGCGTCGGCCCACGGCTGGCACCACACCGGCGACATCGGCTACCTCGACGACGACAACTACCTGTTCATCGTCGACCGCGCCAAGGACATGGTCATCACCGGAGGTTTCAACGTGTACTCGACCGAGGTCGAACAGACCCTCATGCAACACCCGGCGGTCCAGGACTGCGCGGTGATCGGCCTCCCCGACGACAAGTGGGGCGAGCGGGTGACCGCGGTCCTGCAACTGCGAGCCGGCGCGACCGCCGACAAGGCCGAGATAGCCGCCTTCGTGAAGGAACGCCTGGGAAGCGTGAAGACCCCCAAGCAGATAGAGATCTGGGACGACCTGCCACGCTCCAAGGTAGGCAAGATCCTGAAGGTAGACCTGCGAACCCGCCTCTCACCCGGCCGTTGACCGCCGCCCTCACGATGTGTCGTCGGCATCGACACCAGTTGTTACCTTGGCCGTGTGGTTGGTGCAGCTGACGGGGTAGCGGCGTGACCGGCCGGCCGCGGTCCCCGCGCGGCGATGGCGATCCGAGTTCCCACGATCGCCGTCGCGGCGACCGGCCGCCGCCGATCACCCCCGGCAACGTGGATGCGGCGCACGACCGCGTCGACGAGAAGTTCCGCACCGCGCGAGCGGACCCGACAGCGGGTGCGGGGGAGGGCGGCGCGCCGGTTGCGGTCCCCGCGCCGCCGGACTTCCGCGACGCCGAGATCGACTCGAACAAGATCACGGCGTACGCGATGAATCCCGACCATCCCGTCGGCAAGAACAAGTACCGGGTCATTCACAGCGCCACCGGACTCGAACCTGGTGACGCCGCCCTGGTCGAACAGCAGATCCGCGACGGTATCGCCCAGGGCACGCCGATCCTCGCGAAGCCCGATGAGTACGGTCAGAGGTGGGGCGTCAACGTGCCCCTGACCGGGCCGCGGGGCACGATCATCGTCCGCACGGCCTGGATCGTGGACGTCGGATCGACCACGCCCCGGCTGGTGACCATCTCATTTCCGAAGGAGTGACGACGTGGAGCTGTACGACACCGTCCGACTGCTGGTCGACCTGCCTTCCGAAGGGCTGGAAGCGGGCGCGGTCGGTGCGGTGGTCCACATCTTCGACCGGCCACGGGTCGCCTATGAGGTCGAGTTCACCGATGACGACGGCCGCACGATCGCGCAGGTTCCGTTGACAGCGGACCAGGTGCGGGTGGTCGCCTAGGTTCGGCGCGGGGAGTCCCTAAGCTGGTGGAATCGTATGCGGGCATGGGGATGCGGTGGTGTTACGCTCCGGCTCGATGTCACCTTCCCGGCGGTTGACGCCCACGATGAAAGACATCGCCGCGGCTTCTGGGGTTGCGCAGAGCACCGTGTCGCGGGTGCTCAACAACGCGCCGACCCGGGTGCCGATCGCGGCGGGGACGCGGGAGCGTGTTCTGCAGGCCGCGCGGGAGCTCGGCTATCGGCCCAATCCGCTGGCGCGGGGGCTGCGCGGTGCGTCCACCAACCTGATCGGGGCGGTGGTCCGCGACTTCAGTGACGTGTTCTATGCCGGGGTCATCGAGGCCCTGGTGGTCGAGTCGATGGCGCACGGCTACAACGTGGTTCTCGGGCACGTTCACGGGCGGCTCGACGAAGGGGTTCCGCTCACCACCGTTCTGGAGACGCGCCACACCGACGCCATTGTTCTGCTCGGTGACATGCAGGGCTATCCGGAGCTGATGGCCGACCTGCGGCGCTCGCTGGTGCCGGTGGTGGGGCTGTGGCAGGGGACGAGTCCGCTCGAGTTCCCCACGGTCAACCCCGACGACCAGGCCGGCGTACGGGCCGGTCTCGAGCATCTGGCGGCGCTGGGGCACCGGCGGATCGGGTTTCTCAGCGCGGACCTGCCCAACGAATACCGGATCCGTGAGGACGCGTACGCCGACTTCATGCGCGAACGGTTCGGCGGTGTGCCCGACGGTTATCTGCGTCGCTGCCCGTCCACCCTCGACGGCGGGGAGTCGGCGCTGGCCGCGCTGATGCGGTTGCCCGAACCGCCGACCGCGGTGGCCGCGTCGACCGACCTGGTCGGGGTGGGGGCGTTGCACGCGGCGCACGGTCTCGGCATTCCGGTGCCGGGGCGGCTGTCGGTGGTCGGCTTCGACGACATCCTCATCGCCTCGCACACCGTGCCCGCGCTGACCACGCTGCGCATGCCGGTCGGCGAGATCGTCGGGCACGGCGTCGCCGAGGCGGTCGCGCTGACCCGCGATCCCGAGCGGGCCCGCGAGCCGGGCGTGACCACGTACGAGCTGCCGTTGATCGTCCGCGACTCGACGGCGCCCCCAGACTGAACGGCCCGCCGCCCGAGGATCAGCGCGGAATCCAAACCCGCGCCGCCGGGTCGTCAGGGATCAGCGCGGGATCCAGACCCGCATGCCGCCGGGGGTGCGGTTGGCCCACGCGAAGTAGGGGATCGCGCCCGCCGTCCCGTGCCCGGCCACCGGCACGCTGACCCCGACCATCGACTCGGCGATGTCGGGCCGGGGCACCAGTTCCGGCGCGCGGCCGGCGTCGAACGTCAACTCCTCGATCTCCGTACGGGCGGGGGCGTCGGCCGATTCGAGGCAGTACACGAGCGGACCCCGTTCCAGCGCGACGCACCCCCGTACGGCGTCGATCCGGGGATCCGGCGCGGTCACCCGGGCCGGCAGGTCGAGACGCAGCTCGGCCACATCACCCGCCCGCCACCGCCGGTGCCGTTTGACCACGCCGGGACCGACCGCCGAAGTGCCGTCGGGGCCGGTCAGGGTCGCCGCCCGAGACCAGCGGGGCACCCGCAACGACAGGGTCCACGGTTCCGGCGGCGTCGCGGCGACGGTCACGGTGACACGGCCGTCCCACGGGTAGCCGGTTCGGACCCGCAGCTGGATCGGGCCCGAGGCGATGTCGGCCGACGCGTACTGGTGCAGTTGGACACCGCTGACGTCGTACGTCGCCAGGTATTGCGGCCACGAACTGAGCAGGCGCATCAGGTTGGGCGGGCAGCACGCGCACCGGTACCAGGGTTGCCGTAGCCCGTCGTCGCCCGGGGCGCGGTGGGTGCGGCGCTGCAGCGGGTTTGTGTAGAAGAACCGGGTTCCGGTCAGGGACAACCCGCCGAGCACCCCGTTGAACATGGCCCGCTCGATCGCGTCGGCGTACCCGGGATCGCCGGTGGCCAGCAGCAGCCGCCAGGCCAGCATGACGCTCGCGATGGCGGCACAGGTTTCCGCGTACGCACGGTCGGGCGGCAGCTCGTACGGATCGCCGAACGCCTCGTCGCGGTGCCGGCTGCCCAGCCCGCCGGTCAGGTAGGTGCGGGTGCGGGTCATGTCGTCCCAGCGGCGGCGCACCGCGGCCAGCAACCGGTCGTCGCCGAGTTCGACCGCCACGTCCACCGCACCGCAGTCCAGATAGAGCTGCCTCACGGCGTGCCCCGCGACCTCGGCGGCGTCACGGACCGGTTCGTGGTCCTGCCAGTAGGCCGCGCCGAACCGGTCCGCACCCGGCAAGATGCCCCGGCCACGCAGCTCGATCATGCTGGCGGCCCTCTCGGCGTGCCGCCGGTCGCCGGTCACCCGTCCCAGTTCGACCAGGGCCATTTCGATTCCGGGATGGCCGTCGACCAGCTTCTCGGGCACGTGGGCGACCGCCCGCAGCGCCACCGTGAGCAGCCGGTCGTCACCGAGCGCACGCCGCCAGGCGACCGCCGCCTGGATCAAATGGCCCAGGCAGTAGAGCTCGTGCCCCCACGACAGATCCCGGTAGGGCCCGTTGCCGCCGACGACCTGGACGTAGCTGTTCAGATAGCCGTCGGGGCGCTGGGCGGCGGCGACCAGGGCGATCACCTCGTCGGCAGCCGCGGCCAGACCGGGGTCACCGCGCCGGCCGAGTTCCCAACCGGCCGCCTCGAGCCACTTGTAGACGTCGGAGTCGAGGAACGGCAGGGGATCGGCGGGCCGGTACGTGCCCGGGGCGCCGGCCGCGAGCCGCAAATTGTCGAGGTTTCCGGCCTCACGGAGCTGCTCCAGCCCGTACGGGAGGGAACTTTCGCGGTTGATCCGGAGGCGCTCGGCCCAGAACCCGTCGGTGATCGAGACCTGGCGGACGTCAAACGAACAGAATCGGGTCATTTCACGGCTCCGCTCATCAGGCCGGCCATGTAGTAGCGCTGCAGCAGCAGATAGACCAGGACGCAGGGGACGATCGAGATGGTGACGCCGGCCTGGAGCATGCCCCAGTCGGTGCCGCCGAGGCTGGTCTCGGTGCGGGCCGTCGCCAGGATCACCGGCAGCGTGAACTTCTCGCTCGAGCTCATCATCACCAGCGCGCCCAGGAACTCGTTCCACGACGTGATGAACGCGAACAGGGTGACGGTGACGATCGCCGGCACGGTGGGCGGAATGAAGATCCGCCACAGGGTCTGCAGGGAGGCCGCGCCGTCCATGACCGCGGCCTCCTCGAGTTCGCGGGGCACGGCGGCGAAGCTGTTGCGCAGCACGTAGAGGCTGAACGGCAACTGGATCGTGGTGTGCAGGACGGCCAGCCCGACCAGCGAGTTGGTCAGGCCGACCTTGGCGAACATCAGGAACATCGGGGTCAGCAACGCCTGGTAGGGAACGATCAGCGACAGCAGGAGCACGACGAAGACGAGTTCCTTGAAGGGCAGGCGGAAACGGGCCAGCCCGTACGCGGCGGGGACCGTGAGCAGCAACGTGAGGACGATCGTCAGGAGCGCGGTGCCGGCGCTGTTGCCCAGATAGGTGAGCAGGCCCTCCTGGTAGTCCCAGAGCCGGCGGTAGCTGTCGAGGCTCAGACCATGCGGCACGTACGTGGGTGGGGTGGCGGCCGCCTCGGCGGTGGGTTTGACCGAGGCCAGCACCGAGTAGAGCAGCGGCAGCAGCATGACCGTGCAGATGGCGACGCAGGCGGCGGCGACGAGTTTCTTCACGATTCGCTCCGCCGGGTCAGCACCAGCTGCACGACGGTGAAGGCCAGGATGGTCACGGCCAGCACCAGCGACAGGGCGGCGCCGTAGCCGAGCTTGAGATAGGGGAACGAGTTCAGATAGACGAAGAACACCGAGGTCGCGGTCTCGTTCTGCGGCTGGCCGGCGGTCATGATGTAGAACTGGTCGAACGCCAGCAGCGAGCCGATCACGCTGATCAGGGTGACCAGCAGGACCGTCCGCATGGTCAGCGGCAGCAACACCCGACTGACCCGCTGCCAGTAGCCGGCGCCGTCGACCAGGCTGGCCTCGGTGATCTCGGACGGCACGGCCTGGATGGCGCCGACGAACAGGATCATCCCGAAGCCGATGACCTTCCAGACCACCGAGGCGCTGATCGCGAAGTTCGACGTGTCCGCGTCCACCCCCAGCCACAGCACCGGGTGGTCGACGACGCCGAGATCGAGCAGGATCCGGTTGACCACGCCGAAGTCGGTGCTGAACAGCCAGTACCAGAGCAGGCTCGACACGCCGAGGCCGATGACGACCGGGGCGAACACCACCGTACGGGTGACCGCGCGCATCCGGGAGGCGGGCGCGGTCAGCAGGGCCAGCAGATAGCCGCCGACGATCAGCACCGGGGTGACGAGCAGCGTGTATTTCAGCGTGAACAGGAACGACACCCAGAACTGCCGGTCCGCGAACGCCTGCCGGTAGTTGTCCAGCCCGATCCAGCGCGGCGCGCTGATCAGCGACCACTGGTGCAGCGACATCCAGATCATCCGGCCCAGCGGATAGACCGTGAAGACGAGCACGAACGCCAGCGCCGGCGCCACATAGGCCAGACCCACCCACCGGTTGCGCATGACGGCTCCCCTAGGACTTGGCGGCTATGTCCTTCATCGCTGTCTTGGCGTCGGCGATGACCGTGTCGAGGTTGTCGTCGGTGTAGTAGGCCCGTTGCAGCATCTTGAGCCACGGGCCCTGCGGCGAGTTGATCTGCTCGAAGAACGTCAGCGTGTACGGCGTGCGGCCGACGGTCAGCGCCTTGGCCACGTCCTGCACCAGCGGTTCGGCCTGGAAGTACTTGTTGTCGACCATGTCGCTGCGGGTCGTCAGGTTGAGCGCCTTCGCGTACACCTCGACCTGCACGTCGTCGGAGAGCAGGAACTTCATGAAGTTGACGGCGTCGGCGACCCGCTTGCTGCCCTTGGGGACCACGACGAGGTCACCGCCGATGAACGAGGCGCTGGAGCCCGCGGTCATGCCGGGCAGCAGGGCGATGCCGAACTTCATCGACGGGTTCTGCTGACGGGCCAGGGTGATGTTGAAGTTGCCGGTGCCCATCATGCCGACCTTGCCCGAGCCGAACTGCAGGTGGAACGTCTCGCCGTTCTCGGTGCGGTCGCCGTTGTGCACGTTGCCGGCCTTGACCATGTCCCGCTCGAACTGCAGCACCTGTTTGACGCCGTCACCCACGAGCGGCTCGTCGCCCGGCCCGGCCGCCTCGATCTTGGCGCCGGACGCCCACATCAGCGGGCCGACCGTGAAGATGTTGCAGCCCGCGCAGTTGCCGGGCAGGTAGTAGCCCTTGACGTCGCCGCCCAGCGCAGTGATCTTGTCGGCGTACGTGCGGAGCTCGGGCAGGCTGGCCGGCGGCTTGTCCGGGTCGAGACCGGCCCGCTGGAACAGATCCTTGTTGTAGAACAGCGCCGACACGTCGGCATAGAGCGGAACCCCGTACAGCCGTTCCTCGAAGGTCGCGACCGTCATGTGTCCCTTGCTGGCCGTGCTCAGTTCGGACCAGCCGTTGAGCCGGTCGGTGAGGTCGACCAGCTGGCCCGCCTTCTCGAACTGCGGCGCATAGATCAGGTCCATGCCCATCAGATCGGGCACCTGCCCCGAGGCGATGCCCTGGGCGATCTTGCCGACCATCTCGGTGTGCGGGATGTAGGTCAGCTTGACCGGGCAGTCCGGGTTCTTGGCGTTCCATGCCGCGACCAGCATGTCCACCATCTCTTTGTTGCCACCCGAGCGCTCCCACATGGTGAGCTCGCCGCTGCTCGCGCAGCTCGTCGTGGCCGCCACGTTCTGGCCGGCGGTGGATTCCGGTGACTCAGCCTCCTGGGAGCAGCCCGCGACCCCGATCATGGCCGCGACCGTCAGGAGGGACAACCGCTGGCGGGTCCTCATCCCTGGTGCCTCCTGTCGAGTTGTCCCGGCCGCTCGGGCGTCGCATCCGTTCGTCTCCGACGGCCGGGTTATCGGGACCGTACCGGTACCGCATACGTTTGCGTACATACGTTTGCGGCAACTGCGAAAAGTCCTCCACCGTTGGTCGAGGCATCCATCGGGACGAAGGCGTGGCCGATCTGCACCTGCAGACCGAGCTCGGCGACGGCTGGATCAGTCAGAAGATCGATGTCGTAGCGGGGTGGTGGGTACGGACCGCTGCTCACGCCGAGGGCCACGGCCCGGCGAGCTGGCCGCTGGCGCGTCCAGAACGCTCACCGAGCCGCGGCGACCTGCGTGAATGGTTGCGCCCAAGAACCCCTGCCGGTCATCCGCCGACCAGGGGGACCAGCCGGATGAACGAGACCTCGTTGTCGTCGCGCAGGTCGATCAGCTCGTCGAGGCTGTCGATCTGCCGGTCGCGGGTCAGCATCACGAAACCGTTGCGCCCGAACGCCTCACATGCCGCATCCGCCTGCGCTTCCCAGTCCACGCGTTCGCGGCCCGGAAGCTTGAACCCCTGCGGTGTCTCGGTCGCGGCCGCCGGCCGGACCAGTCCCCGGAACACATCCCCGCCCGTGGCGTTGAACCGGGCCACCTCTTCCCGCACCCGCAGCCGGACCAGTTCCCGCGCCGTGATCCGATCAGGCAACCCCGGCAGCAGCCACGAGTCGATCTCGCGCCCGCTCATGGTCTCGTCTCGCATCAGCGCCTCAGCCATGCCCTACCGCCTCCCACTCCCACTCACCCCGAACCGCCATCCGCGCCGCGCCCCGTTCTCCGCGCGGCCCCTGTTCCGCGCGGCCCCTGTTCCGTGCGTCGCCCTGTTCCGCGCGCCGCCCTGTTCCACGCGCCGCCCCGTTCTCCGCGCCACCCTCGCTCGCCGCGCTGCGTCCGTTCACCGCGCGGCCCGCTCGCCGTGCGCGGCCAACACCGACTGCTGCCGCGTCCCCGGTGACCTACGCCGGCCGCGGGAGCTGGCGCAGGATCGTTGCGTCGGTGATTTTCTCGTCGGCCGCCAGCAGGAACGCCTTCGACAGGATCAGGCTCAACCGCTCGTCGTCGTCGAACGGCAGGCTCACCCGCGCCGATCGTCCGGCGGGCACGATGCACAGGTAGGCGTCGTTCGGCTCCATGAGGATGTTGCCCGACCCGAGATGGATCTTGTAGGTGGCGCGGCTGCCCCGGACCCGCAGGAACCGGTCGGTCAGCTCGCACTTCGAGCCGATCGCAAGCCGTGGCAGCAACCGCGCCAGCACATCCCGCCGCACCTCGGCACTGCCGGTCAGCGCCCCGAACCCGGCCGTCTGCCAGTACATGCCGAACGGATGCTCACCCCGGTCGGCCCACGTGTCGTCGGCCGCGATCGACGTCACCCCGACGAACAGGTCGACGTCACGCATCGCCTCGCTGAGCACCCGCGCCGGAACGTCGGTGACCGGCACCGGCTCCCACCGCCGGCCCGCACGCACGGCGAACCGCACCTGGTCGGTCGAGCAGTGCTCCACTGTGTAGCTGGGGGCCTCCACCTCGCCCGCGATCTCGTGCCGGAACGACGCCTGCCACGTGCCGGCCGCGAGCTCCCGAACCGCCTCGCTGTGATAGCCGCCGTCCCACGTGCCGAGGTAGGACGCCGACCAGTTCCGCACCCGCATCAGCGCGTTGGCCTGCCGGTAGCGCAGAATGTGCCCCGCGAACCGGTTGGAATAGGCCCGGGTCTGCTCCTCGGCCGGCGTCAGTCGGTAGACCTCGCGGAACGCCTGCTTGAACGGCTGCCGGATCCCGGCCGTGGTGATCGTGTCACGCCAGGCCGCCACCTCGGCCGCGTCGGCCAGCACCGGATGCCACAGCCGCACGACCCACCCGGCCCCGCCCGCGCCGCCGACCCGCCACTCGTCGCCGGCGGCCTCGGGCAGCCCGGTCGTCCACTCCCGGCCGTCGGCTGACACCTGCCACAGCAGTCGCCGCGCCACCGTGCCGGTGATCGGGTGTCGCGCATAGCGTTCCACCCAGGTCTCCCATTTCCACGTACGGTCGTGGGCCAGCAGATCTTCCAGCCGGGCGCGCTCGAGCCCCAGCGTCTTGTTGAGCGCCTTCACGAGGGTCTTCGCCTCGCCCGTGCGGGAAAGGGCCTTCGCCTTGTCACCCACGATCTCGACCGCGTCGCCGTGCCGATCGATGTCGTGGGTCTCGACGGTGAGTTCCAGAGCCTCGCCCGGCGCCCACCCGCGGGCCGCCCCGAGCCGGTCGAGCGCGTCACGCACCCGCACCCGCAACGGCTTGCTGCGGCAGGTCACCGCGAGCCGCGCCAGGGCCGCCGCCGGCGCGTCACCCGGCCGGTCGGCCACCGCCTCGACTGCCGAGGCCGCCGTGCGGGACGCCCGCGCGTAAGCCCCGCGCCCGTACGGTTCACCGGCCACCTGTGCGACCCGCGCGATCAGCGCTGTCGCCTCGTCACCCGGATCGGCCGCGGCCATCCAGACCAGGCCCCGCAGCAGCTGGTCGTGGAAGTCGTCGAGCGGGCCGGCCTCCTCGGTGAAGGTGGCGAGCACGGTCGTGACCGCCGACGGCACCGCCGGTGAGGCCGCGACCAGCTGCTCGGCCTGGCGCAGCCACGTCTTCGTCGGCGCCGGTTTCGCCAGCGTGTCCGCGAATTCCAACGCCGCGATCACCGCCGGATCGGCCGCGAGCCCGCCCAGCCGCCGCCGCGTGGTCACCCCGAACCCGTCGCGCTCGGGCAGCAGATGGGCCGGCAACCCGCCGCCGAGCCGGGCCAGCACCTCGCCGTAACGCGCGGCCAGCGGACGGCGGATGTCAGTCGGCATGCCCCACCGCTCGGAGACGTCGGCCAGCACCGCCCGCAGCACCGGCTCGAACGGCGCCAGCTGCTCGACGGACAGCTGCGACGCGATGATGACCGGCAGGTGGAAGACCCGCCCGTCATACTTGGTCGTGGACTCGCGGCTCACATGCAGCGCCCAGGCCAGATCGTCTTCCGTCCACGGCGTCGGCGCCGCCGCGACCTCGTAGATCTCCGGATCGCGCAGATAGACCGGGCCGCTGATGTCGGCGGCGTAGCGATGCCACTGTTTGGAGATCAGCCGCTGCCGCGCACCGTCCCACTCCTCACTCTCCACCTCCGTGACCACGGTCGGCGTGACATCGCGCGTCTCCGGGCGCGGACCGGGAATCAGGGAGAGCCAGCTGTCCATGCGCGGAATCATGCCGCGGGGGTACGACAAAACTCCTTCACCTGCGACGACAGCGAGATCACCCGGTCCACTTCGGACGCGATACCCGTACGGTGGGTGATCAGAAGGACCGCCCGGTCGCCCGCCGCCGCCAGCAGATCCCGGGTCAGCGCCACCGCCGTCTCGTCGTCCAGATGCTCGGTCGGCTCGTCCAGAATCAGGATCGGGAAGCCGGCCAGCAGAGCCCGCGCCAGCGCCAGCCGCCGCCGCTGCCCGCCCGAGATCGCCATCCCGTGCTCCCCGACCAGGGTTTCCAGCCCCTGCGGCAGCGAGGCGACCCAGTCCAGCAGCCGGGCCTGCCCGAGCGCGGCTCGCAGTTCGTCGTCGCTCGCGTCCTCCCGCGCCAGCCGCAGGTTTCCGGCGATCGTGGTGTCGAACAGGTACGCGTCTTCCGGCAGATAGCCGACCACCCGCCGCACCTCGTCCGGCGCGATGTCCCGCAGATCGACCCCGTTCAGCGTGATCCGCCCCGCCGTCGGATCAAGAAACCGCACCAGCAACGACGCGACGGTCGTCTTCCCCGACCCGCTGGGCCCGGTCAACGCCACCCGCGCCCCAGGTTCCAGATCAAGATCGAGTTCCCGTACGACGTCAGGCCCGCCCCCCGGCCACGCCGCGCTGACTTTTTCGACCCTCAGGAGGCATTTGTCCGCATAGGAGGCTTTTGTCGGTGTACGGCCATCCCCAGCCCCCTCCCACCCGGGGATACCCGGCACCCTACCCCCGGCCGTCGGCGGGTCGTCGGTTGTCCACAGCCGGGCCTGCCTGTGGATAACCGAAGTCGCCGAACCCGCGGATGTGGTGGAGTGTTCGGCACCCGGAGACACCGAGAACACCTCAGCCAGACGACGCAGCGCCGCCCGAGCCTCGGCATAGCGCTGCGCCGCCACCGGCACCGTCCCCACCGTTTCGAAGACCGCGAGAGGAGTCAGCACGATGACCGCCAGAAGTTCGCCGCTCAGGGACCCGGAACGGACAGCCACCGCCCCCGCCGCCAGCCCCACGACAACGCAGAGACCGGTGGTGACCGCCGTGACAGCCGCCGACACCCCGGCCGCCGCCGCGGAACGTTCGCCGGCCCGCCGCAACCGGGCGTCCACATCGGCCAGACGAGCCAGTTGTGCCCGGTCCGCCCCGTACGCGAGAAGGTCGGGAAGCCCCTGCAACAGGTCGACGGTTCCGGTGGCGAGTTCGCCGCGCAGCGGTGCCAGCCGGCCGTCGCTGCGGCGGGCCGCCGAACGCTGCATCCACGGCACGCCCACCCCGACGAGCAGGATCCCGGCGGCCAGAGCGGCGCCGGCGGTCACCGACAGCGAGCCGATGAGCAGCACCGACGCCAGGCCGACGATCGCGGCCACGGCGGCGGGCAGCAGCACCCGGGTGAGCATGTCGAGCACGGCGTCGACGTCGCCGGCGAGGCGCTGGGTCAGGTCGGCCTGGCGGAACCCGGCGAGCCCGGCCGGGGCGATGCGTTCCAGGTGGGCGAAGAGCCGTACGCGCAGACGGCCGAGGGCCCGGAAGGCGGCGTCATGGGCGGCGAGCCGTTCGGCGTAGCGCAACACGCCGCGCCCGATGCCGAACGCGCGCACGGCCACGATGGCGACCATCAGGTGCAGCACGGGCGGGTGGAGGGCCGCGCGTGAGATGAGCCAGGCCGAGGTGGCCATGAGGCCGACACCGGCGCCGGCCGCCCCGACACCGGCGAGCACAGCGACGGCGATGCCACCCGCCGCGGGACGGGCGGCCGACCGGAGCAGTTGCTGCCAGCTGGTCATTTTGCGCCTCCGGCAATGAGCGCTGCTGCGGCCTCGAGCTGGTTGGTGGGGGAGGGGGAGGGGGCCCCGGAAACGTGCACAATGCGGTCGGCCAACGCGATCAACTCGGGGCGATGGGCGGCGATCAGAACGGTCCGGCCCACGGCCAAACGGCGGATCGCCGCCATGACCGAAGCCGCGGTCTCCCGGTCCAGATTCGCGGTCGGCTCGTCCAGCAGAATCAACGGCGCGTCACGGAGGAAAGCCCGCGCCAACGCGATCCGCTGACGTTGCCCCGCCGAAAGACCCACCCCGTTGTCCCCGAGCCGTGTGGCATAGCCGTCGGGCAACTCCTCGATGAATCCGGAAGCCCCCGCCGCAGCGGCGGCCGCGGCCACGGCAACGGCCGTTGCGGAGCTGCCCAGGGCGATGTTCTCGTGAATGGTCCCGGCGAACAGATGCGGCCGCTGCGGTACCCACGCGATCTGCGCCCGCCAGGCAGCCAGATCCACGGTGGACAGGTCGATGCCGTCCACGGCCACGCGGCCCGTCGACGGACGTACGAAACCCAGCACCAGGTTGAGCACCGTGGACTTGCCGCAGCCGCTCGGGCCGGTCAGCGCGACGATCTCGCCCGGCATCACGGTCGCGGTCAGGGAGAGCGAGGACGAACGGAACGGCACGACCACGTCTTCGAACGAGATCGGGGCCGGGAACGGCGGCGGTGGAAGCGAACCGGCGGCGGGGAGCGGCTTCTCCAGCAAGGCGAACGCCTCGGAAGCGGCCGCCAATCCTTCGGCGCTGGCGTGGTAGTGGGCACCCACCTGGCGCAACGGCAGGTACGCCTCGGGGGCCAGGATCAGCACCAGCAACGCCGTACGGAGGTCCAGTTCGCCGCCGACCAGGCGCAGGCCGATGCCCACGGCGACCAGCGCCACCGACAGCGTGGCCAGCAACTCCAGCACCAGCGAGGACAGGAAGGCGATCCGCAACGTCCGCATGGTGACGCGGCGCTGTTCGTCGCTGATGCGGCGGATCGACGACGCCGTCGACGCGGCGCGGCCGAACAGCTTCAGTGTGGGCAGGCCGGCGATCACGTCGAGGAAGTGGTGGGACAGGCGGGCCAGCAGCCGGAACTGACGGCGGTTGTCGGCCTCGGTCTTCAGGCCCACCAGCGCCATGAACACCGGGATCAGCGGCAGGGTCAGGGCGATGGTCAGGGTGGCGACCAGGTCGGCCGGGAAGATGCGGGCCAGCACGACGAACGGCACCAACGCGGCCAGGATCAGCTGCGGCAGGTAGCGGGCGAAGTACGAGTCGAGCGCGTCGAGCCCGCGCACGACCAGGGCCACCGAGGCGCCGGTGCCGCCCGAGGGGCCCTGCGCGGCCAGGTGGGTCAGCAGGCGGCCGCGCAGTTCGCTTTTCACCCCGGCCGCCGAACGCACGGCCGCCGCCTCCTGCGCCCACGCGATCAGGCCGCGTCCGGCGACGACGGCGATCAGGGCGGTCAGCGCCGGCCCGAGATCCGCGAGGTCCGCGCCGTCCAGGAAGACCGCGGTGATCCCGTACGCGAGGAGGGTTGCCATCGCCACGATCAGCGCGGCCTGCGCCACGCCCAGAGCGACCGTCACCGCGAGGTAGACGCGTGCGCTGCGGGCGTAGCGCAGAAGGCGGGGGTCGAGCGGCTTCACGAAGGGATCCGTTCGACCGTCAGGCGCTTGCGGAACACCCAGTACGTCCAGCCCTGATATGCCAGCACGATCGGCGTGAACGCGACGGCGACCCAGGTCATCACGGTCAGCGTGTACGGGGTGGAGGACGCGTTGTCCACGGTCAGGCTGTTGGCCGGGTCGAGGGCGGGCATCACGTTCGGGAAGAGCGTGACGAACAGCCCGGCCACGGCCAGCACCAGCGTGAGGCCGGTCCCGATGAAGGCCCAGCCCTCACGCCGGAAGCGGGCCGCCACCGCCGCGCCGATCAGGGACAGCGCCGCCGCCGCGAAGATGATCAGGCCGGAGGGATCGAAGTACGCCACCGAGGTCCAGAGCAGAAAGGCGGCGGCCACCACGAGAGCCGGCCACGACAGAGCAGCGGCCAGGCGACCGGCCCGGGAACGCATCTCGCCGTCCGTCTTGAGGGCCAGGAACACCGCGCCGTGCAGGGTGAACAGCGTCAGCGTGGTCAGACCCCCGAGCAGCGCGTACGGGTTGAGCAGGTTGAAGAAACCGCCCACGTACTCGTGCGACGCGTCGAGCGGCACCCCGCGCACGATGTTGCCGAACGCGACACCCCACAGGACCGCGGGAACGGCGCTGCCGGCGACGATGCACCAGTCCCAGCGGCGGCGCCAGCGATCGTCGTCGCGCTTGCCGCGATACTCGAACGCGACCCCACGGATGATCAAGGCGACCAGGATGAGCAGCAGCGGCAGGAAGAACCCGGAGAACAGGGTCGCGTACCACTCGGGGAACGCGGCGAAGGTGGCGCCGCCGGCCACGATCAGCCATACCTCGTTGCCGTCCCAGACCGGGCCGATGGTGTTGATGAGCAGGCGGCGTTCGCGGTTGTCGCGGCCGAGCACCGGCAGCAGGACGCCGACGCCGAAGTCGAAGCCCTCGAGCAGGAAATACCCGGCCCACAGGACGGCGATCAGCGCGAACCAGACAGTGGTGAGTTCCATGATTCCTCGGGCTCAGTAGGCGAAGGCGAGAGGGCGGTCTTCTTCATCCGATTCGGGGGCGATCGGGGGCGCGCCGGCCCGGGCGTACTTCACGAAAAGCCCGACCTCGACGACGGCCAGAACCCCGTACAGAAGCGTCAGCACGATCAGTGAAGTAGCGGCCTCACCGGCGCTCACCGACGGAGAGACACTGTCCGCGGTCTTGAACAGCCCGAACACCGTCCACGGCTGCCGCCCCATCTCGGTGAAGATCCAGCCGAACGAGTTGGCGGCCAGGGGCATCCCGATCGAGCTGATCGCCGCCAGCCACAACCAGCGGTTCCGAGGCGTACGCCCGCCCCGCGTGAACCAGAGCGCGGCCAGCGCGACCAGCATGGCCAGCCCGCCAAAACCGATCATGAAGCGGAACGACCAGTACGTGACCGGGATCGAGGGCTTGTAGTCACCCGGGCCGTACGTGGATTCGTACGAACTCTGCAGGTTGTCGATCCCCTCGACCGCGCCGTCGAAGTCGCCGGTGGCCAGGAACGACAGGAGCGACGGGATGCGGACGCTGTACAGCTCCTCGCTGCCGTCGAGCGACCCGATGGTGAAGATCGAGAAGCTGGCCGGTTGGGCGTCGGAGTACAGGGCTTCGGCGGCGGCCATCTTCATCGGCTGCTGCTCGGTCATGATGCGGGCCTGCTGGTCGCCGGTGATGAGCACGCCGATGCCGGCGATCAGCACCACCCACGCGCCGAGTTTGAGGCTGGGCCGGAACACGTCGACCTGGTTGCGCCGCTTGAGGTGCCAGGCGCTGATCGCCACCAGCACCGCGCCGCCGGTCACGAAGCAGGCCGTGATCGTGTGCGGGAAGGTGACCAGGGTGGTCGAGTTGGTCATGACGGCCCAGATGCTGGTCAGCTCGGCCCGGCCGGTGTCGGGGTTGAGCTCGTAGCCGACCGGGTGCTGCATCCACGAGTTGGCGGCGAGGATGAAGTACGCCGAGAGCAGCGTGCCGATCGCGGCCAGCCAGATCGTCATCAGGTGCAACCGCTTGGGCAGCCGGTCCCAGCCGAAGATCCACAGGCCGAGGAACGTCGACTCCAGGAAGAACGCGAGCAGGCCTTCGATCGCGAGCGGGGCTCCGAAGACATCGCCGACGAAGCGGGAGTAGTCGCTCCAGTTCATGCCGAACTGGAACTCCTGCACGATGCCGGTGACCACACCCATCGCGAAGTTGATCAGGAAGAGCTTGCCCCAGAACTTGGTGGCGCGCAGGTAGTGCTCCTTGCCGGTGCGCACCCAGGCCGTCTGGAGCACGGCGACCAGCACCGACATCCCGATCGTGATCGGGACGAAGAGGAAGTGGTAGACGGTGGTGATGCCGAACTGCCATCGGGCCAGGTCGAGCGCGTCCACGGGCGGTTCCTTTCAGTGATTTCACCCCGAGTCTCGTCATCGGGGGAGGGGGCCGATCAGGGCCGAAAGTCCCTACACGCAGGGACGGCCGCCCCGAAGGGCGGCCGTGTCGGAACCGTTCAGATGAGCCAGCGGTTCTTCTGGACGAGCGGGAGCTTGGTCCACCAGCGGCCGAGGCCCCAGGTGTGTCCCGCGTAGGTGAGGGCGAGCGCGATCGCGGCGACCGCGTAGATGAAGTGGTAGTCGACCACCGGGTTGCTCGAGCCGCTGGCCAGGGGCCATTCGGCGGCCCACATCATGGCCATGACGGCGGTGGCGGAGACGGCGGCCACCCGCAGGCCGATCCCGGCGATGAGGGCGATGCCGATGCCGAGCATGCCCAGCATGAACGCCCAGTTGGCCCAGGCGTCGCCGGCGATGGAGTGGAAGAAGCCCTGGAACGGGCCGACTTCGACGCTGCTGAGGAAGCCCTTGGTCGGCGAGCCGCCGTTGATCCAGGCCCGCTCCCACGGGGTGGACCAGCCAAGACCGAAGGTCTTGTCGAGGAACGCCCAGAGGAAGACGAATCCGAGCGAGATCCGGGTGACCGCGAGGGCCTTCGCGGCAGTCTTGGTGAGCATGGCGCCGGGAGCCTCGACCGTCTCGAGGTGGGCCACGGCGTTCCGGCGGATGGTGGTCATCTCTGCCTCCTTCATCGTTATCTCTCGCCTCTGAGATTCCTCTGGATGAAGGCGCCGCACCCGGGCCGTCGATCCCGACCTGGAAGGACCAAAGTCCCGTGGGCGGGGAGTGACCGGGGTCACGTGGAGGCGATCAAGCGAGTACCGTACGTAAGCGAACGGAGGTGTGGATGACGGAGCTCTACTCTCGACGGTCGTTCCTCGCCGGAGCCCTCACCGTGGGAACCCTGTCGGCCGGAGCGGGCTACGTCCTGACCCGCAAGGAGCCCGTCGAACTCGTGCTGGCGACCGGTGTGGACACCACCGGCGGCCGCTCGCAGCTCCTGACGATGTGGAACCAGCTCAACCCCGACGCCCGCATCCGCGCCGAGACGGTGCCCAGCTCCACCCGCGACCAGTACGAGAAGTTCCTCGGCACCGACGCCGACATCTTCAACCTCGACGTCATCCACATCCCCCGGTTCGCCGCGCAGGGCCGCATCGTCCCGGTCGCCCTGCCGCCCGACCTTTCGCTGATGGCCGAGGTCGGCCGGCTCTCCCAGCGCCCCGGCAGCGACGAGTTCTGGGCGGTCCCGTTCAACACCGACGTCGGCATGCTCTATCGCCGGGTCACCGACAAGTCGGTCGCCGACCCGCCGCCCACCCTCAAGGGCGTGGTGGCCTCCTCGCCCGGCCAGTTCGTCGGCCAGCTCCAGACGGTGAGCCAGCAGACCGACGAGGCCTTCGTCATCAACGTGCTGGAGCAGGCCCTCGCCCAGGACGACGCGATCCTCACCGAGGACGGCGTGCTCTCGTTCAACCTCGGCCAGTGGCGCGCCGCGCTCGGCCCGCTCGCCGCCGCGATCAAGGCCAAACGGATCGGCGCCGAAGCCGGTGAGGCCGACACCAACCGCACCTTCCAGCGGTCCGGGCTGCGCTACATGCGCAACTGGCCGGTCTATTTCCCGGCGATCGACCGGGCCGAGCGCACCAAGCGCGACACGGCCGAGATCCGGGTCGGCACCCTGCCCACCGGCATCATCGGCGGCCAGAGTCTGGCGATCTCGGCCCGGAGCGAGAACCGCGACGTCGCCGAGGCCGCGATCCGGTTCCTCACCTCCAAGACGGCCCAACTGCTCCTGGCCAAGTACGGTTTCGCGCCCACCGTGCTCGACGCCTACATCGACCAGCGCCTGCTCGAAAGCCTCCCGCACGTCCAGTCCATCCGGTACGCGGTGGAGGCGTCCCGCCCGCGACCCATGCACGAGAACTACGCCGAGTTCGCGCGGCTGTTCGCCCAGCACACCCACCGCTACCTCTACGACGGGGAGCCGCTCAGCCAGCGTTTCATCGAAGACATCCAGAAGGAGCTGGGATGAAAGGGGTCGACGCCTGGCAGCTGCCGATCCTGGTGACCGCTCTGGTGCTGCTGGTCGAGACCGGTTTCAACCTCGTTCTGAAGCGGCTCGGCAGCCCCGTGCCGTCGCAGCGCATCCGCACCGTCGGTTTCGGGGTGCTGGTCGTGCTCACCGTGATCGTCTTCGTGGCCGCGCTCGGGCCGAGCCGGGCCGACCAGTTGTCCAGTGTGGCGGCGGCGGTCGCCGCGGTGGTCGCGTTGTGGCTCACCTACCGCTCCTACAACACAATCACCAGGCCGAACGCGAACGCCGAGGAGAGCAACACGGCCACCAGGCCGAACATCAAGGAAGAACAGTCTCCCGGTAAGTCAGCGCCGGGACCCGAAGATCCAGGAGAATCCTGAGTTATGGGCGATTTACGGGTGGTCGTGTGCGGCGGCGGCGCCGCCGGGGGAGTGCTCGAACTGATCAGGGCGGCTTGTGAACGCGGCTGGTCGGTCGACGTCACCGCGACGAAGAACGCCCTCGACTTCCTCGACCCGGCCGAGGTGGCCCGGGCCAGCGGGCGGCCGATCCGCACGACGTACAAGTTCGCCGCCGACGGCACCCGGATCTCCCCGCCGGCCGACGCCATGATCGTGGCCCCGGCGACGTTCAACACGATCAACAAGCTGGCCAACGGCATCGCCGACACGTACGCACTGAGCTCGATGGCCGACGTCATCGGCCGCGGCGTGCCCACCGTCGTGGTACCCGCGGTCAACGAGCCCCTGGCCGCCCGCCGCCCGTTCCGCCGCTCCCTCGACGAGCTGCGCGCCGAGGGGGTCCGGGTGCTGTTCGGCCCGGTCGACGGCTGGGTGCCCGGCAGCACCGCCGCCTTCCCCTGGATCAAGGCGCTTGACCTGGTCGAAGACGTCTTCGGTTTGACAAGGATCGATAGCCGCGCTCACATGGGTGCGTGAAGCGACGCCTGATTCCGGTTATCGTCCTGGCCATGGCCGCGATCCCGACCACCGCCGCGGCCCGCGACCGCCTGGCCGGGATGACCCTGGCCGAGAAGGTCGGGCAGATGGTCGTCTCGTACGTCTACGGCGACTCGGCGACCACGGTCTCGGCCGCCGACGCCGCGGCCAACGAGGCCATGTTCGGCGCGGGCGTCACCACCGGCGCCCAGGCCGTCGAGAAATACCACCTGGGCGGCGTCATCTACTTCACGTGGAGCCGCAACCTCACGAACCCGCCGCAGATCGCCGCCCTCTCCAACGGGCTGCAGCGGGCGGCGCTGGCCGACACCGGGATCCCGCTGCAGATCAGCACCGACCAGGAGGGCGGCACGGTCAACCGGATCGGGGCGCCGCTGGCGATCTCGCCCGGCAACATGGCCATCGGTGCCACGTTCGACCCCCGTACGGCCTATGACGCGGCCAAGGTGAGCGGCACCGAGCTGCGCGCGCTCGGCATCACGGTCACCCACGCCCCGGTCGTCGACGTCAACACCAACCCGCGTAACGCCGCCGACGGGGTGCGGGCGTTCAGCGACCGTACGGCGCATGTCGCCACCTTCGGCGTCGCGGCCGAGCGGGGCTATCGGGCGGCCGGCATCGGCACGACGGCCAAGCACTTCCCGGGCCTGGGCGACACCACGGTCAACACCGACAACGGGGTCGCGGTGACCGACGAGACCCGCGAGCAGATCCTGCGCACCCACGTACCACCGTTCCGGGCGGTCATCGCGGCCGGCGCCGAGAGCATCATGGCGGCCCACATCGTCGCCCCGTCGCTCGACCCGACCGGCGTCCCGGCCAGCCTGTCCCGCCCGATCATCACCGGCCTGCTGCGCGAGCAACTGGGCTTCGACGGCGTCGTGGTGACCGACGCCCTCGAAGCCGCGGCGCTCGAGGACTACACCGACGAGCAGGTGATTGTCGGGGCCGTGCGGGCCGGCGTCGACCAGCTGCTGATGCCGCGCAGCGTGCCCGGCGCGATCCGGATCCTGCTCGACGCCGTCGAGTCCGGCCAGATCAGCGAGCGCCGCATCGACCAGTCCGTCCGCCGCATCCTCAAGACCAAGAAGACCGGTTCCCCGTACGTCACTGAGCCGCCCGTCGTGGGCGCACCGACCGCAGTGGACACGATGAACCGGATCGCCGCCCGCTCGATCACCACGCTCCGCTCGGCGGCCCTCCCACTCCGGGCAGGCCAGAAGGTGCTGGTCACCGGCTGGGGCGTGGGCACCACAACCAACCTGGCGGCCGCGCTCGGGGCCACCCGCCTCTACACCGGCTCGCCCACCGAGGCCGTGATAGCCCAGGCCGTCACCGCCGCCACCCAGCACGACGTCACCGTGGTCACCACGTCCAACGTGTGGGCCGACCCGACCCAGGTCAAGCTGGTGCAGGCGCTGCTGGCCACCGGCCAGCCGATCGTCGTGGTCGCCGTGCAGACCCCGTACGACCTGGCCTCGTTCCCGGCCGCGCCCACCTTCGTCGCCGCGTACGGCTACCAGCCCCCGACAGTCGCCGCGCTGGCCGCCGTCCTGCGCGGCCAGGCCAGGGCCTCGGGGCGTTTGCCGGTCACGATCGAGGGCCTGTACCCGTACGGCTACCGCGCCCACTGAAGTCGTCCACAGCCCACCCACGCCGGGCTTGACAAAGGCGTAGCGTCCCCCACCGAGTCCCCGTGGTGGGTGGGGGATAGGGATGGCCGACTCCCGAGATCAACAACCTTATATTCGCGGGCGTATACTCGTACGCGAATAAGGGGTTGATCGTGAAGAAACGCCGTGTGGGCAATCTGCTGGCGCTCGGGGTGCTCTCGGTGCTGGCCTATCGCCCCATGCACCCCTACGAGATGGCCGGCACCCTGCGCGGCTGGGGCAAGGATCGTGACCTCGGCATCAAGTGGGGCTCGCTCTACACGGTCGTGCGCAACCTGGCCCGCCACGAGCTCATCGCCGAGGTCGAGACCGTGCGCGAGGGCGCCCGCCCTGAACGCACCGTCTATCGCCTCACCGACGAGGGCCGCGCCGAGCTGTTCGACTGGACGCGGGAGCTGCTCACCACGGGTGAGCCCTTCCGCGCCGGCCTGTCTCTGCTCTCGGTCGTGCCTCCGGACGACGCCGTCGTGCTGCTGCAACAGCACGCCGACGCGCTGGCGGCCCGCATCGCCGAGCTTCGCGACCAGCTGGAGCGCGAGACCGCGCCCCGGCTGTTCCTCGTGGAGGTCGAGTACGACATCGCCATGGCCACCGCCGAGGCGGTCTGGACCGGCGCGCTGCGCGACGAGATCACCCGCGGCACCTTCGACGGACTGGAGGCCTGGAAGAGCCATCACGAACCCCGGTGACCTGCTGCAACAGGCCACCGGGGCGGAACCCCTCGAGCACGACCGCGGAACGGCCCGGCCCGATAGGCGGCAACCACAGGATATCCGGGTCCTTCCGCGGTGACCTGTCACCGACACCGGAGGGAATCACCATGTCCGCCATCCGCACGGCCGTCGTCATCGGCGGCGGCATCGCCGGGCCCGTCGCCGCGCTCGCGCTGCGCAAGGCCGGAATAGAGGCGACCGTCTTCGAGGCCTACGACACCCCGGCCGACGACGTCGGCGGCACGCTCGCCATCGCGCCCAACGGCCTGGCTGCCCTCGAGATAGTCGGGGCCGCCGACGCGGTCCGGGCCGTCTCCCACCGTGGCGACCGCCAGATCATGAGCATCGGCCGCCGCATGGTGGAGCTCCCCGGCCCGGGGGCGCTGCACGTGATCCGGCGCAGCGACCTGCACCGCATCCTCCGCGACCGGGCCGGCGTGATCCCGGGCCGGCGGTTGATCTCCGCGAGCGACCGCGATGGACAGGTCACCGCGACCTTCGCCGACGGCCACACCGCTACCGCGGACGTTCTGATCGGGGCGGACGGCGTCCACTCGACCGTGCGCCGGCTGATCGACCCGAACGCGCCCGGCCCCCGCTACACCGGGATGATCGGCCTCGAGGGGCACTCGACGGCCGAGGTTCCGGCCCCGCCCGGCACCATGACGTTCGCCTTCGGCAAGCGCGCGTACTACCTGTACTGGCCCGCGGCCGGCGGTGGCACCATGTTCGGCATCAACCTGCCACGCCCGGCCGGCTTCACCACCGACGACTGGCCCGCCCTGCTCCGCGAGGTCTACGGTGACGACTCGCCCGGCGCCGAGCTGATCGCGCACGCCGACCAGTTGCAGGTCAACGGGCCGCTGCACATCATGCCCCCGGTGCCGCGCTGGCATCGCGGGCGCATGGTGCTGACCGGCGACGCCGTGCACGCACCGTCCAACTCGTCCGGACAGGGCGCCAGCCTGGCCATCGAGAGCGCGATCGTGCTGGCCCGCTGTCTGCGCGACGAGACCACGGTCGAAAGAGCCTTCCGCGCGTACGAGTCCCGGCGCCGCCCGCGGGTGGAGGCGATCGCCGCGCAGGCCGCGAAGATCAACCACGCCAAGGTGCCCGGTCCAGTCGCGCGGGCGCTGCTTCCGTACGTGATGCCGCTGTTCCTGCGGCTCGCCGGCGGCACCGGGAAGACCCTGCGCTACCGGATCGACTGGGCTGAGCCTGTCCGATAGGCGCTATGCCGAGCCGGTCCCGCTGCTTAGCCTGAGCGCGTGACTCCGCTTCTGGAGCGGTCGGCCGAGCTGCGTGCCCTCGACGGCCTGCTCGCCGGTAGTGCCGCCGGTGGACGCGTCGCCGTGGTCAGTGGGGAGGCCGGGGCCGGCAAGTCCACGTTGGTGGCCGCGTTCGCCGAGGCGGCCGGTCCGCGTGCGCAGGTGCTGTGGGGCGCCTGCGATCCGCTGCTGACGCCGCGTGCGCTCGGGCCGCTGCACGACATCGCGCGGCGGCTCGGCGGCCGGCTCCGCGAGCGGATCGCCGAGGGGCCCCGCGGTGAGGTGTTCGACCTGCTGCTCGAGGCGCTCGACCGGCCGCCGCGGGCCGCTCGGCCGGTGGTCGTCCTGGAAGATCTGCACTGGGCCGACGAGGCCACACTCGACATGGTGGCGTTCCTCGGGCGGCGCCTCGCCCTGTGCCGGGCCCTGCTGCTGATCACCTATCGCGAGGACGAGATCGGCCCCGACCACCGGCTGCGCGCCGTCCTGGCCGGACTGCCGCCGGGCCTGCTGCGCCGGATCAGCCTGCCGCCGCTCACCGTGGACGCGGTCGCCGAACTCGCCCGCCGGGCCGGCCGGGACGCGCCCGGCGTCCACGAGACGACCGGCGGCAACCCGCTGCTGGTCACCGAGGTGCTGGCCGCGCCGGCCGAGGGCGTGCCGCCGACCGTCCGCGATCTGATTCTGAGCCGGTTGGCCACCCTCACCGCGAACGCCCGCGAGGTCGCCTGCCTGGTGTCGGTGGCACCCTCGCACGCGGGCCCCGAACTGCTGGGCGACCGGCTGGCCGAGGTCGACGAATGCCTCGCGCGGGGTGTGCTGACCGCGCGGGGCGGCGGCGTCGCGTTCCGCCACGAGCTGTTGCGCCGGGCGGTCGAGGAGAGCCTTTCCCCCGTACGCCGGCAGGCCCTGCACGCCGAGATCCTGAGCGCGTACGAGGCGCAGCCCGGCGTCGACCCGGCCGCGCTCGTGCACCACGCCCACCACGCCGGCGACCCCAAGGCGGTGCTGCGCTGGGCCCCGGTGGCCGCCCGCCGGGCCGCCTCGCTGGGGGCGTACCGGCAGGCCGCCGCGCACTATGCGCTGGCCCTGCCACTGGCCGCTGATCACCCCGTACGGGATCGGGCGGCTCTTCTCGAGGAGTATTCGGTCGCGGCTTATCACGGCGGGCTGACCGAGGCCCTCGACGCCAGCCGGGCCGCGCTGGCCCTGCGTGCCGAGCTCGACGAGCCCGTGCCGACCGGGGTCGCGTTGCGCTGGGTGTCCCGGCTGAGCTGGTGGAACGGCCGCCCCGACGAGGCCCGCGAGCTCGGCTTCCGGGCGGTCGAGGTGCTCGAGCGACAGCCGCCCGGGCCCGAACTGGCCGCCGCCTACAGCAACCTGTCCCAGCTGTTCATGCTGCGTGACGAGAACGCCGCGGCGATCGCATGGGCCACCCGCGCGACCGAGCTGGCCCAGCGCCTGGGTGACTTCGACACCGAGGTCCACGCGCTGATCAACATCGGCTCGGCCCGGCTGCACCGGGGTGACGCGACCGGGGTGGGCGACCTGCGGCGGGCCCACGAGCGGGCGGTCGCGGCCGGGCTCGACGACCACGCCGGGCGCGCCCTGACCAACCTGGCCAGCAGCGCCGTCGACTGGCACGACCTGGCCGTCGCCGAGCAGACCCTGGACCGGATCATCCCGTTCCTGACCGCGCGCGACCTCGACGGCTACACCCGTCACCTGCTCGGCCACCGGGCCCGCCTGCACCTCGCCCGGTGCGACTGGGCCGCGGCCGCCGACGACGCCGAGCAGGCCCTGACCGGCCCGCCCATGCACGGCGGCGGCCTCGTGCCGGCCCTGGTCGCCCGGGCGTTGCTGCGGGTCCGGCGCGACGCGCCGGGCGCCCTCGACGACGCGCGGCGGGCCACCGAGCGTGGCTACCCCACCGGTGAGTCCCAGTTCGTCTGCCCGCCCGCGGCCGCGCTGGCCGAGGCGTACTGGCTGGCCGGCGACCTTTCCGCGGCCGCCGCCGAGGCCCGCCGGGGTCTCGAGGTCGCGCTGCGGGCCGAGCAGCCCTGGTTCATCGGCGAGCTCGCGTTCTGGCTGTGGCGCAGCGGCGACCCGGCCCCGGCCCCACCGGGCGCGGCCGAACCGTTCCGCCTGCTGATCAACGGCGACTGGCGGGCCGCGGCGGCCCAGTTCGATCAGCTGGGCAGCCCGTATCAGGCCGCGGTGGCCCGTTCGCAGGGTGACGCCGCCGCCGCTCTGCGCGTCTTCGACCGCCTGGGCGCCACCGCCCCGGCCCGGCAGCTGCGCTCCTCCCTGCGTGAACGCGGCCTGCCGGTGCCCCGCGGCCCGCGCGCCGCCACGACCGCCGACTCGACCGGCTTGACCGGCCGCCAACGCGAGGTGCTGAAACTGCTGGCCGAGGGCCTGAGCAACGCCGACATCGCGTCCCGCCTCACCCTGTCGACTAAGACGGTCGACCACCACGTCTCCGCCGTGCTGGCAAAGCTGGGCGTCTCATCTCGCGGTAAGGCCGCGGCCGAGGCCCGATCCCGCGGTCTGCTCTAGAGCGTGTCCCGCGACGGGGTGACGCGGTCGCGGATGCTGTCGAGCACTGCCTCCGCCGCCCACGCGGCGGCGTCGGCGATGTCCCGCCGGTCCATGCCGAACTCGCGGCGGTACGTCACCCACGTCCCGACCGAGTCGAGGTGGGACAGGGCCGCGATGACCGCCCGGCGCTGCGCCGCGTCGAGGGCGGGCACCTCGGCGTCCAGCAGCCGCTCGAGCTGCGCCCGGCCGGGCGACGGCGCCGCGCCGCTCACGCCCCGCATCGCGGTCTCGGCGACGACGTGCGCGAGCTCCGGCCGCGCGTCGTACCGCTCCATCGCCTCGCGGATCGCGAGGGGGACATCGAAGATCGAATGCGACTCCTCGCGGGCGAACAGCGTCGCCTCGATCCACGCCGCGGTCGCCAGCAGCAGGTCGACGCGGGTGGGGTAGTTGCGGAACACCGTGCGCTCGGCGATGCCGGCCCGGCGCGCGATGACCCGGTACGACACGTCGTCGCTCCCGAGTTCCTCGATCAGTCCGGCGTACGCGGCGAGGATCGCCTCCTGCGTGCCGCTGAGCTCCGGAACGGTCACGGCTCGGCCCACGTCGGGTCGGGAAGCTTGGCCAGCACAGTGTCGACGGCCCGGTCGAACGCGTCGCAGATGTCGCCGGCGTCCAGGTCGAAGCCCGTACGCAGGCGGGCCCAGAACATCGCCGACGAGAAGTAGCGCAAACAGGCCGCGATCCGCCGCCGGTCCCGCCGGTTGAGCGTCGGCGCCGCCACGTCGAGCATCGCCTCGATCGCCCGGGTGATGTAGGTCGGCTCGGTGTCGAGCGTCGGCGAGATCGCGGACGCCCGGGCGCCGACGTACGCGAAGGCGGGCAGCGTGTCGAAGGCCCGGAAACGCTCGTGCACGGCGGCGCGGAAGTCGGACACGGTCACGAACGGCGGCAGCGGGAAGCGGGTCTGCTCGATCCAGTTCGAGAGCGCGGCGAGCAGGTGCGCGCGCGTGGGGTACTGGCGGTAGATCGTGCGCTCCGAGATGCCGACCTCGTCGGCGAGGGCACGGTAGGAGATGTCGTCGAACATGCGCTCGCGCAGCAGCACCGCGGCGCTCGCGAGAATCGCGGTCGCGGTGTCGACCGGCTCCTCCATCACGTCTCTCCCCGTCGTTGGGATGCCCGGCGTTGGGATGCCCGGCGGGCGGTCGCCCAGCGCGGGGGCCCGGTGACTTCCGGAGGGAGCACGTACTGGTCGGAATCGTCGAGTGTGAGCGCCAGCGACGAGACGTATTGCACCTGGCCGTGCGGTCCTCTCTCAGCCGAGGCCAGCATATCCGGCCGCTCGAAGGTATACCCGGTGACGTGGCAGCGGAGCCGCTCGCCCGAGGGGTTGCCGTCGGCGTCGAACCGGGGGGAGTCGATGCCGTCGGAGCGGCGGCGCAGGTAGTAGCGCCCCCGCGTGGCGACGGCCATGACCGGCGTGGTGACGATCGCGACACCGATCGCGATGAGCACCGAGAACGGCTTGACCGCGGCGCCGAGCAGCCCGGAGAACGCGAGCAGCGACAGCACCGAGGCGAGCCCCACCGACACGAGCCCGACCGGGTTCCAGTCGTGCAGCATGCCGCGCCGGAACTCGGGGTAGCGCGGCGAGATGCGCAGCACCCACTTGTTGATCGCGATGTCGGTGGCGATCGTCACGAGCCACGCCATGACGACGTTCGCGTACAGGCTCAGCACGAAGGTGATGAGGGTGAAGACGTCCAGCATCATGAGCACGTACGCGATCACGAGGTTGAACAGCACGAAGATCGTACGGCCCGGGTAGTGCTTGGCGGCCCGGGTGAAGACGTTCGACCACGCGAGCGAGCCCGAGTAGGCGTTGGTCACGTTGATCTTCACCTGCGCGACCACGATGAGCACGACGGCGAGGATGATCGCGAGCCAGTCGGGGATGAGGGTCTGGTACATCCCGACGAACTGCTTGACGGGTTCGGTCGCGCGGTGCCCGAGGTCGGGGTCGATCTTCACCAGCAGATAGACGGCGAGAAACACCCCGATCACCTGCTTGGTGCCACTGAAGATGACCCAGCCCGGCCCGGAGAACACGAACGACGTCCACCACGAGCGGGCGTTCGACCGCGTACGCGGTGGCATGGCGCGCAGATAGTCGATCTGTTCCGCGAGCTGCGGGGTGAGGGCGAAGCACACGGCCGCGCTCGAGACGACGGCGCCGAAGCTGATCGAGCCGTCGGAGTTGCCGGTGAACGACGTGAAGGCGCGCACCGCCTCGGGGTCGGAGACGAGGATCCACAGCAGTGGCAGCAGGGCGAGGGCGAGCCACAGGGGCGTGGTCCAGAACTGCAGGCGTTCCAGCGCCCGCATGCCGTAGATGACGATCGGGATGACGACGACGGTCGAGATGAGGTAGCCCAGCCACAGAGGCAGGTCCGTCGCCACCTGCAGCCCCTGCGCCATGATGGCGCCCTCCAGGGCGAAGAAGATGCAGGTGAAGCCCGCGAAGATCACGGTCGTGATGATCGAGCCGTAGTAGCCGAACCCCGAACCCCGGGCGATGAGGTCGAGGTCGAGGTTGAAACGGGCGGCGTAGTAGGCGACGGGCACACCCACGACGAGGATGATGACCGACGCGAACAGGATGCCGAGCACGGCGTTGTCGGTGCCGTGGTCGATGCCGATGCTCGCGCCGATCGAGAAGTCGGCGAGGAACGCGATGGACCCGAGCGCGGTCGCGCCGACGGAGGCCGCGCTCCAGCGCCGGAAGGTGCGCGGCACATAGCGGAACGCGTAGTCCTCGAGGCTGTCCTCCGCGGCCGCACGCGCGTTGTCCGTCGACACAGGGCATAGTCGCTGTCCGGTGTTACGACGGCGTTGCGGATGTGGGTCACAGCGGCTCAGATCGCCATGGCGGCCCGCACGGTGGCGGCGGCCGCCAGACCGCCCTCGCCGGTCTGCGCGACGAAGCCCGAGGCGAGCACGACGTAGCGTTCGGCGGCCTCGAGGGCGAAGCCGATGTGCTGCTCGACGAGCAGCACGCTGATGCCCTCGTCGGCCAGCTGCATGATGGTGTGCTCGATCTCGGCGACGATCGTGGGCTGGATGCCCTCGGTCGGCTCGTCGAGGATGAGCAGCTTCGGCTCGGTGATCAGGGCGCGGGCGATCGCGAGCTGCTGGCGCTGCCCGCCCGAGAGCAGGCCCGCCTTGCGGGTGGCGAACTTCTCCAGGGCGGGGAAGCGGGCCATCTGCGCCTCGATGAGAGCCTTGCCCCGCCGGCGCCCGTCGGCGACCAGCTGCAGGTTCTCCAGGGTCGTGAGCTGGCCGAACGCCTGCTGACCCTGCGGCACGTACGCCATGCCGCGAGCGACGCGCTTGTTGGGGGCCAGCGACGCGATGTCTTCGCCGTCGAAGACCACCCGGCCCTTCGACGGCTTGATCAGGCCGATCGCGAGACGCAGCAGGGTCGTCTTGCCGGCGCCGTTGTGGCCGAGCACGGCCACCACTTTTCCGGTCGGCACGGTCACGCCGTGCAGCACCTGCGTGCGTCCGTAACCGGCCTCGATGTCGGTGAGCTCCAGCATGTCACTGCTCCTTCAGCGTCTGCGTCGCGGCCGACGGTTCGAGCACGACTGCCATGGCGGCCGTCGTGGCGGCGCCCGCGGTGCCGAGGTAGACCTCCTGCACCTTGGGATCGGCCTGAACCTCGGCCACCGTGCCCTGCGAGAGCACCTGGCCCTGGTGCAGCACGGTCACCCGGGTGGCGAAGCGGCGCATGAAGTCCATGTCGTGCTCGACCACGAGCACGATGCGCTTGGCCGCGATGCGCTGGAGACGCTCGCCGGTCGCGGTGCGCTCGTCCTGGCTCATGCCGGCGACGGGCTCGTCGAGCAGCAGCACCTTGGCGTCCTGCACGAGCAGCATCGCGATCTCCAGCCACTGCTTCTGGCCGTGCGACAGGATGCCGGCCGGTGTGGCGAGCTCGCCGGTGAGACCGGTCTCCTCCAGCGCGTGCTCGATCGACGGGTCGACGCCACGCCGGGCCCGCAGCAGCGAGACCCAGGGGCGGTGGCGCCCGGCGGCGATGTCGAGGTTCTGCAGCACGGTGAGCTCGTCGAAGACGCTTGCGGTCTGGAACGTGCGGCCGACCCCGAGCCGGACGATCTTGTGGACCGGCCGTCCGAGCAGTTCCGTGTCGCCGAGCCGCGCCGACCCGGTGCCCCTGGTCAGCCCCGTGACGGCGTCGATGCAGGTCGTCTTGCCGGCGCCGTTGGGGCCGATCAGGAACCGGACCTCGCCGGGGTGCGCGTCGAAGGAGACGCCACCGACCGCGACGAAACCCGAGAACTCGACCTGGAGATCCGTGACAACAAGGGAAGCGTCAGTCATGACTTGACCTCCTCGAGCTCGGCGGGCGCGATCGCCGGAGCGGGCGGCTCGACCGGACCCGGTCGCTGCCGACGCATCAACCGGGCCGGTAGCGACGACAGCCCGTTCGGCAGGAAGAGGATGACGACGACGAACAGCAGACCGAGGATGTAGGTCCAGCCGTCGGGCCAGGTCGAGCCGAGGCTCGACTGTCCCCATCCGACCGCCATCGCGCCGAGCGCGGGGCCGAACAGCGACGCGCGGCCACCCAGGGCCACCCCCGCGATCATGAGGATCGAGGCGGCGGCGCCGATCTCGGCCGGGGTGATGATGCCGACGATGGGGACGAACATCGCCCCGCCGATGCTGGCCATCAGCGCGGAGACGACGAAGGCGACGAGCTTGACGTTGGCCGGGTCGTAGCCGAGGAAGCGCACCCGCTCCTCGGCGTCCCGGGTGGCGACGAGCAGCTCACCGAAGCGGCTGCGGTAGAACTGCCACACCGCGAGCAGGCACACGATGAGCAGCGTGGCCGCGATGAGATAGACCATCAGCCGGTTCGCCGGGTCGTTGAGCACGAAGCCGAAGAAGTACTTGAAGTCGCTGAGCCCGGTGTCGCCGCCGGTCTCGCGGATCGTGGAGCTGATCAGGGTGGCCAGCGCGACGGCGAGCGCCTGGGTCAGGATCGCGAAGTAGGCGCCCTTCACCCGGCGCTTGAACAGCGCGTAGCCGAGGGCGCCGGCCACGACCACCGGGAGCAGCACGATCGCCAGCAGGGTGAATCCCGTGCTGCGGAACGGTTCCCAGAACATCGGCAGCGGCGCGAGCGGATCGTAGAGAACCATGAACCCGGGGACCCGGTCACCGGCGGTCTCCAGGGTGAGATGCATGGCCATCGAATAGGCGCCGAGGGCGAAGAACACCCCCTGCCCCATCACCAGCATCCCGCCCCGGCCCCAGGCCAGGCCGATACCGACGGCGGCGATGGCCCAGCAGCAGTACTTGCCCAGGTTGTTGAGCCAGTGGTCGGAGAGCACGAGGGGAGCAACCGCGAGCAGCAGGACGGCGAACACCCCGATGCCGCTGAGGGAGATCCAAGGCTTCTTGGTCATGCCAGACTCCTGGTTCGCACCGTGAACAGGCCCTGCGGGCGCACCTGCAGGAAGACGATCACGAGGATGAAGGCGAGCACCTGCGCCAGGCTGCCGGTCGTCCAGTAGGCGAAGAACGCCAGGGCGAGACCCACCGCCCACGCGGCGACGATGGTGCCCTTGAGCTGGCCGATGCCGCCGGCGGCGACGACGAGGAAGGCCGGGATGATGTACTGCGCGCCCATCTGGGAGTTCGTGCCGCCGATGAGCGACGCGGCCACGCCCGCGACCCCGGCCAGACCCGACCCGACGAAGAAGGTGAGGCGGTCGATGGTGCGGGTGGAGATCCCCGAGGTCTCGGCGAGGTCCCGGTTGTGCACGGTCGCCCGGATGCGGCGGCCGAACGAGGTGTATTTGAGCCAGGCCGACAGCGCGGCGACGCAGACGCCGGCCAGCAGGATGGTGAACAGCTGCCGCAGCGGCCAGTTATAGCCGAGGATGTTCATTTGCCCGTCGAGCCAGCCGGGTTTCTCCACCGGCACGCCCTGGGACGGGAAGATCTGCAGTGCCGCCTGCTGCAGGATCAGGCCGACGCCGACCGTGACGAGCAGGGTGTCGAGGGGCCGGCGGTACATCCACCGGATGATGGTGACCTCCAGCAGGAGGCCGAACAGGCCGGCGACGACGAACGCGACCGGGAGCGCGACCGGGATCGACAGGTCGCTGGCGGTGATGACCTGCTGGACGAGGTAGGCGGCGAAGGCGCCGATCATGAGGAACTCGCCGTGGGCCATGTTGATCACGCCCATCTGGCCGAAGGTGAGCGAGAGGCCCAGTGCGGCGAGCAGGAGCAGCGCGCCCTGGGCGCTGCCGTTCAGCAGTGGTGCGATCAGTGCGTCCACGTGCGTTCGCTCTCTCTAGCGTCTCTTGTGGAGGGGAAGGGGTCGCGTGTCGTCGCCGGCACGCGACCCCGGTGGTGATCAGCCGGCCGCGTCCGTGAGCTGCTTGCGGATGTCCGCCGGGAACCAGTCGTAGCCTTCGAGGTAGGGGTCGGGCTCGATGAACTTGTCGGACGCCCAGACGATGTCGAACTGGTTGTCGGCGTTAATTCGTCCGATGTGGCCCGGCTTGGAGATGTGGTGGTTCTCGCCGTCGAGCGTGACCTTGCCCTCCGGCGCGTCGAACGTGATCGGTTTCGCCTTGGCCGCGGCGTTCACCGCGTTGACGTCGAACGAGCCGGCCGCCTCGACGAGGGCCTTGTACAGGTACAGCGAGATGTAGGCGGCCTCCATCGGGTCGGAGGTGACGCCGCTGCTGTTGGGGTAGGCCTTCCAGCTCTCGATGAATTTCGGGTTGGTGGGGGTCTCGAGCGACTGGAAGTAGTTCCAGGACGCGTAGTTGCCGGTCACCTCGTGGCCCATGGCCGGCGCCTCCTCCTCGGCGATCGACACCGAGATGATCGGCGTCTTGGCGGGGGTGAGCCCGGCGTCGTAGTACGCCTTGATGAAGCCGACGTTCGACGAGCCGTTGATGGTGTTGAAGATGAAGTCGGGCTTGGCCGCCACGATCTTCGCCACCTGGCTGGTCCAGTCGTCCTTGTCGAGGGGCACGTACTCCTCGCCGACGATCTTGATGCCGAGCTTGGCCGCGTACAGCTTGATGATCGCGTTCGCGGTGCGCGGGAAGACGTAGTCGCTGCCCGCCAGGAACAGCGTCTTCACCCCTTCGGCGGCGAGGAAGTCCATCGCCGGGATGATCTGCTGGTTGGTGGTCGCGCCGGTGTAGTAGATGTTCGGCGACGACTCGAGGCCCTCGTACTGCACCGGATAGAAGAAGAGGCCGTTGAGCTTCTCGACGACCGGTTTCACGGCCTTGCGCGAGGACGACGTCCAGCCGCCGAAGATCGCGGCGACGCAGTCCTGGGTGAGCAGCTTCTCGGTCTTCTCGGCGAAGGTGGGCCAGTCGGTGGCGCCGTCCTCCTGGACGTACTCGATCTTCTTGTCGAGGATGCCGCCGCCGGCGTTGATCTCGTCGGCGGCCATGTGCAGCACATTGGAGACGGTCTTCTCGGAGATCGCCATGCCGCCGGTCAGGGAGTTGAGGAAGCCGAGCTTGATGGTGTCGCCGGAGGTGTCGACGCAGCTGGCTGCCGCGGACGACCCGGCGGCGGCGGTGTCGTCGCCGGCCCGGGCGCCACAGCCGGCGAGCACGAGGGCCATGGTCGTCCCGATGGCGCCGGTGGCTACAAGCGCGCGCATCCGCTTGCTGGTGGAGGACATATGTGAGAACTCCGTTCCTATGGGAGGGGACGTGACGCCGGGGTCGCGGCACGGCGGATCGTGCGGAGGAAAGTCCAGGGCGAGCCTTGGCCGCCGGGTGCTGTTCGTGAGAGCAGACTGACCGTGAGTCATTACTCTGACATTTCTTGATTGTTCCAACTCTGTAGCCGACGGGTCGGCCGAGGCGCGACAGCCCAGGAAACAGGCGTGGCGGCGTCAGTCTGCGATGTCAAAGTTCTGTCACCCAGATCGGCGACGCGAATCGCATGGCAGAGTCCTGACATCGGGGAGTCGGGCGCGAGCCGGCTAAAGATAGGGAGCCTTCCCCATGTGCCGGGGGCCGCGGATTCCTAGCGTCGAGGGCATGACAGAGCTGATTCTCGAAGGACTCAAGGCCAAGCAGCAGAAGACCTGGGCCAGCGGCGACTACGGCGCGGTGGCGGCCCTGATCCATCCGATGGCCGAGGAGACCGTGCAGGCCGCCGATCTCGCGCCGGGGGCGGAGGTGCTGGACGTCGCGGCCGGCACCGGGAACGCCTCGCTCGCTGCGGCCCGGTGCGGCTGCCGGGTGACCGCCACCGACTATGTGCCGGGGCTGCTCGCCCGGGCCCGGGAACGCGCCGACGCGGAACGCCTGCCCCTGGAGACCGGGGTCGCGGACGCCGAGAACCTGCCCTACGCCGACGGCCGCTACGACGCGGTGATCTCGGTGGTGGGCGCGATGTTCGCCCCCGACCAGGAACGCACCGCGGCCGAGATGGCCCGGGTCTGCCGTCCCGGCGGCACCATCGCGATGGCGAACTGGACGCCGGACGGGTTCATCGGCGAGATGTTCCGGACGGTCGGCCGCCGCGTGCCGCCGCCGCCCGGCATCCGCGGCCCGGTCGAGTGGGGCAGCGAGGACCGGGTCCGCGAACTGTTCGGCGACCGGGTCCGCGACCTGCGCGCGGTACGCCGCGAGTTCGTGTTCCGGTTCGCCTCGCCGGAGCACTTCGCCGACTACTTCCGCCAGTTCTACGGCCCGACCCTCAAGGCGTTCGAGGCGCTGGGCCCGGACGGCGGCAAGCCGCTCTACGACGACCTGGTCGAGCTGGCCGGCCGGTACAACACGGCCGGGGACGGCAGCGCCCGCATCCCGTCGGCCTACCTGCGGATCGTCGCCACCCGCGCGTGACCCGTCAGGCCTCCTGCCCTTGAGCGGTCGGGAAAGAGGCCGGAGCGGTGGGGAACTGCAACTCGGTGGCGCGCCCGTCCAGGCGGTTCAGGGCCCCCGTCAGCGCCGCCGCGCCCACCGTCCCCAGCTTCTCGAACTCCATTTTGATCAGTGGTGAGGCCAGCTTCGCGAGCCCGTGCATCTCGAGCTCGACCCGGTAGGTGACCTCACTGCCGGTCGGGGCCGCCCGCACGACCACCGTGTCGACGCAGGTGGCCCCCTCGTTGCGCCCGTGGAACATCAGCCGCCCGGCCTCCGCGCCGACCAGCATCCAGGTCAGTTCGGTGGTGATGCCCAGAAACTGGCACACCTGCCGCCACGTCGACCCCGGCCGGATCGGCCCGGCCCCGGTGCGGACGGTCTGGCGTACGGCCGGGTCCCAGGACGCCGTGTTGCCGAAATCGGTCAGATAGCCGAGCGTCGGCCCGGGGGCGACCCTCACGGCCAGCGTGCGCTCCACGACGATCATGAGTCCCCCCAGGCGTCGGCATGCCGCTTCAGACTAATGGCCGCTTCTGATCATCGCCGGATTTTCTTTCAGGCGAACGAGCGCACGAACCGTCGCTGCCACGGCGTCTCCACCGCGCGCGGATGGTAGTGCTCGCGCACGTAGGCGACCGCCTCGTCACCGGAGATCCCGTCGAGCACGGCCAGGCAGGCCAGCGCCGTCCCGGTGCGTCCCCGTCCGCCGTAGCACGCGATCTCGACCCGCTCATCGGCGGCGCGCTCCAGAGCCTCGATCAACACCTTTCCCGCGTACGGGGGATCGCGCGGCAGCCGGAAGTCGGGCCACGCGATCCAGCGGCTGGTCCAGCCGAACTCGGGCGGCGCCGAGCCGAGCAGATAGACCCCGAAGGTCGGCGGGTGCCCCGACGGCATCGGGTCGCGCAGCCCGCGCCCCCGCACGAGCCGCCCCGACGGCAGTCGCATCACTCCGGTCTCGCCGGCCACCCATGTCACGGGTCATACGCTACGGTGTTCGGCATGCAGCACTTCAGCGAGCGACGCCGGCGTGGAGACCACCGCCGCTGAGTCATGCTGTCCTCCGGCGGGTCGATCCCGCCGGTTCTTGTTTCCCTGACCGGTCGACCCGCTTCCGCGTACGTCGATGAGGTGGGAAATGAATCTCGAAGCTCTCCTGTCCGCCCGGCTGGCGGTCGCGTTCGAAGCGGTCGCCGGCGAGCCGGTCGATCCCGCGGTGCGGGCGTCCCAGCACGCCGACTTCCAGTCCGGGGCGGCCCTCGCCCTGGCCCGCACCACCGGCCGCGCCCCGCGTGACATCGCCGCCGAGGTCGCCCGCACCGCCGATCTGACCGGGCTGGCCGAGGTCGAGATGTCCGGCCCCGGCTTCCTCAACCTCACCGTCGACGACGCCGTGCTGGCCGCCCCGCACCCGGTCGAGCCGCCGCCCGGACCGGTCGAGAAGGTCGTCATCGACTACTCCGGCCCCAACGTGGCCAAGGAGCTGCACGTCGGGCACGTCCGCTCCACGATCATCGGGGACGCGCTGGCCCGGATGCTGGTCTGGGCCGGTCACGAGGTGGTGCGGGTCAACCACCTCGGCGACTGGGGCACCCAGTTCGGCATGCTGATCGAGCATCTGGCCGACCCGGCCGGCGAGTTCTCCCTGGCCGACCTCACCGCGTTCTACCGGCAGGCCCGGGTCCGGTTCGACCACGACCCCGATTTTCGTACGAGGGCCCGGCTGCGCGTGGTGGCGTTGCAGAGCGGTGACGAGGCGACCCGGGCCATGTGGCAGCGGCTGGTCGACCAGTCGGAGCGGTCGTTCGTGGCCGACTACGAGCGGCTCGGCATCACGCTGACCATGGCCGACTTCAGCGGCGAGAGCTCCTATCAGGACCAGCTCGCGTCCGTGGTCGACGAGCTGACCGCCAAGGGTCTGCTGGTCGAAAGCGAGGGTGCACTCTGCGCCTTTCCCGAGGGGTTCACCGGCCGCGACGGCGAACCGCTCCCACTGATCGTGCGCAAGAGCGACGGCGGTTTCGGGTACGCCGCGACCGACCTCGCCGCCCTGCGCCACCGGACCCGGGATGTGAAGGCCACCCGGCTGCTCTATGTGGTGGGGGCGCCGCAACGGACCCACTTCCAGATGGTCTTCGCGGTCGGCCGGGCCGCGGGCTGGCTCGACGACGTGACCGCCGAGCACATCAGCTTCGGCTCGATCCTGGGCATCGACGGCAAGATGCTGAAGACGCGGTCCGGTGACACGATCAGGCTGGCCGACCTGCTCGACGAGTCCGACGCCCGGGCGTCGTCACCGGCCATCGGCATCGGCGCCATCAAGTACGCCGACCTGGCCAACGACCGGCGCGGCGACTACATCTTCGACTGGGACCGGATGCTGGCCGCGACCGGCAACACCGGCCCCTACCTGCAGTACGCCCTGGCCCGGATCCGGTCGTTGCTGGCCAAGGCCGACGTCGAGCCGGGCGAGGTGGTGCTCGGTGACCCGGCCGAGCGGCGGCTGGCGCTGACCCTGCACGCCTTCGAACCCGCGGTCGCCGCCGCGATCGCGAACCGGGAACCGCACCGCCTCGCCGTCCACCTGCACGAGCTGGCCGTGGCCTTCTCGACGTTCTATGAGAAGTGCCGGCCGATCCTGGGCTCGCCCAGCCGGCTGGCCCTGACCGCGCGCACCGGCGACAACCTGCGGCTGGGCCTCGACCTGCTCGGCATCCCGGTTCCCGACGAGATGTAGCGGGCACCTCCTCCCGGGCCGTGGAACGACCCGGGAGGATCGCCGACCGCATCGACCTGGGGTTATATCGAGGACTATCGTGCCGACTGTGCGTGCTCACGAGGTGCGCCCCGGACAAGTGAAAGGCCCTGGACCATGAACCTCTCCCGGCGAACCGTGCTGGCCGCCGGCGCCGCCTCCGTGGCGGCCCCGATCGTCGCCTCCGGCGCGGCGCAGGCCCACCCCGCTCAGAAGTCGTACCGCCTGACCGTGCTGGGGACGTCCGACACGCACGGAAATGTGTACAACTGGGACTACTACAAGGACGCCGAGTACGACGACAGCGCGCACAACGACGTCGGCGTGGCCAAGCTGGCCGCGCTGATCACCAAGCTGCGGGCCGAGGCGACCGGCGCCACGCTGGTGCTCGACGCGGGCGACACGATCCAGGGCACGCCGCTGGCGACGTACTACGCCAAGCAGGAACCCATCACCGAGACCGGTGAGAAGCACCCGATGGCCCGCGCCATGAACGTGCTGCAGTACGACGCCGTGACGCTGGGCAATCACGAGTTCAACTACGGGCTGCCGCTGCTCAATTTGTGGATCCGGCAGCTCGGCTTCCCCGCCCTGGCCGCCAACGCGGTCAGCGCG
The DNA here is from genome assembly GCF_016834655.1 of Paractinoplanes ovalisporus. Taxonomy (GTDB): domain Bacteria; phylum Actinomycetota; class Actinomycetes; order Mycobacteriales; family Micromonosporaceae; genus Actinoplanes; species Actinoplanes ovalisporus. Next base: position 78,648 of record NZ_JAENHP010000030.1, read on the forward strand.
AAAACCGGCAAGCCCGCCTTCACCCCGTACGTCATCAAAAAGGTCTCGCTCGGAAAACACGCCCCGGCGCTGCGCGTCGGCATCCTCGGGCTCACCAACCCGGGCGTGGCGATCTGGGACCGGGCCAACGTCGAGGGCAAGCTGGAGTTCCTCGACATGGTCGCGACCGCGGCCAAGTGGGTGCCGGTCATGCGGGCCCGCGGCGCCGACATCGTGCTGATCTCGGCCCACGGCGGCGACAGCGGCACCTCCAGCTATGGCCCGGAGCTGCCCAACGAGAACCCGTCGGCGCTGATCGCCGAGCGGGTGCCCGGCATCGATGCGATCCTTTTCGGTCACGCTCACGCCGAGGTGGCACAGCGGTTCGTGACCAACACCCGTACCGGGAAACAGGTTCTGCTCTCCGAGCCGTCGAAGTGGGGCCAGCGCCTGACGAAGATGGACTTCGACCTGGTCCGCGAGCGGGGCCGCTGGACGGTCACCACGAAGTCGTCGGCCACGCTGAACACCAACACCGTCGACGCCGACCCCCGGGTGCTGGCGGCCGTGCGGTCCCAGCACACCAAGACGGTCGCGTACGTCAACCAGGTCGTGGCCACCTCGACCGAGGAGCTCTCGGCGGCCACGTCGCGCTACGAGGACACGCCGATCCTCGACTACATCAACAAGGTGCAGACCGACACCGTCACCGCGGCGCTGGCCGGCACCGAGTACGCGAGCCTGCCCGTGCTCTCGATCGCCGCCCCGTTCAGCCGTACGGCGGTGTTCCCGCAAGGCGACGTGAAGATCAAGGACGTGGCCGGGCTCTACATCTACGACAACACGCTCGAGGCGGTCGTGCTGACCGGGGCCGAGGTGAAGGCCTACCTGGAGTACTCGGCGAAGTACTTCGTCACGCTGGCGCCGGGCGCACCGGTCGACCCGGCCGCGATCAGTGACCCGGCGGTGCCCGACTACAACTACGACGTGTTCTCCGGTGTCGACTACGACATCGACATCGCGCAGCCGGTGGGCTCGCGCATCACCCGGCTGCAGATCGCCGGGGCCGACGTCGACCCGGCGGCCCGGTTCGTGGTGGCGGTCAACAACTACCGGCGCTCCGGCGGCGGCAACTTCCCGGGCATCGTGAAGACGCAGGTCTACAACGCGCAGCAGGAGATCCGGCAGCTGCTGATCGACTGGGCCCAGGCCAAGGGCGCCATCGACCCGGCCGACTTCTTCGTCCGCAACTGGCAGCTCGTGCGGGCGGGTGTGCCGATCGAGTTCTGATCCTTCGCCGGCTCTGCTGGGGTGCGCGGCTCATGCTCGGGGTGCGCGCCCGCTCATGCCGGGCGCGCTCAGGCGTACCCCAGCAGAGTCAGCGTCACCGCTCCCGCCGCCACCACCGTGCCGAAGGCGATCCAGTACGGGTAACGCTCGTGGCCGCCGTGCCGGGCCTCCGCGCTCCGGCGCACCGCCGAGATCACCCCCGGCACGCCGAGCAGGGTCCAGAACACCACCGGCAGCCACGACGGCGCCTGCGGCCGCGCGGCCCGGGCCATCTCCTCCGGGAAACGCACGAACAACCGGGGGTGGGCCGCCTTCTCCGGCGCGGGGCCGGAGGCCGGGGCGGGCGTCGGTTCCGGGGTCACCCACGGGGGAGTGGTCGGATACGCGGCGTACGGTGCCGGGGTCGTCATGGGGCGGAGCCTTTCGGTAGCGGCTCGGTTGCAGTCCCTCGCCGCCCGGCCCCATCGGCCACGCCCTCGCAAACCTGAGGCAAGGGTCTGTGTCGAAGTGGGAGACGGGCTGCGGCGTGGCCCAGCCGCCGCCTGGCCGCACGCCGCGAACACCTGAATACAACCCCGGTATTCAGGCGCCCGCGGCGCACACCCAGACGACACCTGGACCTCGCCTCACTCCGGCCCCCACTTCGACACAGACCCTAGTTTTCGGGAGCGGTTCTGATCGGCACCTGCATCTCGGTGACCCACTTGTCGAAGTCGCCCGGCGGGCACTCCAGGTAGACCTCGACCGCGAACCCCGGCTCGACCGCGCGGTAACCGTTGTCGTCGATCCAGTTGGCGATCTTCTGACCGGTGCGGAACGCCTCGCTCATCGAGCCGTGGTGCAGCGCGGTCGCCGCCTCGGGGACCTCGGGCAGCGTGACCACCTCGAAGCCGGCCTCCTCGGGCACCTCGGCGTCGCCGATCGGGAACGCGGCGTGCACGGTGATCGTCTCGTCGCCCGGCCCGGTCGGCGCCGGAAGGTAGTAGGCGATCGGCGCCGCGACCATCGGGACCCGGTGTTTCTCCATGAGTTCCATCAGCCGCGGATACAGCGGCGTGAGGTTCTCGGTGATCGACGTCGGGTGGTCGTAGCTGGTGGCCGTGGCGCCCAGCATCGCGACCCGCAACGCCGGGATCTTCTTGAGGACGACGTCTCCGGTGTCCATGTGCCCCTCGCTCTCGATCATGCGGAGGCGCGCGTCGACCTGGGCGAGACGTGCGGTGTCCTGGGCCATCTGGGCCTCGAGTTCGGCGCGCCGCAGCCGCAACATGCCCCACAGCTCCGAGGTGCCGACCTTCTCGTCGATCAGCGTCTGCACCTGCTGCAGGCTGAACCCGAGGTCCTTGAGCGCGGTGACCCGGTTGAGAAGCCGGAGCTGATCAGCGCTGTACGACCGGTAGCCGCTGTGCGGATCGACATGAGCGGGCCGCAACAGCCCGATCGCGTCGTAATGCCGCAGCATGCGAACGGACACACGTCCCAGTCCGGCGAACTCTCCGATACTGAACATGGACCCACCTTCCGCCCTGACACAGTGTGAGAGTCAATCCCCGCGCTCCGGCCCGGTCACATCAGCGCGTCGTCCAGCCAGTGATCACCGACCGCGGCGAAGAGCACCACCGGAAGTTCCTTGTCATGCTGCCCGACGCCGAGACAGACGACCCGGTCGCCGACCCGCCAGACGTCGACATCAACCGCGAACTCCGACAGCTCACCGGGGAGCGGCGCGATATTTTCGCCCGCGATGCATCGGTCGAGCACCGGCCCGAGCGGAACCCGGACCGGATCACCCCAGAACGCGGCGAGCCGGGCGGCCAGATCGGCACCGTGCGCCAGGTATTCGACGCAGATCGGATCGATGAGATCGCGCTGATCGTCGTCCCAGAAGTCCTGGCTCTCCCGTAGAAACAGAATCATGTGCCGGTGTGACGGATCGCTGCCGTCACCTCGTGGCAGTTCGACGTCGGCCAGGGCAAGGACTCTGCTTACCAGCTCATCCGAGCTCACTACGCCTCCCCCGACAGACCCTAGGGTGCGCCGCCGTTGGCGCCGGCCCCGCCGCCGTCGGCGGGGTCGGTGGTGGGTGGCGTGGTGGGGGGAGTTGTGGGCGGGGTGGTCGGCGGCGTCGTGGGCGGCGTCGTCGGCGGCGTGGTGGGCGGCTTGGTGGTGGTGGGCGTCGCGCTCGTCGAGGCCGACGCCGACGCGGAGGCGCTGCTCGACGCGCTCGGGGTCTGGCTGCGCGGGGCCGGGTTGCCGCGCGGCGTGGAACGGCTGGTCGGCGCCAGGCTCGACTGCGTCGTCGGGGTGTCGGTGACCTCGTCGGCCGGCTGGGACGGGCCGCCGGGGACCGAGTTCTCGACCGAGCGCTTGTCGTCGTCGTTGCCGCGCAGCGCGATGGCGAACGTCAGGCCGCCGGCCAGCACCAGCAGCGCGATCACGGCCACGAGCAGGGCCGTCTGACTGCGGGGCGGGCGCCGCGGGGTCAGGCCGGTGGACGTGGACGACGGGGCGAGCAGGTTGGTGCCGGGCGGGGTCTTCGGCGGCAGGTCGCGGGGGAGCGGCACCGCGCGGGTGGGCGCGGCCGGGCTCAGCGGGGCGACCATCGAGGTGCCGGTCAGCCTCTTCCAGTCGAGCGGGCCGGCCGCGGCGAACGCGGCCTCGGCGAACTCGGCGGCCGTCTCGAAGCGGTCGCCCGGCTGCTTGGCCATGGCCCGCTGGATGAGCTCGCGCACGTCGGCCGGCACGTGCTCGGGAAGGGGTTCCGGCTCGTCCTCCAGGTGGCGCAGGGCCACCTGCAACGCGTTGTCGCCGTCGAACGGGGGCTCGCCGGCGATGCAGTGGTAGGCCACGGCGCCGAGCGCGTAGATGTCGGTGGCGGCCGAGACGTTGCCCTTGGCGACCTGCTCGGGCGCCATGTAGAGAGCGGTGCCGACGATCGCGTTGACCGCCGTGACGCTGGTCACCTGGGCCGAGCGGGCCACGCCGAAGTCGACCAGCACGACCGTGCCGTTGGGCTTGACGATCAGGTTGCCGGGCTTGACGTCGCGGTGGACCGTGCCGTTCTCGTGGGCGGCGTGCAGCGCCTCGGCGGCCTGGGCCACGATCGACATGACCTCGGTGACCGGCATCGGGCCCTGCTTGACCCGGGTCGACAGCGGCTCGCCCTCGACGTAGGCCATGACGAGATAGGCCACGCCGTCGTCGCCGCCGGACTCGGCCGCACTGGCGTAGTCGTAGACCTCGACGACACCGGGGTGGCGGAAGGCCGCCATCATCCGGGCCTCACCGTAGAAACGCGCGGCGAACTCGGGGTCGGACATCATGCTGGAGCGCAGCACCTTGACGGCGATGACCCGGCCCAGCACGACATCGGTGCCGCGCCAGACGTCACCCATCCCGCCTGTGGCGATGCGCTCGTCCAACCGGTAGCGGTTGCCGAGGAGGTGGCCGGCAGTGAGCACCAACGGACCTTATCTAATCGGGTGGCGGAGCCACAGCGGAGAGACGGCGAAACTGTAACCGGCCCGGCGTCTCGGCGGGGGGTCAGAGGGGGCCACCTTTCGGCCCTCGGCGGAATCGGCGATCAACTGGCCCGGGATACGAAAAATCCCCGGGCGGCGACCTCGTGCCGCCCGGGGATCCGGAACATCTAGTTGTCGTACGTCGGAGTGACCACGACCGCGGTCTCGGCCAGTTCGAGCTCTTCCTGCTCGGCCTGACGCTCGAGGGCGGCCCGGGTCGACGTGGCGACCGCGTAACCCACCGCGACGCCGAGCAACCCCACCCCGATGATCAGACCCCACGGCCGGGACGCCCGGCGCCCGGCCAGGGCGGCCGCGGCCGCGTTGGCGCGGTTCCAGGCGATGTCGGCCTTGCCGCTCGCCTGGCCCGCCAGCTTGTGGCTCTTGCCGGCCAGTTTGTGACCCTGATCACTTGCCTTGCCCGCGAGCTTGGCGGCCTTGTCGCCGGTGTCCTTCGCGGTGTCGCCGGCGGCCGCCATCGCGGCCGACAGGTACTCCCAGGCCTGCGCGGCCGTCCGTTCCGCCTTGCTCTTGCTGGAGAACATGCTGTTACCTCCCGCGCTCGCCGTCCTCTTCATCCTGCCCATGTGCGCCATTCAGCAAACGTGTCCCGTGTGGACACCGTCACGTTTCGGAAACGAGTTGCTGTGCCCCGGTACTCTTGACCCGGTTCACACCAGGCACTCAGGTGTCTGACAGGTTCGGGTCCTAACCTTTTGGTCAGTTTCACCGAACCTTCCGGGGGTAGTCTCGACCGCCCCTGGCGCACGGATCGCGGCCGGGCGAACTGGGAACGCCCGGTAGTGGCCTGTGTTGGAGGAACGACGCTCGGAAATCCCGAGCGGGTGGAGGGAATTGGCGTGACGCTGTCGATAATGACGTCGACGCTTGCCGACGACGTGGTGGAGGTCTCGCCGAGCGGTGAGATCGACGTCGAGAACGCGTACGAGATCCGGGAAGCGGTGCAGGGGCAGTTGGCCGCCGGGCATCTCGCTCGCATCGAGCTCAACCTTCAGAACGTGACTTTCATCGACTCCGTGGGCATCAGCGCGCTTGTCGCCGCGTTCCAGCTCGCGCAGGTCAGCGAGGTCAAGCTCATCGTGACGCGGCCCAGCCGCTTCGCGCACCGCCAGTTGTGGGTGACGGGGCTGCTCGGTCTGTTCGGCAACCCGCAACCCTTCGGCGAGGCCGATGCGGCCCAGCCGGCGGTGTCCGGGGCCTGAGACGACGGAAAAGCCGGTCCTCCACGTCGGGGGGCCGGCTTTTTCGTGTCCGTCCCGTGGCTCGGCTCGTCAAGATCCAACGCATCAAGATCCAACGCATCAAGATCGTTTTACGGCCATCCCTAGCCCCCACCCGCCTCGGGGACCTGGGTTGGACGATAGGCGTTTGTCAAGCTCGGAATGCCCGGCCGTCCACAGATCGTGCGGTGCGGTCGGCCAGTTGTCCACAGGCGGTGGGCAGCGGTGGTCAGAGCGCCGACGCGTGCACCGGAACCGCCTCGAGGTTGATCTTCACCTCGGTCATCTCGTGCGGCGGCCGGATCGGCGTGACCACGGCGAAGTGCTCCGCGAGCGCGGCCAGGTCGGTGTCCGGCTGCAGCGTGTCGTCGACGGCCTGCACCGCCGTACGGACAAAGCCCTCACCCGCCTCGGCGATGCTCACCTGCACCTGGCCGAACTGCGCCAGCGACGCCCGCCGCAACCCCCGGATCCCGTCCAGATGCAGGTCGGGGACGTTGAGGTTGAGGATCGTGCCCGGCGGCGTGTGGGTCAGCGTCGGCACGAGGCGGACGGCCAGCTCGGCCGCGCTGTCCCAGTGGCGCTTCTCGTCCTCCTCGTGGTCGAGCGCGGCCAGCGCCGCACCCCCGCTGCGCGCCGACGAGGCCCGCGGCGAGAGCACGTCCAGTGACACCGCCAGCCCGTGCAGGCCCGCGTACGAGCCGGTCAGCGTGGCCCCGACCGTCCCCGAGTGCACGACCGCGGCGCCCGCGTTGGCGCCCCGGTTGATGCCCGAGAAGATCATCTCCGGCGGTTCGCCGAACGCCTCCCGCAGGGCGAGCAGCACGATGTACGCGGGGGAGGCCGCCACCGCATACGCGGGAATGTGTTTGGCGTGGGGCAGTTCCCGCTTGTGCAGAATGATCTTGCCGTGTTCCTCGACGGCGGTCATGGCGGCGCTGCTGCCGCTGGCCTCGGTGATCGGCGCGGCGACCACGACGTCGTGCCCCTCGCGGGCCGCGGCCCGTGCCAGCCAGCGCAGACCGGGCGCGTCGATGCCGTCGTCGTTGGTGACCAGGATTCTCGTCATGTCGCCTTCTTGAGAGGGGTGATCTTGACTCGTTCGGTGAGCACCGAGACCGCGTCCAGGTGCCCGGTGCCGAGCCCGTGCCGGGTGACGTTGAGGGCGCCCGCGGCCGCCCCGGTGCGGACCGCCTGGGTCATCTCGCCGCCCTTGGCCAGCACCGCGGCGACCCCGGCGGTCATCGAGTCGCCGGCGCCGCGGTGGTCGGCGATGGACAGCTTCGGGATGCCGACCTTGTAGATCTGCTCGTTGAACAGGGCCAGCGCGCCCGCGTCGGCCCGGGACAGCAGGGCCGCCTCGGCGCCGTCCTCGTGCAGCTTGATCAGCGCGTCGGTGAGCGACTTCTCGGTCGCGTCCTTGATCATGCCGTCGCGCAGCAACTCCTCGTGACTGACCTTGACCACGTGCAGGCCGGCCTCGAGCACCGCCTTGAGATGGTCGCCGGAGAGATCGGCGATCACCCGGCAGCCGTGGGCCTTCAGGTCGTGGGCGAGCCGGCCGTAGACGTCGGGCCGGATCACCGAGGGGTGCGCCGGGCCGCTCAGTATCGCGTTGCCCGCCCGCAGGCCTTCGGCCAGCGCGAGGTTGTAGAGCTCGTCCAGCTCGTGCCGGGTGAACGGGGCGCCCGGCTGTTCGGCCAGCTCCTGGCGCTTCCCGTTGCGGCGGTCGTGGACATACCAGCCGCTGCCGCTCTCGCGAGGGATCGTGCGCAGTTGGACACCCTTGAAGTCGAGCAGCGGTTTGAGCACGCGGCCCACCTCGCCGCCCACGGCCGTGCAGAGGGTCACCTCGGCGCCGAGCGAGGTGATCATGCGGGCCTGCCAGATGCCCTGCCCGCCCGGGTGGACGTGCAGCTCCGGCTGGTTGTGTTGCTGTTCGATGGTCACCGTCAGTTGCGGTGCCGGCGCGAAGACCATCACCCGAGCGTCGCCCATACAGGGCATTGTTGCCGCTAATGCCCCGCTCGGTGCCGATTACCGCAAAAGCGGCCGATGGTCAGATCTCGAACCCGTCGTTGGTCAGCTCGATCACGGAATCGGCCAGCTCGGGACGAGTGCGCAGCAGGTCTTCCAAGCGGACCCGCCACTTGCCGGCCTCGACGTCGGCGGCGAAGCGGTCGCCTCCGGTCTCGACCAGCGCGGTCAGCAGGCGCTGGCGGGTGTCGGCGAAGTGGCCGTACATCTCGCTGCCGAGCCGGCTCAGCACCCGGGCGGCGAAACCTTCAGAGTGGGGGCTGCCCGCCGCGCGCACGAACGCACGAGCGCCGTCCCACGCGACTCGGGGCTGGTGGATGACCATGGTCATGATGGTGTCCTCCCGTGACATGGTCACCAAGCGTAGAGAGGATGCCGAGAACCGGGCGTCGGTCGGCACATGCGGTGACCGGTGTGAAGATCTTGCACCCTCAGGTGTGATGATCGCCATAGTTGCACCGGCGTGCAATCACCATCCGGAAGAGTGCGACGCCCGGCCGGGCCCGACCGGCAACCCGCCGGTTGTTTCGATCGAAGCCGAACCAAACCCGCGTGATCGGGGTACGACGTGGTGACAGCCAAGTTCCGCCTGGAAAGGGATATCCGTGTCCAGACGTACCCTCGCGATTGTCATCTCCACGGTGCTCGCCGTGGTGGCCGGAGCGACCCCGGCCGCCGCACATTCCCCCGCACGGTGGCCTGCCACGCTGGCCCTGCCGGCCGGCTTCCAGCCCGAGGGCATCGCCATCGGCGAGAAGCCGTACGCCTACTTCGGGTCCCGGGTCGACGGCGACATCTATCGCGTCCACCTGCGTACGGGAAAGGGGTCGGTCTTCTCCGAGGGCCCCGGAGCGGGCAACCCGTCGCTCGGCCTCAAGATCGACGATGACCGGCTCTTCGTGGCCGGCGGCAGTGCCGGCAACGCCCGCGTGGTCGACCTGCGCAGCGGGCGGGTGCTGAAGTCGTACACGCTCAAGGGCGCCGGCACCACGAGCTGGTTCATCAACGACGTCGTGCTCACCCGCGACGCCGCCTGGTTCACCGACTCGGCCAACCCGGTGCTGTGGAAGGTGCCGCTCAACCTAGGCGGCGAGCCCCGGGCCGTCCCGCTGACCGGCGACATCGAGTACACGACGGGCAACAACGCCAACGGCATCTCCCGTACGCCGGACGGCCGCGCCCTGATCGTCGTGCAGTCCAACCTCGGCAAGCTCTTCCGGGTCGGTTACGACGGCCGGAGCACCGAGATCACGCTGAACGGCGCCGAGACCGTCGAGAACGGCGACGGGCTGTGGCTGCGCGGCACCTCGCTCTACGTCGTCCAGAACCGGCTCAACGTGATCGCCAAGGTCTCGCTCGACCGGCACGCCACCAAGGGCAAGGTCATTTCCCGTACGGGGAATGCCTCGTTCGACGTCCCGACCACGATCGCGGAGTACGGCCAGCGGTTCTACCTGCCGAACGCCCGCTTCACCACGCCCGCCGAGCCCACGACGACGTACACCGCCGTGGGCGTGGCGATTCCGTAGGTTCTAGCCGCGCCAGTCCGGATCGGTTCCGATGGTGGTCAGGCGCTGGGTGGCCCGGGAAAGGGCGACGTAGAGGGTGCGCATGCCGGCCGGATCCCGAGTGAGGGAACCCGGTTCGACCAGCACCACCGCGTCGTACTCCATGCCCTTGGCCTCCAGCGCCGTGACCACCTGGACCCGTTCCGGCAGGCCGGCGACCCACCCGGCCATCTCGTCGCGGCGGGGCACCGGGGTGATCACGCCGATCGTCCCGTCCACGTCGGCCAGCTGCTTCTCGGTCACCTCCCGCACCACGTCGGGCAGGCGGGCGGCGTCGGTCACCACGTCCACCGGGTCCACCCCCGTGCTGCGTACGGCCTTGGGCAGTGGCAGGTCGGGCATGATCCGGCGGATGACCGAGGCGGCCACCTCGAAGATCTCCGACGAGTTCCGGTAGTTGGTGGTCAGCGCGTAGCTGTTGCGCTTGCGCGAACCCAGCGCCTTGTCCCGGGCCCGGTCGAGCTCGTCCAGGTCACCCGACCACGCGGTCTGCGCCGGGTCGCCGACGATCGTCCACGACGCGTACGAGCCCCGGCGCCCGATCATCCGCCACTGCATCGGCGAGACGTCCTGCGACTCGTCGACGACCACGTGCGCGTACTCCCGGTAGTCCTCGTCGCGCTGCACCTGCTGGGCCCGGGCCGCCGCCTGCCGCTCGTTGGCCGTGCTCAGCTCCTGGATGCCGTCGCGCACGTGGAACGGGTTCTTGGTCTTCTTCGAGGGCTGCCGCGGGCGGCCCATCAGCTCGTCGAGCTCGTCGAGCAGCGCCACGTCGGCGATCGTCGGGCCCTGCGTGGCGAGCGCGTCGAACGATCCCTGCAGGCGCGCGATCTCGTCCTTGGCGAGCAGACCATTCCCGTACGCCCGCAGGCGTGCCGGATCGGCCAGCCATCGCAATACACGCATCGGGGTGAACCGCGGCCACCACGCCTTCAGGAACTCGCGGAAGTCCGGCCGGTCGGCCAGCTCCGCCTCGAAGTCCGGCTTCTCGGGCAGGCCCGTGACCTTGTGCTGGCGGGCCTGCGACCACAGCGCGTCGAAGACCCGGTCGAAGCCGTGGCCGCGCACCTCGTTGCGCCGGGCGCCCCGGGGCAGCGCCGAACGGCGGATCTTGTCGAGCTCGGCCTGGCCCAGGCGCAGCAGCGTGCCCCGGTAGAGCAGGCGCAGCTCGGTCGGGCCGCCGGGCACGGCGTCGTGCGAGGCGCGCTCGAGCAGCCGCCTCATGCGCAGCGAGCCCTTGATCGCGGCGATGTCGGTCGGGTCGACCCGCGTGGCGTCGTAACCCGGCACCAGCGTGCCGAGCGAGCGCAGGGTCGCCGTGTCCTCGCCGAGCGAGGGCAGGACGGTGGCGATGTAGTCGACGAAGACGCCGGACGGGCCGACCACCAGGATGCCGCCGCCGGCGAACCGGTTGCGGTCGGAATAGAGCAGGTAGGCCGCGCGGTGCAGGGCGACCGCGGTCTTGCCGGTGCCGGGGCCGCCGGTCACGATCGTCACGCCCGACGAGGGGGAGCGGATCGCGTCGTCCTGCTCCTTCTGGATGGTCGCCACGATGTCGCGCATGCCGCGGCCGGTGGCCTTGGACAGGCTGGCCAGCAGCGCGCCGTCGCCGACGACCCGCATGTCGGCCGGGGCGGCCTCGGGGTCGAGCAGGTCGTCCTCGATGCCGGTGACCCGCTCGCGGCTCGACTGGATCATGCGGCGGCGCACGACGCCCAGCGGCTCGGCCGGGGTCGCGCGATAGAACGCGGCGGCGGCCGGGGCCCGCCAGTCGACGACCAGGGGCTGCGAGCTGCCGTCACGGATGCCCATGCGGCCGACGTAGTGGGTGGCGCCCGTGTTGAGGTCGAGGCGGCCGAAGACCAGGCCCTCGTACTCGGTGTCGAGCGCGTGCCGTCGGCGGGCGGCGTGGAAGACCATGGCATCCCGCTCGACCAGGGCGCCGAAGGTGCCGACCCCGGCGAGCCGGTAGCCCTCCTTCTCGGCGCGTGAGGCGTCGCGGCGGAGCTCGGCGAGCCGGGCGTAGACGCGATCGACGTGTTCCTGCTCGACCGCGATCTCCTGCTGAAGAACGGTGGCGTCGCTCAAGACGGTGAATCTCTCTTTCCGGCCCCCCATGCACGCGTCCGGGCAGCGTGCTCGCGTAGGGGAGCACTCGAACTTACTCCGTTGAGGCCCGTCGCGTCTCACCCGGCCTTGACATCGGCCCGGCAAACCCGGTCCGACCTGGTGGTTGCGGGTCTTGCCGCTGGTGGTGTCGCCGGGCGGCGGGGTTCAGGCGGCTTTCTTGAGCGTGCCGGAAGCCCGGCGTGGGCGGCGGGGGCGGCGGGCCGGGGTGGCGCGCTCGACGATCGCCGTCAGCGCGGCCGAGACCTCGTGCGGCCTCTCCATCGGCAGCATGTGACCGGCCCCGGGCAGCACCTTCAGCTCGGCGAAGGGCAACGCCCCGGCGATCGACTCGGCGCAGGCGGGTGGGGTCAGCCGGTCGCGCTCGCCGACCAGCACGGCCGCGGGCACGTCGGCCAGCGCGGCCAGGGTCTCCAGGCGCTGCTGGGCGCCGATCGAGGGGCGGAAGGCGCCGATCGAGCGCAGCGGGGCCCGGCCGAAGCTGCGCATGGCCAGTTCGAGCGCGGCCTCGTCGCACTCGTCGCCGAAGAGCAGCCAGCGCACGGCGGGGCGCAGCGCGGGCAGCAGGGCGCGGTGGGGCCGCCACGGACCGCCACGGGCCAGCACCCCGGCGCCGATCGTCTCGCCCGCGCGCAGCAGGGCGGCGATCCGGGCCGGCAGCCCGTACTGCGTGTGAGCGTGTCCCTCGGCCGTGGTCGACACGAACAGCAGACCGGCCACCCGTTCGGCGAACGGGCCGGGGCAGGCGGCGGCGTACTCCATGATCGCCATGCCGCCCAGGGAGTGGCCGCCGAGCACCACGGGGCCGGTGGGGGCGTAGTGGCGCAGCACGGCGTCGAGATCGTGGCCGAGCTGGCTCAGGGTGGCGCCGCCGACGCCGGTCGCGCTGCTGCGGCCGTGACCCCGGGCGTCGAAAATGATCACCCGGGGGCGCCGGGCGCCGAGCACCCGCAAGGCGGCCACCTGATGCCGCCACGTACGCCTGTCCTGGCACCAGCCGTGCGCCAGCACCACGGTGAGCGGGGCATCGGCCGGTCCGTACGCCTCGACGTGCAGACGGACCCCGTCGGGGAGCGTCAGCTCCGACCGCTCGGCCATGGGCACCTCCGTGAGTCGCACGCCCCGTACGTACCCACGGGTAATAATCATCACTCGCGATCACCCGAAATGCCACGCCTGAATCTGCGGTAGGGCCGAAAGTCCCGTGCAGAACGTGAGTTGGCTCGCACTCGCTGTTCATGACGCCGAACTGGGTGAGAATCAGACTTATGACGACCGACCCGTCGGCGGGGCCCGCCGTACCGATCACGAATGCCGCAGAAGCCCTGGCCGAGCTGGTCGCGGGCAACAAGCGCTTCGTCACCGGCCGCCCCGAGCACGGGCACCAGGTCTCGGCGGCCGCCGCGTCGTCCGGGCGCCAGCAGCCGCACGCGGTGGTGCTCGGGTGCATCGACTCCCGGGTGCCGCTCGAGGCGATCTTCGACCAGACGTTCGGGTCGATCTGCGTGGTGCGCTCCGGCGGCCACGTGGTCGACCGTGCGGTGCTGGGCTCGGTGGGCTTCGCCGTGGCCGAGCTGGGCGTCCCGCTGATCATGGTGCTGGGCCACAAGCGCTGCGGCGCGGTCATGGCCACGGTGGCGGCGCTGCGGGCGGGCGAGATCCCGGCGGGCGAGATCGGCTACCTGGTCGACGAGATCGCCCCCGCCGTGCGCGCGGTGGGTGTCGAAGACCCCGAGGCCGCCGAGAAGGCGATGCGCGCCCACGTGGGTCGCACGGCCCGCCGCATGAGCGGCGTCGACGTGGTGGCCGACGCGGTCGGCGCGGGCCGGGTCAACGTGGTCGGCGCCGTCTACGACCTCGACACCGGCATCGTCGAACTGCTGCCCTGACCATCCCTGCCGCCTCGGGCGGCCGGATCAGCGGCGGTCGAACAAGCTGCGGCCCGAGGGCGCCCGTGCGGCGCGCGCCCGGAATCGGCGGTTAAGTCGCGATCCTGCCCGGATGATCTCGGTGGGTTGATCTTCAAGGGGTGCGAAAAGGCGCCTGTCGACCAGCGGTCGGCAGGCGCCTTTTGTGCGTGCGGTGAGGGTCAGCCCTCGAAGACGCCGGCCTCGGCCAGGCGCTTCTCGGTGGCGCCCCAGCCGTGCGACGGGTTCGCCTCGTCGAGGGCGGACAGCTCGGCGCGGATCTTGGCACCGTGACCGGCGGCGGTCAGGGCGCGGATCTCGTCGACGAACGCGTCCGAGTCGGTCTTGAGGTGGGCGGTCTTGCCATTGGTCAGGTTCCGCACATACGCGAAGCGACCGTTGGCGAGCGGGATGAGGTACTTGTACTCACCGAGCACGCTGAGGGCGCCACCGGCGCCCTGGCCGGCGCGGACTGATGCGCGGGCGGTCTTTGAGGTGTTGCTCGCCACGGCGGCACTCCTTGAAGAAAGCAGAAAAAAGGCCTTGGCAACTCTACACGATGCTCCGCGGACCGTGCCGTCCGAGCAGGTTGAAGCGTTGAACAGGACGTGCCACTACGGCCGATCCGATGTCGATGTTGCCGATTCTCTGGCGCACCATCAGTACCAACCGGCATCATGGGACACGATCAACCGCGGTCGAGGTCGTAGGGGAAGACGCACCTCGGTCTTCGGGAGGTCACCGTGCCAACGTGTGGCGTCGTATACGTCCACTCGACCCCACTCGCCGTGTGCCAACACGTCGAGTGGGCGATCGCGCGCGTCCTGACCGCGCCGGTCACGCTGCACTGGACTACGCAACCGGTCGATCCCGGCATGCGGCGCGCCGAGTGCAGCTGGACCGGACGGTCCGGCACCGGCGCCGAGCTGGCTGCTGCCCTCCGGCAGTGGCCCATGATCCGTTTCGAGGTGACCGAGGAACCGAGCCCGGGTGTAGACGGCGAGCGTTTCATGCACGTCCCCGGTCGCGGCCTCTTTCACGGGATCATGGGCGCGTCGGGGGACATCCAGATCGGCGAGGACCGGCTGCGCTCGATCATGGCCTCCGCGCGGGCGCCGGAGGCCCTTTCCCATGCCCTGGAAAAGGCGCTCGGCTCGGCCTGGGATGCCGAACTCGAGCCTTACCGGTACGCGGGTGACGGCGCCCCGGTGACGCTGCTGACCAGAGTGGGCTGATTTACCCCCGCTCGCACCCGGGTGGCCGGGAGCTGATTCGATGGGCAGCGTGATCAGGACCGCCCGCGCTGCCCTGCTTGTCCCCTTGCTGCTCGCCGCTGCGGCGTGCGGCTCCGACGACAAGCCCGCGCCACCGGCCGCCTCGGCGCCGCCGGTCGTGCCCTCGGCCGTGCCGTCGGCCCTGGCGAGCACGCCGACCGGTGATCCGGCGGCCCAGGCGGCCGCGGCCGTGGCCGCCATGAGCGACAGCGATCTGGCCGGTCAGGTGCTGATGCCGTACGCGTACGGCAGCAATGCGACCACCGTGGACAAGGGCTCGGCGGCCGGCAACCAGGGCCTGGCCGGGGTGAACACGCCCGCCGAGATGATCGCCAAGTTCCACCTCGGCGGCCTCATCCTGGTCGGCTTCACCGCCGAGGACCCGACCGGCGCCACCAACCCGACCACCAACGTCGAGAACCCGAAGCAGGTCCGTGAGCTGACCGACGGGCTGCAGGCCGCCGCCCGCCAACTTCCCGGCGGGGCCCCGCTGATGATCGGCACCGACCAGGAGTACGGCGTGGTCACCCGCGTCACCGAGGGCGTCACCATGCTGCCCTCGGCGATGGGCGCGGGGGCGGCCGGGCAGCCCAGGCTCACCGAGGGGGCCTGGCGGGCGGCGGGCGAGGAGCTGGCCGCGATGGGGATCACGGTCGACTTCGCCCCGGTCGCCGACACGCTCGGCCCGCCGGCCAACACCGTGATCGGGTCGCGGGCGTTCGGCGCCGACGCCAAGGCCAACGCCCAGCAGGTCGCCGCGGCCGTCCGCGGGCTCCAGGGCGCCGGGGTCGCGGCGGGCCTCAAGCACTTCCCGGGGCACGGGCACACGAGCGGCGACAGCCATGAGGTCCTGCCGGTGGTGAAGCAGAGCCAGGCCGCCTGGACGGCGCAGGACATGCCACCGTTCCAGTCGGGGGTGGGCGCCGGGGCCGGTGTGGTGATGTCCGGCCACCTCGACCTGCAGGCGTTCGACAAGGGCGTGCCGGCCACGTTCTCCAAGAAAATCATGACGGACCTGCTCCGGAGCCGGCTCAAGTTCACCGGCGTCGCGGTCACCGACGCCATGAACATGCCGCCCGCGATGAAGTGGCCGCCCGGCGAGGCCGCCGTGCGCGCCCTCAACGCCGGCAACGACATGCTGCTGATGCCCCCGAACATCGCAGCCGCCCGCGACGGCATCCTGGCCGGGCTCAAGGACGGCTCGCTCAAGAAGGAGCGCCTGACCCAGGCCGTCACCCGCATCCTCACGCTCAAGTTCACGACGGCGCAGACGAAGCAGCCCGACCTCTCGGTGGTGGCCTCACAAGCCCACCAGCAGGCGGTGTCGGCCCTGGACGCGGCCTCGATCACGGTGCTCCGGGGCCCCTGCGCGGGGGCGTTGCTCAGCGGCCCGGTGACGGTCACGGCGTCGAGCGACCGCGAGGTGGCGCGGGTCAACCTCGTACGGGCTCTGCAGGCTCAGGGTTTCCAGGTGCAGGCGGCCGGCGGCACGGTGGTGCACCTCGTCGGCTACGGCGACAAGTCGGTCGACCTCGACCCGGCGGCTCGCGTGACGGTCATGATGGACACCCCGTATCTGCTGGCCGCGGCCAGGTCGCCGATCCTGGTCGCCACGTATTCGTCGAGCAAGCTCTCGCTGAACGCCCTGGCCGCGGTGCTGGCCGGCAAGGCCAAGGCGCCCGGCAAGTCCCCGGTCGCGGTCACCGGGCTACCCCGCACGGTGTGCTGACCAGCTGAACGCCGGCAGGCTCACCGCTCCCATCGCGGGAACGAGCGTTCGTTTTGCGGTAGCGCGGCTGGAGTTCTGGAACGAGCGTTCGTTTTGCGATAAGGCGTGCCAGGTGCGGGAACGATCGTTCGTTTTGCGGGGCGGCCGACCGGCGTACAGAACAAGAACCGAACGACGCGGCGCGCGAAAAGGGCCCGGCCAAACGGCCGGGCCCTGTCCGTGAACGATCAGGCGCGGGTGAAGACCAGCGCCACGTTGTGGCCGCCGAAGCCGAACGAGTTGTTCATCGCGGCGTGGATCTCGAGCGGGCGGGCCTTGTGCGCCGCCACGTCGAGGTCGAGCTTGTCGTCCGGGTCGTCCAGGTTGATCGTGGGGGGAACCACGCCGTCCCGGATGGCCAGGATGGTGGCGATCGACTCGAGCGCGCCGGCCGCGCCCAGCAGGTGGCCGGACATCGACTTGGTCGAGGTGATCACCGGGTGGGTGCCGATCGAGGCCTTGATGCCGATGATCTCGCCCATGTCGCCGACCGGGGTCGAGGTGGCGTGCGCGTTGACGTGGGCGATGTCGGCACCGGTGAGACCGGCGTCGCGGATCGCCTTGGCCATCGCGCGGGCGCCGCCCTTGCACTCCGGGTCGGGCTGCACGATGTCGTAGCCGTCCGAGGTGATGCCGGCGCCGGCCAGACGCGCGTAGATCCGCGCGCCGCGGGCCTTCGCGTGGTCGGCCCGCTCGAGCACGATCGCGCCCGAGCCCTCGCCGAAGACGAAGCCGTCGCGGCCCTTGTCCCAGGGACGGGAGGCCTTCTCGGGCTCGTCGTTGCGGGTCGACATGGCCCGCATGTTGGCGAAACCGGCGTACGGCAGCGGATGGATGACCGCCTCGGTGCCACCGGCCACGACCACGTCGGCCCGGCCCGAGCGGATGATGTCCAGGCCCAGCGACATGGCCTCGGCCCCGGTCGCGCAGGCGCTGGCCATGGCGTGCACCCCGGCCTGGGCGCCCAGTTCGATGCCGACCCAGGCCGCCGGGCCGTTGGGCATGAGCATCGGCACGGTGTGCGGGCTGACCTTGCGCTGGCCGGATTCCTCCAGGATGTCGTCCTGGTTGAGCAGGGTGAGCGCACCCCCTATTCCGCTGCCGAAGCTGACGGCGAGGCGCTCCTTGTCGAGCCCGGCCTCCTCGAGGCCGGCGTCGGCCCAGGCCTGCTTCGCGGCGATCAGGGCGATCGCCTCGGAGCGGTCCAGGCGGCGCATGCGGACCCGGTCGATGACCTCGGACGGGTCCACCTTGAGCTGGGCACCGATCTTGACGGTGAGCTGGTCGGCCCAGTCCAGGGTGAGGCGACCCACCCCGGACCGGCCGGCGAGCAAGGCGTCCCAGGTGGACGCGACGTCCCCGCCCAACGGGGTGGTCGCGCCGAGCCCGGTGACGACGACGTCGACGTTGCTCATGTCAGTGGTTCGCCTCGATGTAGCTCACGGCGTCACCGACGGTCTTGAGGTTCTGGACCTCGTTGTCGGGGATCTTGACGCCGAACTTCTCCTCGGCGGCCACCACGACCTCGACCATGGACAGCGAGTCGACGTCCAGGTCGTCGGTGAAGGACTTGCCCTCGGCGACGTCGTCCGGGTTCACGCCGGCGACCTCTTCGAGGATCTCGGCCAGGCCCGAGGTGATCTCTTCGCGAGTAGCCATGTTCAGGTGTTTCCTCTCAAATGGTGGGGACTGCTCCGGTTGATCAACGCTTACGGGCAGCGAATGACCTGGCCGGCGTAGGTGAGGCCGCCGCCGAAGCCGAACAGCAGGACGGGGGCGCCGGAGGCCACCTCGCCGCTCTCGATCAGCTTGGACAGGGCCAGCGGCACACTGGCCGCGGAGGTGTTGCCGGAGTGCACGATGTCCTTGGCCACGACGACCTCGGGGCCGAGGCCCAGGCGCTTGACGATGCCGTCGATGATGCGGGTGTTGGCCTGGTGCGGCACGAACGCGGCCAGCTCGGACGGCTTGATGCCGGCCTTCTCGCAGGTCTCGAGCGCGAACGGGGCGAGCGCGGTGGTGGCCCAGCGGAACACCGTCTGGCCGTCCTGCTCGATGTAGGGCTGCCAGCCCTCGATGCGCAGCGCGTCACCCTTGTCGGGCGCCGAGCCCCACAGCACCGGGCCGATGCCGGGCTGCTCGCCGTCGGCGACCCCGGTCACGATCGCGGCGCCCGCGCCGTCGCCGAAGAGCACGGCGGTGGTGCGGTTGGTCCAGTCGGTGACGTCCGACAGCTTCTCGGCGCCGATCACCAGGGCGTTGCGGGAGGCGCCGGCCCGGATCGCGTGGTCGGCGGTGCCGAGCGCGTAGGAGAAGCCGGAGCAGGCCGTGTTGAGGTCGTACGCCGCCGGGGCGTTGATGCCGAGGCGGGCCGCGACCCGGGTCGCCACGTTGGGGCAGCGGTCGATCGAGGAGCAGGTGGCCACGGTGACCAGGTCGATGTCGGCCGCGGTCAGGCCCGAGGCCGCGAGGGCCTTCTCGGCCGCGAAGGTCGCCATGTCGGCCACCGACTCGCTGTCGGCGACACGCCGCTCGGAGATGCCGACCCGGCTCTTGATCCACTCGTCGTTGGTGTCGATCGTCGCCGCGAGGTCGTCGTTGGTGACGATGCGCGAGGGCTGGTAATGCCCCATCGCGAGGATGCGGGTGCCGGCGGTCATCGTGTTGCTCCTTCGATCTGGTGCCCACTGTGCCGGGCGATGAGGTCGCGCGCGGCGGGCAGGTCGTCCGGCGTGTTCAGGGTGACGATCTCAGGGGCCCCTTCGCCCTTGAGCTCGCGCTTGACCAGCCCGGCCAGGGTGCCGGCGGGCGGGAGTTCGAGCACGCCGGTGACGCCGAGATCGGCCAGCGCGCGCATCACGAGATCCCAGCGGACGGGGGCAGTGACCTGACGGACCAGCCGCTCGACCATCTCGGCGCCCACGGTCACCGCGGTGCCGTCCAGGTCGGAGAGCAGCGTGCGGGCCGGGTCGGTGACGGTGACCCCGCCGGCGATCGCGGCCAGGGCGGTCTCGGCGGGCGCCATGTACGGCGTGTGGAACGCCCCCGCCACCTGCAACGCCCGGACACGGGCCTTGGCCGGCGGCTCGGCCTCCAGCTTGGCCAGCCCGTCGAGCGAGCCGGCGGCGACGATCTGGCCGGTGGCGTTCATGTTGGCCGGGTGCAGGCCGTTCTTCTCGATCGCGGCCAGAACCTCGTCGGCGTCTCCACCGAGCACGGCGCTCATGCCGGTCGGCTCGAGGGCACAGGCGGCGGCCATCTCGCGGCCCCGCACGCCGGCCAGCGCGATCGCGGCCTCGGCCGGGAAGACCCCGGCGATGGCGGTGGCGCCCAGTTCACCGACGCTGTGACCGGCCACGACGTCGACCCGGTCGAGCGGCAGCTCACCCGCGGCCAGCAGCGAGGCGGCGACCAGCAGCGGCTGCGTGCGGGCGGTGTCCTTGATCTCCTCGGCGTCGGCCCGGGTGCCGAGGTGCAGCAGGTCGACGCCGGCCAGCGCGGACCACCAGCGCAGCTTGGTCTCGGCGCCGGGCAGGTCGAGCCACGGGGTCAGGAAGCCGGGCTTCTGGGAGCCCTGGCCGGGGGAGAGTACGGCGAACACGTCTTCGACTCTTCCGGATCGGTGGGGGTAACGGGGCTGACGGCGTCTACCAAACCCTACGACGACCGTTGTGGGAACCCTACAAACGCCCCTGAGAATCGCCCGATTTTGTCGCGTTTTGATGGCGTCCGAAAAGCTGAATAAGCCCTCAGCCGCCGAGGTGAGCTACGTCGCAGGTCAAAGCCGTTTCCCGTACGGGGTTGGCTAGGCCGCCGGCTCGAGGCGGCCCACGGCCAGCGCGATCCGCAGGGCGAACGCGTCCCGCCCGTCCAGCGGCGACAACCCGGTCACCTCGGTGACGCGCTTGAGGCG
This sequence comes from Paractinoplanes ovalisporus, assembly GCF_016834655.1. Lineage (GTDB taxonomy): Bacteria > Actinomycetota > Actinomycetes > Mycobacteriales > Micromonosporaceae > Actinoplanes > Actinoplanes ovalisporus. The sequence goes on from NZ_JAENHP010000030.1 coordinate 99,273, forward strand.
GTAGCGGATCGTGTTCGGGTGCACGTAGAGCTCCCGCGCCGCGCTCTCCAGCACCCCACCGGTGGCGAAGAAGGCGTCCAGCGTCTCCAGCAGGCCGCTGCCGGCCCGGGCCAGAGCCCCGTACGCGTCGTGCCGCAGGGTCCGCCGCGCCTCCATGTCGCCCGCCAAGGCCCGTTCCGGCAGCAGGGCGTCGGCGGCCACCGGGTTGGGGGCGCCAGGCCAGGCGGGCGCCGCGCGGTAGCCGGCCAGCGCGGCCCGGGCCGACTCGGTGGCCTGGTCGAGCGACGGCACGGCCGGGCCGACCACGATCGGGCCCTCTCCGAAGCTCGCCGCGAGCGCGCCCGCCGTGGCCAGGGGGTCGGTCGCGCCGCCCATCACCACGACCAGCCGGTCGCCGTGCACCCCGCCGATCACCTCGATGCGGGCCCGGCGCGCGGCCCGGTAGACCGCGTGCAGCACCGCCGTGATGTCACCACCGGGGGAGCGGCCCACCACCACGGCCACCGGGGGCGCGTCGGCCCAGCCCAGGGCGGCCGCGCGACTGGCCAGCACGTCCGACGAGTCGCCGCGCAGCAGGGCGTCGACCAGCAGGGCCTGCAGCCGGGCGTCCCAGGCTCCGCGCGACTCGGCGGCGCGTGCGTAGACCCGGGCCGCCGAGAACGCGATCTCGCGCGAGAACTTGAGGATGGCCTGGAGCAGCGCCTCCTCCTCGCCCGGGGCGGCCAGCGCGGCGACCTCGGTCTCGGCCACGTCGATGGTCACCTTGATCAGCTGCACGGTCTGGGTCAGCGTGATCGACCGGGCCAGCGCGCGCGGGGCGGCCGCGAACACCTCGTCCGAGATCTCCTGGGTGGTGGCCGCGACCACGCCGCCCGAGCGCAGCCACTCGACCAGCGACCGCACGCCGGCCTGGGCCACGAGCATGACCTGGGAGCGCTGGTCGGCCGGCAGGGCCCGGAACCACGGCAGCGTCTCGTCCATGCGGACGACGGCCGAACTGGCCAGCCCGCCCGCGTACCGCTCGATCCGCCGCAACGTGGCGGCGGGCGGCGGTTTCGCGGCTCCGCGGGGTGGTTCGCTCTCAGGCACGCCCCCAGCGTGCCACGTCATCGGCGCGAGGGGTTTTGTACCAATTTGGGCTTATAGTCCGGAGTAGCGGTGCGCCCCTGCCGCGATTCCGGTCGGTGACCTGGCAGGGTGTCGTCCTAGCGTCGGCAGACTCGCGCCCTCCGGGGGTCAAACCGGGCCGTGAGCTGCCGATCATTGAGCGCGACAGGGTGAGGGGAGGCGAGATGACGGAACGGGAGATCGATCCCGCGCCGGTGGCGGACACGCCCGCCGGGGTGCTTCCGGTGATCGCCGGGCCGGTAGGCGACGAGCCGCCGGTCGACCAGGACGATCCCGGCTCGGGGCCGGGCCGGGTGGGCTGCCGCACCGACCTGCGGGGCTGGGCGGGCGCCCACCTGCACGGTGCGGTCCGCCCACGCCGCCGGGCCGCCGGCCGTGGCCGGCCACCGGGCCGCTGGTGCTGAGAGCGGCAGCGGTATCACTCACCCGACCGGGTGAGCAGGATGGTCTGGCCGGGCGCGTCCCGCGCGGGCGGGCGGCCGGGCCGGAACGGTGAACCGGTGGACGACAAGAGACGGCTGATCCTCGACCAGGCCCTGGCCCTGGTCGACGAGCGCGGCCTCGCCGCCATGTCGATGCGGGCGGTGGCCGAGCGGGTCGGGCTCACGTCGATGGCGCTCTACCCGTACGTGGGTGGCAAGGACGCCCTGCTCGACGGGCTGGTCGACCTGCTCACGCTGGAGCTCGGCGACGACGTCGGCGACGGGCGGACCGAGGACTGGCGGCACCGCCTGCGGGCGATCGGCCGGGCCGTACGGGGTCTGTCCGCGCGTCACCCGGGTGCCTTCCCGCTGCTGCTGACCCGGCCCGCGGCCGGCGCCTCCACCTCGTGGCTGACCGCCGCGCTGCGCGGGATCCTGCACGACGCCCGGCTCGGCGACGAGCACGTCCCGCGGATGGCCCGGATGATCCTGGCGTTCCTGCTGGGCCACGCGACCGGTGAGGTCACCGGCGTCACCGCGGTCGCCTCCACCAGCGACGCCGAGTTCGAGTCGGATCTGGAGGACCTCGTACGCCTCGTCGAGGTCGCCGTTCGAGTCGCGTGATGGCCGTTCCGCACCGGTAGACCCGGTTTCCCGCCTATAAAGGGCCTATGTCCGGCGAGAACGACACGGCCCTGCGCGAGTTCGTGACCAGCCGCCTGCCCCAGCTGCGCCGCACGGCCTTTCTCATGTGCGGCGACTGGGAGATGGCGACCGAGCTGACCCGCGCGACCCTGGCCCGCGTGGTGGCCGACAGCCGCCGCGGCGCGGTCGCCGACCCGGACGTCTTCGCCTACGCCGACCTGATGGAGGCCTGCCGCCGCCGCAACCGGCGCCGCGAGCACGTCTTCGTGGCCTCGGCCGGGGCGGCGGGCGTCGAGGCCGAGTCGATCCTGCTGCTGGACGCCCTGCACAAGCTCACGCCGCGCTGCCGGGCGGTGCTCGTGCTGCGTTACTGGGACGGCTTCGACACCGACGCCACGGGCGCGATGCTCGACCTGGACGACGAGCAGGTCTCGGCGTACGAGCGGGCCGGGCTCGCGGCCCTGGAGAAGCTGCTCGGCGAGTCCGAGGCAGCGATGGCCGGATGAGCGCGCCGCTGAGCCAGCTGCTCGAGCACGTGCTCGAGGGCGAGCCGCCGCTCGGCGACGAGGCCGAGGCGGTCATGCGCCGCGCCGATACCCTGCGCCGACGCCGTACGCAGGGAATTCTGGCTCTGGGGGCGGTGACCGCGGTAGTGATCGTCGCGCTCGGCTACGTGCTGACCTCGACGCTGCTGGCGCCGCGCCCGGCCACGGTCAAGGCGGTCCCGACCACGGCCGGCATCGTCGCCGCCACCCCTCCGCCGATCGCGAGCCAGGCCACCCCGGCGCCCCGCCCGACCGCCGCCGACAGCGTGCTCGACGTGATCGAGCCGCTGATCGAGGACCGGCAGCTGCGGGTGGTGGCCGGATCGGCCGAGCGGGGCGGTGGCTGGCGGCGGTACGAGATCGCCGACTCCGACGGGCGGCCCCGGGGCACGGTCGAGGTCGCGGTTTTCGACGTACGGAAGAAGTGGTGTTTCCCGGTGGAGGCGGACTCGGACAAGTGCGCCCGGCCCGACCGCGCCGACGGCCTCGAATTCGTCCGCTACGACGACGTGAGCGACCCCGACCGGCAGGTGCGTCAGACCATCGCCCAGCGGCTCGACGACGACCGTACGGTGGCGGTGATGGCAGCCGGGGAACGCGACGCCGGAGCCCAGCGGGGCAAGCCGGGACTCACCGGCGCCCAGGTCGAGCAGGTGGCGACCGACGAGCGGATCTTCGACGCGTTCGGCAAGAGGGAGAACTGCGAGGACGGCTGCCCCGACTTCCCGACCCCGGTCATCGACCAGGACGCCGACTAGACCCGGCGGCGGACCAGGACGCCGACTAGACCCGGCGGCGGATCAGGAACGCGATGCCGGCCAGGCCGACGAAGATGACGATCAGGACGGCGCCGTTGAGCAGGTAGAGCTGGCGCATCTGGCCGAACACCCCGTCGACGCCCGCGGCCTCGGTCTCGGGGTCGTCGAGGTCTTCACCCACGCCGCCGCCGATGCCGCCGCCGATGATGTCGGGCTTCGCCTCGAGCGGCACCCCGCTGACCCGCAGCGTCTCGGGCATGGTGAGCCGGCCGTAGAACCAGCCCTCGCTGCCCTTCTTGCCGTTCGGCTGCTTGGCCGTGCGGTGCGCCCGGGGGCCACCGACGGCCGACGGGAAGAGCTCGTAGCTCTGCAGGCCCGTCTTGCCGGACAACACGGTGACCGTGTATTTCGCGCCGAGCTTGTCGGCCGCGAGGGCGGCGGTCTGCGAGCGGGCCGAGGCCATCCAGTTGACCTCGCTGAGCAGGCTCGAGAAGAGCCGCTTGCTCTCGGCCTGGGTGATGACGATCTTCTCGTCGATGCCCTTGCCGGTGATCTGGATGATGTTCGGCTTCGGGGCCGGCTTGGGCGCGCCCTCCGCATAGGCGGCGGCGGGTGCGAGCCCGATCGCCGCCACGGCCGTAGCCGCGAGCACTCCGGTCGCCGCAACGAACCGCGTGATCGCTCCTCGAACCATCGTCCGGCCTCCCCGCCCCGTGGTGGACATGGCTTCGCGAGCCATCCGCCGCCCACGCGAACCGTGGAACGACCGAGGCCTTCAGCCTTCCCGAGCAGACGCCCGGGCGCATCTCGGGCCGCACGAATTGTTGCCATCCGCAGGATGACATCCGAGACGACGACGGCCGTTGATCAGTGGCGAGATAGTACCTAGTCGCCGCAACCCGGAAGGGGCCCGGTCACCCGCTCAGCGGATTTCACCACCGTTACGGCGGCGGGCGAATGGCCGACCGGACCCCAGATGCGGTAAAGAGGACAAATGCGGGTCAGAGGCGCGCCCGGGCCGCCCGCAGGCGGGCGAGCGTGCGCTCCTTGCCCAGCACCTCGATCGACTCGAACAGGGGGAGCCCGACCGAGCGGCCGGTCACCGCGACCCGTACGGGAGCCTGGGTCTTGCCGAGCTTGAGCTCGCGAGCCAGGCCCACCTCTTCCAGCGCGGCCTTCAGCGGCTCGGCCGACCACTCCGGCAGGGCCTCGAACGCGGCGGCGGTGGCGTCCAGGATGTCGGCCGCGCCCTCCTTCATCGCCTTGGCCCACGACGCCTCGTCGGTCGCGGGCTCGTCGAGGAAGAAGAAGTCGACGTAGTCCACGATCTCGGAGAGCACCGCGATGCGGGTCTGGGCGAGCGGCGCCACGGCCGTGAACACCTCGGCGTCGAACGCGGCCGGCGCCCACGGCGGGGCCGGGATCGTGTCGGTGCCGCTCAGCCACGGCGTGCAGAGCTGGATGAACTCCTCGACCGAGAGCGCGCGGATGTAGTCGCCGTTGAACGCGCGCAGCTTCTTGATGTCGAAGAACGCGGAGGCGTGGTTGACCTCCTCGAGGCGGTATTCGTCCTCGATGACCTGCCACGGCACGATCTCGCGGTCACCGCTGGGCGCCCAGCCGAGCAGCATCAGGTAGTTCTTCATCGTGGCGGCCAGGTAGCCCTCGTCGCGGTAGCTCTCCAGGGCCACCTTGTCGCGGCGCTTGGACAGCTTCTGCCGCTTCTCGTTGACGATGACCGGCACGTGGGCCCAGGTCGGCGGCGTGTGGCCCAGCGCCTCCCACAGCAGCTGCTGCTTGGGGGTGTTGGGCAGGTGCTCCTCGGCCCGGATGACCAGGTTGATCTCCATGGTCATGTCGTCGACGACGTTGGCCAGCAGGAACAGCGGCGAGCCGTCGCTGCGCGCGATGACGAAGTCTTCGATCAGCTTGTTCTCGAAGGTGGGCTTGCCGCGCACCAGGTCGACGACCACCGTCTCGCCCTCGTCGGGCGTGCGGAAGCGCAGCGCGCGGCCCTCGCCCGGCCCCAGGCCCCGGTCGCGGCAGAAGCCGTCGTAGCCGGTGTGCTGGTTGCCGGTGCGGGCGATGACGTCCTCACGCTTGCAGTCGCAGTAATACGCCTTGCCCTCGCCGTAGAGGCGGGTGGCGGCGGCGGTGTGGTCCTGCGCGTAGGAGGACTGGTAGTACGGACCCTCGTACGACCCGCGTTCGATCCCGATCCAGTCGAGCGCCGAGAGGATGCCCTCGGTCCACTCGGGACGGTTTCGGGCGGCGTCGGTGTCCTCGATCCGGAGCACGAAGACACCGTCGTGCTGCTTGGCATAGACCCAGTTCTGCAGCGCCGTGCGGGCGCCGCCGACGTGGAACATGCCGGTCGGGGAGGGGGCGAAGCGTACGCGAACAGTCACCCGCTCAGACTACCTAGGGAACAGAACGGATTTTCACCACGGCCACGGCCCCGACCAGACTGACCAGCGCGGTGAGCGCGAACAGCGTCGGGTAGCCGCCCAGGCTGGTCACGATCGGGGCGGCCAGCAGCGGGCCCAGCGCCTGCGGGGCGGCGCTGGCGATGTTGATGACGCCGAGGTCCTTGGCCCGGTCGGCCTCGTTGGGCAGCACCTGGGTGATCAGCGCGGTGTCGACGGCCAGGTAGACCCCGAACCCCATGCCGAACAGGAACGCCGCCACCAGGGAGATCGCCCAGGTGGGCCAGATCGCGAGCAGGGTGGCGGCGATCGCGATCAGCACACCCGACCAGATCACGAAGATCTTGCGCCGGCCGACGCGGTCGGAGAGCCAGCCGCCCACCATCGCCGTCGCGATCATGCCGACCGTGTAGAGCAGGATCATGTAGAGCAGGCCGGTGTCGGGGTCGTCCAGCCCGACCGCGTCGTCGAGGAAGTAGAGCAGGTAGAGCGTGCCCAGCGCGTTGCCCAGCTGCACCAGGAACCGGGTGCCCCAGGCCCACATGTAGTCGGGGTGGCCGCGCAGATCGATCTTCCAGTGCGCCCGCACCTTGTGGCCCGGCGGCAGCGGGTCGTCCTTGGTGAGCAGCGCGAACGGCACACCCAGCACGACCAGGCCGAGGCCGAGGGCGATGTAGCCGGGACCGATGTCGGTGAACACGGCCGTGACCAGGATGGCCCCGATGACCAGGCCGAGCGCCTGCGGCATGCCGATCCAGCCCGAGACCAGCCCGCGCTGGGCCACCGGCACCCGGTCGGGCACCGCGGCGGTCAGCGAGGCGAGCATGATGTTGATCCCGACCGTGACGAAGCACCAGGCCACGATCACCGTGAGCAGGTTGGTCGCCTCGGCCAGCACCGCGATCGACAGCACCGAGAGGGCGCAGCCGGCCAGCGTCCAGATGTGCCGGCGGCCGTACGGGCGTCCGAAGAGCTTGATTCTCGTACGGTCGGAGAGCGCCCCCGCCAGCGGATTGACCACGATGGCGACGATCGCGCCGATCCCGGTGACGATGCCCAGCCACAGCTCTTTGCTGTCCGGCGTGATCTCGGCGACCTGTTCGGGCAGCAGCACCTGGATGGGCGTGAAGTACGCCATCCACAGGCCCAGGTTGGCCGCGAACAGCAACCCGATCCACGAGCGTCGAACGGGCTCGACGGGTGTGGCGAGGACGGGGACTCCGTGAGCGACGGCCATCCGGCCTCCTCGTGGGGCGCATTTTCCTCGGAGATTAGAGGATCACCGATCTTCCGGGAAGGCCCCATTGCCACCCACGCGGGCAGCTTACGGAAATCTCGCACCACCGGTCCATACTCCGGAACGCATTCGAACGAACACTTAACGTGCGTGACCGCACTGTCATCGGCGGTCCGCTACGGTCGGCCTGTCCTTCGAAAAGGAGTGATCATGGGCAGGATCGTGGCAGTGGAATACGTGACGCTCGACGGTGTCTTCGAGGAGCCGTCCTGGAGCGGGCCCTATTTCAACGACGAGCTCGGCAACTGGCAGGCCGGCAACCTGAGGGAGGCCGACGCCCTGCTGCTCGGCCGCAAGACGTACGAGGGCTTCAAGGCGGCCTGGCCGCAGATGGAGTCCGAGACCGGCTTCTTCGGCGAGAAGATGAACTCGATGCCCAAACACGTCGCCACCACCACGCTCACCCGGCCCGAATGGAACGCGACTTTCCTGCGGGGCGAGGTCGTCGACGCCGTGCGCGAGCTCAAGGAGGGTTCGCCGAGCCTGCTCATCAACGGCAGCGCCGACCTGGTCAACCACCTCACGCGGCACAACCTGATCGACGAGTACCGCATCATGGTCTACCCCGTGGTGCAGGGCGAGGGCCGCCGGCTGTGGGCCGAGGGCACCAAGATCGCGCTGACCCTCACCGGCTCGTGGCAGACCAAGACCGGCGTCGACGTGGTGACCTACGTGCCTACACCGTGAACCGGTTGACCAGACCGGTCAGTCGCCGGGCGGTGGCGTTGAGCTCGTCCGCGGCCTGGTGCGACACCGTGACCGAGGCCCGGGTGCCCTCCACGGCGCCGCTGACCACGCCGATGCCCTCGGCGATGTCCCGGCTGCCCGAGGCCACCTCGGCGATGTTGCGGGCCATCTCGGCGGTCGTCGCGGCCTGTTCCTCGACCGCCGCCGCGATCGCCGTCTGATAGTCGTTGACCTGCGCGATCCGGGCCGTGATGGCCTCGATGGCGTCGACCGCCCGGGTGGTGTCGCCCTCGATCGCGGCCACCCGCGCGGTCACGTCCTCGGTGGCCCGCGCGGTCTCCTGGGCCAGCTCCTTGACCTCGTTGGCGACCACGGCGAAGCCCTTGCCGGTCTCGCCGGCCCGGGCCGCCTCGATGGTCGCGTTCAGCGCCAGCAGGTTGGTCTGCTCGGCGATGCTGGCGATCAGCCGCACCACGTCCGCGATCTTGGTGGTGGAGTCGCGCAGCTCCCCGATCACTCCCGCCGCGGCCGCGGTCAGGCCCACGCCGTCCCGGCCGGCCTCCGCCGCGTCCTGCGCGTTGCTCGAGATCTCGCGGATCGAGGCGCCCATCTCGTCGGCGCCCGCCGCCACCGTCTGCACCACGGTCGAGACGCTCTCGGCGGCGTGGTTGACCGTTCCGGCCCGGCCCGCCGCGGCCTCGGCCGAACCGGCCAGCTCGCCACCGGTCGCCGCCACCTGCCCCGCGGTCGAGGTCACGTCGTGCGAGGCGCTGGTCACCTCGACCATCACCGCCCGCAGCTCGGCTGCCGCGCTGTTGAGCTCGGCCCCCGCGACGGCGATCTCATCCGCGCCCTCCACCGGCACGGTCACCGTCAGGTCGCGATGGGCCAGACGCGACAGTCCGCCGGTCAGCCGTCGGAGCCGGCTCGAGATGCGCCGGGCGAACACGGCCGCGACCGCGCCACCGATCAGGGCCAGCAGCACAGCGGCCACACCGAAGATCACCAGCATCTCCTGGCGGCCGTCCCGCACGGCCGTGACGGGCCCGGCGGCGTCGGCGTCGTAGCCGCCGATCGCGATCGCCCACTGATAGGGCGCGTAGTAGGTGACCGAGGTCGTGGTGGGCCCGGCCGGCGCCCCGGCCGAACCGGGCAGCTGGTAGGTCGTCCGCCAGACCTCGCCGTCGGTCAGGCCCGGCGCCCGGGTGACGATCTCCTCGACGTACTTACGGCCGGTCGCATCGGTCGCGCTGAGGTCCACGCCCTCGGCGCCGCCCTCGATGGTGGTGGCGACGATCCGGCCCGCGTCCGCCGGCGCGGTGCTCACGACGGCCACCCAGCCGTTGCGGCCCACCTCGCCCGCCGCCACGGCCTCGGTCAGGTCGGTGAGAGCCCCGGCCTGCGGCACACCGGCGAACAGCGAGCCGATGACGGCGCCCGAGGCGTTCCTGATGGGCGCGTAGGTCGTGATGTACGGGGTTCCGACGACCAGGGCGACACCGCGGTAGGTCTTGCCGGCCTTGATCGCGGCGGCCACCGGGTTGGGCTTGCCGTCGGCGCCCACCGCGGGGATGTACGTGCCGATCGCCCGGCGGCCGGTCGCCGCCTTGACGGTCGTACCCACCCGCAACAGGTCGCCCGCCGCGTTCATCCGCTGGAACACGGTGATCGCGCCGCCGGCCACCGCCTGAGCGTCGTCGACGTACGGCGTACGCCGCTGGAGGTCGGTGTTCTGCCCGAGCCAGTCGCCGCCGATCGTCATGCGGGGCAGCGTCACCGAGGTCTTGGCCTGGGTCACCTGGTTGGTGGCGGTCCATCTCGCCGTCCCGCCGGTCAGCCGGACGCCCCCGCGCTGCTTCAGCAGGCCGGCCGCGGCGTCGAGGCGGGCGTCGACGCCGTCCTGCACCACGTCGCCGACCGAGCGGACCAGCGTGGTCATGTTGCTGGTGAGGCGGTCGAGCGTCCGGGTGTTCTGGGCGATCACCTCGCGCTCGGTGTTGTCGGCGAAGTTGCCGCTCTCCCAGGCGCCCACGCCGACCAGGACGGCGGCCGTGACGATCACCCCGCTGAGCCCGAGGGCCAGGAGCTTGTGACTGATCTGCATGCCGCGGAGATTTCGTCCCACCCAGCCCCTATCGGCACGCTCCGGCCGGGGCTGAGACGACAAACGCCGGACCCACCCCGTACGGGCGGATCCGGCGCTTTGTCTGATCTTGTCTAGCTGTCGCCGCCGGTCTCCCCGACCGGAGCCGCGTTGACGTCGTCGATCGCGTACTTCTTGGCCGCCTCGGCCGGCACGTGCGACGGCACCTTGCCGCGCAGCGCGAGCTGGCGCAGCGTGGCCACGACGACCGACTCGGCGTCGACGTGGAAGTGGCGCCGCAGGGCGTGCCGGGTGTCGCTCATGCCGAAGCCGTCGGTGCCCAGCGACGTGTAGTCGTTCGGCACCCAGCGTGAGATCAGGTCGGGCACGGCCCGCATGAAGTCGCTGACCGCGATGACCGGGCCCTCGGTGCCCTCCAGCTTCTGCTGGATGTAGGGCTTGCGGGGCTGGTCACCGACGTGGAGCAGGTTGTGCTCCTCGGCCTCGACCGCGTCGCGGCGCAGCTCGGTCCACGAGGTGACCGACCAGACGTCGGCGCCGACACCCCAGTCCTGGGCGAGCAGCGTCTGCGCCTTCAGGGCCCAGGCCATGCCGGTTCCGGAGGCCAGCAGCTGCGCCTTCGCGCCGTTCGTCTCGGGCGCCGCGGCGTACCGGTAGATGCCCTTGAGCAGGCCCTCCCGGTCGACGTTCTCGGGCTCGGCGGGCTGCACGGCCGGCTCGTTGTAGACGGTGAGGTAGTAGAAGATGTTCTCCTGCTTCTCGCCGTACATGCGGTGCAGGCCGTCCTCGACGATGTGCGCGATCTCGAACGCGAACGCCGGGTCGTAGGCCACCACGGCCGGGTTGGTCGCCGCGATCAGCAGCGAGTGGCCGTCCTCGTGCTGCAGGCCCTCACCGTTGAGCGTGGTGCGCCCGGCGGTGGCCCCGAGCAGGAAGCCGCGGGTCATCTGGTCGGCCGCCGCCCACAGCTCGTCGGCCGTGCGCTGGAACCCGAACATCGAATAGAAGATGTAGAGCGGGATCATCGGCTCGTCGTGCGTGGCGTACGACGTGCCGGCGGCGATGAAGCTCGCGGTCGACCCGGCCTCGTTGATCCCCTCGTGCAGGATCTGGCCGTTGGTCGCCTCCTTGTACGACAGGAAGAGCTCGCGGTCGACCGACGTGTAGGTCTGGCCGTGCGGCGAGTAGATCTTCTTGGTCGGGAAGAGCGAGTCCATGCCGAACGTGCGGGCCTCGTCGGGGATGATCGGGACCCAGCGGGCGCCGAACTCCTTGTCCTTCATGAGGTCCTTGAGCAGGCGGACGAACGCCATCGTGGTGGCGATCTTCTGCTTGCCGCTGCCCCGCTTGATGTCGCCGAACTGCTTCGACTCGGGGATTTTGAGCGCCTTGGCCTTGGTGCGCCGGGTCGGGATGGACCCGCCCAGCTCCCGGCGGCGCTCGAGCATGTACTGCATCTCGTCGGACTTCTCACCGGGGTGGAAGTACGGCGGGAGGTACGGGTTGTCCTCGAGCTGCTTGTCGCTGATGTCGAGGTAGAGCCGGTCGCGGAAGCCCTTGAGGTCGTCCAGCGTCAGCTTCTTCATCTGGTGGGTGGCGTTGCGGGCCTCGAAGTGCGAGCCCAGCGTCCAGCCCTTGATGGTCTTGGCCAGGATCACGGTCGGCTGGCCGGTGTGCTCGGTGGCCGACTTGTAGGCCGCGTAGAGCTTCTTGTAGTCGTGGCCGCCGCGCTTGAGGTTCCAGACCTCGTCGTCGCTCATGCCCTCGACCAGCTTGCGGGTGCGCGGGTCGCGGCCGAAGAAGTTCTCGCGGACGTACGCCCCGGACTCGCCCTTGTAGGTCTGGTAGTCGCCGTCGGGCGTCACGTTCATCAGGTTGACCAGCGCGCCGTCGGTGTCGGCGGCGAGCAGCGGGTCCCACTCCCGGCCCCAGACGACCTTGATGACGTTCCAGCCGGCGCCCCGGAAGAAGGCCTCGAGCTCCTGGATGACCTTGCCGTTTCCGCGTACGGGTCCGTCCAGGCGCTGCAGGTTGCAGTTGATCACGAACGTGAGGTTGTCGAGCTCCTCGCGGGCGGCCAGGCCGATCGCGCCGAGCGACTCGACCTCGTCCATCTCGCCGTCGCCCAGGAACGCCCAGACGTGCTGCTGGCTGGTGTCCTTGATGCCGCGGTTGTGCAGGTAGCGGTTGTAGCGGGCCTGGTAGATCGCGTTCAGCGGGCCGAGACCCATGCTGACCGTCGGGAACTCCCAGAAGTTCGGCATCAGACGCGGGTGCGGGTAGGACGGGAGGCCGCCACCCGGGTGCGACAGCTCCTGCCGGAAGCCGTCGAGGTCGTTCTCGCTGAGCCGGCCCTCGAGGTAGGCCCGGGCGTACATGCCGGGGGAGGCGTGGCCCTGGTAGAAGATGTGGTCGCCGCCGCCCGGGTGGTCCTTGCCCCGGAAGAAGTGGTTCATGCCGACCTCGTAGAGGCTGGCGCTCGACGCGTACGTCGAGATGTGGCCGCCCACGCCGATCTCGGGGCGCTGCGCGCGGTGCACCAGCATCGCGGCGTTCCAGCGGATGTACGCCCGGATCCGGCGCTCCACGAACTCGTCGCCGGGGAACCAGGGTTCCTGCTCGGGCGGGATCGTGTTGATGTAGTCCGTGGAGGTCAGGGGCGGGACGCCGACCTGTCGCTCCCGGGCCCGCTCGAGCAGGCGCAACATAACGTAACGGGCTCTCTTGGCGCCGCGTTCGTCGATGACTCCGTCGAGCGACTCGACCCACTCATTGGTTTCTTCGGGGTCGATGTCCGGAAGCTGGCTCGGCAGGCCGTCGCTGATCACCGGGCGCTTGCGCTCCGTGGCCACAGGCATTCCTCTTGGTCGGGTGTCGGAACCGGGCGGCCCATTGTGTGAGTCGCTCGGGTATAGCTCCATCCTGCCCCTTCGCCGTGCGCATCGTCACGCCTACCGTACGGGTACGCGATCCGCGACACACGTACTGACCAGTAACTTCATGTTTCCGGTCATCCGGGCAGGAAGCTGAACCTTACTTGGCGTTCCGGGTTGTCACCGTTGGTGTCCACCAGGCAGATCGACTGCCAGGTGCCGAGGGCGATCCGGCCGCCGATCACGGGCAGGGACGCGTACGGGGGAATCCAGGCCGGCAGCACATGGTCGCGCCCGTGCCCCGTCGAGCCGTGTCGATGCCGCCACCGGTCCTCGGCCGGCAGGAGCTGGTCGATCGCGGCCAGCAGGTCGTCGTCCGAGCCGGCGCCCGTCTCCAGGATCGCCAGACCGGCCGTCGCGTGCGGCACGAACACGTGCAGCAGCCCGTCCCCTTCGGACTCCACGAACCGCTCCGCCTCGCGCGTGATGTCCCGCACCACGGGACGCGAGCCGGTCCGGACCGTGATCACTTCGGTACGCATGGGCCGAGTCTGCCAGCCCCGCCGCAGCTCCCGGCGGGTGGGCGAGTTTCCGGCATGGCGAGGCTCGCTCATGTCGGTAATGCTGGTCTGGTGACCACCCCGCAGAACCTCGACGAGCGCTTCAGGGACGCTGTGTCGTCGCTGCCACTCCCGGAGGCCCGCCGCGCTCCCGGCGACGCCGTCCGCGACGGCTCCACCCTCACCGGCGCCCGCGCCCTCGAGCTGTTCGACGCCCAACTGGCCAGCCGCCACCTCGACCTCGCCGCGCGCTGGCTGCGCAGCTTCAACGAGGGCTTCTACACGATCGGATCCTCCGGCCACGAGGGCAACGCGGCCGTGGCCGCCGCGCTGCTGCCCACCGACCCGGCCCTGCTGCACTACCGCTCGGCCGCCTTCTTCAGCGCCCGGGCCAAGAGCCTGCCCGACGCCGCCCGCGACGTGCTGCGCGGCGTGGTCGCCTCGGCCCGCGAACCCATCGCCGGCGGCCGGCACAAGGTCTTCGGCAGCGCCGACCTCAACATCGTCCCGACCACCTCCACCGTGGCGTCCCACCTGCCCCGGGCGGTCGGGCTGGCCTTCTCGATCGAGCGCCCGCGCTCCGACAGCCGGTGGCCGCGCGACGCCATCGCCATGGCCTCCTTCGGCGACGCCTCGGCCAACCACGCCGCGGCCACGGCCGCGCTCAACTCGGCCGGGTGGTTCGAACACTCCGGCGTACGGCTGCCTCTGCTGTTGATCTGTGAGGACAACGGGCTCGGGATCAGCGTGCCCACGCCCGACGGCTGGCTGGCGGCCATGCTGGAGTCCCGGCCCGGCCTGCGTTACACCTCGGCCGACGGCTGCGACCTGGCCGCCACCTACGACGCCGCGACCGAGGCCGCCGGCTACGTGCGCCGCGAGCGCCGGCCGGCCGTGCTCCACCTGTCGACCGTGCGCCTGATGGGACACGCCGGGGCCGACGCCGAGGTGGCCTACCGCACGGCCGACGAGATCGCCCGTGACCTGGCCCGCGACCCGCTGGTCGGCACGGCCCGCCTGCTCGTCGAGGCCGGGCTGCTGGGACCGGAAGAGGTGATCGGGCGCTACGACGAGGTCGGCTGGCAGGTGCGCAAGGTCGCCGAGGAGGTGCTCGGCGAGCCCAAACTGGCCAACGTGGCCGAGGTGGTGGCGCCGCTCGCCCCGCGCCGCCCGCTGCGCGCCGCCCACCGCATCACCGAGGTCGCCACCCGCGCCCTCGGCCCCGGCGCGGCCGCCCGCTCCCGCGCGTTCGGCGGCAAGCTGCCCGAACAGTCCGGGCCGCTCACCCTCGCCCAGACCATCAACGCGACCCTCACCGACGCGCTGGCCTACGACCCGGGCGTGCTCGTCTTCGGCGAGGACGTGGGGCGCAAGGGCGGCGTCTACGGCGTCACCAAGCACCTGCAGGAGAGGTTCGGCGACGAGCGGGTCTTCGACACGCTGCTCGACGAGACGACGATCCTCGGGCTGGCGCTCGGCGCCGGGCTCGACGGGCTGCTCCCGGTCCCCGAGATCCAATACCTGGCCTACCTGCACAACGCCGAGGACCAGCTGCGCGGCGAGGCGGCCACCATGTCGTTCTTCTCCTCCGGGGCATACAAGAACCCGATGGTCGTCCGGGTCGCCGGGCTCGCCTACCAGCAGGCGTTCGGCGGCCACTTCCACAACGACAACTCGGTGGCCGTGCTGCGCGACATCCCCGGCCTGGTCCTGGCCGTCCCCAGCCGGCCCAGCGACGCCGCCCCCATGCTGCGGTCCTGCCTGGCCTCGGCCGCCTCCGACGGCAGCGTCTGCGTCTTCCTCGAGCCGATCGCGCTCTACCACACCCGTGACCTGCACCAGCAGGGCGACAACGAGTGGCTGGCGCCCTACTCGGGTCCCGGCGCGTGGACCACCGAGCACGTTCCGATCGGCCGCGCCCGCACCTATCCGCTCGGCAACGCCCAGGACCTGACGATCATCACGTACGGCAACGGGCTCCGGATGTCGCTGCGGGTTGCCGCCCAGCTCGCCGAGCAGGGGTACGGTTCCCGCGTGGTGGACCTCCGCTGGTTGAATCCGCTTCCGGTCAACGATCTGGTGCGCGAAGCCGCCGCGACCGGCCGGGTGCTGATCGTCGACGAGACCCGGCGCTCCGGCGGCGTCGGCGAAGGGGTGCTCGCGGCCCTGGTCGACGGCGGTTTTGTGGGCGCGGCCAGGCGGATCGCCTCGGCGGATTCACTGATTCCGCTGGGTCCGGCCGCACAGCATGTGCTGGTGGGAGAAGATGCCATCACACAGGGTGCCCACGCCCTGCTGGCGCGGTAAATTGCCACACACTCGGTGCGCCACTTGCGCCGAGAGCCCGGAGTGTGTGGACTACCCCCAGGTTTTCCCTTGAATCGACTGCTAGGAGGACTTAGACAGTGAGCGCGACCGCTGGTCAGGCCGACGGCGTACGCAGCCTGGCGGACCGGTTCGGCTTCGAGCCGAACATGGTGGTCATGGAGATGGGCTACGACGACGATGTCGACGAAGACCTCCGTGACGCCCTGACCGAACGCGTCGGCGAGATGGTCGACGAAGACACCGACGAGGTCGTCGATGCGGTGCTGTTGTGGTACCGCGACGGCGACGGTGATCTGTTCGAGCTGCTCACCGACGCCCTGGGCCCCCTCGCCGACAACGGCATGGTGTGGCTGTTGACCCCGAAGGCCGGCCGCGACGGACACGTCGAGCCGAGCGAGATCAGCGAATCGGCCCCCACCGCGGGCCTGCAGCAGACCTCGACGGTCAACGCGGGCAAGGACTGGACCGGAGCCCGGCTGGTTTCCCCCAGGGGCAACAAGAAGAAGTAGCTCGCTGCGTCACCCAGGCCCGGCCGGCGTCCCACGGGGAGCCGGTCCGGTTAGGGTTGTCCGCATGACGGTCCCCGTCGGAGCCGAAGCGCCCGAGTTCTCCCTGAAAGACCAGAACAACCAGGACGTACGCCTGGCCGACTTCCACGGCCGAAAAGCGGTCCTGCTGGTCTTCTACCCCTTCACGTTCACCGGCACCTGCCAGGGCGAGCTGACCGAGATCCGGGACAACCTGCCCGACTATCAGAACGACGACGTGCAGGTGCTGGCGGTCAGCGTCGACTCCGTCTACGCCCACAAGGTGTGGGCGGTGCAGGAAGGCTTCGACTTCCCGCTGCTGGCCGACTTCTGGCCGCACGGGGAGGTCGCCCAGGCCTACGGCGTCTTCAACGACGGGGGCGGCATGGCCAACCGCGGCACGTTCCTCATCGACCGCGACGGCATCGTCCGCTTCGCCGAAATGACCGGGCCCGGCGAGGCCCGCGACCAGAAGGCCTGGCGGGCGGCCCTGGCCGACCTTTAGGTACGATGTCGTCTCCGGTTCAACACCGGGCGCGTAGCTCAGTGGGAGAGCACTCGCCTTACAAGCGAGGGGTCGTAGGTTCGAAACCTACCGCGCCCACGATGTGATGTCTCAGGACATCGGAATAGCCTGAACCTGCGTTTCGCAGGTTCAGGCTTTTTGTTTGGTGGGTGTGGGTCCGGGTGGGCGTCCGGTGGGCTGGTAGTCGCGTCGGGGGTCGATGGT
>NZ_JAENHP010000031.1 GCF_016834655.1 Paractinoplanes ovalisporus
GGCATCGGACGGCGGTGTGTGGTCACCGGCATCGGACGGCGGTGTGTGGTCACCGGCATCGGACGGCGGTGTGTGGTCACCGGCATCGGACGGCGGTGTGTGGTCACCGGCATCGGACGGCGGTGTGCGGCCACCGGCATCAGGTGGCGATGTGGGCCCAACGGACGCGGGGTTGAGCGCGACGTGTGTCTGTGGACTGCGTTTGATCGAGGCTGGTGGCGTGAGTCCGGTGGCGGTCGTCGGGTTGAGTGCGGCGGTGGGTTGGGTTGTTGACTCGGCGGCGGGTGGCGGGCTGAGTTCGACGACGCGGTCGGCGGCGGCGAGCAGCGCTGGACGGTGGGCGACGACCAGGATCGCGACGCCGGACCGGGCTGCGGCGCGAAGGCGGTCGATCACCAAGGACTCGGTGTCGGCGTCGAGGTGGGCGGTCGGCTCGTCCAGCAGCAACGTGATGGGCGGCCCGGCCGGGGGACTGTCGGTGGTGTCACCTGTGTGCGGAAATTCTATCGAAGCGCCAGTGCCGAAATCGGCCCCTGTGGATAACTTCGTGGTCGCTCTGGTGCCTGTGGACAACGGGAGCAGGGGAACTTTGTTCGGCGTAGCGTGAGCGGCGTCCTGAGTGTCCGAGAGTTGTTCCTTGAGAAGGGAGGAAGGGCGGGATCCTTTACTGGGCAACGTGTTTGGCCGTGCCTGCCGTCGCTGGAGGCTGTGGGCCTGGTGCAGCAGCGCGGCCAGGGCGAGACGCTGTCGTTGGCCGGCGGAGACTCCGATGCCGCGTTCGCCGAGCGGGGTGTCGGGTGTGAGTTCGCCGCTCAAGCCGACGTCTCGCAGGGCCGCGCGCATCTCAGCGTCGGGGGTGCCGGCCGGGAAGAGGTCGGCGACCACGCGGGCGTGTGGCAGCGTCGGGCGCTGGGGCAGGTAGAGCGCATTCGCGGCGTGCGCTAGACCCGCGGAGGGCGCGTGCAGTCCGGCCAGCGCCCGCAGGGCGGTCGTCTTGCCGGCGCCGGAGGGCCCAGCCAGTGCGACGATCTCACCGGGCCGAACCACGAGATCGTCGAGCGCGACCGCGTCGGCGGTGGTTCCGGGATAACGCGCGCGCAACCCCAGAACGACGACGCCACCGGACGATTCCGCGTGACCGGTCCGCGGAGCTGCAACGGCCGGCGGTGTGTCGGTCAGGTCTGCGTGGCCGAGCTGCGGGGTTGCGAAGGCCGGTGGAGTGTCGGTCGGGTTCATGTGGCTGGGTTGTGGTGTTGCGGCGGCCGGAGGTGTGTCGGTCAGGTTCGCGTGGCTGGGGTGCGGCGCTGCGACGGGCGAGGGTGTGGCGGTCAGGATCTCGTCGACGTCGGAGATGACGGCGGTGGCGTCGGTGGACGCGTGGTAGCGGGCGGCCATCTCGCGTAGCGGGCGGTAGGCCTCGGGGGCCAGCAGGATCACCAGCAGGGCCGGGCCGAGGGCCAGGTTGCCGGAGGCGACGCGTAGGCCGGCCTCGACCGCGATCAGGCCTACCGAGAGGGTGCCGACCAGGTCGAGGGCGGTTGACGAGAGGAACGCCACCCGCAGGACGCGCATCGTGGCCGAGCGGTACTGGTCGGTCAGGGTTTCGACGGTTGCGGTCTGACGGTCGGCGCGGCCGAAGACGCGGAGGGTGGGCAGGCCCCGGACCACGTCGAGGAAGTGGCCGGCCAAGCGGGCGTCGGCCTGCCAGCGACGGCGGGCCTGGGCCTGGGTGGCCCAGCCGGTCAGGGCGCCCAGCACGGGGATCAGGGGCAGCGTGACCAGGGCGACTACGGCCGAGGCGGGGTCGACCAGGGCCATCGCCACGATCACCATCGGCGGGAGGACCACGCCCAGGACCAGGGCCGGCAGGTAGCCGCTGAACCAGGGCTTGAGGGCGTCGACGCCGGTGGTGAGGACGGCGGTCAGGCGACCGGTGCCGAAAGACGCCACCCAGGCCGGGCCGCGGCGGGGGAGGGCGGTCAGGATGGCGCGGCGGAGTTCGTCGGCGACCCGGGCGGCCGTGCGGCGGGCTACGACTTGTTCGGCCCATGACAGAGCGGCCCGGGCGGCGAACGCGCCTCCGAGCAGGACGGCCGCCGGCCAGCCGGGGCCACGGGTGACCAGGAGGGTCAGTGCAACCGCTACGGCCACGGTGACGCCGGCCTGGCCCGCTCCGAGCAGGGCCAGGCCGGCGATACCGGCCCGGCTGGTGCGGGCATGACGCACCAGCCGGGGGTCCAGCGGCCCGCGTGGCGGGGCAGACCGCTGGAACTCCGCGACCGGGAGAGCGGCCGTCGGAGCAGACAAGGAAGCAGCAGACACAGGAGCGGTGGGGGAGGGCACGGCGGTCATGAGGGGACCCGCTCGCTGGCCACGCGGCGACGGAACACGTAGTAGGAGAAGGCCTGATAAGCCAGCACCCCGGGCAGGATCAGCACGCCGGCCCACGTGATCAGCGACAGGGCCTGCGGTGTGGCCGCCGCGGAGGTGCGGGTCAAGGCGAACGCCGGGTCCACGGTGCTGTGCAGCACTACCTGGCCGTGTGTGGTGAAGACGGCTACCACGGACCCAGCGACGATCAGCGCTGCTGTGGTGAAGGCCAGCGCCTCGCGGCTGGTTCGGGCCAGCAAGCCGGTGCCGAAACTCAGGACGGCTGCGGCCAACACGAGCGGCGAACCCGTGGCTGTGCCGGCCACCACCAGGGCCACGGCCCCGCCGGTGCCGCCCCATCGGGCCAGCGCGCGGGAACGGCGGCGCAGGGGTCCGCTCGTACGGAGGGAAAGGAACGTCGCCCCCAGCAGCAGCGCGGCCACCAGGGCGGCCGACGCGCCCAGCAACGCGGGGAGGGTGAACAGCGGTCCGAGCGTACGGGAAAGGCCGCTGCCCACCACCTGGCCGTCCGCCCCGATGGCCAGGCCACGCGTGAAGATGGCCAGCAGCGCGCCCCACAGCAGCACGATGCCGAGCGAGCTCAGCGCCAGCGCCAGGTCGGCCCGGCGGCGGTAGCGTTCGCCGTCGCCCTTGCCTCGGAACTCCAGCGCCACGCCGCGCACCGCCAGTAGGAGCAGGAGCACGACCATGGGGATGTAGAGCCCGGACAGCAACGCGCCGTACCAGGCGGGGAACGCCGCGAACGTCACGCCGATGGCGGCCACGAGCCAGACCTCGTTGCCGTCCCAGAACGGGCCGATGGTGCGTACGGCGGCTCCTCGCTCGTGATCGTCCCGACCGAGCACGGGCCCCAGGATGCCGACGCCGAAGTCGAACCCCTCGAGCACGAAGAACAGCACCCAGGCGAGCACGACGACCGAGAACCAGAAGGTGATCATGTCGAGGCTCCTCAGTAGACGGGCGCGAGGTCAGCGGAAGAAGACGCGGGGGTGGAAGCAACAAGCGGCTGCCGGGCGAGATGGCGCACGAGCCGCAGCCAGACGACCGCGAGCACCCCGTAGACGACCGTGAAGCCGGCCAGCGACGCGATGACTTC
Organism: Paractinoplanes ovalisporus; assembly: GCF_016834655.1. Taxonomy (GTDB): domain Bacteria; phylum Actinomycetota; class Actinomycetes; order Mycobacteriales; family Micromonosporaceae; genus Actinoplanes; species Actinoplanes ovalisporus. Next base: position 3,488 of record NZ_JAENHP010000031.1, read on the forward strand.
CGAACTGGTCAGCCCGGGCGAGATCCCGTCGGCGACCTTGGAGATGCCGAACGCAATCCACGGCTGGCGCGCGGTCTCCGTGAAGATCCAGCCAAAGGTGTTGGCCGCGGCGGGAAGCAACGGGATCAGCGGCAGCCACCGGGTCAGCCAGCGAGGAGCTCGACGACCTTTCCGCGTACGCCACAGGTAGTAGCCCCCGATGACCATGGCGAGCATGCCCGCGCCGATCATCAGGCGGAACGTCCAGAAGGCGACCGGGATCATCGGCACGTACGAGCCGGGGCCGAACTCCGCCGCGTACTGGGCCTGCAGGTCGTCGATGCCCTGGACGGTCGCGCCGGGGTCACCCTTGGCCAGGATCGAGAGCAGCCAGGGGATCTCGAGCGCGAACTCGGGCAGCGGTTTCCCGGTCGCGAACACGGCGAACGGCGCGCCCGAGGTCGTCTCGTACAGGGCCTCGGCGGCGGCCATCTTCATCGGCTGCACCTCGGTGATGACCTTGCCCAGGTGGTCGCCGGTGAGCGCCGTGAACCCGCCGCCGACCAGCGTCAGCCAGGCGCCGAGACGGGCCAGGACTCCGTACGCGGGATCGGCCGCGAGACGCCACACGCCCAGCGCGAGCAGGAGCGCGCCGCCGACCATGACCGCCCCCGACATGGTGTGCGGGAACGCCGCCAGGTTGACCTTGTTGAGCATCAGCTCGGTGAACGAGGTGAGCCGGGCCCGCCCGGTGACGGGGTCGAGGGCGTACGCGACGGGGTTCTGCATGAAGCTGTTGGCGGCCAGGATGATGAACGCGCTGAGCAGCGTGCCGACCGCGACGATGACGATGCAGGCGGTGTGGACGAGGCGGGGCAGGCGGTCCCACCCGAAATACCAGAGCGCGAGGAACGTCGCCTCGAGGAAGAACGCGAGCATGCCCTCGATGGCGAGCGTGGGCCCGAAGACGTCGCCGTAGAAGTTGGCGAACGCGCTCCACCCCAGGCCGAACTGGAACTCCTGCACGAGCCCGGTGACCACGCCGACCGCAAACGTGACGATCAGCAGCTTGCCCACGAACTTCGTCAGATGCAGGTAGTGCTCCTTCTTCGTGCGCAGCCAGGCGATCTGCAGTCCGGCGGCACTGGCGGCGAGGCTGATCGACAGCGGCACGAAGAAGTAGTGATAGATCGTCACGACCGCGAACTGCAGCCTGGTCAGATCCAGCACGTCCATGGGAGGCCCCCTCTACGACGTCTCGTAGTAGATACTACGCCACGTAGTACGACGGGATGCAGTAGACTTCGTGACATGGCTCTCGGTGATCTGGAACGCGAGGTCATGACGCAGTTGTGGGACGCCGGTGAGCCCCTCACCGTGCGGCAGGTGCACGAGCGCCTGAGCCGTCAGCGCGACTTGGCCTATACGACGGTGATGACCGTGCTCGACCGGCTGGCGAAAAAGGGTGTCGTCACCCAGCAGAAGGCGGACCGCGCTTACAAGTACGCCCCTTCGCAGTCCCGTGAGGAGATGACGGCCTCGGTCATGCTCGATGCGCTCAGTTCGAGCGTGGATCAGGACGCGGCTCTCGCCTACTTCGTCGGTCAGCTCTCGCCGGACGCGCTCGCGGCCGCCATCGAGGCGTCACAAAAACAGAAATGACCGCGCTGCTGCTGGGCGCACTCGGCCTGACGCTGTCGCTCGTCGTGCCCGGCCTCCTGGCCAACGCCCGCTGGCCCGACCGCGCCCCGGCCGCCGCCGTCGCCCTCTGGCAGTCGATCACCCTGACCGGCGTGCTGGCCGCCCTCGGCGTCGTGCTCGCTGCACCCGAGGAGGTCACCCGCGCCGCGGACTCCGGCCGGCGGGTGACCGAGGTCGCGGTGATCGGCGCGCTCGTGGTCGCCGCCGTGATCATCCTGCGGTTGCTCATCTCGCTGGCCGGCGTGACCCGTCGCTCGCGGGCCCGCCGCGCCCGGCACCGGATGCTCGTCGACCTGCTCGACCGGGCCGAGCAGCACCGCGAGATCGGCCCCGACCACCTGCGCGTGCTCGACGGCGCCCTGCCGCTGGCCTACTGCGTGCCCGGCCGCGAACCCCGGGTGGTGCTCAGCCGCGGCGTGTTGCAGGTGCTCGACCGCGAACAGATCAACGCCGTCCTCGCCCACGAGCAGACCCACCTGCGGCACCGGCACGAGGTGGTGATGGAGTCGTTCACCGCCTTCTACCGCGCCGTGCCGGGGCCGTTGCGCAGCCGTCAGCCCCTCGACGCCGTACATCTGCTGCTCGAAATGATCGCCGACGACGCCGCGCGCCGGCGGGTGGGCGCCGAGCCGCTGCGGGCCGCGCTGGAGCGGCTGACCGACGCCGTCCCTCTCGCGGAGGACGTGAAGCCCGACCCGAGGGGTGACGCACGTCGCAGACGGCTTGATCGGCTGTCCGCGTCGCACACCCCGTCCGTCGCCCTCAACGTGCTGGCCGGGGTCGCCGCGGTCGGCCTGCTGGTGTTACCCACCGTGATCCTGGTGTTGCCTTGGCTCGACAAAGCTCTAGATAAGTGGCCTCTCTAGTCACTCAGCGTAGAACGGGACGAGCGCAAAGTTTCCTCGCCGGTGCGCCTTTATATAAGGACATGATCGGGAGTACGGTGTTCTCCGGTCCGGCAGCCCCCCATCGTCCATCAGGCCGATCTGACGGATCACCGCTCAATCGCCATTCGTGGCGAGCCGGGGACCCGAGTAGTCGGGGTGAAGCCGTGGAACCTCGCGGCCGGGCGCGCTTCCCGTCCGAACCCGTCAGCTAACCCGGTCGGCGGATGAGGGAAGAAAGGACACCTCACCTACGTGCGTCGCGCCGCAGTAGTGCGCAGCCTGGTCTGCGCCGCCGCCGCGGTCGGGATCCTCTTCTCCGGACCCGCCGTGGCGCATGCCACACCCTCGCCGGGATCGGTCGAGGCGCAGATCGACAAGCAGTGGAACCAGCTCGAGCCCGTCATCGAGCAGTACAACGACGTGCACGGCAAGCTGATCAAGAACCAGGCCCAGCAGAAGAAGCTGGCCGCCCAGATCACCCCGCTCCAGGTGAAGGTCGACCTCGCCATGCAGCAGGTGCGCGGGCTGGCGGTCGACGCCTACAAGCAGGGCTCGCCCAGCGCGCTCAACGCCATGCTGATCACGGGCTCGCCCACCGGGCTGACCGATAAGCTGATGTACCTCGATCAGCTCGCCCGGCACCAGCAGGAGCAGATCGCCGACGTCGCGGCCCTGCGCGACAAGCTGGCCGCGACCAAGGCCGACCTCGACGCCGTCACCAAGTCGGTCGCCGCGCGCGACGTCGACCTGGCGCAGCGCAAGAAGGCGATCGAAACCAAGATCACCTCGCTGCAGAAGCTGCGGATCCAGGCGTACGGGGCCTCGGGCGCCGACGACGGGCCGTACAAGACCGGTCCGTGCCCGGTCGACTACACCAACGACAAGGGTGGACGCGCCGCCCAGCGCGCCTGTGACCTGGTCGGCCTGCCGTACGTCTTCGGCTCGGCCGGGCCCAACTCGTACGACTGCTCGGGTCTGACCCAGGCCGCGTGGGCGAGTGTCGGGGTGCACCTGGACCACTACACGAAGGACCAGTGGAACCAGGGCCGGCCCGTGTCGGCGGACGAGCTTCAACCGGGTGACCTGGTGTTCTACTACCCGGGCAGCCTCCATCACGTCGCCATCTATATCGGTGACGGCATGGTGGTGCACGCGCCGCACACGGGCGACCACGTGCGGATGGCGACGATCGACCGGGGCCCGATCGCGGGTTACCGGCGGCCGGGCTAGAACGCGCGACCAGGTGCGGATGGCGACGATCGACCGGGCCCGATCGCGGGTTACCGACGGCCGGGCCAGACGGGCACCGAAGCAGTGATCGAAGGCCGTCGGGGCGGGTCCCCGGCGGCCTTCGACGTTCGGCGATCGAGCGCGGGGTCGGTCGCGGACAAGCGTTGATCCGGCGCGGGCATAATTCCATGGCATGAGCGACTCGCCCCTGATCGACAGCCTCACCGCGGCCGTCGAGGCCCGGCCCGACGACCTGACGCTGCGCCTGCACCTGGCCGAGTTGCTGGTGGGCGCGGGGCGGGGCGCCGAGGCGATCGGGCACGCCGCTCAGGTCCTGGCCCGTGAGCCGGGCAACGCCGCCGCGCAGAAGCTGATGACCTCGGCGCTCGGCTCCCCGACCGCGGCGGCGCCCGAGTCTCCCAAGCGCGCCGACGCCGACACCGTTTCTCCCCAGCCCGCCGGCACCGGGTCTCCTCAACCCGCCGGCACCGTCGGGCCCGAGTCTTCCCCGCCCGCCGGCACTGGGTCTCCTCAACCCGCCGGCACCGTTGACTGGGCCGCCATGGAACAGGATCTCGGCGACATCGTGCCGCCGCGCTTCTCCCACGAGCAGGAACCCGTCCAGGGGCACGAGGACCGCACGTTCGACATCGAGACCTCCACCGTCACCCTGGCCGACGTCGGCGGCATGCAGGAGGTCAAGAAGCGGCTCGAGATCTCGTTCCTCGGCCCGTTGAAGAACCCCAAGCTCCGTACGCTGTTCGGCAAGAGCCTGCGCGGCGGTCTGCTGCTCTACGGCCCGCCCGGCTGCGGCAAGACGTTCCTGGCCCGCGCGGTCGCCGGCGAGATGGGGGCCTCGTTCATCTCCCTGTCGATCACCGACGTGCTCAACATGTGGGTCGGCAGCTCCGAGCGCAACCTGCACGACCTGTTCCAGTCGGCCCGCGGCCACGCGCCCTGCGTGCTGTTCCTCGACGAGATCGACGCGCTCGGTCACAAGCGCAGCCAGCTCAACTCGTCGTCCATGCGTACGGTGGTCAACCAGCTGCTCACCGAGCTCGACGGCGTCGACGGCAACAACGACGGCGTCTTCGTCCTCGCCGCCACCAACGCGCCCTGGGACATCGACTCGGCGCTGCGCCGCCCCGGCCGGCTCGACCGCACCCTGCTCGTGCTGCCGCCGGACAAGCCGGCCCGGTCCGCGATCCTGCACTACCACCTGCGCGACCGCCCGGTGGCCGGCGTCGACCTGGGCAAGGTGGCCGACGCGACCGAGAACTACTCCGGCGCCGACCTCGCGCACGTCTGCGAGACCGCGGCCGAGTTCGCCATGCGCGACTCCATCACCAGCGGCGAGATCCGCATGATCAACCAGTCGGACATGATGGCCGCCGCCCGCGAGGTGCGCCCGTCCACCGACGGCTGGTTCGCCACGGCCCGCAACGTGGCGATGTTCGCCAACGAGTCCGGGGAGTACGACGACCTCGCGGCCTACCTGAAGAAGCGCAAGATCCGGTGACGTCGCCGCCCGGGGCGTACTGGCGGGCGCAGCGGCTGGCCGAAGTCGGGCACTACGACCAGGCCGAGCGGGTCGCCCGCGAAGGGCTGGCCGAAGCGCCGGCCGACGGATGGCTGCTCACCCTGCTCGCCTCGGTGCTGCGGCTGCGGCGTGACTACGCGGCCGCCTTGCGCGGGGCCGACGCCGCCGTCGCGGCCGCACCCCGGCTGGCCGACGCGCACCTGGAACGCGCCGAGAACCTGATCGTGCTGGTGCGCTCGAAGGAGGCGGTCGACGCGGCGGCCGAGGCGGTCAGGCTCGAACCCGAGGATGCGTCCGGACACTTCGTACTGGCCCGGGCGCTGGCCACGGCGCGCAACTTCGACCGGGCCCGGGCCGCCGCCGCGCACGGGCGGTCACTCGCCCCGAGGTCGGTCGAGGGACTGCTCACGGTGGCCGATGTGGAACGCGACGCGGGCAACCGGGAGCCCGCCCTCGCGGCGGCTCACGCGGCGCTCGCCATCGACCCCGACAACGCGTACGGGCGCTGGTTGATCGCCATGCTCGACGCCGAGCGGCTGCGGGTCCGGCGTTCGATGCGCGCGCTGCGGGAGGTGGCCCGCGACAATCCCGCGCGGGCCGACGTGGTGTCGATGACGTGGCCGATCCGGGGCGTGCTGAGCGGGCTGCGCCGGGGTCTGGCCGCGAGCGCCGGCCTGGTCTGCGTGCTGCTGCTCGTGACACTCTGGTGGTGGCCGCCGGTGGGCACGCTCGCCCGGATCGTCGCGGCGGTGCTGGCGGCGGTGATGGCCGGGTTCGCGGCCCGGGTGCTGATCCCGGCGGGCCGGTTGCCGTGGCGGTGCCTGAGCCTGCTGCCCCCACTGATGCGCCGGGCCGACACCGCCGGGCTGGCCCTCACCGGGGTGGCGGTGGTGCTGCTGGGGCTGTTCGGGGCCGTGCCGTGGTGGCCGCTGCCGGTGATCGCGCTCGCCGTGACCCCGGTGCTGTGGGTGCTCGGCCTGACCGAACTGCTCGGCGCAGGCCTCGACGACCCGGGCAGCCGCCAGGCCCTCGCCGACTGGAGCAACGAACTGCGCGACTGGTGGCGCACCACAAAGAAGGACCTGCGCGACACCTGGAAGGACGACAGACCCGCATAACCCCGCGGCGCCGCGCCTGGCCTCATCGCGTCGCGCCTGACCTCATCGCATCGCGTCGCGCCTGACCTCATCGCATCGCGTCGCGCCTGACCTCATCGCGCCGCGCTTGACTCCATCGCGCCGCGCCTGGCCTCACCGCGCCGCGCCTGGCCTCACCGCGCCGCGCCTGGCCTCACCGCGTCGCGTCTGACCCCATCGCGTCGCGTCTGACCTCGCCGCGTCGCGTCTGACCTCGCCGCGTCGCGTCTGACCTCGCCGCGCTGCGTCTGACCTCGCCGCGCCGCGCCCTTTGCCTCTCTGCGCCTCGCCGCAAAGCGAACACTCGTTTCGGCTGAACTCTCCACCCGGCCCGCCATCGCGGACATGCATGGTCCGCCCCGCGAACGAACGTTAATTCCGGCGAGATCCCAACCTGGCCAGCCTTCGCGGACAAGCATGGTCCGACTTGCAAACGAACGTTCGTTCCGTGCAAGCGTTCACGCGGGCCGTCCGCCTGCTGAATCACCAGCGGACGGCCCGCGCGATGCTGTCCTACTTCTCGGCCTTGGCGGTGTCGGTGGTGGTGGTCGCGGCGGCCGGCTCGGGGCGGCGGGCCGACCGGGCGTAGGCCAGCATGGCCACGATCAGCGCGAGCACACCGGCGACCAGCCCGGCGATGCCGTAGCCGTCCGTGCCACTCGAGCTCTCGCTCTCGGTGGCTGGCGCGGCGGCCTCGGCGGTCGGCGCCGCGGCGGCGGTGTCGCTGCCCTCGGCCGCGCCCGCGACCAGCTTGAGCACCGGCGCCGGCGACTCCGGCTCGGTGCCGTCGGTGGAGGGCTCGTCGATCCAGCGGACGACCGTGCCGTCGGAGTAGGTCTGCAGCGCCTTGAAGACCATGTCGCCCTCGGCGGGCAGCGGGCCCAGCGAGACGTCGAACTCCTGGAACTGGTGCGGCTTGATGTCCGAGCCCGACTTCGCGGTCCACGTGATCTTCGAGACGGCCTCGGTGATCTGCGCGCCGTGCGCCTCGAGCGGCTTGTCCAGCTTCGAGATCGTGGTGGCCACGTCCCAGCCGGTCAGCGGCTTGATCGACACCGACGCGACCGGCTTGTCGGCCGGCAGGTTGATCTCGACCTTGGTGGTGGACGTGCTGTCGGACTCGTTGGGCACCCGGAAGGTGACCTTGGAGTATCCGCCGGCCGTCGCGGTGTCGGGGTTCACCGTGACGTGAGCGAGGGCGGGGGAGGCCAGCGCGAGGGTGAAACCGAGGACGGTGGCGCCCACTACGGCCGAGCGCTTGAGCAGGGACATCCTTGTCGAACCTTCCGCGTGGGGGGATGCCCGGTGCCGGGCACTCCCCGTTGGTCGCTCCCCGGGTCCAGATAGTTCCCGACGATTTTCAGCGAAGTGCGGGCAGCCGCACGTCGACCCGCAACCCCGGCCCGGCGTCGCCCAGGGTGACGATTCCGCCGTGCCGTCGTACCAGCTCGCGGACGATCGCCAGCCCCAGCCCGGAACCGCCGGCGTCGCGCGCCCGGGCATCGTCGAGCCGGGTGAACCGGTCGAAGACCCGCTCCCGGTCGGCCGCCGGGATGCCCGGCCCGTCGTCGGTGACGGTGATCAAGCGGTGGGTCCCGTTGGCGCTCACCGTGACCTGCACGTGGGCCTTGGCGTGACGCACCGCGTTGTCGAGCAGGTTGGCCACCACCCGGCCGAGCGCGTCGGGCTCGCCGGTGACCTCCATCGGCGCCGACGGCCGCACATAGGTGACCGAGGGGTAGCGGTCGCTGACGTCGCCGACCAGGGCGCCCAGGTCGACCGAGCGGAACGGCGCCGCGACGACCCGGCCGCCCCCGTCGTCGGCGCGGGCGAGCAGCAGCAGGTCGTCGACCAGGCGGCTGAGCCGGTCGACGTCGGTGAGCAGGTCGGTCGACAACCCCTGCCAGTCGGTGTCGGGCAGCCGCTGGGCGACCTCGAGCTCCGTACGCATGTTGGTCAGCGGGCTGCGCAGCTCGTGGGCGGCGTCGGCGACGAACGCGCGCTGTTTGGTGCGGGCCGATTCGAGCCGGTGCAGCATGCCGTTGAGGGTGACCGCCAGCCGGTGGATCTCGTCACGGGACTCCGGCACGGGCAGGCGGCCCTCGCGCGTACCCCCGGTGATCTCCTCGGCCCCGGCCCGCAGCGCGTCGACCGGGTGCAGCGCGGCGCCCAGGGCCCGCCACAGCACGATCGCCAGCAGCGCGATGAGCAGCGGGAACGTCACCAGCAGGGCGAGCCGCAGGATGTGCACACCCTGCCGCAGATCGTTGGTCGAGCGGGCGACCAGAACCCGGATCGGGTCGGTCGGCGCGCCGGCCGTCATCATCACCACGCGGGCGTCGCCGGGCAGACCGATCCGGCTGCCCGGGATCTCGCGTACGTCACCGTCGGCCAGCCCGCGCAGTTCGTCCTCGTGCAGCATCGGCACCAGCCGGTCGGCGCCGGCCGACATCGCCAGCACCCGCCCCTGCGAGTCGATGACCTGCACCTGCATGGCCGGATTGGCCTCGATACGCTGGCTCAGCTGCTTCTGCGAGACCAGCTTGACCACGCCCTGGGCGGTCTCCCGGGCCTCGGTGTTGATCGCGCGCAGCATCGCGAAGTTGAGCACCCCGATCAGCAGCACGCCGCCGGCGGCCAGGCCGATGGTCAGCGCCAGCACCGAGACCAGCACCAGCCGGGCCCGGAGGCTGAGCTCGCGGGGACTCTTCATCTAGCGGGCCGCCAGCCGGTAGCCGGCGCCGCGCACCGTCTCCAGGCGTTCCCGCCCGATCTTGCGGCGGACGTAGCCCACGTACACCTCGACGGCGTTCGGGGCCGTCTCGAGCGCCGCGTCCCACACGTGGTCGAGCAGCTCGATCTTGCTGACCACCTCGCCGGGGCGGCGCATCAGATATTCGAGCAGCGCGAACTCGCGCGCCGTGAGTGTCACCTCCTCGCCCGCCACGAGCACCCGCCGCTCGGCCGGGTCGAGCTCGACGTCGCCGTGGCGCAGCACCACCGGGCGCTCGTGCACTCCGCGTCGCAGCAGCGCCCGCAGCCGGGCGAGCAGGACGACGTACGAGAAAGGCTTGGTCAGATAGTCGTCGGCGCCGCAGTCCAGACCGTCGGCCTGGTCGTACTCGCCGTCCTTGGCCGACAGCATCAGCACCGGCACCCAGTTCTGCTCGGCCCGCAGCTGACGCACCACCCGATAGCCGCTCAGCCTGGGCAGCATCACGTCCAGGATCATCGCGTCGTAACCGCCGTGACGGGCCATCTCGAGCCCGTCCTGACCGTCACCCGACACGTCGACCGCGAAGCCCTCGGCCTGCAGTCCACGCTGCAGCGCGGCGGCAAGCCGCGCTTCGTCCTCCACCACCAGCAACCGCACCTCATTACCTTTGCATGGCAGGGGCAACCCCTAGGGGCTGCTCTCAGCCCGGTCACAGCGGTGGTGGCGCACTCTGGTGACAGATCAACGGGAGGTGGACATCGTGTCCGTGTTCAGGTCAAGGCCGACGCTCCGGTGGCTCGTGCCGTCGGCCGCGGCGGTCGTCGTCATCGGAGGCGGTGCGGCGGCGGGAACGATCGTCGCCAGCGCCGACCCCGCGCTGCCCGAGCGCAGCGCCGCGCAGATCCTCGTCGACCTGCAGAACGCAGACGTCGAGGGGTTCAGCGGAACCATCGTGCAGAGTGCCGATCTGGGTCTGCCGCAGATCGCCGGGCTCACCAGCGACGCGTCGGGCCAGCTGGGCCTGGCCAGCCTGGTCGCGGGCAGCAACACCGCCCGGGTCTGGTACGCCGGCGAGGACAAGGCCCGCATCGCGCTGCTGGGCACCCAGGGCGAGACCGACGTCATCCGCAACGGCCCGGACGTCTGGTTCTGGCAGTCCCAGGAGAACGCCGCGACGCACCTGAAGCTGCCGGCCGATGCCGTGCAGAAGCAGAAGCCGACGGCCCTGCCGTCCGGTGTGCCGTCGACGCCGCAGGAGGCCGCCGACGCGGCGCTGGCCGCGATCGACGACACCACCAAGGTCAGCACGACCGGCGCGGCCAAGGTGGCCGACCGGGACGCGTACGAGCTGGTGCTCAGCCCCAAGGCCGACCAGTCGCTGATCGGTCAGGTCCGCCTGGCCGTCGACGCCGAGAAGCACATTCCGCTGCGCGTGGACGTCTACGCGAAGAACGCCACGAGCCCGGCCGTCCGGGTGGCGTTCCAGCAGATCAGCTTTGACACGCCCGACCCGCAGCAGTTCGTCTTCAACCCGCCGCCCGGCGCCAAGGTGACGGAGACGAACTCGGACCAGCTCGAGAAGGACGCCGAGAAGGCGGCCAAGGAACACAAGAGCCCCGAGATCGAGAAGGCCAAGGCTCAGGGCGAGGGCGTGAAGGTCGTCGGCGAGGGCTGGGCGTCGATCGTGACGGCCAAGCTGCCCCAGGCGTCGGACGCCAAGGGTGAAGAGGGCAAGCAGGCCGAGAGCATGCTGGGCATGCTGCCCGAGGTGAGCGGCACGTGGGGCAAGGGCCGGCTGTTCGCCGGGTCGCTGTTCAGCGTGCTGGTGACCGACGACGGCCGGGTCTTCGCCGGCGCGGTCGCTCCGGAGTCGCTGTATCAGGCGGCCGCCAAGAAGTAACTGGTCTCCAATAGTTCTAGAACTCTCCGCGGCATCTATGCAACACTGCCGTGGAGAGTTCTAGAGCTTTGGAGGCGTGATGCCCACCTTGATGCGCGAGCCGGCTGCCGGTCGCTTCGGCGACTTCGGCGGCCGGTTCGTTCCCGAATCCCTCGTCCCGGCCTGCGACGCCCTGGCCGCGGCCTTCCAGGACGCCTGGGCCGACCCGGCGTTCCGGGCCGAGCTCGATGACCTGCTCGCCGTCTATGCCGGCCGCCCGACGCCGCTCACCCCGGCCCGCACCCTCTCGGCCGCCCTCGGTGTCGAGCTGCTGCTCAAGCGCGAGGACCTGGCCCACACCGGCTCTCACAAGATCAATAACGTGCTCGGCCAGGGGCTGCTCGCCCGCCGGATGTGCAAGCGCCGGATCATCGCCGAGACCGGCGCCGGCCAGCACGGTGTCGCCGCGGCCACCGCCGCCGCCCTGCTCGGGCTCGAGGCGACGATCTTCATGGGGGAGCGGGACATCGAGCGGCAACGGCTCAACGTCCTGCGGATGACCACTCTCGGCGCCACCGTCGTCCCGGTCACGACCGGCAGCCGTACGCTCAAGGACGCCACCAACGAGGCGATGCGCGCGTGGGTGGCCGATGTGGACGGCGCGCACTTCCTGCTCGGCTCGGTCGGCGGGCCGCACCCGTACCCGTGGATGGTGCGGGAACTGCAGCGGGTCATCGGGGAAGAGGCCAGGGCGCAGAGCCCGTACGTCCCCGACGTCGTGGTGGCCTGTGTCGGAGGCGGCTCGAACGCGGCCGGCACGTTCGCCGGTTTCGCCGACACGGCGGCGCGCCTGGTCGGCGTGGAAGCGGCCGGTGGCGCGGCGATGTCGTCCGGGCGGCCCGGCGTGGTGCACGGCGCCCGCTCGATGGTGCTGCAGGACGCCGAGGGGCAGGTGGCCGAGGCCGAGTCGATCGCGGCCGGCCTGGACTACCCGGGGATCGGGCCCGAGCACGCCTTCCTGGGCGCCGCCGGACGCGCCGAATACCACGCGGTGAAGGACGACGAGGTGATCGCGGCGGTCCGCCGGCTGGCCCGCGACGAGGGGATCATCTGCGCGCTCGAATCGGCCCACGCGGTCGCCTGGGTGCTGCGCGAGGCCGGTGGTCCGCTGCTTCCGGCCGGCTCCCGCATCGTGCTGACCCTTTCCGGTCGCGGCGACAAGGACATGGCAACACTGGAGGCGACCGCATGAGCGACCTCATCGAAGCCCGCGACGGGAAAGCCGTGCCGCCCTCGACCCCCGAGCCTGCCCGCGTTGCGACCGTCGCGCCGCAAGGCCGCACGCTTCTCGTGCCCTATCTGACCGCCGGCCTGACCGAGGACTGGACCGACTACCTGCTCGCCGTCCAGGCCGCGGGCGCCGACGCGATCGAGGTCGGCCTGCCGTTCTCCGACCCGATGCTCGACGGCGCCACGATCCAGCAGGCGTCCGACCGGGCCCTGGCCCGGGGCGTCACCGTGGCATCGATTCTTCAGGACCTTTCCCGCGTACGCCCCCAGGTGCGCGTGCCGTTGATCGCCTTCACCTATGCCAACCTGGTGTTCCGTCCGGGCGCCCCCGAGTTCTGCCGGCGGCTGGCCGAGGCCGGTGTCCGCGGGCTGATCGTGCCCGACCTGCCGCTCGACGAGGCAGCGGCCGTGGAGCGCGCCGCCGCCGAGGCCGGAGTCGACCTGACGTTGCTGGTCGCGCCGGTCACCACCGACGAGCGGCTGGCCGAGATCGTCTCCCGCAGCCGCGGTTACGTCTACGCGATCAGCCGGATGGGCACCACCGGCGAACGCGCCGCCCTGGCTTCCTCGGCCGCCGACCTGGCCGCCCGTATCAAAGCCGCCCAGCAGCGGTCCGCGCCATCGCACGCCGCCTCGTCGGCCGCGCCGTCAGCCACCACTTCGCTCGCCGCCCCATCGCGCGTCGAGTCGCCGGCCGCGACCGCGGCGGGCCGCAACGGCGCGTCGGGTGCGCGGCTGCCGGTGCTGGTCGGGTTCGGTGTTTCGGGGCCGGAACAGGCGGTCGAGGCGGGACGCGCCGGAGACGGTGTTGTGGTCGGGTCGGCTCTGATGCGTAGGGTTCTGGACGGTGCCACGCCCGCCGACCTGGGAGCCGAGGTCGCGGCGATGCGCGCCGCTCTCGACCGTGCCGACCAGGAGGCCTCCGCTGACCACGCCTCGTACGCCGAAATATCAGGTCATCGCGGCTGACCTGAGCGCCAAGATCCGGGGCGGGGAACTGGCCCCCGGTTCGGCCCTGCCGCCGCAGAAGGAGTTGAGCGGGCTCTACGGCGTCACCCTGGCGACGCTGCGGCAGGCGTTGCAGCAGCTGGAGGCCGACGGTCTGCTCTCGCAGCAGCCCGGGCGGGGCACGTTCGTGGCCGAGCCGCGCGCCGCCTACCGCCTCGACTCGCTGCGCGGCTTCGCCGAGGATCTGCGGGCCCAGGGCCACACGGTCGCCACCCAGATCCTCGGCCAGGCGGTGGGCACGCCGCCGGCGTGGGCGGCGGCTCACCTCGGCGAGCGGCCCCCGGCCGTACGGCTGGAGCGCCTTCGCCTGCTGGCCGGGCGCCCCGCCGTGCACCAGGTGTCGTGGATCCGCGGGGCCGCGCTGGCCGAGGCCGACCTGAGCGCGACCTCGCTCTATCAGGCGCTGGCCGACAGCGGGGTCGCCGTGCACCGGGCGAGCGAGGCCGTGCGGCCGGGCGCTCTCGACCAGGCCGCGGCCACCCTGCTGCGGCAACCCACGGGCACGCCGGCCTTCCTCTCCGAACGGATCACCTATGGCCTCGACGACCGCGCGCTGGTGGCCGACCGCGCGACGATCCTGGGCACGGCGATGGAGATCCGCACCGAGCGGGCCGTGACCGGCCTGTCGATCAGCTGGGCTCAGCTCGCGTAGCGCTTCTCGGCCCGGGCCCGCGCCTTGGCCGCCTCGACCTCGCGGTTCTTCGGCGGGGCGGTGGTGACCAGCTCTTCCAGCAGCTCGGCGGTGGCGGCGGCGACGGCCGCGACCGCCCGGTCGAACGCGGCCTGGTTGGCCTGCGACGGCCGGGTGGCGCCGGCGACCTTACGCACGTATTGCAGGGCGGCGGCGTGCACCTCGTCCCGCGTCGCGGGCGGTTCGAAGTTGTGCAGCTGGTGGATGTTGCGGCACACGGCAGAGACCTCCGGGCGACGAGGAACGCGACGCCTGCCAAGCTACGCCACCCGTACGACGAAACTACGATGGATTCATGGCGCACTGGTACGAGTCCTCCATCGACCGGCAACTGCGTGAGGCCACCGAACGCGGCGAGTTCGACGACCTGCCCGGAAAGGGCAAACCTCTGCGCGGCCACGGCGGGGAGTACGAGGAGGACTGGTGGGTCAAGGACTGGCTGGAGCGTGAGGGCGCGACGGCCGGCGTCATCCCGCCCACGCTCGCCCTGCGCCGCGAGACCGAAGACCTCGAGAAGAAGGTCGGCAACCTGCGCACCGAACGCGAGGTGCGTGACTACGTGACCGCCCTCAACGAGCGGATCCACGACGCGACGGTCGGACGCATGGACGGCCCACCGGTCATCCTGCGCCCGTTCGACCCCGAAGCGGTGGTCGAAGCGTGGCGGTCACGACGCTGAGGCGGCACCGCGCACCCCGGTCACGACGCTGCGGTCAACTTCTCGCGGATGTCGAGCGGATCGGCCGTCAGAACGTCGCACCGTACGTACGCCAATTTGATCGTGACGTTGGTGAACCAGAGCACCGGCAACGTCAGCGGCGGCGGCGACTCCGGAGTGAAGGTCACCGGGATCAGGCCGAACAGGTTGCCCTTGAACTCCGGCGTATAGAACCGCACGTTGCCGTCGGTGACCAGCTCGTTGCTCTTGATGACGGTCTGTGCCCGTCCAGGCTCGTTCATGGTCAGCGTGAACGGCTTGTTCACGGCCTTGTCCATGCTGAACTTGAGCGCCTTGAAGCTGCCCTTGGCCGTCGGCATGTCGACCACCCCGCCGTACGTCGACTCGTACATGGTCAGCGAGTCGACCTTCATCACGCCCGGCTCGACCGCGACCCGCGGGATGTCGTCGGCGCTCGCCACCTTGTCCATCACGCGCGGGCCGAGGCAGGGGATCTCCTCCACCGAGGCCGAGGCCGAGGCCGAAACCGGGGCACTGGACCGGGCGGCCTTCGAGGACGAGGCGGACGCGGACGGAGAGGGGGCCGCAGGCAAAGGGTTCTTCGACGGCGTCGGCGACGCGCTCGGAGCCGGTGATTCCTTGTCACCGATGCCGAGCAGATCGCCCACGCCGTCGAAGAAGTCCCCGATCCCGTCGAGGATCGGGTTGCCGGTGCCCTCGTCCTCCGCGCCCGGCGAAGCGGACGCGGAGGACGAAGGGGCTGCGGACTTCGAACCCCCGCCGGGCTTGGAATCGCCGGGAGCCGCGGGGGTCGGCTCGAGCGACTCGCGGCCCGAGGGGGATGCCGCCGAGGAGGCCGGCGCCGACGGTGTCTCCGAGGTGCGGGACGGAAGCCCCTCGGGACACTCCTCGGCGCGGGCCGGAAGACTGGAACCGGCCACCAGCACGCTGCCGGTCACCGCGGTCACCAGCAGCACGATCGAAAGCGCCCGCGGGTTCTTGAAGCGCCCGTCGTTCATGCCCGGGATGATCGTGCTGTCGCCCAGTTGTGTGGAGCGGCGTACCTGCTGGTCGCGGTCGGTGCGCACGGGCTCGTCGTCAGGGTCCGGGCCGTCAGTCGGCGGGGCCGGCCGGACCCGGGGTGGCCCCCAGGCGATGACCAGCGCCCCGCCGACGATCCCGAGCAGCATGCCGACGAAGAAGCCGCCGAGGTTGAGCCCGAGGAACGTGTAGAGCGCGGTGAGCAGGCCGATGATGCCGTAGAAGACGCGCTGGGCCGGGCTGAACCAGCTGAGCAGGCCGCAGAGCAGCAGCAACATCGGCAGCAGATAGGAGAGGAAGCCCTGCGGGCCGAGGTGCACCTCGAGGTTCCCGAGGTTCATGTTGGCGGTGTAGAGCAGTTCTAGCGCCGCCAGCACGAGGAAGAAGCCGCCCCAGAACGGCCGCCTGCGCCGCCACCGCCGGAACCTGCTCCAGAAACTGTCCTGAGCCACCTGCAATTACCTTCCGGGAACGGGGACGGGGCCCGCGGAACCACACCGCGAGCCCCGGAGTGCCGGGATCAGCCCTGGTAGCACTCTTTGCTGCTGTCGCCCAGGAAGAGCTTGAGGCTCATCCCGGTCAGCTTGAAGGTCGAGGCGGAGGTCATGTACGCCTTCTGCTTGAGCCCCACGATCGTCACGTCGCTGGCCTGCTGGCCGAACGAGCCGACCTCGCCGTGCTCCTTCTGCCCGTCGGCGGTGAGGGTGGAGGCGTCCTGGCCGATGTCGATGTTCTGGAAGGTGGCGTCGCCGCTCAGCTCGGACATGCCGATCAGCAGGTCGTCGGCCTCGGCCGGCTTGTCGGGGTCGGTGCCGGCCTCGATCCGCAGCACCACGGGCCCGGCCGCCACCGACTGGCACAGCTTGTAGATGTCGGCCGACTTGATCCCGGACATGGCCGCGACGACGTACTTCTGCCCGGTCGACTGCTGCACCTTCTCGGTCGGCAGCTGCTTGCTGTACTGGGTGAATCCCTCACCGACGAGGCGGTCGGCGGTGAGCTTGAACTGGGTGCCCGACACCGAGAAGCTGGCGGCCAGCGCGCCGTTGGCCAGGGCGACGACCAGACCTCCGGCGACCAGGGCGGGCACACCGACCGCGACGGCGAAACGACGCCAGTTGGTGCGTCCGTACTCCGGATCGCCTTGCGCATCCTTCACGGATCCTCCTCGTGACCGACAGGTCGGATCGCATCGAAGGCCGCCCCTGTCGTTCCGGGCGATGGCATGCAGTTCCGTCGATGCCGTCCATTAACGTGCGGGAAATGTTGCCGCTCCGGCCTCGCCGGGACAAGGGCTGGAGCTACTGGCAAGTAACTCAGGTCACAGGATCTCCGTAACTCCGAGTGACCAAAGCGGGCGTGACGGTTCGAATTCCTGGATCTATCAGGGCGGATCTATGTGTCACGTACACTGTGATGGTCACCACGTGTATAAGCGGACCGCTTTGTCACGGATCGGTAACGAAACCCAGCTGTCTCTCAGAAACCGGTGTTACCGACTTGGTCGACGACTGCGCGTGACGGCTGGAGGACCCTCGATGAGCTCGCCAAACACCACCTCCAAACCAGGGGCGCTGGCCCGGCTCGGCGGAGTGCTGGTGCTGGTGGGTGTGCTCGTCGGGGTCTCGGCCATCCCGGTCGGCGCGGTGCTGGTGGCCGGCGCCCACTGGAGCGAGCAGCAGCGCGACGAGCTGCCGGCCCAGCTGCTCGACCCGCCGGCGGCCCAGCTGACCCGGGTCTACGCCAACGACGGCAAGACCCTGATCACCACCTTCTACGACGAGGACCGCCACGACGTCGCGCTGTCGCAGATCGCCCCGGTGATGCAGAAGGCGATCGTCGCCGCCGAGGACACCCGCTTCTACGAGCACGGCGGGGTCGACCTCAAGGGGGTCGCCCGCGCCCTGGTCTCGGACGCGCGCAGCGGCACCGCCGAGCAGGGCGCGTCGACGTTGACCATGCAGCTGGTGCGCAACGTGCTCAAGGAGGACCCGACCCTCACGGCGGCCGAGCGGGCCGCGGCGACCCAGGACACGGCCGGCCGCAAACTGCGCGAGATCCAGTACGCGATCGAGCTCGAGTCACGGCTGAGCAAGCAGCAGATCCTGCGGAACTACCTGAACATCGTGTACTTCGGCGACGGGGCGTACGGGATCGAGGCCGCCGCCCGCCGCATCTTCGGGGTCAGCCCGGCCCGGCTCGACCTCGCACAGGCCGCCCTGATCGCCGGGATCGTGCAGTCGCCCGACGTCTACAACCCGATCGGTGGCGACAAGGCGCAGGCCAAGGTCCGCCAGACGTACGTGCTCAACGCGATGCTCAAGGCCGGCATGATCACCCAGGCCCAGCACGACGCGGCGGTCAAGGAGAAGCTGACCTACTCGGGCGCGACCCAGCCCAACGGCTGCGTCGACGCCACCGGCACCACCGCCGGCTGGGGCTTCTTCTGCGACTACTTCGAGCGCTGGTGGGACACCCAGACCCAGTTCGGCGCGACCAGGACCGAACGGGAGAACGCGCTGCGCCGCGGCGGATACACCGTGGTCACGACGCTCGACCCCGGCGTGCAGAAGGTCGCCGCCGAGCAGTCCCGCAAGGTCTACGGGCTCGACAACAAGAAGACCCTGCCGATCGCCGTGGTGCAGCCGGGCACGGGCAAGGTGCTGGCGCTAGCGGTCAACCGGCACTACGCGACCGGCGACTCGATCACCGACACGGTCAACCCGCTGATCAGCGGTGGGGGCGGGGTCAACGGCTACCCGTCCGGCTCGACCTTCAAGATGTTCACGATGCTGGCCGCGCTCGAGGCCGGCATGCCGCTGAGCACAGGCTTCGACTCGCCGTCGAAACTGGTCACCGAGTGGTCCGACTCCGGCCCCGACAGCTGCGACGGCAGATACTGCCCGGGCAACGCCAACCCGGGCTGGATGGACGGCTACCGCACCATGTGGGACGGCTTCGGCCGGTCGGTGAACACGTACTTCGTGCATCTGGAGGAGCAGGTCGGCCCGGCCGCCGTGGTCGCCATGGCCAAAAAACTGGGCATCAGCTTCAGCGCCCCGGCCGACGCGAAAATGGCCGCCGACAGCGCGGACTCATGGGGCTCGTTCACCCTCGGCGTCATCGACACCACACCGCTCGAACTCGCCTCGGCCTACGCGGCCGTGGCCGCCGAGGGTGAATACTGCTCGCCGTTGCCGGTCGCCTCGATCACGGGCTCGGACGGCGCGAAGGTGACCCTGCCCGGCAACTGTTCGCAGGTGCTCGACCCCGAGATCGCGCGGGCCGCCACCGACGCCGCCCGCTGCCCGGTCGGTCAGCAGAGCACGTTCGGAGAGTGCAACGGTGGCACCGCGACCCAGGTCGGCGACATCTTCGGCCGCCTCGACGTGGCCGGCAAGACCGGCAGCACCGAGGACAACCGGACCGAGACGTTTGTGGGCTTCACCCCGACCATGGCCGCGGCCGGCATCGCCAACGACCCGGCCAACCCGTCCGACCTGGTCGGCAGCGCGGTCGAGACGCGCGTGGTGACGGCGGTGGCCCGCACCCTGCGCGCCGCGGTCGGCGACGACGGATACGACGGTTTCACCCCGCCGAGCAGCCAGACCGCGTACGGCGGGTGATTTACTCAGTATCGGGGGGTTTCCTGCCGACATTAACCGTGTGACCGCCGCCTACGAGCAGCGACGCCTCGCCGCCCTGCACGAGTACGAGCTGCTCGACACTCCCGCGGGTGACGAGCTGGAGGCCGTGGTGCGGGTGGCGGCCATGGTGGCGGGTGTGCCCAACGCGACGCTCAACCTGATCGACGAGAACCGCCAGTGCCAGCTCACCACCCACGGCTTCGAGGGTTCCGACACGGCCCGCTCCGACTCGATGTGCGCGGTGCGGTTCACCTCGGGCGAGGTCACCTATCTGCCCGACGCCAGCCTCGACCTCGCCTTCGCGTTCAACCCCTGGGTCACCGGCCTGCTCGGGCGTGTCCGGTTCTATTTCTCGGCGCCGCTGGTCACGCCGCAGGGCTACGCGCTGGGCTCGCTCTGCGTCTTCCACACCGAGCGCCATGAGCTCACCGACGAGCAGATCGACCGCCTCAAGGACCTGGCCCAGGTGATCCTGGCCCTGTTCGAGCGCCGCCGGCAGGCCCGGGCCAACGCCGAGCTGGCGGCCGAGGTGCGCGAACAGCACGAGCAGCTCGAGGTCGCGCACGCCGACCTGGGCCGGGCGCACGCCGAACGGGCGGCCACGATCGTCGAGCTGCGCCGCTCCAACTCCGAGCTGGAGCAGTTCGCCGGGGTGGTCAGCCACGACCTGGCCGCCCCGCTCACCGTGGTCAACGGCTATCTGGAGCTGATCGAGGAGCGGATCGCCCGCAACGACCCGGAGTCGGCGCGCTGGATCGCCGCCTCGACCCGCGCCGTGGGCCGGATGCAGCGCCTGATCACCTCGCTGCTCACCTATGCCCGGGCCGGTCACGCGCCCTGCCGACCCGAGCCGACCAAGCTCGGCGACCTGGTCGACCAGGCCCTCAACGACCTGCGCGGCAGCCGGGACGGGGCGACCGTGGAGGTGCCGCCCGACCTGCCGGTGATCGAGGCCGACCCGACCCTGATCCGCCAGCTGCTGCAGAACCTGCTGGGCAACGCGCTCAAGTACCGCCGCCCCGACCGGCCCTGCCACATCGAGGTCAGCGCGCGGCCCGACGGCGAGCAGTGGCGCATCGCGGTCGCCGACAACGGCCTGGGCATCCCCAAGGCCCAGCGGGAACGGGTCTTCGAGATGTTCACCCAGGTCGACCCGGCCTCCGGCCAGGGCCACGGCGTCGGCCTGTCCACCTGTCAGCGGATCGTCGACCGGCACGGCGGCCGGATCGTGGCGGCCGAGACACCCGGCGGCGGGACGACGGTGGTCTTCACCCTGCCGATGAGAACCCGCGCGGCGGCGCCGTCATGATCTTCGAGCGGTTCGCGTTCACGAGGCTGAAGTACCGGGTGGCCGGCGGGTTCGTCGTGCTGCTCCTGCTCTTCCTGGCGCTGATCGTCGCCCACTTCGTGGTGAGCGAGCGGGAACGCGTCCAGCACGAGGAGCGCGCCTCCCGGATCGACACCGCCCGCGACACCAACCGGGCCGTGCTGCAGTACATGACCGACGCCGAGACCGGGATCCGCGGCTTCCAGATCACCGGCGACACGGCGTTCCTCCAGCCCTACGCCAGCGGGCGGTCCGGCGCGTTCAGCGCGATCGAACGGCTCACGGCCGACCCGCTCGACGCCGAGACCGCTCGGCTGCTCCAGGTGGAGCGGCAGGCGGCCGAGGGCTGGCTCTACGGCTACGCCATCCCGATCGTCAACGCCGGGGTGCCCGACACCGACGCCCGTCGGGCGGCCCGCGGCAAGGATCTCTTCGACACCCTCCGTACGGCCAACGCCGATGTCTTCGCCGCGGTCGAGAACTACGAGGAACGGGTCGGGGACAGCGAGCGTCTCGGCGCCGCCTTCTCCACGTTGCTGTTCGCACTCCTCGCCTCGCTGGTCGTGGCGGCCGGCCTCGGCCTGGCCATGTTGCACCAGCGGCACCTTCTGGTGCCGCTCGAGCACATCCGGCTCACGCTGCGCCGCCTCGCCGACGGCGACCTGACCGCCCGTGCCGTGCCCTCCGGCCCGGGTGAGCTGCGGGCCGTGGCCGGCACCCTCAACGACCTGGCCGGCGAGACCGAGCGGCTGATCAGCGCCGAGAAGGCCCGGGTGGCCCGCAGCGAACTGCGCCACGCGGTCACCGTGCAGCTGCAGGAGGACCAGGATCCGCCGGAGACCGGCCGGCGGATCGCCGAGATGATCGGCGCGACGCTCGGCGCCGCGGCCGTGCACAGCCGGATCACCATCCAGGCCGGGGTCCCGATCGAGGTCACCTGGCCGGCGTCGGCCGAACCGCTCGACCCCTCGATCGCCGAGCAGGCCCGCTCGTGCGCCCCCGGCGGCTCGCTGCGCCCGGCCGGACTGCCGGGCGGGCTGGTGATCCCGCTCAGCGGCGACGCGGGCTGCCCGCCGGGCCTGATCTGCCTGGTGCGCCCCGACCGGCCGGCCTGGTCGGAGGAGGAGCGCCGGCTGCTGATCGGCCTGGCCCGCGAGATCGACCACGCGGCCCACCAGGAGCGGCTGCGGCTGCGCCAGGCCCGCCTCATCAACGAACTGCGGGTCCTCGACGAGCAGAAGGACGTCTTCGTCGCGACCGTCACCCACGAGCTGCGCACGCCCCTGACCAGCATCCTGGGCTACAGCGAGATGCTGGTCGAGGACGAGGAGCACGCGATCGGCCTGTCGCTGGTGCAGAAGCGCGGCGTCGAGGCGATCCTGCGCAACGCCCACCGGCTCGAGGACACGGTGACCGACCTGCTGCTGCTCGACCGCACCAACGACCGGATCGGCGCCGAGGCCGTGCCGGTCGACCTGGCCCGCGTGGTCACCGACGTGCACACGACGCTGGGTGTCGCCGTCCGCGCCAAGAACCAGGCCTGTCAGCTCTCGACCGAGCCGGCCTGGGTGCGCGGCGACGCCGTGCAGCTGGAACGGGCCGTGCGCAACCTGCTCGACAACGCCGTCAAGTTCACCCCGTCCGGCGGCCACCTGGAATGCCGCCTGACCTGCACCGACGATCGGGCCGTGGTGACCGTGACGGACACCGGCATCGGGATCCCGGCCGACGACCTGCCCGGCCTGTTCACCCCGTTCCACCGGGCCGCCAACGCGATGGATCAGGCCGTGCAGGGCAACGGGCTGGGCCTGGCGATCGTGCGCAACATCGTCAACGACCACGGCGGCACCGTCACCGCCCGTTCCGAGCTGGGCGTCGGCACCACCTTCACGCTGACGCTGCCCCGGATTCCCGATCGGACCGAGCCGCCGGTCCTCCAGGCGTCGCCGGCTGGAGCGCCGACCAGATCCGGTCACGGGTGAAGGGCAGAGCGGTCAGCCGTACGCCGGTGGCGTCGCGCACGGCGTTGGCCAGCGCGGGAGCGACCGGGTTGAACGGGCTCTCGCTCATCGACTTCGCGCCCAGCGGCCCGATCGCGTCGTCGGTGTCGGCGAACAGCACCTCCGTACGCGGCACGTCCGCGAACGTGGGCAGGTGATATTGCCGGAACCCGGCCGTGGTGACGTGCCCGTCCGGTCCGATGTCGACGTGCTCGGCCAGGGTCGCCCCCAGCGCCTGGGCCACGCCGCCCTCGATCTGCCCGCGGCACTGCAGCGGGTTCATCACCGTGCCGGCGTCGGCGCTGTGCACGCTGCGCAGGATCCTCAACTCGCCGGTCCCGGGGTCGACCGCCACCCGGAACCACTGCACGTTGAACGCCACCGACCGCGGGCTGCCACCCCAGTGCCCCTCGGCCGTGAAACCGTCGCCGGCCAGCTCCGCCAGCACCGAGTCGGTCAGTTCGGCCCCGCCCGCCGCCTGCCGGAGCTTCGCCTGCAGGCCGCGCGTCGCGTGCAGCACCGCCTTGCCCGCCACGACCACGCCGGTCGAGGCGAACGCGCCGGTGTCGTGCCGCACCACGTCGGTGTCGGACTGGCGCACGACGATCCGGTCGGGTGTCGTCCCCAGCGCGTCGGCCGCGATCTGCGCGTGCACGGTGGTGCTGCCGTTGCCGAACTCGGCCGTGCCGACCGCGATCTCGAACCGGCCGTCGGGCCGCAGCGTCGCCGTCGCGTCGGCGTAGTGCCCGCCGGGCGGCCCGGCCGCGATCATCGTGGCCGCCATCCCGTCGCCGACCAGCCAGCCCTCCGGAGCGGGTTCGGCCGGCGAGGCGGCCGCGGCCCGGATGTGGTCGAGGCACTGGTCGAGACCGTAGGAGGCGATCGTCAGGTCGTCCACGTGATCGCCGGGCGCGGTCAGATGGTCGCCCTCGCGCACGATGTTGAGCTCGCGCAGCACGATCGGGTCGACGCCCAGGCGACGGGCCAGCTCGTCCAGGGCCGACTCGACGGCGAACGAGACCTGCCCCAGCCCGTACCCCCGGAAAGCCCCGGCGGGCACCGTGTTCGTGTACGCACACCAGGCGTCGGTGCGCATGTTGGCGCAGCGGTAGACCGCGATCGACTCGTGGCAGCCGTGGAACATGACCGCCGGCCCGTGATTCCCGTACGCCCCGGTGTCCGAGACCACCCGCAGTTGAAGCGCCGTGAGCACACCGTCGGCGCGGGCCCCCACCTTCACCGTCACCGTGAACGGGTGCCGCGTGGTGGCCGACGTGAACTGCTCGGCCCTCGAGTACTCGTGGCGCACCGGCCGCCGCAACCGCAGCACGGCCAGCGCCACCAGATCCTCGACCAGCATCTCCTGCTTGCCGCCGAACCCGCCGCCGACCCGGCCCGCGACCACCCGCACACGATCTTCGGGCAGGTCGTAGAGCCGGGCCAGCGCCCGCCGGGTCAGGAACGGCGTCTGGGTGCTGGTGCGCACGACCAGTCGGCCGTCGTCGTCGAGCCAGCCGACCGCGCCGTGCGTCTCGAGGCTCGCATGCTGCACCCGCGGGGTCGTGAACGTCTCTTCGTAGACCTCGGCCGCTTCGGCGAACCCGGCCCCGGGGTCGCCCATCTCGGCGTGCAGCTCGGCGACGACGTTGCGTTCGACCCCCGCATGCAGCTGCGGCGCGCCCTCGGCCATCGCCTGGTCGGGGGTCAGCACGGCCGGCAGCACCTCGTAGTCGACGGCCAGCGCGCGGACGCCCTCCTCGGCGGCGGCCTCGCTGGTGGCGACGACCGCGGCCACCCGCTGCCCGGCGAAGCGCACGACGTCGTCCAGCACCCGGGTGTCGGCCGGGTCCTCGGCCGCGTTCTCGTGCTGGGCGGTGGAGAAGCGGGCGGCGGGCGCGTCGGCGTGGGTGAGCACCAGCTCGACGCCGGGCACGGCCAGCGCGGCCTCGGTGCGCACGGCCAGAACGCGGGCGTGCGGGTGCGGCGAGCGCAGCACCTTCAGATGCAGAACCCCGGGCACGTCGAGGTCGAACGTGTAGCGGGCGCGGCCGGTGACCACCTGCGGGCCGGCCGGGGCGCCCAGGCTGGCGCCGACCGCCTTTCCGGTCACCGGCTCGGTCACGTTGACCACTCCGGCCACCGCGTCGGCGATGGCGCGATATCCCGTACACCGGCAGAGGTTGCCCTTGAAAGCGCGGGGAAGGTCGGTGAGCTGGTCGCCGGTCAGGGCCGCGGTCGTCATGATCAGGCCCGCGGTGCAGAACCCGCACTGGAAGCCCTGGGCGTCGAGGAAACGCTGCTGCACCGGGTGCAGGCCGTCGTCGCCGGCCAGCCCCTCGACCGTGGTGACGCTGCGGCCGGCCGCCCGGAACGCCGGATAGACGCAGGAGTGCACGGGCTTGCCGTCCACGTGCACCGTGCAGGCGCCGCAGTCTCCGGTGTCACAACCCTTCTTGACGCCGTACGCACCCTGGTCGCGCAGGTAGGTGCGCAGGCACTGGCCCGGACGGGGCGCCTGGTCGGGCTCGGCTCCGTTGATCTTCACGCGACCAGCTCCGCCCGGATCTGCTCGGCGTAGAGGCGGGTCATGTGCCGTCGCCAGGCCGGGAGCCCGTGCACGTCGTCGACATAGGCGTCGTCGGGGATCCGCTCGGCCAGCGCCACCGACATCAGCTCGGCGGTCGGCGGCTCGGCGAACCTCAGCACGTACGGACGCCTGGTCGCCGCGGTCACCGTCACGGTCAGCCCGTCCCGGTCGCTCCGGCCGACGACCAGCACCCCCGAGCGGCCATGAGCATGCAGAGAGCCTTGCCGGTACGCGGTCACGGCCGTCAGCGCCGAGGCCGGCAGATGCATCGAGCGCAGCAGCTCACCCTCGCGCAGCACGGTGGTGCCCTCGCCGGTGACGAAGTCGGCCACCGGCAGCGTGCGCTCGCCCTCCGGGCTCTGCAGCAGCACCGTGCCGTCGAGCGCGGCCCCCAGCGCGATCATCGGCCCGGCCGGCAGCGCGGCGCACAGGTTGCCGCCGACGGTCGCCACGTTCCAGATCTTGAAGGAGGCGAGGAAGGCGTGGCAGCACTTCTCGGCGATGTCGTAGCCGCTCGCCGCCAGCTCGGCGATCGTGCAGGTGGCGGCGATCTCGAGGCCGTCGTCGCGCAGCGTGAGGGCGGGCCAGTCGGCGGCGGTCAGATCGAGCAGGCGGGTCAGGTGCGGACGTGGCTCGCCGAACAGCGCCGTGCCGCCGCCGAGCCACGCGTCACCCGGGCGCCACTGACCCACCTGGGCCGGGCTGATCACTTCGGTGACGGTGTTCAGGTCCACGTTCGTACGCTACGCGGGTCGTGTTTCATTCAATTCACGATCAGAGTCGTGGCCGCGACAGTCGCCGCCCAGGCCACGAACAGCAGCAGCGGGCGGCGCGGGACGTCGAGCATGGGCGGCGGGGGCAACGGGCTCATGCTCAGCGCGCGGATCCGGGTGTCGCGCAGCGCGGCCACCAGCTGGTCGGCCGTGCGCTGGTGCGAGCGTGAGGGCCAGGGCGCGGGCACCGGGACGGTGAGCACGGCCTCGCCCGCGGTCAGCACCACCATGCCCTCGTCGTCGTGCACGATCGCGCTGTCGGTGGCCCACGGCTCCCGGTTGCGGTCGCGGAAGCCGATCGCCGCGACCCCGCCCGCGTGCCAGCGCAGCCGCGGCCGCAGCTGG
Organism: Paractinoplanes ovalisporus; assembly: GCF_016834655.1. Lineage (GTDB taxonomy): Bacteria > Actinomycetota > Actinomycetes > Mycobacteriales > Micromonosporaceae > Actinoplanes > Actinoplanes ovalisporus. The sequence continues at coordinate 29,944 of NZ_JAENHP010000031.1, forward strand.
GAGCGCCAGCCGAACTCGTACCCGGCCGCCGCCGCGACCCCGGCCACGGCGATCATCACGTCCCGGGGAAGCCCGGCCAGATGGGCCACCTCACCCAGGGCCAGCGCCGCGCCCAGACCGATGGCGATGGTGGCGATCCAGGCCCGCTGCGGCGAGATGCGGTGCTCCCGGGCCTGGAAGGCGTCGGCGTCCCGATCGGCCGGGCGCAGCGACTCGGGGTCGACCAGCTGTTCCTCGTCGTCCTCGATCTCGCGGGGCAGACCCTCGACCACGTCGTACGGGACCTCGATGATCTCGCCGACCGGGCCCACCGGGACGTGCAGCCGGTCGCCGACCTCGAGCGCGCACCAGCTGCCCGGGCGCGGGTCGCCGTAGAGGACGGCGGCCTCGGTGTGCACGTCGTCCTCGTCGTGGCGCGGTTCCGGCTCGGCCACGTCGAAGGCGAACTCGAGGGCGGTGCGGCCGTCCTCGGAGGGCAGCAGCACGTGGACGTACCCCTCCTGTTCGACCGCGCGCACCGCATGCACGGGCTGGGGTGTGAGGAACAGGCGGCGCAGTGCGGCCTGGTGCCGCATCGCGCGGGCGAGCAAGGCACAGCCCAGGCCGAAGGCGGAGACGGTGGCGGCCAGCCAGGGCACGGCCGCGTCGTCCACGGCCACCCAGGCCACCCCGGCCGCGGCCCCGACCAGCAGCGAGAAACCGGCCACCTCGGCCGGGGCGGCGACGTGCGGAACGGCGTACGGGGAAGGGGGTTTGCGATGTGGCACCGGCAGCGGCGCGGGCGGCTTGTCGAGGCGGGAGAGCAGGATCGCGACGACCGCGTAACCCCAGGTGGCGAAGACTGTGCCGGGGTTGATGGCGAGTGGGGTCCACAGCACCGCTCCGAGCACGGCGGCCCAGGCGGCGGCGCCTCGATGGGCGTACACCATGAGCGCCGGCGCCAGTAGCACGCCCAGACCGACCCAGCGGGCGGCCGGGGCGGGGTCGCTGGGACCGCCGAACAGGCCGAAGACCAGCAGGAACGTCACCACGCCGGCGGCCGGCACACTGGTGTCCACGCGCATCAGCCAACGCATGACTCCATGGTCATGCGTTGGCCGACATTTTGCGGCGATTTGCGGCTATGTCAGGGGCCGCTCACGATGCTGGTGACCTGGTGGCCGCTGTTCACCGTCTGGCCCGTGTTGTTGATGACGCTGGTGATCGTGCCGGTGCCGCCGAGCGAGACCGTGACCATGTCGCGGAACCGCACGCCCGACTTGACCGGCACCTCGAACGCCCGCTGCGCGACCACCGACGGGTTGACGTTGAAGAAGCAGTAGCTGCCCAGCCCCCACGCCTCGTGCGTGGTCACCGAGTCGGCCACCTTGTAGGCCGCCCAGCCGCGGGTCGAGCCGTTCATCCAGGCGGCCTGGTTCGGCGGGTCGTACGGCATCTCGTTCTGATAGAAGTAGGTCCGGCCGCGGTCGCCGTTCCAGATCGTCTGGTACTGCTGATAGTGCTCGACGAAGAGGCCGTAGAACGTGACGTCGTTGCCGTTGACGATCAGCCCGTTGCGGCCGGTGTTGACGTTCCAGCCGACGGTTCCGCCGTTGCCGTGGTCGGCGCGCCAGATCCAGGCGTGGTCACCGATCACGTTGTTGCTGTTGACCTCGACGCTCACGGTGGCCTTGCCCGCGATCGATCCGCCGACGCGGACGAAGACGTCGGAGAGCACGGTCGGGTTGGCCGCGTGCGACGCCGACGACCCGGCCGGGCCGACCTGCAGCAGGGTGTTCGAGTTGGTCGTGCCCGCATCGAAGAGCACCCCGGCCAGCCGTACGCCGTCCACGTCGGCGATCGTCATGGCGTTCACGCCGCCGGTCGGCACGAAGGTGGCCAGGCCCAGGCCCAGCACCACCGTGCCGGCACGGGTGACGTTCAGGGTCTGGTTGAGGTTGTAGACACCCGGCGTGACCAGCAGGTTCTTGCCCTGTGCGAGGGCCGCGTTGATGGTGGCGGCGGTGTCACCGGGCTTGACCACATAGAAAGTGCTGATCGGCAGCGACGTGCCCGCCGGGTTGCCGTTGGCCCAGGTGGTGCCGCTGACGTTGCTGCGCAGAGCGGGCACGAAGACCTGATAGGCGCCGGCCGCATCGACGTACAGGTAAGGCTTCTCGGCGATGGTCGGCGAGGTGCCGATCGTGGTGAACGGCGGGTTGGGGAAGCTCTGGGCCGGGGCGCCGGGGGAGCCGACGAACACCTGGTTCCAGTTCGAGCCGTTCCAGCTGCCCATCTGCGAGTTGCGGGTGAGGAACTGCTGCTGGCTGCCGCTCTGGATCTGGCCGTCGATCTTCGAGTCGGCGATGAACCCACCGCTCGACCAGCCGCCGTCGGACAGAGCCAGGTTCCCGCGTACGTGCATCCGCCGGTACGGCGCCGCCTGGCTCACGGCCCAGCGGTCGAGGCCGTCCTGCGGCGTGACGCTCAGCCCCTCGGCGGAGCGCCAGAAGTTCTGGGTCGCGTTCTGCGAACCGTCCGGCCACCAGTCGGCCTCGACGTGCACGTGGCCGTTGATGTTCACCTGGTCGGGGACAAGACCGAGACCGGCGACCTGGGTGAAGAAGCCGACGTTGACGTCCACGTTGTAGGAGCCGGGCTTGAACAGCAGCGCCTGCCGGGCCTGGCCGAACTGGTTCGTGACCTGCTGGTTGAAGACGCTGTTGAGCTTGCTCTGGATCGTGCTCGCGCTCATCGACTGGTCGAACACGGTCACGTTCGGGCCCAGGTCGGGGTTGTTCGGGTTGTTGGGCGGAGTGGTGGGAGGCGTGGTCGGGGGAGTGGTCGGGCCGCCGTTCATGGTCCACTTCTGGTTGGCGCCGCCGCCGCACGTCCACAGCTGCAGCTTGGCGCCGTCGGCGAGGTTGTTGTCCTTGATGTCCAGGCACTTGCCGGCCTTGACGTTGACCAGGTCCTTCGCGGCGTTGAGGGTCCACTGCTGGCTGGTCAGGCCGCTGAAACAGTCCCACATGTGCACGACCGCGCCGTCGGTGGTGGCGCCGTTGGCCACGTCGAGGCACTTGCCCAGGCCGCGGACCGAGCCGTCGTCGGCAAGCGTCCAGGTCTGGTTGGGGCCGCTCGCGCAGGTCCACATCTGGGGCTGGTTGCCGTTGGCCGTGCTGCCGTTGGTCACGTCCAGGCATTTGCCGTTGGCCGCGCTCGTCACTGAGCCCGTGGTCGCGGCGTACGCCTGCGTCATGGTTGTCAGGCCGATCCCCGCGACAGTCGCTGCCAGCGCTATTGTTGTTACGATTTTTCGCTTCATATCGGGCATCCTCAGGCGGGGTTGTTGGCGTGGGTGAGCGTCTCCCAGGCCACGAACAGGTTGTTCGTGCCCTGTGGGCGGCGCGACTCGGTGTAGGTCCTGGAGTTGGTCATCGCGATGCCGAGCCGGTTCGCGAGCGCGTTGTAGGCCACCTCGGTCACCGGGCCGAGGCCCTTGGTCACCGAGCCGCCGCAGATGGTGGCGGGCACGGCGGTGCCGTTCTCGAACTTGGTGTGGAAGCCGAGGGCATGCCGCATCCGCTCGGACACCGACGGCCAGAGGTCCGCGCCCTGGATCCGGGTGGTCTCGGCGACGTGGCTGATGGCCGAGATGCCGTAGCCGGTGTGCACGAAGTCGCGGCAGGTCTCCTGGGCGAGGCCGTCGACGAAGGTGCTCTGCCCCTGCCAGTAGCTGATCAGCTCGGCCCGGGTGTCGACGCTGCCGACCGGCGGATACTTGGGCTGGCTGCCGTCGGCCGCGATGTAGATGTAGGCGGCGGTGCGGGCCTGGAAGCGGGCGATCGCCCGGTCGTAACTGGCCTGGTCGTCGAGGTGCACGGCGATGCCGACCGCGGCCTCCATCATCGACAGTTCCCAGTTGCCGTTGCTGCTGCTTCCGCCGATCACGACCGGCAGATAGACGGTGCGCAGCATGGTGGCGAACCGGGCCTGGTTCGGCCAGGAGCCGTACGCGTGCTTGATGATCTCGGCGGCGCGCGGCCAGACCGAACCGGCCCAGCCGGTCTGCAGCGGGGCGTTGCTGTTGGTGTGCGCTTTGATCGTCGCCGACCAGGCGTCCATCAGGGCGATCGACTTCTGCGCGTACGCCGTGTTGCCGCTGATGTACCAGATCAGAGCGTCCGTGTACGCGGCGATCGCGTCCTCGCGCTCGTCGGTGCACCCGTTGTTGGGGTTGGAGTAGGAGCCGCACTCGACCGTCGCGCGGGGGGCCGGCGTCCGGCTGAGGGACGCGTAGCGGCTGGCCAGCATCTGGTTGTAGGCGGCGGTCCACGGCTGGGCGCCGGCGGTGACCTTGCTCTTGACGAAGTCGAGCTGGGCGCGGCTGACCAGGACGCCAGGGTGGGTGAACGCTGCTCTTGTCTCCGCGGCGTCGGCTCTTGTCCCGGCGGCGTCGGCTCTTGTTTCCGCGGCGTCGGCCGTCAGGGCTCTTGTCTCCGCGGCGTCGGCAGTCAGGCGGAAGCCGAACGCGGCCGCCGCCGTGACTAATGCCGTGAACACCGCCAAAAGGGCGCGCTTGTGCATAGGGGATCTCCCGGGTGGGGGTGGGGAACCGGAAAGTGAGTTAACAGTTCCCATCCCGGGAGATCCCGGTCAAGCAGAAATCGACGTACTTAAGTCTCTCTTAAAGGTTCCGGAACAAGAGAGCGCTCTCTTAGTTCAACTCTTACTCTCAGGCTTACTTGAAGTAGTGGCCGGCGCTCAGATCCTCGATCAGCGTGGGCCCGGTCGGGTTCCATCCCAGCAGCTCACGGGTGATCTTGTTGGAGGCCGGGCTGTCGGCGGCGAACATCGGCCCGATCCATCCGAAGTCCGCCGGCTCGGCCTGCGCGGTGGGCACGCCCAGCCCGCGGCCGATCGCCCCGGCGATGTCCCGCGCGGTGATCGCCTCCTCGCCGACGGCGTGCAGGATGGCGCCGGCGGGAGCCTTCTCGATCGCGAGGCGGAACAGGGTAGCGGCGTCGCTGCGGTGCACGGCGGTCCACCGGTTCGAGCCGTCGCCGACGTAGCCGGCCACCTTGCGCTCGCGGGCCACGTTGATCAGCGTGGGCACGAAGCCCTGGTCGCCCTCGCCGTGCACGGTCGGGGCGAGCCGCACGATCTGCGTGCGGACACCCTTGTCGACCAGGGCGAGCGCGGCCGCCGCGTTCTGTTGCCGCGGGTGGGCCGAGGCGAGATCGGCCGTGTCGTTCTCGGTGAGCACCCGGCCCGGCACCACGGCGAGCGTGCCCGAGGCGATGGCCAGGGGGCGGTCGGTGCCCTCGAGGGCCTCGCCCAGGGCTTCGATGGCGGCGCGGTCCTTGCGCAGCGACTCCGCGAAGTTGCCGAAGTCGTGCACGAAGGCCAGGTGGATGACGGCGTCGGCGTTGCGGGCGCCGTCGCGCAGCAGGTCGAGCGAGTCGAGGTCGCCGCGGAGCACCTGGGCGCCGGCGGCGGCGACGGCCCGGGCCTTCTCGTCGGAGCGGGCCAGACCCACCACCTCGTGCCCGTGGGAGATCAGCTCGGGCACGACCGCGGAGCCGATCCAGCCGGAGGCGCCGGTGACGAATACGCGCATGACAGTTCCTTCTCTCGTACGGGGTCCTGGATCCTCACGCCTTTCGCGGTTCCGGATCCTCGCGGCCGATGTCAGCCGCTGTCATGACGCTACACCGCGATGTCAGCCGCTGTCATCGGCTCGCGACATGTGATGTCAGCGACTGTCGTGCTTCCTTCGCGCGCTGCCCTTTTCTCGCGCTGCCCCTTTACGCTTCCGCGTCCTTCTCCCGCTGCCCCTGCTGTCTCGCGCCCTCGCGCCCTCGCTTCTCGCGCCGTGATGTCAGGGGCTGTCGTTGGATAGGATGGCCGGCATGGGACGCTGGGAACCGAACGCGCAGGCCCGCCTCCGGCAGGCGGCGATGGACCTCTACGCGTCCCGGGGTTTCGAGCGCACGACGGTCGCCGAGATCGCCGAGCGGGCCGGGCTGACCGAGCGCACGTTCTTCCGCCACTTCGCCGACAAGCGCGAGGTGCTGTTCGCCGGCTCCGAACGCCTGCAGGAACTGCTGGTCGAGACGACCGCGGCGTCGTTCGAGGCGTCCGGCCCGGCCGGGGCCGTCGTGGCCGCCTTCGAGCACGCTGCCACCTCGTACTTCCCCGAGGTCGCGTTCTCCCGGCAACGCCAGGACATCATCGACGCCAACCCGCCTCTGCAGGAGCGGGAACTGGCCAAGCTCGACCGGGTGGCCGCCGCGCTGGCCCAGGTGCTGCGCGACCGCGGGGTGGCCGACCCGGCCGCGGCGGTGGCGGCCGAGTCCGGCGTGGCCGCGTTCAAGGTCGCCTTCACCCGCTGGGTCACCGGCGCCGCCGAGGGCGAGCTGATCGACCACCTGCGCGCGGCCTTCACCACCCAGCGGTCGCTGCTCGGCGCGCCGGTTCCCGTCACCCCCGGAACCTGAAACTTCCTCGGAATTTCCGGTAGCCTGCCGGACCATGGACGCAGACGTCATCGTTGTCGGGGCCGGACTGGCCGGACTGGCCGCCGCCCACGAGCTCACCTCGGCCGGCAAGCGGGTCGCCCTGGTCGACCAGGAAAATGCCGCCAACCTGGGCGGGCAGGCGTACTGGTCCTTCGGCGGCCTCTTCCTCGTCGACACCCCCGAACAGCGGCGCATGCGTGTCGCCGACTCGTTCGACCTGGCCTGGAACGACTGGCTGGGCAGCGCCGGCTTCGACCGCCTCGACGACCAGGACGACCAGGATTCGTGGGGCTACAAGTGGGCCCGCGCCTACGTCGAGTTCGCCGCGGGAGAGAAGCGGGCGTGGCTCTCGTCGCTCGGCATGAGCTGGCTACCGACCGTGGGCTGGGCCGAACGCGGCAGCCTGCGCGCCGACGGCCACGGCAACTCGGCGCCCCGCTTCCACGTCACGTGGGGCACGGGAACCGGGGTCGTCGCGCCGTTCGTCCGGTCGATCGAGGAGGCCGCGGCCCGCGGACTGGTGACTTTCCATTACCGGCACCGGGTGGACGAAATCGTCGTGGACAACGGCGTGGTCACGGGCGTACGGGGAAAGGTCCTCGCTGCTTCCGACACCGCCCGCGGTGAACCGTCGAGCCGCGAGGAAGTGGGCGACTTCCACCTTTCCGCGCAGGCCGTCGTGGTCGCATCGGGCGGCATCGGCGGCGACCACGAACTGGTGCGGAAATTCTGGCCGGAACGGCTGGGAACCGCGCCCACCAGCATGATCACCGGCGTTCCCGCGTACGTGGACGGTCGGATGCTCGGCATTTCCGAAGAGGCCGGCGCGAGGCTCGTCAACCGGGACCGCATGTGGCATTACACCGAGGGCATCCGGAACTGGAACCCGATCTGGCCCGGCCACGGCATCCGCATTCTGCCCGCGCCGTCGTCGATGTGGTTCGACGCCCTGGGCCGGCGGCTCCCCGCGCCCTGCCTGCCCGGATACGACACGATGAGCACGCTGGCCCACCTGCGTACGACGCCCGACATCGCGCCGTACGACCATTCCTGGTTCATTCTCACCCAGCGCATCATCGAGAAGGAGTTCGCGCTCTCCGGCTCCGAGCAGAACCCCGACATCACCTCGGGCGACAAGCGCGCCTTCCTCCGGGAACGGCTTCTCGGAAAGGGCGCGCCGGCCCCCGTCGAGGCGTTCAAGCGCAAGGGCGCCGACTTCGTGGTCGCCTCCAACCTGGACGATCTGGTCGCCGGAATGAACAAGCTGACCGACGAGCCCCTGCTCGACGCGGCCCGCATCCGTACGCAGATCGAGTCGCGTGACCGTCAGATGGCCAACCCCTATTCGAAGGACGCCCAGGTGCAGGGAATCCGCAATTCCCGGCGCTATCTGGGCGACCGGATCGGCCGGACGGCGACCCCGCACCGCATTCTCGACCCGGCGGCGGGCCCGCTGATCGGCATCAAGCTGCACATCCTGACCCGCAAGACCCTGGGCGGCATCCAGACCGACCTTTCGTCCCGCGCGCTGGCCGGCGACGGCTCGCCCATTCCCGGCCTCTACGCGGCGGGCGAGGTGGCCGGCTTCGGCGGTGGCGGCGTGCACGGTTACAACGCCCTGGAGGGCACTTTCCTAGGCGGTTGCCTGTTCAGCGGTCGGGCCGCCGGCCGCCACCTGGCCAAGACCCTCTGAGCCCCCGGTGACCCGCGCGAATGAGCCTCCGATGGGTCGCTGGTGAGCCGTGCGAATGAGCCTCTGATGGGTCGCCGGTGAGCCGCGCGAATGAGCTTCCGATGGGTCGCCGGTGAGCCGCGCGAATGAGCCTCCGATGGGGCCGCCGATGAGTCGCGCGAAGCCGACGATCACGGACGTGGCCCGCCGCGCCGGCGTGTCCCGGTCGGCCGTCTCGCGGGTCATGAACAACGAGCCCGGCGCGTCCGGCCCGGTGCGCGAGGCGGTGCGCCGGGCCATGGCGGAGCTCGGTTACGTCCCCTCCCAGACGGCGCGGGCCCTCGCATCCGGCCGCCAGCGGGCGGTCGATGTTGTCGCCTTCACCAACGGCCCGGTCATCGGGTGGCTGGCGTCGCACCCGTACTACAGCCGGGTGCTGGCCGGCGTCACGTCGGCCCTGCAGGGCACCGACGTCCAGGTGCGGGTGCAGGCCTTGACCCCCACCGATGCCACGGCTGGCTCCCGTTCGGCGGTTGATCGCGCGGCGGATGAGCTGGTGGCCGTGGTGGATCGGATCGCGGTCGGGGCGACCGTCGGCGCGGTTCTGACCGACGTTCCGCCCGCCATCGCGTTGCGCTTCCAGGAGAAGTTCCGGCGTGTGGTCTCGCTGGCCGCGACCTCGGCCGTGGTGCCCACGATCGAGGCCGACAACGCCGGAGGCGTGTACACCGCCGTCGAATACCTGCACGGCCTGGGCCGCCGCCACATCGCGGCCATCCACGGCCCCGCCAGCAGCGCCGACGCGCGCGACCGCAGGACGGGCTACCTGCGGGCGATCGACCGTCTCGGCCTGTCCGAGATCAGCGACGGCGGCGACTTCCGCCGCGAGGACGGCTTCGAGGCCGCCCACCGCCTCCTGACAACCCATCCGCAGATCGACGCGATCGTCGTAGCCTGCGACCTGATGGCGGCGGGCGTGGTGCAGGCGATCACGGCCTCCGGCCGCACCGTCCCGTACGACGTCAGCGTGATCGGCTTCGACGACAGCGTGGCCGCCGTGTGCGCCAACCCACCCCTCACCACGATGCGCATGCCGGTCGAGGAGATGGCCGTCGCCGCAACCCGTCTCCTGCTCGACGGCGCCGTCACCCCTGGCTTCCGGCAGACCTTCCCGGTCGAGCTGGTCGTGCGCGACAGCACCACCCCACGCACCCTTTGACCCGGCCCACTCGCGGGCCGGATGCCGTTCTCGAGTTCAAGGGCGCGACCGGCCCGACGCGCCATGACGGCCAGCCCGGCAACCGCCAGCAGCGCCAGGCTGCCCGGGATGAGGAACACCAGCGGAAGCCCGATCCGGTCGGCGCCGAGACCGCCGGCCGCCCCGCCCAGCGCGGAACTGAGCGCGGTCGAACTCAGGAAGATGGCCGAGGCGGTCGCGACGGCGGTCGGGAGCAGCCGCTGGGCGACGATGATCCCGAGCGCGGCGAAGACACCCCACACCCCGCCCATCAGGATCTGCCCGGCGAACAGGCCCGCCGCCGTGCCGGTGAGGGCGAAACACAGGTTGGCGCCGACCCCGAACGCCGCGCCGAGAACCATCAACCGCAGCATGCCGGTCCGGCGGGCCACGACCACCGCCAGCGGCATCAGGACGATCTCGACCAGGGGCTGGATCCCGATGATGGCGCCGCTCAGACCGGACGCGAACCCGAGCCGGTCGTTCATGTAGATCGGCAGATAGGCGTACTTGATCGACTCACCGGCGTAGACGAGCACGTAGAGGCCGGTGAAGGCCAGGAGCGGGGCCATCGCCCGTACGCCGGGAACTTGCTTGTCGCGACCCGGACCCGTCGCCGCCGAGACCCGCGGCGTGCGCAGCATCCCGAGCGGAACGATCTGCGCGAGTGTGCAGATCGCGGTCGCCAGCAGCATGGTGCGCAGCGAGGTGTGGGCCGCCAGGAACGCCCCCGCCACCGGCCCGACCACCCATCCCGCGGTCAACGCCATCCGCACCACGGCCACCACCGCGTCGTTCCCCGGAGCGGGCCGGGCCGCCATCTCGTCGTGCAGGGCGGCGAACAGCTGCGACGTGGCCGCGCCGGCGAACCCGAGAACCAGGGCGCTGATCACGTACGGCATCCAGAGCTGCGGCGAGTACGCGATAGCTGCCCACCCGGCAAACCCGGCGACGGCGCAGAGCCGGAAGAGCCCGAGCCGCCGCCCGGTGCGATCGGAGCGAGCCCCGACGAGATACCCGGCCACCGGCGCGGTGAGGTTGGTCAGATAGAACAGGCCCGCCGCCGTCAACGATCCACCCAGATCGTTGACCAGGAACGACGCGATCTGCGGGGCGGCCGCCGAGAACCCGAGCCCCGACAGGAACATCGCGACCGCCGCACCCCGATAAAGCGGCGAACCCAAAGTCAGCCGAATCCCCGACCCGCCCACCTCGGCCACCGACGTCGCCGACTCCGCGCCCACCCTGGCCGCCGACGTCGCCGCGTCCATGCTCGCCGACGCCGGTCCCGTCGTCAGAACCGGGGCTGGCGTCGATGCCTGCATCACCGACGCTTGTCCGACCTCATCGGCGGCGCGGCGTGGCCCAGCTCCTTTCGCGGCGCCATGGGCCCCGCCCAGCTGCGTCGGCTCCTCGCCGCCCGTTTCGCCGTCCATCGCCGCTCCCGCCGCTCGGCAGCCCAGCTTCACGCCGGACCCCCATCACCAATGCCCCCGAAGCGACACCAGCGTGAGTACGCCACGGGATGTCACGACCGGAGAAACCGGCCGGGCCGGGCCGCACGTTAGGGGTGGGAGCGGTTCCAGCGGAACGCCAAGCCCGACGTTTGTGCCGATCGTCGACAAGGCCGCGCCCGATGTCACGCAGACGGTGAAGGGCCCCCGGTTACGGCAGGGACCAGCGCTGGCTGGCCGATCCCGTACAGGTCGACACCGTCACGCCCGTCCCCGAGGAACGCCCCCCGGACGGATCGGTCAGGCAGCCCCCGTTGGCCGAGTTGATCAGCCGCTGGCCGGAGACGCGCCACTGGGCCGGCGTCCGCCCGTCGCACGTGACGATCTCGACCCGGTCACCCCCGACGACCAGCGCGCACTTGCCCATCACCCGCACCGTGCCGTCGGTGGCCAGCGTCCACGTCTGTGCGACCGTCTCGTTGCAGTCGAAGACCTGCACGTGGTTGCCGTCGACGGCGATCGCGCCGTTCAGGTCGAGACACAGCCCGTTCTGGCCGCGGATCACCCCCGTACGGTCGCTGGCCGGGGGTTCCGGCGCGACGAGCTGGGGGTCGTTGGTCCGCCCGCCGCCCGACTCGGGCGACGGCGTGAGCGAGATCGGCTCACCCGCCGTGGGGCTGCCGGCGACCGGCGGCACCGCGGCCGAGGTCGCCCCGGCGCTGACCGACGCGGAGGGCGAGGTCGCGACGCCACCCGCGGTGCTTGCCGGACGGCCCATCTGATCACCGGTCGTCCCCGACACCGACGGCGAGATCGCGGCGGTCGTCGGCACCGGCGCCTGCGCGGCCGGGATCTCGGCCCCGGGCGCGGTCGCGACCGACGGACGCACCTCGTCCGACCGCAGCGCCGCATAACCGGCCGCGGCGGCGCCCAGCACCACGACGGCGGACACCCCGGCCATGATCATGACGCGGCGGCGACCGGAGGACGACTTGCTCGCGGCGTGCTTACGCCGGAACGGCAGGTGCAGGATCGCGGTGGGCGCGTCGGCGGGGTCGGGCGCAGCGGCGGGCGCGGTGATGCGCGTCTGGGTGGCGTCGGGATCGTCGAGCGCGCCCGAGTCGCGCAGCACGAACGGCCGTACGAGCAGGGGGTCCTGCTCGCCGCTCCGGTCACCGTCCGTCACGCTTCACCCGCCGCCATCGAGGTCCGCCCGCCACCATCGAACTCTGCCCGTCGCCATCGGGCCGCCATCGAGTCCGCAAGCGACGATCGGCCGTCCAAGATACCCGCGATGATCGTGGTTCCGCCGACCCCGAACTTCCGACTTTCCGCCCGTTGCGGCCGTCGGGGCAGGGAACGAACACCTTCAGTCGGCTTGGTGACAACTTTCCTGCTCCACAACGACGCACTGAGTTGATCTCGCGTGAACCTACCTTTCTGCTCATCCGGGCGCGACACGGGCACCGGCTGATCAGGAAGGTCGTCCATGTCGCTTCCCTCCCGTCTGCTCGCCGCGGGTGTCGCGGGCCTGGTCATGGCCGGTGCGTTGATCGCGCCGAGCCCGGCGACGGCCGCTGTTCCGGCTTCGTCTTCGGCGCCGTCGAGGAACGCGCGCACAAGCGCCGAGGAGCGCCGCCGTGTCGACTCGGTGCCGACGCCGAAGCTCGGCTGGTACTCCTGCTACACGTGGGCGCAGTGCGCGACGGCGAAGCTTCCGCTCGACTACGACCGCCCGAATGGCGAGCAGGTCACCCTGGCCCTGCTGCGCGTCAAGGCGAAGGACCAGAAGCACAAGATCGGCAGCCTGTTCGTCAACCCCGGCGGCCCCGGCGCGTCCAGCGTCTCGCTCGCCCTGGCGGCCCCGTTCTTCCTCAGCGACTCGCTGCTCGACCGTTTCGACATCGTCGGCATGGACCCGCGCGGCATCGGCTTCAGCGACCCCGTCATGTGTTTTGCCGGGCCCGGCCGCCAGCAGCCCGTTCTGGCCAAGCTCAACACCGGTTTCCCGTACGGGGTGAAGGAGGAGAAGGCGTTTGTGAAGGCGGCCGCCAAGCAGGGCCGCGCGTGCTCCACCTACGGACGCGACCTGGCCGGAGCGATGTCGACCGCCGAGGTCGCCCGCGACATGGACGTGATGCGCCGCGCGGTCGGTGACAGCAAGCTCACCTACCTGGGCTTCAGCTACGGCACCGCCCTGGGCCAGTACTACGCGAACATGTTCCCCGACCGCTTCCGCGCCATCGCCGTGGACGGCGTCATCGACCCGCGTGCCTGGGTAGGCTCCCGCGCCACCGCCGGCCAGGTCCAGGACGACCGCCTGCGCTCGGCCGACGGCGCCTGGAAGGCCCTCCAGGAGATCATGCGCCGCTGCAACCAGGCCGGCGCCGCGAAGTGCGAGTTCTCCGGCCAGGCCCTGCGCCGGTTCCGCATCGTCGCGAACCGCCTGAAGGCCAAGCCCCTGTCGGTCGGCGGCCAGAAGATCACCTACGCCACGTTCATCAGCATGGCCCTGAGTTCCCTGTACGACGTGGAGGCCGGCGCCGAGGTCACGGAGCTGGCGGCCGCCCTGTGGCGCCTGACCACGCCCGGCGCGAAGACCACCGGCACCGAGACCCTGACCGTGGCCCGGGCCCACCAGAAGGCGATCGGCCGCGCTTTCCCGTACGACAATTCGTTCGACGCGTACGCCGCCGTGATGTGCACCGACGGTTACCACCCCACCAGCGGCTCCGCGTGGATCAAGGCCGGCGCCAAGGCCGACAAGCGGGCCCCCTACTTCGGCCGCGCGTGGGCCTGGGCCAGTGCCTCCTGCGCCCGCAACAGCTGGACGGTCCGCGACGAGGACGCCTACCTGGGCCCGTTCAACCGCCGGACGAAGAACCCCGTCCTGGTCGTCGGCAGCTACTGGGACCCCGCCACCAACTACGCCGACGCCGTGAAGTCGGCCAAGCTCCTCCCCAACAGCCGCTTGCTCTCGAGCGCCAACTGGGGCCACACCGCATACGGCACCTCCGCGTGCGTGACAAACGCCATGGACCACTACCTGCTCACCCGCTCCCTGCCCGCCCGCGGCAAATCCTGCGTGGGCGACGTGCAGCCCTTCCGGACCAACCTCGCCGACAACCCGACCGAAACCAGCGAGTCCACTTTCAACCTGACCACCGCTACCCCGGCCGAGATCGCCGCCCAGGGCCTCCCCACCGAGAACACCCCCAAGGTCCTGCCACCCGTCCGCTGACCCACCACGCCCCGCCCACCGTCCACCGGAGGGCGGGGCGCTCCCCAGGCCGAGCAGACGGCCCGCATCGGTCACCACCCGGGGCCGCCGACGCCCAGCGCCAAACCGCCCGGCACCCAGCCAAGTGGCGGCGCCGGTTTGGCGTCAGCGCTTCCAGAAAGCCTTTCGCTCGGGGGCCGTGTCGGAGGGCGGGGACGTCGGCTCGGCGGCCGCCGGGGGCGTTGCGTCGCCGGCGAAAGCAGCGAGCGTCTCGATGGCAGCAGCCCACCTCTCGGCCACCGGAGCGTCCGAGCGCAGCTTGGCCACCAGGTCCTTCAGCGGAGCGAAAGCCGGGTCTTCTGCCGAACCCACCAGGACGTCCAGACGGCTCGCCAGGTCGTCGAGCAGGTCGCGGCGCTCCCAGTCGGGCTGGGCGGCGGCGTCTCGCAGGCGCTGGGCCTCGGTGGCGGCCAACGCACGGACATCGTCCAGAGTGGGCGCGCCCCCGAAGGACGCCCGCGCCTTCGACCGCATCATGGCGGGTGCGGCCGGGACAGCACCCGAACGTCGCGCCCGGCCCGCGACGGGACCACCGCCGGCCATTCCACCCATGGGCGGGGCGCCGTCGGCCATCGAGTCGGCCGCGAACGTCGGTGCGAAGTGGCCGGGGGCGGCGGGCGACGGCGGAGGCGGACCGGTCACCGCGGCCAGCGACATCATCACCGAGCCCGACTCGGCGGGGCTCTCCCAGCCGTCGGGGAGTTCGACCGGCTGGGTCACGCGCCGGGTCTCGCCGCCCTCGTTGACCACCCGGCTGTCCACCGCCACGAACGCCGTGAAGCGGCACAGCACGCCATAACGCAGGGACGTCGCCACGATGCGCTGCTCGAGGCCGCGGTTGCCGGCCGCGTACGCGTCCTCCAGATCACGCAGGCGAGCCCGCGCCCACTGAGCCTCGACGGCCGGCTCATGGCTCTCGTGCACCGGAACGACCGTACGGAACTCCTGGTCGTCACGCGTGCGCCCGGTGACCACCAACTCGCCGGCCGGCCGGCCCGTGTAGCGCCCGCTCACCACCAGCGGCACGCCGGGGTAGAGGCCGGGCAGCCGGGCCGGGGACCGGTCGTCGTCGACGAGCGTGATGCCCGAAGCGGTGACCTGGAGACCGGTGACGACCGGCGCGCCGATGCGGCGGTGGATGTGTTCCATCGCCTCGTCGAGACGGTCTTCGCTCTCGACCAGCTCGGCCCGGCCGGCGCCCAGCGCGGCCAGCCGCCCCAGGAAGCCGGCGTTGACCGCGCGGTCGATGCCGATCGTGTGGATGCGGGTCGTGCCGATCAGCGGCGTGACGTCGTGGACGATCTGGTCCTCGTTGCCGACCTGGCCGTCGGTGACCAGCACGAGCACCCGGTCGCGGTTCTCGCTCGCCCGCAGCAGGTCGAGCCCTTCCCGCAGGGGGCTCAGCAGCTCGGTGCCGCCGCGGGCGTCGGCCTTGGCCAGATGTTCGACCGCACGGAACCGGTGGCGGTCGGTCGCCTCGGCCAGCCCCGAGGGCAGGTCGTCGGGGCGGTCGACCTGGTGGTCGAACGTGAGGACCGCGAAACGGTCGCCGGCGGTCAGCGTGTCGACCACGCGGGCCGCGGCCCGCCGGGCGGCCACCATCTTCCAGCCGCCCATGCTGCCCGAACGGTCGAGCAGAAGCACCACGTCTTTCGGCCGGGTGGCCACGGCGCCGGCCGGCGGCAGCACGACCAGCTGGAAGACGCCCTCGGGCTCCTCGGCGGTCTGGTCGGGCACGGCGACCGCGCTCTGGCCACCACCCGCGTAGGGCAGGCGCAGGATGAAGTCGCGGTTGGCGCGCTCGTCGGGCCCGATCGTCAGGACGCCGTCGCGGTCGACCACCGTGTGCAGGCTCGAGCGCACCTCGCCGAGTTCGAGCCCGGCCGGGTCGATCTCGACCGAGAGGCCGAGCCGCAGCGGGTTGGGGAAGCCGGGCAGCAGAACCGGGGGAGTGATGCGGGAGGCGTCCGGAACGGAGCCGGTGTCGGGCGCCCAGCCGTCGCCGACCGACTTGCCGGGCAGGGGCGTGCCGGGGATGTAGCGCGGCGCCACCACCAGCGGGAACCGGAACGTGGCCTCGCCGTCCTCGAACGGCAGCGGCCCGACCAGGCTGAGCTCGATCACCACCCGTTCGCCGGGGACGATGTTGCCGACCCGCATCGTGAACACGTCGGGCCGCTCCTCCTCGGCGATCGACGCGCGCCGGCCGGAGGCGATGGCCCGGTCGTACGCCTCGCGGGCCGCCCCGCGCTCCTGCAGCTCGGCCGTGACCGTGCGGTCGTCGGCGGTCATCGTCATGCCGGTGACCGCAGCCCGGTCGGGCAGCGGGAAGATGTAAGTCGCCTCGAGCGCGTCGTCGTGCACGTTGACGAACTCGGTGGTCACGACGGTGTGCGCCACCAGGCCGCTGATGCGGGCACGCACGTCGAGACGGTCGAGCGGCAGGGCACCGCGGTCGGTACGCAGCATGCCGAAACCAGCGTCGGGCAGGATCCGGATGCGGCTGATCTCCGCGGGCTCCATCGGGGTGACGGAGAGGGTCATGACGGACTCCCATCGATCAAGCCGTCGGCGGATGTCAAGCCTCGGGCGGTGAGCAGGTCGAGCAAGGGTGCGGCGGCCTCGGCGATGGCGTCGCGGTCGCGGTCGGAGACGGCGGAGGGGACGAGCAGCAACACCCCACCGCCCAGCGCCACGCCGGTGAACGCCTGGGTGGCAGTGGTGGAGCGAGCGGGAACCGGCTGAAGTGGGGGAGTCGGCTGAGGCGCGGGAGCCGGGCCGGGTTCGGCGGTGTGGTCGGCCCAGAAGCGCGGACGCTCGGGTTGGTGGCCGAAGGCCTCCTCGTCGATCACGACCATCAGCCGGGGCGGGACCAGGGCGACGTCGGTGAGCGACGAGGGTGACAGGCCGGTCAACTCCTCCTGGATCTGGGCGAGCGTGCGCCCCTCGGCCTGCCGCCGCTTGATCGCGACGAGTTGCTGCAGATGACGGGGGCCATAGAGAGCGGTGCGCCCGCGCATGCCGAGCGGCTTGTCGACCAGGCCGATCGTCGAATACCACCGGATCGCCCGGCGGTCGGGCAGGTCGCGGACGCGTCCGTTGGGTGCGCCTGGGTATTCGGCCTCGAGGGCCTCGCGCACCCGTTCCACCAACTCGTCGAGCGTCCACATGCCGACCACTGTGACACTGTCACCATGACACTGTCAATGAGGTGTAGAGTCCTGCGGCATGCAGCTGGTGAGCCTCTCCCACGTGAACGATCCCGCGACCACGACCATCT
Organism: Paractinoplanes ovalisporus; assembly: GCF_016834655.1. Lineage (GTDB taxonomy): Bacteria > Actinomycetota > Actinomycetes > Mycobacteriales > Micromonosporaceae > Actinoplanes > Actinoplanes ovalisporus. The sequence goes on from NZ_JAENHP010000031.1 coordinate 47,367, forward strand.
ACCCCGGTGACCCGCCCTTCGAGCTCGAGACGGTCGCCACCATAGAGAGGGACGGCTACTACCTCCGGTTCGTCCGTCAGGGGGAGCACACCGGCACCCACTGGGGCGCGCCCGGCCACTTCAATCAGGGCGAACCGCTCGCCGACGAGCTCGACCTGCACGACCTGCATCGGCCGGCGGTGAAGATCGACGTGCGGGAGAAGTGCGCGCGTGATCCCGGTTACGCGGTCACGGTCGCCGACGTCGAGGCGTGGGAAAAGAGGCACGGCCGCATCCCCGACGAGTCCATGGTGATCATCTGGACCGGCTGGGACGCGAAGTGGGGCACGGCCGGCTTCACCCGGGCGCATCCCGGGTTCGCCGTCGAGACCGCCCGCTGGCTGATCGGAACCGGACGCGTCGGCCACCGTGGCGGCACCGGAACCGACGCCTTCAGCCCCGACGTGGGCGCCGACGAGACCTTCGCGGTGTCACGCCTGATCTATCAGCGCCACCGCATCAGCCTCGAGATCCTGGCCAACCTGCAGTCGCTCCCCGAAACGGGCGCACACATCCTCTGCGGCGGCCAGATCAACCGCGCCGGCTCCGGCTCCCCGGCATTGATCTACGGCCTGCTGCCATGAGAACCCGGCGGAGCTTGGTGGGCCGACTGAGGAGCGCGGCCACGAAGAGCCGGCTGACGAACGCGGTGATGGGGTGGTGGGCCGGCCACACCCGGCGGAGCGGAGGCCGTCGGGCAGTGGCGAGGTCAGGTCGCGGGTGGGGGTGCGGGCGTAGAAGTGGCGTGTGGTGTCACGGTGGCCGGGCCGGCGCCGCCGGGCTGGAGAGTGCCGTTGGCGACCAGGCGATAGGGCGCGAAGCGCGTCTCCTTCTCGTCCGGCTCGTCGTGCGCGACCACCGCGACCACCTTGGCATAACCGGCCAGCCGCCTGAACTGCGACACCGGCACGACCGCGGCGCGATGGGCGTCGAGCCCGACCAGCCGCACGTGCCAGCCGTGCACCGGCGTCGGCTCGATCGCGGTCGGCGACGTCCAGCCGGCCAGCGAAGATCCGTCACTGAGCGTGCGCCCGGCCAGCGAGAGCGTCCCGATCCGCCAGCCCCCCTTCGCCACCGCCGCATCGGTCACATAGCGGAGACCCAGCAAGACCTTCTTCCCCGCGTACGGCTTGAGGGGGTAACGCGCCGTCACCACTCCACCGCTGGCACCCGTCAGAGCAGGTCCGAGCGGCCCGGGAACGGTCCGGTCCCCGGTCACGGCGTGATACGTCTTGCCGCCGTTGATCGAGATCATGACGTACGCGAAGTCGTACCGTTCCTCGGTCGCATACGACGTCTCCAGCGACAGCACCGGTTCGCCCGCCGGAATGGTCACGGGCCTCACCGCGTACGAGTCGAGGTCGTTGGTGTTGCCCGAGAAAAGGGTGCCCGCCGCGATCGTCCACCCGGTGGGCAGCGGCGCCAGCGTGGACGCGCCCCGGAAAGAGACCGACCTGAGCGGCGTCGGCAGTGGCACGTAATCGGCTCCGTTCGGCGCCGCGCCCGGCAGGTCGTAGGCGGCCTTGTTGCTGAGGTTGACCGCCGACCGGAGACTCGCCGCCCGCACGCGGTCCTCGGCGATCCCGGTGACCGGCCCGTCCACGCTGTCCAGCAGCGTCATCAACTGGTAGTCGTGCAGCACGTCATAGAGCGCCTCACCGGTCGGCAACGCCGCCTGCACCGCCGCCAGCCCTTGGCGCAGGGAGTCGCGGTGCAACATCGAGATCACCCCGACGCCGAACCGGTCCCGCAGATAGAGCATGAACTGATAGACGTTGCCGTAGTCGGCCAGCACCTCGCTCGGCGTGCCCTCGTCCCACAGGTTCAGCGAGTTCTGCGGGCCGCCGCAATCGCGGGGGATGACGTTGTACGCCGTCTTCACCGGCCCCCACCCCTGGAAGCACATGAGATGCGTGTCGTTGCCGGGCTGGTCGATCGCCGCCCGCCCGTCCACATATCCGGTCAGCGTCGACGCGAAGTCGGCCAGCCCCTCGTTCAGCCAGGTCGTCTCGTTCGGGTCGGCGTAATACTCCAGCAGGTGCTGCCATTCGTGCGCGAACGTCGCCTCGTACATGCGCGGCCGCGCCGGCCGGCTCGTGCACAGGTCGTCGGTCGGGTCGTCGGCGGGCTGCGCGCCGAGCCGGTGCTTCCAGTCGTAGGCGTCGATGGTCATGACGTTGCGATCGAAGAGCTCGTTGAGCTGCTGCGAGAAGAACCCCGCGACGTACGTGACCGCCTTGGGAAAGGTGTGGAAGTTGGCGTCGCGGATGTTGTCGACCAGCGTGACCGTCTTGTCGCCGTCACCGGTGAAGTCACCCTCAGCGGTCGCGGCCGCGCCGTTGCGATCAGGCGGCGTGCTGAAGACCGCCGTCTCCTTCGGATAGATGGTGCTGTCGAATTCCCGTACGAGGTCAGCGATGTTCTTGTCCGTGACCTCGAGCGAGTCCTTGCGGCAGTCGCCGGCGGGGAACGCCATGTCCTGCGCGACCCACACCTCGATGTGCCGGCCGACCGCCTTCAGCGTGTACTTCTTGCGGTAATACTTCCCGGTCGTGTCGTCGAGCCCGAGCCAGTCGCGCACGGTGCCGACCGGTGGGGTGGGCTTGGCCGCCGTCCGCGCCCGGGGCCGGTCCGGCAGCGGCAGTGGGCGCCCGTCGAGCGTGAACTTCGTCCGGGTGAGCTCGCGCGTGTCAGAAGCGAGAGCAGCGGTAGCCGTGAGGGCGGTGGGATGGGCCGGCGCGGCCGATGCGGGGGATGGCGAGACGGCGCCAGCCATCAGGGCGAAAACCGTAAAAGCTGTAAACCGGGCGCGGCTCATGAAAGGGGACGCTACTCGTCGCGAGCAGCGTCCCGGTGTCTATTCGAAGAGCGAGTGGTCGCGGCCACTCCCGGCGCGCTTGCGGGCCCGTCGCCGCAGCTGCACCACGACCATGTCGACGACCGCCACCGCGGCCCAGGCCAGAAGCAGCCAGCCGGGCACCGCCCAGCCGGCCCGGAAGAGCAGCACCGCCAGAACGACGCAGACGACGAATCCGAACGCGGCCAGAATCAGCCTCAGATTGAGCGGGCTGTACGGCTCCTCGACCGTGCCGCGGCGGCCGGGCGGTTGGGCACCGATGGGCATGCGCCCGGCTACCCCCGCCCGGCCTTCCGCAAACCTCTAGTTGACCTCGCGTCGCAGCACCCGCGCGATGCCCAGAGCCAGCGGCAGCACCACCCACACCGCGGCCGAGGCGCCGACCCGGGCCCACTCGTCGCCGGTCATCCCGGCCTCGGCCATCGCCGTGGTGGTGACGTTGATGTCCAGCCACTTGGCGGCGTCGGCGATGGCGCTGATCATGCCGAGCAGGCTCCACACCATCGGCAGCGCCAGATAGAGCACGATCGCCAGCGGCGAGTTCTGCAGCAGGGCACCGAACGCCATGCCCATCAGCACCAGGATGATCTGCATGGCCAGGCCCTGCCAGAGCAGCGAGGGCGGCAGGTTCCAGCCGCCGTCACCGCCCAGCGCCGCGGCCAGCAGGTTCGCGGCCGAGGCGATCACCAGCATGGCCGCGGTCGAGGCGAGCGCGATCAGTGCGCCGGCCAGCAGCTTGGCCGCGATCACCCGCTCCCGCGCCGGCACCAGCGTGAACGTGGTGAGCGCGGTGCGCTGCGACCATTCGGCGGTCATCGACAGGATGCCGAGCACGGGCAGCAGGATGGCCGACGGCAGCAGCGCGAACCCGAAGAAACCGTCGAGCGCCTGCTCCTCGTCGGGGGCCCAGCCGAGCTGGATGGCCGAGGTGCCGACCGTGGCCAGGGCGATGATGATCAGCAGCCAGAGCCCGGCCCGCGTGTCGGCGAGCTTGCGCAGCTCGACCAGGGTCAGCCGGCCGAGCCCGGGGGAGCGGAACTCCGGGCGTACGGAAGGAGCTTCGGTCTGCAGAACGGCGGTCATCGGACGGCCTCCTTGACAGAATCGCCGGCGGTCAGGGTGAGGAACATCTGCTCGAGGCCACCGGACCCGGCCGGGCGCAGTTCGAGCAGGACGAGCCCGGCGTCGGCGGCGGCCCGCCCGATCACCTCGGACCCGGTCGGAACCACGACGCCCCCGTCGGTCGTCCTCGTTCCGGGCAGGCCGGCGCGGTCGAGCACCATCGCCAGCGCGGCCGGGTCGGCGGCCCGCACCAGGGTGCCGGTCTGGGCCAGAAGCTCGGCCTTGTCGCCCTGCGCGACGATCTTGCCGCCGCCGATGACGACCAGACGGTCGGCGACCGCTTCGACCTCACGCAGAAGGTGCGACGAGAGCAGCACCGCGCCGCCCCGGTCGGCGAAGTCGCGCAGCAGGCCACGCATCCAGAAGATGCCCTCGGGGTCGAGACCGTTGGCCGGCTCGTCCAGGATCAGCACCGCGGGGTCACCGAGCAGGGCCAGCGCCAGGCCGAGACGCTGACGCATGCCGAGCGAGTACGCCTTCACGCGGCGCTTGCCGGCGGTGGTGTTGAGCCCCACCCGGTCGAGGACGCGCGGCACCTCCTTGGTGTCGACGCCCATGGTGAGCGCGGCCAGAGTCAAGATCTCCCGGCCCGTACGCCCGGGGTGCTGAGCAGACGCGTCGAGCAGCACACCCACCTCGCGTCCGGGGTTGCCGAGCCGGCGGTAGGGCACCCCGCGCACGGTCGCCGAACCGGACGTCGGCGTGGAGAGACCGCAGATCATGCGCATGGTGGTGGACTTGCCGGCGCCGTTCGGCCCGAGGAAACCCGTTACGGTGCCGGGCTCGCAGGCGAAGGACACGTCGTCGACGGCGGCGTAGCTGCCGTACCTCTTCGTGAGATGTTCGACCGTGATCATGCAGTCAAGCCTGCGGGTGCCGGGTGGTCGCACGCTTCGGCCGGAGGTTGGTGCCCCAGAACCTTGGTCTACCCCTGACACCTACTTTGGTCGGTATCCGGCCTCACGCGGGCGCCCGTAGAGTTTCGAACGTGGGAAAGCTCAGCCAGGAATACCGGTGGCTGCTGCCCTCCGCGCTCGAAGCGTCGGATCCGGGCCGCAGGTCGACCCGTGACTGGCTGGTCGACATCCTGGTCTTCCTGGTCGGCTTCGGCTTCACCCTCTACGGCACGATCGACCTGCTCCGCCCGGAGCCCTCGTTCCTGGTCGAGCAGGCCGGCACCCCGACCTGGCTGGTCTGGACCGACTTCGCGTGCGCGACGGTGGCGGCGGTCGGGCTGTGGTTCCGGCGCACCCGGTTGCTGATCCCGCTCGCGATCTACTGCCTGGTCATCTCGACCTTCACCGTCGCCGCCGGTTTCACCCTGCTCATCGTGCTCTTCTCCATCGCTGTGCACCGCAAGTTCAGCGTGCTCGCGATCTTCTTCCTCGGCATCACCGCCACCAACGCGCTGTTCCCCTTCATCCGCCCCGAACACGGTCGCGACTATTGGTGGACCGCCGCCTGGGGCACGGTGTTCCTGCTGATCGCCTGCCTCTGGGGCATGGTGGTGCGGGCGCGGCGCCAGCTCGTGGCGTCCTACCGTGACCGAGCCGAGCGGGCCGAGGCCGAACAGCAGCTGCGGGTCGCGCAGGCCCGGGCCACCGAACGCAACCGCATCGCCCGCGAGATGCACGACGTGCTGGCCCACCGCATCTCGCTGCTGAGCCTGCACGCGGGCGCTCTCGAGATCAAACCGAACGCCACCCCCGACGAGGTCACGAGCGCCGCCGGTGTCATCCGCGCCAGCGCCCACCAGGCCCTGCAAGACCTGCGCGAGGTGATCGGCGTGCTGCGCGACGACCGGCCCGAGGGCGCGCCCGAGCCGCCGCAGCCGACGCTGGGCGCGTTGCCGGCGCTGGCCGAGGAGTCACGGTCGGCCGGCACCAAGGTCAGCCTCGACGTCAGCGTCGAACCCGACACCGTGCCCGCCGGCACCGGCCGCACGGCCTACCGCATCGTGCAGGAGGGCCTGACCAACGCCCGCAAACACGCACCCGGCGCCGCCGTCCGCGTCAACGTGGCCGGCACGGCCGGCGACGGCCTGGTGATCGACATCCGCAATCCGTGGCCGATCAGCGGTGGCGCCTCGATCCCGGGCACCGGCACCGGCTTGATCGGCCTCACCGAACGGGCCGCCCTGGCCGGCGGCCGCCTCAGCCACGGTCGCACCCCACAGGACGAGTTCGCCCTGACAGCATGGCTGCCATGGCCGACATGATCGACGACGGTGAGCGGGCGCCCGTGCGCGTTCTCATCGTGGATGACGATGCTCTCGTCCGGGCCGGGCTCAGCATGATCCTGTCGGCGGCTTCCGACATCGTCGTGGTGGGGGAAGCGGCCGACGGGGCCGAGGTGCCGGGTGCGGTGTCGCGGCATGCGCCCGACGTCGTGCTGATGGACATCCGGATGCCTCGGGTCGATGGGCTGGCCGCCACCGAGACCTTGCGCTCGCGGCCGCAGGCGCCTGAGGTGCTGGTGCTGACGACGTTCGACGCCGACGAGTTCGTGTTGCGGGCTCTGCGGGCCGGCGCGAGCGGGTTCCTGCTCAAAGACACGCCTCCGGCGGAGATTCTGCACGCCGTGCGCCGGGTGGCCGCGGGTGAGGCCACGCTGTCGCCCACGATCACCCGTCAGCTGATCGCCCACGTGGCGGCGCCGGCCCCGCCCTCACGCACCCGGGCCGCCGAACGGCTCGACCAGCTCAGCGAGCGCGAACGTGACGTCGCTCTGGCGCTCGCCCAGGGCCGCTCCAACGCCGAGATCGCCACCGACCTGCACATGTCGATCGCCACCGTGAAGGCGCACGTCTCCCGCCTGCTGATCAAGCTGGAGCTCAACAACCGCGTCCAGGTCGCCATCCTGGTCCACGACGCCGGCCTCGTCTGACAACCCCAACGCGCCCGACGACAAACACCGCACCAGGCGCCGTAGCCGCGGGGCATGGTGGCGTCGCGTTGGCGGCGGATGGCGGTGCCGGTGGGGCCCGGTGACGCGACGGTGGGGAGCGGCGGCGCGGTGTGCGGCGGCGCGGTGGCTGCGAGGGCGCGGTGGCTGCGAGGGCGCGGTGGCGTAAGGCGGTGCGGTGGCGTAAGGCGGTGCGGTGGCGTAAGGCGGTGCGGTGGCGTAAGGCGGTGCGGTGGCGTAAGGCGGTGCGGTGGCGTAAGGCGATGCGGTGTGGTGAGTAGGCAGGGGTCGGTGAGGGCTGGCAATGCGGCCGGGGGAGCAAGGCGGCGTGCTGGTGGCATCGGCGGGTTGATGCCACCAGCGTGAGGTGGGTTGTTCGGGGGACTGATCGTCAGCGGGCGGGGGAGAGGGGCCACAGGGGTTCCTGCGCCAGGCGCTCCGACTCGCGGAGGACTCGCAGGATGTTGGCCGATGCCAGTTTGCTCAGCTCGTCTTCGGACCAGCCTCGGCCTGTCAGTTCGGTCATCAGCAACGGGTAACTGGAGACGTCGCCCATGCCGTCGGGGAGTTCGGGGGTTCCGTCGTAGTCGCCGCCCAAACCGATGTGGTCGACGCCGGCCACGTCGCGGGCGTGTTCGACCTGGTCGGCGACCTGGGCGACGGTTACGGGCGGGCGCGGGTTCGCGGCCAGCCACGAGGCGAACTCGGGCTCCACCAGGCGGTCGGGGCCGGGCCAGTCCGGCATCGCGGCCGGGTCCTCGGCGGGGCGCGGCGCGCGCGGCCAGTCGGCGGGGCGGGGCGGCGGGCCCAGGCGCTTCCATTCCTCGTCGGCGGCGGCCATCCACGCTCGGGACTCGGCCGAGATGAACGGTGCCACGAACGTCAACTGGATGACGCCGCCGTTGTCGCGCAAGCGGGTCAGCACGTCGTCGGGCACGTTGCGGGGGTGGTCGTGCAACGCGCGTACGCCGGAGTGACTGAAGATGACCGGGGCGAACGCCGTGTCCAGGGCCGCGTGCATCGTCGCCGGCGCCACGTGCGACAGGTCCACCAGGACGCCGATGCGCTGCATTTCCCGTACGACCGCTCGCCCCTCGTCGTTGAGACCGCCGACCTGGGACTTCTGCGCGGCGGAATCGGCCCACGACAGGTTTTCGTTGTGGGTCAGCGTCACGTAGCGCACGCCGAGACGCGCGAACGCCCGCAGGACACCGAGCGAAGTCGCCAGGCTGTGTCCGCCCTCGATCCCGATCAGCGACGCGATCCGGCCGGAGGCCATGGCCCGCTCGACGTCGTCGGCGCTGTACGCGATCGCGAAGTCGTCGGGGTAGGCCGCGGCCATCCGGTAGACGGCGTCGACCTGCTCCATGGTCGCCACGACGGCCTCGGGCTCGCTCAACTCGCCCGGCACGTAGACCGACCAGAACTGCCCGCCGACCCCGCCCGCACGCAGCCGGGGAATGTCCGTCTGCAGCTCGGGGCGGGGCTCGTCCAGCCCCTCGACCCGGTATCCGAAGCGTCCGCGCAGCTGCATGGGCAGGTCGTTGTGCCCGTCGATGATCAGGTCCATGGTTCGTGGCTACCCCGCACACGCCCCGAAAAGCAAGCCGTCGCGCCTCGAAACGTCGGTCGTCGTGCTTCGGGAAGCGGGCCGTCGTGCCTCGGAACGTCGGCCGTCGTGTCTCGAAACGTCGGTCGTCGTGCTTCGGGAGGCGGGCCGTCGTGCCTCGGAACGTCGGCCGTCGTGTCTCGAAACGTCGGTCGTCGTGCTGCGGAAAGCGGGCCGCCGTGCCTCGGAACGTGAGCCGTCGCGAGGCCGGAAAAGCTGGACTTGAGGAAAACGGCCCCCGCAACCTGACCGCACCGTGACGGGCACCGGACGCGCACCGGGCGTCCCGGAATCTCTTCTCATGCCCGGCCGACAACGGCCGGACAGAGCGGGGGAGATTCGAAAGTGCGTCGTTCCAAGCTGAAGAAATACTCGGTCCTGACCGCGGTTGTGGCCGGCACCGCCGGTGTCGCCGCGATGGGCGCGGCCCCGGCCGCCGCCGCCGGCACCCTGAAGATCGCAGCGGGCGACGACACGTACGTCTCGAACGTCCGCCCGGCCGTCGCCTTCGGCGCGGAGACCAAGCTGGTGGCGGGGGTCGCCGGCAAGGAGACCAAGACCTCGTTCCTGAAGTTCGCCGTCCCGGCCGGCACGAAGGTCGCGGGGGCCCGTCTGGTGCTGACCACGCAGGCCTCGTCGGCCAGCACGGTCGCCATCCGCCAGGTCGCGAACACCACCTGGGCCGAGGGCAAGCTCACCGCGGCCACCGCCCCGGCGCTCGGTTCGGTGCTGGGCAGTGCCGTTCCCGGCGCGACGCTGTCGTTCGACCTGGGCAAGGTCGTCAAGGGCCCGGGCACGTACGCCTTCGCCCTGTCCTCGACCGGTGCGGCCGTGCGCTTCAACTCGGCCGAGGCCAAGACCGGCGCCCCGGTCCTCGAGGTCAAGACCGACACCGACGTGTCGCCGCCCGTGGTGTCGACGCCCAAGCCCGCTGGTGACTGTGTGACCGGTGCGAACCTCGTTCCCTCCTGTGGTGTCCTGTGGGGCGCTGCGGCCGGCGGCTTCACCACCGCGCCGCGCGACCAGGCCCTCAAGGACTGGGAGAAGCTCAGCGGCCGCACCTCGACGATCTTCCACACCTACCACAAGGGTGACGAGATCTTCCCGACCAAGGCCGAGATCGCGATGACGAGCGACGCCGCCAGCCCCCGCGTGCTGCTGACCAACTGGAAGATCGCGTACGGCTCGACGTGGGCCAAGGTCGCCCAGGGCCAGCAGGACAAGCGGATCGATGCGTTCGCCGCGCGCGCCAAGGCGTACGGGAAGAAGTTCTTCCTGGTTCTGAACCACGAGCCCGAGAACGATGTCGTGGCCAAGGCCGGCTCCGGCATGGAGGCCAAGGACTTCGCGGCGATGTACCGCCACACGATCCTGCGTCTGCGGGCCCAGGGTGTGACCAATGTGGTCAACGTGATGGCGTACATGGGTAACGAGAAGTGGATGGCGCAGTCGTGGTGGAAGGACCTGTACCCCGGTGACGACGTCGTCGACTGGATGGGCCTCGACTCCTACGTGAGTGTGGAGCCCGGCTACTACCACTACGGCAAGTTCAACGACCTGCTCGACCGCGCCCCGACCGGTGGCGGCACCAACTGGTACGACTGGGCCACCACCAAGCACGCCGCCAAGCCGATCATGGTTGCCGAGTGGGGCGCCTACCACCGCGTCGGCAAGATCAACGACAAGTCCGCCGTCTACAACAGCGTGCTGCCCGAGCTCGCCAAGCGTCCGGCCATCAAGGCGATCGTTTACTTCGACACCAAGAAGGACGACGAGGGCGACCGCGACATCAGCATCGACAGCACCCCGGCCGCGCTGGCCGCGTTCAAGAAGCTGGCCGCCGACGCCACGTTCAAGGTCAAGCTCGGCTGACGTCAGTCAACGCACGGTTCACCCGGTGCGTGCGGGTCCAGGCAGATTCTGGTCGTGTTCCCGCACGCCTGGATTTTCCGTAACGTTAACCCTCGGCGCCGGTCCGGCGGCCACCAACCAGAGGTCGAAGGGGGGGTCCCACCATGGCGAAGAAGTCAAAGAAGGACAAGAAGAAGGACAAGAAGAACAAGAAGAAGAAGTGACCTGACTCTTCTTGCTTCGCGGCGGCTTTCCCGTACGGGGGAGGTCGCCGCTCGCATGTCCGGGGTTTCCGTTTCCCGTACGGGGGAGGCCGTCGCTCGCGCTCCAGGGCTTCTGTTCCCGTACGGGTAATGCCGCCGCTCGCACTTCCGGGGGTTCCGTTCCCCGTACGGCGGAAGCGACCGGCCGCATTTCCGGGGTTCCCGATTTCTCAGGTGGGTGCTCGGCAACCCGATTCTGCTGGGCGGAGACACGGGACGACGGAGGGGAGGACGCGATGAAGTCGGGCGCTGCCGTACCCGTCCTCATGCTGCTCCTGGCCGTAGCGCTGGCCACCACGGCCGACCCGGGCGTGGTCGCCGTCCTCACCGGAGTCGTCGCTCTCGGCGTGGCCGGCGCGGCCGTGCACGTGATGCGCCGCCGCGAGGCCCGCACCCGCCTGGCCTGGGTCGGTCTCGGCGCCGGCGCCGTGGCCGAGGCGGTGGGCATCTTCGTCGACGGCCGGACCGCGACCGGCCTGGGTCACGTGGCCATGGTCGCGATCGTCACCGTCACCCTGTTCGTCATCCCGCAGCCGAAACGGTCCCGCCTGACCGCTTTGCGCAGTGTTGTCGACGCGCTGCTGGTCGCCAGTTCCCTGCTGATGACCAGCTGGAACTTCGTGTTCCGGCCGGCCGAGGACATGGGAAGCGCCCTGCTGGTCGTCCTGCCCATCGCCGACGTCGTGCTCGGCACCGTCGCGATCGTGGCCCTCGCCCGCTGGCACCGCGGCTACCGCGGCTCCTCGACGGTCGTGCTCATCAGCGGCGGCCTCCTGATGATCGCGCTGGGTGACAGCGTCGCCGTACGCCTGCTGGCCGACAACGCCGGCGCCTGGCTGTCGCTGCCCGAGGCGGGCCGGCTCGCCGGTTACGCGTTCCTGCTGCTGGGCGCGATCCGGGCGGCCGCGATGGGCAGCATCACCAACGAGGAGCCGGACGACGAGGCGGTGCGTTCCCGGCGGTCGGCCAGCCTGCTCCTGCCTTACGTGGCCGTGCTGGCCGCCCTGATCTCCGGCACGATGTGGCTGGCCACCGGACATTCCAGTTCGCCCGTCTTCACGTGGTGCCGGTTCGTCTCGATCGGTCTGATCATGCTGCGCGAGCTGATCCTCGTGCTCGACAACCGCCAGCTGGCCCGCCGTCTCGAGGAGCGGGTCACCGACCGGACGGCCGAACTGGCCGACCGCGAGCAGCGTTTCCGGGCCCTGGTCGAGCAGAGCTCCGACTCGCTGGCCATCCTCGAGGCCGACTCGACCGTGCGCTACCAGAGCTCGTCCGTCGAACGCATCTTCGGCTACCCGGCCGCGGCGCTCGTCGGCCAGCGCCTCGTGGACGTCGTCGGACGCCGCGCCGGCCTCGTGATCCAGGCCGCGATCAACGACGTGCTCAATCGCCCCGGCGGCGTCACCACGTTCCGGGTCGCCCTGCGTCACCTGGACAGCGACTGGTGCCTGTCCGAGATGACCATCACCAATCTGCTCGACGACCCGTACGTGCAGGGTCTGGTCTTCAACACCCGCGACGTGAGCGACGCCCAGCGCCTGCAGGACCAGTTGATTCACGAGGCCTACCACGACGCGCTGACCGGCCTGGTCAACCGCGCGCTGTTCCGCGAACGCCTGGCCGCCACCGACGCCGCGTCGATCCTGTTCCTCGACCTGGACGGCTTCAAGGAGGTCAACGACAGCCTGGGCCACGCCGCCGGCGACCAGCTGCTGGTGCAGGTGGCGGCCCGCCTGCAGGACGCCGTGCCGTCCCCCCACACGGTCGCCCGCCTCGGCGGCGACGAGTTCGCCGTGATCGTCGATTCCCCCGACGCCCCCACCGACGCCGAGGCCCTGGCCGCGCGCATCTTGGAACGCCTGGACGAGCCGTTCACCATCGAGGCCCGCGAGCTGCACGTGGGCGCCGGCATCGGCATCGCCTCGTCGGCCGACGCGACGGACATCGAACAGCTGCAACGCAACGCCGACCTGGCCATGTACAAGGCGAAGGAGGCCGGCGGCGGCGTCTACGCGGCCTACGACCCCGCGATGCACAACGCCCTCATGCAGCGCCTCGGAATGGCCGACGACCTGCGCCTGGCCCTGGAGCGCGACGAGCTGGTGCTGCACTACCAGCCCACCGTCGACCTGGCATCGGGCGAGATCATCGGTTTCGAGGCCCTCGTACGGTGGCAGCACCCCACCCGCGGCATGGTGCCCCCACTCGAGTTCATCGGCATCGCCGAGTCGACCGGCTTGATCGTCCCGCTGGGCCGCTGGGTCCTGACCGAGGCGTGCCGCCAGGCGGTCGAGTGGGGCCGCCCGCTGAAAATGGCCGTGAACGTCTCGGTGCGCCAGTTCGAGGCCGGCGACCTGGCCGCCACGGTCGCCGCCGTGCTGGCCGAAACCGGAATGCCGGCCGACCAGCTGTGCCTCGAAATGACCGAGAGCGTGCTGCTGACCGACACCGACGAGAACCTGTCCCGAATCGTCGCCCTGAAGGCCCTGGGCGTCATGCTGGCCATGGACGACTTCGGCACAGGCTATTCGTCCCTGGCCTACCTGCGGCGCTTCCCCATGGACGTCCTGAAGATCGACCGCTCCTTCGTGGACCGCCTGACCACTGGCGACGCCGGAGACGAAACCCTGGTCACCACGATCGTCCGCCTGGGCCACCGCTTCGGCATGCGCACGGTCGCCGAGGGAATCGAGGACGAGACCCAGCTGACGGCCCTGCGCGCGATGGGTTGCGATTACGCCCAGGGCTATTTCCTGTCGCGCCCCCTGCCCTCGGCGGCGGCCGGAGCCTTGCTGGAGACAGGCCTTCCCACGTACGCGGCGGCGACCCCCACCCGCTGATTCCGCGTTGTGGTGCGGGTCGAGGATTTCCCTTGCGCCCTGCGTGTCGGCCGTGGCGTTTTCCGCACCGGACTCGGATGATTCCGCATTGTGGCGCGGGTCGGCGCTCTCCATTGCGTCACGCGCGTCAGCCGTGGCATCGTGCGGACGCGATTTGCGATTGCCGTTATCGGAAACTCGCGGAACGCCGGTTCGGGTGGCTGCCGACTGCGGCTGCGGCTGTTCTGTCGTGATGGCGTGCCGGTTCACCGCGGGCCGGCCGGGCGCGACGGATGCGCGGGTTGTGGGCTGGGTATCGGACGCTGCTTCGCGCAGCTGGCGGAGTCGGCGCGCGTGGCGCATGCCAAGCCCCCAGCGCCGGTGGCGTTCATGCACACGGCGAAATTCATCAGCGTCGGGAGAATAGTTGCGGGCTTTAGTCCGGTCACGCATTTTGGCAAGTTCGGACGAGGTGAACAATTGAAGCTGCCGCATGGAAATATTATCCCGCGCGCCCCGATGGGAGTGCATCTCTTCGATCATGCCAATGTGGAATTAAGAAAGCAGCGAAATTGGTACAGGCAACCATTGTCACCAAAGCTGACCCGACAAACGAATTCCGCGCGGCGAAAGCACTGAAGAAACCACCCACCCACCCACCCCAAGCGGCGGCAGCAACCCCGGCCACGACGCCGCGCGCCTGGCAAGCCCGCGCAACAACCCAGCGACGCCGGGCGGCGGCAGCGGGCCGGGCCACGACGCCGCGCGCCTGGCCAGCAGCGCAACCACCCACCCACCCCGGGCGGCGGCAGCAACCCCGGCCACGACGCCGCGCGCCTGGCAAGCCGCGTAACAACCCAGCGACGCCGGGCGGCGGCAGCGGGCCGGGCCACGACGCCGCGCGCCTGGCCGGCCGCGTAACAACCCAGCGACGCCGGGCGGCGGCAGCGGGCCGGGCCACGACGCCGCGCGCCTGGCCGGCCGCGTAACAACCCAGCGACGCCGGGCGGCGGCAGCGGGCCGGGCCACGACGCCGCGCGCCTGGCCGGCCGCGTAACAACCCAGCGACGCCGGGCGGCGGCAGCGAGCCGGGCCACGACGCCGCGCGCCTGGCCGGCCGCGCAACCACCCACCCACCCCGGGCGGCGGCAGCGAGCCGGGCCACGACGCCGCGCGCCTGGCCAGCCGCGCAACCACCCACCCACCCCGGGCGGCGGCAGCGAGCCGGGCCACGACGCCGCGCGCCTGGCAAGCCGCGCAACCACCAACCCACCCGAGCCGGGAGACGACCATCCCCTCACTCACCCGGGTGAATCCAGCCCCTCAAAGTTTGCGCGCCCACCGCATGGGCACCCGCGCCGAAGCCCCGCGTCTTTGGCGGGACGCGGGGCTCCTACTTCGAGGCGAAGCGAGGCGAGACAGGCCGAAACTCAGCTCACCTGAGTGAGGTCGTAAACCGTACTACCGCCCACGGTCGTAGCCGTGTAGTTGTCCGCCACCCAGGAGGCGATCTGACCGGCTTCCGTGGACTCACCACCCATACCGCCACCTCCGCCGCCCATACCGCCACCGGAGATGTAGTAGTGGATCTCTCCAGCCGCCACATAGGCCTGGAACTCCTCCAGCGTGGGTGACGGATCACTGCCGTTCCAGCCGCCCAAAGCGATCACCGAGGTCCCGCTGGCCAATTCATAGTTGGCAGCCGACGTAGCCCCACTGACCGCAGCCGACCACTTGGTACCGCTCGCCTCCAACAGAGCAGTCAGCTCACTGTTGGCAGTCTCACCACCACCCGGAGCCCCGGACAAGGACGACCCCCCGCTCGCCCCCGATGGGGCGTTACCGGACGGGGCCTCCGCCGCCCCGCCGGAAGACGACCCCGAGCCCGGACCTCCGTTCGACGAGCCGTCAGATCCCTCGCTGCGGTCGAATCCACCACCCTGCGTACCTCTGCCTCCAAATCCACCCCCCGTTCCGGCGGCAGACGACGGCCCGGACGACGGAATGGACCCGCTGTGGGCAACGGAAGCGGTAGCCGCCCCATAAGCAGCCCCACCCACCCCCGCCGAAAGAATCGCCACAACCAGCGCAACCACAACACCCCGCCGCAACGGAACCAGCAGCACCACCGCCACCAGGACCCCAAGAAGCGAGACCCACCGCAGCCCCGGCATCCAGTCAACCCGCCCGAGCAGCACCCACGCCCATACCGCGGTGGCCGCGATCATCGCCGACAACCCAGCCCGCCCCCACAGCGAGCCCCGCCGATCCCACATGACACGCCCGCCAAGAGCGACCAGTGCGGCGATTCCGGGCGCCAGGGCCACGGTGTAGTACGGATGGATGGTTCCGCTCATGTACGAGAACGTGACCCCGGTGACCAGTACCCAGCCGCCCCACATCAGCGCCCCGGCGCGGGTCCGGTCGGTGCGCGGGGCCCGCCACGTGGCCGCCAGCACGGCCACCAGACCGATCAACGCGGCCGGCAGCAGCCACGAGATTTCGAGCCCCATCGACGTCCCGAAGAGCCGCCCGATGCCGGTCGCGCCCCCGAACGAGGAATTTGAAGACGACCCGCCGCCGGAACCGCCCAGGATGCGGCCGAGCCCGTTGTAGCCGAGGGCCAGCTCCCACAGCGTGTTGTTGGTCGACCCGGCGATGAACGGCCGCGACGACGCCGGCCACAGCGACACCAGCGCCACGTACCAGCCGGCCGAGACGATCAGCGCGAGACCGGCGATCAGCAGGTCACGGATGCGCCGCCCGAGGCCGGTGGGCGCGGCGACCAGGTAGACCAGCGCGAACGCGGGCAGCACGAGGAACGCCTGCATCATCTTGGTCAGGAAACCGAAGCCCAGCAGGACGCCAGTGAGCGCGAGCCACTTCCAGGACGCCTTTTCCAGGGCCCGTACGGTCGTGTACGCCCCGGCCGTCATCAGCAGCACGAGCAGCGCGTCGGGGTTGTCGTAACGGAACATCAGCACGGCCACGGGGGTGAGCGCCAGCGCCGCCCCCGCGACCAGGCCCGCCGCCTGCCCGGACCAGCGTTTCACCGCCGCGTACAGGAACCAGACACTGGCCACGCCCATCAGCGCCTGTGGGGCCAGGATCGCCCAGCTGTTGACGCCGAAGATGCGCGCGGACAGGCCCATCACCCACATCGCGGCGGGTGGTTTGTCGACGGTGATGGCGTTGCCGGCGTCGAGTGAGCCGAACAGCCAGGCCTTCCAGCTCTGCGCGCCGGCCTGCGCGGCGGCCGCATAGAAGCTGTTGCCCCAGCCGGAGGCGCTCAGGTCCCACAGGTAGAGCACCGCGGTGCCGAGCAGCAGCACGAGGACCGGCCATCGGCGATTTCTCCGTACGGGCGGCGCCACGTGCCGGGGCGGGTGCGAGGCCGACGCCGGCCGTTCCATCAGGGTCGTCATGGCAGCTACCTTCGGCCGTGCCCCTACGGCCGCTCTGTGCCGCGCCTGTGCGCGTTCTATGAGGTCAGTCGCTCAGCGGACCAAGGCCGAGTGCCCGTACGGACCCAGCCGAGCGCTTGTACGGACCGAGTCGAGCGTTTCGTGCAGGCCAGGGTTGAGCGTTCGTGCAGGCCGTAGTTGAGCATTCGCGCCGGCCGGATCTGAGCGTTCGCGCCGGCCGGATCTGAGCGTTCGCGCCGGCCGGATCTGAGCGTTCGTGCAGGCCGGATCTGAGCGTTCGTGCAGGCCGGATCTGAGCGTTTCGTGCAGGCCGTAGTTGAGCTTTCGCGCCAGCCGGATCTGAGCGTTCGTGCAGGCCGGGGTCAGGCGCCCATTCGCGGGAGGCCGAGCGCGGTCAGACGCTCAGCGGCGGCCCACAGCTCCTCCTCGCGCGCTTCGTCGTAGGACTCGTCGGAGGAGCGCATGACCGCGGCCCGGTCGATGTAGCTGCCGCTGGGCCCGGGGCGCGGCCCGATCGCGGCGGCCGCCAGCTGATCACCGGCGCGGGCCGGCGTGTTGACCCCGGGGATCAGCGGAAACACCCGCCGGAACAGCACGTTGCCGATCCGGTCAGCGCGCACCAGACCGGTCCCGGGGGTGAAGGCCGGGTTCCAGGTGTACGCCTCGACGCCGCGCCGGGCGAGCGCATGCACCAGATAGAGGACCCCGAGCTTGCTGGTCGCGTACGCCTCCCGGCCCTTGCGCCCCGGGTCGGTGCGGGCCAGCCGCTCGGTTGTGGTCCAGGCCGGCGCCGGGACGAGGCCGAGGTTGTGCCGGAAGTCGCCGAAATGGGCGTCGCTGCCGGTGATCACCACGCGGGCCCGGTCGGTCAGCGGCACGAGCCGCAGCAGCAGGAAGTGGGCGAGCACGTTGACCGCGAACGTCGTCTCGTAGCCGTCCACGGTCGCGGTGGTCGCGGTCGTCATCTGCACGCCCGCGTTGCCCACGTAGCCGTCGAGCGGCTCGGTGATCTGGGCGGCGACCTTGCGGACGCTGTCGAGCGAGGTCAGGTCGCCCGGGATGACCGTGGTGCGCGGCAGGGCGGGCTGGTCGCCGCGGGCGATCACGATCAGCTGCAGCGCCGGGTCGCGGTCGAGCATCCGCTGGGCGGCGTGCAGGCCGATGCCCCGGCTGGCGCCGTTCATCAGGAAAGTGGACACGGGTACCTCCCGGTACTGAGTTCCAAGTGGTACTCAGTACCGTACGGGATCGAGTTCCGTTTCCGCTAGGGTGGTGGCATGACTCTCCGTGAGCTGAAGCAGCAGCGGGTGCGCGAGCAGATCGTCGAGGCGGCGTTCGCGCTCTACGCCGAGCGCGGCTTCGACAAGGTCTCGGTCACCGACATCGCCGAGCGGGCCCAGGTCGGCCGCACGACGTTCTTCCGCTACTTCGGCGACAAGCAGGAGGTGCTGTTCGCCGACGAGCAGACGCTGGTCGAGATGTTCGCCGCCGGGTCCGACGCGCCCGCCCCCGCGCCGCGTGACCTGGCCGGGGCGTTGCTGCAGCTCTGGGGGCTCACCTACGCCAAGCGCGACATCGTGCTCGGCGACAAGAAGCTGTTTCCCGTACGCCAGAGGTTGATCGCGACCGTGCCGGAGTTGCAGGACAGGTCCGGCCGCAAGATGCAGCGGATCGCCGACGCGCTCGAGGTCGCCCTCCGTGGCCGGGGCGCCGATCCGGAGCTGGCCCTGCTCGCAGCCCAGATCGGGATCGCGTGTTTCCGGGTGGCGCTGCAGACGGCGGGGGAGGATCCGGAGAAGGTGATGCCCACGATGGAACGCGTCGTTCGCCAAGTGATCTCTACGGCGTCGCCGTCGGCCTGAAGCGATTCGTGCCAGGATGAGGACGAGAGTCCGGGTTCGAGGAAGAGACTAGGACAATGAGCGAACACGTTTCCGACAGCGCCGAGTGGCAGGCGCTCCAGGGCCACGCCGAGAAGTTCGCGGCCGTGCACCTGCGCGACCTCTTCGGCAGCGACCCGGGTCGCGGCGAGCGATTGACCGCGCAGGTCGCCGGCCTCACCGTCGACTACAGCAAGAACCTGGTCACCGACGAGGTGCTGAGCGCGCTGGTGGCGCTGGCCGAGCGGGCCGGGCTGCGCGAGCGGACCGCCGCCATGTTCGCCGGCGAGCACATCAACGTCACCGAGGACAGGTCCGTCCTGCACACCGCGCTGCGGCTTCCACGCGACGCCACGCTGGTGGTCGACGGGCAGGACGTGGTGGCCGAGGTGCACGAGGTTCTCGACCGGATGGGCGCGTTCAGCGACCGCGTGCGGTCCGGCGAGTGGACCGGGCACACCGGGCAGCGCATCAGGACCGTCGTCAACATCGGGATCGGCGGCTCCGATCTGGGCCCCGTGATGGCGTACGAGGCGCTCAAGGCCTTCAAGTCGCTCGAGATCGAGTGCCGGTTCATCTCGAACATCGACCCCACCGACCTCTATGAGAAGACGCACGACCTCGACCCGGCGACCACGCTCTTCATCGTCTGCTCGAAGACGTTCGGCACGCAGGAGACGCTGACCAACGCCACCGAGGCGCGCAACTGGCTGCTGGCCGGCCTGGGCGGTGACGCCGGGGCCGACGCGGTGGCCAAGCACTTCGTCGCGGTCAGCACCAACGCCAAGCGGGTCTCCGACTTCGGCATCGACACCGCCAACATGTTCGGCTTCTGGGACTGGGTGGGCGGGCGTTACTCGCTGCCCTCGGCGGTCGGCCTGTCCGTCATGATCGCGGTCGGCAAGGAGCACTTCGCCGACATGCTCGCGGGTTACCGCGAGGTCGACGAGCACTTCCTCAACACGCCGATCGAGTCGAACGTCCCGGCGCTGCTCGGCCTGCTCAACGTCTGGTACGACACGTTCCTGGGCGCCCAGTCGCACGCCGTCCTGCCGTACTCGCAATATCTGCACCGCTTCGCCGCCTATCTGCAGCAGCTGACGATGGAGAGCAACGGCAAGTCCGTACGCCTCGACGGGTCCCCGGCGTCGTTCCAGACCGGCGAGGTCTTCTGGGGCGAGCCCGGAACCAACGGTCAGCACGCGTTCTACCAGCTGATCCACCAGGGCACGAAGATGATCCCGGCCGACTTCATCGGGTTCAGCAAGCCCAACCACGACATCGGCGAGATGCACGACCTGTTCATGTCGAACTTTTTCGCGCAGACCGGCGCGCTGGCGTTCGGCCGCACCATCGACCAGGTTCTCGACGAGGGCACCGACCCCGAGATCGCGCCGCACCGGGTGATGCAGGGCAACCACCCGACGACCACGATCCTCGCCGAGGAGCTGACCCCGGCGCTGCTGGGCCAGCTGATCGCGCTCTACGAGCACATCACGTTCACCCAGGGCACGATCTGGCAGATCAACTCGTTCGACCAGTGGGGTGTCGAGCTCGGCAAGGTGATGGCCAACCAGCTCGCGCCGAAGCTGACCGCGTCGTCCGCGCCGGCCACCGACGACGACTCGTCGACCAACAACCTGATCAAGCTGTACCGGTCGCAGCGCGGCCGCTGATTTCTGTCGTACGGAGGTCCTAGGGTCGTCGTTGTGGATGCGACGACGGCCCTGGGCCTGCGGATGACCAGCCTGCTGTTGCGGGGCAACGCTCCGGCGTCCGTGGCCGGGGTCGTCGAGTGGTTCGGCGCGATGCAGGCCCAAGACGTCAACAGCGCCCTGTGGTCGCTCGGCTGCCGCCTGCCCGGCTGGTCCCTCGATCAGATCAACGAGGCGCTCGAGGACAGAAGCGTTCTCCGCACGTGGCCCATGCGCGGCACAGTCCATTTCGTCCCCGCCGCCGACACCCACTGGATGCTCGAGCTGATGGGCTCGCGGGCCCTGGCCGGGGCGGCCAAGCGCCGCGACACCCTGGGCCTCGACGAGGCGACGGCCGACCGCGCGGTCGAGATCCTGGCCGCCGCGCTGAAGGGCGGCCGCCTGACCCGGTCCGAGTGCCTGACCGCGCTGACCGAGGGCGGGGTCGAGATCACCGGCCAGCGGGGTTACCACCTTCTCTGGTACGCATCCCAGCGTGCTGTCACGGCCATCGCGCCTCACGTCGGCAAGGAACAGACGTTCGTCCTGCTCGACGAGTGGGCGCCGGCGCCGCGGCGGCCGTCGCGCGAGGAAGCGCTCGGTCTGATCGCGTTGCGCTATTTCCGCAGCCACGGCCCGGCTCCGCGCAAAGATCTCGTCGGCTGGACGGGGCTGACGATGACCGATTGCCGCACGGGCATCGCCGCGGCCGGTGATGCGCTGACCACCGTTGACGTCGACGGTGTCGAGATGGTCATGGCGGCCGGCGCGCCCGACCTCGGGGCGGGGGAGTGGCTGGCGCTGCCGGGATTCGACGAATACATGCTGGGCTATAAAGACCGGTCCCTGATGACTGATGATGTCGACGCGATCGTCCCCGGTGGCAACGGTGTGTTCCGGTCGACGCTCGTCCAGGCCGGGCGGGTGCGGGCGACCTGGACCCGCACGCTCACCCGCAAGGGCGTCACCGTCACCGTCGAGCCATTGGCGACCTTCAGCGCTTCCGATCGCCGCCAAGCCGAGGCGGCGCTCGAGCCGTACGCCGCCTATCTCGGTTTACCACTAACTGTTAAGAACCCTTGATATTCACGGATGTGAACTCCATGATGTGCGTAACGCAGGTCACATGCGCATCGAGGGAGTCGCCATGGGTGTTCGTCGGAAAGTGCTGGCGCTGGCCGCCGCGCTGGGAATGGCAGCCGGCGGATTGGCCGTCGCGATAACCAACGCCACCACGGCTTCGGCCGCCGTGGCCTGCTCGGCCACGTTCTGGGCCGAGGGCCGCTCGTACACGGCCGGGCAACAGGTCACCTACAACACCAACCTCTACCAGGCGCTGGTCGCCCACACCGCCTACCCGGGAGCGGGCTGGAACCCGGCCGCCACGCCGTCGCTGTGGAAGGACCTCGGCGTGTGCACCGGTCTTCCGACGACCCCGCCACCTACCGGGCCGACGACCCCGCCCCCGACGACCCGCCCGCCGACAACGCCTCCGACCACTCCGCCCACGACTCCGCCGACGACGCCGCCCACCGGTTGCGCGACCCGCGGTAAGCCGGCCGGCAAGGTGCTGCAGGGCTACTGGGAGAACTGGGACGGCGCGTCCAACGGCGTGCACCCCGGCATGGGCTGGATCCCGATCAACGACAGCCGGATCACCCAGCACGGCTACAACGTGCTCATGGCGGCCTTCCCGGTGATCCGCTCGGACGGCACGGTGCTGTGGGAGAACGGCATGGACTCCGGCGTGAAGGTGCCGACCGCGGCCGAGATCTGCGCGGCCAAGGCCCAGGGCGCCACGATCCTGATGTCGATCGGCGGCGCCACCGCCGGTGTCGACCTGAGCTCCAGCGCCGTCGCCGACCGGTTCGTCTCGACCATCGTGCCGCTGCTCAAGCAGTACAACTTCGACGGCATCGACATCGACATCGAGACCGGCCTGACCGGCAGCGGCAACATCAACCAGCTGTCCACCTCGCAGGCCAACCTGATCCGCATCATCGACGGCGTGCTGGCCGCGATGCCGTCCAACTTCGGCCTGACCATGGCGCCCGAGACGGCGTACGTCACCGGCGGCAGCGTCACCTACGGCTCGATCTGGGGCTCGTACCTGCCGATCATCAAGAAGTACCTGGACAACGGCCGCCTGTGGTGGCTGAACATGCAGTACTACAACGGCTCGATGTACGGCTGCTCCGGCGACTCGTACGGCGCGGGCACCGTGCAGGGCTTCACCGTCCAGACCCAGTGCCTCAACAACGGCCTGACCATCCAGGGCACAACAATCCGAATCCCGTACGACAAGCAGGTCCCGGGCCTGCCCGCCCAGTCCGGCGCCGGCGGCGGCTACATGACCCCGGCCCTGGTGACCCAGGCCTACAACAGCGTCCCCAACATCAAGGGCCTGATGACCTGGTCGATCAACTGGGACGGCTCCCGCGCCTGGACGTTCGGCGACAACGTGAAGCGCCTGCAGGGCCGCTGACCGACCACAGCCGGGCCGGCTCCGCCAAGCCGGCCCGGCTGCTCAGCCCGCAACAAGTCCCGTGGCGACGATCATTCCGCTGTACCCCTCGCGAAGCCCGCGGCTGTCCACGACGGTGATCGCGTCGATTCGGGCGACCTCGGCGAGACACCGCTGGACGTCGTCCTCATTGATCGGACAGGCGGGGAACCGCTGACAACCAACCTCATATCCCCACGAGTCGCGCATGAACGCCGCCGCGAACGGCGCGCCCGCGGTGAGCGATGCCATGAACACTCGAACGGCACGCTCGAACTCTTCCGTACGAGTGGTGATGCCCTCGGCGACGAAGAACATCGTGCCGATGTCGTAGCCGCGCGGCGCGAGATCGAAGAGGTTGCCCTTCACCACCTGAGAGCAGCTCGCCAACCGGTCGAGCGGCCCGGCGATCCGATCGTATTCGGGTCGGCCCCTCATCTCCGCCCAGAACGGCTCCCACGACTCCGCCGGCTCCCGGAGCTGATTCGTGAGCCACGCCCGGTTGCTGAGCGAGCGCTCGAAGAGCGTCACTCTTTCGGCAAACGGAAGCATCGTGAGGGCCGGATAGAGGTTGGTGCCGGTTCCCACGTCGATGGCGCCGGCCCGCCCAGGACGCGGCGCCCACCGGCGGAAGTGGTCGGCAACGATCCCGATGATTTCGGCGTCCTCGCGGAGGAGCCACCTGTAGTTACTTTCGAAGTAGGCGTCCGAATCGAAGGAGTCCCACGGAACGTCCGAGTTGCTGAGCCCCTGTTCAGGCGACATTCGGCTCGTCCGGGTCGGCCGCGGCGCTCCACAGCTCCTCGAAGCGTTCCCTGCGCCTTGCCACCAAGCGGGGATCGACGACCAGGGCGACGCTCGCGATCAGGGGGGTCACGTCCTTCTTGAGGGCCCGCGCGGTGTGGAACTCGTAGCTGATTTTCTGGTCGAAGAGGATGAAGTCTTCGAGGTCGTGCTGGTGCAGGAAGTCGATGTCGTCCGGGCGCAGGATCCTGGTCTCGACGTTGATCTTCTGGTGGGGTTCCAGGAGCTTTTCGAGCTGGTCCACGTCGGTGGCGTCTTCGGTCAGCAGGAACAACCGGCGGATGCGGACGTTGCGTTCGATCGCCTTGCGCTGGCGGTCCAAGTAGCGCAGGCCGAGGTCGCTGACCCAGAACTCACCCTCGTCGACGAAACCGCGGTGACGGTCGAACGAGGTAATGCTGGTCGCGTCGATGCTGATGGCCGCGGTGTCGGTGAGGCCGAGCAACCAGTCCGGGTTCTCGCCCTCATGTTCCGCCCGACCGGCGTGCAGGCCCTCCAAGAGGGTCACCAAACCCGCGACCTGGTGTTCAGCGAACCGGAGTTGCAGATCCTGCTTCGAGTCCATGCGGCCGGCGGCCCCGACCAGGCGGACGATGTTCTCCTGGCCCCCGTTTCCGGCGGCGTCGGCCAGGTGCGTAGCGGCCGCGTTGATGGTCCGGACCGTCCGCACCTGATCCGCGCTGGTGTCTCGGACGGCCGACACGAGCCGGCGGGATTGCTCGGCGGCCTCGATCAGGAACTGGACCACCAGCACCACGCCGGCGACGAAGACCGCCATCGTGATCTGCCAGATCGCCGGCTGGTCGGTGAGGTTGACCAGAAACCAGGTCAGGGCGCCCGCAATTCCGGTGAGGACGGTCTTGATGAGGATCTGCACGCGCTGCCTCCACTGGTCCGTGTCACCCCATCACAGCGGACCGTGGTAGCTCCGGTCTACCGACCCGCGAGCTCGGAACGCACCAGCTCCAGCAGACGGCCCAGCCAGTTGGTGCCGTCCGAGCTCCAGTAGGCCGATCCCCAGTCGACGTAGATCAGGCGGGTGTCGCCGGTTCGGGTCAGCTCCTCGGCCATCGCCGGGTGGCGGGTGAACTTGTCGCGTAGCAGCGCGGCCATCACGCCGAGCCGGATCGCGGGCCAGTTGGGGCGTCGCGGGGCGTCGGCGGCGAGACTCCGGGCGTCCAGGCCGCGTGGCTCTGAGGCGATGCGGTCGTGCCAGGCCGGGTCGTCGGTGGACAGTGCCCAGTAGGCGTGCATGACCGATGTGTACTCCCGGCCGCCGTGGGTGACCGGCGCCGGGTAGTCGGTCTGCAGCTGCTCCGGGCCGGGTGGTGCGGGCCAGCCGTTGGGGAACACCGAACCGCCAACGCGCAGCGGGATCGCGGACTCCGGACCGTCGGCGGCCTTCCGTGAGCGCGACTCGGCGACGGCCTTCTCGGCGCGGCGGAAGTAGTCGAGTGCCCACTCACGCTCCGATGGGGTCACCGTAAACGTGTGGTCGGGATGCCGGGCGGGGATCTCCGTACCCGGTTCGGCGAGCAGAATCCGTACGGGAACGTCGTTCTGATCCATGTCGCCGAGCATGTAGATCCGCCGGTGCGCGGGCACCTCGTGGTAGCGCTCGCGGACGATCTCCAGGTTGGCGGCGGTCGGGTCGGCCGCGTACGCGATCAGGGCGTCGAAGCAGCGCCGGGAGGAGTCGGGGCGGTCGTTGAGCCGGTCCAGCTCGTCGGCGATGTCGCCCAGCAGCAGGTCGGGGGTCAGCCACGTTTCGAGCGACGCCGAACCCCGGGCGGTGCCCACGACGATGATCGACGCGTCCGAGGGCGGCGACAGGGTCAGGGTGCCGTCGTCGAGCGCGGCCCGCAAGCCGTCGACGTCGCTTCGATCCCACTGCCAGGTGACGACACCGTCGGCGAAGACACTGAGCGGGGCCAGGTCGTAGTGGTCGCGTTTCCGCACGAAGATCAGGCGTTGCCGACCCCGTACGACGTCGCCCTCGACGGTGCGCCAGGTGGGTGTGAAGTCCGGCATGCGGTGAGTCTAGTGATCACGGCCGATCGAGCCGACCAGGTCGTACACGTCGTCGGCGCAACCCCACGAGAGGCTGACGCCGGCGCCGCTGTGGCCGTAGTTGTGGATGATGTGGCGGTCGCCCAGGTCTTCGTGCTCGAGGCGCACCTCGCGGCGGGACGGGCGGATCCCCGTGCGGTGGCCGACGATCTCGGCGTCGCGGATCGCCGGGAAGATCAGGCTGCACCGCTGCACGATGGCCTCGGCGATCTCCCGGTCGGGCACCGGGTCGGCCTCGCCCTTCTCGGCGCTCCCGCCCAGCAGCAGCACGTCGCCCTGGGGCAGCAGATACGTCATTTCGCCCAGCTCGTCGGTGTGCTCGGCGAAAAAATCGGTCAACCCCGGGTTCCGTACGGCGACCAGCTGCCCCCGGATGGGCTGGACCTCCGGATCCGGCACCAGCTCGCGCGCGCCCACCCCGCTGCAGTTGACCACGACCGGCGCGTCGGCGAACGCGTCGCCCAGGCTGCGCAGCCGTTGCCCGAACACCAGCTCGCCCCCCGCCGCGATCAGCCGGCGCTGGAGTTCGTGCAGGTAGGACGGCATGTCGATGATCGGGGCGGTGTAGTGCCAGCCGCTCACGAAACCTTCGGGCAGCTCGTCCGGCACGCAGTCGCGGTAGCCGGGCAGGCCGACCGCCCAGTCGGGGGAGGGGATGGGGACGCGGGAAGCCTCGACACCGTTGATCACGCGTACGCCGGGGAACTGGTCTTCCGCCAGGTCGACGAAGACCTCGTAGGAGCGGGCGGCCCAGTGTTCGACGCGGGGATGCTTGGCATAGATCGGGTCCCAGATCGCGCCCGCGGCCGCCGAACTGCTCTCCCACGGCTCCTGCTCGGCACGGATGCGCACGTGCCGTCCGCTCTCGGCCAGGCGCACCCCTGTGGTCAGGCCGGAGACACCGGCGCCGACGACAAGCACATCGGGTCGGTCGGAGGTCACGTCCCGACGCTAACGGGGATCGATCCCCGCTCGACAAGACGCGAGAATTTCTCCGGCCGATGCGGCTTTTCGCTCCCGTACCTTGTCACTCAGCACATTGGATGGTAGGCAATACCACTCACCGTTTGTGTGCGATCACCCACGGTGTTGCAATCCGCCGACCTTTGCGTTCCAATCGAACGGCTGGCGTCATGCGGCCCGGGGGACGCGCCGCTGGGGATCGGGACCACATCGAGGTGAGTACTCTCCCCAGGTTCCCCGTGCCGTCGAAGATGGGGGTCCCTGACGTGCTCATCGTGGGTGAGGTCCACACCGGCCTGCTGCGCGGTCGTGGCCCCATGAGCGCGAACGACGCCGCGCTGCTGGTCGACCTGATGGCCGGCGAACCGGTGCTGCGCCTGGAGCGGCCACGCCCGTACGTGCGCTCGCCGGAACGACCCGTCGGCGTCGACTGCCCGCTCGGCGCCGTCGCCTCCGCCCGGCAGATCCGCGGCATCGGCACCGTCCTGCAGCGCGCCGCGATCACCGGCGGTCACATCGTGCAGGGCACCGCCTGGGCCACGCTGACCCCCGCCGCGGGCAGCGCCCGGCAGCCCTGGTCGCACTACCTGGCCCGGCCCGGCGTGATCGAGGCCGTCGGCCGCGTCCGCCCGGCCGAGCTGGCCGATGCCTTCGCCGCTCCCGCCCGTGACCCGGCCGCCCTCGACCTGGGCGACGTCGCGGGCCGGGCGTCCGACGCGGTGCAGAGCGCCGTCCCGGCCGACGGCCGCCCCCGCGAGCGGCTGCGGCTGCCCCGCACCCGGCTCCGGTTCGTGGTCGAGCAGGCCGAGACAGCCGGCCCCCTGCACTACACCGTGCCCGACGACCGTCTGCGGGTGCTGCGGGTCGCCCTGCCCGCCGACGCCGAGCCCCGGCTGCTGGTGGCCTTCGCCGAAGACCTGGCCCTGCACGACTGGCTGCTCACCTCGGTGATCGGCATCGTGGAGCGGGCCGAGATCGGCGTGCTGCCGTTCGGGGAGTCGCTGCGCCGGCTGCGCCCGGCCGTCGACCACCTGCTGCACCTGTGGCTGCCCGGCCGCCGCGGCGGTGACCTGGCCCGCGGGTTGTGGACGGCGCTGGAACGGCAGGAGGCGCTGAGCGATCAGTGGCGGTTGCTGCGCGACCGGATACGCGACCAGGTGGCGCTGGCCGCGGTCGAGGCGCTGGCCGGGGAGCCGGCCCGGTGAGTGTCCAGGCGCGCCAGGTCGGCGAGGGTTCCGGCGTCATCCGTACGGCGCTGATCACCGTCGCCACCGGCGGCACCACGTTCCTGATCACGAACGGACTCAACCAGCCCCAGTCCGTCTGCATCACGCTCTCGGTCCTCATCGGCGGCATCGTGCTGATGGTCCGGTTCCTGGTCGAGTTCGAGAAGCGGCTGGCCGCCGTCGAGAAGCTCGAGAAGGACGGCATGGAGGACATGAAGCGGCTGGTCGGCGACGCCTTCGCGAAGATCAACGAGGCGACCGAGCTGTTCGGGTCGGTGGAGGCGTCGGCCCTGCAGACCGACCTCGTCACCCAGCTCGTGCGCAACTCGACCACGATCTCGCCCGACTCGCCGCCGATCGTCTACCAATTCGTCCAGGCCAAGATCAAAGAGACGTCGGACTTCCTCAAGCAGCTCTCCGAGGGCGGCACGGTCACCTATTACGGCGAGGACCGGGACTGGCTGCTCGGGCTCACCCGGCACGCCACGCTCAGCGTCGACGCGATCAGCCTGGCCGCGGTCGACCACGACCTGTGGAACAGCGAGATCGGCCAGCGCTATCTCGACGCGCAACGCCGGGCGGCCCGGGCCGGCAAGCGGGTGCGGCGCATCTTCGTGCTGGACAAGCCCGAGATGGAGCTCGACCCCGACCTGCGCCGGGCGTACGAGGAACAGCGCGCGATGTCGATCGACGTGCGGCTGCTCGACCGGTCGGCGGTGCACACCCCGCTCCAGGTGCAGCTGCGCGACCTGATCGTGTTCGACGACATCCTCGCGTACGAGACCACGCCCACCATCAGCGACCCGCAGATCGCCCAGGTGGCCGAGACCCGGCTCGTCCTCAACGACGCCCGGGTCAAGGAGTGCGCGCAGCTGTTCCGCGAGCTGTGGGAGATCTCGCGCGAGCTGCTGCCCGAGGGTCAGAGGAACGCGTAACCGACCCGGCCCACCGTCTCTTCCGGCAGGGCGAAACCCTCGCCGCGCGCACGTTCGCGCACCTGCGCGGCCGCCGTGGGGTCGACCGACACGTTGCCCAGGATCGTGCGCACGGCCAGCTCGATCGGCAGGAACCGCGAATCCAACGGCGTGAAGGTCCGGTACGCCCGCAGCGGCGCCGCCTTCGGGTTGAGCCGCACGATCGGGGGCATCATCTCCCACTCGCCCGGCAGTGTCTCGGGTGTCGCCTCCACCGGTTCGGCCACCGGCTTCCCGTGGTGCCGCAGCAGGCCCAGCCGCTGCAGCTGCCACACCGCGGCCAGGAACGGGCACGACCAGAGGCGGCTGCCGTCGGCCCGCTCGTTCCACAGCTCGACGTCCACAAAGATCGAATGGTTGCGGACGGCGCTCTGGCGGGGCGGCCGCCACCGGCGGGGCGCGGCCATCGCCGCCGCCGACGTGCCGGGGGAGCGCTCGCCGTTGGTCAGCCAGCCGGTCACCTTCGTCGCCGGGCGCCCGTTCGCCCCCTCGGCCGGCTCGTCGATCAGGTGTTCCTGCACGAGGCGGGCCATGTCGACGTCACCGGCGCGGGCGCACCCCGACTCGCGGGCCACGTAGTCGATGGTCAGCCCGGCCTGGCCGGCCGCCGCGACGAGCATCGTGACCACCTCGCGCGGCGACGAGAACCGGGTGAAGTAGTCGTCGATCAGGAAACAGGTGCTGATCCGCGGGCGGCCCCGGCCGACCAGCTGGGCGGTCTGGCTCACGGCGGTCTCGGCCCACGGGCGTACGCGGTCGAAATGCTGCCGCAGCCGGGCCTCGCCCTCGGCGAAATCCTCCATGTAGAGGTGGCCCAGTTCGAGCGACAGGTGGGACAGGGCGACCGACCGGACGGCCGCGGCCGGGGCGCCGAGCTCGGTGGCCAGGTCGTCGGCGGTCGTCACAGACCGACCCACGCGCTCTCGTCGACGATCTTCTTGGAGAGATCCTCGAAGGCCGCCACCGTACGCTCGTTGGCCGTGCGGTGCAGCCACACGTCGTCGTTGGAGATCAGTTGCTCCTGCCACTGCAGCACCGGGTCGAGCGGCACCTCGCCGATCATGTTGAGGCGGCCGACGCCCTTGCGGGAGGCCAGATCCTGCAGGCGGCGGTTGCACACGTCGAGCCAGGCCAGCTGCTCGGGGCGCAGGCCGGCCTGGTCGGGTGACGACGGGTCGAGCACCGCCGTACGGACGAAGCGGATCGCCTCGCGCAGCACCTCGGGGTCGTGGCCCAGATGACCACCGGTCTCGATGATGCCGTGCCGGCCGTAGACCAGGCCGCTGGCGGCGATGATGTGCTGCCGGGTCCACCGGTGGAACACCAGCCAGCGCGCCTCGACGCCGCGCAGCGCCTCGCTCCGGGTGGCGGCCAGCACGATCTCGGTCGCGTACGAGCGGCCCGCGCTGAGGTCGACCAGGATCAGGTCGTACTCCTCGTCGAGCCGCTGGAACAGGGTGATGCAGCGGTCCACGATGCCGGGCGCCGAGTTGAACTCGCCGCGCCCCACGTCGCCGGGCAGCAACGTCAGCCGTCCGGCGCCGGCCGGGCGGTTGCGCAGCGCCTCCCGCTGGGAGTCGGCCCACACGTTGATCCGCCGCGGCTCGGGCGTGCCGTCGATCAGGTAGCTGTGCAGGCCGCCCTCCTCGACCCCGGCCAGCGCCTCGGGCAGGTCGAAGATCGCCCCGGAGGTGGGTGAGCCGAAGTCGAAGTCGAGGTAGCAGGCGTCGTAGCCCTGCAACGCGTGCCGGTAGGCCAGGTTGCTGCTGGTCACCGAGCGCCCGGTGCCGCCCTTGTCGGACGTCGCGAACAGCAGCATGTCAGGTCACCCCACTGTCGGCGCGGCGGGCCGCCGAGAGCCGGTCGAGCTTGCGCAGCACCTCCTCGGTCACGGCCACGGCGACACCGGGCCGTTCCCGGCGCACCGCCCGGGCCCGGCGCAGTTCGGTGCCGATGCGTTCCAGCTCGATCCGCAGGGTCTCGCCGCGCGTCGTGGTGCCGTTCAGCAGCTCGCGGTCATAGAGGTGGTCGGCCTCGTTGAGCAGGTCGGCCGCCATCTGGGCGAGCACGCCGCTGCGCAGCGGCGGATTGTTGATCAGCTGGGCCGCCGCGACCAGGCAGTCGACCACGCGTTTGGTGTAGTACCAGGAGACCTCGCCGATGTCGTCGGGCAGGTATTTGTAAGCGCCGGACGGCCGGTCCCACAGGCCGTGGTCGTCGCCCTCGCGCAGCACCCGGTCTTGCAGGTGGTCCCAGATCGCGTCGGCCAGGTCGAGCAGACGGCTGCGGATCACGCCGTCGTCGACCATGCCGGCCAGGGTCAGCGCCCGCTTGAACAGCGTCGGTGAGATGTCGGCGACCGTCCACGCCAGCCGGGGGCCGCCGATGTCCTCACTGCCCTCGAGCGGGAAGTGCAGGCCCGGGTAGTGCACGTTGACCGCGGATTCGGGTTCGGTCGAGCGGCGGGTGATGCGGCCGCGGTTGGCGAGTTCCTCGAGCACGTCGGTCATCCGGCGCAGCTCGGTGTTCGACGGTCGTACGGCCTGCATGTTCTGGATGACCATGCCGCCGACGAGCAGGCTGAAGTAGTCGAACTCGATGCCGTCGGTGGTGCGCCAGGGCAGGTCCTCCAGCGGCCAGCGGCCCGATCCGAACCGTGCGATGGCCGACCAGTAGGACCGGGTGAGCTCGAACCGCAGCTGCAGCGACTGCGCGAGACGGGCCTGTTCGGCGTCGAGCAGGCCGAGCAGACGCGTACGTTCCGACGAGAGCGCCTGGATGGCGTCCATCGCGACGGTGGTGAAGTAGAGATAGGGCGCGTTCTGGGCGACGCCGGAGCGCTGCTCGCCGATCGCGGCCGTGGTC
Organism: Paractinoplanes ovalisporus; assembly: GCF_016834655.1. Classification (GTDB taxonomy): domain Bacteria; phylum Actinomycetota; class Actinomycetes; order Mycobacteriales; family Micromonosporaceae; genus Actinoplanes; species Actinoplanes ovalisporus. The sequence goes on from NZ_JAENHP010000031.1 coordinate 79,238, forward strand.
TCGATCTCGGGTGCCTGCCGCACCACGCCCCACGACCAGCCGCACTCGAAGAGCCGGTTCGGATTGTCGAGCTCGCTGCCCTCGGCCGCACCGGAACCGATCGTGACGTCGTCGCGCAGACGGGCGTTGATCTCGCGCAGGGCCTCGCGCAGCTCCTCGACGACCTGGTGGGTGGGGCGCCGTTCCTGGTTGACCGTGCGCAGCAGATCGGTGCCGAAGCCGCTCTCGGCCGTGAACACGTTGACCGCGAAGCTGCGCAGCAGGCCGGCCATCGCCGCCGACAGCCGCACGTTGGCCGCCTTCTCCAGGGCGTCGACCTGCTTGATCAGCGCGGCCCGGGTCACGACCTGGCGGAAGATCTTCGTGAAGCCGATGGTGGCCAGCATCAGCGTGACCGAGATGGAGAACGAGTCGACCACGTCGAGGTCGAGCTGCTCCTGTTTGATCTCGTCGCCGCCGTCGCCCGGGTCCTCGTCGTCGATCGAGAAATATGAGCCGCCCGAGAAGACCGGGTTGCCGTGCGGGTCGGTGTAACGCTCGATGTAGCGGGTCAGAGCGCGCAGCAGCCGCTGCGGGATCTGCAGGTTGTCGCCGACCACCCGCAGGCTGTCGAGCACGTCGTTGGCGACGGCGTCGGGCCGGTCGAGGCGGAACAGCGGGATCTCGGTCGCCGGGGCCATGATGCACAGCAGCTGTTCCGCGTCGCTGATCGAATTGCTGCCGCTGCGGCCGCCGGGAAACCACTCCCCGTCGTGATAGGACACCCGCGCGGTCGCGCGCCAGATGTCGAGAAGCTGCTGGCGTGGCTGGATCTGCATGTGTGCGCCGTCACCTACCCGTCCGTGGGCCTGTGTTGGAGCGCTACTTCTTCCGTCCGGTCGCGACCATCATGCCGCCGTAACCCTCACGGAGGTCGTTGCTCTCCACCAGTTCAATGTGAACGCTGCGCGCAACGGGGGCAAGAGCCCTTTGTACGTCAGCTTCGGTGATCGAACAGGCGGGGAAGTAACGACCGGCCACGATGTAGCCGGAGGAGTCGCGCATGAACGCGGCGGCGAACGGCGCGCCGGGCTTGAGGGTGTTGACGAACTGGCGGGCCGCGCGCTGGAACTCGTCGTTCCGGGTGGTGATCGACTCGGCCACGAAGAACATGGTGCCGAGGTCGTACTGGTCGGGCGTGAGGTCGAAGATGTTGCCGCGCTCGACGGCGGCGCGGCCGTGCAGCACGTCGAGGGGCTTGCGGAACGGCTCGTACGGCTTGCGTCCGGCCGCGATCGTCGACCAGAACTGCCACCACGAGCCGTGCGGCTTCTCCAGCTCGTGGGTCAGCCACTGCCGGTTGGTGAAGGCCCGCTCGAAGAGTGTCACCTGAGAGGCGTACGGCAGCATCATCATCGCGGGGTACAGGTTGGCGCCGGCCCCGACGTCGATCGCGCGGCCCAGGCTGTGACCACGGCACGTCTTCTCGAAGAAGTTCGCGACGATCTCGATGATGCGGGTGTCGTCGGGTCGTAGCGTGCTGTAGTTGTGGCTGAAGTAGGCGTCGGAGTTGAACCGATCCCAGTCCACGTCCTCGTTGCCGACCGGTCCGAGGTCCAGGTCGATCGAGGCCGCGCTCACATCTGGATCGGTATCGGTCACGGGTCGCCCCTCCGGCGCTCAAGCAGCGGGTGTGGTCGACGGCGGTCGACACGGACAGCTGCCAAGTCGGCCAGTCCATCCACTGTAAGACGCGGTGCAATCGCGCCGCATCTTTGAGCCGTCCACCGTTGCCGGGTTGCACATTAGGACATGCATCCTCTATTAGCGATACGCCCCTCGGGCACTCCGCGGATTAAAAATCGACACTTTCCGCCCGTAACTGTGTACCGAAACCTACCTGCAACAACCCGAGTGACCCGTCTGACCCATTCGGGCGACTGGGCGGTGGCGAGCGCGCGGGCGCGACCGTACGGAGTGTGACCCCCGCCGCAGCGGAAGTTCTTTGATTTTGAAATAGTTGCCGGGTCAACGAGGTTGAGGCTGGCAGTACAGCGGGATGCACCGGGTCCCGGCGATAGAAGGAGCGGGTCATGCAGTTCGGAATCTTCAGCGTCAGCGACATCACGACCGACCCCACCACCGGTCAGACGCCGACCGAGGCTGAGCGCATCAAGAACATCGTCACCATCGCCAAGCACGCGGAGGAGGTCGGCCTCGACGTCTTCGCGCTCGGCGAGCACCACAACGAGCCGTTCTTCTCGTCGTCGCCGACCACCACCCTCGCCTACATCGCCGCGCAGACCGACAAGCTGCTGCTCAGCACCGCCACCACGCTGATCACGACCAACGACCCGGTGAAGATCGCCGAGGACTTCGCGATGCTGCAGCACCTCTCCGGCGGACGCGTCGACCTGATGATGGGCCGCGGCAACACCGGCCCGGTCTACCCGTGGTTCGGCAAGGACATCCGTGCCGGCATCCCCCTGGCCATCGAGAACTACGCCCTGCTGCACAAGCTGTGGCGCGAGCACGTCGTGGACTGGCAGGGCAAGTTCCGTACGCCGCTGCAGTCGTTCACCTCGACCCCGCGCCCGCTCGACGACGTGCCTCCGTTCGTCTGGCACGGCTCGATCCGCAGCCCCGAGATCGCCGAGCAGGCCGCCTTCTACGGTGACGGCTTCTTCGCCAACCACATCTTCTGGCCGAAGGAGCACACGCAGCGCATGGTCGGGCTCTATCGCGAGCGGTTCGCCCACTACGGCCACGGCGACCCCGACCAGGCCATCGTCGGCCTCGGCGGGCAGGTGTTCATGCGCAGGAACAGCCAGGACGCGGTCAACGAGTTCCGGCCCTACTTCGACAACGCGCCGGTCTACGGCCACGGCCCGTCGCTCGAGGAGTTCACCAGCCAGACCCCGCTCACCGTGGGCAGCCCGCAGCAGGTCATCGACCGCACGCTGGGCTTCCGCGACTACGTCGGCGACTACCAGCGCCAGCTGTTCCTGCTCGACCACGCGGGCCTGCCGGTCAAGACCGTGCTCGAGCAGCTCGACCTGCTCGGCGAGGAGGTCATCCCCGTACTGCGCAAGGAATTTGACTCTATGAAACCGGCCCACGTGCCGGACGCACCCACGCACGCGTCTCTGCTCGCAGCTCGTCAGGAGGCCAACGCATGAAGCAGCGCAACCTGGTCGTCGTCTCCGCCGGCCTGAGCCAGCCGTCCTCCACTCGGCTGCTGGCCGACCGGCTGGCCGCGGCGACGATCGAGGCCGGCCCGGGCATCGAGTTCACGGTCACCGTGATCGAGCTGCGCGACCTGGCCCACGACATCGCCAACCACCTGCTCACCGGGTTCCCGCCGGCCGCGCTGAAGGACGCCCTGGACGCGGTGGCCGGCGCCGACGCCCTGATCGCGGTGACGCCGATCTTCACCGCCAGCTACAGCGGGCTGTTCAAGTCGTTCTTCGACGTGCTCGACAAGGACGTGCTCGACGGCAAGCCGGTGCTGATCGCGGCCACGGCCGGGACCGCCCGCCACTCGCTGGCACTGGAGCACGCGCTGCGCCCGATGTTCGCGTACCTGCACGCCGTCGTCGTTCCCACCTCGGTCTTCGCCGCCAGCGACGACTGGGGCGCCGACTCGGCCGACGGCCTGCTGCAGTCGCGCATCACCCGGGCCGCGGGCGAGCTGGCGGCCGAGGTCGAACGCCGCGAGCCGGTCACCGTGGCCGACCCGTTCGCGCTGACGGTCGACTTCAAGGACCTCCTTTAATGCTCTTCGCGGCAGGGTAGAAAGAACAGCATGGGTGAGATCGTCTTGATCCGGCACGGGCAGACCGAGTGGAGCGCCAACGGCCGCCACACCTCGTACACCGACCTCGACCTGACCGAGGAGGGCGAGCGCCAGGCGCGAGCCGTCGCCGACCGGGTCAAGGACCGGCAGTTCGTGGCCGTCATCTCCAGCCCGCGGCACCGGGCGCTGCGCACCGCCGAGCTGGCCGGCCTCACGGTCACCGAGACGACCGACGACCTGGTGGAGTGGAACTACGGCGAATACGAGGGCATCACCTCGGCCGAGATCCACCAGACCGACCCCGACTGGTGGCTGTTCCGGGACGGGGCGCCCGGCGGCGAGTCCCCGGCCCAGATCTCCGAGCGCATCGACCGCGTACTCGGAAAGGTCCGTCCGATGCTCGACCAGGGTGACGTGGCCCTGATCGGGCACGGGCACGCGCTGCGGGTGGTCGGTGCGCGCTGGATCGGGATGCCGGCCGAGGGCGGGGGCCGGCTCAAGCTGGGCACGGCCACCCTGTCCGTCCTCGGCTTCGACCACGGGCGCACCGCCATCGACGTGTGGAACTCGCCCTGCGGATAAGCCGTATGATCATGCAACCTTTGCATTGATGGTGCCTGATGTTGCGGTGCGGCCGAGATATTGAGCGGCGTGGAACGAAGGAATCTGTTCAGGGCGGCCGCTGCCGCATCCCTTGTCACTGCCGCCGCCCCCTCGGCCGCCTCCGCCGCGCCCGCCGCTTTTGATCAGGACGATCCGCGGTTCGCGCTCGCGGTGCTGCCGGACACGCAGTATCTGTTCGACGCCGACAGCTCCGACCCGGCGCCGCTCAAGGAGACGTTCAACTATCTGCTGCAGCAGCGGGCCGACGACAACATCGCCTTCCTGACCCACCTCGGCGACGTCACCGAGCACGGCACCGAGCAGGAGATCGTGCTGGCCGGGCAGACGTTCACCAAGATCGACGGGAAGCTGCCGTACAGCGTTCTGGCCGGTAATCACGACATCAACGGCTCTCTTGACGACCAGCGTGGTCCCAGTGCCTATCTGTCAGTCTTCGGGCCGTCCCGTTTCGAGCGCTCCCGGTCCTTCCTCGGCGCCTCGCCGGACGGCTACAACAGCGCTCATCTTCTTTCCGCGGCCGGCCGGACGTGGCTGATCCTGGCGCTTGACTGGCGCATTTCGGACAAAGGGCTGGCCTGGGCGTCGTCGATCATGGCGGCGCACCGGGTGCCGACGATCGTCACGACCCACGACCTGGCTTTCGCCGACGACTCCGGGAAGGCCTCGCTGTCGGGCAACGGCCAGCGCCTCTGGGACAAGCTGATCAAAGACAACGACCAGATATTCCTGACCCTGAACGGGCACTACTGGCCGCCCGGGCGCACGACGCTGCAGAATGCCGAGGGCAACGACGTCCACGTGCACATCACCAACTACCAGGACCGCTACTACGGCGGCGCCGCCATGATCCGGCTCTACCACTTCGACCTGGGCCGCAACCGGATCGACGTCGAGACGTTCGCACCCTGGTTCCTGGCCCGCGACCCGGCCAAGCGCACCCCGCTCGAGGCCGAGACGATCGAGCTGACCAGCGACGTCGACCGGTTCAGCCTGGAGTTCGACTTCGACGCGCGCTTCCCGGTGGCCAAGCCCGCGCCGCGTCCGGCGGCCCAGGTCGTCGACCGGCACACCGCCGCCTACTGGCGATTCGACCAGGCCGGTCAGAGCACGGCCGACGGCGCCACCGTGCGGGATCTCAGCGGCCAGGGCAACCATTTAACCGTACGGCGTCTCGCGAACAGCACGCCCGAAACGCTGACCCTCTCCACGGAGCACCACGTCGGCGCCCCCGCCCACGCCAGCCTGCGCTTCGACGGCGGCAAGGGCCCCGACCGCGGCGCGATCCTGCAGACGGCGGCCAACGCGCCCCTCAACAGCGCGAAGTTCCTCGGCGGCTACACCATCGAGGCGTTCGTCAAGCTGCCCGAGCCGTTCATCGGCGACCACGCGTGGATGGGCATCCTCAGCTGGGAGGGCCGCGCGGGTGACGCCGGCAAGCACAGCGGCTGGTCCGACCTCGAACCCACATGCAGCCTGAACATCTCGGGCGAGCGGTTCCTGCAGTACGTGCTCTACTCCGAGGTGGGCGACCACAACCCGACGTCGTGGAGCCACGCCCTGCCGACCGGCGTCTGGCAGCACCTCGCGGTCGTCAACGACGGGAAACGCTCGATCGTCCACGTCAACGGCTCGAAGATCGCGCGCAACCCCACCCAGCCGGCCCAGGGCATCGCCACCGTCGGCCGTCCGTTCACGATCGGGGCGACGTCGTTCGACCTCAAGTACGGCCAGGGCTTCTACGGCTGGATCGGCGATGTGCGGATCACTGCCCGCGCGCTGCGTCCGGCCCAGTTCCTGCCCGGGGGACGCTATCGCTGACCCTGCGTCCGTCTCAGTTCCGGCCCGCGGGCGCTACCGCTGACCCCGGGTGTCGTCGGATGATCCGTGCATGGACGGTAAGGCCCGGGGTCTCGCGTTGCTGGTCGCGGGCGCGTTCTTCATGGAGATCCTGGACGCGACGGTGATCGCCCCCGCGGCGCCGCACATCGCCGCGGATCTCGGGGTGCAGCCGGTCAGCGTGAACGTGGCGATCACCGCCTACCTGCTCACGCTGGCCGTCTTCATCCCGATCAGCGGCTGGCTCACCGAACGCCACGGCGCCCGCCGGGTCTTCGCCGTCGCGCTGATCGTCTTCACGCTGGCCTCGGTCGGGTGCGCCGCCGCGCAGAACCTGCCGATGCTGGTCGGCACCCGGGCACTGCAGGGCATCGGCGGCGCCCTGATGGTGCCGGTCGGCCGCCTGGTGGTGATCCGCACGACGGCCAAGACCGACCTGGTGCGCGCCATCGCCTACCTGACCTGGCCCGCACTGGCCGCCCCACTGATCGCACCGGCGCTCGGGGGCATCCTGAGCACGTACGCAAGCTGGCGTCTGATCTTCCTGATCAACGTGCCGCTCGGGATGGCCGCCCTGGTGCTGGCCCGCCGCCTGGTGCCCGACGTGCGTTCGGAAACCCCACGTCCCCTGGACTGGCGCGGTTTCCTCCTGATCGCCGGCGGCACGGCGACCCTGGTGGCCGGCCTGGAGGCGATCGCCGGCCGCGAGCCGCGTTGGCCTCTGGTGGCGTCCCTTCTGGTGCTGGCCGCTCTGACGCTGACCGGCGCCGCGTTGTACCTGCTGCGGTCGGCCCATCCTCTGGTCGACTTGCGCATCTTCCGCGTACGCACCTACCGGGCGACGGCACTGGGCGGCTCAATGTTCCGGGCCGTCATCACCGCGATCCCGTTCCTGCTGCCGCTCTTCTTCCAGCTCGGCTTCGGCTGGACCGCGGCCCAGGCCGGCCTGGTGGTGATCGCGCTGTTCGCCGGCAACATCGGCATCAAGCCGGCCACCACGCCCCTGATGCGCCGCTTCGGCATCCGTACGGTGATGCTGGGCTCGATCGTTGCTTCCGCTACGTGTCTGGTCGGGATCGCGTTGCTCTCCCGGGGTTCCCCGCTGGTCGTCACGCTGGCGGTGCTGCTGCTGAGCGGGGTGTTCCGCTCGACCGGCTTCACCACGTACAACACGGTCGCCTTCGCCGACGTGCCACCCGCGCGGATGACCAGTGCCAACACGCTGATGTCGACCGTTCAGGAGTTAGGGGCCGGGCTGGGGGTGGCGTTGGGTGCGCTTCTCGTACGCCTTGGGGATGCCTTTACCTCGGGCGCTGAGTCGCCTTTCCGGGTCGCGTTCGTGTTGCTGGCGGTGTTGTTGCTGGCTCCTGCTGTTGAGGCGTTCCGGTTGCCCCGTACGGCTGGGAACGTGGTCGCTGGGCGCGCGTCCTAGGTGGGCGGCGTCGTGGTTGGGGTTGCTGCGGCCTGGGTTGTTGCGCGGCTCCGGCTTCCAGGCGCGCGGCGTCGTGGTCCGGCTCCCTGCCGCCGTCTGGCGTGGGTGGGTTGTTGCGCGGGTTGCCAGGCGTGCGGCGTCGTGATCGGGGTTGCTGCCGCCGCTTGGGGTGGGTGGGTGGTCTTTCCAGCGTTTTCGTCGCGCGGATTCCTTAACGTGACTCTGTTGTGATCCGCTTTTGGTGACAATGGTTGCCTGTGCCATTTACGCTGCTTTCGGGATCTAATATTGGCATGATCGAAGAGAGGCTATTCCATCAGGCGTACGGGATAATTTCTTCATGCGGCAGCTCCAGTTGTTCAGCTCTTCAGAACTCGCTAAAATGCGCGACCGGACAAAGCGTCGAAACTATTCACCGGAGGCTGAGGAGTTCCGCCGCGAGCACGAACGGCACCGTGCGTGGGGCTTGGCTCAGCGTCACGCAAACGCCCCCTCCCTCCCGCGCGTGCGAAAGAGGAGCCCAGCCGCAAAGAGGTTCACCCACCCGCCCCGTCACCGACGGCAACACCAAATTGCGCAGTCAGCCCCAATGGTCAAAACGGCCAGCCTGCCGCGCCAATCCAGGCCGCCCTGCCGGTCGCCGGTGCCAGCAGATCCATCGGCCGAGCCAGCAAATTCAAAACCACCCAGCGGTGCCGCTCGAGCGAACATTGCAAACGCCCACCCACTATTCCGTCCACCTATTACAACCGAATAGCGCCTTCGCGAAATAGCGAATCTCACGCCCAGCCCATCGGGCCGCAGCAGGCCCAACCACGACGCCGCGCACCTGGCATGCCGCGTAACCAAAGGCTCGGCGCAGGTGGCGGCAGTCAGCTCGGCCACGACGCCGCGCGCCTGGCATGCCGCGCAACAACCTACTCACACCGGGCGGCGGCAGGAAGCCCGGACCGCGACGGCGCGCGCCGGGCAATCCGCGCGACAACCCACCCACACCAGGCGGCCGCAGCAACCCGGCCACGACGCCGCGCGCCTGGCGGGCCGCGCGACCACCGGGCCGGCGCAGGTGGCGGCAGTCAGCCCGGCCGCGACGCCGCGCGCCTGGCAATCCGCGTAACCAAAGGCTCGGCGCAGGTGGCGGCAGTCGGCTCGGCCACGATGCCGCGCGCCTATCGGCCGACGCATCAAGGACCGCAACCATAAGGCCTAGCTCAGCCGCTACCTCGCACGGCCGAACAGATTCTTGGGACGTCGTGCAGTGAGGAGCGGGCGAGTGGTGCTCTGGGTGCTGTGCGCGGCCTACCTGGCCACCATGGCGGGCATCGTGGTCGCCGTCGCCGCCGGGGGAGCAGTCGACAAGGTCGCCGGCCCGGTCATGGTCGTGCTCGGGATCGTTGCAGTTGTCTACTCCACCCGCGTTGCCCGCGATCCTCGGCTCGACGTCAGCCTGCGGCGGTTCTGGCGCCTGGTCACCGTGGCCCTCGGCTTGGCCCTGGCCACGCCCGTGCTGTTCCTGTTCGTGACCGGGGCGGCGCCGTTTCCGCAGCCCGGCGACGGAGCCCACCTGCTGTTCGTCCTCATCCTGTTCCTGGCCCTGCTGTCCTATCCCGTGCGCGCGGCCACCCGCCGGGAACGCTGGAAGGCCCTGCTCGACGCGGCCACGGTCGCCCTTGGCGCCTCGATGGTGCTCTGGTACATCGTGATCGGCCCCGCCCTGGTCCGCGAGGGCGCCTCGGTGCGCCTGGTGCTGGCCGCGTCCGCGTACCCCGTCGTCGATTTGCTGACCCTGTTCGCGTTCGCCCGGGTGCTGATGCGCGGGACCGAACGTGCCACCCGCCGCCCCCTGCTGTTGCTCGGCACGGGCGTGTTCCCCCTGTTCGTCGGCGACGTCTACCTCGGCTTCACCCAGGCTCAGACGATCGCGGTAGCCCGTACGCCATGGCAGTTCGCCTGCTGGCTGACCATGCACCTGCTGCTGGCATGCGGCGCGGCCGACCAGTGGCAACGCCTCGCCAGCGGCGACGACCGCGGCACCCGGCACGGGCGGCTGGCCACCAACCTGCCGTACATCGCCATCGGCGTCGGCTACCTGCTGATGGGCGCAGCCTCCGTGCGCGAGGGGCAGATCTATCCCTGGTCCGGCCTGGTCGTCGGAAGCATGGGCATCACCGGGGTGGTCGTGGTGCGCCAGATGCTGGCCCAGAACGAGAGCGACGAGGCCGCGGCCACGGACGCCCTGACCGGCCTGGCCAACCGCGCCCGCCTGCACCGCGAGCTGGCCGTGTCCCTGCCCCGCGCGGACCGGTCCGGCCGGGCCGTCGGCGTCCTGCTGATCGACCTGAACGGTTTCAAACCGATCAACGACACCCTCGGCCACCAGGCCGGCGACCAGTTGCTGGTCTCAGTGGCCGGGGCTTTGCGCCGCAGCGTCCGCGGCGACGACTTGGCCGGCCGCCTGGGCGGTGACGAGTTCGCGGTGGTGCTGCGCTCAGTCGGCGGCCCCGACGAGGCGGTGGCGGTGGCCCGGCGCATCACCGAGGCCTTGGCCGAGCCGATCGTCATAGCCGGCGAGCCGGTGCGCGCTTCGGCCAGCATCGGGGTGGCCGTGAGCAACTCCGGCGCGACCCCCGACGAGGTGCTGCACCGCGCCGACGTAGCCATGTACCAGGCCAAACGCGCCAAAGCAGCGTGGACCTTGTGGCGCGACGACCTCGAAACCGCGTCGGCCTCCCATGAGAGAAGCGCTCGCGAGCATCCGACCCGTCTACCGTGACCGGCCGGCCTCCTCGTCGACCGGTGGCGTGGTTCCCGATCGGGTGATGCGCATCGCGGTGAGTGTCCGGGCCGTGATGTCGGTCAGCCCGAAACGCCGAGAGCTGTCCAGAGCGGCGGTCCGGCGCTCGGCGGTGACGTCGGCCGTGGCGATATGGACCGCGCGCCTGGCCGCGTAGGCGAGGTGATGTTCGGCGCGATGATTGATCCAGCTGGTGGCCAGTTCGGCCGCGATGATGAGGCCCAGGGTGCCGAGGGACAGTAACCCGGCCAGCAGCGCCAAGCGGTAGGCCATCGCCGAATCGCCGGTGGACGCAAGGCATGCGGCTCCGGCGGCGGTCGCAGCGCCGGAGGGGGAGCTGATCACGAGCACGCGGCGCCAATTGCTCTTCATCGCCACCCCCATCACCGCCTCAGTACTGCACGAGCATCACAATACGCTAAGATCTTGCTCTGATACAGAGCAGATGTTCTGAATCAGAACGGATGCGTATAGTCAGGGTGGCGCGAGGAGGCAACCATGAGCGGCGTCTCGGTCACCCAGGGGGTTGCGGAACGCATCAAACAGATGCGGGCTGCACGTGGTTGGTCAGCGCAGAATCTCGCCGACGAGTGCGCACAGCTCGGAGTCCCCTCGCTTACCCGCGGCACGATCGCCAAGATCGAGTCCGGCGTCCGCAAGTCGGTCACCGCCGAGGAGCTCGACATTCTGGCCCGGGCACTCCGCACCGGCACTGACGAGTTGCTGCGCGGATCTGCGCCGCGCCCGACTCACGTCCGGCTGGCGCAGCTGATGTCCAGGCTGTTCTTCACCGAGGAATCCGCCCGATCGGTTCTCCTTCGGGCAGGGTTTCCTGCGCAGCTGCTGCCGGCGTTCGCCTCTCCGGAGAGCTTCTGGTCGGAGGCGGTGCGCCTGATGGAGATGGGCATCGGCCCCGGCGACGCCTTGACCGACCTGGTCGAGGACGCGGCCGCTACCTTCCGCGGCAACCGCGAGATCCAGGCTTTTCGCGCCGAGATGGCTGCTCCGGTCATCGAGGCCGGCCCGGCGCTTCGGCGAGGAACTGCTGATCAGCCGACGCACACCTTGACGCTCACCGGTGTCGACATGCCTGACGAGTTTCTCGAAGTGGTGCGTGGTCAGTTCGGCGAGGAGGTCGATCTCCTCTACGTCAGCAGGCAACAGAGCTCGGTTTCGATTCCTGACCCGGGTGACAGGGTGGAGCAGGTAAGGCGCGAGATCGAGGAGTTGGTGCGCACATACGCGCCCGAGGCAGAACTGGCGGTGTACTACGAGAAGTACCCCTTCCGGCCTTACCTTCTATCGCAACTGACTGTCTTCGGTCCCGACACCACGCCGTACCTGCTCCAGTCGGTGCCGGCCACGGCCACGCCGCGTGATATCGCCGCGGCCATCGTCGCGGAGACTCGGCAGCTGAGTGACCGAACGGCCGTCGTCGTCGACAGCGAGGCCGAAGGCGGCGTCCAACGCCTGCGGCCAGACTCCACCCTGCACGACAACGACGTGCGCGATGATGCGAAGTTGCGGGTCTCGGCGGAGGCACGGGCAGGAGGATCGGCCGGGGCTCCGAGTTTGCAGGTCGCTCGGCGTGAGACGCGACTACGCGCGGTTCTTGCTCAGGTTCGCGCCTTCGCGGCTGACCGGACCGGCTTCGCCATCACTTTTCTGGATCATCCAGAGGTCCCGACCCGAATCGTCGTCGAGTTTTCGGCCGCCGGCTTCGTGCCGCCCGATGACACCCCGCAGCCGCTGCCCGTTCACCACCACCGAGTCACGATCGACCTGCCACCCACGTTCCCTACGACGCCGCCGACCGTCATCTGGAACACGCCGGTCTTTCACCCGAACATCTGGCCGCCGGACCGTCCCGGCTTCCGGCCGATGACGGTCTGCGTACGGGAAATCTTCGACGACTACGACCCTGGGCTGGACTTCGGCGACCTGTGTGCGCTGCTCGTCGACCTGGCCGGCTACCGCTACCAGGACCAGGCGACGGCATGCGACCCGGCAGCCGAGCGGTGGGCGGCGAGTCCGGACGGCCAGGCGATGATTGCCGGCCTGGCCTCGCCGGGCGCGGTCACCCCCCGCGGTCGCGAGACGCCCAGGCGCGGGCCGTCAGCAGGCCGTTACGGCAGTTGAGATCCCGCCGTCCCAGCTGGCAACGCGCGAGGGCCGGGACGACCCGGAACCGAAGATCAGGACGCTGAGCGCAACGTCAGCTGCGTTCCGCCTATGAAGATGACGTCTCCGGGGCGTAGGTCGACCGTTGCCACCGGGTGGCCGTTGACTCTTGTGCCGTTGTGGGAACCCAGGTCGGTCAGGGTGATCCGGTCGGGGGTCACCTCGATGATCAGGTGGCGGCGGGACACCCCGGGGTCGCGCAACCGCACCCCCGACTGCCGGTCGCGCCCCAGCACCGTCAAGCCGGCCGGCAACGGCCACCTCTGGCCCTCCGCGCTCACCAGCGTGACCACCGCCTCGTCGCCCGGGGTGACGGCTCGGACCAGGGGCGGCGGGTCGGGTTCGAGCAGCGCTGCCACCCGGAACGTCCCCGTGTCCAGGTCGTCCAGGGCGAACACCTCGACCGACACGTCCCCATAGACGATCCAGGCCTGGTCGGCGATCAGCTCGGCCTGGCGGACGGCCAGATCCTGCGCCAGCTGGGCCGCGTGCGGGGCCCAGCGGCGGTGGTCGTACTCGGACAGGCCGACCGTGTAGCGGTTCGGCACCAGCGTGCGGCCCTCGCCGAGCAGTGCCTTGTGTCGTTCGGCCTCGCGGCGCATGGCTTCGAGCACGCTTTCCGGGCGCACCACACTGTGGAGCTCGATGTCCTCGAGCCCCAAGCGTTCGGGTGCAGCGGTCACGGCGTCATCCAGACACGGTCGTACGTCACGGCAGGTGACGAGTATGCCAGCTAGCCCGGCCCGGATCAGGAAACTGTCGCGCGGATGTCGCCCAGGCCGCGTGCCACCAGGAATTCGCCGCCGTCGGCGAGTCGATCACCCCAGGAATGTGACTCCGCGTTCCAGCGTCGCCACATTCGGCGGTCGGTGCGGACGCTGACCCGGGCTGACTTGCCGGGTTCGACGTCGATGGCGGTCCAGCCCACCAGCCGTACGGGCTCGTCGTGTTCGACCGGGCGCAGGTAGACCTGCACGACTTCGCGGCTGGGGTGCCGCCCGACGTTGGTCACGGTGACGGTGATCGCGGGGGCGTCGCCGGTGATGAGGCGGACGTCGGAGTACTGCCACTCGCCGTACCCGAGCCCGTGACCCAGCCAGAACGCGGGTTCGGGCGCCTGCCCCGCGATGTGGCCGCGATAACCCACAAAAGTTCCTTCCCCGTACGGGAGTTGCCCGTCGACCGGCGTGACCGACCAGGCGGGGGAGGCGCCGTCGGCGGCCGGGAACGTGGTGACCAGACGGCCGGCCGGTTCGACGTCGCCGAGCAGGGCCGCGGCCACCGCGTGCCCACCTTCCTGCCCGGGCAGTCCGGCCCACAGCACGGCGTCGACGCGGTCGAGCCACGGCATCAGCACGGGGGTGGCGGCGTTGACGACCACCACCGTACGGCGGGAAGCCCCGGCCACCGCCTCGACCAGCGCGTCCTGGGCGCCGGGCAGCCGCAACGTGTCCTTGTCGGCCGACTCGGTCTCCTGCTCCTCGGTCAACCCGACCACCACGACCGCCACGTCGGCGCCGGCCGCCGCCCGGACGGCGTCGTCGATCACGTCGACCGACTCCCGCGAGGCGACATTCCCGATAAGCCCGAAAAGCCCCATGCCCTCGATCGTGACCGTGGCGTCGAGCCGGTGAGAGGCGGGCGAGGGGCTGGAGGACGGGGTGGGTGACAGAGCGAAGGTCCGGTACGGCGGTGTCAGCACTTCCTCACCCATGCCGCCACCCGACGTGCGTAGCGAGAAGGTGCTGCCGTCCGAGAGTGAGCCGCCGTGGGAGGGCGAGCCGCCGTGGGAGGGCGAGGTCCCGTGGGAGGGCGAACTGCCGTCGGTGGGCGAGCTGCCGTGGGAGAGCGAGGTGCCGTCGGAGACGGTCCAGTCGCCGACGCCCATGACGCCCAGCTCGGCCGGTCCGTCGGTGTGCACGTCGGCGACCAGGCGAGCCGAGGCGACCGGCGCCGGAAGGTCGTCGTCCATGCCGATCATGGTCTTGGCCTGGGCGCAGAACCGCCGTTCGAGTTCGTTGCCGGCGGCGTCGAACAGGATCACGTCGATGCCGGGCCGGCCGTTCGAGGGTGCGGTCAGGAAGCCGCCGCGTGCCGGGACCGGACGGGTCCGCACGTTCACGCCGTCGATCACCGTCACGCGGTCGCCCAGCAGCGCGGTCAGGCCCTCGGCCACGCTCACCTGGTAGGGCGGGTTCAGCGCGGCCGACCCGCCGCCCATGTCGATCGTCTCGACCGCGTGCCGCCCGATCAGCGTGACGGTCGTCGAGCGGTCGAGGGGCAGCAGGTCGTGATCGTTCTTCAGCACGGTGATGCCGCGCGCGGCCAGGCGGGTCAACTGCTCCCGCCGTACGGGGGAATCGGGCTCGGGAATCTCGGCCGGCCACCGCCGTGCCTCGCCCAGGGCGCCCACCCGCTCGGCCAGGCGCAGGAGCCGGGTCACGTGGTCGTCGATCACCGCCTCGTCGACCTCGCCCGCCTCGACCGCGGCGACCAGCGCGTCACCCCACGGACCGTCCGGACCGGGCATCACCAGGTCGAGCCCGCCGTTCGCAGCCGGCGCGGCGCTCTTCGTGGCAAACCAGTCCGACATGATCAGACCGGTGTAGCCCCAGCCGCCCTTGACGACCTCGTTGTTCACGTAGTTCTGCTCGGTCGCGGCCACGCCGTTGACGTCGTTGTAGGCCGCCATCATGGTCCACGCGCCGGCATCCTCGACGGCGATCTCGAACGGCAGCAGGTAGAGCTCGTGCAGCGTGCGCTCGTCGACCACCGAGTTCATCGAGTTGCGCTCGGTCTCGCTCTCGTTGGCGACCAGGTGTTTGAGGCAGGCCGCCACGCCGCTGTCCTGCATGCCGCGCACATAGGCGGCGGCGAGCCGGCCGGTGAGCAGCGGATCTTCCGAGTACGCCTCGAACAGCCGCCCGCCCAGCGGGGAGCGGTGCAGGTTGATGGTCGGTCCCAGCACCACGTGGATCTGCTGGGCCGCTGCCTCTTCGGCCAGGAGCTTTCCCACCTCGTACGCGGTCTGCTCGTCCCAGGTCGAGGCGAGCAGCGTCGCGTTGGGCAGGAGGGTGACCACCCGGCCCCCGGTGAATTTCAGCCCGCGTACGCCGGTCGGGCCGTCGGAGAACCGCATCTCGTGCAGCCCGATCGAGGGTTCCTCGGCCAGGGTGAACGCGCTGGCCCCGGTGAGCAGGCGTACCTTGGCCGCGAGGCCGAGCGACTTGACGAGGGCGGCGAGGTCGGTCGTCATGTCTCCATCATTATCACGACCCGGGTTACACGTGTAAGTTTGGTGGATGGCCGAACCCACCACCAAACGGGTCACCAGCGCCGACGTCGCCCGAGTGGCCGGAGTGTCCCGCGCGACGGTCAGCTACGTCCTCAACGACACGCCGCGGCAGACCATCTCGGCCGGCACCCGCACCCGCGTGCTCGACGCGGCCGCCCGCCTGGGCTATTCCCCGTCGGCGGCCGCGCGGACCCTGCGTACCGGCCGCTCCGACGTCGTGCTCTGCCTGCTGCCCGACTGGCCGATCGGCCCCGAGGTGGGCTCGATGCTGAGCCAGCTGTCGTCGGCGCTGACCCGGCACGGCCTCACCCTCGTGGTGCACCCCGGCAACCGGCAGGAACGCCCGATGACCGAGTTGTGGAAGGCGATCACGCCGGCCGCCGTCATCGCGTACACCGAGTTCTCCGACGCCGAGATCGCCGCCATGCGCTCGGCCGGGGTCGCCGTGGTCGAGGCCGTCCCGCGCCGCCGGGGCCGCTCGTCCGCCGTGCCGCAGGAACTCGTCGGCCGGCGCCAGGCCGAGCACCTGATCCGCGCCGGGCACACCCACCTCGGTTACGCCTACCCCGACGACCAGCGTGTCCGGTTCTTCGCCGAGCCCCGCCTGGCCGGTGTCCGCGCCGCCTGCGTGGCCCAGCGGCTGCCCACGCCGGTCGGCCTGACGGTCCCGCTCGATCCGGCGGCCGCTTCCGACGCCGTACGGAGGTGGCAGGCGGCCGGCGTCACGGCGGTCTGCGCGTACAACGACGAGGTGGCGCTGGCCGTGCTGGCCGGCGTCCGCGGCGCGGGGCTGTCGGTGCCGGCGGACCTGGCCGTGATCGGGGTCGACGACATCCCGACAGCCCGTCTCGCCGATCCGCCGTTGACCACCGTCACCACCGATCAGGCGGCCGTCGGGGCCCATCTGGCGGCCGCCGTCGTCGCCGTGATGAGCGGCCGGGCCGCCCCCGAGCTGCCCGCCCCCGACATCGTCCGGGTCGTGACCAGGGGATCCGCTTGATCGCCGGGCGTCGATGAAGGCGAGCGGCCGGGCCGCCCCCAGGCTGCCCGCCTCCGGGCAATTCGCTTGATCGCCGGGCGTCGATAACGACGAGTTGCGGGGCCACCCCCGAGCTGCCCGCCTCCGGGCAATTCCCTTGATCGCCGGGCGTCGATAAATCTGACAACAAACGCACAGGTAGGGCACAAGGGTGACTCAGCCTGCGGGCGAATCGTGAAGGGTGTTCCGAACGGTTCGCACGTAGGGGGAGAGCGCCATGCTCGTTCAGTTGAATCGCAACACCGGTCAGCGCGACTTCACCGCCACCGCGACCGACCTGCCGATCAACCCGGCCAACCTGCCGACCAGCCGGGGCCCGCTGCCCGCGGTCGTCTGTTTCGGCCATCCGGGCCGCGTCGCCGGTCTGCCCCAGCACCTGCCGGCCGGTTGGTCGCTGCGCCGGGCCGACGACCTCGACGACGTACGCCCCGACGAGATCGTGCTGTTCGCCGGCGCCTCGGTCCGCGAGGTGGCCACGGCCCGCCGTGTGCTGCCGTCCCGCACGATGATCGTTGCGCTGGTCGACGAGGAGGCCCCGGCCGAGATGGTGGCCGGCGTCCTCACCGCGGGCGCCGACGCGTGCGTGCGCGGCGGCCAGCCCGCCATCCTGGCCGGTCACCTGGTCGCCTGCCGCCGCCGCGACCTGGCCGACCGCTGGTCCCGCCTGAACGTCCAGGGCCGGCGGTGAGAAGCTTCGCGACCGCCCTGTTCCGGGCGGTCGCGGCCGTGATCGGCGCCGTGGCCGACCGCCTGACGCCGTGGGCCCCGAGCGGCGACCTGGCCGCCCAGCGCGCCTGGCTGCTGCGCCCCGGTGCCGAGCCGCTCATGCGGCCCGCCCTGTCCCGACGCGAACCGCGCCGGCGTCACCGTCACGGGGGGTACGGCAACGCCGGCGCGGGGTTGGTGCCGCACTGACCTGGCTACGCCGATTCAGCGCGGTCGGAGTAGTGCTGACTCGTCAGGCGGTCGGGGTGGCGCTGGCTCGTCAGGCAGTCGGGATGACGCTGAGCCGTCAGGCGGTCGAGTTGACGCTGAGCCGTCAGGCGGTCGAGATGGCGCTGACCCGTCAGGCGGTCGAGATGGCGCTGACCCGTCAGGCGCTCGGGGTGGCGCCGGCCGTCGGCTGCAGCACCTTGCAGGTCTCGATCGCCTTCTTGACCGTGGCGTCGCTGGTGTCCATGGTCGCCGGGTCGGTCACGCCGTTCTCCTTGAGGCAGTTCTGGTAGGCCGCGTTCTGCCCGTTGCCCCGGTTCCCGTTGCCCATGCCACCCGGACGCCCCGAAGGCCGCAGCGAGGAGCAGGCTTCCTGGGCTTTCTGCCAGGTCGCGTCGTCGACGTCATCGGGTTTGCCGAACATGCCACCGCCGCCCGGGAAGCCCCCTCCGCCCCGCGGCCCCGCACTGCCACTGGGCCGGGGCATCCCCGACGGCATTCCCGAGGGTCGTCCACCCTCACGCGGCCCGCCCGACGGCATCGTGATCGTGACACCGTTCTCCTTGAGACAGTCGGTGTAGGCGGTGAACGCGCTGTTCTGCCCGCCCCCGTTCGCGCCGTCCCCGTCGCTGCTCGCGTCCCCCGATCCGCCCCCGCAGGCCGCGGTCAGAACAAGCGCGGCCGACGCCACAACCAGCCCCGCCGCGCGACGGTAAGCCTTCTCTCGAAACACGATGCCTTCTTTCCACGGGCCCGGGCCGCAGACCCGCGAATGCCGGAGGGACCGGACGCGATGCCGGTTCGGATGACGCCCCACCCAAGCGCCCGCACCTCGCCCCCACATCGGCGTCGCCTCGGAGTTGCCTCAGAGCCCCTGTGCGCAGCCTGTGCCCGGGCCGCCCGACCTGTCCGGCCTACCCGACCTGTCCGGCCCACCCGACCTGTCCGGCCTACCCGACCTGTCCGGGCCGCCCGACCTGTCCGGCCTACCCGACCTGTCCGGCCCACCCGACCTGTCCGGCCCACCCGACCTGTCCGGCCTACCCGACCTGTCCGGGCCGCCCGACCTGCCCGGCCCACCCAATCCGCCCGGCCCACCCAATCCGCCCGGCCCACCCGATCTGCCCGGCCCGCGTGACCTGCCCGGCCGCCCCCGCCCGGCCACGCTCCGGCTCGGCCTGCTGCGCGCGCCCCGCTCCGGCCCGGCCCACGGTCGGGCATCGGACTGTCATGAGGTGCGCCGGCGAGCATCATGAGGAGGCCGCGGATCCCGCGACTCGTTTACGAGGGGGCCAGGATGACCGCAATGCAGCCTCGCGCTGCGCTTGACGATCCGCCCGCGCGCGTCCTTCTGATTCGTCGCCAGGCCGCCGCGAAAGCGACCCACTCCAGTGCCATGGTGGCGGACCTCTGGCAGTTCTATGAGGAGCATGCGACCCAGGCCCGCCAGCACGAGAGTCTGCGGGCCACCGTGACCGGAACACTCGCGGCGATTGCGGGTGCCATAACCGCGCTCGCCGGAGTCGGTGGTCTGAGCGTCGCCGACGTCCCGGCCGGAGCGGCGGTGGTCATCATCAGTGGTCTCGGCGTCGTGCTCAGCCTGAAGCATTTCGAGCGGAACCGGTTCCACGTGCAGGTGATGAAGCAGGTGCAGCGCGAGATCGAGCGTGTGCGCGATTCCATCAACGCTTCACCGCGGCCCCTGTCGGAGCTGTGGAATGCGGCCAAACGGACGCACCGGGAAGACTTCGCGATCAAGGTCTGGAAGAAGAAGGACGATCCGAGCGGATCCGTATGGATCGACACCCGCTTGTACATCCTGTGGGCCGGCCTCCCCTTGGGCATCGCCGTCGTCGGCGTGCTCGTCATCGTCCTCGGCTTCATCGGCATCCCGGCCCCCAAGTAGCGGCTCCGAGAAAACTCCGATCCGGCATCCCGGCTCCCGCGCTGCGGTTCCCGAGCTGTGGTTCCCGGGCTGTGGTTCCCGGGCTGTGGTTTGAGGGTGCGGTTCCCGGGCTGTGGTCCGAGGGTGCGGTTCCTGGGCTGTGGTCCGAGGGTGCGGTTCCCGGGCTGTGGTCCGAGGGTGCGGATCCTGGGCTGTGGTTTGAGGGTGCGGTTCCTGGGCTGTGGTCCGAGGGTGCGGTTCCTGGGCTGTGGTTCCCGGGCTGTGGTTCCCGGGCTGTGGTTTGAGGGTGCGGTTCCTGGGCTGTGGTCCGAGGGTGCGGTTCCTGGGCTGCGGCTCCCAGGCCGCGGTCCCGGGGTGCGGCGCCCTGGGTGCGGCTCCGAGGGAACTCCGAGGTCGGTTGAAGGCGGCGGCGAGGGGCAACCACCACACTTCCGGGCCATGGGTGAAGCACTGGCCGGTCGTCGGCGCTGGATCTGGGCTGCCGCGGCGGTTGTCGTGCTCGCGCTGATCGTGTTCGGGGTGGTCCGGGCCATGGGCGCGGACGCCGAGGAGAAGCCGAAAGCGGCCGCCACCGTGGCGGTCGACCGGGGCGCGGTGACGATCGAGGTCGCCACCACCGGGACGGTGCAGCCGGCCCAGACCCGCAGCCTGTCGTTCGCGGTCGAGGGCACGGTCGAAAGCGTCTCGGTGCGGGCGGGCACGACGGTCACGGCGGGGCAGACGCTGGCCAAGGTCGACGACACCGACGCGGCCGAAGCGGTGGACAACGCGCAGGACGCCCTCGACGACGCCGAGGACGCGCTGGCCGAGGCCCGGGCGAACGCCACCGCCACCGCCGGCACGACCTGCGGGTCCAACGTCGCGGCGGCCTACACTCCGCCGTCGGCCAGCCCCACGCCGAGCGCGAGCCCGAGCCGTACCGTGAGCCCGAGCCCGTCCGTGAGCACAAGCCCGAGCCCGACCCGCACCACGACGTCGGCGCCTTCCCGGACCACAGCCCCGACCGGAGGCGCACCAGGCGGAGGCGCACCGGGCGGGAGCACACCAGGCGGGGGCGCACCCACGAGCGGAACCTGCGCCGGCGGGCAACAGCAGGGCGGGCAACAAGGCGGGCAACAAGGGGGCGACGCCATCCTCAGCGCCCAGCAGCGGGTCACCCAGGCCACCACCACGCTCGAGAACGCCGAGGAAGCCCTGGCCGGCGCGACCATCACGGCACCCATCGCGGGGCGGATCATCAGCGTCAGCGGCAAGGTCGGCAGCCAGGTCACCGCAGGTAACGCCTTCATAACGCTGGCCGACGTCTACGACATGCAGATCAGCGCGGACTTCCCCGAGGCCGACGCCGACCGGCTCGCCGTGAAGCAGAAGGCGGTGGTCACCCTGGCCGACCGGGCCGGCAAGGAGTTCGAGGCCACCGTGGTGCAGGTCGACCCCGTCGGCACCAGCGACGGCACTATGGTCCGGTACGGCGTATTGCTGTCCTTCGATACCTCGCCCGAGGATCTGCTGGTCGGGCAGAGTGCGTCGGTGCGGGTGACGACCGGCTCGAAGGAGGAGGCGCTGCGCGTGCCCAGCACCGCGGTGCACGACGTCTCCGGCGACCAGGGCACCGTGCTCAAGGGCGGCGCGCCGGCCAAGGTCGTCATCGGCCTGCGGGGCGACCAGTTCACCGAGATCACCGGGGGCCTTTCGGAGGGCGACGAGATCGTCCGTTCGTGGTGACTGTCAGCGAGCTGACAGCGGTACAGCGGACTCAGCACAACTTCATAGGGAATTCCTAGGTGGCGTTGATACTCCTTCGGGGTGCTGACTGATTCCCGATCCTCGATCGCTCTCGGCGACGCCCCGGCCCGCGTCGCGCGGGTGCTCGTCGTCGACGACGAGCCGAACATCTCCGCGCTGCTCAGCGCGACCCTGCGCCTCGTCGAGTTCGACGTGCGGGTGGCCGAGACGGGCCACCGGGCGCTGGTCGCGATCGAGGAGTTCGAGCCCGACCTCGTGGTCCTCGACGTGATGCTGCCCGACCTCGACGGGTTCGAGATCGCCAAGCGGCTGCGCGCCACCGGTTCCCGCGTGCCGGTGCTGTTCCTGACCGCGCGCGACGCCCTCGAAGACCGGCTTTCCGGGCTCTCGGCCGGCGCCGACGACTACGTGACCAAGCCGTTCAGCCTGGAGGAGGTCGTGTTGCGGATCCGGGCGATCCTGCGGCGCACCCAGCCCGGGCTCGACGGCCCGGGCGAGCGGGGCGTGCTGCGCTACGCCGACCTCGAGATGGACGAGGACGCCCACGAGGTGCGCCGGGCGGGCCGGGTCGTCGACCTCTCGCCGACCGAGTTCAACCTGCTCAAATACCTGCTGGTCAACGCCGGCCGGGTGGTCAGCAAGGCCCAGATCCTCGACCGGGTGTGGAAGTACGACTTCGGTGGCGACGGCCGCATCGTCGAGTCGTACGTCTACTACCTGCGCCGCAAGATCGACCGGACCGAGCCGCCGCTGATCCACACCGTGCGCGGCGTCGGCTATGCCCTGCGGCTGCCTCGCGGTGGCGAAGACTGAGATGGCCGCGTTCACACGGGGGGTCTGGACGCGGCCGCGGCGCTGGAGGCACTGGACTCTGCGCGCGCGCCTCGTCCTGGTGGTGGGTGCCCTGGCCGCGCTCGCCCTGATCATCGCGAACGCCGCCGGCGTCGTGCTCATCCGCAGCTATCTGCTCGACCGCATCGACGACCAGCTCCGGGTCATGGTTCATCCGCTGTCCCAGATGGACCCCCGGGACGACTACGCGAACGGCCGGATGCCCGGCGTTCCCAACGGGGGCAACGGAAACGGCAACGTCGTCTACGGCGGCGGGGGCGGTGGCGTGCGGGGCATGAAGAGCCTCGGCCCCGACCAGGTGACGTACTGGTTCTTCCCGAACTTCGTCCTGATCGATCCGCGATCGGCCGGCACCACCGAACGTCCGACGGTCCCGGCCGTGAGCCGGGTGGCCGAGCTCCCCACGCTCGCCGAGCCGCACACGGTCGAGGCCTCCGACGGCAGCCACTGGCGCCTGATCGCGGTCGAGAACAAAGAGATCGGCGGGTACGCGGTGGGCGGCGTCTCGCTGTCCGAGCTGAAGCAGACCACCAACCAGCTGCTGCTGATCGACGCCCTGGTCAGCGCGCTGGTGCTCGCGCTGCTCGGCATGGGGGCGGCCTTCGTCGTACGGCTGGGCCTGCGTCCCCTGAACGACATGGAACGCCTCGCCACCGACATCTCCGGGGGCAACCTCAGCGGCCGTGTCGCCGGCGCCGACCCGCACACCGAACCCGGCCGCCTGGGCCTGGCCCTCAACTCGATGCTCGGCCGGATCGAGAACGAGGTCAGCGCCCGCACCGCCTCCGAGAACCGGATGCGCCAGTTCCTGGCCGACGCCTCGCACGAGCTGCGCACCCCGCTCACCTCGATCAAGGGGTTCGCCGAGCTGTACCGCCGCGGCGGCGTCGAGCCCGGCCCGGCCCTGCAGCGCATCGAGAGCGAGTCGGGCCGGATGAGCCTGCTGGTCGAGGACATGCTGATGCTGGCCCGGCTCGACCAGCAGCGCCCGCTGTCCCGCAAGCCGGTCGACCTGCTCGAGGTCGCCGCCGACACGGTCCGCGACGCGCACGCCCGCGCCCCCGAGCGCGCGGTGCACCTGACCGCCCTCAACGACGCCGACGAGACGTTCGAGCCGCCCATGGTGCTGGGCGACGAGCACGCCCTGCGGCAGATCGCCACCAACCTGGTCTCCAACGCGCTGCAGCACACGCCGCCCGAGGCCGAGATCACCGTACGGGTCGGGCTGATCCACCCGAGACCGCCCGCGCCCGGCAGCGTCGTCTCGGGCACGGCCCCACCGTCCGGGGGCCGGCTGGCGGTGCTGGAGGTCGCCGACAACGGCCCGGGGATCCCGCCCGAGCACGCGCCGCGGGTCTTCGAGCGGCTCTACCGCGCCGACTCGAGCCGTTACCGCGGCAAGGGCGGCGGTTCCGGGCTGGGCCTGTCGATCGTGGCCGCCTTTGTGCACGGTCACGGCGGCTGGGTCGAGCTGGAGTCGCCGGCGGAGGGTGGCGCGACCTTCCGGGTCCTGCTGCCCGCGCACGACTACGAGCTGACCGCGGGCTGAGGGCCGGTTCAGCCCGGCGTTTCACGGCGCCGGGCTGAACCGGGACCACAATTTCGAGCTGGCTCCCAGGTTGCCCGGAAGCTGCTCCGAGGCCGGACCGCCACAGTGTCCGGCATGCCAGCGCGCCTCAACCTGCGACGCCCCACGGTGGCGGTCAACACCGCCCTCGGCGTCGCCCTCGTAGCCGGGGGATTCTGGGCCTACCAGACCCTCGCCGGAACGGACGCCACCCCGGCCGCGAACGCGTCGACCCGCACGGTCGCCGTCCAGCAGGGCACCGTCACCAAGACCGTGACCGCGGACGGGACGGTCGAGAGCGCCAGCACCGCGACCGCCAGTTTTGTCACCGGCGGCACGGTGACCGCGATCAACGCCCGGGTCGGTCAGAAGGTCGCCAAGGGGCAGGTGCTGGCCAAGGTCGACCCGGCCGACGCCCAGCGCTCCCTGGACGCGGCCGAGGCCGACCTGGACGCCGCCCGCGACTCGCTGGAGCGGGCCGAGGACGCCGGCTCCGACACTTCCACCGCCGAGAACGAGGTGGAGCAGGCGGAACTGGCCGTGGACGAGGCCGAGGCGGCGGTCGCGGGCACGGTGCTCAAGGCGCCGATGGCGGGCACGGTCACCGCGGTCAACGGCACGCTCGGGAGCAGCAGCAGCAGCAGCAGCAGC
>NZ_JAENHP010000032.1 GCF_016834655.1 Paractinoplanes ovalisporus
GCGCGGGCGGGTCATTGGGCGTGCGCGCGGGCGGGTCATTGGGCGTGCGCGCGGGCGGGTCATTGGGCGTGCGCGCGGGCGGGTCATTGGGCGTGCGCGCGGGCGGGTCATTGGGCGTGCGCGCGGGTGGGTCAGGGGCGTGCGCGCTGGCGGGACGTCTCGTAGAGCGCGACCGTGGCCGCCGCGGCGGCGTTGAGCGAGCTGGCCGCCCCGGTGATCGGGATCCGGACCAGCACGTCGGCCGCCGAGCGCCAGGCCGCGCTGAGCCCGCTCGTCTCGTTGCCGATCAGCAGCGTGGTCGGGCCGGTCAGGTCGTGGTCGGCGACGTCCACCGCGCCGTGCTCGTCCGTGCCGACCAGCTGGACCCCGGAGCGCGCGGCCCACTCGAGCACGTCGTCGGGACCGTCGGCCCGCATCACCGGCAGGGCGAACAGCGAACCCGTGCTGGCCCGTACGGACCGGGGATCGTACGGGTCGGCGGCGTGCCCCGAGATGACCACCGCGGCGGCGCCGAACGCGTCGGCCGAGCGGATCAGCGTGCCGACGTTGCCCGGGGTCGAGGGCCGGTCGAAGACCACCACCAGCAGATGCGGGTCGTCCGCGGCGGGCAGCGGCGGCTCCTCGGGCAGGCCGACCACGGCGATCAGCTCGGCCGATTCCTTGTCGGCCAGCTCGGCGACCAGCTCGGGGGCCATCGCGACCGGGCGCGCCCCGCTCTTCTCGATCATCTCGCGGGCCCAGGCCGACAGCGACCGGCGGTCGGGATAGATCAGGTCGCGGATCTCCCAGCCGTGGTCGACGGCGAGCGAGATCGGGCGTACGCCGTGCACCAGGAACTCGCCGGAGCGGTGCCTCTTCGTACGGTTGGTGAGCAATGCCTGCCACTGCTGGAAGCTCGCGTTGCGGGTGCTCACCTTCACGGCCCTGGACACCGCAGCGACGATACCGGGTCACAATTGCTGTGCGAGGAGGTGTACTCCGTGCAAACTGGCGGCGTGGCTTTCACCCTGACGATCGACTGTGGCGGCGGCGGCATCAAGGGTTCCGTGCTCGACGAGGCGGGGACCATGCGCGCCCAGCCGTTGCGCGTGCCGACCCCGTACCCGTTGCCCCCCGAGCTCTTCGTGAAGACCCTGGTGCAGCTCGGCGAGCGGCTGCCGTCCCACGACCGGGTCACCGTCGGCATGCCGGGCATGCTGCGGCACGGCGTGGTGGTCGCGACGCCGCACTACATCACCCGTTCCGGCCCGCGGACGAGGATCGACCCCGAGCTGCAGGACGCGTGGTTCGGGTTCGACGCCCGTACGGCCCTCGAAGACGCGTTCGGCCGCCCCACGCTGGTGCTCAACGACGCCGAGGTGCACGGGGCCGGTGTGGTGGCCGGCACCGGCTGCGAACTGGTGCTCACCCTGGGGACGGGGCTGGGCTGCGCGCTCTTCGACGGCGGTTCGCTCGCACCGCATCTGGAGATGAGCCAGGCCCCCGTACGGTGGGGAATGTCCTACGACACGTACATCGGCGAGCATGAGCGTCGTCGTCTCGGTGACGCTCTCTGGTCCCGCCGCGTGCGCAACGTCGTCGAGGGGCTGCGGCCGGTGTTCCTGTGGGACCGGCTCTATCTCGGTGGTGGCAACTCGCGCCTGATCACCCCGACCCAGCTCGCGCGCATGGGTGACGACGTGGTGGTCGTGCCGAACACGGCCGGCATCGTGGGCGGCGTGCGCGCCTGGACGCTGGGGCCGACCCGCTGACATGCGACCCGCTGCGATCCTGCTCGACTTCGGCGGCGTGCTGGCCGACGCGCCGCCGCAGCGCACCGCGCCGCCCGGGCTCGTGCTGCGCATCTTCAACCTGACCCATGGCACGCTGACCCCGGGGGAGATCCAGCGGTCGCTCACCGAGGGTGCGGTCGCCTACGCCGCGTGGCGTGACGAGGACTGGCCGGACGAGCTGAGCCAGGCCGAGGTGTGGGAACGGTTCATCCTGCCCGGGTGGCCGCCGGCGGCCCAGGTTCCCGTACGCGGTGCGGTGCGCAAACTGAGTTACGAGTGGGCCTGGCGGGACACGTGGGCGCTGCGCCCCGGCATTCCCGAGGCGCTGCACGCCGCCCACGACGCCGGCATCGTGCTGGCGGTCGTGTCGAACACCCTGTCGGGCTCCGCCCACCGCGACTTCCTCGACAAGTCGTGCCTGGGCGACCTGTTCGCCACGCAGATCTACAGCGACGAGGCCGGCGTCCGCAAACCCAACCCCCAGATGATCTGGAACGCCACCGACGAGCTGGGCCTCGACCCGGCCGCCTGCTGGTTCGTGGGCGACACCCCGCGCCGTGACATCGTCTGCGGCCGCCGGGCCGGCATCGGCCGGGCCGTGCTGATGCCCTCGCCCCGCACCCGCTCCGAGCCGGGTGGCCCCACCCCCGACGACACGGTCGAGGACGGTTTCGGCCTGTTGACCCTGATCGAGAAGAACCTCTAGCTCTGGGCGGTCCGCATCGCCACGTGCGACAGGCCCAGCTCGGCCAGCGCCTTCTCGGGGTCGTCGAGGCAGGACGAGCGCTGGCTCAGGAACCGCCCCCAGGTGACCAGGTCTTCGCGCCACGCCCCGACGAACGACGCGCACAGCCAGGGGTTGATGTCGAGGCTGCGGGCGCGTGCCGCCCGCAGCGACGCCTTCATCAGCTCCCGGCGCGGCGGGTCGTCGACGTGGTCGTCGAGCCGGTCGAGCACATAGCTGAGCAGACCCTGGCGGCGGGACAAGAAGTCGCCCCAGAAACCCGCGTCGCCGGACTTCGGCTGGGAGCCGCCATCGAGCAGCCAGAACAGGCCTTCGGCGAGCGTGTCACCCAGTTCCTCTCCGGTGGCGCGGCCGGCCGAGGCGAACGGGTCGTAGGAGCGCTGGTACATCGAGCCCGAGACGGCCGCTTTGAACGGCACTCCGTCGCCGAGCAGGAAGAACCAGTCCTCGTTGTAGATGTTCGGGAAGAACGAGCGGGTCTGCGTGGGGTCGACGATCATGGCGCCGCCGCCGATGAAGCTGTCCTGGACGCCGCCGACGGCCCGGTAGGCGTGACAGACCACGGAGTTGTCGGGGTAGCCGGTGTTCTGCAGCCCGACCGCCCGGAACTCCCCGCTGTCGAGGTGGCGGGCCGCGCCGTTCAGTTCGACCGCCCGCAGCTTGGCGATGTCGTCGTCCAGGAACAGCACCCGGCTCCAGCCGATCATGCGGCCCAGCAGCAGGCCCAGGTTGCGTTTGAGGCTGAGGTCGCTGCCGTGCACGAAGCCGTTGCGGGCCAGCACCTCGTCGCTGCGGAACCGGGGCATGTCGGGCCGGTTCTCGTGCAGGTCGACCGCGATGACGTCGACGCCGAACTCGTCGCCCAGCTCGACGGCGCGCCACGCCTGGGCCGGCCCGCTGCAGAGGGCGACGAGCCGGCAGCCGAGCTCCTGGGCGGCCGCCATCGCGTCGCGCAGCGCGTGGTGCGGCCGGAACGTCGGCACGACGATGGCGTCGATGCGGCGCTCGACTCTTTCGGGGAGGCAACCGTGGCCGGGCGAGTCGTGCGAGGGCTGATCCGGCTCACCCCCGCGGTCGGGCGTGTCGGTGCGGTCGACCAGTGCGGCCGGCAGGAACGAGAGCAGGTGGGTATGAGAGCCGTGGTGCAGTTCCTGGGCGCTCGGTGCGGGGACGGGCAGGTCTCGAACCACCGGGCGGACGGCGCGCGTCATTCGCTCTTCTCCGACCATGTGTGGAGCACCGTGTGGGGGTTGTTCCAGTCGGGAGTCACCACGACCCGTTCATTCAGCACCGGCACCCGGAAGAGGATGCTGTACGAGTCGTGGTCGCCGAACCGGTGCTCGAGAAAGTCCGCGTTCTTGTCCCGGAGTTCCCTGTCGGTCAGCGCACGGACCGTGCCCAGCACCCCGCGGCCGAACATCCCGTTGCAGAGCGTCACGGTCCGCTCGGAGTTGTACGGATTCGGTCCTCGGAAGAAGTAGCCCACGTCTTCCAGCAGCACCTGCCGATCGCCGTCCTGCTCGACCACCGGCGTGTACGACTGTGACGCGTCGTCGGTCACCCGGAAACACCCTCGGTTCATCGGGTGCTTCTCGGAGATCTGGGTGATCGGTGCGTTGATCCGCCACATGATGTCCTTCGACGCCGCGTTCCAGTCCACACCACCGAGAACGACCAAGTGCCCCGTCGTGTCGTCACGGCGCAGGCTGGCGACGCTGCGGAACTCGACCCGGAGATCCGGGTTGACCGCACGGATGTGCCCGTAGAGCTCGAGCAGCGCGTCGAGATCGGTGAGCCGGGACAGTTCCGAGTAGTCGGGGTCGGCCGGATCGCCGTGCGGCACCACGGCCAGTTCCTTCGGCGGCAGCTGAGGGCAGACCAGGACGACCGGCCGCTCGGGGTCGGCATTGGGGAAGTACCACGGTCCGCGGCCGACCAGGGTGTCGCGGTTGACCCAGTTCACCGCGGGCGAGTCACCGGCGGCCGCGTCACGCAGACGGGTCAACCGGCCCAGAAGCTCGGCGCGCTGAGCGACCTCGACCGGCGCCAGGTCGCGCTCGGGGAGGAGCCGAAAGGGCTTCTTCTCCACTGACCGCGGAGTGCTGAAGAACGTCGCGTACTGCTCGATGCGCTCGATCGGTGGCGTCACCGGGTCGACCGGGCGCTCCCACGAGGAGATCAGCGCGATGCTGCAATCCAAGGCGCGCGCCAGGTTTCCCTGTGTGATCTTCAGGCCCAGGCCGTCGAGGCGGAGGTTTCGCAGCCGGGCGGAGAGCTCGACAGCCGGATCTTCAGTTGGCTGCACCGCTGTCACCTCCTAATTTCAGCTCTGGACTGAAATGTTATACCGCCTGCGTCTCGCGAAGTCGAGCGATTTGGGAGTCGCAACCTGCTCACCGTGGGCGATGTGCAGGTTGTGCGGGAGGATCATTGAAAAAGCTTGCATGGATTGCCTTGAGGCGAACTGGAAGCTTAACCTGATATCAAGAGTCATAAAGTCAACAGCTGAAATTCTAGCTGAAAGACTGCGGGAGGTGGCCCCGTGAAGCTCCCCAGGATCCGACCTTCGATCCGCGCTCCGACCCGACAGAGTCGTCCGGTGACCGATCCGCCGACCGTGACCGATCTCAGCGGCTGAGCCCCAGCGTGACAGGGCCCCGCAACGGCGTCCTCCGCGAGGCGTCGAAAGCGAAGCACCCCCGGTGGCAGCCGAAGGTGCTCCCGAAGTGGTGATTTCAGGGCTAGCTGAAGGGCACTCACTCCATGTCTAGTGTAGACCGTTTTCAAACCATTTACCTGGCCTCCGCCGACGCGGCGAGCCCCCTCGGCGGTCGTTTCGTGATCATCATGGTGGCGATCGGCGTTCTGATCCTGACCGCCAAGCAGATGAGCCGCGCGGTCGGCCCGGTCGTCGGGATCCTCAAGGCCGCCCTGGCCGCGGTCGCGAGCTTCGCGCTGATCGCGGTCGCGGTCGCGCTTCTCGTGTTCGCCCTCCTCGCGCAGTGATCTAGGACCTATCCGGTGCGCGGCTGCCCGGCTCGGATCGACAGCCGCGTGCCGCGCAGGGAGTATCGATCCTCAGGGGGTCACCCGGAAGGGTGCCGGGGGGAGGGCGAACAGTACGTGACCGGGGTGCGGATAACGGAGGCGAACGAGCAGGACGTCGAGAAGTTCGTCCGGGACGAGGATGACCGGGATTTCTTCCTCGACCGCCTTCGTCGTCGAGGCGCGCAGGGCGGGAGGGTCTTTCTCGCCATCGACGGCGATCGCGCTGTCGGATACGTCTACCTACGGCTGGAGACCGCTGAGGAACTCAAGCTGCGGTTGCTGTTGAACAAGGCGCCGCTGCTGGAGAGGCTGCGGGTGGAACGGGAGAACCGGCTCCAGGGAATCGGTCGGATGCTCGTGACCATGGCGGAGGCGACCGCATGGGTACACCGGCGCCGGCAGGTTGCGTTGGGCGTGGTGGTCGCGCGGAAGCCGAAGTCTCCGGTGCCGACGAGCCCGATCGGCTTCTACCGCAAGCTTGGTTACTCGGAGTGGCGATTCGGCCGCATCAAGACGTACAAGGATGGCCGAAAGAGCGAAATCGAATACTGTCGCGTGTTCGTCAAGAAGCTGACTCCGCCGACCGCGTAGGTTGCGGCGGTGACCTGGATCGTGACCGGCGGCGCGGGCTACATCGGCGCGCACGTCGTGCGGCGGATGCGCGTATCCGGCCTGGATGCGGTGGTCTTCGACGACCTGTCCGGCGGCCGGGCCGACCGGCTCCCCGGCGACGTCGAGCTGGTGCGGGGCTCGATCACCGAACCCGACGACGTGAACCGGCTTCTCCGGGGGCGCCGGGTCGACGGCGTGATCCACCTGGCCGCGCTCAAGTCGGTGGCCGAGTC
This sequence comes from Paractinoplanes ovalisporus, assembly GCF_016834655.1. GTDB lineage: Bacteria > Actinomycetota > Actinomycetes > Mycobacteriales > Micromonosporaceae > Actinoplanes > Actinoplanes ovalisporus. Next base: position 6,411 of record NZ_JAENHP010000032.1, read on the forward strand.
GGTCGCGGAGCCCGGGCGGTACCAGTCCGTCAACGTCGACGGCATGAAACACCTCCTGTACGCGATGCGTGAGGCCGGCGTATCGAGGATGGTCTTCTCGTCATCGGCCGCGGTCTACGGTCGGCCCGCCGGGGGGACGGTTTCCGAGCGGTCCCGCGCCAACCCGATCAACCCGTACGGCCGCACCAAGCTCGACGGCGAGCGCCTGATCAAGGAGTACGGCATCCGGTCGGTCGTCCTGCGGCAGTTCAACGTCATCGGCGCCGGCACCCACCCGCATGCGGCCGACACCGGCACCACGAACCTGCTGCCCGCCGTGTTCCGGGCGATGGCGCCCGGCGCCGAACCGGTTGCCGTCCTGGGCGACCGTTACGACACCCCGACCGGCACCGGGGTCCGCGACTACGTCCATGTCGCCGATGTGGTGCGGATCTACCTGGACGCCATCGACCATCTGCGGTCGGGCGCGGGTGAGGACCAGTTGATCGTCAACGTGGGCACGGGTGCCGGGCACAGCGTCCGCGATGTGCTGAACGCGGTCGGCGAGGCCGCGGACCGGCCGGTGCCGTTCCGCATCGCTCCACCGCGCGACGGCGATGTTCCCGCGATCGTGGCCCGGACCGCGCGCGCCGCGCAGCGCCTGCACTGGAAGGCGGAGCTCAGCTTCGCCGAGGCCGTCCGGTCCGCGTGGGAGGCGTGGCCGGTCAGCGGTTGACCAGCTGCCAGACCTTCGTACGGCGGGTGGGCACGCTCTCCAGCGAGACCGGCACCGGGATGTCGTGGACAGCCCGCTCGATCAGGCCCGAGTCGGGCAGGTAGGCCCGGCCGGGGTCGCCGACCAGCACCAGGGAACCGCGGCCGGCCGCGCGGCGCAGGAACGGCAGCACTCGGGCGGCCATCTCGCGGCTGTAGAAGACGTCGCCGGCCAGCACCACGCCGTACTCGTCGTCGGTGTCGAGGATGTCCGCCTCCAGGGTGCGGACCTCGACGTCGTTGGCGATGGCGTTGGCGGTGGTGGCGGCCAGCGAATACGGGTCGATGTCGTTGGCCGTGACCGGGCGGGCGCCGGCCACCGCGGCCGCCACCGCGACCAGGCCCGAGCCGGTCGCGAGGTCGAGAACCGAGCGGCCGGAGACCAGGTCGGGGTGGTCGATCACATGCCGGGCCAGGGCCTGCCCACCGGCCCAGGCGAAGGCCCAGAACGGTGGCGGCTGCTCGGCGCCGAGCTCCTCCGTCTTCTCCCACAGCGCGATCGGCTCGTCCGCCTGGAAGAGGGTGATCTCGGGGACGAACGGGACGGGCGCGGGGGCGGTGTTGCCGCGGATGAACTCGAGAAGCACCAGACGATTGTGCCCGGTTCCTCAACCTGGCCCGCGCCGGACCGATCAGACGGACCGTCCCCCACAGAGAAGGAACCCCTATGCCGGCACGGTGGGCCGCCGCACTCTTCGGCGGCTGGATGGCGGTGCTCGCGGTGGCCTTCGTGCTGGTGCCCACCGGCGCGCAGACCCCGGTACGCCTGCTCGCCGGTCTCACGGCCGTCGTCGTGGTGACCCTCGGCGTGCGGCGCAACCGGCCCGCCCACCGGTTCCCGTGGCGGATGCTCACGACCGCGCTCGTGCTCTCGGTGCTGGGCACCGGCCTCTACCGGGCACCCGACTGGGCCCACTCGGTGCTGCCGGACCTGGTCGACGTCGGCTCGCTGCTGGTGCTGGTCAGCTATCCGGTGCTCGCCGTCATGCTCGTGGCCCTGGTGCGCCGCCGGGCCGGCAATCCCCGGGACCGGGCCGCGCTGCTCGACTCGCTGACCGTCACGTCCGGAGTCGCGCTGCTCGTCTGGAGCTTTTTGCTCGGCCCCAACCTGCGCGGGTCGGTCGCCGAGACCTGGCAGCAGATCGCGTTCCCGCTCGGCGACCTGCTGCTGGTCGGCCTGCTGGCCCGGCTGTTCGTCAGCGGCGTCACGGCCCGCGCCGGCCGGCTGCTCGGCGCCGGGCTGGTGCTGATGCTGATCAGCGACGTCGGGTACGAGATCTCGCTGCTCGACGGCACCACCACCATCGTCGGCCTCGGCCGTATCGCCTTCTACACCGCCGCCGGCCTGGCCGCGCTGCACCCCTCGATGGCCGAGCTCGACCGCCCGGCCGGGCTGCCCGTCGCCCAGCTGGGCCGGGGCCGCCTCGCCCTGCTCGGGATCGCCTCGATGATCTCCCCGGCCGTGCTGCTGGTCCGCATGGTGCGCGACGGAGAGGTGCCCGACCTGACCGTGGTCGCCGTGCTCAGCGCGCTGACGTTCCTGCTGGTGCTGGCCCGGATGGCCGACATCATGGCGAGCCACCGGCTGGCCCTGGGCCGGGAACGGGCGCTGCGCGAGGCCTCGGCCGCCCTCGTCTCGGCCGCCGACACCGAGGAGGTCGGAGCGGCCGTCCGTACGGCGGTGGCTCATCTGCTTCCCCCGGACACCCCGCACGGGGTCGTCCTGGCCGTCACCATCGCCGAGAACGGGCCGCTCTCACCCGAGGCCTCCGAGCAGGCGGCGCTGGACCGCTCGACCGGAACCGCCGCCCGGCTGGTGCCGACCCGCGACGTGGACTGGGCAGTGTCGGTACGGCTGGCCCACCACCCGCTGACCCTGCGCTGCCCGATGGTGCTGGCCGACCGGCCCACCGGCGACCCGCTCGTCGGGGTGCTGCACGTGGCCGCCCCGGCGCCGGTGCTGCCCGGGCTGCTGCGCGCGATCGAGGTGCTGGCCACCCAGGCCGCCCTCGCCCTCGAGCGGATCGGGCTCAGCCAGGAGGTGATCCGCCGCAACAGCGAGACCTATTTCCGGACGCTCGTGCAGAAGACCTCCGACGTCATCCTCATCGTCGACGAGGCGGACCGGATCCGGTACGCCAGTCCCTCCGCGACCACCGTGCTCGGCGCCGACCCGACCGGGTTCGACATGCCCGCCGTGATCCACCCGGCCGAGAGCTCGCGCCTGATCGAGGTGCTGGCCTCCCTGCGTACGGGGGAAGGGTCTGCCGAAGGCCTTGATTTCCGCGCCGTGACCGCCGACCGGGCCGAGGTCGTGCTCGAGATGCACGGCCAGGACCTGCGCTCCGACCCGACCGTGGCCGCGCTCGTGCTGACCCTGCGCGACGTGACCGAGCGACGCCGGCTCGAGGCCGAACTGACCCACCGGGTGTTCCATGACGCGATGACCGGGCTGGCCAACCGGGTGCTGTTCCACGACCGGCTCGGCCACGCGCTGGCCCGCGGCGCCCGCGACGGCTCGGTGGTCGGCGTCCTGTTCATCGACCTCGACGACTTCAAGAAGGTCAACGACACGCTCGGGCACGCGGTGGGTGACCAGCTGCTGATCGGCGTGGCCAACCGGATCGCGGGCGCCCTGCGGGCCGACGACACCGCGGCCCGGCTCGGCGGTGACGAGTTCGCCGCGCTGGTCGAGAACGTGCAGGACCCGGGCGCGGTCGAGGAGACGGCCCAGCGGATCCTGGCCGCGATGGCCGAGCCGATCATCCTCGACGACGGCTCCGAGCTGACCGCGGTGGCCAGCATCGGCATCACCACCACGCCCGAGGCCGACACTGCGGACGAGCTGCTGCGCCAGGCCGACCTGGCCCTCTATGTGGCCAAGGGGGCCGGCAAGAACCAGTGGCGCCGCTACCAGGCCCACCTGCACGGCGCGATGGTGGAGCGGCTGGAACTGCGCTCGGCCCTCGACCACGCGGTGCACGAGGGCCACTTCCTGCTCGCGTACCAGCCGATCGTGGATCTGACGACCGACGAGGCGGTGGGCTTCGAGGCCCTGGTGCGCTGGCACCACCCGACCCGCGGGGTGATCGCGCCGGCCGAGTTCCTGGAGGTCGCCGAGGAGAGCGGCCTGGTCGTGCCGATGGGCCGCTGGGTGCTCGACCAGGCCCTGCACACGGTCGCGCAGTGGTGGCGGACGTTGCCGCGCAGCCGCCGGCCGTACGTCAGCGTCAACGTGTCGGCCCGGCAGTTCCGCGAGGGCAACTTCGTCGAGCAGGTGAAGCAGTCCCTCGCGTACGCCGGGGTGCCGCCGCAGGCGCTGATGCTGGAGCTCTCCGAGGCCCTGCTGGACGGCGGGCACGACGCGATCTGGGACGACCTGGCCGTGCTGCGCGACTTCGGCGTCGGCATCGCGGTCGACGACTTCGGCACGCGCCACGCGTCCCCCGGCGACCTGCGCCGCCGCCCGGTCGACGTGGTGAAGATCGACAAGGGTTTCGCCGACGACACCACGCTGATCGCCGGCCTGGTCACGCTGGCCCGCACCCTGGGCCTGACGGTGATCGCCGAGGGCGTCGAGTCCCCGGCCCACCGCGACCTGCTGATCCGGCTGGGCTGCCCGCTCGGCCAGGGCTACCTGCTCTCGAGCCCGCTCGACGGCACCGAGGCCCTGAGCCGGATGTCCGGCCACCTGCCGCTGGTCGCCTAGAAAAGGGCCTAGCCGAACTCGATGGCGAGGAACCCGGTGCGGAACTGGAAGACGACCAGTCCGTCCTGCGCAGCGCAGTGGTAGACCGCGTGATGGACCGGAACCGTCATGAGAACGGTGCCGTTCAGCGGATCCCAGACCCGGACGATCCGATCCTCGCCTGCGGTGATCAGCACGGTGCGGCCGTCGATGGTGGCGCCGCAGATGCCGTGGGCCTCGCCGGTGTAGGCGATCAGTTCGTGCTGGAGGGTGCCGGAACGGGGATCCCAGATACGAACCCGGCCGTCGGTGCTTGACGAGGCCACCAGGTCACGTCCGGTGGCGGGGAGAGGAATGATCCGGTGCACCGGCCGGTTGCCGGGCAGCACGAACGCGAGGCGTCCGGACTCCACCTCCCAGAGCCGGATGTTGCCGAGATTGTCGGCCGACGCGAGCATGCCGTTTCGGCCGACCGCGACGAAACAGGCCGCCACGGTGTGCTCCCGGAAGCCGCCGAAGTAGCGCTCCGGGAACAAACGGGTGCGCAAGCGTTGGCGGACCGTGCTGTGTCGCTGCCAACCGGCCTGGTGCTGCCACGTGTGCAAGGTGAGGTCGCGGCCGAGGACGGCGAGCCCGGGCTGTTGGCCGACGAAGGTGGGGCCGATGACGAACGGGTAGTACCGAAGCCGGGCGCCGAGGTCACGGCGTTGCCGGGTCGCGGGATCCCAGTCGACGACGGTGCCGTCGCTGCGGGCCAGCGCCAGATGTACGCCGTCGTCGGTGGGGAAGCAGCACATCGCGTCGACGCGGCCGATGATGTCCGGTAGCTGCCGGCCGGTGTGGCCGTCCCGGAACCGGACCGTCCCGTCGTGCGCTCCCACCGCCAGGTGCGTGCGCCCCTGCACCTTGATGGTCAGAGCCTCCCGGAGCGAGCCGGCGCGCGGAGGTTCCGAGTCCTGTCGTTCACCAGCCGCCGGGTCCCACAGCCGGACGGTGCCGTCCTCGCTGGCGGTGGCCAGCAACGGACGGTCGCCGACGGGCACGGTGCAGACATCGCGGATCGGGCCGGTGTGCCCGGCCAGTTCACCCATCGGCCGTCCGTTGGTCGGGTCGAACAGGCGGAGCTCCTCGCCGTCCCCGGCCACCGCGAGCAGGGTGTTCCCGCCGACGCGGACCTCACACATCGCGTTGACGACGGTGAAGTGGTGCTGCCACCGGTCGATCTCCTGCCCGCTCGCCGGGTGCCACAACCTGATCGTGCCGTCGGCGGATGCGGAGGCGAGGACGATGTGGCCCGGCACCGAAACGGTGCAGAGCGCGGCGACCTTGCGATCGTGGTCGTCACGCCGGCGCCGCTCGACGCCTTTCTCGACGTCCCAGAAGCGCACCGTCCGGTCGTATCCGGCCGATGCCAGTAAGGTCTCGCCGCCGGTCACCACCGGGCAGAGCGCGAGCACGTCGCCGACGTGGCCCACCAGCTCGCGTTTCTGCCGGGTGACGGGGTCCCACAGCGTGAGGATGCCGTCGGCGTCGCAACCGGCCAGCAGGACCCGTTCCCCCGCTGGAACGACGCAGCACGGGGGACGCAGGGCGTTGCCGTTCAGAAGTTGGTGCGGATGCCCGCTTTCGGGATCGAGCGCCAGAATCGAGTTCTGAGCGCCGACGACGAGCAGCGCATGGTCGTTCGACACCGTGGGACGCAGCGTGAGGACCTGCTTGGCGAGGCCGGCCACTTCCCGTTCGGCCTGGCTGGTCTCGGGGTTCCAGAGCTTGAGCGTTCCCTCGACGTCAGCGGACACGAGAAGCGTCCTGTTCCCGACCTGGACCGTGCAGAGCGCCGCCACGCCGGCCTTGTGGCCCTCCAGCACCGTCCACTCCGAGCGCCGGCCGGCCGTCGCCCACAGCCCTCGGTAGGGCGCGGCCCGGCCGGCGGCCACGTCGGTCTTCACGCCTTCGAGAACCGCCGTCACGCTCATCATCGCGGCGCGCTCGTCGGCGCCCACGGTAGCGGCGCCCGGGGTCAGGCGCAGGAGGTGAGCGCGTTGCCGGCCGGCCTCGGTCGTGGCATCGGCCGCGAGCGCGGTGAGCCGCAAGAGATCGCCGTGCAGCTGAAACTCCTCGTTCGCGAGAACGTCGTCGATCACGCCGCCGGCATGCGCGTGATAAGGCAGCGACCGCAACAGATAGGGATCCGCTTTACGCCACCCGGTGGAGCCGCCGAGGGACATGAGCGCGTCCGCGATAGCAGCCTGGTCCTGGGCCGCCGCCCGATCGCGGTGGCGAAGAAGGGCGTCGTTGAGCGCCTGATGGAACAGCCTGAACCGTTTGCCCTGCCCGTCCGTCGTGACCTCGACGAGGAAGTTCGCCGCCGAGGACCGGGCGAAGGTCTCCAGGTCGTCCAGTCGTACCTGTTCGCCCAGCGCACTCAGGAAGCATCGCCACAAAGCGGGGGACAGACCCGGAGCCTGGGCGTAGGCCAGCGCCGTCAGCACCAGTTCGGCCGGCGCGGAGCCGACCGGGTTCAACGGTCGGACGTACGCGGCCAGGGCCGTGTCCACGTCGGGTGGGAAGGTCATTTCGGCGGTGTCGACCGGTGTCTTGTCGTAGAGCCCGTGTCGGCGTGCGACCAGGCCGGCCACCAGGAAGTTGCGCTCGGCCAGTTCGGCGATGCGGACCGCGACCGGCTCGGCTACGGCGTCGTCGGCGTACGGATTGTCGTGCCGCTCGGCCCCGATGAGCTGCAGCGTGGCCGTCGCGTAGGCGGCCAGATCGTTGACTTGGAAGTACTTCTCGTCGTCGAGGTCGATGACGGTCCGGCCGGAACCGAACCGGGTCAGCAGATCGCCGCCGTCGTCCGCACGGCGGGTGCCGATCACGACCTGGACGCCCAGCTTGCCGCAGTGCCGGGCGAGCGGAAGGACGATCTCGTCGATGATCTGTCGTGCTTCCAGCGGCGTGTTCGCCTCGTCGAGCGCGTCGATCACGAGGTTGAGCCGGCCCTCGGGCCGGGCCGTGAACCTCTTCCGGAGCACGGATTCCAGGTCGGACACCCGTACGGGTAGACGCACCGACGCGGCTCGGGCGATCTCCACTGCGACGTCGAGAGCGGTCTTGCCCTTGACGTGCACCGCGCATCCGACCGAGCCGACACTGGCCTTGACGTTGTCGTCGTTCGCCGGCAGCGCGGCCCGGATACCCATGTCCGCCGTTGTGACCACGCGGCCGAGAACGGCGGACTTGCCCACCCCCGGGGAACCGGTGATCACCAGGATCCGGTCGTCCGTATCCGGGCGGTCCAGCCAGTCCACGATCTCGGTGAGCGCGGTCCGGCGGCCCCGGAACCGGTAACCCGCCTCGGTGTCGACCGAGACCCCGCGGGCTCGTGGCCGCCAGTGGCGCCCGGCCTCGGCGTCGGTCTCGAGGGACCATCCCCAGGCGGCGAGCGCCGACTCGCCGGCGGTCGCGATCGACCAGGCTGCGAGCCCGGAGATCTTCTCGCCCGGAAGTTCGCGGTCGGCCTGCGACAGGGTGATGGCGAGCGCGTCGCCCCGGCGCTCACCGGAGGTGCGGGCCTGCCCGACCAGGCCGACGATGGCCTGATAGCGGGGCGACCACAACCCCGTACCGCTGAAACCCTTGCTGACCACGTACCGGGAATCGGTCTCCAGACGCACCCAGCCGTATCCGAGTGTGGCGCCCACACTGCCCCACGCGTCACTCCCGAGGCCTTTCGGCACATCCTCGGGGAAGCCGAACGCCCACCACGGCTCGTCGACCAGATCCGTGCCGTCCGGGCAGAGCAACGGAGCGGGGATGACCGCCTCGGGAACCCGTTCGACGAGTTCGAGAACCGCCACGTCGGCGTCTGCCGCCGCCCGGACCTCGGTGACCCGCCGACGCAGGGACCGGGGAACGCCCGCCTTGGGGAAAGCCACCCAGACGGCCGAATCCTGCTTCGCCACGACGTGATGACAGGTGAGCACCCGGGTGCCGTCGATGACGACACCGCTGCCGAGTGTGCGTTCGCCCGTCGGACCGTCATGGATGCTGACGGTCCAGGGGTCCTTGCGCGGGCGGTTATTCGGTGGGCTGGCCGTCATCGGCGGATCCGTCGTCGCCGGCGTCCGGTTGCTGATCGGGACCCCAGGTCATGGTGACCTCGAAGTTGCCCTCGGTGGCGGCCTTGGCCACCAGCCAGTTGGCCGTGCCGGTGACTTTGACGCCGAACTTGACCTGGATCGTGTCGGGGGCGACCTGACGGACCTGGTCGAGCACCGCGCGGGCGGCCGAGACCGCGGGCTCGACCGCCGCCTTCACATAGCCCGCCACATCGTCGGCCCCGGCCGGCACAAAACCCTCGACCGGCTCGATCTCGAACCCTACGGTGATCCCGTCATCGACCGTGTAGGTGACCACCTGTGAGGACGTCACTTCGCCTCCCTGAGTGCGTGACTGTCCACATAATGCCAGCGCGGCGCACGGCGATCTCAGGTCACCCGATCGTGGTCGGGTACCGGTCAGTAGGGGTTGCCGGTTCCGGGGAGGCGGCCCTTCAGCAGGCCGCCCAGGCGGCCGGGGCGGGCCGGGTCGCCGGTCAGGGGTGGGGCGTTGTCATCGTGGGCGCGGTCGGCCATGCCCGCCACCAGCTCGGTCAGGGCGTCCACGGCGTTGTGCCGGGGGCGCCAGCCCAGCTCGGAGGCGGCCCGGTCGCAGGACATCAGCGGCGACCTCAGGGCCAGCTCGACCCAGCCGGCGTCGATCGGCTGCAGGCGCAACCACCAGCTCGCGGCGGCGGCGCCGCGCAGGGCGAAGGCCGGCACCGGCAGCTGGACGCCGTGGAACGTGCGCGCGGCGAGGGCGGGATCGAGGACCGGGCCGGCGGCGATGTTGAACGCGCCGTGGGCGTCGGAGAGCACGGCCCGGGCGTACGCGTCGGCGACGTCGTCGGCGTGCACGGCCTGCATCCGCAGCCCCGGGTGGGACGGGACCACCGGCAGCCACTGCGGCTGCAGCAGCCGCGCCGGCAGCAGCGGGCCCGCGAAGTAGCGGGCGATCTCGGTGCCGACGGCGCGCTGGAAGATCAGGCCGGGGCGGAGCCGGACGACGCGCAGCTGCGGGTGGTCGGCCTCGATCTGGTCGAGCATCCACTCGACGAGCACCTTGTGCCGGCTGTACGAGGACGGCCGCACCCCGGCGCGCGGCCAGGATTCCCGTACGAAGGCGTCCTTGGGGCCCGCCGAATAGACGCCGACCGACGAGGCCTGCACGAGCGCGGGGACGCCGGCCCGCAGCACCGCCTTGGCCACGGCGCGACTGCCCAGGACGTTCGTACGGTAAAGCAGTTTCTGATCGTGGCTCGGCTGGATCTGCCAGGCCAGGTGCACCACGGCGTCGGCCCCGGCGAACACCTCAGCCAGCTGCTCCTCGGCGGGCGAGGAACCGATGTCGACCGAGTGCCACGACGCCTGGGCGTACACCCCGGCCGGGGCCGGCAATCGACGGGCGACGCCCACGAGTTCCACGTCCGGCTCGGCGCTCAGGCGGCGCAGCAGGGCGGTTCCGGCGTTCCCGGTGGCTCCTACGATCACGACACGCATGTCTTCACGCCTACCCGGCGCCCGGGTGGTTGAACCACATCTGCCCGGGTACGCCCGCAGCCATGGATCTACGCGTCAACGGCGAACCGCACAGCCTCGACCTGGACCCGCGCACCACGCTGCTGGACGCGTTGCGCGAGCATATGGGCCTGACCGGCGCGAAGAAGGGGTGTGACCACGGGCAGTGCGGCGCCTGCACCGTGCTGCTCGACGGGCGCCGGGTGAACAGCTGCCTGATCCTGGCCGTCACGCTGGACGGCGCTTCGGTCACCACGATCGAGGGGCTGTCCCACCCCGTACAGGAAGCGTTTCTCGAGCACGACGGGTTTCAGTGCGGCTATTGCACGCCGGGGCAGATCTGCTCGGCCGTGGGGATGCTGGCCGAGGCGGACGGCGCATCGCTGCCGGACGCCGAGATCCGGGAGCGGATGAGCGGCAACCTGTGCCGGTGCGGGGCCTATCCGAACATCGTCGCGGCGATCCGGGAGGTGGCGGCCCGGTGAAGACGTTCACCTATCGCACCGCGACCTCGCTCGACGAGGGCCTGGAGCCGGGCGCGACGTTCCTGGCCGGCGGCACCAACCTGGTCGACCTGATGAAGCTCGGGGTGGCCACCCCGGACGTGCTGGTCGACGTGACCAAGCTGCCGCTCGACGAGGTCAGCGACCGGCCGGACGGCGGGCTGCGGATCGGGGCGGGCGTCCGCAACAGCGACCTGGCCGTCCATCCGCGGGTGCGGCAGGACTATCCGGTGCTCAGCCAGGCCCTGCTCGCCGGCGCGTCCGGTCAGTTGCGGAACATGGCCACCACCGCCGGGAACCTGCTGCAGCGCACCCGCTGCCGGTATTTCATGGACGCCACCATGCCGTGCAACAAGCACGAGCCGGGGTCGGGCTGCCCGGCCCAGGAGGGGGACCACCGCAATCTGGCGATCCTCGGGGGGAGCCCTTCGTGCATCGCTACCCATCCGTCGGACATGGCTGTTGCTCTGACCGCACTGGATGCCGTCGTTCAGACCGATCGGCGCTCTCTCGCGCTGGGCGATCTTTACGTTCTGCCGGGTTCGACCCCCGAGCAGGAGACGGTGCTCTCGCACGGCGAGCTCATCACTTCGGTCGACCTGCCCGATCCAAGGGGAAAATCAGCTTATAGGAAGGTGCGTGACCGGGCCTCGTACGCCTTCGCGGTGGGCTCGGTCGCCGCGGTGCTGAGGGTCGACGACGGCACGGTAGCGGACGTCCGCCTCGCGTTCGGAGCCGTGGCGCCCAAGCCGTGGCGTGCCTACCGGGCCGAGGAGGCGCTGCGCGGACGGCCCGCCACCCGCTCCTCGTTCCTGGAGGCGGCCGACGCCGAGCTGGCCGCGGCCACCCCGCTGCGCGATAACGCCTACAAGATCACGCTGATCCGGAACCTCGTCGCCTCGGTGCTGGAGGGACTCGCATGACCACCACAACCGAACGGGCCGTCGGGCAGCCGCACCGCCGCGTCGAGGGGCCGGACAAGGTCACCGGCGCCGCCCGGTACGCCGCCGAGTATCAGGTCGGCGACGATCTCGCGTACGGGTGGGTCGTGCAGTCGCCCGTCGCCCGCGGCACCCTGACCGCGGTGGCCGTCGACCCGCTGGTGGAGGCCGACGACGTGCTGGCCGTCCTCTGGCACGGCAACGCGCCCCGGCTGGGAAAGGCCGACGACCCCGAACTGGCCGTGCTGCAGAACGACCGGATCAGCTATCGCGGCCAGGCGGTGGCCCTCGTCGTGGCCCGCACCCTGGAGGCCGCCCGGGAAGCCGCGGCGTCGCTGCAGCTGGCGATCGACGCCGAGCCGCACGACACGGTGCTGCGGGCCGACCACCCCGACCTCTACACGCCCGAGAAAGTGAACCCCGACTTCCCGAGCGAGTCGTCCACCGGCGACGTGGACGCGGCGTTCGCCGGGGCGGCGGTGCGGGTCGATGTCACGTACCGCACCCCGGCCCTGCACAACAGCCCGATGGAACCCCACGCGACCACGGCGCTGTGGGCCGGCGACGACCTCGTCCTGTACGACTCGAACCAGCACCCGCCGGGCATCGCCGCCACCGTGGGGGCGCTGTTCGACCTGCCCGCGGCCCGGGTCCACGTGATCACCGAGCACGTCGGCGGTGGGTTCGGCTCGAAGGGCACCGCCCGGCCCAACGCCGTGCTGGCCGCGATGGGGGCCAAGGTGACCGGCCGTCCCGTGCGGCTGGCGCTGCCCCGGCAGGCGCTGTTCAGCATGGTCGGCCACCGCACGCCGACGATCCAGCAGATCCGGCTCGGGGCGACCGCCGACGGCAAGCTGACCGCGGTCGACCATCAGGCGGTCGGGCACACGTCCCGCCTGTTCGAGTTCGCCGAGCAGACCGCGGTGTCGACCCGGCACATGTACGAGGCTCCGGCCGTGCGCACCGGACACCGGCTGGCCCGCCTCGACATGCCGACACCGCGCTGGATGCGTGCGCCCGGTGAGGCGCCCGGCATGCTGGCCCTGGAGTGCGCGATGGACGAGCTGGCCGGCTCGCTGGAGCTGGACCCGGTCGAGCTTCGCGTACGCAACACCGGCTTCGACTCGTACCGGAAATGCCTGGGTCTCGGCGCCGACCGTTTCGGCTGGCACGACCGCGATCCACGCCCCCGGCGACGCCGCGAGGGCGACTGGTGGATCGGCACCGGAGTCGCGGGCGCCACCTATCCGGCGATGATCCAGCCGTCCTCGGCGCGGGCCCGGCGCCAGCCCGACGGCGACGTCGAGGTCTCGATCGCGGCGGCCGACCTGGGCACGGGCGCGCGCACGGTGCTGACCCAGATCGCGGCGGACGCGCTCGGTCTCCCGTACGACCGGGTCCGCGTCCGCATCGGCGACAGCACCCTGCCGCAGGCCTCGGTCGCCGGTGGCTCGTCGGGAACGGCCTCGTGGGGCTGGGCCGTCACCGGGGCGTGCCGCGCGCTCCGCGAGTCGGGTGGCCTGGACGAGGCCACCTTCGACAGCACCGCCCTGGTCGAGAAGCTGAACCAGGAAGGCAAGCACGCCTTCGGCGCCCACTTCGCGGAGGTACGGGTCGACGCCGTCACCGGCGAGGTGCGGGTGTCCCGCCTGTACGGCATGTACGCCGCCGGGCGCATCCTCAACCCGCGTACCGCCCGCAGCCAGTTCATCGGCGGCATGATCATGGGGATGGGGATGGCCCTGCACGAGGAGAGCGTGCTCGACCCCGCGATGGGAACCTGGGTCACGCACGACTTCGCCGAGTACCACGTGCCCGTCCACGCCGACGTCGAGTCGATCGAGGCGGAGTGGCTCGACGACCCCGACGAGGGCCTGAACCCGATGGGCAGCAAGGGAATCGGCGAGATCGGCATCGTGGGGTCGCCGGCCGCGATCCTGAACGCCATCCACCACGCGACCGGAATCCGGGTCCGTGATCTGCCCGCGCGCCTGGACAAGTTGTTGCCGTCGCTCTAGCTCTCCTTCTTGGCGATCACCCGGGTGAAGCCGAGGTAGCGGCCCCCCGTCGGCCCGGAGCATCCCGATCTCGCGGGGCAGCGCCTCACGGGCGAAGTCGTTCCCGGTCACCTCGGGTTATCCACAATTCTGGGCTGTCCATAGGCTGCGGGATTCTCGGTGGCGTCGGCGTCTGCCGGCTTGCCACGATGCGTCCATGGGTGACGAATCCTTGCTTCAGCGGGTGCGGCACCTCTGGGCCGAGCTGGCGGGGGCGCCGGTCGGCTTCGTGGAGGGCGAGGCCGATGTGGCTGTCTCGCCGGGGTCGCGGCTGTGTCCGCCGGGGTGGGCGGGCATCGTCACGCTGGGCGGGGCCACCATCGCGACCGCGCCCGACGAGGAGTCGGCTGGGCTGTTGCGGCCGGCCCTGAAGGAGTCGGCCGAGCTCGCTGTTCTGTGGGAGCGGCTGCCGATCGCCGACGTGCTCGGGCCGGCCACGTTGGCCTACTGCGATGCGACCGGGTTCCGGCCGGTGCCGGGGGCGGCCGCGGGCGTGATCGAGGCGGCGGGGCTTGAGGCGTTGCGGGGGCGGGTGTCGGCGGAGGACGACGGGGAAGGGGGGCTGGGCGAGATCTCGTCGCGGGCATTTGGCGTACGGGAAAAGGGTCTTGTGCTGGCGGCCGCGGGATATGAGGTCTGGCCGCACGGGACGGCACATCTCAGCGTGCTCACCGACCCGGAGCATCGGGGGCGGGGGCTTGCGCGGCGGGCGGCCTCGGCGGCGGTGGGGGAGGCGCTCGAGGCGGGGCTTCTGCCGCAGTGGCGGGCGCGGCCCGAGGCGTCGAGGCGGGTGGCGCGGGCGCTGGGGTTCCGGGAACTGGGGGTGCAGGTCAGCGTGCGGTTGGCATGAAGGTCAAGCGAGGGTCCGGGTCGGCGTGCGGTGTGTGTAGAGCCGGCGAGGGGTCCAGGTCAGCGTGCGGTTTGCGTTAAGAGCGCGCGAAGGCCGGGTCAGCGTGCGGTTTGCGTGAAGAGCAAGCGAGGGTGCGGGTCATTCTGCGGCATTCATGAAGATCAACTGGGGGAATGAACGAACCGCCCCGGCGTCGGAGAATCGGCGACGAGGCGGCTCGGGATCGAGGGCGTTTCAGCGGGTCAGGCTGTCGTGCACGGGGAACCGTTCAGCGTGAAAGCGGACGGCGCGGCGGTGGATCCGGAGTGGGTGGCCTGGAATCCGAACGACGTGGTGCCGCCGGGCGGAATCGCGCCGTTCCACGAGACGTTCCGGGCGGTCACCGCGCCACTGGAACCGGTCAATGCGGCGTTCCAGGAACTGGTGATCGCCTGGCCGGCCGGCAACGTGAAGCCGAGCGTCCAGCCGTTCAACGCCGTCGATCCGGTATTCGCCACTGTCACATTGGCGGTGAGGCCGGTATTCCATGTGTTCGTGGAGTAAGTGATGCGGCACGCAGCGGTACCGGGTGTCGGCGGGTTAGTAGTCGGCGGAGTGGTGGAAGGAGGATTACTGGGAGTGGTCCCGCCGTTGCCGTTCACCTGTGCGGCGAAATCGGTGACCGCGAGACCGGCGCCGCCGATCCACGGCTCGAATCCGGCCTGAATGCTTGTCAAATACCAACTGCTGGTGATGGCGCCGCGATTTTGCACGTCGCGGATGAAGTCGAGGACGCTGAAGCTCCAGCTGGAGATCGCGGAGGGGGCGACGTAGGAGACGACGGCATTCGAGCCGTTGCTGCCCTGCCATACCTGCCAGGTCCGGCCGCCGACGGTGGCGTTGCCGACCACCGACCCGATCGGCTGGATCGAGCCCTGGCGGTTGAACCAGATCATGATCTCCTGCTGGCTGACGCCGTCGGTCTTCGGTGCCGGGTCCAGCCAGATGTCGTACGCGGCGTCGTAGGTCGCGCCGGACACGTACTGGTAGCTGATGCTGCTCGTCGCGCTCGTGATGTCGCTGACCCGGATCGGCAGGTTCGTCCCGGGCGAGCATTTCGTGTAGTGGCAACCGAGGTAGACCGCCGGATAGGAGACCGGGGCGCCGCTCGTGTTGCCCGTGCCCTGCTGGCTGGTGATGGCGAAACCGGTGCTGGTGACGTTGATGCACTGCTGGGCCGAGGTGCCCCAGCGGTTGTTCATCACGACGTAGCGGCCGCCGATCGTGGTGCTGCCGTACTGGTCGCAGATCTGGGTGTCGGCGGCGGCCGGACCGGCGACGGCGAAGCCGGTCACGGTGGCGGCTGCGAGCAGGCCGGCGGCGAGGCCGGCGCGGAGAAGGCGGCGCATTTCGTCAGCTCCTCGGGGAGGGGGAACCCGCGGGGACGGGTCTTGGGAGCGCTCCCACGCTACGTTACAGGACATTCACGAGTGTGAAAAGAGCCGGAAGTCGGGCCTCGGCGAGCCGCCACCCGTGGGGAGTAACCGGGGGTGGAATTGCGACATGCGGAAGGGGGCAATTTGCACTAGGAGTTATCGCAAGTCAGAATGAAAGCGTATCGACATTCCACGGCGATGCCGCACGCGCATAGTCGTGGCTCAAATGACATCGCTGTAGGAGCGGGGCACACCATGGCCAAGCAGGTAATAACCCTTCTGACCGACGACCTCGACGGCGGCGAGGCCGACCGCACCGTCGAGTTCGGACTGGACGGTGTGAACTACACGATCGACCTCTCCGAGAAGAACGCCGGGAAGCTGCGTAAGGCGCTCGACCCGTTCCTGAATGCCGCGACCAGGGTCGGCCGTACGGCGGTGGTCTCCCCGACGCGGCGTGCCGCACCGGCGAGCACCGGCCGGGCCAGCCGCGACCAGAATCAGGCGATTCGCGAGTGGGCGAACAAGAACGGCTACGAGGTCTCCGAGCGCGGGCGCATCCCGAGCCACATCGTGGAGGCGTACCACAGCAAGCGATAGGTTGACCCAGCAAGCGCTGAAATGACGGCGTCGCCGATCCCCGGCGGCGCCGTTTTCTTCGACAATGGGGTGGGCCATGCCGGTGGTAATCGTGACGGGCGCATCGAGCGGAATCGGCCGGGTCACCGCGGAACGGCTCGCCCGCAACGGCGCCACGGTGGTGCTGGCCGCCCGCCGCGCCGACAAACTGACCGCCCTCGCCGCCGAATTGCCGAACGCCGTCGCGGTGCCCACCGACGTACGGGATCCGGCCGCCATCGCCGACCTCGTCGCGCGGGCCGCCGAGATCAACGGTCGGGTCGACGGCCTGGTCAACAACGCCGGAGTCGGCGGGGTGGCGTCCGTGCTCTCGGCCGACGACGCGGTCGAGGGCATGATCCAGGTCAACCTGCTCGCCCCGATCCGCCTCATGCGCGCGGTCGTGCCGCTCATGCGCGACCAGGGCGGCGGAGCAATCGTGAACATCGGCTCGGTCGCGGGTGAGGTCGGCATGAGCGGCGTTTATTCGGCCACCAAGTTCGCGTTGAGGGGCATGACCGATTCCGTACGCAGGGAGCTCGCCGGAACCGGAATCGGCGTCACCCTGATCGAGCCCGGCTACATCGCCGGCGCCGCCAACCGGAACCGCAGCGGCCTGCCCGGCCCGGAAATCGTCGCCGCCGCCGTCGAGAAGGCCCTGCGGCGCCCGCGCCGTCGCATGATCGTGCCGGCCCGCTACCGGGTCGCGATCCTGGCCGCGAACGTGCTGCCCGCGGTGGCCGACCGCATGTACGCGGGCAAGGCCGCCGGCAAGGGCGACGTCAAAGGCAACCTCTGAGCTTGGGTAGGGCCGTCCGCGGTTTCTGGGCTCGGGTAGGGCTGTCGGCCGGGGTGGCGTCGAGGCGGTCTCTGAGCGAGGGCGGGGCCGTCGACACGGGCGCCGTCAAGGGCAACCTCTCAACCTGTGGACAGCGCGACCCCGCTGTGGACAACCCGCGGGCGGGCTTGACAAGGCGTAACGTCCCAACCGCTCCCCAGGGCGGGTGGGGGTTTGGGATGGCTGCTCCTAGAGGGAAGATCAACTTCCAGGGGAAGATCGACTGAGCCTGGCCCTCGGTGGGGGTGCGTCGGTGGGTCGTCCGGGGGTATACCGAGGGCATGAGCGATCCGGACAATGACTTCTCGAGCGTTGCCGAGCCCGGCACCAGCGGGGCGGAAGCGGCGGATGGCGACTACGAGTACGACGAGGCGCACGGTGGTGGCGATGAGCCGACCGTGCCCGCGAATTTGGGGGACGAACTGCCCCCATTAAAACGACCGGTCGAATAACCAACAGCCCGTCCCGCAACGGCGGCGTTCAGAGGACCCTCGCGCGGTGGTCCTGGGCTATGTCGTGCAGAGCGCAACCCTGGCGTGGCTCGCGCGGGCACAGCACCCACAGTTCGGTGGCGGCTGCCTGGTACATGCGCCACGTCGAGTCGCCCGTGATGTCCTCGTGGGTGATGGCGCTGCCGCCTCGGGACGGCGGGCCGGGGTAGTACGGCAGGGCGTCGTCCAGGGCGGCGGGTGGGATCTCGCGGGCCTCGCCCACGGCGTACACCGCTCGGCCGTGGTAGGGCGGAACGGTGGAGTCGAAGACCGTGATGCTCACCGCGGGACGGGTCGCCAGGTTGCGGGAGTGTTCGGCGTCGACCGACGACATCCAGTAGAAGTCCCAGTCGGGGCCGGCCGAGAAATAGACCGGGCTCGTCCACGGCCGGCCGTCGCGGGAGACGGTGCCGAGCGTGAGGTAGCGGTTCGTGTCGAGCAGCTCCCGGGCGTGCGCGGCCAGGCTCTCGTGCGGCTGATCGGGGTCCACCATGGAGACCAGGCTAGGGCTCACCGGCCGGTCACGCAGGAGTAAGAGGGCGCTACCGGTTGAAGCGCAGCGCGGCGGGAGCGTGGGACGGCACGGCGGGGGAGACGGGAGCGGTCGGGGCCACCCGCACGTACGGCGAACCCAGCGGCGGCCGCGGATCGGGTTCGCCACGATTGGGCCATAGGGAGACGGCCCGCTCGGCTAGCGCGGTGATGGTCAGGGACGGGTTCACGCCGAGGTTGGCGGGAACGGCCGAGCCGTCGATGACGTGCAGACCCTCGTACGCGAAAACGCGGTGATAAGCGTCGATCACGCCCGTGGCAGGGGACTCGCCGATAGTGGCGCCGCCCAGGATGTGTGCGGTCATCGGGATGTTGAAGATGTCGCCGACCCCGCCGCCGGGGAAGCCGCCGATCCGGCTCGCTATCCGGCGTACCGCCTCGTGCCCGATCGGGATCCACGTGGGGTTGGGCGCGCCGTGCCCGGGACCGGTCGTCAGGCGGCCGCGGCGGGTGCGGCGTACGGTCAGCGAGTTGTCGGCCGTCTGCATGACGAGCGCGATGATCGTACGTTCGCTCCAGCGCCGCACCGACAACGAGCGGATCAGCACGTACGGGTGTCGCAGCGCCTGGGCGAGGAAGCGCACCGGCCGGGGCAGTCGTCCGCCGCCGTCGACGAGCATGGTGGTGAGCAGGCCCATCGCGTTGCTGCCGGGGCCGTAGCGCACCGGCTCGATGTGGGTCGTCTCGTCGGGGTGGAACGACGACGTGATCGCCACCCCGCGCGAGAACGGCTCGGCCGGAACCGCGGCCGTCTGAGCGCCCAGGAGCGCTTCGGAGTTCGTGCGCGTCAGGTGCCCCAACCGCGGCGACAAATCAGGCAAAACGCCCGATGCGACAAGGGCGTGCAGGAGACGTTGCGTGCCCAGGGCCCCGGCCGCGAGAACCACGTCGCGAGCGGTGAAGGTGCCGCGTGAGGTGGTCACCTCCCAGTGGTCCGGGCGCCGCCGTAAACCGGTGACCGATGTGGACGGATGCACCACAGCCCCGGCCCGCTCGGCCAGATGCAGGTAGTTGACGTCCAGGGCGTTCTTCGCACCCACCTTGCAGCCGATCATGCAGTTGCCGCACTCGGTGCATCCCGTACGGGCGGGTCCGGCTCCCCCGAAGAACGGATCGGGCACCGTCCGGCCGGGCTCGCCGAAGAACACCCCCACCGGCGTACGGCGGAAGGTCCCGCCTGCCCCCATGTCGTCGGCGACCTGCCGGATCACCACGTCGGAGGGGGTCATCGAGGGCTGCTCGGTCACGCCGAGCATGCGGGACGCCTGGTCGTAGTGCGGCGCCAGCTCGTCGGCCCAGTCGGTGATCGCGGCCCAGTGCCGGTCGGCGAAGAACGACGGCGGCGGGCGGTAGAGCGTGTTCGCGTACACCAGGGAACCGCCGCCGACCCCGGCCGCCGACAGCACCACGAGGTCCTTGAGCAGGGTGATCCGCTGGATGCCGCGCAGTCCGAGCTTGGGCGCCCACAGGAAGTTGCGCAGGTCCCACGACGTCTTGGGCAGGGTCTCGGGGGTGAAGCGCCGGCCCGCCTCGAGCACGCCGACCCGGTAGCCCTTCTCGGCCAGGCGCAGGGCGCTGACGCTGCCGCCGAAGCCGCTGCCCACGATCACGACGTCGTAGTCCGTCATATCAGCAGCACCTTCAGGTGGCGTCCCGAGGCGGCGTCGGCGAAGGCGGCCGCGGCCTGGTCCAGGGGGTGCTTCGCCGTGACCATGCGGGAGACGTCGACCCCGCCCTCGACCAGCAGCCGCATCGACTCGGTGAAGTCGGCCGGCAGGTATGTCGCACTGCCCTGGATGCGCAACTGGGCGTCCTGGATCAGCGGCAACGGGATCCGTACGTCGGCCGGCGGCACCCCGACCACGATCACCGTGCCCGCCTTCATCACCATGGCCAGCGCCTGATCGGTGGTCGACTGCTCGGCCACGCAGTCGAACACCACGTCGGCGCTCTCACCGAGGGCCGCCCGCACGTCTTCGGCGCACGACGGCGAGGAGGCGTCGACCACTGCGTCGGCCCCGAAGCTCAGAGCCCGGTCGCGCGACGCCTGCGACCGCGCCGTCATCACGATCCGGCGAGCGCCGTACGCCCGCGCCACCTGCAGGGTCAGGATGCCGATGGTGCCGGCGCCGAGGATCGCCACGGCCTTTTCCCGTACGCCCCCGGCCAGCCCCACCGCATGCACCGGAGTGCCCAGCGGCTCGATGAAAGCGGCCTGCTCCCAGGTCAGCGCATCCGGGATCACGTGGAGCCGGCGCTCGTCGACCGTGAAGTAGTCGGCCATGCCGCCCTGATCGTGGGCGCAGCCGAAGAAGCGCAGCCGCTCGCAGACGTTCTGCCGCCCGGCCAGGCACTGCTTGCACTCCCAGCAGGGCAGGAACGGTTCGAGGGTGACGCGCTGACCCACCGTCACCGCGGTCACCGACGACCCCGTGGCCTCGACCGTGCCGCACACCTCGTGGCCCGGCGCGTACGGAAGCTGGATGAACGGATGCAGCCCGGCCAGCGCATGGGTGTCCGATCCGCAGACGCCCGCGACGGCGGTGCGCACCAGAACCTCACCCGGACCAGGTTCCGGCGCCTCGGCCGGAACTACCGACACTCCGTCGCTGGAGACGATCACTCGACGCATTCCCACCAGCAGACCCTAGCTTCCGTACGAGGAAATAGGTGATGCTGCCCACATGTCGTCCTATGCCTCGGGTGTCTCGGACCTGTCCCTTCTCGGTGAGACGATCGGCGCGAACCTGGAACGCACGGTCGCGCGCTTCGGGGATCGGGAGGCCCTGGTCGACGTGGCGGCGGGGCGGCGCTGGACGTACGCGGAGTTCGACCGGGACGTCGACCGGCTGGCCCGGGGGCTGCTCGCGCGGGGCATCAGCAAGGGCGACCGGGTCGGCATCTGGGCGCCGAACTGTGCCGAGTGGGTGATCACCCAGTACGCGACGGCCAAGATCGGCGCCGTTCTCGTGAACATCAATCCGGCGTACCGGACGCACGAATTGAAGTTTGTCGTCGAGCAGTCGGGGCTCAGCCTGCTCGTCAGCGCCGAGTCGTTCAAGACCAGCGACTATCGCGCGATGGTCTCCGAGATCGGCTTCGGCGACGCTGTCTTCATCGGCACGTCGGGATTTTCTGACCTGTTCCTCTCGGGTGACAAAGTGGACATGTCCGGCCTGGCCTTCGACGACCCGATCAACATCCAGTACACGTCCGGCACCACCGGCTTCCCCAAGGGCGCCACGCTGTCGCACCACAACATCCTCAACAACGGCTACTTCGTCGGCGAGCTGATCAACTACACCGAGCACGACCGTGTCTGCCTGCCCGTTCCGCTCTACCACTGCTTCGGCATGGTGATGGGCAACCTCGCGGCCACCTCGCACGGCGCCTGCATCGTGCTGCCCCGCGCCCGGGTTCGACCCCGCCGCCACGCTCGCCGCCGTCGGTGCGGAGAAGATCACTTCCCTGTACGGGGTGCCGACCATGTTCATCGCCGAGCTGGGCCTGGACGACTTCGCCGGGTATGACCTGTCCACCCTCCGTACGGGAATCATGGCCGGATCGCCCTGTCCGGTCGAGGTGATGAAGCGGGTGGTCGCCGAGATGAACATGAGCGAGGTCGCCATCTGCTACGGCATGACCGAGACGTCACCGGTCTCGACCATGACCCGCCCCGACGACACCCTGGCCCGGCGCACCGGGACCGTCGGCCGGGTCATGCCGCACCTCGAGTCCAAGGTCGTCGACCCCGACACCGGACGGGTCGTCCCGCACGGCGAACCGGGCGAGCTGTGCACCCGCGGCTATTCGGTGATGCTCGGCTATTGGAACCAGCCCGACGCGACGGCCGAGGCGATCGACGCCGCCCGCTGGATGCACACCGGCGACCTGGCCACGATGGACGACGAGGGCTACGTCAACATCGTCGGCCGCATCAAGGACCTGGTCATCCGCGGCGGCGAGAACGTCTACCCGCGCGAGGTCGAGGAATTCCTCTACACCCACCCCGACATCGCCGACGTGCAGGTGATCGGCGTGCCCGACAGCAAGTACGGCGAGGAGCTGATGGCCTGGGTGGTCATGCGCCCCGGTGCGACACCGTTGACCGCGGAGGCCGTACGGGCGTTCAGCGCGGGCAAGCTGAGCCACTACAAGGTGCCCCGCTACGTCCACGTCGTCGACGGATTCCCGATGACCGTCACCGGCAAGGTCCGCAAGGTCGAGATGCGCGAGAAGGCCGTCGGCATCCTCGGCCTGTCCTAACTTGGCATCACTCGAGCGATCTTGATCGTGCCGCTGCTCGGGCCGGCCGCCGGGTAGGCCGCGCTGCCGTCCGCGTACGCCTTGAAGGCCTGGTAGTCGTGGTCCTTCACGGCGATCGTGAACTGCTTGCCCAGTGCCGCCGCCGTACCCGAGTCATGGACCTGGGCCCGCATCGACGTTCCCGACTGCCAGGTCAGAAGCATGCGACCATTCCCGTACGTCACCAGGTGCGGATGCCGTGACGAGACGCCCGTGGTGACGGTCCGGCCGCTGAAGTTCGACAGCCGCACCTGGCCGCCCTGGCTCCACGCCGTCCAGTAGCCCTTGGTCTTGGCCAGAACGAGGTCGCCCCCGAAGAGCGTGCCGTCGCAGGTGCCCTTGGCGACCGTGCGGTAGGGCGCGGGCTGAGCGATGCGGCAGCCGTTGTCGGTGGCGCAGACCGTGACGAACTTCTTCGTCCGCGGATCCCAGACGATGCGCGGCGTCCAGGAGTGGCTGCAGCCCACATCTATATTCTTGGCGGGCTTCCCGGCCGCCGTGACCACCTGCATGCGGTCGCCCTGGTGGATGTCGACACAGTTGCCGTTCCGTACGGTGATCGCGACCCCGAAGTAGGCCGCGTAGTTGCCGCTGCCGTCGCCCGCGAGCCGCCCGTGGTGCTGGTACCACCAGACGAACCGGGCCCCGTCGTCGTAGCCGCCGCGGCCGCTGGTCAGGTTCGTGACCTGCCGCTCCCACACCAGCCGACCCGCGTTGTCGAACCGGACCATGTGCATCGTGTTGCACGGGCTGCTCTCACCCCCGCACAGCGGCCCGGTGTGGCAGGTGCCCTTGCGGGTCAGCAGAAGCACCCCACCGTTGGCGTCGGCCTGCACGTCTTGAAGGTCGATCCCGGTGAAGGTGGTCGGCTTGCCGGTCAGCTTGTCGTCGCAGCCCAGCTTGCCCAGGTGCACCTTGCCGTCGGTGCCGAGCCAGGCCAGCCAGCTGCCGCCGCCCGGCGTGGCGGCGATCGCCATGGGGAGCTTTTCGGTGTCGCCTTCACCGCCGTACCCGACGACCTTGGAGCCGAGGCTGACCTGCGTGATCCGGGTGGTGGGGGTGGTGCCGCGCTTCCGTCCACAGGGGCCGGTCCTGGTCTCGGCGGTCTTGGCGTTCTTAGCGGCCGATGGCGTGGCAGATGGCTTGGTATTGGTTGCCCCGGGGACCGGCGGCCGAGCGGGGGTTGCCGCCGCCGAGCCGGTCGAGGGCGTCGAACCGGCGGTGGTCCTGGGTGGCGCCCACCAGCCGAGCGCCCAGGCTCCGGCCGGGAAGGCGACCGCAGCGACGAGCATCCCCGCGAGCGAGGCGACGAGCAACGACCGGCGGGCCGGCCGGCGGTGCCGTGACGGTGGCGGCGAACTCTCGCTCATCGGCCCTCGCTTCCTCGTTCGGTGGCCGCAGCGACTCTAGTGGGAACGCTCCCAAATTGGCCCGAGGCAGCAAGAAAGCAAAGGAAAACAAAAGGAGGCCGCCGTAGTGGTCGCGGTGTCGCCCTGACGGCGTCGTTCCTTCCCCGGTTCGGGGGATGGGTGGCGTCGGGCGTCGTCGTTAGCATCGACGGCTCGTAGATCGATCTCGATCTTGTCGTGCGGCGAGGAGGCCTCAGGTGGTGCGCAGGCCCCGGCGCGAATGGTCATCACGGTTCGGTTTCACGTTCGGGGCGGCGCTCGCGGCGGCGTTCGCGGGCGTCTACTTCGCCCCGCTGGGTGACTGGGTCGCCGCCAATCCAGTGCTCCCAGGCCAGAAATGGATGCAGAGCAACCTGTTCCTCGGCTGTGTCCTGTTCGTCGTCGCGGCGGTCGTGGTCTCGTTGTTCACTGGTCGCCCGGCTCCCATCGCCGCGCCGGAGCTGCACGAACATCGTTACGACAACCGCGATCGCACCCTGACCGAGTTGCGCCACAAGGTCGAGAGCATCTGGATCGACGACGTGCTGGCCCACTCGCTCGAGAAGGTCGTACCGCTGGAACTGGGCTTCGCCCGGGCCTCGGGCGCCCTGCGGCACAACATCAGCGTCCGCAAGAACGGCGCGACACTGATGCCCGCCACTTCAGTAGCGGATCTGTTCCGGCTCGACGAGGCCGAGCGCCGGTTGCTGGTCGTGGGACGGCCCGGTGCGGGCAAGACGACCCAACTGCTGCACGTCTTGGAGAGCCTTCTCGAGGACGCCAAGGGCCGGCCTTCGGCGCCCGTCCCGGTGCTCCTGCCGCTGTCAGCCGCGAAGTGGTCGCGGATCGGCGGATCGGTGGGTCTCACGCTCGACTGGATGGCAGCCGAGATCGCCGCGCGCTATCGGGTGCCGGTCAAGCAGGTGACGGCCTGGCTCACCGCCACCGAATCACCGCTGGTCGTGCTGCTCGACGGGCTCGACGAGATCCCCGACCTCACCGCCCGCGACGCGTGCACCAGCATGCTCAGCGAACTGCGCGACTCGTACACGTTCGGAATGGTGGTGGCCAGCCGCAAAGCCGAATACTTCCAGTTGCAGTCGCGGCTCAACTTCGGCCTGGCGGTCGAGATCCTCCCCCTGACCAGCGGCGAAATCGACCGTTATCTAGCCGATGCCGGTCCGCCGGCCGCCGGGCTGCGCGAGGCCTGCCTGGCCGACAGCACCCTGATCACGCTGTTCCAGGACCCGCTCGCTCTGGTGGTTGCCGTGCTCGCCTACCGTGGCCGCGCACCGGGTCCCGAGATCCAGGAGGGATCGGCCGGCGAACGGCTCGACCAGTTGTGGCGGCAATACCTCACGCAGATGCTGCACCGGCGCCGCGACGCGCTTACCGATCACCTCGGCGATCCGCGCTTTCCGCCGAGCCGCACCGAGCAATGGCTCCGGCGGATCGCCCGGGGCATGCGCTCGGACGACCGCGTCGAGTTCCGCCGGGAATACCTCAGCCTGCTCTGGCTGCCCCGAACGCAGGCGTTGGGCTTGTCGATCGTGATGGCGACGCTGTGGAGCCTGCTTCTGGTCGCCGGAGCCGTGTTCATCCTCCTCCGCCTCACCAACGGGCACAGCACGGGCACGGCCACTCTGGCGTGGATCGTGTCGGCTCTGTCGGCCTTCTTCTGCCTGGCCGCCGGCCTGGTCAGCGTCGCTCGGCTGGGCACCGTCTGGTTCTCGCCGCTCGCGCTGCTGGCCGGCGCGGGCATGGTGCTGCCTATCGCCGCGCTCATCGGGCTCATGATTGAGTTCGTCGACGATGGCCCCGGTCTGATCACCGGACTCATCCTGATCAACTCTTTCGGCCCGGTGGGCGTCGGATTGGTGCTCGCTTTCGTCTCTGACAAAGACCTCGACCTCGGGTTGGACGGCGGTCGGCGCGGAACGAAACTGGTGCTCCTGGGCGAGCTCGGTGCCCTCGTGGTGATCGCGGCCATCCCGTATGCGTCGATCGCCCTCGCCCGGGGGCCGCTCGCCGACTCTTTGTTCGCCCAACAGGCGATGGCTGTCTGCGTCGGGCCGAGCATCATCGTGGGCTGG
The DNA here is from genome assembly GCF_016834655.1 of Paractinoplanes ovalisporus. GTDB lineage: Bacteria > Actinomycetota > Actinomycetes > Mycobacteriales > Micromonosporaceae > Actinoplanes > Actinoplanes ovalisporus. The sequence continues at coordinate 32,518 of NZ_JAENHP010000032.1, forward strand.
GCCGCGCTCTGCGGCGGTGCGGTGTCCTGGAGCTCCGGCCCGTTGGCCCGAGCCTGGGGAGCCGTGTCCGGGGCGTTCCCCCGGCCGCTGGCCGCCTTCCTCGACCACGCGAACGAGCGCATCCTCATGCGTCTGTCGTCCAACGGTTACCAGTTCCTCCACATCACGCTGCTGGACCATCTCGCCGGCCGTACGCCCGAGCGCCGCACCCATCGGGCCCGGCCGGACGCGGCCGACCGAGCGGTCGTCGACCACGTCATGCACCTCGCCACTCAGGCGACGAGCGGGAACGGCACGCCGGTCGGCACCGGTCAGCTCCTGCTCGGCCTGCTGCGCCATGGTGGCCGGCCCGAATCCGACGTGTGGCCCAAGCTCGGCCTCACCGCGGAACGTGTGCGAGCCGAGCTCGACCGCCTGGCCACCCCGCCGTCCCCAGCGCGGTCGCCCGGTTCGCCGGTGACCGATCGGGCCGCGCGGTCGCTGCACCGGGCCGAGATGGATGCGGCCTATCGGGGTGACGACCAGATCCGGGTCGATCACGTCCTGCGCGCCATTTTGGCCGACAGCGGAAGCACCGCCGTCAGGCTGCTGCGGCGCCTCGACGTCGACCCGGACCGGCTCCTCGACGAGATCGCCTACGCCCGGGCCGGGGTCTTCCCGGCCGGGTTGGCCGGCGCCCTCCTCATCGCCGCCCCCGACCTGTCCCACCGCAATGAGGGCGCGGCCGTCGTCATGGTGGTGCGACATCGGGCCGACGGCGCCGACGGACTGCTGCTCAACAAGCCGACGTCCCGGCCGGCCGGCGACGAGTTCGCCGTGCTGAGCGACGATGCCTTCCCACGGTCGATGGTTTTCACCGGCGGCGAGGCCTCACCCCACCTGCACAAGTGTCTGGGCCGGCTGCGGGGCGGACATCACCCGCCGCCGTGGAGCTACCCGGTCACCGGCGATATCTACACCCTCGACCCGGACGCCGCCGATCTCGGCCGGGCTCCGGAGTTCTTCGCCTCGGTGCGGGTCTTCGCCGGGCACGTGACCTGGTCGGCCGGTCAGCTGGAACGCGACCTGGCCAGCGGCACGACGTGGCTGGTGGGCACGGCCGGCGAGCAGCCCTTCACCGCCCACCCGGATGACCTGTACCCGCTGCTGTCGCGCCGGAGCAACGTGGCCGACCGGTGGCTGGAGGCCGCGGCCGCGACGGGAAACGCGCACGCCGCGATGGCGCTGCAGCGGCTGCACCAGGATCGATAGGGGCTCGTCGGGGCGTACGGCCGGCACCGGGAATCAGCGGCGGTAGATGGTAATGGAGTGGCCGACCTCGTCGATGGGGGTGCTTGTGTCGATCAGCTGCTTCAGGCGGTTGCGGGCCAGCGCCACCCGGGAGTCCGAGACGACCAGCAGGCCGTGCACCTCGTCGATCGGCACGGTCAGCGGGTTGCGGCCCTCGATGCCGTAATAGCTCGGCACCCCGGCGCCCTTGTAGACCAGCCATACCGGCTGCCCGGGATACTCCGAGCGCAGGTGGGCGCCCAGCCGTGGCAGGTCCTGGCCCCAGTCCACGTTGGAGTCGTGCAGGTTGTTGTGGGTGTTGGACGTGCCGCCGAAGGCCTCGTTCGAGTAGGGCAGGTAGTACGGGAACGTCAACAGCGAGCTGACCCCGACGTACGCGACCAGCGCCGTCGCCGGGACCCACGTCCACCGCCGGCGCAGCAGCACGACCGTGGAGGCGGCCACGGCGAGCAGCATGGGCATGAAGATGATGTAGCGGGTGCCGTAGTCGCGGGAACCCGTCATCGACACCGCCAGCAGCACGCCGGCCGGCACCAGCAGGTACAGCGCGGCGATCCACTTTTTCACCAGCACCGTGATCGTGCCGGCCAGCCACAGCAGCAGCATGCCGATCGGTGTCTTGATCAGCAGCGCCACCGGCAGGTAGTACCAGAGGGAGCCCCGGTACGCCTCGCCGAGCAGGAACCCGTTGAAGGTCCGGTTCTCGAAGCGGAACTGGATCAACACCCCGTCCTTGTACGACTGGGGCAGCGGCAGCAGGTCGACGGCGAGCCCTCTGAGGCCGCCCGGGTCGGTCAGCCACGTGGGTGTGGTCCAGCGCAGCCGCGGGTCGACGATCAGGTAGACGAGCCACACCGTGGCGACGGCGATCAGGCCGACCCCGATCGCGCCCAGCACCCGCAGCCCTAACTCCCGCAGCCGGCGCTTGTCCCCGGCGACAGTGACAACAGCGGGAGCCAGAAGAGCCAGGAGCAGAGCCACCGGTACGGCGGGAAGGGTGCTCATGCGGGTGGCGAGCGCGGCGCCCAGGGCCACCCCGGCGAGCGGCAGATAGAGGCGGGGCTTGTCCCGGGCCCGCCACAGCATCCAGAACGTCACCAGAACAAATCCGGCGGCCGGCACGTCCAGCGTAGCCAGCGAGCCGTGCGCGATGATGTCGGGCGAGAAGGCGTACAGGGAAAGGGCTATCAAACCCGCCCATCGTCCGGCCAGATCGCGGGCGAAGAACAGCACGGCCAGGCCGAACAGCAGCGTGAGCACCATGATGGGCAGGCGCGCGGCCAGCATCAGGTCGGCCGGGTTGTTGCCGTTCTCATAGAGCAGGTGCCGGCCGAGGTTCGTCTGGTTTCCCCGGTACGCGGGATCGAGCTCGGCATCGGTGAAGGCGAGCCCGGTCGCGATGACGAGCTTGGCCAGCGGTGGATGCTCCGGGTTGTAAAGCACGCGGTGCTGGTCGAGGTAGTACTGGGCGGTGCCGACGTAGACCGGCTCGTCGATCGTCGGGGACTGCTGGACGGCGGTGGTGACCATGGCGAACGCCATCTGCCCGAGTAACAGCACCACCACGAGCGGGTACCACAGGCGCCGTCGAAGCATCGCGCCAATCTAGCCCGGCGATCGGCCAAGATCACATCAGCCGCGGAATTCACCCTCGGGAGTGGCCGCCGGGTCCGCGTGCTTGGCCGCTTCGGCCTCCCGCAACTCGACGCGGCGGATCTTGCCGGAAATGGTCTTGGGCAGCTCGGCGAACTCGAGACGGCGGATCCGGGCGTACGGCGGCATGTGCTCACGGGCGTACGCGAAAATGGTCTCCGCCGTCGTGGCGTCGGCCTGCCAGCCCTCGGCGAGCACCACGTAGGCCTTGGGCACGGCGAGGCGTACGGGGTCGGGGGAAGGGACCACCGCCGCCTCGACGACCGCCTCGTGCTCGATCAGCACGCTCTCCAGCTCGAACGGGGAGATGCGGTAGTCGGAGGCCTTGAACACGTCGTCGGTGCGTCCCACGTACGTGATGTAGCCGTCCTTGTCGCGGGCGGCCACATCACCGGTGTGGTAGTAACCGCCGGCCATCCGCTCGTCCGTCAGCTCGGCGTCGCCGTGGTAGCCGACCATCAACCCGGCCGGGCGCGGGTCGAGCGCGACACAGATCTCGCCCTCCTCGGCCTCCTTGCCGGTGGTCGGGTCGAGCAGCGCGATCCGGTAGCCCGGCACCGGCCGGCCCATCGAACCCGGCTTCACCGGCTGGCCGGGCGTGTTGGCGATCTGCACGGTCGTCTCGGTCTGGCCGAAGCCGTCGCGGATGGTCACGCCCCACGCCTTGCTGACCTGGTCGATGACCTCGGGATTGAGGGGTTCGCCGGCCCCGACCACGATCCGCGGCGGCGTGGCCAGCGCGGACAGGTCGGACTGGATGAGCATCCGCCACACCGTCGGCGGGGCGCAGAAACTGGTCACGCCGCAGCGCTGCATCTCGGCCATCAGGCGGCCCGCGTCGAAGCGCGTGTAGTTGTAGATGAAGACGCAGGCCTGCGCGTTCCACGGCGCGAAGACGTTGCTCCAGGCGTGCTTGGCCCAGCCCGGCGACGAGATGTTGAGGTGCACGTCGCCCGGTCGCAGACCGATCCAGTACATGGTCGAGAGATGCCCGATGGGGTACGAGGCGTGGGTGTGCTCGACCAGCTTCGGCTTGGCCGTGGTGCCCGAGGTGAAGTAGAGCAGGAGGGTGTCGCTCGCCCGGCTCGCGCCGTCCTTTTCGAATCCGACATTTCCGGAATAAGCGTCGTGGAATGGCCGCCACCCCTCGACCGGTTCACCCACGGCGATGCGGGTGATCTCGGGTGGGACCCCGGCGAACTTCTCGGCGGCGGCCGACGTGGCGATGACGTGCTGAGCGCCCCCACGCGCCACCCGCTCGGCCGAGTCGGCGGGCCCGAGCAGGGGAGTGGCCGGGATGAGCACCGCGCCCAGCTTGATGACGGCCAGGATCGTGTCCCACAGCTCGGCCTGGTTGCCCAGCATCACCACGATGCGGTCACCACGCCGTACGCCCTGGGCCCGCAACCACCCCGCCACCCGGTCGGAGCGCTGGGACATCTCGGCGAACGAGAACCGCTGCTCGGAACCGTCCTCCTCGACGATCCAGAGCGCGGGCGCGTCGTTGCCGCGGGCGATCACGTCGAACCAGTCGAGCGCCCAGTTGAACTCGGAGTCACCGAGGTCGGGCCATCGGAACCCCTCGACCGCGGTCGGGTAGTCCGTGCTGTGGGCCAGCAGGAAGTCGCGTGCGTCCCGGAACGAGATCGTGGTCATCGGAGCCCCCTCGGCTCAGATGCTAATCGTCCTCGTCGCCACGAAGCCACGGTCCAGATCACCGGTGACGGTCGCCATGGCGAGCGCACCGCCGTCGTCCTCGACCGGGCCGGCCAGTGCCAGGTGGGTCGCGTTCTCCCTGTACGCCGGGGTGCCGTAGACCTGGACGCAGACATCCGCGGGCAGGCCGATCTGGCCGGCGCGCACGGGAGCCGCGGTCACCGCCGGGCTGATCTCGAAGCTCAGGTGCGGCCAGCGGCCCTCGCCGGCCCCCGGGAAGATCGTCGTGAACGCGACCCAGCCCCGCCGGTCGGCAACCTGAATGCCGCGCAGGTAGTTCTGCGTCTCGAGGCCGGGCGAGTGCAGCGAGTAGGCGCCGTCGCGGTCGGCATGCCAGAGGTAGAGCGCGTGCCCCGCCAGCGGCTGTCCCGAGTTCGCGCTCACCAGACGCAGGCGCACGCTCAGCGGCACCCCGCGGGCCACACCCGAGGCCATGCCGAAGCTGCGCCGGATGTCGTCGCGGACGATGCCCGAGCGGGTGAGGACATCCGTGTCCTCACCCGCCAGGGCCGTCACGGTGATGCCGTTGACCAGGCCCATCAGGCGACGGCGGCGCAACACCGGGAAGTCGACGGCGAGCCCAACGCCGTGCTGCTGCACTTTCGCTTTCACCTGCGTGGTCATCCGGCCCCCTCCGTTGACGATCAGGTTCCATGACACGGCCCCCGGGTTGCGGCCGCCGGTCGTGCCCGGTTGCCACCCGGTAGCAGCGTTGATTGTCGGTCTCGTGGGGATTCGTTACGTGAGCTGCTGTTGATCCGTTATGAACCGTGCGGTTACCAAGCGCCTCTACAGCCGGTACTGTCCGTTCCATGGGTGATGATCGATCTTCCGAAGTTCGGGAGCTCGACGCCCTGCACTACGACGACGAAGAGTTGCCGGCCCGTGAACTCAAGGGCCGCATCGGCCGGGCCGTCGCCGTCGTCGCGTTCGCTGTTGCCGTTCTGGTTCTCTGGCAGGTCTTTCGCCCGCTCGCCCGCGGCAGCCAGTACTACCTGATCATCTTTCTGGCCGGCACGCTTCCTTTGGTCTTCCTGGCCTACCGGTCGCGCCTCACCCGGAAGAAGAGCGACCGCCCGACCATGCTGGACTGGGTTCTCGCGGCGGCCACCCTCGTTGTCTGCCTCTATCCGATCGGGCCGTTCGGCGGCGGCTACGACGGCTTCCTCAACCGGCAGGGGCTGCTCGAACCGGCCGACATCGCGTTCGGGGCCGTGCTTCTGGTGCTGGTCGTCGAGGCCTGCCGCCGCACCACCGGGTGGGCGTTGCCCGTCGTCTGTCTCGCTTTCCTCGCGTACGGTTACTACGGCGGCCTGCTCCCCCAGAACTGGCCGATCGCCCACGCGGGGCTCGACTTCTCGCAGATCGTCGACGCGCTCTACAACTCGGGCAGCGGGTTCTACGGCACCCCGCTCGACGTCGCCGCCACGTACATCGTGCTGTTCACCATCTATGGCGCTGTGCTTGATCTGTCGGGGGCCAGCCGGTTCTTCGTCGACCTGTCGGTGGCCGCGTTCCGTAAGTCGCGCAGCGCCGCCGGGCGGACCGCGGTCGCCGCCGGATTTCTGCTCGGCACGGTCTCGGGGTCGGGCACGGCCACCGCGGTCAGCGTCGGCGCGGTCACCTGGCCCATGCTGCGCCGCGCCGGCTACCCGGCCGAACAGGCGGGCGGCATGCTGGCCGCGGCCGGTGTCGGCGCGATCCTGTCGCCGCCCACGCTGGGCGCGGCCGCGTTCATCGTCGCCGAATACCTCGACGTCTCCTACCTGACCGTCCTCGGCTGGGCGATGATCCCCACGGTCCTCTATTACCTGGGCATCCTGCTCGCGGTCGAGATCGACGTCCGGCGGTTCCGGGTCCGCTCGCTGGAGACTCCGCCGGTCAGCACGCTGCGGCTGCTGGGCCGCTTCGGTTACCACTTCTCGTCGCTGGTGCTGATCGTCCTGCTGCTGGCCCTGGGCGAGAGCGCGACGCGCGCGGTCGTCTACGCGACACTGCTGGCCTTCGCCCTCTCGTTCCTCGACCGGCGTTCCTGGCTGACCCCGCAACGGCTGTTCACCGCGCTCAGCGCCGGCGTACGCGGGGTGCTGCCGGTCGTCGCGGTCTGCGCCGCCGCGGGCATCATCACCGCCACCACGACCAAGACCGGCCTCGGCGCCCAGCTGGCCTCCTTGCTCGTACGGGGTGCGCAAGCCGTCACCGACAACCCGACCGTCGTGCTGGCGCTGACCGTGATTCTGGCCGCGGTCGCGCTGGCCATCCTCGGCCTGGCCGTACCGGTCACGGCCAGCTTCATCATCGGCTGGGTCATCATCGGCCCGGCGCTGCTGGCCCTGGGCGTGCCCGCGCCCGCGGCGGCGATGTTCGTCTTCTACTACTCGGTGCTCTCCGAGGTCACTCCGCCGACCGCCCTGGCCGCGGTGGGCGCGAGCGCGATCACCGGTGGACGCACGATCCCGACGATGTGGCAGGCCCTCAAGTACGCGCTTCCCGCGTTCCTGGCCCCCATCGCGTTCGTCCTCACGCCGTCCGGCTCCTACCTGCTCGCCCGCGGCCCGTTCCTCGACATCGTCTGGGCCTCGGTGGCGGCGATGCTGGGCGTGGCCGGTCTGGCCGTCGCGACCGGCGGCTGGGTGCTGGGCGTAGGCCGTGCCACCACCGGCCCCCGGGTCTTGGCGGCGCTGGCCGGGCTGCTGCTCCTCTATCTGGAGCCGCTGACGATCGGCTTGGGCGTCCTGCTGTTGGCCGCGGCGGCAACATGGACGGCCCTGGACCGCCGCCGTTCCACCACAGATCAACCCCCGACCGACAGCATTCCCGTACGACATGAGGACCGAACCGCCCCACAATCGGAAAACCCGCTTCCCGTACGAAGTGAGGACCGCGCTGCCGTGCCGACGCATGGTGCTGACGCCGCGCCCACTGAGGATTGCGGCGCTGGCGATCGCGGCACCACGGAGGCCGTCACGGGGGATCGCGGCCCTGGGGATCGCGGCCCTGGGGATCGTGGCACTGGGCGGGCTGTGGCTGGGGATCGCGGCGCCACGGACGGTGTCACTGGGGATCGCGGCACTGCGGACGCTGTCACGGGGGATCGCGGACCTGGGGATCGTGGCACTGGGCGGGCTGTGGCTGGGGACCGTGGCACCACGGACGCCGTCACGAGGGATCGCGGCGCTACGGACGCCGGAACGAGGGATCACGCCACTTGGGATCGCGGCACCACGGACGGTGTCACTGGGGATCGCGGCACTGCGGACGCTGTCACTGGGGATCGCGGCACTGGGGATCGCGGCACTGGGGATCGCGGCACTGGGGATCGCGGCACTGGGGATCGCGGCACTGGGGATCGCGGCACTACGGACGCTGTCACTAGGGATCGCGGCACAGGGGAACGCGGCACCACGGACGCCGTACGGAGGGGACGTCTGGATTCGGCGGGGGGCGGGCGTGAGGGCGTACGAGGAAACGGTTTTGATCCGGACGTGACGGAACCGCGCGCGACGGAAGAACGCGACACCACGCACACCGAGGAACGGGGTTGATATGAGACGAATGGCAGCTGTGGGCGCCGCGCTCGCCCTGGCCGGCGCGCTGACCGCCTGTGGGGGACGGCAGGACGCCGCCTCGACCGACGCGGGGGGTGAGGTGACGTGCGATGTGGCCAACGAGACGCGGATCGGGATCGCCACCGGCAACGCGACCGGTGTCTACTTCGCACTCGGCAACGCCTACGCCGAGCAGATCGGTGCGGCCGGCGGCAAGGTCAAGGCGACCGCGGCCGAGACCGGCGCCTCGGTGCAGAACATCCAGCAGCTCGTCGCCGGCACCTACGGGGTCGCGTTCTCGCTGGCCGACACCGCGGCCGACGCGGTCAACGGCACCGGCAGCTTCGACAGCAAGCAACCGGTCGCCGCGCTGGCCCGGATCCACACCAACTACACGCAGGTGATCGTCCGGAAGGCGGCCGGGATCAAGGACGTCGCCGGTATGAAGGGCAAGCGCGTCTCCACCGGTTCGCCGAAGTCGGGCACCGAGGTGATCGCGAACCGCCTGCTGACCGCGGCCGGGCTCGACCCCGCCAAGGACATCAGCGCCCAGAAGCTCGACCTGACCAAGACCGTCGACGGTATGAAGGACGGCTCGATCGACGCGCTGTTCTGGTCGGGCGGCCTGCCCACCCCCGGCATCACCGACCTGCTCACCACGTCGGGCGGCCAGGTCGCGTTCCTCGACATCACGCCGCTGCTGCCCGAGATGCAGAAGATCAACGAGGTGTACGAGACCGGGACCATCCCCGCCGCCACCTACAAGCTCGCCGCCGACACCCCGACCATCGTCGTCCCGAACATGCTGCTGGTGAAGAACGACCTCGACGCCAACGTCGCCTGCGTGCTGACCAAGACCCTGTTCGACCGTAAGCCGCAGCTGGAGCAGGCCAACGCCGCCGCCAAGGAGATCACCCTGGAGCAGGCCCGCAAGACCGATCCGGTGCCTTTGCACCGCGGCTCGGTCAAGGCCCTGGACGATCTCGGGGCACCCAAGTAGGTCCACCGGCACCCGCCGGCACCTTCTTCGGCGTCCGCCGGCACCTTCTTCGGCACCCGCCGGCACCTTCTTCGGCACCCGCCGGCACCTTCTTCGGCACCCGCCGGCACCTTCTTCGGCACCCGGATAACCGATGGACGACCGACCGGGCGGAAGGTCATCATGAACGCATGATGACCTTCTCTCGGAAGGGCGCGTGCGCCCTCGCGCTTTGATCGCGACCGCGCGGCGACAGGCCGCGCTCCGCAAAGAACTCTGGTCCCGGGCAGTGGAGATCCGCCGGGAGTGGCTCGACATCGGAACCACCACCAAACCGGTCGACCACGGCACCACCGAAGAGGCGATCGCCTCGGTCTATGCCCGGCACCGCCGTCGGCGCCCCGAATTCGTCTGGGTGACCTCGCCGCGGGCCGCGCTCGGACACCTCGACGGGTTGCCGGCTCACGAGGATCTGCGGACCCGGCTCAACGATCCGCCGCTGGCCAGTGACATCGCGGCCGGACTGTCCCGGCTGCGGAGCGCGCTGGAGGCCGACTACACGGAACCGCCCGCCGACCGGCCGGTGCCCAAGCGGAAGAAGGGCGAGACGTGGCCCGCGATGCCACCCGAACAGGCCCTGGAGATCGGGCTTCCGTTCCGCGAAGTGCTGCTCCGAGGCGTACGGGATGAGGTGTTCCGCCGCCTGTCCGCGGTCTACTTGCCGATCCGGGCGGCGCTCGGGCCGGTGCCGGTCGGGTGGTACGGAAACCAGGATGCCTACTGGATCGCCTATGCGGATGTGCTGCGGCGTACGGGCCTGGCTCCCGTACGGGAAACGCGTGAGTTCGAGGTGTGGGCCGCGCTCACCCGGTCGGGCGGCTGGTGGTGGCCCGGCGAACGCCGGTGTGTGCTGGTCGAACGTCCCGTGACCCTGCGGACCGACCCGCTGTTCGTCGAGTACGGCGACGGCTGGGCCGTGAGCTGATCCGTCGGCCCGGCGGCCCTCCCCGGGTCGCCGGGCCTGCTTTGTTCGCGGCTTCCTCCGGCCCTGCTTTGTTGCCGGTCGGCTGGCTTCCTCCGGCCTTGCTCTCCGGCCTTGCTCTCCGGCCTTGCTCTCCGGCCTTGCTCTCCGGCCTTGCTCTCCGGACCTGCTCTCCGGACCTGCTTCTGTTGTCGGACGGCTCATGACTGCTCGGTCAGCGCGCGCCCGGCGGGTCCGACAGCATCTCGATCACCGTCTCGACCCGCGCGGCGAGCACCGGATCAAGCTCCCCATCCACCCGTACGCTCACCACCGCGCTGCCCGGCGAGCGCGCCAGCCGCACCGTGACCGGCGGCGTGCCCTCGAGCGGGTAGTCGAACCAGCCGTCGTCCCGCTCGTCGTCGGTGGCGTCGAGCGCGCCGTCCAACGCGGACTCGTCGAGATCGTCGTACGGGTAATCGACGTAGTGGCTGACCAGCCGCATGAGCCGAACCACGTTGTTCTCGTGAACCCAGCCGCTGACGTTGCCCGACTCGAGACTCATACTCACGCGAACAGTCTAGAAGTCGCGTCCAAAAAGAATTGCGCTCGGGAATGGCAGGACCTATTGTTTGAGGAGTCCGCGAGAGCGCCGCACGAAAGGGGATCGAGATGATGTGGCATGGTGCCGCCATCGTCGGCCTTGGTGTGGGTGCCGCGGAGATGCGCGGGTCGTTCCGTGCTTGTGCGCCGCAGGCCCGAATGCGATACGCCGGCAGACGGCGATGGTCGGCCGGGAGCTGGCGACGCTCGACGAGTGGCTCAGATTTCTGAGGCCGTCGGTGCCTGCTTGGGCGCGGCCCGCCGCAGTGCCGGCTCGGGGCTGATCCGCCGAGCGGGGTAGGGGCGGAGCGCGGCGTCTCGACGTTTGTGCTGTTGGTCCTTGCTCCGCGGTGTCTTGCTGTTGCGCTGGTCCTTTGATCGGCGCAGGCGGGTCTCCGTCACTGTCTCGAGTGGTCTCTTTGGTCGTTGGTCAGGTGACCGTGGCGGCCGTGATCGTGGCTCAGGGGCAGGTGCTTCGCGAGCGTGCAGGATCACCACCGCGCGCTGGCGGCCAGGCAGATGCTGGATGGCGGCGAGGAAGGCCACGGTTGCCGCTCGGGGGCTCTCGATCGGCGGCCTGATCATTGCTCAGGGGTGGGTTGCGCCGGGCCGGACCGGGTTTCGGCGACGCTGATTGTGTCATTCTTGGAGCTTTCTTCGGCGTGCCGGAAATTGACTTATGGGCGTAGCTTAATGGTAGAGCGACGGATTCCAACTCCGTTAGGTGCGGGTTCGAGTCCTGCCGCCCGTGTTCTTCTCCGATCGACAATTTAATAGGTTCCACGGGGATGGGGCGACGGCTGATGCGGGCCGGCTGCGGCGGGTAGGGCGACCGCCGGGCTCGCTGGACGGGAATACTTGCGCTACCCGGCCAACGCGTCACGCCGCCGCCCCAGGGGCCACCCGCCCGGCCTGCTCTGTGGGCGGGTGCCGCGTGTCCCAGACGGTTCTCGGGCGAGCGTCGGGTGGTTATGGCCGTCGTTTGGGCGCGTGCCCTGGCCAAGCTGGCCGCGTGTCCTCGGTGTTGCCGGCCTACTCGTCGGCGTCGTCGCGGACCAGGCAGAACGGGTGGCCGGCGGGGTCGAACAGGACGCGTACGTGGGGTTGGGGCTGGTGGGTGCTGAGCGTGGCGCCCAGTGACTCGGCCTCGGTCGTGGCCTGGTCGAGGTCTCCGACCTGGAAGTCGAAGTGCATCATCGGGCGCTGGCTGCCCTTGGCCGGTGGCCAGGTGGGCGGCTCGTAGCCGGTCGCCTGCTGGAAGACGATGTAGTTCGAGCCGTCGGGGCGGGTGGCCAGGATCGAGGTGCCGGGCTCCTCGTGCACCAGCGGCCAGCCGGTCAGCTCCGCGTAGAACCGGGCCAGGGCGGCCGGGTCGGGCGCCTCCACGGCCATGCCCCACCACATGCCTGAGGTTCGTGACTGCATGAACCGACCCTAGAACCGGAAGCGGACGATCCGCTTCCTGAACGATCCCGTCGTCGTAGCTCAGCGGGAGAGCGCCGCCCTCATAAGGCGGAGGCCGGTGGTTCGAGACCACCCGACGACACGAAGCCCTCGTAGCGCAGCGGGACAGCGCGCCAGGCGGCGAACCTGGAGGCCGGGAGTTCGAATCTCTCCGAGGGCACTCAAGCACTTCATGATCCGTCGGTCGAAACGTTGAACTTGTTGGTTCAGTTTCGTAAGGTGAACCACATGGTTCAGCAAGAGGGTCTGGATCGGGTGTTCGCTTCGCTGGCGGACTCCACCCGCCGGGAGGTTCTGATCCGGCTCGGTGCGGGTCCGGCCACGATCGGGGAGCTCGCCGAACCGGCCGGCATCACCCTGACCGGCATGAAGAAGCACGTCCAGGTGCTGGAGGACGCCGGGCTGGTCGTCACCGAGAAGGTCGGCCGGGCCCGGCAGTGCCGTCTCGCGCCGGCGCCGCTCGACGACGCGATGGCGTGGATCAGCTTCTACCAGCGTTTGTGGGCCCGCCGTCTCGACGGTCTGGACGCGTACTTCACCCTGCGCCGCGGGCGCGACGAGACAAACCCGCACGGCGAGGAAAGCCCGCGCGACGAGGCCGGCCGGAACCGGGAGCGCGACCGGGCGGACCAGCGCGGCGGCTCCGGCGGGGCCGGCGAACGCCAGGAACAAGAGCACACGGAACAGCGCCGTGGGCGCGACGAGACGGAGTAGACACGATGACGCTTGAAATGCGGGTTACGCGGCAGCTTCCGGCCACGCCGGAGGAGGTCTTCGACGCGTACACCGACGCCGAGAAGCAGAAGATCTGGTTCAGCATCCTCGACGAGGAGCCGGGCATCGTCGAGATCGAGGTGGACCTGCGCGTCGGCGGCAAGCAGACCGCCGTCTGGGGTCCCGACAAGGACACGCTGTTCCACGAGGTGCAGACATTCCTCGAGATCGACCGCCCGCACCGCCTGGTGACCGAGTCGGTGGGCGGCGGTCCCGACGGTTTGGAGATGACCACGCGCGTCGAGGTCACGTTCGAGGCTGAAGGCGACGGCACATTGATGACCGTCGTGCAGAGCGGCTTCCCCGTGCCGGAGGTCCGCGACTTCTTCGTCGGCGAGGTCTGGCAGGGCGCGTTCGCCCGCATCGAAGCGTTCCTGAAGCGGGAGCAGTCGAATGCGTAGGGCCCCGGCCGTCATCGCCGCCGCCGTTGGCGCCGCGGTCATCGTCAACCTGGTCGTCTACGCGATCGGCCGGGCGGCCGGCGGCAGCTTCCGGTTCACCACCGACGGCACCCTCAACGAGGTCGACGCCGTTACCGTGGCCGGATTCTCCGCCGTACCGCTGCTGCTCGGCCTTTCGCTGGTAGCCCTGCTCTCACGTCTGGGCCCGTGGCTGACCCGGACGGCCGTGATCGTCGCCCCGGCGCTGGCCCTGGCCACGATCGTCGTCATGACGGTGCCGGCCGACCTCGACACCACGAGCACGATCACCCTGTCCCTCTGTCACGTGACCCTCGCCCCGATCAGTGTGGCCGCGGTGCTCGCCCTCGGCCGAGGTGGAAGAAGCCGAGCCGGGCGCGCCGAGCCTGTCAGCGCCTGACCCGAGAAGGATCGAACTGGGGGACCGCGGTAGAAGTAATACGGTGCGCCGACGGTTCGGTGACGGCCGAACTGGCGGCGGCTCAGAATGGGTTATGACCTCGGCTTCTGATCTTGCTTCGCTGGCCGGACTGCTGGCTGACGAGAGCCGCGCCGCCATGTGTCTGGCCCTGCTTGACGGGCGGGCCTGGACGGCGGGGGAGTTGGCCACGCACGTCGGGGTCGCGCCGTCCACGGCCACCGAACATCTGCACCGGCTGGTCAAGGGCGGCCTTCTCGCCGAGCGTAAGCAGGGGCGGCGCCGCTATGTGCAACTGGCCGACCCGGGCGCGGCGCAACTGGTCGAAGACCTGGCCGCGCGCCTGGAACCGGGGCCGCCCACGGTCACCGGGCTGCGGGCGGTCACGGCGTCGGCGGCGCTGCGGCGGGGGCGCACCTGCTACGACCACCTCGCGGGGCGGCTCGGGGTCGCCGTCACCGACGCCATGACCAGCCGGAAGATGCTGGATCAGGACGGCGGGTTCGCGCTCACGCCGTACGGGAAACAATGGCTTGTCTCGACGCTCGGGGTGACGCTCGAAGGTGGACGCAGGCCGGTGGCGCGGGCCTGTCTGGACTGGACCGAGCGCCGGCACCATCTGGCGGGCGTGGCGGGGGCGAGGCTGTGCGAGACCTTTCTCGCAAGGCGTTGGGTGACCCGGATCGGCACGGGGCGCGCGGTGCGGCTCACCCCTGAGGGCCGGGACGCGCTGCGGACCCACCTGGGCGTGGATCGTCTGGACTGAGGCCCAGCCCGGCGGCCAGGACGTCGACCGCTGCCATCAGGCCGGCGAACGGCGCCTCCCGCCAGTCCGCGGTGACCGGGGGCAGCGCGGTCGAGAGCGGATAGCGTTCGGCGAAGTCGGGGATCGCGGTCGCCCGGGCCACCCAGGCCTCCTCGTCGGCGGCTGTCAGGTGCTGATAGGCGGCGGCCGTCTGCGCGGTGGCCCGGGTGGTCGCGTAGAGCATGGTGACGGCCGGCGCCCGCATCACCGGGTCGACTCCGAGCCGGTCGAGGATGCCGAGCAACGACTCCATCCAGTCCTGCTCGTTGGGGCCCTGGCTGCTCCGCGCCCACGACCGCTCGGTCAGCCACGGGTGGGCCAGATAGACCTCGTAGAGCGCGGTCGCCCACGCGCGTAGGTCGCCCGGCGCAGGAGCCGGCAGAGGGGCGGCGTGGTCCTGCATCAGCGCGAGCAGGTTCTCCTTGTCGCCCACGTACGGATACAGCGCCATCGCCGTCTTGTCGAAGCGCGCGGCCACGGCCCGGGTGGACACGGCGTCCAGCCCGGAGGTGTCCGCGATGGCGATGGCCGTGTCGAGGATGTCGTCCAGGTCGAGCTGCTGGCGTGGCCCGCGGCGGGGCGTGGGCAGGGTCAGCCCACGGTGCCGCCAGAGCCGTGCGAGATGAGGATCCATAACCCCTGACAGTGTATAGTGTTTTGCATGCCTACCGCGATACTGCACGACGGATCCACGATCGAGGTCCAGATCCAGGGCAGCGGCCCCGCCATCCTCGCCCCCGTGAGCACGAGGCTGATCGAGGGGGAGCAGGCCGACACCATGCGGGCCTGGGGCGCCGACCCCCACCTGGGCCACACCCTCGCCACCGGCTTGGCCGAGGCCGGGTTCCGGGTGGTCACCGCCGACTACGAGGGCCACCTCAACGACCACCCCGCTCCCCTCACCCTGACCGCCGACGCCGTGGCGGCCGACCTGCTGGCCATCGCCGACGCGGGCGGGGCGGACAGGTTCGCCTACTACGGCTATTCCTGGCTCGCCCTCTCCGGGCTGCAACTGGCCCTCCGTACGGATCGGCTGACCGCCCTCGCCATGGGTGGTTTCCCGCCGATCGACGGCCCCTACGAGGCGATGCTCGCGGTCACCAAGACGGCCCACCGCATGGCGCTCGACCCGCCGCCCCCGCCGGCCGGGGAGGCCACGCCGGGTGACTGGGATTCCGTGGCGTTCACCCAGACACCCGACCAGACGCGGCAGTTCGTGACGCTCTACGAGTCGCTGCGCGGTTTCGACGACAGCAAGGTGCGCCTCGACATCCCGCGCCTCGCCTTCGCCGGCGCCAACGACAACATCCGGTACGGCGAGGCCTGGGACAACGCGTACGTGGCCTTGGCCGAGCCGCTGAAAACACACGAGAGCGAGCTCACGACGTACGGATGGGAAGTGCAGGTGATCCCCGACGCCGATCACATGGTGGCGATGCAGGCGGCGCAGGTGCTGCCGATCCTGATCAAGTGGCTCAGGTCGTCACTTTGAGCCAGCCCCCGTCGACGTAGTAGGTCGACCCGACCGAGTACGCCGCGCGCGAGGAGCAGAGGAAGACGAAGAAGTCGGCGACCTCCTCGGGCGTGGCGAACCGGCCGATCGGCGCGTTGTCGTCGGCGATCTTCTGGAGGTACTGCTCCCAGGTCTGGTCGGTGCCCTCGGTCAGCGACTTCGCCGTCTTGATCCAGTCCCCGGTCATGACCAGGCCCGGGTTGACCGCGTTGACCCGGATGTTGTCGCCGATCAGCTCGTTGGCCAGGCACTTCGAGAACATCACGAGGGCCGCCTTGGTGGTGTTGTAGATCGGCTCGTAGCCCAGCGGCTGGGTGGCGCAGATCGACGCGTTGTGCAGGATCACGCCCCCGCCGCGGGACTTCATCTGGGGCGCGATCGTGCGGGCGAGCCGGACGGCCGCCATCACGTGCAGATCCCAGTAGAACTGCCACCGGTCGTCGGAGGCGGTGAGAATTTTCTCCTCGCTGCCGGTGCCGGCGTTGTTGATCAGGATGTCGGCCCCGCCGAACTCGGCCGCCACCGCCTCGGCGACCCGGTCGGCCGCGTCCGGCTCGATCAGGTCGACGGGAACGGTCAGGGCGCCGGGCAGGGTCTTGGCGACGGCATCGAGGCGGGAACGGTCGCGGGCGACGAGCACGACCCGGGCCCCCTCGGCGGCGAGAGCGCGCGCGATCGCCTCACCGATCCCGGCGTTCCCTCCGGTGACCACGGCCACCTTGTCTGTGAGATGCAGATCCATCCTGTTCTCCGTTCGCACAATCGGGTACTCCCAGCACGTTCGCACGAAGAGGGGGGTGCTGGGGTTGTTCGGGAAGTCCAAGACCGTCGCCGACCAGTTGGTCGAGGTGCTGGTGCAGGCGGGCGTGGAGCGGATCTACGGGATCGTCGGGGACAGCCTCAACGCGCTGTCCGACGCGATCCGCCGCAACGACGCCATCGAGTGGGTCCACGTGCACAACGAGGAGTCGGCCGCGTTCATGGCCGCCGCCGAGGCCCAGGTCACCGGCAGACTGGCCGTCTGCGCGGGCAGCTGCGGCCCGGGCAACACGCACCTGATCCAGGGCGTCTTCGACGCGCACCGCTCGGCCGCGCCGGTGCTGGCGATCGCCTCGCACATCGTCTCGACCGAGATCGGCACCGGCTTCTTCCAGGAGACCGACCCCAAGCGCCTGTTCGAGCAGGCTAGCCACTGGACCGAGCTGGTCTCGTCACCCGAGCAGATGCCGCGGATGGCCCGGATCGGCATCCAGCAGGCGGTCGGCCTGCGCGGGGCGGCCGTGCTGGTGCTGCCGGGCGACGTGCTCGAGGCCGACGCGACCAACGACACCGGCACCGGAAGCCCGGTGGCCGGGCCGGTGCTGGGCACGCCGCCCGACGACGTGATCGCGGAGCTGGCCGAGCGGATCAACGCGGCCGGCACGGTGGCGATCTTCGGGGGGATCGGCGCCGCCGGGGCCCGGGCCGAGCTGCTGGAGCTGGCCGAGCTGGTGGGCGCCCCGATCGGGCACTCGCTGCGCGGCAAGGAGGCGTTGCAGTACGACAACCCGTACGACGTGGGCATGTCGGGTCTGCTCGGCTATGGCGCCTGCTACCAGGCGACCCACGAGGCCGACCTGCTCCTGCTGCTCGGCACCGACTTTCCGTACCGGCAGTTCCTGCCCCAGAAGAACACCGTCCAGATCGACCTCGACCCGTCCCGGCTGGGCCGCCGCACCGCCCTCGACCTGGGCGTGGCCGGAGACGTCGGAGCCACGCTGCGGGCCCTGATCCCCCGGCTGGAGCGCAAGGATCACAAGTTCCTCCACAAGATGCTCGGGAAGCACGTGGATGAGCTCGAGCGCGTCGTGGGGGCGTACACGGAAAAGGTCGAAGATCTGGTGCCGATCCACCCCGAGTACGTGGCCTCGATCCTGGACGAGGAGGCCGCCGAGGACGCCGTGTTCACCGCCGACACCGGCATGTGCACGAGCTGGGCCGCGCGCTACATCACGCCCAACGGCCGGCGCCGCGTGCTGGGCTCGTTCGTGCACGGGACCATGGCCAACGCGCTGCCGCACGCACTCGGTGCCGCCAAGGTCGACCCGTCCCGCCAGGTGATCTCGATGAGCGGCGACGGCGGGCTCGCCATGCTGCTCGGGGAGCTGCTCACCGCCAAGCTGCACAACCTGCCGGTCAAGGTGGTCGTGTTCAACAACTCCAGCCTCGGCATGGTGCGCCTGGAGATGCTGGTGGCGGGCGATCCGCCGTACGAGACCGACCACGACCACGTCGACTTCGCGGCCATCGCGCGGGCGGCCGGGCTGCACGCCGTACGGGTGGAGAAGCCCACCGACGTACGGGGTGCCCTGCGGGACGTGCTCGACCACGACGGACCGGCGCTGCTCGACGTGGTCACCGACCCGGACGCGCTGGAGATCCCGCCGCACATCACCAAGGAGGAGGCGGCCGGATTCGCGCTCGCCGCCGGACGGTCGGTCATGTCCGGCGGCGTCGGTCAGATGCTGCACCTGGCGCGAACCAACCTGCGCAACATCCCGCGTTAGCTCCTGGACGACGCGCGGAGGTCGGCGCCGACGTCGTGCAGGTGGGCCAGGGCCTGCCGGTACGAATCGGTGAGACTCGTCATCTCGTACGGGACCCCGATCTCCGCGCAGTACCGCTGCACGATCGGCTGGGCCTTGGGCAGGTTCGGGGTCGGCATGGCCGGGAACAGGTGGTGCTCGATCTGGTAGTTGAGCCCGCCCAGCGCCGCGTCGACAAATCGCCCGCCGTGCACGTTGCGCGAGGTCAGCACCTGCTTGCGCAGAAAGTCCTCGCTGCCGTCGGGGTGCGGCATGCCCTTGTGGTTGGGCGCGAACGTCATGCCCAGATAGACCCCGAAGATCGCCTGGTGCACCACGAGGAAGGCCAGCGCCTGCAGCGGGCTCAGCACGAGGACCAGCGCGGCGACGTAGCCGATGAGGTGCACGCCGATCAGCGCGGCCTCCAGCGGCTTCTTCTTCTCGTTGATCCAGCGGAGGCTGTCCCGCTTGAGTGACAACCCGAGCAGGGTGAGCAGCGGGAAGAAGAAGTACGCCTGGTAGCGGGTCAGGAACCCCTTGCCCCGGGCCGCCTCCCGCGACCACACCAGCACGCCCGGCCCGACGTCCGGGTCCAGATCGTCATGGTTCGGGTTGGCGTGGTGCTTGGTGTGCTTGTCCATCCAATAGCCGTACGACATGCCGATCGCCAGGTTGCCCGCGATCAGCCCGGCCCGGGCGCTCGGCTTGTTGGTGCGGAACACCTGCCGGTGTGCCAGGTCGTGCGCGACCAGCGCCGTCTGCGCGAACACCACGGCCAGGAACGCGGCCACGGCCAGCGTCCACCACGAGGCGCCGATCGCGAAGAACGTCGCCCAGCCGCCGATCAGCGCGCCCGCGACCAGGCCGAGCCGCAGGACGTAGTACCCGGGCCGCCGGCGCAGCAGACCCGCCGCGTTGATCCGCCGGCCCAGCTCCGCGAAGTCGCTTCCGGCCGTCGTGCGCGGCCGTTCTGCCATCGTCGTCATGCCACAAATCAGACCCTGCGGCCACCCTCAAGGTCAGGAGTGCAGGAACCCCTCCGGTTGGTAGGGCTAGCACTACTGAGTTGGCGGCGCCGGTGGGTCAGGATGAGAAGCGTGGAGACGAGAGACTGGATTCGTGACGGGCTGCGATCAGTGGCGGCCGGGGCGCTCTCGATCGTGCTCGCGATCCTGAACATCCCGCTCTTCGCCCTGTTCGTGGTGTCGCTGGCGCTCACCCCGGTGCTCGGCATCGGGCTGGTCGCGCTGCCCGGGGTGACCGCGCTGATCCGCCTGAAGGCCGACCTGGCCCGCCGCGTCGCCGGCTGGCACGGCGTGACGATCACGCGGCCCTACCGGCCGTTGCCCGCGGGTGTGGGCCCGGTCGGGTGGAAGCGCTACCGGTGGATCGTCACCGACCCGGCCACCTGGCGTGACTTCGCGTGGCTGCTGCCCGGGGCGGTCGGCGGGCTCGTGCTCGGGATCCTCACCATCGCGATCCCGCTCTACGGCGTGCAGGGCATCGTGCTGCTGCCGCTCTGGCTCTACCTCGGCACCGACTGGTACGGCTACGGCGTCAACTGGCCCATCGAGAGCGTCGGCGAGGGTTTCCTCTCGCTGCCCCAGGGCCTGGCCTTCCTCGCGCTGGGCATGGTCGTCGCGCCCTGGCTGCGCCGCGTCGACGGGCTGTTCGCCAAGCTGTTCCTGGCCCCCACCCGCGCCGCCGAGCTGCGCCTGCGGGTCACCCAGCTCACCGTCACCCGGGCCGACACGGTCGACGCCCAGGCCGCCGAGCTGCGCCGCATCGAACGCGACCTGCACGACGGCGCCCAGGCCCGGCTGGTGTCGCTGGGCATGGCCATCGGGCTCGCCGAGGAACTGGTCGACCGCGACCCGCAGACCGCCCGCAAGCTGCTGGCCGAGGCGCGCGAGAACAGCTCCACCGCGCTGGTCGAGCTGCGCCACCTCGTACGCGGAATTCACCCGCCCGTGCTGGCCGAGCGTGGCCTCGACGGCGCCGTGCGGGCGCTCGCGCTGACCTCGGTGATCCCCACCACAGTGGACTCCGACGTCACCGGCCGGCTCGAGACACCGGTGGAATCGGCCGCCTACTTCGCGGTCGCCGAAGCCCTGGCCAACGTGCAGCGTCACAGCGCCGCCACCTTCGCCTACGTGAGCATGCACCGCGAGGGCGACCTGCTGCGCCTCGAAGTCGGCGACGACGGCCACGGGGGCGCCGACAAGACGAACGGCACGGGCCTGGCCGGAATGGAACGCCGCCTCGCCGCCTTCGATGGCACGATGACCCTGTCCAGCCCGCCGGGCGGACCGACCATCGTGACCATGGAGCTGCCGTGCGCGTCGTCATCGCCGAGGACCATGCTCTCCTCCGGGACGGACTGACCCGGATCCTGGAGGCGTTCGACTTCGAGGTCGTCTCGGTGGTCGACCGCGGGCCCGACGTGCTGCCCACGCTGCTTGACTGCAAGCCCGACGTGGCCGTGCTCGACGTGCGCCTGCCACCCACGTTCACCGACGAGGGGCTTCAAGCGGCCATTTCCGTACGCCGTGAGGTCCCCGGCCTGCCCATCCTGGTGCTCTCGCAGCACGTCGAACCGCTCTATGCCCGCGAGCTGCTCTCCGACCGGCGCGGCGCGGTGGGCTACCTGCTCAAGGACAGGGTCTCCGACGTGGCCCAGTTCATCGACGCGGTGCAGCAGGTGGCCGGCGGCGGCACGGTCATGGACCCCGAGGTGGTGGCCCGGCTGCTCGACCGTTCCCGGCCGGTCGACGTGCTCACCACCCGCGAGCGTGAGGTGCTGGGCGAGATGGCGTCGGGGCGCTCCAACGCGGCGATCGCGGCCAAGCTCTACGTCACCGAGAAGGCCGTCAGCAAGCACATCAACAACATCTTCACGAAGCTCGGGTTGCCGCCTTCGGAGGACGACAACCGCCGTGTGCTGGCCGTGCTCGCCTATCTGGACAGCTGACGGCTCTTACAGATGCGGCAGGACCTCGGACGCGATCAGGTCGATGTGGTCGAGGTCTTCCATCTCGATGATCCGCAGGTGGACCCGGGTGGCGCCGATCTCGCGCATCTCGTGGATCCGCTCGACCAGCCGGGCCGGGGAGCCGACTACCGGGTCTTCCGGCGGCAGCGCGCTCTTGACGTGCAGGGGAGCGGCCCGGCGCTCGGCCTCGGCATCCGTACGGCCCAGCGCCACCACGATGCCGGCCGACAGGGTCAGCGGTTCCGCGCGGTCCACGTTCGCCGACGCCTCGCGCACACGATCGAACGCCGCGGCGGTCTCGGCCACCGTCTTGAACGGCATGTTGAACTCGTCGGCGTAGCGGGCTGCGAGCTCCGGCGTACGGCGTGGGCCCTTGCCCCCGACGATGATCGGCGGATGCGGCCGCTGCACGGGCCGGGGCAGCGCGTGGGCGTCCATCAGCTGGTAATGCTTGCCGTCGAACGAGTAGGTCTCGCCGTCGGCCGTTCCCCACAGACCGGTGAGGATCTCGAGCTGCTCCTCGAGCCGGTCGAAACGCTCGCCGACCGGGGGGAACGGGATCCCGTACGCGGTGTGTTCGCGCTCGACCCAGCCCGCGCCCATGCCGAGCTCGACCCGGCCGCCGCTCATCTGGTCGACCTGCGCCACGATGATCGAAAGTGGACCCGGAAGACGGAATGTGGCGGAGTTCACCATCGTGCCGATCCGCAGCGTTTTCGTCTCGCGGGCCAGTCCGGCCAGCGCCACCCAGGCGTCGGTCGGGCCCGGCAACCCCGGGTCAGGGGTCAGTGCCCGATAGTGATCGGCGCGGAGAAGTCCCTCGTAACCAGCGTCTTCGGCATGCCGGGCGAACCTCAGCTGGGTGTCATAAGAGGCACCCCGGTGGGGCTCGATGAACAGACAGACGCGCATCATCGACCCCAATAGACGCTGTTCGGACGCATAGCGGCTCATCATGATCCATCGTGAGAGATACGTCTACTTCGGGGTTTGAGACGAACTTGTCATCGATGCATGTGCCAGTTTGCCCTACGATCCCCGGTCGGGGCACCCCTGTCCCACGTTCGACCCCTTAGGCCTCGGCGCGCCATTTGCCTCGATGCCCTGCTGGAAGGATCACGGTGCAGAGAAGGACCCTCGTTCGTTCCGTTGTCGCCGGTGCGCTCGCCCTCACCATGAGCGCGGCCGCCGGGTGCAGCGACGACTCGGCTGACGGCGACGGTGGCTCCGGCGCGTCGCTCGAGAAGATCACTTACCTGACCTCGTTCGGCACGTTCGGACGCGACTCCTACGCGTACGTCGCCCTCGAGAAGGGCTACTTCAAGGACGCCGGTTTCGACGTCGAGATCAAGCCCGGCGCCGGCTCCGGCGAGGGCATCAAGAACATCGTGTCGGGCACCGCCCAGTTCACGCCGATCGACCTCACCGGTGGCCTCATCGCGGCCGGCGGCAAGGACAAGACCACCGGTTTCACCGCGGTGGCGGCGATCCAGCAGCGCACGATGTCGGCGATCATCTCGCTCGAGGGCAACGGCATCAACTCGCCCAAGGACCTCGAGGGCAAGACCATCATGGACGCACCCGGCTCGGTGGTGCGCACGCTCTTCCCGACGTACGCCAAGCTGGCGAACATCGACGACAAGAAGGTCACCTTCCAGAACGGGCAGGCCCAGACCCTGATCGGCACGCTCGCGTCGGGCAAGGTCCCCAGCATCGGCCAGTTCGTGGTGGGCAAGCCGACCGTCGAGACGGTCGCCAAGAAGAACGCCGTCGTGCTGCCCTACAGCGACTACCTGCAGGACCTCTACGGCAACGTGCTGATCACGTCGACCAAGTACGCGACGGACAACCCCGAGAAGGTCAAGAAGTTCACCGAGGCGCTGCTCAGGGGCCTCTCGGACTCCATCGAGAACCCGACCGAGGCCGGCACGATCATGGCCAAGTACGTCCAGACGGCCAAGCCCGAGGGCGTCGCGGCCGAGCTGCAGCTGATGGGCCCGTACGTGAAGTCGGCCGCGGCCGGCATCCCGGTCGGCGCGCTCGACGCCGAGCGGGTCGCGCGGTCCATCGCCATCCTGCAGGGCTCCGGCCAGATCGACCCGGGCCTCAAGCCCGAGCAGGTCATCAACTTCGATCTGACCCCCAAGGCCTGATCGTTCTTCAGCGAGCAGGGGCACGCCGGCAACGGCGTGCCCCTTGAGGAGCACCGGTGCACGACACCCTGACACCCCCGACGGAGGCCGCAGTGGCCCGCCCCACCCGCCCGGCGCGGCGGTTCTCTCCCGGCGTGGTGGCCTGGCCGGTGTTCGGCATCGTCCTGACCGTGGCGGTCTGGTGGGCGGTCGTCGAGATCTTCGACATCCAGTCGATCATCCTGCCGTCACCGGTCGGGGTCGCCGAGAGCTTCGGCACCTACCCCGACCTGCTGCTCAGCACCACCTGGGACACCGTCCGGGTCACGCTGATCGGGTTCGGCCTGTCGATCGTCATCGGCGTCGCCCTGGGCACGGCGATCGCCGCCTGGAAGCCGTTCGAGCGCGCGTTCGGCCCGCTGCTGGTCGCCCTCAACGCCGTCCCCAAGGTCGCGATCGCCCCGCTGATGATCGCCTGGTTCGGTTTCGGCACCAAGCCCGTCCTGGCCATGGCCTTTCTGCTGTGCTTCTTCCCGATCGTGCTCTCCACCGCGACCGGCCTGACCAGCACACCGGCCGACCTGGCGGAGCTGGCGCGCTCGCTCGACGCCACCCGGGTCCAGACCTTCCTGCGCGTACGGGTCCCGGCCGCCCTGCCCCAGATCTTCGTCGGCCTGAAGCTGGCGATGCCGTTGGCCGTCATCGGCGTAGCGGTGGGCGAGATGCAGTCCGGCAGCGTCGACGAGGGCCTGGGCACGATCATCGTCCAGACCGCAGGCCAGGGCGACACCGCCACCGCGTTCGCGGCCCTGACCTTGATGGCGATCGTCAGCATCATCCTGTACTACGCGATCGTCTGGATCGAGCGCCTGGCCCTCCCGTGGGTCCGCGGCACCACTGCCTAGCGTCCGGTTACGGCGGTCCGCTTCTGCGGCGCCCCGCCCAGATCCACATCCTTCCGTCGATGAATCACCGTTCCGGTGAAACCCTGTCCTCGATAGAGTTCTCAGGTTTCAACCGGTGGTTTTGGTCGATGCACCCCCGCGTTCGGGAGGAGCGATGCGATGAAGACGGCAACCGTTGAATACATTGATGCGAGAAGCATCGGCGAGGTCATCGCCGTGCTGGCCGATGGCCGGACGTCTGTGCTGGCCGGCGGCCAGAGCCTGATCCCGGCGGTGACGCGCCCCGGCGCGCCGCCGTGCCGGCTGGTGGACATCAACCGGGTTGACGGACTCGGCACTCTGACCGAGACGGACGGATACCTGCACGTCGGAGCGTTGATCCGGCACCGCACGTTCGAGTCCGACACGATCGGCGGACCGCTCGGTGAGTTGCTGCGGGTCGTGGTGCGCCACATCGGGCATCCACCCATCCGGGCCCGAGGGACGATGCTCGGCAGTCTCGCGTATGCGCACCCGGCGGCCGAGTGGCCGGCGGTAGCGGTGACCCTCGGGGCACGTCTGGTGCTGCACGGCCCGGACGGGCGTCGGACTGTTCCGGCGGAAGACTTTTTCACCGCCCCGTTCACCACCGCCCGCCGGCCCGAAGAACTGCTGGTCGAGGCGCAACTACCCGTGTTGCCCGCCGGGACCGGCATCGGCTATGCGGAGGACCGGCGTACGTCGATCTTCCCGCACGCGGCGGCGATGGCGGCGGTCACGGTGACCGACGGCGTGGTCAGCTCGGCGGCGATCTGCCTGGTGAACTCGGGGCCGTACCCGGTGCGGGCCGGTGCCGCCGAAAGCGCGCTGCTGGGGACCACATTTTCCGACACCGCCATCGCCGTGACCGCGGAGACCGCGGCTCAGCAGGACGTCCGTCTGCTCGATGACGACGCCAACCAGCCGAAACAGCGGCGCGCCTTCCAGGTCCTGGCCGGCCGCGCGCTCCGTCACGCCCGGGAAAGAGCCGGCCGATGCGAGTGACGCTGACCGTGGACGGAACGCGTCACGATCTCGATGTCGAAACCAACCGCGTCCTCGCCGACGTGCTGGGAAGGGAGTGCGGCGCTTCCCACTGCCGGGTCGCGTGCCCGGACGGCACCTGCGGCCTCTGCGCCGTGGCGGTGGACGGCGACACCATCCGTTCCTGTCTGATGCTGGCCGTGCAGGCCCGAGGCTCCGAGGTCAGCACGCTCGGCCACCATCGTTCGCCGAAGCAGCGATCAGCCCCACAACAGACCCCGTAGCGGCGGTCACGAAATCGGTTGCCGGCGCGAGACGGGCCGGACACGATTGTTGCTGTGCCGGCGTCGGAGATCAGCGTGATCGAAGCCTTCGACGAGGCGCTTCGGGCCGGCTCCATGGGCGACGACAACCGCCGTTGGGAGCTGATCTCGCATCTGCACGTCCACGGCGGGATCGAGGCCCTCGAGCAGGCCACCCGCTGGTCCGGCCACCCCGAGCCCACGCACCGCATGCTGGCCGCTGACGTGCTCAGCCAGCTCGGCTCGGCGCCGGGCCGGTCCGCGATCGACGGCCCGTTCCGCGAGGAGTCGCTGGCCCTTCTCCTCACGATGGTGCAGAACGAACGCGATCCGGGCGTGCTCTCGTCGCTCACCACCGGGTTCGGGCACATCGGCGATGAGCGCAGCCTGGCGTCCCTGGTCAACCTGCGCGCCCACCCGGACGCCCAGGTCCGCTTCGGCATCGTCTTCGGCCTGCTCCGATGTCCCATAACCGTCGCCCTCGACGTCCTCATCAAGCTCTCCGCCGACGACGATGCCCAGGTCCGCGACTGGGCCACGTTCGGCCTCGCGCGCCACACCGACGAAGACGTCCCCCGGCTACGCCGCGCGCTCGCCGACCGCCTCGACGACGACGACCCCGACACCCGCATCGAGGCCGTGCACGGCCTGGCCACCCGAGGTGACCCCCGGGCGATGCAGCCGCTGCTCGACATCCTGGAGACGCCGTCCGACCCGTCCGACCCGGGCCTGGTCAGCGAGGCGCGGTGGGCTCTCGCCGCCACCAGCCTGGATCCCCCGCCTGCGCTCCCACCTGCTGGCGGAGCGAGACCGATACCTGGACGACCCGATCGACGAATGGCCCGAAGAGCTCCGGACCGCGCTGACGAAATACGGCGAGCCGCTGCCGGACTGACCTAGCCGAGGACCGCGTCGTCCATGTCGGCCAGCAGCGTGTCTCCGGAGTCGAGCAGGTCGAGCAGCGGCCCGATCCGGGGCAGCTCGTGGGTGATGAAATAGCGCGCCGCCAGCCGTTTGCCGTCGTAGAAGGCGCCCTCCTTGTCGCCCGCGGCGTTTAGCTGGGACAGCCACAACCAAGCGATCACGAGGTGGCCGGTGGCCTCCAGGTAGGCCGTGGAGTTGGCCAGGGCCGTCGTCGGGTCGCCGGCCGCCCACAGCTTGCGGGTCGTCGTGGCCAGGCGGTCGCTCAGGGCGATCACCGGCTGGCCCAGCTCGGCCGGGGCGGCCAGCGCGGTCGTCACGATGCGGCCGATCAGCAGCTGCAGACCGGCGCCGCCGCGCATGACGACCTTGCGGCCGAGCAGGTCGAGGCCCTGGATGCCGTCGGTGCCCTCGTGGATCGAGTTGAGCCGGTTGTCGCGGTAGAACTGCTCGACCGGGTATTCGCGGGTGTAGCCGTAACCGCCGTGCACCTGGATCGCGTGGTCGTTGGCCAGCCGGCACCACTGCGACGGCCACGCCTTCACGATCGGCGTCAGCACGTCGAGCAGCAGGTCGTTGTCCTCGGAGGGCTCGTCCAGCAGCTTCGACGCATAGAGGACCAGGGCCAGACCCCCTTCCACGTACGCCTTCGAGGCGAGCAGCATGCGGCGTACGTCGGGGTGGCGCACGATGGGCACGGCCGGCGCCGCCGGATCCTTGTCGGCCACCGGTCGCCCCTGGGCGCGCTCGCGGGCGTAGTCGAGCGCGTGCAGATAACCCGTGTAACCCAGCGCCACCGCGCCCGAGCCGACCCCGATCCGGGCCTCGTTCATCATGTGGAACATGTAGGCCAGGCCCTTGCCCTCCTCGCCCACCAGATAGCCGGTGGCGTCGTCGAAGGAGAGCACGGCGTTGGTCGTGCCGCGGTAGCCCATCTTGTGGTTGAGCCCAGCCAGGCTCACCCCGTTGCGGTCGCCGACCGTGCCGTCGGCCTCGATGTGGTGCTTGGGCACGATGAACAGCGACAGCCCCTTGACCCCGGCCGGCGCGCCGGCGGCCCGGGCCAGCACCAGGTGCACGATCGACTCGGTGAGCTCGTGGTCGCCGCCCGAGATCCACATCTTGGAGCCGGTGACCCGGTATGTCCCGTCCCCGGCCGGCACCGCGCGAGTCAGCACGTCGGCCAGCGACGATCCCGCCTGCGGCTCGGACAGGCACATCGTGCCGGTGAAGCGGCCCTCCAGCATCGGCCGGACAAAACGCTCGATCTGCGAGGAGGACCCGTACGTCAGGAGCAGGCTCGCGTTGCCCGCCGTGAGCAGCGAGTATGACGAGGTGGCGAGGTTGGCCGCCTGGAACCAGACGAAGCAGGCCCGGGCCACGACGTGGGGCAGCTGGAGGCCGCCGACCGCGTCGTCCATGGTGGCGCTGAGCAGCCCGGTCTCGTTGAAGACCTTGAGCGCCGCGGCGACCTCGGGGATCACCGACACCCGGGAGCCGTCGAAGGTGGGCTCCTCGAGGTCGGAGCGCCGGTTGTGCGGTGCGAAGTCACGCTCGGCGATCTGGGCCGACACGTCGAGGAACGCGTCGAACGTGTCGCGGGAGTGCTCAGCGAACCTCTCACGGCTGGTCAGCGCCTCGACGTCGAGCCACTCGTAGAGCATGAAGTCGAGATCACGACGCGAGAGAATCTTGGACACCGCCGGCACCGCCCGTTCCTGTCGAAGGTGGGGTCAGGCCCCTAGTGTGCCCTCTCACTCGGCCGCGCGGTGTCTCCCCGCCCTCGGCTGCGGCTGACCCTGGCGGGACTTCTTGACGGCGTACATCGCGTGATCGGCTGCTCGCAGCGCCTCGTCCGGGTCGGTGGCGCCGGGCGCGTGGTGCACGCCGACGCTGGCGCCGATCTGCACCTGGTGGCCGCCGATGAGGAACGGCAGGGACAGGGCGTGCCGGATGCGCCCGGTCATCGCCTCGGTGTCGGCGGGCGACATGACACCCGGCATGAGCACCACGAACTCGTCGCCGCCGACCCGGGCCAGCACGTCGCGCTCGCGGACGCAGGCCGACAGCCGCTCGGCCACCTGGCGCAGCAGTTCGTCGCCGGCCTCGTGGCCGTGCACGTCGTTGACCGGCTTGAACCCGTCGAGGTCGACGAAGAGCACGGCGACCGGCTCGGCCCGCAGCGACGAGCCCAGCGCGTCCTGCATGCGGCGGCGGTTGGGCAGGCCGGTGAGCGCGTCGTGCTGGGCCTCGTGGGCCAGCCGCTCCTGGAAGGCCCGGTTCTCACTGATGTCGCGGGCGTTGATGACCACGCCGTGCAGCGACGGGTTGTGCATCTGGTTGGAGGCGGTGAACTCGAACCACCGGTAGTCGCCGGTGCCGCTGCGCACCTGGCACTGCAGGCGCAGCACGGCGTCGCGCCGCGAGACCAGCAGCGTGAACTGTTCGCGCATGTAGTCGCGGTGGTCGGGGTGCACGATGTCGAAGACGCTGCTGCCGACCAACCGGCCCTCCTCGAAGCCGAGCACCGCGGACGCGCTGGGGCTGGAGTATTCGATCCGGCCGTCGGCGTTGAGCACCGACACCAGGTCGGGCGCGTGCTGGAACAGGGCCTGGAAACGCTCGTCGGCCCGGCGGCGCTGGATCTGGGTGCGGTAGCCGAGCACACCCATGGCGAGGACGCCGATGAGCAGCATCGCGCCGAGCGTCATGTTCAGCGTCTGGCTCTTGGTGTGCACGGCGCCGTCGAACGACTTCTTCGTCTGGATCCGGGCGTAGGACCAGCCGCCGGGCAGGCCGCGGACCACGATCGCGATCATGTCGGTGCCGGCCACGGTGGTGTACTCGACGAACTCCTCGTCGGTCTCGGCGATGGCCCGCCGCACGGCCGGGTCGAGCTGGGTGCCGAGCAGCTTCTCCTGGTTGGTGGCGGCGATCGTGCCGGTGCTGTCCGCGACCGCGGTCAGGTGCACGGCGGAGCTGAGCGTCACGGTGTACTGCTGCAGCGCGGTGGTGGCCACGTTGTTGAGGCCGACCAGGATCGCGGCCGGGCTGCCGCCGACCATCACCGGCACGCCGACGGCCTCGAGGTAGGTGCCGTCGACGGCCATGATCGAGGAGAAGCCGGCCTTCTGACCGGACTGGAACGAGGCGAACAGGGGCTTCCAACCGGTGTTGCCGGCGGCGGGCAGTCCGGTCGTACGAGAGCTGTTGATCACCTTGCCGTCCAGTCCGACGAGCATCGCCCCGTACGCGAAAGTGCTGCTCTTGGCGGCGAACGCGGTCAGCAGGGCCCGGTCGGAGGCGTTGCCGCGGCCCAGGTGCAGGGGGTTCTCGTTGAGGAACTCGCCCAGCTCGGCCGCGGAGAGCATCTGGAGCTGCCCGACCAGGGTGCCGTTGTTCACCGCCAGCGCCCGGGAGTCGGCCTTGTGCACATCGTCGGCGGCCTTGAGCCCCGAACGGTTGACCCAGAAACCGATCCCACCCGCGGCCGCCAGCAACACGACGCCGACCACCACAGCGATCCAGTTGCGCAGCCGCATGAATTCGCCCCTCCTCGCCGGTTGAGATCGGCAGGGCGGGGCCGGACTGTAACGAAACTCAGCGCTCGATCAGCCAGACGAACCCCAAACCGGGCAGATGGGCACGACCTTCCCGTACGACGAGAGGGCCGTCGCTGCTGAGTGCGGTCTCCAGCCAGCCGTAGTGCCCGATCGCGGCCGCCTCCACCGTCTGCGGCTGCTCGCTGAAGTTGGCCAGCCCGACGAACGTGCCGCTGCGCGGGTGACGACGGCGCCACGCGAACACGTGCCCGTTGTCGACGCCGACGGTCGCGGTCTCGCCGCCACCGCGCAGGGCCAGCAGGTCCTTGCGGGCGGCGATCAGTTCGCGCAGCCCGGCGTAGACCCGTCCCTCCAGCGTCGCCGGGTCGTGCCGGCGGGCCGCGGCGTCCCAGTCCATGCGCGGCCGGTGCATCCACCGGTTGTCGTCGCGCCGGGCCTCGTCGTCGAGGTACGAGAGGTCGTTGCGCATCCCGAGCTCGTCGCCCATGTAGATCAGCGGGATGCCCCCGTACGCGAAAGCCACGGAATGCAGCAGGAGCAGACGCCGTACGCCGGTGGGCCAGCTCGCCGGGTCGTCCGTGATCCCACAGAGCGAGGCGGCCGATCCCGAGATGCGGGCATCACCGGTGTCCGGATTCTCCTGGAAAAGAGCCCCTTGCGCGTACGAGCCGGTGAATCGCCCCGAGAAGAACGCGTTGAGAAAGTTGCGGTGGTTCCACCAGTCCCAGCCGACCGCGGCCGCGTCCTCGGCACTGATCGCCCAGCCGATGTCGTCGTGCCCGCGTACGTAGCTCACCCACGTCGCCTCGGCCGGGATCGGCTTCATCCGCGCCAGCGACTGGGTCATCAGCCGGGCGTCCTTGGTCGCGAGGCTGCTCCACAGCATCACCATGAGCTGGTTGTGATAGGCCAGCTCGCACTCGGGCCGGTAGCGGTCGTGGCCGCCGAGATAGGGCACGAGGTCGTCCGGGGCCACGATCGCCTCGGCCTTGAAGATCACGCCGGGCGCGGCGACCCGGGTCAGCGCCTTGAGTGCCTGCACGATCCGGTGCACCTCGGGCTCGTTGAGGCAGGTCGTGCCGAGCCGCTTCCACAGGAACGGCACGGCGTCCAGCCGGAACACGTCGACACCCCGGTTGGCCAGCCACAGGATCGTCTCGAGCATGGCCCGGAAGACGTTCGGGCTGGCCCAGTTGAGGTCCCACTGATAGCTCCAGAACGTGGTCCAGACCCACCGCTCGCCGTCGGCGTCGTCGAACCGCGTGAACGAGCCGGGTGCGCGGTCGGGGAAGACCGGCACGATCGTCCGCTCGTACGCGTCGGGCATCTCCCGGTCGGGGAAGGACATGTAGAAGTCCGCGTACGCCGGATCACCGGCCCACCACGCCTCGGCCCACGGGTGTTCCTGGGCGGTGTGGTTCAGCACCAGGTCGACGCAGAGGCTCATGTTCCGCTCGTGCAGCCGGCCGGCCAGCGTGCTCAGGTCGTCCATCGTGCCCAGCCGGGGGTCGACCGCGCGGTAGTTCATCACCGCGTACCCGCCGTCGTTCTCGCCGGGCCGCGGTTCGAGCAGCGGCATCAGGTGGAGATAGGTGACGCCCAACTCGTCCAGATAGTCCAAGTTGTCGGCTACCGCGTGAAGGGACCCGGCAAACCGGTCGGCGTAGCAGACGTAGCCGACCTGTCGCGCCCGCTGATACCAGCGCGGATCGATCTCCCGCCGGCGGTCGAGCTCGCGCAGGTCGTCCGGGCGTTCCACGGCCGCGTCCAGAGCGCTTCTCACCAGGTCGTTCAGCGGCACCGGGCCATAGACGACCTCCAGCGGTTCGTAGATGTCGAGTAACGACGTCTCGAATCGGGCAAGGAAGGCAAGTGCCTCCGAACGGCCCAGTCGATCGGTGGCGTCGGCGGTCAAAGATGGAAGCAGGGCCTCGAACGCGCTTGCGGCCCGGGAGCGAACGGAAGATCCTGCCATCGGGTCAACGTAACCGCCGGTGGCGCTGGGGTCACGCATATCGACGGCCGTGACGAGAGCAGGGGGAGCCGATGCGCAAACTGATCGCGGCTCCCCTGATACCCGCCCAGCGGCGCGTGGCCGAGGTGGTCAGCGCCCCGACCGTCGTGCCCCGGCGCAAGGTCGTGCGCTGCGGTCTCAGCGTGACCGGGTTCGGCCTGTGCGCCGTCTTCTACTGCCTCACCTACACGCCGTCCCTGCTGCCGAGGCCCTGGTTTCTCCAAGGTGTGGTGGCCGGGCTGACCGCCTCTTTCGGGTACGCCGGAGGCACAGCCATCGGGGCGATGGTGCGGCTGCGGTGGTGGCCGCCGCGCCGGGCCGAACGGATCGCCTGGCGCGTGCTCTTCGTTCTGGTCCCCCCGCTGATCCTGCTGTTCCTCTGGCTGGGCACCCGCTGGCAGCGCGAACTGCGCCTGCGCCTGGGGATGCCGCCGCAGCAGGAGTACGACCTGATGCGTACGGTCGGCATCAGCCTGCTGACCTTCGGCGTCCTGCTGCTGCTGGCCCGTTGCCTGCGCCTGGCCGCGCACGGGTTCGCCCGCCTCTTCGGCCGCCTGGTGCCCGAGTCGGCCGCCTACTGCGCCGGCTTCGTCGTGGTCACGGTCCTCAGCTACACCGCCTTCGACGGCCTGCTGGTCGGCAACCTCTACACCAGCGCCGACCGCTCGGCCGCGATCACCGACAGCGGCACCGGCAGCGGCGTCGTGCCACCCGCGTCCGCCCTGCGCAGCGGCAGCGGCAGCTCGCTCGTCACGTGGGACTCGCTGGGCCGCCAGGGCCGCAACTTCGTGACCAAGGCCCCGGCCGTGAACGACCTGAGCGCGTTCGCGGGCCGCACGGCGGTGGACCCGATCCGCATCTATGCCGGCCTCTCGTCGGCGGGCTCGCCCGAGGAACGCGCCGCGCTGGTGGTGCGCGAGATGGACCGTACGCACGCCTGGGACCGCTCGGTGATCGCGGTGTTCACCCCCACCGGCACCGGCTGGGTCGACAACGACGTGCCGAGTTCGCTGGAGTACATGTACGGCGGAGACACCGCGCTCGTCTCGATGCAGTACAGCTACCTGCCCAGCTGGATCTCGTTCGCGGTCGACCGCTCCAAGGTGGTCGACGCCGCCGCGGCCCTGATCACCGCCGTCCGTTCCCGGTGGGCCGCGATGCCGGCCACGGACCGTCCCAAGCTGCTGATCTTCGGGGAGAGCCTGGGCACGTACGGAACCGAGAAGACCTTCGGCACCGCGGCGGCCATGGTCGAGGGCGCCGACGGCATCCTGCTCGAGGGCCCGACGTTCGCCAACCCCGTACACCGGGAGCTGACCGCCGGCCGGGAGCCGGGTTCGCCGGTCTGGGACCCGTCGTACCCCGGGCTGCCGGTCGAGTTCTCCTCGGAGTCCCACGAGCTACGCGACCTGCCCGGCCCGCCGCGCAAGGTCGTCTACATGCAGAACTCCTCCGACCCGGTGGTGTGGTGGAGCCCGAGCCTGCTGTGGCACAAGCCGGAGTGGCTGAAGGGCACCCGAGGCCCCGACGTGACCCCCGACATGCACTGGTACCCGGTGATCACGTTCTGGCAGACAACGGTCGATCTGCTCTTCGCCAACAAGGCCCCGATCGGTCATGGACACGTCTACAAGAGCGGGGCCGTCGACGGCTGGGCTGCGCTGGCCCCGCCCCCAGGCTGGACAGTCGACGACACCTTGCGCTTACGAACCCTGCTCGACGGTTGAGCTCGGCGGCATGAGAGTGCGACCGGCAGCCGGTCTGGCCAGCCGCTTCCTGTCGACCTCGAAGGCGTTCCGATGAGGCGTCAGGGTTGCCCTGGATGAATGACGTGACCCTGGGGCCTGGAAGTCTTGCCGGAAAAGGCGTCTATGCCGCGCGCGACTTCGCC
This sequence comes from Paractinoplanes ovalisporus, assembly GCF_016834655.1. Classification (GTDB taxonomy): domain Bacteria; phylum Actinomycetota; class Actinomycetes; order Mycobacteriales; family Micromonosporaceae; genus Actinoplanes; species Actinoplanes ovalisporus. The sequence goes on from NZ_JAENHP010000032.1 coordinate 66,947, forward strand.
GCCGGCGAGGTGGTCGTGGCGTACGAACTCCGGCGGCTCGGCGCAGCCGACTACTATGCTCTCCCCGCCGGTGACGACCTCTTCGTTCACAGCTTCGGCGGACAGCGCTACCTCTATCCGGCGCCGGCCCGCTTCGTGAACCACTCCGACGACCCGTCCTGCTATCAGGATTTCGACCGATCCTGTGACATCGCTTTGCGACCCATCGCCCGAGGCGAACCGGTGACGATCGACGCCAACGCGGAAACCGCTCACGAGTTGAGTACGTTCCTCGGGGCCTACGACTACGCACTGAAGCAACGATCGGTGCGTGATCTGACTGCCTTGATCAGTGAAGAGGCCGCCCTGTGGCTCGACAACGAGGTCACACGCGGCGGCGATGCTGTCGTCGCCGCGCTGCTCCGTGCCGGACTGAATTCGTTGTCACAAGTCGAGTGGATCATCGGCACAGGCCGGTGGGAGGCTGTCTCCTCCATGAGAGCCGGCACGAATCCAGGCCCTCGGCACCTGACCGTCCTGCTCAAGGTTCTTGCCGGAAACTGGCAGATCATCTATCAGCACGCGGGATAAGTACATCGTCGATTGCCGAGTGCACTGTTCTCGGCGTGACTGTCCGTCCAGCGCCTGTGGCGGCTGCCGACGGAATGCTTGATCCTGCTCCTACAGGAGCGCAGATGCGACGACCGGTAGCACGTCGGCGAGGTTCCGCAGGCAGACGTGGCCGGCTTGGTCAGTGGTGAAGCTGCGCATCGGGATGGCACCCGAGCCATAGCGCTCGTGATAGCGGTCGCGCAGGCGCTGGGAGGATCGGGACAGCAGTTTGTCCACAGTCATGGCGCTGGTGCGCAGGAACCGGATCGGCTCGTCGCCGGCTACCCATAGTTCGGGGCGGCGCCCCGATTCGTCGAGGGCGAGATGGACCAGATCAGCCGTCAGGGTTCTGCGACGCATCATGTCCCCACCGGACCAGAGGGCGACCTTGAACTCGGCGATGCGCCGATCGGTCTCCAAGTCGTAAGGCCGGGAGGGGTCGTTGCCTGGGCCGAGTGACGGCCGGTTGACCACCGTCTCGCCCTCTTCGAGAATCACCGGCAAGGCCAGCGAGATGACGGCGGCGTGGATGACGTCGCTGACCCGGCCGACGTCGCGACGCACGATCAGGGCGGCCTGCAGCAGGTCCTCAGTCAGTCCGGCGGTGGCGGTTACCGCGGCTGCACTGTCACGACCGGCGCCCAGCAGCCGGTACTCCAACGTGCTTACCCCGGTCGTGAGGGGACCGCTACGTAGAAACGTGACCAGCGCGCTGAAGGCAACTCCGGCCTGCTCGGCGCTGACCGGGGCGGTCGGCTGACCCCTTGTTGAACGAAGGGGAACCTTTGTCGGCGCGCCGCCCGGAATAGTCCGGGTGCTGGAAACCCCGGCCGATGTGCCGGTGGTGAAGCCGAGGCGACCCAGCGCGGATCGGGCGGTGTGGGAGGTGAAGCGGCTGCGGCGCAAGCCAAAAGCGGCCTCGAGCGCCTGCTTGATGGGGAAGCGGACGCCGTCCACGTCGACCCAATGCGTCTGAACCGGCTCGGGAACGATCTCGCGGATTCGGGCAGCCGCGGCATGCCGGTCGATTTCGAAAGGCTCGCCGTCGATCGTGAATCGCATCGCCAATCTCCCGTCGACAGCGACACGATACCGGGCAGCCCATCCGCATCATTTAACTTGGTCCTACGAGCTCGGCGGGGCCGGCAGCGTTGCCGCCCAGCTGTGCCAGTATGCGGCAGTTTCGCTGCTTTGCCGCACGATCGCGTCCGGTGACGGCGAGCTTGTGGCCGGCGGGGCATCGACGGGACGCGGACTGCCTGCGGGCTGGGCTTCTGCTGCCGGGTTGTCGCCGTTGTTTTCCGGCCAGAAGCTCAGCAGGTAGCGGTCGGGGCGCTGGTCCATCCAGGTGTAGTCGTCGTCGGCGATCTCGTCCGGGTCGAACGCGCCGTACGGCTTGTTGCCCTCGTCCATGTTCTGCGCGCAGTAGCGGACGCGGAAACGCGGCAATGACGGTGTATCGGAGGTGAGTGGCAGTTCGGCCAGGACACCCGTACCCCACGGCACCAGGGCGACGCTCGCGGACCTCAGGATGAACGGCGCCTCGACGACGTCCTGCCACTCCTCGGCCGGGGCGGGCGGCTCGGTCTCGTGCAGTTCGACGGTGAAACGGACGTCTCCGTCGCGCGTGCCTACCGTCAGGAACAAGTCGCCCGGTATTACAGCGCCGCATAATCCGTTCCGCTGGCCGGCGAAATGGCCTTCCATGGCGTACGAGCCGTCGAAGCTGGTCACGTAAACCTGCCCGTACGCGATCGGAACCGGCCCGTCGAAGAGAACCCGCATCAATCGATCGTGCCACCGGCCCGGCCCGCGCGAGGACAGACGGGACATCGCCAACGGTGCGTGTTCGATCATCCAGCCTTGAAGGTCAGCCTGCTTCGCGGACGTCCTGGCCGTGTTCGGCGAACGCCTTGAAGTCCCGCATGTGCTGCAGCGACTGCTTGCGGAAGGCGCCGGGCATCAGCAGCCCGACCAGCCGCATCGGCAGGCTGCTGAAGCGGAACTCGTTCTCGCTGGTCCAGAGCGTCGCCTGCGGGCCGGCTTCGGTCAGGCGCTCGCGTGCGGCGTTCCACATGCCCTTGGTGACGATCTCGCGTTCGAAGTGAACGACGTCTTCCGGCGGGATCTCGTGCAGGTCGGCGGGCTCCCGGCGGGTGATGGTCTCGGTGCACTCCATCTGCTGCGACCCCATTTCCATCACCACCCGCGACTTGGTGCCGAGCTGCCCGTGCACGCCGCTCAGTAGCTCGTGCACCACCAGGCCCCGCAGCCATTTCGGCATGTGTTCCGGGTCGGCGAGCAGCTGGGCCACCTCCTCCCGCGGCCGGGCGATCTCGATCGAGACGGTGTACCGCATGCCGGATCTCCTCGTGTGAGCGGACACTGATTATCTCCGCGGGGAACATGAACGCCGGGCTGGAGCAAGTAGAGGTATGACTGCGTGGATAAGACCCGGCGACTCCACGACCGGCGCGGGGACGGTCGTGGAGGCGGACGATCTGGCCGGCATGTTCTCCCGGTACGGCCGGGAGCTGCTGCGCTACTGCACACGTCGGGTGGGCGCGCAGCTCGCGGAAGACGTGGTCGCCGAGACGTTTCTGGTGGCGCACGAGCGGCGGGACAGGTTCGACCCGCAGCGCGGTGAGCTGCTGCCCTGGCTGTACGGCATCGCGACCCGGCTTCTGCGCCGACACGTCCGCGCCGAGGTGCGGGCGCTGCGCGAGCCGACCCGCCTGCCGCTGGTCGAGGCCGAGGCGCACGACGAGGCGGCCGCCGGGCGGGTGGACGCGCAACGGTCGGTGATGCGCCTGTCGGCCGTCCTGGCCAAGCTGCCCCGCCGCCAGCGGGACGTGCTGATGCTCTTCGCCGTGGCCGAACAGGAGTACGCGGAGATCGCCGCGGCCCTCGACATCCCGCTCGGCTCGGTGCAGTCGTCACTGCACCGCGCGCGGGCCAAGGTGCGGGCGGCGATGAGCGAGGAGGAGACCCGATGAGCCGTACGGATGCAGACCTGGTCGCCGTGCGTGACCTGCCGCCGGGTGTCACCGAGCCGTCCGACGAGTCCCTGGCCCGGGTGTGGGCGCGGATCGCCGCCCGGCCCGCGCCGCGCCCCCGCTCCACGGCCCGCCGGTTGTGGGTGCCGATCACCGCCGCCGCGGCGGTGCTGGTGCTGGTCGGGGTGGGCGTTCTGATGCTGCGGCCCCGCCAGCAGTCGCTGCCGTCGGTCACCCGGCTCACGTCTGACCCGGCCACGGTGACGCGGGTGATCGGCGAGCTGAGCGATGCGACCCGAGCCGTCCCTCAGCAACCGGTCGCGGACGGGCAGCTGTTCTACATGCGTACGCGGCCCGTTTCCGGCGCCCGCGCGTGCGAGAGCTGGCTGCGTCCGGCCGACCTGGGCTCCCTCTATCGGCAGTGCGGCGAGTCCGACGTGCCCGCGGAGACACGGGCCGGGGCGGACGCCAACATGTCGGGCTGGGACGAGTACGACCCCGCCCGTCCGGGCGGCTGGGACGTCAGCGCCGGCGAGTACATCGATCCGGCGGCGATCCGGGCCCAGTTCATCCTCCTGCGCAACGATCTGCGCGACGCGAGCGACAACCTGCGGATCTGGACCGGCCTGCAGAGCGTGGTCTGGCCGGGCCGGTTCCTGCCGGTCGACCGCCGGGTCGCGCTGCACCAGGTGATGGCTCGTCTGCCGCTCAGCGTCGGCGAGACCGAGCAGGACGGGAACCGGCTGGTGGTGGTGCGCTTCGCCGAGGCCGGCGTCACGAGCGACCTGCTGTTCGATCCCGGAACAGGGCTGCCCGTGGGCTGGGAGACGACGAGGTCCGGGTCGGCCCAGGCCTCGATCGAACCCGAGGCCGAGGCCTCCCACGAGCCGTACGTGGTCAGCGGCGACGACCAGCCCGCCCCCACCGAATCCGGGCGGGTGCTGCGCAGCATCGATGTGGTGGAAGGAGTTGGCGACCGGCCCTGAGCGGAGCTGACCCGCGCGTCCGGCGACTGATCGCTATGGTGGGCCCATGGCCTCTTCGAGCAAGAGCCCGGCCACCGAGGTGCAGGTCGGTGACCTTGCCGTGCGGGTGTCGAACCCCGACCGGGTCTATTTTCCCGAGCTCGGTCTGACCAAGCTCGACCTGGTCAACTACTACCTGTCGGTGGGCGACGGCATCGTGCGGGCACTGCGGGAGCGGCCGTGCATGCTGCACCGGTTTCCCGACGGGCTGGCCGGCGAGAAGGTGCACCAGAAGCGCGTGCCGCACGGGGCGCCGCCGTGGCTCGAGACGGTCCGGGTGACGTTCCCGCGTTACAACCGGCACGCCGACGAGCTGTGCGTGACCAAGCCGGCCGACGTCGTCTGGGCGGTGCAGATGTCGACGGTCGAGTTCCACCCGTGGAACTCGCGCCGGGCCGACACCGAGAAGCCCGACGAGTGGCGCATCGACCTCGATCCGATGCCCGACTGCGACTACGACCGCGTACGGCGGGTGGCCGGGGTGGCCCACGAGGTGCTGGACGAGCTGGGTATCACCGGCTATCCGAAGACCTCTGGGGGGCGGGGCCTCCATATCTACGTACGGGTGGAACCGCAGTGGGGTTTTTCCGATGTGCGCCGGGCCGCGCTGGCCTTCGCCCGTGAGGTGGAACGCCGCGCGCCCGACGACGTGACCACCACCTGGTGGCGCAAGGACCGCGACCCGTCCAAGCTGTTCGTCGACTACAACCAGAATGCGCGCGACCACACGATCGCGAGCGCCTATTCTGTGCGCGGAGTGCCGACGGCCACGGTCTCGACCCCGGTCACCTGGGAAGAGATTCCCGAAGCCGACCCGCGCGACTTCACGATCCGTACGGTCCCCGGCCGTTTCGCCACGCTGGGTGACCTGCACGCCACCATCGACGACAAGCACCACTCGCTCGGGGAGCTGCTGGAGTGGGCTTCGCGGGACGAGAAGGCCGGCCTGGAAGGGCCCGCCGACCCCACAGGGAGCTGAGGATGCCCGGTCGCATCGGCACGCGCTGACCTTCGTCCTCGTGTGCCTTCCTGCGATCAAGGGACCACTGTGCCCTCTTCCCTCTGGCAGAACTCCGACTTCCGCCGCCTCTGGGCCGCTCAGACCGCTTCTCAACTCGGTGAACACGCCAGTCTCGTCGTCCTGCCGCTGCTCGCCGTCCTGACCCTCGACGTCGGCGCCGGCGAACTCGGTGTCCTGCGCGCCACAGGTCAGGCTCCGATGCTGCTCGCCCTGGTCGCCGGCGTGTGGGTGGACCGCCTGCGGACCCGTACGGTGATGGTCCTGGCCGACCTCGGCCGCGCGTCCGCCCTGGTCGTGGTCGCGTTCGCCGCGGTCACCCTGCCGCTGCTGCTGGCCGTCGCGTTCGTGATCGGCGCGCTGTCGGTGCTCTTCGACGTGGCCTATCAGGCTTCCCTCGTACGCCTGGTCCGACGCGACCAGCTGATCCGCGGCAACAGCGCGCTCGAGGGCACCCGCTCGGCGGCCCAGATGGCCGGTCCGGCCCTGGGCGGCCTGCCGTTCGCGGCTCCCGTGGCGGCCGCGCTCTTCGCCGTCTCGTCCGGATTCCTGGCCCGCATCCGGCACCGCGAAACCGTCCCGCCCCACCGCCCCGGCAGCGGGCTGGGTGTCCGCTTCGTGGCCCGCGACCCGCTGCTGCGCACGATCGGCCTGGCCTCGGCCGCGTTCCAGTTCTTCCTGGCCGCCACGATGACCGCCTACCTGCTGTTCCTGCCGCGCGAGCTGCACCTGTCGGGTGCCACGATCGGCCTGATCCTGGCCGCCACCGGGCCCGGCGCCCTGATCGGTTCCCTGCTGGCGGCCCGACTGAACGGCGGCCGGGTGCTGATCGTCGCGGCCCTGCTCGGCGACGGCACGTTCCTGGTCGTGCCCGCCCTGCAACCCGGATCGCCGTTCACGATCGCCGCCCTGGTCGCGGTCAACCTGGTCTTCGGTGCGTTCGGCCAGCTCGTGAACGTGCTGGTCATGGCGATCCGCCAGTCCGCCACCCCGGACGCGATGCAGGGCCGGGTGGCCGCCACGATCACGTTCGCCGGCATGGGCATGACGCCGTTCGGCTCGCTGCTGGGCGGATATCTGGCGGGCGCGTGGGACCTCCGTACGGGAATGCTCGTCACCGCCGCCGGAATGCTGCTGTCGCCGCTGCTGATGGCGTTCTCCCCGCTCCGCTTGCTTCAGGACAAGTCCTAGCCGCGCCAGAGCAGGTCGGCCACGACGGCCCGGTGGTCGGAGGGGTACACGCCCCCGACCGCCTCGCCGGCGAGCTGGACGCCCTCCACCCGTACGTGCTGATCCTCGCGGCCGGGCCGGAAGAGGATATGGTCGATGCGCTGGTCGATCATCTGCGGTCCGGCCTCGAGCGGCGCCGACGGATGGGTCGAGGGCAGGGTGACCGCGTCGGCCGGCCCGTTGCCGGCGCTCCAGGCGTCGACCAGCACGTCGGTCGCGCGCCGCAGCACGGGCGAGCCGACGGCCGCGTTGAGGTCGCCCATCAGCAGCACCGGGCAGGGGCCGTCGAAGCGGGGGTCGGTGGCGAGGTCGGCCACGAAGGTGCCCTGGGCGATGCGGTCGTCGGTGTAGGGAACGCCGTAGTCGAGGCACGCGGCCACGACCGGCAACGGCCCGGCCGGGTGATCGACCCGGACGGTCAGGGCGACCGGGTCCCACTCGCGGTGACGGGCCGGCATGACCAGGCTCTCGTGATCGAGGATCGGCCACCGGCTCAGCACGGCGATCCCCAGATCGAGGTCGTCCCGCGGGGAGGGCGGGTAGGACGGGGACGCGAAGACGGCGTGCATCTCCAGCGTCTCGGCCAGCTCGTGGGCCTGGGTCGTGTCCGTGCCGCCCCAGACCTCCTGCAGCGCGACGACGTCGGGGCGGAACCGCTCCAGGGTCGCCCGGATGCCCGGTTGCCTCTCCTCCCAGTGCGGCCCGAACCGCCACCACAGGTTCCAGGTCAGTGCGCGGACCGTGCTGTCTGCCATCGATGGAACCTACCGTCGGTTCACTGCCGGCGCAGCCAGGGCTGCAGCAGACGGGTGATCTGGGGGAGCACCAGGTAGGTCATGATCGGGGTCAGGCAGAGGGTGCTGATCAGCGTGCGCAGCACGACGTTGAGGTCGACCAGCAGGTGGTTCAGGGTGAACGCGGCCAGCAGGCTCACCGGGAAGAAGCCCAGCCAGATGGTTACGGCCTGCTTCCAGCGGGGTGGGGGCTTCGGGGCGGCGGTCTCCACGACTTCGGTGTCGAACCAACCCTCGATTCCCGTACGGCGTTCCGTGCGCGTGTGCTCCACGAAGCCCTCGGCCGAGGACAGCCACCAGCTCCGCTGCGGGGATTCCTCCCAGTTGCGCAGCGACTTCTCGTCGGAGAAGCGGTAGAGCATGTGCCACTCGTGCGAGCGCTGGTCGGGGCGGACCCAGCCGGTGCCCAGGAACCCGGGGAAGTCCTCGGCGAGCGTGGTGCCCGCGTTCACCCAGGCGATCATCTCGGCGTTCCGGGACGGGTCGGCGCGGCGGGTGATCGCGACGGTGACGGCGGGAGACTCCATGTCCCACATTGTGGTATCCCCGGGTTTCCGGCGCGCCGCGCTTCCGGTTTCCGTGCCGTGGCCCACACGGTAAGTTCCGCCGCATGACCTTGCAGCGAAAGTTGTCGATGGCCGTAGCCGCGGTCGCCCTGATCTCCCTGATGCCGGCCCCCGCGTACGCCGGGGGCCGTGACCTTGGTTGGCAGCTCACCCCCACCGGCACCGAGGCCCGGTTCCGCGGCCTCGCCCCGGTCAGCGCGAAGACCGCCTGGGTCGCCGGTTCGGCCGGCACCGTCCTGCGCACCGTCGACGGCGGCCGCAGCTGGGCTTCGGTCGGTCCCGCCGAGGCGGCCGGGCTCGAGTTCCGTGACATCCAGGCGTTCGACGCGAGCAACGCCGTCGCCCTGACGATCGGCAACGGCCCCGACTCCCGCGTGTACGCGACGGCGGACGGTGGCCGTACGTGGAAAGAGACGTTCCGCAACGAGGACCCGGTCGCCTTCTACGACTGCATGACGTTCCTCGACCGCCGCCATGGGCTGGCCCTGTCCGACCCGGTGGACGGCAAGTTCCGCATCCTCGCCACCCGCGACGGCGGCCGCAGCTGGAAGGTCCTGCCCAACGCCGGCATGCCCGCGGCGCTGGAGGGCGAGTTCGCGTTCGCGGCCAGCGGCACCTGCCTGGTCTCGGCCGGCGGCAAGGCGATGTTCGCCACCGGCGGCGGCGCGTCGGCCCGCGTCTTCACCTCCCGCGACGGCGGCCTGCACTGGTCGGTCACCGGCACTCCGGTTCCGAGCGGCCCGAGCGCCGGCATCTACAGCCTGGCCGTACGCCCGTCCGGCGCCGCGATCGCCGTGGGCGGCGACTACACCACTCCGACCGCCGCCCCCGACGGCGCCGCCTATCTGCGCGGCCGCACGTGGACCGTCGCCCGCACCGTTCCCGGCGAATACCGCTCGGGCTCGGCCTGGCTGGGTCACCTGGCGCTGGCCGTCGGCCCGACCGGCAGCGACCTGTCGACCGACGGCGGCCGCACCTGGAAGCGTTTCGACACCGGCAGTTTCGACGCTGTCGAGTGCACCGCTTCCGGGGCTTGCTGGGCTTCCGGCGAGAAGGGTCGCGTGGCCCGTTTGGCGCGTTAGGACATTTCCGGCGTTTCGGTTTCGTCGCTCCAACGCCACCAAGCCTCGTCACCATCGAGGTGAAGCAGAAACTCCGGGACGTCGTGACCCTCCGGACAGCGCAGGGTCACGACGCTCCGGAGCTCGTCGTAGGCTTTTTCCCAGGCCTCGGGGTCATCGTCGAGCAGCCGCAACTCGTCGGCGAACAGCGGCCGCAACTCGGCCAGCCCCGCCCGTGCCTCGACCCGTGCGTAAAGCCACGGAAAGTCGCCGTCGGTCACCACCAGCTCGGCCAGAAGCTCCCCGTCGGCCTGCCGATGCAACGTCCAGGTGCCGTTCAACCGCGTCGCACCGCGGCCCCCGCGCGGATCGCCCGCGGAATCTCGGCAACCTCGTCAACCCGGTCCAGAAGCGCACGCTGCTCCTCCGCCGAGGCCGTCGTGTCGAGCTCCACCTCGTACGCGATTCCGGTCGAGACCCAGCTGCCGCTGTCGAACCCGCCCGACGCCGTCACGCGGACCCCGTCGAGCCGCAGACCGAGCGCGTGGGCTTCACGGTAGAGATCGTTGAGCACACAGCCGGCGGTGGCCAGATGCAGAAGGTGGGCGCCCGTGAAGTCGGCTTGGACAGTGACGCCCTCGTCGGTCCACCGGTGCGCGAACAGCACGCCGTCACCCCGGTATGTGCCGGCCCCGACCACAACTGCGAATCCGTCCACCGGTCGCCCTCTCTTCTGTCGCGGGGCCCTGGTCGCTGAGGCCTTGGTTGTTGGCCCTAGCCGCTGGAGCCTCTGTCGCTGAAGCCCTAGGAGCGCCCCAACCCCATAACCCGCCCTCCCAGGGGGCCTCCGCCACAGCCGCATTGTTTCGCGTATGGCCGATCTTCGCGGGCGGCCCTGTGGACAACAACTTAGAACTGTGGACAACGGTTCTCCCCCTCGCCACGAGGGGCAGAATGGGTGGTCTCGTCCGCCCGTTCGTCTACACCCACGCCAAACGCCGCCGCGACGTGGCGTCCAGCGGTACCCCGCGTTCGGTCTTCTCGACTGGGCTTCATGGCTACGCTCGAGGCGTGTCTTTGGTGCGAGTTCTTCAGGATGAAGAACATTGGCCGCACTTCAGCACGATCGTGGTGACCGAGGGCTTCGGCTCGGACGATGATCTTCTGGACTGGCCCGAAGGGCCGGATGACTTCGGCTTCGATGTCGGCTTCGGCACCGCTGGACGGGCCGGCACCGGATGGCTCTGGATCACGGCCGGCGACGGACCGCACCACGTGACCCTGGAGGTGCACGACGCGGCGCCGGGGATCCCGGGAGCCGAATGGCCGCAGGTTTGGGAGACTCCGTATCGATCGGTCACAGGATCTGTGGGCCTGTCGACCATGACGGACGGTCCGGCGCGCGAAACGGTCGACCTCCAAGGCCGAGGCGCTTACCGGCTCCAGGTGTGCAGCCGCTGGGACGGTGACAGTGGAGTGTGGTCATTGCGCTGGTGGCCCTGCTCGCCAGAGGAACCCCCGCGCTGGATACGACGCGGGTCCGATCAATACGCGACACCCAAAGCCCTCGCCGAAGACGTCGCCGCCCTCATTGCCTGGTCACCCCGACGCCGGGTCACGTGTACCACCGCCGAACTCGCCGATCGGCTCGCTCTCGCACCGACCGATATGCGGACAGCCGTCAACCTCGCAGTCCGCAGCGGCTGGATCAATCTTGACGGGTCCCTGCACGGCGACACCGCCGTAACGGTGCACCTCTCACGGCAAGTCAGCTAAGGCACGAACCCGACCCGCGCGCAAATGGTCTTCCATCGCGTAGGGGCCGTCGAAGCTGGTCACGTAGACCTGGCCGTACGCGATCGGAACCGGCCCGTCGAAGAGAACCCGCATCAACCGATCGTGCCACCGGCCCGGCCCGCGCCAGGACAGCCCGCATCGCTCATGGCCCGTTCTGGGTTGATCAGCCCCATTTCCATTGAACGCTGACACAGCTGACACGCGCGGTCGGCGGCACGTCCGGATGCCGACCAAAGGTGATCAACAAGCATTGTCGATCTCTCCCTTGATCGCCGATTCCAGCGTCGCGAGTCGCCTCCGGGCCTAGCCTCGATAGGCGAACAGCCTGGAGGGCGGGGGAAACATGCGTCGTGTGGTGCGATACGAACCGGCCGGTCGGGCGATCGACGCGCCGGTGACCAAGCTGGGCGGAGAGCCGACCTGGCTCCAAGAACCGCAGTGGCCGCTGTCTCGGTCACGGAAGCGGCCGATGCCGTTCATCGGACAGTTTCGCCTGGATGACGGGGCCGACGAGCCTCGCTTGGCGTACGTCTTCATGTCCGATCTCTTCATCTTCGACATGGAAGACGAAGAAGCCGCCGGTGAGGACATGGATGACGACGAGGACGAGATCGACTACGCCATCGACGATACGTTCGCGCCCGATGGAGGGGAAAATGCCGTCATCATCCAGCCCGGTGGTCTGGTCCCGCCCTTCGTGATGGTGCAAGGCCAACGAACCGGACCGTCATTCACCGAGGACCACCTGCCCGTTGATGACGAGCCAACCGGGGATGACTCACCGTGGGAGTTCCTGGGCGGCGAACCTGTGTGGCTTCAGGGCCCGGATTCGCCTGGCCCCGGATGGCGACTGGTCGGGCAGCTGACCGACCGGCTCGGGCACAACTTCGGAGATGGCGGTATTGCGTATGTCTTCGTCTCCCCGGACGGCACGGAGGGACGCTTCCTCTGGCAATGCCACTGACCCAGGTCACACCGCCCCGGTCGGGGAACGGCTCTGCCGCGAACTCAAGTGTGCGAGCCTGACCGCGCCGTAGGTCGAATCCATGGGCGGCGAGATCCCGAAGATGCCGCGAGGCGCGACGGTCGAGACGACCATGCACGCGTGGGTCCCCGATCACGCGGTCTGCAACCGCGGCGGAACTGCGAGTCGGACGCGAAGCTTGGACCTGGTCGGGGTCGGCTAGGGATTGTCTTGGTCGGACTTTTACACGACCAGGTCGGCGGGGAGGCTTCAGTGTGCGGCGTCGGAGTCGGGGCGGACCGTGAGACTGGAGTAACGGCCCTCAGTTGTCTTCAGGCAGAAAGACTTTCCTGGCTTCCAGTATGAGTCTTCGGGCTGGCCGTAATTGGTGAACGCGAGGCAGTCCTCGTAACTCGGCGGGTGATTGCCGAAGTACCCGATTCCGCCTGGTGAATACATCAGCATGTGGCCGGCGTAAATTCGAAATCCTTTCCGTCGACTTTCTCGCTGACCCGCCAGTCCGGAAGGTCGGAATCGAGATCACCCTCGACGTAGTCGCCGAAGACGGGGCCGCCTTGGCGCTTGATCTGCCCGGCGACGCTCTGCGTGGTCTCTTGCACGGCGGGCGTTGCCGGTTGTGCGGTCGGGACGCGGTCCGGCTGCTCGGTGACTGGTCGCACGGTAGGAGTCGATTGCGCTGTTTTCGAGTCCTCATGCGCCTGGATGCCGAAGTAGATTGTCGCCGCCAAGCTGAACAAGCCGATTATCGTGCCCGCCGACATGGTCGCGCCGCGGATTGGTAATAGTCGTGGCGACTGCAGTCAGGGACCGCGGAGAAGATCGAAAGCGGCCGGAATGTAAATGGTGTGCCGGTCGAGGTTCCTACGGTCGCGGACCGGCTGGAGTGTCCCGGTGGTTCCTTGCCTCGGAGCGGAACGCCGGGGCCATCGGCAACGGCTCGTTGCCCCAACGCTCGATCAAGACGGCCCGCAAACTGGTGGCGACTGCGGCCAGGGCGGGGGAATCGGAGCGGGAGGCGGGGGTCTGCAGGCGGTTGAGGATCTGGGAACGGCGGGTGGGCATCTGTTTGCGGGGGTCGGCCGGTGGTGGGTCGTCGGCCAGGGCGCGGGGGAGGAACCAGGCGGTTGTCATGACGGCCCAGACCGTGTGGGCGGCCTCGATGTCGGCGCGGAAGGTGGGCGACGTCGCCCACGGGATAGTGGCCTCCTGCTGGTAGTGGCTCAGGGTCTGTTCGCTGACCGGAACCGGCAGGCGCCACGAGCACCAGCATGACGGCCACGGGACGGTCAAGTAGGCGACGTCCCAGGCGGGGTGCTGCCACTGGGCGGCCTCGAAGTCGATCAGGATCTGGCCCTGGGGGGTGGCGATGTTGTTGTCGGGGCAGGTGTCGCCGGGGGAGAGGATGGCGGGGCCGGTGGCCAGGCTTGCGTGCAGGGTGCGCAGCTCGGTCCAGGCCTCGGGCGGTACGGGGACGCCTAGTTGCTCGCAATGAGCATCGAGTTCGGTCGTTGCGGCGTCGAGTTCGTCGGCGAGGACCGTGGTCGGCTGGTCGGTGCGTGCGGCCAGGGCGGTACGGAACGCGTCGCCTCGGGTGGCGGTGACGGTGTGCAGACGGGCCAGGGCCTGCGCCCAGCGGTGGAGGGCGGCTCGGGCGGCGGTGGGGTCGGTGTCGAGCAGGTCGTCGGCGACGCTGGGGCCGGTGCCGGCGTCGGAGAGCACTACCGTCGGCGGTTGCGTGCTTTCGAGCAGCAGCCGCGGGGCGGGTGCGTCGGGCGGCAACACGCTCAGCGCGGCCGCCTCTCGGGCGAAGCCGCCGCCGTTGCCGAGGAAGCGCTTGACGATCACCGTGGTGTCCGCGGTCCGGACCCGGTGGACGCTCGATCGGCTGCTGCCGCCGAGTTCACCGAGCACCTCGACGTCCTCGCCGATCAACTGTCGCAGCTCGCCCAACTCGCCCCGGTCGTCCATCCGGCGATGATCGCAGAACACTTGGTGGCGGCAGATCGCGTGGTGGCGGCGGTGGTGGACCGCGGTGGTGACGGAACCGTGACGGCGGTGGAACGCGTGGTGTCGCCGAACGGGAGGGAACCGGGTCGCCGTGGGTGGGGGTGAACGGTAAGGATGGGGGATGCGGGTTTTTCGGGACGGGTACGGGGTTCCGCATCTGCGGGCCGACTCGGTGGATGAGCTGGCCTTTCTGCAGGGGCGTGTGACCGCGGCCGACCGGGGGGACCAGATCTCGGTGGAGCGGCGCCGGTCGGAGGGGCTGCTCTCCGAGATGATCGGGCCGGCGGGGCTCGGGTGGGACCGGTTCGCGCGGCGGGCCCGGATCGACGACACCGCGCGGCGGTGTTTTGCCAACCTGGAACCCCGTACGCGGGAATGGTTGCGCGCCTATGCCGAAGGTGTCCGCGCCGGTGGGGTCGCGTGGCATCCGTGGTCGTCGCTCGGCGTGTTCCTGGCCCGGCACATCATGTTCGCCAGCTTTCCGGCCAAACTCTGGAACTCGCACGTCGAACGCACCCTCGGGCCGCACGCCGTGGGCTGGTTCACGGCCGAGTCGGCGGCCAGTTCGGGCAGCAACGCCTGGACGGTCCCCGGGGAGATCGCTGGCGACCCGCACCGGCTGATCGAGCTGCCGGGTGTCTATCAGCAGGTCCGGCTCGCCTGCCCGCAGTTCGACGTGGCGGGGCTGACCTTCGCGGGTGTGCCGGGCGTGCAGCATTTCGGGCACGCGGGCGGTGTCGCCTGGGCGGTCACCAACGCGATGGCCGACTATCAGGACCTCTTCGTCGAAGAGCTGCGCCGCACGGCGACCGGTGTCGAGGCCCGCGGTCCGCACGGGTGGGAGCCGGTCGGGGTGCATACCGAGACCATTCCCGTACGCGGGGGAGGCAGCGAACTGGTCGAGGTCATCGAGACGGCACGCGGGCCGATGATCGACGACACGCTGAGCCTGCGCACGCCCACCCGGGTCGAGTCCGACCTCGGCTTCTCCGCCCTGCTGCCGCTGCTGCACGCGTCCACAGTGGACGACGTGGCGGCCGCGCTCGAGCGGTGGGCCGAACCGGTCAACAGCGTTCTGACCGCCGACACCACGGGTCGTGTTGTGCAGCTGACGGTCGGCCGGGTTCCCGTACGGGATGAGCGCAACCGCCGAGTCCCGGTGCCGGCGTGGGATCAGACGTACGCGTGGCAGCGCGACTACCTCCCGATGACGCGCGTGGAGGTGACCGGCAACGTCGTGAACGCGAACGACCGGCGGCCGGACACCGAGGCGTACGGGAACGCTTTTGCCTCGAAAGCACGCGCCGACCGGATCCGGGAACTGATCGCCGCGGGAGTGCCGTCGCCGCGCATCCACATGGACACGCCCATGCCCGCCGACAGCGTCGAGGCCGGGCGGCGCGCGGCGTGGCGGTTCGAAATCGCCCGGCGGCTGCACGAACACCCCACGCTGAAGCCGCTGATGCAGCCGCACGGGTTCGACCCGATCTTCGACGGCTGGACCGAACCGCGTGCCAAGATCGGTGGTTACCTCGACGGGGTGCTGGCGGGGCTGGGGCTCACGGCCGAGGGTGTCGCCGGCCCGGACCCGGTCGAGTCGGGCACCTGGGGTTCGCGGCACCGGTTGGAGCCCGTACGGCTGCCGGGGTTGACCGCCGCGATCCCGCGCACCGAGCTCGGGGGTGAACGGGACTCGGTGCTCTGCCTGTCGAGCATCCCCGGCGTGACCGATCTCTGCTCGCGCGGACCGGTCGCCCGCTATGTCTGGGACATCGCCGACCGGCAGCGCAGCCGCTGGATCGTGCCGTTCGGGGCGTCCGGCGATCCGGCCTCGCCACACTTCGCCGACCAGCTGCCGTTGTGGGCCTCGGGCGAGCTGATTCCGCTGGTCACGGACTGGTCCGAGCTGATCGAGGAGCCGCTAGTCTGACGCTCATGAGGTTTCGCGCGGAGCTGCAGCGTACGGGGGGCAACACCACCGGTTTCCAGGTGCCCGACGAGATCGTCACCGGGCTCGGCGGGGGCGGCCGCCCCAAGGTCACCGTCGTGGTGAACGGGTTCACGTTCCGCTCGACGATCGCCAAGATGGGCGGCAGTTACTGGCTCGGGGTCAGCGCCGAACGTCGTGAGGCGGGCAATGTCAGCGGCGGCGAGACGTACGACGTCGAGGTCGAGCTCGACGTCGAGAAGCGCGAGATCGAGGTGCCCGACGACCTGCGGGCCGCACTCGACGCCGAACCGGCCGCGCGGGACTTCTGGGCGACGCTGTCGTTCTCGAACCAGCGCTACCACGTCGACCAGTTGACCGGCGCCAAGACCGAGGAGACCCGGGCCCGCCGGCTGGCCAAGTCGATGTCGCTGCTCAGCGCGGGCAAGGCCCGCTAGGAGTCAGCCCGTGGATCATGCGGGAGTGCGGCGAGGCACGGGACAGACGCCGGCCACGGCTCAGATCTCGGCCGGTTTGAAGGCGACCTCGGGGTCGAGCAGCCGGGTCCAGCCCGGCCGCCACTGCGGGGCGCGGCCGTCCATCTCCTCCAGCAGATTTGTGCGCCACGGGCCGGAGACGCCGTCGTCGGCCCACCACTTCGGCCACGAGTCGTAGCGGCGTTCGACCAGGATCTCGGTCGGGGTGGTCTGCACGCGCAAAAACAGCCACCGCCCGTAGCGGGGGTCGGACTCGGCCCGGCGCAGGCCGCGCAGCAGATCGCTCACTTCCTGGAAGGCGCCGAAGCGGGCCTCGCCCGCGCGGTCGGCCGGCGGGTGCTTGCCCGCCTGCACGCTCAGGCTGGTCGCGTCGGCGTAGGCCAGCACCGTGCAGCGCCCGTCCCCGTTGGGCGCGCGGTCGCGCATCCAGGCGGCCAGCGACTCGAGCTCGGCCGTCTCGGGCGGGTCGGCCCGGTTCAGTTCGGTCGCGTCGTGCATGGCCGCCCACACCAGGCGGTCGTGTTCGCTCTGGCTCAGCCGGCGGACCCGGCGCATCGGCGGGCGCTCACCGACCGGGATGCGCGGCGGCCGGGTGCCGGCCGTGATGCCGCCCCGGCCCGAGGCGAACAGCGCCGCCCGCAGGTCGAGGGTGGGATCGGTGAGCCGGCCGAGCAGCCGCTCGAACCCGGCCCCGGTGATCTCGCCGCGGATGGCCGCGGTGAGCAGGTCTTCGCTCGCGGTGCGGACCTCGTCGCGCTCGGCCGGCGTGCTCAGGTCGTGGCGGCCCCACTCGGTGATGACCTCGGACAGCTCCTGCAGCGTGTTCTCGTTACTCAGCACCGGTGCGACCGTCTGCACCAGGCCGTCGCCCAGCCCGTCGCGGTAGCGCACGCGGGACCAGCGGCCCTCGGCGTGCCACACCACGAAGCCCAGCCGGTCGGCCTCGGCCAGCGTGGTCAGGTCGTCCCAGGGCAGCCACCCGGGGGCGCCGGTGAGCAGGTCGATCGGCGGGTCGGCGTCGGCCGTCGCGGAGTGGTCGCGGTCGTATCCGAACAGCACCGCCCGGGCGCCCTCGACCAGCGCGAGCCGGGCCCAGCTTCCGCCGTGGTCGTCGTGGTGCGCCCCGCGGTCGTCGACGAACCAGACATCGGCGTATCCGATGCCGGTCAGCGTGGCGGAGAGCGTCGCCCAGCGCGTCCAGAGGAGTCCGGGCGCGGGCAGATCCACGTCGGTGAGCATCTGTCCACTGTGCCAAATGCATCGGAGGCGACTACACCCCCCTCCGGTCCTGTGCGCGGGCCTCCTGCGAAAAATCCCGGACCGGACGGCGCATGGCGGAACTCGATCACCAGCCGTAACCTTGCGATGGCTGTCGTTTGACGCTTTACGGACTTCTCGGTTGATGCCCGGTGCCCATGGGCCGGGCATCTTCGTTTTTGTCGGCATTCACCGTGATCACTGTGGGTGCATCGATTCTCTACAATGCCTGGGGTCGCGGCACCGCCGCCGCGACCCCATCGTCAGAAGGGTCGTCCGTATGCCACGAAAGACGCACCGACTACTGACCGCGGCCCTCGCCGGCACCCTCGTGATCGGCGCAGCCCTCACCGGCGCCGCTCCCGCTGCGGCCGGCGGCGCTCAATCGGAAGCTCGGCTCGTCGACGCTGTGCCTACGCCGAAGCTCGACTGGTACAAGTGTTACGAGATCGCCGAGTGCGCCACCGTCCAGCTGCCGCTCGACTATCGCAAGCCCAACGGCAGGACCACCGAGATCGCGGTGCTGCGGGTCAAGGCCAAGAACCAGGCCCAGAAGATCGGCAGCCTGTTCGTCAACCCCGGAGGTCCGGGCGGCTCGGCGACGTCGTTCGCCCTGGCCGCGCCCGACTTCCTCAGCGACGCCCTGCTCGCGCGCTTCGACGTCGTGGGCGTCGACCCGCGGGGGATCGGCGCCAGCGAGCAGGTCAAGTGCTTCCCGACGGTCCGGGCGCAGACCGAGGTGCTCAACCTCATGAACGTCCCGTTCCCGGTCACGGCGACCGAGGAACGTGACTACGTCACCGGCTCGAAGAAGCTCGGCCAGGCCTGCTCCACCACGGGCCGGCCGCTGACCGCGGCGTCCTCGACGGCCGAGGTGGCGCGCGACATGGACGTCGTACGCCGTGCCGTCGGTGACAAGAAGCTGAACTACCTCGGCTTCAGTTACGGCAGTGCGCTCGGTCAGTACTACGCCAACATGTTCCCCGACCGCTTCCGGGCCCTGGTCGTCGACGGCGTGCTCGACCCGACGGCCTGGGTCGGCAACTCCCGGCAGATCCTCGACCAGCGGCTGCGCTCCAGCGACGGGGCGTACAAGGCGTTGCACGAGATCCTGGTCCGCTGCGACAAGGCGGGCGAAACCAAATGCGTGTTCGCCGAAGGTGACCCGGTCAAGCACTTCGACCAGATCGCGAACCGGCTCAAGACCGACCCGGTCGAGTTCCCCGACGGGGCCGGCGGCACGATCCAGGTGACGTACGCGATCTTCATCAGCGCCGTCCTGGGCACGCTCTACAGCACCGAGGCGGGGGCCGGGGTCACCCAGCTGGCCGCCGAGGTCGCGACGGCGCAGGAGGGTGGCTCGACCGCGCCTCTGCTCAAGCGGGTCAACGCGTCCAAGGCGGCGCGGGCGTACGACTTCCCGTACGAGAACGGCTTCGAGGCCAGCAGCACGGTGATCTGCACCGACGGCAAGCACCCGGCGAACGCGTCGTCGTGGCCGGCCGCCGTGGACCGCCGTGAGAGCGAGGCCAAGTACTTCGGCCGTTCGTGGGGCTGGATCGACAGCCAGTGCGCGAACCGGACCTGGACCGTCCAGGACCGCAACGCGTACACCGGCCCGTTCACCAACCGCACCAGCGCCAAGTTCCTGATCGTCGGCAACTTCTGGGACCCGGCGACCAACTATCGGGGCGCTGTCTCCTCGCGGGCCCTGGCGCCGAACGCGAGCCTGCTCTCCAGCAACAACTGGGGGCACACCGCTTATGGCTCGGGGGTCTGCGCGACCACGACGATCGACAACTATCTGCTGACCGGCGTGGCGCCGCAGGACGGTAAGACCTGCACCGACGCCGCTCAGCCGTTCACCGAGCCGCTGCCGGCTCCGACCACCACCAAGGCGGCGGCCACGGCCAAGCAGCGGCCGCCGGTGGCGACGATCCGGCCCGACTCGGTGCTTCTGGCCGACTGACGGACGGGAGGGCTTCCGTCATGCCGGTCTAGGTGTGGCGGAAGCCCTCGTCGGAAGGCTTCCAGTCGGCACTGTCGCGTGTGTCCGCGGTCAGGCCGGTGGCGGCGGCGATGAGGATCAGCAGGAAGAAGAGTGCGAATGCGATAGCCATGACCAAGAGCTTCGTCCTGCTCGCTCATGGTCGACAGTGGCAGAGATGCCATACACCTTCAAAATCCTGCCAACCCGCCGTATGCTCCGTCACATGCTGCGCAACGTCGCCGTGATCGTCCTGCCCGAGGTGGCCGTCTTCGAGCTCGGCGTGCTCTGCGAGCTTTTCGGATACGACCGCACGGCCGACGGTCTGCCCGGTTACGACTTCGCCGTCTGCTCGATCGACGGCGGTCCGGTCGCCAGCCGGGCCGGTTTCGAGATTTCCGTACGCCATGACCTGTCCCGCACCGACGAGGCCGACCTGGTCGTGGTGGCGCCGTTCGACAACCCGGCCTTCGAACCGCCCGCGCCCGTGCTCGACGCGCTGCGGCGCGCCCACGAGCGGGGCGCCTGGGTGATGAGCGTGTGCACCGGTGCGTTCGCCCTCGGCGCGGCCGGCCTGCTCGACGGCCGCCGCTGCACCACCCACTGGCTGCACACGGCCCGCCTGGCCCGGCTCTATCCGGCCGCGATCGTCGACCCCGACGTGCTCTATGTGCAGGACGGCCGCGTGCTCACCAGTGCCGGCACCGCCGCCAGCATCGACGCCGGGCTGCACCTGATCCGCCAGGTGCACAGCACCGCCGTGGCCACGATGATCGCCCGGCGGATGGTCGTGCCGCCGCACCGCGAGGGCGGCCAGGCGCAATACATCGAGACCCCGCTCAAGGCGGTCGAGTGCGCCACCCTGCAGCCGGTGCTCACCGCCGTGCTGGCCTCGCTCGACCAGCCGCACACGGTCGACACGATGGCCGAACTCGCCCACATGGCGCCGCGGACGTTCGCCCGCAAGTTCCGCGACGAAACGGGCGCCACACCGCACGACTGGCTCATCAGTCAGCGCATGCTGCTCGCCCGGAACCTGCTCGAGGAAACCGGCCTGGGCGTCGACGCGATCGCGGCCCGGGTCGGGTTCGGCAGCGCGGCGACCCTGCGGCATCACTTCACCACCCGCCTGGCGACGACCCCGCAGGCGTACCGGGGGACGTTCCGATCGTCACAGCCGGTGTGAGCCGGTCGTTCCCCGGGCACACCGGGAGCCATGGCGAAGAAACCTGGTCCCACGGTGTTCGTGCTCTTCGGGGCGACCGGTGACCTGGCCCGGCGGATGGTGCTGCCGGCCTTCTACACGCTCGCGGCCGAGGGCCTGCTCCCCGACGACTGGGTGCTGATCGGGAACGGCCGCGGGGACGTCTCCCACGAGAACTTCCGTGGCCACGTACGGGAAGCTCTCGAGGAATTCGGTCCCAAGCCGTCGAAGGGTCCGTGGAAGGAGTTCGCGTCGCGGCTCCGGTTCGCCGGCGGCGGGTTCAACTCCGACGACCCGGGCAGCCTGCTCGACGTCATCGCCGAGAACCGCAAGTCGCACCAGCTGGTGCACTACCTGGCGATTCCGCCCGTGGCATTCGAGGAGACGACCAAGGCGCTGGGCGAGCACGGGCTGGCCAAGGGGGCGCGGGTCGTCTTCGAGAAGCCGTTCGGCACGTCGCCGTCGTCGTTCCGCTCGCTCAACCGGCTCGTGCACCGGGTGCTCGACGAGGAGCAGGTCTATCGGATCGACCACTTCCTCGGCAAGGAGGCGACCCAGAACCTGCACGCCGCACGGTTCGCCAACGAGGCCTTCGCCGCCATGTGGAGCCGCGACCACATCGAGAGCGTGCAGATCGACGTGCCCGAGACGCTCGGGGTCGAGCAGCGGGCGGCCTTCTACGACGCGACCGGCGCCGTGCTCGACATGCTCGTCACGCATCTGTTCCAGGTGGCGGCCGAGGTCGCGATGGAACCGCCGGCCAGCCTCGGTTCGGCCGACCTGCAGGCGGCGCGCGAACGGGTGATCCGCTCGTTCCGGCCGCTCGACCCGGCCGAGGCGGTGCTCGGGCAGCACACCGGCTACAAGCAGATCAAGGGGATCAAACGGGGATCGGCGACCGACACGTACGTCGCGGCGAAGCTCTGGATCGACAACGCGCGCTGGAAAGGGGTGCCGTTCCTCCTGCGTACGGGAAAGCGCCTGGCCGAAAGCCGGCAGGTGGTGAGCCTGGTGCTCAAGACGCCGGCCCGCCCCCTGACGTCGCTGCCGCCGCAGGCCAACGTGCTCTCGTTCGATCTCGCGGGCGACGGCAACATCGACCTGTCGCTGCTGGTGAAACGCCCGGGGGTGGCGCTCGACCTGGAGCCGGGCTCGGTGCGGCTGCCGCTCGACGGACTGGCCGACGGGGAGCCGCTGCCGCCTTACGCGCGGCTGATCCATGACGTGCTGCTCGGCGACCGGGCCCTGTTCACCCGGCCGGACGGGTTGAGCGCGACCTGGAAGACGGTCGAGCCGCTGCTGTCCAAGCCGCCCAAGCCCGCGTCGTACGCTCCGGGGTCGTGGGGGCCGGCCGCCGCGCGCAAGCTGGCGGCGCCGCACCGGTGGCTGCTGGGTCAGTAGCGCGAGGTGAGCCGGAAGCGGGTGCCGTCGGGGTCGGACCATTCGCCGTTCTCGTAGGTCGCCCCGAGGGTCAGCAGGCGGTCGGGGTCGGCTTCGATCTCGAGGAGCACACGGTCGGGACGAAGACGTGGGGCCTGCGGCGGGCCGCCCCACGCGATCTTCATGCCGCCCTGGGGTGACTGGATCGCGGTCTCCTCGTTCTGGTCCCAGACCAGCGGCCAGCCGAGGGCGGCGCTGTAGAAGAGGCCGGTCGCCCGGGAGCCGTCGCAGGACAGTTCGCCGACGAAGCCGGTGCCGGCCAGGTAGTTGTTGCCGGGCTCGATCACGCAGAACTCGTTGCCCTCGGGGTCGGCCAGCACGATGTGGCCCTCCTCCGGCTTCTGGCCCACATCGAGGTGGTGGGCGCCCAGTTCCAGAGCGCGGGCCACCGTACGGTCCTGGTGCTCCTGGGACTCGCTGGTGAGGTGCAGATGGGCCAGGTTGGGGCCGGGCCGGGGCTCATCGATCGGAAAGAACCGGAGCGGGATCGCCAGGTCGTCGCCGACCAGGTCGCTCCAGAACTGTGCGAGTCTTCGGGGCTCCTGGGCGGCGTACCAGATCGTGGGCATTTCTGCTTTCTACGGCGGTCTCGTCCGGTACGCATCCGAATTTTTCTTCAGTCAAAACTGGTCAGTCTGAACTGAAGGTTTTATCGTCGGCCTGGTGAACGAGATTCCGGAGAGCGCGGCCCGCGCCGCCACCGAGATCCGCGTGGTGTTCAGCCGCCTGCGCCGTCGTCTGCGCGAAGTGGCCGCCCTCGGCGACCTCACGCCGTCGCAGACCTCGGTGCTGAGCCGCCTCGAGAAGGGCGGCCCGTCCTCGATGAGCCACCTCGCGGCGGCCGAACAGGTGCGTCCGCAGTCGATGGCCGCCACCCTGGCCGCGATCTCCGAGCACGGCCTGATCACCCGGCAGCCCGACCCGTCCGACGGCCGCCGCCAGCTGATCTCGCTCACCGACTCCGGCCGCGAGAAGATCGCCGTCTCGCGCCGCAGCCGTGAGGAGTGGCTGGCCGGCCGGCTCACCGACGACTTCACCGAGGCCGAGCGCCAGACCCTGATCTCGGCGATGGCGCTGCTCGACCGCCTGGCCGGCCGATGACCTCGGCGGTCACCGGCGCGTTCGACCGCAAGCTGATCGCGCCCATGGTTCTGGGCTCGATCCTCAACCCGGTCAACTCGTCGATGATCGCGGTCGCCCTGGTGCCGATCGGCGTCGCCCTGCACGCGCAGCCCGCCGCCACCGCCTGGCTCGTCTCCGGCCTCTACCTGGCCACGGCCACCGGCCAGCCCGTCGTGGGCAAACTCGTCGACCGGTACGGCCCCCGCAACCTCTATCTGGCCGGCAGCGCCCTGGTCGGCGTCGCCGGCATCATCGGCCTGCTCGCCCCCACGTTGTGGGTGCTGGTGGTGGCCCGCGTGCTGCTCGGCCTGGGCACGTGCGCCGGCTTCCCGGCCGCTATGTACCTGATCCGGCGCGAGTCCGAGCGCACCGGCGTCGACAGTCCCCGCGGCGTGCTCACCACCCTGTCGGTCTCGGCCCAGACCATCGTCGTCATCGGGCCCAGCCTGGGCGGACTGCTCATCGGCGTGGCCGGTTGGCGGGCCATCTTCGCGGTCAACATCCCGCTCGCGGTGGCGTGCGTGGTGCTTGCGCTCGTACGGCTTCCCCGCCCGGCCCCGCCGGCGACGCGTGAGCCCCTAGACGTGCTCGGCATCGGCCTGTTCGCCGGCATGCTGACCACCCTGATGCTGTTCCTGATGAGCCCGGCGATCGGCGAGCTCTGGCTCCTGGCGATCACCGTCGGGTGCGGGGCCGCCTTCGCCCGGCGCGAACTGCGAGCCGCCGAACCGTTCCTCGACCTGCGCGTCTTCGGCGGCAACGCGCCCTTGATCGCCACTTATGGCCGTGCCCTGCTCGCGCAGACCGCGGCGTACGCGTACCTCTACGGCTTCACCCAGTGGCTCGAGGCCGGCCGTGGTCTGAACGCCACCCAGGCCGGCCTGATCCTGCTGCCGATGTCCCTGCTGGCGATCGGCGTCTCCACCTACACCGGCCGGCGCGAGGGTTTCCGGGCCAAGTTGCTGGTCGGTGCGGGCGGCCAGCTGGCGGTGAGCGTGCTCATGCTGCGCCTGGACGCCGGCAGCCCCGTCTGGATCCTGATCGCGTTGTCGGCGCTGTGCAGCCTGCCCCAGGGCCTGAACTCGCTGGCCAACCAGAACGCCGTCTATTACCAGGCCGACCCCGCCCGCATCGGCGCCTCGTCGGGTCTGCTGCGCACGTTCTCGTACCTGGGCGCCATGGTCTCCTCGGCCGCCACCGGCGTCTTCTTCGCCCACGGCGCCGACACCGCGGGCCTGCACTCCCTGGCCGTCTTCCTGATCGTCATCGCGTCGCTGCTGCTCGTCATGGTCGCGGCCGACCGTTCCCTCTCCCGCCTCAAGTCCAAGTAGGGTTTCGCCATGCCCGCTTGTCCGCCCCGACGGGTGGGACGAGGTGGTCCCTGAGATCGTCGGCTCCCGACGACGTGGTGATCACCAAGCGCAACTGGGGCGCCTTCTACGGCACCGACCTGGATCTGCACCTGCGCCGCCGGGGCATCACCCAGATCGTCCTGACCAGCATCGGCGTCGGGTCAACGGCGCGGGCCGCGTTCGCGCACGGTTACCACGTGACGGTCGCCGTGGACGCCGTCTCGGACCGCGAACCACAACAGCGTCACCCGGATCTTCCCGCGCCCGGCCGAGACCGGCCCGACCGACGCCATCCTCGCGGTGCTGGCCACGCGCATACGCTGAGAGGCATGAGCCAGGCCGAGGTCTTGGACAATGTGGCCGGAGTGGTCGGGGCCCAGGTCACTGTTCTCGGCAGTCTGCCCGGAGGCGCCAACGGAGGCGCCACGCGCGTCCGGTTGGCCGGCGGGGCGAACGCGGTGCTCAAGGTGGTGCCCCGGGCCAACCCCGGCCATCTGAACGAGACGCTGCGCGCTCAGAGGGTGGTCGAGCACATGCGGGGGTGTGGCTATCCCACTCCCGCCTGGCTCGGCGTAGGGGCCACCGCCAGTCACGTGTGGCATCTGATGGACTTCGTCGACGCGGCTCCCGTAGCCGAGCTGACCCCGCCCATCGTCGAGCAGCTGATGCGGATCGTCGAACTCCAGGCCGGCCAGGCCTCCGAGCCGTACGACCACTGGTCGTACGCGTGGCGGGTCACCACCGGTCAGGAATCGTCGGTCGCCAAGCTCTCGCGTCATTCCTCCGCGGTGTCGGCCTTGGTCGAACGCGTGCGGCTCGTGTGTGCCGGCCTCCCACCGCCGCAGGATGCGCCGGACATGGTCCATGCCGACCTCAACCCGAGCAACGTGCTGGTGCGCAACGGCGCGGTGGTGGCGGTCGTGGATATCGAGAACGCGGGCAGCGGCACGCGCGCGACCGACCTCACCACCCTCCTGTGGCACACCTTCGCGACCGGCGTCCGAAAGCGCCTGTGGTCGAGAATCCTGGTCGTGGCCGGCTGGGAGGGCGCGGCGATGCTCGCAGCGACACAGATCCTGCTGCAGCTCGAGTGGCCCATCCGTCTGGGCCGCCCCGAGGTCGTGGCCGGGGCAGTCTCGAACGGCCATCGAGCCCTCGACGAGCTGATCGCGCTGCGCTGAGAGTCCCGGCCCAGCATCGGCAGCGCGGGCCCGTCGTTCTTCCGCACCTGCACCGGCGGCTGATGCCCTCGGCGCTGCGGATCGCGTAGAAGTAAGCAGAGAGCATCTCCGAGCCACGCGGAGCCGAGCCCATGGCGATGGAAGCGGTCGATCCCCACGCTGATCTCCTGGCATTGTTGGCCGTCCTGCGCGATCGTGCCCTGCATCCGCCGATCGGCACTCCGGCGACTCAACGGGGCATCGCTCGGCGGGCCGAGATCAGCACCGGCCACCTCAGCGACCTGCTCAGTGGCAAGGTGAAGCCGAGGCCGGACACTGCCCACCGCCTCGCGGAGGCGATGGGCGCCGATGAGGCCGAGGCTCTCCGCGCCTTCCGACTGGCTGAGGGCATCAAGGACTCCACCGCGAACGCCCGGATCGCGCGACGGATCCGCGGCCCTCACATGCTGAAGCCTTCACCGAACGGCTTCGTGGGCCGCACGAACGACATGGCCGCGCTGTCGGAACTGACCGAGATCTCGGGGCGCAAGCATCCCGGCCGGACGGTCACCCTCATCGTCGGCCAGCCGGGCGTGGGGAAGACCTGGCTTCTGCGCCACTGGACGCAACACAAGATCGCGAAGTGGCCGGATGGTCAGCTCTACGCCGACGTGCAGGATCTGGGGTCGGTCGGTGCGGTGCTGCACCGGTTCTTGCTGTCGCTCGGCGCCACCAGCCGCTCCATTCCCGACGATCCGGTCGAGCAGGAGGCGCTCTACCAGGAGAAGACAGCGGGAAAACGGCTACTGGTGGCGCTCGACAACGTGGGTGAGGCCGATGACATCGAGCCGCTGCTGCCCGGCGACGGCCCCAGCACGATCGTCCTGACCAGCCGGAAACGACTGTATGGCGTGGTCTCGGCGCAGAACGCAGGTGTCCTGCACCTCGACGTGCTGACCGCCGAGGAGTCGCGGGACCTGCTGATCCGCCGGATAGGGTCGGCGCGGGCGGCGCGCGACCCGCGTGGGCTCGCTGACCTGGTTCGCATCTGTGCGGGCCTGCCGCTGGCGCTGAGCGTGGTCAGTTCCCGTGCCGCTCTGAACGCCGGCTGGTCGCTGGCCGAGATCGTGGAGCTTTACCTCAGCGGCTCGTCGCCGGTGAACGAGGTGACGGTCTTCGCCTCCGGCTACCGAAGTTTCGAGCCGGGACCGCAGTTCGCGTTCCGCATGCTCGGACTGTCGATCGGCGTCGACGTCGAGCTCGACGCCGTGGCGAGCCTCCTCGCATACACGCCGCGGGAGACCCGTCCGCTGCTCGACGTCTTGAGGGACAACAGTTTCCTGGAGGAGCCGTCGCGGGGCCGGTTCCGGATGCACGAGGTGATGCGGTCGTTCGCGGCCGAGCGAGCCGCCGTGGAGCTTCCGGCCGGCGAGCGGGAGATCGCCCGCCGACGGTTCGTCGAGTATGTGCTGGCCATGGCCTACCGCGGCGAGCGGCTACTCAGCCCGGAACGTCCGCCCATCACCCTCGCTTCGCCGTCGCCCGGCGTCGTGCACAGGCAACATGCCTCGGCGGATGCCGCGCTGGAGTGGTTCGAGGCCAACGACGCCAACCTGATGGCCGTACAAAGGTTCGCGGCCGCCCGTGGCTGGCATGAGATCGTGTGGCAGCTGGCGTGGAGCCTGGACAACTATCAGTACCGCCGAGGGCTGGTCGGCCGGCACGACGAGACGTGGCGGCGCGGACTCGCCGCTGCCGATCTCAGCGGCGACGCCGATGCGGTCGCCCTCGCCCGGCTCTGTCTCGGCAACATTCGCGCGCGCCGCCGGCGTCACCGCGAGGCGATCAGGCTGCTCGAACGGGCTCGTGAGCACTTCGCGACCACGGACGACCTGCCCAACCTCGCGCAGGCGCACCGCGCGTTCGGGTTCGCCTGGACCGGTGTCGACTCGGTGCGGCAGCGCGAGCACGCGAAAGAGGCACTGCGGCTGTTCCGGCGGCTCGACGACAAGGCCTGGACGGCGATCGGCTTGAACGCGCTCGGCGAGGTCTACGCCGAGCAGGGCCAGTACGAACGGGCGCGAACATGCTGCGAGCAGGCGTTGGAACTGCATCGGCAGCGCTCCAACAGGTCCGGTGAGGCGGCGGCGCTGGACAGCCTGGGCATCGTCGCGGAGGGGGCCGGTGACCTCGACCTGGCCGTCCAGCGGTTTGCCGAAGCCGCAGCCGTGTACCACGACCTGAAGAACGCCTCGTCGGAGGCGAACACACTGACTCAGCTCGGCCGGCTCCTGCTGAGCCGGCCGGGCCACGAGGAGGCGGGCCGATTGCGCCTGCGCCTCGCACTCGAGATGTACGCCGAACAGGACCGTGTGGTCGAACTGGAGTCCGTCCGTCGTCTGCTCGACGAGGGCGACGTTCGCTGAAACTCGTGTCCACGACATCGCATATCTGCAGCTGAGGGCCGTTGTGAACGGCCGGTTGCTCGTGCTTCGAGCGGAGCGGACGACCGGACGACGATCGTGTTACGGGTCCGGCGGTCTCGCCGGACCGGTACCGGCCGCCGTCCGGGGAGGAACCCTCCATGAGCTACCCGCCGATGAGCGTCAGCCTTCGGTTCCTCTGTGAAGTCAAGAAATTTGATTATTCGGATGCGGCAACCCGCCTGTGTGGCGGCTTCCGATCGAGAGATGCGGCACCGCGTCCGTCCCGCATGGTGACCCCGAAAGTGAGGTGCTGTATGTCTGGCGTCCTGGTCGGCGTGGGCGGCTTCCTCTTCGTTGCGACCTTCCTCGGCATCCTCGTCCGCTTCGCGCTGACCGTCGTCTTCGGTGCTCTCACCAAACTGGGCGAGGCGAGCGCTTTTATTGCCGGATTGGGAGCGATATGCGCTCTGGCGGCGGCTGTCGCCACCGTCGGGTCCTTCATCGTCGCTGTCGTGAAGCTGTTTCAGTAGCGCCGTCATGGCCTGAAGGAAAGGAGTGGTGGATGTTTCTCGGGCGCAAGCGCCGTATCAGCCGGCAGCTGGTAGCCATCGTCGTCGGCGGCTCGATGACCCTCAGCGGCTTCTACTGGAACCTCGTCAGCGAACCGCTCGGCAGGCGCATATCCGGCAACTTCCCTCAAGTGGCACCCGCAAGAGCAGCGGAGATGGTCGATGCCATTTCCCTCTTGTGGTCGTCCGTGGGGCTGACGGTGATCCTGGTGGTTCTCGCCCGGGTGTTTTTTCGGGCCAGACGCGTCAACGGCCGTTAGCGCCGCATGGCGGAAGCCGGCGGGCTGAGGCGGGCGGTGCAGCCGTGGTGGCCCACTCAAGTTTCGGCGCCCCATGGTCGGGCTTTGACGGCGGACCCGGGCTAAACCGGCGGCCAGTTGCGCAAGGCGGCGTCGACGATGGGCTGGAGGTCGGCTCGGGTGGCGCCGCCGGCGGCCTGTACGGCGATGCCGTTCGAGACTGTCATGACGTAGCGGGCCAGCAACTCCGGGTCCGTTGCCGGGGGCAGGTCGCCCGCGGCGGCCGCCTGGCGGAAACGGTCGATCAGCAAGGTCCGGTTCTCGTCGCGCCACGCGGCCAGCAAGTCTCGGATCACCCGGGCGTCCTCGCCTGACACCAAGGACGCCTGCAGGCCCAGGCAGCCCGCCGGGTAGTCGGGCATGGTGGCGCTGCGCAGCGTGCCGTTGATATAGACCGTGGCCACCCCGAGGGCGGTCGGCTCGGCCAGCGCCTCGGCGCCGTAGGAGGCGGGGCCCTCGGTGTAGTGGTTCAGGACCTTGCGGAACAGCTCCTCCTTGTTGCCGAAGGCCGCGTACATGCTGGTGCGGTTGATGCCCATGGCCTGGGTCAGGTCGGTGAGGCTGGCGCCCTCGTAGCCGTGTTCCCAGAACACCCGCATCGCCTTTTCGAGGGCCGCGCCGGCGTCGAAGCCGCGGGGCCGGCCGACCGGCGAGCTGCGTTGTCTGTCCACGTGATCGAGCTTACCAGTTGTGTACCGATCGATCCGGAAGTGCTAGCGTACTTCTGTACCGATCGGTTGGTACAAAAATAGAACTGGAGAAAAAAGATGCTCAAGGGGAAAACAGCCGTCGTCACCGGTGGCGGCACGCGGGGAATCGGCCGGGCCACCGCCGCGCGACTGGTGGCCGAGGGTGCGTACGTCTTCATCACCGGCCGCCGCAAGGCCGAGCTGGATGAGGCGGTCGAGGCCATCGGCTCGTCGGTCAC
>NZ_JAENHP010000033.1 GCF_016834655.1 Paractinoplanes ovalisporus
CGGCGTGTGGACACGCCGCACCCTGCAACCACCCGACCGGGCGGCTACGACGCCATGCCGATGTCCGGAGACATACCTATTCCGATGACGCGAGACACCCTATTCCGATGTGCTGAGCCAGGACACTACCGCGCCCACGAGGTGGGCGAAGTGTGTCCGCGTGACCCGCGGACCTTCTCACCTCGTCATGCCTGCTCAGGGGGCCGAGCCCCCTGAAACCCCACGTTACGGTGGGTGCGCTGGGGCCTTCGCTTGCGCTCGGCGGGTGCGGGCCTGCTCGCGCTTCGCGCCTCGCTTTCCGTACGGCCTGCGGCCGTTGGGTTCACCTGGGCGCGCTCTGCACCACGACGTTGCGGCTTTTTTGCGACCTCGGCCGCACGCTTCGGGGCTGCGCCCTGAGAACGCGCGGTTGCTCGGGTCTTGGCTTGGGTCTCCCTTCGTAGGGCCTCTCTGCTCGGCGTCGTGGGGTGCTACTGGCCGCCGCAGCCTCCGCCTCCGCAGGCTGCGCCTCCGCTGCAGCCGTAGCCGGCGTTGGCGTCGCCGGGTGGGGGGCCGAAGCGGGGGCGGTTGCGTAGCAGGCGGCCTGGGCCTCTGACGTGCATCAGGCAGAGGGCTCCGGGGAGGTCGTGGCAGACGCCGCGGCCGCCGCAGTCGGCCAAGTAGCGGTGGCCGCCCGGGATGGACAGTTGCTGGTCGATGCGGAACAGCAGCGGTAGCGCGTCGGGGGCGCAATTCTCGTCCTCGCGGGCCAGGCGGAACGTCTCGGCCAAGGCGGACGGCGGGGCGGCGGGAGCGTCGGGCAAGGGTAGAGGGTGGCCGAAGGCCTCGGTGCAGAACTGGGCGTAGTCGGTGGGCTGGGCGGCCAGTTCGCGCCACAGGGTGGCTGTTATCAGGGAAGGCATGGCGGTTCTGGCTCGGGGGTGGCGGGCCGCCAGGCGGAACCACTGGCGGGCGGCGGCCTCGGCCTCGTCCAGGCCTGATGTGGTCAAGGTGTCGTGCGTGGCGGCTACGCGTTGACGCACGGCGGCCGGGAAAAGGTAGGCGTCTATTGTGGCGAGCCGGCTTGCGGTGCGCCGCTTCTGGAGGAACTGCGGGCTCATCGTGCGAGCCTGCGCGGCCGTGTAGGCAAGGGTCATCGGACGTTCGTTCCGAACCGGAGCCGGCTCCTGTCGGATCGAGGACGCAAGCCACTCCGCCTGTGCCGACGCTGCCAGTCTGCCTTGCACCACCACGAGTTTCAGCACCGACGTCAGGGGGTCGCGCGGTTATGCCCGAGATCTCCCCGGACCTCTTCCGGCGCTGGTATCGCTCCTTCGAGGAGGACACCGACGACCAGGCGGTCTATCGGCCCGGCGACTATCCTTTCCCGCCCCGCCGGGCTCCGCGGCCCAGCCTCGAGTTCCGGCCCGGCGGCGGCTACCTCGAATACACCGCGGGACCGGCCGATCGGGCGGCACCCAGCCGGGGCAGCTGGGAGGCGGCGGCGGGCGACTCCGTGCGCGTGCGGGCCGGCGCCGGGACCCGGGTGCTGCACATCGTCGCGCACGACGCGCAGGTGCTGAAGATCCGTAAATAGCGAGATCCGAAATAGCGCTAGGAGATGAGGCCCGATGGACAATGCCGACATCGTCGAGACCCCGGCGCGGCGGCGCTGCGGCAGCGAGGACGTGCACCGCCGCCTGCTCAACGAGAGCCTGAACTACCGGCTGAACCGGGCCGCCGTCGAGAACCTCGCCTTCGCCTTCGCCACCGGGGAGGAACAGCCCACCCGGGCCGAGACGCTGACCATCCCGGTGGTCGTCCACGTGGTCTGGTCGGCCGAGGAGCACAACCTCTCCGAGGAGCAGATCGACAGCCAGATCGCCGTGCTCAACGAGGACTTCCGCGCGGCCAACGCCGACGTCAAGAACGTGCCCCCGGTGTGGCAGGGCCTGGTCGCCGACGCGCGGATCGAGTTCCGCCGGGCCACCGTCGACCCCGACGGCAACGCGACCACCGGTGTCGTCCGGCGGCAGACCAGCGAGCCGGCCTTCTCCGACAACGACGCCGTCAAGTCGGCGGCCCGGGGCGGCGCCGACCCGTGGCCGACCGACCGCTATCTGAACATCTGGGTGTGCCAGCTTTCCGGAGGTCTGCTCGGTTATGCCCAGTTCCCCGGCGGGCCGGCCGCCACCGACGGCGTGGTGATCACGCACACCGGTTTCGGCACCACGGGCACGGCGGCCGCGCCTTTCAACCTCGGGCGCACCACCACCCACGAGATCGGGCACTGGCTCAACCTCTTCCACATCGGCGGCGACGACGGCACCGGTTGCAGCGGCACCGACTTCGTGTCGGACACCCCCAACCAGGCCGGCCAGAACTTCGGCACACCGGCCTTCCCCTCGGTCACCTGCAACAACGGGCCGAACGGGGACATGTTCATGAACTACATGGACTACACCGACGACTCGGCGATGTGCATGTTCACCCACGGGCAGATGCTGCGGGTCGAGGCCTGCCTGGCCGGGCCCCGCCGAAACCTGCTGACGGCCGACCCCACCACACCCCCGACCGGCGGGCCGGGCGGCACGGCCGATCCCACCACGCCCGTGACCGGCGGGCCGGGCGGCACGGCCGACCCCACCACGCCCGCGACCGGCGGGCCGGGCGGAACGGCCGACCCCACCACACCCGCGACAAGCGGCACGGCGCCGGGCCCGAGCGAGCCGGCAGGCGCCGGCACCTGAACCGCCGGGGCGGCGACCGGCCGCGGGCACCACGCCCGCCTGCGGCCGGGCGCCGCTCCGGCTCGTCCCCCGGGCGAACGGCCGTTGGCCGGCGGCCGCCCGGGGCGACGGCGACGTGGGGCCGGGCGCACGGGACGCGCTCGGCCCCACCCCGTCGGTCAGCCGGTGGGCCCGGCGGCGGCCGGGGCCCCGGGATCGGGATCAGGATCGTTGCCCGGTTGGCCGGAGGGCCGGGACGGAGACGCCCAGCGGCCGCCGGGCGGGATCTCACCCAGGTGTTCCAGTCGGGCGCGGATGCCGCCGTCGCTGCGCCCGAACTCGGCCATGAGGTCGCGCGGGCGGGCGCCGGCCCGGTAGCGCTCGATGAGGCGTTCGTCGTCGCCGGGGTTCCAGCGGACGCCCTGGTTGGGATGGCGGCGGCGGTCGGGTGGCGCCGGGGCCGGGAGCGGGGAGGGCCGGGGCTGGGTCATCGCGATCAGGCCGGCCAGGGTCGAGGTGAGGACGTCGGTCAGGGCGGGCAGGTCGGCCGGGGCGATGCCGCCGCTGATCTCGCTCACCACGTGACCGTCGCCGTCGCTGCTCACGATGCAGAGATCGATGCGGTGGTCGTCGGTGGGAAAGGCGGTGACCTGGTAGTCGATCTCGCCGAGGACGAGACGGCGGTCGAGGGTGATCGGGGACGACTGGAGGGCGGTGTCATTCATGGAGGGGACGGTAGGGCTACCCTCCGACAGTTTTCGGCGACGGTGGACGAGCTCCTCAGCCGAGGCGTGCGGCCAGGACCCGTACGCCCGGACCGTCGATCTCTCCGAGCACGGACGCCCGGCCCGTCATCGCCATCATCAGCGCTTCGGCCGGCCCGCTGAGCAGGGCGCCGTCGCCGAACGTCCAGTCCAGATCGGTGGCCTCCAGGCGCAGCCCGGCCAGCCGCCGGCGCGGAGTGAAACCGACCGCGCGCCCGCCGGTCAGGAAGTCGAGCGACATCCGCAGGTGGTCGAGCGGGAGGCCGTGCGGCAGGCCCAGGGGGCGGCGCATGTCCTGCCCGTGCACCTGGAGGTCGGTGAGCTGCCCGGGATAGCCGACAATGGGCGGCCGGAACGGGTTGCCGGCGTGGGCGCGCAGGCTCCCGGCCAGCTCGGCCACCGGCCGTTCGGCGATCGCCAGGGCGAGCCGCGCGTTGGCCCGGTGGATGCGGAGTCCACTGCGGAGAATCGCCGAGAACATCAGGCCGCCGGGCGCGTCGACGGCAGCCACCAGGTGACCGGCGACCGCCCGCACGCTCCACCCGTCGCACAGGCTGGGCGTGTCGAGCTGGGCCGGGCTCAGCGACTCGAGCAGGTCGGCGATGTGCCGCCGTTCACCGGCGATCGCGTTGCGTACAGGGTCCATCGCCGGGTGATCCTACGGAAAGGGTTCAAACCCGGGCGAGCAGGCTCCGGTAGTGCGACGCAAAGCCGCGACGCAAGGGCCTCAGACCCGGGCGAGCCAGCTCCGGTAGTGCGACGCGAACGGCTCCTCGTCGCGGAGGAGGGCGTCGCGCAGCTCGGCCGCCCCGCCGAGGGCGCCGTCGACGACCTCGGGCGGATAGCCCAGCTCGACACGGTGCTCGGCGAACTCGTCCTCGTCCTCCACCTCGACCCGGCCGTCGGCCCGGTAGCGGACGAGGTCGATGTCGAGGTCGACCACGGTGATCTCGGCCGGTCCGGTCCACCGCGCCGGCGTGATCACGTCGCAGTACAGCTCGCGGTCGGCCGGTTCGGCCAGGAACATCGCCATCCACCACTTGCCGGCGGTCACGAGGCGTACGGCGTCGACCTTGGTCTTTCCGGTCGGACGGGTGCCGTAGTGATAGCTGACGGTGGTGCCGCGCGGGGTGGCGAGCCAGGTGCCGTACGCGTCCTCGCCGAGCCGCCGCGCCGTCACCTGGCGATGCGGCCGGCCGTCGAACTTGCGCAGCACCAGATCAACCGCATCCACGCCGCGAGGTTACATCGATCTCCATCGGGGGATCTGCCCGGCCAGGCCGGGTCAGGTGCGCCCGCTGATTCGTTTCAGGCGCGGGGGAACGGGGGAGCCGGTGCAAGTGATCATCGATGGGCGGTTCGTGCTGGACGAGGCCGATCTGCATCGGCGCCTGGCCGGGGCGTTCGGCTACGGGCCGTCGTACCGGCCCGGTCTGGAGGAGCTGCGGGAGCGGCTGGCGGCCGGGGACCCGCGCCCGGTGCAGCTGACGCTGATCCACGCGGGGACGATCCGGATGGCGCTGGGCCGGGCCGCGTTCGAGGCGCTGGTGGCGGCGCTGGAGGAGATCGAGGCCGAGGACGAGGCGAAGAGCTGGGACCGCCGCCTGGTGCTGCGGGTCTTCGACTGACAAGGGCACCCGGGCTGCAACCGTGCGTTCCTCAACCGGGGGCCGCGATCACCGATTCCTCATGGTGCCGGCGGGATGCCCCACCGGCGGGCGGGCCCCGGTCGGCATCCCCCCGGCGATCGGGCCCGCCCTGCTGACGGCACCACCAACGGACCTCGGGGAGGACGGGCGCATGCCGTCGGAGCTGCACATCGGGATGGACGACGAGAAGACCGTCATTTCCCCGTACGCCCTCAAGACGCGCGCCGGGCGGGTGACGCGGCACCGTTCCGGCTCCGTGACCGAGGTCGTCCCGGTGACCCCGACCGGTGTGAGCCGTGAGGCCCGAGTGGCGTTCGCGGCCCGCCTCAGCCTTCCGTTGATCTTCGTCTCGGCCGTGCTCTTCGCGACCGGTGTGCCCTGGTGGCTGCCGTTCGCCGCCTCGGTCGCGGCCGTCACCACCGTCTGGCGCCACCAGGCCCGCGCCGCCCAGCACGCGATCTTCGAGCTGCCGACCGGCGAGGACGACCGGGTGCTGCGGACCGGCGAGGAGCGTGCCGTGTTCCAGCGCGCCGCCGGCGTGGCCCGTCGCATCCGGCGTACGTGGCCCGGCCTTCCCGGCATGATCGACCCCGACCTGGCCGACCGGTCGCTGACCGCTGCCCTCGACGACCTCGGCGGGCTGCTGGTCCGGCGGCAGGAGCTGCGCCGGCTGCGGGCCGGGCTTGACGCCGTACGCCATGAGGACGTCCCCGCCGACAGCCCGTCCGTGCTCGCCCTGGCGGCTCAGCGGGAGCACGCCGACCGGCTCTGGCACGAGTCCGGCGAGCAGGCCAATCGGATTCTGCGCAGCCTGGACCAGGCGGCGCTGGCGGGCGAGGCGTTCCTGCGCGAGCGCGAGATCGGTGAGACCGCCCGGCAGGCCGAGCTCGTGCTGGCCGGTCTGACCCGCGAGCCCGGCGCCCCGGCGGCCGACTCGGGCCCCGAGCTCGCCGACCGTACGGCCGCCGTGATCACTGCTTATCGGGAGCTGGCGGCAGCAGGTCAACGTTGATCATGGCGCCGGCCATCAGGCCCGCGGCGGCCGACGTGATCACCTGGGCCATCGGGTCGGCGACGTTACCGGCCACCCAGACGCCGGGGACCTCGGTGCGCCCGGTCGGGTCGGTCGCGGGCACGTAGGTGCCGATACCCATCGGGTGCTCGACGGCCTCGAGCCCGAGCGAGCCGAGGAAGCCGGCGCGGGCCTCGACCCGGGTGGTGACCACCAGGAACTCCCGTTCGACCAGCGTGCCGTCGGTCATCCGGACGCCGTCCTTCTCCACCGCGGCGATCTCGGCCAGGGGCAGCAGGCGCACGTCGGGGCTCCACTGGCCCCACAGGCGCAGCTTCTCGTCGGTCATCTGCTCGCCCGGGGTGCCGATCACGCCGATGGCCCGGCCGCGCACCTCGTAGCCGTGGCAGTAGGGGCAGTGCAGCACCGTCGAGCCCCAGCCCTCGGCCAGCCCGGGCACCTCGGGCAGCCGGTCGACCAGGCCGGTGGTGACCAGCAGCCGCCGCGACCGGTGCACGGTGCCGTCGGCCAGCTTCACTTCGAAGCCCGGGACGGCCGAGACCACCTCGCCCTCGATCACCGTGCCGCCGTAGCGCTCGACCTCGGCCCGCCCGGCCGCGCGGAACTCCTCCGGGCTCATCCCGTCGCGGGTCAGGAAGTTGTGGATGCCCTCGGCCGGGGCGTTGCGGCCCTGGCCGGAGTCGATCACCAGCACCGAGCGCAACGCCCGTCCCAGGGCCACCGCCCCGCTCAGCCCGGCCGGTCCGCCACCAATAACGATCACGTCGTAAGTCATGTGCCCATGGTGGCCACGTCTCGCCGAGAGAGGAAACTTCTTTGCCATGACGGCAAAAGACTTCCTCGCCGAGGTCGGGCCCCGACTGCGGGCGCTGCGGCGCGACGCGGGCATCACCCTGACCGCGCTGGCCGAGACGACCGGCATCTCGGTCAGCACCCTGTCGCGGCTCGAGTCCGGGCAGCGCAAGGCCACGCTCGAGCTGCTGATGCCGCTCGCCCAGGCCTACCGGGTGCCGCTCGACGAGCTGGTCGGCGCGCCCCAGACCGGCGATCCCCGGGTCTATGCCCGGCCGATCCAGCGGTTCGGCCAGACGATCCTGCCGCTCACCCGCAACCCGGGCGGCCCGCAGGCGTTCAAGCACGTCATCGCGGCCGGCGACCGCCAGACGCCCGACCCGAAGACACACGAGGGCTACGAGTGGCTCTACGTGCTCAGCGGGAAGCTGCGCCTGATCCTCGGCGAGCACGACCTGGTGCTGCCGGCGGGCGAGGCGGCCGAGTTCGACACCCGGGTGCCGCACTGGTTCGGCAGCGCCGAGGGCCGGCCGGTCGAGTTTCTGTCGATCTTCGATGCCCAGGGCGCCCGCATCCATGTCCGGGCGCGGCCGAAGGGGCAATCATCCGTTTGAGTGACTCGACCGTCACGCTCCGGGGCACTACGTTGTCACTCGACAATGCATGGTCTCGGCCTGAGGGAGGCGGGTGGGAGCATCATCCGCCCCGGCGCGCGGTCGACATCTGCCGGGGAACGGTGAGCTGAGGCTCTCGGACGGCACCGAGCGCGTCGGTCATCAGTTCCTGCACGATCGCGGGTTCCGGCAGCAGCCACTGGGCCTGCTCGGGCGACACGGCCCAGCGCACCGGGCCTTCGGGCGTCCGGCTGGGCGCGGCCGGGATCCACGAGCCGCGGCCGTGCCGCACCACGTCGAGTCGATGATCCAGTTCGGACCGCAGCGGCCGGCCCGGTCCGACCAGGAACATCCAGCGCCCGGCGGCGGTGACGGCGACCGGTCCGCGGGCGTCGGCCCGGCGGTTGAGCCGCACGGCGCCGAGCACCCGCAGGCCGAGCGACGCCGGCACCTCGATCGCGTCGAAGCGGCGCCCGGTCACCAGCAGCACGCTGTGCGGATCGTGCCGCCACCACGCCTGCACCTGGGCGATCTCGGTGCTCGCCGTGTCCTCCCACGACTCGAGGGCGGGATGGCCGGCCATGATCGGGCAGCCCGGCCGTCCACAGTCGAACCGCTGACCGATCAGCCGGGCGCCCGGAGTGACCGCCCAGCCGTGTGCCGCATACCGGAGTGCGGCCCGGCGCAGACGGAGCCGATCAAGTGGCGCCGGCGGTCCGAACGGTCGATGGACGCTCCACTGCATGGCTCGATAACCCCCGATCTAGGTGGTCCGGTGCTATATCAGCCAGGTACGCCGTATCCAAGCGCGACACACCTCGTTGGTTCCGGCAGATCCACCCTTTGCAAGTTGCAACAAAAACTACGAGCATCGGTGAGCAGGCGATCACACACGTTGTGCGACGTACGCGGACGTGCGCGTTCCAGACTGCAGATGACACAAGAGCTCGCCGGCGGGGGTCGCCGGTGAGCTGGGGGAGGCACCGTGGACGAGCTGCCGATCGGCCGCCGCGTCGCCTATTGGCGCGGTCGACGCAAGATGTCCCAGCAGGTCTTTGCCGACCGGCTGGGAAAGTCCAAGAGCTGGGTCGACAAGGTGGAGCGGGGGGTCCGCCGGCTCGACAAGTTCTCCGTCGTCTACGAGATCGCCGACGTACTCCAGGTTGATGTCCAGCTGCTGCTGGGCAAGGACGTGGAGCGCCGGCCGGAAACGCAGAACTGCATCGACCAGGTCGAGGTCGAGGAGATTCGCGCCGCTCTGGAGCGTTATGACCAGATGAGCGCGTTCTTCCAGGCGGTGCCACACTCGCCGCCGCTCTCCGAGATGCAGAAGGCGGTCAGCCACGCCTGGCTGACCTATCAGCACGCCAAGTACGGCGTGCTGGCCCGCATGCTGCCCAAGCTGCTGCGGGACGCCCAGGCGGCGGACAGTGCGTACGCGGCCGGAACCGAGGCCAAGGACGCGGCGCACCTGCTCGGGCAGGTCTACCAGATCGCGTCGTCCGCCCTGCGCAAGGTCGGCGAGCACGAGCTGTCGTGGCTGGCGGCCGACCGCTCGATCGCCGTCTCGCAGCGGGCCGGCGACCAGCTGCTGGCCGGCCTGGCCAGCTACCGGGTGGGCAGCGCGCTGCTGGCACTGGGCCGGGTGCGGCCGTCGCTCGAGGTCAACGTCAACATCGCCAACCGGCTGGCGCCCAGCCCCATCACCGAGCGGG
Organism: Paractinoplanes ovalisporus; assembly: GCF_016834655.1. GTDB lineage: Bacteria > Actinomycetota > Actinomycetes > Mycobacteriales > Micromonosporaceae > Actinoplanes > Actinoplanes ovalisporus. Next base: position 9,276 of record NZ_JAENHP010000033.1, read on the forward strand.
AGGTCCGGGGTCAGCGGCTGTCGGTGTACGGCATGCTGCTGCTGAACGGGGCGATGGCGGCGGCCCGGATCGGCGACAGCGCGACCGTGCGCGACCTGCTCTGCGGGGCCGAACAGGCCTCGCTCGAGCTCGGGGGCGACTTCAACCACTACTGGACCAGCTTCGGCCCGACCAACGTGCAGCTGCACCGCTGTGCCACGGCGGTCGAACTGGGCGACGGCCGCACCGCGGTCGAGACGCACGAGAAGATCGACGTGATCGGCTTCAACGCGATGCTGCCGGAACGCCGGGCGCACCACTTCCTGGACATCGCCCGCGGCTACACGCAGATCGGCAACGTCGACAAGGCGAGCGAGATGCTGCTCGAGGGCGACCGGCTCGCCCCGTCCGAGATCCGCTGCCGCCCGCTCGCGCACGAGGTTCTTTCCGACGTGCTCCGCCGGACGCGGGGCACTCCGCCGGCTCCCATCGCGGAGCTGGCCGAGCAGATGGGAGTCGGTGTATGAGGTGGGTTAGCACGTGACGACTGGTAACCCCGCCCCCGGCGTGCTGTACGTCCTGGTCTGCGGTTCGCCCATGGCCCGTGACGTCGGCATTCTGGTCGGTCTGGCCCAGCAGGAAGGCTGGGAGGTCTGCGTGATCACGACCCCCGACGGGCGCAAGTTCGTCGACGTGGCCGCGCTCCAGGCCCAGACCGGACACCCCGTACGCACCTATTACAAGAGCCCCGGCGACCCCGACGTGCTGCCCGAGGCGGATGCGATGATCGTCGCGCCGGCCACGGTCAACACCGTCAACAAGTGGGCCGCCGGGATCACCGACACCCTCGTACTCGGCCTGCTGGTCGAGGGCTACGGCTACGGCGTTCCCACGGCCGTGGTCCCGTACACGAACAAGGTCATGGCCCTGCACCCCGCGCTGCACGAGAGCCTCGCCAAGCTCAAGGACTGGGGCGTGCACGTGCTCTACGGCGAGGACGTCTGCCGGCTGGGCGGGCCGGGACAGACCGACCGGTTTCGAGGCCAGTTCCCCTGGCGGCGCGCGCTCCAGGCGGTCAGCAACCCGGTCACGATGAGCAGCAGCGGCCAGGTGGAGCGGGCGTAGGCCGGTCCCGCCGATTCCGCGGCCGAAGCCCGATAGAGTTGGCGGCCGTGACCGACACCGCTGCCGCACCGACCGTCCTCGACGTGGTGAACGCCCTCGACCGGCGGTACCCGCGCGCGTGGGCGGAGTCGTGGGACCGCGTCGGCATGGTGCTCGGTGACTTCGAGCATCAGGTCCGGCGCGTCCTCTGCGTCGTCGACTGCGTGCCCGAGACCGTCGAGCAGGCCCTCGACGAGCGGGCCGACCTGATCGTGGCGCACCACCCGCTGCTGCTCAAACCGGTGTCGTCGATCGCGCCCGACACCTACAAGGGCCGCATCATCCACCGGCTCATCCGCAACGACGTCGCGCTCTACAGCGCCCACACGAACGCCGACGTGGCCAACCCCGGCGTCTCCGACGCGCTCGCGGCCCGGCTCGACCTGCGTGATCTGCGTCCCCTCGTGCCGGCCACCGGCGCCGCCGAGGGCGCCGGCCGGGGCATCGGCCGCATCGGTGAGCTGGCCGAACCCATGGATCTGGCCGAGTTCACCGGCTTCGCCGCGATCCGGCTGCCCACGACGGCGGCCGGCGTGCGCGCGGCCGGAGACCCCGCGCGAGTGCTGCGCACGGTGGCGGTCTGCGGGGGCGCGGGCGACTCGTTCCTCGCCGATGCGACCCGGGCCGGCGTCGATGCGTACCTCTGCGCCGATCTCCGCCACCACCCGGCGAGCGAGCATCTGGCCGAGAGCGGACCCGCGCTGATCGACGTCGCGCACTGGGCGACCGAGCGCCCGTGGCTCGACGACGTCGCGGCCTGGCTGCGCGAGGAGTTCGACGCCGAGACCATCGTGTCCGATCTGGACACGGACCCCTGGACCGTGCACGCCAGGGACGACGTCCCCGAAAAGAAGGAGCCCCTGCCGTGAAGGCCTCGCCGGACGCCCAGCGCCGTCTGCTCGACCTGCAAGCCGTCGACACCGCTCTGGCGCAGCTCGCGCACCGGCGCAAGTCGCTGCCCGAGCTCGCCGAGATCGACACCGTCGCGCGGGAGATCTCCGCGCTCGAGGACGAGCGCGCCCGGGCCCAGGTCGCCGTCGACGACCTCGAGCGCGACATCAGCCGCTTCGAGAAGGACATCGAGCAGGTCCGCATCCGCAAGGACCGCGACCAGGCCCGCCTCGACGCCGGCGGCGCGCTGCGCGAGATCGAGGGCCTGCAGCACGAGCTGGCCACCCTCAACCGGCGGCAGTCCGAGCTGGAGGACGCCGAGCTCGAGCTGATGGAACAGAAGGAGAGCGCCGACGCCACCCTGGCCGAGGTGCAGCAGCGCATCAACGGGGCGGTCGAGCGGCGCAACGCGGCCGAGCAGCGGCGCGACGAGGCGTACGCCGACATCACCAAGGAACAGGAGTTCAAGACCTCCTCCCGGGGGCCGCTCGCCGCCGATCTGCCGGCCGAGCTGGTCACGCTCTACGACAAGATCCGGCTCGACTCGGGTCTGGGTGCGGCGCTGTTCCAGTCCGGGCGCTGCGGCGGGTGCCGCATCGAGCTCTACGGCGCCGACCTGGCCCGGGTGAAGTCGGCCGACCCCGACGAGGTGGTCCGCTGCGAGGAGTGCCGGCGGATCATGGTCCGTACGAAGGAATCAGGTCTGTGAGGGTTGTTGTCGAGGCCGACGGCGGGTCGCGCGGCAACCCCGGGCCGGCCGGTTACGGCTCGGTGGTGCGCGACACCGACGGTCAGGTGCTGCTGGAACGCCAGGGCGCGCTCGGTGTCACCACCAACAACGTCGCCGAATACACCGGCCTGATCGAGGGGCTGAAGGCGGCCCACGAGCTCGGCGCCACCGAGGTCGACGTGCGGATGGACTCCAAGCTCGTGGTCGAGCAGATGTCCGGGCGCTGGCAGATCAAGAACGCCGGGCTGCGGCCGCTCGCCGCCGAGGCCGCCCAGTGGGTGGCGCGGATCGGCCGGGTGACCTTCGAGTGGATCCCGCGCGAGCGCAACAAGGCGGCCGACGCGCTGGCCAACCGGGCGATGGACGAGGCCGCGGGCAAGCCGGTCCGCGACGTCGTCGAGCGCGAGGTCATCACGCCCGCTCCGAAGTCGTGGGCGCCGCCGTCGCTCGAGAACGCGACCCGCCTGATCCTCGTGCGGCACGGCGAGACCGCGTACACGCAGCAGGGTCGTTACTCCGGCCGCGGTGACGTGTCGCTCTCCGAGCAGGGCGAGGCCCAGGCGATGGCGGCCGGCGGGCGGGTGGCCGGCATCGCGCGCGACGTCACGGCCGTCGTGAGCTCGCCGCTGGGCCGCTGCGTGCGCACCGCCGAACACATCTCGGCCGAGGTGGGCGGCGTGCCGGTGACGGTGGTCGACGACCTGATCGAGGTCGATTTCGGGTTGTGGGAGGGCCTGACCTTCGCCGAGGTGCAGGAGCGGTGGCCGGGCGAGATGGAGGCGTGGCTCGCCTCGACGAGCGTGGCGCCTCCGGGGGGTGAATCCTTCCAGGCGGCGGCGAAGCGGGTGCGGGGGGCGATGGCGACGATCCTTTCCTCGTACGCGGGAGGGGTCGTGGTTGTGGTCTCGCACGTGTCGCCGATCAAGCTGATCCTGCGCGATGCGCTCGCCGCTTCCGACGCTTTCCTGCACCGGCTGTTCCTCGACGCGGCCGGCGTTTCCACGATGGACGTGTGGCCGGATGGGAACATAGCGGTGCGTTCCGTCAACGAGACGGCGCATCTGCGCTGACCACTATTGCCCTCCGGGTTCGAGACGTTTAGCTTCCTCGATTAGGAAACTTTCTTCAACGTTTCGGCCCTGGAGGGCTTATGCGCGTTTTCACCCGACGTCTCGTCGCCGCGGCGGCCGTCGCCGCGGTGGCGTCGACGTTCGCAGCGACACCCGCACAGGCAACCGGCATCAAGCCGTACGTCAAGGTCGGCTACTTCACCCAGTGGGGCATCTACGGCCGCGACTTCCAGCTCGCGAAGGTGCAGAAGTCGGGCGCCGCGTCCCGCCTCACCCACATCAACTACGCGTTCGGCCCGGTCACCGCGGACGGGCTCTGCGCCTCGGCCGACGCGTGGGCGGACTGGCAGACCCCGTTCTCGGCCGAGAACAGCGTCGACGGTGTCGCCGACGTCGAGGGCCAGCCGATCTCCGGCAACCTCAACCAGATCAAGGAACTGAAGGCCAAGAACCCGAAGCTGCGGGTGCTGATCTCGCTCGGCGGGTGGACCGGCTCGAAGTACTTCTCGGACGCCGCGCTGACCGACGCGTCGCGCAAGAAGTTCGTGTCGTCCTGCGTCGACCTCTGGATCAAGGGCAACCTGCCCGGGCTGACCCCCGGTGTGGCCGCCGGCATCCTCGACGGCATCGACCTGGACTGGGAGTGGCCCGGTTCCTCGGGTGAGGTCGGCAACGTCATCCGGCCCGAGGACAAGCAGAACTTCACGCTGCTGACCGAGGAGTTCCGTAAGCAGCTCGACTCCCTGTCGCGTACGACCAAGAAGCGCTACGACCTGACGGCCTTCCTGCCCGCCTCGCCGGTCAAGGTCGACGCCGGCTTCGAAGGCAAGATCTTCAAGTACCTCGACTTCGGCACCGTCCAGGGCTACGACTTCCACGGCTCGTGGGAGGCCCGCACCAACCAGCAGTCGGCGCTGTTCGTGCCGAAGGGCGCTCCCGACAACCCCGACTTCTCGTCCGAGGCCGCCATCAACAAGTGGCTCTCGGTCGGCGCGCCGCGCAAGAAGCTGGTGCTGGGCCTGCCCTACTACAGCCAGGGCTGGACGGGCATCACGGCCGGCGGCAACGGCCTGTTCGCGCCGGCCACCGGCCCGGCGCCGGGTGTCTTCGCCAACGGCACCGAGGACTACAAGACGGTCAAGAGCCTGCCCGGTTTCAAGGTCTACCGTGACCTGAAGGCCGGCCACTCGTGGCTGTTCGACGGCAAGACCTTCTGGACCTACGACGACCCGGCCATGATGCTCCAGAAGACCCTCTACATCCGGGCCAAGGGCCTGGGCGGCGCGATGATGTGGTCGCTGGACGGCGACGACGCCAACGCGTCGCTGACCAAGGCCGTTTCGACCGGCCTCTGGACCCCCTGAGCCCTGCCTTCCCGTCTGCGCCGTTCGGCGCAGGCGGGAAGCCGCTCGGCGCACGATGATCGCTTGTAACGGGCGTGTGTCGTTAGCGTAACTGTGACCGTCTCCACAGTTACGAGGAGGTACGGCTGATGGCGGAGCCCGAGACGCCGAAAGCAGTGCCCGTAGCCCGCAGCGACCGCAGCCCCTGGAACTGGCTGCTTCTGATCCCCATCGTGCTGCCGGTGCTGACACCACTGTTCAATCACGACTCGCCCCGGTTGTGGGGTTTCCCGGCCTTCTACTGGCTGCAGTTCCTCTTCATCCTCGTCGGTGTGGCGACGACCTCGCTCGTCTACCAGATGACGAAGAAGCGGTGACGCGATGAGCGACCACATCACCGAGATCATCGTTTTCTCGTTCCTGTTCCTGCTGGTCAGCGGCATGGGCTTCGTCGCCGCGCGGTGGCGGCGCCCCGACAACATGGAACACCTCGACGAGTGGGGCCTGGGCGGGCGCAGCTTCGGCGGCTGGATCACCTGGTTCCTGGTCGGCGGTGACCTCTACACGGCGTACACGTTCGTCGCCGTGCCGGCCCTGATCTTCGGCGCGGGTGCGGCCGGGTTCTTCGCGGTCCCGTACACGATCGTGATCTATCCGCTGTTCTTCCTGATCCTGATCCGGCTCTGGTCGGTGTCGCATCGGCACGGCTTCGTCACCCCGGCCGATTTCGTACGCACGAGGTTCGACTCGCCGACGCTGGCGCTGCTGGTGGCCATCACCGGCATCGTCGCGACCATGCCGTACATCGCCCTGCAACTGGTCGGCATCGAGGCCGTGCTCAAGACGATGGGCGTGACCGGCGAGAGCGCGATCGCCCGGCACCTGCCGATCATCATCGCGTTCGCGATCCTGGCCGCGTACACGTATCAATCGGGTCTGCGCGCCCCGGCGCTGATCGCCTTCGTCAAGGACACGCTGATCTACATCGTGATCCTGGTCGCGGTCATCTATCTGCCGTACAAGCTGGGTGGCTGGGGCAGCATCTTCGACGCCGCCGAGGCCAAGTTCACCGCGTCACCGGCGCCGAACGACGGCATCACGCTCAACGCCAACAACCAGATCCAGTACATCACCCTGGCCCTGGGTTCGGCGCTCGCGCTGTTCCTCTACCCGCACAGCATCACCGGCGTGCTGGCCAGCAAGAACCGCAACGTGATCAAGCGGAACATGTCGGCCCTGCCCGCCTACAGCTTCCTGCTCGGCCTGCTCGCGCTGCTCGGTTACGCGGCCATCGCGTCCGGCGTGAAGCCGATCACCGACCCCGCCACCGGCAAGGTGGACAGCAACACGGTCGTCCCGCTGCTGTTCGACATGCAGTTCCCGTCGTGGTTCGCGGGCGTCGCGTTCGCCGCCATCGGCATCGGCGCGCTGGTGCCGGCCGCGATCATGTCGATCGCCGCGGCCAACCTGTTCACCCGCAACATCTACAAGGAGTACTTGCGCAAAGACGCGTCACCGGCCCAGGAGGCCCGCGTCTCCAAGGTCACCTCGCTGGTGGTCAAGGTCGGGGCGGTCGCCTGCATCGTCTTCCTCGACCCGCAGTTCTCCATCGACCTGCAGCTCATCGGCGGCATCATCATCCTGCAGACCGCCCCGTCGGTGGCGCTCGGCCTGTTCACCCGCTGGCTGCACCGCGGCGGGCTGATCGCGGGCTGGGCCGTCGGCATGGGCCTGTCGATGTGGATGCTGTGGCAGATCCCGAACCCCGCCACCGGGCGGGCCCACTTCGGCGGTTCGGCGTTCCCGCTGTCCGACTTCGGGTTCGACACCCCGCGCACGATCTACGTCGGCTTCGTCACCGTGATCCTGAACCTGCTGGTGGCGGCGGTTGTCACGCTGGTCCTGCGGGCGATGAAGACCCCGGACGGCGTGGACGGCACCACCCAGGACGACTACTTCGCCGACGAGGGTGACCCCCGCGTCGACAAGGACGTGGCCGCCGCGGTCGACCACAAGTCGTCCACCTGATCCTGGCCCGCTCCGGAAGGCGCCGCGTCCCATCGTCCGGGGCGCGGCGTCTTCGTGCTTACCGTGGCGCTCTTCGTGCTTTCATGGGCGCGTGGCTCGTGACTGGATCAAGTGGCATGAGGAGTACGAGGTTCCCGGGTCGTCGCTGGCCCGCCGGCTCGAGGTGGTGCGGGGTTATCTGCAGCCGCTGCTCGACCGTCCCCGCCGCGTGATCAGCATGTGCGCCGGCGACGGCCGCGACGTGCTGCCGCTGCTGCCCGAGGGGTCGACGGCGGTGCTGGTGGAGTGGGATCCGGTGCTGGCCGAACGGGCCCGCGGCTCCGCGCCCGAGGGGGTCACGGTGGTGACCGGCGACGCGGGTGTCACCGACCCCTACGCGCCGGCCGCACCGGCCGAGATCGTGCTGGCATGCGGCGTTTTCGGCAACATTCCGTACGCCGACACGCGCCGGACGATCCAGGCGATGCCCTCTTTGCTGGCCCCCGGCGGCACGGTCATCTGGACCCGGGCCGGCGATTCCCCCGTACGCGACGAGTTCGCGGCCAACGGTTTCGAGGAGCTGGCATACTGCGCCCCCACGGACGCCCGTTTCCGCGTCGGCATGCATCGCCTGACACGGCCGCCGTCGCCCTTTGTGCCGGGCGAGCGCCTGTTCACCTTCGTCTGAGCGGGGTTTCGCCGCCTTCGCCTATGCAGAGGCTTCGCCTTCGTCCAGGTAGAGGCAGAACGGGTGGCCGGCCGGATCGAGCATCACCCGTACGGTGGCCTGGGGCTGAAAATCCGCCTCGGTGGCCCCCACACTCACGGCGTGGGCCACGGCTTCTTCGAGGTCGTCCACCTCGATCTCGAGGTGCATCGACATCTGCGGCTGCCCCGCTTGGGCCGGCCAGACCGGCCGCACATACTTCTCCTCGGTCTGGAACCCGAGGTTGTACCCCGCATTCTCCGACGGCGCCACGGCCCCGCCGAGCCCGTTGTCGGCCGGATAAAAAGTCCACCCCAGAAGCCGCGAATAAAAGCGTCCCAGCTCCATCCCGTCCGGCGCGTCGAGCGTCACACCCCACCACTGCTTACGCTTACGAAGCGCCACTTTCCCGCCCCCGTTCCCGAAGCCTCCAGATCATCCCCATTCAACCCACTTCCCCACCCGAAAGCGACCCCTTGGGCCGAGTTGTTCATCTCTCGCCACGCCAAGATCAAATGTCATGCGAAATATGAGGGCCGTGCGGCGCAAGATGTCTTCTGTGGACAGTCGGTTGAATTCTCGTGACCGATCGGCGCCCTCTTCGATCCGATCGCGAACCCGATAGCGGCGTAGCCTGCGTGCACGTTTCGTTACTAGGGGTGACTGATGAGCGAAGACACCTGGCTCGCGGCACGACTTATTCCCACATCGGGCATCAACGGCGCCGAGGAACAGGAGCGACGAGCCACCTCGGCGCTTCTCGCGGTGATGTGCGCGGTGCGGGAATTCGGCCGGGCGTTGACCCAGCCGCTGGGTGCGCCGGCCGGAAATGTCCAGGCCTACATCGAAGTGCCGTTCAAGCTCGGTGACGGGAAAGCCTTCCCGGACGGGTTGATCCGGGTATCCCGCGGGCAGCGTGAATGGACCGCGCTCGTGGAGGTCAAGACGGGCGGCAACGAGCTCAGGACCGAACAGCTCGAGAACTATCTCGACATCGCTCGCGAGCAAGGATTCGACGCTCTCATCACCATCTCCAACCAGATTCCGCCGGTGCCTGGGCAGCATCCCACCGCTGTGGACAAGCGTCGGCTCAAGAAAGTGGCACTTCACCATCTGCCGTGGTCCGAGGTGCTCACGACGGCGGTCATGCAGAAGGAGTACCGGGGCGTCGCGGATCCGGATCAGGCCTGGGTGCTGGGGGAGCTGATCCGATATCTGGAGCATCCGAAATCGGGAGCCCTCGAGTTCAGCGACATGGGTCCGAACTGGGTGACGCTGCGCGAGTCGGTCGGCGCCGGAACGCTTCGTGCGACCGACGCGGCGGCGGCCGACGTGGTCGGGCGATTTGACGCGCTGGTGCGGTTCGCCGGGCTGAAACTCGGACGGCGGCTCGGCACGGAAATCGTTCCGGCACTCAGCCGGCGCGAACTGGCGGAACCAGCCGTCCGGACGCAGGCGCTCGTGGCCCAACTGACCTCGAACGGCACCATGATGGCGGGTCTGCGGATCCCGGGAGCGGTCGGCGCCCTTTTCATCACGGCCGATGTGCGGGCCGCCCGCATCACGTGCCACGTCGATGTCGATGCCCCACGGGAGGGGCGGCCGACCACACGGGTGAACTGGCTGGTACGGCAGCTCAAGCAGGCCCCCGAGAACGTGCGGCTGGAGTCGTTCGCCGCGTACTCGCGAGGTCCGGGCAACGCCGAGCTGCTGAAAGCCGTACGGGAAAATCCGGGACTTCTGATCGGTGACCCGTCGAAGGAGCTGAAAGCGTTCCGCGTGGCGGCCAACTCGACGGCGGGAACCAAACGCGGGACGGGACGCGGGGCCTTCATCGACTCGGTTCTGACCGCCGTGGACGATTTCTACGAGCAGGTGCTGCAGAACCTCAAGCCGTGGATGCAAGCGCCGCCGCGACTTCGGTCGCCGGAGGAGGTGGTGGCGGAACCAGTGCCGCCGTCGCTGATTTCGACGGCCATCTCGTCGCAGGACGGGCCGGAGGCGGGCGCGCCGTAGGCGGGGGCTTCGCTTACTGTCAGGAATGTGATCAGTACCGAGGTGTTCGGGCTGCGGCGGGCCCGGGTGGCGACGTCGGCGGTTTTCGCGGCCCATGGGGCCGTGACGGGGACGTTCGCGGCCAGGGTGCCGTGGATTGCCGACCATGTGGGGGTCGGGCCCGGCGGGCTCGGGATCGCCCTGCTCATGCCGGGTGTCGGCGCGCTGCTGGCGATGCCGTTGTCGGGGCGGCTCGTGCACCGGCTCGATCTGCGGACGCTGGTGCGGGTGCTGATGCTGGCCTGGGTCGCCGCGCTCATGCTGCCGTCGCTGCCCGCCCAGCTGTGGCTGCTCTGCCTGGCGCTCGTCGTCTACGGCGCGGCCGCGGGGCTCGCCGACGTGGCCATGAACGCGCACGCCGTGCTGGTCGAGGAACGGTACGGGCGGTCCGTCATGTCCGGCTTCCACGGCTGGTGGAGCGTCGGCGGGCTGGGCGGCTCGGCCGTCGCCGTCTTCGCCGCGCGGGCCGGACTGGGTGCGCCGGCGCACTTCGCGATCGCCGTCGGAGTGCTGGCCGTCGTCGTGCTGGTCGCCTCGCTCGGGATCATGCCGCACCGGCCCGCGCCCAACCTCGAGGAACCGCCCGCGTTCGCCCTGCCCAGCAAGGCCGTGCTGCCGATCGGCCTGATCGGGCTGTGCGCGGTCTTCGCCGAGGGCGCGAGCCTCGACTGGGCCGCCGTCTATGTCCGTGACCTGCTGCACCACCCCGCCGCGACCGCCGCCGCCACCGTGTCGATCTTCTCGGTATGCATGGCCGTCGCGCGGTTCGGCGGGGACTGGGTCGTACGCAAACTCGGGCCGGTCACCACGGTCCGCATCAGCGGCGCCTTCGCGACGGCCGGCGCGCTCATGGTGGTGCTGCTCGATCAGGTCGCGCTCGTCATCACCGGGTTCGGGCTGCTCGGCATCGGTATCGCGGTGGTGGTGCCGCTCGTGTTCGCGGCCGCCGGGCGCAGCAGCGAACACCCGGGACGCAGCATCGCCGGGGTGGCCGGAATCGCGTACGGAAGCGGTCTGATCGCCCCCGGAATCATCGGCGGAATCGCCCACCTGTCGTCGCTGACGGTATCGTTCGCCGTCATTGTCGGGCTGATGGTCATCATGACGCTCAGCGCTTCGGTGCTACGCCGCTAATCGAGCAGTGGCTCCAGCATGCGGGCCACGTCGAGCGCACGGGAACGGGCCTGCCCCGAAGCCTCGACCGTCCACAATTCGGAGAGCACACCCATGACGAAGCCCCAAGCGACGACCCTTTCCCTTTCCTCGTACGCGGTGAGCATGTCGATGCGTTCCGGCACCCGCGCGAGCAGTTCCGGGTCGCGTCGTTCCGGTTCCGGGTTGTAGAGCATCGCCCCACCGTCGTATCCCGGGTCGCCCACCCATCCGTGCGGGTCGATCGCCACCCAGTCCCCGTCGTGACCGCGCAACACATTGCCGTGGTGCAGATCCCCGTGCAGAACCGTTTCGCGCGGCGCGCTGTCACACAGATCGTCGAAGAGTTCGGCCGCCCGGTCCACCATCCGCCGCGGAATGGGCCCCTCGACGTAACGCTCGAAACCCCCGCGGAGCTTGCGCAGGTGCGGCAGGTTGCGGTTCTCCGCCCGTACGCGGTGAAGGCGGTGACCCACGTCGACCAAAGCGGCCTCGTCGGCGACCGTCAACGGTGTTCCCGGGTCGGCGCGCTCGATGAGAAGGGCACCCTTCGCGGCGTTCTCGGCCAGAAGCCGTACGGCGCCGTCACCGTCGAAAACCCGCAGCGCTTCCGCTTCGCTGTCGAGGTGCCCATCCGGTACGCCGAGCTTCAGAACCGCTTTCGTGCCGTCGTCCCGAACCGCCGCCGCGACCCAGTGGAACGTCATCGGAAAGGGCTCCAGAACCCGTACGCCCCAATCGGCTGCCACCTCGCCGACCAGCGTGGGCAGGTCGGAAAGCCACCGCTGCCCGTCCGCCCCCCAGTTCTCGACGATGTTGCGCGTCAATGTCCCGGTCGCGGCGAAAGGAGGGCGGAAGGCAGCTGTCACGCGTCGAACGTAGCGCCCTCCCACAAGATCGTTCACGGCTCCGCAAACGCCTCGGCGCTGTTCGGCGTGTTCCAGTCCGAGACCGGGGCGAATCCCAGCATCCGGCCGTTCACGTCCAGCCAGCCCACGCCGATCACATGCAGCTTCCCCGGCGCGACGGAGAATTGCGCCTTCATGGCGGTCTCGACCATGGGTAGTTCGAAGGCGAGGCCGTTCTCGTCCGGCCTTGACGAGCTGAATGTCCCGCCCGGCTCCACGAATGTGCCGTTCCAGGCGACAGCGGTGTCGCCGAGATTGCAGCAGTCGCTGGACCCGAGGCTGTACAGCGATTTCTCGCCGGCCGCCTCGGGAATCCGATACACCGCGGCCAGCTTGGACTGCGGCTCCGGTTCCTTGTCCAGAACCAGCACTACATTGTCGTACGCGTTGCGGACGTCGAGCCGGGCGCCGGTCCGGTTGGTCAGCGAGGGGCGGAGATAGATCCGGACCCATGGGTTGTCGGCGTCGACGTTGACGGACGAGTAGTAGTGCTCGACCTTCACCGTCACCGGCCCGGCGGCCCACGCCCGCAGCGACTGCTCGCGGCTGTGCGTGGCGGGCGGCCGGCTGGTCGGCGGGGCCTGGGTCGCCTGCGAATCGCGCGACCCCCGGACGATCAGCGGAACGGCCATGGCGATGCCGAGAGCCACCAGCGCGAGCAGCATCCCGGTGGCCCGCCGGGCGGAGATCGGGGCGGCCGGATCGCGTACGACCGGAGCCGGTGCGGCCCGCCTCGCGTTCCGGATCGCCTCGTACCACTGGTCGGCGGTCGGCCTCGGACGCCGGGGACCCACCCCGGCCGCGAGGAGCCGTTCCAACTGGGGCAGCCGCGGCGCGTCGTCCGGCAGCAGCACCTTGCCGCGGGCCTGGTCGACGGAGACGGTGGCGCCGTAGAACACGCGGTAGTAGAAGACGGCCAGCGCGTACCGGTCACTGTCGACGTCCGGCAGGTCACCCGGCGCCAGCAGCGGGTCACGCCAGTTGTCGTTGCGTGCGGTCACCGCGTGCGGGTTGGGGCGGCCGGCCGGGCGGGCGTTGTCGCAGTCGATGAGATAGATCCGCGGCGGTCCCCACACCGTCCACAGCACGTTCTTCTCGCTGATGTCGCCATAGACCATGTCGTGGTCGTCGAGAAACGCGAGCAGGGCGGCCAGGTCGCGCACCAGCCGCAGCCGCCGCGGGCGGTTGGGCAGGGTCAGGCCGAGCCGCTCGGCCGCCGTGGCGTGGACCAGGTGCTGCAGTTCGACGGTGTGCCGCTTGCCCAGCATGTCGGCCCAGAACTCGTCCGGCGCGGGCGACATGAGAAAACCGGTCGTACGCCGGAAGGTGTGGACCCGCCGCAGGGGCCAGGCGCAACGGGCGTCGAGCCAGTCGCGGGCGTCGTCCGGCAGCGCCCGCCGCCAGGCGATCAGCTCGTCCAGGTTGGACGAGTCGTCGATCGGTTCGAGGTATTCCTTGTAGTAGGTCGATCCGTCGACGACCCGGACGGTGCCCTTGCCGCCGGGGCTGCCGACCTGCGGGCCGGGCGGGGGGAGGTGCCTGCGGTCGAGTGGTTCGTCCGGTCCGGTCCAGTCGGTCACCAGTCGACCGCCGTGGGCTTGAACCACACGCCCACCGCCGTACGGTCGTCGCTTTCGCCACGGCGCTGGAAAGAGACGTCGTGCAGGAAGCCGGCGACCGTGGGCACGCCGGCCCAGCATCGGGTCAGGTGGGCCGACACCTCGGCTGACGCCATCGCCCCGGACAGGCCGTCGGTCACCACCACCAGGGCCGACCCCGGCCGTAGCCTGCCGCTGAACTTCCGGACGGCGTTCTCGGAGCCGGGCAGCGAATCGGTGCGATCGTAGGGACCGTCGGGGTCGCTGCCATTCGGTTCGAAACCGCCCTCCGTGAGGCGGTAGATCCGGCCGTCGCCGACCTGGAGACCGGTGAAGGAGCCGTCGGAACAGACCCACGCCATAGCCAACGTGGTGGCGAGCGACTGTTCGTCCCAGCCGCCGCGCACGAAGCTGCCGGCTCTCGCCGACATTGCCGCACTGACCCCGCGGCACAGGTCGGCCGCGTCCATGCCCCGGTTGTTGTCCACCGCCTCCATGCCCAGCCGGCAGGCCTCGACCGCGGCGATCCGGGCGCCGACCGCCGAGTACCGAGCGCTGGAACTGCCGACCCCGTCGGCGACCGTGACCACCACACAGTCCTGGGCCCGGCCCAGGGCGTAGCTGTCCTCCCGGGTGCCGCCGTGGCTGGCGTGCTTGCGCCCGCAGACCGAGGCGGCGCGTACGGTGAGCGGGCCGTGGGTGCCGCCGTCGGCGCTGATCTGCGACTGGGTCGTCCACGACGTCACGCTCAGGGATGCGTCCTCGCGGGCCGGGGTGATGGGCTCTCCCAGGACGACCGGCAGCGGGCGCCCGAACTCGCTCACCGGGCCGGGGGCCGCTCGTTGACCGCCCTCGTGGGCCTGCGTGCCGGTCACGCCCGGGCCGTCCGGGTCGCCCAGGCCCAGCCGGTGGAGCGAACGCCGGATCATCCCCGCCTCCGCGAATGACACGACGAGTTCATCGCGGGATCCGCACCTCTCGCCAGCCCGTCGGCTCCGACCGGGTGAAGTCCTGCCATCCCTCCGGCGCCGAGGACGGTCTTTCGAAGATGTCATCGCTGTCGGGCCGGCCGGCCGCCACCGACGTGGTCAGCGAGTTGAGCACGAAATCCATGAAGGTGTCGAACTTGGCTGCCGGCGTGCCCTCCGATGGCAGGAAGGCACCATCAAGGCCGACCTCCTGGATGGTGGCGGCCGTAACCTCGCCGAACCCGAAGGCCAGCATGTGCGGCGCGCCGTGGAAGGCGACCCGGTCGGTGAGTCGCTGCAGCGGTCGTCGCCAGTCGTTGCGCCGGTTGTGCTGACCGTCGCTGAGGAAGAAGACCACCGGTCGGTACGGGCGCCGTCCCTCCAGATAGAGCTGGTAGAGGTCGGCTGCGATGGTGTGGCGGAGCAGTTCGAAGGCGGGAGCGTAGTCGGTGCCGTCGCCCTCGGCGCGAAGGCTCGGAAGGGTGATCCGGGTGATGTCGGTCAGAGGGGTGTGCACGGCCGCCGTCTCGTCGAAGACGACCACGGACAGGTGGCACACCTCGGACCAGCTGGGTTCCCGCAGCATCTTTTCGCGCAGCTGGAGCATTTCCTGATTGACCTGGGCGATCGACGTCCCGGACATCGACGCCGAGATGTCCACGGCCAGATAGCAGGGCAGCACCCGATAGGCCGACTGGGGGAGCGGCGTGGCCGGCTTCGCCCGGGAACGGAGATACGCCACCAGTTGGGACCGGCCGAGTAACCCCGAAGCGGAGGACTCCCGCGTCTCCACGAGAAGGCGCGCGCCGGAAGGGACCCGTCCGTGGCCGAAGGAACGACCCTGATCGAGAATGGAGCCGTCCTCCTTCCGGATGGTCACATCGTGGTCCGGCGGCAGTTCCAACACCCTGCTGATCTTTTTCCGGAGTCTCCAGACAGCGATGTTGTCGGCCAGAGAAACGCGGGCGAATCTGCCTTCCGGGCCGAGGACGAGCACGTGAATCTGAGCCATGGCGCCTTCTTGATCGGCCGTTGTGGACAGTCTTTCCGGGTAGCGGTGGACAGTCGAACTATGGCCGGTCCGAGGGCGAAAGAGAAGTCTTCTGAATTTCGCATTGTTTTGCTAACGTCCCAGCTCAGGCGGCAGCTGTGGCGCGCCGTATCCGAAAGGATCCTCATGTCTGAGTATTCTGTTTCGCCCGAGGCCATCCGGGGCGTCGCGGCCCAGGTCTCGGCCGGCGCTTCCGAGATCGATTCCCAGCGTGCGGTGCTGCTCGGCCAGATCCAGGGCCTCGGTGACACCTGGCAGGGAGCCGCTTCGTCGGCACTTCAGTCGCTGTACGCACAATGGGACGCCAACGTCCGTTCCCTGCACGACACGCTGGCTCAGATCGGCCAGACCATGCAGGCCGCCGCAGCCAGTTACGAGGGCACCGAATCGGCCGTTCAGCGTTCGCTCGGATGAGCGATTTCTCGGTCGATCCAGCCGCCCTGCAGAATGCATCCACGGCGTTTTCCCGAGCGGGTTCGGAAGTGGCTCATCAGGTGGCCGCGCTCTCCCTCGGCGCCCGTTCTCCGGAATCGCCGGAAGTCAGTGGGGGCGCCGAACACGCACAGTCCTATGGCGACACCCTGAATTCGGCCGTCGACGTTCTGAAACAGCTCGAGGCCGCTCTCGAGGGCCTGTCGACGCGGCTCTCCGTCGCCGGGCGCCTCTATGCCGAGACGGAGTCCGCGAGCACGGTACGACTGGAATCGTAGGAACCGCATGACGGATGTGATCGGCGACGAACCGCAGACCTTCGGCGTGCCCGGCTTCCCGGCGTTCGACGCGAACGAGTTGCGGGCGGCCGCGGGCGCCTGGTCGGCCGTCGCCGCCGGCCTGCGCCAGACCGCCGACGCCGTGCAGCTCCAGGTCAACGTCCTGAGCGACGCCTGGACCGGTGTCGCGCAGCAGGCGTTCGCCACGGAATGGTCGACCGTGGCGGGCGGGATCCAGGAGCTCGCCACCGAGATGGACGGCGTCGCCGCCGGTCTGCGCCGGAACGCGGACGAACTCGAGCAGCTCAAGGCCGACTACGACCGGTTGATGATCGAGCTCGGCATCTCGGTCGCCGTCGGTGTCGGGCTGATGTTCTTCACCTTCGGCGGCAGCGCGCTGCTGTCCGCCGCGAACGCGGGGCGCCTGGTCACGCGCGCGTTCACCATCGTCAAGCTCGCGCAGGCCGTCAGCCGGTTCGCCTTCGTCGCGGCCGGTGGTTCCCTGCGGGCGATCGCCTCCCGGTTCGCGGTCAGCGCGGCCTTCACAGTGGGCACTCCGGTGG
This sequence comes from Paractinoplanes ovalisporus, assembly GCF_016834655.1. Classification (GTDB taxonomy): domain Bacteria; phylum Actinomycetota; class Actinomycetes; order Mycobacteriales; family Micromonosporaceae; genus Actinoplanes; species Actinoplanes ovalisporus. Next base: position 26,171 of record NZ_JAENHP010000033.1, read on the forward strand.
CCGGCAACCTCATCGAGGACCCGCACGCCAACCCGCTCCGCGGTATCGACCCGGTGGACGCCACCCTGGTCTCGGTGATCGGTGTCTTCCTGCCGTTCCACAAGGTGGGGAGCACCTCCGTGTTCCGCGGCGCCGCCAACAGCGTCACCACCGACGGGCTGGTCCAGCTCTATCGCACGCACCGGCTCGACCCCGGCGGCCTCCTCTTCTCCGGCCTCTCGGGCGGCGCCATGGCCAAGGTGCCGAAACCGATCGGCAAGGAGGACATCGGTTACTCGACGGGCGGAGCGGAACTGTCCGATCTCACCGAGCCGGCCGCCCGTCGCCGGTTCGCGTCGGAACCTGAACCGGGCGATGACGGGTCGGAACCGGCGGACGAGAGCGGTACGACCGGCGAGAGCATCAGCCGAGCCTGATGACCGATCTGGAACCCGTTCACCGGCGGGCTCGACGGCTCGGAGCGCTGCCCGAGGTGACCGCCTTCGAGGTGCCCGCCCCGCCCACGGTGGAGCAGCCTCGGCCGCCGCAGGCCGCCCTGGTGTTCCTGCCGGTGCTGACCACGGGGACCATCCTGATCTTCGGAATCCTCTCCGGCCGTCCTCAGATGATCGTGCTCGGCGTGCTGGTCACCCTCGGGGCCATGGCCACCCCGCTGATCATGTATCGCGGCAGCAGCCGGTCCGCCGCCCGCCGCAACATGGCCCGCGCCGAGCGCTACACCGCCATGCTCGACGCCGTCGACTGCGAGGTGCGGGCCGCGCAGGGCCAGATCCGGGCGGCCCTGGAGTTCAGCCATCCCACGGCCGGCCGGATGACGGACTGGATCGGGGACGGGCGGCTCTGGGAACGGCGGCTCACCGACGACGACTTCCTCGATGTGGCGGTCGGCGTGGCGGACGTTCCGTCCGGGGTCACGGTGGCCGTCGGCAAGGTGACCGCGCTCGACGCCGACATCATGGGCGACCTGCAGGAGCGCGCGGCCAAGACCGGAAAAGCCGCCCGCACCGTACGGGATGCGCCTTTCGCCGTGTCGTTGACGAACCATCCGGTGCTCGGCATCGAAGGGCCGCGCGACGCCGCGGCCGGCCTCGCCCGGTCGATTCTGCTGGAAGCCCTCGTCTGCTGCGGACCCGACGAGCTCTCCCTGCTGGTCGCCGCGCCGCCGGAGCTCGAGCACGAGTGGGACTGGACCATCACGTTGCCGCACATGGCACACCAGGCCGATCCCGGGGGAGGGCGGCCGAGGATCGCCACCGACGCCAAGACCCTCGCGGCGTCGCTGGCCCGCCTCGTCGAGCCGCGCGCGCAGTTGCTCGACGAGATCGACTGGTCGACCGTCCGGGCCGGTCTCGCCCACGTGGTCGTCGTGCTCGACGGTTACCGTCCGCTCTCCGACCTGCACGGGGTTCCCCAGCTGCGGGACGTCCTGGCCGGCGCCGGAAAGCTCGGGCTCACCGTGCTGACCGTCGCCGCGGCGGCGCGGGACAGCCCGGCCGAGGCGTCGGCGGTGCTGGTGGTCGACGGCCGGGGGCAGGGGGTGCTGCAGCCCGTACGCAGTACGGCGTCACGCACGCGGTTCGCGGCGGTCGGGGCCGACTGCGGGACGGCGCAGCGGGTGTCCGAAATCATCAGCCGGCGGAGGCTGGTGAGTGACCTGTCGTTCGCCGGTGATCCGGCCGGCGACATGCTGCTCGACCTGCTCGGCCAGCGGCCGGTCCGCCCTCGGTGGGGTCGCCGGGACCCGGCGGCCTTCCTCACGGCCACGGTCGGTGTCGAGGCCGACGGCCGACCGTTCACCCTCGACCTCAAGGAGAGCGCGGCCGGCGGTGACGGGCCGCACGGGCTGCTGGTCGGTGCCACCGGCTCGGGCAAGAGCGAACTGCTGCGCTCACTGATCACCTCGCTGGCGCTGACCCATCGCCCGGACGAACTGCAGATCGCCTTCGTGGACTTCAAGGGTGGCGCCGCGTTCGAGTTGCTGGCCGAGCTGCCGCACGCGGCCGGGCTGATCACCAACATCCTCGACGACCCCACCCTGATCGCGCGGATGCGCAGCTCACTGAGCGGCGAACTGCTGGCCCGGCAACGTCTGCTGGCCGGCCACGGGCGTGACCTGCAGAGCATCGGGGACTACCGGGAGTTGCGCGACCGCGATCCGAGCCTGCCCGCGATGCCCTACCTTCTGCTGGTCATCGACGAGTTCGCCGAGCTGCTGGAGACGGATCCGGGCTTTCTCGACCTGTTGCTGTCGGTCGGGCGCCAAGGCCGCAGCCTCGGCGTACATCTGCTGCTGGCCGGCCAACGGCTCGAAGCCGGGCGCATCCGCGGCCTCGAGAGCTACCTGAGCTACCGGATCGCGTTGCGCACCTTCACCCCGGAGGAGAGCATCGCGACGATCGGGTCCAAGGTGGCGGCCGAGCTGCCGCCGCTGCCGGGACACGGCTTCCACCGCGCGGCCGGCACCCTGCGGCGGTTCAAAGGTTCGCGGGTGTCGTTCGCCGCCGACCTCGGCCTGGTGGTGGAGCGGCTGCGTGACGTGCCGCCGGTGCCGCCGCTCTGGCTGCCGCCGTTGCCCGACCCGGGCCGGGCCGAAATCCTTGCCCTCGACGATCCGCGGCTCGACCACCCGGCCGTTCCGGTGGGCGACGGCCTCCCTTTCGTGGTGGGGCTGCTCGACGACCCCTCCCGGCGCCGGCAGGACCCGGTCGTCGTCGACGTCGCCCAGCGCGGCGGCCACCTCGCCGTGGTGGGTGCGCCGCAGACCGGCAAGAGCTCGGCCATGGCGACCGAACTCGTGCAGGCGGCCCGCCGCTTCCCGGCGTTCCTGCTGCGGTTCTACGTCCTGGACTTCGGCGGCGGCCGGCTGGCGGCCGCCGCAGGCCTGCCGAACGTCGGCGCCTACGCCACCCCGCAGGAGCCACAGCGGGTCGGCCGGATCCTCGCCGAGATCTCGACGCTGCTCGACGACCGGGCGGTGCGGTTCCGCCGGGACCACGTGACCGGCATGCCCGCGCAACGCCGGCTGGCCGAACAGACGGCCGACGAGGAGACGCAGGCCCACACCGTGCTGATGATCGACAACTATGCCGCGTTCAAGGAGCGGTACCCCGGCCACGAAGCGGTGATCGAGCGGCTGCTGATCGAGGGTGCCAGCTTCGGGCTGCACCTGCATCTGACCACCGCCCGGTGGACCGACGTCAGCACCCGCAAGCTGGAACAGATCGGCGTACGGTTCGAACTGCGCCTGAACGAGGCCACCGACTCCATGCTCGGCCGGGCGCGCGGGGCCGCCCTGACCTCAGCCGGCCCCGGGCGGGCGCTGGGCTCCGACGGCCGGCAGCTGCAGATCGCCGCGCCCTGCCTCGGCGCCGAGTCACCGTCGCCCGGCGACCTGGCCGACGTCGTCGCGGCGATCACCGACGCGTCCTCCACGGAACCGGCACAGTCCCTGCGCCTGCTCGACGACCTGACAGCGGACGAATTCCGCGCTGCTGGGGAGACGGTCGCGGCCGGCGGCATCCTGGTCGGTGTCCACGAGTCCGGCTTCCGGCCGGTCCCGTTCCGGCCCGGTCGCGATGGGCACCTGCTCATCTACGGTGACGCCGAGTCCGGCCGTACGGCGACCCTGGCCCGGATGCTCGCCGGCGCCGACGCCTACGTGGTGGATTTCCGGGGCCGGCTGTCCGGCGCCTGCGGTACGGCCCGGTCGATCGGCGAGCTCACCGAGATGGTCGGCGTGCTGCACGGGCTTTTAGCGGCGCGCATGGCCGACGGACTCCGGACGGGCGACCGGCCGCTGCTGGTGGTGGTCGACGACTACGAACTCGTGCAGGCAATGAGCCCGCCCGGCCTGCCCGGCACACTGGCCGACCTCTCGGCTTATGCCTTGGCCGCGGAGCAGGTGGGAGCCGCGTTCGTGGTGAACCAGACCGCCACCAACGCGCTGAGCCGGATCCACGACCCGCTGATCAGGCGGATGCTGGAGGCGTCGGCCTGGCGGCTGCACTTCTCGGTCGCCGCGCGCACCGAGCCGTTGCCCGGTAACCTCCGCGGTCGCCCGCTCGCGCCCGGCGTCGCCCAGCTGATCCGGCCCGGCCGCCCCGACGCGCTGATCGGGACCCTGGGCCCTCCGTCACCCGACGAGCCCACGGATCCGCCGGGCGAGGGCGGCCTGTGATTCGTCGGTGACCTCGAGGACGCCGTTCTCGGCCATCAGGGCGTGGAACGACGTGATGCGGGTAGTCGGGATGCCCGTCGACGGTGGCGCACACAAAACAGGGCCCCTCGGAGACCCGCCGTGCGTACTGCTCGAAGTCGAACTCCACGCTTCTCCCCGGGGTCAGCGCCGGCGCAGGGCGAGCGCCGTTGCCAGGTAGGTGGCCGAGAGCACCGCCGCTCCTGTGCCGAGCACGATGCTGAGCCACCCGCCGTCGCCGGCCCCGAGCACGATGAACTGTGCGACGGCCAGGAAGCCCCAGAATGCCCCGAGAACGAACCCCTGCTTGGCCGAGCCCGCCATGTGCCACCAGGGCCGCCGGGATTCCGTCATGGAACCAGTCTGCCCGCGACGGTGACACGCACCCATCGGGCGATAAGCGGAGGCCGATGCGCAGAACCTGTCCCGATAACGCACCCGGCCGGGAGCGGTCAGGTCGGCTTGCGGCGGTCGGCCATCTGGAGGGCGAACTGACCAGCGAACTCGACCGCGGCCATGCGGACGGCCAGGGCGCGTGTCGGGTGGGCGTGGCCGTTCCGGGTGAGGCGGGTCAGCCAGCGCTTCTCCAGCTTGCGCCGGCCGACGATGGCGGCGGCCGAGAGGGCGATGACGACCGCGCCGGTCAGAGCCTTGCGCTTGTCGATCGAGACCTCGGCCTCGGGCTGTTCCTCCTGGGGGGAGGCCGCTTCGGGTGAAGTGCCGTCGAGGTCGGGGGCCGCGATGCCGAGCGAGTGTTCGGCGCTGGGGGCCACCAGGCGCAGCGAGACCGGGGACTCGGCGGACCGGTCGGCCGGCGGCGACACGATGTAACCGATCGCGGCGACGGTGACGACCGAACCGGCCCGGGCCAGCCGTCGCCGGACCGGGGAGAGCTCACCGGCGGCGATCCAGGTGCCGCTCAGGGCCGCCTGGAGAGCAGCCATGGCCAGAGCGCGCGGGTAAGAAACGGAAGCCATCACCCGACGGTATCGCCGCGGGGCAACAAGATCAGGCAGCGCGACGGGCGGCGGCCGGCGTGATCCAGTGCCGGGTGGCGAACTGGGCGGCCACGCTACCGGCGAAGTCGGTGGCCGCCGCGCGCAGGGCGAGACCGCGTACGGGATGGGGGTGGCCTTTGCGGGTCAGGGTGTCCAGCCAGCGTTTCTCGAGCCGGCGCTGAACGACGATCGCGGTCACGACCAGGGCCGTCGCGGTGGCGCCGAAGACGGCCCGCTGCCGGTCGACCGGCCCGCCATCCACCGGTGCTGAGGCGGGCGGCGGGCCGGAGGAGGGCGACGGACCGGAGGAGAGAGCGGCCCGGTAGGCGCCGCCCGACGAGGCGATGCTGGCGGTGGCCGCCGCGGCGATCATGGCGGCTCGGACCGTGCGGCGCTGGGCGGGAGGCAGTTCGAGGGTGGCCACCCACGCGCCGCTCATGACCGCACGCTGGGCGGCCCGGCCGAAGATGCGCGCGTACGTCGCCGCAGTCACCACCCGACCGTAACCCCGCCCGGCAACCCCGTCAGACGGCTCGGGCGATGCAGATACGGGCGCTCAGACGCGGCCCGGCCTCATAGAACATGTACTGCGTCCCGCCGTCGGTGCCGAACGAGGGCGCCGCCGCGCGGCCGTTGTCCGAGGCCACGGGGGAGTAGAAGACGCCCAGATGGTTCTCGCGGTCGAACGACGGGCCGACCTCGGTGATCCGCATCTTGCCGTCGTTGCCGTGGTACGCGACGTAGACCGTGCCGTTGCGGAACACCAGCGACGCGCCCGAGATGTCGGTCAGGCCGTCCGGCTCGGGGTTCACCAGCGGCGACTGGGCGAACTGCCAGCCGTCCCAGCCGTTCGGCGACCAGCCGTGATAGATGCGTCGCTTGCCGGCGAGCACGCCCATGTAGACCATCGTGTACTTGTTGCCGCGCCCGGGGATCACGTGCTCGAACACCCGCGCGTACGAGGTCTCGGTGAGCCCGGGCACCAGCCGCGTGCTCAAGATCGGGGTCTCGTCCCGGAAGGTCAGCCCGTCCGACGAGCGCGCCACCCGGGTCGTGGTGTTCTCGCCGTGGAAGTAGAGGAAGAACTGCCGGGTGGCCGCGTCCCAGGTCACGTGCGGGGACGACACGTGCGAGACGGTGGTGCTGGGCAGCACGTTGTCGATCACGGGGTTGTTCGAGTATTCGGAGAACGGCCCGTCGAGCGAGTTGGCCCCGGCGACGCAGATGCCGCCCGGCTTCTCGTGCGGCGCGTAGTACAGGTAGTAACGGCTGCGGGCGCCGCTGACCTTGTCGTAGACGCCGCGGATGCACGGGAAGATGAACTCCCCGGTCGGGTTGTAGCTCAGCGGCAGTTTGAGCGCGTCACGCAGATAGCGGTAGGTGGGCATGCCGGCCGGTCCGGCCGCCTGGGCCGCGGTGGGGACAGCGCCAAGGCCGGCAAATCCCGCCAAACCGGCGGCGCCTCGGAGCAGTGAACGTCGATCCATGGGGATGGCCTCCAAACGACGAAGCAGCGGGGGATGCCGTGAAGTTTCACTACCGTTAACAACACCGGTCAAGGCGCTAATAGGTATTAGTGCAGGCATTTCCTTGACGACCGCGGCGCGGGTGGCCGACGATCGGTCCACGTTTGTTAATGCGTATTAGCGGCGTAACAGAGGAGACTCCGACGTGCCATCCAGCAACAGACGGGTGACGCAGCAGGACATCGCCCGCATGACCGGCGTCAGCCAGACGACCGTGTCGATCGTGCTCAACGAGCGGGACGACGCCGCCGTCCGCATCGCCCCCGAGACCCGGGAGAGGGTGCTCGCGGCCATCCGCCGTACGGGCTATGTGGCCGACCCGATCGCCCGCCGCCTGGCCGCCCAGCGCAACCGCTTCCTCGGCGTCTTCACCTACGAGCCGGTGTTCCCGGCCGGCCTCGGCGACTTCTACCACCCGTTCCTCGTCGGCATCGAGGAGTGCGCCGAACGCATCGGCTGTGATCTGCTGCTGTTCACCAGCGCGCCGGTCATCGACGGCCGCCGGCGCATCTTCTCGCAGGACAACCGGCTGCGGCTGGCCGACGGCTGTGTGCTGCTCGGCCGCTGGCTCGACCCCGAGGAACTGGCCCGGCTGATCGCGGAGGGTCAGCCGTTCGTCAGCGTCGGCCGCCGCGACGACGCCGGGGGCCCGGTTCCCTACGTCGGCGCCGACTACCCGACGGCCACCGCGGCCCAGGTCCGGCGGGCCGCCGAGCTCGGTCACCGGACGATCGCGTACGTCGGGGAAGGCAGTGGCCCCGAGTCGCACGCCGACCGTTTCCGCGGCTTCACCACAGCAACCCAGGAGGCTGGCATCACCGGCTTGCACTTCAAAATGGACAAACTGGTCCTCGGCCGAGCGTTGAAAGCCGGTTGTACGGCGATCTTCGTGGAGGAGTTCGCCGACGGCGCCGCGCTCGCCGACGAGGCCACGGAACGGGGTCTCCGCGTACCGGAGGATCTGTCGTTCGTGGCTCTCGGTGACCCGACCCGCCCGGCCAGCACCGATCTCGACTTCAGTGGTTACCGCATTCCCCGGCGTGAGATGGGCTGGCAGGCGGTCGAGGTGCTCTCGGCGATCCTCGACGGCACCGCCGGCGAGACCCAGCGGCTGCTCTCCTGCGAACCCGTGACCGGCGCGACGCTGGCGGTGGCCCGTGCGTGAGATGCACACCGACGTCCTCGTCATCGGCGGCGGCCTGGGCGGAGTCGCGGCGGCCCTGGCCGCGCTCCGAGCCGGCCGGAGGGTGCTGCTCACCGAGGAGTACGCCTGGCTCGGCGGCCAGCTGACCAGCCAGGCCGTCCCGCCCGACGAGCACAGCTGGGTCGAGCGGTTCGGCGTCACCGCGAGTTACCGGGCGCTGCGCGACGGCATCCGGGCCCACTACCGCGCCCACTATCCGCTCACCGACCGCGCCCGCCGCACCCGCGACCTCAACCCCGGGGCCGGGCACGTCAGCCGGCTCTGCCACGAGCCGCGGGTCGCCGTGGCGGTGATCGACGCGATGCTCGCCCCCTACCGAGGGTCGGGCCGGCTGACCGTGCTGCAACCTGCCGTGCCGGTGTCCGCTGAAACCGACGGTGACCGGGTCACGTCCGTCACGGTCCGCCATCACGGCGAGCAGTACGTGCTGTCCGCGCCCTACATCCTCGACGCCACCGAAACCGGCGACCTGCTGCCGATGACCGGCACCGAATATGTGACCGGCGCCGAGTCACAGGCCGAGACCGGCGAGCCCAGCGCCCCCGAGACCGGCGACCCGGCCAACATGCAGGCGCTGTCGGTGTGTTTCGCCGTGGACCACGTCGACGGCGATCACACCATCGACAAGCCTTCGGCGTACGGCTTCTGGCGCGATTACCAACCGGAGTTCTGGGGTGCGCGGATGCTGTCGTGGCAGACCCCCAACCCCCGTACGCTGGAAATCTCCACCCGCTCGTTCACGCCGAACCCGGACGACGACCCGTGGCTCGTCGACGCCGACCAGCGCGTCAACCCGGGCGACGGCAACCTGTGGACGTTCCGCCGCATCGCCGCGCGCCGCAACTTCACCGACGGCTTCTACCCCAGCGACATCTGCCTCGTGAACTGGCCGATGATCGACTATTTCGAGCAGCCGTACGTGGATGTGCCCGACCCCGCGCAGGTCGAGGCGAAGGCCCGCGAGCTGTCTTTCTCCGTTCTCTACTGGCTGCAGACCGAGGCGCCACGCCCGGACGGGGGAACGGGCTGGCCGGGGCTGCGACTGCGCGGCGACGTGACCGGCAGTGCGGACGGCCTGGCGATGGCCCCGTACGTGCGGGAAGGTCGTCGGATCCGCGGCGAGTGCACCGTCGTCGAACAGGACCTGAGTCTGCAGGTCAGAGGCGACAAGGGCGCGGTTCCGTACTCCGATTCGATCGGTGTCGGTATGTATCGCATCGATCTGCACCCCTCCACCGGCGGCGACAACTACATCGACGTCGCCAGTTGCCCGTTCGAGATCCCGCTCGGGGCCCTGATCCCGCAGCGCGTCGAGAACCTGCTCCCCGCCGGCAAGAACATCGCCACCACCCACATCACCAACGGCTCGTACCGGCTGCATCCGGTCGAGTGGAACGCGGGCGAGGTGGCCGGCGCGCTGGCCGCGTTCTGCCTCGACCGCTCCGTCTCGCCGCGGGCCGTGCGCAACACCCCCGATCTGCTCACCGAGTTCCAGAACCACCTGAGCTCCGACGGCGTCGAGCTGCGCTGGCCCGACATCAGCGGTTACTGAGATTTGGAGATCCCCATGAGACGTCTTCTCTCCGGTATAGCCACGGTTGCCCTGCTCGGCTCGCTCACCGCCTGCGGTGGCGGTGACGACGCCGGCTCCGACGGCCCGATCACGCTGCGCATGACCACGTGGTCGTCCAACCCGGCCCACGTGCAGCTGTTCGACTCGATCGCGGCCGAATACAAGACGACCCACCCCGACGTGACCGTCAAGTTCGACGCGTTGCCGATCGACAACTACACGACCACGGTCACCACCCAGATCGCCGGTGGGAACGCGCCCGACATCGCGTGGATCCTCGAGGGTTCGGCGCCCGACTTCGTGGCCTCGGGCGCGCTGACCTCGCTCGACGACAGCATCGAGAACGCCGGGGACCTGGCGCCGGCGGCCACCGCCCTGTGGAAGCAGGACGGCAAGTTGATGGCGTATCCGTTCTCGACCTCGCCTTTCGGGGTCTTCGTCAATACCGACCTGTTCAAGAAGGCCGGTGTTTCCCTGCCCTCTTCCTCTTGGTCGTGGGAACAGGCCGCAGCCGCCGCGTCTGATGTTGCCGAAAAAACCGGCAAACAGGGTCTGGTGATTCGCGACTTCGACTACAAGGACTGGACGAACCTGGCGACCGTGTTCCGCGGCTGGGACGCCGAGGCCTGGAGTGCCGACGGGAAGACCTGCGGCTTCGACCAGCCGCCGATGGTCGACGCGATGACGTTCCTGCACAAGGCGATCTTCACCGACAAGGCGATGCCCGCGCCCGGTGTGGCCGCGGACTTCTTCGCCGGTGAATCGGCCATGACAATCGCCCAGATCTCGCGGACGTCGCTGCTCAAAGAGGGCGGTTTCGGCTGGACCCTCGTCCCGCTTCCGGCCGGCCCGGCCGGCGAATATTCGGTGATCGGCCAGGGCGGCCTCGGCGTGCTGAAGAAAGGCAAGAACGCGTCGGCCGCGGCCGAATTCGTCAAGTTCTTCACCAGCCCCGCCAACTCCGCGAAGCTGGCCCAGTTCTTCCCGCCGCCCCGGCAGTCGCAGCTCAACGCCGAGACCCTGGCCAAGGCCAACCCGCTGCTGAAGCCGGAACAGCTGCAGAACGTCGTGATCGACGGCATCGCCGACGGTGTCGTCAAGCCCAGCCACACCGGAAGCGCGGAGATCAATCAGGCCGTACGGTCGTCGCTTGATCCGCTGTGGAAGCCCGGCGCCGACGTTCCGGGCGTGCTCAAGGGCGTGTGCGCGGCCATCAACCCGCTGCTCGCCAAATGACCGTTGGCTCCTCGTTGACGCGCCGCCGCTACTGGACCACGCGGCGGCGTGATCAACTGACCGCGTACGTCTTCATCACGCCCGCCCTGCTCGGCGCGCTCGCCTTCGTGTTCCTGCCGTTGGTCCTGGTCGTCTGGTACAGCCTGCACGAATGGAACGTGCTGGCCGACACGTTCAATTTCGTGGGCGCCGAGAACTACCGGAAACTGGCCGACGACCCGAATGTGCCGGCCGTGCTCCGCGCGACGGCGTTCTTCTCGATCGGCCTGGTCGTCCTCAACCTGGCCCTGGCCCTGCTGCTCGCCGTTCTGCTCAACCAGAAACTGCGCGGCACCACGGTCTTCCGCGTGCTGTTCTTCTCGCCGGTCGTGGTTTCCCTGCTCGCGTGGACCATCGTGTGGGGTTTCCTGCTGCAGGACAACGGCGGCCTCAACGGAATGCTGGACGCGGTGGGAATCGACGGCCCCAACTGGCTGCGCTCCGGCGGAACGGCCATGGTGTCGGTCGTCATCGTGCAGGTCTTCAAAAACGTCGGCCTGAACATGGTGCTTTTCCTGGCCGCGCTGCAGGGCGTTCCCGTTTCGCTGCACGAGGCCGCCCGCACCGACGGCGCCGGCCCGTGGCGGGTGTTCCGCAGCATCACGCTGCCGCTGATCAGCCCGACCATTCTGCTCACGTCGATCATCACCGTGGTCGGATCGTTGCAGGTGTTCGCCCAGATCAGCGTCCTCACTCAGGGCGGCCCCGGCAATTCCACGACGGTTCTCGTCTATTACCTCTACCAGCAGGCGTTCCAGTTCCACGCGTTCGGCTACGGCGCCACACTTTCGGTGCTGCTCTTCGGAATCGTGCTGGCCCTGACCGTTCTGCAGTGGCAGATGCGCAAGAGGTGGGTCTTCCATGAGCAATAAGACCAAGCTTTTCCTGTACGGCGTCCTGCTCGTCCTCTGCATACCTTTCGTGTTCCCGACCTGGTGGATGATCACGAGCTCGTTCAAGCCGAACTCCGAGATCTTCTCCCCGTCCCTGCTGCCGTCGAGCTGGAGTTTCGAGCCCTGGCGCCAGGTCTTCACGATGCAGCCGTTCGCCCAGCAGTACTGGAACAGCGCGTACATCGCGGTGGTCGTCACGGTCGGCACGCTGGTGGTTGCCTCGATGGCCGGCTACGCCTTCGCCCGCATCCGTTTCCGCGGCCAGAACTTCCTGTTCCTGCTGGTCCTGACCGGTCTGCTGATCCCCAGCGAGGTGACGATCGTCCCGCTGTTCCGCATCTTCAACAGCCTGGGCCTGGTCGACACCCACTGGCCGCTGATCCTGGTCCCCATGCTGGGCCCGCCGAGCGTGCTGGCCACGTTCATCATGCGCCAGTTCTTCATCACCCTGCCCGGCGAACTGGAGGAGGCAGCCCGGATGGACGGCCTGGGTCGCCCCGCCATTTTCCGGCGCATAGCCCTGCCGCTGGCCCGCCCGGCCCTGGGCGCGGTGGCCATCTTCACGTTCCTGCACAGCTGGAATCTCTACCTGGAGCCGGTCGTCTACATCTCGTCCCAGACGAAATACACGTTGCCGCAGGCGCTGACCCAGTTCACCGACGCCTACCAGGGCCAGCTCTGGAACGTGCAGCTCTCGGCCGCGTCGATGACAGCCATCCCGGTGCTGATCGTCTTCGTGATAGCCCAGCGCCAGTTCATCGAGGGCCTGGCCCACACCGGCCTGAAAGGCTAAGGGTTTACGGATGTTCTCCGGCGCGGCGGGCCGCCAAAAGGGCCCGATCCGGTGACATATCAAAATCGATCATGTAACCGAGGGCGACTTCCCCGTCAACGGCCGGATTTTCGAGGTGCATCATGTTGACGAGGAAGGTCTCCAGGGAAACCGGCGTCCGCGGTGTTCCCAGGTCACGGACCACCTCCAGGAGGATCCTGTCGTTGGCATACTTCTTGATCAGGGTGTCCAGATCGGCCACCGTCGTCATTCCCAGAATGCGGAGCATGGCCAGGATGTTCGACTTGTCGAAGTCGTCCTTCGTCCCTTCAGATCGGAGGGTCTGCCCGACGGCGTCGATCGCGCGCCGCAGGCGGGCAGTGCTCGGGCTGCGCTCGAGATACTCGTCCAGCGAGGCCAGATCCAGCTCGATGCTGTAGTCCCCGCTGTCCAGTGCGGAGCCGTACGCCTGGCTGACGCGATCCCGGTCGCTCCGGAATTGGGAGAACTGACTGTCGGCGATCTCGAACAGGGCGCTCAGCCGGCCCAGCCCTCGCTTCAGCTCCCGGGGAACGTCTTCCTGACTCTTGTACTCGAGCTTGTGGTTGACCGCGGCCCAAGCATGCTGCAGGGCCGTCCTGACCTGGATCTCCGCCTTGAAATCGGCGTAGCGCGCCCATTCTGGCAGATCTGCTCTCGGGCTCGCGATGCTGACGATGAAATGACGAGACAGGTAGCCGAACCGATCCGGGTCGAGCAGAGCGCTCTTGTCGACCGAGTTCTCCTCGTCGACCTCGAACTCCCGGCGTATCAGGGCCTCGACCTCGTCCCCGTCCTCGAGGTAGTAGGTAATGATCCGGACGCCGGTCAGGTCAGTCATCTCTTTGAGCGGGTCGGCGTACTTGTTCGCCTTCAGCTCCAGCTTCCTTTCGAAGCTGCTGACGTCCTTCGCCCGGCTCTCGATCTGAATGATGTCGATGTGGTTTTGAGCGAGGAGATCCTTCAAAAGACGCTCGAGGCGCGCCGCGAAGTCCGCGAAGAGGGGCCTGATCTGGACGAATCTCCCCACGATCTCCGAGGTGGCGTGCGTTTCCAAGCCTGTCCTCCAGCCCCTCGATCAAGCAGTCGCCGCAGCCGTCAGAGCCCACGTCCCGCGGCGACCGCCGTACCTGCTGTCCAATGGAGAACGCAGCATAGCGCCCGGCTGTCGCCCAGCCTCGCTGAGACAGCGCGTGCCCTACCAGGAGGGACGCTCTACCTTCGTCACTCGGCCGCGGGCCGGCTGACCGTTTCGCCAGTTCCCCGGCAGCGTTTCCGGCAAAGGCGATATTCCGTGGTTCGAAGACAACTTTGACCTTGTCGAATACCGATGCTTGACTGAGGTGTATGGCGGATTGGCTACCGATTGCCGGAACGCTACTAGGTGCGGTCGTAGGCTCCACGTCCACCCTGTTGTCCCAGCGATTGGCGTTTGGCCGGGACCGCGCGGCCAAACTCACCGACCTCCGGCGAGAGGCCGTCACCCGATTCCTCTCCGAGATCCACAAACATCAGCGGGAGCTGTATTCCCTGCACGAGCGCTACCCGGACGCGGCCACGCGCGAGGGTGCGATCAAGCGGGTATCCCCGATCGAAGCCCAGGTAGCCCTCGACAACGTCCGGTTCCTGGCCACCGCCGAGGTCGTCGCGCAGGCGGAGTCCCTGTGGCTCCACGTCCGTGAATCGAACTTCGCCCGAGGTAATGCCAAAAGTCGAATACGCTGGCGGCGGGTCTATTGGGAAATGCGCAAAGACCTGGTATTCAGCTTTCGCGCTTCCCTCGAAACTTGACGCTCTTGTTAGTAGCGCGACGGACGAGTCGGCCTGTACGCCGGATTCTGTCCGGGCGAGTTGCCTCGCCGTGGGCGGTCATCCATCTCGGCCGGCCGTTGCCGGCTCGGCTCTTGCGGCCTACCCGCAGGCTCGGGCGAGCAGCCCTCGAACGCCTGCGCTGGCCACCGCCTTGCGGCCGTGGCCTTTCTTGGCCTTGCTCCGGGTGGGGTTTACCTAGCCACCCCGGTCACCCGGGGTGCTGGTGAGCTCTTACCTCACCGTTTCACCCTTACCAGCCCCAAGGGGCCGGCGGTCTGTTCTCTGTGGCACTGTCCCGCGGGTCGCCCCGGGTTGCCGTTAACAACCACCCTGCTCTGCGGAGTCCGGACGTTCCTCGGCGACCTCCCCGGAAGGAGGCCGACGCGACCGCCTGGCTGACTCGTCCGTCGCCCGGCCATTCTAACGAGGTCGTAGATTCGACCTCACCATGGATCTCACCCACGTGCTTCTGCTGCTGGTGGCCGGGCTCGCCGCGGGGGCCGTCAACGCGATCGCCGGCGGTGGGTCACTGATCACGTTTCCGAGCCTGATCGCCACCGGGTTGCCCTCGGTGGCGGCCAACGTCACCAATTCCATCTCGGTGTTTCCCGGGTACGTCTCCAGCGTCGCCGGCAGCCGAGCGGACCTCGCGGGCCAGCGCCGCCGGGTCGTCCGGACCCTGCCCGTGTGTGTGCTCGGCACGGCCGCCGGGTGTGCCCTGCTGCTGCTCACGCCCGCCCGCGCGTTCGAACTGATCGTGCCCTTCCTGGTGCTCGGCGCCGCCGCCACGCTGGCGTTCCAGCAGCGCCTGCGCGGCCTGGTCGGCCATCCCCGCGCCATGTCGCCGCGCCGAGCGGCGCTGTCGCTGCAGGCCGTAGTCTTCGTCGGCGCGATCTACGGCGGCTACTTCGGGGCGGCCCTGGGCGTCATGTACGTGGCCGCGCTCGCCCTGATCCTCGACGAGCCCCTGAACCGCATCAACGCCCTCAAGAACGTCCTGTCCGCCACCGTCGGCCTCGTCACGCTGCTGGTCTTCGCGTTCTTCGCCCCGGTCAACTGGGCGGCCGTCGCCGTCCTCGCACCGGCCACGGTCGTCGGCGGCTACGCGGGCGCCAAGCTGGCCCAGCGCCTGCCGGCCTCGGTGCTGCGGGCCTTGATCGTCGCTTTCGGCACCGCGATCGGTTTGCTGCTCCTCTATCGCGCGCTGAGCTGATCATCCCCAACCAGTTCCGTCCGTACGGCCTTATACGTGTCTCGCCACCCCCATCCCTCCGGGGGCGGCGCTGTGCGGTCCCGCGGCCCAACCTCTCCCATCACCGCGTGGTTCAGCGGTATGCGTGCCCGCCGTCCTCACCCCTCCCGCTAGGGCTTGGTGGAGCGGTATACATGTCCCGCCACCCCCACCCCCTCCCACCAGGGTGTGGTGGGGAGCCTAACCGCGTGTGGGGTGGGTGACGGAGTTATCCACATTGCTGGGTTGTCCACAGCGGCGGGAAAACGGGCGGCCGGGCCGAGGGCGGTTTCGCTAACCTCCGCGCATGACTGGAAACGCGCCGACCCTGCTGTTTGTCATCGGGCCACCCGCCGTGGGCAAGATGACCGTGGGCAACGCCATCGCGGCGCGCACCGGGTTCCGCGTCTTCCACAACCATCTGACCATCGAGCCGGTGCTGCGGTTCTTTGAATTCGGCACGCCCCCGTTCCAGCGGCTCGTCGAGAGCTTCCGTCAGGGCGTGCTCTCGGAGGTGGCCGCCAGTGATCTGCCGGGGCTCATTTTCACGTTCGTGTGGGCCTTCGACCACCCCGGTGACGCGGCGGCCGTCGCCGCGTACGCCGAACCGTTCGTGAAGCGCGGCGGCCGGGTGCTGTTCCTCGAACTGGAGGCCTCGCAGGAGGAAAGGCTGAAGCGCAACGTCGGCGAGGACAGGCTGGCCGAGAAGGCGTCGAAGCGTGACCTCGACCGTTCGCGGCTGCTCCTGATCGAGGCCGACGGCCAGTACAAGATGAACTCGACGACGGAGTTCGAGGGCCGCGCCGACTATCTGCGCGTGGACAACACGGACCTGACGCCCGACGAGGTAGCCGAGCTGGCCGTCGCGACGCTCAGACTCGCGGAGGCGTGAGCCCGCAAGCCTCGTCCCGCCAGAGCGGTGCGATCCGTGGCGGCCGGCGGAGGGGAGCGGTCCGGGAGGGTCAGGCTGGGCGGAAGGAGTGCTCGGCGAAGCTGAAGCCGCCCCGTTCGTCGGCGGTCAGGAGCTTTCGGTGTACGTGCTGGGGTGCCCGTCGCAGATGCTGGCGGAAGCCGCGGGCCCGCAGGTGGAAGCCGAAGTTGTGGCCCTCGACGTGCCAGGAGGGTTCCGGGTGGTCGTCGGCCGGGTCCAGGCGGTGGATGTCGGCGATCTCGAGCTGTTCGTAGAGCGGCCCGAACTCGCCGGACACGCCCCAGGCGCCCTCGAAGACGAGGGTGGCGGGGGCGATCCAGAAGGTGAGGTGGTGGCCGGGCTCGACGGGGTCGACCCAGCGCACGATGTAGTCGAGGTCGATCATCAGCCGTACCTGGGGGAGCGCGCCGTCGTCGCTGTGCTCGGCGAGGCTCAGGCCGTGGATCCGGCAGTCGTGCCACCCCATTTCGGGGTAGTCCGCGTCGGTCCAGGTCGCCTTCGTGAGTTCGAGCGGCGGGTGTACGGCTGCGGTCATCGGCACAGTATCGGGTCCCGTGCCGAACAAATGCGACATTTCGTCCGTTCGGCGGGTTGACTTTCGCGGGGTGTCGTCAGGTGGCGATCTTGGTCAGGAAGCGGAAGAAGTGCGGGTCGAAGCGGGCCGGGTCGGCGGCCTCCAGGGCGGAGCGGGTCCACCACCGGACGCCGTGGAACTCGCCCTCGTCGACCACCAGTGCCTGGTCGCGGTCGCAGGGGAGCAGGTACCAGAGGCTCACGTCGGTGTGCCCGGAATCGATTCCGACGGTGCGGGTCACGGTGAGGAACACCGGTTCCGGCGAGACTTTCGATCCGTCCAGCCCGAGCTCCTCGCCGATCTCGCGGGCGGCCGCCACCCCGGGCTCCTCACCCGGCTCGACATGCCCGCCCGGCGGCAGCCACAGGCCGGCGTTCACGTGGTCCACCAACAGGATCGCGCCGTCGGTCGGGTCGATCGGCACCACGTACGCCACCAGGTGCTGGTCGGGGGTGGCCGGCTTGACCCGCCGGTACACGTCGTCGGTGCGCGCGAGCCAGTCGAGCACGTGCTCCCGGTGCTCGGCCTCGAGATCGTCGCCGGCTCGCAGACCGGACACCAGCGAATGAACAGCGGCAAGCATCCGAGCATGATCCCACTCACCGGCCCCAACCCGGCACCGTGACTACGGAAAGCCGGCGACGGCTTCGGCCTGAGTTGTGGCGGTCGCGCAGGCCGTGATCCGGGCCGCCCACTCCCGGACGAGATCCCGCAGCTCCGCCGGCTCGTCGATGACGAACGGCAAGCCCACCCCGGCCAGCACGCCGGGCAGCCAGTCGAGCCGCTCGGCCCGGAGCCGCACGATCACCCAGCCATGGGAGCCGGAAGAACGCGCGGCGGTGAGCGCGGCGGAGGAGGGCGCGGTGGAGGAGGACGCGACTGTGGGCGCGGTGGAGGAGGGCGCGGTGGAGGGGGCGGAAGGCGCAGTGGAGGTGGGCGCGGCGACGGGCCCGGCAGAGGAAGGCGTGGCGGAAGAGCCGGTGGAGGGCTCGACGGTGACGAGTCCGCGGGGGAACCGGGTGCGCACGTCGTCGGCTTCGCCTCGTACGCGGAGCACGACGCTGTGCCGCCACGGTGTGCCGGCCAAGCCGGTCAGCACGACCTCGACGGGGTCGAACGAAGGCGGCGTCTCGAACGTGCCGGCCGCCGGGCGTACCCAGCCGATCCGGTCGAGGCGGAAGGTGCGGACCTCGCCCGAGACCGAATCCGCGCCGGTCACGTACCAGCGTCGGGAATGCGCGACGATCCCGTACGGATGGAGGGTGCGCTCGCGGCCGGAATAGCTGATCACCACCGGGTGGCGCTGCCGGGCCGCGGTGGCCAGTTGCAGGAGCACGGCCGCTTCGGGAGTGGCCGCCGACGACGCCGGTGAGGTGAAGTGCAGGGTCTCCGCCAGCGCCTCGAACCGGGCCGCCGCGGCCTTGGGCAGCACCCGTCGCACCTTGCCGGCCGCACTCTCGACCGCCTCGTCCGAGGTGGGCAGCAGTCCGGCCCGGCGCCCGGCGACCAGGCCGAGCAGGATGGCCATCGCCTCTTCGTCGGTCAGCATCAGCGGCGGCATCCGGAAGCCGGGCGCCAACCGGTAACCCCCGTAGCGCCCCCGCACCGACCCGACCGGGATGTCGAGGTCGATCAGGTGCTCGGCATAGCGCCTCACGGTCCGCTCGTCGACGCCCAGCCGTGCCGCCAGCTCGCCGACGGTGTGGGTGCCGCCGCCCTGCAGGATCTCCAGCAGCGCGAGCACGCGCGCGGTCGGCCGGCTCATCGAAGGCTGATGGAAAAGGGCCTCATGAAGGTGAAGATACCGGGCGGATCCTGTCCGGTATCAGTCGTAGCGTCGACCCCATGAACTTCGCATCCGTACGCATCATCACCGCCGACGTCGACCGCCTGGTCGCCTTCTACGAGCGGGTCACCGGCGTCACCGCCCGCCGCCCCGCGCCCGTCTTCGCCGAGCTGGTCCTGCCCGGTGCCACCCTCGCGATCGGCGCCACGGTCACGGCCCCCGTCGAGCCCGGCCGGCCGGGCTCGGCGATCATCGAGTTCCGCGTCGACGACGTGGACGCCGAGTACGCGCGCCTGCAGGACCAGCAGGTTCTGGACGACGTCGTGCAGAAGCCCACCACCATGCCGTGGGGCAACCGCTCCCTGCTGTTCCGTGACCCCGACGGCACCCTGGTGAACCTGTTCACCCCGGTCACCGCCGAAGCCGCCGCGCGCCAGAAGCCGTAAGGGCCAAGCGCCGGGCGGAAGGCGGGCCGAGCGCGGCGACAAAGGCCAAGCGCCAGCGCCGAGCGCGGCGACAAAGGCCAAGCGCCAAGCGCCAAGCGCCAAGCGCCGGGCGACTGAAAGAAGACGCCGCGGAGATCAGACCAGATCGGCCGGGTTCGTGTTGGCGCCGCACAACAGCACGACCACCCGCTCACCCGGCGCCGGCACATAGGCGCCCGACGTCAGAGCCGCGTACGCCGCCGCCGTCCCGTGCTCGACGGCCAGACGGTAGTCGTCCCACAGGCGGCGGCGCGCGTCCACGATCGCGTCGTCGCCGACCAGCACCGTCGGGGTCTCCGCGGCCACCGCCATCTCGTACGCGATCTGGCCCACCCGCCGCGCGCCCAGCGAGTCGGCCGCCGCCCCGGACACCGGGACGTCGACCGGCGCCCCGGCCTGGATCGCGCTGTGCAGGGCCGAGGCCGTCTCGGGCTCGACCGACACCACGCGCGCCGCCGGGTGCAGGGCCGCGATCACCCCGGCGATCAGGCCACCGCCGCCGACCGCCACCAGCACGGTGTCGAAGCCGGACGGGATCTGGGCGACCAGTTCCAGGCCGAGCGTCCCGTTGCCGGCGACCATGTTCGGGTCGTCGTAGGCGTGGCAGAACAGCGCGCCGGTCGACGAGGCGTGCACCACCGCCGCCGCGTACGCCTCGGCGTACTCGCGACCGACCTGCACCACCTTGGCGCCCAGCTTGCCGAGCTTGGCCACCTTCACCGCGGGCGCCGTCTCGGGCACGAAGACCTCGGCCGTTACGCCCAGCTCGCGCGCGGCGTGCGCGGCGGCCAGGCCCGCGTTCCCGCCCGAGGCGGCGACGATGCCCGCCGCGGGCAGGTCACCGGCGGCCAGGATCTGGTTGAACATGCCGCGGGTCTTGAACGATCCGGCGTGCTGCGTGTGCTCGAGCTTGAACCAGACCCCGTCGTCGCCCCGCATGACGGGGGTGTGCCGGATCCGGCCTTCGAGACGGGAGAGCGCCGCCCGTACGTCATCAATCTGAACAGTCATCAGGAAAAACTCTAGGCGATGCTCCAGGACACCTGCCGCGACGTCACGGGCGTACGTTCACCCACCAGACGCGCGATGTCGAGTAATCGGTTCGAGAAGCCCCACTCGTTGTCGAACCAGCCGCGCACCTTGACCCCGCCGTCGGCCGTGGTCTGGGTGCCGGACGGGTCGAACAGGCACGACGCCGGGTTGTTCTTCACGTCGATCGAGACCGTCGGGTCGGGGTCGTAGGCCAGCACCCGGCGCAGCGGACCGGCGGCCGCCTCGGCCATGGCCCGGTTGACCTCCTCGACGCTGACCGGCCGGTCGGTCTGCCCGGAGAGCTCGGCCAGCGAGCCGATCGGGGTGGGAACGCAGTAGTAGCTGTAGCGCATCTCGCCGATCTCGGGCAGCGCCACCCGCACGAGGTCACCGACCACATAGTTGTGCGGGATGATGCTCTCGCCGGTGGCCCGGCCCAGCCGCGGGTCGTCGCGGGAGGTGCCGCTGAACGTGTCCTGCGGTTTCTGCCAGCCCTGGGTGGCCAGCACGACCGACGTGTTCACGCCCCGCAGGCCGAACCGGTCGAGCAGCACCTTGGCCATCACGGTGAGAGCGTTCACGCCGCACGAGCCGGGGGAGACCACGTCGTGGTGGTCGGGGTCGTAGGTCGTGTGGTTCGCGCCGTAGACCAGGAACGCGTCGGGGTCGTCGGCCGAGGCGCTGATCACGACCTTGCGGGCGCCGCCGTGGGTGATGTGGGTGCGGGCCGTCGTGCCGGCCCGGAACCGCCCGGTGGCCTCGATGACGACGTCGACCCCGGCGTCGGCCCACGGAATGCGTTCGGGCCGTTCATGGTGGAACGCGCGGATCGCATGGTCATTCACGACCAGGTGGTCGGCGCGGGCGGTCACGGTGCCCGGAAATGCGCCCCGAATGCTGTCGCGGCGCAGCCCGTAGGCCATTTTCTCGGTGGAGGCAAGGTCGTTTACCGCGGCAATGGATATTCCCGGATCTGACGTTGCGGCGACTATCCGCGCGACACTGCGGCCGATCCGCCCGAATCCGTTGATGCCGATCGTGACACTCATGGGAAGGCTCTCCTCGGCCGCTTTTGATGGTGCTGTCGTTCGCGCCGCCGGCGATACCACCGCGCGTCACGCCCTCGACACTATGAGTCGTGCAACTTGCACGTCAACGCACGGCGTGTCACACCACATCGTTGATCCACACCGGACGCCGGCATCCATCGCCGTCGTCGTGCCCATCGACCTGCCGTTCCTTCCGATAGGGACGTTCCGGCCGTCTGCGCCTTTCGGATGAGCGTTGCGCATTCCGGCCAGTCGATGTTCTTGCGAGACAATTCAGCTGCCGAGAATTTCAACCCGGACAGCTCCCCCACGGTATTCCGGAATCGATCAGCGGGTGGCGGCAATCACCCTTGTGAGTGCCGCGTGCAACGACTCCAGTTCCTCGATAGGCATGCCCAATCGGGCCACGATCGCGGGCGGGATCTTCTCGGCCTCGGCGCGCAGGGCCCGGCCGCGGGCGGTGAGGGTCACGGCCAGGCTGCGCTCGTCGGCCGGGTCGCGCTGCCGGTCCACGTATCCGATGGTCTCGAGCCTCTTGAGCAGCGGCGAGAGCGTGCCCGGGTCGAGCTGGAGCAGCCGGCTGAGGTCGCGCACCGAGAGCGGGGCGTTCTGCCAGAGGGCGAGCATCACCAGGTATTGCGGGTGGGTGAGGCCCATCGGCTCGAGCAGCGGACGGTAGAGCGCCACCACGCTGCGCGAGGCCACCGACAGGGCGAAACACACCTGCCGTTCCAGTTCGAGGGGGTCATCGTCCGCCACGCCGCAAGCCTAGCGACGCCACCCCGGCCAGGAGCGTCAGCAGGATGCCGGTGAACCAGAGGATCGAGGTGGTCGACGGCACGTAGCGGCTGGCGATGCCGAGACCCAGCACCGGGACGACCAGCCCCGAGTAGGCGATCAGGAACAGCCCGGCCAGGCTCTCGCCGCGCTTGGCGGTGGGAGCGTTCGCCGCGATCGTGCCGACGGCCGACTTGAACAGGATGCCGGCGCCGACCCCGGCGATCGCGCCGCCGATCAGGAAGGTCGCCAGCGAGGCCGTCTCCATGCCGGTGGTCAGCACGACCAGACCCGCGGCCTGGGCGATCAGCCCGCCCCGGAACCGGGTGGCGGGGGTGAGCCGGCCGCTTACGGCCTGGGCGGCCGCGCCCGCGCCGAAGACCACGAACACGGTCACGCCGGCCAGCAGCCGGCTCGGGTGGTGCAGCGCGCCGGCCACGAAGCTGGGGGCGAGCGAGGTGAACAGGCCGAACACGGCGAACGCGGCGAACGAGGAGACGACCGCCACGACGACGGCGGTGCGGTCCGGGCCGGCGATCCGCACACCCTGCGGCCGGTAACGCGGACGGACGGCAGGCGCGTCCACCGTCTCGGGAGCGGCGGCGACGGCGACCACGCTGAGTGCCAGCAGGACCAGGAAGACCACGTACGGCGTACGCAGCGGAGTCGTCACGAACTGCGCCAGGGCGCCCGCCACCAGGGTCCCCGCGCCGAGCCCGCCCAGGTTGGCCGCCGACGACACGACCTCGAAGCGCGTGGCGCCGGCCCCGGGACGGTGGGCCCGGTGCAGCTCGAGCAGGTAGGCGGTGGCGGTCGCGGTCAGCATGCCCACGCCCAGGCCGGTGAGGAACCGGGCCACGATCAGCCCGGGCAGCGCCGTCCACGTGAGGAAGAGCACGCCCGCCAGGATCTCCAGGCCGAGCGACGCCTGCAGGACGCGGCGGCGGCCGGTCCAGTCCGAGATGTGCCCGGCCAGCAGCAGGCTGACGATCACGCCGACCGCGTAGACCGCGAACACGACCGTCACCGTGAACGCCGAGAAGCCGTCCGCGCGCTGATAGAGCGGGTAGAGCGGGGTGGGCGCGGTGGAGAACGCGAGCGCGACGAGGTAGACGGCGGCGATCAGCCAGAAGCCGCGGCCGTGACGCTGCGAGGCCGGCGGCGCGGACTGCGGCCGCACCAGAACATCAGTCATGACCTCACACTGCGTCGCCACAAGCATCATCACCAACGATGATTACTGCTGACTATCATCACCAACTGTGCTGGAGCTGCGTCACTTCGAATACTTCGTCGCCGTCGCCGAGGAGCGGAACTTCACCCGCGCCGCGGCCCGCCTGCACGTCGTCCAGTCCGGCGTGAGCGCGGTGATCAAATCGCTGGAGCACGAGATGGGCACGCGGCTGCTCGAGCGCACGTCGAAACGGGTCGAACTGACCGACGCCGGCGAGGCGCTGCTTCCGCGGGCCCGGGCGGCCATCGACGCCGTACGGGAGGCTCGTGACGCCGTCGACGAGGTGCGCGGCGGCCTGCGCGGCACGGTCCGGATCGGCACCCTCATCTCGGTCCCGCTGATCGACGTGCCGTCGCTGCTCGGCGCGTTCCACCGGGTGCACCCGAACGTCGGGCTCCGGCTCAGCGTCTCGCCCCGCGGCTCGGTCGGGCTGCTCGACGCGCTGGCCGACGGCTCGCTCGACGTGGCGTTCGTCTCGGCGCCCGGCCGTCCGCCCGCGGGCATCCGCGTCCGCCAGATCGAGTCGCGCCGGCTCGACCTGGTGCTGCCCGCGGGGCACCGGCTGGCCGGCGCGGCCGAGGTGCGGATCGCCGACCTGGCCGGGGAGGCGTTCGTCGACTTCCCGCTCGGTTTCGGCAACCGGACGGTCGTCGACCGGGCGTTCGCCGCGGCCGGGGTGCAGCGCCACGTGGCGATCGAGGTGACCGACATCGCGGGCGGCGCCGGCTTCGTACGGGAAGGGCTGGGGGTGGCCATTCTGCCGACGTTCGTGGTGCCCGACGACCGGACGGGACTGGTGCTCAAGAAGGTGGTGGGCGCCGACCTGGACTGGCCGCTCGGCGTCGCCGTCTCGGCGGTGCGGCGGCCCAGCGCGGCGGCCCGGGCCCTGCTGGCGCTGATCGACGAGAAGGTCGGTTAGCCCGAAACGCTCTCATGATTGCCCTTCGTCCGTAAAACTTTCACATAACGGACCTGAGGGGGAGCGGCGGTGGCAGAGCAACAACCGGCCGAGTCGGTGCTGCAGTTCCGGCGGTTCGCGCTGGCGGTCTGCCTGATCGGCATGCTCGTCCAGCTCGGGCTGACCGCTTACTACCTGGGCATGGGACACAAGGCCCAGCCCCACCACGTGCCGGTCGGGCTGGTGTCGCCCGCCGCCGAGCGCGGCCAGGTGGCCGGGCTGCTCACCGAGCGGGGCTACTTCAAGGTCACCGACTACGCCACGGCCGACGACCTCGAGATCGCGATCAAACGGCGCGACGTGTACGGCGGGGTCGACATCACCGGCACGCGGCCCCACCTGTACGTGGCGTCGGCCGCCGGTCCCGCCGCGGCCTCGCTGCTGCGCACCACGTTCACCTCGGTCGTGCAGCAGCAGACGGCGGCCGAGCTCCAGCGCCTGGCCGACCAGGGTGACCGCATCGCCGTCTCGCGCGCCCAGCAGCTCAACTCGCCACCGCCGATCACCGACGTGGTGCCGCTGCCCGACGACGACGTCAACGGCGTCTCGCTCGGCTTCCTCACCCAGGCGCTCGCCCTGGGCGGCACCATCGCGTCGATGGGCCTGGGCCGCCTGATCCCCCGTACGCGCAGATCCTGGCGCCGTGGCATCGCCCACGTCAGCATCCTGGCCGTCTATGCGCTCGGATCGGCCGCGGCCGTGCTCTGGTCGATGGGCTGGTTCGGCGTGGGGGTCACCGCCGACCGCAGCGAGATGCTCGGCATCTTCTCGTTGATCTCGCTGGCCATCACCGCCTCCACGGCCGGCGCGGTGGCGATCTTCGGCCCTGTCGGCGCCCTGCTCGGCGCCCTCTACTTCACGGTCGGCACGGTGATCTCGGGCGCCAGCATCCTGCCCGAGTTCCTGCCCGCGTTCGGCCGCCACCTCGGGGCCAACCTGCCGACCGGCGCCGGCGTGCAGGCCGTGCGCGACAACCTGTACTTCCCGGCCGCCGACATCCAGGGCCACCTGATCGTGCTCGCCCTCTACGCCGGCATCGGCGCGCTGGTCGTGCTCGTCACCAACATGCTGCCCAACCGGCGGAACCAGACGTCCGAGGTCGACCTCGACCTGGCCCACCGGCTCGAGGGCTCGGAACGACGCGAGCCCGTGAAACTCTGAGATCGCGGGCCCGACCTGCCGATCACCAGGGACATGCCCGTACGCACCCGAGTCACCGTCCCCCTCCGCTACGCCGACGGTTACGCCACGACCGCCCAGATGGTCACGTTCGACGGCCTGTCCGACGGCAAGGAGCACCTGGCGCTCGCGCTCGGCACGCCCGGCGAGTTCCCCCTCGTACGTCTGCATTCCGAATGCCTGACCGGCGAGGTGTTCGGCTCGCAGCGCTGCGACTGCGGCCCGCAGCTGCGCGAATCCGTCGAGCGGATCGCCGAGCGCGGGGGCTACCTGCTCTATCTGCGCCAGGAGGGCCGGGGCATCGGGCTCTACAACAAGCTCGACACGTACACCCTGCAGGACGCCGGGCTCGACACCTACCAGGCCAACCGCGCACTCGGGCACGGCGACGACCAGCGCGACTATGCCGCCGCCGCGCAGATGCTCACGGCCCTCGGGGCCACCACCGTCGACCTGCTGACCAACAATCCGGACAAGGTCGCCCAACTGCGCAAGAACCAGATTTCCGTACGGGAGGTCGTGCGCACCGGCGTGCACGCGTCCCCGGCCAACCGGCGTTACCTGGAGGCCAAGGTCGCCCACACCGGGCACACGATCGCCCTGGATGCCGTGCGTTGAATCACGCCCGCGCGGCTCAGGTTTCCGCGCGGGTGCCGAACAGGAGTTCGTGGGGATTGAGCGGATCAACTCGCGGATCGCGGACATCCAGAGCCGCATGATCGCGATGCAGACGCAACAGGCGGGCCGGAACGTGCAGGCCCAGTCGGCCAAGTCCGCGACGGGGGCCGAGGGCGGGTCCTTCGCCAGCGCCCTCGAGAGCGCGGTGGCCCAGACCGGCGCCGGCAAGACCTACACCCTCAACAGCAAGGGCATTCCGACCGAGCTGGCCGCCTACGGCAACGGCAAGATCCCGGCCAATGCGCTCGAGCAGGTCGGCAACACCCGGCACAAGCTCTGGGCGCCGGCCGCCGAGTCGCTCAACCGGATGATCAACGACGCCAAGCGGGAAGGCGTCACCATCGGCATCACCGACTCCTACCGTCCGTACGAGGAACAGGTTGATCTCGCCCGCCGCAAGGGGCTCTATTCCCAGGGCGGGCTGGCGGCCAAGCCCGGAACCAGCGAACACGGCTGGGGCATGGCCACCGACCTCGACCTGAACTCGAAGGCGCAGGCGTGGATCCGCGCCAACGGCGAGAAGTACGGCTTCTCCGAGAACGTGCCGCGCGAGCCGTGGCACTGGGAGTACAAGCCGCCGACCGCCTGAGGTTCCGCGCACGGTGTTGATCGTTTCCGCACGCGGGCGTTGATGCTGACGTTTTACGCGCGGGCGTTGATGCTGATGTTTACGCGCGGGCGATGATCTCGCCGTGCAGCAGGGACATCCAACCGTCGGGGTCGGCCGCCCAGTCACGCCACGCCTGTGAGAGGCGGGCTAGGTCGTCGCGGGTCGCGGCGCCGGTACGCTCGGCCGTCGCGGCCATGTCCGACTTCAGGATGCGGTCGGCCCACATGCCGCCCCACCACTCACGGTCGGCCGGCGTCGCGAAGCACCACGTGCTCGACGTCGCCGTCACATCGGTCAGACCGGCCGCGTGGGCCCAGGCCAGCAGGTGCCGGGCCGCGTCGGGCTCACCGCCGTTGCCCCGCGCCACCTGCTCGTAGAGGGCGAGCCATTCGTCGAGCTCGGGCAGCCGCGGATACCAGGCGAAGGCCGCATAATCACTGTCCCGTACGGCGATCAGCCCGCCCGGCTTCGTGACCCGGCGCATCTCGCGCAGGGCCGCCACCGGGTCGCCCAGATGCTGCAGCACCTGATGCGCGTGCACCACGTCGAACGTATCGTCGGGGAAGTCGAGCCGGTGCACGTCGCCGACCGCGAAGTCGACGTTGGTCAGACCGCGCCGGGCGATCTCGGCCCGCGCCAGGTCGAGCGCGCCCTCGGTCACCTCCAGCGCGGTGACCCTCGCGGGTGTGATCAGGCTCGCGAAGTCGGCCGTGATGGTGCCGGGACCACAACCGACGTCGAGCACCGCGACGCCGGAGGAAAGATGCGGCAGGAGGTACGCCGCCGAATTCTCTGCGGTGCGCCACCGGTGGGAGCGCAAGACCGATTCATGATGACCGTGGGTGTACGTCGCCATGCCCCTCACGCTATGCCCGCCGTCCTCACATGTGGGACAACTTTCCCATCTAATGGGAGGCGTTCTCTTTTTCGATTTCTCCGTACGCAGTTCAGGCCGTACTTTTGTGCGCATGAGGATCGGCATTGTGGGCGCGACGGGACAGGTGGGCAGCGTCATGCGGCGCATCCTGGCCGAGCGCGAATTCCCCCTGGGTGAGCTCCGTCTGTTCGCGTCCGCTCGCAGCGCGGGCCGCACCCTCCCGTGGGGCGACGGTGAAGTGACGGTCGAAGACGCGGCGACGGCCGACTACAGCGGTCTCGACATCGTCCTGTTCTCCGCCGGTGGCGCCAGCTCCAAGGAGCTCGCACCCCGCGTCGCCGCGGCCGGCGCCGTGGTCGTCGACAACTCGTCGGCCTGGCGCATGGACCCCGACGTCCCGCTGGTCGTCAGCGAGGTCAACCCGCAGGCGATCCACCACCGCCCCAAGGGCATCATCGCCAACCCCAACTGCACGACCATGGCCGCGATGCCGGTGCTGCGCCCGCTCCACGAAGAGGCCGGCCTGGTCGCGATGGTCGCCACCACCTATCAGGCCGTCTCCGGGGCCGGGCTGGCCGGCGTGAGCGAGCTCGACGAGCAGGTGAAGAAGGTCAGCGACCGCGCCACCGAGCTCACCCACGACGGTTCGGCCGTCGAGTTCCCGGCGCCGCGCTCGTTCGCCAAGCCGATCGCGTTCAACGTGCTGCCGCTGGCCGGCAAGATCGTGGACGACGGCCGCGACGAGACCGACGAGGAGCAGAAGCTCCGCAACGAGAGCCGCAAAATCCTCGATATCCCGTCGCTGCTGGTCTCCGGCACCTGCGTGCGGGTCCCGGTCTTCACCGGCCACTCGCTGCAGATCAACGCCCGCTTCGCCCGGCCGATCACGCCGGCCCGCGTCCGCGAGCTGCTGACCGGCGCGCCCGGTGTCGAACTGTCCGACGTGCCGACCCCGCTCGAGGCGGCCGGTCGCGACCCGTCGTACGTGGGCCGCATCCGCGCCGACGAGACCGTCGAGAACGGCATCGCGCTCTTCGTCTCGAACGACAACCTGCGCAAGGGGGCCGCTCTCAACGCCGTGCAGGTCGCCGAGCTGGTGGCTGCGTCGCTCTGACTTCCGCGGCGCCTTTCGTGGCCTGACTCCCGTCGCGGCATCCTGTGGAAGCCCGGCTCCCCATGGTGGAACCGGGCTTCCACGGTCACCGCCTGGTCGACACCCGTGGCCGCCTGGGAACGGTCGTCGCCGTGCGGGTAGCGGACACTTCTGGCTGCGCCTCGTTCCCGCCACGGCTTGGCCTTGTTCCCGCGCCATGGCTTGGGCCTTGTTCCCACCGCGGCTTGGGCCTCGTTCCCGGCACGACTTGGGCCCCGTTCCCGCTCCACGGCTTGGGCCTCGTTCCCACCGCGTCCTGCGCCTCTCTCCCGCCTCGGCCCGCGGCTTGTTCCCGCCACGGTTACGAAACCGCGTTAGCTCAAAACCGCCCTGGTCACACGGCCGGGGCGGTTTTTGTTGTCCTTGCCTCACCCTCCAATGTGGAAATCTAGGACATTTTGCCCGAATCGGTGGCGGATGGTCGGTTTGAGGTGCAGAGTGATTGCATGAGCGACAGTGGGCCCGGCGGAGGCTACTTCTGGTGCCTTCGCCACCATCGGGTCGAGAGCGGCGACGACGTGTGTCCCGCTCAATATCGACTCGGCCCCTACGCCACGGCCGACGAAGCTGAGCGAGCGCTCGAGACTGTCGAGAAGCGCAACGCCGAGTGGGACGCCGAGGATGCCCGCTGGACCGGGGAGGCCGGCTGACGCCGGTGCCGGCCCCCGAGACCATGCCGCACCACTGATCGCCCTCATCGATCGTTGCAGTCTCCGGGCGGGGACAAGCCCGCAGACGTACGCGCATCACTCGCGCAGTCATTCGCAAGGAGGAACACCCCAGATGGCCGTTGCCAAAAAGGCCCCCGATTCTGCTTCCAGAGCGGACAAAAACCGTATTTCGCGTACGTCGGCGCGCGAGCCCACGGCCGCCGCGTCGCGATCCGCGGGGTCTCGTTCGGGTGCTGTTCGTTCTGGGACGGTGGCCGCTCGAAGCGCGACGGCGGCCAAGGGTGTGACCGCGTCTGGTAAGTCCGTTACCGCGCGGGGTACGACGGCCGCCGCCAAGTCTGTTGGCGGCGCGAAGAGTGTTGGCGCTGCGAAGTCGGCCGCCGCGAAGCCGGGATCCGCGAAGACGGCGGCGGCCAAGATCGGTGCTACGAAGGTGGCTGTTGCTAAGGCGAGCGCCGCTAAGACCGCAACCACCAAGGCGGCCGCTGCGAAGTCGGGGGCCGCGAAGACGGCGGCGGCCAAGATCGGCGCTACGAAGGTGGCTGTTGCTAAGGCGAGCGCCGCCAAGACCGCAACCACCAAGGCGACCGCTGCGAAGTCGGCCACTGCGAAGTCGGGGCCCGCGAAGACGGCAGCGGCGAAGGCCGGTGCTGCGAAGACGGCCGCCGCGACGGCAACCACCAAAGCGGCCGCCGCGAAGTCGGCCGCTGTGAAGACTGCAGCCACCAAAGCGGCCGCTGCGAAAACGGGCGCTGCGAAAACGGGCGCTGCGAACACTGGCGCTGTGAAGTCCGCTGGCACCAAGACTGCTGCCGCGGCG
This sequence comes from Paractinoplanes ovalisporus, assembly GCF_016834655.1. Taxonomy (GTDB): domain Bacteria; phylum Actinomycetota; class Actinomycetes; order Mycobacteriales; family Micromonosporaceae; genus Actinoplanes; species Actinoplanes ovalisporus. The sequence goes on from NZ_JAENHP010000033.1 coordinate 56,503, forward strand.
GGGGCGGGCAAGATTGCCGGCTCGAAGGCGGCTTCCGCGTCCAAGCCGGCGGTGGGTAAGGCGATTGCGCCCAAGCAGCGGACGGCGGGCACCGCCGCACGCGGCGGCGCCGCGAAGCTGGCCACGACCAAGGCCTCTGCGACTGGGACTTCCGCGGCCAAGGCGGCGGGGACCAAGGCGCCGGCGGGCCGGGCGAGCGCGGGTAAGACGAGTGCTGGCAAGGGATCCGCGACCGCGACGGCACGTGCCGGGGGCAAGTCGGGAAGCTCCACGAGCGCGCCTTCGTCCACGATGGGCCGACTGGGTGGCGCGGCGGGAACCGACGCGACGGCCCGGACCGCTGCGGTTCGGGGGAGTGCGACGGCGCGGGCCGCTGCGGTTCGGGGGAGTGCGACGGCGCGGACCGCGGATGCGACTGCTGAGGGCGCTGGTGGTGTGACGGCGGCGAAAGCGGCCCGGGCCAATGGCGCGACCTCGCGGGCGGGTTCGGGGGCCAGGAAGAGCACCGCTTCGGCTGCGGCCGCGGTGAAGGCGGCCTCGGCCGCCAAGAAGGCGACCACCGCCGCCCGGACGGCGGCGGGGGCGGCAACCGGGGTGGCCAGGGTTCCGGCCAGCCGCGGTGCGACCAAGACGGCGGCTATCAAGGCTGGGGCGATGACAACAGCGAGCAAGACGACCGCGGCCAAGGCCGCCAAGAAGACGGCGGCGGCCAAGACCACTACGGCGACCCGGAAGACCACGGCCGCGGCCAGCAGCGCCACGGCTTCTCGTAAGGCGACGACCGTGTCGGCGACCGGCAGCGCTTCGGGCGCGAAGAAGGCCGCCGGTGGCGCCGGGGGCCGGAAGGTGGCCGCGGCGGCCAGCGGGTCGGGAACGCGGAAGGTGACCGCGGCGGCGGGCGGTTCCGGCACGCGGAAGGTGACTGCAGCGGCCGGCGGCTCGGGTGCGCGGAAGGTGACTGCGGCGGCGGGCGGTTCCGGCACGCGGAAGGTGACGGCTGCGGCTGGGAGTGCTTCGGGGGCGCGGAAGGTGACTGCCGCGGCTGGTAGTGCTTCTGGTGCGCGGAAGGTGACCGCGGCGGCTGACAGCACGACGGCTGCTCGGAAGACGACCACGGCGGCGGCCAAGAAGGCGGCGGGTGGCGGCACTGCGGCTGCGCGGAAGGCTACGGCGGCTGCGGAAAGTGCTACGGCGGCCCGGAAGACGACGACGGCGACGGCGGCCAAGAGCACGACTGCGGCCAAGAGCGCCACCGCGGCCAAGAGCACAGCGGCGGCCAAGAAGACTGCGGCCAAGGCGACTACGCGGCCGGCCACCAAGTCGTCGGCCAAGAACGGGCCTGCTACCAAGGCTTCGGCCACGAGCGCCGCCGCGGGAACGGCGGCGGCCAAGAAGGCGGGTGCCGGCAAGGCTTCGGCCAAGACCACTACGGCCAAGGCGGCCAAGGCGGTTACCGCGGCCAAGGCGGCTACCGCGGCGGCCCGGACCGCTACGGCGTCGGCCAACAAGGCTGCGGCCGGCACGGCCCGTGCGGGTTACAACCGCAGCACCACCGCTTCGGCCAACCGGGCCGCGGCCGGCGCCGCCAAGAGTGGCACCAACCGCGCCACGGCCTCGGCCGATCGCAGCTCGGCGGCTTCGGCCAACCGGGCGGCGGCCGCTGCGGCCAAGGCGGGCGCCAAGTCGACGGCGGCCGCGAAGAAGGCGACCGCGGCCCGGAAGGCGGCCGCTACGAAGTCGACGGCCCCGAAGTCGGCTGCCACGAAGTCGACGGCCGCGAAGCCCACGGCGACGAAGGCGGCGAAGTCGACGGCTGCGAAGAGCACGGCGACGAAGGCAGCGAAGTCGACCGCCGCGAAGAGCACGGCCGCGAAGGCAACGAAGTCGACCGCGGCGAAGAGCACGGCGACGAAGGCGGCGACCAAGAAGGCGGCGCCGGCCAAGAAGGCTGCGACGGCGAAGAAGGCCGCCCCGGCCAAGACCGCCGCCAAGAAGGCAGCGCCCGCGAAGACCGCGGCGAAGAAGGCCCCGGCCAAGACCGCGACCAAGAGCGCGGCCAGGCCGGCGACCAAGGCCGTCGCCAAGAAAGCGCCGGCCCGGAAGGCGACCACCGCCAAGGCCGCCCCCGCGAAGAAGACGACGGCGCCGCGTTCGCTCGGGCGTACGGCTGTGGAGGGCACCACCAGGACCGCGAGCGGAGCCGGCAGCCGGTCGGCCGTCGCGAAGGTGGCCGGTCTGAGCCCGGTGGCCTCGCGGGGCGGCAACAAGCCCGCGGCCACGCCGACGGCCAAGCGGAGCACAACGAACGAGGCGGGCGCGACCCGGGGCCGGGCCACCCGGTCGGCGAACACGCCGCGGGCGGCGGCGACCACCAAGAACTCGTCGACCAACCGGGCCCGGGTCAGCAAGGCGGCCTCGGCCGCGGCGGCTCGCCAGGCCGCGCTGGGCAACACCCCGGCCGCGGACATGATGGACGCGCCGGTCACGACCGCTCGCAAGGCGGCCGCGCGCCGGCGCTGAACGACCGCGATGCCGACCGCGACCGCCCGCCAGGTGGCCGCGCGGCGACTTTGTACGGCCGCTCGCGAGGTGGCCGCACGGTGCTGAACGACCGTGGTGTCGACTGCGGCTGCCCGGGAGGTGGTCGCAACCGGCGCTGAATGACCGCGATGCTGGTCGCGAACGGCCCAAGGTGGCCGCGCGGTGGAGCTGGACGACCGTACGAACGAGGGCCGCGCCGACGGGCGTGGCCCTTGTTCGTACGGGAAGCTGGTAGGAATGATCCGTGCCGATCAGACGGGTGTGGGCGCCGCGCATTGACTTCGACTCGCTGCGTGGCGAGCTCAGGCTGCCCGGTGAGTTTCCGGCCGATGCCCTGGCCGAAGCCGAAGCCGCCGCCTCGGGGCCGCCCCCGCCGGGCGCCGACCGCACCGACGTGCCGTTCGTGACGCTCGACCCGGCCACGTCCAAGGATCTCGACCAGGCCATGCATCTGAGCCGGCGGCCCGGCGGTGGCTACCGCGTGCTCTACGCGATCGCCGACGTGGCCTCCTACGTACGGCCGGGTGGGCCCCTCGAGGCCGAGACCTGGGTGCGCGGTCAGACGATCTATCTGCCGGACGGGCGGATCCCGCTGCACCCGCCGGTGCTCAGTGAGGACGCGGTCAGCCTCTTCCCCGACGTCGACCGGGCCGCCGTGGTGTGGACGATCGACCTCGACGCCGACGGCGCGACCACCTCGGTCGCCCTGGAACGGGCGGTGGTCCGCAGCCGGGCCAAGCTCAACTACGAGGCCGTGCAGCAGCAGGTCGACGCGGGTGAGGCGCCGGAACCGCTGGCGCTGCTGACCGAACTGGGCACGCTGCTGGCGGCGCGGGCCTCCGAGCGGGGCGCGGTCAACCTGCCGCTGCCCGAGCAGGAGGTCGAACCGCACGACGGCGGCTGGCGGCTGGTGCTGCGGGCGCCGCTGCCGGTCGAGGAGCACAACGCGCAGATCTCCCTGCTCACCGGCATGGCGGCGGCCGATCTGATGCTGCGCGGCGGGGTCGGACTGCTGCGCACGATGCCGCCGCCGAAGCCCGAGGCGGTCATGAAGCTGCAGGCCGCGGCGAAGTCGCTGGGTGTGTTGTGGCCGGCCGGGGCCCAGGTCGGCACCGTGGTCGCGTCGGTCGATCCGGCCAGTCCGCGCGGGGCGGCGTTCCTCGACCAGGCCGCCGATCTGCTGCGGGGTGCGGCCTACACGCCGTTCGACGGAACGCCGCCCGAGCAGACCGGGCACGGTGGTGTCGGAGCGCCGTACGCGCATGTCACCGCCCCGCTGCGGAGGCTGGCCGACCGGTACGCCACCGAGGTGTGCCTGGCGGTCGCGGCCGGCGCGACGATCCCGGAGTGGGCGCGGGCGGCGCTGCCCCGGCTGCCCAAGGCGATGTCGGAGTCGGACCGGCTCGCCGGCGCGGCCAACCGGGGCGCGATCGACCTGGCCGAGGCCGTGCTGCTGGAACACCGGGTCGGCGAGCTGTTCGAGGCGGGCGTGGTCGACCTGGACAACCCGTCGAAGGGCCGGCCGCCGGGCGGCACGGTCGCGATCGACGAGCCGGCCGTGCGCGCCCGCTGCCTGGGGGCGCTGTCTCTCGGCGTACGGATCCAGGCCCGTCTCACCGTGGCCGACCCGGTCACGCGGAAGGTGCAGTTCGAGGTATGAGCCGCTGGGCCAGGACGGTCAGCGCCCGGCGGTCGTCCTCGGAGAGGCCCGCGGCGAACGATTCGATGCGCTCGGCGAACTCGGCCGCCCCCTGACGGGCCAGCCGTAGCCCGTCCTCGGTGATCGACACGAGGACCACGCGGCGGTCGGAGGCGCTGGGCGTGCGGGTGACCAGGCCGCGGCGCTCGGCCCGGTCGACCAGGCCGCTGATCGACGACTTGTCGAGCCCGAGGTGACGGCCCAGGTCCTGCATGGTCGGCTGGTGGTCGCGCAGCACCCCGAGCAGCCGGGTCTGGATCAGCGACAGGTCGTGCCGCCCGGCGATCTCGGCCAGCGCGTTCTGCACGAGGAACGACAGCTGGGCGAGCGCATCGACAAAATTTTCATCGGCCACGGGGGGATCCTATCCGAGAAGGTACGTGGTACAAACTAATTAGTACGTGCCACGAACTAAACCTCGGGGAGGATGTCATGAAGATCCACGCAGCGGTCGTGAGCTCGTTCGACCGCCCACCCGCGTACGAACCGTTCGACCTGCCCGACTTCGAGGGCGGCGACGACTTGGCGGTGGCCGACGTGCTGGCCGTCGGGCTGCACCCGCGGGTGCGCAGCGGAGCGTCGGGCCGCCACTACACGAGCACCGGGAAGCTGCCGATGGTGCCGGGCGTCGACGGTGTCGGCCGGCTGGCGGACGGCCGTACGGTCTACTTCGTCGCCGACGACGACCTGACCGGCCCGATGGCGACCCGCACGGTGATCGACACCCGCCGCAGCGTCGACCTGCCCGCGGGCGCCGACCCCGTGATGATCGCGGCCGCCATGAACCCGGCCATGTCGTCCTGGGTCGCCCTGCGCCGCCGGGTGCCGCTGCGGGCCGGCCAGTCGGTGCTGGTGCTGGGCGCGGGCGGCAACGCGGGGGGCATGGCGATGCGGGTCGCGTCGCTGCTCGGCGCCGGTCGGGTCGTCGGCGCGGCCCGCCGCCCGTCCGGTCCCGACGTCGTCGCCCTGTCCGATGTGGCCTCCGTGGCCGCCGAGGCCGATGTGGTGCTCGACTACCTGTGGGGCGCCCCCGCCGCCGAGGCGATGATGGCGATCCTGCGGGCCCGCCCCGACCGCGGCCGCGAACTCAACTGGATCCAGATCGGCTCGGTCGCGGGCCCGACGATCGAGCTGCCCTCGGTGGCGTTGCGCTCGGCCAACTTCCGCCTGCTGGGCAACGGCCAGGGCGCGGTGTCGGCGCGGGCCTACCTAGCCGAACTGCCCTCCCTGATCGACGAGATCACGGCCGGCCGGCTGTCGCTGAAGACCCGGACCGTCCCGCTGGCCGACGTCGAGGCGGCCTGGACCACCCCGGAGCAGCCCGGCGTGCGCACCGTCCTCGTGCCTTAGTTGCGGGGATGACCCATGGTCACGTGGCTGGGGCCGTTCAACGCCGACGAGACCAGGTCGGCGAGGTCCCAGACGGCCTGGTCGTCGTTCTGGGAGGCGGTCCAGGCCAGGGCGTTGACGACGTCGGTCCAGACCCGGCCCTCGAGGGTGACCGGTGCCGGCCCGGTGGCCTTCGCCGCGGCCTCGATCGGGCCGATGGCGTCCATGCGCCCCGGGCCCACCTTCATCACCTCGCGCCACTGGGCCGGGGTGAGGGTGGCCCGGTAGTCGCGGTTGTCGTCCAGGCCCAGGTCGTCCGGGGTCCTGGCGGGAATCGTGAACTCGCACCACGGCGACCAGCCGCCGGCCCCGATCGACGGGGGTGTGCCCCGAACCCGCCAGCGGTAGGACTCGCCGTGCTTCAGCCGGCCGTGCCGGAAGAGCTCCAGGGTGGCCTTGAGCGGGTCGCCGGAGTCGCCGGGCAGTTGCAGGTCCTCGGCGGTGCGGCCGTAGACGCCGGTGATCTGGAAGGTCGACTGGATGGACCGGAGCCCGTCCGTCTGAGTGAACGAGGCCGACAGCGTGGGACGGACGGTGTCCAGCACGGGTCGTTCCGAGCCGGCCACGCAGATCCGGCCGTCGGTGCTCAGCCCGGTCGGCAGGGCCGCACCGGCGTAGCGGGGGTCGTTTGGGTCGGCCGACGGCGCGTCGTGGAGCCGGTCGAATCCGGCCGTCTCGTCTCCGCATATGCCGTAGGTCAGGGTGGGTCGCTCGGCGATCAGGGACTGGCAGGCGGCGAGCGGCAACGGCGCCGTCACAGGCCAGGGCGAGGGCCCGGACGGCGGGGGATGGGGGAGCGCGGTGAGGGCGTCGAATCGGCGCGGCGCCGGCTCGTCGGGGCGCGTCACGACCACGGTGAGAATGCACAGCACCACAACAACGCCGGCCCAGACCGCCATACGAACAAGCGCCCGCGACGGATCTGACGTCGGCGGCCCGGACAGCGGCGACGGCGAAATGGGCAGCGCCGACGGCTCGGACAGCGGCGGCGACGTGGGCAGCGGCGACGGCTCGGGAAGCCTGGTGGGCGGATCGGCTGGGTGACGCCGGCGGCGTGCGGTGAGGCTGCCGGCCACCACGGCCCCAGCCACGGCGGCCAGAATCACCCAGCCCGTACGGCGCGACGAAGCCACACCAGTCTCATCGACCGCGTACGGCCGGTTCTGAGTCCGGGGTTTTCGAGCGCAACCACTTACGCACGCCGCCCGGGTGGGTTTCGCGTTCTGGACGCGTCAGCGGCCAGCGAAGCCCGCCCGGGTCCCCGCGGGAGCGACGGTCCGTCACCCACCACCCCGCGAGGACATCCGGCTCTTGATCTTGATCTTTAGAACGTATGCTCCGCGGCCGGGAACTCGCCGCCCCGGACTTCCGCCGCGAACTGCTGAGTCGCCTGCGACAACATCCCCGCCAGATCGGCGTACTGCTTCACGAAGCGCGGCGTCCGTCCGGTCCGCAGCCCCGCCATGTCCTGCCAGACGAGCACCTGCGCGTCGGTGTCGGGACCGGCGCCGATGCCCACCGTCGGGATCTCGAGCTCCTTGGTGATCGTCTTGGCAACCTCGCCCGGCACCATCTCGAGCACCACCGCGAACGCGCCCGCGTCGGCGACCGCACGGGCATCGGACACGACCTGGGCGCCCTCGTTCTCGCGGCCCTGGACGCGGTAGCCGCCGATGGTGTGCTCGCTCTGCGGTGTGAAGCCGACGTGGCCCATGACCGGGATGCCGGCCCCGACCAGCGCCTCGATCTGGGCGGCGACGCGACGGCCGCCCTCGAGCTTCACGGCGTGGGCGCCGCCCTCCTTCATGAACCGGACGGCCGTGCGCAGCGCCTGGGTCGGGCCTTCCTCATAGCTGCCGAAGGGCAGGTCGGCCACGATCAGCGCGGTTTTGGTGGCCCGGACCACGGCGCGGACCAGCGGGATCAGCTCGTCGACGGTGATCGGCAGGGTGGTCTCGTGACCGAACACGTTGTTGGCCGCCGAGTCGCCGACCAGCAGCACGGGCACGCCGTTCTGGTCGAAGATCGAGGCCGTGTACTGGTCGTAGGAGGTCAGCATCGGCCAGCGGTCGCCGCGGCTCTTGGCGGCGACGAGGTCACGCGTGCGTACCCGGCGGGTGGGCGGGCCACCGTACAGGGTCGGGATCTCGGTCATGGTGCGCTCCTTCCCTCGAGGCCGCGCGGATGCGGTCCCCGGGTGCGGATTCGATCGTCGCACCCGCGCGGGCGCCGCGGTCAGGGGCGAGTGGAGGTTTTCACACCCCAGGCCGCCGCCAGGGGGCAGTGCCAGCGTAATCTCGGCGTAATTGGGCCGGGGAAGACTGGCCTGTCAGGGCATTGATACTAGGGGTGACCGTGGACCGACAGCAGGAGTTCGTGCTTCGTACTCTGGAGGAGCGCGACATCCGTTTTGTCCGGCTCTGGTTCACCGATGTGCTGGGCACCCTCAAGAGCGTGTCGGTGGCCCCGGCCGAGTTGGAGTCCGCCTTCGAAGAGGGCATGGGCATCGACGGCTCGGCCATCGAGGGCTTCGCCCGGGTCTACGAGTCCGACATGGTCGCGATGCCCGACCCCACGACCTTCCAGGTGTTCCCGTTCGAGGGCGGCGTGAGCGGCGAGAGCGCCCGCATGTTCTGCGACATCCTGCTGCCCGACGGCAGTGCGGCCTGGGCCGACCCGCGCCACGTGCTGCGCCGCATGCTGGCCAAGGCGGCCGAGAAGGGCTTCACCTTCTACACCCACCCCGAGGTCGAGTTCTTCCTGGTGCAGGACGGCCCGCTCGACGGCTCGGTGCCGATCCCGGTCGACAGCGGCGGCTACTTCGACCACACCACCCACGCCGTGGCCCGTGACTTCCGCCGTCAGGCCGTGCTCGCGCTCGAGCGGATCGGCATCTCGGTCGAGTTCAGCCACCACGAGGTCGCCCCCGGCCAGCAGGAGATCGACCTGCGCTACGCCGACGCGCTGACCACGGCCGACAACATCATGACCTTCCGGCACGTGGTCAAGGAGGTCGCGCTGTCGCAGGGCGTGCGGGCCACCTTCATGCCGAAGCCCTACACCGACCAGCCCGGCAGCGGCATGCACACGCACCTCTCGCTCATGGAGGGCGAGCGCAACGCGTTCTACGACGCCGACGACCCGCAGAAGCTGTCCAAGACCGCGCGCTCGTTCATCGCCGGCCTGCTGGTGCACGCGCGGGAATACACGGCCGTCACCAACCAGTACGTGAACTCGTACAAGCGCCTGTTCCCGCTGCAGCTGCCCAACGTGGTGACCGAGTCGCCGGCGTTCGTGAGCTGGGGTCACCTCAACCGTTCGGCGCTGGTCCGCGTGCCCGCGTTCGGCAAGCCCAGCTCGGCCCGCGTCGAGGTCCGCTCGATCGACTCGGCCACCAACCCCTACCTGGCCTTCGCGGTGCTGCTCGGGGCCGGTCTCAAGGGCATCGAGGAGGGCTACGAGCTGCCGCCGGGCGCCGAGGACGACGTGTGGTCGCTGTCGCCGGCCGAGCGCAAGGCCGCCGGTTACGACGCGCTCCCCGAGAATTTGTCCGAGGCGATCGACGTGATGAGCAAGTCGGAACTGATCGCCGAGGTGCTGGGCGAGCACGTTTTCGACTTCTTCCTCCGCAACAAAACGGCCGAATGGGAGCAGTACCGGCGCGAGGTCACGCCCTACGAAAGGCAGCGTTACCTGGGCGCGCTGTAATGACGTAGATCCTGTCTTGTACGGTCTCTCCTGACGTCGCGCGACAAGGGAGAGGCCGTGCTTCAAGATCTGCTCGAGGGTGCTGGTCGCAGCATCGTGTTCGGAATCGTCGGCATCGGGCTGATGGCGGTGGGCTACGTGCTCGTCGACCTGCTCACCCCGGGCAAGCTGCGCGACCTGATCTTCGTCGAACGCAACCCCAACGCGTCCTTGCTGCTGGCGGCCAACCAGCTCGGCATCGCCGCGATCGTGTTCACGGCGATCTTCACGTCCTACGACTCGTTCGGTCAGGGCCTGGCGTCGACGGTGCTGTTCGGCATCATCGGCATCGCGATCATGGGGCTGGCGTTCCTGGTTCTCGACTGGATGACCCCGGGCAAGCTCGGCGAGGTCATCTGCACGCCCGAACGCCACGGCGGAGCGATGGTGAGCGCGGCGTCGCATTTCGGTGCGGCCCTGATCGTGTGTGCGTGTATTTCCTGACGGATCCGAAAGACCAAGATCAAGATCCGGATGTCCCAGCGGGGTGGTGTGTACGGACCGTCGCTCCCGCGGGGACCCGGGCGGATCGAGCTGGCCGCTGGCGCGTCCAGAGCGCTCGAGCCACCCGGGCGACGTGCGTGAGTGGAAACGCCCAAACCCGAAGCCCGAGGACCCTGCGATGTCGATCGATCTTGTGCCGGTCACGCCGGAGAACTGGCGTGACTGCGCGGCGCTCACGGTGCATGACGAGCAGCGGCGGTTCGTCAATGACGTCAGCTACTACCTCTGTCTGTGCCACTACGGCGACACCTGGAACCCGCTCGCGGCGACCCGGGACGGCGAAGTGGTCGGTTTCGTCATGTGGGGGATCGACGACGACCGCAGCGCCTGGATCGGCGGCCTGGTCGTCGACGCCCGGCACCAGCGCCAGGGCATCGGACACGCCATCGTGCGGACCCTGCGCGAACGCCTGATCGCCGAGCCGGGCACGCCCAACGTGGCGCTCAGTTACGCCGCCGACAACACTGCGGCTAGGCACCTCTATCGGACACTGGGCTTCCACGAGACGGGCGAGACCGAGGAGACGGAACTGGTGGCCCGCTGGACTCCCGCACCAGCGTGACCCCGGCGCTGGCCAGCGTCACCAGGGCCAGCGCGGCGAGCGCGACCGCGTCCAGGCGCTGGCCCAGCACGACCAGCCCGGCCAGCGCGGCGGCGGCCGGATTGAGGCTGACCAGAATGCCGAAGACCCGCGTGGGGATCCGGCGCAGGGCGTGCAGTTCCAGCACGTACGGGAAAATGGTCTGAAGAAGCGCCACCGACGCCGCGCCGATCAGCAGGGCGGGGTGGCCGATCACGGCGGCGGCGGGTGAGACGCCGAACGGCAGGGCGACCAGCGCCGCCACCGAGAGCGAGACCGGCAACGCGCCGGCGCCGGGGATCAGGCCGCCGACCCGCGCGGTGAGCACGATGTATCCGGCGCCGCAGACCCCGGCCAGCGCGGCCAGCAGCAGGCCCCCGACGGGCAGGGCCGGGCCCGGGTGCCAGCCGAGCAACGCGACCCCGGTCAGCGCCGACAGGGCCCAGACCAGGTCGAGCAGGCGGCGGGTCTGCACCAGCGAGACGGTCAGCGGGCCCAGGAACGAGACGGTGACCACGACACCGAGCGGAACCGTGCGCATCGCCAGCGCGGACAGCAGGTTGAGGCCGGCCACCGCGACCCCGAGCATCGCCGCCGCCCGCCACGCCTCGCGCGGCCACGTGCGCAGGCGCGGACGGACCACCACGGCCAGCACGAGGGCCGAGATCGCCACCCGCAGCAGCACCACGCCGGTGGCGCCGAGGTCGTCGAAGAGGGTGCGCCCGACGGCCGACCCGAACTGGATCGAGACGACCGAGGCGAGCACGAGCAGGGGCGCGCGGGACATGTCGTACCCCCGGTCTAGGTTGCCTGCCGTGGACGCTATCGAGCAGATCAACGGGGTCAAGCTCTTCGTCAGCCGTTCGGGTGACCCGGGCTTGCCGCCGCTGGTCGTCATCCACGGTGGACCGGGGTGGGACCACTCCTATCTGCGGCCCGTGGCCGGGCTGTCCGACGTCGCCCACGTCGTCCTGTTCGACCTGCGCGGGTGCGGCCGGTCCAGCCGCGACGTGCCGCTCCAGCCCGACCTGATCGCCGACGACGTGGCCGGCCTGATCAGCCACATCGGCGCGACCCGGGCCGACGTGCTCGGCTTCTCTTACGGGGGAGGGGTCGCCATGCGTGTCGTCGAGCAGCACCCCGCCCTGGTGCGGCGTCTGGTGCTCGCCTCCACCACGGCTTACGGGGATTTCGAGGCCGAGATCCCGCCCGAACGGGCCGCGCAGTGCAAAGAGGTCGACTGGAACCTGAAGGGCGAGGACGGCGCCGTGGCCCGGGCGATGGCCGAGGCCGATCTGCCGGCGACGATCTGGCGGCTCGACCGGGCCGACGAGTGGCGGGCGGTTCTGGGCGGCGTGCGGTTCTCCAGCGCGTGGGACACGCCGTACCTGGAAGGAAAGCTGAAACCGGCCCGCCCGGCCGATCCACCGGGGGTTCTGCGGCGCTGGGGCGGCCCGGTGCTGATCGTGCACGGCGAGCGTGAGATGACGTTCCCGCCGTCGGTCGCCCACCGGCTGCACGCCGAAGTTCCGGCCAGCCGGCTGCGGATGATCCCCGAGGCGGCGCACATGACACATTTCGACAACCCGTCGGCCTGGCTCGCCGCCGTACGGGAATTCCTGAAGGGTTAGCCTCGTGAGCGTGGCGACTGCACTAGTCATCGAGAACGATCCGACCGACGACCCGCGCCGGCTGGGCGAGTGGCTGACCGAGGCCGGCCTCGAGCTCACCGTCCTGCGCCCGCACGCCGGTGACGAGCTGCCCGAGACCCTCGACGACTACCTCGCTCTGATCGTGCTGGGCGGCGATCAGAACGCTTATCCCGACGCCGACGGCACGCCCGGCGCGCCCTGGTTCCCGGCCCTCGAGGGGCTGCTGCGCAAGGCCGTCCGCCACCGCGTGCCCACGCTCGGCGTCTGCCTCGGCGGCCAGCTGCTGGCCAACGCCCACGGCGGCCTGGTCGAGCGCAGCACCAGCGGCCCCGAGATCGGCCCGGGCCTGGTCGGCAAGCGCGACGCCGCCGACACCGACCCGCTGTTCAAGTGGGTGCCGCTGCTGCCCGACGTCATCCAGTGGCACCGCGACGAGATCACCGAGCTGCCGCTGCGGGCGGTGCTGCTGGCCGCGTCCAGCCGCTACCCCCATCAGGCCTTCCGCCTGGGCGACCGGGCCTGGGGCCTGCAGTTCCACATCGAGTGCGACACCGCGATGGTCGAGCAGTGGGCCGCGAGCGACCGCGCCACCATCGACGAGCTGGGCTACGACGCCGAGGCGGTCGTGTTCGCGATCGCCGACATCCTGCCCGACGTCGAAGAGGTGTGGCAGCCGTTCGTGGCCCGGTTCGCCTCGCTCGCCCTGGGCACGCTGCCCGACGCCGACATACCCGACGCCGGCGCCGGCCGCACCCTCCCGCTGCTGGGACAGTGAGTTGACCAGGCCCAGCCGGCTCGCCCGGTACGGCTTTGCCGACAACGGCGCCCGCGCGTCCGACCTGCTCGGCCCGACCGGCCTGCGGCTGTGGGACCCGGAAGCGCAGGCCCCGGTCGGCACCGACGCGGCCGAACTCCTCAACTCGCTGTCCCGCGCCGCCGACCCCAACCTGGCCCTGCGCCAGCTGCACCGGCTGGTCGACGCGGCCGGCCGGGCCGCCGCGCGGGGCAACGGCGGCCGGGTCACCGGGCCGGGCGGCGAGATCGCCACCAACGAGGCGACCGAGGCGCTGATCGGCGCGCTGGCGCAAGACCCCGGGCTGCGGCGCCGCCTGATCGCCGTGCTGGGCGCCTCGTCCGCGCTCGGCGACCACCTGGTGGCCAACCCGGGCGACTGGCAGGTGCTCGCCACCGGCAAGACCGGCCTGCCGCCCAACGCCGAGGGCCACCTCGAGGTCGAGAGCGACGAACCCAGCGTGCCGGCGCTGCGCCGGGCCTACCGCATCTCCCTGTTGCGCATCGCCGCCGCCGACCTCACCGGCGGGCGCGGCCTCGAACCGACGATGGCCGCGCTCTCCCGGCTCGCCGACGAGACCCTGGCCGCGGCCTACGCGATCGCCGTCGCCGGTCTGCCCTCCGGCACCGCCGAGCCCAGCCTGGCCGTGGTCGCGATGGGCAAGTGCGGCGGCAACGAGCTCAACTACGTCTCCGACGTCGACGTCATCTTCGTCGCCGACTCCGACGAAGACCTCAACGCCGGCACGATCGTCGCCGCCCGCCTGATCGAGATCTGCGGCATGGTCGCCTGGCCGGTCGACGCCGCGCTGCGCCCCGAGGGCAGCCGCGGGCCGCTCGTGCGCACGCTGGCCAGCCACGAGGCCTATTACCGCCGCTGGGCCCGCACCTGGGAGTTCCAGGCGCTGCTCAAGGCCCGTCCGGCCGCGGGTGACCTGGCCCTGGGCCGCCGCTGGATCGAAGACCTGGCCCCGCTCGTGTGGCACGCCGCGGAACGCCCCGAGGCGGTGTCCGACGTCCGCGACATGCGCCGCAAGATCATCGACAATGTGCCGCCGGGCGTGGCCGACCGCGAGATCAAACGCGGCCCGGGCGGGCTGCGTGACATCGAGTTCGCCGTCCAGCTGCTCCAGCTCGTGCACGGCCGCATCGACGAGACGTTGCGCCCGCCGGGCACCATCCCGGCCCTGCGCGCGTTGGTCGCCGGGGGCTACGTGGGCCGCGACGACGGCGAGACCCTGCTCCGGGGCTACCGTTTCCTCCGCGGAGTCGAGCACCGCCTGCAACTTCAGCAGCTCCGCCGCACCCACACCGTGCCCGACGACCCGGCGGCGCTGCGCTGGCTGGCGGCCGCGCTGGGCTACACGGCCCTGCCCGGGCGCGACGCCGTCGAGGCCTTCCGCTCCGACTGGGTCGGCCACGCCGCCCAGGTTCGCCGGCTGCACGTCAAACTGCTCTACCAGCCCCTGCTCGAGGCCGTGGCCCGGGTGCCGGCCGAGGCGCTGCGCATGACGACCGAGTCGGCCGGCCGGCGCCTCGAGGTGCTCGGGTTCGCCGACCCGGCCGGGGCGCTGCGCCACCTGCAGGCGCTCACCGGCGGCGTCACCCGCACGTCGGCCATTCAGCGCACGCTGCTGCCGATGCTGCTGCAGGAGTTCGCCGACGCCCCCGAACCCGACCGCGGCCTGCTCAACTACCGTCACGTCTCCGACAAGCTGGGCAGCACCCCGTGGTACCTGCGCCTGCTGCGCGACGGCGGCCCGGTCGCCCGCCGCCTGGCCCGGGTGCTCAGCCTGTCCCGCTACGCGACCGACCTGCTCACCCGCGACCCCGAGGCACTGCGCCTGCTGGCCGACGACGCCGAACTGCTCCCGCGCTCCCGCGAGTCCCTGCTCGACGGCTTCGCGGCCGCCGCCGAGCGTTACGCCGACGACCCGGTCAAGGCGATCGCGGCCGTCCGGGCCCGGCGCCGCCGGGAACTGTTCCGGCTGGCCTGCGCCGACATCCTCAGCAAGGCGGGCGAGCTGGCCCCGGCCGAGCCGCTCGACGTGAACCGGATCGGCATCGCGCTGTCCGACGTCACCGACGCGACGCTGAGCGCCGCCCTGCGCGTGGCCCGCCGGGCCCATCCCGGTCCGGCCGGGCTCAAGTTCGCGATCATCGGTATGGGCCGCCTCGGCGGATACGAGATGAGTTACCCGTCCGACGCCGACGTGCTGTTCGTCTATGAGCCCGCCCCCGGCACCCCCGAGAACGAGTCGTCGTCGGCGTCGCTGGCCATCGCCGAACAGCTGCGCAAACTGCTGACCGCGCCCGCGCCCGACCCCGAACTGGGCATCGACGCCGACCTGCGTCCCGAGGGACGGCAGGGGCCGCTGGTCCGCAGCCTGGCCGCCTACCAGCAGTACTACGCCCGCTGGTCGCGCGTCTGGGAGGCCCAGGCGCTGCTGCGGGCCCGTTTCGTCAGCGGCGACCACGACCTGGGCCTCAAGTTCGAGGAACTGGCCGACCGCATCCGCTACCCCGAGGGTGGCCTGACCCGCGAGCAGGTCGTCGAGATCCGCCGCATCAAGGCCCGGGTCGAGGTCGAACGCCTGCCCCGCAACGCCGACCCGCACACCCACACCAAGCTGGGCCGGGGCGGGTTGTCCGACGTCGAATGGGCCATCCAGCTGCTGCAACTGCGTCACGCGTACGCGGAACCGGATCTGCGCAAGACCCGCACGCTCGAGGCCCTCGACGCGGCGGTCGCGGCCAAGCTGGTCGACAAGGTCGACGCGGCCGCCATGACCGCCGGCTGGACCCTGGCGGCCCAGGTGCGCAACGCGTTGACCCTGGTCCGGGGCCGTCCGACCGACCAGCTGCCCCGCCACGGGGTCGAACTGGCGGGCACAGTGATGCTGCTGGGCGGAGGCGACCCGGGCGAGTTCGTCGACCGCTACCTGCGCCTGACCCGCCGTTCCCGCGCGGCGATGGAGCGTGTGCTCGAGTCCTGAGTGGGTATCCCTCTTCCATGCTGTTCAACATGGTGAAGCGCTTTGCGATCATGGCGATCGCCGTTCCGCTGGCCGCCTTCGGCGCTCGCAAGCTGAGCGAGAAGCTGGAGGCCAGGCGCGGCCCGAGCCGCGGTTCCCGCGCGCTGCGCGAGGGTGCCGACTTCCTGTCCGGCCTGCGGGGCCAGAAGAAGAAGCGGCGTCGTTTCGCCTGGTGACGACGCTGTCTCAGGCCTGGTTCCGGATCTTGTCGGCTGCCGCGAGCAGAACCTCAACCGGGATCTCCACGAGGTGCTCGCCGTCGGGCACCTCCACACCGGCTTGTTCGCCGGTCAGCGCGTGGCCCTGCACGACCACTGACTGGCCGGCAGTGCGGTAGACGGTCGGACAGGTGCCACTTCCGCAGAGACTCGTCAGTATGTCGAGCCGGTTGTCGGTGGCCTCGACGGAATCCTTGTGGGTCGTCATGACACCACCGTACGGACCGAAACAACCCCGTCACAATGGGTCAGGCCGCGGCTTGGGCCAGCTGCCGGATGCAGTTCTTCTCGTACGCGTCGAGAAGAGGCTCGATGTCCGTGGTCGCAGCCGACTCCAAGGCGTCGAACACCCGCCGATACCGGCGGACGATGCCACGGCCCTGGGACTCCAGGCTCGCACTGAAGATGTCGACCATCACAGTGCGGTCGCCCATGAGCTCGAAACCGTGGAACGGCGCGATCGGCAACTCCGCCTCGCGCGGGATGAACCGGATGCTGACGTTCGGCAGTGTGGCGACCTCGCGTAGCCGGGCGATCTGGCCCAGCATCTCGGCCGGTCCGCACACCCGGTTGCTCAGAACGGTCTCGGTCATGACGAAGTGGAACTGGCGCCCGGGATCGTAGAGCAGCTGGCTCCGCTGGATCCGGATCGAGACCGCCTCGGAGACGGTCAGCAACGAATCGGCGATCTGGTCGTCGTCGAGCTGGGTCCGCAGCTGGTCGAGCACGGCCCGCGCGTATTCGCTGGTCTGGAGGAGGCCCACGACGACAGCCGGCTGGAAGGTGCGGATCTCGCGGACAGGCGCTTCGAGCTGCCGGACACGTTTCTGCCGGTTCTGCAGGCCCAGCTCGGCCGGATGCCAGTCGACAAGTTGGTTGTTCGAGCGCTCGGCCAGCCCGGCGAGGCGTTCGACCTCGGTGTCGGGCATCTTGAGGGCCTCGGCGATGAGCCGGACATCCTGGGGGTCGGCCGCCGACTTGCCGGTCTCGAGACGCGAGATCTTGGCCTGGCTCATGCCGACCCGTTCACCGAGCACCTGCCCGGGAATCTTCAGGCTCTTGCGCCGACGGGCCAGGGCCGCGCCGACGTGCTCTTCGGCGCTGTCCGGGAATTCGGGCGAGGTGGTCATTCCGCTCGCCCTCCTTCCCGTTCGGTCAGTTCGGTCAGTTCGGTCAGCTGACTGCTTTCATGGCCTCGGCGATGAGCTCGGCCGGGATCTCGACGAGTTGTTCTCCCGCGGGGAGGTCGAGACCGGCGGCCTCCGCGGTCACGGTGTATCCCTGCACAACAAATGTATTCCGGTCGGTGCGGTAGACGGTCGGGCAGGTCCCGCCGCCGCACAGCGTCGTCACCAAGGTCAGGCGCGGCGCTGCATCCTGAGCAGCCGTTAAGGGCTGATTTGTCGTCACGCGCGAACGATACAGCAGTCCTGATGGTCATGCGGCAGCGGCGCATACCTCATGCAAGCACAAAGGTCCAGAGCTGGGTAGGTCCGCGTGAACGCCAAGGAAAGAATATTCATGCCCTCGGATCGTGCTTGCATCTCGGTGCATAGACGCGGATATTCAGTGGTAGGGGTCACGAGGGGTTGCTGCAAGCGTCGGATCAATAGCCGTACGTGTTCAGCGGTTCTCGCGACGACGAGGTCGGACCCTGCAAGTGCATATGCGACCGTTTCCTGGTCGTTTCTCATCCAGGTATCACCTCTCCGAGCCGACCGGTCCCCACACCGGGCGGATCCGCCTCCTCCTCGGACAGGAGAACGTCGATGACCATCAACCTGCTGGCCGGAATCGTCGCTCTGCTGGTGCTGCTGTTCGTCCTCACCGAGATCGTGTCGGCCGTGCTGCCGCTGATCATCGTCCTGGCCTTCGTGCCGGAGCGGGAACGCGAGAGCCTGGCCCGCGCGCTCGCCGCCCTCGACTCGTCACGCCGGCTGCGGCTGTGGCCCGAACTGCGGCTCGCCGTGACGTTGCGCCGCCAGCAGCGGCGTGTCGCCCGCGCCGCCCGGGACCCCCGGCGCAACCCGTACGCCCACCTCAACCGCCACTTCGCCGACATGCCGGGTGACGCGCCGCTGAATCCGCCGTACGACCGGGCCGAGCCGGTCAGCCCACCCGCCCACGCCGGCGACTGACCTCGTTCCCACCCCGGTACGAGAGTCGCCGGGCCTGCGATCACGTCGCTGGGTGGCGCCGCCGTCATCCGTGAGCGATCAGGCTTCGCCGCTCGTTCGTCTGCGCCTGCCCAGCACGCGCTTTGCCTGGCTGCGCCCGTACGGCTCGCTTTGGTGTCGGCCGTCTGGCTTCAACCTGCTTTGGACAGTCTGCGGGCGGCTTCCGCAGCGGCCGCGGCGCTCGGCGTGATGTTGTCGCGCCGGGCCGCGGCGAACACGTTGGTCAGCGTGTTGCCGATGCCGTCGAGCCGCGCTGTGACCTGCTCGGGGGTCTCGTGGTGCAGTTCGACGGCGGTCGCGCTGACGACTCCGCCCGCGCTGACCACGTAGTCGGGCGCCCACAGGATGCCGCGGGCCTGCAGCAGGTCGGCCGTCGCGGGGGAGTCCAGCTGGTTGTTCGCGGGTCCGGCCACGGCCGAGCAGCGCAGGGCGGCGACCGAGTCCGGGGTCAGCACACCGCCCAGAGCGGCCGGCACGACCACGTCGACGGCGGCGGACAGGCCCTCGTCGGGTGTGACCCAGGTGGCGCCGAGCTCGTCGGCCAGGGCGTGCTTCGAACGGTCGACGTCGGCCACGAGCAGCTTCGCGCCCGCCTCGGCGAGCAGCCGCGCGACCCGGCCCCCGACCCGGCCCAGGCCGAGAACGGCGAAGGAACGGCCCGCCGGCTCGGGCGAACCGAACCGGTCGGCGCACACGGCCCGCAAGGCGGCGACCGTTCCGGTGGCGGTGCCGGGGGAGGAGTCGCCGCTGCCACCGGCGGCTACCGGACGGCAGAAGACGTGCCGCGTACGGGAACCGATTGTCACCATGTCGTCCGGGCCGGTGCCGACATCGGGGCCGGTCGCGTAGATGCCGCCCAGCTCCTCGATGACCGTGCCGACGTCGTGCAGGGCGGCCTGCTTGCGGGAGTCGTCGAGCGGCGCGTCGAGGGCGACCACCGTCTTGCCGCCGCCGTTGGGCAGGCCGGCCAGGGCGCACTTGTCGGTCATGGCGGCGGACAGTCGCAGGGCGTCGGCCAGGCCGTCGCGCCAGTCCCGGTACACGGCCAGACGGCACCCGCCGAGAGCCTGGCCCAGGGCCGTCGAGTGCACGGCCACGACGATCGGCAGCCCGGACTCGGGACCGCGCCGGATGATGATCCGTTCATGCGAGAACATGGGGTGAAGCTAGGCGCTTGCCCAGCCGTTCAGGCGCCGCGCCGAATCTTGTTCGGCAACCGGCAGGAAAGGCGACCCCGTGGACGAAGTTGATTCGGCGATCGTGCGGGAATTGCAGGCGAACGCCCGGCAGACCAACCGCGACCTGGCCCGCGCGGTGGGCATCGCGCCGTCGACGTGCCTGGAACGCGTACGGCTGCTGCGCGACCGCGGAGTGATCACCGGTTATCACGCCGAGATCGACCTGGGCGCCCTCAACCGCCACGTCCAGGCGTTCCTGCACGTCCAGGTGCGCCCGATGAGCCGCGAGGTGATCGAGAACTTCAAGGCTTACGCGACCGGCCTGCCCGAGGTGCTGTCGGTGTTCGTGGTAGCCGGCGGCGACGACTTCCTGGTGCACGTGGGCGTTCCCAGCGTCGACGCGCTCCACTCGTTCCTGATGGACAAGTTCACCGGCCGCCGCGAGATCGTCGGTTTCCGAAGCTCAGTGATCTACCAGCACGCCCGCAACCGAGTCTTGGAGCCGATCAATTCACCGCCGCGCCAGGGGTAGCTGCTCCCACCCATGACCGCTCCCACCCATTACCGCTCCCACTCGTCACTGCTCCCACCCATTACTGCTCCTATCCATAACCCGCCCTACCAGGGGGACCCCCACCCAACCCCCATTGTTTCGTGACGAGGCGATCTTTGCGTGGGGGCCTGTGGACAACCGGGCAATGTGGATAACTCTCGCGGGCCGGCTCAGCTCGTTACCGTGTAGGTGCCTGGGGCGGGGACCCGTACGACGGTCCAGTCGCCCTGGCGGGTCAGGGTGGCGCCGCTGCCTACGGAGAGCCAGCGGTTCCAGCGGATTCGCACGGGTACGTCGCCGGCTGTGGGGGCCTCGAATGTCACGGAGGCTGCGTCCTGCCGTACGAGGGTGGCCGGCTCGGCGATCAAGGGACGAGGGTTGGTCACGGAGTAGAGGTGCCAGTCGGGGCTGGACCAGATCTCGGTCAGGTAGGGGAGCCCTGCCGTCACAAGGGCGGCCTCGGGGCGGCCCGACCAGGTCAACTCGGTGTCGGGGACGGCTACGAACTGGACGGCCAGCTCGTCCAGCCATGCGCGGTAGGTGTCGGCGGTCAGGGGTACGCCGGTGCCGGTTGCGCCGGGGATGGTGGTGAAGAAGAGCGGGTTGCGGTCGATGTCGGCCTGGCGCAGCCAACCGCGGGCCAATGGGATGTCGGCCATGTGGGCGGCTTCCCAGTAGTCGCGCGTGGCGGGGATCTCGACTCGGCCGGTCAAGCGTTCCTGGGCCAGGCGGTCCAGGAGGGGGCGGAAGTAGGCGGCGTCGGCGGTCGGGTTGCCGATGTCGCGGATGTCGCCGGTCACCACGGGGGGCTGCCACCAGCACGCCACGACCAGCAACGCCAGCACGGCCCAGATAGGTAGGGGCCGGGCGGTGGTCCGGTGCGGAGCGGTGGGTTCGGGGACCGGGTCGCCGGCCGTGATCGGAGCCGGGCTTCGCGGCTCGCGGGCGGAAACTGGCGACGCATGCGAGTCGGTCGAAGCTGACGACGTACGCGAGTCGGTCGAAACGGGCGACGGGCGAGAGTCGGTCGAAACAGGTGGCGAATGAGGGTCGGCCGAAACTGGCGACGTATGCGAGTCGGCCGAAACTGGCGTCGTACGTGGGTCGGCTGAAACAGGAGACGTATGCGAGTCGGCGGAAACTGGTGCCGTACGGGAAAAGCGGGGGAGAGCGGCGTAAGCGGCCAGCAGCGGCAGGGTGAACATCACGGCCAGGCGGGTGGCGTTGAGGCCCACGGGTGTGTGGATCAACGCGGCGGCCAGAACCCCCAGCGCGGACAACACGGCGCCGATGCGGACGGGGCGGCGGGGGACCAGGAGGGCCACCGCGAGGCTGGCGACCACTGCCTTCACGGTGTCGGTGCGGCTGATGTTCATCCAGCCGCCGTCGCCGAAGAGCAGGGCGCTGAGCGCGAGGGGGAGCGCGGCCGGCACGGCGATCAGCAGACCGGCGCGACGGGACTTGCGGGACACGGCGAGGGCCACGCCGGCCAGGCCCAGGAAGAGGGCGGCGACGGGGCTGGTGGCGGCGGCCGGCACGGTCAACAGCGGCGCGAGCCAGGTGCGGTGACGGGTGGTCAGGGCGACCAGCGCGGCCAGGGCCAGGGCGACCCCGAGGCCGTACGTCACCCGCCCGCTCACCAGGTTTCCGGCTATGCCGACCGTTCCCACGACGGCGCCCAGCCACGGGCGAGGGGCGGCGGTCCGGCGCAGCAGCAGGGCGAACAGGACCGCGGCGGCCAGCAGGGACAGGGCGCCGGTCAGGCGTACGCCCAGGAGCGCCATTACGGGCTGTGAGATCAGGCTGTAGCCGAGCTGGTCCACGCCGGCGTACCAGCGCAGGTCCATGGGGGTGTAGCCGTGCGTGGCGAAGAAGTCGGCCCGGGCCTGCTGAGCGGCCAGGTCGGAGCCCATCGGCGGGAGCAGCAGGTAGGCGACGCCGAGGGCCGCCGCGAGGGCGGCGGTGATGCATTCCAGCCGGTGCCGAGCCCACACGCGCACAGACCCTACCGGTACGCACGGTAGTGTGCTCGCCATGCCCCGCCCCGCTCTCGTCCGCTATGGGGGCCTGGCCGGCAGCGCCTCGCTCGCGGTGGCCGCCTGGCTCGGCGGTGCGACCGATCCGTGGCAGCCGACGGTCACGCCTAGCACGATCTTCGCGGGGGACGACGGGATTCTGCTGCCGGTCGCGTGGCTGGCCGGCACGGGGCTGCTGATCGCGGCGTGGGTGGCCGGCGTCCGGCTCGAGAAGACCGCGCGCTGGGCCTGTGTCACGGCGGCGCTGTGGATGTTGCCGCTGGTCGCGTTCCTGCCGCTGGGCAGCTACGACGCTTACTCGTACGCGTGTCAGGGCTGGCAGCAGAGTGCGGGCCTCGACCCGTACGCGGGTGGGGTCGACGTTCTGGGTTGTCCCTGGGCCGACGCCGTGGCGCCGACCTGGCGTGATGCCCCGGCGCCCTACGGCCCTCTGTTCCTGGTGCTGGCGGGGATCGCGGCCAAGGCCACGGGAAGTCTCGCCGGCACGCTCGTCGGGCTGCGGGTGATCGCGCTGCTCGGGGTCGGGCTGATCGCGGTGGCGCTGCCGGTGCTGGCCCGGCGGGGCAACGTTCCACTGGGGCGGGCGGTGTGGCTGGCGCTGGCCTGCCCGCTGGTGCCGATCCACCTGATCTCGGGGGCGCACAACGACGCGCTGATGGTCGGGCTGCTGGTCGCGGGGCTGGCGGTCGCCGTCGTCCGGAAGGGATGGGCGGCCGGGCTCGCGGTGGGGGTGCTGCTGGGGCTGGCGGTCGCGGTGAAGGCGACGGCCGTGGTGGTGGCGCCGTTCGCGCTGCTGCTCCTGCTCGACCGGCGGATCCGCTCTGGGGAGAACGGCATAACCGGGGGCGACCGGCCTGTGGCCAACCCCGCGGTTTTGTCGGAGGGAAGGCGTAACGTCGGGCCTCTCCCTGGGCGGGCGGGGGAGGTGGTGGCGAACGCTACGGCGCTGGTCGGGGGCCTGCTTCTCGCGCTGGCGGCGGTCTCAGCGGTCAGCGGGCGCGGTTTCGGCTGGGTGACCGCCCTCAGCGGCAGCGGCGTCTCGGTGCAGTGGACCTCGCTGCCCACCGCCCTCGGCATGACGATCGACCTGATCGGCCCGGACGCGGTTCCCGTCACCCGCGTCCTCGGCATCGTCGCGCTGGCCGGCGTGCTGATCTCCCTCTGGTGGACGGCTCGGAACAAGAACCCGCTGCTCTACGCCGGCTACGCCCTGGCCGCGACCGTGCTGCTCGCGCCGGTCTTCCACCCCTGGTACGCGCTCTGGCCGCTCCCGATCCTGGCCGCCACCCTGCACGACCGCCTTAGGTGGCTGGTTGTCCCGTGCGCGGTCGCGGCCGCCCTCTGTCTGCCCGACGGCTACAACCTGGCCCTGGCCGTGAAGGCCCAGGGCGCCGTCGCCATGACAGCGTTCATCCTTTATTTAGCGTGGAAATCGGTTGATGAAGCGAAAAATCGGACTGCTGAGCGCCGCCGGGCTGATCACGATCCTGATCGTCTATCTCGCCGAGACGCGTAACGGCTACTTCGACTCCAAGGTCTATTACGGGGCGATCCAGTACTGGTTCCACGGCGACGGCGGCATGGTCTACGACTGGCTGCGGCCCGGGACCCCGTACGGCTTCACCTATCCGCCCTTTGCGGGCCTGGTCATGGCGCCCATGGCGGTTCTGCCGTTCGGGGCGGTGGTCGTCCTCGCGGTCGTCGCCACGGTTCTCACCACCGCCCTGCTCACGTGGTGGCTGGCCGGAGACCTGATCCGGCGTAGAGGGTGGACGGTCTGGTTCGCGTACGGGATCGCGGTCTGTCTGGCCCTCTCGTTCGAGCCGGTCCGCGAGACGATCACGTTCGGTCAGGTCAACACGCTGCTGCTCACGCTCGTGGCCGGGGACCTGCTGTTCGGGCTGTCGCGTGGCCGCAAGTGGGCCGGCGTCGGCATCGGCCTGGCCACCGCGATCAAGCTCACGCCGGGCATCTTCATCGTCTATCTGCTCGTGACCCGTCGCTGGCGGGCCGCCGCCACCGCCAGTGGCACCGCGGCCGGCGCCACCCTGCTCGCCGCCGCGATCTTCCCGGACGAGTCCCGCGAGTTCTGGACGTCGGCGCTGTGGGACACCAACCGGGTCGGCGTGCTGTCCTATTTGTCCAACCAGTCCGAGCGGGGTTTCCTGGCCCGCCTGCCCATCCCGCAGGTCGAGGCCAAGGTGTGGATGGTCTGCGTACTGCTGACGCTGGTGTTCTGGGCGTGGCGGGTGGCCAAGGCGCCGGACGACATCGTGGGCGGGCTGGCGCTGACCGGCATCGTCGGCTGCCTGATCAGTCCGGTCACGTGGATCCACCACTGCGTCTGGCTGCTGCCGGCGATCATCCGGTGTATCGAGACCAACCGGAAAGCGCTGGGAATCAGTGCGTACGTGGTCATGACCAGCCGCCTCACCTGGCTGTGGGAAAAACGCCCGCGCCCGCCGCTGGAGCTCATCGGCGGCAACCTCTATGTCTGGTTCAGCCTGGCCCTGCTGATCTGGACACCCATCGGCACCCGTCGTTCAGCGGAAGTCCACGAGGAGGACAAGATCCTCACGTAGTCAGAGCGCATGCGTAAACGCTCGGCAATCGCCCTGATCGGGCTGGCCGCGACCTTTGTCGCGACGCCGGCCGCGGCTCATCAGAAGCCAACGGAGTTCAAGCGACTCTCCACCTTCCCCGCATATCTGAACTCGTCGATCGACGACACGGCCGCCGCCGAGATCTCCACCGTCACCGAGGACGGCCGCACGGTCGTCTACACCGACAGCCCGGGCCAGCGCCTCGGGTTCGTCGACATCACCGACCCGGGCAAGCCCAAGCCCGCCGGCACGCTGGCCCTCGACGGCGAGCCGACCTCGGTCGCGCACCTGGGCCGTCTGCTGCTGGCCGGCGTCAACACCAGCGAGAGCTTCGTCAACCCGTCCGGCAAGCTGGTCGTCATCGACGACCGCAGCCGCAAGGTGGTCCGCACGATCGACCTGGGCGGCCAGCCCGACTCGGTCGCGGTGGCGCCCAGCGGCCGCTACATCGCGGTGGCGATCGAGAACGAGCGCGACGAGGACGTCAACGACGGCGCGATCCCGCAGCTGCCCGCCGGTTACCTGTCAGTGATCGACACGCGGACGTGGAAGGCCTCGAAGGTCGACCTCACCGGTCTCGCCGCGATCGGCCCGGCCGACCCCGAGCCCGAGTACGTCAGCGTCAACTCGCGCGACGAGGCGGTCGTCTCCCTGCAGGAGAACAACCACATCGCGATCGTGTCGCTGGCCTCGAAGAAGGTCGTCAAGCACTTCCCGGCCGGCACGGTCACGGTCGACAAGGTCGACACCAAGGACGACGACACCATCACGCTGGACGGCTCGATCACCGCCAAGCGGGAGCCCGACGGCGTCACCTGGATCAACGACTCGATGTTCGCCGCCGCCAACGAGGGCGACTGGCAGGGCGGCACCCGCGGCTGGACGATCTTCTCGCGGGACGGCAAGGTCGTCTGGGACGCCGGCAACACGCTCGAGCACATCGCCGTCCAGCACGGCCTCTACCCGGACAAGCGCTCCGACGCCAAGGGCATCGAGGTCGAGAACGTCGCGTTCGCCACGATCGGCCGTACGCCGTACGTCTTCGTCAACTCGGAGCGCGGCAACTTCACCGCCGTCTACGACGTGTCGAACCCGTGGAAGCCTAAGTTCCAGCAGATCCTCCCGACCGTGAACGCGCCCGAGGGCGTGGTCGCGGTGCCGTCGCGCGGCCTGGTCGTGGTCTCCAGCGAGGAGGAGAACCCGGACGCCAACATCCGCGGCTCGGTGCAGGTCTTCGGCATCGGCCACGGCCAGTTCCCGTCGATCGTCTCGGACGACCGGATCCCGTTCGGCACGCTGTCGGCGCTCTCCGCTGTTCCAGGCAAGCGCTCACAGCTGGTCTCGGTCACCGACTCGGCCTACACCCCGACCCGGATTCTGACGATCGACACCGCCCAGCGGCCGGCCGAGATCGAGCGGCAGCTGACCGTCACCAAGGACGGCAAGCCGGTCGGGTACGACGCCGAGGGCATCGTGGCACGCAAGGCGGGCGGCTACTGGCTCGCGAGTGAAGCGCCCGATCTGCTGGTGCGGTTGGACGAGAAGGGCCGGGTCCAGCAGGAGATCACCCTGCCCGCCGACATCGCCGCGGCCGTCACCACGAACGGCTTCGAAGGGGTGGCCGAGACCAACGGCGCGGTGTGGGTCGCGATCCAGCGCCCGATCAAGACCGACCCCCAGAACGTCGTACGGATCGGGAAGCTCGATCTGAAGACCGGCGCGTGGTCGTGGCTGCTCTACCCGCTCGACACCGCCCCGATCGGCTGGACCGGCCTGTCCGAGATCGTCGCGGTCGACGGCAACACGTTCGCCGTGATCGAGCGGGACAACCAGCGCGGCCCGCAAGCGTCGATCAAGAAGGTGTACGCGTTCGACACCCCGGCCGGCTGGACCGGCACCCCGACCGTGCGGAAGAAGCTCGTCAAGGACCTGCTGCCGCTGCTCAAGGCCGACAACGGCTGGGTGCAGGACAAGGTCGAGGGCCTCGCGATCGGCGGCGACGGGCAGACGTACGCCGTCACCGACAACGACGCCATCGACGACGCCACCGGTGAGACCGTCTTCCTCCGCCTGGGACGCCTCCTCTAAATCAGTTCGGTGGCCGTGGACAACGTGGTCGCGGTCCCACGGCGGTAAGCCGCCTCGAAGCCCGTGTCGCCCAGTGCGGCGCGGGCTTCGAACGTGATGCGCTCGACGTCGGGCACGGAAAGATCACGCGACCCCCGTACGGCGTCCGAGGCGCCCAGCAGAAGGGCCGCGCGCTCCGGATCGCCGGTGCGCAGGGCCAGATCGGCCGCCCCGACCAGCGTCAGCGCGATCACCGGCGAATCCCGCGACTCGACCGCCGTGTGCACCGCCTCGGTGTGGCTGGCCCGGGCCGCGGCGTACTCCCCGGCGGCGGCCTGGATCAGGCCCTCGGTGTGGAACGCCATCGCCCGGAACTGCGGGACGGCGGCCGGGTGCCGCATCTTGCCGACGGCCGCGTTGATGCTGCGGCGGGCCTCCTCGAGGTCGCCCTCCATGCGGGCGAACGTGGCCGCGCCGTACGCGACCGAGGCCAGCACCTCGGGCAGGTTGACCTCCTCGGCCGCCGCCCGCGCCTGCTTGAGCACCGCCCGCGCCTCCGAGTTCTCGCCGGCCAGCCACAGCTGGTGGGCGAGCTTCACCTCCATCTGCGGCAGGTCTTCGCGGATGCCGACGTCACGCACCAGCGCGATCGCCTCGCGCTGCCACACCACCGCCTGCGCGAAGTCACCGCGGGCGGCGGCCAGGTCGCCCAGCGAACTCAGCGCGAACCCGATGCCCCACCGCTCACCGATCTCGCGGAAACCGTCGAGCGCCTCGCGCAGCTCGGCCTCGGCCACCTCGGCGCTCTGCCCGAAGTTGAGCCGCAGCTGCGCCACGAACATCTTGGACACCGCCCGCAGCCACGGGTCGGGGTCGTCGAAGAGCGGTTCGACCAGCCGGAACCCGGCCTCCGGACCGGTCGGGTCTTCGAACATGACGGACAGCGGCGGGATCAGCCGCAGCGCCGGATGGGTGGGGTCGACGCCGGCGCTCGCCTCGTGGGCGAGGCGGAACTCCTTCTGCACCCGGTCGACCGGCAGCCCACCCTCGAGCCCGTTGATCGCCGCGTACGTGTGGACCAGCGCGATGTCTTCCCGCTCGGCCTCGCCCGGCATCGTCGACACCTCGGCGGCCAGCACCGAGCCCTCGGAGCGGTGCCCGCTGAGCCACCAGTACCAGCCGAGGCGGGCCACGAACGCGGCCGCGGTCGCCCGGTCACCGGCCTCGATCGCGGCCCGGACCGAGGCGTGCAGGTTGTCGTGCTCCTCGCCGAGCCGGGCCAGCCACAGCATCTGGTCGGCGCCGCGCAGATGCGGGTCGGCCTCGGCCGCCGCCGCCAGCAGCCAGCCGGCCAGGGCGAGACGCTGCGGCTCGAACTCGCCCGCCTCGGCCAGCCGCTCCAGGCCGTACTCGCGGATCGTCTCGAGCATGCGGTAACGCCCGTCGCGGCCGAGCACGAGCAGCGACTTGTCGACCAGGGCGGCCAGCGCGTCGAGGTCGGTGCCGCAGACCTGCTCGGCGGCGGTCACGGTGGCGCCGCCGGCGAACAGGGCGAACCGCCGCCACAACTCCCGCTCCGGCTCGCCGAGCAGATCCCAGCTCCAATCGACGACCGCGCGCAGCGTCTGGTGGCGGGGGAGTGCGGTGCGGCTGCCGCCGGTGAGCAGGCGGAACCGGTCGGTCAGGCGGTCGGCCAGCACGTCGACGGGGAGCGTGCGCAGGCGGGCCGCGGCCAGTTCGATCGCCAGCGGCATGCCGTCGAGCGCGCGGCACACCCGCACGGCGGCCTGGGTGTTCTCCTCGGTCAGCACGAAGGTCGCGGCGCGATCGAGCAGAAGCCGTACGGCGGGAAAGCCGGAAGCGGTCGTCGCATCCGCGCCCACCGGAGGCAGCGCCAGCGGCTCGACCGGATAGAGACGCTCACCGGGAATGCCCAACGGCTCGCGGCTCGTGGTCAGCAGCCGCAGACCGGGCGCGGCGCGCAGCAGATCGTCGGCGACCTCGGCCGCGGCGGCGATCAGATGCTCGCAGTTGTCGAGAACGAGCAGCATCTCGCGACCGGACAGCGCCTCGAGCAGACCGGACCGTGCGCTCCGGCCGGGCCGGTCGAGCACGGCGTGGCCGCGCAGGTTGAGGGCGGTGAGGATGGCCTGCGGGATCTCGCCGGGATCGGTGACCGGGGCCAGCTCGACCCGCCACACCTCGCCCGGGATCTTGGCGCCGGCCTCGATCGACAGGCGCGTCTTGCCGCTGCCACCCGGCCCGAGCAGCGTGACCAGGCGGTGGGTTGCGACCAGGGAGCGTACGGAGGTCACGTCCGACTCGCGCCCGACGAAGCTGCTCACCTCGGCCGGCAGATTGCCGCGCCGCGCCTCGACCCGCCCGTTGAGAAGATCGACGTGCAGCGTCCGCAGGCTCGGTGAGGGGTCGGTGCCGAGCTCGTCGGCCAGGCGGGAACGGAATTTCTCGTACGCCTCCAGCGCGCGTCCCGGGGTGCCGGCGGCGACCAGCGCGCGCATCAGCAACCCGACCAGCGACTCGTCGAGCGGGTCGGCGGCGAGCATGCTTTCGAGCTCGGGCACCACGGTGCGCGAGCCGAGGTCGTCGGCGATCCGCTGCTTGAGCGCGAGCATGCGCAGGTGTTCCAGGCGGACCGCCTCGGCCCGGGCCACCTCGGGGAACTCCAGGTCGCCCCGCCACAGGCGCAGCGCCGCGGCCGGGTCGGTGGTGGCCAGGCGGGTGAAGACGTGGGCGTCGACGGCGTCGGGTTCGACGACCAGGCGGTAGCCGTGGGCGGTCGCCTCGATCACCAGCTCGGGCGCGGCCCGCCGCAACCGCGACACGAGGGCCTGCAGTGCGTTGCCGGCGGCGGCCGGCGGGTCGTCGCCCCAGACGCCGTCGATCAGGCGGTCGGCCGAGACGACGCGGCCCGGTTCGAGGGCGAGCAGAATCAGCAGCGCACGCAGGCGCGCTCCCGAGACGGTGCGGCCGCGCAGCTCCAACGGCCCGAGCACCGCGATTTCCACCCGTACGATTCTGCCCGCTCCGCGCACCCGTTGTCCTACCCGGCCGCCTGTGACACCCGCCGGTTCCTCAGGGCCGGCATGAGCAGCCATACCGCCAGCGCGGTCAGCACCATCGCGACGGTGACACCGATCCGGGCCCACGTCGGCGCCCGGTCGTCGAAGTAGGCGCCGATGCCCAGCAGGGCGGACAGCACCCGCGACGCGACCACGGTGATCAGTCCGGTCCGGTTGCCGCGCCACGCCGGGACGAGCGCCGCCAGGGTCGATCCATTTGTCCGTACGGGACCAGACGTACTCGCAGTCGAGAATGGACTGTGGCTTGGCGTAGATGACGGCCACGCCTCACTCCCGCGTGATCCACCAGACAGGCCCTAAAGGTCGCGGCCCGGCCGGTCCGAGGGCGGCCAGACATAAGGGAGGTCGTCCGGCACCTCCGGCCCGAACAGCGGCCGATAGAACTCGGCATCCTTGCGCAACAGCGCCGACTGGTGGCTGCGATGCAGATCCGGGTCACCGAGCCAGGGCGGCAGTTCCCCCACGGCGGCGAGTTCCTCCTGCGTACGGATGTCGGTCGTGGTGCCGAGATCGATCAGCAGAGTCGCGGCCGTGGTGTCGGCCCGCCCGGTGGCGGTCCACACCTCAACCGTGTCCAGCCCGTAACGGACCAGCCCTTCCTCATACCCCCGCCACATCTTGACGGCCGGGTGGTGCCGCCACCCGTAACCCGGCGTGACCAGCCCCCGCAGAACCTGAACGGTCTCGACGCGCTGCTTCCCGAGTCGCTTCTGGTCGAGCACCTTGGCCGAGGCGACGAAATCCGCGTACGGAAGAAAGGTCTGCACCCCTCGACGCTACCGGCTGTCTCCGAGCCGAACGTGCGCCATCCGCGAGTCCGCGCGTGACGGGATCAGCGACACAGCGGGTTCGGGTGCTGGTCAGCGTGGCGTTGAGCTAGCACACAGCTGGCTTTCAGGGCGTTTCACAGCGGGCGCACAGAAGATGACGGCATGCAGCAGACGTTGGAGCGGGCGCCGCTCTCCCGGCGGACCATCGCGCGCATCGTGCAGGTGGCCGGCCTCTTCACTGTTGTCACCGCGGTGGTGCCGCCGCGGCATGGGCGGATGGCGGAGGTTGTGGAGTTCGTGCCGGCGGCCGGGGTGCTGTCGGCGCGGGCCGCGACCATCGTCGTCGGCCTGCTCCTGGTCTATCTCGGGGCCGGGTTGCGCCGGGGCAAGCGGCGGGCCTGGCAGGTCGCGGTCGGGCTGACCGCCGCGTCGATCGTGTTGCACCTGGTCAAAAGCTTCGACTACGACGCCGCGATCGTGGCCGGGGTGCTGCTGGTGATGCTGGTCGCCACGCACGACCGATTCACCGCCGAGGCCGATCAGCGCAACCGGTGGCGGGCCCTCAGCGCGCTGGCCGGGTTCGCGGCGGCGGGGTTCGTGCTCGGGTTCGTCGAGATCGGGATCCGCGTCGACCATCTGGTCGGTTCGCCGGGCGTCGTGGCCTGGGCCCAGGAAGCGGCCCTGGGCCTGGTCGGGCTCGACGGACCGGTCGAATTCCACCGGCGGTTCGCGGCCGAACTGGTCGCCTGTACGACGGGCGCCTGTGGGTTGCTCGCCGCCGGTGTCGCGATGATTCTGCTGCTGAGGCCGGGCTCACGCCGGCCGCAGACCGACGGCGAGAGCGAGGAGCGTCTGCGCCGGCTCCTTTCCCGGTACGGCGGGAACGACTCCCTCGGCTATTTCGCGTTGCGCGCCGACAAGTCGCTGATGTGGTCGCCGAACCATGCCGCGGTGGTCGCCTATCGCGTGGTCAACGGCGTGAGCCTGGCCGCCGGCGATCCGATCGGGCCCGAGTCGGCATGGCCGGAAGCCATCGGCGCATGGCTCGGCGACGCCACCCGGCACGGCTGGACCCCGGCCGTTCTCGGATGCGGGAACGCGGCCGGAAAGGCGTACCGGAAAGCGGGTCTGGACGTGGTGGAACTGGGCGACGAAGCCATTGTGGACACCGATGTCTTCTCGCTCGACGGCCGGCCGATGCGCGGTGTCCGGCAGGCCGTGAATCGTATGCGGCGGGCGGGATACACGTGCCGCGTGGTGCGTCAGAGCGACCTGAGCGAGACCGATCTGGACGCCGCGGTCCGGGCCGCCGATCAGTTCCGCGACGGGCCGGTCGAACGCGGTTTCTCGATGGCGCTGTCCCGGCTGGGTGACCCGCGCGACGCCGGCTGCCTGCTGGTTCTCTGCTCCGACGCCGAGGGGAAACTGCGCGGCCTGCTGCAGTTCGTGCCGTGGGGCGGGTCCGGGCTTTCGCTCGATCTGATGCGGGGCGACCGCACCGCCGACAACGGCCTGACCGAGCTGATGGTGGTGGCCGTTCTCGAGGCGGCGCCGGGTCTGGGCGTCCGGCGGGTGTCGCTGAATTTCGCCGTTCTGCGGTCGGTGTTCGCGCGGGCCGAGGAGCTGGGCGCCGGACCGGTTCTGCGCGTGTGGCACCGGCTGCTCAAGGCGGCGTCGCGGCGGTGGCAGATCGAGTCGCTCTACCGCGCGAACGCCAAATATCTGCCTACGTGGTCGCCGCGCTATCTGTGTTTCCCGACCGCTCGGGATCTGCCACGGATCGCTGTGGCTGCCCTTTCGGCCGAGGCGTTTCTGCCCACGCCGCGCCTCCGGTTGCGACCCGCCCACAAGAAGCGCGCCCACGAGCCGCGCTCGCTCGAAACGCGTGCTCACGAGACGTCCACGCATGAGACGCCCGCGCACGAGAATTCCTCGGTCGGGAAGCCCTCGCGCGACAAGCCTTCGCGCGACAAGCGGGAAAGGGCCGGCGCATGAGCCTGACCGGTCGTCCGCTGATTCTGCTGGCCGCCTTCACGGCGGTTGTCATCGGCGCGGCGACCGTCCGGTTCTGGTCCCGGGGCGGCCGGTTCCGAGCCCTTTCCCGTACGGCCGGAGTCCTCCTGCTGGAGGCGAGCCTCGTGATCACGGCCGGGCTGGCCGTCAACCGGCACGAGGAGTTCTACCCGTCGTGGCAGGCGCTGCGCGGCGACACCGGCACGGAGACTGTCACCGATCGTGTGCACGCCGGGTTGCTCGACGTCCACGCCCGTGACGGATCGTTCACGTGGCGGCCGCCCGGGCTGCGCGCGTGGAACCTCGCCCGGCCACCCACCGTGACCCTGCCCGCCGACTACCACGACCGTACGGACGTCACCTTCCCCGTGATGCTGGAGTTCGCTACGCAGGGTGCGGCCTCCCACCGTACGGGGGAGGAAGTAACCGTGACGCTCTCACCCACCGCAACCACGTCGGCCACAGCGTTGCTCTCGCTGCCGGCCGAGCTCGCCCGCGACCTCCGGGTGTCGACCGTCGGCTGGTCGGTTGAAGGCGGACCACTGGCGGCCGCGTTCGTCGCCGCCGCGCCACCCGGAACGGCCGCCCTCGACCGGCCCGCGAACACGCTGCCACCTGCGCTGGCGGCCCCTCTGACCCTCCCCGCGTCATGATCATCGGACTGGTGGCGGTGGTGCTGACGGCGGTCGCGATCGCGCTCGGCTGGAACCGCGTGCGTGCGGTCGGACGCTCCGGGCTGATCGTCGCGTGCGTGCTCAGCGTCGCCGCGACCGTGGCCGTCCAGGTCAACTCGCTGACGCAGGCGTTCCCCACGGTCGGCGCGTCCCTCACATCGAGTGAGGGCAGCCGGTTGCTCGACGTGACGGTCCCGGGGCCGGCCAGCCGGCTGACGCTTTCCATGTACGTCTACCTCCCCGCCGCCTACCGCAGCGGCGTCCGCCTGCCGGTGATCGAGGCCCTGCACGGTTATCCGGGCACGCCCGAGACCTGGCTGCGCAAGCTGCGCGTGCAGTCCTACCTGGACAAGGAGATCGCGGCGGGCCGGATGGCGCCGACCGTGGTGCTGTTCCCCTACCAGACGCCCGACCGTCTGCTCGACACCGAATGCACCAATCTGCGCGGTGGGCCGCAGACCGAGACGTTCCTGACCGTCGACGTGCCCGCGTTCGTGCGCGCCCACTACTCGGTGCGCACCGACCGGGACGGGTGGGGGCTCACCGGCTACTCGGCGGGGGCGTTCTGCGCGACCAACCTCGCGCTGCGTCACCCCGGCCAGTACGCGGCGGCCGCCAGCCTGTCCGGGTACGCCTCACCCGGCATCACGATCGGTGACGGCACCGAGAACACCACCAACAACCCGGGCTGGCGGCTGCGTCACCTTCCGCAACCGGCGATCGCGCTCTGGCTGGGTTGGGCGGACGACGACCGTGGGGCGGCCCGCGACTCGCGCCGGCTCGCCGCGGAGGCCCACGCGCCACTCGCGGTGACGACGGCGGTCGTTGCGCACGGCGGGCACAGCAGCGCGGTGTGGCGGCAGATGGAGGCGCCGTCGTTCGACTGGCTCTCCGCTCACCTGGCCCGGCCCGCGTCGTGAGGCGGCTGCTCGCGCTGGCGGTCCTGTTGCTCGCGGGTTGCGCCGCCCCTGCCGCCATGCCCACAGTGGTCACGCTCGGTGATTCGGTTCCGGCCGGCACGGCTTGCGGCTGCACGCCGTTCCCCGCCCTCTACGCGGCCGAGGTGCACGCCCACGACGTCAACCTCGCCATACCCGGATCAACGGCTTCCGACGTACGGGGAAATCTCTCCTCGGAAAGCAGCGAGCTGGCGTCGGCGTCCGAGGTCGTCATCATGACCGGCGCCAACGACATGGCCGCGGTGTTCGGGCAGCCGGCGCGGTATTCGACGGTGGCGGCGGCGGTCGAGGACGACGTGGTCGCCACGGTGGCGGCGATCGAGCGGGTGCACCGGATGCCCGTGGTGCTGGTCGGCTATTGGAACGTCATGGTGGACGGCCAGGTGGCGGTGTCGAAGTACGGCGCCGACGGCGTGCGGGATGCGGCCCGGGCCACCGACCTGGTCAACGACGCGCTGTCGGCCGCAGCGACGAGGAGCGGAGCGGTCTTCGTGCCGACTGGGGCCGCGTTCCACGGCGACGGCGGCGAGGACGACCCGACCGGACTGCTGGCGCCCGACGGCGACCACCCGAACGCGGCCGGCCACGCGGCGATCGCGGCGATGTTGTACGCGCGAGTGCCGCACATCTAGCACGCCGCGTCGTACGAGCGTGTGTGGCGGCTCCAGCCCTCCGGGTCGTACGAGCGTCTGCTGCGGCTCCAGCAATCTGCTTCGTACGCGCGAGGGCCGCGGCTATGCTTCTGCCAGCTTGTTTCCGGCGGCGTCGTGCGTGGACAGCTGGGGGCACCGCTCCGCTGACACCACCACGAGGCGACCGTGCGGAGGCACTTGCAGCTCTCGACGGTCGTCGATCCGTACGGTGGCCGCGTCTCTTCCCACCAGCAGCTCGATGGCCTGGATCCACGGCGGCACCATCACGCCCGAACCGCCCTCGACCACGATCGCGCCGGGTTCCAGCTCGGCCCGCGCCCGCTCGAACTCGGCCGTCGACCACGGCCCGTCCGACGAGCCGCCGCCCCCGCCGTGCACCCACCAGAGCCCGTCGGCGCCGCGGGTCAGCACGTGCGTGTCGTCCCAGTGACAGGCCACCCCACGCCGTACGAACCGGGTTGCCGCCATCGC
Source organism: Paractinoplanes ovalisporus (assembly GCF_016834655.1). Taxonomy (GTDB): domain Bacteria; phylum Actinomycetota; class Actinomycetes; order Mycobacteriales; family Micromonosporaceae; genus Actinoplanes; species Actinoplanes ovalisporus. The sequence continues at coordinate 91,915 of NZ_JAENHP010000033.1, forward strand.
ACCGTCGACGTCCACGGCGAGCGCCGCGAACCGGTGCCGGCGGCTCAGACGCACCGGGCGGTCGGGCAGCCCGTCCGCGATCAGGCGACGGCTCTCGGCCAGATAGTCATAGGCCATCCGTGGAATCTATGCGCCGGACGGTGTATGCCGGAATCATGGACGAATTTCGCCCGCCCCCGACCGTCGTCGAGCCGACCCCGCGCCGGATCCGGGTGCGCCTGGGCCGCGAGGTGATTGCCGACAGCACACGCGCGCTGCTGCTCGACGAGATCAGTGAGCACGGCTTCCCGACGTATTTTCTGCCCCGTGAAGACGTACGGCCGGAAGCCCTGACCGACGAGGCCGAGGGCAGATGGTCGGTGACCGCGGGGGACCGGCACGTGCGTGGCGCGGCGTGGGCCGATGACCGTTTCGACGAGCTCAAAGGTCACGTCACGTTCTCGTGGGAGACCGTCGACTGGTACGAGGAGGACGAGCAGGTCTTCGTGCACGCCCGCTCGCCGCGCCACCGGGTCGACACGATGCACAGCTCCCGCCGCGTCCAGGTCCTGATCGACGGCCAGGAGGTGGCCAACAGCACCCGGCCGGTGCTGCTGTTCGAGACGTCGCTGCCGACGCGCTACTACCTGCCGTTCGCCGACGTGCGCACCGACCTGCTCACCGCGAGCGAGACGGTGAGCCGGTGCCCGTACAAGGGCGTGGCCCGCTACTGGTCACACCCGGCGCTACCCGACGCTGCGTGGAGCTACCCCGACCCGATCGCCGAGCTCCCCAAGATCCGCGACCTGCTCTGCTTCTACGACGAGCGGGTAGACGTCATCGTCGACGGCGAGCCCCAACCCCGCCCGATCAGCCCGTTCTCCTAGAGCGGGCTGCGTTCTCAGGGGATCGGGCCTTGCCGGGCCCGTGCCCGCTGCTCGGCCCGCAACGCGGACAACTGCTGGTGGAAGGGGCTGTGCCGGTTCTGGTCGAGGTTGAGCGGCAAGGTCTGCTCCCGGATCAGCCGCTCCTCCAGCAGCCACGGCTCGCCGGTCACGACCCAGACCACCCGCGCGTGCTCGGCCATCCACGCCGACAGTCGTGCCTCGCCGTCCGCCCCGAAGGTCAGCCGGGTCCCGGAGCCGACGCGCCGCAGCCCGATCCCGATCTCGTCGGCGAGCAGGCAGCCCAGCGTCAGGCGAAGCGTCGACCCGTACGCGTTGCCTCGGTAGTGGTAGCGGATCCGGCTGCGGATCGTCTGCCGGCTGGCGTCGCTCTTCGGCGAGATGCCCACGTACAGCAGCGTCCACCCATCGACGACATGACAACCACCGACCGGTACGGGCACCGGCGGCGCATCGAAATACCAGGCGTAGACCCCTGCGGCTTTCGGGATGGGGCAGTCCCGTTCCCGCACCTCGGCCGCCGTGAACAGCCGCTCCGGCCGCAGCAGCGCCCGTTCCGGGCTATTTGACCCGGCGGTGGGAGCGGGCGACGATCGCGTCATAGTCGTGGTTCTTGTCCAGCCAGCCGGCCAGGAACGGGCAGATCGGCACGACCAGGCGCCCCTTGGCCAGCGCGTCCTCCATGGCCGCGCGGGCCAGCTCACCACCGACGCCGTGGTGCTCGAACTCGGGCTCGACCTTGGTGTGCGTATAGGCGACCACGTTGCCGGTCACCTGATAGGTGATCATCCCGGCCAGCGTGCCGTCGTCGTCCCGTGCCTCGAAGCGACCCTTCTCCGGCACGTCGGAAATCTTCACCGGGTAACCCTAGCGCTCAGTCTTCCTCGATCTCGGCCAGCACATCCGCCGCGTCCTGGTTGCCGCCGTCGGCCAGGCGCCGCAGTTCCGCCACGTCTCCGAGCTCACCCGCCGCCTGCACCAGCTCGTCGGTCGCGTCGGAGCTGCCCGCCTCGGCCAGCCGGCGAAGCTCGGCGAGGTCGCCGCGCTCGCCCGCCAGCTCCACCAGCTGCCCCACCGCGTCCGAGTCCCCGCGCGCCGCCCGCTCCCTGAGTTCCACCAGCTCGCGATCCGTCATGCCGCTGATTCTGGCGACATCGGGCGGGCCGCCGCTAGCCTTCGCGAGTGCCGTCCAACCTCGCTGTCCGACTCCGGCCTCTGGAAGCTTCCGACGCCGCGGTCCTGGCCTCGTGGTCGCTCGACGAGCGGTTCCGCGCCGCCGCGGAATGGTCACCCGGTCTGCCGCTGGCGGAGCACGAGCGGTTCCAGGGCCGCCTCATCACCGACCCGCCGGACGGCTTGATCCGGCTGGGAGTCGTCCACGACGGCGACCTGGTCGGCCACGGCGATCTGGTCGGCCACGGCGATCTGGTCGGCCACGGCGACCTGGTCGGGTACGTCGACCTCCAGGGCACCGAGCCCCGGCGGCGCGAACTCGGCTTCGTGATCGGCGACTCGCGGCGGTGGGGGCACGGGCTCGGCGGACTGGCCGCCCGGGCGGCCCTGCACCACGGCTTCACCGACCTGGGCCTCCACGAGATCTGGGCCGAGGCGTGGGCGGCCAACACCGCGTCCGTACGCATCCTCCAGCGCCTGGGCATGCGGGAGATCGAGCCGGGCGAGTCGGGCACCTACCTCGGCACGCCCACTCACTACCGCCGCTTCACCATGCGAAACGGCGGCCACCCGGGCGTTTAGCCACAGATGACCGCCGTTGTCAGCAACGCCCGAGATCAGACGTTGTAGTACATCTCGAACTCGTGCGGGGTCGGGCGCAGGCGGACCGGGTCGATCTCGTTGGTCCGCTTCCAGTCGATCCACGTCGAGATCAGGTCGTCGGTGAAGACGCCACCGGCGGTCAGGAACTCGTGGTCGTTCTCGAGGCTGTTCAGCACCGCGTCGAGCGAACCCGGCACCTGCTTGACGCTGCCCCACTCCTCCGGCGGCAGGTCGTACAGGTCCTTGTCGATCGGCGCCGGGGGCTCGATCTTGTTCTTGATGCCGTCGAGGCCGGCCATCATCTGGGCCGAGAACGACAGGTACGGGTTGGACGACGGGTCCGGCACGCGGAACTCGACGCGCTTCGCCTTGGGGTTGCTTCCCGTGACCGGGATGCGGGTGCAGGCGGAGCGGTTGCGCTGCGAGTAGACCAGGTTGACCGGGGCCTCGTAGCCGGGCACCAGGCGCCGGTAGGAGTTGACGGTCGGGTTGGTGAACGCCAGCAGCGACGGCGCGTGGTGCAGCAGGCCGCCGATGTACCAGCGGGCCGTGTCGGACAGACCCGCGTAGCCGGTCTCGTCGTAGAACAGCGGCTCGCCGTTCAGCCACAGGCTCTGGTGGGTGTGCATGCCCGAGCCGTTGTCGCCGAACAGCGGCTTCGGCATGAACGTGGCGGTCTTGCCGTGCTCCCAGGCGGTGTTCTTGATGATGTACTTGAACATCTGCATCTGGTCGCCGGCGTGCAGCAGCGTCGAGAACTTGTAGTTGATCTCGGCCTGGCCGGCGGTGCCGACCTCGTGGTGCGACCGCTCGACGGTGAAGCCGACGTCGATCATGCGGCGGACCATGGCGTCACGCAGGTCGCTGTAGTGGTCGACCGGCGCCACGGGGAAGTAGCCGCCCTTGTACGCGGTCTTGTAGCCGCGGTTGCCGCCCTCCTCCTCCTTGCCGGAGTTCCAGGCGCCCTCGATCGAGTCGATGTAGTAGAACGACTCGTTCGCGCCGGTGGAGTGGCGGATCGAGTCGAAGATGTAGAACTCCGCCTCGGCGCCGAAGTAGGCGGTGTCGGCGATGCCGCTGGAAGCGAGGTAGGTCTCGGCCTTCTTGGCCACGTTCCGCGGGTCACGCGAGTAGGGCTCGCGCGTGAACGGGTCGTGGATGAAGAAGTTGAGGGCCAGGGTCTTCTGGATCCGGAACGGGTCGATGAAGGCCGTGGTCACGTCCGGCAGGAGCATCATGTCGGACTCGTGGATGGCCTGGAACCCGCGGATCGAGGATCCGTCGAAGGCGAGACCGTCGGTGATGACGCTGTCGTCGAACGACTCGGTCGGCATGTTGAAGTGCTGCATCACGCCGGGCAGGTCGCAGAACCGTACGTCTACGAACTTGACGTCCTCGTCTTTGAGGTATCGCAGGAGTTCCTCGGGATTGGCGAACAACACGTCCTCCTGGCACACGATTTCAATACCGGGGCGGCGTGGTTCCGCCGCATGGCTAGGCTGGTCGCGACGCTATGGGGCGGGAGTTGCCCGGGCGTATCCCTATTGTTTCCGTCGTGTTACGGCGTCTGTGAGGATTCCGGCCCGCAGCGCGATCAAGGCGAGGCTATCGCGCCTGCCCGGCCCGCGTGCCAGCTCGCCGAAACCGCCCCCGCTAGGCTGGGCGCATGGCAGGCAGGGCAGACGGCGCACTCGATCTCGGCTCGGCGAGGGTGGCCTCGTTCGGCCGCCGCCTGGGCGCGTTGATGATCGACTGGGCGCTGGCCACCGTGGTCGCCGCCCTGCTGGTCGACGATCTGCGCGCCAACCCGTGGCCCCAGCTGGGCATCTTCGTGCTGGTGCACGCCTTCTTCGTCGGCCTGTTCGGACAGACGCTGGGCATGGCCCTGGCCCGCATCCGCTGCGTGTCCATAACCGACGGCGGCGCGATCGGCCTGCCCCGAGCCGCACTCCGAGCCCTGCTGCTGGCCTTGGTGATCCCCGCCATGATCAACGACGGCGACGGCCGGGGCCTCCACGACCGGGCCGCCAAGTCAGCCATGGTCCAGCCTTCCTGACGCCGCAAGACCCAGATCAACCCCGTTCCCGCGTACGGCGCGAGCCCCGCTCCGCCGCTTCGAGGCCAACCTCGTTTCCGCGTACGCTCTTATGTCCGTCCCGCCGGTCTCAGGCTCAGCCTTGTTTCCGCGTACGGCGTGAGGCCGGCTCCGCCGCTTCGAGGCCAACCTCGTTTCCGCGTACGCTCTTATGTCCGTCCCGCCGGTTTCAGGCTCAGCCTTGTTTCCGCGTACGG
>NZ_JAENHP010000034.1 GCF_016834655.1 Paractinoplanes ovalisporus
CGCGACGGCAGCCTTGGCTCATCGTGAGGAAGGGCAGGGTGCAACCGGGGTTTGGTTGCGCCCTGCCCTTCCTTGCGATTCGCTTGAGGCCGCCGCCGCGAGGAGACCACCCAAACCCCCACGCCCCGCCCTTGCTTTTCACCGATCTCCGAGCGATGGCCGGGGTCTGGGGCGGAGCCCCAGGGTGTTGATGCCCGACAGCCAGAGGGCAGCCAGCCAGGGGCAGCGCAGCCCAGGGAAACGGCCTACAGCCTGGGACCAGCCAGCCTAGGGCCGCGCTGCGAAGAAACGGCGACCCGGCTGGGACAGCCAGCCTGGGGTAGCGCCGCCCAGAGAAACGGTGAAACAGGCTAGGACAGCCAGCCTGGGGTAGCGCCGTCGAGGGAACGGCCAAACAGGCCAGCACAGCCAGCCTAGGGTCGCGCCGCCGAGGGAACGGCCAAACAGGCCAGCACAGCCAGCCTAGGGTCGCACCGCCCAAGGAAACGATAAAACGGGCCCGGACAGCCCGAGGTCACCCCTCGCCTAAGTCGCCTAACGGGAAGGTCAGGACGCCCTTCGGTAGCGGATATGAGTCGTCAACGGCGAATGCAGCACCTCGACCGGCTCGTAATCGAACTTGTCCACACCGTCGAAGATGCGCTCCCCGGAACCCAACAGTACGGGCGCAATGTCGAGGGTCAACTCATCGATGACGCCGGCGATCAACGCCTGCCGCACCGTCGAAGCCCCACCAGCGATGTCCACCCCCTTACCGTCCGCCGCCTCCAACGCCGCCGCATAGGCCGCGTCAAACCCCCCAGTAACAAAGTGGAACGTAGTCCCACCCTCCATCTCGATCGGCTCATGGGCGTGGTGGGTCAGGACGAACACCGGCGCGTGATACGGCGGCTCGGCACCCCACCACCCGGCCCACTCCTCGTCCCATTCCCCGCGGATGGGCCCGAACATGTTGCGGCCCATCACATACGCCCCCCTCGGGCGCATGAGCCACCCCGCAGCGACCTTGTTGGCCTCGGTGGCGCGCGGGTCCCCGATGTGCCAGCCGTGCAGTTCACGGCCCCGCAAACCCAGCGGGTTGTCACGACTCTGGTCGGGCCCGGCAACAAACCCATCCAGCGAGATCGACATGTGGCAGGTGGTGTCCGACACCGCGAACCTCCAAGTGATTGCGTTCTGCAAGCAGTCCTGCGGACGATAGCAGGCCCAAAGGAAAAGCAAGAGCCGAACTTGGAACGACAGGACGGCCGCCCGCTCCGCGTTTCGGCCCGCCGGCTCAATCAGACGGGACCCACGCCCCTCATATGCCATACAGGGACAACGGGATCAGGGCGAACGCTCCACTTCCTGCATGGACCAGCACCACTGGTCGCCGCATGCGCCGACACCGCCCGGCGGCGAACGCGTGATCACCGGGAAGCCCGTCCGGGTGAATCCCAGATGGACGGCCGACTCGTTGACCTCGGCATCGTTGTCGGAGCACAAGTCAAGTCCGGTGAAAGCTTCTTCGCCAAAGAAGGACGCGACGACACGGGCGTCGGGACCGGCTGGTGGTTCCGCGAGAACGACCGCGCTCACTTTGACGCGTGGCTGAGCCACCGGCTCCCCCATTTCATCGTCCTCCGCAACCTCGACGAACGCGTCTCCTATTGGGCGCCGATCACGAAACAGACCGTGAAGTACACCCGCAAGGGCGCCAAGGTGTTCGTCCCTCGCGCGAATGTTGTCGACGCCGCTAACGCCGGCCGACTACTCACTGCGGCAGCAGGCACCACTGTCAGAGCCAGCTGGGAAGGATCGGCATGGGCAGGCGCGATTCTCTCGCCGTCCCACCAATTGCGCCACGCTCTCATTGTGCCGCGATTGGTCGCACCCCACCCGAACCGCGGCACGGACGTGAAACTTACAGCCGCGCAGGTGACGGCCATGCTCATGCAGGTCAGGCTGCGCGACGTCGCCCGGCCCGAAGAAGAGGCTGAGTCTTACATCCCCAACCTGACCGCTCTGCCGCCCGATGCCGCCTGGGATTGGCGCTTCGCAGCGGCGCTGCTGCGATACATCAAGACCGGTGTCCCCGACGTGCTGTCGGGGCTGACGAGTTCTGACCTGCCGCCGTACCAGCAAGCCGCTGGAACCGTTGCTCATGCCGCCGGCTTGCTGGAGGACGGGCGCGCAGACGAAGCACTGGCGCTGCTGACCGCTCTGCTCGCGCGAGACGAGATGGACCTCATTGACCATGCCTGGGTCCAGCTGCAATACGCGAGAACGCTCAGCGAACTTGGTCACCGACAGCAGGCACGCGACGTGGCGCTCGACCTGATCGGCCTCGGCCAGTTGGCACCCGACGATGTCACCGCGGCCGCGATAGGCGGGGCCGCCCCGAACACCCTTTTGGCCGTCTCAGACTGGGATGCGGTCGAATTCGGCAGCACAATGTCGGCATCCGACACCACCGGATCCTGGTGGCGACATCAGGTCGCCGGCTGGGGGCTGTCAGCGCAGGCCGAGAGATCGTTCCGGGCGTGGACCCGCGACACCGGGGTGACAATCACCATGGTCGACGAGGCCTGGCAGTACCTGCGCTCGGCATCCCTGCTTGCAGGCATGGTCGGGGATCAGACGGCGTGGCGCGGCACCACCCGGGACCTGGCCGAGTACCTGTTGACAGACCGCGAGCACGGAGCAGACCCGGAGTCAGTCGCCGTGGCGCTGACCACGATGCGCCTGTGCGGCGACTACAAAGGACTGGCTCTCGCAGTACGAAGAGTGGTCAACGACGGTCACGCGGCGGCCGCACAGGCTGCTGCGCTCCTGACCGACCCGACCAATTCGACGCGTACACCAGCTCGGGCCGACCTGAGCATGCTGATTGAGTCGGGCGATCTGCTTCCTCGCGACCGTGCGGAACGCCTGGTCGAATGGACCTTGCGCACCTTCCACGATCCCGAGCCGTACGCAAGCCGCACCCGCCCCACCTTCATGGTGCGGCCGCTCCTGGTCGAGTTGCTTACCGCGCTGGTCGGCGCCGTCGGCGAGAACATCCATCACCAGCTCGCCGACTTCATCCTCGAATTGCCCGGGCTGACTGACCAATACCTGGCGGGTCGGATCGCCGGCCTGCTGCGACGACTCTCTCCTGCCGTATGGACACCGGACCGCGCTCGGAAAGCGGTCGACCGGGCCGGATCCGACGACCGGCAACTCGCGTACTCATTATTTGGCGCGGCTGCGACTTCCCTGCCGAGCGCCCGTGATCACCTGACGAACGAGGCGCGGAGTGGGTCACTGGGTGCGGTCGCGGCCCTCAGCGACGTCACTGCATTCGACACGGACCTGGTCAGTTCCCTGATCACCGCATTGACGGCGCGGCTGGAGGCACAGCTTCGTGACGCCGTACGAGGCGAGTATCCGCTGGGCGGCGTTGACCTCGGCCATGCCCTGACCGTGCTCAACGTGCACCACCCACAGCATGCCAACTGGGACCCCATCCTTCAGTTGCTCGAGGTGACCCGGTGTGGCGGGCACTTGGTCGGAGCGCTGAGCGTGCTGGCTCAACGCGTGGCAGACCTGCCCGAGGACGTAGCGGCCCGGCTGACCCCGCTCGCGGCGGCCATCGCGGACGGCCCCGAGCCGGCTCCGAGCCTGGTGGACAACAGCGACCCGCGTCCGCCCGCACGATGGCTCCAAGCCACGCTGGAACGCCGGGCCGGCGGCCAATGGCAACGACATCTGGCCTACCTGCTTCAGGCCGACACGCACAGCCGCCGCATTGCCGCGCTTCTGGCCGGCGGTGGAGACGACCAACTCAGTCTGGGCACTCTGATTGTTCTGGCAGGCGACCCCGAGCCGCAGGTGCGAGCAACCGCCGCAGGCTTCATAGCCGAGCCGCCCTCAACGATCGCGTCGCACGAGCACTTCTACCGAAGCTCGTCGCAGATCCCGGCGTACTTGTGGTCCGAGCACTGGCCGAGGCCGCGGCGAAACTACCGCAACTGCTCACACTCGATGAATTGCAGCTCCTAGCCGTACACATCTCCAGCAGGGTAAGAACCGCGTTCGCAAACCGCCCCCAGCCCCGGCCTGAGACACCGCAGCCTTGACCGGGCGACGGCCGGGGGGATTCGGGCTGGACGGGATGCGGCGGGGCTCGGTAGCCAGAGTTTCGATGGTGTTCGTCGTTGCCTTCGGCCGCGCGGACCCAGAATGGCAGTCCTGGGCGGTTCGCGTTCCCTGGGCAGCACGACCTCAACATGGCTCCCTTAGATGCCCGCCATCCCCCACGGCAGCACCACCCCAAGCTGGCTCCATAAAGATGCCCGCCATTCGTTCCCACAACCTGAACTGCTGGTTTGGGTTGTGGGAAGGGCGAAGACCCTGGGGCGCTGCCCCAGACCCCGGCCATCGCTCGGAGATCGGTGAAGAACAAGGACGGGGTGCGGGGTTTGGGTGGTCTCCTCGCGACGGCGGCCGGGAGCGAATCGCAAGGAAGGGCAGGGCGCAACCAAACCCCGGTTGCACCCTGCCCTTCCTCACGATGAGCTGGGGCTGCCGTCGCGAGGAGATCACCCAAACCTAGGTGGGGTCTGTTGAGAATCCGGCCGCCCTCGGGCTGGGTGCCGGCGCGCGGGCGGGCGTCGTCTGAGCTCGGCCGTTCTGGGGGTTGGTCTTTCGGTTTGAGCTTTCCCGTGGTTACCGCGAAGCGGTGCGCGACCGGCGAGGTCCGTCACACCAGCCACCCACCTACGTCGGCCTGCGCAAGCAATATCCCCTGGAATGACCGGCGCGGAGCCAGACCACCCAGGGCGACGGGGGTCCCTCAGCCTTTTCGGCACGGACCGGCCGGCGACCGAAGTCCTGGCCGTCACTTGATCCCATGCAAGGTTGGGGGCCGGGGTGACCCCTCATGGCAATAGATGGGTTACCGCCGTGAGGGGTCACCCCGGCCCCCAACCGTCCAAGCGCAAGCAATCTCTAGGACCCAAACAGAGTTCAGGCGCGGGCCCCGGTCAGCCGGGCCACGGCACGCTGCTTCAGGGCGAAACCCTGCTGTGCGGCATCCCGGAGGTTGGCGACCAGCGGAGACCGAGAGCGGCGGGCCCACGGCACAGGGACCTCAACGGTCCCGTACTTCGACTTGTAGGAATTCCCGCCGACGAAGTCGAACTCGGTCACCCCACGGGCGCGGGCCCACCTCAGCGCGTACCAGATCAGCGTCTCATTGGGACGCAGGTGCTGGTGCTCACGCCAACTGGCGCCGCCCCAGAAGTACATCGTGCGGTGATACCAGGGCAGCACCGCGGTGGCTATGCAACGGCCCGAACTGTCGCGGGCCCGCAACAACAGCAGCTGACCGGCCGGGGCCATGTGCCGGATCAGGGAACGGACGCGCTCGATCGAATAGGTGGGCACGAGATTCTGTTTTGCGAAAACGTCGCGTAACTGGTCGTAGAAATCGTCGGCGAAAGTCGGATCATCGACAACTTCCTCGACGAGCACTCCGCTTCGCTCCGCCTTCCGGATATTGCGCCGGCACGCGCTCGCCATCGTGGCGAACAGTGACTCCTCGGACGGTTCCAGACTGATCACCGCGGTGGGGGCGTCGGCCCATCGCAGGCCCAGGCCTTCGAGGTCGGCCGGGACCAGGCCGCGGTCGCGGATCTCCAGGTGGGCGCAGCCCAGGTCGGTGAAGGCGAACGGCATCAGCGCCTCCAGCGCGGCCCTCCGCGGCACGCCGGGGGCCAGGTTGAAGCCCACGTAGGACGTTGTCCAGCCGGCCATCGGGCTGCCGAGTATGCGCAGGCCGAAGCGCTTGGTGACCAGGCCGGTGAAGTGGCCGACGGTGGTGTCGCCGTCGGTCACGCGGGCCAGCACGGGCTCGGCCCGCTGGGTCTCGGCGACGAACCGCAGCCACGGCTCGGTGTGGAAGATCAAGCGGTCGTCGTAGGTCGCGCGCTCGGTCCAGATGTCGTCGGCCGGCGTCACCCGGTGCAGTCGCAGCATGCGTCACCCTCCGCCGAAATGGCGCGGCGTGCGCCGTCCCGAGGCTATTCCGCAAACGGGACGGAAGAACAGAGCGAGCACGTCATAAATGATGTGAAACATCCTCACGTACCTTATGACAATTGCTACTGACGCCGCCCGGGCGCCTTTTGCGAGGGTCGATACGGACGAGCCAGCCGGAGGGTGCCGATGCAGTCCCCGACCTTGATCAAACGACGCCTCAACGAGCTCGGGCTGCGCAGCCGGCTCCGGGCCCGGCCCCGTGTGCAGGGCCGCATTCTGGCCCCGGCCGGGGCGTTCCGGCGGCTGCCCGAGACCGGCGGGCTCTACTTCCCCTTCTATCACGACGTGCTCCCGGAGTACGCCGGCGACCTGCGCCGTCACCTGCTGGCGTTCCGCCGGCGCGGCCCGATGGTGAGCTGGAGTGAAGCGCTCACGATCCTGCGCGGGAACGAAACCCTGCACGGCCCGGTCTTCTGTCTCTCCTTCGACGACGCGCACGCCAGCTGGCGCGACGTCGTCGTCCCGGTGCTGCGCGAACTGGGCGTCCCGGCGATGTTCTTCGTGACCACCGGCCTGGTCGGGCAGCCCGGCAACCTCACCTGGGACGACTGCCGCGAGATCGCGTCGGCCGGCTTCGACTTCGGTTCGCACACGGTCACCCATCAGCGGCTGGCCGACCAGGGCGAGGCCGAGGCACGCCGCGAGCTCGTCGACTCCAAGCGCGAGCTGGAGGACGAGCTCGGCATCGCGATCAGGGACTTCGCGGCCCCGTACGGGCATCCGGCCGTCGATTTCGGCAAGCGCGACGTGACGGCGGCCCAGGAGGCCGGCTACACGAGTTTCGCCAGCACGCTCCGGCCCGCGATGCGGCCGGGCGACTCCCCCATGATGATCCACCGCCAGGGCCTGCACCCGGCCTGGCCGATCTGGGCTGTGAGGACACGAGTCCATGACTGAGACCAGAATCTGGTTGTCCCCGCCCGACGTCGGCGAGCTGGAACGCAAGCTGTTGCTCGAGGCGTTCGACTCGAACTGGGTCGCGCCGGTCGGCCCCGACCTCGACGCGTTCGAGGCGCAAGTGGCCGAGATCGTCGGCGTGCGCCACGCGGTCGCCCTCAGCAGCGGCACCGCCGCCCTGCACCTGGCCCTGGTCGCCGCGGGCGTGCGCACCGGCGACACCGTGCTGGTGCCGTCGTTCACCTTCGCCGCGACCGCCAACGCGGTCATGTATCTGGGCGCGCGTCCGGTCTTCCTCGACAGCACCACCGAAAGCTGGAACGTCGACCCGGCGCTGGTCACCGAGGAGCTGAAGCGGCGCTGCGCCAAGGGCCGCCCGCCGCGCGCGGTGATCGCGGTCGACATGTACGGCCAGTGCGCCGACTACGAGCCGCTGGTGGATGCCTGCGACCGCTACGGCGTGGCGCTGATCGAGGACGCGGCCGAGGCCCTGGGCGCGTCCTACCGCGACCGGCCGGCCGGATCGTTCGGCCTGGCCGGTGTGCTGTCGTTCAACGGCAACAAGATCATCACCACCGGCGGGGGCGGCATGATCGTCACCGACGACGACGGGGTCGCCCGCAAGGCCCGGCACCTGTCGACCCAGGCCCGTGAGCCGCTGCCGCACTACGAGCACCGGTCGGTCGGCTACAACTACCGGCTCAGCAACCTGCTCGCCGCGGTCGGCCGGGGTCAGCTCCAGCGGCTCGAGTCGATGATCGCCAACCGCCGCGAGACCGGCCGCTACTACCGGTCGGCGCTGGGCGACCTACCCGGCGTGACCTTCATGCCGATCGCCGCCTACGGCACGTCCAACTGGTGGCTCACCTGTCTGCTGATCGACCCCGACCGGTTCGGCGCGAGCCGCGACCGGGTGCTGGAACGTCTCGCCGCCCACGACATCGAGGCGCGGCCCACCTGGAAGCCGATGCACCTGCAACCGGTCTTCCGCGACTGCGTGATGCGCGGCGGCAAGGTCTGCGCCGATCTGTTCGACCGGGGGCTGTGCCTGCCGAGTGGTTCCGCGCTCACCGAGCACGACCGGGAACGCGTGGTGGCCGCCGTCCGCGCGGTGGCCGCCGAGCACGAGGGGTGAGCGGATGCACATCGTCTACATCCACCAGTACTACTGCAATCCCGGCATGGCGGGCGGCATCCGCTCGTACGAGCAGGCCCGCCGGCTCGTCGCGCAGGGACACACGGTCGACGTCATCACCACCGACATCACGGGCACGCACGGCAAGCTCGGCTGGCGGCAGACCGAGGACGACGGCGTACGGGTGCACTGGTTCTCGATCCCCTACAACAACTCGATGTCGTACGCCCGCCGGATCCGCGCGTTCTTCCAGTTCATGGCGGTCGCCACCACCAAGGCGGCGTCGCTGCGGGCCGACCTCGTCTTCGCCACCAGCACCCCGCTCACCGTCGCCGTCCCGGGCGTGCTCGCGGCCAAACTGCGCCGGGTGCCGTTCGTCTTCGAGGTGCGCGACCTGTGGCCCGAGGTGCCGATCGAGATGGGCGCGCTGCGCAACCCGGTGCTGCGTACGGCCGCCGGTGCTCTGGCGAACTTCGCCTACCGCAATGCGTCCGAGGTGGTGGCCCTGTCGCCGGGCATGGAGGCCGGAGTCAGGAAGCGACGACCGGGCACGCGTACGACCGTGATCCCCAACGCCGCCGACATGGCCCTGTTCGAAGTCGAACCCGAAGCCGTACAACAGTTCCGGGCGAAGCACGAGTGGCTGGGCGACCGGCCGCTGATCGTCTACACCGGAGCGCTGGGCGCGGTGAACGGCGTGGAATACCTGGTGCGCGCGGCCCGGCGGATGCGCGAGATCGACCCCGGGATCCGGGTGCTGATCGTGGGGCACGGCAAGGAGTGGGAGCCCACGAAGCGGCTCGCGGCCGAGCTCGGGCTGCTCGACGACACCGTACGGATGTGGGAGAAGGTCCCGAAGTCCGAGCTGCCGGTGATCCTCGGCGCGGCCACGATGTCGACCAGTTTCGTCCGCCCGATCCGCGCGCTGTGGGAGAACTCGGCCAACAAGTTCTTCGACGCGCTGGCCGCGGGCCGCCCGATCGCCGTCAACTACGGCGGCTGGCAGGCCGAGTTGCTTGAGGAGACCGGCGCCGGGCTGGTTCTCGACCCCACCGACACCGACGCGGCGGGCGAGCTGTTCGCCCGCTACTGCCGCGACGAAGCGTGGCTGGAGCAGGCCCGCATCGCCGCGCACAAGCTGGCCGTCGACCGGTTCTCCCGCGACATGCTCTTCGACCAGTTCGCCGCCGTCCTGACCCGCGCGAAGGCCGGGACGGAGAACCTGACCCGCGCGAAGGCCGGGACGGCAGAGAAATAGAGAAACACGAGCGACAAGCTAAGGGGTACGCAGCGTGGAACTGCGCGAGTACGTACGGGCGTGCCGGCGTCGATGGGCCTGGATCATCGTGCCGGTGCTGCTGGCCGCGGGCATCGCGGCCGGGCTGTCGCTCTCCCAGGAACCGGCCTACCGGTCGTCGATGGTCCTGTTCGTCACCACCGGCTCGGGCGACCCGGACGCCAGGGCCAGCCGCCTCAACTCGTACATCGCCCTGCTCACCGGCCCCCGGGTGGCGCAGAACGTCGTGGCCAAGCTGGGCCCGCCGCTGACCGCCGACCAGGTGCAGAAGAGCCTGTCGGCCGAGGTGCGGGCCGGCACCGACCTGCTCGTGGTGACGGCCAAGGACTCGTCGGCCGACCGCAGCCGCTCGATGGTCACGACCGCCACCGCGGCCCTGGTCGCGCTGGCCAAGAAGCTCGACCCGCCGAGCGCCGCCGCCGACGGCGGGCCACCGCCGCAGATCACCGTGGCCCAGGAGGCGGTGACCACCCAGGAACCCGGCAACCTGGCCCGCAACGTCGGTTTCTCGGCTGTGCTCGGACTCCTCGTGGGTGGGGTCGGGGTCGCGGTCCGCGAGGCGGCCCGCAAGACCGTCGCCGAGGAGGACGACCTGCGCCGCCTGGGCATCGGCACGGTCGGCGTCATCTCACTGACCGGCCGCTGGGCCCGGTCCGGGCAGGCCGATTCGGCGCTGGCCGAGGCGTTCCGGCGGTTGCGCAGCCTGTTGCCGGCCGACCTGACCGCCGAACGCACCCGCGGCCACGGCACCTCGTTGCTGATCACCGCGGCCAACCCCAAGGAGGGCACCACCGCGGTCGCCTGCGGCCTGGCCATCGCGCTGGCCGAGACCGGCGCACGGGTGCTGCTGGTCGACGCCAACCTGCGCTCCCCCGGCGTCGGCCGCTATCTGTCGATGGAGGGCGGGCCGGGCCTGGCCGACGTGCTGGCCGGGCGGGCCCAGGTGAACGACGTGCTGCGCGATCCCCTGCAGGGGCGGCTCACCGTGCTGCCGCCGGGCGAGAAGCGGCACGACCCGGGGCAGGTGCTCGCCTCGCCCCGGCTGGCCACGACCGTACGGGATCTGACCTCGCGCTTCGACGTCGTGCTGGTGGACGCGCCCCCGCTGCACGGGGTGGCCGACGCCGCCGTGCTGGGCAAGGTGACCGACGGCGCGCTGCTGGTGGTGCGGGCCAACCGCACCCGCACGGCCGACGTGCAGCGCTCGACCGACCTGCTGGAACGGATCGGCGCCCGGCTGGTCGGGGCGGTGCTCAACGCCCTGCCGCGACGGCTGCCCGACTCCCCGGCCCCGCCCCACGAGCGACCGGCGTTCCCGGCTCCGATGGACAGCCCCGGACTGGTCACCACGCTGCTCGGCGGCGAGGACGAGCCGGAGGATCCGCTGCCCCCGCCCAACCCGGTCAGTGGCCGGGCCCGGGTGACGGCCGACCTGAGCCACAGCGTGATCGCCCAGCGGAAGCCCGAGGACAGCACGACCACGCAGCGGATCGTGCCGCCGAAACCCCAGCCCGAGGAGGACGACGGGACCGCGACGCAACGGATCATCCCGCCGCCGAAGGTCCCGGCCGTCGACAGCGCCGCCGTCTCGCTCAACGGCCACGGCAAGGCCGTCGTCCGGGGCAAGGCCACCGTGGCCGAGGACGACGAGCCGGGAGACCGGGATGAGTGAGGTCGCGCTGCGCGAGGCGCCACCCCGGCGGCCCGGACCGGCGGGCTGGGTCTCCCAGCAGCTGCGGGAGCCGTACGTGCAGCTCTTCGCCTCCCAGCTGCTCACCGGGGGCGTGGCCTTCGTCGCCAACATCCTCATGGTGCGGGCCCTCGCGCCGGCCCACCGCGGCGAAGTGGCGCTGATGCTGCAGGTGGTCTACCTCGCGACGCAGTTCATGCTGCTGGGCACCGAACGCAGCTTCGTCGCCAACTATCACGAGGCCGCCCCGGGCGCGGCCGTCAGGGCGTACGGGAAGCTCCTGATCGTCCCCTGCGCGGTGGGACTGCTGCTGGCCGGGGCGTACGAGGTCATCGCGCCCGCCCACTACAACCCCGGGCTGCTCGTGATCGGGCTGATCGCGGCCTACACGCTGGTCGAGGTGGCCGGTCTGGCCACGCGCTCGATCGCGATCGCGGCCGGCCGGGTGGGCGACTTCCTGGTGTGCCGGGTCGTCGAGGCGATCCTGCTGCTGGCCCTGCTGGTCGTGCTCTATCTGGCGAACACGACCACCCCGGCCGTCTGGATCGTGGCCTACCTGATCGCGGGGCTGCTGCCGACGGTCGTCTACATCGTCCTCTGGCTGCGGAGCCCGGGTGCCGCGCTGAGCGATCACAACCGCGCCGTACGCCGGGAAGGCCTTTCGCTGTTCCCCGCCGCGATCTCGAACATGGCCATGCTGAGGTCGGACCGCCTGGCCCTGCCCGCCCTGGCCTCGACCTCGGCCCTCGGCATCTACACCGCCGTGGCCACGATGACCGAGCTGCTGGCGTGGCCGGTGCGCGCCTACGCCGACGCCAAGCTCGGCAAGTGGCGCAAGGACCACAACAACGGCCGCCTGCCGACCCGCCCGATCCTGCTCGCAGTCGCCGCCTACTGCCTGGTCGTCGCCCCGATCGCGGCCGGCGCGCTCTATCTGCTCATCGTCCCGGTCTTCGGCCACGAGTACGCCCAGGCCAAGTCGGTCGTGGTGCCGCTGGTGGCCGCGGCCGGGCTCTACGCGGTCTCGCGCGTGACGCTGGGCCTGCTCATCGCCAAGGGCCGGGGCAGCCTGGTGTCGGCCGCCGAGATCACCGGTTTCGTGGTCAGCTTCGCCGCCTACCTGCTGCTGATCCCGCCGTTCGGCATCCTCGGCGCGGCCTACGGCTCGCTGGTCGGCTATGGCTCGTGCCTGCTGTTCGCGCTGGTCACCAACCAGGTGACGGGTGACCGCGAATGAGCCCCTGGCTGCGCACTCCGCGGGTCTTCCTGGCGCCCGGTCTGGTGCTGATCCTGGTCGCGATCGGCGGGCGGTTCACGCTCGACCGCGCCGGATACACCGACCTGGCCTGGGTCGACCTGCGGGTGATCGGCCTGCTGGTCGCCCTGGCCGTCCTGATCGTCGACATCGCCCGGCGGCCGTTCCTGGAAACGGCCGCGGAACGACGTGAGGGCTGGCTGGTCGCCACCGCGTTGTTCTTCCTGTTCCAGATCGCCTCGGGCCTGTGGGCGCCGGCGGCTTCGCGGGTCGGGCCGCAGACGGTCGACCTGGTGCTGATGGGGGCGCTGGTTGTCGCGTTCTACCTGTACGCCGTGGGCGACCCCGAGACGGTCGTGAAGACGGCGTTCCTGTTGTTCTACATCGCCGCCATCGTGTTCGCGCTCGCCGCGCTGTTCGTCAACGGGCCGGGCGAGCAGGGCCGGTACTCGGCGTTCGGCGGTGGTCCCAACGTCTTCGTCCGCATCGAGATCCTGGGCGTCATCAGCGCGATCGCCCTGGCCCTGTTCCGCCGCCGGCTGTGGCCGCTGCTCGCGACCCCGCTGTTCGGGCTGGCCGCTGTGCTCTCCGGCTCGCGGGCGGGCCTGCTCGCGGCGGCCGCGGTGGGTGCGGTCGCCCTGTTCAAGATCCGGCGCCGGTTGCATCCGGGCGCCATCGCCGGCGCGCTCGTCTTCGTCGCGGCCGCGGTCGCCACCATCTGGGCCTTCGCGCCGCCCGCGTTCACCAACCTGTTCCAGGAACGGTTCGTGGAGCAGACCGTGCAGGAGCGCTACCTGTCCGACCGCACCGACATCTGGGCGGCGGCCTGGCAGCTCGCGGTCGACCATCCGATCGCCGGCGCCGGGCTGGACGGCTTCTACGGGCTCGTCGGCGTCAACCAGTTCGTCGAGTACCCGCACAACTACGTGCTCGGCGTCGCGGCCGAGGGCGGCCTGATCGGCATCGGCCTGCTCACCGCGGCGGTGCTGTTGTGGACGACCACCGTGCACGGCGGCGGCCACCGGCCCCAGCTGACCGGGCTGGCCGTCGCGGCCGCCGTCTTCGTCGGACTGAGCAGCCTGTTCTCCGGCGACTACTACGACTCCCGGCTGGCCTGGCTGTTCGCCGCGATGGCGGCGGCGGCCGCGGTCGTGCCGGTCCCGGCCAAGACTCTCGAGGAGGTGCCCGCGTGAACGCGCGTATCGGGCGCCGGGCCCTGTTGCTCGCCACGGCCGGCGGTGTTCTCGCCGCCTGTGGCGCGAAGGAGAAGGACGTCACCGGAACGTTGAGCCCGCTGCCTGCCGAGCCGGACCGCCCGGTGGTCGAGGCGGCCGTGCTCAAGCCGGTCAGCTACTGGGCCGGCGTGTTCCTGCGCGGCTGGAACTACCAGGCCGAGGTGGGCCTGCCGATGACCCGGTCCGGTGACAGCTGGGACCACTACAACGTCTCGTACACGCTGGACTCGCTGGTGGCGATGTTCCGGGCCACCGGGGAGCGCCGCTATCTCGACCGGGCCCTGCAGTTCACCGAGAACGTGGTCGGCACGGCCAAGGCGGTGCGCGGCGGCTATCTCGGGTGGACCTCGGCCCAGGAGGGGAACACCGAGGTTCCGCTGTATGAGAGCTACTTCTGGCGGTACGGGAGCGCCCTGCTCGTCGCCATGAAGGAGAAGGACCTCGCGGACTACCGGACGCGCTACAACCGGCTGCTGTCGTTCACCGAGAAGCACGTGTTCGAGAAGTGGTACTCGCGCGGGCCCGACGAGACCCTCTACCGCGAACGTACGCACATGACCGCGCACTGGGGGCTGATCGCCCTGAACCTGGCGCAGGTCACCGGCGACGCGACCCGGCGGCAGCGCTACCGCACGGTCGTGGCCGACGTCGACCGGCACGTGCCCGGCTACGGCGGCGGGCTCAAGCAGCAGATGCGCCGCAACCCGGTCGAGTCGACCGCCTATTTCTGGAGCGACGTCTGGGGTTCGGGCCAGCGCCCGGGTCAGGACGTCAGCCACGGCAACGGCGTCATGGCGTACGTGGTGGAGGCGCGCGACCGCGGCACCACCTGGACCAAGGCCGACATGGCGGCCTTCGCCCGACTGCTGACCCGGGTCGTCTGGCCCGGCGGCACGACCTATCGCGCCTATGTGGACGGCACCGGCACCGACAACGGGTGGTTCTCGGACGGCTTCGTCAAGCTCGGCCGCTTCGACCCGGGGGTCCAGCAGCGGCTGGAGAGCCACCGCGTCGTCAACGACCAGTTCGCCGCCAACATGGCCCTCAACGCGCGGATCCTGCGCCCGTAGGCCGTTTCCGCGTCCGGAGAAGGAGACAAGACACATGACAGCAGCGCTCGTGGGACCGGCGGCACGCGAATGGAAGGAGGCCCTGCACCGCACCCGGCACGACACGTACCACCTGCCCGGATACGTCACCCTGGACGCGGCGCTGTGTTCCGGCACCCCGGCCGCCTTCTGGTACTCCGACGGCAGCCGGCAGCTCCTGCTCCCCCTGATCCTGCGGGAGATTCCCGGCACCGGGCTGCGGGACGCGCTTTCGCCGTACGGGTATCCCGGCCCCGTCAGCGACGCCATGCCCGGCGACCGCGACTTCTGGGAGCGGGCCTGTGTGGCGATGCTCGAGACCCTGCGTGGCGAGGGCGTCGTGACCGCGTTCGTCCGCATGCACCCGCTGCTGCCGGCGCCACTGCCGGTGCTCGCCCGCTTCGGCACGCTCGTGCACCACGGCGAGACCGTCTCGATGGACCTCACGGTCAGCCTCGAGGAGATGTGGAAGCAGACCCGCAGCGACCACCGCAACCACATCAACCGCGCGCGGCGGGCCGGCACCGAGGTCGTCTTCGACGACTGGGACCGGCTCGGGGAGTGGGTCGAGGTCTACCACGACAACATGCGGCGGGTCGGCGCGACCGACTACTACTTCTTCACCCGCGAGCACCTGGCCGCGATGCACGACGCGATGGGCGACCGCATGCACCTGGCGGTGGCGCTGGAGGACGGCGAAGTGGTCGGGGGCAACACGTTCTTCGAGCACCACGGCATCGCCACCGGATACGTGTCGTCCACGCGGCGGGCGCCCAAGCGGTACGCCGACGAGATGCTCTACGACGAGGTGCGGCGATGGTGCAAGGCCCGCGGCAACACGGTCTTCCACCTGGGCGGGGGCAAGGGTGGGGCGCGGGACTCGCTGTTCTCGTACAAGGCCGGGTTCTCGCCCCGGGAGCATCCGTTCCACACCTGGCGGGTGGTGACCGACCGGCCCGCGTACGAGGAAATGGTCTTCGCTCTCGGCCGTGAGACCGACGAGTCCGGCTCGTTCCCGCCCTACCGTTAGGAGCACGCGATGCGCATCACCTGTGTCGGCGGCGGACCCGCCGGACTGTATTTCGCGGTGCTGGCCAAGCTCGCCGACCCCGCGCACGAGGTCACCGTGCTGGAACGCAACCCGCCGGGCGTCACCTACGGGTGGGGTGTGGTCTTCTGGGACGACCTGTTGGACGAGCTTTTCGCGTACGACCGGGTGAGCGCGCAACGGATCTGGGACGCGGCCTGCAAGTGGGACGAGTACGAGGTGCGCGCCACCGGCAAGGCCGTCACGCATCTCGCGGGGTATGGGTTCAGTCTTGGGCGGCACAAGCTGCTGTCGCTGTTGTCGGAGCGGGCCGTCGAGCTCGGAGTGCGGGTCTCTTACCGGTCCGATTTGTCCGACACGCCTGATGCGGACCTCGTTGTGGCCTGCGACGGCGCGGGCAGCCAGCTCCGCTCCTCCGCTGCCGTGCATTTCGGCACCGAGGTGTCGCTGGGCCGCAACAAGTACATCTGGCTCGGCACCCCGCACGTCTTCGACACGTTCACGTTCGGCTTCGAGAAGACCCACGCCGGCTGGATCTGGTACCACGCCTACCCGTTCGACGAGAACACGAGCACGTTCATCGTCGAGTGCACCCCCGAGGTGTGGTCGGCGCTGGAACTCGACCGGCTCGACGCGGCGGCCGGCTGCGCCCGGCTCGAGACCGTCTTCGCCGGGCACCTCGGCGGGCAGCGGCTCATCGACCGCGGCAACGGCTGGATGAACTTCCGCCGGGTGACCAACCAGCGCTGGGACAACGGCAACGTGGTGCTGATGGGCGACGCCGCGCACACCACGCACTTCGCGATCGGCTCGGGCACCAAACTGGCCATGCAGGACGCGATGGCGCTGGCCGACGCGCTCGCGCTGCCCGGCGATCTGCCGCAGGCGCTGGAACGTTACGAGCACCGCCGCCGGGCCGCCCTCGCCCCGTTGCAGCGGGCCGCGCTGGCCAGCAGCGAGTGGTTCGAGCGGATGCCCGAATATGCGGATCTCCCGTCGACGCGTTTCTCGTACGCGCTGTCCGACCGCCGCGGCGAGTATCCATTGTGGCGTTACTTGTTGCACCTGAGCACCCAGCGGTCGGTGCCGAGAGCGATGCTGCGCTCGGCCCTGAGCGCACGACGATGGAGCCGGGCCCGGCGCCGCCCCGATGCCGAGCCGCGGGTTCCCCTACTCACAGGAGGTTGACTATGGCCGATGCCGCACTGCTGTCACCCCGGGACCCGGCCTGGACGGAGGCACTCGACCGGGTCCGGCACGACATCTACCACATCCCCGAGTACGTGCGGCTCGACGCCGGCCTGACCGGTGGTACTCCGGTGGCCTTCCGGTACGACGAGGCGGATCGTGTCTTTCTGCTGCCCCTGCTGCTGCGGCCGGTACCCGACACCGACCTGCAGGACGCGACCTCCCCGTACGGATACCCGGGCCCCGTCGGCAGCGAGGATGCTGCCTTCTGGTCGCGTGCGGCCGGCATGATGCGAGAACTGCTGTGCACCGAGGGGGTGGTCACCGCGTTCGCGCGGCTCCATCCGCTGCTCGCCGGCCCGCACGAGGCGCTGGCCCCGGCCGGCACGCTGCTGAACCACGGCGAGACCGTCTCGATCGACCTCACGCTCAGCCTGGACGAGCTCTGGTCGCAGACGCACCGCAGCCACCGCAACCAGATCAACAAGGCGACCCGGGCCGGGGTCGAGATCGTCTTCGACGACTGGACCCTCTACGACACCTGGATCGACACGTACCACGCCACGATGCGTCGCGTCGGGGCGACCGATTTCTACTTCTTCGGCACCGAGCATTTCCACAACCTGCGCGACGCCCTCGCCGACCACGTCCACCTCGCCGTCGCCGCCCTCGACGGCCGGGTCCTCGGGGGCAACCTGTTCTTCGAGTACGACGGCATGATGCACACCCACCTGCAGTCGACGGCGGACGCCCCGATCCACTACGCCGACAAACTGCTCTACCACGCCGTACGCACGTGGGGCCGGGAGCGGGGCAACCGGATCTACCACCTGGGCGGGGGCGTCGGCGGCTCGGCCGACTCCCTGTTCCGCTACAAGTCCCAGTTCGCGGCCGGACGCCACCGGTTCCACACGTGGCGCGTCATCACCGACCCGAGCAACTTCGAGAAGCTGGCCGGCCCGCCCACACCCGAGTCGCTGACCGGCCGGTTCCCGCCCTACCGCTGAGCGTTCACGAGGTGCCCCCGCTCGCCGGGGGCACCTTCCGTTCGCCCACCCACTGCTCGGCGCCCCACGCCTCGAACCGCTCCGTCTCGGTGAAGCCGAGCTTGGCGGCCAGGCTCATCGAGGCCAGGTTGGCGCTCTGGGTGATGAGCACAACCGGCTCGCCGGGGCAAGCCCGGTCGAACCAGTCGAGGGCCGCGCCGCAGGCCTCGGCGGCGTAGCCGGAGCCCCACGCCCGAGCCAGGAACAGGTAACCGAGGTCGGCCTTGTCCGCCACCGCCGGGCGACGGTCGGCCGCCCAGCGCCGGACCAGGACGTGGCCGATCATCGCGCCGTCGAGCTCGACCACCAGGCTGCCCGGCCACCGTTCGGGAATCTCCGGCACGTCAGCCGTCTGGGGGCCGCCCAGGAACCGGGTGACCTCGGGTGACGTCTGCAGCTCGACGAAGGCCGGCCGGTCACGGGCCTCGGACTCGCGCAGCACGAGCCGTCCGGTGTGGATCGGATCCGGCGGCCAGGGAACGCCGGTGAGAGGTTCGGTCATGCCGGTCAGGAAACCACAACCCTGCCGGCGGTCAGGACGGCCGCGACGCGGTGCACGTCGACGGGCTCGCAGCGGTGGTCGACCGGGACGGTCAGGACCCGGGCGGCCAGGGCGGCGGCTTCGTCGTCGTCGCTGCGGAACGAGCCCTGCCGCCAGTGGACGGGGGCATAGACGCCGTGGCCGGCCAGGTGGCGCAGCAGGTCGTTGCGGGCCGGCTCGTCGGTGCAGAGCAGCTGGACCCGGAAGGGGGCGGCGCCGCGGGCCCAGGCGCCGGGCGGGGCGAGCAGGGTGGCGCGGGGGTGGTCGGCCGCATCCAGCAACACCTCCAGGGCGCGGGCGTTGCGGGTGCTCGCCGTACGGATGGCATCGATGTCGAGGGCGGGCAGGACGGCCGCGGTGAAGGCGCTCGGTGGGGCCTCGCTGCCCAGCAGGATGTGTTCGCCCTGCTGCTGCTGCGCGCGGAACGCGTCCTTGGGCACGGGGCTGCCGTTGAGCCAGGCCGCCTTCAGCACCATCGCGGCCAGTTTCAGATGGCTGCCCTCGGCGGGCGGGCCGAACGGGACCGGCACGTCGAGGCCCTGGGGCGACCACAGCAGGCCGCCGTCGGGGACGGGCAGGGTCTTGCGGAGCGACGCTACGGCGTACGGGGAAATGCTTGTGGTCGCCCACGGGCCGAAGGGGTCGTGCGAGTGGTCCTCGATCACCGTGATGTCCGGATGAGCCGTGATCCAGTCGCGCCAGACCTCGCCGGTCTCGCGGCCGAACAGGTTCTGGGCCAGCACGATGTCGCCGGGCCGGGCCTCCAGCGTCGCCAGGCGCGGGCCGTGACCGTCGGGCCGGTGGTGATACCAGGCCACCGGCATGAGGGCGCTCAACGCCTCGGCCACGCCCATGCAGAAGAACGACGGGACGTGCAGGCGGCCGGGCCGGTTCAGCCGCCGCAGCAGGGCGGTCATCGCGCCGCAGCCGGTGGCGAAGAGCCGGCCCGGGAGGTTGTGCTCGACACCGCCGAGCAGCCCCGGGTCCCAGTGGAACTCGGAGCCGATCTCGCGGGACTCAGGCAGCACGCTGGATACCCTCCGCCTCGACCTTCTCCTCGGCGCGGGCGATGTTCAGCGTGTCGATGTGCACCGGCGGCTCGCCGCGGCGCAGGTCGGTGAACGTGCGGCCGATGATGCGCAGGTCGAGCAGCGGTGACCAGTGGTCGACGTACCAGCGGTCGAGGATGAACCGTTGCGGCCAGTCGATGTCGTCGCGGCCGTTGACCTGGGCCCAGCCGGTGATGCCGGGCTTCACCTCGAGGCGGCGGGCGTCCAGCGGCGAATAGTTGGCGACCTGCGGCAGCACGTCGGGGCGGGGGCCGACCAGCAGCATCTGCCCGGCCAGCACGTTGAGCAGCTGGGGCAGCTCGTCGAGGCTGGTGCGGCGCAGGAAACGGCCGCAGCGGGTGATGCGCGGATCGTTCTCGACGAGGCCGAACGGGTCGTCGATGCCGAGCTCGGCGCTCCTGGCCACCGCATTGTGCACCATCGAGCGGAACTTGAGCATGCGGAACGGCTTGCCGCGCAGACCCGCGCGGTCCTGCACGAACAGGATGCCGGGGCCGTCGGTGACGCGGATCCACAAGGCGACGCCGAGCAGCACCGGGGACAGCAGGATCAGGGCGACGGCGGCGGTCAACTGGTTGAGAAGTGCCCAGACGAGCTTCACAGCGTCTCCACGTTTTCTCCGGTGAGGCGGTGGCGGGTGTCCAGCACGTACGCGGCGTGCTCGACGACGTGGTCGAGGTCGAACACGTCGTGGTCGGCCAGCAGCACGACCGCGTCGGCCGCGGCCAGCTGGTCGGCGGTCGGGGCGACCCGGACGACGCGCCGGTCGACCTGCGCGTCCTCGACCACGTGGGGATCGGCGGCCCGTACGTCGGCGCCCATGTCGAGCAGCAGCGAGGCCACCCGCCGGGCCGGCGACTCCCGGGCGTCGCCGCTGTTCTTCTTGTAGGCGAGGCCGAGCAGCAGGATGGTCGAGCCGTTGACCGCCTTGCGCCGCTCGTTCAGGGCCGCGACCAGACGGCGTACGACGTAATCGGGCATGTGGTTGTTGATGTCGTTGGCCAGCTCGACGAAGCGGAAGCTCTGCCCGAGGGTCCGCTGCACCCGCCACGACAGATAGGACGGGTCGATCGGCAGGCAGTGGCCGCCGACCCCCGGCCCGGGAACAAAGCGCAGATAGCCGAACGGCTTGGAGGACGCGGCGTCGATCGCCTCCCAGACGTCGATGCCGAGGTCGTGGGCGAAGACGGCCAGTTCGTTGACGAGCGCGATGTTGACGTGCCGGAACGTGTTCTCCAGCAGCTTGGCCAGTTCGGCCGTCTTGCAGTCGCCGACCGGAACGGTCTTGGCGACGATCTCGCGGTAGAAGGCGTCGATGCGTTCCAGCGAGGCCGGGTTGATGCCGGAGACCACCTTGGGTGTCGTCTCCAGCGTCCACTCGCGGTTGCCGGGGTCGATGCGCTCGGGGCTGTAACCCAGATAGAAGTCGTCGCCCGCGATCAGGCCGGAGCCCTCCTCGAGCAGCGGGGCGACGAGGTCGGTGGTGGTGCCCGGATAGGTGGTCGACTCGAGAGCCACGGTGGCGCCGGGACGCAGATAGCGGGCCAGGGTGCGGGCCGACTCCTCGATGTATTTGAGGTCGGGGGTGCCCTCGCGCAGCGGGGTGGGCACGGCGATGACCGCGATGTCGAAGCCGGCGCACGAGCGCGGGTCGGCCGACGGCTGGAAGTTGCCGGCGTCGAGCAGCTCGCGCAGCTCGGCCGAGGAGACGTCGTCCACGTAGGACTCGCCGGCGGCGAGCCGTTTGATCCGCTCGTCGTCGACGTCGAAGCCGACGACGTGGTGACCGACCCGGGCCGCGCGGACGGCGAGTGGCAGCCCGACGTATCCCTGACCGACGATGACGACCCGCATGGGGCTCCTCCTGGCTTGTGATCAGCTGGCTTTGAGGTAGTGCGGCCGCGCTACAGAGAGGGCTGGGCTGTCGGCGAGCCAGCGCATGACCGCGATCAGCTCGGGCCGGGCGGCGGTCGGGTCGAGCAGGGAGAGCGCGGCCCCGTCGAGCGGCGGCACCGGCACCTGCGAGATGAGCGGATGGTTCGGGCGGCGGTCGGGCTCGTGCGCGCCGAACAGGCTCTCGTGCATCTTCTCGCCGGGCCGCAGTCCGGTGTAGACGATCGAGATGTGCCGTTCGGCGGCGTCGGCCAGGCGGCGCGCGACGTCGGCGATGCGGACCGGTTCACCCATGTCGAGCACCAGCACCTCGCCCGCGCTGTCGAGGGCGCCCGCCTGCACGACCAGGCGGACGGCCTCCTGGACGGTCATGAAGAACCGGGACACCTCGGGGTGGGTGACGGTGATCGGGCCGCCCGACTCGACCTGGGCCGCGAACGCGGTGAGCACCGAGCCGCGGCTGCCCAGCACGTTGCCGAACCGGACGCTGCAGTAGGTGCCGGGGCCGGACTCGTCGGCGGCGGCGGTGAGCCGTTCGGTGATGCGCTTGGAATAGCCGAGCACGCTGCCCGGGTCGGCGGCCTTGTCGGTCGAGATGTTCACCAGCCGCTCGACGCCGTGGCGCAGCGCGGTCCGCAGGATCTGGTAGGTCCCGATGATGTTGGTCTTGAGGGCCTCGGAGGGGTGCATCTCGAGCAGCGGCAGGTGTTTGAGGGCGGCCGCGTGGAAGACCACCTGCGGGCGGTGCTCGGCGAACACCTCGTCGAGCCGCTCCTGGTCGCGGATGTCGGCCACGACCAGGTTGCGGTCGTCGAGCAGGCCGCGGCCGTCCATCGAGAGCTGCACGGCGTGCAGGCCGGACTCGTCGCGGTCGAGCATGACCAGGCTGGCCGGGTCGAAACGGACGAGCTGGCGGCACAGCTCGGAGCCGATCGAGCCGCCGGCGCCGGTGACGAGCACGCGTTTGCCGGTGAGGTAGCCGGCAATCGCCTGCAGGTCGAGCCCGATCTCGCGACGGCCGAGCAGGTCGGCGTGGCTGACCGGGCGGATGTCGTCGACGCTGACCGTGCGGCCGAACAGCTCGACCACCGGCGGCACGACCTTGATCTCGACGTTCGTGGGCCGGGCCAGATCGGTCAGCTCGCGGACGAGGTCGGCGCCGGCGCTCGGGATGGCGATCAGCACGACGTCGGCCTCGTAACGGCTCACCACCTGGGCCATCGCGTGCCGGGTGCCGGCCACCGGCACGCCCATCACGCGCAGGGTGCGTTTGGCCGGGTCGTCGTCGAGAAGGGCGACCGGCACGTACGGGCTGTCGGGGTTGCGCAGCATGGCCCGCACGACCTGTTCGGCGCCCTCGCCCGCGCCCATCACAACGACCCGGCTGCCGTGCTCGGGTGAGGGCCGCAGACGCTGGTCCCGCGCGAGGCGTACGGCGTAGCGCACGCCCGCGGCGAGGACCAGCGCGATGAGCCCGGAGGCGATGATGGCCGACCGCGGCACGAGCCGGCCGAGCAGCGTGTCCAGGATGAAGAGCACCGGGGTGGTGACGGCCGCGGTCTTGGCGAGCGCCGCGATCTCTTCGAAGCACCCGTACGCCCACCGGCCCGTGTAGAGCCCGAAACGCAACCCGACCGCGGTGTGCACGACGGCCGCTACCGCCGCGAGCGCCAGCACCCGGAGCGGGTGCGACTCGGTCAGGTTGCCGTCGTGCCGCAGCACGGTGGCGATGAGCAGCGCGAGGCCGAGGGCCAGCGCGTCGACGCCGGCCCGGGCCGCCCGGCCGCGCAGGATCGCCCCGGTCCGGTACGAGCCGGGCCATCGACCCCCCGCGTCGTCCGTGTCCACATGCGGCGCCGCACTGCGTACCTGCATGAAATCCTCCTTGCGCGGACGCCCGGAAAGTTTTCTTCGGCAGGCAAGGAAAATGCGCCCCAGGAAAGGATTCATGGGAGCGGAATTGATGATTCGTCGCCTGCGTTGTTCGCTGAGTTCTGAGCGTGCCAGGAGGGGCTGGATGAATACAGTGGCAATTGTCATGCACGATGTGAGGATGGCTCACGTCTCACATGACACCCGCCCTGGCCAGGCAGATCACGAGGATAGCGCCATTTCGTGAACATGAATGTCTCTCTAGTTTCGCATGACATTTGCGACTGTCATTCATGCTCCAACCTCTGCGAACGTCCATTTCGGGGGGCGCGCAATCGCATTGCCGACAATGTGAAGAGCGGGAGGGGAAAATGGCCGTTCGGGTGCTGCACGTCATCAGCGCCCGGGCCGGCGACGGCGCCGAGCACCAACTGCGGTTGCTGATCGGTCATCTTCCGCACCGGAGCGAGGTGGTCACGCTGTCGCCACCCGGGCCGGCGCTGTCGGCGATGCGGGCCGACGGCACGGCCGTGCACGAGTTGGTCGCCACCCGCGACCTCGACCCGGGAACGATCGTCCGGCTGCGCCGCCTGGCCCTGCGCGGCGGTTTCGACGTGGTGCACACCCACCTGTTCCGGGCGACCGTGCAGGGCCGGCTCGCGGCCTGGCTGGCCGGGATCGCCCACCTGGTCGCCACCGAGTACCACCTCGACGAGGGCCGGCGGACGGCGCTGGCCTACCGCACCGGAACCCGGGGCCGGTTCACCGTCGCGGTGTCGGCGGCGATCGCCGACCGCCTGCGCCGCTGGGGCATGCCCGACGACCGGCTGACGGTGATCCCCAAGGCACTCGACCCGGCCGAGTTCCGCTTCGACCCCGGGCTGCGCGCGGCGGCCCGGGCCCGGCTGCGCATCCCGCCGGGCACGCCGGTGATCGGCGGGCTGGGCCGGCTCGAACCGCGCAAGCGGTTCGACGTGCTGATCCGGGCCGTCGGCGAGGTGCCGGACGCGGTGCTGCTGCTGGTCGGCGACGGCCCGGCCCGCGTTGCCCTGGAACGGCTGGCGGCGATCGAGGGCGTCTCCGACCGGGTGCGTTTCGCCGGGCCGGTGCGGCACGCGCGCGAGATGCTCTGCGCCATGGACGTGTTCGCCTCACCCGGGCGCGAGACGTTCGGCCTGGTCGTGCTGGAGGCGATCGCGGCCGGGTTGCCGGCGCTCTATGCGGCCTGCGAACCGTTGCAGGACCGGACCGTCGAGGGGGCGCGGCGGCTCACCCCGCACGATCCGGAGTCGCTGCCGCGGGCGTTGCGGGCCGAGGTGCTCTGCCTCTCGGAACGGTCCGGTGGGCGGCTCGAGCCTCGGTCGGCGGGCGAACGGTACGACGCGGGGCGGATGGCGGCTTCGGTCGGTGAGCTCTACGAGCGGGTCAGCGGCTCGGGTGCTGGGTGAGTTTTGTGCTTTGTGCTCTGTGCTTTGGCTTTTCGGCCGGCGCTCTTACGGGTGCGGCAGTGGCTCGGGCCGGCGGGCGACGGACCAGCGGTCGAGGGCGCGGGCGGCGGCCGGAGCCTGGATGATCACCCAGCCCAGCCAGGCGCCGAGGGTGTTGGCGATCAGGTCGTTGGTGTCGGCCCACCGGTTGCCGTGCAGGAAGAACAGCAGCAGGCCCTGGGTCGTCTCGATGGTGAGGCTGATCAGGAAGCCGGTCAGCACGACCCGGCGGCGGTCGCGCACCCCGGCCACCACCCGCAGCGCCGCGGCCAGCGGCACCAGCATGATGACGTTGAGGAGGAAGTCGTCGACCCGCATGGTGACGAACGGGACCAGCAGGAACCGGTAGAGCTCGGGGCTTCCGGCCTCGGGACCCCAGGCGATGTCGAGCGGGAGCATGGTCGCGCCGAGAACGGCCACCGCGTACCAGCCGGCGGCCCACATCGCGATCAGGCGACCCGGGGCCAGCGCGCGCAGGCGGAGCAGCACGACCACCGTCACGACCATGATCGTCGTCCCGAGCGGGATCAGGATCGGGAGCGCGGGAACCTCGAGCTGACCGGAAGGCACCGGAACAACGGTACCCACCGCGGCTCCGGTTCCCCTGGACGTCAGCTCCTGCCGCCTTTTCCGCCGCCCGTTTCGCGGTCGGCTTTCGTGTCAGCGGAGCCAGCCGTCCTTGCGGGCGATCCGGATCGCGTCGAGGCGGTTGCGGGCGCCCGTTTTGGCGATGATGGCCGACAGGTAGTTGCGCACGGTTCCGCCGGAGAGGAACAACTTGCGGGCGATCTCCTTGACCGGCTCCCCCTCGGCGGCCAGCCCCAGCACCTCGAGCTCGCGCGTGGTCAGTCCCTTGTCGGTCAGCAGGGAAGCCGTCTGCAGCCGCGGTGACACCACTCGCTCGCCGCCGGCCAGACGCCGTACGGAATCGGCCAGAAGCGACGCCGAAGCATCTTTGGGCAGAAAGTTGAGCGGACCGGACCGATGTCGCGGCGGCAGCATGCCCCGCTTGTTGGGGTCGCAGAGCAGCAGCAACGCGCAGGAGGGGTTGGCCGTGCGCACCGCGTTGGCCACGGGCAGCACCTGACTCACCATGTATTCCGTGTCGATGACGATCACGGAGGGCCACATCTCGGACGCCACCTGCGGCAGATCGTTGCCGAACGGGAGCGTGCCGATGAAATGCATGTCGGGGTTCGACTCGAGCAGGGCACGGACGGGGACGCCGAAATATCCCTCGTCTCTGGCCACCGCAACCCGGATCACCACATCACCTCGCCGATGGACGCCAGCACCCGTGCCCGGACCCTCGTGTCCGGCAGGCACCCAAAGCTCGTTCCTGTGTACTCCTGCTTGTCTATTCGTCGCGGTCGAGTCAACGGATGGCCCGGACCTTTGAGAAACTTCTTCGCACCCAGCTCACGGCACACTTGTGCCACCGGCCCCACGCACTCCGGCGCCTTCTCACCGTAACGTCTCCGTCACAGTGGGGCGACCGGCCTAGCCGATCAAACGACCCAAGTGCACCGGATCTCCTGATCGGACAGTCGGAAATCCGCCCGAAATGCCCAGGAAACGATCTCGTGACCGTCTATGAAGGACGGAAGCCCTCGCGGGGCTTCCCGCAGGGGCGGCGGGCAAGCACTCTCGCCAAGGTCGGAAAGCCTCATGCCGCTTCCCTTAGAGACGGCGGACAAGCAACTCCCGCCAACGACCTAATGCCTCGCGGGGCTTCTCTCAGAGGCGGCGGGCAAGCACTCTCGCCGAGGACGGAACTCAGGCGGCGGTGTTGTCGCGGCGCTTCTCCCAGAGGCGGCGCACGGCGGGCAGCACCTCGGAAACGGCCGGGATGCCCGGCTCCGGGGTGGGTTCGCCGACGGTCAGGGCCGGGGCCGAGCGGGCCAGTGAGCCGGCCATCCGGTCGACGTCGTTCATGATCGAGCCGGTGAGGACCAGCACGCCGGTGTCGGCGAGCTCGCTGCGTACGGTCCGTAGCGTGCGCCGGGGCGCCTCGCGCAGGTTGGCCAGCAGGTCGTCGAGGTGACCGGCGTCCTTGGTGGAGTCGGTGTCGGGGTCCGACACCAGGTCGGCGTGCGCGGCGAAGGCCTCGGCGGCGGTGGTGAGCACGTGCCCGATCTGCTCGGGAACGCCGGCGGTCATCGGGGTCGCGATCGCGTCGAACATCGAGCGGGCCACCGAGTTCACCTGGTGCACCCCGTGTTCCAGGGCCCGCAGCGTCTGCTGCAGCGGGACGACCCGGGCGACCGGGGTGGTCAGCGACCAGCGGGCCTGCTTGCTCAGGTCGTCGACCGCGGTGACCGCGCCGGCCAGGTCCTCGTCCAGCTCGCGGGAACGGGCCAGCCACGCGGCCGCCTCGTCGCGGGAGTATCCGCCGCGGGCGCCGGCGCCCAGGTCGCCGAGCAGCAGCGCGATCTCGGCCGAGAGGTGGGCGAGCCGGTCGCGGGCCCGTTCGATCGGCGTCTCCCCGCCGACCAGCGGTGAGAGGATCGCGCCGACGACGATGCCGAGGGCGGTGGCTGCCACCCGCTGCCACACGAACGCCTCGGTCAGTGTGCTGCCGGCGACCAGGATGCCCAGCGACGTCGCCGGCACCGCGACCGCGCCGTCGCCCAGCCGCAGCAACCGGCCCGCGGCCAGGCCGCCGCCGGCGATCACCGCGATCGACCACCAGTGCAGGCCGAAGAAGTGCCAGACGCCGACCGCCCCGCCGATCGCGGCGACGGTGGCGATCAGGCGTTGCGTGCCCTCGCGGACCGAGGCGTGCGAGCTGATCTGCACCGACAGGGTCGCCGAGATCGCCGCGATCACCGGGCCGGACAGGTGCAGCAGATTGGCCGCGAACCAGGCCAGACCGGCGGCGGTGCCGGACACCAGCACGGTCCGGGCGGCGGCGCCGTCGATCCGGTCGAGACACCAGCGGGTCAGGCGGCGCAGACGTTCCGGAAGATGCGGACGGACCCGCGCGTGCATGGCGTGGTAACCGGAGTGGACCGCGGGGCGGACCTTGAGGCGCAGCAGCGTTGCGACCACCGCGCAGAGCGCGAGGCCGCCGGCGACGACGAGCCACTCGAACAACGTTCTGTCTTTCTCTCTTCACCCACAGTTACGACTCCCTTCGAAGTTAGCCGGGCCCAGCCCGTCTGATGGTGATATGAGAGGAATGTGATGGCCGTCGCGCGCCTCGGAGTGACGGCAGAGCACGCCTAGGCTGAATCAACCTTTTGGGTGACGGGCGGCGTTGAGCACAACATGTCATCACACACACCGGCGGACGACGGCTTCCGCGCCTTCGTCGAGCAGCAGTGGGGACCGCTCGTGCGGCTCGCCTACCTGCTGACCGGCGATCGTGGCTACGCCGAGGATCTGGTCCAGGCCGCCCTGGAGAAGACCCACCGCAAGTGGGCGCGCGTCTCGCGGATGGAGGCGCCGGTCGCCTACGTACGCCGGGCGATGGTGAACACCGCGACGTCGTGGCGCCGCCGCCGGCGGGTCAGCGAGGTTCCGCTGCTGACCAACGACGGGCCCATCACCGACCCGTACGGATCAGTCGAGCACCGGCAGCAGGTCGTCGCCGCGCTGCGCACGCTGCCCCCGCGCATGCGGGCGGTGCTGGTGCTGCGCTACTTCGGCGACCTCGGCGAGACCGAGATCGCCGAGACGCTCGGCTGCTCGGTCGGCACCGTCAAGAGCCAGGCCTCGCGCGGGCTCGAACGCCTGCGCGAGCAGATCACCCCCGCCCTGGAGAGGACCCGCGCATGAACACCGAAAGCCTCCTGAAGGACGCGCTGGCCGCCGAAGCGGACATGCTGGGTGACACCGGCGACCCGTGGACCGGATTCGAGCGCCGCGAACGCCGGCACCGCAACCAGCGCCGGGCCCGCATCGGCGGCGCGGCCGTCGTGGTCGCCGCGGCCGTGGGCGTCCAGGCCGGGGTGGTGCCGCTGCCCGGCTGGGCGCCCGGCATCACGGTCGCCGGTTTCAACGCCGTGCTGAACCAGGGACCGGTCCGCGGTTCGCTCGCCGGCGACAAGGCGTTCCTCGAAGACATGCGCCGGCAGTTCAAGGACGTCGAGGACCCGGGCGAGACCTGGCGCATCGCCGACCGCAACCAGATCCAGTTCGTGTACGCGGCGGACGTCGGCGACCGCCGGCTCGTGCTCGCGCTGGTCCCGCTGCGCTTCGGTTTCCTCGAAGATCGGGCGCTGATCTGGTACGACGGTGAGGCCGGGTCGCCGGCGAGCCGGATGACCGAGGGCGGGCGGAGCGACGGCGGCGAGACCGTGATGACGTATTCGCAGCGCAGCGCCGACGGCCCGGGCGTGCTGGTGGTGGTCGCGCCCCAGGGGTCCACGGTCGCGGTCAGCGAAGGCTTCCGCTACACCCCCGACGGACGGGTCGAGCACAACCCGGCCGACGTGCAGCCGGCCGGAACCGGGCTGGCCGAGCTGGTGCTGCCCGCGGTGAAGTCGCCGCCCGAAACCAAGATCACGGTCACCGACGGGGCCGACATCCTCTACGAGGGTGGCGCCGGGGGCGGCTGGTCGAGCAACTCGGAGCAGCGCTTGGACGAGTTCCCCGAGGCCACCGTGGCCAAGGCCCGCAACGGCCGCCCGTTCGACCTGGAGACCCTGACCCGCTGGGCCAACGCCGCTCTGCAGGACGCCCGGATCGGCGCCGACGGGACGGCGCTCACCGTCCGCTGGACGGGCACGGTCAACGGGCAGCCGGCCGCGCTGCTGACCGTGCACCCCCAGGGAGGTGGCGTGCTGGCGTACGCGTTCCACGGAGCGGCCGGCGCCTACCGGCAGGACCTGCGCCTGCTGCTGCCGGCCGAGGGCGCGGACGAGCGGCCCATCGCCTGGCGGATGCGCGCCGAGGACGGCGACGACCGCACCGACACGGTCATCGTCACGGGACCGGCCGGCGCCACCAGGCTGACGATGCAGCAGGGCACGGCCGCGCCGGTGCAACTCACGCTGGACGCGACCGGAGCCGCCACCGCGTCGGTGCCTCCGGCCGAGGAAGCGCACGTCACGGCGTACGGGGAAAATGGCTCGGAAATGGGGACCACGCCCGTACCGCCGTTCGAATACGACTCCGGCGGCATCCCCGGCGACACCCCGAAGACCCGGGTCGTCGGCTGACGGCCGGAAAACAGCGAAGGAGCGGCCCACCACGCGGGCCGCTCCTTCGTCGCGTCTGTGCCGGTTAGCGCGGGACGACCTTCTCGACCGCCCACTGGCGCCACGTGTCGAGGTGGTGCTGCACCTGGGCCAGCTGGTCGGCGACCGGGCCGGGGCCGGTGGAGCCGGGGGTGGTGCGGGAGGCGAGGGCCGACTCGACCGTGAGCACCTGCCGCACCGACGGGTCGAGGTGCTCGCTGACCGTCTTCAGGTCGTCGTCGGTCAGGTCTTCCAGCTCGCACTCGCGCACCGAGCAGAGCGCGACCAGCTTGCCGGTGATCTCGTGGGCGTCGCGGAACGGGACGCCCTTGCGGACCAGCCAGTCGGCGACCTCGGTGGCCAGCGAGAAACCGACCGGCGCGGCCGCGGCGAGACGGTCGACCCGCACGGTCATGGTCGACACCATGCCGGCCAGCGCGGGCAGCAGCAGCTCGAGCGTCTCGATCGCGTCGAAGACCGGCTCCTTGTCCTCCTGCATGTCGCGGTCGTAGGTCAGCGGCAGGCCCTTGAGCATGGTCAGCACCGCGACCAGCCCGCCGATCAGGCGACCGCTCTTGCCGCGGGCCAGTTCGGCGATGTCCGCGTTCTTCTTCTGCGGCATGATCGACGACCCGGTCGCGAACGCGTCGTCGAGCTCGACCCAGCCGAACTCGGTCGACGTCCAGAGCACGACCTCCTCGCCCAGGCGGGACAGGTGCACCCCGATGAGCGACGTGATGAACAGGAACTCGGCCACGAAGTCGCGGTCGGCCACGGCGTCCATCGAGTTGGGCGCGGGCGCCTTGAAGCCCAGTTCCTTGGCGACGGCGGCCGGGTCGAGCGGCAGTGACGAGCCGGCCAGCGCGCCGCTTCCGAGGGGCGAGACCGCCGTACGGGTGTCCCAGTCCTTCATCCGGTCGAGGTCACGCAGCAGCGGCTGCACGTGCGCGAGCAGCCAGTGGCCGAACGAGACCGGCTGGGCGTGCTGCACGTGGGTGAGACCGGGCGCGGGCGTGTCCACGTTGCGGGCCGCCTGCTCGGTCAGCGCGTCGGCCAGCTCGACCAGCGCCACCGCCACCCCGCGGGCGTGGTCACGCATGTAGAGCCGCAGGTCGGTGGCGACCTGGTCGTTGCGGGAGCGGCCGGCCCGCAGCTTGCCGCCGAGCGCGCCGAGACGTTCCAGCAGGCCGCGCTCGAGGGCGGTGTGCACGTCCTCGTCGTCTATGGTCGGCCGGAACTCGCCGGACGCGCAGGCCGCCTCGAGGTCGTCGAGGGCGGCCAGCATCTGGCCCAGCTCGTCGGGGTCGAGCAGCCCGGCCGCCGCCAGCACCCGGGCGTGGGCCCGCGAACCGGCGATGTCGTACGGGGCGAGGCGCCAGTCGAACTGGACACTCACCGACAGGCGGGCCAGGGCGTCGGCGGGACCACCGGCGAACCGGCCACCCCACAGCGAAGTCTTTTCGGTCATTGCTTCCCTTCGGCGGGCCCGCGCGGGGGCGGCCCGGTCGTTCTTTCCTGGACGGCTGCCCGTCCGGCTGCTCAGTCTGCCAGCCGCTGGTCGCGGGCCGACGCCATGCGTGACGGCAGGCCCCACAGCTGCACGAATCCCTTGGCCAGCCGCTGGTCGAACGTGTCGCCGGTGTCGTAGGTGGCCAGCCCGAAGTCGCGGGCGTCCACCACGACGCGCTCGGTCACGGGTGGCTCCCCTCGGACGCGTCGCTGTGGTGGCCGGCCCACTCGGCGAGCTTGGCCGCCAGCGCCTTGCCCCCGGTGACCTCGCGGGCCACGACGAAGATCGTGTCGTCGCCGGCGATGGTGCCGACCACGTCGGTCAGCCCGGCCCGGTCGAGGGCGCTGGCCAGGAAGTGCGCGGCGCCGGGCGGGGTGCGCAGCACGGCGATGTTGCCGCTGGAGTCGACGCCGGTGAGCAGTTCGCGCAGCAGCCGCAGCAGTCGCGCCGGGCCCTGCTCGGTGGTCTCGCGCAGGGGCCGCTTGCCGTCCTCGGGGATGAGGTAGGAGCCGCTGACCTTGACCGCACCCAGCTCCTCCAGGTCACGCGAGAGGGTGGCCTGGGTGACCACCACGTCCCAGCCGGCCAGCTTCTCAGCCAGCTCGGTCTGGGAGCGGATCTCCTGGTCGCGGATCAGGTCGACAATCCGCGCGTGCCGCCCGGCCCGGGTCACCGGCCCGGTCATGACGCTTCCCCGTTCCGGCCGAGCCGCCTCGCCGCGGCGGTCATGACGCGTCCTCGTTCCGGCCGTGTCGCTTCGCCGGGGCGGTCATGACGCGTCCTCGTTCACCGCCAGGAGCCAGGCCAGCAGCGCCTTCTGGGCGTGCAGCCTGTTTTCGGCCTGGTCGAAGACGGCACTCTGCGATCCGTCCATGACGTCGTCGGTGATCTCTTCACCGCGGTGCGCGGGCAGGCAGTGCAGCACTATCGCGCCCTCGGCGGCCGCGCCGAGCAGCTTGGCGTTGACCTGGTAGGGCCAGAACGGGGTGAGCCGGTCGCGCCCGTCGTCCTCCTGGCCCATCGAGGTCCACGTGTCGGTGGCGATCACGTCGACGCCGTCGGCCGCCTCGAACGGGTCACGCAGCACCTCGACCGAACCGCCGGTCCAGGCCGCGATCTCGGCCGCGCGCGACACCACGACCGCGGACGGATCAAAACCGGAAGGAGCGGCCACACGTACGTGCATGCCCGCCGTCGCCCCCGCGAGGAGGTAGGAGTGGGCCATGTTGTTGGCCGCGTCTCCCACGTACGCGAGCTTGCGGCCCTTGGCCGTTCCGAGGCGCTCGCGGATGGTCAGCAGGTCGGCCAGCAGCTGGCAGGGGTGGAACCCGTCGGTCAGCGCGTTGATCACCGGGACGTTCACGTCGGACGCCAGCTCGGTGAGCCGTTCGTCGCCGGTGGTGCGGAAGACCATGGCCGAGACGTAACGGGACACCACCCGGCCGGCGTCGCTGAGCGTCTCGCCCCGCCCGAAGTGGGTGGCGTGGGTGTCCACGATCATCGGCTGACCGCCCAGCTCGGCGATGCCGGCCTCGAACGAGAGCCGGGTCCGCAGGCTGACCTTGTCGAAGAAGACCGCGACCGAACGCGGGCCCTCCAGCGGCCGGTGGCGGAACCGGTCGGCCTTCATCTCGGCGGCCAGGTCGAGGACGGCGTTCTGCTCCTCGGGGGTCAGGTCGTCGTCGCGCAGGAAATGCCGGGTGGTCACAGCGCACCCGCCAGGGCCTCGATGAGGGCGTCGGCCTGCCCGGTGCTGATGATCAGCGGCGGGGCGAGCCGGATGACGTCGGGCTGGGGGGCGTTCACGAGGAACCCGGCCTCCTTCAGGGCGGCGGCGACGCGGGCGGCCTCGGGCTCGGTGAGCACGATCCCGAGCAGCAGACCGGCGCCGCGTACGTTCTTGATCAGCGGGTGGTTGAGACCTTCGATGCCGTGGCGCAGCTGCTCGCCGACCCGCTTGACGTGGTCGAGCAGGCCCTCGCCGGCGATCGTGCGGATCACGGCGAGGCCGGCCGCGCACGAGATCGGGTTGCCGCCGAACGTGGTGCCGTGCGAGCCGGGGGTGAACAGCTCGGCGGCCCGGCCGAACGCGACGCACGCGCCGATCGGCAGGCCGCCGCCGAGGCCCTTGGCCAGGGTGATGAGGTCGGGCTCGACGCCTTCGCTCTGGTGGTGGAACCAGTGTCCCGTACGGCCGATGCCCGTCTGCACCTCGTCGAGCACCAGCAGCGCGCCCGCTTTGTCGCAAATTTCCCGCGCGCCCGCCAGATAGCCCGCGGGCGGGACCACGACACCGTTCTCACCCTGGATGGGCTCCAAGATGACCATGGCCGTCTCCGCGGTCACCGCCGCTCGCAATTCGGACAGATCGCCAAATGTCGTATGTGTAACCTCGCCCGGCAGCGGCCGGAACGGGTCCGATTTGGCCGGTTGGCCGGTCAACGCCAAGGCGCCCATGGTCCGGCCGTGGAACCCGCCGTGGGTCGCGACCACGTGCGTGCGGCCGGTCAGGCGGGAGATCTTGAAGGCGGCCTCGTTGGCCTCGGCGCCCGAGTTGGTGAAGACGACCCGCCCGGACCGCCCGGCCAGCGCGAGCAGCAGCTCGGCCAGCGCGACCGGCGGCTCGGCGACGTAGAAGTTGGACACGTGCCCCAGCTGCTGCACCTGCTGGGTGACGGCGGCGACCACGGCCGGGTGGGCGTGGCCGAGCGCGTTCACCGCGATGCCGCCGAGGAAGTCGACGAACTGCTTGCCGTTCTCGTCGGTGATCACCGCGCCCTCGCCGCGTACGAAGGCGGCCTGCGGGGCGCCGTAGTTGTTCATGCCCGCGTGGGACCAGCGCTCGATGAGCGAGGGACTCATGCCTTTAGTCCGTTCTTGGGTGGCGGCGGGGTGGTTGGACGGGGGGTGACCACCATCGTTCCTATTCCTTCCGGGGTGAAAACTTCGAGCAGAGTCGAGTGGGCGACGCGGCCGTCGATGACGTGCGCCGCCGGGACGCCACCGCGGACGGCTCGCAGGCAGGCCTCCATCTTGGGGACCATGCCCGACTCGAGCCGGGGCAGCAGCATGGCCAGGGCGTCGGCGTCGATCTCGCTGACCAGCGACGACGTGTCGGGCCAGTCGGTGTAGAGGCCGGGCACGTCGGTGAGCACGACCAGCTTCTGAGCGCCCAGCGCCTCGGCCAGCGCGGCGGCGGCGGTGTCGGCGTTCACGTTGTGCACCACGCCCTCGGCGTCGGGCGCGACGCTGGCGATGACCGGGATGCGGCCGGCCGCGATGAGGTCGGTCACGGCCGAGGTGTCGACGCGGTCGACGTCGCCGACCAGGCCGATGTCGACCTCTTCGCCGTCGATCAGGGCCCCGCGCCGTACGGCGGTGAACAGGTGGGCGTCTTCACCGGAGAGCCCGACGGCGAGCGGGCCGTGGCGGTTGATCAGCCCGACCAGCTCACGGCCGACCTGGCCGGTCAGCACCATCCGGACGACCTCCATCGCCTCGGGGGTGGTGACCCGCAGGCCGCCGCGGAACTCGCTCTCGATGCCGAAGCGGTCGAGCATCCGGCTGATCTGGGGACCGCCGCCGTGCACGACGACCGGCTTGATTCCCGCGTAGCGCAGGAACGCCATGTCGGCCGCAAAGGCCTGCTGCAGCTCGGGATTGATCATGGCGTTGCCGCCGTACTTGATCACGATGGTGGCGCCGTGGAACTTCTCCAGCCACGGGAGGGCTTCGACGAGAACTTCCGCTTTCTCCGTGCTCAGCTTCTCCGTGCTCACGAGGAGTACGCCGAGTTTTCGTGCACGTAGGCGTGCGACAGGTCGGTGGTCCAGATCGTCGCTTCCATCTCGCCCTCGCGCAGGTTGATCGTGATCGTCACGTCGCGCCCGGAGAGATCGACCTTGGACCGGTCTTCCGCGGCCGCCCCGCCCTTGCAGATCCACACGTCGTTGATCGCCACGTCGACCCGGTCGGGCTCGAAGCGCGCCTGGGTGGTCCCGACCGCGGCCAGGATGCGCCCCCAGTTCGGGTCGTTGCCGAACAGCGCCGTCTTGACCAGGTTGTTGCCGGCCACCGTGCGGCCCACCTCGACCGCGTCGGCCTCGCTGGCCGCGCCCTTGACCTCGATCGCGACGTGTTTGGTGGCGCCCTCGGCGTCGGCGATCAGCTGCTGGGCCAGGTCGTGGCAGACCTCGGTGACCGCCGCGGTCAGCTCTTCGGGCGTGGGCTGCACGTCGGAGGCGCCGCTGGCCAGCAGCAGCACGGTGTCGTTGGTCGACATGCAGCCGTCGGCGTCGATCCGGTCGAAGGTCAGCCGGGTCGCCTCGCGCAGGGCCGCGTCGAGCACCTCGTTGTCGGCGCTGGCGTCGGTGGTGATCACGACGAGCATGGTGGCCAGGGCCGGGGCGAGCATGCCGGCGCCCTTGGCCATGCCGCCGACCGACCAGCCCTCGCCTTGGACGACAGCGTTCTTGGCGACGGTGTCGGTCGTCATGATCGCCTCAGCGGCCCTGGCGCCACCGTCGTTGTCCAGCGCCTTCGCCGCATTGCTGACGCCGGGCAGCAGCTTGTCCATCGGCAGCAGCTCGCCGATCAGGCCGGTCGAGCAGACCGCGACGTCACCGGCCCCGATCAGCTGGGGCTTGGGGCCGCCGCGGAGCACGGCTGCGGTGTGCTCGGCGGTGGCGTGGGTGTCGCGGAAGCCCTGGCTGCCGGTGCACGCGTTGGCGCCGCCGGAGTTGAGCACGACGGCCCGCACGATGCCGCCCTTGAGCACCTGCTGGCTCCAGAGCACGGGCGCGGCCTTGACCCGGTTGCCGGTGAAGACGCCCGCGGCGGTGAAGTCGGGGCCGTCGTTGACGACCAGGGCGACGTCGAGGTTGCCGGTGGGCTTGAGACCGGCGGCGACGCCGGAGGCCCGGAAGCCCTTGGGGTGGGTAACGGTCACGGTGCGACTCCGAACACGGACAGGCCCATCGTCTCGGGCAGGCCGGACATGAGATTTGCGCACTGCACGGCCTGGCCGGCCGCGCCCTTGCCGAGGTTGTCGAGCGCGCTGACGACGATGAGGCGGCCGGAGTCGACGTCGACCGTGGCCTGCAGATGGCACGAGTTGGACCCCGAGGTCGCGGCCGTGTGCGGCCAGGAGCCCTCCGGGAGGACATGGACGAAGGGCTCGTCCGCATAGGCGGCGGCCAGAACCTCGCGCGGGTCACCGCCGGTCAGGCGACGGGCCGTGACGGTGGCCAGGATGCCGCGCGGCATCGGCGCCAGCACCGGGGTCATCGACAGCGACGTCGCCCCGGTGGCCTGCTTGATCTCGGGGACATGCTGGTGGGCGCCCACCTTGTAGGGCGAGAGGTCACCCATGACCTCGCTGGCCAGCAGGTTCACCTTCGCGCTGCGGCCGGCGCCGGACGTGCCGGAGCTGGCCACCACGACCACGTCGGCCGGGTCAGCAAGCCCGGCCGCGATCAGAGGCGCCAGCGCGAGGGTGATGGTGGCCGCATAACAACCCGTGTTCGCGACCCGGTCGGACGCCTTGATCAGCTCGCGCCGGCCGGGAAGCTCGGGCAGACCGTAGGTCCACGTGCCGGCGTGGGCACCCCCGTAATACCGCTCCCAGAGCGCCGCGTCGCGCAGGCGGAAGTCGGCCCCCAGGTCGACGATCTTCACCGACTCGGGGAGCTGGGCCGCCACGGCCGC
Organism: Paractinoplanes ovalisporus; assembly: GCF_016834655.1. Lineage (GTDB taxonomy): Bacteria > Actinomycetota > Actinomycetes > Mycobacteriales > Micromonosporaceae > Actinoplanes > Actinoplanes ovalisporus. Next base: position 37,205 of record NZ_JAENHP010000034.1, read on the forward strand.
CGACTGCCCGTGCGGCAGGGCGAGAAACACCAGGTCGGCGTCGCTCAGGCTCGCCGCGTCGGTCGCGCTCAGCGTGAGGTCGAGACCGGCCAGTTGCGGGTGTACGGCGGTGACGTGCGCCCCGGCCTGCGAATGCGCCGTGGCGGCCACGAGGTCGAACTCGGGATGCCCCGCGAGCAGACGCAGCAGCTCACCCCCCGCATAACCACTGGCCCCCGCAACCGCGACACGAATTCCCATACCAACCTCCGCATGACTATGCAGAAGACCGTATCAACCCGCACTCGCCGCCGACAACACCCTTCCTCCGCGAGTTGCCTCTCCGCGTCCGCCGCGTCACAAAACCGCACTTTCATCTGGTCGCTCCGGCGCGGATCCGGTGTCCTCGAAGCATGGGGAACTTCGACGCATCCTCTCTGACCGCCCCCGGAACGCTGCTGGCCCGGCTCAACGGGCCGACCGCGGCCGCACTTCTCGCGCTGGGCGTCGAGCAGCCGGCGCCGGCGGGTCACGTCCTGATGCGGGAGGGCGCCCGCGAGTCGTACGTGGTGATCGTCCGGCACGGGGTGGCCAAGGTGACCGGCGGACCCACCGTGCTCCTGTCCATCCGGGTCGAGGGCGACCTGATCGGCGAGATGTCGGCGCTGAGCGGGTCACCGCGCTGCGCCACCGTCACCATGGCCGGCCCGGGCGTCGTCCGGGTCATCGCCAACCGCGAGTTCGCGCCGTTCCTGACCGCCCACGCCGACGCCGCGGTAGCCCTGGCCGCCGTGGCCTGCGACCGGCTGCACCGGTCGAACCGGCGCTGCGTCGACTTCTCGGCCTACCCGGTTCGGACGCGTCTCGCCCGCGTCCTGACCGAGCTGGCCGAGGTGCACGGCCGCCGGCTCGGGGAGAGCGCCGTCGAGGTCGGGGTCCGGCTGACCCAGCCGGAACTGGCGTCGCTCTGCGGGGTCGCCGACGCGTCGATCCACCAGGCTCTGCGCGAGCTGCGCGACGCACGGGTGGTCTCCACCCGCTACGGGCGGATCACCGTCTGGGATCTCGCCGCGCTCCGCGCTCAGGCCGAGACGCCGAGCACCTCCAGGAGGGCGAGGCGCGAGGCGGCCTCGGAGTCGGGAGCGGCCGTGTAGGCGACGATCCGCACGTCGCTGCCGGGCACGGTGAGCACGTCGCAGTCGAGCTCCATCGCGCCCACCTGCGGGTGCACGACCGTCTTGCGGCTCGACGCGTGGGTGCCGGCGGGGGCGCAGTCCCACAGGGCGGCGAACGTGGGGCTGGCCGCGCGCAGCTCGGCGATCAGGTCGCGCAGGCCGGCGTCGGCCGGGTATCTCGCGGCGGCGGCGCGCAGGTCGGCGACCGTGGCCGCCTCGAAGGCGGCGAGGTCTTCGGCCGTGTGGTGCACCCGCACCGCGACGTCGCCCAGGAAGTGCACCCGGGCGACGTTGCGGTCGGGCGGCCCGCCGGCCAGGGCCAGCCACAGGTCGTTGGCGACGAGCAGGTTCCAGGCGGCGTCGAAGACGGCCACCGGCGTCCCCGAGAGGCGGTCGAGCAGGCGTTGCACCCCGGGCGTGAGGTGACCCGGGACCGTGCCGCGGCCGGGCGCCCGCAGGCCGGCCAGCTCGAACAGGTTCTCGCGTTCGGCCGCGTCGAGCCGCAAGGCCCGGCACAGGGCCTCCACCACCTGCGGCGACGGCGCGGTGGCCCGGCCCTGTTCGAGGCGGTTGACATAGTCGACCGAGATGCCGGCCAGGCGCCCCAGCTCCTCGCGGCGCAGGCCGGGCGAGCGGCGGCGGCCGCCCGCCATCAGGCCGGCCTCGGCCGGGGTGAGCCTTTCCCGGAAGCGCCGGACGGCCCGCGCGAACTCGGTTGTCATCTCCCCACTCTGACCCGCCCCGCCCGCTTTTACCTGGTACTGGCAGTGCCTTCTGCGCCACCGCGGGCCGCCGCACAGTCGATCCATGACCACGACATTGATCACCGGCGCCAACAAGGGAATCGGCTTCGAGACGGCCAAGCAGTTGCTGGCCGCGGGCCACGACGTCTGGATGGCCGCCCGCGACCGTGAGCGGGGCGAGGCCGCCGCCCGGGAGCTGGGCGGGCGTTTTGTGCAGCTGGACGTGACCGACGACGCCTCGGTGGCGGCCGCCGTCGCCACCGTCGGCGCGCTCGACGTGCTCGTCAACAACGCGGGCGTGCCCGGGCCGCTGGACCCGGTCGAGGCGGTGACCCCGGATCTGGTCCGGCCGATGTTCGAGACCAACCTGTTCGGCGTGATCCGGGTCACGCACGCGTTCCTGCCGCTGCTGGAGAAGTCGGACCGCCCGGTCATCGTCAACGTGAGCAGCGGCCTCGGGTCGCTCCACCTGGCGACCGACCCGGAGTCGATCGCCTCGCAGATCATTCCGCTGGCCTACGGCGCGGCCAAGGCCGGCGTGAACATGGCCACGGTGCAGTATGCGAAGGGTCTGCCGCGCTTCCGGGTCAACTGCATCGACCCGGGGTTCACCGCCACCGACTTCAACCGGCACCAGGGCACCCAGACGGTGCAGGAGGGCGCCGAGGCCGTCGTCCGGCTGGCCCAGATCGGCCCCGACGGCCCGACCGGCGGCTTCTTCGACCGCGCCGGGAGCCTGCCGTGGTGATATGACTTCACGCATGGCTGACAAGACGATCATTGCCCTCCGAGAGACCGCCCTGGCGTACGCCGAGGCGGTCCGCACCACCCAGCGCTTCTTCGACCGCCTCGAAGACACCGACGACCCGTCCGTGCTGGTGGAATACGCCGCCCTCGCCGAGCGCGAGAAGGAGGCCCAGGAGGCCCGGCTGGACGCTCTGGAGGCGGCCGGCATCGAGGTCCCGAGCATCGATGAGAGCGATTCTGACAACTAAGTGAAAAGTTCCGGAACCGTACCGGTCTCCCGTAACCGGTTCCGGGCTGGAAGACTCCCGGTTGTTCGTGTTTCGCAGACCGTGCCACCGCGGTCATGACGACCGGAGGCGCTCGTGCCTGCTGACGTCCCGTACCGGGATCCTTCACTGCCCGTCGACCAGCGGGTCGACGACCTGCTGAGCAGGATGACCCTGCCCGAGAAGGTCGGGCAGATGCTCCAGCTCGATGCCCGGGGCGACGTGAAGGAGATCGTGAGCGAGAAGCTGGCGGGCTCGATCCTGCACACCTCGCCGGCCAAGATGCTCGAGGCGATCGATCTGGTCGCCAAGACGCGGCTGCAGATCCCGCTGCTCACCGCGGAGGACTGCATCCACGGCCACTCGTTCTGGCCGGGCGCCACGATCTTCCCGACCCAGCTCGGCATGGCCGCCAGCTGGGACGCCGACCTGCTCGAGCGGGTCGCCCGGGTGACCGCCGTCGAGGTGGCCGCCACCGGCATCCACTGGACCTTCTCCCCCGTCCTGTGCATCACGCGTGACCTGCGCTGGGGCCGGGTCGACGAGACGTTCGGCGAAGACCCGTTCCTCATCGGCGAGCTGGGCTCGGCGATGATCCGCGGCTACCAGGGTGGCGGCCTCGACGACCCGACCGCGATCCTGGCCACGGCCAAGCACTTCGCCGGCTACTCCGAGACCCAGGGCGGCCGCGACGCCAGCGAGGCCGACATCAGCCCGCGCAAGCTGCGCTCCTGGTTCCTCCCGCCGTTCGAGCGGGTCGCCAAGGAGGGCTGCCGGGTCTTCATGCTCGGCTACCAGTCGATGGACGGCGTGCCCATCACGGCCAACAAGTGGCTGCTCAACGACGTGCTCAAGCAGGAGTGGGGCTTCACCGGCACGCTGGTGACCGACTGGGACAACGTCGGCCGCATGGTCTGGGAGCAGAAGGTCTGCGCCGACTACGCGGAGGCGGCCGCGGTGGCCGTCAAGGCCGGCAACGACCTGGTCATGGTCACCCCGGGCTTCTTCGAGGGCGCCCAGGAGGCGGTCGAGCGCGGCCTGCTGGCCGAGGAGGAGATCGACGACGCCGTACGCCGGATCCTGCGCCTCAAGTTCGAACTGGGCCTGTTCGAAGACCCGCGCGCACCCTCGCCCACGCTGATCGACACCGTGATCGGGGCGGCGGAGCACGCGGAGCTCAACCTCGAGGTGGCCCGGCGCTCGCTCGTGCTGCTCAAGAACGACGGCGTGCTGCCGATCGACCCCGCCCACAAGTTCCGCCGCATCGCGGTGGTCGGCCCCAACGCCGACGACGTCTCGGCCCAGCTCGGTGACTGGGCGGGCGACTCGGGCCAGGTCGACTGGCTGCCCGACGGCCACCCGCGCGAGCTGACCGAGACCGTGCTCGACGGCTTCAAGGCGGTCGCCCCCGAGGGCTGGGTGATCGAACACGCCCGCGGCGCCGAGATCGAGCGGCTGGTGTCCGACCCCGAGGGTGACACCTACCCCGACGGCCAGCCCCGCCCGCCGATCTCGCAGGGCGCCCCGGTCGACCACCACATGATCGACGTGGCCCGCGACAAGGCGGTCCGCGCCGACTTCGCGGTGGTGGTCATCGGCGACACGGTGAACCTGACCGGCGAGCACAAGTCGACCGCGACGCTGGAGCTGCAGGGCGGCCAGATCGCCCTGCTCGACGCGATCGCCGCCACCAAGACCCCGATGATCGTGGTGCTGGTCAACTCGAAGCCGACCGTCCTGCCCCCGTCGGCGCTGAACGCGGCCGCGATCATCCAGGCCTTCAACCCGGGCATGCGCGGCGGCCGGGCCATCGCCGAACTGGTGCTGGGCCTCATCGACCCGAGCGGCCGCCTGCCCTTGTCGGTGGCGCGGCACGTCGGGCAGCAGCCGGTCTACTACAACACCATCCGCGGCCAGCACGGCAGCCGCTACGCCGACCTGACGCAGGACCCGCTCTTCGCGTTCGGTGAGGGGCTTTCCTACACCACGATTTCGTACGGGGAACTGACCGTCACCACGCCGCAGGTCGCGGCGTCGGACACCGTGCGGGCCACGGTCACGCTGACCAACAGCGGTTCGCGCCCGGCGCTCGAGACGGTGCAGGTCTACATCAGCGACCTGGTCACCTCGGTGACGTGGGCCGGCCGCGAGCTGAAGGCGTACAAGCAGGTCTCGGTGCCGCCGGGCGAGAGCGTCACGGTCGACCTCGAGCTGCCGGCGGCGGACTGCTCACTGGTGACCGCGGACGGCCGCCGGGTCGTCGAGCCGGGCGAGTTCGAGCTGCTGGTCGGCCCGAGCTCCCGCGAGCGCGACCTGCTGCGGGCGGGGTTCACGATCGTCTGACCCTTTCCGGTTCCCCGCCTTCTGTCTCCTCCCGCGCCGCACGTTGACACCGGCTGGCATCGTTCTGCGCGTGGGGATCACCAGGCGGCTGTTTCAGCGGCGATGGGTTCGCCGGGGGCTGACAGCGGGAGCACTCGTTGTCGCCCTCGGCGTGCTCACGTCGGCAGGCGGGGAGTTGTGGACGCGGGGCACGGCCCACGGGCACGTGTACAGCGAGGCCGACGTGCCCGCCGCGCCGGTCGCGATCGTGCTGGGCGCGCAGGTCTACGACGACGGCTCGCCCTCGCCGTTCCTGGCCGCCCGGCTCGACATCGCCAAGCGCCTGCTCGACGCGGGCAAGGTGCGGGCCATCCTGATCTCGGGCGACCATTCCCGCTGGGAGTACGACGAGCCCGGCAACTCCGAGGTCTACCTGGTCGCCCGCGGCGTCCCGGCGGCACAGATCGCCCTCGACTACGCGGGCTTCGACACGTACGACTCCTGCGTCCGCGCCAAGCAGATCTTCGGCGTGCGCGAGGCCATCGTCGTCACCCAGACCTACCACCTCGACCGCGCGGTGGCCCTGTGCCGCACGCTGGGCATCAACGCCACCGGCGTCGGCGACGAGTCGGTGAAGATCTACAAGGAGCCGTGGCGCAACTCGGTGGTCCGCGAGCGGGGCGCCGTCGTCAAGGCCGTAGCCGACGTGATCACCCGCCGCGACCCGGTGTTCCTGGGCCGCCAGGAGACAACGGTGCAGGAGGCGCTGACGCGCTGATCGCGTCCTTCGACGACCTCCGCGACCGGGACAGGCTGTGAGCCCGCGCCGGATCATGCACGGTGACCAAACGCGCACTCCTTGAACCCGGGGGCCGCCGTTTCTGCGGTTGTCGCGGTCGTGGACCCGTACGAAATGATCTGACGCGGCCGCGACCCAAGTCACCTCCGGCAGGTGGGTGATCTATGGAAAGCTGGGCCCGTGACGTCGCGACCGCTGCGCAAGATGGGCTTTCTGACGATCGGGCTGTTCGACGGGGACGACCCGAGGCCCGGGCACGAGTCGACGCTCGACATCATCAAGCTGGGCGAGGATCTGGGCTTCGACAGTGCGTGGGTGCGGCACCGGCATCTGCAGTACGGCATCTCGTCGCCCATTGCCGTGCTGGCCGCGGCCTCGCAGCGTACGGAACGGATCGAACTCGGCACCGCCGTCATTCCGCTCGGGTGGGAGAATCCGTTGCGGCTGGCCGAAGATCTGGCGACCGTCGACATTCTCTCCGGCGGGCGGCTCAACCCCGGGGTCAGCGTCGGACCGCCGATGAACTGGGACACCGTCCAGGAGGCGCTCTACCCCGACACCGCCGACATCGAGGACTTCAGCTATCGCCGGGTCGAGCGGCTGCTCGGGTTCGTGCGCGGCGAGCAGGCCACCGACTTCAGCGGCGCCCAGGGTGTGGTCGAAGTCTTCTCCAACCGGGTCGAGCCGCACGCGGCCGGGCTCGGCGAGCGCATGTGGTACGGCGGGGCCAGCCTCCGGTCGGCGCAGTGGGCCGGCGAGCACGGCATGAACTTCCTGACCAGCAGCGTGGTCAAGGCCGAGGAGTCGGAAGACTTCGCCGAGATCCAGCTGTCGCACATCCGCACGTTCCGCGAGCATCACCCGGCGGGCGACCAGGCCCGGGTGTCCCAGGGCCTGGTCGTGATCCCACCGACTCCGCGACCTCGGAGCAGAAGGCCCGCTATTCCGCGTACGTCGAGAAGCGCACCCCCCGAACCAGCCAACCGCAGGGCCCGGCCCGTCTGCTCTTCTCGCGTGACTACGTCGGCTCCTCGGCCGAGATCGCCGAGCAGCTCCAGGCCCACGCCGCGTTCCGTGAGGTCGACGAGGTGGCGTTCGCGCTGCCGTTCAGCCTCGAGCACGCCGACTACGTGCAGATCCTCACCGACATGGCCAACCACCTCGGTCCGGCGCTCGGACGGAACGTCTAACTGAGCGCCCGTACGTTGACCGCCTGCCCCTCGGCCAGGCCGGCCACCGGGATCAGGGCCGCCGGGCCGCTGCCCATCAGCACCAGGGTGGTGGTTCCGGGCCCGGTCATCGCCTTGAGCTTGGCCACCTCGGCGGGCTCGACCGTGACCCGGCCGTCCTTGCGGGACGCCTCGACCTCGCCCAGCGGACCGCTGAGCACGATGCACAGCTTCCGGTCGCCGTCCTGCGCGTAGTAGGTGTCGGCGTCGCACATGCCCAGGGTGCGGCCCAGGAATCCGGGCTCCTCGGGGGCCTCGCCGGAGATCGCGTCGTCCTGCGCGTACACCTCGACCTTGTGGCTGCCCGGCAGCTTCAGCGGGTCGCTCACCACCGCCGTGGTGACGGCCGCCGCGGCCACCGCCGCCGCCAGAATTCCCGCTGTCCAGGCCCATTTCCGTCGCTTCGACATGTCCCACAACCTATGAACCGGCGGTGGGTGCGGACCTGAGTAGCGGTGCTCAAACCGGGGCGGGTGGTAGGCCTAGCACTACTCGGATCCGGTGGGTGGCCGTAGCGACTTCGCCCCTCGTTCTGCCTAGCGTTTCAGGGTATGACGACGCTGACGATGACCGGCGTGAGCAGGGTGTTCGGCCGCGGACCGGCCGCTGTTCACGCCGTTGACGACGTGACCCTGACCTTTCCCCGGGGCGGCTGGACGGCGGTGATGGGACCGTCCGGTTCCGGCAAGTCCACACTGCTGCACTGCGCGGCCGGGCTGGAACGGGTCGACACCGGCCGGGTGCTGCTCGGCGACACCGACATCACCGCGGCCGGCGACGCCGACCTGACCGCGCTGCGCCGCAGCCGCATCGGGTTCGTGTTCCAGAACTTCAACCTCATCGGCGCGCTGAGCGCCGAGCAGAACGTGGCGCTGCCCCTGCGGCTGGCCGGCCGGCGGCCGTCCCGCCGGGTCGTGCGCGCCACCCTCGACGCGGTCGGGCTGGCCGACCGGGCCCGGCACCGGCCGCGTGAGCTCTCCGGCGGCCAGCAGCAGCGGGTGGCGATCGCCCGGGCCATGGTGACCCGGCCCGAGGTGCTCTTCGCCGACGAGCCGACCGGCGCGCTCGACTCCACCGCCGCCCGCACCGTCCTCGACCTGATGCGCGCGATGGCCGACGCCGGCCAGAGCATCGTCATGGTCACGCACGACCCGGGCGCCGCCGCCCGCGCCGACGCCGTGGTCTTCCTGCGCGACGGCCGGGTGGTCGACCGCGTCGCCGGCGCTGACGCCCGTCAGGTCGCCGACCGGCTCGCCAGTTGGGAGCGCTGAGATGTTGCGGATGAGCCGGGCCGGCCTGGCCGATCGCTGGACCCTCTTCGTGGGCGCGCTGCTCTCGGTCGCCCTCGGGGTGGCCCTCGTGCAGTCCTCACTGCTGCTGCTGATCACGGCGGCCACCTTCGACCCGCCGCCCGGCCTGAGCGCGGCCGAGCGCATGGAGTTCTCCGACGGCACCACCGCCGCGGTGTCGATGCTGGGCGTGGTGCTCGGCGGGGCGGTCTTCCTGGCCGGGTTCATCATCAGCTCGACGTTCGCGTTCACCGTCGACCAGCGCCGTCGCGACCTCGCCCTGCTGCGCCTGGTCGGTGGCAGCCGCGGTCAGGTCCGGCGCCTGCTGCTGGGCGAGGCGCTGCTGCTGGGCGTCGCCGGGGCCGGTCTCGGCGTCCCGGCCGGGCTCGAAGTGATGAAGCTCCAGGCGTGGCTGATGCGGCGCTTCGAGTTCGTGCCCGACGGGTTCACCGGCCAGTGGCGCATGTGGATCCTCGGTGTCTCACTGGGCACCGGTCTGCTGCTCGCGATCTCCGGCGTGCTGGTCGCGGCGCGGCGGGCGGCCCGGGTGCGGCCGCTGGAAGCGCTGCGCGAGACCGGGGCGGCGGCCCGAGTGATGACCGCCGGGCGCTGGATCGCCGGGCTGCTGTTCTTCGGCGGCGCGCTGGCCCTGGTCATCGTGGCGCCGCACGGCGGCCCGGCGGGCGGTCAGGCCATGGCGCTGAACGTGGCGATGCCGGCCTCGGTGGCCGTGGTGGCGTTCGCGCCGCTGCTGGTGCCGCTGTTCGCCCGGCTGATGCCGTTCGGGGGCGGGGTGCTGGGCTCGCTGGCCCGGGCCAACCTGCGCGACGCGCGCCGCCGGTCGGCCTCGGTCGCGGCGCCGCTGATCGTGCTGGTCGCGCTCGTGGTCGGCAACACCGGCGCCGGGTCGTCGTTCACGACCAGCGGGATCGACGAGGTCGCCCGGTCGACCCACGCCGACTTCGTGGTCGAGGGCCGCGGCCCGATCGCGGACGTGCCGGGCGTGGCCACGGTCTCGACCGAGCTCTCGCTGCCCGGCGAGGTCACGACCGGGCAGGGCGAAGATCGGGAGACCGAGGCGGTGTCCGCGCTGGTGGTCGACCCGGCCGCGTACTCGGCGATCCACGGCACGCCCGTGCGCCTGAGCGGGCGGGCGGTGGCGGCCGGTCCCGGCGGTGACGTGCCGAAGAGCGGAACCGTCCGGCTGCGGCTGCCCGAGGGCGACCTCGGCGACCTGCCGGTGGTGGCTTCGGTGCCGGCCACGATGAGCGGCGGCGCCAACCTGCTGCTGCCACCGGGTCTGGTGCCCGAGGCTCAGCTGGCCGGAGCCCAGGCCCGGTCGTTCGTCGCGCTCAAGCCGGGGGCCGACCCCGCCGCCGTGAGAGCCGCGCTGGCCCGCTCCGGCCCGGTGTCGAGCCTCGACGACTGGCTGCGGGCCGACGCCGACGCCCGCAACTCCACCAACGAGAAGATCATGCTGATCGTGCTGGGCCTGGGCGGGCTCTACGCGCTCCTCGGCGTCGTCAACTCGGCGGTCATCGGCGCGGCGACCCGTCGTCGCGAGTTCGCCGAGGCGCGGGTGACCGGCCTGACCCGCGGCCAGGTCGTGCGGGTGGCCCTGCTCGAGACGTTCGCCGTCACCGGCGCGGCTCTGCTGCTGGGCGTGGTCGCGGCGTCGGCCGCCCTGATCGCGGCCCTGGCCACGACGAGCGCCGTGACCGGCGCCGCGACCCTCGACCTGTCATGGCCCCTGATCGCCGGGGTGGCCGCGGTGGCGCTGACCGTCACCGGCCTGACCAGCCTGATCACGTCATGGTCGGCCACCCGCCGCCCACCCGTGACCTTGCTGGCCGCCCAGGAATGAGATCCCGGGCTGCGACGAAGCTGACTTGGTCCGGCGGCTCCTGGGTTGCACTGAACGGGGGACGAGAACCGGCTATTCCTCATCACCGTATGAGACCGTCAATTCGCCTGCCGGAGCTGGGAGAAGTTGGCCGTGTGATCCGGCTGGATGGCGAACCGGAAGGTCAATGAGGGGTGTCCGTCCGGGCTGCTGCCTCGGGTGTGGACTTGGTCGATGCAGACGACTGCCCAATAGCCGTTGCTGTTACACAAAACCACCGCGTCGCCCTCGCGAACCGTTCGAACCCGTGAGGAGCCGTCATAGGCGCTCGCGTCGCTCACCTCGGTTACATCCGTGACTCCGGAGGCCGAGGCGATCGTCTCAATGTCGGCCGGATTGTTGTATACGTGTACGACGCCTCGACCGGCTTCGCCGACGCGGAGCGTAAACGTCATGGCACCGGAGCCGAGTTCGTACTCGCCGTCGTTGTTGGAAAAGTCGAACGTCTCCGTGCCGTGGACGTCTGGGCTGACGTAACGGGCGGGGTCGTGCCGCAGCGTCCGAGCGATGCGGTCGGGTGAAACGACTTGGAGCGGGTTCGGTCCGATCGGCGGAACCGGCAGGATCTCCTGACCGTGCAGGTTGTGCAGCAGCTTGATGTACTCCGCCTCATAGTTCTCGTCGCGTCGGAAATCGAGGTAGACCGGGTTGCCCAGGAACATCGGAATCCGGCGGTCCGGGTTGTCACGCAGAACGGGCAGGATACGGTCCTCATCCAGCCTGTCCATAAGTTCGGCCGTAAGCATTCGACGTTCGTAGGCGACACCACCTCTGCCCTCGTACGCCTTCCGGGTATAGGTGTCGGTCACGATGACCAGGATGCGATCGGCGTCCCTGATGCCTTCCTCCATGAACAACGGGAGGTTCGTACCCAGACGAGCGTTCCAGCGGTCGAGGATGACATCCACACCGTTATGGCGTAGCCGAGTTGCGAGTTTCAGCACCCAGGCGCTGTGCTGGGGGGAATCCCACGAGTAGGACACGAACACACGCGGCGCCAAGGTTGCGTCTGCCGGATTTGTCACCCCGACCATGGTGGCCGATGAAGGCGTGCGGCTCACGTAGGCACGCGGGCTCGTCGCCGGGCGATCTCCACCCTTTGCAAGATGGGCGGCAAGGGAAAAGTCGGATCTGTAGGGTCGGTCAGCCCGTGACTGCTAGGGAAGGGGTCAGATCTCGAGGGTCCAGTTCACGAAGCGAAGCTTCGGCGTGAATCCGGCTTTCTCATAGAGCCGGACCGCGCCGAAGGCGTTCTCCGAGTCCGCCTCCACGAGGGCCCGGTCGTAGCCCTCGTCGGCCGCGGTTCGCAACGCCTGCCCGATCAGGGCACCGGCGACGCCGCGCTTGCGGTAGGCGGGCTGGGTCGCGATGAGCATGAAACGCGCGTCGCGGATGCCGGTGGCCGCCGTGTCGGCATCCCACGACATCGTCACCAGCATGCCGGCGGGAGCCCCGCTCGCCTCGTCGCGGAGCAGGAAGCTGACCGTGGGCCGGAACGTCTGGTTGATGATTTTGCTCTTCCAGGAGTCCGCCGTCATCGGCGACCGGAGCCGGTCGTCCGCGAACGCCTCGTTGCGGATCAGGCGGAACTCCTCGTCGTTCCGCTCCGACCACGGCTCGACGCGGAGCCCGGCCGGGACCGGGACGTCCCGGATCTGGTCGCCGAGCGGGTGCTGCATGTGCTGGTAACAGCCGACCGGCACAAAACCCTGAGACTCCATGAGCTCCGGCAGGCCGGCCATGCTCTCGGGCTTGTGGATGTCGATGGCCAGCTTCAGCGTCGACCCGTGCCGCGCGTGCTGCTCCTTCGCCGCCGTGACTCCGGCTTTTACCAGCGTGGCGCCGAGGCCCTGGCGCCGATAGGCGGGGGCCACCCCGCCGTCCATGACGACCCGCTGGATGTCCTCCCCGGTCGGCTGATACCTGGTCTTCATGAAGCCGGCCATCACGTCACCGTCGAAGGCGGCCAGGCTGCCGCGTTGCAGATCGGTGTAGGGGTCGACCAGCTCCTGGAGGGTGTCCTCCTCGTCGTAGTACTCCCCGATCTGGTCGACCGCCTCCATGGCGTTGAGCAGATCGGCCGAGGTCTTCGCGTCGCCGCGGGCGAGGGGCCGCCAGGTGATGTGCATCCGGCGGAGACTAGTTCCCGGATGGCCGGGCTGTCGCCTCAATTCCGCGATCTTGAGGCAGCCGCACCACGTCGGCGATGACGGCGTCGTCCTCGGTGAGGCGCACGGCAGCCGGGCTGTCGTAGACCACCAGCAGGCGGCCGTCGCCGTAGTTGCTCAGGCCTTCGGCGTGGTCGTCGCCCTCGCCGAAGGTCAGTTCGAGGTCCCGGGTGATCAGGTCGCCCCGCACGATCGTCGGCTGCTCGGAGCGGCACGCGCCGTGCCAGCGGTAGACGCGCACCGGCCCGTCCAGGTCCATCGTCGGGCCGGCCAGGATCAGCAGGTCGTCGCCGTCGGGGCACAGGTCGCGCACGCCGAGACCGTCGAGCTCGAGCACGTGTTTGCGATAGGTGAAGCCGTCGTCGAACTCGTGCAGCCGCAGGCGGTCGGGCTCGTCCGGGTCGATGTAGGGGCGCAGTTCCAGCACGAAGGCCCAGCCCCGCAGCACGGGCCCGCGCAGGCCCAGGTAGACCCGGTCGCCACTGACCGCGATGCCCTCGATGTCGAGCCCGTTGTCCTTGCCCGGGATCGGCAGGAACGGCGCCAGGTGGTCGTCCTTGCGCAGCAGCTGACGCAGGTCGTCCTTGCCGCCCAGAGCCGCCGCGTAGTGCCTCTCGCCGTCGACTTCGATTTCCCGTACGGGCGTGGGCAGCCCATCCACGTCGGCGATCGGGAGCCGTACGAGAATCTGCCGGTTCTCCTGCCCCTCGATCCGCGCCAGCCGCTTGAGCGCCTTCTCACCCTCGTGCCGGTCCTTGATCTGTTTGCGGCGCAGGCTGTGCGAGCCGATCGCCCACAGGAAGTGGCCGGTGCGGGCCAGCCCCTCGACGTCGGCCTCCTCCTCGATGTCGGTGCCGGGCAGGCTGATGAAGTCACCCAGCCGGTACGTGGTCTCGTCACCGAACTCGGTGGGCGCCGAGGGGTTGTCGGCGACCAGACGCTCCACGGTCGCGGTCTCGTCACCCGCGATCCACAGCACGGGCCCGTCGAGGCGTACGGCGGAAAGGTTGGTGTGGGTCGCCATGGCCCGGGACTTGTCCCCGAAGCGCAGGCGGACCGTGTGATCGAGCGTCATGGTCAACATCGTGTCACCGGGAGGCCACCGAGGGGCCTCCACTGTCGGGACGGCGAAATCAGCTGGACGGGCGAGGAGCGGCGACCGGACTGCGATGACCGTCGGCGTCCACCGCCCGTACGCCGAAGAACACGTTGTCCTTGGAGAGGTCGATCGTCACCGTCGTCACCTTGCCGACCGCGCGCGAATGCTCCCAGTCCGGGGCCGTGGTCTCGCGCCAGACGACCTCGTAGCCGGCCAGGTCGGGTTCGGTGCCCAGTTCCCAGCGCAGCGTCGTGGAATTGGTGAGCTGCGTGGTGTCGATGACCACGCCCCGCGGCGTGCCCGGCGCCTCGGACAGCGACCACAGCACGGCCGCGTTGACCCGGGCCACCCGCGCGATGTAGTCGAAGTCGCAGAACTCGATCAGGTCGCCGTACTGCACGCCGTTCTCGACCCGGACGTCCTGGTGCTCGTGGGCGAAGTTCTCACGCGGCTCGGTGAACCGGGCCGCCGGATAGCCCCGCAGCAGGAACGAGATGTGGTCGCTGCCGCGCAGGTAGCGGTCGCGCCGCCAGATCACCCGCACGTCCGTGCCGTCCGGTTCGACCTGCTTGACGAACCGGCCCAGCTGCCGCGACGGGCCGTCGTTCTCGCCGCCGACGCTCTTGCGGGTGTTCGCCTCGGCCGCCGTCTCCGAAGTGGGCACCCCCTCGACGAACAGCCGCACGGTCCGGTTGGCGGGGCGGGTGCCGTCGTGGGCGTCCCCGGTGCCGACGATGTCGTTGCTGAACATGGCCTGGATGTCGGCGCCGGCGTCGCGGTAGACCTGCGCCATGTGGTCGGAGCCGTAGAGGCCCTGCTCCTCGCCGGCCACGGCCGCGAAGACGATCGTGGCTTCGGGCTGCCGCCGGGCCATCACGCGCGCCAGCTCCATGATCACGGCCACACCCGAGGCGTCGTCGTCCGCCCCGGGCGCGTCGGACACCGCGTCCATCACGTCGGTCACCCGCGAGTCGTAGTGACCCGTGACGACGTACGTGCGGGCCGGTGTGACGCTCCCCGTGAGTGTCGCGATCACGTTGGTGATGGTGGTGGGAACCGGGACGCGCGGCGAGACGGGCTGCACGAACGCCTGCGCTTCGACCGTCATCCGGCCGCCGGAGATTGCGGCATATCCGCGCATCTCCGCGAGGATCCAGTCGCGGGCAGCGCCGATGCCACGCACCGGGTCGTCCTGACCGGAGAGCGTGTGCCGGGTGCCGAACGAGACCAGCTTCCGCACGATGGCCTCGATCCGCCGCGGGTCGATCTCCCGCAGAATCGCCCGGAGCTCCGGCCCCGGCGGCGCGCCGACCGCCTCGCCCGCCATCAGGGGCGCCGCCGCAGCCGCCGCGGAAACGGTCAGAAACGCACGCCGACTCGTGTTGGCCATGCGTCCACTCTGGCCCTCACGCGTTCATATGTCCACGTTCATCAATATGTTGCGGAATGACGGCGGCTGGCCCGTGGCCTCCAGCACCGACATCCACAGGTCACCGGCCGGGTCGACCTGGTTGCGGGCCGACACCGCGACCGGGATGGGCACGTGCACGAACCGGCTGCGCCACATGCCGACGACCATCTCGGTGCGCCCGGCCATCGCCGCGTGCACCGCCGCCTGGGCCAGGCGCAGGCAATAGACGCTGTCGTAGGGGTTGGCGGGCACACTGCGGATCACATAGCTCGGGTCGATGTACTTGAGGTTGGCCTCCTCGCCGGCGGCCGCGAAGTCGTCGAGGATGCGCTGCCGCAGATAGATCCCGAAGTCGCCGAGCCGGGTGTTGCCGGAGGCGTCGGTGCCGCCGGCGGCCAGGTAGTCCTGCCCGGCGCCCTCGGCCACCACGACCAGCGCGTGCCCCCGCTCGCGGACCCGGCGCCGCAGGTGCGGCAGGAAGCCGTCGACGTCGGCCGGCACCTCGGGGATCAGCACGTAGTCGGCGTCGTTGGTGGCCAGCGCGGCATAGCAGGCGATGAACCCGCTGTGCCGCCCCATCAGCTGCACCAGCCCGATCCCGCCCGGTTGCGCGGTCGCCTCGGTGTGCGCGGCCCGGATCGACTCGGTGGCCTTGCCGAACGCCGTCTGGAACCCGAAGCTGTGCCCGATGAACGGGATGTCGTTGTCGATCGTCTTCGGCACCCCGACCACGGCGATCCGCCGGTCCCGCTCGGCGATCTCCCGGGCGATCCGCTGGGCGCCGCGCATCGACCCGTCGCCGCCGATCACGAACAGCACGTTGACGCCCAGCTGGTCGAGGCAGTCGACGATCTCGGCCGGGTCCTGGTTGCCGCGCGAGGTGCCGAGGATCGTGCCGCCCTGCTCGTTGATGTATTCCACCCCGGCCGGCGTCAGCTCGACCACGTCGTGCCCGTGCCGCGCGACCAGGCCCCGATAGCCGTTGCGGAACCCGACAATTTTCCGTACGCCGTAATGGGAGGTCAGCTCGAGCACGAGCCCCCGGATCACGTCGTTGAGCCCGGGGCAGAGCCCACCGCAGGTGACGATCCCGACGCGCGTCTTGGCCGGGTCGAAGAAGATCTGCCGGCGCGGCCCACCCGGCTCGAACGAGGGCGGTTCCCCCTCCCGGGCGGCGAGCATGTCCAGGGTGTCGTCGAAGAGCACGCGGTCGTTCTCGTCGACGTAGTGCTCAGTGGTGCCGCGCCGCCCGACAAGCCCACCCAGCGGCGACCCGATCCGCCCAGCACCGAGCGACCGCACCCGCAGATCCGCCGCCTCCATGGCGCGAGACTAGGCGCCCCCCGTTACACCCGTGTTCCGCCGTACAGTCGGCCAATGATCGTCCGCACCGAGTGGAGCGTGCCGCACACCCCCGAGCAACTGTGGCCGGCGCTGTGCGACTCACGCGTCGAGCTGACCCCGCGCTGCCCGGTCTTCTGCCTCGGCACCCCACGCCCCACCGAGTGCCGCTTGCCCGACGGCCCCGGCGAGGTTGGCGCCGCCCGTCAGTGCGTCTCCGAACAGGGCACAGTGCGCCAGCGCATCACGGTCTGGGAACCGCCGGCCCGGCTCGCGTTCCACATGGAAGAGACCAACCTCTGCTTCCACCATTTCGTCAACAGCCTGGGCGACGTCTTCGAGCTGACCCCCGAACCCACCGGCACCCGCATAACCCGCACAACCACGGTCTCAGTGCGCCGCGGCTTTGCCCCTGTGCTGGCGCCGGCCCTCTGGGTGGGCCTGAAGTCGGTGCACCGCTTCGTCTTCCGAAATTGGCAACGCATGCGTCTGACGTGACGGCTTCCCATTCCGTACGGGTCCACGACCGCGCCAACCGCAGAACGGGCGGCCCCCGGGTTCAAGGAGTGCGCGGTGGGTCACCGTGCATGATCCGGCGCGGGCTCACCCCTCCGGGGCAACGCCGGCTTCGAATTGTCCTCGCCGCCGCCTCTAGGCTGCCGGACAGACGCGCGATCTGAGGTGAGGGCTGATAGCAACGATCTGGCCGGTGCTCCTGGGTTTTCTGCTCACCACCGTCCTCGGCGGGTACTTCGGCTCGCTGTTTCAGCGCCGGGTCTGGAACCACCAGCATGTAGTTCAATTCCTGGCCGCGGAGCACAAACGAACCGTCGAGATCTTCGAGGAGGTGAGCAGACAGCTCGACAAGCGGCTGTACCGCCTTCGGCTTCTCTATTGGAGCCTGCCCGACGGGAACTCGACCGGCACGCGATCCGACATGGCCGAGAAGCGCTTGGAGGACTACCGCCAGGTCCTCTACGAATGGAACGACGGCATCAACCGCAATCTGGCGTTGATCCAGCAATACTTCGGCGACGAGGAACGGCGCGAGCTGGACCTGACCATCGGCCGGCAGTTCGTGGCGCTGGGCGGCATCGTCGAGGGTTTGTGGAACGGCACCCGCACCCACGACGACGAGCAGAAGGCGAGCTTCGAGCAACAGCTGCTCGAACTCAACTCTCAGATCTACTACTACAACATCCGTCTCCTGAGAACGGTCCGGGCCGGAGCCATCTCCACGATGCAGGTCTCCGCGCGGAGAAAGGCCTTGGCGACCGGTCGGCCGGATTGACCAGGACGCCGACTGTCGGCGTCGAACAGCGCCACGATTGTGAAGCCGCTCCCGGACGCCGTCGGGCGGGCTGATGCGATCGCCGAGGCGGCCCTGGTGTTGCGGCCGGGCGGGCGGCTCGTCATCGCCGACTTCCGGCACGTTACGACGTACGCGAAGCAATTTCCGACGTCGCGGTGAGCGACCCGGGCCGGCGTTTCTGGTACGGCGGGCCGTGGGGCCGCACCCAGGCGGTGACCGCGACCCGCTGACCGCTACCGTCGGGCCGTGACGATCTCGGGAAGTGCGCTGGTCAGCGGCGCGTCGCGGGGCCTCGGGGCCCACATCTGCCGACGGCTGGCGGCGGACGGCTGGCCGGTGGCGGTCAACTACCGCTCCGACGCCGACGGCGCCCAACAGGTGGTGGCGGACATCGAGGCGGCCGGGGGCACGGCGGCGGCGTTCCGGGCCGACGTGACCGACGAGGGCGACGTGACCCGGCTGGTGGCCGAGGCAGAGCACAGGCTTGGTCCCGTACGGGTGGTGGTCGCGAACGCCACCGGCCCCCAGCCCTCGGTGAAGGCCGAGGACGTGACGTGGCAGGACCACCTCGACCAGCTCGTCTTCTTCGTGAAGAGCCCGACCCTGCTGCTTCAGGCCGCACTTCCCCATATGCGGCGGCTCGGCGGCGGGCGCTTCATCCACATCGGCTCCGAGATGGTGGAGCGGGCGCTGCCGGGCTTCTCGGCCTACAACGCGGCCAAGGGCGCCCAGCTGATCCTGGCCCGCACCTGGGCCCGCGAGCTCGGCGCCGACAACGTGACGGTCAACGTGGTCGCGCCGGGCTGGATCCCGGTCGAGCGGCACGGCGTGGTCACCGAGGAGAGCAGCCGCGACTACGTGGCCGACGTGCCGCTGGGCCGCCTGGGCACGCCGCAGGAGATCGCCGACGTGGTCGCGTTCGTGGCGTCGGACGCGTCCCGCTTCATCACGGGCGAGCGGATCACCGTGAACGGGGGCCACACCCTCGATTGACCGGGTTAATCTGCGGTCATGTTGATCACGGTGGTGGCCGACTACGGCGTCGGGGATCTTGCGTTCGCCGAGGTACGGCAGCGGTTCGCCCAGCTGATGCCGCAGGCCGAGGTCACCGCGGTGCCGGTGCCGGCGTTCGACACGGTCGGCGCCGGGTTCTGCGTGGCCCAGCTGGCCCTGACCGAAGGCCCGGCCGACCGCATCGTCTTCGCGAACGTGGCCCCGCGCGAGGACGAGGACAGCCCCCGCGCCGACAACGCGGGTGAGCCCCTGGCCGCGGCCCACCTCGACTCGGGCGTCTGGGTCGTCGGCGTAGCGTCCGGCTCCAGCCTGTCTTTCCTGGCCGCTGCAGGCATCCCCGTCCGCGCCGTGAAGGCCGCCGACGCCGGTTCTCAGTTCCGTTCCCGCGACGTCTTCCCCGCAGCCGTGGCGGCGCTGGCCCGCGGTGACGATCTGCTGGGGGCCGAGCTGACGATGCCGCCCCCGCCCGCGAACGCGGTCGTCTACACCGACGGCTACGGCAACCTAAAAACCTCGTGGCATGAGCCTCCGGCCAAACCCGGTTCCCGCGTACGCGTCCAGGTCGGCCCAACCACAACCGAGGCGATCGTGACCGACGGCGTATTCACCGTCCCCGCCGGCGCCATGTCGTTCGCCCCCGGCAGTTCGGGCTGGGGCGAGCCGTTCTACGAGCTGCTGCTGCGCGGCGGCAGCGCGGCTGCCCGTTTCGGCCACCCCCGATCCGGCACCCCCGTCCGGATCGTCCCGTAGCCCGCCCCTGACGAAGGCCGCTCGCCGGTTGCGGCCGGGGTGGTGCCGGCCGCCGCTGTCCGGGATGTTCGGCGTCGACGTGCCGCAGGTCGCCCGGTGCCGGGTGGTCGCAGCGGCGATCGGGTCACCGGTCGCCCCCGCGCCGGACGTTCACAGCGGCAGATCAGGCCGCCCATCACCCAGCACCAGGCGTCCGCAGCGTCGGATCGGACCGCCGACGACCCCACCCCGGACGTTCACAGCGGCAGATCAGGCCGCCCATCACCCAGCACCAGGCGCTCGCAGCGGCAGATCAGGCCACCGACGACCCAGCGCCAGGCGTTCGCAGCGACGGATCGGCTCGCCCTTGGCCCGGTCGAGGCGGGTGAGCCGGTTCGCCTGGTGGGGTCAGGCGGGCGTGGACGGTGAGGCGGCGACGCCAAGCTGGTCGGCACTTGGGCCGAGGCGCCGCGCCCACCCTGCTGGTGTCCGGCGCCCACGACGTCTGCGGCTACTGGTCGTCCCCCATAGCCCGCCCTAACCGGGGGACCCCCGCCCAGCCCCATCCTAGAGAGATTGGCCGATCTTCGAAGGGGTGGGCGCGGGAGCCTGTGGACAAGCGCGGATTGTGGATAACTCTGCGGGCTGGATCACCTGGTCAGGGGGCCTTGGCCGTTGCTGTCGAGTTCGGGCTTGGTGTCGGTCTTCAGCTTCCAGAGCCGTGCGCCGGTCTCCAACGCGTCGGCCAACTGCTCCTCGCCTTTCAGCCTGGCCGCGATCGAACCGGCCTCGGTGACGGCGATGCCTGCCCGGTGTGGGTGGGGGTCCTCGTGGACCGGGCTCTTCCGCTCCGGGGGCGCCGGCCTGATCAACTCGCCCTGCTGGTGAGGGGAGGCGGGCTTCGAACGGTCCGCCACCGGAGGGGCGGCGGGCTTCGAACGGTCCGCTACGGGAGGAGCGGCGGGCTTCGAACGGTCCGCTATGGGAGGAGCGGCGGGCTTCGAGTCCGGCTGGGGCTTGCGCGGCGAGCGGTCCGCTGCGGGCGGGGCGGTCGGGCGAGGACGGCGAAGGTCGGCGGACGGGGCGAGGTGCTGGGCGTCGTGGCGTCGGCGGTCCGGTAGTTCGCCGTTCCGGACGCGCTGGGTCAGGGCTCGTTCCGCGGCCTTCTTGGGTCGGTGGTCCACGTTTTCGCCGCGGTTCTGGCGGTCCTCCTTCTGTTTGCGGAAGTCGTCGAGCTTCTTCTGGAAGTCGGGGGTGGGACGCAAGCCGGAATCACGACCCTTGGCCCGAGCGGAAGCATCGGGAGCACGCGACGGCTTGTCGGCGGGCCGAGCGGACGCCGCCTTCGCCCAAGCGGGGGCATCGGGAGCACGCGACGGCTTGTCGGCGGGCCGAGCGGACGCCGCCTTCGCCCAAGCGGAAGCATCGGGAGCACGCGACGGCTTGTCGGCGGGCCGAGCGGACGCCGCCTTCGCCCAAGCGGAAGCATCGGGAGCACGCGACGGCTTGTCGGCGGGCCGAGCGGACGCCGCCTTCGCCCAAGCGGAAGCATCGGGAGCACGCGACGGCTTGTCGGCGGGCCGAGCGGACGCCGCCTTCGCCCGAGCGGGAGCATCGGGAGCACGCCACGGCTTGTCGGCGGGCCGGGCAGACGCCGTCTTCGGCCGGTCAGAAGACCGGTCAGAAGGCCGGGCGGACGCACCCGGCGGCCGTTTGGCATCCGGGACCGTCGTCGCGGCGGCCCGGGGTCGTGAGACGTCACCGGCGCGCGTCTGACGGGCGTCCTGCCGGCTCTGATGATGCGCTTGGACCTCACTCACCCGCGACTTGAACTCCGGCGCGCGCCGAGGAACCGGCGGCTTCGGCAAATCGACGCGCGGCGCCGGCTTGGGCGAATCGACACGCGGCGCCGGCTTGGGCGAATCGATGCGCGCCGGCGGCTTCGGCGGATCGACGCGCGGCGGGCGGTTGACCGGGCTGTCGGCCATGGCAAGCTCCTCATTCCAGTTCCAACAAGTCGGGAATCCAGTCGGCGGACTGGAACGTGTCGGTGACGGCCAGGGCCAGCCGCTCCCCCCAGGCGGTCGACGACCGGTCGGCCCCGACCACGATCTCCAGCGCGGACGGCACCTCCCACCCGAACAGCGCCGCCGGCCCGGGCGGATCCAGCGACGCCCAGAACTCGACCCACTCCCGCTGCGCCCCGACGGTGTCGCCCAGCACCTCGCGCCCCAGCCACGACGACCACGCGGCGGCGCGGGGGTCGGCGGGGTCGTCGTCGGGGCGGTCCCGCAGGGCGTCGAGAATGGACAGGTGCCGGTAACCGGGCGCTACGAACTCGGGCGACACGGGATCCCCGGCCACCACCCGCACCGCCAGATCATCCGGCGAGACCGCGGCACCGAGCGCCCGTACGTGCACCGCCGCGTCCACCGCCTGCGAGAGCGCACACTCGCGCAGCCGCTCGTCGAGCGCGTCCAGCTCGTCCCGCCGGGTGTCCCACAGCGGCGGCACCGGCCGCCCGGTCAGGTGGCCCACCACCGCCACCTCGGCCCAGAACGTCAGCCAGGGCCGGTCGTCGAGCAACCGCTGCGCCGTCCGCATGGCCCTCAAGGTGCAGGCGCCGGCCCGGCAGACCGCGCCGCACGTGGCGCTGCGCCGACCGATCACCGGGCCGGGGCCGGCCACCTCCGCGGGCATCGACTCGCGTGAGGTGCCGTCGGGCATGCGTACGAGAACCGGGTGGTCCATGCCGTCGGTGAAGAGCGCCGCCGTCCCGGGGGGCAGCGTCACCAGGTATTCCGACTGCCGTTCGGTCAGGTTGACGGTCGCGCCCACGGCCTGCCGGTCGTCCGCGGCGGGCAGGCGGTGCATGATCTTGACAGCGGTGTTCTTGAGGACGTCGGGAACGAGTTTGGCCGGGATCTGTTCGGCGATGACCAGACCTTCGCCGTACGCCCGGATCTCCGCCAGCAGCGCCGCGAACAGCTCGACCGCGTGGGCCGCCGGGCCGGGCTGGTCACGGCGCCGCAGCAGCCGGTGCGCCTCCTCGAAGACGCTCAGGTGCCGCAGCCCGGGGCCGCGCGGCGGGTTGACCCGCAGGTGCTCGGTGAGCTGGATCAGCAACCCGCCCATGAGGAACGCCTTGTCCTGGTCGTCCCCGACGTCCTCGATCTCGAAGACCACCTCGTGCCGCAGCATCGCGGCCAGGTCCAATGGGTGCCCGCCGTCGAAGAACCGGCCGGTCGTGCCCAGCCGCAGGCTGGAGAGCCGCACCCGGATGAAGCCGCGCACGTTGTCGGCGATCTCCTGGCCGTACCCGATCCGGTCCACCACCAGCTCGGCCGTCCGCTGCAGGTCGGCCAGGGTGGGATAGCGCGGCCGGTGCCCGGGCGTCCGGGGCTCGCTGAGCGTCAGGTCCCAGCCCAGCTCCTCGTAGCAGCGGGTCAGCGCCGAGCTGAGCACCTGCGGGAACGGCTCCTCGGCGGCGAACGCGGCCAGAAACAGCGACCGGGTCAGGTCGAGGTGCGTCTGCAGGGGGAATCCGTCCGCGGGGCGCAGCGGGTTGAAGCCGGCCGGGGGCGCGTCCGGGTCACCGGGCCGCACGGTGATGACCCGGCCGGGCCCGAGCCGGGCCGCCATCCGCCGGTACTCCGCCTTGGCCGGCTCGACCACCAGCCACGGCAGCTCCTGCCGGGACGCGCTTTCGAGCAGATGCCGTACGGTCTGGGACTTGCCCGCCCCGGTTGCCCCACAGATGAACGTGTGCCGGTTGAGGCTGTCCCGGGGCACCTCGAACGGCCCGGCCGCGCGGCCCGACCGGTCCAGCACCGTGCCGGCGTTCAGCGACCCGGGGCCGCCCGCGGTCTCGGGGGTCACGTCGAACTCGGGGCGGGTCGCGAACCGCAGCCCGGGAACCTCCTCGGACGGGGTCACGGCGAGCGAAGCCACCAGCGGCGACCCGGCCAGCGTGGGCGGCTCGCCGTCGAGCACCTTGTCGAGCTCGCCGAGCACGCCGGTGGGGGCCAGCGCGTACGGCTGGGAACCGAGGTCGGCCGACGCGCAGAGCAGCCCGGCCACCGCCGCCGCGGCTTCCGGCGACTCACCGCCGGCCAGCAGGCGCACCCGCCACATCCCGGTCGAGCGGCCCTGCTGCAGTTCGCGGTGCCGGGCCCGCTGGCGGGCGGCGGCGACGGCCTGTTCGGGTGACTGGGCCCGGGTCTGCGCCCGGCGTTCCTCGGCCGCGACGGCCCGGGCCGCTTCCAGGGTCTCGGCCACGGGCACGGGTTCGGCCAGCACGAACCAGGCGAACCCGGCCGGCCATACGTGCAGCAGGCCCTCGTCCAGACTGGACCGCGGTTCGTTGTCGCGCGGCGTCTCCTCGGCCAGCAGGCCGTCGGTGAGCACGGTCAGACGGGTCCAGCACGGCATCGACCCCAGATCCTCGACAAGCTTTCCCGGCCCGTACGGGCACCCGACCGCGCCCGGCGGCAACGAGAGCGCCCGGCCGTCGCTGATGCCGCCGGACACGAACACCTCGATCGGCTCCCCGGCCGCGCGCCGATGCCAGCCCAGCAGCACAGCCTTGCCACCGTGGTAGGCGGACACGATCGCCGCCAGCCGCAGCCCCCGGCCGGGGTCGCCGCGCGCGGGCCGGCGCGGCAGCTCGAGAACGCGGACCGCGGGCAGGTGGCCGATCATTGCGGGCGGCCGGACCTGATCACCGGGGACCGGTCGAACGGCTGGGCCGGCGCGGGCACCACCGCCTCCTCCGGGTCGGGCAACGGCATCGGCCCGGCCGGCTGCATCGAGACCCGCGGGAGCATGACGATCGCCGGGTCGACCTCCACGGCCTGCACCACGGTCTCCTGGTTCTGCTCCTTGACCAGCACCATCGCGTACTCGGGGAGTTCCTGCAGCACGCGTGGCTCCACGGTGTACTCGTGGACGCGCTGCACCGAGGACGCGTCGTTCCAGTTGGTGCTGCGGGCGGTCGAGAGGGTCTGACTCCAGGTCCGGGTGCGGCTCCAGTTCTTTCCGTACGACCGTCCACGCCCCCGCTTGCCGTAACTCATCCCGCCCGAACCGCCCTCGGCCCGGCTCTGCCCACTGGTGTCGGCCATCGTGTGCGTGTCGTTGCCGCCCAGCGTGCGGGTGAGCTGGCTGAGCACGAACTTGTGGCCCTTGCCGATGTACTCGGCGGCCTGGCCGGCCTCGTGGTGGTTGCCGAGCCGCATGAACGCCACCTCGCCCCCGCCGATGGTGTGCAGCGCCTCGGCCCGCAGGTGACTGAAGAACAACACCAGCCGTACGCCGTGCCGCTCGCACAGCGTGCTCAGGCGCTCGATGGCCCGGTGGTGCACCTCGTCGGCGCCCAGCAGCACCAGCGAGCCCATCGGCTGCGAGTCGCGCCGCACCAGCCGGGTCAGCCACTGCACCAGCAGGTCCTTGAACAGGTCGTTCTGCGCGTCCCCGCCCTCGCCGTCGGCGATCAGGCAGGTCAGGTCGGCCGTGCCGGCGCCACCCTCGGCCCGGCTGCCCATGGTCTCGAGCGGGTGCAGGAACGCCTCGATGCGCCGCATCTGGGTGTAGAGCCGGCGGCGGTTCTCGTCGGGTTGCAGGTCGAGCAGCCGTTCACTCTCCTGAGGGGTCAGCCCGTCGGGGTCCGGGCGGTCGGTGAGCACCCGCAGCGCGGCCAGCAGGCGGGTCAGCGT
The DNA here is from genome assembly GCF_016834655.1 of Paractinoplanes ovalisporus. Lineage (GTDB taxonomy): Bacteria > Actinomycetota > Actinomycetes > Mycobacteriales > Micromonosporaceae > Actinoplanes > Actinoplanes ovalisporus. The sequence goes on from NZ_JAENHP010000034.1 coordinate 62,445, forward strand.
GATCCGCCCGTCCAGCGCGGTGACGATCTCGCGCAGCACCAGGGCGTCCTGGGAACGGTCGGCCCGACCGGCGCCCTGCGCGTCGCCGTGCATCGCCTCGACCAGGCAGTCGACCAGTTCACCGGGGGTGAGCCCGGCCAGCAGGTCGAACTCGGCCAGTTCGGTCGGCAGCCGCAGCCGCCGTACGGACCGCCGGGTGGCCGTGGCGAGCTGGATCAGCTCCTCGCAGACGGTGTCGCCGGTGAAGTCGACCAGCGTCATCGGGCCCCGCGTGACCAGCAGGGATCCGCCGTGGACGGTGAGAACCGCCTCCCATCCGTACGTCGTCCCGCCGATGATGTCGATACGCCGGTCACCAGGGGACGGGGTCGCCGCGGACCACTCGTTCATCGCGTCCAGCGTCGCCTGCTGCTGCCGTTCGTGGTCGTCGCGCCGCTGCTTCCACGCCTCCTCGGCGGCGGCGTGCGCGGCCAGGTTCCCGGTCTCGGCCACGGTGATCGCCCGCCGGGCCAGATGCGGTCCCAGACCGGCCAGGATCGCACCGACGACTCCGGCCACCAGGGCGAGTTGCGCAAGGGTCACGAAAGAGGGATCTATTTCTTTTCGACCGCCCGTGTCGGGGGCCTGGATCATGCCGAGGCAATAGATCAGAAAAGCCAGGGCCAGACCGGCCTGAATGGCATTCCGCCGTCTCTTCTTCTTCCGTGCGGCCGATCGTTCGAGCAGCTCGTAGAGGTCCGGTGACACCGGCTCCAGCTGGGGTGGCGGTTCGGTGAAGCGACGCCGGTAGAGCTGGCGATCGGTGTAGATCCAGCCCATCCGCTCGCCGGTGGTGGCGAGCAGGACGAACGGGATCTCGTGCGGCGCGACGGTCATCGGAAAGCCCGGCTTTCAGCGGCAGGGGTGATTGCCGACAGTCAAGCAACCGGCTCTTAGCGTTGGAAAGGCAAGTAATTCGGGCGTGTACATTTCCGGGATGTCATCGCCGGCACAATGACCGATCGACGAGTGGGGGCGGACGAATGAAGTGGATGCTGCTGACGTTCGGCCTGCTCGTTCTGGCTGCCGTCGGCACCGTCGCCTGGCAGTGGAGCGAGACCCGGTGGGCCGGGCAATATCTGCTGGGCCGCCGCAACACCCGGGGCGGGGAGCCGCTGCGGCCCCGCTGCCTGCCGTGCCTGGGCACCGGCCGCCTCGGACCGGAGCCGGAACGCACGCTCAACGTTCGCGGGGCCGGTTTCGAGGACAGGGCGGGCCCGGCCGCCGTCTGCCCGCGATGCCGGGGAACGGGAACAGCGCCGGACCCGCGGTGAGCAGGCCCGGCGCTGTCCGGAGAACTCAGGCGCCGCGCAGGGTGGCGCCGAAGCGGGACGAGACCGCGGCCACGGCGGCGTCGCGCGCGGCCAGGGTCTCCTCGGTGGTGAGGGTGCGGTCGGCGGCCCGGAACGTCAGCTTGTAGGCCAGCGACTTCTTGCCCTCGCCGAGCTGCTCCGACTCGTACAGGTCGAACAGCGACACCGACTCGAGCAGCTCGCCCGCCCCCGTGGCCAGCACCGCCGAGACGTCGGCGGCGGGCACGGACGCGTCGACGATCAGGGCCACGTCGATCAGGGCCGGCGGGAACGACGAGATCGCCGGGGCCTGGGTGACCGGCGGCAGCGGCAGCGCGTCCAGGTCGAGCTCGGCCACGCTGGTGCGCTTGGGCAGCTCGAACGCGGACACGACGGCCGGGTGCAGCTCACCCGCGTGGCCGACGACCGTGCCGTCGACCGAGATCGCGGCGCAGCGGCCCGGGTGCCAGGGGGCGAGTTCGGCCGCGGCCACCGAGATCCGCTCGTCGGCGACACCGGCCGCGGACAGCGCGATCCGGACCGCCTCGACCGCGTCGGCCCAGGAAGCCGCGCGGCCCGCACCCCACCAGCCGGCGGGTTCGATCTCGCCGGCCAGCGCGACCGCGAGGTGCCACGGCTGGAACGGCACGATCTCGTTGGCGGCGGCCCACTCGGCGTCGGTCGGGCGCCGGTCGACGCCCATGGCCGGCGGGGCGGTCTGGGCCAGAGTCGGCAGGAACACCGTCCCCATCTCGAACAGCGCCACGTCCCGCTTGCCCCGGCCCAGGTTGCGCTTGAGCGTGCCGAGCAGCGGGGGCAGCAACGACGTACGCAGCAGCGGCTCCTGCTCGCTGAGCGGGTTGGTGAGCCGTACGGCACTGCGCCGCGGGTCGTCGGCCGGATAGCCGAGCTGGTCGGCCGCGGCGGGCGCCACGAACGGGTAGGACAGCACCTCGACGTAGCCGTTCTCGGCCATCGCCCGGCCCACCGTGCGGCGGCGCCGCTGCGGGGCGGTGAATCCGCTGCCTCCACGGGCGGGCGGCAGGAGCGAGGGGATGTCGTTGTAGCCGCCGAGCCGGGCGACCTCCTCGACCAGGTCGATCGGGGCCAGCAGGTCGGGCCGCCACGACGGCGGGGTGACCTCGAGCGGCCCGGCGCCCTTGACCTGGCAGCCGACCCGGCCGAGCAGCGTTTCCACCTGTGCCGTGTCGTAGGCCAGGCCGATCCGCCGGGCGGGCAGGGCCGGGTCGAGCGTGATCGTCGCCGGGGCGACGACGTGGTCGAGGTCGAGCACCCGCTCGTCGACCGTGCCGCCGGCGTGCTCGGTGAGGATCTCGACGGCGCGCTCCAGCGCGACCAGGGTCAGCTGCGGGTCGACGCCGCGCTCCCAGCGCTTGGCGGCCTCGCTGAACAGCTTGTGGCGGCGGGCCGTGCGGCCGACCATCACCGGGTCCCAGTGGGCGGCCTCGAGCAGCACGTCGACCGTCTCGGGCTGCCACTCGCTGGTCTCGCCGCCCATCACCGCGGCCAGCGAGATCGGGCCGGTGTCGTCGCAGATCACCATGTCTTCGGCGTCGAGCACGCGGGCCACACCGTCGAGCGTGGTCAGCTTCTCGCCGGGCCGGGCGCGGCGCACGATCAGGCCGCCGTCGAGCCGGTTGAGGTCGAAGACGTGCATGGGCTGGCCCAGTTCGAGCATCAGGTAGTTCGTGATGTCGACGGGCAGCGAGATCGTACGGATGCCGGCCGCGACCAGGCGCTGCTGCATCCACACGGGCGAGGGCGCGTGGGGGTCGATGCCACGCACGACCCGGGCCGAGAACCGGTCACAGCCGACGGTGTCTTCGAGCTTGACCTCGTACGGGGGTTCCGCCGTGCCGCCCTTCGACGGCCGCGCCGCCGGATCGGTGTAGGCCGCGTCGAAGGCGTACGAAAGCTCGCGGGCCAGGCCCCGCAGGCTCATCTCGTACCCGCGGTCGGGGGTGATCTCGACCTCGACCAGCACGTCGGCCAGCCCCACCACGGGCCGCGCGTCGTCGCCCGGCTTGGCCGCGCCTTCGCCCAGCACGATGATGCCGTCATGATCACCGCTCAGACCCAGTTCGGCCGCCGAGCAGATCATGCCGTTCGAGTTCTTCCCGTACGTCTTCCGAGCGCCGATCTTGAATCCGCCGGGCAGCTCGCCACCGGGCAGGATGACCGCCACCAGGTCGCCCTCGGCGAAGTTGCGCGCACCGCAGACGATCTCCTGCGGCTCGGCGTTGCCGACGTCGACGGTGGTGAAGCGGATGGGCTTCTTGAAGCCGGTCAGTTCCTCGATGGTCAGCACCCGGCCCACGACGAGGTCGCCCTTGACGGTGGCGGCCTGGTCGACGATCGACTCGACCTCCATGCCCAGGTTGGTCAGCGCCTCGTCCAGCTGCTCGGCGGTGAGGCCGGCGGGCAGTTCGACGAACTCCCGCAGCCACGACAGTGACGTCTTCATGCTCGCTCAGACCTCCATTCCGAAGTTGGCGGTGAACCGGACGTCGCCCTCGACCATGTCGCGCATGTCGCTGACGCCGTTGCGGAACATCAGGGTGCGCTCGACGCCCATGCCGAACGCGAAGCCCGAGTAACGCTCCGGGTCGATGCCGGCGGCGACCAGCACCTTGGGGTTGACCATGCCGCAGCCGCCCCACTCGACCCAGCGGGGGCCGTCGCGGTGCTGCGCGAACCACACGTCGAACTCGGCGCTCGGTTCCGTGAACGGGAAGTAGTGCGGGCGCCACCGCGTGCGGGCGTCGGCCCCGAACATCGCCTTCGCGAAGTGGTCGAGGGTGCCGCGCAGGTGGGCCATGGTGATGCCCTCGTCGACGACCAGGCCCTCGATCTGGTGGAACACCGGCGAGTGGGTGGCGTCGAGCTCGTCCGAGCGGTAGGCCCGGCCCGGGCTGACCACATAGATCGGTGGCTGCCGGGTCAGCATCGAGCGCACCTGGCCGGGCGAGGTGTGCGTGCGCATCACGAGGCCGGGCAGGTCGACGTAGAACGTGTCCATCGACCCGCGTACGGCGTTGTCCGGCCCGATGTTGAGCGCGTCGAAGTTGGCCCACTCGAGTTCGAGCTCGGGCCCCTCGACGATGTCGTAGCCCATGCCCGCGAACAGGTCACCCATGTGCTCCATGAGCGTGGTCAGCGGGTGGCGCGCCCCCCGGGGACGGCGGTCCCACGGGAGCGTGACGTCGACGCGTTCCTCGACGAGCACCCGGGCCGCGCGCTCGATCTCGAGTTCTTCGAGCCGGGAGTCGTACGCACCCTGAACGGACTGCCGGGCCAGATTGACCCGCTTGCCGGCGTCGGACTTCGCGGCCGGCGGCAGCGAGCCGATCTCGCGGCGGGCCAGCGACACCGGGGAACGGTCACCGAGGTGCGCGGACTTCAGCGCAGCCAGCTCGTCCAGATCGGACGCGGCGTCGAACGCTTTGCGCGCCTCGTCGACGGCGCTTTCGAGAGCGGCCGGATCGAGCAGGGCGGCCTGCTTCGGATCGTACGGATCGTTGCGGTAGGACATGGTCGGGCTAACTCCCTCACACCTTTTCAGCCATCGGGCAGTGTACGGAGGCACGGCTGAGCCGCAGCCCGCCGGTCAGGGAGTCTTGGGTGTGTCAGACCCGCGGCCCGCGACCAGCGGGCCGGCTAAAGAGCATCGTCAGGGTCGCCACGCGCTCAGCATATCGCGTCATCGTTCCCGGCTGGCGACGGTGATGCCGGCGTGGGCGGGGATGGGTGAGTCCATGGCGGTCAGGGCAACCCCGGCCGCCTCCAGGGGGATCACCGAGCCGACCAGGCGGCCCGGGTCGAGGCGGCCCCGGGCGACCAGGTCGAGCATGGGCGGGTAGTCGGCGGCGGCCATGCCGTGAGAGCCGACCACGGTCAGTTCGCGGGCCACGACCAGGTCCCAGGGCAGCGGGGCCCGGGCGTCGTTGCCGAGCATCAGGCCTACCTGCACGTGGCGGCCTCCACGGCGCAGGGCGCGCACCGAAGCCTCGGCGGTGGCGGCCGAACCGTAGGCGTCGATCGCGATGTCGGCCTCCTCGGTGATCTCGTGGACGATCACGGCGCCGAGGGCGGCTGCCATCGAGTTGGCCGCGGGGGACGGGTCCACGGCCAGCACGCGCATCTTCAGGGCGGTCGCGATCAGGACGGCCGACAACCCCACGCCGCCGCAGCCGTAGACGGCGACCACGGCGTCATCCCGTACGGGACCATGGCCGGTCAGCGCCCGGAAAGCCGTCGCGAACCGGCAGCCCAGGGCCGCGGCCTGCACGAAGCCGACGCTGTCGGGCAGCCGGACCAGGTTGGTGTCGGCGGCCCGCACCACGACCCGTTCGGCGAACGAGCCGGCGTGGGTGAAACCGGGCTGGGTCTGGTCGGGGCAGATCTGGGCGCGGCCCTCGGCACAGAACCCGCACACGCCACAGCCGTTCACGAAGGGCGCGGTGACCCGGTCGCCCAGGGTGAAGCCGCGTACGGTCGGGCCGACGGCCACCACCTCGCCCGCGAACTCGTGGCCGGGAACGTGGGGCAACGGCACCGGGTCGTGGCCGCGCCAGGCGTGCCAGTCGGAGCGGCAGATGCCGGTCGCGCGCACCTCGATCACGGCCCCGTCGGGCGGGCAGATGGGTTCGGGCACCTCGGCGACGCGCGGCGCCGCCCCGACGGCCTCGTAGACGATGGCCCGCATCAGCGCTGGGCCCTTGCCGACGCGTAGAGGCACACGGCGGCGGCCGCGGCCAGGTTCAGGCTCTCGGCGCCGCCATAGATCGGCACGCGCACGCGCCGGTCGGCCGCCTCGAGCAGCTCGTCGGGCAGGCCGTGGGCCTCGGAGCCGAACAGCCAGGCCGTGGGTTCGCGCAGAACGCCGTCGTCGGCCAGGGTGTCCAGGTCGTCCGCGCCGTAGCCGCTGGTGGCGAGCACCCGCAGGCCGGCCTCGCGCAGGGGCGTCACAACGTCCAGAGGGGTTCGCACCACATCTACATGAAACAACGAGCCCGCCGATGCGCGGACGCATTTGCCGTTGTACGGGTCGACGGCGTCCCCGGCGAAGATCACCGCACCCGCCCCGGCGGCGTCGGCCGTGCGCAGCACCGTGCCCGCATTGCCGGGGTCGCGGATCTCGGCCGCCACCGCCACCAGCCGAGGCCGTTTGGCCAGGGCTTCCTTGAGCGGCACGTCCACCTGCTCACACACGGCAACCAGACCCTGCGGCTGCACGGTCTCGGCCAGCGACGCCAGCGCGTCGTCGTCCACCTCGGTGAAATGGGCCGACAGGTCGCCATACCGGGACATCGCCTCGGCCGTCGCGAACAACTCCAGCACGACGCCCGCCGCCAGCGCTTCCCGCACCGCTTGCGGCCCTTCGGCCAGGAAGCGCCCGGTCTGGTCGCGATCCCGGCGCCGCTGAAGTTTCCGCGCGGCAGCAACCCGAGGCGTACGAGCCGTAAACGTCATAACCATCCAAGTCGCGGGGGCGGGTTTGCTTTGGGTTTGAGCGTGACCACTCACGCACGCCGCCGGGGTGGGTTTCGCGTTCTGGACGCGCCAGCGGCCAGCGAAGCACGCCCCGGTCCCCGCGGGAGCGACGGTCCGTACGCCCCACCCAGCCGGGACATCATGATTTTGATCTGACTCCTGATACGCCAGCAGGCGCCTCCCAAGCCGATCGGGAGACGCCTGCGGGAAGTGTTACTTACGCAGCCTGCTTGGCGGCGCCACCGGTGCCTTCGGCCGCGACCGCAGCCTTGGCAACCTCGACGATCGCCGCGAACGCAGCGGCATCGTTGACAGCAAGATCAGCCAGGATCTTCCGGTCGACCTCGATCTCGGCCAGGCGAAGACCCTGGATGAGACGGTTGTAGGTCAGGCCGTTGGCCCGGGCGCCCGCGTTGATACGCGTGATCCACAGCTGGCGGAAGTCGCCCTTGCGGTCACGACGGTCGCGGTACGAGTACTGCATCGAGTGCAGCACCTGCTCCTTGGCCTTGCGGTAAAGGCGGGAGCGCTGACCGCGGTATCCGCTGGCGGTCTCCAGCAACGTGCGACGCTTCTTCTGGGCGTTGACTGCCCGCTTGACGCGTGCCATTTCGGTACTCCTAACAGGGGAACGTGTGTGGCGCGCGCGTCAGCGGCCCAGCAGCTTCTTAACTCGCGGGATGTCAGCCTTGTCGACGACGACCGTGCCGGTCATCCGCCGGGTGACGTGCGAGGACTTGCCCTCGAGCAGGTGGCGCTTGCCGGTCTTCTCGCGGACGATCTTGCCCGAACCGGTGACCTTCACCCGCTTGCCGGTACCGGTGTGGGGCTTGAACTTAGGCACTTCGAGCCTCTTTCTGATCTTTCCGCACGACAGGGGGCCCGTTGCGGCCCCCTACGTGCGGAAAAGCTGTCTACTCTGCGGTCGGTTCGGCGGCCGCCGGCGCTTCTGCCGGTGCTTCACCCTCGCGCGGCTCACGCCCCGGCTTGGTCGCCACGGCAGCCACGGCTGCGGCCTTGGTCGCCCGGTGCGGGGCGAGAACCATGATCATGTTTCGGCCGTCCTGCTTCGGACTGGCCTCCACGAAACCGAGCTCCGAGATCTCTTCACTGAGCCGGCGCAGGAGCCGGAAACCCAGCTCGGGGCGGCTCTGCTCGCGACCGCGGAACATGATCGTCACCTTGACCTTGTCGCCCGCCTTGAGGAACCGCACCACGTGACCCTTTTTGGTCTCGTAGTCGTGCGGGTCGATCTTCGGACGGAGCTTCATTTCCTTGATGACGGTCTGCTGCTGGTTGCGCCGCGCTTCGCGTGCCTTCAGTGCGCTCTCGTACTTGAACTTGCCGAAGTCCATGAGCTTGCACACCGGCGGCCGCGCCATGGGAGCAACCTCGACCAGGTCCAGATCGACGTCCGCGGCCAGCTGGAGAGCGCGCTCGAGCGGGACGATGCCCACCTGCTCACCCTCGGGGCCGACCAGTCGGACCTCACGAGCCCGGATCTGTTCGTTAACGCGTGGTTCGACGCTGATGGGGCCTCCTCAGAACGGTTACATATGCCAATGTCGGTCGGCCCCGTCGCCCCATTTATCAGGGCCGGGAAAGCAGAAGACCCTGGACTGCATCTTCGGAAAGACGCATGCCAGGGCCCGCTCGACCGGTCATCGGCGCCCATGAGGACGCTCCCCGGGCCTCGGTTATTCCCCGAGACCCAGGTGACCGGACCCGGCCCTCAAGGAAAGGGCGGCGGGTGGGAACCAGCGGGCTCCTCTTTCGCGCCTGGCTCTTGCGAGCAGGCGTGGTCGACGACGTCTAGCCTACCAGGTGCCTCTTGTCACGCCTCAACGGCCGCCGAGTGCAGCTTTCGCAGAGTGCGCACGCCCTCGACGGCGTAGTCCTTGTCGGCCGCCTGCAGCGCGTGGATCGACACCTGCTCCTCGTCGTGCAGCTCGAGCTGGGCCCACGGCGAGTTGCGGTCGAAGCGCACCGCCCGCACCACCGACCAGGGCAGTTCGTAACCGCCGACGACGTTGCGGATGGTGATCTTCTCTTCGTCGGCGATCACCCGCGGCCGCAGGAAGGCCAGCACGCCGAGCCCGATCAGCACACCCAGCCCGATCATGGCGGCCTGGTCGCCGCGCTGGAACGAGCCCGAGTTGTCGAAGCCGGCCGAGCCCTTGAGCCCGAAGCTGAGCACGGTGAACAGCACCATGACGGCCGCCGCGATCGGGATCGCGACCACGCGGATCTTCTTGGGGCGATAGATGACGCTCATCTTCACAACCTGCAATTCGCGATGTCGGTCACCAGGATAGCCCGGGCGCCCAGCTCGTAGAGCTCGTCCATCACGCGGTGCACGTCCTTGCGGGGCACCATCGCCTGCACGGCCACCCAGCCCTCGCGGTGCAACGGCGAGACGGTGGGCGACTCGATGCCGGGGGTGAGCGCGCCGGCGCTGTCGAGCAGATCGGCCCGTACGTCGTAGGCCAGCATCACGTAGGAGCGCGCGACCAGCACACCCTGCAGGCGGCGGATCAGCTGGGAGACGCCGGCCGGGGCGGATCCCTCAGCCGGGCCGATCATGATCGCCGACGAGCGCAGCAGCGGCTCGCCGAGCGTCACCAGGCCGGCCTGGCGCAGCGTGGCGCCGGTCTCGACCACGTCGGCGATGAGGTCGGCGACGCCGAGGCGGACGGCATTTTCGACCGCGCCGTCGAGCCGGACGACCTCGGCCTTGAGGTCGTGCTCGGCCAGGTAGCGCTCGACCACGCCGGGGTAGGCGGTGGCGATGCGCTTGCCGCCGATCTCGTCGGCCGAGCTCAGCGCGCCGTCGGGGGCGGCCCAGCGGAAGGTCGCGCCGCCGAAGTTCAGGTCGAGCATCTCGGTGGCCGGGACGCCGGAGTCGACCAGCAGGTCGCGGCCGGTGATGCCGAGGTCGAGGTCGCCCGAGCCGACGTAGGTGGCGATGTCACGGGGCCGCAGGTAGAAGAACTCGACGTTGTTCGCCTCGTCGCGGCAGATCAGGTCTTTGGGGTCGGTGCGCTGGCGGTAACCCGCGTCGCGCAGCATCTGGGACGCGGGCTGGGACAGGGTCCCCTTGTTGGGAACGGCGATGCGCAGCATGACGGACGTGCTCCTTCTCTTGGTCTTCACGAGAGGCGAGGTGGCACGTCACAGATGTCGATACACGTCCTTCAGCTCGAGCCCGGTCGCGATCATCAGGACCTGGGCCTGGTAGAGCAGCTGGGAGATCTCCTCGGCGGCCCGCTCGGGGCCCTCGTGCTCGGCGGCCATCCAGGATTCGGCCGCCTCTTCGACGACCTTCTTCCCGATGAAGTGGACTCCGCGCTCCAGGGCGGCGACGGTGCCGGAACCCGGGGTCCCCTCCGCCGCTTTCGCCTGAAGCTCGGCGAACAGCTCTTCGAACGTCTTCACGCGGCCATTTTGCCAACTCGTCACGGGATGGCGACGAACGGCCCCAGCAGGTGAGACGTGCCCTAGGCTCCCGGACATGGTCAGCCGATTCACCCTTCTCACCACCGGCGGCGCCGTCCTCGCGCTCGCCGCCCTCGCGGGCTGCTCGCCCGTCGAGGAGAACGCCGCCCCCACCGCGTCGGCCAGTGCCTCCGCCGACGTTTGCCCTGCTGGCGCCCTTGTTACCCGCACCGCGGGCAAGTTGACGATCGGCACCGACAACCCGGCCTACGAGCCGTGGTTCTCCGACAACGACCCGAAGAACGGCAAGGGCTTCGAGTCGGCCGTCGCCTACCAGGTCGCGCAGCGTCTGGGCTATTCGCCGGACAACGTGATCTGGACCTCTGTGACGTTCAACAACGCCATCGCGCCGGGTCCGAAGACCTTCGACTTCGACATCAACCAGTTCTCCGTCACGCCCGAACGGCGGAACGCGGTGGACTTCTCGTCGCCCTACTACCTCGTACGGCAGACGGTGATCACCACCAAGGGCTCGAAGATCGCGAATGCCAAGACGCTGGCCGAGCTCAAGGGCGCCAAGCTCGGCGCCCAGGTCGGCACGACCAGCTACCAGGCCCTGACCGACCTGATCAAGCCCAGCAGCCAGCCGTCGGTGTTCAACAACAACGACGACGCCAAGGCGGCGCTGGTCAACGGCACGGTCGACGGCATCGTGGTCGACCTGCCGACCGCGTTCTACATGACCGCGGCCGAGCTCGACAACGGCGTCATCGTCGGTCAGCTTCCGCAGGTGGGCGTGCCCGAGCAGTTCGGTCTCGTGCTCGACAAGGGCTCGGCCCTGACCAGCTGCGTCAGCACGGCCGTCGACCAGCTGCGACAGGACGGCACGCTCGCGGTGCTCGAGAAGACCTGGCTGGCCGACACGGGCGGGGCCCCCGAACTCCAGTGAGCTCCGACACCACCCCACGGCCTCACCAGCCGAGCACGGTCCAGCGGGAGCGGATCGCCTATCGCCGCAAGCGGGCGATCCGTTCCACGCTGCTCGCCGCCCTGTCGACCGCCGTGGTCGGGCTGCTGCTCTATCTCGGCGTCACCGGCTCGCCGGGCTGGGAGCGGGTCAAGGCGTCGTTCTTCGACTGGGACATCGCCGTCAAGGCGCTGACCGGCCGGGACAACTACCCCTCGATCCTCTCCGGGCTGTGGCTGAACATCCGGCTGATGGTGATCTGCACGGCCTGCGCGCTGGCGCTCGGGCTGCTCATCGCGATCCTGCGCACCCTGCGGGGGCCGGTCACTTTTCCCGTACGGGCGTTGGCCACGACCTACACGTACTCGTTCCGCGGCCTCCCGCTGATCATCGTGATCTACCTGTTCGCGTTTGGCATCCCGGGTCTGCGGTTGCAGGGCACGCCGAGCGTCACCGTGCTCGGGGCGGCGGCGATCGTGGTCACGTACGGGGCGTACCTGGCCGAGGTGTTCCGGGCCGGCATCGAGTCGGTGCACCCCAGTCAGGTGGCGGCGGCCCGCTCGCTCGGGCTGAGCTATCGCCGCACCATGCGCCACGTGGTGCTGCCCCAGGCCATCCGGCGGGTCACGCCGCCGCTGCTCAACGACACGGTGGCCCTGCAGAAGGACGTCGGCCTGATCTCGCTGGCCGGCCCCATCGACGCGATCCGGGCCGCGCAGATCAACCAGGCCGGCACGGCGAACTTCACCCCGTACGTGGTCGCGGGTGTGCTCTTCGTCCTGCTGGCGCTGCCGCTGATCGGGGTCACCGACTGGGTGACGCTACGGGCCGCCCGGCGGCAGAACGCGGGTAACTGATGCTTCTTTCGTGCACCGACGTCCGCAAGACGTTCGGCCCCAACGTGGTGCTCGACAACCTCTCGCTCGACGTGGACGAGCACGAGGTGGTCGCGCTGATCGGCGCTTCCGGTTCGGGCAAGTCGACCCTGCTGCGCTGCGTCAACCTGCTCACCGAGATCGACGACGGCGTGGTCCGGCTGGACGGCGAGGACATCACCGATCCGCGGGTCGACGCCGACCTCGTACGGCAGAAGATCGGTCTGGTCTTCCAGAGCTACAACCTGTTCCCGCACATGACCGTCCTGGACAACATCACGCTGGCGCCCGTACGGGTCCACAAGCGGCCCGTGCCGGAGGCGCGTTCCCAGGCGATGGAGTGGCTTGACCGGGTCGGCCTCGCCGACAAGTCGGGCAGCTATCCGGATCGTCTGTCCGGTGGTCAGCAGCAGCGCGTCGCGATCGTGCGGGCACTGGTCAACAGCCCGCGGCTCCTGCTGCTGGACGAGGTCACCTCGGCGCTCGACCCCGAACTGGTGGGCGAGGTGCTCACGATGATCCGCGAGCTCAAGGGCGAGGGGATGACGATGGTGCTGGCCACGCACGAGATGGGCTTCGCCCGTCAGGTGGCCGACCGGGTCGCGTTCCTCGACAGCGGACGCGTGCTCGAACAGGGGCCGCCCGAGCAGGTGCTGGGCGAGCCGGTCGAGGCGCGGACCCGGCAGTTCCTGGCCCGCATCATCGAGGCCGGCCGCCTCTGACCGCCGTAATGGTCTGGCGCATCGACACCGCTGCATGACATCGTGCAACGGCGGGCACGGGGGTGAACCGCCGAAATACGGGGAGGCGGCCCTCTGCCCTGGGAGAGGACCGTTATGCGCCGAATTCTGGCTTTCTCCGGCCTTCTGGCCGCTCTCGTCACCGGATCCCTGCTGATCGCGCCGGCCGCCAACGCCGCCACCGGCCCGTCGTCGACCCGGATCGACTCGGTCGACCGGCGTCAGCAGGGTGACCGGGTTCTGGTGAACCTGAGCTACAACTGCCCGGCCGGGGCGAGGATCCAGCTCGTCGTGACCGTCACCGCGGCCAACGGCGACCGCATCGCGCAGGGCACCCGGCAGAAGCGGGCCGACTGCACGGGCGACTGGGCCGCCACCGAGCTGCGGGTCGACCGTGATCTCGCGGGCGCTCTGTTCATCGTCGGGCAGGCCACCGCGCGTACGGTGCGCACGGTCTGCGACGACACCAGCTGCGAGACCATCCCGTTCGACGAAGCCATCCGGATCAGCTGAGGCAGGTCACTGTGCGCCGACGTATCGCTCTTGCTTCCGTCCTGTCCGCCTTCGCCTTCGCCTCCATCGGCGCGGCACCGGCCTATGCCGCTGCCGACGCCACCATCGACGTCATGTGGGCCTTCCGAGTCGCCCGCGGCGCGGCCGTCGACGTGTCGTACGGGATCACCTGCCCGGCCGGCTACCAGGCGACCGTGACCGTCTCGCTCGACCAGGTCCGCAAGGACGGCCTTCGGGCCAGCGGCACCGTGACCGAGCAGCTGACCTGCGCCGGCACCGGCGTGCTGGAGATGGGCCGGGTCACCGCGAGCGTCACCGGGGCCCCGTTCCAGGCCGGCAAGGCGACCCTGGCCATCCTGGCGACCGGCTGCGACGACCAGGACTGCTTCGCCGTGCCGGTCAACCAGGACATCCACGTGCAGAACTAGTTACGGCTTGGCCAGCTCCCGGAGGGCAAGGGCCGCGTCGAGCACGGCCACCGTGCTCTGCCAGCCCTTGTCCTCCACCGAGTCTTCCAGGCCGGCACGGTCACGGGCCTGGCCCAGGCTCATCACGGTCAGCACGCCGTGCGCGACCGGGGTCTGCTCGTCGAGCGCGACCCGGGTCAGACCGGCGGTGACGGCGTCACAGACGTACTTGAAATGGTCGGTCTCGCCCTTGATGACCACGCCCAGCGCCACCACCGCGTCGCACTTGCGGGCCAGGGCCTGCGCCACGACCGGCAACTCGACCGAGCCCGCCACCCGCATCACCACCACGTCCTCGACGCCGCACTCCTGCGCTGCCGCCCGCGCCCGCTCGATCATGTGATCAACCAGGTCGGAGTGCCAGCGCGAGCCGACGATCCCGAGCCGCAGCCCGGCCGCGTCGACCGTCTCCAAATGCGGATCACCGAAGCCGGCCATAAGTCCCCCTCGTTTGGTTCATCCTCGCCCTGAACGGCGGGAAAAATCAGCCCAATGCCTCGAACAAGTGCCCCATGCGATCCCGCTTGGTCCGCAGGTAACGCACGTTCTCGGGGTGCAGCCGCACCGGCAGCGCCTCGCGGCCGGTGATGGTCAGCCCGTAGCCCTCGAGCCCGGCCCGCTTGGCCGGATTGTTGGTGAGCAGCCGCATCGAGCGCACACCCAGGTCGTAGAGGATCTGCGCACCGGTGCCGTAGTCGCGGGCGTCGGCCGGCAGCCCCAGTTCGAGGTTGGCGTCGACCGTGTCGAACCCGCGGTCCTGCAGTTGGTAGGCCTGCAGCTTGTGCAGCAAGCCGATCCCCCGGCCCTCGTGCCCGCGCATGTAGAGCACCACGCCCCGGCCGGCCGCGGCCACCCGTTCGAGGGCGGCGTCGAGCTGGGGGCCGCAGTCGCAGCGCTGCGAGCCGAACACGTCGCCGGTGAGGCACTCCGAGTGGACGCGGACCAGCACGTCCTCGCCGTCGCCGAGTTCGCCGTAGACCAGGGCGACGTGCTCGCTGTCGTCGGTCAGCGACCGGTAGCCGACCGCCGTGAACAGGCCCTGCTCGGTGGGCAGCCGGGTCTCGACCACCCGCTCGACCTGGGTCTCGCGGTGCCGCCGGTAGGCGATCAGCTCGGTGATGCTGATCAGGGCGAGGTCGTGCTCGACGGCGAACTTCTCGAGGTCGGGGCGGCGCTGCATGGTGCCGTCGTCGTTGACCATTTCGCACAGCACGCCCGCCGGACGCAGCCCGGCCAGCACGGACAGGTCGATGGCGGCCTCGGTGTGGCCGGGGCGGCGCAGCACCCCGCCCGGCTTGGCCCGCAGCGGCACGACGTGGCCGGGGCGCGACAGGTCCGACGGCTTGGTCTCCTCCGAGGCCAGCAGGCGGATGGTGCGGGCCCGGTCGGCGGCCGAGATGCCGGTGGAGACACCCTCGCGGGCGTCGACGGTCACGGCGTACGCGGTGCCGCGCGCGTCCTGGTTGGTGTGGAACATCGGCGGGAGGTCGAGACGGTCGGCCTCGTCCTCGGTGATCGGCACGCAGATGTAACCCGACGTGTAGCGCACCATGAACGCGACCAGCTCCGGCGTGGCCTTCTCGGCCGCGAAGATCAGGTCACCCTCGTTCTCGCGGTCCTCGTTGTCGACCACGATCACCGGGCGTCCCGCCGCGATGTCCGCGATCGCGCGCTCGACCTGCTCAAACATTGCGGCCTCCCAGCATCTTCTCCACGTACTTGGCGATCACGTCGACCTCGAGGTTCACCGGTTCACCCGGCTGCTTGCTGCCGAGCACGGTCAGCTTGGACGTCGTGGGGATCATCCCGATGCTGAACGTCTCGTCGTCGACGGCCATGACGGTCAGCGAGACCCCGTCGACGGTGATCGAGCCCTTCTCGACCACGTACTTCGCGAGCTCGACCGGGAGCGAGAACCGCACGACCTCCCAGTCGGCGGCCGGCTCGCGGGCGATGACCCGCGCGACGCCGTCCACGTGGCCCTGCACCAGGTGGCCGCCGAGGCGGCTGCCCAGCGCGGCCGCCCGCTCCAGGTTGACCTGGCTGCCCACCTCGAGCGCGCCCAGCGAGGAGCGGCGCAGCGTCTCGCCCATCACGTCGGCGGTGAACACGCCGTCGACGTTGTCGATCACGGTGAGACAGACGCCGTTGACCGAGATCGAGTCGCCGTGCCGCGCGTCCCCGGTGACCAGCGGACCCTTGATCTTGATGACCGCGGAGTCGCCTCCCTGGTCGTCGAGGCGTACGACCTCGCCCAGCTCTTCGACGATGCCCGTGAACATCCGGTCTCCTTCTTGGGCTTTTTGTCCTCTTTGACGGGATTCTCGCATCAGCCCTCCTTCTGCCGGAGGGCCGCGGTGAAGCGCAGGTCGGGGCCGATCTGCGCGATGTCCTTGAGGTCGAGCTCGATGGCGTCGCCGATCGTGGCCACGCCCGCGTCGACCAGGGCGGCCTTGCCCGCGCCGAGCAGCTTGGGCGCCACATAGCCGATGACCTGGTCGACCAGGCCGGCCTCGAGGAAGGCGCCGGCCAGCGTGGGGCCACCCTCGAGCAGCACCGAGCGGATGCCGCGGCCGAACAGCGCGGCCAGCAGCGCGTTCAGGTCGACGCGGCCGTCCGGGCCGGCGCCGAGCTCGCGCCGGGTGGCGATCCAGGTGGGTGCGGCGGCGTCCTTCACTCGCGCTTTTTCCGGCGTACGCCCGTCGGAGTCGACGACCACGCGGAGCGGCTGCTTGATCGCGAGGGTGCCGTCCTTGAGGTCGCGGACGGTGAGCTGGGGATCGTCGGCGATGACGGTGCCGACACCGGCCACGATCGCGTCCACGGTGCCGCGCAGCACGTGCACGTCCGAGCGGGCGGGCGCCGAGGTGATCCACTGACTGGTGCCGTCGGCGGCAGCCGAGCGACCGTCCAGGGTGGCGGCGAACTTCCAGGTCACGTACGGGCGGCCGCGGCGCACGGCGGTCAGCCAGGCGATGTTGCCCTCGGTCGCTTCCAGACGGCGTACGCCGGTCTCGACCTGAACCCCGGCGGCGCGCATCGTGACCGAACCGCCGGCTGCGACCGGTGTCGGGTCGTCGACCGCGATCACGACCCGCCGGATGCCCGCGTTGATCAGGGCCTGGCTGCAGGGGCCGGTGCGTCCGGTGTGGTTGCAGGGTTCCAGGGTGACGATCGCGGTGCCGCCGCGGGCGCGGTTGCCGGCCTGGGCGAGCGCGACGATCTCGGCGTGCGGGCCGCCGGCGTAGGCGTGGAAGCCCTCGCCGACGATCTCGCCGTCGCCGTCCAGCAGGATGCAGCCGACCACCGGGTTGGGGCTGGTCGTGCCGAGTCCGCGGGCGGCCAGCGCGATCGCGCGGCGCATCGCCTCGTCCTCGGTCACCATCGGTGTGGTCCTCTCACAGCGCGGTTCGGTTCACGCGCTGTGACACTGAGGGAGAAAACGCCGGGAATCGGGCACGAGGGTACGCTTCGCGCACCCCGGCCGTGAGCTGATTTCACGCAGCCCAGGGTCCGATTCCGCGCGCTGTCTCCCATCCGGACTGTCTGACCGGGCCTTGTCGCCCCGATCAACCGTCGGCCCCGGATTTTCACCAGGTCCACCGTCCGTCGTGAGGAACGACGTCCGGGTCGCGGGCTTACCGATCAGTTGATCGGATCACCGCCGGTTCGGAATTTCACCGAGTCCCGCCAGCGCGTGGTGGGTCACCCCCGAGTTTGACACGACAACCAGTTTTTGCCACCCCAAGGGCGAGCCATCTCACATCCGCCCGCGCTCGCGGCCCGCTCACCAGCACTTTCGTCAGGCGCTCGCACGCGCGGGCTCCACCGCCGCGCCGCCGCCCACCGCCGCGCCGCCGCCCACCGCCGCGCCGCCGCCGCGCCGTGGGTCAGGCGTCGACGTCCTCCGCGCGGCGACGGTCGATCGCCACGTATGAGCCGGGCTGCGACTTGGCCACCTTCTTCATCTCCGACGCCACGGCGATCACCACGCGCGGGTCGGTGAAACGGCGCCCGTCGGCCTTCGCCTCGGCCACGCCGATCGACAGCGTCACCAGGGCGGCGCGGTTCTTGTTGCCCCGGCGGTCGGGGACCTCGATGTAGCCACGTTCGGCGTCGCGGGCGTCGTACAGCTGGTCGGCCGCCTGCTCGAAATCGGTCACGGTGCGCTTGGTGAGCGGCAGCACCTGGTCGGGCGCGCAGATGAAGACGAAGTCGTCGCCACCGATGTGGCCCAGGAAGATCGACGGCGGCTGCACCGTGGTCACCGCCCGGTGCAGGCAACGGGCCAGCGCGGTGATGAACTCGTCGCCGCGGTCGAAGCCGTACACGTCGTTGACGCTCTTGAACCGGTCGACGTCGATGTAGCCCACCGAGTATTCGCCGCCGGCCTTCATGCGGTCGGCGATCTCGCGCCGCACCCGCGCGTTGCCGGGCAGACCGGTCAGCGGCGAGACCTCGCGGAACTCCTTGTTGCGCCGCAGCGTCGACGACACCCGCGCGATCAGTTCCGCCGTGTCGAACGGCTTGACCAGATAGTCGTCGACACCGGCGGTCAGGCCCACCACCTTGTCGACGGTCATGCTCTTGGCGGTCAGCATGATCACCGGGAGGGCCGAGGTCAGCGGCTCGGCGCGCAGCCGTCGGGTCAGCTCGACCCCGTCCATGCGCGGCATCATCCAGTCGACCACGGCCAGGTCGGGCCGCTTGTCGTTCATCACCTCGAGCGCGTGCTCACCGTCGCGGGCGCGGATCACCTCGTACCCGTGGACCTTGAGGTTGAACTCGACGAAACTGGCGATGTCCTGGTCGTCGTCGACCACCAGGATCAGATCGGGACGGTCCTCGGGCTCGGGACCGAGCTCCTCCGGCTTGGGATCAGCGACCCCTGTGCTCATCCGACTCCTCCAGCGAGGGCGCGCAGCTTGCGAATGGCCTCGGCGGGATTCTGCGCACCGTAGACCGCCGTGCCGGCCACAAAGGCATCGGCGCCCGCCTCTGCCGCCTGCTCAATTGTGTCCGCTGCGATGCCGCCGTCCACCTCCAGCCGCACTTCGAGATTGTCGGCGGTGATGCGGCGCCGCACCGCACGCACCTTGTCGAGGGTCTCGGGCAGGAACTTCTGACCGCCGAAGCCCGCCTTGATCGTCATGATCAGCACAGTGTCCACATGGGGCAGAAGATCGAGATAGGGCTCGACCGAGGTGTCGCGGTCGATCGCCAGACCGGCCTTCGCACCGGCCGCACGCAGGGTCTTCGCCAGCGCGACGGGGTCGTCGGTGGCCTCGGCGTGGAAGGTGACGTTGTAGGCCCCGGCCTCGGCGTAACCCGGCGCCCAGCGCTCGGGGTCCGTGATCATCAGGTGCACGTCGAACGGGATGCTGGTCGCCTTGCGCAGACTCTGCACCACCGGCAACCCGATTGTCAGATTGGGCACGAAGTGGTTGTCCATGACATCAACGTGCACCCAGTCGGCCGCACCCTCGATGGCGTGCACCTCTTCGGCGAGGCGGGCGAAATCGGCGGCGAGGATGCTGGGGGCGATGATCTGTGATGGCTCCACGGGAGGAAGTCTATGGCCTCCGGGACGGGCGCTCCGCACCCTGTGGATAACCCGCCGCGCACCCTCCGTCCGCCCGGCCCACCCGATAGAGTGACGACCCTTCGGGCGGACATGGGCGGAGATAACTATGCGGAGGTGGGCGGCCGGGCTGGCCGGGGCCCTCGTGCTCGCGCTCGCCGGTTGCGCCGACCTGCCCGAGGGTGTCGACGGCGACCTGACGAACGCGTGGTCCGCACCGCCCGCGGCCCGGCAGTTCCGTCCCGCGCTCGCCGCCTGCCACCCCGACCTGGTCGAGGACGGCACGATCGAGGACTATTCGCCGGTCGCCTGCACCGGCCCCCATCTCGCCGAGACGGCCGCTATAGCCGACCTGCCGCGGAACACCAGCGCCGACGCCGGTGAGGCCCGCGCCTTCCGCGAGTGCTCGAAGCGGGTCAACGGTTTCCTGGGCGGTGACTGGCGTACGGGCTGGCTGATCCTCCAGCCCGTGCTCCCGGGCAAGGCGGCCTGGCAGGGCGGGGCCCGCTGGTTCCGCTGCGACCTGGTCGAGACCTCACCGGTCGACGGCGAACTGGTGCGACGCTCGGGCAGCCTCGGAGGATCGCTCGCGGGCGCCGGAAAGATGCGTATGACCTGCGCGAACCCCAAGGTCACGGGAGACCGGGTGACCGAGATGCACCCGGTGGCGTGCGCGTCGAAGCACACGGCCGAGTTCGCCGGCCTCTTCGAGAGCAAGCGCGCGACGGTGGCCGAGCTGACCTCGGGCGAACTCGAGAAGGGCTGCGACGCGACGATCGCCCGGTTCGCCGGCCTCCCGAACGACGGGACCGTGCGCAACCGCGTGGGCTGGCTCGGCTTCCCGCCGGACGGAACTTCGTGGAAGCTGGGCGACCGCGCGGTGCGCTGCTTCCTGTGGCTCAACGGCGAGCGGATGACCGGCACCTACAAGAACGCCGGCCCCCGCAAGCTGAAGATCCACTACATCTACCGCTAGCCGCTCACGGGGCACAGTCAAAAACGCATTCCCTCGTACGCCCCGAGCCCGCGCCGATCGCACTGACGCGTCGGACGCCTTTCGATCGGGCGGCGCGTGGGCTTTGTCAGCTCGTGCGGCGCAGCACCGCCAGGAACATCGCGTCGGTGCCGTGCCGGTGCGGCCAGAGCTGCACCGTCGGTCCCGAACCCAGTCCCGGCATCCCCGGCGGCAGCAACGGGCGCGCGTCCACGAAGTCGACCTCGACCCCGCTGCGACGCGACCCCTCGGTCACCGTCACCTGCGTCTCGACCATGTGCGGCGAGCACGTCACATAGGCCACGACGCCACCCACACGCACCGCGCGCAACGCCGCCACCAGCAGCTCCCGCTGCAACTTGGTCAGCGGCGGCAGGTCGGCCGGCTGACGACGCCACCGCGACTCGGGCCGGCGCCGCAGCGAACCCAGCCCGGTGCACGGCGCGTCGACCAGCACCCGGTCGAACGACTCCTCGGGCAGATCGGGGTCACGCCCCACGGACCGCCCGTCCATCGGCAGCACGGTCACCGGCATGCCCTCGGTCGCCTGCTCGACCAGCCGCGCGCGGTGCTCGGCCACCTCGACCGCCGTCACCTCGGCGCCCCGGCTCGCGGCGATCGACCCGAGCAGGCCGGTCTTGCCGCCCGGCCCCGCGCACAGGTCGAGCCAGCGCGTGTCCTGCCCCTCGATCGGCGCGGCCAGCAGTGCCGCCGCCACCAGCTGGGAGCCTTCGTCCTGCACGTGCGCGCGACCGTCGTGGATCGCCGCCAGCTCACGTGGCGAGCCACCGTTCAGATAGACCGCGTACGGGGAAAACGCCCCCGGTACCCCGCCCACCTCGTCGGCCAGCTCGATCGCGTCGACCCGCCCCGGCCGGGCGCACAGGTGCACCACGGGCGGCTGGTTGTCCTCGATCAGCAGCCGCGTGGTGTCGGCCAGATCGCCGCCGAGCGCCTCCGAGAACGCCCGGATGATCCACTCCGGGTGGTTGTGGTGCACGGCGAGATTGCCGATCGGGTTCGTCTCGTAGTCGGGCGCGAGCTTGTCGAGCCACTTCTCCAGCGGCGTCTCGGCGATCGTGCGCATCACCGCGTTCGCGAACCCGGCCGCCCCCGGCGCCACCGAACGCACCAGGTCAACGGTCTGGTTGACCGCGGCGTGGGCGGGCACACGGGTGTGCAGCAGCTGATAGGCGCCGAGCCGCAGCGCGTCGCGGGCCGGCGGGTCGATCCTGGACACGTCACGTCCCGCCGCGTCGGCCACGATCAGGTCGAGCGTGCCGAGCATGCGCAGCGTCCCGTACGTCAGCTCGGTCGCAAACGCCGCATCCCGCCCGGCGAGCCCCATGCCCCGCAAGATCTCAGGCAAGACCAGGTTCGCGTACGCGTCATCGCGGTGCACAGCCGCAACCGCCTCGTACGCGGCCTGACGCGCCGGATCCGACGGCGGCCGCCCACCGCGAGGCGCCCGCCCCGAGCGTGAATCCCGGTCGTACCCCGGACCACCCGGCCGCCGAGGCCGGCCCGATCCGTGCGGCCGCTCTGCCCTGTGCTCGGTCACTGAAGCTTCTCCCCCGGCTGGATGCGCCATGCTGCACTGCGCCCGGTCTTCGCCACTCCCCCGGTCACTGAAGCTTCTCCCCCGGCTGGATGCGCAGTCCTCGGGCCCAGTCGGTCGCCGCCATCGGCTTCTTGCCGGCGGCCCGCACCTCGCCCAGCGCGACCGGCGTGGTCGCCGTGCCCACGAGCACCTGGGTCCGCTCGACCAGCAGGTCGCCCGGCTCCAGCGCGGGACCGTTGGCCACCGGCTTCACCGGGCCGAGCTTCAGCCGGTCGTCACGCAGCGTCGTCCACGCGCCCGGCGCCGGGGTGCACGCCCGGATCCGCCGGTCGACCGCGAACGCCGGGTCACCCCAGCGGATCCGCGCGTCTTCGACCGTCAGCTTCGGCGCCAGCGTGATGCCGTCGCCCGGCTGCGGGTGCGCCCGGGCCGTGCCCGCCTCGATCGCGTCGAGCACGGCGACGAGCAGGCCGGCACCCTCGGTGGCGAGCCGTTCGAGCAGGTCACCCGAGGTGTCGGTGGGTCGGATGTCTTCGGTCAGGGTGCCGTAGACCGGCCCGGTGTCGAGACCGGCCTCGAGCTCGAACACGCTCGCGCCGGTCACCTCGTCGCCGTGCAGAACGGCGTGCTGCACCGGGGCCGCGCCCCGCCACGCGGGCAGCAGCGAGAAGTGCAGGTTGACCCAGCCGTGCTTGGGGATCTCGAGGGCGCTCGGCGGCACCAACGCGCCGTACGCCACCACGGGCACACAGTCGGGCGCCAGCGAGCGCAGCCTCTCCTGGAACTCGGGTTCCCGCGGCTTCTCGGGCGTCAGCACCTCGATGCCGCGCTCGTCGGCCCAGGCGGCGGCGGGCGAACGCACGAGGCGGCGCCCGCGCCCGGCCGGCGCGTCGGGACGGGTGACCACGGCGAGAAGCTCATGTCCCGAGGCGGCGATCGCGTCGAGGCTCGGCACGGCGACGGCCGGTGTTCCGGCGAAAACCAGACGCATCCCGGTCACCGCCCCAGCCCGAAGAGGCCCCGGCCGTGCGGGCTCTCCTTGATCGTCGGCGGTTTGCCCGCGTCGTACCAGTCCGCCGCACGGATCTGCTTCATCGCGTCCTTCCGGGAGGCGGCGTCGAGCCGGTCGAGGAACAGCACGCCGTCGAGGTGGTCGGTCTCGTGCTGCACGCAGCGCGCCATCAGGCCCGTGCCGACGATCTGGATCGGGTCGCCGTGCTCGTTGAAGCCGGCGGCCACGACGTTCTGCCGCCGCTTGGTGTCGATGTAGATGCCCGGGATCGAGAGACAGCCCTCCGGCCCGTCCTGCTCCTCGTCGTCGGGGAACGACAGCGCCGGGTTGATGATGTGCCCCACCACGTCATCCACGTCGAACGTGAAGACGCGCAGGCCAACCCCGATCTGCGGCGCGGCCAGACCGGCGCCGCCCTCGTCGAGCATGCTGTCGGTCAGATCCTTGACCAGGGTGCGCAGTTCCTTGTCGAAGTCGACGACAGGATCAGCCGGCGTCCGGAGCACCGGATCGCCGAACAGACGGATGGACTGGACGGTCACGCGGGCAGACTCCTGACATCTCGACTCGGCACCCGACTAGTCTACGGAGTGCCCGGGAGCAGGCACGGCTAGCGTCCAGGTGCCGAGCGTCACCGCCGCCCACCGCCACCCAACACCCCTGGCCGCAGCCACAGTCCGCACCACGACGCCCGGGCTACCAAGCTCCCAGCACCAACCATCCTTCCCGGCAGCACGCACAGCCCGTACCGCAGCGCCGGCGCACCGTCAACGGCCCCTCCCAGCAGCACGCGCACCCCGCGCCACGGCATCCCAGCCGCTACCCCGCACCTACAGCTGGCCCTCCCGGCAGCAGGCACAGTCCGCGCCACGACGCCCGGGCTACCAAGCTCGCAGCATCAACCCGCCCGTCTGGGAGCGGGCACGGTCAGCGCCGAGGCGCCGAGGGTCACCGGCAGCGATGCCCACCCCCGCAGGTTCATCCGGGGCCGCCGTGTGGGCCGCCCCGCCAACGCGAGCTCGGGGAACCGCCGCAGCAAAGCCGGCAGCGCGATCTGCGCCTCCAGCCGGGCCAGCGGCGCGCCCAGGCAGTAGTGCGCGCCGGCCCCGAACGACAGCGGCGCGTTGGCCGGCCGGTCGGGATCGAAGACACCCGGCGCTTCGAACCTGGCCGGATCACGGTTGGCCGCGCCGAGCAGCAGCACGAGCTCGGCGTCGGCGGGCACCTCGGTGCCGCCGATCACGGCCGGTCGTGACGTGTAACGCTCGGTCAGCTGCACCGGCGATTCGATGCGCAGGACCTCTTCCACGTACGCGGTGGCCAGCTCCGGATCCTCGCGGAGCCTTTCCCCGTACGCCGGATGGTCGAGCAGCAGCACGATGCCGTTGCCCAGCAGGTTCGTCGTGGTCTCGAAGCCCGCCACCAGCAGCAGTGTGAGGTTGCCCATCAGCTCGGCCCCGGTCAGCTGCTCACCACCGGCGTCGTGCGCCGCGGCCAGGGCGGTGACCAGGTCGTCCTCCGGTTCGGCTCGGCGCCGCGCCACCAGGTGGGTGAAGTAGTCCTCGAGTTCGAGCGCGGCGTCGTGCGCGAGCCGCCTGTCCTCCGCCGTCCAGCGCACCTCGAGCACGGCGGTCAGCGCCTCGGCCAGCCGTCGGAAGCGCCCCCGGTCGGCCGCGGGCACCCCGAGCAGGGCAGTGATCACCCCGATCGGCAGCGGGTACGTCAGATGGGTGACGAGGTCGACAACGCCGCCCTCCGCCTTCTCCGGCAGCTCGCCGATGGCCTCGTCGACCTGCGCGGCGACCACCTCGCGCAGGGCACCGACCCGGCGGGCCGTGAACACGCCGGCCGCGAGGCGGCGCATGCGAGTGTGCTGAGGCGGGTTCGTGCGCAGCATGGAGTCGGCGAACAGCGCCACCGCCCGGTTGTCACGCCAGTCGGACCACTGGCTGTCGAGCCGCCTTGCGTCGTACGCCTCCATGCCCGGATCACGCAGCACGGCGTCGACGGCCTCGTAGCCCGAGACGAAGTAGTAACCGCTGGCCACCTGGGCCACCGGCCCATGGCGGTGCAGGGCTTCGTACGCCGGGACGGGATCGTGGTTCGCCCGCGGGTCGAGCAGCAGCGAGACCGCCTTGGCGGCATCCATCGGCGGTTCCTGGGTCAGCGTCACCACTACGTTCTACCTCCCCTGGTCCATCGTGGATTTCCGGTGTCGGATCCGACGCCACCCACCGTAGGCATTCGGGCCGGATGGCGCGTCAACCCAGGGTTCGACGGCGGCCTCGACCCATGGGCTGACGACGCGACGACGCGATCCGGCCAGGATCAAGGAGCGACCGAGTTTGTCGGAGGGGGCGGGCAGAATGTTCAGCGATGGCAGCAAAGGGTGGACGCAGCGAACGGGTGCCGGCGGAACGGTTACCCGTGGCCCGCGTGTGTGTGGACGTGCCTCTGGCCCACCTCGACCGCCCCTTCGACTATCTGGTGGCAGCCGCCGACGACGAGGCGGCCCAGCCCGGCGTGCGGGTGAAGGTCCGCTTCGCCGGCCAGCTGATCAGCGGTTTCCTGATGGAGCGGGCGGAGTCCTCCCCCCACGGCGGTAAGCTGGCCTACCTCGACAAGGTGGTCTCCCCCGAGCAGGTCCTCGACCCCGAGATCGCCCACGCGGCCCGCGCGGTGGCCGACCGCTATGCCGGCAATCTGTGCGACGTCCTGCGCCTGGCCGTCCCACCCCGCCACGCCCGCGTCGAGGCGCAGTCGGCCAAGCCCAACGCCAAGGACACCCCACCCTCGGCTGACGACACCACCCCACCCACCCCCGAAGACCAGGACGCACCCCATCCGGAGGCCACCCCAGCCGCGACTCACACGAACGGCGACCCCGACGGCACCCCGACCAGCGGCGCGGCAGGCGGCGCGGCAGACGGCGCCCAGGAAGGCGGCGGACCCGCCGCGGCTCACACGAGCGACCGCCCCGCCGGCGTGCTGGCGAGCAGCGGGCCAAGGACGGTGCGCGCGAGCGATGGGTCAGGCGGCACACAGGCAGGTGACGGGCCCAGCGACTCGCGACCGGACAGTGGCCGGGCGGACGGTGGCGCGGACCCCACGCGGGCGGGCACTGACCGGGCGGGCACTGACCGAGCAGCCAGTGGCGCGGACACCGCACGAGCGGACGCTGGCGGGGCGGACGGTGGCACGGACCCCACGCGGGCGGGCACTGACCGGGCAGCCAGTGGCGCGGACACCGCACGAGCGGACGCTGTCGGGGCGGACGGTGGCACGGAGACCGCACGAGCGGGTGCCGACCGGGCGGGTGCCGACCGGGCGGACGGTGGCACGGACAACGCACGAGCGGGTGCCGGCCGGGCGGACGGTGGCACGGACAACGCACGAGCGGGCGCGGGCCGGGCGGGCAACGGCGTGGATGCGGCGCGAGTTGGGGGTGTGCCTGAGCCGGGTGAGTGGGGCAAGTACACCGCTGGGCCGGCGTTCTTGCGGGCGCTTGCTGAAGGGCGTAACGCGCGGGCGGTCTGGGGGGCGCTGCCCGGCGAGGACTGGGCGGGCCGGATTGCGGAGGCGGCCGAAGCCACCGTGCGCGGTGGGCGCGGGGTTGTGATCGTGGTAGCCGATGCGCGCGATCTCGAACGGGTGGACCGGGCGCTGGGTGTGGCGCTCGGTCCCGGGCGTCATGTCGCGCTCAATGCGGCGTTGGGGCCTGCGGAACGCTACCGGCGGTTCCTGGCGGCCAGTCGGCACCAAGTGCCGGTGGTCGTGGGCACGCGGGCCGCCATGTGGGCGCCCGTGGCCAAGCTCGGGCTCGTCGTGATCTGGGATGACGGCGACGATCTGCACGCCGAGCCGCGGTCGCCCTATCCGCACGCCCGGGAGGTGCTGCTCACGCGTGCCCAGTTGGCTGACTGTGCTGCGCTTGTGGCCGGCTTTGCCCGTACGGGGGAAGGGCAGCTCCTGCTCGAGACCGGCTGGGCCCGGGAGATCTCGGCCAGCCGTGACGTGCTTCGGGCCCACGCGCCGGCGATCGCGCCGACCGGGGACGACCCGCAGATGGCCCGCGACCCGGGGGCCGCCGTCGCGCGTCTGCCCAGTCTGGCCTGGGAGACCGCCCGCCAAGCGCTCAAGGCCGGCGCGCCGGTGCTGGTGCAGGTGCCTCGGCGCGGCTACCTGCCGTCGATCGCCTGCGCCGACTGCCGCACGCCGGCCCGCTGTCCACAGTGCTCGGGGCCGTTAGGGCTGCAGGGTGCCCGCGACGTCCCCACGTGCCATTGGTGCGGCCGGGCCGCGGCCGCCTACTCGTGTCCCTCCTGCGGGAGCCGGCGCCTTCGGGCGTCGATCACGGGTGCCCGCCGTACGGCTGAGGAGCTGGGGCGGGCCTTCCCGGGAACCACGGTCCGCACCTCCGGCCGTGACGAAATCCTCAACACGGTCTCGGCCGAACCTGCGGTGGTGGTCGCCACGCCGGGCGCCGAGCCGGTGGCCAAGGACGGGTACGGAGCGATCCTGCTGCTCGACGCGTGGGCGTTGCTGACCCGCTCCGATCTGCGCGCGGCCGAAGAGACCATGCGCCGCTGGCTGAACGCCGCCGCCCTGGCCCGGCCCGCGTCCCGGGGCGGCCGGGTCGTAGTCGTGGCGGACGGTTCGCTGGCTACTGTCCAGGCCCTGATCCGCTGGGATCCGGGCTGGTTCGCCCTGCGCGAGCTGACCGAACGCCGTGAACTCTCGTTCCCGCCCGCGTCCCGCATGGCCAGCCTGACCGGCAAGGCGGAAGCGGTCGCCGACTTCCTCAACGTGGCCCGGCTGCCCGCCGACACCGAGTTGCTGGGCCCGGTCCCGGCCGACGAGGAGCAGGAACGCATGCTCCTCCGGGTTCCCCGCTCCCAGGCCGCCGCGATGGCCCACGCCCTGCACGAGGCCGCCGCGGTCCGCAGCGCCAAGAAGGCTCCCCTGACCGTCCGCGTCGAGATCGACCCCTCGGCCCTCTTCTAGCCCGCGAACGGCTCAAGGGGCCCTACCAGTACGACGAACGCAAAGGGTCTTGCCGACGCAGCAGGCGTCAAGGGCCCTACCAGCACGACGAACGCAAAGGGTGCCGCCAGCGCGATGGGCGTCAAGGACCTGCCAGCGCGGCAAACGCAACGGGTCCTGCCGGCACGGCGAAAAGCGCTAACGAACGGGACGGCGCCCCCGCGAAGGATCGCGAGGGCGCCGGGTGGGGCTGAAGGTCAGGCGGCGGCGTTCTTGAGGTCCTGAGCGCGCTCGGTGCTCTCCCAGAGCAGCTCGGGGATCTCGCGGCCGAAGTGACCGTAGGCGGCCGTCTGCTGGTAGATCGGGCGCAGCAGGTCGAGGTCGCGGATGATCGCGGCCGGGCGCAGGTCGAAGACCTCGTTGATGGCCTTCTCGATGCGCTCGACCGGGACGTTCTCGGTGCCGAACGTCTCGACGAACAGCGACACCGGGTGGGCCTTGCCGATCGCGTAGGCGACCTGGGTCTCGCAGCGCTCGGCCAGGCCGGCCGCCACGACGTTCTTCGCGACCCAGCGCATCGCGTACGCCGCCGAGCGGTCCACCTTGGACGGGTCCTTGCCCGAGAAGGCACCGCCACCGTGACGCGCGTAACCGCCGTACGTGTCAACGATGATCTTGCGACCGGTGAGGCCGGCGTCGCCCATCGGGCCGCCGATCTCGAAGCGGCCGGTCGGGTTGACCAGCAGGCGGTAGCCCTCGGTGTCGAGGCCCAGGCCCTCCAGCTCGGGCGCGATCACGTGCTCGCGGATGTCGGGCGTGAGCAGCGACTCGAGCGAGATGTCGGCCGCGTGCTGCGACGAGACGACGACCGTGTCGAGGCGGACCGGCTTGAGACCGTCGTACTCGATCGTGACCTGGGTCTTGCCGTCGGGCCGCAGGTAAGGGATCGTGCCGTCCTTGCGGGCGGCCGACAGCCGGCGGGCCAGGCGGTGGGCCAGGGCGATCGGCAGCGGCATCAGCTCGGGGGTCTCCGAGCAGGCGAAGCCGAACATCATGCCCTGGTCGCCGGCGCCCTGGGAGTCGAGCACGTGCTCGCTGTCACCCTCGCGCAGCTCGAGCGCGCTGTCGACGCCCTGGGCGATGTCGGGCGACTGCGACCCGATCGAGACGCTGACGCCACAGGACGCGCCGTCGAAGCCCTTCTTCGACGAGTCGTATCCGATCTTGAGGATCGTGTCGCGCACGATGCTCGGGATGTCGGCGTACGCCTGGGTGGTGACCTCACCCGCGACGTGCACCTGGCCGGTCGTGATCAAGGTTTCCACCGCGACCCGGCTGCGGGGGTCCTGCGACAGCAGGGCGTCGAGAATGCCGTCGCTGATCTGGTCAGCGATCTTGTCCGGGTGGCCTTCCGTGACCGACTCGGAGGTGAACAGGCGGCGTGCCACGGTGCTCCTCAGATTTGTCGAATACAACGTAACGCGGAAGTGTAGCCACCGCGCCTGACCGGAGTCGCCTGGGTGCTACGCCGTCCCATCGTCTGCGACCTGGTGTTCCAGGAGCGTGACGACATGGTCCCAAATCATATCGGCCACATCATCTTTAGGGAGTTCGGCATAACTGGCCGTGCTTCCGTCGGCCCCGAGCAGCGTGACCTCATTGTGGTCGGCGCCGAAGACGCGGTCCACTCCCACCTCGTTAACGACGATCAGGTCGGCACGTTTCTTGATCAGTTTCGCCCGGGCGTGCTCGATCGCGTCATGTGTCTCGGCCGCGAAGGCTACGAGGATTTGTCCCGGTCGTTTGCTCGCGCCCAGCTCAGCCGCAATGTCCGGGTTGGTCACGAGCGTGATCGGCGCCGGCACGCCGCCCTCGGTCTTCTTGATCTTCTCGTCGGCGACGGTGGCGGGCCGGAAGTCGGCGGGTGCGGCCGACATCACCACAGCGTCCGCCTCGGTGGCCGCCTTCACCGTCGCCGCCCGCAATTCCTCGGTCGTCCCGACCCGCAGAATGTCGACGCCCGCCGGATCGGGCAGCGTCACGTTCGCCGCGATCAGCGTCACCCGCGCCCCGCGTGCCGCCGCCGCTTTGGCCAGCGCATACCCCTGCTTGCCGGACGACCGGTTGCCCAGGAAACGCACCGGGTCGAGCGGCTCGCGTGTCCCCCCGGCCGTCACCACGACGTGCCGCCCGGCCAGGTCAAGGTCAAGACCCTTCCGGTGTACGCGCAGAGCCAGCTCGAAGATCTCGGCCGGGTCAGGCAGGCGCCCCTTGCCGGTGTCTTTGCCGGTCAGCCGCCCGACCGCGGGCTCGATCACGACCGCGCCGCGGGCCCGCAACGTGGCGACGTTGGCCTGAGTGGCCGGGTTGTCCCACATCTCCGTGTGCATGGCCGGCGCGTAGACAATCGGACAGGTCGCCGTCAGCAGGGTGTTCGTCAGGAGGTCGTCGGCGATGCCGTGCGCCGCCTTGGCCAGGAGGTCGGCGGTCGCGGGCGCGACGACTACAAGTTCGGCGGCCCGCCCGATCCGGACGTGAGGCACCTCATGCGCGTCATCCCACACCTCGGTCGAGATGGGTCGTCCGGAGAGGGCCGCCCAGGTTGGCGCGCCGACGAACTGGAGTGCGGACGCGGTGGGCACCACGCGCACCTTGTGCCCCGATTCGGTGAACAGGCGGAGGAGCTCGCAGGCCTTGTAGGCAGCGATGCCACCGGCCACACCGAGCACAACTTCAGTCACCGCGTCCTCCTTTTGGGGCCCCTTGATTGGGGCTGTGCCAACGCTAGCCCGGTTCCGGCTGCGGGGAGGGACGGACCCGGGCGCTGTGGATAACCCCGGTTCCCCGGTTGGGTCGAGGCTGTGGATAGTGGGGTGGTTTTGACGTCGCGGAGGTGGGCCGAGGTGTTCGGCGCGTTCGCGGGCTGGCGGGGGCGCATACTTCCTCGAAATCGCCGACCTGCGGGGATGCTGTCGCTGGGCCCCATCGTCACCCGCCACGACGCCGCCACGCTCGTCGACGACGCCCAGCTCCGGCACGCCTACCTGGGGTTCTTCGAGGCGCAGGGTGCCTGCAACCGAGGATCTGGGCTGAGCGACGGTGGCGCCGTCGGGATGGGCCAGGCATTCCACGGTCTGCCCTACGGAGCGCCGTTGGGCTGGGCAGTTCGACCCGAACCCTGGCTCTTTAAGACCGCCATCGGAACCCTCCTTTAACCCGAAGTTGTGCGGGTAACGGGGCTCGGGTTTCGGGCTTGGATTTCGGGCTTGGATTTCGGCTGGGAAGGGCTAAGACCCTGGGGCTCCGCCCCAGACCCCGGCCATCGCTCGGAGATCGGTGAAAAGCAAGGGCGGGGGCGTGGGGGTTTGGGTGGTCTCCTCGCGGCGGCGGCCTCAAGCGAATCGCAAGGAAGGGCAGGGCGCAACCAAACCCCGGTTGCACCCTGCCCTTCCTCACGATGAGCCAAGGCTGCCGTCGCG
>NZ_JAENHP010000035.1 GCF_016834655.1 Paractinoplanes ovalisporus
AGCACCCACTAATAGGCGCAGCAAGCGTAGCAGGGTGGGTCCCAAACACGTGCACACAGAAACCGGTGCGTGTGACGTGGGACCAAAACGTGCGGCCAAGCGGGACCCTTACTCACGCTCAGAACCAGCCGACAAATGCAAAGGCGATGCGTACGCCAGCTGTATCGCGGTCAACGGAAAGAAGCTGCACGTGAACTGGTTCAAGAGTCGAGTAGCGCTCTACGCGAAAACCTGCCGATACGGCCATAGCCAGGTGCTGATAAACGGCGCCCACTACGCGGACTCCAACGGTGGCCGGGACAAGAGCTACTGCTCCAAGTCGGTCTTCGGGTCGGAGGTCACCACCGGCACCTGGAACGTCAACCGCAACTACGCCAAAGGCACCAAGATCTGCTCGAAGTTCTGGTGGAACAACGGTTCCTCCGGGCCCGGCACCGTCAACGGCTACAAGAGCTTCGGCACCGCCTGCGCGGTCATCGGCTGAACTCGAGCCGCCGACCTCATCAACTCTCGCCTTCCATGGAGATGCCAAGATGACCACGGGCGTCCACGAAGCCGGCACGACTGATGAGCAAGACGAACTACGTCGCTACCGGATCGCCATCAGCATCATGTTCGCCATCGCAGGCACAACCATCGGCACCTGGACCGCGCGGATCCCTGCCATCCAGCACAACATCAAGATGGCCGACAGCAAGCTCAGCATCTGCCTGCTGATCCTCGCAATCGGTGGACTTGTCGGCATGCACGCTGCTGGCCGGCTCATCGATCGACACGGCAGTACCACCGTCATGATCCCACCAGCCCTCGGCCTGGGCGCCACACTCCTACTCGCCGCGCACGCCCCAACCTGGACCACCCTGGCCACCGCATTGCTTAGCTTCGGCGTCCTGCACGGCACCCTGAACGTGGCCATGAACGCCGCGGCCGTCGCCTGTCAGGCCGCTTACCGCCGGCCGATCATGACGTCGTTCCACGCCCTGTTCAGTATCGGCGGCGCGGCTGGTGCCGCCCTCTCGGCCGCCTGCGCCCATATCGGCCTCGGCATCGCCGACGCCTTCGCCGCTGTGGCGGTCGCTTGCACCGCCGCTGCCGGGTGGGCCGTGCATCGCCTTATTCCGGCTCCCACCATCCCGGTCAACGAGCAGGAGCTCGGAGCCGCAGCGGCGCAGGGGATGCAGCGTCCACGGGCCAGGACTCTGCTGCTTGGCCTGCTCGCCTTCAGCGCCTTGATCAGCGAAGGCGCGGCCGCAGATTGGGGCAGCGTGTATCTCACTCGCATCGGCGCATCACCCGCTATGGCCGCCGCCGCGTACGCCGCTTTCGCAGCGAGCATGACAATCGGCCGCTTGGCCGGCGACCGCCTCACCATCTCCATCGCACCCGCCGCGTTGCTGCGAGGCTGTGGCCTGCTCGGCGGCGGTGGTCTAGCTCTCGGCCTTCTCGGCGGCACTCCTGTGACGGCGACTATCGGCTTCGCGTGCCTCGGCGCTGGCCTGTCTTGCGTCGTTCCGCTGTTGTATTCGACGGCAGGGACACTCGATCCACGGCACCCCGGCGCTGCCCTGTCGCGGGTGGCGGCGCTGGGCTACCTGGGCTACGTCATCGGGCCGGCCGTTATCGGGGGCGCAGCGATGCACATTGGCCTTGGCAGCGCACTCTTTATCCTTCCTGCTCTTGCCGTGCTGCTGGTGATTGGCGCTCCGGTCGTTCACCGCAGTCGAGGCCGTCACCACCTTCCAGCAAGAACGCGAACCAGAAGGTCGCCTCAACTCGCTGGGGTGATGAGGTGATCCATCGGGCCCAGCAGCGAGGACAGATGCTCACCGCGCCGCAGGTCTCCCGTGAGCTGATACTTCGCACACCCTTGAAGCAGCCGATCGTCGAACGGCGGCACGTTGCTCCTGCGCTACACCCGCGTTTGGCCAACATCCTGGATCGGCTCGCCACTGTTGCACCCACGAACATCGGCTTTCCAACCGCCGTGGACATCGACTACCGGCCGCTCGCGCCGTTCCTCCGGTACATGATCAACAACGTGGGTGGCCCGGAAGGAGACACCACTTATCCGGCCCATGTCAAAGACCTCGAACGCGACGTCCTCGACTGGTTCGCTGCCCTGTTCCAGGCGCCGCCGGGCTGGACTGGCTACCTGACGAGCGGTGGAACGGAAGGAACGTTGCACGGTCTGCTTAACGCCCGCGATGGTTGCCCAGAGGCGATCGTCTACGCGTCAACAGCGTCCCACTACAGCGTGAAGAAAGCCTGCGACTTGCTCGGACTGCCGCTGGTAAAAATCGCCTCTGACGCTCACGGGCGCATGGATTGTGAGCGTCTGAGGCACGAACTGTCCCGCCGAGGGCATCAGCCTGCCATCGTGGTCGCCACTATCGGCACCACGATGACCGAGGCCGTGGACATTGTGCCCGATATTCGTGCAGCTATCGAGGCGGCGAGAGTTCAGCGGAGTTGGATTCACGCCGACGCAGCCCTAAGCGGCTTACCGCGAGCTTTGTCCGGCCGTCATGACTTTGACTTGGCGGGTGGCTGTGCTGACAGCCTGTCTATATCAGGCCATAAGTGGTGGGGCGCGCCCATTCCATGCGGGGCAGCCCTCATTCGGCGTCCGCCTCGCCGACGTGGCCGTCGGATCGATTACATCGGTTGCTGTGATTCCACAATCAGCGGCTCGCGAGCGGGCCTAGCTGCGGTCATGCTTTGGCACGCGATTACTCGCCATGACGTGGCAGGGCATCGGCGCCGAGTCGAACGCGCCCGTGATGTGGCCAGCTACGCGCTTCGGAAACTCACCGACATTCGATGGGAGTGCTGGAGAAATCCCGATGCTCTGACCATTATGTTGAAGCCACTTCCCGATGTCCTACGCGATCGCTGGCGACTCCCGATTGCAGGCGGCTGGAGTCATTTAATCTGTATGCCCGGTGTTGAGCGGCAGGCTGTGGATGCGCTTACCTCGGAACTCAGCACGTCTAATGAGAGTTTGCTGCGGATGCGCGGATTTGTCGACTAAATACACTCGTCCAAGTTAAAAAGCGTCCTTTGCTAGTGTCTGGAGGTCAATAGCCTATCGCGCCGCCGCGAGGCGCCGCTGCTCGGCCTTGTCGGCAACCCGCTGTAGCATCGCTCGACCCTCTTTTTGGTCCTCTGGCGGCATGGCGTCGAAGAAGTTTCGTACCGCATGAGCGGTTTTCGCAAGACTGTCCACTCTCCGAGTGGCCCGCTTGCGACTCTTGCTAATCTTTGCAGCCATCTGTTTCTCCGTCACGGTTGATAATGATGCAGAGACGTCTGGGATTTGTCGAACGTAGCTCACGTCACTCGCCGTCATACACGGACTGTGACGCCCCGATAACTTTGCGTTCCCGCAGTGCGACTTCTCGCGGCCAAGGCGCCCCGGGAAGATAGGGTTGGGCAAATCGGTCAACTGGAAGAATGTTCCCGTCCTTTGCCTTCCGCTCGTCGGGGGCGAAGAATAAAGAATCAAAGCGCCTTGGGGCGACGCCAATAAATGGCTGAAAGTCCTTGCTTACGGCGGACCCGTACATGGCTTCGGCTCGGCTCTTTGGGTAGGGGTCAAGGTAGACAACCTTGAGGCCGAGGGAAACGAGATGTTTTGCACATCCGTGACACGGAAAAGCGGTGACATAAATGGTAGCACCGTTAATGTCCGTATTGCATTTCAGTGCGGCCATAAGCGCGCCCATCTCGGCATGGACCGTCGTTTGGAACTCTGTCAGATCGCGCACCTTTGCCTTCTTGAGAACACCCCTCAAGAGCCTCGAAACATAGCCGTCCGGATCTCCTTCGAGCTGAGATTTGGCTTCATCGCTAAGGGTCACTCCGTCGGATGACAAGAGGCTAAGCATGTCTCCGACGAGTTCGTGGATATCGAGTGCGCTAGAGTCAATCTCTGGAACGCTTGCCGTCTGTGGATGGATATTTGCGCCGGTTCCAACGATGGTGTCGCGCTGAACGATGGCTGCACCTACCCTCCGTCCCAGTTCCGGTGAAGTAGCACTAGCTCGATCTGCGATACTCATGGCGAGTTCGGCGACCGTCGGCGTTGATCTCCGCGGGTTCCTGAATATCAAGTCGATGACGCGGCCAATTTGACTATCCGGTTGAGAACTCGTATCAATGAACACGTCGGCAGAAGGCAGGGCACCAAGAACGTCTTGGCCGTGGTTGTCTTTTCCTTTCTCTGTGCGATCGCGTTCAAGTAAACCATTGATGATTAAATCAAGCTGACTGGGCGATTGTGTTGCTCTTTTGATGCGGTAGCTTTCGACAAGCTTCTTCTTGCGTAACTTCAGGCTGGCGTGGAGTCCGAAGACTATCACCGACTCCCCGTAGACCTCGCGCAGGAAATCAATCTCCTCTTCGCGTTTCAATGAATCAATGATAAAGGCTGTGGGTGGCTCTGAGATGCGTCGCTCTTCAATTATCCTTAGGATGCCTAGCTTCACGACCGCAGCGTCGTCAGATGCTTCCCGTCGTGCGCGATTCCCTTCGTTGATTAGAATCTCGGCCCTCCTGTCAGGTGAGTCAAATATGTTTAAACGGCCGGCCGATTCCGCAAGGTCGGACAATATGTGACTTAGCTTGATCAGGTGTGCGCGATAATGGTAAAAATTCAACCGTGTTTCAAGGTGTTCATAGAATCGCTCACCGGGGACACCGATTGGTCGAACTATTCCAATGATGAGGTCAGGCCTTGACTCGTTCGTGCCTAGCTTCCTCGCCGGCTTGCTCTCCCTGCTCACATAACTATGAGAGCATCCTCTCCCTGCGACGGGTCCCAAACGCTAGTTATGGCAGGTCTTCATGCCTCTTCGTCCCCTATGGTGAAGATGTAGGATTTCTGATGGGATTGCGTCCGATGGGCGGTTCTGTGCACCTAAGTGTTCGCCGGTTGGGGTGATTGAGAGGCAATAAGCAGTGATTGTCACGCTGAACCGCGACTCGCGCGTTTGTCGGGCCATCTCGTGGTGTTGCCCGGCGACTATCGGCACCGGCGGCTCGTGACTCTTATCCCCATTGACCGGTCGCCCGTCCATCAATCTCCGCGAGTTTCGACCGCACCTCCGCCCGCTGGCGGGGCTGGCTGGCGGCGTCGGGCAGGCGCATGCGGGTAAGGACGAGCATGCGGATCAGCCA
Source organism: Paractinoplanes ovalisporus (assembly GCF_016834655.1). Classification (GTDB taxonomy): domain Bacteria; phylum Actinomycetota; class Actinomycetes; order Mycobacteriales; family Micromonosporaceae; genus Actinoplanes; species Actinoplanes ovalisporus. The sequence goes on from NZ_JAENHP010000035.1 coordinate 5,179, forward strand.
GCCGGAGCCGCCGGTGATTTCGGTTAAGTGCAAGATCATGTCGAGTTCCTGGCGGACGGTCGGGGTTGTACTGGCGAGGAACTTCTCGCAGATTTCGAGGATCGTCAGCATCAAGTCGTCGTTGAGTTCGCCCGGATCAATTCCGTGCCGGCCAGCTTTTTGGGAGGCCTCGACCGAGGCCATCGTTAGCCCGTTGGTGTCGGCCTGTGAGAAGCCGGAGGAGTTGATGTTGGCTCCGATCTGCACCTTTACCTGCGCCGCTGATACCGCCCGTCCGTTGTCCGGCGCTGACGGTTTATCCGTGACTAACCCGGTCGTGTAAAGGATGCCGCCCGGCAGCGGTGAGCGCTTAACGTGTGACGTCCCGTTGAGTGCCGACAGAGATGCGAGCGACAATGATCAGGAAACCCTGGCGGGCCGGTGCGCTCGTGCTGGCTACAGTGGCCGCGACTGCGGTCGCGGTGCTTCCGGCAGACGCCGGCGGTCCACGGAGCGGTGCGATCTATGTCGCGCTCGGCGACTCGTACGCGTCAGGAGAGGGGCTGGGGCCGTTCGAAGCGGGCACAGACACGCCTAATGGCGCCAAGACCAACATGTGCCACCGGTCGAAGGTGGACGCGTACGCCGTCAAGGTTGTCAACGGGAAGTACTTGGTTAGACCGGGAGTGAAGGCCACCGAACGAGCGTTCTGGGCCTGCTCCGGCGCGACTACCGAAAGCATGACGAAGGTCGGCGACAAGACTCACTACCAGCAGCCGAAGCAAGTGCCGGACACGGTCGGCGCGAACACCCGTTGGATCAGCCTGTCGGCTGGCGGCAACAACGTGCAGTTCGCCAAGTTGGTTGAGGCCTGCTTGCTCGGTTACACCGCAGGTAGCGCCAGACCATCGGTCGTGCGACTGCCCGCTCGGCCCTTATGCGACGCCCAGCTGAAAACGTCCTCGGGCCGGGTAAAGGCCCTCGGAGGCAGCCTTAAACCCCTGTACGAGAGCCTTTTGAAGCAGGCGCCCAAGGCGAAGCTAGTGGTGGTCGGCTATCCCCGGGTCTTCCCGGCCAGCATGACGTCTGGAGTGTCGCTGAGCGGACTCACCGCCGCGCAACGCACGGCTGCGGGCATCCCGTCCGATGCGTCCAGGTTGTGCCGGACCAACCTTCCCGACCTGGGCTACTGGATCGGCGTCGACGACAGTCACGCCAAGCAGCTGACAGCCTTCTCTCAAGACTTGAACCGCATTGCGTTCCAGCAGGTCAACGCGTTGGCTCGGACATACCCGGGGCGGATCGCGTTCGCCGACACATTCAGCACCTCGGTACCGCACAGCTGCACCGGCCTGACGCGGGATCCAAGTGTGAACGGGATCCGTCTTTCCGTGCAGGGCGCAGGGGCGTGCGCCCCGTTCTGCGGCCCAGTCTCGGAGGCGTCGTTCCACCCGACCCGAGCTGGCGCCGACCGCTTCGGCAAAGTGGTTGAGGCGGCCTTCGGAGGTGACTTCAGCAGTCTGTCCAAATCCTGGAAGGTCACCGGCAAGGCCGGCGAGCCGCTGAAGGCAACGCCGTTCCTATACAGCGGTGGTACCGGTACGGTCTCCGTGGTCCCGGGTGTCGACGGGAAGATTCCACCGTGGTTGACCCTTGGGGCCAGCGCTGGTGCCATCACCCTTGGCGGTACGCCTAGCACGGGAGGCACCTGGACATTTCCAATCACCGTGCAGGACTCCGCGAAACACGTTCTGACTATCACGGTCACTCTGACCGTCAGTTCAGGTACCTCAGTCGGCCTCGGCAAAGTGATCGCGAACCTCGGCGGTGACGCCACACCGGTCGGCTTCAGCCCGACCAAGCCTCTGTTCGCGTACTTCACCAAACCTGCTGACGGCGTCTGCAATCTGAATATCCTCAACACTTCGACGAATGCGGACGATCTGATTGCGACCATGCAGACGTGCGGCAACGCGGAGTGGTCGGCGGACGGCGCCTCATTTCTGCACACCCGGTACGAGGCGTCGGCACGGCGGATCTTCGTCTGGGACACAACGAAGCGAGCCAGTTCGGAGGTCGCTCCCGCGGTGAAGAAGCTGAACGCCAGTGTGCAGGCTCCGCAGATCTCGGCGGACGGCCGGTTCGTATCCTTCACCGGCTATGAGAACGCCACTGCGGTAGGCCGATTCGTCTTCGATCGGCAGTCCAGTAAGGCTGCGCTCGCCCAACGGGGCGAGACACGCAGCTACGAGCAATGGGCGTCCGCCGGGCACCGGATTGTCGCAGCCGACATGACTAATTCAGAGACCGGCAGCAGCACGGTCTGCACCGGTGTGGCGCCCGCTTGCGATCAGATCCTCTGGCCGGACAACAACGGCAACCTCACCGTGACCGGCGACCGGGAGGGTCGGGTCGCGGTGACCAACACGGCTGCCGCCCAGGTCAAGGTGTTCGGCGCCGATGGGGATGTGACGACTGCGCCCGCGGCTGTTCAGGACGCCGTGGGCTGGGGTGCCGGCGGCAACCTGATCGGTACCGGCGCTTTCGCGACGGTGGACCGGCCGATCTATCGGTGGAATACGCGGACCGGTGCGCTCACCGAACTCGGCCGGCTCCGGGACAAGGGCAGGGTGCTTATCTCCCCTGACGCCGTCCGAATCCTGGTCACCGGTGGCAGCCCGGTGATAAGCATCGACGTGGCAACTGCAGCAATTACTGACACGCCGCTGCGCGACGACTATGTGCAGTGGGATCGGACGTCTACGCGCGTGTTCAGCGGCCCGTCCTTCAATCGGGGCGCGCAGATCTGGACGTCCGGTACGAACACTGTGTCCACGCTGGCGCCGTCGTACACATGCTTTTTCGGATTTGGCGGATCGTCGGCGTCCGGCCGTTATGCCCTAGTGGCGGACTCGCCCTATTGCGGCGGCAACCCAACGTATGAAGGTTGGCTTCAGTTCGTCGACCTGACAACAGGCAAAGTTGTTTCACAGGTGCGGGAAGAATTTATGCCGATGATCGGTTCGGTCGACGTCTGGTCCCCGCAGGGCGATGTCGCCTGGATCTACCACTACCCGACCGCGGGCAGCGACGCTCACAGCTTGTTGCTGGTCACACCTCAGGGCTGACCGACTCCACCGGCCCTGACCGCCGCCGTGGTCAGGGCCGGTGCTGGTCCACAGCCTCTCGGGACCGCATCGTGTCGGGATGGTCGGGGCCCAACACCTCCTCGCGGGCGGCGAGCACGGCGCGCAGCTCGGATAGGGATCCACGAGCCAATGCCAAGTTGTGGCGTGACGTCAGCGTGTCTGGATGGTCGCTGCCTAGGACCCGATTGCGGGTAGCGATCGTCTCCCCGTACAGCTGAAGCGCCTCAGCCACGAGGCCGACCGCCTGGAGGCCGCCGGCGAGATTGTTGCGCGACTGAAGCGTGTCCGGATGTTCCGCGCCGAGGACCTGCTCGCGCGTGGCGAGGGTGCTCTCGTACAGGGGAAGCGCCTCGGCATGCATTCCCATCGCCCGCAGGCATCCGGCCAGGTTGTTGCGAGAGTGCAGCGTCTCCGGATGAGCGTCGCCAAGTACTCGTTCGCGGGCGGCGAGGGTTTGCCGGGTCAGTGCGATTGCCTCATCGTGCTTGCCTAGCTCGCGCAGACCGATTCCGAGGTTGCCTGCGACGTGCAGGGTGTCCGGATGTTCTGGGCCGAGGAGCCGCTGCCTGTCTGCGAGTACGGCTGCGCCGAGAGACGCGGCTTCGTCAAGGCGTCCGACAGACCAGAGGCAGCCCGCTGTCACATACCGCGAGGTGATGGTCGCCGGATGGTCCTTGCCCAGGATCTGCTGCCGCAACGTATAGGCACGCTCGGCCATAGAGGCCGCGGTCTTATACCGGCCCTGCCCGCGCAGGTACATTGCGCAGCGCGCCAGAAGCTCCGCGTCCATCGCGTCCAGGGCACCGTGCCCGGCCAGGGCTTCGATATGCGGTACCAGCATCGACCACGTCTCCCAGGTGGCGACGGTGGTCTCCGGATCGCCTTGGGGGATCGCGGCGATGAGCGCCTCGGCGGCGCCTCGCCGACCGTCACCGTTGAAGGCGCGGATGGCGGTCTGGACGAGCCGGTGCATGCTCACTGCCGGGCCGGTCTGTGAAATCAAACTGTACGACGCGGCGAGAGCGACAGCATCGTCCACCTCAAGAGGATCTTGACCATGAGTAAGCAGCGCCAACGGTATCCGGTCAGGGGAGAGGTACGCCATGATCGCGAGCAGTCTGCTCGCGAGCGGGTTCTCGGCCTCGATCGCGTCGATCGAGACGTGCCAGGTGCGGGACGCCGGACTCTCTGCGGGCCTCGTCCGTGGCGCTACGTCAAGAACCCGAATGGGATTCCGGGCCAGTCTTTCGCGATACTCGGTGGTACTGACGTGTGGACGTTCGGCGAGGTAGGCCGCCGCGTGGCTCAGCGCCAACGGCAAGTCACCCAGGTCCATAGCGATCCTGTCGAGCTCGGCGCGTTCGCCGTACCGTCCCGACCGGCGCTCAAGTAACTCCAGACTGGCCTTCCGCTCAAGGACCGGGACCGGCACAGGAACCAGGCCGAGTAGATCCCAATCCAGGCCGCGCCGACTGGTCACAAGCACCCGCCCGTCGCCTGACGCAGCGAGGATCCCTTCGATCGCGACCGGGTCAACCACATTGTCGAGGACCACCAACCAGCCGCTGTGGGTGGCCAGCCAACGTAGCGCCCAAGCGGCGGTGTCGGCGATACCGGCCGAGACGGGCCAGCCCGGCCGCAGGCCGCGGGTGAGTTTGCACAACCCAGCGGCGACGGTTTCCGAGGTTTCCGCATCAATCCACCAAAGTGGTTTGTATCGGTGGCGGAAAGAGTGTGCGTACTGCAGCGCCAGCTCTGTCTTACCGACGCCGCCGAGCCCGAACACTGCCGGCCCGATCGTGATACCGGTGCGGGCCGCGTCGATCCGCTCATTCAGATGGCCAAGGATGGCGGCACGGCCGAAGATATGAGGCACCGCCCGTCGTGGCAGGTTGGCGAGGCCCTCGAAGGGTTCCACGACCGGCGAGCCCTCCCGCTCGGAGCGGACCCGCTCCCACTCCGCTCGGAAGTCGTTCGGCTCGCCCTGACACGCCCGAACATAGTCTACGACGGTGTCCCACTTGGGCAGTTGCTCGCCGCCAGCCGCCTCGGCCAACGCGCTACGCGAACGGCCCGTGTACCGCGCCATCTTCTGATACGTCGGGTTATCGGCGCTTTCCCGCAGCTGCCGCAGCCGGTTTGCGAAGGCGTGCAGCGTGTCAGCATCGGGGTGCAGCACGCGTTCCGGGCGTGGCATGCCAGCCATCGTAGGCGGCCCTGCGGCCGACCTGGCTCCACCGTCTGGTCTCCGATATCGGACTGGCAGGGGTGGTGCCATCCCCTCGGATCCGAGGTCCCGTAGTGGCAACCCTGGCTAGCGGTTCCGCCGGGGGCGCCGATGCAAATCACCTGCGGAGCGGGCCCGGGTGGGGTGTCGACATAACAAGACGGGTGGTGCGTCGGCCGGGACTCCCTAGGCGTACCGAGGACCTCGGGGGCCCATCGAAGCCGACTTTCGGTTTGCCCCCAACAAAGCGATGGTCGATGCACGTGATTAGCGCAGCTGACCGAGTTCTGTCTCCGGGGTTGTCGGCTGTGTCCGTTGGCCGGACTTAGGTAGTTGCCCGTTTTGGGCGCCACTGACGGTCTCCCCGGCCTTGTCGCACGGGAGTCGCATGCCCTCGTTGAGCGCTTCTGATCCGCGTCCCGGCCGCCAACCTTGCCGTCGGCAATTTGACGTTAGCCACCAAAGCTCTTCCGGCGTAGTCCAGACACCCGTGCTGGTCGGAGTGCCGACTCCGCTGGGAGCGTTGCCGGTGCCGCACGAATTCAGCCCGGCTGAGGTCGCCGATCGCGTGTGGCGGTGTGCGGGGGCGGTCCGGCCACGCACCTTGATAGCGGTGTCGTCAGCTGACGGTGGGGTGGGTAGGTCGACACTCGTGGCGGCATTGGGTGGTTTGCTAGCGCTGGCGGTTCCAGGCCCCGTTCTAGCCGTCGACATGAACCCTGTGCCCTGGGGCGGCCTCGCTGATCGAATCGGTCGACAGAGCACCGCCACCGTCTGGGACACAGTTCGTGACCTCAACTCACTGACGTCAGCCGAGGAAATACAGCGCTGGACGCAGCGCGGCCCGACAGGACTGTTGGCCCTGGCAGGCGAGACCGAAGGACAGGGGCGCCGTCCTCCGCAGCACGACGAGGCGGCCGCGGTCGTAGAAGTGGTCCGTCGCTTGGTGGCGGTGACCGTGTGCGATGTGATGCCAGCGCTAATCACCGGCGTGTGGCGAACTCTGCATACTGCCCAGGCACCGGTGATCGTTGCGCGGGCCAGTACCGACAGCATCCGTCACAGCCTTCGGCTGCTCGCGCATCTCCGGGCGGCCGGGTACGGGCCGGTTGCGGACCGAGCGGTGCTCGCGGTCTCGGCCACCTCGCCGCGGATAGCTCGAGAAGTCCGTGCAGTGCTGAAGCAGGCGCGATCCGCGGTGCCGACGATCGTGAGCATCCCGTTCGATGTCGGGCTGTCAGTTCCAGAGCCGATTGATGTCCGTCGGCTGAGAAAGCAGACGCGGCATGCCTTGGTCCATCTGGCCGAACAGGTGCTGCTGCGCTGCATCGCTCCGGTAGCTGGAGGCCGGCCAGCATGAGCAGCCTCTCGCGCGCCTTCGCGGCAGCAGCCACTCGGGCGATGGCCGCTCCGAGCCCTGCTCCAGCCGGGCCTGGGCCAGGTGGCGTCGACTGGAGCCGAATTCACCCTGACCCCGGTGCGGTGCCGCGTCCGGAGCTCTTCTACACGATCATGAACGGGCTGCTCTACATCGGCGTTTTTGCGGCCGGCGGCGCTCTGCTGGCGGGCCTGATCGCCTTCGGGGTCGGGCCGATCTTCGGCGCTCATATCGCGTCGGATCGAGGCAGAAGCATGATGTGGAAGGGCGTGCTGATCGCCTTCGGGGTCGGCTCCTTCACCGCGATCATGGCATTTCTGATGGGGTCGCTGTGACCGGCGAATCCGTCGGCCTTCTGCGCCTACGGCAGTGGCTGTTCATAGTTGCGACCGCCCTGCTTCTCCTCTTCTTGGGGCCGTCGCGTGCCGAGGCAGAACCGACACCTGCGCCGTCATATCCAGCGGGAGGGGAGTGCGCCGCGAAGGCTCCCGCTGCGGTGGCCTGGTGCATGCCGTGGGCATTCAGGGTGGACACACCCCCGGCTAGGAGCCGCTCGCACTGGGTAACCCGATGCAGCCTGGCCTCCACCGCTGCCGACCGTGCATCGTGTGCGGCTGCGAGCATCACACTTGCCTCGACCCCGCGTGACGGCACTGCATCAGTGTTGGGCGATGGACCCTCCGACGGGCGGGGCCCGGAGGGTTTAGTCAACTGCGCGCTGCTGACCGGGCCAGGACCAATCGGCGCGGATCCCGGTCAGGACGTGAGATGGGAGCCGAAGCGGAGCGCGTGCGCGAAGCATGTCGCGGTTTGGGCGCAGCAGATGTACGACCCGGATCCCAAACCTGCCGACTGCGGACTGACCGACGCGTCCTGCCAGATCCGACGCAAGGCACAAGATGCCGTCGCTGGCGGAGTGCGTTCCGGCGTTCAAGGTCTGGCCGATGTCTCGGTCCAGGCCATGGTGTACCTGCTGTCGCGCCTGGCGACCGTGGTCTTCACCTCGACGTCGATCTCGGCGCCGGACGACGCTTTCTACTCGGTCTACAACAGCGTCGCCGGCGTGATGGTCCTGCTGACCATGGTGTTCTTCCTTATCTCGCTGATCATCAACGGGCTCCGTACCGGCGGTGGGCCGGGACCGCTGGCCACCCTCGGTGGTCTGGTACGCGCGATCCTGGGCATCACGTTCGCCGGCGGCATCGCGTTTCTGATCGTCATCGCCTGGGACCAGGCCACCAACGCCGTGATCGCGGCGAACGCGGCAACCCCTTGGGAGCCATCGCAGTGGGTCACCGCGCTGACGGACCTTTCGGGCGGCGTCGGGACCCTGTTCCTAGCCCTCATCCTCTCGCTCTTCGGCTGCCTCGGATTGATGCTGCTGCTTTTCATCATGCTGTTCCGCGGCATCCTCGCGACCGGCGCGGCATTGTTCGGCGCTGTGGCGATGTCCGGGCAGGTGATCGAGCAAGGCCGCCCGTGGGGGAGGCGCTGGTTCTGGACCGTCAACGCTCTCGCGAGCTCCAAATTCGTGATCGCTCAGCTGTGGATCTACGGCAGCCGTTCCGCGTACGGGTCCGACGACCTGATGACGGTGCTTCGAGCTGTGCTGCTGATCTGGCTGATGGTGGCCGCACCGTGGATTCTGCTGCGGCTGACGACCATCTGGGACGGCTACCTGTCGGATGTCAACGCCTACGGCCTGATCTCGGCAGGCGGAAGTCCCTTGTCGATGGCCCCCGCGTTCGCTGATGGTCTCCAAGCCGGCGCAGCAGCCGCGCCAAGCCCAGGCAGCTCCGGCGGTGGTGAAGCGAACGCCGCCGGCTTGATGGCCGCGAACTCGTCGAGCATGCCGACAACACCCTCCGATACGGCCACCAGCGGCGGCACCAGCAGTGGGCAGCAAACCGCTGACAGCGCGTCGACTGGTGGCGACAGTGGACCGGTCGGCCAGCCCACGAATGCGGCTGGCGAACGGCCGACCGGGTCCACCGCCGACGCCCCCAACGCGGAGGAAGCCGATGGCGTGCGAGACGCCGGTCAAACCGCTGACCAGATGGTTTCCGCCGGAACGCTCAGTTCGCCGACTCAGGAAGCTCCGGGACGTGATCAGCCGACCAGCGGTTCGTCCGTACCGAGCGCTCGCGAAGCGGCCTCAGCTGCAGGCGAAGCGCCGATCGTGCCTCTGTGACATCGAAGATCAGGGAGCGAACGTGTTTCAGTTTCCGCCACGTACCACCCGCGGAGTCCTGCTCGGCTTCGCCCTGTCGCAGATCGGCATGGTTGTTGCCGGAGTCATCAGCGCGATCATCGCACTGAACCTGCTCGCTGCGGGGCGAGTCGTTGGAGCGTTGACGTTCTTCGCCGTCGCTATAGCGCTGAACCTGTTGGCGTTCCTGCGGTTCAAGGGCCGGCGTCTGACCGAATGGTTACCGATCGTGGTCGCAGCGCTGGTTCAGCGAGGAACGGGCCAAAGTGAGTACCGCGGCGGCCCCTGGGCACCTGACGCCAGCCGAGAGCACATGGATCTCCCAGGGCCGGCGGCCGGATATCGGTGGGTCGCAGCGACCGCACCTGATGGGCTGACCAAGGTCGGACTGTTGGTGCACCGTGGCGAGCGAACCGTGACGGCTGCGCTCACCTGCTACGGCGAAAACCTGATCCTCGCTGACCGAGACGTGCAGACACGTCGCCTGACGGATTGGGCCCAGCTCCTGAATATCCTGGGCACCGACTTCACCGACGCAGGGCTGGTGAGGTGGGCGGTCACCGCCCGAGCGGTGCCGGACACCGGCAACCGGGCGCAGCGGTTTCTCGCTGACCGAGCCGTTGAGACAAGCTCGCCCGCGTACCGATCGCTGTCGGAGCTGACTGCTGCCGCCGCACCAGCGGCGCAACGGCATGACGTCCACCTCAGCGTGGTATTCGACCTTTCCCGCCTCTCAAGCGAAGTACGTGATGGAGGCGGCACCGATGAGGCGTTGGCGGGCGCCGTGTACGAGCGGCTCGCCGGGATCGAGTCAGCGGTCGCCGAAGCGGGGGTGGTGACCGGCGGCTGGCTTTCGCCGCGGACTTTCGCTGCGCTGCTGCGTACGCAATTTGACCCTGATGACCAGGAGACCATCGACCTCCGCACCAACACTGCAGAGGCGGGGGTGTCACCCAGGTTGGCAGGCCCGGTCGCCGCTCGTACGGTCGGCTGGACCACCTACGAGCACGACTCCGCGTTCTCGCGGACGCTGTGGGTGGCTCAGATGCCACGACAGCCAGTGGATGCGACCTGGTTGACGCCGCTCTACATGCGCACCACGTGTCGACGCACTGTCACCTTGGTGGCGCAGCCTGTCCCCTCGGGGCTGGCGGAGCTGGCTACCCGCCGGGACAAGGTTGCTCGCGCCGGAGACGAGGTGACCAAGCGCAAGCTGCGTCTCGTGCGAACTGCCCGCGAGGATGCTGAATCCCGTGCGGTCGAGCAAATCGACCGGGAACAGGCCGCAGGGCACGTCCGCTATCGGTACGCACTCATGGTTGCGGTCACAGCCCGCACCCTCGAGGGCTTGGACCAGGACGTCCATCAGGTCAAGAGAGTCCTGTCGCGTGCCGGGTGCGAGGCGGTGGTGCTGGCCGGTGAGCAGGACCAAGCGTTCGCCGCGGCCGCGCTGCCGCTCGCCCGCGGCCTCAAGCCGATGCGAGGTTGGAGCGCATGAGCCGTCTAAATCGGCTACGACGTGAGGGATCGCTGGCCGACCGGATCAGCCGGCGGGCCGCAGCCCAGGATCTGCTCCGTGCCGAACGGACTCTCGCGTACGAGCAGCGTGGGCTCGACCAAGCGAGCGCGCGTCTCCTCGGACCGCCTGCGGCCGGCAGGCACGGCGGATACGGTCGCAGGGCCGGGCGGGTGACCCGACTGCTCGGCCTCCCTCCTCTCGTCACAACCTCCGCCCAACTTTGTTCCGTGTTCCCGTTCGTCACGGATCCCGGGCTTCCGGTCGACGGACCGTTGATCGGCACCGAGGTCTACAGCCGCTCTGCCTTCACCTTCTCCTTGCACGAGCTCTACCGGGCGAAGGCAGTCACCGCGCCCAACATGGCGGTCACCGGCGAGATCGGCTCGGCAAAGTCCTCCCTGCTGAAATGCTTGGCATTCCGATCGATTCCGTTCGGCGTTCGCTTCTACACCTGCGACTACAAGGGTGAGTACGAGCTCCTGGCTGACCTTGCCGGTGTCAAGCCGGTCCGGATCGGACCAGGACTCGGGGTCGTGATGAACCCGCTCGCAGGAATCCGCCGCCATCCCGGACAGACCGAACAGCAGTGGCTCCATACCCAGCGCGCACGCCGCCTGCTCCTGCTAGAAGGCCTGCTGGAGATCCAGCTCGGCGGGCCGCTGACGGAACCAGAGCGATCCCTCCTCGAGTACGCCGTCGACGCCGTTACCCAGGAGCACGAAGCCTCCGCTGGTCGGATGGCTACGCCAACCCTGTCCAACGTCCTCGCCGCCACAGGCCGGCCCGGGCTGTGGTCGCACCGACTCGACCGGCTCGCCTACCCGCTGGAAACCTTCGTCGCCGATTCCCGGCGGGTCCGCCTCGCTCTCGAACGCCTTGTGTCCGGGGCGCTCGGCGGCGTGTTCGACGGCCCAGAATCCTCCTCTGCGTCTCTGGACTTCACCGAGGCCGGCGCAGTGCTGGACCTGCGGGCGATCCGATCGTCTGACGCCATGACCGCGATGGCTATGACCTGCGCCCAGTCGTGGCTCGAGGCCGAACTCTCCTCGCCTGACGCGCCCCCGCGGGTCTGCTTCTACGACGAGTTCGCTCTGATCGCTCGGCACCTGCCGTTGATTCGCCGTACACGTGAGCAGCTCAAACTCGCTCGTGCCCTCGGCGTGGCCAACGTCCTCGCTTTCCACCGCTTCAGCGACCTGGCCGCTTCCGGGTCCGCCGACTCCGAGCAGGTACGCATCGCCCGAGGGCTCATTGAGGACTGCGGTGTCCGGGTCTCGTACCGGCAAGCCACAGGCAGCCTGGAGCAGGCCCGCGAATTCCTCGGCACTTCCGACGTGGAGACCGACCTCCTGCGGTATCTGCGCCAAGGGGTCGGCCTCTGGAAGATCGGCGTACGTTCGTACGTCGTCAAACACCAGCTGTCCCGCACTGAAACTGCGATGGTTCACACTGACAGCCGGATGACCGCGGACGAAGCCCCGTACGCAGAAGCGCGGTCGCCCGAGACCCCGGGGGCGGCGTCGTGAAGCCGCATCTCTCGACCCCGGGGCGTCGTCTCCCCCGACAAGGCCATATCCGCGCCGACGTCAGGGTACGGCTGGCCCTGCTCGCCATCTTCACATGGCTGTTGTTCGGTGCAGCCCTATCACTGTGGCTTGCTGGTCAGCTGAGTGCACTACTCAGCTGGAACCGATGGCCCGCAGTTGGTCTTGGCGACGTGCCGGGGATCTCCCTGCGCCTCGCCGCCCACTTCAACGACCCGGCCGCCGCCTGGCCTACCGACGTTCGTGCTCATTTGGGACCGGCGTTGTTGCTTTACAGCTGCTGGCTCGTCACCTTCGCCGTGCACGTGGCGGCTCCGAGCGCCGTCGCCATACATGGGGCGCGTACGCGGCTTCGTCGAGCGGGCTTCGCGACGTGGCGTGATCTGCGCCGGCTCTTATCAGCTGAGGCCGTGCTTAAGCGGGTCGACGTTGTCCGGCCCGGTCTGACCGTCAGCGACGCGGACAACCCCGCCGTCGCGTCCGCCAAGGCGCAACGCCGTACGGATCCACTCGAGGTTGCGCGCTTCCTCGGCACCGACGTCATCAGCCGCCGGCCGCTGTATCTGGTCAACGAGTACACGATGCTCGCAGCCGCCGTTCCTCGCTTCGGAGGGAAGACCACCCGGTACGTCATCCCCGCTGTCGCCGACGCTCGCGGTGCAGTGCTGACGACCTCTACCCGCTTGGACGTCGCCGAGGTCACCTATCACCGCCGCGTACAACGTGGGCCGACGTTCATCTTCGAACCGCAGGGTGAGATCCCGGGCGTACCTCGGTTGCGGTGGTCACCGATCGAAGGCGCGCAGGACCAAATCGTCGCGATGCTGCGTGCCACCGGCCTCGCGTCTGGCTCGGGGATCGGCGACGAGAGCGTGGAGAACGGCCGGTGGTTTCGGGACCAGGCCGCAACGATTCTGCGCGGACTGCTGCACGCTGCAGCGCTCGACGACGCCGCGACTATGGTCGACGTCCTCGCCTGGAGCCAGAACCCGACAAACCCCCGCCCCGAGCGGATTCTGCGGGCGCACGGCGTGGACAACTGGGCCGACCGGCTCACCCGGCATCGGGAGACCACCGGCCGTGCCCGCGACACCATCCAATCCGTTGTCTCCGGCGCGCTGGACGCATTCAACGACCCGCGAGTCCTGAAGGCCTGCTCGCCGCCGCGCGGAACCCAGTTCAAGCCCCTGGACTGGCTGGCCGAGTCCGGCACCCTCTACCTGGTCGGCACCAGGGACGCCCAGGCACTGATCGCACCGCTGCTGGCCGCGATCTGCGAGGACCTCATCTATCACGCCAAGACGCGGGCCCTGACCATGCCGGGCGGACGCATCGAGCCGGCCCTCTATTTCATCGGCGACGAAATCGCCAACATCGCCCCGCTTCCGTCATTGCCGAGCCTGATGAGCGAGGGCGGCGGCTCTGGCATCTCTGTCAGCGTCTTTGCTCAGAATTTGCCTCAGCTACGGGAGCGATGGGGCGACAAGGGCGGGCAGGCGATCGCCGACGCTGCCAACGCTCGCCTGATCATCGGCGGCAGCAGCGACGTCGGATCCCTGCGTGACGCCCAAGCACTCGCTGGGCAGATCAGCGAAGTCACTTCCGGCGCCAGCTGGGGCGGCGCCCACGCCTCCATCAGCGAATCAGCCCGCCGGGAACACCTCCTCGACCTCGCCGATCTGCGGACCCTGCCCGAAGGGCGGGCCGTGGCGTTCGTCGGCAACCTGCCTCCGGTCGAGCTCGCCGTGCCGGCCTGGTGGGAACGCGCCGACGCCGACGACCTGACCGCCGGCCGTGATGCGTTTCGCCGCATGCTTGCCAAGGAATCCTGATGGACACCTTCAACTTTCAGCTGCCCGACGACCCGTCACCGGACATGCTCGCTACGGCACAGCTCGGCGGCGCTGTCAGCCAGCTCGCCGCCGCGGTCGAAAGCCTTCATCAGCAGCATCTTCAGCTGCGCCGCATCGTCGAACAGGCCCACTCGACCGGCGCTTCCCGCACCGGAATGCGCGAGCTGCCGTGGCCGCTGCGCTGGCGCAACCTGAATCGGCCCGCCGCGGCACAGACGTGGGCGTGGCTGATCGACTGGGTCGGCTGGTTCGTTGACCGCTATCACCTCACGGAGGAGATCCCGGCTTGCTGGCCGCAACATCCACCACTGGTCGATGAACTCACCGCTTTGGCTGCTGCCTGGCACAGCTGTTACGACGACAATGCCCACCCCGACGGGCCGCTGCTGTGGCATGAACGCCTCACCCGTGCGCGCGACCGGCTCCGCGAGTGGGATGACTACAACCGGTGCCGGAACGGCACCCACTCCGCCCGACCCCGAGACCTCACATGGGCCGACGGCTGGCACGCCAGCGCCATCGAAGCGGCCAACAACGACCTGACAGGTCGTACGGAGCCTGTTGCATCGGAGCAGCCGTGAGTCAACCAGCCGAGGTTACGACCGCACATGACTGGGATCGCCTCAACGCGCTGCTCGCTGCCCTGGTCTTCGACATCGAGGAGCTCTGGGATCAGATCACCGATTCCAACCAAGACTCCAGTGAGCAGGAGGAAGCCGTGCCCACCGACGACGCCGACATCGACTACGACTTCGATCGCGAAGCCTGGCTGGATGAAGAAAGACACCGCCCTCTCGATCTTGAGGCCGGGGGAGGGCACGACCCGGCCTTGGCAGACGCGCCAGAGCTCGACGGCTGATGGCTACTTCCAATTCGGGTGTTGGGGGCCGGATGGAGTACCTCGATGCCTTGCGCGACATCGGCCTGCATGGCGCGGCCGCGTCGCTCGCACTCACCGAGGCCTACACCGCCGACGGGCCTGACCAACAGCAAGCCGCGCTGAATGCACTGGCCCGTCACGTCGAAGACACAGCCGCCGCCGTCAGCCGCACGCTGGCCGACTTCAAATGCGGGGCTGTCTGATGAACCGGAGATTTGTACTCGTTGGTGTCGTCGCTGCGCTCACGGCCGGAGGCTGCGGAGTGAGTTCCGAGAAAGAGCCGACCCCGCCCACGACGTACACGGTCCCGGCTGAGCCGTACGGGGACAACGAGGACGGCGCACGTATAGCCCCCAGCGTGCCGGCGGCGAGGGCGGCAGTCATCGCCGCGGTAAGGTACGTGACTGCATGGGCGCGACCTGGCCTTTCCTGGCAGACGTGGTACGACGGGGTTCGCGAGTCGGTCATCCCGCAGTACGCCCGCTTGCTTGCGGACACGAACCCGGCCAACATCCCCGCGCGAGCCGTGATTGGAGCTCCCCGTGCACTGTCGGCAACGACTACAGTCGTGATCGTCGCGATACCGACCGACGCTGGTCCTGTTGACGTCACGGTCGTCAATCGGGACGGCCAGTGGCTGATCGCCACCGTCAGCCCAGCCTCGTCATGAAGTTTGGTGCGGCGTTTGGCTCGGCAGGCATGTTGCTGCTGGCGATGTGTGGTCTCCCGCTTGCCGCCGTGCTCGGCGACAACGCGGCTGCGGCCGTCTGCACCGCCGCTGTGCCGGGAGCGAGCATGCAAGCACGTACGCGGCAAGGGCCGGTCGGCCGTTGGCCCAGCGCCCAGGTCGACAATGCCGCGCTCATCGTCTCCGTCGGCCAGAACGCAAAGGTTCCTGCCCGTGGTTGGGTGGTCGCGGTGGCGACGGCGATGCAGGAGTCACGGCTGACGAACCTGGGCGACCTCGGGGCCCGCAATGACCATGACTCCCTCGGTCTGTTCCAGCAACGTCCCAGTCAAGGTTGGGGCTCACCGGCCCAGCTTCTTGATCGCGTCTATGCCAGCACCGCGTTCTACAAAGCGCTCCAGCGCGTCCGAAGCTGGGAAGCCCTACCGATCACCGTCGCCGCACAGAAGGTGCAACGCAGCGCCTACCCCGACGCGTACGCCAAGCACGAAATCGACGCTGAACGCATCGTGGCCGCGGTGACCGGCGCCGCCTCGATCACCGAGCTGCCGAGCGCAAGCCTTGCTGACTGCGGCCCGATCGCGGCCGTCTCATCGGGCGGCTGGACCCGACCGGTCGATGCCCCAGTCGTTTCTGGTTTCCGCACCCCCGGGCGGCCAACTCACCAAGGAAACGATCTCGGCGCGGGACGCAATACCGTCATCCGAGCAGCTGCAGCCGGCAAAGTCGTCTTCGCCGCTTGCGACGACGACACCGGCAACTGCGACATCGACGGCAGTCCGTCTACCCCGGGCTGCGGCTGGTTCGTAGAAATACTGCATGCCGGACAGATCGCCACCCGCTACTGCCACATGGTCCGTAAACCCGAGGTGTTCCTCGGGCAGCGTGTCTCCGCAGGTGAGCCGATCGGGCTGGTCGGCACCAGCGGTCACTCGTCCGGACCACACCTGCACTTCGAGGTACACATCGACGTCACGTGCGGCGCCGTTCGCTGTCGGCTGTCAAGCGCCAACGCCATCGAACCGTCCGGGTTCATGACGGCGCGTGGCGCGCCCCTGCGCGGTCGGCTATGACCGCGGCCTGGCTCGGTGTCGCGGTAGCGTCCGTCGGACCGCTGCCACTACCGAACGGAGACCCGATGCATTATCGGTGTCAGGCGGGCGGCAAGGGCCGTCGTGACTAGCTACAACGGCTATGTCTCCGGGCGTGACGGTGTACGGGAAAGAACCGTGTCATCGCCTTCTGCGCACGACTTGCTCTACCACGTTGCAGTACTCGTTCGGGCGAGTAACCACTTTCGGCGGCATCTGGAGCACGCTGTGCTGCGCGATGAACGCCTGACCTGGGCCAGCTATGACGTGCTCCAACTTGCTGCGGGTCGGCGCCCAGTCGACAGCCGCATGATTGCCGACGTCACCGGTCTGGCCAAACCCACCGTGACCCTCGCCGTCAAGGAACTCATCACACGAGGGCTGATCTGCCGTCTCCCTCGGCCCGGTGATCACCGGCGCAGCGTTCTCCAACCCACTCCCGCTGGCCTGAGGTTCACTCTGGAGCTGCGAGCTCGCATGTCAGTCGCACTGACCGAGCTGGTCGAGCATCCAGCTGGCGAGGCCCAGAACAATGCCGTTGTGGCGTTCAAACGCTGCGTCTCGCCCTGACTGGCTTGGTTCGCGGAGTTTGGGCACCAGATGTTCGCTACTTTCGGCACCACTTCGCCAGCACCGCTCGCCGCAATGTCCGCGAGAACCGGCACCACCTGCGGATCATGTCCACCGGGTGGGCGCCAATGACCACCAGAATCCCGCTCACGCTGCGTGCGAGCGATCATGAATCCGCTTGGAGCGTGGACGCGCGGATCTGCCGAGATGAGTGCACCTGTGAACTGGACATAGAAATCTTCGTTGTCCTTTCCTTTCGTCAGCCTATTGAGCTGTCAGAATCTCGACACCGAATTCTGCGGCCCACTGCCGGATAGGTGCCTGAACATCTCGATACCAGTACGGAAGACGGATCCCCCCTTCGCGGGTGACTAGCATCGTTTCCGGCGTCCCGAAGTCCTGGAAAAGGCCGTTAGCGAGCCGCCAAGTTGCTGCGACTAGGCCGGGCCCGTCAACCGCCAAGTCATCGAGGTCCGCGACGGAGTCGGAAGTCACATTGCCCTCAATGAATCCACGGCCGACCGGCTCATTCGGCCATCCGACGCTAGATACCAACATCAACTTTGTTGGTGTGCGAGTCCATACGGTGGCCTGCATGTTCGCTAAGCCGCCGGCACCTGCGGTGTCGCGGGCATGCCTGCCGAGGCGCCGTAATCCCGTGGCTATACCCATAACCAGCTGGTTACTGTCGACGAACCTTTCTTGTCGCTGGACGTCATCTCGGGAGACAGATTCGACGCTCTTGGCGAAGGCGCCGCTGCCGTCTGCGTGTAACTCGCATACTTTGTTCGTGGTGGGCTGACTGATTTCGGGCGAGCTGGTTGCGACGAGTCGACGCCGGCGCACGGTGGACTGCATGAAGCCGCCCATCGGGATACCAAAGGCGCTGAGCTGGCGGCTCGCATTACCGAGCTGGAAAGCGTCGAACGCTGCGGTATCAATCGTCATCTCCCCGGGCATGTCAGGAACCAGTGTGATGACGACGAAAATACCTTCGCTCGCGAGCCGTGGGAGGAGTTCGGCCTCGATGGTCGCAACTCTTGCGAATTGATCGGCGAGGCCAGCGAATCGAACCCGGTACGCTTCCGCGATCTCCGCCTCGCCGAGCCAAATTTTCTCGGTGCCGACCCGCCTCGGGTAATACCTGGCACTTCCCTGCGGGGAGTAGGCGTGTGGCGCTGCGGTCGAGCGGGCAACCCAAATGATGAGGAAGCCATGGCCAGGATGTTCTGGGTCTTCAACGGGGATGACGTCGAAGGTGGGAGCTGGGTGAAGGTTGCCATATAACGTCTGGCGGAGACGCTGACGCTCGCTGTCCGAAACATCCACGGGACTGTAGCTGGCTGCGCGGGCCTGATCGTCCTCTTCAATGCCGATGACGATGACACCGCCGCCAGCGTTGGCCATCCCGCCGATGTCGCCGCACAAGTCTTTCTTACCCCTGTCCCCGGACGGGTAAGTGTCCCGCTTGAAGTCGAGGTCTGGGCTTTCACTGGCGTTCGGGATGAGACCACGAACCTGGTCGAAGGTGAGATTCGCGTTGATAGGGCCACCGAAAAGGCTTTCGAGCCTCCGGTTACGCAGTGACTGCATCGGATGATGATGTACCTGCGGCCCAGGACTGCGCAAAGCCGTTCATCCCGCCGCCAAAGCGCGGGCCAGAGGGCGATACGGATGAGCTCCGGTCGTTGGCGGCCGCTCGCCCGCAGCGTCAGTTCGCAACGCCCACCAGTCCAACCGGCACCGGCCTTCGACGCGGTCCCTTGGCCTCGTCGTCTCGCAGCGACCACGCAGATCGCCAGCGGAGGGCGCTCGCGGCGGCTTGATCACGTGCACTCTTCTAGCCGCCGACCGTGCGCGCCAGCCGGCGGAGATCCGTCACGCTGAGTGGTCGCCATCCGAGCGCGGTGTTCCCTGAACTGCCGAGTTCAGTGCGTTCATCGGCGCGCCGATGGCGCCATGCCCGGGCGTGATTCTCTGCGCGCGTGATCGCTAGCACGAGCAAATCTTCAAGCTTGTCAGTGTCGAGCCGGCTAACCGCGCGCCCTGACGCCGTACAGGTGAGCGTGCCGCTCTTCGGCAGCGCGTACACCGCCCCGCGGTCAGAGCGATACGGCGGTGAGGGCGATGCCGGCCACAAGCAGCAGGCCCGGCAGGAGCAGCCAGAATTGTCGGGTGCTGCCGCTCAGGCCGCGGGTCCAGCGATAGAGCGGGGTTTGCTGATGTTCGCGGTCCGAAGTCGCGAGCAGGGTGCGTATCGACCGCGGCTCCCCGGCGAAGTGTTCGTCGTCGAGGGTGGCGCGCAGCAGCATGGCCCGGCGCCGGTTGCGTTCGTGCAGTTCGGTGTACCCGGCCGCGAAGATCAGCCCGATAGCGCCGACGATCGTGATCATCGCGCACGGGATCAGGTCGGCCCGATCCACGCTGCCGTCCCGGACCACCGCCGCCACCAGGACCGAAGCGATCACGACCATGAAGTTGACAACGGTGGAGCGCAAGGTCTCGGCGTGCCGGGCGTGCGCCTGCAAGTCCGTGTACAAGCCCCACAGGAGGTCCTTGCGCAGCTTGACCGCATCCGGGACGTCTTCCGCCATGCCGCCGTCCTCCACGTGCATAATCAGTCACTTCAATCGATGGCCCGCCGTCTCTAGATTGACGGTAATTCCTCTCTGGGGAAAGGCGAGGGCATGACGGAAAGCCGGCTCGAGCAGTGGGAACCGTGGGCTCAGATGCTTGGCGAGGTTGGCGCCCGGGCGCTGGCCCACGGCCTAGAGGCGACCTCTTTCACGCTGGAGCACATCCGGTGGTTCAACCTGGGTCGCAGCGGCAGCCCGGTCGCCCTGGTGGTCCGCAAGGACGGCTCGGCGCACGATCAGCTGGTGCTTAAGTTCGTGGATCCACCCCACGTCAACCAAAAGGTGCTGAGCCTGCGCGAGGCGTGGAACAAGTCCGACCCACAGTTTCGCCAACGGCACCTGGTCGAGGTCGTGGAGCCAGTGGTACAGGCGGGACGGTCGAGCGCGGTCTTCCAGCGGCTGGCGTACGGCGAGCTGTCGGCTTCCCGGCCGTTGGAGGATCTGCTCGGGATGAAGGGCTTCCGCAAGGCCTGCCAGGTGATCATGCAATCCGTCATCGCGGAGTGGAACGACAACAGCTGGGAGATCAGCTCGGACCCGCGGCTGGTCACCGTCGGTGCGGTGCTCGGCGCGATGGTGGGCCGCAAGGAACGGCGCGACACCGCCGTGGCTTGGGTGCACCGGTACGGCCCCGACCTCGGCGGCACGAACCCAGCCGACCTGCTGACTGGCCCGGAGTCCGGCACCGAGCTGCGCAAGCTGCTGATCGGCAGGGCGCACGGCGATCTCAACGCCCGCAACATCCTGGTCTCGGGCAAGCCCGGCGACTACGTGCTGATCGACTATGACCGGTTCCGGCTGAACGCCCCGCTGGCCCGGGATCCGATGCATCTGCTGGTCACGCTGGCGCTCGACGAATGGCAGTACCTGGCGCCCGCGCTGCGTGACGAACTGATCACCGTGTTCGTGGATCCACGGGACCGGGCGGCGAGCGAGCGGGTCCGCTATTACCGGGCGGTGTCCGCGGCGACCCGCGACGCGTGCACGTCGAGCGCTCGCGGCAGCGGCTTCGTCACCGAGTGGAACCAGCAATGCCTGCTGGGATTGGTCGCCGGCGCCCTGCTGCACATCGGGCGCGACCTGAAGAAGAATCGGAAGTTGACCGCGGGCCAGGAGCGGGAGGCCAAGGTCTGGTGCTACCGGCTCGCCCAGGCGGCGGCCGAACGCTACCGGCGCGAAGCCAAGCCTGCCCCCGTCGTGGCCAAGCCCCGGCCCAGCGGGCGGGGCGGCCGCGCCAGCCGGCAACAGATGGTGGACCGAGTAGCGGAGAGTGAGTTACTAAGCCGTCGCCTGACCGACGGGCCGCCCGGGGTCACCGTCCTGCGCGGCGCCCGCGGCGTCGGGAAGTCGGTCCTACTCGACCGGGTGCTCCACGAGCGCTGGATCGGCGCGCCGACGGTTGTCCCGCACGAAGTGACCGCGCACTGTCGGCTCGACCTCAGGACCCTGACCGGGTACCTCGAGAAGGTGCTGCGCGGGGGCGTGAAGCAGGAGCGGCCGGCCGCACCCGCCTCTTTCGTCGCCCTGGAGAATGCGCTGGACGAGCTGGGGGAGCGGCCGGTGGTGATCGCCGTCGACGGCGCCGAGCACCTGCTCGATCCCCGATCAGGGCGGCTGG
Organism: Paractinoplanes ovalisporus; assembly: GCF_016834655.1. GTDB lineage: Bacteria > Actinomycetota > Actinomycetes > Mycobacteriales > Micromonosporaceae > Actinoplanes > Actinoplanes ovalisporus. Next base: position 26,520 of record NZ_JAENHP010000035.1, read on the forward strand.
CCGACGTGGACCTCGACGAGGCCCTCGAGATGATCGACCAACACCCCGATCACCGGGTCGTGGTGCTGCTGGCGACGCGCCGGGAGCTGATCTCGCCGGGGCACCGGTTCTGGCAGCGCCACGGCGCGGAGTTCGGTCTCGACCGGTTGGAACCGCCCGCCTTCCTGGAGTTCTTGGAGGTGATCGACCCGGACGACATGCTGGGGGTGCGGCGCTCGGACAAACGATGGCAGGGGCACTTCTGGGCCGGAGTGCAGGGTAACCCCCGCAATGCCGAGCTGCTCTTCGCCACCAAGTTTCTCGATGACCGCTTGAACGTCCGGCGGTTCATCGAGGGGCTGCTTACCGGACCCGCGGACGACGTGCCGGACACCATCGTGCGGGCGCTGCTCGACTGCCTGACCGAAACGCGAACGGCGGTTCTGGAGGCGGTGGCGGCGCTAAACACGCCGGTCGAGGCGGCCACCATCGTGGCGCTCGGCCCGGAGTCCGAAGATCCGGAAACCCTGACGGACGCGCTGTCCTGGCTCGAGGCTAGACGGGTGGTCTACCGTTCCGAGGATCGGCGGTACTGGCTGCCGGAGGACGACGCCGACGTGGTGCTGGAGCGGATGGCGGAGCGTGCCGACGGCGCGGGGCAGCGGGTGGACCTGCTGTGCCGGGCGGCCAACCGCCTGACCAAGCTGCGGACCAGGAAGCCCGCCGAGGTCGGCGACCTTCGGATCCATTTCGCGGAACTCGGTGCGTTGCTGCGCGCCGGTCAGTGGCGGTCGGCGTACTCCGTCGTCGAGGGCATCGATAGGATCGTCGGCCCGTGGAACGCCCGCCACCTGCTGCTGGAGCAGCGAACGACGCTGCATGAGCAGCTCGGGGACGCGCACCTGGAGATGTGCAACGACATCGCGCTCGGCGAGATCCACCGGGCTCAGGGCCGCTTCGCCGAGGCCGACCAGGCGTTCGGCCGCGCGCTGGGCAGTGCCAAGGCCCGCGGCGACGACCGCAATCGGCTGCGGATTTACGTAGACTTTGCCTCGCTCAACCTGACGTTCCACCGCACCGTGGAGGCGGCGGGCTACTACGAGCTGGCGCGTGACGAGGCCACCCGCCGCGGCGACCTGGTGACCCGGATGGGCGCGCTGGAAGGGCTGGCCGACTGCCACCGCCGGCACGGGGGCTTCCGGGCGGCGATGGGGCTGGCGCTCGAGGCGTTGAGCGTACCGTCGCTGGAGGGCTTCTCGCGCCGCGCGACCGACCGTGCCTTCGCCGCCACCCGTGTCGCGGCCCTGCGCACCAAGCTCGCCCGGTGGTACTCGGAGACCGGCAAGTGCGAGGACGCCCGCCGGTTACTCGCCGTCGCGGCGCAGGAGGGCGGGGCCTCGCTCGCGGCCGGCCTCGTCGTTGAGGCCGACCTGCTGTTCGACGAGAAGAAGTTCGACCGGGTCGAGCCGCTCGCCAGCCGCGCCGTCGCGCTGGCTCGGGAATTGGACGACCTCGTCGTGCTGACCGCGGCCCGCACGACGCTGGGCGTGCTGGCGTTGCGCGACGGCCGGTTTGATTCGGCTGGCAAGGAGATCCGCCGGTTGAGTCACTACCCCCGCCCGAGAGGCGGGTCGCTGATCATCCCGGCGATGTCGGCGCTGGTCGAGCGGGGCCTCGGCAGGGCATCGAGGGCGGCCTTCGAGGCCCTGCACGACGAGGCGCGGGAGCGGATCGGGTCGGATTCGGACGACTTCGCCGCCTACGACTTCCTGGCCTTCGCGCTGTGCGGGCTTGCGCTGGACGGCGCCGGCGGCCTCGAGTCGGCCGTGGCCGCCGTGCGCGACGCACGTGCCGCGCAGCATGATCCGGCTCCGGCGCTCGTCGACCGGATGGTGGTGTTGGTGGAGGCGCTGGACGCGACCGGCCGGCCGCGCGGGCAGCTGCGGCCGGTCCTCGCGGCGCTACCGGGCGGCTGAGGGGTCGACCGTCCGCAGCAGCCCCTGCTGTTGCGCCTTCATGATGGCCTGAAGCCGGTTCGCCGCGCCCATCCTGCGGTAAACGTCCTGCAACAGCCGGAACATGGCCCGCTCGGAATAGCCGACCCGCTCGGCGAGCTGCGCGACCGTACCGCCGGCCGCGAGCGCTTCCAGCCACGACACCTGGTCGGTGGTCAGGGTGCCGCCAGCGGCGCCGGTGGTGGCCGCCGCGATCCCGGCCGCCACCGCGACCGGCATGAGCACCTGGCCGTCGAGCACCGCCTCGATCGTCCGCAGCAGGGTGCCGCCGGTGGCCGCCCGGGACAGCACCGCCCGGGCGCCCGCCCGCACCGCGTGGGCGCCGAGCGGGCCGTTCTCGTCGTCGAGCAGGACCACCACCCGGTGGCCGCCGGCGACGAGTCGATGGATCGGCTCCCAGTGGTGCGGGGCCGCCACGGTCATCACGACGACGGCGGATTCCCGGCTGTTCGCCCACCCCAGCAGGTCGGCGGGTGCCTCCGCCGCCATGTGGGCGGTGGCCAGCGCGTGCACGACCCCTTCCGCGAACATCGGCAGCGGGTCCATTACGGCGATTTCGACCGGCACGGGCGCCCGGCTTCCTTCCTCACGGGCGGAACAGGCCATCAGCGTAGGTGGCGTGGATCGAGGTGACGACCCCCGATCGTATGGCAGCAACCTGTCATCCGAAGTCATAACTATGCCGGGACAACGTCGTGGACCCGCGTCCCCGCCGCTCCCTACCGTCGAGACCAGGCGGCAGAGGAGGACATCGTGGTCTACGACGACGATCCCGCGGAGCCGGTCTACATCCCGGTCTACGACGAGGATCGACCCGACGATCCCGCACTGGTGTTCCCGCCGAGAACCCAGGACGAGTACGACCTGATCGCTGAGATGGCCAGCGAATACGAGGAGTGGGACGCGCTGCGCATCCACAGCGAACTGATGCGGGAAGGGGCCGAGGTGGAGCTCGGAGCGGTGCGCTACGTCGTGGCCGAACTCGAGGAGCGGGAAGCGGGCTTCGAGCAGGGGTTCTGACGAGCGTTCCGGCGGAAGCCGGCGGCCAGCTTCGCCCAACTCGGACCGTGCCGGCAGGCTGCTGCCCGCCGCCGCGGACGAGTTCTTCGCCGCCCGCCGCCCGCCGCCTGACGCCGCCGGGCCGCTCCGGCTCGAAGGCCGGCTGGAGGCGATACGCCTGGCCGCCGGTAGCTGGCCTGGCGCCGCGCGTGAGACCCGCACGACACGGCAGCGTGCTCCCAGTCGCCACCACCTCCTTATACGTTCCCATCACCGACCTTGAACCGGGCGTACGAGGCCGTACCCGAGACGATCAAGTACAACGGCGAATGAAAGGTGTTCAGTTCCGGAGTCGAATCTGGTAAGCAATCTTGACGGAAACATGAGGACCGCCACCGTAATCGACCGTCGGTTCGACGTCGAGGACTTGGCATAGGACATGCCCCGTGTTATTCCGGAAAACCGCGATGTCGCCAATACCTACTTTGGCAAAGTGGCTGCCGTAATCCAGTGCGTCCGGGTCGTCTATTTCGTCGAACTTCCTTGCGTACCGAGCAAGGGCCACCACGCCGGGGTGTCCCGCGTTCGCATACACCGAGTCGGCACCACAAGTCCCCCAGCGCGTATTCCAGCATGGTGAGTCGATGCTCTCATCGACGGAGAAAACGTACTGTCCACCATTTTGCGTGTGGTCGAACTTTGCGACCCCTTCGAGGCCGTTCCGGCGAAGGAAGAAGCCCTCGAAGCGGGCGGTGATTAACTCCAACTCATCTCGGAAGTCGGCGTCGAAATCCCAGCAATGGATACCATTGTCAACCAGGGCCCGCCAGCCCAACCGGTATACCTGAGGGTTAATATCGTATCTGCCAATGTATACGTCCGATACTCCCGCTCCGGCCAAAAGGTCCGCGCAAGGGACCCGGCCGGTGCGCGAATTGGAGCAAGGCTCCAGAGTGGTGAACGCCGTTGCGCCATGAAGGCTGATACCCTGATCGTTCGCCTTTTTGAGCGCGACCTGCTCGGCGTGTAATCCGCCTGGCATCTCCCCGCGGGAGCCGGAGCACAGAACTTCTAGGTTGCGCGCGATGACTACTCCGACGCGCGGCTGGCCCTCGGGTGATTTAAGTGCCTCATCCACGGCGAGGCGCATGAACCGCCTGCGAAATTCTGCATCCACTTCGCCATCATCTCATAATCGAGAGCGCGGGTCGAAGCAATGCGATCACTGATCGAGTAAGATGTATTCTTTAAGGCGCGTTTATCATGGCATGAAATCGCAGGGCCGACTGCTGCAACGGCTCGCAATCGCCGCCAAAGCAACGCGCTCATTTGCCGCCGTCCGTGTTTGACGGTGCAATGCTTCGCCTTTGACGAGCGGTTCAGCGTTGGGCGAGCGCCTCGTTGACCATTGCGCGCTGAGCGACGGCAACCCGGGGCCGCGCTGACCAGCCGATGGCCATGATCCATGACGTGGCTCGTCAGCGGGTCAGGAGTACTGCCTGGAGGAATTCCTCCGGTTGCTCGATGTGGCCGAAGTGCCCGCTGTCCGGCAGGACGACCAGGTTGGAGCCGGAGATGCCGGAGTGCAGCATCCCCGCCCAAGGCTGGCCACCGATGAAGTCCTTCGCCCCGGCGATCACGACGGTCGGGGCTAAGATCTCGGCCAGCCGGGGCCGCAGGTCGAACGGCGCCGGGTCTTCCGCACCGGCTGGTTCCGACCAGACTCGCAGATCCTTAACGAACTGGGCGAATTCCGCACGGCGGGCCCAGTAGTCGGCGAAGTAGACCGGGATGGTAATTCGCAGCCCTGCGCTGAATCCCTCGTCGTCTGTGGCTGATTCCGCCTCGTGGAACGCCGCAGGGATGGCGGCGGCCTCGGGAACGTCCGGGTAGCGGTTGGGATAGGCGGCCACTCCGGCCATCGCCGCGGCCCAGAAGTCCGGTCCCGTGACCGGCGAGGTGTCGTAGAGGATGAGGCCGGCGATCCGATCCGGGTTCTCGAGCGCATAGCGTAGGGCGACGAAACCGCCGTACGAGTGGCCGAGGACGTGCACCCGCGGCTCGGCGAGGTGGTCGATCAGGGCAGTGAAGTAACGAACATAGGTGTCGAGCACGTACCCGGCTGGGTCGGCGAGGCGGTCGGAGGTGCCGGTGCCGATCGGTTCGAGGTAGACCATGGTGAAATGCCGCTCGAGCTCGGCCGACCGTAGGTAGCCGGCGTCCATGCCCGGACCGCCGGAATGCGCGACACACACCGGTCCTTGGCCGGCCACATGGTAGACCTGCCTCACACCGTCGACGGTGAACTCGTGGGTCGAACTCAAGACGCGTCTCCGATCCAGTTTGAGCGAGTCGCTCCCGATTCAGTGATCCTGCTGGGGAGGGTACGCACGGAGGCGGGTCGGCGGACAGAAGCTGCCGCGAGCAGTACAACTCCGGATCCGGATCTGCCGCAGACAAGGCGCGCGCCGGGCTACCGGACTCGAACCGGCTCATACCTCGCGGTCGTCAGCACAGAAGCGCCGATAACGGACTTTCCCATCCGCCTTTCCCGGCGTGCCGCACTAGGCTGGTCGCCGACCAGCAACGATGCATGAGAGGCTTCTGTGCGTGCGCTCTCTTGCCGCGGCGAGAGGCCGTTACCGCGCTCGGTTCCAGAGTGGCAACCCCATCGAAGCGTCTAAGACGGCTCGCTCAAGTGCCACTGCGGCCTGCCGGTCCGCGGTTGTCGCCCATCGGATGTGTAGGTCGGACCACCGTAGAGCGTCTTGGGCCCACACCGCAGCGCGCTTCTGCCGGCCCGCGAGGAGTTGCTCAAGGTGCTCTTGCACGAAGGCCACATCGGCGAGCGCACGGTCCAGTACGGCTTCTCCGAGGCCGCTTACGGCTCCCTTGCCTCGGCGATACACCGTCAGCCGTCCCCGAACGCCTTGCCCACGACGCTCGCCGGCCATCCCGACGTAGACCAAAGCGCCGTGCTGCCCCTGCCGAGCGAGGTAAACACCGGGCAGGCGCGGCGCGGACGTTGCTGCATCGTGGAACGGCAGCCACGGTGACCAATCTGCGAGTGGAGCTAAAGGATCGCTGGTAAACACCGAAACAGCATGCCGCAACCATCTTCGCCAGAGCTTGCGCCAGACACATTCATTTGCCGCCGAGCGGGCGCGCTAGCAGAGTCATCGGCTCACGTTCCGTGGTGGAGCCTTCTGTCGTCTATCTGCATCCACATGAGCTTGCCCACGCTGATACGACGATCGTCTGCCACGCACCGGGTGACGTCCTTTTGTCCGAAGGGCGCGGAGGACAACACCGTTTGGCGAAGGATTGTGACGGTTTGGTGGCGGCCATTCGGCGATGGTAGTTACAGAATGCAGGCGTGAACGATGGAGGATCATGAAGCAGGTCTGTCGGCGCTCTTGCCTCACCATCACGCTCCTTCAATTTGGAGGCGGCAACGATGCCCCGCTCTTCGATCGGCCCTGAAGAGGTCACCGCCCCAGCCCCAGACACGCAGCTGTTCCGGTCATCACCGGCATGGATGTTCCTCGTCATCTTCGTCGCGGCGATACCCGCCGCGACCGCTGCGATCTTGCTGCTCGGCCTGCTGGACGGTGATAGCGCCAGCTGGCGCCGGATCGGCGAGGCGGTGGGAGAATCGGTGCCGTACTGCCTGCTCATTGCCGCCGGGGCGGCATGGCAGATCCGGCGTCGGCGTACCTGGGTGCGGATCTCTTCCGGCGGTATCGAACTGGCGGCGGACGGGGGTGACCCGATCCTGCTCGACTGGTCCGAGACGTCTTCCGCGCAGGTGCGCCGCCGCGGGTTGTGGGCCGTCCTCGACGTCGTCCCCACCGACCCCGATTCTGTCCGCAGTACCGACCCGCACCGGGACCTGCCGCGGTTGCGCGATACTGCGGACGGGACAGCCTTTACTGTCCCGGTTGGCAGTCTGCGGCCTGGCCCAGCAGCTTTGCGGTCCGCGCTCGTCCGCCACCTGCCCACCAACCCGCTTGAAGACGACCAGCAGGGGGAGCCGCGGTGACTGTCCGGAAGCGGTCGTGGCTGGAAATAACGCAGACACCCGCGTGGGGGTTTAGTCTGGGCGGATTGTGGCTGGTCATCGCCGTGTTGCAATGGGTAGCGCTGGTGGGCGACGACGAGTACGGGGCGCGAAGCGTCATTTTCGGCGTGGTAGCAACGCTGGCCGCGATCCTCTACTTGGGTCAGGCGTTTATGCGATTACGACGGAATCGACTCGGCCCTCGGTGACAGTCTCGCAGCGCTTAGCCAGGGGCGCGGTTACTGAACCTACGAAGTGTCGTCCCTTCTTAGAATGCCTCCGTAACCGACATGGCCGTGCTCATTCGGCATGGCCGTCCTGATCTGCCACGAGTCGCGCATGAGCGGGCTCGGTAAGCGGGACAGGACCTGCGGGGCGGGGCATCTTTCTAAACGCTTACGTTTTGGTGGCAGCCGGCCGGAGTAGACGTGTGCCAGGATTTCGCTTACCAGGAAAGAGTCACCGTGCGCACGATGCACTCGGCTAGGACCAGCGCTGCCGAGACCACGACCGTAGCAAGGGCTGCGGTTCTCCCTCGACGGCTAAGCCAAGCCGCGGCGGCAATGCCTGCGCCCCATGGCAACCCGTACAGAAGTCCGTTCTGCCCGACCATGGTCACCGACCTGAACTCCACCCTGAACAAGGCCAGCGCCAGGGGCAGACCCAGCGCGACGAACAGAGCCACCACCACATAAGCCGGCTTCTTAGGCCGAACAGCGCGCCATCCGCCGGCCGGCTCGCGCCACAGCAGCGCTGCAGAGATACAGGCGGCTACTGCCCCACCCAGCGCCACCACCGCGGCGAGCCCAACCACCCAGGCAAGATCAGTCTGCCGCATGCCCGCGCTGGCTCCGGACGTGTTAAACCAGTCCCGCACCGCCACGAGCCCGTGACCGCACAACTGCAGCGCCAGAACCAACGCGCTCGCCGCCGCAGGACGCCTCCACTGCGGCCGGACCGCCAACACGATCCCAACTGCCGCCACGGTTGGCCACAGCAGCCACATCACCCAGAAGTACTCCCATAGCAACACCCAGCCGCCGACGCCGGTGAAAACCCGGCCCGGCACCGCAGCGGCGGCACCAGCAATACCCGCGCACGCCGTTACCGCAACCCCTGTGACCACCGACGTCACTGGGCGATCTGCCGGCACATCCTTTTGAACGGTCACCGCTACCCCCGCCATCGACTAACCCTCCGGAGAGCAAACGGCCAGTGAGCGGCCTCGACACGCCATGATCTAACTGATGACTCGAACGAGGTTTATGCATAGCGGCCGGTGTGCACGTATCCAGATTTGCCACTGTCCATGCATGGCAGCCGTCGGCGAGCTGTCACGCGACGTCACGCACATCGGGGATGCTCAACACACGCTCATGCCGAATTGAGTGCATCAGGGCAGCCCGCTGCGGGCGGCGGATTTAGATCGGTGCTCCTCAAATGGCTTGGTTTTCGGGTCTCGAAATCTTCTGATGACAGGCACCTTGAACTCCGCTAGCTTGGCCGGATGGCACCCCTCGACAAGGACGAACTCGTACGGTCCGCCAAAGACCGCGCCAAGACTTCTATTGAACATTACATTTCTAGGGATTGGGGACGTTTTTATGTTGACGCCGCAGTTTCACTGGAGCACGTGTCAAAAGCGCTTCTAGCCTCACATAATCCGGCACTACTTATCGACTTGCAGCGAAAAGACTTCGACTCACTGCTTCATCTTTGCGGGCTGGGAATGCACGCACGCACTGCATCACCCAAGACGATTAGCGCTGCGGAGGCAATGAACAGAGTTCGTCGCATCCTACCCGGACTATCCGCCCAAGAGGAATCCATCCGGAATCTCATCGACACTCGAGATGGCGTGATCCACGCGGGATATCGTCCGCAGCAATCTACTCGCGACTCTCTTGTGGCATTCCTGACAGCTAGCAACGACATATATGAAGCGCTCGGCGTCCCCTCGGCAGACAGATGGATCAGCCATCATGACTACATCGAGTCCGTTCTGGAACTGGCGTCTTCCGGCATCGAAGATCTTGTCCAAAAGAAGATCAAGAAGGGAAGAGATGCATTCGCCATCGTGTCGGCTAGCGTGTCGGCACAGCAACTGGCGGAGATTGTACGGACGCGAACTAACGCCGCAGCCTTCCCGACTGATGAGGAGGAGGCGTTTTCGCATGTCACGTGTCCTGCCTGTGACTGCAATGCAAACTGCGCGGGCGGATTCGACATCGACTGGGACTTTGAAAGCCTCGAAGAAGAAGGCGAAACTTACTATTCACCCAATCCGAGAGTGATCATCTACCCGCGCCGGGTGGCATGTCCCGTATGCGGCTTGAAGCTGGACGAGCCGAAGCAGTTAGCCGCTGCCGAGATTCCCGCTCAATGGGAGGTCCCGATCGACGCGGTAAGCGAAGAGGCATTAACGGCGCAGATGGAAAGCCAACCGGGCGAGAGCGAATAATACAAAGTCGGCCCAACCGGAGCAGTGCGGCGTAGTAAATTGGATGATTCGAGGCAGTTGGACCGAATGGACACGTCGAGATCTCAATTCGGATAAGCAATGACTCCCCAAGTGCCGCGAACTCAAAGCTTTCAACTGCCGAGCAGACGGCGGTGCACTGTTAGCTAGCCGGGGTCTTTGCTATCCAGTCGGAAGCTCGGGAGTGACTCGCTGACCGAGTCCGGAAAATGTCCGGATACATGTGGCGTACCCGCCTTTGCCGTGGAACCCGTACGCCGACACACGCCGGTGTCGAGGAGGTCGGCCCGCGTGACGAACCCAATTCCGATCCTGACCTCGGCTGAGAGGACCGCTGGAGGGCTGATGCTTTGGGGTGACCTCCGGAAGGTTGGGTTTACAGGGCGGAGCGCAGTTGCTCGGTTCCGCGGGCCGCGAACCGGCTGACGATGTGTTCTACCCGGATTCGTTGCTGCTCGCCGGCGTTCGCGGCGGTGTGGAGAACCGTTTGCATGTCGTCGAGGCTGCGGGCGTAATCCCAATAGGCCGGGTCGTGGTCGAGCCACAACTCGAAGATGTCGAGGCACACCGCAGGGTGCTGCGCAGCGTGTTCGGTCATCTTGGTCAGCACGCGGGCGCTCGGATGGAATGTCGTGTCCCTGGACATCGCGGCGTGCAGCTGGGCGAGCGCCCACGCCGGGTCGAACGCGTCGCTGAGGTACCAGGCGTCGATGTTTCCCAGCTCGTCAGGGGCGGCGGCCGGGTCGGCACTGGCGAGCCGGAATTCCCACAGCGTGATAAGGCGTTCGCGGCGCTCGGGCTTCAGCGGTACGGCCGTGGCGAGCACCCTGCCGACGCTCTCGACGATGACCGCCGCTGCGCGCGGGGGCGCCTGCCGGTAGAAGCGGCGCAGAAGCTGGTCGGCGTCGTCGAGGCCGATGTGCCCGAACCAGTATCGGTGACCGAGGTGAAGAGCGAGCCGGCTGGCCCGGTAGATCGCCCACTCGTCTCCGGCCGGGGAGAGCTCGGTGACGGCGCGGTCGTAGTGCGGCAGCAGCATCTCCCACAGGTCGTCAGGCGGTGGCTGGTTGTCGATATAGCCTCGCCATGTCGCCGTCCAGGCCGTCTCCCGTCCGGTCGAGAGGGGCAGGATGTCGGGCAGGTGCTCCCGCGTCCATCCGGCGTCGAGGTGATACATCAGCGGTAGTGCCCGTCCCAGCGTCCCCTGCACTGCGGCCGAGTCGTCGCCTGTGCCGCAATGTTGCTCGACGAGGCTCAGGACGTCGGCCGACGTGGCGGCCGGGTCGACCTGGGATTTCCATACGGCGATGCGAAGTATGACGTGCAGGGCGGTCGAGCGGACAGCGTCAAGCGCGGCCGACGAGTCGTCCCGCTCGATCTGTGGATCGGGATCGGGGTCGAGGCTGGCCGAGCCAACGATCGCCGCGAGCGCGGGCTCGCACGCCGCCGGTATGCCGTCCTCGGGGTAGCTCAGCCCGAGCCCGATCAGGTGCAGGACGTTGTAGCGGGCCCGCCGCCACTGCCGGTCGGCGCGGCTGGTTCGTCCCGCGAACAGTTCCGCGACGGCCTGTTCGTCGATCCACGTGAGGAAGCCGATCAGCGTCGGCCAGTCGAGCGCTCGGTGGTCCGTGGCCGCGACGGCGAAGCCTTCGAGGATCGCGGCAGCGTGCGCCGGCTCGACGCCGATGAGCGCGACGGCGTCCCGCGAGCGCTGCTCGGCGACGGCGACGACGGAGGCGCTCAGGGCCGAGTTGATGGATGATCGGTCGAGTTCTCGCCAGTCCTGCGGCGGTTGCCAGCTCGCGAGGAAGCTGACCAGATCCGTCGTCGACATAGGCTCCAGATCGTTCGCGTCGACCGGGGAATCCCCGCTGCTCCATCCGAAGGTGACCTTCAGCGGCGCGACCGTCAGGTCGGGCGCCGGCCCATACTCGGCGATCAGGTGCTCGTATCGGCTGCGGGCGTCGGCGTCAAGGACGGGCTCAAGCGGCGCCAGCCGATCACGAATCCACCGGTCGGCGCGGTCACGCAGCCCGGCATCGACATCCAGATCATCACCGGTTCGGGTGTGCCGGTCTCGCCAGTTGTCGAGGTCCGGGCCGGCCAGAATGACGGCGACGAGTTGCTGCACCTCGCGCGTCTGCAGCCGGCCGTGAGCATCGGCAAGCAGCAACTGAAACTCGTACGCGGCGCCCTCGTCCGCGAGCAGGCCACGCTCAAGAAGGTAGCGACGGACGGTTTCCGGCTCGCCGTGGCCGTGCTCGCGCACCAGGTGCAACGCCATGCGGCGAAAGATCAGCGCCCGATGCTGCTCCAGCAGGCCGAGAATCTCGTCGAGGGTCGCGGTGCCGGCGGTCAGGAACTGGTCGGCGATCGAGAGGGCCGTGTCCAGGAGGGCATCACGGACAGAGGGGCCGTACGGCTCGTTCTCATCGGTCAGCAGCGACGGCCGCCAGACTCGCGACTGGTCCTCACCGTCATCGCCGTAGACGGTGACCGCGGTGTCGAGCAGGCCGAGGGTGAATTCCATCGCGGGCAGCCCGACCATGGCCGCCACCGTCGGCAGTGCTCCGCGGACCACGCTGACGTAGTCGTAGACGCGGATTGGTTCGTGCCCGCGTCCGGGGACGTCGTTGAGGACGCTGCGGACGAGTTGGTCTGCGGCGTCGGCGTGGCCGGCGCGGGCAAGGCGCAGGGCGAGATCGCCGATCTGTTCGGCGGCGATCATGCCGTACGGACCGGGCACGGACGCCACGATGGTTGGCACGAGCTGTGCGCCGAAGTCGGTCGGCAGGACCAGGGCGACCTTGGTCAGGTCCCAGATCACGTAGCTGTTGTCCGTCGGCGGGATGTCGAGCACGGCCTCGGTCGTCGCCGCCGGGTCCTCGGCGGCCATCCGAACCAGGTATTCCGATTCGGGCCAGCGGTTCAGGGCCAGGACCTGGCCGTCCAGGTCGGTAGTCGGCTGCGGCGGGTTACGGAAGAAGTCCTTCGCGCGCAGCGCGCTGAGCCACGCGGGCGAGGCATGGGTGAAGAAGTATCGTCGGGCGGTCTCGTTGGCGGGGAAGTTCTGCGCGAGACGCTCAGCGTGGTTCTCCGTGGGGTGCTGTTCGGCCAGGAGCAGGTCGAGGTCGTCGAGGACCGCGCGGTAGCGCCGCTCGAAGCGCTCGAGAATCAGGTCGAACAGCGCCTCCATCTGCCCGAAGAAGGCCCGGAAGTCGGCGTCAACGGGGCGGGGGTAGTCGAGGCCGTTGCGGTGAGCGCGCCGGTGCAGGCCGATCGGCATCTCCGGGTTCTGGCCGAGCCAGAACGCCCTCAGCGGGTGCGTCGCGGGAATCTGCAGGTCGTCGCAGATCGCCGCGATTTGCAGGTTTCCCCTGCTTCCTTCTTTGTTGGCTTTCTTGATCTCGCTCGGGTCGACCAGCGTCATGGCGCGCTTTTCCAGGACGGCCCGGATCGCGCTGTCGACCTCCCGCAGGGCGTGACCGACCATGTGGCTCGTCGTCGGGCGTACGGGCGTCTCCATCATCCGGTCGCACGCCTCCCGCCAGAACTCTGCCGCTCCGGGGCTGACTAGCCGTGTCAAACGCCGATGGATGTCGGCCTGCTGTGCTGTCAACGCCGGCCGCATCGCGTCGTCGCCCTGAACCATGACCGCCCCCATCGCCGGTACCGTGCGAGCCGATCGTAGGGGGACGGCCACCAAACACGCGCACGATTTTCCGGTTCAAGGGCCGAGGATTCGACGTTCGGTGGAGCCCGCAGTCGCCTTGTACGAGGCAGGTTCGCCCTTCCGCCCGGCCTACTCCGCCGAATCGGCGACCGGTCGAAGGAGGTGGAGCTTCCGCGGGCCGGCCTCTTCACGACGCGAGAGCGGGGCCGCGCTCTCGCACCGACCCCGGAACGTCGAAGGTCACGCAGTGCGACCACAATGGTCTCATGAACAACAGCCCAGCGGCGACCGCGCGAGACTGGGTGTCGGCCCGCAGCTGGGACCGGTTCGTCGGAATCCCGGAGTCCGCAGTCCTCGATGTGAAGTCCGGCGTGTACCAGCTCGACGACCCCGCCGGGACTGGCGAGCTGATCAAGGACGTGGCGGCGTTCGCGAACAGCCGGGGCGGTCTGCTGCTCGTCGGATTCGGCACGCGGGCCGACGGCGGTCGCGAGATCATCGACGAGGTGAAGCCCGTCCCGGCGCGCCTGGTCGACGTCGACCGGTACCGCAAACTCATCCGCGACCGCGTCCGACCACACGTTCGTGACCTCACCGTCGACTTTCATCCCGTCGATGACGAGCGGGGTGTGCTGGTCATCGACATTCCGGCGCAACCCGAGACGGCCAAGCCGTTCGTCGTGCCCGGTCCCGACGGCAGGAAGACGCCCACGACGGTCGGGGTCCCGATCCGGGATGCCGACGCGACGGTGTGGCTGACTCACGACGGCCTTCAGCGGCTGCTCTCGACCGGCTGGAATACCGAGGGCGGCCCACGAGCGGACATCATCGACGCGGTGAAGAAAGCCGTCGCCGCCGCAGTTCCCGCGCCCGCCCCCGCGCCCCCGCTCCCGGCGCCGACCCATCCCGAGGTAGGCGAAGGCGCCGGACGGCAGCGCCAGCAGTTCACCACCGCGTACGCCGCCGCAGGCGGACAGACCGCCCTCGGGCATCCGACGCAGCCGGTCACCGCGGTCGGCCCCGGCCTGATCCAACCGCTCGCCAGCCGCAACGGCGCACCCGGCCCGGTTCTGACCGTGATGCCGGACCGGGCCGGCGCCGTTGTTCCGAGCGAGATCTGGGAAGACCTGTGCGAAACGGGCGACACCGCCGACCCGCAGGTGAGCATCAGCAACGTCGGCCTGCCCTCGGCCCCGGCCGGTACCCCGCTGGTGATCCGGGCCGACGCGCGGACGGTCGAGCTGGAGGGTGGCCGGTTCGGGCCCGGCCGGTTGGCCCAGGTGTCGCCGGGCGGCCGGTTGCTGTGGCGGCCGCATACGCGCCGCGATTTCGAGACGCACCACAACAACTTCGCCACCGGCGAGCTCACCGAGCTGTATCTGCGCGCCGTTCTCGACGTCGCCTGGCAGAAGTGGACGTACGGGCCGCAGTCGCTCCCAGTCGAAGCCCGGCACCGGCACCGCGACCTGCTCGCGCAGTCCGGCCTCGCCGCGCACATGTCCAGGCTCGTACAACGCCACACTACGGCAGTCGAGACGCCGACGTGGAGCCTGGCCACCGGCTCCGACAGCAATCACTCGGCGATCAGCTCCCACGTCCGCGCCCAGATCACGGAGCCCGACGGCCGGTCGGCGGTGACCGCGAACTCGGTGCTGCAAACCGGCAACTGGCGTTCCCCGTCGTCGGTCCTGGCCACCGTCGACCTCGGCCTCAACCTTCGACATCTCCCGAAGACGCCCGGCCCCGACGACGCGCAACCGACGCGCTATCGCCTGCCGATCGTCGACCTCGTCGACGCTCTGGTCACACTCTGGGAGGCCATCATCGCGCTGCCCGAGCCGCTGGAGCCCGACTTCATCCGGCTGCCGTACGCGGCGCCCCCGTTCGTCGTCTTCTACATACACGCCGGAGCGGCTGCGCCCGCCGACGGAGACGGGGCCGTTGCACGCCAGCTGAATCTGGCGGACGTCTTCGATTTCGCTGCGCTCGGCGACGGCCCGCACAATGTCTCCCGGACACAGACGGCGCTACGCATCGTCGGCCCGTTCGACCCGGACCACGCAGCCCGTCAGCGCCTGGTGGCCGACAGCCTCACCGATCTGGCCCTCGGCTGGGGTTTCCTTGCCGCCGATGTGAACGGTTTGCTCGCCAAGAAGTGCGGATCGCCTGATTAGTTGGACAGCGGCAGAAGCCACTCGGGGGCGGCGGGTGCGCGAATCTGCCGAGAACAGGATACTCGATCATTTCGATGTGTGTGCATCTACCTGCTAGGCGGGTTAGCCTCGACTGAGCTGGCGCAAGTATTGGCATCGACAATCAACAATAGCCACTATGTGCTCCGTTCTCGCCAGCTAGCTGGCGAGCGAATCGACACACCCGGGAACGAGGATCGCCGCTCCTGCGATCGATACGACTTAGGGAGAGATATGCGGTTGGCTATCATCGAGAAAGTTCTGGCTGCCGCAGGGGTTCCTCCTGCATCGAAATCAGGCGTTTATGCCTGGCTTGAAAGCCAGGATAAAAACGCGCAAGTTCTCTATATCGGCGAGGCAGAAAGCCTTAAAAAACGAATAGGCAAAGAAAGTAATTTCGTTCAAAATTTTGTGTTGAACCGCAAAAAAGGGGCTGGACTTTGGGAAGCGTCTGGCTGCGGACTAGAACCAGTATTGGCAGCATTTCCAGAAAGGCGTTGTCTGACGTGGCCGGTCGAAAAGTCAGAACGACGACACGTTCAGACGGCTCTCATCCGATTGTCCGCCTTGACTGGCGGGACGCCCCCAGCCCAGGGGGCAGGGTGGGATTACGATCGTGGTCATACGCATACCGACAGACGCGCAAGCGAGCTGCTGTACACCTGGTTCGCGAATCCGACCGTCACACATTTAGCTGAGCGCAGCCACGCGAATCTCGGGGTTCGCGCCGCTCCGTCGTCGACAAGGGGTCATAATGCTGGCATGACGCAGCCCACCCAGGTGACTAACCACGGCAATGCAACTAAGTACGTTGCTTCCATTGAGTATATAGACGCTATCGCAGATAGCGGTAAGAATAGATTTGAGATTCGTAACCCTACAGGAGGTGGAGATCTCGTTGTCTCCATCTACGACAAGAGCGGTACTCGGGTAAATATGGATGTACAGATCAAGTCGGATGTGGTCGTGCTAACGACTGGGCGCCTGCCAGAGGACTTCAAGTACAGTGTCGTTCTAGTCGGCTAGAGCACGACGGACCTTAGTTGTCATTCAGCTGCGGGATGTGCATTTGCACCCAGACCCAACACACTGATTTGCCGCAGATAAGGGGTGACCTGTCTCAGGCACTGGTCACTGTGCGTGAATGATGGGGCCGGCCGACGATGCCTTAGCGGGTCTCGCTGAGAGTGGATCCTAAACTCACGAACATCGAAATGGGGTGAGACCTCGGCGGTGCCGAAGCTCGGCGACATCTGGTGCCCGAACCTGCGAACAAAATCACCCTGCGTCGGCTTACGCAGTACCAGGATCTTCAAGCTGTTCTTGTGCCTTCCGCTCCAGTTTCGCGCGCTCTTCTGGAGTCAGCTCGCTCCGCCACTGCTGGAAGCGCCTGAACGCCGCGGAAAGCTGCGGACCGTATGCCGCGCTGTTGCCGATCTCCCGAAGTGTTGTTCGCCCTTCGAGCAGGTCCTTCGCCATCTCCGCGAACGCTGGCCCGCCGGCACCGTCACGCAGTCGCTGAAGGTTCTCCTTGACCGCTCGCGCTTCCTGAGCGTTGCCGACCATCCGAAGCAGCTCGTCGTCGATGGGCTGATGGTCGGTCACGCTCATGCTCCAGGTGCCGTATAAGGGGCTGAGGGTAGCTGTACGCCCGAGAGGTCGCCGCCTTGTCCGGCTACGACCATGCCGCCGCCGAAGGCCGCGAGGATGACAGTGCCTGCGGTGTTGATGATCTGGGACGCCTTGTTGACCAGGTCGAGCAATTCGATGACCTGCCAGGCAGCGACGCCATATCCGACTACGGCGCCGACTCCGGTCTCTGCGGTAGCCGTGCCTACAGCGGCCGAGATTCCGATGATGATCGCTTTGTCCGCGATGGCCTGGAGCAGGTTGCCGAGTTGGTTGGAGAGCTGCCATGCGCCCTTCGCGGCTTCGTGATAGCCCTTGGCTGCTTCGTACAGCGCGACCTGTTGCTCGCTGGTGGCCTTCGCGAGATTGGTGAAGTAGTTGAAGGCGGCATCGTTGGCATTGCCATCCCAGGTGGCATCCACCCTGAGGATGCCGCTCTGGATCTGGATGCCAAGTTCCTGCATGTATTGAGCCAGCGAGCCCAAGGCGTCGCCGAACTTGTAGAGCGCGTCCCATTCGCCGGTCAGGGCATCGGTGGCGTATCCGAAGATGTCCACCCCGGTGCTCTTCTCGATGATGTCGTTGACCCAGGCCGACGGGCTGACGTAGTTGAAGATGTCGATCGGATTGACGAATCCGTTGGTAACGCTGTCGTCGGGCTCGGCCGGTGCGACCAGGTAGCGGCTCGGCGCGGTCATCCGATCGCTTCAGCGTTCCATGTGGGGTCGAGGCGACTCGGGGTAAGTCGCGTCGATGCGGGCGGAAGTCGCTTCGTCGGTCTCTTGGTAGCGAGCGCCGATCTCACTGAGCGCCTCCTTCGACCGCAAGAGAATCTCCTCGAGGTTGTCGTGGAGCTTCTGCAGCTGATCCATGAGGTCGGCGTGCTGGCCGGCCAGGCTGCCGATGATCCCTGACTGGTGAAAGCTGAAGTTGCCGTGCTGCTGTATGTAGCTCTCGGCCCGGAAGACGTCGTCGTAGAGGTAGCTCAGCTGGGCCGAGTAGCCCACGATGTCAGCGCCCGCGACCTTGAAACCCATCACTGTCCCAACTGGTAGATGGCGTAGGCCGAACCGATCAGAAGAACCAGCCCGGACACTCCGTACACCAATGTCTTCGGCCAGATCTGCCCGAGTGCGTCGGGATCTGACGTGAGGTGCAGCCTTACAGCGAAGTAGGCGGCGGGCACGAAAGCGCAGCCAGGGAGCAGCGCCATGACGACGTTGAGAGGTTTGAACTCGGCGTCCTGAGCCGCTCCAGAGATGCCGGAGATGAGCACTACAACCCAGCACAGCACGAAGAACAGCACGACCTTGCCAACGAGCCTTCGCGTCTCGATCGCGGACTGTGTCACGCCTCGCTCACCCTTCGTGCCGACCATCGCGCCGACCGTACCAAAGAGAAGCACGCATCGATGTCCGCCGTAGGTTCACCAACATGTGGAGCCCCGCAAGCTTCGGTCCGTCGCCCAGCGTGTACGGGGGTGAACCTTTCTTGCGAGCGTTCGCCTTTGTGCTGCCGTGAGTAGAGTCGATTCCCGCAGCTGACACCGCATCTGCGCCCGCAGGAACCTCGTAAGCGTTAAGAGTGAATCAGCGCCTAATCGTGCGTTGGCGCGCGTACGACGTGCGATGGTGAGGCGGTGAGCGGGCGAATAGTGGTCATCGGCCGCTGAAATTGCAGGTCCCGTCACTATCGAATTCGCAGGCGGGGGATTGGGGCGTACGCCGACGCACGAGTTCTGTCGGTTCGCGCCCCGTGGACCAAGCCTGACAATATCTCCTCAGCATGGAAAGCGACTACGAGGACTGAGTCATTGAGTCGAATGGGGCACCGGGACACTGCGATGGGCGCAGCCGTTCTTCTCGCCGCAGCCGTTCTCGTCGCGAGCTATGGCCAACGGCGTGCTGCCGCGGCGAGAGCCCAGACCGCTCCTACGCTGCTGCCAGCGGCGTCTGCGGCGCCTAGCGAGCGGGATACCCCGTCCGGCACGCCGCTTTTGGACGGCAAGAAGACCGAGTTGCAGGCGTCCTGGTCACAGGCGCGCGGCGCTTGGTTTAGCGCGGTGGTGGGCGCCGTCGCGCTCGCGGCCTCGTTGATTGCTTTGGTCGGGCAAGTGCGTATCAACGATCAGCAGATCGGCTTGAACAGGCAAACCGCATTGCACACCGCGCAGGAACACGCGGCTCGCGTCGCAATCTGGCACACCGACGGTCGATACTCAGACAGTCGCGTCCCGAAAGGCATCGACGTCTTCGTTCAAAACATGTCTCCAGCGGCCCTCTTCGATATCCGGATTCTTGCGGCGACTGACTCTGGGGCTGGGGCTGGCGACGCAGAACTCGACATCGGAACCATCCCTCCGTGCACCACCGTACGGGTCCGGGCAGCTGCACCTGCCTTGCAGCACCTGCGTCGCGTCACAACGGGAAGCGCTTCTTCGGTACCGCTCAAGCTCTACTTCACGGAAACGAACCGGACTTGGTACGCCACCGGCGGGACGCTAGTGCTCAAGAGCAACGACAACGCTGACTGGTTCCCACCCTCGGAATCATTTCCTCACCTGCGGTCCGGCGGCGGCGTCCACGCTACGCAAGCGCCTGGTTGCGGATGACACATACGACGATCGATTGTGGAGGTCCTTTCATGGCGCACCCCGCCAGGATGTGCGCGGCTGTCGCCGTGGCAGCGACGCTCCTTGTACTTGTCGGTTGCTCGAGCGGTGACAAGGAGAAAGCCCAGCCCGACCCGCCAGCGCCCGCGCCGACCGGCACGGCCATCGAGGCCGATGACCCTCTCGTTGCTCCTACCGCGAACTGCCCTCGACCGCCTCAGGAGCCGACCACCGCTACCGAACCGGAAAGCGGCGGGCTCACCGCACGCACCACCTATATGCTCGGCGGCGGTGAAGCAGACTTCGCCTACGATGTAGCCGCGTTCGACCGGCAACGCACCGCGTTCGAGGTTGCGGACATGCGCAGTCTAAGTATCGATGACACATTCGCCCAAGGTGCGTACGCAGTCGGCGGTGGTCACGCGATCGTCGTCGTTGCCAACGCCAGTGATCAGCCCATCGATATCGCGGGGATTCATCCGGTCAACCTGGTCCGTGAATGCATGCCGCTTGCGGCGGCTTTTCTTGGCGGTGGTGAAGCCGGAGACGAGCCGAAGATGTACTTCGACCTCGATCTGGCCGCTCCTGAGGCCCGTGCATTTAACAACGAAGGCGAGGATCCCACCTTGTTCTTCCAGGAGAAGAGCTGGCAGATCCCTGCGCGAGGCGAAGACGAAGGTCAGATCGATTTCGATACGCAGCTAGGTGCGTACAGCTTTGACCTGGCCATCGAATATCAAATCGACGGCGAGCAGTATTTAGCACTGCTTGACAACAAGGGGCAACCGTTCCGCATTACGTCCAGCTTGTGCGCAAGTAGTGACGACCTAGTCGGTCTACCTGATGCGGCGGTGCAACGACTCAAGAGTCTGCGGTATCAGCGAGTCCGTCAGCGCGGACTTGAGTTTGTCATGGCGGATGTCGACCCGGAACAGGTCGCAGCGGACTGCCCTTGGTGACAACCCACATACCGGGTAGCAGCCGTGCGCCCGGCGAGTGGTGGACGGCAGTCTGCCTCTTGTGACCGCACTCTATGCCGCAGACAAGGCGAGCCTCCTTCCGGCGCCATCACAGAGTGTGGATGAGCCCGCAGTGCTCACTCGATTTCGGGTGCCGTCCACTCTTGAACGGGCGCACGGATGTGTTCGGTTGTGTCAGGGCCGCCGAGTCCGACACCAGCCGAGCGGGGCGGATTGTGGGGATGACTGATGGAAGCGATGGTCGATGCGAGTCGCTCGACGTTCGCCGCGAGTGTGGCGACGCTGGTGCTAAGAGTCGAATTGTCGAGTGCAGATTTCGCGTCGAGCGCCTGCGCCAGCAGGCTGGTGTAGAGGTGACCTGGCCCCTGCGAACGGTTCGTGGTTCCGCCGTTCAACGTATAGAATGTGTTCGACGACAACGAGTTCTGAGCACTTTGGCTCGGAGTTTGGGGACCGCGTTCGCCTGTGGGTGGAGCGGTCCTGTCGTTTGTCAGGGTGAGTTCTCGGCCTGTCGCGGCGTCGTGGATGGTGGCGACGCCGGCGACGCGGCTCCACCACTGCGGTTCGTCGAACACGAGTGCCCGTTGAAAAGCCCACGCCGTGACGTCGGGCAGCCACAGCGCGGGCTGATGCCGATCGTCGACGTGCTGCAGCCGCATCCGGCTGCTGATCTGCTGTCCTCGGACGAGCCGGCGGTAGGTGGTGATGTCAGGCAGATCGCTTGGGTTGACCTTTCGGCCTTGCAGTTGGGTGTCGAGCTGTTCGCGCGGGCTGGCCCGGGTGTCGAGCACGACATCCCGAACCTTCTGTTCGTTGAGACGGTGAAGCAGCTGTGTCAGCGCTGCCTGCCTGGCGGCCTCTTGGTGCTCGCCGAGGGGCACCTGCGCGGCCAGCAGGGTCCAACCAGCGTGGGCTTCGGTTGCGCTGAGCATGTCTTCGATGGGTTGGACATGGCCGCGGCGGTAGAGGTTGCTGGCGTGGAACTCGTCGTGCGGGCCGGCGGCTTGGCGGGCGGCCTCGACGACGGTGGGCAGGTCGTCAGGTTCGACCAGGACAGCGGCGAAAAGATAGGCGCCGGGGTGCCCCTGCAAACGGATGAAAGCTTCATCGACAAAGGCAACAGGATGCGTGCTCATGGTCGAGTCCGGTCCTCACGGCTGGCACGGACTGGGCCGGTGCGCAGAGTGCGGGGCTCAGACATGGTCGGCCTCCGGCTCCGAACGGCCGCTCGGTGAGCCGAATTCCTCGAGGACGCGATGCTGTGCGGCTTCGGCGCTCGTAGCGAGCGCTTCGGGAAGCGGATGACGATGTGGCTGCGGACGTGTCACGTCAACAGCGCGGACCCGGGCCACGGCCAGCTGGACGGTTTCGGCGAGGTCGCTGGCAGTGTCGGCGGACCGCTGTGCCCGACGGGCCAGTTCGGCTGCCGCGGCCAAGCCGGCATAGCGGGTTGGGAGCGCGTCGTCGTACCAGGCCGTCCAGGCACGGTGCTGGACTTCGAGGTTTCGCACTGCTTCGCGAGCATGGCCCAGCCGATCAGCGGCGTGGTCCAGTCGGGCACGTAGTTCGCCGACGGCACTGGCGGCACGTAGTGCTGTGGCTCGGGCCTGTTGTTGCTCAGACGCGGCACGTATACGCGGGGGGCCGACACGCCACCAGCGCCGCCGAACCTGGTCGGCACGGACGTCGGCGGCGCGCGCGTTGGCTTGCGCGATGGCAAGGTCGAGACGAGTGCCACGCAGGTTTTGTTCGGCCACAACCAGCTCCACGTGCGCAACCCGCAACTGCCCGGCGACGTACTGAGGGCCACGCCTTTCTTCGTCGCGTTGTGCCGTGATGAGCTGCCGTAGCCCGTTCTCGGAATCGGCCGTGATTCGGCCGGCGAGGGTGGCGACACCAAGAACGGTCTGCGCCCGCCGCCATGCTGCCCACCGTCCAGGGTCGCGATGAGAGGGCTCGGGACCAATCGGGTCGTCGTTGTTGTGTTCGAAGCGGTCGCGATAGGCGATGACAACGGCGGCGCGGCTGATCCATTGCCGCCGTCCGGCTGGGTCTTCCGGCACTGCGCCGAGCGCGTTCGACCATGTCGGAAAGCGTGTAGCGGCGTCCTCGGCAAGGGCCTCGATGCGCCGATCGGCGTGCTCGGCAATCTGCCTCAGGGCAGCGCCGATGTCGCCGTCGAAGGTCAGAGCACGATCGGTGTAACTGCCGGTCTGCGACGAGGCGGCGGCTGCCGCGGGGTCGGGTACGACTAGGCCGTACGTTTCGTCGATGCGCCAGGCCAGCACAGAGGCAACGTCGCGGGCAGTTGCCAGTTCCCGCTGCGCGCCGGCTTCGGCCAGGACTTGGAGGGGGTCGTATCCGGCGATTGCGAGCGCTTGCAGCCGCCCGACGAGGGCCGGCAGAGCAGGGTCGTCAGCTAGGCCGGCCGCAGCGGTTGAGCCGCATGTGGCCCGGACGACGGCTGTGTAGCGAGGCATGGCGGCGCGGGCGTTGAGGTCGTCGTAGATCGGCCCGAGCCGGGCGAGTGAGTCGACATCGGCCCAGAGCAGTTCCTCCGTCTCGGTGGCTGAGCGGTCGGTGGTGTCGGCGCGCAGGATGTCGGCGAGAACGGTAATGCCGGCCGTGGGGGGTGCTGGTGGGTGTGACTCAGGCGATTGGTCGATGGTGACTACGGCGAGTTGGTTGAGCAGTCGACCGCGGGTCGCCATGACGTACAGCCGGGCGTGGCTGGTGGCCGCGTCGACGATGGCGCGAGCAGTATCGACGGTACGGCCTTGGGCCGAGTCGACGGTGGCTACGTATGCGAGTTGTACGTGCTGGGCGGCGTAGCTTGCGGGCAGCGTCGTTCGATAGCCGCCGCTGACGTCTTCTACGAGGAGATTCCCGGCCCCGCTGATCTCGAGGATCCGCCATTGGGCGCGGTTGGCGACGAACTTGTCTCCTGCGATCAGGGAGCGTTCGTTGCGTCGAGTTACTACTAGGTCCCCGATACCCGCGCGGGTTCGATTGGCCAGCTTCACCGAGTCGGCCGGGTTGACCTGACCGGCGTTGATGAGCATCTGGCGGGCCCGGATCGCGATGTCGGCGGCCTCCTGCTCGGTCTCGACCAGGATGAGGCTTTGCCGGTCATGCAGGGTGTCGGCCGCCCAGCCGTCCAGGACCTGCTCGACGAGTTGGGTGCGTTCCCCGGAGATGACTCGGCCTCTCCGGTCGTACTCGGCCAGGGCTGTGGTGTCCCCGTCACGGAGCCGGAGGCTGGCTGGGCCTTCCCACGACTCCTCGAATCGGCGGACCTCGCGCAGGGTGGTGGTGTGTCCGAGCGAGGCCAAGTAGCGGAACATGCCGCCAGGACCGATGGCGCTGATCTGTGCGGGGTCGCCGACGAGAATGAGCTTCCCCTCGACCGGTTCGAGAAGCCGGGTGAGTTCGATCAGATCAAGGGTGGATGCTTGGGAGGCCTCGTCGACGATGAGCCACTGCCCAGGTCGGAACGTCCAGTCGTCGTTGGTTGTGCCGTTCGGGGGTGTGTGCTGGGCGTGCAGCCACATGGCGATGTTTTCGGTACGTATCCCCGGCCGGCCGCCTTCGCGGGAGGCGTCGGCCAGGACGTAGGCGGCGTTCTGCCCGACGGTCAGTCCCAGAAGCGGAATACCCGCGCGCTGCGCCGCGACCGCGACCGCGGACTGCAGAAAGGTCTTGCCGGTGCCGGCCGGGCCGACGATTCCGGTGACGCGCCTGTCGTCGCCGACCGCGAACACGAGCGCGGCCCGTTTCTCGGCAGAGAGGTCCAGGTCGCTGGCAACCTGTTCGAGGAGCGCTGCCGGTGCCTGGTGCGCGTCCCGGCGAGCGGCGAAAGCGATGAGTTCTTTCTCCGCAGCCAGCACCGGGACGGTAGTCAACTTCAAGTCGCGGTGCCTGCTGTAGATACTTTGCGAGTCCGATGAGCGAACCAATGTCGGTCCCCATACGGCAAGTTCAGGTGGAGTGATTAGACGCAGCTGGCCGGCATGTGTCCGCACTGCTTCGGAGGCCAGCAGTTCTACCCTCCGCCAGTCCTCTCGACGATCGCCGGTTGTCTGGACGTGCAACGCGCGACCGATCGCGAGTTCCAAGTGTTCCAGTTTGAATACGGCTCGCTCGGCCGTGACATCCTCGATAGCCTGCTCGACCGCCAGATGAGGTACGCGGCGAACGGCGGCATTCACGATCAACCGGAGCTGTTCGTGGCTCGCAGGTTCGGTGCGGAGTGCTGCGGCGTACAGGTGCTCTCGTTGTAATTTGCGGTCACCCGCGGCGTGCTGTGCTCGATGGATCACTCTTCTGGCGGTGCGATCGACATGGTCAGCGACTTGTCCCCCGGCAATCCGCTCGACCTCTCCGGCAGTGTCGAAACCTGCAGAACGGTCTTCGCGTCGCCACCGTGCGACCGCTTGGGCCGTGGATTCCGGCTCGTCTTTGCGTGCGCGGGTACGCAGGGTGGCGTCTTGGGCGCTCCGTCGCCATCGGCTGATCGGCACCCATTGCCGGCCGGCGGCCGGTTCGGTGAGTCGGTCGGTCATCTCGGACTCGATCGCGGTCCGGCGCTTGGAGTAGTGCGTAATCGCTCTGGCGCTGATTCCGACGATCTCTCGGATCGACGAGTCTGGCCGGGCGGCGAATCGAATCCCCAGCCGATGGTGCAAAGCGTGTTCAACCGCCCGTTCGTACGCGATCCGCGCAGTGACGGAAGCCTGGTAGAACGCCTTCGAGTCCAGGGCCAGCCAGTCCTCGCGACCGTCTCGCTGCACGCGGACCTTCGCGCTGACGATGATGTGGGAGTGGACTTGAGGGTCCTTCTCCCGGCTCATGCGATGGTCGAACACCATGGCGGCGAGACCGTCAGTGTCGACCTGTACGAGCCCGTTGGTCCCCAACCGGGTAAAGGCGCCGTGGATGCGGAGTTGCTCCAAGGTGGCTCGGACGCCGTCGTGGTGGGCGGCCATCACATGTTGCTTCACGGTGCCGTCGCCGAACGCCCACAACAGAGAGACAGACTTGACGGGTGAAACGGTGACATCGAATCCTGCGACTGGATGCCGCTCTGGAGCCGTCCAGATCCTCAGCCAAACCTGCGCGATCTGTTCGTAGGTCGCGTCCGGGGCCAACTTCGCCCAAGCCTTGTCTACTGCTGCTCGCCGTGCGTCGTCATCAAGGGCAGGAAACCGACGCCACAGCCGGCCGAGCTGTTTTCCGGTTTCGGGATGCTGGCCGCTGCCGATCAGGTAGAGCATTTGCGACTCGGTTACCTGGCCGGTCATGCCGAACATCCGCTCGGCTTGGCCGGCCCACCAACCTGGAGCCTCACCACGGGCGCGTGGGTCGGCGTGGTACGCAACAAGTCCGCCGTGCTCAGCCGTCCGAAAGTCGTGTTTACCCGCAGCGATCTGTCGAGTCAAATAGGCGATCCCAGCCCCAGGCGAGATGCGCGTGACCGTGAGCATGCCGGCGACCGTAGCGCGCGCCAAGCTCCCCTATCGACATTGAGAATGCCAAGGGGTGTGCTGGCTCTGGAAGTTTTGTGGAGGGTGGATAGGTGTTAGTGCTGGATGATGTTGGTGTGGCTAGAAATAGCCAGACGATAGGAAATGTGTGGCTAGTTTTAGCCGGATGTAAAAGCCTAGGCAGAGGGGCATGGGGCATCTAGCGTCGGTGGATGGCAAGCAACGCAACGAATGCGTCGATTGACAGGCTGCGGGAGCAACACACGTTGCAGCAGCGTGAACTACGCATGCGGCACGCTGCGCAGAAACGGGCCCTGGCAAGGGTGACCGTGCAACAGTCGGCTTTGGAAGCGGCGGAACGCGAGCGGGAAGCGGCAACGGAACGTCTGAATGCGGCTGTAGCGGAAGCGCATGAAGGGCGCGATGTCGCGGTGGCCGTGTTGACGCGTCTGTGCTCCTCGGTGCAGGACGTTGCGGGGCTGATCGGGCCGTCGGTGGCTGAGGTCCGCCGCGCGGTGCAGCGCGCGCCGGAGGCGGTCGTCAATCGGCAGGTGGAGCTGCTGTTGGCGAGTGGTGCGAAGCGGCGGCGGTTGCGGGCGGCGCCGGTTGAGGAGCGTTCTGAACCGGTGTCCTTGTCCGGTCATGGAGGCGGCGGCGAAGCAGAGATGGCGGGACCGCACTAGTCGGTGGTTCGAGGGTGCGGAGGTCAGCGTCGGGGAGCTAGGTTGGATGCTGACCGTTGACGATGCCTTTGGTGTCGGATGCTTGGTCGACGTTTAGGCCGACGGACCTTGCCGGGTACACCTTCGCGGGTTGTCCTCCTTCGGGAGGCCGTCGGCCTTCTTCACGCCTCAATGCGGCCGGGGACCCTCGGTCCCCGGCCGCGATGAGCTAGAACGGAACGTCTGTGTCGCTGAGCTGGTAAGCGGCCGAGGCTGGCTGTGCGACATCGAAGATGGCCTGCATGTCGCACACGCCTTCCTTCTCGGCGTCGGCGCGGAGAGTTTCGACGAAGCCGTCCGGCGCAGTGGCGTATCCATCGAGGATGGCAATGACCCATTCCGGTTCGGTGATCGGCGTGGTGTCGTCACCGAGCTCGATGCTGGGGCAGGGCCACGCGTCGCCTTCTTCGTAGATGTGGACGTAGTACGACCCGTGCCCGGGGCTCCATCCCGTAACAACCAGCCGGATGCTTGCTGCCAGGTCGTTCAGTTCGTGTGAGCTCACGATGAACCGTCCTTCTGATGCTTTTCGACGTTATCGGGAGTTGCCGCTCCCGATGAAGCAACTTTATCAATCAAATAGCTATATATCAATGCACTTAATAGCTATTCTGGTTTTAGTATCGTGAGATTAGAAAGCGCTAAAGAGGGCGTTTTCGCTGCTGGAGCGCGCCCAACTTGATTTTCAGGCGCTTTTTGGCCGGTGGGGGCGACCTGGGTCGCCAGGTTTCGCGGCGGCTGGAGCCAGGGCCGTGGCGGGGGTTTCGGGGAAAAGATCATGCGTCTTGTGCATGATGTTTTCCGCGCCCGTCGCGGCATTGGTGGAAGCCGTCGCGAAACCTATCCTGTTGGCGTAGCCAACGGCCAGAGAAGGCCTTTGTAGTGCGGCCGCAGGCCGCTCCGATGATGCCTTTGAGGCCGGCCCGCAACTGAGGGCCGGCCTCAAAGGGCTTGTGTGCCTAGCGGTGATGCACGAGCTCCGGGTCGGTGACGACATCGGGCCAGGCGTCGGCGGCGATCTTCTCGCCGTGCGGCGTGACGACGAGGTCACCGCTTCGCTGCCGACGTGGTGTGCCCACGCCCGGGTGGCTGCTCTTCGGCAGGAGCAGAATCTCCGCCGGCGTTATGTTGATGACCGCTTGGTCGCTTCGATCGAGATACGGGAAGAACTTCTTCACCGTGACCAGGACCTCGGCGCCGGGCTGCAGCGAGCGGGCCAGCAGCATCTGCTGTTCGTCCCAGCAGGTCACCTCGAACTCCATCGGTTCGGTGGCGACCCACTTGCCGTCCTTACGGTAGCCGGTGCGGTGGGTGATGCGGAACTTGACGAAGACCCGGCCGCCACGGGCTTCTCCGTGCTCACTGCGGCCTCGAACCGTGCCCTGGATGAGACTGCTGAAGACTTGCTTGGACGGTTCCTGGTGCACGACTAGCCTCCTGGGATCTCGAGCGGTGTGGTGCGGGAGGGGACGGGGCCAGCCGTTGGACTGGCCCCGGCTCTTGGTCAGGCGGGCTGCAGCTCGGGTTCGAGTTCGGCGGTTGTGGGGTCCCAGGGATCGCCTTCCGCCTTGGCGTCGTCCGCCGGGCGGGCGCCCTTGAACCGCATAGACAAGGACACGTTCTCGGCGCTGACCTCGAGGACGCCGCCAGGGGTGCCGTCTTGGCGGACGAATGGCCAGACGCCCAGGTCGTCGCGGGCGCGAACGGTGACGGTGTCGCCCTTGTTCAGCTCCGCGCACCGCTCGGCGAGGTCGCCCCAAGCGGTGACCTGCACCCACATCGGGGTGGTGTCGACCCACTCGCCATCGACCTTGCGGCGGCGGTTGTGGGCGACGCGGAGCCGGCACAGGGTCTGTCCGGTCTTGGTCTCCTCCAGCTCTGGCTTGGCGGCAAGGTTGCCCTCGAAGGTGAGATTGAATTCCGACATGGCCGACTCCCGTCCTGGTGGTGCGGTGCGGCGCTACGCGCTGGCCGGATCGGCTGATCGGGGCGCCGCGGTGCCGCGCTGACGGGGCAGGTCCGAGCCCGCTCGTAGGCGCAGGGGTGCAAGCCCCGTTCGAGCCAGAAGATCTTGGCGTCGAGCAGGGCGAGACGGTGTTGGCCAAGATGTTCTGCCGGGGCTTGCACCCCTGGCCTGGGTGGGCTGACCTTGGGGTCCCTCAGCGGCGACATCTGCGGACGTCCGCAGGCCTGCGACCCGTGTGCGCGTGCGACGTCCGGTCACCGGGTGACAGCGTCACGGTCCAGGAGTGCCCTGCCGGCGTGGGCTGCGCAGTCCGGCGTGCCAACCCGAGGCGAACGTGCGGTGGACTTCGGCGCGTCCGAGCCCTGCGCGTAAGGCTGCTTGTGTGAGTGCGCGACGTGCGGTGGCCTCGGTCATGCCCGTTCGCTCGGCCAGTTGCCCGAGCCGGAACGCGGCCCGGTTCAGGGTGGCATTGCGGCCTCCGCCGCTGATGCGCCGGCCGTCGAGAATGACCGGCCGAGGCGCGCGCAGCACACGCTCGACTTCCCCTGTCAGCGCGGCCTGCCCATATCTGCTCACGTCCGCGATCGGAGCCGCCTCGGGGACAGCCGGTGGTTGCGGAGCCACGAGAAGGCTTAGGGCTGGTGGGCAAGCTGGTAGATGGGCGGTATCCCACGGCTGACGGAACCTGTAGCGGATGCCGGATACGTGTAAAGACGGCGGGGCTACTACGAAGCCACCGCGTCCTCGCCAGTCGACGCCGGGCAGGATTGCGATTCGACTGGGTAGGCCGGCAGAGGCATACCACAGATGCCAGCCGCGTCCGGTGCGGATCAATGGACCGCTGAGCCGGATGACCTTGAGAAGGTCGAGGATCTGGTGGAGCCCATCGTTGGTGTCGATGTCGCATACGTCGAGGACTGTCCCGGTGGCCAGGCCGATGTTTGCGTAGGGCCACAGAGACCACCAACGTCTAACGACCTCGGGATGGCGGGACGCCCCATGCAAACCCTTCCGTAGGCGCGGATGTTTGCCCGGTGACGAGCACCTTGCTCCGGCGCGACAGCTGCACCGACCGTCCACGCCGGGGGAGTGCAGCGGCAACACTGGCATTCCTGCCGCGGCATAGGTGGTTGCGGCGGCGACGAGCTCGGCGTGGGCGGTCGATCCGCGACTGGCGTCCTGCCCCCAGGCGGCGGTCACGGTGCGTCCTTACGGCCACGAATGACGTGGAGCGCCTGCGAAACGACGCTAGAGCAGGGCGCGGCAGCGTTGTGGCAACGCCGCAGCATCACCGGCGCCGAAAGGGGATCACAGATGCCAGGTCTGCGTGCGAGACGTGGGTGGTGAGACACAACGGGCTCCCTTGCCGCGAACGGGCGACGTGTGTCGCGGCGTCCGGCTGACCGAGCAAGGCCGTGAATCACAGCGGCGCCGCGGATTGCGTGCGGAATCGGGGGTAGGCCGCGGTTACGGTCCTCGCCCCCGGGCTGTGATCGCGCACGCCGTGCGCGGATCACAGCCGTGAGGACACTCAGCCCGCGTCAGGGATGTCCTGATCGTCATCGGCGTGCACCTGCAGTTGGACGTCCGGTATCGGTGGCATCGCCTCGTCTGTGTCCTGGTCCGGTTCCATCTCGGTGTCGTCGGCGGTCCAGGACTCGTAGAGGTCCTGCTCGTCGGCCGTCAGCGGGTATCCGAGATCGCGCAGCTTGTCGTACCAAGCGACGGCTCTTTCTTCGTTGACCCACATCCGATGCGGCCGAGCCAAGTCCTCCAGGTTGTCCTCTGACGTGCAGATGTACTTGGCGACCAAGCTGCGGCGCAGGCGGTCCTCACCTGCGCCGTCAAGGACCTCGTCGTCGGAGCCGCCAAGAGCGCGGTACAACTCGTCGAGATCACCGGAGTAGTTCATCGACTTGCCGAGCATGGCGGCCCGCAAGGCGGGCACGAACAGACTCCGGGCGGACTTGGCGGTGCCGAACATCGCGACAATGAACTCGCGGCGTACCTTCGCGGCCAGCCGCAAACGTTCAGCGCGCTCTCTCGTCTGCTGCGCTTCGAGCTCCCGAGCCGCGATCTCCTCCGAGTTCAGTCCTCGATACGCCGTGGGGACAGGCTTACGACGTGCATAGCCACGCTCGGCTGGGTCGTCGCAATACACCACAGCCTGGGCCTGGCCACCGCTGTCCTTCTCCACGAAGGCCCGGAAGCCGGGTTGAGTCTTGACCGTCTCGATGTCGACCGGCTGGCCGTCGGAGTCCACGAGCAGGTCAGCGCGCTCCGCGGTGCCGTCGTATCCGAAGCCGCGCGGCTTGGGCGTCACCTCGACGCCTTCGAGCACCAGCTGTGCTTTGACCAATTCTTTGTGGTGGGCGTACGCACGCCGTTCCCTGAGCCGGGACAGCTCGTGCTTGAAGTCGTACGGGTTGCTGAGCTTCTCCAGCAGTTTGTTCTGCCCGTCCGGGTCGTCGGCGAACTCCTCGAGCGCGTGCGTCTGCACGAGGTCCAAGGTGCCTGCATTAAGAGCGCGCTGCGCGGCGGCTGGCAGGCTTCGCGCCTTGACCGCCGTGCGGATCTGGCTGACGTCTACGCGGCGCGCGTCCGCGATCTGCTGGTCGCTGAGGCCAAGGTCGAGCAGCATCTGGTATGCCTCAGCCTTCTCGAGGCCCTCCAGATCCTTGTGATGGTCGTTGAGCTCCAACGTTTGCAGGATGAGCTGAATCTCGTCGTCGGTGTCGGCGATGAAGCACGGGAGGTCGAAGCGCTCGGCCGCGATCGCCGCCATGCGTCGCCGCAGTCCCTTGACAACCGCGAAGTGCTCAACGGGTTCAGCGCCCTCGATCGGCTCGCCCGCCGCGTTGGTCGGGGTATGAAGGCCGATCGACCGCACGACGAGTGGGGCGCGGACGCCGAACAGGCGAACTGAGGCGATCAGGTCGCTCAGGTCTCCCATCTTTGCGCGCTTGAATCCTTGCGGTTCGTGTAGGAATCGCGCGTCGAGAACCGCGGCACGAAACGGTAGAGGCTGTTCGCCCTGAGTGCTGTTCAGGTGGACGGGGCCGTCCACGGCTTCGCCGATCAGAACAGGTTCGGACAGGGCCAATTCCGAGCCAGTTGTGTGCTGTACTTCGAGTTCGGCGAGGTTGTTGGTCGGGAAGGACTCGCTGGTTTCGTTGACGACGGCGGTCATTCGGACGCACCTCCACATCGTTGTCCGGTCATGAGATCTAGGCTCGAGCGGGTGCCCGAGCGACGGCTGACGTGATCCGATGTGGGCCGGCCGATTGGCGTGGACCTGCAGGCCCACCCCTGGACACCGCGTTCCGCGGCAGTTGGTGGGGTGGGCTTGCGGGTCACGCCACGGGCGGTCAGGATCAACGGCTGGCCGTGCCGGCACCTGCCAAGGCAGCTGGAAGCTGAGGGGTTTGCCGCGAGGGGTCCGACGTCAGTGGCCGCCGGCCCGATGCAGTCGGTGTGCGGGTATACGCGTACGCACGATGTCACCGACCAGCCGCGTGAGCCGATCGTCTGGGCTCTCCTGGGTGGCCCGATTTAACGCCACCTCGGCGAGCGCATGATCGTCGCGCCGCCAGGCGGACCATGCGGCTAGCGTCGCTGGGCCGGTCACGTAGCGGTCGGGAACGCGGCGCACCACGTCGAACCAAAGGTCCCGCTGCCACATACGCGCACATACGGAGTGAAGTGCGGTTTGGAGGACGTCGTGATGTGTCAGGGCGAGTGCGAGCGGTGCTAGCTGCTCGGGTGTAAGCCTCTGGCCTTGTTTGGCGTCCGCGAGGACAGCACCGAGCAGGCCAGTGACGGCAACATCGGGTGCCAGGACCGCCAGCGCTGCCTCCGTCTCGGCCTGTCCTACCAAATCGGGTGCCAGGAGGCCGACCAAAGCTCGGCGCGAGGGCAAGGCAGTCCGGCCCTCTACGGTGAGCTGGGTGGCGATCTGGTTGTTGGCCGGATCGAAAACGATGCCGTTCCGTGCCGAACAGGAGCAGCCAGCGAGGATGCATTCGCACCGGGAATCGGTGACTAGCAGCAAGGTGTGCAGCCGGAGAAACAGGTTCAAGATCTGTCCCACCCTGGCGGTGACGGATCGGACCATCGGGCTGGGCCCATAGCTGACCAGCGCGACCTCGGTACATGGATCGGCCGGGGCTCGCAGCATCAGATGCTCCGCCAACGCGACAGCCGAGAACCGGAGCGGCTCGGCCGCCACTCCGAGGACACGTTGATCATCGCTCAGGTACAACGCGACGACCTCGTCGGCGGGGTGATAGCCCAACACGTACGGGATGGCGCCCAGCAGGTTCTGTGGACTGCGGACGAAGGTGTCAGATGTTGAGTCGGTCATGTTCGAGTCCCTTCAACAGGGGCAAGGGGCACTGGCGAGCGGCGATCTCAGCCGGCGTTGGTCGTCTGTTCGGTGATCTCGGGGCGCGGCGGAAGCTTCCCCAGGACCCGTACGGTCGTAGTGGTCCTGATCGGTTTGTCCTGAGGACCGCGCAGATGTGGTCGTACGACGATCCAGTCCCGCAGCATTCGGCCTGGCCCGTGTGGCTGGTGACGCCAGTGGGGCGCGACCCACCAGCGGTAGTCCCGATTGTTCGAGTTGCCGGAGGCAGCGCGCTGGGCGGAGGTCGACGTCGTGCGTGCGCCGCGGATGCTTACCAGCTGAATCGTCGGTTCGGGGCGTCTGGCGCGCTGGTAGCTCTTTCGGATCGACGTGTCGGCCCGCGTAGTCGCTGTCTCGGCAAGTCGCTGCCGGATGAGCCGCCAAGTCGTCAGCAAAGCGGCCGCCGGATGCACTGCGGTGACGAGTTGTCCGGGCCGCAGCGCGACGGCGAAGACTGGGATCAGCCAACCCACTTCCGTACGCAACAGCTGCAGTCTCGCCGGGGGCAGGCCGGACCCGACGCTGCGGTATCCGACCAGTTGGACAGCATCGCCGTACGTGCCCCACGACGCCGCGATGCAGCTTCGATGGGCATCGACTGGCCGCGTCCACGCGACGAAACCATGTGCGGCCGGCAGATCACCGGGGGCATATCTCATCCGCGGCATAACCTCCGCGGCGTTGCGAGTCAGCTCGGTGAAGTCGTTGTCGATCCAGAACAGCCGAGTGCCCGCCAAGCTAGCCGCCAGTGGTCTGCGTACGTTGGGATGGCTTAGACCGAAAGGCAGCGCAGTCTCACCGCCGATCAGGCTGGCGAGCCGATCACGAATCTTCGGCAGCGTCCTCGCCGGTAACGGGTCAATCGCCCACTGGCCGCCTACAGCCAGTGCACGGCCGGGAACCAGCGAGGCGAGGACCTGGTCGAGCATGACGGCGAGATGCGCGATGACTTCGGTGCTGAGGGCCCGTTTGTGTGCTGTGATCCGGTCCACAAGGCCCTGCAGGTCTCTGGGCTCGACTAGGACGGCGCACTCGATACATGCGGACCAGCGGGTGCCGTAGTTGCGAACGACTGTGCCGTTGACGGTTTCGACCTTGGCGAAGACAGCTCGTTCAGTGTGGTAGACGAACAGAATTCTCGGGTCGGTGCAGAAATCGCAGACGTAGGTGGCCTCGACGGAGTCGGCAGGCACCGGCTCGGGCGGGTGATCCGTGCTCTTCCAGGCCGGATGCTCGAACGAAATGACGCCGGCCGGCAGTTCGACGTGGACATCAAGAGGGCTGCCGCAGTTGCCGCATGCGAACGTGTCGCCATCGGTGCGGCTGGAGTTCACACGGTTCTCCGCAGCGCGAGAACAGCGATGTGCCGTTGGGACGGCATGGATTCCTCCGAAGATCGAAGTCAGGGCGCCCACCGATCGATGGGCGCCCTGAGAGAGATGCGTTCGTAGCCGGATCGGCGGGACGTCAGGCGGCTGCGGCAGCGAGACGCAGAGCTCGCGACGCGGTGGTCTCCATTCGGTACGCCGCGTCGGCATCCTCAATACTGCGGGCGACGGAAGTGACCGCCTGCATGACTCCGCCCGCGCTCAGATCCGATCCGGCGATGAAGTGAGCCAGGATCGCGTCCTGCTGATCCTGCGTGTAATGCAGCTGCTGCGAGACGACCTTGATCGTCACCTCGGGCCGGCGAACCTTGACGCCCGCGGCGCGCTCGAGGTCGCTGACCGCTCGAGCGACGAAGTCGACATTGAGGTAGGCGCGAATGGTGTCGACTGTTTGCGCGGTGATCAGCGCCAGCGCCCTGCGTATCGTTTCCGCAGAAGGATCGACGATGCCGTCCTGGTCGGTGATACGGGCGCCGACGTGTGTGCGCCCGACGGTGCCGTGCTCGACAGTTTGGCCGTTGGTGCATACCTCGATACGCAGCCACGGGGCCAGGGAGTACCGGCCGTACCCGGTCTCGGAGTTCTTCAACAGGAACCCGCCGGAGATGACCGGCAGATCGCTGCCGCGACGCCCGTCGAACGGTGAGCGGTAGTGACGCAGCAGCTCCGGCGCCATGACCTGCACCTCGGGCGAAACGAACCGAACGTACATGCGTCTGTCGGTCAGGTCGCAGGACGCGATCTGTACGCCGACTCGAGCCTTCTCGATGCCCTTGATCGCCGCCATGAGTACGTCGAGGTTGTCGATGCGCAGGTAGCGGTCAGACAGGAAGGCTCGGGCGGTGCCGTCGTTGCTGTCAGGCGTGTCGCGTTGGCAGCGGACCAGGAATCGGCGGTCGTCGCGTTCGAGCCAGCTGTTGATGTTGTCGTCCAGCAGCGGCACGTTCTCACGCGCCAGGCGACGAAGGTAGGGAACGGGGATGTCGAGCTTTGCCCCGACACCGCCGAGAGCCACCTGAGAGAGCCTGAACTGTCCTGCGGTCAGGTCGACACCGGTCGAGGTCAGGACGGGGGCGGTTCGTGGGATCACCAGCGTGCCTTCGTCGGAGCGCATCGTCGAGGCGCCGGCGATCACGTCCACTGACCGGGTGTGCTGCTCCCGGAGCGTTGCGATCAGGGCGTTCAAACCGATGTGGCGATTCGGTGCTACGGCGATGGTCTGCTGAGTCATAGGCCGTGCCTTCCGGGCAAGACCGCTACCCGCGAGCGGCGGTCGAAGGGCGCGCCCACCCGGACCTAGCGGTCGAGGCGAGCGCGTGCTGGCCCGCCGGTATCCGGCCGTGCCCGGCCGCCGGAGCGTCAAGGCGAACAGAACGAGAAGATCTTTGGCCGGAGGCCAAGATGTTCTCGGGCCGCCTTGCGCCCGCGGCCGGGTCGGCCACCGTGCCCGGCCAGCACCATCGCCCCGACCACTCCAGAGTGGAGCTGGCCGAACTGACGTTGTAGGAGGCGAAGAGCCCCGTCCGGCGCAAATGCCGGCGGGGCTACTCGATGCTTGTGGTTATTGCGTCGCGTAGATCAAAGCCGCTAGCGCCAAGATTGTTGACGGGATAATCGCGATCACGGCGATAAGTACGCGATGCTCGGTGGATTGCTTCTTTTTGCTCACGCGAGTCCTCCATGACGTTGCGGCAGTGCAGCCAGGATGCATGGAGACTCGCGGACTTTCAATGTACCAGCGTTAGAAGCGGAAAGCATCGGCCGCCTAGTTGGTGTGGTCTGCCTGGATCTGTGATAAATGAAATGTGAAACGGGGCGTGCATCAAGGCGGTGCTGCGGAAAAAACCTGGAGATGAGTGCTTTCTGGGCTGGAAAGACGGTCGAGCGCGTCGTCGGGTCACCTAGTCGAGGTTCTGATTCGTCAGAAAGGGGCGCTCGTTTTTGGCTAGGGCTTCGAAATGGGACATTAAGCGAACCGTCGGTGCTCCTTCAAGCGGAGGCGTTGGTGTTCCAGTGCCAGCAACTCCCGAGCGGGAGCGTGCCAGCTGTCATCTCCGACCGCCGTGATTGTGCGGCCGTCAAGCAGCGCGTGCAGGGCGGGGATCTGCTCGGCGTAGGCGCCGCCGAGAGACTGTAGGTCGGCGCAGGCGCGCAACGTGGCTTTGCGCATCTGGCCCGTCCATGGGCCGCCATCGGCCCAGCGGCGTTGTGGCCGACCGTAGATCGGTCCTTCGCACAGGTGGTAGGCCAGCCAGACGACGGGCGGATGGACTCCGACCGCCTCGGCGAGAAGGGCGACTTTGTCGTAGTCCCAGGCTCTACCGCCGCGTTGCTGACGGTGCCCTGCCACCTTCGGATTCGTCAACGTGCGCCAGTAGTCAGGGTGGACCGCGGTGGATCCGACCATGTCATTCTCGTCAGCGAAGCCACTAGCTTTCAGGGCGTACGGCGTTTGGTCTATGAGCAGGTGCGCCAACGCACGTCTGATGGCCGGCACCGCGGGATCGTCGACGGGGGCTGACCGGGTTGCGGGAGGCTCCGCGCTTGGTATGTCGTGCAGTTCTGCCATCGTTTCGCCGTCGGCGAGGCGGCCCAGCAGCAACGCAGCGAAGTCGCCGAGCACTCGTTCGAACCCGCGGTTGCGGTCGTGATAGTCGATCGTAGGTAGCCATTGGCCTCCGCCGCGGTGCGCTACACGATGAGCCGCCTCATGCAGAAGAACCTGCAGCGCCTGGGAGCGGCCGCCGAGAGCGTTCCGGTGGATGGCAACGTCGGTGGTACGGGGGTTGTAGAAGCCGAGGGAGCACGGTGACTCCTTGCTGGCGCTGTAGACGAGTACCCGGTCCAGCGCGAACGCGCCGATCGCTTGACGTATCAGCCGCCGGGCCTGGGTCAGCACGTTGCGTTCGGAGTCCGAGAGCTTCCCGAACGGCACCCACGTCGTTTGGCCGCGGGTACGTTCGTAGTGCCGGACTCGCCGGGCTCGTGCGAGTTCGACACCGAGTCGTTCCATTAGTGCCCACAGCTGATCCCGGGGCAGCCCCTCTGCAGTGAGCTCGGTGAAGCCCTTGTCGACCAGGTCGAGCGTCGCCTCTTCGTTGCTCGCGGCGGTGTAGAAGCAGCGGGGAGGCAGATTGACTCGTCCCCACGCGCGCCATGCAGCTCGAACCCGGGGGTTATGGACGTCGGCGAAGAACTGCTCCGGCTCACGTAGCTTCCCACCACTCAGAGCATGCCGGGCGAATCGAGCTATGAGGTCGGGGTTCTCGCTGCTGGCGAGAATAGCCCGTACGGAGTCGCGCAGAGCGCCGGCCTCGATGACGGTGCGGTCGCGACTTTGCAGGCCCTTGGCGGCGAGCGGCAGGTCGTACGAGGCTCGTAAACCCGGCATGGTGGTGACCAGGACCCCGCCGATCCAGATGCGGCCCGGCTGACCGGTCAGCACGCATTCTCCGTTGTCGTTCGGCATCTGGTAGTTGGGCTCGCTCAGCGTCCTGAATCGGCCGATGGCTTCCTCAGCAAGGTTCTGGGAGCAGGCAACGGTTACGACCGTGCCACGCGAGCGCAGATTGCGGTTCAGGTGGTAAACGAGAACCTCGGTGCCGTCCTGGGATCGTGAAGGCGCCAGGCCGTCGAGCAGCTGGCGACGCTCGACAGCTGGAGTGAACCCGTAGCCAACGGTTTCGTAGCGCACCTGACCAACGTCAGGGGCGCGAGCCAGGACCAAGCAGGCCAATTTCTTGCCCTCGCCGAACTGGCCGATCTGAACGTCAGACTTTGACGAGTAGCCCAGCACGAGTCCCTCTTCCGGGATGCCAGGGCCTTCGTCGCTGATGGTCAGGACACCACCAGCCCAGGACACCCGGGCGGAGGAATCTTCGTCGAGAGCATTCGCGATCAACTCACAGAGCGCCCTCACGGGTGTCCACGACTTCACGTACTCGGGCGAGATCGGGTACGCCAGCGTGGTTGACGGCTGTGGGGCATCTTGAAGCACAGTCAGGTGGTCAGCGACATTCGCGGAAGCGAAGTCGTCCACGATGTGAACTCCTTAGATTTTGGAAGCTCGAGGTCAGCTCTGTTCCGAGCTAGACGTGGATTGAGCGCGAGAAACCCGGCGCTGGGGGAGCGGGGCGCCGAAGGAACCTGCTATGTCGGTCAATGCGGATCGGTGCTGTTCGGCAGAGGCCAAGGCAACGTTTGCGGATCAAGTCCGGTGGCAAGCACCTTGCCGATCAGGTGCGACAACGTGTTGTCAGGCATAGCCTCGACGGCCTTGGACAACGCGGCCGAGGCCAGTGCCGGCTGGCCTCGGCGCCAAGAAACCCAGGCGACCAGATTTGCTGGCGTAGCGACAAAGTTCTCCGGTACACGACGGACCATGTTGAGCCAGAGGTCCTGCTGCCAAGGCTCGTCTGTAGACGCCTGCCACGCGGTGCTGCGTCCGGCGTTGGCCA
Organism: Paractinoplanes ovalisporus; assembly: GCF_016834655.1. Taxonomy (GTDB): domain Bacteria; phylum Actinomycetota; class Actinomycetes; order Mycobacteriales; family Micromonosporaceae; genus Actinoplanes; species Actinoplanes ovalisporus. The sequence goes on from NZ_JAENHP010000035.1 coordinate 65,558, forward strand.
GGAGCGCCGTCGCCAGGAGTGCAACCTGTTCGTCGCTGAGGTTCCCTCCGGCAGCCGCGATGTCGAGACTGGCGTGAACGACAGTTCTCGGATCTGGCAGCGTTGCTGGCAATTTGGTCAAGGCGGAGATGGTGCGGGCCTGCGCGTCGGAGTCGGGCTTTAGGAACATGACAAAGTGCTCCCGCGAGGGCAGCACTACCCGGCCGCGGAGCGTCATCTCGGCGGCGATGACACTCCGCGAAGGATCTAGGACTGCGCCGTGCTCCGGTGTGCAGGTGCAGAGGCCATCGAGGCAGTAGAACCTCTGGTGTTCGACCAGCAGGCAAGCCTGCACAGCGACGCTGATGTTGATGCCGTCTGCAATCCTTGCGAGCCGTTCGCGATACGACAAAGCTCCGTAGCCGACGACGTAGACCTCGCGGGCTTTGTCGCGAATTGCGGCTAGGGTGCTTTTGCCGACGATGAATGAGTCCGGTGCGCTCCAGTCGATGGTTACACCGCTTGCGAGGCTTCGATCGGCTGTGACAACAACGACGACTACGCACTCGCGAGGGTGAAATCCCAGCAGATAAGGAATGGTGGTGAGTAGGTCGGCCGGCCCTCGGACAAGGGACGGTGAAGGGTCAAACACGGCGATCAGACTCCTTGGGCGTCGCAAGAAAGCGACCCGATTCGCTCCTGCCCTGTCGAGCTGCAGATTGCCTGAGCAGGCGCCGGGGTCGCGCTGACCCCGCGTGTGGACCGGCCCAGTCGGCCCGAGGCAGGCCAGGGTCGAGCCCGGCGTTCCGCCTGCGGCCACTTCTTGATCCTTGTTGCTGAGGCGGCGGACGCCGGGAGCAGTGCCCTTGCCGGCCTGGGACGGGGTCGATACAACGCCAGTGGGCAGCGGCGACCGCCGGCCGTCCGTCGACTGAAGGTCCCCGGCTAGCGACGACTTGCTATGGCCGGGAAGGGGGGTACTGATCCACGGCTGGCGCCGTGACCACGAACGATCACGGTGTTGGATGACATGGCGCTTGGGTTGATGACTGAGCGGCGCCGGGGCGTTCACGCTGCTGCGGTGGCAGATCCAGTACGCGCACGGCTTAGAGACCAAGAGGGTCGCCCGCTGCTGAGAATCACCCGTCGAGGCACGGTTCACCGATCAGGTAACGGCAGGACACTAGACGGCGGTCCGCAGCACCGACTGCTGCCGGCGGAACTAGCCCTACTGGGTCGGGCGACCTTCCAGAGCCCGGAGCGTCAAGGGCTCGGGACAATTCGTTCGACACCGTAATGACGAAGCAGCTCCAGCAGTGCCACCTCCCGGGAACAACGGCTGCCCGCCTCGCTGACCTCCGGCCGGTCGACGACTCCCCCGCATGTCGGCCGTACCGGCAGGGAGCACTGTTGCCGCGCGGGACACGGTTCTCGCCCGAGGACTAGCTCTTCCAGCAGTGATTGCACGTGCATCGCCGCCGAGCGACTAAGCATCGCCACCTCGGATCCGGAGTCCGTGACCGGCATGACCGCCATGTTGAACCCGCCGCCGCAGGCCAAGACGATCAACTCGACGAGCTCCCGTTCTGCGAACAGCAGATCGGGCATCAGGCATGCGCCCCGGACATTGCCGAGTCGCTGGCCGACCAAGAAGTCGTGGGAGTGATGCCAGGTCGGTGCGAACGCCTGGATGAGGGGAGCGCTGGCACACAACTCCGCGATTCGGTCCGGATACTCGTCACGTAGTTGTTCGGTGAGCCGTCGAATGGACGGCACAGGCATGTGCATCGCGCGCAGCAGGCTGTCCTGGAACATAGCGACCGCTTCATAGCCGCCGTCAGCATCGCGGTAGCGCAGTCTGAGTTCTTCAGGATCCTGACGGATGAGCAGAAGTAGATCCATGAAGTAGTTGAAGGCGTGGCCCGACGTGTAGCTGGGCTCAGGTTGTACCAGGCCGTCACACATCAGGGCGGTATCGACGATCACCGCGAACTCCACGGAGGGAGATGCTGTCAAGGGGCTCGTCCGTCCCTGGCCAACCAAGGTGTTATAGGCGCCGAATGCCAGTGCGTACGGATCAAGCGGGACGTCACCGACCGGGTTCAGTGCATCCGGGTCGTTGTTTTGCAGGAACTCTCGCCACCGTTCGAGCGCCCAGGCCTGACCTTCCAAAAGCTGAGCGTTGCCCATCACTCGAAGGCTGCCGTCCGTTGCCGGGAAAGTCGATGACGGCAGTAACAGCCACCGGTAGTCACCTTCGGCGAACAGATCAGCGGTCAACCAAAACATGCCGGGAATTTCGGCGACGACGTGCGGCTCCGCCACCGCCCGCGGTACCCGCAGACTGTTACCAAGAGCCAGGGCTCGGTCGAGATAGGCGGCATGACAGGCGGAAAGAGCTGGTTTCTCGTCACCGGATAGGCTGTCACGCGACATGCGTAGGGGCGACGCGCCTGAGGCGTCGATGGACTCGGCAAAAGCGGCGGACAAGGACTTCAGCAGCCTCGCGAGGCTGCTGAAGTTGCGAACACCGGCGAAGGTCGCGTTGATCTGCAGAAGGTGCGCCACCTCGTGCACAAGAAGCCACGTCGGGATCTTCTGGAAGGCCGCCTGCATCGCCGGCAGCGCTTGGGCGGCGGGGATGATATTCGTCGTCCCTTCCGTTCCGGCCGCCCGTAATGTGTCATCCGATGCACTTTCTGGGACGTTGGCGACCGTATGCAGCTGCGGGAACTCAAACCCGTATGAGAACGGATCGAAGCTGCCTAACACCTTCACACCGGAGACGGATTGAAGGGTGAACCGATGAGGCATTGTGCGCTCCGTCCGGATGGCTGATATTGCTCGAGCGATCTCGGCGCTCTGTCACGATATGCCCGTTTTACTCTCGGGTTACACCCGGTCACGGTCGTCGGGCGTCTACTGCTGCCATTGCGCCCCGAGCGCTCTACTCGTCAGTGAAACGGTCGCTCGGTCGGTACCACCGTTGCGGCTCCCCAGGCCATTGAGGACACCAAACCCACAAGGACTCGGGTCGATCCTCGGGCTCGTCCGAAGAGTCCTCATCGCCACTCGGCTGCCCGGGCCGAGGCGAAACGCGCCACAGGTCGCCGGCCGCACCACGTCCGTTCAGGCGGGAGACCATCGCCCGACGGGCTGCGGTCATGTGGACCCCCACGGTGCCCGGGGCGATACCCAGGAAGTCGGCGATCTCGGTCTGGCGCCATCCCTGCACCTCGAACAGGTAGGAAACCGCTCTCTGCCGGTTGGGAAGTTCGGTGAGAATGTTCAAAGCGCGGCGCGCGGCGACTGTGGTCTCAAGGTCCGCTGTGGCCGACAGCGACGTCCACAGGATCCGCTGCGGCGCGGCATCGACCACCACAGCGACATCACTATCGGTCAGCTGACCGTCGAGGCGCAGCACGATCGAGACCTTGCGCCGGGCGACCGTGCTGAGCCAGGCACCTGGGTTTTTGACGTCAGTCAGTGCCAACGCCCGGCAGAAATCGACGAACGTGTCCTGCACGATGTCCTCTGGGTCCACGACGGCGCCGCGGCGCAGCATCTTGGCCACCCGGCGGCACAGGGGCGCTCGCTGGGCTCGATACCAGGCCTCGAATCCGGTGAAGAGGGGTCGGCCGCAGTCCGGGCAGTCAGGCTGGATCGCGGCCTGGCGCCCGGTGTTGTCCGCCTTGGCGCTCATCCCTGTGCCTCGCTGTCGCGACTGCGCTGCGCGGCCCAGCCGCCGACCGAGTCATGGCCTTCGACCCGCGCCCCGGAAGGGAGCGCGGCGGCCGCGCGGGCCAGGCGGGCACGAGCTCGCAGCGTCGCGGAGTGGTACGCCAACCGTGTCACCAGGGCCACAATGGGTACGGTGGCTGCGATCAGCGCGGGAGCCGTTGGATCAATCATCACCGTTGTTCACTCTCTCAGGTAGAAGGCGGCGCCCCCTACGCGCAGCGTGCGGAGGCTGTTCTACCTCTTACGTGTGCTTCGGCCGCTTCTACCTTTAGTACCCCGCGGCAAGATTTTCCGGGCTTCGGAGAAGGGTGACGCTGACGCTGCCTGCGGTGGGATGCGCAGATCCTGCGCCTTCGCCTCAATAAGTGGATGCGTGGTCCCTGCCGGGATCCGCACCGCAGATATAGACGGTTGTAGATGATAGTCGCCGGCTGGCTCGGTCGAGGATTTGTAGTGTTTGAGAGGGCTGTTAGTCGGGCGAGTTGAGTAGGCGTCGGGTCTGGTGTTTGGCGGGTCGCCGCGGTCGAGGCGGCGGATCGCGCTGTTGATCGCTGCCCAGCGGATGAACGCTTCCGAGGCCGCGGGGGTCGCGCTTATAGGCACGGGCCAGGCGCCGGTGCGCGGTGAGCCAGGCCGGGCTGCGTTAGGCACCCACTGCTTCGGGTGAAAAACGAAGCCACGCAGAGCGGCCGGCTTACGAAACCTTCACCGTGTCCTCAATCGTGCGACAGCCCAAACTCGGATGGGCAACGCAGCATTGCCCGCGGCAGCCAGCGAGCGCGCAAACCGCGGCAGATGAGTTAGCTGCCGGAGCCTTGCTGCAGGCTCCAGAATCGCAAACATTCCCATGCTTGAAACTTCATGCTATGTATTTGCTGGTCGCTACGTCTTTTCTGGATGCAGTGAAGGGCCGGCGAGGAGGTTGGTACGCCTGACCACATGCATTGCTGGCAATAATATTACTCATCACGAATAAACCAGTCACTTAGATCAACGCTGGAACGGCCATCCAAGTATGTTTCGGCATCAAACAACGTTAAAAATACTTCGCCAAAATCGAGCTGTCCTATGGGGTCTTGCGGACACCATGAAAGAGTGAAATTGAAGCTGCCGTTGACGTCTGCTTCGCCTTGGAGGTCCTCTAGCCCATCACCAAGGTTATTGGTGCGCGTGACCGTGCCCGTGACCCACGCATCGAACTTTCCATCGAACTCTAGATCTACGTTCGCGGGCGGTGTTGCGGCAAAATTGACAGACTCGATCACAATGGTTGGCCAGTCAACCTCAAGAGAGCCGACGTCCGGTGCGCCGGCGCCCTCATCGTGGCCTCGAAGTGCATGCCCGGAAGAGTCTTCGATGCGGAGTAAGAGATCATCAAGAGGTGCCACGAGGGCCATTTCCAAATCGGCGCCAATTATATCTTCAAGGATTTTGATTGCCGTCCTTCCTTTTTCGTTTAACTTAAGCTCAATTGCATGCCTTCGCCCTCTCGACTCGACGTCCACGGCGCGGATAATAAAGAAGTCAGCCTTGTCGTTGCCAAGCTCCGATAGTCTTTGCACTACAGCGGGGGCCGCCTCCTCGAATGTCGTTCGGATTCGAGGGTTGTCCAAGTCGGCCTCGGCGGCAAGGAGGAGTGCGGCACCGACATCTGACGATTTCCCGAAGGAGTGCACGCGGCTAGAGACTTTTACTTCGAGCTTTCGTGCCTTTTTGATATGACTGACTATGACGGGGATTTGCGTCAGATCTTGATCACCCTTGTCCTTGTTGCACTCACCACAGATTGGCGCGAGGTTATATACCGCATCGACATCATAGTCGTCGGTAAGACCGAACGCCTCATTAAGGCGCTTGCGCATGGAAGTTGTAGAGGTCTTTGGGAGGATGTGGTCAATCTCAAGGGCTGAGTAGTCCTTGAACCTGCGACACCAGTAGCATCTTGAGTCCCACACTTGGCGAAGGACGTGCCTTAGAACTCGGTTATTTCCGCCATGCACGTACCGTATGTCCGTTTCAGCCACATGACCCTCCTTGTATTTCCCGTCGGCTTGGGCGACCGACCGGTAGCCCCTCGATAAGCAGCAAATGTCACGGTGACCTCGAAGTGGCAGCAACGTCGACTTAATCGCCCTGTGCCCTTCTGTGTTGCCAGCGAGTCCGGAAAAAGCCTAGTACTTTAGCAGGAGATCTCTTCTGAGCTGCGTTGATGGTGTGGTTCTGTCCGTGGATGGCAAGCAGCTACCGTCGAGTCTCAACAGTTGTGTGGACTACCAAGAACGCGGCGGTGGCTGCCGCTTACAGAGTAGATGCTCAGCGATGGTCTGAGTTGTTCGGCGAGTCGACGGACACGATCCAGGGACGCTTCGCGGGCCGGAAAGCCGGCGCCGGGTCCGGGATTTCGTGAGCGGGCTGTTGGCGCCGCTGCCGGTCAGAACTGTTGGACGATCACGGAGCGCGCCGGTAACCATGAACCGGGCGGCATGCAATACCTGATCGGCCGGGCCAGCCAGGACGACGCTGGAGACCGGGCTGAACTCCGCGACTTCGTCGCGGCCCGGCTCAGGCACCCGGACGGGGTTTTGCTGATCGACGAGACCCGGGGACCTGAAGAAAGGCATTCACCCCGTCGGGGTCCAACCGCAGCACTCCGGCACCGCCGGGAAGATCGAGAACTGCCAGCTCCCGGTGCACCTCTCCTATGCCTCGCCGTTTGGTCACCCTTGGTCGACGTCGCTCTCTACCTGCCGAAATCTTGGACCGCCGATCCCGCAAGACGCGCCGAAGCGGGCGCCCCCGACACCGCCGGCTTCGCCACGAAACCACAGCTGGCCCGCCGGCTCATCGAAACGGCGGCGGGCGGTGGACTGCCGTGTCGGTGGTCGCCGACGATGAAGCCTACGGCGGCGACCCAAGACTGGCCGAGCGGAGGCGGGCGAGGCCGGGCTGGGCGCACGCAGGCGGTGTGTGAGCGAATCACCGGTCGGGGGAGCGCTATGGCAATTAGCCGCAGCGGTGGGGGTGAGCTACTTACCTTGGTGTATTGCCGGGAAGGTGGCTTCGTGCAGCGACTGGAGTTGGTGGTGGTACAGCTCGACGAAGTTCGTCGGCTCATTGAGGTCGGCCGGATCCCGCAATTGCGGCTGGCGTACATTCTGCTAGACAGCGCCGTCGAGCTGCTGATGCACCGCATGGTGCAGTGGAAACTAAGAGACGAGCGACGCCAGTTCGAGCAACTTGAGCGCCTGTACCAGTGGCGGCACTGGCGTACCCACGGCACCCCGATACAGAAACAGCTCGCTGAGCAGATCACCGAGCAACAGCTGCACGACGAGATCGCCGCGTACGAGCCGCGGGTGACCCCGAACAAGTACCGCAGGGAGGTCGATCGCTACTTCGGCGCTAAGGTGGCCTTCCTCGTCGAAAAGGGCGCGCTGCCGACGCTGTTGAAGCCGGTGCTAGGCAAGCTGCACGATTATCGCAACGAGACGTACCACCGGGATCAGCACCGCGAGCAGGTGCTGATCCCCGCCGTGTTGGTCTACTTTGATGTGGCGTGCGCTGTGCTCGAGCAGTTGCGCTCGGGCGCAATGACGATTTCTGGTCAGGTGGGCCCGGAGATGGCCCGGTTCATTGATGGTGACCCGCACCAAGCCGACCCGTTCGAGATCCCTGCCCGGGTGGCGGCGGGGTTACGCGCGGAGGTTGGCTTGGACGTGGCCGCGGTGGCGCAGGCGCTGACCGGCCACGTGGCCGCCCGCCTTGAGGAGCTGGAGTCCGGACTGGAGTACATCGAGCAAAACAGCCGGTCGGCGCGGCCCGGGGACGCCATCGCGATGATGCAAGCCGAGGACGGCGACCTCGAGGCGGTGTTCAGCGTGGAGGTCTTACGTCGGCGCACGTACCCCCTGAGCATGGCTGACGTACACAATTGGCAGCGCCGCGCCGAGCTGCTGGCCGGCATGGGCGACCGAGACTCGCTTTTCGCGGCGTTTGCTGAGCTTGAGGACGCCTTCGAAGGGTTGGAGAGGCGGGTGGCGCGGGCCGTGCGGTGCATCGACGAGGAAGCGAACATGCGCATCTGATCGTCAGTTAACTGGCCGAACTGGGTCAGTGGCCGGACTTGCTGGCCGTAACCCGGACGCCATCCTGCTCGCGTCGAGCCCGGCCGATGGGCTGCCCACCATCACGGCAATCTGCAAGAGGCCGTCGGCCGGATCCGCTCCGCGCTCGTACTCGACAAGCCGATCCCTGACGAATTCTCCGCTGTGCTCTTGGACGCCGGATACGTCGCGGCTGTCTGCCTGCGCACCCGGCCGACTGCGTGATCCTCGACGACCTGCCCGCGGTGACCCACGTCGCCCGAACGCTGTTGAGCCGCTTCGCTTAAGGACGCCCGGCTGGTCAGTGCGCTGGCCGTTGCGGCATTAACGCCCAGTCGTCCTCGCCGGGGGAGGCGGTCTTGAGCATCCGATCGACCATGCCGCGCGCGGACTGTTCGTCGTCGTAGTGGAAGACTGCCTCGTCTCCGCCGTCTCCGCCGATCCGGCCGATGACCTGCCAGCCGGCCTCTGTGCGGTTCAGGTAGACGTCACGCCTAGCGCCGCGGTATCGGCGGTTGAAGTAATGCGCGATCCGCTCCACCATGACGAGCAAGTTAGAACATTTGTTCGACAAGCGCAACGCGTGCTCCACCCTCAGCTGGACTCAAGGCGGCGCAGGCGGCCCAGCTCAGGAGGCCGATACTAAGGCGATTCGCAGCGTTGCTGCTGCCTCGGTAGCCGCCTTCTTGAGTTCGTGATGCGTGGTGTCGGGCAGAGATCTGACGCCGAGGCCTGAATCGGTCATGAGGCGACGAAGGCGGCTATGTTGGTCGCTGCTGATGCCTTCATTGAAAGTTCGAAGGCTGTGGGCGTCTCGGGCGGCGTAGCCGTCTGCCGAGTCGAGGGCGTCCTCGACGACTCGATTGATCAACTCGTTCGCTAGCTCAGGCTGGGTGGGGTGAGCGAGGGTAGCGATCGTGAGTCCGAGGCGGACCCGGTAGGAGTGGTATCCAGGTGTCGCAGGCCGCTCGGTGTAGTGAATAGTCGCTGACTTGATGTGCCGCAGGAGCCGCGGGTCATCTGGTTCGGTGGTCATGAGCTGCAGGCATGCCGAGATCTCGCGCTCCCATGGCTGTGTTGGCGTGGTCTTGGCGAGAAGCGCGTTGGCTGCAGCAAAGCTGTTGGCCATGCAGGAGGCGATGATCGCGGCCTGTCGGCCCTCCATGAGGTGGACGCCGATTCCTTTATGCCGGTCGGCGTGGCGGGCGGCCTCGTCCCACCGGCTGGCGAGCGCGTAGGCCCGGACACCTTCGCTGACGAGTTGCAACCACACCCACTCAAGGAGTTGGCGGCGTTCATGGTGCTCTCCGACGAGCCGGCCGAGCGGCAAGGTACGGGAATCCACGGTCAGATCGTGGTGATGGGTGACGGCCGTGTACATCTGGTCCAGGAGCTGGATTGCCTCGCTGGTTCTGTGGGCGCGTAAGTGGAGCCGTGCGAGGTTGAGGACGGGCTCGAGCAGGAACCTTGCCTCGGAGATTCTGAGCGGTCGGGTGAGGTCGCAGTAGGCGTCGATGTGCTGGAGGCAGAGGTCGCGGGCGTAGCCGGTCATGCCGCTGTCGCTGGCGATGAGTGCGGCCTTGTTGAGCGCGTGGGCAGCGTTGACCTGGCTGGTGTCTTCGTCGTCCTGGGCGGCTTCGACGTTCTGGATGACCTCGCGGATGCGGACGGGAAGCGGCGGGCAGGCGGGCCGGGGCCGCCCGAGCAGTGGAAACCGGCGTACTGCTTCGGCAAGCGCGGGTAGGGCCATGTCAGCTCCTGGGCAGGGTGGCAGCTTGGGCTGCGTACGCGAGGACGCCTTGTGCAGTTGCGCTGAGGCCGAGCCGGTTCCAATGGAAGATCACGATCTGCGCGAGGACGGCTCTCAAGCCGCGGTCGAGGCCGCCGTCCGCGGCGAGCTCGCCGAGGTTTCGCCCGGCGTCGGCGAATCCGGTCAGCCAAGGGCTCAGATTGCCAGCGGCTCCGTCCGCGGCGAACAGAGCTAGCTCAGGTGTGACGCGGATGGCGAGCAGTGGTCGTATCTTCTCGGCCAAAGCATCAACGCGTCTCGTGTCGGCTGGAGCTGGACGCAACTGGCTGACTTTGTGGAAGACGTCGCCTGTCTCGAACCAATCCATGCCGGCGTTCTGCTGGATCGCTCGGATGAGCAGCAGCGAGAGCTCGCGGCGTCCGAGCGCCATGGGGGAGTGGCGGACGTAGGCCAGAGCGCCGCGGCTGTCCGCCGCGAACAAGTCGTGCACGATGCCCATAGCGTTCATGCCGCCGAAGGCGGCGACTTCCGGTTCGTAGATGCCGGGCCGCCATCGCTCGATGGTGCGATCCCGGATGAGATCGTCGAGCAGGCCGGCGACGGCATGGTGGTCATCGGTCCGTAGCCGGATCCTCCAGTGGGGGTGCTTCCGCAAGAACCACCACGACCTTCCGCCATCGAGCTGGCTCAGGCGTGGGGCAATCAAGCGGGCGAAGTCTCGCTCGAAGTTCGGCCAGTCAGCCGGTGTGATGCGTGCTTGAAACCATTCCTGTTCGGAACGTCGGTGCAATGCTGCTCGGCCGGCACCTCGGTAGGTGTCAACCGCGTCTGCGAAGTCACCGTCGTAAACGCAGGACTCGTGACCGAGCGCACCGGCGACGGCTGCCTCGACATGGTCAGCGAGGCGATCCGGAGTCGTTGCTAAACGATCAACAGGCATGTGTCCCACCTCGTTCGGGGAGGTTCGCCGGTTCCGATGCTGTGCTGGACGAGCCCAACGCCTTCGGAGCCGTTCAGGAGCCCTGTATTGGCGCCGGTTTCAGGGCTGACGAGGGCCGCGAGGTAAGGCAGGCGCTCCGCAATTCTCGGGTCGGCGGCATCCTGGGCGGCTCGGTAGGCGGTTTGGTAGAGCCCAGCACGCCCGTGGCAGATCCCCGCTTCAGTGAGCCGGGCAACCTCGGCGGGGTCAAGGCATCCGGCGAGTACGCGTTCGGCGCGGCTCTGACGCCCCGGGTCGCCGGTTGCCAATGCCGCGAGTTGCTGGGCGCGGGCAATGCCGACGGCGCCGTAGCACCATGACGGGCGGCTCTGTCTGACGTGGTTGACGCGCCCGGATCGGACGTCATCGGCGGTGAGCCATTGCGGCCAAAACGTCCCGGCTGCCGTGTCGTACTGCCACCTGTCGAACCAGGCGCACAGCCAACCGATCGCTTCGTACTGCCCGTCGACTTGGATGCCTCGCTGGGCTGCGAGAGACAGAAGGGCGAGCAGCCCGCCTGCGCCGTGGGCCATGCCGAGGTTGGCGTGGCCGCCTGGCGTCGGGATCAGGGAATCAGGGTCGTGCTCGACCCACCAGCCAGGCAGCTCGACGCCGTCGTTGTGCTGTGGCTGTACCAGCCGGACGGTGTAGGCGAGGATGTCCCCAAGTTCGTCGCAGCCGGGCGCATGCTCCAGCAGGAGCGCGCCCAGGCCGGTAAGCCCGTAGAGGAGGTCGTACTCCGCGAAGGCGGTCGCACGTCGCTGCCGAATTCGTTCGTCCGCAGCAAGCAACCGTGTATGTATAAGGCGACTGACATGCCGCTGGAGCTGCTGCCGAGCCCGTTCATAACGGCCTGTGCCGGTGAGGTACAGCAGAAAGGCGATTGCGGGGGCGCCATAGAAGAGTCCAGAGTGGCTGCCAGCGTCGATGGGGCCGCCAGCAACTTGCTGGATGAATCGCTTCGCGTTCGCCCACTGGCCGGTGTTGTGCGCCAGCTCGACCGCCAAAACGGCGTTACCGATCGCACCGGACGCCAACGATTGCGCTTCAGCAGCCTCCAAGCCGATGACTGTCGTGTCCGTCATTGCTCGGCGCCGCCCTTGAGTAGGCGCATTGCCGCGGCGCGGGCGAGGTGGTTGGTGGAGCGTTCGAAGCCGGGGTCGACGCCAACCGCGCGAACGTGGTGGTCGTGTACGAGGGTCCGAAGGATCGTCGCCGAGTCGCGTGCATTATCGACGGCGCGGTAGTAGGCCTGTAATGCGGCATGGCGGACCCGCCAAGCCTCAAGTAGGGCTTCGCCTCCGGTCAGGTCACGGATTTGTTGAACGCTGGTGAGTCGTCGAGTCTGTTGAGTCAGCGCTCGGTCTGCGGCGGCGGTATGGCTGCGGAGGCTGGCGAGTAGGGATTGGTACCCGGCCGTAGGGTCGGCCGCGAACCCGGCGGCCATCCGGGCGATGGAGGCCGCAGCGAGCGCCTGGCTCGGTATCGACCCCTCCCGTGACGTACGGAGCTGACTGATTGCCGCTGCGGTGTCGGTCGCGAAAACCTGCTCGGCTGCCGCCATGACTGACGATCCTCCGTATCGGGCTGGGTGCGGGTGGCGGGTGGTCAGCATCAGCTCGTTCGGTAGACCTGCGTCGTGGAGACGCTCGGTCCATGCGGAGAGTTGTGCAACTACCAGTCCATACGCCGCCGCATTGTCGAGACGGAGGGTCAAGCGCAGGTATTGGTCGGCGTCGAGCCGGATGAGGTCGCGGTGCCGGCTTGCCCACCACCGAGTGACACCGGAGTCGGTCAGATTCTCAGCGAAGGCCGGTAGATGGTCAGCCAGGATGTCGTCGAAGCGGCCGGGGCTGCCGATCAGCCGCGCGTTGACGACGGCAGACGTACCGGGACGCTCCGCCCGTGCGGGTCGTGTCATGGTCGGCAAAGGTCTGGGAGCGGGGCTGGCAAGAGACATTGGGATGACCAGCTCGGCGGGCCGACCCAGCCAACCGGGTCGGGCGGCGGCGAGGTCTTCGCGGAGTTCGAGGCGGCCGGAGCGGCGCAGATGGCTCTTCAGGAGTGCCTCGTCGAGCGGATCGTCGAGGTCGAGTGGCAGACGCTGGTCGCCGTGGCAGACGATCACCTGGCCTGGGAGCCGCCACCGTCGCCGCCAACGGGCAGTCTCGGCTGCAGAGCCGAGGTCGGCGATTGTCAGCAGCCAACGCGCTGGGGCAAGAATGGTGCGCTGGTAGCGGATGCGGGGGATGTATGGCATGGTCCGTGCAGCGGCGCCGAGGTCGAGAGGGCCGTAGACGGCGCTGCGTGAGTCGCCGACTTCGGCTAGGAATCGTGCCAGCGGCGGGGTCTGCACGGTGACGTCGAGGGCGTGCGGGACGTACGCGACAACTCTCTGGCCTGTGGATCGGCGGACCAGGTGGAACTGCGCGGCGTCGGCGGTCACGGCGAGGTCGTCGATGCTGATCGAATCGGAATCGATGAGTTCGGAAATAGGGATGATCTTGGCGCCGAGACGACCGACCCTAACCACGTTGTCGTTGTGTGTCCGGCGTGGTGGGAACGCAACCTGTGCTGCGACAGTCTCTTCGCTGCCGCGAGGAGCGTAGCTCTCCGCGAGTTGGTCGACGGTGGCTCTGTCGAGCAGATGCGCGAACCGCCCGAGCATGCTCGTCTGCGCGCGGGGAGCGCCGGTGACCAGAATGTCGAAGTCGCCTTGATTGAGCGTGTCAGCGCTGTCCGTCAGAACCGTTATGCCGATCTCAATGCGTGGTGGCGCTGCAACCGTCGCAGGGTCGCCGATTGTCAGCGCATCGATATCCGCGCTGGACAGGCTGATTTCCGCCGAGCCGTCCAGCGCGGTCTGCTGGACGAGCGCCAGCAGGCGCGAGTCACGTTCGGTGAGCATCCGCCATGCCGGCTGCGGGCGCGGCGCACCAAGGTACCCAGCGGGGTAGCCGAGCCCTGAGTCGGCCACCAGATCCCGCACACCGACCAGCCCACCTAAGCCGTAGCGGGCGCGAAAGCGAGCGTGATAGTCGAGCCACGCGTGCGTACCGAACGGCTGAGTTGTCAGACGCAGCATCACCGATGCAGCAGCTGCGGCCTCGTCCAGCACTTTTTGGGGGACGCTCACGGTGGCGTCGAAACGCACATCGACCGCGAGCGGCGTTGCCGCCTTGACGACCGTGTTCATAGCTTCTACAAGGTGGGTACGCAACGACGCCTGCGATCCCGATGAGACTTGGGCGTTGTGGGCGCTGAGGAGACCAGCCAACCGGCCGAGCTGGTCGACGAGAGGTGCCAAGTCCGGGATACGCCAGGCGCTGGCGCTGCCCAGTACACCGATCAAGTGGGTGAGCGCATTGGTCGCAGTCGTTGGCGGCCGCAGGCTGGTGATCAGAATGTTGCTGTCGACCAGACCATCCAGCAGCGCTTCGATCTTGTCGGCATCTCCTCGAGGAAGACGTTCGGCGAGCTGTGCGACGAGATTGTCGAACCGCACCGGCTGCGTTGCCAGAAAGAGCGCAAGCGCGACAGGCTTGGTGTGCCGGACCGAACTTTCCGTCAGGACCCCGGCCGTCGATCGGCCGGCAACTGGCCGGGCGGGGACCACGACGCGGCCGGCCCGGATCTGACCGCCGTTGTTGGCGATCAGGAACAAGGAGCGGCGCAGGCCGCGATGGTTCTCCAAGCGGTCGATGATCTGGGCGAGCCAGTCCGCATCAGCGCGCACTTGCGCGTGGTGGGTCTCGCCGATCTTTCGTACGGCGGGCCCAGCACTCGCAGTTGTTACCCCGGCGAACAACCCGAAGGGAGTGGATCGTCGCTGCCAGCGCCGTAGATATGAGGCAACTGCCAAGACGGCGCGCTGAACGACTTTCGTAGACGGGTTGCTTCCTGGAGTGAGGAGTTGATCAAGACGTGCGGTGAGATCGGGACTGGCCAACTCGACGGCCGTGCGAAATCCGGGCAGTGCCCAGACTGAAGCAAGCCAACGCATTCCCTGCCGCCGGTCGGCGGGGTCGGCAAGAGAGGGAGCCATGAGCGAGCAGGGGAGTGTGCTCGCCCGAATCAATAGCGGCCCGGCTCGATGGTAGCGATGGTGAACGGTCGGCATACCGCTCCTCCGGAGGGGAGAGTGCCGCCGGAGCACGCGTGTGGCAGGCAGTGCTCCGGCGGCGGCAGAGAGGGTTCAGCGAGGGTCGTACGCCGACGTTGAGCAGGCGCTCGTGTCGCAGGTATTGCCGCACCCGTCGCTGGTGCTGCACATCATGATCACCAGGGGCGTGGTGGACTCGACCACCGTCATGTCGAGCTCGAAATCGTCGTCAGTCAAAGGCTGGTCGATAGTGGGACTCTCGACGACCGCGGTAGGCGGAGCCATGGACATCACTCTCCTGACAGGTACGAAGGAATGGTGCGAGGCCGCCTGGCCCATGCCCGGTGAACGGCGCCAGCTCAGTCGAGCGCGGGCCAGGAGATCGTGACGGAGCCGTGGTGCTTGTCCAGGACAGCCGCCTCGGGCGGAATTCCAGATCTGTCAACGCCGACGGGCCAGTATCCGAATTCGGGTTCGGTGCCACGGCCTTCGCGGTCCCAGGCGCGGATCTGCTCGCAGAGCGCGGCAGCGGCCAACTTTCCATCGCTGCCGTACGCGCGAGCGCCGAACTCGACGCCGGCGCCATCGAGGTCGGGTCGGACCACTAGATAGGCGAACGCCGCGCCGCGGACAACACCGAACGGGAACCATCTGCCTCGCTCCGAGGCCACGGCGGTTCCTTCATCCGCGGCGAGCAGACAGAACCCGGGCATATACCAGGCCAGCCAGAGGTGGAGGGACGCGAAGGAGACTCCATGACGGATCGACGCACCAGACCACACGTCTGTTCGCTCCGTACCGAGCACTCCGTCGAGCAAGTTGACGTCGTCGGGGATTGTGGAGTCGAAGCGCAGTTTTACCTGTTTGCCGGTGCTGTCGGGCAACAGGAAGACCCGCTCTGCGTGCTGCCCCGCGCCCTGCATCGAGACGAATCCGGCTACCGCCATAGAGGTGCTGACCAGATGGTCGCCGTCGCGCCGGAAACAGATCGTCCGCGTGACACCGTTCATGATGAGCGGCACTACAAGAACGCCGTCCGGAGCAAGCTGTTCCAGCCACGCTGGCGCGATGTCCCACGCACCGACAGTCACGATGATCGCGTTGAACGGGTCCTCGCCGAGTAAGCCTGCTCCAGCATCGGTGGCCAGAACCCGTACCCGATTGCCGTAGCCTGCCTCATCCAGCAGGCGACCAGCACGGTCGACGACCTCGGCATCGATGTCCACGCTGAGCACGTGGCCCTTTTCCCCCACGATCTCCGCGATCATCGCAGCGTTCAGGCCGCCGCTGCCGACCTCCAGCACCCTCATTCCGGGCCGGAGACTGGCCTGCTCCAACATCTGGGCCTGGATGTAGGCGGCGGACACTGACGAGATCGCGACTCCGTGCTCATCGCGTTTGGTGACCACCGAGTTGTCAACGCCGTACGCGACCTCCAACGGCGTGCCAGCCGGCATGAAGTGCTCTCGGCGCACCGCCAGGACAGCTTCCTCGACCGCAGCCGTGGTGATCATCCCGCTCTCGCGCAGTCGGGCCACCAGGTCCGCTCGGGAGCTCCCGGCGGCGTCTGACGTCGACGCAGCAGGGCCAACCAGAGAGCGCTGCGAGCCCGCGGCCGCGGAAGGCACGTCGGCGGAATCAGTCACGGTGAATCCTTTCTTAAGCCAGGCCTCGATTGATAGAGACTTCGGAACATCAACAGGCTGGCTCGGCCTGTTTGAGCAACATGCGGTCCTGAGTCCGTCTCCACAATCCGGCAGGTACAACGAGCATGGAACGCCAAGCTGCCGGGAATCGAGCGGGAATCGGGAAGCACGGGCGGTCGGGTTTCCCGGTCGCGCCGGCCGATACCGGTGAAGGATGATGGGTCGGTGCGGTTGCTCATTCTTGGCGGAAGCTGGTTCCTGGGTCGCGCGCTCGCCGAGCGCGCGTTGGCGAGCGGCTGGACGGTGACAACGTTCAACCGCGGTGAGTCACGTTCAGACCTGCCTGGTGTTCAAGCGGTACGTGGGAATCGAGAGCGCCCAGAGGACTTCCAACGGCTGGCCGAGCACGGGCCGTGGGACGCAGTCGTGGACACGATCGGCTTTGTTCCCGACCAGGTCCTTGCCGCCGCGACAGCGCTTGAGCCAGCCGCACAGCAGTACGTCTTCGTGTCATCCGTAAACGCCTACGTCGGGTGGCCGAACGAGCCTCTCGACGAGGCTTCACAGCTCTTTGAGTGCCCTCCCGATGCCGGCGCGGGATACGGCAGCGAGCTTGGCTATGCCGGTCAGTACGGCGCGTTGAAGGCCGGCTGTGAACGTGCGGCGGAAGTCGTGTTCGGTTCGAGTCGAACCACGGTGCTTCGACCGAGCGTCATCCTTGGGCCCGAGGAGTACGTCGGCAGGCTCACCTGGTGGCTGGCGCGTGCGGCTCGTGGCGGTGAGCTGCTTGCGCCCGCCCCCGCGCAGCAAGGCATGCAGCCCATCGATGTCCGCGATGTGGCGGCGTTCTTGGCGCTCTGCGCGGTCGATCGAAAGCCCGGTGCTTTCAACGTCGCGGCGCCGATCGGTCACGCGTCGTTCGCCGCTCTTATCGAGTCCTGTATCGATGCGACGAAGGCAGACACTCGGCCGGTCTGGGTCGATCCAGATTGGCTGATCCAACAGGGGGTCGAGCAGTGGACCGAGCTGCCCCTTTGGCGTACGCAAAAAGGTGTTTGGGCCGTGAACACCTCACGGGCTCAGTCCGCCGGTCTGCGTTGCCGCGCGTTGAGTGACACCGTCTTCGACACTTGGGCGTGGATGACTCGGGGAGGCGCAGCCGTAAGAGGGGAAGGAGAGGCTTCTCGCGCGGCTGACCACGGCCTATCGCCGGAACGAGAAGCTGAGCTACTGCGCACGTGGCACCGGCCGGCGCTCTAGGCAGGCGGCAGCGCGGGCATGCTCGGCCGACCGGCCGAGAATCCTTGCGCCAGCTGTTGCAACTGCTGTGCCTCCGTCAACCTCTGCAAACTCGGTGCCGACAACAGTGCGGTCAGGCGGTCGAGCCGACCGAACAAGCCGGTTCTCCGTTGCTCAACTGGCATGTCCCACACGGGCCGGAGCGTCTCGTAGGTGCGTGACACGGTTTCGCTCTCCTCGCCGGGCTGTCGGGTGAGGATTTGGCAGCTTGCCAGGTCCAGACGCACCTCGGCTTCCAACGCGGTCGAACAAGCGTCAGACTGCTCAACAGCATGAAGCGCGGTTTCGGCCGCGCCCCTCGCCTTCAGCGGCAGATCCACCTGTAGCCATGCGGTGCTGGCGCAACGCGCTTGCTGTGGCACGGTGAAGCCGAATTCGCCGCCGATGACGTCATGGAGATCGTCGGAGCCTTGGACATGTCGCGCAGCGTCAGCGTCGCGTAGCGCCTGGCCCACTCGGTCAGGATTGCCGCTGTGCGCCCAGGCCCGGGCGAGGATGCAATGCGCACGGACGGAGGCCACGCCGACAGGAGCTAGGTCCACCGCCGCGAGGGCGTAACCCACAGCATCGGCTGGTCGTCCTGTCCAATAGGCAATGGTGGCTTGCATTCCACGCGCATAAGACAGCACGCCGGCATGACCAATCATGTCGCCGTATCCATAGGCGGCTCTGGCGTAGCGCCGGGCGGCGTCCCACAGGCCAAGGTCGATACCCGCGCTGGCAAGTAGCGCGGCCGTCTGCCCGGCGAGGAGAAGGAGCGAAGTTTGTTGCGCGGGTCTGCGAGTGCGAGTCATAGCAGCAAGAACCCGGTCGTGAACCCCTAGTGCCTCAGAGACCGCCGACGTCGGCGTCCGCAGCGTGAAGCCGCGCGCTATCTCAGCGGCGTCCTCGGCAAGCTGCTCGATCGTGAAATCGGGGATCACAAACGCTCCTGACTCCATTGCAAAGTCGCTGCTCAGGCGTGCCGTCTCGGCGAAACGACCCAAGAATCCAGCGTACGCTCCGGGCGTCGTGGAGAGCATCGAGCCTGCTGAATCCTCATCTCTGTAGGCAAGGATGTGTTCTGCGGAGCTCTCGTTGCTGTTCGGGCTGCGGGTCTGCAGAGGTACGGGGCCTCGGCCGTCGTGGAGGCCGATTTCGGCATCGGTCTCTACCCTGAGTGCGATGCGGTATGCGTCACGTCGAGGCTTTCGAGGGAATGTGACGACTCCCCGCTCGATCTTGCCGATGTCGTGGGGCGTCACGAGATACCCGGGGGCCAAGTGGGCGTTCACGGCGTTCGCCAAGGCCTCCCGGCTGCCGTAGAGACGCTGGCGAGCGGCACGGAACAACGCGTTCGGAGTGTGAGCGGAGCTTGTCATGATCTCTTGTCACACCGACCCGTCATCAAATTGGCGTTGGTGTATCCGGGTCCACACTAGCTTCCTGTCACGGCTGAGCGTTCGTGCTGATGAGCCTCCCGGTCAACGGTCGAAGTCACCGTCCTTCGCTCCGCCGACGAATGCGTCGAACTCGGAGTCGGTGAACGTCAGCGTGCCGAGGTCGGGTCGTTTGGAGTTTCGCATCGCGACGCCGCCGGCTTCGAGGTAGCAAACCTCCACGCAGTCCGAGCCGCCGCCTGAACGGCCCGACTTGAACCAGATTCCGCGAGAGCGTTTCGTGGCTGACATTTCGTCCATGGTCATCTCCTCTTTGAGCATGCGTCGGCCGCTGCGGCGAGATGTTCGACGGAGTCGGCCGGGCTGAGTGCGACCCGCTGCAGTTCATCAGCGAGGTCGTTGTAGAGGGCTACGTCGTGGGTCTTGTAGAGCAGACGATCCTCAAGGTTGGTGTCAACGTTGATGACGACCATCTCGGCTGGACACGTATAGGAGTAACGCGAGAAGGCCGTACGCGCCTGAGCGTGCCGGCTCAGTCGCGTCACGAAGGGCAGGATCCTTATCGTGACGGAAGGCCGGTTGAGTGCGGCTCCGACTAGGTGGTCCAGCTGCTCGTGCATCACGGGTGTCGGTGCCGCCGATGTTCGATGCAAGACCGATTCGTCAAGAACGACCTCAAGAGGCGTTGCGTCAGCCCCCGACAGGATGGAC
Source organism: Paractinoplanes ovalisporus (assembly GCF_016834655.1). Lineage (GTDB taxonomy): Bacteria > Actinomycetota > Actinomycetes > Mycobacteriales > Micromonosporaceae > Actinoplanes > Actinoplanes ovalisporus. The sequence goes on from NZ_JAENHP010000035.1 coordinate 85,247, forward strand.
TGGCGCTGGGCGCGAGCCTCGAGCATGCGAGCTGTGGAAAAGCGGCGGGAGTTCGCCGACCGGTCGGCGTCCGCGCGGACGGCGGCAAAAGCTTGTGTTTGCAAGAGCCCCGGGATGAGAAACGGCTGAAACTGGAAGATCGTCTTCGCGCCGCTCTCGAGGTCAGCTGTGCGGGCCTGGCGTGAGCCCATCTCGTCGTCGAACCGTTCCCACCACCCGGGTCGGGCTGATCCCCGAGCCAAGTCCATGACCCTCGCGAACCGGTCGTCTGCCACCTTGAGCTGGCGAAGCAGCGTCTCGATGACGGACGAGTCGACCCGTCGGTTTGCGGTTTCGATATGGCTGATCTTCTGACGTTGAATTCCTGTGGCCGCGAAGAGGTCGTCACTCGTGAAACCCGCATCCCGGCGGATGTCGAGCATTTCTTCCGCGAGTCGCAGTCTGCACACATATGGACTTACTCTCACGGTGAACCTCCGATAGCCGGACCGGAGCCGGTTTCCTGCAGGGGCGTTGAGGCGGCCTGGTCAGCGTAACTCAAGTCGTAGTCGTGAAATCGGCGCCGACGCGCCCTGGATGACTCGTATTTCCTGCTCAGGGCGCATTATTCCCCGTGCATTCCCGTCGAGAATCCCGTCAAATTCCCGAGAAGGTGCCTTCACGGCTATGTCTTATTGGGTGATCGTGGAGCAACGCAATCGATGGCGCTGGCTGTGTGGACAAACAACACGGCCAAGAATTTTCCATTCAGAACCTGCCACCATCGCCTCTCGGGAGTTTGAGGATGACCCTCCAGCTTGGCATTGCTTGTGACGATGCCTGCACATGTAGAGCACCAAATGTTCTGGTGAGTGGTCTGACTCTTGCGGCGGCGGTGTCAGCATGAGTCGGGGCTCCACGCTGGCCCGGTATTCAATGGGTGGTGGTGCGTTGTTCACCGCTGCCGTGGTGGCGAGTTCGCCGCAGACGGTGCTGGTCGGTGGTATTCCGACTACCTATCAGCGCACCGGTGTGGCCGGCGTTCCGCTGTCATTCGTGCTGGTCATGATGGTCGTTGGGTTGCTGGTGGTGGCTTGTGTCGCGGTCGGTGGTCATGTGCGGCACGGCGCTCCGTTTTACGCGCAGCTGGCTCATGGTTTGAGTCCGTTGGCGGGGTTGGTGGCGGCGGGGGTCGCGTTTGTCGGGTACAACGCGTTGCAGATTTCGTTGTATCCCCTGCTGGGTGTGACCGTGGTCGGTCTGACGGGCGTCGGCACGTGGTGGTCGTGGGCCTTGGTGGCGTGGTTGCTTGTGCTGCTGTTGGGCCGGTATCCGGGTGCGGTTGGGGCGAAGGTCCTTGGTGTCTTGCTGGCCCTTGAACTCGCGGTGATCGTGCTGTTCATCTTGGCCGGGTTTACCCACCCGGCCGCAGGTGGTGTGAGCACGGCGGTGTTCGGGCCGTCGCAGCTTCTGGTGGCCGGTGCGGCGGCCAGCGTGATCGTGTTTGCGGTGGCCGCGTTCGCCGGGCTGGAGTCAGTGTTGGCGTACGCGGAGGAGGCGACGTCGTATCGGGCGGTGGCTTGGGCCGCGGGGGCGGCGGTCGTGGTGTGCGGGTTGCTCTACACGCTGGCGTCTTGGGCGTATGGCGTGTGGCTCGGTCTCGACAATCTCAGCTCGGCTGCTGGAAAGGACGGCAGCCAGCCGCTGGTTCTGCTCGGTTCGGTGTTCGGTGTCGGGGTCATCGACCTGGCGACGGCGTTGCTGGTGACCAGTGTGCTGGCCGCGATGGGCTCGTTTCATGCCACGGTTGCCCGGTACGTGTTTGCGCTGTCGCGTGAGCAGGTGTTGCCGGCGTCGTGGGGGAGCAGGAGCCGCGGCGCGAAGGGCGGTGCTCCGGTGGGCGGCAGCTGGGCTCAGGCGATCACGGCCGCGGTGGTCCTGGTGGGTTTTCTTCTGGCCGGGGCGGACCCGATGGCGGTGGTGTTTCCGTGGCTGTCCACGATCGGCGCGTTCTGCATTCTGCTGTTGCTGACGGCGGCGAACTGGTCGGCGTTCCAGTTCTTCGACCGTGGGCTGGGCCGGGCCGAGTCGGTGTGGGTGCGGCGGGTGTTCCCGTTTGCCGGCGGGATCCTCGGTGTGTTGGCGGTGGTGTTCATGGCTTCCAGCCTGGGTGCCTTGCTTGGCACCCGGCCCGGGTCGGGGCGGCCGTGGCTGGTCGCGGCGCCGATCGTGGTGGCGGTGCTGGCCGCGTGGGCGTTCGGGTCGTGGCTGCGCCAGGCCCGGCCGGAGATCTATGCCGGGGTAGGCCGTGGCGTGCCGGACCCGGCCACGGTTCTGGACGACGATCTTGAGGACATCGAGGTATGAGCACCGTGACCTATCCCCGCGATCCGCAGGATCAACGGTTGACCGACATGCGGCCGCGACGCTTGGCCGGAGCCGGGCACCGCGCCCAGCTGGATCCCGATGATCTGCAGGCGTGGCAGCAGCATGATCTGCGATGGCAGGCCTTTCACCGGTTACGGCTACTCAGCGTCAACCACGGCACCCTCGCCTGGCAGCGCAGGTTTCGCGCCCCGATCGCCGCGTACGGGCTGGCCTATCTGTTCACCCAGCCGATCGCCGACGCGACACCGGACGACGCCCGGCAGACGCAGGTGTGCGCCGCGACCCGGTTGTGGAAGGCCGGGCCGGAGTCACAGCATGTGGTGCCGCTGTTGTCAGCGCTGATCCACCAGGTCCGCGCACGTGATCCGCGCCGCCCGTGGGACCTTCGGACCGAGATCGCCAACCGCGCCGACCAGGGCATGAATACCAACGCGGTGTATTCCGGTCTGGGGCTGTCGACGCTCGACACCTACACGAGCAGTTTTGCGGAGGTATGCCAGACCGCCAACAGCGAACTCGACGTGCCCGGCGGCATCCTCTATGTCGCTGGCGGGCCGGCCGGGTGGGCTGATCAGCGCGTGATCGTCGCGGACCGGCGCGGGGCGAGCGAGTTGAACGTAACCACCATTCACACCCACAACGGGCTGAGCCGGTTCCGGCTGGACGCGCCGTACCCGTTCGCCGAGGTCGCCCTGCACACCCTGTACCAGGAATCCGGCTCCGGTGAACTGCTGCGCCTGATGTGGGACCTCGACCAAGCGCTGCGCGAGGCCGACGAGGCCCGCCGCCACGCCACGAGCAGCCCGCAGAACCGGCACCGGCGGCCGTCATGACCCTCACCGACCTTGTCTCCCCTGCGGTCCGGCCCGGCCTGCCGTTGAACGTGCGCGCTGCATTGCTGGGCTCCGAGCTGGCCGCCGATCGGCACCTGCACCTGGCGTTCCCTGGCGCTACCGACCGCACCTACCCGGACCTGGCTGCTGTCCTGACGGCGCAGTTGCTCAACAACGTCGGGGACCCGTGGACCTCCGGGCACGGCCGTAACCACACCAAGGCCTACGAGGTCGAGGTCGTGCGCATACTCGGCGAGCTGTTCGGCGGCGACCATCGGGTGTGGGGATACGTGGCCACCGGCGCGACCGAAGGCACTCTGCATGCGGTCGACGAGGCCGCGACTGCGCTGCCCGACCTGGTCATCTACGCCTCCACCGCGGCGCACTATTCGGTAGTCAAAGCCGCCCGGCTGGTGCGTGCGACCTTTGTGCAGATCCCCACCGACCATCGCGGGCGGATGAACCTCACCCGCCTGTCCTTTGAACTGAGAAGGTTCCGGGACCGGCCCGCCATGGTCGTCGCTACCGTCGGCACCACCGAGCGCGAAGCCGTCGACGACGTCGCCGCCATCGCCGGGCTCTGCAACGACTTGCGCATCACCCGCCGCCGGATCCACGTCGACGCCGCTCTGGCCGGAATCCCTCTGGCCCTGCTCCCCGCCGACCAGCGGCCGGCCTTCGGGTTCGGCGCGGGCGCCACCAGCCTGGTGATCTCCGGCCACAAGTTCCTGTCGACGCTGATGCCGTGCGCCGTCATCATCTATCCGCAGCGGCCGCAGGCCTCACCGGCGGAGGTGTCCTACATCGGGGCGGCGGACACCACCATCACCGGATCCCGCTCCGGTCACACCCCGCTGCTGCTCTACTGGTCGCTCACGGCCGACGGTGGTCTGGATGCCCACCGCCGTCGGGCCGACCAAGCCCGTGAACTTTCCGCATACACCTACGATCGGCTGTGTCGGCTCGGTTGGGACGCATGGTGGGAACCACCCGCGTTCACCGTGACCTTGACTCAGCCCGACGTGGCGTTGCGGCGGCCATGGGTGCTCGGCGGTGACAACACAGTAGGCCGAATCATCTGCATGCCTGGTCTGGAGAAGACCTGGATCGACGAATTCTGTACCGATCTCGCGGATGCCCACCGGCCCTCCTTGACTGTTCCGATTTCTCGGCGATCTATCGCCCCCAGAACGGGACCGGTGTCATGAGCCGGGATTTCCGTGGCGATCGATGGCGGCGGCTGCTCAAAGAGCCGGTGTCGCGGCCCGCGGCAAACCTTCTACGACCTGTGCCGACCGCGCTTGCCACGCTTGATCCCGTAGCGGCTGCGGCGGATCCAGAGGTTATTGCCACGGCGATCGTTTACGCCCGCCGGGCTTCGGCCGAGCCAGAGGCCCGGTTGATGTGGGGTCGATATGCCTACACAGCGGCGATTCATCTGTGGGGACCAACGCACCCAGTCGCGCTGCGCGCTGCAAGCATCTATCAGCGCGTGGTGGCTGAGCAGGGGTTGACGTTTGACGCAGTCCGGGTCGCTGAGGATCGCCTTTCCGCGTACGAGCTCCTTGGTGATCCGTGCCGGGAGTTGACCGGTCGCTGCGCGCTCGCGGTGGCGTTGCATCGTGACGGCCAGTGTGACCTCGCCGATGAACACATCACCGTCGCGTTACGCGCCTGGTGGGCCAGCCCTCATGGATACGGGCACGGCCCAACCGTGTTGCTGAGCGCGGCAGCCATCTTCGCCGGCTGCAACCAACTCAACCGGGCGGCGCAGGTCCTCATCGATTCCGCCGCCCACCTTGGCCAGTTCGATGGCACTGACCGGCGTCAGGCCGCAGGCTGGCTGGCGACCATCACTGCCACTCACCCAGGCCGGTGCCTACACGGTTCTCGCGCCGGCCGACCCTCTGACGATGTCGAGGCATACCGCGAGTTCTGGCTGACCGTCCTGCACGCCGCTGGCGCTCGAGAAGGGACCGCCACGCGGTCAACTCAGCCGACGGACCGTCGGACGACTAGCGAGGTACCAGAATGAGCGACAGACCTCCGTTGGACGTCAGCGTTCCGAATGCGGCGCGGCGCTACAACTACTTGCTCAGTGGTAAAGACAATTTCGCCCTTGACCGCGATTCAGCCCATCGCATCGAGAGATTCCTCCCGGCCGTCCGGGTCGCTGCCAGCCAGAACAGAAAATTTCTCCACCGGGCCGTCGAGTTCCTCACTGAAAACGGTGTCACCCAGTTCCTCGACGTCGGTGCCGGGCTGCCGGCGGTGGTCAACACCCATGAGGTGGCGCAGCGCATCAATCCGTCAGCCCGGGTCGTGTATGTCGACAACGATCCGATCGTCGCCGCGCACGGCCGAGCCTGGCTCGCTCCTCCCAATGGCGTCTGTACCGCGATGGTCGAAGCCGACCTGCGTCACCCAGCGACGATTGTCAACGACCCGGACCTGCATGCAGTGCTCGACTTGACCAAGCCTGTCGGCCTGCTGCTGGTAGCGGTCCTTCACTACCTGGCCGACGGGGACCAACCCCACAAGGTGGTCCGGCAGTTGATCGATGCGCTTCCCGTCGGTAGTTGGCTGGTCGTTTCGCACGGCACCGCCGACCTGCTCGAACCGGCACTCGCCGACGGCGCCGACATCGTCGTCAAACAAGCTGGCATCCCGATGGCGCTGCGCAGTCGAGATGACATCGCCAGCTTTCTCCAAGGCCTCGAACTCGTCGATCCCGGCCTTGTACCCGTCCAGCGCTGGCGACCCGGCGATCCGGTCCACATGGTGCCGGCAGATACCGATGTCGGCATCTACGGCGGAGTTGCCTGCAAGCACGAGTAGCTGCGTTCAGTACTTAGCCGCGACCGGTACCGCTATTGCCGGGGCCAGCGACGTCACCCCACTGACCGAACGGACCGAACTTTTTTCATGCGCGCAATCCGCGAGATACGTCTGCGCACCGCCGGGGTCTTCGACACCACGATCACCAGCAACGCGCTGGCGCCTCTCGTTCACCGCAACCAGCTTCTCTGGTCGCTGCACCCGCCGGCGAGCCTGCGCACGAACATCGCCCGCGAGTACTTACGGACCCTGTCCGCTCACGTCACCGTCAAGACTCAGGTAGCCGAACTCGACGGCGAAGTCATTGGCGCGGCTTGGTGGAACTCCTGCACCACACCGGAACATCCTGAGATCGAACTGACCATCCCCGGCGCTGAACACAACCCTCGCGTCGCTGCTGCTCTGCATGCAGTGCTTGCCGAACGGCACCCCGCCCAACCGCACGAACACCTACTGCTCGTCGCCGCTCGCAAAGGACTGCGGACGCTGAAAGTCGGCCAAGCTCTGTTCAACGACGTCCGCCTTTCAGACGCCCCTTGAGTTCCCCCCGGTTTCCGGGAGCTTCTCAAACATGATCGACTGATCATGGGGAGGAAGCATCTGTGGCCGCACCGAAGAAGTACCCCGACGAGCTGCGAGCACGGGCCGTGCGCTTGTATCGCG
>NZ_JAENHP010000036.1 GCF_016834655.1 Paractinoplanes ovalisporus
ATCTAGCCGCGGTCGCGGCCGAACTCAACAGCCGCCCCCGCATGACCCTCGACTGGGACACCCCCGCCGAACGCCTCGCTAAACTCCTCAACACCGACCGTGTTGCAACGACCCCCTGAAACCACCCTCCCTGAGGGCATGGAAAAAATACGCGCCCGGTCCGACAGAAACGGGAGCCTGTCCACAGGTCGGCGCATGGCCGGCACGGCGTTTTCCACAGGCGCCACGCGGCGCTTTGCGCGTCTCCGCAGGTGGGGCGTGCTGCCGGCTTTCTGAGTGAGGGTGCACACGCTGCGCTCGTTGTGGGGCCACGGATAGCGTTCTCGTGGCGACAGGCGTCGGACGGAGGCACGGCATGAAGTTCGCGATCAGTTATGGCACACCGGCGTTCGGCACGGATCCGGACCGGATGATCGCGTACGCGCAACACGCTGAGAAATGCGGGTTCGAGGCGCTCTACATGCCGGAGCACGTGGTGCTCTACCCCGGGGCCGCGTTCGGGGAGATGGAGATTCCGCCGGATCTGCCCTACGTCGACCCGCTCGAGGCGCTCAGCTTTGTCGCGGCGGCCACCAGCCGGATCCTGCTCGGTACGGGCGTGGTCCTCATTCCGTACCAGCACCCGGTTGTTCTCGCCAAACGCCTGGCGACCATCGACGTGCTCTCGAAAGGACGGATGCGCCTCTTCACCGTCGGGCTGGGGACTCTTCCCGGCGAGGCGGCGGCCCTCGGGGTCGACTTCCGCTCGCGGGGGCGCCGGGCCGACGAGGCGATCGACGTCCTGCGGCTCCTCTGGTCGGGCGGGGCCGAGGGGGTGAGCTATGAGGGCGAGTTCTTCAACTTCGACAACCTGGTGAGCTTCCCGCATCCGGTGGGCGACGGCATGCCGATCCATGTGGCCGGTTCCAGCCGGGCCGCGGCCCGTCGAGCCGGTTCGCGGGGTGACGGCTTCTTTCCGGGTGGCATGTTGTCGCCCGAGGAGAGGGCGGCCCAGCTTGCTCTGGCCCGAGCTTCGGCGCTGGAGGCCGGGCGCGACCCCGACGCCCTCGAGTACACGCGCTGGGGCGGCATAACCATGTCTCCCGAGCGGGCCGCGGCGCTGGCCGAAGAAGGCGTGACCCGCGTCGTGGTGGGCGCTACCTCGGATGATCCCGCTGAACAGGAGGATCAGATGTCGGCGTTCGCCGAGCGCTTCAGCCTCGCCGCTCCCTGACCCCTCGCCGCTACCCCGGTCGGCATCCGGCCGAGACCTGTGCCGCGGGCGGTTTCGGGGTGGTCGGCGTTCGCTGTTCCCTCGGGACGGCGGTTGTTATGCCCGCGAGTGGGTGAGCCGGACTGGTCGGCGGTCGCTGCCTCTTCGGGACGGCGGCTGCCGGCCTGCGGGAGCGGGTGACTCTTGGAAGGATGAGCTGCATGAATCGTCGGTGGGTGGTGTTGGGGGTGCCTTCCAGCGCCGGTGCCCACACGCCCGGGGTTGAGCAGGGGCCGGGCGCGTTGCGTGAGGCTGGGCTGATCAACGATCTGAAGGCCGGCGGGCTCGACGTCGAGGACCGTGGGGATGTCCGCGGGTTTCGCTGGCGTCCCGACCCTGCACGGCCGAACGCTCAGAACGCGGCACCGTCGCGGCCGTGGCCGAGGATGTCGCGGTGGCGGTGCAGGGGATCCTCGACGCGGGTGGCACGCCGCTCGTTCTCGGCGGGGATTGCAGCATCACCGTCGGTGTGATGGCTGGATTCGACCGTGTCGCACGGGAACCGGCGCTGCTCTATATGGACGGTGGGCCCGATCTCTTCACCCCGGAGACACGCCCGAACGGGAACCTCGACGCTATGGGTGTGGCTCATCTGTTGCGGCTTCCGGGGCACCTGCCGGAGCTGGCCGCGATCGGCGAGCCGCTGACGCCGGCGCGAATTGTGTCCTATGGGGACGCTCTGCCCGAGGCCGGGGACGACCTCGAACGCGACCTGCTGCGCGAGCTGTCCATCTCCCGGATCGCGGCCGCCGACGTGCATCGCGATCCCCGAGCCGCCGCCGAGAGGGCGCTGGAGGCCGTCGATGGTTCCTTCGTGCTGCACTTCGACGTCGACGTGTTGCGGTTCGTCGACACGCCGATAGCCGACGTGCCCGACTCCGGTGGTGCACCGGTCGGTCTGTCCCTGCATGAGGCGATGACCAGCCTCTCCGTTTTCGCCGGCAGCCCCGCACTGGCCGCCCTCGTGATCACCGAGGTCAACCCGGATCACGCGCCCGATCGCGACGTGCTGAACGACTTCGTTACGGCCGTGGCCACCGCACTGGCCGCCCATCAATAGACGCGCGACCGGCCGCTGCGTCTCGACGTGGCGCCCCGGACTACACGCGCCGCGATTTGATCCGGGCGCAAGCGGGGCGGTCACGGTGACGAATCGTGATGGGACGAATCTGGGCGCGGGCGTTGAACGGCTCGAACGCGCCAAGCGCACGGGGCAGCCTTACCGGTCTTCGCCTTACGCGCGAGGCGATAGTGGCGCAGGGCGAGGACAACGCGAGCGGGTCAGCGCGCACGCCAGGACAAAGCGAGCGGTTCAGCGCGCAGGGCAAGGACAACGCGAGCAGCACGGTCCGTAGGGCGAAGACAACACGAGCAGTTCAGCCCGTAGAGCAGGGACAACGCGAGCGGCACGGCGCGTACGACGAAGACAACACGAGCGATTCGGCGCGTAGCGCGAGGACAACGCGAGCAGTTCAGCCGTAGAGCAAAGACAACGCGGGCGGCTCGGCGCGTACAGCGAGGACAACGCGAGCGGTTCGGCGCGTAGGACAACGCGAGCGGGTCAGCGCGTCCGATTCGCGGCTGCTGTGACCGGCAGCACAAACGGTCAACCAAGATCGTCCGAAAGTACGTATTCGCTTCTTGGTGAGGCTTATGCCCGATATGCCAGGATCTCTGGCAGAAGGCAGCAAGGCAGAAACCAACTTCGGAGGTAGATATGAAGAAGGCCCGGACGTTCACGATGCTGGCGATGGGCCTGGTCGCCGGCGCCACGATGGCTGCCGGCCCGGCGATGGCGGCGGACAGCGCCGGCACCCCGGCCGCCAAGCCGTCGACCACGACCAAGGCGCAGAAGGGCTGGGACCGCGACCGGGTCGTCGGCTACTTCCGGTCGCTGCGCGCCTGCGAGAAGGCCGGCCGCATCGGTGAGTTCACCAACCGGTGGGACGACTACGACTGCGACCGCGTGCGCTTCGGCTTCAAGCGTGGCCTGTGGGCCCTCGAGGTCCAGCGCGACTGGCGCGGTGGCGGTCACGGCCACGGCCCGTGGGGCAACGGCCACGGCGGTCACGGTGGGCACGGCGGCGGCCACGGCCACGGCCACGGCGGCCCGCGCGGCCACCGCTGAACAAGCATCGCTGAACAAAGAAGCTGAACCAGAACAAGAAATGCCGCTGAGCAGCAGGGCCCCGGCCGAGTAGTCCGGCCCGGCCACCTCGGGTCGCGGGCGCGACGGTTCCGTCCACGCCTTCGCTCCCGCACCGCTCGTTCCACCCCGGTGCTCGGGCCGCATCTCCACCGATGCGGCCCGAGCGCTATTTGTCTTCAGCGGGAACGCTCACCCGACGAGGAACAGGAAACGCGCCGGACGATCCCGGCGAGCCCGGACCAGCGACGCGCCAGACGGGCCGAGGCGAATCTCAAGAAGCCCGAGCCGGTGACACGCCAAACGGGCCAAAGCGAATCCCAAGAAGCCCGAGCCGGTGACACGCCAAACGGGCCAAAGCGAATCCCAAGAAGCCCGAGCCGGTGACACGCCAAACGGGCCAAAGCGAATCCCAGCGGGCCCTGGCCGGCGACACGAAGCGGGCAACCCAGGAAGTCCACCCCGCGCAGATCACAGCGTCGGGACAGCGGCGATCAGACGAGCGAGGTCAGGTTGATCCGCCGCCGCAAGTCACGTGCGGACGAGAGCGAGGGTAAGTCACGCCTTCTGGTCGCGCTGGCCGGACCACGCCTGCCATAAGGTCGCGTATGGGCCGGGCTCGGCCACCAGGGTCTCGTGCGGTCCGATCTGGACGATGCGGCCCCGGTCGAGAACCACCACCCGGTCCGCGGTCACGGCCTGGGTCAGGCGGTGCGCCACGATCACCGCGGTCCGGCCCTCAAGCGCCGCCGCGGCCACCCTCTCCAGCAACCGGGCACCCGCGCTGCCGGCCTCGGCCGTGGCCTCGTCCAGGATGGCGACCGGCGGGTCGGCCAGGATCAGGCGAGCGAAGGCCAACTGCTGGGCCTGCGCCGCCGTCAACGCGTGGCCGCCCGCGCCGACCTCGGTGTTCAGCCCCTCGGGGAGCTGAGACGCCCAGCCCAGCGCGTCGACCGCGGCGAGCGCCGCACGGACCTCGTCCTCCGTCGCGCCGGGCCGGGCCAGGCGCAGGTCGTCGGCCAGGGGGCCGGCGAAGACGTGGACCTCCTGGGTGATCAGGGCGACCTCCCCGGCGGGCACGTCAACCGTTCCCGCCGTGGGCTCGTGGACGCCCGCGATCACCTTGGCCAGGCTGGTCTTTCCGGCGCCGGTCGAGCCGACCACGGCCACCCGCTCGCCCCGGCGCACCGACAAGCTGACGTCGTGAAGCACCGGACGGTCGGCCTCGTAGCCGAAGGACAGGCCGGTGACTTCGACGGCGGCCGGGGAATCGGTGGTGGGGAGAACGGCCCGCGGCGGCACGGCGAGGTCGGCCACTCCGACCAGGCGGTCCAGGCCCGAGGCGGCCGCCTGGGCGTCGTCGACCAGGGCCAGGGCCGTGTTGATCGGGTTGAACAGCCCGTGGAAATACAGCGCCGCGGCGGTGGCCGTGCCGATGCTGACGGCGTCACCGCGTACGAGGAAAAAGCCTGTCGCCAGCACGGCAGCGAGCCCGGCGAACTCGGCGACGTGCAGCCGGGCGTAGAACCGGGTCTGCAGCGCGACTCCCCGCAGCAGCAGGTCGACCGCCTGCTGGGAACGGGTGGCGACACGCCCGCTGTGGTCACCGGCGATCCGGAACGTACGGATGGTGGAGGCGCCGTCGATCGTGGCCAGCAGGTGCTGCTGCTGGGCGGCCACCGCAACACGCTGCTTGGCATAGAGCGGCACGGCGCGCCGGGCGTACCAACGGACCGTGTACGCCTGCACCGGCACCGCCACCAGCGCGGCGAGCAGGAACCGCCAGTCGAGCACGGCCATGCCGCCGAGGGTCAGCACGATGGTCAGGATCGCCCGGGTGAACTCCGGCAACGCCGAGCGCGCCGCCTCGGCCACGACCGCCACGTCGTTGGTGACACGCGAGGTCAGGTCGCCCGCGCCGGCGCGTTCCACCTGTTCCAGCGGCAGCCGCAGCGCCGACTCGACGAACCGTTCGCGGATGCGGGCCAGCGTGCTCTCGCCGACCTGGGCCAGCAGGGCGATGCCGAGACCGGCCAGCGCGGCGTCGACGAGCGCCACCGCCACCAGCGCCACGCCGGTCAGCACGAACTCGCCGGTCGTGCCGGCGCCCGAGGCGAGGTCGACGATGCGGCCGAGCAGCGGGGGCGCGAGCAGTCCGGCGATCGTGCCCGCGATGAGCAGCACCACCGCCCCGGCGAGCCGTCCCCGGTCGGGCCTCAAGAAGACGAGCAGAGCGGCCCGCGTACGCGCCCCGGCCGCGATCGGAAGCAGGGTGGTCGTCATGCCAGCACCGTCTCCCGGTAGGTCTCGTCGCCCGCGGCCAGCTCACCGTGCGTCCCGTCGGCGACCACCGCACCCTCGTGCAGCATCACCACCCGGTCGGTGACCGCCAGCAGGGCGGGGCTGGTGGTGATCAGCACCGTGGTGCGGCCCTCGCGCATCGCCCGCACCCGCTGGGCGATCCGGGCCTCGGTCACCGCGTCGACGGCCGTGGTCGGGTCGTGCAGCACGAGCACCGGCGCGTCGGCGGCCAGCGCCCGGGCCAGCGCGATCCGCTGCCGTTGCCCGCCCGAGAGGGTGCGGGCGCCGTCGCCGAGCACCGAGTCGAGGCCGGCGGGCAGGTTGCGGGCCACCTCGTCGGCGTCGGCGGCGGCCATCGCGGCGTCCACCGTCGCCGGTCCGGCCCGGTCGAGCGCGACCGCCGAGCGGACCGTGCCGTCGAACAGGTCGGTGTGGTGTTCGACGGCCAGGACCGCGGCGCGCAGCTCCTCGGGCCGCAGCGACGACAACGCCACGCCGTCGAGCGAGACCGTGCCGTCGGCGGGGTCGAACGACCGGTTCAGCAGGCGGACGATCTCGGTGGCCTCGGCCGGGTCGGTGGCGACCACTCCGACGATCTCTCCGGGGGCGAGTTTCACGGCGATTTCCCGTACGCGCAATTCGATCGCCCCCCGCACCGGCGTGACCGGGGTCTGTTCTCCCCCGGCGACGGCTTCGTCGGCCGACAGCACCGCGGCGACCCGCTTGGCCGACGCGCGGCCCTGAGCCAGGTCGGCGCCCACCCAGCCGAAGGTCGACAGCGGCCCGACCAGGAACTGGGCCAGGCCGACGGACGAGATGAGCTGGCCCACGGTGATGTCGCCGCGCACCGCGAGGATGCCGCCGACCACCGCGATCACGGCCAGGAACAGCCCGCTGACGACGATGACGATTCCCTGGTACGCCGTCTCGGCGCGCGCCGCCCGCACGGTGGCGGTCAGCGCGGTGCGGCTGCGCACCCGGTAGCGCTCGACCGCGGCCTCCTCGGCCCGCAGGCCCTTGACCACGCGCAGCCCCGCGACCAGGTCGGCCGCGATGCCCGAGGCGTGGGCGCCGTGCTCCTGCTCGGTCTCGCTGCGCGCCTCCAGCGGCTTGCCGATCAGGCGGGTCAGCCACATCAGCGGCGGGAGCCCGAGCAGCACGAGCAGACCGAGCGGGATCGAGATGGACAGCAGCAGGACGGCCGAGAAGATGACGGCGATGACGGCCGCGGTGCCGTACACGATGGCGACCGCGACCGCGCCGACCCGGGCGGTGTCGCTGGTGGCGATCGAGACGAGCGCGCCGGGCAGACGACCGGTCTCGGCCCCGCCGCGGTCGTGCAGAACCCGTCGGGTCACCTGGAGACGCAGGTCGTGCGCGGCCTGTTCGGAGGCGCGTTCCCCGGTACGGGCTCCGTAGCGGAAGCTGTAGCTCAGTCCGATGTAGATGGCGCCGAGCACGCCCAGCCACAGGAACAGGTCACCGACCCCGCCGTCGACGGCCCGGTCGATGATCACGCCGATGAGGAACGGGACGGCCGCCTCCCCCGCCTGGTGGCAGGTGGCCAGGAACGTGCTGAGGACGATCAGGCGGCGCTGCCGGGTGAGGGCCTGCTTCACGCGCGGGCTGCCTCGGGCGTACGGGCGCCGCGCCGGCGGTGGCGGTCGGCCGGGACCACCATCGGGGTGCCGGTCTCGGGGTCGTCGATGACCCGGCAGGGCATCGCGAAGACGTCTTCGACCTGCTGGGCCGTCATCACCTCGGCCGGGGCGCCCTGCGCGATCACCTTGCCCGCTTTCATCACGATGAGTTCGGTCGCGTAGCGACACGCGTGGTTGAGGTCGTGCAGCACCGCGACGATCGTGCGGCCCTGTTCGTGCAGCTCGGCACAGAGGTCGAGCACCTCGAACTGGTGGGACAGGTCGAGGAAGGTGGTGGGTTCGTCGAGCAGCAGGATCGGGGTCTGCTGGGCGAGCGCCATCGCCAGCCAGACCCGCTGCCGCTGACCGCCGGAGAGCTCGTCGACGAACCGGTCGGCCAGGTCGGACACCTCGGTCAGGCGCATCGCCTCGGTGACGGCCGCCTCGTCCTCGGGCGACCACTGCTTGAGCAGCCGCTGGTGGGCGAACCGGCCGCGGGCCACCAGCTCCTCGACCACGATGCCGCCGGGCACGATCGGCGACTGCGGCAGCATGCCGAGCTGCTTGGCGACCTGTTTCGAGGGGTACGAGGCGATGGCCTGCCCGTCCAGGTAGACCGCGCCGGACTGCGGCTTGAGCACCCGCGCCAGCGATTTGAGCAACGTCGACTTGCCGCAGGCGTTAGGGCCGACGATGACGGTGAACGAGCCGTCGGCGATCTGGACGTCGAGGTGCTCGGCGACGACCCTTTTGTCGTACGCGAGGGTGACGTCCTCGGCCCGCAGACGTGCGTCGTTCATGCTCGCGCTCCTGCTTTTCGCTTCTCGCTTTCGCGGAGAGTCATGCTCGCGCTCCTCGCTTCTCGTGGAACAGCAGCCAGGTCAGGTAGACGCCACCGAGGGCCGCGGTGATCACGCCAACCGGGATGTCGTTGCCGGGCAGCGCGTTCTGGGCGGCCCAGTCGCCGGCCGAGAGCAGCGCCGCACCCATGCCCGCGGCGGGCAGAATGCCGGAGCTGGGCGAGCTGCTGAGCCGGGCGGCGAGCGGCGGGGCGGCCAGGGCCACGAAGGCGATCGGGCCGGCGGCGGCGGTGGCACCGGCCGACAGACTGACGGCGGCCAGCGCGAGGACGGCCCGGCTGCGCTCGACCGGGACGCCGTGCAGGACCGCCATCTCGTCGCCGAGCGCGAGCATTTTCAGGTGGCGTCCGTAGTGGACGACCAGCGGCACCAGCACGACGACGGTGACCGCGACGATCACGACCTCGGTCCAGCCACGGCCGTTGACACTGCCGATCAGCCAGACCTGCGCCGCGATCGCCTCGTTGAGCTGGGCCCTGTAAATCAGGTAGGAGTTCAGGGCCTCGAGCAGGGCCGAGACGCCGATGCCCATGAGCACGAGCCGGAACGGCTGGACGCCGCGGCGGAACGCGAGCAGATAGACGACGACCGCGGTGACCACGCAACCGGTGATCGCGCCCGCGCTGACCTGCAGGCCGCCGCCCCCGACGATCAGCATGACGATCAGGGCGCCGCTGGCCGCGCCGGTGGTCAGGCCGACAAAATCCGGGCTGCCGAGCGGGTTGCGGGTGAGGCTCTGGAAGACCGCGCCGCTCGCGCCCAGAGCCAGGCCGACCAGCAGCGTGACCAGCACCCGGGGCAGGCGCAGCTCATAGACGATGAAGTCGGTGCCCGCGGTCCCCTTACCGGCCAGGCTCTTGAGCACCTCGCCCACCGGCACCGGGAAGTCACCGGTCGTCAGGTTGACCAACGCCATGGTCAGGGCGATCAGGACGAGGACGACACCGACGATCAGGGCGCGGGGATACAGCCGTACGGAGAAGGCACCGGCTCGGACGACGGCGCGCTTGGCCGGCCGTTTCTCCAGGGTGGCGGTCACAGCGAACTCAGCCGTCGGCGGCGGCAGAGCGCGATGAACAGGGGCGCGCCGAGGAACGCGGTCACCACGCCGACCGGCAGCTCGGCCGGGGCGACCAGCACCCGGCCCAGAACGTCGGCGCCGAGCAGTAGGGCGGGACCGAGGATCACCGCGTAGGCCAGGATCCAGCGCTGGTCGGAACCGACGATCATGCGGGCCGCGTACGGGACGGCGAGCCCCAGGAACCAGATCGGGCCGGCCGCGGCGGTGGCGGCGCCGCAGAGCAGGGTCACCGCGAGCAGGCCGAGGGCGCGGATGCGCGCGGGACGGGCACCGAGCGACGTGGCCGACTCGTCGCCCAGGCTGAGCGCGTTGAGCTGGCGGCCCAGCACGAGCGTGAGCACGACGCCGGCGACCAGGAACGGCAGGATCTGTGTGACGGTCGCCGAGTCGCGGTCGGAGAACGAGCCCACGTCCCAGTGGCGGTAGCGGTCGAACGCCTCCCGCCGCAGCACCAGGATGGCCCAGACGATCGCGCCGAGCACCGCGGTGATCGAGACGCCGGCCAGGATCTGACGTTCCGGTGTGGGGTGCCGACCGGTGCCGCCCAGCGCGAACACGGCGGCCGAGGTCAGCGCGGCGCCGGCGAAGGCGAACCAGACGTATCCGGAGGCGGTGGTCACGCCGAGGAACGCGATCGCGACCACGACGGCGGTCGAGGCGCCGAGGTTGACGCCGAGCAGGCCTGGTTCGGCCAGCGGGTTGCGGGTCAGCGCCTGCATGACCGTGCCGGCCAGACCCAGGGCGGCGCCGACCCCGAGGCCGAGCACCGTACGCGGAAAGCGCAGGTCGTGGACGATCGCCGATTCGGCCGAGCCGTCGGGATGCCAGAGGACCCGCCACACAGTGGACAGGTCGATCGTGCGGCTGCCGATCGCGATGCTCAGGGCGAGCGCGACAAAAAGGACGGCCACGGCCACCGCGAACCCGATCCAGCGCCGCCGGGCTCGCTGCCGATGGGGACTGGCCGGGGGAGCCGTCAGCACGGCCGTCAACGTGGGCTCCGTCCTGGCTCGGGGTGTGACGTCCCGGAGTTCCGCGTTCGTCCCGGAGTTCTGCGTTCAGGCCTCGGGGTTCTCCGTTTAGGTGAGGCTAACCTACACTCGCGTCGAGGTCACCCGGCCCGAGGGTGTCTCACGTTGCAGAAAGGACCAGCCCGTGCGGCTTCCCCATATTCGGCGGATCGCGACCGTGGCCGCGGCCGGACTTCTCCTGGCGCTGACCGCGTGCGGACCGAACAGTGCGAACGACGAGCCGGCGGCCTCCGGCGCGAGCGCTTCGACGGGCGCCGACGCGTCCGCCTTCCCCGTGTCGATCACCCACAAGTTCGGCACCACCGAGATCAAGGCCGAGCCCAAGCGCGTCGTCACCGTCGGCCTGGTCGACCAGGACGCGCTGCTCGCCCTCGGTGTCGTGCCGGTCGCGACCTCCGAGTGGTTCGGCGAGAAGCCGGGTGCCATCTGGCCGTGGGCCGAGGCCGCACTCGGTTCGGCGCCCCGGCCCCAGGTCCTGACCTCCACCGACGGCATCCAGTTCGAGAAGATCGCGGCCCTCAACCCCGATCTGATCCTGGCCATGTACGCCGGGCTGAGCGACGAGGACTACGCGAAGCTGTCGAAGATGGCGCCGACCGTGACGCACACGAAGGACCAGGTCGACTATGGCATCGGCTGGCAGGAGCTGACCCGTACGGTCGGCGAGTCGGTCGGGCGCAAGGCCCAGGCCGAGAAGCTGGTGACCGACACCGAGGCCCTGTTCACGAAGGTCAAGCAGGAGCACCCCGAGTTCGCCGGCAAGACCGGGCTGATGGCCACCACGTACGAGGGTTACTGGGTCTACGGCACGCAGGACCCGCGCGGGCGCCTGCTCACCGACCTCGGCTTCACCCTGCCGGACGGCCTCGACGAGGTGACCGGCAAGGAGTTCGGCGCCAACCTGAGCAAGGAGCGCACCGACCTGCTCGACGTCGACATGCTCGTCTGGATCGTCGACAAGTACGACGCCGACAAGAAGAAGGTCGAGTCGGACCCGCTCTATTCGAAGCTGAAGGTCAAGACCGAGGCCCGCGACCTCTACGTCGAGAACCTGGAGCAGGTCGGCGCCGCGACGTCGTTCATCTCGGTGCTGAGCCTGCCCTACCTGCTCGACAAGCTGGTCCCCCAGATGGCCGCCGCCGTCGACGGCGACCCGGCCACCGCGGTGGTCCGCGCCAGCTGATCCGTCAGGGGTAATGGGGCCAGGCCGAACGGCCTGGCCCCATGTTGTCGCTTGTGGATAACTCGAAACAGCTGTGGATAACTTACGGGGCCCAGGGGGCGACGACGTTCCAGCTGCTGTCGGCGGTCAAGGTCTGGGGGCGGTTGAAGCCGGCGCCCGCGGTGCCGGCGGCGATGTAGGCCTGGGACTCGAAGTGGCGCAGGTAGTTGCCCGGCAGGTTGATCGACTCCAGGGTCACTCCGGTGCCGCCGACGCCGGGGCGGGCGCAGAACGTGGCGTCGGCCGCGAACAGCGCCGAACCGTCGTTGGCGGCCAGGCGGATACGGCTGTCGGCGTGCCGCAGGAACTGGCCCGGATAGTTCGCCGACTCCAGGGAGTAGCAGGACGAGTCGGACAACCCCCGCCGTACGGTGAAGGTCGCGTCGGCCTTGAGCAGGGCGCTGCTCCCGGCGTTGACGATCTCGGTGAAGCCCAGGCTGTCGGCGTGCCGCAGGTAGCGGTCGGTGTGACCCCACGTGGTGACCTGCAACGACCGCCGGGCGCCGACCGGCAGCTGCGCCGAACTGCGCCACAGCGCGGGGGCTGACAGGTTCCAGGTGGCGTCGGCCGCGAACCCGCTCGCGGTGTCCCAGGCGTTCGGGCCGCCGCTGCGGGCCAGATAGACCGCGTCGGCGTAGTGGCGCAGGTACGAGCCGGGGAAGTTCAGTGACTCGAACGACGTGCCGCCGACGGCCAGGCCCGGACGCTGGCACCAGGTGGCGTCGGCCGCGAACGGGCCGCCGGTGTTCGCGTCGAGCCGCACCCGGCTGTTCGCGTGGCGCAGGTAGCGGCCGGGGAAGTTGACCGACTCGAACGAGTAGCAGCGTGCGTCGGCCAGGCCGGACACCGTACGGAAGGAACCGTCCTGTCTCGCACCGTCGGCGCTCGCGCTGGTCAGGACGTCGGTGCGGGCCAGGGAATCGGCGTGGCGCAGGAACCGGTTGGTGAGGCCGGACGTGGTGACCTGGAACGAGCGGACGTGGCCCAGGGTGAGCGGCGCCGCCGAGTTGAGGTTGCGGGAGGCGTTGATCAGGTTGGCGTGGGCCGTACGGACCTGGTTGGTGTCCACCTTCTGCACGCGGCGGTCGTAGGTGAACAGCCCGTTGTACTCACCCTCGACATCGGTGATCTCCGTATAGACGTACGCGGAAACGCCCTTGGTCGTCATGAGCTGCTGCACGTCACGGACCATGCCGGTGTAACGGTCGTTGAGCTGCGCGTTGCTCGAGACCTGCTCGTAGGCGAAGAACTGGCCGTTCGGGCTGTACTCGTGGCCAGGGTTGCGCAGGCCGATGCCACCGAACTCGCCGAGCACCGACACGCGCGTGGCCGACGGGTTGGGCGCGTCCGGTCCGGTGTAGACGTGCCAGTCGATGATGTCGCCGGTGCCGGGGTCGCCCTTGGAGACGCAGCAGTTGTAGCCGCTGTGCGCGTTCATCAACCGCGTCGGGTCGTACGCCTTGAGGTCGCGGGTGATGCGCTGGGTGTCACCGAGGTTCCACTCGCCCCAGCCCTCGTTGAACGGCACGTAGGTGACGACCGACGGGAACGCCCGGTGCTCGTCGATGATCTCGCGGGCCTCGGTCTCGAACTGCGCCGTCTGGGCCGCGGTGCGGGACTGGTCGAAGGCCGGCGTTGACGGGATGTCCTGCCAGACCAGCAGGCCGAGGCGGTCGGCGTGGTAGTACCAGCGGGCGGGCTCGGTCTTGATGTGTTTGCGGACCATGTTGAAGCCCAGGTCCTTGTGCTTCTGCAGGTCGGAGGCGAGGGCGGCGTCGGTCGGGGCGGTGTAGAGACCGTCCGGCCAGTAGCCCTGGTCGAGCGTGCCGATCTGGAAGACGAACTCCCCGTTGAGGGTCGGCCGGAGCTGGCCGTTGACCATCTTGGTGCCGACCTCGCGCATGCCGAAGTAGCTCGTCACCTGATCGACCGTCTGATTGTTGTTTCTTAAGGTCACGCGCAGGTTGTAAAGGAACGGGTCGTCGGGCGACCAGCGGCGCGCGTTCGGCACGGGGACGGTGAACTCGGTGAAGCCGCCAGTGGCGCTGCCCACCACAGTGGAGCCGTTGAGGGCTTCGGCCAGGACGCTGTGCCCCGACACGTTTCCGCGGGTGAACACCCGTACGCGGGCCGTGTTGTTGGTGATGTTGGGATAGATGTCGACCGAGAAGATCGAGCTCACCGGGGTCGGCTCCAGCCAGACGGTCTGCCAGATGCCCGAGTTCGGCGTGTAGAAGATCCCCTCGGGGTTGTTGACCTGCTTGCCGACCGGCTGCTTCTCGCCGCGCCCGTCGGTCGGGTCGTAGACGCGCACGATCAGCTCATTGTTGCCACCGTTGAGCGCGTCGGTGACGTCCACCTCGAAGCGGTCGTAGCCGCCCTTGTGGGTGGTGACCTGACGGCCGTTGACCCAGACGGTGGCCTCATAGTCGACGGCGCCGAAGTGCAGCTGGACGCGGCGCCCGTTCCAGCCGGCCGGGACGGTGAAGGTGCGGCGGTAGAACATCAGGTCACGCTGGTCGTTGCGCATGATCCCGGAGAGCGCCGACTCGACCGGGTACGGCACGAGGATGCGCTCGGGCAACGTCTGCCCCACCGGCGGCGCGGCGTTGCGGTTGACGTCGGTGGGGTTGAGGAACTCCCACTCGCCGTTCAGGGACTGCCAGTCGGGGCGGGTCATCTGGGGGCGGGGATATTCGGGGAGCGGGTTGGTGGTGGACACCTGGCTGGTCCACGGCGTGGTCAGGGGCGGGGTCTTGGGGACGATGGCGGCGTTCGCGGGGGACGCGACGCCGACGAGGGAAGAGGCCGCCAGGGCGAGCACGGCCAGCAGGGAGGGGACGCGGTGGCGCATCGATCTCCTTGAGGCTCGAACGGGATGTGAACGCATCTACACATCGATGAACTTCTTGTGTCAAGAAGTTTCGAAGAAACGCACACGTTCCTTGCCCATCCACACAGCAAAAAGGACGCCCCTCGGGAGGAGCGCCCTTTTATGAAGGAGAAGGTCAGTCCTTGAGGAGCTGGCGGGCCATGACGACGCGCTGCACCTGGTTGGTGCCCTCGTAGATCTGGGTGATTTTGGCGTCGCGCATCATGCGCTCGACCGGGTAGTCGCGGGTGTAGCCGTAACCGCCGAGCAGCTGGACCGCGTCGGTGGTGATCTCCATGGCGGCGTCGGAGGCGAAGCACTTCGCGGCCGCGCCGAAGTAGGTCAGGTCGGCGTCGCCGCGCTCGCTCTTGCCGGCGGCCACGTAGGTGAGCTGGCGGGCGGCCTCGAGCTTCATGCCCATGTCGGCGATCATGAACTGGACGCCCTGGAAGTCGGCGACCGGCTTGCCGAACTGCTTGCGCTCCTTGACGTAGTTCTTCGCGAAGTCGAGCGCACCCTGGGCGATGCCGAGGGCCTGGGCGGCGATCGTCACGCGCGTGTGGTCGAGGGTCTTCATCGCGGTCGCGAAGCCGGTGCCCTCGTCGCCGATCATGCGGTCGGCCGGGATGCGTACGTTGTCGAAGTAGACCTCGCGGGTGGGCGAGCCCTTGATGCCGAGCTTCTTCTCCGGCGCCCCGAAGCTGACCCCCTCGTCCGACTTCTCCACGACGAAGGCCGAGATGCCCTTCGAGCGCTTCGACGGGTCGGTCACCGCGAAGACCGTGTAGAACTCGGACACGCCCGCGTTCGTGATCCAGCGCTTCACGCCGTTCAGAACCCAGAAGTCCCCATCACGTACGGCCCGGGTCGTCATCGACGCCGCGTCCGAGCCGGCCTCGGGCTCCGACAGGCAGTACGAGAACATCGCCTCACCCGACGCGACCTTGGGCAGGTACTTCTGCTTGAGCTCTTCCGAGGCGGCGATGAGCAGCGGCATCGTGCCCAGCTTGTTGACCGCGGGGATCAGCGACGACGACCCGCAGGCCCGCGCCACCTCCTCGATCACGATGGCCGTGGCCAGGGCGTCCGCGCCGGCGCCGCCGTACTCGACGGGGATGTGCGGGGCGTGGAAGTCGCTGGAGCGCAGTGCGTCGTACGACGCCTTGGGGAACTCACCGGTCTCGTCGGCCTCGGCGGCGTTCGGCGCCACCCGCGCGTCACAGACCTCGCGCACCGCGGCGCGGATGGTCTCGTGGTCCTCCGGCAGCTGGTAGACGTCGAACTCACTCATGGCCTGGCCCCTTCGCTTCAAGCAGTCTGCCGCTATGTTACTGGCGCGTAGCGTACGCCCACCAGACATGGAGTCGTTAAGTCAGGCGTGATGCGTTTGTCATTCCTGGGCACCGGTTACCTCGGTGCCACCTACGCCGCCTGTTTCGCCGAGCTCGGCTACGAGGTGCTCGGTTACGACGTCGACGACGCGAAGATATCCAAGCTGGCGGCCGGGCAGGCCCCGTTCCACGAGCCCGGCCTCGACGACCTG
The DNA here is from genome assembly GCF_016834655.1 of Paractinoplanes ovalisporus. GTDB lineage: Bacteria > Actinomycetota > Actinomycetes > Mycobacteriales > Micromonosporaceae > Actinoplanes > Actinoplanes ovalisporus. The sequence continues at coordinate 15,949 of NZ_JAENHP010000036.1, forward strand.
CTGCGCCGCGGCCTCGCCTCCGGCCGGCTGCGCTTCGGCACCTCGATGGCCGAGGTGGCCGACTTCGCCGACGTCCACTTCATCTGCGTCGGCACCCCGCAACGCCCGGACGGCATGGGAGCCGATCTCACGTACGTCGAAAGCGTCGTCACCACCCTCGCGCCCCTACTGACCCGCCGCGCCCTGATCGTGGGCAAGTCGACCGTCCCGGTGGGCACCGCGGCCTGGGTCGAGCAGCTGGTCGCCAAGCACGCCGACCCCGGCCTCCAGGTCGAGGTGGCCTGGTCGCCCGAGTTCCTGCAGGAGGGGTACGCGGTCGAGGACGTGCTGCGGCCCAACCGGATCGTCGCCGGGGTGCGCTCGGAGTGGGCCCGCGACCGGCTGCACGCCGCCCACAAGGGCGTGTTCGACCTGGCCGCGACCGAGGACCGCGACGTGCCGGTGGTGGTCACCGACTTCGCCACGGCCGAGCTGGTCAAGGTCGCGGCGAACGCGTTCCTGGCCACGAAGATCAGCTTCATCAACGCGATGGCCGAGGTCTGCGAGGTCGCCGGGGGCGATGTGACGCTGCTGGCCCGCGCGATCGGCTACGACCCGCGGATCGGCAACCGGTTCCTACAGGCCGGGCTGGGTTTCGGGGGTGGTTGCCTGCCCAAGGACATCCGCGCGTTCCAGGCCCGGGCGCAGGAGCTGGGGGCGGGCGAGGCGCTGCGCTTCCTGCACGAGGTCGACCTGATCAACACGCGGCGGCGCGGGCGGGCTCTCACGCTGGCCGCCGAGCTGCTGAACAGACCGGTCGGTCCGGCCGGTCCCGACCTCTCCGGGACCCGCATCGCGGTTCTGGGCGCCACGTTCAAGCCCAATTCCGATGACGTACGCGATGCGCCCAGTCTCGCCGTCGCGTCCGCCCTGGCCGCCGCCGGTGCCGCGGTCACCGTCTACGACCCGCAGGGCATCCCTAACGCCCGTGAGGTGCAGCCCTCCCTGACGTACGCACCGACGCTGACCGACGCCGTGACGGACGTCTCTCTCGTGGTTGTCGCGACCGAGTGGGCCGAGTTCCGCAACGCCGACCCCGTGCTCGTCGGCGATCTGGTCGCCGAACGCAAGGTCATCGACGGGCGGAACTGCCTGGACCCGGGCCAGTGGGCACGGGCCGGATGGACCTATCGAGGGATGGGCCGTCCACCGGCATGAGCGCCGATGTCGCCCTCTGCGCGTTTTCTATAGATGTCGACCGCCGTGAGCCTGTTCTAATGAGGTGTCGTACCGGCATGCTCTAGTGAGACGGGGTGGCCGGCAGGTCGAGGAGGTTCCGTGGCGCAGGCTGAACAGCCCGACGGCTACGACGATGAGCTGGCCCGCATCGAAGCCTCGATCGCGGATCTGAAGATCCGTGACATGGCCGCGGCGAAGGAGCGCACCCAGATCGCCGCCAAGATCCAGGCGGCGCAGTTTCAGCGCGACATCCTCTCCCATGCCAACCAGCAGAAAAAGGCCGCCAAGACCGCCAAGACCCGCCGCGTACGCCGTCGCGGGCCCGACGAGTTCCCGCCGCCGCCCCCGCCCACGGGTGCCCCCTCCGAGGAACCGCCGCCACCCCCGCGCAGCGGCACACGACGGGCCGGCGATCAACCGCCCCCGCCGCCCAACTGGTCACCGCCGGGCGCGGCGCACACCGGCCCGCCCGGGGTGGCCACCGACGGCGTGACCATGCTGGTCGACGACCCGCCGCCGACCGAGCGGGTCGCCCCGCCGCCGCGCCGTTCGGCCGGCTTCACGGGCGCCGAGCACCACCCGCCCGAGGCCTCCTCGCAGTCGGTGCAGAACATTCTGCTCGCCCTCGGCGCGCTGCTCATCGGCGTGGCCGCGGTCGTGTTCGCCGGGGTGGCGGTCAGCAACCCGTTCGCCCGGGCCTTCATCCTGGCCCTGGCGACGGCGATCGCCCTGTTCGCGGCTCCGGGCATCGCCCGCCGGGGCCTGAGCTCGACCGGTGAGACGGTCGCCTGGGTCGGCCTCGTCCTGCTGCCGCTCACCCTGTTCGCGCTGCACGGCAGCACGCTGACCGGGGGCGAGAGCGTCCCCGTCCCGCTCTATCTGGGCATCACGTTCGCCATCACGGCCGTCGCGGCTTTCCTGTACGCCGGGATCACCCGTCTCGCCGCGCCCCGCTACGCGACCGTCGTGGCCGTCCAGCCGGTGCCGCTGCTGCTGGCCGACCCGATGATCCAGAGTCCGGCCGGCTGGGGCATGGCCCTGACCGTGGTCGCCGTGCTCGACCTGCTGCTGCTCACCACCGTGATCCGCAAGGGCCGGCTGCTCCCCCGCTGGCCGTGGGGCCGGCCGGTGCCCGCCGACCGCAAGCCGCAAGACCCGGCACCGGTCGCCGAAGACGCCCCGGAACGTCCTGAGTCGGCGGCCGAAGAGCCCGACCTGGTCATCCCCGGCATGTCGGGGGCCCGCCGGCCCGGCAGCTGGCTGCGCTCGCGCATCTTCCCCGGCCCGCGCCCCGGTGACGCCCCGCCCGCCGGGTCGGTGCCGGTCGCCCTGCCCGCCACGCCACCGTCGGCCGACTGGCTCCGCGAGCTGACGTTCGCGCTGCTCTGCGTGGCCGGCGCGGGCGCCCTGCTCTATTCCTCGGTGGCGCTGCTGCAGGCCCAGGTGCTGCCCGACGCGCTGCGCTCCGGCCTCGTCCTGGTGCTGGCCGCGCTCATCGCCGGCACCGCGGCCTACCTGCTCGACAACCAGACCGCCCGCAACATCGCCGGCGGCGTCCTGGCGCTGGCCGTGATCGGCGCGACCGCCCGCATCGCCGACGTCGTCTCGCCGCACTGGACGCTGGCCGTCGCCGCGGCCGCCATCGCCGTCACCGGCGCCGTGGTCACGCTGGTCCCGCTCGAGGTGCGCCGCGGCCCGCAGATCGCCTCGGCGGTCGCGCTCGCCATCATCGGCGTGATCCTGGTGATCAACTGCCTGCGCGCCGCGCTGGCGCCGCTCGGGGCGGCCCGCCCGGTGTGGCACGCCGACATGGCGAACTACGCGCAGCGCATGTCCGAGGCGGCCGGTGACCTGGGCTGGCTGCTGGCGTTCAGCGCGCTGCTGGTCACCATCGCCGCCGCCCTGGCCCTGCCGCCCAGCCTGCGGCACGAGGGCGCGGTCGCCGGCATCGCCCTGACCGCCCTGGCCCTGCCCGCCTCGCTCGGCCTGAACTGGTCCGAGGCGCCGTGGCCGCTGGTCATCGCCGCCGTCGGCCTGGGCGCGGCCGGCCTGGCCGCCACCACCCGGCGCATCGCGATCGTGCACGTGGCCGCGGCCGGCGTGGTCGGTTTCTTCGGGGCCGGGGCCGCCCTGGGCGCAGCCTGGCTGACCGCCGCCGTGCTCACCGCGCTGGCCGGTGCCGGTGTGATGATCGCCGTGGCGGCCCGGCAGATCCCGATCCGGCTCTACGCCTGGCTGGTCGGCGACTGGGCGTCCGGCGCGGCCGCGCTGGCCCTGCCCGGCGCCGTGGTCACCGCCGCGCTCGCCGTGGCCGACCGCGGTGACGGTCCGCCGCCCACCGAGGCGGTCACCGTGCCCGCGCTCGCCGTCGGCTTCCTGGCCGTAGCGGCCACCCTCAGCTATGCGGCCGTCTTCCAGGTGGCCCGCCGCGACATCAGCCTGCCGCTGACCGTCGGCACCGGCCTGGGCGCGATCGCGCTGGCCCTGGCCGCCCTGCTCGCGCCCGGCGCCACCGCGCCCGACGTCTGGGTCGGCGCGCTGCTGCTGGTCGCGGCCGGCCTGCTGTTCTTCTCCAAGTCGATCGACAGCGGGCGGCGCAGCGATCGGGTGCTCGACGGCCCCGACATCGCCGCCGCGGCCGCCACCGTCGCGATCTGCGGAGCGCTGGCCCGGGTGTTCGCGCTCGCCTTCCCCGCGGCGCCGCTCGCCGTCGCGGGCGTGGTGGTGCTGATCGTGGCCCTGGGCGTGGCCGTGCTGCCCGAAGACTGGAGCCGGGGCCCCAACCGCGGGCTGGCCGTCGCCGGTGCGGTGGTCGGCGCGATCGCCGGCTATCTGGCACTGGCCGGGGCCGTCCGCATGCTCTCGGTCCCGGCCGAACTCTGGTCGGCCGACCTGACCGACATCCCGAAACCCGGCGCCGGAGCCTGGCAGGCACCGTTCGCCCTGGTCGCCATCGCGATCGCCGCCGCCATCGCCGCGCCCCGCCCGTGGTCGCACCTGTTCTCGGCGATCGCCGGGGCGCTGGCCGCGATCGGTGCCCCGTTCGCGCTCGGGCTGCCCTGGTGGTCGCCGCTGCTCGTCGGCGGGGCGGTCGCGGTGGCGTACGCGATGGCCTCGATCGCCACCATCGACCCGATCGCCGCCCTGTGCCGCGCCGGGGCGGCCGCCGTCGTGCTGCTGCACGCCGTCGTCTCGTCGCTCGCCCGCCCCTGGTCGACCGCGCTGTGTTTGCTGCTCGTGGTGATGATCGGCGCCCTGACCGCGGTGATGGCCCGCACACGGGTCGCCACCATCGAAGACCCGCCGCCCGGCACCCCGCTGCCGCCCCCCGGCCGGTTCTGGTCGCCGTCCACGGTCACCGAGGCCGACCTGGCCCGCGACGACACCGGCATGCCCCGGCACCGCGCCCAGATCGGCGGCGCCGCCACCGGCGCGATCATGCTGGCGCTGCCCGGCGTGCTGGCCTCGGTCGGCGCCGACCAGGGCCACGGCGCGCTGGTCGTGCTGACCGCCGCGCTGGCCGGGTCCAGCCTCAGCCTGGCCCTGCTCGCGCTGGCCGGCCGCTACATCCCGCAGTTCCTGCCGTGGTCGACGGTCGGGCTGGTGCTGGGCGCGACGATCACCGCGTTCGCGTCGATCCCGACCCCGCACCCGACGGCGCTCTACGCGGCCGCGGCGGCCCTGCTCGGGGTGATGGCCGAACTGTTGCGCGGCTCGATCCCGGCGCCCGGCCTCACGCTGGCCCGCGAGGGTGCCTTCTCCGGCACGAGTTTCCGGGCCCGCCGCTGGACTTCGGCCCGCCCGCTCGGCCTGACCGGCCGCTGGCTGGTCGACCCGGCCACCAGCGCGATCGTCCTGGCCCTGGTGCCCACGATCCTGGCCATCTTCTCGATCGCGCCCGCGCTGCGGGCCGCCCTGATCGACCCGTTGGGCCAGATGCGGCACATCTGGGACGGTCCGATCCCCGCGCTCTCGGCCCCCTCTTCGGGCTACGTCGACGGCACCAGCGTGCTGGCGATCGTGCTGCTCACCGGCGCCGCCGCGCTGGCCGCGATCGGCTTCGGCGGGCGCGCCTCCGAAGCCGTGCCGGTGATCCTGCCCGGCCTGGCCATCACCATCCTGATCACCCCGATCGCGCTGCACGCGCCGTACCCCACGGCCACCACCGCGGCCCTGGTCGTCTTCACCATCGCGATGCTCGGGCTGGCACTGACCCCGCCGCCCGCCGGCCGCCGCTCGTCCCTGCTCGGCACGGTCCGCACGATCGTCTTCGTGATCGGCCTGCTGGCCGGCAATGCGGGCCTGGCCGGCAGCCTCGCCCAGCAGCGGCTCACCCTGTTCACGCTGGGCAGCGCCATCTTCGTCGGCCTGGCCGCCGCACTGGCCGGCCGCAGCCGCAGCGCCCGCGTGCTGGGCTGGATCTTCGCCGCCGTGATGGGCCAGTTCTTCGTGCTGACGGCCGCGATCGCCGCCGGGGTGGAACGCCCGTGGGCCGCGTTCGGTGTGCTGGCCGTCGGCGCCGCGCTGCTGATCCTCGAGGCGACGGTCCCGCGGCTCGGCCTCCCGCAATACAAGACCGAGGCCACGACGATCGAGTGGAGCGGCTACGCGTCCGCGGTGATCGCCGGCGTGATGGCCTTCGACTCCCCCGCACACCTGGCCGCGATGCTGGCGGCTTGGGGCGCGGTGCTCGGCTTGGCCGCGGCTCGCGTGGGCCGCCCGCCCAACCAGCGGCGCGCCCTGTTCTGGACCGCGGTCGGCTTCGAGGTGGTCGGCTGGTGGCTGTTCATCGCGCTGGCCGACGTAGCGCTCCCCGAGGCCTACACGCTGCCGTTCGCCGCGCTGGCCCTGCTGGTCGGCGTGGTCGAGTCGCGCGACCGCCCCGAGCTGAGCAGCTGGGTGGCCTACGGCCCGGCGTTGCTGGCCGCGTTCGTCCCCACCATCGGCATCGTGCTGGCCGGCGACGGCGGCGAGCTGCGCGAGGTCCTGCTCCTCCTGGGCGCGGTGGCCACCCTGATCGTCGGTTCCCGCAACCGCCAACAAGCCCCCGTGGTGGTGGGCGCCGCCGCCACCACGTTCGCGGCGATCCATTTCGCGGTCACGCTGGTCGGCCCGTGGCTGGTCCTGGTGCCGCTGGGCGTGATCCTGCTCTGGGTCGGCGCCACCAACGAAAACCGTCGCCGCACACGCGAAGGCTTGCGCGGCGCCCTGGTCCGCATGCGTTAACCCTTCCCTTCCCCGCGTACGCATCGAGTCGTCCACACTTGCCGCGCCAGCCCTTCCCACGCGTGCGCCCGACGTGGCCCACTACGGCGACGCAACCGTTCCCACACGTACGCCCGACGCGGCCCACAACAGCGACGCGGGCGTTCCCACACGTACGCCCGGCGCGGTCCACGACGGTGATGGTTCAGCCAATCCGCCCGCGCGTCGGGAGTGGCGTCCCCGCGACAGCGAAGCCATTAATCACCACGCCCGCGGACCGGGTCAGGCTGCCGCGACGAACACAGCGGACCAACAGGTCGAGTTCGGTTTCCGGGGCGGCCGGGCCGTACATGTCGTAGAAGACACCCCCAACGCAGCGCGGCCCCGCCCCACGCGTGCTGGTCTGATGTGCCTGACGCTCTTGAGGCGTGCCCCCGAGCCGCACACCTCCACGCCCCCTTCTTGGCTGTGGTGCCGACGCTCCATTCCCCTATCTTCGGCTCACGCCTCCGCCTGCTGCAGGCCCGTCAGCTCTCCTGTGGACAACTCAAAAAGCGACCAGCCCCCGCCTGTGGACAGCCCAGGCAAATCCCAGCTTGCCCGCGTAGTGTCGTGGGTAGGGTCGGGGGAACCCCCGGTCGGGTGGGCCCCCGTTTGAGAGAGATCAACTAGGTCGGCTGGTCGGCTGGTCGGCTCGAGCCCACTGGTCGCGGTCCCCGCCCTTGTACGAATACACCCCGGGGAACATGCGCATCAACTAGGTTGCTGGTCGGCTCTCAGTTCCACAGTGGCGGGCACGCCACCCAGCGAGCACACGTCGCGGGCATCGACGACCCGGGACAGCGGCTGTGAACCCTCGTCACCCGCCCGCCGCACATGGAGCCGCGCCACCAACAACGCACTGGGGTGCCGACGAGCACAGCGCGAGACCGACGCCGCACTCTGAGAAGCGCGGGACGCACGACGCATGCTTCCGCACCCACGAGGGCCTGTCTGGTGCGCATGCGGTAGAACCACTCCCATGCGTACGCTCCATGTCGTCACCCACCCCGAGGCCACGCATCACGTCGACGGGCTGGTCGGGGGCTGGTTCGACTCCGACCTCACACCGGGCGGACTTGCGCACGCCACGCGGATCGCCGATGTCCTCGCATCACGAACGTCGGGCGTGCCGGGCACCTCGGCGGTTTCGGGCACCTCGGGGGCTTCGGCGGCCTCGGGGGTCGAGGTCTGGTCGTCCGATCTGCTGCGCACCCGCCGTACGGCCGAAGTGATCGCTCCACGTCTCGGCGTCCCGGTCGTCTTCGACGAGGGGCTGCGTGAGAAGTCGTACGGGGAAGCCGGCGGCCGACCGCAGTCCTGGCTGGACGCCCGTTTTGTGCCGCCGCCGCGCGAGGGTGAACGCATGCGCCACGACGAGGGCATCCCCGGCGCCGAGACCAAGTGGGATCTGGCGGTACGCGTGTACGCCGCGACCGCCCGCATCCTGAAGTCCGACGCGACCCATCAGGTGATCGTCACGCACGGCATGGCCGCCACGTTCGTGCTGGCGGCCTGGATCGAGATGCCGATCGAGGCGGCGGGCCGGGTCGCGTTCCGCTTCACGGCCGGCGGCGTCACGACGCTGCACGAGGACGACTACTTCCACAACCATGCCGTCGTACGCCTCAACGAACAGATCTAGGACGGCCTGGCGCCGCGACCGCCCCGCGACCACAACCAGGAAGGCTAGACGGCCTTCTCCATGACCCGGGTCGGGCGGCCCTTGGCGAGGTCGGGGCGCAGGTCGATCTGGCGGTAACCGAGCGCCTGCCAGAACAGGAGAGCGGGCTCGTTCGACGTGAGAACACCGAGGCGGAGCGCGGTGGCGCCCATGCGGTGGAACCGTTCCTCGATCGCGGTGACGATCGCCCGGCCGTGGCCCTGACGGCTCTGCCGGCTGTCCACAATCAGCAGCCCGATCCACGGGTGGCCGTCGATCGGGTGCTGGAGCAGCAGTTCGGCGAACCCGACGATCACGCCGTCCTCGTCACGGGCGACCAGGGTCTCGGAGCCCTCGGCGGTGGCCTCGTCACGGAGGATCGCCTCGACCCCGGCGCGTGTCATCGTGCCGGGGTCGAGGTCACCGCTGACCCGCCAGTAGTCGGCCTGCGAAGCGCAGATCGAATAGAGGCAGTCGAGTTCCGACCCGGCCAGGGTGGCCGCGCTCAGGCTGATCACCCTGGCAGCGTAGGTCAGCGCTTCATCAGAGCAAACACTCCCCAGCCGAGATAGCGCCGCTGATATCGGACATAGTCCAGCGGAGCGGTGTCGAGCTCATCCCGGAAAGCCAGGGCGAGCTCGTCGTCCGGGTTCTCGTCGAGCCACCGGCGGACGGTCAGCCACTGGGCCGCGACGTAGCGGTCCCAGCTGTCCTCGTCGGCCAGCACCATCTCGACCAGGTCCCAGCCGAGCGCACCGAACGACTCCACCAGCCCCGGCAGATCGGAAAAATCATCTTTCTTCTGTACGTGGGAGCCCCGCACCGCCGCTTCGTCGGGTGGGTCCTGGCGCCAGAACGGCTCCCCGATCAGCATCAGCCCACCGGGTCGCAGGCTGCGGTCGAGCAGTTCCACGGTCCCCCGCAGCCCGTCGCCGATCCAGGTGGCCCCGATGCAGGCGACCACATCGACGGGTTCGGCCGCCACAAAGCCGGCCGCGTCGTCGTGGACGAAACTCACCCGCTCTTCGACGCCCAGCTCACGGGCCCGGGATCGGGCCTGCTCAACAAAGACGCGGCTGATGTCGACACCGGTGCCGGCGATGCCGTGGTCCCGGCCCCAGGTGCAAAGCATCTCGCCGCTGCCACTGGCCAGGTCGAGCATCGTCATCCCCGGCCGCAGCCGGAGAACCCGCCCGAGAAGCGCCAGCTTCCCTTCGTCGATCGGGTTGTGGATGCGGTGGTGCTGCTCGCGAACAACAAAACTACGTGGAAGGTCCACTTCGAGGATTCCTAACGTCGGACGAACGATCGGTCAGCTCAAATCCGACACAAACCCTCATACAATGCACCTCCACCAGCCGTTTCGCCCGACCGTAGGCCCACCGGCCGCGCCCCGCCACCGATTTCCGCTCAGCCCGGGATGACCTGGTCAGCCCCGTCGTAGTGCTCCCACCACTCGGCTCGCCGGTGCTTGGTGGTCACGCCGTTGAGGCGCCGGAGCAGAAGGATGTCACCGTTGAAGGAGAAGGCAGCGTCCTCATCGCCGGTGTCCAGCACACGCCGGACGACGGTGAGCATGTTCCGCACCTGCCAGCCGATGTCGTCCGCCCACTTGTCGAAACGGAAGCTGACCGAGGTGAACGGGCTCGGCTCCCACTCCCATGAGCCTTCATCGGAGACGACTTCGACGTAGCGGCTCGCACCCGATCGAACGGTGACAACAAAGCCGTACGTCTCGTTGAGGGCAGCAACCAGGAGCGGCGCCGTCCCGACGGGCCGCTCGTCCAGCACGGGGAAGGCGCGCGCGGCGACCTGCTCGACAGGTGTCCCACCGGCGAGAACCAGCCCGTATTCGATCGCCATCGTGCCTCGCTCTCATTCTGCTGCCGGCGGGAGGTCCAGCTGGATGATTTCGCCGTCGGGCGTGATCGCCTTGGCCTCCTTCAATCCTTCCATCGGCCAGTCTGCGAACTGCCTCCGCAGCGCCGACACGTCGCCCCGCCAATCTTCGAGGTTGATGACCACGCGCTGCGTCTGAAGCTCGTCGATCTTCTCTTGCTGGATGTAGCGCCAGATACCGCGTGGCGTCTTGTCCGGGTTCGTCGGCGAGTAGCAGTCGAAAACTTTGCCTTCGAGCAGATAATCCGGGTTCTTGTTCGGATCCCCATGGTCACCGGTCTCGAGCCGCGCCTGCTCTATCTCGTCGGGCGTGGGGTTCTGCTTGATGCGCCACCCCTGGGCGGCGAGGATCACGGCGGCGGAGTTCTCCATCTCGTTCGACCGTAATGTCGACTCGTCCGGAGTACCCCTCACCACTGCCCTCGGGCCGCCTGGGACGCCTCCCACCGCGCCGGTCGGGTGCGTGATCAGGTTGTCGTGACGTCCGGGTCGCCCGACCTTGAACGCGCCGGCGACCTGCCCCTCGGCCTCGTCCATGGATCCCGGCCCATCGCCGGAGCGCGGCCTCGGTGGACGCCCGCCGGGCGGGCCGGGCGTGTCGCTGCCGCCGCCTGGAGAGTCGGGCGGGTCGTTGCCGCCGCCGTGTGGTCGTCTCGGCATGACGCCGGCACCGCCCCTCGCGCTGAGTCACCCTCCAGTCATTGAAATCGATGGAAGCAAACACAAGTCAGCCGCGGCCGCGGACCACTGCGGGGTTCGAGGTCGGTCGGAGACGGGGATCGCGGCCGGGTTGGGGTGGCACAGCTGGGGATGGCCAGTTCGGCGCATGGGCGGTCGCCGTGGGCTCGGATGATGTCGGCCCCTACCTGGTTGGTCAGGTAGCGCAGGAAGCTCGCCGCCAAGGAGTGGGCGTCGGGGTCGCCGTGGGTATAGCCGAGTTCGGTCTCCCAGAACGGGTAGGTGCCGTGGTCGGCATCCAGGACCGTGGCCGAGCGGTCGGTGGCGGCGCCGAGTTCGCTGTAGCCCAGCGCCCCGGGAGTGTCGGCCACGGTACGCAACACGTCGTCGGTGGAGTTGCGGGCGCACCGCACCACCCCGGCCGGCGAACCCGGGTCGCGATCGTGGCAGTTGTCCGAATTGCTTCCGGGCTCCCGTACGCCGTCGAGAACTCGGCGCCGAAACCGAATCCGGCCGACGCGCAGGCGTCCTGATAGGACCGGGCGGCGTAGGCCCCACCAGCCCTCTTGGTGCCGTCGCTGTCGAGGGCGGCCAGCACCTTGTAGTGGTCGTGCCGGTTCAGCCACGCTCCACCGGAGTTCGATGACCGCCTCCGAAGAAAGGTCTGCACCGATCGTAGGAGCGGCCCCTGAACGGGATCCGAGCTCTCAGTGAAGGTTTCGGACCAGCTCCGGTGAAGGGTTCACATAGGACTTCCCGGGGGCCACCACCGTGGGCACGGTCTCGTTGCCGTCGGCCACCGCCCGTACGGAGGCGGCCGCTTCCGGATCACTCCAGATGTCGACCCAGTGGTAGCGACCGGCCTGACGCGCCAGCGACGTGCGCATCCGCAGGCAGTAGGGGCAACCCGGTCGCCAGTAGATGATCGGACGGCCGTCGGCGGCTTGAGCGGCGCGCGCTTCGGCGTCGGTGACCGAGCGCGGGAAGGCGGGCGGCGAGAACAGCACGGCGAAGAGGGCGCACGCCGCCATGAACAACGTGCCGGCCAGTGTCGAGTTCCTGAGCAGCAGCGCGCCGCCCAGAATGCCCGCCACCAGCAGAACGACCGACGGACGCCAGCGCCTCATAACAACGAGACTAGCCGAGCAGGCGCTGCCGGAGCGCGGCGTCCTTCTCCTCCACCAGCTTCTCGAGACTGGCCTGGAAGTTGGCCATCTTGGCCTGTAGCAGCGGGTTGGAAGCACCGAGAATGCGGACGGCCAGCAAGCCCGCGTTGCGCGCCCCGCCGATCGACACGGTCGCCACCGGCACCCCGGCCGGCATCTGCACGATCGAGAGCAGCGAGTCCATGCCGTCGAGGTGCTTGAGCGGGACCGGCACCCCGATCACCGGCAGCGGGGTCAGCGCGGCCACCATGCCCGGCAGGTGGGCCGCTCCCCCGGCGCCCGCGATGATCGCCTTGAGGCCCCGCTCGGCGGCGGACGACGCGTAGTCGACCATCTTGCCGACCGTACGGTGGGCCGAGACCACGCCCACCTCGAACGGCACCTCGAACTCGGCCAGGGCGACCGCCGCGGCCTCCATCGTGGGCCAGTCCGAATCGCTGCCCATGATGATCCCGACGAGCGGCGCCATCTATCGGCCCTCCTGAAGCCACTGGGCGGCCCGGGCCGCGCGGGCCCGCACCGAGGTCATGTCGTCGCCGAGCACGGTCACGTGACCGATCTTGCGACCGGGCCGGACCAATTTGCCGTAGAGGTGGACGCGGGCGCCTGGGTCTTCGGCGAAGAGGTGGTGCAGCCGCTCGTCGATCGACATGCCGCCGGGCTCGCCGCCCAGCACGTTCGCCATCACGACGGCGGGAGCGGTGAGCGAGGTCTCGCCCATCGGGTAGTCGAGCACGGCCCGCAGGTGCTGCTCGAACTGCGATGTGCGGGCGCCCTCGATTGTCCAGTGGCCGGAGTTGTGCGGCCGCATCGCGAGCTCGTTGACGACGATGCCGCTGTCGGTCTCGAACAGCTCGACCGCCAGCAGGCCGACCACGCCGAGCGCGTTGGCCAGGTCGATCGCCAGCTGCTGAGCCTCGACCGCCAGCGATTCGGGCAGGCCGGGCGCGGGCGCGAGCACCTCGACGCAGATGCCGTCCTTCTGCACCGTCTCGACCACCGGGTAGGCCGCGACCTGCCCGAACGGCGAGCGCGCGACCAGCGCGGCCAGCTCGCGGCGCAGCGGCACCTTCTCCTCGACGATCAGCGGCGTGCCGGTCGCGACCAGCTCCTCCGCTTCCGCCGGAGAGGAAAGCATCCATACGCCGCGACCGTCGTAACCACCGCGGGTGGCTTTCGCGACGACCGGCCAGGAACCGCCGGCGAAGTCCGAGATGTCGGCGGCGGACGAGACGGCGGACCAGCGCGGCACGGGCGCCCCGAGAGCGGCCAGACGCTCCCGCATCATGCCCTTGTCCTGCGCGAACACGAGCGCGGCCGAGCCCGGGAAGATCTTGACGCCCTCGGCCTCGAGCGCCTCGATATGCGAAGTGGGCACGTGCTCGTGGTCGAACGTGACCGCCTCGCACCCCTTCGCGAATTCGCGCAGCGCGGCCAGGTCGGTGTGCGAGCCGATGCGCACGTCGGCCGCGACCAGCGCGGCGCTGTCGTCGGGCGACACACTGAGCACGCGCAGTGACTGGCCGAGGGAAATGGCAGCCTGGTGGGTCATCCGGGCCAGCTGGCCACCGCCCACCATGCCGACTACGGGCAGACCGGTTCGGGTATCCATCGCCCGCTCAGCCTAGCCAAGGGCCGGGTCAGGTCAGGCGGGTGGTCAGCTCTTCGGGGCTGGTCACCGGGCGATCACAGACAAAACCGCGGCACACGTACGCCGTGGGGACGCCACCCTGCAGCGGCCGGTCGGCCAGCAGCGGTACGCCGGGACGGTCGGGCTCACCCGCGACGACCACCGTTCCGGGCGGCGCGTGCCGGTGCGCCGCCGCCAGCAACGGGCCTTCCTGGCCGGCCGGGGCCGCGATGGCGATCTCGTACGGGCCGGTCAGCGCCGCCTCGGCCACCGCCGCCGAGTAACCGGCGTAGCGCGGGTGCTTGCCGATCACCGGCCCGGCCGTGGCCAGCGCCGCGTCGGCCGCCTCGCGGTAGCTGGGTTCGCCGCTGAGCGCCGCGTACGCCACCAGGGCCGCGCAGATCGCCGACAGCCCGGACGGGGTGGCGTTGTCGGTCGGGTCGGCGGGCCGGGTGACCAGGCGCTCGGCGTCGTCGGCGGTGTCGTAGAACCCGCCGTCGCCGGTCGGGAAGTGTTCCAGCGCGGCGTCGAGCAGTTCGCGGGCCCGGTCGAGCCAGACCGCGTCGGCCGTCAGCTGGTGCACGGCCAGGAAGGCCTCGGCCACGCAGCCGTAGTCTTCGAGCACACCGACCGGCTCGCCGACCTGGCCGTCACGCGAGACCCGCCGCAGGCGCCCGTCGACCACGTGCCGGGTCGCCAGCACCTCAGCGATCTCCACCGCCGCCGAAGCGACCGCCGCCCCCGACGAAGCGACCGCCGACGCCGAAGCGTCCGTCGAAGCCGAAGCGACCGCCGCCGACGAGGCGACCGCCGCCGAGGAAGCGCTCGCCGGGGAGGACGCGGCGCCGGTCAGGATGCTGTATTCGGCCAGGGCGGTGACGGCCAGCCCGTTCCACGAGGCCACGACCTTGTCGTCGCGGGCCGGTTGAGGGCGGCCGGCCCGGGCCGACAGCAGGCGGGCCCGCACGTCGTGCCAGCGCGCCACCAGCGAAGGGTCGGCGGCGTCGATGTCGCGGGCCAGCACGAGCACGCTGCTGCCGTGCTCGAACGTGCCCTCGGGCGTGACCCGGAACAGGTCGGCCGCCCACTTGCCGTCCTCCTCGCCCAGCGCCTCGACGAGCTGGGCCGGGGTCCAGGCGTACGTCAGGCCCTCGACCCCGGCCGCGTCGGCGTCGAGCGCGGAGGCCAGCCCACCGGCCGGGGTGCCCAGATCACGCAGCAGGAACTCGGCCGTCTCGTCGGCGATCCGGCGGGCGTACGGGTCGTCGGTCAGCCGCCACAACTGCGTGTAGACCTGCAGCAGCACGGCGTTGTCGTAGAGCATCTTCTCGAAGTGCGGCACCGTCCAGGACGCGTCGACCGAGTAGCGCGCGAACCCGCCCGCCAGCTGGTCGTAGATGCCGCCGCGGCCCATCTTCTCGGCCGCGAACCGCACCGCCTCGAGCGCCTCTTCGCTGCGGGTGCGCTGGTAGTGGCGCAGCAGGAACAGCATCGCCATGTGGGGCGGGAACTTCGGGGCGCCGCCGAAGCCGCCGTTGGTCAGGTCCTGTTCGGCCAGCAGCCCGTTGGCCGCCGCGGCCAGCAGCTCGGAGGAGACCGGCGCCTTGGGCCCGCCGACCAGCTGCGAACCGCCGATCGCCTTCACCACGTTGGCGCCCTGCTCGATGACCTGCTCGCGCTGGTCGCGCCAGGCCGTGGTCACCGAGGTGAGCAGGTTCGCGAAGTTGGGCTTCGGGAAATAGGTGCCACAGAAGAACGGGTCACCCTCGGGCGTGGCGAAGACCGTCATCGGCCAGCCGCCCTGCCCGGTCATGGCCTGGGTCGCGGTCATGTAGACAGCGTCGACGTCGGGCCGTTCCTCCCGGTCGACCTTGATCGGGACGAAGCCCTCGTTCATCAGCTTCGCGATCTGCTCGTCCTCGAAGGACTCGTGCGCCATCACGTGACACCAGTGACAGGCCGCGTAGCCGACCGAGATCAGCACCGGCACGTCGCGGCGTCTGGCCTCGGCGAACGCTTCGTCGGACCATTGCCACCAGTCGACCGGGTTGTCGGCGTGCTGGAGCAGGTAGGGCGAGGTTGCGCCGGCGAGACGGTTGGCCATGTCTCCAGCCTCTCACTCACGGCCGGTCGCGGCGCGCGGCGTGCCGAATGCGGCGACAACGTCACGAAGTTCGTAGTTGACGTAATACCCGTGCCCGTCGAGGAGGCTGCGCATCTCGTCCAGGGCGGCCCGGCCATCCTTTCCCGTACGGATCATGGTGTAGCGCGCCGCCACGGCCGGTGTGCGGCTCTGCCCCGCCGCGCAATGCAGCAACACCTGGTGACCCTCGTCACGCAGGGCCGCCACGGCGCGGGCGGCCTGGTCGAGGGCGAACGCCGTGTTCGCGTTGGCCCCGGGCTGATCGACCAGCCACACCTGCACCTGGTTCTCCACCGGCACCCGGCCGAACTGGGCCCGCCCGACCCGGCACAGCGACACCACCGCCGTCGCCCCGGCCGCCACGGCGTCGGTCACGAGATTGCCCAGGATGACCCCGTCGTCATCGGGATGCGGAGTCATCAGCGCCTGCGGGATCGGCCCCTCCATCCGGTCGCACCCGGGCCAGCCCACCCGGTCGGCCTTCCCGCCGCCGGCGGTCAGCAGGGCGAGCGCGATCAGGTCGGCGGCCCGCTTGCGCTCCCATCCGTGGACGGCCCGCTGCCACTTCAGCGGTGTGGCGGAGGCACCCCACCGGGCGCCCAGCAGCGCCCCCGCGATGGCCGCCACCGTGTCGGTGTCGGTCCCGGCGCCCACCGCCGCATACAGCGCGTCGCGCAGGTGGTCACAGGCGAAACTCCCCGCCGCCGGGTCGTCGGCCGGAACCGGGGTGGGCGAGATCGCCGACCAGGCGGCCTGCAGCGCGGTGACCACGAAGCCGTTGCCGGAGAAATGCGACGGTTCATGCCGTTCGGCGTCGTCGATCGCCGCGACCCACTGCTCGCGGCGCTCGGCCGGGATCAGCTCGAGCCCCTCCCGCAGCCCGTCGAACGTCCCGTCGAGTACGGCCCGCCGCACGGCCGCGCACCACAGCACACACGCGTCGCCGGCCAGCGGGTCGAAGTGGGTCAGATCACTCACGGCCCGAGCCGCCTCGGCCATCGCCTCCGGATCCTCGAGATAGGCCAGGGCGACCACCCCCGTACGCATGAGGGAACCGTTCCCGGCACTCCGGCCGGTCTGCTCGTGCAGCTCACGGGCGGCCTCGCGCATCGCGACACCCAGGCCGTCGATCGGATGATCACGAACCGAGCCGAGCACCTGGCGGGTCTGCACGCCGATGTCGGTGGCCCCGCCGGCCCGCCATCGCACGAAGTTCGCCGCGATGCGGTCGAGCGCCCACGGTTCGCGCAGGTCGGCCCCGGTTGCCGCGACCTCGGCGATGCACACCGCCATCTGGGTGTCGTCGCTGTATTCGCCGGGCGCGTAGTCCCCCAGCCCGCCGCCGCTCATCCGCGGAACCTCGCCGGCCGGCGGCGGAGAGGCGAACTCGTAAGGCACCCCGAGCGCATCTCCGCAGGCCGCCGCCAGCAGCACGCCGGCCACCCGATCCATCTGCACCGCGCTTCGATCCATGCGCGGGATTCTTGCGCGCCGGTACGACAAAAACGGGAAGCTAGACCGCGTCGTCGGCGCGCAGCGGGCGGATGTTGTCGAGGGCCGCCTCGGCCAGCTGGGTCAGGGCACCCACGATGCGGTCGGCCGGCATCGGCTTGCAGAAGTGGTAGCCCTGGGCGGTGGGGCACTTGAGGGCGATCAACGCGGCCCGCTGCTCGGTCGTCTCGACCCCCTCGGCCACCACCCGCACGCCCAGGCGGGCACCGAGCTCGACCGCGCCCCGCACGACCGCCTCGGCCGCCGTCGACTCGATCATGTGGTCGACGAACGAGCGGTCGATCTTGATCTCGTCGACCGGGGCCCGGGTGACGATCGCGAGCGACGAGTAGCCCGTACCGAAGTCGTCGAGCGACAGCTGGATGCCGTGGTCGCGCAGCTCGGCCAGGACCTCGTCGACGATCCGCTCCTCGCTGACCGCGACCGACTCGGTGATCTCGAGGACCAGGTAGGAGGCGGGCGCCCGGTGCCGGCGCAGCGCCTCGGCGACCTGGGCCGGGAAGCCGGGGTCGAGCAGGCTGCGGGCCGACACGTTGACCGAGACCGGCACGTCGACGCCGGCCGCGTGCCAGCTTCCGGCGGCCGACAGGGCCAGGTCGAGCACCCGGGCCGTGAACGCCGTGTGCAGCTCGGCCGAGTGCTCGACGGCCGGGATGAACTCGTTCGGCGAGAGCTGGCCCCGGCGCGGGTGCTTCCAGCGCACCAGCGCCTCGACCCCGGTCGGGGCGGCGGTGACCAGGTCGACCGCGGGCTGCAGGTTGAGCATGATCTGGTCGTCGGTGGCCAGCGCGTCCTGGAGCTCGGCCAGCAGCGCCAGCCCGTCCGTGGTCACCGCGTCCTGGCTGGCGTCGAAGACCGAGACCGACACCTGCTGCCGCTTGGCCTGGTGCAGCGCCAGGGAGGCCCGGCGGACCAGCTCGCCGAGGTCGGCCCGGCCCGCGGGCGTGGCCGCGACACCCACCGCGACCTCGACGGCGAGCCGTACGCCGGAGACCTCCATCGGCCGGATCAGGTGCTCGACGAGCTCGCGGGCGCGGCGCAGGGCCATCGGCAGCGGCGACAACGCCCGGGCGCCCGAGTCGGTGAGGCCGGCGACGACCGGGATCAGCAGGGCGAACTCGTCGTCGCCGGTGCGGGCCACCAGCTCGCCGTCGCGGGCCAGCTCGCTGAGCCGGTCGGCGACCTCGCGCAGCAGCTCGTCGCCGTGCCGGTGGCCGAGGGTGCCGTTGACCTCGCGGAAGTCGTTGATGTCGAGCAGCAGCAGCGCGACCGAGCGGCGCCGGTCGAAGGAGCGCAGCAGCCGGTCGCCCTGGGCCAGCAGGGTGGTGCGGTTGAGCAGGCCGGTGAGCCTGTCCTGGGTGAGGTCGCGGGTGGACTGCTCCTCGAGTTCGGCCACCCGGGCCCGGGTCGCGGCGTCGTGCAGCGCGCCGGCCAGCACGTCGCCGAAGGCTGAGATGGCGGCCTCGTCGCGCGGCGCCGGCAGGGTCGGCTCGGCCAGCCAGACGGTCAGTTCGCCGACCGTCTCACCGGCGACCGCCATCGACCGGGTGATCGCGGGGCCGGGCAGCCCGGCGATCGCGTTGTCCTGGCCCGGGCCGTCCTGGGCGTAGCCGCGTTCGCCGTCCTGGTCGCGCACCTCGATCTCGACGCGGCGGGCGCCGAAGACCTCGAGCGCGGCGCCCAGCCCGGCCCGCACCACCTCGGCCTCGGTGCCGCCGGGCAGGGTCGCGGTGGCCGCCGAGAACGCCTCCCACATGCGACGTTCCTCTTCGGCGCGCAGGTGGAAGCGGTAGGTGCGTTGCAGCAGCCACAGCCCGGGCGCGAACGCGAGCAGCCAGAGCGGGCGGCCGACCAGGGCGTGGACGGCGCCCAGCCCGACCGCCACGTTGCCGACGAACATCGGGACCTTCGCGTACGAGGCCCGGACGAGGATCTGCCGAGCCGGCGCGTCGCGGTGCAACGTGAGGGTCAGCGTCGCCAGCCCGAACGTGACGAGCAGGTAGGTGAGCGCGCCCGCGACCAGAGCGGCCGACATGCGCGGGCTCAGCACGGCGGCGTCGCCGGACACGAGCGTGGTCACCAGCGTGGCGCCGGCCGCACCGAGGCTCTGCGAGGCGGCCAGGTGGGTCATCTCGGCCAGGTTGCGGTGCGAGTCCCACCAGGACAGCAGGGCCCACGCCGCGAACGCCCCGACGAGCGTGGCGGCGGGCAGATAACCGGGCGGCGCCACGACGAAGCCGATGATGAAGGCGGCCTCGCCCCAGCTGACCGACACGAAACCGCGGCCGAGGCGGAAGCGCAGGCGTGCCAGTTGCCCGGCCGCGACGAGGGCGACCACGAGCGCGACGCCGGCCACTGGGGAGAGTGGACGGTCGGCCGGGAGACCGGCGGGCAGCAGCACACCGAGAACGGCGATGAGAACGGCCGCACCGGCCACGGAAAAGGCCAGTGCGCGGACCCCTCGGGAACGGCCGGCGAGCCCCGCCACGTCGATCCAGGAACGACGGACGCGGGCTTCGGCGACCGGCGGGGCGGTCACGAAAAACCTCGCCTGAACAGCGGCACTGGCGGATGCACGTGCATCTGCAGTGGAGAAAAACGCGGGCGGGGAATGGACATTTTCGGCGCCCCCTTCCGCGCAGGGATCAGGGGCGGTTAAGCCCCCGGGCGGAAGGCTAAATCAATACCGATGAACGCAACAGGGCTTGACGCACGACGCGTAGAGGCTTTAAGTCTGACCAATACGGTGAGTGCTGTCGCCCGGCGCGCGCAAACCGCGTGCGACGAGGTCAAACGCGCCGAGTGTCGCCGTCTGCCGACTCGCCGTGACGCTCAGTAGTATCGGCTTTGACCTCGTCGTCCGCACCTCCACCGGGGGTCTCCGATCGATCCGCATCAACGTCTCCCGTAGCCTCACCGGCGCCGGAACGGTCGAGATCGGCGTTCAGCCGAGCGATCTCAGCCTCACGCTGCGTCTGCTTCGCGTCAGGAAAACTGTCGGGAAGCCGACGCAAGCGCTTGTTCATGTTGCGGATCAGCAGAACAGTCGCTATGGACATGAGCACAATGACGAACAGGCCCATCGGGCCGGTCAGGCCGCCCGAGCGCGTGTCGCCGAAGTTGTTGACCGCGACGGAGATGTCCATAGCCCGAGACTATGCCTTCAGTCCTGTTTTGGGTGGCGGGCGGGGTGGTCGGACGGGCCTTCAGTCCTGCTTTGGGTGGCGGGCGGGGTGGTCGGACGGCGTCAGTGGGCGTCGACCGACTCGCGGATGCCCGCGAACAGGTCGGACTCGGGGACGGGGCTGTCGACCAGCGAGCGGGCGAGCTCGAAGTCTTCGGTCGGCCACACCTTCTGCTGGAGCTCCAGCGGGATCTTGAACCAGAAGCCGTCGGGGTCGACCTGGGTGGCGTGGGCCCGCAGCGCCTCGTCCCGCGTCTCGAAGTATTCGCCGCACTCGACGCGCGTGGTGATCTTGTCGCCGCGGTCGTCGCGGTCGGCCCACTTCTCGAGCCATTCCGTGTACGGCGACTCGAGCCCCGCCGCGATCATGCCCTCGTGCAGCGCCAGCATGCGCGCCCGGGTCCAGCCGGAGTTGTAGTAGAGCTTGCTCGGCTGCCACGGCTCGCCCAGCTCGGGGTAGCGCTCCGGGTCACCCGCCGCGTCGAACGCCACCACCGAGATGTTGTGGCACATGATGTGGTCGGGGTGGGGGTAGCCGCCGTTCTCGTCATAGGTCGTCATGACGTGGGGACGGAACTCGCGGATCAGCTTGATCAGCGGGAGGGCGGCGGTCTCGGGGTCTTCCAGGCCGAAGGCACCCTCGGGCAGCGGGGGCAGCGGGTCACCCTCGGGCAGGCCCGAGTCGACGAAGCCGAGCCACGCCTGCTCGACACCGAGGATCTCGCGCGCCCGGTCCATCTCGGCGCGCCGGATCGACGACATGTTCTCCAGGACGTCGGGGCGGTCCATCTTCGGGTTGAGGATGCTGCCACGCTCGCCACCCGTACACGTCGCGACCATCACCCGGACGCCCTCGGCAACATAGCGCGCCATGGTCGCGGCGCCCTTGCTGGACTCGTCGTCGGGGTGTGCGTGCACCGCCATGAGACGCAACTGCTCGGCCACTGAATTCTCCTCGGACCTGTACCCGCGGCAGGCGGGCCGGTGTCGACTGCGAAGATGGACCCTGCCATTCTTGCGGATCCCCCCGACAAGAAACGCACGAGAGGTGCCCAGGTGAGCGAGACGCGCACCACAGACCCGGTCTTCCCGCCGGGACGGTACGGCAAGCGCCGCTCCGGCCGGCGCCGGCCGGTGCTGCCGATCGTGGCGCTCGTGCTCGTGGTCGGGGCCTCGCTGCTGCTCTCGGTCCGGCTGTTCCAGCAGTTCGGCCAGACCGACTACGACCCGCAGATCGTGGGCTGGGACGAACCGTCGGCCACCGTGATGACCATCCAGTTCAAGGTCCGGGTGCCGGCCGGCGGGGCCGCCGAGTGCATCCTGCGCGCCCGCGACTACGACGGGTTCGAGGTCGGGCGGCGTACGGTGGTGGTCCGGGCGGCCGGCGACGCGAAGACGATCGACGCGAACGAGACCGTGCCGACCACGGCCCGCGCCAGCGTCGGCGACGTCGTACGGTGCCAAGCGGCCGCATAGGGCCGCACCCGCGCCCGTTGAAATAGTGCGAGATCGCGCAAACCAGGCGGCGTGCGTACCGCTGGTAAGCTAAGTAATTCGCTCCGTTCAGCATCCCCGCCAGTGGTGCTGAGCGCTTTTCCTTTTGATAAGTCGTCCCCCGTTCAGCAAGGAGATCGACCGTGTCCAGTTCAGAGGCGCCCAAGACCTGGCTATCTCAGGACGCTTACGACCGGCTGCAGGCCGAGCTCGACGAGCTGATCGCCGGTCGCCCCGCGATCGCCGCGGAGATCAACGCGCGTCGCGAGGAGGGTGACCTCCGCGAGAACGGCGGTTACCACGCCGCCCGCGAGGAGCAGAGCCGTCAGGAAGGCCGGATCCTTTACCTGAAGGAGTTCCTGCGCAACGCCGAGGTCGGCGAGGCCCAGACGGCGAACGAGGTGACCCCGGGTTCCGTCGTGACGATCTACTTCGACGACGACCAGAGCGACACCGAGACGTTCCTGCTCGGCTCCCGTGAGATCGCCTCCACCACCGACCTCACGGTCTACAGCCCCGAGTCGGCGCTCGGCACGGCCATCCTCGGCGCGAGCGAGGGCCAGACCGTCACCTACACGGCGCCCAGCGGCTCCGACATCAAGGTGACCGTGGTGAAGTTCGGCCCGTTCGAGGGCTGACCAAGCTTTTTGAAGGCCCGCGGCGAGCGCCGCGGGCCTTCTTTACTTACTGACGAGCCCGGATGAAGCGGCTGGTCCAGACTGACGAGCCCGGAAGAAGCGGCTGGTCCACCCCAGATGGAACAGGCGCTAAGGCGTGGTGTCGGCCAGCAACGACACCCGGTATCCCGAGTCGCGCAGCGTGCTGATCAGCGCCGCCGAGTGGTCGGGCCCCCGGGTCTCGACCGAGAGCGCCACCTCGGCCTCGCCGAAGCTGAGCCGCGGGCTCTGCCGCGAGTGCGACACGTCGACCACGTTCGCCCGCTGCTCGGCGATCTCGCCCAGCAGCCGGGCCAGCTCGCCGGGCCGGTCGGTGCAGCGCACCGCGAGCCGCAGGAACCGGCCGGCCGAGGCCAGACCGTGCTCGATCACGCGCAGCAGCAGCATGGGGTCGATGTTGCCGCCGGAGAGGATCGCCACCACCGGGCCGTCCGGGGGCGGGGTGTAGGCGCCGGTCAGCAGGGCCGCCACGGCCGCTCCCCCGGCCGGCTCGACCACCATCTTGTGCCGTTCGAGCAGCACCAGCAGCGCCGCCGACAGGTCTTCGTCGGTGACCGTCACGACCTCGTCGACCAGCTTGCTGACGTGCGCGAACGGCAGGTCACCGGGTTTGAGCACGGCGATGCCGTCGGCGATGGTGACCCCGCGGTCGAGCTTGACCGGGCTGCCCGCGGCGAGCGAGGGCGGGTAGGCCGCCACGCCCGCGGCCTGCACGCCGATGACCCGGATGTCGGGCCGCAGCGCCTTGGCCGCGACCGCCACGCCCGAGATCAGCCCGCCGCCGCCCACCGCGGTGACGATCGTGGTCGCCTCGGGGCACTGCTCGAGGATCTCCAGGCCCACCGTGCCCTGCCCGGCGATCACGTCGGGGTGGTCGAACGGGTGGATCAGCACGGCCCCGGTCTCGGCGGCGAAGAGGTGGGCCGCCTCCAGCGAGTCGTCCACGGTCGTGCCCGCGTACTCGATCGAGGCGCCGTAGCCCCGGGTCGCGGTGACCTTGGGCAGCGGCGCGCCCTCGGGCATGAAGACGGTGGACCGGGCGCCGAGCAGGCCGGCCGCGAGCGCGACCCCCTGGGCGTGGTTGCCGGCGCTGGCCGCGACCACTCCGCGGGCCCGCTCGGCGGCCGAGAGCCGGGCGATGCGGGTGTACGCGCCGCGGACCTTGTAGGAGCCGGCGCGCTGCTGGTTCTCACACTTGAGCCAGGCCGGGGTGCCGGTGATCTCGGTGAGCGGGCGGGACGGGATCATCGGGGTGGTCTTGACCACGTCGCTCAGCAGCTCACGCGCGGCCCGGATGTCGGCCAGCCCGAGCAGATCGAGCGGGTAGGGGGCGTTCATTGTTTGAATGCTGCCACTCCGGCTCAGCCGAACGCGTAGCGCTGCCAGGGGTTGAGAACTTCGAACTGGCCCGCGACGGCCAGCAGGAGCGTCTCGGAGTCGGGCGGGCCGACGAACTGCACGGCCAGCGGCAGGCCGTCGGGGCGGGTGCCGACCGGCACCGAGATGGCCGGCAGGCCCGCGACGTTCCAGGCCGCCGAGAACGGGGCGTACCGCATGCTGACCGACATGTTGTGCCGCCACGAGCCGGACGCGTGGCCCTCGGCGAGCGGCGGGGCCGAGGCCAGCGCCGGGAGGAGCAGCAGGTCGATCGCGTTGTCCTCGAAGAACCGGATGGACATCTCGCGGAACGCGTCCCGCTGTGACTGCCGGACCAGGCCGGCGCGCAGCGCCCATTTGCCCATGCGGATGTGCTGCCGGGTGCGCGGCTGCAGCTGGGACAGCTGATAGGCCTGGGACTCCCGGTAGGCCGAGGCGAACCAGGTGGCCAGGGTGCCGACGCCGAGCGTCTGGGGGTATTTCGGGTTGGCCGTGACCGTGTCGTGCCCGGCCTGCACCAGCAGTTTGGACGCGGTGGTCACGGCGCCGAGGTTGGGCTCGTCGGCCCGTACGCCGGGAAGGGGTGACCGGGTCGAGACGCCGACCCGCAGCTTGGCCGGCTCGACCAGCTTGATCGGGTCGCGGCCGGCCAGCACCGAGAAGCCGAGGGCGGCGTCCGAGACCGTGGTCGTGAGCACGCCGTTCTCGACCAGGTCGTACCAGTTGGTGATGCCCAGGTCGGCCGGGACGACGCCGCGGCCCGGCTTGAGCCCGACGAGGCCGCAGCACGCGGCCGGGATGCGGATCGAGCCGAGGCCGTCGTTGCACTGGGCGATCGGCACCAGGCCGGAGGCGACTGCGGCCGCCGCGCCCCCGGAGGAGCCGCCCGGCGTGCGGTCGCGGTCCCAGGGGTTGCGGGTCGGCGAGTCGGCCTCGTCGGTGACCGCCCACAGGCCCATCTCGGGCATGCGGGTGATGCCGACGACCACCGCACCGGCCCCGCGCAGCCGACGGACCACCTCGTGGTCCTCCTCGGCCACGGCCGTGCGGGCGGCCGCCGAACCGTTCCAGGTCGGCAGGCCCGCGACCGGCGTGTTCTCCTTCACCGCGACCGGCACCCCGGCCAGCGGCAGGTTGGAGAGGTCTTCCTGGTCGTCGACCTTCTCGGCCTCGGTGATGGCCTCGCCCCCGCGGATCACCCGGAAGGCGTCCAGCGTGGGGTCGGTGATCGAGATCTGTTCCAGATGGTCGGCGACGACCTGGGTGGCGGTGATGTCACCACGCCGCACAGCGCGCGAGATCTGCTTGGCGGTGGCGCCTACCCAGGTCGTCCCGTCCGTCATTTCGTGCTCCGTATGTCAGCCGAGTGCCTGCTCCAGGTCCGCGAGCAGATCGTCAACGGTTTCGATGCCGACAGACAGTCGCACGAGATCGGCGGGGACTTCAAGCGCGGAGCCCGCAGCGGACAGGTGTGTCATCTGCCCGGGGTGCTCGATCAGCGACTCGATGCCGCCCAGCGACTCGGCGAGCACGAAGAGCTTTGTCCGGTTGCAGATATCGACGGCCTTTTCCATGCCACCGGTTGCCCGGAAAGACACCATTCCGCCGAAGCGCTGCATCTGCTTGGCCGCGACCTCGTGGCCCGGGTGTGATTCCAGTCCCGGATAGAGCACCTCGGAGACGGCCTTGTGCTCACGGAGGTAACCGACGATCCGTTCGGCGTTGTCGCAGTGCCTTTCCATCCGTACGCCGAGGGTCTTGACGCCCCGCAGGGTGAGCCACGCGTCGAAGGGCCCGTTGACCGCACCCATCGCGTTCTGGTGGAAGGCGAGCTGGTCGCCGAGGTCGTCGGAGGCCGCGATCAGGGCCCCGCCGACCACATCGGAGTGACCGCCGAGGTATTTCGTGGTCGAGTGCACGACGACGTCGGCGCCCAGGGCCAGCGGCTGCTGCAGGTAGGGCGAGGCGAACGTGTTGTCGACCACGAGCAGCGCGTCGTACTCGTGGGCGAGCCCGGCCAGGGCCGCGATGTCGGCGATGTTGAGCAGCGGGTTGGTCGGCGTCTCGGCCCAGATCATCTTGGTCACGCCCGGGCGGAACGCGGCCCGCACCTGGTCGAGGTCGTCCAGCGGCACGGCCGTCCACGAGAGGCCCCAGTTCTCGGCCACCTTGGCGAAAAGGCGATAGGTTCCCCCGTACGCATCCCCGGGGATCACCACGTGGTCACCCGGACGGCAGACGGCGCGGAGCAGCGTGTCCTCGGCGGCCAGACCGCTCGCGAAGGCCAGGCCGCGGCGGCCGCCCTCGATCGCGGCCAGGCACTCCTGCAGCGCGTCGCGGGTGGGGTTGCCGGAGCGGCTGTATTCGTAACCGAGCCGGGGCGCGCCGACGGCGTCCTGGGCGTACGTGCTCGTCTGGTAGATCGGAGGCACGACCGCGCCGGTCCGGGGGTCCGGATCCTGGCCGGCGTGGATGGCGAGGGTGTCGAACCCGTAGTCGTTAGCCGTCATGCTCGGCAAGGCTAGTCTCACCAGGTGGCATCGTGCGTCTTCTGCGACATCGTGGCGGGGTCGGTGCCCGCCTTCAAGGTCATCGACTCGCCCGACGGGGTGGGTTTCCTCGACACCCGGCCGGTCTTCAAGGGCCACGTGCTGATCGTGCCCCGCGCCCACGTCGTCACCTTCCCCGATCTACCCGCCGGTGACCTGCCCGGATATTTCGGGCTTGTGCAACGGGTCGCCGCCGCCGTCCCCGAGGCGCTGGGCGCTCAGGGGACCTTCGTGGCGAACAACAACGTCGTCTCCCAGTCGGTGGCGCATCTCCACTTCCACGTCGTACCGCGTACGAAGGGGGATGGTCTGCGAGGCTTCTTCTGGCCCCGCACCAAGTACGCGAGCGACGAGGAAGCCGCCGAGTACGCCGCCACGATCGCCGCCAAACTCGGGTAAGGGTTGGCTAACCCCCGGTGTTACATCACCGGATGAAGGGAGTGACCGTGTTCCTGCGGCACAAGAAGCTCGAGCTGATTACCCCCGACCAGGCCCTGCCGGGCCGGCTCCTGGAGATGCCGGTGGCCGACACGCACACCGTGCTCGGCACCCCGCTGAAGGGCCCGTGGCCGGCCGGCCTCGAGGTCGCGGTCTTCGGGATGGGGTGTTTCTGGGGCGCCGAGCGGATCTTCTGGCAGCTGCCGGGCGTCTATTCGACCTCGGTCGGCTACGCGGGCGGATTCACCAAGAACCCGACCTACGAGGAGACCTGCTCCGGTTCGACCGGCCACACCGAGGTGGTCCAGGTCGTCTACGACCCGAGCCAGATCCAGTACGCGGACCTGCTGAAGGCGTTCTGGGAGAACCACGACCCGACCCAGGGCATGCGCCAGGGCAACGACGTCGGCACCCAGTACCGTTCCGCGATCTACACGACCACGGACGAGCAGGCCCGGGTCGCGCAGGCCTCGCTGGAGGCGTTCCAGCCAGTGGTCACGGCAGCCGGCCGCGGCAAGATCACCACCGAGATCGGGCCGCTCACCGCGTACTACTACGCGGAGGACTATCACCAGCAGTACCTCAGTGACAGCAAGAACCCGTACGGCTACTGCAACCACGGCCCCAACGGCATGACCTGCCCGGTCGGGGTGGCGTGCACGGCCGACTAACAGCTCAGTCCGCCTCCCCGCTACTAGAAGCGGTACTCGAAACAACGCAGTGGGGCGCGACAAGGCCATCCACCTGGCAAAACGCGCTGCGAGGCATCCTCTTACACCCCTACTCTAAACGGTTTAGAGTAGGGGTCATGCCTTCCAATCAAGTCGATGCCGCGCTCGCGGCTGCTCCCGCAGCCGTCGGCAAGCTACTGCTTGACGCACCCGAGGATCAGTGGTTCGACCGGAAGGCCGCATCGATCCAGCCCAAGAAGCTGGCCGAAGCGCTTGTAGCCTTCGCGAACGCCGAAGGTGGCACTGTCGTCGTCGGATTGAACCGCCCTGAGGTTCAGGGCCTGAACCGCGTGCATGGCAAGATCAACGACCTCCGGCAGACGCCGATCGCCCTGACTTCGCCGCCCGTCCGCGCCGCGTTCGAAGAAGTTCCGTGCGTCAACAGCGCCGGCGAGAATGACATTCTCCTTGTCATCCGCATTGAACCTGGCGAACGCGTACACGAAACCAGCAGTGGCGAATGCTTTCTCCGTGTCGGGGACGAGAGCCACCGCTTGACCTACATCCAGCGTCGAGAGCTGGAGTTCGACAAAGGCCAGGCACAGTTCGATGGATTCCCAGCCGACGGCGTTTCCTTCACGGAAATCGACGCCGCCCTCGTCGAGGCGTATCAGCGACGGATCGGCGTGAATTCAGGCTCGGTCGTGGACGTCTTCAACGCCCGTAGTCTGCTGACGCTCAAGGGCCAGATCACCAACGCGGGATACCTACTCTTCGGCAAGTCCCCACAGGTCCTCTTCCCGCAAGCCTACATTCGAATAATTCGATTTCTCGGGGTGGAGCGCGGCACGGGAGCCAGGCTGGGCGTCGAGGAAGGTACGGATATTCGGATCGAAGGGTCACTTCCCTGGGCCGTACAACGAGCTAGTGCCGAGATCGAAAGACTGATACCGCAACGACGTTCGCTCTCCTCCAGCGGCCAGTTCGAGGCAACACCTATCGTGCCTCGCGACGCCTGGCTGGAGGGTCTGGTAAATGCAGTGATCCACCGCTCATATAGCCTCTCGGGCGACCACATCCGTGTGGAGATCTATCCGAACCGGATAGAAATCGAGAGCCCCGGAAGATTTCCCGGCTTGGCCAATCCCAACAAACCGCTCGAGATCAGCCGCTTCGCTCGCAACCCACGGATCGCGCGCGTCTGCGCGGATCTGCGCATCGGTTTGGAGCTCGGCGAGGGCATCAAACGAATCTTCGAGGAGATGCGACGTGTCGGCCTGGAAGATCCCGTTTATGTCCAGACGCAGGGAAGTGTGCGTCTGACCTTGGCCGACATTCCCCGTCTCGACCCTCGTATCGAGGCCCGCTTGCCACACGGCAGCCACCGCATACTCGACCTCCTGAGGGCAGCGTCCAACCCCCTGAGCACGGGCGATGTGGCGGCGGCCCTGGGCATGAGCCGGCCGTGGACAATCCTCCGCCTGCGCGCGCTGCAGGATGAGGGACTTCTGACCTGGAACGGCAAGAGCGCCCGCGACCCGCGAGCCGTCTGGGCGTTGAAGGAATAGATCGGCGTACAGCTCTCAACCCTGTTGAGGGCCGACACAGAGGCCGTAACGCCGATGCCCCAACGGCATGACCTGCCCGGTCGGGGTGGCGCGCACGGCCTGACCCAGGTCACAGAGACGGCCCCGGCAATTGCCGGGGCCGGTTTTCATGCCTGGGGGTGTAAAAGATCGACATGTCCCGACATGTTCCGCACACTGGAGATCGACAGCGGTACAGCGGGAGGTGACACGTGCCCACCTTTTACAACCACGATGAACGCGACGCCTGGAATCTCGCGGAGTCTCTGGTCGAGCAGGCCGAGGAGTCGATGCGTGAGGCCGAGCAGGCACTCGAGACCTGGAAGACCGGCAAGGAGATGAACCGGCTGCGCTGCATCCGCAAGGGGATCAGCGAGTCGGACGCGGAGATCCGCTGGTCGGCGTCGACCACCGCGAAGAACGCGATCACCAACAACGGCTTCTATGTCGGACTGGCCACGATGTATTACGGCGCGGCCGCCGCGAACTTTTCGCGGGCGCTCTATCTGCGCAGCCTCGGCGGGCGTCCGATGGCGGCCTAGGAACCCTCCTCCTCGGAGGCCTGGGTCTGCACAGCCGGCGACTGATTGCGGGGCTGCTGGTCGGAGGGCGACGCCGAAGCGGGCGTCGCCAGCGCCAGACCGAGCACGGCGCCGGCGCTGATCAGACCAAGGCCGGCCAGCGAGACGGGTCGGCGGTTCTGCTTCTCCATGGACGAATCCTCCGTATCAACCGGCACTCCAGGGTGGCAGCCGCACCTGTGACGCCGCTGTGCAGAACCTGCCAAACGCTTGGCCTGTATGAAGGTCACCCGTTCGGGCAGTATTAACGGATGGAGATCGCCAGCGAAACAGAGCGTAAATATGACGTCCCCGCCGAGTTTCAGCTGCCCGATCTCGCCGGACGGGCCGGGATCAGCAGTGCCGACGGCGCCGAGACCCACGACCTCGACGCCACCTACTTCGACACCGACGACCTCACCCTGATGCAGAATCGCCGGACACTGCGGCGGCGCACCGGTGGCGGCGACGCCGGATGGCACCTCAAGACGCCGGGTGACAACGGAAGCCGTACGGAACACCGCTTGCCTCTCGACGGCGACGAGGTGCCGGCCGAGCTCACCGCCCAGGTCCGGGCCATCATCCGCCGCCGGGAGCTCAAGCCGATCGCCCGGCTGCGCACCCACCGCGTCGAGACCCCGCTGCGCGACGCCGCCGGCAACACGCTCGCCCTGGTCGCCCAGGACCAGGTGATCGCCGAGCGCGACGGCCACGAGCAGCGCTGGCAGGAGGTCGAGGTCGAGCTGGTCGAAGGCGGCCCCAAACTGCTCGCGGCGGTCGAGAAACTGCTGTTCAAGGCCGGTGCCGCCCCCGCCTCGGGCCCGTCCAAGGTCGCGCGGGCGTTCGGCGACCGGCCCACCGTCACGCCCCCGCCGCCGAGCAGCAACCCCGTGCTCCGGTACGTCCAGGAGCAGCACGACGCCATCACCGGCTACGACCCCGGGGTCCGTCAGGGTGACCCCGAAGCCGTGCACAAGATGCGCGTGGGCACGCGGCGCCTGCGCAGCACCCTGAAGACGTTCAAGCGCTCGTTCCCCGAGGCGGCCGACCTCAACGGCGAGCTCAAGTGGCTGGCCGACCTGCTCGGCCAGGTGCGCGACGGCCAGGTGCAGGAGGGCAAGCTGCTGGCCGGGCTCGACGACGCCGG
Source organism: Paractinoplanes ovalisporus (assembly GCF_016834655.1). Classification (GTDB taxonomy): domain Bacteria; phylum Actinomycetota; class Actinomycetes; order Mycobacteriales; family Micromonosporaceae; genus Actinoplanes; species Actinoplanes ovalisporus. The sequence goes on from NZ_JAENHP010000036.1 coordinate 46,785, forward strand.
CGAGCAGTTCGCCCCGGTCGCGGCCCGCATCCGGGCGCACCTCGACGCCCAGGTCGCCGAGGGCCGGGCCGCGCTCGACGAGGCGCTCGAGGGCGAGCGCTACCTCACCCTGCTCGACCGCATCGACCAACTGGCCCGGCAGAAGACGGCCGAGAAGGATCCGATCCGGCGCGCGCGCAAGAGCCTGGCCAAGGCCGACGGGCTGCTCGACGAGGCGCTGGCCCACGGCGAGGACCACGAGCTGCACGACGCCCGCAAGGCCTACAAGCGGGCCCGGTACGCCGTCGAGGTGTTCGAGCCGGAGGCCGGCAAACCCGCCAAGAAGCTGGTCAAGGCGCTGACCGATCTGCAGGACGTGCTCGGTGCGCACCAGGATTCGGTGGTCGCCCGCGAGCTTCTGCACGAGCTGGGGCAGGACAGCTTCTGGTTCGGCGTCCTGTGGGCCCGGCAGGAGCAGGTGGGCAAGGACACGTACGGGGAATTGCCGGTCGTCGTCGAAAAGTCGCGAAAAGCGAAGCTTCGCACGTGGCTGAACTGATTGTTCACCTACCGGCTCGTTGAATTGTCACCCTGCGTGGGTATGTAGTCATGCCATGCAGGCGGAGCACAACGGTCAGGTGAACGACGTCGACTCGACCACCGAGCCGTACGACGGGCCGGTCGCGGAACTGGGCGGATACCGGGTCGCGGACGACGATGACGACGACCCGGTGCTGCTCAACGCGGACGGGTCGCCGGTCGACACCTGGCGTGAGGAATACCCGTACGACGAACGGATGGCCCGCCAGGAGTACGACCACCACAAGAGGCTGCTCCAGATCGAGCTGCTGAAGCTGCAGAACTGGTGCAAGAGCAGCGGCGAGCGTCTCGTGATCCTGTTCGAGGGGCGGGACGCGGCCGGTAAAGGTGGCACGATCAAGCGGTTCATGGAGCATCTGAACCCCCGCGGCGCCTCGGTGGTCGCGCTCGAGAAGCCGAACGAGCGCGAGGGCACGCAGTGGTATTTCCAGCGCTACATCAGCCACCTGCCCGCGGCCGGTGAGATCGTGCTGTTCGACCGTTCCTGGTACAACCGGGCCGGCGTCGAGCGCGTCATGGGCTACTGCACCCGCCAGGAATACCTCGAGTTCATGCGCCAGGCCCCCGAGCTCGAGCGCATGCTGGTCCGCTCCGGCGTCCACCTGGTCAAGTTCTGGTTCTCGGTGACCCAGGGCGAACAGCGCACCCGCTTCGCCATCCGGCAGGTCGACCCCGTGCGGCAGTGGAAGCTCTCGCCCAACGACCTCGCGTCGCTCGACAAGTGGGGCGATTACACCGAGGCCAAGGAGGCGATGTTCTTCTACACCGACACCGCCGACGCGCCGTGGACCGTGGTGAAGAGCAACGACAAGAAGCGCGCCCGGGTCGAGGCGATGCGGCACGTGCTCAACCGCTTCGACTACGACAACAAGGACGAGGAGCTCGTCGGCCGTCCTGACCCGCTGATCGTGGGCCCGGCCGCGCTCGCCGTCGAGGGCACCGAGATGTCGCCCCGGGTGTTCCCGCGTCTGTAGCCGTCGGCCCGGATATTCCCGCGCCGGTAGTGATTCAAAAAGTGTTGGCGGGGCGCCCCTCCCATGGTTAACGTGGCCGTACACGTGAAGGGAGGTGGTCCGAAGTTGTATAGCAACGGGACTCGTGAGGTGGCTGTCCGCTAGCCGCTGTCCTCGACAGCTTCGTAGTTGTAGTACGTCGAGACCGTGTGGCAGCGGTGCGGCGAATTTCAGGTAGCCACCCGACCCCTGGGGATCCGGCCTTGTCCGACCGGACCGTGCATACGTGTGCGGAAGTCCCCAGGGGTCGCTTCATTTCCGGGGGTTTTCGGTGCGCGAGTTGGTGTTGCTCGGCACGGCCAGTCAGGTCCCGACCCGGCTTCGCAACCACAACGGATACCTGCTGCGCTGGGACGACGAGGTGATCCTGTTCGACCCGGGCGAGGGCACCCAGCGCCAGATGCTGATGGCGGGCCTCGCGGTCACCCCGTTGCGGCGGATCTGCATCACCCACTTCCACGGCGATCACAGCCTCGGCCTGCCCGGCATTCTGCAGCGCATCTCGCTCGACAAGGTGCCGCACCCGGTGACGGTCCACTACCCGGCCGCCGGCCAGGAGTTCTACGACCGGCTGCGCCATGCCACCAGCTACTGGGACAACGCCTCCATCGTCGCCGCGCCCGTCTCCGGTTCCTCCTGGTCCGCTCCCACACCGGCGGGCCGGCTCACGGCGCTGCCTCTCCGACATTCCCTTCCCACGTACGGGTACCGGTTGGACGAGCCGAGCGGACGGCGCATGGTTCCGGCCCTTCTGGCCGCCCACGGCATCGCCGGGCCCGCGGTCGGCGAGTTGCAGCGGGCCGGACGGATCGGTGACGTGACCCTCGACCAGGTGAGCGTCGACCGGCCCGGGCAGAGCTTCGCCTTCATCATGGACACCGGGCTGTGCGACAACGTCTACGCGCTGGCGGCCGGGGTCGACCTGCTCGTCATCGAGTCGACCTTCCTCACCGAGGACGCCGACATGGCCGAGCAGGTGGGGCATCTGACGGCAGCGCAGGCGGGCGAGGTGGCGCGGGCCTCCGGCGTACGGAAACTGGTGTTGACCCATTTCTCGCAGCGCTATCAGGACGCGTCGCGGTTCCTCGACGAGGCGCGGGCCTCGTTCGACGGCGAGATCGTGGTCGGTGCCGACCTCGGGCGGGTCCCCGTGCCCCCGCGGCGGGAGGTTACCGTCGCCTGATGGACGTCTCCCTGCGTACGGCATCGGAATCTGACCTTGTCGCCGTGGGGGCGGTGCATCAGAGCTCCCGGGTGGCGGCCTATGCGGGCATTCTGCCGGCGGCGACGCTGGAGCTGCGCACCGCTGAGGCCTTCGGGGAGTGGTGGAGCGAGCGGTATCGCTGGGAGCGGGAGACGCATCGGATGACGGTCGCGGTTTCCGCTTCGGCCGTTGTCGGCTTCACCTATGTCGGGCTGTCGGAGACGCCGGGAGCCACCGAGCTGTACGCCATCCACGTGCTGCCGTCGCTGGTCGGGACCGGGGTGGGGCGGCTGCTGATGGTGGATGCGTTGTCGGCGCTGGCGTCGTTCGGGGAGCCGCGGGCCGTGCTGTGGGTGCTGGCCGCCAACACGCGGGCGCGCAAGTTCTATGAGGCCGGGGGCTGGACGCTCGACGGCGCGACCCGGCGCGAGCCGGTGAACGGTGAGCCGGTCGATCAACTCCGTTACACGCGGACGTTGACCGGCGCTCAAGCTTTGGTTAGCCTACCCTAACTACGGACGCCGCCCAGGCCGCCACGATCCGGGATCGTCCGTTTGTGGATGATGCGTGTCCGCTGTCACGGCCGGCGCATCGACCTTGAATCGGCGCGCCCGGTCTTGCCGGGGCGGGCGCGCCGGTTTCTTCCATCGGCTTGCTCTCACCGGCTCTCTGCCTGGACTTTCTCCCGGCGCGGTCGGCTCTCGCACTCAACGCGGCCGGCCTGGTTCTTACCACGGCTGACCTGGTGTTACCGCGGTTGATTTCTCGCTCGCGGGCGGGTGGGGGCGGGCATTCGGGTTGGCTGGGCGGGAGCGTGGGGCCGATGTGGAACGGGGGAACCTGTGGTCCCACGCTCCCGCCAACCGTCCCGCCCGAACCGGGGGCGCGTCTGGCCGGAGACGCTGGACCGACGGAGGCGTGCCGGTCCTGTCCGATTCAAGGGCGGGTCCTGAGGCGGGGAGGTCGCGACGCTGGCGGGGCGCAGCGGAACTCACCGCCGGACGACGTCATCCCGGGCCGGGTAGCCATGGCCTGCCGGGGGAGGTCAAGCTGACGGGCGACGTCGGTGGCTCGATGGAGTTGTCTAGTCGAAGTAGCCGCGGTTCGGCGTACGGCGGTCGTCGTGCCCCGCCCGCAACCCCGGCATGGCCCTGATGCTGTTGAGGTCGTGACGGATGGTCCACGCTTCCCGCCAGGGCCGGCGGGAGGCGGCGTCGGCCCGTTCGGCGAGCCGCCGCGGTGCACACGGCCAGCGCCATCCACACCAGACACACGAACCGTCCTCGTCCGGCTCCGCATGCCGCCCGAGCATCTGCTGGGCATCCCGCCACAACAGGCGGTCCACGATCTCGTTCGGCATCTCGGCCAGCAACTCGTTCGGCATCTCGGCCAGCATCTCGGTCGGCATCGACTGGTCGGCGATGACCATTTCCCTTACCCCTCCGTCGGCGTTTCGGGTGTCGGTCGGGTCGTCCGTCACGACCCATACAACCGCGGGGCACCATCCTCCGGTCGGACTTTCTGTGCGATTAACGCGACCCAGAGTGACGACCTGGTGTCGCGGCATTTGCACACGTCTGCGTTCCCAGGCCTTTACGGTGTCCGCCCGATGTGGAGCTTCTACGCGGTTTACGCCTTTTACGTCGAGCTCGCGATGTTCGCCGTGGGCGGACGGTGGGCGGGCATCGAGGCCGGTCGGGGGCGTGTTGAAGCACTCATGGATACCGAACACACGGGTGTCGATTCCGGGGCACTCGATGCCTACAGCCGTGTGGTGACCGGCGTCGCCACCAAGCTCCTGCCGTCGGTCGCGGCCCTTTCCGTGCGGAGTTCGCGCGGCCAGGGCGCCGGCTCGGCGGTCACCTTCACCGACGACGGTTTTCTTCTGACCAACGCCCACGTGGTCGCCGGGGCGAACGGCGGCACGGCCGACTTCGCCGACGGCACCGAAACCCGCTTCGACGTGGTCGGGGCGGACCCCCTTTCCGACCTGGCCGTCGTGCGCGTGCACCATCCGGGCGCACCCGCCGCCCCGCTGGGCAACGCCGACGACCTCAAGATCGGCCAGCTGGTCGTGGCCGTGGGCAACCCGATGGGCCTGGCCGGCTCGGTCACGGCCGGCGTCGTCTCGGGCCTGGGCCGCTCACTCCCGGCCCGCGACGGCCGCCGCATCCGCATCATCGACAGCGTCATCCAGACCGACGCGGCCCTCAACCCGGGAAACTCCGGCGGCGCCCTGGCCGACTCGACCGGAACGGTGGTCGGCATCAACACCGCCGTCGCCGGTTACGGCCTGGGCCTGGCCGTCCCGATCAACTCCACCACCCGCGCGATCATCGGCGACCTGGTGGCCAACGGCCGCGTCCGCCGGGCCTGGCTGGGCGTGGCCGGCGTCCCCGCTCCCCTGCCGCCCGCGCTGGCCGAGCGGCTGGGCCAGAAGCTGGGCCTGCGCGTGGTCGAGGTCGTCCCCGGAAGCCCCGCCGGAGCCGCCGGCATCTACTTGGGCGACATCCTCATCACGGCCGGCGGCCAGTCCACCCAGAGCGTCCAGGCGTTGCAGCGCTTGATGTTGGGCCCCGCGATCGGCACCAACCTCCCGATCACCCTGCTACGCAAGAACGCCCTGGTAGACGTCGTAACCGTCCCCGCCGAACTCGACTGACCATCCGCCGGCCGCCGTCCTGGTCGACCGGTTGACCGTCCCTGTCCGAACTCAACTGATCGCCCCGCCTGTCGCCGCCGTGACCGACCGGCAACCGTCCCCCGCCGAACTCGACCGACCGTCCCGCCTCGCCGCACCGGCCACGCGGCCCTGCCATACTCCATCGCATGATCGCTCCCGGCGAGGCGGGAAGCCTCCTGCTCGTGGCCATAGTGGACTTCGCCCCCACGCACCCCGCCGAGGGCAAGCGATACGAGGACGCTGTGCTGGCCCTGCTCCCCCGCCACGGCGGCGCGCTCGAGCAACGCCTACCGAGCACAGACGCCACTTCCGAGGTCCACGTGATCCGCTTCGACTCCCGAGCCGGCTACGAGTCCTTCATGCAGGACCCCGACCGCCAGTCCCTGCGAACCACCCTGGGCGACGCCGCTCCCACGACCCGCGTGATCGAGGTAGCGGACCCGCGTCCCCACGCCGCTTGACGCCCACCAGCAGCCACAGCCCGCCCGGTTCGCCCCTCTTGTGCACGGCCGCCAATCTCGGTTCCGCGCGAACTCAGCTCGTCCGTCAGAAACGGCCGCCGCCTCCCCTCCGACCGCCGCCACCACCACCGCCGGACGTGCGACGACCCCGTGAGCCGCTGCCCCCAAAGCCGCCGCCGCGATAGCCGCCACCGCGGGAATGTCCGCCGCCGGACAGGATGCCGCCCAGCACCGCGCCGGCGAACGCGCCCGCGTCGAAGCCGCCCGACTGCCCCGGACCGCCGCCCCAGCCGGACCCGCCGCCTCCCCAGCGCTGCACATCGAGCCGGGCGGCCTGGCCCGCGTTCGCCGCGAGACGGCGCGCCTGGCGGGCCTCGGCCAGAGCAGCCGCCGGGTCGGTGCCGGCCAGGCTCTCGGCCACCGACAGATGCCGCAACGCCTCGGACAGCGTCGCCCGCGCACCGGAGTCGACCGCGCCCCGACGGGTGGTGATGAAGTCGTTGGTCGCGGCCACCTCGGCTCGCGCCACCGGCAGTTCCTGGGCCAGCAGCCCACGATCGTGCGCCAGCCGCTCGGCCACGTCGCGCGCCTCGGCCAGGGCCGCGTCGAGGGCGGCGTCGGCTGCCTGCAGCTTCGCCACCGCCTCGACCGGATCGGGCCGGGACACCGCCAGCGCCGTCGTGACCTCGGCCAGCGCCTGCTCTCCACCCGAGATCGCCGACGCCAGCCCCGCCGGAGCCGCCCCGCCCGCCAGCATCGCGGCCCGCCCCGCGGCGATCTCCCCGGTGATCTCGACGATCAACGCCTCGGCCGCGGCGCGCGCCCCCGGCAGGTCGGAAGCCGTCCGCTCGACGGCCACCACCAGCTGCTCAGCCTGATCCACCGCCTGCTCCGCGGCCCGCACAGCGAGAGCCGCCTCGGCCCGATCCCCACCCGGCACAGCGCCACCGCCAGCAGAACCGCCGACCGCGCCACCAGCAGAGCCGCCCGACACACCGCCAGCAGACTCGCCCGCGCCGCCAGCAGAACCGCCCGCCGGGCTACTAGCGGCCGCAGCGCCATCACTGCCGCCCGCGTTCGCGTCGGCAAGGGCCTCGCGGGCCGTTCCCAGGGCGGAGGCCGCGAAGGACAACCGTTCACGGGCCTGGTCCACGTTGGTGGCTATCGCGGTTACCCCGCGGCCGGACCAGGCGGTGAGCACCTGCTGGGCGGTGGCCTCGGTCGCCGGCAGCGCGGCCTCGACGGCGGCCCTCCGCTTGTCGATCTCGTCGGCGGCTTCGGCGGCGCGACCCTCCAGGTCACGCAGCCGGTCGAACGCCTCGGATTCGGCGTCGAGCCGGTCGTCCGCCGTACGGCAAAGCTCGATGATCTTTGTCAGTGTCTCGCGACGCCGGGGCTCGTCGGGCGCGGGCTCCTCGTCGAGGGTCATGCGCAGCCGGAAGGCCTCGGCCACGTCACGCCGGGACGACTCCAACGCGGCCTGGAACGGCGCCGTCGCCGCACTGCCGTACTGCGCGGCCGCCAGCCCCAGCTCCCGCTCGCCGGCCCGCAGATCGTCGTCGAGCTCGATCAGCAACGCGTTCGCCTGGTTGGTCAGCTCGTCGAGGCTGGGTCCGACCGGCGCCGGCGGCCCCGCGGGAGCGCCGGCCGGGGCGGGCCGGCGCCGTCGCTTGAGCCAGAACCACGCGACCGCCACGATCACGACCAGCACGATGACGAGCCACACCCAGCCGAAGCCGCCGGGACTCGCCGCATCGGCATAGCCCTCGGCCCCGGCGATCACCGCGCCCGACCAGTCGTTCCGGCTCAGCGCGGGCTCGATGTTCTTCTCGGCGACGTCGGCCAGCTCGCCCTGGCTCAGTCGGGAGTCGTCGGGGAACGAATATGCGTACGCCCGGTCGCCGACCGCCACCGCCAGCAGCGCGTCGCGGTCGCCGAGGTCGCTGAGGCGGGCCGTCTCGTCGGTCCACTGCTGCGCCGGGGTGCCGTCGAACGACTCGACCATGACCACGAACAGCTGGATGCCGGTCTTGTCCTGCAGGTCGGTGAGCGCCGTGTCGACCGCACCCCGGTTGTTGAGCACCCCGGCCTGATCGGTGACCTGGGTGGCGAGCCTCTCGGGCGCCTGGGCCACGGCCGGCCCCGCCAGGAGCACGGCAGCGGCCGCAGCCACCAGGGGTAGAACGAGCAGTCGGCGCAGCTTCGATGTCACCAGCCCAACCTAGGCCCCCGAGCCCGCCGCGTCTTCCTCGATCCCAGCTCTGTGGATAACCCGGAAACGCCTCCGTGGGGGCCTGTGGACAAGCAGGTCGGGCGCGGGTCGCACTGTTTTAGGGTGGAGGCCCCCTGGTCGGGTGGGCCGGGGAAGTTGAGGGGACGAAACGGACTTAAAGGTGACTCGCGATGATGGGTGGGGGTGCGGCGATCGGAACGAAAAGGGCCGGCACAACTGACAGCTGCGCCGGCCCGGGAAGAACAACAAAGCGGAACTACGAGAGGTGCACCAGGAGGTCCTGCCGGGTCAGCACACCCGCCGGCTTGCCGTCGACCAGGACCATCGCGGCGTCGGACTTCTCCAGCAGCGCCACCGCCTCGCTCACCGGCTGGCCTCCGCCGATCATCGGGAGCGGCTCTCCCATGTGGCGCTCTATCGTGTCGTGCAGGTGGGCCTGGCCCGTGAACAGCGCGTCCAGCAGGGCCTTCTCCGCGATCGAACCGGCCACCTCGCCGGTGACGACCGGGGGCTCGGCCTTGAGCACGGGCAGCTGGGAGACGCCGTACTCGCGCATGTAGTCGATCGCGTCGCGGACCGTCTCGGTGGGGTGGACGTGGATCAGCGGCGGCATCGTGCCGCCCTTGCCCTCCAGCGCGTCGGCCACCGTGGGGGCGCCGTCGAGCGTACGGAGGAAGCCGTAACGGGCCATCCAGTCGTCGTTGAAGATCTTGGACAGGTAGCCCCGGCCGCCGTCGGGGAGCAGGACCACGACCACGTCTCCGGCGGCGGCGCGGCGGGCCACCTCGAGCGCGGCCACCACGGCCATGCCGCACGAGCCGCCGACCAGCAGGCCTTCCTCGCGGGCGAGGCGTCGGGTCATCTCGAACGAGTCCGAGTCGGAGACCTCGATGATCTCGTCGCAGATCTCCCGGTCGTACGTGGTGGGCCAGAAGTCCTCACCCACGCCCTCGACCAGGTAGGGACGCCCGGTGCCACCGGAGTAGACCGAGCCCTCGGGGTCGGCGCCCACGACGCGTACGGAACCCTGTTCTTTCAGATAGCGCCCGACGCCGGTGATCGTGCCGCCGGTGCCGACGCCCGCGACGAAGTGCGTGATCCGGCCGTCGGTCTGTTTCCACAGCTCGGGACCGGTCTCCTCGTAGTGGGAGCGCGGGTTGGCGGGGTTGCTGTACTGGTCGGGCTTCCACGCGCCGGGCACTTCACGGGCGAGACGGTCGGAGACGTTGTAATAGGAGCGGGGGTCTTCCGGGGCGACCGCGGTGGGGCAGACGACCACATCGGCCCCGTACGCCTTGAGGACGTTCCGCTTGTCCTCGCTGACCTTGTCGGGGCAGACGAAGATGCACTTGTAGCCGCGTTGCTGGGCCACCAGCGCGAGGCCGACCCCGGTGTTGCCGCTGGTCGGCTCGACGATGGTGCCACCGGGCTTCAGCAGGCCGGCCTGTTCGGCGTCGAGCACCATCCGCAGGGCGATCCGGTCTTTGACCGAGCCACCGGGATTGAAGTATTCGACCTTGGCCAGCACCGTGGCGCTGATGCCCTCGGTGACCTTGTTCAGCTTGACCAGGGGGGTGTCCCCGATGATGTCGACGACGTTGTCGTAGTAGCGCACGTCTTAGGGTACGACGATCCTGTCCTGGCCCCTCTCCCACTCCAGGAAGCGCTCCGTTTCGGCCAGCACCGAGCCGGCCAGCCAGGCGACCATCACGGCGTCGTCGGCCAGCCCGACGACCAGCAGGAACGCCTCGGGGATGACGTCGATCGGGGAGAGTACGTACGCCGTGGCCGCCGCCATCATGGCCAGGCGCATCCCGCCGTCGTACTGACCGCGGGTGGTCGCTTTCATCATGCGCGGGATCGCCGCGATGCGGGTGGACAGGGAGGGCCCGCCGCGGGCCCCCGCCACGAGGGACTTGGCCAGCGCGGTGAACGCCGCCGTCCGTTTCAGCGTCTTCGCCATGCTGTTCTCCTTCCGGTCACTCCAGCATGACTTGAACGCGCCATGATTGCCTCTCGCCGCCGCGCGATAGCCTCGAATTCCCTGCCGGCTTCTGATCTTCGAGACCGTTTTTGATCTTCGAAGGCGGAGTCTGAACTTCGAGGACCGGGCATGAGCCCGGGTCGAGCGACAGCGAGGGAGCCTGTGAGCACCATTCAGATCACCGCGGAGGACCGACGCCGGATCAAACTGGCCGGTCAGATTCTCGGCGGCGTGACGGGCGCCTTGGCCACGGTGACCGCCGTTTCGGCGGGCCTGCTGCTGAGGCAGGCTGCGAAGGCGCGCCGGATCATCCCGATGGCTGAGGCGCCACCCCCGCGGGGCGACGGCCTCTATGGCGGGAAGTTCGGCGGCAAGGCGATCAGCATGGTCATTCTGGGTGACTCGACCGCCGCCGGGTACGGCGTGCACCGTCCCCGCGAGACGCCGGGAGCGCTGCTGGCCACCGGCGTGTCGCGGCGACTGCACCGGCCCGTACGCCTGCATCGCCTGGCCGTGGTCGGGTCGATGTCGTCCGGCCTGCCCTATCAGGTGGACGCCGCCCTGGAATACGAGCCGGACGTCGCCGTCATCCTGATCGGCGGCAACGACGTGACCCACGTGTCGGACCGGGCCGGCGCCGTCCGCCATCTGGGCGAGGCCGTGCGCCGTCTGCGCGACGCCGGCTGCAAGGTCGTCGTCGGCACGTGCCCCGACATCGGCGCCATCCAGCCGATCAAGCCGCCGCTGCGCTGGCTGGCCCGCAAGTGGAGCCGTGACCTGGCGGCCGCGCAGACCGTGGCGGTGGTCGAGGCCGGCGGCCGTACGGTGTCGATCGGTGGCCTGCTCGGGCCCATGTTCGAGGCCGACCCGCTCCGCATGTTCGGCGCCGACCGCTTCCACCCGTCCACCGAGGGCTACGCGAGGGCCGCCGCCGTGGTGATGCCGACCCTGATGGCCGTGCTCGGCGAGGACGACCGCACGGTTCTACCGGCCGCCGACGGGGTACGCAATCTGGAGCAGGCCGCGCAGGAGGCGGTCCAGGCGCCGGGCACTGAGGTCAGCGCCGCGGGCCGGTGGGCGGTGCTGCGCCGGCATCCGTGGTTCGGCGAACCGCGCACCTGGTTCGGTCACCGCGCGGCGACGTCGCCGACGGTGGAGTCCCCGACCGTTCCCAGCGGCCGCTCGGCTTCGAGCGCCGTAGGGTGGACCCCAGAGGATCACTAGTCATGCATCGTGGCGCAGGGAGGCGAGCATCATGGCGGGGCTGAACGCACGGATCGGCAAGGCGGCCGCCACCGGACTGCTCGCCGGCGCGGTGGGCGGGGCCGCCCTGCTGATCGGTGAGGTGCTGGCCGCGAAGGCCCGGCGCTACGCGAAGCCGACCATGGGACTGGCCCTGCGCACGTCGATGGGTCCGGTCTCGGCGCCGCCGCTGCGCCTGGTGCTGCTGGGCGACTCGGCCGCGATCGGCGTGGGCGTGGAGTGGCTGAGCGAGACCGTGGGCGGTCACCTGGCCCGGCTGCTGGCCGAGGGCAGCGCCGAGACCGGCGAGCGCCACGTGCTGCTCTCCAGCGTGGGCGTCGCCGGTTCCCGCTCCTCCGACCTGGCCACCCAGGTGGCGCGGGCGCTGCTCGGCGACCGGCCCGACGTGGCCGTGGTGCTGATCGGCGCGCACGACGCCACCAGCCTGCGCAGCCCCGAGGAGTCGGCGGCCCAGCTGGGCACGGCCGTGCGCCGGTTGCGCGACGCGGGCGTGCGGGTCGTGGTCGGCACCTGCCCCGACCTGGGCGCCCTGCGGGCCATCGCGCCGCCGCTGCGCCAGGTCGCCGGCGTGATGGGCCGCCGGATGGCGAAGGCTCAGGCCAAGGCCGTGACCGCCGCCGGCGGGGCCGTGGTCGACCTGGGTGACGAGACGGGCGCGGTGTTCCGGGCCGACGCCGGCACCCTCTGTTACGACGGCTTCCACCCCTCGGCCGACGGTTACCGGGTGTGGGCCCACGCGCTCTACCCGGCCGTGGTGAAGGCCGCGATGACACCGGCCGGCTGAGAGCAATGACGGATCGGTAGTCGAACATGCCTGCTGTGTGACGAATTTGTACTTCCGGCTAAGTTACTCGCGAGTTAAATTGGGCGCATGCCGGAAGCTGTCATCGTCGCCACTGCCCGATCCCCGATCGGCCGCGCAGCCAAGGGTTCACTGCGGGACCTGCGTCCCGACGACCTGGCCACCACCATCATCGACGCCGCGCTGAGCAAGGTGCCGCAGCTCGACCGCACCCTGATCGAAGACCTCTACCTCGGTTGCGGGCTGCCCGGCGGTGAGCAGGGCTTCAACATGGCCCGCGTGGTCGCCACCCAGCTCGGGCTGGACGGCCTGCCCGGCGCGACGGTCACGCGCTACTGCTCGTCCTCGCTGCAGACCACCCGTATGGCGTTCCACGCCATCAAGGCCGGCGAGGGCGACATCTTCCTCTCGGCGGGCGTCGAGACGGTTTCCCGGTACGCACGAGGCAGTTCCGACGGTCTGCCGTCAGCCCTGCAGGCCCAGCTGGGCGGCGGCTGGGAGAACCCGAAGTTCGACGAGGCCCGGGCCCGTACGAAGTCGTACGCCGAGGGCGGCCGCACGTGGCACGACCCCCGCGAGGACGGTCAGATTCCGGACGTCTACATCGCGATGGGACAGACGGCGGAAAACCTCGCCCAGATCAAGGGCGTCTCCCGGCAGGACATGGACGAGTTCGGCGTACGCAGTCAGAACCTGGCCGAGAAGGCGATCGCCGACGGCTTCTGGGAGCGCGAGATCACCCCGGTGACGCTGCCCGACGGCACGGTCGTGTCACAGGACGACGGCCCCCGCGCGGGGGTCACGCTCGAGGCGGTGTCGCAGCTCAAGCCGGTGTTCCGCCCCGACGGCCGGGTCACCGCCGGAAACTGCTGCCCGCTCAACGACGGCGCCGCGGCCGTGGTCATCATGAGCGACACCAAGGCCCGTGAGCTGGGCATCACGCCGCTGGCCCGGATCATCTCGACCGGCGTCACCGCGCTCAGCCCCGAGATCATGGGCCTGGGCCCGGTCGAGGCGTCGCGGCAGGCGCTCAAGCGGGCCGGCATGACGATCGACGACGTCGACCTGGTCGAGATCAACGAGGCGTTCGCCGCGCAGGTCATCCCGTCGTACCGCGACCTGGGCATTCCGATCGAGAAGCTGAACGTCAACGGCGGTGCGATCGCCGTCGGCCACCCGTTCGGCTCGACCGGCGCCCGCATCACCGGCACCCTGCTCAACGCCCTGGACTGGCACGACAAGAGCATCGGCCTCGAGACGATGTGCGTCGGCGGCGGTCAGGGCATGGCGATGGTCCTGGAGCGCCTCAGCTGACGCTCCGACCTCTCGGTTCACCGCCGGGTCCGGTCTGCCACGAGCGGCCGGGCTCGGCGGATTTATTTGTTGATCGCCGCTCGCAGGTCGTCCACGGCGGCGGCCGCCTCGGCCATCACCTCGGCTGGGACCTCGGCCGCGAGCAGGTCGTCGGCCAGCACGCGCACCTGGTCGGGCAGGATCATGTCGTGCTCACGCGGCACCGGGCGGCGCGGGCGGCCCTCGGCGTCGGCTCCGAGGTCGGCCAGGAGCTGCACCAAAGCGTACGTACGGTCGGCGCGCTCGTCCTGGTTCCAGCGCGGCTGCTCCCACACGCGGATCTGGTTGAGCAGCCGGTCGATCGACGTCGCGAAGTCGGTCACCCGAACAGGCTAAAAGAAACGCCCGGACCACCGTACGGGGGCCCGGGCGTCTTTGATCTTCGGCGGTGCTAGTCGTCGCCGCCCTGCAGGAAGCTCAGCAGGCGCAGGATTTCGAGGTAGAGCCAGACCAGGCTGACCAGGATGCCGAACGCGGCGACCCAGGAGTAACGCGCCGGCAGGCCCGCCCGCACGCCCTCTTCGACCTCGTTGAAGCTGAGGATGAAGCTGAGCGCGGCGACCACGATGCAGACGATGCTGAAGATGTAGCCCAGCGGACCGTTGTCACGCAGGCCGGTGTTGAAGCCGAACAGGCTCAGCACGATGTTGATCAGCATGACGGCGAACAGGCCGCCCATCACGATGATCATGCCGCGCTGGAACTTCGGCGTGGCCCGGATGACCTTGGCCTTGTAGAGGAAGGCCGTCAGGAAGAACACGCCGAAGGTGGCGATCACTGCCTGCAGCACGACGCCCTGATAGCCGGCGATGACCGAGAAGACCTTGGAGGCCATGCCGACGAAGACGCCCTCGACCACCGCGTAGCCCACGATGAGCGCCGGGTTGGCCATGCGCATGAACGAGATCACGAGACCGAGCACGAGGCCGATGACCGCGGCGCCGATCCAGGCGGCACCGGTCAGGGCCTCGGGGATCACGTTCCACGCGACCACCGCGGAGACGCCGGTGATGCCGAGCAGCGTGACCGTCTTGACGACGACGTCGTCGACCGTCATGGGCTGGACGGCGGGCGGAGCGGCGGGGTAATCCGACGCGCCGGGATACGGCTGACCGTAACCCGGGGCGGCACCGGCGGGGCCGTAAGCCCCGTACCCGGCCGTACGCTCCCGCTCGGCCGCCTGGCCGAGGCGCGAGAGCACCGGGTTGGAAGTCTTCACTGTGTCCAGCCTCCCTTTGAGGTTGAGGCACGTTTGGCGTGCCGTTCCAGGGTACGGGAGCGAGCTGATCAGGAAAGCCTCGGAATGCTGTGAACAGGCTGAATGTAAAACCGTCGAAATGCCACGGCCGGGACGTGGGGGGACTGCGCGGTGCCCGGGGCGGGTCTCGAACCCGCACGCCTTCGTGAGGCAGCCGCTTTTAAGGCGGCCGTGTCTGCCGTTCCACCACCCGGGCGGGCCCAGGACGTTCCCGTTGCTACCTCGGAAACGCCCTAGGACACCGTATACGTCCGAGCCCGGACAGAGGACCCCGCCCAAGCGGGACCCGGCCTCCACGTTCAGTCACTCACCGGACCGCAGAACCACTGGGGCAAGCGGGACCGGCCTCCACGTTCAGTCACTCACCGGACCGCAGAACCACTGGGGCAGGCGGGACTAGGCGTCCACCTTCGGGCGCTCGGCGGGGCGCTGCACCGGCGGGGTCACCTCGGTGAACTCCTCGCGCGGGGAGTGCAGCTGGCCGAGGGCGATCGTCTCGCGCTTGAACAGCATGGCGAGCGTCCAGTCGGCGACCACCCGGGCCTTGCGGTGGAACGACGGGATGTGGCTCACGTGGTAGGTGCGGTGCATGAACCACGCCGGCCAGCCCTTGACCTTGATGCCGTAGACGTGCGCGACACCCTTGCCGAGGCCGAGGCCGGCGACGCTGCCGATGTACTTGTGCTTGTATTCCTTGGGCTCGCCCCCGAGGACGACCTGCCGGATGTTGTCGGCCAGCACCCGGGCCTGGCGGACCGCGTGCTGGGCGCTCGGCGAGCACCAGCCGCCGGGGTTGGTCAGGTCGGGAACCTGGGCGCTGTCGCCCGCGCTCCACGCGCCCTCGAGCACGTTGCCGTCGCTGTCGGCCACCTGCAGCGTGGGCAGGCAGTTGACGTGGCCCTTGGGGCCGCGGGGCAGGTCGGTGTGGTCGAGCATCGGCGACGGCTTGACGCCGGCCGTCCACACCAGGGTCTCGGCCCGGAACGTGTCGCCGTCGGAGAGCACGATCTCGCCGTCGACGCACGAGTTGAGGAAGGTGTCGAGGCGCAGCGAGATGCCGCGCTTGGCCAGCTCGCGGGCCGCGTAGGCGCCCATCTTGGGGCCGACCTCGGGCAGGATGCGGTTGGTCGCCTCGACCAGGACGAACTTGAGCTCGTTCTTGTCCAGCTCGGGGTAGTACTTCAGGGCGTCGCGGACGACGTCTTCCATCTCGGCCAGCGCCTCGATGCCGGCGAACCCGCCGCCGACGAAGACGAAGGTCAGCGCCGCCTTGCGCAGCTCGGGGTCGGGCGTGACGGCCGCGACGTCGAGCTGGTCGAGGATGTGGTTGCGCAGGTAGGTGGCCTCACCGATGGTCTTGAGGCCGATGCCGCGCTCGCTCAGGCCGGGGATCGGCAGCGTACGCGAGACGGAACCCGGCGCCACGATGATGTGGTCGTAGCTCAACTCGGTGGCCGGGCCCTCGATGGGCTGGATGGTCACCGTCTTGCGTGCGTGCTCCACCTTGGTGACCTCGCCGGACACCACGCGACACTTCTTGAGCTCGCGGCGGAGCGGCACGACGCTGTGCCGCGGGGAGATGTTGCCGGCCGCCGCCTCGGGGAGGAACGGCTGGTACGTCATGTGCGGCTGCGGGTCGATGACAACGATCTCGGCCCGGCGCCGGTTGAGCTTCTTCGACAGACGCAGGGCGGCGTAAAGACCGACGTGCCCTGCACCTACGACGACGATGCGCTGCGGATTCACATGAGCCATTCTCGCGCGCCGAAGGGCCCCCGCGCCTCCTGGTGTGACGTACAACAAATCGATTTGTCAAGTGCTGTGACACACAAATTGCAGGCATATTTCACGGCCTATGAACAAGGCGTGCTATGAGCAGCGTGGCACCTGCGGCGCCGGCCAGACCGACCACTGTGGCCACCAGGAACGGGCCGCCCGCGAGTTGAGCGGCGAGTCCCAGCGCGAACACGGTGAGTACGGCCGAGATGAGGATCACGGCTAATGCCCGGGCCAGCCACAGGCCCACGACGTCGAAATTCACCACCGCGTCGGACGGGAGCACGGCCGCCAATGCCGTGAGCGAATGACCCAGATAGAGCGCGGCGGCGATGGTCAATACCCGCCACAGCGAGACCTCGGAGTCATAGAACGCGGTGTCGAGCAGCCAGCCACCGATCACGACCAATGCGGCAAACGTCGCGCCCCGGCCCCGCGGAGCGAATGCGGGATAAAGAGCGACAACGGCCAGCGGTACGAAGTATTGGGTGCCGAACAGCCCCGACGGCCACGCCACCGACACCGCGACCAGGCCGCACACGCCGATCGCGCAGCGCACCAGGAACGGCAGCACGGTCGCGCGGGACAGGGTGCGCCGGGCGCCGCCGAACCGCCGCGTGATCATCTCGAGCATCAGCGCCCCCGGGGTGCCGAGGCGAGCCGGGAGACGTCGCGCAGGACCAGGTCGAGGCTGCCCGCGCCGGCCCACTCGACCACCGGGACGCCGTGTTCCCGCAGCCGGCCCAGCACGTTCTCGCGCTCGAGGCGCCACAGCCGGGTGGCCAGCGGCGTCCATGGGCTGCGCACGTCGGGGGCGGCCTTCGCGGGCAGGGTGTCGACCGCGACCACGTAACGGCCGGACTGGGCCAGCGAGGCCAGCATGTCGGCCGCCCGCGGGTCGATCAACGGGGTGAGCACCACGACCAGCGCGTCGGAGGACACGTGGTGCGCACCGAAGTCACCCTCGGAGTCCATCGGGTCGGGCCGCACGTCGAGCAGCCACTCCAGCACGATCAGGTATTGCCGGCGGCCAGTGGCCGGGCGCAGACGACGGGCCGCCGCGCCGTATTCCAGCAGTGACACCCGGTCGCCACGCTGCAGATAGTGCTCGGCGATGGCGGCCGAGGCGCGCACCGTGGTGTCGAGCACCGACGCGCTGCCGCCGACTCCTCCGGACAGACCCACTTCCCCGAGTACGTCGAGGAGCAGCACCACTTCGGCGTCACGATCGGAGAGGGTGGACGCTACGTGCAGGTCGCGCGTCCGCAGGGACACCCGCCAGTCGATGCGCCGCAGACGGTCGCCCGGCGCGAACGGGCGTACACCCGCAAGCTCTCCGCCCTCCCCCATGCGGCGCGAACGGTGGGCGCCGACCAGGCCGGCGGCGGCGGGCATGGCCTCGATCGCGTTGAACGGCTCGGTCACCGGATAGACCCGAACGCTGTGGGCGGGCGTGACCACCGGGCGGCAGGCGAGCAGGCCACCGCAGGCGGCGACCCGCGCGGCGGCGGGACCGACATCCTGCCGGCCCCAGCGCAGGGCGTCGCCGGGCAGGTCGACCGCGGCCCAGCCGTCGGCCGCCACGGTCAGGGCGAACGGCCGGTCCGCGTGTTCCAGCTTGAGCCAGCGCGACGTGCGGGTGCGGACGACCACCAGGTCGTACGGGATGAGGTCGGGGTTGGTGACGGTCACCGAGGCCTGCACCTGGCCGCCCTCGACCAGCAGTTCCTCGTCGGCCGCGACCGAGAGCTCGGGGGCCGAGCGGGGCATCCGGCGCAGGTGGATGGCGGCGCCGATCGCAAACGGGGCGGCCAGCAGCACCAGGTCGACCCGGCCGAGCGCGACCCCGAGCACGAGCAACAGGCCGGTGAGCAGCACGGCACGACCGAGCGCGCGGGTCGGCGCCCAGGCCGGGCCGAAACCCAGATCGCCCGAGGTGGCCGGCGGCACGGCGCGGCGCAGCAGCGGCTCCGGAACCGTCACGTCGCGGTGTACCCCGTCGCGTAGGTGGGCAGGGCGCCGCTGGCCGGGGCCGGGGTATTTTGCAGCACCTCGTCGACCACGAAGGCCGGGTCGACGCGACGCAGCCACATCTCGGGCCGCAGCGTGATGCGGTGGGCCAGGGCGGGCACGGCCACGTCCTTGACGTCTTCGGGGACGACGAAGTCACGGCCGGCCATGGCGGCCCGCGCCCGGGCCAGCAGCAGCAGGGCGAGCGAGCCACGCGGGGACGAGCCGACCAGCACCGACGCGTGTTCGCGGGTGGCCGCGGTCAGCGACACGATATAGCGGCCGATCGAGTCTTCGACCGTGATCGCCTCGAGCGCGGACTGCATCGACTGGAGGGTGGCGGCGTCGACCACCGGCTGGAGGAAAGCCTCCTCCTGGCGGCGGGACATGCGGCGCTGCAGCACGTCCCACTCCTCCTCGGCGGTCGGGTAACCGAACGACACGCGCAGCAGGAACCGGTCGAGCTGGGCCTCGGGCAGCGGGTACGTGCCCTCGTACTCGATGGGGTTGGCCGTGGCGAGAACGTGGAAGGGTGGGTCGAGGCGGTAGGTGACACCCTCGACCGAGACCTGCTTCTCCTGCATGGCCTCGAGCAGCGCGGCCTGGGTCTTGGGCGGCGTCCGGTTGATCTCGTCGGCCAGCAGCATGTTGGTGAAGACCGGGCCGGCCCGGAACGCGAAGTCGCCCTTGCGCTGGTCGTAGAGGAACGAGCCGGTGACGTCGGCCGGCAGCAGGTCGGGGGTGAACTGCAGGCGGCGGAAGTCGAGGCCGAGCGACTGCGCGAAACAGCGCGCGGTCAGCGTCTTGCCGAGGCCGGGCAGGTCTTCCAGCAGCACGTGACCGCCGGCCAGGATGCCCGCCAGCACCAGCTCCAGCGAGTCGCGCTTGCCGACCACGACGCTGCCCACCGAGTCCAGGACAGCGCCGGCCAACCTTCCCACCTCGTACGGGGGGAGGGCCTGCACGCCGGTCTCCGTCACCACGGCACCTTTCTCACAGTCGTTCCAACACGTCCACGTAGGACTCGAGGTCACGCGCCTTCGGCATGCGCCGGCCGCGATCGTGCAGCACCGCCCAGAGCGGATCCCCGAGCAGCTGACGGGCCCGCCGCGGGTCGGACGCCCGGGTGATCCCGTGGCGCAGCCGCAGCCGCTCGTCGGTGAGCTCGGCCAGCACCGGCAGAACGTTACGCGAGTACAGATCGTCGTCCGCGTTGGCCCGGTCGAGATTCTGCTCCCAGCGGCGCACCGCCGCCCGCAGCGAATCGGTGCCGATGCTGCCGTCGGAGCCACCGCGCCGATCCGAGCGTTTCGGCCGCGGCGGCGACCGGACCTCGGCCACCGCCAGCAGGATCAACCGCAGACCGGCCAGCGCGGACACGACGAAGATGACGGAGATGTCGAGGTCGGCCGAGCGCATGACCGCGACCACGACCACCGTGGCCAGCGCGACCAGCAGCAGGTTGCGCAGCGCCCAGGCCGTCCACGACCGCTTGCGTTCCGGGGCCGGCTCGTCGGCGACCAGCAGTTCCTCGCGCTGACCGAAAAGATCTTCGAGGCCGCCCGAGCCCACCTCCATGTCGGCCCGCAGCCGACCGGCGGTCACGCCGGCACCCCCGCGCCCAGGTCGGCCCGCAGGCGTTCCAGGGCCGAGCGGGCCTGGCGGCGCATCTGGTCGTCGACCGTGTGGGTGGCGTAGCGAGCCTGGCGGTAGACGTCGAGCAGCGCGGCCAGCACCTGCGCGTCGACCTGCTGCTCGCTCAGGAGACGGCCGACCAGGTCGGTCGGGCTGTCGCCGGGGTGCCGGGGCGTGCCGGCCGCGGCGGCCGCCTGTTCCAGCCGCACCCAGCAGGCGATCACGGCGCGGCGCGGGTCGCGGTCGGTGTCGGAGAGCTCTTCCAGGCCGGCGTCGAGCGCGGCGACCAGTTCCTCGGCCGTACGGGGCTGGTCGTTCGCCTTGCGGCGCCGGCGGTCGTTCTTGCCCGAGCGGCGGCGGCGCTCGCGGATCAAGGTGTAGATCAGCAGGCCGAGCAGGACGGCGACGACCAGGCCGAGCACGATCAGCGCCACCGTGTTGACCCAGTCGGGCAGGCCACGGGCGGGCTCGGGCGGCGGGGGCTCGCTGCGCACGCCCGACGGAACCGTGGTGGGCAGCAGCGGCGCCTGGGCCGTGGGCTCGTCGCGGACGATCTGCTCGAGGCGGGGCTCGGACCGGGTCGCGGCGAGGGCGGTGCCGAAGAGCAGCACGAGGACGGCGGCCAGGGGCCACCAGCGTCGCACCGCCGCGGAAATCATCGATCCTTCTCTATGCTGCTCAAATCCGGGCCAGCCGCTTCGCTTCGGTGAAGACGTCGTCGAGCATGGCCGGGGTGAGCTTACCGGTGAAGGTGTTCTGCTGGCTGACGTGGAAGCAGCCGAGCAGATCAGGCACACCCGGTTGGCTGACCTTGGCGCCGTGGCCGAACTTCGGGCGGGGCACCGGCGGCCGCACCCCGTAGACCGCGGTCATCGCCGGCCACCAGGCCTGCCAGGCGAAAGCCCCGAGCGCGACCACGACCTTGAGGGTCGGACGGATCAGTTCGAGCTCGCGGTGGAGCCAGGGCGCGCAGTTGTCCCGCTCGGACGGCAGCGGCTTGTTGTCGGGCGGGGCGCAGCGGACGGCGGCGAAGATCCGCAGGTGGTTCAGCGCCAGCCCGTCGTCGGCCGAGACGCTGGTGGGCTGGTTGGCCAGGCCGGCGCGGTGCAGGGCGGCGAACAGCACGTCACCCGAGCGGTCGCCGGTGAAGATGCGGCCGGTGCGGTTGCCGCCGTGGGCCGCGGGAGCCAGGCCGAGGATGGCGATCTCGGGGTCGGCGACACCGAAGCCCGGGACCGGGCGGCCCCAGTAGTGCTGGTCGCGGAAGGCGGCCCGCTTGGTCGCGGCCACCTCCTCGCGCCAGGCGACCAGGCGCGGGCAGGCGAAACAGTCCGAGATGGCGGCGTCCAGCGCACCCAGGGAGGCGGCCCGGGCCGCCTCGGACCTCACCGCTTCGGCTTCAGGCACAGCAGGTAGCCCTCGTCGTCGCTCTTGGCGTAGACGTAGAACTCCTCCTTCTCCTGGAAGAACTTGTTGCAGGAGTCGCTCTGGGTGGAGTTCTCGCCGTCGACCCGGGCCACAACGGTGAACCGGGCGTCGGACGACAGGCAGTCGACGACGTTGGCCCCGGTCTCGGTGGTGCCCTCGTCGCGCACGTCCTTGTCGGAGGCGATGCAGTCGCCGGCCTTGGCGTCCTTCGCGCCGTCGCCGCCGAGGAACAGGCCGCTGATCGCGTAGACCGCGGCGGCCACGACCACCGCGATGACGACGGCCGCGACAAGGCGGCCCCGCTTCTGACGGCCGGGGGCCTCACCCGTGGGCCGGGCCGGTGCTGTGCTCACGGGGTGGTCCTCTCGAGGGGTCGTACGACCGGTCGCAGCAGCAGACTGTAGCGACCGGTTCACGTCCTTGGCGAGTCCCGTTGTCAGCCCTTCGTGGCTCAGCCCCCGTGGCTCAGCCCTTGGGGCGCAGGCACAGCACGTAGCCGCCGTCGGCGGTGCTGCCGTAGACGTAGTACTTCTCGTCGCCGGGGAAGAACTTCTCGCAGGCGGTGCTGTTCGGGGAGCTCTCGCCCTCGACGCGGGCCACGACCGTGTATTCGGCCCGGACCGAACCGCACTCGACGACCTCGGCTGAGGTCTCGGTGGTGCCGACGTCGGCGACCGAGCTCGAGGCGGCCAGGCAGTCACCCACCTGGGCCCCCTTGGCGGGGTCGGCGGCGGCCGAGACGATCGCGCTCACACCGAAGATGCCGAGGCCGACCAGCAGGATGCCGCCCAGGGCGACGGCCATCAGGACGATCTTGAGGACGCTGCGCCGCTTGGGTGCCGGCGCGCCCGGCTGCGGGTAGCCGGCCGCCATGCCCGGCTGCGGGTAACCGCCCGGCATGCCCGACTGCGGGTAACCGGCGGGCACGCCCGGCTGCGGGTGGCCGGGCGCGGGCGGATATCCAGGCTGCGGATAGCCCTGGCCGGGCGGCGGGAAGCCCGGCTGGCCCGCCTGCCCTGGCTGTTGCGGCTGCGGCTGCGGCGGCCCGAACGGCGATGGCGCATACGAGGGCTGGCCGTAAGCCGGCTGGCCCGGCTGCTCCGGCTGTTGCTGCTGCGGCCCGAACGGCGAAGGCGCATACGAGGGCTGGCCGTACGCCGGCTGGCCCGGCGCGGGCGAGACCGCAGCCGGGAACGCCGGCGAGGAAAACGCGGGCGGGAACGCAGGCGCCGGCGCGGACGTGGGGTCAGGGGGCGGCGGGTTCGTGCCGCCCGGAGGCGGAACGGTGTCGCTCAAGGGGTGTTCCTTTCCGCGGGCCGGCCGCGTCGGCCGACCGGATCAAGCGGAGGAGACCCTAGCGATCACCGTCCGTTCCCGCGACCCCGTCAGCGGGCCGGCGCGGTGGTGGGCGCGGTGGTCGGCTTCGGCGGCGCGAGCGAGGGCGAGGTCGCCGTGGGCACCGGCTCGACGCCGGCCTCCGCCGACGGGCCGTCGTCGGGCACCGGGACGGCGGACTCCGCGGCATCGGCCGGATCGGTCGGCGTCGGCGCGGGCGAGCCGAACGGCGCCGCCTCGGGGCAGTACGGGTAACCCATGTTGCGCGTGTGCCACGACTCCCCCGTGTTCGGGTCGGTGCAGTACGCGTTGCCCATCTGGATCGGCGCGCCGTCCTGATCGAACAGCCGCGCCCCGGGTACGAGCCGGCCCTGGCTGTCGTAGACGAAGACGTCGGTGATGTAGTCGTACGGGTTGCCGCCGCCCGAATAGCCCGCGTCGCTGTAGCCCGGGTCGCGCACGTCGCTGTCGGCGCTGAAGAAGCCGCCGATCGCGAACAGCACCAGGAACACCGTGCCGATGTTGAGCGCGTATCGCCGCCACCCGCCGGTGGCCAACCGGCGCTGGCCGACCAGGATCGACGCCACGACACAGAGGCCGAGCAGCAGCAGCGCGACCAGCGTGCTGCCGCCGACGCGGGGCAGCAGGCCGGGCTGGTTGCCGCTGTCGTCGAACAGATAGGCGATCGCCATCGCGCCCAGGTAGCCACGCAGCACCCACCACGCCGGGCGCAGCAGGCTCAGGAACTCGCTGGCCCGGGGATATCCGATCAGGGGCCCGACCTTCACGTCGGCGTGGCCGAGCACCCGCACCACGTCGGCCCGCGCGTCGAGGAACGGCTGGAAGCCGTTGCGCTTGGGCGGGTCGGGGAAGCCGCCGACAAAACCGGCCGCGGTGGCGCGCAGCTCGGCCGCGTACGCCTCGGGGGTCCCCAGCCGGTCGGTGAGCGTGACCGTGTCTTCCGCCCTAATCTCCGCCAGATGCTCCGGCAGGTCTTCGAGGAGCTCGGCGCGGGTCGCCTCGGGCAGGTCGGCCAGCGCCGCGCGGACACGCTCGACGTACTCGGTGATCTCGTCCTGTGCCGTGGAGTTCACGCCGTCTCCCGCTCGCGAAGCAGATCGTCCATGGTGGATGCGAAGCCGTGCCACACTTTGCCCGACCGCTGCAACTCGGCGCGGCCGGCGGCGTTGAGGCCGTAGTACTTGCGGTGGGGCCCCTCGTCGCTCGGGACCACATAGCTGTTCAGGAAGCCGCCGGCGAACAGGCGCCGGAGCGTGCCGTAGACCGAGGCGTCGCCGACGTCTTCGAGCCCGGCGGCCCGCAGGCGGCGGAGAATGTCATAGCCGTAGCCGTCCTCGTCGCGCAGCGCGGCGAGCACGGCCAGGTCCAGGACACCCTTGAGCAGCTGGGTGGTATCCACGCAGGGACGGTACTGCGCAATGCGAAATACCGTCAAGTCCGCAATACCGGGATCGGTATCAGGGACCGGGGCCTGTGCGTCTGGTTGTCGGTGAGGTGAGCGCGCCACCGCACCACAACTGGGGGAAACCATTCGGAAGGAACCGGACACCATGCCCACAAACACCTGGGACGCCGTGATCAAGAACTTGTTCGCCGCGGACGACGGCACCACCAACGCCGCCGACACGGTCGAGAACGGCAAGCCCTTCGACGTCGTCGCGCAGATCGAGGTCGGCGAGGACATCAACGCTTTCGCCGTACGGGACCAGCTGTTCGTCGCCGTGCGCAACCTCAGCCAGTCGACGATCACCGCGTACATCGCGAACCCGCCGCGCAACCTGACGCCGGCCCATTCGCGTCGTGAGGAGACCTTGAAGGTCGACGTCTCGGGCTGGAACGCCCGGCCCGGCGACCTGCTCGAGGTCGTGGCCACCTACAAGTTCGAGGCGGGCGTCCACAGCGACCACTCGTACCAGCTCTCGGCCGAGCGGGTCATCGTCATCTGATCTAGGACAGATCCGTGGTGCGGGCGGAAATCCCGCCCGCACCATGTATCAGGACCCGTCCCCCGCCCGTCGTGCTCATCGGACGCCCACGGGCGAAAAGGGGGAACGGCGATGACAGACCTCTTGTCCCGGATAAGACAAGGCGACAGCGCGGCGTGGACGGCCCTGACCGGGCAGTACACGAACCTGCTGTGGGCGGTGGCCCGCAGCCAGCGGATGAACGAGTCGGACGCCGCCGACGCGGTCCAGACCGCCTGGCTGCGCCTGATCGAGAACATCGACGACATCCGGGAGCCGGACCGGCTCGGCAGCTGGCTCGCCACCATTGTGCGGCGCGAGTGCCACGACATCCGCCGTCGCGCGGCCCGGCTGCGACCCGGCGGGACCGAGGAGCTGGACGCGCCCGGCGAGGCCGACGACCCACTCGACAGCGCACTGCTGCGGGACGAGCGCGACGCGGCGCTCTGGCGGGCGTTCGCCGGGCTGCGACCACCCTGCCGGCGACTGCTGCGGGTGCTGATGGCCGACCCGCCGCCCAGTTACACCGAGGTCGCGGCGGCGCTGGACATCGCGGTCGGCAGCATCGGACCCACCCGGCAGCGCTGCCTCAAGTGCCTGCGCGACCTGCTGCGGGCCTCGGACGGGCAGATCTTCTCGGAGCGCGACCACGCGGCCCGCGGCCCTGCCGGAGACCATCGCGACCACGCGGCCCGCAGACCGGCCGAAGACCATCGCGACCACGCGGCCCGCGGCCCCGCCGACGGCCGGAAGGGGTGAGGGGTGTGGATCACGACGACAAGCTGCTGGCGGACCTGCGGCGGATCGCGGGTTCCGTGGACGGCCCGCCCGCCTCGGTGCTGGAGGCGGCCCGGGCGGCGTTCCTGACCCGCGACCTGGACGCCGAGATCGCCCACCTGGTCGCCGACTCCCGGGGGCCGGCCGCCTTCGAACAGGTGCGGGCCGCCCCCGAGGATCCGGCCCAGGGCCACTGGCTCCTCTCGTTCTCGGGCGGCGGCGTCCAGATCGACCTCGAGGTCGAGAGCGACGCCGGGGCGTTGCGGCTGGTGGGCATGCTCTCCGGCGAACCGGTCGAGGAGTGTGCCCTGCGGACGGAGAGCGGATCCCATCCGGTCACGGTCGACGAGCTGGGCCGGTTCGTGGTCGAGGGCCTGGCTCCCGGCCCGATCCGGATGTTCTGCCGGCTCGCCGGCGGCCGTCGAGTCACCACGCGCTGGATCCGGATATGACGCCGGGCCGCCGGGTAACCACGCGCTGGATCCGGATGACCCCGCTGTCACACGCCGAGGGTGGTGAAGGCGAACGCCGTCGCGAGCGCCACCGGATCGCCCGCGGCCCGGTCCCGGCCGTGCAGCAGGGCTTCCGCGAAGCTGCGGCCCCGGCTCAGGGCGCCGTGGAAGTCGGCCATCAGGGGCGCCGACGCGGCGTCGTTGACCGGCACCGAGGCGGCGAGCAGGCTGCGGGTGCCGAGCGGAACGAGCACGCTGATCATGCCGAGCAGCTCGTCACCGGCGAGGGGCGTGGCGGCGCCCGACTCGCAGCTCGACAGGATCAGCCGGTACGGCGCCCGGTGCAGACGGCTCAGGTCGTGCACGGTGAGCGGGCCGTCGTCGAGCCGCAGCGACGAGAAGAGCGGGTTGTCGGCCCGGAAGACCCCGTGGGCGGCGATGTGCGCGGTGGCGGCGCCGTCGAGCGCGGCCAGCACCTTGGGCGCGGTCGCCCCGCCGGCGGCCAGCAGCAACGGGTCGGGGTGGACGGCGGCGATCCGGCCCGCCTCGCCCGCACTGGCGCTCAGGCCCGGACCGACCACGATGACCACCCGGCGCCCGCGCGGGGCCCGGCGTCGGGTGTCGAGGAGGGCGGCCGCGGACGGTGTCGCACTCCACGGCCGGCGCCGCAGCGCGGGGAGCATCCCCCACGGGACCCCGTGCAGCAGGCTCGGCGGGGCGATGAGCACCGGACCGTCGCCCAGGTCGGCCGCGGCCGGGCCGAGCAGCGCGGTCTGCAACAGCCGGCCGGCCTCGGCCAGACGGTCCAGGGCGCCCGGCGGTGGCCGGCCGTGCGCGAGCCGTCGCAGCTGGAAGCGGGCGAACTCGACCTCGCGGACGGCCCGGGCGAGCGGGCCGACCCGGTGCAGACGGATCCGGCCCGGGCGGGCGGTGACCGCGTGCAGCTCGCCGTCGACCGCGGCCAGCTCGACCAGCACCTGGTCGCCGAGCCGGTCGAGGATCTCGTCGGCGGTCGGGGGCGGCGGGGAGGCGCCGTCGCCGCCGAGATGCCGGGCGCGCTCCCGGATGGCCGCCTCCAGCCGCCGCCGTTCCTCCTCGATCGGGCCCGCCCGGCCGCCGGTCGCCCGCGCGGTGTCCAGCCGGTTCATCACCTCGCGCAGGGCGGCCAGGTCGGCCGAGAACTCCCGGCCGACCGGCGAGCGGGAGGTGACCGTGGACAGGGCGCTGGCGCGTCGCATCTCGGTCCAGAGCAGCAGATTCCGGGGGTCGCCCCGGGCGATGGCGTGGCGCTGGCCGATCGCCGCCAGCTCGGCGCCGGGCCGGGCCGCGTACGCCCGCAACTCCACCGCCCCGAGGCGGCTCTGCAGCACGGCGACCGCGGCCAGACCGCGCCGGGCGGCGTTGAGCGCGGCCGTGGTGCGGCCCTGGGTGCCTGCCCGCAGAGCCTGAGCGAGCCAGCCCTGCGGCTGCCCGCGGCGGCGGAACCGGGCCGTGTAGGCCAGATAGCGTTCGGCCACCGCGGCCTGCCCGGCTCCGGCGGCGATCCGGCCCGCCAGCAGGTGCGCGGCCGGCGCCTCCTCGGCCCGCAGTTCGCCCAGCCGGTCGGCGATCCGGCACGCGTCGGCGGGCAGCCGGGGGTCGGCCGGGTCGAGATCATGGCGGGCCTGGGCCAGCACGAACGCGGCCCGGGCGGTCCACCAGGGACGGCCCTGCAACCGGAACAGGTCGTGCGCGTCGCGGGCCCGGGCCGCCGCCTCGGCCGGGCGGCCCGCCGCCTGAGCCGCGCGGGCGGCCGCGAACAGCAGCTCGGCCCGGTCGGAGGAACGCTCCGGCAGCAGGGGGATGCCGGCGTCGGCCTCGGCCAGCGCCTCGTCGGCCAGACCGGCCGCCAGCAGCAGGTCGCAACGGTCGAAGACCAGGTCGGGCCAGTGGACACCGAGCGCGGCATAGCGCCGGGCGGCCTCGTCGAGCCGGGCCAGGGCACCCGGCAGGTCCCCGCTCTGGCGCGCGACCTCGGCCCGGTTCTGCACGACGGTCACCAGCTCGAGCTCCTGCCCGGCGGCGGCATAGATGCGTTCGGCCAGGTCGAGGTCGCGGACGGCCCGCGGCGCCCGCCCGGCCGCGGAGTGCACGAGGAACCGCGCCGTACGGGCCCGGGCCTCCCAGATCTCGTCACCCGCGCGGTGCAGCAGCACGATGGCCCGGTTCAGGTCGGCCAGCGCCTCGGCCCGCCGGCCCAGACCGTGCAGTTCGAAGCCGCGGCGCATCAGCACCCGACCGGCCACCGGCCCGCGGCTGGCCCCGGCGGCGGCGTCGAGCTCGGCCAGCCCGGCCGTGGTGCGCCCGGCCATCACCAGCGCCACGCCCAGCGTCGCCCGCACATCGACCGCACGCTCGGGGTCGCCGGCCAGTCGCAGCGCCCGCCGGGCGGCCGCGATCGCCTCGGCGAACTGCCCGGCGTCGCGCAGCACGATGGCTCGCGCCTGATGGGCGTACGACGCGGGTGCGGCGCCGGGCCGGCTCCGGATCAGCCGGTCGGCCTCCGCCAGCGCCTCGACCGGGCGGGAGAGAGCCATCGCGAGCAACGCCTCGCCCGCGTTCACGCCATCAGTCTAGGAACCTCGAGGAGTTGAGTCGTGCCTGGAAAGCGTCGTAAGCCCGACGGGCACCCGCCCGCCTATCCCGATCCGTCCGGCAGCCGTCAGGAGGCCCAGGTCGCCGCGATCATGCGGCACTACGGGCACTGCGTCGAACCCGGACCGGCCGACTGGCGCGAGGTCGGCATCCACTACTTCGTACGCCGGGAGGTTCTGCTCATCCCGATCGAGCACTCCCGCAAGGCCCGCCGCAAGCTCGCCCGCATGCCGGGTGTGGATGCCGTGGAGCGGCTGCGCCCGGACCCGGACGCACCCGAGGACGGCACCATCTCGTACGGGCTGGAATGGGTCCGCCTGAAGCCGGGAACGAGCGTGCACGCGGCGCTGGCCTGGCTGGCCGACGCGATGCCGGAGATCCCCGAGGGCGAATGGGGGCCCGAATACCTGGTCGACCTCGCCCCGAACGGCACCGGAACCAAATGCCAGGGCGACGAGCCGACCCCGGTGCATCCGGGCACGCCGCCCGACCCGCCGGTGTCGTGCGATCCGCGGGCCGGGCTCGGCATCAAGGTGGTGGTGCTCGACACCGGGCTCGACGACCAGGCGCTCGGCTTCCCGTGGATGGCGGGCGTGACCGGCGACCCGGACCCGGGCATCGGCAACCGGCAGCCGCTCGCGCAGTACGCCGGCCACGGCACCTTCATCGCCGGCCTGATCCGCTGTGTCGCGCCCGCCGCCGAGGTGGTCGTGCGGGCCGCGTTCCCGCCGCCGGGCAGCGAGTACGCCACGACGCCGCTGGGCTTCTCGTTCGAGAAACAGATGGTCGAGGCGATGGAACAGACCCTGGCCGTCGACTTCCCCGACGTGATCAACCTGTCGGCCGGCACGTTCGTCGCGCCGGGCGGCCGCCTGCACTACCTGAACCGCTTCTATGAGCGGCGGTGGCGCCGGCAGAAGGGGACCGCGCTGGTCGCCGCGGCCGGCAACGACGGCTGGCGGGACCCGTTCCATCCGGCCGCCGAGAAGTGGGCGGTGGCGGCCGGCTCGCTCGCCGCGAACCTGCGGGGCCGGGCCTGGTTCAGCAACCACGGGGGCTGGGTCGACGCCTATGCGCCCGGCGAAGGGCTGGTGAACGTGTTCCCGACCGGGCGCCTCGACTACATGGAGCCGCCCCGGATCGGCAACCACGCGAACTTCACCGGGCTGGCCCGCTGGAGCGGCACGTCGTTCGCCACCGGTGTGATCACCGGACTGGTCGCCGCGCGCATGTCCCGCACCGGCGAGAACGGTCCGGACGCGGCGAGCGCGGTGATCGCCAAGGCCCGCAAGGCGGCCATTCCCGGCGTCGGTGCCGTGGCCCTGCCGTGGCTCGGATGAGCGAAAATCAGGCGAGGCTGAACGCGATGCCGTCGAGAATGTCGTGCTCGGAAGCGATCACGGTGTCATGGCCGGAGCGTTCCATGATCGTACGGAGGATGAGGGCCCCGCCGACGATCACGTCGGCCCGGCCGGGGTGCATCACGGGCAGGGCCCGGCGCTGCTCGACGGTCATGCCCAGCAGCTCGGCGGTCACCCGGGCCACGTCGTTCAGGCTCACCTCGGCGTGGTGGATGCGCGTGGAATCGTACGTGGGAAGGCTCTTCGCCAGGGCCGTGATGGTGGTGACCGTGCCCGCCAGGCCGACCAGCGTCTTCGCCTCGCGCCCGGGGACCGCGGTCAGGGCGATGTCGACCGCCGCCGTGACGTCGCGCCCGGTGTTGTGGATCTCGGCCGGGCTCGGCGGGTCGCTGTGCAGGTGCCGCTCGGTCATCCGCACGCAGCCGATGTCCATCGAGATCGCGTGGTCGACCGTGTCCGAGCCGGTGACGAACTCGGTCGAGCCGCCGCCGATGTCGACGACCAGGCAGGGGCGTTCGGCGGTGAGGCCGGCGACGGCGCCCGTGAAGGAGAGCCGGGCCTCCTCGTTGCCGCTGATCACCTCGGGGTCGACACCGAGCACGCCGCGGACCATGTCGCGGAACTCCTGCGCGTTCTCGGCGTCGCGGGAGGCCGACGTCGCGCACATCCGCACCCGGGTGACGCCCAGTTCGGCGATCTCGGCGGCATAACCCAGCAGAGCTTTCCGCGTACGGGATATGGCCCCGTCGGACAGTCGCCCGGTGCGGTCGACGCCCTCGCCGAGGCGCACGATCTCCATGCGGCGGGCGACGTCGGTCAGCTTGCCGTCCGCCTCGACATCGGCGATGAGCAGGCGGATCGAGTTCGTCCCGCAGTCGATTCCGGCGACCCTCACAGGTGCAGCAGCATTCTCGTGTTTCCCAACGTGTTGGGCTTGACCCGTTCCAGGTCGAGGAATTCGGCGACACCCTCGTCGTACGAGCGCAGCAGTTGCTCGTAGACCGCGTGCGGCACGGGCGCGCCGTCGATCTCGGTGAACCCGAACGAGCCGAAGAACCGGGTCTCGAACGTGAGGCAGAAGACGCGGGCCACGCCCAGTTCGCGGGCGGCGTCGATCAGGCGTCCGACGATCTTGTGACCGATCTTCTGGCCCCGGAAGGCGGGATCGACCGCGACCGTACGGATCTCGGCCAGGTCTTCCCACATCACATGCAGGGCGCCGCAACCGTAGACGCGGTCGCGGTCGTCGACGGCGACCCAGAACTCCTGGACCGACTCGAACAGCGTGACCGTCGCCTTGCTCAGCAGCCGGCGGTCGGAGGTGTACTGGTCGACCAGGTCACGGATCGCCCGGACGTCCTTGGTGCGCGCGCGGCGGATCTCCACGGTCTACTCAGCCTTCGGTACGCATGGGCCCTCGGTCCACCACGGCTCGACGGCGTCGCGGACCTCGTCCCCGAAAGGATTCACGCCACGGCCCACAGCGAGCGCGTGCCCGAGGTGGACATGCAGACACTTCACCCGATCGGGCATGCCGCCGGCGGCCACGTGCGCGATCTCGGGCACGTCCTCGATCGCCTTGCGCCGGGTCACGTAGTCCTCGGCGGCGAGCTTGTAGCGCGTGGCCAGCTCGGGATCGGTCGACAGGCGGTCCTGCATGTCGCGCATGACCCCGGCCGACTCCAGGCGGCTGCAGGCGGCGGTCGCGTGCGGGCAGGTCAGGTAGTAGAGCGTCGGGAACGGGGTGCCGTCGTCGAGGCGGGGGGCCGTCTCGACCACGTCGGGGTTGCCGCAGGGGCAGCGGTGCGCGACGGCACGGGTGCCCCGGGGGCGACGGCCTAGCTGGGCTTCGACGGCATCAAGATCTGCTTCGGATGGTTCTGGCATTTCAGTTCGGGGACTCCGCGTCGGCGGCTCGGACGCTGCTCCACAGCGTGTCGTACCAGCGGTCGGGTGCGGCCGCCGGGGCTTTCTGGCCGGCTTCGGCGGCGGCGCCGGCCGGGTCGTTGGTGACCAGCAGCGGGGTCTCCCCGGGCCGGACCCAGAACAGTTTCTCGCGCGCCATGGCCCGCAGGAACTCGGGGTCCTTCCACTTCTGAAGCTCCTGCGACTTCTGGTTGATCAGATCGCGCTGCGCGGCCTTCTCGGCCTCGAGCTGCGCGATCTGGGACTCCTGGGCCAGATAGACCCGCAGCGGGTAGGTGTAGGCCAGGGCCAGCGCCACGAAGACGATGATCAGGACCATCGCGCGGCCGGTCAGTGCTCGCGGCCGGGGGGCGACGGTGCGCTTGGTGGCGCCCCGGCCTGCGTTTCCCGTACGGCGTGAGGACGTGGGACGGCTCGTCGCGGTCCTCGTGGTGTATCTCGTCGGGCTGGCGCCGCCGCGGCCCCGGCCGGCACTGCTCTTGCTCGCGCCGGCCTTGCCCGCGCTGTCGTTGCTCGCGCCGCTCTTGCCCGCGCTGCCCTTGGATCCGTCGTCCCGGCCGGCGCTACCACTTCCCGATTTCCGGACATTTCCGGTATTTCGGACAGGTCCAGTGGTGCGAGTGCGCGACGGCCCGGGGCGGCGGGACGGACCCTGACCGCTCGGTGATCGTCGCTGTGTCGTCACCCCAACCCCTCCGTCACGTGTTGTGGCGCCTGCGGGAAACCTATGCCCGTTTCCGCGGGCGCCACAACTCCATGATCTAGCGGGCGCTCGTCACGCCGTGCGGTAACGCGGGAAAGCGCCCGCACCGGCGTACCGGGCCGCGCCCTCCAGCTGCTCCTCGATGCGCAGGAGCTGGTTGTACTTGGCGACGCGGTCGGACCGGGCCGGCGCACCGGTCTTGATCTGGCCGCTGCCCACCGCGACGGCCAGGTCGGCGATCGTGGTGTCCTCGGTCTCGCCCGAGCGGTGGCTCATCATCGTCTTGAAGCCGGCCCGGTGGGCCAGGTCGACGGCGTCGAGCGTCTCGGTCAGCGAGCCGATCTGGTTCACCTTCACCAGCACGGCGTTGGCCGCGTTCTCGGCGATGCCCCGGCCGATGCGGGTCGGGTTGGTGACGAACAGGTCGTCGCCCACGATCTGGATCTTGTCGCCGAGCTCGGCCGTCATCGCGCTCCAGCCGGCCCAGTCCTCCTCGGACAGCGGGTCCTCGATCGAGACGATCGGGTAGTCGGCGGCCAGCTTGGCGTAGTACGCGATCATCTCGTCGGTCGACTTCGGGTTGCCCTCGAAGACGTACGACCCGTCCTTGTGGAACTCGGTCGCCGCAACGTCCATGGCCAGCACGATGTCGCTGCCCAGCGAGAAGCCGGCAGCCTGCACGGCCTCGGCGATCAGGTCGAGGGCGCTGGCGTTGGACGGCAGGCTCGGGGCGAAGCCGCCCTCGTCGCCCAGGCCGGTCGACAGGCCCTTCTTCTTCAGCACCGACTTGAGCGCGTGGTAGACCTCGGCGCCGGTGCGCAGGGCCTCGCGGAAGGTCGGGGCGCCGATCGGCGCGATCATGAACTCCTGCACGTCGACGTTCGAGTCGGCGTGGGCGCCACCGTTGAGGATGTTCATCATCGGCACCGGCAGGACGGCCGCGTTGGGGCCGCCGACGTAGCGGAACAGCGGCAGCTCGGCGGAGAGCGCGGCGGCCTTGGCGACCGCCAGCGAGACGCCGAGGATCGCGTTCGCGCCCAGCTCCGACTTGTCGGCCGTGCCGTCCAGGTCGAGCATCTTCTGGTCGATGAGGCGCTGCTCGCTGGCCTCGTAGCCGACGAGCTCGTCGGCGATCTTGTCTTCGACGTTCGAGACCGCCTTCTCGACGCCCTTGCCCAGGTAGCGGCCCTTGTCGCCGTCCCGCAGCTCGATCGCCTCGAACGCTCCCGTGGAGGCGCCCGAGGGCACCGCCGCGCGGCCTACCGTGCCGTCGTCAAGCCCGACCTCGACCTCGACGGTCGGGTTGCCCCGGGAGTCCAGGATCTCGCGGGCGACGATCGCTTCGATGGTGGCCATGTGTCGTGTCGCTCCTTCATTCAGGCTGCCTTTGGCTGCCGTTCACACCGACCGCGACCCTGCGGCCGACCACGGCACTGAGCGTATCGAGCCCTCCCGGCGTACGTACGGTTGCCCTTGGGTTTTGGCTCAGGTCCCGCCCCGGTTTACCGATCACCCGGTCACTATGAGCACACCTACGCTTCCCGCCGGCGGGTCGTTCATCGAGATGACCGCGTTCGGCGAAACGCAGTCCGGAGTCCGTGTCGTGCAGGCCGAAGGCACGGCTGTCACGCTCTCGCTCGCGCTGGCCGACGTGCCCCCGGCCGGAACGACGGTGACGCTGCGCTGGGCCACGGCGCCGCGCGGCCGGTACGCCTCGCTCGCCAACGTCACCTCGGTCGACGGCAACCGGGTCGAGCTCCAGCTCGCGGGCGACCTCTCGCTCGAGCAGACCCGCGATTTCGTACGGGGTGGAGGCGGCGAGCCGATCGTGCTGATGCTGCCATCGCAGCCGGTGGCCCAGGGGTTCGTCCGCGACCTCAGCGAACGCGCCGTGCGGGCCCAGTTCACCGACGTCGAGGTGCAGCCCGGCGACGACGTCACCCTGCGCGTGCAGGTCGGTGACGATGT
This sequence comes from Paractinoplanes ovalisporus, assembly GCF_016834655.1. GTDB lineage: Bacteria > Actinomycetota > Actinomycetes > Mycobacteriales > Micromonosporaceae > Actinoplanes > Actinoplanes ovalisporus. The sequence continues at coordinate 81,608 of NZ_JAENHP010000036.1, forward strand.
GGTCGAGTTCGGCGCCCAGGCCGTCAAGGTGAGCTCGATGCGCCAGCAGATCCCCCACCGCGGCCCGCTGATCGTCGAGATGGTGGCGGTTTTCACGGGTGACGACGAGCACCAGGCCCGCGTGGTCCGGCGCTACATCATGCACGAGCAGCTGATGGCCCGGGCACGGAGTGCATCGGCGCAGTAACTGGTTTGCCTGAGGTTGCGCGCATGGGTCAAGGTGTCAGTCGTGCCCACTGTTACGCGCCTTACCGCCGCCGCCGTCAGCGCGGTGTGCCTGGCGCTGTTCGGTGCGGCCGGCTGCGGCGAGACCGGCGAGGCGAGCGCGGCCCCGCTGAGCCGCGACGACCTGATCACCGAGACGGCCACCCAGCTGGCGGCCGGCGCGGCGCTCGCCTACTCGGCGAAATACCAGATCGCCGGCGGCGACACGGCCATGGTGAACCGGGCGCAGCGCCCGTTGCGGGCCGAATGGGTCTATCCCGGCGGCCGCCTCATCGTGACGAGCACGGTGACGATCACCTGCCGCCAGTCGAAGTGCGAGTCGACCGCCGCCGATCCGGCGGCCGCGGCCACGCTCGACGAGGGCCCGCTGGTCTCGGCCGAGGCCGTCCAGGCGATGCTGGCGACGGCGGCGCTCGACCCCACGGTCGAGACCGCCCAGCACGACACGACCATCGCCGGCCGGCACGCCACCTGCCTGACGCTGAGCGGCGTCGACGGCACGCCGGCGCGCTCGTTCGACCTGTGCGTGACCAACGAGGGTGTGCTGGCCAGCTTCACGGCCACCGTCGACGGCACGCGCATCGACCAGGCCCTCACGTCCTACCGCGAAGACCTGCCGGACGACGCGTTCCTGATCCCGCCCGGCGCCGAATTGATCGACAAGTCCACCAAGTAGCCGCTCCCGCATTTCCACGCGTTCCTCTCCCGAGCTTCCGCGTGCTCACCTCTCCCGCTCTTCCGCGCTCACCTCTCCCGCTCCTCCGCGCGCTCACTTCTCCTGCTTTCGCCGCGCTCACCTCTCCTGCTCTCGCCGCGCTCACCTCTTCCGCGCTCTCGTGAACCTTTCGCGGCCTTCGCCCGACTGAACGGGGAGCGAGACACGGGTTGCGGCGCGATCTGTGGGTCGCTCGACTGTCCCGGCGAGTTGATCGGCGGGAGGGTGTGTGGGCGACGAGCTGCTGGCGGTCCTGTGCGTGCTGGGCGTGGCGGCCGTGCTGATGCTCGTGTCGGCGCTGCGGACGAGGGCCGCCCTCCGGCGCCGCAAGGCCGAGCTGGGTGGGTAGGCTCGCGCCCCATGTCGTACTCCCCCGTGCCCGAGCTCAACCTCCTCAAGGCGTTCCAGGATGAGAACGGCTTCGGCGAGTACGCCGACGGGTTCGGCCTCACCGACTACGACGACAAGTCGGGCCTGTCCGCGGGCTGGTCCGACGACAACGACTTCCTGGCCGGCCTGATCCCGTTCGCCACAGCCACCGGCGGCGGCTCGTTCTATGCCCTCTGGCGCGTGGACGACCGCGCCGACCTGGCCACTTTGCCGGTAGTCGTCTTCGGCGACGAGGGCGGCCAGCACGTGGTGGCCCGCGACCTGCCGGACCTGTTCCGCCTGCTCACCTTCGACGCCGAGCCGATGATCGACTGGGACGAGGTCACGTTCTACCGCGCCGCCGACCACGAACACCGCCCCGCCCACGCCGCCTACGTGACCTGGCTCGGCACCCAGTTCGGCCTCGCCCCGACCGACGACCCCGACACCATCGTCAGCAAGGCCCGAGGCGAATTCGGCCCCCGGTTCACCGAGTGGGCCGACCGCTACCTCCCCGGCTGAGAGACCCAGCCCAACCCGTGAGCGGCGATCTGTTCGCTCAGCGGCCGCGGTGGAGCGCGACGCCCGCGAGGGTCCGGAGCGCGGTCGAAGAGGTCTGCGGTGCGCGGGCGGTCAAGGTCCGTGACGTCAGCGGAGGGATGTCGCCGGGCCCGGCCGCGATTCTGGCGCTCGCGAACGGACGGCGCGTCTTCGTCAAGGCGGTCTCCGCGAGCGCCGGCGCCCAGTCCCACCGGTTCTACCGGCGCGAGGTGGTGGCCCTGGAAGCCATGCCCGCCGCGGCGCCCACCCCGAGGCTGATCGGTTCGGTCGAGGTGGGCGACTGGTGCGCGCTGGTGATGACCGTCGCCGAGGGATCAGTGGCCGGGCCGCCCTGGACCGCCGACGGTGTCCGACTGGTCGAGCAGGCCTGCGAACAAATCGCGAAGCTGAGAGCGCCCACGGCCGTGCCCCGCATCGGAGAGCTGCTGACCGACCTCGACGGCTGGCGGCGTCTCCGTCCCGATCAGCTCGACGCCTGGGAACGCGACCACGTGAAGGAACTGGCCGACCTGGCGGACGGCTGGCCGGAGTGGACGGCGGGTCCGGCGCTGGTGCATCAGGACGTCCGGGCCGACAACGCGGTCATAGACATAGCGGGCGGTCGGGCCGTGCTCGTCGACTGGAGTTTCGGCTGCGCCGGGGCCGCTTGGCTCGACCGGGCCCGCTTGGCCGCCGACATCGTGGGAACAGGACACCACGACGGTCCCGCGGCCGCGCTCGAAGCCGCCCGCAATGTCCTCGCCGGTCTACCGCCGGGTGCGATCCGCTTCGTGGCCGCGCTCGCCGGCATGTGGCGCTACCGCTCAACCTTGCCCGAGCCGCCCGGCCTCCCCACTTTGCGCACCTGGCAGCGAACACGGGCCCTCCGCGTACGGCATTTGCTCCACCGGCCCTGAGGCCGCGCTCAACCCATGCACAGCGCCACCGCGTGCACGGCACCACCTCCGCCGCCCGGGTAGGACGCCCCCGCACACGCACGGCGCCACCGCGCGCACGGCACCACGCCACCGCCCCCCGCACGACGCCACCGCGCACGCACGGCACGACGCACGCACGGCACGACGCCACCGCGCACGTGTGGCTCAGCGCCGCCGGTGGTGGGTGGCGGTGGCTAGACGCCCAGCAGGGTGCGCAAGTGGCGAGGCGGTGGGGAACCGTGGGCCAGCATGGCGTCGTGCCAGGCCTTGGGAGTGGCGCCGAACGGGCGGGCGGCGGCGATGGCGGCCACCTCGGTGTAGCCGACGAAGTAGGTCGAGAGCTGTGTGGACGTCAGCAGCGCGCGGCGCCACTTGCCGGCGGCCTCGCCCTCCTCCTGGAAGCCGGCGCCGGTCATCAGGGCCATCGCGTCGGACTCCGGCATGTCTTCGCAGTGGACCAGCTGGTCGATGATGGCGTTGAGGCTCATGCGCAGCTGCATCTTCAGCTGCTGGAGGCGGACCGGCAGGCCGCCGAAGCCCAGGTCGGCCATGGCCTCTTCGGCGTAGACGGCCCAGCCCTCGACGAACGGGCCCGACCAGCCCAGCGCCCGCACCCGGGTCGCGGCGCGGAAACGGCGTGAGTGGGCGATCTGGAGGAAGTGGCCGGGCATGGCCTCGTGGACGGTCAGGTCGCGCAGCATGTGGTCGTTGTATTCGCGGTAGAACGACTCGACCCGCTCGGCCGGCCAGTCGGACGGGGTCGGCGAGATGCAGTAGAACGTCGGCACCTCGGCCGTCTCGAGCGGGCCGGGCGGGTCGCAATAGGCCACGGCGACGCCCCGGGCGAACTCCGGCATCTCCTCGATGACGCACGGGTCGTCGAGGAGGGTGACGATGTCGTGCTTGCGGACGAACTCGGTCGCCTCCTCCATCGTCACCTTGGCCAGGCCGACGATGGTGTCGTTGGCGGGGTGCTGCGCGCCGAGGCTGCCGAGGGCCTGGCGGACGGTCTCGTCGGTGGCCGGGCCGCCGGTCAGCTCGGCCGCCGCCTCACGCAGGCGCTGACCGACGAGTTCGAGGTTGGCCCGCGCGCGCGACAACACTTCGGCCGCGGGCAGCTCGGTGTCGAGCGTGTGCCAGAGGCGGGCCTCCCACAAGCGGCGGCCGAGGCGCGGGTCGCGGCCGGGCTCACCGCTGTCGACCAGGCCGCGCAGCCAGCCGTCGAACTCTTCCAGGGCCTTCAACGCGGCCGCCGACGACGACTCGACCGCGGGGCGCATGCCCGGCGCTTGGTCGAGCAGGGCCGGGATCTCGTCGCGGATGAGCGCGGCCGTGCCCGCGAACTGACCGATCGCCGTCTCGGCGTGGATGCGGGGCACGTCGCGCAGCACCGCGCGGGCCGTGGCCAGCGCGTCGGGGATGGCCGCGAGCCGGCCGCCCAGGCTGGCCAGACGTTCCTCGGCCGGGGCGAACTGGCGCGAGATCAGCGCGTGGAGCAGCGGGCCGGGGTTGTGCTCGAGCGGGTTCCACTCGTGTTCGCGGACGTCGCCCAGCTCGAACAGGCCCCGCTCGGCCATGGCGCTGAGCATCGCGTGGTCGACCTGGTCTTCGGGGTCGAGCCCGTCGGCGTCGACGCCGGAGAGCGCGTCGGTCGCGTCGCGCAGCATGGCGATCTGGGCCTCGACGGCGCCGGGTGACAGGTCGGGCAGGCGGTCGTCGAAGCGGTGGTCGCCCGAATAGGTGGCCAGCCCCGGGCTGCTCTCGAGCAGGGCGTCGACGATGCGCTCGGCGAGCGGTACGAATTCGGGCATGCCGTGAAACCTACTCGGCCCCACCGACATTTTTCCGCTCCGCCGCCCGTACGGTCTCCGCGTAGTTGAGCGCCGCACGGCGAAGTGCCTGCTCGGCGTCCTCCCCCGCGACGCGCGCCTCGGCCACGGTCCGCAGCAGCCGCTCACCCAGATCAGAACCCTCCGGCACCCGTACGTCGAGTCCGGCCCGATCCGTACGTTGGAGGATCTTGGCGGCCAGGGCGAGAGCGGGCTGGCTGAGCGCGATGCCGTCGAGCACCGAGTCGCGGGTCTTCTCGGCCTTCTTGATCTGGTCCCAGTTCCGGGTGATCTCCTCGATGTCGGCGACCTCGACCCCGGCGAAGACGTGCGGGTTGCGCCGCACCATCTTGTCGACCAGTCCCCCGGCGACGTCGTCGACGTTCCAGGCCTCGTCCTCGGGTAGCTCTTCGGCGAGCCGCGCGTGCAGCACGATCTGCAGCAGCACGTCGCCCAGTTCCTCGCGCAGGGCGTCGGTGTCGTCCGACTCGATCGCGTCGTACGCCTCGTAGCTCTCCTCGAGCAGATAGGGCGCGAGCGTGCGGTGGGTCTGGGTCCGCTTCCAGGGGTCGCCGCCCGGGGACACGAGCCGGTCCATGACCGCGACCGCGTCGAGCAGCCGGGCGCCCGGCGGGTCCCACGACCCGTACATCAGCTCGAGCTCGGCCAGCCCCGGCTCGCGGGCCAGCCGGAGCCCGAGGCTGCGCGCGAACGCCTCGTCCCCCGCCGGCCCGCCGAGCCAGACAACCGCGCTCTCGCCGGCTCCCGGTCCCGATGCGGTGTTCAGCTCGGCGATCAGCCGCTCCGGGTCGGGCTCGATGACTGTGACCGGCACCCCGCTCTTGCGCAGCGCCTCGGCCTGCGCGCTCTCACCGGCGGCGAAGACCGGGTGGGCCCGCAGAACGTCCCAGGCCGCGGCCGTGAGCAGCCCGGCCGGCAGGCGAGGGGAGGTGACGAGCAGAAAGATCCGTGCGGTCATGCCCGCAACTGTGCCACCCCGGGCTACGGCCCCGGACAGGCGCCGGGCAGGTGATCATGACGCGCGTGGTCATCAGGTGCGCCGTGATCATGACGTGCGTGATCTTGACGTGCGCGGGGAGCAGCCACCACCTCCCCCACCCGCCTCCGGTTCAAGGGGTCGTCGCAACACCTGAGTTCAACGAGGGGTTGTCAGGTGTTCGAGGGTTCTGGTGCGGGCTGGGTCAATGGGTTGGGCAAGGCTGAACAGC
>NZ_JAENHP010000037.1 GCF_016834655.1 Paractinoplanes ovalisporus
CGCTCGACTTGCATGTGTTAAGCACGCCGCCAGCGTTCGTCCTGAGCCAGGATCAAACTCTCCAACAAAAACTGTGGAAAAAATGTCCCGGCAGTTAAACAACTGCCAAAGGAATCACCCACCGAACCTGAACCCTCCGAAGAAGGAAACAAGCCGGCCGGGGTATTACTTAATTGGCACTGGCTTATCAAGCACCCTGTTGAGTTCTCAAAGAACAACCACACCCGGTCAACTGCCCCGGGGCAACCGCTCAAACTTACCTGGTCGACCTCGCGGCCGCAAGATCTAAGATCTCAACCGCATCGCCCAAGTTTGCCCCACGACTCGAACCCGCTTTCCGGCGGGTGGATCGTGAGAGTGGCCTCGCGGACCGGCCGACGACCACCTGAGTGATCTGCTTGCCCGGTTCCCGCTGGCCTGACTACCTTACCCGGTCGGTTTCGCTGGCGCAAGTTGCCCTGCCCCGCTCCGCCCGAACTTGTTCGTCAAGCTTAACGCCTGCCCGTCGGATTGCCAGTCAAGCGTCGCTTTCGCGCCGTTCGTCCGGGTTTCCCTCGGGCAGAGAGAAAGTTACGCGACCGGGTGCCGCGGATGCAAATCGACCCCCGTGCCCGTCGCTGCGCCGAGACGGCCCGAAACCGCTCCACGCCGTGAAAGAGTGATCCCATGGGAGCTTCCGGGACGCTGGCAGCTGACGTGCTCGTGGACATGATCATGCCCTTCGGACAGTTCCTCATCGGCACGCTTGTGCTGGTCACGCTCGTGGTGTCGACCCGGAAGCTGCTCGAACGGGGCCCGTCACGCATGGGCGGCGCGATGCTCCTGAGTGGTGGGGCGGTCATCGGACTGGCCCTCGTCGGCTACCTCGTACAGCTGTTGTGACGCCGACTACACCCCACTGAACCGACCCTGGCGCCCTGCTCCCACCAGCTGGGGAACACGCGCTAAAGACGACGGTTGGCCAGGCTGGGCAGCTCGGTGCGGATCCGCTCGAGGCGCTCGAGGTCGAGGTCGGCGGTCACGATTCCCACGGTGTCGGGCGCCTGGGCGATCACGGTCCCCCACGGATCCACGATCATGCTGCGGCCGAAACACGTACGGCCGGGGTCGTGGTCTCCGATCTGGCCGGCGGCCACCACGTAGCACTGGTTCTCGATCGCCCGCGCCCGGAGCAGCACCTCCCAGTGGTCGCGACCGGTGTGCATCATGAACGCGGCCGGCACCACCAGGACGCGGGCCTCCCCCTCGACGGCGAGCCGCCGGTACAGCTCGGGGAAGCGCAGGTCGTAACAGATCGAGAGCCCCGTACGGACTCCGGCGATCTCCGCGACCACGGTCTCGTCACCGGGCGCCACCGATCGGGACTCCTGATAGGAGACCCGTCCCGCGATCTCCACGTCGTACAGATGGATCTTGCGGTAGCGCGACACCAGCTCGCCGTGCGGGTCGAAGACCAGCGACGTGTTGTAGGTGCGGCGCTCGTCGGGGCCGCTCTCGTGGAAGGAGCCGGCGTGCACCCAGATGCCGAGCTCGCGGGCGGCGTTCGCGAAGAGCTGCGCGAACTCCCCGTCGGCGCTCTCCGGCTTGGGCGCTGTGTCTCCGGGGCCGAGATAGTCGACGTATTCGGGGAGCACCGCGAGTTCGGCACCGGCGGCGGCCGCCTGTTCCAGCAGGCCGCGAGCCACCCGCAGGTTGTCGTCCCGGTCGGCCCGCGAGTTCACCTGACACACCGCTACGCGCATGTCCGAAGCCTACGGCCTTCAGCGCCCGGCGGCTCTGCCCAGAAGGCCCCGCAGAAAGCGGCGCTGCCCCGGGGCGAGCAAGACCTCGGTCATGATCGGGCCTCGGTCATGACAGCCGGGCCTGCATGGCTTCGGCGAGGGCCTGGAGACCCTTCATCGGACGGATCATCACGGTGAACTCGGTGATCTCGCCGGTCGGGGTCTCCACGAGAAAGTCGCAGCCCTCCAGGTGCTTGTCGCCGATCCGGGCCTTGAACATCAGCGCGTGGGACGAGCCGTCGGCGATCTCGCGGGTGTACTCGAAGTCTTCGAAGACCTGGATCACGGCACGCAGCAGGGGGGCCACCGCGAAACGGCCGCGGTAGGGGGTGAAGACGGCCGGGCTCTTGAACACGACGTCCTCGTGGAGCAGGGCGATGGCGGCTTCGATGTCGCGGGACTCGACGGCGGCACGGAACGGGTGCACGGCTACCCCATATTCAACAAATTGATTAGGTGCGGATTACGCTAACCTCCGGATCCGGGAGGTGTCCAGATGTCACTGCGCCACGCTCTGCTGGCCGCCCTGTCCCAGGGCGAAGCGTCCGGCTACGAGCTCGCCAAGCGGTTCGACGTGGCCGTGGCCGACTACTGGACGGCCACGCCCCAGCAGCTCTACCGCGATCTGGAGCGGCTCGAACAGGACGGTCTGGTCGAGGCCCGGGTGGTCGAACAGACCCGGCGGCCCAACAAGCGGGTGTTCACCATGACCGACGCCGGCCTGGCCGAGCTGCGGGCGTTCGGGGAGCGGCCGTCCAAGCCGCCGGCCATGCGCGACGAATTCCTCGTCAAAGTTCAAGCATCCGACCGGACCGGCGACCCGGCGGCCATCCTCGAGGCGGCCCGAGCCCGGGAGGCACGGTCACGGGAGAAGCTGGCCCGCTACGACCAGTTGCGCGACCGGCTGCTCGAAGGGCGCAGCGAAGAGGACTACCTGCGCGACAGCGACGAGGTCGGTCCCTACCTGACCCTCATGGCCGGCCGCATGTACGAGCAGCTGAACATCGACTGGACCGCAACCGTGATCGCGACCATCACCCACCGACAAGAGCCGGCGGCCGGGTGACCGCCCGCACCCCGACGGCCCGGCCCGCGTCGCGCGGAAACCAGCCACCTGGTGCGGTTGTCGCGCGCGACGCCGCGTACGGAAAAAGAAGCCGCCGCCGGATCCCCCACAGGGACCACGGCGGCGGCTGAAAGGCAAACTACGCCGATTTTTCTTCGCGCTCGCGACGACGGCGGCCGACGAACTCGCGCGGGACGATCGTCGGGTTCACGTTTTCGAGAACGACCTCGCGGGTGATGACCACGCGGGCGGCGTCGGGGTTGCTCGGCACCTCGTACATGACCGAGAGCAACACCTCTTCCATGATCGCGCGGAGACCGCGGGCGCCGGTGCCGCGCAGCATGGCCTGGTCGGCGATGGCCTCGAGCGCGCCGTGGTCGAACTCCAGCTCGACGCCGTCGAGCTCGAACAGGCGCTGGTACTGCTTCACGTACGCGTTGCGCGGCTCGGTCAGGATCTTGATCAGCGCCTCGCGGTCGAGGTTGCGGACCGTGGTGATGACCGGGAGACGACCGATGAACTCGGGGATCAGGCCGAACTTCAGCATGTCTTCGGGCATGACCCGGCTGAAGATGTCGTCCGTGTTCCGCTCGGAGATCGACCGCAGGTGGGCGCCGAAACCGACCCCACCGTGACCGACGCGGGACTCGATGATGCGGTCGAGCCCGGCGAACGCGCCACCGACGATGAACAGCACGTTGGTGGTGTCGATCTGGATGAATTCCTGGTGGGGGTGCTTGCGGCCGCCCTGCGGCGGAACGTTCGCCACCGTGCCCTCGAGGATCTTGAGCAGGGCCTGCTGCACGCCCTCGCCCGAGACGTCGCGGGTGATCGACGGGTTCTCGCTCTTGCGGGCGATCTTGTCGACCTCGTCGATGTAGATGATGCCCTGCTCGGCCCGCTTCACGTCGTAGTCGGCGGCCTGGATCAGCTTGAGCAGGATGTTCTCGACATCCTCACCCACATAGCCGGCCTCGGTGAGCGCCGTGGCGTCCGCGATCGCGAACGGCACGTTGAGCATGCGGGCCAACGTCTGCGCCAGGTGGGTCTTGCCGCAGCCGGTGGGGCCGATGAGCATGATGTTGGACTTGGCCACCTCGACGTCGCTGCCCGCACCGGGGGCGCCGCTCGACTCGGCCTGGATCCGCTTGTAGTGGTTGTAGACCGCGACCGAGAGTGCCTTCTTGGCCTGCTCCTGGCCCACCACGTATTGGTCCAGGAACTGGCAGATCTCCATCGGCTTGGGAAGCTCTTCCCACTTCACCTCGCCGGTCTCGGCCAGCTCCTCTTCAATGATCTCGTTGCAGAGGTCGATGCACTCGTCGCAGATGTAGACCCCGGGGCCCGCGATGAGCTTCTTGACCTGCTTCTGCGACTTCCCACAGAAGGAGCACTTCAGTAGGTCGCCGCCGTCGCCGATCCGTGCCACCTACGTTCTCCTTGAGCTCATCGGCCGACTCAACACCGGCCCCTGCCCTGATCCGAGGACGGTTTGCCTCGTTGCCATCTCATCGTCTGCGGAACCGCGTAACTGAGGCTGCTTCCTCGACGTTACCCGCAAAGGTGCCGTTCTCCGACCCCCCAAAACGGGCGTGTCAGGGGTCGGCCAGTTTAACTCGGCCCGGCCGGCCCCTGACACCATGCCTCAGCCGACCGACTGAAGGCTCTTCTTGCGGCTCGCGAGCACGACATCGACCAGACCGTACTCCTTGGCCTCATCGGCCGTCATGATCTTGTCGCGGTCGACGTCCTTGCGGACCTGCTCCGGCGTGCGACCCGAGTGACGCGAGATCATCTCTTCCATCTGCGTGCGCATACGCAGGATCTCGCGGGCCTGGATCTCGATGTCGGAGCCCTGGCCGTAACCACCCTCGGTGGCCGGCTGGTGGATCAGCACCCGGGAGTGCGGCAGCGCCATGCGCTTGCCCGCCGTGCCGCCGGCCAGCAGGACGGCGGCCGCGCTGGCCGCCTGCCCGAGGCAGACCGTCGAGATGTCGGGGCGCACGTACTGCATCGTGTCGTAGATCGCCGTCATGGCGGTGAAGGAGCCGCCGGGCGAGTTGATGTACATCAGGATGTCGCGGTCGGGATCCGAGCTCTCCAGCGTCAGCAGCTGGGCCATCACGTCGTTGGCCGACGCGTCGTCCACCTGCACGCCGAGGAAGATGATCCGGTCCTCGAACATCTTGTTGTACGGGTTCGTCTCCTTCATCATCCCGTTCGAGGAACGCTCGACGAAGGAGGGCAGCACGTAACGGTTGTGCACCGGCGCGAACCCGGAGGGCAAGGTCAGGTCAGTCATGGTTCAGCTCCTCAGTTCAGCGTTCCGGCGCCCTCGGGAACCTGAGTGGCCCCGGTGATCACCGCGTCGATGAAGCCATAGTCCTTGGCCTCCTCGGCCGTGAACCAGCGGTCACGGTCGGAGTCGGCTTCGATCTGCTCCTGGGTCTGGCCGGTGTGGAACGCGACCCGCTCCTGGAACATGCGCTTCGTGTAGAGCATCTGCTCGGCCTGGATGGCGATGTCGGCGGCCGTGCCACCCATGCCACCCGACGGCTGGTGCATCATGATCCGCGCGTGCGGCAGCGAGAAACGCTTGCCCGGGGCGCCGGCGCAGAGCAGCAGCTGTCCCATCGACGCGGCCATACCCATAGCTACGGTCTGCACGTCGTTGTCGATGAACTGCATCGTGTCGTAGATCGCCATGCCCGAGTAGACCGAGCCACCGGGCGAGTTGATCCAGAGGTTGATGTCGCGCTCGGGGTCCTCGGCGGAAAGCAGCAGCAGCTGCGCACAGATGCGGTTGGCCACCGAGTCGGTCACCTCGCTGCCGAGGAAGATGATGCGCTCACGCAGCAGGCGGTTGAAGACCGAGTCGTCGAGGTTGCCACTGAGGGAATCACCGCGGAGCACGGGGCTCGCGGGGAGATGAAGATCGGTCATGGCAGCCCTTCACAGCTAACTGTGTCGGCCTCAGGTTTCGGGGCCGGCAGGTCGTCCGTCGTACGACCAACCTAACCGGTCGAATGCGCATCAGCTTCCCGCTCGGGCAGGTGTTCGCTGACAGCGCACGCGGGCCGGGATACAAGACCACGATCGCCCCGCCGACGAGGAGACAGTCGATTTTTCGTCGCCGCGGGGTTTGCGGTGCCGGAAAATCGGCTGGCTCCTCGTCGGCCCCGAAGGGGCGATCGTGGTCCAGCTAACTCAGTGGTTGTGACCCGCGTGCTCGTCCTCGCTCGCGGCCCGGAGGTCGTCGAGGGTCAGGACGGTGCCTTCGCTGTCCTTCATCTCGACCTGCTCCATGACCGACGCGAGGGCCTTGCCGCGGCGTACGTCGCCGAACACGGCGGCCGCCGCACCTGACTGCACCAGCTGGTCGTAGTACTGCTGAGGCTGCATCTGGGCCCGCTGCGCGCGGTGCACGATCTCGTGGCCGAACTCGTCGTCGGAGACCTGGACGTCTTCGGCGTCGGCGATCGTGTCGAGCAGCAGCTGGATGCGGACGCCCTCCTCGGCGGCCTCGGTCAGCTCCTGGTCGATCTGCTCCTCGGTCTTGTCCTCCGAGGTGAGGTAGTCCTGCAGGGTCGCGCCGATCCGCTCCAGCTGGTCGGTCATGGCCTGCTTGCGGCCCTCGACCTCGTCCTTCACGACACCCTCGGGGGCGGGGATGCTCGCGGCCTCGACCAGCTGCTTGAGCGCCTCGTCGCGGGCGGCGTAGATCTGCTCGACCTTCTTGACCTTGGTCAGGCGCTCACGCAGGTCGTTGCGCAGCTCGTCGAGCGTGTCGAACTCGCTCGCCATCTGGGCGAAGTCGTCGTCGACCTCGGGGAGCTGCTTGTCCTTGACGCTGCGGACCTTGACCTCGACATCGGCGTCACGACCGGCGAAGTCGCCGCCCACCAGCTGGGTGGTGAACTGCGCGTCGGCGTCGGCGACCAGGCCCACCAGCACCTCGTCGAGACCCGGGAGCAACTGCTTGCTGCCGACCTCGTGCGAGATGTTCGTGGCCGAACCGCCCGGCACCTCCTGGCCGTCGACGGTCGCCTTCAGGTCGAGCTGCACGTAGTCGCCCTCGGCGGCCGGCCGGTCCACGGTCTTCAGCGTGGCGAAACGCTCGCGGAGACCGTTGATCTGCTCGTCGATCTCGTTGTCGCCGATCTCGACGGCCGGGACCGTGACCGAGATGGTCTTCAGGTCGGGGACGGTGATCTCCGGCCGCACGTCGACCTCGGCCGTGAACTTCAGCGGCTCGTTGTCGGAGAACTCGGTGATCTCGACCTCGGGGCGGCCCAGCGTCTTGACGTCGTGCTCACGCACGGCGGCCAGGATCTGCTGCGGGATCGCCTCCTGGACGGCCTCGTTGAGGACCGCGCCACGCCCGACCCGCTGGTCGATGACCGCCGCCGGGATCTTGCCGCGACGGAAGCCCGGCACCTGCACCTGCGCGCCGATCTCCCGGTACGCCTTCTGCAGGCTCGGCTTGAGCTCGTCGAACGGCACCTCGATGGCGAGCTTCACCCGGGTCGGGCTCAGAGTCTCGACGGTGCTCTTCACAGGCGTACTCCTTGTTGCTGCGGAATGTTGGTATCAGTCGGGGTGGCGGGATTTGAACCCACGGCCCCTCGCTCCCAAAGCGAGTGCGCTACCAAGCTGCGCCACACCCCGTGGCGACGGCCAGTGTATGCGGTCCGCTTCCGCACGCGTGCGCTGGAGTCACCTGGTGGGGAATCCGGTTCGCGTCGACGGGAGATGATTCAGTAAGCTATCCCCGACGACCCCGCTCATGGGCGGGTTTGCCGCGGGCGTAGCTCAATGGTAGAGCCTCAGTCTTCCAAACTGATTACGCGAGTTCGATTCTCGTCGCCCGCTCCCTCAGGACCGCTGTGCCCGCGGAACGCTCGGGCCGGGTCGGTCGCCACTCCGACCTGGGGGCCGAGCCCCCAGACCCCCACGTTACGGTCGGTCACCCGCCGTCTATGGGTGCGCTGCGTGAAAAACCCCAGGGCGCCCGTCAGGACTGTCGGCGGCTGACCATGCGGCGTAGCTGGAGTATTCGGGCTGCTGCTACTGCCATGGCGACTATGGCCCCGGCTACGCCTGCGATCAGCAGGGCCAAGGCCACGGGGAACTGGCCGTTCATCCACAGGAAGTTGATGCGGACTGAGGCTGTGTTCTGGGCTATGAAGATGATCAAGAGGATTACCACCAGGACGCCGGCCCAGATGCCGAACCACGCTGCGCCTATTCGGGTGTGCGGGAGCTTGGTTGTGGTGCGTGTGGGTGGGGGTGGGGGCGGCGGGGCGTCGTCCGGCTGTGCGCGTGGAGGAAGCGCGGGGGCATCGTCCAGCGGTGGGAGCTCGTTGGGCGCGGCCGCCGGGGGGCGTGGGGGCAGCTCAGGTGGGGTGCCGGCGGATGACGGGGCCATGTGGGGGTGTTGCCCTGTGTGATCGATCGTTAATCCCACGGTTCGATTTAAGGGTTTCCTAATAGACGGACGTCTAAGCGTCGGACTACGGTCTCCGGCGGGTATCTGGAATGCGTCAAGGCTCCAGAAGCTCCCGGCCGGGGCACCGCCGGCCGAGACGCGCGGCGCCGGGTGGCGGCCCGGCGCCGCGCCCCCTCAACGTCGGAACGACCGGACCAAACCCTGGAACGACCCCACCAAAGACCGGAACGGCCCCACCGAAGATCGGAACGACCGGACCTGAAGCTGGAACGACCCCGCCGAGGCGGGAACGAACCCGCCGCTAGGACGAGCTAACAGCCGTAACGGCCCCACCAAAGGCGGGAACGACCCCATTGGCTTCGCTGCCGCGTAAGAGTTTGCGCTCATGGCGCACGAAAGCGATCTGTCTCGATGGGGGCGGATGAGGGTGGGCGGCGCTAGTCTCGCGCGATGGCTGTGGTCTGGGCTGCGCTTACCGTTGTCGGGGTGGGCATGGTCGTGGTCGCGGTGTGGCCTCGAGGACGGCGCGGGCCGCGTGGTGAGGGCGACGAGCACGACGGGGGCTGAGACCGGGGCTGTCGCGGGGCTGGCACACTTCACGCGTGAGCAACGGGGAGCTGCGGTCGTACAGCCTCGTCGAGCTCGCCGTCGAGCGACTGAGCCGCGAGATCCTGAGCGGCCGGACCGAGCCGGGCGAGCGACTGGTCGAGGAGCAGCTCACGCGCCTGCTCGGAATCAGCCGGGCCCCACTGCGGGAAGCCATGCGGCTGCTGGCCCAGCAAGGGCTGGTCGAACACATTCCGAGGCGCGGCGCCCGGGTGGCGACGCTCTCGGCCGACGACGTGCGCGAGCTGTACGAGGTGCGCGACGTGCTGGAGCGGCATGCCGTGGCCGCGATGCCGCTCTCCCCCGACCTGACCGCGCTGCGGGCCGCGCTCGACGTGATGCGCAAGGCCACCGAGGCCGACGACCGGCTCGAACTGGCGAACGCGCACCGGCAGTTCCACACCGAGGTGGTCGCGCTCGGGGGCAACCGGCAGTTGGCCGAGCTCTACAGCTCGGTGCTGGTGCGCATCCAGCTCTACATGGCGGTCAACATGCGCCGTGAGGCCGAGGTGGCCCGGGCCGAAGACGGCGTGCTCCGGCACGAGCGCCTGTTCTCGGCCGTCGAGAACGGTGACGCGGCGGCGGTCGTGGAGGCCCTGAACGCCCACGGCGCCCGCACTTATCTGAGCTAGGCGAAATCGGCCCGTTACAAAGGGTCGCGGTTCGCGTAACAGAATTGTCGACAATCGACGATGTGGATGTCGAAGCGGTTGTGGCGGCGGTGCGCGAGCGGCCGGACGTGTGGATCAGCGCGTTCGGGGCCGATGAGCTGCGGAAACGGGCACGGGAGGTCGATTCCGGGCTCCCGCTGGCGGGCACGGCGTTCGCGGTCAAGGACAACATCGACGTGGCGGGGCTGCCGACCACCGCCGGGTGCCTGGACTTCGCGTACCGGCCCGAGCGCAACGCGCCGGTGGTGCAGCGGCTGATCGACGCGGGCGCGATCGTGGCCGGCAAGACCAACCTCGACCAGTTCGCGACGGGGCTGACCGGGGCCCGGTCGCCGTACGGGGCTCCGGAAAGCGTCTTCGGCGGCGGTCTCATCTCGGGCGGCTCCAGTTCGGGGTCGGCCGTGGCCGTCGCGGACGGGACCGTGGCGTTCTCGCTCGGCACCGACACCGCGGGGTCGGGGCGGGTGCCGGCCGCGCTCAACGGGATCGTGGGGATCAAACCGACCCGCGGGTTGCTGAGCACCCTGGGTGTGGTGCCGGCCTGCCGGTCGCTCGACTGCGTGTCGGTGTTCGCCCGGGACCTGCCGATGGCCGACCGGGTGATGCGGGTCGCGCGGGGACGCGTACGGGAGGATCCGTGGTCGCGGGAAGGCGCGCGGCCACTCCTCGTCGAGCCGCGTGTGGGCGTACCGGAAAGCCTGGATTTTTTCTCGGACGCGGGGCAGGAAAAGGCGTTCGCGCGGTTCCCGGGTGATGCCACCGTCGACATCGGACCGCTGCTCGAAGCCGGTGACCTGCTCTATCGCGGGCCGTGGGTGGCGGAACGGCTGGCCGATCTCGGGGAGTTCCTGGCCGCGCATCCGGAGTCGGTGCTTCCGGTGACCCGGGCCGTGCTCGAGACGGGCCACGGGTTCACGGCGGCGGACGCGTTCCGGGCCCAGCACCGTCTGCGCGAACTGCGGGCCGCGGCCGATCGGATGTGGGAGCGCATCGACGTGCTCGTGCTGCCGACGATCGGCACCACCTACACACACGCCGAGATCGCCGCGGATCCGATCGGGCGCAACCTCGACCTGGGCCGGTACACGCAGTTCGCGAACCTGCTCGACATGGCGGCGGTGACCGTGCCGAACGGGTTCACGGCGGACGGGCGGCCGGCCTCGGTCACGCTGTTCGGGCCGGCGTTCAGCGACGACACGCTCGCCCTGCTGGCCCGTTCCCTGCCGGTCGACGACACGATGACGCTGGCCGTGGTCGGGCTGCACCTCAGCGGCGAGCCGCGCAACCACGAGCTGGTCGACCGCGGCGCCACCCTCGTCGGCGCCGCCCGCACCGCGCCCTGCTACCGGCTCTACCACCTGCCGTCAGGCGCGCCCGGACTCGTCCGCAGCGATGACGGTTCCGCAGTGGAGATCGAACTCTGGCAGCTCCCCGCCGCGCAGGTCGGCGGATTCCTGGCCGGCATCGCGGCGCCGCTGTCGCTCGGCCGGATCGCCCTGGACGACGGCACCGAGGTCACCGGCTTCCTCTGCGAGGCCTACGCGGCGGCCGGCGCCACCGACATCACCGCCAGCGGCGGCTGGCGCAACTACCGCACGGAAGGACCGCGTTCATGACGGCACGCATCGGCCCGGTGACAGCGAACCCCTACCTCTGGCCGTACGACGGATCGGTGCCCGTGGCGAAGACGGCGCTGATCTGCATCGACTGGCAGACCGACTTCTGCGGCAAGGGCGGTTACGTCGACTCGATGGGTTACGACATCGAGCTGACCCGGGCCGGGCTGCCGGCCACGGCGCGACTTCTCGACCACGTACGGGCGCTCGGCATGCTCGTGATCCATACGCGTGAGGGGCACGACCCGGATCTGTCCGACCTGCCCGCCAACAAGCGGTGGCGGTCGGCCCGGATCGGCGCCGAGATCGGCAGCGACGGACCGTGCGGCCGGATCCTGATCAAGGGCGAGCCGGGCTGGGAGATCGTGCCCGAGGTCGCCCCGGCGCCCGGCGAGGTGATCGTCGACAAGCCGGGCAAGGGCGCCTTCTATGCCACCAACCTCGACCTCGTGCTGCGGACGCACGGCATCACGCACCTGATCCTGACCGGGATCACCACCGACGTCTGCGTGCACACGACGATGCGCGAGGCCAACGACCGCGGTTACGAGTGCCTGATCCTCAGCGACTGCACGGGCGCCACCGACCCGGACAACCACACCGCCGCGCTGCACATGGTCACCATGCAGGGCGGTGTCTTCGGCTGCGTCGCCACTTCGGACGACGTGATAGCGGCAACCACAGGGAAGTGATCCCATGCCCTCGGTAGACGCCAGACCATCCACCTTCACCTTCGAGCTCGACAACGTCGCCCTGCTCGTCATCGACATGCAGCGCGACTTCCTTCTTCCCGGCGGCTTCGGCGAGAGCCTGGGCAACGACGTGTCCCAGCTCAGTCGCGTCATCGAGCCGCTCTCCGCCCTGATGGCGGCCTGGCGCGCACAAGGGCTGCCGATCATCCATACCCGCGAGGGCCACCAGCCCGACCTGTCCGACTGCCCACCGTCGAAGCTGGCGCGCGGCGGCATCGGCGAGCAGGGCGCGTTCGGCCGCATCCTCATCCGGGGCGAGTACGGCCACGACATCGTCGACGAGCTGGCGCCGCTCGCGGGCGAACCGGTCGTCGACAAACCCGGCAAGGGCGCGTTCTACGCCACCGAGCTGCAGGAACTGCTCGAGAAGGACAACATCCAGAAGCTGGTCGTCACGGGGGTCACGACCGAGGTGTGCGTGCACACGACGGTCCGTGAGGCGAACGACCGCGGCTACGACTGTCTCGTCCCGGCCGACTGTGTCGGCTCCTACTTCCCGGAATTCCAGCGGGTCGGCCTGGAGATGATCGCCGCGCAGGGCGGCATCTTCGGCTGGGTCGCCGACTCCCCCACCGTGATCGCTGCCCTCCAGGAGCAGAAATGACGACCAATTCCGTAACCAAGCTTCCCTACTGGGTGCGCGGGGACACGAACGCCTTCTTCGGCTTCGGCGTCAACGTGCTGGTCAACGTTCTCACCCTGACCGGACTCTGCATCGGCGTCATCAAGATGCCGGCCTCCGACGTCTTCGGCGTCATACTGCCCGCGCTGGGTGTCGCCCTGGTCGCCGGCAACATCTACTACACGTTCCTGGCCCGCCGCCTGGCCGCCAAGGAAGGTCGCAGCGACGTCACGGCCATGCCGTACGGCCCGAGCGTGCCCCACATGTTCATCGTGATCTTCGTGATCATGTTGCCGATCTATCTGACCACCGGGAACCCGGTGCAGGCGTGGACGGCCGGTATCGCGTGGGCGTTCATCATCGGCATCATCGTGCTGATCGGCGCGTTCGTCGGGCCGTACATCCGCAAGTACACGCCGCGAGCGGCGCTGCTCGGCACCCTGGCCGGCATCTCGATCACGTTCATCTCGATGAACCCGGCCGGCAACATGTGGAACTACGCCTGGATCGCGCTGCCGGTCTTCGGGCTGCTGCTGATCGGCCTGCTCACCGATGTGAAGCTGCCGTTCAACTTCCCCATCGGCCTGGCCGCGCTGCTGGTCGGCACGGCGATCGGCTGGATCGGCGGCGCCATGTCGGTGCCCGACGTGACCGCGGCCGCCCGGGACATCGCGTTCGCCTTCCCGCACCTCAAGTTCGACCTGCTCCTCGACGGCCTGTCGGACATGGCGCCGCTGCTGGCCACCGCCATCCCGCTCGGCGTCTACAACTTCACCGAGGCGATGACCAACGTGGAGAGCGCGGCCACCGCCGGTGACCGGTACAACCTG
Source organism: Paractinoplanes ovalisporus (assembly GCF_016834655.1). GTDB lineage: Bacteria > Actinomycetota > Actinomycetes > Mycobacteriales > Micromonosporaceae > Actinoplanes > Actinoplanes ovalisporus. The sequence goes on from NZ_JAENHP010000037.1 coordinate 13,394, forward strand.
CGGAGCGTGCTGCTGGCCGACGGCGCCGGCGCGGTGATCGGTTCCTGCCTCGGCTCGCCGTTCCCGCCCGCCGTCTATGTCGGGCACCCCGGGTGGAAGGCGGCCGGCGGCCGTACGGGCTATTCGATGGCGACCGGCGTGGTGATCGCGCTGCTGTGCTTCTTCGGGTTGTTCGGCCTGCTCGGGTCGATCTTCCCGACGGCCGCGATCGTGCCGATCCTGCTCTACATCGGGCTGCTGATCGGCGCCCAGGCGTTCCAGGCCACCCCGCGGGCGCACGCGGCGGCGGTGGTCGCGGCGCTGATACCCAACATCGCGTCGTGGGCCACGGGCCAGATGGACAACGTGCTCTCGGCCGCCGGCACCACCGCGAGCGACGTCGGCATCGGCGCGCTGGCCGGGGCGGGCGTGGTCTACGACGGCCTGAAGACGCTCGGCGAGGGCGCGATCCTGGCCGGTCTGGTGCTCGGGGCGATCGTCGCCTTCATCATCGACAAGCGGTTCTGGCACGCGGCGATCTTCGCGGGCTCGGGGGCGGTGCTCAGCTTCATCGGCCTGATCCACGCCGAGAAGGTGCAGTGGAACGCGGACGGGCAGGTGTCGCTGGGCTACCTGTTCCTCACCGTGGTGTGCGTGCTGTTCGCGCTGACCCGGCCGACGCCGCGAATTCCGGACGCGGCCGAGATCGAGCTGATGCGCGAGGAGGGAGCCGAGGCGGGAGTGCCGGCTCCGCGTGAGAAAGAACCGGCCGTCTCGCAGTAGTGAACCGAGCAGTGGTGAATCGAGGGGGCGGTGACGAGCCGCCCCCTCATGGGAAGGAGAGGCCATGGATGCCCTCGCCGAGGTGAGCGCGGCCTTCCAGGCGTACGAGAAAGCCCTGGTCGACAACGATGTGGAGGTGATGCTCGGGTTCTTCGCCGAGGACGCCGTCCGCTACGGCATCGCCGATCAGCAGGTCGGGCGGGACGAGCAACGACGTTGGCGGCTCGCCCAACCGCCCCTGCCCGAGGGCCGTTTTCTCAAGAACACGATCCTCCAGCCGTACGGGAACCAGGTTGTCATCGTGAACACCCAGTTCGGATATCCCGGCCGTGACGTGCTGGGCCGGCAGTCGCAGACGTGGGTGCGGCTGCCCGAGGGGTGGCGCATCGTGGCCGCACACGTCTCGGAACCGAGCGAATAACTCCGCCCGGGCCGGGCATGCGACAGGCATGGACCCGAAGAACGCATATCCGGAAGCTCCCCTCGACGGCGGCGAGCAGAACCCGCCCGGCTCGACCGACGCCATGCCCGACCGGCCCGACCACGGCGAGGAGAGCTACCGCGGGTCGGGCCGGCTCAGCGGGCGCAAGGCGGTCATCACCGGCGGCGACTCGGGGATCGGGCGGGCGGTGGCCATCGCGTACGCACGGGAGGGCGCCGACGTGCTGATCTCTTATCTGCCCGAGGAACAGGAGGACGCCGCGGACACCGCCCAGCTGATCGAGAAGGCGGGGCAGAAGGCGGTGCTGGCGCCGGGCGACATCCGCGACGAGGCGCAGTGCAAGGCGATCGTCGACCGGGCCGTGCACGAACTGGGCGGCCTGGACATCCTGGTCAACAACGCCGCGTACCAGATGTCACAGCCGGGCGGGATCACCGAGATCAGCACCGAGCAGTTCGACCGGGTGATGAAGACGAACCTGTACGCGATGTTCTGGCTCTGCCGGGCCGCGGTGCCGCACATGAGCCAGGGCTCGGTCATCATCAACACGGCGTCGATCCAGGCCTACCAGTCGTCGGCCCATCTGCTCGACTACGCCACCACCAAGGGCGGGATCGTCGCGTTCACCAAGGCGCTGGCCGAGGACCTGGCCGAACAGGGCATCCGGGTCAACGCGGTGGCGCCCGGCCCGATCTGGACGCCGCTGATCCCGACCACGATGACGCCGGAGAAGGTGAAGAGCTTCGGCTCCGACACGCCGCTCGGGCGGCCCGGCCAGCCGGCCGAGCTCGCCGGAGCGTACGTCTACTTCGCGAGCGCCGAGTCGAGCTACACGACGGGCGAGGTTCTGGGTGTGACTGGCGGCAAGCCGGTCAGCTAGCCGCCGAACAGGCCGGTGACCCAGTTGACGGCGGTCATGACCCACTCCGTCTGCTGGAGCCAGGCGACGCCGACACCGGCCAGGAACAGGGCCGTGACCAGGTGGGAACCGCGTGCGGTGCGCCGGACGCGGCCCATCTGGCGCTCCAGCACCAGGTAGCCCACCAGGCGGGCCAGGCAGAACACGCCGACCGCGACCGCCAGCGTGACCACCAGCACGACCGTCGGCGTGCCGAACGGGCCCTCGCCGGAAAGCGCCCAGATGCCCCAGCAGACGAACGCGAACAGCACCGCGGCGCTGGTCCACTCGCTGCCCAGGCGCAGCTCGCTCCACTTCCAGCTCATGCCCCGGTGCGCCGCGGGTGACGGAGCGCCGGGCCAGCCGGTGCCGGTCGGCTCGTGCTCCGCATAAGGCTGGTGCGGGCGTGCGTTCACCTGGGCCCGGCCCTGGCTGAACGGGGCCCGCTCCTCGGCCTGCGGGGCCGCCGGCGACGCCGGGAAAGGCGTCGTCGGATGTGGCGTCGTCGGGTGTGACGCGCCCTGGTTCGGCGTGGTGGGCGCGTCGGCCCACGGGTCTTGCGGTGGCATGTCGAGCGTCCGCTCCGACCACTGCGGTTGCTCAGGCATCGACTCCCCCTCCGGTCGGCGGTGCGTCCCACCCGCCCACATCGAGAGTAGCGAGCCGACAAATCGTTCGCCCCCACGGCCGCGTTCCGTTACACAAGTGCCCATGGACGAATCCGTGCGCCTCCGCACCGCCACCGACGAGGATCGGCGCGCGATCGCCGACCTGCTCATCTATGTCTTCAACGAGCACGCGACCGATGAACTGCGCGAACTCGAAAAGTTGATCATCGAGCCGGGGCGCTCGATGGTGGCCGAGGACGACGGCCGGGTCGTCGGCACGGCGGCCGCCCAGACCCGCGAGATGACAATTCCGGGCGGCGTGTTGCCGACCGCCCATGTCACCGGGGTCGGCGTGTCACCCACCCATCGCCGCCGCGGCATCCTGACCTCGATGATGCGCGGGCAGCTGCTCGAGATCGCCGAGGCCGGGCGCGAGCCGGTGGCGGCGCTCTGGGCCAGCGAGACCGCGATCTACCCGCGCTTCGGTTACGGCCCCGCCTCGAGCCGGCTGCGCTTCGACATCCTCAGCCGCGAGGTGAAGATCACCGCCCCGGCCGCCCCGCCCGGGCGGCTGCGGCTGGTCGTGCCGGCGGCCGCGCGGGCCGAGCTGACCGCGGTGCACGACGATCTGCGGATCCACCGGGTGGGCTGGTCGAGCCGCCCCGACTACTGGTGGCAATACCTGCTGACCGAGAGCGACGGGCATCGTAACGGCGCCACCGAGTCGCGCGGCGTGCTCTACGAGACGGCCGAGGGACCGGTCGGATACGCCCTGTGGCGCGTCAAGAACGACTGGGGTGCGCACGGCCCGGCCGGTGAGGTGCGCGTGCGCGAGGTGGTCGCGGGCAACCCGGGCGTCTATGCCGAGCTGTGGCGTTTCCTGCTCTCGCTCGACCTGGCCCGCACGGCGTCGTACCACTACGGCGCCCTCGACGAGCCGCTGCAGTTCATCGTCGACGAGCCTCGCAAGCTGGGCCGCAGCTTCCAAGACGCGCTCTGGGTGCGTCTGGTCGACCTGCCCACGGCGCTCGAGGCCCGGCGTTACGCGTGCCCGGTCGACGCGGTGTTCGAGGTCACCGACCCGATCATCGAGGCCAACAACGGCCGGTGGCGGCTCACCGGGGGTCCGGACAAGGCGTCCTGCGTACGCACCCAGGACGCCCCCGACTTCGCCTGCTCGATCACCGAGCTGGGCGCGGCCTATCTGGGCGGGACCACCCTGGCCACGCTGCACACAGCGGGCCGGATCGAGAAGTTCACCGACAACCTGCCCTCGACGGCGTTCACGTGGCTGCGACAGCCCAGCTCCATCGAGGTGTTCTGAGCACGGCCGGGGTAGCGTCGGCGCATGGGTGAGCCCGAACGCCGACGCCGCCGCCTGCGTCCCCCGTCCCACCAGGCCGTGCCGGCCCCACCGCCGGTCGTCGAGGAAGACGGGGAATCGGCCGTGACCGGCGGCATCGCCGACCTGGCGGCCGAGGAACCACCGGTCGAGCGGGTGGTGCGGCCGCCCCGCACGAACGGCGGCAACGGGGGCAGCCGCCGCCCCGCGGGCGCGAACGGCGACGAGGCCGAGCGCGGGCTGCGCGGCCTCGTCGGTTCCGGGTCGTCCCAGGTGAGCGTCGGCGCCGCCCTGCGCGCGCGTGACGCGGCCCGGCCCACCGATCAGGACCTGGCCGACGCCGACGCCAACCTGACGATCGTGCGGCGGAACTGGGTTCCGCGCGAGGACCTGCCCCGCAACCGCTAGCTCTGGGGAAGCTCGGGCAAGGCGGGCCGGCCGGCCTCGTATTCGGCCAGCTGGCCGATGCGGCGGGCGTGGCGCGGGTTGCCGGAGAACGGGGTGGCCAGGAACGTCTCGACGAACGCGGTGGCCTCGTCCAGGGTGTGCTCGCGGGCGCCGATGCTGATCACGTTGGCGTCGTTGTGCTGGCGGGCCAGCTGGGCGATCTCGGTGCGCCAGACCAGGGCCGCGCGGACCCCGTCGATCTTGTTGGCGGCGATCTGCTCGCCGTTGCCCGACCCGCCGATCACGATGCCCAGCGAACCCTCGTCGGCGACCACCTTGGCCCCCGTGTGCAGGCAGAACGCCGGGTAGTCGTCCTCCGGGTCGTAAACGTGCGGTCCCACGTCCACGACGTCGTGTCCCTGCTTGATCAGGTGGTTGACGAGGTGCATCTTCAGCTCGTAACCGGCGTGGTCGGAACCCAGGTAGACGCGCATGGACTCACTCTCTCAGAAAAGGAACGGGTCAGAAGGTCAAGCCCGCGCGCAGGTAGGCGGCGACCTGATCAATGGCCACGCGCGCGTCGTCGATCACCGCCAGCTTGCGGGCGAAACCATGATTCACCCCCATGTAGCGGGTGTGCACCACGGGCACCCCGGCCGCCAGCAGAGCGTCCGCGTAGTCGGCGCCCTCGTCGCGCAGGGCGTCGTACTCGGCCGTGATGATCAGGGCCGGGGGCATCCCGGCCAGGCTCTCGGCGGCCAGCGGGGCCACGTCGGGGGTGAAGCGGGTCATCGGGTCGGGGACGTACGTCTCCCACGCCAGCTTCATCGACGCGCGGTCCAGCCCGTACGAGCCCACCTCGTCGTACGACTCCGAAGCGGTCATCGGGTCGATCGCCGGGTAGATCAGCACCTGGAGGTCGAGCGGTGTGGCCGCGTCCCGTTGCCGGCGGGCCGCGACCGTGGCCAGCTGACCGCCCGCGCTGTCGCCGCCGATGGCCAGCCGGGACGGGTCGACGCCAAGCTCGTCGGCGCCGGACTTGCGGACGAAGGCCAGGACCGCCTCGACGTCCTCCAGGGCGGCCGGGAACACGTGTTCCGGGGCGAGCCGGTATCCGACCGAGAGCACCGCGCAGCCGGACCGGTCGGCGATGCGGCGGCACACCCGGTCGACGGTCTCGATGCTGCCGTAGCACCAGCCGCCGCCGTGCACGTAGACGAACACGGGCGCGTCGACCCGCGCGGCGTAGAGCCGGGCCGGCACTCCCCCGGCGTCGACGTCGACCACGACCGGGAGCGGCAGCGCCGGGCCGGTCTCGGCCTCGTTCGCGTCCTCCATCGCCTGCCGGATGAAGTCCAGCTGCTCGTGCGGGTCGCTGAGACCGGCCGGCGGCCGGGCCCGGAGCCCGGCCGCCGCGGTGACCTGAGGGTTGAGCATCCGCTCAGTCGAGCTGGGCGAGGACGAGACCGCCACGCGCCTTGGGCGTGAACCACGTGCTCTTGCGCGGCAGCTTCTGCCGTTCCAGGTTCACCCGGACGAAATCGTCCACGGTCACCGGCGCGACCAGCACGGCCAGCTCGGACCGCTCGGCGTCGACCTCGCCCCGCAACCACTCGGCCGGGTAGTCGCCGCCGACGTAGTTGATCCGCTTGTCGCCCGGGTCGAGACCCAGCACGTCGCGCAGCAGGACCCGCTCGACCAGCGCGTGGTCGAGGTTGTCGACGTCGGGCAGGCTGGGGTTGACCGGCAGCCCGACCGTGAACGAGCGGCCCTCGGCATAGAGCTCGACCGTGCCCTTGCTCGGGATCTGCGCCGGCCGCGGCACCTCGGTGACCGTGGCACCGGCCGCGCGCAGCCGGGCCAGCAGGTCGCCGAGCGGGAGCGGCAGCTCGCTGACCAGCCGGTTGTAGGGCTGGATGGCGACCGAGGCCGGCGTGGTGACGACGGCCAGGAAGCGGGGCAGGCCGGCGGTCTGCGCGGCCAGGCTGCGATGGTTGCCGTCGGCCACGACCAGTTCGCCGCCGCCGGCCAGCCCGGTCAGCTCGGTCTGGAGCGGACCCGGGCCGACGACCCAGATGGCGTGGGTGCGGCCGGTCTGGTCGGTGTCGGTGGCGGCGGGCGGGCCGGCCTGCTCGGTCGCGGCGGCCAGGGCCACGTGCAGTTCGTCGCCCCGGGCGGTCTGCAGCAGCAGGACGGGCGACAGCAGCGTCGCCACCGCCTCGGCCAGGGCCACGCGCTCGCGGACCTTCTCGAGGAACACGTCCTCGTTGCGGATCACCAGACCGGGCTCGTCGGCGCTGGTGGAGATCTGGTCGGTGTCGACCATGCTCCAGAGCCCGTACGCCGCGGGCTCGCCGGGCGCGGTGATCCGGTAGAGCACGACCACGTCGTCGGCCGGGGTGTAGAGCCCCTCGGCCCGCATCAGTGCGAGCCGGGCCACCGCGTCGGGCAGCGACTGCGGAAAGGACTGGCCGAGAGAATCGGGAGCCAGATGCGGCATCTCGATCGCGAGAGAACTATGCGGATTGTCGGCGATGATGGACGTGATTTCGGCGTCGTCGGCGAATTCGTCGTAGTTCTGGGCGCCGGTGCCACCAGTGGTGACCCAGGCCCGGCTGATCGGGTGCACGACCGTCATGGGGTCGAAACTACCGGGCGGCCCGAACGTGCTTGCCGACGGGCATGTTGCCGCGTGACCTGGCCAGCTGACCCCGGCGCCAGCTTCCGATCGGACGTTCGAACGGGACGGCCTGAACCGTCACCGGGGGCGCGACCAGCGCCGCCAGCTCGGCCGGAAGATTGGTCCAGTCGCCGCGGTGGACCGCGAAGCTGGACGGGGCGACGGCGTCGGAGTCCGCCATTTCAGCCTCCGCGTTGGATGAGGTGTGCATCACCTCATCCAACGAGACGACGGAGGCCGGGGTTAGCGCTTTCGGCGTGACACCGAAGGTTCAGTCAAATATGGGACCGATGTCACGTGTGCGCTTGATCTCGAAGAAGCCGGGGGTTCCGGCGACCAGCATCACGCCGTCCCAGAGCCGGCCCGCGGCCTCACCCTTGGGCGCCGGGGTGACCACCGGGCCGAAGAAGGCGATCTTCTCGTCGTCGCCGCCGGGGCCCGGGGCGTGGATGACCGGGGTGCCGACGTCCATGCCGACCGGCTTCATCCCGGCGTCGTGGCTGCCCCGCAGCGCGTCGTCCCAGGCGTTGCTGCCGGCCGCGTCGGCCAGCGCCGGGTCGAGGCCCACCTCGGTCAGCGCCTCGGTGTAGAGCTGCGGGCCGAACTCGTACTTCCGCAGATGAATGCGGGTGCCGAGGGCGGTGTAGAGGTCGCGGAGCACCGGTGGACCGGCGGCCTCGGCGGCGGCGATGCAGACCCGTACGGGCCCCCACGCCTTGGCCAGGAAGCTCGTGTAGTCGTCGGGCAGGTCGCGACCCTGGTTGAGGACGGACAGGCTCATCACGTTGAACCGGATGTCGAGAGGGCGCACCTTCTCGACCTCGAGCAGCCAGCGTGAGGTGATCCAGGCCCACGGACAGGCGGGGTCGAACCACATGTCGACCGTGGCGCGTTCAGTCATGAATCAGATACTCCTCCCGGCAACTATCTCGTGCCCGGTGAGGGCCGAGTCCACTCCGGGTGAGGTGCGACACCCGGACGCCGCCTAGGCTGGCGGAGGAAAGCTTGTGCGCTCAGAGGAGAGTGACTGTGGCCGGAGTTCGAAATTTGACCCAGGTGGAGGCGGCCGAGCGGGCCCGCCTGCTGGATGTCACCGGGTACGACATCACCTTGGATCTGACCGACGGCCACGGCAATCCCGGCGACGGCACGTTCCGCTCCACCACGGTCGTGACGTTCACCTGCCGTGAGCCCGGGGCGGAGACCTTCATCGAGACCGCGGCGGCCTCGGTGCGGTCGGCGACGCTGAACGGCGAGCCGCTCGACCTGGCCGGTTTCTCGGCCGAGAAGGGCCTGACCCTGACCGGGCTGGCCGCCGAGAACGAACTGGTGGTCGACGCCGACTTCGCCTACTCGGCGAGCGGGCAGGGCCTGCAGCGCAGCCCCGACCCGGTCGACAAGGAGATCTATCTCTACAGCCAGTTCGAGACCGCGGACGCCCAGCGCGTGTACGCGTGTTTCGACCAGCCCGACCTCAAGAGCGTCTACACCTGGCACGCGACCGTCCCGAAGCACTGGAAGGTCATCTCCAACATGCCGGCCGAGCGCGACGAGGCCGCGGGCCCGGGTGCGAAGACCGTGCACTTCCAGACGTCGGCCCGGATGAGCACCTACATCACCGCGATCTGTGCCGGGCCCTACCACGAGGTACGCGACTCCCACGACGGCATCTCGCTCGGCGTCTTCTGCCGCGCGTCGATGGCGCAATACCTCGACCCCGACGACCTGTTCCTGGTCACCAAGCAGGGCTTCGACTTCTTCCACGAGCAGTTCGGCGTGCGCTACCCGCTGCCCAAGTACGACCAGCTGTGGGTGCCCGACTTCAACGCCGGCGCGATGGAGAACTTCGGCTGCGTGACGCACGCCGAGGCGCACTACATCTACCGCTCGCAGGTCACCGACTTCGAGTACGAGCAGCGCGCCAACACGATCCTGCACGAGATGGCCCACATGTGGTTCGGCGACCTCGTGACCATGCGCTGGTGGAACGACCTGTGGCTGAACGAGTCGTTCGCCGAGTGGGCCAGCCACTGGTGCAACACGCACGCCACGCGCTTCACCGACGCCTGGACGACCTTCCTTTCCGTACGCAAGAGCTGGGGTTACCGCCAGGACCAGCTGTCCTCGACGCACCCGGTCTACACGGAGATGCCCGACCTCGAGGCGGTGGAGGTCAACTTCGACGGCATCACGTACGCCAAGGGCGCCAGCGTGATCAAGCAGCTCGTCGCGTACGTGGGTCTCGACTCCTTCCTCACCGGCCTGCGCGCCTATTTCGGCAAGCACGCCTGGGGCAACGCCACCTTCGACGACCTGCTCACCGAGCTCGAGACGGCGTCCGGCCGCGAGCTGCGCAAGTTCGCCGCCCAGTGGCTCGAGACGGCGCAGGTCAACACGCTGCGCCCGGTCGTCGAGATCGGCCCCGACGGCACGTACGCGAGCGTGGTCGTGCAGCAGGAGGCCCCGGCCGACTATCCGACGCTGCGCACCCACCGCATCGGCGTCGGCCTCTACGACCTCGAGGGCGACCGTCTGGTGCGGCGCGACCTGCTCGAGATCGACGTCACCGGCGAGCGCACCGAGATCCCCGCGCTGGCCGGCGTCAAGGCGGCCGACGTGCTGCTGCTCAACGACGACGACCTCTCGTACGCGAAACTGCGGCTGGACGAGCGTTCGATGGCCACCGTGGTGCGCCACATCGACGGCCTCGACTCGTCGCTGTCCCGCGCGCTGTGCTGGAACGCCGCCTGGGACATGCTGCGCGACGCCGAGCTGGCCGCCCGCGACTACGTGACGCTGGTCTGCTCGGGTCTGCCGGCCGAGACCGACATCAACCTCACCACCTGGACCGCCCGGCAGGCGGCCACCGCCGTCGCCCAGTACGCCGACCCGGCCTGGCAGGACACCGGCTGGGCCCGGCTGGCCGAGCTGGCCCGCACCTCGCTGGCCTCGGCCGAACCGGGCAGCGGCTGGCAGCTCACCTGGGCCCGCTCGTTCATCGGCGCCGCCCGCACCCCCGACGAGCAGGCCGTGCTGCGCGGCTGGCTGGCCGGCGAGGGTGTGCCCGAGGGTCTCGTGGTCGACACCGAGCTGCGCTGGTCGCTGCTGCAGTCGCTGGCGTCATTGGGCGCGACGACCGACGACGAGATCGAGAACGAGCTCAACTCGGACCGCACCGCGAGCGGCGAGCGGGAGGCGGCGATCGCCCGCGCGCTGATCCCCACGGCCGAGAACAAGGCCCGCGTGTGGGCCGACCTGACCGGCGAGAAGGACGTGCCCAACTGGCTCAACCGGTCGCTGCTCAGCGGCTTCCAGAGCGCCAAGCAGGCCGAGCTGACCGCGCCCTACGCCGAGAAGTACTTCGACGTAGTCGCCGACGTGTGGGAGCGCTCGGACAGCGAGCCCGCGCAGGAGTTCGTGATGATGGGCTACCCGGTCTATCAGATCAGCGAGAAGACGGTGGCGCTGACCGACGCGTGGCTGGCTCGTGAGGGCCAGCCGGCCTCACTGCGCCGGCTGGTCGCCGAGGGCCGCGACGGCGTGCTCCGCGCGATCAAGGCCCGCGCCAAGGACAAGAGCGCCGGCTAGATCCACGCCGCCGGGGTGACCCGGACGGGATAGGGGGCGTCGAGCTTGACCGGCTCGGCGCCCTCGATGCTCTGCCGGGACCGGTAGCGGGCGGCCCCCAGCTCGTACGTGCGCAGCAGCGGGGTGCCCCGGCCGGGCTCGACGCGCCAGTACCAGGGGATGCCGGCCTCGGCGTACAGGGACGGCTTGAGAAGACGGTCGAAGCGGCGCGTGGCCGTCGTCTCGACCTCGACCACGAGGGCCACGTCGGCCGGGTCGCACCAGATCGCCCCGGACGAGCGCGGGCGCAGCACGGTGACGTCGGGCACGAGGTTGCTGTCGCCGATCTCGACGCCGAGCCGGTCGCAGACCCACCAGCCCTCGGGCGCGGCCGCGCGCAGCTGCTCGACCACCGCGCGGACGATCGTCTCGTGCGACTCGGGCTCGGGCGGGGCGACGTGCAGGCTGCCGTCGACGATCTCGTAACGGTGGCCGTCCTGCGGGAAGAGATGAAGGTCGGGCTCGGTCCACTGCCCCTCGGGCGCCGTCCACCGGATCGGGGCGTAAGAAGCCGGACTCGTCATCACCAACCGGACCACCTCCATCACCGAGGGGTACGAGCCTATCCACACACAGTTGTTACCGCCGGGTTTCGGCGCGGACACGAGTTCCGGCGCGCTCCGCGCAGACGACAAAAGCCCTCGTCCCACCGGTGGCGGGCGAGGGCTTTGTCCTTGATCTGACTATGCGCGACCGGCGTGCGAGGCCAGCTGGTCGATACCGGCGACCACACCACCGGCCAGGTCGCCGCCCGCGAAAGCGGCCGCCATCGACAGGCCGGCCAGCTTCGCGTCACGGTCGGAGATGCGCTTGCGGGCCTCGTTGCCCGTGATGATCTCGAGCTTGCGCTGGTTGGGCGAGACCGCGATCAGGACGGCCAGCTCGGCGTGCTCGATCTGGCCGTGCAGCTTCTCGGCGAAGTTGCGGGCCGGCGTCTCGAACTCGCCGATGTAGACGCTGAACGTCAGCCCGGTCTCGGTGTTCGCGATGCGCAGCGCGTGGTCGAGCCGCAGCAGCTGACGCGTCGTGAACGGGCCGTCGGCGGCGTGGTTGTGGGCCACGATCGTGTCGCCGCCCGGATGGTCGAGCTCGGTCAGGGGCTGCTCATGCCCACCCTGCTGGGCCAGGTCACCAGCTGTCACTTGCGCCTCCTGTGGAACCGGGCTTGACGCGGGCGCCGCTGCTGTCCTCCAGCACCGGGCCGCCGGTCAGTGCCGGCTGGGCGGGCCCGCCGCCGACGACCTGCTCCGGCGCCGCCAGGAACCAGATCGGCTTGAAGTCGTAAGGACGGCCGGGACGGTATCGGCGATCCGGCTGCTTCTCGTCACGGGTGCCCGCCATCGACAGCGCGGCGATGAGCCCGATGACGGCGGCCGGAATGACCACGTAAACCAGAACGGTGATTGATATCGACAACCTCAACGCCCCCAGGCGTCTGTAATCCCAGTTGATCCGAACAACAGTCACGGTAGCGGAGCGCTCGGCGTCCCGGAGCGTCGGGTCTCGAACCGGGGTATCAAGGAATGCCTTCAGTCCGGTTCAGGGGTGGCGGCCGGGGTGGTTGGATGGGCTCACGCCGTCGGGATCTTCGCGGAATGGGCCCGGGAATGCGAAAATCACCCTCACGCGCCGTTCGTGCCCACGCGCCCGCGAACGGCAGGAGGGGGAACCGATGCGCCTGCCCGTCCCCGCCGCCCCGGCGGCGCTCGCTTTAGGGTTATCCGTCCTGTTCGCCCCGATCCTCGTAGCCCAGCCCGCCGCGGCCGCCCGCGCGGCCATCTTCCTCGAACTCAGCCCGAGCACGGTCCCGGCCGGCGACGACGTCGGGCTGCGGGCCTCCTGTGACGACAATCTCAAGGCGGCGACGGTCGCCTCCGGGCTCTTCGGCACGGTCACGGTGGCCCCGCGGTTCGGTTTCCTCACCGCGACCGCCGAGGTGCCGGGCAGCACCCGCCCCGGCGACTACCGGGTCGACCTCAGGTGCCCCGACGGCAAGACCGCGTCGGCCACCCTGCACGTGGTGGCCAAGGTGCAACCCGCCCGCGGCCCGGCCACCGGGGCCGGCGGCACCGCCCCCGGGCGCAACGCTCCCCTGCTGATCGGCAGCGGCCTCGCCATCGTGGCGGCGGCCATCGGACTGGGCGCGGTCTCGCTGCGCCGCCGGCGGCTCGGCTGAGGCCCGGATGGCCCGCCGACCGACACCCCCCGTGACCGGGTCCCGCATGCCCGAGTCGGTGCTGCGCAAGCGGCCGGCGCAGATCGTCGCTCCACCCCCCGGCGTCATCACCGGGCCCCTTCCCCCGCCGCAGGCCCCGCAAGGACGCCACCCCTTTCGCACCGTGGACCCCGGCCCGCGGCCCAAGACCCCGCCCCGGCCGATGCGCGGCCGCAAGCCGTGGCCGATCGGGTTCATCGCGCTCGCCCTGCTCTTCCTCGGGCTGTTCGTGGTGGCCATGGGGATCGGGGCGGCCACCACCATCGACCTCGGCGGCCTGTTCAACGGTCCCGAGAAGAACCAGCCGCCGCCGCGCGCGTTCCCGGTGCTGGAGCCGAGCCGGCCCGAGCGGCTGAGCATCCCGGCCATCAACGTGCAGGCGCCGATCCTCGAGGTGGGTCTGGCCTCCGACGGTTCGGTCGGCGTTCCGCCCCTGAAGCGGCACAACGAGGCCGGCTGGTTCGACGGCGGGCCCACGCCGGGTCAGTTCGGGCCGGCTCTGATCGTGGGGCACGCGGACACGCGTACGGGACCCTCGGTCTTCAAACAGCTCCCGAAGCTCAAACCCGGGCAGCGCATCGAGGTGACCCGGGCCGACAACTCGGTGGCGGTGTTCGAAGTGAACTCCGTCGAGCACTTCGACAAGGGCAAGCTGCCGGTGCAGCGCGTCTACAGCGACTACACGCGGCCGTCGCTGCGGCTCATGACCTGCGGCGGGCGCTGGGTCGGAGGCAGCACCGGCTATTCCGACAACATCATCGTCTTCGCCTCGCTGGTCTCGACCAGGCGAGCATAAAAATTACGCCGCCTCGGCTGTGACAGCCGGGGCGGCGGGTAGGTCGAGCCAGTCAGCCCAACGGGGGTCGGGCGTGCGGTGTCCGAGCACGCGCCAGGCCACCCCCCGGGGCGCCGCCGGTATCTGGTGGAGCCGCCACCCGAGCTCGGCCGGGGTCTTGTCGCCCTTGCTGTGGTTGCACTTGGCGCAGGCCGCCACCACGTTGTCCCAGGCGTGCAGGCCGCCTCGGCTGCGGGGGAACACGTGGTCGATGGTCTCGGCCGAACCACGGCAGTAGGCGCAGCGGCCGCCGTCACGGGCGAAGATCGCACGGCGGGAAAGACCCACATGCGTCCGGTACGGGACCTTCACGTACCGCGTGAGGCGGACCACCGAAGGGACGGGGAGGTTGGTGTGCACGCTGTGCAGAATGCCGTCACCGTCGGAGACACACTCGGCCTTGGCCGTCAGGACGAGGATGGTCGCTCGACGCACCGATACGACGCACAGCGGCTCGTAGGTGGCGTTCAGAACCAACGCGGATGAGCCCACTGTGGGTCGTATGTCAGGCATCGCGATCACCCTCCGGTGTAGGTGCTTGTCACCGCTCCTGATGAAGTCCGTAGTCAGATAACGAGACGTCGACGACGATGCCTCGTGCGCCAATAGTCCCTGATGAATCACCAAATTGCGAGCACAATCCGTGGCCGGACGGTAAACGTCTGAGGTCACAGCGCTGTGCGGTGGCTGAGAGCCGGCCCAGGTTCGCCCGGTACGGTGGCTCCCCGTGTTACCCCTAGCCCCGAATCCCGGACCGTCCGACTCGCCCGACATCTACGTCACTCCCGACGTCACGGCGAACTGCAAGGTCGACGCGCTCTGCCAGCAGGTTTTCGACTGGACGAACAACCAGTGGCTGGCCAACAGCAGCTACGTGATCATCGTGAAGCCGCTGCGGATCATCGGCATCATCCTGGTCGCGCTGCTCATCCGCTGGCTGATCCACCGGGCCATCGACCGCCTCACCCACAGCACCAGCCGGGCCTCGATGCCCGCCCTCCTCAAACCGCTGAAGGAGCGGGTGTCGGCGAACGCCGAGGAGGGCCAGTTCATCCCGGAGCGCCGGCGGCAGCGGGCCGAGGCGATCGGGTCGGTGCTGCGCAGCTTCGTCAGCGCGGTCGTCTTCACGATGGCGTTCCTGCTGGTCTTCGGCGAGCTCGGCTTCAACCTGGGCCCGCTGCTGGCCAGCGCCGGCATCGTCGGTGTGGCGCTCGGCTTCGGCGCCCAGAGCCTGGTCAAGGATCTGATCGCGGGCCTGTTCATGCTGCTGGAGGACCAGTACGGCGTCGGGGACACGGTGGACGTGGGCGAGGCGACCGGCGTGGTCGAGACGGTCGGCCTGCGCATCACCCAGATCCGCGACGGCCGCGGCGTGCTCTGGTACATCCGCAACGGCGAGATCGTGCGGGTCGGCAACAAGAGCCAGGGCTGGGCCATGGTGGTGATCGACATCCCGATCGGCTTCGTCAGCTCGGAGGAGGCGATCGCGGTGCTGCGGAACGCCGCCGAGGCGGTGGCGAGCCAGTCCGAGCACCAGACCGACTTCCTCGAGCCGCCCGACGTGGTGGGCGTCGAGCAGCTGACCGTCGACGGCGCGGTGATCCGGACGATCGCGAAGACGACGGCCGACGGTCAGATCCCGGTGCAGCGCGACCTTCGCCGCGCCCTGACCGAGTCGCTGGAGACCTCCGGGCTCTCCGAGCGCATCGCCGCCTCTCGATTGCTGCCCCGCGGCGCGGTGCCGCCCATGTACTTCCAGAATTCCGGAATCGATCAGACCCGGGGTGGAACGGCCTGAGCAGGCGTTAGTCCTTCCGGGGGATGTCCGGCCTCGACCGAATGGCCGACTATCCGCCCGTACGCCCTAGCATCGGCTCGGACGATCGGGCAGAATCCGCTTGAGCATTTGCACATGCGGCATCACGTTCCCGTCGGGCCGACACCCCGCGCGGGCGTGCCCGGTGACCGCCGCGACCCGGCGGAACGCCGACATCGATGGAGGACCTGGTGTCCGAGGACCCGGATGCGCGTAAGGCGGGCGACGCCGACGCGACTACGGAGCGCGAGAAGGCGGTTACTTTTCGCGACCTGTTTGCCATCCGTGAATACCGGGCCCTCTACATCTCCCTGGTCACCAACTGGGTCGGCGACTATCTCGCCCGGGCCGCCATCACCATCCTCGTCTATGAGCAGAGCCAGTCCGTCCTGCTCTCGGCGGCGGCGTTCGCGGTCAGCTACCTTCCCTGGATCATCGGCGGGACCCTGCTCTCCGCCCTGGCCGAGCGGTACCCGTACCGCCGGGTTCTGATCACGGCCGACGTGTACCGCATGGTCCTCATCGCGCTGCTGCTGATCCCGCACACGCCGATACCGGTCATGTTGCTGATCGTCTTCCTGGCCAGCCTCGGCACGCCGCCCACCCAGGCCGCCCGGTCGGCGCTCCAGCCGCTCGTGGTGGGCCGGGACAAGCTGCCGATCGCCATCGCCACCAACACGACAAGCGTGCAGGCCGCCCAGGTCTTCGGCTATCTCGCCGGGGCGGCCCTGGCCAGCGCCATCAACCCGCAGGTGGCGCTCGTCATCGACCTGGTCACGTTCGCCGTCTCGGCCGCGCTGATCGTCACCATGGTGCAGCCCCGGCCGCCGGCGCACACCCGGGCCCACCGCACCCATCTGCTGCACGAGTCGGCCGAGGGATTCCGGCTGGTGTTCGGCGCCCCCACGCTGCGCGCCATCGCGATCATGGTGTTCGTCCTCACGATGTTCGCGATCGTGCCCGAGGGCCTGGCCGCCGCCTGGGCCGCCGAGAGCAACGGCGACGCGGCCGCCCGCGGTCTCAACCAGGGCCTGATCATGGCGGCCGGGCCGATCGGGTTCGTGATCGGCGGCCTGCTGATCAACCGGCTCGCCGGGCCCGCCCTGCGCGACCGCCTGGTGCGCCCGCTCGCCGTGCTGTCGGCGCTCGCCCTGGTGCCGGCGGTCACCGCGCCCCCGCCGCCGATCGTCGCCGTCCTGGTGGCGATCTCGGGCATCGCCCAGGGCGGCGTCATGCCCACCCTCAACGGCAAGTTCGTGCTGATCCTGCCGCACGGCTACCGCGCCCGGGCCTACGGCGTGATGCAGACCGGCCTGCAGCTCAGCCAGTTCGCCGCGGTGATGGTCACCGGCCTGCTGGCCGACCACTACTGGCTGCCGCTGGTGGTCGGGCTCTGGAGCGTGGGCGGCACGGTCGCGCTGGGGCTGCTGGCCTACCGGTGGCCCCGCCCGGCCACGTTCACGGCCGCCACCGAGGCGGCCGCGCTGGGGCAGCCGCCGACCCCGGCCCCGCCGCCCCGGCCCACCGTGGCGACGACCAGCGTCACACCCGAGCGGCCCTGACCGCGGCGGTCGGCCGGGCGCGCGGCTGGCAGGATGGACAGGTGACCGCACCCGCTAGTTTCTTCGACGCCGTGGGCGGCGAGCCGACCTTCCGGCGCCTCGTCGACAAGTTCTACGAGGGCGTCGCCGAAGACCCGCTGCTCCGGCCGATGTATCCCGAGGAAGACCTCGGCCCGGCGGCCGACCGGCTGACGCTGTTCCTCATGCAGTACTGGGGTGGCCCGAACACATACTCGGCCTCCCGCGGGCACCCCCGGCTGCGCATGCGGCACGCGCCGTTCCAGGTCGACGTGGCCGCGCGTGATGCCTGGCTCAAGCACATGCGAGACGCGGTCGACTCCCTTTCACTGCCTCAGCCGCTGCACGACGAGCTGTGGACATACCTGGAAAGGGCCGCGTACTTCATGGTCAACAAGATGGAGGAGCCCTCCTGACGTTCCCCCACGTGCGTCTTGGTCGTTGATCGGGTGACAAACCCGCTGATCACCTGAGAATTCGGGTATTACGACCAGGAGCTCCGCCATGCGCCGCCGCCTGCTCGCCGCCGCTACCGTCGTTGCCGCCGCTGTGGCGTGCGCGCACCCCGCCGCGGCCGACATGGCCCACTCCACCGTGGTGTCGACCAACCCCGTGGACTACACACCCCACGTTCTCGACGGAACGGTGTGGTCGATGGCTGTGGTCGGCGACACCGTGGTCGTCGGCGGTGCCTTCACCAAGGTCACCGACAGCACCCGCCGGTCGACCTTCGCGCGCAAGAACCTCTTCGCGTTCGACCTGCACGACGGCGCCATCCGCACGTTCGCCCCGCAGGTCGACGGCGCGGTCTACTCGCTCGCGGCCGGCCCCGACGGCACGGTCTACGCCGGGGGCGCCTTCAAGACCGTCAACGGCGCCACCCAGCGCGGCGTCACCAAGCTCACGCTCGGCGGTCAGCGCGTCAGCGCCTTCGCCGCCAAAATCGGCTGGGGCGACGTCCGGGCGCTGCAGGCGCGCGGTTCCCGCCTGTACGCGGCCGGGACGTTCCAGGCGATCAACGGGGTGAACCGGGCCGGCCTGGCCCGCCTGAGCGCAACAACGGGGGCCGTCGACACCCGCTTCGACACCAAGCTGACCGCGCCCGGGCTGAGCCGCACCCGGGTCGAGCACTTCGACATCTCCCCCGACGGCCGCAAGCTGGTCGCGGTCGGGGCGTTGCTGCGCGCCAGCGGGTACGACCGCACGCAGATCGCCATGTTCGACGTGTCCGGGCCCACGGCCCAGCTGAGCAGCTGGTACACCGACGCGTACAAGCCGCAGTGCATGAAGGGGTTCGACACCTACCTGCGCCAGGTGAAGTTCTCGCCCGACGGCTCCTACTTCGTGGTCGCGGCGACCGGGCGGGCGTCCTCGCCGGACCGGCTCTGCGACTCGGCGGCGCGCTTCGAGGCGGGCGGCAGCGGCCGGCACAACCCGACCTGGGTGCAGCGCACCGGGGGTGACTCGCTCTATGCGGTGGCAGTGACCGGCTCGGCCGTGTACCTCGGTGGGCACCAGCGTTACTTCGACAACCCGTACGGCACCGACGCGAAGGGGCCGGGGCCGGGCGCGGTGTCGAGACCGGGCATCGGGGCGGTCAGTTCGTCGACCGGGCGGGCCCTGTCGTGGAACCCGACCCGCAAGCGTGGTGTCGGGGTCCGGGTTTTTGTGGCCGTCCCCCAAGGTCTGCTGGTCGGTTCCGACACCGACGAGCTGGGCAAGGAGTTCCACGGCCGCGTCGGCATGTTCCCCATGAGCTAGCTCATTGCCGATGCAGAACGGCCCCCGACACCTCGGTTTGGGGGCCGTTTGGTTTGGGGCGCTTCCGAAACGCAACTGTCTTTCTGGGCTCCGCTTCGCTCCGCCGGCAATTGCCTTGTAACCGGTGAGTTGGCAGGCGATTTCCCGCCACCCGCAAACCCCGCGGGCGTCGGCAAATCGCTTGCCAACTCACCGGCGGCAATTGCGGGTGTTATCCGACGCGCTCTCTCCGTCCGGCGCCCGGTAGGGCGGCTCGGAAGGGCCGAAGGGCCGGAGGGCCGGGCTTTAGAGGAGGGCGCCTTCGTCGTGCAGCCAGTCGACGAAACTGGTGGCGACCGCGGCGCCGCAGTCCAGGAGCTCTGCCAGGAGGGCGTCGTGGCAGCCGGCGGCCAGGGGGACCTGCAGTTCGGCGTAGATGGGGAGCTGGCCTCGCTCTGTGGGGTCGCCTACGTAGGCCTTGCAGAAGCGGCGCGTGTGGTTCCACTCGTTGACCACGCGGTAGGCGCGGTCGGCCCAGTCGGGCGGGACCGTGGCGTGGGGGCGGGCGCGCATGACCAGGATCTCGTCGTCGGGGCCCTCGAGGGTGAACAGCACCGCGTGCCGTTCCCACATGGCCAGCAGGCTCCCGCCGCCGTCGGCCAGGAAACGGATGTCGAGCAGATCGAGCGCCTTGCCGATGCGCGTGAGCGTCACCGGAGCGACAACCTCGGGCTCCTCGGTCGCGGCGGACTCGACCGGAACCGGCAGCCGGCTCGGCTCACGTTGCGCCGGGACTCCGACACGTACCGTGCTGCTCCGCACCGTCGAATCCTCGTCGGTCTCCGGCGCGTTGCCCGCGGCCGAACCCGGACGCCATGACCACCACGGCATCTTTGTGCACCTCACTCCCCAGCGAACCCACCGCCGGACGTAGCGAGTGGATCCGAATGGCGACGGTACCCGTACCGGTCGCGGAGGTCATCCCCCCAACCGGAGGGCGGGACCGGTCGTACGACCGGGCATCACCCTTTCGGGTGACTACCTATAGGCATAACGGTCAATTTCTTGACCGACTGTAGCCACGCCACTCCATATGGTGCAGAAAGTCCCACCCAGGTTCCGGCCACACGAATTCGGGTGTCCGGTCCTTCAGTCTCCACCGGACCGAGGAATCCCATGCGCGAGATCGCCTGAACGAGTCGCTGCGAAACCTCGACCGAACGCCCTCCGGCCGGGGTCGCCACCAGCGCCACGTGGTCGAGCAGGGCGTCGCGGACGGCGCGCTGGCCCACCGAGCGCCCGGCGAGCCCGCCCGACGAAACCTCACGCAGCGTGCCCGCCGCGGCGTCGGCCAGGCGGCTCAGTTCGGCCCCCGAGACACTTTCGACGGTCTCCCCGCCGGGCGGCGGCAACGGCCAGCGCCATTGGGCGTCGCGCCGGACCGGCAGTTCGTCGCCGCCCCGGGCCAGCACCGCCAGCAGCTCGCCGGCCGAGACCGTGGCGTCCTCGGGCCCGTGCCCGGCCACCTCGCGGGTGACGAGCACCTCCCACGGCAGACGACCCCAGAGCGCCACTCGCCCGCCGACGGTCCTCAGGCGTACGGGAGCAGTGGGGTCGAGCCGTGTCAGCCGGGCCAGGAACGCGCCCGCATCGGGCACCCCGACCAGGCCGTGGGAACTCATGACCGACCGCGCGGCGTCATGGGGTCACCTCGAGGTAGGGCCGCAGGAAGTCACGCTCGGCCTCGCTGAGCCGGCGCGGATGCCCGTTGGCCAGGTTGTAGGGCACGCAGACAGATCGGGCCCGGCTGGCCAGCACGTCGTTGTCGAACATCTCGTACGCGACGGTGAAGCTCGCCGCGCGCTGCTCCGAGACCCACATCTCCACGCGTACGGGATCTCCGTAGTCGATCGGACGCAGGTAGTCGATCTCGTGGCGGGCGATGACGATGCCCTCCTCGAACGACCCCAGCCCGTGCTCACGCGCGCCGATGAAGAACATGGCAACACGCGCCTCCTCGTACAGGGTGAGGAAACGCGCGTTGTTGACGTGCCCGTACGCGTCCATGTCGGACCACCGTACGGGCACGTTGTGGATGAAACGCTCAGTCACGTGTGAGCTTGCGGTAGGTCACGCGGTGCGGGCGGGCAGCCTCGGCGCCGAGCCGGTCGATCTTGTTCTTCTCGTACGCCTCGAAGTTGCCCTCGAACCAGAACCACTTGTCGGGGTCCTCGTCGGTGCCCTCCCACGCGAGCATGTGGGTGGCGACCCGGTCGAGGAACATCCGGTCGTGGGAGATGACCACGGCGCAGCCCGGGAACTCGAGCAGCGCGTTCTCCAGGCTGCCCAGGGTCTCGACGTCGAGGTCGTTAGTCGGCTCGTCGAGCAGGATCACGTTGCCGCCGATCTTCAGCGTCAGCGCGAGGTTGAGGCGGTTGCGCTCACCACCGGAGAGCACCTTGACCGGCTTCTGCTGGTCGGGGCCCTTGAAGCCGAACGCCGCCACGTACGCCCGGGACGGCATCTCGACCTTGCCGACCATCAGGTGGTCGAGACCGTCGGAGACGACCTCCCACACCGTCTGGTCACCCATCAGGCCCTCACGGCTCTGGTCCACGTACGACAGCTGGACCGTCTCACCGACCCGCACGGTGCCCTCGTCCGGCTTCTCCAGCCCGACGATGGTCTTGAACAGCGTGGTCTTGCCGACGCCGTTGGGGCCGATGATGCCGACGATGCCGTTGCGGGGCAACGAGAACGACAGGTGGTCGATGAGCGTGCGGCCGTCGAAGCCCTTGGTCAGATCCTTGGTCTCGATCACCGTGTTGCCCAGGCGCGGGCCCGGCGGGATCTGGATCTCTTCGAAGTCGAGCTTGCGGGTCTTCTCGGCCTCGCTGGCCATCTCCTCGTAACGGTCGAGGCGGGCCTTGCTCTTGGTCTGCCGGGCCTTCGCGTTGGACCGCACCCACTCCAGCTCCTCGGTGAGGCGCCGCTTGAGCTTGGCGTCCTTGCGACCCTCGACGGCCAGACGCTGGGCCTTCTTGTCCAGATAGGTCGAGTAGTTGCCCTCGTACGGGTATGTCCGCCCGCGGTCCAGCTCGAGGATCCAGTTGGCCACGTTGTCGAGGAAGTACCGGTCGTGGGTGATGGCGATGACGGTGCCCGCGTACTTGGCGAGGTGCTGCTCCAGCCAGTGCACGCTCTCGGCGTCCAGGTGGTTGGTGGGCTCGTCGAGCAGCAGCAGGTCGGGCGCCTCGAGCAGCAGCTTGCAGAGCGCGACCCGGCGGCGCTCACCACCGGAGAGCTGGGTGACGTCGGCGTCCGGCGGCGGGCAGCGCAGCGCGTCCATCGCCAGTTCGAGCTGGGAGTCGAGGTCCCAGGCGTTGACGTTGTCGAGCTCCTCCTGGAGCTTGCCCATCTCTTCCATGAGCTCGTCGGTGTAGTCGGTCGCCATCTCTTCGGCGATCTTGTTGAACCGGTCGAGCTTCGCCTTGGTCTCGGCGACGGCCTCCTCGATGTTGCCGAGGACGGTCTTCTCCTCGTTCAGAGGGGGCTCCTGCGCGAGCATGCCGACGGTGTAGCCGGGCATGAGCCGGGCCTCGCCGTTGCTCAGCGTCTCGACGCCGGCCATGACCTTGAGCAGTGTCGACTTGCCGGCGCCGTTGGGACCGACAACGCCGATCTTGGCGCCCGGCAGGAAGTTCAGCGTCACGTTGTCGAGCACGACCTTGTCGCCGTGCGCTTTGCGCGCCTTTTCCAGGACGTAGATGAACTGGGCCACGGTGCGCCCTACCTCCGTGATCGATGATTTCGTGCCGGATGAACCGCAGAATGCAGACCCAATCTTTCCAGGTCGCCTGCCGGCCGCTTTCAACAACCCCGGCCCGGGCGCCGAGATTCCCGTCAGGAGATCTGCTTGGCCTCGTTGGTCTGCGTCTTCTTGCCGGGGTCGGCGAAGTCGAGGACGAACTGGGTCGGCGAGATCAGGAAGCGGTTCCCCCTCTGATCAACGGCCTGGTACATGTCGTCCGTGAGGTGCTGGACCCCGGTCAGGAACAGGGCGTTGTCACCCTCGATGATCTTGTCGCCCTCTTTGCCGGTGAAGGCCTGGTAGTAGAACAGGCCTTTGCGGTCCTCGCAGATCCAGTAGGTGCTGCCGTTGTCGGCCCGGATCTTGAGCACCTGCCAGAGCTCGGAGGTGCCACCGGTTCGTTTCGAGGTCCACCGGGTCTCGTCGGGACACCAGTCGCCGGGTGGGGTGAAGGCCGGCACCGGCGACTGCACGGACGCCTCGCTGGGCGCCGTCCCGCCGCCGGAGGATCGATCGTCGTTGCGCTGCCGCTCGCCCAGCACATACCCACCGGTCATCGCGATGATCGTCAGGAAAACCGTGGCAATGACCACAGGAAAGAAGATCGGCCGCCGTGGCGGGGAAAGATCAGCGGACGGTGTCACCGGCCCAGGATGGCACCCGGCTGCCACCGAGTCCATCGGCGGCGGCGGAGACTGGGCACGCCCCGTGGTGCTACGCACAGTAGGCTCACAGAGGGAACAGAAACGACCCGGAGGTGCACTCAGCGTGGCCGAACGAAGTTCCTTCGTCGTTGTCGCCAACCGTCTGCCCGTCGATGAGGTAACCACACCGGAGGGCGAGCGCCAGTGGCGCACGAGCCCGGGTGGCCTGGTCACAGCGCTTCACCCGGTGCTCACCGAGCACGGGGGCACCTGGATCGGGTGGGCCGGGGGCAACGGCGAGGCGCCGGATCCGTTCGAGCTCGAGGGCATCCGGATCCACCCGGTGCCGCTGAGCGCCGAGGAGCTCGAGCGCTACTACGAGGGCCAGTCCAACGCGACGATCTGGCCGCTCTACCACGACGCGGTCGAGACCCCGGTCTACAAGCGCCGCTGGCGTGAGACCTACCGCCTGGTCAACCAGCGCTTCGCCGAGGCCGCGGCCGAGGTGGCCGACGACGGCGCGACCGTCTGGGTGCAGGACTACCAGCTCCAGCTGGTGCCGGCCATGCTGCGCGAGCTGCGCCCCGACCTCAAGATCGGGTTCTTCCTGCACATCCCGTTCCCGCCCATCGAGCTGTTCATGCAGATGCCGTTCCGGGCCGAGGTGCTGCGCGGACTGCTCGGCGCCGACCTCGTGGGCTTCCAGCAGAGGCTGGCCGCCCAGAACTTCGTACGGCTGGCCCGGCATCTTCTCGGCCTGCGCTATGAGGGCCAGTCGATCCAGGTGGACGGGCGCAAGGTCAAGGCGGGCGCGTTCCCGATCAGCATCGACACCAAGGAGATGGAGCGCCTCGCGGCCGACCCCAAGGTGCAGGCCCGGGCCAAGGAGATCCGGGCCGAGCTGGGCGACCCCAAGACGATCATCCTGGGCGTCGACCGGCTCGACTACACCAAGGGCATCGAGCTGCGCCTCAAGGCGTTCCGCGAACTGCTGGCCGACGGCAAGCTCAAGGTCGGCGACGCGGTGATGGTGCAGGTGGCGACCCCGAGCCGGGAACGCGTCGAGCACTACCAGACGCTGCGGGTGAAGGTGGAGCGCGAGGTCGGGCGGATCAACGGCGAGTTCGGCCGGGTCGGCGTGCCGGCTGTGCACTACCTCCACCAGTCGTACAGCAAGCAGGAACTGGCGGCGATGTACGTGGCGGCCGACGTCATGATGGTGACGCCGCTGCGCGACGGCATGAACCTGGTGGCCAAGGAATATGTGGCCTGCCGGGCCGACACGGGCGGGGCGCTGGTGCTCAGCGAGTTCGCGGGGGCGGCGACCGAACTGCGCCAGTCGTTCCTGTGCAACCCGCACGACCCCGACGGCGTGAAGGATGCGCTGCTGCGGGCCGTGGCGGCCGAGCCGGCTGAGCTGAAGCGGCGGATGCGCGTGATGCAGCGTCACCTGCGTACGCATGATGTGGCTTCGTGGGCCCACACGTTCCTCGACGCGCTCAAGGAGGCCGCCGAGGGCCGCGACCCCGAGCCGCAGCCGACGATCGAGGGTCAGTCCGCTTGATCGGTCAGCCCGCGGTGATCGGCCAGCCTGCCTGATCGGTCAGCCCGCGGTGATCGGCCGGCCTGCCTGATCGGCCGGTTCGCGTAAGGCGGTCAGTCCACGTAGAGGCAGAAAGGATGGCCGGCCGGGTCGAGGAAGACCCGGACGTGCTCCTGCGGCTGGAAGCCGGCGAGCGTCGCACCCGCTTGGGTGGCATGCGCGCTCGCCGCTTCCAGATCCTCGACGCGGATGTCGAGGTGCACGCTCATCTGCGGTTCGCCCGGGCGCGCGGGCCAGACCGGTCGTACGTAAAGCTTCTCGGTCTGGAACGACAACCCGGCGCCGCCTCCCGGAGCGCCGAGCACCACCCAGTCCGTCTCGTCCTGGGTCGCGCTCCAGCCCAGCAGCCGCTGATAGAAGGCGGCCAGTTCGCGGGCATCGGGCGCGTCCAGCACTACTCCCGTCATGGTCATCTGCGGCCGTTCGTCCATGACGAACGCCCTACCCAGATAGTGACGGTTCTATACCGCTGCGTGCACGACCTCGCCTCTATGCCGGCGCTTGCACGAGCTCGCCTCTATACCGCCGCCTGCACGACCTCGCCGATCACCACGACGGCCGGAGGGCGGATGCCCGCCTCGGTGACCGCCGCCGCGACCTCGCCCAGCGTGCTGCGCAGGGAACGCTGGTGGCTGGTCGAGCCCTCCTGGACGACGGCGGCGGGGGTGCCGGGCGAGCGCCCCTCGGCGATCAGCCGGTCGGCGATCTTCGGCAGGTTCTTCAGGCCCATCAGCACGACCAGGGTGCCGCGCAGGCGGGCCAGGGCCGGCCAGTCGACCAGCGAGTCGGCGTGGTCGGGCGGAATGTGCCCGCTGACCACGGTGAACTCGTGCGCCACACCGCGGTGGGTGACCGGGATGCCGGCCAGCGCGGGCGCGGCGATCGAGCTGGTCACGCCGGGCACGACGAGCACCGGGACGCCGGCCTCGGCGCACGCGATGGCCTCCTCGCCACCGCGACCGAAGACGAACGGGTCGCCGCCCTTGAGCCGCACCACGAACTTCCCCACGAGCGCGCGCTCGACCAGGATCCGGTTGATCTCCTCCTGCGCCGCGGCCGGCCCGTACGGGATCTTGGCGGCGTCGACGAATTCGACCTCGGGCCGCAGCTCGCCCAGCAGCATGCCGGGCACCAGCCGGTCGGCGACCACCACGTCGGCCGCGGCCAGCAGGCGGCGGCCCTTCACGGTGATCAGTTCGGGGTCGCCCGGGCCGGCGCCGACCAGGGCCACGCCCTTGTGCTCGGGGGCAGCCGGCGGGCTGCTCTCCAGGGCGTGCGCGACCAGGTCACGGACGGCCATCGCGCGCCGCCGGTCGCCACCGTCGGTCACCGCCACGGTGACCTGCCCGTGCCGGGTGACGGCGGGGGTCCAGGCCGTCGCGGCGTCACGGTCGTCCGCCCGTACGCAGAAAACCCGGCGCTCCTCGGCGGCCGCGCTCACTGAGGCGGCCGCCTCCGGGTCGTCGATCGCGACGTGCACCAGCCAGGCGCCGTCGACGTCGGACGGTTCGAACCGGCGTTCGCTCCAGGTGGCCCGGCCGGCGTCGACCTGGCCGCGCAGGGCCGGCGTCAGCTCGGGCGACACGATCTCGACCACGGCGCCGGCAGCGAGCAGGGCGGGCACCCGGCGCGTAGCCACGGCTCCGCCACCGACCACCAGCACGCGGCGGCCGGCCAGTTTGAGCCCGAGGGGATAGATGCTCATTTCTCGGACACTCCTGCTTCCACCGCGCCCGGCATCTCCGGCGCGCTCGTTCCTCCGAAACGCCCGACCGCCCGCGTGCCCACTCCTCCGGCACGCCCGACCTCCCGCGCCCTCGTTTCTCGGGGACGCCCGACCGCCCGCGTGCCCACTCCTCCGGCACGCCCGACCTCCCGCGCCCTCGTTTCTCTGAGACGCCCGACCGCCCGCGTGCCCACTCCTCCGGCACGCCCGGCCTCCCGCGCCCTCGTTTCTCTGAGACGCCCGACCGCCCGCGTGCTCATTTCTCGGACACCCCGGCTGAGTCGAAGGTCGCGACCTCGTGCAGGACGCGGACGGCGGCCTCGACGACCGGCAGGGCGAGCGCGGCGCCGCTGCCCTCGCCGAGGCGCATGCCCAGGTCGAGGAGCGGTTCGAGGCCGAGGTGGGCCAGTGCGACCGAGGCGCCGGGCTCGGCCGAACGGTGCCCGGCGACCATCGCGGCCACCGCGTCGGGGGCGAACGCGGCGGCGGCCAGGGCGGCCGAACCGGCGATGACGCCGTCCACGACCACCGGGATCCGCAGCGCGGCCGCGCCCAGGATGAAACCGGTCAGCGCGGCGTGTTCGAGGCCGCCGACCGTGGCCAGCACGCCGAGCGGGTCGGCCGGGTCGGGCCGGTGGAGGGCGAGGGCGCGGCGGACGACGTCGACCTTGTGCTCGAGCATGGCGTCGTCGATGCCGGTGCCACGGCCGGTCGCGAGGGCCGGGTCGGTCGCCGTGAAGACGGCGGTCAGGGCGGCCGCCGGAGTCGTGTTGGCGATGCCCATATCGCCGGTGATCAGGCACTTCGCGCCCGAGGCGACCAGGGCTCGGGCGACGCCGATGCCCACCTCGACGGCGGCCAGCGCCTCGTCGCGGGTCAGCGCCGGGCCTACGGAGAGGTCGCGGGTGCCGCGGCGGATGTTCGCGTCGAGCAGGGTGGCGCCGCCGTGCAGCGGCACGCCCACGCCGACGTCGACGACCATCACGTCGGCGCCGACCTGGCGGGCGAAGGCGTTGACGACGGCGCCGCCGGCCACGAAGTTCGCCACCATCTGGGCGGTGACCTCCTGCGGCCACGGGGTGACGCCCTGGGCGTGCACGCCGTGGTCACCGGCGAAGACGGCCACCGTGGCCGGGGTGGGCCGGGGCGGCGGGCATGTGCCGGCCAGGCCGGACAGGCGTACGGAAAGCTCCTCGAGCGCACCCAGCGAACCGGCCGGCTTGGTGAGGCGGGCCTGCAGATCGCGGGCCGCGGCCATGGCGGTCTCGTCAGCCGGCTTGATCGCGGCGAGAGTCTCGGCCAACGCGGCGCCCAGCTCCGGCGCGGCCCCCGGCTCCGGCGTGGCGCCCAGCTCCGACGCGGCGCCTGGCTCCGACGCGGTGCCGGCGGACGGCTGCTCCGAGTCGGCGGTCACGGGCGGCTGCTGCGGCTCGGTGGTCACGGGCGCTCCTCCAGCACGGTGGTCAGGGTGTCGACGAAGGCGTCGGTGGTGGCAGTGTCGCGCACCGCGATCCGCAGCCAGTCGGCGCCCAGCCCCGGAAACGTGTCGCCACGGCGGACCGCGTAACCACGTTCCCGCAGCTCAAGACGGATTTTGTCGGCGCCTTCCAACCGTACGGAAACAAAAGCGCTCGCCGGATCGCCCGCGACCGTGAGGTTCGGCACGTGCCGCAGCCTCCGCACCAGGTGGACGCGCTCGTCGGCGAGGCGGGACGCGATCTCCCGTTCGGCCGCGACCGCCACCGGGGACGCGCAGGCGATCGCCGCGGCCAGCGCCGGCGTCGAGACCGCCCACAGCGGCTGCGCGGTGGCCAGCCGGGGCAGCAGGTCACGGGGGCCGAGGAGATAGCCGATGCGCAGACCGGCCAGCCCCCACGTCTTGGTCAGGCTGCGCAGCACGACCAGGCCGGGCAGGTCGGTCCGACCGGCCAGCGACTCGGGCTCCCCGGCGACACCCTCCCGGTGGGTGGTGTCGGAGAACGCCTCGTCGACGACGAGCACGCGGCCGGGGCGGGCCAGCTTCGCGATCTCGGCCGCCGGGTGCAGCACCGACGTGGGGTTGGTGGGGTTGCCGACGAAGACCAGGTCGGAGTCGCCGGGGACGAGCGAGGCGTCGAGGCGGAAACCATGCTCCTCGGGCAGCAGCACCCGGTCGACCTCGTGGCCGGCGTGACGCAGGGCCGCCTCAGGCTCGGTGAACTGCGGGTGCACGACGACCGGGCGGCGGGCGCCGCGCAGGGCCTGGGCGAGCAGCACGAAGGCCTGGGCCGCACCGGCCGTGAGCAGGACCTCGCGCGGGTCACGGCCGTGGCGCCGGGCCACGGCGGCGGTGGCGGCGGTCGCGTCCGGATAGGCGGCGAGGTCGTCCAGCGACTGCCGCAGGGGCTCGGCCAACCAGGCCGGCCGGGGCTCGTGACGCACGTTGACCGCCAGATCGATCAGACCGGCGCCCACCTCCGCGTCGCCGTGATGGCCGAGGTCGACAGTCATGGCCTCAGCATGCCCGACCCGATCGGCGTCTTACTTTCGGCCGATCCGTGCGGATATGAAGGTCTTTGTCATACCTTCATTAGGTGGCAGCCGGAAAAGTCGCACCCCTCGTCCGTGCCGGCCTGATCGCGGGTCTCGTGATCGCCGGTCTCGCCTACCCCCTCGCCGCTCTCGCCGGACTCGGCGTCAAGGCGGGCACCGAGGCTCTTCAGGGCCTGCCCGAAGAGCTGATCGAGGTGCCGACCGCCCAGACGACGTACGTCTATGCCAAGGACGGCCGGACGCTGCTCACGATGTTCTACGAGGAGCACCGGAAGCCGATCAGGATTGCCGACATGTCCCCGTACATCACCCAGGCGATCGTGGCCTCCGAGGACACCCGCTTCTATGAGCACAACGGGGTCGACGCCAAGGGTGTGGCCCGCGCCTTCGTGGCCAACCAGAAGGCCGGCGGAGTGTCACAGGGTGCGTCCACGCTGACCATGCAGTACGTGCGGATGGCGCTGCGGGACGGCGCGCAGACCCCGAAGGCGGCGCTCGAGGCGACCGAGCAGACCACCCAGCGCAAACTGCGCGAGATGCGGATGGCCATCGAGCTCGAGAAGCGCATGAGCAAACAGGAGATCCTGGAGCGTTATCTGAACGCGGCGTACTACGGCCACCGGGCGTACGGGATCTTCGCCGCCTCTCAGGTCTTCTTCTCGAAGCTGCCCCGCGATCTCAACCTGACCGAGGCCGCGCTGCTGGCGGGCCTGGTCAAGGCGCCGTCGGCCTACGACCCGGCGACCCAGGACCGGCAGGCCGCCACCAGCCGCCGCAACTACGTGATCGACCAGATGCTCAAGATCAAGGCGATCACTCCGGCCCAGGCGTCCGACGCCAAGCGGGAGCCGATCAAGCTGAAGCTGAGCTCACCGCCGAACGACTGCATCAGCATCGCCGACAAGCGCAACGACTGGGGCTTCTTCTGCGACTACTTCAAGTCGTGGTGGAAGGACCAGCCGGCGTTCGGCACCAACCCGATGGAGCGGGAGGAGAACCTGCGCCGCGGCGGGTACCGGGTGATCACTTCGATCGACCCGAAGGTGCAGGCCTCGGCCATGAAGCACATCCTCGACAAGGAGAAGCGGCGCAGCCGGATCGCGCACGGCCAAGTGATCATCGAGCCCGATACGGGCCGGGTGGTGAGCATGGCGGTGAACCGGCGCTACTCGCTCGACCAGCGCGACAACGAGAAGCACAGCCGCTACCGCCACGCCAAGGGCAACTATCCCAACACGGTGAACCCGCTGCTCGGCGGTGGGACGATGGCCGGCTACCAGGCCGGCTCGACCTTCAAGATCTTCACGATGCTGGCCGCGCTGGACGAGGGCATGCCGCTGAGCACGTCGTTCTACAGCCCGCCGCGGTTCTACTCGAAATACATCACGGCGCCCGGGCCGGCGACCTGCGGCGTGCACTGGTGCCCGAAGAACTCGTCGCCCTCGATGACCGGCGACCAGACCATGTGGAGCGGCTTCAGCAAGTCGGTGAACACGTACTTCGTGCAGCTCGAGCAGAAGGTGGGCGCGGACAAGGCGGTCAAGATGGCCGAGCGGCTGGGCCTGCGCTGGCGCACCGACATCGACCGGAAGCTGGCGTCGCCCGAGCACGCCGAGGGGTGGGGCGCGTTCACGCTGGGCGTGAGCGACGTGACGCCGATCGAGATGGCCAACGTCTTCGCCACGCTGGCCGCCGAGGGCAACTACTGCCAACCTCTTCCCGTACGGGCGATCAAGAACCGTGACGGCGCCGAAGTCACCTACAAGGGCAAGGCGGTGGCCGCGCCCCGATGCCACCGGGCGGTCACTGTCGATGTCGCCCGGGCCGCCACCGACGCCGCCCGATGCGTCACCGGTTATGGCGCGGCCCGGGGCAGCTGCGGTGGGTGGGGCACCTCCGAGATGGTCTACTCGACGTTGAAGCGCCCGATCGCCGGGAAGAGCGGGACGACCGACAGCAACAAGTCGGCCTGGTTCTGCGGCTTCACCCCGCAGCTGGCGGCGGCCGCCTTTGTGGCCGACCCCGACAACCCGGAGAAGAACGTCGGGTCGAACCGGTCGACCACCTCGAAGTTCACGGTGGCCGAGACGCTCAAGGACGCGCTGAAGGGGCAGCCGAAGGCCAAGTTCACGCCACCCTCGGACGATCTGGTGTCGCGCTGGGGCAGCCGGGACCGCGACCGTGACCGCGACGAGGATCGCGATCGCGACCGTGACGAGGACCGCGACCGGTCGGGCAACGATTCGGACGACTGACCCGTGCTTCCGGTGCCGGCGCAGTTCTCATCGCGCTGGCGCCCTTGTCGCACGACCGCCTCTTGACCGCGCCACCACCTCTTGACCCCGCGACCGCCACTTGACCCCGCGACCGCCTCTGTTGACCGCGACGCTGCCGCCGGTCGTTACGCGGCCGGCGCTTCTATGTGGCGGCGACGGGGTGGGCGCCAGCTCGCGTCGCGGCCGGCCAGGGCCAGCGCCTCATCGAGCAGGGTGGCCTCGTCGCCGAGTGACGCCCGCGGACCGAACAGGCCGGGTGTCCCCTCCTCGGGACCCTCGGCCAGGAACTCGATCAGGATCTCGAGGGTGCGCGGGTCGGCGAAGTATTCCTGACCGGTGGCGCGGGCCAGGTCCCAGCTGTGCATGATCAGTTCGTTCATGGCGACGTGGCCCAGGGCCGCGGCCGGCATGGTGACACCGCCGGCCTGGGACGTGCCGGTCCAGGCGGCCGGGTCTTTCCAGGCGTTGGCGAGATCTTCGAGCAGGACCGGCAGGCGGCTGCGCCAGTGACGGGACAGGTGCTGCGCCGAGGGGGCGGGCGCGGTCTGCGTCTCGGGGACGTCGACCCGCTTGTGGGCGGCCTGGGTGAAGGCCACGGACAGACCCATCAGATGATCGAGGAGGGTGGCGACGGTCCACTCGGGACAGGGCGTGGGATTCGACAACTCACCGTTGTCGACACCGAGCAACAATGCCCGCAGCACCCGGACCGGGGGGTCGAAATCCAGAGGAACACGATCGGCCACGGCCATCCTCCTTCGCGTCGTACCTGTTAACACCACGTTACGGCCGGGGTGCGACAGTTTCCCGCTCGCTGAAGGGCGTTTTCACGGATGCTTCCCGGCGCCGCGCATTTTCGCACGTCGATCTTGCACATCTGCGATGATCTTCAGGATGTGGTGATGTCCACGGTGTCGTTCAGGTTGGGCTCGGGAGCCTGCTTGACCAGGGGCGGCGCCGCGGTCGGAGGCATCGGCCGCAGGGGCACGGGCGGCAGCAGCTGCGCCGGGCCGGAAATCGCGGCCGAGACCACCCGCTTGGCGATCTCGGGCGCGGCCGCCCAGTGCAGGCCCAGCTGCGAGGCGTGCACCTGACGCCAGACGAAACCCTCCGGGTTGCCGCCCGACCACGTCCAGGCCGGGATCGCCCCCGCACGCGGCGTGACGATGGCCCGGTGCTGCTTGTAGCCGGTGATGCGGGCGCCGGCCGGAGCCAGCGGCGATGTGGAAGGCGCGGTCGCCTCGCGGTAGCCGGCCACGGTCTGGTCGCCGGTGACCGCGGACGCGTCGAGCACGGCGCACATCGGACGCCCGTCGAAGTCGCGGCCCAGCCACGGCAGGGCCACCCCCTCGGCGATCACCGGCCAGCCGTCGGCGGCGAACTTGGCCACCGTGTTGCACAGCCGGCGGTTCGCGGACAGCTCCTCGGCGTAGCCCTCGGGCAGGCCACCGCCGACGACCAGGGCCCGGGTGCCGGGCGGCAGGCACTCGTCGCGCAGCGGGTCGACCACGGCCACGTCGGCGCCGGCCGCGGTGAGCAGTTCGGCCGTTTCGACGTACGTGTAAGGAGCCCCCGGCCCGCCGGCCAGCGCGACCACCGGACGCTGCTCGAACACCTCAGCGCCGGCCGCCTCGGACGGAGTCCAGATCGGGCCCGGAAGCGGGGGCGCGGAGTTGGCCAGGGCCATGATGCGGTCGAGGTCGAGACCGGCCGAGACGGCCTCACCCAGCCGGCGTACGGCCCGGCTCGCCTCGACCGTACGGTGGGCGACCGGCACCGGGCCGTGAGCGCGGGCCGGCAGCACGTTGGGCAGGTCACCGCGGCGCAGCGAGCCCAGCACCGGCATGCCGATGTCGTCGAGGGCCGTCCGCAGCATCTGCTCGTGGCGCGGGGAGGCGACCCGGTTGAGGATCACGCCGCCCAGATGCACCATCTCGTCGAACATGCGGAAGCCGTGCACCAGCGCGGCCAGCGAGTGGCCCATCGAGGCGACGTCGACGACGAGCACGACCGGCGCGTGCAGCACGGCGGCGACCGCGGCCGTGCCGTCGATCTCGGGCTGACCGGTCAGCGAGTCGAACAGGCCCATCGCGCCCTCGATCACCGAGATCTGCGCGCCGGACGAGCCGTGCAGGAAAAGCGGAGCAATACGCTGCGCCCCGACCAGGCGCGGATCCAGGTTGCGGCCGGGGCGGCCGGCGGCGAGACCGAGGTACGCGGCGTCGGTGTGATCCGGGCCGACCTTGAACCCGGCCGACGGGACGCCACGGGCCGCGCACGCCGCGAGCAGGCCGACCGCGATCGCGGTCTTGCCGTGCCCCGAGGCGGGGGCGCTCACGACCAGGCGGGGCTGGGCGCTCATCAATGACTCTCCCGGTGCGTGTATCGCCTGCTGTCGACTGCCGGAGTGGGACAGTACCCGGCGCAGGCGGTGGCCACCCGGGCGACGGGTAGCCTCGTTGCGTGTACCGCTTCCTGCTGAGCCCTCGCTGGCTGGCCGCGGCCGCGCTGGCGGTGGCCGCCGCGCTGGTCATGGTGCTGCTCGGCAACTGGCAGTTGAGGCGCTACGAGGAACGCAGCGCGATCAACGACCGGATCGACGCCGCAGACTCCGTGGCGGCCGTCCCGCTCACCTCCACGCTGAGCCGCCCGACAGTCTCCGGAGCCGCCGGCGGTGCCCCCGGCAAAGACCTGGCCTGGACAAAGGTAACCGTCACGGGCACGTACGACCCCACCCACGAGATCCAGGCGCGCGGCCGCACGGTCGACGGCGACGTCGGGTTCGAGATCGTGACCCCGCTCGTCCTGGCCGACGGAACGGCCGTGCTGGTCGACCGGGGCTGGGTGCCGGCCCCGCCCGGCGGCGCCCTGGCCCCGCCCGTGGTGCCACCCGCGCCGACGGGCGAGGTGACGGTGGTCGGCCAGATCCACCTGTCGGAAAGCCGACCCGCCCCGGTCGAGCAGCGCAACGGCCGCCTGGACACCCGCCGCATCTCCCTGTCCCGCCTGGCGCCGGAAATGCCCTATCCCGTGTACGGCGCCTACGTGCTGCTCACCTCCCAGACGCCCCCGGGCGACGCGGCCTTCCGGCAGATCCCGATCGACCACGAGGACTCGTGGCAGAACGGCGGCTACGCGGTGCAGTGGTGGTTGTTCGCGCTGATGGCGCTGGCCGCCTACGTGTATTACGCCCGCAAGGAGGCCCGCGGAGGCGAGCCGGCCCGCGCGAAGTCCCCGGCCGACCGCCCCCGCTCCCCCGGCGGCGACCGCGTCGAGGAGGCCGACCGGCGCCGCGCCGCCGCTTCCGGCGACCGGGTGGAAGAGGCCGACCGTCGTCGCGCCGCCCCCTCGGGCGACCGCGTGGAGGAGGCTGACCGGCGTCGCGCCGCGGCCGTCAAGACGTCAGGCGACCGCGTCGAGGAGGCCGACCGCAAGCGCGCCGCAGCAGCGGCCGCGAAGGGTGACCGCGTCTCCGACGCCGACCGAGCCCACAAGGATTGATCCAGCGCTCGCGGCCCGAGCTCCGGGGTGCGGGGTCAGGCGGAACGCTACTCGGGTGGGGTGTGGCCGCCGATCGCGCGGACGGTGTCGATGGTGTCGGCCTCGGCGGCGGGCTTGTCGTCTCGGTAGCGCAGGACGCGGGCGAAACGGAGGGCGACGCCGCCTGGGTAGCGCGGGGAGGTCTGGACGCCGTCGAAAGCGATCTCGACCACCTGGACGGGGCGGACACGCACGACCCAGCCGTCGTCGCCGGTGGCCAGTTCCTGGAAGCGTTCGGTCTGCCAGCGGAGCAGTTCGTCGGTCAGGCCCTTGAACGTCTTGCCGAGCATGACGAACCCGCCCGTTTCGGGATCGCGGGCGCCTAGGTGCAGGTTTGACAGCCAGCCCTTGCGACGGCCGTGACCCCACTCGACGGCCAGCACGACGAGGTCGAGAGTGTGGCGGGGTTTGACCTTGACCCAGGCCGAGCCACGGCGGCCCACGTCGTAGGGGGCCTCGGCGGCCTTGATGACCACGCCCTCCTGGCCTGCCGC
This sequence comes from Paractinoplanes ovalisporus, assembly GCF_016834655.1. Classification (GTDB taxonomy): domain Bacteria; phylum Actinomycetota; class Actinomycetes; order Mycobacteriales; family Micromonosporaceae; genus Actinoplanes; species Actinoplanes ovalisporus. The sequence goes on from NZ_JAENHP010000037.1 coordinate 48,952, forward strand.
CAACGCTGCGGCGAAGGCTGCGGCGGCCTCCTCCTCGCTGGTCACGGTGGTGCGGCCGACGATCAACTCGGGTGGCAGGGCTTCGGCCAGCGCCTGCCAGCGCACGCGGCCCGGCTCGTCGAGCAGGTCGGTGCCGTCGAGGTGGAGCACGTCGAAGAAGAACGGCACGAGGGCGAGACGGTCGGCCGCGGCGGAGGCAGACTTGCGGCCCGCGGCGGGCGCGGATTGCCGGCCCGCAGCGGCTCCGCGGGTGGCGGCGGCTCCGCGGGTGGCGGCCCGGCTCGACGTCTCTTGGAACGGCCGAGGGCGACCGGACGCGTCGAGAGTCATCGCCTCGCCGTCGAGCACCGCCTCGCGCAGCGGGAGCTTGCGGACGGCCTCGACCACCTCGGGCATGCGGGCCGTGATGTCGTCGAGGCTGCGGGTGAAGACGGCCACCTCGTCGCCGGAGCGGTGAACCTGGATGCGGATGCCGTCGAGTTTCACGTCGACGGTTGCCGGCGATCCGGTCGCCAGCAGCGCGGCGCCGACGTCGGGCGCGCTCTGAGCCAGCATCGGCGTGAGCGGGGTGCCGACCCGCAGGTGGATCTCGGCCAGCGCGGCGGCGCCCCCGGCGAGTGCGGCGACGGCGACCTGCTTGAGATCGCCCGACAGCAGCAGCGCCCGCCGGACCGCGGTGAGCGGCACCCCGGCCGCCTTGGCGATGGCGTCGGCCAGCAGCCCGGACTGGGCGCCCTGGCGGAGCTCGCCGCTGAACAGGCCGACCAGAAGCCGCTGCTCGTCGGCCGTGGCCGCGCCGAACAGGGCGGCGACGAGCTCGCGCCGCTTGGCCTGGGAACCCGCCCCGGCCACCACGGAGATGTCAGCGATCAGCGCGTCGACCATGCCCACGGTGAGGCTGGCCTCGGCCGCGGGCGCCGGACGCTCACGCAGGCTGGCATAGCCCACGCCGGTCTGCCGTTGCCGCAGCTCACCGGCGAGATAGGCCGACCCGGGCGCGATCTCATCCGGGTCGAGCCGGCGCAGCGCGTCGGCCAGCAGCTCGATCTTCGCCTTGCGCCCCGAGGTCGCCGCCACGGCCGCCGAGGTCGCCGCCAGGTCAAGGAATCGCACTCCCACATCCTGGCAGCACCCCCTGACATTTTCCGCCCGAGAACCACCCCCGACCTGCACCTCTCGCCCCGCAGCGACAGCCGAAGCCAGAATCCAACGCGAGCAAGGCGCCGGAGATCACCCCAGCGCCCAGCGCCCAGCGCCCAGCGCCCAGCGCCCAGCGCCCAGCGCCCAGCGCCCAGCGCCCAGCGCCCAGCGCCCAGCGCCCAGCGCCCAGCGCCCAGCGCCCAGCGCCCAGCGCCCAGCGCCCAGCGGAAGTCTGGCAAGGAAGAGCGGAAAGCCGAGCCAGCCCGCGCGGACCAGCGGCGACGGAGAGAAGCAGCACGCGAACCAGCGGAAGGTCGCTGCGGGTCAGGCCGCTTTCGGCTCGGAGATGCGGAAACCCCGGGCGCGGACCGCGTCGGCCACGCGAGCCACCTGGGCGTCGATCGCGCACAACGTGGCCGAGAGGTCTTCGAGGTGGTCGGTGAGCGCGCCGTCGTCCCAGTCCGAGACGTCGACACCGTCCATGGCCCGGACGGCCGCCCGCAGGCGGGCGATGGACTCGAGGCGGTCGTGGGAGCGCAGGCGATCGATTGTGTTGCGCGGCGCGGCCAGCTTGGGTCGCACCACCAGGGACACCGAGGCGGGCACATCGTTCGAACGCATGTTCGATATCCTAACAGGACGCGACGGCGCCCCGCACCAACTTGCTCTGCGTGACCAGCCAGACAGAAACGCAGCGTGACCAGCGGTAAGACGCAGAGTGGCGGACCGAACTCAGCTCCGCATCAGTGCGGGAAAGACCCCGGCGGCCTCGTCCACAGCGGCCTCGGCGGCGACGAACCCGTCAGGCCGCACCAGATAGAGCCGCCCCGCCCGAAGACCCGTCGGCTCGGGCGCGGGCGCGAAGACGTGCACCGCCACACCGAGGTCGGGGACATCCGTGGCGGCCACTCCCCCGTACGCATGGATCTGCCACTTGAGATCGCGCAGCACCGCGAAGTTGCCCCCGGCCCACGGCAGCCGCCGCCCGACCACGGGATCACGTCGCCCACCGGCCGCGGCCTGCGCGTTCGGCGTCATCCAGTAGTGGATGCGGATCTGCGAGACGTACTGGAAGAGCCGGGACCCGCCCGACCCGCGGGGAACGAACCGGACGCCGAGGGGTGCGATCAGCGGCACGACCAGGCGGCGCAACGCCCGGGTCATCGGCCGCTGCGAGGTCACCGCCCCGAAGATCCGGTCGGTGGTGCTCACCAGTGTGCGGGCCACCGGACGGCGCTCGGCGTCGTAGCGGTCGAGCCACGCGTCCTTGCGGCGTCCCTGCAGCACGTCGGCCAGCTTGAAGGCCAGGTTGTGGGCGTCCTGCAGGCCGGTGTTCATGCCCTGCCCGCCGACCGGCGAGTGCACGTGGGCGGCGTCACCGGCGAGCAGGAAAGGCCCGTCACGGAACGTCGCCGCCACCCGGTGGTGCACCTTGTACGTGGCGAACCAGCGCGACTCGGCGTACGTGACCGCGAAGTCTTTGATCTTGGGGCGCACGTCTTCCTCGGTGAGGCGGCCGTCGCCGTCCTCGTCGCGGACCAGGCCGATCAGGCGCCACGCGTGCCGGCCGCGCATCGGGAAGCCGAGCAGGAAGTCGGAGCTCCCGGCTCGTACGTTGATCGCGTTCTCGACCAGGCCGGCCACCCCGAGCGCGTCGATCACGTAGAACTGGTGGGGGTTGGTGATGCCCTCGAAGGCGATGCGCCGCGCCTTGCGGACGGCCGAGTTCGACCCGTCGCAGCCCACGCAGAAGCGGGCCCGGACGGTGTCGTTGCCGACCTTGGCCTCGATGCCGTTCTCGACCTGCTTGACCGCCGTCACCGGCGTCTCCCAGCGCACGTCGGCGCCGAGTTTCTGCAGGTTCTCGTAGAGGATCTCCTCGTTGCGGCTCTGCTCGAGGATCTCGATGTACGGATAGGGCGTGCGGTCGCCGCCGAGCGGGCCGAGCGGGATGCGCCCGAACGCCCGGTCGCCGAAGCCGGGTGCGAGCGCGTCGGCCCGGCTGGCGGCGTCGAGCACCTGGTCGGCGAGACCGAGCTGGTCGTAGATCTCCAGGCTGCGGGCCTGGACGACCAGGGCCCGCGACTCGCGCGTCGGCCCTTCCTTGCCGTCCGCGACGATCACGTCGACCCCGAGTTTGACCAGCCAGTTGGCGAGCATGAGCCCGGTCGGACCCGCGCCCGCCACCAGCACGTCACACGACAGCTCGGCCATCGGCCGCCCCTTACTTCGTCGAAAGAGACTCCGCCACGTTCTTGAGGAGCAGGGCCTCGGCGACACAGACGCGTTCGAACTCGCCGAGGTGCAGGCTCTCGTCCGGGCCGTGGGCGCCCGAGTACGGGTCTTCCACGCCGGTGACCAGGATCGCGGCCTGCGGGAACAGTTCCTGGAAGGTCGCGATGAACGGGATCGAGCCGCCCACGCCCATGTCGACCGGGGCGGTGCCGTCCCACGCCGAGCGGAAGGCGGCGCGCGCGGCCTCGTACGCCGGACCGGTCGCGTCGATCACGCAGGGCGAGCCGTCGCTCTCCAGGGTCACCTCGACCTGAGCGCCCCACGGCACGTGCTTCTCGAGGTGGGCGCGCACCGCCGCGTACGCGGACTTGGGGTCGTCGCCGGGAGCCAGCCGTACGGAAATCTTGGCTTTGGCCGCAGGCTGCAGTGCGTTGGCGGCCTCGAACGTGCGCGGCGCGTCGATGCCGAGCACCGAGATCGACGGCTTGGTCCAGATGCGGTCGGTGATGGTGCCCTGGCCGACCAGTTCGACGCCGTCGAGCATGCCCGCCTCGTGCCGGAAACGGTCGGCCGGGTAGTCGACGCTCGCGCCCTCACGACCGACCAGCCCGTCGACCGCGACCTCGCCGGTGTCGTCGTGCAGGGTCGCGAGCAGGCGGGCCAGGGTGGTCAGGGCGTCGGGCACCGGGCCGCCGAACATGCCGCTGTGCACCGCGCTCTTGAGCACCTTGACCTCGGCGAACAGGTTGACCAGGCCACGCAGCGAGGTGGTCAGGGCGGGCTGCCCGATGTCCCAGTTGCCGGAGTCGGCGATGACGATCACGTCGGAGCGCAGCTCGTCGCGGAACTCCTCGATGATCGCGTCGAGCGAGTCGGAGCCGTATTCCTCCTCGCCCTCGACGAACACCACCACGCCCACCGGCAGCTGGTCGCCGAACGCGCGCAACGCCGCCACGTGGGCCATCACGCCGGCCTTGTCGTCGGCGGCGCCGCGGGCGTAGAGCCGGCCGTCACGCTCGACCGGCTCGAACGGGTCGCTCGTCCACAGCGCCGGGTCACCCGCGGGCTGCACGTCGTGGTGGGCGTAGAGCAGCACGGTCGGCGCGCCCTCGGGGGCGGCCCGGCGACCGATCACGGCGGGCTGGCCGCCGCGCTTCACGATCTGCGTGTCGAGGCCGCAGCCGCGCAGCAGCTCGGCCACCGCCTCGGCCGACCGCTCGACGTGGGAGTGGTCGAAGCCCTCGAACGCGATGCCCGGAATGCGGACCAGCCGCTCCAGGTCGGCACGGACTCCGGGCATCTCCCGCGCGATCGCGGCGCGCAGATCGGTCTCACTCAACGTCATATGAGTGATCCTAAGGCTCGTTCAGTTGTCGTCGTTGTCCTGACGACCACGGCGTGACGCGTCACCCATCCACCCGCGGGCACCCCGGGCGGCCGATCCGGCCAGGTCAGCGGCGCCGTCACCGAGCTTGCGGAGCAGTCCGACGAGCGGATCCTGCGAATTGTTGAACGTTTCGCGGTACGAGTTGGCGGCCGCCTTGACGTCGTCGGTGACCGAGGCGTCGCCGTCGCTGTCGCGGCGCGGGTAGTCGCCGCCGAGAATTTCCGCGTACGCCCCGGAGTCGATCCACTTGCGCAGTTCGGCGGCCCGGGCGACCGGGAAGGGGTGGGTGCTCCACGCCGTCATGCCGATCTTGTGGATGCTGTCGCGCAGGTCGCCGCCGCTCTCGTACTCGGCCGCCTGCTCGAGGAAGGCCGCGGTGTCGATCTGCGAGAGGTCGCCGCCGCCGGCCAGCTTCATCAGCAGGCGGGTCGAGGCGGCCGGGTCCTGCCCGGCGAGCAGCCCGGCGCGGTCGGCCGACAGCTCGGCCTTGCGCCACCACTCGAACATGGCCGCGATGATCGCCCGCAGCGCGATGGCGCCGACCGGCAGCCAGCTCAGGTTGGCGGCCCAGCGGGTCAGGATCATCATGATCGTCTTGTAGACCGCGTGGCCGCTGCGGACGTGGCCGATCTCGTGGCCGAGCATCGCGCGCAACTCATCGTCGTCCAGGCGCTCGAGAGCGCCGGTCGTGACCACGATGAACGGTTTGTCGAGGCCGATCGCGGACCCGTTGATGATGGGGTCCTGAGTGACGTAGAGCTCGGGCAGCTCGACCACGTCGAGGGTGGTGGCGGCCTCGGTGAAGCGCTGGTAGACCCGCGGGTATTGCCGGTGGTCGACGCGGATCGCCCCGGCCAGGAACTGCAGCCGGAAGCCGCGCTCGTTCCACATGCCGAAGAACGTCTTGACCACGTCGTCGAAGCCGCGCAGCTCGCGCAGGGCGGTCAGCGCGCCCCGGTCGGCGGGGTGTTCCCAGGCCCGCGAGCTGATGCCGGTCAAGGTGACCCGCCGGCGTACCGGGCGGTTCTCTTCGTCGGTCATCGTGGAAGTCCCTTCGAGAGGAAATAACCCTGCACGGCCTGGTGCGCACCGTCGACGATCAGATCCGCGCACGCGGCCGTCTCGTCCACGGCGAAGTGCGCGTCCTCGGCGGCCCGCCAGCGCCCAAGGTACTTCCGATACGCAACACTGTCGTCCCCGTCGCGGGCGATCGCGCGGTCCCAGCGAAGTCGCGCCGGGGCGTCGACGAACACGACGAAGGAAAGTTCGGGACGAATCTCACGCCGCGCCACGCTGACACCCTCCAGCACGACGGCCGCGACGGGTGGCACCACGATCGGCGTACCGGAAAAATCACCCTTTTCCCAGTCGAAGCTCCGATAGGTCGCCGCCCGCCCTTTCCTCAGCGGATCGAGCACTTTTTCTTCCAGCCGCGCCCAGAACATGAACTGGTCGTCCCAGCCATTGAGCAGGTCGTCGGTGTGCACGACCGGGGCGCCGAGCGCGTCGGCCAGCGCGTCGGCGAACCGCGTCTTGCCCGCGCCGCTCGGCCCGTCCACGGCGATCAGGCGCGTCCCGCCGAGCCGGGGTTCGAGCCCCGTCACGGAAGCGGCCAGGTCGTCGAACCGCTGCTCAGGCACGCGTCGGCGCCCCCGGCGGCAGGAACGGCAACCCCGGCGGCGGTCCGTTCTCGATCAGAAAACGGAGCGCGGCCGTGTCGACATGCTCCTCGATCAGATCGCCCAGCAGGTCAAGGGCCTGATCCCGTACGGCGGAGAACCGGGTTGCCGGAGCCACGGTGAAGCCATGCCGGCCCGCCTGACGCGCGGCCAGCGTGAGGAACCGGCGGCGGAACTCGTCGGACTCGAAAGCGCCGTGCCAGTGGGTGCCGAAAATGTTGCCTTCGATCGCACCCTCGGGCCGCCCATCGGCGTACCGGAGCAGCGGTTTTGTTGTTGATCGGGAGACGACGCCGTGGTGGATCTCGTAACCCGAGACGGGCGCGCCGAGCGCCTCACCGCGCGGGCGCGCGAGCGTCTTGATCTTCTCGAAGGCGATCTCCAGGGGCAGAAGACCCATTCCCCGTACGGTCCCCCGGCCGCTCTCGACCTCGTCGTGGATCGTCTCGGCCAGCATCTGGAAGCCGCCGCAGATGCCGAGCAGCGGTTTCCCGGCGGCGGCGTGCACGGCGATCGCGTCGGCCAGACCGGTCTCGCGCAGCCAGGCCAGGTCGGTGACGGTCGCCTTCGAACCCGGGATCACCACCAGGTCGGCGTCGAGAATCTCGGCCGGATCGACGCTCAGGCGGACGCGCACCCCCGGCTCGGCCGCCAGCGCCTCGGCGTCGGTCGCGTTCGAGATTCGGGGCAGCCGCACGACAACAACCCGGAGCCATTCTTTCCCGTACGGGTTTTTCGCGCGCCCAAGCACATTCTGATAGGCCAGCGAATCCTCGCCATCCACCCAGACGCCCTCGTGGAACGGCAGCACACCGTGCACGGGCCGTCCGGTGGTGGCGGTGATCATGTCGAGCCCCGGCTGGAGAATCGGCAGGCTGCCCCGGAACTTGTTGACCACGAACCCCGCGACAAGCGCCTGGTCCTCGGCGCTGAGCAGCGCGACGGTTCCGAGGAAGGCGGCGAAGATCCCACCGCGGTCGATGTCACCGACGACGATCGCCGGGAAGCCGGCATGCCGGGCCAGACCCATGTTGACGAAGTCGCCGTCCCGCAGGTTGATCTCGGCCGGGCTGCCCGCCCCTTCACAGATCACGGCGTCGTACTCGGCTCGCAACTCGGCCAGCGCGGCGTACGCGACCTCGGCCAGCCGTGGCTTGATCGACCGGTAGTTGCCGGCCATAACCGTGTCGACGGCCTGACCCATCAGCACGACCTGGCTGGAACGGTCGCTGCCCGGCTTGAGCAGAACCGGGTTGAAGCGCAGGTCAGGGACCACACCGGCGGCGGCCGCCTGCATGGCCTGGGCGCGGCCGATCTCCCCGCCGCGGCCGTCCGGTCCGACCACGACGACCGAGTTGTTCGACATGTTCTGGGCCTTGAACGGGGCCACTTTGACGCCGTTGCGGTGCAGCCACCGGCAGATACCCGCCGTGACGATGCTCTTACCGGCGTCGCTGGTCGTGCCCGCGACGAGCAGTCCCCCGCTCATCGGCGCGCGGCTCCCCGCAGCAGCGCGATCCCGGCCGCGATCCCGGCGGCGGCGACTCCGACCGTGCCCGACACGCGGGCGGCGCGCCGCAGGTGAGCGGCCGAGGGCCGGGGCCCGTCCCCCAGGAACGGCCGGGTCTCGCTGCGTCCGAAATAGACGTTGCGACCCCCCAGCCGTACGCCCAATGCCCCCGCCATCGCCGACTCACACTGCCCCGCATTGGGCGAGGGGTGATCGTTGCGGTCGCGGCGCCAGACCCGCGCCGTCTCCCGAGGTGACCCACCCGCCACCGGCGACGCTCCGATGGTCAGCGCACCCGTCAGCCGGGAGGGCAGCAGATTGAGCCCGTCATCCAGCCGGGCCGACGCCGTCCCGAACCGCGCATACCGCGCCGACCGGTGCCCCACCATCGCGTCGAGGGTGTTGGCGGCCCGATAGGCGAGCAGCCCCGGCAGCCCGAACACCCCACCCCAGAAGAGCGGTGCGACAACGGCATCCGACGTGTTCTCGGCCACCGACTCCACAGTGGCCCGGGCCAGCTCCGCCTCGTCGAGCCCCGAGGGATCCCGCCCGCACAGATGATTGAGGCGCCCCCGCGCCGACGCGAGATCACCGCCGTCCAGGTGCCCGGCCATGGTCCGGGATTCCCGCCGGAGGGTCCGCCCACCCAGAACGGTCCAGGTCACACCGGCCACAAGCACGGTCCGCGCGAGCGGCGCCCGCTTGGTGGCCGCGGCCGCCGCCACACCCGCCAGGGCCGGCACCCCCACCGCAAGCGCCGTGAAGGCCGCCCCCGACCAGCGGTTGTCCCGATAGATCCGCTTCTCGAGGGCCGAGGCCGCCGTCCCGAATCCGGCTACCGGATGAAACCGCCGTGGATCCCCGAAGACCGAGTCGAGCAGATAGCCGGCCGCCAGTCCCGCCGCGTCCGCCGTGCCGGCCCGTCCCGCGGCTCGCCCCCAGGCCCGCGCCGCCGCCCCAACCGCAGTGCCCGCCGCCGTAGCCGCCGCCCCAACCGCGGTGCCCGCCGCCGTAGCCGCCGCGCCGACCCAAGATCCAGCCGAGCGGGCCGCGCGCCCTTTCCGAGCCCCCAACCAGGGCCCCGCCCCCGCCCCCGCCACGCCTTGGTTCCTTTCGAAGATCGAATGGGTTCGACTACACGATCATGTACGCAGGTCGCAGACCCATACCGGGATTTCCGGCGTTCCGGGCACCGGGCCGTCCGGGATCGGCACCGGGTCGAACTCGCCCCAGACGATCGCGCCCGGTGCGCGGTCCTCCAGGAACTCGACGACGATCGCCTGCAGATCGTCCGTCGCCTTGTAGGGCTCCACGAACGGCAGCTCGTCCCGCCCGCGGGACGCCGTCGAGCAGCGCAACTGCCCCGCCTGCAGGTCGTGCCACACATAGAACGTCGCCGGCCCGGCGTGCGCCATGGCGGCCACCTGCCCCCGTAACTGCTCGACCGTCTCCTCGAAGGCGTTGACCACCTCCTCGGCCGACAGGCCCATGCGCTCGTGCGGCGGAGCGCCGAACCAGCTGGTGTTGGCGGTCTCGGTGTCCTGGTCGTGCGGCGCGAGCACCAGTGTCTCGCCCGCGATCGCGCGGATCTCCTTCAACAGCACGCGACCCAGTCTGCCGGTCCACCCCCTCCGGGGACCAACCGGGCAGGTCGGCCGGGCGGCCCAATAGACGGGCACGATCGGACCACCCCATACGGGGGGTCGTGTCAGCCGTACGTTGGACACAGGCCCCTTGGCACTTGAGATCAACAGCAGCGTGACCTGGTCCTACTCCAAAACGCCAAGTCAAGCCGCTACGCGAACTCGATGACGGGCGGCGTGCGTCCAGGGGGTGGTCCGGCCGCCGCGCGACGGCCGGACCAGGGAAACGGCGTCAGGCGGCGACGGGCTCCTTCCGGCTCCGGCGGGTGCGGCGGGACGGGGTGGGCTCGGCCGCGGTCAGACGTTCGACCTCGAGAGCGATCTCCTCGTCGGTCGGCGACTCGCCGGAACGCGACTCGTCGGAAGACGACTCACCAGAAGGCGACTCATCGGAGGGCGACTCGTCCGACTTGGCCGCCGCCTCGATCTCGGCGAACGCGGGAGCCTCCTCGGACGGCACACCCTCGCCGAAGAAGGACGGGGCATCCTCGATCGGCACCGGCATCGTGGGCTCGCCACCCACGAAGACCTGTTCGTCGATCGCGCCCGCACCCTGGTCGGGGGTCGTGCGGTTGCGGGTGAACCGGCCCCGGCCACGGGCCAGGTCGTGGCCGATCGAATACGCCTCCATCTCGTACGAGATGCGGTTGTTGCCGTTGTCGTCCTTCCAGTCGCGGGTGTAGAGCCGCCCGTAGACGATGACGGGGTCGCCGACCGAGAGCGACGAGATCACGCCCTCGGCCAGCCGGCGCCAGGCCGTCACGCGGATGCGCAGGCTGTTGCCGTCGACCCAGTCGTTGATCTCGCGGTCGAAGCGGCGGGCGGTGGACGCGATCCGGAAGTTGGCGACGACCGAGCCGGAGTTCTCGAAGCGGCGCCATTCGGGAGCGACCAGCACGTTGCCCACGACGACGAGGTTGGTGTCGAACACTTGGTGACCTCCAAGGTTGTGTCGGTGAGGCCAGAAGCTTCGCGCCCGGCGGCGGGGCGGCGGGGATCTCAGGCGGCGGCCTGTGGACAACCCACGGGCCTGTGGAAAACGGCCACGGCCTGAGGATTTCTGATATGGCGAACGCGTACTGGTCGGTAGCCTGGGGCGCGTGGAGATCGACGTCCTGGGACCGCCCTACGAGCGGCACACGATCGAGCTGGGCAGCGACGACGAAGGCGCGGTGGTGGCCACGCTGGTGCGGCGGCGGGCCGACGTACCGTCGCGCCGGGCCGTTCTATACGTCCACGGGTTCGTGGACTATTTCTTCCAGACCCATCTGGCCGATTTCTTCGTCGAGCGGGGCTGGGATTTCTACGCCCTCGATCTGCGCAAGTACGGGCGGAGCCTGCTCCCGCATCAGACGCCGAATTTCGCGCGCAGCCTCACCGAATACTTCCCGGAGCTGGACGAGTCGGTGCGCATCATCCGCGAGCAGGACGGCCACGACCAGCTGCTGGTCGCCGGCCATTCCACCGGTGGTCTGATCACGTCGTTGTGGTCACACGCGCGGCAGAAGCAGGGCCTCATCGACGGCCTCTTCCTGAACAGCCCGTTCTTCGATTTCAACGTGCCCTGGCTGGTGCGGCGCCCGCTGATGGCGGCGACGATCGCGGCCACCCGCCGTACGCCGTACCGGAAGATCCCGATGTCGTCACTGGGCCTGTACGGGGAGAGTCTGCACAGCGACCACCGTGGTGAGTGGACGTATGACTTAGCGTGGAAGCCGGTTCTCGGGTTCCCGGTCACGACCGGCTGGCTCGAGGCGATCCGTCGAGGTCAGCGGCGGTTGCGGGCCGGGCTGGGCATCGACGCCCCGGTTCTGGTCGCCTGTTCCACCCGTACGTTCCGTGGTCGCGCCTGGCACGACGATCTCCGTACCACCGATTCCGTGCTCGACGTCGACCACATCGTGCGATGGGCGCCGCGCCTGGGCCCACGGGTCACGATCGCCCGTTTCGACGGCGGCATGCACGATCTGACGCTTTCCGGCAAGGACGTACGGGTCGAGGTGTTCCGCGAACTGGCCCGCTGGGTCGACGCTTTCCTGCCGCCCACGGGAACGCCGGAGGTGGAGGTTCCGCCGGCGCCGGAGGATAAGCAGGGGGTCTGACCGAGCGGGAAAATCCGAATGATTCCGCATATGGATTGCTATCGTTCCCGGCATGCTCGAGGAGCGCGATCCACCGCCCGACCCGGCCGGTTGCCGGAGCCTCGACGAATTGGCCGCCGCCCTGCGTTCGCTGAAGGCGTGGGCGGGCGATCCCTCGTACGACACGATCACGAGGCGCGTCAATGCGGGATTCGCGCCGGCGGGCCGGGGCACGGTCGTCGACTGTTTCCGCGACGGCCGCCGCCGGATCAATCCCGAGCTGGTGGTCGCCGTGGTGGCGTCGCTGCACGACGACGACGTCTATCTGGCCCGCTGGCGCCAGGCGATCCGGGTCACGCTGGCGGAGCGGGAGGCGGCGGCCAACGTACGGGTCCTGGCCGGTCTGCCGAGTGACGCGAACTCGTTCGTCGGCCGCGAGCCGCACCTGGCCTCGCTGGAACGGGCGGCGGGTGTCTGTGTGATCACTGGGATGGCCGGTGTGGGCAAGACTCAGCTCGCCGTTCACGCTGGTCACCGCCGTACGGGGGAAACGAAGCTCTTTGTCGATCTGCGCGGCTTCCACCCGGACGAGAGCCAGCCGCCGGCCGAACCGGGCGCCGTGCTTGATGGCTTTCTGCGTGCCCTCGGAGTGCCCGCCCGGCAGATTCCGCACGATCTGAACGCGCGGTCGGCGCTGTTCCGCGATCAGGTCGCCGGCCGTCAGGCGCTGGTGATCCTCGACAACGCGGCCGACGAGGAGCAGGTGCGCCCGCTGCTCACCCCCGACGCGTTGACGCTGGTCACGTCGCGGCGCGACCTCAGCGGTCTGGGGCCGGCGACCCGGATCGACCTCGACGTGTTCTCGTCGCGGGAGGCGTCCGAACTGCTGTCCGGGGCGACGCCGTCGGAGGGTGACCGGGCGGCGGTCGAGCGGGTCGCGCAACGGTGCGGTTATCTGCCGCTGGCGCTGAGGGTGGTCGCCGGTCAGATGGCCGCGACGCCCGGCTGGTCGGTGGCTGATCACGCCGACCGGCTCGACGAGCGGCACCGCAACCAGCGCATCGACGACGGCGTACAGCTGGCTCTGCAGCTTTCCGAGCAGGGACTTCCTGAGCGCCGGCGGATCCTGCTGCGGCGGCTGGCCGGTCATCCGGGTCAGGATCTCGACGTGTACGCGGCGGCCGCGCTGCTCGACGCGGAACTCGACGAGACCGAGGAACATCTGCGCCGTCTCACGGCCGAACACCTGATCCAGCAACCCGTGCCCGGGCGTTTTGTGCTGCACGATCTGGTGCGGGCGTACGCGGCCGACCGCGCCGCCGACGAGGAGCGACCGGCTGACCGGCAGGCGGCGCTGACCAGACTTTTCGACCTTTTCCTGTACGCCGCCTCGGCCGCGATGGACGCTCTGCACCCGGCCGAGAAGCATCGCCGTCCCGAGCTCGAACCTCACGCCGTACGGGCGCCGGATCTTTCCGACCCGAAGGCCGCGCTGCATTGGCTCGACACCGAACGGGCGACGCTGGTGGCCATCTGCCTGCACGCGGCCCGCAACGGATGGCCGTCATACGCGGTCCGCCTGGCCGCGACGATCTATACGTATCTCGACAACGGTGGCTATCCCGCCGACGCGATCGCGGTGCATTCCGAGGCCCGGCACGCGGCGGCCCGTTCCGGCGACCTTGCCGGGGAGGCGAACGCGCTGGTCAACCTGGCCGTGGTGCACTGGCAGCTGGGCCGGCACCCCGAGGCGCTGGAACAGCTGACCGAGGCGCTGGCCCTGTTCCGGCGTCTCGGCGACGGCCGCGGCCAGGCGCGGGCGCTGGGCAATCTGGGCGTGGTGCACAACGTGTTCGGCAATCATGAGGCCTCGGCGGCGCATCACGCGCAGGCTCTGGACCAGTTCGCCGAGATCGGCGACCGCGTCGGCGAGGCGAACACGCTGACCAACCTGGGCGACGTCTACCTGCGGATGGGCCGCCCGTCCGACGCGGCCGACCACCACCGGCGGGCGCTGGCCCTGTTCCGCGACCTGTCCCACCGCGGCGGCGAGGCCACGGCGCTGACCAACCTGGGCGACGCCGACACCCAGCTCGGAAACCACGCGGCGGCGCTCGATTCGTACGACAAGGCCGTAGCGATCTTCGGCGAGCTGGGCGAGCGCTACGGGCAGACGTGCGCCCTGAACGGCCGGGGCGAGGCCTTGTCCGCGGCGGGCCGGAGTGAAGAGGCGTTGACCACCTTTACGGTCGCTCTGGGCACGGCCCGCTTGATCGACGACCCTTCCGAGCAGGCCCGCGCGCATGCCGGTTTGGCCGCGTTGCACGAGGCCGCCGGCGACACGGAGGCCGCGGCCCGCCACCGGCCGCCGTATCCGCTTGACGCAGTTGTTGACGTTCCGCCAACATAGCCGTTCGGCCCGCCGCCCCCGGACGGCTGGTTCCCCCTGGGGCGCCCTCGGCAAGATAAGCTGTGGACCCCATGCGCTCGTAGCTCAGCGGATAGAGCAACGGACTTCTAATCCGTCGGTCGCAGGTTCGAATCCTGCCGGGCGCGCTTTTGTGATGTCTCAGGACATCGGAATAGCCTGAACCTGCGTTTCGCAGGTTCAGGCTTTTTGTTTGGTGGGTGTGGGTCCGGGTGGGCGTCCGGTGGGCTGGTAGTCGCGTCGGGGGTCGATGGTGAGC
>NZ_JAENHP010000038.1 GCF_016834655.1 Paractinoplanes ovalisporus
GCTCTCCACCGAGAAGGGCCGCGAGGAGATCAAGACCGACCTCACCGCGAAGATCGTGAAGGCGTACACCGAGGACGGCAAGAAGATGGTGATGGGGATGTACTACACCTCGTTCGTCACCCAGTAATCGAGGTGCCGGGGCCCGCACGGTGTGCGAGGCCCCAACACTCATCTTGGTCCAGCCGGCGACCGCGCCGGTGGCGCCGCCAGAGACCGATCGCGGCTGAGGCCCGCCGTGAGCGTTGCTATGCGGAAGCTCTCAGGGGCTCGAGGGCGGTCAGAATCAGGTCGAGACCGAATGTGAACTCCTCCGCAGGGTCGTAGCCGGCGGCCACCAGCGCCGCGGCGGACTCGTTGAGGTAGGGGAATTCGTCCGGAGGAAGCTGCGGGAGGAAGACGTCCTGGGCCACGTCCGAGAACTCGTCGGCGGTGTCGAACATCGCGGCTCGGTCGCGATCGCGTCCGGTTTCGTGGCCCTGAGCCTGCCGCTGCTGCTCGTGTTCGTGACGGGCCTGCACGGCTTGGTGGAGCGACGCGGCCCGGCGGGCGCCGACTGGTCGCGTCTCACCTCGGCCGCCGGCGCGGCGTTGGCGGCCGTCCTCGTGCTCGTCAACGTCCTGCAGATCGGGCTCACGCTCTCCGCCGACGGGCTCGCGGAGCCGACACCCGCGTTCGAACTCGTCTGGCAGGTTCACGCGGCGGCATTCGCGCTGACGCTGCCGACGCTCGGGACCACCTTCATCGGCGCGGCCCTCGCCGCGCACGCGAGTGGGCTGACTCGGGGTTGGCAGCGTCTGCTGGGCCTGGTCGGCGGGAGCCTGCTGCTCGCAGCGGGGCTCGGCAACTTCGCGATCGCCGACGGCTCGGCGCTGATCTTCGTCGGGCTCCTGGGGTTCGCCGCCTGGCTCGTCTGGCTGCTCGCGACGGGCGTACGCCTCGTCCGGGGGTGACCGAGATGCGGTACCAGATCTCTCGCTTCACCCCGGGGGTCAGCACCGGGGCGGCTCGCTAAGCCGGGGCTCAGTGCGTTGTCCGAAAACCGCCAGCATTCGCGGACGCCGACGAGCACCGTTGATGACGGAACGAAGGCGACGAAGGAGGCAACGATGACCGCCTGCACGATGATGACGACGACCGTCGGCACCACGTTCGACAGCCCCCTCGGCGAGCTGGTCCTGGTGGGCGAGGACACCGGCGACGGATGCACGCTGAGCTCGCTGTCCATGCCGGGTGGCCGCAACACTCCGGCGATCCGGCCCGGTCTGCGGCGGGACCCGGCTCCGTTCGCGGAGATCGCCCGCCAGCTGGAGGCGTACTTCGCCGGCGAACTCGACCGGTTCGACGTCGCGTTCACCGTTCGCGGGACCGACTTTCAACAGCGGGTCTGGCGCGCGGTGGACGACATCCCCTACGGCACCACCACCACGTACGGGGCTCTCGCGGCCCGGCTCGGACTGGCGCGCGACCGTATTCAGGCTCTGGGTGCGGCGGTCGGTGCCAACCCGCTGCTGCTGGTGCGCCCCTGCCATCGCGTCATCGGCGCGGACGGCTCGATGCGTGGCTACGCCGGAGGCGTCGAGCGCAAGGTACAGCTGCTCACCCACGAGGGAGCGCTGCCGCCCGCCCTGCTCTAACCAACGATCCAGGGAACTCACATGACTGACAATCTCCCGTACGCGAAACGGGTCGCACAGACCGACTGGGCAGCCCTGGCCGGTCAGCTCAACGAGCACGGCAACGCCCTCACCGGGCCACTCCTCTCGCCGGCCGAGTGCCTCGAGATCGCGGCCCTCTACGAAGAGCCGGACCGGTTCCGTACGACGGTGGACATGGCCCGCCACCGCTTCGGCTCGGGCCAGTACCGGTACTTCACCCACGAGCTGCCCGGCCCGATCCGGGAACTGCGGGACGAGTTCTATCCCCGCCTGCTGCCCATCGCCCGGGACTGGGCCGCCAAACTCGGCCAGCCGGCCCCGTGGCCCGACAGCCTGCAGGACTGGCTGCGCCGGTGTCACGAGGCCGGGCAGTCGCGGTCCGCGCAGATTCTGCTGCGGTACGGGCCAGGTGACTGGAACGCGCTCCACCGCGACGTGTTCGGCGACATGCTTTTTCCGCTGCAGGTGGTGATCGGCCTCGACGCACCCGGCGTGGACTTCACCGGCGGCGAGTTCCTGATGACCGAGCAGCGGCCGCGCGCGCAGACCCGGGGCTCGGCCGTCGTTGTACCGCAAGGCCACGGCCTGGTCTTCACCACCCGGGACCGGCCGGTCGAGACCAGGCGCGGCTGGTCGAACGGGCCGATGCGGCACGGCGTCAGCGTCGTCCGTTCCGGGCTGCGCCGCACGCTCGGCCTCGTCTTCCACGATGCAGCATGAGCCGGCTGCGGCCCTTCGAGACCGTCACGCTGCGGGTCAGCCAGTCGAAGTGATACGGCCGGCGTGGGGAACTTCCGCCACATGGGAGGCGACTACAGATCGACAGCTCTCCATGCGAAAGGAACGCTATGGAACGCAGGACCTTGTTCGGGGCCGCCGCCGTGGCCGGTGTGGCCGCCGCCGGGCTGGCCGCGGAACCCGCGTCCGCCACGAAGGGCCGGAGGTGGTCGCCGGACAATCCGATGCGGGTGCAGATCGTCATGTTCGACGGTGTCGAGGAGCAGGACTTCGCGGGGCCGTTCGACGTGTTCTCGCTGGCCGACCGGCAGAGCGGGGGAGCGGTCAAGGTCGGTTACGTGACTCCGGCCGAGCCGCGCACGATTACGGCGGCCTGGGGGACTCAGGTGGTGATCCCCACCGGGTGGTCCCCGTCGGACGCGGACGTGATCGTGGTGCCGGGCGGTGGCTTCGGCCGGCCGGACGGGCCCGGAGTCTGGGCGGAGATCAAGTCGGGTGTGCTGCCTCGCAAACTGGCCGACGCGGCGGACGGCCACCGGTTGGTGGCCTCGTTCTGTACGGGTGTGATCGTGGTTGCGGCGGCCGGGCTGGTCACCGGCCGCCCGGCGACGACTCACCAGAACGCGAAGGCGGAACTGGCCAGGCGTGGCGGAACCGTGGTCGACGCCCGTGTGGTCGACGATCGCGACCTCGTCACCGCCGCGGGCGTGACCTCCGGACTGGACCTCGCGCTGCACCTGGTCCGCCGGGAGATCAGCGCGGCAGTGGCGGTACGCGTCGAGAACATCCTCGAATACCAGGCCCGCGGTACGGTGTGGACCCCCTGACGTCGCATGTCGCCGGGTCGGGCAGGCTGCGAACCCGTTGAGCCTTCCCGCTTCGGTGGAGTCGAAGCGGGAAGGCTCACCTGATCGCTGCCGTCGGTGGCCAGTTGCCTCAGATCAGCTGGGCCGCCAGTGCGGCGAACGCCTCGGTGGGGAAGCTGGTCCGGTCGCCGCCGTTGAGGACCTGGATCGCCACCTCGTCGGCGCCGGCCGCGAAATGCTTTTCGATGCCGTCGGCGACCTGGTCGGCCGTGCCCCACGGAATGAGCGCATCGACCAGGCGGTCGCTGCCCGCGCCGGTCAGGTCGTCATCAGTCCAGCCGAAGCGCCGCAGGTTGTTGGTGTAGTTCGGCAGGGTGAGGTAGCCCGCCGTGTACTCGCGGGCGACGGCCCGGGCCGCCTCGGCGTCCGGCTCGAGCACCACGGCCACCTCGGGCGCGAGCAGCCGGTCGGGTCCGAGCAGGGCCCGAGCCTCGGCGGTGTGCTCGGCCGGCGTGAAATAGGGATGGGCCCCGGCCGAACGGTCGCGGGCAAGCTCGAGCATGCGCGGGCCCAGAGCAGCCAGCACCCGCCGCTGCGGGGCGAGCCCGGCGGCGTCGAGGGCATCGAGGTATTCGACCGTCTTGGAATAGGGCTTGCGGTAGTCGGTGCCGTCGCCCTCGACCAGGACGGCGTGGCTGGCGCCGAGACCGAGCAGGAACCGGCCCGGGTGATCCTGCTCCGCGGCCTCGGTGAACGCCGCGACCTCGGCCGGCGACGTGTGCCAGACGGTCGCGATGCCCGAGGCGATGCCGATGCGCTCGGTGCCGTCGAGCAGTTCCCGGAAGCGTGACGGCAGCTTCTCGTCGAAGCCGGCCGAGAACCAGATCCGGGCATAACCGAGGTCCTCCAACTCGGTCGCGGCGTCGATCGCCGCTCGGGGGCTTTCGGTGCCGAGGAAGAACGGTTGCCACACACTGACGAGTCGTTGAGCCATGACGAGAACAGTACGACCGGTCAGGGCGAAGCGGCGTTGTACCGGGCGGTCCGACGAATGAGGCGGCGCCGGACCGCATGCGCGACGGCGCGATCGAGGGCGTCGGGGGAGGCGTCGGCCAGCAGGACGGTGCGGCCGCCGCCGAGACGCCGGGCCACTGCCGTGCCCATGCCGCCGGCGCCGGTGACCACGACGACGTCAGGCTGCGATGTCATGAATGTCCTTCCAGGAGGTCCCGGTGGCGATGGCTTGGCGCCACGGGCGGACGGCTTTGGGGGGCATGCCGACGGCCAGGGCGCCGACGAGGCGGTCGCCGGTGCGGTACGCCGCGATGAAGCGCCGCTCCGGCAGGTCCCCGGCGACCACGCGTACCTCGTCGTGCCCGCGCAGGTAGCCGTACGCGTGGAGTTTCATGTCGTACTGGTCCGACCAGAAGTAGGGCACCGGCGCGAAGGGTTTGCGCCCCGAGGGGTTGAGCAGGTTACGGGCGGTGGCCATGCCCTGTTCGGCGGCGTTGGTGCGGTGCTCGATGCGCATGGCCGTACCGAACAGCGGGTTGTGCCAGCGGGCGACGTCCCCGGCGCCGTAGACGCCCGGCGCGGCGCTGGTGAACTCGTCGCACAGCAGCCCGTCGGCGAGCGCCAGGTCGCTGCCGTCGAGCCATTCGGTGTTCGGCTGCGTGCCGATCGCGACCAGCACCTCGTCCGCGGTGACCAGTTCACCGCCGGCCAGCCGGACGCCGTCGCCGGTGATCGCCGAGACCGTGACCCCGGTGCGCAGGTCGACGCCGTGCTCGACATGAGCGCTCGACAACACCCGCCCGACCTGCTCCCCGACGGCGTGCGCGAGCGGGACCGGCGCCGGTTCCAGCAGGACGACGTCGCAGCCGAGACCACGTGCGACCGCCGCACATTCCGCCCCCAGAAATCCGGCCCCCACCACCGCCAGCCGTACGCCCGGCAGCAGCCGTTTCCGCAGAGCGATCGCGTCGGACAGGTTGCGCAGCACGTGCGCGCCCGCCCCGGGGAGCCGCCTCGGGCGGACGCCGGTCGCCACGATCAGTTCGTCGTAACCGATCTCGGTGCCGTCGTCGAGGTGCACGACCCGTCCGGCGGTGTCCAGGCCGGTGGCGCGGACGCCGAGCCGCAGGTCCAGCCGCAGCGCGGTGAGCTGTTCGGTGGTGCGTAGCGCGACCCGGTCGGCTTCCCAGTCACCGGCGAGGATCTGCTTCGACAGCGGCGGTCTATCGTACGGCGGGTCGGCCTCCTCGCCGATGACGGTGAGAGTGCCGTCGTAGCCTTCGCGGCGCAGAGTCTCAGCGGCCGCGAGACCGGCCGCCGAGGCGCCGACGACGACGATGGTGTTCACTGCTCCACCAGGCGGATCGCGGCGGCCGGGCACACTGCCGCCGCCTCCTGCGCCTCGTCGGCCAGTTCCGGCCCGGGTTCCGCGACCAGGACGACGGCCACACCGTCTTCGTCGCGCTGGTCGAAGACGCCGGGGGCGACCATGGCGCACTGCCCGGCCGCGACGCACTTCGGTTCGTCGAACTCCACTCGCATGGTCATCTCTCTCACCAGGTCACGGGCAGGTTCCGGAGGCCGTACGCGACGCCCTCCATCGCGAACTCGATCCGCTCGGACGGCACGGCCAGAGCCAGGGTGGGGATCCGCCGGTAGAGCGTGCTGTAGGCGACCTGCAGCTCGACCCGGGCCAGGGACTGTCCGAGGCATTGGTGCACGCCGTAGCCGAACGCGTGGTGCGAGCGGGCGGGCCGGGTCAGGTCCAGCTTCTCGGCGTCGGGGAACTCGGCCTCGTCGTAGTTGGCCCCGGCCAGCTCGAAGATGATGCCGTCACCGGCTTTGATCGTCGTACCGCGGACGTCGATGTCCTCGTTGGCGATGCGCCGGATTCCGGAGTGGACGATGGTGAGGTAGCGCAGCAACTCCTCGACCGCGTTGGCCACGAACCGGGGGTCGTCGCTGTTGTCACGCAGCAGCGCCAGCTGCTCCGGGTCGCGCAGCAGCGCGAGGGTGCCCAACGAGATCATGCTGGCGCTGGTCTCGTGCCCGGCGATGAGGATGGCCGAACTCATGATGACCGCTTCCTGGAAGGTCATCTCGCCCGCTTCGACCCGGCCGCCCATCTCCGACATGACGTCGTCGGCGGGCTCGGCGATCTTCTTCCGCAGCAGGGCGGCGAGATATTCGCCCAGGGCCCGGCTGGCGGCGGCGGTTTCCTCCGCGGTCGACTCGTGGCTGATTGCCTTGTTGCTGTTGGTCTGGAAGAACTCGTGATCCTCGTACGGGGCGCCGAGCATCTGCGTGATGACCAGCGTCGGTACGGGCAAGCCGATCGCCTCCACCAGGTTGGCCGGGTTCGGGCCGGCCAGCATGTCGTCGACCAGGCCGTCGAAGGTCTCCTGGATACGGGGCCGCAGTGCCTCCACCCGCTTGACCATGAACGGGCCGTTGACCGTGCGGCGCAGCCGGGTGTGCTCCGGCGGGTCGGTGTTGGTGATGAGGTCCGGGTGGTGCGGGGCACCGGTGGCCCGGCCCCGGGTCATGTGGGGATAGCCTTCGCGCTTCTCGTTGATGCTGATCCGCGGGTCGTTGAGCAGGGCTCGCTGGTCGGCGTGGCGGCTGATGAGCCACGGCGTGCTGCCGTCCCAGATGCGGACCTTGCCGATCGTGTCCGCGCGGGTCATCTCCCGGATGACGGCGGCGGGCGCGAACGGGCACCGGGACTCCCGGACCGCCGGGTACTCGGGTGCGACGTCGGTGTCTGTCATGGAGAGCCATGCAAGCAGGCTTTCCAGACAAAACGCGGACAGCCTCCGGGCCTATCGACCCATTCCCAGCCGGTAGCCGAAGCCCCGGTGCGTGTGGATCAGCCGGGGATCGGTCCGGTCGACCTTGCGCCGTAGCCGGGAGACCAGCCGCTCGGTCGTGCCGTCCTCACGGTCCTCGCCCCAGACGTGGTCGGCGAGCTGCTCCTTGGACAACACCCGGCCGGCGTTGAGCAGCAGGTAGCGCAGCAGTCTGTACTCGGTCGGCGTCACGTCGAGGGCGCGTTCACCGCGCCACGCCTGCCGGACGACGTCGTCGAGCAGCAGGTCTCCGTGGCGCAGGGTGCTCGCCGGAGCCGTGGCCCCCCGGTGGCGCAGCAGGACCTGCGCCCGGGCCAGCAGTTCCGCGCCGTGCCAGGGCTTGGTGACGTAGTCCTCCACCCGGGTGCCGAGCACCGGCACCAGCTCACCCAGGAACTCGCAGGCGGTCACGCAGAGCACGGGTGGCCGGGCCGGGAAGACGGCCTGGCGCCGGCCGAGGCGGACGAGATCGGGGGTGTCCCGGTCGACCACGATCAGATCGACGACGCGTTCGCCGAGCACCCGCAACGCCGCTGTGCCGGTCGGCCGGGCGGTGACCTGGTAGCCGCCTCCGCTCAGCTCGGCCGACAGCTCACCGCGCAGGCCGGGATCGGGCGCCACCACCAGAACAGCCGGCTCGTATGCGAGCTGGGTCATCCCTGCGAAGGACACGCCGCCATTTTATCCCGGACCGCTGGGGCCCACTGCGACACGGAATCGAACCACGTCATGACGTAACGCGGTGTGTGCCGGTCAGCGGCGGGGGACCACGCCGAGCTCGATCATGCTCTCGGCGGTGTCGAGAACTGACTCGGCGGCGGGCCGGCTCGTCCATCCGAGTTCGTTCCGGGCCTTGGCGCTGGTGACCTGGTCGTGGTGTCCCCAGAGCGTCAGGCCGATGCGGATGCCGGGTTCGACCCGGGAGATCGCCCACATCAGCGCGTACGGCATGGCGCGGGTCGGGATGCGGTAGCCGCTTGTCTGGTAGCGGTCTTTGAGGGCGAAGGCCATGTCGCGCCCCCACATGAACTCGTCCCCGGCGATGTAGCGATTTCCCGCCGCGGCCGGTGTCTCCATGGCGAGCAGATGCAGATGAGCCAGGTCGCGCACGTCGACCACGTTCCATCCGATTTTCGGTACGGCGGGCATCGCGGCTCGCATCAATCGACTGATGATGGACACCGAGTTGCCGGCCTCGGCCCGCTGGAGGGGGCCGATGATGGAACCGGGGTTGATGGCGACCAGCTCGATTCCGGACTGCTCGGCGAATTCCCAGGCCGCCTTCTCGGCGAGGGTCTTGCTCCGGGCGTAGAGGAAGGGGTCGTCGAGGGTTCCCCAGTCGTCCTCGGTGAAGGCGCGGTTCTCCTGGCGCCCGCTGTGGACGGCGAGACCGGAGGAGGTCATGACCACCCGCTTGACGGTCCCGCTGGTCGCGGCGGCGCGAAGCACCCGGAGAGTGCCGTCGACCGCGGGACGGATCACCTCGTCCGGGTCCTTCGGGGCGGTGCTGGGGAAGGGGGAGGCCACGTGCCAGATGTAGTCGCAGCCGCCCACGGCGGTGGTCCAGCCGGCGTCGCGGTCCAAGTCGGCCTCGACGAATTCGAGGGATCCGCCGGTCCGCTCGGCGATCGGGTGCAGGTGAGCCACGTCGGCGGTCTGGAGATTGCGTACGGTGCCGCGCACGTCGTATCCGTGGTTCAGGAGTTCGGCGATGCAGTGGCCGGCGAGGTATCCGGTGGCTCCGGTGACGAGAACTTTTGCCATGATTTATCGCTCCGATGAGTAGTGCTGAAGGTCGTTCCGCCTACTTGGATTCGACCCTGCCGAGTGCGTCCGCCGTCTTGTTCAGGGCGCTTACCGCGCGGGGCCACGACTGGTCGCCCGGGTAGAGCTGACTCCAGAGGTAAGCCCACGACATGGCCCGGACCACGGCGACCCGTTGCGGGTTCTCGTCGGTGGTCTCCTTCGCGTCGTAGCCGGCGACGCCGCCGAGCGAGTGCTGTGCGCCGTACATGGTCAGCAGGCTCTTCGGGCCGGGACTCTGGGTGTAGGCGTCGAAGCGCCAGTCCGTGCGGGTCGAGAAGGCCGGGTTGACGTCCTGGTCGCCGGCGATGATCAGGGCCGGCTTCTTCATCGTGTCGAAGGTGATCGTCCGCATGGCGGGCGACGCTGCCTTCGCGGGCGGGATCAGGTCGTTGCCGTTACCGGCCGGGGCCATGGCCACACCGGCCTTGATCCGCCGATCCGTGAGGTTGAGCGGGCCGTCGACCGGGTCGGTCACGCCTTGGCCGAGCAGCATGGTGGCGGTGGTGCCGCCCATGGAGTGCCCGACGACGGCGATGCGGTTGCGGTCGAGCCGGCCCCGCAGTTCCGGTACGGAGTTCTCGATCCGGTTGAGGTGGTCGAGGATGTAGGTCATGTCGTCGACCCGCTCCCGCCAGTGCAGCGAGCCTTCCGGGTCTTTCTCGTCGCGCAGGCCCAGGAATTTCGCGTCGAGGTGGGTGGGCTGGATGACGGCGAAGCCGTGGGCGGCGTAGAAGTCGGCCAGCGGCGCGTACCCGTACATGGAGGCGAGGTAGTTCGAGGACCCGTGTCCGTGTGACAGCAGGATGACCGGCAGCGCCTTGCCGGCCGTGGGGGCCGAGATCTTGAGTTGCAGGTCGACCGGCCGCCCCTTCACGGGCACCGTCAGCGGTTGGTACGTGGTGATCGGCGTGGCCGCGCTGACCGGGATGCCGCCCTCGAGAACGGGTCGTGAAGTCACGGGTCGCTCCGGCGCCGAAGCCGCGTCGGCTTTGTCCCGGGTGGCGATCCAGCCCGCCGGGACCAGCGCCAGGGCGACCGCGAAGGCGATCCCCGCTCGCAGCCGGGTGCGGTTGACGGGTGGATTGTTCGTGCTCGCGTGCATGGAAACTCCTTCTGGTGCTGAGAGGTCGAGGCGATTCCCGTACGGATCCCCGGGCCGTCAGCGGCGCTCGATCTGCTACTTGCTCCACAAAATCAATGATTAACTCACTGAGTTTGTAAGCTAGCACAGGTGCGCGCCGGCGCAACAGGCGAAGCGGCCGGGAATGTGTGCGCCAGGAACTCGGTGGCCTACTCAGTGAGTTCGCGCGGTATCGTGAGCCCATGGCGCAGCGGCAGACGAAGAGGCAGGGCCCGGTCGCCGACCGGAAGGCCGAGATCGTCCAGCTGCTCATCCAGCTCGGTGATCGCGCCCGACGTGTTGTCTCCTCGACGATCCAGGAGTTCGGCGCGCCCGAGTCCGTGGCCGAGGCGCTGCGGGTGCTGGGCACTTCCGAAACGCCGCTGACCCTGCGCGACCTCGCGTCCCGGCTCGGCCGCGACCCGTCGACCGTGAGCCTGGCGGCGGACAAGCTCGAACATGCCGACCTCGTCGTGCGGGTGCCGCACCCCACGGACGGGCGTAAACGCGTGCTGCAGCTGACCGAGCGGGGAAACGTGCTCTGGGGCACCCTGCAGCATCGCCTTCATGAGTCGAACGTCTTCAACGACCTCGACGCCGCCGAACTGAAGACGTTGCTCGAGCTCCTGCGACGCGGCTGAGCCGCCGCGATCAGAACGGCAGCGTCAGCGGGGTGCGCAGCTCGTGGGCCACGTCGCACACCATGGCCTTACGTTCTGTTCGAGTTGCTCGCGCCGGTCGTTGAGCGCGGTAGCCAGGTTGCGGATCATCCACGCCTGGTGGGAGGGCAGGTTCCGGCTGCGGCACGGGTCGCTGGCTACGGACATTTCGGCCAGGTGGGGTGCGTCGGTACGGGTATCGCGCTGCTTTCGCGACAGGCTTGGCGGGCTGCATCCGCGCCCTAGCGCACCTGGCGTACCCGGGTCACGCCGAGGGCGCCGAGAATGCCGAAGAGGGCGCCGCCGATGAACAGGCCGGGGTAGCCGAACGCCGCGATGACTCCGGGCGCCGCGATGGGGATGAGCGACTGGGGCAGCGACTGGGCGAGGTTGGCGACGCCGAGGTCCTTGCCCGCGTCCTGCTCGTTCGGCAGCACGTCGGCGATGAGGGCGAGCTCGACGGCGAAGAAGGCGCCGACACCCGCGCCGAGGATGAACTGGCCGAGCAGCATGACCGGGATCGTGGAGGAGAGGGCGATGACGGTCAGGCCGACGGTCGCGATCAGCGAGGAGAGGACCACGAAGGGCTTGCGCCGGCCGAGCTTGTCGGAGAGCCAGCCCAGCACCGGAGTGACCAGCAGGAGGCCCACGGCGTTGACGAGTACGGCCTGGAAGACCATGGTCGGCGCCTCCTCGTCGCTGACGCCGAACTCGGCGATGAGGAAGTAGGCGAGGTAGCTGGTGGCGGTGAACTGGGTGGTGTTCAGGAAGAACCGGGTCAGCCAGGCCCAGCCCAGGTCGGGATAGCGGCGCGGGTTGAAGACGAACGACCCGAACAGGGCCTTCGCGTCGAACTTGTCGGCGGGCCGCTCGGTGCGGATCCTGTCTTTGATCGGCGTGACCACGACGAGCATGAGCACGATGCCGAACAGGCTGGGGACCAGGCTCTGCAGTGGGCCGATCGGGAAGAGCTGGACCAGGAAGGTGGCGCCCACGCCACCCACGTTCTGCGCGAGGCTGATGAACGAGGCGACGCGCCCCCGCCGCTGCGGGTCGACCTGGTCGGGCAGCAGGGCGATGAGAGCGGCGAGGGAGAAGTTGAGCCCGACCTGGGCCACGCTCCAGCCGAGCAGGACGACCGGCACGCTGGGTGCGAAGGCGATGACGGCGATGCCGGCGTAGCCGATGGCGGCCCCGCTGAAGATCCAGGGTTTGCGCATGCCGAACCGGCTCGTGGTGCGGTCGGACAACCGCCCGGCCAGCGGGTTGGTGATGAACGAGAAGAAGGCGCCCACGCCGAGCGCGATGCCGAGGTTGGCCGCCGCGCCGTCGACGTCGAGTTCGCGCAGGCGCAGCGCGATGGTGACGGCCAGCGGGGGCACGAGGGCGATCGACCAGCCGAGCAGGGCCAGGGGGATGGCCGCGACGGCGTACCGGGATCTGGCGGGCACGGCGGTGCTGATGGTTCTTTCCACGTCGGGTCCTCTGAGCTGAGGGAATGCGGCGTCACGGCCGCGTGGAGCGAACCGTAACACCGAATTGTTCCGCGTGGAACTTTTTCTTTACCGGGCCGGCGCGAAGAGCTCCTCGAGCAGGGCCATGCCCTCGTGCATGTCGGCGCCGGGGTCGAGCAGCCACTGCGTGGACAGGCCGTCCAGTGCGGCGATGAGCAGGGAGGCCGCGGTGTCGAGCGGAATGTCGGTGCGGACCCGGCCCTGGTCCCGGAGGTATTCCAGCAGGCTCGAGGCCTGTCGGCGCAACGAGCGGTAGCGCTCGACGAAGAACTCGCGGGAGTGCTCGTTGCCGGGCTCGAGTGCGCGGGCGACCATGCTGTGCCGGAGAGCCATGAGCCCGGGGGCCTGCTGGGCGTAGACGGCGGCCATCGGCGCGAATCCCGGTTCCCGGTCGAGCCCGGACTCCTGGGCCTCGGCCAGGGCTTGGCGGTCCTTCTCGCGCAGAACTTCGAGGAAGAGCTCCTCGCGAGTGTCGAAATAGCGCCGCAGCGCGGCGTGGCTGACCCCGATGGCCTCCCCGATGGCGCGCAGCGAGGTGCCCTCGAAGCCGAGATCGGCGTAGACCTCGACGGCGCGGTCGAGAATTTGTTGCCGGCGCAGGATGCCTTTCGGGTAGCGGCCTCGCGAGCCCGTGCCCGACACCGAGGAGATCTTCGCGGGGGCCTGGTCAGTCATGCCCTCACCCTAGTGAAAGGAAAAAGTTCCACGTGGAACTTTTTGGGTGTACGGTTCCGGCATGCATGACAACGACGGCCAGGCGCAGCTGCGCATCAGCAATGTTCTGAGCACCCGGCTGGGCCCGCGGCTCTACCGGCGGTTCGCGCCCCTGACCGTGACGGCGTGGGAAGCGCCCGGTGAGCCGGTGCCCTTCGCGGACGCGGTCACGCGGTCGTACGAGCCGTTCGCGGCCGGGCAGCGGTGGAGCAAGCCCTGGGGTACGACCTGGTTCCATGTCACCGGCGAAGTGCCGCCGGACTGGGGTGGCGGGGGCACGGCCGTCCAGATGCTGGTGGACCTCGGATTCAGCGGGCTGCTTCCCGCCTTTCAGGCCGAGGCGCTCGTCTACCGGCCGGACGGCTCGATCGTCAAGGGCATCGAACCGTTCAACCACGTGGTCGACCTCGACCCGGCCGGCAACGCGACGATCGACTTCTACATCGAGGCCGCGTCGAACCCGAACATGCTCGAGCACTTCTTCGCGACAACCCTGGCCTCGGCGGCCGGGGGAGCGCCGCTGCCGTCCGGTTTCGCCTCGCCCCGGCGCAACGACGTGACCCACCTCGGCGACAAGGCGACCGCGGGCACCGACCCCATCTACACGCTGCGGCAGATCACCCTGGCCGAGCGGGACCTCGCCGTGGACGCGCTGCTGCAGGACGCCGCGGCCCTCATGGGCCTGATCCAGCAGCTCGACGTCGCCTCCCCGCGCCGGGCAGCGATCCGGCACGCGCTCGAGCGGATGTGCGACGTCCTCGATCCCGACGACGTCGAGAACACGGTCGCGGCCGCCGCCGCCGAGCTGCGCGAGGTCCTGGCCGCGCCCGCCCACTCCAGCGCCCACTCGATCGTCGCGGTCGGGCACGCCCACCTCGACTCGGCCTGGCTGTGGCCGACCCGGGAGACGGTTCGCAAGGCCGCCCGTACCTTCTCCAACGTTCTGACCTTGATGGACGACGATCCCGGCTTCGTGTTCGCCGCCTCCAGCGCGCAGCAGTTCGCCTGGGTCAAGCAGTTCTACCCCGAACTGTTCGACCGGATCCGCGCCCGGGTCCAGGAGGGACGGCTCATCCCGGTCGGCGGCATGTGGGTCGAGAGCGACACCAACATGCCCGGCGGCGAGGCCCTGGTCCGGCAGTTCCTGCTCGGGCAGAACTTCTTCCAGCGCGAGTTCGGGGTCCTGTCCCGCGAAACCTGGCTGCCTGACTCGTTCGGCTTCACCCCGGCGCTGCCGCAGATCGCCCTGGGCGCGGGCACCGACAGCTTCCTGACCCAGAAGCTGTCGTGGAACGACACCAACCGGATGCCGCACCACAGCTTCCTCTGGGAGGGCCTGGACGGCAGCCGGATCTTCACGCACTTCCCGCCCAACGACACCTACGGCTCCGACCTGAACGCCGGTGACCTGGCCAAGGCTCAGCGGCAGTACGCCGAACGCGGCGCCTCGAACGTGTCGATGACCCTGTTCGGCTGGTCCGACGGCGGAGGCGGCCCCACCCCGGAGATGCTGGCGGCGGCCCACCGCAACCATGACCTCGAAGGCGCCCCGCGCGTCACCCTCGGTTCCCCGGCCCAGTTCTTCGACGAAGCCAAGCGCACCCTGTCCGACCCGGCCGTCTGGTACGGCGAGATGTACCTCGAAGGCCACCGCGGGACGTACACCAGTCAGGCCCGTACCAAGCAGGGCAACCGGCGCAGCGAGCACCTGCTGCGCGAGGCCGAGCTGTGGAGCGCGACCGCGGCCGTACGGGGAATGGCCCCTTACCCGTACGAAGAGCTCGAGTCGATCTGGCAGACGGTGCTGCTGCAGCAGTTCCACGACATCCTCCCGGGATCGGCCATCGCCTGGGTGCACGACGAGGCCGAGGAGCACTATCACCGCGTCGCGGCCCGGCTGGAGGAGATCATCGGTGTCGCCCAGCGGGCATTGGCCGGTCAGGGCACGAAGACGATCGCCTTCAACGCGGCCCCGGTGACCGCCGGCTCGGTCACCGCGCTCGGCGCCGGCCCGCATGTCGCAGACCCGGCCGTCGCACCGGTCCGATCCGAGTCCGGCTACACGCTGGCCAACGGGCGGGTCGCCGCGCGCTTCGACGCGTCCGGCCGGCTGGTCTCCTTCGTCGACGAGTGGTCCGGCCGGGAGCTGATCGCGCCGGGCGAGGCGGCCGCGGTGCTGCAGATCTTCCGCGACATTCCCGCCATGTTCGAGGCCTGGGACATCGACCGCTCCTACCAGCGCTCGATCACCGAGCTGAGCACCCCGGACGCCGTCGACATCGTCGACCGTTCGCTGGTGGTCACGCACACCTACGGCAAATCGACGATCGACCAGCGGTACTGGCTGACCGAGGGTGACACCGAGCTGCAGATCGAGACGACCGTCGACTGGCACGAGCAGGAGAAGCTGCTCAAGCTGGCGTTCCCGCTCGACCTCCGAGCCGATCAGGCCGCCTCCGAGATCCAGTTCGGGCACGTGCTGCGACCGACGTACGTCAACACCTCCTGGGACCATGCGCGCTTCGAGACGGTCGCGCACAGGTGGGTGCACGTGGCCGAGAACGACTTCGGAGCCGTGGTCGCCAACGGCTCCACGTACGGACATGACGTCACCCGGACCGTGCGGGCCGACGGCGGCACGACCACCCTGGTCCGCGAGTCGCTGCTGCGCGGCCCGAAGTACCCGGACCCGGAGGCTGACCAGGGCCTGCACGTTCTGCGCACCGCCCTCGGCTCCGCCCGCGGTGTCATCGACGCGGCTTCGGCCGGCTACCGGATCAACCTGCCGGCCCGCACGCTCGAGAACGCCGGCCACGGCGTTGAGCCGATCGTGACCGTCTCGGCGCCGTCGGTCCTCGTGGAAGCGGTCAAGCTGGCCGAGGACCGCTCCGGCGACGTCATCATCCGCCTGTACGAGGCGACCGGGGCCCGCACCCGCACGGCCGTCCAGCCGAACTTCGAGTACACCGCGGCCCGATCGACCGACCTCCTCGAACGTGACCTCGGCCGGCCGATCTGGCACCCGCACGAGTCCATCGAGTTGGAGCTGCGTCCGTTCGAGATCGCCACGCTTCGGATCAGCCCGCTCGGGTAGGCCGTCAGATCAGCTACTTGCGGCGAACCGGTCGTGGCCGAGCCGGTTCATCAGCCGGACGACGTCGGCGGCCATCGCGCGTTGGCTGGACTGGGCATGATCGTCCTCATCTGGCATCGACACGAAAGACGGGCAGTTGTTTGGGCCGCAGAGGCCGGGGTACGGGGCTGAGTCAATCCCGCCGGACGATCAAGGAGTACATCTTCATGACGGTTGCCGTCGTGTCCACCGCGAACGTAGTTGAAGCCGGCGAGGCGTCGACGGACCGGGCGAGTGAGCTGATCGCCGCTCTGGCGGCTCTGCCGGACGGGCATCCGTCGCGGCCGGTGCTGCGGGAACGCACGATCGAGGCGTGGATGCCGCTGGCCCGGCACCTCGCCAACCGGTACGCCGGTCGGGGTGAGCCGTCCGACGATCTGTTCCAGGTCGCGTCGGTCGGACTGATCAAGGCGGTGGACCGGTTCGACGCCGGCCGCGGGGTCGACTTCGCCGGATTCGCCATCCCGACAATTGTGGGTGAGCTCAAACGGCACTTCCGCGACCGGACGTGGTCGATCCGGGTGCCGCGCCGCCTGCAGGAGCTGCGGCTGGCGATCACCGGTGCCAACAGCACGCTCACGCATTCGCTGGGACGCGCACCGACCGTGGCCGACATCGCCGAGTACCTCGACGTGAGCGAGGAGGAGGTGCTCGAAGGGCTGGAGGGGGCTCGCGCCTATAACGCGACCAGTCTGTCGACGCCGGTCAGCGCGGACGGCACGACCGAACTGGGGGAGACCCTCGGGGGCGAGGACCGCGAGTTCGAGGTGGCCGAGGCGCGGGTCGCACTCGGCCCGGCGATGGCCGTCCTCGACGAGCGGGAGCAGCAGATCGTTACGCTGCGATTCTTCGGGAACCTGACCCAGTCGCAGATCGCCGAGCAGATCGGTGTCTCCCAGATGCACGTCTCGCGGCTGCTGGCCAAGGCGCTGGTGCGGATGCGGGAACAGCTGGACGCCTGACGACGCCGTTCCTCTGGCAAGCGGATCGGTGAATCACGGCGACCGGCCGGTCCGGTGGTCAGATTGCCGCGAAGGGCCGCAGCAGCACCGTTCGGCGGAACGCTGTTTATCAACAACTGTCCTGCGGTAGAGACGAGCGTATGCGACGTCGCGCCCTGGATCACCGCCGAGCTCCGTTGTTGGAGGCGGTGGCCGACTATCACCGCCAGGATCGGTACGGCTTCACTCCGCCGGGTCATCGGCAGGGCCGTGGCGCCGACCCGCGCGCCCGTGACGTTCTCGGGCCGGCTGCGTACCGGTCGGATCTGCTCGCCTCCGGCGGCCTGGACGACCGGTCGTCCTCGCACGGGTATCTGGCCGAGGCCGAGAGGCTGATGGCCGACGCGGTGGGAGCGCAGCAGGCGTTCTTCTCCACCGCCGGTAGCTCGCTGTCGGTGAAAGCGGCCATGCTCGCGGTCGCCGGAGGCCAGGGGCAGTTGCTGATCGGTCGGGACGCGCACAAGTCGATCGTCGCCGGGCTGATCTTCAGCGGTGTCGAGCCGCGCTGGGTGGACGTCCGCTACGACGCCGAGCTGCATCTGGCCCACCCGCCGTCGCCGCGCCAGCTCGAGGAAGCGTGGAACAGGCATCCGGATGCCGCGGGCGCCCTGATCGTCAGCCCCACCCCGTACGGCACATGCGCTGACATCGCCACCCTGGCCGAGATCTGCCACCGGCGTGGCAAACCGCTGATCGTCGACGAGGCGTGGGGCGCCCATCTGCCGTTCCATGACGACCTGCCGACGTGGGCGTTGGACGCCGGCGCCGACATCGCCGTGGTCAGCGTGCACAAGATGGGCGCCGGCTTCGAGCAGGGATCGGTGCTCTACTCCCAGGGTGACCTGATCGACCAGCAGCACCTGTCCGCCTGCGCCGACCTGCTGATGACGACCAGCCCCAACAGCATCGTGTACGCCGGCATCGACGGTTGGCGGCGTCAGATGGCCGAACACGGCACCGAACTGCTGTCGCACGCCCTGACGCTCGCCGGCGACATACGTGAACGTCTGGACAGCCTGCCCGGCCTGCACGTGCTGCACGACGAGTTGCTCCACGAGGAGGCCAGCCATGACCTCGATCCTTTGCAGGTCCTGGTCGATCTCACCGACCTCGGCATCAGCGGCTATCAGGCGGCGGACTGGCTGCGCGAGAATTGCCGCATCGACGTCGGACTGTCCGACCACCGCCGCGTCCTGGCCACCTTGTCCATGGCCGATGACGCGGGCACTGCCGACCGGCTCGTCGAGGCGGCCCGGCGCCTGGTCGCCGCCGCCCCGGCCCTTCCCGCGGCGAAGACCGTTGATCTGCCCGATCCGTCGAGCTTCGAGGTGGAACCGGTCCTGACACCACGCGACGCGTTCTTCGGCCCGACCCGGACCGTGTCGACCCACGATGCTGTCGGCCAGGTGTGTGCCGAGCAGATCACCCCGTATCCGCCGGGCATTCCCGCGCTGATCCCCGGCGAGCGCATCTCGGCCGACCTGATCGACTACCTGCGTACGGGGCTCGCCGCCGGCATGGTTCTGCCCGACCCCGCCGACAAGAGTTTCGACACCATCCGCGTCGTGGACCGGTGACGCCGGACGTTCATCGGAATCGCTACAGATCCGTGCCGCCACGGGCGCCGACGACCTTGGAGTTTGCCCGATCTGAACAGGGAATTTTCGGTTGCCGGGCACGAATCACGTTCGGCGGAAAGTGAGTACATGATGGGTGCGCAGCGCCGGTGGGCAGATCCTGGCCGACGTGCTCGGCCGGCCGGTCACCCATGTCACCCGGCGCCGCGCCACCCAGCGGGGGACTGCCCTGCTCGCTCTCGACGTGCTCGCACCGGACGCCCCACGGGCGTCTCGCGCTACCGGCACCACGTATGAGCCCCGGCCCGCTCACGTTGAGCACTACGCGCAGCGGCGCGTCAGGTTCGCCGAACTGTACGACACCGGCCAGACGCCGGGCACTTACCTCACCACCGAGCCCTGAGCGGGCCCTACCGTGCCGCCGGTCGGGTTGGACGCGTCAGATCAGCTGGGCCGCCAGGGAGGCGAACGCTTCGGCGGCGTAGCTCGACCGTCCCGCCGGGGCACCTATGCCCTGACCTCGCCCGCTCACGTTATGTAGTCGTGGGAGCCTGGTGACATGCGGGTGCTTCTGGTCGAGGACGACGACGCGATTGCGGTGCCGCTGGTGGAGGGGCTGGCCCGGTTCGGCATCGTCGCCGAGCACGTCGTGACCGGGGCCGCCGCGCTGGCCGCGCCCCCGGCCGACCTGGTGCTGCTCGACCTGGGGCTGCCCGACATCGACGGCGTCGACGTCTGCTGGGAGCTCAACCGCACCCAGAGCGTCCCGATCATCATGCTCACCTCGCGCCGCGCCGAGGCCGACCTGGTCCGCGGGCTCGAGGGCGGTGCCGACGACTACCTGGCCAAGCCGTTCAGCCTGCGCGAGCTGGTCGCGCGCATCCGTGCGGTCGACCGCCGGTCCCGGGCCGCCCGGGCCGAGCCCCCGCCACCGGCCCCGGTGCCCGAGCCCGAGGTGCAGGTGATCGGGCCCCTGTCCATCGACCGGGCCAGCCGCGACGTCCGCGTCGGCGGGGCGCCGGTGACGCTCGCGCCCAAGGAATACGACCTGCTGGAGATGCTGGCCGCCAAGCCCGGCACGATGGTGCTGCGCCAGAAACTGCTGGAACAGCTGTGGGCGACCACCGACAGCCGCAGCAAGACCCTCGACTTCCACATCGCGTCGCTGCGCCGCAAGCTCGGCCACCCCGATTGGATCGAGACCCGCCGCGGCGTGGGGTTCCGGCTCGTCGTGGCCGGCTGAGCCACGCCCATGACCCGCCGACTCGTGCTGACCTATCTGTCGCTCGTGCTGGCCGTGCTGACCGGGCTCGCGGTCCCGCTGGGCTATCTGTATCAGCGCAGCGAGCAGCAGCAGGCGTTCCGGCAGCTGGAGCGCGAGGCCGAGATCGTGGCCGCGTATGTCGACGCCGAGCTCGGTGAGGACGACGGCGACCAGGTCGAGGACATCGCCACCGCGGCCGCGCGCCGCTGGGGTGGCCAGGTCGAGCTCTTCGACGTCACCGGCCGCCTGCTCTACAGCACGATGCCCCAGGTCACCGACACCGCCGACGTGATTCCGGCGCTCGGCGAGGGCGGCCGTATCGGGCACCGCGTCACCGACATCGACGGCGTCCGGATGATGTCGGTGTCCGTGTCGTTCCACGCCGGCAAGCCGACCTCGGGCGCCGTACGCCTGAGCGTGCCGATGGCCCCGGTCACCGAGCAGATCCGCCGGGTCTGGGCCATGCTCACCGCGATCTGCCTGCTTGTGCTGGCCGCGAGCGGCGCCGTCGCTCTCGCGCTGGCCCGCTGGATCGTCCGGCCGGTCAAGACCCTCGAGCAGGCCACTCAGCAGCTGGCCGACGACGCCGGGCCGGTGCCCGTACGCCTGACCGGAGGACCCCCGGAGCTGCGGCGCCTGGCCGAGACGTTCAACCGCACCGCCGAGCGTCTGCACGGTGCGCTCGCGGCCCGCGGTGCCTTCGCCGACCACGCTTCGCATCAGCTCAAGGGGCCGCTGGCCGCGCTGCGCCTGCGGCTGGAAAATCTGGAGACCGAGGTGTCGGCGGCCGGTGCGGCCGGACTGCAGGCGGCCGTGAGCGAGACCGAGCGGCTCGACAAACTGGTCAACGCTCTGCTCGACCTGACCATGATCGAAAGGACAGACGAGGTTCCCGTACGGGTCGACGCCGCCACGGAAGCAATGCGGCGCGCCGAGATCTGGCGTCCCCTGGCCGCCGAACGCGGCATCACCGTCGCCGCCGAGGCGGTCGGCCCGCTGTGGGCGACGGCGATGCCCGGCGCGATCGAGCAGGTCCTCGACAACCTCATCTCGAACGCGCTCAACGCCGCCCCCGACCGCAGCACCATCCGCCTGACCGCCCGGCCCACCGCGGACGGCCTGGTGGCGGTGCACGTCATCGACGCCGGGCCCGGGCTGCCCGGCGACCATCGGGAGAAGGCCCTCGAACCGTTCTGGCGTGCCCCCGGGGCGCCCCGCGGCGGCACCGGCCTCGGTCTCGCGTTGGTGGCCAAGCTCGTCCAGGCCGGCGGTGGCCACGTCCGGCTCGACCCGGCCGAGCCCACCGGCATCGACGCCGTGGTGACCCTGCCCGCGGCTACCCCTCCGTCACCGGCTCGGCCTCGCGTACTTTCCGCAGACGGATCTGAGTGATCGCCCGGCCGGTGACCTGGGTGATCTCGGCGCGGTAAGCGTCGAAGGCGACGCTCTCGCCCGGCGCGGTCGGGATGTGCCCGAGCCGGGCCAGCACCAGGCCGGCCACCGTGGTGTAGTCACCGTCCTGCGGATCCTCCGCGTCGATGCCGAGGTCGGGCAGGTCGTGGATCGGGAACGTGCCGGGCAGCAGCATCGCGCCGTCGTCCTCGTGCACCACCGACTGCACATCCCGATCGGTCTCGTCGTAGATCTCGCCCACAACCTCCTCGACCAGGTCCTCCATGGTGACGATGCCGTCGATGGAGCCGCGCTCGTCGACCACCAGGGCCAGCTGCTGGCGCTGGGTGCGCATCTGCAGCATCGCGTCGGACACCTTGACCGTCTCGGGCAGGAACAGCGCCGCGAACTTGTGCCCGCCCACCGTCCCGCTCGCGGTGACCAGGTCGCGCAGGTGCACCACGCCGAGCACGTCGTCGAGACCGGCCGGGCCGACCACCGGCGCCCGGGAGTGGCCACCGGCGACCAGCCGGGCCAGAGCCTCGGACACGGGCAGGTCGGCCGGCAGTGCGAGCACCTCGCGGCGCGGCACCAGGATCTCGCGCAGGATGCGGTCGGCGATCTCGAACGCGCCCGAGATGATCGTGCGCTGCTCGGGCGAGAACTCCTGCTGCGACTGCACCATGTCGCGGATCTCCTCCGCGCTGACCTCCTCGCGGCCGGCGTCGGGGTTGTTGCCGGTCAGCCGGACCAGGATGTCGGTGGTGCGCCCCAGCAGCCAGACCGCCGGGCGGGAGAACGCCGAGAGCATGTCCAGCGGCCGGGCCACCAGCAGCGCCCAGCCCTCGGCGCGCTGCATGGCGATGCGCTTGGGGGCGAGCTCGCCGACCACCAGGGTGAAGAAGGTCAGCACGATGGTGACCAGGACGATCGCGACCGGCTCGGCCGCCCCGCCGAGGAAGCCGAGCGGGCCGACCAGCGGCCGGGCCAGCGACACCGCGGCCGACGCCGACGCCAGGAATCCGGCCAGCGTGATACCGATCTGGATCGTCGCCAGGAACCGGTTGGGGTCGCGGGCCAGCCGGGCCAGCGTACGTCCGCTCCGGCTCTCCCGCTCCAGCCGCTGCAGCTGGCTCTCCCGCAGCGACACCAACGCCATCTCACTGCCCGCGAAGACCGCGTTCAGCAGAACCAGCACAACGACCAGAACGATCTGCCATCCATAACCGCCCACTGCGGTATCTCAACTCCTCGCCGAAAAAATCGCCTCATGGATAAGCCGGAATACTACGTCAGGTTTAGCCGCGGTCCGATGTCGGGAATAGCGTCGGCATGGAAGTAACCGGCATCATTACCGCCATCATCATCGGCCTCATCATCGGCGCGCTGGGCCGTCTCGTCGTGCCCGGAAAACAGAACATTCCGATCTGGCTGACGATCCTGATCGGCATCCTGGCGGCCATCGTGGGCACGTTCCTGGCCGCCGCCATCGGCGTGGACGACACCCGCGGCATCGACTGGATCGAGCTGGTCATCCAGGTGGTGCTGGCCGCGGTCGGGGTCAGCCTGGTGGCCGGCGTCTACGGACGTCGCCGCTGACAATCTCTTTCCGCCGCCGCTCGTCGATGTGACGGGCGGCGGCTTTTTCGTTGCTCAGGTAAGGACAATTCCAGGACAAGGTAAGGAGCTCCTTTATTTGCTCACAGAAATCTTCCAGTGGTGCTGGTTACATTCCTCCTGATTGTCGGGATCGAGCCATCAGGAGTGGTGACGTGGTCTTCAAGAAAATGCTGGGCGCGCTGGGAGTCGGCGGTCTTTCCGTCGACACGGTGCTGCAGAACCCGAACGGCATTCCCGGCGGGGCCGTGGCCGGGCGCGTCGAGCTGGTCGGCGGCAGCAGTGAGGCCGCCATCGAGCACATCACCCTGAGCCTGGTCACCGGCATGGAGATCGAGAGCGGCCGGGGCGAACGTACGGCCACCGGCGAGTTCCACCGCATGGTGGTCAGCGGGCCGGCGCGGCTGGGCGCGGGGGAGCGGCGCGCGCTGCCGTTCCAGCTGGTGCTGCCGTGGGAGACGGACAAGCGCGGCGGCATGTTCGGTGGCGGTCACGACTCGCACGGCCACTACACCGTGGCCCACACCGACGCCGACACCGTCGACTGGACCCAGCAGGTCGACGGCTGGGTCCGCCAGGCGATCGAGCAGCGGCAGACGATGCCCGGCTACGGCCCGGGCGGTTACCCCCAGCCGGGCTACGGCGGTCCCGGCTACGGGCAGCCGGGCTACGGCGGCCACCCCGGCTATCCAGCCCACGGCAGTCCCGGCTACCCGGCTCACGGTGGCCACGGCGGGCGCGGGCCCGGGATGGCCGGCGTGGCCGCAGGTGTCGTCGGCGGCTTGGCGGCCGGCTATCTGGCCGGCGAGATCATGGACGAGGTGTTCGAGGACGACGACGCCGGAGACGCCGAGGAGTAGCCGCGGCCCTGGTCGAGACGGCGGCGCAGGCGGGCCTGGTCCTGTTCCGCGCACGTGACGGCGATCTGCGACCGCACGACCGCTGTCTCCGCCGTATGGTTCGGATTCAGTAGGTGGTTGCCTGCAACGGCACGACGACACCGGACCATCGGGACCGCGATGGTGATCTCCTGGAAAATTCTTGGGAGAGGTCCTGCTTGCAAGAACGGTTTGGTTCCGCTGAGCCGCTCTGCGGGGAAATCGCCTGGTCCTCGGCCGCGTCGCCGCACGGGCCGTGTCAGGAACTGGGCTGAGGCCCGAGCACGAGGCCCCCGAGCAGGTCGAAGGCGCGGTCGACATGCGGCTGCAGCCGTGTGCCGGGGGCCCGACGCCATGATCCGATGGCGTGCGCGAGCACACCCCAGCCGGTGCGCGCGACGAGGGAAGCCTCTTCCGGGGCGGCGCCGCGGGCGGTCAGCTGATCGGCGATCAGGCCGATGAGGTGGGCCTCCTTCGCGGCCGCGCGCTCCTGGACGGCCGGTGTCGCGGCGGCGATGGCGGCCAGGCGATCACCATCCGCACGGTTCGCCTCGAGCGGCGGGACGAGAAGGTCGACCACCCGGCGCATGGTGGGCCACGGCGCGGTGCCGGCCGGCACTGACGTGAGCGCCTCGGTGACCCACTCGGTCAGCCGCCGCTCGCCGTCGAAAAGCACCTCGCGCTTGTCGGGGAAGTGCCGGAAGAAGGTGCGCTCGGTCACGCCGGCCAGCGCCGCGATCTCGGCCGTGGTGACGGCGTCGAATCCGCGCGCGGCGAAGAGCGTGAGCGCCGCGTTCTCCAGGCGTTCTCGTGCTTCCTTCCCGCTTCTCGGCATGGAGGCAGCCTACCGCACGTAGTGGCAGTCACTGACACAACGTGTTAGCGTCAGCCACTGACGCTAAGAAGCGTCAGTCACTGACCTAAAGGATGATCCTATGAGCATGGTCGAGTCACGCGCGGTCCGCTTCCACACGACGGGCGAGCCGCTGGACGTCCTGATCCAGGAACGGACCGAGGTCGCTGACCCGGGCGAGGGCCGAATCCGCGTCCGCGTCACCGCCACCGGACTGAACCCCGCCGACTGGGAGCTCTGCCGCGGCTTCATGCCGGGCGCGCTTCCCCGCGGCATCGGCTGCGACGTGGCCGGCACGGTCGACGCGATCGGCGCCGGCGTGCACGACGTCGAGGTCGGGGACCTGGTCTTCGGGGTGTCGGACTTCGCCGCGCAGCCGAGCGCCGGGGCGGCCGACTTCGCGATCCTGAACCTGTGGTTCGCCGTCCCGGCCGGGCTCGACGCCGTGCACGCGGCCACGCTGCCGATGGTGCTGCAGACCGCGGTCTGGACCCTCGACCTGATGGACGTACGGCCTGGGCAGAGCGTGCTGATCCACGGCGCCGGCGGCATGGTCGGCTTCGCGGCCGTGCAGATCGCGCTGAGTCGGGGAGCCCGGGTGATCGCCACCGCCGGACCGACGTTCGCCCCCGACCTCGAGAGCTTCGGCGCGGCCGTGACGTCGTACGGCGTGGGAATGGTCGATCGCCTACGGACGCTGGCCGGCACGCCGCTGGATCACGTCCTCGACGTCTCGCGCCCCAACGCCGGTGCCATCGCCGACCTCATCGAGATCGCGGGCGACCCGAAGCGCGTCGTCACCATCAGCAACCACGACGAGGCGCGGACGAAGGGCGCCCGGGTGAACATCGACGAACTCATGGCCGGCGGCGGCTTCCCGTCGTCCGGCTTCCTGCCCGACTACGCGGCCCGGGCCGCCGCCGGTGCCTTCAGGCTGCCCATCGCGGCCACCTTCCCGCTCGACGACTGGCGGGCCGCCGCCGAGCTCAGCCTCTCGGGCTCCCCGCACGGCAAGGTCGTGCTGATTCCCTAGCCTGTACCGCCAGGCTGTGCTGCTGTTGGCGGAGCTGCGGCGTCGGCATCCATGCGGTCGATCGTCTCGAGACTCCACTCGGCGATGATCCTGGCCTGGTCGGCGGAGAGCCTCCACCGTTGGTCGTAGTCGGACCGGCCGAGATCTGACTGTGTGCCGATGTGGCGGGGAGCGCCGAGTCAGAGAATCGAGGGCGTCAGAAACCAACGTCCCTGGGAGTGATCGTGACCGTCGCATCCAACGACCGGGAACCCGTCGCCTGGGCCTGGCCGGCCGTCTTCGGACTGCTCACCCTCATGGTGTTCGGCGGTATCGCCTACGCCGTGGTGTGGTCGTGGAGCCAGTTCGTCGCGTGAACGCGCCCATCGCAGTGGTGCCCATGGATCAGAAGAGAGTCTGCTGCACCCGGTCGTGAGGGATGAGGCCGGTCAGCGTGACGCGCAGGCCGGCCAGCGCGGGCACCGGGGCCTGGTCGATCAGGTCGTGCGTGACCCGCAGCCAGATCGCCGGGTCGGCCGTTGCTTCCGCTCGGGGGCGTTTGCGCACCCGGTCGGGGGCGCCGTGTTCCGGCCGCAGGGTCAGCGTGACGCCGGTGGCGACAAGCCCGGCTCGCAGCGCCCGCCGGCAGACCCGTTCGACGCAGATCTCGGCGAGTTGCCGCGGTGTCCAGTCGAGGCGCGCGTAACCCTTGATCGCGCCCTCGGACGACAGCGTGGAGCGGTGCTCGACCGGCCGGACCGTCGCGTCGTCGGTCGCGTCGCGGATCGCCCGCAGCCGCCGGGCCATGGTGGTGCCGCAGTGCCGGCGCAGGGTCTCGTAGGGGATGGCGTCGATCTCGCCGAGCCGGGAGATGCTCAGCTCGCGGAGCCGGTCGGCCGTGCGGGTGCCGACGCCCCACACGTCGGCGATCGGCAGACAGCGGCGCAGCTCGGCCTCCTGCTCGGCGCCGATCACGTGCAGCCCGTCGGGCTTGGCGGCCCGGGAGGCGAGCTTGGCCATCAGCTTGGTGCGCCCGACGCCCACACTGACCGCGAGGCCGAGCTCCTGCGCGGCGCGGCGGCGCAGCTCGTGACCGGCCGCGACGGCCTGCGCCGACGAATCCGCGCCGACGTCGAGGAACGCCTCCTCCATCGAGCCGGGCTCGACCGCCCGGGCCGATTCGTGGAACAGGTCGAACAGGGCGTCGCCGGCCTCCTCGACCTCGGCCCGGGGCACATCGATCAGCACCAGCTCGGGGCACTGCCGCTGGGCGTCCTGGGCCAGGGTGCCGGAGCGGACGCCCCGGGCCCGGGCCGGATAGTTGGCGCTGGCCACGATGATGTGGGCGACCACCGCGACGGGGTGGTCGGCCAGCTCGGGCCGGCGGCGCAGAACCACCGACGCGAAGAAGGCATCGGCGTCGGCATGAAGGATCATCCGGGAATCGTACACATGTTCGATAGAGGGTTGGGGCACACTCGTACCGTGGATCATCACGAGTTCGGTGCGGCGGTGCGCCTCCTGCGGGAGAGCACGGCACCCGAGTCCGTCGGCCTGCCGGTGGGCGGCCGGCGGGTGCGGGGCCTGCGGCGGGAGGAACTCGGTGAACTCGCGGGGATGTCCGCCGACTACGTTCGGCGGCTGGAGCAGGGGCGCAGCCATCCGTCGGCCGCCGTGGTGAGGGCCATTGCCCGCGCGCTGCGGGCGAGCCGGGCGGACTACGAGCGACTGTGTGCGCTGGCGGGTTATGCCGCCGTCGGCGGGCCGGTGCCGACCGATCTCGGCCCCGGCGCGCGGCGGATGCTCGAGCGATTTCCGGACACCCCGATGTTCGTCTCCGACGCCGCGATGAACGTGATCGCGGTCAACCGCGCCTTTCTCGCGCTCGAGCATTGGGATCTCACCGGAGGTCGCTGGGACTGGAATGTCGCCTGGCGTACGTTCTGCGACCCGTTCGACAGTTTCCGGCAGTCCCAGACGGATGCGACCGACCACGAGACGATCCTCGTCGCCCAGCTGAAGAACGCGCTGTTGCGCTATCCCACCGATGCCGCGCTCGGTGAGCTGGTGGACGAGCTCCGCAGCCGAAGCCGGTTGTTCGACACGTCGTGGCGCGTCCCGCGGCCGGTGGGGGCGTACGAGAGCAGTGCGACGTTCCTGCATCCGGAGGGCGATCCGGTGGTGCTGACCGGCAACCTGCTGGCCATCCCGGGCGACGACCTGGCCGCCCTGATGCTGACCGCGGCGCCCGGTTCGGCCGATGCGGCCCGCCTGGCAGAGGTGGTGAGCTCGGCCGGTGGCCCGGCGGTCGTCAAGGTGGGCCGAACTGGCCCAGGCTAGTTTCGCCCGAACCTGCGAGGTTGGTCGACGTCATCCGACGGAACCGTCACGAGAACAGGTTCACCCATGAAAGCAGTACGTTTCCACGAGGTCGGCGGTCCCGAGGTCCTGCGCTACGAGGATGTCGACGAACCCACGCCCGGCGACGGCGAGGTGCGGATCCGGGTGGCGGCCTCGGCGTTCAACGCCGCCGACAACGGCATGCGGGCGGGGTTCCTGCCCATCCCGATCGTGCTGCCGCATGTGCCCGGCTACGACGTCTCCGGCACCGTCGACGCGCTCGGCGCGGGCGTCAGCGACCTGCAGGTGGGCGACGCGGTGATCGGTTTCCTGCCCATGGAGCGGGACGGAGGTGCGGCGGAGTACGCCGTCGTCCCGGCCGACCGCCTGGTCGCGGCGCCCCGGAGCATTCCGTTGGCCGATGCGGCGGCGCTGCCGTCGGTGGCCTTGACCGCCTGGCAGGCCCTTTTCGATGACGGTGCCGTACGGGAAGGTCAGCGGGTGTTCGTCAACGGCGCCGGGGGAGTGGTCGGCAAGTACGCCATCGCCCTGGCCAAACGCGCCGGCGCGCACGTCGTGGCCACCGCCACCGCGCGCAGCCGGGAGGCCGTCCAGGCGGCGGGCGCCGACGAGATCATCGACTACACCGCCACGGAGGTGCTGACCGCGATCGATCAGCCGGTCGACGTGCTGCTCAATCTCGCCCCGATCGACCCGGCCCGGTTCACCGCGCTGGTGGCCCTGGTCCGCGACGGCGGCAAGGTGGTCAGCACAACCGCCTTCATGGCCACCCCCGGCGACGAGACCCGCGGTGTCACCGCGGCGACCGTGTTCGTGCTGCCCAACCGCGAACGCCTCGCCGAACTCGTGACCCTGGTCGACAAGGGGGAGCTGCGGGTCGAAGTCACCCGCCGCATCCCGCTGACCGAGTTGCCCGCTCTGCACGCCGAAGCCGCCGCCGGCCGCATCGCGGGCAAGGTCATCATCCGGCCGGCCTGAACCACGGGTCAGCCGACGGCGGTGACGGTCAGGGTGTTTCCGCGCGGGCAGAGCAGATAACCGGAGGCGCCCTGGCAGTCCTGCTCGGCGAGCCGGTCCACCGTGCCGAGCGGGGTCTGCCGGCCGTCGGCCAGGTCGAGGCGGTTCACCGCGGTGCGGTCGTCGGGCTTTCCGGTGGCGCGCAGCAGCGTCAGCGAACCGGCCGGACCAGCCACGAAAGCCTTCTGTCCGGCGACTCGACGGCCGATCGTCCGGCCGGTGGCGGCGTCGGCCAGGACCGTCGTGGGCGAATCCAGGTTGGCGGCGGCGGAGAGCAGCAGGCGGTCGTGGCCCAGGTCCCACACGAATCGCATGTCGTCGCGCCGCCAGATCGGGCGGCCGGTGGCGGGATCGCGGCCGGTCACGCCGCGTACGCCGGCCGTGCAGATCAGTGGGCCGCAACTGGTGACGTAGCCGATCAGCTCGTCGGATCGCCACAGCACGCGCAGGTCGGCGGCCCGGTAGACGGTGGCAACGGTCTGGGCGGACGCCGTGCGGACCACCACCAACTGGGCGCCGGCCGCAAAGAGCGTCGCCGAGTACACCCCGTTCCACGGGATGCGGCTGCGGCGGCGTACGGCGCCGTCGTCGTAGCCGTAGACGGTGGCATCGCCGGTGCCGGTCACCGTGACGACCGCGGTGGGGCGGCCGCCCTCGGTGACCGTCGTCCACTCCTCGGCCGGGGTGATCGACCGGC
This sequence comes from Paractinoplanes ovalisporus, assembly GCF_016834655.1. Taxonomy (GTDB): domain Bacteria; phylum Actinomycetota; class Actinomycetes; order Mycobacteriales; family Micromonosporaceae; genus Actinoplanes; species Actinoplanes ovalisporus. The sequence goes on from NZ_JAENHP010000038.1 coordinate 29,678, forward strand.
GCCACACCGGGTGGCCGTTGCGCGACCCGACCAGCCGCAGGCCGGTGATCGCACCGGACTGGTCGTTCTCGGCGAGCAGCACCCGATCGCCCGCAGCCGATGGCGAGGTGGCGCCGGTGGCCTGCCAGAGTCGCGTGCCGGTCTCCGCGTCGAGCGCGATCGTCCGGGGTCCCGGTGACGAGGGGGCCGACGGGCCGGTGGTCACCAGCACGACGCCGGGAACGGTCCGGATGCCGTACGCGTCGCCGGTCGGTGTGCTCCATCGCAGGCGGCCGGTGCCCAGGTCGTACGCGAAAACCCGCGCCGGACCGGAGGGACTGCTGCGATTGAGGTAGACGGTCCGGCTGTCCGTGGCGACGGTGTCGCTCGGTTGCAGCGCCGTCGTCCAGAGCGGCCGCACCAGCGACGGCGCGGGCGGCGTCGACGCGGTCATCGAGGCCAGACCAACCGAGGTCAGGACGGCCAGCGCCAGCCGGCCCAGGCGTCGCAGGTCGACCGGCGCGGCCGCCGGCTCAGCGGCCGCCTCCGTGTCACCGAGCTCAATCAGAGTCATCGTCAGCCGATCACCGTCACCGCGTACGCGTTGCGCATCTGGAATGCAAGATAGCGCGGCGGCGGACCCGGGCAACAAAATCGATCAACCCGGACGACGCCGACTGAAATTGACATTTATCTATCTTTTGACCAGGATGTGGCACCGATGGGAGCGCTCCTCGATACGAGATGCCGGGGACGGGTCCGGACGACCCGATCCGAAGGCATCGACGAACGGAGGTAGTCATGCATCGCCTGATCGTCGCCGGCAGCGCCGTCGCCGCGTTGGCTCTGGTTGCGACACAGCTCGTGGCCGGCCCGTCCACCGCCGCCGCCTTCGAGCCCGACCTGGACAACCCGCAAGTGGTCGCGACCGGGCTGACCGTCCCGTGGGGCCTGGGCTTCCTGCCGGACGGCAGCGCGCTGGTCGCGGAGCGCAACAGCGCCCGGGTCCTCCGGGTGGCGCCGGGCAGCGCGCCGGCCACCGTCACCACCATCGCCGGCGTGGCGGCCACCGGCGAGGCGGGGTTGCTCGGTCTGGCCGTGTCGCCGACGTTCGCCCAGGACAACCTCGTGTACGTGTACTTCACCGCGGCCGCGGACAACCGGATCGCCCGGTTCCGGCTGGACGCCCCGCAGACGCAGCAGGTGATTCTCAGCGGTCTGGCCAAGGCGAGCATCCACGACGGCGGGCGGATCGCCTTCGGGCCCGACGGCATGCTGTACGCGGGGGTGGGTGACGCCGGGGTGACCGCGAACGCGCAGAACCAGCAGAGCCGCAACGGCAAGATCCTGCGCATGCGTCCCGACGGCGGTGTGCCCGCCACCGGCAACCCGTTCCCAGGTTCGCTGGTCTACAGCCTCGGCCACCGCAACCCGCAAGGCCTGGCCTGGGACGCGCAGGGCCGCCTGTACGCCGCCGAGTTCGGCCAGAACACCTGGGACGAGGTGAACCAGATCGTCGCCGGCGGCAACTATGGCTGGCCGGTCGTCGAGGGCCGGTCCAGCGACACCCGCTACCGCAATCCGATCGTCGTGTGGAGTACCGCGGAGGCGTCACCCAGCGGCGCCGCCATCGACGGCCAGACGTTGTACGTCGCCGCGCTGCGCGGTCAGCGGCTGTGGTCGGTGCCGCTCGACGGGGCCGGGGGTGCGGGCACACCGGTCGCGCTGCTGCCGGGACAGTACGGACGGCTGCGCACTGTGGAACGCGCGCCGGACGGTGCCCTGTGGGTGACCACCAGCAACCGCGACGGCCGCGGCACTCCGGCCGCCGGCGACGACCGCATCCTGCGCTTCGCGCCTCTCTGATCACCCGCTGCGGTGTCCGGCGGTCCCGCCCGAGCGCCTTCATGTGCCACCCCGGGGTGCAGCACCGGCTGAGGGTAGGCTTCGTCCGGGATCGCAGCGGATCCACGGTAGACGATGATCCGCTGCCGGCAGGAGGATGTGGGCGTGACGGAGAACCTGGCCGGCGACGGCGACACGGAAGCAGCGAAGCTCGACGCGGACACGCCGCAGACGGCCCGGATCTGGAACTATCTGCTCGGCGGCAAGGACAACTTCGCGGCTGACCGGGCGGTCGGCGACCAGATCACCGGAGCCATGCCCCACCTCGGGCCGTACGCCCGGCTGTCCCGCAAGTACCTCGCGCGGGCAGTGCATTTCCTGGCGACCGAGATCGGGATTCGTCAGTTCCTCGACGTCGGCACCGGTCTGCCGACGGCCGACAACACGCACGAGGTCGCGCAGCGGGCCGCGCCCGAATCGCGCATCGTCTACGTCGACAACGACCCGTTGGTGCTCGTGCACGCGCGGGCCCTGCTGACCAGCGACCCGCGCGGGGCCACGGCCTACGTCAGCGCCGACCTGCGCGAGCCCGAGCTGATCCTGGAAGAGGCCGGCAAGACGCTCGACTTCAAGCAGCCGGTCGCTCTCATGCTCATGGGCATCCTCGGTCACGTCGAGAGCGACGACGCGGCCCGGTCGATCATCGGCCGGCTGATGTCCGCCTTCCCCTCGGGCAGCTACCTCGCGATGTACGACGGAGGCGACACCGAGGAATCAGTGGTCGAGGCGACGCGGATCTGGAACGTCGCGGCGGAGCCGAAGTACCACCTGCGCAGTCCCGAACGGATCGCCGGGCTCTTCGAGGGCATGGAAATCATCGAGCCCGGCGTGGTCTCGGTGACCCGGTGGAAGCCGGACGACGAGGCTCTGGCCGCGCCTGACATCGCTCAGTTCGCGGCCGTGGGCCGCAAGGCCTGACCCGGCTCCATGCCGGTGGGAGACGAAGCCGGGGGCGTGACTGTCCGCCGGATCCAGCTCGGTGCCCGGCTCCGCGCGCTCCGGCTTGCCAAGGGACTGTCCCGGGAACAGGCGGGATTCCCCATCCGCGCCTCCGAATCCAAGATCAGCCGGATGGAGCTGGGCCGGGTCGGTCTCAAGGAGCGCGATGTCTCCGACCTGCTCTCGCTCTACGGCGTGCCGGACGGCGACGAGAGACGGCGGCTGCTCGCGCTCACCCACGAGACGAACGCACCGAGGTGGTGGCACAGCTACACCGACGTTCTGGACAACTGGTTCCTGAACTATCTCGACCTCGAACAGGCGGCCGAGCTCATCCGGACCTACGAGGTCCAGTTTGTGCCGGGGCTGCTGCAGACGGACGCGTACGCGCGGGCGGTGATCGAGCTGGGCTTCTCCAACGCCCAGCCCGGCGAGATCGACCGTCGTGCGCGTCTGCGGATGGACCGTAAACGGTTGCTCGGACGCCCCGACGGGCCCCGCCTGTGGGCGGTGCTGGACGAGGCCGTGTTGCGTCGCCCGATCGGCGGCTACGAGGTGCTGCGCGCACAGATCGAAGCGCTGATCGAGAGTTGCGCCGCGCCTTCGGTCCGGCTGCAGGTGATGCCGTTCAGCGCGGGCGGTCACGCCGCGGCCGGGGGCGCCTTCAGCGTCCTGCGGTTCGGCCACGAGGAACTGCCCGACGTGGTCTACATCGAACATCTCACCAGCGCGGTCTACCTCGACAAGCGGGACGACGTCGACAAGTACGCGGTCGCGCTCGGCAAGCTGTTCATCGAGGCCGACCCGCCCGAGCGCACCCCCGAGACCCTTCGCGCGATCCTCGACGACCTTCCCGTCGGCTCGGGCTCAGGCCGCGGGCGAGGTGCGTCCGGGGCCTGAGCCGGTCGACGAACCGGCGGCGGGGATCAGTAGCCGATCGCGGCCGCCGAGGCGTTGCGCAGGCCGGGCGCGGTGGTGCTGTCGCTGTCCACGTAGAGGTTCGGGACCGTACGCGGTGAGGTGCGGAAGAGGATCCCGTACAGGGTCGCGGCGTTCATGTAGATCGCGCGGCCGTGCGGGTGTTTGCCGTCGGCGACGATCAGGTACGAGGTTCCGTTCGCGGCGATCAGCGGCTCGAAGGTGTCACTGATCGGCGCCACGAGGTTGGGCAGGGCAAGCCGCGCCGACAACTTGGCGTAGTTGGTGTTCAGCGCCGTCACATAGGCGGCCCGGTTGGCGAACGGCGCCGGGTCCACGGTCGCCCAGTCCTTGAACAGCACCACCTTGCCGCCCGGCTTGAGCACCGGGGACAGCGCCGGGGCGTACGTGTTGAGCAGTGTGCCGGACGCCGATGCGAGGTTGGTCGGCACCAGCGAGCTGTATTCCTGCAGCACCACGTAGTCGTACCGTTTCGAGCCGTTGACCGCGGCCGCCACCTCGCCGGCGTTCCAGGTCTGCTGGAGCGTGTTGCCGAAGTGGATGACCTTGGTGACGTTGACCGTGCGGCCGGTGGCCGAGGCCATGCTCTGCAGCACCTGCGGGGTGTCCTGGCCGGTGGAGACCGTCGGGGTGCCGATCAGGCTGTTGCCGACGAACAGGACGTCGACCGCCGGCTGGGCGACGGCGGTGGCCGAGACACTGAACCGGATCGTCGAGGCCGTGCCGAGCGCGCTGCCCCCGGCATTGGCCGCCGAGAACGCCTGGGCCGTCAGCGTGTAGCTGTCGGCCGTGGCCAGCAGTGGGCAGTCGACGTAGTCGTTGCAGAGGAAGTAGGGCGCGACACTCTCGATCCGGGTCCAGCTGGTGCCTTTCGCCCCGGTCAAGGTGAACCGGACGCTTCCGGCCGTGGCCCCGTCGACTAGGTCGGCGCGCAGGCTGAGGTTGCGGTTGGCGAGCCGGGTGAGGTCGACGACCGTACCGTCGAGGACCGGGCTGACGCCGAGGATCGGCTTGCGGGAGACGTTGTTGATCAGTGTGAGCCCGGCGATCGGCGACGAGGTGGCGGCCCGGACGCGCTGGGGCGGCGCGACCAGGACCGTCATCAGGACGGCGAGAAGCAGGAGTAGGGCCGGTCTGAGTGCTCGGGACGCAGTGGACATGGGGAACCCTCCTGGGGATGGGGGAGGCGGGGATCGATGTCCAGCTCATCGTTCGAGCTCAGGGGGTGAGACCGATAGTTCTGGTCGTTCTGTCGACGGTTCCGGAACTCGTCCGGCCGGAGCATTTCGAAACAGAATGAACATAACGACGAAACTCGATAGCCGATCGTCCACGGTGAGGACATCTCCTGGCGGCGCCCCGGCCGCCGGGTGATGAAAGGAGAGTTCCGTGTACGGACGAAAGGTTGTGCTCCCGGCCGCCGCCCTGATCGCGCTGATTGTCTCGGCAGCGCCGCCCGCCTGGGCCACCGAAAGCCCGGGCGTCGTCGACAGGCCGGTAAGGACCACCGGCTGCGGAAAGATGCCCCCGGTCCCCGCAGGCGAGTCGGTCACCCGGACGGTCGTCAGCGGCGGGATTTCCCGTACGTATCTTCTGCACGTCCCGGACACCTACCGCGCTCGCCAGGCCACGCCGGTGGTGCTGTCCTTCCACGGACGTACCCGCACCAGTGAGTACCAGCAGGAACTCACTCAGATGGACCGGTTGAACGCCCTCGTCGCCTACCCCCAGGGCACGATCGGCACCGACGGCGAGCCCTCGTTCCAGGGCGCGCCCTACTCGTCCGGCGTCGACGACGTGCTGTTCACCAGCGACCTGCTCACCCAGCTCCAGCGGCAGCTGTGCGTCGACCCGGCCCGCATCTACGTCTCCGGCAAGTCGAACGGCGGCGGCTTCGCCGGTGTGCTGGCCTGCCGGCTGTCCGGCCGGATCGCCGCGTCGGCCCAGGTCAGTGGCGCTTTCTATCCCCAGGGCGGCGCCTGCGAGCCGAGCCGACCGGTTCCGCTGATCAATTTCCACGGCACGGCCGACACCACGATTCCGTACGGGGGTGACGCGGCGAAGGGGCTACCAGCGATCCCGGCGTGGCTGGCCGGCTGGGCCGCTCGCAATCGTTGCGCCGCCGCCCCGAGGACCACGACGCCGGTTGCCACGGTGACCCGCTACCTCTGGCAGCGCTGCGCCGCAGCGGTGGAGCACTACCGGATCGAGGGCCTGGGCCACGACTGGCCGAGCACCACCCCGAACCCGGACTCGGACACCCCCAGCGTGATCGACGCGACCCCGATCATCTGGAAGTTCTTCCTGCGCCACCGGCTGCCGTCCCGTCACTGACTCCGACCGGGCGACGCACCGACGGCCGTGGATGGTGCGGCCCGCCAGCTCACTCCGCATTGCCTGATCCAGAGAAGCCGTCATAACGGACATAATGCATGGGTGAAGAGTGCGACGTTCGCCGCCGCGGTGGCGTTGGCCGGTCTCGCCGCGGTGATTGCCTTTCTGATCACCGAGGGACGCGCCAACGCCGATCAATGGTCCAGTTCGCTCAGCTTCGTGCTGGCCTATGTGGGCATGGCCGGCACGGTGGTCGGCTGGGTGGCCACTCGGCGGGAGTCGGTCGCGGGTGGCGCCGAGATCGCGGAGATACTGCGTACGGCGGTGCGCCTGCAGTGGGCCGACGAGGCGCAGGTTCGTGACCTGCAGTCACCGCGGCCGCTACGGCTGCGCTGGCGCCCGACCCGCCGGCCCGTGGCGACCGCATCCCGTTCGTCCCGCAAGCGCTGGGCGCTCTCGGGTGAACTCCTGCAGGACGATGGTGACATCCGTCCCGCCGCCGTCGCCCTGGCCGAGGCTTTCACGGCGAGCTGTGCCCGGCAGCTCGTCGTTCTCGGCCGTCCGGGCGCTGGGAAGACCACCTTGGCGATGCTGTACGTATTGGCGGCGACCGCCTCGCCGGACGCCGGGGAACCCGTTCCCGTCCTGCTGTCCGTCGCCGGGTGGGATCCGGACATCGACGTCGAGGACTGGGTCGAAGGCCGGATCGTCGAGGACTACCCCGTCTTCGGTGCCGATCGTTACCGCCGGACATTGCGTTCGCTCATCCGTGACGGCGGCGTGATCGCGGTGCTGGACGGGCTGGACGAGATGCCCGCCGAGTCGCTGCCCGAGGCGCTGCGCCGGCTCGACCGCGCCACCGATCGTGGCATGCGGTCGCTGGTCACGTGTCGTGCCACCGAGTTCGAGGCCGCGGTGGGCGAGTCCGGCCTCCTGGCGCATGCCGATATCGTCGAGATCGAGCCGATCACGGTGGAGGACGCCGCGTACTTCCTCACCCAGCGAGAACCCGCCCGGTCGCAGCGCTGGGCATCGGTGCTCACCGAGTTACGGGATCATCCCGACGGCGCCGTGGCGGCCTCGCTCGATACGCCGCTCACGGTCTCCCTCGCCCGCCAGGTCTTTCGTTCGCCGGGCTCCCGGCCCGAGGAGCTGACCGGACTGGGCTCACCGGCGGAGATCCAACGGCGGTTGCTGGACCGGTTCCTGCCCAGCGTCTACCCCGGAGAGCGTGGCGCCGCGCGGGCCACGCGCCATCTGTCGTTTCTCTCCCACCACCTGCGGGAGGTCGTCGGAGATCCGAATCTGCGATGGTGGGAGCTCTCGCGGGCGGTTCCGCCGGCGGTGATCACCACGGGCGTCATCCTGATCGCCGCAGCGGCGGGCCTGCTGGTCGCCGTGGCTCTCGTCGTCGTCGGCTGGCAGAGCGACTACTCGTCCTTCTGGTCGCTCGACCACCGGGTGAGCTACGCGTCAGTCGGCGCGGTCGCCGTCGGTTGTGTCCTGGGCGCCTTCTCGGGATTCCACGCCGGCCGCATCCTGCGCCCCGGCCGGCCGCCGGGCCTGATCCGGGCGGTGGCCAATGACCTGGCCACCATCTTCGCCCTGGTGAGCCTTGTCGGCGCGGTGCTGGCAATCGTTCTGCTCGCCAGATACTGCACCTCGCGCCCGGCCGCTTACGCGCTGAGCTTCCGGATCCAAGACCTGGCTGATCGGTGGCTCGGCATCCCCGACTCCATGCGCCAGCTCGGTTGGATCGTTCTCGTCCTTCTCGGCGGCGTCGCCCTCACGAACGGCCTGACCTTCGGACTCGGTGGAACTCCGCGCCGAGCGTCGCTGCAGGCGCGAACCGTGGTGCCGAGCCTCGTGTTCGGCATGAGCGTCGGGTCGGTGTTCGGGCTGATCGCGACGGTCGTCTACTCCTTCGCCGCGCATCAGCCGCCGACCGCCTGGCCCGGCGTGGTGACCGCGGCCGGCTTCGGCATTCCCCTGGCCTTGGGCAAGTGGCTGAACGCGCCGGGCGAGACGCGCCGAGCACCCTCGCCGGACAGCGTCCTCGTCGCCGATCGCGCGGCGCTGGTCGTGAGCGCCGTAGTCGTGGCCGGGTCGGTCCAGTTCGTCGCCCTGCCACTCCTGGTTGTCTGGGGTTCCGTCGATTACACGAGCGCGTGGGCGATCACCTCGTGCTGCGCGGTCGTGGTGTTCGTCATCGTGTTCCTCGGTTCCGGGTCGTCCTGGGTCTCCTACCTGGTGGCCCGGCTCTGGCTCGCACTGCGCGGTCGTATCCCCTGGCGGCTGTCCCGGTTCCTGAGGAACGCGCGGGACCTCGGCGTGCTGCGCCAGGCCGGACCGGCCTATCAGGTGCGACACGATCTCATCCTCAACCACTTGGCCGACCAATGGCCGGGCCGGACCCGGTCGTTCCGTCGGCCTTCATCGCCCGGCCGGGCGCGCCGTCGTCGACGCCTCGTTATCATCGCCGGCTCGCTGGTGATGGCCGCCCTGCTTCCGGCGGCTGTGTTCGCGGTCGAGAGCCGGGCACGGCTGGTGCCGATCGCCGTCTACGACGCCGGCCGGCTCGGCCGGGGCGAGACCCGTCTTGCCGTTGGTTCCAGCGGAACGGTCACGGCCGCCTTCTTCGATCCGCAGGACGACCACGCTCCGTGGAGCGTCATCCATTGGGAAGCCAAGGACCGGCGCGGCACCGTGCGGAGTGGGAACTCGCCCGAGGCGATCACCGATGTAGCCGTTGATGAAGCGGGCAACTTCGCGGTAGCGCAGATTGCGGAATTCACGATCTACGACGCGCAAGGCCGCCGGTCGGCTCGTCGGACTGACAGCCTGGTGAGCGGCATCGGACTACTCGGCAATCGCTTCATCATTTCTGATCAGCAGGGGGTGCAGTCCTGGCCGGTCCGGGACGCCGGTCGGCCGGTCCCCCTGCCGCGGATCGTCTCCTCCTACGACCGCATCGCCGGCAGCGCCGACGGCCATGTCGTGGCGACGTCCGGCGACGCGGTTCGTGTCTGGGACCTGAGAACCGGTTCCGTGCGGGTCCTGCCGGGGCTGAGCTACGGCAGCGCCATCGCGCTCAGCGCCGACGGCTCGACGCTGATGGCGCAGAACTACACCGACAATGGCGTCAACGTCTGGCGGCTGACCGGGGGCGAGTATCGACGAGTACTACACCTGCCCGGCGGCTCGAACGACCGCGCGATCTCGCCCGACGGCAACCTGATCGCTGTCCAGACCTACCCCGGCAGCCTCGAGTTGTTCGACACCATGAGCGGTCGCCGGGTGGCCACGATGCCGCGTAGCGGCTGCGTAGTGACAGCTGTTGCCTTCGATCAGGCTGGTTCCCGGCTCGCGACGGGCTGCGGGGACAAAATCAAGCTGTGGTCTCTGACCGACATGATCGCGGAACAGGCTTGAACGCCCGACGACGAAGGGCGTGTCCTCTCAACCGGGTCAGTCATGACGGCAGACCTTCGGCGGCGGCGAGTTTGGCCAGCACCCGCGTCAGGGCAGCCCGGTCGGCGGCGGTCAGGGAAGCGGCCAGTTCGTTGTCCAGTTCCTGTGCGTCGGCGGTGCAGAGGTCGAGCAGGCGGTCGCCCTCGGGGGTCATCTGCAACCGCTGGCGGCGGCGGTCGGTGTGGTCCCGGACGCGTTCCACCGCCTCCAGCGCGACCAGGTGGTCGGCGAGCAGCACCACCAGGCTGGGGGCGACCCGCAGCGTCACGGCCAGGTCCTGCTGTGCGCCCTCGTGGCCGAGCCGGAGCGCGCTGAGCAGGGCCACGTGTTTGGGCTTCAGGTCGTAGCGCGCGAGCCGGGCGGCCCACCGGCCCTCCTGGATCGAGCCCAGGACGCCGAGCCGGAAGTTCAGGCTGTCGACGGGGGTTCCGTTCACCATGCCTGCGATGCTAGCTTGGGTGAATGATTCAAGGCGTGAACGATTCAGTGTTGAAAGTGTTGAACGTGATCTCGGCGGTCATCTCGGCGGGTTTCGGGGTGCTCGCGCTGATCGATCCGTCGCTGCTGCCGGGCGTCGGGCCGGAGCCGGACCGGGACTTCGCCACGCTGTACGCGGTGAGGGCCATCCCGATCGCCGTCGCGCTCTGCTGGGTGGTCCTGGCCGATCTGCGTCGCTCGGTCCCGATCCTGCTGATCGCGGGCGTGGCCCAGTTCGGCGATCTCGTGGTCGGCCTCGCCACCGGCCGGCCGACGATGATCGCGGGGCCCGCCATTGCCACGGTCATCGCCCTCGGCTCCGCCTGGCTGATCCACACCCGCACCCGCCGCCCGGCGGTAGCGGTCTGATCACCCAGGCGGTCAGTGCACGAAGGTCGCCAGTGGCTGGCCCGTCTCGACGATGTAGGTGGACAGCATCAGCCCGGTTCCAGGGCCGAGGTCGGTGGCGTTGTGTGGTGTTCGGGGCGGGATGAGGAAACCGTCCCCGGCCCGCAGCGTAAGCGTCGTCTGATCCTGAATCATCATGTGAACCGTCCCGGCCAGGATGTAGCCGACCTCCTCGCCGGGATGGATGTGCCACCCGGACTCGACGCCGGCGGGAATCTCGGTGCGCACCTGAACGATCTCCCGGCCGAGAATTGAGGACGGCTGCCGTTGCAGTTCGGTCCGCTTGAGCTTGCCGGCGAGTTCGTCCTCCGGCTGATGGCGCGTGGTCATGATCCTCCATCCATTTCCGGGGAGCTGCGAGATCCGTACGGGTATCAGCTGGTGATGAAGGCGAGCAGGTCCTTGTTGAACTCCTGCTCATGGGCGCCGGTCAGGCCGTGCGGGGCGCCGGGGTAGACCTTGAGCGTCGAGTTGGCGACGATCTTCGAGGACTTCAACGCCGCCGCCTGGATCGGCACGATCTGGTCGTCGTCACCGTGCAGGATCAGCGTCGGCACGTCGATCTTCTTGAGGTCTTCGGTGAGGTCCGTCTCGGAGAACGCCTTGACGCAGTCGTACGCGCTCTTGATGCCGACCGTCATGGACATCAGCCAGAACGCGTCATGGGCACCTTGGCTCACGGTCGACCCCGGCCGGTTGGCGCCGTAGAACGGGAAGGCCAGATCCCTGTAGTACTGCGACCGGTCGGCGAGCACGGCCTCACGGATCTCGTTGAACGGCTCGATCGGCAGCCCTTCCGGGTTGGCGGGGGTCTTGAGCATCAGCGGCGGGATGGCTCCGAGCAGCACCATCTTGGCGACCCGGGAGGTGCCGTGACGTCCGACGTACCGGGTGACCTCACCCCCGCCGGTGGAGTGCCCGACCAGGACGATGTCGTGCAGGTCGAGATGCTCGATGGCGGCGGCCAGGTCGTCGGCGTAGTGGTCGAGGTCGTTTCCCTCCCACGGCTGGCTCGAGCGTCCACCACCGCGACGGTCGTGGGCGACGGCCCGGAACCCGTGACTGGCCACGAAGTTCGCGGAGCCGTCCCAGGCGTCCGCGGTGAGGGGCCAGCCGTGGCTGAAGACGACGGGTTGCCCGCTGCCCCAGTCCTTGAAGAAGATCTCGGTCCCGTCCGATGTCGTGACTGTTGGCATGTGCTGGCCTTTCTATCGGCTGAGGAAAGCGAGCAGCTCCCGGTTGACCTGCTCGGCGTGGGTGAGACACATGAGGTGCGGTCCACCGTCGATCTCGACGTAGCGGGCGTCCGGCAGCGCCGCGTGCAGCCGGCGTCCCTGGCCTTCGACGGACAGGATGCGGTCGGCGGTGCCGTGCAGGATCAGCGTCGGGATGTCGATGCGTTTGACGTCGTTGTGGAACTCCTCGAGCCAGGTGCGCGGACAGGCCCAGGTCGCGATCGGTGACGCGTCGGCGCCGGCGTTCCACAGATTGCGTACGGCGTCCTCGCTGACCCGCGTGCCGAGCAGCTGATCCAGGTTGAGGAAGTCGTTCATGGTGGCGGTGAGCCAGGCCGGCCGGTCGTGGCGGAAGGCCTGCTGGACAGCCTCGACGCCGGCTCGGTCGACACCCTTGGGGTTGTCGGCGGACCGGGTGAACGAGGGCGCGAGGCTTTCGATGAACACGCACGCCCGCAGCCGCTGCGTGCCGTGGACGCCGATGTAGCGGGCGACCTCCCCGGTTCCCAGCGACAATCCGACCAGGGTGACCTCGTGCAGGTCGAGCTCGTTCAGGAGCGTGTCGAGGTCGGCGGCCAGGGTGTCGAAGTCGTAGCCGTCGGCCGGTCGGCTGGACCGGCCGAAGCCGCGCCGGTCGTAGGCGATCACCCGGTGGCCCGCGGCCAGCAGCGGGTGGATCTGGGCTTCCCAGGAGCGGCTGTCGAACGGCCAGCCGCTGATCAGGACGACGGCCGGCCCGCTGCCGTGGTCCTCGTAGTAGAGGTCGATCGAGGTCGAGTTCTCCGTGCCGACAGTGATGGTGGCCATGTGTCCGAAGCTCGCAAACATCCCGGCCGCCGACCAGACCGGTTGACCCGAACAGCGGTGGGGTTCACCGGAAGAAAAGGCGGGCCGTCCCGCGGTCGTCACCGATTTCCGGTCAGCCCTACCGCCACCGCGAAGTCGCGCTGACACGATGGGTGGATGGGCTCGATCCTCGTCGTCGACGACGACGCTTCCGTACGGGGGCTTCTCGTACGGATCCTGCGCGACTGGGGTCACGCGGTGATCGGGGAGGCCGGCTCGGTCGCCGAAGCCCTCGTCTACGCCGACGCGTGGCGCCCCGGCATCGCGCTGGTCGATGTCGGCCTGCCGGACGGCGACGGTTTCTCCCTGACCCGGCAACTGCGGGAGAAGCCCTGGACGACGCGGGTCGTGATCTTCTCCTCCGACGCCGACCCGGCGAACGTCGCCGCGGCCACGCGTGCCGGAGCGATCGGGTTCTTCCCGAAGGACGAGCTGGTGAGCCCGGCCCTGCGACGACTCCTCGAGGACCACACCGATGACGACCGATGACACCGGCCGCCCGTTGCGGGTGGCGATCGGGGAGGACGACGTCCTGCTGCGCGAGGGCGTGGCCCGGATCCTGACCGACGCCGGGCTCGATGTCGTCGCGCGCTCCGGCGACGCCGACGACCTTCTGCAACGCGCTCTGGCCTATCGCCCCGACGTCGTCATCACCGACGTCCAGATGCCGCCGCGCCGGGCCGACGACGGCTTGCGGACGGCGATGGAGTTGCGCCGCCGCTCACCGCGGATCGGGGTGCTGATCCTGTCGCAGTTCTGCGAACCGGCGTACGTGATGGATCTGATCGGGGATCGGCCCGAAGGGGTCGGCTACCTGCTCAAGGAACGGGTCGGCGACGTCACGACGTTCGTCGACGCCATCCGTCGCGTCGCGGCCGGTGGCAGCGCCCTGGATCCCGAGGTGGTCGTCCGGATGCTCGGCCGCCACACCAGGGCGGGCCCGCTTCAGCAGCTGACTCCCCGTGAACTGGCCGTGCTGGCGGCGATGGCCGAAGGGCTGTCCAACTCGGGCGTCGCCGAGAGCCTGCTCATCAGCCACGCCTCCGTCGAGAAGCACGTGACGGCGATCTTCCGCAAGCTGCGCATCACCCCCACGGACAGCGAGCACCGCCGAGTGCAGGCGGTGCTGACCTATCTGCGCGCGGACACCCGACGGCGATGAACCGGTGGAAAGGTCAGCGTGAGGGGACCGGCAGGATCGCCTCTATCGTCGTGCCCTGCCCCGGTGCGCTGCGAACCAGCAGCTGACCACCGCGGGCCTCGACGCGGTCGAACAGGCCCGTCAGGCCCGAACCCGACCCGGTCCGGGCGCCGCCCACGCCGTCGTCTCCCACCTCGACGCGCAGGATGCCGTCGGTGAGGCCGACGCGAACCCACGCCCGGCCGGCCTTGGCGTGCTTGACGACGTTGGTGAGCGCCTCGGCGATGACAAAATAGGCGGTGGTCTCGACCTCCACGGCCAGCCGGGGCACCTCGACGTCCGTCTCGACCGGCAGCGGCAGGTCGACCAGAAGCGACTCCACCCCGCCGGGCAACCCGCTGCGGGTCAGCGACGCCGGGAGGATCCCACTGACGATCTCCCGAAGCTCGGCGGTGGCTCTCCTGCTCAGCCGCGAGCTGCTCGAGCTCCGCACGGCTCTGAGCGTTGGCAATCGCGATCGCCAGCAATTCCGTGAACGCCGCCAACTGCTCTTCCGTACCGGGTGGATGTACTTCGCCGTTCGTCGAACCCACGGCGGTGAGGCCCCACACCTCGGCGTTGACGACAACGGGGGCGCCCACCGACGATCGCCAGCCCCAGCTGCGGATCATGTCAGCCAGCGAGCCGGACGTTTCCGAATAACTCGTGACCCGGCTCGGGCGCTTGGAATCCCAGATCAGCCGGGCCAGCGTGCCGGTGCCGAACGGATGTTTGACGCCGATGCTCCGGTATCCGTCGAACTCGTTCCAGCGACCGATCATGGTCACCGTCTCGTCACCGTGCAGGCGCACCAGGGCGGCGTCGGTCGCCGGCATCAGCAGACCGACCTCGGTCACGAGAGCCTCGAAGACCTCGGCGGCCGGGGCGCCACTCGCCACCAACGTCGCCACCCGCCGCAGCGCCGCCTGCTCGGCGGCCGAACGCCGAAGATCGTCGTGATTGTTGGACGTGGATGGCTCCATCGGCTCACCCCTGGTCGCGGCATCCAATCAGGCCGACTGTATCGCATGGCTGGGGCGTCCCGACGCTGCCGGACACGCCGGAGAAGGTGCTCCGCCCCGGGAAACTCGTGCCCGCAGTGCGACGGACCACGCGGTCAGGGCCGGGGATCGGCCTCCTTCAGACCCGGACAGGTCGGCTGTGGCTGAAGAACCGAATTCGTTGCCGGCCGACGATCAGGCATCGGCTGGCAGCCGCTCATCCAACCCATGGCCGCCACGTCCCTTGACCGGGCTGCGGGACCTCGTACGTCCTCGGAAACACTGTTCTGGCCCGTGAGACAACGCGGTACCACTCGTCGGGGTCGGCCCAATCGGGACCGCTTTGCGGAAAAGGCAGCTTCCGGTCGAGCCGACCGCCGGCGACGCTGAAGTTCCTCGACCGGCACACCAGGCCGTTCGTCGTGATGGCCCAATCATCCCCGACGAGCTCGACCAGCGAGCCAGTGAGGGGCCATGCGCCACCGTCCCGCCGACGAGCGGCCATGCCAACGTTGATGCTCTGCTGAAGGTTCTTGAGCGCCAGCTGCCAGTCGAGGGACTCCCGGCCTTGCCAGAGACCGGCCTCTCGTAGACGTGCGACCACCTTCTCGGCTACATCTACCGCTGACTCCGACGGGAGCCACTCGAGTGTGATGACCCTGCGGCGGGTCGGAGACTTGACTTCGTCCTGCGTGCGAACCTCGATGTCGAGGTGAGGCCCCTGCGGTCTTTCGCGCTCATCCGGATTGAAATGCCAGGAAAACCTCAAAGCCAACCCGTCCGGGTCACCGCTCGCATGTACGGTGATCCGGCCGTTGTCGAACGCTTCGAGCTTGTTCGCCTCGGTGAGAAGGCCCGTCAAGTTCTCGAAAGTAGGCTCCTGAGCCAGCAAGGCGACCCGTTCATCCTGGCCGGCAGCGTGCTCCTGCAAGCGTTGCTCGAGTGTTACTTGCAGATCATCCAGACGGGTTCTGAGCTCCCGCTCCCGTTCACCGGCCTGTTTACTGACCTCGTCAGTTGTTCGATGGACAGCCTGCTCGATCGAGCGCTTGGTTTCAGCCGAGAACCGTAGCCCCAGCCAGAACAAGAAACCTGCTAGTCCGATGCCGGTGCCCACATTGACGAGAACAGTGGGCGATACACCCTGCCAATGCCATCGCCACTCAAGAAGGTAAGCGAGGGCGAGGACGGCGCTACCGATGGCGGCGCAGACGAAGATCCAGCCTTTCCGGACGGTCGCTCCTCGCTGGGAATTGCCACCAGACAATGGTTTCACCGGGTTCCGAGACGATCGGGGCGGATACGGATGACGTCATATGGCGCCCGACCGACAATGTCACAGACTCGCTCTCGCGGAGCGTTGCCCACGCACGGTCGCCCGGTTGAGCGATGCCAAGGGCACGCATGAGCGGGTCTCTCTGGGCGGCCGATTCGGGTAGCCGCCCGCTCTCGTCCATTGTCCAGGGCTCGTCGCGCAGGCCATCTGGTCCTAGCCGGCCGTGACGGAGGGCGCAGTTGGATGGCAGTCCTGACTCAGCGCGATCTTCCCGGTGCGCAGAACCTGAGTGCGAGCCAGCAACGTGGCGATGCGGTAAGGCTTGGTGAGGTAGTCCTCCACCCGCCGACCCGCCTCGGGAAGCACCTGCTCGAGGGCGTCGCATCGGTCATGCACAGCACCGGCGGCCGATCCGCGGCGTCGAGCCGGCAATCGGCCAGTTCGAGCAGGTCAGGGATGTCGAGGTCCACGACCACCAGATCGAAGTGCTGCTCGCTGATCAGCGCCATGGCCGAGCGGCCGGACGACACCGACGCGACCGCCGAACCGGTGGCACACAACCGGGTCGTGACATCGCTTCGCAACCGCTCGTCCGGACCGTCTGTCGTCATCCCGCGGCGGTGTTTTAACCCGGGCTCCGGCCCTGTCGCACCCGCCCTGTCCGGTGGCGGGCGGCGAAAGGCGGCCGGATCCGAGAACGGGCTCCGTGGGTCTAGAGTGGACGCGTGCTGGGAGTCGTCGCGGCCGCGCTTGGCGGGCCTGAAGTGTTGCAGGTGACCGAGCTGCCCGAGCCTGAGGCGGGGCCCGGGCAGGTGGTGGTCCGCGTCCGGGCCGTCTGTGTGCATCCGGCTGACGTCGCCTCCACCACCGGGGAAATCCCGCGCGGGCCGGTGCCGACGCCGTTTCTGCCCGGGTGGGACATCGCCGGCGAGGTCGCATCGGTCGGCCCCGGCCCGGCGGAGTTCGGCGTGGGCGATCGGGTCGTCGGGATGATTCCGTGGTACGTGACCCGGGGTGCACCGGGCGGCTATGCCCAGTTCGTGGCGGCCGACGCAGATTGGCTGGTGCGGTTGCCCGACGAGCTCGACTTCGTGTCCGCGGCCACGGTGCCGCTCAACGCCCAGACCGCCCACCAGGGTCTGTCGCTGGTGTCGCTGGCCATGCTCCCGAAGGGCAGCAGCATTCTGGTCACTGGAGCCAGCGGCGGTGTCGGCGGTTTCGCCACCCAGCTCGCTGTGCAGAGCGGCTTCCGTGTCACGGCGCAGGCCAGTGACGGCGATGAGCAATGGGTGCGCGGTCTCGGCGCTCACGAGGTCATTTCCCGTACGGCCGATCTGTCCACGGTGGGGCCGGTGTCAGCGGTGTTCGACGCGGTTCCCGTCGGTGAGGCGGCGTCCGCTGCCGTCGAGGACAGGGGAGTCGTGGTCGCGACCCGGCCCACGCCGCCCCTGGTCCCCGACCGTGGTGTGCGTCAGGAGCTGCAACTCATCCATCTCGACCGCGAGCTGTTGGCCGACCTGGTGGGGCAGGTGGCGGCGGGGCGGCTGAGCACCCGCGTGGCGGTCACGATGCCGTTGACCGAAGCGGCCGACGCCCACCGCCGGGTGCTGGCCGGTGGCCTGCTCGGCAAGCTCGTGCTGACGGTGGACTGACCCGTCAGCGGTAGGCGGAGAGGTCCAGGTACGGATCGGCTTCGTCGCGGACCGTGAGCGAGTTGGTGGGGATCGTGTCGACCAGCGTGCCGGCGCCGTTCGGGGACCGGTAGCGAACCAGGGCCGCCCATTCGCAGGCGCTCTCCACCACGCCCGCACGACGAGCGCCGCTGCGGTGCACCCACACCGGGTCGCCCGCGGACAGGGGAGTGGCGGCCGCCCCGTACGTCTCGGTGTGGTCGCCGCTTTCGGTGCTGACGACCCAGGTGATCCCGGCCTTGCCGGTGCCGGCCGTGTGTCGCTTGGCGCTGAACATCGCCTGGTCGGCGCGGCGCAGCAGCTCGGGAAGGTCGGCGGAACGCTCGGCCGGCACGACGCCGATCGAGGCGGTGACCGACAGGGTGTGTCCCTGCACGCCCATCGGGGGTGCGATCGCCGCGCTCAGCGAGCCGGCCAGCTCGTGCCACCACGTCGGCGGGACCTCGGCGTGCGGGGCGCACGGCAGGGCGGCGAACTCGTCACCGCCGAGCCGGGCCACCAGTTGGTCACCGAGGCAGGCGGCCATGCGCCGGGCGATCACCCGCAGGACCTCGTCGCCGGCATCGTGCCCGTACGTGTCGTTGATCGGCTTGAAGCCGTTGAGGTCG
This sequence comes from Paractinoplanes ovalisporus, assembly GCF_016834655.1. Lineage (GTDB taxonomy): Bacteria > Actinomycetota > Actinomycetes > Mycobacteriales > Micromonosporaceae > Actinoplanes > Actinoplanes ovalisporus. Next base: position 47,967 of record NZ_JAENHP010000038.1, read on the forward strand.
AGGATCACGACGGCCGGCGAGCAATCGCCGGCGCGCAGTTGCTCCGGGGCGAGCGCGTGGAAGAGGCGGCGGTTGGCGAGCCCGGTGAGCTCGTCGTGGCCGGCCATCCAGCGCAGTGAGGCGCGCTCCTGCTCGAGTTTCTGGACGTGCGCCGCGAGCTGATCGATGCGGGCCTGGAGGCGGGCGACGTCGGACTCGGTCCGCAGCGGAGCGTTACCTGACGGTACGTCGCCCGTTGGGGCGGCTGCAGGAGCGAGGATCCGCATCGGCCGTCCTCTCAGAACTGCGGCCGGCCAGCCGCAAAAGAATCATGTCAGCCGCCCCAGGCTCGTGCAAGATTTCACGAGGACAGGTCTCACGATGACATGATGCATCAGAGACGGGTTTCATCTACTCTGAGTGCTGTCACTTTCGTGGTGAAAGAAACGTGCGTCTTCCAGCGGTGCTCAATTTCCGTTGGAAACGGACGAGGAGTGACATGTCGCAACCGAATCTGTGGCACTTCAATTACGCAAAGTAGTTCTGCCAGCGGGGAGGGCACTGATGAGCAGCGAAGCCGGCTGGATGATGTCCAGCAGGTCGACCGGCAATGGCGGCAGTTGTGTCGAGGCGCGGCGTCAGGACGGCCTCATCGAGGTCCGTAACAGCAACGCACGCGAGGCCGGGACCGTCGTTTTCACGACCGAGGAGTGGGACTCGTTTCTCTTCGGCGCCAAGCGCGGCGAGTTCGACCGGCTCCTGGCCGACTGATTACGCCCGGATTCCGTGCCCCGTCATGCGAACTCGGCGACCGGCACGGAATCTCTTGTGATGAGATCGAAGACCCGCCGGTATTCGTCGACCTCGACCTGCTCCTCGAGGTAGAGCGCACCGACGTGCGATTCGAGGTAGACCACGTCCGGATCGTCCGGGTCGTCGAACTCCAGGATCCGGAAGGCGCCGGCCATCGCCGCGTGCGCCCCGACCGTGAACGGCAGCACCCGGATGTCGACCGCGTCCTGGGTGGACAGCCGCCGTAGGTGCTCGATCTGGCCTTTCATCACCTGCTCGCCGCCGACCGGCCGGATCAGTGCCCCCTCGCCGAGCACCGTCACGAGGCGGACCGCCGGGGTGCGGGCGAACAACGTCTTCTGGCGCTGCATACGCAGATTGATATGACGCTCGGCCATTTCCGAGTCGGCCGGCTGCTCGGCGCCGAAGATGGCTCGCGCGTACTCCGGGGTCTGAAGTTCGCCGGGGACGATCTCGCCGTCGTACCCGAACATTCGCGACGCGGACGCCTCCAGCCCGACGTACAGCTTGAACCACTCGGGGATCACCGGGCTGGCGTCCCACCATTCCTGCTGTGACGTGCCCAGCGCGAGGTCGGCCAGCGCGTCGGTGATGCTCTGGTCCGCGTTGTAGAGCCAGCAGAGCGCGCGTACGTTGGCCCCGGTGACCGGCACCTTGCCCGTCTCGATGCGGTGCAGCGTCGGCTCCGAGATGCCCAGCCGCGCCTCCACCACATCACGCCGGCTCATGCCGGAAGCCGTGCGCAGCCGCGTCAATCGCCGCCCCAATGCCCGCCGTACGACGCGTTGGCCTGTGACCGGCACGCCTAACCTCCGCTTTGGCCAACTCATGGGGGACTGTGACGTGCACTACCGTACCTGTGATGGCGCGTAGTCAACAGGCAACTCCCGGTCGCGGCTCCGTCTAGCGGACCGCGCCCAGTGCGGGCTTCGCTTCGAGCGTCACCGGAGCCGGCCCTGAGGAAATACTCAGAACTTCAAGTGAAGGAGCGGCGGGCGGTTACGTTGTGCCGGTCGTGGACGTCATTCGCAACGATCTGCCCTGGCTGACCCGGGTCGTGGTGCTATTCGGCGGGCAGAACGCCGAGCACGCGGTGTCGGTGAGTTCGGCCGCGACCGTGGTCCGGGGGCTCGACCGGTCCCGCTACACCGTGACGCCGATCCGGATCACGCCGCACGGGCGCTGGTCGGTGGGGCACGACATCCCGGCCCACCTGGTCGACGAGATCTCGCTGCACTTCATGACCCCCGAGCCGGAGCTGTCGTCGGCTCACTTCTTCGAGGCGATGAAAGTGCTGCGGGCGTCTGATGTCGTGCTGCCGGTGGTGCACGGACCGGCCACCCGGCACAGCATCGTGCAGAGCGTCCTGGAGTACGTCGGTGTGCCCTACGTCGGCAGCGGAACTCTCGCGGCCACCGTCGCCATGGACCGGGGTCTCACCAAGACCGTGCTGTCCGGGGTCGTGGCCGTCGCCGACGGCGTGACCCTGGAGGACGGCGAGCGACTGTCCACGACCGACCAGCGACGGCTCGGCCTGCCCCTGTTCGTCAAGCCGGCCCGGGGCGGCTCCGGTTTCGGCGTATCCCGGGTGCTCGATGCCGGGGCCCTGCCCGAGGCGGTGGCGGCGGCCCGGCGGTTCGACCGCCGGGTGCTGGTCGAGGCGGCCGTGCCGGGTCGTGAGGTGAACGTAGGCGTGCTCGAGATGCCGGACGGGCGGCTCCTGGCCGCGCCGCCGCTCGAGGTGAAGGTGGCCGGGGGCGGTGGCTACCGCCGGGCGCTGACCGAGCACGTCGTGCCGGCCGACCTCGACGCCGCCACCACAGCCCGGGTCCAGGCGCGGGCGGTCCAGGTGTTCCGCGCGCTCGGCGGGGCCGGGCTGCTCCGGGTCGACTTCTTCCTCGGCGCGGACGGAGAGCTCACGCTGAACGAGGTCAAGGACGCGCCCCGGCTCACGGCCATGTCGCAGTTCCCGCGGATGTGGGAGGCGGCCGGACTTCCGTACGGGGAAATGCTCGATCTCCTGATCCGGACGGCTCGCCGCCGGGCACCTCGACCGTCACCGGTCGCGCCCTAGACGCGGCTCTTGGCGCGGACCGTCGCCGCGGCCGGCCGGTCATGGTCATCGAGGATGGTCGCGGCCGCATGCCACGACGCCCGGGCGGCCCCGAGGTCACCCAGGCTGCGCTGAGCGTCGCCGAGGTGGTCGAGCGCCACCGCCTCGAAGTTGCGGGAGGCGTCGGCCCGGAACAGCTCCAGGGCCCGGGCGAAACACTCGGCGGCCTCGGCGAACTGCGTCAACTGCAGATGGGCGACGCCGATGCTGTCCCAGGCGGCGCCCTCACCGTGCCGGTCGTCGAGCTCACGGAAGAGCTTCACCGCCCGCCGGCAGTACGGCAGCGCCCCCTGCGCGTCCCCGATCGTGCCCAGCAGGTTGCCGATCGAGTTGAGCGCCATCGCCTGGCCGAAAGAATCGTCGATCCGCTCGTAGACCGACAGCGCCTGCCGGCTGTAGTCCAGCGCCTCCTCGTAGTGCTCGAGCCGTTCGGCCAGGTAGCCGATGTAGTTGAGGACAGTCGCCTGGCCCGCGCAGTGTCCCTCCTGGACGAACATCGCCAGGGAAAGCTCGAGGTCGGCGCGGGCCTCGTCGTCGTGGCGCAGCAGGGTCTCGGCCCGGCCCAGGCTGAAGTGGGCGTGGGCCCGGGCGATCGGGTCGCCGAGGCGGTCGGCGGCGGCGACGGCCGACCGGGCGTACGACGCCGCCTCCTCCCAGTCGCCCCGGCGCAGCAGAAAGATCTCCTGCGCCCAGACCAGTTGCCAGGTGTGCCGGTCGTGGCCGGTCGCGGCGGCCGTGCGGATGAGCTCGCGCAGCGGCAGGCGCTCGCCGGCGAACCAGGCCGGCGCCGCCTCACGGTCGGCCACCACCTCCGGGGTCACGCCCGGTGCCGGCCCGTCCGGCTCGACCGGGATCTGCGTGCGGGTGTACCGGTCGGTGGCCGCGCGGCCGGTGAACAGGTAGTGGTCGAACAGGCGGGTCCGGGCCGCGGCCTGCTCGGACGCCGGGTCGTGGTCTGCCATGAGTTCGGTGGCGTAGGACCGCAGCAGGTCGTGCAGCGTGTAGCGCCCGGGGAGCCCTTCGGTGAGCAGGCTGCTGTAAGCGAGTTCGCCGGCCAGGGTGCCGGCCTGCCGCACCGGGATTCCGGCCAGGCTGGCCATGGCCGCCACCCCGACCGAAGGTCCGGGGTGCAGCGCCAGTAGCCGGAACAGCCGGGCCGCGTCCGAGCTGAGCGCGCGGTAGGACCACGAGAACACCGCGCGCGGGTCGGCCTCGGCGTCGGGGACGGTGAACGCGTCCAGGCCGGGCGCGCCCGCTCGCAGCTCGGCGGCCACCGCGGCCAGCGGGAACGACGGGTTGGCGGCGGCCCGGGCGGCGACGACGGCCAGGGCCAGTGGGAGGCGGCCGCACCGTTCGACGATCTCGGACACCGCGGCTGGCTCGGCGGCCACCCGGTCGTGCCCGAGTCGCTGCCCGAGCAGGTCGGCCGCCTCGTCCTCGCTGACCAGACCCAGGCCGATCAGCCGGGCGCCATGGCCGGCGACCAGGCCGGCCATCCGGTTGCGGCTGGTCACCAGCACGAGGCTGCCGCCCGAACCCGGCAGCAGCGGCCGCACCTGCTGCAGGTCGCGGGCATTGTCGAGCAGGACGATGAGCCGCCGGTCGGCCAGCACGCTGCGGTAGAGGGCGGTGCGCGCGTCCAGGCCGACCGGAATGGCCTCGGCCGGTACGCCGAGCGCCTCGAGGAATTCCCGGACGGCCTCGGCCGGGGTCACGGCCGACCCGTCCGGCCCGAAGCCACGCAGGTTGAGGTAGAGCTGGCCGTCGGGATAGCGGTCGGCCACCCGGTGGGCCAGGTGGACGGCCAGGGTGGTCTTGCCGATGCCGGCCATCCCGCCGACGGCCCCGATCACCAGCGTCCCCGACGGCTGGCCGAGCAGGTCGGCCAGCTCCTTCTCGCGGCCGGTGAAGGTGGCCAGATCGTTGGGCAGCTGGGCCGGGACGAAGGCCGGGGCGGCGGTGCCGGTCGGGGCCGCCAGCAGCTCGCCGCTCAGCAGTCTTTCCCCCACCTCGGCGAGCTGCGGGCCGGGGTCGACGCCCAGCTCGTCGGCCAGCCTCGCGCGGATTTCCTGATAGGCGCGCAGGGCCTGGGCCTGCCGGCCGGTGGCCGCGAGGCTGCGGACCAGCAGGGTCAGCAGGAGCTCGTCGAGCGGCTGGAGCTCGGCCGCCCGCTGCAGCTCGGGCAGGATCTGACCGGCCTGATCGGTTTCCAGGGCGAGGGTCGCGGCCTCCTCGACCACCGCGAACCGCTCGCGGTCGAGCCCGGCGAACACCGGATGCGCCTGCGCCTCGAGCGGCAGCCCGGTCACCGCCGCCGCCCGCCACAGACCCAAGGCTTTCCCGTACGCGGTGACGGCCTCTTCGGTGAGGCCGGCGCCCGCCGCTGCGCGGGCCTGCTCGGTCAGCTGCCGGAAACGCGCCAGGTCGAGCGTGTCCGGATCGACGTCCAGGCGGTAGCCGCCACCCTCGCTCAGCAGCCAGCGACCGGGCTCGCGGGCCGGCAGGCCGGGCTCCAGGATGCGCCGCAACGCCCCGACGTGGCGGTGCACGACGTTGGTGGCGGTGGGCGGCGGATCGTCGCCCCACAACACGTCCAGGATCTCGGTGAGCGGCACCTTCTCACCGGCGTACGCCAGCAGCAACGAAAGCAACAAGCCGCGCTGGGCCGGGCCGACGCGCAGTTCAGCGCCGTCACGCGAAACGCGCAACGGGCCGAGAACATTGAACTGGATCATCGTGCGAGAAATGTATCCGGAACCCACCACATTCTCGATCGGCGAGCATGCCGGTGACCTGAATCTGTCAGTGCCACCGGTGAAGGCCCGGCTCGTCCGTCCGTTGATCACGATGAGGACCGAAGGGGGCTCTGTCCTCGAAGGAGGCCGCCGCGCCAGCGGGAGCGGCGGCCTCATTCCTTTGTGGAATGTGAATAAAATTCCGGTGATTGCCACCCGGCTACTGTCGGGTAGGCGCCAATAAATGGGTCAAATGACCGACCCGTGATCACCAAGCGAAGCCGATTGATTGCTCAACGGCAAGGTAAGTTCGTGGTCAGAAAAAGATCAGTGGCTCCGAATTACCTTTCTCCCGTCGCATCAGGGGACTGCCCCCGGACCAACGGGAGAAACGACATGGCCGACGAGCGGTTCGAGCAACTGATCGCCGATCACGGCCCGCACCTGACCCGCTTTGTGATCACGCTCACAGCCGGGCAGCGCCAAACTGCCGAGGACGTGGTCCAGGAGACGCTGCTGCGGGCCTGGCGCAACCTCGACGTGGTAGCGGCCGACGACGAGAGCGGCCGCCGCTGGCTGTTCACCGTCGCCCGGCGGCTGGTCATCGACGAGGCCCGCCGGCGCAAGAGCCGCCCTTCGGAGGTGCCGGAACATCTGGCAGACCGCCTGCCCAACGCCGACGACACGGCGGGCTCGGCGGTCGCCGGGTTCGCCCTGCGCCAGGCCTTCCACGGACTCAACCCGATCCACCGCACCGTGCTGACCGAGGTCTACCTGAGACACCGCACGGTCGAGGAGGTCGCCGACGATTTGCGGATCCCGCCCGGGACGGTCCGCTCGCGCATTCACTACGCCCTGCGGACGCTCCGCCTCGCGGTCACACACTGACCCGGAAGCGGCCCGTCGAGGCCGCCCGCCGGACTCAGGCAAGGCGTAGGAGGGGTGCGCCGAGAGGGTCGACCGTGACTGATCGTCATCAGGGGCCGGTGTCGGCCAGGATGTGGGTCGCGAGCTCTCGTAGCTCCGGGAATTCGCTGTTTCCTTGCAGATAAGCCAGTTGTCCGCGCAGTTCGTCCGAGGGCTTCGCCGGCACAGATTTCAGTGCCACCCGAGCGACCCCGCCATCGGAGTCGGCGGCAAGAGCGATGACGATGTCACTGGCCGCGTGCGCAGGCAGGTGCCGGGTGGCTGCGGCCGCCGCGACCCGTACGGCGGGGTCCGGGTGACTCGCAGCGTCGGCTACCACCTTGATGGCGTCCTGTCCCGCGTCGATGAGACTGGTGAGGTAGACCGCTTTGGCGGCAAGCATGGCGTCATCGCCGCGAACGAGGGCTGCCAAGTGGGGGATGGCGCCGGGGCCCAGCTGCTGGGCCTGCGTGTAGTCCGGTTCGTCGCGTTCGAGGGCGGCGCGGACGTCGCTCATGTCGACGGGCATCGCTGCTCCTAGATGTCGATGGTCAGTGCGCTCTGGTCCATGGTCGCACCTTCGGACGGCAAGAGGTCCGGCGGCGGGTTGGTGATCCTGCCGGTGCCGTTCCCGGTCATCAGCTGGTCGTTGTTGTCGACGTGATCGAGGCCGAGTACGTGTCCTACTTCGTGGCCGAGCGTCCACCTGGTCGCGCCGGCCGCAACTGCTGCTCCCGGCCGGCCGCCGGGATGAGCTGCGCATCCGTTGGTCGGTGGAACGGTGGAACGTACGAAGAAAACGGCGATGTCAGTGGGCTGCATGCCGTCTCGAAAGGCGAAGAGCTCGGCTTGCTCCGATGTCACGGAACCCATGGTGCAACCACCCACATCGAGATCTGAGTTCCCCCCGGTTTCCGGGAGCGGGGGTTACCTGGCTCCGGTCGGGGCAGGGGTGAGGTTATCTGGCTCGGTCTGGGTGTGCCAGGCGGTCTCGTATTCATCGGGGCTGAGGTAGCCGAGTTCG
>NZ_JAENHP010000039.1 GCF_016834655.1 Paractinoplanes ovalisporus
TGCGGGAGACGGTACGGTTCGCTGATGCGGTCGCGGATGCGCCTGGTGTTCTGCTTGAGGTGAGCCCGCATCCGGTCCTGGGTCTCGAGTTGGGCACGCTGCGCCGGGATCAGGGTGACATCTTCGGCGCGGTGGCTGAGGCGTGGACACACGGGGCGACCGTCGACTGGGCCGCGGTCTACGCGGGGCGTGACGTGCGGCGGGTGGTGCTGCCGACGTACCGGTTCCAGCGCCGCCGTTACTGGCTGGACGCCGGCGCACCAGGCTGGCTGGGCGAACCGGTGGAATGGGCGCAGGGCACGTTGTTCGACGGCGACGTTGATGCGGCCTGGCTGGCCGATCACAGCGTCGACGGGGTGGTCCTGGTGCCCGGCACCGGCCAGCTGGAGATGGCCCTGCGGGCCGGCGGTGTGGTCGAGGAACTGACCCTGCGGGCGCCGCTGCGTCCACCGGCGAAGGTGCAGATGGCGGTGGGCCGGCCCGACGACGCGGGCCGGCGGACGGTGTCGATCCACTCCCACGCCGACGGCGAGTGGACGACGCACGCCACCGGCACACTGCTGCCCGATACCGCCGCCGGGCCGGAACGGGACGACAACCCGTGGCCGCCCGCCGGCGCCGAACCGGTGGGGCTCGACGGCGTCTACGAGCGTGCCGCCGCCGCCGGATTCCACTACGGCCCGGCGTTCCGGGGCCTGCGCGCGGTCTGGCGGCACGGCGACGAGATCCTTGCCGAGGTGGTGTTGCCCGAGGACCAGCGGGACGACGCCGCACGGTACGGCTTGCACCCTGCCCTGTTCGACGCCGCCCTGCACGCCGTCGCCCTCGTGCCCGACACCGGTGGCGCCGGTCCCGGCCGCCTGCCGTTCAGCTGGGCCGGGGTACGGCTGCACGCCACCGGCGCGGAATCCCTGCGGGTCCGGGCGACGGTGCACGCCGACGGGTCGATCTCGTTGCGCGCCACCGATTTCACCGGAACTCCCGTCGTCTCGGTCGCCTCGCTGATCACCCGGGAGTTCCGCGCCGCCGGGACCTCTTCCGCCGCCCTGTTCCGGGTCGCCTGGCCCGAACTGGCCGCCGGTGACCACGTGTCCGGCCTGCAGTTCGTGGAAATTCGCGGTGGGGAGCGGGGAACACCGGCCCGGCTGGCCCTCGACCATGTCCAGCGCCATCTCAGCGAGCACCACGACAGCGACCGGGTTCTGGTGATGGTCACCCGCGGTGCGGTTCCGGTCGGCCCGCTCACCGACCTGGCCGCCGCCCCGGTCTGGGGGCTGGTCCGCTCGGCGCAGCGGGAACACCCGGGCCGTTTTGTGCTGCTGGACCTGGATGCCGAGGCGCCGCTGCCCGACCGCATCCCGGCCGGGGAACCCGAACTGGCCCGGCGCGGGACGACCTGGCACGCGCCCCGGCTCGTGCGCCGGTCCGCCACGGCACCCCCGGCCCGGTTCGGGGCCGGGACTGTGCTGATCACCGGCGGCACCGGAACCCTGGGCACACATCTGGTCCGGCACCTGGCCGCCGCCCACGGAGTGCGGGACCTGCTGCTGGTCTCGCGCGGTGGCGTCGCCCCCGACGGGCTGCACAAGGAACTGGCGGCCCTCGGCGCCCGCCTCACGGTCGCCGCCTGTGATGTCGCCGATCGGGCCGCGCTGGCCGCTGTGCTCGACACGATTCCGGCCGACCGCCCCCTCACCGCCGTGGTGCATGCCGCCGGCACGATCGACGACGGGCTGGTCGAGACGATGACCCCGGCCCGGCTCGACCGCGTGGCCCGGCCCAAGGCCGACGGCGCCTGGCACCTGCACGAGCTCAGCCGGGGCCGGGACCTGACGGCCTTTGTGCTGTTCTCCTCCGCGGCCGGTGTCCTCGGCGGGCCGGGACAGGCCAACTACGCCGCGGCCAACGCCTTCCTGGACGCGCTGGCCGTGCACCGCCGGGCCGAAGGGCTACCGGCGACCTCGCTCGCCTGGGGACTCTGGGCCGAGCCGAGCGGGCTCACCGGCCACCTCGGGGAGGCCGGCCGGTCCAGGTTGACCGCCTCCGGGCTGGAGCCGTTGGCCACCGAGGAGGCGTTGGCTCTCTTCGACGACGCGATCGGGGCCGGCGACGCGGCCGTCGTCCCGATCCGCCTGCGGCCGGCCGCTTTCGGCCCGGACGGACCCGCCCTCCTGCGGAGTCTCGCGCCCGCCCGGGCCCGCCCGGCCCTCGCACCGCTCGACCGGCTTCCCGCCGCCCACGACCGGGATTCCGTGCTCGACCTGGTCCGCCGCCACGTCACCGCGGTCCTGCGCCACGACAAACCGGTCGGCATGGACCGCGCCTTCAAGGAGCTCGGCTTCGACTCGATGACCGCCGTCGAACTGCGCAACCGCCTGGCGGCGGCCACCGGTGTCCGGCTGCCGGTCACGGCCGTGTTCGACCACCCCACGCCCGCCCTGCTCGCCGCCCACCTGGCCGGTGCGGCCGAACCCCGGCGAGCCGCGGCGGCCCTGCGCGGCCACGACGAACCGATCGCGATCGTGGCGATGGCCTGCCGCTTTCCGGGCGGGATCACGACGCCCGAGGACCTGTGGAGCCTGATCGCCGAGGGCGCGGAGGTGGCCGGGCCGTTCCCCGCCGATCGGGGCTGGGACCCCACGATGACCGCCCGCAGCGACGTCCGGGTGGGCGGCTTCCTCGACGGCGCGGGCGATTTCGACGCCGGCTTCTTCGGGATCTCGCCGCGGGAGGCGACGGCGATGGATCCGCAGCAGCGGTTGTTGCTGGAGACGGCGTGGGAGGCGTTCGAACGGGCCGGCATCAACCCCCGTTCGCTGCGCGGGAGCCGCACCGGAGTGTTCGCCGGCCTGATGCACCACGACTACGCCGCCCGCCTGCGGGAGATTCCCGAAGACCTCGAAGGCTATCTGGGCAGCGGCAGCGCGGGCAGTGTGGCGAGCGGGCGGATCTCGTACGTGCTGGGTCTGGAGGGTCCGGCGGTCACGGTCGACACGGCCTGCTCGTCGTCGCTGGTGTCGCTGCATCTGGCGGTGCGGGCGCTCCGCGACGGCGAGTGCGACCTGGCCCTGGCCGGCGGCGTCACCGTGATGTCCATGCCGAGCCTGTTCGTGGAGTTCAGCCGGCAGGGCGGGCTGGCCCCGGACGGGCGGTGCAAGCCGTTCGCCGAGGGGGCGGACGGAACGGGGTGGTCGGAGGGCGTGGGTCTGCTGGTCGTGGAACGGCTTTCGGACGCCCGGCGTAACGGTCACCCGGTGCTGGCCGTGGTGCGCGGCAGCGCGGTGAACCAGGACGGCGCGTCGAACGGTCTGACGGCACCCAGCGGCCCGGCTCAGGAACGGGTGATTGTCGAGGCGCTGGCGGACGCACGCTTGTCGCCGGGCGACGTCGATGTGGTGGAGGGACACGGCACGGGGACCCGGCTGGGTGACCCGATCGAGGCGGGTGCGCTGCTCAACACGTACGGCGCCGACCGGGCCGAACCCCTCTGGCTGGGGTCCCTGAAGTCGAACCTCGGCCACACCCAGGCCGCGGCCGGGGTGGCCGGCGTCATCAAGATGGTGCTCGCGTTGCGGCACGGCGTGCTGCCCCGTTCGCTGCATGCGGATCAGCCGTCGTCCCGGGTGGACTGGTCGGCGGGTGCGGTGCGCCTGCTCGCCGACGACATGCCGTGGCCGGCTCGTGACCGCCCCCGCCGGGCCGGGGTGTCGTCGTTCGGCATGTCCGGCACGAACGCCCACCTGATCGTCGAGGAGGCCGCCGCCGAGGAGCCCGCCGACGACTCCGGCCCGGCGGTGCCGTGGGTGGTGTCGGCGGCCTCCGAACAGGCCTTGGCCGAGCAGGTCGCCGCGCTGCGCGGGCTTTCCGGCGTACGGGCTCCGGATGTGGCCTTCACGCTGGCCGCCGGACGGGCCGCACTGCCGGTGCGCTGGGTTTCCGGCGAGGACCTGCCCGTCCGCGCCGGTGACGGCCGGGTGGTCTTCGTCTTCCCGGGTCAGGGCTCGCAGTGGACCGGAATGGGCCTGGAGCTGTGGGACAGCTCGCCGGTGTTCGCGGCGTCGATGCGGGCGTGCGAGGACGCGCTCCGGCCGCACACCGGCTGGTCGTTGCGGGACGCGCTGGCCGGCCCGCTCGACGAGGTGGACGTGGTGCAGCCGGCGCTGTTCGCGGTGATGGTGTCGTTGGCGGCGTTGTGGCGTTCCTACGGTGTCGAGCCGTCGGCGGTGGTGGGCCATTCCCAGGGTGAGATCGCGGCCGCGTACGTGTCGGGCGCCCTGACCCTGGAGGACGCCGCGAAGGTCGTGGCGTTACGCGCGCGGGCATTGCGGGTGATCGCCGGTCGCGGTGGCATGGTGTCGGTGCCGTTCGCCGACGTCGACCCCGGTGAGCTGTCGGTGGCGGCGGTGAACGGACCCGATTCGGTGATCCTCTCCGGTGACGTCGAGGCGGTGGAGCGTTTCCTCGCAGGCGAGCCGAGGGCGCGCCGGATCGCGGTCGACTACGCGTCGCACTCACCGCACGTGGAGGCGGTCCGGGACGAGATCCTGACGGCGTTGCGGGGCATTGAGCCACGCGAGCCCGCGGTGCCGTTCCTCTCGACGGTCAGCCCGGGTGAGGACGTGGTGCTGGACGCGTCGTACTGGTATCGCAACCTGCGGGAGACGGTGCGGTTCGCCGACGCGGTGGCCGGGCTGGACACGCTGATCGAGATCAGTCCGCACCCGGTGCTGGGGCCTGAGCTGAGTTCGCTGCGGCGCGACGACGGTGCCCCGGAGCGTTTCCTCGAGGCGGTGGCGCGGGCCTGGGCGCGGGGTGCCCCGGTGGACTGGACGGCGGTCTTCGCGGGCCGGGACCTGCGGCGGGTGGTGTTGCCGACATACCGGTTCCAACGCCGCCGCTACTGGCTCGACGTGCCGCCGCCGGCCACGGCCGACACCGATTTCTGGGCCGCGGTGGAGGCCGGCGACCTCGACACCCTCGCCGCCGGGGACACCGCGAACCGCGACGCGTGGCAGCGGCTCCGGCCCGCCCTGGCCTCCTGGCGGCAGCGGCACGAGGAGCGCAACGTCATCGGCGGCTGGCTCTACCGCGAGCGCTGGGAGGCGATGCCCCCCGTCCGGCCGGCGCTCACCGGCACGTGGCTCGTGGCCGGTGACGACGGCCGGGGCCTCGCCGACGCCTGTGTCGACGCCCTCCGCGTGGCCGGTGCCGACGCCGGGCGTGCCCTGCCGGACGGCGTGCCGGTCACGAGCGTCCTTTCCCTGCACGCACTGGACGGCGAAGCCGACGCGACAGCGGAAACCTTGGCGCTGCTCGGCACGCCGATCTGGTGCGTCACCCGGGGCGCGGTCTCGACCGGCCCGGACGACCCCCTCACCGACCCCGAGCACGCGCGGTTGTGGGGCCTGGGCCGGGTCGCCGCGCTCGAGGAGCCGTGGGGTGGCCTCGTCGACATCGCCGCCGGCACCAGCGCGGAGGCGCTCGTCGCCGCGCTGGGCGGCCCCGAGGACCAGGTGGCGGTCCGCGGCGCCGGCGTCTACGCCCGGCGTCTCACCGCGGGCCCGCCGGGGGTTTCCCGGCGCAGCTGGAGCCCGTCCGGATCGGTGCTCGTCACCGGCGGCACGGGCGCGCTCGGCGCCCACGTCGCCCGCTGGCTGGCCCGCGCCGGCGCTCCCCGTCTGATCCTGGTCAGCCGGCGCGGTCCGGCCGCACCCGGCGCGGCTGACCTGGTCGCCGAACTGACCGCCCTGGGCAGCCGGGTCATCCTGCGCGCCGCCGACGTGGGGGACCGGGCATCGGTCGCCCGCCTGATCGACGAGGTGCCGGCCGACGCGCCCCTGACCGCGGTCTTCCACACCGCGGGCGTCCTCGACGACGGGCTTCTCACCGGCCTGACACCGCAACGGATCGCCGGCGTCGACCGGGCGAAGGCGGTCGCGGCCCGGCACCTGCACGAGCTCACCGCCCGGCTCGACCTCGACGCCTTCGTGCTGTTCTCGTCGTTCGCCGGGCTCGTCGGCAACGCGGGCCAGGCCGCCTACGCCGCCGCCAACACCTATCTCGACGCGCTCGCCCGGCACCGGCGGGCGACCGGGCTCACCGCGACCTCGGTCGCCTGGGGCGCCTGGGCCGACGGTGGCCTGGCCGGCGGGGAGACGGGGGAACGGCTGCGGCGCCGGGGGATCCGTCCGATGCCGCCCGCTCGTGCGCTCGCCGCCTTGCGGGTCGCCCTCGACGCCGACGAGACCTGCGTCGGTGTGGCCGACATCGACTGGTCCCGTTTCGGGGCGGTGTTCACCGAGGTCCGCCCCAGCCCGCTGCTGCGCGACCTCGTCGTCCCGGCCGGGACCGCCCGGCCGACCTCGGATCTGGCCGCCCGGCTCGGTGCGTGTTCCCCGGCCGAACGTCCGGAACTGCTGCTCGACGCCGTCCGTGAGCAGGCCGCGGTCGTCCTGCGGCACGAGTCACCGGCGGCGGTGGCGCCCGGCCTCGTCTTCCAGGAGCTCGGTTTCGACTCGCTCACCCTGCTGGAACTGCGGAACCGGCTCGCCGTGGTGACCGGGATCCGGCTGGCGCCGTCCGTCCTGTTCGACCATCCGACCCCGGCCGCGCTGGCCGGCCACCTCGACGAACGTCTCGCTCCGGCCGTGCCCCCGGACGGCGGCATCGACGAGTTCGACGCGATGAGCACCGCGGACCTGGTCCGCCTGGCCATGGAGGGCGAGGATCGGTGACCGACGACGCGGACCTGGTGCGGGCACTGCGCACCGCGCTACGGGACAACAAGCGGCTGCGGGCGGAGGCACGCCGGCACAACGAGCCGATCGCCGTCGTGGCGGTGGGATGCCGCTTCCCGGGCGGGGTCACCAGCCCCGACGAGTTCTGGGCGTTGCTGGCCAAGGGCGGCGACGCCGTCGAGCCGTTCCCGGGCGACCGCGGCTGGGCGGTGACGGCGGCCGGCGGCATCACCGAGGGCGGGTTCCTGACCGGCGCGGGCGATTTCGACCCCGGGTTTTTCGGCATCAGCCCGCGCGAGGCCCGGTCGATGGACCCGCAGCAGCGGCTGCTCCTCGAGGTCGCCTGGGAGACGCTGGAGAACGCCGGCATCGACCCGTCCCGGCTGCGGGGCAGCCGCACCGGGGTGTTCACCGGAACCAACGGCCAGGACTACGGCGCTCTCGCTCAGGGCGACCCCGGGGCCGAGGGATATCTGATCACCGGCAACGCGGCCAGCGTGGTGTCCGGCCGGGTGTCGTACACGCTCGGGTTCGAAGGCCCGTCGATCACCGTGGACACCGCGTGTTCGGCGTCGCTGGTCGCGCTGCACCTGGCCGCGCAGTCGCTGCGGCTGGGGGAGTGTGACCTGGCGCTGGCCGGCGGAGCCACGGTGATGGCCACACCGACCGCGTTCGTCGAGTTCGCCCGGCAGGGCGGGCTGGCCCCGGACGGGCGGTGCAAGGCGTTCGCCGACGGCGCCGACGGCACCGCCTGGGGCGAGGGTGTCGGGCTGGTGCTGCTGGAACGGTTGTCGGACGCCCACCGCAACGGGCATCCGGTGATGGCACTGCTTCGTGGCAGCGCGGTCAACCAGGACGGCGCCAGCAACGGGCTGACCGCGCCGAACGGGCGGGCGCAGCAGCGGGTGATCCGCGATGCCCTGGCGAACGCCGGGATCGGCCCCGGCGACGTCGACGCGGTCGAGGCGCACGGCACCGGCACCGCGCTGGGCGACCCGATCGAGGCGGAAGCGCTGATCGAGGTCTTCGGCCGCGACCGGGACCGGCCGCTGTGGCTCGGCTCGGTCAAGTCGAACATCGGGCACACCCAGGCCGCGGCCGGGATCGGCGGGGTCATCAAGATGATCCTGGCCCTGCGGCACGGAACACTGCCGCGCACCCTGCACGCCGAGGAACCCTCGCGGCACGTGGACTGGTCGGCCGGCGCGGTCCGGCTGCTCACCGAGGCGGTGCCATGGCCCGGCCACGGACGGCCCCGCCGGGCGGGTGTGTCGTCGTTCGGGGTGAGTGGCACGAACGCGCACGTTGTGATCGAGGAGCCGCCGGAGCGCGACGCCGGCCCACCGGCCCGCGACAGCGCCGGTCCGGTGCCCTGGCTGCTGTCCGGGCGTTCCGAGCCGGCCCTGCGCGCGCAGGCGGCACGACTGCTGGCCGCCCTCGACGGGCGGGCCGAAGTGCCGGGCCCGGACATCGCCTACACCCTGGCCACCGGCCGGGCCGCGCACCCGGAACGGGCCGTCGTGCTCGGCCGCGACGCCGGCGAGTGGGCCGAAGGGCTCGCGGCTGTCGCGGCGGGCCGCCCGTCACCGGGCGTGCTGCGCGGTGTCGCCGGACGGCACCGGACCGCATTTCTCTTCACCGGGCAGGGCGGCCAGCGGGCCGGGATGGGCCGGGATCTGGCGGCCGCCTTCCCGGTCTTCGCCGACGCCTGGGACGAGACCCTGACCCGGCTGGACGGCGACGAGGTGCGGGTCGCCGGCAACGACACCCTGGCCCGCACGGATCTGGCCCAGAAGGGGCTGTTCGCGTTCGAGGTGGCCATGTGCCGCCTCTGGCAGTCGTGGGGCGTACGGCCGGACTATCTCCTCGGCCATTCGATCGGTGAGCTGGCGGCGGCCCACGTGGCCGGGGTGATGTCCTTGGCCGACGCGTGCCGCCTGGTGGCGGCCCGGGGCCGGTTGATGCGTGCCCTGCCCGCGGGTGGGGCGATGCTGGCCGTGGAGGCCTCCGAGCAGGAGGTCGCCGGGCTGCCGGTGGCGGCGGTGAACGGCCCCGGTTCGGTGGTGATCTCGGGTCCGGAGGCGTTGATCGAGGAGTGCGCGGCGCAGTGGCGGGCCCGCGGCCGGCGGGTGCGCCGCCTGAACGTCTCCCACGCGTTCCACTCGGCCGCGATGGATCCGATGCTGGCCGAGTTCGGCGAGGTGGCCGCCGGGATCCGCTACGAGCGCCCGGACATCGCGGTGGTGTCGAACGTGACCGGGCAGCTCCTCCGCGAGTTCGACGCCGGCTACTGGGTGCGGCACGCGCGGCAGACCGTGCGGTTCGGCGACGGCCTGCACCTGCTGACCGGGCGCGGCGTGTCCGCGTTCCTCGAGGTCGGCCCGGAGGGAGTGCTCTGCGGGCAGGGCCGCGACGGACTGTTCGTGCCGTCGTCGCGCGGTGACCGCGACGAGGTCGCGACGGTGATGACGGCGCTGTCCCGGCTGCACACCGCGGGGGTCGAGGCGGACTGGACCCGGGTGCTCGACCCCCGGCCACCGGTGCCGCTGCCGACCTACCCGTTCCAGCGCGACCGCTACTGGCTCACCCCGGCCCCGGTCCGCTCACCGGACGCCGGCCGGCACTACCAGGTCACCTGGGTGGCGGTGCCCGGCGACGCCCCGGCCCGGCTCGACGGTGTCTGGCTCATCGCCGCGCCCGGCCCCGAGGCGTACGAGCTGGTGGCCCGGGTGCTCACCGAGGCGGGCGCGGACGTGCGTCCTTACGAGCCCGGCATCCCCGCCCGCGGGGTGGTCTCGCTGCTCGACGCGGCCGGCACCAATGACCTCGCCGCCGGCCTCGACGCGCCCTTGTGGATGGTGACCGGTGACGCGGTGGCCGACCCGGAGCAGGCGCAGCGGTGGGGCCTGGGCCGGGTGGTCGGCCTGGAACATCCGGGCCGCTGGGGCGGGCTCGTCGATGTGGCCGACGGCGCCCTCGACCGCCTGCCCGCCGTGCTGGCCGCCCCGGGCGACGAGGACCAGTTCGCCCTGGGCCCCGACGGCACCCGCGTCCGTCGTCTCAACCGGGTCCCGGTCGAGGCGGACGGGCCGGCCTGGACGCCTCGCGGCACGGTCCTGGTGACGGGCGGCACCGGGGCGCTCGGTGGTCACGTCGCCCGGTGGCTCGCCGCCAACGGCGCCGCCCATCTGGTGCTCACCAGCCGGTCCGGGCTTGCCGCCGAGGGGGCCGGAGCCCTGCGCGACGACCTCACCGCGCAGGGCGTGACCGTGACCGTGGCCGCCGGTGACGTCACCGACCCGGCTTTCCTGGGCGCCCTGCTCGCGGAGCATCCGCCGACCGCGGTCATCCACACGGCCGGGACCAGCCGCCCGGCCCCGGTCGGGGATCCCGCGGCCCTGGCCGACGTGCACGGCGCCAAGACCCGCGGCGCCGACCTGCTCGACGAGCTCCTCGACGGCGTACCGCTGGACGCCTTTGTCCTGTTCTCCTCGGTCGCCGGGGTCTGGGGCAGCGCCGGGCAGGCCGGGTACGCGGCCGCCAACGCCCACCTCGACGCCCTGGCCGAGCGCCGGCACGCCCGGGGGCTCGCCGCCACGTCGATCGCCTGGGGGCCGTGGGCGGGCGGCGGCATGGCCGCCGGGGCGGAACAGTTGCTGCGCCGGGGCGGACTGACCCCGATGGCGCCCGCCGCCGCGCTGGAGGCGCTGCGCCGGGCCGTCGGATCGGGCGCGGCGACCCGGGTGGTGGCCGACGTCGACTGGGAGCGGTTCGCCGCCTCGTACACCCTGGCCCGGCCCCGCCCCCTGATCACCGACCTGGTGCCGGCACCGGCCGCCCCGCCCGCCGCGCCCCGCCTCGACCGCCCGGCGCTCGACGTGGTGCGCGAACATGTCGCCGCGGTTCTGCAGATGCCCACCCCGGCCGCCGTCACACCCGACCGGCCGCTGCGGGAGCTGGGCCTGGAATCGCTGACCGCCGTGGAACTGCGCGACGCTCTCGCCGCCGCGACCGGGCTGCGTCTGCCGGCCACCGTCGTCTTCGACCATCCGACCGCGGCCGCCCTGGCCCACCACCTGGAGGCCGAACTGGCCGGGGGCGGACAACCGGCGCCGGCGCCCGCCGCGGCCGTGGTCGAGGACGGCGATCCGATCGTCATCGTCTCCACCGGCTGCCGGTTCCCGGGCCGGGTCCGGTCGTCGGCGGACCTGTGGCGGCTGGTTGCGGCCGGGGCCGACGCGATCGGACCGTTCCCTACCGACCGCGGCTGGGACCTCGACAACCTCTACCACCCGGACCCCGACCACGCCGGCACGAGTTACGCGTCCGAGGGCGGATTCCTCGAGGGCGCCGACCGGTTCGACGCCGCGCTGTTCGGCATCAATCCGCGGGAAGCCCTGGCGATGGACCCCCAGCAACGGCTGCTGCTGGAGACGTCCTGGGAGGTCTTCGAACGGGCCGGGATGGACCCGACGGCACAGTCCGGCGCGCCGATCGGCGTGTTCGTGGGGGCGGCCGGCCAGGGGTACGGGGCCGATCTCACCGAGCTGCCCGACGGTGTGGCCGGCTACCTGCTCACCGGCAACGCCACCAGCATCATCTCCGGACGGCTGGCCTACACGTACGGTCTGGAGGGTCCGGCCCTGACACTCGACACCGCCTGCTCGTCCTCGCTGGTCGCGTTGCACCTGGCCGCCCGCTCGCTGCGGGCCGGCGAATGCGAGCAGGCCCTGGTCGGCGGGGTCATGGTGATGCCGACCCCGCTTCCGTTCGTCGAGTTCAGCCGGCAGCGTGGACTGGCCCCGGACGGCCGGTGCAAGCCTTTCGCCGCCGCCGCCGACGGGACCGGCTGGTCCGAGGGCGCCGGGATGGTGCTGCTGGAGCGGCTCTCGACCGCTCGGCGGCTCGGGCATCCGGTGCTGGCCCGGCTGCGCGGCTCGGCCGTCAACCAGGACGGCGCCAGCAACGGCCTCACCGCGCCCAGTGGCCCGGCCCAGCAGAGGGTGATCCGGCAGGCACTGGCCAACGCCGGTCTGGCGCCGCGAGAGGTCGACGCGGTGGAGGCCCACGGCACCGGCACCCGGCTGGGCGACCCGATCGAGGCGCAGGCGCTGCTGGCCACCTACGGGCGTGACCGGGACACGGATCGGCCGCTGTGGCTCGGTTCGGTGAAGTCGAACATCGGTCACACCCAGGCCGCGTCCGGCATGGCCGGGCTGCTGAAGATGGTGGAGGCGATGCGACAGGGCGTGCTGCCGGCCACCCTGCACGTCGACCGGCCCACCCCGCACGTCGACTGGGCGGCGGGTGCCGTGCGCCTGCTGACCGAGGCCGTCGACTGGCCGGACACCGGCCGCCCGCGCCGCGCCGCCGTGTCCTCGTTCGGTGCCAGCGGCACCAACGCCCACGTGATCCTGGAGGCCGTCGCCGAGCCCGAGCCCGTACCCGCCTCCGCGTCGACCGGCCCGCTGCCCTGGGTCTTCTCGGCCCGCACCGGCGAGGCCCTGCGGGCGCAGGCGGCCCGGCTGGCCGACGAGATCGGCGAGCCCACCGTGGACCATGCCTACTCCCTCGCCACCACCCGGGCCCACCTGCCGCACCGCGCGGTCCTGGTGACCGGCGAGCCCGGCCGGGTGCCGTCCGCGCTGCGGGCGGTGGCCGGTGACGAGGCCGCCGACGGTGTGGTCCGCGGCACTGTGCTGGACAACGCGAACCGGCCCGTGTTCGTCTTCCCCGGACAGGGTTCCCAGTGGCCCGGCATGGCCGTGGACCTGCTGGACACCGCCCCCGTCTTCGCGGCTCGGATGCGGGAGTGCGCCGCGGCCCTGGCCCCGTACGTGGAATGGTCGCTGCTCGACGTCCTGCGGGGCGAAGCGGGCGCCCCCTCGATGACCCGGACCGACGTCGTCCAACCGCTGCTGTTCGCCGTCATGCTCTCGCTGGCCGAACTGTGGCGGGCGCACGGTGTCGAACCGGCCGCGGTGATCGGGCACAGCCAGGGCGAGATCGCCGCCGCCTGCGTGGCCGGTGTCCTCCCGCTGTCCGACGCCGCCCGGATGGTCGCCCGGCGCAGCCAGGCCTTGATGGGGTTGTCCGGCGCCGGAGCCATGGGTTCGGTGCTGATGCCGCACGACGAGCTGATCGCCCGGCTGCCCCGGTGGAACGGCCGGGTCGGTGTCGCCGCGGTCAACGGGCCGTCGTCGGTGATCGTCTCCGGGGACGCCGACGCGGTCGAGGCTCTGCTCGGGCAACTGGCCGGCGAGGGCGTACGGACCCGCCGGATCCAGGCCGACGGGGCCGGACACTCCGCACACCTGGAACCGTTGCGCCCACGGCTCGAAGCCGCGTTCGACGGGATCGTGCCGCGGGCCGCAACCGCCGAGTTCTACTCGACGGTCACCGGCGAACGGATCGACACCGCCGAGCTGGATCCCGGCTACTGGTGGCGCAACGTGCGCGACACCGTCCGGTTCGAGCCTGCCGCCACCGCCCTGATGGCCGCCGGCCACACGGTCTTCCTGGAGATGAGCCCCCATCCGACATTGACGCTCGGCTTGCAGGCGACGGCCTCGGCGGCCGGGCACGAGATCGCGGTGTGCGGCTCGCTGCGCCGCGACGAGGGCGGCCGGCAACGGTTTCTCACGTCAATCGGTGAGGCGTACACGTATGGCGTCGAGGTGGACTGGACGAACGCCTTCGCGGGGCGCGGCGCCCGCCGGACCGCCCTGCCGACCTACGCCTTCCAGGGGCGGCGGTACTGGCTGACGGCCGGGCCGGCCGGCCACCCGATGCTCAGCGCCGCGGTCACCGCGGCCACCACCGGCGACCAGGTCTTTCCCGGCCGGCTCAGCCCACGCGACCTGCCCTGGCTGGCCGACCACGCGGTGCGGGGCACGGTGCTGGTCCCCGGCACGGCCCTTCTCGAGATGGCGCAGCATGCCGCCCACGAGTCCGGTTGCGACCTCGTCGAGGAGCTGGTTCTGCGAGCCCCGCTGGTGCCCGCCACCGATCTCCGGATCCAGGTGGTGGTGGGCCCGGCCGGCCCGGGTGGCGAGCGGCCGCTGTCACTGCACTCGCAGGCTGCCGGCGACGCGGAGTGGACCACCCATGCCACCGGAACCGTGCGGCCCGGTCACGAGGCTCCCCGCTTCGACCTCTCGGTGTGGCCACCGGCGGATGCCGAGCCGGTGCCGATCGACGGCCTCTACGACCGGCTCGCGGCGACGGGCCAGGAGTACGGACCCGCGTTCCAGGGCCTGCACGGGGTCTGGCGCCGCGACGACGAGATCTTCGCCGAGGTGCGGGCCGGGGACAGCGACACCGCCCGGTACGGGTTGCACCCCGCGTTGCTCGACGCCGCCCTGCACGCCGTGGCGGCGGTCGAGACCACCGGACCGCCCCGGCTGCCGTTCGCCTGGGCCGGTGCGCGGCTGTACGCCTCCGGCGCGGCCGCGCTCCGGGTCCGGCTGGTCCTCTCGCCGTCCGGGGAGATCGCTGTTCAGGCCGCCGACGAGGGCGGCCGCCCGGTCGCCGCGATCGACGCGCTGACGACCCGGGAGATCACGCCCGCTCTGTCCGCGGCCCGGCCCCGGCCGGACGCCCTGCACCGGGTCGACTGGGTCGCCAGGCCGCTCACCGGTGAGCGGCCGGACGAGCCGTGGGCGCTCGGGGACGACGATCTGGGGGCCGGCGCCGCCCTGTTCTCCGACGGGGTCCGCCTGGCCGCGGACAACGACCCGGATCCCACTGTCACGGTTGTGGCCGTCGGCAGTCCGGTGACCGGGCCGGAGGTCGCGGCGACCCACGACGCGGTGCACCGGATGTTCGGGATCGTCCGGTCCGCGCTGCCGACCGGCTCGCACCTGGTGGTGGTGACCCGGGGGGCGGTGGCCGTCGGTGACCGGGCAGCCACCGACCTCGCGTACGCACCGGTCTGGGGGTTGCTGCGGTCGGCTCAGACCGAGAACCCGGGGCGGATCACCATGGTGGACGTCGACGGGGATGCGCCGGCCGGTTTGGCGGCCGTGGTGACCGGCGCCCGGGCCGCGGGGGAGTCGCAGGTCGCGCTCCGGGACGGGGTCGCCTACGTCCCCCGGCTGGTCCCGCACACCGCACCGGGTGTGCTCGAACCGCCGCCGGGCGCCGCGGCCTGGCGGGTCGAGGTCGCCGGAACGGATGGGACCGGTGTGGACGACCTCGTGCTCGGGCCGGCTCCGGAGGCGGAGGCACCCCTCGCGGCCGGTCAGGTCCGGGTGGCCGTGCAGGCCGCCGGGGTGAACTTCCGCGACGTGCTGATCACCCTCGGCATGTATCCCGAGCGGTCCCGGCTCGGCGGTGAGGGCGCCGGCATCGTCCTGGAGACCGGACCGGACACCCCCGGGCTGCGGCCGGGCGACCGGGTGTTCGGGCTCTTCGCGGAATGCGGCGCCTTCGGCCCGGTCGCCGTCACCGACCACCGGGTGCTGGCGCCGATCCCGGACGGCTGGTCGTTCACCGAGGCGGCCACCGCGCCGGTCGCCTACCTCACCGCCTATCTCGGCCTGGTCGAGCTGGCCGGCCTGCGCGCCGGTGAGTCCGTGCTGATCCACGCAGCCACCGGTGGTGTCGGCACCGCCGCGGTGCGGATCGCCGAGCATCTCGGCGCCCGGGTCTACGCCACGGCCGGCCCGGCCAAATGGCCGGCGCTGCGGGCGGCCGGGCTGCCGCCGGAGCGGATCGCCTCCTCGCGCGACCTGGCCTTCGAGGAGAGCCTGCGACAAGCGACCGGCGGACGCGGGGTCGACGTCGTGCTCAACTCCCTCGCCGGTGAGTTCGTCGACGCGTCGCTGCGGCTGCTCCCACGCGGTGGACGGTTCCTCGAGATGGGCAAGACCGACCTGCGCGACCCGGCGGCCGTGCCCGCCGGGATCACGTACCGGGCGTTCGACCTCAACGAGTTCGGCCCGGACCGCCTCGGCGCGATACTGCGGACGCTGCTCGGCTGGTTCTCCGGCGGAGCGCTGCCGCCGCTGCCGCTGCGGCGGTGGGACGTCCGGCGGGCACCGGCCGCGCTGCGGCACGTGAGCCAGGCCCGGCACATCGGTAAGGTGGTGCTGACCGTCCCCGCCCTCGATCCGGACGGCACCGCCCTGGTCACCGGGGCCACCGGCACGCTCGGCCGGCTGCTGGCCCGGCACCTGGTCACCGCCCACGGCGTCCGGAAGCTGTTGCTGCTCAGCCGCCGGGGCATCGCGCCCGGCCTGGTCGAGGAGCTGACCGCCCTCGGCGCGGAGGTGACGCTGAGGGCCTGCGACGTGGCCGACCGGGCCGCCCTGGCCGCGGTCCTGGCCGATCACCCGGTGCACGCCGTCTTCCACACCGCCGGCGTGCTCGACGACGGCTTGGCCGTCGCACAGACCCCGGAGCAGATCGAGCGGGTTCTCCGGCCCAAGGTCGACGGCGCGGTCCACCTGCACGAGCTGACCGGCGAGCTGCGGGCGTTCGTGCTGTTCTCGGCCGCGTCCGGTGTGCTCGGTGGGCCCGGGCAGGCCAACTACGCGGCCGCGAACACCTTTCTGGACGCGCTTGCCGGGCACCGCCGTTCCCTGGGGCTGTGCGGCACGTCGCTCGCCTGGGGGCTGTGGGCGCCGGAGAGCGGGATGGCCGAGCTGAGCGCGGCCGATCGGCGGCGTATGGCGCGCGGCGGCGTTCTGCCGATCGCCGCCGACCATGGAGTCGCCCTGCTCGACGCGGCGCTCATCCGCGACGAGCCGCTCCTGGCGCCGGTCCGGTTCGACCGGCCGGCCCTCCGGGCGCAGGGACCGGCGTTGCCCCCGTTGCTGCGGGGTCTGGTCGGCGCGAGTGCCCGTCGGCGTGTCGATCAGGGTGGGGGAGCGGCCCCCGACGGAGGTGCGACGCTGCGCCGCCGGCTGAGCGGTCTGCCGCCGGCGGAGCGGGAGGCCGAGATGCTTTCCCTCGTACGCGTCCAGGCCGCCACCGCGCTCGGCCACGACGACCCGGAAGCCGTCACCGCGGCCGGTGCGTTCCTGGAACTGGGATTCGACTCGCTGACCGCGGTGGAACTGCGGAACCGGTTGTCCGCGGCCACCGGCCTGCGGCTGGCCCCCGCCCTCGTCTTCGACCACCCGACACCGGCCGCGCTCGCCGGTTTCCTGCTGGCCGAGCTCCGGCCGGAGGACGCGGCGGCCAGTCCGGCGCCGACCGGCGGTGACCGCGCGACCGGTCTGTGGCCGCTGTTCCAGGCCGCGGTGCGGACCGGCCGGGTACCACAGTTCGTGGCCTCGTTGCGCCCGCTCGCGGACTTCCGGTCCACCTTCACCGGCGACACGACCGGTATCTCCGGCCCGGTCCGCCTGGCTCGCGGCGGCGCTCCCGCCCTGGTCTGCCTCCCGCCGATGGTCGGGCGTTCGGGCCCGCACCAGTACGCCCGGTTCGCCGCCGGTCTGCGCGACCGGCGTGACGTGTCGGTTCTGCCGCACCCCGGCTTCCGTTCCGGTGAACCTCTGCCCGCCGATCGTGAGGCGCTGGTCCGGGCGCACGCCGAGGCCACGCTCGGGCTGGCCGCCGGTCGTCCGTTCGTCCTGGCCGGATACTCGTCCGGCGGCCTGGTGGCACACGCCGTCGCCGCCGAGCTGGAGCGGCGGGGCGAGCCGCCCCAAGCCGTGGTCCTCCTCGACACCTACCGGCCGGACGCCGGGGAACGGTTCGACGAGTTGATCCCGCGGGTGCTGGACGGCCTGCTCGCCCGGCAGACCCGGATGGCCGGTGACGGCGCGGAGGCCGGTGGCGACGCCTGGCTCACCGCGATGGCCCGCTATCTGCAGTTCGACTGGACGCCGGCCACGCTCGGCGTTCCAGTCCTGCTGGTACAGGCCGCGGACCCGATGCCCGGCACCACCGGTGACGGCTGGCGGGCCGGCTGGCCGGGCGCCGGGACCACGCTCACGGTCCGCGGCGACCACTTCACGATGCTCGAAACGCACGCGGCGGGCACGGCCGGTGCCGTGCACGAATGGCTCAGCCAACGGGGAGGCACACAATGACGGCCGCGCACTTCGAACCCGGTGACATCCCGCCGCTGGGCGTGATACCCCGCCGGATGTACGCCTCGGTGATCCGTCCGGAACGGTACGGCCCGCCGGCCGAGGCGTTCCGCACCGAGCTGGTCGACGTCCCGCCGCTCGGGCCCGGGCAGGTGATGGTGATGGTGATGGCCGCGGGCGTCAACTACAACAACGTCTGGGCCGCCCTCGGCAAACCCCTCGACGTGATCGCCGCCCGGAGCCGCCACGACCGCACCGGGTTCCACATCGGTGGCTCCGAAGGCGCCGGGGTCGTGTGGGCGGTGGGCGAGGGAGCCCGCCAGGTCAAGCCGGGTGATCATGTGGTGCTCTCCGGCTGCCGGTGGGAGGAGTCGGCCGCCGACATCCGGGCCGGCGCCGACCCGATGACCTCGTCCACCCAACGGGTCTGGGGTTACGAGGAGAACTACGGCTCCTTCGCCCAGTTCACCGTCGTCGACGAGTACCAGTGCCATCCCAAACCGCCGGGACTCACCTGGGAGGGCGCCGCCGCGTACCTGCTGACCGGCGCCACCGCCTACCGTCAGCTCTGCGGCTGGCCGCCGCACGTGGTCGGCCCGGGTGATCCGGTGCTGATCTGGGGCGGGGCGGGCGGTCTGGGCTCGATGGCGATCCAGATCGTCCGGGAGCGCGGCGGCATCCCGGTCGCCGTCGTCTCCAGCGACGACCGCCGGGAGTACTGCCTGCGTCTGGGGGCGGCCGGCGTGATCGACCGGCGCGAGTTCGACCACTGGGGCCGCCTGCCGGACATCGGCGACGAGGCCGCGATGGGCACGTGGCTCAAGCAGGTGCGCGGGGTGGGGCAGCGGTTCTGGGAGGTGCTCGGCGAGAAGCGGGCCCCGCGGATCGTCCTCGAACACCCGGGCCAGGACACCATTCCGACCTCGATGTACCTGTGCGACACCGCCGGCATGGTCGTCATCTGCGGCGGCACGAGCGGCTACCACGCCGATGTCGACCTGCGGTTCCTGTGGATGCGGCAGAAGCGCCTGCAGGGCTCGCACTTCGCCAACGTGGCCGAGTGCCGGGCGATCACCGCGCTGGTCGCGGCCGGGCGGGTCGACCCCTGCCTGTCCTGGGTCGGATCGCTGGACGAGGTCGGCCCGGCGCATCAGATGATGTTCGACAACACGCAGCCGCCGGGCAACCTGGCCGCCCTGATCAACGCGCCCCGGGCCGGAATGACCACCCTGACCGGGTGAGCGGCGGCGGCCCGGTCATCGCGCCGGGCCGAGGACCCGCCGCAGCAGCCGGGGCGGCTGGGCGCGCCGGCGCCACTCGCGCGGGTAGCCCAGGGAGACCTCCTCGAAGTGCACGCCGTCGTAGCGGGCGGCACGGGGGATGTGCAGGTGCCCGTAGACCGCCGCCACGGCCCGGAAGCGCACGTGCCAGTCGGCGGTGCGCTCGGTGCCGCACCACTGCGCGAACTCGGGGTGCCACAGGACGTCGGTCGGTTGCCGGACCAGCGGCCAGTGGCTGAGCAGGACCGTGGGCAGCGCCGGATCGATCGCGGCCAGCCGGCGTTCGGTCAGCGTGACCCGGTCCCAGCACCACGACTCCCGATCCGGGTACGGGTCCGGATACAGCAACATCTCGTCGGTGCAGACCACGCCCGCGTCGTACGCCTTGCGCAGCGACTCCTCCTTGGTACTGGTGCCGGGCGCGCGGAACGAATAGTCGTAGAGCAGGAACAGCGGGGCGATGACAACCGGACCGCCGGCGCCGTTCCAGACCGGGTAGGGATCCTCCGGGGTGATCACCCCGTTGTCGCGGCACATCCGCACCAGTGCCCGGTACCGCGGCTCGCCGCGCAGCTGGACCGGGTCGTGCGGATGGCACCAGAGCTCGTGGTTCCCCGGTGCCCAGACGACCGTGTCGAATCGCCGGCGCAGCAACTGCAGCGTCCGCTGCACGTCGTAGAACAGATCGGCGACGTCACCGCCGACCAGCAGCCAGTCGTCGTCGGACTCGGGCTCCAGCCGATCGACCATTCTCTGGTTGTCCGCGTACGAGACGTGCAGGTCACTGACGGCGAACAGTGATCCCGGTTCAGGCAATGGGGATACCTCTCTGTGACGGATCGAGCCGGCCGAACCCATCACTCCTGGTTTGCGTGCCGGAACTGTCGGTCACGCTAAGCAGCTCTGTCCCTCAGGGACAGAGCTGCTTCAAATACTCCTATGTGGCTTGCTCGTCAGCCCTTCATCAGCTCCTCGATCACGGGCCCGGCCGGGACGATGCCGGTCGGGTTGAGCCACGGGTGCGTACGGAAGTAGTGGTTCTTGATCTGCCCGAAGTCGGTCGTCTCGCGGAAGGCGGGCAGGCCGTAGAGCTCCCGGAAGTAGCTGCCCAGGCGGGGATAGTCGGCGATCCGGCGCAGGTTCGCCTTGAAATGGGTGAAGTAGACGGTGTCGAAGCGGGCCAGCGTGACGTAGAACCGGATGTCGGGCTCGGTGAGCTGGTCGCCGAACAGGTAGCGGCGGCCGGCCAGCCGCTCCTCGAGCTGATCGAGCGCGGCGAAAAGCTGACCGACCTCCCGTTCGTACTCCTCCTGACCCCGGGCGAAGCCGCACCGGTACGGACCGTCGTGCACCCGGGTGAAGAGGAAGTCGTGGAACTCGTCGATCTCGCTCCGCAACCGTGCCGGGTAGAGGTCGATCTCGTTGGTGGCGTACTTGTCGAACGCGGTGGCCAGGTCGGTGCTCAACGTCCGGTAGTCGTTGCTGACGATCCGGCCGGTCTCGCGGTCCCAGAGGGCGGGCACCGAGACGTGGCTGTCGTACTCGGGATCGGTGGCCTGGTAGGCCTCGGACAGAAAGGCGAAGCCGTTCACCTCGTCCAACCCGTGTCCCGGGCCTTCGCGGAACGCCCACCCGCGGCCGTCGCGCAGCGGGTCCGCGACCGAGACGGTGACCGCGTCGCGCAGGCCCTTCAGGTGCAGCACGATCGAGGAGCGCTGCGAGAACGGGCACGGCGCGGCCACGTACAGGTGATAGCGCCCGGGCTCGGCCGGGAAACCGCTGGAGCCGTCGGCGGTGATCCGTTCGCGGAACGCCGGATCGCTGCGCTGCAGCGGCTTTCCGGCCCGGTTCTTGGGCAGATAGGGCCCGAATTCGTCGAAGTCGACCGGTGAAGCGGCGCGGGGGCTGACCGGCATGGTGGTGATACCTCCTGGAACAGGGGCGGCCGAAGGAGGGTTTCGGCGCCCGGGTGTGGCCGCGACCAGCGCGGCGGTGTACGGGTGGGATGGCTTCCGCAGGACCTCGGCGGCCGGCCCTTCGTCGACGGCCCGGCCGTGCCGCAGCACCAGCACCCGGTCCGCCACCCGGCTGATTGCACCGAGGTCGTGCGAGATGAACAGGCAGCCGAGCCCGAGTTCGGCCTGCACGTCGACGATGAGCTGCAGAATCTGGGCCTGCACGGCGGCGTCCAGCGCCGAGGCGGGCTCGTCGCAGATCAGGAGATCGGGCCGGACCACCAGGGCCCGGGCCAGGACAACCCGCTGGCACTCCCCGCCGGAGAGCTCCCGGGGGCGGCGGCGCAGCAAGGTGGTGGGCAGGTGGACGAGGTCGGCGGCCCGGAGCACGCGGGCGCGGCGTTCCGACCGGCCGGCCAACCCCAGCGCCCGCACCGGTTCGGCGATCGCGTCACCGGCCTTCATCTGCGGATCCAGGGCCGCGTAAGGGTCCTGGAAGACGAGCTGCACACGACGACGGAAGCCGCGCAGGCCGCCGCCGCGGAGACCGGCGAGGTCGTCGCCGTCGAACAGCACCCGGCCGGCCGTGGGCGTGGTGAGACGCAGCGCGAGTGCGGCCAGCGTGGACTTTCCGGCGCCGGACTCGCCGACGACCCCGAGGGTCTCACCGCTGTGAACCACCGCGCTGACCTCGTCGAGCGCCCGCACCGGAGTGCCGCCCCGCTGGGCCGGAGGGAAGCTGCGGCTGACCCGGTCCAGCCGGAGAAGAGGGGCCGTCCGCTCACGCGCCGCCGGTTGCACCCGTGGCCGCAATCGCGCGCTGCCCAGGTGCGGCGCGGCCGCCATCAGGGCCCGGGTGACCGGGTGGCGCCCCTCGGTGGCCAGCCGCCGGAGCGGACCGGCCTCGACCGTACGTCCCTCGGCCAGCACCACCCCCCACTCGGCCCGCTCGATCGCCAGGCCCACGTCATGGGTCACCAGGACCAGCGCGCGCCCGGTGCCGGTGGTCATGCCGGCCAGATCGTCCAGGATGCCGGCCTGCGCGATCATGTCGACGGCGCTGGTCGGCTCGTCGGCCAGGACCAGCTGCGGCTCGGCGGCCAGCGCGGCGGCGACCACGGCCCGCTGCCGCATCCCGCCGGAGAGTTCGTGCGGATAGCGGGCGGCCACGTTCTCCGGATCGGCCAGACCGGCGGCCCGGAGCAGGCCGACCGCCCGGCGGCGAGCTTCCGCCCGGCCGGCCCGGCCGTGGATCAGCAGCGCCTCGGCAACCTGGACGCCGATGGGCAGGACCGGGTTGAGCGCGACCGCCGGATCCTGCGGGATGGTGCCGATCCGCCGGCCGCGCAGCCGGCGCCGTTCATTCTCGTCCAGCCGGTGCAGGGCGAGACCGTCGAACCAGATCTCGCCGCCGGTCCGGGCCTGCGGCGGGAGAAGTCCGGTGATCGCGGCCACCAGCGTGCTCTTGCCGGCCCCGGACGGCCCCAGCACGGCCACGGTGGCACCCGCGGGGGCGTCGAGATCCACGCCCCGCAGGATCGGCGCGCCGGGCAGTGACACGGTCAGGTCACGGATCCGCAGCACGGGTTCGGCCGTCACTGCACGGCCAGCCGATCCTGCGCGGCCCGGCCGAGGGCGGTGGTGGCCAGCACGGTGACGGCTACGGCCACCCCCGGGAAGGTGCTCAGCCACCAGGCCTCGGCCAGGTTGGCCCGGCCGGCCGCGGCGAGGATGCCCCAGTCGGCGGCCGGCGGGCTGGGACCGAAGCCCAGGAAGCTGAGCGAGGACGACTCCAGCATGGCCACGCCGAAGCCGAGCACCGCCAGCGACAGGGCCGGGCCGCCGATGTTCGGCAACACGTGGCGCAGCAGCAGCCGGGCCGGGCGGACCCCGCTGACCGTGGCCGCCTTGATGTACGGGCGCGCACGCACCCGGAGCACGTCACCCCGGACCAGGCGGGCGAAGGTGGCGATGTTGGAGACACCCACCGCGACCGCCAGCCGGGTCGGTGAGCTGCCGAGCACCGCGACCGCACCCAGGGCGAGCAGCAACGCCGGGAAGGCGAGCATGATGTCGACCACCCGCATCAGCACCGCGTCGACGATCCCGCCGAACAGGCCGGAGACCAGCCCCACGAGCGAACCCGCGGCCAGGGCGAGCAGGGTGGCGGCGGCACCGACCACAAGGGACAGCCGGCTGCCGTGGATGATCCGGCTGAGCAGGTCACGGCCGAGCTCGTCGGTGCCGAGCAGGTGGCCGGGGCCGGGCGGAAGCAGGGCGGCCTCGGGAACGACGGCGTCGGGCGGGTGCGGGGCCAGCAGGCCGGGAACCAGCACACAGGCCAGCATAGTCAGCAGAACCAGGACGGCCATGGTGACCGCGGCCGGAGGCATCCGCCGGCGCGGATCGTCGGAGCGGCGCTGCAGCGCCGTGAGCAGCGTCATTTCCACACCGCCGCGGAGACGACCCGGGGGTCGAGATAGGTGTAGGCAACGTCGACGATCAGGCTGATCACGACCATCGTGATGCCGAGGAACGCGGCCACCCCCTGCAGCACCGGATAGTCGTGGTTCTGCAGCGCGTTGACGATCAGCCGGCCCAGGCCCGGCCGCCCGAAGATGGTCTCGGCGACGACACCGCCCCCGAGCAGACTGCCCACTGTGGTCCCGCTCAGGGTGACCACCGGCACGGCGGTGTTGCGCAGCATGTGCCGCAGCACCACGCGGGCCCGGGTGGCCCCCTTGGCCCGCGCCATGAGCACGTACGACTCCCGATCGGCGGTGCGCAGGCCCGAGCCCAGCACGTGCGCGACCACGCCGGCCAGGGGCAGCGCCAGCGTGACGGCCGGCAGGACGGTGGCGCCCGGCCCGGTGCTGCCCAGCGCCGGCACCAGCCCGAGCCGGAACGAGAACACCTGCAGCAGCAGCGTCGCCACCCAGTAGGCCGGCAACGCCATGGCCAGCACGGGGAGCCGCGACAGCATCGCCCGCAGGAGGCGGGACCGGGTCAGCTCGCCGAGCACGGCGCCGCCGGCGCCCAGCAGCAGCCCGAGGACGAGGGCGGTGCCGGCCAGAGCCAGGCTGGGCCCGGCCGCCTCGGCGACGAGCGCGGTGACCGGCTCGCCGGTCTGCAGCGACTTGCCGAGGTCACCCCGCAGCAGCGCCGCCAGGAAGGCCAGGTACTGATCCGGCAGGGGGCGGTCCAGACGCAGCTCGTGGCGCAGCACCGCCTCCCGCTCCGGATCGACGAAGGCGCCGCCGGTGCCCAGCATGATCTGCACCGGGTCGCCCGGGATCATGTGCACGATGCCGAAGGCCACGGTCACCACCCCGAGCAGCACCGGCACCGCCGAGAGCAACCGGCGACGCAACATCCGCCACCGGATCCCGGACCGGTCGCCCGGCCGGGTCCGCCACATCTACCGATCCACCCAGGTGTCGTAGAACTGCGGCAATCCCTGCGCGTCGAATCCGGCCCCGCGCACGCTCTTGTTCACCGCCAACAGGTAGGTCGGGTTGTAGACGGGAATGGCCAGGGCCTGGTCGGCGATCCGTTGCTGGGCCTCGTGATAGCTGTTCCGGCGAGCCTCCGGTTCGGTGGTCGCCGCCCCGGCCGCCAGGTCGCGGGCGAGTGCCTGGTCCGCGACGACCGGGGGCCGGCCTCCGGCCGACGACTGCAGGACCGTACGCATCACGTCCGCGTCGGCGCGCAGGAAGCTGATGTCGCTCATCTCCCAGTCGCCCTTGCTCTGTTTGGCGATCACGTCACCGACCGGCGCCGGTTCCAGGACCACCTCCACGCCGACCGCTTTGAGCTGCTGCTGCACCAGCTGAGCCAGCAGGTCGCGCTGTTCGCGGGCCGGTGCCACGTAACTCCAGCGCAGGGACAGCCGTTGGCCGTTCTTCGAACGGATGCCGCCCGGGCCCGCCACCCAGCCGGCCGCGTCGAGCAGCCGGGCCGCCTCGGCCGCCGAGGCCGGCTGCGCGGTCGCCACGTAATCCGGTGTGGTCGGCGTCAGGACGCTGCCGGCCGGGGCGTACCGGTCCTGGTAGAGGGTCTTGACGATCAGCGCCGGGTCGATCGCCCGGCTCACCGCCCGGCGCAGAGCGACGTCGTTCCAGGGTTCCTTGGCGCTGTTGACGAACAGGCTGTAGGCGATGCCGGCCTGCTCACGTTTGTGCACCGGAAAACCGTCCTGGTCGAGCGCGGCGGCGTCGCGCGGGGAGACCGCGCCGGCCGCGTCGACCTGCCCGCTGCGCAGGCTGCCACTGCGCACCCCGTTGTCCGAGGCGATCGTGACGACCACCTTCTCCAGGTACGCGTCGTCCTGATGGGCGGCGAACTTCGGCGCCCACCGGTAACCGGCCCGGCGGGCCAGGACCACCTGTTGCTGGGGCACGTAGTCGGCCACGGTGAAGGGGCCGCTGCCCACGACCGCGCGGCACGTGCTCGCCGGCCCGGCGGCGAACGACGCCGGGGCCTGGAGGCCGAGGAACGCGGTGGACGCGGCCTGGAGGAAGCCCGCGTTCGGCTGGCCGAAGCGCACCACCACGGTCCGTTCGTCGGACACGGTGGTGCCGGTGTAGCCGGCCAGCAGGCCGGCGGCCAGCAGCGACTTGGTGGCCGGGTCGACGATCCGGTCGAAGTTCGCCTTGACCGCGGCCGCGTCGACCGGTGACCCGTCGCTGAAGGTCGCGCCGGTCCGCAGCTTGAAGGTGAAGGCGGTAGCGCGCTGATCCACCGTCCACGACTCGGCCAGCCACGGGACCAGCGCACCGCCGGTGGGATCCTGCGCCACCAGCGAGTCGACCACGCCGCGGCCGGTGAGCAGAGCCGCGGCCGCGGGCGACTGCTGCGGGTCCAGGCAGCCCGGGTCGGTGTCGGTGGCGATCGTCAGCGTGCCGCCCCGCTTCGGCGTGGTGGAACCGCTGCTCGTCGGCTCCGCCGTGCATCCGGCCGCGAGCAGTGCGACTACGGCGGGCACGGCCAGGGCGCGTACGGGACGGCTTACGCCGTAACTCATGGTGCGGTCCTTTCGGTGGCGGAGCCGGGAGGGAGGCGCTGCGGCAGCACTTCCGGCGGGAACGGCGAGGGCGGGGGCGGACCGGTGGTGACGGTCAGCACCTGCCCGAGAACTCGGGGAGCCAGCAACCGGCCGGCCGGCGCGTCGAGGGTGTAGGACTTGAGCAGAGTCCGGGTGACGGCGGTGCGGTGCACGGCCGCCCGGCCGAGCCGGTCCATGTACCACCGTTGGAGCCGCAGCCCCGGCCCGGGCGGCGCTTCCGTGAGATAGCGGGCGTCCTGCCCGGAGGCGAACGCCCAGGCGTCGGCGGCGCACCGGGCCACGGCCCGCTGGAGGCGGGCGGCCAGATCCGGCGCCGACGCGTCGCGGGTCAGAACCGTCCGGACGACGGTTGCGGACTGGGCGGCCACCGACATGCCGTGCCCGTAGGCCGGGTTGAACGAGCGGGTCGCGTCGCCGAGCACCACCAGGCCGTCCGGGCCGAAGCCCCGCCGCTCGAAGTGCCGCCACCGGTTGGCCAGCTTGCGGAATCCCCGGATCGGGCCGAGCGGGATGGCCTGGGCCAGCGCCTCGGCCAGAACCGGGTGCCGCAGCCCGGCGGTGAAGGCGTCGAAACCGGGTTCGTCGGTCGGCGGGTTCTGCCCCCGTACGCCGGACAGGCTGAGCAGCCAGCGATCGTCCTCGACCGGCAGCAGCACGCCTCCGCGGCCGGTGCCGGCCGGGTCGGCCTGGAGGTAGATCGCTCCGAACTGCCGCCAGGCGTCGGGAAGGCGCAGGGCGCGGGTGGCGTATCCGACCCCGGCGTCCACGACTGTCGTCGGTACCGGTGTGGTGCCCAGCTCGGCCAGCCACGCGGTCACGGCCGAGGTGGCCCCGGTCGCGTCGACGACCAATGTGGCCGGTTCCTCGCGGACGGCTCCGGTGGTGCGGTCGCGCAGCCGGGCCCCTCTGACCCGGGTGGCGTCGCCGATGAGCCCCACCACCTCCGTACCGGCCCGTAGTTCGATCTTCCCGTCGGTCCGCAGCCGCTCCCGGACCACCGAGTCGATGAGCGACCGGGTGGCGCTGAGCAGGAACTGGGCCTCCGGAATCGGGGGCAGCCAGCCGTGCGGGCTGAGGGTGTGCACCTGCGCCGGCATGCTGAGCCGGTGGGCACCGGCCGCCA
Source organism: Paractinoplanes ovalisporus (assembly GCF_016834655.1). GTDB lineage: Bacteria > Actinomycetota > Actinomycetes > Mycobacteriales > Micromonosporaceae > Actinoplanes > Actinoplanes ovalisporus. Next base: position 27,203 of record NZ_JAENHP010000039.1, read on the forward strand.
CCAGAGCCGCCGTGGTGCCCGGCAGGAGCGTATCGATCCAGCGGGCGCCGGAACCGAGGAGCAGGTGCGCGTGGGCGGCCTGCGGCAGACCGGGCCGCCGGTCGGTGGCCGAGCCGGTGATGTGGTCGCGTTCGACCAGGGTGACGCGGTCGAAGAACGGTGTCAGGGCGGCCGCGGTGGTGCTGCCGGCCATGCCCGCGCCGAGGACCAGCGCCCGCCGGGAGGTCAGATCTTCCGCCACGGCGAGACACCCTCCGCTCGGAACCGCCGGTGGAGGAGGACTATGTAGGTCAGGTCGAGGATCACCTCGGCCACGATCATCTGGTGGAGCAACCAGCGGTCCGGGTAGAAGATGATCAGCCCGATCCCGCCCGAGACGTCCACGACCATCTTGAGGATGGCGATGTACATGGTCTGGCCCGCCGTGGATCCGCGGGTCAGCAGCATCTTGATGAACATCGCCTCCATGAAGACGACGACGAACACCGTGGTGTAGACGCCCAGTTCGTCGTCGAACTCCCGGGTCGCCAGCGGCATGAAGGTCAGGGCGAACAGGCTCCAGCCGGCGATCGTCCAGGCGTATCCCCGGCCGGACAGCGAGGGGAAGTCGCGGCGGCCGGACCGGACGGCCAGGTAGAGGATCACCAGGTTGAGCGGCAACCAGAAGTAGAGCGTGATCCGCATCTGCGGGTAGATCGGGTAGATGAACGCGTACGTGATCTCCCAGGCGACGTTCGCGCAGACCGCGAGGACCGGGATGGCCGGCACCTTCTCCTTGATCTCGAGGCGCAGCATCATGATGTAGACCGCGAACGTGCAGATGCCGACGATCGCGAAGGCGACGGTCGGTACCAGTGCGTCGGCATTCTGGCGGGGATCCATCACCGGCGGCAGCTCAGCCCCCAGGGTCATCATGCTCACGTGTGGGACACCTCGGGCATCGGCCGGGCTCGCTCGGCGAAGTGTTCGCTGAGGCGTTGCCATACGAACAGGACGGTGTAGAACAGCACGGGCAGAAGGCCACCGACGACGGCCGCGGTCAGTCCGTACCGCGCCGCGGCCGCGGCCAGCAGCCCGGCCGGAACCAGATAGCCGGTGGCCGCGGCGTGCACCGTCGCACTGCGCGCGATGCGGTTGGCCTGCACCGGGTCGTCGGCCGAGGGCGGGTCCCGCAACAGCTTGCGACAGAGCAGGACGGCCATCGGCGCGGTCGCGAGCAGCACGAGGCCGGCGAGCAGCGGCACAGTTCCGGTCACGGTGACCACGGCGAGAACCAGGTAAGCGGCGACCTGCAGTCCGGTGAAGAGCCAGGCCGCGCGTCCGGGGCCGAGGGTGTTCGGCAGGGTCAGTTTGCCGACCGACCGGTCCGATTCCCGGTCGCAGAAGTTCATCACCATCATCCGGGCGGTCATCACCAGGAACAGGAAGGCGGTGACGGCGAGCAGCAGCGGCGGCAGCGTGCCGATCTGCAGCAGACAGGCGAGGGCGGGGCACAGGACGGTCAGCACGGCCGCGGTGGTCACCTCGCCGGCCGCGCGGTAGTTCAGGCGGATCGGCGGCGCGGTGTAGAACCAGGCCAGGGCCACGATCGCCACGCAGAGGAGCCGGGTGGCCGGCGTCGGCATGAACGCGACCTGGGCGATCGAGACGAACAGCAGCACGAAGGCCGCGGACAGGCTGACCCGGGCCGGCAGCAGACCCTGCGCGAGCACCTGACTGCCCCCGGTCCAGGCGGTCGGGCCGGTGTGCGCGCTGTCCGCCTCGAGGTCGAAGTACTCGTTGCAGTACTGGGTCATCAGGTGGGTGGTGGACACGAACGCCTGGGCCACCAGCCACGGACCGATCAGGAAGGGATGCCCCAGGTAGACCACCACGGCGATGCCGCAGGTCACGGTCAGCACGCTCTCCAGCAGGAACTTCGGCCGGCCGAGCCGGATCAGCAGGACGAGGTCACGCGTGGCGCTCATCGGTTGGTCCAGGGCCGGTCCGGTTGGTAGAGCCGGGCGTCGGTCCCGGCCTCGAAGGGAGCGCCGGCCGGCAGGTTGATCAGTTCCAGGTGCATGCCCCACGGCGTGGTGAAGTAGACCCACCGGTCGCCGGCGATCGGGCCGTCCTCGATGGTCTCCGGCTTACCGAGGATCGTCACTCCCGGCTGCTGTTCCAGGAAGGCCACGGCCAGATCCACGTCGTCGACGTGGATGGCCAGGTGGTGACCGCCCCAGTCGCTGTTGCGGGGCAGTGTCTGCCGCTGGTCGGGGGAGTCGTACTCGAACAGCTCGAGATTGCTGACCGGGCCCAGCCGGAGCATCGCGATGCGGGCGACCGCGTCGGGGTGCACACCCAGCTTCCGGGTCATCCAGCCGCTGCCGTCCGGGTCGTCCACCCGGTCGAGCTGATAAACCAGTTCGGCCCCGATCACCTCGACGAAGAACCGGACCGCCTGAGCGAGGTCGGGCACCGTGTATGCGACGTGGTGCACCGCGCGGGCGCCGGGAAGGCCGATCGGATTCTGTGTCTCAGAGGACATTCGCGTACTCCTGGTTGGGAATGGCGCTCATCAGGGTCAGTCCGCCGTCGATGGTCAGGGTGGCGCCGGTGATGTAGGCGGCGTCGGGATGCAGCAGGTGGGCCACGAGAGCGGCCACCTCCCGGGCCCGGCCGGGCCGTCCGGCCGGGATCGCGGGCCGGTTGATCTCGGTCGCGTCGACGTCGTCGGGAACACCGTTCATCGGCGTCGCGGTCTCGCCCGGGCCGACCGCGTTGACGCTGATGCCGTGCCCGGCCAGTTCCAGCGCCATCACCCGGGTCAGTTGCAGAAGCCCGCCCTTGGCGGCGCAGTAGGCCGAGCCGCCGCGGATGGGCACGGCGTCGTGCACCGACGTGACGTTGACGATGCGGCCCCCGCGCCCCTGCGCCACCATCGTCCGCGCGGCGGCCTGGGCACAGGCGAACGGACCGGTGAGATCCACCGTGAGCAGCTCGGTCCAGCCGTCGAGCGTCTCGTCGAGGAAGTTCGACCGGCGGTTCACCGCGGCGTTGTTGACGAAGGCATCCAGGCCGCCGAGCTCCTCGGCCGTACGGCTGATCGCGGCCGCGGCCGCGGCCGGTTCCCGGTGCTCCAGGGCGAACGGCACGGCGCGCTGCCCGGCGGCCCGGACGGATGCGACGACCTCGTCGGCCGCGACCCGGTTCGTCCGGTAGCCCACGCCGACGTCGAAGCCCTGCCCGGCCAGGTAGAGCGCGGTGGCCTTGCCGATACCGGAGCTGGCACCGGTCACGATCACGATCGGATTCGTCACGTGCGCACCTCGTATCCCGCGTCGTCGAGGCTCGCCGCCCCGAGATAGCCGTAGATGGTCCGAGTGGTGACACCCGGATCGGTCCGGTAGCCGTGCCACTCACCTTCGGGCACCAGAACCGCGTCGCCGGGACCGAGCCGGACCGGGCCGAACTCGGTCAGATGCTCGCCGCTGCCCTCGACGACCAGGAAGAACTCCTCGGCCGAGGCGTGCCGGTGCAGTTCGTGCCGTCCGTCCGCCGCGAACGTCGAGGTGGCCACGACCAGGGCGGTGCTGCCCGAGGGACCCGCACCGACCAGCCACCGCACCCGCATGTCGGCGAAGCCGCCGCCGGCGTCGAGCAGGTCCGACGAGGCCCGCCCGCTCTCCGGTGCCGGCCGGGCCTGGACCACGAGCGCCCGCGCACCGTCCGGGTCGGCCACGAGACCGGCGCGGTCACCGGGCCGGACGAACCGGGCGGCGCCCGCTTCCAGCCCGGACAGCCGGCCGGTCAGGACGACCACGGCCGACTCCATGCCCTCGACGGCCTCCGGGACGGCCTGACCGGGGGACAGCTCGATCAGGTCCACCCGGCCGTGGCGACCGGTCAGCCGCCCGGTGCGGTCGTTCACCCGCTCCGGTCGCTTCATTCCGGTCCACCCGGCGCGGTGAGATCCAGAACGACCTTCGGCCGGGCACCGCGGTCGCCGGCCAGCCGGGCGAAGGCCTCGGCGCACCGGTCCACCGGCACGGCCGCCGCGAGCAGTCCGGCACCATCGAGGACACCGTCGGCGAAGAGCTGGATGACGTCCGGATAGTGGTTGATGCCGTGCTGGATGCCCAGCACCGACAGGCCGCGCAGCGCCACGTCGGCCGGGGTGACGGCCACCGCCTCGTAGGCCACCCCGACCACTGCTACCCGCCCGCCCGGCTCGGTGAGCTCGAGGGCCTGCCGGAACGCCGCGGGCGCGCCGGACGCCTCGATCACCAGGGAGAACCCGGGAACGGCGGCTCCGGTGGACACGGAGAGGGCGCCGTACCGTTCGGCCGCGGCCAGCCCGGCCGGTTCCACTCCGACGGCGGTCACCGTCGCGGTCGCCCGCCGCGCCAGCTGCACCGCGAGCAGCCCGATCGTGCCGGTGCCGAGCACCGCCACCCGGTCCGCCGGTCCGGCCGACGCCCGGGCCAGGGCCTCGGCGACGGTGACCGCAGGCTCGACCAGTGTCGTCCACGGCTGGGCGATCCGGGGCGGGATCCGGTGCAGGGCGTGGCCGGGAAGACGGATGTAGCCGGCCGCGGCGCCGGGTTGCCCGTAGAGACCGACCTCGCGCATGCGCCGGCACTGTTGCCGGCGGCCACGCGCGCAGGTCCCACATCCGCCGCAGGGGATCATCGTCTGCCCGACGACCTGGTCTCCCGGCGCGAGGTGGGACACGTCCCCGGCGGTGGCCACCACCTCGCCCCACCACTCGTGCCCGAAGACGTGCGGGTAACCGGCCCGGCCCGTCCGCAGATAGCCGGACGTCCCCTCGAAGAGCTCCAGGTCGGTGCCGCAGAGTCCGACGTAGTGCGGACGGACCAGGACCTCACCGGGAACCGGCCGTGGTATCGGCAACCGGATCTGTTCCAGCCGGTGCGGGCCCACCAGTGCGGTCGCCGTCATCGACCCGTCCGGCCAGCCATCCGCGACGGGCTGAAGGCTCAGCTGCTGGGTGCTGGTCACGCGACCGGCCGCCTCGCCGGCAGCATCCGGGCCGTCTCCCGGTCCACCACGGCGATCCGGAGCAGGTCCAGCGGGCCGTCGAGCACACTGAGGGCGGGCCGGTCACCGGCGGGCACCAGGATCACGTGCCCGGCCCTCAGTTCGTCGCTCTCGCCGGTCAGGCCGGCCCGTCCCCGGCAGATCACCCAGGCCGTCTCGTGCCCGTCGGCCTCGGCGAGCTCGAGGTGGTCGCCCGTGCTCAGTCGCAGATGGTCGATCGCCTGGCATTCGCTGTGCAGCATGCCCCGCCGGGCCAGGCAGCGCACGAGCCGGGTGTGTCCCGGATCCGCGGTCAGCCCGGCCGGGGCGTCCCCCGTGGTGACGATCATTCCGGCTCCCCTCCGGTCACCAGTAGTTCCAGCACGTACAGTTCGAGACCGTCCGGTCCCGCGGTGAGGGTGGCGCCGGTCCCCAGCGGCAGGGTCAGCGACACCTCCGGGGCGAGCGCGGCCGAGGCCGTACCGGAGGTTGCGCGGCCGGAGCCGTCGATGACGAAATAGGTCAGCTCGCGACCCTCGGCCCCCACCGTGTCGGACTGCCCGGGCGCGAGCCGCTGCCGGGCGATCCGCTGCAGCGGACCGGTCAGGACGGACCGGGGATCGATCTCGCCCGGTTCCCCCAGATGGAACACTCTGGCTGCGCTCATCGCCTCGTTCCTCTCCGCTCGCGCCGGCCCCCGTCCGAACACGGCGGCCGTCGCCGGGCCCAGCAGTTCCACGACGAGCCAGCTCAGCGGCTCCGGGCCGGTATTGAGCAGGCCGTGCCGGGTGCCGAGCCCGGTCAGCACCACGTCGCCCGGGCCGACCCGGGTGTGCCGGCCGTTCAGGATGATCTCGCCGTGCCCGGTCAGGACGATGTAGACCTCTTCGGTCCGGGTGTGCAGGTGTTCCCCGCTGAGGCCGCCCGGAGGCAGGCGGGCCCACTCGACCGCCTCCCACGCGCCGGCCAGCTCGGACCCGCGGGCGAAGCACTTCCACCAGGACACGCCCGCGGCGCCGTGGACGTCGTGGACCTCGGCCGGTGCGGCCGCGTCGGCGACGATCATGTCGGCACCGCCTCGCACCGCCGCTGCCGCACTGCCCGGCGCAGCTCCTCTTCGGAGACATCGTTCAGGAAGACGGCGGTGCCGATGCCGACCGGTACCGGCAGGCGCTGACGTCCGTCCCGGTGGCGCACCGTGTCGGCCATCGCCCGCCGGAGCAGCTCGTCGTCGAGCAGGTCGTGGCCGGTGGGCAGGGCGAGCCGCTCCAGCAGGTCCAGGATCCGCCGCTCGGCCTTGTCGGCCAGCAACCCGCGACCGGCCGCCAAGGTGGTGAAGAGGGCGATGTCGACCGCGACGGACTCTCCGTGCAGAAGGTCTCCGCGGGCGCGCATCTCGAGCGCGGGCCCGACCGAGTGACCGAAGTCGACCAGGCGGTCCAGGTCGTGCTCCCACAGGTTCGGCTCGAGCTCGGCGAGCATGCCGTGCACGGCCCGCTGGAGCACCAGCCGGGCCACCCGATCGCCGGTGGGGGAGGAGCCCTGGAACTTCTCCTCGATCAGGAGTTCGCCGTACTCCTCCAGCAGTTCGAAGAGCTGCTCGTCGCGTACCACAGCGAGTTTGACGATCTCGGCCATGCCGTTGCGCAGGTGCCGTTCGTCGAGTGTGGCCAGGAACCGGCGGTCGATCAGGACGCCGGCCGGCTGCTGGAAGGTGCCCAGGCGGTTCTTGTAAGCGCCGTGGTTGACGGCGGTCTTGGCGCCGATGGCCGCGTCGACCTGCCCGAGCAGGGTGGTCGGGACCCGGACGTGCGGGACGCCCCGCCGGTACATCGAGGTGGCGACGCCGACCAGATCGAGCAGGGCTCCGCCGCCGAACGTGATGACCGGTTCGCGGCGCCGGTCGAGTCCGAAGCGGTCGAACTCGGCGACCACGGCGAGCACGGTGTCCATGACCTTGGCCGGCTCACCGGCGGGGAGCACCACGTATTGGCATTCCAGACCGTGCCGCTCGAAATACTCGCGGATTCGCGAACCGTGTAAGGCGTTCACATTTTCGTCGAGCACGGCAATTCGTCGTCGGGAACGGAATTCCGTACGGTTTCCGCACCGTAAGAGATCTGAACCTGCGGGATCGAGAATGTCGTCGACGAACGCGACTTCATAGTCGGAGAGTGCTTGGGCGCGGACACGGTAGACCTCGGGTGATGTCATCTGTTCCAAGCTTCGCTGTCGGGGCGGCCAGCGGATGAGCGGGCGCGACGGGCGAGAGAGCGTCGGCCCGGCTCGACTGGCCGAGGCGGCAAACGGAGGGAAAAGTCCACTTTGCCGGGCAAGTCGCGCACGTTTCGTCGCACGCTGACCTCGGAGCGTCGTCTCCGCGTCAGCGTGGATCCTGGTTCGGCCTCGCCCCAGAAGTGGCCGAAGTTTTTGGATGTGTCAAAAATCTTACGTATTTACGCAGGTCATTTCTTGCTCCCCCGTGGTAGATGGGCCGCTTCGGGCGACCGAGTCAAGCAAGTCAATCTCGCCGCTCGGCAGGCTAATTGTTTCGGGGTGGCCTTGGCAACAGCCTGCACACGATTGCGGGCCGCCCGGCAAGGCGGGCGGCCCGTGGTTGAGTGCCGACGAAAAGCGCTATGGGGCAGCGCTCAACTGGCGGTATTCGATTCTTCGAAACGGCGGCGCCGGTGGGCGGGGCGGCCGTCAAGGCCGTAACTGTCGCGTTTGTGTGGTGTGTATCACTCTCAGTACGTGCGTCGTACCACGAAGTTGCACACCGACAAGAGAGCGTCGCGAGCCGGACCGTCCGGCACGTCGGCCAGGCTGCGTTCCGCCTCGGCCGCGTGCCTCCGCAGATCGTCGTACGTCTGCTCCAGCGCCGGTGACGAGCGCAGCAGGCGGAGAGCCTCCTGGCGCAGGCCCGGGTCGCTGACCGCGCCGGCCGACAGGATCTCGGCGAGCCGGTCGGCGTGGCTGTCCCCGGCGGCCAGGGCGCGCAGGATCGGTAGCGTCCGGACCCCCTGCTGAAGGTCGATCCCGCGGGTCTTTCCGAAGTCGGCCGTGTCCGCGACGATGTCGAGCAGGTCGTCCGAGATCTGGAAGGCCACACCGAGTGCTTCGCCGAACCCGGCCAGGCCGGCGGCCGTCCGTTCGCCGGTCTCGCCACACACGGCGCCGGCCCAGGCAGCGAAGGCGAACAGGGCCGCGGACTTGTCCGAGGCCACGCGCAGATATTGCTCGGCCGGGCTCTCGCCGCGCCGCGGCGACGCGCCCTCGGTGGCCTGCCCGCGCACCAGGCGGGTCAGCGTCAAGCCCTGGCGGCGTACAAAATCGGTGCTGATCTCGAGGCCGGTCGAGGCGGCGATGCCCAGCAGGTGGTTGCCGATCAGCACCGCCAGCCGGTTGCCCCACAGGCTGTTCGCGCTCGGCACACCGTGGCGGATCGTCGCGGAGTCCATCACGTCGTCGTGGTAGAGCGTGGCCACGTGCACCAGTTCCGCCGCGACGGCCGCGCACACCACCTTTCGCTGGTCCGGGCGGCCGGTGTGCGCGGCGAGGGTGACGAGAAGGGGTCGCAGGCGCTTGCCGCCCGCCCTGATCAAGTGGCCGGCCGCCTCGTTCAGCCAGGGGTCGGGGGTGTCGCTGATGCGCCGGCGGAGCTCGGCCTCGACCTCGGCCAGGGTGGTGCGGATCTGCGCGGTCAGTGCCGGCTCGAAGGACCCGACCAGGGCGCGTACGTCGAACTGCCCGGTCGCCGCGCCGGCGAGCGGGGTTGCGGCCCGGGTCATCCGGCCACCCGCAGGTGCTCGACGGGTGCGGTGCTGCGATCGGCCCGCCCGGTCAGCTCCTTGATCCCGTCCAGCAGGGCCAGGACCGCCCGGGCCGACGGCAGGACCATCGCGCCCTCCGGGGTCAGCTGGGCGCCGTCCGGGTGCCGGAAGAACAGACGCGTGCCGAGCTGCTGCTCCAGGCACTTGATCTGGTAGCTGATCGCGGGTTGTGAGTAGCCGAGTGAGGTGGCGGCGTGGTCCATGCGGCCTGCTTCGACTATTGCGACGAATGCCCGCAATTCCCGCTCATGCATCGATTCAATCCCCCGTGGTCGTGTGCATGCCCCGGCCCTGGGCGCCCCCGCCCGCGCCGGTCGGTCTCATGTTCTGAACGAGCTTCGCTCACCACCCGGATCAGACCGCTATCGCGCCGCTATCGCCTACTGTCTCGGTAGGAGATAGTCCGGTTCGGTGGCATGGGGGGCGAATTGTCAGCGTGGACCCGGCGGCGTGCGGCCGTTCAGTACAGTGATGGGGTTAACCGTCCACTTTCGATAAATGCATTATTAACGGGGGATTGATTGTGCGAGTCGTATGGACTTGACGTTCGGCGTGCTCGGTCCACTCGAGATCCGCGCCGCCGGGGAACTGGTCGCCGTCAAGGCCCCGAAGCAGCGTGCGCTGGTCGCGTCGCTGGTCCTCCGGGCCGGACGCGTATGTTCGCTGGTCGAGCTCTACGCCGCGATCTGGGGTGATGAGCCACCCGCCGATCCGAAGGCGGCGGTGCACAACTACGTCCGCCGGCTGCGCGGTGTGCTGGGCGAGGAGGCGATCGAGACCACGCCCGGCGGTTACCGGTTGATGATCGACCCTCAGCAGGTCGATCTGTTCCGCTTCCGGGCGCTGGTCACCGAGGCGCGGCGGCAGCCCACCGAAGACCCGGCCGCCGAATCGGAGACGCTGCGGCAGGCGCTGGCGCTGTGGCGGGGGGCGCCGCTGGCCGATGTGCAGTCCGAATACCTCCAGCGTTACGAGCTCAGCGGCCTGATCGAGGAGAGGCTCGCCGCCGTCGAGCAGCGGATCGACGCCGTCCTGCGTAGCGGCGCCCACACCCAGGTGATCAGTGAGCTGCGAAAACTCACCGGAGAATACCCGCTGCACGAGGGCTTCTGGTCCCAGCTGATCGTCGCCCTCTACCGCGACGGTCGCAACGCCGACGCCCTGGCGACCTACCACCAGGCCCGGACCGTCCTGGCCGAGGAGACCGGAATCGATCCCGGTCATGAGCTGCAGCAGCTCTACCAGCGGGTTCTGGACCGTGATCCGACGCTCGCCGGCCCCGGAGCGGCCGCTCGGCCGGCGCCGCCCGCGCCGCCGATGGCCGCTCCCGGGCCGGCGGTGGCGCCGTCGCAGCTGCCCTCCGACGTCGCCGACTTCGTCGGGCGGCGGTCCCTGGTGTCGTCGGTGACCGAGCTCCTCCTGCCCGGCCGGGAGGCCGCCTCGCCGCCGATCGTGGTGCTCTCGGGGATGCCGGCGGTCGGCAAGACCGCGTTGGCGGTGCGCGTCGCGCATGCGATCCGCGAGCAGTTCCCCGACGGGCAGCTCTTCGCCGACCTGCGCGGTTACGGGAGCGGTCCGACCATGAAACCGGGCGAGCTGCTGCCCCGGTTCCTGCGGGGCCTGGGCGCGGCCACCGACGCCATTCCGCTCGATCTCGACGAGCAGGTCATGCTCTACCGGTCCCTGCTCGCCGACAAGCGGGTGCTGATCGTGCTCGACAACGCCCGCAACCCGGAACAGGTCCGCCCGCTGTTACCGGCCACCAACCGCTGCGCGGTCCTGATCACCAGCCGGTCCCAGATGCAGGGGCTGATCGCGATGCAGGGCGGCCGGCCGTTCACTCTGGAACCGCTCAGTGAGGAAGCGGCCGAAGAACTGCTGGTCCAGCTGATCGGGGCCGAGCGGGTGGCGGCCGAGCCGGCCGCCGTCCGGCGTCTGGCCATGCTGTGCGGAAATCTGCCGCTCGCTCTCCGCATCGCCGGTGCGATGGTGGCCGGCCGGATGTACGAGCCGATCGCCGACTACGTGGCCGAGCTCGAGGGCGACGACCGGCTCTCGGTCTTCTCGCTCGACGACGACCAGCAGAGCGCCGTACGGGCTACGTTCGAGCACTCGTACCGTGCGCTCTCCGCCGAGCAGCAGCGGTGGTTCCGGTTGCTGTCGCTGATTCCGGGCCCGACCTTCACCGTGCCGGTGGCGGCGGCCCTGATGAACGCTCCGGAGCGGGCCGCGGCCATGCTCGGCAGCCTGGCCGCGGCCAACCTGATCGAGTCCGGCGACGCCCGGTTCCGGGTGCACGACCTGCTGCGGGTCTATGCCGCTCAACTCTGCGAGTCGGACGAACCCGACTCGGAGCAGGAGTCCGCGGCCCGCCGGGTCCTCGATTTCTACGCGTACGCGACCACCACGGCGTCCCGCTCCATCGAGCCGCACCGCCCGTCACCGACGCTGCCGCAGAGCACCACTGTGGTGCCACCTCCGCAGTTCACCGATCGCAACCAGGCGATCGCCTGGCTCGACGACGAGCGGGACAACCTGCACGCCGCGATCGCGTACGCGGCCACCTCGGGCCCGCTCTCGTCAGCCTGGCAGCTCGGTGACGCGATGACCGCACCGCTGGCCCTGACCGAGCGGTACACCGAGTGGATCGCCGTGACCCGGCTCGGCCTCAAGGCGGCGATCCGGGCCGACGACGAACAGGGCGAGGCCATCATGCGGCTCAGCCTCGGGCACGCGTACATCACCGCGGGGCGTCAGCAGCTGGGCATCGACCACCTGGAACGGGCGTCCCTCCTCTACCGGAAGATGGGCGACCGGCAATACCAGGTGGTCTGCGAGAATGCGCTCGGTATGGCCGCGTTGTGGCTGGGTCAGCTCGACGTCGCGGTGCGATGCTTCGAACGGATCCGGGAGCTGAACACCGAACCGGTCTCGACCTTCTACGAGGTCGGCGCCGTGCACGGCCTCGGTATCGCCCACCGCTACCGGGGAGACCTCGCCCGCAGCGTGCAACTGCTGACCTCCGCGGTCGGGTCGGAGGTCCCGGTCGGTCCCGAATACACCTCGGCCGGGATCCGTCTGGAACTCGCGTGCACCTATCGCCAGCAGGGCCGGTCCCACGACGCCCTCCAGCAACTGGCCAGCACGAAGGCGCAGTTCGGGCGCATCGGATCCCGGTTCGGTGAGGCCCGCACGGCGGTCGTCATCGCGGGCGCGCATCTTGATCTCGGCGAGGCCGGTGAGGCCCATCGCTTCGCCCAAGAAGCGGTCGAGCTCGCCCGCATGATCAATCATCGCCGCACCGAGGCGGAAGCCCTCAACGCCCTCGGTGCGTCCCAGCGGGCGCGAGGCGAGATGTCGGCCGCGCGTCGCAGCCTTCTCCAGGCGCGCAGCCTGTCGTCCGAGATGGGTTACCTCAACGGTGAGATCGAGGCGTTGCAGCAGCTGGCCGCGGCCGAACGTGAGCTCGGCGTCCTGCCGGCGGCCCGCAAGTGCGTCGAGGAGGCCCTCGTCCGGATCGAGCGGAGCGGGTTCGCCCTGCACCGGGGGACCACCCTGCGGCGGCGGGCGGCGATCGAACTGGACGAGGGCGACACCGAGGCCGCCGCACGCACCTGTGAGGAGGCGATCGCGGTTCACCGTGAGGTCGGCCAGCCGCTCGGGCTGGCCGCGGCGGAGACCCTGCTCCGACGCATCCGGGACGGCGCCGAGCCGTCCTGAGAGCCCGCCGCACACGCCAGGCCCGGATCAGGCGGCCCCGACGTCAGGCAGTCGATGTTGGGGCCGTGCCGGCGAAGAAGGTCTCACCCGGGCGGGCATACCGCACGCGCACGATGTGACCGCGTCACCAGATGCCGTGGTAGAGCAGGTTCACCACGAAGGTCGCCACGGTCGTGGCGAAGAAGATGGCCCAGCCGGCGAGATTGCGCGAGCCCACGCGCATGTGGGCGATGAACGCCCCGATGAAATAGAGCACCAGGCCGAGCGAGGCCAGCGTGCCGATCACGTGTACCGCGAACCCGACCAGCAGGCCGATCGACCCGGCCGCCAGCACCGCGCCGAGGCGCGGCATCCACGACATCGGCAGGCGCTTCATCTCCATCTGCGCCCGGGGATAGGAGTGGTTGATCAGGTAGGTGAAGGAGGCAATGGCGGTGAACACCGCGGCGGCGATGTTGAGCGTGACATAGGCAACGAACACGAATGTCCTTTCCTGGCGGTCGCGGTGCAATCACAGGCGGGGCCCATTAATCCTAAATGGTCCTGGGCGTCCGTCGCCATTGGGTTGTCGGTCTTCTGTATTGCCTGAACGTGGGGTCGCGGCGGAGCCGGCGGCGCAGGTAGAGTCGCGTCCTGCTCTTGAAAGCAGCCTCTGTGCCCATCGGGAAAGGGGCCTGAGATGTGGCTTCACATTCAATTCTTTAATGTGCGCTCGACATGACCGGCATCGATGTAGCGTTCGTGGAATTCCAGGTTCTGGGGCCGATTGAGGCAATGGTGTCCGGGCGGCCCGCCAACCTGGGAACACCTAAGCAGCGGGCCCTGCTCGCGCTGCTGGTGAGCCGGATCGGTCAGCCGGTCGACGTCGATCTGATTCTGCAGACGCTGTGGGGCGGGAACCCCCCGCCGTCGGCGATGACCTCGCTCCAGGCCTATGTGGCCAACCTGCGCCGGGCACTGGAGCCGGAGCGGATGCCGCGGACGCCGGCGGCGGTGCTGCGGACCTGTCCCGGCGGTTATCTGCTGGACGGGCGGGTGGTCGGGGTCGACGCCCGGCGCTTCGGTGAGCACGCCTCGGCCGGCTGGCGGGAACGGGACCGGGGTGAGCCGCACCGCGCGCTCGAGGAGTTCGACGCCGCGCTGGCGTTGTGGCGCGGTCAGGCCTTCGCCGAAGTGGCCGGGCTCGCCCACGTGGTCCCCGAGGTCGAACGCCTGACCGAGTTGCGCCTGTCGGTCGTCGAAGCGCGCTGCGCGACGCTGCTGGATCTCGGCGCCCACGAGGTGGCCGTGCCCGACCTGGAGGCGCTGATCCGGGCCCATCCGCTGCGGGAGTACGGCGCGGAACTGCTGAGCCGCACACTGCACCGGACCGGACGGCACAGTGACGCCCTGGCCGTTCTGCAGACCATCGAGCGGCGGCTGGCCGACGAGGTGGGCATCGACCCGGGGCCGGCGTTGGTCAGCCTCCGCAACGAGCTCCTGGAACAGCGGCCGGATCCCGTGCGGCTCCTTCCGGACGCCGACACCGAGACGTTTGTCGGCCGGGAGCCTTCGCTGCAACGGCTCGCTGCCGCCGCCGCGGCCGCCACGACCGGCCAGGGGCGCGTGATGACCGTGTCGGGGGAGCCGGGGATCGGCAAGACCAGCCTGCTGCGGCATTTCGCCGTCGGGGCCGGTCTGCCGGTCCTCTGGGGCACCTGCCCCGAACACGTCGCGGTGCCGGCCCTGTGGCCGTGGGAGCGGATTCTGCACGCGGCCGTCGCCGCGGTCCCGCAGCACCCGGTGCCGCCCGCGATCGCCGAGCTGGTCGGGGAGGAGAACCGGCCGCTCGTGGCCACCGACACCCTGCCGAGGTTCGAGGCCATCGTCCGGTACCTGCTGGACGTGTCCCGGGTGACGCCGCTGGTGGTGGTGTTCGACCACCTGCACCGGGCCGATCCGGACTCGTTGCGGTTGCTGGCCCACCTGGCCGAATCGGTGCGGGCGGGCCGGTTGCTGCTGATCGTGTCCTACCGGCCGGGTGAGGCGGGCGGGCTGGCCGAGGTGCTGCCGGCGCTGGCCCGCGCCGGGTCGACGCATCTCGAGCTGGGCGGCCTCGACACCGCCGAGGCCGAGGCGCTCACCAGCGCCGTCCTGGGCCGGCCGGTCAGCCGCCGGACGGTGGACGGGCTCTGGTCGCGTACCGAGGGAAATCCGTTCTTCCTGCGCGAGATGATCGAGCACCGCTCGGACGAGGTGCCGGTGCGGGTGCGCGACGTCGTCCTGCGACGGGTCGCCCGGCTGCCCGCCGGCAGCGCCGAGCTGTTGTCGGTGGCGGCCACCGCCGGTCGCCAGTTCGACATCGCCGTGATCGCCGAGGCGGCCGCGGTCGACATCGAGGTCGCCCTGGAGGCCATGGACGCCGCGGTCGCGGCCGGTCTGGTGGTCGAGGACGACCGGCGGCTGGGCTGGTTCCGGTTCACCCACCCGACGATCTCCGAGGTGCTGTACGAGACGACCGGACGGTTGCGCCGGGTCCGCCGGCATCTGCGGATCGGTGCGGCCGCGGCCCGGGCCTGGGCGGACGATCCCGACCTGGCCGCCGAGACGGCCCACCACTGGTTGTCCGCCGCCGAACTGGACCCCGGGGTCGCCGCCCGGGCGGTGGCCCACGCCGAGACCGCCGCCGGTATCGCCGCGGCCAACCTGGCCTTCGACGATGCGGCCGAGCTCTGGCAGCGGGCCATGGCCGCCGCCGACCTGGCCGGGTCGGGTGAGTGCGACCGCTATCCGCTGCTGATGGGCCTGGGCACGGCCCTCTGCCGGGCCGGGAACCACTACGACGGGCTGCCGAACCTGGTCGAGGCCGTCCAGGAGGCGCTGGCGGCGTACGGGACCGGGACCGATCGGGACGCCTCCCGGCTGGTGCGGGCGGCGGTCGCGGCCGTCGGCGAGCTGCACCGGCAGCCGGTCGGTTCCGGTGTGGTCGACCGGCAGCTGGTGGACGTCTTCGAACGGGCCCTGTCCCGGCTCGGCGACCCCGTGCCCCGATCGCTGCTCCGGTCCTGCCTGGCCGTCGTCCGCAACCGGCGCGGTGACCAGGTGCGGTCCACGCCCGTCATCGAGGCCGCGCCCGCGGCCTGAGCCTGAGGCGCTTGCCAAGTGGGCACCAATCCGCTGGTCGGCAGCGCTTAAGCCGCCCAGCCGACACTCCGTCGAAGGGTGCTTCCGGGTCCCCGTCGGGACCACCCGGATGCACGACGGAGAGTCGCCAGGGAGGCGGTCCGCTTGAAGAGCGCCGAGATCCACCGAACGATCCGCAGGGAGGGCCTGCAGCTCGGCATCCTGCCGGAGCTGGCCGCGGCCCAGAACGCCGGCACACCGCTGGTGCTCGACCACGACCTGGACGTGCTGCCCGCGGCCGGCCGCCGGTTCACCGCCACTCAGCTCGCCGCGCACGTCGACGACCTCACCGGCCGGCTGGCGGCGGCCGGGGTCCGGGCCGGCGACCACGTCGTGATCTACAAGACAGCCAACTTCGACGTGTGGGTGCTCGCCGTCGCGGTGTCGCGGGCCGGTGCGGTCCCGGTGATGCTGTCGCCCGCTCTGGACGCCGCGACGGTGGGTGCGTTGCTCGGCCGGTTGACCCGTCCGTCCCTGCTGACCGACGGGTCCACTCTGGACACGCTCGCCGGGGAGGCGATCGCGACCCGGACCGACCGCGTGATCATCGTTGCCGGTGACCGACCGGGGACGGTGTCGCTCGCTGATCTCGCCGGATCGCCGCGTGTCTCCCCGGTCGCCCGGCCGCTGGACGACGCGGCGATGATCACCCACACCTCCGGCACCACCGGGCTGCCGAAGCTGGTGGTGCACACCCCGCGGACCATGGGCGCCCGGCTCACCCCGCAGTGGCGGCTGCTGTCGATGATGCGCAACCGCAAGCGGGAGACCGTCGCGATCCATATCTCGTTCGTGCATTCGCGGATGTTCGCGGCCATGGCCCTGGTCCTGTTGCGGGAGATGCCGGTGCTGCTGCTGCGGGAGTCCGACCCCGAGCGCACCGCCCAGTCGTTGCTCGAACACCGGCCCGGGTTCATCGAGGCGCTGCCGAACTCGTTGATGGAGTGGGAGTGCCTGACCGACGACCCGCGCCGGCCGTTCGCGTCGGTGAAGTACTTCAGCAGCACGTTCGACGCGATCCACCCCCGGACGATGAGCCGGCTGCTGCACGCCTCGCGGCGACGGGCGCCGATGTTCTTCCAGATCTACGGCCAGAGTGAGGTCGGCCCGGCCGTCGGACGGCCCTACTTCCGCCGCTCGGCCCACCAGGCCGACGGGCGCTGCGTCGGGTTCCCAATGCCGGGTTCGGCCAAGGTCCGCGTGGTGAGCCGCAACGGCCGTCCGCCGTCGGCCGCGAATCCCGGGTACATCGAGGTCGGCTGGGTCGGCCTGGCCAAGACCTACTTCGGGGAGCAGGACCGGTACGACGAGAACCGGTTCGGTGACTGGTGGCGTACGGGGGATGTGGGGTTCCGGACCCGCCTCGGATGTCTGCACATGCTGGACCGGGAGATCGACATGATCCCCGGCGTGCGCAGCATCCTCGAGGTCGAGGACCTGGTGCTGGGCCGCCTGGCCGAGCTCAGCGAGCTCGCCGTCGTGCCCGGCCCGGACGCCGAACCGGTGCCGGTGCTCTGCACCCACGACGATCAGCCGCTCGACCCTCAGCGGTGGCGGGCCGCGGTGACCGAGTTCCCGCAGCTGGCCGACCCGGTCCAGATCCCCCAGGCCGAACTGCCGCGCACCGGCACCTTGAAGGTCCGACGGGTGGAGCTGTCCCGCCGGATCCTGCGTGCCGCCCGGCCATGAGAGACCTTCCGTCAACCGAAACAGAACGGGGAGAACCAGGTATGCCAACGTTGTGCAGACCGGCGGTGAGCGTGCCGGAGTTCGTCATCACCATGGAGCAGACGCTCGAGTTCGCGGAGCGGATGCACGCCGGGAAACCTCAGCTCGGCCTGGCGCTCCGGCTGATCCGCAACACCGGCGTCCGCAAGCGGCACCTCGTCCAGCCGATCGAGAAGGCGTTGCACCACCCCGGCTTCGAGGAACGCAACCGCATCTACGAGGCCGAGGCGAAGAAGCGCTGCCCCGAGGTGATCGACCGGGCCCTGGCCAACGCCGGCGTGACGGCGACCGACATCGACCTGATCATCTATGTGTCGTGCACCGGCTTCATGATGCCGTCGCTGACCGCCTGGCTCATCAACGAGATGGGATTCCGGTCCGACACCCGGCAACTGCCCATCGCCCAGCTGGGCTGCGCGGCGGGCGGCGCGGCGATCAACCGGGCCCACGACTTCTGCACCGCCTACCCGGGCAGCAACGTGCTGATCGTGTCGTGCGAGCTGTGCTCGCTGTGTTACCAGCCCAGCGACGACAACATCGGCGCGCTGCTGTCGGACGGCCTGTTCGGCGACGCGGTCGCGGCCGCGGTGGTGCGGGGCGAGGGCGGTACGGGCATCGCGCTCGAACGCAACGCGTCCTACCTGATCCCGCACACCGAGGACTGGATCTCGTACGCCGTCCGGTCCTCCGGTTTCCACTTCCAGCTCGACCGCCGGGTCCCCGGCACGATGGAGCCGATGGCACCGGTGCTGCGCGAGCTCGCCACCCGGCACGGCTGGGACGCCGCGAACCTCGACTTCTACGTCATCCACGCCGGTGGGCCGCGGATCCTGGACGACCTGGCGAAGTTCCTCGCGGTGGACCGGACCATGTTCCGGCACAGCTGGGCGACGCTGACCGAGCACGGCAACATCGCCAGTGCGGTGGTGCTCGACGCGGTCCGCCGGTTGTTCGAGGAGGGCTCGATGACCCCCGGCGCGACCGGGGTCATCGCCGGTTTCGGACCGGGGATCACGGCCGAGATGGTGGTGGGCACCTGGACCGTCGACCCGCTGCTGCCGGTCGGCCGGATCCCGATCAGCGCCTCGGTGCCGGGCCCGGCCGAGCTGGCCCCGGTGGCCGGAGCGGTGGCGGTATGAGCGGCCTGATCCTTCCGCCCGGCCAGGGAAGGCGGCTGACCACCCGGGCGCAGGACGTCACGTTCAAGGCCACCGCCGCCGACGGATCCGGCACGTCGATCTTCGAGGTCGTGGTCCCGCCCGGCTTCGACGTCGGGGCGCACACCCACGGCCGGTTCCAGGAGTTCTTCTACGTGCTGGAGGGAACCCTGGAACTGTTCGCGTTCGAGCCGGTCGGCCGGTCCGGCGAGTCCTGGCGCGACTGGGTCTCCGAGGCGGGCGACCGGGTGGTCCACGCGGGCGCGGGCAGCAGCATGTTCGTCCCGTCCGGGTGCCCGCACGCGTTCCGCAACTCCAGCGACGAGCCGGCGCGCATGCTGTTCCAGAGCTCGCCCTCACCCGATCACGAACGGTACTTCGAGGAGATCTGCGAGATCTTCGCGGCGGGACAGGCCGTGGACCCGGACGCCGTCCAGCGCCTCCGGGACCGCTACGACGTCCAGCAGATCACCCCGCTGCGGTACGAACCCCACCCCGAACCGACCTACAGCGGGAGCCCGTCATGACCCCGGTCCCTCTGGTCCATGCCAGCCTCGGCGAGAAGGAACTGGCCGCCGTGGCCGAGGTCTTCGCGTCGGGCTGGCCGGCTGGTCAAGGCCCGCAGGGCAAGGCCCTCGAAGCCGAACTCACCAAGCGGTACGGCGCCGGTGACGCGGTCGCGGTCAGCAACTGCGGCGCGGCTCTGCACCTGGCCCTGCTCGCCCTGAAGGTCCAGCCCGGCGACGAGGTCATCGTGGCCGACTACACCTTCCCGGCCCCGGCCCACGCGGTCCGCCAGGTCGGGGCGGAGCCCGTGTTCGCCGACGTCCGACCGGACACCGGCACCGTCGACCCGCAAGCCGTGGCCGCCCTGATCGGCCCGCGGACGGTGGGGATGATCGTGGTGGACACCGTCGGCCTGCCCGCCGACTACGCGGAGCTGACGGCGATCAGCGAACGCCACGGCATCTTCCTGGTGGAGGACGCGGCCTGTGCCGTCGGAGCCACCTATCGCGGGCGGGAAGCCGGGGCGCTGGCCCCGATCGGCTGCCTGTCCTTCCACGGACGCAAGGGCGCGTCCAGCGGTGAGGGCGGGGCGCTGATCGCCACCGACCCCGTGCTCGCGGCGGACGTCCGCAAACGCTCGTCGTTCGGGATCGGCAGCATCTTCGACCAGGCACAGATCGTCGGGCTGCCGATCCCGGAGTTCACCGAGATCGGTTACAACTACAAGCTGTCCGACATCGCCGCCGCGATCCTGCGGGTGCAACTGGGCCGGATCGGCGAGCTTCTGGACCGGCGGAGTGCGGTCGCCGCGCAGTACGCGCATCTGCTGGCCGACGAGGAACTGCTCACGTTGCCGGTGGTGCCGGACGACCGTACCCACGCCTGGCAGACGTACATGGTCACCTTGGACCCGGCGGTCGACCGGGCGGCGGTCGCGACCGAGCTGCGCGCGCGGGGCATCGGCAGCGGGCACGGCACCTGGGCCAGCCACCTCCAACCGGCCTTCGGCGCCCGGCAGTCCTGCCCGGTGTCGGCCGACCTGTTCGCGCGCAACCTCGCGATCCCGATGCACGCCGAGCTGAGCCCGGACCAGGTCGACCAGGTGGTGGGCGTGCTGCGCCCGGCACTGCGGAGGGCAGCGGCATGACCCCGGACCGGATCCTGCAACTGATCTTCGGGTACTGGGCCACCGGCATCGTCGGCACCGCGGCCAGGCACTCCCTGTTCACCCACATCGAGGCCGGCGTACGGACTCCCGGCGAACTCGCCACCCGGGCCGGGATCTCGCTGCGGGGCACCCAGGCGTTGCTCGACGGCCTGGTCGGTCTCGACCTGGTCGAGGTGCGCGACGGCGCGTACCACAACGGCGCCGAGGCGTCGGCCTACCTGGTCGACGGCCGGCCGACCTCGTTGAGTGCCTTCGCCGCACTCAAGCTGGGCCACGTGGGAAGCATCGCGGGCCTGCCCGACGCGGTCCTCGCCGGTGGCCCGGCGACGGTCCCCACTGTCGAGGTCGCGGACAACCCGCACTGGGAGAACCTGGTCCAGGCCATCGCGGCTCAGTCGGTCCCGGTGGCGGCGATCGCGGCCGAGATCCTCCGGCTCCCGGAGGCCGGCGACATCTCGATCCTGGACGTCGGCGGTGGCTCGGGCGTCTACTCCGGTGTCTGGCTCGACCTCAATCCGCGGGCCCGGGCCGTCCAGCTCGACTGGGCCCCGATCAACGCCATCGCCCGCCGGCTGCTGGCCGAACGCGGTTTCGGCGACCGCTTCGAGTGCATCGACGGCGACCTGCACACGGCCGACTTCGGCACCGGCCGTTTCGACATCGCCGTCTACTCCCACATCGCCCACCAGGAGGGGCCGGAGGACAACATGGCGATCTTCGCCCGGTTGCGCTCCGCCCTGCGGCCCGGCGGCACCCTGGTCGTCAACGACTATGTCGTCGACGACGACCGTGGTGGTCCACCGTTCGCCCTCACCTTCGCCGGGGAGATGCTGCTCAAGAGCCGGCAGGGTGGCACCTGGCGGCGGTCGGACTATCAGGAATGGCTGGCCAAGGCCGGCTTCGACGAGGTCACCTTCCACCCGACACCGTCACCGGCCACGGTGATCATCGCCCGCTGACCTGACACCCCCCCCCCGCGCCGAGCCGGTCCCCGCCCAGGGGCCGGCTCGGCGTCTGTCCCGGGCCCGCCAAGCCGCGTCAAGTCGCGCACAAGGGTGGGCCAAGCGCGATGACCCAGGGTTGCGGGCATGGAG
>NZ_JAENHP010000003.1 GCF_016834655.1 Paractinoplanes ovalisporus
CGCATCCACACCGGCGCCGCGGACCTGCCACCAGCCGACTTCGAAACCCTGCACCAACCCAACAAACCCCGCCCTACCAGGACGGAAACCCAACCCATCTAGCCGCTACCAAACCCGGGGCGGTTCATATGTCGCGCGCCGGCGGTGCTCGCCGGTTGTTCGTTTTGCGCGTTGCGTGCGGTGAGTCGTGCGCGTGTGTGTTCGTGCGTTGGTGGTGCTGGCCGGTTGTTCGTTTTGCGCGTTGCGTGCGGTGGGTCGTGCACGTGAGTGTTCGTGCGTCGGTGGAAGTTGCCGGGCGGTCGTTTGCGTGCGGGGCGTCGTGGGCGGGC
Source organism: Paractinoplanes ovalisporus (assembly GCF_016834655.1). Classification (GTDB taxonomy): domain Bacteria; phylum Actinomycetota; class Actinomycetes; order Mycobacteriales; family Micromonosporaceae; genus Actinoplanes; species Actinoplanes ovalisporus. The sequence goes on from NZ_JAENHP010000003.1 coordinate 330, forward strand.
GTGTCGGTGACGCTCATTGGTTGCTCATTCGCTCAGGGGAGGGTGGGCGACATGGTTGAAGAACACAGGGTGCGCGTTGACGACGGCGTGGAACTGTTCGTCCAGGTGCGCGGCAGTGGAAGTCCGATCGTGCTGCTTCACGGGTTTCCGCAGACCCATCTGATGTGGCGGCACGTGGCTGAGGAGTTGGCCGCCGACCACACGGTGATCTGCCCGGACCTGCGCGGTTACGGGGCGAGCGACAAGCCGGCGGAAGCCTCGCCGGCGACCTACTCCAAGCGCACGATGGCCCGTGACGTCGTGCGTCTGGCCGGCGAGCTGGGGCACGAACGGTTCGCGCTGGCCGGGCATGACCGGGGTGCGCTGGTGGCGATCCGGGCCGGGCTCGACCACCCCGAGCATGTGAGCCACCTGGCGTCGCTCGATGTGCTGCCGACGCTGGACATGTGGGACGTGATGCGCGGCGAGTCGGCGGCGGTCGGCTTTCACCTCTACCTGATGGCGCAACCGCCGGGCCTGCCCGAGCGGATGATCGCCGCCACGGCCGACGAGTTCTTCGGCTACTTCCTCGACCTGTGGACGCGCGACCCGGCCGCGATCCCGCCCGAGGTGCGCGCCGAATACCTGGCCGCCTGCCGGGCCGCGGTGCCGTCGATCGTGGCCGACTACCGGGCGTCGGCCGGCATCGACGTCGAGCACGACCGTCTCGATCGGGCCGCCGGCCGCACCCTGTCCATGCCGGTGACCGTTCTTCAACAGGACTGGGGTGCGCAACTGGGCTTCGACGCCGCCGCTCTCTGGCGTGCGTGGGCGCCGGACCTGAAGCACATTCCGGTCTCGTGCGGCCACTTCATGGCCGAGGAAGCCCCCGGCCTGGTCGCCGGGGCGCTGCGCGACCTGATGGCGCGGGACGCCGAACGCGACCTGGCGGCGCGGCACACCGAACCGGTCGCCCTTCCCTGACAATCCGGACAATTCGGCTAGGGTGGCGGTCATGCGCCGCAGTTCCGCCTTCTTCACGGCCCTGGTTACCGCCACCCTCCCGACCCTGCTGACCCCCGTCGCCGCCGCTCAGGCCTCCCCGCTCCCGGAGGACCGACTCGCCGGCGTCGGCTCACCGGCGTCGTCCGGGCGCGGCACGGCAGTGGCTCCGGCTTCGGCCGGCCCGGTCCGCATCGGCTCCCCAGCCGGCCCGACCGCAGCTCCGTCGCCGTCTCCCACCATGCAGGCGCCGGGCGACACGAGAGGGGCCGGCGGCTACAGCGAACTCCCGACAGCGCCGCAGTCCGTCCTGAACGGCGGCCGCCCCGCCAACGAGACCCCCGGAGGCGCCGCAGGTCCGGTCCCAGCGGGCGCGGCGGACCAGGCTCAGCCGGGTGCCGCAGGTCAGGCTTCCGCCGGAGCCATGACTCAAAGCCCAGCGGGCGGTCCAACTCAAAGCGCCGCCCCGGCCTACGGCGCCGGCGCCGCCCCGACCGGCCGCGTCCAGGAAGGCTCGGCGAGCGGTCGCGCGCCCAACCCGATCGACCTGGTCGGCCTCGACTTCCAGCTGATCAACGCGGCCAGCCACTGGTGCCTCACCTCGGGCATGACCGAACTGCCGTGCGCGACCTCCGACCCGTACCGCTGGCGCTTCCGCCCGGTCGACGTCACCGGCACGTTCGAGATCCTGAACGTGCGCACCAACACCTGCCTGACCATGCCCGGCGGCACCACAACGGACGGCGCCCGGGCCGGCCTGGCCCCCTGCGGCAACGTCGCGTCCCGGCGCTGGGAGTTGCGCGACTCCCTGGGCGAGACCGCCAAGGTCGTCAACACCCGCACCGGCAAGTGCCTCCAGGTCCAGAGCGGCGTGGCCGTCCAGGACTCCTGCGCCGGAACCCACGGAACCCGCCGCTGGACCGTCCGCGTGGTCGGCCTCCCGTTCCCCGGCATGACCGTCCGCCAGCGCTGACATCTGTGCCGAAGTAGTAGACCGGCCGCGGCTCGCCCCACTTCGACGACGCGGAAGCCGGCCCGTACGAACGCCGATCACGAGACCGCGTGGTAGTCGCCGATCGCCGCGACGTAGTGGATCCGCAGTTCCCGCCCGTTGGCCAGTCCTCGGCCGCGGCCCGGACCGGCTCCGAAAGTTCGTCGAACCCGTCGAGGATGACCAGCCCGCCGCGAGAGCGCTGAGCAGCCGGCGCCGGCGCAGTCCGGGCTTGTCGTCGTGTCTCCACCACCCTGGTCGAGAATCTCTTGAGGTCGCTGCTCGCTGTCCACCTGTCGCCGGTGGGGGCGGGCCGGCGGGACCATGCCGCCCGACGACCGTCAGTCTTGCAAGATTTCCTGGCACCCGCGGGGGATGGCGCTGACGCGGGTGGATTCGATGTGATGAGATGCGTCCTTCTCTTCCCGGCCGACGGAGTGGAACGGGTCGCCCATGCGCCGCGCCTTACTTGCCACGCTTGCCGTGGGCGTTCTGCTGCTCACCACCGGACTGGTTGTCTCGCGACCCGAACGACCCCGCACGGCCATCTCGGCCGGAGCGGCGGGGGCGTCCGCCGCCAACGCCGGCCCCCTGACCCCGTACGAGAAAGCAGTTGCCTCTCTTCGGGAACACTCGAAGGCGCTCATCGGTGGGGACGAGCAAGGCTGGCTGGCCGCCGTCGACGGGCCGCTGAAAGCTCGCTACCGCGCCATGTTCCGGTCGCTGCGGGCCCTCGACGTCACGCGCTTCGACTACGCGGCGGGCATCGGTCAGCCGGTCGCGGGCAAGCCCACCTCGGTCTCGTTCCGGGCCGAGGTGTCCTACTGCCTCGGCACCGACATGTGCCCGGACAAGGCGGGCAGCGACTGGCAGAAACCGCCCCGGATCGAGCAGAAGCTCACCCTGCGGCCGGTCGGCGGGCGTTACGTGATCAGCGCCGCGGGGCCGGGACCCAGTGACGACCCGCGAAGGCCGGCGCCGTGGGAGAACGGGGAACTGGTCGCGTTGCGGGGGACCCGGGTCACGTTGTTCGCGGCCCCGGCGCAGCGGCGCTATCTGAGCCAGGTGCTGCCGGTGGCCGAGGCGGCCGCGAAGATCGACGACCGGTTCGCGGCGATGATCGGGACGCCGCAGTCGCGCTACCGGATCTATCTGGCCGGCGAGTCGCAGTGGCGCCGCTGGTACGGCGGTGAGGAGGACGACTGGGCGATCGGCCTGGCCATCCCGCTCAACATGTACGGCATCGACGTGATGCTGCGGATGAAGGAGCTCGAGGACGACCCGGTCATGCTGCGCGTCGCCCTGCAGCACGAGCTCGGCCATGTCGTCACGCTCTCCGGCGCCTACCGGGCCGACGCCGCCGAGGACACCTGGCTGAGCGAGGGCATCGCCGAATACATCGGCTGGTCGCCGGTCAGCGCGGCCCGGAGCCTGCGGCGCGGCAGCGTGCGGTGGCAGCTGAACCGGGAGAAGGCCACCTCGATGATCCCCAAGCAACCGGGGCCGGACGACTCGCCGCGTACGGGCGACGCGTTCTACGGCCTGAGCCACCTCGCGGTCGACTGCATGGCGAAGAAGTACGGCGACACCCGGCTGTTCACCTTCGTGCGCCTGGTGCTGACCCAGGACAACGAGCTGGATCAGGCCTCCCGCGACGCGTACGGGGTCCCGTTCGCCACGGTCGACCGGGCGTGCGTGAGGTGGGTCCGCCGGCAGGTGCTATAGCTGAGGCATGCTGGTTGACTTCGCCGCCGACGTCGCGGCCACACCGATCCAGGTCGAGGCGGCCGCGGTGGCCGCCGAGAAGGACGGGTACGACGGGTTCGGCGCCGCCGAGACCCGGCACGACGTCTTCACCGCCCTCACCCTGGCCGCCCGCGCCACCGAACGCATCACGCTGCAGTCGGCCATCGCGGTCGCGTTCGCGCGCAACCCGATGACCGTGGCCACGCTCGCCAACGACCTTCAGCTGATCAGCGAAGGCCGTTTCCAGCTGGGCCTGGGTTCGCAGGTGCAGGCCCACATCGAGCGCCGTTTCGCGATGCCGTGGGGCAAGCCGGCCGCCCGCATGGAGGAGTTCGTGCGGGCGGTCCGGGCCGTCTGGACGGCGTGGGGCGGCGAGCGGCTGGCGTTCCGGGGCGAGTTCTACCGGCACACACTGATGACCGACTTCTTCAACCCGGGCCCCAACCCGTACGGGAACCCGGAGATCTTTGTCGCCGCGGTGGGCGAGAAGATGACGCGGACCGCGGGACGCGTCGCCGACGGCCTGCTCGTGCATCCGCTGACCAGCGCCGCCTACCTGGCTGAGAAGACCCGCCCGGCGTTGCGGGAGGCCCGCGGCGGCAGCCTCGACGACTTCACGGTCTGCCTGTCGCCCATGGTCGTGCTCGGCGAGGACGAGGCCGCCCGGTCGAAGGCCGAGCAGGCGGTCAAGGGTCAGATCGCCTTCTACGCCTCCACGCCCGCTTATCGAGCGGTGCTCGACATGCACGGCTGGGGTGAACTGGCCGACCGGCTCAACTCCCTGTCGCGCCGGCAGGCCTGGGGTGAGATGACCGCGCTGATCAGCGACGACGTGCTCGATACGTTCGCCGTGGTGGGGGCGCAGGGGGCCCGGGAGCGGTTCGGCAAGCTCGTCGACCGGATCTCGCTCTATACGCCCTACGAGGTCGACCCGGCGCTCAAGGCGGCCGCGGCGAGCTCGTTGTCCAGGGTCGCGACCGAGCCCTGAGCCGCCGCCGCTTCCAGGCCCGGCCGGCCGCCGTAGAGGCTCCAGCGCAGGAACGCCGCGCTGACCGTGGTGAGCGGGGCGCCGGAGATCTGATGGCCGCCCTCGGTGACCGACAGCATGGCCCGTGACCACGGGATCGCCTCGTAGACGGTGCGGGCCGCGTCGTACCGGACCGAGGTGTCCTGGCGGCCGTGCACCATCAGCATGGCCGCGGGCGGGCCGGTGAACGGCGTACCGAGGAAATCGGTTCCGGAGACCAGGATGCCCGCCTTGAGCCGCTGGTCGCGGTGGGCGCTGAACAGGCCGGCGGTGGTGATGCCGCCGCCCGAGTGCCCGGCCGCGGCCAGCCGTGCGGTGTCGAGGCGGCCGCGCAGGGGACCGCTGCCGGAGGTGTTGCGGGCGACGATCTGGGTGAGCACCTCGGACGCGTCCTCGGGCTGGTTGACCAGGTCGTACGCGTTGAACCGGGACGTGCCGGTCGCGGTGTGCGGATAGCGCGGGGCCGCCACCACGAAGCCGGCCAGGGCCCAGCCGGCGAGCAGTTCCGCGTAGTCGTCGGGCTGCGCGTGCAACCCGTGGCTGAACAGCACCACCGGGTAGGGGCCGGGTCCCACCGGATACCAGACCTCGGTCGGCAGGGCCCGGCCGTCGCGCGCGAACGAGAAGTTGTGGCGCGCGACGGTCCGGACGGCGCCCGGCGACTGTCCCGCTTGCGGCACGTACGGCGTCACCGTGCGCGCCACCAGCGTCGAGTTCTTGACCGAGGACAGGACGGTCCGCTCGGCGGCCGACGCCTGTCCCGCCTTCACCGCGAGTCCACCGGCCGCGGCGGCCGACATGCTGAGCAACAGGGTTCGTCTACGCACCGGCCCTACGCTGCCGCAGGTTTCTGTGCGCGGCCTATGGTCAGGCTGTGACCTCGATCGAATCGACCCGGTTCGGATAGAACGCCACGTGGTCCTTGATCTCGGCCACGGCCGGCCGGGGGTTCTCGTAGACCCAGATGGCGTCGACCGCCTTGTCGCCGCCGGACGGGATCGAGTAGTAGCTCGCGTCGCCCTTGTACGGGCAGTAGGTCGTCGTCTCCGTACGTTCCAGCAGCGACTGGTCGACGTCGGTGAGCGGGATGTACGGCACGGCCGGGTAGTTCGCCTCCTGCAGGGAGAGCGCGTTGCGCGTGTCGGCGACCACCTTGCCACCCGCCTTGACCACGATGTGCGCCTCGCTCGGCGTGATCGTGATCGGGTGGTCGGGGCCGGGTTCCAGCACGGGACGATCGGACATGATGTCTCCTCAGGTGTCTGCGGTCTGCTCTCGGATCAATCCGCTCTCGCACACCACCATTCCCGCTGTGCGTGGCGCATACCGCGGGTGCCGCGTCAGCCCTGCCCCGGTATTCGGGACCTATATCCATCCCTACCTCAACCGAACGGTCCAAAGGCCGTGATTGCCGCATGCCGGGCGATGCGGCGTGGTGATCTGACAGGGCACAAATCGGCTCGAGGAAGGGTGAACCATGAAAGCGGCAACGCGGATTCTGACACTCGCCGGACTGAGCCTGATGACGGGCGCGACGCTCGGGGCTGCTCCGGCCATGGCGTCGACATCCGCACCAGACCCAGCGGCCCGCACGGCCACGACCACGGCTGACCAGCCGCGTCGCGACCGTGAATGGACCGTCGGTTACTACGATTCACGGCGCGAATGCGAGTGGATCGGCCGCGTCGGTGAACGTCGCGACCGGTGGGACGACTACGACTGCGACTTCGTCCGGTGGGGTCGTCACCGCGGCGACTGGGAGCTGTCGGTCTCGCGGGACCGTGACTGGCGTGACCGCGACAACGACCGTGACCGCGGCCGTGACCACGACGACGATCGCGGCCCGGGCGACGACGACAACCGTCAGCGCTGAGAACTGAAAGCCAGGCCACACCCGCTCCGGGTGTGGCCTGACGCTATTTTCGATCAATGAGCAATCCCGCCGAAGCCGCCGCCACCTCGCTGGGCCTGGCCGTCAAGCTGCTGAGCCACGGCCCGGTCAGCAGCGTCGAAGAGGCCGCCGCGGCCCAGGGCGTCGAGGTCCGCGACCTGGTGAAGACCCTGGTGGTGCGTCGCGCCGACGACGACTACGTGTTCGTGCTGGTCCCCGGCGACCGGTCGATCTCCTGGCCCAAGCTGCGGGCGCTGCTCGGCGTCAACCGGCTGTCGATGCCCGACGCGGCCACGGCCAAGGCGGCCACCGGCTACGAGCGCGGCACCATCACCCCGTTCGGCTCGGCGCGGGCGTGGCCGGTGATCGCGGATTCCCGTACGGCGGGAAGGACGATCAACCTCGGGGCCGGTGAACGCGGCGTGGGCCTGCAGGTGCCGGCCGACGAGGCGGTGGCGGCGCTCGGCGGCCGGTTCGCTGACGTGACCGAGGCCGTGGGGTAGGTTTCGTCGCGTGACGAGCGAAGCGATCCAGCCCGACGTTCCCCCTTCCGGCACCGGCTGCGTCGAGTGCCTCGACAACGGCGGGTGGTGGTTCCACCTGCGACGCTGCGCCCAGTGCGGGCACATCGGCTGCTGCGACACCTCACCGGCCCAGCACGCCACCGCCCACTGGCGCGAGACCGGCCACCCGGTCATCCAGTCGTTCGAGCCGGGTGAGGACTGGTTCTGGGACTTCTCGACCGAGGAGGCGGCGAACGGCCCGAAGCTGGCGCCCGCCGACAGCCGGCCGTCCGACCAGCCCGTCCCGGGCCCGGCCGGTTCCGTCCCCGACGACTGGCGCACGAAACTCAACCGCTGAGAGCAGGCCACCGGCCGTCCGGTGGCTGTCGTGGCGTGGGCGGGATCCTCGATAGCGTCGTCCGATGAGGATCCTGCACCTGTCGGACACCCATCTGACCGCCGCGCCCGGGCCCAACACCGACGGCATCGACCCGCGGGCGTCGCTGCGCCGCATGCTGGCCGACTGCGACCATCTGACCGGCCTTGACGCCGTGCTGGTGACCGGTGATGTCGCCGACGACGGCAGCGTGGCGGCCTACGAGGCCGTGCGCGAGCTGGTCGGCGGTTTCGCGGCCGGGCGCGGCGTCCCGGTGCTGTGGACGACCGGCAACCACGACGAACGCAAGGCGTTCGCGTCGGTGCTGGGCGACGACCTGGTCGCGGCGACCGGCATCCGGGGTCACCGCGTCATCACCCTCGACACCCTGGTGCCCGGCAAAGCCTACGGGTGGCTCGGCGACGACCAGTTGCAGTGGCTGCGCGGCGAGCTCGCGACCCCGGCGCCCCACGGCACGGTGCTGGCCTTCCACCACCCGCCGATCGCGCTGCCCGGCGTCGAGGTGCAGCACAAGCTGGGCCTGCTCAACCCGGGCGCCCTGGCCGAGGCGATCCGCGGCAGCGACGTCCGCCTGATCCTCACCGGTCATTTCCACCTGCAGCTGTTCGGCCTGCTCGAGTCGGTGCCGGTGTGGGTCACGCCGGGCGTGGTCAACCGCATCGACCTCACCGCGGCGCCCGGAACCGAGCGGGCCGTACGCGGGGCCTCGGCCACCCTGGTCGACCTGAGCACCCCGCAGTCGCCGCTGCTGCACGTGCTGCACGCCCGCGACCCGCACGCCGGCGAGACCGCCCACGAGACGAGCGCCGAGGCGATGTCCGACGTGATCGCCCGGCTAGGGCAGGCCCTAGGCCGCGACGGCTAGCTCATAGACGATCTCGAGGCCGTCCTCGTCGTCCCACTGCTCGCCCACCGGCACGAAGCCGTAGGGCAGGGCCAGGTTGGACGACGCGACGTTGTCGGGGCGGATGCTGGCCCGCACCCGGTTCACGGCCGGTTCCTGCCGGGCCCGGGCCAGCAACGCCTCCAGGGCCGCCCGCGCACAACCCTGTCGCCGGAAGGCCGGATCTATCGCGTAGCCGATCTCGACCATCCCGTCCGCGTCGGGCGGGCCGTGAAAACCGGCACGACCAACGGCCTTTTCCCGTACGGGATCCCAGACGATCCCGGTCGTCCAGGCCTCGCTGCCCGGGTCGTCGAGGGCCTGGCCGAGCCGCATCCGCCAGACGTCCCGGCATTCCGGCCCGGCCAGCCACTCCGAGGCCGGAACCGGGGCGAGCCGGTTGGCAGTGGCGAGGTCGCCGTCGGCGAGCGCCCGGAAGACGGCGGCGTCGAGGTGCACGATGCGGATCACGGGGACCGAGCGTACGCGTCGTCCGTGGTAGAAACCGGTCATGCGCATCGTCTTCGTCGCCGCACCGCTGCAGGGGCATCTGCTGCCGCTGATCCCGCTCGCCGCTGCCTGCCGTGACGCCGGCCACGACGTGGTCCTGGCCAGTGGCGGCTTTCCGCCCGACGTGCTGGGCCTGCGCACGGCCGACATCGGGGCCGGGTTCAGCCTGCCGCGCAGCGCGATGCGGGCGGCGCTCCGTCATCCGCTGGTCGCGCGGGCCGAGATGCGGGGGACGGCCGGGCACGGTTTTGTCGGCGAGCTGTTCGGCCGGGCCAACCAGTCGCTGGTCGGCCCGCTGCTCGCCCTGGCCGGGCGGGAACGCCCCGACCTGATCGTCTACGAGTCGCTGAGCGAGGCCGGGGCCGTGGTCGCGGGCCGGCTCGGCATCCCGTCGGTGCTGCAGGAGAACACGTTGTGGCCGGCCCCGGAGCTGTTCCGGGCGGTGACGACCAGTTCGGCCATGGCCGCGCAGCCCACGCCCGATCCGGAACTGACCCTCGCCGTCACACCCGCGAGCGTGCGACCCGAGCCGATCGGCGGAGCGTTGCCGATGCGCCCGGTGCCCTGGTCGGGCGGCGGTGACGTTCCCGGCTGGCTGCTCGAACCGGGCCCACGGCCCCGGGTTCTGGTCAGCCGCAGCACGCTCGCCGGTCCCAACGACGGCGACCCCGGTCCGGCGGTGGTCGCCGCGGCGGCCGATGTGGACGCCGACTTCGTGCTCGTGCGGCCTGCCGGCAACGGTCAACTTCCTTCCAACGTACGGGCGGTGGACCGTGTGCCGCTGAACGAGGTGTTGCCGTACGCGCAGGGCTTCATCCACCACTCCGGAGCTGGGAGCGTGCTCGGTGGCCTGGCCGCGGGCGTGCCCCAGCTGACCACTCCCGGCGCCGGTGACCGCCGCTTCAACTCGGCCCTGCTCGCGAGGCGGGGCGCCGGCCTGGCCGTCGAGGCGAAGGCCATCACCGCCGCCGACCTGACCCGCCTGGTCACCGACGAGAGCCTGCGCACGGCGGCCCAGGAGGTGGCCGCCGAGATCGCGGCGATGCCCGAGCCGGCGTCGGTGGTGCCGTCACTGGAGGCTCTGATCCGGCGCTGACGGCCGGGTGTGCAGCACGGCCCGGCCCTGTTCGGCCGCGCGCAGGATGTTCTCGCTGACGAAGTCGAGGAACCGGGCGATCTTCTCGAGCCGGTCGGCGGCCGGGGTGTCGGGTCCGAGCACGGTGACGCCCTCACGCGCGGTGGCGATGAGCTGGTCGTTGGCGCGGGCGCTGGCGATGGTGGCCTGATAGAACAGCTCGTCGTCGACGATGTAGCGGTCGCGGCGGCGCTCGTCGCGTTCCCGGCGCACCAGGCTCTGGCTCTCGAGGAAAGCGATGGCCTTCGAGATGGAGGCCGGGCTGACCTGCAGGCGCCGGGCCAGCTGGGCGGCGGTGAGGCTGCCCTCGTCGACGGTGAACAGGCAGGTCAGCACGCGGGCGGTCATCCGCGGCAGGCCCGAGCCGGTGAGGACGGCGGTGAGCGTTTCCTCGTACGCCGCCACGGCCTCCGCGTCACGCCCGTGGGCCGGCGCGGCCGGTTGCGGCCCGCGCGGGGCGGCCGGTTTGCGGCGGCGGGCGCGGTGTTCGGTCGCGTGGTGGGCGAGGTCGGCGCGATACGCGTTGGGGCCGCCGTTGCGCATCACCTCGCGCGTGACCGTCGAGGTGGGACGGTCGAGGCGCCGGGCGATCTCGGCGTAGGGGAGGCTGTCGGCCAGCCCGAGCGCGATCTGCCGGCGTTCCTGCTGGGTGAGTCGGCCTCCCGGCATGGTGCCCTCCTTCGTGTCGCGGCAGCACCACCTTAGCGTTTACGTCAGGTCCATTGCAATGCGCCGTTGCGTTAGATTCACAGCGGATGCAACACTTGTACGCGCTCTAGCTGCTGTTACTGGCGTCCATTGCAACTTTGGTGTTGAAGCCAGGTGGAAAGGCAACGTAGCGTTTCGCACATGGAAAACAACAGCACCTTCGCCACCTCCGCCCCGATCTCCGCCGTCCTGACCGTCCCGGCCGGCCGCATCCAGCTCATCGCCGCCGACCGGGCCGACACCGCGGTCGAGGTCCGGCCGGTCGACGCCGGCAACAACCGCGACGTGCGGTCGGCCGGCGGCACCACGGTCGACTTCGCCGACGGGGTCCTGCGGGTCGCCGCCCCGGCGCACGACAACGCCGGGTCGGTTGAGGTCACCGTCCAGCTGCCCGCCGGTTCCGGCGTCGAGGCCACCTGCGCCGCCACCGAGCTGCGCGGCGTCGGCCGGCTCGGCGACGTGGCCTTCGAGGGCGCCTACCGCCACATCAAGCTCGACGAGGCCGCGAGCGTCCGCCTCACCGCGGTCGACGGCGACGTCGAGGTCGGCCGCCTGCACGGCCCGGCCGAGATCAGCACCAACCGCGGCGACATCCGGATCGGCGAGGCCGTGCGCGGCAAGGTCGTCCTGACCACCCACTCCGGCAGCATCACGATCGCCGCCGCCGCGGGCTCGTCGGCCTCGCTGGACGCCGGCACCTCGTACGGCAAGGTTGCCAACTCCCTGAAGAACGACGGCACGGCCGAGCTCGACATCCACGCCACCACCGCCCACGGCGACATCGTCGCCCGCACCCTCTGAGAGGTTCTGATGACAATTCCGGAATGGACCGGCCTGGTGCCGGTGGACGACACCGCCCTCGCGGTCACCGACTCCGGCGGCGACGGCCTGCCGGTGATCTACCTCAACGGTCAGTTCGCCACCCAGGGTTACTGGCGGCGGGTGCTGGCGGAACTCGGCCCGTCGTGGCGGCACATCACGTTCGACGAGCGGGCCCGCGGCCGCAAGTCGCATCGCTCGGCCGACTACTCGTTCGAGGCGGCCGTCCGGGATGTGGACGCGGTTCTCGCCGCCCGGGGCGTCGAACGGGCGCTGCTGGTGGGCTGGTCCTACGGCGCGGTCGTGGCGGCGCACTGGGCGGCCCGCAACCCGGAGCGGACGGTGGGCGCCGTTCTGGTCGACGGAGCTTTCCCGTACGACTGGCTGGACGAGGCCATGGAGAAGCGGATCCGCACCCTGTTCGGCCGGCTGAGCGTGGTCGCGCCGGTGTTGCGGCTGGCCGGGCTGATGCCCCGCATGACCGCGGCGCAGCAGGCCGAGAGCAACATCGAGCTCGGCCGGCTGTCCCGCACGGACGAGCTGGGCCCGGTGCTGAACCGTCTGGCCGTCCCGACCCGCTACGTCATTGCCTCGGGGGCGTCGTTCGGGAGCCAGGGTGACGAGCAGGAGCGGATCCGGACCGGACTCGACGCGGTGACCGGGAGCAACGCCCACATCCGGGTCAGCGCCAAGGTGTCCAGTAACCACGGCGCGATCCTGCGCAAGGACTTCCGGGCCGTGGCCGGCGCGGTGCGGGAGGTGGCCGCCCTGGACCGCGAGGACGTGGCCTCGTGACGCGGTCGCTGCGGTCAGCGGCGGGTCTGCTGGATCGGGGCCACGCAGGTGTCGCCTCGTGACCAGGGCCAGCGGCGGGGTCGCGGGGCCGGGGCCAGGCAGGTGTCGCCTCGTGACCGGGGTCAACGGCGGATCCGCTGGATCAGGGCCACGCAGGCGAGCACGACCACCGCGGCCGCCAACGAGGCCGGGGTGACGGTCTCGCCCAGCAGCAGGGCCGACCAGAGCAGGGTGAGCACGGGCTGGGCCAGCTGGATCTGGCCCACCCGGGCGATCCCGCCCCGGGCCAGGCCCGCATACCAGGCGAAGAAGCCCAGGAGCATCGAGACCGCGGTCAGGTAGCCGAACGACAGCCAGGCGGCGGGACCGGCCTGCGGCGGGTTCGCGGCGGCCGCGAACAGGGTGATCGGCACGGTCACGGGTAGCGAGACGAGCAGGGCCCAGCAGATCGTGCGGGCGCCGCCCAGGGAACGGGACAGGGCGCCGCCCTCGGCGTAACCGAGGCCGCACAGCACGACCGCGGCCAGCAGGAACAGGTCGGCGGGGGAGAGGGCGCCCCCGGTGGCGCCGGCGGTCACCAGGAACGTCAGGACCGCGGCCAGACCGGCCAGGCCGGCCAGCCAGAACAGCGGCGGCGGGCGCTCGCCGGCCCGCAGCACGGCGAAGACCGCGGTCAGCGCGGGCAGCAGCGTGACGACCACCGCGCCGTGGGCCGAGGTCTGAGTGGTCAGGGCGAGCGAGGTGAACAGCGGGAACCCGACCACCACGCCCAACGCGACGACGACCAGCCGGCGCCCCTGCTCACGGGTCGGCCGGGGCGCGCGGGTGGCGGCCAGGTAGGCCGCGGCCAGGGCGGCCGCACCCACCGCCCGCCCGAACGCCACGAACCACGGATCGAGGTCGTGGACGGCCACCCGGGTCGCGGGCAACGACATGCTGAACGCCAGAACTCCGAGCGCCCCCAGCACGAGCCCGGATCGGCCGGAACCGGGTGGCGTTACCGCCGGGCGCTCGATAGCGCTACTCTCTGCTCTCATGAATGACGGTAACGCAGCCGAACGCGTTATCCAAGATCTGCGCCGGGCGGCCACCGCGGCGGTCGTGGGCTCGCGCCTGCCCTCCGTCCGTGACCTGACGGCTCGCCACCACGCGTCGCCGGTGACCGTGGCGGCGGCGATCCGCGCGCTGGTCCGCGAAGGCGTCGTGGAAGCCCGCCCGGGGCAGGGGACGTACGTCGCCGCGCGCCCCGGTGACCATGCCGACCCCGCCCGGGGCGACCTGTCGTGGCAGACCGTTGCCCTCGGCGCCCGCCGGTCCGGCGAGGAGGAACTTCAGGCGCTGCTCGCGGTGCCGCCGGCCGGGGCCATCGCGCTTTCCGGCGGTTACCTGGATCCCGAACTCCAGCCGTCCGCCGCCCTGGGCGCGGCCCTGGCCCGGGCCGCCCGGCAACCCGGCGCCTGGCTGCGGGGACCGGCTGAAGGTCGCGCCGAACTGCGCGCCTGGTTCGCCCGCGACCTTGGTCTGCGCGCGGACGACATGGTGATCTGCCCCGGCGGCCAGGCCGCGATCTCCACGACGCTGCGGGCGCTGGCCGCTCCGGGTGACACGCTGCTCGTCGAGTCGCCCACCTATCTCGGCGCGCTGGCGGCGGCCCGGGCGGCAGGGCTCGTCGTGGTCCCCGTTCCGGCCGACGCCGAGGGGGTGCGTCCCGATCAGCTGCGGGCGGCGTTCACGCGCACCGGTGCCCGCCTCTTCTACTGCCAGCCCCTGCACGCCAACCCGACCGGCGCCACCCTCGCCGCGCATCGCCGCAGCGAGGTGCTCGACGCCGTACGGGAAGCGGGGTCTTTTCTGATCGAGGACGACTACGCCCGCGATCTGACCATCGACGGCACGGCGCCGCCCCCGCTCGCGGCCGGGGACGCCGACGGTCATGTGGTCTATCTACGCTCCCTGACCAAGCCGGCCGCACCGGGCCTGCGCATCGCGGCCATCGGCGCGCGGGGCCCGGCCGGTGCGCGGTTGCGGGCGGCCCGGCTGCTCGACGATCTGTTCGTCTCCGGCCCGTTGCAGCAGGCCGCGCTCGAACTGGTGACGTCACCGGCCTGGGACCGCCATCGCCGGGCGCTACGCCGGGAGCTGCGGGCCCGGCGCGACGCGTTGCTGGCCGCCCTGCGTCGGCACCTGCCGCTGCACGACGGACCTGTGCCCGACGGCGGCCTGCACTTGTGGGTGCGCCTCGACCCCGACCTCGACGACACCGCAGTGGCCACTGCGGCCGCGGCCCACGGCGTGATCGTTTTCCCCGGCCGTCCGTGGTTCGCGGCCGAGCCGCCCGCGCCCCACTTGCGGCTCACCTACGCCGCGTCCCCGCCCGAGCTGATGGACGAGGCCGTCCAGCGGCTGAAGCGGGCGGTCGAAGCGTCCGCGTCGTCACGCCGAGCGTTGTGAAAGAGGGTGTCCGGGAAAGGGCCGGGCCCTCGTGCTCATCGGCGAGCGGCGGTTCCGGGTCGGTTCCCGAGTGTTGTGAGGAGGGCGTCCGGCATCGGAGCAGCGATTCCGGTCAGCTCCCGATTGTTGTGCGGTACAGCTCGGCGAGACGGGCCAGATAGACCTCCGGCGGGTAGGCCCGGGTGGCCGTCAAGCCTTCGGCGACCACCCTCGTACGCAGATCGTCGTCGTCCAGCATCCGGTCCAGCGCGGCGGCGAGCGCGGGCGCGGTGGGCGCGCAAGTGAACCGGGGCGGGCCGCCACCCGGCCGCGACCCCAGGGCGGGGTCGGCCACCACGACCGGCAGGCCGATCGCCTCGGCTTCGGCCAGCACGAGGCTCTGCGTGTCCGTCGTGGACGCGAACGCGAGCACGTCGGCCGCGCGGTAGTGGATGGCGACCTCCTCGCGCGGAACCGGCGGCAGCACGTCGACGTGGCCGGCGAGCCCGGCGGCGGCGATCCGGCGGGCCAACCCGGCACGGCCCTGCCGGACACCGAGCAGCACCAGCCGGGCGCCGGGCCTGTCGCGGCGCAGCAACCCGAACGCGTCGAGGAGCAGCGCCGGGTTCTTCTCGGCGGTGGCGCGGCCCACCGACAGCACGACATCGCCGCGCCGGCCCGGTTCCCGGGGTTCGGCCGCCTCGACCGGCGTGGGCAGAACACAGATCCGGGGGAGCCCGGCCGCGGTGGCGAACTCCCGGAACCCGGCCGCGGTCTTGTCCGACGGCGCGATCGCCACCGCCATGCGCGCGAACATGCCCTGGCCCAGCACCACCAGCCGGGCCCGCCGGGCCGGGCCCGCCCGCGCCAGCTCCAGGAACTCGGACGGCGTCCAGCCCAGCCGCAGCCGCCACGCGCACCACGACGCGCCGATCGGGATCTCGGGGAACGTGTCCCCGTACGCCACCAGGTCGGTGTGCCACGTGACGACGAGCGGAACCCGCCACCGCTCGGCCATCCGGAACCCGGTCATCCCGATCGGCCCGCACGTGTGCACGTGGACCACGTCGGCCGGCTCGCACCGGAACCAGGGCGAGGCGACGCGCAGCTGCCGCCCGGGGAGGGGCACGGACCGTACGCGTCCCGGCTCGTAGAAATCCACCTCGAACCCGGCCGCCCGCAACAGCCCGACCGTCAGGGCCGCCGACCGGGACACGCCGTCGGGGCGGCCCGCGAAGCTGTCGCAGAAGTGCGCGATTCTCACGGCCGGGTCAGGGCACTCGCGATGGACGTCCGAGCGGATTCCCTCAGGGCCTGGGTGTCGTCGCCCGGGTCGATCGGCGGCAGCACCTCGACGTGGACGTCGACGTGGTCACGCAATACGAGCCCGTGCCGGGGAAGGGCACGCCGCGTGCCGTGGACCGCGATCGGGACGACCGGCACCTGATGGCGTACGGCCAGCTCAAAAGCCCCGTCCTTGAAGGGCAGCAGCTCGCCGTCGGAGGTGCGCCGGCCCTCCGGGAAGATCATGACCGGGGAGCCCGCGGCCAGCAGCCGGTCGCAGTGGTCCATCATCCGGCGCACCGAATCGGCGCTGCCCCGCACCAGCGGCACATAGTCGTTGAGCCGCATGTTCCACCCGATCAGCGGCACCTGGAAGATCTCCTGCTTGGAGACCCACTTGAACGGGCGGAACAGCGCGAACAGCACCAGGATGTCGATCAGCGACGCGTGGTTGGCGACCAGCACCGCCGCGCCGTGCCGGGGTGCCCGGTCGCGACCGGTGACCCGCAGCCGCCACAACGGGTTCACATAGACGTAGAACGACGCCCACGCCGACGAGTAGAGATGCAGCACGACCCGGCGCCGGTCGAACGGCAGCGTCACCAGCCAGACCAGCACGGCGCCGGCGAAGAAGACCACACAACTGACCCCGATGAACGCCCAGTAGGCCACCGAGAAGATCCGCAGCATGGCCGACATCGTAGAGAATGGCGCGGTGATGGACTTTCCACGGCTGATCGGCTCTCTGCCGGGCGCGCCCTGGCTCCCACCGGGGAGCAGCGCCGAGTTCTGGGCCGGCGACGACCTCGACATCCCCCGGCCCACACCGATCGTCCGGCTGCTGGTGACGCGGGGCGGCAAGGAGTTCTATTGCGTGCCCACGGCCAACGGCCTCGACCTTCCGACCCTCTTTCTTGGTACGCCGGAAGGGTGGCGGCTGCCGGTCGACGGCGTGGCCGAGCTGTGCCGGCGGATCCTCGGGGCACCGGCCGAGACACGCTGCATCGGGTACGTCCGCAACATCGTCCCCGAGCCCGACGAGAGCTACACCCTGCCCGTCCCGGTGGTGAACATCCTCGTCTTCACGCCCCGCGACCCCACGCTGGAACCGGTCGCGGGTGACGGGACCTGGGTCACCGAAGCCCCGGACGGACGCCACTGGTGGCCCGTCGTCCGCGAGGCTCTGCTGGGATAGGGCCATGGACCGTTCCCTCGCGCACTGGGCCGAGACCGCGGCTCTGCCTGGGCGGCGCATCACCGCGACCCGCACGCTCACCGGCGGCTACAGCAACGACAACACGCTCCTGACGACCGATGACGGTTCCCGGTACGTGCTGCGCCGCTATCTGAAGGCCAACAAGTGCGCGCTCGAGGAAGCCATCGCCCGGCGGGTCGCGACGGTGGTACCGGTCCCCGAGGTGATCGCCTCGGACCCCACCGGCGAGTCCGCGGGCGAACCCGTGCTGCTGTCGGCGTTCGTGCCCGGGCGCCCGGTCGGCGAGATCCTGGCCGAGACCGACGACCCCGCCCTGGGCCGTGACGTCGGCGCCACCCTCGCCCGCATCGGCAGCATCGAGTTCGACGCCCCCGGTTTCTTCGCCGCCGCCGCTCTGACGCCCGGAGGCGCCCTGGAACCCGACGGCTTCGAACCCGTCGACGGTCTCGACCTGTTCGTCGACCGGTGCCTGCGCGAGGGCAACGCGGCCGGCCACCTCACCGGCGCCGAGCAGGACGCGCTGCGGCGCTACGCCTCCGACGTCGCGCCGGAACTGGCCGCCCTCAAGGGATCCCGGCGTCTGGTCCACTCCGATTTCAACCCCAAGAACCTCCTCGCCACCGAGCACGAGGGCGGCCACCGGCTCAGTGCGGTGCTCGACTGGGAGTACGCGTTCAGCAGCAGCCCCCTGGTCGACATCGGCAACATGCTGCGTGACCCGCGCCCACCGGCCTACCTCGACGGGTTCCTGGCCGGCTTCCGTGACGCGGGCGGCGACCTGCCCCCGAACTGGCGCCGTCTGAGCCAGGGCCTCGACCTGTTCGCCCTGGCCGACTTCCTGACCCGCCCGCCCGCTCACCGCTACTTCCAGCGTTCCGTCACCCGCATCCGCGACCTGCTCGGCGCATAGCACGTATCGCCACGCCGCGATTGACCCGGCCCGCCGCGAGCTGCTGCGATCGGGGGCGTGACCAGGACGTTTCCCGCTGGGTTCCGCTGGGGTGTCGCCGGCGCGGGCCACCAGACCGAAGGCGGCAACCACACCAGCGACACATGGTTCGCCGAACACGTGAGCCCGACCGTCTTCCGCGAGCCGTCCGGCCCGGCCTGTGACGGTTACGCGAGGTGGCGGGAGGACGTCGGCCTCGCCGCCGGGATGGGCCTGACCGCGTACCGGTTCTCGGTCGAGTGGGCCCGGGTCGAGCCGCGCGAGGGCGAGTTCGACGCCGCCGCCCTCGACCACTACGCGGCGATCGCCGGCCGTTGCCGGGAACTCGGTCTGGCCCCGGTCGTCACGTTCAACCACTTCACGGCGCCGCACTGGTTCGCCGGGCGCGCGGGCTGGCTCGACCCCGCGGCGCCGGCGCTGTTCGCCCGCTACTGCGACCGGGTGATGGCCGCGTTCGGCGACCTCATCGAGGTGGCGGTCACGCTCAACGAACCGAACCTGCCGCGCCTTCTCACGTGGATGCCGCTTCCCGATCTCGTACGGGACCTGGAACGCGCGACCCTGGAGGCGGCGAGCCGGGCCGCCGGAGTGCCACGCTACCGCCTCGCCAACGTGGTTCTCCCCGAGGAGCTGGACGCCATGGCCGACGGGCTGACCGCCGGACACGTCGCCGCGCGTGCGGCCATCAAGGCGCGCCGCCCGGACCTGCCGGTCGGGTTCTCGCTGGCCGTGGTCGACGATCAGGTCTCCGGCGACGACCCGAAGGTACGCGACCACAAACGCGATCAGGTCTACGCGCGCTGGCTCGACCTGGCCCGCGACGACGACTTCCTGGGTGTGCAGAACTACGAGCGGATGCGGTACGACGGCAACGGGCTGGTCGAGGGCGCGGGCCTCTACGCCGGGGTCGACGTGGGCTCGCTCGGCGGGGCCGTGCGGTACGCGTACGGGGAAACGGGTGTCCCGATCCTCGTCACCGAGCACGGCATGGCCACCGACGACGACACCCGGCGGGCCGCCTACATCGAGCCGTCGCTGGCCGGGCTGCTCGACGCGATCGACGACGGCGTGCCGGTGCTCGGCTATCTGCACTGGACGCTGATGGACAACTTCGAGTGGGTCTTCGGCTACGGCACCCGCCTCGGGCTGCACAGCGTCGACCGGACGACGTTCGCCCGCACCCCCAAACCGAGCGCGGCGGTCTACTCGGCGGTGGCGCGGGCGAACGGCATCGCCCTCCGCTGAGGCCTCAACGAGAGGCGGACAGGGCAGCCAAGCCGGGGCGGGTCGGGGAACCAGCGGGGGCCGGATCGGGCTCGATGACAAAATCCTCGGGCCAGACCGTCAGCTGCAGGCTCCGGCCGGCCGCGGCCACCACGTCGTGCATGTTGGACGGCTCCAGCGTGTCCAGGCGGAACAGCCGGTCGTCGCGGTGCACCGGATCGGCGCGCAGCCACTCGTCGAACCCGTCGAAGTCGGTCCGGCCGGTCGCCAGGTAGGACACGGCCCGGCGGAACAACTTCGGCCCGATGACGAGCTTCTCCAATGAGGCCTCGTCCGGCACCACCGCGGCGCCGTCGGGGTCGGCCGTCGACCGCGGCCACACGCCCTTGCCGGCCGCCCGCGCCGCCCGCGACGACGCCGCCAGGTGGGCCCGCAGGGTGGTCGGCAGCGTGCCGTAGAACGCCGGGTACGTGTGCCCGTCGGCCAGCAGCGCCGCGTTCACCGACTGGTCGACCAGGGCCTCGTCGACGAACACGGACGACCCGTCCGGCTGGTCGGCCTCGCCCGCGTAGACGAAACCGATCATCCGTCCGTTCGCGTCGATCCCGTTGGACAGCACGTGACCGCGCAGGCTGTCCTGGTCGGCCGAGCGGACCTTGTTGGGCAGGTCGTCGAAGAAGACGACGTTGGTGAACCCGAGCCGGCGCAGCAGCTCGTCGCGGGCCAGGTCGGCGCCCGCGAGCTCCTGATGGGTGTCCTCGAAGTGGGTCTCCAGGGCGTCGACCGCCTCCAGCCGCACGGAGATCCCGCGCCGAGTGATGCCGGGCGGGCGCCCCGACGGCCGGGGCAGCCCCTCGACCAGCCCGGGGGTGTCGGGCCGGAACTTGATCGTGTCGCCGTCGGGCTCCGGGCCTTGGCGTGGGATGTCGGGGTAGCGGATGACGAAGCTTCCGCGCAGCAATGTGTAGCTCATGGCGCCGAACGTAGGCTCGGCGGCGTGGAGCCACTAGGAAACGGTCCCTGATCTGTCCCTGGGCTCGAACGCCAGCCGGGCCCGGATCTGATGGAAGCCGGCCGCCTCCAGATCGGCGATCGTCTCCGTCCGGGTCGACACCACGTCGGCGATCACCTCTTCGGCGCCGCCCTCGGCCAGGGCCCGCAACGAGGCGGCCAGCAACCGTTCGCGGGCTCCCGGGGCGGCGCCGGGCAGCACGCCCAGGTAGACCAGCATGGGCCAGCAGGCGTCGCCCGCCGTGCCGGCCACTCCACCGCCGTCGCTTTCGTCGTCGAGCACATGCCAGGCTGCGGCCGGGCCGGTGACCCAGGGGACCGGGTTGTGGGCGAGGTCGAGGCCGGCCACCGTACGGGCCGTCTCCGAGCCGGTCAGCACGTCGGGCTCCGGGATCCTCGCCACCAGTTCGCCCGCTTCCTCGCCGGTGGCGGCGCGAACTCCGTCCCCAGCGTGCGCTCCGGCGGCTGCGCGAACCCCGCCTCCGGCTGGCGCTCTCTCGGCGGCGGCCGGGGCGGGGCCGGTCCAGCGGAAGCGGTGGCGTTCGACGGTGGGGACCAGGCCGGCGAGACGGGCCGCCTCGGCCACATTCGCGGCGACGGGCAGCACGGCGTAGAACGGGTAGGGCCCGCCGAGCGCCTGGTGGGCCGCCGTGAGCAGCGCGGCGCCGGTCTCGGGGGAGTCGTCGAGGTCGAAGCGCTCCAGCCACGGGTCGCCGACCGAGTCGGGCGGGAGGACCCACGCGGCGCGCGCGACGATGACGCCGTCGCGCAGCGCTACCCACGTACGGGAAAGATCGAAGCCGCCGGAGGCCAGCCCCTCGGCGAAGCCCGGGCCGAGCAGCGGAACCTCGGCCGGAAGCAGATTGCGGCAGACGACGGAACTCATGGAACCTCCAGGGCGCGATGCATGCGCCCCGGAATCAGAACCGCGGAGACGCCGGGCCGCGGAAGGGGCGCAGAACGTGGGACACGATGCGACCTCCTTCCGGGCTCGAACGGCGTACAGGGAGAATTTAGCAGTACGAATCGAGCAGGTTCTGCAGGGCCGTCTTCTCCGCCGACTGCAGGGTCAGATTCCAGTAGTACTTGACCCCGATCCACATGCGGGCGTAGGTGCAGCGGTATGCGGTGCGTGACGGCACCCAGGTCGACGGGTCCTGGTCGCCCTTCGAGGAGTTGACGTTGTCGGTGACCGCGATCAGCTGCGGCCGGGTCAGGTCGTTGGCGAAGCTCTGCCGCTTCGAGGTGGTCCACGAACTGGCGCCGGACCGCCATGCCTCGGCCAGCGGCACCACGTGGTCGATGTCGACGTCGGACGAAGCGCTCCAGGTCACGCCGTCGTAGGGGGAGTACCAGCTGCCCGAGGTGGCCGCGCAGGCCGAGCTGGTGACGACGTTGCTGCCGTCCCGCTTGAGCACTGTCTCGCGGGTGTTGCAGGTGCCGCTGATCGTGATCCAGTGCGGGAAGAGGTCGCGCGAGTAGCCGCTGGCCGAGCCCTGCGTGGCGACGGTGAGCGCGTTGAGCTGCGACTGGGCGGTGGTGGCGGACGGGATGTTGGGCGGGGTGGCCGAGGCCGGCGCGGCGGCGACCAGGCCGACGGTCACCACCCCGGTGACCAGCAGCGAGATCCGTGTGACGAGACGACGCATGACCTGCTCCTATCGACATCCATCAGATAGATGTCGATCAGTGTGCGGGTCGGGGTGGAGCGGCAGTAGATCCCGTTACTGTCCTAAGACGGAACGAATGGCGACGCGCAGGCGACGGGCGGCCTCGGTGAGTTCGGCCGGGGGCAGATGCGAGAAGCTCAGCCGTACGTGGTCGTGGCCGCCCTGCCGATCCACGAAGAACGCGGGTCCCGGTACGAACGAGGTCCCGTGCTGTTCCGCGACCGGCAGCAGGGATTCGGCGTCGACCCCCTCGGGTAGTTTCAGCCAGAGGAACCAGCCGCCGGCCGGCCGGTCGGCGTCCAGGGCGTCGGCGAGGGCGTCGCGGTGCTGCCGGTAGCGGTCGCGGAGCAACTGGACGTGCCGGTCGAACGCGCCCGACCGGCCGAACTCGGCCATGGTGAGCGCGGTGGTGTGATTGACGCCGCCGCCGCTGTGGACGTAGCCGAGGTGGGCCAGCCTGGTCACGATGTCGGGGGTGGCGGTGATCCAGCCCAGTCTCAGGCCTGGTGCAACTGTCTTGGCGAAGGAGCCGAGTCTGATTTGCGTTTTGTCCGTTCTGGGTGGCGGGGTCTCGTAGTAGAGCTCGTTGTACGGGTCGTCCTCGACCAGCGTGACGCCATTGCTGGCGTGGATTTGTCGGATTTCCACGGACAAACTTGCTCCCGTCGGATTGCTGAACGTCGGGACTACGTACAGGAACCGTGGTTGGCGTTTTGTCTGGACAGACCGGACCTCGTCGGGATCGTCGGCATGCACGGGGACGAGCTCGACGCCGAGATCGGTAAGGATCTTGAACGCGTAGTGGTACGTCGGCGAATCCACCATCACGACGTCGCCCGGCCGGGTCAGCACCTGGGTGATCAGCGCGAGCCCGTGCGAGGCGCCGGCGGTCACGAATGTCGCGCCCACTTCGCCGGTCCGCTCGGCGATCCACTCGCGCAGCGGACCCGGGCCGGGCTCATGGCCGTAGGTGAGAGCCTTCCACCCGTACGTCCGCAGGGTGGCCTCGGACGCGGCGGCCCACGCGCCCGTCGGCAGCAGGGACGGCAGCGGATGCCCCCACCCGAGATCGAGGATTCCGTCGCGGTGCTCGAACTGAACGATCGTCACTGAACCAGAATGGGGGCATGAAGCTTCTGCTGCCCGACACCGTGGACCTGACCCTCGACCTGCCGTCGGAGGTGGAGGCCGTCCGTTATGCGGCCGCCCGCCCGATCCCCGAGGAACACGCGGACGCGGACGCGCTCGTCATCTGGAACAACCCCGCCGGCCAGATGCGCGACGCGGCCCAGCGGCTCAAGCAGCTGCGCTGGGTGCAGACCCTGGCCGCCGGCCCCGACGCCGTGGTGGCGGCCGGTTTCGCCCCCGAGGTCGTCATCACATCGGGCCGCGGCCTGCACGACGACACGGTCGCCGAGCACACGCTGGCGATGACCCTGGCCGCCGTACGGCACCTGCACGTCCTGCAGCGCGCCCAGGCCGCCCACCACTGGGCCGACGAAATGCGCGAACTCCAGGCGGCGCCCGGCACCGCCCGGTTCTACACGCTGCGCGACGCCCACGTGGTGCTGTGGGGCTTCGGCGGCATCGCCAAGACCCTGACCCCGCTGCTGACCGCGCTGGGCGCCCGCGTCACCGGCGTGGCCCGCACGGCCGGCACCCGCGACGGCATCGAGGTGGTGACCACCGACGCGTTCCCGACCCTGCTCCCGACGACCGACGTGCTGATCAACATCCTGCCCGCGAGCCCCGCCACCCGGCACGTGCTCAACGCCGACGTGCTCGCCCAGCTCCCTTCGCACGCGTGGGTGGTCAACGTGGGCCGAGGAGCCACCCTGGACGAGGAGGCGCTGCTGGACGCGTTGCGCGAGGGCGCGATCGGCGGGGCGGCGCTCGACGTCTTCGAGGAGGAACCCCTGCCGGACGACTCGGGCCTGTGGAACGAGCCCAATGTCATCGTCACCCCGCACGTGGCCGGCGGCCGTCCCCTGGGAGCGGCGGCCCTCGTCAGCGAGAACTTGGTCGCATTCCGGGAGGGCCGCTCGCTGCGCAACGTCGTCGGACGTTAGCGTCGCCTGACCAGACGGACGACCGAGCGGGGCAGGGCCATGACGAGGGTGATCGGCACCGAAGCGGAGTTGCGCGAGTTCGTGGCGGCGCCGCCCCGCTTCATCGCCGAGAAGGGCATCGACCACATCGACCCCGAGTCACGGCGTTTCATCGAGCTGAGCCCGTTCTTCCTGCTGGCCACCTCGGCCGGCGACGGCACGTGCGACGTCTCCCCGCGCGGCGACCCGGCCGGGAGTGTGCTGGTGCTCGACGACCGCACGCTGGCGTTCGCCGACCGCAAGGGCAATGGGCGCTTGGACAGCCTGCTCAACATCGTGCAGCGCCCCCGGGTCGGGATGCTGTTCATGGTGCCCGGGTCGGGCGACACCGTGCGGGTCAACGGCCGCGCCCGGATCGTGGCCGAGGCGTCCTACCTGGGCCGGATGACGATGAAGAACGTGACTCCGCAGCTGGCGGTCGAGGTGGTGGTGGAGGAGCTGTTCCTGCACTGCGCGCGGGCGTTCAGCCGGTCCCGCCTGTGGAACACGTCAACGTGGCCGTCGAGGGCCGACGTGCCCAGCGCCGGCACCATCGCCAAGAGCATCTCGGGCACGGAGGTCGAGGCCAAGGTCATCGACGAGGCCCTGAACCGAGCCGCCCAGGACGCCTACTAGGCCTCCCGGGCGGTCGGCTTGCGTCTGGACCTAAAGGGACGACGCGGCCAGCTTGTCGGGGTTGCCGAAACGGTGGGCGGTGATGCTGACCGCCTGCTCGTGCAGGAACGGCAGCATCTCGATCCGGCCCGCCTCGGTCACCGGGCCCGACCACACGGCCAGGTCGGGACGGCCCTCGGTGGCGCGGGCCAGGGCCTCGAACGACCCGCCGATCAGGCGCACCCGCGACACGCCGCGCAGGCTCGCTGCGAATGTGGCGTCGTCCTCCACCCGTACGGTCGCCGGGATGGCCTTTGTGAGGTCTTCCGGCAGCGGGGAAGCTACCGACACCAGCATCGGCGCTCCGGCCCGGACGCCGGCGGCCACCACCCGCAGCAGCTCGGCCACCGGGGAACCGGCGGACAGCCGCACCGTTACGGGTACGGGCAGGTAGCGCAGCACGTTGCGTTCGGCCCACAGGCCCGACACGTCCGACTGCCCGAAATGGCCGGACCAGGCGGCGGCGTCGCTGCGGGCGGCGCGGGCCAGCATGTCGGAGTCGGGGAGTGCGGCCACGAGCGCCCGGACCTGGGCGTTGTCGATGTCGGCGGCAGCGGTCGCGGGCGCCGACTGCCAGCCGGTCAAACCAACCAGATAGTTGGGACCGCCCGCCTTCGTGCCGGGGCCCACGGCCGAGCGCTTCCACCCGCCGAACGGCTGCCGCCGCACGATCGCGCCGGTGATGCCGCGGTTCACGTACAGGTTGCCCGCCTGCACCCGCTCGAGCCAGGTCGCCAGCTCGGCCGGGTCGAGCGAGTGCAGACCCGAGGTCAGGCCGAAGTCGACATCGTTGACCAGGTCGATCGCCTCGTCCAGGGTGGCCGCGGTCATGATGCCGAGCACCGGGCCGAAGTATTCGGTGCGGTGGAACTCCGACCCCCGGGCCACGCCGTCGCGGATGCCGGGGCTCCACAGGCGGCCGGTCTCGTCCTTGCGGGCGGGTTCGAGCAGCCACTTCTCGCCGGGGCCGAGCTTCGTGAGGCCGTCCAGCAGCTTGCCGGCGGCGGGTTCGATGACCGGACCGACCTGGCTGCGGGCGTCCGACGGCCAGCCCACGGTGAGCGACGACGCCGCGTCGAGCAGCTGGTGCCGGAACCGCTCGGACTGCGCGACCGAACCGACGAGGATGACCAGCGAGGCCGCCGAGCACTTCTGGCCGGCGTGGCCGAACGCGGAGTGCACCACGTCCTTCACGGCCAGGTCGAGGTCGGCGCTCGGGGTCACGATGATCGCGTTCTTGCCGCTGGTCTCCGCGAGCAGGGGCAGGTCGGCGCGGAACGAACGGAACAACTGCGCGGTCTCGTACGCACCGGTCAGCACCACCCGGTCGACGAGCGCGTGGGCGATCAGGTCACGGCCCAGGCTGTTCTCCTCGACCTGCACCAGCGTGAGCAGGTCGGCGTCCGGCAGCACCGGCTTGATGATCTCGGCCAGGAGGGCGCCGCAGCGTTCGGCCTGCCCGGCCGGCTTGAGCGCGACGGCCGAGCCCGCGGCCAGGGCCGACAGCACCGAACCGGCGGGGATCGCTACCGGGAAGTTCCACGGCGGCGTCACCAGGGTCAACTTCTCCGGTACGGCCACCGCGCCGTCCACGTCGTCCAGCTGCGCGGCCAGTTCCCCGTAGTAGTGCGCGAAGTCGACGGCCTCGGACACCTCGGGGTCGGCCTGGTCGGCGGTCTTGCCGGTCTCGGACGCCATGACCTCGATCAGGTCGGCCCGCCGGAGTTCCAAGGCCTCGCCGATCTTGTGCAGGATCGCGCCCCGCTCGGCCCCGCTCAGCGCACCCCACGCGGAGGCGGCGGCGACAGCTGCCCCGAGCCGGTCGTCGAGGCGGCGGGAATCGGTCACCCGGGCCGCGTCGATCGTGGCCACGCCGATGGTGGAACCGGGCACACGGGCGAGCACTGAGCGAACGAGCGAGCGGTTGTCCGCCACGGACGGGTCGGTGTCCGGTGCGTTGTCGAAGTGTCCAACCTGCGCGGGGGCGACCGCGGCGTGGCGGTCGGCGACCCGGTGCGGCGCCGGCACGTCGGTGTCGAGCGCGGACAGCGACGCCAGGAAACGGTCACGTTCGCGCGCGAACAGTTCGGCCGAACTGTCCAACTCGAACACCGCGGACATGAAGTTGTCGCTCGACGCGCCCTCCTCGAGGCGCCGGATCAGGTACGCGATGGCGACGTCGAACTGCTCCGGCCGTACGACCGGGGTGTAGAGCAACAGGCCGCCGACCTCGCGCCGGACCACTTCGGCCTGGCCCTCGGCCATGCCGAGCAGCATCTCGAACTCGATGCCCGCGCGCACACCGCGACGGCCGGCGAGCAGCCATGCGTACGCAACATCGAACAGGTTGTGCCCGGCGACGCCCAGACGAACATTGCCGATTCGCTCAGGATGCAATGCGTATTCGAGCACCCGCTTGTAGTTGGTGTCCGTTTCCTGCTTGCTGCCCCAGGTCGCCAGCGGCCAGCCGTGCACCGTCGCCTCGACCTGCTCCATCGGCAGGTTCGCGCCCTTGACCAGGCGCACCTTGATGCCCGCGCCGCCACGCTGACGCCGCACGGCCGCCCACTCCTGCAGCCGGACCATCGCCGAGAGTGCGTCGGGCAGGTAGGCCTGCAACACGATGCCGGCCTCGAGGTTGTGCAGTTCGGGCTTGTCGAGCAGCCGGGTGAACACGGCGATCGTCAGGTCGAGGTCCTTGTACTCCTCCATGTCCAGGTTGACGAACTTGCGCGTACGCGCAGTGGCGGCCAACGTGAACAACGGCGTGAGCTGCTCGACGATCTCGGTGACGGCCTCGTCGAACGCCCACGGGTTGTGCGGGGCGACCGTCGACGACACCTTGATGGACACGTAGTCGACGTCGTCGCGGCCGAGCAGGCGCTCAGTCTCGCGCAGCCGGCGTGTCGCCTCGCCGCGGCCGAGCACGGCCTCGCCCAGCAGGTTGACGTTCAGCCGTACGTCACGCCGCTTGATCTTCGCGATCGCGCGGCCCAGCTTGGCGTCGGTGGCGTCCACGATCAGGTGGCCGACCATGCGGCGCAGCACGCGGCGGGCGATCGGCACGACCACGCCGGGCATCACCGGCGCGAGCGCACCGCCGGCCCGCACCGCGGCGCGCAGGGGAGCGGGGAGGAAACGGGGGACGTCCGGCGCGAGGGCGGCCAGGGCGCGGGCGCTCACCCGTACGTCTTCCGGCCGCACCACACCGTCGACGAACCCGACGGCGAACGCCAGCCCCTTCGGGTCGCGCAGCACACCGGCCAGCTGCGCGGCGGAACCGGTGGCCTTGATCGTGGAGGCCTCGTGCAGCCACCGCCGGACCAGGGCGATCGCCTCGTCGGCGAGGTCGGCATCGGGGGCCGGGGTGGTGGCCGGCGACTGGGCGACATCAGACATGCCGAAAGTGTCCTTCCGGGATCCGTTCAGGAAAAGCGACGGTTTTCGACGGGTACTCTTCAGTTCTGCTTAACTAATGTTGGGAGGCGGCCCGTGCTGGAGATCCGGCGTCTCGTTCTGCTGCGTGAGCTGGCGATCCGCGGCACGATCGCGGCCGTCGCGGAGGCGCTCAACTTCTCCCCGTCGGCCGTGTCGCAGCAGCTCAGCCTGCTCGAAAAGGAGGCCGGCCAGCCGCTGCTGCGCAAATCGGGCCGCGGCGTGCAGCTCACCCCGCAGGCCGAGGCGCTGGTCGAGTCGGTCGGCGAGATCCTGGACAGCCTCGAACGTGCCGAGGCCGGCCTGCAGGCCTCGGTGACTCGCGTCAGCGGCCGGGTGCGGGTCGCCGTCTTCCAATCGGCCGCCCTCGCCCTGATGCCCGCGACACTGCTCGCCATGGCGTCCCGCTTTCCCGACGTACGCGTCGAAATGGTGCAACGCGAGCCCGAGGAGGCCTTGCGCGAAACCTGGGCCCGCGACTTCGACATGGTGATCGCAGAGCAGTACCCGGCCCACGCCGCGCCACACCATCCCGGCCTCGACCGCCGCCCGTTGACCACCGACGCGATCCGGCTCGCGTTGCCCGCCGTCGAGACCGCCCTGCACCCGGTCGCGTCGCTCGGCGAGGCCCGCCTCATGCCCTGGGTGATGGAGCCGAGGGGAACCGCGTCCCGCCATTTCGCCGAGCAGCTCTGCCGTTCCACCGGTTTCGAGCCCGACGTACGGTACGAGACCGCCGACCTGCAGGCCCACATCCGCCTGGTCGAGTCGGGCAACGCCGTGGCGCTCATCCCCGACCTGGTCTGGATGGGCCGCGACACTTCGTGCCGCCTGCTCGACCTGCCCGACCTCCCGCGCCGCACCATCTTCACCGCCCAGCGTGTGTCCGGCGCCGCCTCCCCGGCCGCCCGGGCCCTGCGCGAGACGTTGGAACAGGTCGCCGTCGGGGCAGGATGAGGACATGGCTTTCCCGTACGCACCCGGCCCGTCCTCCGAGGGCCCACCCGGCGACACCTACGCCGTCCTGCTGCTACGGACCGCCCTCGACCGCGCGGTGGAGGAACTGCGCCGAATCCACTTCTCGGGCTGGATCGCGCCGCCGGAAAGCGGCTGGCTTCCCGTCCTTGCCGTGCCCGGCGACGGGGCGGTGGCCGCGGGCCGGCGCGGCATTGTCGACGTCGGCGCCGAGCTGGCCGCCACCCTCGACACGCCCGCCGTCGCGATCCGGGTGCTCGCCGATCGGCAGCTGGCCCTGGTGGCTTGGTCGGGCGGGGAGGAGCTGGGCCGCTACGTGAGCGATCCGTCCCGCGAGCCCGGCGCCGAGGAGGACACCCTTCCCGACCCGTACGGCGTCTCCCTCGCCCCTGAGCTGGCCGAGCTCTGCGGCCACGCCGATCGCGCCGCCGACATCTCCGACCTGCTCGACGAACCGCTCGACCCCGACAGCTTCATCGAGTCGGAACGGCTGGCCAAGCTGCTCCGGCTGCTCAGCCTGCCCACCTGGCTGGTCGCCGTCGCCACGTTGCCGCGCGACATCCCGACCGGCCCCGGCGCGGCCGAGCTGACCCACTTGGGTCCGCCCCGCTGGCTGGCCCGCCGCACCCGCCGCCGTGCTCCCGCACCTGTCCTGACCGACCCACCCCGCGGCGCTTCCGGCATGGATCCCTGGCTGCTCTAACTGGGTGCCTCCGGGGTGCGCGTTTGCGGTTGTGCGCGCGGTGTCGCTGGGATGCGCGTTTGAGCGGTGCGCGCGCGGTGTCGCTGGGATGCGCGTTTGAGCGGTGCGCGCGTGGTGTCGCTGGGGTGCGCGTTTGGCTGTTGTGCGCGTGGTGTCGCTGGGGTGCGCACTTGGCTGTGTTGAAGGCGGTGGCTTGGACTCCTGGCTGCTTTCGCGGTAGCGCTCCTGCTGCTGCGTTCGTTGCGGCTAACTGCCGTCGAGGATTGTGCTGTAACGCAGGCGCAGCGCACGCTCCGTGCTGGCCGCCGCGGCTACCACACCCAGCGTCACGTTGAGCCAGAGCGGCAGGTCGACCGGGGAAGTGAACGTTCCGAACCTCTCGGCCACCGGCGGGATTCGCGTGATCGACTCGGCCAGCTGGAGCGCGAGCAGGGCCAGCGGGCCGAAGAGCAGAAGCACCGAGAACACGCTGATGCCCCGGCTCAGGCCCGGCCTCTCGCGGTCGAGCCGCGCCCGCCGCCCCTCGGCCGAGGCCGGATCCGGGGTGAGCTGCCGTTCACTGCCGTCGGCGGCGATGAAATGGCAGCGCTTGAGCCCGAACGCCGACTCCTTGACTTCGATGATCCCGCCCTCGGCCGTCCCGTCGTTGACGGGAAACGCGGCCGGGAGTTTCGACTCGGCGATGTGCCGGCCGTCGGCGTACAGATGCGCCTTGCCTTTGCCGTCCTCGGTCGTGAACTGTTGCCAATGCCGCACGTCCACCGAATAGACCACCTGACGCCCGTCCGCATCGACCAGCGGCAGGTGGAAGAGGGCCCGGTTGAGCTGCTGCCACCAGCGGAAAGGTTTCAGGGGGCGGCCGTTCCCAGGCTTGACCCGCTCCGCTGCCTTCCGTCGCTTCCATTCCGTGAGCACGTTCTTTCCTCCTGCCGGTTGCTGACTATCACGCTGTAACAGAGCTCGTAGCTCGAACGCTATCACGGTGTGATAGAAATGACCCGTGACGACGGAGGAGCGCAGCACCCGCGACAAGATCCTCTTGGCCGCGATGGAAATGATCGGCGAAGACGCGGGCGCGTCCCTGAGCGTGCGCGCGGTCGCGGCCCGGGCCGGCGTGAGCACGGGTTCGCTGCGCTACTTCTTCCCGACCCAGCGGGAGCTCCGCGAGGCGGTGATGGCCGGCATCTACGACGCGGTGGCCACCGGCGACCCGATCCACGACAGGTCTATGTCACCTCGCGACCGCCTGGCCGCGAGCCTGCGCCAGGTCCTGGCCCCCGCCACCGTGGGCGACCAGGCGCGCGCGGCCTGGATCAAGGTCTTCGAGGCGTTCATCAGGCCCGACCAGACCGACGAGGCGCGTGCGCGCTACCAGGCCTTCGAGCGCGAGGGTCAGCGCCGGGTCGAGTCGTGGCTGGCCGTCCTGGCCCGGGAGGGCGTCCTCCCCGAGGGTGACAACACCCGGCGGGCACGCTTCCTCAACACCGTCCTCAACGGCCTCTCGATCGAGCGGGCCCTCCCCGCCGACGACACCATCCTGAAGGCCGAGACCGAAACTCTGTACGCAGCCGTCGACGCCGTGCTCAGCGGTACCTGAGCACGGGCGAGGCCTTGTCGTTGATCCACGAGACGACCAGCTCGTGCGCCTCCGGCAGCAGACCCCAGGTGCCGACCCGCTCGATGGCGGCGGCGCGCCCCCAGCCGGTTTTCCGCGCAGTGGTCAGTGCTACGAAGGGGGCGGCAGGCCCGTCGGGGTCGGCGCCCTCGGCATGCTGGATGAACACAAGAAGCAGGAGAAGCGCGGTCGAGCGCTGGATGGGCGTCAGGTTGTGGAACCGATGCATCTCGATTGCGCGGACCCGGGAATCAAACTCGTCCGAGGGGGTCCACACATCGGTCTGATCGTCGTTCCGGGCCCGGATCCACGGCCACGGGTCGTCGATCAGGGGCCGGTAGATACTCTCGAGGACGGCCAGAGCTTCCTCGGGCGCGTCGTCCGAGGTGATCGTGTCGAGGAGGTGCGCGGCTCCGGATCCCAGGCGGGTGTTGTCAAATTTGGCCTGCTTGAACAGGATGCTCCCGCCGTGGATGCGAACATCCTCCGGTGTCGCCCACCCCAGGCGTCGGGCCCACACCTGGGCCGGAGCGAAGTCGGACAGAGTGGAATCGCGCTTGACGCATCCCCAGACCGACGTCGGCGTCTCCCACAGCCGGCCGGCCACCCAGCCTCCCAGCAGGCCGAAGGAGAGGGCGTCTTCAGTTGCGTCACATTGAGGGTCGCGAAAGGCGTCTGCGACGGCCGATGCAAGCCGGCTGGCATTCTCGGGGAGTTCCACTCCCAACAGTGTGCTCAAGGGCCCATCGGCTTCCGACAGGCGTATTCTTTGTGCGCTCGACCAGTCGTAACGGTAGCGGGCGCGGCTCGGCTGTTCGCCGGCCAGTCGTACGCATTCCAGGGCGATCCGGCGAAGCGTTCCCGACCGGAGGCCGAGCTGCGCCGCGACCGACGCGGCGAACTGGAGATAGGTCGCACGCCGCTTCGAGGCGACGGCGGTGTCCAATAGAAGGTCCATGAGCTTGCTCGCACCGCCGTGATGATCCCGTTCCAGTCGATGCACAGCCAGATGGGCCACCGTGCGCCACGAGGCATCCGGAATGCGGTCCTCCAACTGCTCCCAGACCTGCGACGGGCTCGGCCCGACCCGGACGAGGTGCACGGCGGTGAAGTATTCGAGGAATGTACGGTGGGTGAAGCCGTACACGCGCTCGCCGCCGCGCACACCCATCTCGGTGAGCAACCAGGCCCGCCCGGCGCAGTAGTCGAGGAACTGATTGGCCGCGTCCGCCGCCTCGGTCCACCGATCGAAGCGTTCCTCGAGCAGATACTCGATGAGCAGCGTTGCGATCCGCTCCCGGCTGAGCACCTGTCCATTGGCCGGGTCGGAGAACATAAGCCACGCGATCCAGGCTACGGCTGGCCGCATGTGGGTCTCGAACGGCATCGGCACGCTCATCCCGCGGCCCTGATCCCACTGCTCGAACAGCAGCTCCGCGCATTTCTCGTAGATCTGCGCGCGGTTCGGCGGGATGTAGTGCTTCGACTCGTACAGGGAACACAGCAGCGACAGCACGAGCGGGTTGCTGCGCAGATCGGGGATGTCGGCGCTCTCGGTCAGGAACGACTCGGCCAGCCCCTGCTGTTCGCGGTCGAGCGAGAACCAGCGCATCGCGTACGCGGCCACCTGCTCGTCCGTGAACGGCGCGATGCGTACGGCGGCGAACAGGTCGTGGTCGAGCGCCGCCTCGTCATAGCCCACGCTGCGCGATGTCACCACGACGTTGACCAGCGGATAGTGATGGGCGAAGGCTTCGACCAACTCGGCCAGCCGCCGCCGCGCCTCGGCGTCCCCGAGTTCGTCAACCCCGTCGATGATGACGAAGGCCGACCCGTTCAGCAGCAGGTGGTCGATCGCGTCGGCCGGTGGCGTGACGTTGTAGGGATCCTTCGCCACGTCCTCCAGCAGCGCCACCAACGGCCGCCGCGTGGTACGCAACGCCTCCGCGTGCTCGCGCGCGACCACCAGGAACGGCACCCGCCCGGTCATGCCGGGCACGGCGTCGACGGCGAGGTCGTGCGCGAGCTTCGCGGCGAAAGTCGATTTGCCGGCGCCGGGATCGCCGAGCACCACGAAACGCTGATGCTGGTTGAGGGCGTCGGCCGTCGACCGGTTGGTGTCCTCATTAACAAAGAGGAACGTCGGATCCACGTGCAGGTCGGGGTATTCGACGCCGGCCCGGCGGCCTAGGTGGGCGAGCCGCATCTTCGCCCGTACGGCACCCACCTGCGCCCGCAACGTCGTGCTGAACCGGTCGATGGCCCGCAGATCAGGCAGACGCTCCAGCAATTCGTGCTGCCGGGCTGAGGCGGCCGCCAGATCGGCGACCACGCCCACGGCGAACCCGTTGTCGATCGTCTTGTGAGCTCGGATCGCCGACTCCGACGCGGCCGTGAGCAGGTGAATCACGAGATCGACCCCGGTCACCAGCTGCTCGTCGGCCAGATCGAGTCGACTCCGAAGGCTGAGCCGTGCCGTCTGTCGCAGGTTGGCGAGATCGTCTTCCGAACGTCCGGCCAGGTTCCACACCGTGGTCCGCAGCGCCAGATGCTCGAACTGCGGCGACTCCAGAAAGGCGAGATAGGCCGCCCCTTGCGAGGCCGTCAGCGACGCGATAAACCCTTCGAACGTCGTTCGGTCGATCAGCGCCGCCGCGCTGTCGAGCATCGCCTGGCGGCGTATCTTGCCGATCGCGACCTTGCCCACGTAGGACGCCGCGCGCCCGCCGGCCTTGGCCACTATGGATTCGATCGCCACCATCCGGCCGACGCTAACGGACACGCCGCCCCGGAAACCATCACCCGATCAGAGCGAAGCGTTCGCGGGCAACAGGTCCGCGATGCCGATGCGGTGGTAGAACTCCTGGCGGATCCGGTCGGCCACCGCCGACACCACCTCGCTGCCGTCGCGGCTCGGGTCGACGTGGGTGCGGAACGGACGCTCGCCGGCGGGTAGCGACGCCACGCGCACGATCTCGTCGGCGACCGTCTGCGCCTCGCTGCCGGGTGGGATCAGGGCGGCCAGGCGCTCGTTCAGCTCCGCACGCAGGGAACCGTACTTTCCCTCGTACGCAAGCTCCCGCTCCTTGTCCTGAGGCGTGCCCGCGTGCGCGAAGTGGTTGGTGCCCGAGGTGAACGCCCCGGGCACGACGATCGTGGTGTCGATGCCGAAGCGGATCAACTCGGCCGCGTAGCTCTCCGCGAGCGCGTCCATCGCGGCCTTGGCGGCGAAATACGGCGCGAGGAAGGGCGGGTGCCCGCCGCGGGTGGAGGAGCTGCCGACCCAGATCAACAGACCGGTTCCCCGCGTACGCATCCCCGGCAGCACCGCCCGGTTGACCCGCTGGGCGCCGAGGACGTTCACGTCGTACAGGGAAGCGAGTTCTTCCGGCGTGAAAGCCTCGGCCGGTCCCAGCACCATGTGCCCGGCGTTGTGCACGACCATGTCGATCTGGCCGTGCCGGTCGAGCACCTGCCGGACCGCCGCGTCGACCGACGACGAGGACTGGACGTCCAGTTCGACCGTACGGTCTCCGAAAGCCGACGCCGCGGCGGTGTTACGCCCGCCCGGGTCGCGCATGCCGGCCGCCACGACGTAGCCGGCCTGAGTGAGTGATTCCGCGGTGAGCCGGCCGAATCCGCTGGACGCGCCGGTGACCAGGACGACCGTCATCAGATGATCCCCCCGTTGCTGCGGATGGTCTGGCCGTTGATCCAGTGACCCTCGGGACCGGTCAGGAAAGAGATCATCGCGGCCGCGTCCTCGGGGGTGCCCAGGCGCTCCAGCGGCGGCTGCTTGGCCATCCGGTCGATCGTCTCCTGGTCTTTGCCGTCGAGGAAGAAGCTGGTCGCGGTGGGGCCGGGGGCGACCGTGTTGACCGTGATGTCACGGCCGCGCAGTTCGCGGGCCAGGATCAGCGAGGTGGCCTCGACGGCGGCCTTGCTGGCGGCGTATCCGGCGTATGCGGGCAGTTGCAGCCCGACGACCGAGGTGGACACCGTGACGACCGAACCGCCGTCACGCAGCCGCCGGGCCGCCTCGCGCAGCACCACGAAGGTGCCGCGGATGTTGGTGCGGTGCATCCGGTCGAGCGCGTCGAGGTCGAGGTCGGCGATGGGGGAGAGGGTCATGATGCCGGCCGAGTTCACGACGACATCGATTCCCCCGTACGTCTTCTCGCCCAGCTCGAACAGCGCCGCGACCTCTTTCTCGTCGGCGACGTCGGCCCGCCCCGCGACGGCCCGACCACCGGCCGCGGTGATCTCCGCAACCACCTCGTCGGCCAGTTCGGCGTTGCCCGCATAACCGACGACGACCGCGTCGCCCCGGGCGGCCAGCTGCTTGGCGGTGGCCCGGCCGATGCCGCGCGACCCGCCGGTGACGATTGCTACCCGTGCCATGGTCTCTCTCCCTAGCATTGATATCGCGGCTCCGTAGCAGCGATATGACGACCGTAGCACAGTCGCGTACCGCCGCTACCCCCGTGGCGTATCATTGATTTCATGACGACGATCACGCCGGGACTTCGCGCCGCGATGCTGGCCGCCGCCGAGCAGCAGTTGGTGGCGTCGGCCGACGGCGACATCGCCACCCGGGCCGTCTGCGAGGCGGTCGGCGTCACCCAGCCCGTGCTCTACCGCTTGTTCGGCGACAAGAACGGCCTGCTCGACGCGCTGGCCGACGAGGGGCTGCTGAAATATGCCGACCGCAAGGCAGCCCAGCCCAAGACCGACGACCCGGTGGCCGACCTGCTGGCCGGCTGGGACGACCACATGGATTTCGGCCGCAACAATCCCGCGCTCTATCAGCTGATGTTCGCCCCGCGCCCGCGCTCGCACGCCCATGCCCGCCGCGAGATCATGGACCTGCTCGAAGACTCGTTGCTGCGTTGCGCGGCGATCGGGGCCCTGCGCATCACCCCTAACGCGGCCGCCCAGCTGATCCTCCCGGCCAACGTGGGGTTGGTGCTGAGCTGCATCGCTCAGCCCGAGCTGTTCGACGACCCGGCGCTGTCCGACCGCACCCGCGACGCCATCTTCGCCGCCGTCCTGACCACCCCCGAGGTCAGCACCGAGGACGGAGACCCGGTTGCCGCGGCCGCCCTGCGCCTGCGCTCCCAGCTGGCCGTCACCGGAACCGCAGCCCTCGAACCGGCCGAGATCGCGCTGCTCGACCTCTGGCTGCAGAGACTCGCCTAGCGCGTGTTTCGTAGCTGAGGTGTGTGCGAGGCGCCAGCTAGAGGCCGTCTGGCTGGACCCGAGGGGCCGAGGCGTGGTCGGCCGGCCCCGTCAGGTCGGGCGGGACGACTTCGGTCATCGACCATTCGCGGCGGAACGAGCCGACGGTCAACCACGCGAGCCGGGCGTTGACGCCGAACAGCTGCCGCGCCGAGGCCAGCGTGTCGAACGAGGCCCGGCGCCGCTCGAAGCCGCGTTCCTTCAGGTCGTCGAACACCTGCAGGACCGTCGCGCAGTAGTAGAGAAAGCCGAGCGTCTCCATCTGCAGGTGCAGCGCGTCGGCCAGCTGTTCGGTCGAGTTGTCCGTGGCCGGAGCAAGTGGCGGCGAGCTGATCGCCGTGAGGAGCGCGGCGTACTGCGGCGCGGTGTTGTCGTTGACGAACCGCATGAGATCACTCGCGTACGGCTCGACCAGGCCACGCCGGGCGATGACCGCCCCCAGCCCGCGCGCTTTGGCCCGGAGCTCGTCACCGACCATCGCCTGGCTGATCGCGGCCAGCCCCTTCTCGTCCCGGTGCCGCACCAGCGCCCGGGTATA
Source organism: Paractinoplanes ovalisporus (assembly GCF_016834655.1). Classification (GTDB taxonomy): domain Bacteria; phylum Actinomycetota; class Actinomycetes; order Mycobacteriales; family Micromonosporaceae; genus Actinoplanes; species Actinoplanes ovalisporus. The sequence continues at coordinate 37,766 of NZ_JAENHP010000003.1, forward strand.
GCGCAGCAGTTCACGCGGCAGGCCGCCGCCGAGGGTGTGCAGCAGCGCGATGAACGGGTCGGGCAGGCCGGCCACCCGGTCGGCGATCAGGGCCGTCGCGTCGTCGAGGTTCAGGTATTCGACCGGGACGACCGCGTCGAACGTGCTGTCGAGCGCATCCCGGACCGGCAGCCCGCGGCGATCGAAGCGGGACAGTGCGTCATCGGAGACCGACACCAGGAACAGGCAGCCACCGATCTCCAAGCTGAACAACGACTTCACCGTGTTCAGAAAGTCCTGCACACGGTCCGGATCGGCGATCTTGTCCAGCTCGTCGAAGACGACCACGACCGGGATCCGGCTCATCGCCGCCGAACGGGCCAACGTCCGGGTGGTCATGGTCAGGAACTTGTGCAATTCGTTCGCGATCTCCGGGTACGGCATCGGGTACCGCTGGAACTCCTGCGCGGCGGTCGCGCCCCGCTCGGCCGCGAATGGCAACCGCACCTTTCCCGTTGAGCCGAATGTTTCCTTCTGCTGGAACCGAATCGTCCGCAGCCGTCGCTCCGCGCGTTGCCGCAGATCCGCGAGATCGGCCGGATCACCCTCCTCGGTGCTGAGGTCATCGGTCATCCGACGCGTTCCGGCGCCGAGCGCGATCGCCCCGGCGAGGATGCCGGTCACGGCCAGGGCCAGCCACCCGCTCGCCAGCCAGGAGGGTGGCCGGTAGTCGAGGCCGGACCATCGCCCGGTGCCCACCACGACGGCGACCATCCAGACCAAGCCCACCGCGGCGACCGGCCCCAGGTGACGGCCCGGAGCCCGGCGGCGACGCGTTCCCGGCGGCGGGCCCGCGAACGCCGCGACCTCCTCGCACAGGCGGCCGTAGAGGTAAAGGACATACTCCTTCGGCTCGTAGGTGACCGGCACGCTCTCCGTGACGACCAGCTGCCGACCGGCGGTTCCGGCTTCCGTGATGCGGCCGGCGCGGTACTGGTCGAGCAGCGACGACTTCCCGACGCCCCGCGGCCCCGCCAGCCCCACGGCTCCGCCGCTGAGTCCCGAGATCTCGGCGCTGAGCCGGTCGAACGACCGGGTGTGCACGATGTAGTCGGGGCCGCGCATCTGCTGGAGACCGTGCGGGCTGATCTCGTCCAGGGTGGTGGCGAAGCCGGGGCTGACCCGCTGCGCGATCTCGGCCTGCAGCCGCTGAATCAGCAACGGACGGGCCGCGTCCTCCCACCGCTGCTCCGCCACGTCGATGTCGTGCTGGAGCGACCGCAGCTTCCGTTCGTGCTCGGTGCGCAGCGCTGTGGCGACGCTGCTGCCGGGTGCCATCCTCATGGCCGTGTCGGCGAGCAATCGGCGGATCCTCGCGAGCAGCAGGCGGAGAAAGGCGGGCCCGGCCGAGCCGATCACCAAGGCGACGGCGAGGGCCGCGATCTCGGGAACGTGCGGCGGAATCGGCTCGAGTGGGGTCAGCAGTCCCCAGACAGCGACGGCGCCGGCCACCGACGCGAGGAGCAGGCACGCGCCTCGAACCTTGCGACCCCGGGGAAACTCGCTTTTGGCGAGCAGGAAGACAGCGAGCCCGCCGAACCACAGAGCGAAGGCGCCCGGCACGATCCAGATGACGGCCGCCCAGACCGGCCCCACATGGCGGATGGTGTCCGTCAGCAGTTGCCAGAGGGCGATGAGGTAACCGATGACGAGCGCACCGAGCAACGACGCGCTCGCCAGGTCGAAGCCGATGTCGCCGTCGGTTGCGGGGCGTAGATAACGGCGCGGCGGGCGATCGGGTTGGCCGAGGACGAAGAGGACCACGCCGACGGCCCCGACCATGATGCCGGAGAGCAGGGTCAACAGGACCGCCAAGGGCCCGCCGGCCCACGTCGACAGGGCGGGCCACGTCTGCCACACCCACACCGGAAAGGCAAGAACGGAGAGGACACCGGCGCCGAGGGCCAGCCGCCGGCCGAACTGGCCGAACTCCGCGGATTCACGGGTGCCGGTGTAGTCATCGAGGGCCTGCCGCTTCTGCGCGACGTCGTCGAGCTCGCGATTGGTGCGGGCCAGCAGCTTCGCGGCACGGTGATCGACGGTCTCGATCAGCTGCGGCACGATCAGCTCGTCCCGCCACCGTGCCAGCGCGGCCTGAAGGCCCGGATCGTCGCGCAAGGTGCGCTCGGCCAGCTCGGACAGGCGGGTCCGGAACTCCTCCGGCGTCGACCACAGCCAGCCCTCCTCGGAACCGGCTGTCTCCGACTCGGTCGTCCGGGTTGGCGGCATGGCGCCGATGGTAGGACCGGCCGTCGCGGACTTCGACCGTCCAAAAGGGGGAGTCCCGCCCGGACGCCCTACACACGCCCGCCCGGACGCCCTACACACGCCCGCCCGGACGCCCTACACACGCCCGCCCGGCCGCCCCACACACGCCCGCCGGGCCGCCCCCTCGCTCGCCCGGCGGGTCGTATGGTGGCGTGCCGCGGCTCCGCCAAGCCACGGCACGCTCGTCTCAGGCCGCCCGGCGCACCGGCACCTGGCCCACCCGCAGCACGTGCGACGGGTCGTACCGCTCGGCCACCTCGACCAGGCGGGAGAGCGTCGCCGGGTCGTAGGACCGCGCCAGACGCGCCGCCCCCGTGCCCGCGCTCAGGTTCGGCAGCGCCCCGCCGGTCAGCCACGGGTCCAACGCAGCCCGCACGGCGGCCGCGTGCGGGACGATGGCCGCGGCGATCGGCGGCACCGGCACACCGATGGTGAGCAGGCTGAACGCCGCGTCGCGGTGGCACACGGCGCTCGGGTGGGCAGGTTCCGCGGCCAGAGCGCCGCCCAGCTGGCGCAGCTCGACGATCACCTGCGGGGACCGGGCGTCGGGCCCGGCCACGGCCAGCAGCGCGTCCGCCGCCTCGGCCGGGAACGACGCCAGCAGGTCGGTCTCCTCGATCACCGGCATCGGGTCGGACGGGTCGGAGTGGATCATGCCGATGGCCGCGTACGGGATCGTCTGCACGGCGTCGATGACCGGGGTCGCCGCCGCCCGCATCGGGGCCAGCACGGCCGCGCCCGACTCCTCCGATCCGGTCCAGGCGAAGCGGACGGCCACCGTGAACTGGCCGGCCAGCTGCGGCGGAACCCCGGGCATCGGCGGCAGCTGCAGGAACGCCAGCGAGGTGGTCGCCTCCAGCGGCAGCGCCGACGACCACTCCCGCCAGCGGTGCAGCACCGTCGACGCGTCGGGGGCGGCGAAGTAGAGGGCACCGGCGTACAGGGTGGGCTGGGGAATCAGGTCGAACTCGAGCGCCGTCACGATGCCGAGCGCGCCCTTGCCGCCCCGGACGCCCCAGAACAGGTCCGGCTCCTCGGTCGGGGTGGCCCGCCGCAGCTCGCCGTCGCCGGTGACGATCTCGACGGCCCGTACGCGGTCGGACGCCCAGCCGAACGTCCGCGCGACCGGCCCGAGACCGCCGCCGGTGGTGTAGCCGACGACGCCCACGCCCGGAGCCGCGCCGCAGAGCGGGGCCAGCCCGTGCGCGGCGGCCGCGTCGATCACCTGCTGCCAGCGCACGCCCGCCCCGACCCGGGCCCAGCCGTCGGGGTGCACGACGCACTCGTCGAGGCGGCCGGTGTGCACGAGAATCGCGTCGTCGTAGGTGTCGGCCAGCCCGTGCCCGGTGGCCTGCACACCGGCCGCACGCCCGGTGCCGGCCGCGAACCGTACGGCCTCGGCGACATCGTGCGCGTCGCGGGCCTCGACGACCGCGGCCGGCTTGGCGGTGATCGCGACGTTGTATCCGGTCGCCAGCGCCGCGTACAGGGTGTCGCCCGGCAGCGCCAGAGAGCCGGTGAGCCTGCGACGAAGAAGGTCGAAGGACTCGGTCATGGTGGTCCCTTTCGGTCATCCGTGTGTCAACACCGATGACTCTGCCGACCGCCACTTGTGATCGGCTTAAGGCTCACCTTGAGGAATCCTGAACCTGCCATTCGGAGCCCACCCGGCGACCCGACAGGGCGGCCTCGCGCCGGTGCTCGTCGGCCGGCCGGCCCAGAGCCGAAGCGAGACGCGCCAGCTCCAGGTCGTAGGAACCCCAGCACGCGCCCGCCGTCCCGACCACGATCTGCCGGCCGCGGAAGGGCAGGAGTTCGCCGTACGACCGGGCGATGTCCCCGCCGAGGGCCAGCGCGACCCAGGCCCGGACGACCACCACCGCGTCGGTGGTCCAGTCGCGGGGGAGCACGTCGGGCCAGCGCCGCCGCAACCGCCGCGCCTCGACCAGGTCCCCGGCCCCGGCCGCCGCCAGCACCGCCGTCCCGTGCAGCAGCGGCACCGCCAGCCGGTCGGCCGCGTCGACCAGCTCGCCGACGACCTCGCCCAGGCGCCCGTCGAGCCGCCGGAACGAGAACGTGTGCAGGGCCCGGCAGAACTGCGCACCCCACAGGCTGGTCTGCTGGAAGCTGTCGTAGGCCCGGTTCGCGTGCTCCTCAGCCTCGGCCCACTGCCCGCGCAGCATGGCCCGGCCGGTCTCCTGATAGAGCAGGTGCGGCTGCACGTCGGGCCCGGTCAGCCGCGCGGCCAGCCGGGTCGCGGCGGCGAGGTCGGCCTCGAAACCCTCCGCGTCGCCGAGGTGCAGCAGCAGGGGACCCCGGTGCAGACGGGCGAAGAACTCCGTACGCAGCGGAAGGCCGCGCCCGGCAAGAGCGAGCGCCTCGTCCGAGGCCGCCAGCCAGCGCTCGACCCGGTCGGCCGACCCCCACGTCGAGATCATGTAGTTGTTGACCGTGCGGCCGAGCAGCTCCGGGTCGTCGAGCGTGCGGGCCAGGACGACGGCCCGCTCGGCGTAGGCGGCGCTGTCTCCGCGCCGCGCCGAGCTGTACGCGAGCTCGACGCCGAGCGTGCCGAGCAGCCGCGCCCGCAGCGCCGGATCCCGCTCCCCGGCCTCGGCCGCCAGCTCTTCGAGCAGCGCCACCATGGACTCGTCGACCACGCCGTAGGCCCGCCAGTTCCACAGCGTCACGCCGCCCCACACGCTGGCCGCGGCGGCGAGTTTGTCGTGATCGCCGAGCCGCCGCGCGACCGCGATCGCCTCCGCCACCACCTCCTGCGCCTCGGTGAGCCGGCCCGCGCGCAGCAGGTCGTCGCCCAGCATGACCAGCAGCCGGTGCCGGTGCTGCGGGTCGGGCCCGAGCAACGCCAGCGCCCGCCGGGTCTGCATCGACGCCTCGGCGTGGGCGTGCAGATCGCGGGCGGCGGCTGCGGCCTCCTCGGCATAGCGGCGGGCCGGTTCGGCGCCGGTCACCGGCACGGCGTGAAAGTAGTGGTGCGCGAGCCGGTCCACGTCGGCCGCGCCGTCGCCGAGGGCGCGGGCGACCCGGGCGTGCAGACGCGCGGCGGCGATCCGGCTCAGACCGGCGACGAGCGTTTCCCGTACGAGGGCATGACTGAACCGCCACCGCCAGGCGCTCTCGTCGAAACGCAGCACCCGGTGGCCGACGGCCGGTTCCAGACGGGTGATGACCTGCTCGGCGTCGAGCCCGGAGGCGGCCTCGAGCAGGGTCAGCCCGGCGTCGCGGCCGATCACGGCGGCCAGGCGCAGCAGCTCGACCGTCTCGGTGCTGAGCCGGGCCAGGCGCCGGTCGAGCACGTCCCGTACGGAGGGCGGCAACGTGTCGACCCGCCCCTCGGCCGCGGCCAGTTCGGCCAGCTCGCCGGCGAAGAAGGGGTTGCCGTCGGTGCGTTCGTGGACCACCCGCGCGAGGTCGTCCACGTCGGCCGCGCCCGCCCGGGGAGCGATCAGCTCCCGCACGTCGGCCGGGGTCAGTCCGGTCAGCTGCAGCCGCTGGGCCCGTGGTTCGCGGGCGAGGGCGGCCAGGCAGTCGACCACTTCGGCGCCCAGCTCCTCACCGATCGTGCGCACGGTGAGCACCACCAGCAGCCGTACGCCGTCGAGGTGCCGGGTGAGCAGCGCCAGCAGCGCGAGGGAGGTCGCGTCGGCCGCCTGCACGTCGTCGAGCACCACGAGCACCGGGGTGGCCGTCGCCGCGGCCGTCAGCCGGGCCCGCAGCTCCTGGAACAGGGCGAAGGTGGGATCGCCGTCGCCGGTGGCGTGCAGGGGGCGGCCGTCGAGCCGTTCGAGGATCTGGAGCCAGGGCCACAGGGCCGGCACGCCGTCGTCGTCCGCGCAGCGGCTCCAGGCCGAGCGCCAGCCCTGGGCGCCGGCCATGGCCGCGGCCGCCTCGGCCAGCCGGGTCTTGCCGATGCCGGCCTCGCCCTCGAGCGCCACAACGGCGCCGTTGCCCCGGGTGACCTCGGCCAGCGCGGCCCGCAGCCGGGCCTGTTCCGCGTGCCGTCCCACCAGATGATCCGACCGGCCGGGCGGCGCGTGGCGGGGGTGCGGGCCGAGGGCCGGGTCCTGGCGCAGGACCGCCTGCTCCAGCGACCGCAGGGCCGGGCTGGGGTCGATGCCCAGCTCGTCGGCGAGCAGCCGGGCGCAGCGGCGGTAGGCGTCGAGGGCGTCGGCCTGGCGACCGGCCGCGTACAGGGCCTCGATCAGCGCCGCCCACAGGGACTCGCGCAGCGGCTGCTCGGCCACCAGACGCTCGAGCTCGGTGACCGCCTCGGCGGTGCGGCCGACGGCGGCCCATGCGACCGCTCGGCGCTGGCGGGCCAGCAGGTGCAGGTCGGCCAGGCGGGCGCGTTCGGCTACGACGAGGGGGTCGTCCGGCAGATCGGCCAGAGGGTCGCCTCGCCACAGCTCGACCGCCTCGGTCAGCAGCTTCACGGCGTCGCCGGGGCGGTCCGCGGCCTCGTCGAGCAGGGCCGGGAGCCGTACGAGATCAAGCTCGGCATCCTCGGCCGCGGCGAGATAACCGGGGGAGCGGGTGACGATCAGGTCGCGGCCGAGCAGGCGGCGCGTCTGCGACACGTACGCCTGGACCGTGCCGATCGCCCCGGGCGGCGGAGCGTCGCCCCACAGCGTCGCGATCACCCGGTCGACGCTGACCACCCGGCCGGCCTCGCTGAGCAGCAGGGTCAGCAGCGCCCGGGGCTTGGGGCCGCCGAGATCGACCAGACTTCCGTCGCCGGTCCGCACCTCCAGGGGACCGAGCAGACGGAAACGCATGACGTCAGGCTAGATCCTGCGCCGATCACGGAAAATCATCCTGGTGGTGTTGTCGATTCCGCCGGACGTCGCGCGACGACCCGTTGACAGTTCCGCACGAGAGGATTGCCGACATGAAGTACGCACTGCTGATGTATTCGGTGGAGAAGGACTGGGCCGAGGCCGACGAGGCGACCCGGGAGAAGGTCTACGCCGCGCACGGCCGGTTCTCCGACCTGCTGCGGTCGCGCGACGCCGGGCGCGGTGGCGAGGAGCTGGCCCTGACCAGCGCCGCCACCACGGTGCGGATGACGGCCGACGGCGAGGCCCTGATGACCGACGGCCCGTACGCCGAGACGGCCGAGCAGCTGGGTGGCTTCTACCTGGTCGAGGCCCGTGACCTGGACGAGGCCCTGGAGTTCGCCCGCGCCCTGGCCGGGGTGGAAGACATCATCGAGGTCCGCCCCGTGGTCGAGCACCCCTCAGCATGACCGGCGTCGAAGCCGCCAACCGAGAGCACCCGTCCGCATGACCAGCGTCGAGGCTGCCTTCCACGAGCACCGTGGGCCCCTCATGGCCACGCTGGTCGCGGAGTTGCGCAGCTTCGACCTGGCCGAGGAGGCGTTGCAGGACGCCTTCGCCGCCGCCACCGACCAGTGGCCCGGCGAGGGCGTCCCGCGGCGCCCGGCGGCGTGGCTGCTCTCGGTGGCGCGGCGGCGGGCGGTCGACCGGCGCCGCCGCGAACAGACCCTGACCCGCTATCTGCCGTTGCTGATCACCGAGGAGCACACCCCGGCCGAGTTCCCGGCCCGGGCCGCCGACGACTCGCTGGGCCTGCTGTTCGCGTGCTGCCATCCATCGCTGGGTCGCGAGGCTCGGGTCGCGCTGGCCCTGCGGTTTGTGGCCGGCCTGACCGTGCCCGAGATCGCCCGGTTGTTCCTGGTTCCCGAGGCGACCATGGCGGCCCGGATCACGCGGGCCAAGCAGAAGATCCGGGCGGCCGGGATCCCGCTGCGGCTGCCCACCCCGGTCGACCTGCCCGAGCGGGTGCCGGGCGTACGGGCGGTGCTCTATCTGCTCTTCACCGAGGGCTACCGGTCGTTCCGGGACGAGGTGGCGGGGGAGGCGGTCCGGCTGACCCGGCTGCTGCACGAGCTGAGGCCGACCGATGCGGAGACGGCGTCGGTGCTGGCGCTGATGCTGCTTCAGCACTCGCGGCGGCGCGCGCGGTTGCGGGACGGCCGGCTGGTGCTTCTGGCCGACCAGGATCGTACGCAATGGAACGCTCTCGACATCGCCGAAGCGCTCACGCTGCTGGAAGTGAGGACGCCGGACGAGCCGTACCGGTTGCAGGCGATGATCGCCGCCCGGCACGCGATCGCCGGACGCGCCGAGGACACCGACTGGGCCGCCATCGCCCGGCTCTACGCGCAACTCGAGGCGCTCACCGGCTCGCCCGTCGTGCGGCTCAACCGGGCGGTCGCCGTGCTGGAGGCCGACGGACCGGCCGCGGCCCGCGACGTGATCGCCGGCCTGGAGGAGCAATTGCCGCGAAACCACCACTTGTGGGCGGCCCGGGGCGAGATCGCGCTGCGGCTCGGCGACCGGGAGGCGGCGGCGCGGGAGTTCAGCCGGGCGGCCGAACTGGCCCCGACCGACACGGAACGTGACTTCTTGATCAAGCGGGCGGGCTGACCCGGTACCGGTTTCGGGGCAGCAAGATCCACGCGAAAGGGCAACGTCGGTTCCGGAACCGCGGCGCTATGTCCGAAGCCTGTGCGAATGCCGCTCCCGGCGGGCAACCGGACGCTTGACATGCGCATCGCTCTATTGCTTCCTGTGATCCAGTTTGTTGCTTCCCCATTACGGAAGGACGTTTGCGCATGACGAAAACTGCCGGTCGCCGGCACCTGCGACGGATTCTCGCCGTTGGGCTCGCCGCGGTCACCGTGGGTGCGCTCACCAGCGCGCCCGCCGCCGCAGCCCCTGCCCCGGCCGCCGCAGCCGCACCAAATTTCGGCACCAACGTCACCATCTTCGACCCGAGCATGCCCGTCGCCGAGATTCAGGCGAAGCTCGACGCGGCGCACGCGCAGCAGGTCAACGCGGAGATGGGCACCAACCGCTACGCCTTCCTGTTCAAGCCGGGCACCTATGGCACCGACGCCCAGCCGCTGCAGATCAAGGTGGGCTACTACACCGAGGTCTCCGGCCTCGGCGCGTCACCGAACGACGTCGTGATCAACGGCAAGGTGGAGGTCTACAACCGCTGCCTCACCGAGAACGGCACGGCGAACTGCCTCGCGCTGGTCAACTTCTGGCGCACGCTGTCGAACCTGTCCATCAAGGTCAACGGAGCGGGTCAGGACGGGTGCCGGGCCGGCGCCAACTTCTGGGCCGTCTCGCAGGCCGTGTCGCTGCGTCGTCTCAACGTCGACGGTGGCTTCACGCTGATGGACTACTGCACCGCCGGCCCGCAGTACGCCAGTGGTGGTTTCATCGCCGACTCCAAGTTCGGCGGCGTGACGAACGGTTCGCAGCAGCAGTGGCTCACCCGTAACAGCAAGGTCGACAACTGGTCGAACGCGGTGTGGAACCAGGTCTTCGCCGGTGTCGAGGGCGCGCCCTCCGACGCCACGTTCCCGGACCCGCCGTACACGACCCTGGAGAAGACCCCGCTGAGCCGGGAGAAGCCGTTCCTGTTCGTGGACGCCAAGGGCAAGTACAACGTCCGCGTGCCGAGCGCGCACCGCAACACCAGCGGTGTCAGCTGGGACGAGGACATGACCAGCGGCCGGACGATCCCGCTGAGCGACTTCTTCGTCGCGAAGCCGTCCGACCCGGAGTGGCTGATCAACGCGCAGCTGCTGCTCGGCAAGAACCTGCTGTTCACGCCGGGTGTCTACAACATCGACCAGAGCATCCACGTGCTGCGGCCCAACCAGGTCGTGCTCGGGATCGGTCACGCGACGCTGACCGCGGTCAACGGGGTCACGCCGCTCAAGGTCGCCGACGTCCCCGGCGTCATCATCGCGGGCGTCACCATCGACGCCGGCACCAAGGAGTCGAAGAACCTGCTGCAGGTCGGCAACAAGAACGGGCTGAAGATCAGCTCGCCCTCGAACCCGACCACCCTGTCGGACGTCTACTTCCGGGTGGGCGGCCCGCACATCGGCAAGGTCGACACGGCTCTGGAGATCAACAGCGACAACGTGCTGATCGACCACACCTGGGTGTGGCGCGGTGACCACGGTGTCGAGGGCTTCACCGAGGGCGTGAACGGTGACACCCAGCGGTGGCGCACCAACACCGGTCGCTACGGCGCCGTGATCAACGGCGACAACGTGACCGCGACGGGCCTGTTCGTCGAGCACTTCCAGAAGTACAACACCGTTTGGAACGGCGAAAAGGGCGTCACGGTGCTCTACCAGAACGAACTGCCGTACGACCCGCCGACTCAGGCCGACTGGATGAACGGCAAGACCAAGGGGTACGCGGGTTACAAGGTCGGAGACAAGGTCAAGAACCACTCCCTGTACGGGGCCGGCGTCTACGTCTTCAACCAGAACAACCCGTCGATCGTGACCGAGAACGGTTTCGAGGTCCCGAAGCGCCCCGGTGTGAAGCTGCACCACATCATGACCGTCAACCTCAGCGCCGGGACGATCAACCACGTCGTCAACGGCGTCGGTGGACCGGCCGAGATGTCGGCGACGGGGACCCCGGTCTTCATCACCGACTACCCGGCTTCCTAGGGCAGGTCAGACGCGACGGGCCGGAGTCGTTCACGACTCCGGCCCGTTCGCTTTCCCGTCTAGGGGACGGATGCCTCCTGGCGGGGATAGGCACCCATCCCGTCCGCCATTCTCCCGCCCTGAGGGCGACACGCCATTAGCCGAACAGACACCGGTGGGACAGCTTTACGACAGCGCCGCCCCGATCGCGCGCATACCCTCCATGACCTGCGCGGTCCGGCCCGGCTGCTCATGATCGAACTCGGCCAGGACCGCGTACGCCCGGTCACCCAGATAACCCACGTCGGCGCGGATCCCGTCGTCGGTGCCGGTCTTGTTCCGCACCGACCGGGTGTGCGCGAGCGGATCGGCGCCGAACCCGGACGCCACCATCGACAGGTCGGCGCTGGTCGCCATCCACCCGTCCATCCGCGCCGACACCGCCTCCGAGATCAGCTCACCGCGACTGATCCGCACCATCAGCGCCGCCAGTTCCCCCGCCGCCCCGGTCGAGAGCGTCGGCGGATCATCAGGACCACGCCCATCCCGTACGCGGTCAAGAAGTCCCGTCTCCCGCAACCCCAGCTCGGCGGCCAGTTTCGCTACGGCGTCGAGCCCGATCCGCCCGAGCAGCACGTTGGTCGCCCAGTTGTCGCTGACCGCCGCGACCAGAACCGCCAGATCCACGACCGGAAGCGCGTCCACGGCCAGGTGCTGCCACAGCCCCGAGTCGGCCACGGCCACCCCCGGATCCCGTACGAGCAAGTCGCCCGCCCCCAGCGTGCCGTCCTCGAGCTGCCGCGCCGTCTCGATCAGCAGCAGCAGTTTCCCGACGCTGGCCGTCCGGAGCCGCCGCCCCGGCTCGTGCTCCGCCCGCCCCGGCACCGAGATCGACCACCGCACTCCCGGCGTCCCGGCCACCACCTCGTCCACCACGTGCTGCAGTCGCATGCCGATCATTGTGCCGCGCGCCCAGTACGCTGCCGACGGTGGAGATCCTCGACGAGCTGATGGCCCGGGCGGAGGCCGACTCCCGTGTGCGCGGGGTCATCCTCACCGGCTCGCACGCGCGCGGCCTGGCCACCGCGCACTCCGACGTCGACGTGACCGTGGTGCTGCCGGACGCGGACCACGACTGGCGGCGTGATCGCACAGGTGTGGTCGACCTGGCCTGGCTCACCGTGGACCAGCTGGCCGACACCTCGGATCCGTGGCAACGCTACGCCTTCCGCGGCGCTCGCGTGCTGCTCGACCGCGGAGGTGTCGCCGAACTGGTCGGGCGGCAGGCCGAGCCGACCGGAGACGAGGCGCGGCACTGGGCCGAGGACTACCTCGACGGGTACGTCAATCTGCTCTACCGCGCCGCGAAAAGCCGCCGCGACGGGCACCCGGGCGCGGCGCTTCTGGACGAGCAGGAGAGTGTGAGCTGGCTGCTCGGCACGGTCTTCGCCCTGTACGGCCGGGTGCGCCCGTACAGCAAGTATCTGAAATGGGAATTGAGCACTTTCCCGCTGCCGGAGCCCTGGAACGACCACCTCGCCCCGGAGCACGTCGCCCACCACCCGGTCGAGCTGTTCCCGGCCGTCGAGCGGCTGGCCCGCGAGCGGGGGCACGGCGAGCTGCTCGACTCGTGGGGCACGGACATCGATCTGATCCGTAACAGCCGGCGCGGGGCCGGACAGGTAGGGGTGTGAGCACACCGCAACCGGATCGGGAAGCGCGCTTCCGGGCGCTCTACGCCGATGCCTACCCCGACGTCCTGGCCTTCGCGCAACGCCGAGGCCATCCCAGCCACGCCGAGGACGTGGTCGCCGAGGCCTTCCTGGTGGTGTGGCGCCGTTTCGACGAGGCGCCGAAGCGCTCCGGGGACGCCCGGGCCTGGATCTTCGGCATCGCTCGCCACTGCCTGCTCAACGCCCGGCGCGGGCAGGGCCGCCAGGACGCCCTGGCCGTCCGGATCGCGTCGGCGCCGCCGGCCGGCGACGAACCGGGTGAGCCCTCGGGCGAGCTGATCGACCTGGCCGCGGCCTGGAAGAAGCTCGGCCCCAAGGACCAGGAAGCCCTGGCCCTGGCCGTCTTCGAGGACCTGACCTCGGCCCAGGCGGCCCGGGTGCTCGGCGTCAGCGCCGCGAGCTACCGGATCCGCCTGATGCGCGCCCGCCGTGCCCTGCGCGCCCACCTGACCCCGACCTCGTTCGCCGCCGCCCCGATGATGGAGGCCCAGCCGTGAAAGCCCTGCGTAGCCTCGACGCCGCCACCCCGCCCACGTTCGAGCAGTACGAACGGGCCGCCGCCACCCTCGACCGCATCGTGGCCACCCGGCCCGACCCGCCCCGGCGCCGGCCGGTCCGCGCCTGGATGCTGGTCCCGGCCCTCGCCGCCGCGGTTGCCGTCCTGCTGCTCGTGGTTCCCTGGGGCCGGAGCGGGCGCGCGTACGCCACCTGGACGCCGACACCGGTGGCGTTGTCGCCGGCCGAGATCGGTGTGGTCGGCCCCGCATGTCAGGGACAGCTGCGCCAGTCGCCCGATCTTGATCTCGACCGGGCCGAACTGGTGCTGGCCGAGCGCCGCGGCGAGTACGTCGCCCTGCTCTACCGCCACGACAACCCCGGGACGGTCGGGTTCTGCCTGGCCCACAACCTGCCCGGCACGGACGACGTCGACGACGTGAAGACCGGGGGCGGCAGCGGCGCCGAATCCTTCGATGCTGCCGAGGGCCGGTTCAAGGACGGCGCGCTGGCGGTCTATCCGGAAGGCGTCACGATCACCGAGGGCGCGGCCGGACCCGACGTGGCCGGACTGACCATCCACACCCAGGGGCTGACCGTCCGGGCCACGGTGAACAAGGGCCACTGGGTCGCCTGGTGGCCGGCCGCGGCGGTGGAGAAGGACGGCGAGGGGAAGTGGCGGGACGTGCCGCGCACCTACGACGTGCGGCTGAACGACGGCCGGACGCTCATTGACGTGAAGCCAGCTCGCTGACCAGGAAACGGCAGGGTTCCGCGATCTCCCGGCGGGACCCGTCGTCGTCCACCACGGTGAACCGGTCGACATAACGGCACCCGGTCTCGGCGTATCCGAGCCGCCGATAGAGCGCCGCCGCCCGGGGATTCGTGTCGTCCACACCCAGGCCGAGGCGCCCGATTCCACGTTCGAGGGCCAGGTCCTCCGCCGTACGGATGAGGGCCGTTCCGACGCTTCGACGTCCTCGGCGCGGCATTCGCGGATGTCCATCCGACCAGTCTTATCGGAACAGCCGCGCCTGCGACACGGCTTATCGGAACAGCTGCATCTGCGACACCGCGGCCAGGGTGATCAGCTGGTCGACGGTCAGCGGCAGATCCTTGCGGCCGACCCGGTAGTCCTCGGGCCCATAGGCGCGGTCCGGGTCGGTGGGGGTGACCGCCGGAACGCCGTTCGAGGCGCTGACGAAGATCTCGGTCCCGCCCTTGTAGATGCGGATGTTGACGAGGCGATAGCCGTTGTCGCTCCGCGAATCCAGGACGGTTACCCGCTCGCCGTGGGGGCCGGTGCGGACCGAACAGACGCCCGTGCAGTCGCCGGGATCCGTCGTCGCCGGTGAGGCGCCGAACCCGATCGTGCCCACGCCGTTCACGTCGCTGACCACCGTCCCCGCGCTGAACCCGGGCGGCGTGGTCTCGGCCGCTCGCTTCGGATCGAAGACGCGGTAGGCGAACGCCTCCAGGGGCGCGCGCTCCGGCGTCTCGCGCGCGAAGGTGGCGCCGGGCAGCAGCCGGGGAACGGCCTCGACCAGGTAGCACGTCATCATGTCGGCCGCCCCGGGCACGGGGATGTTGGGGTTGTCCGCGGGCGTCCCTTTCGCGAACGGCGTGCGGCAGGTGGCCAGCGGCTCGGGCGCCGGCGGGTCGACGGCCGGAACCGAGGGCCGGGCCCACAACGGAACCGCGACGGCGATCGTGGCGACCGCGGCGGTGACCGTGCCGGCGGCGAGCGCGAGACGACGCGTACGGCGGCGCAATCGGCCTTTGCGCATGACCTCGTCGAGCGTGAAGGCCGGCGGGGGCGCGTCGGAGGTGTAGGTGAGCAGCGCTTCCTGGATGTCGGTGTCGGCCACGGTCACTTCTCCTGCAGGCTCATGGCGGCGCGCAGGGCCGTGATGCCCCGGCTCGCCTGGCTCTTGACGGTTCCCTCGGCGATCTGGAGCAGCTCGGCCACCTCGGCGATCGACAGGTCCTCGAGATGGCGCAGCACGACCACGGCCCGCTGCTGGGCGGGCAACGCACGCAGGGCACGACCCAGGTCGTCGTGGAGCTCGGCCTCGGGCGCGGGGCGTTCCGGCACCTCGGCCACGACCTCCTCGCGACGGTGCCGGTGGCGGTGCGTCAGGAAGGTGTTGACCAGCGACCTACGGACGTACGCGTCAATCGAGGTGTCCTGGACCTTGCGCCAGTGGGGGTAGAGCTTGACGAAAGTCGTCTGCACCAGGTCGTCGGCCGTGTGCCAGTCGCCGCACAGGGCATAGGCCAGTCGGCGCGTCGCGGGCAACCGGGCGGCGAAGTAGGCCGCGAACTCGGCGTCGGGGGCGTTGTTCGGCACACCAGTTGGACTCGCGCCGGGCCCCGGAAGGTTCAACTACGCGGCCAGGGAATGTGCGACCCGGCGCAGGAACTCGTTGTTCGAGGCGGTCCCGCGCAGCTGGTCGAGCAGCTGGCGCATCGCGTCGGGGGCGCCCAGCACGCGGCGCACCTGGGTGACAATCGCGAGCTCGGCCGGGGAGAGCAGGTTCTCGTCATGGCGGGTCCCGGTCTGGGACAGGTCGATCGCGGGGAAGATGCGGCTCTCGGCCAGCGAACGGTCGAGCTTGAGCTCGGCGTTGCCGGTGCTCTTGTACTCCTCGAAGATCAGGTTGTCCATGGCCGAGCCGTTCTCGACGAGCGCGGTCGCGATGATGGTGAGCGAGCCGCCGCCGTCGATGTTGCGGGCCGCGCCCAGGAACCGCTTGGGCGGATAGAGGGCCGTCGAGTCGAGACCACCCGAGAGCGTACGGCCGCGGCCCGGCGCCATCAGGTTGTAGGCGCGGCCCAGACGGGTGATCGAGTCGAGCAGCACGACGACGTCGCGGCCCTGCTCGACCAGGCGCTTGGCCCGTTCGATGGTCAGTTCGGCCAGGGCGGTGTGCTCGTGCGGCGGGCGGTCGAAGGTGGCGGCGATGACTTCGCCATTGACCGTACGGGTGAAGTCCGTGACCTCCTCGGGCCGCTCGTCGACGAGCAGGACCATGAGGTGGACCTCGGGGTTGTTGGTGGCGATGGCGTTGGCGATCTGCTTGAGGACCGTGGTCTTGCCGGCCTTGGGCGGGGCCACGATCAGCGCCCGCTGACCCTTGCCGATGGGCATGGCCAGGTCGATGACGCGGGTGGTGAGCAGCTTGGGGTCGGTCTCGAGGCGCAGACGCTCCTGGGGATAGAGCGCGGTGAGGTCGTAGAAGTCCGGGCGGCGGCCCATCGGCTCGTCCAGCCGGAGGGTCGCGGGCTTGCGGCCGGTGAGCGTGGCCAGGCCGGTGACGCGGTCGCCGCGGCGCAGGCCGAGGCGGCGGATCTCGTGCATGTTGACCTGGATGTCCTTTGGGCCGGGCAGGTATCCGTCCATGCGGAGCCAGGCCCGGTCGTCGACGATGTCCAGCAGGGCGTTCACCGACATTTCGGTGGTTTCAGTCGTAGTGGTAGTTCGGCGGTCGGTCATGGAGGTACTCCAGAGGGAGGGAGGCCTGCGGGTACGCAGGGATGGGTTGCTCGCCCCGCCCTCGCTGCTTGCCTGCTTTCGCGGGGCTGGGCCGGCTTTCTTTCGCGGCGCTTGTCTCGTTGCGCGCTGATGGACTGGCGGCCGGGAATCTTCACGGCCTGATTGCTTCCGGGGGCTGGGCCACAACCGGAAAGCGACTGCGGTCAAGATAGCACCCGCCGGGCGAAGATCACAGCACCGGCTCGCGACATGACACCTCGCGGACACCACAGGTTTGCCGTCCGGTCGTGTGCCCGGTGTGGAATTCGGCGTGCACCACGCCAACCACTACTACGGGCATTCGCACGTCCTGGCGCGTTACTGCGGCCTCGACGACACCTCGCCGCCCCGCCTGCACGGCTACCTGCAGCACGGCTGGAACATCGGCGACGGCATGGCGCCCGATCACGAGTACGTGCCCGGGATCCCGAAGTTCGTCTGGTCCGAGCGGGTGCGGCGCCGGGCGTGGTCGCTGGGCCGCCGCGAGGTTTACGTGGTGGGCTCCCCATGGGCGTACCTGCTGTCGATGGAACCCGCTGCCTCGTCCGAGCCGCGCGAGGGAACCATCTGGTACCCGTTTCACGGCTGGGAGGGCCAGCACATCATCGGCGACCACGACGGCCTGATCCGCGAGATCCGGGAGACCGAGACCGGCCCGGTGACGGTGTGTCTGTACTGGCAGGAGTTCCGTGACAAGCGGGTGCGGGCGCTGTACGAGAAGGCCGGCTTCCGGGTGATCTGCCACGGCTACCGGGGTGGCTGGTGGAAGGACCTCGACCCCGGGTTCCTGTACCGTCAACTCGCCGAGCAGCGCCGGCATTCCCGGGTCGCGTCGAACCGCCTGTGCAGCGCCATCATGTACGGCACCCTGGCCGGTTGCGAGCCCGCCGTCTACGGCGACCCCATGCAGCTCGAGGGGGAGAAGTCCGCGTTCGGCGGCCAGGCCCGCATCGTCCGCGAGTGGGGCGCCCTGCACGGCAAGTCGATCGACGTCCCGCTGGCCCGCCAGGTCGCGACGGCCGAGCTGGGCGCCGACCGCCTGCTGCCCCCCGCCGAGCTGCGCCGCCTCTTCCAGTGGCCGTCGCTGCGCGAAGATCCCGATTTCGAGCTGACCGGAGTGTTGACCCGATGACCACGTTGATCGGCGGGGAGATGCTGCTCTGGTCCGACCTCGACGGCAGCCACGGCCCCGCCCCCGCCCAGGGTGACGCCTTGCGGTCGCTGACTTCAAAGGCTTGCGGCCGTACGCTCGTAGCCGGCCCCCACGCCCCGTCTCTCCTCCCGGCCGGCGACGTCACGGTCCTGATCCGCGGCGCCGAGGACGCACCCGCCTACGCCACCCACCCCGGCGTGACCGTCCTGTGCGGCAGCCTCGAGAAGTTGTCCGGCTCGTACGACACCGTGATCGCCCTGGACGGCCTGGACCGCCTGCATTCCGCCGAGGCGCCGCCGTTCTCCTGGGACGAGACGCTGACCCAGCTCCGGGCCGTGCTGGCCCCCGGCGGCCGGCTGCTGCTCGGCATGGAGAACCTGTTCGGCGTCCACCGTCTGGCCGCCCGGCCCACCCCACCCGCCGACACCGACTGGACCGTCCCCGACGACCGCGACCCGCATCGCCCGGCCGGCCACGCCCGCCTGCTGGCCCGCCTCGAGTCCGCAGGCCTGGACATCACCCACGACTACGCCGCGTATCCCTCACTGTCGTCACCTTCGGTGCTGCTAGGCCGTACAGCCCTGAACTCACCGTCGGGCGCGCTTTCGGCCGCCATCGCGGCCGCCTTCCCCAGGGTTGCGGCTTCCGATCCCGCCGCGTTGATCGACCCTGTGCGATTGGCGTCCACCGCCTGTCGCAACGGCCTGACCGTCGAGCTCGCTCCAGCCTGGATTGTCGTGGCCACGTCCGGCGAGGCCACCACTTCCTCTTTCCCCGAGTTGGTGATCAACGCCGAGCCGGTGACGGTCTCCTCGTTGCCGCAGGGCCGCACTTTGGAGGACCACCTGCTGGCCGCCGCCCAGCGCCGGGACCTCCCCGCCATGCGGGCCCTGCTGACAACGTGGCAGTCGGGCCCGTCCGCCGGCGTCCCCGCCGACCGGGTGGTGCTCACCTCCGTCCAAGAATCCAGCGGGGCTCTCGTTCCCTTGGCATCGCCCGGCGACCCGTTGAAAGCGTTGCGAGCCTTCGCTTCCACCGCGATCGCCGGCGGTTACGCCCACTTGTGGCCGATCCAGGCCGACGAGACCGAACTGACAGCCGTACTGGCCGGAATGACCGGCCGCGAGCTGGACCCCGCCGAGGTTCCACCCGCCGACCACCCCGCCACGCCCTCGACAGCCGACCTGCTGTCCGATCGGGAACGCCTGACCCGCGAACTCTCCGAGGCCAAGGCCAAACACGAGTGGTACGAGAAGATGCTGCTCCACCGCGAGGCCGAGGTGAAGCGGGTCCGCCAGATGAACGCTCTGCTCTCCGCCACCGCCCCCGGCCGCGCCGCCACCAGCCTGGTAGGCGGCCTGCGAGCCGGAAAACGCGCAGTCCGCGCAGTGGTCCGCCGAACCCGCGGCAACTGACGCTCGTTCTCGGTGTCCGGCTGGCGGTGAAGGGGTTCGCTCAGCCGCGGATCGAGCCGGTCGCCGAGCCGCGCAGCTGGTGGGCGAAGCAGACCACGCCGTAGTCGGCCGACAGGGTCACGTCCGAGAGGCGAACCGTGAAGAGGAAGTACTCGGCATCCTCGGGCAACTTCCTTCCCGCGTACGAGGGGAAGCGTTGCTCGCAGCCGGCCTCCGCGACCTCCTGGGTGAGGCCCTCGGTCTTCGGCTCGGGGAACGTCGCGAACACCTCGCTGGTGTGGGCGGACGCGCAGGGCAGCACGTCGATCCGGGTGCCGCGCTGCTGTTCCAGGTCTTTGGCGCAGTCCCCGGCCCGCAGGTCGCCCAGCCGGATACTGCGTTCGTCCCGGATCGCGCCACTGGCGTCGCGGTCCGGCCCGTCGGCCACGTCACGGGCGACGGCCACGCCGATCGCGGTGGCGATGCCGGCGATCCACAAGCCGCAGATGCTGAGCCCGATGATCGCGAAGACCTTGCCCCGCTTGTCGCCGTTGCGCCGGCTCTGGGCGAGGCCGATGACGCCGAAGATGATGCTGAGCAGGCCGGTGCAGCCGAACAGGGCGAGCACCAGCGCCGCGATCGAGAAGCCGTTCGTCTTGCCGTTCCACTCGGGTCTCACCGGCGGCACAGGGGTGTACTGAAGATCCACCGGCGCACGCTACATCGACGGGCCTAGCTGCGCTGCCCCGTCAGCCCGTCGTAGATGTCTTCGAGGCGGTGGCTCTGCTTCACGACGTCGAAGTCCGCTTCGGCTCGCGCGCGTGCCGCCGTACCGTAAGCGGTCTGAAGGTCTTGATCGTCGAGGAGTTTGCGCAGGTTGGCCGTGAGCGCGCCCCGGTCGCCCTCGTCACCGAGCAGGCCGGTGACGCCGTCGGTGACCGCCTCGGGGATGCCGCTGTGGCGGGTCGAGACCACGGGCAGGCCGAGCGCCATCGCCTCCACGATCGTGGTCGGCAGGCCTTCGCTGTCACCGTCGGCGGCCGTACGGGAGGGGGCCGCCAGCAGGCGCGACTCGGCCAGCCGCTGATACACCTCGGCGGCCGGCCGCGCTCCGGCGAAGGTCGCGTCGACGCGCAGCTCACCGGCGTACGCGCGCATCTGCTCAAGAAGCGGGCCGTCGCCGATGAACAGGGCCTTGGCGTCGAGCGTGGCCAGGGCGGCGATCAGGTCGTCGGCGCCCTTCTTCTCGACGAAGCGGCCCACGAATGCGACGTCCCAGCGTTTCGGCACGTCGGGCACCGTGGCCGGGATGGGGACGCCGGTGTGGTGGACGCGGAGCTTGGCCGGGTCGGCGCCCCAGCCGATCGCTCGCTGCCGGATGACGTCGGAGACCGCGATCAGGCTCGCCGCCCGGTCGAAGACGCTGCGCAGGTTGCGGCGGTAGCGGACACCCTTGGCGCCGGTGCTCTCGGGCTGGCGGGTGACGTCGTGGCCGTGCAGGGTCACCACGAGCGGGATGCCCGCGCGGGCCGCTTCGCCGCTGACCAGCCAGCCGTCGCCGCCGAAATGGGCGTGGACGAGATCCGGTGCGATTTGCCCGATTCGCCGCCGCAGCTGCGGAGACGTGCCCAGCAGCCGGAGCCGGAGAAAGGCCCGCGGGTCGGAGAACGTGATGACGTCGGTGTCGCGGGCCAGCACGGAGTCGGTTTTCGTCGCGCCCACGTAGACCGGCTGCCACCGGCTCAGCGAGTCGGCCTGGTTGCGGATGAACGTCTCGGACGCCGAGATCATCGCGCTGCGCCAGATCGCGACCTTGCGCTCAGGCATGCGCCTTCTTCTTTCCACCCACAACCAGGTCCCGTACGCGGTGACGGACGTTCGGTGGCAAAGCCCAGATCTGCAGGAAGGTCATGTAGTCGATCGGGCCCGGCTTGCCGTGGGTGCGCGCCTCGCTCAGCAGCTCGCGGAACACCTTGGGGTCGCGCGTCGGGGCGGCCATCGAGCTGATCACACTCATCGTGACGGCGGCGTACGCACGCGGAGTGAACAGGTGCCGGCTGGCCCGTACCCAGGCCAGCTGCTCCTGCCACGGGTTGTGCAGGCTGATCCGGTCGCGGTTCTCGTCCTGGTGCCAGAGCACGAGGGCGTCGGGGGCGTAGAGCAGTTCGACGTCGTCGTGCTGCAGGGCCCGCAGTGTCCAGTCGAGTTCCTGCTGGCGGCGCAGCCCCACGGTGAACGGCACCCGCCGCAGCAACTCGGTCGGCGCCATGATCGTGGAGGTCTGGATGAAGCCGTCGCCGTAGAACAGGCCGCGCCGCACGGTCAGGTATTCGCTGAGCGGCTCGCCCGCCTCGGGAAGCCGGCGCGGCATGACGGTGTCGGCCCGCGGCGTACGGCTGATCATGCGGGTCGCCACGATCGGGCTGGCCTTGCCGGCGGTGGCGGCCAGTGCCAGCTGCGCCTCGATCTTGCCGGGCATCCACTCGTCGTCGTCGTCCAGCAGCGCCACCCACTGGCCCTGGGCGGCCTTGACACCCTGGTTGCGGGCGTTCGGGGCCTTTCCGCGTACGGGCAGGGTCAGCACGCGCAGACGGTCGTCGCCGATCTCCTTGAGTGCCGTCCCGGTGGCGTCGTCCGGGCCGTCGATCACGACGATGACCTCGAGGTCGCGGTGCGTCTGCGCCAGGGCGCTGCGCACCGCCCGGCTGGCCAGGTCCGGCCGGTTGCACGTCGGGATGACGACGCTGACGTCCATGTCGTGGTTACCTGCTTATCGTGTCGGGCCGGGCATTTCCGCCGGCTGGGCCGCAGATTAGGGCGGCCCGGCGGCGGGAGGGTTAATGACAGGCGTCACCGCCGCGAACCGGGCATGTGCAGGCTCGGTCTCAGCGGGCCGACAGTGAACTTTCCGTGACTTCCGACCGGGCGGAGCGGTGTAGCCGGACGTGAGAGCGTTGCGCACGCGCCTGCCGCCGTCTCCGTCTCCGCCCGCGCGCCGGCCCTCGCTTTCTCGCCCTCGCCGGTAACCGGAACGAGTGAGTTTCAGATGACGAAGTCACTCGTCCGAGGTAACGCCCCGGAAGCGGTTCGAAGCGTACGGTGAACGGCACCTTGCGGGCTGGTTGCTGCGCAAGAAACAGCGGCGCACGCGCGAAGGGACAAGGCAGTGGCGGGGCTGGCACTCCTCGAACGACTCGAACTCGGGGACCACGTCTGCTGGACCGTCGACGACGATGACATCCGGCAGTCCGAAATCGTCGCCGTCCTGCACGAGGGTCTGCTCTCGCGGCACAAAGTCGTCTATTCAGGCGCCGAGCCCGACCGCATTCTGACCGCACTCGAACGCCGTGGCGCGGGAGTCAAGGCCGCCCTCGCCTCCGGGCAGTTGCAGGCGGCCACGCCCGAGGGCAGCTATCTCGCCGGCGGATCGTTCGACCCCGAGAGCGTGCTCGCGCACTGGCAGGTCGAGAAGGCCCGCAGCCGCGCCGAGGGCTATCTCGGTCTGCGCGTGGTCGGCGACATGAACTGGGCCCGGCGGCGCATCCCCGGCGCCGAACGCATCGAGTGGTACGAGGCGCGGGTCAACACCGTCTTCACCGACGGTTATGTGATGGGCATATGCACGTACGACAAACGGCTTTTCGACCCTCTGCTGCTGCGACGTCTCGCGCTCGCGCACCCCGGGGCGGCCGGTCCGCTGCTGCCGTTCGACCCCGACACCTCGCTCCGGATCCGGCGGACCGAGCGCCCGTACGGGCTGTGGCTCTCCGGCGAGGCCGACATGTCGAACCGGCACGCCTTGAAGGCCATGGTCGAGGAGGCGTTCGTGATGCGCGACGGGCGCCCGGCCGTGACGATCGACGCGACCGCGCTCCGTTTCGCCGACACCGCGGCGGCCCGGGTGCTGTTGCACGCCGCGGCCGCGTACGGACGCATGAACATCGTGGGCTGCTCACCCGTTCTGCTGCGCCTGCTGCAGTTCCACGGCGCCGGCTTGATCCCCGGCCTGCTGGTGACGGCGGGCTACACCGGCGACGAGTGATAGCGCTCCCAGACCGCGGCCCGCTCCTCGTCGTTCGCCGCCGCGTGCAGCGCGCCGACCAGCTCGTCCACCTCGGGCGTCATGATCGCCAGCATGTCCACACCGTCCGGATCGACGGTCGCGAACGTGTGCGCGGTGCCGGCCGGAACCGTCACGTGGTCGCCGGCCTCGAGAATCCGTCGGTCGTCGCCCACCAGAACCTCGAGGCGCCCGCGCAGCACACAGAACGCCTCGTCCCCACGGTGATGAACGTGCGGGGGCGCCTGGTCGCCCGGGTAGTGCGCAAGCTCCCACTTCCGAACGACGAAATCAGCCACGACACCTCAACCCCTTTCCCGTACGTTCCTCAGCGTTCCGCCGCGGCTCTCAGCTCGTCCCGTACGTCCATCAGCGCGAACCCGAGCAGATTGGTGCCCCGCCACCGTCCCGGGTCGCTGGCGGCCGGGTCGTCGCGGCTCAGCCCGATGCCCCAGATGCGGTCGAGCGGGCTGGCCTCGACCAGAACCCGTTCGCCGGTGGTCAACAGGTAGTCACGCAACTCGGCGTCCTGCCCGAACTTGGCGCGGTTGCCGCTGACAACGATCTCGAAGCGGTTCGCGTCCCACACGTCCTGCCGGAAGTGGCTGACCCGCCCACCCAGCGTCTTGGCCACCTTGGGGTGCGGCGCCGCCAGAATCCGCTCGGCCATGGCATCATCGGAGAACAGAACCGCCTTGCGCCACATCATGTAGTGCTCGGCGCTGGCGAACTCGTGCCCCTCGGCGACAAAACGCGACGGCCACCACTGGCTGAGACACCCCGCACCCGCGCTGCCGTCCCGTTCCGGCTGGTGCCCCCAGAAGAACAGGTACTTCACGCGGTTCCTTCTCGCGTACGCGGTCAGGTCGTCAACAGTGCGGGCCATGACAGACATGCCCGCGAGTCTGCCTCACGTCCCCCCTCCAGCGGGACCCCATTTCCGTCACCATGACCGCCGATCCGGTGGGCTCTGGCGGTCGCCCGTTTTTGTCGTACCCCAGGGCTAGGGTCTGTTTCGCAGCTGGAGCGGGGCTGCGTCGAGGCCCAGATTCCGCCTGGCGGCGTCCCGCGAAAGCCCGGTTCCAACACCGGGAGCCGGGCTTCCACGGGCCACCACCAGACGAAATCTGGACCGCGCCTCGCTCCCACCCCAGCTACGAAACAGACCCTAGCGTCCCTGCCATGAACACCGACCCGAAGCCCGTGTCCCGCCCCGTTTCGCTGCCGTCCCGTCCGCCGGTCCCGCCATCAGCTCTACGCGCGCGCCGGGCCCGCCGAGCAAGACTGCGAGCCGCGGCCACAGCCGCCATCCGAAGGGCGGCCCAGTGATCCCGCCACGCCATCCACCTTCGCAGTGACGCTCCTGGTCCAGCACCGGGTTCCGTCAGTGTGCGGCGGCGCTCCTGGTTCAGCGGGGCGTTCCATCAGCGTGCGGCGGCGCTCCCGGTCCGGTCGGGGCCGGTCGGCGGTCGTTCGATGTGTGGCGCCTCTGAACCGGTCGGGGCCGGCTGGGCGCCGTGCAACCACGTCAAGACGTCTGGTGGGGCCAAGCCGGCGGCTCGGCGGTGGTAGGCGGCCAACTCGGGGGCGGTCAACAGCTCGGCGGCCGCGCCTGAGGTGCCTCGGCGGAAGAACGCGCGTGTGTCCTTGAAGAAGTTCGGGACGAGGTGGCCGGCCCGGTCGCGCATGCGGGAGAACTCCGCCGACTCGATCAGCAGGGGCCACAGCTGCGGATGGACGGCGATACCCAGGCGAGCCGCCAAGTAATACATCTGGCCGGGCAGGTCGGCGGCCATCTGGTCGTAGTGCATCAGCACCACGTTGGGCAGTCCCCGTCGTTGCCAGGCGTCGGTGGCGTGGTGCAGCACGGCGGGCAGCGACTCGGGGCCCTCGTCGGTTCCGATCCAGTGCAGCAGTGCGGCGCGTGGGTCGAGGGCCGGAGCGCCGCGGTGGTTGGCCAGGTGGTGGAACAGGGAGACCTGCGCGTCGAGAGGGTGGCGGCCACTCACCACGTACGTCACCTGGGGGTGATAGGGGAGACCATCGAGCGGGGTGTGGGTCTTGATGAAGCGCCGGTGCGGCTGGGCGGCCAGGCGGGCGTGGATGTGCGCGACGGGCTCGATCTGGTGGTCGAGCCACGGCGAGAGGTGCCACAGCGGGGCCGGCAGCTCGGGGGTCTGGAAGATCAGCAGGCCGCAGATCGTCTGCAGCCAGGTCGTGCCGGTGCGGCGGCGGGTGCTGATCACAATGTCGCCGGGGCGGAACGGGAAACCGTGCCAGCGGGCACTGTCCTCTTCGGTCGTGAGGTAGCGCTGCACGAGCGGACATTAACAGACGTCAGATAGTCCGGATAACGCCGCGAATACGAGCCAAAATGCCGCTATGAAAGGCGGGGTGGCGGGCCTGTCCGGCATTCGATAGCGTTCTCGCCGAACCAGTCAAGCGGGGGCGTTTGGATGATCAATAATGGTCCGGGTCATGCGGTGATCGCTTCGGTCGCAAGCGCATTTCCGGACGTTTCGTATTCGCAGGACGAGGTTGGCGCGCTGCTCGGCCTCGACAACCCGGTGGCCCGCAAACTGCTCGCCGCCCCGCACATCCGCAGCCGTCGTCTGTTCCTGCCGCCGGCCGATCCGGTGACCGGTCGTGTCCCCGACGAGTCGCCCGCCGAGCTGCACGCCAAGTTCCGTCGCGGCGCCCTCGAGATCGGCGGCCGGGCGATCGCGTCCTCCCTCAAAGCGGCGGCCCTCACCCCGTCCGACGTGGGATATCTGCTCTGCGTCACCTCCACCGGCTTCCTCGTGCCCGGGCTCAGCTCGCTGTTCTCCCGCGAGCTCGGCTTCCACCCCGCGCTGCTGCGCGCCGACGTGGTCGGCATGGGCTGCAATGCCGGCCTCAACGGCATGAACCCTCTTGTGCAATGGGTGCGCAACCACCCGGGACGGGTCGCTCTTCTCGTCTGCTGCGAAATCAATTCTGCCATGTACGTGCGTGACGAAAGCGCGCGTACGGGAATGGTGAACAGCCTCTTCGGTGACGGCGCCGCGGCCGCGGTCGTGACCAGTGAGGCGAGCGGAATCCGGCCGTACGTGCGCGATTTTGAAAGCTTTTGCATGCCCGACCGGTGGGATGCCATGCGCTTCGACTGGAACGACGACGTGGGGAAGTGGAGTTTTCATCTCGACCGCGACATCCCGTACGTCATCGGAGACAATGTCTCGAAGCCCGTCGGCCGATTGCTGGAACGCAACGGGCTCCGACCGGAATCGATCAGCCACTGGGTGCTGCACACCGGCGGCGGCGCGGTGATCGACGGCGCTCGGCGCAGCCTCGGCCTGACCGAACACGCCGTGCGGCACACCCGGTCGGTCCTGCGCGACTTCGGCAACATCTCCAGCGGCAGCTTCCTGGTCAGCCTGGAACGCCTGCTCGACGAGGGTTCGGCCCGGCCCGGCGAGCACGGCGTGATGATCACGATGGGGCCGGGGGCGCAGATCGAGGCGGCGCTGATCGAGTTCGCCGCCGGGCGGGAGGCCCAGCCATGACCGACGACGTGCGCAGCTCACCCCGCACCGGCACGGTTCTGCCCGAAGGACGTCCGTTCTGGATCGTCGACGGCCGCGCGTACGACCTCACCGAATGGGCGAAGATCCACCCGGGCGGCGCGACGTGGTTCGGTCCCAGCCAGGGCCGCGACATCAGCGCGCTCATCCACACCTACCACCGTGACCCCGTACGGCTGCGGAAGTTCCTTTCCCGGTACGAGATCGAGGGCTTCACCGAAAGTGACGTGCTGCCCAAACTGGGCGTGCCGCCGTTCCTGCTCGAACCCGATTTCGACGCCGCCCGCGACCTGCCCCGGCTCGACTACGCCGACGAGGGCAGCCTGCTGGCCGACATCCGTACGGCGGTGAACGCGAAGTTCTCCAAGCGCGACCTGAAACGGCTCGACCGCCGGTTCGACCTGGTCACGGGGGCGATCGGCCTGGCCCACGTGGCGATGCTGGCCCTGTTCGTGGGTGGGTTCGCGCCGGCCTGGACGTTCGTGATCGTGATGGTGCTGACCCGTACCTCGCTGGCCGGCGCCGGGCACTACCACCTGCACCGGCGCTGGAACGACAAGCGTCGCCTGCAGACGCCGCTGGGCAAGGCGCTGTTCGACATCAACTACGTGGGGACGAGCCTGATCGGCACGGACGGGCATGTGCTGCTGCACCACCCTTACATGGGTTCCGGCGCCGACGTGAAGAAGACGTTCTTCGACGGCATGCTGCGGCTGCATCCGCTGCTGCGCGTCCCTGGCTACACGGTGCACAAACTGGGCATCTGCCTGCTCGGTCTGTCCATGCGGGCGCGCGAGATCGCGCGTTTCGAGCAGAGCGGCGGCAACGCGGCGATCCGGGCCGACTTCTGGCTCGTCCGGGCGTGGCTCCTCGTCGAACTGGTGGCGTGCGTGGTGACCGGGCACTGGCTGGCCTGGTTCGTGCAGTTCTTCCTCACTCTGTGGTTCAACACGTTCCTGGTCGTGTCGAGCCACGACTTCGAAGACGACGCGCCCGACGACCTCTCGGTGATTCCGGTGGCACTGCGTGACGACTGGGCGGCCAACCAGATCTGCCTCAGCTACGACCTGACGATCGTCGGCAACCGCTGGATCGACCTGTGGCTGAGCGCCGGCCTGAGCCCGCACCGGGTGCATCACGTGCTGCCCTACCAGGCGTCGGGCTTCGCCAACCTCAAAACCGAGGCCACCGTACGGGCGGTGGCCGAGCGCGCCGGCATCACCTGGGAGAGGCCGCGCAACCTGCTGTTCAACCGTTTCCCCGCGGTGATCCGTCACTACCTGTTCTGCCCGGCGAAGCCGTTGCCCCCGCCCCCGCCACCGGTCGGCGACAACCCGATCCGGTCGGCAGGCGGCCTCCCGATCCCGCCGGGCCCGGCCGTCCGCCCGATCCGGATGGGCCAACTCGGGATGATCGCCCGCTACACAGCAGACGGCTTCCGCGGCGTCGGTGTGTAACCGCAGCGCCGTCCCAGCAGCGACCCACGGTCCGTCCGACAGGCACCCGTGGGGTGGTTCGGTGTTGCGCGGTTGAGCGTTTCTGCGCACCGGAATCGTCCTGGGAACTGCGGAGACCGACGCTCGGCGGCCGGGCCCGACCTGGGGGATGCCGACGGTAACCCGAAATGGGATGTGGTTCGTGGGCGGGTCGATGTCGCGCGGTTGGTGTTCGGAGGTCGGCTGTTCGTGCGCGGGTTGTTCGTTTGGCGGCTCGATGTTTGCGCGTTTGGCTGTCTCTGCGCGAATTGCTCGCAGGCAGCGCAGGCTTTGTGCGGATGTTCGTTGTGGATGACTCGAGCATGAGGGGTGCTCGTTGTGGATGGGCGGGATGCTCGTTGCGGACTGGTCGAACATGAGGGGATGACCGGTTGTCGGGGCGGCAGTTCGAACGTCACCCCGACGGTGGACGGGGTCGTGAGGCAGGCCGCGAGCACGGCCGCGACGTTCGGTGCCGGCGGATCGTCACAGAGGGATCAGGCCGGCGTCGGTTGGGCGGAAGCCGCATCGGTCCAGGTAGAAGTGCCTCAGATGCGGCTCGAAGTCGACGTGCAGCCACTCGCAGCCCGCGGCCCGTGCCTCGGTGGTGGCGGCCTCGACCAGGGCCGTTCCGATGCCGGAGTGCTGCTCGGCCGGGTCGACGGCGGTGTCCAGCAGGAACGCGTGAGTGCCGCCGTCCCAGCAGACCTGGACGAAGCCCACGAGCCGCGTTCCGGAGAAAGCGCCGACCCAGGTCATTGCGTGTCGCGAGAGGCGTGCCGCCCATGGCGTCACCACCGCCGGATCGCCGCCGAACGCTCGCGCGTGCAGCGTGCTCAGCGTGGCGTCGTCGACCGGGAAGCGCGTAACGAGCGTGATCGTCATGGGGCAAGGAGACCACGCCGGACCGTTCAGATGAGCTCATTGATGGCGCTCGGCCGGTCCCAGCCCGTGGCGGGTAAGGCGGGCACCGGCCAGGCCGGGTCGGGCCGGAAGTCGAGCCACGCGCCGTCGAAGGGGAACGCGGCAGCTTCGATGTCTTTGATGACACGCTCGCCCTCGGCGCGGATGTCGGCGGCCTGGTCGGCGGTCCAGTAGTCGGGGTGACCGACGCGTTCGAGGTATTCGCCCTCGTCCTTCCACTGCCACTGCCGGTCCGGCATGACCACGATGTCGAGGGCGTGGTCGGATGTGTCGACGCCGGCCAGGTCGTCGTCGGCCCACCGTGCGGGTGGTGCTTCGAGATTGACGTACCAGCAATGGAGCGTGAAGTCGGGGTTGAACATCGACCACACGGAATGTGCGTGGTCGGGCCGGAACAGGTGCAGGACATGCAGACCGGTCCAGGTCAGTGACGCGAGCCGCCACTCGACGGTGTGGCGCGCGTGAAAGGGGATTTCGCGCCGGTCACGGCCGTCGGCAGTGCGGCGGAAGAGCCAAGGCGTGCCGATGGGCCGCCAGGTCAGGATGCCCCGCTCGTCATCGGCGATGACCCGTTGCGGCATGACGCCGATGAGCTGTCCGTTCCCCCGGTAGTCCCGATAGAGCACATCATCGCCGACAGCAAAGGTCATGGGCGGAGGCTATCGGAGCTGATCAAGGAGAACGGTTGCTTGTCGAGGCCGGTCTTACGAGCGCGGAGCGAGGGGTCGCAGCTTGAAGATCAGGATTCCCAGGTATTTGTTCATCCACGCCTGCTTGTGCGGGTAACGGCGTGCGGCTTCGGCGCTGAGCCGGGGCTCGTCGGCGGTCTCGATCCACAGGCCGGCCGCGCTGAACACGTTGAGCAGGTCGGACATGGTGTAGGTGCGTTTTGTCAGCGCGATGTGGTCGTTCCAGCCGGTGCGGTATGTGTAGTCGGCCGTAGAGAAGTATTCCTCGCCCACCGTGGTTCCGTTCTGTTCGGCGCGTTCCACGGCGTAGCGGATGGGCTGCGTTCTCGTGAGCAGGATGAAACCGTCCCGATTCAGCATCGACCGCGCGGCCCGCAAGGTGTGTACGGGGTCTTTGGCGTAGCCGAACGACTGCAGGAACAGGATCCGGTCGAATGTGCGGCCACGCAGTTCGGGTAACGATTCCGGGTCGGACAGATCGCCCCGGATCAGCTCGGCGCCGGTCGGCGGGGGAGTGATGAAGTTTCCCGCGACATCGACGCCGGCGCAGTCGACCGCGCCGTCGCGGAGCAGCTCGGCCAGCTTGCCGCCGTTGCCGCAGCCCAGGTCGAGAATCGAGCGGCCGCTGACATCGCCGAGCATGTCCCGCTCGGCCGGCCACTCGACCAGCCGGTCCAGGGAGTCTTCCCGGGCGCGCGCCTGCTCGTAGTCCGCGGTGAGCTCCTGCCACGCCCGACTCGAATCCGGGACGCTGTCGCCGTCAGTCCTCGCCACCGACTGGCGGTCATGTGCCGTCATGCCCGGGAGCGTAGTCGGTGCCGGACGACACATCGTGGGGTCTGAACCCACTGCACTTCAGGCGGTAAGCAGTCCATGAGCGCTCAACTCGCTCATCAAGTGCGCGTTGCTTCGATAGCGCACGGCCGCGATTCCGGCCGCGCGGGCGCCGGCCACATAGCCGGAACTGTCCTGATCAGCTCGCCGTCGCCGACCAGGGCCCGCGCCTCGGCCGGGTCGTTGATCAGCTCGTGCTGGAACGCCAGGAAGCCCGACTTCCATGCGTAGTCGTGCTCGATGGCGGCCACGAAGGCGGCGCGGGGGAACTGCAGCACGCCGTCGACGTCGAGCAACAGCGTGTCGATCAGCGGAGGCGTCACCTCCCGGGGCGTCGCATCGACGGGGTTCATCGGTTCATCCCATCATGCCGGGGCGCCGTCGAGACCTGGCTGTTATCGATAACAACGTTTCGACCAAATGTCGGCAACGTTGCTCGGAACGGTTGACACCCGTTCGTGTGACCGTTCACACTCGACCGCACTCCCGCTCCGACGCACCCCAAGGAGTTCCGCATGAGACTGTCCAGGATGGGCGCGGTGATGTCCGTCGCTGTGCTCGCCACTTCCCTGGCCGCATGTGGTTCCAGTGAGAAGACTGTCGACCAGCAAGCCGGCACCGGCGACACCACGGGCGCCCTGATCGGTGTCACCATGCCCACCCGCTCCTCGGAGCGGTGGATCAGCGACGGTGACAACCTCAAGAAGCAGCTCGAAGCGCTCGGCTACAAGGTCGACCTCCAATACGCCGAAGACAAGATTCCGACCCAGACCCAGCAGCTCGACAACCAGATCACCAAGGGCGCCAAGCTCCTGATCATCGCGTCGATCGACGGCACCGCGATCACCACCCAGCTCGAGAACGCGAAGGCCAACAACATCCCGGTCATCGCGTACGACCGGCTCATCCGCGAGAGCCCGAACGTGGACTACTACGCCACTTTCGACAACTTCAAGGTCGGTGTGCAGCAGGCGACGTCGCTGCTCACGGGTCTGAAGGTGCTCAAGGAGGACGGCTCGGCGGGCGAGGCCAAGGGCCCGTTCAACATCGAGCTGTTCGCGGGCTCACCCGACGACAACAACGCCACGTTCTTCTTCAACGGCGCGATGAGCGTGCTCAAGCCGAAGATCGACGACGGCACCCTGGTCGTCAAGAGCAAGCAGACCGACTTCAAGACGGTCGCGATCCTGCGCTGGCAGGCCAAGACGGCTCAGGACCGCATGGAGAACCTGCTGACCTCCACCTATCGCTCGGGCGCCAAGGTCGACGGGGTGCTTTCCCCGTACGACGGACTGTCGATCGGCATTCTGTCGGCGCTCAAGAGCAACGGTTACGGAACCGCCGCGCAGCCCTACCCCGTCGTGACCGGGCAGGACGCCGAGCAGGCCTCGGTCAAGTCGATCATCCGTAACGAGCAGTACTCGACGATCTACAAGGACACCCGCGAGCTGGCCAAGACCACGGTCGCGATGGCCGACGCCGTTCTCAAGGGGCAGACGCCGCAGACCAACAACACGACGGACTACGACAACGGCAAGAAGGTCGTCCCGTCGATGCTGCTCGAGTCGGTGATCGTCGACAAGGCGAACTACAAGAAGGAACTCATCGACACCGGCTACTACACCGAGTCCCAGCTCAACTGATGACCGACTCCATCCTGCGCATGCGGGGCATCTCCAAGACCTTCCCGGGCGTACGGGCCCTGGACGACGTCAACCTGGAGGTGCTCCGCGGCGAGATCCACGCGATCTGCGGGGAGAACGGCGCCGGCAAGAGCACCCTGATGAAGGTGCTCTCCGGCGTCTACCCGCACGGCGACTACACCGGTGAGATCGAGTTCGAGGGTCAGGAGTGCCGGTTCCACGGCATCCGCGACAGCGAGCACCGCGGCATCGTGATCATCCACCAGGAGCTCGCGCTCGCGCCCAACCTGTCGATCGCCGAGAACATCTTCCTCGGCAACGAACAGTCCCGGCGTGGCCTGATCGACTGGAACCGTACGAACGCGGCCGCCGCCGAGCTGATGCGGCGAGTCGGCCTGCGCGAGAACCCGGTTACGCCGGTGCTGGACATCGGCGTCGGCAAGCAGCAGCTCGTCGAGATCGCCAAGGCGCTGTCCAAGCGGGTCAAGCTGCTCATCCTCGACGAGCCCACCGCGGCGCTCAACGACGAGGACTCGGCGCACCTGCTCGGGTTGCTGCGCGGCCTGCGTGACGAGGGCATCACCTGCGTGATCATCTCGCACAAGCTGAACGAGGTTCTCGAGATCGCCGACCGGGTGACCATCCTGCGCGACGGCCGGACGATCACCACGCTCGAGGCGGCCGGCCTGACCGAGGACCGCATCATCAGCGGCATGGTCGGGCGCGACCTCGACCACCGGTTCCCGCCCCACGAGCCGACGATCGGCGACGAGATCCTGCGGGTCGAGGACTGGACCGTGCACAGCCCGACCCAGCACGGCCGGCTGCTCGTCTCCGGGGCCAGCTTCACGCTGCGCCGGGGCGAGATCGTCGGGCTGGCCGGGCTGATGGGCGCCGGGCGCACCGAGCTGGCCATGAGCATCTTCGGCCGGGCCTACGGCACCGGGATCAGCGGGCGGATCTTCAAGGACGGCCGGGAGATCCGGTTGCGGTCCGTCGGCGAGGCCATCGCGCACGGCATCGCGTACGCGACCGAGGACCGTAAACGCTACGGGCTCAACCTGATCGAGGACATCAAACGCAACGTCTCGGCCGCCGCCCTGCGCAAACTCGCGCGGCGGGGCTGGGTCGACGACAACGAGGAATACCGGGTCGCCGACTCGTACCGGAAAAGCCTGAACATCAAGGCGCCCGGCGTCTCGAGCATCACCGGCAAACTCTCGGGCGGCAACCAGCAGAAGGTCGTGCTGTCCAAGTGGATCTTCACCGACCCCGACGTGCTGATCCTCGACGAGCCCACCCGCGGCATCGACGTCGGCGCCAAGTACGAGATCTACACGATCATCAACCGGCTCGCGGACGAGGGCAAGGCGGTGCTGCTGATCTCGAGCGAGCTGCCCGAGCTGCTCGGGCTCTGCGACCGCATCTACACCCTCTCGGCCGGGCGGATCACCGGTGAGGTGCCGCGGGCCGAGGCCACCCAGGAAGGGCTCATGACCCTCATGACTTCGGAGGCACCGCGGTGAGCCTCGACCTTGACGTCGCCAAGACCTCGATTCCCGAATCCGGTACGGGCGGGGGCCGGCGCTTCTCGATCAACCTGCGGCAGAGCGGCATCTACATCGCGTTCGCGGCGATCGTGCTCCTGTTCACGATCCTCACCGGCGGCGACATGCTCGCCCCGCAGAACATCAGCAACATCATCGTCCAGAACTCGTACATCCTGATCCTGGCCATCGGCATGATCTTGGTGATCATCGCGGGCCACATCGACCTGTCGGTGGGCTCGATCGTGGCCGCCAGCGGCGCGGTCGCGGCCGTCCTGATGGTCAACCACGACATCCCGTGGCCCCTGGCCGTGCTGATCACGCTGCTCGTGGGGGCGGCGATCGGTGCCTGGCAGGGCTACTGGGTGGCGTACTTCGGGATCCCCGCCTTCATCGTCACGCTGGCCGGCATGCTGCTGTTCCGGGCGGTCACTTACAACATCCTCGGCAACCGCGGCATCGGCCCGTTCCCCGACGAGGTGCGGACGCTGTCGAACGGCTTCACCGACGGTTATCTGGGCAACATCGGTCTCGGGGCTCTGGGCGGCGCCGACCTGGTCTCGTTGCTGGTCGGGGTCGCGGCCGTCGCCGGGATCGTCGTGACGCAGTGGCGGTCGCGGGCCGGTCGGGTGAAGTACGGCCAGGCCGTCGAGCCGTTCCCGCTGTTCGTGGCGAAGATCGTCGTGGCCGGCTTCGTGGTCATGTTCGTGGTCGTGCAGCTGGCCCGTTTCCGCAACCTGCCGTGGGTGCTCGTGCTGCTGGCCGCGCTCGTGCTGGGCTACTCGCTGCTGACCAACCGGGCCGTGTTCGGCCGCCAGATCTACGCGGTCGGCGGCAACCTGCAGGCGGCCACGCTCTCCGGCGTCAAGGTCAAGTCGGTCGTCTTCTGGATCTTCGTCAACATGGGCGTGCTGTCGGCCCTGGCCGGCATCATCTTCGCGGGCCGGCTCAACCAGGCCAACCCGACGGGCGGCGACCAGTTCGAGCTCGACGCCATCGCCGCGGCGTTCATCGGCGGCGCCGCCGTGCAGGGCGGCGTCGGCAAAGTCGTCGGCGCCATCACGGGCGGCCTGATCATGGGCGTCATCAACAACGGCATGAGCCTGATCGGCGCCCCCAGCGAGCAGGTCATGCTGGTCAAGGGAGCCGTGCTGCTGGCCGCGGTGGCGTTCGACGTCTGGACGAAGCGCCGGGCCGGCGCCAGCCGCTGACAAGCACGCAGCGACGTCCGGCGGGCGTCATCCGTCAGGAGGCGCTCGGAGGCATCCGGCGGGTGGTTGAGCAGCGTGCGGCGGGCGCCATCCGTTAGGAAGCGCTCGGAGTTTTCCGACGGGTGGGCCGCGGCCGTTGAGCAGCGTGCGGCGGGCGCCAGCCGCTAGGAAGTACGCGGCGTTGTCCGTCGGGCGGGCGGGTGCCCGTCGGTGAGGAAGTCGATCAGCGACTCGGCGACCGCCTGCGGGTTCTCCTCGGCCATGTGGTGGCCGGACTCGATCGGCACGCCCCGGACATCGGCGGCCCAATCGCGCCAGATCGCGAGCGGGTCGCCGTACAACTCCTCCATGTCGTCCCGCGTGGACCAGAGGAACAGCGTCGGGCAGGTCACCCGGCGGCCCTCGGCGCGATCGTGCAGTTCGTGGTCACGGTCGACGCCCAGACCCGCTCGGTAGTCCTCGAGCATCGCCCGTACGGTGTCAGGGTCGCGCGTCGCCGCCCGGAACTCGGCGTGGTTGGCGGCGCCCATCAGTTCCGGCGTGCCCTTGTACCAGGCGTCGGGATCGGCGTTGATGGCCCGCTCCGGTTTCTCGGGCTGCGCGAAGAAGAACCAGTGATACCAGGCCCGGGCGAAGCGCGCGTCACACCGGGCCAGGGCCTCGCTGATCGGCACACCATCCATGACAACCAGCTTCCGTACGGCGTCAGGGTGGTCCAGGGCCAGCCGCAGCGCGACATAGCACCCGCGGTCGTGCCCGGCCACGACGAACCGCTCGAAGCCGAGGGCCCGCATCAGCCGGGCCATGTCGCCGGCGACCGCCCGCTTCGACTGTTGTGAGTGGTCGCCGCGCACCTCGGCCTTGCCCGACCGGCCGTAACCGCGCATGTCGGGGCAGACCACGGTGAAGCCCGCTTCCACGAGCCTCGGAGCCACCCGGTGCCACGTCGATCCCGTACGGGGATGGCCGTGGATCAGAAGCAGCGGCGGTCCCTGTCCACCGTGACGCACCCGCAGCTCGACCTCGCCGACATCGACCCGCTCATCGCTGAAGTCTTCGAACACAGCCGGCCTCCCATCTGCGCTGTCCCGGCTGGTCGCGGGAGCCATCAGACACGGCTCGCCTCGCATCTGCGGTGTTCCGGTTCGTCGCAGCTCGCCTTCCGTCTGCGGTCCAGGTTCGTCGCCGGAGTCTTCGAACGCGGCCGGGCTCCTGTCTGCGTCGTCTCGGGTCATCGCGGACGGCCTCGGATGTGGTTGACCTCCCAGCCGCCTCGCATCTCGGTCAGGGAGCGGGTGAGCCACTCGGCCATCAGCGCCCGTTCGGCCTCGGTCAGGGCCGGCAGGTCGGGCAGGGCCGTCTGGAAGGTGACGGCCACCGCGGTGGTGCCGGTGTCGGCGGTGGAGGGTGCGGTGGTGAGGATTCTGGTCGCCACGGCCTCGAACATGGCGTCGGCCAGGCCGGGATCGCGAGCCTCGGCCGGTGTCTGCAACAGCGCCAGGACCGTTCCGCTGCCGGCCGCGTGGATCATGTCGGTGGCGCGGGCCTCGTCGACCCGCAACAGGCCGGCCGTGGCCAGCCGGTGCACCCGCCGGCGCAGCACCTCGATGCCGGTCGCGGTCGCCGGCGAGACCCGGCCCGGAGCGTTCAGCAACGCGTAGAGCCCGGGGTTGGCCAGGCCGAACTCGACGTGTGCCTGCCAGCCGACGCGCAGGTCGGCGACCGGGTCGTCGTCGGTGGCGGCCTGGGATTTCGCGGCGACGTAGCTGGCCATCACGTGTTCGGCGACCGCGTCGATCAGGCCTTCCTTGTCGCCGAACAGTCGGTAGATCGTCGGCGCCTGGACCCCGGCCGCCTGGGAGACCGCGCGGGTGGTCACCCCGCGGGCGCCCTGCTCGCGAAGGATCTGTGTGGCCGCCTCGACGATCGCCGAGCGTGTGTCGTCCCGAACCTGCATGTAGCGATGATAACAGCACCTTGTTATCCATGGAAGGAACAGTGATAACGTGTTCGGCGTAACGACGGAAACAAGGAGCTCATCATGATCGTCATCACCGGGGCCGGCGGACAGCTCGGCTCACGTATCGTCGAGCAGTTGCTCTCGCTGGCGCCCGCTGAGCAGGTCGGCGTCAGCGTGCGCGACGTAGCCCAGGCCAAGCGGTTCGCCGATCGGGGTGTCCGGGTGCGACGGGGAGACTTCCTCGAACCCGAGACCTTGAGCCACGCCTTCGAGGGCGCCGATCAGGTGCTGATCGTGTCGGCCTCCATCCGCGGCGCGGCGGCCGTCCCGGCCAACCGGGCCGCGATCGACGCCGCCCGTTCCGCCGGGGCCCGCCGGATCCTCTACACCAGCCACCAGGCGGCGTCGCACCACTCGCTGTTCGCGCCCCAGCTGACCCACGCCGCGACGGAGGATCACCTGGCGGCTGCCGGCGTGCCGTTCACCTCTCTGCGCAACGGCTTCTACGCCACGACGCTCGGGTTCTATCTCGGCGCGGCTGTCGAGACCGGCCGCTTGGTGGTCCCCGAAGACGGGCCGTTCTCGTGGACGGCCCACGACGACCTGGCCGGCGTGGCCGCGGCCGCGCTCGCTTCCGAGGGTTTGTTCGACGGGGCGACGCCGCCGTTGACCGCGCCCGACATGCTCGACTTCGCCGCCGTGGCCGAGCAGGCGAGCGAGGTGGCCGGGCGCATGATCGAGCATGTGGTGGTCGGCGACGACGACTGGAAGGCGTCCGCGGTGGCGGCGGGCATGCCGGAGGCGGCGGCCGAGTTCACGCTCGGCATGTTCCGGGCGGCCCGCCGGGGCGAGTTCGCCGTCACCGACCCGACGCTGGAGAAGGTGCTGGGGCGTCCCGCGATCCCGGCCCGTCAGGTGATCGAAGATCTGCTCGCCCCGCGATAATCGGTGTCGCCGCGGCCGGGTGGCGGTTATAAACCACCCATGGCCGAAGAGGTTCTGGCGGGCGGCAACACCGTTGGTGCCGCGCGGATCGGCGATGTCGTCCACAAACAGGCGTCGCCGTGGACGCCGACGGTGCATGCCCTGCTGCGGCACCTGGAGGCGGCCGGGTTCGAGGGTGCCCCGCGGGCGCTCGGGTTCGACGACCAGGGGCGCGAGATGCTCACGTTCCTGCCCGGAGAGACGGCCGGCGGCCGCTATCCGTGGCCGGAGTGGGCGTTCACCGACGGGATGCTCACGCAGGTCGGGCAGTGGCTCCGCCGTGTGCACGACCTGACGGCCGGGTTCGTGCCGCCGGCGGACGAGCGGTGGTTCGCGGGGCGCACCATGGAACCCGGGCTGATCGTCGGGCATCAGGACGCGGCTCCTTACAACGCCGCGGTCGTGAACGGTGACCGGCTGACCGGGTTCTTCGACTGGGACACGGCGGGTCCGTCGACGAGGGAGTTCGACCTGGCGTTCGCCGCGCTCTGGTGGGTGCCGTTGTGCCCGCCGAGTGTGGCGGAGGGGCTGGGCTTCCACGACAGCACGGACCGGTCGCGCCGCCTCCACCTGTTGCTGGATTCCTATGGCTATGAAGGGGACCGCCATGCCTTCGGCGGGGTGATCGTGCGGCGGGCGCGGCGGCAGGCTCAGGTGATGCGTGAGATGGCCGACGCGGGGGACCAGGCCGCGATCGCGCTGCGGCCGGTCGCGGGCTACATCGAACAGTCGGCGTCGGACGTCGAAGCCTTCCCGGATTCCTTCTGGGTGCGCTGACCGTCGCCCACGTCAGGTTCGGCGGCCTGTGTTCCGGTCGCCGATGTCCAGGGTGGCGGAGGCGGTTCGTGCCTGCGGGCGGTGTGTTGCCGTCGTCGCCGACCCGGACGCGATCGCCGAGGTCCCGGTCGCCGGTGTCCGGGGTGGCGGAGGCGGTTCGTGTCTGCGGGCGGTGTGTTGCCGTCGTCGCCGACCCGGACGCGACCCCGGTCGCGGTGGAGCCGGGGGACTCGGGCGCCGAAAAATGTCGTAGGGGAGCGGTAGGTTCGCGGCGTGTTCGAAGCAATGAACGACGTGCCCTGGTCCAGCCTCCATCACGCGTACGGCACTGCCGAAGACGTGCCCGATCAACTGCGCTCGCTGTCCTCCGACGACCCCGAGGTGCGGCGGAAAGCGCGCCACGACAGCTACGGCAACATCTTCCACCAGGGAACCCGTTACGAGGCGAGCGTGGCCGCGGTGCCGTTCCTGCTCGAACTGCTCGGCGATCCGTCCACGCCCGAGCGGGCCGAGCTGCTCGAGCTGCTGGTGGCGCTCGCGATCGGCTATGACGAATCGTGGCTGCCGGCCGGCTTCCCGGTCGCCGACCACCGCGAGGCGGCCGCGGCCGGCGCCGCGCTGCTGGCGGCGGGTGGCGGCGGGTGGGATCACATCGACACCCTCGGGCCCGACGATCAGAACCGGTTGCAGGCCTGCGTCGACCTGCGTGTCTACGACGCCGTGGGCGAGGGCGTGCCGCTGTTCGTCGGCCTGCTCGAAGACGATGACGCCGCCGTGCGGCGCATGGCCGCTTGCGCCCTGGGCTGGTTCCCCGAGCGTGCCGGTGAGTCTGCGGCCGCGTTGGTCTGGTCGGTGATCGACGCCGACGAGTCGGTGGCCGCCACGGCCGCGCTGTCCCTAGGGTTGATCGGCGCCGGCCAGCCGCCCACGACCGAGCCAACGGGCGCTGGGCCGGGCGGGGCTGCGGTGCCGGCGGCGGGGGCGTTCGCGGGTGAGGCGCTGGCGGCCGCGTTCGGTGGGACGCGGGAGCTGGTGCGGGGTGCTGCGGCCGTCGGGCTCGCGCGGTTGCATGGGCTGGAAGCGCGGCCGGAGGTGGTTGACGCCTTGTTGCGCTTGTCGGCCGCGGGCGCGGGCTCGGAGGTTCCGTTCTATGACGGCAACCTCTCCGGCTATGCGTCGCTGTCGTTGCGGCTGGTGCTGCCGGACGATTCCGACGTCGCGTTCAGCTCTCTGCTCGACCGCATTGCGTCGGTTTCCGGTGTCGAGGCGCTGCCGGTTGTCGCCGAGGCGTTGCGCCGGGCCTTCGGGACGGGGCCGGTCGCCAAGGAGACGCCGTTCGGTGAACTGACCGAGCGGCAGCAGAGGCTCGTGCGCGCCCTGGCCCACTCACCCGAGACGTGGCAGCTCGCCGGTGGCTCATTCGGCAACTTCTCGCTGATGGTCAGTGGATACGGGTTGCCGTATTCGGCCGATCGCATGCGGGACTACGCGGAGGTGGCGAAGATGCCGTAGCCGAAGGCGGACACGTGCAAACCGTCTGTGGTGGGCTCGACTCCGGATGCCAGCAGGGGGGTCGCCGGGGCGGTGAAGGGGAGCGTGGCGGGCTCGCGGCGCGGGTTCAGGACTACCAGGTGGGAGTCGTTGCGGATGTATGCGAAGGGGTAGCCCTCGGAGACGACTCGGGTTGATGTTCGGGTGCCCAGGGCGGGGGTGGCGTGGCGTAGGGCGATCACGCGGCGGACAAAAGTGAGCGTCGACGTGGGGTCGTGTTGCTGGGCGGCCACGGTGGGGCGGTCGGGGGAGGGGTCGATGGGCAGGTATAGGCGGTTGGCGGGGGCGGTGGAGAAGCCCGCGTTCGGGGTGTTGTCCCACTGCATGGGGGTTCGGCAACCCGCACGGTTGTAGCCGGGATTGCAGATCGAACCCTCCACGTCGGGCAGGCCCGGGAGGTAGCGCATGCCGATCTCGTCGCCGTAGTACAGGCACGGGACACTTCCCCACGTGAACAGGAACACCAGCGCCGGTGGTAGCTGGTCGGGTGTTCTGGGGCCGCAGCACAGGCGGTTGAAGTCGTGGTCGGCGGTGGCCAGGATGATCGGGCGGTCGGGATGGCCGGCGCGGGCGTTGGCCCAGGCATCGAGGAACGGGCGTGTGCTGCCCCTGCCCTCGGCGTCGAAGAACGGCTCGCGGGGCTCCTGAAACGGCAGGCGGCCGGCCGACTGGTTGTTGAACAGGCTCGCGTGCGCATCGTGGATCACCAGGAAGAAGTCGGCGTCGAAGGCCGGTTTTCCGCCCGCACGGGGTTCCTCGCCCTCGGGAATCAGGACCGCGTCGGGGTGGTCGACGTCCAGCCACTCGCGGATCTCGCGCCACAGCGCGACCGTCTCGGCGTACCCCTGGGTCAGCTCCTCGTCCTTGACCAGCGAGAACGCCATGTCGACGCGGAAACCCGCAACCCCGAGATCCAGCCAGTACGCGATGATGTCCTTCAGCGCCTGGCGGTTGCGTTTCGGGCCGGGGGCGTCGATCGCGTCGCGCCACGGTTCGTCGGTGTTCGGGCCGACCCAGCCGAAATTGAGGGCGGGCTGCTCGTCGTAGAAGTTTTTCAGATACCAGCCGGGGCGCGGGCCGGGAGAAGGCACCCACGCCGGTGTGCCGGGCATGTCGCGGGTCCACGAGCGTTCGGGAAGTTGCTCGCACCAGATGTAACGGTCGCCCTCGGGGGAGGGACCGGTGGCGGCGAGCTCACGCTGGAACCACGGGTGCTCGATCGACGTGTGGCCGGCCACCAGGTCGAGCAGGACGCGGATGCCCCGTTCGCGGGCCTTGGCGACGAGTTCGGCCATGTCGGCGTTGGTGCCGTAGCGCGGGGCGATCGTGAGGTAGTCGGACACGTCGTAGCCGGCGTCGACGAACGGCGACGCGAAACACGGGTTGAACCAGATGACGTTCACGCCCAGCGAGGCGATGTGGTCGAGGCGGTCGATGACTCCGCGCAGGTCACCCACGCCGTCGCCGTCGGAGTCGGCGAACGACTGGGGATAGATCTCGTACATCACCGCGTCGGCCAGCCATTCACGCCCCATGCAGGCCATGCTAGGGCCCGGCCGATCACCAGGCACGGCGATGCGGCCCAGTCACGGTGCGCTGGAGGGAGTGCCTGCCCAGGGTTCGGGCGTGGTGCGCCGGAAGACCACGGAAGGCGGACGGCCGGGGGTCAGGCTGGGGGCGACCAGAGGTGGATCTCGTCGGCGACGCCGGCGGTCAGCAGCCGGGGGCGGTCGGCGCCGCCGGGGAGGACCAGGATGCTGGTCACCACGGCGTCGGGGAAGGGCAGGCGGCGGACCTCCAGGCCGCTCAGGGGCTGCCAGACCCGCAGCTCGCGGTCGTGACCGGCGGTGATCATCAGGTGTCTGAGGTCAGGGGCGGGCAGGACGGCGGCGGCGGTGACCGACGTGCGGCCGGCCCGGACGGGATGAACCCAGCCGGTGCCGGGGCTCGTACGCTCGACGGTGCCGTCGCCCGCCACCGCGACGATCTGGTCGTGCCAGACCGGCGCCGGAATCACCGGCAGGGCGACGATGGGCGATTCCAGGAGCGTGCCGTTGTCGGTGAGGCGCTCGCCGGTGGTGGGATCCCAGGTGCGTAGCGCGCGGCCGGGCCCGGTCGTGACGATCATGCCGCCGGGCTGGATTGCGATCGCGGTGATCCGGCCGGTGTGCGCGGTGAAGTCCAGGATGACGTTGCCGGTTGACGGGTTCCACACCCGTACGCGGCCGTTGCTGTCGCCGGTCACGATGTGGTGCGCGGCGTCTGTCGTCATCGCGGTCACGTCGGCGGGCAGCTCGTGGAGCGGGTCGCCGGTTTCGGCATCCCAGGAGCGCAGTCCCGCGCCCTCGAACGCGGCCACCACCCACCGACCGTCGGCGACGACGAGTGCGGTCACCGGCGACGAACCATCAGCGGCAACCAACGCGGTCACCGGCGACAAACTGTCAGCGGCATTAGGCGCGGTCGGCGGCGGCAAACTGTCGGCGGCATTAGGCGCGGTCGGCGGCGGCAAACTGTCGGCGGCATTAGGCGCGGTCGGCGGCGGCAAACTGTCGGCGGCATCAGGCGCGGTCGGCGGTGACGAACCGTCGGCGGCATCAGGGGCGGTCGGCGGCGACGAATCGTCGGGGGCATCAGGCGCGGTCACCGATGACGATCCGTCGAACTGGTGCAGCTGCGCGCCGGTTTCCACATTCCATGCCCGTACGGTGCCGTCTTGCCCTCCCGACACGAAGCGGTCACCGGGCAGAAGGGCCAGCGCGGTGACCCGGCCGGTGTGGCCACGGAACGCGCGTACGACCGTCGGGTTGCCGCTGGGCCACAACCATGCGCCCTCCTCGCGGGCCAGCAGGTCACGGCGAGCCAGCCGTACGGCGGAAGCGGCTTTTTCGTAGGTCTCGCGGTGATAGCCGGTGAACAGGACCAGCTCTTCGTCCTGATGCTGGGCCCAGAAGGCGTGGAACCAGTGCCTGCGGCGAAGCCGGAACCGGAACCGCGACGTGATCGCCGCGGCGATGAAGTAGGAGGTCGAGGTCGGCACCGTGAAGGCGAGCAGCAGCACCAACCCGACGTTGCCGCCCGCTATGAGGAGGATGGCGATCGTCTGCAGCACGAAGACCAGCAGAGCCACCGGCCAGCGGATCCACTCGTGGCCGTCGGAGGGCCCGTGCTCGGTGTGCAGGTCGCTCAGTTCGCGTAGCTCAAGGGTCCGCCCGCGGGATGTCACCGTCGTGGCCGTGACCCGAACCTGTCCGTCGTCGAAGAGAACATCGTCGATCATGTACGGCCCAGAGTAGAGCCTGCCCACCAGGCCGCGATGGCGGGCCCAGAAAGTGCGAGCCCAAAGTGCGAGCCCAAAAGTGCGAGCCCAAAGTGCGAGCCGAGAAAGTACGGGCCTAGAAAAGGCGGGCGTAGGCGTCCATCGCCTGGTGGGTGCTGGGCAGGTGGTATTCGGCGATCATCAGGCACAGGCTTGCGAACGTGCTGCCCTCGACCTGCCACGTGGCGGGGCTGTCGGCCAAGGTCCGCACCAGGCGTTGCTGGCGCGGGGTCAGGGAGGCGTACGGGGTGTCGGGGGCGATCGGCCCGGCCAGGAAGGCCCGCCGCAGCGCCTCTCCGACGACCGGCAGCGCGGCCAATCCCGACACCGTGGGCAGGCGGCCGAGCAGGGCCTCGAACGCAGCCTCGGAGTCGTCGGGCAGAACCTGGCGCAGGGCGAGCGTGGCGTAGCCGCTCAGGTCACCCTCGTAGTACGGGATCTTCGTGCGGAGCGGGCCGGCCGAACCGCTCGACCAGCGCAGCAGCTCATCCGTGACCGCCGCGGGAGCCGCCGCCCGGTGCAGGCGGGCCAGGGCGATCGCGGCCGCACCCCGTACGGTGGGATCGGCCGAACCGAACGCGGCCGTGACCGGACCGCCGGCGCCGAGAAGGCCGAGCGCCAGCACCGCCGTGGCCGCGACCTCGGGATCGGGGTCGGTGATCAGGGCGGTCAGCGCGGGCACGCTCGAAGCCGGGAACCCACCCACGCTCGAAGCCGGGAACCCACCCACGCTCGAAGCCGGGAACCAGCCCAGCAGGGCCGCGGCCGTCCGGCGTACGGCCGGGTCGTCGTCGCGCAGCAAGCCGGTGAACAGCGGGATGCCGGCGGCGACGGCGTCGTAGCAGGCCAGCTCGACCGGACGGGCCCGGGCCCGCGAGAAACCCTCGGGCAGCCACGCCTCGTCATAGCCGACGGCCAGGGTGAGCAGCAGTTCCAGCAGCTCCTTGCGGGTCTCGGCCGG
This sequence comes from Paractinoplanes ovalisporus, assembly GCF_016834655.1. Classification (GTDB taxonomy): domain Bacteria; phylum Actinomycetota; class Actinomycetes; order Mycobacteriales; family Micromonosporaceae; genus Actinoplanes; species Actinoplanes ovalisporus. The sequence goes on from NZ_JAENHP010000003.1 coordinate 82,387, forward strand.
ACCCCCGGCGACGATCTCGAGCAGGAACGGGACGGCGGGCACGGCCGCCTCGTAGCGGTATCCCTGATGGACGATGGTGCCGTAGCAGGCCCACAGGGCGCGCATACGGGTGTCCGGATCGGATGACAGCAGGGCGCGCAACTGGGCGGGCACGTCGGCCGCCGAACCGTACGCGTGGGCTAAATCGGACCAGTTCACGGCGTCAAGACCCTCGAGCACCCGTTGACCCCTCCGGAAATCCGACATCACTCGAACTGCTGACGCCCGTGGGCGAGGCGCTTGGTATGTGCTTACGGTACGTCGATGGACGCTCGCACAGTGCAGTCGAGGCGGCTCCGGGGGAACCTGCCCGCGGAACTGTCGAGCTTTGTCGACCGCAACCGCGAGCGGGCCGAACTCAAGCGGCTGCTGTCCACCTCCCGGCTGGTCACGATCACCGGCATCGGCGGGGTGGGCAAGACCCGTACGGCGGTCCGGGTCGCGGCCGAGGTTCAGCGCGCCTTCCCGGACGGGGTGTGGCTGGTCGACCTGTCCATGATCGCCGACCCCGAGATGATCGCCGAGGCGGTCGGGCAGGCCCTCGGCGTGCAGGACCGGACGGCCCGCCCGCAGTTCGACGGCCTGGCCGGCTACCTCGCCTCGCGCCGGATCCTGTTGCTGCTGGACACGTGCGAGCACCTGGTCGGCGCGTGTTCGTCGCTGGTCGAGACCCTGCTGCGGGCGGCCCCGGGGCTGCAGGTGCTGACCACCAGCCGGCAGCCGCTCGGCGTCGACGGCGAGCACGTGTTCCTGCTGCCCCCGCTGCCCGTGCCCGACCCGGCCTCGTCGCCGGCCGACCGGGAGCTGGACGCGGCGGTCATGCTCTTCGCCGAGCGCGCGGCCGCGGCCGCCCCCGGGTTCACCCTCAACCCGGACAATCAGGACGCGGTGGTCCGGCTGTGCCGCCGCCTCGACGGGATCCCGCTGGGCATCGAGCTTGCGGCCGTACGCACCCGCGTGCTCCCGGTCGAGCGGATCGCCGAGCTGGCCGAGGGCTGGTACACCGACGAGTCACGCCTGCTCAGCCGCGCCGGCGGTGGGCGGCACGAGTCCCTGCGTACGGCGATCGACGGCAGTTACGACCTGTGCAGCCCGGGCGAACGTCAGGTGTGGGCGCGGGCCTCGGTGTTCGCCGACGGGTTCGACCTGGACGCCGTCCGGCGCGTGTGCGGCGAGAACCTGGAACTGGTGGCGGGGCTGGTCGACAAGTCGATCCTCGTGCTCGACGGGCAGGGTCCGGGCGCGCGGTATCGCATGCTCGACACCATTCGTGAGTACGGGGTGGAGATCCTGCGCACCGCGGGCGAGGAGCGCGAGACACGCCGCCGGCACCGTGACCACTACCTGGCCCTCGCGCACCGGTTCGACGCCGAGTGGTGCGGCCCGGGGCAGGCCGAGTGGTACGAGCGGCTCAGCCGGGAACTGCCCAACCTGCGTACGGCGCTCGACTTCTGCCTGTCCGACCCGTACGAGAACGACGCCGGCCTCGACCTGGCCACCTCCCTGATGTACTTCTGGTTCGCGTGCGGCCACCCCCGGGAGGGCCGGCACTATCTGGAACGGGCCTTCGCGCGGGAGCCCTCGCCCGGACCGGTGCTGACCAAGGCGCTCTGGGCCTGCGCCTGGATCTGCGCGCTGCAGGGCGACATGGACATGGCCGCCGAGTACGTGGAGCGCTGCCGCCCGGACGCCGACATCGTGGCCCAGGGCTGGATCACCTATGTCACCGGCATCTCGCTGGCCCTGCGCGGCGACCCGGGCTCGGCGCTGACCGTGCTCGACGAGTCCGTCCACCTGCACACGCACGGCGGCGATCCCGGCATCGGGCTGTTCGTCGCGCTCTCGGCCTCAGCCATCGCGCTGGTCTTCCAGGGCGAGTTCGACCGGGCGGTGGCCGTGACCGAGTCGCACTTCGAGAAGTGCGAACGACTGGGGGAGCTGTGGGCCCGCTCGTACGCGGAGTACGTGCGCTCGGTGATCGAGATGACGCGGGACTCGCCGATCGCCGCGGTCGAGCACGCCCGGGCCGCGCTGCGCATCAAACGGCGGCTCAGCGACCACGGCGGCAACGCGATGGCCATGGACAGTCTGGCCTGGGCGGCGTCGGCGCTGGGGGATCCGGAACGGACGGCCCGGCTGCTCGGGATCGCGCACCGGCTGTGGGAGTCGGTCGGCCTGCCGCAGATGGGCTCGCCCGACCTGAGCGCGACCCGGGTGTGGTCGGAGAAGCAGGCGCGCGACACCCTGGGCGACGACCGCTTCGACGCGTTGGTGGCCGAGGGGGCGGCGTTCGACTTCGAAGCCGGGGTCGCCTATGCGTTGGGGGAGGGGCCGGAGCCCGTACGGGCGGAGACCGCACCCGACTGGGCGCCGCTGACCCGCCGGGAACGTGAAGTGGCCGAGCTGGTCGCGGCCGGCATGACGAACCAGCAGATCGCGGACCGTCTGGTGATCAGCCGCCGAACCGCCAACACGCACCTCGAGCACATCCTGACCAAGCTGGACTTCAATGCCCGTACGCAAATTGCAGCCTGGGTGGCCGCGCGGCGCGGCAGCTAAATCGGTAAGGTGACCGATTCCGCGTCCCGGCGGCGCCCGCGAGGATGGAACGCATGACCGTCGACAACACGCCGTCGCTACTGCACGTCCGCACCACGTCCTCCGGCGCCGCCTTCGTGAGCATCAGCATCACCGGGGAGCTGGACGTGGGCAACAGCGCGTGGCTGCGCGGCTGGATCGTCGACATCGTGGACCGCTATCGGCCGGCCGTGCTGAGCCTGGATCTGAGCGCGTTGCGGTTCATCGACGTCGCGGGCGTGCGGGCCCTCTACGAGCTCCACTCCGCCGCTGACGCCCGGGGCTGCACCCTGACCGTCGGGGAGATCCATTACGCCGTACGGCTTACGCTGGACCGCCTTGGCCTTTCACCTTCCTTCCTGGCCGCCCCGGCGCCGCTCGAACCGTGGCGCTGCGCCTGACCGGGCCGTCGCGCCGCCTGAGCGGGGCTATCGTCGGCTGATGGCCCCCACCGCCGCCGGGAGCTGCTCGACCTCCACCTACGACGTCACGACCGCATCGACACGTGGGAGCTGGGGAGGAGCGACCGGGCTGCGCGATCACGCCGAGCCGGATCACGGCGATCAGCGGACCACTGGTGAAACCGTGTCCTGGCTGGTCTTCGAAACGGGGCCTAGGTTCGCGCCACGGCTCCGGCTATGACCACCTCGAGGCAGTCGGCGAACAGGTCGTCGACGGTCACGCCCGGTCGGAAGTATTCGGTGACGGCGGCCACGACGATCGGGTGCCGCGCGGTGAACGCGTCCATGTCCAAGTCCTTCAGTGACTCCGGGCCGGGGCGGGGGGCCTGTTCCTCGAGGACGTGACCGACCGTGAAGCGTTCGACGGTCAGGACGATGACGCGGGCCTCGCGCAGCGGGATTCCGCGCTGCACCAGCGTGCTCATGGCCAGCTCGGAGATCGCGGCCATGGTGCGGGAGAGCTGGGCGGTCGAGACGACCCGGGCGCCGTCGGGATGGGCCAGCAGGGCCCGGCGCAGCCGTCCGGCCAGGTCGCTCAGCCACTGCGGCCAGGGCTGATCGGGCCCGGGCGGTGTCATGTCGCCGAACTCCTGGTCGAGGATCGCGTCGGCGATCGCGGTGACCAGGGCCGCCTTGTTGGGCAGGTGCCAGTAGAGGGTCGGCGACTGCACGCCCAGCCGCGCGGCGAGTTTGCGGGTGGTCACGCCGTCGAGACCCTCGGCGTCCAGCAGCGCGACGGCCTCGGTGACGATCCGCTGTCGATCCAACGCCAACTTGGCACCTCCGCCCGCACTCTATCAGTGCTAGATTCCCTCTATCACCGATAGAGAGCGAGGTCAGGATGATCAACAGAGGGGCGCTCGGCGATCTGCTGCACCGGGCGACACATCGAATTCCCGGAGTTCCCGCCCACGTCGAGGGGCCGGCGCTCCACCATGGGCATCGGGGCCGTGCGTTGCAGGGCGATGCGTTGCAGGGCCGGGCGTTGCACGGTCGGGCGTTGCAGGGCCGGGCGCTGCACGGTCGGGCGCTGCACGGTCGGGCATTGCACGGTCGGGCATTACAGGGTCGGGCATTACAGGGTCGGGCGTTGCACGGCTGGGCTTTGCAGGGCCGGGCGTTGCGCCGGAATCACTCGGCGGGCCGCCCTCCGCGGTTCCTCCCGGCCTGGCAGCGCCGGATAGCGGCCCTCTTCCACCGGGAGCCCTGATGAAGGCGGCGGTGCTGCACGAGATCGGCGGTGTTCCGCGCTATGAAGACTTTCCCGATCCCGTGGCGGGCGACGGCGAGGTGGTCATCGACGTGAGGGCGGTCGCGGTCGAGACCGTCGACAAACGGATTGCGGCCGGCACCCACTACGCGAGCCGGAACTACACCGCGCAGCTGCCGGCGATCCCCGCCTTCGACGGCGTGGGCACGCTGCCGGACGGCACCCTCGTCGGCTTCGGCAACCCGCGCCTGCCCTACGGTGCGCTGGCCGAGAAGACGGTTGTGCCCGAAGGTTCGTACGTGCCGGTCGCGGAGGGGATCGATCCGGCGACCGCGACGGTGCTGGGCACGGCGATCACCGCGATGTCGGCCCGGACCGCGGCCGGGTTCGTGCCGGGCGAAACCGTGCTCGTGCAGGGTGCCACCGGGGTCGCGGGGCGGCTGGCGGTGAAGGTGTCCCGGCTGCTGGGCGCCGGGCGCGTCGTCGCCACCGGCCGCGACGACGACCGGCTGCGGTCCCTGGGCGCCGATGCGGTGATCAACACTGCCGTGCTGGACGACGTCCTGGCGCAGGCTTACCTCGACGCCAAAGGGGACGGCTACGACGTCGTGCTCGACTACCTCTGGGGGCGGCCGACCGAGATCCTGCTGCGATCGCTGGTGCCGAAGACGTTCGCCTTCCCGAAACCGACCCGGCTGGTCCAGATCGGCGAGTCGGCCGGCGCCGGGCTCGACCTGGCGGCGGAGAGCCTGCGTACCTCGGGGGTGGAAATCTATGGCGCCGCGAGAGGGCTCGACCCGCGGTCCATGAACGAGGCGTACGGCCAGATCGTGGCGTGGACGCAACCGGGGAGCTCACCTTCGACCTGGTGACGGTTCCCCTGAGCGACATCGAGGCCGCCTGGGAACGCACCGACCTCAAGGGCAGCCGTCTCGTGGTGGTGCCATAGAAGGGGCGGTGCCGTGGCGGGGGCGCTGCTGTAGAAGGGCGGTGCCGCAGAGGGAGCGGTGCCGCAGTAGGGCGGTGCTGTAGAAGGCGCGGTGCAGCAGTAGGGCGGTGGCGTGGAAGGCGTGGTGTCGCAGAACGCGCGGTGCCGGAGAAGGGCGGTGCCGTAGAAGGCGCAGTGCCGTGGAGGGAGCGGTGCCGTGGAAGGGGCGGTGCCGCAGGAGGGCGGAACTCTCCAGGAACGCGAATGGCAAGGAGACCAGCTCCCTGCCGCTTCTAAGCTATATCGCACCCCGGGGCTTGCGGCAAGGCCATGGCCGTGGCGCACACTCGGCAGTCGGAATGGTGGCGCCGGATTGATGGCGGCCGGAACGGCAGCGCCGGAATGACGGGCGACCGGAATGGACAACGGGCCCAGCTCGGGGAGAAACATGATCGATGTGATTGTGGTCGGTGGCGGTCCGACGGGAATGATGCTGGCCGGGGAATTGCGCCTCCGCGGTGTGGGCGTGGTTGTCTTGGAGAAAGAGGAAGCGCCGGCGGACTTCGTACGGTCGTTGGGGCTTCACGTCCGCAGCATCGAGATCATGGATCAGCGGGGCCTGCTGGAGACGTTTCTGCGGAATGGGAAACGGCATCCGCTGCGGGGTTATTTCGCGGGGATCGAGGCACCCGCTCCGGACGGGTTGGACACCGAGCACGGCTATGTGCTGGGCATTCCGCAGACGATCACAGACCGGTTGCTGGCCGACCACGCGGCCGCGGCCGGGGCCACGATCCGGCGTGGCCGCGCGGTCGTGGGGCTCGAGCAGGACGACTACGGCGTGACCGTCCGGCTCGGCGACGAGGAATTGCGGGCCCAGTTCGTCGTCGGCTGTGATGGCGGGCGTAGCACCGTACGGAAATTGCTCGGGGTGGGTTTTCCGGGTGAGCCGTCGCGAGCCGACACGCTGCTGGGCGAGATGGAAGTGGCGGACCCGCCCGAACACGTGCTCGAAGTGATGACCAGGGTGCGCCGCACCGAGAAACGGTTCGGGGTCGGGCCGTCGGGGACGCCGGGTGTGTTCCGGGTGGTGGTTCCGGCCCGGGATGTCGTCGAGGACCGGACGGTCACGCCGGACTTCGAGGAATTTCAGGAGCAGTTGCGCAAGTACGCGGGGACCGACTTCGGCATCCACTCACCGCGCTGGCTTTCCCGGTTCGGTGACTCCACCCGCCAGGCCGAGCGTTATCGGGTCGGGCGGGTCTTTCTGGCCGGGGACGCGGCGCACATCCACCCGCCGATGGGTGGGCAGGGGCTCAACCTGGGGATCCAGGACGCGTTCAACCTGGGCTGGAAGCTGGCGGCGGCCGTGCACGGGTGGGCGCCGGTCGATCTGCTGGACAGCTATCACGCCGAGCGGCATCCGGTCGCGGCCGGCGTGCTGGAGAACACCCGGGCGCAGATGCTGCTGACGACCGACGAGCCGGGGCCGCGGGCGGTTCGGGCCCTGCTGACGCGGCTGGTCGAGTTCAACGACGTCAACCGCTTCCTGATCGGAATGATCACGGCGATCAGCATCCGATACGACTTCGGCCAGGACGAGAGCCTGAGTGGGGCCCCGGGCGAGGGTGCAGGTGAGGCCCCGGTCGCGGGTGAGGGCCCAGGCGCGGGTCAGAGCGCGGGTAAGGGGCCGGGCGTGGGTGAGACCCAAGGTGCGGGTGACGACCCAGGTGCGCGTCCGGGCGGGCGAGACGCGCTGATCGGGCGGCGGCTGCGCGACATCAGTCTGAAGAGCGGTCGCCTGTACGAGGTGATGCGCAGCGGCCGCGGCCTGCTGCTCGACGGGACGGGACAGCTGTCGGTGAACGGCTGGACCGACCGGGTCGACCGGTTCGACGGCGAGACGCCGACGGTGCTGCTGCGGCCGGACGGGCACGTGGCCTGGGCCGGCGGTGACCAGAGGTCGCTCGAGACGGCGCTGAGCCGGTGGTTCGGGAGCCCGGCCTGACTAGATCATTTCCCCGGGGTGCCCTGCTGCGTTCTGTTTCTTGGAGGCCCGTCCGGGTCGCCGTCACCTTTTCACAAGGAGCAGCAGACAGTGCGCTCTCTCGTTCACCGTGCGCTCGGTGGTGTGGTCGCCGCGGGCATCGGCCTCGGTGTCGCCGCCGCCCCGGCCGCGGCCGCCACCACCACCAACTTCCGGCTGTCCACCAGCGGGGTGGTCGGGCACGGCACCTACGCCCAGATGATGAGCAATCCGGAACGGCCGGTTCCACCGTTCCGCATCACCGGCACCCTGGTCGGCCACAGCCCGTTCCGGTGCGCCGTGATCCAGGTCGCCCGTAGCGGGCCCACCGACGGCGTCGAGTGGGACACGTTCGGCCGGCAGTGCGGACCGGGCCGTACGAACGTCCGGGTCCAGACGTCCTACCTGTTCCGGGGCGTCAAGCCGCCGGTGCGGCTCTGCGGCGGGTGGACGGTCGCCCAGGCCGCCCGCGGCACTCAGTGCGACCTGTTCCGCCCACCGGCGGAGTAGCTGAGCAGCGACCGCCGCCGGAGTCGTGGAGCAGAAGCCGCTGGCGGAGCAGCGGAGCAGAAATCGCCGGCGGAGTAGCTGAGCAGCGACCGCCGCCGGAGTCGTGGAGCAGAAGCCGCTGGCGGAGCAGCGGAGCAGAAATCGCCGGCGGAGTAGCTGAGGAGCGACCGCCGCCGGAGTCGTGGAGCAGAAGCCGCCGACGGATAGCGGAACAAAAGCGCTGACGGAGCAGCGGACCTGAGAGCGCCGACGGAGTAGCGGAGCCGACGCACCCACGGAGTAGTGGCGCCAAAGCGCCGGCGGTGCAGGGGAGCGGAAGCTCAGAGGCGCAGCGCGGCGGGGGCGGCCGCCGGGACGACGGGAGCCCGGGGCGGAACGGCCGGCAGCCGCGAATAGGCCGCCCCCATCGCCGGCCGCGGATCGGCATCCCCGCGGTTGGGCCACAGTGACAGCGCCCGCTCGGCCATCGCGGTGATGGTCAGGGAGGGGTTGACGCCCAGGTTGGCCGCGACCGCCGACCCGTCGATCACGTGCAGCCCGGGGTGGCCCAGTAGCCGGTGGTACGGGTCGATGACCGTCCCGATCGCGCAACCGCCCAGGAAGTGCCCGGTGACCGGCCGTCCGATCAGTTCGGTTACCGCGCCCAGCGGGACACCGTCGATCTCGGCCGCCACCTCGCGGGCCACCCGGTGGGCGGCCGGCACCCAGTCGGGGTTGGGGGAGCCGACCCCCTGCCGGGTGCGCAGCCGGCCCCGGCGGCGGTGCACGGTGATCGAGTTGTCCAGCGACTGCATGGCCAGCAACACGATCGTCTGCTCCGACCAGCGCCGCGGTGAGGCGAGCAACCGCAGGTGGCGGCGGCCGCGGACCAGTTCCCGCAGGCCGGCCTTCCAGCGGGCGCCCGGCGTGTCGTCGACCAGCGCTGTGGCCAGCAGGGCCAGCAGGTTGCTGCCCCGCCCGTACCGGACCGGTTCGATGTGGGTGTCGGCGTCGACGTGCATCGAGGACGTGATGGCCACGCCCCGGCTGTAGTCGGCGTCGCGGCGGCGGGCGCGGGCGCCCAGGATGGACTCGGAGTTGGTGCGGCTCAGCTCGCCCAGGTGCGGCGAGATGTTCGGCAGGCTGCCCCGGTCGCGCAGGCGGTGCAACAGACGCTGGGTGCCGAGCGCCCCGGCGGCGAAGACGACCTCGGCCGCGGTGAAGGTGCGACGCCGTACGCCTCCGGTGTGGTGGGTGCGCACCGTGAATCCGCCGCCGGACCGGGGGCGAACGGCGTCCACGGTTGTCAGCGGGTGGACCGTCGCGCCGGCCCCCTCGGCCAGGTGCAGGTAGTTCTTGACGAGGGTGTTCTTGGCGCCGACCCGGCACCCGGTGAGGCAGGAACCGCAGAACGTGCAGGTCGACCGGGAAGGGCCGGCACCGCCGAAGTAGGGGTCGCCGCCTTTCGGGCCGAAGTAGACCCCTACCGGCGTACGGCGGAAGGTCTTTTCGACCCCGAGCCGCGTGGCCACTGCCTGCAACGCCCGGTCGGACGGTGTCTCGAAGGGGTTCTCGGCGACGCCCAGCATGCGTCGGGCCTGGTCATAGGCGGCGGCCAGCTCCGACTTCCAGTCCGTGATCCCCGACCAGCGCGGGTCGTCGAAGAAGTGGCCGGGCGGTTCGTAGAGCGTGTTGGCATATCCCAGCGAGCCCCCGCCGACGCCGGCGCCTGACATGATCAGCACGTTGTCGAGCAGGGTCAGGCGCAGAATGCCGAAGCAGCGCAGCGCGGGCGCGTAGAGATAGCGGCGCAGGCGCCACGAGGTCGGCGGGAGTTCGTCGTCGGCGAAGCGGCGGCCCGCCTCGAGGACGCCCACGCGGTAGCCCTTCTCGGTCAGGCGCAGCGCGCTGACGCTGCCGCCGAAGCCGGACCCGACAACGAGGACGTCGTAGTCGAACGTCATGGCGTACGGTGACACCGCTGTTGGCGGCATGTCAACAAGGAGGTGATGGGCGGTGCGATATCACCGGCAGGGCGCGGGCGGCGCGCTCGTGCTCATCCACGGGCTGGGCAGCCGGTGGCAGGTGTGGAAACCGGTCCTGCCGGCCCTGGCCGCGCACTTCGACGTGATCGCGGTCGACCTGCCGGGCTTCGGGGACACTCCGGCCGACGGCGGGCCGGGGGATGTGCCGCACCTGGCCGACCGGGTCACCGGGCTGCTCGACGAGCTGGGCCTGACCCGGCCCGCGGTCGGCGGCAGCTCGCTCGGCGGCGCGGTCGCGCTCGAACTCGGGCGGCGCGGGATCGCCCGCTCGGTGACCGCCTTCGCCCCGGTCGGGTTCTATGGCCAGGCCGGCGCGAGGTGGTGTCAGGGCGTCGTGAGCGCGGCCCGCCGGGGTGGCGCCACACTTGGACCGGCCCTGCCCGCCCTGATGGGGACCCGGGCCGGGCGGGGCGCACTGTGCGGAATCTTCTATGCCAAGCCGTCCGGGTTGGACCCGGCCGACTGTCTCGGTGACGCGCGGGCCCTCGTCGCCGCGCCCGGGTTCGACGGCGCCTGCCGCGCGCTGGGCTCCTGGCGCTTTCCGGGCGGCGCCGGCGAGGGTATTCCGGTCACGGTCGCGTGGGGGACACGCGATCTGGTGCTGCCCTACCGTCAGGCGGCGCGCGCCCGGCGGTTGCTTCCCCAGGCCCGGCACGTACGGCTTTCCGGCTGCGGCCACCTGCCGTTCGGTGACGACCCGGCGACCTGTGCGAGGTTGCTGATCGAAGCCGGTTGAGCGCTATTGGCAATGCGCCAACAGCTTGTTACGTTCGGGCGGTGCCGGCACCCCGGGGAGGCAGTCATGAGCCCGCGCGTCGTGGTCATCGGGGCCGGCTTCGGCGGGATCGCGGCCGCGGCCGCCCTGCTCGAGGCCGGCTTCGACGACGTGGTCGTGCTGGAACGGGCCGCGTCGACCGGTGGCGTCTGGCGTGACAACACCTATCCCGGCTGCGCCTGCGACGTGCCGGCGCCGCTCTACTCCTATTCGTTCGCCCCGAACCCGCGCTGGTCCCGTCGTTTCCCGGCGCACGACGAGATTCTGGCCTACCTGCGCGCGACCGCCGACCGGCTGGGCGTGACCGGCCGTGTGTGCCTCAACGCCGCCGTCACGTCCGCCACCTGGACCGGCGGCCATTGGCGGGTCGAGACCGCGGACGGCACCACGTACGAGGCCGATGTGCTCGTGCCGGCGGTGGGCCAGCTCGGCAACCCGGTGCTGCCCGCGATCCCCGGCTCGTACGAGGGCCCGGTCGTCCACACCGCACGGTGGCGCGACGACCTGCCGGTCGACGGCGCCCGCATCGGGGTCATCGGCACCGGAGCGAGCGCCATCCAGCTCGTCCCCGCCATCGCCGGCCGGGCCGCGCACATCACCGTCTTCCAGCGCACACCCCCGTGGACACTGCCTCGCCCCGATCGCCGCTACGGGCGGGGCCGTCGTTACGCGTACGGGAAAATGCCGTCCCTGATGCTGCTGCCGCGAGCCGGTGTGTGGGCGATGACCGTGGTGACCGGGCGTGCCATCACGGGCGGACGCGTCGCCGGAGCGCTCGTCCGCACCGCCTCCCGGGTGCAGCGCCGTCTGCAGGTGCGCGACGCCGACCTGCGGGCCCGCCTGACCCCGGTCGATCCGATGGGCTGCAAACGGGTCCTGTTCACCAACGACTGGCTGCCCGCGCTGACCCGCCCCGACGTCTCGCTGGTGACCGAGAAGATCCTGGAGACGACCCCGTCCGGCGTACGCACGGCGGACGGCCAGGTGCACGAGTGTGACCTGCTCGTCTACGCCACGGGTTTCGCCGCGACCGACTTCCTGGCCGGCATCCGGGTCACGGGCCGCGACGGTCGGGCGCTGGCCGACGAGTGGGCCGCCGGGGCGTACGCGCACCTCGGCCTGACCGTGCCCGGCTTTCCCAACCTGTTCCTCGTCTATGGCCCGAACACCAACACCGGCAACACGTCGGTGCTCTACTTCATCGAGCACCAGGCCGCCTACCTGGTGCAGGCCGTGCGCCGCCTCGCTTCGGGTGCGAACCCGCTGGAGGTACGCCGTGAGGTGGCCGCCGCCTACGACGAGGAGATCCAGCAGCGCCTGACCCGCAGTGTGTGGGCGTCGTGCCGCAGCTGGTACCGCAACGCGGCCGGCCGGGTGGTCACCAACTGGCCCGGGATGGCCTCGGAATATCGCCGTCGCGTCGCCCGCCTCCGCCCCTCCGACTACATCTCGCGGAACGGTTAGGCCGTCCGGCCGGTGCGGTCCGGGTTCCGGTAGCGCATGGTTTGCTCGGGGAAGGAGCAATACTGTGCGGGAGCCGGACGCCTACGCGGTCGACATCGTGTTCTGCATCGATGTCACCGGAAGCATGTACCCGATCGTCGACCGTCTCAAGGAGGGCGTGCTGACGCTGCGGCGGCGGATCGAGGAGGCGGCCGCGGCCACCGGCAAGGCGATCGGAGCCTTGCGCGTACGGCTGGTGGCCTACCGCGACTTCCGCGACAACCCGGCCGACGCCCTGGTCGAGTCCGGGTTCTTCACCATGCCGGGGCAGGCCGCCGAGTTCGAGACCGCGGTGCGCGGGCTGGAGGCGGGCGGGGGCGGCGACGAGCCCGAGTCGGGGCTGGAGGCGCTCGCGGTGGCGATGAGTTCCGATTGGGCGTACGGGCATCGGCCGCGCCGCCATCTGGTGGTGGTGCTGACCGACGCGTCGGCGCACCCGCTCGGTGTCGGACGGGCCGCGGCGGCGTATCCGTCGGTCGCGCCGCCGACGTTCGACGAGCTGGCGGCGGTGTGGACCAGCCAGTCGTCCCACCTGCTGCTGGTCGCGCCGGTGACGAGCCCGTGGGAGGGGATCGCGGCCGCCTGGCGTGACACCGTGCATCTGCCGTCGCGGGCCGGCAACGGGCTCAACGAGTACGCCCTGGCCGAGATCGTCGACGCCATCGTGGCCGGAATCTGAACGCGTCTCCCGCCGCTTTGCTCGCTGCGGCAGCCGGAACGGGTCGTTGATTCGGGGGAGACCGGGCGGGCCGGGCCCTGGCTACAGTCCGGTAATGCATCGTCCGGGCCGGCTCGTGGAGCCGGAGTTCGTCGCGCACCTCTTCGCGCCGCTCCAAGAACCGGACAGCGTCGCCGCCCTGCACCGCTTCTGGACGGCCTGCCGTGACACCGGGCGCACCCGGCCCCTCCGCGGCACCGTCCTGCCGGCCACCCTGCCGCCCGGGGTCGTGACCGGGCCGGACCGGGCACTGGCGATCATGGAGGACGACGCCGGCGAGTTCCAGGTGATCGCCCGCCTCGAACAGGACACGTTCAACGTGTCGTTCGGCGCCTCCGCCGGCCGGGACAGTTGGCTCCGGTTCGGCCGCCTCTTTCGGTTGCTGGGCGGGGAGGCACCCGAGCTCGGCGGCGCGACCCTGTTGCTGGCCAAGTCGGACGACGCCCTGACCGTCGACCTGCGGGCCGAGGTGCCGCCCCGCGCCGACGACGCGGACGGGTGGTGGGAGAACTGGTCCACCCGGCACCGTTTTGTGCTCTGGGAGACCACGCCGCCCGGGACGACCGCACCCCGGCGGCTGGTGCTGCTGGCCGGTCTCCGGCAGGACGCCGCGCTCAGCCGGTTCGCCTGGAGCGACGGCGGAACCGGCCTGCCGCCTCTGGGCCGGGAACTGTTGCAGGAAGTTCGCGCACGCCGCCGCCCGGAAGTCGTCCGCTCCGAGCCGGACGGGCCCGTGCACCGGGTCGCCTTCGGCGTCGACGTGGTGAGCTACAGCTCGCGCAGCACGCCCCAGCAGCTGGAGGTGCAGCGGCGGGTCGCGGCCGTGGCCGACCGGGTGCTCGCCGGTCTCGGGCTCGACCTCAAAGCCACCGACTCCCAGTTCGCCGGCGACGGCATGATGGTCGTGCTGCCGGCGCACGTACGGGCCGATGTCGCTCTTCCCCGGCTGCTGCACGGCTGGCGGGCGCAGACGAGCGCCGACAACGCCGAGCATCCCGGCGAGCGCATCCGGATGCGGCTGTCGGCCGGATCCGGCCCGTTCACCCGCGCGCACCTCGGCTTCGGCGGCAACACCATCATCGGCCTCGGCCGGTTGCTCGACAGCGCGGCGCTGCGTCAGGCCATGGTCGACCATCCGGACGCCGATGTGGTCGCGATCGTCACCGACCGGATCTTCCAGGATGTCGTCGCCGAGGGCTATCCGGGCCTGACCACCGACGAGTTCCGGTCGGTCGAGGCGGGCGCCAAGACCTTCCGGGCGACCGCCTGGCTGTGGACCGGCGACGGCGCGGTGTGAAGCTCAGCCGGCGCAGGCGGCCTGGACGACCTCGGTCAGCCGGGCCGCCGCCTGAGTGCCCGAGAGGCGTCCCTGGTGGATCAGCGTGAGGTCTTCGGCCGCGCAGGCCGGGGGAGTGAACCCGACCGCCGCCGCCAGGGCCGGGTAACGCCGGGCCCAGGACGCCACCGCCGCGACCAGCTCGCTCTCCATCACCTCGGCCGACATGCCGGTGGTGAGGGTGCGCAGCAGCTGCTGCCGCCAGGGCCAGAACGACCACACCTTGGTCTCGTCGATCAGCTGCTCGACCGGGTCGGTACGCAGGTAGCGCAGGGCGATCTGGATCGCGTCGGACCCGCCGTCGCTGATCAGCTCGTCGACCATGCGGTGGCGGGCGCGGGCGCCGGCCACCTCGTAGAACGTGCTGCGGCAGCCCTTGTCGCCGGCCGCCTCCACGATGCTCTTCCAGGTCAGCGTGGCGCGGGGCCCGGCCTCGAGCAGGCGGGCAGCGGCCCGGAAGTAGATCTCCTTGGTCTTCCAGTGGTTGCGGCGCGGTGAGGTGTTGCCGGAGAGGCGGTCGACCCATCGGTTCACGGCGGTCTCGTCGAAGCTCTGAAAGGCCGGCGGCGGGGCCGTTGGTGCCGTCGTCATCGCGCTGTGTCCTTTTCGCTCGATCCCGGGGCGCGGGTGTGTCCGGACCCGCGCCCTACGAGGGTCGCGGGACGACCGCGTCCGGCACCATCACGTGTTCACGTGGTCCTGCACGCGGTGTCCCGTGACGACGTCGAGGATCGCGTCCCAGTCGGACGGCCGTTCGGGCGCGCGCCACGCGACGAAGTGGTCGGGCCGCACCAGAACGAGGCGGCTGCGCCAGTCGGCGCGCAGCGGGTCGTCGTCGACCGGCAGGTGCGTGACCGGGATGCCGCGGGCGACGGCCGAGGCCACCAGCGGCCGCCCGTGGAGGCCGTGGGTGAGGTCGATCAGCGTGAACTGGGGGCCCAGCAGGTCGAACAGCAGCTCGCCGCCCGAGAGCCGGACGGCGGGCAGGCGGGTGCCGGCGCCCGCGTTGTCGTGCCACACCACCGTGGAGGTGGCGTGGTGGCTCGCCGTGGTGCCGGCCGGGTTCATGTGCGGCGCCTCCCGTCGCAGCACGGCCGCCAGCTGGGCGGTGGAGGCGCCCTCGGCGGCGAGGCGGCCGAACCGTTGCCGCGCCTCCAGCGACCGGGACAGGGTCTCGCGTTCCAGCATGGCCTCGCGGCGCCGCTCACCCTCGTAGCTGCCGAGCAGGCCGGGTCCACCCCAGCGGGCCACCGACGCCGCCAGCTTCCAGCCCAGGTCGACCGCGTCGGCCAGGCAGGTGTCCACGGTGGCGCTCGGCGGGTGGAACCGGTGGGCCGACTCCCCGACCAGGTAGGCCGTGCCGCGCCGGTAGGTGCCGGCCACCCCCAGCGTCTCCTGCCAGGGGGTGACCCCGACGATCTCCGACGCCTGGATGCCGAGCCGCCGGTTGAGCAGGGCCGCCGGGTCGCTGACGTCGGTGTCCTCCTCCTCCAGCGGCAGATGGCCGATCCACAGGTCGTTGCCGGCCCGCCGGCTCAGCGCCATCCCGTCCGCGATGATCATCGAGAGGCCCGGGTACGGGTGCTGCAGGCTCTCGCTACGGAAGGTGACCGTGCAGTGCCGGGCCGGGGTGATCGCGTCTTCCAGCGGCACGCCCAGGCACCGCCGCACGGTGCTCTGCGCCCCGTCGCAGCCGGCGAGGTATCCGGCCTCGATCTCGTGCCGCACCCTCGAGGCCGCGTCGAGCACGGTCGCCACCGTCCGGTCGGCCTCGAGGCGCAGATCGGTGAAGGTCCAGCCCTCGCGCAGATCGATCAACCGGTTCCCGCGTACGGCATCCCGCAGCCGAGTGGTCAGCCCGGCCCCCGTGAGCAGCACGTACGGCTCCACGGGCGCGCTGCCGTTGCGGTCGCAGGCGTATTGCCGCCGCAGCTCGTTGGCCGACGGCACCGCGTTGACCAGCACCGGGGTCTCGCCGATGGCCCGGCTCCACACCACCGCGGCCGGGCTGTCGGCGTCGTCGCCGGCCGCGCGCACCGTGTCGGCCAGCCCGAGCCGCCGCAGCAGCTCCATGCCGCGGCCGGTGACCAGGTTGAGCTCGGGATGCCGGGGCGGTTTGGACGCCCGCTCGACCACGATGCTGGGCACACCGTGATGGGCCAGTTCCAGCGCGAGCACACAGCCGGCCAGACCGGCCCCGACGACAAGCACGGGCGTACGAGATTCGGGCATGACGACGACTCCTGGATATCCCCGTTGGTTATGGCGGCAACCACTACCGCCATGCTCGGGTCAAGGGGCCGGAACCGGCATCACGTGTATCCGGGATTACGGGGGACATTCCCGCGCGACCACCACGGCCAGCTCGACCCGGCTGTGGATCTCCAGCTTCTGGAAGACCTTGCGCAGGTGACTGTCCACCGTGTGGGGCGAGAGGTGGAGCTGCCGGGCGGCCGCGATGTTGGTCATGCCGGAGGCGATCAGCAGCGCGACCTGACGCTCGGCCCTGGACAGCTGGGGCAGGCACTCCGGCGGCCCGGCCTCGACCGGGTCAGGGGTGCCCGTTCCGCGCCACGGGCCCAGCTCCTCGTCCAGCCGCTGCTCGGCGCCGGCCGCTCCGGCCTGCGCGAACAACTCCCGGGCCTCGTCGTAGCAGGCCTTGGCGGCGGCCCGGTCGGAGCCGCGGAGCAGCGCCGCCAGGTCGTGCAGCGCCGCGGCCAGGGCCAGTGGCCGCTCGACCAGGCGGAACTGCTCGACGGCCAGGCGCAGCAGCTGCGGTTCGCGGCGCAGCAGCCCGGCGGCGTGCGCGGCCGCCCCGGCCAGGGCGTGCGAGCCCGGGTTGCGGGCGGCCAGCGCGGCCACGGCATCGACCACGGCGGTGGCGCGGCCCCGGTCGGCGGCCTCGAGCGCGATCCGGACCAGGGCCGGCGCGGCCGCCGGGTCCTGCGCGATCAGGGTCGGCCGTTCGGTCAGACCGTCGTAGACGCGGGCGATGAGGGTTACGGCCTCGGCGGCCGAGCCCTCGGCGGCCAGCATCGTCGCGACCGGCCACTCGACGTCTTCGGGGGGCGCGGTGATGCCGGTGGCGGCCAGCTCGTCCATCCGTTCGCGGCAGGCCCGGGCCTGGACGAGGTCGCCGCGCATGACGGCCAGGCGGATCAGCGTGCCCAGCAGCGGAACGGTCAGCTGGTAGGCGGTCAGCTGCTCGGCCAGCGCCACCCCGGCGTCGGCCTCGGCGGCCGCGTCGTCCAGACGGCCCCGGGCCGCGAGCAGCGCGGCCGCGTAGTAGTGCAGCAGGGGCTGGGCCCACGCGGTGCCCAGCGCCTGGGCCTCCTGCTGGCCGCGGCGGATCGCCTTGGCCGCCTCGTCGAAGCGGTCGAGCGACGTGAGCGCGTTGGCCAGCCAGATGCGGGGGTGACGTTGCACGGCGGCGCCACCGGCGCGGTCGGCCAGGTCGGTGGCGGTGGTGGCATGCCCGTAGGCGTCGTCGAGGCGCCCCTCGGCCTGCGCGACCAGGCTGCGGGCGGTCAGGCCGAACACGGCGGCGCCGGGCTCGTGCTCGCGGCCGATCCGGTCGGCCTCGGCCCCGGCCTGGTCGGCCGCGCGGTAGTCGTCCAGATAGAACGTGGCGTGGGCGAGGATGGCGTGCAGGCGGGCCCGCATCGGCGGCGGGATGACCGGCTGGCTCAGGCCGTCCTCGGCATATTCGGCGGCCCGCCGGTTCTGCCCCGCGTGTTTGGACGCCTCGGCCAGCCCGAGTTGCAGCGTGGCCTTGGTGCGCGGTTCCAGGCCGGCCCGCAGCGCCTGCTCGCCCAGCTTCTGGGCCTGCGCGACCCGGGCCGCCGAGGCGAGCAGCCCGACCGCGTCGGCGATCAGCTCGGTGCGGCCCGGGTCGGTCTCGTCGAGGGCGTGCAGCGCCTGCAGCATCAGGTCGGCGGCGGCGCCGGGCGCGTTCGTGGCGACCGCCGCGGCCGATTCGCGCAGCAGGATGACGGCGGTGGCGGTGCCCCGGCGTCCGCTGTGCAGCAGATGCCCGGCGACCTCGGCGGTCGGGCGGCCGTGTTCGCGGGCCAGGGCCGCAGCCGCCTGGTGCAGATGCTGGGAGCGGGCCGCGCCGAGCGTGCTGCGCACCGCCTGGTGCACCAGGTCGTGCCGGAACGTGAGGCCGTCCTTGTCCTCGACCAGGATCCCGGAGGCGGTCACCTCGTCGACCAGTTCGAACAGGCCGGCCGGTTCGTTGCCCATCAGCCGGGCCGCGGTCTCGAGGTCGAACGGACGGTCGAGCACCGAAGTGGCGCGCAGCAGCCACTGCGCCTCGGGCGAGAGCACCTGCATGATGTCGCGGACGGTGGCCACGAAGCTGGACGGCAGGTCGTCGCCGACCACGGTGGCGATGCCGTCGGCGACGACGATCTGCCCGGTGGTGCGCAGCGCCGACTGCAGCTGCTCGACGCGCAGCGGGTTGCCGCCGCAACCGGCCACCAGCGCCAGCACGGTGGCGTCGACCCGGGCGCCGAGCGCCTCCTCGCAGAGCCGCTCGATGTCGGCGTCGCCGAGCACGTCGAGAAGGATCGGGTCGCCCCGCTCGGCCAGCCAGGTCAACGTCTGGGCGCCGGCGCCGGTGGTCTCCTGCGAACGGCCGGCCAGCAGCCACCGCACCGGCGTCGAGGCGAGCGCAGGCACCAGTTCCCGCACGGCCAGCGCGCTCAGCTCGTCCATCCAGTGGGCGTCGTCGATCACGATCAGCAGCGGGCGCTGGACCGCGTAGCGTTCCAGGGATTCGCGCAGCCGGTAGATGCGCGCGTAGTTGTCGTTCTCGCGGGTGTCGCCGGCCGAGATCCACGCGAAGTCGCCGGCGGGCGGGCTGCACGCCTGCAACGCCCCGGCGATGGTGACCAGCGGGGCCGCCATGTCGTGCCGGAACGCCTCGCGGGCGGCCACCGCGATGTCGTTCTCGAACGCGTAGTCACCCGCCGCACGCAGCAGCTTCGACTTGCCGATGCCGGGCGGCCCGAGCATCACGTGCCAGCCGCCGGCGCCCTTGCGGGTGTCGTCGAGCGCCCGGTGGAGCAGCCCGAGCTCATGGTCACGGCCGACGATGCGGTCGGTCATGGGCGACCACCGCTCCGGTGGCCGGCCGCATGCAGCTGCAGCAAACCCGTCTCCCTCCGCCAAGGGGTGTCCGGATGGAACCCTGCCGTAGCCGACCGCCGGAAATCCAATCGATCAAAGGAAGGCGAGGTCACCACGGCGCGTCCCGTGAGCGGTGACTCGCATGGAACTCTATGGATCGAGGCCGGGGCCGGGCCACCGCCGCGATCGGGCCGGCGCCGGGCCGCCGGTCACCCGCACGGGCGCCGGCGCTCACCCGGCCCGCGCTCCTGACGAGCCCGGGAACCCACCGGTCGGGTCCGTCCGTCAAGGACGATCCGACCGGAATCGGTGACTGGACTTCACCCGATCGGGTGACAGGCGATCCGGGTTGCGCGGGACCGGGCCGGATCACGTGAGTGGGCGGCCTACTCGTTCGTGCGGTTGGGCCGCGAACCGGGCCGTGGCAGCGTCCCTGGCATGCACGCCCACGGATCCTTCGCCCGCCGCCTGCGGTTGCGGCGGTTGCACCGGCACCCGTCCGGCCTGCTGGTGGTGCCGCTCGACCACGCGATGAGCGGCGGCCCGCTGGCGCACCGGGGCACGCTCGACGGCCTGCTGGCCCGCCTCGCCGACGGTGGCGCCGACGCCGTGGTGCTGCACAAGGGCGCCGTACGGCGGGTGCGCCCCGACCGCTTCCGCGAGATGTCGCTGATCCTGCACCTCAACGCCAGCACCGGCCTGGCCTCCGACCCCGACGCGAAATACCCGGTCGCCACCGTCGCCGAGGCGCTGCGGCTCGGGGCTGAGGCGGTCAGCGTGCACGTCAACGTGGGCTCGCGCACCGAGGACCGGCAGATCGCCCACCTGGCCGGCACCGCCGAGCAGTGCGACCGCTGGGGCGTCCCGCTGCTGGCCATGATGTATGTGCGGGGTCCCGGCATCACCGACGGCCGCGACCCCGAGCTGGTCGCCCACGCGCTGGCGGTCGGCGCCGAGCTCGGCGCCGACCTGGTCAAGACGGCCCTGCCCGACGACCCGGCGGCGATCGCCCGCATCACCGCCGGCTGCCCGGTGCCGGTGCTGGCGGCCGGGGGCCACGCCTCCTTCGAAGTCCTCGAGACGGCCCTGCGGGCGGGCGCGGCCGGGCTCGCGGTGGGCCGCACGGTCTTCACCGCGGACGACCCGGGCGCGGTCACCCGCCGCTTGTCCGCCCTGGCGCACGGCGACCGGACCCCGGCCGGTGTGCGGTGAACCCGAAGCTGTGCTGGCTCGACGTGCGTGCCGCCGGCGACGCCAAGCGGGCCGTGGTCGAGGAGGCCGTGCACCACCGGTTCGACGCCGTCGTGGCCGCCGACCCGGCCGACCTGGCCGGGCTGCCCCCGACCGTGACCCGGGTGCTGGTCCCCGCCGGGGAGCGGCTGCCCGACGACCTCGGCCCGGCCGACCTGGTGCTGCTCGGGCCGGGCACGACGGTCGACACCGGGCGGCATCCGGGCGTGCGCTTCGGCGAACGGCACGACGTCACCGACCGCGCGAGCCTGGAGCGGGCCTGCGACGCCGTACGCGGGGACGGGGTGACCCTGCTCAGTTTCGCCGACCCGACCAACATCCCGATGGAGATCGTCCTGGCCGCCGGCGACCGCTCGGCCGGCACCATCGTCACGGCGGCGGCCGGCGTGGACGACGCGGTCGTGCAGCTGAGCGTGCTCGAGCGCGGGCCTGACGGCGTCATGCTTACCGCGCCCCGGCCCGGCGACCCGACCCGGCTGGCCGGTCTCGTGCGCGCTCCTTCACCCAAGCTCGATCTGGTGACGATGACGGTGACCGGCATCCGGCACGTCGGCACCGGGGAACGGGCCTGCGTCGACACCTGCGCCCTGCTGCGGCCCGACGAGGGGATCCTGGTCGGCTCGTGGGCCCGGGCGCTGATGCTGTGCGTCAGCGAGACCCACCCGCTGCCCTACATGCCGACCCGGCCGTTCCGCGTCAACGCCGGCGCGATCATGTCGTACACGCTGGCCGACGGGGAACACACCCGCTATCTGAGCGAGCTGTCGGCCGGGGACAGCGTGCTGGCCGTGGGCGCGGACGGGCGTACGCGGAAAGTGACCGTGGGCCGGGTGAAGATCGAGACCCGCCCGCTGCTGGCGATCGACGCCACCGCCCCCGACGGCGGGCCGGTCAACCTGATCGTGCAGGACGACTGGCACGTGCGGGTGCTCGGGCCGGGCGGCGCGGTGCTCAACACGACCGAACTGGGGGCCGGCGACGAGATTCTGGGCCACCTCCCCGGCCGGGAACGCCATGTGGGCTACCCGATCGACGAACTGTGCCACGAGCTATGACCGTCGTCGACTTCCACGCGCGGATCAAGCCGGGTGACGCCGAGCCGGGGCGGCTGCTGGCGGTGATGGACGCGGCCGGCATCGACCGGGCGGCGGTCTGTGCGGGCGGGCTGCTTCCGCTCGACCGGCTGGCGCGGCAGCTCGACGACGGCGGGCGCACCGAGGCGGCGGCCGACAACGAGGGCGTGCTCCGGGCGTGCGAACGGTCGGCCGGGCGGCTGCTTCCGTTCTACTTCGCTGATCCCGTACGGGACGTGGAGGCGTACGGGAAACACGCCTTTGACTTCCGGGGTCTGGAGATCTCACCGGCCGTCCACGGTGGACGTTTGGACGATCCGGCCGTCGCCGAACTGGTCGCGATCGCCGAATCCGCGCGGCATCCCGTCTATGTCGTGACGGTGGCCCAGCCCGGGGCCCGACCGGCCGACCTCGTGCGGCTGGCCGCCAGGTTCCCGCGCGTGACGTTCGTGTGGGGGCACTGCGGGCACACCGGCCTCGACATCGCCGGCCTGCACACGGTCGAGGGCCGGCCCAACGTGCTGGCCGAGATCTCCGGCTGCCTCACCGTCACCGCGCGGCTGGCCGTCACCCGGCTCGGCGCGGCCCGGGTGCTGTTCGGCACCGAATACCCGCTGCAGGCACCGGAGGTGGAGCTGTGCAAGGTGGCCGCCCTCGGCCTCGGCCCGTCGGACCGGGAGGCCGTTCTCGGCGCGAACGCGTGCCGGGTGCTCGGATGGGAGGCGTCATGGACACGACCGTGACCGGGCTGCCCCGGCTCGGCGACTGGACCGATCGGGAGGGCCTGCGGCGGATCCAGGAGGCCCGGCTCGGCCGCGCCCTCGACGCGGCGACGCGATCGCCGTTCTACGCGCGGCGTGGAGTTCCGGCCGATCTGGCCGACTGCCCGCTCACCACCAAACGGGACCTGCGTGAGGCGTACCCGTTCGGCATGCTCGCGGTCGACCGGGCCGAGGTGGCGACCTACCACGAGTCCAGCGGCAGCAGCGGCACACCGACCGCCTCCTACTACACGCCGGGCGACTGGCAGGACCTGATCGACCGGTACGCCCGCAAACACGTGGGCATCTTCCCGGACGACACGTTCATGGTCCGTACGCCGTACGCGCTGATGATCACCGGTCACCTGGCGCAGGCGGCCGCCCGTTCCCGGGGCGCGACCGTGGTGCCGGCCGACAACCGGTCACTCGCCATGCCGTACGCGAAAGTGGTCCGGGTCCTGCACGACCTCGGCGTGACCCTGACCTGGTCGCTGGCGACCGAGACGCTGATCTGGGCGGCCGCCGCGCACGCCCGCGGGCTGCGGCCGGAAGCCGACTTTCCGAGGCTGCGGGCCCTGTTCGTGGGTGGTGACCCGCTCGGGCCGGCCAAGAAGGCGCGGATCGCGGAGATCTGGAACGCGCCGGTGGTCGAGGAGTACGGCGCCACCGAGACCGGGAGCCTGGCCGGCGAATGCCCCGCCGGGCGGCTGCACCTGTGGGCCGACCGGGCCGTGTTCGAGGTGCACGACCCGGTGACCGGCGAGACCACGCCGACCGGGCGGGGGCAGCTGGTGGTGACGCCGCTCTATCGCGAGGCGATGCCGTTGCTGCGCTACAACCTCGAGGACGCGGTCGAGGTGTCCGACGTGGACTGTGCGTGTGGCTGGGCGCTTCCCGTCGTACGGGTCCTGGGACGCTCGGCCTGGACCGCGCCCAGCGGCCTGACCCAGGGGGACGTCGAGGACCTGGTCTTCGGGCTGCCCGCGGAGTACGGGGTGCTGTTCTGGCGGGCCCGGGCTTCGGGATCGGCGTTGCACGTTCAGGTTGAGGGCCCCTCTGCTTGTGCATCCGAACTCCGGGACGCCGTCACGAGGGCGCATGGGATCGACGCCTCGGTCGAGGCGCTGCCACCGGGCTCGCTCGTGCCGTCGCGGCTGCTGACCGCCGAGCCCGAGGTGATGAAGCCGCGCAGTCTGTTCCGCGAGGGCGAGGACTGGGACAAGGCCCTGGAGTACTACTGATGACCATCGTGGTGGTCGGGGCCGGCATCGGCGGGCTGGCCGTAGCGGCCGCATTGGCCCGGCGTGGCGTCAACTGTGTCGTGCTCGAACGTTCGCCCTCGTTCTCCGACGGCGCCGGAATTCAGATCGCACCCAACGGGGCCGCTGTGCTGCAACGGCTCGGCGTGGTGCTGCGTCCGGCCGCCCGGCCGGTCGAGCGGCAGATCCGGCGCTGGCGGGACGACTCGCTGATCGCCTCGGTCGATCTGGGCGAGGCCTACTACACGCTGCGCCGGTCGGTGCTGCACCGGCAGCTGCTGGCCGGCGTGGATGTGCGCCCCGGGGTCGGGTGCACGGGCGTCAACGACCGGGGCGACCACGTCGTGGTGTCGCTCGGGGACGGGACGCGGATGACCGCCGACGCGGTGATCGGGGCGGACGGGCTGCGGTCGGTGGTGCGGCGGGCCGTGGTCTCGGATCGCCTGCGCCCCAGCGGATTCACCGCCTACCGAGCCGTCGTCCCGGCGACTCTCGACCGGGTCGTCGTGCGGCTCGGGCCCGGCAGCCACCTGGTGAGCTATCCGCTCGGTGACGGCAGCATGAACGTGGTCGCGGTCGTGCCCACCGACGTGCCGCTGCTGGAAGCGTTCGACGGCTGGCATCCGGCGGCCCGCGACCTGCTCGTGGGGCCGTTCCAGCGGCACGAGCTGTTCGACCGGCCGCGGGCGGCGTGGCGCCGGGGCCGGATCCTGCTGGTCGGCGACGCCGCCCATCCCATGCTGCCGTTCGTGGCCCAGGGGGCGTGTCAGGCCCTGGAGGACGCCGAGGCGCTCGCGGCCGACCTCGGCGGCTATCCGGGCGCCCGGCCGGCGCGGGTGGCCCGGGTGGCGGCGGCCGGGCTGGCCGCGGCCCGGGACTACCACCTGCCGGACGGGCCTTCACAGCGCGTCCGCGACCTCAATCAGTGGGCCAGAGTGCCACCAGCTCCACCCGGGACCCGATCCCCAGCTTCTGAAAGATCTGCCGCAGGTGGTAGTTGACGGTGTGGGCGCTGATCCCGGTGCGGGTGGCGATCTGGCGGTTGGTGAGCGCCTGCCGCACCAGCTCCGCCACCTCCCGTTCGCGCGGGCTCAGCAACTCCCAGTCGGGCCGCACCCGCAGGGCCGCCGCGACCGGGCGGGGCAGAGTCGCCTCGACCGCCGCCCGCACCAGCTCGTGGCCGAACGCGAGCAGTTCACCGTCGCCGCCGAGCAACCCCGACGCCAGCGCCTCCTCCAGGGCGGGCAGCATCGTCACCGGCCCCACACCCATCAGGCGGGCCAGGCGCATCAGCGGGAACGACTCGCCGAGGGTCGCGGCCGCCTGCAGCAGATGCCGGGCCGGCGGCGACACCGACGCCACCTGCCCGCGCAGCGCGGCCTCGGACCGCCGGGGCAGGCGGACCGCGCGCACCACCGCCCAGCCGCCCGCAATGTGCAGCAGCCCCTCCTCGTCCAGCCCCCGCACCAGTTCGCGCAGACAGCCCGGCCGGCCCGACGCGACCCGGCACAGGTCGACCAGCTGCGGGCCGGGCCGGGCGCCGGCCAGCTGCGCGACGAACTCGGCCTGCGCGGCCGGGGCGAGCGGCGTGACCCGGATCCGGTGCACGTCGGCCGCCGGCAGGTGCACCGCCCCCTCGGCCGGCCCGGTCAGCGCGACCAGGGTCGGCGTGGTCTCGGCCAGCAGGTCGAGCACGGCCCAGGCGCGCGGGTCGATGCGGCGCGGGTGGTCGCCGAGGAACAGCAGCGAGCCCGGGCGGTCGCCGACCGTCCGCAGCACCTGCCGCGAACCGACCGCCCCGGCCCACTCCGGCTCGGCGAACACGGTGATGCCGCGCTGCCGGGCCAGCCGGGCGGTCTCGTCGAGCAGCCGGGTGCGGCCGCTGCCCCGGGGCCCTTCCAGCGCCAGCACCAGGAGCCGCCCCCCGCGCGGGCTCTCCAGCACGGCGGCGATCTGCCGCAGCTCCTCGTCGCGTCCGAACAACATCGCCCCTCCTCGGTCCGGGTGTCGTCCCTACCCGATCGTGTAGGTGCGGCGGCCCGAGGATTGGCTACTGGTAGGGGATTGCGGCTTTCCGACTCACAGTTCCGCTCACAGGACCGCTCACAGTTCCGCTCACAGGACCGCTCACAGTTCCGCTCACAGGACCGCTCACAGTTCCGCTCACAGGACCGCTCACAGTTCCGCTCACGGTTCCGCGATGTGGCGTAACTTCTCCGGGTCGGTGATGACGATCCGGCGGTAGCCGGTGGTGATGAGCCCCCGGTCGCGCAGCTCGTGCAGGGCCTTGTGCACGGTCGCCTGCGCGATCGCCACCATGGCGGCCAGATCGGCCTGGCTCAACGGCACCAGCAGCTCGACCGAGCCGTCGTCCCGTTCCCGGCCGCAGACCTCGGCCATCTCGGAGAGCACCCGCGCCAGCCGGATCGGAGCCGGAAAGGCCGCGATGTCCGTACGCCGCCGGTTCGCCCACCGCAGCTGCCGGGCCACCGCCGCCGCCACGAGCGCCGCCGCGTCGGGCCGCTGCCGCAGAAAGCCCTCGAAGTCGCCCCGCTGCACCTGCCCCGCGAGCACCGGCCCCGACGCGCTGACGGTGGCGGTGCGCGGCACACCGGTCAGTGCCCCGATCTCTCCGACCACCTCACCCGGAAGCCGGATCCCGAGCAACGTCTCGACCCCGTCGGCGGCCGTGCTGACCTTCACGAATCCACTGAGCACAAGAAAAACGTGCGAGTCGCGGGCGCCTTCGCGCAGAAGCACCCGCCCGGCCGCGAACGACCGCCTTACGCTGCGCGCGACCAGAGCCCTGGCCACCTCGGAGGGAAGACTGCCGAGAAAGGTGCCCGCCGCCCACACGAGGAACCCCCAGAGTGTCGTGGCGCCCCCACTCAATCACGAGGCCCGATACCCGGGCAATACGGTCGGTGCCCGCCGATGGTCGGCCACCGGAATCACCGGCGGCGAGGGCGTCACCTGGCGGGCGCGTTACCACGGCGGGCTGGCGTCGCCCCTGACGGTCGCCGTCAAGATGCTGCGGCGGCCCGCGGCGCGGGGACTTCCGGTGGGCGCTGGCGCGGTGGGCGATCCGCAACGGATACGCCACCGCGCCCGACGTCTAGGACTTCCGCAGCGCCAGCAGCGCGCGGCCGAACTGGGCGCAGCACCACGCGACGATCAGCACCGAGGCGATGTATCCGAGAGTGGTCATCCAGTTCGCCGGCGCGTAGTGCAACTCGGTCAGGTCGACCGGCACGGTCAGTGGGTGGCCGAGCCGCACGTACCAGATCACCCCGACGACGCTGGTGCCGACGTCGGCCACCGTGAGGACGACCCACACGCAGACGAGCAGGACGGGCGCGTTGCGGTGGGCCGCCATCATGATCGGCAGGAGGACGGCGAAGGCGGTCAGCGCGACGCCGACGATCGCCGCGAAGACATAACCCATCACGGTGACGGCGTGCATCATTCCGGCCATCGACTGAATGGACAGCCAGGCGTCGACGATGCTGATGAGAAATCCGAACACGACCCAGAAGGCGGCGCTGCTGCGGCTCATATCGACGTCCTGGTGAAAAGGGTGGCGATCACGAGGGTGAGGGCGACGATTCCGGCCACCAGGCCGAGAGTCATCTCGAGTTTGTTGGCGGCCAGCGCGTCACGTAACGCGACGCGTTCGGCGTGCGGGACCGGGAGCGGGGGCGTCCGGTGCGCCGGGGTGATCGCGCGGCGGGGGCGGATGTTACCGACCGCGAGTTCCAGCCGGGTTACCGCGATTTCGACGCGCAGAACCGCGTCGATCAGCGCCTTGAGCTCCTCGGTGGTGATCGTCAGGGGTTCCTGGGGTTGCATGGCGGCCTTCCTCGGTCAGGGATGAGGGTGGGAAAGCACCAGCAGAACCACGAAGCAGTAGATCGCGGACGCCCCGACCAGGCCGAGAATCAGCATGACGTCCCACCCGTCGATTCCTTTGTTGTGCGCGTTGCGCAGGAAGGCGGTGACGCCGCACAGAATCGATCCGACGACAAGGAAATAGCCTGGTCCGTTCGACAGGGCGCCGAACAGGTCGGACAGGAAATCCCACATGGCGTTTCCGGCAATCAGTTCAGGGAAGCGATCCTCGTTCGAGGAACTGCGGTGACCACTGAAGTGAAGGCGAAGAGGCCGTGGTGCCGACAGTGCAGGGGTGAACCCCTAGCGGAGTGGGGAGCCGACGCGGTGGAGGGTGCCGTCGGGGTCTACGTAGGCGAACTCGCGCAAACCCCACGGCGTGTCGCGCGGTGGGGAGAGACGGCCCTCGGCGCCGGACCACTCGGTGTGCACGGCGTCGGCGTCGCTGACGTAGAGGTAGACCATCGACGCCGTTGTGAGGGGGTCGTGGCCGGGGGACTCGGTCAGGTGCAGGGAGACGTTGTCGCGGTCCACGAAACCGTAGGGCTCGGAGCCGTCGTACGAGCGGGTGGTGAAACCCAGCGATCGGTAGCGCGCCAGGGCCGCCTCGAGGTCGCTCACGGGGATGATCGGGGCGACGGACTCGAAGGCGGCCATGGCGTCACCATAGAAGGTCAGCGGGTGAGGCGGAAACTCTGCGCAGCCGTGCCGTTGCACGTGTACTGGACGAGTTGGATGCTGTCGGCGGTGGATGCGGCGGGGACGTCGAGGCACTTGCCGCTGTTGCGGTTGACCAGGTGGTAATAACCGCCGCCCTCGTCGACCGGGAGCCACTGCTGGTTGGCGCCGCCGCCGTACGTCCAGGTCTGGATCGGCGCGTTGTCGGCCGTGGACACGTTGGTGACGTCGAGCGCCTGGGCGGGGTTGCCGCGGCCGTTGATGCGGACGTAGCCGTTCGTCGTGTCGGCCAGCTGGAACTGCTGGGCCGTCGAACCGTTGCAGGCGTACTGCTGGATGGCCGTTCCGTTCGTGGTGCCGGCCGAGCGGGCGTCGACACACTTGCCGCTGCCCTTGTTGACCAGCGGCTGCCACGTGAGAGGCGGCTGTGACGAGGAGCCGCCGCCCAGCCACAGGATTGCGTTGATCAGCCACTGGTTCTGCTGGGCGCTGGCGAACGTGGACGACGTACGGGTGTTGGTCTCGTAGTTCATCGCGTTGTGGCCGAAGTTCGTGTAGACCATCTTGTAGTTGCGGTTGGACCAGATCAGCGGATAGAAGCCGCTGCGCCACTGCTGATTGGGGTCGGTGCCGACCGGGAAGCTGGACGCGTCGATCGAGGCCACGATGTCGATGTCGGGGTTCTGCCGCAGGTCACGGCTCCACGAATACCACTCGCTGACCGCCGAACCGATGGTCGCGGGCAGACCGGCCGTGGTCGGGTGGGTCCCCAGCCGCAGGGTCTCGGCGGTCGGGCCCCACGTGTTGGTGGCGAAGTTCCCCGAGCCCAGGAACGTGTTGTAGTACCAGCTCCACTCGTTGGCGTTGGTGGTGAACGCGCTGACGTGGAAGCCGAGGAAGCCGCCGCCGTTCTGCATGTACTGCTGGAACGCGGCCCGCCGGTCGGCCGGGGGAGCGTCGTCCAGGAACATCACCACCTTGACCCCGGCCAGCCCGGTCGCGCTGAGCCGGCTCCAGTCGGTGGTGGCCTCCCAGGTGAAACCGTTCTGGGCGCCGGCCCGCGGGAACCACTCGCGGGCCTCTTTGTCGAAGTCGATGTGGGCGGCGTCCCAGGTGCCGTTGTAGAAGGCGAGCACCTTGAACGGTTCGGCCGCCTGGGCGGGGGTGGCCAGGGCGGCGACGGCCAGTAAGGCCAGGACGAGGGCGCGTTTGAGCAGACGCATGGCGAGACCTCTGGGGATGAGAGGGGGACGGGCCCTCAGCTTGAGGCATCGACAGCGCTTAATACAAGGGCAACTGTAAAGTCAGTTGCCGAATGTCGTTCCGTCCGTCCAGCGCACCGGCCCGGGGTCGATCGAGACCGGGCGCTCACTGACGATCACCAGCCGCGACCCCGGCCACCAGGGGCCCGCGGTGTTGGCGTCGCGATAGGCGGCCAAGCGGGACGGCAGGTCGCCGAGCGGAGCGCCGGCCGCCTGCAGCCCCTCCACCAGCCGGGACGACTCACCGATCCACGACGCGACGCCCTGCCCGCCGAGATGGAAGTACCGGTCGTTGTTGTCGGCCGGCAGCGGGTCGCCGTCGCCCAGGGCGGGACGCGGCCCGGGCAGCCGGGCGGCCGCCTCCACCAGGGCCTGCCGCGCGCGCTGCGGATCGGTCGCCACCAGGTCGGGTCGTCCCGTCAGCCGGAGTTGCTGGCTGAGCGGGGCCAGCGGGCCGCGCGGGGCCGGGTCGTGGCCTTGGCGGCCGAGCAGGTGGTTGAGTTCCCGCTGCATCCGTAGGCGCAGGTCGTCGGCGTAGCGGATGGTCACGGTCTCGACGTCGCGGATGCGGTCGTTGCGGCTCCACAGTGTGGTGTCATAGAGCGGTTCGGCCAGCCGGCGCAGCAGAACGCCGGTGTAGGGCGAGTCGACCCACACGATCGACTCCGGTCCGTCCAGACCGGCCAGGCGGTAACACTCCCGGATCCCGTGCTCCACCACCTCCCGGTCGGCCGGCGCCACGGCGTGTGCCCATTCCGGAGTTGTGCCGCCCGCCGCGGTGGCCAGGACGGCTTGTCGTTCCGCTTCGTCGAGCGGGGGCGGCGGGGTGGTCGTGAGAAGTTCCCGCGCCCGGGACCGCATCCCCTCGTCCGGGTGCAGCAGGCCGGCCCCGATCAGGTCGAGCGCCCGCCGGGACCGCCCCTGCTCGTATCCCACCGCGATCTCGGCCCCGATCCGCCGCTCCAGCGCGTCGGGGTCGGCGGACCGGGGCGCTTCCGGGGCCAGCTCGCGCCGGATCTCCTCGCGCAGCTCGTCGTCGGCGACAAGCCGCCCGAGCTGCCAGTCGCGCAGCGCCCGCACGGCGCCCCGGAAATCCTGGCCGGGGTCGGGAAACAGCTGCCCGGTGCGCCGCCAGACCGCGTGCAGGGCCGCGTTGCACAGGTCGTCGGGCCGGACGCCCGGCGCCGCCCGCCGGTCGTCGTGGAAGACGAAGCCGCCGTGCCGCAGTTCGATCGGCGGGTGGGTCTGCACGTACCAGGCGTCGACGAGCTCGCCCAGCTGCCATTCGTTCGCGCCGCACACATTGCCGACGGCCGTGAGCGGCGTGCTCGTCGAGGGCACGGCCGCGCCCGACATCCACTTGCGGAGACGGCCCGGCCAGATGTGGGCGCGGGCGGCCACGGCCGTCACCGATCTGTCCCCGATCAGGCGGGTCAGAAGCGTCCCAACGGTATCCACAGTGGTCAGTGTAAGCGGCGGGCCAGCTCCGCGTTGCGGTCGGCGAACGCCCGCCATTCGGGCGGGGTCAGCTCCAGCCACCGCTGGGCCGAGGCGTGTGAACTCGGCCGCTGCTCCCACCCGTCGAGCCGCCCGGCGCGCATCCGGAAACGCACGAGCAGACCGTCGGACCAGCCGTACGCGTCGTGGTCCGCCCCCGCCACGAGCTGCGACACCTTCTGGTCGGCGACGATCCAGTCCAGGGCCTCAATCTCCTGCTGGATCCGCCCGGCCAGCTCGAAGGCCAGGTTCTGCGACGCCCGATCCCGCAGAAGAGCCAGGCTTTCCCGTACGGCGTGAGTCTCGTCCACCCCCCGCCGGAGCACCGCGGCGATGGTCGCCCGGAACGCCGGCCGGTCGAGCGTGGTCACGCCCCGCATCCGGGCCAGGTCGCGCAGCCCGCCCTCGAGCCGCTCGGCGGTGTAGCGCAGCGGCAGCACCCGGTCGAGCCCGGACACCGCCAGGCGGGCCTGGCTGCCGCCGAGATAGGGCCCGAACTCGGCCGCTCCCGGCGCGTGCAGGTGCACCACCTTGGGGCCGTCGGGGTCGAGCCGGATGCCGACCGGCACCTCCTGGCCGCCGCGGGTCCGGTTCCAGCGCGGCTTCGAGCGTTCCAGCAGGTTGCGCTCGAACCAGGCGGCCTCGTGGACGGAGTCGCACACGACCGCCTCGACCCGGGCCACCTGCGGCACCATCCGGCGCAGGCGGGGGCGGTCGCGCAGGTCACCCCAGTAGGACCCGACCCGGCTGCGCAGCTGGGTGGCCCGCCCGATGTAGAGAACCTTGCCCGCGGCGTCGCGGAACCGGTAGACGCCGGGCGCCTGGGGCAGGCCGGCGGTCGGTGGCATGCCCGGGAATCTACTGGAAGACCGGCGGCGGGGCGGTGCTGGCGCGCGCGACAAGCGTGGTCGGCACCAGCACCGTGCCCGGCTCGAGACTGTGGCGGCGGATCTGGTCGAGCAGCCCCTGGACGCAGCGACGGCCCACCTCGGCGAAGTCCTGATGCACGGTGGTGAGCGGGGGCAGGTAGGAAGCGGCGTCCGGGATGTCGTCGAAGCCGACCACGCTGACCTCGTCGGGAACCCGGCGGCCGCGCTCGTGCAGGGCCCGCAGCACGCCCAGCGCCATCTGGTCGTTGGCGCAGAAGATGGCCGTGCAGGACGGTTCGGCGGCCAGCTGCAGACCGGCCTCGTAACCGGACAGGGCCGACCAGTCACCGCGCTGGACCGGCGGGACGGGCCGGCCCGCCTCGGTCAGCACGTCGCGCCAGGCCGCGGCCCGGCGCTCGCTCGAGAACGACTCGGCCGGGCCGGTGACGTGCCAGACCGTCTCGTGGCCGAGGTCGAGCAGATGGCGTACGGCCTGCCGGGCGCCGTCGGCCTGGTCGGTGTCGACCACCGGGTAGCGGTCGCCGGCGTCGGAGTCGACGACCACGACCTGCACGCCCGGCGGGAGCGTCAGATTGGCCGCATCGAGCAGGTGCACTTCCATGATCACGATCACGCCGTCGACGGCCAGCTCGCCGAGGCGGGTGAACGCGCCGAGCACGCCGTCCTGGGTCGGCATCGCAACCGGGATCAGCGTGATCGCGTAGCCCTCCTGGGCGGCCTGAGCGGCGATCGCCTCGACCGTTCGGCTGTTGCCGGTGGTCGCCAAGGTGAACAAAATGACGCCGATCGTACGAAACTCACCCCGTTTAAGTGCACGTGCCGCACTGTTGGGCCGATAACCCAGCTGTTGCATCGCGTTCAGAACCTGGCGCCTCGTCGACTCGACCACGCTGGGGTGTCCGTTCGAGACGCGGCTGACGGTCTGGGAGGAGACCCCAGCTAGACGAGCCACGTCGGCCATCGAAACGCCCCGGGGGCGGTTGCTTGACGATCCCTGCACGTGGTGAAACTATCACCCTCATGTTTACGCAAACATCACACCAGTGAACCTGACGAAACATTGTCGAACACAGTTGATCAGGTGCAATGTTTACGCAAACAGAACTCACGGTGAACGCCAGAACAGGATGACGGCAGATGGCAGTTCCACAGGTCGCGGCACCGCCGCCGGCGACGAGGCGCGTACGCCGCTCCTATCAGGGCTGGAAGTTCGTCGGCCCGTTCATGATCGTGTTCGCGCTGGTCTTCCTGGCTCCGATCGTCTACGCGATCTACCTGAGCCTCTACCGCAACCGGCTCATCGGCGGTAACGCGTTCGTCGGCCTGGACAACTACACGCAGGCGCTGCAGGACGCGCAGTTCTGGTCCGGCGTCGGCCGGGTCGGGCTCTTCCTGGTCGTCCAGGTGCCGATCATGCTGTTCCTGGCCCTGCTGGTGGCGCTCGCCCTCGACAGCGGCCGGCTTTACGGCAAGAGCTTCTTCCGGGTCTCGATCTTCCTGCCGTACGCGGTGCCGGCCGTCGTCGCCGCGCTGATGTGGGGCTTCATCTACGGCTCGCAGTTCGGCCTGGTCGGCAGCATCAACGACGCGCTCGGGATCTCGCTGCCCGACCCGCTCAAGCCGAGCCTCATCCTGGCCTCGATCGGCAACATCACGACCTGGCAGTTCGTCGGCTACAACATGCTGATCTTCTATTCGGCCCTGCAGGTCGTGCCGAAGTCGCTCTACGAGTCGGCCGCGATCGACGGCGCCGGCCAGGTCCGGATCATCCGCTCGATCAAGCTGCCGGCCATCCGGGGCGCGCTGGTCATCGCCACCATCTTCTCGATCATCGGCAGCTTCCAGCTGTTCAACGAGCCGGCCATCCTGCGCAACCTGGCGCCGAACGCGATCACCACGTTCTTCACGCCGAACTACTACGCCTACTCGCTGACCTTCTCGGGCCAGCAGATCAACTACTCCGCGGCGATCGCGGTCGTGATGGCCGTGATCACCATGATCGTCGCCTACGTGGTGCAGCTGCGCGGGACGAAGGACCTCTGATGACGACGACAACCTCCCCAGTGCGGTCCTCATCCCGTACGGGAAAGCCTGTGACCTTGTCATCGAAAAAGCGGCGCAAGGGCAGCGTCCTGCTGACCGTGCTCACCGCCGTGATGGCCTTGTACTCGCTGTTCCCGCTGGCCTGGCTGGTGATCAACTCGACCAAGACGCAGGACGGGTTGTTCAGCTCGTTCGGGCTCTGGTTCGACGACGGCAAGTTCGCCCTGTTCAGCAACATCGCCGACACGTTCACCTACAACGACGGCATCTATCTGCGCTGGCTGGGCAACACCGCCATCTATGTGCTGGTCGGCGCGGGCGGGGCGACCTTCCTGGCCCTGCTGGCCGGGTACGGGCTGGCCAAGTTCAACTTCGTGGGCAAGAAGGCCGTCTTCGCGATCGTCATCGGCGCGGTGGCCGTGCCGCCGACCGCGCTCGCCGTGCCGACGTTCCTCATGTTCAGCAAGATGGGCCTGACCAACACGCCGTGGGCCGTGATCATCCCGTCGCTGATCTCGCCGTTCGGGCTGTACCTGATGTGGACCTTCGCCGCCCAGGCGGTGCCGACCGAGATGCTCGAGGCGGCCCGGGTCGACGGCGCCGGCGAGTTCCGCACGCTCTTCAAGCTGAGCGTGCCGCTGCTGATGCCCGGCATCATCACGACCCTGCTCTTCACCATGGTCGCGACCATGAACAACTACTTCCTGCCGTTGATCATGCTGAAGAACCCGGACTGGTATCCGCTCACCGTCGGCCTCAACTCCTGGAACGCGCAGGCCGCCACGGCCGGTGGCGAGGCCGTCTTCAACCTGGTCATCACGGGTTCGCTCATCACCGTCGTGCTCCTGCTCGCGGCGTTCCTCTCGCTGCAGCGTTACTGGCAGTCCGGCCTGGCCGCCGGCTCCGTCAAGGAATAACTCACCCTCCCGCTCCGAAAGGGCTTCACCCATGTCCCGATTTCTGAAGGTGGCGGCCGTGGCCTCGGCCGCCGTCCTCGCCCTCACCGCCTGTGGCGGCGGGGACGACTCGTCCTCGTCCGGCTCGTCCGGCGGCTCCACCGTCTCCGACGCCGACGTCACCGCGGCGCTGGAGAAGGGCGGCACCCTGACCGTGTGGGCGTGGGAGCCCACCCTCAAGGACGTCGTCACGAAGTTCCAGGAGAAGTACCCGAACGTCAAGGTCGACCTGGTCAACGCGGGCACCGGCGACAAGCAGTACACCGCCCTGCAGAACGCGATCGCGGCCGGCAAGGGTGTGCCGGACGTCGGGCAGATCGAGTACTACGCGCTGCCGCAGTTCGCGATCGGCAAGGCGCTCACCGACCTCAAGTCGTACGGCGCCGAAAGCCTGAAGGCCGACTTCAACCCCGGCCCGTGGAACTCGGTCAACTCCGGGGGCGGCGTCTACGGCCTGCCCATGGACTCGGGCCCGATGGCGCTCTATTACAACAAGGAGGTCTTCGACAAGTACAAGATCGAGGTCCCCAAGACCTGGACCGAGTACCTCGAGGCCGCCCGCAAGCTGCACAAGGCCGACCCCAAGGCCTACATCACCAACGACACCGGCGACGCCGGCCTGACCACCAGCCTCATCTGGCAGGCGGGTGGCAAGCCGTACACCGTCGACGGCACCAACGTCACGATCAACTTCACCGACGCCGGCTCGCAGGAGTTCGTCAAGGTGTGGCAGGCCCTGATCAGCGAGAAGCTGCTCGCGCCGGTCAGCTCGTGGAGCGACGGGTGGTTCCAGGGCATCGGCAACGGCTCGATCGCCACGGTCGCGACCGGCGCCTGGATGCCGGCCAACTTCGTCACCAGCGCCCCGGCCGGCTCCGGCAAGTGGCGCGCGGCCGAGCTGCCGCAGTGGACCGCCGGCGCCAACGCCAGCGCCGAGAACGGCGGCAGCGCCCTCTCGGTCATGGACAAGGGCGCCAACAAGGAGCTCGCGTACGGCTTCCTGAAGTTCGCCAACGACGGTGACGGCGTGCAGATCCGTGTCGACGGCGGCGCTTTCCCGGCCACCAGCAAGACCCTGGCCGACCCGGCCTGGCTGGCCGACGAGTTCGAGTACTTCGGCGGTCAGAAGGCCAACGAGATCTTCGCCAAGTCGGCCCAGCAGGTCGTCACCGGCTGGTCGTACCTGCCCTTCCAGGTCTACTCGAACAGCGTCTTCAACGACACCGCGGGCAAGGCGTACGTCTCGAACACCACCCTGGCCGACGGTCTGAAGGCCTGGCAGGACCAGTCCGCCAAGTACGGCAACGAGCAGGGCTTCACCGTCAAGTAACAGCTCCACCTTCTGGGAGATTCTGTGTCACACCCCCGTTGGCTGCGCCGGTCCGGAGACGCCCGTCTCGAGTACGGCGCGGACTACAACCCCGAGCAGTGGCCCCGCGAGGTCTGGGACGACGACGTGCGCGCCATGCGCGAGGCCGGCGTCACCATCGTCTCGCTCGCCATCTTCTCGTGGGCCAAGCTCGAGACCGCCGAGGGCCGGTACGACTTCGGCTGGCTCGACGAGGCGATCGACCTGTTGCACGCCAACGGGATCGCGGTTGATCTGGCCACGGCGACGGCCTCGCCGCCGCCGTGGCTGACCACCGCGTACCCGCAGATTCTGCCGGTGGATCAGAAGGGCAACACGATCTGGCCGGGCGGCCGTCAGCAGTGGCGGCCGACCTCGCCGATCTTCCGGGAGCACGCGCTGCGGCTCGTCCGGACCATGGCTGAGCGTTACGGAAGCCACCCGGCCGTCGTGGCCTGGCACGTCAGCAACGAGCTGGGCTGCCACAACGTCTACGACTATTCGGACGACGCCGCGGCCGCGTTCCGGCAGTGGTTGCGCGCCCGCTACACGACGATCGACGCGGTGAACGAGGCGTGGGGCACCGCCTTCTGGTCGCAGTGGTACACCGACTTCGAGCAGATCCTGCCCCCGCGCCAGGCCGCGACCCACCCCAACCCGGGTCAGCAGCTCGACTTCAAGCGGTTCTCGTCCGACGCGCTCAAGGACTATTTGGTGGCCGAGCGCGAGATCCTGCGCGAGATCACGCCGGACATCCCGGTCACGACCAACTTCATGGTCATGGGCGAGACCAAGGGCATGGACTACGCGGACTGGGCGGCCGAGGTCGACTTCGTGTCGAACGACCACTACCGCCTGCCCGGCCGGCAGACCCTGGACGAGCTGTCGTTCTCGGCCAACCTGACCGGCAACATCGCCGGCGGGCAGCCGTGGTTCCTGATGGAGCACTCGACCAGCGCGGTCAACTGGCAGCCGATCAACCTGGCCAAGAAGCCGGGCGAGCTGGCCCGCGACTCGCTCACCCACGTCGCCCACGGCGCCGACGCAGTCTGCTTCTTCCAGTGGCGGCAGTCCAAGGCCGGGGCCGAGAAGTACCACTCGGCGATGGTTCCGCACGCCGGCACGTCCTCGCAGCTGTTCCAGGACGTGGCCGACCTCGGGGCTCGTCTGCGCTCGCTGTCCGATGTCGCGGGCCTTCCCCGTACGCCGGCGAAGGCGGCCGTCCTCTTCGACTGGACCTCGTGGTGGGCGGTCGAGCAGGACTCGCACCCGAGTGCGCAGCTGCGCTACCGCCAGGAGGC
Organism: Paractinoplanes ovalisporus; assembly: GCF_016834655.1. Lineage (GTDB taxonomy): Bacteria > Actinomycetota > Actinomycetes > Mycobacteriales > Micromonosporaceae > Actinoplanes > Actinoplanes ovalisporus. Next base: position 119,834 of record NZ_JAENHP010000003.1, read on the forward strand.
GCTGGACTGGTACACGGCGTTCCTCGACCTCGGCGTACGGGCGGATGTCGTGCCCGTGGCGGCCGATCTGTCGGGCTACGACGTCGTGGTGGCGCCGGTGCTGCACGTGGTGCCGTCGACGCTCGCCCTGCGGCTGTCGGAGTTCGTCTCGTCCGGCGGGCACCTGATCACCACGTACTTCTCGGGGATCGTCGACGAGAACGACCACGCCTGGCTCGGCGGCTACCCGGGCGCGCTGCGCGACCTGCTCGGCGTACGCATCGAGGAGTTCGGCCCGCTGCTCGACGGCGACACGGCCGAGCTCGACAACGGCCTGACCGGCACCCTGTGGACCGACCGCATCGACGTGACCAGCGAAGAGACGACCGTACTGGCCTCCTACAAGACGGGCGACCAGGCCGGGCGGGCCGCGATCACCCGCCGTACGGTGGGATCGGGCTCCGCCGCGTACGTCTCGACCCGCCTGGGTCCCGACGGCCTGGTGCCGGTCCTCGGCGACCTGCTCGCGCGGGCCGGCGTCACCAGCGAACTGCCGGAAGCTCTGCGTGGCCAGGTTGAGCTGGCCGTTCGCGGGAACACCCGATTCGTCATCAACCGCACCGAGGAACCGGTCGACATCAGCGCCCTCGGCGGTGATGTCCGCACTCTCACCGCCAGGGGAGTGGCGGTGCTACGCGCCTGAGTCCCAGCCAGGCGCGCAGAACGCCCCGGCGACGGCCCTTTGTGGCGGTCGCCGGGGCGTTCTTCGTCGGAGGCCGGATCCGGCTTCAGCTCGCCGAGGGACCGGGCGTGGGGGCGGTCGCCGTCGGGGCGGGGTGGTCGGGCGTGTTGCGTTCACGTTCATCGCCACGGAAGGAGAGATAGCCGACCAACGTGCCGAGCAACGCGACGATGAGGCTGACAGCGCGATGATGCCGCCGAACTTCGGCAGCCCCAGGAAACGGAACCGACCCTTCGTATCCTCCGGGCGCTCCGCCGCCTCTGGCAGTTCGCCCGCCGCTGTCGGCAGCCCTGAGCCGGGCGTGCCGCGGGTCGGCCGGCGGTCCGCCTTGGTTTCGATGCCGTCGAGCAGGCGGGCGATCGGGAACTCCTCGACCAGCCCTTGGGGCACCACGGTGTCGCGGCCGACCGACTCCAGGTTGAGCAGATGCTTGTACGGCACCCAGACTCCGGGATGGCCGGCAACCGGCACCTGTTCCTCACCAGCCAGACCCGGGATCGTCTTCTCGATCTTCCGGAGCTCGGCCCGGATGGCGGTCAGCAGCCCACGACGGCCGTTGGCCGGGCCGGCCACCCTGATGACAAGCGTGGCGTCCTCACGGTCGGCCTTCACCAGGGCCCGGTTGCCATCGAGCCTCAGCACGACGCCGGTACGCCAGACTGTGCCCTGGCTGATCATGGGATGCAGCCGGACGACGAGGCGGCCGATGATGCTGGACGGCAACACGCCGTATCGAACGGTGAAGTCGAGCGTGTCCTCCCACGCTCCCGTGTCGGGCTCCTCTTTGGTCAGAAGATCTGGGATCAGGAAGATGTCGTCCGACTCGTAGCAGAGCTCGAACTTCTTCATCATCTCGACGATGAACTGCCGCTTGTCGGGCTGGTAGCGGTCGTCGTCGAGGATGCCGTCGATGACCGGCCAGCGCAGCAGCCCCTTCTCCTGAGCCGCGGCATGCGAGTTGAGCAGACGATAGACGCCGCCCGTGACCCAGCTCGGGTTCAAGATGTTGGTGTCACGCAGCCGGCGGTCCGTGCGGAAGCACAGAACCGTGCCGAGGTCGTGCAGGAAGCCGATGAGAAGTTCCTGCGACGCCGAGGTGTCGACGCCTTTGTCGCGACAGAGTTCTTCGTACGCGGTGAACGGCAGATAGTCGGCGTCGAGCTTTTCCAGGTGTTCCTTGACGGCGAAGAACGAGGTGGGCAACTCGTCGCGGACGTGGGGAAGCGTGCCGAGTGACTGGCGTAGCGAATCGCGGACCGCGTCGAGGCCGACATTGTTCGCGCACGAGGTCTCGATGATGTCCACGATGTCGGGGTATTTCGTGCGCAGGCCGCGGTGGTCGATGTCGAGCTCGAAGCCTTCGCATTTGTTGCCGACCAGGATGACCGGGGAGCCGCCAGAGAAGCCCTGGATGAGCTTCAGCCAATACTCGATGCGGTTCTGTTCCTCGCTCTGCCGCGCGTCGACGACCAGGAGATAGACGCTGCGCCGGGTGAGGAAGAACTGATGGGTGGCGTGCATGATCTCCTGCCCGCCGAAGTCCCACAGGTTGACCGCGATGTCCGTGCCGTCCACGTCGAGATCCCACCGGGTGACGTCGATCCCCTCGGTCTTGCGCTCGTCGGGGTCGAAGTCGCCGCGTGTGAGCCGTCGGATGATCGAACTCTTCCCGACGGAACCCTCCCCCGATGACCAGGAGTTTCGCCTCGTCGAGCGGCCGGCGGTCCTCCCGCGTGCGGACGATGTAGTCCCAGATCGTGCTCACCGAGGTGGGGTCCTGCAGAACTTCCGGGGGCAATGGGAGGTCGTTGCCGATCAGGTTGACGTAGCGGAGTCCGGAGAAGTTGGGCAGGTCGCCCGGTAGCGCCTCCAGCCTGTTGTCCGCCGCGCTCAACACCTCGAGCGTGCTCTGCTGGAACAGCGCCGTCGGCAGGTGGTGCAGATCGTTCCCGGCCAGGTTGAGACCGCGCAGCCGTCGCATCGCGCCGATCGACTCCGGCAGAGTCCGGAGGCCCTGGTCGGCGAGATCGAGCCACTCCAGGTTCGGAAGCTTGAAGAGCCACGGCGGCAAACTCTTGATCTTTGCCCGGTCGACCGGTGGCCCGGCGCTGAATCGGGTTCCGGATGGCCCCAGGAACTCGGGGTGCAGCAGGTACATCTCCCGGTCGAGGGGTCCACCCATCGAACTGAGGCTGAGAAGGCGTAACTCATCAAGCTCGCGAACCGCTTCGGGCACGCTGTTCAGACCGGTGGCGGTCAGGATGAGGGTCCTGATACCGGCGGGTAACGGCAGGTCCCCGGTCCCCCCGAGCGGGTTGAGTCCGAGGTCGAGGTCCGTCAGACCGGAGAGGTTAGACGCTGATGGTCCCGAGCGCAGGGATGTCCAGCAGCTCGCGCGGCCAGGTCCGCAGGCGCTGGTCGTGCAGTTCGAACACGCCCGAATGGTGGGCGTTGCTCAGCGCCTGCCGGATCGACGTCATGTCGCGTCATCGTAGGGGCACGATTCCACTCTGGAGCCGATGTCCCTCTGCGGGGTCAGCGGGGGCCGAGGGCGACCCCGTCCGCACGTCCGTAGGCGGCGAAGAACCGGTCGCGGAACTCGTCCATCCGCCAGACCGGGGCGTTGCCCGGCTTGAGGCCGTCGGTCCAGTTCCAGGCGGCGATCTTCTCCAGCACCTGCGGGTCCTTGGCGATGATCGAGACCGGGACGTCGTGGCTGGCGTTGGGGCCGGTGATGCGGGACATCGGCTGGTGGTCGCCGAACATGATCAGGACCGTGTCCTTGTCGCCGTAGTCGGCGGCCCATGTGGTGAGGGCTTCCACCGAGTAGGCGAGCGTCCGAGCGTACGAAAGCTGGGTCTTGACCTTGTCGGCCCACAACTCGGAGCGCGGCGGTGCGTCGGCGACCTGGGGCTCGTAGACCTTGCCGTCGCCGATCTGGTTCCACGGGACCATCGACGGCACGTGGGTCCACGGCTCGTGGCTGGACGTGAGCGTGATCTCGGCCATCAGCGGCTTGGTGGCCTTGGCGTTGACCTTGCGCTGGAACGTGTCGAGCACGTACTGGTCGGGCATCCGGGACCACCCGAAGTCCGGCCCCTTGTAGCCCATCGTGCGCGAGTCGAGAACCTGGTCGTACCCGTAGAACCCGGCCTCGGGCCAGTCCTTGGTGTTGCCGGGTTCGATGCCCGCGGTCTGCCAGCCGGCGTCCTTGAAGGCCCTCGTCAGGGTCAGCCGGTCACCCTTGACCATGCCGTCGTAGCGCTGCTGCGAGGTGATCCACAGCCCGGACTGGAACGAGCCGTGCGCCAGCCAGCTGCCCCCGCCATAGGTGGAGGACGTGAGCCATCCCGTACGGGCGTGGAATCCCGCCTTTCGCAGGCGCTCGTCCGAGGCGGCCAGGGCCGGGTTGACGATGGCCGACATGCCGGGGTCGGTGAGCGAGCTGTGCCCGAAGCTCTCGACGACGCCGATGATCACGTCTTTGCCCTTGAGACCCGACACGAGGTCGGCGGCGGGCGTGGCGGCGTACGGGTCGTGGCTGACCGCCGAGGCGAACTGCCGCTCGTCGCGGATGGTGGCCGGCACCTGCCTGGCCGTGGACTTGAGCAGCGCGATCGCCGAGTCGGAGGCGACCGGCGCGTTGGGGAAGATGGTGACCCCGGAAAGGGCGAGTGCCACCCAGACAGCACTGAGTCCCACCAGGGTGCGGCGCGCGGAAACAGAACGAGCGAGCCGCGCCAGCCGCAAAGACGCCAAGACCAGAGCGGCCAGCAGCACGACACCACCGACGACGGCTCCGGCCACGACCAGATTGGCGTATGTCTTGCCGTCGGTCTCGGTCAGCGCGTTGTACCCGTCGCGCAGCAGGGGAGTGTCGATCACCGGGTCGAACTTGCGGCCCAGCACACTGCGGAAACCGGCGTTCGCGATCTTGAGGATGACGAGGGCGCCGACGCCGAGCCCGAACAGCACCGCGAACGGCCTCCGCCACCGTACGGGAAGCGCGAACACAACCGCCCCGCCGAGAATGACCTCGATCGGCAACCGCAGGAATGCGCCTGGCAGGAAGGCGCCCTCCTTGGGCCGGGCGATCGCGTCGGGCACGACCAGCGCGGCGACGATCAGAGCGGCGGCGGCGACGGTGAGCGAGACACGCAGAACGCGGCGAACAGGTACGGGCACGCCCCGGGATACGGGCGGGAGCCGCGCAAGGTTCAGAACGGATAACTTCGGCCTTTGTCGCGCATCGTTATCCATTGAAGTTCGGTGAAGTCCTCGGCCGCGAACTGCAGGCCGAACCGTCCCCACCCGCTGTCCTTGAGCCCGCCGAACGGCATCTGCGGCTCGTCGTTGACGGTCTGGTCGTTGAGGTGCACGATGCCGACCTCGAGGCGGCGGGCCAGGTCCAGGCTGCCGTACGTGTCGCGCGAGATGATGCCGGCGGTCAGGCCGAAGCGGGAGGCGTTGGCACGGTCGACCGCCTCGTCGGCCGACGCGACCGTCTCGAGCAGGGCGACCGGGCCGAACGTCTCCTCGAACGCGATCTCGGCCTCGGGCGGCACGTCGGTCAGCACGGTCGGCGGGTAGCACGGGGGCGCCGCCTCGCCGCCGGTCAGCAGCCGGGCCCCGAGGGCGACGGCCTCGTCGACCCGCCGCGCGACCAGGCTCAACGCCCATTCATTGATCAACGGCCCGACCACCGTACGGGGATCGCGGGGGTCACCGACCGCAAGCGTGGACACCTTGGCGACGAAGCGGCGGGTGAACTCGGCGGCGACCGGCTCCTCGACCAGGATCCGGCGCACACACATGCAGATCTCGCCCTGGTGCACGAACGCGCCGTAGGCCGCGGCGTCGACGGCCAGATCGAGGTCGGCGTCGGCGAGCACGATCAGCGCGTTGTGACCGCTGAGCTGCAGGACCGGGCGTTTGAGGTGCCGCGCTGCCAGTTCGGCCAGGCGGCGGCCGGTCACCGTGGAGCCGGTGAAGCTGATCCGGCGTACGAGGGAATGGGTCACCAGCTCCTCGGCGATCACGCCGGCGTCGCCCGGGGCGTGGGTCACCACGTTGAGCACGCCGGCGGGCAGCCCGGCCTCGGTCAGCAGCGACGCCCACAGCGTGCCCCCGGTGACGGGTGACTCCTCGGAGGGCTTGAGCACCACCGTGTTGCCCAGCGCGAGCGGCCCGACCACGGCCCGGCCGGCCAGGCTGAGCGCCGCGTTCCAGGGGGCGATGGCCGCGACCACCCCCACCGGCCGCCGAACGGCCAGGGCGCGCGAACCGGGCAGATCGGTCGGCAGGATCTGGCCGATCGGGGCGTGCGCCAGCCCGGCCGCCTGGCGCAGCAGGGCCAGGCAGAAGTCGAGCTGCATGTGCCCGAAGACCGGGCCGCAGCCGGTCTCGGCCGCGAGCAGGCCGAGCACCTCGTCGGCCCGGCGGGCCAGGGCGTCGGCCGCGCGCAGGAAGATGACCTGGCGTTCGGTGGGTGGCATGGCGGCCCAGGCCGGGAACGCGGCGTGCGCGGCCTCGATCGCGGCCCGGGCGTCGTCGGCGTCACCCGAGGCGACCTCGGCCAGCACCGCGCGGGTGTAGGCGTCGTAGTCGGGGTGCCAGCCGCCGCCGGCCGGGCCCACCTCGGCGCCGCCGATGTGGTGCGACACCTTAAGGGTCACGTCGCTGCTCCTGGCCTTGTCACTGACTCACTGACGGCTCGCGCTTCGACGGCTCCCGCCGAGTCGCCCTGTGGCCGGCGGCTCGCGCAGAGCGTAACCGACCGGGAGCAGCCGGAACGGCAGGCGATCGCCGGCCAGGCTCCACAGCCCGCGCGGCCGGAACAGGGCGAAGCCGATCGCGACCAGCCCGAGCCCGATCAGGTACCAGGCGCCGAACTGGGCGAACCAGTCCTGCAGCAGGAAGAAGACGACCGCGCCCAGGATCGGGCCCTCGAAGCTGCCGATCCCGCCGACCAGCACCATGAACAGCAGGTAGGCCGACCACTGCACCCCGAAGATGGACTGCGGTTGGATGAACAGCGTGTTGGCCAGGGTGAGCGCGCCGGCCGCGCCGCAGCCGACGCCGGCCAGCACGAACAGGGCGAACTTGAGCGGGCCGGCGCGGACCCCGAGCGCGGCCGCCGCGTCCTCGTCGTCCCGCACGGCCTGGATCGCCACCCCCGTACGGCGTCGCAGCAGCACGAACACCGCGACCAGCAGCGCCAGCGTGAAGGCCAGGGTCAGCCAGTACGTGTAGGCGCGGCGCCAGTCCGGGGCGTACGCGTTGAGCCCGCGCAGCGACACGCCGGTGCCACCGCCGAGGTCCTCGTCGAGCGCGACCAGCAGGGCCAGGGCTTCGGCGACGACCCACGTGCCGACCGCGAACTGGCCGCCGCGCAGCCGCAACAGCAGCGGGGCGAGCGCGACCGCGAGCACGGCGGAGAGCCCGGCGGCGAGGACGACGGCCACGTACGGGTGCACGTCGCGCTGGGCGAGGAACACCGTGGCGTACGCGCCGAACCCGAGGAACGCCTGCTGGCCGACCGACACCAGACCGCCGTACCCGGCCAGGACGTTCCACATCGACGCCAGGATGACCAGTGTGCACAGGGTGGTGAGCTGCTGGACGACGTCGGTGCGGAACAGGAACGGGACGGCGAACAGCAGGAGCCCGAATGCGCTCAGCCCCGACGTGGCGAGCCGGGTCGCCCGCCCCGAGCGGACGACCTGCCATGGCCCGGTCACCTGATCACCGCCCGCCCGCGCGGGCTCGCGAGGACGGCCAGGAACACCAGGTGGCCGGCGAGGATCGAATACTGCGGGTCGACGGTGGCGCCGAGGGTCTGGGCGACGCCGAGCACGATGCCACCCGTGAGCGTGCCCCAGATCGAGCCGAGCCCGCCGATCACCACCGCCTCGAACGCGAAGATCAGCTGGGTCGGGCCGCTGGACGCGTCGAACGTGGACCGCACCGCCAGAAACACCCCGGCCAGGGTCGCGGTGGCCACGGCGATCGCGGTGGCCTTGGCGTACACGGACTGCGCGGGGATCCCGACCAGGGCCGCCGTGTCCGGGTCCTGGGCGGTGGCCCGCATCTCGCGGCCGAAGCGGGTGCGCCGCAACAGCAGGTGCAGGCCGCCCAGCACGAGCACCGCGACGACCAGGACCAGCAGGCCCAGGTACGACACCGACAGCTGGTCGGTGAGCCGCCAGCTGCCGGTGGCCAGCCCGCCGGCCGCGCCACCGAGCGAGCGGACGTCGGGCGAGTAGGCCTGCAGCAGTCCGTTCTGGATGACGATGGCCAGCCCGAACGTGGTGAGCAGCGGGGTCAGCGGGCCGCCGCGCAGGCTGCGGGCGAGCACGGTGCGGTGCAGCAGATAGCCCAGGACCAGCATGACCGGCAGCACCGGCAGCAGGGCGACGAACGGGTCGGCGCCGGCCGTGACGGTGACCGACCAGACCAGGAACGCGCCCAGCACGGCCAGGTCGCCGTGGGCCAGGTTGATGATCCGCATGACCCCGAAGATGAGCGACAGGCCGCAGGCGAACAGCGCGTACAGCCCGCCCAGGAAGATCCCCTGGAGGATGGCGTTGACCCAGGTCATGGCGTCCTCGCGAAGCCGAAGTAGGCCTGGACGACCCGGTCGCGGGTCAGCCCGGCGGCCGGCGCCTCGAGCGTGATCCGGCCCTCCAGCAGGCAGATCACGCGACCGGCGACGGCCAGGGCCCGGCCGAGATCCTGCTCGACCAGCACGAGCGTGGTGCCCAGCCCGCGCAGCGTCGCGATCATGTCGTACACCTCGTCGACCGCCTGCGGGGAGAGGCCGAGCGAGACCTCGTCGACCAGCAGCAGCCGCGGGTTGGTCATCAGGGACCGGGCGATCGCGGTGGCCTGCTGCTGACCGCCGGAGAGTTTCGCCGCCGGACGGTCGAGCAGCGGCCGCAGCCGGGGGAACGCGTCGAGCACCGTCTCCAGCTGCCACCGGCCCGGGCGGCCGGCCACGGTCAGGTTCTCGCGCACGGTGAGCTCGGGAAACAGGCGCCGGCCCTCGGGCACCAGCGCGATGCCGAGCGCGACGCGGCGGTGCGCGGGCAGACCTTCAAGATCCTTCCCCGCGTACGCGATGACGCCGCCCGCCGCGGGATGCGCCCCCGCGATCGTGCGCAGCAGGGTTGTCTTGCCGGCGCCGTTGGCCCCGATCAGCGCCACGACCTCACCCTCGTCGACGTCGAACGAGACGCCCCGGACGGCGGCCAGCAATCCGTGCCGCGCATGCAGCCCGGTCACCCGCAGCAGCGTCATGACGTCCTCCCCAGATAGGCGTCGATGACCACGGCGTCGCCGAGCACCCGGGCCGGTTCCCCGTCGGCGATGACCCGGCCCGTGTCCATGCAGATCAGCCGGTCCACGACCTGCACCAGCACGTGCACGATGTGCTCGATCCAGACGATCGCGGTGCCGGCCGACCGCACCTGCCGCACGGCGGCGACCAGCTCCGCGGCCTCGGCGTCGGTGAGCCCGCCGCCGATCTCGTCCAGCAGCACCACCCGCGGCCCGGTGGCCAGGCAGCGGGCGAGTTCGAGCCGCTTGCGGTGCAGCAGCCCCAGGCTTTCGGCGCGCCGGTTGGCCAGCGTGGTCAGCCCGCACTCGTCGAGGACGTCGGCGCAGCGGCGGTGGGCGGCGTGGCCGCGCAGTCCCGCGCCGTGGGTGGCGGCGACGACCACGTTCTCGAGCACGGTCATGCCGCCGAACGGGCGCGGGATCTGAAACGCCCGCCCGATGCCCATCCGGGCCCGCTGGTCGGGCCGGGCCCGGGTGATGTCCCGCCCGTCGAAGCGCACCGTGCCGCCGGTCGGCCGGACCGCCCCGGCCAGCACGTTGAGCAGGGTCGTCTTGCCGGCGCCGTTGGGCCCGACGATGCCGACCGCCTCGCCCGGCGCGACCGTGAAGCCGACGTCGCGCAGCACCGGCAGGTCGCCGTAGCGCACGCTCAGGTCGCGTCCCTCCAGAACGGCGGTCACCGGCGGCCGTACTGCTGGAGCTTGGCCGCGGTCGGCACGTTCGGGTCGGACGAGTTCTCGACCAGCACGAACTCGACCTTGTCGCGGCTGTCCGTCGACTTGATCCACTGTCCGCCGAGGATCGGGGTCGCGACCACGTTGGCGTTCGGGCCCTGACCCCAGCGCAGCCGGCCGACCGGGGTCTCGACGTCGAGCGTGCCGATCGTCCTGGCCACGGCGGCCCGGTCCTTCGGGTTGCCGGTGGCGGTGAGCGCGGCCGCGGCCACGTCGAACAGGGCCAGGCTGGGCCCGAGCTGCTGGTTCCACTGCTTGCCGGTGGCGGTGCGGTAGCCGTCGGCCAGGGACTTTCCGCCCGCCTTGGTCAGCGACGACGCGTACGGATAGGTCGGGGTCCAGTAGGCGCCGCCGGCCACCCCGATGCCCAGGTCGCCGAGCGCCTCGATCTGCGACGGGAACAGGCCGGTCTTGGCGACCTGGCAGATCTTGGGCCGGAAGCCCTGCTGCGCGGCCTGCCGCCAGAACGTGGCGAAGTCGGGCGGGATCGGGAACGAGTTGAAGATCTCGCAGCCCTCGGCCTTGAACCGGGCGATCTGGGCCGAGAAGTCGTTGGTGCCGTTGGTGTAGGCGCCGGGGTCGACGATCGTGAAGCCCTCCTGCTCGAGCAGCGGCCCGAGGGCGGCCCGGATGGCGTTGCCGTCGGAGTCGTTGGGCCACATCACGCCGACCTTGCGGTTGGTCGGCACCTGGGGCCACTCGTGGGCGTACATGGAATGGAACTGCTCGACGCCGAAGCAGAAGTGGTAGGTGAACTTGTAGGCGTTCTTCTCGTCGGGCTTCGCGCCGCGCCCGAAATACCAGGCCTCCCACGGCACTACCGTGGACACGCAGGGCACGCCGGCCGCCTCGCTCGCGTCGGAGACCGGGTTGACCGTCTCGGGGGTCGAGGTGGTGAGCATCAGGTCGACCGCGTCGGAGTTGATCAGGTCGTTGGCGACCTGGGCGGCGCGCTGCGGGTTGGACTGGCTGTCCCGGTCCAGGATCTGTACGGAGTATTTCGTGCCGCCCGCCGTGAGGCCGCCCGCGAGCGCCTTGCGGGCCAGGTCGAGCACGTACGCGTCGGGTTCGCCGAAGCCGGCCGCGGCGCCCGTCCGGGGGCTGACAAAGCCGATCTTCAGGGTGCCGGTGTTCTCGTCGCTGCTGTTGTCGCTGCCCAGGCCGCCGCAGGCCGACAGCATGGTTCCGGTAAGGCCGAGGCCGGTCGCGCGGAGCAGATCGCGCCGGGTGGCATGGATCTCCATATGTGCCTCCCTTGTGGACCGCGACGGTAGGAGTGGTTTGCGTCACACGTCAATCGAGTGTTCGAATAACTGGAACGACCGCTGAAAGAGTGCACGCATGACGACGCCCCCGGCCGCTTCCACGTCGCAGTCGCTCGAGCGTGGGCTGCGCATCCTCACCGAGTTCGCCGAGAACGGCCCCGTGCTGGGCATCGCCGACCTGGCCCGCGCGGTCGACCTCAACCGCAGCACCACCCACCGGTACGTGGCGACGCTGGCCGGGCTCGGCTTCCTGCAGCAGGACCCGGACACCCGCAAGTACTCGCTCGGCCCGCGCGTGGTCGACCTCGGGTTCGCCGCGATCAGCTCGATGGAGATCACCGGCGTGGCCGCCGCCCACCTGCAGACCCTCTCGGACGAGACCGGCTGCGCGGCCAGCATGGCCGTGCTCGACGGGGCCGACATCGTCTATGTCGAGCGGCGCCGCAGCCGGCGGCAGGCGGGCGTGGCGGTCGACCTCAACCTGCACGTCGGGTCGCGGCTGCCGGCCTACTGCACGTCGATGGGCAAGGTGCTGCTGGCCTACCGCGATCCGGCGGCGCTGCGGCCGCTGCTCGACCGCATGGACCTGGCCCGGCGCGGGCCGCGGACCATCACCGTACGGGAACAGCTGGTGTCCGCCCTGTCCCAGGTGCGGCAGGCCGGCATGGCGGTCAACGACGAGGAGCTCGCGCCCGGGTTGAGGTCGCTGGCCGCGCCGATCCGCGACCGCTCCGGCCATGTGGTCGCGGCGATCAACATCGCGGTGCACCTGACCACCTGGACCGCCTCGGTCGACTCGGTGGTCGCCAAGCTCTCGGGCCCGCTGCTGCGCACGGCGGCCGACATCTCGCACCAGCTGGGCTACCGTTCTGGGTCCCCGTTCGAATAGTTGAAACACCGCGTTGATAAGTGGGAAACGCGTGCCTAGGGTCGGCGGCATGGTGCTGCTGGACGAGAACCGCTGGAACGACCTGCTCTTCACCGACGGCGCCTGGCGTGCCGGCAGCGGCGAGACCGTCGACGTGACCGAGCCCGCCACCGGCGGTGTGCTGGGCCGGATCACCCTGGCCACGCCCGCCGACGTCGAGGCCGCTGCCCGGTCCGCCGCCTCCGCCCAGAAGGAGTGGGCTGCTCAGCCGCACTTCGCGCGGGCCGCCGTGCTGCGCAAGGCCGCCGCGCTGTGGGCCGAGCACGCCGAGGAGATCTCGTGGTGGAACGTCCGCGAGGTCGGCGCGATCCCCGGGATGGCCGGGTTCGCCGTGCATACCGCCGAACAGGAATGCTGGGAGGCGGCGTCACTGCCCGGCCGCCCGTACGGAGAACTGATCCCCTCGGGCGAGCCGCGCCTGTCGATGATCCGCCGCTATCCGGTCGGTGTCGTCGGTGTCATCGCGCCGTTCAACGTGCCCATCATCCTGGCCATCCGGTCGGTGGCGCCCGCTTTGGCCCTCGGCAACGCGGTGTTGTTGAAGCCCGATCCCCGTACGGCGGTGACGGGCGGCCTCGTGCTGGCCCGGATCTTCCAGGAGGCCGGCCTGCCCGACGGGCTGTTCCAGGTGTTGCCCGGCGGCGCTGATGTGGGCGAGGCCCTGGTCACCGACCCGCGGGTGCCGGTCATCTCGTTCACCGGCTCGACCGGGGCCGGACGCCGCGTGGGGGAGCTCGCCGGGAAGCACCTCAAGCGGGCCCACCTGGAGCTGGGTGGCAACTCGGCGTTGGTGGTGCTGTCGGATGCCGACGTGGATTCCGCGGTGAACCTGGCCGCGTGGGGGAGCTGGTTCCACCAGGGGCAGATCTGCATGACCACCGGGCGGCACCTGGTGCACGAGAGCCTGTACGACGACTTCGTGGAGCGGCTGGCCGACAAGGCGGGGAAGTTGCCGGTCGGTGACCCGGCCCGTGATCAGGTCGCGTTGGGGCCGGTCATCGACGCGGGGCAGCGCGACAAGATCCACGACCTGGTTACGTCCAGCGTCGGTGGTGACGTGCGGCTGGCTGCGGGTGGGTCGTACGAAGGGTTGTTCTATCGGCCGACTGTGCTGGCGGGGGCTTCCGCGTCTACGCCGGCGTTCGCGCAGGAGATCTTCGGGCCGGTGGCGCCGGTGGCCCGTTTCGGGAGTCTGGAGGAGGCGGTGGCCCTGGCTGGGGAGTCGGAGTATGGGCTGTCGCTGGGGATTGTGACCCGGGATGCGATGCGTGGGGTCGAGTTGGCTGATCTGATTCCGACCGGGATCGTGCACATCAATGACCAGACTGTGAACGACGAGGCGAATGCGCCGTTCGGTGGGGTGGCCGCCTCGGGTACGGGGTCTCGTTTTGGCGGAGCTGCGGCCAATATTGAGGCGTTTACCGAGACGCGGTGGATCACTGTGCGCAGCCAGCCGGCCGCCTACCCGTTCTAAAGGTCAGTCCGGTTGGCGGGGTCGCTCTGTCGGACCCCGCTGCCAGACTCTTCGCATGTCCGAGTCCACATCGGCCCCAGGCCCTCGCAGCTACCGGTTGGTGCCTTGGCGAGAGCCGCTGAGCTGGTCCGGGCCGCCGATCGTGTGGGGGACATGGGGGCCGGTCGACGGCCAGCCGGTCCTGGCGATGGGCGACACCGACGGGGGCCTGCGGTTCTCGGAGTTCTCCGCGCAGGAGGCCCACTTTCCGCTGCTGGACTATGCGATGAGCGAGCTCGACCGGTCCGAGACGCTCTGGGGCATCTGGAGTTCGGAGCCCGAGCGGACCGGCTTGATCACAGGTGGGCGCGACGGCTGGGTCCGGGAATGGCGGCTGGGCTCGCGGGTGCAGATGGAGGCTTTGGAGACGAAGAGTGGCCTGGTGACCTGGGGTGGCTGGGTTGTCGGGGGCGGCGGCCGATTCCTCGCGACCGCCCGGGACGACGGAAGCGTGACGCTCCACCCGTTCGGTGGCGGGACCCAGACGAACACCTTCACCGAGGTGCACCGGGCTCCCGTCCTCTGGGGCGTGTCGGCCACGGTCGACGATCAGCCCTACCTGGCCACCGGCGGATTCGACACCGGGGTGCGGCTCTTCGACGTGAAATACCCGGGGAAAGGGTCGCGTGTCCTGCCGGCTCCCCATGCCGGCGCGCTTGGTTGGGGAAGCTGGGGAACGCTCGACGGGCAGGCTGTCCTCGCAGCCGGCGCGGACGATGGGCAAATCCTGCTGTGGTACCCGTTCGCCGACCGCGAGCCCGAGCGGCTTCAGGTCGACTCCGGAGCCGTGACCTGGGGTGCCTGGGGATCGGCGGACGGCCGGGTGATCCTCGCCTCCGCAGGCGAGGACGGTGTCGTGAGGTTCTGGGACCTGGCCGACCGGTCCGACCTGTGGAAAATGCCCCTACTTCGCACCGTCACACCCGAGCCGTCCAGCCTGGATACCCGGACGCTGCTGGAGACGCGACTGGTGCGCGCCGCGGGAACGGTCGTCTGGGGCCGGTGGATCGAGATCGGAGGCCGTGGGCTGGTCGTCACCGGAGACAACGCCGGCCGGGTCCGCATCTGGGATCCCCGGTCCTCGAGCGTGCTCAGCGAGATCGACACCGGCGTGCGGACCAGACGGGCGTGGGGCGCTTTCGCCGTGCACGACGGCGTTGCCGTGCTGGCCACCGGCGGCACCGACATCGTCCAGTTCTGGGAGCTCGTCGGGGAAGAACCGGTCGGGGCGACGTTGCCTCATTACCGGTCGGACACGCCGACGACGGTGGACGAGCTGGACCGGACCGGGGAGGCGCGGGCGATCGCGGAGCTGATCACCGCTCGCAGCGCGCGGCCACCGCTCGCCATCGGGCTGTTCGCTGACTGGGGTGAGGGTAAGAGCCACTTCCTCGGGTTGTTGCAGCAGCAGGTGGAGGCGGTCGCCAAGCCGGGGCAGACGCTCACGCACGGCTATGTGCGGCAGGTGCGGTTCAACGCGTGGCACTACGCCGAGACCGATCTGTGGGCGAGCCTGGTCACCGAGCTGTTCGCGCAGCTGGCGGCGCCTACGGGAAGCGAGACCGAGCAGCGGCAGCAGTCGCGTCTGGCGGCCGATCTGATCGCGCAGCGCGGGCTTCCCGAACGGCTGGCCGCGGCCGAGGCGCGCCGGGACGAGCTGCGGGCCGCGTTGGCCGAACCAGCCGGGTTGTGGGATTCGCTTCCTGAGCATCAGCGCGCCGAGCTGCGGACGTTGACTGGTGACTCGCCTGAGAAGGTCTACGCGCAGGCGGCTCGCGCTGCCGCGGCGATGGCGGGGACGGGTCGGGTCACGTGGCGGCTCGTCCGGGGAATGCGTCTGGGTACGCTGCTCCGGCTGGTCGCCCTGATCGCGCTGTTGATGCTCGCGGTTGTCGGGGTGGTGTGGTGGCTCCCGCCGATCGGCTCGTTGGTCGCGGCCCTCGGCGGCGTTGCCGCCGCCATCGGTGTGATCAGGGAGGTCCGGGGCTTCGCGGCTGAGACCCGTCGGCGGGGGAGCGCTGCTTGGAAGTCGGCGCTGCGGTACGGCGAGCAGCAACGTCAGCGGTTGACCGCGGCCGCCGAAGCCGCCGACGCCGAGGTGCAGACGCTGCGGGAGCAGATGCGCGACTTCACGGCCGCCGGTCAGCTCGCGGGGCTGGTGGCCCGGCGGGACGCGAGCGACGACTACCGGTCCCGGCTCGACATCATGAGCCGCATCCGGCAGGACTTCGCCCACATGGCCGAGCTGTTGGCGAGCGCCGGCAGCGACGTCGACGCGGCCGGTGACTCCTTGCCCCGCATCGACCGGATCGCCGTCTACATCGACGACCTCGACCGCTGCCCACCGGCACGGGTGGTCGAGATGCTGGAGGCCGTGCATCTGCTGCTCGCGGCCGATGTGTTCGTCGTGGTGGTCGCGGTCGATCCGCGCTGGCTGCTCAGCGCGATCTCGGCGCACTACAGCGACGTCCTCGGCGACCGGCCCGCCCTCGGCGACGACTCCGCCGAGGACGGGCCGCCGCACGCGCTGGATCTCGACGACGAGTCGCTGTGGCGGTCTACGCCGGCGCAATACCTCGAGAAGATCTTCCAGGTGGTGCTGACGTTGCCGCCGCTTGACGAGAGTGGGTACCGCCGGATGTTGCGCGGACTGGTCGGGACGCGCGCCGATCAGCCAACCGAGATACCGGCGCCGACCGAGGCGACGGCTGCGGCTGCTGTTCTGGATCCCCTTATGGTGCCGCTCGTCGGCACTACTGGCGCGAGCCCGGACGATGTTGCGAATCGGGCCGACGACGTCCTCCGGCTGCCGGAACCCCGCACGGTGGAAAGGGTTGATCCGTTTGCCCTGGACCAGGACGAGATCCGGCTGCTCGACCTGGTCGGGCCGCCGCACATGATCAGCACGCCACGGCAGGTCAAGCGACTGGCGAACAGCTATGGGCTGCTCACCACGCTGCGCCGGGACGAGCGGGCGCGCGACCTGGCGGACCAGTCGAGCAGTGGGCCGGCGGGCCAAGCGAACGGACGGCCGCCGGGGCGCTCGACGGAACGGACGGCTGGTGGGCCGCCCGCTCACCCGGTACGCCAGGCGGCTAGCGCGGCGCCTGCTCACCCGGTGGACCGGGCTGACGGCGGGCCGCCTGTGTATCCGTACCGGTGCGGTCTGGTTCTGCTCTCGGCTCTGGTGGCCTATCCCGCGCTCGGTCCGGGGCTCTTCGCGCACCTGCACCGCGCGGCCGAGCGCGCCCCGCGCGGCTCGTGGGCCGACTTTCTGCCCGGGCTGGTGCCGCAGCGGGACGCCGCGGGCTGGCACAACCGGGACGGCTTGCGGCTCCTGCCGGTCGAGGCGGCGCAGTGGAATTCGCTCGCCGCCGCGCTCGGCCAGGTCACTCGCGCCGCCAAGGACAGCGGACTCGATCTGCCGGAGCCGTTGGCGGCCTGGGCCGAGTGGATCGTGCCGGTCGGGCGGCTGTCGTTCCCGACCGGGCGCGTTGTCTCCGGGCTGGGGCGGCAGCGCCTACCGGAGTAGCGCCGACGAGAGAAGCGGCTACCGGAGTAGTGCCGCCCGGAGAAAGCGTGTATCAGAGCAGCGCCACCTGGAGCAGTGCCGCCTGGAGCAGTGCCGCCTGGAGCAGCGCCGACCGGAGGGGCGGCTACCAGAGTTGTAGGCCCTGTGGGGGCTTCACCTTCTTGAGGCCGCGCTTGACCTTGCGGGCGGCTCGGCGGCGTAGGCGCTCCAGTGGGCTCTGGCGGGGCTGGGGGAGCAGGAGGTTGAGCTGTTCGGCGTGGCCGATCATGCCGATGATGGTCTCGATGGCGGCGTCCAGCACCTGGTCGCGGTGGAGCTGGTCGGGGGTGGGGACCGGCTTGACGTCGACCGGGCGCAGTTCGGCCAGGTCGCCGACGATGTCGCACGGGTACTCGTCCAGCTCCTTGATCTGCTGTTCGGCCAGGTCGAGGACCCATTCGGCGCGTTCGGGACCGACGCCGAAGCGGACCTCGTTGGTGCGCTGTTTCAGCACCGCGTCGACCAGGTGGCGCTGGACCACGCGCTGGTAGGGGGCGCGATGCGGGTAGCGGTCGCCCAGGGCCCGGTTCACCCGGCGCAGCACCTCGACCTCGGCCGCGCCCAGGGAAGTGTTGGCGCCGGCGGAGACGGCCAGGTCGCACAGGCCGGGCGGGATGCCGATGACACCGGCGAAACGGCGCCACAGCGTGTCCTGCGGGGAGCCGGGGCCGGGGACCGTGATCAGGTGGCGTTGCTCGGCGGGGACCAGGTCGCCCCAGCGGCGCAACATGCGGTTCGCCGTGTGGTGCTCCCAGAAGTCGTCGAACTTGCCCCGCTCGACGGCGCCGATGAAGTCTTCGAAGCTCCACACGCCCCGCGCCCGGATGCTCTGCTGCCACATCGACGGGAACGTCCGCCACAGGTCACGCGCGGCCACGATGATGTGCACCTCGGCCGGCTGCAGGCTGCGGACCGCACGCGCGGCCTGGGCCGGTGTCGCGGCGCCCAGGCCCTCGTTCGTGATCACCACGTCGCCCGGCCAGGCGGCTGTCTTCGCGGCCAGCCGGTCCCACGACCAGGTCGGGGTCGCGTGCCAGGTCAGCCCGCGCAGGTCGGCCATCGCCTCGTCGTGCGCCGAGAACTTTCCCGGCAGCAGAATGCCCGCGTTGCTCAGGGCCTCCACGTTGTTCCAGAGCACGTTCTGTACGTACGTGCTGCCCGTCTTCGGCGCGCCGATATGAAGAAAGACGCGTCTCGCCATGCCGCCTCCCGGTGCATCCGCCGCGCACGGGCCGGCGCGGTCGGTTTCGAGGGCTCAACGTGCCAAAACACCTTAGGTATCGCCTGTGAATGCATTGTGCACGAGGTGTGATCTTGCCCGTGGCGAAACCGTCCATATTGCCGTTACCGCAGTTCAAGACGGCATTACGCGGGATTCCGGCCTTCGTGGGAAAACTGTCGGCGTTCACTCTTCCGAGACCGTGTAAGCGTCGTGTAATGCGAGAGTAATTCCTAGATAAATGGTCGGCTATTGAGCGTCGGAACGCCATTCACGAAGGGCTCGCCGCGACTCGATGTCGGCCTGGCGGGTCGGTTCCGGAATGCGATAGCGGCCACTGAGCCGGACGGTGAGGGCGGCGCAGTCGGCGAGCCCGATGCGATGCCCGGCCGAGACGAAGACCGGCTTCACTCCCGACTGCGTGCGCACCACCCGGCCGATCACCTCGCCGTCGTCGATCAGGTCCGAGGACTCGCCGCGCCCGGGGCCGGGTTCGGCGAAGGAGCCGATGAACGCGGTCTTGGCCACGCCGAACGACGGGATGCCGAGCTGCACCCCGAGATGGCTGGCCAGACCGAAGCGCCGCGGGTGGGCCAGGCCGTAGCCGTCACACATCACCAGCGCCGGGGGCGACGAGAGCCGTCCGATGACGGCCTCCAGCAGCGGCACCTCACGAAAGGCGAGCAGACCCGGTACGTACGGGAAATCGGCCTTTCCCCGATGGATCGCGACCTCCCGGACGACGAGAGAGGCGACGTCGACAACCACGGCCGCCGCGACGGCCCGTTCCGAGCCCTCCTCGTACGTGACGTCGAGCCCCACGACCTCGGGTGGAGTCGGAACCGGGCCGGACGGGATCTCCAGCCGCTCGCGGAGTTCGTCCTGCCGGCGGAGGGCGTCGTCGGGTGAGAGCACGCGCCAACGGTAGTGGATCGATCCGACCTTTCAGCGCGCTCTTGTGTCCATGGTGGAGGCTCGGCCAGGCTCGGAGGCGAAATCGTCCACGGGGGGATCGACATGGCTCGACTCTTTTCTGCCCTTGTCCTTGTGGTTTCACTTCTCGCGGCTCCCACCCCGGCCCAGGCCCACGCGGCGACCGGCGCACCCAACCCGGTCGTGCTCTGGAACAGCAACGCCCAGCAGGCCATCTACGAGGTGGCCCGGCAGGCGCCGTACGTGGCGCCGCGCAGTTTCGCCATGGTCCACGGCGCGATCTACGACGCCGTCAACGCCATCTCCGGCACGCCGTACGAGCCTTATCTGACCGCGCCGCCCGCGCGTCGCGGCGACTCGCTCGATGCGGCAGTGGCCGCCGCGGCGTACCGGGTGCTGATCTCGCTCTTCCCGGCCCAGGCCGCCTCCCTCGACGAGATGTACGCCGACGCGCTCGCGAAGGTGCCCGCCGGCGGCGCCAAGAACCGGGGCATCACGGTCGGTGAGCGTGCGGCCGCCGCGATGATCGCCGCCCGCGTGGGCGACGGCGCTTTCGGCGACGCCACCTGGAACGCCTCGACCGCCCCCGGCCAGTGGCGGCCCACCCCGCCGACGCTCGGCTCGGACGGCGCCTGGGTCGGTGACCTGCGCCCGTTCGTCATCCCGCGCGGCGACATGTTCCGTACGGCCGGACCGCCCGCCCTCACCGGCGCCGCCTGGGCCCGGGACTTCAACGAGGTCAAGGCGATCGGCGCGGTCAACAGCACGGTCCGCACGCCCGATCAGACCGAGGCCGCCATCTGGTGGCACGACCGGCGGCTCACTGAGTGGGAGATCAAGCGCCAGGTCGCGGAGCGGCAGCACCTCGGCACGCTGCCGGCCGCGCGGTTCTTCGCCATCGCCGAGATCGCCAACGCCGACTCGCTGATCGCGTGCTTCAACGAGAAGAAGTTCTGGAACTTCTGGCGCCCCGTGACCGCGGTGCAGTCGGCCGCCGACGACGGCAACCCGCGCACCGCACCCGACCCGGCCTGGATGCCGCTGCTCGTCACGCCGCCGTTCCCCGACTACACATCCGGCCACACCTGCTCGACGTCAACCATCATGTACGCGATGAGGTCGTTCTTCGGCCGCGACTCCATCCCGTTCAGCGCGTACAGCGCCGACTCCGGCACCACGCGCCACTTCCCAAGCTTCTCGGCCGCCCTCGACGAGGTCGTGGAGGCCCGCATCTGGGGCGGCGTCCACTACCGCGAGGCCGACGTGCAGGGCGTCCGGATCGGCAACGGCGTCGCCAAATACGTCCTGTCCCACGAGTTCCGCCGCCGCTGACGCCTCCGAGGTGGTCGGCCCGGGCGCGATGCGTGCTCGGGCCGGCCCGCGGATCTACGGTCAGGCGGTTTCGTGGAGGACCGTTGCCAGCACCCGGGCCAGGTCGGCGTGGGCGAGGGACGGGTCTCGGGCGTGGGCCCAGGCCATGGCGGCGGGCTTGGAGCTGTGCCTGCCGTCGATGGCGAAGTGCCAGATGCGGTAGGCGGTCTCGCGCATGAACGTCAGGTGTTCGACGTCGTCCGTCAGGGACTGCCAGGTACGTAGCCAGTGGCGGCCTCGCGAAATCACCCACTCCGGCGGGACGGGCGCGAGGATGTCGGTTGGAGCGGCACCTGTGAGGGCGCGGCCGTCGGCTCGGGCCATCGAAAGCTCGGCCACCACGTCGGGGTCATGCGGCACCCGGGGCGAGATCTCCCAGTCGTGCGTGTGGCGGCCGAGATACAACTCGACCGGCGGGTCGGGGGTGGGAAATCGGGCCACCTCCGTGGTCACCACGTGCAGGTCGAGCCCGGCCGCGGAATCCAGGGCGAACCCGGCCACGGAACTCAGGTCGAGTCCGGCCGCGGAATCCAGGGCGAACCCGGCCACGGAACTCAGGTCGAGTCCGGCTGCGGAATCCGAGTCCGGCCGCGCGTCAGGGGCCAAGTCGAGCCTGGCTGCGGAGGCCTGGCCCGGCCGCGCGTAAGGGCCCAGGTCGAGCTTGGCCCAGAAGTCCGGCTCGGAATCCCGTACGAGGGAAGTGAGGTCTTTGATCTGGGTGTCGGTCAGCGGGTTGTCGACCACGGCCAGCAGGTCTATGTCGCTCCGGCCGGGGCGGAAACCGCCGGCCGTCAGGGAACCGTGCAGGATGATTGAGCGGGTGGTGGGGCCGAGGATCTGGGCCAGGGTCATCGGGACAGGGCGCCGTGCAGGAACAGGTCGACCAGGTCGTCGTTGGTGACCTCGGCGTCGACGGGGGTGGGCATGCGGCCACGGCCGTAGAAGAGGCCCAGGAAGGTGTTCGTGACGGTGTCGGTGGGCAGGCGCAAATTGTCCTGGTCGGGTTCGAAGAGTTCGCGTACGGCCTCACGGGTCGCCTGCTGGGAAGACTCGCGACCGGTCGACATCTGGCGGGCGGCGGGACTGGTGGGGGCCGGGCGGGCGCCGGTCGAACGTAGCGCGCCGATCACCGCGCCCATGCGGCCCAGGTGGGCGTCGAGCGCGTCCACGGCGTCGACCAGGCGCTGCTTCAAGGGCTGGTCGAGCGGGATGGAGCGCAGCTCCTCGAGCACCCGTGTCGGGTCCATGGCGGCTACCGTGCAGGCGGCCAGCACGGCCTCCTTGTCTTCGAAGACGCGGAAGATGGTCGCCTCGCCGATGCCGGCCGCGCGGGCGATCTTTGCGGTGGTCACGCCCGCGCCCAGCTCCGCCACGAGGGGGAGGGCGGCCTGGACGATGGTCTCTCGTCGTTGGTCTGGTGTCATGCCGGGCGCTCGGCGCCGTTCTGGTGAAGTCATACCGACGACGGTACGGAGTGAGTACTCACTCCGTCAACGGGATATGCAAGAGATGAGCAACGAGGAAAGTCGACGCGGCACGTCAACGAGGGTCAGCGGACGCGGCAGATCAACGGGTCGGGAACGCGACGTGACGACCAGAGACAAAGAAGTGGCCGCCCAGGACGGATCCTGGACGGCCACGGCAATCACTTCAGCTTGATCTGGACGTTGAACTTCGGGCTGGCGGCCAGCTTGCGGAACGCCGCGAGGCTGGACGGCGCGCTGTCGATGCTGATGTCACGGTCGCCGAACAGGTCCTTCTTCGTGTCGAAGTACACGATCGCCTTGACCTTCGGGCGCTTGGCCAGCTCGGGCAGCACGCTGTTGAACTGCTTGGCCTTGTCGACGACCTTGCCGATGCGGTGGTAGGCGCCCCACTCGGCGACCATGATCGGCTTCGAGGCGTGGTTCTTGGTGGCCCAGTCGTAGAAACCGACGCCGCCCTTGGCCTTGCGGTCGAGCAGGTCGGCGAACACGCCGGCGTGGTAGTAGTTCTGCTCCGAGCTCACGTACGAGTCCAGGCCGATCCAGTCGACGACGTCGTCACCGGGGTAGAGGTCCTTCCACCACGACTGCGCCATCCACTTCTCGTTGCCCATGTAGGCGACCACGTTGATCATGTTGGTGAGGCCCTTGGACTTCAGACGCGCGATCACGTGCCGGTACGAGGACCGGAAGTCCTTGGCCGTCATGCCGGAGGCGGCGTCGGTGCGCACGTCGTCCTCGGGCTCGTGGTTGAGCACCAGGAAGAACTTCTCGGGCATGGTCGCCTTCACTCGCGCGGCGAACGCGTCGATGCGCGCGTCCAGCTTGCCGGCGGCGACGTTGGCCCAGGTCGAACCGTACTCGACGCGCCAGTTGAGCAGCAGCACCCGCGGCTTGGCGGGGTCGCGCACCATGGCGATCTCGGCGGCGGTCGGGAACTTCTCGTCACCCTTGTGGTAGGTGTGGAAGATGGTGGCGGTGCGACCGCTGAGCTTCTCCCACGCCTTGTGCTCCTCGTCGCGCGGCTTCCCGGTGAAGCCACCCGCCGCCGCGCCCCACAGCACGCCGCAGTTCGGAACCAGCTTCGCATCCGTCACGCACTTCTGAGCGGCCGGCTTGGCGGCCGGAGTCGTCGGCGTGGTGGCGGCGTGGGCCGTGGCCGGGCCGGCAGCGAACGCGGCGCCGAACCCGGCGACGAGTGCGGCCAGCGAGTACACGGACTTACGAAGCATCTGATCTCCCCCTGTTGTCCGGCCGTTGTCAGCCGGGCATGGGAAAGAGATTCCAGGGCGTCGGGTGCGTGCCAAGTGCCCGTCACGGTGCGCGTCGGTTGCGCGCGAAAGACCCCAGAACCGTCGGCTCTGCCATCGGTCACGGCAGGCGGGGGTTGAGCTTTCTTCCCCCGTACGGCGAAAGGGAAGCGGGACGCCGTCCCGAGGGGTCCCGAGACGAGGTCAGAGACGGCCCGCAGAGGTGAGAGACGGCCCCGGGTGAGGTCAGAGACCGAAGACGTGCCCGAGGCCGGTGACCTCGATCGCCTTGCGGACCGGCGGCGACGGCTCGGCCAGCGTCAGGGTCGTGCCCTGGGCGGCGGCGCTGTTGCGGGCGCTGACCAGCGCACCCAGCCCGTACGAGTCGATGAAGTCGAGCCCGGCGACGTCGACCCGCAGATAGCGGCACTTCGGATCGGTGGCGACCTCGGCCAGGCGATCCCGCACGGCGTCGGCGCGGTCGAGGTCGAGCTCCCCGCTGAGGGAGGCGACGACCAGGCCGTCCGCGTCGGCCGGTTCGTGCTGGATGGTGGCGTCCGGTTGCATTGGTCGAATGCTACCCGGCACCGGCCACCGCGGCAGCGGACAGGGCGATCGCCTGGTGCACCGAACGCACCGCGCTCGCGCCCTCACCGACCGCCGCCGCGACCCGCTTCATCGAGGCCAGCCGCACGTCACCGGCCGCGAACACGCCCGGCACGCTGGTCTCGAACGGCAGCGGCGGACGGCCGGCGCCGGTCCAGCGGTCGCCCAGTTGGGTGTCGGTCGGCACGAACCCGTCGGTGTCGAGAGCGACACCGCTGAGCCAGCCGGTAGCCGGGCTGGCCCCGATGAAACAGAACAGCCCGTGACATCCGCACGGCTCGTCGCCGTCACCGCCGGTGAGCGTGACCTCCTCCAGGCGTGGCCCGCCGGACAGCGCCGTCACCTGCGTCGACGTGCGCACGGTGATCCGCGGGTCGGCCACGATCCGTTCGACCAGGTAGCTCGACATTTCGGCGGCCAGGTCGGGCCCGCGGACGGCCAGGGTCACGTGGCCGGCGTGCCGGGCCAGATAGATCGCCGCCTGCCCGGCCGAGTTCGCGCCGCCCACCACCGTCACCGGCAGCCCCGCCACGGCCTTGGCCTCCAGGTCGGTCGCGGCGTAGTAGATGCCCGACCCGACGAACTCGGGCCAGCGGGGCAGGGGCAGGTTCCGGTACGCGGCCCCGGTCGCGATCAGCACCGTCCGGCTCGGGATCTCGGTGCCGTCGACCAGCGTGACCACGTGACCGTCCCCGGTGGACCGCATGCCCACCACCGCGCACGGGCTGGCCAGGTGCGCCCCGAACTTGAGCGCCTGCACGACGGCCCGCGCGGCCAGGGCCTCGCCGCTGAGTCCGAACGGGAAGCCCAGGTAGTTCTCGATCCGCGAGCTGGCCGCCGCCTGCCCGCCGGTCGCGACCGCGTCGAGCAGCACGGTCTCCAGCCCCTCGGACG
The DNA here is from genome assembly GCF_016834655.1 of Paractinoplanes ovalisporus. Lineage (GTDB taxonomy): Bacteria > Actinomycetota > Actinomycetes > Mycobacteriales > Micromonosporaceae > Actinoplanes > Actinoplanes ovalisporus. The sequence goes on from NZ_JAENHP010000003.1 coordinate 144,660, forward strand.
CGCCGTAGACCGCCGCGGCCAGACCCGCCGGGCCCGCGCCCACGATCGTGAGGTCGGCGACCCCTTTCGGCGTACGGCGGTAGGTCAGCCCCAGCCGGTGGCTGAGCGTGCGCGGCTCGACCTGCCGGATCGTCTCGCGCGGGGTGAGCGCCGCGGGCAGGTCGTCGCTGGTGAGCCCGGCCCGGGTGGCCGCGTCGCGCCCCTCGGCGGTGTCGGGTTGCAGCCAGCGGTGCGGCAGGTCCTGCCGGATGAGGAAGGTGCGCAGGGCCAGCCCGACGCTGGTCTGCTCGTCCGCGATGATCTCCAGGTTGCGGCCGGCGTGCTGCACCAGCAGTTGCCGCCGGGCCAGGAACGAGCGCAGCAGCACGTCGCTGAGCTCGGCGTCCTGGGCCATCAGCCGGCGGAACTCCTCCTGCTGCACCCGGTGCACCACGCCGCCGGCCAGAACCCGGCCGGTGAGGATGCGGGTCTGGCCGGTCAGCAGGTTGAGCTCGCCGACGAACTGGCGCGGGCCCGCCCGCAGGAACACCTCGTCGTGGTCGGCGGCCCGGGACACCTCGATCTCGCCCGACCCGACCAGGAACAGGTCGCCGTCGGTGTCACCCGCGTCGAACAGCAGGTCACCGGCCGCAACCGGTTCGGCGCGGCCGTAGGTGACGGCCCGAGCGAACTGCGCCTCGTCAAGGGTGTGGAACGCCGCCTGCGCGAGTTCCTCGAACTGGTCCCCGATCTCCGGGAAGGAGGTCACCACGCCGACGATGCTCTCAGAGCCCGGCACCGGATAACAATGAGCCAGGTGACTGTCCGGGGGCGCCTGCACACCCACCGAACCCCATCCGGTATGGTTCTACCCAACGCGGACGTAGCGCAGCTGGTAGCGCATCACCTTGCCAAGGTGAGGGTCGCGGGTTCGAATCCCGTCGTCCGCTCGCAGGTAGAAGGCCCGTGTCCACGGAAAGCGTGGACCGGGCCTTCTCGCATTCCGCCCTGGGGCCCGAGCCCCAGACCCCACGCCGTGGGGGCAAGCCCCCCCGGACCCCCCATCGTGGTGGTGCGGATGGTCGGCTTGCTAGCGCGGCGTGGGTGGGCGGGCTTCTGGACCCGCGTGGTGGTGCGGGTGGTCGGCTTGCTGGCGCGGCGTGGGTGGGGTGGCTTCTGGACCCGCGTGGTGGTGCGGGTGGTCGGCTTGCTGGCGCGGCGTGGGTGGGGTGGCTTCTGGACCCGCGTGGTGGTGCGGGTGGTCGCTTCAGTTCTCGGACCGGCCGGTGGGCTGCTCTTTTCTGACACTCCGGTTTGGGTGGGCGCGACTAGGGTTGTCCACGGGATCGTCGGGAGGCGAGCCGATGGAGCCGGTTGGTGGGCGCGGCGGGGCGGCACGCGTGACCGTGTGGGCGGCCCATCTCGCCGCGCCGATGGCCGGGCTCTGGCTGCTTGTGGCGCGGCCCGACACCGACGTCCACTGGCAGCACGAGCCGGCCCACTTCTGGCTCGTCCTGATCGTCGCGCTGGTCAGCCTCGGCCTTGCGATCGTCATCAACCAGGCCGCCCGCCGCCGCTCCGACACCCGGCTCCTGCTGGTGGCGCTCTCGTTCCTGGTCGCGGCGGCGTTCCTCGGGCTGCACGCGGCCGCCACCCCGCAGGTCGTGCTCGACGCGCGGAACGCCGGTTTCGCGTACGCCTCCCCGGTCGGTCTCACCCTGGCCGCCGTCTTCGCCGCCCTCAGCGCGGCCGACCTGTCCGAACGCACCCGCGCCGGCCTGCTCCGCTGGTCGGGCTGGTTGCGCGCGGCGCTGCTGGCGCTCGTCGCGGCGTGGGCGATCGTGTCGCTGACCGGCCACCCGCCGCTCAACCGGATCCCCGGCGGCGACCGTTCCACCCCGGCCGTCCTGCTCGGGGCGGCCGGCATCATCCTCTTCTCGTACGCCGCCGTGCGGTACTACCTTCTCTACCGGCGCCGCCGGGCGGTCATGCTGCTGTCCGTCGTCACCGCGTACGTGCTGCTCGCCGAGTCCGCCGTGGCGATGGCCGCCGGCTCGAGCTGGCACGCCTCCTGGTGGCTGTGGCACGCGCTGATGGCGGCCGGGTTCGGCTACGTCGCGTACAGCGCCTGGGTGCAGTTCCGCAACGAGGGCGCGGCGGCCGGACTGTTCGCCTCGGTGGGGACCGACGACACCGTACGGGAGCTGCGGGCCTCGTACGGGAAAGCGCTTGAAGGTCTGGTCGGCGCCCTGCAGGGAAGCGAGCGGGGCGCGCTCACCGAGGACCAGATGGCGGCCACCACCGAACGTGTCGCGCGGCGCTTCGAGCTCACCGACGGTCAGGCCGCCGTGCTCGGGCGCGCGGCCGGCGCCCTGGCCGCCGAGCGCGATCAGATCCGCAAACTGGGCGCGCTGGTCGCCGTCGGGCAGGACGCGCGGGTCGTCGTGGCCGACTTCGAGTTGCTGCGCTCGGCGGTGCAGCGGGTCGCGTGCGTGTTCGACCGTTACACCGTACGGATCGGGCTGATCGAGGAGAACCGGCTCGTCTTCCCGCCTGTGCTCGCGGCGGGACCGGGAAGTGGGGAACCGCTGCCGGCCCACATGTTCCGCGGCGCCCAGGCCGCCCTGGCGCAGCGGGCACCGCACACGGATCAGGCCCTCCACCTGCCGTTCCTCGTGAAGGGACACCCGGCCGGGGTGCTGGTGGCCGACCGCGGCGGTCCGGTGCCCGAGCGTGATGCCGCCCTGCTCGCCTCGCTGGCCGCCCAGATCGCGATCGCGCTCGAGAACGCCCGGCTCTACCGCACGCTCGACGTGCTGTTCCGGCAGTACATGTCGCCCGACGTGGCGACCGCGCTGGTCGCCGACCCGAGCCAGGCCGCGCTGGGCGGCGCCGTCCTCGAGGTGACCTCGCTCTTCGCCGACCTGCGCGGCTTCTCCACGTTCTCCGAGTTCTCGTCGCCGGGCGAGATCGTCGAGATGCTCAACCGCTACTTCGACGTGGCCACGCACGCCGTGCTGGGTGAGAACGGCACCGTCGTGCAGTTCGTCGGCGACGCGCTGATGGCCCTGTTCAACGCCCCGGCCCGGCAACCCGACCACGCCCTGCGCGCGGCCCGGGCCGCCCTGACCATGCAGCAGGGGGTGGACCGGATCGCCGCCCGCCGGCCCGAGTGGCCGCGGTTCCGGGTCGGCATCAACACGGGGGAGGCGCTGGTCGGCAACATCGGGGGAGAGGCGCTGCGCAACTTCAACGCGATGGGGGACGCGGTCAACGTGGCCGCCCGCCTCGAGTCGCGAGCCGAGCCGGGCCAGGTGGTGATCGGCGCGTCCACACGCGACCGGATCGGTGACTGCGCGCTGGTCACCCCGCTCGGCGAGCTGATCGTGAAGGGGCGGGTGCAACCGGTCTCGGCGTACGTCCTGCACGGCTTCTCCGGAGGGGACCATGTCAACTGAGACGGGCCCGCTGATCCGCAGCGATCCCGGCGAGTTCGCCGGCCTGCTGTCCGCGGGCGACCGGGACGACCTGCTGCGACTGGGCCGGCGTCGGCGCTGGCCGGCCGGGGCGACCCTGTTCAGCGAGGGCGACCGGTCGACGACCGTGGTCCTCGTGCTCAGCGGCCGGGCCAAGGTGTTCTCGCTGACCGAGCAGGGCGGCGAGGTGCTGCTGGCCATCCGCGGGCCGGGCGCGCTGCTGGGGGAGATGTCGGCGCTGGACGGCGCACCCCGCTCGGCCTCGGTGTCGGCGCTGGAACCTCTGGATACGTACGTCGTGACCGTCACCAGTTTCCTGCAGTTCCTCAACAGCCACCCCGACGCCGCGGTGCGGATCGTCCGGATGATCGTGTCCCGGTTGCGCGACGCCGACCGCAAACGGGTCGAGTTCGGCACCTACGACACCCTGGGCCGGGTCGCGCTGCGCCTGGCCGAGCTGGCCGAGCGGTTCGGGGCCTCGCAGGACGACGCCGTACGCATCACGCTGCCGCTCACCCAGGACGAGCTGGCCGCGTGGACCGGTTCGTCGCGCGAGTCGGTGACCAAGGCGCTGCGGGTGCTGCGCCGGCAGAACATCATCGAGACCAGCCGCCGTTCGGTGACGGTCATCGACCTGGACCGTCTGCGCGCCCGCGCCAAATAGTGAGGGGTGGAGCGCCGACCGGCACCCCACCCCGTGTCACCAGGAAAGCTACAGCTCGCAGCTGTTCTTGAAGTCGACCGGGTCGGCGACGCAGCGGTCGGTGCCCAGCCCGCCGAAGTTGCGGTCGTTCCCCCGCACGCCGTCGACGCTGTTCAGGTTGTCGTTGCCCGCGTCGCCGAACAGCAGGTCGGCCCCGGCCCCGCCGACGATCGCGTCGTTGCCGACGCCGCCACGCAGCACGTCGTTGCCGGCCTCGCCGAGGAGCCGGTCGTTCCCGGCGTCACCGGTGACCGTGTCGTTGCCGGCGCCGCCACGGCCGAAGTCGACCCCGGTCAGCCCGGCCACCCGGTCGTTACCGAGTCCACCGTCCTGCCGGTCGTTCCCGCCGCCACCGTTGACGATGTCGTTCCCGGCGCCACCGTTCTGCGTGTCGTTGCCGTTGCCGCCGAGGAGGGTGTCGTTGCCGGCGTCCCCGTTCTGCGTGTCGTTGCCGTTGTCGCCGCTCAGACTGTCGTTGCCCAGCCCGCCGGACTGGACGTCGTTGCCGTCCTGCCCGATCAGCCGGTCGTTGCCGGCCTCGCCGAGCTGCCGGTCGTTGCCCGGACCACCGATGATGATGTCGTTGCCGGGCCCGCCGGTCTGGGTGTCGGCTCCCAGGGCGCCGTCGAGGCGGTCGTTCCCGGCGCCACCGGACATCCGGTCGCTGCCGCTGTTGCCGTTGATCCGGTCGGCCCCGCTCCCCCCGAGCAGGGTGTCCACACCGTCTCCACCGTTGAGCTCCGAGTTGGTGCCGGTGTTGTTGAAGACCCGGTCGTTGCGGTCCCGGGCGTTGACCCGGATCAGGGTGACGTTGTTGGCGTTGCAGGCCACGACCGCCGCGTTCACCTGGACACAGCCCGCACCCGCGACCGGCGGGTCACCGGCGTCCCGGACGAAGAAGAAATTGCCCGTACGGGTGACCGTGATGTTGTTGGCCCGGTTGACCTGAGCGTTGACGGTGATGGTGTTCCCGACCTTGTTGACGCCGGTGGCGGCGTAGGCCGGGGCGGCCAGGATCAGCGCGGGTGCCGTGCCCGCCGCGGCGAGCGTGGCGAATCGGAGCAGCCGGCGCCGACGGGCCTCGTTGTTGCTCATCTGCGTTTTCCCCCCTTGAAGGTTCGCATCCGGTGTGCCGGACACCGGGAAACCTTCGCAGCCGGACAGGCTCCGGCCGCAGGAAGAATTACGGGTCTGAACTGGTAAAGATGCCCGCCGGAACTGTCGGGAAATCACTTGTTCTTTGTCCGGCGGTTGGCATTCCGCGGTATTCGCTTGACGCCTTTTGTTATTGTCCCGCGCGAATTCGCGGGCGGCAAGGGCCGGCCGTTCAGACCCGGAACGCCGAGACGACGCTGCGCAGCTCGGACGACATACGGGCCAGTTCGGCCGTGGCCTCCTGGGTCTCGCTGACGCCCTGGCTCGTCAGCTGGGCCGCCTCGGCCACGCCGGTGATGTTGTTGGCGATCTCGCCCGTGCCGTGCGCGGCCTCGGTGACGCTGCGGTTCATCTCGGCGGTCGTGGCCGTCTGTTCCTCGACGGCCGAGGCGATCGTGGTCTGGAAGTCGCTGATCCGCTCGATGACCAGCGAGATCTCCTCGATCGCGAGGACCGCGCCGCTGGTGTCGGCCTGGATGGCCTCGACCCGGGCCGAGATGTCCTCGGTGGCGCGGGCCGTCTCCTGGGCCAGGTCCTTCACCTCGGAGGCGACCACGGCGAAGCCCTTGCCGGCGTCGCCCGCGCGGGCCGCCTCGATGGTGGCGTTCAGGGCCAGCAGGTTGGTCTGCTCGGCGATCGAGGTGATGGTCTTGATGACGTTGCCGATCTCGGCCGACGACTCGCCCAGCTTGCCCATGGTGGCCGACGTGGTGGCGGTGACGGTGACCGCCTCGGCGGCGACCCGGGCCGCCTCGGTCGCGTTCTGCGAGATCTCGCGGATCGAGGCGCCCATCTGCTCACCGCCGGCCGACACGCTGTCGACGCTGCGCGAGACCTGCTCGGCCGCGGCCGAGACGGCCTGGGCCTGCACCGAGGTCTCCTCGGCGGAGGAGGCGATGTGGGTGGCGGTGTCGGTCATCCGGTCGGACGCGCCGGCCAGCGACGCCGCGGACGCCTCGATCGTGCTGACCGTGGCCCGCAGCCGGGCCATCGCGGTGTCGAGCGAGCGGCCCATCCGGCCCGGCTCGTCGGCGCTGGTCAGGCCGGAAGTGAGGGTCAGGTCGCCGTCGGCCAGGCCGTCGCAGACGACGGTGACCCGGGTGAGCGACCCGACGATCCGCCGCGCGACCCAGACGCCGAGGCCGAGAGCCAGGGTCAGGCCGACCGCCAGGACGGCGATCGACCAGGCCCGGTTCCTGGTGAAGCTGGAGTGGGCGGCGGCCGCGCTGGCGGCGGCGTCCGCGTTCTCGGCCTGTTCCATGGCGCTGACGCTCGCGAACACCTTGTCGAGGATCGGGATCACCTCGCTGTCGCGCAGCTTGGCCCAGTCGGAGAGGGCGTTGCGTTCGCCGAGCGGCAGCATGCGGGTCCGGGCGAGCTCGACGAAGGCGCTCCAGTCCGTCTGGAGCTGGTTGAGCACCGCGGCGTCGGCGGCCGGGACGGTGCTGCGGTAGGAGGTCAAGGCGGTGTCGAAGGCGGTGATGTCGTCCTGGAAGGCCTCGGTGAACTTCTGCGTCCCGGCCGCGTCGATCGACAGCGCCTGCTGGGCCAGGTCGTTGCGGGTGGAGCTGATCGAGGTCCGGATCTCGCCGATGGCCTTGACGCCCGCGACGTTGCTGACATAGATCTGCTGGGCCGCGGCGCTCGCCTTGTTCAGCGACGACAGCCCCATGATCCCGACGACGAGTGCGACCAGGGCGGCCGCGCCCACCGCGGCGAGCACCTTGACCTTGACGCTCAGGTCGTCGAAGGTGCGCCGGCCGCCCGCGGTCTGGGAGATCGGCTCGGTCAGGGCCAGCGTGCTCATTTCGCCACTCCGTCTCGTGCGGTACCCGTCCCCCCACTATTGCGAACAGTCCTCGCGAAAGGGACGTTATCGCCAAGTTGCTCAGAGGTAGAGCGACCCCAGCCGGGCCACCATCGCCACCACCACGACCACCAGCACCACCCGTACGAATCCGGCGCCGCGCTTGAGAGCGGTATGCGCCCCGAACCGGGCGCCGACGATGTTGCACACGGCCATGGCCAGGCCCAGCTTCCACAGCACGTGGCCGCCCGAGGCGAAGACGAGCAGGGCGCCCAGGTTCGTACCGGCGTTCAGAATCTTGGCGGTGGCCGAGCTGGAGACGAAGTCGAGGCCGAGCAGGGCGGTGAACGCGATGATCAGGAAGGTGCCGGTGCCGGGCCCGAGGATGCCGTCGTAGAACGCGATCGCGGTGCCGGCCAGCAGCACGGCGGCCAGGCGGCGGCGCCACGTGCGGTTCGGTTCGGTCACCACCACGCCGAACGAGGGGCGGGCCACCACGAACGCGAGCACCAGCAACAACAGCACCATGATGATCGGCCGGAAGTACTCGGCCGGGATGTGCGAGGCGGCCAGCGCGCCCGTGCCGGAGAAGAGCACGGCCAGCAACGCCGCCGGCAGGGCCAGTCGCCAGTCGATCGTCGTCCGGCGGGCGTACGTGATGGCCGCCGACGTCGTGCCGCAGATGCTGGCCACCTTGTTGGTGCCGAGTGCGGTCACCGGCGACATGCCCGGCAGCCCCAGCATCAGCGCCGGGACGAGGACCAGCCCGCCCCCGCCGACCACCGCGTCGACCCAGCCCGCCGCGGCCGCGACCAGCAGGAGCAGCGCGACGTGCTGCCATTCCAACCCATAGAGCCATTCCAAGGCGACAACCCCTTCACGATTGCCGCCGATCTTGCTGTAATGCCTTTATGCATCTAAACCCTTACGGCGAGGATGCCGTGCGGCTCGCTCTCTCGCTGGTGACCGAGCCACCGGCCACCGACGAGGCGATGGTCGCCCGCTGCCTGGAATATGACCTGGTCATCGAGTTGCCGGTGACGAAGTATGACCGGGCGGCGACGGCCGAGTTCCTGGCGGAGTGGCTGACCGTGATCGACGCCACCGATCCCGAGGAACGGGCGCGGCGCCTCAACGACCTGCTCCGGTTCGCCTCGGCCTACCCCCGGCTCACGAACCACGCCGACGACGGCTGGCACATCCACTACCGCGACCCCGGGCAGCCGCTCGCCTCGGTGCTGCGCACCCTGATCAGCGTCGGCACCGCCCTGCACCTGGCCGGCCGCGGCATGCACCGGCTCGGACGCTGCGCCGCCGAGGGCTGCGACCGCCCGTACGGGGATTTCAGCCGCACCGGCAAACAGGCGTACTGCTCCCCGGCCTGCGGCAACCGTGATGCCGTCCGTCGCCATCGCGTCCGCCGGGCTCTTGACATCACGCCGTGAATGACGCCAAGTAGGCATATGCCCCGCGGCGCTGCGAGGTCCCGTGGGGGTTTGCTACGGCGGATCTCGGACGGGAGAGGCGGCGTCATGCGAATCAGTGACATTCTGCGGGTCAAGGGCGGGCGGGTGGTGACGGTGTCACCCGAGGCGGACGTGACGGAGCTTCTGGCCGTCCTGGCCGAGAACAAGATCGGGGCGGTGATCGTCTCGAGGGACGGCACCCGGGTCGAGGGCATCGTCAGTGAGCGCGACGTCGTGCGCGCGCTGGCCGCCCGGGGTGCCGCCGTGCTCATGGAACCGGTGGCGGCGATCGCGACCACCCAGGTGCGGTCGGTGGAACGCGACGCGGCCGTCGAGGACGTCGAACGGCTGATGACCGAGCGGCGCTTCCGCCACGTGCCGGTGATCGAGGCCGGCGAGCTGCACGGCGTGGTCAGCATCGGCGACGTGGTGAAGTTCCGCATCGACGAGCTCCAGGCTGAACGCACCAGCCTGGAGGAGTACATCACCGGCGAGCGGGCCTGACCGTCCGTTCCAGCACGTCGTCGGCCGGGCAGCGGCCGCGCATCACGTATTGCTCGGTGAACTCCGCGACCTGATCCCTCAGGTCGCGGCCCGTGCCGTGCCGGGCCAGGGTTCCGTACGCCTGCAGGAAGCACTCCCGGGCGGCAACGGCCAGCGCCGGGTCGCTGAGCCCGTCGCGGGCCGCCCGCTCCCACAGTCCCGCCTCGGCGGCCAGCGGCGCCGTGATCTCCTCGGTCGCCGCGGCCGCCCGCGGATCGTCCAGCAGCACCGCCGTCACCGCCACGACCACCTTCCAGCCGTCGCGGGGCGGCCGGTCGGCCACGTCGATCTCCAGATGCCCACGGGCCGCGACGGGCGGGGTGAGCGCCTCGACATGCCGGGCCAGGTCGTCGAGCCCGGGGCGCTCGTGATCGTGGCGGGCGCCGCGGAACGGGCCCGGCTGCTCCAGCACGTACGCCGCCCACGACCGCCGCGGATCGGCCACCGCCCGCAGCACCGGCAGGTGGCGGTGGCGGGCCTGGCGGCCGCTGCGCCAGCCGTCCAGCGTGGGCGAGTTGGCGAAGGCGGCGGCCAGAACGGGCGCGAGCGTATGGGCCAGCGCCCACCGGCGGGTGAGTCCCAGCGGGCCGCCGCCCTCCAGCCCGGCCTCCAGTGCGACGCGCACGCCGTAGTCCCCGACACCGTCCAGCACCGGCCCGGCGGCCGCGAGGTCGTCGGCCATGCGGTCGATGCACACCTCGAGCCCCGGCGAGGGTGGCCCGCTGACGGTCCCCAGCCCCGGCCCTGGTGACCGCGGGGCCAGGAAGCCGTGCCGCAGACGCGTACCCTCTTCGAGGGGCCGGGCCATCGGCACATCGACTGCGGCGCCGACAAAGCCGGGCGTGGCCGGCGCGAAGGCGTGTTCGGCCAGCATCAGGGCCGCAGCCCGCTCGTTCGGGGGTGTCACAGGTCGCCTCGCTCCAGTGCGGTCCGGCCGGGAACCGCAGGAGCATAGCATTCCTATCTGCCCGATAGGCATTGGCCGTTCGGCCGCCGGTGCGGCGCCGACCAGGCGGCCGATCGGGTCGAGGACGCGATCGTCGTGTCGCATCCGCTGGTGCTCAGGGATCTCGGCGCTCGCGGCCGACATGCTGGCGGAGCTGCCGGCCCCGCCCCCGCCCCCGCCCGCCGGGGCGCGGTCACGCGGGCAGGCGCGTTCAAAGTCTCGCCGGCCGGGCGTTGGGTCAGGGCCGCGATCAGAGTGGCATGGTGAATGGACAGCTGGTCGGGCGGGCGCGAGAAGATGGCCGCGGTCAGGACGCCAGGCCCAGGCCACGGCGGCCGGTCTCGTTCAGATCGGCCTCGGTGAAGCGGTTCGTCCAGTCGCGCTCGTAGTGTTCGGCCGGGAAGTCGGACGGGCTCGAACCCGACCGGAACGCCTCGCGCACCGACGCCGCGTACGTCTCGTTGCGTGGGCACCACGGTGCGGCCGGGATGTACATGACGTTGCCCCAGCCTTGCTGGTCCTGCACCGGCGCCACGCTGTGGATCATGTCGCAGTGCCACCACACCGAGTCGCCCGCCCGCACGTCGGGGATGCCGGCCAGGGCCTCCATCAGCATGTCGTGCCACTTGTGGGTGGCCGGGAAGACCTGGTTGACCGTCACGCCGCACATGTCGTCGTCGGGCACGTCGTTGAGCAACGGCCGCAGCATCAGATAGGCCATCGCTCCGGGGATCGGCACCGTGTGCAGCACACCCTGGTCGTGGTTCATGTCGGACAACGCCGTCCACCCCTGGAACGTGCGGAACGCCGAGCACATCGTCGACCCCGGATATTGCGGGCCCGACGTGCGGTACGCCGCGTCCCACGGGTCGTACTGCTCCACCGAGCCGTCGAACAGGTGCCGGAACGCCTGTTGATAAGCCTGTGTCATCCACAGGTCGAGCGTGCCGGGGTCGAGGTGTGTGCCCAGCCCGGCCGAGTCGGCGCCCTCGGGCCGGCGGCGGATGCGGTCGGGGTAGAGCGAGTCGCGCTCCGGGTCGAACCACTGGGTGCCGTCGTCCGACGTGTGCTTCCACTGGCTGTTGAGGAACGCCTGCACCCGGGCCATCCGATCGCTCTGCCGGGCCTCCATCTGCGCGTGCGACCAATAGATCGGGTAGATCTCGGGCTTGGAGCCGACACTGCCGAAGAAGTCGTCGCCCGGACCCCGGTAGTTCTCGAAGAACTTGTTCTCCTCGACGTAGCGCACGATCCCGGCGTCCCACCCGAGGGCCTGTTCGCGAGGGAAATGTCCGCGCACGACGAGGCAGCCCCGCTTGCGGAGCCGGGCGACGTCGGCCGCGCTGACCCGCCCCGACTCGATGTCGTCGTAGGCGATGACCGGCCACACCTCTTCGCCCCGGGCCTTGGCGGCCGCGATCTCGGCCACCTCGGCGGCGACGTCACGCTCGACAACGGCGAAAACCTCTTCCACCGTACGGCCGGAGGCCGCGATCTGCGCACGCAGAGCGGCCTTGATCTCGCGGACGGCGCCGGGCAGGTCGGTCGGCGTCTCCTCCCAGTGGGGGAGCGGCATGGCGGGCCTCCTTCTAGTCATGTCCCTTTACTGGAAACGACCGTAAGCCCCCGGCCCCCTTCTAGGCAAGGGCCCTGACTAGAATGGCACCGTGGATCCGGCCAAGCCCTCCCAGGTGCTGCTGCGCTCGCTGACCGACGAACACGTGTTGCGGGCGTTGATGCGGCACCGCCGGCTGACCCGCGCCGAGTTGTCCACCGAGACCGGCGTTTCGAAACCCACAGCCGGCGAGAGCGTGCGCCGCCTGACCGAGGCCGGCCTGGTTGTGGACACGGGGGAGCGCACCCCCGGCGGCCGCGGCAAGGGGCGTGTCGGCTCTTACTACTCGCTCGCCCCCCAGGTCGGCACCGCCCTCGCGGTCAGCATCGCCCCCGAGGGGGTGGTCGCCGAGTGCGTCGACGCGTACGGCGACCTGGTAGCGCGCGCCCAGGCCGACGTGGGCCGCCCGGCCCGCCCCGACGACGTGGCCGCGGCCCTGGTCGAGGCTGTGGAAAACATCGAGGCGCTGGTCAAGGCCGGCGGCATGATCGAGGGGCGGCCGCGGCTGGCTGTGGTGAGCGCGGCCGATCCGGTGGACCGCCACACCGGGCGCCTGCTCCAACTGCCGGACGCCCCGTTCCTGCTGGGCGAGATCGACCCGGTCGCGGTTCTGGGTGGACATGTTGACGGGCCCGTCCATGTGGACAACGACGTCAACTGGGCGGCCGAGGCCGAGCGGGCGGCGAACCCGCTCGACGACTTCGCCTACGTGTTCCTCGACGAGGGCCTGGGCTGCGCGATCGTCAGCGACGGCGAGGTGCGGCGCGGCCACCACGGCCTGTCGGGCGAGGTCGCCCACCTGATCACCGTGGGACCGCAGGGGCAGGCGATGCCGCTCATCGAGGTCTTCGGGGTGTTGGGTCTGCGCCGCGCCGGTTCCACCGCGATCGACGTCGACCGCCTGCGTGACCAGCGCCCACCGGCGGTCGTCACGGCGGTCGGTGGCCTGATCGCGGCCGTCACCACGCTGATCGACCCCGAGCTGATCGTCATCGGCGGCCGCTGGGGTACGGAACTGGTCGACGAGATCGCCGCCGAGAGCGCACAACACCCCCGGCCCGTACGAGTGCGGCAAGCCGCTGTGGAAAACGAGCCGTCCCTGACCGGTGCTCGCGCCGACGCCCTCCAGCGCCTGCGCGAGCTCATCATCAGAACCGAGGCCTGAGGAACGAGAAGAACCGACGCCTGAGGGACGAGAAGAACCGAGGCCTGAGGAAACGAGACGGGACGCCGCGCAAGGCAGGGCGCCGCACGTTGAGAGGGTGCGACGCGGCGGGCCTAAGCCGCGATCAGCTCAGGGATGCGCCCGAACAACTGCGTCGTGTAATTCACCATCTCGTGCAGCATCCAGTTGCCCGAGAACAGCAGCGCCGCGCACACCGCCGCCGCCTTGGGGACGAACGACAACGTCGCTTCCTGGATCTGGGTCACCGACTGGAACAGCGAGATGGCGAAACCAACCGCGAGCGACGTCAGCAGCACCGGGGCACACATCTTGGCCGCGATGGTCATGGCACCGAGGCCCAGCTCGACAATCATCGTGTCGGTCATATCCCCCTCTTCGGGCGGGACGTGACGAGAAGAAGTGCAGTCCGGTTGCAGTTCGGTGAGACCGCCCGGAAATCCTCAGGTCTGAACCACCGAAAACTTCTTGGGAAGGGACGTACGCCCCGTCAGCGCCCGCAGCAGCACCGGACCCTCGCCGATCGCCACCGCGATGCGGGCCGCCAGCAACGTCGCCTCCGCCACCACCGCCGGCTCGAACTCCACCGGCACACCGGCCGCGGCGGCCACATCGGTCCCGTGCACCACCAGCTCGAACGTGCGGGTCGGCAGCCAGTCGCGGACCCGCATGCCCCCGACCGGCGTCGCGACCACGTCGTCGTCCTCGACCGCGGCCAGGGCCTGGGTGGCGCGGGCGGCCAGCGAACCGGCCTCGTCCAGGGAGGATGCGGACTCCTGCGCGTCGGCGTCCGACACCGCGAGCGCGGCCGCGTAGACATCGGCCGGAACATCCCGTACGAAAGCGAAATAGCCCTCCGCGGCGGCCACGTTGACCGACCCGGCGCGGTTGGCGAGCACCGACGGCACCTGCACGAGCGCGGAGCTGATCGTGTGACCGATGAGGGAACGCAGGCTCCAGTCGCCGATCCCGGCCCCGTCGAGGCGGTCGGCCGGCACCCGGCTCAGCAGGTCGACGAGGGTGACGGCGGCGGATCGGTACGTACGGCGGTAGTCCACCCGGCCAATCTAGTCAGGACTCCCCGTCGGCGCGGTGCCGCCCGCCCGAGTAGTCATGGTGCGCGGTCTCGTCGTTCTGCACCCCGTGCCGCGCCCGGTACCCCGGGTCGGCATGCGGTGAGGGCGAGGGCGACGGCCGGGGCTCCGCGTGCGGCTGCGGCAACCCGGAGGGGCGAGCGGGTCGCGGTGACGCTTCGAGCGGATGCGCACCCAGCCCGGACGGGGGAGGACTGGACGGCAGCCCCGACGGCAGCCCCTCCGCCTTGCCGGCCGGCTTGGCCTGCTTCTGCGGCGCGGGCGACGACGGGTCGAGCGGCGGGGGAGGCGACGGATACGGCAGCCTCTCCGCGTTCACGGCCGCCTCCTGGCCCGCGTACGGCTTGGCGCTGTGCTCCTCCTCGAGGCGCTTGATCTTGCGGCGGGCCCGCCGCCGGGCGGTCAGAGCGACGGCCAGCCCGGCCGCGGGCGTGATGAAGACCAGCCACGACATGAACGGCGACTCGGGCGCGACCACCATCAGATAGCCGGCGTACCCGAGGAACGCGAGCCCCAGCAGCACGTCGGTGACGCGCAGGATGATGCCCTGGCCGAGCCCGAACACGGCCAGGATCAGGAACAGCAGGCCACCGGCCGCTAGCGACCCGGCGTACCCGAGAAACTCGGCGTCCGACACCAGGTCATTCTCAACCGTTTCGGCCGGTTATCGGTGCCATTTCTGGTTCAGCCACCCGTTGCAGTCCCAAACCTGCACCTTCGTCCCGTTCCGGGTGCCGCCCGCGATGTCCTCGTCGAGGCAGCGGCCGTCGTGCCGGTTGGTGATGGTGCCGTCCGCGTTGACGTTCCACTTCTGGTTGAGCCAGCCGTTGCACGCCCAGAGCTGCACCTTCGTGCCGTTGCGGACGCCACCGGCGATGTCCTCGTCGAGGCAGCGACCGTCCCACGAACTGCGGATCGTGCCGTCGCTGTAGTGCGTCCACTGCTGGTTGCGGTTGCCGCCGATGCACTGCCAGGCCTGGACCTTGGTGCCGTCGTGGGTCGGCGTGGAGATGTCGGCGTCCAGGCAGCGGCCGTCGTGGCTGCTGATGAACAGGCCGGTCGGGGCGGCCTGGGCGGGCCCGGCCGGAACGGTGAGAGCGGCGATCGCGATCAGCGACGCCGTGGCGAGTTTGGTGGTGACCCCGCGCATGAGAGCCTTCTTTCCACAGGATTCGGCGGGGGGTCGACTCACAGTAGGCGCGTTTGCGACAGGCCGGACCGGGAACGCGCAACGTCATGAGTCTCGACCGGTTCGTCCAGGCCCAGGACGGCATCCACGACGATGTGAAGGCCGAGCTGACCGCCGGCCGGAAGCGCACCCACTGGATGTGGTTCGTCTTCCCGCAGCTCGCCGGCCTCGGTTCCAGCCCCACCGCCCAGCACTACGCCCTGCGCGACCTGGCCGAGGCCCAGGAATATCTCGCGCATCCCGTTCTCGGCCCGCGCCTGGTCGAACTGACCCGGATCCTGGTGAAGACCGACCGGCCGGCCGCGGACGTGTTCGGCTACCCGGACGATCTCAAGCTGCGCTCCTCGATGACCCTGTTCGCCGCCGCGGCCGACGACCCGGCGCCGTTCCAGCAGGTCATCGACCACTTCTACGACGGTCCCGACCAGCGCACGCTCGATCTCCTGAAAGCCTGACCCCATTTCGTACGGAGACAGAAATCCCCCGGAAGCACCAGCGGGTCCCGCCGCGCCTCGCGACCCAGTCGGTGGTCCGGGCCGAACGGGCGGCTGTTCGCGCGATTGCAACTCACCCTGGACGTGTCACTAGGCTCGGCCAGGTGCCCCTCCTCACGACACATGACGCCGCCGTCGCCGCCGCCACCGAACTCGCCGCCGCCCTGGCTCCCGGAGCGTCCGAACGCGACCGCAACGGCGCCACCGTGATCCCGGCCGACGCCCTCGCCCTGCTCGACGCCTCCGGCCTGCTCGCCGTCACGATCCCGTCCGCCGACGGCGGTCCCGGCCTCGGCCCGTCCACCCTGGCCGAGGTGACCCGCCTGATCGCCGCCGCCGACCCCGCGATCGCCCAGGTCCCGCAGGCCCACTACCTGCTGATCGACATCCTGGCCGTGCACGGCGACGACGGCCTGCGCAAACGCCTCTACGCCGACGTGCTGGCCGGCCGCCGTATCGGCAACGCCCTGGCCGAGCGGGGCGGGCAACACGCCCAGGACCTCCGGACCCGGGTCGCCGGCGGCGTGCTCACCGGCACGAAGTACTACACGACCGGCGCCCTGACCAGCGCCTGGATCGCCGTGAGCGCCCTCGGTGAGGACGGCCGCCTGGTCCTGGCGTTCGTGCCGCGTGACGCGCCCGGAGTGGCCGTCGACACCGACTGGGACGTCATCGGCCAGCGGGCCACGATCAGCGGTACCGCCACGTTCACCGGCGTGCCGGTCGAGTTCGCGCTCGACTACGCCGGCGCGTACGAGGTCCCGCAGCAGCTCGGCGCCCGGGCCCAGCTCGTGCACGCGGCCATCGAGGTCGGCATCGCCGGCGGCGCCCTGGCCGACACCCGCGCCTACCTGCGCGAGAAGGCCCGCCCGTCGACCGAGGCGGTCCGGGCCGGAGCCACCCGCGCCACCGAGGACCCGCACGTCATGTACCGCTACGGCCGCCTGGCCACCCGCGTCCGTGCCGCCGAGGCCCTGCTCGCCGACGCCGCCCGCACACTGGACACCATCGGCCGCGTGCCCGCCGACGCCGCCACCGCCGCCGAGGGCTCGCTGGCCGTGGCCGCCGCGAAGGCGTTCGGCAGCGAAGTCGCCGTGGAAGCCGGGTCGGAGTTGTTCGCCCTGTGCGGTACCAGTTCCGCCGCGTCCAAGTACAACCTGGACCGCCACTGGCGCAACGCCCGCACCCACAGCGTCCACGACCCGGTCGACTGGAAGTACCACCACCTCGCGGCCTGGGAGCTCAACGACACCCGGCCCCCGAACCACGGCCAGCTCTAAGGCCGGTCGGCGATGGCCTCGATCTCGCCACCCGTCAGTGACCGCGCCCGGAACGTCGTGGTGCCGCTCTCCAGCAGTTCGCGGGCGGCGTCACGCAGACCGCCGTACGCGGCCCAGGCCAGCGCCCCGCCGGTCGACACCCGCCGCACCCCCAGTTTCGCCAGGGCGTCGATGGCCGGCGCCCCCTCGACGGCCAGGACGTTGACCGGCGCCGCCACCTCCGCCACGACCCGCGCGATGTCCTGCGGCGCCCGCAGCCCCGGGGCGTACACGACGTCGGCCCCGGCCTCCCGATAGGCCCGCAGCCGCCCGACCGTGTCGTCGAGGTCGTCGTGCCCGTAGAGCAGGTTCTCGGCCCGCGCCGTCAACACGATCCCGTGCCGCGCGCAGGCCTCCTTCGCCACCGCCACCCGGGCCGCCGCGTCCTCCAGCGCCTCGACGCTCTCCCGGCCCGGGTCGTAGTCCTCGATCGAGATTCCCGAAGCCCCCGCCGCGGCGAGCAGCGAGACGGTCTCGGCCACGTCGTCGTAGCACCGTTCGGCGTCCACGTTGAGCGGCACCCCGATCACCGCCGTCAGCGCCGCCACGTGCGCCACCAGCTCGTCCCGGGTGACCTGCTGGTCCTTCTTGCCGAGGGTGGCCGCCAGCCCGGACGAGGTCGTGGCCAGCGCCGGGAAGCCGAGCCCTTCGAGCACCCGGGCCGAGCCCGCGTCCCACGGGTTGGGCATCACGAACAGCCCCGCCTCGTGCATGGTCCGGAACCGTGCGCGCATCTCGAGCATCAGCCGAGCCTAGGCCCCGCGCGTGCTCCCGGGGACGGCCACCTTCGACGAGGTGGCCTGGCTAAAGCGTAACCACTGAGTTACGCTTCCCGGCGTGGACGACGTTGCGGCAGCGATCGCCGACCCCGTACGGCGGGAGATCCTGGAGCTGCTCCGGGACGGGCCGATGCCGGCGCGCCGCATCGCCGGGCGTTTCCCGATCAGCCGCCCCGCCGTGAGCCGGCACCTGCGTGTCCTGCGCGAGTGCGGCCTGGTCCACGACACCCTCACCGGCCGTGAACGTCTTTACCGCCTCGACGTCACGCCGCTGACCGCGCTGACCACCTGGCTCGCCGGCTTCCCGGCCGAGCCACCCGCGGCCGCCCGGTGGAACCGCCACCTCGACGCCCTCGAGACCGAGGTGCACCGGACCCGCCGGGACCGCCGCCAGGAAAGCGACCGCGGCCACGAAGCCGCCACCCGACAGGAGGACATCGCATGACCAACCCACCCACCGGACGGCTCGTCCCCACGCCCACCGGACCCGACCTGATCCTGACCCGCGAGTTCAAGGCCGGCCTGGACGACGTGTGGGCCAGTGTCACCGAACCCGAGCGCAGCGCCCGCTGGTACGGCCGCTGGACCGGCGAGGCGGGCCCCGGCAACATCATCAAGGTCCAATTGGCGTACGAGGAAGGCGCCCCGTGGACGGAGATGCGGATCGACGCCTGCGAGCCGCCGCACCGCCTGGCCGTCACCGGCATCGACGACACCGGCGCCGCCGGGTGGCGCCTGGAGGTACTGCTGACCGCCGCCGGTGACCGCACCGAGCTGCGGCTGATCCATCACCTCGACACCACCGAGGGCGTCGGCGAGGTCGGCCCCGGCTGGGAGTACTACCTCGACATGCTGGTCGCCGCCCGCGACGGCTCGGTCCAGCCGGTGTTCGACGACTACTACCCATCGATGAAGAACTACTTCGAGGCCCTGCGCCCCTGAGCCCGGCCATGCGTTACCGTGCAGCGGCGCCGTGATCGCGGCGGACCTGGGGAGGGCACGGCGATGGTCGATCTGGAAATGGGTGAGCAGGCGCGGGGTCACCGCCTCGACACGATCGCGGCGGCCGCCATCGTGCTCACCGTCGATGCCGTCGTGCTGCTCGTCGTCGCGGTCATCGGAGTGCCGTTCCTGATGTTCGTCTTCGGTGACGAGGACGGCACCTGGCAGCGCCTCTGGCCGTACGCGGTCGCCTGGCTGGTCGCCGTCGTGCTGGCCGTGGTCTGCGCGGCCGCCGTGCTGCGGCTCTGCGGTTTCGGCCGCTGGTCGATCCGGCGCGTCGGCACCGCCGCGGCCGTGGGCATCGCGGTCGTCGCCGCGGTGCTGGTCGTCGTCTCGCTGCGCAACTCGCCCAGCCTCGTGCTGATCAGCCTGCCGTTCCTCGTCGCCAACGTGGCCGCTGCGCTCGTGCTGGCCAGCCCCGAGCGGGCGGTGGCGATGGCCGAGCGGTTCACCGTCTTCCGTCCCGCCGAACCGCCGGTCGTGGACGACGAGGAGGAAGTGGAGCCGGAGCTGGTCTACGCGGAGGACGAGTCGGTCTACGCCCGCCCGGCCGGGCTCGGCGACGAACCCGACCCCGCCCGGACCCGGGACACGATCGACCTGCACGCCTTCCGCCGCCGCCCGGCCGCGGGCCCCGCGCCGAGGCGTTCCCGGGGCCCGGCTGCGATGCGCACGCTGGCCGGCGTCCAGCTGCCGCGCCGGGCCCGCCGCCCGCGCCCGTCGAACCGGCCCGCCAAATAAGACGTGGCTCAGGCCTTGCGGAAGCCCTGAGCCACCCGTTCGACCCGTTCGCGGTAGGCCACCCACCACTGCTGATCACCCTCCGGCATGTTGCTGGCCGTGGGGCTCAGCCCGGCCTCCCCGTCGATCAGCTCGCGGACGAGATCGGCGTGCCCCGCGTGCCGCTGCGTCTCGGCCGTCATGTGCACGAGGATCCGGTGCAGCGAAGCCTCGGCCCGCCCGTCCGGCCACCACGGGACGCGGCCCAGCTCGTCGAGCGGCACGGCCTCGATGGTCGCGTCGGCGTGCGTGATCGCCCGCCGGTAGAGCGCGACGATCTCGTCGCGGGACTCGGCCTCGGTGGCGTACATGTCGGAGTTCGGCTCGGCGTCCTCCTCGATCCACGGCAGCGGCTCGGGGAACGGCCGCCCGAACGTGGCCCCGAAGTAGCCCGCCTCGAGCGCCGCGCAGTGTTTGACGAGCCCCAGCAGGTTGGTGCCGGTGGGAACCAGCGGCCGCCGGATGTCGTAGTCGGACAGTTCGTCCAGCTTCCACACCAGGGCGTCGCGGGCGTATTGCAGGTAGCGGAGCAGATCGGCTTTGAACTCGGCGGCGTCAACCATGGGCCGTAGCATGCCATCCCCCTGCGACCGATCGCGTTCGGTCAGAATGGTCCGCATGCCCGCACGCCGAGATGTCACCGTCTTCCTCGTGCTCGTGTTCCTCCTGCCGTGGCCGGTATGGGTCGTCGAGCAGCTGACCGGCAGCCAGGTGCTCTTCTTCGTCGCGATGATCTGCGTGGCGATCTCGACCTGGGTGGCCGTGCGCTACGTGTGGCGGCCGGGCAACATCCGCCAAGCGACGGCGATCGGTCCCGTCCGGTGGAAACTCTGCCTGCTCGCCGCGGGCCTCTTCATCCTCATGGAGGTCGTGGCGATCGCGCTGAACGCGGCCACCGGTGTCTTCCCGGTCGACCTCACCGACTTCTCGGCCCTTCGCGAGGCCTACGGCCCGGACGGAAGTGTCGGCGCCCTCGCGCTGCGGGCCCTCGGCTTCAGCCTGGTCCAGCTCGTCCTCATCCTGCCGTTGGCGTTCTGCGAGGAGTGGGGCTGGCGGGGCTATCTGCTCACCCGCTTGAGCTCCCGGCTCGGCCCGTGGCCCGCCATGGTCCTCATCGGGGCGGTGGCCGGCGTCTGGCACCTGCCGTTCTACCTCGGACCGTGGTTCTCGATGGGCGCCGACGAGCGGCAGTCGTTCGTGCCGTTCGTCATCTACTGCGTCTTCTTCGGGGTGCTGCTCGGCCTGCTCCGCTTCGCCGGCGGCTCGATCTGGCCCGCGGTCGCCGCCCACGCCGTCAACAACACGATCGTCTTCGGCTTCCTCGACCTGGTGGCAGCCGACGCCGACGCCCAGCGCAACGCCTGGACGACGGGCCTGAGCGGCTGGCAGGGCCTGCTGGTCATGCTGGTGGCCATCGTCGCGCTGGCGAGCACCCCGGCCGTACGGCGGGGGATGCGCGTTCCGGATCGCACCGCGGTCGGCGCGTCGGCCCCCGGCGCCGCGACGGCACCGGGGGACTAGGGTCAGGCGGTGCGGCGGTAGGCGCCGAACACCACTTCGTGGTCGATCTGGAAACCGAGCCGCTCGTAGAGCCGGATGGCCGCCGCATTTTCGGCCGCGACGTGCAGGAACGGCAGATCGCCGCGTTCCAGGATGCCGGCTGCGACCGCCATGGTCAGACGGGCCGCATAACCCTGGCCGCGGAAGTCGGGGTCGGTGCAGACCGCGCTGACCTCCGTCCACCCCGGCATGCGGAAGCGCTCGCCGGCCATCGCGACCAGCCGCCCCTCGTGGCGGATGCCCAGGTAGTTCCCGAGCTCGACCGTGCGCTTGCCGAACGGGCCGGGCTGGGACCGCTCGACCAGGTCGAGCATCTCGGGCACGTCGGTCTCGGTGAGCCGGACCGTCTCGGGGTCGCGCACGCCGGTCATGGTGTGCCCGGCCATCTGCACCCCGGGCGTCACCACCACCGTCTCCCAGCCCGCCGGCGGATGGATCGCCGGGGCCGTGAGCACCGCGTGATCGGTCAGCTCGGCCAGGTCGGCCCAGGCCTGCCGGTCGCCGAAGTCGGCGACGGCGCACCAGGGACCGAGGTCGGAGTGGAAACGGGCGGCGTCACCGGACGCCTCGGCGAAGCAGGCCTGTGGCCCGGAGAGGGCGGCCCACACGGGATTCTCCAGCACCCCTAAGACCCTGCCGTGTGGCGCCCATGACCGCTAGTGATTAAGCCGAAATTCAGGCCGCGGAGAGATCGGGCAGCGATACGTCGGCGCGCGGCCGGGCGACGATCTCGTGCGGCCACACCGGCTTCGAGAAGAGGTAACCCTGCCCGTACGGGCAGCCCATCCCGGCCAGTTCGGCCCGCTGACCCTCGTCCTCGATGCCCTCGGCCACCACGGCCAGGTCGAGGTTGCGGGCCAGCGTGACGATCGCGTCGACCAGCGCGCGCTGCTGCTCGCTGCCGAGGATGTCGTCGATGAAGGACTTGTCGACCTTGAGCACGTCGACCGGCATCTGCCGCAGGTAGCTCAGCGAGGAATAACCGGTGCCGAAGTCGTCGATCGCGATCCGCACGCCGAGGGCCCGCAGCTCGCCGAGGTCGCTCCACACCTGCTCGGCGTCGCGCAGCAGCAGGCTCTCGGTGATCTCGAGCAGAAGCCACTCCGGACGGGCGCCACTGTCGGCGAGCGCCTGGCGCACCTGGTCGACGAAGCCGGGCGTGCGGAACTGGCGGGCCGAGACGTTGACGCTGACGTAGCGCAGCGTGCTCTGCGGCTCCTGGTCGCGCAGGCGGGCGAACTCGGTCAGCGCGGCCCGCAGCACCCACCGGCCGATCTCGACGATGGCGCCGCTCTCCTCGGCCACCTCGATGAAGTGGTAGGGGCCGAGCAGGCCCCGGGCCGGGTGCTGCCAGCGGACCAGGGCCTCGACGCCGACGGTCTCGGCCGTGCCGAGGTCGACGATCGGCTGGTACATGACCGCGAACTGCTCGCCGTCGATCGCCTCGTGCAGCGCGGCCCGGGTCTCGAGGCGCTGCACCATCGCCGTGTGCAGGTCGCTCTGATAGCGCTGCCAGGTGCCCTTGGCGTCGCCCTTGGCCTGGTAAAGAGCCAGGTCGGCGTGGCGCAGCATCTCGGTGGCGGAGCCGGCGTCGCGGTTGGTGGCGACGCCGATGCTGGCCGCGCCGCTGACGATCTGGCTGCCGCCGAGGCCGTCGGACACCTCGACCGGCACGGCCAGGGCCTTGACGATGCGCTCGGCCAGCTCCTCGGCCCGGGCGGCGTCGTTGCTCTGCTCGATCAGGATGGCGAACTCGTCGCCGCCCATGCGCGCGGCCGTGTCGGCCAGCCCGATGATCTCGGAGATCCGTTCGCCGACGCTGACCAGCAGCTGGTCGCCGACGGCGTGCCCGAGGGTGTCGTTGACCTCCTTGAAGTCGTCGAGGTCGACGAAGAGGACGGCGATGGTGGCGTCGTCGCGCTCGGCCACCGAGAACGCCTGCTCGAGCCGGTTGCGGAACAGCACGCGGTTGGCCAGCCCGGTCAGGCCGTCGTGGAAGGCCAGGTGGGACAGGTCGTCCTCGAGGCGGCGGCGCTCGGTCACGTCCCGCATGGTCAGCACCAGGCCGCGGACGGTCGGGTCGTCGCGCAGGTCGCGGCCGGTGCACTCGATCTGCAGCAGCCGGCCGTCGCCGCAGAGCACCGCGAGGTCGGTCGCCTCGGCCTGGTCGCGGCCGGTCCGCACCGCGGTCAGGGTCTCGAGCAGGGCGGTGTGGTGGCTGATGGCGATCAGCGCCGAGAGCGGGGTGCCGGTCAGGTCGGGGTGGCCGAGCACGGTGTCGGCCGAGGGGGACGCGTAGGTGATGGCGTCGTCGCCGTCGACGATCAGGATGACGTCGGACGCGTTCTGGATGAGCGTGCGGAAGTAGGCCTCGCTGTTGCGGCGGTTGACCTCACCGGTCAGCCCGATGCGCTGGAGCACCACCTCGAGCTGGCCGAGCAGCGCCTCGAGGGTGGGCCGCATCTCGCGCAGCACCGCGGCGTCGCCGGCGAGCAGCCCGGCGCCGACCCGACCGTGGCCGGGCAGGGGCATGGTGACGTACAGGAAATGCTCGAACTCGCCGGCCGGGGCGCCCTCGGGCAGCTCGGCCGCGGTGAGCAGGCGGAGTCCGGGCTCGTGGACGAGGCCGGGCCGGGTGGTGACGGTCATGCGGAACGGCTTGCCCGGGGGCATCAGCGTCTCGACGGCCTCGCGCACGGCCTGCGCGGCCTCGGCCTCGGTGGTCGCGGCGAACACGGCCGCGCCGGCCTGGTGCAGCGCGCGCTCGCGGGCCCGGGCCCGCCGCTGGGCGACCGCCAGGCCGTTGACCCGGCCCAGCACGAGCAGGAACATCAGGGCTGCCGCGCCCGCGATGACCGGGGCGTCGACCACGCCGCCGCGGATCGCCTCGACCTCGCGGCCGTTGATCCACTCGACGTAGAGGACGGCCGGGGCGATCAGGGCGGCCGTCGCCATCAGGGCCAGGCGGCCGGTGCGCAGGTCGGTGGCGGCGGCCTGCGGGAGCTTCTCGGTGAGCAGGGTCATCGAGGGCATGAGCGCGGTCCAGCCCATGACGGCGTAGAAGATGATCCAGCCGAGGTCGACCGGGCCGCCCAGCGACCAGGCGCTGTTGAGCTGGCTCTGGCCGTAGAAGATGTCGCTGATCAGCAGGCCGGTCATGGCGACCACGATCGCCATCAGCGCCCGCGGCTTGCGGCCGGGGCTGGTGAGCATGCGCAGCGTCAGCGCGAGCGTGAGGACGTCGCCGAACGGGTAGCCGATCGAGACCAGCTTCTCGAGGAAGCTGAGCTCGTGCGAGCGGGTGAACGGGGCGATCCAGTAGACCCAGGAGAGCAGGCCGAGGCCGACCGTGGGCACGAGCGCGTCGAGCAGGGCGGCCCGGTTGCTGGCGCCGCCGCGGGTGCGCACGAACAGCAGGAAGCCGCCGGTGAGCAGCACGTAGACGGCCAGGTAGAGCAGGTCGGTGGGGCCGGGGAAGGTCGGTTCCTGGCCCAGGAAGAGGATGAAGTTGTAGAGCGAGTCGCCGGTGGTGAAGAAGATCAGGGCGGCCGAGATCAGGTACCACGGCAGGCGGCGGGAGGGCCGGTTGAGACGGACCCCCACCAGCACCATTGCCGCGCTGGAGTAGCCGAGCAGGGCCCAGGTGACCAGGTGGGCGTCGGGGAAGGCGTAGTAGATCGCGGTGAGCACCACGATCCACGCACCGAAAGCGGCGCGAACTGCTCGCGTCGTCATCGGCCCTCCTCCGCCGGTTGGTCCACCTGTCTCCCGAACTTGATCGGGCGGCCGGGCCCCGGCCTGAGTGAATGGTCGGTTCTCTCCGCCGGTGAGCGCGCGAAATCTCACCGTACGGACGGGTATCAGTCGTTTCGTCACCCGGCACGGAACGACGTCATGCGGCACACACTAGAACTCCGGTTGCCGCCCTATCGACCGGGGAATCGGTCACTCGTGACAACCGAGTCGTCCATGCGCTGGAAAGCGCTCACCGTTGCCCTGGTAGCGGGCTTCATGACCTTGCTCGATGTGAGCATCGTCAACGTCGCCCTGCCCTCGATCCGCGACCAGCTCGATCTGAGCCCGGCCGAGCTGCAGTGGGTGCTCTCCGGCTACGCCCTGACGTTCGGCCTGTTGCTGGTTCCCGCCGGCCGGTTCGGCGACGCGCGGGGCCGGCGCAACGCCTTCGTCGTCGGCCTGATCCTGTTCACCCTGGCCAGCGCGGCGGCCGGCCTGGCCCAGTCGGCGCTGTGGCTGATCGTGGCCCGCCTCGTGCAGGGCGCGGCCGCCGGCATCGTCAACCCGCAGGTCTCCGGCCTGATCCAGCAGATGTTCGAACCGAAGGAGCGCGGACGTCCGTTCGGGCTGCTCGGCACCACCATCGGCGTCTCCACCGCCGTCGGGCCGCTGCTGGGCGGCGTGCTGATCGCGGCGATCGGCCCGGAGGAGGGCTGGCGCTGGATCTTCTATCTGAACGTGCCGATCGGCATCGCCGCGGTCTGGCTCGGTCACCGCTGGATCCCGGCCGCCACCGAGGCGAAGCGGCGCGAGAGCCTGGACCCGGCCGGGGTGGGCCTGCTCGGCCTGGGCGTGGTCCTGGTGCTGCTCCCGTTGGTGCAGGAGCGCTCCTGGCCCGGTTCGGGCAAGTGGCTGCTGGTGGTCGCGGGCGTCGCGGTGCTGGCCGCGTTCTGGGCCTGGGAGCGGCACTACGGCCGTACCCGGACGGCCCTGGTCGAGCTGGGGCTGTTCCGGGTGCGCTCGTACGCCCTGGGGTCGCTGATCGGCCTGCTCTACTTCGCCGGCTTCACCACGATCTTCTTCATCTACACGCTGTACCTGCAGTCCGGCCTGGGCTACAGCGCGCTGGCGGCGGGGCTGGCGGTGACCCCGTTCGCGGTCGGCTCGGCGGTCGGGTCGGCCGTCGGCGGGCGCTTCGTGCAGCGGTTCGGCCGCCACATGGTCGCCGGCGGCCTGGCCGCGGTGATCGTCGGTCTGGCCGCGACCGACCTCGTGCTGCGGGCGGTCCCCGGCTCCGGCGGTGGCTGGGCGGCGGCGTTCCCGCTGCTGGTGGCCGGTCTGGGGAGCGGCTTCGTGATCAGTCCGAACCAGACCCTGACCCTGTCCGAGGTGCCGGTGGCCCGGGCCGGCAGCGCGGGCGCGGTGCTGCAGACCGGTCAGCGCATCGGCACCGCCATGGGCATCGCCGCGGTCGGCGCGCTGTTCTTCAACCGCCTGGCCGCGCAGCAGGGCGACTGGGGAGCCGCGTTCCGGGGCGCCCTCTGGCTGACCATCGGCTTCGTGGTCGTCGCGCTCGTGGCGGCCCTGGCCGACGTGCTGTCAGGCTCCCGGCGCGAGCGCGCGGCGGACGGCGGCCGTGACCCGGTCGACGTCGCCGGTCGCTAGCACGTCGAGCAGGGCGCCGCGCAGCACGGCCAGCACGGCCGTGCGGTGGGCCAGGCCGTCGGGGGAGTCGCGTTCCTCCGGCGGCTGGGCCCGGGCCAGCACCTCGAGCCAGTCGGCCACGGTCCCGGCGGCGAAACCGGCCCACGGGCCTTCGGCGACACCGATCGAGCGCGCGTACGCCTCCACCCAGAGCCGCAGCAGCGAGGCGTTGGCCGGTGCGGCCAGCCACTCCCAGACCGCCAGCCCGGCCGCGTCGGCCCCCGGGGGCAGCGTCCGGGTCAGGACGTCCAGTTCGTCGGCCCGGGCCCGCGCGAGGAGGGCCCGGATCAGGCCGTCCTTGCTCTCGAAGAGGAACAGCAGCACCCGCGGGCTGGAACCGATCGCGGTCGCGAGCGGCCGCAGCGACATCTCGGAGATGCCGGTCTCGCGGACATACGCGTACGCCTTCTCCAGCAACTCGTCCCGCCGACCGCTCGTCACGGGCGCTAGTATGCCCACTGAAACGCTCGTTTCAGTCGAAGGAAACGAGGAAACGCGGGAGGCGACCGTGATTCGTGAACTGGGACAGCCCGGCGACCTCGGCTGGGTGATCAAGGCGCACGGCGAGCTGTACGCGCGGGAGAGCGGCTGGGACACCTCGTTCGAAGCCCTCGTGGCCCGGATCGTGGCCGACTTCGCCGCGGCCCACGACCCCGACCGCGAGGCTGCCTGGATCGCCGAGCTCGACGGCCACCGGGTCGGCTGCGTGTTCTGCGTCGACGGCGGCGATGACACAGCCGTGCTGCGGGTTCTGCTGCTGCACCCCGACGCGCGCGGCCACGGGGTCGGCGGCGAGCTGGTCGACACCTGCCTCGGCTTCGCGCGCAAGGCGGGCTATGCCGGCATGCGGCTGTGGACGACCGACCAGCAGGCCACGGCCGGCCGTCTCTACCAGTCCCGTGGCTTCGAACTGACGAGCGAGAAGCCGCACGACGGGTTCGGCACCGGCCCGGTCAACGGCCAGACGTACGCGCTGACGTTCTAGCCGGCCAGGGCGTCGACCAGGCGCTTGGCCGAGGAGGCCAGGTTCCACCGCTCGGCCAGCGCGAGCAGCGCGTCCGGGTTCTTCGGCGCGCGGGGCAGGGCCGGGTCGAAGGCGGGCAGCTTCACGTCGAGGGCCACCTTGCACACCGGCAGCGCCCGGGCCAGGTAGTCACGCGAGGCGTCCAGCTTGGTGCGGACGCCCGGCGCGAACCCGGCCTCCGGGTCGTCGAGTGCGGCCAGGATCTGCTCCACGCCGCCGTACCGCATGATCAGCCGGGCCGCCGTCTTCTCTCCCACACCCGCCACCCCGGGCAGGCCGTCGGAGGCGTCGCCGCGCATCGCCGCGAAGTCGGCGTACCACCGCGCGGGAACCCCGTACTTCTTCTCCACCAGCGCGTTGTCCGCGTCTTCGAGCTTGGCCACGCCGCGCCCGCAGTAGAGCAGCCGGGTTCCGCGCTCGTCGTCGACCAGCTGGAACAGGTCACGGTCGCCGGAGACGACCTCGACCGGAGCCGGCTGGGTCACGGCGAGCGTGCCGAGCACGTCGTCGGCCTCGTAGCCGTCCACCCCGAAGGCCGGGATGCCGACCGCCGCCAGGACCTCGAGCAGCACCGGGATCTGCTTCTCGAGCGCCGGCGGCACCACCTCGACGTCACCGTGGGCGACCCGGTGCTTCTTGTACGACGGCACCAGCTCGACCCGCCACGCCGGGCGCCAGCTCGCGTCGAGCGCACAGACCAGCCGGTCCGGCTGCCGCGTGCGGACCAGTTGCGCGATCATGTCCATGAATCCACGGATCGCGTTCACCGGCTCGCCGGCGCTGGTCCGGGCGGCCTTCTCGGGGACGCCGTGGAAGGCGCGGAAATAGAGGCTGGCGGCATCGACGGCGAGCAGCGGCTGTGCTTTCACCGTGCCACCTTAACGGCATGCCGTCGCCTCTCCGCCCTAACGACCGTTAAGCTAACTCCGTGACAGTTGATCGGATGCTGCCCACCGCCGAAGCCCACGACCTCCTCGACCTGACGCGCGAGCTCTGCGAGCGCGAACTAGCCGGAAAGGCCGCCGACTACGAGGCGCGCGGTGAGTTCCCGCGCGAGGTGATCCGCACGATCGGCCGGTCCGGCCTGCTCGGCCTGCCCTATCCCGAAGAGGTGGGCGGGGCCGCCCAGCCTTACGAGGTCTACCTGCAGGTGCTCGAGACGCTGGCCGGCAGCTGGCTGGCGATCGCCGAGGCGGTCAGCGTGCACACCCTGGCCTGCTATCCCGTCTATGCCCACGGCAGCGAGCGGCTGCGCAAGCTGCTGCCCGACATGCTCGGCGGCGAGTTGCTCGGTGCCTACTGCCTCTCCGAGCCCCAGGGTGGCAGCGACGCGGCGGCCCTGCAGACCCGGGCCACGCGCGACGACGAGGACGGCTGGGTCGTCAACGGCGCCAAAGCCTGGATCACGCACGGGCGCGACGCCGATTTCTACAACATCTTCGCCCGTACGGGGGAAGCCGGCGCCCGTGGCATCTCCTGTCTGCTGGCCGACGCGGGAACCCCCGGGCTCGAACCCCAGAAGGCGGAACGGCTGATGGGACTGCGGTCGTCGGCCCCGTCGCAGATCGTGTTCGACAACTGCCGCGTCGACGCCGACCGCCTGGTGGGCGCCGAGGGCACCGGTTTCACGATCGCCATGGAGGCGCTGGACGCGGGCCGCCTCGGCATCGCCGCCTGCGCGGTCGGGCTGGCCCAGGCCGCCCTCGACTACTCGGTCTCCTACGCCCGCGAGCGCCACCAGTTCGGTCGGCCGATCGCCGACTTCCAGGGCGTCGGGTTCATGCTGGCCGACATGGCCACCCAGATCTCGGCGGCCCGGGCCCTGCTGCTGTCGGCGGCCCGGCTCAAGGACGCGGGACGCCCGTTCTCCACCGAGGCGGCCAAGGCCAAGCTGTTCGCGACCGACATGGCGATGCGCGTGACCACCGACGCCGTGCAGGTGCTGGGCGGTTCCGGATACGTCAGCGACCACCCGGCCGAGCGCTGGTTCCGCGAGGCCAAGGTGCTGCAGATCGTCGAGGGCACCAACCAGATCCAGCGCCTCGTGATCAGCCGCGCCCTCGTGAAGGGGTGAACGAGGTTTCGCCGGGCTGATCCGGAGGTAAAGCTGGCGGCCATGGACAACATCGAGGGTGTCACCGTGGCCATGCCCGGCTCGCAGATCGAGGCCGACCTGATCGTCGGACTGCTCACCAGCAACGGCCTGCGGGCGATCTCCCTGGCCGACGACGCGGGCGGTCTCGACCCGGCCCTGGCCGTCACCGACGGGGTGCAGGTGCAGGTGCATCCCGACGACGAGGCCCAGGCGCGGGCGCTGCTGGCCGAGGCCGAGAAGAACGCCTCGTAGCCTGTAGGGTGGCGCCCGTGGAAGAGATCGACCGGGCGATCGTGGGCGCCCTCACCGCGGACGGCCGCCTGTCGTACACCGACCTGGCCGAGCGGGTCGGCCTGAGCGTGTCGGCCGTCCATCAGCGCGTCCGCCGCCTCGAACAGCGGGGCGTGATCTCCGGTTACACGGCCAAGGTCTCGTACGAGGCCCTGGAACTGCCGTTGACGGCGTTCGTGGCGATCCGCCCGTTCGACCCGTCACAGCCCGACGACGCGCCCGAGCGGCTGGCCCACCTCCCCGAGATCGACTCGTGCTACTCGGTCGCCGGGGAGGACTTCTACATGCTGCTGGTCCGGGTCGGCAGCCCGGCCGACCTGGAACGCCTCCTGCAGGAGATCCGGACGGCGGCCAACGTCACCACCCGGACGACGGTCGTGCTGTCCACCCCGTACGAGAACCGTCCCCCGCGCATCACCGCCGAGCTGGCCTAGCTGGCCTGGCTCGGCAGCGTGGCCCGGGCGCACTCGGTGATGTAGGGCAGCTTGAACTCGGTGCGCCCGACCAGGTCGGGATGGGTGGCCATCAGCTTGCGGACCTCGCTCAGCAGCGCCGCGCGCTCGTCGGGCTCGAGCAGGATCACATAGCTGCGCGACGCGACCATGTCGATCAGTCGCTCGGGCCCCAGCGTCTCGGTCCACTCGAAGTGCCTGATCTCGACCGGCCCGAACGGCGGACCCACGGCCGTGTCGCGTTCGGACTCCGCGCTGCCGATGATCTCGCCGAGGCGCCGCACCCAGTCGGCCCGCTCGTCGCGCAGGTTCCACAGCAGACCGAGGCGGCCGCCGGGGGAGAGGACCCGGGCCACCTCGGGCACCGCCCGCGCCGGGTCGACCCAGTGCCAGGCCTGGGCCACCAGCACCACGTCGGCCGAGGCGTCCGGCAGCGGCAGCGATTCGGCGCTGCCCAGCAGGGCGGGCACGCCGGGCACCGAGCGCCGCAGTTGCGCCAGCATCCCCTCCGACGGTTCGACCGCGGTCACGGGTAGCCCCCGGTCGTGGATCTGGCGGGTCAGCTTGCCGGTGCCGGCGCCCAGATCGACCACCCGGGGCGAGCCGGACGGGAGCAGCCAGTCCAGAGCCTCCTGCGGGTACGAGGGGCGGCCGCGCTCGTAGATCTCGGCGGCGGGACCGAACGAATGGGCATGTGCGGAGCGGTCGTTCACGATCACGATCTTATCCATCCCGATCCATTCCGACCGGCAACATCCTAGGACGCTATACGCAGTGTGGTTTGGGCCAAGCGCGCCAAGGGAACATCAGATGCCGAGCCGACAACCACGGAGGTTTGTGCGATGAGCTTCACCGACAAGGTCAAGAACGAGGCCGAGGAACTGACCGGCAAGGCCAAGCAGGCCGTGGGACGTGCCACCGACAACGAGCGCCTGGTTGCCGAGGGCGAGGCTCAGGAGACGGCCGCCCACGCGAAGAAGGCGGGTGAGCACGTCAAGGACGCCGGCAAGGACGTCCGCGACGCGTTCAGCTGACCGGCCCCGAGATTTCCGAGCGCCAGTCGCGAGGAATCCAAGGAGACGGCCCCCGGGATGATGTCCCGGGGGCCGTTCCATGTGCTCACGACTGGGCGGACGCCTCCTGCTTGCGCCACCAGTCCTGACCGGACTGGGGGAGCGTGTCGATCGGGTCGTAGTAGGCGTAGAGCTTGGACAACGCCTCGTCGTCGTTCTGCTCGATCGAGGTGCGGTAGTTCTTCGTCCAGTACGAGATGCCGTGCTCGCGGTCGTACTCGCTGACCATGTGCACCCAGCGCTTGCCCACGAACGGCACGTCGCAGACGATCCGCGGGGTGGCGTAGCCCGGCAGGTAGCCCATCATGTCGTGCTGCAGCTGCTGGGCGTGCCACACCGGGACGCGCCAGTGCTCGGCGTTGGGGATCATGTCGCACATGTAGAAGTAGTACGGCAGGATGCCGGCCTCGCCCTGCAGTCCGAAGCACAGGTCGAGCAGGTCGGCCGTGGTCGCGTTGACGCCCCGCATGAGCACGCCCTGGTTGCGCACGTCGCGCACGCCGACCTCGAGCAGGGTCTGTGCGGCCTGGGCGACCAGCGGGGTCAGCGAGTTCACGTGGTTGACGTGGGTGTGCACGGCCAGGTTGACGCCGCGGCGTTGAGCGGTGATGGCGACCCGGTGCAGGCCCTCGACCACGTCAGGCTGCAGCCAGTGCTGGGGCAGGCCCATCAGCGCCTTGGTGGCCAGGCGGATGTCGCGCACGGTGGGCACCGAGAGCAGACCCATCAGGTACGCCTCGAGCTGCTTCCACGGCACGTTGGCGACGTCGCCGCCGCTGACCACCACGTCGCGTACGCCGGGGTGGGCCTTGAGATAGGTCAGGTGGGCGTCGTAGCGGTCCACCGGCTTGAGGGTGAGTTTCAGCTTGTCGACCGTGGGGGTGCTGTTGCCGACCAGGTCCATGCGGGTGCAGTGGCCGCAGTACTGCGGGCAGGTCGACAGCAGCTCGGCCAGCACCTTGGTCGGGTAGCGGTGGGTCAGGCCCTCGGCGACCCACATGTCGTGCTCGTGCAGCGAGTCGCGGGTGGCGTGCGGGTGTGACGGCCAGTCGAGGTGGCGGTCGGTGGCCACCGGCAGCATGTAGCGCCGGATCGGGTCGGCGTAGAACGCCTCCGTGTCGGGGGTGCGATCCGGGACCATGGTGTTGAGCATCTGCGGCGGGATCAGCATCGACATCGTGGCCAGGCGTTTCTGGTCGGTCTCGAGGTCGGTGTAGAAGCTCTCGTCGAGCAGGTCGCCCATGACGGCGCGCAGCTGCTTGAGGTTCTTGACGCAGTTGACCCGCTGCCACTGGGCCGACTGCCACTGCTCGGCGGTCACGTCGCGCCACCCGGGGAACCGGGTCCAGTCGGGCTCGACCAGGGTGCGGCGGCGGTACTCGTACGGCTGACCGGCGGGCTGGGTCACGGCGGCTCCCTGATCGATCGTTCGGACCAGTCAGACGCTACTGGAGAATTTCCGGTCTGGTAAACAGTGG
The DNA here is from genome assembly GCF_016834655.1 of Paractinoplanes ovalisporus. Lineage (GTDB taxonomy): Bacteria > Actinomycetota > Actinomycetes > Mycobacteriales > Micromonosporaceae > Actinoplanes > Actinoplanes ovalisporus. Next base: position 177,602 of record NZ_JAENHP010000003.1, read on the forward strand.
GCCGGAGGATTTACGGTTTGGATCCGCGGCGAGCTTCTTGATTTCTTGGTGAGGGTGGGGTTGATGGTGTCTTCTGTCGGTCTTGACCGGGTTCTCGAGCCGGCCGGGGTGCTGCCGCAGGCGGCCTGGCGACTGGATGCGGCCCCCGAGATCAAAGACGACGAGGTTCGCGTACGGGTGGAGCGCCTGAACCTGGATGCCGCGAGTTACCGCCAGCTGGCCGAGAAGCACTCCGGCGACGGTGCGGCGATCCGCTCGGAGGTTCTGGCGATCGTCGAGACGCGCGGGAAGATGCACAACCCGGTCACCGGTTCCGGCGGCATGCTGATCGGCGTGGTCGACGAGGTGGGCCCGCGCTCGCCGCTGGGTGTCAAGAAGGGCGACCGGGTCGCCACGCTCGTCTCGCTGACCCTGACCCCGCTGCGGATCACGGACGGCCTGGCGAACTGGGACGGTCGTTCCGAGCAGGTCCCGGCCTCGGGCACCGCCATTCTGTTCGGCCGCTCCATCGTCGGCGTGCTGCCCGACGATCTGTCCCCGGCGCTGGCCTTGGCCGTCTACGACGTTTGCGGCGCGCCCGCGCTCACTGACCGGATTGTCCGCGGCTACTCTTCTCCGCGCGTTGCCGTGCTCGGTGGTGCCGGCAAGAGCGGTTCCTTGGCTCTCGCCGCAGCCCGGTTGGCCGGTGCTCGAACAATCGGACTTGTCCGAAATGAACAGGAGCGAGCGGCGCTGGCCGCGGCCGGCGTGGCCGACGAGGTGGCCATCGCCGACGCCCGTAACCCGGTCGACGTGGCCGCCGCGGTGGGGGAGCCGGCCACGATCACGGTCGTCTGCGTCGACGTCCCCGGCTGCGAGCACGGCGCGATCCTGGCCACCGCCCCCGGCGGCACCGTGATCTTCTTCTCGATGGCGACCAGCTTCCCGGCCGCCGCGCTGGGCGCCGAAGGCCTCGCCGCCGACGTCACGATGCTGATCGGCAACGGGTACGTGCCCGGCCACGCCGAGTTCGCGGTCGACCTCGTCCGCCGTGTCCCGGCGGTCCGGTCTCTCTTCGAGGCGCGGCTCGCGAGAGACTGACGCCCATGACTGAGGTGCTTTACACCCACGGCCGCTTCTACTCCGCCGCCGACCCGCGGGCCACCGCCATGCTGGTCCGCGACGGAAGGATCGCCTGGCTCGGCGACAGCGGCGACGCCCCGCGGGCCGACCGGACCGTCGAGCTGGACAACGGCCTGGTCACCCCGGCCTTTGTCGACGCCCACCAGCACGCCACCGATACCGGCCTGGCCATCGACGGGCTCGACCTGTCCGCCGTCCGTGACCGGAGCGAGCTGCTGGACGCGGTCGCCGCCTTCGCCTCGACCCGGGCGCCCGAGGCCGTCGTGCACGGTCACGGCTGGGACGAGTCGACCTGGGCCGACCAGACGCTGCCGACCGCGGGCGAGCTCGACCGTGCCGCCGGGGGCCGCCGGGTCTACCTGTCGCAGGCGTCGGTGCATTCCGCCCTCACCTCACCGGCACTGCTCGCCGCGGCCGGACTCCCGACGGGCGAGAGCCTGGTCAAGGAGGAACAGCACCACGCCGTACGGGCCATCGCCCTCAACGACCTCACGCCGGCGCAACGCACCACCGCGCAGCGGGCCGCCCTGGCCAAGGCCGCGTCGCTGGGCATCGCCGCCGTGCACGAGTGCGGCGGCCCCGGCACGTCCAGCGAGGCCGACCTCACCTCGGTGCTCGCGCTCAGCGGTCAGGGCCTGCCGCAGGTGTTCGGCTACTGGGGTGAGCTGGGCGGGGCGCTGAAGGCCAAGGAACTGGGCGCGGTCGGCGCGGCCGGTGACCTGTACGCGGACGGCGCTCTCGGGTCCAGCACCGCCCACGTCCGCTCGGAGTATTCCACCGGCGGGTGCGGCGAGGCCTTCGTGAGCGCGTCCCAGGCCGCCGACCACCTGATCGACTGCATCACCGTCGGCGTGCAGGGCGGTTTCCACGCGATCGGCGACGCCGCGATCGAGACCGTCCTGGAGGGGTTCGCGCTGGCCGCCAAGTCGGTCGGCGTCGACGCCGTGCGCGAGGGCCGGCACCGCATCGAGCACGTCGAGCTGATCGACAAGGCGATGATCGCCCGGATGGTCGAGTTCGGGGTGATCGCCTCGGTGCAGCCGGTCTTCGACGAGCTGTGGGGCGGCCCCGACCGCATGTACGCGCAGCGCCTCGGCGTCGAGCGGGCGATGGCGTCCAACCCGATCGGCGCCATGCACGCCACCGGGGTGCAGCTGGCCTTCGGTTCCGACTCGCCGGTGACGCCGCTCGACCCGTGGGCGGTCGTGGTGGCGGCCGCGGCCCCGCGCAACCCGGTCTACCGGATGAACGTGCGGGCGGCGTTCGCGGCCTCGACCAGCGGCGGTTGGCGGGCGGCTCTGGTCGACGACGCGGGGGTGCTGGCACCGGGCAAGTCGGCCACCTTCGCCGTCTGGGACACCCCGGGCGGCGTCCGGGCCGGTCTGCCCGACCTGCTGCCCGACGTGGAGGGCGTGGCCCCGGCGCGGCCGGTGTGCCGGCGGACGGTCCTGCACGGGCAAACGATCTACGAAGTCTGACGACGAGGAGCTGAGGGTGGCGGGGAAGCTGGATCTGGACCCGCGGACGGTGCGCACAGCGCGCCGGCTCGCGGCCAGGGCGGGGCAGCCGGTGGTCGACCTGGCCCGCTCGCACACCACCGTGTCGGTGGAGCGGGCGGTGCTGCGGCTGGCCGGGGTGCACGGGGCCGACCAGGACGGCATCCCCTGGGTGAACCGCCTGGTGGACGCCGTGCGGGCCGACGTCGGGCTCGGGCACGGCGTCGCGGTCCCGGTGTTCCACGCGATGCGGAGCACCGGCGTTGACGACATCACCGTGCTCGCGCAGAAGGCCGCCGCGGGTGCGGTCCGGTTCGACCTGCCCTCCACCCGGGCCGAGTCCACTGCGGCCCGCCGTGCCGCCCGGTCCCAGGCCGGCGCCGGTCTCAAGGTCGTGGACCGGCGGCGGCGGGAACGCGACCGGCTGATCAAACGGTTCGGAGATCCCCGGCAGCGGCCCTGGATCTATCTGATCGTCGCCACCGGGGACATCTACGAGGACATCCCGCAGGCCCAGGCGGCCGCCCGGGCCGGGGCCGACGTGATCGCGGTGATCCGCTCGACCGGGCAGTCGCTGCTCGACTACGTGCCCGAGGGCGCCACCCGCGAGGGCTTCGCCGGCACGTACGCCACCCAGGAGAACTTCCGGCTCATGCGGGCCGCCCTGGACGAGACGTCGAAGGAGCTCGGCCGGTACGTGCGGCTGACCAACTACGCGTCGGGGCTGTGCATGCCCGAGATCGCCGCCCTGGCCGGGATGGAACGCCTCGACATGATGCTCAACGACAGCATGTACGGCATCCTGTTCCGCGACATCAACCCGATCCGTACCTTCGTCGACCAGCGGTTCTCGCGGCAGGTCCACGCCCGCGCCGGCATCATCATCAACACCGGCGAGGACAACTACCTGACCACCGCCGACGCCGTCGAGGCGGCCCACACGGTGACGGTGTCGCAGCTGCTCAACGAGTTCTTCGCCCACGAGGCCGGGCTCGAGGACTGGCAGCTCGGCCTCGGCCACGCCTTCGAGATCAACCCGGATCTGCCCGAGTCGTTCCGCCTCGAACTCGCCCACGCGCTGCTGGCCCGTGAACTGTTCCCGGACGCGCCGCTGAAATGGATGCCGCCGACCAAGCACATGACCGGCGACGTGTTCCGCGGCAACCTGCTCGACGGGTTCTTCAACCTGGTCGGGGCGCTCACCGGGCAGGGCATCCTGCTCGTCGGCATGATGACCGAGGCCGTCGTCACGCCGTGGCTGTCCGACCGTGACGTGGCCCTGCAGAACGTGCGCTACGTGCTCAACGGCGCCGGCAGCCTGCACGAGGACTTCGTCCCGGCCCCCGGCGGATTCATCCAGAGCCGCGCCCACCATGTGCTGTCCGAGGCGATCGAGCTGCTCGAGAAGATCGTCGACGACTCGCTGCTCGACGCCATCGCCGACGGCACCTTCGGGATCATGAAACGGCCGGCCGACCGGGGCAAGGGCCTCGACGGCGTCGCGAAACACGACGAGGACTACTACAACCCCGTCACGGAGGCGCTGGAACAGTGAGCATCATTCGCCCGTACGGGGATACGACCGGCGACGGCATGGTCCAGCTGTCGTTCACGCTGCCCGTCCCGCACGACAAGCGGGCCGAGGGCGCCGCGGTGCAGCTCGCCAACAAGATGGGCATGGACCCGGCCCTGCTCGTGCACGCCAAGCAGATGGGCGACGGGTTCACGTTCTTCGTCGTCTACGGCAAGGTCAACCACCTCGTGGACACCGACCAGGTGCAGGTCGTCGAGCGTGACTTCCCGCTGCTGAGCGCCACGGAGGTCAACGCGGCCATCAAGCGGCGGCTGCGGCGGCGGCTCAACGTGGTCGGGGCCTGCATCGGCACCGACGCCCACACCGTCGGCATCGACGCCATCCTCAACCTCAAGGGGATCGCGGGGGAGAAGGGGCTGGAGTACTACAGCGAGCTGTCGGTGACGAACATGGGCGCCCAGGTCTCGGTGCCGGAGCTGGTCGAGACCGCCCGGGAGCGCAAGGCCGACGCGGTGCTCGTCTCCCAGGTCGTCACCCAGCGTGACGCCCACCTGCAGAACACCCGCGCCATGTCGGCCGCCTTCCGGGAGGCCCTGCCGGTCGGCAAACGACCGCTTCTGATCGTCGGCGGGCCGCGCTTCGACGAGCTGATGGCCGACGACCTCGGCGTCGACCGGATCTTCACCCGCGGCACGACACCCCGCGAAGTCGCCTCCTACCTCGTCCATGCCCTAGCCGCCGGGAGCCCCACTAAATGATCACCGTGACCCACCGCCGGTACGTCCCCTACTCGCACGCCCACTACGCGGGCAACCTGGTCGACGGCGCCTACTCGCTCGGCCTGTTCGGCGACGTCGCGACCGAGGTCTGCATCCAGCTCGACGGCGACGAGGGCCTGTTCGCCTCCTACGACGACGTGCAGTTCAAGGCCCCGATCCAGGCCGGTGACATCCTCGAGATCGTCGCCACCGTCGTGCACATGGGCACCCGCTCCCGCAAGATCGAGTTCGCGTCGCGGGTTGTGGCCCGGGGCACGGGTGGGTCGGCCGCTTCCGTTCTGGACGAGCCGATCGTCGCGGTGACCGCCACGGGCACGGTCGTCGTACCCCCCAAACCGTGACGACCGCCGTGTGCGTGGACGTCGGATCCACGTACACCAAAGCGGCTCTGATCGACCTCGACGCGGGCGTGCTGGTGCGCCGGGCCGAGGTGCCGACCACCTCCGGCAGCGACGTGCTGACCGGACTCGATCAGGCCGTGGCCGAGGTCGGCGGCGGCGACCGGCTCTATGTGTGCTCGTCGGCCGGGGGAGGGCTGCGGCTGGCCGTGGTCGGCTACGAGTCGCTGGTCACCGCCGAGGCCGGCCACCGGGTCGGGCTGTCCGCCGGCGCCCGCGTGGTGCACGTGGCGGCCGGGCCCCTCGACGGTGGCGGCATCACGGCGCTGCGCGAGAGCCGACCGGACGTGATCCTGCTGGTCGGCGGCACCGACGGCGGCGACGGTGAGGTGCTGCTGCACAACGCGCACCGGCTGGCGACCTCCCGGCTGCGCGTGCCGGTGGTGGTGGCGGGCAACGCGGACGTACGGGATGAGGCCGCGGCCCGCCTGACCGGGCGCCGCGTTCCGGTGACCGTCACGGGCAACGTGCTGCCCCGCATCGGCGAGCTCGACCCCGGCCCGGCGCGCGCGGCCATCCGGTCGGTGTTCCTGCGCCACGTGATCGGCGGCAAGAAACTGTCCAGGGGGCCGCGGTTCGCGTCGCTGGTGCGGGCGGCCACCCCCGACGCCGTTCTGGCCGGAGTGGAGCTCCTGGCCGACCTGACGGGGTACGGCGTGCTGGTCGTGGACGTCGGCGGCGCGACCACCGACGTGTACTCGGCGCTGGTGCCCGACGCGGAGGCCGAGACCGGACCGCGGCGCGACGTGGCGGGGACGCTGTGGCGCTCCAGAACTGTGGAGGGTGATCTCGGCGTCGCTGTCGGTGCCGACGGGACCCGGGCCGCCGCGGCCGCCGAGAAGTTGGCACTTTCGGAAACCGGACACCGCTCAAGTGACGTTGCGTTAGCCGCCGCGGCGGCCACGGTCGCGCTGCGCAGGCACGCGCGCGGTCACTCGTCCGCTCCTGGTCAGCCCCGCACGGGTGGGCGCGACCTGCGCGACGTCCGGCTCGTGGTCGGATCGGGCGGGGTTCTGCGGCACGGCGGCGGCGCGTATGTGCTGGACGCGGTGCTGTCGGATCATGCCGGCGGCTGGGCCGCCCCCACCTCGGCCCGCGCGGTGATCGACTCGCGCTACGTGCTGGCCGCCGCCGGCCTGTTGTCTATCGATCATCGTCACGCCGCGGCGGCGCTGGTGAACAGCCTGTAGCCCGAACGGGTACCGGACATGACACGCCGAGGAACGCGACACGCCCGGCAGCGGGGACGCCGGTTGACAGGACCGCGGGGGACGGACGTACCGTCGTCGAATCCTGAGCACGGCGAGCGGCACTGTTCGCTTCGTTCCTCCACCCACTGGCCCGCAGTCCTCGCAGGGGTCGCGCGTTCAGCCAGGTCCAGGGGGTGGGGGTCGGCGGGGCGGCGCGGACCGGTCGCGCCCGAGTGGGCCCGAGGACAGAACGGCGCCAGTAGACAACGGCGTGACCCGCGCAGCCGGCGCGGAGCGCGTCGGTCCGAAGGCGACCGCGACCTCCGTACGGCCCACCGGCCGTGCCCCGGATGGCAGAAAGCACGCGAGGCGCGACCGTTCCCCGGTCGCGCTTCGCTTTGCCCGGGCGTCGCCCTTTGGCTTTTGCGCTTCCGCGTTGCGTCTCGGCTCGGGGGCTTCGGCTGTCGCCTTTGGCTTTGGCTTTCGGGCTTCGGCTCTTGGGCGCAACCGCTCACGCAGGTCGCCGTGGTGGGTTTCGCGTTCTGGACGCGCAGCGGCCAGCGAAGCCCGCCGCGGTCCCCGCGGGAGCGACGGCCCGTACGCACCACCCCGCTGGGACATCCGGCTCTTGATCTTTCTCTCTCGTCGTTCGATTGTTCTCTTATCGATGCACTCTCCGCCCGCACTGTCCGTTTGTGGCCAGAGGGCGCCAGGTAGCCTCTCGCGGGTGGAGATGACGTTGCAGCCCCCGGCTTCACCGCAGGTCACGGGGCCGGGCGAGGCGCCGCGACCGGTGCCCCGCCGATGGGCGGTCGCGCTCAGTGTTCTCGCCGGTGTCGCGCTGCTGCTCGCGCTCCCGCCCTACGGGCTGTGGTGGCTCTCGCCGGTCGGGGTGGCGCTGCTGGCCGCGGCCACCCACCGCCGCCGGCTGTTCCGCGCGTTCGGGCTGGGCTCGATCGCCGGGCTGGTGCTCTTCCTGCCGCTGCTGTGGTGGACCACGTTCGCCGCCGGCTGGCTGCCGTGGGCCCTCCTGTCGGTCGCCCAGGCCGCGATCCTCGGCCTGATGGGGGCGGCCGGGGCCTGGCTGTCGCCGCTGATCGACCGCTGGCGCGGGCTGTGGCCGCTGATCCTGGGGCTGGTCTGGGTGGCGCAGGAGGCGCTGCGTGACCGGGCGCCGTTCGGCGGCTTCCCGTGGGGCCGGCTGGCCTTCAGCCAGGACGAGGCCCCGGCCCTGCACATGGCCGCGTACGGGGGTGCCCCGCTCGTCACATTCTTCGTCGCCGCCGCCGGGGGTGCCCTGATCGCGCTGGCCTGGCGGCCCTGGCGCGCCGGTTCCGCTGTTCCGCGGGCCCGCCGCCCCCTCGGCCCGGTGATCGGGTTCGCGGTCGCCCTGGCCGCGCTGATCGCCGGCCCGCTGCTCGTGCCGGTCGCCTCGAGCGGCGGCGAGAAGGCGGTCGTCGCGATCGTGCAGGGCAACGTGCCCCGCCTCGGTCTCGACTTCAACGCCCAGCGCCGCGCCGTGCTCGACAACCACGTCACCGCCACCGAGAAGCTCGCGGCCGAGGTCGCGGCGGGCCGGCAGAAGCAGCCTGACCTGGTGGTCTGGCCCGAGAACTCCAGCGACATCGACCCGCTGCGCAACACCGACGCGGCGGCGGTCATCTCCCAGGCGGCCGACACGATCAACGCGCCGATCCTGGTCGGCACCGTGCTGCGCACCGACGTGCCGGGCGACATCGAGAACGCCGGCATCCTGTGGAACCCGGGCACCGGCCCCGACATCGACCAGAAGTACGTGAAACGCCACCCCGTGCCGTTCGCCGAGTACATGCCGCTGCGCTCGATCGCCCGGCTCGTCACCGACAAGGTCGACCTGGTGCGCAACATGCTCTCCGGCGACCACCCCGGGGTCCTGCACAGCGGCGCGGTCACCGTCGGCGACGTGATCTGCTTCGAGGTGGCGTACGACGACATCGTCCGCGACACTGTGATCGGAGGGGCACAGGTTCTCGCCGTGCAGACCAACAACGCGACGTTCAACGAGGCCGAGGCCCGCCAGCAGCTCGCCATGGTGCGGCTGCGGGCGGTGGAGCACGGCCGCGAGTCGCTGATGGTCTCCACGGTCGGGGTGTCCGCGTTCGTCGGCACAGCCGGTCAGGTCTACGACTCGAGCGGCTTCAACGTCGGCGCGGTGATGGTGCGTGACATGAGTCTGGGCGGAACGACTACGCTGGCGACTCGTTTGGGCCATTGGCCCGAGATGGTGATGGTCGCATTGACGATCGTCGCCCTGGCCGGCGCGCTTGGATTGCGACGCCGCCGGCGCACCACGAACGACGATGCGGAGGCACGGTGAGCGAGGCGGAAGGCTACCCCGGGGTGGGGCGGGTCCTGGTGGTGATCCCGACCTACAACGAGGCGGACAACATCCGCCTGATCACCGAGCGGGTGCGCCGTGCGGTCCCCGAGGTCGACATCCTGGTCGCCGACGACAACTCGCCCGACGGCACCGGCGGCATCGCCGACGAGCTGTCCGAGGCCGACGACCACATCTTCGTGCTGCACCGGGCCGGCAAGGAGGGGCTCGGGGCGGCGTACAAGGCCGGTTTCGCCTGGGCCAAGAACAAGGGCTACGACGCGGTCGTCGAGATGGACGCCGACGGCTCCCACGCCCCCGAGGAGCTGCACAAGCTGCTCGACGCGCTGGGTGACACCGACGCCGTGCTCGGCACCCGCTACATCCCCGGCGGCAGCGTGCACAACTGGCCGGTGCACCGGCTGCTGCTCTCTCGCGGCGGCAACATCTACATCCGGATGGCGCTGCGCATGCCGTTCCGCGACGCGACCGGCGGCTACCGGGCCTACCGCATGCCCGTCCTCGACGAGATCAACTTCGAGACGGTGGCGTCGACCGGCTACTCGTTCCAGGTCGAGCTGGCCTGGCGGGCCTACCAGGCCGGGTTCCGCATCGCCGAGGTGCCCATCACGTTCACCGAGCGCGAACACGGCGTCAGCAAGATGAGCGGCAACATTTTCAAGGAACAGCTGCTCAGGGTCACTCTGTGGGGTGTGCAGGCCCGTCGCGAGGCGGTCCGCAAGCGGTTCCGCAAGCGGGCCGACGAGGGTTCCACCTGGCCGTGACGTCGTCAACCCGTGTCATGCTTGGGAAGGTCAACCTGACACGGAGGGACCACATGCGTCGTCGAGGGCTCGCCCTGCTTCCCATCGCACTTCCCCTGCTGGCGTTCGCCGAGATCGTCGCCTTCATCTCGGTGGCGCACGCTATCGGGTTCGGGTGGGCCATCCTGCTGGGCGGCACGGCCAGCATCGCCGGCATGGTCCTGCTGCGCCGCGAGGGCATCAAGGGCTGGCGCCGTTTCCAGGCGGCCGCCGCCGAGGGCCGTCCCGCCGGCAAGCAGGTGTCGAACTCGCTGGTCGGTCTGCTGGGCGCCCTGTTGCTCGCGGTGCCCGGTTTTGTGACGGCCGTGGCCGGTCTGCTGCTGGTGCTGCCTCCGGGCCGTCAGTTGGCCCGCCGGCAGGTCGAGCGTTACACCGAGCGCCAGGTGGGCGGCGCGATGGCCGGCGACCTGTTCGGTGCCCGCCACGTCCGCGTCGACACCGGCGAGCCGATCGTCGTGATCGATGAGGAGCCGACGCGCCCGGCCCAGCGCACGCCCGCGGCCGCGATCGAGGGCGAAGTCGTCGAGGGCGAGGTCATCCGCTAGCCGGCTCGCTCCCGCGCTTCTCCGGGCCCCGGCCGTCCCACGGCCCGGGGCCCGCGCTGTCTACGCTCCGCGCGTTTGTGCGCTGCGCGTTTGTGCGCTGCGCGTTCGTGCATTGCCGTTCGCTCAGCGCAGCTGTCTCGATGTGCGCCGCCGCGTGTTCGTGCATGCACTGTCTAGATGTGCGCTGTTTGCGCCCTCCCGTGGCTGCCAGGGGCGTGTCGCGCGCGATCGTCATGTTCGCGTTGCGTACGGCCGTCCTGTGCGCTGCTTGGGCGTTTCGTGTGGCTGCCGGGTGCGTGTCGCGCGCGATCGTCATGTTCGCGTTGCGGATGGCCGTGACGTGCGCGATGTGCGCGTTTCGCACGGCGTTCACGTGTGGCGTCTGCGCGTTGTGCGTTCGTCGGCTGTTCGTTTGCGTACGGGGGACCGTTCCTCGGGCAGCAAAAAGGCCGCCCCCGTCGTTGGGAGCGGCCTTTCCTGGTTGGTGCCGGCTGCCGGGTCAGCGGCCTCGGCGGGTGCGGACCTCTTGGAGCCGCTCGTTGAGGATGTCCTCCAGCTCCGAGATCGATCGCCGCTCGAGGAGCATGTCCCAGTGGGTGCGCGGCGGCTTGGCCTTCTTCTGCTCCGGCTCGCTGCCGTCGACCAGTCGGGCGACGCTGCCGTCGAACTTGCACTCCCAGGTGGTGGGCACCTCGGCGTCGACGGCGAACGGCACCTCGAACTGGTGACCCTTCACGCACAGGTACTCTCGGGTCTGCCGGGGCGCCAGCTCGGTGTTGCGGTCGGACTCGTAGCTGACTGCGCCAAGACGGCTGCCGCGCAGCATGCGTTCGCCCATGGTGGCTTTCCCCTCGCTCGTGGTGCTGCTCTCGTTGATGTAACGAAAGGGGCGGCCGTCGGATTCCTACGGTCGCCGAGACTCTGTCCCGCCGTTGTGACGGCAGTGTTAACGCTACGAGCGTAACCGCCCGTGGCCCTTACCCGGCACCATGAACCCCCGCCGAAGTGGACCTTGGTCCACTTTACGGCCTATGCGAGTTCTTCACGTGGTGCGATCTCGGTCACTCGGTCGAGTAGTCCCTTATTTCGCCACGCTGTTCGGCTCCGCGCCGAGCATAGTTCGTCCGCCGGACACTCAACCTGAGCACAAACGCCAACCGGGCTGTGGCCAGGTCACGCCAGGACGGGATGTGGCGGCCACCTCGCTGATCGTTATCGGTCTTGGGCGTGTCAGTCAGGCCGAGGTGTGTCTTGTCCGCCACATGCCAGGCGGGAGGGGTGAGGTGGGGCCTCCGGGCACGGGGGAGTGGCGATCACCGCGGAGGGTGTCGGCCCGGGCGACCGCGGACCGGGCCATGCGGCGGAACGCGTCCAGGCGCGGCCGGTTGGCTTCGACGGCGAGTGTCTGCTCGGCGGCGAGGACGGTGGCCAGCTCCTCGGCGAGCCCGACCTGGAGCTTGCACCGGACGTCGGCCACGGCGGTGCGCTTCTCCTGTGCCGAGGGCGTCGTCGGCCCGTTCCAGCGGAGGTCGGTCTCGGCGGCGCGCGGGGATGCGTACGGGAAACCGCTCTTGGTCATGCAATCGCTCCAGCGGCTTGTCACGGCGGTCGCGCGTGGGGAGGCGTACGTGGAGGTCATGGTCTGATCCTGCAGGGAGGCGAGCCAGCGGAAGTCGGCCGAGGACCAGCCGAGCGCGCGGTCGGCCTCGCCGCTGCAGCCACCCGCCGGGAGACCGGGGACCGGAGTGCCGCTGCCGTCGAGGTAGCGCCGCTGTTCGTCGGTGGCCGGGGCCGGCGCCGCGACGTCCCAGTGGTAGCCGAGGCTGCGCGCCAGGCCCGCGTCGGCCAGGCCGAACCGGTTGGAACGGTTGCGCAGCAGGTCAAAGTTGTTGCGGGCGCCGCTCTGCCACTTCTGTCCGAACCGGAGCATGCATTCGCTGGTCAGGCGCCCGATCACGGTGTCGAGGTCGTTGGCTTCGGCCGGGGCCGGCAGGTAGGCGTCGAGCGGGAACCTGCTCGCGGCGGCCGCCAGCGGGGCCGGCGCCGTCGGCGCGTTCGGCGGCGCGAGGGACGGCGTCGGCTGGGCCGGGCGCGGCTCGGCGCCCGGGCGCGGCTCAGTGGTCGTGCGCGGCTCAGTGGTTGTGCGCGGCTCGGTAGTCGTGCAGCCGGCGAGAAACGCCGCGACGACCAGCACCCCTGGCAGCACCGACCGCAACGTGGCACCTCCTGGTGGTTTCGCACGCCGCGCGAGGTGTTGTTCCTACGCCGTGCGAGCTGCCGAGCAATGTACCGGCGCGGCGTGTCGCGGGAATTCCTCCAAGGGGTGGATGTGGACGGTCCCCCGGCAGGGTGAATCCCCCGTCGGGGCCGTTCTGTCGCGCGTCCGTGAGCCGCGGGCTCAGGTGCGGGTGGTGGCTTCGGCCGGTTTCGGCTGGGTCGGTGGGCGGGTGCTGCCTAGGCTGGCCAGCGCCGACGCGAGGTCGCTGACCTGGGTGGACAGCTGGGCGGCGCGGGTCTGGGCGGCCTCGGCGTCGGCTTGTGCGGTGGCCAGGCGGCGCTCCAGGTCGGCCCGGTCGCGGGCGGCGCGTTCCAACTCTTCTCGCGTACGCAGCAACGCGTCCCGTTCGGACAACGCCTCCTGCAGAGCGGCCCTCGTGCGGGCGATCTCGGCGTCGGCGGCCTCTTGGGCTCCGGCGGCCTCACGCCGTACACCCTGGAGGGTCTTGTCCGCCTCGGCCCGCTGCTCGGCCGACTCGCGCCGGGCCGTGGCCAGGGCCGCCTCGGTCTGCTTGGTCTCCTCGCGTGCCGAGTCCCGCTCGCGGCGCAGCTCCTCGTTGCGGGCGGCGACGGTCTCCGCGTCACGCAGGGCCGACGCCAGTTCGCGTTCGGTGGCTTCCCGATCCCGGCGTACGTCGAGAATCTCCGCCCGGGCCGTGGCCAGCTCGTCGCGTGCGGCGTCCCGGTCGGCCTCCGCGCGTTCCTTGAGCGCCACCGCCGCGGTCGCCGCACGCTGCGCCTCTTCGCGGGCCTGCTGCGCCTCGTCGGCCTGAGCGGCCGCGGCTCGGGCGAGCCGGTCCGACTCCTCAGCGTCGTGCCGGGCCTCGTCCCGCTCGGCGGTAGCCGCCGATGCGAGCTGCTGCGCAGTAGCGGTCTCCGCCGCCGACCGCTCCGCGTCACGACGGGCGTCATCACGCTCGGTGTGCGCAGCGGCGATCTGCCCCGACGTCTCGGCCCGGATCTCGGCCACCTGCCGCTCCACACCAGCCGGCGACAGCTCGGAGTGCAGGGCTTCGGTGAGCGACCCGGCCAGCTGGTCGAGGCGGTCCACGATCTCCCAGGTGCGGGCGACCTGCCCCGCAAGCCCCGGCGAGGACCGGTGCCGCATCCGGACGTTGCGCGAGGCCCGCTGGCACTCGCCGTCGTTGTCCCGGCAGTAGCGGAAGGGCCGCCCCGCGGAGGCCCGCTGGGGGACCGGCCGTCCACAGTGAGCGCAGGGCCGGGTCTCGGTCGTAGTGTCGTCGTTCTCGTTCATCGCAAGGTCACCCTAGGCGCGCCCGCACCCGGAACCGCGCCACGACACGACTTCCCGCAGTCAGTCATCCCGCCGCCGGTCCGCCCATGTTCGCTCGGCCGACACCAATCATCCTAGGATGCTCTAGCGGATGTGCGCCAGCTCGCTCGGACCGCAAAGGCGGAACCAAAAGGAATCAACGGCCATCCCTGATTTGGTTTCGCTTTCGGCCGTGCTTCCAGGGCCGATGGGTGAGGGCGACGGGTCAGTGGGCCTCGGTGGCGAGCCGGACGCCGAAGCCGACGATCACGAGGCCGGTGATGCGGTCGAGGACACGGCGGGCTCGTGGGCGTCGCAGCACGGTGCGCAGGCGACGGGCGGCGGCAACGAGGACGGTGGACCAGGCGAGACCCAGGGCGACGTGTACGCCGGCCAGCAGCACGCCGGCGAGGAGAGGGTTCGCGCCGGTGGGGATGAACTGGGGGAGCAGCGCCACGTAGAACGCGCCCATCTTCGGGTTGAGCAGGTTGGTGAACAGCCCTCGCCGCCAGCCGGCCCCGAAGCCGGCGCTGTCGGCGGCGTCAAGGCCGGCATTGTCGGCGGCATCAAAACTGGCGTTGTCGGCGGCGGCTCGCGGGTGGGTTTCTGGCCGCTCGGCCGGAGCGGTTGGCGTGGCGGCTCGCGGGTGGGTTTCTGGGCGCTCGGCCGGTGCGGTCGGCGCGGCGGCTCGGCGGCGGGTCGACCAGAGCATGCGGGCACCCATCCAGACCAGGTAGCCCGCGCCGGCCCACCGGACTGCCTCGTAGGCGATGTGGGAAGCCGTGAGCAGCGCCGTGATGCCGGCGGAGGCCAGGACGCCCCAGGCCAGGGTGCCGGTCTGGATGCCGAGCACAACGCCCCACGCGCTGCGCGTCGAATGGACGGTGGCCGTACGCAGGATCAGGGCCGTGTCGAGGCCGGGGGTCAGGGTCAGCAGCCCGACGACCAGGACGAAGGACCACAGCGCGGCGAAGGATGTCATGGCCGCAACCTAGCTTTGGGTGGGCCTTACCGCTGCTGGTCGCTTTCCCGCGCGATGGGACGGGCCGTCTCGGTGGCCCGGCGGCCGGTGCTGCGCGTTGGTCAGGTTGTCAGGTACTCCTTTACGGCGGGGGCCAGCGCCTTGGCCTTGATGATGTGGGTCTGGCCGGGCAGGGTGCGGTATTCGCCCTTCGGTAGCGCCTCGCTCAAAGCCCGGGCGGCGTTGCGCATGTATTGCGGGGATTTACCCCCGTCGAGCACCAGGGTGGGTGCGGTGACCGCCGACCAGCGGGAACTGTCCAGCGGCTCGCCGCGGCTGGTGTCGCCCAGGATGGTCAGGTCGTAGGGGAGGGTGTGGGCCAGGCCTTTGAGCTTCTTCCAGTTCGGGGTGAGTTTCATGATGGCGACAACCGGGCCGGGGACGCCGACGTCGCGGAAGAAGGTCTTGAGGGCTCCGGAATCGTCGCCGCGGGCGATCATGGCCTCGATGCCGGGGCGGAAGGTGGCCGGGCGGGCGGGCCGGGTGTCGTCGACGATGAACGGCGGCTCGTAGAGCACGACCCTGGTGAATCCGGGCAGGCGGTTGGCGGCGTCGGCGGCCAGCACCGCGCCCGAGGAGGCGCCGAACAGGTAGGCCTCGCCGCCGGCGGCGTCGAGCAGGGCGGCCAGGTCGTCGATCTCGCGTTCGGGTGACCAGGGCTGGGTGTCGCCGCTGGCGCCGCGGCCGCGCCGGTCGTAGATGTGGACGGTGAACCGGTCGGCGAGTTGCTCGGCGAGGGCCCGGGCCGGCCCGAAGTCGCGGTGGCACAGGCTGCCGTCGACCAGAATGAGGGCCGGTCCGCGGCCGGTGGTCTCGTAGGCGATGGTGGTGCCGTCGGCGGAGGTCACGGTGGGCATCGGGTGCTCCTCAGCGGGCGTAGAGGGAGTTGAGGAAGGCTTCCCACCGGGCGGTGCCGGCCTCGGCGGGCGGGAAGATCACGTGGGCGGCGACCATGGCGCCGTGAAAGCCGCGGATGTAGCGGAACAGCCCTTCTTCCGTATGGAAGGCCAGGGTGTGCGGGCTGACGTGGAAGACCTCGCCGCCGTCGCCGGTGGTGTCGCCCGGTTTGGGGGAGGCGCTGAGGCCAAGCGCGCTGGTCAGCTTCTCCCACGCGGCGGACCAGTCGCCGATCGGTGGCCCGAACGCGGTGACCGAACTGCCGCTGCGGCCCGCGAAGTGGCCGAGGTATTCGATCAGGGTGGCGTAGAACAGCTCGAGGCCGTGGCTCATCGCCTCGTATTCGTCGGCCCAGTCGTCGCCGGGCAGGAAGCCGCTGGTGGCGACCCGGAGCACGGTGGCCGAGCGGTCGCGGCCCTCGACCAGGAACTCGAACGCCTGGAAACGGCCGTCGGGCGCGGTCTCGGTGCGGTAGGCGAAGTGACCGGGTGGTTCGGCGGCGGTGACCGTCGAGGGCGGGAACTCGATCTCGCCGAACGCGGTGCGCACCATCGAGCCGTCGACCTGGGTGCGTCCGATGTACCAGGACGAGACCCCGGCGCTGGTGGTGATGGCTTCCCAGACCTGTTCGGGGTCGGCCGGGACGGTGGTCTCGATCCCCACCTCGTATTCCTTGCCCATGCCTACTTCTCCTCGGAGGGGGGAAGGGGTGACGCGCCGGAGGCCGGGCCGCTGCCCGGCGGGGTGGCGCCGGCGGCGGGGGCCGGGCCGTTGCCACCAGGGGCGGTGGCGGCGGAGTCGAGCGCGGGGTGGACGGCCACGACGAGGCGGTGTTTGCGGCCTGATTCGCTGTGGTAGCGGGCCAGCAGGCCGGTGACGGCGCTGGTCAGCTCTTCGGCGAAGGCGGCCCGGTCGGCCGGGGTGGCGAAGCGGACCTCGCCGTCGAGGGCGAACGTGGCCACCCGCTGCCCGGCCCGGCTGCCTCCGGTGATCAGACTGCCGACCTCGCGGATCAGGCGGGCGGCGAGGGCCAGCAGCCAGCGGGCGGAGAGCCGGTCGGGGGCGCGGTCGGGGTCGGGGGCCACCGCGGCCATCGCGTTCGGGGAGATGACGTACGAGGCGGCGGTGGCCCGCATCATGCGTTCGGTGACGTTGCCCTTGCGCCTCTCCTCGACCAGCTCGACCAGGCCGTGCTGCTCGAGGGCGCGCAGGTGGTAGTTGACCTTCTGCCGGGGCAGGCCGACCTTGAGCGCGAGCATGGTGGCCGAGCCCGGTTCGGCGAGTTCGGCGAGCAGCCGGCTGCGGATCGGATCGAGGGAGACCTCGGCCGCGGCCGGGTCTTCGATGACGGCGACTTCCTCCATGCGACGAACTCTCCCACCGAAAACAAAAGTTGTCTAGAGCAGAATCATGGTCGGTCATCGCGGTTGCGGCGGAAGGTTTGACGACGGGGAAGACGGTCACGACATGCCTGCCGCTGTGATGACGGCCCGGGAACGGGCCGGGCTGGTGAGGATCGCTGTGTTGTCGCTGACCTGGTCGATCGAGCCGGTCAGCGGGCGAGCGCGCAGCAACGGATCGGTGATGGCCTCACGCAGCGCCTCGGCGAACCGGCCGGCGCCGATCACGCCGTAGCCACGGTCGAAGAACTCGCGGCGTGTCGGTGGCAGCTCTTCGGCCAGACCGACCTCGTTCTGCCGTTCGGCGAGCAACTCCAGCGCTGTGCACAACGCGTCTTCCCGGCCGGCGGGGTCGTCGGTGCGCAGTGCGCTGGTCAGATGCCACACGATCGGCTCGGGCGGCAGGGCGGCCATGAGCCATTTCGAGTACGGCGGCCAGCGGTGCGACAGGAGCAGGAACAGCCGCGCGATCTCGCGGCACAACCGGGCCGTGAGCACCTGGGCGCCGCGGGTGTCGCCGAACTCGGCGGCCCGGGCCGGGAACGCCTCTTCCTCACCGATGCGCTGCCACTGGCTCGCCAGCACGTGACGCCAGAGGTCGGGGGGATACCAGCGCACCTTCGCCCGTACGCGGGAAAGCTCTTGATCGGGGTCGTGGAAGACGGCCCCGCCCGTGAGCTCGGCGAAGCGTTGCCACGGCGTGCCCAGCCAGTCGAGATCGGTGAGGTGGCCGGAAGAGTCGAAGCCGAGCGTGTGGCGGCACCAGGCGGGGAACGAGGTGATTGTCACGTAGTGGTCGACGGGGCCGTCGGTGTCGGCCATCGAACGCACCCGCGCGCCCGGCGGCTCGAAGTGTGTGGACCAGCCGCGGAACCGTTTGGGCAGCGACTCGGACAGCATCGGGCCCAGCTCGCCGGTGTCGTCGTCGACGAACAGCTCGAGGCGTGGACCCCAGTCGTGGTCGGTGGATCTGGCCGTGTCGAAACCGAGCACGTCGGAGCCGGGGCCGATGCGGGCGGCGGCGTGGGGGAGGTCGCCGAGCAGGGGGCGGACGGCCTCGGCGTAGAAGAGGCGGGACAGTTCGACTCCGGGCAGGAACGCGGTCATGCCGAGCAAGCTAGCGGGCCGCCCCGACAGTTTTCCGCCGATATTGTCGGCCTGTGGAAAACCTGCTCCGTCCGGAATGGACCGCCGAAGAACTTGTCCACAGCCAGGCGAACGAGGTCACCGGAGGGGTCTGGAGGGTCTATCGTGACGGCGGCACCGCGATCCTCAAGATCGCGACGCCGAGGAGAGAGGGCGCGGCCGCCCACCTGGCGGCCAGCGCCGACCCGGGACACTTCAACTACTGGCGGCGCGAGCCCGAGGCGTACGCGTCCGGGCTCGCCGCGACGGGTCTGCCCGGCCTGCCCGGGCCCGAGATGTTCGAGGAGGTGGAGTGCGCCGACGGTTCGGTGGCGATGTGGCTGGAGGACGTGAGCGGCGCGGCCGGCACGACCGCCGGTGTGGCCGAGCTGGGTGATGTGGCGTTCCGGTTGGGTGGTGCGCACGCGCACTGGCTCGGACGGCCGCCGGCGCAGCCGTGGCTGGCACGGGACTGGTTGCGCGACTACACGATGGCGAACGCGTTCGACGCCGACCTCGACTGGGATCATCCGGTGCTGGCGCAGGCGTGGACGCCGCAGCTGCGTACGGGCTTGCGGCGCTTGTGGGAGGGCCGGGCCGAGATCCTGGCGTCGGCCGACCGCCTTCCCCGCACGCTGTGCCACCACGACGTGTGGCCGATGAACCTGGTCCTGGCACCGCGGGGCCCGGTGTTGATCGACTGGGCCTACTGCGGGCCGGGGGCGATCGGCGAGGACGCGGCGAACCTGGCGCTCGACACGTTCTTCGACGGTCTGATCAGCATCGACCTGCTGGATGACGTGCTCGACGCGGTGGCGGAGCAGTACCGGCGTGGTTTGGACGGCGCGGTGGACGACGACACGGTCCGGCAGGCGGTGATGACGTGCGGGGCGGCCAAGTATTTCTGGCTGGCGCCCCGGATGGTGACGGCCGCGATGAACGGCGGCGGTCGTAAGGCGGGCTACGACACGCGGGGCCTCGAGGCGATGCTGGCCGGGCGCGCCCCGGTGCTGGCCGTGGTCGCCCGCTGGGCCGACGCCGTCATGTGAGGCCCGCGATGTAGCCTGCCACGATGATCCTGCCCGGCTACCAGGACCGGTTTCCCGACGATGTCGACGTCTCGTCCCTGGCCGTCGAAGGCTGGGATCTAGTGGAACGGCCCGGGTTCTGGGCGTGGTACTGGCGGGAGCTGCTGATCCCCGACGACGAGAATGCGCTGACGGAGGTGTGGGGAGCCGACGGCGACGACATCCGGGTCATGCTCGACTTCGCGTCCTGGCCGGTGCTGCGGATGGATCTGGACCACGGCGCGGAACTGGCCGTGGTGTTCCGCAACCTCGAGGACGACGGTGGGATCGACTTTCTGATCCTGCCGCCCGGCGGTGGCGACGCCGTCGAGATCGCCGCACTGGACGGGCACCAGACCGGCCCCGGACTCTCGTGGGCGGAGCTGAAGGCGGTGGCGCAAAGGCAGGCCACCTCGACACGGCGCGCGCAGACGCTGCTGCTTCTCGCCCCGGCGTTCGGCGACGAGGCCGCGGACACCCCCGAGGCCGTTGCCCTGATCGCGCAGGCGATGCGCACGCTCGGCGCCACCGGTGACGTCGAGAAGGTGGCGGAGGCCGCGGTCTCCGACGAGGTGCAGTTCTGGGGACACATTCCCTGGGAGGCCGGTGTTCCCGACGGCGAGTACGCCCCGCGTAACCCGGCCGGCGCATTCGCGCTCCCCGAGGCTTCCCGGCGCCTCGCAGCGGAACTCCTGGCACCCTCGCGGGCTGCTTGACCGGCGTGCCCGTCGTCTCCGCCGCTCAGTGCTGGGCGGCGGAGACGACGCGAGGGTGTTCAGGCGGTGGTCACCGGTTGCCGTTCCGGCTGGGAGGCCGGGCGGCGGGTGGAGGAGAGCAGGGCGGCGAACGCCACGCCCAGCACCGTCCACATGACGACCTGGGTGCCCAGGGACGCCAGGCGGAACGACCAGAGCAGGTCCGGCGGGAACGTCTCGGGGACCTCGTTGACGTTGGGCAGCAGCGCGTAACCGACGACCACGACCACCAGGAAACCCACGACAGCGGCGGCGGCCTGGCGCCACTCGGTGGGCTGGGTCCGCTTGGCCACCACGGCCGCCCAGACCGCAACCAGGCCGATCACGAGGATCGCCAGGTAGCTGATCGTGCGCTGGTTGATGGTGTCGGGGTCGCCGACTGCGGGTGGGTTGGGGGGATATTTCACGTACGGGATGAGCACCACCCCGAGCAGGGCGGCGCCGGCCAGACTTAGGGCCGCCCGGGTGTCGCTGGGGGTTCGCAGACGGCGCCGGAGCAGCGTGTATGCGGTGGCGAGGATGCCGCCGAGGGCGATGCCGTAGAGACCGGTGGCCAGGAACAGGCCGCCCTTCTGGCCGTCGCGCGAGACCAGGGGCTCCTCCTCGGCCGCCGAGGTCTGCTCCGTTGCGGCCTGGGCCTGAGCGGACGCCGCCTCCTCGATGGCGATCGCCGCGTCGACCTTGGGCTCGCCGAAGGTGAACGCGAACAGGCCGGCCAGCAGACCGGCGATGAGGCCCGCGATCAGACCTCGGAGCAGCAGTGCGCCGTACGTGGGCGCCGGGGAACCTTCGCTCAGTGACACGGAACGCCGAGCAGGTGACGGCCGTCGTGCATGAGCTCGTGCAGGTACATGCCGCTGCGCGAGACCGCGCCCTGGTCGAACGCGACCAGGTAGGTGATGAGCAGCATGAGCGCGACGACGACGAGTGCCGTCCAGAGCAGCCGCGGCGAGACAGCGGGGGTGCTCAGCGGGCCGACCGTGGTGGCCTTGGGCATGATGGCGAACCTCCTTGCGGGATGACGCGTCCCGTTCGACAGGCTGCAACCCCGTGAGCGTCCTGACTCACGAGAACCCTCGGGCCCTCGTTCACAGTGGCGCGACCGCACCGGATTCTCACCGGTTTCCCTCACGAGGCCGCAGATGGTTCCCACAACCTAACTGTGAGGTCCCTGGGCGCACAACCGGAGTTGTCGCACCCGGCCGATACCATCCATCCGAATCGCAGAGACGACTCACGATGGAAAGCACGGGGGTGCGTGATGGTGTGGCGCCGGTTGGTGGCAGCCGCGGCGGTGGTCGCCGCTCTGCTGACGGTGCCCGCGCCGGCCCGCGCGGCCGTGGTCTGCCAGACGGTCGCGCAGGCCAAACCGGTCGTCGCGGGGGTCCCGGTCGAAGACCAGATCTACGACCCGAAGCGGCTCGCCCCGTTCG
Organism: Paractinoplanes ovalisporus; assembly: GCF_016834655.1. GTDB lineage: Bacteria > Actinomycetota > Actinomycetes > Mycobacteriales > Micromonosporaceae > Actinoplanes > Actinoplanes ovalisporus. The sequence goes on from NZ_JAENHP010000003.1 coordinate 199,094, forward strand.
CCACGGGCGCCGGTGTGCGGGTCGCGGTGATCGACTCCGGGGTCGACGCCGGGCATCCCCAGCTGCGCGGACACGTCTCCCAGGGCGCCGATTTCCTGCACGGTGACAACACCGGCCGGCAGGACTGCAACGGCCACGGCACGGCGGTCGCGAGCATCATCGGGGCGATCCCGGTCCGCAACACCGGCTTCCAGGGGCTGGCCCCCGAGGCGGTGATCGTGCCGGTGCGGATCAGCGAGCAGCAGGAGATCGACGGCAAGGCGGTCGGTGACCGCGGCACCCCGGCCCAGTTCGCCGAGGCGATCGACTGGGCGGTCGATCAGGGCGACGCCGACGTGATCAACCTCTCGCTCGTGATGACCGAGGACAACCTCGCCGTACGCCGTGCCGTCGCGCGGGCGATCGCGCGCGGTGTGGTGGTGGTGGCCGCCGCCGGCAACAAGGGCGGCCCCAACGACGGCAACCCCGACCCGTTCCCGGCGAAATATCCCGGGGTGATCGGGGTGGGGGCGATCACGGCCAACGGCGTACGGGCGTCGTTCTCCCAGCGGGGCGACTACGTCGACCTCGTCGCGATCGGCGACCCGGTGACCGCGGCCAGCCTGGTCGCCGGGCACACGTCACAGCAGGGCACCAGCTTCTCGGCACCGTTCGTGGCGGCCACGGCCGCCCTGATCAAGCAGCGTTTCCCCGACCTGACGCCGAGCGAGGTGCGGCAGCGGCTGGTCGCCACGGCCGACCCGTCGCCGGGCGGCAAACGCAACATCGAATACGGCTTCGGGGCGCTCAACCCCTACCGCGCGCTCACCGCGAACCTGGGCCCGTCCGCCGGTCCGTCCACGGTCCCCGAGCCGATGAACCTCAACGACCCGGCGGCGGCCGCGCTCGAGGCCCGGCGTGACCGCTCCCGCGACATGTCCCTGATCTTCGCCGCGGTCGGCGTGGGCCTGGTGCTGCTGCTCGGCGTGGTCGCCGTGATCGTCCGGCAGGGCCGGCGCCGACGCTGGAACCCGGCCACCCCTGGAGCCCCCGAGTGAACCGATCCCCCGCGCGGTGGCAGGAGTAAGACTGCGGCGAGGTCTTCGGGCTGAGGCGTCGGCGGTCCGGGGGTGACTGCCGGGTCGAGGCGCGGTATCGCGTGGCGTGCGAGCGGGATCTTCTGGGGACAGGCTCGGTGGCAGCCGAGCCGGGACTTCGCTGACAGCGCCCGGGATGCAGCCCGCGCGTGAAGAGCGATGGTCTCGGCGGCCGAGCACGGGCCGGGTGGGCGAAGTAGAGCTCTGGTTTGCCGCAGGGTGTTTGGGGTCGAGGCGTTGGCAGTCGAGAGTGACGGCCGGGTCACAGTGCGAGATCGCTCGGCGTGCGAGCGGGATCCCGCCGCGGGGCGGCCCAGCGGCGCCGTGCTGGACGTCGCTGACAGCGCCCGGGGATGCTGCCCGCGAGTGAAGGGCGGTGAGGAGGACAACGGCGACGTCTCGGTGGCCAGGTATGTGCCGGATGGCTGGACCGCGGCTCGGGGCTGACGTTAGGGGCGGGCTTCGACGGCCGGCATGGGTGGAAACCGTTGGCTTGTGGTGGTGAGCGGTCCGTAGGGTCCGGCGGGTGGGGTCGCCGGCGTTTGCGCTGAATGGGGACAGCGGGCGCCTTGCTGCGGTGTTCGTGCGGTGGACGTGGTGCCGGGCGTTTCTGCACCGGGGATGGTGGGCGGTTACCAGCGTCTATCTGGTTGTCGATGCGCATCTGACGGCGTCGGAGCTGGTGCTGGTCGGGGTTGGGCAGTCGGCGGCGGCGCTGGTGTTTGAGGTTCCGGCCGGTGTGCTGGCGGACACGGTGAGCCGGAAGTGGTCGCTGGTTGTCTCGCATGCCCTCATGGGTGCGGCCATGGTCGCCACGGGGATGGTCAGCGGGTTTGTGCCGGTGCTGGTCACGCAGATGTTGTGGGGGCTGGCCTGGAACTTCGCGGGTGGGGCGGACGTGGCCTGGATCAGCGACGAGCTCGGGGAGCCGGGTGCGGTCTCCGCGGTGCTGATGCGGGCGGAACAGGCCCAGCTCACCGGGACCGTGGCCGGGCTGGCCGGGGTCAGCGCGCTGGCCTGGCTGACCGGGCCGGGCACGGCGATGACGGCGGCCGGAACGGCGATGCTGCTGCTCGGCCTCTATGTGGTGGCCCGCTTTCCCGAGCGGCGGTTCCGGCCGGTCCGCGCGAAGCAGACGTCGGCCCGCGGAAGGACACGATCGGTCGTTGCGAGGCCGGGGTCGATTCGCGCGAGGGCGCGGTGGGTCGGCGCGAAGACGCGGTCGGGTGGCGCGATGCAATGGGCCGTTCTCATGCGTGGGGTAGCGCTGGTGCGGGGCAGCCGGGTTGTGGTTGGGATCTTCGCGGCTACATTTCTGGTCAGCGGGGTGGTCAACGCGTTCGGGCGGCTCTATCCGCTCCGGCTGGTTGAAGTCGGGCTGGCCGTCGACCCCGTGGTATGGCTCGGTGGCCTGGGTGTGCTGATGAGTCTGGGCGGCGCGGTCGCGTTGCGGCTGGTGCGACGGCGTCTTGACGGGGTCCGCACGCTGCGCCGCGGGTTTGTGGTCGCGGGTGCGGTTGCGGGGGTCGGGGTGGTGGGGCTGGCCGTCGCGCCTGAGGAGTTCGGCGGCAGCCTGGCTGTACTCCTCGCGGCTGGCGCGCTGCCACTGACCAGGACCTTCACCACCGTCTGGATCAACGAACTTGCGGTCAGTGCTGTGCGGGCTACGGTGCACTCGCTGCTGGCTCAGGCCAAATATCTTGGGGAGATCGCCTGCGGGTTTGCCGTGGCGGCCGTCGCCCACCTTTCCTCCACGCCGCGGGGGCTGCTGGTCTGTGCGGCTCTGGTGGTTGTTGCCGTGTGGCTGGTTGGCCGCATCGGGTTGCCGGGGCGGGAGCATTGTGGATCTCGGCGGTAGGGTGCGGGACATGGGTCTCAGGTATGCGGCGGGGCTGCCCACGGTGGGGGAGTTCGGGGACGTCCGGAAACTGGTCGAGCTCGGCGTCTCGGCCGATCGTCACGGGTGGGACGGGGTGCATCTGTGGGATCACCTGCTCTATCACGACCCGGCCGATCCGGTGACCAACTCCGTGGTGGCGGCCTCGGCCATCGCGGCGGCCACGGAGCGGGTTCAGATTCTTCTGACGGTCGTGTTGCCTCGGCGGCAGGCTCAGGACGTGGCGCAGGAAGCCGCCGCTCTCGACCAGCTCTCTGGTGGGCGGCTCACGCTCATTCCGATCATCGGGTCGGTCGACGAGGAGTTCACCGAGTTCGGGCTGGACGCGGACATGCGCGTACGGGGGAAGGCTCTCGACGAACGTATCCGGGTCATGCGGGAGCTCTGGGAACGGTGGGGGACCCGGCGGATCCCGATCTGGTGCGGCGGGCTGTGGCCGAACCGGGCCGGACTGCGCCGGGCCGCCCGCAACGACGGGGCCATGCCGATCTTCCACGAGCAGCGGGAACGCAACGTGCCGGTCGAGGAGTTCGGTGACGTCGTGTCCTTCCTGCGCGGGGAGGGGGCCGGGACCGGGTTCGACCTGGTGCTCGAAGGCGCCACCGAGGTTTCCACTGCGGCCGAGCAGACCAGCCCGTACGGGGAAACGGGGTTGACCTGGTGGATCGAGGCGCTCGGCTATTGGCGCGGCGGGGTCGGGTTCGCCGCGGAACGGATCAGCCAGGGACCCGTGGCGCGCTGAAGTAGACCAGCGCGCGAAAGGGAAGTGGAAAGCGGGGCGGAACGGATCAGCCAGGGGCCCGTGGCGAGCTGAAGCGGAAGAGCGCGCGAAAAGAGAAGTGGAAAGCGGGCCGGAAAAGACAAGCGCGCGGAAGAGCGGAACGCGGCGCTGAAAGCGGAACGCGAAAAACAGCGCGCGGACGAGGGGAAAGGGATGCGGCCACTTCGGCACGGGTACACCAACGACACCCGCGGGGACGGGGCGACCGTCGTCAAGCGCTATCAGGGCGGTATCGACGAGGCGCTGCGCCGGGCCACCGAACTGGCCGTGCTGGAAAGGCTGCCGCCGGGACTTCCGGTGCCGCGGGTGCTGTCGGTCCCGGAGGGGGCGTTGCAGCTGCAGCACCTCGACGGCATGCACGGGCAGGACCTGATCGACGAAGGGTTGGCCCGCCCGGTGCTGCGCAAGTGTGGGGAGCTGCTGCGCCGGCTGCAACAGGTGGACGTGAGCGCGGTCTTCCCGGACACCACGCCCGGCACCGGCTGGGTGGTCGTTCACGGCGACTACGGGCCGAACAACATGCTGTTCGACCAGGACACGTTCCGGGTCACCGGCCTGCTCGACTGGGAGTGGGCGCATCCGGGGGACCGCATCGAGGACATCGCCTGGTGCGAGTGGATCGTGCGACGGCACCACCCGCGGCACGTCGACGCTCTGGACGAGCTGTTCGCGGGCTACGGCGTAAGGCCGTCGTGGGCGCGCCGGCAGCAGGCGGCGGTGGCCCGGTGCGAAGCGTTCGTGGAACGGTTCCGCAACGGACCGGCCGCCGCCCGCCGTACGTGGCAGGAGCACCTGGCGATCACACGGGCGTGGACCGAAGCGGCTTGAACTCCAGGAACACGATCCCGGGGTTGGGCAGTTCGATCGTCACGTCCTTGCCGGGGGCGACCCGCCGGGCCGGTTCCGACTCGCGCAACTGGTCGGCGGCTTTCAACGTCTCCCACTGCGCGTCCGACGGCCACTCACCGTCAAAATCGACGTTCCCGTGCGTACGGTCGACCCGCCACACCCGCATCAGGTGCGGTGATGTGAGGCCGGGGCGGACGACGACCGTACGGAGCAAGGCGGGGTTGCCGTCGGCCCGGCTGTGGTCGAGCGTGCCGTTCCAGATCAGCAACCCCATCCCGCCGTCGTCGTAGCGGGACGCCCACGCCTCGACCAGGCTGTCCGCGCCGTCCCCGGTCAGTGACACCGGCAGTTCGTCCGGCCCGAGCTTCGCCGCCAGCGACAGCGCCCAGAACTTGGGCTTGGCCAGGTTGCCCACCGTGAGCAGCCCGAACCCGCCGTGCAGCAGCCGCTGCGGCCGGCCCAGCTCCTCGAAGTGGTCGCTGGCCACCCACGGCGCGAGCGCATCGATGCGACCCGCCGCCGACCGCATCCCCCGCAGCAGGAACGCGGCCGCGAACACCCCGTCGTTGATCCGGCTGCCGTGGGTGGCGGTGACACCCCACTCCGTCCACAACAGCGGACGCCCGGCGGCCAGGGGACGCAGGTCGAGCGGCACCGTCCCGTACACGTGGGTGGACAGGAAGTCGCCGCCCGGCTGATCCTCGACCCAGCCCACCGCGGCCGTGGCCGGGCCACCCACCCGCAGCGACGGGTCGACCTCCTTCACCGCGGCCGCGGCCACCTCGTAGAGCCGCCAGTACTCGGCCGGGGTGCCCGACCAGAACACCGACAGGTTGGGCTCGTTCCACACCTCGAACCACCACCGGTCGCGCACCTCGTCCAAGCCGTAGCGGTCGACCACGTGCCGCGTGAACGCCCGGATCAGATCACCCCAGCGGTCCCAGTCCTTCGGCGGCGAGATGATGCCCCGATAGGTGAAGACCGTGCGTGACGGGTCGCGGGCCAGGTCGTGCGGCATGTAGCCGAACTCGACCACCGGTGTCATCCCGATCTCCCGTACGAGGTCGAAGATCCGATCGACGCGGGTGAAGTCGTACACCGGTTCGCCGTCGACCTCCCGGTAGACCCCGTTGTCGTCGCCGAGGATGTGGTGCGCCCGCACGGTCTTCACGCCCAGCTCGTCGTGCACCCGTCGCAGGGCGTCGACCAGGTCGGGGCCGATCACCCGGCCGCCGGTCTCGTCGGCCGACAGCAGGTGGGACAGGTGTTCCGAGCCGACCATCGCCTCCCAGACGCGGGTGAGCGGGGTCGCCTCCGAGCCGACCTCAACCGTCACGTGCTCGGGCGAGTCGCCCGCGTCGCCCGCCTGGGACAACACGTGCTCGGGCGAGTCTCCCGCGTCGCCCGCCGCGGACAAAACGGGCGCGGACAACGGCCCGATCGCGGTGACGGTTTGCAGCGCGGCCACGGCGTAATAGCCCCCGCGCCCGGGCGTGGTGTCGGCGTAGGGCCCGTGCGGCACGGCCAGAACATCCCCGCCGCCGTGGTCGACGACCTCGAACGGGCCGTCGGCCGAGGCGGCGCGGTGCACGGCGTACCCGATCGCCCCGGCCACCGGATCCCAGGCGACGGTCACCTGTCCCTGCCCGGCCACCGCCGACACCCCGGTGGGCGCGGGCAGGTGCGATTGTTGCGGTTCCCCGGGCGTACGGTCCTGAGCGCCCCCGCCGCCCATGAGCGCCGCCCAGCTGGAGCGAGCCTGGTCCTCGATCGTCATCAGCGCCCTCCGAGCTGCGGCAGTTTCTGTCCGGCGGGCACGTTGAACGTCTCCCGTGCGAGCAGGGGCCGCACCGCCCGCTCGAACCGCGGTGTCACGAACGCCTTCTTGAGCACGTCGTCGGCGAGCTCGTTCCCGATCGCCCCCATGATCATGGACTGGTCCAGCGACAGATACCGCTTCGCGACCGTCTTCGAGCGCACGGCAACTGCGTCGTAGAAGCCACCCGGCCCGTACGCGTCGAAACCGCTCTTGATTTTGGCGAGGTTGGCCAGGACCGGCCCGCGCGCGTAGGGCAGCGCGAGGAAGGCGGCGTGCGGCGTGACGACACCGTCGCCGTAGACGGCGGGCGGACCGGCCGGGCGGCAGTCACCGAACCCGGCGTCGTACTTGCCGCCCTCGATGTCCGACGGGTAGCCGTTGGTGTCCATCCCCATCGCGTCCACGCCGTACACCCCGTACCCGCCGAACGGGTTCGACGCCGGCGAGAACCCCCAGTAGCCGTACTTGGCGTCGTTGAGCCCGTGCTCGATCTGCGCGGCCACGGTCGCCGGGTGGTTGCGGCCCCAGCTGCGCGGACCCCACTGGGCCTCGGGCACGAACAGGTCGGGCATGAGCGCCTCGAACATGTCGCCGCCCCACGACGGCACGAACGTGATCCCGCGGTAGCGGTACGAACCCTCGTACACCTGCCGGCCGAGATGCGTGGTGGTGAAGCCCTGCGGCTGCATCTCCTGCCACGAGTAGTCACAGTTGTCGGGCAGGGTGCGCATGGTGTCGAAGTACGCCGTGGCCGGGATGTGGCCCTCGCTGATGCCCAGGTAGGTGGCCATCCGCGGCTCGGTGACGGTGATGTCGTAGTGGTTGCAGGTGAACCAGACGGCCTTGGCGGCGTCCGGAGCGGTGCAGGTGTTCGGTGGTTCCGTGTCCCAGAACCCGCCCCGGATCAGGCCCCGGGTGCCGATCGGGGAGGTGGCGGCCGGGTTGAAGTAGAAACCGAAGTCCATGTGGTCGAGAACCTTCGCGGCCTTCGTACGCAGGGAGGGGAACGCCCCCTGGACAACCTGCAGGCCGGCCGCCAGCCATCCGTTGTCGACGCTGGACAGGAACGGCGTGACCTGGGTGCCGTCCGGCAGCACGGTCAGCACCGCGCCCGTGTGCGGGTCATACCAGTTGTAGTACATGCCCGATTTGTCGTGGTGTTTGAGCTTCGCCAGTGTGTCGAGCGTCTTTTCCACACGTTGCGTGGCGTCGCGCGCCGAGATGATGCCCAGCGAGCGCGCGACGACGGCCGACCACATGTACCCGCCGATGTTGGTCGGCGACGTGTAGGCGGCGGGGGCGGACAGATCCCCCGGGATGTTGTCGGCGACCAGCCCGGTCGCCGGGTCCGTCATGGCGGTCAAGGAGCGCCACGTGTCTTTCGCGTATGTGCGCAGCGGATCGGGCGCGGCCGCTTCGGCGACGGTGGCGCTGGTTGCGACGAGGGCCAGGGCGAGCAGGGGAGCGAGTAAGCGTCTCATGGGATCACCTCGGGTTGTCGTTGGTGAGTGAGGACTTACGAACGAGCGTCACTTGAGTCCGGTGGTGGCGATGCCGCGCATGAAGTGCCGCTGCAACGCCAGGAACACGATCAGGACGGGAACGACGACGACCACGGCTCCCGCGAGCAGCAGCCCGTAATAGATGCGGTTCTGCCCGATGGCATACAGCGCCAACGCGACCGGAAGCGTGTACTTGTCGTCGGTGGTCGCCACCACGAGCGGCCACAGGAAGTTGTTCCACGAGCTCAGGAATGTCAGGATCCCCAGCGTGGCCAGGGCCGGTTTGCACAGCGGCAGCACGACCCGCCAGAAGATCCGCCACTCGCCGGCGCCGTCCACGCGGGCGGCCTCGATCAGGTCGTCCGGGATGGACAGCAGGAACTGGCGCATCAGGAACACCCCGAACGGGCCGGCCAGGAACGGCAACACCAGGCCCGCGTACGTGTTGGCGAGTCCCATGTTGCTGACCAGCACGAACTGCGGCACGAAGGTCACCATGCCCGGCACCATGAGCATGCCCAGCACGGTCAGGAACAGCGCCCGCCGGCCCGGGAAGTCGAGCTTGGCCAGGGCGTAGCCGAGCAGCGAGCAGAACAGCAGGTTGCCCGCGGTCACCAGCACGGCCACGATCGCCGAGTTGGCGAAGTACTGCGGGAAGTCGAGCCGGTCGAACAGCTCCCGGTAGTGGTCGAGCGTCCACGTCGACGGCCACCAGGTCGGCGGCACCGAACGGATGTCGGCCTCCGGCTTGAACGACGACAGCAGCATCCACAGGAACGGGCCGACCACCGCCAGCAGGCCCGCGCACAGGATCGCGTACAGGGAGATCTTGGCCACGCGGTCTCTAGTCATCGCGGTTCCCCAGAAGCCGGAACTGCAGCACGGACAGGGCGACGATGGCGACGAACAGCACGTACGAGGCGGCGGCCGCGTAGCCGTAGTTGCCGAACCCGAACTGGTTGTAGATGTGGTAGCTCACCGACAGGGTCGAGCTCAGCGGCCCGCCCTGGGTCATGACCAGCGGCTCCTCGAACAGTTGCAGATAGCCGATGCCGGTGATGACCGCCCCGAACAGCAGGGCCGGCCGCATGAGCGGGATCGTGATGCGGCTGAACTGCTGCCACCGCCCCGCCCCGTCGAGCCGGGCCGCCTCGTACAGGTCGTTCGGAATGCCCTGCAGCGCCGCCAGGAAGATCACCATGAGCGAGCCGAAGTTGCGCCACGCCGCCATCACGATGATCGAGCCGAGCGACGTGCTGGAGTCGCCCAGCCAGTTCGGGCCCTGGATGCCGACCAGGCCGAGCAGGTTGTCGACCAGGCCGGCCTCGGGGTCGAGCAGGAACCGCCAGATCACCGCGATGGCGACGATGCTGGTGACCACGGGCAGGTAGAAGCCGACCCGGAACACCGCGCGGAACCGGATCAGGCCCGAGTTGAGGCCGTTCGCCGCCGCGAGGGCCGCCACGATCGTGAGCGGCACCCCGATGACGACGAAGACGAGCGTGTTGACGGCCGAGCGCAGGAACAGGTCGTCGGAGAACAGCCTCGTGTAGTTGTCGAGGCCGACGAAGTCGACGGCCAGCGGCGTACGCAGATCGGTTGCTCTCATGTCCGTGACGCTCATGACCAGCGAGGCCACCACGGGCAGCAACGCGAACACGAGGAACAGGACCGTGAAGGGCGCCGCGAAGGCCCAGCCCGTCCATTTTCTCCGCCGTTTGCGGATCGCTTCGGGCGCGGCGGTCACCGGCCGCTCGGCGAGGGCCGTCACGATCCGGTGCCGATGGAATCAGCCTGGCTCTGCACCGCCTTCAGCGCGGCCGCGGGGTCGCTCCCGCCGACGCACACCTTCTCGGCCTCGGTGTCGAAGGTCGCCGCCACCTGGGTCCACGACGGGAACGTGGGCGGCGCCTTGGCCGACTTGAGCTGCTCGCCGAACACCTTGAGCATCGGGTCGTTGCTCAGCGCCGAGTCGTCCCAGGCCGACTGCACGGCCGGCAGGTCGCTGACCGCCTGGTACCACTTGGCCTGCACCTCGGGCTTGCTCAGCCACTGGATGAACTTCCAGGCGGCGTCGCGGTTCTTGGCGTCCTTGAACACGGCGATGTTGCTGCCGCCGATGAACGAGGTCGACGACTGCCTGGACGGCATCGGCGCGACCGCGAACTTGCCCTTGACGCCCTGCTCGTTGAGGATCCCGACGTGCCACGGGCCGGACATGAAGGCGCCGATCTCACCCTTGGCGAAGGCCGGTTCCAGAGCGCCCTGGGGCAGGTCGTTCGGGGCCAGCTTCTCCTTGAAGAAGGACTGGTAGTAGGTCAGCGCCTCGGTCATCTGCGGGGTGTCGAACGTGTACTTGTCGTCGGAGGCGATCTCGGCGCCATTGGACCAGCCGAACGGCAGGATCGACTGCCAGCTGCCGGTCTTGCCCGGCTGCAGGTTGATGCCCCACTTGGCGCCGGCCTTGGTCTGCATCGCCTTGGCCATGGCCTTGAGGTCGTCCCACGTCTTCGGGCCGTCCGGGTAGCCGGCCTTCTCCGCGAGATCAGTGCGATAGAAGATGCCGCGGGTCTCGACATACCAGGGCACGCCGTACGGGGTGTCGTCCACGACCGTGGTGTCCCAGGCGCCCGGGAAGAACGAGTCTTTCTGGAACAGGTCGGTCGGGGTCGGGTCGAGCGCGCCGGTCTTGGCGATCTCGCCCTGCATCGTGGTGCCGATCATCGACACGTCCGGGGTGGCCTTGGCCGCGATCGCGCTCGTGATCTTCTGCCCGGCCGAGTCCCACGGCACCGCCGTCACGCTCACTTTGGCGTCCGGGTTCTCGGCGGTGAAGGCCTTGGCGAACTCGCCCAGCTTCTCGCCCTCGGTGCCCATCGCCCACACGGTGATCTCGCCGGTGGCCTTGCCCTCGGCGACACCCTTGGCGGACTCCTCGCCGCCGCCGGAATCGCGTCCGCAACCGGCGGTCACACCGGCGATCAGGGCCGCGCTCGTCGCGACGGCCAGCCATCGTTGTCTCATGGATGCACCTCCTCGTGCACGCCGCAGCTGCGCCGGATCACCACCTCGGTGGCGAGGATCCGGCGGCGGGCGGCGGTGTTCTCCAATGGGGGTTCGTTGATGCGGCGGTTCAGCCAGCGGGCGGCCGTCGCGCCGAGTTCACGCATCGGCTGCCGTACGGTGGTGAGTCCCGCGAAACGCGCCGCGAGCAGGTCGTCCCAGCCGGTCACGGCCAGGTCCCGCGGCACGTCCAGACCGGCTTCCTCGGCCGCCAGCAGCACACCGAGCGCGGCCTCGTCGTTCGCGCACACCACGGCGTCGGGCCGGTCGGCCAGGATCTGCCGCGCGGCCGTGCGCCCAGAGTCAAGATCAAGCCCGTTTCCCCGTACGAGGGAAAGCAGCGCGTCGGTTCCCGCGAGCGCCGCTCTGACGCCCGCGAAACGCCCGGCGACGTCGGACGAGCCGTCCGGATCGCCGAGAAACGTGATCGTCCGGTGCCCGTGCCCGAGCAGGTGCTCGGCCAGGGCCTTGGCGGTGTTGGTGTTGCCGGCCCGCACGGTGTCCACGCCGTCGACGGGATCGCGGGCGAGCAGCACCATCGGCAGCCCTGTGCTGGCGATCCCCCGGACGACGTCGTCGCCGACCGTGCGGCCCATGACGGTGAGCCCGTCGACGCGGCCCGCCAGCTCGCGGACCGCGGCCTCGGCGTCCGGGCGGCCGTTGGTGGCCAGGATCAGCACGCTGCTGCCGAGGCTGCCCGCGGTGGCCTCATAGCCGAGCACCACCTCGGCGTAGTAGGGCCCCACCAGGTCGGGGAACACGATGCCGTTGGCCGCGTGGCGCCCTTCGGCCAGCGACCGGGCCGGCCGGCTGGGCGTGAACTGAAGCTCCCGGGCGGCGGCATGCACCCGTTCCCGGGTCTCGGGCGTGACCAGGTCGGAGTCGCGCAACGCACGCGACACGGTGGCGATGGACACGCCGGCCCGCTGGGCGACCTGATAGATGGTCGCCTTTGAAAGCGCTTTCATCGCCATGGCGGCAACGTAACCCCGCGGTAATACCGCCGAAACCCGGAGCGCCGCCGTATTCACGATCAGCGATTAGCCCCAAACCCCCCGCAAGCCCCTCGGCGTCGCCGGGCGTGCCCTGCAGGGAGCCTTCGCGGCGCTGCTGGCCCCGGCCGCGCTGTCGCTGATCGCGGTCACCTTCACCGACGCGTCCGAGCGGGCCCGGGCCTTCGGCGTCTACGGTGCGCTCCGCTGGTCACCAGCGTGGGCACCAAGCGGCTCCTGAGCGGTGGTATCGGGGTGACCCTGGCCGGGACTCTGGTGCTCGGCCTGATTCAGGCCTCGTCCGGCTACCTGGTGGTCGTGCTGCCCGCGATGGTGTTGACCGGGGCCGGGCTCGGGCTCTTCCTCGTGGCGCTGCCCAACGCCGCCCTGGCCGGCATCGATTCCGCCGACACCGGCGTGGCCAGCGCGATGATCAGCGCGACCCAGCAGGTGGGCGGCGCGATCGGTCCGGAGTTGCTCAACACCCTCTATGTCTCCGCCGTGGTCGGTCACTCCGGGGTCCACGGGTATCGCGTCGCGTTCCTCGGCGGGGCGGCGCTGTTCGTGCTCGCGCTGGTCGCGGCCGGGCTGCTCATCCGGTCCCGGCGTGCGGCCGGCTCGGCTGAGCCGGCCGACTGATCCCGGCCGTGCCTGTGATCCGATGCTGGTTGAGCCCGCATCCGCTGAGCGTTGAGGCCGGCCGGCGCGCCGGCATCGAGCCTTCCCACGCCGTCCTTCGTGGCCGGGCGCAAGACATCGCGTTTGTCGTGACCAGCGCGACCGAGGTCGACGCCGCCTCGGTGCGGACCGCGCTGACCCTGCGCCGGGCGTCACCTACGAGTCGGCGGGCACCCCGGTGGGACGTCCGTCGTATCGGTCGGCGATCGCTGTCAACCGCTTGGTGTGGGTCGGCCAGTCGGTGGCGGACGGCATGTTGCTGTGGCGCGGCAGCAGGCCGACGGAACCGTCGAGCTGCTCGCGGAGGATGTCGGCGTGGCCGGCGTGGCGCTGCAGGTCGGCGGTCTTGTGGACCATGATCTCGTGGAGCGTGACGGCCGCGCCGCCCCAGTGGGCGACGTGCCCGACCGTTTCCAGTGTCAGGGTGTCGATGGTCTCGTCGGCGAACGCCTGGACGCGACGGTAGAGGTCCGTGATCCCGGCGGCGGTCTCCGTCTCGGTGGCGTACCAGCCGGCCAGCGGGTCAGGGTCGTCGGGGGACACCAGTTCGTCCGGTGTGGGCCATGTGCGGCCGAAGGTAGGGCCGAAGTAGATCACCTCGGTGTTCAGCGCGTGCTTGACCAGGCCCAGCAGGTTGGTGCCGGTCGGCGTGAGCGGCAACCGCTGCTCACGCTCGGAAAGTCCGTCCAGCTTCCAGAGCAGCACATCGCGTGCCCCTTGGAGATAAGTCTTCAACACATCCTTGGGTGCGGTGACCATCCGGCCATCCTGCCAGGCCGGTACGAGCCGTCAGCCGGAGCGCACCCGAGGAGCGGACAGCTGACCGGTGAGGTCGTTGGTAGTCTGCCGCGGTGCCGATCATCGTCCGTCTCGTTGACCTGCCGGGCATGCCGTGACCGCCGGTCCGCGCCGCGCTGTGCGGGCGGTCATCCTGGATGAGGACGACCGGATCCTGCTCTGCCGGTTCGTCTTTCCCCACCCGGCGGTGCCGGCGGCGGCGACCGCTGTCTGGGCGGCCCCCGGCGGCGGCATCGAACCCGGTGAGGAACCGCTGACGGCACTGCGCCGGGAACTGCTGGAAGAGACCGGTCTGGCGATCGGCGCCGATCCACCCCACGTCTGGCACCAGGAAGTTGCGGCCGTCGACCGTGCACCCGCCATCGTCAACGACTACTTCCTCGTCCGCGCGGCTCATTTCCAGCCCCGCGGCGAGGTGGCCGACGAGCAGCTCGTCGCCCAGGAGAAGCTGGACGGGTTCCGGTGGTGGCACCTCTCGGAGATCACCGGATACCAGGGATCCGAGCTGTTCTCACCCCGCGACCTGGTGACACCGTTGACGGCACTGCTCACGACCGGGACGCCCGACCGGCCGGTCCCGCTCGGCCTCTGACGAGCTCCGGAAGCGCACGGTCGATGCCACCCCCGCCACCGGCGGCGGCTCGGGTAGCGTCGCCCGGGTGGATCTGGAAGTGGAGGGTGAGCGCTACCGCGGTGAGCTGCGCGTGCACTGCTACCGCATGCTCGGCTCCTTCGACGAGGCGGAAGACCTCGTGCAGGAGACGTTCCTGCGAGCCTGGCGCGGCCGCGACACCTTCGAAGGGCGGTCGTCGCTGCGGGTCTGGCTCTACCGGATCGCCACCAACGCGTGCCTCGACCACCTCGACGGCCGGAAGCGGCGGGTTGTTCTGCCGCACCACGTGGGGCCGCCGTCGGCCAGTTTCCACGAGACGCGGGCGGTGCCGGCCGAGGTGACCTGGCTGCAGCCGTTTCCCGACCACCTGTACGTCGCCCCGCGTGACCAGGAGCCCGAGGCCGCCGCGGTCGCCCGGGAGACGCTCGAGCTGGCCTTCCTCGCCGCCATTCAGCATCTGCCGGCCCGCCAGCGCGCGGTGGTGATCCTGCACGACGTGCTCGGCTGGCCCGCCCGGCAGACGGCGGGCGCGTTGGACGGCACGGTGGCGTCGGTCAACAGTGCTCTGCAGCGGGCCCGGGCCACGCTGCGCGAACACCTGCCACCGGGCCGGATGGACTGGGCGCCGGCCGCACCGCCCAGCGACGAGGACCGGCGGCTGCTGCGGCGCTACATGAGCGCCGTCGAACGCGGCGACCTCGACGAGATGGCCGGGCTGCTCGCCGAGGACGTGCGGACCACCATGCCCCCGTACGCGGAATGGTTCCTCGGCCGCCCGTCGGTGCTCGAGGCCCTGTCGCTGAGCTGGAACCCGGACGGGCCGGACTACGTGGGGGAGTTCCGCGTGGTGCCGACCGCGGCCAACGGCCAGCTGGCGGCGGCCACCTACGTGAGGCCGCCGGGCGCTCCGGCGTACGCCGGCTTCGGGATCGGGGTCGTCACCGTGGAGCGCGGCCGGATCAGCGAGATCACGGCCTTCCACACGCCGTCGCTGTTCGCCGTGTTCGGGCTGCCCGATGAGTTTTCGGCGCCGCTACCGTCGTTATGACCATGGCAAAACTTCTGTACTCCGCGACCATGTCCCTCGACGGCTTCATCGCCGGGCCGGACGGCGACATGACCTGGATGACCAAACTGCCCGAGACCGGCCCGCACGAGGTCGCCGACGGGCTCTGGCAGCAGATCGGCTCTCTGCTCACGGGGGCCCGCACCTACCACGGCAACGACCCGAACGCCGGCACCGACCAGGAGGGCGCCTTCAGCGGCCTGTGGTCGGGCCCGGAGTTCGTGCTCACCCACAACCCGCCCGCGCAGGCCACACCGGGCAGCACGTTCGTCACCGACCTGTCGACGGCGGTGCAGGCGGCCAAGGAAGCGGCCGGCGACAAGTACGTCTGCGTCCTCGGCGCCGACGTGGCCGCCCAGTGCCTGGAGGCCGGTCTGCTCGACGAGATCCTGGTGTTCGTCGCCCCGGTGCTGCTGGGCGACGGCACGCCGCTGTTCCGTCAGGCCGGCGGCACGTTCGTGGCGCTCGACGAGATCTCCTCGACGGCCGGCCCGACCCCGACGATCTGGTTGAGCGTACGCAGGTAGGGCAGCAGCGGCAGCCGTACGCCGGCGGTCGGGATGCGGCCGTCGGCGTGCAGCGCGGCCTTGATCACGGTGGGGTTGGGCTCGGCGAACAGGGCCAGCGACAACCGGGCCAGCCGGTGCCCCAGCGCCGGGTCCCACATCGAGACCAGGGACGCGTAAGCGCTGGTCTCGATGTGGGCCGAGGCCAGGATCCCGCCGTGCGCGCCCAGCGCCAGCAGCGGTGAGATGAACGCGTCGTCCCCGCCGAGGATCGCGAAGTCGCGCGGCGGGTCGGCCATCAGCGCGATCACGTCGGCGTCGATCCCGCCCGCGGCCAGCTTGATGCCGGCCACCCCGTCGATGGCCGCGATCCGGCGCAGCGCGTCCACCGACAGCGTCTGCCCGGTGCGGTACGGCACGTGGTAGACGACCAGCGGCACCGCACTGCGGGCGGCCACCGACGACAGGTAGGCCACCACCCCGTCCTCGCCCGGCCGCACGAACGGCGGCACCAGGGTGAGCGCCGCCGCGGCCGACGCGGGCACCTCGTCCCCGCCGACGATCAGCGGGGCCGAGCGATCACGGGCGACCCGGGTGAGCAGGCCAAGAACCGACGACCGCTCGGCCGGGGACAGCGCCGACGGCTCGGCGGTGGTTCCCAAGGCGACCAGCCCGGTCGCGCCGGCGTCCAGGCAGTCGTGGGCCAGCTGTTCCAAAGCGGTCAGGGCCACCGAGCCGTCGGCGGCGAACGGGGTGATCAACGGGACGTACAGGCCACGGAGAGTCATGCCGGTCACGGTCCCAGCCCCGTACGGGAAGGTCTATTTAATTGTGCTCGGCCACCGTTAAGCAGCGCTGAAATATGCGGCGCACGCGATGTTGTCCGTCGCGCCGGCCTCGCGGGCGGCGGTGACCAACCGGTCGACCACCTGTTGAGGGCCGGCCGCCGCGACCAGAGCCGCCTGCAGGTCCGCGCGCGGCACCACCGTGTGCAGGCCGTCCGAGCAGAGCAGATACCGGTCGCCGGGCAGCGCCGTCCGCAGCGCCAGGTCGGCCTCGACGCCGTCACCCGCGCCCAGGGCCCGCACGAGCAGGGCCCGCCGTTCGTGCCCGGCCGCCTCGTCCGGTGAGAGTCTGCCCTGGTCGACCTGGGTCTGCACCCAGGTGTGGTCCTGGGTCAGCAGCGTCATCCCGCCGTTGCGCAGCAGATAGACGCGGGTGTCGCCGACGTGCACCAGCGCCAGCCGGGACCCCTGGCGCACCAGCGCGGTCAGCGTCGTCGCCGGTTGGTCGGCCGGGGACAGGGCCCGGATCGCCCGGTCGCCGGCCTCCACCGCGTCGGCGAGGTCCCCGAGCGAGGCGCCCGCCGCCTGCTTCAGGGCGTCGATCGCCGCCTCGGCCGCCGCGCCGCCGAACGGTCCGCGGACGCCGTCGGCCACGGCGACCAGGTCCGGCCCCGCGTACGCACGGTCCTCGTTGTCGTCACGCGTCGTGCCGGGGTCGGTCGTCGCCGCGTACAGGAAATCGCTCATGCTCTTGTCCTTTCCGGACAGGTGCCGAACGAGGTCGGATGTCAGTCGCGCCCGGGCGGCCGTGTCGGCGCGGACCTGGCGCCAGAAGACCTCGACCGCGGCCGCCGCCTCGACGGGCGGCAGCGAGCACACCGTGCGGATCTCCTCCAGCGGCATGCCGATCGAGCGCAGCCGGCCGATCAGATGCGCGTGCCCGAGCTGCGCCTCGTCGTAGTAGCGGTAGGCCGACTCGGCGTCCACGGCGGCCGGGGTCAGCAGGCCCATCTCGTCGTAGAGCCGCAACGCCTTCGGGGTCAGCCTCGCCGCCCGGGCGAACGCCCCGATCGTCAGCAGAGCCACAGCGACATCCTCCTCGTGCCGGTCACCGCGACCGGCACCCGCCACGCTGGGCCTTCCCCCAAGGTCAAAGTCAAGGTCCCGCCGTACGGGCGTTCAGCCGCGCCGCCCGCAGGGTCAGGTACCGCTTCTCCGGCTCGCTGGTCGTCGCCGCCGCGGCCACCCGGTAGGCGGCGGCCGCCCCCACGTCGTCGCCCGCGAGTTCGAGCAGGTGAGCCCGCGTGGCCGCGACCCGGTGATGCCCGTCCAGCCGCGCCTCCAGCGCCGCCACCAGGTCGAGACCCGCGGCCGGCCCGTCCACCATCGCCACCGCGATCGCCCGGTTCAGCGCCACCACCGGGCTGGCCGTCATCCGTTCGAGCAACCCGTAGAGCGCGACGATCTGCGGCCAGTCGGTGGCGGTCACCGAGGGCGCGCGATCGTGCAGGGCCGCGATGGCCGCCTGCAGCTGGTATTCGCCGACCTGCCCGCGCCGGAACGCGGCGTCGAGGATCGCCGTGCCCTCCTTGATCAGGTCGGCGTCCCACCGGGATCGGTCCTGCTCGGCCAGGGGCACCAGCTGCCCGCCGGTTCCCGTGCGGGCCGGGCGGCGCGCGTCGGTGAGCAGCATCAGCGCCAGCAGCCCGGCCACCTCGCCGTCTTCGGGCCGTCGCTGCCACACCATCCGGGTCAGCCGGATCGCCTCGGCCGACAGCTCGACCCGGTGCACGGCGTCGCCGCTGCTCGCGTACCCCTCGTTGAAGATCAGGTAGAGCACCCGCAGGGCGGCCGTCAGCCGGGTGGCCGACGAGTCGAACGGCACCCCGCGGATGCGCTGCTTGGCCCGGCTGATCCGCTGGCCCATGGTCGGCTCGGGCACCAGGAACGCCCGCGCGATCTCGGCCGTGGTCAGCCCGCCGACCGCCCGCAGGGTCAACGCGACCGCCGCGGCGTCGCCCAGCGCCGGGTGGCAGCACATCAGCAGCACGTCGAGCGTGTCGTCCCGGTCGTAGGCGGCCCCGGCCGGTTCGCGCAGCGCGGCCGTGATCTCGCGGCGGCGCCGGGCCTGCTCGCCGCGCAGCTGGTCGAGCATCTTGCGCGTCGCCGTCTGGATCAGCCAGCCGCGCGGGTTCTCCGGTGTGCCGTCCACCGGCCAGTGCGTGGCCGCCGCCAGCAGGGCTTCCTGCACCGCGTCCTCGGCCGCCTCGAAGTCGCCGAACCGGTGGGTGAGCACGCCGACGACCTGCGGCGCGAGGGCGCGCAGCAGGTCGTCGATCCGGTCCGGGCCGCTCACCGCTCGGCGGTCAGCGCCTCGAAGTCGGAGTCGTCCATCACCCGGCGCACCCCGATCGGCTGCTGCAGCGGCACCCCGCCCGGCCCCGGCACGGCCGACACCTTGGCGGCGATCTCGAACGCGCGCTGCTCGGAGACGACCTCGACGATCTGGAAGCCGGCCAGGAACTCCTTGGATTCGGGGAACACGCCGTCGGTGACCACGGGCGGGCCGCCGTCGCTGGTGACCTCCCGGGCGAACTCGGGCCCGGTCAGCGCGTGCTGGTCGACGAGCTCACCGCTGTCGAGCAGTTCCTGGCGCAGCGCGCCGTAGTAGTCCATGTGGGCCTGTACGTCGGCCGGTTTCCACTCGTCCATCGGCGTCTCGACGGCGCCCGGGCGGTGATCGACGATCAGGATGTACTTCGGCATGTCCGGCTCCACTCCTCGTTGGTCACTCTCACCCCCTGAACGGGGCCGGCCTACGGATTTCGACAGTCTCCCCGGAGAATTCTCGGACTTTCCAGGTCGGAGTGGTCGATGAGGACGTCGGCCCTGGTCCGCGGGTCGCAGGCGGCGAAGTAGAGGCGCTGCCCGCCGACGTAGCGGGCCTGGCTGGGATGTGCCGGGTCGGGGTGGGAGCCGTCGCGGGCGGCCATCCGCGGCACGGTCACCTCGAACGGCGCCTCCAGGAAGACCGTGAACTCCCAGAGCCCGCGCAGCTCGTCGCGGTGCAGGAACAGGCCGTCGACGATCAGCGCGGCGCCGGTGGGTGCGGTCTCGGGGCAGGGTGTGTCCACGCTGCGGTGGTAGCGGCGGTCACCGCCGGGGCCCAGGGGCAGCAGCACCCGCTCGATCAGGGCGGGGTAGTCGTAGCTGTCGAGCCAGAACCCCTCGGGGGAATGGCGACCGCGCTGATGGCGTACGGGAGCCGGGTGGAGAAAGTCGTCGGCCGAAACCTGCACGACGGGGCGGCCGCGGTCGTTCAGGCTGCGGGCCAGCTCACGGGCGAAGGTCGTCTTGCCGACGCCGTCCACCCCGTCGACCGCCACCCGGGGCGCGCCGGGCGGCAGCAGGGCGGCGACGCGGTCAGTCGTAGTAGAAATCGGCCGCCTCCGCGGTCCGCGACGGCTTCTTGATGCCGGACGACTGGCCGTGACCGGAGAACTTCGTGGTCATCTTGACCGTCTCCTTGGCGACGATCTTGGCGTTGACGATCGTCACCCAGCCGTTGGCGTCGGTGGTGGCGCTGAACTCGGCATCCGGCCCGAAGATGCTGAACACGATGATGCTGGGCGCGCCCAGCGGCAGGAACTCGTCGGTGTCGGCCGGGTTGGGGTCGAACGTGCCGGCGAACGTGTTCGGGCCGGTCCGGCGCACGGTCTTGATCGCGCCGCTGAACGCGGCCAGCCCGACCGGGTCGGTCATGTCGACGCGCAGGTAGCTGTCCTTCTTGAGCTTGGCCATGTCCAGGTGCACCCAGCGGCTCTCGCCGGGCTCCTTCTGCCAGAGGTCGTCGCCGATCACCACGGTCTGCGTGGTGTGCGGGTTGACGCCGCCGGTGTACTTCATGGTGGTCTGCATCTTCCTGGTGCGCCGGTCGTAGGCGCCGGTGCCGGTGACCCGCTGCTTGTCGGGCAGCTGGCTGTTCACGCTGTATTTGTAGGTGGCGTTGTGGGTCTTGCGCAGGGCCGCCTTGAAGACCTCGGTCGCGTCGTCGGTCGCCGGGTCGGGGGCCGCGCTCCCGTCCGGGGCCGGGGCGCCGCTGGCCCCCGAGGCGGGCGACACGGCACGGATGCCGACAGTCGGCACACCGCAGCCGGCCAGCAGGGCACCGGCCGTGGTGAGAACGAGCAGGGCTGAGCCGTAGCGCTTCAAAAGTTTCCCCCCGTTGAGCGAAGCAGCCCGGAAACCCTAAACGATCTCCGCTCGCGGTGAGACCCCGTGAACCCGTCCGACGTGCGCAAAGTGGTCGATCCCATACCGCGGATCTGCGCCGGCGGCCGTCCAGCTAGCGCTGCATCACCCACACCGGCAGCGGATCGCTGATCTCGTTCACCACCTGCCAGCCGGCGCGGCGGTAGAACTCGACATTGGCCGGGTTGCTGGTCTCGAGCACCGCGGGCAGCCCGTCGGCGGCGGCCCGGTCGAGACCCGCATGCATGACGGCCTGGGCCCAGCGGCGGCCCGTGAAGTCGGGGTGGGTGCCGAGCACGCCCAGATACCAGAACGGGCCCGCGGGCAGGGCGGCGTGCACGGCCTCGTCGTACTGCCGGACCCGTTTGAGCTCGGCCTCGGGCAGCTCGGCGGCCAGGTTGTCCGACGGGTGGTCGACGTCCGGCGGCTCCCAGATCGCGGTGGCCGCGCCCTGCTGGATCGTCCAGACGGTGCGCCGGTCGACCCGCTTGTCGAAGCAGACCCCGAAAAAGGCTTCCGCGTACGCCGGGTAGGTCGTGTCGTCCGGGAACAGGTGCCGCAGGACGGGATCGTTCACGAACGCGGCCACGAGGGCGCCGACAATCGCCGGACGGTCCTCGGGGCGGGCAACGGTGATCACAAAATCCGAGCCTAGACCCGGACGGCGGCCAGCTGGGTCGCCTGCGCCACCAGCGTGTCGGCCGAGTCCCACACCTCGACCACCTCGTCCATGCGCCCCGACGTGATCTCGCTGGAGGTCATGACGAAGCGCAGCGGGCCCGGGGCGGGCAGTCGCCGCACGTAAGCGGTCAGGCTCAGCGTCGGCGCCCAGCCGGTCACGCCCAGGGTGAGCGAGATCGGGGGAGCGGGGTCGGTCGCGATCAGCAGGCTCAGCGGGTCCCAGTCGTCGCCGCCGGTGAGCCGCAGCCACCCTGCGGTGCGGCCGTCCTGGGCGGGCCGGCCCACCGCGAACCCGAGGCAGGCCGGGTCGAGGCGGTGCTCCACGAGGTCGAGCAGCGGCACCGGGAACGGGGAGCCGGGCGCCTCGCTGGGCAGCCGCATGCACTCCTCCTCGGGCGGCAGCGCCGGCGGTTTGGCCCGGCCCCACCACGGCGCCGCATCGTCGAGCACACCCTGGGTGACCAGCGCCTCGGCGCACGGAACGCCCTCCTGCTCGAGGCGGGCCCGGAACATGCCGGCCGTACGCCCGGAGCGCAGCGGCTCGACGGTGACGGTGGCCCGCCCGGGGGCGGGTGGGCGCAGGAACGTCGCGCTCATCGACACCAGGTGGGGGAGCTCGGCGCTGCGTGCCACGGCCCGGCCCAGCAGGGCCATGATGTAGCCGCCGTGCAGCTTGTCCCCGACCGCCCACTGCGGGTCGAGGTCGGCCTCCAGGGCCCCGTCGCCGGCGACCAGCGCGGTCGCCTCCGTGAAGGTCTTCATCGCCTTACCGTGCCCTAGGATCCGGGCGTGTACAAAGCGATTCTGCTTGACGTGTTCGGCACACTTGTGGTCGACGACGATTCCCCGTACGTCTCGCAGCTCGCTGATCTGGCCGGTGTACCAGCCGCTTCGGTCGCCCAGGTCTGGGAGTCCCACCTGTGGGCCGCCGCCGACGGCGCGCACGGTGTCGGCTTCCGTACGCTGGCCGACCTGGAATCGGCGTCCCTCGCGCTGACGGCCGCCCACTTCGGGTTCGTGCTGCCGCCGCGCCCGGTTCCCCCGGCCGCGTTGTTCCCCGACGCCGCGCCTTTCCTGGCCGCGCTGTCGGTGCCCGTGTGCCTCGTTTCGGACGCCGACCGCAACCATCTGGTTGGTTTGCTGGCCTCGTTGGGCGTGACCGTCGACCACGTGGTGACGAGCGAGGACGCCCGCGCCTACAAACCCCGGCCGGAGCCTTTCGAGATGGCGTTGTCGCTGCTCGGCCTTACGGCGGCGGAGGTGATCCACGTGGGTGATTCGCCGGCGTCCGACCTCATCGGGGCGCAGGAACTCGGCATCGCGACCGCCTTTGTCGACCGCAGCGGTTGCGCTGTCCTGCCGCCCGGCGTGCGGCCCACGGTGACCGTCAACCGCCTGACCGATCTGCTGCCGCTGTAGGCGGTTCCCTGACCCGGCCGGACCGCTATGCTGACGCGACCGGTGACCACAGTGGAGTGGCGAGGTGAGTGGAGACACGTTCAGCGGCAGCTCCACCGTCCGCCGCATCCAGCTCGGGGTCCGGCTGCGTGATCTGCGGCTGACCCGGGGCCTGAGCCGCGCGGAGGCCGGTTACCGCATCCGCGCGTCCGAGTCGAAGATCACCCGCATGGAGCTGGGTCGCATCGGCTTCAAGGAACGGGACATCGCCGACCTGCTCACGCTCTACGGCGTCTGAACCAGCCCGACGGGCCGTTCATCTGGGCGATCCTCGACGAGGGGGTGCTGCGCCGCCCGATCTGCGGAGCAGTCCTCCGGCGGCCGCGCGCCCCGCACACGCCGAGGAAGCTCTCCAGGAGCCGGCGCGCAAGACCGGGGAACTCCGCGGGGAGCCGCGCCGGGAAGCGGCCGGGCATCCACCGGCGCTGACCCCCGACGGCCGCGAGATCGGCCTGGCTCCCGGACTGCGCCCGCATCAGAACGAGGCCCTCGCCGCCATCGAGGCCGCGATCGCCGAGGGCCATCGCCGGATGAGCGTGGTGCTGACGCCGGGCACGGGCCGGTCGGCCGTGATCGCGCACCTGCTCGGCCTGGTGCTCGAGGAGGGGCACGCACGCCGGGCCGCTCTATCTGACGTCGCACGGCACTCTCGCCGCCCGAATGGCCGAGGTCATCCGGGACCGCAACGGGGTGGACGACGACCGCGCGGCGATCGAGCGGCTGGCGGCGGAACTCGGCGCAGCCGATGTGCGGGTCACGGCCGAGGTGTCGGACATGCTGCCGGACGCCGCCGGGGACGTGCTGGTGGCCGTGCTCTCGCCCAACAGCGTCAAGACGCCCCTGCTGGACGACTTACCTGACCCGCTCCCTGGAACGCCGCGGGGTCGACATCGTGCCGGCCGTCATCGAGTTCTGCGCGGTCCCGTCGGCGGTCAGCCGCCGGTCGAGGTCACCGCCGGCGTCGACGGGCTGCTGCGGCGTCTGCAACAAGCCGCCGCACGAGTCGACTCTGCGGCGCCGCAAATGGTGTTCAACCAGGAGAAGAAGGTCATTCTGTTCCTGACCACGAGCCACCTGCGGGAGATGCTCGACATCAAGGACCGCGGCGGTGACCCGAGTGTCTTCATCCTCGACGCCGTGGACAGTTTCCTCATCCAGCACTAGTAGCGCTGGGCGGCGCCGTGACCGGTGTCGGGCAGAACTTCAGGGCCAGGCGGTCGTACGCGGTGAGCTCGACGCCGTCGCTGTAGGCACAGGCCACGCCGCCGATCCGGGTGTCCGTCCAGGTGTGGAAGGTGCCCCGGACGGTGGGGGAGCAGGCCACCTCGAACCCGGCGTCGAGGCGTTCGACACCGGTGTAGACGATGCTGTGGTCGGCGTCGTCCCCGCCGAAACCGAACCCGGTGCCGTCGGCCGCGGGCTCGGGCGGCGTGGCGTAGGCCGCCTTCCTGCTCTGCCGCGCCAGATCGGTGGCGAGGGCGGCGAGCCAGGAGTCCGGTGCGTCCACGCCCTCGATGGACGGGCGGAACGGCTCGTCCCGCTTGTTCTGGCCCTCGGCGCCGACCGTGCGGTCCTCCGGCCCGAAGAGACTGACCTGGGTCAGCACGAACTCGCTCCCGGGCGCCGACCAGGTGACGCCGGCCGCCTCGGGTTCGCATCCCTCGGGCACGCTCATCGCCTGTCCCGGGCCGCAGCCACCGACCATGACAAGGGCCGCCACCATCGGCCCGGCCAGCCATCCCCGCTTGATCACCGCGGCAGCTTACGGTCCCGGCCTCCGGCACCCCTGACCTGGGCATCACCCACTCCTGGCGACCGGACCTTCCGGCGCTCGTGGCATTCCCGTTCGCGCGCCTCGCCAACGTTCCCTTTCCGCGGCTGTGAGTGTTGGTCACGCGGGATCCCGCCGCGTCGGCTGTGGTCGTCGAGTGGCGGAGCCACAATCCTGACCCGGCGGAGCGCACCGAAATGGCGCGGGACGCGAGGCTGCCGGTGAGCCGGGCGCTCAGCTCTTCGAAGACCCGGCGACCACTCGGGGCGCGGCCGCCAATCCCCGCCGTCTCACCCATCGCGTTCCTAACATCCTATCTTCCTAGGATGCCTTACGCGCAGAGATCAAGAGCACCAGAAGGAAGAGCGACCCTGCGGGCCGCTCCCTGACCTCGACTAAAAGAGAAGAGCCTGGACCACGTCGGGCCGGTTCAGGGCCGCGGCGCACCACGCGAAGTGACCGTCCTGGCCGGTCGGGTCGTAGGCGGTGGCGGTGATGACGGAGTACGCAGCCCGGTAGAGCAGCAGCGTCGTGCGGTCGTAGCCGAAGCGTTGTTCGCAGCGGGTCAGCAGGTCGAGTTCGGTTTCCAGGGCGGCCGGGCCGTACATGTCGTAGATCGCGGCGGTGACGGCGGCCTCGAAAGCCGGGTCGCCCTCGGTGGTGAGGAAACCCCAGTCGAGCACGGCGGTGGGACGGCCGGCGTGGTCGGTGAGGACGTTGGCGGGCACCAGGTCGCCGTGGATGACGGAACGCCGGCCGGTGTCGCGCTCGGGGAGGCGTACGCGGAGGGCCTGGACTTTGGTTTCGAGGTTGTCGACGGCCGCTCGCAGGACGGGGGTGACGCGGGAGGCGGCGTGGGCGGCCAGGGCCTCGGGGAAAGTGTTGCCCTGGAACGGGACGGCCAGCTCTCGAGCCGTGGGTACGGGACCGGAGGCGGCGAGTTCGGCGAGGATGTCGAGCATGGTGTCGGCGGTGGCCTGTCCGGGGGTTCCGGTGAGGCGGCGTTCGATGGTGACGAGCCGGCGGTCCTGCTCGGTGATGTCGAGGATGCGGGGGACGGCGAACGAGAACCGTCCGGTGTCGAGCTCGTCGTAGAAGCGGGCGAGGCGGCGCAGTTCGGGGACGGACGCGTGGTGCCAGGTTTTGGCCACGCGGGTGTCGTCGAGAGCGTGCACGACGCCTTCCATGCCTGAGCCGAGTGGGTGCATGGGAGCTCCGTACGGGAAATGGGTTGTCGGGTTTGTCGGCGGGATCGGACGATCGGCGGCATGGTGCAACGGGAGATTCTCGACTATTACCTGCGTGGCGGCGAGCGGGACCGGTTGTCGGCGGGGGCGGGGCGGCTGGAGTTCCTGCGTACGTGGGATGTTCTGGTCCGTGCTCTTCCGGAGGCGCCGGCCGATGTGCTCGATGTGGGTGGGGCGACCGGGGTTTATGCGAAGCCGCTCGCGGAGGCCGGTTATCGGGTGACGGTGGTGGATCCGGTGGGTGAGCATGTCGCGGTGGCGGGGGCTTTGCCGGGCGTTTCGGCCGTACGGGGTGATGCCCGTGATCTGCCGGCGGAGGATGCGAGCGCGGATGCCGTGTTGTTGTTCGGGCCGTTGTATCACCTGCAGGACCGGTCGGAGCGGGTGGCGGCGTGGCGGGAGGCGGCTCGGGTGGTGCGTCCGGGTGGTTTGGTGGTGGCGGCGACGATCAGCCGGTTCGCTTCGATGTTCGACGGGTTCGTGAAGGGGTTCTATCGGGATCCGGAGTTCCGGCCGGTGGTGGAGCAGGCCCTGGCGGATGGGCGGCACAGCAATCCGGGTGGGGTGCCGCGGTGGTTCACGAGTGCGTATTTCCACCGGCCGGAGGAGACGGCGGGTGAGGTGGCCGATGCGGGGTTGCGGTTGTCGCGGGTGGTGTCGGTGGAGGGTCCGTTGTGGATGAGTTCGTCGGCGCTGGCGGATTTTCTGGATGAGCCTTCGCTTCTGCTGGAGATGTTGCGGAGGGTCGAGGAGGAGCCGAGCCTGTTGGGGGCGAGCAGTCATCTGCTGACGGTGGCCGTGCGTTGATTTGTCGGGGGGTTGTGGCAAACTCCCGGCCGTGGCTGACGAGAAGGGCGGGCTGGAGGCTCGCGCGCTGATCGCCGTCGAGGGTGGCGGTTGGTCGGGGCTGCTGTTCGACAACCCGGTGATCGGGGTGGCTCCGGCTCTGACCTGGACGTGTGTGGTGCCGTTGGCGCCGGTTGACGGTGAGTCGGCGACGTTGGATCTTGACTGGTTGCCGCTGGAAGTGCCGGATTGGCGGGCGGTGGCGGGGCTCGAGGTGTCGAGCGGGTCGTTCGCGGAGCCGGCTGAGGCGTCGGTGCGGTTGCGGGGTCATCACCGGTTCGACCGGGTGGTGGTGCGGGTGGCCGAGCAGGACGGTGAGCGGATCCGGGTGGTGGCCACCGTGTCGGGTGATCTCGACGGGTTGGGGCCCGATGAGTTCGCGGTGGAGGCTTGGCTGGGTTTCCGGGGTGTGACGGTGCAGCTCAGCGGGGTGGATTCGGCGTCGGCGGCGTTGGCGCGGCTGGCGGGGTTCACCGAGGTGGCGGGGTTGTCGGATGTTGGTGATCCGCGAGGCATCGCGTTCCGGTTCCAGCCCGGTTAGCGTCTGCGCATGGCCGATGCTGTGGTGATTCCCGGGGGTCGGAACGGTAGTTCCGCGGGTCTGCTGGAGTATGCGGGTGACGTGCCGCATTTTCGGGGCGCCACCGTGCACCGTCACGATTGGGTTGGTGAGCGTCCGCGGGAGTTGTTCGAGCCGGCGGTGGAGTCGTGGGTGTGTTCCGAGGTGGCGCCGGTGCTCGATGGTCTGGGTGGGCAGCCGTTGCTGATCGGCAAGTCGTTGGGGTCTTTCGCGGCGGGGTTGGCGGCGGAGCGGAGTCTGCCGGCGGTGTGGTTGACGCCGGTGTTGACGGTTCCGTGGGTGCCGGCGGCGTTGGGCCGGGCGACGGCGCCGTTCCTGCTGGTGGGTGGGACGGCTGATCCGTTGTGGGATCGGGCTTTGGCGCAGGAGCTTTCCCCGTACGTGGTGGAGGTGCCGGCGGCGAATCACGGGATGTATGTTCCGGGGCCGTTGACGGACACGATCGCGGTGCTGGCGCGGGTGGTGGTCGCGATCGACGAGTTTCTCGATGACATCGGGTGGCCGTGATTAATCCGGTTTCGCCCGGGTCCGGGGTTGGTTGATACTGGCCGTCGGTCCTGCTGCGGGGTCGTTCGGCCGTGGCCGGGTCGTGTTCGGTTCTCGTCCGGGGTCGTTGTCGGCCTCTTGCGTGGGGTCGTGTTCGGCCTCCTGCGCGGGGTGGTGTTCGGATGAAGGGGATGTGGATGAGCCGGGCTGTGCGGGTGACCGTGCGTGGCAGTTTCGACGGTTTGAGCGAGGCTCAGATGGCGTCGCTCGTGGCGGTGGCCGGTGAGCACGATTTCATGAACACGCAGTACACCGCCGAGGGTTATCTGGCCTACGACCTGCCGGGGCGTCCGTTCTTCACGTTCCGGTTCGCCGAGGAGGCCGCCGACGCCGACGAGGTGCCGCAGGCGGCGGTGCGGGCGCAGATCAAGGCGGAGGAGTGGATGGCCGAGCGGGGTTATCCGATCAAGAACGTGACGGTGCAGGCCGTCGACATGGCCGAGGTGCCGTTGGGCAAGCGGGGCCGCCGGGAGGCTTCCCGCCAGTAGGCCGTTCCTGCCTTCGCGGCCGGCTCTGGTGGTTGTTCGCGGCGTCGACTATCCACCCGTGTATGGCGCCGCGGTGATCTCGGAACATGCCGTCCGAAGTCGGGTCGGCCGTCTGGTCTGCGCCCTGACCGCGTCCCAACCCGGTTGGCGCCGGTCGAGGCGCCAGTGACCTCAGAGCGCGCTGATCCCGGCTGCCTACCGGTTCACAGGTGGAATGTGCTTGTCCCGGTTGTCGCCGGTGACTGTTGAGAAGGAGAAATGAGCATGCGAGCTGCGTTCGTGTCCCAGCCGACCCGAATCCGTTTGCTGTCGAAGGACATGGCGCATGCCCCTGCTCAATCTCGGAATTGTGGCGCACGTCGACGCTGGTAAGACCAGTCTCACCGAACGCCTCCTGCACACCGCGGGTGTCACCGACACGCTCGGCAGTGTGGACGAGGGCAACACCCGCACGGACACGCTCGATCTGGAACGCCGCCGTGGCATCACCATCAAGGCGGCGGTGGTGTCGTTCCGTCTGCGCGGCACCACCGTCAACCTGATCGACACTCCTGGCCATCCCGACTTCATCGCCGAGGTGGAACGTGTCCTGGACGTCCTCGACGGCGCCGTCCTGGTGGTGTCGGCCGTCGAGGGGGTGCAGGCGCAGACCCGCATCCTGGCCCGGACCCTGCACCGCCTGCGCATCCCCACCCTGATCTTCGTGAACAAGGTCGACCGCGCGGGTGCCCGTTTCACCGGCGTGCTGGACGAGATCGCCGCCCGTCTGAGCCCCGCCCTGCTGCCGATGAGCCGCGTCGCCGACCTGGGCACCCGCGCGGCCGCGGTAACGGCCGCCCCCGATTGGCTGCGCTTGGCCGACCACGACGATCAGGTGCTGGCGGCCCTGGTCGAGGACCGCCGGCCCCCACCGTTCCGGGCCCACGACCGGGTGCACCCCGTCTACTTCGGTTCCGCCGTCACCGGCGCGGGCATCGACGACCTGATAACAGGCATCACGTCCCTGCTCCCCACCCCGGAGCCCGCCAGCGTTCACAACTCCGACGCGGGCGACGTCTGTGCGCCCGGCGGCGTCGACAGCGCGGGCCCAACCGAAGCGCGCCCTCCCGGCGGGTTCGACGGCACCTGCCGGGCCGAAGCGTGCGCGCCCGGCGGTGTTCTTGGTGCCGGGCGGGTTGATGCCCACACACCCGGCCGCATCCGCAGCACCGACGAGGGCGATGTTTGCACGCCGGGCGGCGTCCACAGCGCGGGCCCGACCGATGCGCGCCCATCCGGCACCGACGAAGCAGGAGCCACGTCCTTGCCGCCCGCTCGCGAGCCCGTCGGCGCCGGCCCGGCTGAAGTGTGCGCGCCCGGCATCGACGACGCGATGGGGCCGGTGTCGAACTGTGGCGTCGAGACCGCGGGCCTCGAGCCGGGGCCTGACGTGTGTGCCGCCGGTTCGGTGGTGGCTTTCTCTGATGGCTCTTCCGATCGGGCTCCTTCCGACGGCAGCGATGACGACGACGACAAGAGCGGAGAGGCGTCTGCCCCTGCGCGGGGGCCTTCCGCTGCCCTTCATGGTGGCGGGAAACCGCGATCTCTGCCGGGGGCCTGTGGACAACCCGGGAATGTGGATAACTCCCGGACGTTCAGCGGGACCGTCTTCAAGGTGGAGCGCGGGCCGGCGGGCGAGAAGCTGGCCTACGTGCGCATGTTCGCGGGTGAGCTGCGGGTGCGTGACGTGGTGGGCGGCGAGCGGGTCACCGGCATCGACGTGTTCGCCGACGGGGGTGTCGTGGCGCGGCGGCGGATCGAGGGTGGGCGGATCGGCCGGTTGCGGGGGCTGTCGAAGATCAAGATCGGGGACCCGGTCGGCGTACGGCGTCAGCAAGCGCACCCGGCGCATTTCGCGCCGCCCAGCCTGGAGACCGCGGTGGTCGCGTCGTGCGGGCCGGATCGTGGGGCGTTGTTCGCGGCGCTGACGGAGCTGGCCGAGCAAGATCCGCTGATTGCGCTGCGTCGGGACGAGGCCCGTCACGAGCTGCATGTGTCGCTCTACGGCGAGGTGCAGAAGGAGGTCATCCAGGCGACGCTGGCCGAGCAGTACGGGCTGCGGGTGGCGTTCCGGGAGACTGTCACGTTGTGTGTGGAGCGGCCGGCCGGTGTGGGCGAGCACGTCGAGCTGATCAAGGCCGGGGGCAATCCTTTCCTGGCCACGGTGGGTCTGCGTGTCGAGCCGGGTTCGGGGACGTTCGGGTTGGGGGTCGAGCCGGGGTCGATGCCGGCGGCGTTCTTCAAGGCGGTCGAGGAGACGGTGCACGAGACGTTGCGGCAGGGTCTGCGGGGGTGGCCGGTCCGCGACTATCACGTGACGTTGATCCGGAACGGTTACTGGGCGCGGCAGAGTCACGCTCACGCGGTGTTCGACAAGAGCATGTCCAGTACGGCGGGTGACTTCCGCAACCTCACTCCGCTGGTGGTGATGGAGGCGCTGCGGCGGGCCGGGACGACGGTGCTCGAGCCGGTGCACTCGTTCCGGGCGGAGCTTCCGGGTGACACATTGCCGCAGGTCTTGCCGTTGCTGGCGAAGCTGGGCGGCATCCCGTTGGCGACCGGGCCGGCGGTGCTGGAGGGTGAGCTGCCGGCGGCGGGAGTTCACGAGTTCCAGCGTCGTCTGCCGGGCCTGACCCGCGGTGAGGGTTTGCTGGAGAGCGTGTTCGACCGCTACGAGCCCGTACGTAACGGCCCACCGCCATCTCGCCCGCGCACCGACCACAACCCGCTGGACCGCAAGGAGTATCTGCTGCACGTGACGCGCCGGGTGTGACACGCCGTTGTGGTCGCCACGCCGCGGGATGTTCAGGCCTGTCGACGTCAACCGCCCACCCGCAAGCGCCGTCCGATCGGCAAGGTTGAAGCCGCCCGGGCGCCTGCTGGGCGTTGTGTTCCTCGACATCCCCCACCAGCCTTCAGCCAGGCGCTGATGCTGATCGGCCGGTTGGCCCTGAGATCCCCGGACAACGCGGCGCCCCGCTGCCATCCGCCAGGGTCGTAGCCGGTCCCGGTGACGTCCGGGTCTGCGGCCCGGCACAGCGAGGCTGTGGTGGGCGGGCGAGAAAGTTCGGGAAAAATTGGGGCGGGATGTCGATGCGGGTCGGTCCCGAACGTCGTGATGAAGTGCGGCACCGGGCCGCACGGGGCCAACAGGAGGACCACCGTGAAGTACATGCTGCTCATCCACGCCGGGGCCGTCTCTGAGGACGGGGTGAACGAGGGGTGCGACGTTCAGGACTGGCAGAACTTCGACAAGGCCGTGCAGGATGCGGGGATCTTCGTGTCGGGTGAGTCGCTGGCCGACCTGGTCACGGCCACCACCGTGAAGGTCGCGGGTGACGGCACCCGCACGGTGGTGGACGGGCCGTTCGCCGAGACGCGGGAGGTGCTGGGCGGGTTCTACGTCATCGACGTGCCCGACCTGGACGTGGCGCTGGACTGGGCGGCCCGCTGCCCAGGTTCGTGGGGCGGCGGCTCGGTGGTGGTGCGGCCGGTCGCCGACTTCGGCGCGTGAGCAGCACCGAGCAGGAACAAAGCTGTGGGTCGATGCCCGTGACCGGCACCGCGCCGGGACAAATCGGTGGAGCGATGCGCGTGAACCCCACCGAGCCGGGACGAAGCCGTGGGGCGACGCCCGTGACCAGCACCGCGCCGCGACAAATCGGTGGAGCGATGCGCGTGAGCCGCACTGAACCGGGACGAAGCCGTGGGGCGACGTTCCTGACCGGCACAGCGCCGGGACGAAGCCGTGGGGCGATACGCGCGGGCGGCACCGCGACGGGACGGGACGAGGCTGGAAGGCGATGGGCGTGAGCGCGGGCATCGGGGACGCGCGGTGACAGCCGGGGACGCTGTGGAGGCCGTGTTCCGGGAGGAGCACGGCCGGCTCCTGGCTGCCCTGGTGCGACGCTTCGGTGACCTCGACCTGGCCGAGGAGGTGACGTCGGCGGCGATCGAGGCGGCGCTGGTGCACTGGCCGGTCGAGGGGGTGCCGGAGCGGCCCGGGGCGTGGCTGATGGCGACGGCGCGGCGTAAGGCTGTGGACCGGTTGCGGCGGGACCGCACCTATGCGGCGAAGCTGGCGCTGGTGCACGTGGACACGGTGACCGAGATGCCGGAGGGCGCCGAGTTCCCCGACGACCGGTTGCAGTTGTTCTTCACGTGCGCTCATCCGGCGTTGCCGGAGGACGCGCGGGGTGCGTTGACGTTGCGTTGCCTGGCCGGGCTGACCACGGCCGAGGTGGCGCGGGCCTATCTGGTGCCGGCGGCGACGATGGCGCAGCGGATCGTGCGGGCCAAGAAGAAGATCCACCAGGCGCGGATCCCGTTCCGGGTGCCGGGGGCGGACGAGTTGCCGCAGCGGTTGCCGGGGGTGTTGCAGACCCTGTATTCGATTTTCACCGAGGGGTATGTGGCGCAGCGCGGTGACCTGGCCGACGAGGCGGTGCGGCTGGTGCGGGTGCTCCGGCGGTTGCTGCCGGCCGAGAGGGAGGTCACCGGGCTGCTCGCGTTGATGCTGCTGGTGCATGCCCGTTGGGAGGCGCGGACCGGCCCGGACGGCTCGCCGGCGCTGCTCGAGGAGCAGGACCGGGGGCGGTGGGACGCACTGATGATCGAAGAGGGGTTGTCGCTGGTGCCGCAGGCGCTGATCGGCGGCCCGCCCGGGCCCTACGGTGTGCAGGCGGCGATCGCGGCCCTGCACGACGAGGCCGTCACCGTGGACACCACCGACTGGGCGCAGATCGTGGCCCTTTACGACGTGTTGCACACCCTCACCCCGTCTCCGGTCGTGGCCGTGAACCGGGCCGCCGCCATGGCGATGCGGGACGGCGCGGTCGCTGGTCTCACCTATATAGACGCCTTGAGCGACGACGACCGTTTACGGGATTACGCGCCTTTCCACGCCGCCCGGGCTGACCTGCTGCAGCGCGCCGGGCGCAGCGGTGAGGCCGTCACCGCGTACGGGAAAGCCTTGGATCTGGCTGGCACCGACCCGGAACGTGCTCTGTTGCGGCGCCGTCTGGAGGAGATCAGGCGGACCGGCTGAGCAGAAGCGGATCGGCGCGGGCTTCCCGTCGGGTGCCCGCGCCGGCACCCCAAGTCAGGCTCCGGGCGGGCCCGATCCGCTTCTTCAAGGTTGGGCGCTGAGGAACGCCCGGATCTCGTCGGCCCGGGGCATGCCCAGCTCGGTGTAGAGCTCGACCGCTCGGGTGAGGTGGTGTTCGGCGCGGGGCTGGTCGCCCAGGTCGTGGGTGGTGTAGCCGAGGCCGGTGTGGGCGCGGGCCTGCTGGTCGCGCTGGCCCAGCGCCTCGGCCGTCGTGAGGGCGGCCGTGTGATGTTCGACGGCCTCGTCGAGGTGGCCGGCGGCGCGGGCGGCCTCGCCGAGACCGTTGCGGGCGTCGGCCTCGCCGTGTCGTTCGCCGATGTCGTCGAGGATGGCCAGGGACTGCCGGTGCAGGGTGGTGGCTTGTTCCCAGTCGCCCATCCGGGTGTGCACGGTGCCGAGGCTGTCCAGGACCGACGCCTCGCCGGTGCGGTTGCCGATCTGCCGGTAGAGGGTCAGGGCGCGGCCGAGGTTCTCGGTGGCGGACGTGTGCCGCCCGGTCCGGCCTTCGACCAGGCCGAGGCTGTTGAGTGCGGCGGCTTCCCCGGCGGGGTAGTCGAGCCGCCGGAACAGGGTCAGCGCCTGCCGCAGGTGGTCGGCGGCGGACTCGTTCTGGTCGAGGTTCTGGTCGATCGCGCCGAGGGTGAGCAGCGACGCGGCCTCGCCGACCTCGTCGGCGGCCTGCCGGTAGAGCTGGGAGGCGTGCCGGACGTGCTCGGCGGCTTCCCGGTAGCGGCCCTGCCGCTGGTCGATGATGCCGAGGTTGGCCAGGGCCCGGGCCTGACCGGCGGGGTCACCGGCCTGCTGGTAGAGCTCCCCGGCCCGGCGTAGCTGTTCGGCGGCCGGGGCGGGCCGGCCCAGTTGCAGGTGGGCGACGCCCAGGCCGAGGCAGGCGCCGGCGTGGGCGGCCACGTCGCCCGTGCTCAGGGCGGCCTGGCGTGCGTGCTGGTGCAGGGTCAGCGCGGCGAACGGGTAGCCGCTGCTGAGGTAGCGGTAGAGGGTGGCCGACAGCATGGTGGTGTGGCCGGGCCAGCCGTGCTCGGCGGCGTGGCCGGCGACGGCCAGCAGCGCGGGCAGTTCACTGTCGAGCCACGCGTGGGCGGCTTGGGGTTGCGTCAGCGACGGGTCGGCCACCCGCGGCGCCGCGACCCGGGGCCGGCGGGCCGCTTCGGCCCGGAACAGGGTGTCCATGGCCACGGCGGCGGTGGCCAGGTAGTGGTCGAACAGCCGGGTCAGCGCGGCCCGGCGTTGCGGTGGTGGTTCCTCGTCGACGGCCCGGGTGATGGCGTGGGCGCGGACGAGGTCGTGCAGGGTGTAGCGCTGCGGGGCGGGTTGCTGCAGCAGGTGGTCGGCGTGCAGCTGCCGCAGCAGTTCGTCGGAGCCGGGCTGGTCGCCGCCGGTGAGCGCGGACACCGCGTACGCGTCGAGGTCGGGTCCGGGGTGCAGGGCGAGCAGGCGCAGCGCGCGTTGCCGGTCGGCGGGCAGGTCCTGGTATGTCAGGTCGAGGGCGAGTTCGACGCCGCTGTCGAGGCGCCGGTTGTGGTGGCGTTCGTCGAGGCGGTCGGCGTGGTCGGTCAGGGTCCAGCCGGGCCGGGCGCGCATGTGCCCGGTGACCACTTCGAGGGCCAGCGGCAGGTAGCCGCAGCGTTCGGCGATGCGGGCCGCGGCCGACGGGTCCGGCCCGGGCGGGGTGTGCGGGGCCGCGTGGGCCAGCAGTTGCATCGCGTCGGTGGTGTCGAACACGTCGACGACGACGTGCTGGGCGCCGGGCAGGGCGGTCAGGCCGCGGCGGCTGGTGATCAGGGTGAGGCTTCCCGGGGTGTCCGGCAGCAGCGGCCGGATCTGATCGGTGCCGGCGGCGTTGTCCAGCACCACCAGGGCACGACCGGTGGCGAGGCGTTCTTGGAAGGCGGCGGAACGGGCCTGCAGGTCGTACGGGATGCTCTGGCCCGGCACGCCGAGCAGCCGCAGGAATCCGTCGAGGGTGGCGGCCGGGTCGGCCGGTGGCAGGGCCGGGTCGGGGTGGAAGCCGCGCAGGTCGACGTAGAGGACCGTGTCGAAGCGGTGGTGGTTGGTGAGCAGGTGGCCGGCGTGGACGGCGAGCTGGGTCTTGCCGACCCCGGCCATGCCTTCGACGGCGACGACGACCGGTTCTTCGCCGGTGGCCGCGGGGAGGATCCGGTCGAGTTCGGCGGTGCGGCCGGTGAAGGTGGGCAGGTCGTCGGGCAGCCGGTTGTGCACGCGGACCTGTGAGGCGGCCTGGGCCTCGCCGCGGATCACGCGGAGTGCCTGGCGCCACCGCTCGGCGTATCCGGGGTCCGGGTGCAGGACTTCGACGACGGCGACCACGAGCGCGGCGTTCAAGCGGCGGCGGCCCGGTCGGAAACAGTCGGCCACGGTGTTCTTGCGGGCGTGCTCACTGGGTGGGCGGCCCTGGTTGAGGCGGGCGGTGATGGTTTCGTACGACGGGTCGCCGGTTCTGCGTTTCAGCGCCCGCAGCCGTTCGACGAGCGCGTCGAGCGTGCCCGCCTCACCCGGGTCGGGCAATGCTTCGACGGGATCGACAGGCTTCAGCGAAGGCGGCACGGCCCAAGGTTAGCGTCGCGTGTCCGACTGGAATCGCGGGCGCGGCGTCCTCCCCTGCTCGAATTACTGGATTATTAATACCGGCAATCCAGTAAACCGAAAACGGACATAACTTCGGGTACACCATAATGACTGCTATGCGGTATCCCTACCAGTAGGGTATGGAATCGCGAGATAGGCAAGCGCTGCGCGGACGGTAGCTTCGTCGTGGCGGAAGTGGCCGATTGCCGCGTTGCAGCCGACGCAGAGCAGTCCACGGACGCGGCCGGTGTCGTGGCAGTGGTCGACGACGAGCTTGAACGCGATCGCGGTGGGCAGCCCATCCAGTCGCGGGCGTCCTGCCTTGCTGGCCGGCAGGTCATCCTCGTGCCGGCCGCAAATGGCACACCTGTAACGCTGGCCGGCTCGCATCCGGTCGTAGTCCTCGACCGAGATTCCGTACTTCTCGCGCAGGTTCGCTGCTCGCACGCCCGCGGGGCCGATGCGTTCGCGCAACAGTCGATTGAAGTCGCGCGCTGTGTCTCGGCAAGGGCGGCACGATTTCAAGCGCTTGCCGGAAGGATCGAGAAAGACGCTGGGATCCACGAGTCTGCCGCACCGGGGGCACCGTTGAGTCATGAGGGCACGTTAGGAGCCGGGTACGACAGATTCGCCGGGCGGGCGACCGTCTGCTGTGGACTGGTAGCGTGCCGGGCATGCGCCGTCGTGGGTTGCTCAAACTTGCTGCTGGACTTCCGCTTGCGGGGGCCGGACTGGGAGGTGGGCCGACGGCTGCGGCCGAACCGCCACCGTCGCCGCGCGGGCGGGTGGCGGGGCTGCTGGCGCGTGAGGATCACCTGGTGCGCCCGGCCAACCAGGCCCGGCTGCGTGGACTGGTGCTGCGGCTGTCGTGGAAAGACGCCCAGCTCACGCCGGGTGCGAGCCTGAGCAAGGCGGCCACCGACGCGCTGGACCGGGCGGAAGCGGTCGCCCCGGGCTACCCGTTCCTGAAACTGCGCCTGGTCGCGGGGGCCGAGTCGCCGGACTGGGCGCTGCACCTCGACGACGGGCCGCTGACCGAGTGGGTGGACCCGGAGGACATCACGAAGAAATACACCGTCCCGCAGTGGTGGCAGCCCGAGTTCCTCGGCGCGTACGAAGGTCTGCTGACCGCGCTGGCCGATGAGCTGGACGGGCGGCCCCGGTGGGCGGAAGTGACCGTGTCGGCCACCTGCACGATCTATGCCGAACCGTGTGTCAAGCAGCTCGGGGTGGCGGCCAACCGGGGCCAGGCGCGTGACGCCGGATACACCGACGCCAAGGATCAGGACGCGCTGCGGCAGGCGATGGACGCCCACCACCGGATCCTCACGCCGCTGGGTATCGCGTCGTCGGTGGCGTACAACCCGTGGCAGACGCTCGACGACGCCGGTGCGGTGCTGGTCAGCCCGGCCACCACCCGCGCCCTCATGGATCATCAGAGGACCACCATGGGTGCGTACGGGGTGTGGGCGAACAACTCCCTGAGCGCGCGCTGGGTGAACGGGGAGCCGGTGCAGAACCGGACCGACTACGACGCCATGTACGAGTACATGACCACGGCGGCCCGGGCGGGGCATCCGGTGCAGTTCCAGACGGCGACCCTTGCGAAGATCCAGGAGGCGCAGGGCTCGGTGTACGCCACCGCGTCGTGGGCGGCCCGCCGCGGCGCCCTGTCGGTCGAGCTGCCGCGTGGCTGGGAGCAGGACGACGACGTGATCGACCTGGACCGCGCGGGCGAGCTCAACCGCCTGTTCGCCGGCAACACCGGGGAAGCTAACCCTTCACGGCTCCGGTGAGGCTGAACGCGCCGCCGAAGACGCGGGACATGGCGGTGTAGAGCAGCACCACCGGCAGGGTGTAGAGGATCGCGAAGGCGGCCAGCTGCCCGTAGGCGACCTGGCCGTACGTGGAGAAGAACGTGTAGATGGTGACGGCGGCGGGCTGGCTGTCGGGGCTCTGCAGCAGGATGAACGGGACGAAGAAGTTGCCCCACTGGGTGACGAACGTGAAGACGAACACCACCGTCAGGCCGGGGACCATCAGAGGCAGGATGATGCGGCGCAGGCTCTGCAGCCAGCCGGCGCCGTCGGTCCAGGCGGCCTCCTCCAGTTCGACCGGCACCGAGTCCATGAAGTTCTTCATCATCCAGATCGCGAACGGCAGCGACGACGCGGCCATGAACAGGATCAGCGCGGGCACCGAGTCGGTCAGTTCGAACTGGCTGTACATCGTGTAGACGGGCACCATGACCGCGGTGATGGGCAGGCCGGTGGAGAACAGGATGCCGTACAGGAAGATCCGGCCGAAGCGGCTGCGGTAGCGCGACAGGGGATAGGCGGCCAGCACCGCTGCCAGGACCGTGATCAGGGCTGTGCCGCCGGAGATGATCAGGGAGTTAAGCACGGGCCGGAAGATGGTCTCGGGGGTGAGCACGTCGGCGAAGTTCTTCAGCGAGAACTCCCACGTGATGTCGGCGGACAGGGCGGCGCCGGGTTGGATGGAGGCCACCACCAGCCACAGGAACGGCAGGAAGAACGACACCGCCACGAGCGCGAGGACGGCGTGGACGGCGAGCCGCAGGGGGCCGCGGCGGGCGCCGGTCACAGGTTGTCCACCTTGATCAGGCGTACGTAGATGA
The DNA here is from genome assembly GCF_016834655.1 of Paractinoplanes ovalisporus. Classification (GTDB taxonomy): domain Bacteria; phylum Actinomycetota; class Actinomycetes; order Mycobacteriales; family Micromonosporaceae; genus Actinoplanes; species Actinoplanes ovalisporus. Next base: position 237,775 of record NZ_JAENHP010000003.1, read on the forward strand.
GGGAGAAGATGGCGCCGATGACCAGCAGGACCAGGGCCATCGCGGTGCCGTAGCCGAGTTTGTAGAACTGGAACGACTCCTGATACATGTAGATCGGCGTCGTCGAGCTCTTCGTGCCGGGCCCGCCCTTGGTCATCACGTAGATGAGCCCGAACGCGGCCAGGGTCTGCAGGGTGATCAGCATCAGGTTGCTGACGATGGACCGGCGGATCAGCGGCAGCGTCACCGACCGCAGCCGCTGCCAGGCCGACGCCCCGTCGACCGCGGCCGCCTCGTGCAGTTCGGGTGGCACGTCGTTGAGGGCGGCCTGGTAGACCAGCATCGAGAACGCGGTGCCGCGCCACACGTTGGCCAGGATGACGGCCAGCATCGGGGTGGTGTAGAGCCAGTTCTGGTCGAGCCCGGCCCAGCCCAGGATGCCGTTGAGGGTGCCGTCGCGGTGCAGGTAGGAGTACCAGCAGAAACCGGCCACCACTTCGGGCACCGTCCAGGCGGCGATGACCAGCCCGCTGACCACGCCGCGGGTGCCGGCGTTGCGGCCGCGCAGCAGCAGCGCGATCAGCAGGCCGAGGGTGTTCTGCCCGATGACGGCCGAGCCGACCACGAACACCAGGGTCAGCCACAGCGAGTTCCAGAACTGGGCGTCGTGCCACATCGTGGTGAAGTTGTCGACGCCGATGAAGTTGACCTCGGCCGAGCCGGTCAGGGCGACGTCGGTGAACGCGCTGTAGGCGGCCCAGATCAGCGGGCCGGCGAAGAACACCGCGAGCAGCGCCAGGGCCGGGACGAACGCCCCGATCCTGGCGGCCCGCGGCGCGGTGGCGCTCGTCATGACGCGCTGGTCACCTTGTCGGGCCCGCCGACGGCCGAGGTGACCTGTTCGGCGAACGTCTTGGCGGCCTGGTCGACCGACGCCTGACCGGTCATCACGGCCTCCATGGCGACCTGGATGGCGTTGGAGACGTTCGGGTAGTCGGGGTAGGCGGGCCGGAAGTGGGTGACCTCGACCAGGTCGGTGAAGAACTCCAGCGACGGGTTGGACTCCAGGTAGCGCGGATCGGCGGCCACGTCCTTGCGTTCGGCGATCTGACCGGCGCCGATGTCGTACTTGAGGGTGTTCTCCTTGTTCAGCATGGTCGCGATGAAGTCGAACGAGGCCTTCTTGTCCTTGGAGTTCGCGCCGACCGACAGCAGCCACCCACCGGACATGCTGGTCTTGCCGGGGGCCTCACCGTTCTGGGTGGGCATGGCGGCGTAGCCCAGGTTCTGGCTCCACTGCGGCCACGGTTTGCTGCCGCTGTCGAGCCAGGTGCTGCTGACCCAGGAGCCGTCGAGGTTGATGCCGAGCTTGCCGGCGGGCACCAGCTCGGTGTTGACCTTGGTGCCCCAGTTGGGGTCGAGGGCGTCCTGCGGGTCCGGCGCCAGCTTCTCGTCGAAGATCGTCTTGATGAACTGCAGGGAGTCGTTGAAGCCGGGGCTCTGCACGATCCACTTCTTCTGCGCGTCGTCGTAGAGCGTGTGCTTCGTGCCGTACAGGAGCATCTCGAAGCCCTGCATCGTGGAGCCCTCGCCGGCGCCCTTGCCGGAGTAGACGTTGAGCGGGGTGACGCCGGGGACCTTCTGCTTGATGGTGCGGGCCGTGGCCAGGATGTCGTCCCAGCTCCTGGGTTCCCACGGCTCGGCGATGCCGGCCTTCTTGAAGACGGTCTTGTCGTACCACAGGGCGCGGGTGTCGGTGCCCATCGGCACCCCGTACGTCTTGCCGTCCTGGGCCTTGCCGGCGGCCTTGGCGGCGTCGGTGAACTGGGCCCAGTCGGCCCACCCGTTGAGGTATTCGTCGATGGGGGCGAGGAACCCGGCCTGGATGTCGGTGTTGATCAGGAACGTGTCCTCGTACATGACGTCGGGGGCGGTCTTGGGTGAGCGGTTCATCAGCGACAGCTTGGTGTAGTAGTCGTTCTCGGCCGCCTCGATCGGCACCAGCTCCACCGTGTAACCGGCGTGGGCGGCCTCGTACTCCTTCTTGACGTCCTGCAGCTGGTTGTCGAGCTGGATGAACGCTCCGAACTTCTGGTAGGCGACGGTGATCGTCTTGTCGTCGTCGCCGCTGTCCGACCCGCCGCAGCCGGCCGACGCCGTGGCCAGGGCGAGTGCGGACAGGGCGGCGAGAACGAGTTTGGGCCGCATCAGGACTCCTCTCGCGATCGCAAGATCCATTGAGTATCGTCTCTGTAAACGTTGTCTGAAAACGTAATCAGATAGCCTTAGCCGCGCAACACCTGCGACGGCATGAGCTTCGGGAGCGGACGTTGGCACAGCGCCGGCCCACGATGCACGACGTCGCGCGGGCGGCCGGGGTCAGCCCGGCGACGGTCTCGCGCGTGGTCAACAACGAGCGCTACATCCGCGACGAGACCCGCGCCGCGGTCGAACGGGCCATCGCCGAGCTGGGCTTCGAACGCAACGCGGCGGCCCGGGCGCTGCGTCCCGGGCAGAGCTCCGACACCGTCGCCCTGGTCATCGAGGACGCGGTCAACCCGTTCTGGTCGGCGGTGACCGACGGCGCCGAGCAGGTGGCCCGCAGCCACCAGCACATGCTCGTGGTGGCCAGCACCCGGCAGAGCTACGACCGGGAACGTGACCTGCTGCGCGACCTGGTGCTGCGCCGCCGGGTCGACGGGGTGCTGGTCGTCCCGACCGCGCACACCCAGCGCGATCTGCACACCGAGCTGAGCCGGTGGGCGCCGATGGTGTTCCTCGACCGCACCCCGGCCGGGGTGCCCGCCGACGCGGTCGTGCTCGACAACCAGGGCGGCGCCCGCAAGGCCGTGCAGAGCCTGCTCGAGCAGGGCCACCGGCGCATCGCGTACGTCGGCGGCGACCCGTCGGTGACCACCGGCCGGTCCCGGCTGGCCGGTTACAAACAGGCCCTCAAACGCGCCGGGCTGCCCTACGACCCGGCGCTGGTGCGGCTCAACGCGCACACCGTCGACGACGCCCGGACCGCCGCCACCGGCCTGCTGGGGCTGGCCGACGCCTTCTTCGCCGACAACAACCGCATGTGCGTCGGGGTGCTGCACGCGGTGCGGGGCAGCCGGGCCGGGGTGGCCGCGTTCGACGACATCGAGTTCGCGGATCTGCTGCCCCACCCGATCACCCTGGTGACCTATGACGCGGCCGCTTTCGGCGCGCACGCCGCGGAGCTGCTGTTCGCGCGGATGACCGGTGCCGACACCCCGCCGCGGCGGTCGGTGCACCACACCACCCTGGTGACCCGCGGCGGTTAGGGTACGGCGTGGACCTGGCGATCGAGGACGCACGGCGGATCTGGCTGCGCGCGCAACGGCTCGACACCGCCGAGCCGTTCGGGGACGGGCCGCCGGCGGTGGCAGCGGCCGTACGGCACCTGGGTTACGTGCAGATCGACACCATCAACGTCATCGAGCGGGCCCACCACCACATCCTGTTCAGCCGGATCCCGGGCTACCGGCGCGCCGATCTCGCGGCCGCGCAGAGCGTCGACAAGAGCGTCTTCGAGGTGTGGACACACGCCCTGTCGTACGCCCCGGCCGAGGACCTGCGGTTCTTCCTGCCCCGCATGCGGCAGTTGCGGACCGGGCCGTGGCTGAGCTGGCACCGCAGCGCCACCCCGCAGGACGTGCGGCGGGTCGTGGCCCGGGTCCGCGACGGCGGGCCGCTGAGCATCCGTGACATCACCGACGACGTGCTGGTCGACAAGGAATGGCTGTGGGCGAGCCGCAAACCGTCGAAGCTGGCCTTGGAGATCGCCTTCTCGTGGGGGCTGCTGACCGTCAGCGAACGGGCCGGCATGGTCAAGACGTACGAGCTGATGGACCGTCACTTCGGGTGGGACCGCCCGCCCCGCCCGGCCACCGCCCGGCAGGAACTGGCCTACCGGCTCGACCGGGCGTTACGCGCGCAGGGCCTGGTCAGCGTGGCCTCGGTGTGTTTCCACGCGCCTGCGCTGAAGACGGCCGCGCGGGAGCTGATCGAGCAGCGGGTCCGCCGCCGGCAGCTGGTGCCGGTCACCGTGGCCGGTGTCGGGCACTGGGCGGCCCCGGACACCCTCGACAGCGTGCCACCCCCGGCCGACCCGGACGTGGTGCATCTGCTGTCGCCGTTCGACCCGCTGATCATCCAGCGGGACCGGCTCGAGTTGTTCTTCGGCTACCGGCACGTGTTCGAGGCGTACGTGCCCAAGGCCAAGCGCCGGTACGGCTATTTCGCGCTGCCGGTGCTGGCCGGTGACCGGGTCGTGGCGGTGATCGACCTCAAGACCGACCGGGCCGCCGGGAAACTGCTCGTGCAGCAGTGGACGTGGACCGGGCCGGACCGGCCTGACGTCGACCGGGCCCTGGAGAGGTTCGAACAGTTCCAGTTGACCCCTCAGCCCCAGGGGTAACAGTCTGCGCGAACCCGGCCCCGGGCGGCCCGCAACCCGAGGACCGTGAGGGGCATGGCCACGTTCCTGTACCGGCTGGGCCGGGCTTCGTTCCAGCGCCGCTGGGCCGTGCTGTTGATCTGGGCCGGTGTGCTGGTCGCCGCCCTGACCGGCATGGTCGTGCTGCAGCAACCCACCAGCGCCACCTTCAGCATCCCCGGCACCCCCGCCCAGCAGACGATGGACCTGCTGCAGGAACGGTTCCCGCGCGCCGGTGCGGGCGCCTCGGCGCGGGTGGTGTTCTCGCAGCCGGGCGGGAACCGCCTCGACGGCGACGCCGCTGTGCGGGCCGTCAACTCGCTCAAGGGCGCCCCGCAGGTCGCCTCGGTCGCCACGCTCGCCGCCAACGCCGACGGCACCGTCGCCTTCACCCAGGTCACGTTCACCGTGCCGGCCGAGCAGCTGAGCCGATCAGCCCGGCAGAGCCTCGACGACGTGGTCAAGTTCGCCCGGGCCGACGGCCTGATCGCCGAGGTCGGCGGGGACGCCGTGGCACCCGCCGGACACGCCCCCTGGGGGGAGGCGGCCGGCATCATCGTGGCCGCCCTGGTGCTGCTGGCCACCTTCGGCTCGCTGGTGGCGGCGGGGCTGCCGCTGCTGACCGCGATGATCGGGGTGGCCCTGGGGTTCGCCGGGATCGGCATCGCGACCCGGTTCACCGACCTGTCCGGCACCACGTCGACCCTGGCGTCGATGCTGGGCCTGGCCGTGGCCATCGACTACGCCCTGTTCATCGTGTCGCGTTACCGCGGGGAACTCGCCGCCGGCCGGGAACCGCAGGAGGCGGCCGGGCGGGCGGTGGGCACCGCGGGCAACGCCGTCGTGTTCGCCGGTCTGACCGTGGTGATCGCCCTGGCCGGGCTGGCCGTGGCCGGCATCCCGTTCCTGACCCAGATGGGGGTGGCCGCCGCGGGCACGGTGGCGGTGGCCGTCGTCATCGCGCTCACCCTGCTGCCGGCGCTGATCGGGTTCGCGGGCAGACGGATCACCCCGGCCCGCGTACGGGATCCGTTCGACCGCCCGCCGCTGGGTGTGCGGTGGGTGCGCCTGATCTCCCGGAAACCGGCCGTGGCGGTGGTCGCCTGCGTGCTCGGCCTGGGCGTGGTCGCGATTCCCGCGTACGACCTGCGGCTGGGCCTGCCGACCGACGGCACCGCGGCCGACGACACTTCTCCGCGCCGCGCGTACGACCTGCTCGCCGACGGTTTCGGGCCCGGCTACAACGGCCCGCTGACCGTGGTCACCGTCCCCGGCGTGTCGCTCGGCCCGGTGGTGGGGGTGGGCCTGGCCATGCCGGCGGCCACCAACGAGGCCGGTGACACGTCGATCGTCACCGTCATCCCGGAGACCGGCCCGGACGACCCGGCGACCGAGGACCTGGTGCACCGGCTGCGGGCGCTGCCCGGGGTGCTCGGCGTCACCGGCACCACGGCCGTCAACATGGACGTCAGCGACAAACTGGCCGCGGCCCTGCTGCCGTACCTGGCCCTGATCGTCGGTCTGGCCTTCATCCTGCTGACCTTGGTGTTCCGGTCGCTGCTGGTGCCGTTGAAAGCCACCTTGGGTTTCCTGCTGTCGGTGGCGGCCACGTTCGGGGCCCTGGTTGCGGTGTTCCAGTGGGGCTGGCAGGCCTTCGTGCTCGGCATCACCCAGACCGGCCCGATCATCAGTTTCCTGCCGATCCTGCTCATCGGCATCGTGTTCGGCCTGGCCATGGACTACCAGGTGTTCCTGGTGACCCGCATGCGCGAGGACTTCGTGCACGGCGCCCCGGCCCGCCAGGCCGTGGTCTTCGGGTTCGGCCACGGCGCCCGGGTCGTCACCGCGGCCGCCCTGATCATGATGAGCGTGTTCTTCGGGTTCATGCTCGGCCCCGAAGCGATCATCAAGTCGATCGGGTTCGCGCTGGGGGTGGCGATCCTGTTCGACGCCGTGGTGGTGCGGATGACCCTGGTGCCGGCCGTCATGCTGCTGCTCGGCCCGTCCGCGTGGTGGCTGCCGCGCTGGCTCGACCGGCTGCTGCCCGACGTCGACGTGGAGGGGGCGAAACTGGCCCAGCGGCTGGACACCCCGCCCCGCCACGACCACGCCGAGCCGGGTCTGACCGACGACGAGAAGGCCGAGGAGCCGGTCACCGCGTGACGGTTCGCCCCGATGTGACACTGTGACCGGATGCCGATCTCGCCGTACATCACCGGGCTGCGCGCCCACATCGGTCACGACCTGCTGCTGCTTCCCGGCGCGAGCGCGGTCGTGCGCGACGACCAGGGCCGCATCCTGCTGCTCAAACGGTCGGACAACGGGCAGTGGTCGCTGCCGGCCGGAATGATCGACCCGGGGGAGCAGCCGGCCGAGACGGTGCTGCGGGAGATCGAGGAGGAGACCGGGGTCATCGCCGAGATCGAACGCCTCGCCGGCGTGGCCATGCACGCGGCCGAATACCCCAACGGCGACAAGTGCGAATACCTGGCCGTGTGGTTCCGGTGCCGGGCCGTCGGCGGTCAGGCCCGCCCCGACGGCGACGAATCCCTCGAAGTGGGCTGGTTCACGCCCGACGACATGCCCGAGGTGAGCGGCCTGACCAAACTGCGGATCGAGACCACCGCCGCCCCGGACGGGCCGCCCTGGTTCGTGCAGCCCGGTGACGTCCACGCCGAGCTGGGCCCCCGGCACGGTCTCTAGAGTCCCAGCGCCGCCCGGACCAGGGCCAGCGCGGTCTCGGGCGGCACCCCCAGACCTTTGACCTTTTCCGCGTACGTGGCGGCGGCCTTCTGCGCCTGGGTCGAGGTGCCCGCCGCCCGGGCCGTGACGACCGTTCCCAGGCGGCCCCGGGTCTCGACCAGGCCGGCCAGCTCGAGCTCCCGGTAGGCCCGGGCCACCGTGTTGGCCGCCAGACCCAGTTCGGCGGCCAGGGCCCGTACGGGAGGAAGCTTCTCCCCGGCCGCCAGGGTGCCCGCGGCGGCCAGCTCGGCGATGCGCAACCGCACCTGCTCGTACGGGGGTGTGGCCGAGGCCGGGTCGATGACGATGTCCATCAGATCAGTCTGGGGGGTGTGTTGCCCGCGGCCGTGATGGCGCGGCGCATCGGGACCAGGGAGAGCAGGATGCCACCGACCACGAAGAACACGACCAGGCTGATGATGCCGAGCCGGTAGCTGTCGGTGAGCTGGAAGATCAGGCCGAACAGCAGCGGCCCGAGCCAGCTGGTGCCCTTGTCGCTGATCTCGTAGAAGCCGTAGTACTCGCCCTCGCGGCCGTTCGGGATGAGCTGGGAGAACAGGCTGCGGCTCAGGGCCTGGCTGCCGCCCATGACGATGCCGATGCCCGCGCCCAGCAGCATGAACGGCAGCGGTTGCCCGGCCGGCAGCCAGTAGGCGGCGGCGATCACGACCAGCCACAGGGCCAGGCTCAGCAGCACCGTCTTGCGGGCGCCGATCCGGTTCGCCAGGGCGCCCAGCAGCAGCGCGCCGCCGAACGCCAGGAACTGCACGATGAGGATGGTGACGATCAGCGTGGACTGGGTGAGGTCCAGTTCCTCGCTGCCGAACTGGGCGGCCAGGGCGATCACGGTCTGGATGCCGTCGTTGTAGATCAGATAGGCGAGCAGGAAGAACAACGTCAGCGGGTACGCCTTGAGGCTGCGCAGCGTGTGCCCGAGCTGCTTGAACCCGTCGGTCAGCACGTTGCCGCGCCCGGCCTCCGCGGCCGCCCCCGCCGCCGGGTGTTCCTTGAGCCAGCGCAGCGGGATGAGGGTGAACACGGCCCACCACACGCCGGCGCTGACGATGCAGAACCGGGCGATGTCCATGGTGCGCTGGTCGTCGCCGTCGATCGACAGGATCATCACGGCGACCAGGTTCGCGGCCAGCAGCAGCCCGCCGCCCAGATAGCCGAGGGCCCAGCCGCGGCTGGACACCTTGTCGCGTTCGTCGGGGCCGGCCAGTTGCGGCAGGAACGAGTTGTAGACGACGACGGCGGCGCCGAACGCGATGTTGGCGACCAGGAACAGCAGCCCGCCCAGCAGGTAACGGTCGCCGGTCACGAACACCATGGCGATGGTGGCGGCGGCGCCCAGGAACGCGGCCCCGGCCAGCAGCGGCTTCTTGCGCGGGGCGCGGTCGGCGATGGCCCCCATGACGGGCAGCACGAACACGGTGAGGAAGACCGACAGGCTGACCACGTACGGGTAGAAGGAGCCGGCGGCGATGGTGAGGCCGAACGGGTGCACCCGGCCGGTGCAGTCGTCGGTTCCGAGGGGGCAGCCGGCGGCGATCTCGGTGGTGGTGGTCAAAAACGGTCCGAGGAAGACGGTCAGGACCGTGGTCGAGAAGGCCGAGTTGGCCCAGTCGTAGAAGTACCAGCCCGTGCGTTCCCGGCGGGCGGGAGCGATGGTGTCAGTGCCGGGTGCGGCCATGTGCTCGGCTCCAGATGTCGATCGTCAGCGCCGAAACTATGTCATCCGCACACCACGCCCGGGGAGAGGCCGGATACTCAGTTTTCCTGCCACCACCGGGCCAGGGCGCTCGTCGCGGGATCGTCGGAGTCGGCCAGGGCAGCCCACGGGTCCTGAGCGGGCGGAAGGTCGACGCCGGCGTATTCGGCGAGCTCCTCCGGCCGTACGGGATCAGGGGTGTCCGCGACCGCGGCGGCGTGCACGACACCGAGGCTGCCGGTGTCGATCCAGGGGAAACCGTCGACCGGTTCGGGCAGCTCACCGACGTCGAGCGCGGGCGGGAACACGTCGACCGGGTCGGCCGTCACCACGTCGTCGGCCACGGCGGCGTGGTCCTCGACCGGCAGCGGGTCGTCCAGCGGCTCCTCGTGATGATGCTCGACCGGCTCGAAATGACCGGGGTCGTCGAACAACTCATGATCGTCCGGCTGGTCGAAATGCCCGAAGCTGTCGTGGCTGTCGGGCGTGTCGTGCAGGTCGGGCGTGTCGAAGACCGAGAAGTCGTCGTGGTCGCCGAAGTCGTGATGGTCCGTCATCGGTCCTCCTCGTCGTGCGGCGCGGGCGTCAGCGCCCGGGCCCGGGAAAGTGCCGCGTCGGCGGCGCGCAGCCTCGCGCGTACCCCGTCGAGCTCCTGCTGGGCCGCGGCGCGCCGTTTCGCCCGGCCGGCCGCGTCCTCGGCGGCGGCCGCGTCGATCTCGGCGATGTGCGCGTCCAGGTCCCGCAGCCGCTTCTCGACGGCGTCGTCGACCGCGACGGACAGGGCGTACTGAAGGTCGGTGAACCGGTTGGCGATCTCGTCGGCCAGCGCCGCCCGGGCCTCGCCGAGCACGTCGCGCAGCCAGATCCTCGCCTGCTGCCGGTCGGTCTGCACCCGCCGCCGGTACAGCACGTACCCGCCGGCGGCCAGGCCCAGACCGATCCCGGCGACCGGGATGAGCAACCCGCCGCCGACCGCGAGGACGGACGCGCCCAGCATGGCGCCGCGCCCGGCCATGAACGCGATGCCGCCGGCGGACAGGGCGATCAGCAGGTTGTCGGCCGAGCCGTCGCGGGGCGGGGCGGCGTCCATGGCGTGGCGCAGCGACGCGTTGAGCCGGCCCAGCATCGCCGCGCGTTCGCTCTCGTCGAACACCGACGCCAGGACCTTCTCCCCGACCTGCGCGAACGTGTCCTCCAGCTGCTGCGACAGCTGCACGGCGACGGCCTGCAACTCGGCGTCGAGCTGCTCGGGCAGCTTGGCCAGGGCCTCCCCACGGCCGGCGTCGATGCGCTGGGAGAACTCCTGCTGCACGGCGGCGATGCGGGTGCGCAACGCCCCGACGGTCTCGACCCGGGCGCGTTGGGTCTCGGTGCTCAGCAGCAGCGTCCACTGCCGCGACTCGGTGCGTTTGCGCGCGGCCAGGGCGGCGCGTTCGGCGCGGATCTGCGCGGTGCGCACGGGGTCGGCTTCCACCGCCCGTACGGTGTCCTCCGCCGCCGACTGCAGGCGCAGCAGATCACCGCGGGCCGCCCGCAGCACGTTCGCCAGCTGCAACTGGTGCCCGCGCCCGGCCAGCTCGACCAGGGCGTGCTGCAGTTCGGCGATCTTCGACGCCTCGACCAGGGCCGCCTGCTCCTCCGGTCCCGCCTCGACGGCCAGCTCGGCCAGGGTGGACGACACCGCGAACCAGGACGCCTCGGCGAACCGCGGGGCGTGGGCGCGCAGCAGAGCCCGGTTGTCGTCGAGGATGCGCCGCCACCCCGCAAACCCGTCGATCTTGGTGAGGGCGAAGACCACCGCGTCGACCCGCTCGCTGGCCGCGACCAGGAAGTCCAGTTCCGGCCCGGACAGCGGCGCCGAGGCGTCGGCGACGAACAGCAGCGCCGTGGCCCGTTCCACCGCGGCCAGGGCGACCGCGGTGTGGGCCGGGTCGAGGCCACCGACGCCGGGAGTGTCGAGCAGGCTGACGTAGCGCAGCATCGGCGCCGGGTGGCTGACCTCGATGCGCCGGGCCCGCTGGGCGCCGGTGGCCCACTCGGCCAGGCTGTCGATGTCGACCGGGTCGGCCGAGCCGGGCAGCCACGCCCGGGCGCCGGCCGGGCCGGGCACGAACTGCAGGTAGGTGGCGGTGGCGACGGCGGCGTCGACCGGGGACAGGCCGGGCACCCCGAGCAGCGCGTTGATCAGGGAGCTCTTGCCGCGTTTGGTCTCGCCCACCACGACGACCTCGGGGCGGGTCAGGCGGCGGCGCCGCAGGTCGGCCAGTTCGGCGCCCGCGTCGGGGTCCTGGGTGCGCACGTACGCCAGGGTGTCGTTGACAGCGGCGTCGAGAACCGGGGTCAGGTCGTTGGCCGGTTTTTGTGCGGAGCGGGGCTGCGTCATCGGCGCGCCTGCTTCCTCATCGGCGTCTGCCTCCTCATCGGCGCACCTGCTGCCTGTTCTTCGGCGGGCGGGGTCATCGGCGCACCTGCTGGGCCAGGATGTGGAAGCCGCGCTGGGCGACCTGGGCGACGCGGGACTGGGCGGGACCGGCCCCGGCGACCGCGTAGACCCGCCACCGGTTCGCGGCGGCCACGGCGGCCGTGGCGAGTTCCTCCACGCCGGCGTCGGGCAGCCGCAGGATCCAGCGCGGGTCTTCCGAGGTGGCCAGCCGGGTCAGTTCCTGCTCCCATTCCACGGGCAGCGCGACCGCGCCGGTGGCGACCCGCTGGGCGGCGTCGAGCAGCCGCAGCCGGTGGTAGGCGGGGTCACGCAGCAGCCGTTCCACACCGTCGCGCAGCCTTTCCCGGTCGCGTTCGTCGCGGGTGTGCCCGGCCAGCCGCTCGAGCCGCGACAACGCCCACCCGGCCTTGATCGCGTCGGACCGCCACCGGAACGTCTCCTCCAGGGTGTTGCGCAGCCGGGGGAACCCGGACGCGGCGACCAGCCGGCGCACCAGCTCCCCGGTGGACAGCCGCGGGTCGGCTTCCAGCTGGGCCAGGGCGAACCCGATGCCGTACAGGTCGAGCAGCTGCAGCAACCGTTCCCGCTGCTCGGCGCCGACCGGGGCGGTCCGCGACCGGAACAGGTCGACCGACGCCAGCATGATCTTCAACTCGGCCGGGGGCAACGCGGCGAGCTGCCGCAGGGCGTCCCGGTCGGCACCGGTGAGCCGCCCCGACTCACCGGTCTCGGCGAGCAGGCCGACCACGGGCACGACGTCGGAGACCGTACGGGAAAGAAGTGAGGCCTGCTGCTCGGCCAGCGGACCCGCCACCGGCCACGGGTCGCCGGCTCCGGCGACCAGGGTGTCGGCCTTGCCGAACACGCCGAGCGCGTTGATCGGGGTGGACGCGAGCCGGGCCGACGCGTCCCGGAACGCCTCCAGGGCGCGCAGGTCGTCGGCCCGCACCGCCTGGGTGAACACGTAGACCACGGCCTCGGCGGCGGCGACCTCCCCGGCCGAGTCGGCGTCGATGTCGGCGTCGAACGGGGCGGTCGAGGTGCCCACGGCCTCTTCGGCGCGGGCACTGACGAGCGTGTCGGTCGACGCCAGGCCGGGCGTGTCGACCACGGTCAGGTCACGCAGTTTCTCACTGGTGAGGGTGACGTCGACGTACGCGACGCGGGACGCGGGCACCCCGAGGCGCTGCGGAATCATGCCGTCGTCGTCCAGTGGCAGGCTCCGGCGCGACCCGTCACGGCACACCACATCGACCCGGTCGGCCGTCCCGTAACGGAAACGGGTGACCACCCGGGTGCACTCACCGACCGCCGTGGGCGCGACCCGGCGCCCGATCAACGCGTTGACGAGTGTCGACTTTCCGGCTTTCAGGCGACCCGCGATCGCAACCCGTAACGGTTCACCGAGGCGGTCACGGATCTGAATTAGCTGGCCACCGGCCTCTTTCCCGACACGGGCCACCATCTGGTCACAGAGCGTCGCTACGCTGGCGCTCAGCGGGCCGCTCACCATGACTCGTCAGCCGGGCACATTGTCGGAGAGAATGTGCAGACCACGGCCGGTGTCACTGAGAAGCCTCCCCGTCACGATTCGGGGCGGGTGTCAGGGTCACCCGCCGCAGCACAGCCTACGGACCGCGCACGAGCTGGGGATCCCGAGTTCGTGCCACGCAGACCGAATACTTCGGGGGGAGGGGATCAGGTGGCGGAAGCGCTGCGTCAGGCCGCCGCCATGCTGCAACGCCCCGGTCTTGTCGTGCTGACCGGCCCGCCCGGCAGCGGCCGCAGCACCGCGCTGCGTGAGCTCACGGCCGCCGTTCCCGGGCCGGTTCACTCCGGCGGCGGGCTGGCCATGCTCCAGACGGTGCCCGCGCTCGCGCTGTCCCGCGCCGTGCGGGCCCGGCTGCCCGCCCACGACGTGCACCTGCTCGCCGAAGCGGTCCGGTCCCGGGTGCGGGCCGGGCTGCTGGTCCTCGACGACATCCAGTACGCGGACGCGGCCACCCTGGCCGCGCTGCCCGCCCTGGCCCGGTTCTGCCGGGTGCTGGTCGCGTTGCGCACCCCCCACCGTTTGAGCGGGCCGGTCCTCGACTCGTTGCGGGCTGCCGCCACGGCCTGGGTCGAGGTGCCGCCGCTGGGCCGTGACGCTGCGCTCGAGCTGGCCGGGCGTACAGCTGGGGGGCTTGATCCGGCGTTGCTGTCGGCTGTGGTCGACCGGGCCGGCGGCAACCCCCTCGCGATCACCGCGCTGGCCCGGCAGGCCGCCGCGGCCAAACCGGGGGCGGGGCCGGGCATCGACCAGGTGGCGTACGCGATCGCGACCGCCCTGTCCGACCTGCCACGCCCGGCCCGCACCGCCCTGGCCGCGCTCGGGTTGCTCGGGCGGCCCGCTCCGGCCGGTCTGCTCGGCGCGGGCGCGGCCGATCTGCTCGCGGCTGGGCTGGTCGCCCCGGCCGGTCTCCTCGGCGCTCCCGGCTCGGCTGGGTCCTCCGGCGCTGTCGGCTCGGCCGGCTCTTCCAGTGCCGCCGGCTCGCCCGGGTCCTTCGGTGCTGTCGGCTCGGCCGGGTCTTCCGGCGTTCCCGGTCCGGCTGGCTCCTCCAGTGGGCTTTCCGCCGCCGCTGGCCCGGCTGGCTCTTCCGGTGGCGACCTTCTCGTCCCGGTGTCGACCTATGTGGCCGAGACCGCGGCCGGGCTGCTCGACGCCGCGGCCCGCGTCGAACTGCACACCCGGCTGGCCGAGCTGACCCCGCCCGCCGAAGCCGCCCGGCACCTGGCCGCGGCCGGTGACCTGCCCGGCGCGCACCGGCGGGCGTTGGTGGCGGCCGACCAGACCTCGGGCGGTGACCGGGCCGAGCTGCTGCTGTTCGCGTGCGAACTCGACGTGCCGATCGACCCGCGGGTGCGGATCGCGGCGGCCGACGCGCTGCTGACCGCGGGGCGGGCTTCGGCCGCGGCCCGGGTTCTGGTGGCGGCCGAGCCGTTGGGGCCCGAAGCGGACGTGCTGCGCGGTGAGGCACTTCTTCAGGCCGATGACCCGCAAGGGGCCCGGGCGGCCGTACGGTCGGTGCCTGACGCCGCGACCGGGCCGGTGCTCGCCGCCCGGGACCGCGTGTTGCTGCTCGCCGAACTGGCGGCCGACCCGGCCTCGGCGCAGGACCTCGCCGGCAAGATCAGCGCCCGGCATCCGCAGCCCACACCCGGGGTGGCGGCCGCGTTGGCGGCGGTGCAGGCCCGGTTCCGTACGCCCGGCTGGGATTCCGCTCTGGCATCGGCGGCGCGCAGCGGTGATCCGTTGATCAGCCGGTGGGCGGCGTGGCTGCTCGTGGAGCAGTTGGCGGCCGACGGTCGCCTCGCTGAATCGGCCGATGTCGCGCTGGCGGCGGCCCGGGACAGTGCGGCCGACTTGTCATACGGGTGGCAGACCCGGTTCGCGGCGGCCGCCGATTGGGCCCTCGCGTTGCACGGTTCGATTCCGGGTGAGCTGCTCGCCTCGTCGTCGCCCGTTTCACCGGCCGGGTCCGCTGCTGTCGCCGGGTCCGCCGACGTGCGGGCTGATTCAGCGGGAGCTGCCGGGCTGTACTCGGGTTCGGCTGGACCCGCTGCTGCTTCGGCGGGAGCTGCCGGGCTGTACTCAGGTTCGGCTGGACCCGCTGCTGCGTCCGGAACCGCAGGCGCTGCTTCGGCGGGATCTGGTGGTGTGGTCTCGGGTTCAGCCGGGACGGCCGGCGCTGCCTCAGCGGGGTCTGCCGGTTCCACGCCCACTGCTGTGCCCGGCTCGTCCGCAGCGATCGCTGCTTCGGCGGGAGCTGCCGGCGTGGTCTCGGCTTCAGCTGTGCCCGGCGGGGCGGTGGGCGCTGTGTCCGGGACCGCCGGAGTTGGCTTGGCGGGAGCGGTCCATGGTTCCGGTTCGGCGGGCGGGGCCGGGGTGCGGTTGTGGGACGGTTCTGACGGCGTACTGAAGCGGGCTTCGAATCTGACCGACCGGGCGTTGCCCGACGAGGCCCGTGGTTATGCGACCGCGGCGACGGCGCTGATCGAGGCCGACACCGGGCTGCTCGCGGCGGCTCGTGCGCATCTCGACGCGGGGCCGGCGCATCCGGCGACGGCGTGGGTGGCGCAGGAGACGGCGTGGCTCGACGGGCAACCCGACCGGGCGCTCGGCACCGGCGGGGACGCGGACGGGCTGCTGGCCGGGCTGCACGCGATCACCGCCCGGTGGGCCGCGTTCGACCTGGGCGAGCAGTCGGCGCCTCCGATTCCGGGCGGGCTTCCGGGGGCGGCGCGGCGTACGCTGACCGCCTGGGCCACCGGCACCGGCTTCACCGCCGCCGCCGAGGGGTGGAAACCGATCGCTCTGCGGGAACGCATCCGGTGCCTGATCGCGGCCGGGGTGACCGACACCGATTCGCAGCGGGCCGTGGCCGCGCTGTTGTCGGCCGAGCAGCTCGCCGACGCGGCCGGGTTCACCGTGCTCGCCGGGCGGGCCCGCCGCGGCCTGCGCCGGCACCACGTGCACCGCGACACCCGCAGCCCCCGCTCGGGTGACCAACTGACCCGCCGCGAGACCGACGTCCTGCGGCTGGTCGCGGCCGGCGAACCGACCCGCCGGATCGCCGGTCAGCTCGGCATCTCCGCCGAGACGGTCGACACCCACATCCGCGCCGGCATGCGCAAGCTCGGCGCCCGCACCCGAACGGAAGCTGCCGCCCTGGCCTTCACCCATTCCTCACCCCCCGACATGTCTGACACGCACAAGGATGGCCGGTGACCAGACAGCCCGACGCTCCCCGCCACGTCGTCGCCAACCCCGGTGACGCCGACACCGTGCTGCGCCGACTCACCCGCGACGGCTGGGTGGCCCGCGACGGCTTCGCCCTGCCCGACCCCGCCTGGGACGTCACCGGCAGCCGCCTCGTGCTGCACGGACGTATCGGCGACCCCGACACCCTGCAACTCGCGGTCCTGGCCGCGGCCCGAGGCGCCGGCATC
Source organism: Paractinoplanes ovalisporus (assembly GCF_016834655.1). Lineage (GTDB taxonomy): Bacteria > Actinomycetota > Actinomycetes > Mycobacteriales > Micromonosporaceae > Actinoplanes > Actinoplanes ovalisporus. Next base: position 254,101 of record NZ_JAENHP010000003.1, read on the forward strand.
GTCGCCGTCTGCGACGCCGAATCGCCGCTGGGCCGCGCCCTGATCGACGACCTGGCCCGTCTCGGCCCCGTCCATCAGGGCGTGACCGAACCGGTGGGCGGCAACAACACGGTGGCCGACCTGGTGCCCGAACAACGCGCCCTGCTCGACCGTCTGGCCGCCGGTGACACCATCGCCGCCGCGGCCGCCGCCGAATTCCTGTCCCTGCGCACCGCCAACCGCCGCATCGCCGAGGCCCGCGCGATGTTCGGTGTCCGCACCACCCGCGAGGCCGTCCTGGCGTACCTGCGTCAGCGCGGCGCCCCGCCCCGCTCCCATTGATCCAGCGAGGTCACGGCTCGGCCGCCACCGGGCCCGTCCCGAACCGGATCCTGCTCGTACGCCACGCGATGCCGCATCTCGACCCGGCCGTGGCCCCCGACCGCTGGCACCTCGGCCCCGAAGGCCTCGCCGCGGCCCGCGCCCTGCTCCTGCCCCCGGACGCCTATCTGGTCGCCAGCAGTGAGCCCAAGGCCGCCGAAACCCTCGCCGCCGCTTTCCTCACCCACCCTGACGCGAGCGAGCCGCTCCCCGCCGGCCGGACACCGACCACGGGCACGCCCTTCTCCACACACGCCACCGACACTCCTCACTCCTCCCTCGCCGGCCCCCACTCAGGCGAGCCGTTTCCCGCCCCCACCGAGCGGTCACCGGCCGCGGGCGCGCTGTTGTCCGAGCACACGCCCGGCACAGGCCGGCCGCCGGCCACCAGCACTCCCCACGCCTCCACCGCCCCGAACACGGACCGGCCGCTGACGGCTGAAGCTCGTGACGTGGTCTCCGCCGCCCTCCGTGAGGAAGGCGCGCCGACTGCCGGCACCGGATCCGCGCCGGCGGTCTGGGCCGGCGATGTCGCGCGGCTCGTGGTCGTCGACGCCGGTTTCGACGAGGTGCGCCGCCCCCACGAGTGGCGCGACGACCACCGGGAACGGGCCCGCGCGTACGTCGAAGGCACCGCCCACCCCGGCTGGGAACCGCACGCCGACGTGGTTGCCCGGTTCGGTGACGCCGTGGCCCGTCACACCGCCCGGGCCGCCGGGCGGCCGCTGGTCATCGGCACCCACGGCATGGCCATGTCATGCTGGCTGGCTGCCACCGCCCACGTCACCGGCCCCGCCGGCGATTTCTGGGCGGGGCTGAGGTTCCCCGACATTGTGGAGGTCCGGGTATGACCGGCGATTGGAAACGGCTTCTCGGCCCGTGGCCGGAGCGCGTCGACCCCGAACCGGAAACGGTGGAGAGCGTCGACTGTGGCTCCTACATCCGTGAGAAGGTCGTCTACTCGGTGGAGGCCGGCGAGCGGGTGCCCGCCTACGTGTGTGTGCCGAAAGGACTGACCGGCCCGGCCCCGGCCGTGTTCGGCCACCACCAGCACGCCAGCCAGTTCGGTGTCGGCAAGAGCGAGGTGGTCGGGTTGCGCGGGCATCCCGACCAGGCGTACGCGCCCGAGCTCGCCGCCCGCGGGTTCGTGACGATCGTGCCGGACGCGCTCGGCTTCGAGGAACGCAACTGGAGCCGGGACGGTCAGGGCAATGTGTCGTGGTGGGAAGCCTCGACCCGGCTCGTACGCGGTCAGACCCTGCTCGCGAAATGTCTGCACGACATCACGGTGGCCCTCGACCATCTGGTGAGCCGGCCGGATGTCGACGCCACCCGGATCGGGTTCCTGGGTCACTCGTACGGCGGCCGGATGGCTCTGTGGGCGCCCGCGTTCGACCCGCGGATCGTCGCGTCGGTGTCGAACTGCGGGTGCATCCCGTTCCGGTTGTCGGCCACCCACGACACCGGGTTGCAGGCCGAGACGGTGGTGCCCGGGTTCGTGCCCCGCTACGACCTCGACGACGTGATCGCCTCCTACCCGTCCACCACGAGGCTGCTGATCTCGGCCACCCGCGACGACAAGTGGAGCCGGGGCGCGGCCGAGCTGGTCGTGGGGGACCAGGTCGAGCTGGCCCTCTACGACGGCGGCCACGAGTTCACCGAGCCGATGCGGGCCCGTGCCTACGATTTCCTGACCCGCCACCTCTGACCCCGCCACCTCTGACGCGGCCCGGCCCGGTCGCGCTCAGCCGGAGCGCAGCGTGCTCAACGTGGGTCTCGACCCGTGGCACCTCGCGGATTCCTCCGGGCAGGACCAGGCCTTCCCGGGCGTCGACGCGGCGCGAGTCCGGGCCGGGCTCGAACGCGCGGCGACCGTCGCGGCGCGGATGGGGATGAGCTTCGAGAGCTGCCTGCTCTCCCGCGACCCCGGCGCCGAGGAGAAGTTCCGCGACACGGTCCGGTCCCGCCACTACGACGTCATCGTGATCGGAGGCGGGGTGCGGCTCGACCCCGCCCTGACCCCCTTGCTCGAGAAACTGATCGACATCGCCCGCCGGGAGACCCCGTCGTCGGTGATCGGCTTCAACACCGGGCCGACACCACGGCCCAGGCTGTCGAGCGGGCGCTTTCACGGCGCTGACCGGCCGATTGAAAGCGGCGCACGGCTCGCCCGGCCGGGCGAAAGCAACGCACGGCCGGTGTCAGAAGGTCAGCAGGGCGCCCCGCTCGTCGAACGTGGCGTCGCCGTTCCAGGCGATCTCCCACCGGTTGCCCTCGGGGTCGGCGATGTAGCCGGACCGGCCGCCCCAGTCACGGTCGACCGGCGGGGCCACGGCGGTGGCGCCCGCGCCGACGGCCGCGGCGAACGCCGAGTCGACGGCGGCACGGCTGTCCACGTTGCGGGCCAGGGTGAAACCACCCCACCCGGGCGACACCGGCCCGGGAAGGTCGGGCGCGGCCTCGGCGGCCAGGTCGGCTGTCGGGTAGAGAGCGAGCAGCACCCCGCCGAGCAGGAACGAGGCGAAAGTGTCGTCCGAGCCGTCACGTTCGGGCCAGCCCAGCCGCCGGTAGAACACCCGAAGGGCGGGCAGATCACGGGCGCCGAGGGTCACGACGGACAGTCGTGCGGGCAGAGTGGTCATGCGTGGGATCCTGCCCCGGGGGTACGACATGACCATCGAAGGCATCTACTGGATCGGCGGGGGCAGCGGCGCCGGCAAGTCCACGATCGCGCGGCGTCTGGCCGCCGAGCACGGGCTGGGGGTCTACGACACCGACGCCGCCATGGCAGATCATGCGAAAAGAGCCGACCCCCGTACGAGCCCGCAACTGGCCGCCTTCATCGGCATGTCCATGGACGAGCGGTGGCTGCGACCGCCCGCGACCATGCTGGACACGTTCCACTGGTTCCGGGGCGAAGCGTTCGACCTGATCCTCGACGACCTGCGCCGGCGGCCTCGCCCGGTGATCGCCGAAGGGTTCCGGCTGCTGCCCGCCCTCGTACCACCGGAAGCGAGGGCGGTCTGGTTGCTGCCCACCCCCGAGTTCCGGCGGGCCGCGTTCGACCACCGGGGCTCCACCTGGCAGATCGCCGCCCGCACCAGCGACCCCGAGCGGGCCCTGCACCATCTGCTGGAACGCGACCGCATGTTCACCGACCGGCTGCGCGCCGAGACCCGTGAGCGCGGCCTGGCCACCGTCGAGGTCGAGCCGGGCCTGACCGAAACCGATCTGACCGTACGGGTCGCGCAACTTCTCGGGCTGACAGATGCCTGACACCATCGGGTGACGGCGAGGCGGTAGGGTCGTCGCGCTATGCGTATGCCGTCACCGGGCGGGGGCCGAAGTGACTGAAGCGGTCCGCCCTGCGTGGCCACGTTCCGCGCGCCTGGACGCTCCGCGCATCCTGCAACGGATCGCCGAGATCACCGGGGTGCGTCTCGAGCTGGAGGGCCCGGCCCCGGGCGGTGAGGTCGGCGCCGCCTATGTGCGCTGGCCCGACGGGCGCCACTCCGTGCTCACCGAGGGCCGGTCCCGCAGCGGCCCGCTGGTCGACAAGGCCCGCCAGGCCGGGGTGCCGACCGCCCGCCACGAACTGTCCGCCCACGTCGACGGCCGCCGCGTCATCGTCCAGCAACGCCTGCCCGGCCGGCCCCCGCAGCAACCCGACCCGCATCTGGTGCGGCAGATGCTGGCCATCAACGACCGCCTGGCCGGGCTGCTGGCCGACGTGCCCGCCCCCAAACCCACCGACCTTTACCTGACCGGTGACGGGCCCGGTTTCTGCCTGCACGACCCCCTCGCCGAACACAGCCCCCGCACGGCCGCCCTGCTCGAACGCATCCACACCATCGGCGCGGCCGGCACGGTGATGGTCGGCGACGACCTCGTCCACATGGACTTCCACCCCGGCAACGTGCTCGTCGACCCCAGCGGCCGCGTCACCGGGCTCATCGACTGGGACGGCGCGGCCCGCGGCGACCGCCACTTCGACCTGGTCACCCTCCGGTTCACCCTCGCCAGGGCCGGCCCGGGGATGCTCGGCCCCCTCGACCAGCGCCTGGCCGGCATCTCCGACCGCCGCTACAACACCTACTGGGCGCACATGAGCCTGCGCATGGTCGACTGGTCGATCCGCCACCACGACCCGGCCACCGTCGACACCTGGCTCGACGTGGCCGAGGCCGGGTTCCGGCCGGTCGGGTGATCCGGGCCCCCGCCCCGGCCGTGCGATCATTAGCGACCTTATGGAAAGCACCACGGAGAAAACACCGCTCATGTGGCGGTTCATGCTCGCGCTGTCCCGCCTCGTCGTGTTCCCGCTGTGCCGGCTGCGCGTCTCCGGTGACATCCCGGCCGACCTGCGCCGCGGCCCGCTGATCCTGGCCGCCAACCACGTGAGCCCGTTCGACCCGATCGTCATGACCGCCGCCTGCCACAAGATCGGCATCGCGCCGCGGATCATGGCCACCGGCGGGCTGTTCGACGCGCCCATCGTCGGCGCCGCCATGCGCCGGGCCGGGCACATCCGCGTCGACCGGCGCAGCGCCACCGTCGCCGACGCCCTGCCCGCCGCCGCCCAGGCCCTCAAGGACGGCGCCCTCGTGCTCGTCTACCCCGAGGGCCGCATCGGCCTCGACCCGTGGATGTGGCCCGAACGCGGCAAGACCGGCGTCGCCCGCATGGCCGCCCTCTCCGGAGCGCCGGTGCTGCCCGTCGCCCAGTGGGGCACCCACGCCGTGCTGCCCTACACCACCCCCAAGCACCTGCTGCGGTCACTGGCCCGGGCCGTCGTACGCCGCCCGGTCGTCCACGTCCGCTTCGGCCGCACCCCCGTCGACCTGACCGGCCTGTCCGGCACCGCGGGCGCCCAGGCCATGCGCGCCACCCGCCTGATCATGGACGGCATCCACGACACCCTGATCCCGCTGCGCACCGGCGAGATGCAGACGCCCCGCTACGTCGACACCACCCGCGCCGAGGACCTGTCCCGCGTACGCCCCCGCCGGCCCGCCGACGACCGCGTCGCCCCCTGAACAGCCGGCCGACGGCCCGACGAGCAACCCGCGGCGGGCGGTCCTGGCGACCACCGCCGTGTTCGCCGCCGCCGCGGTCGTTCTGGCCGGGGTCGACCACTGGATCCGCGCGGGCGGGCAGTTCCTCGCCGCCTACCGGGGCGGTAAACCCCGCCCGCCGAGCCCGCCCGGCCTGACTCAGGGCTTCTCGCCCAGCTCGGCCAGACGCGCCTCCACCTCGGCCAGCTCGGCCCGTAACCGCCGTGCCTGCTCCTCGGCCTCGGCCCGCTCACCGGCCATGATCTGCTCAACCGCCTCGTGCACCCCCGGCACGTCGACCAGCGCCACCATCCGCAGCGCCTCGGCCGGACGGATCATGTAAGGCTTCGCCAGGGCCTTGGAACCCTGGGACGCGGCGACCGTCCACTCGCCCTCCGCGTAGGCCAGAGTCACCGTCAACGCCGGCAACGGCTTCGGCTTCGCGGCCCGCGCGGCCGTCTTCTTCGCCGCGGGCGCCGGGGTCGGGGTCGGGGTCACGTCGTCCTCGTTCTTGCGGGGCGCCGGAGCGGCCTTCTTCACGGGTGCGGGCTGGTCGAGCACAAAAGCCGGACCGGCCGGCTCGGGCGCGGGAGCAGGCTGCGGCGGGACGGCCTTCTTCGCGGCCGCACCCCGCGGCGCCACCCGCAGATCACCGGGGGAGAAGGGCAACTCGTCACGCCCGAACCGCACCGTCACCCACTCGTCGGACTCGGCCGGATCACCCAGCCCGATCACCTGCCCGATCTGACCCGCCATCTGCCCGGCCGCCTCGGTGAACTGCACCCGCGGCTTGCGCCCCGACGCCAGCCCGTCCTTGATCACCTGCAGCTCGTCGGTGCTCAGCCCCGCCATCACGCCACCCTCCAACCCAGCCTTCGAACGTTTGTATGACTCTTCTACCAGGCCCCACCGACAAACCCGCACGGGGGAGCGGCCAAGTACCCTTCCCGGGTGCTGCATCTCCACCACTACGGCCCCACCGACGGCCCACCCGTGGTGGCGCTGCACAGTCTCATGCGCGACGGCACCCGATGGCAGCGCCTCGCCGAAGACCACCTGCCCGGGCATCCGCGTCCACGCACCCGACCTGCGCGGCCACGGACGATCCACCACACAGCCGCCGTGGACGTTCGAACAGCACGCTGACGACGTACGGGAAATCCTCGACACCCTGCACCTCGACCAGGCCGTTGTGGTCGGGCACTCCCTGGGCGCCACCATCGCCGTACACCTGTCGCAGTTGATCCCCGGCCGCATCCGCCGGCTGATCCTGCTCGACCCCGGCATCGGCCTGCCGGAAGCCCTGGCCGCCAAGTTCGCCGCCGAAGCGCCCAGCCCGGTCATCGCCGCCACCTGGACCGAACTGGCCCGCGAACCCGTCGCCCCGGCCGCACCGACCACCCTCGTGCGGGCCCGCCGCTCCAAAGCCGTCCCACCCGGCTACCCCGGCCAGTGCGCCACCGCGCTCGGCGAGAAGTTCCGGCTCGTCGAACTCGACTGCGGCCACCAGGTCCACGAGGAGAAACCCGCCGAAACGGCGGAACTCATCCGCGCCGCGGTCAGTGGAACACCTTGAGTCCGATCACCCCGGCCACCACCAGCAGCAACGACAGGATCCGCAGCACATTGGCCGACTCACCGAGGAACACCATCCCGGCCACCGCCGTCCCGACCGCGCCGATACCCACCCACACCGCATACCCCGTACCGACGGGAATGCTCTTCAGGCTGTAAGCCAGCCCGGCCATGCTCAGCACCAGCGCCACCCCGAAGATCACACTGGGGGTCAGGCGGGTGAAACCCTGCGAGCGGCCCAGGGCGATCGCCCACACCGACTCGAGCACACCGGAAACCACAAGAACAACCCAGGCCATGACGACAGACCACCCTCACGCGGTCGTCTTTGCAGGCCGGGTACGACACGTCCTCGTCCGGGGCAACCGCCACTGCGGCGCCGGCACCCACGCTAGCAAACCGACGGCGACCGGGCGGTGACGCAATACTCCCGGCCAGAAACATCACGCAACGTCGTCCAGTCACCCTCCACCCGCCGTACGACCGAAGCCCCCAACGCCACATGCCGCGCCACCTCGGCGTCGACATCCGTGCAGGCCAGATCCACATGCAGACCCGCCGGACCGGCCTGTGTGCGCTGCAGCAGCAACTTCAACGGCATCCCGGCACCCCGCACCAGATGCTCGAACTGCGGCAGATCCGACGGCGCCCGCTCCCACCCGGTCAACGCCGACCAGAAAACCGCCTCACGATCAAAAACGGTTTCCGGTACGTCGACACACAGCTGATCAACCGCACTCACCACCGCGCCCGGCCACGACACCGGCCTCACCCGCCCAGCCCACCAGGCAGAACACCACACCAGCGGGCGAGCGCAACACCACCAGCGACCCCTCGTCGAGCACCACCGACGCCCCCAGACCCACCGCCTCCACGACGGCCGCCACCACATCGTCGACATGCAGATCCAGATGCGCGCGCGGGGGAGCGGACCGCAGAACCTGCACCCGCAGATACGCGTCCCCCGACACCGGCACCAACGTCGCGAAATCCCCCCGCCGCGGCGACAACGACGTGCCCGTCACCGCCAGCCAGAACCCCTCCGCCACCCGCGACGGCGAATCCAGAAACCCCGTGATCCAACGAACCCGCACGATCAACTCCCATGCCAGACTTCGACCATCATCCCTGCCCCGCCCACGGAGGAAGCCCCGCATGAGATGGGCCGCCCTGGCCGCCGCGATCCTGTCCGAAGTCAGCGCCAGCCTCGCCCTGCGCGCCGCCGTCGACCACCCCGCCTGGTACACCCTCGTCGTCGCCGGATACAGCCTGTCCTTCGTCTTCGTCTCGATCGTGCTCCGCCTCGGCATGCCCATCGGCGTCGCCTACGGCATCTGGGCCGCCCTCGGCGTCGCCCTCACCGCCCTGGCCGCCGCCGCCCTGTTCGACGACCCCCTCACCTGGGTCATGGGCCTCGGCTTCACCGCCATCATCGGCGGTGTCCTGCTGATCGAACTCGGCTCCCACCCGCACCGACCCGGACCCGCCCGATGAGCTACCTCTACCTCACCCTGGCCATCACCCTCGAAATCAGCGCCACCATGGCCCTGCGCCTCTCCGAAGGCCTCCGCGTCAAAAAATGGGCCCTGCCCGTCATCGCCGGCTACATCGCCTCCTTCACCCTGCTGTCACTCTCCCTGCACAAAGGCATGCCCATCGGCATCGCCTACGGCATCTGGTCGGCCATCGGCATCGCCGGCACCGCCCTGATCGCCCGCGCCGCCTTCAAAGAACCCCTGACCCGCACCATGGGCGCCGGCATCCTGCTGGTCATCACCGGCGTCCTGCTCGTCGAACTCGGCAGCCACTGACCCCGGCCGGCTGTCGTCACCGCAGCACGGTCCGCGGCGCCAGCCAAGCCGCCAGACCCGCCGACCAGGCACCCGGCAACACCCGCCCGAACACCACACTCGTCAACCGGTTCACCCCGCCGTCGACCACCGCCGGCCGGCGCCCCGCCACCGCCCGCACCACCGTGTCCACCACCTGACCGGTCGACCGCTTGGCCATAGGGGAGCGGTTCATCGGGGTGTCCGTCGGACCCGGGGAAACCGCCACCACCCGCACCCCCGAACCCCTGGTCTCCGCCCACAAAGCCTGGGAGAACGACAACACGTACGCCTTCGACGCGCCGTACGCCGCCATATAAGGCGCCGGCACGTACGCGCCCGTGCTCGCGATGTTCACCACCGTGCCGTGCCCCCGGCCCACCATCCGCGGCACCAGCAGAGCCGTCGTCTCCGTCAACGCCCCCGCATTCAGATCCACCAACGCCCGCAACGCCGCCGGATCACTGTCCGCAACCTTGCCCAGCAGACTCACCCCGGCGTTGTTCACCAGCATCTCCACCTCGACGCCACGCTCATCGAGGACCCGCACCAACTCACCGGCAGCCCCCGGCTCGGCCAGATCCAACCGCACCGACGCCCCCGCACTCCGAGACACGGTCAACACCTTCGCCCCGTACGCCTCCAGACGCGCAGCAACCGCAGCCCCGATCCCGCTCGACCCGCCCGTCACCACCGCCACCCGGCCCGCCATCTGCGCAAACGTCGTCATACCGAGCACGCTAAACTTTGACGCTAACGTCAATGTCAAGCCGCACGCGGGGGACACCATGCGCATCGGAGAACTAGCCCAAGCCACCGGCGTCAGCACCCGCGCCCTGCGCTACTACGACCAGCAAGGCCTGCTCCCCACCACCCGCAGCCCCAACGGCTACCGCACCTACACCCCGCAAGCCGTCGACATCGTCGCCTTCATCCAGGACCTCTACCGCGCCGGCCTCCCGTCCGAGATCATCCGCGACATCCTGCCCTGCGCCCTCAACACCACCCCCGACGGCGACTGCAACGCCATGATGACCCGCGTCCTGCAGGTCCGCGACGAACTCCAGCACCAGGAAGACCGCCTCCGCGAACGCCGCGAAACCCTGGAGAGCTACCTCACCAAACTCGCCACCCCGTCCGGGCTCATCGGCTCGTGAGCTTCCGGCTCGCCGCCTACGCGGTCTGCATCCACAACAACCAGATCCTGCTCACCCGCTACGTCACCCCGACCGGCGACACCCACTGGACCCTGCCCGGCGGCCAGGTCGAACACGCCGAAGACCCGTACGACACCGTCACCCGCGAACTCACCGAGGAAACCGGCTGCACCGGCCACGTCGACCACCTGCTCGGCGTCGACTCGAGAGTCATCCCCGCCGCCGAAGCCATACGGGGGAGCGAACACCACAACGTCGGCATCTTCTACCAGGTACGCATCACCGCCGGCACCCCGCGCCCCGAACCCGACGGCGCCACCACCGACCCCGCCTGGACACCGCTACCGCAGGTCAGCCGCCTGCGCCGGTCGTCGCTGGTCGACATCGGGCTGGCCCTGGCCACCACCCGTCCCGCGAACGGCCACGTCGCCCCAGTCCCGACCGGCGGCCTGATCCAGCACTGAGCCGGGCTGCCGCCGTCTCACTGGGGTCGTCGTTGCCCGGTCGCGATGGGAGCATGGGCGCAACCCGGGGGAGGACCACATGAAAATCCGCCAAGCCACCGACGACGACGTACAAGCCATCATCCGCATCGGACACGAAACCTGGCCACCCACGTACGCGTTCGCCGGCGCCGACTACATCGCCCACGGACTCATTAACTGGTGGTCACAAGAAGCCACCGCACGAAGCCTCACCGTCACCACGATGCTGCTCGCCGAAAACGACAACCACGACGTCATCGGCCTCGGCAACATCGACCTGCGCGCCGACACCGCCGTCATCTGGAAGCTCTACGTGACACCCGAAGCCCAAGGAACCGGCGCCGGCTCAGCGCTGCTGACCGAACTGATCACGCTCGCCGGAACCCGCCCGGTGCGCCTGGCCTACGCCGACGGCAACACGCGGGCCGCCGCCTTCTACACGGCGCGCGGTTTCACCGAGATCCGCCGCGACCCCAGCGATCACCCTGGATGGCCGGCCAACGTCTGGCTGGAGCGTTCCATCGACAAAATCCCGGGTCGTTAATGCACATTATGTCAACTAAAAGTGATCACGGTGGAAGTGGTGCCACCTCGAAAGCCTGAAATTACGCGCCGACGGTCGCCCATCTCCCCGCCGTCGCGGAAGCCCGTGCCGTAGCGCCGGTTATGCCACCGAGGGCGTCCCGAGGCGCCGCTTGCGATGCAAGGCGGCGGCCGACGGGAAAGTTGCGCCCACGCGTACTGGAGACTGATCGTCATCGCCTGTGCACCTGCGAGGGTCCTCGCAGGTGCGGTCCGAGGGCCGGTGCCGGTGCGCACTTCTCTCAGCAGCGATCTCTCAGGATTTCGACTCTTCGGCGCTCAGCCACTGAGGCAAGATCGGGCCGGCGTCGGCAGCAACGGCCTTTCGGAAGGCCGCATCTCGGCAACTGTATGGCCTGGGTGACCCGTGGCGTCGCTGAGCATGCCTAGATCGTCTTCTCAGGACCGGGTCGGTACTTGATCGACTTTCCCCGGAGCAGCCGCCCTTACCCCCGCCCACCCAGGGGCTTCGGGGTTCAACTTTACGCCGTGTCAAGGGCGGGCCCCGCTTCTGTCCACAGGCGGGCGTGGTCGCTTTTCCGGGTTGTCCACAGCTCGGAGCGAACCGACCAGGATTGCGCGTCGCTACGACGGCGCTCGAGCTGGCGGAACGCAACTCCGGTGCGACGCCGATGTGCGCACGACGCATCCACTGAATTCGTCTGCGCCCTGACCTCGCCGTATGCCTGTAAATGCTGCATAATATGCGATATGCATCAAAACCATGGCTTAACGGTCAGGGAGCTCATCAAGGACTTTCTGGCGGCACGGGCCACGCGGAAGCCGTCGGTTCACACCCTGCAGGCGTACGAGCGGGATCTGAATCTGATCGTCCGGCTGATCGGCGAAGAGGATGTCACTCTCAGTGACCTCTCCCCTCGCTCGCTGCGGGCGGCCTTTGCGACGTTCGCGAGCACGCGTGCCCCGGCGTCGGTGGCGAGGGCGTGGACGTCGTGGAATGCGTTCTTCACGTTTCTGGTGACCGAGCAGGTGGTGGCCGGTAATCCGATGTCGGCGGTGGACAAGCCGCGGCTGGCGGCCCACTCCCCTAAGCCGTTGCGGGGTGAGGACACGCCGGAGCGGCTGTTGGATGCGGTGAGTAAGGCTGATGAGCGGCAGCGGGATCCGTGGCCGGAGCGGGATGTGGCGGTTCTGGCTCTGGCTCTGTGTGCGGGGCTGCGGTTGTCGGAGTTGCTGGCGTTGCGCGTGGGGTCGTTTCTGGGGCGTCCGGGTGAGCGGCGGGTGGAGGTGGCCGGTAAGGGTGGGCGGCCGCGGACGGTGCCGGTTGAGCCGGAGCTGGATGCGGTGGTGCAGCGGTATGTGGACAGCCGGCGGGTGCGGTTCGGGCGGGTGCGGCCGGATGAGGCGTTGATGGTGGATCGGAAGGGTGCTCCCCTGCAGCGTGGTGGTCTGCAGTATCTGGTGAGTTCGTGTTATCGGCGGGCCGGTGTGAATGACCGGGTTCCGCGGGGTGCTCAGCTGCATGCGTTGCGGCATACGTTCGCCACGCGGCTGGCTGAGGACGGTGCCAATGCGAGCGAGATCATGCGGTTGCTGGGGCATGCGTCGTTGGCGACGTCGCAGAACTACATCGAGGTGACGGCGGAACAGCAACGCGCGGCCGTACGGGCGAACCGTACGAACCGCGCGCTGGGAAAGCTGGGTTAAGGGGTAAGCGAAGGAGGTCAGGCGACCGAGAGCTTGACGTCGATGTTGCCGCGGGTGGCGTTGCTGTAGGGGCAGACCTGGTGGGCGGCTTCGATGAGTTTCTGGGCGGTGGCGTCGTCGACGCCGGCGAGTTCGGCTTCGATGGTGGCGTTGAGCTGGAAGCCGGGGGTGCCGTCGGTCTTGGGGCCGATGCCGACGTCGACGGTGATGGCGGTGTCGGTGAGTTCGATCTTCTCGTTGCGGGCGACGAGTTTGAGGGCGCCGTGGAAGCAGGCGGCGTAGCCGGCGGCGAAGAGCTGTTCGGGGTTGCTGTGGGCGCCGCCGGGGCCGCCCATTTCCTTGGGGACGGCGAGGTCGAAGTCGAGGACGCCGTCGCTGGAGCGGACGTGGCCGTTGCGGCCGTCTCCGCTGGCGGTGGCGGAGGCGGTGTAGATCGCCGACATGGTTCTCCTTCTCAGTTGATGGCGTCGCGGAAGCGGGCCAGCAGGTGGGTGAGTTGGTGGAATTCGGTTTCGGTGAGGTTGACGGCGCAGGCGATGCGGGCCGGCAGGTCGCTGAGCTCGTCGCGGAGTCGCATACCCGTTTCGGTGGTGTCAATGACGACCGTGCGCTCGTCGGTGCTCCCCCGCGTGCGGCTGACGTGTCCTGCGGCTTCGAGCCTTTTGAGCAGGGGCGAGAGGGTGCCGCTGTCGAGGTTGAGCTGTTTGCCGAGGTCGCGGACGGTGGTGGGTCCGTTGTCCCAGAGGGCGACCAGGACGATGAGCTGGGGGTAGGTGAGGCCGTGGGGTTCGAGGATGGGGCGGTAGACGGCGGTCATGGCGCGGCTGGCTGCGTACAGCTGGAAGCAGACCATCTGTTCGAGCGTGCTGGGCGTGACCATGGCGAGAACGATAGTGCACAACTAAGTTGTGCGCAATTGGAGTGTGGTGTTGGTCGCAACTCTGTGTGATCCTTGCCGGCGTGCCGGATATCCGTTTCGTACAGCTCTCCCCCGCCGCGTTGTCGGCGTTGATCGCTGGTGACCTGGCCGCGGCCAGTGCCGCCGCGGGTGCCCCGCTGAGCCGATACCTGGTGGATGAGGCCTGGTTGTGGCGTGTGCGGCTGGCCGAGATCGAGCAGGATCCGGCGGCTGCGGAGTGGATCGCGCGGGCCGCGGTGGCCGAGCCGGAGGGTGTAACTGTCGGTCACGGAGGGTTTCACGGGCCGCCGGATGAGAACGGCGTGGTGGAGGTTGCCTATTCGGTGGCGCCCGAGCATCGGCGGAAGGGCTATGCGAAGGCGATGCTGCGCTCGTTGCTGGAGCGGGCCGACGCCGATCCGCGGGTGACGGCCGTACGGGCGAGCATCCGCCCCGACAACGTGGGCTCACGGGCCACCATCGCCGGGTTCGGGTTCCGGAAGATCGGCGAGCAGTGGGACCCGGAGGACGGCCTGGAGGACGTCTTCATGCGCCTAAAAAAACACAGTCAGCGGTCTAGCTGGACGACTAAGGGCAGGTGATCGGAGACCGGGGGCCGGCTGGTGGACACCTGGACGACCCGGCCCAGGGCGGAGAGGCCCCGCGGGTCGGCCAGGACGTGGTCGAGCTGGGCGCGGGGCATGGGGCTGGGGAAGGTGGCGGCCCGGCCGAGGGTTTTCCAGCCGGTGACGGCGCGGACGGGCCGGGCGGGCATGTTGAGGTCTCCGAGCAGCACGCGGGGTGCGGGCAGGGCTCTCAGGGCCCGTACGGCGTGGCGCAGTTGCCGCAGGTTCCAGCCGGGGACGAAGGACAGGTGGGTGGTCGCCACCGTCATGGGTCCGCGGGGCGTGTCGAGGACGGCGGCGAGCAGCACCCGGGGTTCGTCCTTGAGCAGCCGTAGCCCGTTGTCGGGGTCGTAGATGGGTGAGCGCATGGGGGCGCCGGGCAGGGTGGTGACCTGCCAGCGGGTGACCGGGTAGCGGCTGACCAGGGCGATGCCGTAGAGGGGGTGTTCGTTGTCGTCGTCGCTGCGCCAGGGTTGCCACGTCTCCCCCGGTGTGCCGACGACGGCGGCGGCGAAGCGGTGGACGGGGGCGCCGAGGGCGTCGGCGGCGATGGCGGTGAGGTCGAGCAGGCCGCTGCGGGGCTGGGCCTTGTCGACCTCCTGCAGTCCGAGGACGTCGGCGTCGAGGTCGGCGACGGCGGTGGCGACCCGGTCGGCGTGTACCGTGCCGTCGGACAGCGATCTGCCGTGCAACAGGTTGAAGGTGGCCAGGCGCACGAGATACGACCCTAACGAATCCGGGAGTGATGGTGTTCATCAAGGCGCTCTGCTGCTCAGTGATGATCTTCATCGCAGTGGCGGCGGTCGGGATCTGGTTGCAGCGTCGCCGCGGCCGATAATGCGGGCATGACTGAGGATCTGATCGCCGAGTTGCAGGCCCAGGAGGCCGAGCTCGAGCTGACCCGTTTCGACAACACCGACGCGTGGCGGCTGGGGAGTCTGCTGGTGGAGCTGGCCACGCAGCGGTCGTTGCCGGTGGCGGTCGACATCCGGCGTGGGGCGCAGCAGCTGTTTCATGCGGGGTTGCCGGGCAGTGTGGCCGACAACGACCGGTGGATCGAGCGCAAGGTGCGGGTGGTGGAGCGGTACGGGGTTTCGTCGTATCTGGTGGGGCGTCGTCTGGCCGCCAAGGGGCAGGAGCTGGACGCCGGCATGGGTGTGGACCCGGCCGACTACGCCGCTCATGGGGGTGCGTTCCCGATCCGCATCCGCGATGTCGGGGTGGTGGGTGTGGTGACGGTGTCGGGGCTGCCGCAGGCCGAGGATCACGCGCTGGTGGTGGAGGCGCTGCGGGCGTTTCGCTCGTAGCGAGAAAACCTTCCCTGTTGCGTACGGGGGAAGGCAGTGTCGGCGCATGAGAGTGCTGATCCTGGGCGGGTCCGGCTTCGTGGGCCGTTGTGTCGCCGACGAGGCCGTGGGCCGGGGCTGTGACGTGACCGTGTTCAACCGTGGGTCGAAGGCGGCGCCCGAAGGGGTGACGGTGCTGACCGGGGACCGTCTCGGTGACCTGTCGGCGCTGGAGACAGGCACGTGGGATGCCGTGGTGGACACGTGGTCGGCTCAGGGTGAGGCGGTGCGGCGTACGGCCGGGCTGCTCAGCGGGCGGGCCGGGCATTACACATACGTGTCGAGCCGGTCGGTGTACGCCGGCACCGAACGTGAGAAGGCCGAGGACGCTCCCCTGGTCGCCGGCACCGAGGAGGGTTATGCCGGGGACAAGCTGCGCGGCGAGCTCGGCGTGCGGGTGTTCGACGGTCCGGTGCTGCTGGGGCGGGCGGGGCTGATCCTGGGCCCGTACGAGGACATCGGTCGTCTCCCGTGGTGGCTGAACCGGCTCGCCCGGGGTGGCCCGACGCTGGCGCCGGGGCCGCGGGAGCTGCCGTTGCAGTACATCGACGCCCGCGACCTGGCGATCTTCCTGCTGGACGCGGCCGGCCGTGGCGTCGGGGGCCCGTTCGATCTGGTCAGCCGGTCCGGGCACACCACCATGGGCGAGTTCCTGGAGGTGGCGGCCGAGGTGACCGGCGGTCGGGCGCAGCTGCGCTGGACGAGCCCGGAGGTCGTCACGGCGGCCGGGATCGAGCCGTGGACGCAGCTGCCGGTGTGGTTGCCGCCCGGCGAGCTGCACACGTTCCTGCACGGCGGGGACGTCTCCAAGGCGTACGGGGAAGGTCTGGTCTGCCGTCCCGTGCGCGCCACGATCGAGGACACGTGGGCGTGGCTGCGCAGCCTGCCCGGGGATGCGCCGCAGCGCGCGGACCGGCCCCAGGTGGGTCTGGACCCGCAGGTGGAGGCGAAGGTGTTAGGCGAGTAGCTCGGCCAGGCGGGCCGCGCCCACGTTGCCGCCCGAGATGATCACGCCGATGCGCTGCCGGGCGTCCAGTTTGCCGGCGAGCAGGGCGGCCAGGCCGGTGGCGCCGCTGGGTTCCATGACGAGTTTGAGGTGGTCGACGGCGAAGCGCAGGGCGTCGCGGATCTCGGCGTCGCTGACCAGCACGATCTCGTCGACGAGCTGTTTGTTGATGCTGAAGGTGAGTTCGCCGGGGATGGGGGCGGCCTGCCCGTCGGCGATGGTGCGCGGCACCGGGATGCTGACCCGTTCCCCGGCCTGCAGGGACAGGTAGGTGTCGTTGCCGGCTTCGGGTTCGACGCCGGTGACGCGGATGCCGGGTTGCAGGCCCTTGGCGGCGACGGCGCTGCCGGCGATGAGCCCGCCCCCGCCGACCGGGACCAGGATGGTGTCGAGGTCGCCGACCTCTTCGAGCAGTTCCAGGGCGGCGGTGCCCTGCCCGGCGATGACGTCCGGGTGCTCATACGGGGGGATGAGGGTGAGCCCGCGGTCGGCGGCGAGCTGCCGGCCGATCTCTTCCCGGTCGCCGGTGTACCGGTCGTAGGTGATGATCTCGGCGCCGTACCCGGCGACGGCGTCGAGTTTCGAGCGGGGTGTGTCCTCGGGCATGACGATCACGGCGGTGGTGCCGAGTTCACGGGCGGCCAGGGCGACGGCCTGGGCGTGGTTGCCCGACGAGTAGGCGGCGATGCCCCGGGCGATCTGGTCGGGGCTGAGTTTGCGGATGGCGTTGTAGGCCCCGCGGAACTTGAACGCGCCGATGCGTTGCAGGTTTTCGGCTTTGAGGAAGACCTGCGCCCCCGTACGGGTGTCGAGGGTGCGCGACCGGATGACCGGGGTGTGGTGGGCGATGCCGTCGAGGCGTTTGGCCGCGTCCCGGACGTCCAGCAAGGTCACCATAAGTCGTTTCCCCTCGTTCGTGTGGCCGCGTACCGTGCGCGTCGATGACGCTATCCCATGATTCCCAGGGTTCCGGTCCGGTGGTCGTGCTGCTGCATTCGACGGTATGCGACCGCCGCATGTGGGATCCGGTGGTGCTGCCCGGGTTCCGGCTGCTGCGCTGTGACCTGCCCGGCTATGGCGGCTCCCCCGTGCTGCCGGCGCCGTTCGACACCGCCGCCGAGGTGCTGGCCCTGGCCGGTGACGGCCCGGTGGCGCTGGTCGGCTCGTCCGGCGGCGGCCTGGTCGCGCTCGAGATCGCCGCGCGGTGGCCGTCGCGGGTGCCGGCCCTGGCTCTGCTGTGCACGGCGTCGCCCACGTTGAACCCGTCGCCGGCGTTGCGGGAGTTGTGGGCGCAGGAGAACGCGTTGCTGGACGCGGGTGACGTCGAGGGGGCGACGGCCCTGAACGTGCGGACGTGGGTGGGGCCGCGGGCTCCCGACGCCGTACGGGCTCAGGTGGCCGACATGCAGCGGCACGCGTTCGAGGTGCAGCTGGCCGCCGGTGACGTCGACGAGTTCGAGGCCGAGTGGTCCCTCGACGCGATCACCGCGCCTGCCCTGCTGGTGTCCGGCGCCCACGACCTGCCCGACTTCCGTGAGGTCGCCGCCGGTCTGGCCACCCGCCTGCCCGAGGCTCGGCACGTCGAGCTCGACTGGGCGGGTCACCTGCCCGTTGTGGAAGACCCGGCCCCGGTCAACGCCCTGCTGTTCGACTTCCTGTCCCGCCACCGGTAGCCGGCCCGGATCGCGAAGCCGGCCCCGGCACCGAGGAGGGCACCCACGCCGTTGTGGACGACGTCGACGGGGTCGCCGCCGCGGCCGATGAAGCCCTGCCACGCTTCGATCAGGAAACTCAGCACGGTGGCGGCGCCGACGATCAGGGCGGGGCGCCGCCACAGCAGGGTTGCCAGCGCGGCGGGCGGCGCGAACAGGCCGATGTTGGCGAGTTTCTCGTGGGTGCCGGCGAATCCGTGGACGAGGCCGGCCGGGCCGGTCCAGGCGCGCAGGTACACCTCGACGCCGTCGAGCGAGTAGTACGGGGTCCTCGTGGTGGTGGTCGCGGCCAGCACCGCCCCCACGACGACGATGAAGGCCGTGCCCAGCGACCCGCGTCCGAGGAGCCGCCCGAGCGGCCAGGCGAGCACGACGGTGAGCCCCAGGACGGCCAGCAGTCTCGGCTGGGCCACGACGTTGCCGATGATCCCCGCGTCCAGCACACCGCCGAGCCTAGAGGCCCGGGCCAAGCCGGGCCGTCAGCGCAGCAGGCCGATGCCCAGGGTGACGGCGCCGACGGCCAGGCGGGTGGGGCGCAAGGGGTCAGGCGGCCTTCGGCAGGCCCTGGACGTCGGTGGCGGCCAGGCGGGACGCCATCGTGGTGCGAGCGGCGATCTTGGCGGCGTAGAGGGCTCGTTTGCGGGCGACGCAGCCGTCCTTGGCGCCGGTGGTGGTCTGCTGCTCCATGTGGGTGTTGAGGCCGTCGCGGAGCAGGGCCAGGGCCTCGGTGCGCAGCTGGGAGACGCGGCTCTCGGTGACGCCGAGTTCGGCGGCGACCTCGGCCAGGGGGCGCTCGCGCAGGTAGGAGGCTTCGACGACGTGGCGCAGCTTTTCCGGGAGCACGGCCACGGCGTCGGTGAGGTAGCCGATGCGCTCGCGGTGCAGCAGCATCTCCTCGGGGTTGAGGGCGGTCTCGGCGACCATGTCCTCGGCGCCGGCGGTGAAGCCCTGCAGGCTGAGCACGGCGGCGCGTTGGACGTCGTCGTGGGTGTGGGCGAGTTCGCTGACGGCGACGCCGAGCAGGCTGGCCAGTTCGGTGTCGGTGGGGGTGCGGCCCAGCCGGGTGGTCAGTTCCTGGCGGGCCTGCTCGGCGCGGCGGGCCCGGGCCCGCACGGAGCGGCTGGCCCAGTCCATGCCGCGCAGTTCGTCGAGCAGGGCGCCGCGTACGCGCAGGGCGGCGAACCGGCCGAACGGGATGCCGCGGGTGGGGTCGTAGGCGCGGGCGGCGGTGACCAGGGCGGTGTAGCCGGCCGAGGCGAGGTCGTCGCGGTGCACGTGCGGCGGGACCTTGAACAGCATCTCGCGGACCATGTGGCCGACCAGGGCCATGTTGTCGCGGACCAGCGTGTCGATGGTGTCCATCGGTGTTCCCCCTTGTCGGTGCTGACAGGGAGGAACTTTTGTGGCCGCCGGGTGCAGAAGCCGGTTACCGGCGGTTGCTGCTTGGTTGCACCTCGCGAAGAGTTCTCAAGTGAGCAGCCAGCCGTTCTCGACGGCGAGGCGGACGGCTTCGGCGCGGGTGCGGGCGCCGGTCTTGCCGATGGCGGCGGACAGGTGGTTGCGGACGGTGCCTTCGGACAGGTGCAGTTCCCGGGCGATGTCGGCGACGGTGCCGCCGTCGCGGGCGGCCCGCAGCACCCCGGTCTCGCGGTCGGTCAGCGGGGAGTCGCCCTGGGCCAGGGACTGGGCGGCCAGGGCGGGGTCGACGACGCGCAGGCCTTCGTGGACGCGGCGGACGGCGTCGGCGAGTTGCCGGGCCGGGGTGTCCTTGACGACGAAGCCGCTGGCCCCGGCGGCCATGGCCTGTCTGAGGTAGCCGGCCCGGCCGAAGGTGGTGACCATCAGGACCCGCACGGCGGGCTGGGCCTGCAGCAGGGCCCGGGCGGCGGCCACCCCGTCGAGGCCGGGCATCTCCACGTCGAGCAGCGCCACGTCGGGTTCGCTGGCGGCTGCGGCGGCCACGACCTCGTCGCCGCGGCCGACCTCGGCGACGACTTTGAGGTCGGGTTCGAGGTCGAGCAGGGCCGCCATGGCGCCGCGGACCAGGGCCTGGTCGTCGGCGAGCAGCACTTTGATCATGTTGGTACCTCCACGCGTACCCGGAATCCGGGTGAGTCTTCACGGCCGCCCGCGGTGAGCCGGCCACCGACGGCTTCGGCCCGGCGCCGCAGCCCGGTCAGGCCCTGACCGGACGGGCCGCCGTGGGAGCCGACGCCGTCGTCGAGGATCTCCACGCTGGCCGGGGCGAGCAGCACCCGCACGTGCCGGGCCCGGCTGTGGCGCACCACGTTGGTGACGGCTTCGCGGATGGTCCAGGCGAACAGTTCCCGGTTGCGGGTGGGCACGTCGTCGGCGGCGCCGGGCAGGTCCGCTTCGACGTTGGCGGCGGCCAGGGCTTCGCGGGCGGCGGCGATCTCACCGGGCAGGGAGATGCCCCGTACGCCCATGGCGGTGGCCCGCACGTCGGCCAGGGCGTCGCGGGCCAGCCCTTCCAGGTCGGCCAGTTCCTTGCGGGCCCGGTCGAGGTCGACGTCGAGCAGCCGCTGCGCCAGTTCGGCCTTGACGGTGACCACGGTCAGGGAGTGGCCGAGGATGTCGTGCAGGTCGGCGGCGATGCGGGCCCTTTCGTCGGCCACGGCCCGGTCGGCCAGTTCCTTCTGCGCCACGACGAGGCGGGCCTGCCGTTCGAAGGCGGCCCGGAACCCGTACGAGGCCGCCGATCCCAGCAGCACGGCGAGGCCGTACCCGCCGTCGCTCCACCCGTCGACGACCCGGGGCAGGATCTCGGCCGCCCCGAACAGGCTCAGCGCGAGCGGGGCGGCCTGCGCGACCGGCAGCTGCACCATGGCGAGGGCGGCGATGTAGACCAGGCAGCTCAGGGCGTGGTCGCCGGCGCCGGGGACCTGCAGCCCGAACAGGGCCAGCAGCAGCGCGACGCCGAGCCAGGTGTGCAGCACGTGCCGGCGCGGGTGTCTGCTGTGGCGTACCGCCCGGGCCCGGCCCACCAGGTACAGGTAGGTCACCGCGAACGCGGCCACCGAGATCAGCCCGGCCACCCGCCAGTACATGCGGGGCTGATCGAGCAGGGCGCCGACGGTGCCGCCGAGGTAGAACAGCCAGACGGCGGCGAACATCCACCC
The DNA here is from genome assembly GCF_016834655.1 of Paractinoplanes ovalisporus. Lineage (GTDB taxonomy): Bacteria > Actinomycetota > Actinomycetes > Mycobacteriales > Micromonosporaceae > Actinoplanes > Actinoplanes ovalisporus. The sequence continues at coordinate 275,539 of NZ_JAENHP010000003.1, forward strand.
GTATTTCGGGGGGCGGCCCGCCGTCGTCGTGGTCATGAGGGAGAACTTACGGTTCACACGCGGGCGGTGTCGCGCCGGAACCGCCACATCGCGCCGGCTGCGAACAGGGCCGTCCACACCACCACGTTGAGCACGGCCAGCCACAGGTTGCCGTCGTGGGTCAGCGGGTAGCGGGCGATCTCGCCGACCCCGTACACGGGAGTGAATTTCGCGATGGTGGCGAAGGTGTGGCCGAGCTGGTCGACCGGCACGAACAGCCCACCGGCGAACGACAGGACGGCCAGCACCGGCCCGAGGATCTGCATGACGTTCTCGCTGGGCAGCAGGTAACCCATGAACAGGCCGAACGCGGCGAACACGAGCGCGCACACCCAGGCCAGCAGGCCGCAGCCGATCCAGGCGGAGGCCGGCAGCTGCGCCCCCGAGAGCGAGCCGACCACGAACGCGACCACCACCGACACCGCACCGATGATCATGGCGAGGACCAGTTTCACGGCGATGTAGGCGGCCGGGCGCAGCGGGGTCAGCCGCAGCTGCCGGCTCCACCCGGCGGCGCGTTCGATCGAGACCATCGCGCCGCCGCTGGTGGTGGCCAGCATCGCCCCGTACACGGCCATGCTGACCAGGATGTAACCGGTGAGGTTGCCGCCGCCGACCCGTTCGGTCTTGTAGTCGCCGCTGGTGCCGAACAGCAGGAAGAACACGGCGGGCATGACGAGGGTGAAGACGACGGTGCGGCGGTTGCGGACCATGCGGCGCAGCTCGAGGCGGATCATGCCGGGGCTGAACCCGCCGAACTTCGGCAGATTCCTCGCGGGAACGGCAGCGATGGTCATGAGGTCTCCTCGTCGGCCGTCAGGGCCAGGAACGCGTCCTCCAGGTTCCGGGAGGTGATCTCCAGGTCCTTGGCGGGGGTGCGGGTGAGCAGGTGCCGGGCGATGGTGTCGGTGTCGTTGCCGTGCAGGTAGACGGTGTCGCCGCGCACCTCGGCCCGGTCGACCCCGGCGATCCCGGTCATCTCGGTCTCGGTGGCGCCGGGCAGGGTGGCCCGCACGGTGCGCCCGGCCGCCAGGGCTTTGACCTCGGCGGCGGTGCCGTCGGCGACGATGCGCCCGCGCCGCACGAACACGACCCGGTCCGCGTACGCGTCGGCTTCCTCCAGGTAGTGGGTGGCGAAGATGACGGTGCGGCCGCGGGCGGCGTCGTCGCGGATCGCCGTCCAGAACTCGTGGCGCCCGGCCACGTCCATGCCGGTGGTGGGTTCGTCGAGGATCAGCAGTTCCGGGTCGGGCAGCAACGCCATGGCGAACCGCAGCCGCTGTTGCTGCCCGCCCGAGCACTTGCCGACCAGGCGTTTACCGATGTCGGTGAGCCCGGCCCGGCGCAGGGCCTCGTCGACGGCGGTGCGGGGCCGGCCGAACAGCACCGCGGTCAGCCGGACGGTTTCCTCGACCGTGTAGTCCTTGAGCAGCCCGCCGGTCTGCATGACGGCCGAGACCAGGCCGAGCGCGACCGCTTCCTGAGGGGCCCGGCCATAGACGGTGACCCGGCCCTGGTCGGGTCTGGACAGGCCGAGCAGCATGTCGACCGTGGTGGTCTTGCCGGCGCCGTTGGGGCCGAGCAGGGCGACCACTTCGCCGGGCCGGATGGACAGGGTGATGCCGTCGACGGCGGTCACCGCGCCGAAGCGCTTGACGACGCCGTCCAGGTCGACCGCCGCGGTGCCCGTGGCGGCCTGGGCAGTGGTGGTGAGGGTCATGACCTCATCGTCGGCCCGGGCCCGGCCCGGTTCTGCTGCTACGCGTCACGAGGCGGCCATGACATTCGTCAGGGTCCACCCCTGGCGCGCGTGTGGCGGGTGTGGCGAGAATGCGTCGATGGAACCCACCCACAGCGCCCTGATCGTCGCCGTCGCCGAGGCCGAACCGTATGTGGCGGCCCACCGGGACCGGCTCGACGCGGCCGCGTCGTGGGGGGTGCCCGCCCACATCACCGTGCTGTACCCGTTCCTGGCACCGGCCGAGATCGACGAGCATGTGCTGGCAGGTCTGCGCCACGCCGCGGCCGGGGTGCCCGCGTTCTTCTGCGACCTGGCCGCGGTGAAGTGGTTCGGGGAGCGGGTGGTGTGGCTGGCCCCGGAACCGGCCGGCCCGTTCCAGGCCCTCACCGGCGCCGTCACCGCCCGGTTCCCGCAGGTGCGCCCCTACGAGGGGGCGTTCGACGACGTGGTGCCCCACCTGACGATCGGCCACGACCATCCGCCGGCCGAGCTGAAGGCGGCAGCCGACGACGTGGCGGCGCATCTGCCGGTCCCGGTGCGGGTGACCTCGATGCGCCTGGCCGTGGGCAGGCCGGTGCCCGGCCGCTCGTGGACGACTCTGGAGGAGTTCGCCCTCGGCTGACCGGGCCCCGGGTGTGCGCGGTCAGCGCAGCACAAGCTCCTTCGGCTCCGGCTCCCCGGCCGGCTTGCCGGTGAGGTGGCGGGTCAGTTTCTCGCCCTCCACGTCGACGTTCGGCAGGATCCGGTCGAGCCAGCGGGGCAGCCACCACGCCGACCGGCCGAGCAGCGTCATCACGGCCGGCACCAGGATCATCCGCACCACGATGGCGTCGAACAGGATGGCCATGCCGAGGCCGAACCCGACGGATTTGATGATGGCTTCGGGGCCGAGCATGAACCCGAAGAACACGCTCATCATGATCAGGGCGGCCGCGGTGACGACCCGGGCGCCGTGGCCGAACCCGGAGACCACGGCCTGGCGGGCCGGGGCGCCGTGCACGAAGTCCTCGCGCATGCGGGTCACCAGGAACACCTGGTAGTCCATGGCCAGGCCGAACACGATGCCGATGAGCAGGATCGGCAGGAAACTGATGATCGGGCCGGTCTGCGACACCCCGAGCAGGTCAGCCGCCCACCCCCACTGGAACACCGCCACCAGGGCCCCGAACGTGGCCCCGACCGACAGCAGGAAGCCGAGGGTGGCTTTCAACGGCACCAGCAGCGACCGGAACACCAGGGCGAGCAGGATGAACGCGAGACCGACGACCAGGGCCAGATACGGCAGCAGCGCCCCGGCCAGTTTCTCGCTGATGTCGACGTTGACGGCGGTGGTGCCGGTGACACCGAGGGTGCCGTCGAGGTCACGGATGGCGTGCACGAGGTCTTCAGTCTTGGCGTCGTCGGGGGCGGTGGTCGGGATGACGGTGAGCACGGAGGTGTCACCGGCCGGGTTGGTGACCGGCGGGGTGATGACGGCGACGTCGCCGAGACCCTTGATCTGCTGGGTGAGCGGGGCGGCGGTGGACGCGTCGGTGACCACGGTCAGCGGCCCGTTGAACCCGGGACCGAAACCGTCGGCGAGCAGGTCGTAGGCCTTGCGCTGGGTGGTGTCGGGGGCCGAGCTGCCCTCGGTGGGCAGGCCCAGGCGCAGGTCGGCGGCGGGCAGCGCGATCACGCCGAGCCCGACCACGGCGAGAAGCAGATACGCCACGGGGCGGCGGGCGATGGCCCGGGCCCAGCGGACTCCCAGGGCGGGTTTGGCGGCGTGGTCGCGTACGGGAACCGCTTTGATCTTCTTGCCGGCGAAACCGAGCAGGGCGGGCAGCAGGGTCAGCGCGATCAGCACGGACACGGCGACGGTGCCGGCGGCGGCGACACCCATCTGGGTCAGGAACGGAATGCCGACCACGGCCAGCCCGGCCAGAGCGATCACCACCGTCAGACCGGCGAACACCACGGCCGACCCGGCGGTGCCGGCCGCGCGTCCGGCGGCTTCGGCCCGGTCGTGCCCGGCGGCCAGCTCCCCGCGGTACCGCGACACGATGAACAGGGCGTAGTCGATGGCCACGGCCAGACCGAGCATCATGGCCAGGGTGCTGGTGGTGGCGGACAGGTCGGTGAACGCGGTCGCGATCCCGATCGACGCGGCCCCGATCCCCACCCCGATGATCGCGGTCAGCAGCGGCAGCCCGGCCGCGACCAGCGACCCGAACGTGATCAGCAGGACCACCGCGGCCACCCCGAGACCGATGATCTCCGCGATCGGGGTGTGTCCCTCCTCGGTCAGGGCGTCCCCGCTGATCTCCACGGTCAGCCCGGCGTCCCGGCCGGACTGGGCCGCGGCCAGCAGACCGTCCTGCGCGGCGTCGGACACCTCGGTCGCGGGCACGGTGTAGGTGACCTGGGCGTAGGCGACGGTGCCGTCGGCGTTGACGGTCTTCGCCTCGTACGGGTCGGCCACCGCCGCCACCTGCGGGGAGGTGCGCAGCTGGGCCACCGTCTTCTCGACGGCGGCCTTGTCCAGGCGACCGTCGGGGTCGGCGAACACGACGCGGGCCGACGCGGTGTTGCCGGCGGCCTGCGGGAAACGTTCCGTGAGCAGGTCGATCGTCTGCTGGGCGGGGGTGCCCGGGATGCTGAACGACGCGGTGGTCGGTTTCTGCAGCAGCGCCATGCCGGCCACCGTGGCGATCAGCAGCGCCACCCACGCGAGCGCCACCGTGAAGCGGCGGCGGAACGAGAACCGGCCCAGCCGGTAGAGGAACGTAGCCATGCGCTCCACGGTCCCGGCCGCGACGCCGCACCGCGTCGTCCCGCCGCGGTCGGCACCTACTGCGCCCGCAGTAACCGGCACGGGCGGGCCCTACTGCGACCGGACGACGATGGTGCGCGCCGCCACGACATAGGTTCGGAGGGTGCAGATGAACAGACGGCTGGTCGACCTGGTCTTCGCCGGGCTGGTCGTGGCGGTGGCGGCCACGGCCGAGAACACCATCGACGCGACCCGGCCGTTCGCGATCGCGGTCACCGGCATCGCCGTGGTCTACTGCCGGCGCCGCTGGCCCGTGCCGTCGCTGATCCTGGTCACCGTGGGCCTGATGGTCACCATCGTGGTGCAGCGGCCCTCGCAGGTGCTGCTGTTCCTGACCGGGCTGACGATGTACGAGATCACCCTGCGCACCACGATGCGCCGGCCCTGGCTGTGCGGGCTGGCCTGCGCGACCCTGCTGTTCGCGGTCGGCATGATCGCCGACCCGGCCCAGTGGTGGTCGCTGAACTCGCTGGGCCTGTACGCGTGGATCGGCGGGGGCGGCGCGGTCGGGGAGGCCGTGCGGAACCGGCGCGCCTACATCGCGGAGATGACCGAACGGCTGCGCCAGGCCGAGCAGTCCCGCGAGCAGGAGGCCCGCCGCCGGGTGATGGACGAGCGGCTGCGCATCGCCCGGGAACTGCACGACGTGGTCGCCCACCACATCGCCGTGATCAACGTGCAGGCCGGGGCGGCCGGGCACGTCATCAAACAGCACCCGGAACAGGCCGGCCCGGTGCTGGAGGTGATCCGGCAGGCCTCCGACAACGTGCTCCGCGAGATCAAATCGGTGATCGGGGTGCTGCGCGAGGACGGCGAGGCCGGCACCACCGAACCCAGCCCCGGCCTGGCCCGCGTGCCCGCCCTGCTCGACGGGCTGACCGGCTTCGACGTGGTGTTCACCCAGACCGGCTCCCCGCAGCAGGTGCCCGCGATCGTCGACCTGGCCGCCTACCGGATCGTGCAGGAGGCCCTGACCAACGCGCACCGCTACGGCGACGGCCACGCCACCCTGACCATCAGCTACGAGGAGGCGGTCGTGACGATCGAGGTCACCAACCGCGTCCAGGGTCACGGCGACGGTTCCGGGTTCGGGTTGATCGGGATGCGGGAACGGGCCGCCGCCGCGGGCGGTAGCGTCACCGCCGGACCCGATGGCGGCCGGTTCCGGCTGCTCGCCACCCTGCCCATCACCGCGTACGCCTTGGAGACCGCCCCGTGACGACCCGGGTCCTGCTCGCCGACGATCAGGCTTTGATCCGCGCCGGCTTCAAAATGATCATCGACGCGGAGGCGGGGATGCAGGTCGTCGCCGAGGCCTCCGACGGCCGGGAAGCGGTCGAGCTGGCCCGCACCCAGCGCGCCGACGTGGTGCTGATGGACATCCGCATGCCGGTCATGGACGGCCTGGAAGCCACCCGCCGTATCTCGGCCGACGACTCCCTGGCCGGGGTGCGGGTGCTGGTGGTGACCACGTTCGAGGACGACGACAACGTGCTGCTGGCGCTGCAGGCCGGCGCCAGCGGGTTCGTCGGCAAGAACGTCGCCCCGGCCGACCTGCTGCAGGCCATCCGGGTCGTCGCCACCGGGGAGGCCCTGCTGTCCCCGGCCGCCACCCGCGGCCTGATCGGCCGGTTCCTGGAGAACCTGCGCCCCCCGGTGCGCACCGACGGGTTGAAGGTGCTCACCGACCGGGAACGCGAGATCCTGATCCTGGTCGCGCACGGCCTGAGCAACGAGGAGATCGCGGCCCGGCTGTTCCTGTCCCCGCTGACCGCCAAGACCCACGTGAACCGGGCCATGGCCAAGCTGGAGGTCCGCGACCGGGCCCAGCTGGTCGTCCTGGCCTACCAGAGCGGCCTGGTCAACCCGGGTGACCAGCTGCCCGCCAGCTAGGGTGGGCAGATCATGACCGAGTGGCTGCCGGAACGTGTCGCCGCCGCCGAACGTGAGGTCGGCACCACCTTCGACCTGACCGCCTGCGTGCGTGAACCCATCCACCGCCTCGGCGGCATCCAGTCGTACGGGGCCCTGATCGCCCTGGACGACGGCCGGGTCGCGGTGGCCAGCGAGAACGCCCCCGACGTCCTCGGCGTCGACGTCACCGCCGGCGAGCTGTTCCTGACCGCCGCGCAACGCGACACCCTGGCCTCGCTGGCCGACGCGGACACCGGGCAGACCGCGATGATGCCGCTCGAGCTGGGTGAGCGCCGGTTCGACGTGACCGTGCACCGCTGCGACGCTCTGGTGGTGCTCGAGTTCGAACCGGCCCCCGACACCCCCGGGTTCGGCACCCTGTACGCCCCGGTCCGTCAGGCCCTGACCCGGCTGCAACGCGCGGGCACCGTCGTGGAGGCCTGCCAGGCCGCGGTCCGCGAGATCCAGGAGATCACCGGCTACGACCGGGTGGTGGCCTACCGGTTCGAATCGGCCGACGGGCCCGGCGAGGTGATCGCCGAACAGGTCACCGACGGATGGGAGCCGTGGCTGGGCCTGTGGTTCCCGGCCACCGATGTGCCGCCGCAGGCCCGCCGCCTCTACGAACGCAACTGGATCCGGGTGATCGCCGACGTCGCCGACACCACCGCCCGGCTGGTCCCCGGCGTGCTGCCCGCCACCGGCGCACCCCTGGACCTGTCCCTGTCGGTGCTGCGCACCGTGTCCCCGTTCCACCTGGAATATCTGCGCAACATCGAGGTCACCTCGTCGATGTCGGTGTCGCTGCTCGACGCCGGCCGGTTGTGGGGGCTGATCGCCTGCCACGGCCGCGCCGCCAAGACGCTGAGCCCGCAGACCCGCGCCGCCTGCGAGTTCTTCGGGGTGGCGTTGTCGCTGCACCTGGCCGCGCTGCGGGAACGCGACGAGGCGGCGGCCCGGGAGAAGTCACGCGAAGTGATCGCCCGCCTGCTCGAACGGTATTCGACGGACCTGCCGATGCGCTGGTCCCGCGACCCGGCCGGACTCGACCAGGTGATCGCCTGCGACGCGGTGGTGGTGCGCACCGGCGACACCGTGGTCGCCCACGGCATCGACCCCGCCGACGCCCCGGCCGCCCTGGCCGCGGTGACGGTGCCGCCGCCGGGCGAGGTGTGGCACAGCGACGCCGTCGACGGGCCGTGGCCCGGGGCTCTGGTGCTGCCGTTCGGCACGGGCGGGGACTGCATCGTGTGGCTGCGGGCCGAACGCAGCGTCCCGAGGCGGTGGGCGGCCGACCCCCGCACCCCGGTGATGCTGGGCCCGCACGGGCAACGCCTGACCCCGCGCGGTTCCACAGCCGTGTTCCTTGCTTCCGTACGGGGTCGCAGCACCGGCTGGTCGACCACCGACCTGGCCATGGCGGTCGAGCTGGGCCGCGCGATCATGGGGGTGGCGGTGGCCCAGGCCCGGCAGCTGGCCCTGCTCAACGTCGACCTGGACTCGTTCGCGCACGCCGCCGCGCACGACCTGAAGGAGCCGTTGCGGGGGATCGCGAACACGTCGACGTTCATCATCGAGGACGCCGCCGCCGGCATGGACCCGGTCACGGTGCGGCGCCTGGAGTCCATCCAGCGGCTCGCCACCCGCATGGACGAGCTGCTCAACGCGCTGCTGCGTTACGCGCGTCTCGGCCGTACGGAACTGGTCCGGTCCCCGGTGCCGCTGCCCGACGCCGTCGACAGGGCCCTGGAGGTGGCCGGGCCCCGGCTCACCGAAGCCGGCGTCACCCTGGACGTGACGTCCGGCAGCGTGCACGCCGATCCGGTCCTGCTCGACCAGGTGCTGGTGAACCTGCTGGTCAACGCGGCCAAGTACGCCCGACCCGAAGGCGGCCGCATCGAGGTCGGGCTCACCGACGGCGCCCTGTTCGTCCGCGACAACGGGATCGGCATGCCGGCGCACCTGCGCGAGCAGGCGTTCCAGTTGTTCCGGCGGCTGCACCCCGACGCCGCCCGCGACGGTTCCGGGGCCGGCCTGGCCATCGTGCGGCGCATCGCGGAACGCCACGGCGGTCAGGCCTGGGCCGGCGAGTCCCCCGGCGGCGGCACCACCGTGTGGGTGACGTTCGCGTCGCGCGACCTCCAGTAGTCCAGGGTCTGCGCGAGCACACTCTGGAACAACGCGAAGTTGATCGGCTTGTAGATGTAGCTGTCGGCCCCGGCGGCGTAGCAGGCATCGGCCTCGGCCTGGTTCTCCGACGAGGTGAACACGACCAGCCGCAACCCGGCCAGCTCAGGGCGGGCCCGCACCTGCCGGATCACGTCGAGACCACCCTCGCCGGGCATGTTCAGGTCGAGCAGCACCAGCCCCGGCACGGGCGCCCCGGCCGTGTCCAGGCGCGGCAGCACCCCGGAACCGGACCGCAGGAACTCCAGGCGCAGCTCGGGATGGGACCGGCCGATGGCCCGGGCGATCGCCTCGATGTCCTCGTCGGAGTCCTCCACCACCAGCACCAGGTCCGTCACCGCGGGTCGTCCTCTCGGCGGATCGCGAGCAGCGCGATGTCGTCGGTGGTCTGCGCGGCCCGGCTCAGATCGTCGACCAGCGCTTGCGGGGTGGTCCCGTGCAACCGGTCGAGGGTGTCACCGAGGGCTTTCTCCTCGAACATGCGCCCCTCGGCGTCACGGCTCTCGGTCAGCCCGTCGGTGAACATCAGCAGTGTGTCCCCGGCGGCCAGCTCGAGCCGGGACTGCTTCAGCACCGGCTCGGCCAGGACCCCCAGGGGTACGCCGCCCCCGCACGCCCGCCCGGAACCGCCACCGGCCCGCATCACCACCGGGGCGGGATGCCCGGCCGAGGTCCACTCGACGGCGCCGTCCGGGCTGACCACGGCGACCGCGGCCGTGATGAACCGCCACGACCCGTCCAGGCGCAGCCGGGCGTTGAGCCGGGTCAGCGCCCGGGCCGGGGACAGGCCCTCCTGCAGCAGCGCGGCCAGGGTGTGCCGGGCCATCCCGGTCAGCGCGGCCGCGTCCACCCCACGCCCGCACACGTCCCCGATCACCGCCACCAGCTCACCGTTGGCCCGCACGACAGCGTCGTAGAAGTCACCGCCGACTTCGAGGACCCGGTCCCCGACGGTGTAGGAGGCGGCCAGCCGCAACCCGGCCACGCGGGGCAGCCGGCTCGGCAGCAGGTGCTGCTGCATCCGCACCACCTCCTGGCGGCGCTGTTCATAGAGGGTGCTGTTGTCGATGGCCAGGGCGGCCCGGGCGGCCAGGTCGCGCAGGAACGACGCCGGCGGGATCCGCTCGGCGGGCCGGTCGAACAGGAACACCAGCAGCCCGATGACCCGGCCCCGCGCGCGCAGCACCTGCGCGTGCTCCCCCGGCGTGGCCAGCCGGTCGATCATGCCGGGTTCCTTCAGCAGCGCGTCGAGGCGGCGCATGTCGACGTGCACGGCGCTGCGCAGCACCGGTTTGCCGTCCTCGTGGACGAACACCAGGCAGCCCTCGGCGATCGCGGGTACCGCCATGCGCGGCACCCGGTACATGGTCTGGGCGGTGTCGAGGACCGCGTCCATCTGCAGCGACGCCTCGGCCAGCAACGCGTCGCGGACCTGCTGCTCGTGCTCGTCACGGAAACTGGACAGGCGCCGCACGGCCTCCTGGGTGACCTCGACGACCTGGGTGAGGCAGTCCGCGACGAACCCGGTGTCGGCGGTGTCGTCGACCGCCACCAGGAACGTGCCGGCGGCCTGACCGGGCTGATCGAACCGGGCCGCCACGACCCGGCCCACCCCGTACGCGCGCAGGGCCGCCCCGGTGTCGACGACGTGTGCGGGCCCGGCCTTGCCGGGTGCGAGATCCAGGGCGAGCTGCTGCAGGTCACCGGTCAGGGGGACACCCCGCCACCGGTAGGCGAGCACACGGTCACCGTCGGTGGCGTGCCGCAGACCCCACACGGCCCGCACCCCCGGCAGCTGCTGCAACGGGGGCAGCACCAGGTCGGCGAGCTGCTCCCGCGACCCGATGGCGACGACCGCGCCCCAGAGCCGGTGCAGCGCCCCGGCCCACCGCGCGTCGGCCTCCGACAACCCCTCACCCCCCAGCGGCGGCAAGTATCCACTGAATGGTTGCCGGACAGCAACTAACCCCGCCGATGCGGCCGAATCGATATCCTACCGGGGCTTCCCGCTGGTCACAGCGCCTGTCACAGATGCATGACGTTCACCACGAGCGCCCGCCGCGGCGATTCAAGGTGTGACGGGGGCCCCGCGCAGCACCAGGATGTGCCACGCCTTCTTCAACAGCTGCAACACCTCGGCCGGGGTGCCGTACGACGCCCACGTGGCCGGTTCGTGCGTGGCCCGGCCGATCAGGGCCGCGTCGATGACCTCCCGGCCGTAATGCGACGACACCGCCCGCACCAGAGCCGGAACCTCAGGGCCGCGCAGCTCGTCCGGGAAGTCACCGGCCGGCAGCTCGAACCCCGGCGACCACCGCAACTCGGGACCCAACCGCCGCAGGTGCGTCTCCACCGCCGTACCCCGGAAACCCGGGTCGGCCACCACCGCCGTGACATGCTCGCTCAACGTCAGCCCACCATGGACCTGAGCCTCCACGTAATGGTCCATCGCCCGGCCCGCCACCGTGCGACCCGCACCCAGCGCCGCCACCCACTCGGCCGGTGAGCCCGCCGCCAGGTTCAAGGCGCGGCCGGTGCGCGCCACCTCGTCGAGCAGAGCCGCCCACACCGCACCGAACGTGCTCGCCGTCCCGAACACCGTCGGCTCGGTGGCGCTGTCACCATGACTGAACGTGGTCCGCGGCAACACCGACGCGTTCAGCACCAGATGACAGCTGCCGAACCGCGGCGACGCCCCGTCCGGATACCCGGCCAGGTTCAACCCGCCGTACACCGGCCGGCCCGCCGCCGACGAGTACACACCGGGGAACATGCGCTGCTCCCACCGGTCACGGTCCCCACCCTCGTACGCGGTCAGACCGCCGTTGGAGATCCCCGTCTCGAACTGGCTGCGGTAGACCCCCTCGACGGCCAGATGCTCCGCAACCGTCAAACCGTCGGCCAGCAGACGATCCGGGTGGAAACTCACCGTCACCGGCGCATCCACCACCGGGCCCGGCTCGGGGAACAACCCCCGCACGTACGCCAGGGCCCGCCCGCTCACTTCGGCTCGATCACGTTGAACGTCAGCAGACCCATCAGGATCACCCCCAGGACCACCCGGTACCAGATGAAGATGCTGTACGAGTGCCGCGACACGAACCGCAGCAGCCAGTTCACCGAGAAGTACGCCACCACGAAACTGACCGCCGTCGCGATCAGCGTGTTCACCCAGCCCACCCCGTCGGCGATGTTGCCCGCCTCCTGGTAGCCCTGCAGCAGCGACGCCCCCAGCAGCGCCGGGATCGACAGGAAGAACGACAGCTTCGTCACCGTCACCCGGTCGAAGTCGCGCAGCAGACCAGCCGACATGGTGGCCCCCGAACGCGACACACCCGGGATCAGCGCCAGACACTGCACCAGACCGATGATCAGCGAATCCTTCCAGGTCACATCGTCCTCGTGCCGCTGTTGCGTGGCCGCGTGATCAGCGAACGCCATCACCCCCGACCACAGGATCAACGCCGCCGCCACGAACCACAGGCTCCGCAACGTCGTCTCGACCTGATCCTTGAACAACAACGCGATGATCACGATCGGGATCGCACCGATGATCACCGCCCACCCGAACCGGTAATCCGGGTTGTCCCGCTTGTCCGTGCTGAACAACCCGGCCAGGAACGCCGGCACCACCCGCGCGATGTCCTTGCGCAGGAAGATGATCGTCGCCAGCACCGCCCCCGACTGGATGATCACCGTGAACGCGGTGATCGCCGGATCGTCGATGCGGTAACCGAGCAGCTTCTCCAGGATCGTCAGGTGGCCGGTGCTCGACACGGGCAGGAACTCGGTAAAGCCCTCAACCGCGCCCAGCAGCACCGCTTCGAAGATGTTCAAACCCCGACCGCCCCTTATTGATCCGCTTTGTACCGCGGACGAGCATAGGGGGCGCTGTCACTGCGAGGCGCGGCGGGCACGCGCGGCGGCCAGGGTGTAGGCCGGATCACGGTCCAGGTTGTGCCGGTCCCGGTCATAGCGGCGCGTCGTCCGCGGGTCGGCGTGCCCCATCGCGTCCTGCACATCCTCCAAGGGGACACCCTCGGCCCGGGCCGCCGTCGCGAACGCGTGCCGCAACGAGTGCGGGGACAGACGGTCGGCGTTGGGGATACCGGCCGCCGCGGCCAGCCGGCGGATCAGCCGGAAGATGGCATGCCGGTCCAGCCGCGCCCCGGTCGACGTGCGGAACAGCGGACCCTCGTCGTCACCCCGCACAGCCAGATAGGCGTCGAGGACCTCGGCCGTCTCCGGGGTCAACGCGCGCCGCCTGGCCTTGTTGCCCTTGCCGACGAAGCGGACCGTGCGGTGACCCCGTTCCCAGCCGAGGTCGTCCCTGTTCAGGCTCACAAGTTCCCCGACGCGCAGACCCAGGTCGGCCAGCACCGTCATCACTGCGTACGTCCTGGGCCCGTTCTCAGCCGCTTTGTGAAGGAGGTTGTCTACTTCCTCCGGTGTGAGGCCCACCGTGGCCGAGTGGTCGCGGGACACGTTCGGGCGGTCAGCGCCGGCCACGGGATTCGAGTCGATCGCCCGGATTTTTACGAGAAAGTCATACCAGGACGACAAACCGGACAGTTTACGGGCGACGGTGGCCGCGGCCAGATTCCGCGCCTCCAACCCCCGCGCATACGTGTTCACATCCAGGAACGACGCCCGCAACGGATCCCGCTCCTGGGCGCCACACCACGCCAGCCACGCATGCACATCCCGCCGATACGCCGCCCGCGTGTGCTCCGACAACCGCCGGTTCGCCAGCCACACCTCGGTGACCTGCTCGGCCGCCCCGACCTGCGCGAGCTCCCCACCCTGCCTCGGCACCAGCTGCATGAACCCATCGTGTCAGCTTTCGATCACCACACCGTCCCCGACATGCCAGCGACGCCCGAACCCGACCCGCTCCGCGAAATACCGGTCATGCGTCACCACCACCAAAGTCCCCCGGTAACGCCGCAACGCCTCCTCGACCACATCCAACGCGTCCAGGTCCAGGAAGTTCGTCGGCTCATCCAGCAGCAACACCCGCGCCGGACTGTTCACCAGCACCGCCAGCAGAAGCCGCCGCAACTCCCCCGCCGACAAACTCCGCAACGACACATCCCACTGATCCGGGCCGAACTGATGCCCCAGCAGCAACGTCTCCGCATCGTCCAGATACACCGGCACCCGCGACCGGAAGAACTCCATCACCGTCACCTTGGTGCGCAACCCGTCGGTGGTCTGCGGCAACACCGCGGTCTCATCGCCGGCCAGCGCCCTCAGCAACGACGTCTTCCCCGCACCGTTACGACCCGACACCAGAATCCGGTCACCACGGCGCACCTCCACATCGACACGCTCAAGCAGCACCTTCGGCCCCGCCGCCACCCGCAGATCCCGCGCCTTCAGCACCACCTCACCCGGATCCGCCTGATCATCCGGGAAAGCCAGCGTCAGAGGCGGACGCGTCCTCGGCTCAGCGATCCACCGCACCGACTCCATCTGCCGCCGCAACCGCCGCTCCCGGACCTTCGCCTTACGCGCCACCAGACGGGCCACCCGCCGCAGATGCGGACCCGCCAACCCCAGACCCTTCGCGTTCTCCACCCCGACCGAATACTGCTTCGTCCGCTCGATGTCCGCCTCCCACCGCCGGCGGTCCTTCTCCTGCGCCTCGAAATCCAACAGCAGCCGCTCCCACCGCCGCTGCTTCTCCTCCCGGTACGCCGTGTAGCCACCACCCGGATAGTCCTGCACCTCGGTGTCGATGCCGTCCAACTCCAACACCCGCGTCACCACGGCATCCAGAAACGCCCGATCGTGGCTGACGGTCAACACCGCTCCCCCGTACGCACCCAGCCAGCCCTGCAACCACGCCACCCCCTCGGCGTCCAGGTGATTGGTGGGCTCGTCCAGCAGCAACACATCCGGCTCGTCCAGCAACGCCCGCGCCAGCAACAACCGGGCCTGCTCACCACCACTGACCTCACGCAACGCCAGATCGTCGGGCAGATGATCGATGTCGAGACGCTGCCGGATCTCCGCGATGCGGGCCTCGACCTTCCACCCCTCCAGGGCCGTCCACCGCTCCTGCACCGCCGCGTACTCACTCAGCAGGCCGTCGCTGTGGCCGGCCTCCATGCGCCGCTCCAGCTCCCGCATCCGCGCCGTGACCGCGGCCAGCTCCCCCAGGCCCGCACCGAGGAAAGCACCGACCGACCCCTCCGGATCCGGCATCTGCTGAGCCACATACCCGATCCGCGTCCGAGGCCCGTACGTGACACTGCCCGCGTCCGGCCGCAACTCCCCACCCAGAACCCGCAACAGGGTCGACTTGCCGGCACCGTTGGGCCCCACGATCCCGACCCGGTCACCGTCGTGCAGAACCAGATCGAACCCCGCGAACAACGGGTCACCGTCGTGGGAACGGCTGAGATTGACGACTTTCAACAAGGGGCCACACTCCAAGGGGCGAAACACCGACAGGACAGCGCCCCACAAACATGGGCACGCTCACAGAGGTCGGATCGCTCTCACATGAAGAAAGGCACTCCCAGGCTCGACGTCAGCAACGCCCACCACCTTGCCCCGCCGGCCCGCCGCCCGCAACCGGTTTAGGCCGTCGCGCCGTACTGTTTAAGTCGTCGCGCCGCCACGACCGGTCAGCCCGCCAGATCACCGCAGCCCACGATGGCCGTGTTCCCGCTCGGACCGGCACTGCCGGCGGCCACACCCTCGACGGAGATGTCCACGGTCCGGTCGGCCGGAGCCTGCGCCGAGAACCGCCCCGGAACCGTGATCGACCCCGAAGCGACCACCAACTGGCCGTCTTTGAGCTCGACACGAACCTGCTCGCCCTCGCGATGGGCGGCGTCCGGCCGCACGCAGACCTCGACCGTGCGCTGCGGCTGCTCCGGCTCGGGGTCGGCTGTGCAGCCGCCTGCCGCCAGCAGAACCAGACCGAGCCCCAGCCCCACGTACGTACGTCCCCAGGTCAGCACCCGCACACTGAAGCACACCCACAGCATGGGGCGCCGCCCCGTTAGCAGGAAACTCCCCGATGCGCGGGGTATCCACAGTGGGAGCTTCGTCCACAGCCCAGCCGTCGGCGGCCCGCGTTGATCAGCAATTTCCGCCACAATTGCCCAGGTGGGGGTCCCCCTGGGAGGGCGGGTAATGCGCCTGGGGCGAGCTACCCCTACCACCCACCCACCGCCACCCGCCACGAGGCGGCCGGCCGCGACCAGGTGCGACGACAGCATCCCGGCGCCGGACCTCCTTTTGCACGGCCGTCAGCTCCTCCAGTTCGACCGGGACGAGCCCGATGTCCTCGGTCTCAACCGGGTCGGCCAGCCGCATGCCGAGCACCACACCGCGGCTGGTCGGGCCGGGCGTCAAAGATCCGGGACGGCGGCCCGGAAGTTCTGTGGGATGTCGTTGATTCCTTGTGAGCCATCCTAGGATGGTGGTTTGGTTACTGCGTTCTCGCTCACGCCCTACGGCCCCGGGTGGATCTTGCGGGAGGCAGGCGGAAAATGGGGGCTGTGCCGCGATCTTCTGGAAGCGCCCCGCCGCACCGGCACACCGCCGGTCCCCTTCGGACACGGGAGGAACTGACGGCGCTGCGGCCTGACCTGGTGGCCCGCTACGACGCTGAGCTGGGCGGGGCCCGGGCCGCCGTCCTGGGGCGGCTGCTGGGGGCGCTCGACCGCGAACCCCTGCCCGGCCTGCTCAACCGCGCGCCCGGAACGGCCACGTTCGGCGTCGACCGGTCCGATGGGGTGACATCGGCAGCGACCACTCGGACGGGTGAAACGGCTACCGTGCGCTACCCCGCCCATGCCGCGAAACCGTTCGCGCGGGTGGAAGCCGGCCTGACCGTCACCTACGGGCCGCAAAGGTCGATCGTGGACCCGGGGGAACTCGTACGGGCGCTGTGGGGTGACACCGGCCTCGCCGTCGAGATCGACAACAGTGTCGCCAACCTCGCCCTCGCCCGCGCCGACCCGCCCGACCAGCGGATGCCGCAGGCCGGCGACCCGGACGCCCTGGGCCGCATCGAGCAGCAGGTCACCGACGGTCACCCGCTGCACCCCTGCTGCCGCACCCGCGGCGGCATGACCGTGGCCGACGTCCTCGCCTACGCGCCCGAACACTCCCCGGTCATCCGGCTGCACCGCCTCCGCGTGCCCCGGCCACGCTGGTACGGCACCGCCCCGCCGATCCTCTACGCCCACCCCTGGCAGGCCGCCCGCCTCCTGACCCGCCACCCGTGGCTGACCCCGGACGGCGAAACCGACCCCGTACGGCCGTTGATGTCGCTGCGTACCGTCGCGCCCGTGAACGGAGGGCCGCACATCAAGACCGCCGTGGACGTGCAGATGACCAGCGCCGTGCGCACCGTGTCACCGGCCGCCGTCCACAACGGGCCGGTCCTGTCGAAACTGCTGCGCCGGCTCACCGCCGACCAGCCCATCGACATCCTCGCCGAGATCGCCGCCGGCGCCGTCCTGGTCGACGGCGTCCCCCAGCGCCACCTCGCCCACGTCATCCGCGAAGCACCCCAGCTGCACGACGGGGAACTGGCCATCCCCCTGGCCGCGATCCGGACCGTCGACGACCCGTACGGCTGGATGACCGCCCTCGCCGAGATCTTCTTCGCCCCCATCACCTGCGTGCTGGCCCGCGGCGTCGCGCTCGAGGCCCACGGCCAGAACACCCTCGTCGTGATCAAGGACGGCCGGCCGCAACGCATCCTCTACCGCGACCTCGGCGGGGTCCGGGTCAGCGCCCGACGGCTGCGCAACAGCGGCATCGAACCCCCGGCCCTGCACGGCGACCTGCCCAGCGACGACCCGGCCGAACTGCGCACCAAACTCGCCGCCGCCGCGTTCGGCACCGTCGCCGCCGAACTGATCGCCACCTTCACCCGCACCCACGGCGCCGACCCCGACCGGCTGTGGGGCATCGTCGCCCGCGCGGTCCGCGCCACCGGCACCGAAGACGTGCCCTACCTGCTCAAAGAGCCCCTGCCCATCAAGGCCACCACCGCCATGCGGCTCGCCACCGACCCGCTCGACGACCAGTGGGCCCTGATCGACAACCCGATGACGGGACACGCATGAACAAGACCCTGCGCCCGGAACGGATCGCGCACACCGAAGCCGCCCTCGCCGTGCACGCCCCCGACCTGGTCCCCGGCTTCCTCGCCGCCCTGCCCGAAGCAGCCGACACCGTCGGACGGCGGCTACGCGGAGCCCTCGTCCGGGAAGGGATCCGCGACACCGGACCCGGCCGGCGCCACGGCTTCGGACGCGTCGAATACGCCACCGCCGGCGTCGCCGACCCCCTCGACCTGCTCGACGGCCTCGACGCCCCCGGATTCGCCGCCGAGATCCGCAACGCCGTCATGAACCTCGCCATCGCCATGGCCCGGCCCCACCCACCGGCCGGCGACAACCCCGACGAACAGGCCATCGCCCTGGAACGCCTCGCCGTGGCCGGGCACAACCTGCACCCCTGCGGCCGCACCCGGCTGGGCTGGGACACCGGCGACGTCCTCGCCCACGATCTCGAATCGGGACGCACCCGCGTCGGGTTCGTCGCCGTCCGCGACGACCTGCACCTCGGCGACGACGTCTTCACCGAGATCGACAAACCGTCCGGGTACGCCGTCCAGCCCGTCCACGCCTGGCAACGCGACAACGTGCTGCCCGAACGGTACGGCGACCTGCTGCGTACGGGCGCCCTGAAGATCCTCGACGAAGAACGCGAAGCGATCCCCACCGCCGCCCTGCGCACCCTGCTGCTGCCCACCACCGGCGACTACCTCAAGGTGTCCCTCGACATCCAGGTCACCTCCACCCGCCGCAGCATCAGCATCGCCAGCACCCGCAACGGCCCCGCCGTCTCCCGCCTGCTGCACGACCTCGTCGACGACGACCGGATCCTGCTCATGGCCGAAACCGCCGGCGCCGCCGTGCCCGTCGGCTCCGGACGCGACCTGTCCGCCATCCGCCGCGACGGCCTCGGCCACCGCCTCGAACCCGGCGAACGCGCCATCCCCGGGGGCGCCCTGCCGCTGCTGCTCGGCGAACTGGTCACCGGTGAGCCCGGGGACTGGCTCCGCGCGTACGGGGAAATGGTCATCCCCCCGCTCCTGCGGCTCACCGCCCAAGGGGTCGCGCTCGAAGCCCACCTGCAGAACTGCCTGCCCACCTTCGTCGCCGGACGCCCCCACCGGCTGGCCCTGCGCGACTTCGCCGGCCTGCGCCTGCACCAGCCCCGCCTCGCCGCCGCCGGCCACACCATCAACCTGTGGCCCGGCTCGGTCGTCAACGCCGACACCCTCGACGTGTTCCGCGCCAAAATCGGCTACACGCTGTTCCAGGCCCACCTCGGCGAGATCGTCCTGCGGCTCGCCACCGACTTCGGCCTCGACGAGGACCACGCCTGGCGCATCATCCGCGACATCGTCGACGACCACGTCACCGGCGACGACCACACCGCGTTCACCGCACCCACGGTCCCCCACAAGGCCCTCGTCCGGATGCGGCTGGCCAGGGAGGGCGACATCTACGTTCCCGTACGGAATCCCCTGCATGCACCCGCCTGAACACGTCGTCGCCGCGCTGCGCGAACTCGAGACGCCCGTCTGCGCCTACGTCTACGACACGGCCACCCTGCGCGCCCGCGCCGCCACCGTCCGGGCCGCCCTGCCACCCACGGCAACCCTGCTGTACGCCGTGAAAGCCAACGGGCACCCGTCCGTGCTCGCCACCCTGGCCGACGCCTGCGACGGACTCGAAGTGGCCTCCGGAGGCGAACTCGACCTGGCCCTCAAGGCCGGCGCGCGCCGGATCGTCTTCGGCGGCCCCGCCAAAACCGACACCGAACTGCGGGCCGCCCTCGACGCCGGCGTGCAGATCAACGCCGAAAGCATCCACGAACTGCACCGCATCGCCACCCTGCACCCCGGCGCCGAGGTCGTGCTCCGCGTCAACCGGGCCACCACCGCCCTCACCGGCAGCCACACCATGACCGGCACCCCCACCCCCTTCGGCATCGACGAGACCCAGCTGAGCGAAGCCCTTGCGGTTCCCGGCGTACGCATCATCGGCTTCCACCTGCACGCCGTCTCCAACAACCTGGACGGCCACGCCCACGCCGCCTTCGTCCGCTCATCCCTCGACTGGGCCCAGGCCACCGGCATCCGCCCCCGCGTCGTCAACGTCGGCGGCGGCTTCGGCGTCGACTACCAGTCCGACGCCACCATCGACCTGACCCCGCTCCACGACATCCAGGCCCCCACCGGCGTCGACCTCGTCTTCGAACCCGGCCGCTACCTGACCGCCGACGCCGGCTGGTACGCCACCACCGTCCTCGACGTGAAAACCACCCACGGCCGCACCTTCGCCGTCCTGCGCGGCGGCACCCACCACTTCCGCCTACCGGCCGCCTGGGGCTACAACCACCCGTTCACCGTCATCCCCGTCGACGACTGGCCCCACCCCTATCCCCGCCCCACCGCAACCGACACCCCCGTCGACGCCGTCGGCGAACTCTGCACCCCCCGCGACGTCCTCTGCCGCGACCAGCACGTCCAGTCCGTCCGAGCCGGCGACATCCTGGTCTTCCCCCGCACCGGCGCCTACGGCTGGGACATCTCCCACCACCAGTTCCTGCGCCACACCCCACCCGCATTCGTGATCCTCTGAGGACATGACCCCCGATTCACTGGTCCAGGCGGCGCTGGCCGTAGCCGAGGACGGCATGACCGCAGGCGAAATGCCCATCGGAGCCGTCCTCGAAATGAACGGCGAGATCATCGCCACCGCCTACACCCGGGACGTGAGCCTCGGCCGCCGCCTGGTCCACGCCGACCTGCTGGCCATGACCGAAGCCGACCAGAAACTCGGCTGGACCCCACGCCCCGGCCCCCTACGCCTGGCCGTCAACCTCGAGCCCTGCCTGATGTGCCTCGGCGCCGCCATGGCCCTGAAAGTCACCGACATCTACTACGCCCTCGACTCCCCCGCCGACGGCGGCTCCGCCGTGGCCGCCACCTGGAAGCCGCACCCCGACCTGCCCTGGTACCAGCCACCCCACATCACCGGCGGCCTACACCAGGCCGAAGCCCGCGACCAGTTCCACCGCTACGCCACCGCCCACCCCGACACCGCCTTCGGCCGCTGGGCCGCCACCCTCGCCACGAGCTAGTCCTCAAGTCGGTCCCGGCGTCTCCGATAGAGGCGTGCTGAGTTCATCCCCCAGAACCGCGTGAGGATCGTCATGAAGAAGCTTCTCGTCTCTGTTTCGGTGGCAATCGCCGCCGCGGGGCTCATCGGTACCGCAGCGCCCGCGCAGGCAGCCGAGCACGTCACCCCGCGCAACGTCTCCACGGCCTCCTATCACGCGGCCAAGGAATCGGTCGCGCAGCAGAACGCCCGTCGCATGGCGGCGTCCTACCTGAAGACGATGCCGTTCTCCCGCACCGGCCTCATCGACCAGCTGGAGTACGAAGGGTTCACCACCAAGCTCGCCACCTACGGCGTCGACAAGCAGCACGCCAACTGGAACTACCAGGCCGCGAGGATGGCGAAGTCCTACCTCAGGACCATGCCGTTCTCCCGCCAAGGCCTCATCGACCAGCTGGAGTACGAGGGCTTCACCACCGCCCAGGCCACCTACGGCGTGAAGAAGGCCGGTCTCTGATCTACGCCCGCTGAACTCACAGGCGGATCAGGTCGGCTACCTCCTCGGGTAAGCCCGGTGATGTGAAGACGTGGCCCATCCCGGGCACGACGTGCAGGACTGCGCCTGGGATGGCGGCCGCCAGAGCCTTGCCGTGGGCGAGAGGGTAGATCGGGTCCTGGTCGCCGTGGAGGACTGTGGTTGGGGCGGTGATTGAGGACAGCGGGGCGTGCAGGGTGGGCTCGGCCAGCCAGACCGCCCGGTGGTGGTTGGCTGCTGCGGATGGGTCGGTGGCCCGGGACAGAGCCAGCTCCAGCATCGCGCGGGCGGCCGGCTCGTCGAACGGGCGCACCGGGCCGTTGAAGACACGGAACAACGCCACGTCGGACTCCACGCCCGGTGGCAAACCGAGTGCCTGGTGGGCGAGGAAAGCGGGCGCCGGCGGTGGCAGGTCGTCGGGGTCGGGTGGCTCGCCGGCCTGGGCGCGCTTCCGAGCCGGGCCGGGGTTGTGGCCCATGGGTGAGCTCGAGATCAGCGTCAGCGAGCGGACCCGCCCGGGGGCGTGCACGCCCAGCCACTGCGCGAGGATGCCGCCCAGGGAACAGCCGGCCACATGCGCGGACTCCAGCTCGTAGCCGTCGAGCACGGCCAGGCAGTCACGGGCCATGTCGGCGATCGTGTAAGGGTCGGTGTCGAAGTCGACGACGCTGGAGCGGCCGGTGTCGCGCTGATCGAAACGGATGACCTGCACACCGCGTTCGACCAGACGGGCGACCAGCTCGTCGGGGCAACTGACGCCCTGCGCGGCCGACCCCATCACCATCAGCACCGCGGGTCGATCCGGGGCGCCGAAACGCTCGGTCCAGATCCGCAACGGCCCGGACGCCACGAAACGCTCCTGCCCATCCAGCATGCAGGGCACGGTAGCGGCCTGCCCCGGCCGGGCGCCGGGAATTACGGAGGCGCCGGCAGCGCCGCGACGGCGAGAATGCCGGACGTGACATCACCCAACCTGCGCCATTCCGTACGCGGCATCATCCTCGACGACACCGACCGGGTGCTGCTCGTGCGGCACGTCATCGACCGGCCGCCGGGCGCGGTCTGGGCGGCCCCGGGCGGAGGGATCGAGCCGGGCGAGACCCAGCTGGAAGCCCTGCGCCGGGAACTGGCCGAAGAAGTCGGGCTCGCGCTGGACGGTGAACCGCCGCACGTGTGGCACCGCGAAGTCGTCTCACCGGACCACCTGCCGGGCTACGACGGGGTCGTCAACGACTACTACCTCGTACGGACGCCGGCCTTCACACCCCGCGGCAGCATGACCGACACCGAACTCGCCGCTGAGAACATCACCGCCGTCCGCTGGTGGTCCCTGGCCGACATCGGGTCCTACCCGGGGCCCGACGCGTTCGGCCCGCGCGACCTGGCCGCCCATCTGTCTGCCCTGATCGCGGGCGACATACCCGGAGAGCCGGTCGCCTTGCCCGTCTGAGTCGCCCGAGGCAAGGAAACAGCCGGGCTGCCCGTGGTTTGTCGGAGTTGGGAGCGGCCCGCAGGGTCGCTTCTCCGCTATGGGGTGGATCTCTGCGCGTGAGGCATCCTAGGATGCTAGGTCTCTTCGGGTGAGTCGTCGCGCAGGTGCGCCCGAGGTCAGGACGCGGCGGTGGTCTCGGTCATCCCGTGGTCGTGCGCGGCCGGGATGAAGCCGGGCAGGCGGTCAGGGCCGGTGATAACACCATCCCAAGAGATCGCCGCGTGACGGCGAGCGGCCTACGGGCGGGGAATGCGGCGGATCTCGCGCAACGCCTGCCGGCGCACATCACCCTTTAGGGTGTCGATGTAGAGGGTGCCGTCGAGGTGGTCGGTCTCGTGCTGCAGGGCCCGCGCCAGGAACCCCGTCCCCTGGATGACCAGCGGCTCACCATGGCGGTCCTGGCCGGTTGCGGTCACCGACATCGAACGCTTCGTCGGGAAGTAGAGGCCGGGGATGGACAGGCAGCCCTCCTCGTCCTGTTGCTCGCCCTCGAAACCGGTCAGCACGGGGTTGACCATGTGCCCGACCACGTCGTCGACGTTGTAGGAGAAGACACGCAGGCTCACGCCGATCTGGGGCGCCGCGACACCGGCCCGGCCGGGCTCGCGCACCGTGTCCTCGAGGTCGTCGATCAACGCGCGCAGCTCGGCGTCGAACGTGGTGACCGGGTCGCACTCGGTGCGCAGCACCGCGTCACCGAAGATCCTGATGGGCCGCACCGTCATGACACAGAGGCTATCGGCCCGTTACCGGCCTCAGCCGAACAGGGCCAGCTGTTCCTCCGCGAGCAGTTCGCGGAGCTTGGCCAGCGACCGCCGGGTCTGGCTCTTGACCACGCTCACCGGCAGTTCGAGCACGTCGGCCACCCGGTCGACGCTGTAGTCCTCGAAGTAGCGCAGGATCACGATGGCCCGGTCACGTTCGGGCAGGCAGCCGAGCGCGTCGAGCATCGTCAGGCGCAGTTCGGGGCTTTCCCGGTAGGCCGGTTCCAGCAGCATCCCACTGGCCGACTCCGACGAGGACCGGCGCCGGCGGTGGTCGAGAAAGACCCGGAGCAGGATCTTCTGCGCGTACGCCACCAGGTTGTCGCTCTGCGAGGCCCGCCGCCACGACAGGAACAGTTTGGTCAGCGCGTTCTGGGTGAGGTCCTGCGCCAGGTGCCAGTCGCGGCAGAGCATGAACGCCGTGGTCCGGAGCCGTTCGGCGTGCGCGTTCGCGAACTCGGCGAACTGCTCGTCGTCGGTCATGAGGTGAACACCGGCGACCCGCCGTACCGCTTGTCGCCCTGGTCGACCAGATCGGCGTCCATCGACAGGCCCCAGCGCGGGTCGGCGGCGATGGCCGTCGCCTCGTCGTCGGTGAGCACGACCCGGCCCGGACGCTCGTCCTGCAGGCAGGAGGCGAGGTCGAGCTGCACGGCCGTGCCGTCGGGCCAGCGCGAGACCACCACGGTGTCCTGCACGCAGTTGTTCTCACCGCGCAGGACCGAGACGGTGGCGGTGCCGCCCCGCGGCGGACGCGGATCTTCCGGCAGCTGCCCGAGCACCACCCGGATCATGCCGGGACCGTCCCCACGGTCGAGGTAGATCTGCACGTACGGATCTTCGTTGCCGGACACGGCGGCGTGACTCGTCCGTCCGGGCGGTAACAGCTGGGTCAAAAGGTGAAGCATGGCCCCCGTTGTCGCTTTCTTCCGCGGTCCGGCGGCGCGTTCCATGCCGCTGTGGACCGTCAAACTACGCTCCGGGGCCACGGTCGCGGGGGGCGAAACCGTGACTGGCACAGATCCGGGAGATACCTTCTGCGCGGCCCGGGCCATCGCCGCCGGGCTCGCCGGGGACGGGAGGGCGGGTGCGGCGGCCGGGTCGGCCACGACCGCCCGGCGGGGCTCGGAGTGGGCAGCGACCGTGCCGAACAGCACCACCGCGATCAGCCCGGCCGCGCCGGCGCCGGCCATCCCGGCCCGGCGGCGGCGCCGCTTGATGCGCCGGCCGTCGCGCAGGGCGGCGCCCACGACGTCACCCAGCGGTGGCGGGCGCTCGTTGTTGAGCTCGGCCCGCATCAACGCCCGGAGGTCCTCGGTCACAGAAGAAGCCCTTTCCGCAGCTGTTGAAGCAAAGACGAGTCGGCGCGGCTGTCCGGTGACCTCCGAGGCGAAAGCGTGACCTATCGTGCCTCGCCACCGCCCGGATCGGCCAGGGCAGCCTGGACGGGGGCCAGCTTGGCGGCAGCCTCGGCGACCTCGGCCTCGGGGTCGCTGTCCCAGACGATGCCGCCGCCCGCCCACGCGTGCACGCGGGCGCCGTCGACGGCCACGGTCCGGATCGTCAGCCCCAGGTCGACGTGGTCGCGGCCGACCCAGCCGACCGCGGCCATGCTCACGCCCCGGCCGACCGGTTCCAGCCGGGCGATCTCGGCCAGCGCAGCGATCTTGGGGGCGCCGGTCACGGACCCGCCGGGGACCAGGGCCCGCAACAGCGACGCCAGGTCGAGCCCGCCGGTCAGCGGGGCCGACACGACCGACTCGGCCTGCCACAGACCGGACCACCGCCGTACGGCGAAAAGCTCCTCGACCTCGACCGGACCGACCCCGGGCAGGCGGGACAGGTCGTTGCGGGACAGGTCGACGATCATCACGTGCTCGGCGCGTTCCTTGGTCGAGGCGAGCAGCTCCCGGCGGCCGGCGGCGGTGGCCGGGCGGGTCCCCTTGATCGGCCGGGTGATCACGCGGCCGTCACGCACCTCGACCAGCGTCTCGGGGGAAGCGGTGGCCAGCGCCCAGCCGTCGCCCTCCAGAACGCCTCCGTAGCGCGCGCCGGGCAGTCCGGCCACCCGGGCCAGGGCGGGCACGACATTTCCCTCGTACGGGGCGCTGGTGTGCCCCACGACGTTGACCTGATAGACGTCACCCCGCCCGATGGACTCGCGCACAGCGGTGACCGCAGCCGCGTGCTCGTCCGGCGTCCACGACGGCGTCCACTCCCCCAGCGCGAAGCCGGCATGCCCGGGACCGCCCGCGCAATCCCCATCCGCTGACGAAGCAACGTGTTCGTAGACGACCGCGTACACGTCCGGGATCGACGGGACCGGGGTGGCCGCCCCCCGCGGGCCGCCGGACATCACGGATCCGGCATCAGCCGACACGTAGAGTGCCGCACCGCAGATCGAGCCAGCGCCGGTCGGACAAACCTGGGTAGCCGTTCGGCCAATGTTTCGCACGCCGAGTCCGTTGTCCGCGAGGTACTCGGCGACAAGCTCAGCGGGGTCACCGCCGTCACGGGCGAACCACTGGAACGAAGTTGACGCACGGTGACGGCCCAGGCAGGACGCCGGAGAGCCCGGCGGCGCGACGGAAGGGGGTGTCGGATAGTGGCCGAACGACCGGCTTCCGTGGACCATCGGAAGCGAGGATTCTGTCAATGGAGACACCGTCACTCGCTCGAACCGTCGTCGTTCGATTTGAGGTAACGTCCGTCACCGTCGTTGTGAGTCATCACACAACCCCCCGACCGGAGCAACACACAATGTGCCAGCACCTGAACCCCTGTCCCAGCGCAGACGCCGTCGACCGCGAGGCCGCCAAGACCGTCGCGACATGCCGCGAGCAAGGCTGGAGCCTTCTCTGCAACGGTGTCATCGTCTTCGAGGACACCGGCGAGATCCTGCCCGACGGCACCATGATCGAGCCGCACCGGGGACCCGCCCGGCACGCTCTCGCGGCCTGACCTGAACGGTCTCTGACAGACCGCTGAAAGGGCCCGGAAAGCCGGCGACGAGGCCGACCGATTCCGCTACTGAGCGTAGTCGAACGAATCCCCGCTCATCGTCGAGCCAACCACCCTTCACACGCCGCGACCGACGAATGCGCGCCCCCGAAGACGACCGAGGGCGCGCATCACCAAGAACCGCGCGGCTCAGTCCTCTCGGAGAAGACGACCGAGGGCGCGCATCCACCAGAGCCGAGGCTCAGTCTTCGAACGCCTCCGGCGAGGGGCACGAGCAGACCAGGTTCCGATCCCCGTACGCCCCGTCGATGCGGCGCACCGGCGGCCAGTACTTGGCGGTGCGGTCCACGCTCTCGGGGAACCCGGCCACCGACCGCGGATACGGGTGCTCCCACTCGTCGGCCGTGACCGCCGAGGCGGTGTGCGGCGCGTTGGCCAGCGGGTTGTCCTTGGCCGGCCACACCCCCGCCGCCACCTGGTCGATCTCACCTTTGATGGCGATCATCGCCGCGACGAACCGGTCGAGCTCGGCCAGGTCCTCGCTCTCGGTCGGCTCCACCATCAGGGTGCCGGCCACCGGGAACGACATCGTCGGGGCGTGGAAGCCGTAGTCGATGAGCCGCTTGGCCACGTCGTCGACCGAGACACCGGTCGCCTTCGTGATCGGCCGCAGGTCAAGGATGCACTCGTGCGCGACCAGGCCGTTGTTGCCCGCGTAGAGCACCGGGTAGTGCTCCCGCAGCCGCGAGGCCACGTAGTTCGCCGTCAGCACGGCCGTGCCGGTCGCCGCGGCCAGCCCGTCGGGGCCCATCATCCGCAGGTAGGCCCACGAGATGGGCAGGATGCCGGCCGAGCCGTGCGCCGCCGCCGACACCGCGTGGTGCTCGCCCGGCTCGAGCGGGTCACCGGGCAGGAACTCGGCCAGGTGCTGCCGGACCGCGACCGGGCCCACGCCGGGACCGCCGCCGCCGTGCGGGATGCAGAACGTCTTGTGCAGGTTGAGGTGCGACACGTCGGCGCCGAACTTGCCGGGCCGGGCGAACCCGACCAGCGCGTTGAGGTTGGCGCCGTCGACGTAGACCTGGCCGCCGGCCTCGTGCACGGCCGCGCACAGGTCGGCGATCGAGGTCTCGTACACGCCGTGGGTCGACGGGTAGGTCACCATGATCGCGGCCAGCGCGTCCGCGTGCTTGGCGATCTTGGCGTGCAGGTCGTACATGTCGACGTTGCCCAGGTCGTCGCAGGCCACCACGACGACCCGCATGCCGGCCATCACGGCGCTGGCCGCGTTCGTGCCGTGCGCGCTCGACGGGATCAGGCACACGTCACGGTGGGTCTCGCCGCGGGAGCGGTGGTAGCCCCGGATCGCGAGGAGGCCGGCCAGCTCACCCTGCGAGCCCGCGTTCGGCTGCACGCTCACCGCGTCGTACCCGGTGATCTCGGCCAGCCAGCCCTCGAGCGTCGAGACCAGTTCCTCGTACCCGGCCGTGTTGGTCGCCGGGGCGTACGGGTGGATGGCGGCGAACTCGGGCCAGGTGACCGGTTCCATCTCGGTGGTCGCGTTGAGCTTCATCGTGCACGAGCCGAGCGGGATCATGCCGCGGTCGAGCGCGTAGTCCCGGTCGGAGAGTTTGCGCAGGTAGCGCAGCATGCTCGTCTCGGAGTGGTGCGACCGGAACACCGGGTGGGTCAGGTATTCGCTGGTCCGCGCGAGGGGCTTCGCACCGCACTCGGCCGGGGAGGTCACGGCCACACCGAACGCGCCGAGCACCGCGGCCACATGCGCGTCGGTCGTCGTCTCGTCCGTGGAGACCGACACCCGGTCGGCGTCGACCAGACGAAGATCCACACCCTCGGAAGCCGCCGCCGCGACGATCGCGGCCGCGCGCCCCGGGACCACCGCGGTCACGGTGTCGAAGAACGCGCCGTGGGCCACCTCGACGCCGCCCGCGGTGAGGCTGCCGGCCAGGGTCAGGGCGTGGTTGTGGGTGCGCTTCGCGATGTCCCGCAGACCGGCCGGGCCGTGGTAGACCGCGTACATGCTCGCCATCACGGCCAGCAGGACCTGGGCCGTGCAGATGTTGCTGGTCGCCTTCTCGCGGCGGATGTGCTGCTCCCGGGTCTGCAGGGCGAGCCGGTAGGCCGGGGCGCCGTCCGCGTCCTTCGACACACCGACGAGCCGGCCCGGCAGCGACCGCTCCAGCCCGGCGCGCACGGCCAGGTATCCCGCGTGCGGGCCGCCGAAGCCGAGCGGCACCCCGAACCGCTGGGTGGTGCCGGCCGCGATGTCGGCGCCGATCTCGCCCGGCGCCCGCAGCAGCGTCAACGCGAGCAGGTCGGCGGCCACGGTCACGAGAGCGCCGTGGGCGTGCGCCGCCTCGATCAGGGACGCGTGGTCGCGTACGGCGCCCGAAGCCCCCGGGTATTGCAGGTGCAGGCCGAAGAACTCGCCGGGCAGCGCGTCACCGGCGTCCAGATCGACGAGCGCGAGGTCGATGCCGAGCGGTTCGGCCCGGGTCCGCAGCACGGCGAGGGTCTGCGGCAGCGTGTCCGCGTCGACCACGTACGTCGGGGACTTGCTCTTCGAGGCCCGCTTGGCCAGGGTCATCGCCTCGGCGACGGCCGTGCCCTCGTCCAGCATCGAGGCGTTGGCCGTGGTCAGCCCGGTGAGGTCGGTCACCATGGTCTGGAAGTTCAGCAGCGCCTCGAGCCGGCCCTGGCTGATCTCCGGCTGGTACGGGGTGTACGCCGTGTACCAGGCCGGGTTCTCCAGCACGTTCCGCTTGATCACGGCCGGGGTGTGGGTGCCGTAGTAGCCCAGGCCGATCATCGAGGTGGTCACCCGGTTGCGCGACGCGATGGCGCGCAGCTCGGCGATCGTCTCCTCCTCGGAGGCCGCGTCGGGCAGGTTCAGCGACCCGTGCCAGCGGATCACCTCGGGGATCGCGGCGTCCATCAGGGCGTCCAGCGACGCGTACCCGATGGCTTTGAGCATGTGGGTCTGCTCGTCGGTGTCCGGCCCGATATGCCGGTTCGCGAACGTCATGACGGCTCCTAAGAGAGGTCGACAAGGCGGCCTCCCCCTCTGTCACCACCGCGTGCGCACGGGTGCTTCAGAGTCGTCTGCCCACGCGGTCCTTTTGCCTGAGAGGTTCCGGGGAGGATTTGCCCCTTCGGCGCCGAGGTGAACCCTCGGTCTCTCCCGCATGGCTGGCAACCAAGCTACCAGCGATCATGTTTCGGGCCGGTATCTCTAGGGTGGGGTTGTGACCTACACCCCCGCGGGCGACCGCTACGACACCATGCCCTACCGGCGGACCGGGCGAAGCGGGCTCAAGCTGCCCGTCATCTCGCTCGGGCTGTGGCACAACTTCGGCCACGAACGGCCCTGGCAGCGCCAGCGCGACATCGTGCGCCGCGCGTTCGACCTCGGCGTCACCCACTTCGACCTGGCCAACAACTACGGCCCGCCGCCCGGCAGCGCCGAGGAGAACTTCGGCCGCATCCTGGCCACCGACCTCAAGGCCCACCGCGACGAGATCGTCGTGTCGACCAAGGCCGGCTACGACATGTGGCCCGGCCCGTACGGCGACTTCGGCTCGCGCAAATACCTGGTCAGCTCGCTCGACCAGTCGCTGAAGCGGCTCGGCCTCGACTACGTCGACATCTTCTATCACCACCGGCCCGACCCGGACACCCCGCTCGAGGAGACCATGGGCGCGCTCGACGCCGTGGTCCGCGCGGGCAAGGCCCAGTACGTCGGCCTGTCGAATTACAACTCCTCGCAGACCGCGGCGGCGGCCGCTATTCTGCGCGAGCTCGGCACGCCGCTGCTCATTCACCAGCCGTCGTACTCGATCCTCAACCGCTGGACCGAGAAGGACAATCTGCTCGACACCCTGGAAACGGCCGGGGCCGGTTGCATCGCGTTCAGCCCACTGCAGCAGGGCCTGCTGACCGACCGCTATCTCAACGGCATTCCCGACGATTCCCGCGTCCGCACGAGCCGGTTCCTCAACGAGGACGCGCTCGACAAGCAGACCCTCGGACGGCTGCACGCCCTCAACGACATCGCGACCAAGCGCGGCCAGTCCCTGGCCCAGATGGCGCTGGCCTGGGCGCTGCGCGACGAGCGGATGACCAGCCTCATCATCGGCGCCAGCAGCGTGCAGCAGCTCGAGAACAACGTGGCCACGGTCGGCAACCTCGCGCTTTCCGAAGCCGAGCTCGGCGACATCGACGCCACCGTTCTCGACCTCTAATTCGGCGGCAGTTCCCCGGCGATTTCTATACCGTCGCTGCATGATCGAACTCGTCGAACGGCACACGGTTCTCGGCGTCGTGGTCGGGTCGCGGGCGTACGGACTTTCCGGCCCCGCGTCCGACCACGACCGCCGCGGCGTGTTCGTCGCCCCGACCCGTTCCTTCTGGACCCTCGACAAACCGCCGACCCACCTCGACGGGCCGCTGCCCGAGCAGTTCTCGTGGGAGATCGAACGGTTCTGCACCCTGGCGTTGCAGGCCAATCCGACCGTCCTCGAAGTGCTCTGGTCACCTCTGATCGAACGACGTGAAGCGGCCGGCGAGGAGCTGCTTTCCGTGCGGGGCGCGTTCCTGTCGCGAAAGGTCGCTTCCACGTACGGCGAATACGCGCGCGACCAGCTCAACCGGGTCGCAGCCCGGCGGGCGCGCACCGGCGAGACGAACTGGAAACAGGCCATGCACATGATCCGGCTGCTGCTGGCGGGCGCTCACGTGCTGCGGACGGGCGAGGTGCTGGTCGACGTGACCCCGTTGCGCTCTTCCTTGCTCGACATCCGCGGCGGGTCGGTCTCCTGGGATTCGGTCACGGAATGGGCGGCCGAACTGCAGGGTGAACTCACGGCCTCCGCATCGACGACCGAACTGCCCGACGAGCCGGACCGCGCCGCCGTCAACGAGCTGCTTTCCCACGTACGCGAAAGGGGGTTGGAATGACCGTCACCGTCCCGTCCTGGTCGGCCGAAGTCGTGGCCGAACTGCCTTATCCGCTGGTTTTCGCCACCGTCAGCGGCGCCCACCTCTACGGTTTCGCCTCGGTCGACTCCGACCTCGATCTGCGCGCCGCCCACCTGCTGCCCGCGGCCGAAGTCGTCGGGCTGAGAACCGGCCCGGAAACGCTTTCGCACGAGGGCCTGCGCGAGGGCGTGGAACTCGACGTCGTCTCGCACGACCTGCGCAAATTCGCGGTCCTGCTGAACAGCCGCAACGGCTACGTGCTGGAACAGCTGCTCTCGCCGCTGGTCGTGGCGACCGGCCCGCTGCACCGCGACCTGATCGCGCTCGCCCCGGCCTTCGTGACGTCCAACCACGCCCACCATTACCTGGGTTTCGCCACGTCCCAGGAGAAGCTGTTCAACCAGACCGGCCGCCTCAAAGCCGCGCTCTACTGGCTGCGGGTCCTGCTGACCGGAATCCACCTGATGCGCACCGGCGAGCTGGAAACCGACCTGAACGTGCTCGGCACCTCCCTGTCCTATGTGCCGTCGCTGATCGAGCTGAAGCGCTCGGCCGAGAAATCCGCTTTCCCGGCCGGCCTGGAATCGCGGTTGCGAGCCGACGCGGCCGGTCTGCGGGCCGAACTCGAAAAGACCCGCGACGCCTCCCACCTGCCTGCCCACCCCCCACCCGAGGCCGTGCAGGCCCTGAACGACCTGGTGGTGCGGGCCCGCCTGGCTACCGTGTGATCCCGGCCAGGAAGATGTCGACCCCGGCCAGGAACTGCCTCCGGTCGTCGTGCCCGGCCAGCAGCGCCGCCGACTCCCGCACCAGCTCGTCGTCGTCCGACGCGGCCCACTCGGCGGCCAGTTTCTCCAGATAGTCCCGCCGGGACACGCCGTCCGCGGCCCGGCGGGCGCCCGCGGCGTGCTGAGCGGCCGCGCCGAGCACATAGTTGACCAGCGCCGCCCCCGCGTCCGAGCGGGCCGGACCGGTGACGCCCAGCCCGGTCAGCGCGGCCCCGACCCGCTTCCAGAGGCGCAGCACGGCCGGCTGCGACGGGTCGCGGGCCAGCTGCGCGCCGGCCCACGGGTGGGCGTCGATCGCCTCGAAGACGCCCAGCGCCAGCTCCCGGACGGTCTCCCCCGGCACGGCCGCCACGATGCTGTCGGCCGCCGCCGCGAGCAGATCGTCCTTGCTGGTGACGTGGTGATAGATCGCGCCCCGGCCGGTGGACAGGTGCGCGGTGACCGCCCGCAGGGTCAGCCCGCCCTCGCCCTCGGTGTCCAGGATCTCGATGGCCGCCTCGAGGATGCGCGCACGGGACAGGGCGTCGCTGCGCCGCGGATGCCTCGGACCGGTCATGACCGTCATCTTGACATGCTTGGACCGGCGGTCCAATACTCGGGTTGTTGGACCGCCGGTCCAATCATCTGTCGAGAGGACCAACCATGACCACTCCCGTCACGATCGTCGGCGCCGGCCTCGGCGGCCTCACCCTGGCCCGCGTGCTGCACCGCAACGGCGTTCCCGTCACCGTCCTCGAGGCCGACGCCTCCCCCGGCGCCCGCACCCAGGGCGGGCAGCTCGACCTGCACGAACACAACGGCCAGCTCGCCCTGGAGATGGCCGGCCTGACCGCGGAGTACCGGGCGGTCATCCACCGCGGCGGCGGGGCCCAACGGGTCCTCGACCAGCACGGACGTGAACTCGCGGCGGTGCCGGACGACGGTTCGATGACCCGCCCCGAGGCCCTGCGCGGCGACATCCGGCGGATCCTGCTGGAATCCCTGCCGGCCGGGACCGTGCAGTGGGGCCGCAAGCTCGTCACCGCGAATCCCCTGGGCGGCGGCCGGCACGAACTGGCCTTCTCCGACGGGTCGACGGTCGTCACCGACCTGCTCGTGGGCGCCGACGGAACCTGGTCGAAGGTGCGCCCCCTGCTGTCCGACGCCACTCCGACGTACGCGGGCCTGAGCTACATCGACACGTACCTGCACGACGTCGACGCACATCACGCCGACACCGCCAAGGCGGTCGGGGACGGCGCGATGTACGCCCTCGTCCCCGGCCAGGGCTTCCTCGCCCACCGGGAGGCCGGGGACACCATTCACTCGTACGCGGTCCTCAGCCGTCCCGTCTCGTGGTTCGAGAGCATCACCTTCGCCGACCCCGACAGCGCCCGCCAGCGGATCGCGGCCGAGTTCACCGGGTGGGCGCCGGAACTCACCGCCCTGATCACCGAAGGCTCGGCGCCGGTGCTGCGCAGCATCCACCAGCTACCCGACCGCCACCGGTGGGAGCGCACGCCCGGCGTGACCCTGCTCGGCGACGCCGCCCACGTGACCGTCCCCGGCGGCGAGGGCGCCAACCTGGCCATGCTCGACGGGGCCGAACTGGGCCAGGCGATCGCCGCCCACCCTGGTGCGGTGGAGACCGCCCTGGCCGCGTACGAGCAAGTGATGTTCGACCGCAGCGAGGCCGAAGCCGCAGCCGCCCACGAGACGATCGACCTGATCTTCGGCGCCGGCGCACCCCACGGCCTCGTGAACCTCTTCCACGGAAACTAGTTCATCTGACGACGCAACCAGGCCACGCGGGCGGCGATCGCGTCCCGGGAGATCGCGGCGTCGGGGGCCACGACGTCGAACCCGTGGAACCCGCCGGGCCAGACGTGCAGCTCGACGCGGCCACCGGCCTGCCAGATGCGGCTCGCGTAGGCGACATCCTCGTCCCGGAACGTCTCGGCCGAGCCCACGTCGACAAAGGTGGGCGGCAGCCCGGACAGGTTCTCGGCGCGGGCGGGGGCAGCGTACGGAGAAACGTCCGGTCCGCCCCGCACGCCGTCGCCGAGCAACGCGTTCCATCCGGTCTCGTTCGACGAGCGGTCCCAGATGCCGAGGCCCCGCATCTGCCGGGCCGAGGGCGTGTCGTTACGGTCGTCGAGCAT
Source organism: Paractinoplanes ovalisporus (assembly GCF_016834655.1). Taxonomy (GTDB): domain Bacteria; phylum Actinomycetota; class Actinomycetes; order Mycobacteriales; family Micromonosporaceae; genus Actinoplanes; species Actinoplanes ovalisporus. Next base: position 310,081 of record NZ_JAENHP010000003.1, read on the forward strand.
CGGGGACAGGAGCATCTGGGCCACGACGGCCGGACCGTCGTGGTCGCGCGCCATCAGGGTGACCCCCGCGGTGAGACCACCACCCGCGCTGGCACCGGCGACGACGATCCGCCTGGGGTCGATGTTGAGCTCCGCGGCGTGCGCCGACGTCCACACCAGGCCGGCGTAGCAGTCAGCAACCGGACCCGGGTGAGGTGTCTCGGGTGCGAGCCGGTACTCGACCGAGACCACGGCCATGCCCAGCGGTTCGGCGAGGTCGATCATCTCGACCAGGCCGAACCGGTTGTCGCCGACGATCATGCCGCCGCCGTGGGTGTGGTAGATCGCCGCCGTCGGGCTTGCCGCGAGCTTCGGCAAGCAGATCAGCAGCGAGATATCCGGTTCCCCGTCCGGCCCGGGCACTGTCCGCTGCTGCACGCTGTAGGCGCCACCGCGCGTGAGAACCTCGTCGGTCGGGGCCTCCACCCCGGGGATCGGCGCCCGCATCTCGGCGATGTTGTCGGGGCGGTACGCGTCGGGCGCCCGCAGGCTGCTCAGCATCTCCACGACCGGCGCAAGTTCCGGGTCGAAGGGCGGCGGGGGTCCGACCGGCTGAGCGCCGGACGGATGCGTGATGTGGGTGGTCATGGATCTCCTTGCGGTCTTCGGAAACCGCGGTTCGTAGTGGGGTGCCGGGTCAGACGGTCGGGACGGTTCCGCCGTCGATGACGTACTCGGCGCCGACGATTGCTGCGGCTCGGTCGGAGACCAGGAAACCGACCAGGTCGGCGATCTCCTCGGTGGCCGCGAACCGGCCCAGCGGTACTCCGCCCAGGGAGTCGAAGATCGTCTGCTTGGCCTCGTCCCGGGTGAGTCCGTTGCCCTCGGCGATGCGGTCGACGAACCTCTCGTACGCCTCGGTCTCGATCCCGCCGGGGCTGATCGCGTTGACCCGCACGCCCCGGGGTGCGAGCTCGTTGGCGAGGCCCTTGCTGTAGGTCCGCAGCGCGGCCTTCGCGGCCGCGTAGGCCAGGGTCGCGTCGTACTGCGGCAACTCCCGCTGGATCGACGTGAAGTGCAGCACCACGCCCGATCCGGACTCGATCATCGCCGGCAGCAGGGCCCGGTCGAGCCGCACCGCCCCCAGGAAGTTGAGGTTCAGCTCGGTCAGCCACTGGTCGTCGGTGATGACCGCGAAACCGCCGGCCGGCGTCGAGGAACCCCCGACGACATGGACCAGGATGTCGAGGGCGCCGCCGGCTTCCGCGATGCGGGCGGCCACGAGATCAGCGCCTTCGGCCGTCGACGTGTCCGCCGCGATGAACCGGTCGGGGTGCTCGTACCCGTCGGGCATCGTGCGGGCCGTCACATAGACGTCGGCCCCCATCTCCCGCAATCTCTCGGCGACGGCCTGGCCCGAGCCCTTCGACCCGCCGGTGACCAGCGCCCGGCGACCGTCCAGACGGTCACGATCCGAATCAGACATGTGACGGGCCCCCGCTCAGGCTTCGTGGTTGGCGATGACGATCTCCGCGATGCGGTCGTCGCGCAGCGTGAACCGGTAGTCGAGCTCGGCGGTGCCCCCGGGGAACGTGCCCTCGAGCCGCACGGTCGCCACGAAGTGGGTCTCGTCGACGCGACGGGCGCCGATCTGCTCGGTCGTGTACTCGAACTCGGAGCCGGCGTCGCGCAGGAACGCGTGGACCTGGTCACGGCCGCGGACGGTCTCGCCCTGGTCGACGGCCACCACATCCTCGGTGAGGACCTTCGAGGCGGTGTCGGCGTCGCGGACGATGTGCGCGGCGAGGAAGTCGCGCACGACGGTGGGGAGCTGCTCGGACGGAAGATCGGCGTGCTGTGTCATGAGAGCACCGTGCGGCCTGACGCCCAGGGAAGGTCAAGCCCTGGACTCTCTCCCTGGGGGATGGTTCAGACTGCGAGGGTGCTGACCATCGGCGAGTTCTCCCGCCTGACCCACCTGAGCGTGCGGACTCTGCGCCGCTACCACGAGGCCGATCTGCTCGAACCGGCCGTGGTCGACCAGGCCACCGGTTACCGCTACTACGGCGTCGACCAGATCCCGGTCGCACAGGTCATCCACCGGCTGCGCGAACTCGACGTCCCCCTGAGCGACGTGCAGCGGATCCTGCGCACCCCGGACCCCGGCATCCGGGCGGCCCTGGTCGCGGAGCACCTGCAACGCCTCGAAGGCGTGCTCGACCGCACCCGGGCCGCGGTCGTGTCGCTGCGTCGTCTGCTCGAGCCTGATCCCGCGCCGATCCACGTGGAACTGCGTTCCGAGCCCGCCCGGACGGTCGCGGCGGTGGAGGCCGTCGTCGGCAGTGGGGACGTCGAGGCCTGGTTCGCGGGCGCGATGGCCGAGCTGGAGGCCGCCGTCGGTGACGCCGTGACCGGACCGCCGGGCGGCACCTACGACAACGCCCTGTTCGAGCAGGAACGCGGTCACGCGCTGGTCTATCTGCCGGCGACCGCTCCCCCGCGCGTCGGACGGGTGCACCCGGTGACACTGCCGGCGGCCGAACTCGCCGTCACGACCCACGTCGGGGAGCACGACGGCGTCGAGATCACCTACGGCGCCCTCGGGACCTGGGTGGTTCAGAACGCGATGTCGGTGGCCGGGCCGGTGCGGGAGGTCTACCTCGTCGGCCCCCGGGACGCCCGCGAACCCGCCGCGTGGCGCACCGAGATCGGCTGGCCGGTCTTCCGCCTCACCTGAAGAACGGCGGCGAGGAAGGACGGCAGCGGCGGGAAATGGCCGGCTGTTGCTATTCGGGGTGGGCGCCGAAGGCGGCGTATTTGTGGTGAGCGGCCCCGCCGCTAAGGCATCCTAGGATACTAGGAGTTCGATTCCGGGCGGTTGTCGGTTTACTCTGATCACATGTCTGCCGCTGCTCCCGCCGCTGTTCATCTCGCCCGGCCCCACCGGCCGGTCCTGGTGGCGGGAACACTGAGCGAATTGAACGGCCCCACGCACGGCCTTGTCGAGTTGCCGTTGCGGCTTTGGTGGGGTCCGCAAAGCGCGTTCGATCTGACCGAACCGACGATGCTGGCGTGGATGTACGAAAACGTTCTGCGCGAGGCCATTCGGGTCGAGGAACTGCGCACCTATCTGCACGGTCCGACCCTGACCCGGGTGTGGCCGGAACTGAACCTCCCCCGCGGCGTGCGGGCGGCCTGGGAGGCCCGGCACCCCCGGCTCCGCGCGGCCGGGGCCCGCTCCGCCACCGGCCGGCTGGTCGGCGCCGCCGCGTTCTGACCACGGTCGGCACGGTGGTGAGCGGTTCCCGCGGCGGGACATACTGATCCGATGACCGGGCAGGACGTCGACGACTTCTATGCGGACGTCGCGCGGATCGCGCTGGCGGTCGCGACCAAACACGGGTTCGTGCTCGGCGGCGGGTTCGCCTGGCTGGTCAACGGCCTGGTGGAGCGACCCACCGAAGACGTCGACCTGTTCACCGACACGGCCGGGGGCGTCGCGGCCGCGGCCGGAGAAGTGAGCACCGCGCTGCAGCAGGCCGGCTACCGGGTCGTACGGGAAGAGGGTGATGAACTTTTTGCGGGGATGGACGAGGACCTGCGGGAATTCCTCGTCGCCGGGCCGGACAAGGCGCTGCGGCTGACCCTGTGCCGGCTCGACCGCCACCAGACCCCGGTGGTGATGGAGGTCGGACCGGTCATGCACCTCGACGACCTGGTCGCCACCAAGGTCGCGGCGCTGGTCAACCGGCGCGAGGTGCGCGACTACATCGACGTGGCGGCCGCGCTCGAGCGCTACTCACTCCCCCAGCTGCTGGACCTCGCGCGCAAGGCCGACCCGGCGCTCGACCCGGAGGACGTGGCCGATGCCGGGCGCTATCTGGACCGGCTGCGCGACGCCCGGTTCACGCTCTACGGCCTCAGCCCGCAGCAGATCGCCGACCTGCGGCAAAGCCTCGCGTCATGGCCGCGCAGCTGATCCATATGATTGGTCAATCATGACGCTCACCGACCGCCTCCCCGGTTCCGCTGATCCCGACGCCGTTTTCGACGCCTTCCAGAAATGGGCGACCGAACAGGGCCTGGCCCTCTACACCCATCAGGAAGAAGCGCTCATCGAGATCGCCACCGGGGCGAACGTCATCCTCAACACCCCCACCGGCTCGGGCAAGAGCCTGGTCGCCACCGGGGCCCACTTCGCCGCGCTGGCCGACGGCCGCACCACCTTCTACACCGCGCCGATCAAGGCGCTGGTCAGCGAGAAGTTCTTCGCCCTGTGCGCGATCTTCGGGGCGCACAACGTCGGCATGCTCACCGGCGACGCCAGCGTCAACGCGGACGCCCCGATCATCTGCTGCACGGCCGAGGTGCTGGCCAACCTGGCGCTGCGCGAGGGCGCGGACGCCGACGTCGGCCAGGTCGTCATGGACGAGTTCCACTTCTACGCCGAACCCGACCGCGGATGGGCCTGGCAGGTGCCGCTGATCGAACTGCCCCAGGCCCAGTTCATCCTCATGTCGGCGACACTGGGCGACACCACGCGCTTCGTCGACGACCTCTCCCGCCGTACGGGCAGGGAAACCGCCGTCGTGGCGAGCGTGGAGCGACCGGTCCCGCTCCTTTTCTCGTACGCGATGACGCCCCTGCACGAGACGATCGAGGAGCTGCTGCAGACCAAGCAGGCGCCCGTCTACATCGTGCACTTCACGCAGGCGGCCGCCCTGGAACGGGCCCAGTCGCTGATGAGCATCAACATGGCCACCCGCGAGGAGAAGGACAAGATCGCGGCGGCCATCGGCAACTTCCGGTTCACGGCCGGCTTCGGCAAGGCGCTGTCCCGGCTCGTGCGGCACGGCATCGGCGTGCACCACGCGGGCATGCTGCCCAAATACCGCCGCCTGGTCGAGACCCTGGCCCAGGCCGGCCTGCTCAAGGTCATCTGCGGCACCGACACGCTCGGCGTCGGCATCAACGTGCCCATCCGTACGGTGCTGTTCACCGGCCTGTCCAAGTACGACGGGGTGAAGACCCGCCTGCTCAAGGCGCGTGAATTCCACCAGATCGCCGGTCGCGCCGGCCGGGCCGGGTTCGACACGCTCGGCACCGTGATCGTGCAGGCCCCCGAGCACGTGATCGACAACGAGCGGGCCCTGGCCAAGGCCGGCGACGACCCGAAGAAGCGCCGCAAGGTGGTCCGCAAGAAGCCGCCGGAGGGCACGATCGGCTGGGGGCAGCCCACGTTCGACCGGCTCGTGGCGGCCGACCCGGAACCGCTCACGTCGTCGTTCCAGGTGTCGCACGCGATGCTGCTCAACGTGCTGGCGCGCGGCGGCGACCCGTTCCAGGCGATGCGGCACCTGCTCACCGACAACCACGAGGAACCGGCCGCCCAGCGCCGGCACATCCGCCGGGCCATCGCGATCGCCCGCGCGCTGCTGGCGGGCGGGGTCATCGAGCGTACGGAGGAAGGCACCTACCGCCTCACCGAGGACCTGCAGCTCGACTTCGCCCTGAACCAGGCGCTGTCGCCGTTCGCGCTGGCCAGCCTCGAACTGCTCGACCGCGAGGCCCCCGACTACCCGCTCGACGTGGTCTCGGTGATCGAGTCGACCCTGGAGGACCCGCGGCAGGTGCTCTCGGCGCAGCGGCAGAAGGCCCGCGGCGAGGCCGTCAACGCGATGAAGGCCGAGGGCATCGAGTACGAGGAACGGATGGCGCTGCTCGAGGACGTCACCCACCCCCGGCCGCTGCTGGAGCTGCTCGAGGCCGCCTACGAGACCTACCGGCAGGGTCACCCGTGGGTCGCCGACTACGAGCTCAAACCCAAGAGCGTCGTGCGGGACATGTACGAACGGGCGATGACCTTCACCGAGTACGTGTCGTTCTACGGGCTGTCCCGTTCCGAAGGCCTGGTGCTGCGCTACTTGGCCGACGCGTTCCGGGCGTTGCGGCAGACCGTTCCCGAGGACGCCCGTACGGAGGAGCTGACCGACCTGATCGAATGGCTCGGCGAACTCGTGCGGCAGGTCGACTCCAGCCTGCTCGACGAATGGGAACGGCTGCGCAACCCGGGCGCCGAGCCCGAGGAGGTCCGCCTCGATGACAAGCCGCCCGCGGTCACCCGCAACACCCGCGCGTTCCGGGTGCTGGTGCGCAACGCCATGTTCCGCCGGGTCGAGCTGGCCGCGCTGCGCCGCTGGGACCTGCTGGGCGAGATGGACGCCGAGCACGGCTGGACGGCCGACCGCTGGCAGGACGCCATCCTCGACTACTTCGACGAGTACGACACGCTCGGCACCGGTCCCGCCGCCCGCGGTCCCGCGTTCCTGCACATCGAGGTCACCCCGACCGCGTGGGTCGTACGGCAGGTCTTCGAGGACCCGGAGGGCGACCACGACTGGGGCATCGAGGCCACCGTCGACCTGGCCGCCTCGGACGAGGCCGGCGCGGCGTCGATCGTCGTGACCGCGGTCGGCCCGCACTCGGGATGACCCGCGGCCGGGTTGCGGCCGGCTTCCTGCTCACCGTGCTGCTGCTGCCGTCGTTGACGGCGGTGGCGCACGCGGCCGGGCTCGAACTCACCGACGGTGTGCTGCTGTTCCTGGCCGCCACCGTCGGGGTCGCGCTGCTGGGTGGTCTGTGGCCGGCGCTGCTGGCCGCGGTCGGCGGGTTCCTGCTGCTCAACTACTTCTTTACGGCGCCCGTACGCAGCCTCGACGTCAACACCGGCCAGGGTGCGCTCGCCCTGACCGTGTTCGTGCTGGTCGCGTTGGCGGTGTCGTGGATCGTGGACCTGGCCGCCCGGCGTCTGCGCCAGGCCGACGACGCCGCCGCCGAGGCGCACATCCTGGCCGCGGTGGCCGGGGGTGTGCTGGCCGGTCCTGACCCCCTCGCTGGGTTGCTCTCGGAGCTGCGCGAGCTGTTCGGCCTGGAGTCGGTCGCGCTGCTGGAGCGGCGGGGAGCCGGCTGGGCTGTCGTCGCCGGCGCACCCGCCGCCCCGCTTGACGACGACGCCGTTCTCCCCCTCGCCGACGACGGCCTGATGCTCTCGTTCCGGGGCCGCGACCTCGACCGGAACGAGCAGCGCATCGCCGCCGCGTTCGGCGCTCAGGCCGCGGTGGCCCTGCGCCAGCAACGCCTCACCATGGCGGCCGAGGGCGACCGGGTGCGGTCCGCGCTGCTCACCGCCGTCAGCCACGACCTGCGCACCCCACTGGCCTCGGCCAAGGCGGCCGTGGCGGGGCTGCGCAGCGACGAGGTCCACTTCGACGAGGACGACCGGCGCGAACTCCTCGCGACCGCCGACGAGTCCCTCGACCGGCTCGGCGGGCTCCTCGCCAACCTGCTCGACATGAGCCGGCTGCAGGCGGGGGCGCTGGCCGTCCGGCTCACCGACGTCGGACTGGAGGACGCCGTCGCGCCCGCGCTGGACGAGCTGGGCGAGCCGGGGCGACGGGTGCGGGTGCGGCTGGGTGACGGGCTGGACGCCGTACGGGCCGATCCGGGTCTGCTCGACCGGGTGCTCGTGAACGTCGTCGGCAACGCGTTGCGCTACAGCCCGGACGGCCGCCCGCCCGAGATCACCGCGGGCGTTGCCGGCGACCGGGTCGAGCTGCGGGTGATCGATCACGGGCCGGGGATCCCGCCCGGCGACCGGGAGCGGGTGTTCCAGGCGTTCCAGCGGCTCGGCGACCGCGACAACCACACCGGCGTCGGGCTCGGCCTGGCCCTCTCCCGCGGCCTGGTCGAGGCGATGGACGGCACGCTGATCCCCGAGGACACTCCCGGAGGAGGGCTCACCATGGTCCTGACGCTGCCGAAGGGCACCACGTGACCCGCATTCTTGTTGTCGACGACGATCCGCAGATTTTGCGGGCCCTGCGGATCAACCTGCGGGCCCGTGACTACGAGGTCGACGTGGCGGCCGACGGCGCGAGTGCGCTCAAGGCCGCCGCCGCGCACTCCCCCGACCTGGTCGTGCTCGACCTGGGGCTGCCCGACATGGACGGCGCCGAGGTCATCCGCGGGCTGCGCGGCTGGAGCCCGGTGCCGATCATCGTCCTGTCCGGACGGGCCGAGGGCACCGACAAGGTGGCCGCGCTCGACGCCGGCGCCGACGACTACGTGACCAAGCCGTTCGGGGTGGACGAGCTGCTGGCCCGCATCCGGGCCGTGACCCGGCGCATCCACCCGTCCGACACCGCGCCCGGGCCGGTGACCGTCGGCCGGTACACGGTGGACCTGACCGACCACACCATCACCCCGGAGCAGCGGCTCACCCCGACCGAGTGGCAGCTGCTGGAACGGCTGCTGCGCAACCCGGGCAAGCTGATCACCCAGCGCAGCCTGCTGCACGACGTGTGGGGGCCGCAGTACGGCACCGAGACGAACTACCTGCGCCAGTACATGGCCCGGCTCAGACGTAAGCTCGAGGAGGATCCCACCCGGCCCCGTCACCTGATCACCGAGCCCGGAATGGGCTACCGGTTTCAGCCCTGAGGGGGTGTTGGGTGTTCACCATTCGCAACACCCGGCTGGTGCCGCCCGTCGATACTGGTCTCGACGCCCCGGCGTCAGTAACGTGACCACTCGATTGACGGTGGCCGGAGGAGTGACCGTGTCGTACAGCGACGTATACACGAGCGGCGGACGCCGGCTGCGTTACGAGGTGTCGGGCGCCCGTGACGGCGTCCCGGTCTTCCTGTTGCACGGCACCCCGGGCAGCCGCGTCGGGCCCAAGCCGCGCGGCGGCGTGCTCTACCGTCTCGGCATCCGCCTGGTCAGTTATGACCGGCCCGGCTTCGGCGGCTCCGACCGGCATCGCGGCCGGTCGGTGGCCGACTGCGCCGGCGACGTGGCCGCCATCGCCGACGACTTAGGCATCGACAAGTTCACCGTCGTGGGTCGTTCCGGCGGCGGGCCGCACGCGCTGGCCTGCGCGGCCCTGCTGCCGGAGCGGGTCACCAAGGCGGCCGTGCTGGTCAGCCTGGCCCCGCACGACGCCGAGATCGACTGGTTCGGCGGGATGATGCCGTCCAACGTGCAGGAGTTCGGCACCCCCGCGCAGGACGAGTCACGCCTGGTCGAGAGCCTGCGCCTGCAGGCCGACCGCACCCGGCGCAGCCCGGTCAGCCTGCTCGACTCGCTGCGGCAGGAGATCGCCGGCCCCGACCGCCACGTCGTCGGCGACCTGATGATGCAGCAACTGCTGGTCGAGACGTACGCCGAGGCGATGCGCGGCGGCCCGTACGGCTGGATCGACGACGTGCTGGCCTCGCGCCGCGACTGGGGTTTCCACCTCGACCAGATCAAGCAGCCCGTACGGGTGTGGCACGGCGCCGAGGACAACTGCGTCCCGCCCGCCCACGCGCGCTGGCTGGCCGAACGCATCCCCAACGCCGACCTGACCGTGCAGACGGGCACGGCCCACTTCGGCGCCATGGAGATCCTGCCCGAGATCCTGTCGTGGCTGGCCCAGCCGGCCGAGGTCCTGGTCTGACGCCGGTGAGCACCTTCGTTCTCGTGCCGGGAGCCTGGCACGGCGGTTGGTGGTACGAACCCCTGGCCGCGGATCGGGAGAAGCTGGGTCACCGAGCGGAATGCGTCACCCTGGCCGGTCTGTGGCCCGATGACGACCTCACCCGGCGCCCGGTCAACCTCACCACCCACGTCGAGCAGGTCACCGAGCTGGTCGCCGACCTGACCGCGGGCGGCGGGCAGGTGGTGCTGGTCGGGCACAGCTACGGCGGTCAGGTGATCAACGGCGCCGCCGACCGTGACCCGTCGCGGGTGAGCGCGCTCGTGCACCTCGACACCGACGTGGTGGAGGACGGCGAGTCCTGCTGGGACGTGACGACCGACGACAACCGGAAATACTTCCTCGACTCGGTCGGCGGCGACGGGCTGGGCCTGGCGCCGATGCCGTTCTTCGACGAGCGGGCCCGGCCGCACCCGTTCGCCACGCTGCTCGAGAAGAGCCGGTTGACCGGGGCGTGGCGGCAGGTGCCGGTCAAGCGGTACGCGGCCGCCCTCGACACGCCGGGCGGCCCGCAGGCCCCCACCACGATGGACCGGCTGCGCGACGACCCCGGCTGGCACTACGAGGAATGGCCGACCACCCACAACGTGCTGCGCGACGGCCCCGAGCGGGTGCTGGGACTACTGCGCGACCTGTGAGCGCGACCGATGCCGGGCGGGTTCCAGGGCTGCTGCGCGACCTGTGAGCGGGAACGGCGCAGGGCCACGACGACGACCGCCGCGGTGAGGCCGAGCACGGGGAAGACGCCCGCGGGACGGCGACGCTCACCGGCCAGACGGCGGCACGCAGGCCCCACACGTACGCCGGAATGACGAACCCGGGGCATCGGGGTCACCACGAGCAGCGGCGCCAGTCCCGCAGAGGCTAGATTGCGCATGTGTCCGGCGCCACGATCGAGAACAAGTCCACCCTCGTATATTTCGGGGACGACTCGTTCACCTATGCGGGCCGGCACGTCCACGAGCTCGAGATGCGGGTGCACACGCACAGCTTCGTCGAGGTGGCGATCGTGGCCGGCGGCAGCGGTGTGCACCACAGCCTCAACGGCCGGCAGGCACTCAAGCCGGGCGACACCCTGCTGCTGCGCCCGGGCGTGTGGCACGGCTACGAAGACTGCCGCGACCTCGAGGTCTACAACTTCTGCTTCTCGGCCGAGCTGCTGCGCCGCGAGCTGGCCTGGACCCGCGACGACCCGCTGCTCGGGCACCTGCTGTGGACCGGCCCCTATGCGGAACGTCGCCGCGGCATCCTCGCCACGCACCTGGGCGAGGCGGAACGCGCCGCCTGTTTCGCCCACCTCGACGCGCTGGCCGAGCTGCGCGCGCTCCCGGCCCACCTGCACCGGGCCGACCAGATCGCCCAGGTGGTGCTGGCCCTGGGCTGCGTGGCCCGCGCGGTCGGCTCCGAGGTGCGGCAGGATCCGCTGCACCCGGCCGTGGTCGAGGTGATGCGCCGCATCGAGGGCGACCCGGCCCGCAACTGGACGCTGGCCGAGCTCGCCGACGGGCTGCACCTGGCCCCGGGCTATCTGGTGCGGCGGTTCAAGTCGGTCACCGGGCTGCCCCCGGTGGCGTTCCTGTCCCGTCACCGGGTCGAGCTGGCGGCCGAGATGCTGCTGCACACCGACCGTACGGTGCGGGCCATCGCCGAGAGCGTGGGCTGGCCCGACCAGAACTACTTCGCCCGCCGTTTCCGCGCCCACTACGGCCTGACCGCCACCGACTATCGCACCCGTTTCGCCCGTGGCGGCAAGCCGCTGGGCGAGCCCCGGGCCACCGACGACCCGGTCTAGAACGGGTGGGGGTCGAGCGTGCGGTGCAGGTAGCGGCCCTCGCGCATGGCCTCGACGGCCGGGTGGGTGTCGCCCAGGGCCTCGCGCAGGCGGCGTTGGGCCTCCCGCTCGGCGGCGGCGTTGCGGCCCTCCACGTCGGCCCGGATCAGGGTCAGGTTGGCCACGGCCCGGGCGGTGTCGGGGTGCCGCATGCCCAGCACCCGTTCGATCCGCTCCACCACCGGCATGATCATCCGGTACGCGTCGGGGACCGCTCCCCACTCGGCGGTGAAGATCGCCTGGTTGAGCCGGGCGGCCAGCCCGTACGGGTGGTCGGCGCCGAGCCGCCGTTCGAAGCCCTCGGCCGCCTCCCCCGACAGCCGCCGCGCGGTGCCCAGGTCGCCGACCGCCCGGGCCACCGTCGACCGGTTGTTCAGGCAGGTCAGCGTGTGTGGGTGGGAGGCGCCGAGGCTGGTCCGGTAGGAGCGTTCGACCCGGCCCATCTCGTCACCGGCGGTGTCGGGCTCACCGGTCGCGGCCAGGCTCACGGCCCGGCTCAGCCGGCAGGCCAGCGTCTCGGGGCTGTCCGGGCCGAGCAGCCGGTTGAGGTTGTCGTAGGCGGAGTCGAGCCGGTTGGCCGCCTCCCGGTTGCGCCCGGCGCTGCGCTCGGAGACGGCCAGGTTCGCCATCACGCTGTACGTGCGGGGCGCGTTGTCGCCGAAGGCCTGCCGGTTGCGGTTGAGGATGTCGGTCAGCAGCCCGATCGACTCGACGTACTCGCCGGCCTCGCGCAGGTCACGGCCGAGGTTGCTGCCCACCGACAGGGTCAGCGTGTGCTGTTCGCCCAGCACCAGCGTGCACCGCTCGTACAGGTGCCGTTCGCGGTCGCGGGCCTCGTGCACCCGGCCGGAGAGCCGCAGCGAGCTGGCCAGGTTGTTCATGGCCGACATGGTGCGCAGCACGTCCTCGCCGAAGATCTCGATCCAGGCCGCCGTGGTGCGTTCGTCGAGGCGCAGCGCGTCGGAGTAGAGCCCGAGCGCGCGCAGCGAGGCGCCGAGCCCACCGGCCGTGGTGAGCGTATTGGGGTGGTAGTCGCCGAGCAGTTCCCGCTGCTCGGCCAGCACCTTCTCGTCGAGGGCGCGGGCCTCGGCGAACTCGGCCCGGTCGCGCAGGATGTTGGCCAGATGGAACTGGAGCTGCAGCAGTTGCCGGTTCAGCGACGCACGGGCGTAGTCGTCGCCGAGGTCGTCGCGCAGCTCGGTCCAGCGCCGCACGTACTCCTCGGCCAGCCGCCGCCCGTCGTTGTAGCCGCCGGACTGCCACACGTAACGCACCCGGTCGATGACGAGGCGCCGCACCGGCTCCTCGTGCGACAGGTAGGCCCGGGAGACCTCCAGGTGGGGCCAGAGCTGACGGAACCGGGCCCAGGTGGCCGGGTCGTCGACCTCGCCGGTGGGGCGGGCGGCGGCGAGGACCTGGTGCACCTCGCGGCGGGCCTCGTCGAGCTGCTCGGCGCTCAGTCGCTGCCGGACCACGTGCTGCACGATGCGGTGCACGTGGATCTGCCCGCCGCCGATGTCGAGCTTGAGCAGCGCCAGCCGGTTGATCTGCTGGATCAGGGCGCCGCGGTACATGGCGTCGGAGACCATCGGGTCGAGCGGGCGCAGCAGTTCGGCCATCCGGTCGCTGTAGATCAGGTCGAGGGCGATCTGCGGCGCCAGCACCGAGCAGAGCGTCAGCAGCCGGTACGCGGCCGCCGACCGCTCCTCGAGGCGCTTGAGCGACAGGTCCCAGACCGATTCCAGGTTGGCCGGCCCGTACGTCTCGATGTGGGCCAGGTAGTCGTCGATCGGGGCGCCGGTGTCGGCCAGCCACGCGCCCGCGGCGGCGACCGCGATCGGCAGGTCACCGAGCAGCTCGGCCAGCCGGGCGGCGTCTTCGCTGCGCAGGCTGGGCACGCGTTTGCGCAGGTGGGCGACGCTCTCGCGGCGGTCGAAGACGTCGACCTGCACGACCTGGGCCCGTTCGCCCCAGCCGGCGTCGCGGGAGGTGACGATGACGTGGCCGCCGGGTCCGCTGGGCAGGAACCGGCTGACCACCGAGATGTCCTCGGCGTTGTCGAAGATGACCAGCCAGCGGCTCAGGGTGCGCCCGCGGCGCAGCGCGCCCAGCACGGCCTGGGCGTGGTCGGCGATGCCGCCGTCGGTGGCCAGCCCGAGCTCGCGGGCCAGGTCGGAGAGCTGGGTGTCGACGAAGGTGACGGGGTCGGCGTCGATCCACCAGACGAAGTCGTACGCGTTGCGGAACCGGTGGGCGTACTCCATCGCCACCTGGGTCTTGCCGATGCCGCCCATGCCCTGCAACGCCACCGGCGAGGCGCCCGAGAGCACCACCGGGCTGCTGCTGGACTGCAACCGGTCACGCAGGTCGAGCAGGTCCTTCTCGCGGCCGGTGAACTGCACGTTGCGGATCGGGGCGTTGAACAGCACCGTCGAGCGGCCCGGGTAGCGCAGCCCGATGCGGCCGCGGTCGAACTCGTCGGCCGGGTGCCCGACCAGGCGCAGCAGCCGGGCGACGGCCACCTCCTCGGTCTGGCCGATCAGGAACGCCGAGTCGCGATCGGGTTGCCCGCGCAGGGCGCTGACATCGGAGACGTACGCGACCAGGGGCGCCCGGGGGTCGCTGCGGTCGCGGGGCACGCGGGCCTGTTCGGCGAGCGCGTTGACGGCCGACACGACGGTCAGGGTGCGGCCCTCGGGGGTGGGCACGTTGTCGGCCTCGGGGTCGACCGCGACCGCGTTGACCGTGACCCCGCTCGTCTGCAGCACCTTGGCGATCCACTCGGCCCAGAGCCGGTCGTCGGGGGCGTAGCGCAGCGCGATCTTCGACTCGGGCAGGATCGTCGGGCGCACGAACCGGGCGGCGGTGCGTTCGCGCAGCGACTCCTCCATCGGCGGCAGCGCGTCGATCTCGCCGTCGGTGATGTAGCGGGCCAGGGTCTCGTACGCGGCCAGCATCGAGCTGCGCGAGCCGGGCCGGTCGCCGAAGGTGGCCAGGGTCTCCTCGTACGCGTAGAACGGCACGTACGGCACCTCGACCGTCGACCAGTACGCGTCCCGCTCGCGGGCCGACATGCCGGACGGCAGTCCCCCGAAGCGCTGCCGGGCGGCCAGCCGGCCCGCGTCGGCGCGTTGCAGCTCGGCCAGGTCGACCCGCATCGGGACGGGCAGGATGCGGATCTGGCGGCGGCCCTGCTGCGACGAGACGTTGGCGGCCACCGTGGCGGCGCCGTCGATGCCCTGTTCACTGAACGTGAAGCAGTCGATGAGCACGTCGGGCATGTGGACCGTGCAGATCCCGGCGACGTCGCTCCACCCCGTACGGGAATCGATCAAGGCGTAGTCGTAGCGGGACCTCATGTCGTCGCGTAACGCGTCGAACAGCTGCCCGCCGCCGAGCCGCTCGTAGAACTCGTCCCAGTCGCGCTCGTAGACGCTGCGCGCGTAGTCCTGGTTCTGGCTGCCGGCGCCGAGGAAGTCGAGGGTGCCGCCGGACGGGAAGTGGTCCCAGTTGATCGTGAAGGCGTGCCGGCTGACCCGGGCGTAGTCGCGGTGCCAGTCGTCGTCGCGGTCGACGTCCTGCAGGGTGGCCTGCTCGTAGCCGCGGACCAGCTCGATCACGCCGCCCGAGTCGGCCAGGGCCTGGGGGTCGATGAACGGGCGGAAGAAGCGGTGCAGGCCCGGCGACTCGAGGTCCCAGTCGGCGACCAGGACCCGCTTGCCGTTGGCGGCCAGGATCCACGCCACGTTCGCCAGCGCCATGGTGCGGCCGGTGCCGCCCTTGTACGAGTAGAACGTGACGACCTTGCCGCCGTCAGTCATCGGGTCCCCCGTCGATTCTGGGCAGTGCGGAGTCGGCGCCCTTGGGCAGGAACACCGGGGCGTTCTTCCGGTACGCCGTGCACGCCTGGTCGATGATGGACGGCATCCGCTCGACGAGGCGGTCGGCGTCGCGCAGCAGCGTGATCCGGTTGCGGGCGATCCCGGCCGCGATCAGGGTATCGGCCACGGTGGCGTGCAGGGTGGCGCCGCGCGCGGCGTACTCGGGGTCGGAACGGTCGGCCACCAGCAGCACGGTCGCCCAGTCGGGGATGCGCCCGGCCAGCCCGGAGAGCCGTTCCAGCCCGTCGGGGGTGGCCGCCACCCACGGGTCGATCAGCACCAGCGCCGCGCCCTGGGCGAGCACTCCGAGGTCACCGGGCCGGTCGACGATGCGGGCGGGCTGGCCCAGGCGCTCGGCGACGTTGGCCACGTATTCGGCGATCGGGAACTGCTCGAGGTCCCGGTACGGGGTCCAGGCGCGCGGCGCCGTGCCGTACGAGCCGGTCGAGCGGCCGGGCGGGGTCTCGCCGCGCGGCGGGGCGACCACGGCCACCGTGAACAGGATGTCGGTCGGGGCGGTGGGCTCGGCGGTGACCTCGTCGATCGCGACCGCCAGCGGGGCCGGGCGGGGCGCCTCGGAGGCCAGGGTGACGATCTGGTAGGCCAGGCGGCGCACGATTGCGTGGTACTGCTTGCGATAGAGGGCGAGCCGCGACATGGCCTGCAGACCCTCGTCGGCGTATTCGGGGATGCCGGCGCCCAGGCGCAGGGCGGCCGTGCGCTCGGTCTCGTGCTCCCAGGGCGGCCACGGCACCCACAGCACCGGCACCGTGAAGTGGTCGGCCATCGCGGGGTCGGCGTAGCGGCTGGCGAACGACGCCCGTTCGCGCAGCGGCCACGACTTGTTGAAGTATCCCGGCGAGTAGAGGGCCACGAAGACGTCGGTGTTGCTCAGCACCCCGGCCAGGGCGGTCTTCCAGTCGGTAAGCGGTTGCACGAGGTCGTCGTAGTAGCCGACCTGGGTGCGGCGGTCGGCGCCGACCAGCCGGGCCACCTCGGCCGAGAGCGCGGTGAAGAACTGGCCGGCCCAGTGGTCGGTGTCGGGCCGGTCGCCCGCCCGCAGCCGCACCGAGTGGCCGTAGCTGAGGTAGAAGTAGTACCGCGTCACGGCTGCGGCCCCCTCTCGAAGTCGGTGCGCAAGTCGTCCGAGCTCGGCAGGTGCAGGGGTTCGACCCGGTAGTTCTGGCGCAGCCACTCGACGCGCTGCGCGATGCGCCAGACGATCGCCTCGTACACCGTCTGCTGGCCGGTGCGCAGCAGCCCGAGCAGCCCGTCGGTCTGGTAGTCGGCGCGGAAATCCTCGCGCAGCCGGGTCGGCACGAAGATGTTGACGTCGGAGACGACCGGCGGCAGCGGGGTGCTCAGCGGTGTCCACAGCACCGGCACCACCGCCGTCTCGAACGGCGGGGCGTGGTCGTGGCGGGGCACCACGCGACGGCGGGAGAACAGGTCCCACTCGCGGGCACACCACTCGCTGCCGGTCAGGTAGGGGGTGGAGAGCAGGCAGATGAGCACCTGACAGGTGCCGGCCGCGTGCAGCAGCTGCCGTTCCCACAGCTCGCCGCCGCCGCGGGCCACGTCGAGATAGCCCGGGTCGCGGCCGGGGATCGAGCCGATCAGGTTGTTGACGTTCTCGCTGAGCTCGTCGAAGAACTGCATGACGAACCGGTTGGGTTCGCGCGGCGGGCCGGCGCCCTGACGGGGCGGGTCGGGACGCCAGTAGCTCAGGAAGAACACCGGGGCGGCCGGATCGTCCCGCCCCGCCGCCTCGTCCGTGCTCGCGACCTCTCTCACAGGACGCTCAGTCAACCACGTGATCGCAACCTCCACGCAGGACGGTCGGGCTTGCCGGCTCCGGTCAGGCCGCCCAGCTGCCGACGGTGTCGGCCATGCGCCCGACGAACCTCTTCCCGGCCGGGGTGAGCCGGTCGCCGGTGCGCAGCGCGCCGATCGCCTCGCCGGTCCAGTCGCGGTAGGTGCGGAACAGCTTGCGGCTCTGGTCGCCGCCGTCGCGGTCGGCCCGGCGCCGCCACACGTCGGCCACCGCAAGGTGCGCGTATGCGCCCTGCAGGGCCGCCTCGACCGGGCGGGGGTCGGGCCGCCAGCCGACCTTCAGCCGGTCACCACCCGCGTCGTCGGGCACGAGGTCGATCAGGTCGAGCACGGCCCCCAGCTTGGTGTGCTGGAACTCGTGCACGAGCAGCACGGCCAGCTCGGCCGGGTCGGTGCGGGCGATGCCGAGCGCCCCGAACGCGTGCCGGGAGGTGGCACTGCGCAGGGTGCCGTCGGGGGCGGGGGCCAGCGGCACGATCGCGCGCAGGCCCTGACGCAGGCCGCCGATCTGATCGGGTGCGTCCACACTCAACGCTTCCCAGGCGCCGCGCAGCGCCGACGACCAGCCCCCGGCGGCGGTGGCGTCGAGGTGGCCGGTGGCGGCGTGCTGCAGGCGGTCGCGGTACGGGTCGGCGTCCTCGAGGAGGATCCGTACGCCGTCGACCGTGACCCAGCGGGCGGCGTGCCAGCCGCGCGCCCCGGCGTCGCCCGCGACCGAGGCCCGGCCGCCCGGCCAGCGCAGCGTGAACGAGCCGGGGGCGGCCGACACCGTGACCTCGGCCGCCGGGGCCGCGAAGAACCCGACCGTGGGCAGGTGGATGCGCCCGCCGTGGGCCCGCACCGGCACCTCGACCGGCAGACCGGCGCGCACGGCGACCGCCGCGGCGATGGCGGCCGCCCAGTCCGGGTCGCAGTCGCGGCCGCCGTCGAGGCAGCTCACGGCCCACGAGCGTACGAAGGGATGCCGCAACACCTCGTCGAAGATCTCGGGCGCCTGCCGTTCCAGCTCGGCCAGCAGATGCCCGCCGGCCGCGGTCTCGCCCGCCACCTCCCCCACCAGGGCACGGTTGACCGCCAGCTCGGCGTCGGCCAGCAGGGCGACCGCGTCCGCGTCGCCGTAGCCGTAGCCGAGGCCGTCGAAGGCGTCCGCCGGAAGCGCGCCGAGGTCGCCCGCGACCGGACCGGGGTGCTCGTTGATCGCGATGATGAGCTCCTTCAGGTCGTCGCAGTAAACGGAGGGGTTGTCGAAGCCGGAACCGGCGCGGTGGCGGTGGGCGGTCAGGCCGCCGCCGCACTGGCGCACGAGCTCGCAGGCGCGGCAGGTGGCCGAGAGCGCGGCCAGGCCGGCCCGGCGGCGGCGCATCGCGGGCAGGCCGGTGACGTCGTCGGCCGAGGCGTCGAAGACGGTCAGCCCGGTCGCCCCGCCGGCCGGCCCGGTGGTCTTCATCGAGTCGGGTTCCTCCCACGCCCCGTCGGTCTCGATCACCACGACGTCGCCGGTGTCGACGCCGACCGCCTCGGACTGGCTCGGCCCGCCCAGGCCGAGGGAGCGGATCGAGTCGAACAGGCGGACCGGGACCGGGCGGTCGTCGGCCGCCCACCGGTCGTGGAAGGTGCGCAGCCAGGGGCCCACCGGTTGCGGCGGCGGGGTGTCCCACGTGGCGTGCGGCAGCAGCAGGTCGATGCGGGGCGGTTCCTCGGCCAGCAGCGCCTGGTAGACGGCGATCGGGTCGTTGGCGGCGTCGATCGTGCAGAGCAGGCCCGCATAGAGCGGCCGGAACCGGGGCTGCCGGAGCAGGGCCAGGCCCCGCAGCGTCTGCGGGTGGCTGGTGGCGCCGTTGCGGTAACGCCGGTGGCGGTCGTTCTCGGCGCGGCCGCCGTCGAGCGAGACCCCGACCCGTACGCCGAACTCGAGCAGCAGCTCACACAGGGCGGCGTCGAGGCGTACGGCGTTGGTCTGCATGCGCAGGTCGAGCCCGCACACCCCGGTGATCGTGCCGTGCAGCTCGGTGAGCAGGGCGCGCAGCCGCCGCGGGCCCAGCAGCAGCGGCTCACCGCCGTGCAGCACCACGCCCACCTGGGCCAGGCCGTGCCGCGCGGCGTGCTGGGCGATGCGACCGGCGGCGGCGCGCACGGTCTCGGGCGCCATCACGAGCGGCCGGCCCCGCCACGACTGGTCGGCGTGCTCGTAGATGTAGCAGTGGTCGCACGCGAGGTCGCAGCGGCTGTGGACCTTCAGCACGAAGTGGCGCAGCGGGCGCCACGGGGTCTCCACCCCGGGTCAGATGCCCGAAGTGAAGGGCGTGACGTCGGAGCGCTCACGCGATCGTTCGAGCCGGACGATGCGGCGGACGATCGACGCCGACGCGGCCCGTTCGATCTGGTCGATGGGGCTCCGGCGAGCCTCGTCGAGCGGGCGCGGAGCGGGTGATTTCGCGGTAGGCAGCGGCACGACGATTCCCCCAGATCCCGGTCAAGGCATCTGGAAGCATAGACAACACCTGACGTCATGTCACGGGCACGCTCGGTGGCCGCCGTTACCGCAGCTAGAGTCGGTTTGCCCCGATGACCCGATAGACGGTTGTCTGTTCCAGCACGCGGGGCTCCTCGACGTCGCCGTCGCACAGCAAAGCCACCGGCTGCCTGGGCAGACCCGACACCTTGTCCGGCATCCAGCCCACCACCAGCCACACCCGGTCGGCGCCGCCGTGGGCGCCCGGCTCGCGCAGATAGAGCGGAAAGTACTGCGGGATCACGCTCCCGACGCTACGCGGTGACCGGGCGCCCCCGGGCGGCTTTCACGGACTGACCAGCGGCTCCAGCACGCCACGCCGGAAGTTGAACACCTTGGCGGGCGGATCCACGCGCTCCTCGCCGGCGGCGATGCGGTCGATCAGCGCGACGTCGACCTCGTCCTCCGGGCCCGGCATGGGCTCCCAGTCGTCCCAGGGCAGGGCCTCGACCGCGGCCCGGTCGCGGATCACGTTGCCGGCCACGAACCACAGCCCCGCCATGCCGGCCGGTGGGTGCCCGAACAGCTCCGGGTCCTTCTCGCCCGACCGCACCAGCCGCCACGCCTCGGGGCCGGGCAGGAACCGGTCGCGCGGCACGTCGAGCGGGTCGAAGTCGAGCTTCAGGGCCTCGCGCTGGAGGTCGTCGATCTGCGCGTCGACCAGGCGGCCGCCGACCTCGACCACCCAGTGGTCGTCGTAGCGGCCGGGCGTGAAGTAGGCGCCGAACCCGCACCGGGCACGGGCGTCGTGGCCGTGGGCGCGCAGCATCGCGACGGTCACGACGGTGAAGCTGCGGCACATCGTGGACACCCGGTCGGCGGGTTCCCGGGCCTCGGTCAGCGGGCGGTCCCCGGCGGCGTCGAGCAGATCTTCCGTACGGCGGAGGTTCGCGGTCTCCGGATCGGCCACCGTCACCCCGTACGACCCGGCCCAGGCCTCGTGGATCAGCAGGCCCTGGACCGTCCGCACGATCGACTCAACATCCCCCGGGAGCTCCGCCACCGCCGCCGCGTGCCGGCCGAGGTCGGTCATCACTGATGTCTTCATCCGTCCAGCTTGGGCGCTGACACCGTGTGAGGGTCAACCGTCGCGGCGGCGCATTTTCACCGTGTTGTCGGTGCGGTGATGCGCCACGCCGTCGATGACGTGCTCGCGGGGGTGTTCCTCGGCCAGCAGCACCTCCCAGCCGTCGCCCAGGTCGAGGCTCTTGACCACCTCGTCGGGGCCGGGCAGCGGCGGCATGTCGTCATGTTCGGGGCGGTGCACCGGCCCGGTGTCCATGTGCCCCTCGATCAGCAGCACTCCCCCGGGCGCGACCGCGGCCGCCGCCCGGCGCAGGATCGCCTCGCGGTCGAACTCGCCCCAGTGGTGCAGGAACTGCGCGCTGACCAGGTCGTACTCGCCGTCGGGGAACTCCGCCGACAGGTTGCGCTTCTGAAAGTCGATGGTGGTCACGCCATGTTCGGCCGTGTGCTGCCGCGCGCGTTCCAACGCCACCCCGGAGATGTCCACGGCGGTCACCTGCCACCCGCGGGCGGCCAGCCAGATCGCGTCGCCACCCTCGCCGCAGCCCAGATCGAGGGCGCGCCCGACCGGCAGGTCGCTGACCTCGCGGACCAGCACCACGTTCGGTTTGCCGCTCCAGATGTGGTGGCTCTCGGCGTACCGGGCGTCCCACGCTTGTTCGTCGCTCATGCCACCAGCCTGCGGCACCGAATGCCGACCCGCCTACTGACGTTGCTGAAACAGCAAAACGCTTCGGCCTCGGTGGGGAAAGTCCGACGCCGAGAGGTCAGCCCGCACGCTTGCGAGCGCGGCGCGCTGCGAGCTCGTCGCCCGCCGACGGCTCGGGGTCACTGCCCACCGGAACCGGACCACCCGCCGGCTCGGCCGGCAGGTTGGTGAGCGAGCCCTGGATCTCCTTGAAGGCGCCGCCGATGGCGATGCCGAACACGCCCTGACCGCCCTGCAGCAGGTCGACCACTTCCTCCGGGGAACGGCACTCGTAGACCGTCGTGCCGTCGGAGATCAGCGTGATGCCGGCCAGATCTTCCACGCCGCGCGAGCGCAGCGTCTCGATGGCCCGGCGGATGTTCTGCAGCGAGACCCCGGCGTCGAGCAGCCGCTTGACGACCTTGAGCACGACCAGGTCGCGGAACGAGTAGAGCCGCTGGGTGCCCGAGCCCGACGCGTCACGGATGCTGGGCACCACCAGCGTCGTGCGCGCCCAGTAGTCGAGCTGGCGGTAGCTGATGCCGACCGCCTGGCACGCCGTCACCCCGCGATAACCGACCGAGCCGTCCTCGCCGACGAGGGGACCCTGTTGTTCAAGGGGCTGCTCGTGCACGCGACCACCTCCCCGCTGCGCGGTGCCGCCGCTTCACCTGGACTTCACGAGCGTATATCTCAGGGCCCGCGGAAACAGCTAGGTAACGCGACGACACGCCGCGTCCGGAGGAGGCAGATGTCGATCTTTCCGGGGGTTTAGGCCCCGGCAAGCCGGTTCCATCCCGCTCAGCGGCTTCAATCCCGCTCAGCGCTCCGGCTCAGCGCTTCGGCCCGCTCCGGCTCAGCGCCCCGGCTCAGCCGGCGAAATCCTCCGGGCGGACCTGGTCGAGGAACTCGCGGAACTTCTCGACCTCGTCCTCCTGCTCGTCGGGGATGACGATGCCGGCCTCGGTCAGCACCTCGTCGGCGCAGCGGATCGGCGCGCCGACCCGCAGGGCCAGGGCGATCGAGTCGCTGGGCCGGGCCGAGACCCGCACCCCGTCGCCGATCAGCAGGTCGGCGTAGAAGACGTTGTCTTTCAGCTCGGTGATCTCAACCGCGGTCAGCGGCGCCTCGAGGGCGGCCAGGATGTCCCGCAGGAGATCGTGGGTCAGCGGACGGGCAGGCTTGACACCCTGCTGCTCGTACGCGATCGCGGTCGCCTCGACCGCACCGATCCAGATCGGCAGATACCGATCACCGTCAACTTCTCGCAGCAGGACGATCGGCTGGTTGCTCGGCAGCTCCACCCGAACTCCGACCACGCTCAGCTCGCGCACCGCCCGCCTCCGTGTCGTTGTCGCGCCGCCCCGCAACGGCTGCCCCTATCCTGCACGGTACACGCACGCCGTCCGGATCCCACGGCCGCCGCATACCCCTGAAAAGCCTAGGCGAATCCGCCCTAGCGTCCGAGTTCGCCGCGCAGTCCGGCCCGCACCAGAGCGGCGTGCAGACGTTGCGACAGGGCCTGCAGATCGCGGGCCGTCTCGTTCGCCCGCGCCCGGGCGGCCGGGTCGCTCTGCCGCACCAGGGGCGCCAAAAGCTGCGTGAACAGGCCGACCTCGCGATCCGAGGCGGCCCGGAAGCCGCGCAGATGGCGCAGCTCGAGACCGTACTTCGTGAGACCCACCACGGCCTCCACGATGATCACGGCGTCCCCGTCGTACCACCCCGGGGGACGCGCGGTGACCAGGCCCATGCGTTCGAGCTCGTCGAGAAGCTCCCCCGACGCGCCCGTGCGTTCCATCACATCCTCCCGGGGGACCCGGGAATCGGACGGATCGGCCGCCTTCTCGGCGCCCACCGCGACCAGAGCCGGGCGGCTGGGCGCCACCGGCTCCTCCTGCTCCATCCGGTCGAGCTGCTCGCGGATCACCCGCAAGGGAAGATATTGATCGCGTTGCGCGGTCAGCACGAACCGCAACCGTGCGACGTCGTTCCACGAGTACTTCCGGTACCCGGAGGCGGTGCGCTGGGGATCGACCAGCCCTTCCGCCTCCAGGAACCGCAACTTGGAGATCGTGGTGTCGGGGAACTCGGTGCGCAGATGGGCCAGCACCTCCCCGATGCTCATCAGCGCAGGCTCACGCCCGCCCTGAGGGCGCGAGGCCCCCGGGTCGCGTGCGGCCGCCCCCGACGAATTCACTCCTAGCTGCCCTCACCCTCGGGCCGCGGACCGGCGATGAACACCAGCCGGAACTTGCCGATCTGGACCTCGTCACCGTTGCTGAGCGTGGCCGCCTCGACCCGCTCCCGGTTGACGTAGGTGCCGTTCAGCGAGCCCACGTCGCGCACGGTGAAAGTGCCGCCGTCACGGTGGAACTCGGCGTGGCGGCGCGACACGGTCACGTCGTCGAGGAAGATGTCGCTGTCGGGGTGCCGGCCACTGGTCGTCACGTCGTGGTCGAGCAGGAACCGTGCGCCCGCGTTGGGGCCCCGGCGGACCACCAGCAGCGCCATCCCGGGCGGGAGCGAGCCCGACATGCGGCTCGGCACCACGTCGGTGTCGGGACCCTCGAGCACCTCGTCGAGGGCGCCGAGGTTCAGCGTGGACGTGACGTCGAGTGGGGGGAACTCGTCGTCTGGGCGCGTCATCGGACCACCTCACGGATCAGTTGGTCGTGGCGTGCGGCAAAGGTCTCCCCCGGCCGCGCCGTAAGGCTTGGACGCACGACTATCGGTTTCAAAGGAATAACAACTGTTGTGCTCCGCAACCCTAGTCAGGGCCAATATCGCGGGGCAACCGGACGCGCTGAGCTTCGCTCAGCTCTCCGTCAAAGCTTTGTATGCCGCGGCGTCGAGCAGCTGCGAAACCGCCCCGGCGTCGGCCGGCGCGATCTCGACCAGCCAGCCCGCCGCGTAGGGCTCCGCGTTGATCAGTTCGGGTTCGTCGGCCAGCGTCGCGTTCTTCGACACCACCGTGCCCGCGATGGGCGCGTAGATCTCCGAGACGCTCTTGGTGGACTCGATCTCGCCGAGCGAGTCACCCGCCGCGACCTCGGTGCCCTCGTCGGGCAGCTGCACGAAGACGATGTCGCCGAGCGCGTCCTGCGCGTAGTGGGTGATGCCCACCCGCACCGGACCGCTACCGTCGCCGGCCACCCACTCGTGCTCAGCGGTGTACCGCAGGTCCTCAGGAATCACGCGTTCTCTCTCCCGTTTCCACGATTCCCCGGCGTCCCTTTCAGGAGGCCGGCCGTGCGTATTGCAATGTCGTGGCACCGCGTACCGCGGTCACTTCGACCAGGGTCCGTTGTTCCAATGTCACGCTACCGCCGCCGCTGTTCACCGACGCCACCACCCCGCCCGGGATCTGCAGCGCCGTCTGCATCACCGAGGGCTGCCCGATCACGGTCAGCGTGAACGGTCCGCTGAGCCGCTGACTGTCGGCGATGATGCCCCCGCCCTCGGCGTCCACGAAATAGCTCGACGCCACGATCCGTACGGCCTCGCCCCCCGAACCGGTGATCTGCATGACCTCACCACCGGCGCCGCGCAGCTCCTGCACGGCGTTGAGGATCGCGCTCGCCTTGACCCCGTCCAGCACGATCCGCAGTCCCGGCCCTCGCGCGGGCAGGGTGCCGGACAGCAGGCCCAGCTCGTCGGCGCGTTTCTGGGCCTCGGCCAGGGCCGCCTGCCGCCCGGCGACACCCGAGGTCAACTGGCGCTGGCTCGTCTCGAGCGCGCTGATCTCGCTCTGCAGACGGCTGTCACGCGCCTCGAGGTCGCTCAGGATGCGCACCAGGTCCTCCTGGCGGGCCGAGGCCAGGCCCTCGTCGCTGTCGTTGCTCTTGAGCTGCACCACCAGCGTGAACCCGAACAGCGCGAGCAGCACCAGGATCAGCACGCCGGCCGAGCTGGGACGGTTGTGCAGCAGACCACGGCGGGCGGTGGGTGGCGGTGGCTGGTCCGCTTGCGCTTCCTTTTCCCGTACGGGTTCAGGCGGCGCTGCCCCGGTTTCCGGCCTCTCGGACGGCGGGTCCGGGGGCTGCGCGGCTTCGGGCTGAGCCGGCGTGGGCTGCGCCTCGGGGGGCTGAGCCTTCTTGGGCTGCGGCGTCAGGACCCGCGTCGCTTCCCCCGGATCCACCGGCCCGGGCTCTGCCTTTTCCGGCTGCGTCTGTTTGGGCTGCGTCTGTTTGGGCTGCGGCGTCAGGACCCGCGTCGCTTCCCCGGGATCCACCGGCTCGGGCTGTGCCGTTTGCGGCAGTGTCGCTGAATCGGGTGACGACGGCAGGGACAGCCGGCGGGTCGGGCCCTCGAGCTCGACCGTCGACAGGTCCACCGGGCGGCGCTTCGGCTGCTCCAGCGTCGGGCCCTCGTCCTCGGTGGGCGGCGGCTTGCGACCGGCCGTCGGCATGCCGGGCTCGGGCGTGTTGTCGTCGGTGGTCATCGCGTCTCTACCCCGATCACGCCCGGAACAGGTGCCGGCGGATCGCCGCCACATTGCCGAAGATGCGCACCCCGAGCACCACCACCACGCCGGTGGACAGCTGCGTGCCCACCCCGAGCTGGTCGCCGAGGTAGACGATCAGGGCGGCCACCAGCACGTTCGAGATGAACGAGACGACGAACTGCTTGTCGTCGAAGATGCCGTCGAGCCGGGCCCGCACCCCGCCGAACACCGCGTCCAGCGCCGCCACCACCGCGATCGGCAGATAGGGCTGCAGGGCCACCGGCACGGTGGGGTCGAAGAAGATGCCCAGGGCGACCCCGGCGATCAGGGCAAGTACGGCGATCATCGGCCGCCTTCCGACGATGAGCGGGACTCGGCCGGGGTGGGGGCCGAGGAGGACAGGGTCGAGGGTGCGGGCGGCGGCGTGGACGGCTGGGCGACCCGCAACTTCAGTTCGGTCGCCGCTTCGAGCGTCACGTTCTCGACGTCACGCGCGTCGAACGACATGCCGTACTTACCGGCCAGCTGGTCGAAGAACCGGCCCGCGTAGCCGGCACGGAAATCCTGGGCGAGGTCGTCGGGGCCGATCGCCACCACCTCGTACGGGGTCGTGACCGGTCGCAGATCGACCAGGATCGCCTCGCCGGCCTGCCGGATCGTCGAGGTCGCGGTCAGCCGCTGCCCGTTGATCGCGATCGCCTCGGCCCCCAGCGACCACAACGCGTTCGCGGCGAGCTGCAGGTCGGAGTCCTTGACCCGGGCCACCGTGTTGCGTTCCCCGGTGACCGGGTCGATCGGGGTCGGGCCGTCGCCCACGGTGACCTTCGCCCCGGAACCGGTCACCCGGGCCAGGCCGGTCGCGGCCTCGGTGTCACGCAGCCGCTGGATCTCGTCGCCGCTGAGACCCTCCTCCCGCAGGGCGGACACCTCGTCAGCCAGCTCGTCGGCGTGTTCCTGCAGGTGGGCCGTGGTCTCGCGGCGCTTCTGGACCTGGTCGATCAGCTCGGCCCGGGCCGTCGTGCGGGCCGGCTCGTCGGCGACCGTCTGCTTGTAGGCCAGCACCAGCAGGAAGCCCAGCGCGACCAGAGTGACCGCCAGGACACCGCTGGAGATCGCCTTGCGGGCACCCGTGGGCTCGCCTTCGCGCTGCTTGCGGGCGGCGGCGTCGGCGTAGCCGGGGTCGAGCGGATTGCGGAACAGCTCGGTGAGGAAGTCGGGCTGGAAGGTCCGCTTCTTCGGTTCCTCGGTCATCGCGGAGCCGTCCGCGCGGCCCGCAGCAGCTGCGTGGTCTGCGCGAGATAGAGGACGGCGGCGGCCCAGTAGAGCCCGAGCGCCCACCACGCGAGACCCCAGCCCAGCGGCCCGGCCCACGAGTCGATCGACGGCACGGCCCGGGCCAGCAGGATCACCGGGAACGCCGCGAGCAGCACGAACGTGCCGGTCTTGCCCACGTAGTGCACCGGCGGCGGGCCGTAGCCGTGGCGGCGCAGCACCAGCAGCGCGATGCCCAGCACCAGTTCACGCAGCAGCAGGGCGCCGGTCAGCCAATAGGGAACCACGCCCCGCACGGTGAAGCCGATCAGCGTGGCCAGGATGTAGAGCCGGTCGGCGAACGGGTCGAGCAGCTCACCGAGGCGGCTGACCGAGTTCATGCGCCGGGCCACGAACCCGTCGACCCAGTCGGTGGTGCCGCCGATCGCGAGCACGATCACCGCCGCCACGTCGTGCTGCGGGCCCAGCAGAAGATAGAGGAACAGCGGGACGCCGAGCAGCCGGATGAAGCTGATGACGTTGGGAATCGTCCAGATCCGGTTGGACGGGGCAGCAACGGACGACGCAGGCTGCTGCGACATCGCGACTTCCTCTCCCCCTCCGGCGCCGGGAGATCCCCCGGCCGAACC
This sequence comes from Paractinoplanes ovalisporus, assembly GCF_016834655.1. GTDB lineage: Bacteria > Actinomycetota > Actinomycetes > Mycobacteriales > Micromonosporaceae > Actinoplanes > Actinoplanes ovalisporus. The sequence goes on from NZ_JAENHP010000003.1 coordinate 337,717, forward strand.
ACCGGCGACCGGCACGGCTCTGCCCGGATGCATGCGTCCCCCGACGCCCGGACCCCCCACCGGCCACTCGCCGAGCAACTATAACGAGCTTCAGAATCTCCGTCGCGGACCCGTCACGTGTCGCACTTCGTGTCCGCCATCCTAGGAACCTAGTTCTGTCGGTCGCACACCGGGGTGGACTGGTCGCTGAGAGCCCCCGTTCGGAAAGTCGGACATCGGCTGTCAGGTATTTCCGCGAGAGTCCATCGCATGGCAGAACAACCATTGGCAGGCAAAGTGGCTCTCGTGGCGGGGGCCACCCGCGGCGCGGGGCGGCAGATCGCGGTTCAGCTCGGGGCGGCGGGCGCGACCGTCTATGCGACCGGGCGCAGCACGCGCGCAAAGCGTTCGGAGATGGACCGGCCGGAGACGATCGAGGAGACCGGCGACCTCGTCACCGCGGCCGGCGGCACGGGGATCGCGGTGGCCGTCGACCACCTCGTTCCGGAGCAGGTCGCGGGGCTGGTCGAGCGCATCGACCGCGAGCAGGGGCGGCTCGACGTGCTGGTCAACGACGTGTGGGGCGGTGACCCACTGGCGACCTGGCACAAGCCGGTCTGGGAGCAGTCGCTCGACAACGGGTTCCGGCTGCTGCGGCTGGCCATCGACACCCACATCACCACCGCCCACTTCGCGATGCCGCTGCTCATCCGCAACCCGGGCGGGCTCGTGGTCGAGATGGGTGATGGCACGACCGCCTACAACGAGGACAACTACCGGCTGTCGGTCTTCTACGATCTGGCCAAGGTGAGCGTGAACCGGCTCGCCTTCGCCTGGGCGCAGGAGCTGAAGGAGCACGGCGGCACCTCGGTGGCGCTGACCCCGGGCTGGCTGCGCTCCGAGATGATGCTGGACCACTTCGGCGTGACCGAGCAGAACTGGCTCGACGGCGCGGCCAAGGAACCCCACTTCGCCATCTCGGAATCACCCGCGTACGTGGGACGGGCCGTCGCCGCCCTCGCCGCCGACCCGGACAAGGCCCGCTGGAACGGCAAGTCGACCTCGAGCGGCGACCTGGCCCAGGTGTACGGGTTCACCGACCTCGACGGCAGCCGGCCAGACGCGTGGCGTTACCTGGTCGAGGTGCAGGACCCGGGCAAACCCGCGGACGTGGCCGGCTACCGGTGACCCTGGCTCCGTCGCGTGTGACTGACATAGCCAGGATGACCGGCTACCGATAGAGAGCGGCTGTTCTCCCAGCGGCCTCGGCGAGGCGCGCGCGGAGCGGCCCGGGTTCGATCACTTCGACCTCGGGGCCGAGCCGCAGCATGTAGGAGTAGGCGACTTCGACGGACTCGACGCGCAGCCGGGTCCGGACCCACCCGTCCGGATCCGGCGGCTCGGCCTGCTCCAGGGCTTCGTCCAGGGCCACCGCCTCGGCCACGAACCGCAGCTCACGCAGACCGGTCGGGCTCAGCCGGATGACGATCGTCTCGCGCAGCATCTGCCGCACGAACTCGACCGCACGCTGCGCCCAGAAATCGGCCAGATCAAACCCGTTTTCCCGTACGAACGTCAGCCCCGTCGCCTGGACACCGGTGATCCGGTCGGCACGGTAGGTGCGCAGGCTCTCCCCCACTTTGCCGACGAGATACCAGACGGCGTTCTTGAGGACCAGCCCGTACGGCTCGACGGTGCGCGACACCTCGTCGTGCCGCTGGTAGGTCATCGTCAGTTCCTCGTCGTGCCACACGGCCCGGGCGAGTTCGGCCAGCACGGGCGGCGTCTCCGCCTCCTTGAACCAGCCCGGCGCGTCGAGGTGGAACCGGTCACCGGCCCGTTCCGACGCTTCCTGCAGCCCCGGCGGCAGCGCGGCCAGAATCTTGAGCCGGGCCGTGCCGGCGGCTTCGGTCATGCCCATCTCGCGGGCCGGCCCGGGCAGCCCGGCCAGGAACAACGCCTCGGCCTCGGCCCGCGACAGCCCGGTCAGCCGCGTGCGGTAGCCGTCAACCAGCCGATATCCCCCGACGCGCCCCTGCTCGGCATAGACCGGCACTCCGGCCGCCGACAGCGCGACGACGTCGCGGTAGACCGTGCGCTCGGAGACTTCGAGCTCAGCCGCCAGCTCAGCGGCCGTCATCGTCCCGCGCGCCTGCAACAACAGCACAAGATTGATGAGCCGGGCCGCACGCACCTCCGCATTGTGCCCGCTCCCCGGGCACAGCCACTCTCCCGGGCCCGGCTCCGGGCGTCACGCTTCGAGCCCACCCTGGGCAGCCAGCTCTTGGGCGCAACCACCCGCTCAGAGCACGTCGCGCGGACCCGCCTCCAGCCGCGACCACCCCACCAGCGCCGGGCCGGGCGAGCTCTTAGGGGCGCAACCACTCACCCAGCGGCGGCCGAGCCGGATTTTGCCTTTGGGCGCAACCATTTACGCAGGTCGCCCGGGTGGGCTGAGCGTTCTGGGCGCGCCAGCGCCCTGCTCGGCCCGCCCGGGCCCTCGGCGGGAGCGACGGTCCGTCACCCACCACCCCGCTACGACATCCGGCTCTTGATCTCGCTCTTGATCTCGCTCTTGATCTCGCTCTTGATCTCGCTCTTGATCTCGCTCTTGATCTCGCTCTTGATCTCGCTCTTGATCTCGCTCTTGATCTCGCTCTTGATCTCGCTCTCGCGCCTACCGTCTTCCTCGGCGGGCTCGGACGTAATCGCTGACCACGTAGCTTCCCAGTTCGTCGGCGTCCGGGCTGAAGACCCGGCCGCCGTTTCGTTCGGCCACCGCGGCTACGAAGCGTTGCAGACCCGGATCCTCGCCCAGCATGAAGAAGTTGAGCGTGGCCCCATAACGAGTCAGGTGATCAACCTCGTGGATGGTGGCGCGGATCGTCTCGGGCAAGGGCGGCCACCAAAACATGGACTCGCCGTCCTCCAGATGCGCGGTCGGCTCGCCGTCGGTCACCACCAGCACGACCGGTTCGGCGCCGGGGTGACGCCGCAGGTGCCGGCCGGCCAGGGCAAGAGCGTGCTGCAGGTTCGTGCCCTTGGCCATGTCCGGTTCGATCGCGGCCAGCTGCCCCTGCGACAGGGTCGACGCATAGGGGCCGAAGCCGATGATCTGCAGCGAGTCTTGCGGGAACTGGGTCTCGACCAGGTGCGACAGCGCCAGCGCGGTCTGTTTCATCGGGCCCCAGCGCCCGTCGGCGAACATCGAATAGGACAGGTCGACCAGCAGCGCGACCGCGGCCGACGCCCGCCGCTCGGTCTCGGCCACCTCGAAGTCGTCGGGTTCGAGGCGTACGGGAAGCACACCGACCCCGCCGCCCGAGGCCCGGCGCCGCACCGCGTTGCCGATCGTGCGGACCACGTCGAGGGGCTGCTCGTCGCCGAACTCCCAGCGCCGCGACGACCCGATCAGGTCACCGGCCGCCCCGGCGTCGCGCAGGTCGTGCTGACCTTGCTTGCGGCCGGCCAGCTCGTCGAAGACCTGTGCCAGGGCCGTACGCCCGAGCCGGCGCAGAGCCTTGGGTGACAGGGTCAGCCCTTCGGCGTCGCGCGTCACCCAGCCCTGGCGGGTCAGTTCGCGTTCCAGTTCGCGCAGGCGCCGGACGTCGTCGGCCGCGCCCCGGCCCAGCTGCCGCTCGACCATCTCGACGTCCACGTCGTCGAGCGTGGCCCCCGGATGTTCCTGGCCCAGCTGGTCGAGCAGCTCGTCCAGCTCACCGATCTCGCCCAGGGCGGCCGCCGCGTCACCGTAGCCGAGGTCTTCGGGGCCGCGCATGCGCTCGCCACGACCCCAGTTGAGCTGGGGCCGGAGCGCGCGCAGGTTGTCGGTGAGCTCCCCCAGCTGGGCCCGCAGCGGGCCGTTGCCGAGGGCCTGGTCCATGAGCCGGGACAGCTCTTCCTGCTGCTGCGGGCTGAGCGACCGCATGAGCCGCTCGGCCGCGGCCGCCCGCCGGGCCAGGGAGTCGATCAGCTCCTCGACGTCGGCCGGGTTCTCCGGGAAGAATTGCCCGTGCTTGGCCATGAACTGCTGGAACGCGTCGTCGGTGTCCTCGCCCCGGGCGTGCTTCTCGAGCAGGTCGTTGAGGTCGGCCACCATCTCGTTGACGCCGTCGAAGTTGCCCTGTTCGAGGGCCTGTTTCATGCCCGCGAACCGCTGCTCGACCACCTCGTGCCGCAGGTTGTCGAGGATCTGCTGGTAGAGCTGCCGGGCCTCGTCGGAGGCCCAGTCGTATTGCGACAGCTCCTCGACCGCCCGCGACGTGGACCGGGGCAGGTTGTCGAGCACCGCCTCGGCGAAGCGGGACTCGTCGTCGTCGCGGCGGCGCAGCTCGTCGCGCTCGGCGGCCACGGCCTGGTCGAGCAGCTGCTGGGCCCGGGTGACGGCGCCGTCGAGGTTTCCCCGGCGCAGCGCTTCCCGGCGCATCCGGCGGGCGCGGTCGCGCAGCTCGTCGAGCCCGCGACCGGCCCGGGGACCGCGGCGGATCAGGTCGCGCAGCACGTCGCGGAGGTTGTCACCCTCCAGCACCCGCTCGCCGACCTCGTCGACGGCGGCGCGTACGTCGTACGGCGGGGCGAGCGGGTCGGGCCCGTCCCGCCAGGCGCCGTAACGGAACCTGTTTCCGGCCATGTCAGCTCCCGTAGAGGGTGCGGCCGTCGTCGGTGAGCTCCTTGGCCAGCCGGCGTGTGAGGTGCAGCCCCTCGAGCACGAACTCGATGCCGGACGCGGCCTGCCCCGGACTCGGCGCGTCGCCCAGGCCGAGCCGGTCGAGCACCTTGGCCAGGCCGGGCACGGTACCGATCTGACCCAGCAGCTCGTCGGCGCTGACCAGGTCACCGGTCTCGATGATGGCGCCCTCGGCGACCAGCTCGGTGAAGCCGGACAGGTCGAGCCCGCCCAGCCGGTCGCGGAACGTCTCGGCGGTGGCGACCCGCAGCAGGTGGGCCAGCACCTCGGTCTCGCGGCCCTCCTCGCCGCTCTCGAACTCGACCTTCCCTCGCAGGGTCGAGGTCACCGACGCGGTGTCGCAGACGCGGGCCACGGCCTCACGTTCCTGCCGCAGGCCGCTGCGCCGCAGGGCACTGGCGGCCACGGTCTCGGCGGCGGCGATCGCGAACCGGGCCGAGATGCCGGAGCGGGCGTCGACCGACGGCGACTCGCGGACCGCGCGGGTGTAGCGGGCCAGCACGTCGAGCAGATGGTCGGGCACGGACGCGACCAGCTCGGCCTCCTGCCGGATCAGCGCCGTCTCCAGGGCCAGATCGACCGGATAGTGCGTACGGATCTCGGCCCCGAACCGGTCTTTGAGCGGCGTGATGATGCGGCCGCGGTTCGTGTAGTCCTCCGGGTTGGCCGAGGCCACGAGCAGCAGGTCGAGCGGCAGCCGGAGCTGGTAGCCGCGGACCTGGATGTCCCGTTCCTCGAGCACGTTGAGCAGCGACACCTGGATGCGCTCGGCCAGGTCGGGCAGCTCGTTGACGGCGAAAATGCCCCGGTTGGTGCGCGGCACGAGCCCGAAGTGAATCGTGTCGGGGTCGCCCAGCGCGCGCCCCTCGGCCACCTTGATCGGGTCGACGTCGCCGATCAGGTCGCCGACGCTGGTGTCGGGGGTGGCGAGCTTCTCGCCGTAGCGCTCGGAACGGTGCAGCCACGAGATCGGCAGCAGGTCACCGGTCTCTGCAGTGAGCCGCCGGCTGGCCGGAGTCAGCGGGTGGTAGGGGTGTTCGTGCAGCTCGGAGCCGGTGATGACCGGCGTCCACTCGTCGAGCAGGCCGATCAGCCCGCGGATGAGCCGGGTCTTGCCCTGGCCGCGCTCACCGAGCAGGACCATGTCGTGGCCGGCCAGCAGGGCCCGCTCGACCTCGGGCAGCACGGTGTCGTCGTAGCCCACGATGCCCGGGAAGCGGGGCCCGCCGTCACGCAGGCGGTCGAGCAGGTTGTCGCGCAGTTCCTGCTTCACGGTCTTGAACTCGTGCCCGGAGGCCCGAAGCTCGCCCAGGGTGCGCGGAAGGTCGGATGGGGGTGTGATCGCGGTTGGTGCATCTGTCACCGCAAGAACGCTACTCCGCCGTTGTGACAGTTGGCCGCCCCTCGGGCTGGCGGGGGCGGCCGCGGCACGGCAGTCTTGCCGGCATGGCGACGATCGAGCGGTATGCGGCCTTCACCGACGACCCCGCGGGTGGCAACCCGGCCGGGGTGGTGCGCGACGCCAGTGACCTGGACGACGCGGCGATGGTGAAGATCGCGGCCGACCTGGGCTATTCGGAGACCGCGTTCATCACGGACGACCGGGGCGACGGGCACTACCGGGTGCGCTATTTCAGCCCGCTGGCCGAGGTGCCGTTCTGCGGTCACGCCACGGTCGCCACGGCGGTCGCGCTCGGGCCGGGTGAGCACCACTTCACGACCAACGCGGGCGAGGTGCCGGTGACCGTCGACGAAGCGGGGCGGGCCACCCTCACCAGCGTGCCGGCCAAGGTCGAGGAGCTGCCGACGCCGGTCCTCGACGTCCTGCTCGGCAACTTGGGATGGTCCGCGGACGACCTCGATCCCGCCCTCCCCACACGGATCGCGTTCGCCGGCGCCAACCACCCGGTGCTCGCGGCCCGCACGCGGCAACGCCTGGCCGACCTCGACTACAACTTCGAGGGGCTCAAGGAGCTGATGGAGTGGCACGGCTGGACGACCATCCAGCTGATCTTCCGGACGGGGGAAACGACCTTCGACGTCCGCAACCCGTTCCCGGTCGGGGGCGTGGTGGAAGACCCGGCGACCGGGGCCGCGGCGGCCGCGCTGGGCGGCTATCTGCACGCGCTCGACCTGGTGCCCGAGGCCGTGACGCTCGAGCTGCGGCAGGGCGACGACATGGGCCGGTCGAGCCGGATCACGGTCGGTCTGCGGCCGGGCGACCCGAGGGTGCGGGTCAGCGGCAACGCGGTGCCGATCACGGCCTAGAGTTGGCAGGCGATGAGCGCCACCCTGATTGCCCGTGAACTCGCCGCTGGGCACGGCGACCGCGTCCTGTTCTCCGCCCTTGACCTGGTGGTCGCGCCGGGTGATGTTGTTGGCCTGGTCGGGGTCAACGGGGCGGGCAAGACGACCCTTCTGCGTACGCTCGCGGGGCTCGTGCCCGTGGAGAGCGGAACCGTCTCGATCAGTCCGCCCACCGCGAACGTCGGCTATCTGCCTCAGGAGCGGGAGCGCCGCGAGGGCGAGACCGTCCGCGACTTCCTGGCCCGGCGCACCGGTGTCGGGCCGGCCCAGCAGGCCCTCGATCTCGCGACCGAGCGGCTTACCGCGGGGGCGAAGGGCGCCGACGACGAATACGCGGTCGCGCTGGAGCGCTGGCTCGACCTGGGCGGCGCCGACCTCGACGAGCGGGCCGAGCAGGTGGCGGCCGAACTCGACCTGACCGTCGGGCTCGACCACCCGATGACCGCGCTCTCGGGCGGGCAGGCGGCGCGCGCCGGCATGGCGTCGCTGCTGCTGAGCCGGTACGACGTGTTCCTGCTGGACGAGCCCACCAACGACCTCGACCTGGACGGGCTGCGCCGCCTCGAGGAGTTCGTGGGCGGGCTGCGCGCGGGGACGCTGCTGGTCAGCCACGACCGCGAGTTCCTCACCCGTACGGTGACGAAGGTCCTCGAACTGGATCTCGCGCAGCAGCAGGTGCGGCTGTACGGGGGTGGCTACGCCTCCTATCTGGAGGAGCGCGACCGGGCGCGGCGGCAGGCCCGGGAGGACTACGAACAGTACGCCGACAAGAAGGACGACCTGCTCGAACGCGCCCGCACGCAGCGGGCGTGGATGGAGAAGGGCGTCAAGAACGCGCGTCGCAAGTCGCCCGACAACGACAAGATCGGTAAGGCGTACCGGGCCGAGTCCAGTGAGAAGCAGGCGGCCAAGGCGCGGCAGACCGAGAAGATGATCGAGCGTCTCGAGGTGGTCGAGGAGCCGCGCAAGGAGTGGGAACTCCGGATGGAGATCGCCGCCGCGCCTCGCTCGGGGTCGGTGGTGGCGACCCTGCGCGACGCGGTCGTGCGGCGCGGAGACTTCCAGCTCGGGCCGGTCACCCTGCAGATCGACTGGGCCGACCGGGTCGCGATCACGGGGGCCAACGGGTCCGGCAAGTCGACGCTGCTCGCGGCGCTGCTGGGCCGGCTTCCGCTCGACGAGGGGGCGGCCCATCTCGGGTCGGGTGTGGTCGTGGGCGAGATCGACCAGGCGCGCGGGCTGTTTTTGGGTGACAAGCCGTTGATGGCCGCGTTCGGCGAGGCGGTGCCCGAACTCAGCGACGCCGACGTGCGGACGTTGCTGGCGAAGTTCGGGCTGCGGGCGGCGCACGTGCCCCGGCCGGCCGAGAGCCTGTCACCGGGTGAGCGCACCCGCGCGGCCCTGGCGTTGCTGCAGGCCCGGGGCGTGAACCTCCTCGTGCTGGACGAGCCGACCAACCACCTCGACCTGGCGGCGATCGAGCAGCTGGAGTCGGCGCTGGCCTCGTACGCGGGAACGCTTCTGCTGGTCACCCACGACCGGCGCATGCTGGAGGCGGTCACGACCACGCGGCACCTGGAAGTCGCCGACGGAAAAGTCACGGGCTGAGGGGTCGGCCAAGACCGCACGACACCCGGAAGTCGCGGACGAAAAAAGGTCACAGGCTGACGGGGTCGACCAGGTCCACTGTGGCCAGGATGCCGGTCAGGCCGATCGCGGGCCAGGCGACGATCAGGTCGAGGACGGGCGCGGCGGGACGTTCGATCAGGTATTCGGTGCTGGCCTGGAAACTGTGCTCGTCGCCGCTGGCCTCGCTCTCGTGCGGGTCGAGGCGGATCGCGTCGCGGTCGTTCAGCACGGCCAGGCCGGCGCCCCACGGGCCGGGGCGGGCCTGCCCACCGATGCGGGCCAGGCTGTCGACGGCCAGGGCCAGGATGCGGTCGACGGCGGTGACGCGGGTCAGCACCACCACGCCGTCCCGTTCGCGGGCCAGCACCCGCGGGGCCGCGCACAGCCGGCCGGTCTCGATCCGGGGCGCGTCGAGGCGGCCGTCGGCGGGCCGATGCCGTACGTGGGAAGGAACCGGCGCCATCACCACGGGCGCCTGCCAGATCGACGCCGCGGCCCGCTCGACCACGGGACGCGACGGGAGCGGCAGCAGGGCCGTGAACTCCGGGAAGCCGATCTCGGGCCAGGCCAGCAGCAGGCAGACCTCGTCGTAGTGCGCGGGGAAGTACACGCGCGTGCGCCACATCACGCCGTCCGAGGCGACCGAGCCGTATTCCCAGTGAGCGCGTCCCGACGGGTCGAGCCAGCCCACCCGCAGATCGACCCCTTCGTCGTACGGGGGAAGCAGCACCCGGGGTGAGCGGGGCGCGGGCACGCCCCGGCGGGCGATGAGCTCGACGTCGAGACCCGACGGACGCGACGTGATCTGGACGACGCCCACGCTCAGCACCGGGTCGTCGACCAGCAGCCCGCCCCGGTGGGCCGGCACCCCCACGGTCTCGTCGGGCGGCATGGGCCACACCCTAGTGGCGTACTGACCGGTCACATCGCGATTGATGGATTGTCGACGTGGGGAACTACCGTCGACAGGGTCAGCCTTGATGAGGAGTGGGCGATGGCGTCGAAGCGTCTGATCGTGTCCGCGCTGGTCGCGGTGGCCGGCCTGGCCGCCGGGTGCTCGCTGGTGCCGGTGGAGGAACAGCAGGAACCCCGGCGTGGCGGCAACAGCAACGACACCGTCACCCGGTCGCTGAACGATGTGGAACGTTTCTGGACGTCCGAGTTCGGCCGGATCGCCGACGGCGCGAAGTTCGCCAAGGTGCAGGGCGGCTATTACCCGTACACGGAAGCCGACCCGCCGCCCTCGTGCGGGGGTCAGCCGTCCGAGTACCAGCCGAACGCCTTCTACTGCCCGGCCGACGACTTCATCGCGTGGGACGCCCAGCAGCTGATCCCGCAGTTGCAGGAGGACTACGGCCCGCTGCTGGTCGGGGTCGTGATGGCCCACGAGTACGGTCACGCCATCCAGGCCCGGGTGCTGACCGGGGAATTGCCGACGGTCGTGCTGGAGCAGCAGGCCGACTGCTACGCCGGGGCGTGGCTGGCCGAGGTGCTGGCCGGCAACTCCACGGCGTTCAAGAACGTGACCAACAAGCAGCTCGACGACGCCGTGGCCGGGGTTCTGACGCTGCGGGACCAGCCGGGCACGCCGGCCCTGTCCGAGGGCGCGCACGGCAACGCGTTCGACCGCATCCGGGCGTTGCAGGACGGCGTCGAGGAGGGCGTGGAGACCTGCGCCGGTTACAACCCGCGGAACCTGCCGGTCACCGAGGTGCCGTTCACCAACGCGCGCGACGAGGCCAGCGGCGGGAACCTCGCCTACGACGACGCCGTGCAGTTGCTGGCCGAGGACGCCCAGTCGTACTGGCAGCGCACCTATCCGCAGCTGGCCGGGGCGGAGTGGCCCGCGCTGCCCGTGCAGCCGTTCCGGGCCGGTTCGCCGCCGGAGTGCCCGCAGCCCGACGCGTCGGCCGAGGGCCGCGCGTTCTACTGCCCTGACGGCGACTTCGTGGCGTTCGACAGCACCGAGCTGGGCCCGGCGCTGCACCAGCGCATCGGTGACTACGCTGTCGGCATGCTGCTGGGTGACCTGTTCGCCCGGGCCGCGCAGGACCGCCGGGGCGAGGCCACCCGCACCGAGCGGGGCCAGCTCACGGTCGACTGTCTGGCCGGGTCGTGGACCAACGACCTGCTCACCCGCAACCAGCGGCAGAGCAAGGTGACCCTCTCCCCCGGCGACCTCGACGAGGCGGTCACCGCGCTGCTGGCCTTCGGCCGGGCCGCCGAGGGCGAGGGCCCGACGGCGTTCGACCGCATCGCCGCCTACCGCGAGGGCACGCTGAAGGGCCTGCGCGCCTGCACCAACTAGGATCGCCGGGTGCCGGAGATCGTGGAACTGCTCGCCTCGCCGATAACCCGTTTCGAGGGGCGTCCCTCGGACGGCCCGAAGCCGGCGCCGCCCGGTGAGCTGGTGACGCTCGTGCAGGTGCGGGCCGGCCTGGGCATCGTGGGCGACCGCTACTTCGGCAAGCCGGCCCACAAGGACGCCGCCGTCACGGTGATCAGCCAGGAGCAGCTGCCGCCGGGCACGGGCCTGACCGCGGTGCGGCGCAACATCCTCGTGTCCGGCCTGATCGTGGACGACCTGGTCGGCGAGATCCTGACCCTCGATTCGGGCGACGGTCCCGTACGCCTGCAGGTGAACCGCAAGGCCCACCCGTGCGCCTGGATGGACGTCACGGTCGGCCCCGGCGCATGGAAGGGCCTGCGCGGCAAGGGCGGCGTCCGCTGCACCCCCCTCGACGACGGCATCCTGCGTGTCGGCCCGGTCAAGGCCACCGTGGACTGAATCCCCCGAATGTCCGGTCCTGGGTCCCCATGTCGGGCGGTGTCCACGCGCGACGGCGGTGGTTAGCCTGGCCGCTGACGACGAGGAGATGGGATCGGTGCCCGGAAACGATGAGCGCGGCCGAGGCGGAACTGGAACAGCTCTTCCGGCGTAGCCTGGTGCGCATCGACGGGCCCGACGGCAGCCACGGCAGCGGCGTCTGGGTGGCCCCGGGACTTGTCCTCACCTGCGCACACGTGGCCGGCACAGGTGACGTCGAGATCACCTGGGAAGAGATCCGCGCTCCGGGGCGCCTGGTCGAAGCGGTGCCGCCCCGGCGCCGTGACCCCGACCAGCCCTGGCCCTGGCCCGACCTGGCCCTGCTCGAGGTGGCCGGCATTCCGGACCACCCCTGCGCCTGGCTCAGCGATCAGCGGCTGTCCGTCCAGACACCGCTCTTCCTGCTCGGACATTCCACGGTCTACCAGCGTGCACCGCAGGTGTCCTCGGCCAGCGGACGATACGGCGGCCCGCAGGAGGTGGACGGCGCCGAGATGTGGCGTTTCACCACCGACGAGGTCGCCCATGGCATGTCCGGCGGGCCGGTGCTCGATCTCCGCAACGGCGCCGTGTGCGCGATCGTCAAGTCGACCCGTCTCCCCGACAGCACCATGGGCGGTGTCGTCATCCCGATCGCCGGCCTGCGCGCCTTCTCGCCACACGCTCGGGCAATGCTCTGGAGCCGGCACGACCAGCACCACACGGGCGGTGTCTGGGCGGCGTTGCGCGAGGGGCTACGACGACATCCGAACCGGGTTCCGGCCTCGATCAACGCCGTCGAGGAGGCCGAGCTTCTGGGCCTGCTGAGCGGCGTGCGCGTCGACGTCGACCTCCCGGTCCTCTACCAACGGGCCGCGGACCGCCTGGCCCCGTCGTCGCTGGCCGGTCTGCGTGAGGTGGCGAACGCCCTCATGGACCGGCTGACACCGGCGGCGGGCCTGCACCCGCTGCTGGCGTTCACCGCGCATCTCTCGCAGCTGACGACCGGGCGGCCACGCGACGAGCTGCTCCGCTGGACCGAACAGGTCGCCATCCGGCGCGGCGAGTCCGACCGCTACGTGCAGTGGCGCCGGACGGCCGAGAAGCCCGAGGAGACGACCGACCAGCCGTCGGTGACGGTGCAGATCGCCCCCGGGGCGCTCGACCCGAACCGCTACATGGTGACGGTCTGGGTGAGCCGGCGCGCCGGGCACAGCGAGAAGTTCTACTGCGACGACAGCGGCACCCACACGATCAACGAGCTGCGGGCCATGCTGCCCGACCTGGTGAAGATCCCGCTGAAGCAGCTCCACGGCTGGGCGATCGTCGAGTTCGTGATCCCGCCCGACCTGCTCGACGAACGGTTCGAGGAGATCGCGGTCGGGCGGCGGTCCCGCCTCGGCCGTACGAACCCGGTTGTTCTGCGGGACCTCGAACGGCTCGCCATGGAGGAGACCTGGCACGGCTGGCGGGCCCGCTGGCAGAGCCTGCGGTCGGGCAGGGGCGCGGTCGAATGGCTCGACTGCGACGACCACACCGACCCCGACGCGCTGGACGGGCGGCTGCGCAACGGCCTCGACATCGCCACGGTCGCCGTCCCCCGCAACCTGAGCGGCACCCTGCGCGAACTGCTGGACGTCGCCGTAGACGCCGGGGTGCCGACGGTCGTGTGGCGGCGCCACGAGTGCCCCGGCCACGACGAGCGGCCCTGCTCGGGCGACATGTTCCGGGCGGGTCTGGAGAAAGAGCTCGGCGCGCATCAGGACCTGGCCCTGCCCGAGCTCGTCCGCAAACTGCGCAGCGCAATGGCGGCCGGGCTGAATCCCGAGTGCAGCGGCATCGTGCTGTTGTGGGACGACCCGACCCGGCTGCCCGAACCCGAGGCGCCGCTGCTCGGGCCGACCGCATGAACCATCAGGAGCGCCGATGAGCGAGTGGCACGTATTCAGCGGATCCGGGGAGCAACGGGAGTGGGTGCTGCCCGAGCCTCCGCCGTGGCGCCGGTTCACCGGCGGCCCCCTGGTCGAACCGCCCGGCGCCGACTGGTGGGAGCACCGGCCGGCCGACCTCGAACGCGCCCTCGCCTATCAGCCCACCGCGCGCGAGGTGGAGCTGGTCAACGTCGCGATCTATCTGCGGCGGCCGCTGCTCATCACCGGCCGCCCCGGCACCGGCAAATCCACGCTCGCCTACGCGATCGCGCACGAGCTGGGCCTGGGTCCGGTGCTGCGCTGGCCCATCACCAGCCGGTCGAGCCTGCAGGAGGCCCTGTACCGCTACGACGCGATCGGCCGCCTCCAGGACGTCAACCTCAGCGGGGAACCGACGGTCAGCGCCGACGGCATCGGGCGTTACCTCCAGCTGGGGCCGCTGGGCACGGCCCTGCTTCCGTACGGGAAACCCCGGGTCCTGCTTGTCGACGAGATCGACAAGAGCGACATCGACCTCCCTAACGACCTGCTGAACGTCTTCGAGGAGGGCGAGTTCACCATTCCCGAGCTGGCCCGGCACAGCACGCCCGAGGTGACCGTCCGCATCGACCCGAAGGGCACCGCCCGCGTCACCGGGGGCACCGTCCGGTGCCGCGCCTTCCCGATCGTGATCCTGACCAGCAACGGCGAGCGTGACTTCCCGCCCGCCTTCCTGCGGCGGTGCGTCCGTCTGGAGCTCGGCCAGCCCGACTCCGACCGGCTCGCGAAGATCGTGGAGGCCCACCTCGGACCGGACCTGCGGGCGAGCGCGTCCGATGTGATCGACGCGTTCCTGGCCCGGCGCGACGGCGGGGAGCTGGCGACCGACCAGCTGTTGAACGCGGTGTTCCTCACCCAGTTCACGCCGGACGCCAGCCGCCGCGAGCTCGTCGAGGTCGTCCTGCGGCATCTCAGCGACGAGGGCTGATCATGGAGACGGCGCGGCTGCTGACGGCGTTGCGAGCCGCGGATCCGCAGCTGACGCCGTTGGAGGCCGCCGAAGCGCTGTGGCTGGCCTGCGCGGCCGGTCCGCTGGCCGGGTCCGCCCGGCGCGTCGAAGCGGGAACCGTCCCGGCCGACGAGGACGACACCCCCGACCCCGCGTCGCCGTCCCCCTGCGCCGAACGCCCGAAGTCGCCGGCCGCGACGGAGAGAACGTCCGTACGGGTCCCGACCGATCCCGGCCCGTCGGCCCAGCTCGCCGAAGGGTCGCCGGTCAGCGTGCCCGACGCGTCGGCGCTGCCGTCGAGCCGGGCCGTTCAGCGGGCGCTCAAGCCGCTGAAGCGCCGGGTGCCCACCGCCCGCCGCCTGGTGCTGGACGAGGAGGCGACCGCGCAGGCGATCGCCGAGACCGGCACCTGGGCGCCGGTGTTCCGGCCCGCGTCGGAGAAGTGGCTCGATCTGGCTCTCGTGGTCGAGGCGACGCCCTCCATGGTCCCGTGGGACGCGATGATCGACGACCTGCAGAAGTCGCTGGTGCAGCTGGGCGCCTTCCGCGACGTACGCCGGTGGGAGATCCACGCCTCACGCCGCCACCCGGGTCTCGGCGTCTCACGGGAGAACCGCACACCGGAGGGTGCGGACGCCCGGGCCGATCGCAAGCCCAGCGAACTGACCGACCCCAGCGGCCGCCGGATGTTCTTCGTCGTCACCGACGCCACCTCGGTGAGCTGGCGGGACGGCGAGGGCGGAAAGGTGCTGGGCTCGTGGTCCCGGCACAGTCCCGTCGTCGTTCTGCAGCCCCTGCCGGAAAGGCTGTGGCACCGCACGGGCCTACGCACCCGCCAGGGAACCTTCCACTCGACCGTGCCCGGCGGGTCCACGAAAGACCTTCGTTTTGTGGAGCGCCGGCGCCGGCCACGTCCCCTCCGGCCGGACGAGACCGCCGTACCGGTCGTGGAGATCACCCCGAGCTGGCTCCGGTCGTGGTGCTCGATGGTGACCGGAGCCTACGGAGACACCACGGCCCTGGCGGCCGCCGTGGTGAGCGCGACCGGCAACGGTGGCGGCGCTCTTTCCGCAATGCCCGCCGAGGGTGGGACGGCCGACGAGCTGCTCCGGCGGTTCCAGGCCACGGCCTCGCCGCAGGCCTTCCGCCTGGCGACCCTGTTGTCGGCGGTGCCGCTGGAACCCGCCGTCATCCGGCTCGTGCAGAGGACCATGCTCCCCGATTCGGGGCCGACCCACCTGGCCGAAGTGCTGCTGGCCGGGATCGTGCAGGCCGGCGCGGGCGGTCCGGCGGGGTACGAGTTCCGGCCCGGCGTGCGGGGGTTGCTGCTGGACGACCTCCGGGTGTCGGAGGCCAACCAGATCGTCGAAGCCGTCTCCGCCTACATCGAGTCTCGGGGCGGGTTGCCGGGGCGGGCCTTTCCGGCCGTGGCGGCTCTGCCGGGCGGCGCTCCCAGCCCGGTGGCCGGCGAACCGTTCGCCTGGGTCCCGGCGGACGCGCTGCACCGCCTCGGCCTGGCCACCGAGAGTCGCGCCGAACGGCCTGGAGCAGAAGCACCTGCGGAGGCCGACCGCCCCTCAGACCTGCGGCAACGGCTGCCGTTCCTGCCGGACGACCTGGCGGTCATGGTTGTCGCGATGTTCGAGGAGATGGTGGCCCACGCGCCTACGGTTCGGCCGGGTTCGAGCGCCAAATTCCGGCTGTGTCTCTCGTTCGACGACTTCCGAACGATCGTGCCGTACATGGGCGACGTGCGCCGTGAACTGACCGAGCTGCTGACCGAAGCGGTGTCCAGCACGGAGGTCACGGTCGACCCGGAGAACGCGGTGCGGATCGACGCCGAAACCGACCTGACCGCAGGGCACTTCCGCGTGGAGCCGCTGTCCGAAGCCACGGTCACTACCGGGCAGACGACACCGCCTTCGGCCGAATATCCGGACACGCCTACGGTGGCCAGGTTCGAGGGACGGCTGGAGTTGCTGGTCGGGGGCGATCACAGAAAAGCCTTCAAGGGTGTGGTGCACCCGGTGGAGATCCTTCAGGCGATGCAGCGGGAGACCGAAGAGCATCGCGCCCCACTCGCCGGCGGCCGCACGCTGGTTCCCAACCGCTTTTTGGTCGGCCTTTCCCCGTACGACCACGCCCGCCTGGCCCATTACGCGGCCGCGCTCGCCCACGAGCTGGCGCAGTCCGAGGCCGAATTTATCGGCGAGAAGAACTACGTCGTCTACCACGACGTCATCGTGGAGATGGAACGGGAGGAAGGACTCGACAGTGGCATGTTCCGCGTCACCGCCGAAGTCCTCACCGAGGCTGACGACACGCAGCGTCAGACGAACAACCTGGAGCGCGGGCCGGCCTTGGCCGTCGGAGAGGTCCCCCAGCGGGAGACCGGAGCCTCGTTCCTGTCGCGCCTGTGGGGCAACCGCCAGAGCCGGCGCAACGCCTACGAACAGCTCAACCAGAGGCTCGACAATCAGGTCGGAGGTTCGTGGTCGACGACCGTCGGAGAGGTCATTGCTCCGGACGAACTTCTCAGGGCAATGTGGGACGAGGCAGGTTCATACACCTCCAGACTGGCCGGCAGGAAGGTTCCGGTTCCCGGGAAGTATCTGATCGATCTTCCGCAGCGCGACATCGATCGGCTGTCCTTCCGCCTCGGGACCCTCGCCCACGAACTGGCCAGGGCGATCGTGGAGCTGATCGCCGAGCGGCCCGACTGGACGCTCCAGGAGGGCGTCGTAGTCGAGATCGCCCTGGGCGCAGGTCTGCGCGCCGGGTCCTTCCGCGTGCAGGCTGAACACCGATCCTCACCAAGCGCTAGAGCGATCCCGAACCATCAGGCCGGGACCTCGACCGCCGTGCAGCCCGTGCAGGTCCTGAACGCCCTCCAGCGGGAGGCCGAGGCGAACAAGTCCGTTCTCCCCGAAGGCCGGATCCTGGTGCCGAACCACTACATGGTCGAGCTTTCCCCGGAGGACCACACCCGGCTGGCCCGTAGGTTCCCGTCGTTGGCCCAGGAGTTCGCACAGACGATGGCTGGGTTCGTCGGGGAACAGAGATTCACCATCTACGGCGACCTGCTGGTCGAGATCGAGCGCGGAGACGATCTCGAAACCGGCTTCTTCCGAGTTACGGCCGAGGTTTCCACGGGTCAAGCAGAGTAAGGAGAACGAACAAGTGTCGAGGCTGATTCAGGTAGCGCTTCCGAGCGGCCAGGTCATCTGGGCCAACGTGGCCGAGGGGCCATCCGACGTCGGGGGCATGGACGCGCTCCGCAAGATCTCGCTGGACGACCTTCGTGACACCGTTGAGGGCGTGGCCCAGACGGTCGCCGGCGCGGTCGAGCGGATCGCCCCCGATCAGGTCGGCGTCGAGTTCGGCCTCGAGCTTTCCCTGAAGACCGGGAAGCTCACCAGCGTGCTGGCCGAGGCCTCCGGCAAGGCCAGCATCAAACTCACCCTGAGCTGGAGCGGCGACAAGAGCCCCGCGCTGGCCGGAGACGGAGACGACAACGGAAACGACGACACCGGCGACTGACCGGCGCCCAACTCAGAGTTTCTTCGTGAAGAACACGCGGGCGAAGTCGTGCTGGGTCTCGCGATGGGTCTCCACGTAGCCGCGGCGTGGGTAGTAGGTGATGTTCTCGGTCATGACCTCGTTGGTGCAGAGGCGCACCTCCGGCCGGCCCAGGGTGTGTGCCTGCTGTTCGGCGAACGCGAGCAGCAGCACCCCGACACCCCGGCCCTGAGCCGACGGCGCGACGGCCAGGGTTTCGATGTAGACGTGGTCGGCCGGTGTCTCCAGGTGGAGCACGCCGACGATCTCGTCCTCGTCAACCGCCACCCAGCAGCGGCCGGCGGCGACGATCGTGGCGTAGTCGGCGTCCATCGGCATCGGGCGGCGGTCCATGCGCGGGACGTAGATCTCGAACGCGCGCTCGACCACGTCGCGTACGCGGGAAGCATCTTCGGGGCCCGAGGCCTGCCGCACATCCATGCCCGGAATGATGCCTCAGCGCCGCCACGCGCCGACCGCCAGGACGACCAGCCCGGTGACGAGCGCGATCAGACCGACGAGCATTCCCGCGTACGGCGACCGCAACCACCACCCGACGCCCGCCACCGCCAAGCCCGCTCCGGTCAGCACGAGGGCGATGGAGGCGCCGCCCGCCGGTTCCGGGTCGGCGCCCTTGCTTGTGGGTGCCGGCGATGCCGCGTACGGGAGTGAAGGGTTGTCGAACTCCAGGCGGGTCCGGCCCACGCCGATCACGTCGCCGGGGTGCAGGGGCTCGCGACCGTTGACCCGGTGGCCGTTGAGCGTCGTGCCGTTGGTGCTGCCGAGATCGTCCACCAGGAACCGCCCGCCGGACGGGGTGATCTCGGCGTGGCGCCGGCTCGCGTACGAGTCGGCCAGGCGCAGGTCGCTGGCCGGTCCCGTGCCGATCACGGTGGCGCGCTGCACCGGCAGGCTGAACGCCGACGTCTCGCCGTTGGCGTGGGTGACCCGCAACGACGCCGCCGGCGCCGGAACGGCAGCCGGCGCCGGCGACCGTGGAGCAACAGGGGGTGACTGGCTCCACGCTGGAGCGCCTGGGGCGGCCGGCGCCGCGAGCGGAGGCCCGGAGGCGGCCGGCACCTTCGCGAAGTGCAGGCGACGCAACTCCTCGGGGGGCAGACCCAGGTGCGGCGCCTCCGGCAGCGGATCCTCCCAGTACAGCGGCCTCACGAACGAAGGCCGCCCCAGGCGCAGGGCGCATTCCCATTCCGCGCGACAGTATTCCGAGATCATGGAATTACTCGACCAGAAAAGCTGGAAGACGTCGGCCTCGGCGATCAGCTCGAGCAGCCGCGGGCTCCACTGCTCGCCGGAGCGCAGCGTCACGATGTCTTGCAGGTATTGGTCGCCCAGGGCACGGGCGGCGACCGCGAACTCCTCGACCACGGCCCGGTCGTGGCTCGAATAGGACGGAAAGATCTTGCGGTAGCGGCGGATCGGCTCGGGCCTGCGCTCGACCTCGACGTCGCCCAGGGTCACCGGCAGGGCCAGCGACACCTCACCGATCACGATCGGGCCGCACCAGACGCGCACGAACCCGCGGATCACCTCGGGCGCGGTCGGCGCCACGCGTAACCGGAAGGCCAGTTCGTGCACGGGTTCCTGCCAGTCGAGGACGGCCTCGCGCGGGTTGCACTCGACGCCGGGCAGTTCGGGGACGACCCGGATCTCGGTGCCGCGGGTCAGGGGCTGACGGGCATCGACCGTACGGGGGGAAGGGTCTGCCCCGCCGAAGAAGCGCTCGGCCCGCTCCCGCACCTCGCGCACCGGGTCGATCGGGCCGGCGACCGGGTCGACCACGGGGTCGGACTTGTGCGCGAAGACCAGCATCGACTCCCACCGGCCGGGCGGCAGGCGCAGCGGGCGGTAGACGGTGAACTGCACGTCCTCGTCGATCAGCGGCGCCTGCCGGCGGGCGATCAGCGCGCACCCCTCGGCGACCACCAGGTCGGGTTCCTTGACGGTGATCGGCTCATGGCCGGTCGCCTCGGTGAGCAGGGCGCTCAGCAGCGGGATGCGGCTCGCGGCGCCCACCAGCAGGACGGCGTCGACCGTGGACCCGCCGAGCACGTCGCGGGTGGCGCGCAGGGCCCGCTCCAGCGTCGGCCGGGCCAGCGACTCGAACTCCTCGCGGGTGACGGTCAGCGCGGTGTCGGCCAGCGGCACGGTCAAGGTTGTCGTGGTCTCGGACGAGAGACGTTCCTTGAGCGCGCGCACCTCCTCCCAGAGCAGCAGACGGGCCGTACGGTCGACCGGGGTGAGCGGATCTTTCAGCCGTTGCCACACCGTGCGGTCGGCGGCGGCTATCCGGCCTCCGATGAACTCGACGAGGTCGGTGTCGAGGCGGATGCCGCCCGAGTCTTCGACGGTCTCGAAGGCCACGGTCTCGAACCCGTCGAGCGTGCGGCGGAGCAGTCCCGCGTCGCAGCTGCTGGCGCCGGCGTCGAAGACCAGCAGCAGGCCGCCGACCGGGACGGCGTCGTCGTCGGCGTCCACCAGATAGGCCCCGGCCGCCACCGCCTCGCTGACCACCTCGACGCCGGTCAGCCCGGCCCGGGTGACGGCCTCGGCCAGGGCGGCCCGCCGTGAGTTCTCCCATTCGGGCGGGCAGCCGACGGTGGTCTCGACGAATTCGTTGCCGGCGGCCCGGTGCACCTCGGCCGCGATGCGGGCCAGGTGCTGCGGGAGCATCGAACCGGCCCACAGCGGGTCGCGGTGGCCGGGATAGACGGGGTCGGCCGACGACGGCATGCGGGGCGAGTTGCCGGCCAGGATCGGCCGTGGTCGCATCCCCGGTGCGCGCAGCATCGCCACCGTCGAGGCGGATCCGATGCTGATCCCGACCCGCCAGCCCCGCGCCGACAACGTCATGCCAGGCATAGTGCCACGTGATCACCCCATTGCGGAGCGCCACAATGGGCTATCGATGGCCGCCGACGTGTTTGACGATGGCGTCGGCGATCGTGTCGAGGGCCAGGATCTGCTGCACGCGGCCGGTGGTGACGGCGGCCGCGGGCATCGACGGGAAGTCGGAGGTCGCCTCGTTCTGGGCCAGGATGGTGCCGCCGCAGTGGGCGATCGCCCGCACGCCGGCCTGCCCGTCGTGGCCCATGCCGGTGAGGATCACCGCGAGGGCGCGAGCCCCGCAGGTCACCGCGAGCGTCGACAGCAGCAGGTCGGCCGAGGGGCGGGCCGGCGGCAGCGGTCCGGTGGCGATCAGCCCGATGCGCGCCTCGGAGGTGACCAGCAGATGGTTCCCGGGCGGCGTGACCAGCACGTGGCCGGGGCGCATGAGGTGGTTGTTGGCGGCCTCCTCGACCGGAAGGCGGGCGGCGCGGGCCAGCACCGCGGGGAGCAGGCTGGCCCGGTTCGGATCCTGGTGCAGCGCCACCAGTACGGCCGCCGGCAGGTCGGCGGGCAGCGCGGCGAGCACGCGGGCCAGTGCCTCGACCCCGCCGGCGGAGGCGACGAGCGCGACGACCGGGAACGGGACCGGATACGCGTCGACCGGCTGCACGCGGTCAGGTTACGCCGTCCAGCCGATCGAGGGCGCGATGTGCCGGGTGGTCGTTTCCAGAATCCGGGCGTTGTACGCCACGCCCAGCTGATTAGGCACGGTGAACAGGATCGTGTCGGCGGCCCGGACCGCGGCGTCGGCCGCCAGTTCCTCGGCGATCCGGTCGGGTTCACCCGCGTACGTCCGCCCGAACCGTGACCGCACCCCCTCGAGCAACCCGACCTGGTCGCCCTGGTCCTGGCTCCCGAAATAGATCCGGTCGATCTCCTCGGTGATCGGCAGGACGCTGCGCGACACCGAGACCCGCGGCTCCCGCGTGTGCCCGGCCTCTTTCCAGGCCGCCCGGAAGAGCGCGATCTGCTCGGCCTGCAGCTCGTCGAACGGCACGCCCGTGTCCTCGGACAGCAGGGTCGAGCTCTGCAGGTTCACGCCGAGCCCGGCCGCCCACTGTGCCGTGGCGCGGGTGCCGGCGCCCCACCAGATGCGCTCGCGCAGGCCGGGCGACTGCGGCTGGATCGCCAGACCGCCGCTGACCCCGGTGCGGGCCGGGTCGGTGCGGGCCACCACCTGACCCGAGATCGCCTGCAGGAAGATCTCCGTCTTGGAGCGGGCCAGGTCGGCCGCGGTCAGCCCCTCGGGCGGCTGGTAGCCGAAGACCTCGGCGCCGCGCAGCACCGTCTCCGGCGATCCCCGGCTCACGCCCAGCTGCAGGCGGCCGCCGCTGATCAGGTCGGCCGCGGCGGCCTCCTCGGCCATGTAGAGCGGGTTCTCGTAGCGCATGTCGATCACGCCGGTGCCGATCTCGATGCGGCTCGTGCGGGCGCCGATCGCGGCCAGCAGCGGGAACGGTGACGCGAGCTGGCGCTCGAAGTGGTGCACCCGGACGAACGCGCCGTCGACGCCCAGCTCCTCGGCGGCCTCGGCCAGCTCGATGGTCTGCAGCAGCGAGTCGGCGGCGCTGCGGGTCTGCGACCCGGAGGCGTCACGCCAGTGCCCGAACGACAAAAAACCGATCTTCTTCTTCACACCCACCCCAACTCACCCCGGACTCGGGCTGTTCCACCGGCATACCCGGCCGTACGGAGGGTAAGCCGCATCCGATATAGGAGGAAGAACCGATATGTTCCGTTCACTTGTGGTGGCTTCGGCTCTGACCGCAGCCTTGATTCCGGGCGCCGCCGCGCAGGCCGCGCCCCGTGACGCCGCGTACCTGCGCGTCGCCCACCAGACCAACCTGGCCGAGATCGCCGGCAACCGGATCGCGCTCCGGAAATCGCCCGATCCGGACATCCGGGCGGTTGCCGTGCGGTTCATCCAGGACCACATGGCGATGGACGCCGAGGTGATCCGGGTCGCGGCCCTGCTGCAGGTCCGGTTGCCCGACCTGCCCAGCGCCGAGCAGCAGGCCCTCGGCAACCGCTACGAAGCCACGCCCGCGAGCCTGTTCGACCCGCTCTATGTCTCGACGCAGATGGCCGGGCACGCCAAGGCCCTGGCCGGTGCCCGCCAGGAGGCCGACCACGGCGACGACGTCCAGGTCCGCCAGGTGGCGGCGGCCGCCGTGCCGGTCATCGCCGCGCACCACCACGCCCTCGACACGGTCGGCTACGGCCGGCCCTAGAAGATCAGGGGCGTGTCGTGAGCTGGAACTGGTCGACGATCTGCTGCAGCTCGTGCGACATCACCTCGAGGCGCTCGGCCGTCTGCTGCGCCTCGGCCACCCCGTCGGCGGTCACCTGAGCCGCAGTGGCCACGCCGGACACGTTCTCGGCGATCTCGCCCGACCCGGTGGCCGCCTCGACGATGTTGCGGCTCATCTCGGCGGTCGTGGCGGTCTGCTCCTCGACCGCCGCCGCGATCGTCGTCGAGTGCTCGTTGACCTGGCCGATGATGCCGCTGATGCGGTCGATGGCGCTGATCGCGGCCGTGGTGTCGTGCTGGATGGCCTGCACCCGGGCCGAGATGTCCTCGGTGGCCTTGGCGGTCTCCTGGGCCAGATCCTTCACCTCGCTGGCCACCACGGCGAATCCCTTGCCCGCCTCGCCGGCGCGGGCCGCCTCGATCGTCGCGTTCAGCGCGAGCAGGTTGGTCTGCTCGGCGATCGCGGTGATCAGCTTGACCACCTCGCCGATCTCGGCGCTGGAACGGCCGAGCTGACCGATGGTTTCGCCGGCCTCACGGGCGCTGTCCACGCCGCTGGCCGCGACCCCGGCCGCCTGGCTGGCGCTGCCCGAGATCTCGCGGATGGCGGCGTTCATCTCCTCGGTGCCGGCGGCCACGGTCTGCACGCTGCGCGAGACCTCCTCGGCCGACGACGCCACCAGGCCGGACCGGCCGGAGGCGCTGGCCGCGGCCTCGGCGATGCGGTTCGAGGCGGTGCTCAGTTCGCTGGAGGCGCCGGAGAGCGTGCGGCTGTGCTCGCCGATCCGGCCGAACGCGCTGACCAGGACCTCGAGCGTGCTGTTGACGGCCCGGCCCATCACGCTCAGCTCGTCACGTCCGGCGTCCGGGGCCCGTACGGCCAAATTCTTGTCGGCCACCGCACGCAGGGTCGCCACCGTCGCGCTCAGCGGCCCCGTGATGCTCCGGGTGACCAGCACCGCCAGCAGGGCGGCCAGCGCGAGTGCGAGCAGACCGGCCACGATCATGAAGTTGCGGGCGGTGTCCGCGGCCGACGTCGCCTCGGCCTTCGCCGCCGTGGCGTCGTCGGTGGTGAGCTGGGTCAACGAGTCGATCGCGGCGATCATGGCGCGCATCCGCTCGGTCGACTCGCCGGCCACCAGGTTCCCCGCCTGCTTGACCGCGCTGGGCGTGCCCGCCCGGAAGAGGCGGATGACCTCGTCGTCGACCGCCATGTACTGCTTGTACGCCTCATCGGCGGCGGCGACCGCGGTGTCCGCGGCGGCCGGCAGGTGGCTGTCGCGCAGGCCGGCGATGCTCGACTCGAATGCCTCGCTGGCGGTCACGAAGTTCTTGCGCTGCCCCACCGTGTCCGAACTGGCGCCGGTGACGCCGCGCACGACGTCGAAGGCGTAGCCGTTCTGCCAGCCGTTGAGGTCGGCGGTGCGGAACTTGGCGACCAGTGCCTGCCGGCGCAGGTCATCGGCGGCGGCGAACTCGTCGGTGGCCGCCGACGACCGGTGCTGCCCCCAGAGGCCGATACCGAGGGCGACGACCATGCACAGGCAGACGCCGGTGAACGCCCCACCGAGGCGTAGGCCGATGCCGATGTTGCCGAGGAAGCGCATCACCTCCCGGACGTTATGTGGTGATCCACCGATCGGGGCGAAATCCCGTAAATGCCTGCGGGCGCACCAGTGTTTCCCCTGTGTTAACGCGGAGCGTGGTGATGATCGCACTGAGCGGAGGCGTCCGGGATGATCAACCGTCGGTAACATTTCGCGGGTCCTTCACCTTTGACTCCCGAGGAGCCCGTTTTGCCGTTCAAGGCTGAATACATCTGGGTCGACGGCACGCAGCCGACCGCCAAGCTGCGGTCCAAGACCAAGATCGTCGAGGACGGCGCCGAGCTGCCCATCTGGGGCTTCGACGGCTCCAGCACCAACCAGGCGCCCGGCGACAAGTCCGACTGCGTGCTCAAGCCGGTCTTCGTCTGCCCCGACCCGA
The DNA here is from genome assembly GCF_016834655.1 of Paractinoplanes ovalisporus. GTDB lineage: Bacteria > Actinomycetota > Actinomycetes > Mycobacteriales > Micromonosporaceae > Actinoplanes > Actinoplanes ovalisporus. The sequence continues at coordinate 362,746 of NZ_JAENHP010000003.1, forward strand.
TCCGCGGCGGCAAGAACGTGCTGGTCATGTGCGAGGTCCTGCTGATCGACGGCACCCCGCACCCGACCAACACGCGGGCGGCCTGCGCCGAGGTCGCGGCCACGTTCGCCGACCAGGAACCGATCTTCGGCATCGAGCAGGAGTACACGTTCTTCAAGGACGGCCGCCCGCTCGGCTTCCCGATCGGCGGCGGCTACCCGGCCCCGCAGGGCGGCTACTACTGCGGCGTCGGCTCCGACGAGGTCTTCGGCCGCGCGATCGTCGAGGCCCACATGGACCTGTGCCTCGAGGCCGGCCTGCACCTGTCCGGCATCAACGCCGAGGTCATGCCCGGTCAGTGGGAGTTCCAGATCGGCCCGGTGGCGGCCCCGCAGGTGGCCGACGAGCTGTGGATCGCCCGGTGGCTGCTCTACCGCGTCGCCGAGGACTACAACGTCTCCGCGACCCTCGACCCCAAGCCGGTCAAGGGCGACTGGAACGGCGCCGGCGCGCACACCAACTTCTCCACCAAGGCGATGCGCGAGGACTACAAGGCGATCATCACGGCCTGCGAGTCGATGGGCGCCGAGGGCAAGCTCGAGGAGCACGTCGCCGGGTACGGCGCCGGCATCGACGAGCGGCTCACCGGCATGCACGAGACCGCGCCGTGGAGCAAGTACAGCTACGGCGTCTCCGACCGCGGCGCCTCGGTGCGCATCCCGTGGCAGGTCGAGAAGGACGGCAAGGGCTACATCGAGGACCGCCGCCCCAACGCCAACTGCGACCCGTACGTCGTCACCCGTCTCATCGTCAACACGGTGTGCTCGGCCCTGGCCGAATAGGCGTCCATGTTCCACGTTCTGCCCGGTGACCCGGGCTCGCCGGTGATCCTCCACGTGCCGCACGCGTCGCGGGAGCTCACCGGCGAGGCCCGGGACAGCCTGCTGCTCGACGAGGCGGCGCTGACCGACGAGCTCGACCACCTGACCGACGCCCACACCGACCTGATCGCCCTGCGGGCGGCGGACCGGGCGGCCGTACGCCCGTGGATCTTCGCCAACGGCCTGTCACGCCTGGTGGTCGACCCCGAACGCTTCCCCGACGAGCGCGAGGAGATGCGCTCGCGCGGGATGGGCGCCGTCTACACCCACGGTTACGCCCGGCGACGCCTGCGCGACGACGACCCCGTGCGGGACGCGTCGTTCGTCGAGGAGCATTTCCATCCGTACGCGCAAGGAATGACCACCCTGGTGGCCGACCGCCTCGCCGCGACGGGCCGGGCGGTGATCCTGGACGTGCACTCGTATCCCACGCAGGCGTTGCCGTACGAGCTGCACGCCGACGGCCCGCGTCCCGAGCTCTGCCTGGGCGTGGACGCGTTCCACACGCCGCTGTCCCTGACGGACACTGCAACGGGTGCGTTCGCCGCTTACACGGCCGCCGTCAACACCCCGTTCGCCGGCGCCTACGTCCCGCTCACCTGGTACGGACGGGACCGCGCAGTGTCGGCCCTGATGCTGGAGATCCGCCGCGACACGTACATGACCGAGCCCGGCGGCTCGCCGAACGAGGGTCTGGGCGACATCGCGGACGCACTGGCCGCGCTGGTGGATGCTGCCTAGTCGGCTTCGTCGGCCTAATCGCTGCCGAAGTCGAAGGCGAACGTGCCCGCCTCGATCCGCTCGACCAGCTCACCGGCGTCGGCGGCCTGGCGGAACGTGGTCTCCCAGCTCTCGCTGGAGACGTCGGCCAGCATGACGGGCGCCGGGTCCTTGCGCAGGTCGAGCACCAGCTGCTCGCGGGAACCGTCGCCGCCGATGATGGCGATGCCCGGGTGGGCGGCGGTCGCGTCGCGCCAGGCGTCGTGGATCTCCAGCATCTCGCGGGGCGAGTGGAGCCAGACCTGGCTGCCGCTCTTCTCCAGCCAGCCCCGCCGCAGCCACGCCGGGCCCTGCAGATAGGCCCGCCAGGCGGCCGGCAGCGGGTGGCCCAGGGCAGCCTCGGCCTCGGCGAACTCGTCGTCGCCGACCGGGCCGCGGAACTCGGCCTCCTGGGTGATCGCGCCGGTGAGGTGGCGGTTGAACTCGTCCAGTTCCTCGGCCGGGATCCAGTATTCGAGCACGCTGTCACCGCCGGCCTGCTGCACCGGGTAACGGTCGAGGTAGGAGCGTTCGACCTCGAAGCGGGTCACATAGCCGACGCCCTCGGCGGGCACGTTCCACTCGCGGGCGATCTTCGTGGCGTACCACCGGTTGAGCACCGGATAGAAGATCGGCTGGTCGGCGAGCCGGGGCGGCCAGGCCCGCCAGCCCGAGGCGGATACGAGGTCGAGTTCGGCCTGCCCGGTGGGCCGCCAGAGCGTCACAGTGTCGATGTTCCTGATCCTAGCCGTGGATGGGGTGGCTGTTCTGGAAAGCCAGCCGCTCGTCGGCCGTGTCGGCCAGCGCCGTCAGGTGGTCGTCCAGGTCGAGGAAGACTTCCCACGGCTCACGCCCCGAAACCGCGGCCAGCCAGTCCACGATCGAGACGGCGACGTCGTGCACGGCCCGCAGGTGGGCGCGGAGCCGCGGCGGGGCGTCCAGGTCGTCCAGCAGCAGCGCGGCGGCGGGCGGCAGAGGGGCCAGGTCAGGCGCGGGCCGCCCCGATCTCGTCGGCGTGCTCGGCCGCCCACTCGCCCAGCGCCACGATCAGCGGGAGCAGCGAGCGGCCGAGCGGGGTCAGGGCGTACCGCACCCGCTCGGGGGTCTCGGACCGGCTGATCAGGCCGTCGGCCTCCAGCGTGCGCAGCGTACGGGTCAGGATGCGGCGGCTCACCGGCTCGACCGTGCGGTCCAGTTCGTTGAAGCCGTACGGGCGCTCGGCCAGCAACGCCAGGATCAGCACGCTCCACTTCTCGCCGACGCGCCGCAGGATGTCGGTGGCCGCGCAGGAATCGCGGTCGGCCGCGGTCACGGGCAGGGGCAGCAGGGGTGACATCGATGTGCCTTCTTTCGGCGGCCGTCGGGTCGCTCCAGCATGAGGCATGCGCACAGTGGTGATCACGGGTGGGACACGGGGAATCGGCGGCGCCCTGGCGGCCCGGCTGCGGCGGCGGGGCGACCGGGTGGTGGCGCTGGGCAGCGCCGACGCCGACCTGTCGTCGCCCCGGCAGACTGTCGAGCTGGCGGAGCGGCTGCCGGGGCGGATCGACGTGCTGGTGCTGGCGGCCGGGCGGTTCGACCAGCGCCGCGTCGTCACCGCCGACGGCCTGGAGCAGAGCTTCGCGATCTCGGTGCTGAGCCGGCATCTGCTGGTGGAACGGCTGGTTCCGCGCATGCGGGGTGGCACTGTCCTCAGTCTGTGCGGGGTCGGCGGCCTCCCGTTCGGGCGGCTGAACTGGGACGACCTGCAGCTGGAACGCCGGTACTCGCTGACGCGGGCCACCATGCAGGGTGCGCGGGCCCTCGACCTGCTCGGCGCCGGGTTCGCCGACCGGCATCCGGACCGCGACGTCCGCTACGTGCTGTGGAATCCCCTGCTGGTCGACAGCGGCATGCACCGCTATCTGCGCCAACCATGGCGTACGGTCGTGGGCCGGACCGCCGCGCTGCTGGGTGAGAAGCCCGGCGCCGCCGCGGAACGGCTGGAACGGCTGCTCGACCGGCCGCTGCCGGCGGGGCTCACCGCGTTCCGGCGCGGCCGGCCGGTGCCGGTGGACGGGCCCGGGTTCGACCCGGGGTCGGCCCGCCGTCTCGCGGAGCGGTTAGATAGGGCCGGAGCCGAACATTGGGGGTAGAAGCGTGCCGACGCCGTTCACCGTGGCCCGCGCCGAGGCCGGTCGCCTCGCGCACTTTCCCGACATCGTCCGCCTGCTCGACGGCCGGCTGCTGGCCACCTACCGCGAGGGTGCGGGCCACGTCCGGTCCGACGGGCGGATCAGCCTGGTCGAGAGCACCGACGGCGGGCAGACGTGGTCGGAGCCGTGGGTGGCGGTCGACGGGGAGTTCGACGACCGCGACCCGAAACTGGCCCGCCTGGCCGACGGGACCGTGCTGCTCAGCTATTTCGTCATCGACTGGAGCTCGACGCCACTGCACACCACGCACGGCACGTTCACGCACCGCAGCACCGACGGCGGTCGCACGTGGAGCGAGCCGGTCCCGGTGGGCACGGCCATGATCGACGACGGGGGCCGTTACACGCCCGCGGTGCCGACGTGGGCGGCCTCCCACGGCGGTGCGGCCGAGCTGCCCGGCGGTGACATCCTGCTTCCCCTGTACGGTCGTCTGCCCGGCCAGAAGTGGCAACGCGCCACGGTCGTGCGCAGCACGGACGGCGGGCGCAGCTGGCCCGCCGGGAGCGAGGTGCTGCTGGCCGAGGGCGAGAACGTGCACTACCAGGAGCCGACCCTGACCGTGCTGGAGGACGGCGAGGTCGTCGCGCTGATCCGCACCACGGTCGACCAGGCGTACGTGTGCCGCTCGGTCGACGGCGGGCACACGTGGACCGAGGCCCAGCCGACCGACATGCCCGCGTCCTCCCACCACGCGCTGCCGTTGAGCACCGGGGAGGTCCTGATCACGTACGGGGATCTCTCGAAGCGTTTCTCGGAGCACCGCGACACCGTGGGCCGGTTGGTGCGCGACCCCGCGAAGACCTGGGACGGCTACCCCGACGTGCAGCTCTACGACTCGGGCCACCCCGACCAGGCGAACCCGTCGAGTGTCGAGGTCGAACCGGGCCGGTTCCTCACGCTCAGCTTCGACGTGCGGGAGGCGACGGTCGTCGGGGTGTTCACGACACCGGCCGACTACCCGGTCTGAAAAAGTTCCGCCGCGGATGTCGAGAACGCCGGGCCGGCTCCGTCCCCGGGGTGCAACCGGCCCGACGACATCGACACCAGGAGCGCCAGAAGTGGAACAGCACGAGATCACCGAGATCCTGAACCGCCCGATCAGCCAGGAGCTGCTGGGCCGCGACCTGACCCGGCTGGCCTACGTGGCCAAGGACGGCACACCCCGCAGCATCCCGATCGCGTTCACCTGGAACGGCTCGCAGATCGTCCTCTGCACCACCCGCAACTCGCCCAAGCTGCCCTCGCTGCGCCACAACCCCGCGGTCGCGCTGACCATCGACACCGAGGTGCACCCACCCAAGATCCTGCTCATCCGCGGGACGGCCGAGCTCGACGACGTCGACGGCATCCCCGCCGAATATCTGCAGATGAACGGCACCTACACGATGACCGAGGAACAGCGGGTCGAGTGGGAGGCCGAGGTGCGGTCCCTGTACGACGGCATGGTCCGCATCGTGATCACCCCGACCTGGGTCAAGCTGATCGACTTCGAGACCACGCTGCCGTCCGCCGTCGAGGAACTGGTCCGCGCGCGGGCCGAGCGCCAGAACGCCTGAGCCGGAGGAGACGACGATGGCCAAGTACCTGCTTCTCAAGCACTACCGCGGCGGCCCGGTCCCGCCCAACGACGTGCCGATGGACCGGTGGACGCCGGCCGAGGTCACCGCCCACGTGCAGTACATGGACGACTTCGCGGCCAAGCTCGAGGCCACCGGCGAGTTCGTCGACAGTCAGGTGCTCTCCCCACAGGGCACGTTCGTCCGCTCCGGCGGCGAGGGCCGGCCCCCGGTCACCGACGGCCCGTTCGCCGAGACCAAGGATCTGATCGCCGGCTGGATGATCATCGACGTCGACACGTACGAGCGGGCGCTGGAACTGGCGGCCGAGCTGTCGGCGGCGCCGGGCGCGGGCGGCGTCCCGATCCAGGAGTGGCTGGAGCTGCGGCCGTTCATGACCGCAGCGCCGACGGTCACCGAGTGAACGAAGCGCTGCTGCGCGAGCTCGTCCCCGCCGTGATCGGCGTCCTCGTGCGGCGCGGCGCCGACTTCGCCGCCGCCGAGGACGCCGTGCAGGAGGCCCTGATCCGGGCCCTGGAGTCGTGGCCGGAAGACCCTCCGCGCGACCCCAAGGGGTGGCTGATCGCGGCCGCGTGGCACAAGTTCCTCGACGCCACGCGGTCCGAGTCGTCCCGCCGGGACCGGGAGCGGGTGGTGGAGGCCGAACCGCCATCGGGGCCGGCCGCGGCGAGCGACGACTCGCTGTGGCTCTACTTCCTCTGCGCGCACCCGTCGCTCTCCCCCGGTTCGGCCGTGGCCCTGACCCTGCGGGCGGTCGGCGGCCTGACGACCCGGCAGATCGCCACCGCCTACCTGGTTCCCGAGGCGACCATGGCCCAGCGGATCAGCCGGGCCAAGCGGCAGATCACCGGGCAGCCGCTCGACCGGCCCGGTGATCTCGGCACCGTGCTGCGGGTGCTCTACCTGGTGTTCAACGAGGGCTACGGCGGGGACGTCGACCTGGCCGCCGAGGCCGTACGCCTGACCCGGCAGCTCGCCGCCTCGACGCCCGAACCCGAGGTCGCGGGCCTGCTCGCGCTGATGCTGCTGCACCACGCCCGCCGGGCCTCGCGCACCGGGCCGGGTGGCCGGCTGGTGCCGCTGGCCGAGCAGGACAGGTCGCGCTGGGACACCACGATGATCGCCGAGGGGGTCGCGATCCTGCAGGCCGCGCTGGCCCGCGACCGGCTCGGCGAATACCAGGCCCAGGCCGCCGTCGCCGCCTTGCACGCCGACGCACCCAGCACGGCCGAGACCGACTGGGTGCAGATCGTCGAGTGGTACGACGAGCTGCTGAGGATCACCGGCAGCCCGGTGGTGCGGCTCAACCGCGCGGTCGCGGTCGGCGAGGCCGACGGGCCGCGGGCCGGGCTGGCCGAGTTGGGCCAGGTCGACCCCGGAGTGCCCCGGTACGCCGCGGTCCAGGCCTACCTGTTGGAGCGGGCGGGCGAGCTCGACCGGGCGGCCGAGCTCTACGTGGAGGCGGCGCAGGCGGCCACGAGCGTGCCCGAACGCGACCACCTCACCCGGGAGGCGGCCCGGGTACGCCGGCTTCCCCGATGACCCCGCTCCCCGGCCGACCCGTCTCATCAGCGGCTCGAGCGAGGCGGTACCGCCTCAACCGGGGCCAGGCAAACCAGTCTTTCCGGCGCGGCCCTCGGCCCGGGCGTGAGCGCGGCCCCCGACCCGGGCGTGAGGGCAGCAGGCCGGCCGCCGCGCCCACCGCGAGGATCAGTACGGCCACCATCGTCAGCGGGCGGGTGAGGTAGACCCGGGCCGCCGCGAGAGGCTCGTCCCAATCCGTCATGTAGCGCAGCAGCACCCCGGCGCTGACCGTCAGAGCCGCGGCGGGGGCGGCCACCAGGGCGGCGGCCAACCCGGACGCGCCCCGCCACACGAGCATCACCACGACGACCGCGAAACCGGCCAGCGCGGCGGCCCACCAGTCGCGTTGGGCCTCCCCGTAGGCGTCCAGGGCCGGCAGCGGGACCAGCCAGCGTCCAACCACAGCGACCAGACCCACGACGAGGCCTCCGAGAAGGGCGGTCCGCGAGAAGGTGAACACGGCCAGGGCCAGCAGGGCGATCGGCGCGGCGGTCAGCCAGGCGCTGCCGAACCCGGCTGTCCACAGAACGGCGACGAGGGCAGGCCGGTCCGTGGCCGCGACGGCGACCGGCTGCTGGACGGCCAGGCCGGCGCCGATCCAGAGCGCCCCGGCGAACACCGCCGCGCCCAGGACGAACCCGGCCGGCCACCAACGCGGCGCCCGGATCGTGGCCAGGGCCAGGACACATCCGGCGGCTCCGGCTACCGCGACCGGCACGTAGAGGACGGCCCACCAGTCGATCCGCCAGTCGCCGGCCAGGGTCCGCGGGTCGAGGTTGACCAGCAGCCCGGCCGCGACCCCGAGCAGCAGGCCCAGCGTGGCACCGGCCCACGGCGGTCGCCGCCCGATTCCAAGGCCCGACGTGACGGCTCGCGGCAGCCGCCGCCCGAGCACGGGGCCCGACGTAACGGCTCGCGGCGGCCGCCGCCCGACCCCAGGGCCCGACGTGACGGCTCGCGGCGGCCGCCGCCAGACCGCGAGGCCCCACGTGGCGGCGAGCAGCGCACCGGCGAACAGACCGGCCACCAGCTGCGGGTACGGCTCCAGGGGCGTACCGAGGAAGGCCGAGAGCCCGATCCCGGCGCCGGCCGACCAGATGTTCACGGCGAGCGCCCCGGCCACCGCCGCCACGGAGGCGGGCATGCCGAGCAGCCTCCCGGGTTCGCGCAGGGCCGCCACCCGCTCGGCCGGCGACGGGTGCATCGACAGGAGGTGCCGGCGACCGCCACGGGCCGCGCCCAGCAGCTCGATCAGGGCGTCGGACGACCCGGCCAAGGCGGCATGCCGGTCGGCCTCCAGTTCCCGGTCGCGCATCACCGCACGGGCCAGCAGGTAGGCCGCTGCCCCGAGCAGGGCGGCCCGCAGGCCGTACCGGAGCCAGAAACCGCCGTCGTCGAACCCGGCCAGGACCGGCGGCACCAGCATCACCAGCGGCAACGCCCACAACAGGCCGCGCGTCAGCCACACCAGCGTCACGTCCCCCGCGGCCACGTGGGCGGTCTCGTGGCGCAGCACAGCGTCGAGGTGAGCGGCGGGCAGACGACGGACGCCGGGCGGCAGCACGACCCGGGTCGCGCCCCACGCCCGTACGGTGAAGGGCTCTCGAAGACCCCACGGACCGAACTCGACCTCGGGCGCCCGGCGGACCCCGAGCTGCGCGGCCCACCCCTCGAACGGCGCCGGACGGCGGGGCCCGAGACGCAGGAGCAGCACGCGGGGCAGCAGCCAGGCGAAGAAGGCCGCCCCCGCGAGCATCAGCAGGGCGCCGCCGGCCGCGAAGAGGGCGAACCGGTGCTCCACGCCCGCCCGGCAGGCGTTGATGACCGGGGCCCGCCGCAACGCGTCCTCGGCGGCGGGCCACCGGCTGTAGGCGTCGCGGAAGCACGCTTCCGTCACATCCCGCCAGTTCAGCCCCACGGTCAGGTGATGGGTCAGCTGGCCCGCGAGGGCTCCGCCGAGCAGCAACAACACCATGATCAGCAAATAACGGCCGCGGGTGGCCGAGGGCGGGCGCCGCACCGCCGCCGCGGTCACGACCCGTCCGGCCCGCGCAGGCGCAGGGCGCCGATCACCGCCTCGGCCAGCCGTCGCGCCTCCTCGTCGTCGAGCGGCCCGGCCGCCCGCGAGCGGATCAGTCGGTACACCTCCCGCTCCTGTTCCGGGGTGAGGAAGGCGGGAGCGGGTCCCAGCTCGCGGCGACGGCGGAACGCAGCGGCCAGCTTCTCGCGGGTCGCCCTGGTCAGCTCCTCACCGGCCGCAGTGGCCACGGCGGTCGCCAGCAGTGACACCGCGGACAGGACGATCGGGACGATCGACGCGAACTCCACCCCCATGCCGACCGGCGGCCGGAACGTGCGGGCCGGCGGCGAAGCGGTGCGGAACCACTCGGCCGCAGCGTCGAAATCCTCCAGTTCCTGCGGGTAGGACTCGCGGACCACGACCTCACCGACGGCCCGGACCTCGCCCCAGTGTTCCTGCACGGCATCCCTCCACAGTCGACACTGATGATTATGGTCGGCGGCACAAGACGACCCCTCAACTGGGCGTACCGGGAGCCGATACTTGCGGCCGTGACAGCGCTCTGGGTTGCTCTGGCCGTCGTGGCCGCCGCCGTGGTGGCGTACCGGCTCGGCTCCGCTCGGCAGAAGAAGGCCGGCCTGCGGGAGATCGAGGAGGTTCGCACCACCCTGACCGCCCTCGCCGACGAACGGCAACGGGAGATCGAGGAGTTGCTGACCGAACGCGAGAACCGCCTGTTCGACGCGCAGCAGGAACAGCGCAAGAACAACCACCGGCTGCGCCGGCGGGCCCGCGAGGCGATCGACGAGTCGGGCGCGGTCATCACCGAGCGCCTGCAGGACGTGGTCGAGCAGGTGCACGCGGCCCGGGAGGCGGCCAACGCCACCCACAGCCGGGTCTCGGTCACCAGCGAGGCGGCGGCGGTGATGGTCAGCCGGGCCCGCTCGGCCGACCAGGCGGCCACCGCGCTCAACGACAGCCTGCATCAGGTGGCCGGGGTCGCCGGCGTGATCCGTGAGATCGCGGCCCAGACCCGGATGCTGGCCCTGAACGCCACCATCGAAGCGGCCCGGGCCGGCGCCGCCGGCAAGGGGTTCGCGGTGGTCGCGGCCGAGGTGAAGAACCTCGCCAACACCACGGCCGAGTCGACCGAGCAGATCGCCGCCACCATCTCGACCCTCGAGACGGACGTCGCGCAGATGGGCGGCACGCTCACCGCGATCGTCGGCGGGGTCGGCGAGATCGAGGCGGCGATGGGTTCGCTGGGCGGCATCGCCGACAACCAGCACGAGATCGTCGAGCGGCTCAACAGCACCGTCGACGCCACCATGGCCGAGATCCAGGACCTGTCCGAGGTCGCCGAGCGGCTCGAGCGGCGCCGCAACGAGCGGATGGCCGCGACCGGGCCGGTCCGGGTGACGGTCTCCGGGCGGTCCCCGGTCGGCGGTCAGCTGGTCGACCTCAGCTCGGACGGCCTGGGCTGCCTGCTCCCGGCGAACGCGGGGGTGTCGGTCGGCGACCGGGTCACCGTCGAGGTCACCCTGTCCGGCTCGACGTTCAGCGTCGGCGGCGACGTGATGCGGCGCTCCGACCGCTCGGACGGCCGCGAGCTCGGCCTGAAGCTGACCGCGGTCGACGCGCAGGCCCAGCGCCAGATCGAGGCCCACGTGACCTCGGCCCTGGCCGCCAGCTGACGCTACGAACCACCCAGACACACGAACGCGGTTCCCGCCGCGGCGCCCGCCAGCGCCGCGGCGGCCGTGTTTCCGGCGGCGAGAGCCCGATGGAAGCCGGCCATCACGTCGAGGGCCTGCTCGTCGGCGACCCGGGCCACGCTGGCCACCACGGTCGCGGTGCCGGCGGCCAGCAGCGCCGAGGCCATCCCGAACGTCTCGTCGCCCGGCCGCACCTCGCTCAGCCCGAGCTCGCAGCTCGACAGCACGACCAGGCCGGGTGCCCGTCCGAGGCGTTGCAGGTCATAGCCGAGGACCGGCCCGCCGGCCAGTTCCAGCGCCGAGAACAGCGCGTTCTCGGCCTCGTGGCGCCCGTGGGCGGCGAGGTGGGCCAGCCCGGCGCCGTCGAGCGCGGCCAGGGTCGCCGCGGGTCCGGCCCGGTCACCGGTGAGCACGACGGCCTGCGGGTACAGGGCCGCGATGTCGGCGATCTCGTCGGCGCCGCGGTCGTTACCGGGCCCGGCCACCAGCACGGTCGGGCCGTCGAAGCGCCGGCGGGACTCGTTGCCGGGCCCAGCCACCAGCACGGGGCCGTCGCCGCGCCGGCGGGACTCGTTGCCGGGACCGGCCACCAGCACGGGGCCGGCGGCGGGTCGACGGCTGAGCTCGACGCGAACCTGCTCCCCCTCGCGGTGGGTGGCGTCCGCCCACTCGTTGCCGGGCCCGGCCATGAGCACGGAGCCGGCGGCGGGTCGACGGGACAGCCAGGCCGTGGCCGAGGGTGCGACCGTCACCGGGCGGCCGGCACAGGCGGGCAGGGCGGCCCAGGGCGCGGTCATCAGCACGCCGGTCGGCACCACCACGAGGTCGCGGTCGCCGATGAGGGCGGAGATCGGCCCGAGCACGGCGGCTTCAAGGGCCTCCGCGTCGCGGCGGGTGGCCTCGGCGACCGCGACGGCCAGGCGTTTCGGCAGCGCTCGCCCGGCCGCGGTGTCCAGGTCGGCCCGCAGCCGCAAAACCGCCTCTTCGGCCATCGTCCACTCCCCCACGGGCGTCACGGTCGCACGGCTCGCGGTGATCACCAGCGCTTCGAGGCGGTCGCGGTTGCGCACGTACGCCACCAGGGCCGCCCCGCCCAGCCCGGCGCGCACGGCCGCCAGCGAGGCCAGCACCGGCCCGCCCGAGCCCACGCCCCGCTGCGACCAGGCGCTCTCCCGGATCTGCCGTTCCAGCGTCTCGGCCCGTCCGCGCAGCGACCCCGCCGAGCGGCCCTCCAACTCCGCCGCCCGCAGCGCGGACCGGGTCTGCCGCAGGTCTTCCAGGGCGGCCGCGACGGCGGGATCGTCCGGGGGCCGGGCCGGGGGCAGCAGCAGCGCCTGGGCTCGGGACCGTTCCGACCAGCGGTGCACGGCGGCCGGCGAACCGCTCTCCAGTGCGGCGGCCAGCCCGGCCGCCGCGAGGTCGTGCCCATGCGCCGAGGCGCCGGTCTGCAGGTCGAGGCAGCCGAACCGGGCCCGGTGCCGGTGCAGGGCCGCCATGCCGGCCGCCAGCTCGCGCCCGGCCTCGGCGGGCCGCCCGGCGGCACGGGCCTGTTCCGCGCGGACCAGGCGGCGCAGCAGCCGCGTGTCGAGCCGGTCGTGCCGCCCGGCGCCGACCGTCAGCCCCGGGGTCAAGCGGAACGCGGGCGCCGGCCCCGGGGTCAAAGGGGAGGCGGGCGCCGGCCCCGGGGTCAAAGGGGAGGCGGGCGCCGGCCCCGGGGTCAAAGGGGAGGCGGGCGCCGGCCCAGGGATCAAGCGGGACGCCGGTGCCGGCCCCGGGATCACACGGGAGGCGGTCAGCAGGGCCACCCGGGCGTCCTCGGCCAGGCCGAGCCGGCGCAGCTCGGTCGCGAGCCGGCGGGCCCGGGTGGCGACCTGCTTCGACGGCGGTGAAGCGCGCAGCCCCAGCAGGGCGGCCAGCGCCGCGCGACGGGGATTGCCGCGCCGCACGAACGCCGTACGGGCCTGTTCGGCCCATCCCGCGGCCGCCGCGGACCGCCCGGCGAGCAGGGCCGCCTCGGCCCGCACGTGCAGCGCCTCGGCGACGGTGTTGTCCTGCCCCTGGGAACGGCCCTGCTCGACGGCGAACGCCAGTTCGGCGTCGGCCGCCTGGAACAGCCCGGCCGCGACCAGGGCCCGCGCCCGCTCGACGGCGAGCGTCGGCAACCGGCCCGGAACCACCCGCTCGTAGGTGACGCGGGCCGCCGCGAACCCGCCGAGCGCGGACGGCAGGTCACCACGCACCACGTCCAGGCAGGCCAGATTGACCTCGAGCAGGGCCGTCCCGACCTCGATGCCGTGGCGGCGGCACAGGCGCAGCGCCCGGGTCATGTCGTCGCGGGCCGGGCCGGCGCGACCCGATTCCAGGTGCAGCATGCCGCGGTTGTTGAGCACCTTGGCCAGGTCAAGGGGGTCGTCGCGTTCGGACAGCCCGGCGATGGCCCGGTCGAACCACGGCATGGCCAGGTCGGCCCGGCCGTTCCGGTTGAACAGCGCCGCCCGCTGGGCGTGCAGCACCGGGCGCCCGGCCTCGGGCGTGAGCTCTTCGGCCTGGTCGAGCAGCCGGTGGCCCAGGTCGACCCGGCCGCGCTCGGCCTCGGCCCAGGCCAGGGTGACTAGCACCCGTCCCCGGGCGGCCGGGTCACCGGCGCCGGTCAGCCGCAGGGCGGCCCGCAACCGGCGCACGGCCAGGGCGGGCCGGCCGTCGTCGCTGGCGGCCAGGCCCGCGGCGAACAGCTCGCCCGCCCGTCCGGTCAGAGCACCAGCGATGGCGTCACCACCCGGCCGCCGCCGTTCTGCGCCTCCACCAGCAGCTGGGCCAGCCCGTGGGGGACCTCGTCGAAGACGAACCGGCCGGCCCGGTCGGCGGTGACCGTGCGGGAGGCGGCCGGTTCGGGCAGCCGCAGCTCGACCCGCAGGGCAGCGCCGGGGGCGAGCCAGCCGTCGATCCGGACCAGGTTGTCGGGCCGCTCGACCACGGTGATCATGACCGTACGGCTGTCGGCCTCGAACGTGATCGTGCGGGTGCGCTCGGCCGCCCGGGCCCCCGAACCGGCGTACGCGGTCTCGGTCAGCCGGGCCACCTCGGCGTCGACCTGGTCGAGCTCGATCGCGAACAGCACCCGCTCGTCCAGGTCGGGCGGCGGCCGGTCCCACCGGGCGATGCGCTCGAGAATCTCGGCGTCCACGGGGTCGCTCATCACGCACCCCACTTCGGGTCGGCCACCAGCATCCCGCGCAGTTTCTCGAGGCAGCGGCCGCGGGTCGGTCCGATGCTGCCGTGCGGCATGCCCAGCGCCGAGGCGATCGCCGAGTAGTCGGGGCGGTGCACCTCGGCCACGATGCTGAGCAGTTCACGGCAGCGCTCGGAGAGCCGGTTGAAGTGCCGCCACAGCACGGTGTCGCGCTCGTCGGTGAGCAGCCGGTCGTCCGGGGGCGGGCCGGGGTCGACCGCGGTGTCGAGCACCGCCTCGGAGTCGGGAACGTCGCGGCGGCCGCGCTGCTGCCGGTGCCACGACTCGCGCCGGGTGGCGGTGATCAGCCAGGCCGTCACCGCGCGCGGCGTGCGGATCTCGTGGAGCCGTCGCAGCAGCTCCAGCCAGGTCGTCTGCACCACGTCGGCGGCGTCCTCGGCGGACAGTCCCTGCCCGCGGGCCACGCGCCAGAGCACCGGGTTGAGCTCGTGCACGAGTTCGCGCAACGATTCCCGGTCGCCGTCGCGGGCCCGTTCGAGCAGGGCGCCCAGACGGACGTCAGCGGACATGGGGGCGGGCCAGGTCACCGGCGAAGTTGGCGGCCGAGAACGAGGTGCCGCTCCACCTGGCCCACTTGCCGCCGGGCATGGGCCCGATCACGTCGACGCCGTCGCGGTAGCGGTCGACCCAGTCGCCGTAGTTGCTGAAGTCGGCGTGGTAGCGGCCGAAGCCGGCGCCGAGACCGGTGACGAACTCGAACGCGGCCGGATAGATCATCGATTCCGTCTGGTGGTCGTTGCCGGCCGAGGCGACCAGCGCGATACCCAGGTCGGCCAGAGGTTCGAGGGCCTTGCGGAGCGGGATGACGTTGTCGACGGGGTGGTCCTCGCGGCCGAAGGCCATGCAGACGACGTCGACCGGCCGTTCCCGGGGGTCGTAGTAGCTCGCCAGCCACTCGAGGGCCTCGATGATGTTGTGTTCCTCGACCCGGCCCTCGTCGTCCATGACCCGCAGGGAGAGGACCTGGGCGCTGGGGGCGGCCATCCGGATCAGGCCGGCGATGAAGGTGCCGTGGCCGGCCGCGGATACGTCACCCGAGTGGACCTCCATGACCCGGCCCTCCCAGCGGTGGGTGGCATGCAGGTTCTCGGGGAGCAGCACGAACGGGTCGTCCGGCTCGGAGGCCAGCACCTCGTGGTCGTCGTGCACCCCGCTGTCGAGCAGGGCGACCACCGGGCGGCGCAGGTTGCCCTGGGGCTTGGTCAGACGGAAGGGCGGCGGTTTCATGTCGGCCGGGATGTCGGGCAGCTCGGACCATGAGGTGCCGTGACCCCAGTGGCGGCCCATGAGTTTGAAGGTTCCGCCGAGATACTTCGGATCGGGGCGGGAGCCGGCCCCGGGTCGCTCGTTGTCCAGCGTCTCGTGGATGTCGGTCGCGTTGCCGTCGCGGACCTCGACCACGGCGCGGCCGCCGGCACGGCGCCCGGTGTATACGAGGGGGCTCTTGTGGCCCCGGGTGTCCAGAAAGTCGTTCAGTTCCTCGACCTTCGCGGCCGTGAGGTCGCCGCCGAAGGTGAGGACGTCCGCGCTGTACCGTTCCGCTTCCATGTCTGACTCCGCTGTGCAGAGGGATGGGCACCGGTGATGGGTCCGCGTGAAGCGCGCAGATACCTCATCGTGGCGAGCCCGGGCTCGGAACACAGCCGTCCGAACGGAGGATCGGACCCCCGCTAAGCGTCGGTGAAGACCTGCTCCACCATGGTCAGCAGGGTGGCGGCGAGCAGGCGGTGCACCTGGGCACGGGTGAGCACGCCGCGTTGCAGCCATTCGCGGGCGGTCGAAACGGCCAGGCCCACATAGGAGCGTGCCATCGCGTGCTGCGCCGGCCCCGAGCCGGTGAGGCCCACCGCCGTCAGCACCGAGTCGGCGGCGGCGTCGATGGCTTCGGCGATCACCCGGTCGATGTCGGCGTCGCCGCCCATGCCGCCGGCCGTGATCGCGGCCAGCCACGAGCGGCTGTGCCGGGAGACCACGTCGAGGAACCAGCTCACGATGGCGTCGATGCGGGTCGGCAGGTCACCGTCGGGCAGGCCGGCGATCGCCACCTCGGGCACGGTGAGCATCACCCGGATGACGTCGAGATAGAGGTCCTTCTTCGTGCCGAAGTAGTGGTTGACCAGCCCCCGGGCCACACCGGCCGCGCGCGCGACGTCGGTCGTCGACACGTCGGCGTAGCCCCGCTCACCGAACAGCCGCACGGCGACGGACAGGATCTGCTCACGCCGCGCGTCCGGTTCCAGCCGGCGCCGCTGACCCGCCTCCACACTCATCCAAATGACCTTAGGCCATCGCTTGTTGACACCGTGCCAACAAGGCGAAAAGGTAGGGCCATGCCCACCCCCGGACTGGACGGGTACACCCCGGCGTGGTTGAAGCCCGAACACGACGACCTCGCCGAGCTGGCCCGCACCTTCTTCACCAAGGAGGTGCTGCCGCACACGGCACGCCTCGAACAGCAGGGCCACCCCGACCGCGACCACTACCGGCAGGCCGGCGCGCTCGGGCTGCTCGGTCTCAGCGTGCCCGAGGAGTACGGCGGCGGGGGCGGCGACTTCACCCACGAGGCGGTGCTGCTGCACGAGCAGGCCGCGGTGGGCGAGGGCAGCCTGGGCCTGGCGGTGCACAGCGGCATCGTGACCGGCTACCTGGTGGCGTACGGAACCGAGGAGCAGAAACGGCGGTGGCTGCCCGGACTCTGCTCGGGCGACCTCGTGGGCGCGATCGGCATGACCGAGCCCAGCGGCGGCTCCGACCTGCAGGAGATCCGCACCCGGGCGGTCCGCGACGGCGACGACTACCTGATCACCGGTTCCAAGACCTTCATCACCAACGGGGGCCTGGCCGACCTGCTCATCCTGGCCGTCAAGACCGACCCGTCGCAGCGGGCGGCCGGGATCAGCCTGATCGTCTGCGAGCTGGGCGACGACTCCCCTGGGTTCCGCCGCGGGAGGCTGCTCGAGAAGATCGGCCTGCACTCGAACGACACCGCCGAGCTGTTCTTCGACGACTTCCGGGTACCCGCGTCGAATCTGCTGGAGAGCGAGGGGTCGGGCTTCCTGCAGATGATGCGGCAACTCCCCCAGGAACGCCTCGTCATCGGCGTCGGCGCGGTGGCCGCGATGCAGCGGGCGGTCGAGCTGACCACGGCGTACGCGAAGGAACGGACCGCCTTCGGCAAGCCGCTGATCGGGCACCAGAACACGCGGATGGTGCTCGCCGAATGCGCCACCCGCACCCGGGTGTCGCGCGTCTTCCTCGACGACTGCATCACCCGGCACGCCCGCGGTGAGCTGGACGTCGCCACCGCCGCGATGGCCAAGGCGTGGCTCACCGAGGGGCAGTGCGAGGTGGTCGACCGGTGCTTGCAGATCTTCGGCGGCTACGGGTACACCACGGAGTATCCGATCGCGCGGATGTACGCCGACGCTCGCGTCCAGAAGATCTACGGCGGCACCAACGAGATCATGAAGGAGCTGATCGCCCGTGTCCTCTGAGGCCTTCGTCTACGACGCGGTGCGCACCCCGCGCGGGCGTGGCAAAGAGAACGGCGCCCTGCACGGGGTGAAGCCGATCTCGCTGGTCACCGGCCTGCTCGGCGCGCTGCGGGAACGGCTGCCGGGGCTCGACCCGGCCCGCATCGACGACCTCGTGCTCGGCATCGTCAGCCCGATCGGCGAACAGGGCGGCGACCTGTCCCGGGCCGCCGCGCTGCTGGCCGGGCTGCCCGACACGGTGGCCGGGGTGCAGCTCAACCGCTTCTGCGGGTCCGGGCTGGAAGCGGTCAACCAGGCCGCCGCCCGCATCCGCTCGGGCTGGGAACACCTGATCGTGGCCGGTGGCGTGGAGTCGATGTCGCGCAACCCGATGGGCTCCGACGGCGGCGCCTGGTTCCTCGACCCCGAGACGTCGTTCGCCACCGACTTCGTGCCCCAGGGCATCAGCGCCGATCTGATCGCCACCCTCGAGGGCTTCTCCCGGCTCGACGTCGACACCTACGCGGTGCAGTCGCAGGACCGGGCGGCCAAGGCGTGGGCCGGTGGGCACTTCAGCCGCTCGATCGTGCCGGTCCGCGACGCCAACGGGCTCGACATCCTCACCGCCGACGAGCATCCCCGGCCCGACACCACGGTCGAGGGCCTCGGCAAGCTCAAACCCTCCTTCGCCCGTACGGACTTCTTCGACGCCGTCGCCCTGCGCAAGTTCCACTGGCTCGAACGTCTCGACCACGTGCACCACGCCGGGAACTCGTCCGGGATCGTCGACGGCGCCGGGGTGGTGCTGATCGGTTCCGAGAGCGTGGGCCGGGAGCTGGGCCTGACCCCGCGCGCCCGCATCGCTGGCGCCGCCGTCACCGGGGCCGACCCCACGCTGATGCTCACCGGCCCGGCCCCGGCCACCCGCAAGGCCCTGGCCGCGGCCGGTCTGACGGTCGGCGACATCGACCTGTTCGAGATCAACGAGGCGTTCGCCGCGGTCGTCCTCAAATACATCCGCGACCTCGAACTTGACCCCGAGACGGTCAACGTCAACGGCGGCGCGATCGCGCTCGGCCACCCGCTCGGCGCGACCGGGGCGATGCTGCTCGGCACCGCGCTCGACGAGCTGGAACGGCGCGACCAGCGGCGGGCCGTGGTCACCCTGTGCATCGGCGGCGGCATGGGCGTCGCGACCGTCCTCGAGAGGCTGTGATGATCACCTATTCCCGGGACGACGACGGCATCGTCACGCTCACCCTGGACGACCCCGGCCAGTCGGCCAACACCATGAACGCGACGTATGTGGCCGCCATGTCGGCCGCCGTCGACCGGCTGCACGCCGAGCGCGACACCGTGACCGGCGTGATCGTGACCAGCGCCAAGAAGACGTTCTTCGCCGGCGGCGACCTGCCCTCGATGGCCCGGGCCACGCCCGAGGACGCCCCCGCCCTGTTCAAGCTGCTCAGCACGATCAAAGGGGACTTCCGGCGCCTCGAGACGTACGGGCGTCCGGTCGTCGCTGCGATCAACGGCGCCGCGCTCGGCGGAGGCCTGGAGGTGGCGCTCGCCTGCCACCACCGGATCGCGCTCGACACCCCCGGCACCCGGCTCGGCTTCCCCGAGGTGACGCTCGGCCTGCTGCCCGGCGCGGGCGGGGTGACCCGTACGGTCCGGATGCTCGGCCTCGCCCCGGCGCTGACCACCTGGCTGCTCACCGGCCGCCGTTACCGCCCGGCCGACGCCCTCGCCCACGGCTTGGTCGACGCGCTCGCCTCCACCCCGGCCGAGATGCTGACCCAGGCCCGCGAGTGGATCCTGGCCAACCCCGACGCCGCCCAGCCCTGGGACCGCGAGGGCTACCGGATCCCCGGCGGCCTGCCCGCGGCCCAGCTCCCGGCCTATCCGGCCACCCTGCGCAAACAGCTCAAGGGCGCCTCGCTGCCCGCACCCGAGAAGATCCTGGCCACCGCCGTCGAGGGCGCGCAGGTCGATTTCGAGACGGCCCAGGTGATCGAGACCCGCCACCTGATCACGCTGCTCACCGGCCGGATCGCCAAGAACATGATCGGGGCGCTGTTCTTCGACATGCGCGCGGTCAACGGCGGCCTGGCCCGCCCGGCGGTCGAGGTGCCGCCGGCGACGCGGGTGGCGGTGCTGGGCGCGGGCATGATGGGCGCCGGCATCGCCCAGGCCTGCGCCAAGGCCGGCCTGCCGGTCGTGGTCAAGGACGTCACGCCCGAACTCGCGGCCCGGGCCGCCGGTCCCGGCATCACCACCACCGCCGACGTGGCCGACCTGGCCGGCTGCGACGTGGTGATCGAGGCCGTGTTCGAAGACCCGGCCCTCAAGCGGGACGTGTTCGCCGAGGTGCTGCCGGTGGTCGCGCCGGATGCGCTGCTCGCCTCGAACACGTCGACGCTGCCGATCACCGGTCTGGCCGAGGGTGTGTCCCGGCCGGGCGACTTCATCGGCATGCACTTCTTCTCACCGGTGGGCAAGATGCCGCTGCTCGAGATCGTGGTCGGCGCCCGGACCTCGGACGCGGCCGTGGCGCGCGCGTTCGACCTGGGGCGGCGCATCGGCAAGACACCGATCGTGGTCAACGACGGGCGCGGCTTCTTCACCAGCCGGGTCATCGGCACGTTCATCGACGAGGCGATCGGCATGCTGGCCGAAGGGGTGCCGGCGCCCTCGATCGAGCACGCGGCGCTGCAGGCCGGCTACCCGACCGGTCCCCTGGCCCTGGCCGACGAGGTCAGCCTGACGCTGGTGCAGCGGATCCGCCGCCAGTTCGAGGCCGCGTCCGACTCGTACGAGCGGCTGCCGTCGCACGAACTGGTCGACGCGATGGTCGACAAGCACGACCGTCCGGGCCGCTCGTCCGGGCGCGGTTTTTACGCGTACGGGGAAGAGAAACGCACCGGACTCTGGGACGGCCTGGTGTCTCTGGCCACGCCGGAAGGCCGCTCGGTGCCCCTGGCGGATCTGCGGGACCGGTTCCTGTTCGCCGAGGCGCTCGACGCGCAGCGCTGCCTGGCCGAGGGTGTGCTGCGCACCGCCGAGGACGGCAACATCGGCTCGATCCTCGGCATCGGCTATCCGGCCTGGACCGGCGGGGTGCTGCGGTTCGCCGACCAGCACGACGACTTCCGCGGGCGGGCGGCCGAGCTGGCGGCCCGCTACGGCGACCGGTTCGCACCCGTATGACCGCGCTCTCCGGCATCCGCGTGGTCGAGCTGGCCGGCCTGGCCCCCGGGCCGTTCGGCTGCATGATGCTGGCCGACCTCGGCGCCGACGTGGTGCGGGTGGATCGTCCCGGCGGCTCGGGGATGCCGCCGGGACCGCTCGACCGCAACCGCCGCACGGTCACCATCGACCTCAAGACTCCCGCCGGCGTCGGGGAGCTGCTGAGCCTGACCGAGCGGGCCGACGTGCTGGTCGAGGGCTACCGGCCCGGCGTCGCCGAGCGTCTCGGGTTCGGCCCCGCGGTGTGCTTCGAGCGGAACCCCGGCCTGGTGTACGCGCGGATGACCGGCTGGGGGCAGGAGGGACCCCTCGCCGCGCGGGCCGGCCACGACATCGACTACATCGCGCTGGCCGGAGCCCTGGAACCGCTGGGCCGGGCCGGGGAACGCCCGCACGCGCCGCTCAACCTGCTCGGGGACTTCGCCGGCGGCGGGATGCTGCTGGCCGTCGGGGTGCTCGCGGCCCTGGTCGAACGGTCACGGTCCGGGCGGGGACAGGTGGTCGACGCGGCCATGGTCGACGGGTCGGCGCTGCTCACGACATTCCTGCACGGCCTGATCGACAGCGGCCTGTGGCACGGCGGGCGCGGCGCGAACATGCTCGACGGCGGGGCGCCCTTCTACGACACGTACGAGACCTCCGACGGCGGTTTCATGGCGGTCGGGGCCATCGAGCCCGCGTTCTACCAGGCGCTGCTGACCGGGCTCGGGCTCGGGGATCAAGAGCTTCCTTCCCCGTACGAGGAAACGGGGTGGCCGGTCCTCCGGAGCACCTTCGAAGCGCGTTTCCGCACCCGCACCCGGGACGAGTGGACGTCGATCTTCGCGGGGCTCGACGCCTGTGTCGCGCCCGTGCTCACCCCCGCCGAGGCGCCCGCCCACCCGCACAACCGGGAGCGCCGGGCCTTCGTCGACGTGTCCGGGCTCACCCAGCCCGCCCCGGCGCCACGCTTCGGCCGTACGCCCGCCAAAGATCCACAACCCCCGGCTGAGGCGACCGTCACCCAGGTGCTGGATGGTTGGACTCTCAAGTAACCCCTGACCCGTCCGATGCGAAGTCGGATGGAAACGACACTCGACCCTTCGGTGCTGCGCCGGCGCCGCACCATCGAGGCCAACTCGGTGGTGACGCGTCTCGGCGGCGTGCTGTGCGTCTCGCTGTTCCTGGCGGGGTGGATCGGCATGCCGCACGCGCTGCTCGACGCGCCCTGGGTCCGGTTGGCCGCGATCGGCGGCCTCGCCGAGATCCTGTTCTCGGTCGTCCTGGCCGTGATCAACCTGCGCCGCCCGAACGGTCGCCACTACGAGCGGTTCAGCACCCTCGGCGTCGTCAGCGACACCATCGCCATCGCCGGGCTGGTGGCCAGCCTGCAGGCGGCCGGGCAGACCGTCTGGCCGCTGCTGTCGATGGCCATCCTGACCGCCGCGCTGCGCAAACAACTGCCCGGGGCGCTGCTCGCATGGACGGTGACCAGCGGAATCCTGGGCGTGGCGGTCCTCGTGCACGGCGATCAGGCCATGAACCCCGGTGACCTCAGCGTGGCCGTGCTCAGCCACCTGCTGATCGCCATCCTCAGCGGCACCCAGGCCAGCGCGTACGGTCGCCAGGTCCACGAGCTCAACGCGGCCCGGCGCCAGCTGCACCACCAGGCCAGCCACGACGCGCTGACCGGCCTGCCCAACCGGGCCCGCCTGACCGCGCACGCCGATGCCCTGACCGGCCGGGCGATGGCCGTGTTGCTGCTCGACCTGAACGGTTTCAAGGCCGTCAACGACACCCTGGGCCACGCGGCCGGCGACGTGGTGCTGCGCGCGGTCGGGGCCCGCCTGCGCGCGGCCCTGCGCGAGGGCGACCTGGCCGGCCGCATCGGCGGCGACGAGTTCGTGGTGGTGCTGGCCGACGCGTCCCCCGCGACCGCGGCCGCCCTGGCCGACCGGTTGCGGGCGCTGATCTGCGAGCCGGTCGACCTGGACGGCCAGACCGCTTCGGTGGGCGTGAGCATCGGCGCGGCGGTGCGCGCGGCCGGGGAGGACGCCGACCTGGACGCGCTGAGCCGGGCCGCCGACGCCGCCATGTACCGCGAAAAATCAGCCCGCCGGGCCTCGGCCGCCTCGACGAGCTGAGGCCTGTTTCCTCAGGACCGGGCGGGCGCGGTCCAGCGGTGCAGCCAGAACAGCAGGAACGGGAACGACACGAGGCCGGCCAGATGGTCACCGTTGGTGACCCGCCAGATCACGCCGGCCAGTCCCCCGGCGACGACCACGATGACCAGCTGTCTCAGCGTCATGATCGCATTGAAATGACGCGGCGGACGTGCCTGTCGCACACCGTGTGCGACCCGGGCGACCGGTCAGGGCGCGGGCGGGTGGAGCCAGCGGGCCGCGGCGGCGTACGTGTCGTCGGGGGTGTTGTTGAACGCGATCGCCGCCGCCGGAGCGTGGCGGTGCACCAGGTTGATGACGCGTTCGAACAGTTCGAGGTCGTTGCGGACGCCGCCGCCCACGACGACCACCCGCCAGGGGCGTTCGCTCAGCGCCGCGGTCACCACGGCTTCGATGTCGTCGCTGCCGTCGAGGCCGAACAGGCAGCTGGTCGCGCCCACGCCGGCCTGGGCGAAGCGGGCCATGCCGATCGCGATGCCCTCGGCCACCGGCGTGGGGTCCCACGGGCCGGGCACCCGGTGCGGATCGAGGCCGATCACGAGAACCACGGGTTCCACCGGGCCAACCTAACCCAGCCGTGCCAGGATCATGGTCGTGCTCTACGGATATCTGGGTTCGATGAAGACCAAGCCGGGCCACCGCGACGAGGTCGCGGCGATCCTGACCAGCGGCGCCGACGGGCTGCGGGCGGCCGGCTGCCACCTCTACGTGGTCGGTCTCGACGCGTCCGACGACGTCACGATCTGGGTGACCGAGGCGTGGGACTCCAAGGAGGCCCACGACGCGTCGCTGCAGCTGCCGGAGACCCGCGCCGCCATCGCTCAGGCCATGCCGATGCTGACCGGCGAGTTCACCAGCCAGGAGACCCGCGTCGCGGGCGGCCTCGGCGTCTGACCGCATCCGGGATCGTCCGGGATAACGGACGGCGCTCTCGTCCCGACCTAGCGTCACCCCCATCGATTCCATTCATGGGGGTGAGTTTCCGATGCGTTCTCTCGTCAAGCGTGCGGTAGCGGTTCCGGCGATCGTGACGGCGGCCGTGGTGACCGGGTTCGCGGCGCCGGCCCAGGCCAGCCCGTACCCGTGCGACTACGTCGGCAGCGGTCCGAACGAGATCTGTATCCAGCACATCAACAACCGGACCGGCGTCAACATCTGGTTCAAGAAGGTCGCCAACAGCGCCGTCACCGTCCGCTTCAGCTACTCGACCGGCTCGTGGGGCTCGTACGACAACGGCTGGTTCACGGCGTACGCGGGAAACACGTACTCGTTCGCCTGGAACAACGTCAACCCCGGCAACTGCATCACCGGCTACCTGCACACCTCGGGCGGTCAGACGTACGCGACCCGGCAGAAGTGCGTCTGAGAAGAAGCGGCGCGGCCGGCCGGACCTCTCCGGCCGGCCGCACATGCCGGTCAGTCCGTCATGCGTGAGGCCAATGCCCCTTGCCTTGCCCGACCGGCCGGTGACAACCCTGGACGCATGGCCGACGAATCCCTCCTCGAACAACGTCTCATCGAGGCCGTCACTCTCGGCGAACCGCTGAATCTGGCAGGTGACAGCCCGGTCGACGCCGACTCGATGAAGGCATGGGATGCCCGGCGGACGGTCCGGGCCCGGGTGCTGCGGGACATCGTGCGCGGCGTTCTCGCCCCACAACCTGATTCGCACAGGCTTCGCCTGCACGGAGTGCGCATCGACGGGCGGCTCGACCTGGAGAACCTGACCTCCGATCTCGAGCTGGAACTGACCAACTGCTACCTTCCCGATGGGCTGCTGCTGCGCGACGCCACCCTGTTCGGCCTGACCCTGGACAGATGCCTGATCGGCCAGCCACCCGGCTCGGACGACACACCGGTCGACGCCGAACGTCTCGCCGCCAGACTGCTCAGGCTGCGCAGGGCCACGGTGCGGGCCCACAACGCCGACGGTGCGGTCAACCTTTGCGACGCCCACATCACCGGCGAATTCTCCGGCGTCGGGGCACACCTGGAGAACAGATCCGGACCAGCCCTGAACGCCGACCGCCTGCGGGTCGGCGGAGAGATGATTCTGACCGGCGGCTTCGTTGCCCTCGGGGCGGGCGACAGCGGCGCGGTCCGGCTGACCGAGGCCCACATCGGCGGCCAGCTCATCGGGAACGGCGCGCACCTGGAGAACACGTCGGGCCCCGCCCTGACCGCCGACGGCCTCACCGTCGATCAGGACCTGTTCCTCGAGGACGGGTTCGAAGCTGCCGGCGCCGGTGACGCCGTGCTGGTGCTGGCGGATGTACGGGTCGGCGGCCGGCTCCAGCTGGATCTCAGCGACGTCAACCGGGCCAGGTCGGGCGATCCCGGGCCGGTCGATCTGGACGGCCTGACCTACACCGGTATCCCGGACGTCAGACCCGACTGGGAGAGCCTGTTACACGACCGGACGTCGACCTACGCCGCCCAGCCCTATCAGCAGCTGGCCAGGGCCTACCGTGCCGCCGGGGACGACCGCAGGTGCCGGCGTGTCCTGATTGCCCAGCGCGACGATCGGGTTCATCGGCGGCAGATCGGGCGCTGGGAGCGGACCTGGAACCGGCTGACCAAACTCACCCTCGGCTACGGCTACCAACCGTGGCGGGCGCTTCTGGGGCTGCTGCTCGTGGTGGCGGTGTCGGTCGCGGTGAGCTGGTTCGCCGGGCGGCACGGCGGGCTGGCTCACGCCGCGACGGTGTCCCGGCCGGCCCAGCCGTGCACGGGCAGCGAACTGGTCGGCGTCGGCCTCGACCTGGGGACACCGCTGCTGAAGACCGCCGCTCGCGAATCCTGTGTGCCCACCACTACCGGGGCCGGACCCTGGCTGACGGTCGGCGGCTGGTTCCTGCAGGTGCTGGCGTGGGCTTTCGCCGCCCTGTTCGTCGCCGGCTTCACCGGTGCCGTCCGCAAAGTCCAGTCGTAGCGCCCGCCGGTCGTTCGGCCCGGTCAGGGTGTCACCGCGGAGCTGCTGTAACTGCCGGTCCACGCGGCCCGGGCGCCGGAGTCGCCGATGCGGTACATGCCGTAGACCCCGGCGCCGGCCGTGGCGAGCGCCGCGACGACCACGACCGCGGTCACCACCGGCGACAACGGCGCCAGGTACGTACGGCGGCGCGGGTTCTCCACGGTGGAGCGTGACTCGCGCTGACGCCACCAGACGATCAGGGCCAGCACCGCAACCGGGATCGCGTACCAGACGGCGGTGTCGCCGAGCTCCGCGTGTTCGTGCACCAGGTCCGTGGCCGGAACGCGGGCCTGCAGCCACTCCCCCGCGCTGGTCGTCAGCGGCACCGACGCGACCACCGCGAGCGAGAGCAGCACGTTGGGGCCGGCCAGCCGCCGCCGGACGGCCGGCCAGAGCGCGGTGGCCGCGAGGACGAGCGCGCTGAGCGGCAGGAGCACAACGACGGCGTGCACGAGCAGGATGTGTACGGGCAGCCCGTTGACGGTGAACATGCGGAGCCCTCCGGGAATCGGCAAACGTGGGACGAGCGTACGGAGGGAAATCTTGGAGTTTTCCGATCTGCGCGCGGCAGGGTGGAGGCGTGGACGAGACGAGCACACCGGTGCCGGCGCGGGCCCTGGTGGTCGAGGACGATCGCGAGCTGGGCGACCTCTTGCTGCGGGTCTTCGGCGGGGCGGGATACGCCGCGGACCTCGCCCGTGACGGGCAGGCCGGGCTGCACCGGGGCCTGACCCGGACGTACGACGTGCTGGTCATCGACCGCGGGCTCCCGGCGATCGAGGGCTTGGACCTGCTGGCCCGGCTGCGGCGCCGGTCGGTGACCACGCCCGCGCTGATCCTGACCGCCCTCGGCAGCGTCGAGGACCGGGTGGCCGGGCTCGACGGCGGCGCCGAGGACTACCTGGTCAAGCCGTTCGACGTCGCCGAGCTGCTGGCCCGGGTGCGGGTGCTGCTGCGTCGCCCGGCCCGGGTGCGGGCCACCGTGGCGGTCGGCCGGGCCGAGTTCGATCTGGTGTCGCGCCGGGTCACCGACGCCGCCGGTGACGTCACCGCTCTGTCGGGCCGGGAAGCCGACCTGCTGCGCATGCTGGCCGAGGCGCCCGACCGGGTGTTCAGCCGGGCCGAGATCGTCACCCAGGTCTTCGCCGACGCGGCCGCCGAGTCGCTGGTCGACACCTATGTGCACTACCTGCGGCGCAAACTCGGCGCGGACGCGGTACGGACCGTACGCGGCGCCGGGTACACGCTGGGTGCGCTGTGAACCGGCCCGACCCGGACCGGTTGCTGCTGAGCCGGGCACGGCGCACGTCGGCCGTGCAGAGCACCGCTGTCGTGACGCTGATCCTGCTGGTGGCCGGGCTGGTGGCGGCCGTCGCCCTGGCCCGTGAGCAGCGCCGGGTCCTGGAGACCACGGTGCGGCAGACGGCCGCCACCGCCGAGGACGTCGTCGATCCCCCGTACGGGATGTGGCTGTTCGTGCGGGACGGGGACGGGCGGCTGTCGTCGACCGCGGGCGCACCGAGCGGCTTTCCCGATCTGGACGCCCTCGAGCGCGCGCAGCCGGGCAGCGCCACCTCGTCAAGTTCCGTGGACCGCGCGGGCACGGACTATCTGGTCGTCACCCAGCCCCGGGGAACCGGCGCCGTCCAGGTGGTCGCGAGCATGGCCGGGCTGGAACAGGAACGGCACCGCACCTTGGCCGCACTCGGCGTGGCCGGGCTGATCGGTCTGGCCGCCGCGGCCGGCGCCGGGTGGTTGCTGGCCGGACGGGCGACCCGGCCGCTGGGTGAGGCCCTGGCCCGGCAACGACGTTTTGTCGCCGACGCCGGTCATGAGCTGCGCACCCCGGTCACCCAGCTGCACACCCGGGCCCAGCTGTTGCACCAGGACCTGCACGACGGGGCGCCGCCGGACCGGATGGCCGCCGACGTCGAGCAACTGCTGGCCGGGGCCCGTCAGCTCGGCGAGATCATCGAGGATCTGCTGCTCTCGACCCGCATGGAGCACGACGCGAGCGAGGCGTCCGAGGTCGACCTGGGGGTGGTGGCGGCGGGCGCGGTGGCCGGGTTCGCCGCGAAGGCCATGGACAACGGCGTTTCGCTGGTGCTGGATCCCGACCCGGACCGCCCCTCGCTGGTGCGAGGCCGTGAGGCGGCTCTGCGCCGGGTGGTGGTGGCGCTGGTCGACAACGCGCTGAGCCATACGGCGAGCGGCGGCCAGGTGACCGTGGAGCTGCGTGAAACCCCGGGCCGCGCCGTGACGTTGACGGTGCGTGACACCGGCACGGGGTTCGACCCCGCGGACGCGGAGCGGCTGTTCGACCGTTTCGCCCGCGGCCACGGCGAACAGCGACGTTTCGGGCTCGGCCTGGCGCTGGCCCGGGAGGTCATCACCGGCCACGGCGGCACCATCGAGGCGGCCGGCGAGCCTGGCCAAGGCGCCACTTTCACCGTACGGCTTCCGGCGGCTCCGCCATGACCCGCGCGCCCACGGCGGCCTGCAGGATCTCACCGGCGGCAACGCGCTCGCGGCCACCGGTCGCCTGCTCGGCCTCTGGGCCTCCGACCTGCTGCTCCTGCAGGTGCTGCTGATGGCCCGGATCCCGCTCGCCGAACGCGTCTTCGGCCAGGATCGGCTGGCCCGATGGCACCGCTGGACCGGCTTCGTCTCGTTCTGGCTGATGATCGGGCACATCGGGCTGATCACGCTGGGCTACGGGGGAACGTCCGGAACGGGTGCGGTCGCCGAACTCTGGGCCATGATCCGGAACTCCCTGTCGGCCGACCCGCGGGGGCAGCACCTGCGGATCACGGTGAAGAACCTCGGCGACGCCAGCGGACGGGTCGCCGGCGCTGCGGCCCGGCACCCGGGTGCTGATCGAGGGCCCGTACGGGAAACTCACCGGCGAGAGCTACGCCGGCGGGCCGGTCGTGATGCTGGCCTGCGGGATCGGCGTGACCCCGCTGCTGGCCCTGCTCGGCGAGATGCCGTACGGGCCGGGCCAGGCCACCCTCGTCTACCGGGTGCGCTGCGAGGCTGAGATCGCGTTCCGCGGCGAGCTCGAGTGGTACGCCGCGCACCGAGGCGTCCGACTGGTGTTCCTGACCGGCGGACGGGCCGACCGGGTTTCGTGGCTGCCTGCCCACTATGCCGGCCACTCCGACGCCGACGCCCTGCGGCAGATCGCCCCGTACGTCGCCCGGTCGCACGTCTTCATCTGCGGACCCGACGCGTGGGCGTCGGCGGCCCGGGACGCCGCGCGGGCGGCCGGCACCCCGGCCGGACGGTTGCACACCGAGCAGTTCTCCTGGTGACGAAGGGACACCCGGTCATGCGGCGCATCACTTTCTGGCTCTTCTCCACCGTCGCGGCGCTGGTGTTGCTGCTCAGCTATCGCACGAGCACCGGCGCGGGCGGCGGCACATCCGGCCCGGTGGCCGTGGCGACCACACCGGCCACCACACCGCCGCCGGCCTCGAAGTCGCCGAGTGGCCGAGCCACCACCAGGACCTACACCGGCGGCACCGCCTCCACCGAGTGGGGCGACGTGCAGGTCACGATCACGGTCACTGCCGGCCGGATCGCGAGCGTGCGGGTGCCCGTCTTCTCCGACGACAACCCGCACGATCAGGAGATCAACGCGTACGCGCTGCCCGCCCTGGTGCAGGAGACGCTGCGGGCACAGAGCGCGGACATCGACGCCGTCTCCGGCGCGACGGTGACCAGCGACGGCTACCGGCGGTCGCTGCAGTCGGCCCTGGACGCCGCCCACCTGCGCTGACCAGCGGGCCCGCCGGCTGGGGACGTTCGACCGTCGCCTCGGGGGCCGTTGTGCCGTGTCGCCGGGCCCGCCCCGCGGCCAAGGCTCGACGGTGGAGAAAACCGGTGGGAGGAGTCACGATGGCCGGCGAGGCGACAGCACAGGCACCCGCGGTTCCGGCGGTGCGCGCGATGCGGGTCGGCAAGGTCTTCGGGGCGGGCGACGCTCAGGTCGTGGCCCTGGACGACGTGCATCTCACGGTCGACGCGCGGCAGCTCACCGCGGTCATGGGCCCCTCCGGCTCCGGCAAGTCCACCTTGCTGCACTGCCTGGCCGGGCTCGACGCGGTGACCAGCGGCGAGGTCTGGATCGGTGGGACACGGGTGACCGGGTTGTCCGACGCCCGGCTGACCCGGCTCCGCCGCCGCCAGGTCGGCTTCGTCTTCCAGCAGTTCAATCTGCTGCCGACGTTGAGCGCACGCGAGAACATCGTGCTGCCGCTGGCCATCGCCGGGCGCAAGCCCGACCCGGCGTGGTTCGACGAGGTGGTCGCCGCGATGGAGCTCGGCGACCGGCTCGAGCACCGCCCGGCCCAGCTCTCCGGCGGCCAGCAGCAACGGGTCGCCTGCGCCCGGGCGATCCTGAGCCGGCCCGACGTCATCTTCGCCGACGAGCCGACCGGCAACCTCGACTCCCGGTCCGGAACGGAGATCCTGCGGCTGCTGCGCGACGCGGTGCACCGCCAGGGGCAGACCGTCGTGCTGGTCACGCACGACGCACACGCCGCCGCGTACGCCGACCGGGTCGTCTTCCTGCGCGACGGCCGGATCGTCAGCGAACTGCGGGAACCCACCGCCGAACGGGTGCTCGAACACCTCGCCCGCCTCGACAGCGCCGCACGGGCCGGGAGCCGGACATGATCCGCGCCACGCTCAAGGGCCTGCTGGCCCACAAACTCCGGCTGCTGATGTCCGGGCTCGCCGTCCTGCTGGGTGTCCTCGCAGTAAGCGGCTCGATGGTCCTCACCGACACCCTCAGCCGCTCCTACAGCGCCATGTTCGACGTCGCGTACGACTACATGGACGTGTCGGTGTCCGTGCCGCCGAAGGTGAACACCGGCTATCTGGCCGCCCCGGCGACCATGCCCGCGTCGCTGGCGCAGCGGCTCCGGGCGCTGCCCCAGGTGGCCCGGGCCACCGGCAACGTCTCGACGCAGGACGGCGCCCGGGTGGTCGGCCGTGACGGCAAGGTGGTCACCTCGTTCGGCGCCCCGCGGATCGGTCTGAACTGGACCGGCGAGGACGGCTTCGTCCGGCTGCGCGCCGGACGCGGCCCGGCCGCCGACAACGAGATCGCCATCAACGCGGGCCTGGCCAAAGCCACCGGCTACACGGTCGGCGACCGGATCGGCGTGCTGACCCGCGCCCCGCGGCGCACGTTCACGGTGGTCGGCGTCTTCGGTTACAGCGGCAACCGGGACTCGCTGGCCGGGGAGACGATCGTGGCCTTCACGCTGCCGGCCGCCCAGCGGCTGCTGGTGGGTGAGCCGGACGTGCTGACTTCGGTCGACCTGGTCGCGAAGGACGGCGTGAGCCCCGAGCAGCTGCGCGCTGCGGTCGCGGGCGTGCTTGGACCGGCGTACCGCGTGCAGACCGCCGCCGAGCTGTCACGCCAGGCCGGCGACGCCGTCGACCAGGGCCTGAAGTTCTTCAACTACATCCTGCTCGGGTTCGCCGCCGTCGCGCTGTTCGTCGGCGTCTTCCTGATCCTCAACACCTTCTCCATCATCGTGGCGCAGCGCCTGCGGGAGCTGGCCCTGCTGCGCGCCCTGGGAGCGAGCCGGGCCCAGGTGGTCGGCTCGGTCGAGGCCGAGGCGTTCGTGGTGGGGCTGGTGTCGTCGGTCGCGGGCCTCCTGCTCGGAGTCGGCACCGGACGCCTGCTGGCGTGGTGGTCCGCCACCGCCTTCGGTGGCGGCGTGGAGCTTGCGCCGACCTCCGTTCCGCCGTCGGCGATTCTGGCCGGCCTCGGCGTCGGCATCGGGGTGACCATGCTGGCCGCGCTGGGACCGGCCCTGCGCGCGGCCCGGATCCCGCCCGTCGCCGCGCTGCGCGAGTCGAGCACCGGCAAGACCCGGCTGGGCCGGATCACCGTGGCCGGCCTCGCCGCCACGATCGCCGGCGCCGCGCTGCTGGCCGCCGGTCTGACCGGCCACGCCGGTCCCGCCGAGCCACTCGTCGCCCTGCTGGGTGGGGTGCTGCTCGTGCTGATCGGGATCGCCCTGCTGATGCCGGTTCTGGTCCGTCCGGTCGTCGCGGCGCTCGGCGCCCCGGTCGCGTTCTGGACGCCGGGCCGGCTGGGCGAGCGCAACTCCGCCCGCCAGCCGCGCCGGACGGCGATCACGGCAGCCGCCCTCATGGTCGGCATCAGCCTGGTCGTCGGCATCGGTGTGATCCTCACGTCGGTCACCCGCAGCTTCGATCAGGCCCTCGGTAATCGGATCAAAGTGGATCTCATCATCGCCGGGGAGCAGACCGGACCGTTGCCGCCGACCTTCGACGGCGCCGTGCTCGATCAGGTCCGGCGGATGCCGGAGGTCGAGACGGTGCTCGGGTTCACGACCGACGTCGGCGTCGTCGACGGCAGCCAGACACCGATCGGCGCCGTCACCGACAGCACGGTCATGCGGTCGCTGTTCGGCCTGCGGGCCACCGCCGGCACGCTGGACGGTCTCGGCGCCGGACAGTTCCTGATCGACGACACGACCGCCCGCAACACCGGCCAGCACGTCGGCGACCACCTGTGGGTGCAGTTGACCAAGGGTGGGCCCCGGCAGTTCACCGTCACCGGCATCTACGCCCGGGAGTCCGGGTTGTCCGGCTGGCTGACCGGCGCCGCCGAGAGCAGGAATTTCCGCGGCGCCGACCCCAGCACGGGCCTGATCAAGGTTCGGCCGGGGGCTTCGGTGCCGGCGGTCAAGGCGCGTATCGCCGGGTTGCTGACCGACAGCCCCGAGGCGACCGTGTCGGACCGCAGCGGCTACGTCCGCCAGCAGACCAGCGCCCTCGACTCGCTGCGCGGCATGGTGCAGATCCTCATGACGATGGCGATCATCGTCGCGGTGCTCGGCATCATCAACACCCTGGCCCTGTCGGTCATCGAGCGCACCCGGGAACTCGGCCTGCTGCGGGCCATCGGCCTGCGCCGCGCCCAGCTGGTCGAGATGATCGCGGTGGAAAGTGTGATCATCTCGCTCTTCGGAGCGCTGCTCGGCGTGGCGGCCGGTGTGGCTCTCGGGGCCGCCGCGGTGCAGGGTCTGCACGATCAGGGCATCACGGCGCTCGGGTTGCCCTGGGCGCAGATGGGCGCGTACCTCGCTTTGGGCGTCGTCATCGGCACCGTCGCCAGCATCGCTCCCGCGATCCGGGCCGCCCGGCTCAACGTGCTGACCGCAGTCGCGTACGAGTGAGCCCGCTTGTCAGGTCTCGATGACCGCCTCCACCCGGACGATGTCGCCCGGCCCGGCAAGCGGCAGCACCGGGTCCACCCGGCCATCCGGTCGGCGTGCTCGTCCGGGGTCGCCACCCTCGGATCGGCGGCCGGCCGTGGTCGGGCTTCAAGCCTCCTGTTTGGGGTTGTGGGTGACCGCTACCCCCGGTTCGCTGAGTGCCACGCCCGTCTCCTCCCTTACGTCTGGCAGCTCCGTGCCGGCGTGCCCGCCGACGAGAGCGAGTTCGCTGGGGTCGAGCAGATAGAGGTACGGGCATTGCCATGGCCCGGCGGCAAGACAGGCCCCGCACGGGCGCGACGGGTCGATGACGCAGGTCGCCGAATCCTTCATGGCCGACTCCTCATCGTGGCAGTCGCCTCCAGTGTGGTGGCTGCCCTCAGGTCACCGGGCGGGCCGGAGGTCCCGTCCGGGCCGGCCCACCGGCTCTGCGCGCGGCCCCGGCCACCCCGCGATGCTGACGGGATGAACGCTTCCGTGCCGGGCGGGCCGGTGCGCGACCGCTACGGCCACAGCCTGCACCCGGCCAATCAGTTCCGGCACGACCGTCGCAGCTTCGGTCAGCGCCTGGCCGATTCGGTCACCGCGGCGTTCGGTTCCTGGAACTTCATCGTCGTCCAGACAGCCATCGTCTCGTCCTGGATCCTCCTCAATGCCGTCGCCTTCTTCCGGCATTGGGATCCTTACCCGTTCATCCTGCTCAACCTGTTGTTCTCGACCCAGGCCGCGTATGCGGCACCGCTGATCCTGCTCAGCCAGAACCGGCAGGCCGACACCGACCGGGTCAAGGCCGAACACGACTACCAGGTCAATCAGCTCGCCCTGCAGTACCTGATCGCCTGGCATCGCGACACCCACGGCGACTCCTGCGCATGTGTGCGCGACAGCGGCCCGGCCGTCCAGGCAGCGCTGACCGCCATCGCGCACGACGTACGGTCGCGGGAGCATCCTTCATGAGGCGCGCAGGGTGAGCGCCTGCTGCAGCCGACGGCGTTCCGGGTCTCAAAGCCCGTCGAGGGAGGCATCTCGCACCTGGCGGACCAAACGCGGCGATGGCCAACTGGGGACAGGAGTCTTCGACGTCGAGGAGGGCCGCGCCATGACCAGGACCATTCACATACTGGACCCGGACACCGGCCTGCTCGTCCGCGTATGTCGCGGGCCGTCGGCGGCCGGCGCTTGTCCCCTGGCCGGGCCGGACGGCGTCGTGCCGTGTGCCGGTTTCCTGGTCGCGCCGGCCGGAGCTGATCCCGAGTACTGGCCCCTGCCGATCCCCCTCGGCTACCGGCACTGCGACGTGACGTGGAACGAACGTGCGCGGTCGGGCCTGGACAAGGCCGAGCGCGCGCAGGCGCGGTGGCAGGCGGGACTGGACCGCGAGCTTCGCCGCGTACGGGTACTGGCCGGCGCCAAAGACCCGCGGTACCGCAGGATGACGGACCGCGATCTCGAGAAGACGGCCCTGTGGCGATGGCGGCTCACCGGCGAGGCCCAATCGCTGCGCCGGTCGCAGGAGAAGAACGAGCGACAGGCCCAGAGCTATCTTGCCTTCATGCGGTACCGGCGCGCTTCCAGGTCGGTACGAGCGACTCCGCCGGCGTGAAGGACGCTGAAGGTCCGGGGCGACGCTCCTGTAAAGGCGCGAAACGCCGTGCCGCGGGGCGGCCTCGAGGCCGTCCGACACCACCGATCGAGCCGGTCGTCCGGCCCGGTGGATGTGATCGAGGGTGCTGCCCGGAGTCAGAGCGACCGGCGCGTGAGCCGGAAGACCCGCAGCTCACGGCCGGACCGGGCGTCGTACTCGCGGTAGGCGGGCCACACCCGCAGCAGCAGGGGCCACAGCCGGTCCCGTTCCGGGCCCTCCACCAGCGCGGCGTGCACGGCGAAGGTCTCACCGGCGACCGTGACCTGCCCCGCGGGGTCGGCCAGCAGGTTGCCCGACCAGGCCGGGTGCTGGGCCTGGCCCCAGTTCGACCCCATCACGATGTACGCGTCCCCGTCGCGCGCGTACAGCAGCGGCCGCTCACGAAGCCGGCCGCTGCGGCGCCCACGCGTCGTCAGCAGCAGCGTCGGCGGCGCCGTCCGCCATCCGGTGACCGAGAGCCGCCCCTTGGTGAGCCGGATCAACCGCCGGTCGAGGGGCATCAGGAACCGCCCGGTGGCGGCGAACCATCGGTGGTGACCCAGCCGGACGATCCATTCGCTCAAACGCACGGCACATCAAAACACATCGCGAGCCTCCACCCGGCCGGGACGCAACGAGGGCAGGCTGACTCCAGCAAATCGTCAGCGAGTCCGTCCGGGAAATCCTGGGTCGGGTAGTTGGCAGGATCTTCGCCTCTGCGCGGGGCGTACTCGCCGATGAGAGCGTGAGGACTGAATCGGGTGGCCGCGGTCATGGAGGCGAGCCGTGAAACCCCAGGACTACTCCGCTCACACAGATTACCGGCCGCCCGCGGCGTGGTACCGGCGTCTCAACCGGCTCGGTGTGCCCTTGACCTCGATGGGTCTGGCTCCGCGGGATGCCGTGACGCTGGCGGTCCGCGGGCGTACCTCCGGGAAGGCGCGCCGGGTGCCTCTCCTGCGAACTCATTGGCACGGCGAGGACCCCGCCCGCGACGACATAGAAGCAATCGTGGACCGCTATCCGGTATTCCGCGTCGTCTACCAGTAGGCCTCCGGGATAAGGAGCCTTCTGAAACGGCGTCCCATACGCCCGGACCAAGTCGGTGGCGAACAGTCTGGCATGAGCGCCTCCCCACACCTCTGTATCGACAACAGGTCCGGAAGGTCGCCTCGCGACGGCAGGGGACGTCGCCTGTTCGCTTGCGTGCGGTACACCGGGTGGTCAGGGACGGGTCCTGCGACCCTGGCCCGCCGCGTCCGGTCGGCACAGACTGCCACCATGACGACACGGATGACGAAGGTGGCCGCCGGGCTGTTCGGGACCTGGGCGCTCAGCGACCTCGAGGAGCTGTGGACGATGCGGAGCAGCAGCCGCTACCTGCTGCCGCGGCTACCGGCGGCGCTGCCCGTGCCGGAGCGGCTGCGCCGGGACGGCGTCTCGCAGCGGCACGTCAGCGCGGGCATCGCCTTGATGGGGCTGCTCGAGCATGCGGGGGCTGAGATCGCCGGCGTCGCTGATGCCCTGCACGGCGCCGCCCATGGTCAGACCGGCCGTCGCCATGCCGATCACCCAGCCCAGCGGATGGTGGTGGTCTTGCCGGCGCCGTTGGGCCCGAGGAAGCCGTGCACCTCCGCGGTACGCACGCTCAGGTCGAGCCCGTCGAGCGCGTGTACCCGGCCGAACCTCTTGACCAGTCCCGCCGCTGTGATGGCCTCGCTCATGGCATCTCCTCGTCCCGCTACGACCCTCAGGCGGTGAAACCGCCGTCCGACGTGACGACTGCCCCGTTGACGTTGACCGCCTCATCGGAGCCGAGCCACGCGACGAGGGCGGCAATCTCGTCCGGCTCGGCCGTCCTGGTGGTGCGGGCGAACGACTTCTGCAGACGCTCGAACGCCCACGGCACCTCGGGGGTGGCGGTACGCCCGATGTTGGTTGCCACGCCGCCCGGGCACACGACGTTGGACCGGACGCCGTCGTCGGCGTACAGCACAGCGGTCGAACGGGTCAGGCCGATCAGGGCGTGCTTGGAGCTCACGTACGCGGTGCCGGCAACCGCGCCGGTCAGCCCGCCGATGGACGAGACGTTGACGATCGCGCCGCGCCCAGCCGCCCGCATCAGGGGCAGAACCGCCCGGCACAGGCGCATCGGTCCGGTGACGTTGACGGCCATCACGTGGTGCCACATGTCGTCGTCGAGCTCGGTCACCGGCCGGAAGTGGTCCATCACCCCGGCGACGTTGGCCAGCAGGTCGATCCGTTCGCCGGGCCGGGCCGCCACCATCCGCTCGACGTCAGCCGGCATGCACACATCACCGACGACCGTGCTCGCCTGACCGCCCGCCTCGGCGATCGCCTTCTGGGTGGCCGACAGGCCGTCGGCGTCGAGGTCACAGGCCACCACGAAGGCGCCCTCGCCCGCCAGCCGCACGGCCACCGCCTGCCCGATGCCCGACCCGGCCCCGGTCACCAGTGCCACCCGGCCCTCGTAGCGTGACTCGCCCATGACCCACCCCTCGTCTCGGCTGATCTCCTGACACCAGGGTCGTTACGGCCGTCCGGCCCGGGCAGGGCCGGACGGCCCACCGGCAACGGTCCATCGGTCCTGTCGCGACGCAGCGAGCGTCGATAGCGTTCAACCAGCCGAGGAGGTGCCGGCGATGATGGCGATGATTCTGGTCAGTTCCGTATTCATCGGGCTCGTGTTGCTCGGCCTGTGGCCCGTCGTCCGCGACAGCTGGGACGCGCGGGTGCGGCGCAAGGCGCACGAAAGGACGGCCGCGACCATGGCCGCGCCGGCCGCTGAACCGAGCACTCTGGAGGGCAGCGTCGTCACCGGCCTGTTCCAGCGGCAGATCAGCTCCGCGCAGTACCGGGCCACTATGGAACGCCTGGCCGCCGACGACAACGACCGCCACCCGCTGCGGGTGCCGCCCGAGACCGGCCGCGACGCCGGCAAGGCGTGACGACCCATCGTCACGGGGACGCCATGCCGCCGACCAGTGCCTGCCAGGTGATCGGGCCCGAGACGCCGTCGACGGCGACGGACGGCACATCCACGCGAACTGCGGTCTGGAACCTGCGGACGGCCTCCTCGGTGCACGGACCGAACACACCGTCGACCGTTCCACATTCGGAGGCGCCACCACACAGACTGCGGCACTGGAATTCCTCCTGGACGGCGCGCACCGCGTCGCCCCGGTCACCCCGGCGGACCGTGACGATCAACGCGCGCCACGTCCGGGGACCAGCGACGCCGTCGGCCAAGAGGCCGTGGGCCCGCTGAAAGCGACGGAGCGCCGACTCGGTTGCGGGGCCGAAGATGCCGTCCACGACCACAGCGCAGCCTCGAGCCTGGAGCAGATGCTGCAGAGTGGCAACCGGATGATCTCTTCGGCCGCTGATCGTTCGCGGCCACGGCTTCAGCTCGCCCATGGCACGGCCCATCCCTTCTCTGTACCGCCGGACCCGGCCGGGCCGGGTCGCGCGACGTACCGGCGCAGAAG
Organism: Paractinoplanes ovalisporus; assembly: GCF_016834655.1. Lineage (GTDB taxonomy): Bacteria > Actinomycetota > Actinomycetes > Mycobacteriales > Micromonosporaceae > Actinoplanes > Actinoplanes ovalisporus. The sequence continues at coordinate 400,962 of NZ_JAENHP010000003.1, forward strand.
GCACAGAGCCTCGCCGAGCAGGCGGGAGACGTGCATCTGCGACAGGCCGACCGTCCGCGCGATCTCGGCCTGGGTCACCGCACCGACGTCGGACGCGGCGACACCGAGCTCTGCCGCGATGTCGGTGTCGCCCGGGGCCCGGCGCAGCCGTTGCGTGAGCATCTCCTCAGCCACGGCCACGGTCGGCCGAAGGTCGAGCAGCGTCCGCGGCGGCCGGACACCCCAGGCCAGGTCGCGGAAGTAATGCCGGAGGGAACCCAGCATGGTCGGCACGGCATAGGCGACGAACCCGGGCCCGGCGCCGGGCCGGTAACCGTCGATCGCCTGGACCAGGCCCAGGGCAGCCACCTGCCGCAGGTCCTCGTCGGGCACGCCGCGGAACCGGTATCGCGCGGCAACACGAGCGGCGAGGGGCAACGCGAGTTCGATCGCACGGCGGCGTACCTCGTCGTGGCCGGACCCGCCGGGCGCCTGCCCGGCCAGCTCGATCAGCAACGCCTCGACGCCGTTCTCGTCGACTGGCTTGTCGGAACGTGTCACGACCAGGCTCATGGTGGCACCCCTCGCGTACGTCCACCGATCCGCTCTCGTCCAGCCAAGCGCTGCGGCGCCGCGTGCGACAGGGGCGAAAGCCCTGACGGCACGGCGTCGGGACCAACGGCCCTGTCCGCCCACGCCGGTGTGGGCTGTGATGGGAGGAGGAGATCGGTCCGGGGAGGCCGCCATGAGTGATCTCGACAAGCTGCGTACGGAACAGGAAGCCCGCCGACCGCACACGTCCGGCGCCGGCGGCACCCGCTACAGCGACATGGTCGACCGCTATCTGAGCATGGCCAGCTACAGCCCGGAGCGGACGGCGGGCCCCGCGGCCAAGCCGGTCGCGTCCCGCACCGGGCTGGTCATCGCCGGGGTGGACGACAGCCCGGCGAGCTACATCGCCGTCGACCATGCGGCCATCGAGGCCCAGCTGCGCGGCTGGGACCTGCGGCTGGTGCACGCTCAGCGCCCGACCGGCCTTCGCGCGTCCGGCCGGGAGGCCGGCGCACGCCTGATGGAGCGGATGATCGAGCGCGTGCACGCCTGCGCACCCGCGGTCGCGGTCACCAGCCGGCTGGTCACCGGCTCGCCCGCGCCTCTGCTGCTGGTGGCGGCGCGCGACGCCGGTCTGGTCGTGGTGGGTCACCGGCACGGCACCCCGGGCGCGGTGTTCGGGATCAGCGTCGGTGACCGGGTCGCGGCCGATCACACCGGGGCCGTGCTGGTGGTGCGGGTGCCCGGCTGGCCGCCGGGACCGGGCGTCGCCGCGCGGCCGGTCGTCGCCGGGGTCGACGGCGACGACAGCGAGACCGTGGGGTTCGCCCACCGCGAGGCCCGCCTGCGCGGTAGCGACCTGGTGCTGCTGCACGCGTGCCGCACGCCACGCCCCGACCGGGTCGAGGCATCGGACGGCGTACGGATGCGCTGGCGTTACGTCGCCGAAGATCCCGCCCAGGCCCTGGTCGAGGCGTCCAGCGGCGCCGCCGCCCTGGTCATCGGCCGGCGTGGGCCCGGCGGCCTGCCCGCCGGACCGCTCGGCTCGGTGAGCCGCTCCGTGGTCCAGCACGCGCACTGCCCGGTGTTCCTGGTCGGCTGATACCCGGGAGAGATCATGGATGTGCTGGTGGCGTACGGGACGACCGGCGGCGGCACGGCCGAGATCGCCCAGTGGATCGCCGAGGAGTTGCGCGACGCGGGCCTGCGGGTGCATCTGACGCCGATACGCGAGGTCGGCGACGTGGCCATCTACGACGCCGTCGTGCTCGGTTCGTCCCTGTACGCGTACGGCTGGCATCTCGACGCGCGCCGGTTCGTCCAGCGCTTCGCGGGCCGGTTCACCGACCGCCCGGTGTGGCTGTTCAGCAGCGGGCCGCTCGACCGTTCGGCCGACGAGGGCCCGCTGGATCCGGTCCCGCACGCGGCGGCCGCCCTGCGGGACCTGCCCGCCCGAGAACACGTCACCTTCGGCGGACGGATGACCTCCGAGGCGCACGGCTGGCTGGGCCATCTCGCCCGGCTGATGGCCCGCGAGGGTCACGCCGGAGACTTCCGCAACCCGGAGAGGGTCCGTGGGTGGGCCCGGGGTGTCGCCGCCGACATCCTGGCCCGCCGTCGCGAACGTGAGGAGCCGTTGTGAATGTGCTCCGGAGGTCGTTGTGCGCGGCCGGGCTCCACTCGGGGCCGTGGTCGCACCCGGGCGCCCGGTGCGAGAGCACGCGGGTCTGCACCGGATGCGGGAGGAACGACGAGGTCGTCCAGCACACGTGGGGCGCGTTCGCCTACCTCGCGCCCGACCGGTGCGAGCAGATGCGGCGCTGTACGCGCTGCGGCACCACGCAGACCCGCACCCAGCACGTCTGGGGGCCGTGGCTCTATGCGAACACCGAGTTCGACGCGCCGCAGATCCACCGGTGCCGCCGCTGCCACGAGACCGAGAAGACCCGGTACACGCTGCGGTGAGTCCCGCCCGGATCGGGTCTTTCGGCCCTGACCCGGCACCTCGGCGTCCTGCGACCGTGAGGATCCGAGGACTCCGGAGGTGGTACCGATGACCCAGCCCGCACACGACGTGACCCGCGCCGAGGCGCGCGACGCTCTGGAACTGGCGGCCCGGGTCTCGCTCCGGGCCCCGTCGGTGTTCAACAGCCAGCCCTGGAGCTGGCGTCTCGCCGGGGACGTGCTGGAACTGTGGTCCGACCCCAGCCGCCGGCTCGGTGTCACCGACGCCGAAGGCCGTCTGCTGCTGCTCAGCTGTGGCGGGGCCCTGCACCACGCCCGGGTCGCGCTGGCCGCCGCCGGCTGGCACGCCGAGGTGCGGCGGTTGCCGGACGACAAGCGCCCGGACCTGCTGGCCCGGATCCGCATCGCCGGCCACGCCGACGCCGACCCCGACGTCCGGGCGCTGGCCGACGCGATCAGCCGGCGCCGCACCGACCGGCGTGCCTTCGGCGACCGGCCGGTCGACGAGCAGACCCTGATCGTGCTGCGCCGGCTCGTCGAGGCCGAGGGCGCCTATCTGCACGTGGTGCCGGACGACCGGGTGCCCGAACTGGCGATCTCGGTCGACCTGGCCGCCGACGCCAACTACTTCGACCCGGCCCACCGCACCGAACTGACCGCGTGGACCCACCGGCCGGCCTGGACCGGCGACGGCGTGCCGCCGAACACGGCGGTCGAGCCCAGCCTGCGCCGCGTGCCCGCCCGCAACTTCCTGCCCGACGGCTCGCCCGGACTGCTCGCCGGGGCCGACCACGACGAGGGCGCCGCCTACGTCGTCATTTTCGGCACCACGGACCGGCCGGTCGATCTGCTGCGCGGCGGCGAGGCCATGTCCGCCCTGCTCCTGCGGGCCACCGTCGAGGGCTTGTCCACCGCGCCGATCAGTGAGGCGGTGGAAGTGGCGTGGCCCCGCACCCTGCTGGGCCGCATCCTTTCCGGCGTCGGCGAGCCATATCTGATCGTCCGGCTGGGCTACGTCGAGTCGGCCGAAACCGTCCCGCCGTCCCCCCGGCGTACGCCGGACCAGGTCATCCGCATCGAGGAGTGACGGCGTCACCGGGCCGGGGCCTCGCCCCGGCCGTCCAGCCACTTCTCGTAGGCGGCCACGGCGGTGGGCAACGTCGGGAAGATGCGGTCGGCGCCGATCCGGTCGACCAGGCCGAACGCCTCCAGGTCGACCAGCAGGTCCTGCTTGACCCGGGCCAGCGCCGGCACGACGCCACGCCGTACGAGGTCCTGACGCAGCTTCTCCACGGCGTCCAGGGCGGTGATGTCGACCTCGACGTTGGCCTCGGTGTTGAGCACGAACCAGCGCACCGGCGCGGGCTGCGACTCCAGCGCGGCCAGAGCACGACGGTGGAAGTCGTCCGCGTTGGCGAAGAACAGCGGCGAGTCGTAGCGGTAGACGACCAGGCCGGGGACGGTGTGCGCCTGGGGATAGTCGTCGACGTCGTGCATGCCGGCCAGCCCGGGGACCAGCCCCTCGACCGCGTCGTGGGGCCGGGCCACCCGGGTCAGCATCTCGGCCACCGACAGGCCGACCGCGAGCAGGACGCCGTAGAGGATGTCCAGCACCAGCACCCCGCCCATCGCGGCCAGGGCCAGCGTCAGCTCGCTGCGACGGAAACGGGCGAGGCGCCGGAAGCCCGCCACGTCGATCAGCCGGACGGCGGCGTACACGACGAGCGCGCCGAGCGCCGCCGCCGGGAACAGCGCCAGCACTGGTCCGAGGAACACCAGGGTCGCGGCCACGGTGACCAGCGTGATCAGCGAGGACAGCTGGGTGCGCCCGCCGGCGGCGTCGGCCAGGGCGGTCCGGCTGCCGCTGCTGCTGACCGGCAGCCCGCGCAGCAGCCCGGCGCCGAGGTTGGCCACACCGAGCGCGACCAGTTCCTGGTTGGGGTCGATCCGCTCACCGGTGCGGCCGGCGAACGACCGGGCGGTCAGGATGGTGTCGGTGTATCCCACCAGCAGGACGCCGAGGGCCGGCCAGACCAGGCCGGGCAGCAGCTCCGGGTCCGGCAGGACGGGAGCTGGGAAACCGGAGGGGATCTCCCCGGCGACTTGGATGCCGTGCTCCTGCAGGCCGGCGAACGCCGTCACGGCGGTGGCCGCGAGCACGGCCAGCAACGGCCCGGGCGCCTGTGGCACCCAACGTCGCAGGACGAACAGGAAAACGAGCACGGCCGCGGCCAGGACGGTCGTGGGCAGGTCGGCCGACGCGAGCCCGGCGCCGAAGGAGAACAGCTGGGCGGCGAACGTCTCCCCGTGCACGCCGACCCCGGTGAGTTTGCCGAGCTGGCTCACCATCATGATCAGGGCGACCCCGGCCAGGTAGCCGACCAGAACGGGCCGTGACAGCAGGTCGGCCACGAAGCCGAGCCGCAGCAACCGGCTCAGCAGGCACAGCACCCCGACGACGAGAGCCAGGGCGGCGGCCAGCCCGGCGTAGCGGCGCGGATCACCGGCGGCCATCGGGCCGACCACCGCAGCCGTCATGATCGCGGTGGTCGACTCGGGCCCGGCCGACAGCAACCGCGACGTGCCGAGCAGGGCGTACGCCGCGAGCGCGGGCAGGCTCGCCCACAGACCGGTCACCGGCGGCAGGCCGGCCAGCGTGGCGTACGCCAGCACCTGAGGCACCAGGTAGGCCGCCACGGTCGCGCCGGCCAGGAGGTCACCACGCCACCACTGTCGCTGATAGTTGCGCAGGGGTGCGAGCCCGGGCAGCACCATCGCCCCAGACTCGCCCGCGCCCCGTCCGCCCGGACAGGGCCGAAGGTCCCAGGCCGGACGTTGCGCCCGCCGGGTCGGGACCTCCGGCCCCTGACCGCCGGCCCCTTGCGCGGCCACGCTGCGAGGAGAGGCGACAGAGGAGACGGCATGACCATCCTGGGCGGGCGCCGACCCGGTGCGCTGCGCGACTGGCTGATGTCGGACCCGGCGGGCACGGGTGACGGCGAGCCCGCGCCGACGGGCCGGCCCTGGTGGAAAGTGATGTGCCTGACCGGCGTGGACTACTTCTCCACGCTGGGCTACCAACCTGGCATAGCGGCCCTGGCCGCGGGCGCGCTGTCACCGCTGGCGACTGCGGTGCTCGTGGCGGTCACGCTGCTCGGCGCCCCGAACGCTTCGTGCGGGACTGCTCGCGCCGCACCCTGCGACTGATCGCGCACGAGCCGGTCACGGGTGACGAGCCGGAATATCACGGCGCGTTGACCAGGACGTCGGCCGACAACGACCTGCCCGGTGACGCCGACGTCACGTTCATCGAGGTCACGATCACCGATCCGTCCGACTTCGAGGGTGATCTGCTGGTGCACGGCCTGGTGCGGCATCACCGCTACCGGGTGCTGACGCTGCGGAGCCCGGCCGTGCCCAACGCGCTGGCAGCGTTGTTGCTGAACATCCGGGACCGGACCGGGCACCGTCCGCACATCTACTTCCGCTGGAGCGAGGGCAACCCGGCCCTCAACTACCTGCGCTACCTGTTGTCCGGCCAGGGCGAACTGGCCCCGGTGACACGGGAGATCCTGCGCCGCCACGAACCCGATCCGGGCGCCCGCCCGCATGTGCACGCGGGCTGACCCGCGGTCAGGCGTCCGCGGAACCCAGGTCGGGCGGGACCGACAGCGGGTTACGGTCGTCGTCGCGGACGGCGAGCCCCTCGACCAGCCGGCGGTACTGCGTCGCGGTTATCTCGCCGGAGATCAGCTCGGCCACGAGCACACCCTCCAGGGTTCCCGGCTCGCTGCCCGCCACGACGGGCCTGGTCTCGACCCGGACGGGTCTGCGCCGCCGCGCCTTGACGACCAGGTCGGGCCCGAACAGGCCGGCCAGTATGCAGATCACGCTGATGACCACCACGATCGCCATCGGAGCCAGCATCTTGAACACCTCCCAGGCTCATGCTCGACGGCGCCCTCATTGATCGACAGGGACCTTCGTCCTGTGCGCCGACGGCCTTGGGCCCGGGCCACGAGGACCACCGCCGGCGACCTTCGGCCCTGCCCGGTGGCCGCACCCCACCTGTTGCATGGAGGTCTACCCCGACGCGGGAGGAGCCATGAGCCGGTCCCCGGACGATCTGACCGCACCGCCCGACCTGCGCGCCGACGAGGCCCGGGGCGGGCCCGCACGCAGCCGGCGGCCGGTCTACCTCGATCTGACGCCGCCGTGCAACGCGGGCTGCCCCGCGGGCGAGAACATCCAGCAGTGGCTGGCCCTGACCCGCTCCGGTGAGCACGAGCGGGCCTGGCGTTGCCTGGTCACGGCCAATCCGCTGCCGGCCGTCCACGGCCGGGTCTGTTACCACCCGTGCGAAAACGTGTGCAACCGCGCCGACCTCGACAGCCCGGTCTCGATCCACGCGGTGGAACGCTTCCTGGGCGACCTCGCACTCGAGCGGGGCTGGCGCCTCGACCCGCCGGCGCCGGACACCGGCAAGCGCGTGCTGGTCGTCGGGGCCGGTCCCAGCGGTCTGTCGGCGGCCTACCACCTGGCCCGGCGCGGGCATCACGTCGTGATCCGGGACGCCGAGGCCGAGCCGGGCGGCATGATGCGCTACGGCATTCCCGCCTACCGGCTGCCGCGCGAGGTGCTGGCGGCCGAGATCGACCGGATCGCCGCGCTCGGCGTCGAGATCGAGACTTCCCGGCCCGTACGGGATCTGACCGCGGAGCGACGTGACGGCCGGTTCGACGCCGTCTTCGTCGCGGTGGGCGCCCATCTGTCCAAGCGGGTCGACATCCCCGCCCGCGAGGCCGGCCGGATCGTCGACGCGGTGGGTCTGCTGCATCGGGTCGCGGCCGGTGAACGGCCCGCCATCGGCCGTCGGGTGGCCGTCTACGGCGGCGGGAACACCGCCATGGACGCGGCCCGGGTCGCCAAGCGGCTGGGCGCCGAGGAGGCGCTGATCGTCTACCGCCGCACCCGGGCCCAGATGCCCGCGCATACCGAGGAGGCCGGCGAGGCCGAACGGGAGGGCGTCAAAATCAACTGGTTGCGCACCATCCAGGCATTCGACGGTCCGGAGCTGACCGTGGAGGTCATGGAGCTGGACGACGAGGGCCGGCCGGTGCCCACCGGGCGCACCGAGGTGCTGGCCGCCGACACCGTCGTGCTCGCCCTCGGCCAGCGCGCGGACACCGCCTTCCTGCAGGACGTCGACGGCATCGAGTTCGCCGCGGGCGGCACCGTCGTGGTCTCGCCCCAGCTGATGACCGGTTGCCCGGGGGTGTTCGCCGGCGGTGACATGGTGCCCGCCGAACGGACCGTCACGGTCGCCGTCGGCCACGGCCGGACCGCGGCCACCCACATCGACGCGTTCCTGCGCCGGCAGACCGCGGCCGGGTCTGTTCCGGCGCCGGTGGCCGGCTTCGCCGACCTGCATCCCTGGTACTTCGCCGACGCCGGCCGCCGGGTGCAGGCCGAACGCGATCCCCGCACCCGCGCCGGTGATTTCACCGAAGTCGTCGGCGGGCTCGACGCGGCGGCCGCCGGCTACGAGGCGGCCCGCTGCCTGTCCTGCGGCACCTGCTTCGAGTGCGACGGCTGCCTCGGCGCGTGCCCGGAGGACGCCGTGATCAAGCTCGGTCCGGGCCTGCGGTACCGGTTCGACTACGACCGGTGCACCGGCTGCGGCACCTGCTTCGAGCAGTGTCCCGTGCACGCCATCTCGCTGATCCCGGAGGTGACGCCGTGACCCGCGCGACGGTGGACGGCAACGAGGCCTGCGTGAGCGTGGCCTACCGGCTCAACGAGGTGTGCTGCATCTATCCGATCACGCCGTCCTCGGCGATGGCCGAACTGGCCGACGAGTGGTCCGCCGCCGGACGGCCCAACATCTGGGGCTCGGTGCCCACCGTGGCCGAGATGCAGAGCGAGGGCGGCGCCGCGGGGGCTCTGCACGGCGCCTTGCAGAGCGGCGCGCTGACCACCACGTTCACGGCCTCGCAGGGCCTGCTGCTGATGATCCCGAACATGTACAAGATCGCCGGTGAGCTGACTCCGGCCGTGCTGCACGTGGCCGCCCGCTCGCTCGCCGCGCAGGGCCTGTCCATCTTCGGCGACCACTCCGACGTGATGGCCGCGCGGACCACGGGTTTCGCCATGCTCGCCGCCGCCTCGGTGCAGGAGGCCCACGACCTGGCCCTCGTGGCGCAGGCGGCCACGCTGCGGACCCGGGTGCCGTTCGTGCACTTCTTCGACGGCTTCCGGACCTCCCACGAGATCAACACCATCGAGACCCTGGACGACGACGACCTGCGGGCGCTGGTGCCGGGTGAACTGGTCCGCGAGCACCGGGCCCGCGCGCTCTCGCCGGAGCACCCGGTCGTCCGGGGCACGGCGCAGAACCCGGACGTCTACTTCCAGGGTCGCGAGACCGTGAACCCGTTCTACGCCCGCGTGCCCGAGGCGGTCCGCGCCGCCATGACCGAGCTGGGCGACCGCACCGGCCGCCGGTACGACATCGTGGACTACACCGGGGCGCCGGACGCCGAGCGCGTGGTCGTGCTGATGGGCTCGGGCGGGCAGACCGCCCGGGAGACCGTCGCGCATCTGACCGAGGCCGGAGAACGGGTCGGCGTCCTGCAGATCCGCCTGTTCCGGCCGTTCCCGGCGGCGGCGGTGGCCGCCGCCATCCCGGCCACGGCGACCCGGGTCGCCGTGCTCGACCGCACCAAGGAGCCCGGATCGCACGGCGAACCGCTCTTCCTGGACGTGCTGGCCGCGCTGGCCGAGAGTCGCGGCGGCACCGCGCCGCGGGTGATCGGGGGCCGCTACGGCCTGGGCTCCAAGGAGTTCACGCCCGGCATGGTCGCCGGCGTGTTCGCCGAGCTGGACCGCGAGACGCCCCGGGCCCGGTTCACGGTCGGGATCCACGATGATGTCGGCGGCACCAGCCTGGCCTACCAGCGTCTCGACATCGAGCCGCCGGGCACGGTCCGCGCGCTCTTCTACGGGCTCGGCTCGGACGGCACGGTCGGCGCGAACAAGAACACGATCAAGATCCTGGGGGCGGATCCCCGGGTGCACGCCCAGGGCTATTTTGTCATCGACTCCAAGAAGTCGGGCTCGATGACGGTGTCGCACCTGCGCTTCGGGCCCCGGCCCATCCGCGCGCCCTACCTGATCGCCGAGGCGGACTTTGTCGGCTGCCATCACCTGGGACTGCTGGACCGGGTCGACGTGCTCGACCGCGCCGCGCCGGGCGGGACGCTGCTGCTCAACTGCCCGCGCCCCGAGCGGGTCTGGGACGAGCTCTCCCGCGAGGTGCAGGAGCAGATCCTCCGGCGCGGGCTCACCGTCTGGGCGATCGACGCCGACCGCATCGCCACCGACAACGGGCTGCCCGGGCGGACCAACACCGTCCTGCAGACGTGCTTCTTCGCGATCTCCGAGGTGCTGCCCCGGGCGGCGGCCATCGACAGGATCAAAGAAGCGATCAACCGGACGTACGCCAAACGCGGGCCCGAGGTGGTGGCGCGCAACCACGCCGCGGTCGACGCCACCCTGGCCGCGCTGCGCCGGGTCGAGACACCCGGCCGGGTCACCTCCACCCGACACCGCCCGCCCCCGGTGCCCCCGGACGCGCCGCCGTTCGTACGGGAGGTCACCGGCGTCATGCTGGCCGGACAGGGCGACCGGCTGCCGGTCAGCGCCCTGCCCGTGGACGGCACCTATCCCGGCGGCACCACCGCCTACGAGAAGCGCAACATCGCCGACCTGGTGGCCGTGTGGGACCCGCAGACCTGCATCCAATGTGGAACCTGCTCGTTCGTCTGCCCGCACAGCGTCATCCGCTCCAAGCTGTACGACGTCAAGGAGCTGGCCGGGGCGCCCGACTGCTTCCCGTCCGCCCCGCTCAACGCCCGCGGTCTGCCCGACAGCGCCTTCACCCTCGAGGTCTACCTGGAGGACTGCACCGGCTGCGGGCTGTGCGTCGAGGCCTGCCCGATCGGCACCCCGCCCCACAAGGCGATCAACCTCGAGCCCCGCGAGCCACGGCTGGCCGTCGGCCGGGCCGACATCGCCTTCTTCGAGCGGCTGCCCGAGGCCGACCGCTCCCGGGTCGACTTCGGCACCGTCCGGGGCGCCCAGTTCCTGCAACCGCTGTTCGAGTTCTCGCTGGCCTGCGCGGGCTGCGGCGAGACGCCGTACCTGAAGCTGTTGTCCCAGCTGTTCGGCGACCGGCTGATGGTCGCCAACGCCACCGGCTGCTCCTCCATCTATGGCGGCAACCTGCCCACCACCCCGTGGACCCGCAACGCCCAGGGCCGCGGCCCGGCCTGGTCGAACTCGCTGTTCGAGGATGACGCCGAGTTCGGCCTGGGTTTCCGGCTCGCCGCCGACCTGCACCACCGGCTCGCCGCCGACCGCCTCGGCCGGCTGCGCCACCGGCTCGGCGCCGAACTCGTCGACGCCGTGCTGAGCGCGCCGCAGCGACGCGAATCCGACTTCGCCGCCCAGCGGGAGCGCCTCGACGAACTCCGCCGCCGGCTGGACGCGGTCGCGCCCGGCGATCCCGACGTCGCCGATCTGCGCAGCGTCCTGGAGCATCTGATCCGGCGCAGCGTGTGGATCGTCGGCGGAGACGGCTGGGCGTACGACATCGGCTCGGCCGGGCTCGATCACGTGCTGGCCGGCGGGCGGGACGTCAACGTCCTCGTGCTCGACACCGAGGTCTACTCGAACACGGGCGGCCAGATGTCCAAGGCCACCCCGCTGTCGGCGGTCGCCCGGTTCGCCGCGGCCGGCAAGACCACGCCCAAGAAGGACCTGGCCCTGCAGGCCATCGCCTACGGCAACGTGTACGTGGCCCGGGTGGCGATGGGCGCCGACCCGCAGCAGACCCTGCGCGCACTGCGCGAGGCCGAAGCCTACGACGGGCCGTCGCTGATCATCGCGTACGCGCACTGCATCGCGCACGGCATCGACATGCGCACCGGGCTCGACCAGCAGCACCGGGCGGTGCGCTGCGGCTACTGGCCGCTGATGCGCTACGACCCGGTGCTGCGCGCGGCCGGGCGCAACCCCTTCCTGCTCGATTCCCCGCGGCCGCGGACTCCCCTGTCCGACTACACGGAGCGGGAGCTGCGGTTCCGCCGGCTGCGCGACACCGACCCGGCCGAGGCGGACCGGCTGGCGGCGCTGGCGCAGGAGGCCGTCGACCAGCGCTGGCAGGTGTACGAGGAGATGGCCACCCGCGGGCCGGAACGCTTCCCGGCCGATGCCCGTCCGGGCCGGGGTTAGGGACTTTGGACCTGTGCGACTCAGGCGCTTGGGCTCAGGTGCTGAGCGCGCCGGTCCGGCAGGGTCGAAGGTACGAAATCCATTGAGGAGGACACCATGACCACCACCGGCCGGGGCCCGGCCGCCCACCTCGAAAAGGTCGAGGCACCCGGCTCCATGCTCACCCACACCGCTGCTCGTGCGCTGGCCTTCCTGCGCATCTCCACGGGGTTCGTGTTCCTGTGGGCCTTCTTCGACAAGACATTCGGCTGGGGCTTCGCGACCCCGTCGGCGCGCGCCTGGATCAACGGCGGATCGCCGACCAAGGGCTTCCTGTCCGGTGTGGACGTCGGCCCGTTCGACGGCTTCTTCCACAACATCGCCGGCGACGCCTGGGCGGACTGGCTGTTCATGCTGGGCCTGCTCGGCATCGGTCTCGCGCTCGTTCTCGGCATCGGGCTGCGCCTGGCCGCGGGCGCCGCGGTGCTCATGATGGCCCTGATGTGGGCGGCCGAGTGGCCGCTGGACAAGACGACCACCGGCGGCGAGCCGAGCATGTCGACCAACCCGATCACCGACTACCACTTCATCTACGGGGTCGCGGCGGTCGTGCTGGCCCTCACCTACGCCGGGCACACATGGGGCCTGGGCAAATGGTGGGCCGCCCTGCCAATCGTGCAGAAGAACCGCTGGCTCATCTGACACGGCGAACCGCACCGAGCCGCCCGGCCCGACCGGCCGGGCGGCTCCGCGACCGGACGGGAGACGACGATGACATCGGTCGGAGTGCTGCGCGAGACCGCGGACGACGAACGCCGGGTGGCGTTCACGCCGGACACCGCCCGGACCCTCGCCGGCCGCGACGCCCGCGTGCTGGTCGAGGCCGGGGCGGGCCAGGCGGCCTTCTTCGCCGACGACGCGTACACCGCCGCCTCGGTCGTCTCCCGCGAGCGGGTGTACGACGACAGCGAGGTGCTGCTCTGCCTGCGCCTCCCGCCGGATGCCGCCGCCCGGTGCCGGCCCGGTCAGGTGCTGGTCGGGCAGCTCGACCCGCTCGACGACCCCGGACCGGTGCACCAGCTCGCCGCCGCCGGTGTCACCGCGGTCAGTCTCGACCTGCTCCCCCGCACCCTCAGCCGCGCCCAGCCGATGGACGCGCTCACCTCGCAGGCCAACGTGGCCGGTTACAAGGCGGCGGTGCTGGCCGCCGAGACGTACCCGGGGTTCTTCCCGATGCTGACCACGGCCGCCGGCACCACCCGCCCCGCACAGGTGCTGGTCGTCGGGGCCGGGGTCGCCGGGCTCCAGGCCATCGCCACCGCGCGGCGCCTCGGCGCGCGGGTGACCGGATACGACGTGCGGGCGGCCGCGCAGGCGGACATCGCCTCGACCGGGGCCACCGTTCTCGACCTCGGCCAGGCGCAGAGCACCGACGACGGGTACGCCCGGACGCTGCTCCACGACGAGGCCGACCGGCAACGGGACGCGCTGACCGGCGTCGTCCCCCGGTTCGACGTGGTGATCACGACGGCGAGGGTTCCCGGCGGGCGGTCGCCGCTGCTCGTCACCGAGGCGGCCCTGTACGCCATGAGACCGGGATCGGTGGTGGTCGACCTCGGCGGCAACGTCGAAGGCGTGCCGGCGGCCACCCGTCGTCTCGTCGGTGACGTCACCGTGATCACGGCCCCGGAGCTCGCGGCGACCGTGCCGGCGGCGGCCTCGACCGCGTACGCGCGGAACGTGCTCGCCCTCCTCGGACTGCTGATGCCGGACGGCGTGCCGGATCCCGGTCGCGACGACGAAATCCTCCGGGCCGTCGTCGTCAGCGAGGGCGGACAGGTGATTCATCCGCGGGTGCTCGCCGCGCTCGCCGACCGGGCGGGAGCCCCCTCATGAGCCCGCTGCTGCTGGCCGATCTGACCGTCTTCACGCTCGGCCTGCTCGTCGGCTTCGAGGTGATCAGCAAGGTGCCGGCCACCCTGCACACGCCGCTGATGTCCGGCGCCAACGCGATCCACGGCGTCGTGCTGGTCGGGGTCATGCTGCTGGCCGCCTCGATCTCCACCCCGGCCGGTTATGCGCTGCTGGCCGTAGCCGCGTTCTTCGCCGCGATGAACGTGGCCGGCGGCTATGTGGTGACCGACCGCATGCTCGCCATGTTCCGGAGCCGGTCATGAGCGGCTTCGACACCGTCGTCCACCTGATCTACCTGCTCTGCGCGACCGCCTTCGTGATCGGGCTGCACCTGATGAACGCGCCCGCCACCGCCCGCCGCGGCAACCAGGTCTCCGCCGCCGGCATGGGCGTCGCGATCCTGACCACCCTCGCCGTACTGATCAAAGGCGGACAGGTCGACGCGTGGGCGGCCTGGGCCCTGGGCCTCGGTGCGGCCGGCGGCACCGCGGCCGGTCTGATCGCAGCGCGCGTCGTCCGGATGACCGCCATGCCCCAACTCGTCAGCCTGTTCAACGCCGTCGGCGGCGGCGCGGCCGCCCTGATCGCACTCGGCGACCGCCCGGCCTCCACCCAGGCCGAAGTCACCGGCGTACTCGACGTGCTGATCGGGGCGCTCACGTTCAGCGGCTCCCTGATCGCCTCGGGCAAACTCGCCGGCCGGGTGCCGGGCCGCCCGATCACGGTCCCGCTGGGCCGCGCCGCCGTGTCCGGACTCGCTGTGGTCGCCGCCGGCCTGGGGGTGCTGGTCATCGGCCTCGACGCGCCGGTCACCGCCCTCTACGGCGTCGCGGCCTGCGCCCTGGCGGCCGGGGTGCTGCTCACCCTGCCGATCGGCGGAGCCGACATGCCCGTCGTCATCTCCCTGCTCAACGCCTGCACCGGCACGGCAGTGGCGATGGCCGGCTTCGTCCTGGAGAGCACGCCATTGATCATCGCCGGCGCCCTGGTCGGAGCGGCCGGCGCGATCCTGACCAAGCTCATGGCCGACGCCATGAACCGGCCCATCAGCGCGATCATCGCGGGTGGCTACGGCACGGGCGACGCCGTCACGGTCGCGGTGGGGGCCGGGTCCGCAGCCGTACGCGAGATCACCGCCGACGACGCCGCGATCCAACTCGCGTACGCGGCAAAGGTCATGATCGTCCCCGGCTACGGACTCGCCGCCGCCCAAGCCCAGCACGAAGCAGTCGCCCTCGCCCAGGCCCTCACCTCCCACGGCGTCGAAGTGACCTACGCGATCCACCCGGTCGCCGGACGCATGCCAGGGCACATGAACGTGCTGCTGGCCGAGGCCAACGCCCCCTACGAGCAACTTCAAGACCTCGAAGAGAGCAACCCCGCATTCCCCCGTACGGACGTGGCCCTCGTCATCGGCGCCAACGACGTGACCAACCCCGCCGCCCGACGACCCGGCAACCCCGTCTCCGGCATGCCGATCCTCGACGTCGACAAGGCCAAAAGCGTCATCGTCATCAAGCGATCCCTCGGGCACGGATACGCCGGGATCGACAACGAGCTCTACACCGAACCCCGGACGGCGATGCTCTTCGCCGACGCCAAAGCCGGGCTCACCGCGCTGCTCACGGCGCTGCAGGCGTACGCACGGTGAACGGACCGAGAGGATGATCATGTCCACGCTCCCCACCCGCGTCCTCGTCGCCTATGCCACCAAGAACGGCTCGACGCGGGAGGTGGCCGACCTCATCGGCACGCTGGCCCACGACGCCGGTCGTCCGATCGAAGTCGTGCCCGCGCATGCCGTGGCCGGCCGCCTGCACGGCTACGGTCTGATCGTGCTGGGCGCACCCCTGTATTCGGGACGCTGGCATCGTGACGCGCGCCGTTTCCTCAAGCGGCACCGAACGGACCTGGGCACGGTTCCGGTCGCCGTCTTCGCCCTGGGCCCCCGCCGCGACGACGAGGAGGCCTGGCACCGCAGCTGGGAGCAACTGCATCGGGCCCTGGCCGCCGTGCCGTGGCTGACGCCGGTCGCGGTCGGCCTGTTCGGCGGGGCCGACCCCCGGCGGCGGGGCCGGTCGGAGCGCCGGGACCTGCGGGACTGGGCCGCGATCGGCGAGTGGACCCGCACTCTTCTGGACCGGTCGCCGGCCTCACCGCAGGCGGAGACGACCGGCCAGTGAGACGAGCTGCACGGGAAGGGCGATGACCGACCCGGCCATGGCCACCACCAGCAGCACGCGCACCACTACGTTCCACCACGAGCCGGCGCCGAGGTCGAACGGGAAGACCTGCCACATCCGGACCAGGACGACCAGGCCGATGCCGGTGGTGACGAGCCCGCCCGCCGGCACCACCCACGACGCCGGGCGGAGCAGGTAAAGCAGGTTCGCGACGACGCCGGCCAGCAGCGAGAGGTTGACCAGCGTCAGCACACGCTCGGTCTCGACGGTCAGGAACGGCACGGCCTGCCAACCGGGCCACCAGTTGACCAGCAGCAGCAGGGCGCCGTTGACAACGGCCGCGACGGCGTACCCGGTGCGCTGCGCGCCCGGAGTTTCGCGTTGCTGGACGGCGTTGAGGGACATGGTGACCTCCGAGGAGGACGGACGACGGTCGATGAGGCCAGCGTGCGCCGGGTCGCCGGACCGGGACAGAGACCTGTGTCCTGTCAGTGCGGGCCGGACGGGTAGGCGTACAGCTCGACCAGGCGGTGGCGGGCCGCCTGCAGCCGCCGGGCCACCACGTCCAGGAGCCGGCCACCGAACTCCAGGCCCAGATCGGGCGTCTCGACCATCAGCTCGCGCACCACACGCGCGTCCAGCTCGACGGCGCGCATGTCCTCGGCGATCATCGCGCCGAAACGCCAGCGGTGCGGGGGCCGCGACCACGACCAGCCGAGCACGTCGCCCGCGCCGACCCTCTCGACCACGATGTCGCCGCGGCCGGGAACGTGAAAGTCGATCGCGACCACTCCGCCGGTCAGCAGCCAGAAGCGGTCGGCGACGGCGTCCTCCCGGAACAGCCGCGTGCCGGCCGGGTGCAGAACCGGCCGGCCCGCCGTCGCCAACCGGTGCAGCCAGCCGCTGGGCAGGTCGGCGACGAAGCTGTGCAGGCTCAGCAGGTCGAAAACACTCAACGACGTCATGGCGGCGGCTCACGCCTCGCCGTAGAGCCGGGCCGGCACGAGGATCTGGCGATCGTCGTAATCGAAGTCCAGTTCGTCGACGACCCGGACCACGCCCGGCACCTGACGGGTCATGCGTTCGACCAGATCGGTGGTCGACCACCGGTCGGCGTGGCCGGCCACGGTCACCACACCCTTCTGCACGTCGATGCTCACGGCCTCGAGGCGGCCGGCGAGGAGGGCCTGGAACACTTCGGACCGGACGTCCGCACCGATCTCACTGTCCGGACGCAGGTGCACGCGCAGCAGATCGCCGCGGGTGACGATGCCGGCGAGCCGGTCGGCGTCGTCGACGACCGGAAGCCGCTTCACCTCCTCGGCGTCCATCATGCGGGCCACGGTCGCGATCGGCGTACCCAACATGACGACGACCGGCGGGCTGCTCATGAGACCGTCGGCCGTGTCGGCGAGCGCTCTGGCCCGCCCGCCGCGCCGGCGACGTCCCTCGAACAGCCGGGGGTCCTCGTCACCCCCGTACTCGATCTTGCGCAGCAGGTCGGTCTCGGACACCACACCGATGACGTGATGCCCTTCGTCGGTCACCGGAACGGCGCTGACGCGGTGGCCGGCCAGCAGGTCGACCAGCTCCCGGTAGGAGGCGGACGGCCCGGCGGTGACCACCTCGGTCGTCATCACGTCGTCCACGATCCAGGTCCTCATCCCAGTCCCTCCTCGCTCTGCCGACGACGTTAGGAACTCACGACCGCACGGGTCAGGGCCGAAAGACCCGCCACCTGAAGTTTTTCGGCCCGCTGCCGGATGCCGAGCAGCATCTTGCGTTCCATGACCAGACTCCCCTGCGCCATCAGCAGGTCGTAGAAGAAGCGGCGGTCCGGTGGGCTGATCCGGTTCCGGCTGATGAGGCGGGTCCCGCCGTCCCGGGCACGCAGCACGAAAGCCCAGACCCACACGCCGTCGGCCGACCGGAAGACCAGCGTCTGGTTCTCCTCGCAGATCTCCACCCGCATGGGCGGCTGGTCCGGGCTCAACGGCAGCGTGTCGCCGACGGCCAGCTTCTGGAACTCGGGCCGGATCTCGTCGGCGCTGTGCATGTCCAGGCCGAACAGGTTCTCGATCCAGTCGTACGTGTACGCCCCACCACGACCGCTGCCCATCTGCACGAGCCACGGCCACACGGCCCACGGTTCGGCGCCGATGGCGATCGCCCGGGTGGATTGCACGGCGGCGACCGGGAGCAGGTCGTCGCCGGGCAGTGCCGCGGATGCCTCCTCGGCCGACGCGCCCCAGGTCAGGCAGTACCGCCGGACCGGCGGCGAGGTGGCCACGGCCGCCGCCACTCCGACAGCGGCGGCGACCAGCGTCCAGGGCTTCATCGCGACACCACGACCTTGAGAGCGCCGGTGTGCGCGGCGTCGGCGAAGACGTCGTACGCGTGCATGAAGTCACCGAAGCCGAACCGGTGCGTGATCATCGGTCCGGCGTCGAGCTGACCGGCGACCAGCATGTCGAGCAGCCGCGGGGTGGAGAACGTGTCGACCAGCCCGGTCGTGATGGTCACGTTGCGGATCCACAGGTCCTCGAGGTGCAGGGTGGCCGGCTTGCCGTGCACCCCGATGTTGGCGACCCGGCCGCCGGGACGCACGAGCGTGGTGCACAGCTCGAAGGTGTCGGGGACGCCGACCGCCTCGATCACCACGTCCGCGCCGAGCCCGCCGGTGAGGGCCTGCACGGCCGCGAGGGGATCCTGGGTTCCGGCGGTCACCGTGGTGTCGGCGCCGAACAGCTTGGCCGCCTGCAGACGGGTCTCGGCCTTGTCGATCACGACGATGTGCGCCGGTGAGTAGAGCCGCGCGGTCAGGACCGCCGCGAGACCGATCGGGCCCGCGCCCACGATCGCGACGGTGTCACCCGGGCGGACCTGGCCGTTGAGCACCCCGACCTCGTACGAGGTGGGCAGGATGTCGGCCAGCAGCACGGCCGCCTCGTCGGTGACCTGGTCCGGCAGCTTGTACGTCGACAGATCCGCGTACGGGATCCGGGCGTACTCCGACTGCACGCCGTCGACGAGGTGGCCGAGGATCCAGCCCCCGCCGCCCAGGCACTGCCCGTACGCACCCTGCCGGCAGTAACGGCAGACACCGCACGCCGAGATGCAGGAGGCGAGCACCCGGTCGCCCTCGGCCAGGGCCGCCACGCCGCCGCCCGTCTCGACGACGGTGCCGACGGCCTCGTGCCCCAGCACCCGCCCGGCCGCGACCTCGGGCACGTCCCCGCCGAGGATGTGCAGATCCGTCCCGCAGATGGTCACCGCGTCCACGCGGATGATCGCGTCACGGGGATCGGCGATCACGGGGTCGGGGATCTCCGCCCACTCCCGCGCACCCGGGCCGCCGTACACAAGTCCCTTCATGGCTGTCCTCCTTGTCAGGGGTCTCGCTGCTCACCCTCGTCGTGGCCCGGCCCGTCGAGTAGGGACGTCCGGCCCTACAGGGCAGGCCCTCAGCCGGGCTACCACTGGAGAAACGAGAGGGGTGCGACCCGTGATGAGCAGATACGTGTACGACTTCGTCGAGGGCAACAAGGACCTCAAGGACCTGCTCGGTGGCAAGGGCGCCAACCTGGCCGAGATGACCCGGATGGGACTGCCGGTGCCGCCCGGCTTCACCGTCACCACCGACGCCTGCCGCGAGTATCTGCACACCGGATCGATGCCCGAGGCCCTGCCGGCCGAGGTGGAGCACCATCTGCGGCTGGTGGAGGGCAAGATCGGCAAATCCTTCGGGGACCCGGGCGACCCGCTGCTGCTGTCGGTACGCTCGGGCGCGAAGTTCTCCATGCCGGGCATGATGGAGACGATCCTCGACATCGGACTGAACGACGCCACCGTGGCCGGGCTGGCGCGGCGCACGTCGGACGAGCGGTTCGCCTGGGACTCGTACCGCCGCCTGATCCAGATGTTCGGCCGCACCGTGTTCGACGTGCCGGGCGGCGACTTCGAGACCGAACTGGCGCACGCCCGTGACGCCGCCGGGGTGCATTCCGACGCCGAGTTGAGCGCCCCGCAACTACGCGAGCTCGTGACCGCGTACAAGAAGGTCTTCCACGGCCACACCGGGCGCGACTTCCCGCAGTCGGTGCACGAACAGCTCTTCCTCGCCATCACGGCGGTGTTCCGGTCGTGGAACGCCGAACGTGCCCGGGTCTACCGGCGCAAGGAGCGCATCCCGCAGGAGCTGGGGACCGCGGTCAACGTCATGGCGATGGTCTTCGGCAACCGCGGACCGGATTCCGGCACCGGCGTGGCCTTCACCCGCGACCCGGCCACCGGCCGGCGCGGCGTCTACGGCGACTACCTGAGCAACGCCCAGGGCGAGGACGTCGTCGCCGGCATCCGCAACACCGTCGGGCTGGCCGAACTGGGCACGATCGATCCCGCGAGCTACCGGCAACTACTGTCGATCATGGAACGTCTCGAGCAGCGCTACCGGGACCTGTGCGACATCGAGTTCACCATCGAGAACGGCAAGCTGTGGATGCTGCAGACCCGGGTCGGCAAGCGCACGCCCGCGGCCGCCTTCGTCATCGCCGCACAACTGGTCGACGAGGGCACCATCACCCTCGACGAGGCACTGCAACGGGTCAGCGGTGAGCAACTGGCTCAGCTGATGTTCCCGAGCTTCGACGAGGAGGCGGCCGGGACGCCGCTGACGACCGGCGTGCCGGCCTCGCCGGGCGCGGCCGTGGGCGCGATCGTCTTCGACTCGGCCCAGGCCGCCGCGGCCATCGGGCCGGTCATCCTGGTGCGGCGCGAGACCAACCCGGACGACCTGCCCGGCATGATCGCCGCCCAGGGCATCCTGACCAGCCGGGGCGGCAAGACCTCACACGCCGCGGTGGTCGCCCGGGGTATGGGCAAGACCTGCGTGTGCGGCGCCGACGAGCTGCGCATCGGCGACGGCGTGGTGAGCATCAACGGCCGGACGCTGTCGGCCGGCGACACCATCTCCATCGACGGGTCCACCGGCCGCGTCTACGCCGGCGCCGTTCCGGTGCGGGCGTCCAAGGTGGTGCGCTACTTCGAGCGGGAGGTGACGGCGCACGGCGACCCGCTGCTGTCCGCGGTCGAACGGCTCATGATCCACGCTGATCACACGGCGACGCTCGGGGTGCACGCCAACGCCGACACCGGCCCGGATGCGGCCCGCGCCCGCCGCTTCGGCGCGACCGGCGTCGGGTTGTGCCGCACCGAGCACATGTTCCTGGGCGACCGGCGGGTGCTGGTCGAACGGCTGATCCTGGCCGAGGACGACGCCGGTCGCGCGCAGGCGCTGGCGGCGTTGCTGCCGCTGCAACGCGCGGACTTCGAGGAGCTGTTCGCCGCGATGGACGGCCTGCCCGTCACGATCCGGCTCATCGACCCGCCGCTGCACGAGTTCCTGCCTCCCCTGGAGGAACTGACCGCCCGGGTCGCCCGCGCCGAGGCCCTCGGCCGGGACGCCGGGCGCGACGGTGTGCTGCTGGCCGCCGTCCGTCGCATGCACGAGGCCAACCCGATGCTGGGTCTGCGCGGCGTGCGGCTCGGGCTGGTCATCCCCGGCCTGTTCGCCATGCAGGTCCGGGCGATCGCCGAGGCGGCGGCGGCCCGGGTCGCGACCGGCGGTGACCCGCGGCCGGAGGTCATGGTGCCGCTGGTCGGTGCCGTGCAGGAGCTGGAGACCGTACGGGCGGAGGCCGAGGCCGTACTGGCCGGCGTGCCCGGCGCGCCGCCGATCCGGATCGGCACGATGATCGAGGTCCCCCGGGCCGCCCTGATCGCCGGGCAGATCGCCGGTGCCGCCGAGTTCTTCTCGTTCGGGACCAACGACCTGACCCAGATGACGTGGGGTTTCTCCCGCGACGACGTGGAGGGCGCGTTCTTCGGCCGCTACCTCGAGCTGGGTGTCTTCGGCGTCTCGCCGTTCGAGACGATCGACTCCGAGGGCGTCGGCGAGCTGGTCCGTATCGCGGTGACCCGCGGCCGGGCCGCCCGCCCCGGGCTGACCGTCGGCGTCTGCGGCGAGCACGGCGGCGATCCGGCCTCGGTCCGCTTCTTCCACGACGCCGGCCTCGACTACGTGTCCTGCTCCCCGTTCCGGGTGCCGATCGCCCGCCTGGAAGCCGGCCGAGCGGCTGGGGACGCGTCCACGTCCGACAGCCGATGAAGGGGGTACGGCAATGAGCACAACAGTCGCGACCCGGCCGGTGCCGGCGCCTGTCCCGCCGGCGGCCACGGTCGTACCTGTCCTGGACGGCGAACGTGCCGTGGGTGCCTGGATCGTCACCCACGACGGCGTGGTGTACCGCCCCGTGGTCGACCTGACCCGGCTGGGCGGCGCGCTGCTGACCCTGTCGGCCGCCGTCGTCGTGGCGGCGGCCACCGCGGCGGTGACCGCGCGCCGGCCGGCGGTCGGCCCGGTCACCATGGGCCCCGGCGGCTGGGTCAGCGTGCGGGGCGCGGGCCGCCCCCGGGTGCGGCCCGGGGCGCCCCGGCCGTGGTGGGCCCGCCTGCTGGGGGCGCACCCGCTCGTCGTGGAAGGAACTCCCCGCCGCTCGCGCAAGTGAGAAGCGCCGGCCCTGGCCGGCCCCGCCTTCCTGAACGGAGAAGGTCATGTACCGCAGCGACACCGGCACCGCCACCGACGTCCTGACCTCGGACGGCGGGATCATCGCGGTCCGGCCGGTGCGGCCGGACGACCGCCCGGGGCTCAGCGCCCTCTATCGCGCGGGCAGCCCGGAAAGTCTTCGGCTCCGGTTCTTCGCCGCGCCGAGCGGGCCCTCCCTGGACGTCGAGGTCGACCGGCTCTGCCGGCCGCAGAGCACCCGGCACCTCGCCGTCCTCGCCCTCGACGGCGACGACGTGATCGGTGTGGCGGCGTGCGACCGCACCGACGACACCGGCCATCAGGCCGAGTTCGCGGTCTTCGTCGCCGACGTCCACCACGGCCGCGGCATCGCCACGCTGCTGCTGGAACACCTCACCGCGCTGGCCCGCCAGGAAGGCATCCGTCAGTTGGTCGGAGAGGTGCTGCCGGGCAACATGGCCATGCTGCGCGTCGCGCGGGACCTGGACGCACACGCCTGGTCGCGGTTCGACGACGGCATCGTCGACGTCGGGTTCGACGTCGGCACCGGCGAGCCGTCGTCCGCCGTGGACATGCGCGACCGCACGGCCGAACGGGCTTCCCTGAGTGCGCTGCTGTCGCCCCGCTCCGTTGCCGTCGTGGGGGCCGGTCACCGGGCCGGGGGTGTCGGCCACGAGACCGCACGCGCGTTGCGCGAGTACGGCTTCAGCGGCCGGCTCCACGTCGTCAACCGCAGCGGACGCGACGTCGCCGGGATCGCCGCCTGCCGCTCGGTGCGCCGGCTTCCGCCACCGGTCGACCTGCTGGTCGTGGCCGTGCCGGCGGCTGACGTCCCCGGGGTTCTCGCCGACGGCGCCGCGGTCGGGGTGCGGGCGGCCGTCGTGCTCAGCGCGGGGTTCGCGGAGACCGGACCGGACGGCCGCGAGCGGCAGCACGAACTGGTCGAGCTCGCGCGCCGCAACGGGATCCGCGTGGTCGGCCCCAACTGCCTGGGTGTCGTCAACACCGATCCCCAGGTCCGGTTGAACGCCAGTTTCGCGCCGGCCGCCCCGGGCGCCGGTGGTCTGGCCGTGGCCGCCCAGTCGGGCGCCGTCGGCATCGCGGTCATGGAGGATGCCCGGCGCTCCGGTCACGGAGTCTCCAGCTTCGTCTCCCTGGGCAACAAGGCGGACGTCAGCGGCAACGACCTCATCGCCTACTGGTACGACGACCCCGCCACCCGGGCGGTCGCCCTCTATCTCGAGTCGTTCGGCAATCCCCGCAAGTTCGCCCGGACGGTGCGTGCCCTGAGCCGCCGCAAGCCGGTGCTCGCCATCAAGAGCGGCCGGTCGGACTCGGGGCGGCGCGCGGGCGCGTCGCACACCGCGGCCGCCGCGGCTCCGGCTGCGACCGTGGACGCCCTGTTCGCCCAGGCCGGTGTCGTCCGCCCGGACGGCCTGGGCGAACTCATGGACGCCGCCCGCATGCTGACCGACCAGCCCTTGCCGACCGGCCCCCGGCTCGCCGTCGTCGGCAACGCGGGTGGCCTGAACGTGCTGGCCGCCGACGCCGCCGAGGCGGCCGGTCTCACGGTGCCGCCCTTGAGCGCCGCGGTGCGTGACCAGGTGGCCTCGGTGGCCGGCGCGGCCGCGGGCCCGGACAACCCGGTCGACCTGGGCGCGGGAGCGTCCCCGGCCGCGTTCGCCGAGGCGGTCGCGACGGTGGCCGGCTCCGGTGAGGCCGACATGCTTCTGCTGGTGGTGATCGGCACCCGCGCCAACGACGCGGCCGGGATCCTCGCCGCACTCGGCTCGGTGGCCGACCGCCACCCGGACCTGAGTGTCGCCGTCGCCGCGATCGGCCTCCCGGAACCCACCTTCGGCCTCGGCCGGCGGAAGGCGCCCGTGTACGACCTGCCGGAAAAGGCCGTCCGCGCGCTGGCCCACGCGTCCCGGTACGCGGAGTGGCGCCGGCAGCCGCTGGGTGGCCGAGCGGACCTGCCGGACATCCGTACCGGGCCGGCCCGGGCGCTGGTCGAGTCCGCGCTGGCGGCCGGTGGCGGCTGGCAGAGTTACGAACTCACGAGCCAGATCCTCGCCGCCTACGGCATCAGCCTGGAACCGGCGTGGCCGGCTTTGTCGGCCGACCAGGCGGTGATCGCGGCCGACCGCATCGGTTACCCGGTGGTCCTCAAGTCAGCCGATCCCGACCTGGTGCACAAGACCGACGTCCAGGGTGTGTGTCTCGGCCTGAGCAATCCGGATCAGGTCCGCCGCGCGTACGGCACGGTGTGCGCCGCCGGGCGGCCGGGAACCGGGGCGCTGGTGCAGCGGCAGCGGACCGAGCCGGTGGAACTGGTCGCCGGAGTCACGCACGACGCGTTGTTCGGCTCGGTGGTTCTGCTGGGCCTCGGCGGTGTCCAGACCGACCTGCTCGGCGACCACGCGCTGCGTCTGGTGCCGATGACCGATCTGGACGCCGGCCGGATGTGGCGCAGTCTCAGGGGGGCGCCCCTGCTCACCGGGTACCGCGGCGCGGAGCCGGTCGACACGGCGGCGCTGGAGGACCTGCTGCTGCGCGTCGGCCGGCTGGCCGAGGACTTTCCCGCGATCGCCGAACTCGATCTCAACCCCGTGCTCGCCGGCCCGGGTGGCGTCGTCGCGGTGGACGCCAAGCTGCGCCTCGCGCCGACCGGCACCGAACCGGACCCCACGCTGCGCGCCCTTCGCGCCGCGTAACGCCTCGGAAGGAGGCCGTCATGACCAGAAAGAAGATCCTCGTCGGGTACGACCGTTCACCGCAAGCGCGGCTCGCCGCCGGATGGGCCCTGGACGAGGCGGCCCGGACCGGGGCGTCGGTGCAGTTCCTGTACGCCTACGAGTGGCCGGCCTGGGCGCCGGCGGCCTCGATGATTCCGTCGCCCGTCATCCTGCCCGAGGAGCAGATCCGGCACGGGATCGACGACGCCCTGACCAAGGCCCTGGCGTCGGCCGCCGAGACCCATCCCGAGGTCACCGTGACCGCCACGACGGTGGACGCCGGCGCCGCCCTGACCTTGATCGACCGCTCCACCGGCGCCGACCTGATCGTCGTGGGTTCCCACGGATACAGCGCCGTATCCGGTCTGCTCGGTTCGGTCAGCGTCGCGGTCAGCGCCCACGCGCGCTGCCCCGTCGTGGTGGTCCGCGGACGCCCGGACGCGCATGGTCCCGTGGTCGCCGGCATCGACGAGTCGGCCTCGTCGCACGCCGTCCTCGCGTTCGCCTTCGACCACGCGGCGGCTCACGGCCAGAAGCTGCGGGTGATCCGGGCCTGGCCACCGGTCGTCGGGATGTGGGATGCCACGCCGTTCTCGGCGGGACGCGTTCGCGCCGGCGCGCGCCGCTCGTTCGACGAGCTGGTCGCCGGCTGGCGCGAGAAGTATCCGCAGGTGCACGTCGTCACCCATGCGGTGGTCGAGCACCCGGCGGCGATGCTCACCGACGAGAGCCGCACCGCGGGACTGCTCGTGGTGGGCACCCACGGACGCGGCTCGCTGCGGGGTCTGCTGCTCGGCTCGGTGAGTCAGCATCTGCTGCGCCACGCCACCTGCCCGGTCGTGGTCGCGCACGAGACCGCGCGCTGACGGACGGAGCCGGTCATGACCTCCCGTCCCGTTCTCGTCGGCCTCGACGGCGCCGATCCCGCCGCCTCCGCCCTGGTGTGGGCGGTCGACGAGGCCCAGCGCCGCCACGCACCGCTGCGCATCGTCCACGTCCTCGAGTGGCATCCGGTCGATTCCAGCGAGCTCCCCGGCCACACCTACGTCGAGGTGGTCTGGGCCTCGGGCAACGCCCTGGTCGCGGCCGCGGCGCGCCGGGCCGCGGAGATCGCGCCGCAACTCTCCGTCCGGTCGGACACCCTGCTCGGGCGTCCGGCGGAGTGCCTGACGAACGCCGCCCGCGATGCCCAGCTCGTGGTGCTCGGACACCGCGGCCGAGGGGGGTTCGCAGGCATGCTCCTGGGCTCGGTCAGCGAGCGCGTCGCCGGTCACGCGTCGTGTCCGGTCGCCGTCGTGCGGGGCCGCGCCGCCGCCGACGGGCCGGTCGTGGTGGGCGTCGACGACTCCCCCGCGGCCGGGCCCGTGCTGGCCGACGCCTTCGAGACGGCGGCCGGCCGCGGCAGTCGTCTGGTCGTGGTGCGGGCCGGCGGAGCGGACCCGGCCGGGCGGGCCCGGCTTGAACGCGACGTCGCGCCCTGGAGCGAGAAGTATCCGCAGGTGGCCGTCGAGGTGCGCCTGGTGGATGACGACGCGGCGCCGGCTCTGGTCGACGCCTCCGCCGGTGCCCGGCTGATGGTGGTGGGCAGCCGCGGCCGCGGCCCGGTCCGGGCCGCGTTGCTGGGATCGACCGGCCTGCACCTGCTCCGGCTTGCCGCCTGCCCGGTGCTGATCACCCGGCACCGGTGACCACGCGAACGGGGGTGGCGCCGCTCGGCGCCACCCCCGTTCGTATGTGCTCACGAAGCCGACGGCTGGCCGGTGCGCACCGCGGCGACGCCGGGCACCGTCCGTGCCAGCACCATGACGACCGCCTGCTCGGTCTCGTCGTCGTAGTCCCCGGTGACGGTGACGACTCCTGCTTCGACAGCCACCGTCCAGCGTGATCCGCCGTCGCTGTACTCGTCGAGCCGGTGCTGCACCTCCGCCGCCAGCGCCGCGTCGGTCCGCACCATCGCCCGCAGGATGTCACGGCGGCTGACGATGCCAACCACGGCTCCGTCGTCCAGCACCGGCAGGCTGCGCACGTCGTGCTCCAGCATGGCCTCGGCGACGTCGGCCACGTCCATGTCGGGCCGGGTGGCCAGCGGATAGGTCGCCATCACCTCCATGACCATGCCCGGCCGGTCGGCCGGATCGGTGTCGGGCCGGGGCCGCAGCTGCGCCGTCGGGTCGGACGGCACCCGGTGCCACAGCAGATCGCTCTCGCTGACCATCCCGACGAGACGACCGTCGTCGTCGACCACCGGCAGGGCGGTCACCGACTTGGCGGTCATCAGGGCGGCCGCGGCCTCGACCGGAGCCGTCTGGGAGACGGTGTGCACGGGACTCGACATGATGTCCTTGGCTCGCATGACGTCACCGCCCGGCCATCTGCAGGGTCAGGTCGACGAGGCGGCTGGTGTAGCCCCACTCGTTGTCGTACCAGCCGAACACCTTGGCCAGCCGGCCCTGGGCCTGGGTCAGCCGGGCGTCGAAGACGCACGAGGCGGGATCGCCGACGATGTCGGAGGAGACCAGCGGCGCGTCGGTGTACCGGATGATGTCGCGCAGCCCCGGGCCCGCCGCGGCCGAGGCAACCGCCTCGTTGATCCGCTCGGCGGTGACCTCGGTGACGAACTCGAGGGTCAGGTCGCTGACCGACCCGTCCACCACCGGCACCCGCAGGGCGACGCCGTCGAGACGTCCGGCCAGTTCGGGCAGCACGAGGCCGACCGCCTTGGCCGCCCCGGTGCTGGTCGGGATGATGTTGACCGCGGCCGCGCGGGCCCGGCGCGGGTCCTTGTGCGGCGCGTCCAGCACGTTCTGGTCGTTGGTGTAGGCGTGCACCGTGGTCAGATAGCCGCGCTCGATGCCGAACGCCTCGTGCAGCACCTTGACCAGCGGCGCCACACAGTTGGTGGTGCACGAGGCCGCGGAGACGATCTGGTGGCGCACCGGGTCGTAGGTGTCGGCATTGACACCGGGCACCAGAGTCGCGTCGACGCCCTTGCCGGGGGCCGAGATGAGCACACGTGCGGCGCCCGCCTTGAGATGCAGGGCCGCGTCGTCGCGCGAGCGCAGCTTGCCGGTCGACTCGATCACCAGGTCGACGCCGAGCTCGGACCAGGGCAGTTCCTCCGGGCTACGCCGCCGGAACGTCGGGATCCGTTGCCGGCCGACGATCAAGTCGTCGTCGGCGACACCGACCTCGGCGCCGAGGCGACCGAACGTCGAGTCGTACTCCACCAGATGCGCGAGCGTGGGCGCGTCGTACAGGTCGTTGATCGCCACCACCTCGAGGCCGGATCCGTGGAACTTCTCCTCGGTCAGCCGCCGCAGATAGTTGCGCCCGATGCGGCCGAAACCGTTGATCGCGATGCGGTAGGTCATCGTGGTCCTCCTGTTGTCGTCGATACCCTCAGCGTTTCGCCGCCGGTCCGGTCCCGGCAGGGCCGAAGGACCCGGTCCCGCGGGTCCTGAGCCGCCCGGCGGCGGCGCCACCGGGAGAGCTCGTCCACCGACCAGACGACAACGGGCATCGGCAGCAGGAGCAGCACCTGCCACAGGGCCAGGGCGGCCGTGCCGAAAACGGCCTGCACCGGCGGCACAAAGATCAGAGCGGCCGCGAAGACCAGCTCGAACGCGATACCGGCCAGCAGCAGCCGGTTGGTCCACAGGCCGATCGAGCGCAGGGAGGCGTGGTCGGTGCGGGCCGCGAACGCCGTGCCCAGCTGGCACGCGACGATGCCGGCGAAGGTCATCGTGGTCGCCTGGCGGTACGCGTGATGCAGCGCCGAGCCGGGCCCGACCGGGTCACCCGGATGCCACCCGGCCCGCCACAGAACGGCGAAGAACCCGCCCGTCACGAGCACCGCCGAGACGACGCCGAGCAGGCCCCATGCCCGCCACAGCAGACGCCGGTCGATGACGCCGGCACGGGGCGGGCGTGGCGGCCGCTCCATGGTTCCCGGCTCGGCCCGTTCGCGGCCCAGCGCCAGCGCCGGCACCGTCTCGGTGCCCAGGTCGATCGCGAGGATCTGCAGCACCGTCAGCGGCAGCGGAACCGCACCGCCGGACAGCGCGAAGATCAGGAACGGTACGACCTCCGGCACGGCGTGCGCGAAGATGTACAGCACGAACTTGCGCAGATTGTCGAACACCCGGCGGCCCGAGTCGACGGCCCGCACGATCGTCGCGAAGTTGTCGTCGGTCAGGACCATGGTGGCGGCCTCGCGGGCGACATCGGTGCCGGAGCGGCCCATGGCGACACCGATGTCCGCGTGTCGCAGCGCGGGCGCGTCGTTGACCCCGTCACCGGTCATGGCCACGATCTGCCCGCCCGCGCGCAGGGCCTCGCAGATGCGCAGCTTGCCCTCCGGGGAGGACCGCGCGAAGACGATCTCGTCGTCACCGGCGAGCAACCGGTCCAGGCCGGCGTCGCTGAGCCGCTCCACCTCGGCGCCGGTGACGATCCGGCGCCCGGGCAGGCCGACCTGACGCGCGATCTCGGCCGCGGTCGGCCCGTAGTCACCGGTGATGACGTGGATCCGGATGCCGGCCCGGTGCGCGGCCGCCACCGCCTCGGCCACCTGGGGACGCGGCGGATCGGCCATCGCGACCAGCCCGAGCAGGGTCAGTCCGGACTCCGCCTCGTCCCGGCCGGCCGGTTGCCCCGGTCCGACGGGCCGGACGGCCAGGGCCAGCACCCGCAGGCCGGCTGACGCGTACCGGTCCACCGTCGCCGCGAGGTCGTTCCGGATCTCCGGCGACAGGGCCAGGACGCCCGTGAGCCCGAGCACGTCGGCGCACAGGGGCAGCACCGACTCGACCGCGCCCTTGACGTGCAACTCATCCCCGTCGATGGTGGACATGCGCTTGAGCCGGGCGTCGAACGGGAACAACGCGCGCCGCTCCCGGTCACGGTCCGGAGGTCGTACGGGATCGTCCAAGGTCTCCGCCAGCCGCAGCAGAGCCACCTCGGTCGGGTCCTGCGCGCCGCCGTTGCCGGCCGTGGTGCACAGCGCCGCGGTGCGGGCCAGCCGCATCGCGCGAGGGTCACCCGACGCCTCGGAGACGGCGAACTCGGTCCCGGCCAGCCAGAGCCGGGTCACCTGCATCCGGTTGCAGGTCAGTGTGCCCGTCTTGTCGGTGCAGATCACCGTGGTGGAGCCCAGTGTCTCCACCGCCGACAGCCGTTTGACGACCGCCCCGCCGCGGGCCAGGTCACGCACGCCGGCCGCCAGGGCCAGGGTGATGGTCGGCAACAGCCCCTCGGGCACGTTGGCGACCAGCAGCCCGATGGCGAAGCTGATCGCGGCCGCCCAGCCGAGCCCGGCGACGATGCCGATGGGGAGAAAGGCCGCCCCGGCCGCCACCGCGACCGCGGCGATGACCCACGTGGCCCGGCGGACCTGACGTTCGAGGGGGCTCGGTTCGGTGCGGCCGCGCTGCGACAGCGCGGCGATCCGGCCGATCTCGGTGTGCATTCCGGTCCGGGTGACCAGGGCGTGAGCCTGGCCGGCGACGCAGGCGGTGCCGCTGAAGACCAGCTCCCCCGCTTCCAGCAGCGGGCCGGCCACCACCTCGGCGTCGGCCGAGCGGAAGGCCGGCACGGACTCGCCGTTGAGCGCCGACATGTCCACCGTGACGCTGCCGTCGATCAGCCGGCCGTCGGCACAGATCCGGTCTCCCTCGCCGACCACCACGATGTCGCCGGGCACCAGATCCCCGGCGGCGATCTCGGCCGGCGCGCCGTCGCGCAGCACCCGCGCCGTGGCGGGCAGATAGGCGGCCAGCGCCTCGACAGCGCGTTCGGCCTGCATCTCCTGGACGAACGCGAACACGGCGTTGAGCAGGATGACCGCCACGACCGCGACCGCCAGCGAGGGCGTGCCGCCCAGCCAGGCCAGCCCGGCGGCCACCATGAGCAGCAGCGCCAGCGGCTGGGTGAACTGGGCGAGCAACTGGGACGGCCAGCGCGGCCGCGATCGCCGGGTGAGCTGGTTCGGGCCGTACACGGTGAGCCGGCGTGCCGCCTCGCGCGCGCCGAGACCCCCGGCCGAAGTGCGCAGGTCGCGGAAGAGCTCCGGTGGTGGCAGCCGGCCGTCGACCGGTTCCGGTGGCGCCAGTGCTTGCTCCATGTCTCCAGCGTTGACGCGGCCGGGCGCGACGGGCAGGGCCCTGGGAACCGTGACGGGGGACTTTGGACTCTGCTCCCGGCCGGTTCCGCCGGAGCACGGTGGGAGGAAACTCGACGGAGGTGAAACCATGCCCACTCGTCATCTGATCGTCGTCGGCGTGGACGGCTCGGAAGGTGGCCGCCGCGCCCTGGAATGGGCCGTTCACGAGGCGGGCGAACGCGGCAGTGCGGTCCAGGCCGTCATCGCCTGGTCGTGGGACGGGGTCGAGTTCGGCCCGGTTCTCGCGACGAGCCCGCAGCAGGCCAAGGAGGCGGCCGCCCGGCTGCTCGACACCGAGATCGCGGCGATGCTCCCCAAGTACGGCTCGCATATCCCCGTTGCCGCCGAAGTGATCGAGGGTGAACCCGCGCAGGTGCTCGGCACGTGCAGCCGGTCCGCCGACCTGCTCGTGCTGGGCAGCCACGGGCACGGCGCGGTGCGGCACACCGTGCTGGGCTCGGTCAGCGAGAAGGCCATCCGCAAGGCGGCGTGCCCGGTCGTCGTGATCCCGGTGCCGGTCGCCGCGCCGGCCGGAGAGAGCGAGCCGGTTCCGCACGGATGAGCCGTGGGCCCGGCCGGTCCCGGGACCGGCCGGGCCCACACCCGGTCCATCGCTCAGATGAACAGCAACTGGGCGCCGTCGGTCTTCTCGATGAAGTCGGCGGCGCTGATGATGTCCTCCACGCCCTCGTAGAGGTCGTCCTCGGTCAGGTGCATCATGTCGGCCGACATCCGGCAGGCCCACAGGTGGCCACCCGAGGCGACGATCTGGTCGAGGAACTCGGGAACCTCCGGCACCCCGATCCCGGAGATCTGCTTCTTCATCTGGTGGGTCGCCACGGCCGTCATGCCGGGCAGGCCGCCCAGCCCCTGCGGCAGGTGGGTGGCGGTGTTGCCGAGCATGGTGAACTTGAGCTGGGCCATCCGCGACCTGGTGATCATGTCGAAGCCCCAGAACGTGAAGAACAGGTGGGTCTCGACGCCCTCACCGAGAGCCGCGTTGGCCAGCACCAGCCCGGGGTAGGCCATGTCGAGGTTGCCCTTCGAGCAGATGATGGCCAGCTTGCGGTCCGTGGTCGTCTCGGCGCCGAAATCCGGCACGAGCTCCGGTACGAAATCCGTGGACATGGTGGTGCTCCGTTCAGACGCAGCCGTGCGGCTTGGGCAGACCGGCGACGTAGGCCATCTTCTTCGCCGGCTTCTTCGGGAAGAGCGTGAACAGTTCCTTGGTGGGGATGCCGCCGACGACGGACACGCGACGCAGGGTGGCGGTCTCGCCCTGGGCGGCATAGTCCTCGCGCAGGAACGTCAGCGCCTTCCAATGCGCGTCCGTCAGCTCGATGCCGATGCGTCCGGCGAGACTCCGGGCCAGCTCGGGGTCCCATTCCTCGTACGCGGTCAGGAATCCCTCGTCATCGACGTGGATGTCGCGCCCGGCGATCGTGGTGACGGGCATGATGCTCACTCCTTCGTGCTGGGCTGGTGTTTGCCGGCCATCGACATGTGCGCCGGCAGGGGTAGCGGCCGTCCGGGCAGGAGCAGGTTCCAGTACATCCACCGGAACGCCCGCTTCCCCCAATGGTTGACCGGCGACTCGCCGAGCAGCCGGAAAGGTCCGACGCCGGGCACGGGATACGTCCCGGGCAGCGGCTCGGTGTCGTAGTTGAAGTCGATCAGCAGGCCCCGGCCCCGGCCCGACTCGACGAAGCAGTTCGCGTGCCCGTCGAACCGTCCGGTCATGGGCTTGCCGGCGGCGAGGTCGGTGAAGTTGCGGGCGAACACGTCGACCGAGAAGTGCGCCACGGAACCGGCCTTGGACGTCGGGATGTCGTTGGCGTCGCCGATGGCGAAGATGTTGTCGTGGCCCTTGGCCAGGAACGTGTGCCGGTCGACCGGGACGAGATTGAGCTCGTCGCCCAGCCCCGACCGGGCCACGAAGTCCGCACCCATGTTCAGGGGCACGGTGACCAGCAGGTCGAAGGGGATCCGGCGTTCGTCGTAGGAGACGAGCGACCGGTCCTCGATCCGTTCCACCAGGAAGTCGGGCTCGATCGCGATCTTGCGCTCGTCCAGCATCGAACCCAGCCGGGCGGCGGCGACCGGCTTGGTGAAGGCGCCCGGCAACGGTGTCGCGTACACCAGCTCGGTCCGGTCCCGGATGCCGCGGCCGCGCAGGAACTCGTCGGCCAGGAAGGCGAACTCGAGCGGGGCGACCGGGCACTTGATCGGCATCTCGGTGATGTGCACGACCAGGCGCCCGCCGTCAAAGCGGTCCAGGGCCTCCGCGAGGGCCAGCGCGCCCTCGTAGGTGTAGAAGTCGAAGATCGTCCGGCGCCAATGCCCACCGTCGAGCAGACCCGGGGTCTGCTCCGGCCGTGGGCACACGCCCGTGGCGATCACCAGGTAGTCGTAGTCCACCCGCCGGCCGTCGGCCAGCACGACCTGGTCGTCGGTCGTGACGACCCGGTCGACCTCGGCGTGCACCAGTTCGACGCCGGGACTGATCAGCGGAGCCACCGGCCGGGTGAGCTGGTCCGGGGTGTACTCGCCGAAGGGCAGGAACAGGAAGCCCGGCTGGTAGTAGTGCTGGTCCCGGGGCTCGACCACGGTGATCAGCCAGTCCGCGCGGGCCAGCCGGCGGCGCAGCTTGTCGACCACCATCGTGCCCGCGGTCCCGGCGCCCAGAACGACCAGGCGACGCATCGTCATCACCTCCGAGCCGGTCGCGTCAGGACGACAGATGGGCCGGTCGATGGGTGAACTGCTCGATGTCACCGGCCGTGACGTCGAGCAGCTTGTAGGCCAGGTCGGCCAGGGCCCGCGCGGTGGCCAGCTCGTCACCGATCTCGGGCACCTCCGTGTCGGCCGGGCGGCGGCGCGCCTCGCCCTCGCCACGCAACGGCGTGCGGGAGTCGGTGTGCAGCACGGCCGCGGCCCGGGTGCGGCGCTCGTCCTCGTACTCGCTGATGGTGACCTCGACCGTCCAGGTCCGGGTGTGCATCATGACGACACCTCCTACGGTTCCGATGCCTCCATCGCAGCGCCCGGCACATCACGTCACCAGTGCCTAAGGTCCCGCCGGGGTGGTTCGTTGCCCCCTACGACGCCGCTGCGGCACCACTACATCGCCTACCGGGCGTTCGTGCGGGCCAAGGTGGCCTGTCTGCGGCACGCGCAGGGCGACCCGTCGGCCGGGGCGGACGTGCGGGCGTACACCGATCTGACCGTGCGGCACCTGCGCGCGGGCACGGTGCGCCTGATCCTCGTCGGTGGTGGCCCGGCCACCGGCAAGACCACCCTGGCCGGCGGGATCGCCGATCGTCTCGGCGCTGTCGTGCTGAGCAGCGACCGCGTCCGTAAGGAAATGGCCGGCCTCTCCCCCGGCCTGAGCGCCGCGGCCGCCTGTCAGAACGGCATCTACACCCGCGAGTGGACCGACCGGACCTACCGGGAACTGCTGCTGCGGGCGGGCGACCTGCTCCGGCGCGGCGAGACGGTGGTGCTCGACGCGTCCTGGATCGCGGCCCGGCATCGGGCGGCGGCCCGGCAGGTGGCCGTCGAGACGCACAGCGACCTTTGTCAGCTGCGGTGCACGGCCGACCGGCCCACTGTCGTCCGGCGCCTGGCCCACCGTACGGGAAGCATGTCCGACGCCGACGCCGCGATCGCCGACGCCATGGCGGACGCCGCCGCGCCCTGGCCCGAGACGGCGGTGATGACGGCGAATCCCTCGAACACGCGCTGAACGTCATCGAACCGGGCCGGTAGGCGGCGCCGCCGGGACGTCCGGCCCTGCCCGGGGCCGCGACGCGGACGCACGGTGGGATCGAGGGAAAGGAGACCCCCATGAGTGCGCGGCTACGACTGTCGAGCTGCGGTCTGAGCGCGGGCAAGCGGGCTCGGCTGCACCGGATTCTCTACAAACACGGACTCGGCAACGGCACGGCGCTGTTCCTGCCGTACGACCAGGGACTCGAACACGGGCCCCGGGACTTCTTCGCCGATCCGGTCGCCGGGGATCCGCGTTACATCGTGCGCCTGGCCCTGGAGGGTGGCTTCAACGGCATCGCCATCCAGATCGGCCTGGCCGAGAAGTTCTACTGGGACTACGCGGGCGAGGTGCCGCTGATCCTGAAGCTCAACGGCAAGACCGACATCCCCAGCGACGCGCGGGCCCTGTCCCCGCTGCACGCTTCGGTCGAGGACGCCGTACGGCTGGGGGCGGACGCGGTCGGCTACACGCTGTACGTCGGAAGTCCCGCCCAGGAGGACGACTTCGCCCAGTACCGGGTCGTGCGCCAGGAGGCCCAGCGGCTCGGTATGCCGCTGATCGTGTGGGCCTACCCGCGCGGTGAGGCCATCGAGCACAAGGGCGGCAAGGACTCCTTCTATGCGGTGCACTACGCCGCCCGGGTCGCCAGCGAGCTGGGCGCCGACGTGGTCAAGGTGAATTTCCCGCACCCCGAGAAGCACACCGCGGTGCCGGCCGACTACGCGGGCGAATTCAGCAGTCAGGACGCCATCGACGCGGTGGTCCGCGCGGCCAACCGGACGATGGTGCTGGTGTCCGGCGGCAGCCGGGCCAGCGACGAGGTCATGTTCGAGAAGGCTCACGAGTCCATGTCCGCCGGCGCCACCGGGCTGATCTTCGGCCGCAACGTCTGGCAGCGCGACCACGAGGAGTCCCTGAAGTTCGTGGACCGGCTGCGGCAGATCCTCGCCAAGTACCCCACGCCCTGAACGGAGCCGCACCATGAAGGCCCTGGTCGTGTACGAATCGATGTTCGGCAACACCGAGGAGCTCATCGGGTCGGTGGCGCTCCAGACGGCCACGCACGGGGCCGGTCCCGTGCTTGTGGCTCGCGGCACGCCCCGCTCGGACGGCCCGGTGGTGGTGGGTGTCGACGGTTCCCCCGTCTCCGCCGAAGCTCTCCGGTTCGCGGCGGAGGAAGCCGCCCTGCGGGGCGCCGAGCTCGTCGCCGTGCACGCGTGGAACGGCGGGGACGGCACGGAACTCAACGCGCACCTGCCGATGAGCTACAGCACCTGGTCGGGCGAGGACGAGGAGCGCCGGGTGCTCGCCGAGGCTCTGGCCGGGCTGGCCGAGAAATACCCCGACCTTCCCGTACGGCGTGAGGTGGTCGACGGCTCGGCGCGCGCTCACCTGACCCGGTGGTCGACGACCGCCCAGCTGATCGTGGTCGGCAGCCGCGGGCACGGCGGTTTCACGGGGCTGCTGCTCGGTTCGGTCGTTCAGCACCTGCTCCACCACGCCGACTGCCCCGTCGCCGTGGTCAGACCCTAGGCGTCCGGCCCGCCCGTCACCGCCGTGAGCTCCACGAAGCGCTCCTCGAGGGTGGCGCGGGCGAGCCGGACCACCGCTCCCGTCCCGGACAGGGCCGATCGGACCGATTCCAGGCTCGCGCCTGGCACCCGCAGTGTCCGGCCGACCAGGGCCGCGCGCAGCCCAGCTTGTTCCAGGGCGCGCAGGGCCCGCGGCCAGTCGGCACCTTCCACCACCACGACCTGGGAATCGCCCACGATGCCGGTCACCGTGCCGTCGGCCACCCGCCGCCCCGCGGCCAGCATGACCAGCCGATCACATTCCTCGGCCTCCTCCATGCTGTGCGTGGAGACCAGCGCGGCCGCGCCCCCGTCCGTCACCTCATGGATCACGTCCCACAGCCGGGTCCGGCCCAGCGCGTCGACCCCGGAAGTCGGCTCGTCCAGCACGTACAGGCCCGGCGCGTGGCTGAACGCGGCGGCGAAAGCCAACCGGCGCCGCAGGCCGAGGGAGAGCGCACCCGCGAGCGCCCCGGGTGGCACCGCCAGGGCGGCCGGCAGGACCGGGGGGCGCACGCCGAAGGCCGCATCGACGAAATCCAGGTTCTCGGCCGCGGTGAGATCCTCGTACAGACCGAAGCCCTGGGGAACGTACCCGATGCGCCGGCGGGAACGCCGCGACGGGACCTCGCCGAACAGGCTGACCCGGCCCGCGGACGGCACCAGCAGACCGAGCAGAAGCCTGATCAGGGTGGTCTTGCCGGCACCGTTGGCACCGAGCAGACCGACGACCTCCCCCTGGTGCACTTGCAGGCCGACGTTCCGCAGAACGGTCAGGGCGCCGTAGCGGT
This sequence comes from Paractinoplanes ovalisporus, assembly GCF_016834655.1. Lineage (GTDB taxonomy): Bacteria > Actinomycetota > Actinomycetes > Mycobacteriales > Micromonosporaceae > Actinoplanes > Actinoplanes ovalisporus. Next base: position 438,446 of record NZ_JAENHP010000003.1, read on the forward strand.
AGGACACGCCTTCGCACTGTGCCAGCAGCTCACTCATCGCCCGCCCCCTCGGCCTCGATCTCGCACTGTGCCGGCAGCTCACTCATCGCCCGCCTCCTCGGCCTCGCGGAGTGCGGCCACGACGACCGCGTCCTGCAGATCCGGCCGGATGACCTCGCCGTCGCCGCCCGCCGGATGCCAGACCCGCCAGGAGCGGCCCCGGCGCCAGGCGTACGGGCCGGACGGGCGGGAGTCCGCGGCCCGGATCTGCCCGGGCACCGCCGCCACGATCCCGGCCGGAGCGCCCTGCAGCACCGTGCGGCCGTGGTCGAGCACGACCACCTCGCCGGCCCGCTCGGCCTCGTCCAGATAGGTGGTGCTGAGCACGACCGCGGCGCACCGGGCGGCCTCGCGGGCGATGAGCCACCACAGGTCGGCCCGGCTGACCGGGTCCACGCCGGTCGTGGGCTCGTCGAGGATCAGCAGGTCCGGTTGGTGTACCAGGGCCATGGCCACCCCGAGCTTCTGCCGCATGCCGCCCGACAGCCGCGCCCCCAGCCGCCCGGCGGCAGCGGTCAGGCCGGTGATCGCGAGCAGGGCGCGAATCCGCTCGTCGGCGGCCGCGGAGCCCATCCGGTGCACGGTCGCGGCGAAGCGAAGATTCTCGGCCGCGGTCAGGTCGGGGTAGACACCGGAGGAGGCCGGAAGGAAACCGAGCCTGGACCTCGTCGCCGTGCCCACCTGGCCGGCGGTGGGCGCGAGGAGACCGGCGAGCACCGCGAGCAGCGACGACTTGCCCGACCCGTCGCCGCCGACCACCGCGACGATGCCGCCCGGCGCCACATCGAGCGTCGCGCCGTCCAGGACAAGCCGGCCACCGCGGGTCACCGACACACCGGTCAGGCCCCAGGTCACGGCTTCGCCCCGGCCGTGGTCCGGGGCGCCGACCGGCGACCGGCACGCCCAGCGCCGCGCGGGAGCAGGAACGCCCGGAAGCGCAGCGTCGCGAACGTCACCACGGCCGCGCCCAGCAGGGCCAGGTAGAGGAAGGGCTGCCACAGGGCGGTGAGGGGTGAGCCGCGCAGCATGACGCCCCGCGAGATCTGGGTGAAGTAGGTCAGTGGCAGCACGTAGCCGATCCAGCGCACCCCGAGGGGCATCGAGCGCAGCGGGAAGATGAGGCCGGACAGCAGCACCTGCGGCAGCAGCGTCATGATGGCCAGCTGGATGGCCTGGCCCTGGTTCTGCGACACGCTGCTGATCAGCACGCCGGTGCCCAGCGTCACGAACAGGAACAGCAGCGCGCCGAGCGCCAGCACCAGCAGCGACCCGTGGAACGGCACACCGAACAGCAGCGTGCCGGCCGCGACCACGACGGTCAGATCGACTGCCGCCACCAGGAAGTAGGGTGCGATCTTGCCGACGAACACGTCCCACGGCCGCAGCGGCATCACCGCCAGCTGTTCCAGGGTGCCGCTCTGCCGTTCCCGCACCACGCCGAGGCTGGTGATGACCGTGCCGACGAACAGCAGGATCATCCCGGCCAGCCCCGGAACCATGACCGCCGAGGTCCGGAGATCGGGGTTGAACAACACGTCGACCCGCGGGCTGCCGCCGACCCGGGCCAGGGCCGCGCGGGCGGCGTTGGCGGTGAACAGCTCGGAGCCGTCGAGGAGAACGGTGATCGCGCCCGGATCGGCGACCACGGCGACCGGGACGTCGCCGTCGCGCAAGGCCCGCACCGCGTCCTGCCGGTCCTCGGCCGGTGCGACGGCGCGCACGTCGAACGGCGCGGGAAGCCGGGCCGCGACCTCGGCGGCACCGGTGCCGACCACCCGGACCGGGATGGAGGTGACGTCGAAACTGGCCGCGTAGCCGAACACGATCAGCAGCAGCAGCGGCATCACGACCATCATGGCCAGGGTGCGCCGGTCCCGGCGCATCTGCCGGAACTCCTTGACGATCATCGCCCACATGGCTTCTCCTCACCGGCCCGCGGTCAGCACGGGGCAGCGTGAACGACGGGTCACCGCGCTCACCAGCGCCGACTCAAGAGTGGTGACGGGGGCGGGCAACACGGCGAGACAGCACCCGCCGGTCGCGGCGGTCACGAAGATGGCGGGATCCACGGCGGAGGACTTCGAGACCGTGAGGGCCACCGCCGGATACTTCTCTGCCCACCGCTCGATGGCGTCCGGGAGGCCGGTGTCGACCGCGGCCGGCGCGGCGATCAGCACGGTGAGGGGCGCCCGCCGGCGATCTGCCTCGGCGAAGGCGGCGCGCAGGACGTCGTCGGCTGACGCCGGGGAGAACAGCCCGGCCAGCACCGGGTTATCCACGGTCGGTGTGCTCACGTCGTACGGGAAAGTGGTCATCGCTGTCCTCCGGGATCCCGGCCTCCGGATCCAGCGTCCCGCCGTCCGGCTGCGCGGGGCAGAGTCGGAGGTCCCGGCCGCACAGGCCGACCGGCGGCCTGGCGGGGCCACCGGTCGGGGCGTGGGATTCACTCAGCGGTGATCGCGATCGAGCGACCCGCCGGCTGCGGCGCCGAGAGCGGCACCTTGATCTCGAGGATTCCCTTGCGGTAGGAGGCCACGATCTTGCCCTCGTCCGCGTTGGCCGGCAGACGCACCGACCGTTGCATCGATCCGTAGTGGAACTCGCTGCGGTTGAGCCCCTTCTCCTCCTCGCGGCGCTCGGCCTTCACCGTCAGCACACCGTGCAGCGCGGTGATGTGCAGATCCTTGTCAGGGTCGAGCCCGGGCAGCTCCGCGCGCAGCAGGTACTCCTCGTCGGTCATCCGGTCCTCGAAGCGGATCGCCGGCAGCGGCCGGGGGAAGTCGACCTCCAGCCAGTCGGTCATGTCTCCGAAGAGCCGGGGCAGCAGTCCAGCCATCTTCTTCTCCTTCCGTCCTTCGTCCGCTTCCATCCGACCGCGCGGCAACGGGAGCGGGCAGGGCCGAAGGACTCGTCCCGCCGACTGCGGGACCTGTCCCGTCAGTGGTCGGACGCCCCGTCCCGAGCCGCACTATGTTCGGCGGCCGCGTCCGGAACCACGAGCACCGGGCGCACACTCTGATGCAGAGTTGCCATCGCCACGCTCCCGAGCACGATCTCCCGCAAGGCCGATCGGCCGCGTGAACCGACCACGACCACGGCCGCGTGCTGCTCGGCGGCCGTGGTCGCGAGCGCCTCGGCCACCGCCCGGGAGGTCGCGGCGTGCCCGGCCGGCACGTCGGCCACGATCCGCGGCCGGCCCGGCGGGGCTGCCGGCGCCGGGGATCCGTCCCGGACGGCGACCAGCGCTATGCGGCGCCCGGCGAATATCCGCTCCGCGGCCTGTGCGGCCGCTCGGGCGCCCGGGGAGCCGTCCCAGCCCACCAGCACCGGGCCGGTCGCGAGGGCAACGCGCTCGGCCGTCAGCAGCGGACAGGGAATCACCAGGGCCGGCTGGGGCAGATAGTGCACAGCCATGTCCGACACACTGCCGAGGACCGCGCGCGCCCCGGTCAGCCCGCGTGATCCCAGCACCACGACGTCCGGGCCAAGCTTCTCGGCCAGCTCGGCGAGCTGCAGTCCCTCGCCGCCGTAGGCCCGCTCCACCATCGGCTCGGCCGGCCAGCCCACGGCGCGGGCGAGCGTGACGCCCATGGCCGCCAGCCGGGCGGCCTCCGCCGCGCCTTCCCGCTCGATCGCCACCACGAAGTCATCGACGCGACGCGTGCCGTGCCACAGGCGGCGGCGCAGCGTCTCGCTGGCGAACGGGGGCGTCCACAGGTGCACCACGGTGGCGTGGGCCCGGGGCAGCAGGGCCGCCGCGACCTCGAAGGTGGCGCCGGAGGCGGGCGAGCCGTCGTAGGCCAGCATCACCCTCGGCACGAACGGCTGAGTCATCGCGGACTCCTCACTCGCGAGCCGTGATCCGGAAGACCGGGAAGCCGGCGGCTATCCGGTCGAACTCGCTCAGCGGTGCGCGCCGGTCGACCGGGATGTGGGGACGGGCCCCGGGCGCGACCGCGAGATAGCGCTGCAGGATCGGCGCCCGCTGATCCGCGTCCACCTCGACGAGCCGGACCGGCCGCCGCCGGCCGTGGCGCAGGACCGCCGCGCCGCCGGCCGCACGCACGTTGGCCACCCAGTTCGCCCCGTCGCCGAGCATGGAGACGAGGTAATGCTCGCCCCGGTAGCGCGTGACCACCAGGGGAAGCGCGACAACGTTGCCGCTGCGACGGCCCACGACCTCCAGGGTCACCCAGTCCGGCGGGGCGAGAAGGGCCCGGCCGAACTGAAATGCCGATATACGGTTGAGAGCCCGGGCCAGGCCGTTCGGACGCCCGCCAAGGTACAGCCGGCGGCGCATGGCATCGGTGAGCAGCATCATCGCCTCCGGGGTTCCCGCACGATGTAGACGGGGCAGTCGGCGTGATGCAGCAACTGCAGCCCGACCGAGCCCAGGGCGGTCCCGGCGACGACACCGTGGCCGCGGCTTCCCACCACGACGACCTGAGCACCGCGCGACAGCGCGACCAGTTCCGCGGCGGCGCCGTCCGGGCTGATCATCACCTGGACCGCTACGGCCGGGAATTTGTCACGCCACGGAGCGAGCTGGGCCTCGACCTGTTCGCGTACGGAATCCCGGGACTCCACCGGCACCAGGGCACGAACCACGGTCAAGCCGGTCCCCCGGCCGGCCGCCTCGTCGAACGCGACCTCCAGCACCCGTTCGGCCGCCGCCGAGTCGTCGATCCCCGCCGCGACGGGCCCGTCGGTCAGATCGCCCCCGCGGCCACGGACCACGACGACCGAGCAGGGTGCGTGCGTGGCCACCCGCTGACTCACCGAACCCAGCAGCAGGCCGGCGAAGCCGCCGCGGCCACGGCAGCCCAGAACCATCAGTTCCGCGAACTCGGACTCGGCGAGCAGGCGCGGCACCGTCTGGCCGACCAGCTGGTCACCCTCCACGTCCACGTCGAGCGCGGCCACACGGGCCTCGTGCACACAGTTGGCGGTCAGCCCCTCGGCCCGCTTGCGCTCCTGGTCGAAGTACTGGTTGCTGATGTCGTACCGGGCCGCGCCCCACTGCCAGTCGAAGACGTTCGTGACCCGCAGGGGAAGCCCCCGCCGGAATGCCTCCCGGGCCGCCCAGCGCACCGCGCCCTTGCTCGGCTCGGTGCCGTCGGCGGCGACGATGATCGGTTGAGTCCTCATGACGCCTTCCTCTCGCCGTTTTCCTCAGCGTCGGCCGGTTCGGCGTGAGGCGGCAGGGCGTCAGGTCCCGGAACGGGTGGCCGAAGGACCCGCGAACAGCTCAGGCCAGCAGGACATCGGTGACCGGCCGCCGGGGCGTACGCCCCACGGTCCGTCCGTAACCGACGCGCAGCACGATCTGCGCGGCGAGGCCGGACTCGTCGTCGGTGAGCAGCCGGCGGACGACGGGCACCTCGACGGGCTGGCTGATCGGCATGGTGGCGAGGTTCTGCCAGGTCGCGGTGAGCAGCACCCGTTGCAGTGCCTGCCCCGCCCGCACCCAGTCCTCCTGGGCATCGCCTTCGGTGGCCAGCACCAGCACGGCCGGGTAGGGCTCGAACGGTTCGACCGGGCGCGCCGGGGGCGAGAAGTCGGTGAACTCCCGGGTCGGTACCACCTCCAGCGAGTCCCAGGGTCCCGCGGCCCAGGCGGGCACGCCGTCCCGGCGGCCCCGGCCCGCGCTCCAACGCGTGAGCTCGGCCTGGTACTCCGGGCGCTCGCGGAGCCACTTGTCGGCCGAGCGGGCCAGTTCGAGCACCATGTCACGGCTGCGTGGGCCGGCGGTGAGCAGCACCGCACCCTCGCGTCGAGCGGCGTCGCGCAGCCGGTCGGTCACTTTCGGGCCGACCGGAATGTGGGCGAACGGCCACCGGTTGGTGTGCCGGTGGACGATCGCGGCCGCCAACGCCTCGCTCGCCGGGGGCGGTGGCTGCGCACCGGTCACGGTCACCCGGGCCACCAGCTCCGGCCGGCGGCGATCCGGGAACAGGGTCACGCTCGTACGGTGCCCGGCCCGGCGCATCGCCAGGCGGAGGGTGAAGACCGCCGCGCCCAGACTGATCCGTTGTTCCCGGCCGTACGGGTCGACGACCGTCAACCGGCGATCGGGGTCGGCATGCACCTCGACGCCGGTGTCACTGATCCGGAAGAGCCACGGCTGACTGTTGTGCACCGAGGGCGCGCAGGTGGCGGCCTCGACGCAGTCGAGCAAGGTGGTTCCCATGGCGCCACTCCCCTCCCGTCGTCACACCGACGCTTCAGCCTGTCAGCACGGCTTGTTCAGCGGCCGCAACGGCGTCGCCCGTGGCCGGATCGAAGAAGTAGGCCTGGTCGAGGTCGACCGTCAGCGGCACCCGCTTGCCGATGGTCAATGCCGCGCGCTGCCCGACCTTCGCCGTCCAGAGCTCGGTGGCGGCGGCCTCGTCCACGGCGACCGGCACATCGTCCGGCCCGGTCTCTTCCGGCCCGGCCTCGTCCGGGCCCCCGGACGGCAACCGGAAGAGCACGTGCTTCTCGTCGCCGAGCGATTCGACGCCCAGCGGCACCACCGGCAACGTCTCCGGCCCGGACGCCACGGCCAGCGCGAAGGCGGCCGGACGCAGCCCCATGACGACGGTCGAACCCAGATAGCGGGCCAGCTCCGGGCGATGGTGCACGGCGAACTCCCGTCCGGCGAGCGTCACCGCCGCCCGGTCCGCATCCCCGCGCAGCTCGACCGTCGCGAAGTTCATGCTGGGTGAGCCCATGAAGCCCGCCACGAAGCGGTTGGCCGGTGCCTGGTACAGCTCCTCGGGCGTGCCGACTTGTTGCAGGCGGCCCTTGTCGAGCACCGCGATCCGATCGCCCAGGGTCATCGCCTCCACCTGGTCGTGGGTGACGTAGACCGTGGTGATGCCGTACCGCTGGTGCAGCCGCGCGAGTTCGGCGCGCATCGAGACCCGGAGCTTGGCGTCGAGGTTGGACAGCGGTTCGTCGAGCAGGAAGACCCGGGGCTGGCGGACCATGGCCCGGCCCATCGCGACACGCTGCCGCTGCCCGCCCGACAGGGCCGCGGGCCTGCGGTCGAGCAGACCGGACAGGCCGAGCAGGTCAGCCGTGGCGTCCACCTTGTCCCGCAGTTCGGCCTTGTCGGTATGCCGCAGCCTCAGGGCGAAGCCCATGTTCTCGCGGACGGTCATGTGCGGGTAGAGCGCGTAGTTCTGAAACACCATCGCGATGTCGCGTTCCTTGGGCGCCCAGTTCGTCACGTCCTCGCCGTCAATGAGCACGTCGCCGCCGCTCACCTCCTCGAGGCCGGCGATCATCCGCAGGACCGTGGACTTGCCGCAGCCCGACGGCCCCACCAGCACCAGGAACTCACCGTCACCGATCGTCAGGCTCAGATCGTCGACCGCCTTGGTGTCGTGAGAGAAGACCTTCGTCAGATGACTCAGCCGCACGACCGACATCGGACACCTCCCTGTTCGTGCTCATTCGTGACGGCCGCCGCCAGCTCGGCGAAGCGGTCAGGGGCCAAGTACAACGCCGCCCACGCGGGCCCGGCAGTGCCGACCGGCCATCCCCGCCGGGGCGAGCGGCCCTGACCAAGCCGTTGGCCGCGAGAGACCGTGGTCCGGGAGGGAGGCGTCTACGATGCGCCAGACCGTCCGGCTCGGCCACCTGCACGGCATAGCGCTGGGATTGCACTGGTCCGCCCTGCTACTCCTCGGCCTGCTGGCCGAAGTGCTCGCCACCACGGTGCTGCCGTCGGCGGCCCCGGGCTACAGCTGGGCCGGTTACTGGCTGGCCGGCTTCGGATTCGCGGCATTGTTCCTGGCAGCGTTGCTCGCGCACGAGTACGCACACGCGCGTGTCGCCCAGCATCACGGCATCTCCGTGCGGTCGATCACGTTGTGGATGCTCGGTGGCGTCTCCGAGCTCGAAGGGGAACCGCGGCGCCCCCGGACTCTGCTGCACATCGCGCTGGCCGGACCGGCGACCAGTCTGGCCCTGGCCGGTGCTTTCCTCGCCGCGGTGAAACCGCTCGGCGCTCTCGGCTCCACGCTGCTGGAGGCGGGATTCGCCTGGCTCGCGATCTTCAACGCCACCATAGCCGTGTTCAACCTGCTGCCCGCCGCTCCGCTGGATGGGGGCCGGGTGCTGGAGGCGGTGCTGTGGCGGATACGCGGCGATCGCAGCGCCGCACGAAGGGCCGCGACCCACACGGGTGTCGCGGCCGGCCTGCTGTTGATGTCGGTGGGTCTGGTGTCGATGTTCACCGTCGCGCCAGCCGGCGGCTTGTGGCTTCTGCTCGTGGGCTGGTACCTGACCGTGGTGGCCCGCACCGAGGGCTCGGCTTCGGGAGTCCTGGAGCGGATCGGTGATCTCCGTGCGGAGCAGTTGATGTCGGCCCCCGCGGTCTGCGGCCACTTGGGCCAGACCGTCGACGCCTTCATCGCCGAGGTCGGCGTGACGCACCCGCACCACCGCTATCCCGTCGTCGACCTGGACGGGCACCTGGCCGGGCTGGTCATGACCCGCGGTCTCGGCCGCGTGCCGCCCGCACGGCGCCCGGAGGTCCGGCTCGGCGAGGTGATGGTGCCGGTGGCACAGGTGCGGACCGCTGCGCGCGATGCGCCTGTGCGTGATGGGCCGATCATCCCGATGGCGCCGCTGGGCATCATCGTGGTTCTCGACGGCGGGCGGCCGTGCGGGGTGCTCACCTCGGGCGACCTCCGCCGCGCGGTGGTCGTCGCGGAGGCCGGTGGCCGCCCGGATCGGTCCCGGGGCCCGCTCGGCCGGTCATCGTGGCCCGTGCCATGAGGGGTCGTTCGGCCCTGACGGTGTTAGCTGAGCGCAGCTAACGTGCTAAGTGAAGGTCGATCGGGAGGAGGCGAGAAGAATGACGACCACCAGCACGAAGTCTGTCCGTGAACCCGCGCCGGCCAAGCCGGCCCTGAAGGTCGAGGAACGCCGTGAACGCACCCGTCGCATCGGGCGCGAGATCGGCATCCTGGCCGTCAACGCCTATGAGCGCGGCGTCGCCGACATCGTGGCGCTGGAGAAGGACGCTGCGAAGATCGCGCCGTACCCGTGGGCCAGGAACGCGCTGACCATGACGGCGGGACTCGTCGAGGATGTCGGCGCCGCTTACGTCAAGACGGCGCGTCAGGTTCTGCGGTGACGCAGTGGGCCGCGGCCCGGGGTCGACCCCCGGGCCGCTACTCGTTCCCGGTCGCCACGAACGCCAGGTAGACCTCGGTCAGTGCCTGCCGCTGGCGCGCGGTCAGCCGCGGATCGGCGGCGATCGCGGTCAGCACCGGCGGGGGCGCGTCCCACTCGGGCCCGGCCTCTATGCGCAACGCGTCGGCGGTCGTGCGCAGCGAACCGGCGATGGCGCGCAGCACCCGGTCCGACGGCGCTCGGAGCCCGCGCTCGATCTGCGACAGGTACGGTCCGGAGATGCCGACCATCGCCGCGAACTGCCGGATGGGCAGCTCGGCGAGTTCGCGCCGGCGCCGGATGATCTCGCCGAGGCTCGGCGGAACGCTCATCGTCCGCCGGATCGGCTCAGGGTGGCCGGGATGGTCACCTGCGCGGTCCGCAGGACGTCGTCGCGGCGGCGGCCGTCCATCAGGTTGATACCGAGCGTCGGCAGGTCGTCCGGACCGGGCGTGATCACCGTGACCCGGGTGCCCGCCCGCTCCACCTTGCGCCGCTCGAGACTGACCTGGGCCGCGAACGCCTGCCGCAGGGCCCGCTCCGCACGCCAGGATGGCCGGCACGGCCGGTCGGTCGCATAGCTGGCCATCGGGGCGAGCACGTACACGTCGTCGAGGCGCTGATCGTGCAGGAGGTCGAGCGAGACGACCGACCGCACCCCTCCGTCGACGTAGCGGCGGTCCCCGATCGTCGTCGGCGCATGCCAGCCCGGAATGGAGCACGAGGCCACCACGGCGTCGGGCAGCGACGCCGGCGGGCCGCCGGGCCGGCCGAAGACCACCCGTCGGCCGCGCTCGTAGTCGACCCCGACGATCCACGTGTCCCGCTCGGGCCAGTGGTCCGGCTGGTGCCGCACCATGGTCTCCAGATAGCGGCGCAGGGCGTGGTGCTGGGCCCGCCCCTGCGGCACGAACGCGCTGGCCAGCGCGCGTGGATGCACGCTGTGCGGCGCAAGGGCCGCGGTCGCGACCATGCGCACCGACCCGAAGCGGGCTCGTGGTGGTGGCGGGAGACGGCCGGAGTCGTGCTGGAACTCGTGGGCGCCCGGCAGGTGCTCCTCGCCCTCTCCCAGTTGGTGTGCCACCAGTTGGTCGGGGCTGAGTCCGAGCCGCAGGGCGGCCGCGACAATGCTGCCCGCGCTCGTGCCGACGATGACGTCGCAGTCGCCCAGCGGCCGTCCGATGCGTTCCTGCAGCGCCGCCAGTCCGCCGATCATCCAGGCCGCCCCGAGGATTCCCCCGCCGCCCAGCACCAGGCCCACGCGTTTACCGCTCACGTGTTCACCGTCCCTGTGATCCAAGGCACATGGTGCCACGATCACCGGCCCGGCGACCACTCTCCCGCCAGACGGTCGATCTCACCGGCGATGGCCGGTTGCAGGTCGTGCGGCAGATCGTGCCCCATACCCGGATATACCACCAGTTTGGACCCGAGGATCGCCCGGGCGGTGGCCCGTCCACCCGAGAGCCGCACCAGCGGGTCGGCGTCGCCGTGGATCACCAGGGCCGGCAGCCGCAACCGCCGGAGCACCGCACGGCGGTCCGTGGCGAGAGCAACCGCGGTCAACTGCCGCTTCACGCCGGCCGGATCGTGGGCCCGGTCGAAGCTGCGGGCTGCCGCGTCCCGGATGAATTCCTCCTCGAGCGGATAACCGGGCGATCCGATCACCCGGAAGATCCGCACCAGTTGATCTGCGGCCTGGTCCCGGTTCCCGGCCGAACCGGCCAGCAGGGTGGCCAGCACCCGCGGGTGCGGGCGGCCGATGCGCGGCGACGGGGTGGACGACAGCGATGTCAGAGAACGCACCCGCTGCGGGTGGGTGCCGGCCACGAGCTGCGCGATCATGCCGCCGAGCGAGACCCCCGCCACGTGAGCGCTCGGCCAGCCCAGGTCGTCCAGAACGGCAAGCGCGTCCTCGGCCATGTCCGGCAGTCCGTAACCGGGACGCCGCGACAGCCAGGCCAGCGGGGATGCCAGTCCCAGACCGGTCAGGTGGGTGGACTGCCCGACATCGCGGTTGTCGAAGGTGGCCACACGGAACCCGCGCCCGGTCAGCAAGTCCCGGAACCGACTCGGCCAGAACAACCGCTGCAACCCCAGCCCCATGATCAGCAGGAGCGGGCGCCCGTCCTCCGGGCCCTCCACCTCGTACGCGATCTCCACCGCCCCGTGCCGGGCTCGTCCCATCGTCATGCCCCGAGCGTGATCCGGCCCGGGTGTGCGCCGCACGGGCCGTTCGACCCTGGCGACCAGGACGGCGCCGTGGCGACGGTAAAGGGACACGTCCCCGTCAGAAGGAGGCCAAGGTGGACTATCTGAGCCCGCTGGACACGTCGTTCCTGGACGCCGAGGACGAGGACCCGCACGCCTCGCTGGCCATCGCCTCGGTCGCCGTCCTCGACGGCCCCGCCCCCGGCCCGGCCGAGTTCGCGGCGGCCATCCGCGGGCGGCTGCCGCTCGTGCCGCGATACCGGCAGAAGGTACGCCGGATCCCCTTCAATCTGGGGCGGCCGGTGTGGATCGACGATCCCGACTTCGACCTGGACTTCCACTTGCGGCGCACGGCGCTGGCCGAGCCCGGCGGCGACCTCGCGCTGGAACGGCTGATCGGCCGCATCATGTCGCAGCGGCTCGACCGTGACCGGCCGCTGTGGGAGGACTGGCTCGTCGAGGGCCTGCCGGAGGGGCGGTGGGCGCTCGTGTCCAAGGTGCATCACTGCATGCTCGACGGCGTCACCGGCAACGAGCTGTACCGCCTGATCTGCGACAGCACCCCCAAGCCACGCCGGGCGGTGCCTGACCGGTGGCAACCTGGAGTGCCCGTCGACGACGTCGACCTCACCCTGGACGCGCTCGGCCAGCTCGCCCGCGTCCCGTTCGATCAGGCCCGCTGGTTCGCCGGCGCCCTGCGCGAGCCGGTCCGCGCGGCCCGGCGGATCGGTGCCCTGACCCGCGGCGCCGCCGCTCTGGCCGGGTCGTTCGTCCCGGCGCCGGAGACCTCGCTGGCCGGGCCGCTGGGCCGGGCCCGGCGCTATGCCGTGGCGCGGATGCCGCTGGACGAGATCGGGGCGGCGGCCGGGTTCCACTCCGTGACGATCAACGATGTCTACCTGGCCGCCGTGGCCGGGGCGCTGCGCCGGCTGATGCTCCGGCGGGGCGAGGAGCCGCACGCGGGCGCGGTCCGGACTCTCGTGCCGGTGAACGTGCGCGCTGAGACGGCTCAGCACGTCTTCGACAACCGGGTGGCGTCGCTGCTGGTCGAGCTGCCGGTCGAGGTGGAGGACGGCCCCGGCCGGCTGGCGGCCGTGCACGAGCGGATCGGCGAGTTGCGGGCCCGGCACGAGGTCGAGGCCGGCGTGGCGCTGGTCGCCCTGGCCGACCGGGAGCCGTTCGCGGCGGTCTCGCTGCTCGTCCGCGGTGCGCTCCGGCTCTCGCAGCGGGGACTGGCCACGGTCACCACCAACGTTCCCGGTCCGCCGGCGCCGCTCTACATCCTGGGCCGGCCGATCCGCGAAATCCTGCCGTACGTGCCGATCGCCGAGCGCCTGCGCATCGGCGTCGCCGTCATGACGTTCGCCGGTCAGGCCGCGTTCGGCGTGACCACCGACTTCGCCTCGGTGCCGGAGGCCGGCGAGGTCGCCTGCGCGATCGTGGACGAGATCCGGAAGTTGGCGCCCGCACCGGCGGCCCGGCCCCGCAAGCGCGTCGCGGCGACCACCCGGGTCGCCGGACCCACCTGAAGCACCGTTATCGGAAGAGGTGAACGGCCATGCTGAACCTTGCCGCGATACTGCGCGAATCGGCGACGCGCCGGCCCCAGGCACCAGCCCTGCTGCACGACGGCGGCATGATGACGTACGCCGAACTCGACGCCCGCTCGGACGCCGTCGCGGCGGCGTTGCTCGCGCGCGGTGTCGGACCGGGAGACCCGGTGGCGCTGCAGGCACCCAACATTCCCGACTTCCCGGTGGCCTACTACGGCATCCTCAAGACCGGCGCGGTGGTGGTGCCGCTCAACGTCCTGTTGCGCGCGCCCGAGGTGGCCCATCAGCTGCGCGACTCGGAGGCCCGGACGCTCATCACGTGGGTGGGTGTGGCCGACGAGGCGGCCCGGGCCGCGGCCAAGGCCGACGTGCCCGACGTGTTCGTCATCAACGCCGTCGCGGACAGCCCCGGACGCCCCTTCCACGAACTCACCACACCCGTGTCCGACCCCGTTCCGCTCGCCGAGCGCGCCCCCGGCGACGTCGCCGCGATCGTCTACACCTCGGGCACCACCGGGCTGCCCAAGGGCGCCGAGCTCACCCACTTCCAGATGTACATGAACGCCGACATCCCCGGCCGCCTGTTCGAGATCAAGGCGGAGGATGTCGTGCTCACCGTCCTGCCGCTGTTCCACGTGTACGGCATGTCGAGCGCGATGAACCTCGGCATCCGCTTCGGCTGCGCGCTGTCGCTGGTGCCCCGCTTCACCCCCGAGAAGGTGCTGACGGCGATCGAGCGCGACCGGGCGACCATCTTCGACGGCGTGCCCACCATGTTCGGTGCTCTCCTGGCCTACGCCGAGGACCACCCCTGCGACACCTCGTCGCTACGGGTGTGCGTCTCGGGCGGGGACGCCATCCCGGCCCAGGTGTTCGACGCCTTCGAGAAACGGTTCGGGGTGCCGATCCTCGAGGGCTACGGCATGACCGAGACCGCCTCCACGATCACGTTCAACCCCTCCCCGGACGACCGTCGCGCCTACAGCGTGGGCAAGCCGGTCTGGGGCGTGGAGGTACAGATCTGGGACGAGGACGGCCGGCGGATGCCGCCCGGCCGCTCCCACGTGGGGGAACTGGTCACCCGCGGCTACCAGACGATGCGCGGCTACCACGGGCACCCGGAAGCAACCGCCGAGGCCTTCGCGAGCGGCTGGTTCCACACCGGCGACCTCGGTTACGCCGACTCCGACGGTTTCCTGTTCCTCGTCGACCGCAAGAAGGAGCTGATCATCCGGGGCGGCTACAACGTCTACCCCCGCGAGGTGGAAGAGGTGCTCTACCACCACCCGGGTGTGCGGGAGGCCGCCGTCATCGGAGTGCCCGACGAGCGGCTGGGCCAGGAGGTGAAGGCCATCGTCGTGCCCCGGCCGGGCCACACCCTCACGGTGGCGGAGCTCGTGGAGTACTGCCGCGAGCGGGTCGCCGCCTACAAGTACCCCCGACTGGTCGAGTTCCGCGACACGCTCCCCCTGACCGGCACCGGCAAGGTGCTCAAGAAGGACCTCCTGTAATCACCTGCGCTATCCGGAACGGGCCGTCGGCGACCTTTCGTCACGCCCAGCACGCGGCGGCCCGGTGCTGGCCGGTGCGGGCCGTGGGCGAGGCTGCAAACCACGCCGCAGCGGCCGGGAACCGACCTCACCCGGCGCAGGCTGCGAGCGCTCGAACATCGCCGAATCCCCGCCTGCGGGACGCTCTGACCGGCGCGCCGGCCTGGATCGAGGAGACCGAGTCGGCTGGTGCCGTCTTGCGGCTCCGGGTCGCCGGTTCACCGTCGCCCTAACACCCTGAAAAGACACTTTCGGAACGTCACGCAATGACCGTCATGCTTGCCGAAACGCACCGTACATACGATAGGGATCAGCTGGGCAAGGGCAACCTTGTCATCGACCGGACGAAGCCGTTCGACATCACGGTCAAGTGGCACGTGTTCGGCAACTTGGTGCCGCTGTGGCTGACCGCGCTGTCGAAGGAGACGAAGAGGTGGATGGTCACCGCCTTCGTCGAGTCGCAGGGGCCCGGGGCCGAGAAAGTGCTGGCCAAGACCGAGGTGCCGGTTGGTGGACCGAAGTTCACGCTGGACGAGCCGTACGAGGCGACGATCACCGTCCCGGCCTTCCAGCTGCACTCGGCCTACTCGAACGGCCAGGCCGAGTCGGGTGTCTACAAGATCGTGGTGACCGTGTTCCTCGACGCCAAGATCAGCAGCGCGGTGAACTACGACATGCTCGGCTCCATCGAAGGTCCGATCGTCAAGGTCGAAGAGCCGGATCTCGGCATCCTGAAGGAGGAACCGGCCGGCTCCACCGAGGAGCGTCCTCTGATCAAGCTCGGTCAGTCGGACTAGCCTCGGCATTGTCATCCACCGCCTCTCCCGCCCGTCCGGGGTGCCCGCCCCGGACGGGCGGTTCGCACCTCACGGTGCCACCGGCCGCAGCGACACATCAGGGCCGTAGGACACACCCGGTACGGGCCGGCCGGCCGCACGACAGCGCCGTCATTGACATCCTTTGCCACAACCATTCGGGACTTCCGATACATGTGTGGCCACCCGGACGCCGCATAGCGTCGAATCATGCGGCAAAGACGACGTTCGGAGAACAGGCCACCGCGCGCGGTGGGACGCGTCACGGGACGGGTACACCTCGGTCCGGTCGTCGGCCGCGTGCCGCCGATCGAGCAGGCCCACACCGAGATTGCGCATTTCGAGGAACTGCCGAAGCCGGTTTTCGCGGACACGTCCGGCATTCGGCACCGCCGCCTGCGGAGGGTCACCTACGCGGTCGGCGCGCTACTGCTGACCGTGCTGATCGCCTTCTGGATCAGCCAGCTCACCGGTGCCCTGCGATGAGCGTCTATGAGGGCAGGCGACCCGCCAGAACGCAACCGGCCACGGGCTCTGTCGGGCGGCCGGGCCGGCGCGGGCCGCACCTGCTCGCGTTGCTGGCGCTCGCGCTGCTCGCCCTGCTCACGAACATGTTGCTCGTGGAGGCCTACCTCCGCAATGACTTCGCGCCCGACAGCGAACCCGGCGAAGGGCAGCCGGCCGATGCCGTGCCGGCGGCCGTCACGACCGGAGGTCCGGTCATCGACGTCTCCGGCGCTCAGCCGCACACCTACCGGATGCCGCCCCGCACCATCGCCCTGACGTTCGACGACGGACCAGACCCCCGCTGGACTCCACAGATACTCGACGTGCTGCACCGGCATCGGGCCCAGGGCACCTTCTTCGTGCTCGGCTCACTGGTCGTCCGGCACCCTGACATCGCCCGGCGCATCGTCGCCGAGGGCCACGACATCGGCGTACACACCTTCACCCATCCCCGGGTCTCGGCGCTGTCCCCCTGGCTGCGCGGGCTCGAGCACGCGGCAACCCGGGGGGCCATCGCCTACACCACCGGGCGGGGCAGCACGCTGTACCGCCCGCCGTACTCGTCGGCCGTCGACGCCCTCGACAACAGCGACATGCCGACGTTGCGCGAGACCTCACGGCAGGGCTACCGCACGGTCCTCAACGACCTCGACGGCGAGGACTGGCAACGGCCCGGCGTCGAGGCGATCGTCCGTAACGCCA
Source organism: Paractinoplanes ovalisporus (assembly GCF_016834655.1). GTDB lineage: Bacteria > Actinomycetota > Actinomycetes > Mycobacteriales > Micromonosporaceae > Actinoplanes > Actinoplanes ovalisporus. The sequence goes on from NZ_JAENHP010000003.1 coordinate 454,991, forward strand.
CGCCGGTCGGTACCGCGGGTGCGATCGTTCTGCTGCACGACGCCGGCGGCGACCGCTCGCAGACCGTGGCCTCGCTGGATCGGCTCATCCCTCGTCTGCAGGCGCGCGGCTACCGGTTCACCACCGTCTCCGCCGCGCTGTCCGGGCGCATCCCGTCGGCCAACCCACCGGCCGGCTTCACCCAGCGGTCGCGTGGGTGGGCCCTGGTGTGGATGGTCCGCACGGCCGACTTCACGCTCGAAGCCCTCTGGCTGCTGCTGTTCGCCGCCGGTCTGCTGTTCCTCGGTCGCACCGTCCTGGTCGTGGCCGCCGCTCTGCGTCACGCCCGCCGGCGACGCTCACCCGGGTGGAGCTGGGGACCTCCGGTGTCCGACCCGGTCAGCATCGTCGTTCCGGCGTTCAACGAGGCCACGACCATCGCGCCGGCCGTCCGGTCGCTGGCCGGGTCGCAGCATCCGGGCGTCGAGGTGATCGTCGTGGACGACGCGTCGACGGACGGCACCGGAGCCGTGGTCGACAGCCTGCGACTGCCGAACGTGCGGGTGATCCGCACCCCGTCCGGCGGCAAGGCCGGGGCCCTCAACACCGGCGTGGCCTTCGCCCGCCACGACCTGATCGTGATGGTGGACGCCGACACCGTTGTCGAGCCGGATGCCGTGCACCGCCTTGTGCAGCCGCTCGCCGACCCCCGGATCGGGGCGGTGTCGGGCAACGTCAAGGTCGGCAACCGGCGCGGCCTGCTGGGAGTCTGGCAGCACATCGAGTACGTCGTCGGTTTCAACCTCGACCGCCGGCTGTACGACACGCTGGGCTGCATCCCCACCATCCCCGGCGCGCTCGGAGCCTTCCGCCGCCGGGCCGTCACCGACGCGGGTGGCCTGCGGGTCGACACGCTCGCCGAAGACACCGACCTCACCATCGCCGTGCACCGGGCCGGCTGGCGGGTGGTGTTCGAGGAATCGGCGCGGGCCTGGACCGAGGCCCCGACCGGGCTGCGGCAGCTGTGGCGTCAGCGGTACCGGTGGAGCTTCGGCACCATGCAGGCGCTCTGGAAGCACCGCCGGGCCTTGGTCGACCGGGGACCGTCGGGCCGGTTCGGCCGGCGCGGGCTGCTGCTGGTCACACTGTTCAGCGTGCTGCTGCCGCTGCTGGCGCCGCTGCTCGACATCATGGCGGTGTACGGGCTGGTCTTCCTCGACCGCTGGGCGGCGATGATCGGGTGGCTGTCGATGATGGTCATCCAGGCCGTGACGTCGGCGGTCGCCTTCCGCCTGGACCACGAGCCGCTGCGCCCCCTGTGGTCGCTGCCGTTGCAGCAGATCTTCTACCGCCAGCTCATGTATCTGGTGTTGCTGCATTCGGCACTGACCGCCCTGTCCGGCAAGCGGTTGCGGTGGCAGAAGCTGCGCCGCACCGGAGAGATGTCCCTGCCGTCACCGCGGGCCGCGTGAGGAACTGCCCGCGCAGGCATACCGCCAGAGCGCGACGGCGACCCAGCACACCATCGCCGGCGAGCCGTCCCCGGTGGCGGGTCAGGCGAACGACAGCGCCCAGGAGGCAGTCGCGATGAGCTCCTACTCACGCAGTGGGTGGGCGCTTTCGTCGCGGCGGGCCAGCTCCGCCATCGCGGCCCGGTACTGCTCGCGGTCCAATCGGCCGGACAGCAGGTGGTCGAGCAGCGCCCGCTCGGGGTCGGGCGACGCTGTCGGCGGCAGCCCCCACAGGGACGCCAGGCAGGGATCAGGAACTCGCGGCGGCTGAGCCGTGCGGTGCGCCAGACGTCTGACCAGGACGGTGACGACCGCGCCGACCACGCGCAGAACCAGCGCGACGGCCAGCAGAACCAGCGCTTCCATGGTCGCCTCCGGATCACGTCAGCCGGGCCCGGCGCCATCGCGCCACCGTCAGCCCGAGCGCCGCCCACGCGGTCACCACCGCGAGATGAGCCCACGCGAAGCCGGCCCCGCCCGCGCCCGGCCGGGTCGCCTCGAGCAGTGCCTGCAACAGATGCCACAGCGGGAACACGTCGGCGACGGTGGTGATCGTTCCGGGCAGGGGCCGGTCACCGACGACGAAGATCTCCGAGAGGAAGCACAGCGGCAGCAGCGTGCCGAGCGTCACCGCGACCAGGGAGCGTGCGCCCGGCACGAGAGCGGCCACGGCCAGCCCGAGAGCCGAGAAGCACAGGGAGCCCAGGAGGACGGCGACGATCAGAGCCGGCAGCCGCCCGGGACTGAACCGTACGCCGAGGAAACCCGTACCCAAGCCGGCGAGCACAGCGACACCGAGCGCTCCCACCACGAGAGCGGCGCACACCCGTCCGGCGACGTACCACCGGAAGGGCAGCGGCGTGCCGAGCAGCCGCTTGAGCACCCCGGCCGAGCGGGCCCCCACCACGCCCTCGGTCATGTCGACGAAGGCGGTGACCGCGACCGTGTAGGCGGCCAGACCGGCGAACAGGTACTGGGCCATCGTCAGACCGTGCACCCGGGCGTCACCGAACACGCTCGGGAACAACGCCAGCAGCAGCGCGGGAAACACGATCGCGAAGAACACCGACAGCGGGTCGCGGCGCAGGCCCAGCAGCGCGTACGAGATCTGTCCGCGCAGCATGCCGAGCGATGAGGCACGGCCGGCAGGCCGGGGCGGGGAGAGACTTTCCCGTACGGGTCGGGTAACCGTCACCGCAGCGGGCCGGGTGGCTGCCCGCTCCCGGGGTTCCCATCCGAAGCGCCTCCGCGCGATGAGCGCACCGGCCACCGTCCACGCCGCCAGTATCGCGAGGTGCCCGGGCGAGAAGCCGGCGCCGGGGCCCGGCTCGAAGGTCGCCTCCATGGCCTGGGCCAGGTGCTTGAGCGGCAGGGCGGAACCGAGCCAGGCCAGCGGGCGCGGCAGGTCCGCACCCACGATGAAGACGTCGGAGATGAACGCCAGCGGGATCAGCAGCCCCTGGGCCAGCGCCTGGGTGGCCGTCACGGTTCTGATCGACGCGGCCAGGGCAAGTCCCAGGGCGGTGCCGCAGGCGATGCCGAACAGCAGTGTCACCAGGGCGGCGGGCACCTTGTTCCCGACCAGATCGACGTCGTAGGCCGCGACGCCGACGGCCGTCAGGACCACGACGCCGAGGCCCGCGACCACGGCGGAGGCGCCGATCCGGGCCGCGAGCACGGTCCGCGGGCTCACCGGCGTCGCCCGCAGGCGCAGCAGGACGCCACGCTCCCGCAAGACCGCGGTATCCGTGGCGACCAGGGTGAACGACGCCTGGGCCACGCCGAACACGGCGAACGGCGCGACCAGGAACTGGGTGACGGCAACGCCGTCCCCGGTCGTCTGATCCCCGATGATCGTCGACACGATGACGAGGAAGGCGAGCGGGAACGCCAGGGTGAAGAAGGCGGCGAGCGGGTTCCGCAGGAAGGCGTGGATCGCGTGCCCGGTCAGCCTGGGCAGCACGACCGCGTGGTGCGCACCTGCGGGTCGCAGACGTTCCTGGCGGTCAACGGACATCGGCCGCCTCCTCGGTCAGGGCGAGGTAGGCGTCCTCCAACGTCGGCGGCGACACCGCGAAATCCGGCAGGTCGGTGCCGCATCGCGACGCCCACTGGGTGAGGCGGCGGGTGTCCGGCAACGGATCGTGCGAGACGAGGCGTACGTGATCCCCGTCGATCTGCGGCGGCGCGCTCAGCGGCGGCAGCCCGGCCAGGTCCCGAGCGGACGGCACCGAAAAGCTGATGACGGTGGGCAGACGGCTACCGGCCCGCAGCTCGTCGGGCGTGCCGACAGTCAGCAGCCGGCCCGACCGCAGCACTCCCACCCGGTCGGCGAGGTGCTGCGCTTCCTCGAGGTAGTGCGTCGTCAGCAGAATGGTTGTACCCAGGCCCCGCAGCCGCGCCACCAGTTCCCAGGCGTGGCGCCTTGCGGCCGGGTCGAAGCCGGTGGTCGGTTCGTCCAGGAACAGCAGTTCCGGCGCACCAGCCAGGCCCAGCGCGAGGTCGAGACGGCGACGTTGCCCGCCGGAGAGCCCCTTGACCCGCGTCGTGCGCTTGTCGGCGAGCCCCACGAGATCGATGAGCTCGTCGGCGTCATGCCGGCGCGGGTACAGAGCGCACTGCAGACGAACCAGCTCGCGGACGGTGAACTCCTCCTCGAACCCGGCGGACTGCAGCACCACGCCGATCCGCGCGCGGTATGCGGAGCCGCCGGACGCCGGGTCGCAGCCCAGCACCTCGACGACACCCGAGTCCCGCGTCCGGTAACCCTCGAGGATCTCCACGATGGTGGTCTTCCCGGCCCCGTTCGGGCCGAGCAGGGCGAAGATCTCGCCGTCGCCGACCGTGAAGCTCACCCGGTCGACCGCCAGGACGGGACCGTAGGCCCGGGTCAGCTCATGAACCGCGATGGTGGCCATGGCGTCAGCCTCCGAGTCCGGGCATCCGTACGGCAGTGCCGTTGGTCCCGACCGGCCGGGTCGTCTCAGACGACGTCGCCCTCGTGCACGACCGCCACCGGGCAGCCCGACCGGCGCAGCACGTGCCGGCTCACCGAGCCGAGCAGCAGCCCCCGGACCGGTCCTCGCCCACGGGTGCCCACCACCAGCAGCTGGGCGGTCAGGCCGGCCTGGGACAGAACCGCCTCCGGCTGGCTCACGACGGCCTCGGAGATGATCGTCAAGCCGGGATGCTTGCCCCGCCACACGGCGATCAGCTCCTCGAAGACCACACGCTCGTCGTCCGGCACGACCCTCGGAAACAGGTCGGCGTCCTCCCACAGCCCGGTGACCGGCGGCCAGGCCCGGACGACACGCAGGCTGGTCCCCCGCGAGACGGCCTGGTCCACCGCGAAAGCCAGCGCGGCATACGACGACGCGGAGTCGTCCACACCGACGACCACCGGACCGTCCGTCCGTGTGCCGGCCCGCGCGACCACCACCGGGCAGTGTGCGTGGGCGGTGACCGCGACACTCACCGAGCCGATCAGCCCGGCGATGCCGCTCGTGCCACGGCCGCCGACCACGATCAGACCGGCCTCGGCGGAGCGCTCGATCAGGGTCGGCGCCGCGCCGGCGTGGACGATCGACGTCCGCGTGCGGACATCGGGATGGGTGGTCCGCGCACCGGCGGCCACGTCGTCCATCAGGGCTTGGACGGCCCGGTCGGTCGCCTCCGACGGCCCGGTGCCCGGAGCGGGCACGGTCGCGGGGGCCAGCCGGTCGGCTGCATGAACGAAGTCGACCGCCGCGCCGGTCCGGGCGGCCTCGTCGAGGGCCCACCGCACAGCGGCCCGGGCCCTCGGCGACGCGTCGACGCCGACAACGATCATGCGAACGGACATGGCCGGTCCTCCGCGACGACGCCGGTCAGGACGCCGGCGTGGCGGGCGGCCGGACGATCAGCACAGGGCACTCGGCGTGATGCAGCAGCTGCTGGCCGGCCGAGCCGAGCAGCGCGCCGCTGACGACGCCGTGCCCGTGACTTCCCACGACCACCAGCTGCCCCTCGGCCGAGGCGCTGACCAGTGCGGCGGCGGCGCTGTCATGGGTGACCACGACGCGTACGGGAACCTGAGGGAATTTCTCGGTCCACGGCCCGAGCAAGTCGTCGACCGCGGTGCGCTGGGTCGCGTCCTCGGCCGGGGTGTCCACCTCGGCCGGTCGGACATTGGCCAGCCAGAGCGGGATCACCGGCAGGTAGGCCCGGACGACGGTCAACGAGGTCTCCCGGGCGGCGGCGCACTCGAAGGCCGCCGCGAGCACCCGCTCGGCCGCCGGCGATTCGTCGAGGCCGGCCACCACGGGGCCGCTCGGGTTGGCCCGGCCCCGCACGACCACGACGGGACAGGCGGCGTGCAGAGCGGTCCGCTGGCTCACCGAACCGAGCAGCAGCCCGGCGAACCCTCCGCGGCCGCGGTTGCCGACCACCAGCAGAGCCGCCTCACGGGCGAACTGGATCAGACCGGGTGCGGCGTGCCCGATGATCGTGGCCGTCTCGATCTCGATGCCGGGTGCGACGGCTCGGGCGCGGTCGCGGGCGGTGGAGACGGTGGCCTCCGCTATCGCCTGCGCCACATCGATGTATTCGTTGCCGATCTCGTAGCGGACCTCGTGCCAGTCCCATTCGTAGGCGTGCACGATGCGGAGCGGGGCCCGGCGCCGTCGCGCTTCACCAGCTGCCCACTCGACGGCGGCGGTGCCGCAGGCTGTTCCGTCCGTGCCGACCACGACGCTCGGGTTCCTCATGTCCGTTCTCCTTTCGATCCACGTCGATCGTCGGGCGGCCGTCGCGGCCGGGGCAGGGTGCGAGGTCCCGTCCGGACGGGCCGGAAGACCCCGGGTCCTCAGGGAACGCGGCGGCATCCGGGACCAAGGACCCGGCTCGCGGGTGTCCACCGGCCATACCGGTCGAGCGGATCGGGCTCCTACCCTCCCGTCATGCCGACCGACCCGCCGCCCGTCGCCGAACGACCGGTGCTGGCCGGTGTGAACGGCTCGGACACGGCGACCGCGCTGGTCGACTTCGCCGCGGTCGAGGCCGCCCGTTACGACGCTCCGCTGACGCTGGTGCACGTGTGGCCCGGCCGATACACCGGCGCTTTCCGCGGTCGCAGTGCGATGCCGTCACCGGCGGATGCCCAGCGGCTGCTCTCCCTGGCGGCGGCGCGGGCCTGCCTGGCCGTTCCCGGGCTCCGGGTCCGGAACCGGCTTCTCGACGGCGGTGCGGGCGCGCTGCTGGAAGAAGCCTCAGCCGGGGCACGCCTGCTGATCGTGGGACACCGGGACCAGCCCGACGCCCGTTCGGCCTGGGGCTCGACCACGGCCTATCTGGCGTACCGCAGTGCGTGCCCGCTCTTGATCCGCCGTGGACCCGCCCGGGACGCCGGCCCGGTCGTGGTCGCGGTGTCGCTGCGGAGAACCGGTGACGAGACCCTGGCGTTCGCCTTCGAGAGAGCCGCCCTGGTGGGCTGCCCGTTGAGTGTGGTGCACATGTGGACGACCAGTCGGGCCGATGCCGAGCAGTCACTGGGGGAAGCGCTGCGGGACGCCGCCGCCCGGTTCCCGGCCGTGCCGGTCGAGCCTCTGGTCGTCAGCGCGAGCGAGATGCCCCGCACGATCGAGCAGTCCCTGCGCCGCGGGCGCCTCATGGTGGCCGGCACCGGCCGCGGCGGCAGCTTCGCGGAACTCCTCTGCAACGCCCGCGATCCTCACCTGGGCACGCCGGCGACCTGTCCCACGGTGCTGGTCCCGCAGGTCGGGCCGAAGGACCCTGGAGGGCCGGGACCGGCGACGCGACGCTGAAGGGGAGGACCGACGAGGAGGACCGATGACCACCGTGATCAGCCCACCCACCCGCGAGGTCCTTTCCGACTGCGTACGAACCGCCACCGCGGCGCCTTCCCTGCACAACAGCCAGCCGTGGCAGTTCCGGATCCGCGGTCCCCGGCTCGAGGTCTACGCCGACCCGGCCCGCCGTCTGCCCGTGCTCGACCCGGACGGCCGCGAACAGCTGATCAGCGTCGGCGCGGCCCTGTTCACGCTGCGCCTGGCGATCCGGCGGGCCGGTCACCGCTCCGACTTCGAGCTCTTTCCGGACCCCGACCGGCCGGACCTCGTGGCCCGGGTGATCGCGACCTGCCCGTCCCCGGTGACTCCGGCGATCGAGGCATTGGCGGCAGCTGTTCCGCACCGCCACACCAACCGTTATCCCTTCGCCCGGTCCGAGGTTCCGGCCGCGGTGCTCGACCGCCTGCGCGAGGCGGCCGGACGGGAGGGTGCCCGGCTGGCCGGCACAGCTCCGGCCGGCCGCGACGCGCTGTTGCGGCTGGCCCGCCAGGCCGACCGGCAGGTGCAGGAGCGGCCGGGCTACCGCGAGGAACGCACCCGGTGGAGCCCGCCCGGCCCCCGTCCGGACGGTGTGCCGAGGGGCGCGACCGGTCCGGCCGACGCGTGGGAGACCCTGCCGATCCGGGACTTCCGCGAATCGGAAGCCATGTGGACGGCTCCGAGCGACCATTTCGAGCCGAACCCGACCATCCTGATCCTGGCCACCGGCGCCGACCAGCGCAGCGACTGGGTGCGCGCCGGGCAGGCCCTGCAACGGGTCCTGCTCACCGCGACCTGGCACGGCCTGGCCACGATGCCGATCAGCCAGCCGATCGAGGTGCCGTCGGTGCGCCGGCTGCTCATCGATCCGGCGTCCGGGCTGACCGTGCAGATGCTGCTGCGCATCGGGTACGGCCGGACCGTCGGCCGGACACCACGGCGCCCGCTGACCGACGTGCTGCTGCCGACCGGGCGCCGCACCTACCGTCGCCGGTAACTCAGGTCCCGGGCCCGGCTGCCTTTCGGCCAGTCCGCTCGGCCCGTCGCCGCTGCGATCGAACACGATGTGAGGAGCAGAGATGACCCCGACCTCCACCGTCGACCTTCTGGTCACCAACGGACTGGACGCGCTCGCCGAATACGCCGCCTACGACCAGGAACGCATCGACCGCATCGTCAAGAAGGCGTCGGTCGCGGCCCTCGACCAGCACGCCCGGCTGGCCGGCCTCGCCGTCGAGGAGACCGGCCGCGGCGTCTTCGAGGACAAGGCCGTCAAGAACATCTTCGCCTGTGAGCACGTGACGCACGGCATGGCGAAGCTGCGCACGGTCGGCGTCATCAGCGAGGACGAGATCAGCGGCATCGTCGAGATCGCCGACCCGGTGGGCGTGGTCGCCGGCATCACGCCGGTCACCAACCCCACCTCGACCACGATCTTCAAGGCCCTGCTGGCCCTCAAGACCCGCAACCCGATCGTCTTCGCCTTCCACCCCGCCGCCCAGCGGTGCAGTGCCGAGGCGGCCCGCGTGGTTCGTGACGCCGCCGTCAAGGCCGGGGCTCCGCGCCACTGCATCCAGTGGATCGAGCAGCCGTCGGTGGAGACGACCACGGAGCTCATGCACCACGACGGGATCGCCACGATCCTGGCCACCGGCGGCAACAGCATGGTGCGGGCGGCCTACTCGGCCGGGAAGCCGGCGCTCGGCGTCGGCGCGGGCAACGTCCCCGCGTACGTGGAAGCCGGCGCGAAGATCCAGCGCGCGGTCCACGACATCGTGCTGTCCAAGTCGTTCGACAACGGCATGATCTGCGCCTCCGAGCAGGCCGTCATCCTCGACGACGCGATCTACGAGGTGGCGCTGGCCGAGTTCGCCCGGCTCCATGCGTATCGGACGACGCCCGCGGAGAAGACCCAGCTCGACCAGCTGGTGTTCGACGCCGAGGGCCACCTCAACCCGGACATCGTCGGACGGCCGGCGGCCTGGATCGCCGAGCGGGCCGGCTTCGAGGTGCCCGCGGACACCTCGGTGATCCTCGCCGAGGTGTCCGAGGTCGGCCCGGCCGAGCCGCTGACCCGCGAGAAGCTGGCACCCGTGCTGGCCGTGCTGCGCGCCCACGGACACGATGAAGGCCTGGAGCTCGCGGCCCGGATGGTGGAGTTCCACGGGCTCGGTCACAGCGCCGTCATCCACACCGAGGACCCCGATCTGGTCAAGGAGTTCGGCCGCCGGATGAAGGCGGTCCGGATCATCTGGAACTCGCCGGCGTCGCAGGGCGGCATCGGCGACATGTACAACGCGTTCCTGCCGTCGCTCACCCTGGGATGCGGCAGCTACGGGCGCAACTCGGTGTCGGACAACGTCTCGGCCGTCAACCTGATCAACGTCAAGCGGATCGGGCGGCGTACGAACAATCTGCAGTGGTTCAAGGTGCCGTCGAAGATCTTCTTCGAGCCCCACGCCATCCGCTATCTCGCCGACATGCCGGGCGTGCGACGGGTGACCGTGGTGACCGACGAGACCATGACCAGGCTGGGCTTCGTCGACCGGGTCAACCGGGTGCTGCAGACCCGGCCGGAGCAGATCGCGCTGCAGATCATCGACGACGTCGAACCCGAGCCGGAGATCACCACGGTCGAACGCGGGGCCGCCCTGATGCGGTCGTTCCGGCCGGACACCATCATCGCGCTCGGCGGCGGATCGGCCATGGACGCGGCCAAGGTGATGTGGCTGAAGTACGAGCACCCCGAGATCGACTTCGAGGACATGCGGGAGAAGTTCTTCGACATCCGCAAGCGGGCCTTCGCGTTCCCGCCTCTGGGCGAGCTGGCCCGGCTGGTGTGCGTCCCCACCACCTCGGGCACGGGCGCCGAGGTGACGCCGTTCGCGGTCATCACCGACCACCGGACCGGCAAGAAGTATCCGCTCGCCGACTACGCGCTGACGCCGACGGTGGCCATCGTCGATCCGGAGCTGACCGCCAGCCTGCCGCGCGTCATCGCCGCCGACAGTGGCTTCGACGCTCTGACCCACGCCATCGAGACGTACGTGTCGGTCTACGCGAACGACTTCACCGACGGCCTGGCGCTGCACGCCATCCGGCTGATCTTCGCCAACCTCCAGCAGTCGGTCCTGGCCGGCGATCCGCAGGCCCGGGAGCGGATGCACAACGCGGGCACGATCGCGGGCATGGCCTTCGGCAGTGCGTTTCTCGGCGTCGTGCACGCGATGTCGCACACCCTCGGGGCCACCTTCCACATCGCCCACGGACGGACCAACGCCGTGCTGCTGCCACACGTGATCCGGTACAACGGCACCGTGCCGGCCAAACTGTCGAGCTGGCCCAAGTACGAGTGCTACCGCGCCCCGGACCGCTTCGCCGAGATCGCGAAGATGCTCGGGCTGCCGGCCACGACCCCGGCCGAAGGCGTGGCCTCCCTGGCCGAGGCCGTGGAACGGCTGCGCGACGCCGTGGGTATCGAGGCGTCCTTCGCCAAGCTGGGCGTCGACGAGGACGAGTTCCTGGCCGCCCTGCCCCAGCAGGCGCTCAACGCGTACGAGGATCAGTGCGCCCCGGCCAACCCGCGGATGCCGATGCTGGACGACCTGCAGCGTCTGATGCGCGACGCCTACTACGGGTGACCTTTCCCGTGGCGTTCGGCCCGTGCGCGCGGGCCGGACGTCGCTGTCACCCGGCCGCGCGCGGCCCTAGCGTCGTACGGAGGAAGGTGTCTGACCCTCCTGACCGAGAGGAGGCGTCCCATGCTGTATCGGACGAGCAACCGCCGCTACGCCGTCGTCGCCGCAGCGTTCCTGGCGATCCTGCTGGCCCTGGGCGGAGTCTGGCTGGTGACCCGTGACCGGGGCGGAACCGACGCGACGGTCCCCTCCGGAGCACCACCCGCCTCGAGCGATACCGGAACCCCGGCCGAACCGGGCACCACCGCGACCCCGAAACCGGCGACGACGACCGTCACCGTGTTCTTCCACCGCGGCCGGAACACCGACCCCAGCCGCGTGGCCGCGGTGCGCCGGTCTGTGCCGAAGACGACCAAGGTCGGCACGGCCTCGCTCCGGCAGTTGCTGGCCGGGCCGACCAGGGATGAGCGCCGTGCCGGATACTGGTCGCCGTTCTCCCGCCGCACCGCCGGGATGCTGCGCTCGCTGCGCATCAGTGACGGCGTCGGCCGGGCCGATTTCCGCGACCTGCGTACGGTCATCCCGAACGCGAGCTCGAGCAGCGGCAGCACGGCGCTGCTGGCCGAACTGGACGCCACCCTCGAACAGTTCCGCAGTGTGCGCACGACCGTCTACTCCCTCGACGGTGACGTCGCCGCATTCTACGAGTGGCTGCAGCTCGAGCCGCCGGAGGCCGGCCTGCCCGCGCTGTCCGAGGCACGCCGCGTGGCCCGCGACTTCCTGCGGGACGTCGTCGCCATGCCCGATCCGGTGTCCGTGGCCACCCGCTGGCGCAGCGACTTCATCGCCACCGCCGACTTCCGCTCCCGCATCCGCGGAGTGAACCCGGCCGACGGCCCGATCACCACCGTGACGCTGGGCCGGAGCCGGACGTCGTTCACCGTTCTCGGTGCGACCACGCCCACCATCCGGGTCGATCAGCCGGCCGCGGCCATCACCCCCAGCGACCTGGCGGTCATCACGTCGCCGGCGACGGTCTCCGGTTCGGCGCTGGCGTTCGAGGGCCACATCGCGGTCCGGGTGCTCCAGGCGAACGGCGGCACCGTCCGGCAACTCGGCACGGGCACGGTCATCGGCGGCGGCGACGTGATGCGGCCGTTCAGCGGGCCGGTGACCTTCCGCCGGCCCAGCACCGACCTCGGCTGGGTCATCGCCTGCGAGCGCTCCGCCGTCAACGGATCCGTCACCAGGGCCACCGTGGTCCGGGTGGCGTTCCGCACCATGCCGAGCTGATCGGAGCAGAGGAGCGAGCCATGTACGGCTGGCAGGTGGTCGAGCCGGGAGCCGACATCCACCGGGCACTGCGCCGGACGGCCATGGGCTACGCGGACGCACCACCGTACGGGCCGACTTCGTGTACCCCCTGCCGGAGGGTTACTCCGACGCCGAGCCGGCGCCGCTGCTGTGTGCCGGCGCGATGGCCCGCGCGGCCGATGCCCTGACCGATCTGGCCGCCGACCGGGTCGACGGCGTCGCCGTGCTGCTTCCGTGAGCCGGGCGCCGACCTCAACGGCACGACCTCGCGGGTCTTTCGGCCCTGATCACGGGAGGACACCGGCCGCGATGCTGGACGGGGACATCGACGGGAGGGGTCAACGTGGGCACCACCGCAGTGCGGATGCAGGACGGTCTGACCACCGCCGAGGCGCAGAGGCGGCTGGCTCAGGACGGCCCGAACACCGTCGCCGCGCCCCGGCCGCGCCGGCTGGCCGGGCGGATCGGGCACCAGCTCGCCGATCCCCTGGTCGCCCTGCTGCTGGCCGCCTCGGTGGTCACCAGCCTGCTCGGTGACCTGCCGGACACCGCCGTCATCCTGCTGGTCGTCGTCGTCAACACGGTGATCGGCGTCGTCCAGGAGGTACGCGCGGACGCGGCCATCGCGGCGCTGGACCGCCTCGCGGCCCCCACCGCCCGGGTCGTCCGGGACGGGCAGGACCGCATAGTGCCGGCCGCGGAGCTCGTCTGCGGGGATCTCGTGCGGCTGGAGGCCGGCGACGTCGTTCCGGCCGACCTGATCCTGTTCGACCTCCAGCGGGCGAGCTTCGACGAGTCCGCGCTCACCGGCGAATCCGTGCCTGTGCACCGCGTGGCCGGCGACGAGGCCGCCTCGGGCACGGTGCTGACCAGTGGACGCGCCGACGGGACCGTGGTGCGTACCGGCCCCGACAGCGCGCTGGGCCGCATCACCGCCCTGGTCGCGCGCACCAGGCCGGGCCTCACTCCCCTGCAACGGCGCATCGCCGGGCTCGGCCGGGCCCTCGGCGTCACCGCCGTCGTCGTCTCCGCCGTCGTCTTCGCGCTGGGCGCCCTGGCCGGCCAGCCGATCGCCCGGATGGCCATCACCGCGGTCAGCCTGGTCGTCGCGGCCGTCCCGGAAAGCCTGCCCGCCGTGGTGACGCTGGCCCTGGCCCTGGGGGCGCGGCGGATGGCCCGGACCCGCGCCATCCCGCGGCGGCTGCACGCGGTCGAGACCCTGGGGTCGGTCACCGTCATCGCCTCCGACAAGACCGGCACCCTGACCCAGAACCGGATGTCGGTGCAGCTGGCGGTGACCCCGGACGGCACTCGTCACATCGTCACCGGCGACGGGTACGCCCCCGACGGCACGGTCGCCCCCGATGTCTCGGAAGCGCTGCGCCAGCTCGCTGTGGACGGGCTGCTCTGCAACGACGCCGATCTGATCCCGCCGGGCGGCGACCACCCCCACTGGGCCGCGGCGGGTGATCCGATGGAGGCCGCGCTGCTCGCCTTCGCCGCCCGCTGCGGCCTCGACCCGGGCGCCGAACGCACGGCCGCCCCGCGCGTCGACGAACGTCCGTTCGACCAGGCCACACGCCGCATGACAACCGTGCACCAGATCGGCCCGGGGCGCTTCTTGACCGTCACCAAGGGCGCTCCGGAGACCGTGCTGGACGCGGAGTCGGATCCGGCGCTGATCGAAGCGGCCGCCTCGCTGGCCGCCGACGGGCTGCGGGTTCTGGCGGTCGCGGCCGCCGTCACGGGCACGCGACCGGACCCGGCCTGCCCGCCGGAACTGCGGACCGCGGGCCTGGTCGGCATCGGGGATCCTCTGCGGCCGACGGCCCGCGACACGGCGACGGCGATCCAATCCTCCGGCGTACGGCTGATGCTGATCACCGGCGACCACCCGGCGACCGCCGCCGCCATCGGACGCCGGCTCGGCCTGCCGGAGTCGCAGATCTACGCGCGCACGCAACCCGATCAGAAGCTCGACATCATCGCCGGCCTGCAGCAGCGCGGCGAGGTGGTCGCCATGACCGGCGACGGGGTCAACGACGCGCCCGCGCTGCGCCGCGCCGACATCGGCGTCGCGATGGGCAGTGGCACCGAGGTGGCCCGGCAGGCGTCCGAACTGGTGCTGGTCGACGACAACCTGCAGACGATGGCGGAGGCGATCGGCGAGGGCCGGCGCATCTACGACAACATCCGCCGGTTCCTGCGGTACGCGCTGTCCGGTGGGATCGCGGAGCTGCTGGTGATGCTGACCGGCCCGCTGCTCGGCATGCCCGTCGCCCTGCTGCCGGGCCAGCTGCTCTGGATCAACCTGCTCACCCACGGGATCCCCGGGGTGGCCCTGGGCGCCGAGCCGGCCGAAGCTGGTGTGCTGCACCGCCGGCCACGCTCCCCGCAGGAGTCCGTGCTGGGCGACGGCCTGCTGGCCAGCGTCCTGGCCGGAGGGCTCTGCCTGGCCACGGTGACGCTGGCCGCCGGGGTCGTCGCCGCCCGGTGGGACCGACCCTGGCAGTCGATCATGTTTGTCACGCTGGGTCTGGCCCAGCTGGGTGTGGCCCTCGCGGTCAGGGCCAAAGCAGCCCCGGGCGTACGGCGGAACTGGTCGTTGCTCGCCGCGGTGGCGACGTCCGGACTGCTCCAGGTCGCCGGGGTGCTCCTGCCGCCGTTGCAGACCCTGCTGGGCACCGAGCCACTGACCGGGGCCGAGCTGGCGGTCTGCGCCGTCGTGGCGACCATCCCCGGGGTGGCACTGCGCGTCGTGCATCTGCTGCTGTCCGGCTGGACGAGCGGGCGCCGGTCCGATGGCGCCTGACCGCCCGGTCGTGGGCCGGGGTGCGCACCACGCAGGTGTGCCGGGTGCCGTCCTGGTCGTCGAGGACGATCGTGAGCTGCGCGATCTGGTCCGCCGCTATCTCGAGCGGGCCGGCCACCGGGTGCGGACGACCGGCTCCGGGGCCGAGGCCCTCGGCTGGCTCGCCGGGGGCGGGGTCGACCTGGTCGTGCTCGACCTGGGCCTGCCCGACATAGACGGTCTCGAGGTGCTGGCCGAGGCCCGGAAGGAGCATGAGGTCCCGGTGGTAGTGCTGACCGCCCGCAGCGGCGTGGACGACCGGATCGACGGGCTGCGCCGGGGAGCCGACGACTACGTGACCAAACCGTTCTCGCCGACCGAGCTCACCTTGCGTGTCGAGGCCGTGCTGCACCGGACGCGCGGAGGTGGCACCCCGTCCCTGGTCGTGACCTTCGGCGGCGGGCGGCTGCGGCTGGACGAGTCCCGGCACGAGGCCCGGCTCGACGACAGCCGGCTGGAGCTGACCCCGACCGAATGGGGCCTGCTGACCGCCCTGGCCGCCACACCGGGCCGGGTCTACTCGCGCTACGAGCTCATCAACCAGGTCCGGGGCTACGAGTTCCCCGGATATGAGCGCACCGTCGATTCGCACGTGAAGAACCTGCGGCACAAGCTCGGACCCGCGTCCGCGGAGATCGTGGAGACCGTGCTCGGCGTCGGCTACCGCCTGGGGTGGTCCCGTGACCGCTGACCGTCCGGCCCTGACCGGACCGCTCGGGCGCCGGCTGCTGGCCGCCTTCCTGCTCGTCGCGTTCTCCTCGGTGGCCGTCCTCACCGCGGCCGCGCTGGTGGCCACCGACCGGGGCCTGGCCGGGGCCGCCCAGCAGCAACGGGATCGGGTCAGCACCCGGGTCGCCGCCGCCGCTGGTGCGGCGTACGTCCGCTCCGGCGGCTGGCCCGGCGCCGACTTGTCGGCCGCGTCGGCGCTCGCCGCCGGGGCCGACGCCCGGCTGGTCATCACCGACAGCTCCGGCGCCATGGTGTGGCCCGGGCACGGCATGGGGACCGGCGCGGGCGGCATGCACGGCGCGACCGGCGCCGGGCCAGTCGTCGAGTCCGCGGTCACAGTGGACGGACAGCGGGTCGGCGGCGCCCGGCTGACTTTCCCGGCCGGCTCCACCAGCGGCCGGGCGGTGGCCTGGTCGTGGGTTCTCGGGGCGGCCGGGGCGGCTCTGCTCTCCGCCTTGATGGTCAGCGTCTACGTCTCGCGGCGCCTGGCCGGCCCGCTGACCGCGCTGGCGGCGACGGCTCGCCGTTTCGCATCCGGCGAGCGCACCGCACGGACCGGCCTGCGGGCGCCGGGCGAGCTCGGCGAGGTCGCCCACGCCCTCGACACCATGGCCGACGAGGTGGTCCGGGCCGACACTGTCCGGCGCCGCCTGGCCGCCGACATCGCCCACGAGCTGCGGACCCCGCTCGCCGGATTGCAGGCCGGCCTCGAGGAGTTGCGCGACGGCCTGCAACCGGCCGATCCGGAGCGCCTGGCCGCCCTGCACGATCAGACGTTGCGGCTGGGCCGCACCGTGCAGGATCTGGCCGACCTGTCCGCGGCCGAATCCGCGGCGCTGTCCCTGCGCCTCGCCGACACCGACCTGGCCGCGATCGCCACCGCCGCGCTGGCCGCCCAGCGGCCCCGGCTGGACGCGGCCGGTCTCGTCGTGACCGCGGGCCTGGACTCCCCCGCGCCGGTGCGCGGCGACCCCGATCGGCTGCATCAGGCCGTGACGAACCTGCTCGCCAACGCGGCTCGTTACTGCCGCCCCGGTGACCGGGTCCACGTCGACGTCCGGGTCGTCGACGGCTGCGCCGTGCTGCGGGTCGCCGACACCGGTCCCGGGATCGCCCCCGGCGACCTGCCGCACGCCTTCGAGCGGCTGTGGCGTGGCCCGGACGCGGGCCGGATCAGTGGCACCGGTATCGGCCTGGCCGTCGTACGGGAGCTGATGACCGCCCACGGCGGGACGGTCACCATCGATTCGCCCGAAGGTGCGGGCGTGACCGTGACGATGTGCCTGCCGATGTGACCGGTCAGTGGCCCTCAGAGGTGGAGTGCTCACCGAGGATGCGGGTGGCCAGGACGGCCGCCTGGGTGCGCCGTTCGAGGCCGAGCTTCGACAGAACGCTGGACACGTAGTTCTTCACCGTCTTCTCGGCCAGGAACATCCGCCCGGCGATCTCCCGGTTGGTCAGCCCCTCGGCCACGAATTCGAGGATCCGGCGTTCCTGCTCGGTCAGCGCGGCCAGCTCGCGCGGCTGCTCCACCCCGTGCCGGATGCGCTCGAGCACCCGTTGCGTGACCGCCGGGTCGAGCAGCGACTGGCCCTCAGCCACGCGGCGCACCGCATCCACCAGATCCGTGCCGCGGATCTGCTTCAGCACATAGCCGGAGGCGCCGGCCATGATCGCGGCGAACAGTGCCTCGTCATCATCGTACGAGGTCAGGATGAGGCCCCTGATGGTCGAATCGACGGCGCGCACGTCGCGGCACACGTCGATCCCGTTGCCGTCGGGCAGCCGGGCGTCGAGGATCGCCACATGCGGGCGCAGGGCGGGGATCCGGCGGGCGGCCTCGGCGGCCGAGCCGGACTCGCCGACCACCTCGATGTCGCCGCCCGCCTGCAGCAGGTCGGCGAGGCCGCGCCGGACGACTTCGTGGTCGTCGAGCAGATAGACGCGGATCATGTGTCCTTTGTACCGCCGGCCCGAGACCGGATCCCAGGGCCGAAGGTCCCGTCGAGGCCGGCCGGCCGGTTGTCCGGACGGTCGGCTCTCGGGACCTTCGGCCCTGACGGCGGCGACGCCCCGGGACGATGCTGGCAGTGAACCCACCGGATACGCCGGACGGGACGGCCGGGCCGGACAGAGGCGGCCGACGAGCCGCAAGACCCACCGTCGCCAAGACGGTCGCGCCGGCCGCACCCGCGGCGCATCCGATGGGTTCTCCGACCGAGAGGAACCGTCATGATTGCTCAGATCGGCGACCGGCTCGTGCTCGAGGGCACTCATCTGGGCGACGCCCGGCGCATCGGCATCGTCGTCGCGGTGGCCCACGCCGACGGCACACCGCCGTACGAGGTGCGCTGGCTCGACACCGGACGGACCAGCCTCATCTTCCCGGGGGCGGAGGCGCGGATCGAGAATCGGCACCCGGACGAGACATCAGAACCCGCGCGATGACCCGGTAGGGGGCTGTCCCGGTCGCCACCGCCGGTCGAGTCTCCGGCGCCGCGGCCGGGACAGTCGTGCCGGGCCACAGCCGGGGCCGCCGCCGCGCCGCCAGGTCCTCGGCCCAGCCGAACGCGAGGACCGCGACCGCCGTCAGCGCCAGGGCGACCACGAGAGCGAGCACCGAGATCAACCGCTCGTCCAGGTCGTCCCAGGCCAGCACAGTCAGCAGTGGCCAGACCGCGGCGATGGCGATGTTGTGCCACAGATAGATCGTCACCGCCCGCCCGTTGATCAGCGTGACCGTCTTGTCCAGCGGGGAGATCCGGGCCAGCCAGCCCATCGGCGGCTGCCAACGCAGGACCACCAGCACGAAGCCGAGCGACCACAGCGCCTGCGCCTCCGGGAACTCGTTGAGGTCCCAGCTGCCCGACGCGGCCGCCCACCAGATCGCGGCCGCGCCCATGACCAGCGCGGCCGGACAGGCCAGCCACGGGCGGACCCGGGCCAGGCGACCGTCGTGGTGAGCGAACCCGGCGATCCAGCAGCCGCCGTAGGTGACGAAGTCCCACACGGCCGCGTCGGCGGTCTCCGGCAGCGTGAGACCGGTGACCTCGAGCACCGCCATGATCAGCAGCGGCAGGCCGAGCACGGCCAGGCCGGCCCGGCGCCACAGCGCGAACAGCAGCGGCGACAGCAGGACGAACCAGAGGTACGCCCGCAGATACCAGAGCGGTTCCCAGACGTCGACGCCCAGGTCGCTGCCGGGCGGATCGCCGATCGGAAGGATCCAGTAGACCAGGGTGAACGGGTTGAACGGGTGCTCACCGTCAGTCTCCCGGGCCCAGCCCGCGGCCAGCATGACCGGCACCGCGATCAGGCCGAGCAGCCACAGCGGGGGAAGCAGGCGCCGCAGCCGTGAAGTGACCACCTTGTGTGCCGCCCGCTTGGACAGCGAGGCCGCCGTCAGCGATCCGGCCAGGGCGAACATGATGCCCATGGCCGGCAGCAGGACGGTCAGCCACGGCCAGCCGTACAGGTGGTAGACGATCACCCGGGCGATCGCGGCGGCGCGCAGCAGGTCCAGGTAGCGATTGCGCACCGTGGCCGTCCCTTCTGCTCAGCCGACCGCGACGCGGGCCCGGGCCCGGGACGGGTCGCGCATGACCCGCAGGGGCACACCGACGCCGTAGGTGACGAACCGGCCGGTCGGACGGATCTCGAGAATCGCGCAGTCGGCCCGGCGCGACGGCGGGACGAGCCGGGCCAGCCGGGGCATGCCGGCCAGGTGATCGCCGGAATGCACCACGGCCACCGCCGGGAAGCTCACCGTCGCGGGTGGGATGGGAAACAGCAGGGACAGCAGGCCGCCGCGGCGGATCGGCACGGTCACCGCGACGATGCCGTCGACGGCCATGTGGCGTGCCTTCCAGCTGTCCTTGCCGACGGCCACGAACAGACGATGCCCGTCCTCGGCGTACACGACTCCGCTCGAACGGGGCGCCCCGGCGGGCGTGACGTGGCTGATGACGGCGAACGACGCGCGGCGCAGCACGCGCCAGATGTCCTCGGCGCTCGGCGGGGCGGGACGCGCGGTGGCTCGGCTCGGGGTCGACATGGCAGCTCCCTTCCTCGTCCCACTCGTACCCGCCGGATCATCGCCGGGGCAGGGCCGAAAGCCTCACGCCGGGGTGCACGCCGTCCGCCTGGGCCGTTCGACCCTGGTGAGCCCGGCCCCGCCGCGTGACGGTGGACGAAGGACTCGTCTCCGGGAGGGATTCCGTTGCGTGCGCTGACTTTCGGTGTCGAAGAGGAGTTCCTGCTCCTCGATCCGGCCAACGGCTACCCCGTGCCGCAGGCGGGAACTCTGCTGGGACTGCTGCGGGGCCGGCCCGAGCCGCGTGCGGAACTGATGCGTTTCCAGTTCGAGCTGGCCACCGGCGTGTGCACCACCGCTGACGAGCTGGAACATGAGCTCGCCGGGCAGCGGCGGCTCGGCGCCGACGCGGCCCGGGCCGGTGGGTGCCGGCTGGTGGCCAGCGGGGTTCAGCCGTACGGCCGGCCTACACTGGCGTTCCTCACCGACCATCCGCGATACCGGGAGATGGCGCGTCGCTTTCCCGCTCTCACGGCGGTCTCCGGGACCTGCGGCTGTCACGTGCACGTCGGCGTGCCCTCGCGTGCGCTCCGCGTCCGGGCTCTGGCCGAGTTGCGGCCCTGGCTGGCCACCCTCCTCGCGATCAGCGCGAATTCGCCGGTGCAGGACGGGGGCGACAGCGGCTGGGCGAGCCGCCGGTTCGCGATGATCTCCCGCTGGCCCACCGCGCGGGCTCCGGGCCTGCTGACCGGGCCGGACGAGTACGACTACGTCGTCCGCACCATGATCGCCCGCGGTGGGGCCGTGGACGAGCGAGGCATCTACCTGCTGGCCCGGTTGTCGCCGAGCCTGCCCACGGTCGAGATCCGCGTCGCCGACGTGTGTCCGGACGTGGAAACGGCCCTGCTCGTCGCGATCCTCAGCCGCGCTCTGGTCATGACGGCCGGTGTCCGGGCCCGCATCGGCATACCGGCGCCGCATCCGTCGTCAGCGGCCGTCGATGCGGCGCTCGACGCGGCCGCCCGGCACGGCATGGCCGGTCCGGCGATCGATCCGTTCAACGGCCGGACCACGTCACCGTGGCAGATGACCGAGCGCCTTCTCGACCACGCCGGTGCGGCCCTGCGCTCCAGCGGCGACGACCAGCGGGCCGAGAAGCTGCTGATCCGTCTGCGTGAGCTCGGCACCGGAGCCGACCGTCAACGTACGGCCCTCACGCACGCGGCCTCACCGGGTGAGTTCATCGCCGCACTGGCCGGGGAGGACCCTCGCGCCACGCCGGCCCGGTCACCCGGGAGGGCACGATGAGAACGGCCGACCTGACCCGCGAGATCGACCGCTGGGCCCAATCCGGACTGATCACGGCTGAGCAGGCCGACCGCATGCGAGCCGGCCTTCCCGCCGAGGGACGACACCGGTCACTGATGGCCGAAGGAATCGGCTATGTCGGAGCCGGCCTCGTCGCCGTCGGCCTGATCGTGCTCAGTAGTCATTACTGGACCGACCTGGGCACGGCGGGACGCCTGATCGTCATCGGCGGGTCGGGGCTGCTGCTCACGCTGGCCGGCGCAGGTTGGGAGGCACTGCTGGCCGCCGCCACGATCACCGCCCTCGTGGTGGTGGCCGTGCTGCTGCGCGATCTGGCCGTACTGGTAGTGGCGGCAGCCGGCACCTTGTTCGTGGTCCCGGCCGTCACCAACGCCTATTTCCCGGGCTCGGTCACCGCCGCGCTCGCCACCCTGACGGTGGGCGTCGTGCTGGTGGGCGCAGCGGTGGCGGTCGCCCGTGGCCGGCTGGGACAGGCTGGTGAGGCCAGCACGCGAACTCTGGCGGCCCGCGCCGCGGTGCCGGCGGCGGCGGTAGTGCTCCTGCTGTCCGCCGCCGGCATCCTGCTGGCCGCCGACTAGCTGGCTAGGACCCGTTCGGCCCGGCGACAGCGTCGAGTTCGAGTTTCAGCTGCCGGGCGAAGATGTCGAGGTCGGGGCAGCGGTCCGGGTCGGCGACGGCCGTCACGGTCAGATCGCCCCCATAGGACAATGCCTGGCAGGAGAGCGTGAGGTTCGAATCGCCGCCGGGCACAATCGGGATCATCGTGCGCACCGGCGCTCCGGCGAAGTGCACCGGCCCGGCCGGGCCCCTCAGGTAACTGACCACGATGTGCAGTCGCCGCTGATGGTTCATGTACCAGCGGTACCCGCCGGCCGCCGCGAGCAGCCGGAACAGGCCGCCCAGCAGGGCGATCGGCGCCGGCCCGGTCGCCCCGCTCCGCCGCGCCCGCGTATCAGCGGCCACCTGCGCCATCCGGTGGTCCCTGGACCCGTTCCCCGGCACGCTCAGCAACAGCGGGCTGACGGCGTTGCCCCCGCCCGTCCGGCGCCCAGCCACCGGAACGCTGACGCGGATCGGGCCCGGCCTCTCGCCCCGCTGCTCGAGCAGGCGCTGCAGCGCCCCGGTGACGGCGACCAGCACCGCGGCGTTGACAGTCGCGCCCGAGCGGTGTGCGGTCTCGCGCACCGCGGCGAGGTCGGCATGGATGGCGATCGCGCGGCGCCGCCGCCCCGTGGGTCGCAGCAGTGAACTGGGAGCGAGGCGTCCTGGGAAGAACCCGCCGCCGGCCGACATGGCGTCGCGCAGACTGCGCCACCGGCCGTGGCCGGAGCCGCCCTCGCCGGACCTGCCTTCCCCGCCCGGCTCGGCGTCGTCGCAGAGTTCCCGCAGAATCTCCAGACCACCGAGCCCGTCGACCAGGGCGTGATGAACGATCAGGACCAACGCGGCCCGATCGTGCTCGAGACCGGTCACGAGGACCGCACGCCACAACGGCCGGTCCCGGCGCAGCCTGCGCGTCACCTCCGGCATCACCGCCTCCAGCAACGCTCGTTCGTCGCCGGGCCGGTGGGAGCGCAGCTGGACCACATGCCGCGCCGCGTCGAAGCCCGGGTCGGGCTCCCAGGCGCCCCGGCCGGGCCCGCGTACGAGCCGTTGGCGAAGGCGCGGGATGTGGCCGGTCCGTTCCCCGAGCACGCGGGCGCCCCGGGCGACGTCGAAGCCGGCGTCGAGCACGAGGACGACGGCGAACTGCTCGGGGACCGCTCCCGAGTCCATGGCCAGAAAAGCCAGGTCGGCGTTGGTCACCCGGCTCGTGACCGGCAGATCGACATGGTGCTCCATCCCGGGCCTCCGATCCGTCGCTCCCCACTGTGGTCGCGCCGAACGCCCGGCTTCCAGGGCCGATCGACCCTGCTGGAGGCGTCGTCCGGGGCGCACGGTGAACGGGTACCCATCGTTGCGAGGAATCGAGGAGCCATGGGGACTTGGCAGATCGCCGGAGTCGCCGCTCTCGGCGTAGTGATCCTGCTGGGATTCAGCATGCGGCTGGTGCAGCAGTACCAGCGAGGAGTCGTCTTCCGCTTCGGGCGGGTGCTGGACGGGGTCCGGGATCCCGGGCTGCGCTTCATCATTCCGTTCGTGGACCGGATGGCGAAGGTGACCATGCAGACCGTGGTGATGCCGGTGCCCGCCCAGGGCGCGATCACCCGGGACAACGTCACCCTCACGGTGGACGCCGTGGTCTACTACCGGGTCATCGAGCCGGTGCGGGCGCTGGTCAACGTCCGTGACTACCCGCACGCCGTGCTGCAGGTCGCCCAGACGTCGCTGCGGTCGGTGATCGGCCGGGCCGACCTGGACATCCTGCTCAGCGACCGCGAGAAGATCAACACGGAGTTGAAGACCGCGATCGACGCGCCGACCGAGAAGCCGTGGGGCGTGCTGATCGAGCGGGTGGAGGTCAAGGACGTCGCGCTGCCGGACACGATGAAGCGCTCCATGTCGCGCCAGGCCGAGGCGGAGCGGGAACGCCGGGCCCGGGTCATCGCGGCCGACGGCGAGTTCCAGGCCTCCAAGCGTCTGGCCGAGGCCGCACACGCGATGGCAGCGACACCGGGCGCGCTGCAGTTGCGTCTGCTGCAGACGGTCGTCGACGTCGCCGCCGAGAAGAACAGCACTCTGGTGATGCCCTTCCCGGTCGAACTGCTGCGCTACTTCGACAAGGTCACCAAGACCGGCTCCGATGGTGCCGCGGTCGCCGCACCGGCCTCAGTGCCCGGCATACAGCTGAGCGGATCGGCGCGCTGACATCGATGCGGGAGGCCGCCGGGCCTCCCGCATCACCATGCTTCGCGCGTCAACGACGGCACGCCCGCCCGCCGGCGCGGTTCCTGGGCGCGGCCGCCGCCCGGCCCACCGTCTTGTCACGGGCGGGACGCCGCCCCCGCAGCAATTCGCGCGCCACCAACAGCGCCATGATCGCCACGAGCTGGCCGCCGAGCACGACCCGGTTGACGTCGATCGCCGGATGCCAGGTGACCTTGCCGTCCCGGAGCACGAACACCCCGAGGCCGCGCGCCGTCGTACCGAAGCCGCCGCCGGTTCCTTCGGGCTGCCCCTCGCCGGCCGGGCCGTTACCGCCGCCGCCACCGGCGCCGCCGCTGACCTTGGCTACCGGCAGCATCACCGTGCCGTTCCCGGTCACGGGGGCGCCGAAGACCCGGTCCGCGCCGGTTCCGGCCACCGCCTCCCGCAGGACGTCGAGGACATCTGTGTTCGCGGTCGAGGCCGACATGGTGCACGCTCCCTGGAGTTCGGCGCCGCCTCTGGTCGCCGGCGCATCGAATCCACGTTGTGCCGGGCCGCGGCCTTGCGGCAGAGGCGAACGGCCCCGGTCCCGAGCCGGCTCAGCCCGAGCCGGCTCAGCCCGAGCCGGCGGCGGACGCGTCCGCCGCGACGGTCGGCTCGTGCCAACCGGGCGGGACGAGCACGACGGGGCAGCCGGCGCGCTGCCGGGCCGCCGGACGCCACGACTCGTACAACAGCTCGGCGAAGCTGCCACTGCGGCCGATCCCGGCCACCAGCACCCGGCCCCGCCGCATGGCGCCTTCGACGGTGTACGGCATGTCGAGCTCGTTGACGAGCAGACGCTCGACCCGCACCCTCGGATACCGTGCGATCCACTCGGCCAGGGCGCCGTCGAGCTCCTGTCCGGCCGTGGCGCTCTCCGCGGAGTAGGCACCCGCGGCCACCACGGGCGGAACGCCCTCGGCGGCGCCGGGCCGGGTCCACATGTGCAGGGCGACCAGCCGGGCGGCCTGACCCGACGCCAACGCGAAGGCGTACTCGAGAGTCGGGCCGGCCCCGGCCCGCGCGGACGTCGCCACCACGACCGGGCCCGGACCCGGGTCCCTCCCCCGGTGCACGAGCACCGGGCAGGCGCTGTGATGCGCCAGGTAGGCGGTGGTCGGCCCCCACCCCGTACGGGCCTTGAGCGCGTCGCGGTGCCCGACCACGAGCAGACGGCTGTGCCGGGACGTCTCGGCGAGCAGGTTGGCGGGTCCACCGTCGAGCAGCTGTGTGCGGACCTCGAGCCACGGTTGATCGCGCCGGACCCGGGCCTCGGACAAGTCGAGCAGCCGCTGAGCGTCGGCGCGTGCCGGGATGGAACCCCGTCCGCGGAAGGACCCCGTGTAGCGGCCGGGCCACACGTGCACAATCACCAACGGTGATCGCCGCCGGGTCGCCTCGGCCGCCGCCAGGTCGACGACCGCCGGAGCGGCCCGCGAGCCGTCCACGCCGACCACCACCGGGCGGTCCTCGTACATGCCTGCGTCGGTGTCCATAACCGCAGGCTAGGTGCGGCCGGGCGGGGGTGACACAGCCCACGGACCGGTCTGGGCGGGCCGATGGTCCCGAATCCGGCGATGCGACCGGCCCTGTACGCGCGCACGCTGCGCACCGAGGCTGGGCGATGACGCAGCGAAACGGCGCCGCGGCCGGCAAGCCGCGGCGCCGTGACGGTGGGGGACGGTCATTGCGGCGCGGGCGGTCCCTGCTGCGGGCGACGCCGGATGCGGCGCAACCGCGAGCGCAGACGCTCCTGCATCAGATCGGTCGCCTCCTGCAGGGTCTCACCCATGGCGTGGACGTGCAGGCCGGTCCCGTTCACGTCGACATGGGCGTCGACGCGGTCGCCGGGGGCGGCGGAGTCGAGCGTCAGCGACGAGCGGAGCACCGGCCCGGGGGCGTGGTGCAACGCGGCCTCGAGCTTGGCCACGGCATACGCGGCGGCCTCCTGCGCGACCTCGCCGTGGATGTGCACCTGAGGGCTGATGACTTGTTCGGTACGAGTCATGACGCCTCCCTGATCGTTCCCCCGCCATCTCGCCGGGGTGTACCCAGAACGATCAACGTCGGACCGGCCCGTCACCAGGGTCGTTCGGCACTGTTTCCGCCGTTCGGCAAGATCCGGAGGTCTTTCGGCACTGCCTTCGACGCCCGCATCGGACCGACGGTGGAGGCCTCGAGTCCTTTTCTTTGCTGGTGGTGGGTCATGCATGGATCAATTGCCGTCGGCGTCGGCGGTGCCGGGTGCTGGCAGGCCTTCGCATGGGCGCTGGACGAGGCCGAACGGTCCGGCGACCGGCTCGTTCTGCTGCACGTCTGCGTGCCCGGCTCGCCCCTGGCGAGGCTGACCGGCGAACCGGCGCCGGCGGCGGTCGAGATCGTCGATCGAGCCTTGGCCCGGGCGTTGACCAGCGCCCGGAAGCGGCTCGGGGCCCGCCGCGCCGATCTGCGGATCCGGACCGGTGAGCCGTCAGCCGTCCTGGTCGGCGCCTCGGCCGGGGTCCGGCTCCTCGTCGTCGGCGCCGGCGAGGGCGGCCGGACCGCGCGGCGGGTGCTGCGCAACGCGCACTGCCCGGTCGTCGTCGCCCGGGCCGGCGATCCCTCCGCCGAGCAGGTGCTGGCCGGCATCGACGGCAGCGAGGCGGGCGAGATGGCCCTGGAGTTCGCGTACGCCTACGCCGACGAACATCACCTGCCCCTGGGCACGGTCCACATCCCCCGGGCCGGCGAGGTGGCCGACGGCCTGATCAGCGCCGGGCGCACCGCCCGTCTGCTCGTCCTGGGCGACAAGCGCCGCGGTGTGATGGGCCGGCTCCGAACCGGGGACGTGCCGCTGACGGTGGCTCTGGACGCGGCCTGCCCGGTCGTGCTGGTGCCGGTCGACCAGCGGGAGGAGGCCCCGCTGTGAGCCGGCACGACGTTGTCGCCGGGGTCGACAGCGGGCCGGGCCTGTTCGTCCGATGGATGCTGACGGTGACCGCGGTCAGGGCGCCGGCTTCTGCTTCCCCGCGATCACCGGCGCCCTGACCGCGGACACGTCCCCGTCGGTCGCGCTCCCGGCAATTCTCGCGGCCGGCGCGGTCGAGGGATCCCTGCTCGGGCTGGCACAGGGCGTCGTGCTCCGGCGGGTCCTGGCCCATTTCCCCGTACGGCGGTGGGCGCTGGCAACCGCAAGTGCGGCCATGGCGGCGTACGCAATCGGCATGCTGCCCTCAACCGTCACGGCCGCGCCGCCCTGGCTGCTGATCGTCGCCGCGCCGGTGCTGGGCGCCGCCCTGCTCGCCTCGATCGGAACGGCCCAGTGGCTGATCCTGCGAACCATCATGGACCGGTCGGCGAGCTGGATCGTCACGACGGCGCTGGCCTGGCTGGCCGGTCTGGCCGTCTTCCTCGGCTTCGCCACACCGCTGTGGCACCCGGGGCAGCCTTTGGCCCTGACCGTGGCCATCGGGGTCACCGGTGGTCTGCTGATGGCGGCCGTGACCTCCGCCGTCACCGGCGTGGCGATCCGCCGCCGGCTGAACGACCGGATCAACGTGAGCGGTGCCGGGTAGCCGGATCCGGGACTTTGGTCCTGCCGGAATCGGGACCAGGTCCCCCTGATCCGCGGACCACCTCGGACGAGTCTGAGGAGGTCCCGCTCCCGCGGGCGCCGACGGCCGCCCGCCGTCGCCGGTCATCGCCGAAGGAAGTGGCCCCGTGTCATCAGAACCCGCGACCGATGCCGTTCCCGGCACGGCTCCGCTGCTCGCGGCCCGTCGCTTCCTCAAGCGCGAGACGGTCGGCGACCACGGTCGTACGCTGCACCAGCTCGACGACAGCGCCTGGGACGCCTTCTACCGGGACCGGTGGCGTTACGACAAGGTGGTGCGGTCGACCCACGGCGTCAACTGCACCGGGTCCTGCTCGTGGAACGTCTTCGTCAAGGACGGGCTGATCACCTGGGAGCACCAGGCCACCGACTACCCGACGACCGGGCCGGACGCGCCGGACTACGAACCGCGGGGCTGCCCTCGCGGGGCGTCGTTCTCCTGGTACGAGTACTCGCCGTCGCGCGTGCGGCACCCGTACGTGCGCGGGGTTCTGGCCGAGATGTACCGAGAGGCCCGGCAGCGGCTGAACGACCCGGTGCTGGCGTGGGCCGAGATCGTCGAGACACCGCTGAAGGCCCAGGCCTACAAGGCGCAGCGGGGGCGCGGCGGCTTCGTGCGGGCCAGCTGGGACGAGGCGATCGAGATGACGGCCGCCGCCCACGTCTGGACCACCAAGACGTACGGGCCGGACCGGGTTGTGGGTTTCTCGCCGATCCCGGCGATGTCGATGGCGTCGTTCGCGGCCGGCACCCGCTATCACGCGCTGCTCGGCGGCACCCTGCTCAGCTTCTACGACTGGTACGCCGACCTGCCGATCGCCTCGCCGCAGATCTGGGGCGACCAGACCGACGTGCCCGAGGCGGGCGACTGGTGGAACGCCACCTACCTGATGATGTGGGGCTCCAACATCCCGGTCACGCGGACGCCGGACGCGCACTTCCTGGCCGAGGCACGGTACAAGGGCACGAAGGTGGTCGCGGTCAGCCCCGACTACGCCGACAACGTCAAGTTCGCCGACGACTGGCTGGCCCCGCACCCGGGCACCGACGGCGCGCTGGCGATGGCGATGGGCCACGTCGTGCTCACCGAGTTCTTCCGCGACCGGGAGGTCCCCTACTTCCGGGACTACGCCCGCAAATACACCGACCTGCCGTTCCTGGTCACGATCGTCGACGGCCGGGCGGACCGCTTCCTGACCGCGGCCGACCTGGGTCAGACCGGTGGGGAGCACAAGACGGTTCTCATCGACGAGCGCACCGGCCGACCGGTCGTGCCGAACGGCTCGCTGGGCTTCCGCTACGCCGAGGACGGTGAGGGGCGCTGGAACCTCGACCTCGGCGACGTGGTCCCGGCCCTGGGCATCAGCGGCGGCGAGGCCGTCACCGTCGATCTGGCCCGCTTCGACGTCGGCGACACCGAGGGCGGCACGATCGTGCGGCGCGGCGTCCCGGTGACCAGGATCGGTGACCACCTGGTCACGACCGTCTTCGACCTGCTGATGGCCCAGTACGGGGTCCGCCGGGGCGACCTGCCCGGCGACTGGCCGACCGGCTACGACGACGCCGACTCCCCCAACACCCCGGCCTGGCAGGAGAGGATCACCGGCGTGCCGGCCGCCGTCGCCGCGCGGATCGGACGCGAGTTCGCCCGCAACGCCGAGCGCAGCCGGGGCCGCTCGATGATCGTGCTCGGGGCCGGCGCCAACCAGTGGTTCCACTCCGACATGACCTACCGCGCGTTCATCTCGCTGGTCACCCTGACCGGCTGCCAGGGTGTCAACGGCGGCGGCTGGGCCCACTACGTCGGCCAGGAGAAGGCCCGCCCGGTCACCGGGCAGCAGCACATGTCGTTCGCGTTCGACTGGCAGCGCCCGATGCGCCACCAGGCCAGCACACCGTTCTGGTATCTGCACACCGACCAGTGGCGCTACGAGCGGATCCCGGCCGACGAGCTGGCCTCGCCGCTGGGCACCGGCCGGTTCGCCGGCATGGCCTTCGCCGACACCGTCGCCGCCGCCCAGCGGATGGGCTGGAGCCCGGGCCACCCGTTCTTCAACCGCAACCCCCTCGACCTGGCCTCCGCCGCCGCCGAGGCCGGCCTCAGCGTCCAGGACTATGTGGTCGCGTCGCTGAAGGACGGCTCGTTGCGGACAGTCGCCGAGGACCCGGACGACCCGGCCAACTTCCCCCGCTGCCTGACGCTGTGGCGGTGCAATCTGCTCGGCTCGTCCGGCAAGGGCAACGAGTACTTCATGCGCCACCTCCTCGGCGTCGAGGGCTCGGCGAGCGCCGCCGAGTGCGAACCCGGCCGGCGACCGCGCGACCTCGCCTGGCGCGACGACGCCCCGATCGGCAAGCTCGACCTGCTCACCGCGATCGACTTCCGGATGACCAACACCGGCCTGCACGCCGACGTGGTGCTGCCCGCCGCGACCTGGTACGAGAAGAACGACATCTCCACCACCGACATGCACCCGTTCGTGCACGCCTTCAGCCCGGCCGTCGAGCCGCCCGGCGACGCCCACACCGACTACGACGCGTTCCTGGCCCTGGCCGACAAGGTCGGTGAGCTCGCCGTCGGCCACCTCGGGGTGCGGCACGACGTGCTGGCGGCGCCGTTGCAGCACGACACCCCGGACGAGCTGGCCATGCCCAGCGGCCGGGTGCGGGACTGGAAGTCCGGCGAATGCGAGCCGGTGCCCGGCCGGACGATGCCGAAGCTCATCGAGATCGAACGGGACTACACGCTGATCGGCAGGAAGATGCGCACCGTCGGCCCGCTGCTCGACAAGCTCGGCACCACCACCAAGGCGGTCACGGTCGACGTCACGCCGGAGATCGAATACCTCAAGCACCAGAACGGCGTCATCGACGGCCGCCCGTCTCTCGAGACCGCCGACCGGATGTGCGAGGCGATCCTGACGCTCTCCGGCACCACCAATGGCCGGGTGGCGGCGGCCGGGTTCGCCGAGCTCGAGAAGCGCACCGGTCAACCGTTCCGGGACCTGATCGAAGGGCATGAGAACGACCGGATCACGTACGCCGAGACCCAGGCCGCGCCGCAGCCCGTGTTCACCAGCCCGGAGTGGTCGGGTTCGGAGAAGGGCGGCCGCCGCTACTCGCCGTTCACCCTCAACGTCGAACGGTCCAAGCCCTGGCACACCATCACCGGCCGGCAGCACTTCTTCGTCGAGCACGACTGGGTGGCCGAACTGGGCGAGCAGCTTCCGGCGTTCCGTCCACCGCTCAACATGGCCCGCCACTTCGGCCGGCCCGGTGACGCCGTCGACGGTGGTGTGACCGTACGGTTCCTGACCCCGCACGCGAAGTGGTCGATCCACTCGATGTACCACGACAACGAGCTGATGCTGGCCCTGTCCCGCGGCGGCCCGGTCATCTGGATGAGCGACCGGGACGCGGCGAAGATCGGTGTGCGGGACAACGACTGGATCGAGGCCCATAACCGCAACGGCGTGGTGGTCGCGCGCGCCGTGGTCAGTCACCGCATGCCCGAGGGCACGGTCTTTCAATACCACTCACCCGAACGCACCGTGAACGTCCCCAAGGCCGAGAAGTCCAAGCGCCGGGGCGGCTACCACAACTCGATGACCCGGCTGCTCATCAAACCCACACACCTGGCCGGCGGGCACGCCCAGTTCACGTACGCCTTCAACTACTACGGCCCGATCGGCAGCCAGCGCGACGAGATCACCGTGATCCGCCGCCGCACCCAGGAGGTGGAGTACTGATGCGGATCCGTGCGCAGGTCGCCATGGTGATGAACCTCGACAAGTGCATCGGCTGCCACACGTGCTCGGTGACGTGCAAGCAGACCTGGACCAACCGGGAAGGCACCGAGTACGTCTGGTTCAACAACGTCGAGACCAAGCCGGGCATCGGCTACCCGAAGCACTACGAGGACCAGGACCGCTGGAAGGGCGGCTGGAAGCTCGACGCCAAGGGCCGGCTCGTGCTGCGCTCGGGCGGGCGGGTCAAGCGGCTCAGCCGGATCTTCGCCAACCCCGACCTGCCCTCGATCGACGACTACTACGAGCCGGCCACGTTCGACAAGGACATCCTCGTCAACGCTCCCGCGGGCCGGACGGACACCCCGGTCAAGCGGCCGTACTCGGCGCTGACCGGCGAACCGATGGCCGTCACGTGGGGCGCCAACTGGGAGGACTCGCTGGGCGGAGCGTCCGGGCGGGAGGACCCGAACCTGGCCCGGATGGCGGCCAAGGTCACGTTCGAGTTCGAGAAGACGTTCATGTTCCACCTGCCGCGCATCTGCGAGCACTGCCTCAACCCGGCCTGCGTCTCGGCCTGCCCGTCGGGCGCCATGTACAAGCGCGAGGAGGACGGCATCGTCCTGGTCGACCAGGACCGGTGCCGGGGCTGGCGGATGTGCGTGTCGGCCTGCCCGTACAAGAAGGTCTACGTCAACCACGCCACCGGCAAGGCCGAGAAGTGCACCTTCTGCTTCCCGCGCATCGAGGCCGGCCAGCCCACCGTCTGCTCCGAGACGTGTGTCGGCCGGCTGCGTTATCTGGGCATTCTCTGGTACGACGAGGACGCCGTGCTCGCCGCCGCCTCGGTGCCCGACGACGAGCTCCTCGACGCGCAGCGCGCCGTCTTCCTGGACCCGTTCGACGAGGCCGTGCAGCAGGCCGCCCGCGACGCCGGGCACCCCGAGGAGTGGATCGGGGCGGCGCAGGCCTCGCCGGTCTGGAAGCTGATCAGTGAGTACCGCATCGCGTTGCCGCTGCACCCGGAATATCGCACATTGCCGATGGTCTGGTACGTGCCGCCGTTGTCACCCGTGCTCGACGCGGCCGGCGCCGCTGGGCGCGACGACACCGACGCCGACGACATCTTCCACACCATCCGCGACCTGCGCATCCCGGTCGAGTATCTGGCCGAGCTGTTCACCGCCGGCGACGCCGAAGCAGCCGGCGGCGTGCTGATGAAGCTGGCCGCCATGCGTTCCTACATGCGGGCCCGCACCCTGGACGGCACCGTCGCCCAGGAACTGCTGGACGGCATCGACATGACCGGCGAGCAGGTCGAGGCGATGTACCGGCTGCTCGCCATCGCCAAGTACGACGAGCGGTACGTCATTCCGGCCGCGCACGCCCGGGATGCCGCCGTGCTCGAAGCCCAGGCCGCCGCGCACGGGGACTGCCCGGTCGGCGACCCTGACGGCGCCGGCCCGTTCTTTCCGGCCGACAGTCTGCGGGTGCGGTCATGAGAGCACGCCTCTTCGAGCTGGCGTCGCTGCTGCTCACCTATCCGGACGACGAGTTGCTGCGCGCCGGTGCCGACCTGCGGGCCGCCGCGGCGTCGGTCGAGCCTGACCCCGTACGGGAAAAGGTCGTCGCCTTTCTCGACTGGCTGCTCGGCGTGGCCCCGATCGAGGCCCAGCGCGAGTATGTGCAGACCTTCGACCTGCGCCGCCGGTCCGGGCTGTACCTGACGTACTACCTGCACGGCGACACGCGCAAGCGGGGGATGGCGCTGCTCGTGCTCAAGCAGCGCTACCGCGCCCACGGCCTGCGCCTGACCGACGGCGAGCTGCCCGACCTGTTGCCGGTCGTGCTCGAGTTCGCCGCCGTGGCGGGTCCCGGCGACGGCGAGGCCCCGCTGCGCCAGCACCGGCAGGGTCTCGAACTGCTCCGGGCCGCCCTGACCGAGTCGGGTACGCCGTACCGGCACCTGATCGACGCCGTCGGTGCCGTGCTGCCCGAACTCACCGACGACGACCGGGCCGCCATCGCCGCCCTGGCCGTCGACGGGCCACCGGTCGAGGCCGTCGGCCTGGAGACCATCGGCGCCGGCCCCAGCCTGTCCACCTATCCGACCTGCACCCCCGTGGAGGCCCCCCGATGACGACGGTCCTGTGGGTCGTCCTGCCCTACGCCTGCCTCGCCGTCTTCCTCGCCGGGCACGTCTGGCGCTGGCGGCGCGACCAGTTCGGCTGGACCACCCACACCAGCCAGCTGCTCGAGAACCAGCTGCTGCGGCTCGGCTCCCCGCTGTTCCACCTCGGCGCCTTCGGCGTCATCGGCGGGCACGCCCTGGGTCTGCTCATCCCCGCGTCGCTCACCCGGAGACTGGGCGTGTCCGAGCACGCCTACCACCTGGTCTCGGTGTCGGCGGGCTCGGTCACCGGCGTCATGCTCGTGGCCGGCCTGGCCCTGCTGATCGCCCGCCGTTTCGTCAACGGGCGGATCCGGCGCGTCACCACGACGATGGACAAGGTCCTGTACGCCTTCCTGACCGCCATGGTCGTGCTCGGCATGACCGCCACGGTCGGCCGGAACATGCTCGGCGGCGGCTACGACTACCGGGAGACCATCGCGGTCTGGTTCCGCGGAATCTTCTGGTTCCAGCCCCACACCGAGCTGATGACCGGCGCGCCGCTGGTCTATCAGTTGCACGCCCTCGGCGGCTTCCTCTTCCTGGCGATCTGGCCGTTCACCCGTCTCGTGCACGTCTGGTCCGCACCGTTGGCCTACCTGTGGCGCCCGTATGTCGTCTACCGCGCCCGCCGCGGGCCGGCCCCGGCACCCCGGCCGGCGCCCGCGGCAGTGCGGGACGCCGACCGCGGTCGTCGAAGCGAGTTGATCGCTTTGGTCCCACCGGGGCGGGACGAAGGTCCCTACTCCTGACCAGGACACCACGCAACGCTGACGTCGAGGCCCGAGCGGGCCGGCCCACCGACCCGTGGAGGAGCCATGAGCACGTCCCAGCTTCGCAGGACCAGAACCGGCAGCCCCGGCGTGATGCTCGCACTGGCGACCATCGGATTCGCGGTCAACTTCTGGGCATGGGCCCTGCTCAGCCCGCTGGCCACGAAGTTCACCGCGATCCTGCATCTCGACTCGTTCCGGCAATCGCTGCTGGTTGCGGTCCCCGTCGTCGTCGGCTCGCTCGGCCGCATCCCGATCGGCGCTCTCACCGACCGGTTCGGCGGCCGGATCATGTTCCCACTGGTGTCGCTGTCCACTGTGTTCCCGGTGCTCTATCTGGGTCTGTTCGGCCATGACTCCTTGGCCGCGATCCTGGTCGGCGGATTCTTCCTCGGCATCGGCGGAACCGCCTTCGCGGTCGGTGTGCCCTTCGTCAACGCGTGGTTCCCGCCGGCGCGGCGCGGCTTCGCCGTCGGTGTCTTCGGCATGGGTATGGGCGGCACCGCGATCAGCGCCCTGACCACCGTCAAGCTCGTCGACGCCGGCAGCATGCGGACCCCGTTTCTGATCACCGCCACCGTGCTCGCCCTCTACGCCGTCGTCGCCTGGGCGGTGCTGCGCGACGCGCCGGACCGGGTCGTGCCGACCACGCCGTTCACCAGCCGGCTGCGCTCCACCGTCCAGCTGCGCATCACCTGGCAGGCCGCCGCCCTGTACGCGGTCGCCTTCGGCGGCTACGTCGCCTTCTCCGTCTACCTGCCGGCGTACCTCAGGAACGCGTACGGGCTGACCCAGGCCGACGCCGCCAACCGGATGGCCGGCTTCGTGCTGCTGGCCGTGCTCATGCGCCCCGTCGGCGGCTGGCTCTCCGACCGCGTGCCGCCCACCCGCGTGCTCGCGGCCAGCCTCGGCGTCGTCGTGCTCGGCGCGCTGGCCCAGTCCTTCACACCGGGTCTGTCCCCGATCGGCACCATCGCCTTCCTCGGCATGGCCGCCGCTCTCGGCACGGGCAGCGGCGCCACCTTCGCCCTGGTGGCCCAGAAGGCACCGGCCAGCCAGGTCGGATCGGTCACCGGCGTGGTCGGTGCGGCGGGTGGCCTGGGCGGTTTCGTCCCACCGCTGATCATGGGAGCGGTCTACGGCAGCTACCACTCGTACACACTCGGCCTGGTGCTGCTCGCCGTCGTGGCCCTGTCCGCACTGCTGTTGGATCTGCTGGCCGTCGGCCGTCGCGATGCGGCGCCGGCGTGAGGCCACCGACCCGAATCTCGGTCCGCATCCAGCGGTTCCGCTCATCCGCGCTGAGGGCTAGCCTGACGCCATGGGTGAGAACCCTCCATCCGACGATCGCATCGACCCGCCGTCTCTCGGCCTCAGTCCGCTGTCCCGGCTCCGGCTCGACGAACTGCTGCAGGAGATGCTCGACCGGGTCGGTGACGTGATGGCGAGCCGGGAACGGCTGCGGGCGCTGCTCGACGCCGTCGTCGGCATCAGCACCGACCTCGACCTGCGCAGCACTCTCGGCCGCATCGTGGAGGCGGCGTGTGCGCTGGCGGGGGCCCGCTACGGGGCTCTCGGTGTGATCGGCAACGACCGTACGGAACTGGTCGACTTCATCACCCACGGCATCGATCCCGAGACCCACGCCCGGATCGGTGACCTACCACGCGGGCGCGGGGTGCTGGGCGTGCTCATCACCGACCCCAGGCCGGTGCGGCTGCCCGACATCACCCGGCACCCCGACTCGTACGGGTTCCCGGCCCACCACCCGCCGATGCACAGCTTCCTCGGGGTGCCGGTGCGCACCCGCGACCAGATCTTCGGCAACCTGTACCTCGCCGAGAAACACGGAGCCGCGCAGTTCAGCGAAGACGACGAGGAGATCGTGGTCGCCCTCGCGGCTGCGGCCGGTGTCGCGATCGACAACGCCCGACTGTACGCCCTGACCAGGCGCCGGGAGCGCTGGCTGTCCGCCACGGCCGAGATCACCGGTGTCCTGCTGGGTAACGTCCGGCGCACGGAGGCCCTGCGGCTGATCGCCCGGCGCGCCCGCGAGGTGGCCGGCGCGGAACTGGTCCTGGTCATGTTGTACGAGGAGGAGAACTCGCGATACACGATCGAGGTCGCCGACGGGGCCGATCCGTCGTACGCGGCTCTCGCCGGCAAGGTCGTCGCGGTCGATCCCGAAGCGGCGGCCGAGTTCGGTCGCGAGAAGTTCCGTGCGCTGGAAAACCTCCGCGCCGCCACCGAATGGCCCGGCCCGGTGCCCGAGACCCCGGCGATGGCCGCGCCGCTCGCCGGGGCGGACACGCTGCACGGCGTCCTGATCGTGACCCAGCCCGACGGCGAGCTGCCCAGCGACGAGGACGCCGTGCAGCTGTCGACCTTCGCCGGTCAGGCCGCGCTCGCCCTGGAACGGGCCCGGGCCCAGGAGGAGCGCCAGCAGCTGGCCGTACTCGAGGACCGCGAACGCATCGCCCGCGACCTGCACGACGTGGTCATCCAACGGCTGTTCGCGACCGGCATGCATCTGCAGGGGGCCGTGCTGCAGGCGGGCCGGCGCGACGTGGCCGAGCGCATCAACACCGCCGTCGACGACCTCGACGCCACGATCCGTGACATCCGGCGGTCCATCTTCGAGCTGCGGGCACCCACCGGCCCGTCTCTGCGCACCGACCTGCGCGAGGCCCTGGACGCGGCGGCCGAGGCGCTGGGCTTCCCGCCTGTCCTGGACACTTCCGGTCCGGTCGACAGCGCCATCCCCGACGACGTGAAACCGGAGCTGCTGGCGGTGCTGCGGGAGGCGCTGTCCAACATCATCCGGCATGCCCAGGCCACCGCCGTACGGGTCTCCGCCCGCGTCGCGGCCGGCGAGGTCGTGCTCTGCGTAGAGGACGACGGGATCGGCCTCGACCTGTCCCGGGCCCGGGGCGGCCTCGTCAACATGGGCGAGCGCGCCCACGACCTCGGCGGCAGTTTCGAGGTCGTTTCCGGGCCCGATGGCGGCACCGTCCTGACCTGGCGAGTTCCACTCGGCGCATGAAACAGGACCTTCGGCCCTTAACGGTCGGCGGGCGGGTGGGGCACCCTCGTGGGCACTGACCCGCGACGGAGGTTCCCCCACGTGAACGGCTACGACGACGCTGATCTGCGTGCGGCCGCCGAGGCAGGAATACGTGCCCCGTCGATGCACAACAGCCAACCGTGGCGGTTCCGGATGCGGGACGGGGCCATCGAGATCCTGGCCGACCCGGCTCGCCGGCTGCGGACGGCGGACCGGAGCGGCTGGGCGGTCCGGATGGCGTGCGGCGCCGCCACCTTCAACGCCCGTCTCGCGCTGGCCGTCCGCGGCCGCCCGGCCGAGGTGTCCCTGCTGCCGCACACAGCCAAGCCGGAGACCCTGGCCCGGCTCGACCCCGGTCCCGACCGGCCGCCGGCGTCCGCCGAGCGTGAGCTGTTCGCCGCCATTCCCCATCGGCACAGCAACCGGTCGCCCTTCCGGCCCGATCCGGTGCCGCCCGCGGCCCGGAAACAGCTGATCGAGGCGGCCCGGGACGAGGGAGCCTGGCTGGATCTCCTGGTCGGCATGACCGCCCTGACCGGTTTCGCGCAGATCGCCACCAGCGCGGAACGGGTGCTGCGGCGTGACGCCGGCTACCAGGCCGAACTCGCCGCCTGGACCCATGCCGACGGCGCACCCGACGGTGTGCCGGCCGAAGCCGGAGCGCCGCTGCCCCAGCCGTACGATCTGCTCCCCCAACGGATCTTCGGAGACCGGCCCCGGCCCGCCGGGGTGGACTACGAACCCGAACCGCTCGTGGGCATCCTGGGCGTCGCCGGTGACCTGCCGATCGACCACCTCACGGCCGGTCAGGCCCTGCAGAAGCTGCTGCTCACGGCCACATCGGCCGGGCTCTCGGCCTCGATGATGTCCCAGCCGGTCGAGGTCGTGGCCGCCCGCGATCAGCTGCGCCGCTCGCTGGGCCGCTCCGGGTTCCCGCAGATGACCCTCCGCATCGGCTTCGGTGAACCGGTCGGGCCGGCGTCCCGTCGCGGGGTCGACGACGTCCTCGACGCCCGTGAATCCCCGCAGTCGGCCTGAGCCGCCATCGCCGTCGGGACTTTCGGCCCTGTCCGCACCGGTCCGGGGTAAGCAGTCTGAAGGCTGACACCGACGGAGAAGCCGGGTGACAGCCATGGCGACCACGATGCTCTCGACGGCCCGCCCCGGTCCGGGCCTCGACACTCCTGCTCGCGGCTTGAGGCCGTTGCTGGCCCCGCGGTCGGTGGCGGTGACGGGAGCGATGCGGCGGCTGGGCAACGCCGGCCACGAGCTGGTGCGGGCGTTGCGTGACTACCGGTTCCGCGGGCGGTTGTACCCGGTGCACGACTCGGGCCGCCCGGTCTGCGGCGTTCCCGGCTACCGCACGATCGCGGACCTTCCCGCACCCGCCGACCTGCTTGTCGTCGCGGCCGGCGGTGACGACGCGGTGCGGGCGATCCGGGCGGCCGGGCGCCGGGGCGTCGGGGGTGCTGTGGTGCTGTCCGGCGCGGGCCGGGAGGTGGTCATGGCCGCGCGGCAATCCGGCGTCTACCTGATCGGTCCCGGCAGCATCGGACTGCTCAACACCGATCCGCAGGTGCGGCTCAACGCCACCCTGGCCCGCACTCGGCCGTCGCGCGGCGGTCTGGCTCTGGCCTCGCAGTCGGGCGCGGTCGGGGTGGCGCTGCTCGAGCACGTCTCCCGCAACGGCTGCGGCGTGGCCAGCTTCGTCTCGGCCGGAGAGGGCCGGGACCTCGACTTCCCCGGTCTGGCCGACTACTGGCGCCACGACCCGCGGACCCGCGCCGTGGCGCTGTTCCCCGACCGGCCCGACGATCTCGGACAGTTCGCGGAGCAGGCCCGTGCGCTGTCGCTGCACACGC
This sequence comes from Paractinoplanes ovalisporus, assembly GCF_016834655.1. Lineage (GTDB taxonomy): Bacteria > Actinomycetota > Actinomycetes > Mycobacteriales > Micromonosporaceae > Actinoplanes > Actinoplanes ovalisporus. The sequence goes on from NZ_JAENHP010000003.1 coordinate 494,257, forward strand.
CGATCCTCATGGTCGGCGGCGGAAGCGCGGACTCGGTCGTCGCCGGCGCGCGCCTGGCCGACGCGGGCGTCATCCTCACGACCGGTCTGGACGAGATGGTCGACGCCGCCCGGATTCTGGTCGGCCGTCCCCTGCCGGCTGGAAACCGCCTGGCCGTGGTCGGCAACGCCGGCGCCCTGATGACCATCGCCGTGGAGACCGCCCGGGCCTACGGGCTGACGGAACCGCCGGGCGCCGGGCCGGCTCCGGTGGATCTCGGCCCGCAAGCCGGACCGGCCGCGATCGCGGAGGCCGTCGACGCCGTGGCCGGGAACAGTGAGGTGGACATCGTTCTGGCGGTCGTCGTGGGTACCCACACCAACTGTCCCACTGCGATCATGAATGCTCTCGCCGATGTGCTGGACCAGCGGCCCGACCTGACCGCCGCCGTCGTGCTCGCCGGCAGCGCCGATGACATCCACCGGACGGGCATCCGCGAGATTCCCGTCTACCGGCAGCAGGACCGGGCCGTCCGGGCGCTCGCGCACGCGCACCGCTACGCGGTCTGGCGCCGCGGCCCGGGACATGTCCGATCGCGGCGCCGGCGGGGCTGATGACCCTGACACCGGGCCCCGGGCGGCGGAAGCCTGGGACCGGGGATCCCGATGACGGCCGGCGGGAGGCGTGATGGAGCGTTCAGCGACTCCGATGCCGTACGTGGTGGGACTCGCCTGCTCCGCCGGCGGGTTCGACGCGCTGACCCGAATCGTGTCCGATCTGCCGGCGGGCTTTCCGGCCACCGTCATCGTGCTGCGGCATCAGCGCCCCCACCCGGGCGGCGATCTGCTGCTTCCGCTGCTGTCGCGTCGCAGCGCCCTGCCCTGCGCGGTCGCCCACGACAACCGGCCGGTGGTCCCGGGCACTGTGATCATCGCGCCGCGCGGACAACACACCCTGATAACCCCGGACCGGCACATCATCCTCATCGAGTCCGGCGACCGTCCACCGTACCGGCCGTCGGCCGATCTGCTGTTTGTGAGCATGGCCCTCGCCGCCGGGCCCCGGGCGGTCGCCGTCGTGCTCTCCGGTTACGGCAACGACGGCGCGACCGGCGCCACCGCGGTCCACCGCCTCGGCGGCCGCGTCATCGTCAGCGACCAGACCAGCTCCAAGGTCTTTGTGATGCCGGCCGCGACGCTGGCCCGGGATGACATCGTGGACTGCGTCGTCCCGGTCGAGTCGATCGCGCCGACGCTGGTGGCAATGGTTGAGGGTCCTCAGCCCCGCACCGGCGTGGCTTGAGCCCTCACCGTTCTCGGGCCGGTCGGCCCTGGCCCCGGCAAGCGTCACGCGTGACGATGAAGGGGAGTTCGCCGGCACATTGGGTGACAATCCAGGGTGGTGGAGACGAGCCCACCATGGACCCGAGGAGGGCCCGGCCGGCGGACTCAGCGGCCGCGATGCGGCTCCGTCGTTGTCTCTCGCACTGCCTTGTCCGCATCGTGGTCGCGTCCGCCCCGGCCGGACGCCGGCGGTGCTTCCGCGCACCCGCTGAGCCCGGTATTGGTGGACACACCAGAGGGGTTCGCGCCATGACACCGCTCGAACGGGCCGCCGAAGCCGCCCGGCACGCGCCGTCCATCTTCAACACCCAGCCCTGGCTCTGGCGGGTGGACGCCACGGCCATGGAACTGTACGACGACCCGCGTCGCCGGGTGACCGGCGTCGACCGGGACAGCCGCCTGATGTTGCTCAGCTGCGGCGCGGCTTTGCACCACGCCCGTGTCTGGCTGAGCGGGAACGGCTGGCCGGCGTCGGTCGAACGGCGGCCCGACCCCGACCGGCCCGGCCTTCTGGCCCGGTTGACGCTGGGCGAACCGGCGCTCCCGGATTCTGAGGCCGCGCGCATGGCCCGCGTCATCCCGTACCGGCACACCGACCGGCGCCCGTTCGGCGATCGGATGGTCAGCGACACCGAGATGACCAGACTGCGGCGGCTCGTCGAGGCGGAAGGCGCGTATCTGCACACCGTACGGCGTGATCAGGTTGCCGCTCTCGCGTTCGCCACCGGCGCCGCGGCCCGAGCCGAGCTGAACAATCCGGACTACCGCTCGGAGCTACGTATCTGGACTCACCGGCCCGGTTCCCAGGGTGACGGCATCACTTCCGCGACGGCGGTCGGGCCGGGCCCGCGGACAGTCCCGATCCGCGACTTCTACCCGGCCGGCCCCGATCCCGCTCCGCCGTCGCCCCGCCGTGAGCTGCGCGACATCGTCACCGTCGTGACCTGACGCCGTCGCAGCGGACTTCCGGCCCGGCCACAGAGGTCGTGCCGCCCTGTCGTGCCGCCGTGCCCGGGCCCGACGATGGGCGGACGAGGAGGGGGACGGCGATGGTGAACAGGCAGATAGTCGTCGGCACCGACGGGGCGGGCACGAGCGCCGCCGCGGTCGACTGGTCCGCCCACGAGGCACAGCGCCGTCGAGTGCCCCTGCGGATCGTGCATGCTTTCCACCCGCAATGGGGTGACCTTCCGTCCGGCGCGACGGCCGGATCGGACGATGCGGGCCGCCAGATCGCCGAAGTAGTCGCCGCGAACGCGTTCGACCGGGCCCGCGAGGTCGCACCGGACATCTCCATCGAGACCGACACCGTGACCGGGCCGGCCGTGCCGCGCCTGCTCGAGGTCTCCCGGGGCGCGGAGCTGCTGGTGGTCGGCAACCGCGGCCGCGGCGGATTCGCCGGCCTGCTCCTCGGTTCGGTGAGCCGGCGTGTCGCCACCCAGGCGCTGTGCCCGGTTGTCGTCGTCCGGGGTCGCCGTACTGCCGCCGGCGGCCCGATCGTGGCCGGGGTGGACCACTCCCCCGACGCCGACCTGGTCCTGCAGCCGGCGTTCGCGGCCGCGAGTGACCAGGGCTGTCCGATCGTCGTCGTCCGCGCCTACGAACCGATGATCCCGCTGTCGCTGTCACCCGCGGTTCCCCGCCGCGTGGACATTCCGGCGCAGGACGACGCCGAGCGCTCGCGACTGGAGGCACGGCTCGCGCCCTGGCGGGCGAAATACCCGGAGCTCTCCGTCCGGGAGGTCATCAGTCACGAAAGCGCCGCGGCCGCGCTTGTGCAGGCCTCCCGGGACGCACGCCTGGTCGTCATCGGCAGCCACGGCCACGGCCTGATCACCGGCGGTCTGATCGGGTCAACCGGGCTCCAGCTGCTGCATCACGCCGCCTGCCCCGTCCAGATTGCCCGCCGGCCGGGCTGACCGGAGGTGTGCCATGCACAACGGCGCGGTCATCCGAAAGGACGACGAGACCCGGGCCCGGGCCAACCTGACCAACCACGTCTGGACACGGCACGACTTCACCTGGGACCAGGCCCGCTCCTGGTTCAGCGGCCGGCCCGGTGATGGACTGAACATCGGGTACGAGACGGTGGACCGGCATGCACGGTCGAGCCGCCGTGACCGTGTGGCGCTCCGGTTCACCGGGTCACGCGCCGGGCCGCTCAAAGTCACCTACACCGAGCTGGCCCGGGCCACCAGCCAGTTCGCGAACCTGCTGGAAAGGTGCGGGGTGCGGCGCGGTGAACGCGTCTTCGTTCTGCTCGACGCGGTTCCGCAGGCGTATGTGGCCGGGCTGGCCGTCCTGCGTTTCGGGGCCGTCCTGACCACCCTGCCGATGACAGGCTCTCAGGGCACGGTGTCCGGCGTCGTCCATCCCCACGAGGCGGTCGTCGGTCACCTGGCCTCCGCGGTGTACGCCCTGGACCTGCATGACGACGACACCGTGCAGATGTCGGTCCCCGCGGGACGACTGACCCACACCGCGTACAGCGTGATCGCAACTCTGACGGCCGGGGCCACCTCGCTGATCGACACCCGCTCCGGCTCCCCGAAGGTTCCGGCCGACCCCGGTGTCATCCCGGGCGCACCGCGGCCTGCTTCGCCGACGGCTGGTATCTCACCGGCGACCTCGCCCTCCAGGATCCGGGCGGCTACTTCTGATACGCCGGGCGAGCCCCGGTCGCCTGAGGGGAGACGACCATGACAACCGATCCGCTGGCCCGGGCCGCGGTCGTCTCCGGGCAGGCACCGTCCCTGCACAACAGCCAGCCCTGGCGGTGGATCCATGCCGGCCGGACATTGGAACTCCGGCTCGAGCCGCGCCGGGTCCTGCGCATCAGTGATCCGAACGCCCGCCTGGCCGTCCTGAGCTGCGGAGCGGCCCTGCATCACGCGTTGGTGCACCTCGCTGCGACCGGCTGGCAGACGGAGATCCGCCGGCTACCGGACGATGACGATCCGGACCTTCTCGCCCGCATCACCCTGGGTCCGGAGGCGCCGGCCGACCACGACGGGGCCCGGCTCGACCGGCAGGTTTCCCGCCGGCGCACGGACCGGCGTACTCCGCCCGGCCCGCCGTTGGATCTCCATCTGGTGCGCTCCATCCAGCAGGCGGTGCACGGCCAGGGCGCCGATCTGGCCGTGCTTGTGCCCCGGCAGGTGTTCGCTCTGGCCGACGCCGCCGAGAAGGCCCGCGGCGTCGAAGCTGAGGATCCAAGCTGGCAGGTGGAGGTCGCCGACTGGGTGGGCCGGCAACGCCGCGAGGGGGCCGGGATCCCGCCGGCTGCCCTGCCCGACGACCCGTTCCTGTTGACCGCGCCGGCCCAGGCCCTGCGGCGGGCCGGCGCCGAGCTCATCGCCGAGACCCATCACCACTCAGCCACCTTCACGGTTCTCTCCAGCGCCCGGGACGACCGGTCCGGCTGGCTGGCCGCTGGTGAAGGGCTCTCCGCCGGCTGGCTCACCGCCACTGCATTGTGCGTGTCCGTGCTTCCGCTCAGCATCGTCACAGAGGTGACGGCCAGCCGCGCCACGATCCGACGGCTGCTCGGCTGGAACGGCTACCCGCACCTGGTTCTCCGTCTGTCCTCCGGCACGTGCGACGACGCCCCGCCCGCGACTCCCCGCCTGCGGACCACCGACTACATCACCTACGTCTGAAACGCTGAGCGTACGGCCGGCACGAACAAGGTCCGGCGGAGGTGTGCCATGTCCGATCAACCGACTGTCCCGTTCCCACCGCTCCGGCCGCCCAGTCGGCGCCGTGCCGGCCGGCACGTTGTTCTTGTCGCCACGCTGGTCGCCGTCATCCTTGCTCTGCCTGTCGCCATCTATCTGCTGGTGCACGACGGCACCACGCCCATGACCCCCGGCCCGGCATCACACACACCTACAGTCAGTACCGAGCCGTCTGAACCTCCGGCCACCACATCCCGGCCGGTACCGGTTATACCGGACGGCCACATCGCTCTGTCCGTCCTGCGGAACGCGACCCTGCTCATCCCGTCGTGGCCGGCGGACAACGTCCAAGGGTCTTGGGGCCGTCTCCGGTTCCGGGATCAGAATCGGGTTCTCCCGCGATGCCGGGCTGGACCCGGCCGGCATCTCATGGCCGCCGATCACCCTGTCGCCGACCGGCCGCTGGTACAGCGTGACGGTCGATGCGCCGCCTCTGCGCGGCGCGTCGACCCTCACCTGCACCTTCCGCCGGGCCGCCGACGGCACGGCGCGCCCGCTCGAGATCGAGGTCGCCGCCCTGAACGGCCGTAGCGTGCTCATCAGCGAACCGATGGGCTGGAACAACGGCGCCGCGGTGCCGGTCCGCACGGTGGACTAAACCTCAGAAGCCGGGGCGAGCAGCACCTCGGTGACCGGCCGGCGCGGCGTCGCGGCGGCCGGTGGCCCGTAGCCGAGCCGGATGACCATCTGCGCCCACCGGCCGGTCCGCGGATCCGACAGCACATCGCGGATCGCGGGAATCTCCACGGGCTGGCTGATGGGCGTGGTCGCCAGGTGCAGACGGGTGGCGACCAGCAGGATCCGCTGCAATGCCTGACCCGCCTGCAACCACTGGGCGGGCGCGTCCCCGACCGTGGTCAGCACCGTGATGGTGGGGAACGCCTCGAACTCCTCGCCCCGCCGCGACGGCTGGGAGTCGACCACGCCGAAGTCGCGCATCGGGATGCGTTCGAGTGCGTCCCACGGTCCGATGGCGTGGGCTGGGATCCCGTCCAGGCGCCCCGGCACCGGACGCGTCCAGCGGTTGAGCTCCGCGAAGTATCCGCCCCGGCGGCGCAACCGGTCGGCCGCGGCCCGGCCCAGGCTGACGATCACCGTCCGGCTGGCCCCGCCGGCCACGGCCAGGCGTGCACCCTCATGAATGGCCGCCTCCTTCAGCTTGTCGACCGCGTCGGCCGGGACGACGGCCGCGGTGAACGGCCGCCGGCTGGTATGCCGCCGGTCGATCGCGGCCGCGAGCTCCAGTGCGTCCGGGCCGGGCTCGGCGATCCGCCCCGGCCGGACCCGGGCGACCAGGTCCGGCACGCCGGGATCGGGAAAGGCCGCCACGGCCGGGATCCGGCCCGCAGCCCGGATCGCCGCGCGCAGCGTGAACAGAGCCGCCCCGACACTGATGATCATTTCTCGCCCTTCCGGGTCGAGCACCTCCAGGCGGCGGGCCGGATCGGCGTACACCTCGACGGTGTCGCCGTCGACGCGGAATCGCCACGGCTGGCTGTTGTGCAGTGACGGCGCCAGCGTCGCCATCTCGATCCAGCGGGTCAGAGCTTTCCTGTCCACGGTGGCCATGACCGGCTCCTCTCCGCCTCGACGGTAGGCCGGGCCCGGCCCGGTGGTCAGAGTCTTAGGGCCCGACCTGCCCGGCACGCAACGACTTCCGGCCCTGCCCCGGGCGGCTGGGCGGCGGTCTGCTGAGAGGAAAGCCTTCCTGGGAGGTGACATGAACCGCTATCCCCTGCGGGTCGAGGCACACCGCGACGCGACGCTGAGCCGCTGGCTGTGGCTCGTCAAATGGTTGCTACTCGTCCCGCACTACATCGTCCTGGCGGTGCTGTGGACCGGCGTGGTGGTGGTCACCCTGGTGGCCTACCTGGCGGTCCTGTTCACCGGCCGCTATCCGGCCTCGTTGCGCGCCTACAACCTCGGTGTGCTGCGCTGGAGCTGGCGCGTCGGGTACTACGGGTACCAGGCGCTCGGCACCGACACCTACCCGCCGTTCACCTTCGCCGACGTCCCGGACCATCCGGCCCGGGTGCACCTCGAACCCAGTGAGCCGCCGCCGCGCTGGCTGCCGTTGGTGGCCTGGCTGTTCGCGATCCCGCACCTGGTCATCCTGGGTGCGCTCACCGCGGCCGGGACCCGCGACGACAACACCCGCATCAGCGTGCTCGGGGCCGCGGTGCTCATCGCCGGCCTGGCGCTGCTGTTCACCGGCCGCTATCCGCAAGGCCTGCACGATCTGCTGGTCGGCATCGCCCGCTGGAACCTGCGAGTGATCGGGTATCTGACCCTGCTCACTCCCCGCTACCCGCCCTTCCGGCTGGACCAGGGCGAGACGGAACCGGACCCGCAGCCGGACGACCCGGCCGATGCCGTACGCCCCCCGGCCGCGGCCCACCAGGGCTCCGTCGCCGGACCGGTCGTCGCTCTGGTGGCCGGCGTGCTGCTGCTGTTCCCGGCCATCGGGCTCGGGGCCGGCGGCGGCGTGCTGCTGGGCCTCGACTCGGCCCGCGACCGCGCCGGTTACGTCGACTCGCCGACGCTGCAGTTGAGCACGGCCACCGCCGCGGTGACCGCGGAGAACCTCAGCATCACTGACACCGGACTCTGGACCCGCAACCTCGCCGACGTCGGCGGTCTGCGGGTGACCGTGGACTCACAGAGCGGCAAGCCACTGTTCATCGGCATCGCCCCGCAGCGAGCCGTCGACGCCTGGCTGGCCGGCACCGCACACGACCAGCTGGCCGGTTTCACCTCCGGCGCGGGCCGGTACGACCGGGCCTCCGGCGCCACCCGCACGCTCGCCGACCCGGCCGCACAGTCGTTCTGGCTCGCCACCGGCCGCGGTTCCGGGGCCACCCTGCAATGGGAGGTGACCGACGGGGACTATGCCGTCGTCGTCGCCAACCTGGACGGGACGCTCGGCGTGGCCGCCGATGTGCGGGGAGCCGTACAGATCCCCGACCTGACCGGCCTCGGCGCCGGCCTGCTCGCGACCGGAATCGTCTTGGGCCTGCTCGCCATCGGCCTGATCGTGCTGGGCGGGGCCGGCATCGGCCGCCGGCACAGCCCACCGCCGCCGGCCGCCGGTCCGACCGGGCCGGCACCGCAACAGACACCCCCGGTGTCCGTGGGGTCGTAAGAAGAAAGGAGGCCGGCCATGACCGACACTCGGCTACCGACTGACCTGCGCGAGGCGGCCGTCATCCGGCTGCGCAAGAAGCGCGACCTGCAGGCCCACCTGCTGGCGTTCGTACTGGTCAACCTGTTCCTCAACGGGATCTGGCTGCTGACCACCCCGGGCGGCTTCTATTGGCCGATGTTCCCTCTGCTCGGCTGGGGCATCGGACTCGCCTTCCACGTCTGGGACGTCTACGTCGGCTCGAACCCGTCGGAGGAGGCGATCCGGGCCGAGATGGACCGGCTGGGTCACCGTTGAGGGCAGTGACGAGTCGTGGCCCGGGCCGGAACCCGGGCCACGGCTCTGTTATCGCCGTTCAGGCGATGCCCGTACCCATGTGGACGCCGCGCATCTGCCGGTCGTCGTATCCCCAGGCGATCGAGGACCGTACGTCGACGACCCCCGCCACCTGCCGGGTCATGCGCTCGGCGATGTCGGCCGACGACCACCGGTCGACCCGGCCGGACAGGGTGACCACGCCATCGGTCACGGCCGCCGTCACGTTGGTGTTCTCGTCGTCGACGTACGGGCGCAGGACACCCGACTCGATGTCGGCCAGAATCTCGTCGTCCGGCCGCAGGTGCGCCTTCAGCAGGTCGGCGCGGGAGACGATCCCGATCAGCCGGCCGAGGTCGTCGACGACGGGCAGGCGTTTGACGTTCTCCTGGTCCATCTGCCGCGCGGCGGCGGCGATCGACGAGCCGCTGAGCGCCACCACGGCGGGCGCGCTCATCAGGTCTTCGACGGTCAGGGCGCGGGACTTGCGCCGCTCACCGCGGCGTTTACGGCTCTCGAAGAGCCGGGGCTCCTCGTCGCCCGCGTATTCGATCTTGCGAAGCAGGTCGGCCTCGGAGACCACGCCGACGACATGCTGGAAGGCGTCGATCACCGGCGCCGCGCTCAGCCTGTTCTCGATCAGCAGATCGACCACATCGCGGTAGGAGGCGGCCGCGTCCACGGACCGGACCGCCTTGGTCATCACATCGTCGACGCTCCAGCTCTTCACCGCGCTCCTCCTTCGTCCGTTGCCTGCCCCGACCGTACGGCCGGGCGGATTCACGGCATCAGGGCCGAAGGTCCTGCCCGGCCGGGACCTGCCTACCGGGCGGTGTAGCCGCCGTCGGTCAGGAAGTAGGAGCCGGTGGTGTTCGACGCCCGGTCCGAGGCCAGGAACGCGACGAGCTCGGCGACCTCCGCGGACCGGCCCAGCCGGCCGAGCGGGTGCAGCGCGCTCACCCCGGCGATGACCTCCTGGTCGGCCGTGGCCAGCAGAGGCGTGTCGATGAAGCCGGGCCCCACGCTGTTGATCCGGATGCCCTGCTCGGCGTACTCGATCGCCGCCGACTTGGTCATCCCGACCACGCCGTGCTTGGCCGCGACGTAGGCGACCGCCATGCCGAAGCCGACCGAGCCCAGGATCGACGCCATGTTGACGATCGCCCCGCCGCCGGTCGCGAGCATGGCCGGGATCTCGGCCCGCATGCTGTAGAACACGCCGCTCAGGTTGACCCCGATCACCCGTTCCCAGCCGTCCAGCGGGTATTCGCCGGTGGGCGCCTGGGGCCCGCCGATGCCCGCGTTGTTCACGGCGATGTCGAGCCGGCCGAACGCCGCGACCGCCGCCTGCACCATCGCGTCGCAGCCCTGCGGGTCGGAGACGTCGACCGGGTAGGCCTGCGCCGCCTCGCCGATCTGCTTGGCGACCCGGTAGGCCGCCTCGGCGTCCCAGTCGGCGACGAACACCTGCGCGCCGCGCTCGGCCAGCAGCAGAGCCGTCGCTTCCCCGATGCCCGAGCCGCCTCCGGTCACGATCGCCACTCTGCCCGCGAAGTCCTGGTCCATGTCGTCCTCCTCGTTCGATCTCCCTCCGACCGTCCGCCGCCACAACCTTTCCCGGTACGGCCATTGGTCCCGGCCGGGCAGGTTCCCCGGTCACGCCCCGAGCTCGTGCAGCGCCGCCTCCACCCGCAGCCGGTCGAGCCCGACCGCCGCCTCGGCCAGACCCTCCTTGATCAATTGCCGTCCGCCGCCGAGCCGGTCGACCAGGGCGGCCACCGGCCGGTTCCCGGCGAGGTAGTAGGCGCTGAAGGTCGTGATGCCCCGATCCAGCGCCGCCTCGGCCAGCAGCTCGATCAGCGCCGTGGCCAGCCCGGCACCGCGCCAGCCGGGATCGACAGCGACGGCGACCTCGGCCGCTCCAGCGGTCGTCGCCTCGTAGCGGGCGATGGCGACGCCTTGCCCGGACGCGGGGTCCAGCGCCACCAACGCGAAACGGCCGCGGTAATCCACGGTGCACAGACGCGTCAGCAGCGCCGCGGTCAGCGGAGGCGGCGAGCCCACGAACCGGCGGTACAGGGTGTCCGGGTCGGCCCGGCGGATGGCCTCGGCCAGCTGGGCGGCATCCTCGGGAACGATCGGGCGCAGCCGGACCGTGCGCCCGTCCGGCAGGCGCAGATCCCGCTCGTACTCACGCGGATATCCCGGCGGAACCGTTCGGTCCATGCCTTCCATGCTGACGGCATCCGCCCGGCGGCACTCGGGCCGAAGGACCCTGGCGCGCACCACTTGTGACCCCCAGACTGCGGGCGGGCGGCCGGACGACGGAGGGGGCCTGACATGGCCTACAGCACCGCCGACGTGATGGCCGCCCTGGCCGGCGGGGCCCTGATTCTGCTGCGGCACGGGCAGAGCTCGGCCAACGCGGCCGACGTCTTCACCGGCTGGCATGACGCCGGCCTCAGCCCGCTCGGCGTCGCGCAGGCCCGGGACGCCGCCGCGACCCTGCGCGCGTGCGGCGTGCGACCGACGAGCGTGCACACGTCGTTGCTACGCCGGTCGATCGTCACCGCCGAAATCGTCACCGACGCGCTGGGGTGCGGCTGGGTGCCGGTGGACCGGTCGTGGCGCCTCAACGAGCGGCATTACGGTGCCCTCACCGGGCTGAGCAAGACGGCCGTGGCCGGGTGGGCCGGCGCGACGGCGTTCCACGCGTGGCGACGCTCGTACGCGGTCGCGCCGCCACCGATGAGTGACGAGGCGGCGGCCGGGATGTACGCCGACGCACGCTACGCCGGGCTGCCCACCGGCGCGTGGCCGCGCACCGAGAGCCTGGCCGACGTCCGGGCCAGGCTGCTGCCCTACTGGACCGACGTGTTGTACCCACTGCTCCGGGCCGGCGGGACGCCGCTGGTGGCCGGTCACGGCAACAGCCTGCGCGCGTTCGTGATGCACCTGGAGGGCCTGAGCCCGGCCGAGGTGGAGCACCTAGACATCCCCACCGCCGCGCCGATGCGCTATGTGCTCGACCGGCGGGGCCGGCCGGTCGTGGGGGCCCGGGAACGCTACCTCGACCCGGTCAGCGCGGGTGAGCCCGTACGCATCGGTCCCGTCGATGCGGGCCTTCCGGCTCTGTGACACCCCGTCGCCGCGGGGACAGGCTCGAGGCGACGGGGCCGGCCCCGGGGGCCCGGTCCGCAGTCCCGGAGGTGAAGCCGTGAACCGGCCCCAGGTGTACGCCATCGAGCCCTGGCAGCTTCGGGAGACCCACCTGGACCTCCGGTTGCAGGCCCGCTCGGAGTCGCTGTTCTCGCTCTCCAACGGTCATCTCGGCATGCGCGGCAACCTCGACGAGGGCTACCCGCACGCGCTGCCCGGCACCTACCTCAACTCCTTCTACGAACTGCGGCCACTCCCGTACGCCGAGGGCGGCTACGGCTACCCGGAGTCCGGCCAGACGATCGTCAACGTCACCGACGGCAAGGTGATCCGGCTGCTGGTCGACGACGAGCCCTTCGACGTCCGCGACGGCCGTCTGCTGCGCCACGAGCGTGTTTTGGACCTGCGCGACGGCGTGCTGCGCCGCGAGGTCGAGTGGCGCTCCCCGGCCGGGTCGGTGATCCGAGTCCGCTCGACCCGGCTGGTGTCGCTGACACACCCCTCGACCGCCGCCATTGCGTACGAGGTGGAACCGGTCGACGCCCCGGTGCGCGTGATCGTGCAGTCCGAGCTGGTCGCGAACGAGGAGCTGCCCGGCCCGTTGCGGGATCCGCGGGTCTCGGCGGTGCTACGGGCGCCGCTGGTACCGGAGCTGAGCCGGGGCGACGGCACCGGCGCCCTGCTCATGCACGTCACGCGCGAGAGCGGTCTGCACCTGGCGGCCGCGATGGACCACATCGTCACCGGGCCGCCCGAGCTGCGCTGCACGAGCGAGGCTCACGAGGATCTGGCCCGCACCACGGTCGTGTGCCGCCTGGCCCCGGGGCAACGGCTGCGCCTGGTCAAGCTGCTGGCCTACAGCTGGTCGGAGCGCCGATCACGGGCCGCCCTGCGCGACCGGGTCGCCGCCGCCCTCGCAGGCGCCCGGTACGAGGGCTGGGACGGACTGCTCCGGGCTCAACGCGCCACCCTGGACACCTTCTGGGACAGCGCCGACGTCGAGGTGGACGGCGACGCCGAGGTGCAGCAGGCGGTCCGGCTGGCCCTGTTCCATGTGCTGCAGGCGGGTGCCCAAAGCCACGGCCGCCCGATCGCGGCCAAAGGCCTGACCGGACCGGGGTACGACGGGCACGTCTTCTGGGACACCGAGCGGTTCGTGCTGCCGGTGCTGACCGCCATCCGGCCCGAGGCGGCGGAGCAGGCGTTGCGGTGGCGGCACTCCACGCTCGGTCTGGCCCGGGAACGCGCCGCCACCCTGGGCTGGGCCGGCGCCGCCTTCCCGTGGCGGACCATCCGGGGTCAGGAGTGCTCCGGCTACTGGCCGGCCGGCACCGCGGCCCTGCACGTGGGCGCCGACATCGCCGACGCGGTGGTGCGCTATGTCGACGCGACCGCGGACACGGTCTTCGAGCGGGACGTCGGCGTCGATCTGCTCGTGGAGACGGCACGGCTGTGGGCCTCGTTCGGCCACCACGACCGCGACGGCGCCTTCCATCTGGACGGTGTGACCGGTCCCGACGAGTACACCGCGATCGCCGACGACAACGTCTACACCAATCTGATGGCCCGGCGGAATCTGACCGCGGCGGCCGACGCCGTCGAGCGTCACCCGGACCGGGCCGACGCGCTCGGCGTGAGCGACACCGAGATCACCGCCTGGCGTGCCGCGGCGGCCGCCATGAGCATCCCGTACGACGATCAGCTCGGCGTGCACCCGCAAGTGCACGGCTTCACCCTGCGCCGGGAGTGGGACTTCGGCGGCACCCGCCCCGACGAGTATCCGTTGCTGCTCCATTTCCCCTATCTCGACCTCTACCGTTCCCAGGTCGTCAAGCAGGCGGATCTGGTGCTGGCCCTGCACTGGTGCGGGGACGCGTTCTCGCCCGGGGAGAAGGCCCGCGACTTCGCCTACTACGAGCAGCGTACGGTCCGGGACTCCTCGCTGTCGGCGTGCGCCCAGGCGGTGGTCGCCGCCGAGGTCGGGCACCTGGAGCTCGCGCACGACTACATCGGCGAGGCCGTGCTGACCGACCTGTACGACCTGCACCGCAACACCCGCGACGGGCTGCACATCGCGTCTCTCGCGGGCGCCTGGCTGTCGCTGGTCGCCGGGCTGGGCGGCATGCGCGACCACCACGGGGTGCTGTCGTTCGCTCCCCGGCTGCCCCGGGGGATCGAGCGGCTCGCCTTCTCCCTGCTGTGGCGTGGGCTGCGCCTGCGGGTGACGATCCGGCCGCACGAGGCCGTCTACTCCTTGCGCGGCGCCGATGGCGGCGACGCCAAGCTCGAGCTGTGGCACCACGGCACTCCTCTGCTGCTCACCACCGATGCCGCGGTGTCCCGGCCGATCCCGCCCGTCGTGCCGCTGACCCCCGAGCCGTCGCAACCCGCCGGGCGCGGGCCGGTCCGGCGGCGCACGATCACGACTCGTCCCGGCGCCACACGGGACCTCCGACCCTGAACGCACGCGCCGCCGAGCGGCACGGTGATGGAGAAGCCCCTGACGGAGGTATGCACCGTGACTCACCCCGAGCACGCCCGCGTGGCCCGTCCGACGCCCCCGCCGTCGTACGGCGACGCAGAGCTCCACGAGGCAGCGCTCGCGGCGATTCGCGCGCCCTCGATGCACAACAGCCAGCCATGGCGGCTCCGCCTGCGCGACGGTGCGATCGAGGTTCTGGCCGACCCCGGCCGGCGGCTCACCGTCGCCGACCGTACGGGCTGGGCCGTCCTGATCGCCTGTGGCGCGGCCACCTTCAACGCCCGTTTGGCGCTGGCCGTCCGCGGTCGCCCGGCCGAGGTCCGTCTGCTTCCGGCGGCGGACGTCGTCGCCCGGCTCTCCCCCGGCCGGGAGCGACCGGCCACCTACGCCGAGGAGGCCCTGTACGCCAGGATCCCCCAACGGCACAGCAACCGGTCGCCCTTCTGGCCCGAGCCCGTGCCGCGTGACATCCGGCGCCGACTGGCCCGGGCGGCCGACAGCGAGCAGGCCTGGCTCGATCTTGTGGTCGACCGGCCCGCCCTGACACAGCTCGCCGAGATCGCCGTCAGCGCCGACGAGGTCCTGCGGCGAGATGACAACTATCAAGCCGAACTGCTCGCGTGGACGCACACCGACAGCGCCGCCGATGGGGTGCCGGTCCGGGCCGGCGGCGTGCGTCCGGAGCCACAGGATCTGCTGCCGCAACGGGGTTTCGGTGGCCGGACACGCGCGCCGGGGCGTGACTACGAGGCCGAGCCCCTCGTCGGGGTCCTCGGCATGTCCGGCGACCGGCCGGCCGACCAGGTCCAGGCCGGTCAGGCCCTGGAGAAAGTGTTGCTGACGGCGACGGATTCCGGCTTGGCCGTCTCGCTGATCTCACAGCCCATCGAGGTTGCGGCCGCGCGCGCCCGGTTACGCCGATTCCTCAACCGTCCCGGCTGGCCGCAGATGGTGCTGCGGCTCGGCTACGGCGTTCCGGGACGGGCGGGCCCCCGGCGCCGCCTCTCCGAGGTCCTTACTTGACGACAAGGAAGGTGACTGGCGATGTCCCACCAGGCCGGAGAATTGCTGGACGGCCGTTACCGGCTGGGTGACCGGATCGCCTCGGGTGGCATGGGCGACGTGTGGCAAGGCACCGACGTGCTGCTCAACCGGGCCGTCGCGGTCAAGACCCTGCGCGACGACCGGGCCACCGACCCGCATTTCCACCGTCGCTTCCAGAACGAGGCCCGCGTCATGGCGGCCCTGCACCACCCCGGCATCGCCGACGTGTACGACTTCGGCCGCCGCCCGGGAGATCCCTATCTCGTCATGGCGTTCGTGCACGGTCAGCCGCTGGACCGTCGGCTGGCCGGGCACGGCCGGATCCCGGTCGGCGAGACCATGGCGATCGTCGCTCAGGTGGCACGGGCGCTGCAGGCCGCACACGACGTGGGAATCGTGCATCGCGACGTGAAGCCGGGCAACATCATCGTCCAGCCGGACGGCACGGCGGTCCTGGTCGACTTCGGTATCGCCCACTCCGCCGGGTCGGCCGACCTCACCGCCACCAAGGAGGTGCTGGGCACCCCGCACTACCTGGCCCCCGAGCGACTGTCCAAGCAGGGTGCCGGTCCCGCCGCGGACCTGTACGCGCTCGGCGCTGTCGCCTACCACTGCCTGGCCGGACAGCCCCCGTTCACGGCCGAGGACACCCTGGCCATCGCGATGCAACACCTGCGGGAGGAACCACCGCGTCTGCCGCCCGACATCCCGGCGGCGGCCCGCGACGTCGTGACGACGGCCCTGGCCAAGGATCCGGCGGACCGCTTCCCGTCGGCCGCGACGATGGCCGACGCGGCACAGCGGGCCGCGGGCTCGGCGTTCGCGGCGGCTACCACGGTGCTGCGTCCCGGTCGCACCGAACCACCCGAAGCGCCCACGGTGCGCTTGAGGGGCCGTCACAGTAAGGCCCTGATGCTCGTCCTGGTGGCCCTGGCTCTGGTGGCCGGTTTCACGACTCTGGCGGTCGCCGGGCCGTTCGGCCACGGACCCGGATCGCCGGTCCCGTCGGTCTCCGTCCCGGCCGGCCCGCCCTCGGCCACGCCGGACGGCCACGGCGCCGGTGGCACGACCACCCGTACGCCGGCCTCTCCTCAGCAGACCGCGACGAGCCGGC
Source organism: Paractinoplanes ovalisporus (assembly GCF_016834655.1). Lineage (GTDB taxonomy): Bacteria > Actinomycetota > Actinomycetes > Mycobacteriales > Micromonosporaceae > Actinoplanes > Actinoplanes ovalisporus. The sequence continues at coordinate 510,572 of NZ_JAENHP010000003.1, forward strand.
CCACCACGCCGGCGCCGACCACCCCTCGCACGACGCCCACGACCACGCCACCGACGACGCCGCCGGCCACCACCCCACCGGCCACCACTCCCCCAACCACGACGCCGCCGCCCACAACCGCACCGGTCACCACGGCACCGCCTTCACCGCCGCCGGCCACGACCCCCACCGGACCTCAGGCGGGCCTGCCGCAACGCCCAGCGCAAGGCGGCGACAGCGGCCTGTGAACCGTCCACGCCCACCACGATGTCGGTGTCCCTGACGTCGGGCACCAGGTGCTGAGTCATCTCGTCCTCCGATCTGCCGAGCCGGCCCGGTGCTGCACGCGGCGCCGCTCGAGTTCGCGTCTCCCCGCCCGGTACAGCGACACGATGTCCGCGCCGGCCATCTGCCGCAGCGCGACCAGGCCCACCGTGACGCCGCACAGTCCCGCCACCGCGTAGAGCAGGCGGCTGTCGGCCAGCCGGACGGAGTAGGGGCCCAGGATGAGCCGGTGCGGGGATCCGGCCCCGGCCAGCGCGCTCGCCGACGCGACGGCGAGCAGCAGCATGGCCCGGGCCGCGGTCTGCACAAAGGCGAAGACCCGGCCGCGTACGGCGTCGTCGACGTCGCCTCCGATGATCGTCACGCCGCACAGGAAGGCCAGACCGGCGCCGAACCCGACGACCACGACCTCGGCGAGGGCCGCGGCCAGGTGGACGGTGACGGACAACAGCACCACGGCCAGGCCGGCCAGCTGCACCGACAGACCGAACACCAGCCGCCGCGGCACCTGGGCGGACAGCTTGGGCCCGGCCAGCACGCCGGCTCCGAACCCGACGAAGAGCGCCGCGAACAGCAGCCCGAACGTGGCGTCACCGCCGCCGAGCGACCGGCTGTAGAAACGCGCCCCGCCGACCACGATGCCGGCGCCGGCGAAGGCCCCCAGCAGGCCGATGACCAGTCCCCGCAGCATCGGTGTCCCGGTCAGGTAGCGCCACCCGGTGCGCAGTGCCGCGCCGGCTGATTCCGTGCGGGCCGACGCGGGTGCGCCCCGCCCGGAGATCTCCGGCACCCCGAAGTGGACGACCGCTGCCGAGGCCAGGAACGTCAAGGCATCAAAATAGAGCGCGAAGGCGGCCGCGTCGGTGCCGCCGAGGCTCGGCAGACGCGCCGCCCCGGCGAACGCCAGCGCCGCGAGCACCGGGGTGATCCCGTACGTGGTGATGATGGTCAGTTGGTTGGCGGTCTCGAGCCGGTGGCGGGGAATCAGGTTGGGAACGGCGGCTTCCTTGGCCGGGTTCCACACCATCGCGGCCGCCTGCGCGGTGAACGAGGCGGCCGCGGCCCACCCGACCACGATCGCGTGGTCGTGCGACAGCAGTGCCGCGGTCGGGATCGAGGCGAACAACAGGAAACGGGCCACGTCGACCGACACCATCGTGTGGCGCCGGTCGAACCGGTCGGCCAGCACACCGGCGACCGGCCCGAGCAGCAACGACGGCAGCAACTGGACGGCGATCACGGCACCGAAGGCCGCGCCCTGAGCCGCCGGCGAGCCCATCTGGGCCGAGGCGAACGACGAGGTCGCCAGCAGGCCCAGCCAGTCGCCGAGGGACGACAACCCGAAGACGAGCCAGAGCCGCCGGAACGGGCGCAGCCGGACCACCTCCGCCAGCGCGGAGGAGTTCAGGTGCGTCGCCGGCGCCATGAGCCCGCCCGTCAGGTCAAGCCGTACGGAAGCGAGCCGGCGGCCTCGATCTCGATCAGCCGGTTGTACTTGGCGACCCGCTCACCGCGGGCCGGAGCCCCGGTCTTGATCTGCCCGCAGCCGGTGGCGACGGCGAGATCCGCGATGAAGGTGTCCTCGGTCTCGCCCGAGCGGTGCGAGACCATCTGCGCCCATCCGGCTTCCCGGCCGACGCGCATGGCCTCCAGCGTCTCGGTGACGGTCCCGATCTGGTTCAGTTTGATCAGGGCCGCGTTGGCCGCGTGCCGGTCGAGGGCCTCGGCGACGATGGCCGGGTTCGTGACCAGCAAGTCGTCGCCGACGAGCTGGACACGCGGGCCGAGCCGTTCGGTCAGCCGGATCCAGCCGTCCCAGTCCCCTTCGGCCAGTCCGTCCTCGATGCTCCAGACCGGATAGCGGCGCACCATCGCCTCGTACCGGTCGATCATATCGTCGCTGGTCAGCTTCTCGGTGGCGACGTGGTAGAGGCCGTCACGGCAGAATTCGCTGGCGGCCGGGTCGAGCGCGATGGCGACACCGTCCCGGCCCGGCCGGTATCCGGCCTCGGTGATGGCGTCGACCAGCAGCCCGAGCACGTCCTCGGGGGCGTCGATCTCGGGGGCGAAGCCGCCCTCGTCGCCCAGACCGGTGGCGTACCCCTTGTCGCTGAGCCGGCGCCGCAACGCCGTGTAGACCTCGGCACCGGCACGGACCGCCTCCGACAGACTCGGCGCGCCCACCGGCGCGATCATGAACTCCTGGAAGTCCAGGCGGTTGGGTGCGTGCACGCCCCCGTTGACGACGTTGAAGTGCGGCACCGGCAGGCGCGCCGCGATCCCGGCCGGGGCCAGATAGCGCCACAACGGCTGATCGGCCAGCAGGGCGAAGGCGCGGGCCGCGGCCATGGAGACACCGACGACGGCGTTGGCCCCCAGGCGCGCCTTGGTGCTGGTCGCGTCGGCCTCGATCAGCGTCCGGTCCACCGCCGCGATGTCGGCGAAGTGCCGTCCGGTCAGGAGGTCCTGAATCTCACCGTTGACGTTCCCGGCGGCCCGCAGCACGCCCTGACCCGAGTAGCGGTGGGGATCGCCGTCCCGCAGCTCGACGGCCTCGCGACTGCCGGTCGACGCCCCGGACGGCACCCCGGCGCGTACGGTCCGCCCGTCGGCCAGCCGCAGTGTCACGGCCAGGGTGGGACGTCCCCGGGAATCGAGCACTTCCACGGCCTTCAGGCCGGCGATGGTCAATGTCATGACAGTCTCCTGACCTCAGCGGACAACCGCGACGGTGGCCGGCACATGATGCAGCACATATCTCGTGACTGAGCCGAGCCGCAGAGCGGAGAAACCGCCTTTGCCGCGTGCCCCGAGCACGACCATCCGGGACCGCACGCCGGCCTCGGCGAGGACCCGGTACGGATGACCGATGACGGCTTCGGCCCGGACCTCGACGGTGGGGTACCGCCTCCGCACCGGTGCGGGCGGCCTCGTCCAGCGCCCACCACAGCGCCAGCTCCGCGTCACGCGACCCGTCGTAACCGACGACGATCGGGGTGTCCGGCATGGTTCACACCTCCGGTCGCCGAGGTCAGCCCGAGATGAAGCGGAACAGGTCGTAGACCATGAAGGCGGGCCAGACGAACGCCTTGAGCATGCCGATGACGCCCTGGGCGAAGCCGTCCGCCTGACTGATGTAGTAGACCAAGGCGCCGATCACACCGAGGCCGTAGACGGCATCGCCGCCGCCCACACCGCGAACCACGCTCATGCGCTGCATCGTGTCGCTCATCGGAGGCTCCTCTCCGCGCAGCCCGGCCCGGTGCGAGCCGGATGCCTCCAGCGTGCGCGCGGCACTCAGCGCCCCGGCAGAGTCGTTGGTCCTGCGGCAGGGTGACTGCGCGAAGACCGGCCGGACCGTCGCGCAGTCCGCCCTCGCCCGTACGCCGTCACGCGGGCATCTCCAGCACAGTCAGGAGCGTCGTCCCACACTGATCGTCGGGACCTTCGGCCCTGCCCCGGGGTCCGTCCCACCGGCCACAGTGGCGTCAGCGGGTGCACGATCCCCGGCACGTGCCGGGATGCAGGGACGGGGGCGACGATGGTTTCAGACATCACAGTGTTCGACCGTCTCGCCCTGCATCCGCTGGTGGCGGATATGCCCGGTTTCTGGTTGCGGCGTCTGGCCGCGCTCGGCACCGCGGTCACCTGGCCGGCGGCGACCCGGCTGATCCGCGAGGGCGCCCCGCTCGACAAGGTGTGGCTGCCCTGGACGGGAGTCGTGCTGATCGACATGTACGTTCCCGGGCGGGGTGATGTGCCGATCACCGTGACCGGTGCGGATGGTGTGCTGGGCTGGTCCGGCCTGATCCCGCCGTACCGATCGACGGTGGGCGCGTTCGTCGTCGAGGAGTGCCGGGCGGTCGAGCTGCGGGCCGGCGGCCTGCGCAATCTGATCGCCGAGGATCCGGCGATCGGCGCCGAGTTCACCGGCCGTCTTCTGTCGATCGCGACAAACCAGTTGCACGCCGCCCAGCGGCGGATCGCCGACTTCCGCCGCCCTTCCGCGGCCGGCCGAGGTCCGGGGATCGGTTCCGTCGCAGCGCACCGCACGGCTGATCTGGAGGAGCCATGAAGACTCGGGCGCTCACACCGTCGGGCAAGGTGCTGATGCAGTGCGTGCGCGCGGCCACGTCGGCGCCGTCACTGCACAACAGCCAGCCCTGGCGATTCGCCGTCGTGGGCAACGCCGTCGAGGTCTACGCCGACCCGGAACGCAGGCTCCGGGTGCTCGACCCGGCCGGCCGTGAGCAGATGATCAGCGTGGGCGCGGCCCTTTTCACCCTGCGGCTGGCCGTGTCGCGAGCCGGCTTCGACTCCCGGACCCGGCTGTTCCCGGTCCCCGAGAAACCCGACCTGGTGGCCCGGGTGACCGTCAAGGGGCGAGCCACGGTCAGCCCGGCCGCGCAGGCCTTGGCGGCCGCGATTCCGCAGCGCCACACCAACCGATGGGCCTTCAGCCCCGACCCGGTCCCGGAGTCTGCTCTGGACAGTCTCCGGGATGCTGCCCGACAGGAGAAGGCCGTGCTGACCGTGGCGTCGGCCACGGCCCGGCCGGCCATCCTCGGGCTGGCCCGTTCGGCCGATCGCTGGCTGCGCGCCCGGCCCGGCTACCGGGAGGAGCTGTCCCGCTGGAGCACGGCCGAGGGCAGCCGCGACGGCGTGACCGGTCGGGCCGCCGGCGCGGCCGACGCCACCGGGTTCATGCCGTTGCGTGACTTCACCGAAGCGTCCGGGCTGTTCCGGCCGGTCGAGACGTTCGAGCAGCGCCCCACCATCCTGGCTCTCGCCACCGAGGGCGACCGCCAGCCGGACTGGGTGCGTGCTGGGCAGGCCCTGCAACGGATGCTGCTCACCGCGACGTGCCTGAAACTCGCGGCCATGCCGATCAGCCAGCTCGTGGAGGTTCCAGCGGTGCGCAACGTGCTTTCCGGCGCGGCGGGCGGGTTGTCGGTGCAGATGGTGCTGCGGGTTGGCTACGGCCGCACACCGGCGAGTACTCCCCGCCGCCCGCCCGCCGAGGTCCTGGTCGCCGCGACCACCCTGTAGGGTCGGGCCGCGACGTGGGAAATCAGGCCGTACTCCGTGCCTTGGCGTGCTCCTCGTGGAACTCGCGGAAGGCGTCGAAGGCCCGGGCCCCGTAGACGGTGGCCGGGCCGCCGTTCATCAGGAAAGTGACGCCGATCGCCTCGGCGGCCTCCTGCGGCGTCGCGCCGTGGCGGACCGCCGCGTGGGCGTGGGCGGCGATGCAACCGTCGCACTCCTTGCTGACCGCTATGGCGAGCGCGATCAGCTCCTTCGTCCGGGCGTCGAGGGCGCCCGGCGCGAGGGCGGAGTCGTGCAGCTGACGGTAGCCCTCGTACACGTCCGGAATGGTCTGGCGCAACGCGCGGGTGGGTCCTCGCAACGCGTCGCGGACTGCTTTGCCGTGGTTCATCGCTCCTCGTCCTCCCTGATTCCGGCCTCGTCATGTCACGCGAAGCCGCACTGCGGCGCTGTAACCGGCGGCGTTCACCGACGTGCCGGGAACGACGACGCGGTAGGTGTAGGTCCCCGCCGTGCGCCAGGTGAACGAGAACCCATACGTCCCGCCGGAACCGACGGTGGTGGAGGCGACGGTGGTCCAGGCACCGTCGGCGTACCGCTGACGCCGTACGGGGGTGCCGGCCCGGACCGGCGCTACTTTCCCCGTGAGACGGACCGTGGCGCCGCGGGGCACCGTGGCGTGCTGCAACGCCGCCGAGACGCACCAGCGCACGATGGTCGTGACCGGAGCGCTGACCGCCGCCAGGTAGGCCCAGGAGGACGGTGCGGACAGCCGGAAGGCGCCGTTCGCGCCGGGGGCGTACCGCAGCGAGACCGCCCCGGTGGACGACGAGGACCCGGTCGCCACGGTGGCCCAGGCCGTGGTGCCCGCCCGGCGCCACTGCAGGACGACCTGGTGACCGCTCACCGCGGCGCCGGCGGTCGTCGTGAGCCGGCCGGAGACGGTCAGAGTGGTGCCGTGGACGATGGCCGTCGCGGCGCTCACGGTGAGCTCGGTGCTCTTCTGCACCGCGTAGGAGCGCAGGACCGGCCACTGCCGTACGTCCTCGAAGCCGACCGCCCAGAAGGCGAGACCCCGGACGCCGTACTTCTCGACGAGGGTCATCTTCGCCGTGGTGGCATCGGCGTCGTTGTACCAGACGACGTGCGGCACGCCGGCGGTGTCGGTGTAGGTGAACCAGGGCGCCGCGTCAGTGCCGGACCACTGCCGGACCGCGCCGTACTGGAGGCGCAACGCCTCGGCCTGCTGGTAGTTCCGCGACGTGGCGGTCCCGTAGCCGTCCGGCTGGGACGGGTCGGCGGGCCAGTCGTACCCGTAAAGCGGAAGGCCGATCTCGATCTTGTCGCGGGTCACCGCCGACACCGCGTACGTGAGGACGGTGTTGACCCAGGGCAGGGGCGCGACCGCGCCCGGAGAGCCGCCCCGCCAGTGGTAGTCGTACGTCATGATGCGGAATCGGTCGGCGGACGGCCCGATACCGGCGTAGTCGAACACAGCCCAGTTGGGGTCGTCGGCTCGGGTGCGTGGCCCGACGGTGACCGACAGCAGGCGTCCCTGTGCCGCCAGGGCGGGCTTCAACTCGCGCAGGAGCGTGACGAAACCGCTGCGGACGGCGGCCTTGTCGGTGGCGGTGCCGGCGGTGTTCATCGTCTCGTAGTCGAGGTCGATGCCGTCGTACCCGTGGGTGGTCACGAGATCGACCAGTGCCGTCACGTGGGCCGCCCGCTGCGCCGGGGCGGTGAGCAGGGCGGCCATGGCCGGTGCGGTCAGCGCCTCGGTGACGGTGGGTACGACCTTGATGCCGCGGCTGCGCAGGGCGTCGACGACAGCGGGATCGCCCGCCCCGGCCTGCGCGCTGATCGTCGCCGCGCCGGTGGCGCGGTACCAGAACGGCGACGCCTCACCCCACAGGTCGGCGTTGCCCGTGACCGAGGTCAGGGACTCCGCCATCGTCCAGTAGGGCAGCCAGCCGTTGACTATCCGGCGGGGTGCGGTGTCGGCCGCGGCCCGGCCGGGGACGAGTGATCCGGCTAGGACGAGCAACGCCGCGGCCAGCCCGGCGACGGTACGTCTTCGCGTCACCTCGACCACCTCCGGGGAAGGAATCGGCGACGTTGTCAACCTGCCGGACGCGCACCTGGACGGTCACGGGGCGAGGGTCCCGTCCTGGACGGCCGAACGACCCGCCGTCCCGGGCAAAGGTCCGGTCGGCCGGTCACCGGGGACGAACGGCCCTGGTTCGGACCGGCGTTCCCGGAGCGACGCTGGACGGACGACCCACCCATCGCGCACCCCTGCGAGGCGACGATGAACAGCGCTGTCAACGGCCAGTCCCTGATCCGGGGCGCCCGGGGGCCCGGCCCGGGCGACGAGATCGCGGCCGCCCGCCCGACGGATCCGCCGGAGATCGCGGCGCTGCTCGGCGACGACCGTTTCGCGGCGGCGCTGGCCGAGCTGGCCCGGTCACTCGGCCGCGACCGGCATGCCGTACGGGCCGAGGCCGCCGGGTATCTGCGCGAGATGGGCGCCACCCACACCCGGAGGGCGACCAGCGACTGGGCCCGGTTCGGGCGCTGGCTGACCCGGGCCCACGAGCTGATTCTCGACCCCGAGCAGGCGCGGCAGCTGCGGCAGCTCGACCGCGGGCAGTCGCTGCTGTTCCCGTTCTCGCACCGCTCCTACCTCGACGGCATCACGGTGCCGGCGGCGATCTCACGCAGCGGCATCACGCCGCCGTTCGTGCTGGCCGGCGCCAATCTCGACGTGTTCCCGTTCAACCACCTGCTGCGCCGCTCCGGGTTCGTCTACGTGCGGCGGTCCACCACGGACAACCCGGTCTACCGGTGCGCTCTGCGCTGGTACGTCCTTCAGCTGATCCGGAACAAGCGGAACCTGTGCTGGTCGATCGAGGGCGGGCGCACCCGTACGGGAAAGCTCCGCCCACCGGCGTACGGGCTGCTCCGCTACGTGGTCGACGCGCTGGGCGCCGAGGCCGGCGGGCGGGCACTCATCGTGCCGGTGTCCATCGTCTACGAGCAGCTGCACGAGGTCGCGCTGGTGACGACCGAGGCGCGCGGGGCGGGCAAACGACCGGAGGACCTGCGCTGGCTGTGGAACTTCGGCTGGTCTCAGCGGCAGCGGTTCGGCCGGGCCTACGTGGAGTTCGGCGAGACTCTGCCGCTGACCGGTCGCCTCAGCGAGCTGCGCCCGAAGGCGCCGACCGTGGAACAGGTCGCCCTGGAGACCTGCCATCGCATCAACCGCGCCACTCCCGTGACCACGACCGCCGTCGTCTGCCTGGCCCTGCTGGCGGCCGACCGCGGACTGACGCTCGACGAGGTGCTGGCCACGGTGGCCCCGCTGGCCCGCTACCTGGCCCAGCGCGGCCGGCCGGTGGCCGGGGCGGCCGACCTGACCGACCGGGCCACCGTGCGGCGCGCGCTCGACGACCTGGTGCGCTCGGGCGTGCTGACCGGCTTCGACGGCGGCACCGACACGGTCTGGGCGATCGCGCCCGGCCAGCATCTGGTCGCCGCGTTCTACCGCAACACCGCCGTGCACACGCTGGTCGACCGGGCGATCGGCGAGCTGGGCCTGATGGCCGCGGCCGAGGACGGCCCGGACGGCCTGGTCACCGCCAACCGCGAGACCTTCCGCCTGCGCGACCTGCTCAAGTTCGACTTCTTCTTCCCGTCGCGCGACGAGTTCGCCCGGGAGATGACCGCGGAGCTGGCCCTGGTCGACCCGCGTCAGGCGGGCGGCCTGCACGGGTTCACCCCGGCCGACGCCGCCCGCTGGCTGCGCGAGAGCGACCTGCTGGTCGCCCATCTCGTGCTGCGCCCCTTCCTGGAGGCCTATCTGATCGTGGCCGAGCGGCTGGCCGCCTGGGAGCCCGGCGAACCGTTCGACCGGGACCGGTTCCTGGACGAATGTCTGCGCCTGGGCCGGCAGTGGGCGTTGCAGAAACGCGTGGCCAGCGAGGAGTCGGTGTCGCTGGAGCTGTTCCGGCCCGCGCTGCGGCTGGCCGAGCATCGGGGCCTGGTCGAGCCGGGTGATACGACGGCTCAGCGGCGCCGGGCATTCCGCGAGGAGCTTCGGGAGACCGTACGCCGGGTGACCGTGATCGCCGGGCTGCACCGGCCGGAGCGGTCATGACCGTCACCGAGGTTCTGGACACCGTCCGGGCCGGGACGGCCGGGCCGAAGACCGCCGCTTTTTTCGATCTCGACGGGACCCTGGTGCGCGGCTACACCGCCGCCGGCATCGTCCTCGACCAGGTGCGCCGGGGTGAGGTCGGCCCGGCCGAGCTCGCCGGCATGATCGCCGCCGTCGCCGGGGGTGCCGAAGCGATGGGCCCGGCCGGGATCGCGGCGCTGCGCGGCCGCCGGGTCGACGACGCGACCGAGGTCGGCGAGCGTCTGTTCGTCGACCACATCGCCGGCACGATCCGCCCCGAGGCCCGCGACCTCGTCCGGGCCCACCGCCGGATGGGGCACACCGTGGTCGTGGCCTCCTCGGCCACCCGCATGCAGATCGCCCCGATCGCCCGTGACCTCGGCATCGAGCACATCGTCTGCACCGAGCTGGAGGCCGTCAGCGGCGTGCTCACCGGCCGCAGCCTCAGCGGCATGCTCTGGGGTGAGGCGAAGGCAGCGGCCGTGCGTGGCTTCGCCGATGCGCACGAGATCGACCTCGCGAGCAGCTACGGCTACGCCAACGGGCTGGAGGACGCCGCTTTCCTGGAGACGGTCGGTCACCCGTACGCGGTGAACCCGCACCCGGGTCTGCTGCGCACCGCCGGTGACCGCGGCTGGCCCGTGCTGACCCTGCGTGAGCCCCGCACCCCGGGGTTGCGGGCCTGCCTGGGCACCCTGGCCGGGCTGTTCGGGGTGAACGTCGGGCTGACCACCGGACTCGGGTGCGGGTGGCTCACCGGCGACCGGCGCCTGGGCGCCAACGCGGGCATCGGGTTGTCGGCCGACCTCGCGCTGGCCTTCACCGGCGTGCGGCTCCACACCATCGGCGGGGAGAACCTGGAGAAGGCCCGTCCGGCCGTCTTCGTCGCCAACCACCAGAGCACCCTCGACGTGCTCGTGCTGGCCGCGCTGCTGCGGCACGACTTCACCGCCGTCGCCAAGAAGGAGGCACGCCTCGACCCGCGCATGCTCGTCATCGGCGCGACCATGGATCCGGTCTGGATCGACCGGTCCAATCTGGTCAAGGCCAAGGCGAGCCTCGACGGCGCGGTGCGGCGGCTGCGCGCGGGCACCTCGATCCTGATCCTGCCCGAGGGCACCCGCATGCCGACCCCGACGCCGGGCCCGTTCAAGAAGGGCGCCTTCCGCATCGCCGTGCAGGCGGGCGTCCCGATCGTGCCGATCGTGCTGCGCAACACCGGCGAGCTGGCCTGGCGAAGGTCGCTGGTGGTCAACCCGGGCACGGTCGACGTCGCCGTGCTGGACCCGATCCCCACCGCCGGGTGGCGCACCGACGAGCTGCGCCGCCGCACGGCTGAGGTGCGTGAGTTGTTCGTCGACACGCTCGAGAACTGGCCGTCCGCCGGGACCGGGGCTTTCGCCTCTACCACGCCCGCGGAGCGCGAGCCTACCTTCGGCTGGACTGTCCCGAGGGAGGCGACATGACGGCCACGACCGACGTGTCAGCGAACCAGCCGGTCCTGATCGACGTGAGCGCGCTCGCGCTGCTGTTCGAGACGCTGCGCGAGCAGGGGTACACCGTCGTCGGTCCCACCGTCCGCGACGGCGCGGTGGTCACGGCCGTGCTCGATTCGGCGGACCAGCTCCCGTACGGCGTGGGGGTCGAGACCGAGGCCGGGCGGTACCGTCTGCGTGATCGCGCCGACCGGGCCGCGTTCGCCCATTCGGCCGGCCCGCAGTCGTGGAAGAACGTCCTGCTCCCGGCCCGCACCCGGCGCTGGTCGGCCGACCGCTCGCCGGACGGCACGATGGTCGTGAGCGGGCCGGACGAACCCCGGCGGTACGCGCTGCTCGGGGTCCGTGCCTGCGACCTCGCCGCCATCGGTGTGCTGGACCGCGTGCTCGCCGGCGGCCGGCACACCGACCCGGTCTACGCCGGCCGCCGCGACGGCAACCTGATCATCGCCGTGGAGTGCACCGAGCCCGGGGCGACCTGCTTCTGCGCCTCGATGGGCACCGGTCCGCAGTGCGGCGCCGGCTTCGACCTGGCGATGACCGAGCTGGTCGACGACGACGGCCACCGGTTCCTGGTCCGGGCCGGCACACCGGCCGGGGCCGGGATTCTCGCGGCACTCCCCGGTCGTCCGGCCGGACCGGCGAGCGTCGGACAGGCCCGGGACGCGGTCGCGGCGGCGGCAGCCCGGATGGGCCGCACGATGCCGGCGGTGAACCTGCCCGGCCTGCTCGCCGCGAACCGGCAGTCCCCGCACTGGGACGACGTCGCCTCCCGCTGCCTCACCTGCGGCAATTGCACGATGGTGTGCCCCACGTGCTTCTGCACCTCCACCGAGGACGTCACCGACCTCACCGGCGACCACGCCGAACGGTGGCAGCGCTGGGCGTCCTGCTTCGACCTGGACTTCTCCTACCTGCACGGCGGCAGCGTGCGCACCAGCGGCCAGGCCCGCTACCGGCAGTGGATCAGCCACAAGCTCGGCACCTGGCACGACCAGTTCGGCATGTCCGGGTGTGTCGGGTGCGGGCGGTGCATCGCGTGGTGCCCGGCCGGCATCGACCTCACCCAGGAGGTGGACGCGCTCGCCGCGGCCGCCGCGGTGACGTCATGACCGCGCCGCTGCTCACCCGAGTGGCCCGCCTGCCGTTCGCGTCCGGGTTCGAGCCGGCCCAGCTGCGGCGGCTGTGCGCGACCGGGCGGTCCGCGGCGTACCGGCCGGGTGAGCGGATCTTCACCGAGGGCGGTGCCGCCGACCGGTTCTGGCTGATCGAAAACGGCCGGGTGGCGCTGGACCTGCGGGTGCCCGGCCGGGGCGATCAGGTGATCGAGACGCTGGCCACCGGCGCCGTGCTGGGCTGGTCGTGGCTGCATCCGCCGTACCGGTGGCAGTTCGGCTGCGAGACCCGGGGCCCGGTGGACACGGTCATGTTCGACGCGGCGGCGGTGCGGGAACTCTGCGACGCCGACCCCGCTTTCGGCTACGCCATGCTGCGCCGGTTCGTCCCGGTCATCACCGGACGGCTGCACGCGACCCGACTGCGCCTGCTGGACCTCTACGCGGCACCGGCTGCGAAGGCACGGCCATGAGCACATCGCTCGCCTCCCGCGTGACCGGTGCGGAGCTTCCGCTGCCGTACCGGGTCATCGCCCGCCACGCCGACACGGACGACACGGTCACGCTCGAGCTGGCGTACGAGACCGCACCGCTGCCCGCGTTCGCGCCCGGCCAGTTCGCCATGCTCACCGCGTACGGGATCGGTGAGGTGCCCATCTCGCTGAGCGGCCTGCCCGCCCCGCACGAGACCGCCCGCCGGTTGACGCACACGCTGCGAGCGGTCGGCGCGGTGACGCGGGCCCTGCACGCGGCCGGACCGGGCACGGTGATCGGCGTGCGGGGCCCGTTCGGCACCACCTGGGACGTGCCGTCGGCGGCCGGCCACGACGTGGTGGTCGTCGCCGGCGGCATCGGCCTGGCCCCGGTCCGGCCGATCGTGCAGGCCGTGCTGGCCGAACGCGACCGCTACGGCGAGGTGGTGCTGCTGGTCGGCGCCCGCACCCCGGCCGACCTGCTGTACCGCGACGATCTCGACCGCTGGGCCGCGGCCGGCGTCCAGGTGGGTGTCACCGTGGACCGGCCCGCGGAGGGCTGGAACGGTCATGTCGGTGTGGTGCCGGCGCTCGTCGCATCCGCGCGTTTCCGGCCCGGCCGCAGCGTGGGCTTCGTCTGCGGCCCCGAGGTGATGATGCGGTTCACCGCACGGGCGCTGACCGACCGGGGTGTGCCCGCGTCGCGGGTGCGGGTGTCGCTCGAGCGCAACATGCGCTGCGGGGCCGGCTGGTGCGGTCACTGCCAGCTGGGGCCGTTGCTGCTGTGCCGGGACGGCCCGGTGGTCGACTACGCCCGGGCCGAACCGCTGCTCGACGTGCGGGAGTTGTGATGACGACGCTGGCGGTGTGGAAATTCGCGTCCTGCGACGGATGCCAGTTGAGCCTGCTCGACTGCGAGGACGAGTTGCTGGCCGTGGCGGGCCGGGTGGAGATCGCGCATTTCCTGGAGGCCACCCGCGCCGTCGAGCCCGGCCCGTACGACGTGTCACTGGTGGAGGGCTCGATCACCACGCCGGAGGACGCCGAGCGGATCCGCCATGTCCGTGAGATGTCGCGCGTGCTGGTCACCCTCGGCGCATGCGCCACCGCGGGCGGCGTGCAGGCCCTGCGCAACTTCGCCGACATCGACGAGTTCCGGTCGGTGGTCTACGCCCGTCCCGACTACGTGTCCACCTTGGCCACCTCGACCCCGATCGCGGCGCACGTCGACGTGGACTACGAACTGCACGGCTGCCCGATCGACCGGCGCCAGCTGCTCGACCTGATCACCTCCCTGCTGCTGGGCCGGCGCCCCGACCTGCCCGGGCACAGCGTCTGCTTCGAGTGCAAGCGGCGCGGATCCGTCTGCGTGGTGGTCGCCCACGGCACGCCCTGCCTGGGCCCGGTCACCCGGGCCGGCTGCGGCGCGATCTGCCCGGCCTACCAGCGCGGCTGCTTCGGCTGCTTCGGCCCCGCCGAAACCCCGAACGCCGCGGCCCAGGCCGGTCTGCTGCGGGCCACCGGCATGGCCGAGGACGACGTGGTCCGCGCCTATCGCACGTACAACGCCGCCGACCCGACGTTCATCGAGCTGTCCCGGGTCATGGCCGGACCGGCGCCGGGCGCGGGCCCCGGCGGCACCGGGCAGGAGGAGACATGACGCACCGCTCCGAACGGGTCCTGGACGTGCGGTCGCTGGCCCGGGTCGAGGGCGAGGGCGCCATGCACGTCCGCGTGCGCGACGGCGCCGTCGCCGACGTCCGCCTCGACATCTACGAGCCGCCCCGGTTCTTCGAGGCGCTGCTGCGCGGACGCCGGCACACCGAGCCGCCCGACATCACCGCCCGGATCTGCGGGATCTGCCCGGTCGCCTATCAGATGAGCGCCTGCGCGGCCGTCGAGGACGCCTGCGGCGTGAGCGTGGACCCGGCCGTCGCGACCCTGCGGCGGCTGCTCTACTGCGGCGAGTGGATCGAGAGCCACACGCTGCACATCTACCTGCTGCACGCCCCCGACTTCCTCGGGTACGCCGGTGCCCTGGAGATGGCCCAGGACCGCCGTGACCTGGTCGAGCGTGGCCTGTCGACGAAGCAGGCCGGCAACGAGATCGTGGAGCTGCTCGGCGGCCGGGCCATCCACCCGGTGAACATCCGGGTCGGCGGCTTCTACCGGACGCCGTCGCGCGCGGAGCTGACGGCCCTGCGCGAGCGGCTACGGAAAGCGTTGGACCAGGCGGTCGAGACGGTGCAGTGGGTGGCCGGGTTCGACTTTCCCGACTTCCACCACGACCACGAGATGCTGGCGCTGAGCACGCCCGGGCGGTATGCGATCGAATCGGGTGACGTCGCCACCACCGGCGGGCTCACCTTCGACGTACGCCGGTTCGAGGAGCACATCATCGAGGAGCAGGTCCCGCATTCCACCGCCCTGCACGCGCGTATCGCCGGGCGGGGCCGCTACATCGTAGGCCCCACCGCCCGCTTCACGCTCAACCGGCAGTGGCTGAGCCCTCTGGCGCAGGAGGTGGCGTCGGCGGCCGGGCTGGGGGCCGACTGCCGCAACCCCTACCGCAGCATCGTGGTCCGGGCGGTGGAGACGGTGTACGCGCTGGACGAGGCGATCCGGCTGATCGACCGGTACGAGCCACCGGCCCGCCCGTACGCCGAGGTCCCGCCGCGCGAGGCGGCCGGGTACGGCGCGACCGAGGCGCCGCGCGGCATCCTGTTCCACCGCTACGGCATCGGCGCCGACGGTCTGATCACCTCGGCCCGGATCGTGCCGCCCACCTCCCAGAACCAGGCCGGCATCGAGGACGACCTGCGGCGCTTCGTCGGCGGCCGGCTGCACCTGGACGACGAGCACCTGACCTGGCAGTGCGAGCAGGCCATCCGCAACTACGACCCGTGCATCTCGTGCTCGACGCACTTCCTCGACCTGACGGTGGACCGGCGATGAGCCTGGCCGACGGCGACCGGCGGGTGGTCATCGGGATCGGCAACGACTACCGCCGCGACGACGGCTTCGGGCCGGCGGTCGTCGCCGACCTGGCGGGCCGTCGCGCGTCCGACCCGCGGCTGTCCGGGGTGGACCTGCGCGTCAGCGACGGCGAGCCGGCCCGGCTGATCGGTCTGTGGACCGGATGCGCTCTCGCCGTCGTCGTCGACGTCGTCCCTGGCCCGGCCGACCACGCGGGCGACCGCCACGAGCTGGCGCCGGCCCACATCGGCGCCGGCGCGGGCGGTTCGCACGCCGTCAGCCTGGGCAGCACCGTGGCCCTGGGCCGGGCGCTCGACCGCCTGCCCGGCCGGCTGGTCGTGCTGGCCGTCTCGGGCACCGAGTTCGGCTTCGGCCAAGGTCTGACCCCGCCGGTCGCCGCCGCCGTCCCGGCGGTCGCGGAGCGCGTCTGCGACCTGGTGGGCCAGCACGGCGAATGTCCGGGGCGGCGGCGTACAGCACCACCGGCGCTCCCCAGGTCTCCTACGACTGGTAGGAACGAACAATCCCCGGCAGGTGCCGCCCCGCCGGCGTGCGGTACGGTCGGATAAATACCCCCGGGGGTATAAGCGAGGCACCGAGCATGAGGGGGCGAGCATGTGCCGTCAGGTCACCTGCCGTAAATGCGGCAAGACGACATGGACCGGCTGCGGACAACACGTTGATCAGGTGATGCGGGGAGTGCCGGCGGACGAGCGCTGCGCCGGCCACGACAAAGAGACCTCGACCAGCCTGCTCGCCCGGCTGTTCCGGCGCTGACCGGGCGGAGCCTCCGCGCCGGACCTCCACGTGATCTGCATACCGGCTGCACTCCGCCGCCATGCCGGCTAGCCATCGTGAGAGGGCAAGGAGGGGAGGAGCCATGAAGACCAACAACCGCCGGGCCGCCATGGTGGTGACGGTCGGCGCGATCGGCCTCACCGGCATCGCGATCGCGGCACCGGCGCTGGCCGACGACGACACCTACCGCCCCCGCCCGGCGAGCACCGCCACGGCGAACCCCGGCGGTTATGGCATGGGAATCGGCCAGGGCATGGGCTCCGGGTCCGGCTTCGGCTTCGGCTTCGGCTTCGGCGGGGGAATGTGCGGCCGGCTGCCGGTCACCGCACCCCAGGGCACCCTGACCGCCGCGCAGAAGGCCACCCTGGCGTCCATGGCGCAGGAGGAGAAGCTCGCCCAGGACCTGCACGGAAACCTCGGCGCCCGCTACGACGCGTTCGTCTTCGAACACATCGCCGTCGCGGAGACTCAGCACCTGAATGCGGTCCGCGCCATGCTGCAGCGCTACCGCATCACCGATCCGACCGCAGGTCAGGCGCCGGGCGCGTTCACCGACTCCACCGTGCAGGCCACCTACGACAAGCTGCTGGCACAGGGGACGCGGAGCCGGGCCGCCGCCCTGGCCGTCGGGCAGCAGGTCGAGCGGGACGACATCGCCGCCCTGAACGCGGCCGCCGACGGGCTCACCGCACCTGACGTCCAGCAGCTCTACGCTCGTTTGAGCGCAGGCTCCCAGCGGCACCTCGCCGCCTTCACACACTGGGCAGACCGGTAAGGAGAACGGCCGGAAGTCCGGTTCCGCCGTACGGGAACCGAGCTTCTTGCCGTTCCGCCCCGGGACATGTTCAGGCCAGCGACAGGAACAGCTTCTCCATCCGCTCCAGGTTGGCGCTCTGATCCTCGCCGTCCTCGGCGGTCATGCACTGCTGCAACCCGCTGGCGATGACCTTGAACCCGGCCCGGTCGAGCGCCCGGGAGACCGCAGCCAGCTGTGTCACGACGTCGGCGCAGTCACGCCCCTCCTCCAGCATGCCGATGACGCCGCGGATCTGACCCTCGGCGCGGCGCAGCCGCTTGATCACATCACCTGTGGCGGTCTCGTCGACCCGCATCCCTCACGCTCCCGTTGACGGCTCCGTCGGATGGTACCCCGTGGGGTATGCGACCCCAGCTTGACAGGACCCCCGAGCGACGCGTTACCGTCGTGACAGATACCCCCGGGGGTATACGAACCGCGGAGGGAGCCCGCATCGTGTTCCGCATCCTGCCCATCGACACTCCGTCGCTCGGCGATCGCAGCTACCTCGTTCACGACGGCGCGGTGCTGCTCGGCGACCCAGTCCGAGGCCGCCGCCTCCACCATCGGCGCCGAGAAACGCGCGAACCCCGCGCTGCGCCGGCCCGAGCAGGAGTTCGTGCACGAACTGCTCGCCGGGCTGGACGCCTGGCCCGCGTACTACGCGCACATGGCCCCGGCCAACAGCGCCGGCCCGGCCGCGCCCGACCTGAGCCCACCCGCCCGGGCCGACGCCGACCAGCTGCGCAAACGCCTCGCCGACGGCGAATGGGTGGTCGACCTCCGCCATCGGGTCGCGTTCGCGGACGGGCACGTCGCCGGCACTCTCAACTTCGGCCTCGACGGCAGCTTCGCCACCTACCTCGGCTGGCTCATTGGATGGGGCACGCCGCTGACCCTGCTCGCCGACACCCCCGGGCAGGTCGCCGAGGCCCAGCGGGAACTGGTGCGCATCGGCATCGACCGGCCCGCTGCCCACGCCACCGGCGCCCCCGCCGACTGGGCCGCCGGATCCGGCCTCGAGTCCTTCCCCCGGGCCACGTTCGCCGACCTGGCGCAGGTCCGTCACCACCGCCCGGTCGTCGTGCTCGACACCCGCCGCAGGCTGGAGGTCGCCGAGGGCCACCTCGACGGCGCGGTCCATGTTCCGCTGCACGAGCTGCCCGGCCGCCTGGCCGAGGTGCCGGACGGCGAGGTGTGGGTGCACTGCGCCGCCGGCTACCGCGCCTCGATCGCCGCGTCCCTGCTGGCCGCCGCGGGCCGCCGCGTGGTCACGATCGACGACGACTTCGACCACGCCACGGCAGCCGGCCTCTCCGTCGTACGGCCATGAACCTCACGGTCGTCCTGACCGTCATCCTGGCCGCGGGCGTCGGAGTCAGCCTGGGACTGCTCGGCGGCGGAGGCTCCATCCTCGCCGTCCCGCTGCTGGTCCACGTGACCGGGCTACCCGCCGACGAGGCCATCGCCACCTCGCTGCTCGTCGTCGGCGCCACCGCCGGCGCCGCCCTGATCCCGCACGCCCGAGCCGGGCGGATCCGATGGCGTACGGGCATGGTCTTCGGGCCGGCGGGGATGGCCGGGGCCTACGCCGGTGGCCGGGTCGCCGGGTCCGTACCCGACGGTGTTCTGCTCATCGGCTTCGCATTGATGATGCTGGCCACCGCCGCCCCGATGATCTGCGGCCGACGTTCCGAGCCCGCCGGTCGCCGGGCGCCACTCCCCCGCACGATCGCCGCCGGCATCGTGATCGGCGCGGTGTCCGGCCTGATCGGCACGGGTGGGGGCTTCCTCATCGTCCCCGCCCTCAGCCTGCTCGGTGGGCTGGCCGTAGCCGAGGCGATCGGCACGTCGCTGCTGGTCATCGCCTTGCAGTCCGTCGCCGGTCTGGCCGGGCACCTCACGAACGGGCGCCCTCCCTGGGCTCTGGCCGCCGCCGTCACCGTCGCCGCGGCCGCGGGAAGCCTGCTCGGCGGCCGGCTCACCGGCCGCGTCCCGGCAGCTGCGCTCCGCCGATCCTTCGGCTGGTTCGTGGTCGCGATGGGCGTCCTCGTCCTCGCCCGGCAGCTGGCGTGGGCTTCGCCCCTGCTGTGGACCATCGCGGCGATGGCCACTGCTCTTCCTCTCGCGTGCCGACTGATCTCGGTTCGGCAGCATCCCAGCTCGTTCTCGGTGCCACGGTTGTCACCGCGGCGTCGTAGCCCGGCGGAGTCTTCCGTGGCACCGGCCAGGGCGGTACTGAGATCGAGCTCTGTAGTTCATCGGATCTCACCGCGTCAATCAGGTTGGCGGGGGCTTCTTCCGGCGGATTTCGCCTTGCCGCAAGCGCGGGCCAGGCTGGCCGATGCGCGCCCCTTGGCCGATCAGATCCAGCTCCGCTTGAGTCCCGAACTGGTCGCGGCCTCGGCGGCTCGTGACGTCGTCGGCGCGATCTGCAAGGAGTGGGACATGGAGCCGCTGCTGGCACCTGCCCGGCTGGTCGCGTCGGAGCTGGTCACCAACGCGGTCGAGCACGCCGGCACCTTCATCGAGTTCGTCGTCACCCGGCTCGGCCCGCTCCGTCGCGGGTGAAGCCGGCAGACCAGCCGGCTTCGCATCGCCGTCTACGACCTTGATCCTCACCTGCCGGACATGCTGTCACCCGACATGCCACCAGGTCACGGGCTCGGCCGGCGAGGGTACGGACTGCGCATCGTCGATGCTGCCGCGCGCGTCTGGGGCGCCCTGCCGACACCTGCGGGCAAGGTCGTCTGGGCCGTGCTCTACGACGATCCCCCGGTCGGCGCGGAGCCCGGACCTCAAGGATGAGCGGCATCCAGCCGCGAGCCCGGCCGAATCGCCGAGCGGCACGCTGTCCTTGCTGGTGGGCGCGCATCAGCACCCGGACGGTTCCCGTCACCGGTCCGGGTGACACCGCATGATGTACCGATGGCCGTGTGCCGGCTGATCGTGTCTCGGCGGGCCCGGAGGGGGCCGGAAGTCACGGACCGGCGGGACCGAAGGCCTGTCTTCGTTGACTGTTACGCAACGTCGCGGTCGACACTGACTGGGTGCGCATCAAGGAGCTCGCCGAGCTGACCGGCGTCACTGTCCGGACCGTTCGGTACTACCACCAGATCGGCCTGGTCCCGGTTCCACCGACCCGGGACGGGGTCCGGGACTACGGCATGGTCCACGTGGCCCGTGTCGTCCGGGTCCGGTGGCTGGCCGAGGCCGGCGTCGGGCTGGCGCGGGTCGGAAGCCTGCTGCACGATCCCGCGGCGACGCCCGGGGCGGCCCGCCGGTCGGTGCTGGCCGATCTCGAGAGCACGGTCACCGCCCTCGACGACCAGATCGCCCGGCTGGGGGCGCAGCGGGAACGGATGCGGGGACTCATGTCCACCGTGGAGCAGGGTGGCGCGCTCTCCCCCATGCCGGCCGGCATCGCCCGGTTCTACGACGACATCGCGGCTCGGGCCACCGACCGCCCGGCCCGGCGGGCGATCCGGCGGGAACGCGACTTCGTCGAGCTCGCTTTCTACCGCGGCGACATGCCGCCCGAGGCTGCCGTGCTCTACGAGGGACTGACCGAGGCGGCCAAGGCACACAGCCTGCACCTGTTCGGACAGGTCGCCGCCCGCTCCGGCGAAAGCACGGCGTACGACGACGAGCAGGTCGCCCGGATCGCCGCGGCCGTCGTGAACCGTATCCGCGACTCCCTCGGCGACGATCTGCCGACCGTCTTCCGCTCGATCGATCTGGCCGTGGCCCGACGGGCGGCCGAGCTCTATCTGCGGCTCTCCGGCGCGCACGAGCGCCGCGTCGACCGGGCGATCGCCGACGCCCTTCTGTCGGCCATCGAGAAGGAGCATCAGTCATGACAACGGGCCCGGTCATCGAGGTTCGCGGGTTGGTGAAGCGGTTCGGCGCCCTCGCCGCCGTCGACGGCGTCGACCTGCTGGTCCGCGAGGGCGAGGTGCACGGCTTCCTCGGCCCCAACGGCGCCGGCAAGTCCACGACCATCCGTGTGCTGCTCGGCCTCTACCGGGCGAACGCCGGGCTCGTGCGCGTGCTGGGGCTCGACCCCGCCTCGCACGCCGCCGAGGTGACCCGCCAGATCTCGTACGTACCGGGAGAGGTCTTTCTGTGGCCCACGCTGACCGGGCAGGAGGTTCTGGACGCGCTGGCCGGCCTGCGGGGTGCCCGTGACGTCGCCGCCGAGCAGCGGCTCACCGAGGCCTTCGCGCTGGACACCCGGAAGCGGATACGGACCTACTCGAAGGGCAACCGGCAGAAGGTCGTCCTGGTCGCCTCGTTCGCGGCCCCGACCCGGTTGCTGATCCTCGACGAGCCCACGTCCGGACTCGACCCGCTCATGGAGGAGGTCTTCCAGCAGTGCGTCCGGGAGGCGGCCGCGGCCGGGCGCACGGTGCTGCTTTCCAGCCACCTTCTGGAGGAGGTCGAGGATGTCTGCTCCGCGGTCACCATCATCAAGGACGGCCGGCTGGTGGAGTCCGGGCGGCTGGCCGACATGCGGCACCTCGCGGCGTCGACCATCACCGCGCACCTGCCGGACGAAGCGCGCGCAGCCATCGACGTACGGCTGCGGTCGTGGGGTCTGGCCGGGAACGCCCCGGCCGAGCGCCGGCTCGTGCTGAACGTGCCCCGTGATCGGGTGGCCGCGGTGCTGGGCGTTCTCGCCGAGGCCGGGGCGGCCGACATCACGTGCACCCCGGCCCGCCTGGAGGATCTTTTCCTGCGTCACTACCAGGTGGCCGCGCGATGACCCTGCTGCTGCTCATGGCCCGCCGCCATCGCCTTCCGATCCTGTGCTGGGTCGCGCTGCTCATCGCGCTGAGCGGCCCCACCCTGCCGGCCTACCGGTCCACCTACGCCACCGTGGCCGATCGCCGGATCGCCGTCGCCCTGGCCCAGCACGACGCCGCCACCACCCTGATGTACGGCCGGCTGCCCGATCCGGGTACTCCGGCACTGATGTTCGCCTGGGAGATCGGCGCGATCGTCACCGTGCTCGCGGCCGTCGCGGCGGTGCTGCTGGCGACCATGCTGACCCGCGCGGCCGAGGACAACGGCACGCTGGAGCTCGTCCGCGCCTGCGGCGTCCCACCCCATTTCCCCGTACGGGATGCGCTCGTGCTCCTCGCCGCCGTGGCGAGCGTCCTCACCGCCGGCTGCACCGCCGCCGCCGTGGTGTCCGGCGCCCACGTCGAGGGCGCCGACCTGACCGGTGCCCTCAGCTTCGGCGCCGTCATCGGGATCACCTTCCTGCTGTTCGGTGTGCTCACCGTCGGCCTGGCCCAGGTCGCCGCGACCGCCGGACAGACCCGCCTGCTGGGCTTCCTCGCCGTCGGTGCGGCCTTCGCCGTACGGGCCATGGCCGACACCCGCGACCTCGCCTGGCTCAACGGTTTCACTCCCCTCGGTCTGCGCGCCACGACCCAGCCCTTCGGCGCCGACCGATGGATTCCGCCGGTCGTCGCCCTGACCGTCACCGCTGCCCTGGCCGTCGCGGCGGCCGCGACGGCAGCACATCGCGAATACGGCGCGGGCATTCTCCCCCGCCGTGACACCAGCACCCGTCGGCTTCCCGTACGGACGGTGGCCGCTCTCTCCGCCCGTCTCACCCGAACGAGCCTGATCGCCTGGACGGCGGCCGTCACCGCGATCAGCGGCCTGTTCTGCGCCATGGGAGCGGGCGCCGTCACCCAGCCCGACCTCGGCGGCTTCCTCGGCGCCCAGGTCGGCGCCGGTGACCGCGTCGCCGGCTACCTCTCCTATTGCGGCACGGTCACCGGCATCATCGTCTCTGTCTTCGGCATCCTGGCCATGCTGACGGCCGGGCACGACGAACGCACCGGCCTGACCGCCCTCGTCCTGACCACCGGCCGCCGCCGCTGGGCACCCCTGGGCGCCCAGGCGGCCGTCACCGCTGCCGGCGGCGCGATCGTGCTTCTGGCCGCCGCGGCGCTGAGCGCGGTGATCGCCCCCGTGGTCATCGACGGCCCCGACGTCACCGTGCGGACCCTGGGCTATCTCCTCGGCCAGTGGCCCGCGGTCGTCGCCTTGATCGGCATCACCACGCTGCTGCTCGGCCTGCGGCCGTCCTGGGCCGGGCTGGCCTGGCTGCCCCTGACCGCAGGCGCCCTGTTCGCCCTGCTCGGCGATCTGTTCGACATTCCCGGCGCCGTCCAGCGCCTCGGCGTCTTCCGGCATGTCCCCGACGTGGCCGCCGCCGACGGCGTTCCGCTCGGCCTGATCGCGCTGCTGGCCGTCGGAGCCGCGACGTGCCTACTCGGCCTGCTCGCCGCGCGCCGCCGCGACCTGGTGGCCGGCTGAGCCGAGCGGCCTCGTCACTTGTTGGTGAGACTGAAATGCATGTAGTCCTTCAGGCTGGTCCAGCGACCACCCCAGTAGAAGTCGTTCCACGTGAAGGCCCGGGCCGCGCCCTCCGGATGGACCATCCCGATCAGGTAGCGGTTGCGCTCGAGATAGAACTGGCTGCCGGCCGGGGACACGGAGCGGCCCCGGATCATCGGGTTCTGGAACGGGTTGATGTCGATGGCGGTGCCGGTGGCGTGCTCGGACCAGACCTTGGTGCCGCCGACCGCACGGCAGTTGTAGCCGGCCGTGACCGTGGCCATGTTCGACTCGGTGGGGTTGTTGATCCTCATCGGGGCCATTCCCATGATGCGGAAGCGCCAGCGATAGAGGGTGCCGAAGACCTGCTGGGCGCGGGCCGCGACGTCCTTGCGGACGATCACGCTCCCGTCGCGGTAGGCGCCGTTGAAGTCGATGTAGGAAACCCAGACGCGACGCAGGTTGATCGGTAGCACGGGGCAGCGTTTGAGCGGCTTCCAGTTCACCGCGGCCGGAGTCACCGTCTCGACGCGCGTCTGGAAGGCGGGCAGTGGCTCGGCGGGCGCGTTCAGCCGCAACACGGCGTCAACCTGCACGGGCACGTCCGCCGGGATACCGTTCCAGGCGGTCAGCTGCTGCACGCTGACCCCGCGCAGCGCGGCGATGTAGGCCAGCGTCTCGCCCGGGCGTACGACGTGCCACACCGTGCCTGCTGCTCCGGCCGAAGAGGGCGTGAGTACCGGCAGGAGCAGCAGGGCCGTGACGACGGCGATCAGACGTTTGCGCACGGCTACAGACCGTACGAAGCGTCCCGGGCGAGTCGCAGCGAAACGCGGAAATCAGGCCAGCGCGACGGGACTGGGCTGCAGGGTTATCCGTACCGGAGTGCCCGGCGCCAGAGACGCCAGACGGTCGGTCGCCACCTGCGCCACCACCAGCTGCTCCCCGACCGTCACGGTCACCTTGCTGATCGGTCCCAGGAAGCTGGTTGTCAGCACCCGTCCCTCGCCCGTGTCATCCGGCGTGACCTGCACAGACTCCGGTCGTACGAGGGCCGTGACCGACGGCGACGAGGCGGGCGAGAGCAGCGGCAGCCGCGTCCCCAGCACCTCGACCTCGTTGCCCACAACCGTGCCGGGCAGCCGGTTGCTCAGCCCCACGAACTCGGCCACGAACGGCGTCGCCGGAGTCAGGTAGATGTCGGCCGGCGAGGCCAGCTGCTCCAGCTTGCCCGAGCGCATCACCCCCACCCGGTCGGCCACCGCCAGCGCCTCCTCCTGGTCGTGCGTGACGAACAGCGTCGTCGTGCCGACCTCGGTCTGGATGCGGCGGATCTCGTCGCGCAGCTGCACGCGCACCTTGGCGTCGAGCGCCGACAGCGGCTCGTCGAGCAGCAGCACACTCGGCTCGATGGCGAGCGCGCGGGCCAGGGCGACACGCTGCTGCTGCCCACCGGAGAGCTGATGCGGGTAGCGGTCGGCGAACTGGCTGATCCCGACCAGTTCGAGCATCTCCTTGGCGCGAGCGACGTTCTTGGAGCGTCCCCGCAGCGACAACCCGAACGAGACGTTGGCCAGGGCGGTCAGATGCGGAAAGAGACTGTACGCCTGGAAGACCATCCCCATGTCGCGCCGGTTCGCCGGCAGGGCCGTCATGTCCCGGCCGCCGACGAGCACCTGACCGCTGTCGGCGTCCTCGAGGCCGGCCAGCACGCGCAGCGCCGTCGTCTTGCCGCAGCCGGAGGGTCCGAGCAGCGCCACGAACTCGCCCGGTTCGATCGACAGGTCGAGGTTGTCGAGGGCGTGGACTGTGCCGAACGTGCGGCGCAGCCCGTTGAGTTGTACGGCGACGCCGGTCATGCGGACTCCTTGAGGGACTTTCGGCGGCGCTCGCCGAGCAGGGACAGCAACAGCAGCAGGACGAAGGCCAGCAGCAGCGCGGTCAACGAGACCGCGACCGACATGGTGGCGCTGCTCTTGCCCAGGAAGTTGATCGCGACCTGCAGGTTGGTGCGGTTGAGCAGCGACGCGATGGTGAACTCGCCGAGCACGAGGGCCACGGTCAGGAACGCCGCCGACAGCACGGCCGAGCGGATGTTGGGCAGCACGACCCGCCACATCACCGTGCCCCACCCGGCGCCGAGCGAGCGGGCGGCCTCGGCGAGCGTCTTCACGTCGATCGCCGACAGTCCCGTGTCGATGGCGCGATAGGCATACGGCAACACCAGCACGGTGTACGCGAACACGAGGGTCAGTGACGAGCCACCCAGGAAGTACGTGACCCAGGCGTACACCGGCGCCAGCCCGACGACCAGCACGATGGCCGGGATCGTCAGCGGCAGCAGGCAGATGAACTCGACCAGCCGGCGCAGTTTCGGCAGGCGCAACCGCACCCACACGGCGGTCGGGACGAGCAACACCAGCATCAGTACGGCGGTGAGCGCGGCCTGCAGCAGCGAGTTGGTGATGCCCTCGGCCAGCGCCGGGTAGCGTTCACTGAGCTCGGGCCAGTTCACCAGCAGCGGCCACGTTCCGGGGTCGCGGGTCGAGAACTCGATCATCGCGACGAACGGCAGCACGAAGAAGACGCCGAGCACGATCAGCACGGTCCAGCGGAAGATCCGCTGTTTGCGGGCCCGGCGGGCGATCACCCCAGCCATTTCGACGTCCTCTTCTGCAGCAGGGTGTAGAGCGCCATGACAACCGCGACCACGACGACCATGCCGAGGGCCATCGCCTTGCCCAGGTTCTGTTGCCCGAGCACGACCTCGCTGGTCAGCGCGCCGCGGATCTGCAACGGCACGAGCGGGCTGCCCTGGCTGACCAGGGCGGCCGCGGTGGCGTACGCGGAGAAGCTGTTGGCGAACAGCAGCAGGGTCGAACCGAGGAACGCGGGGGCGAGCAGCGGGCCGGCCACGCGGGTCCAGTACTGCCACGTCGTCCCGCCCAGGCTCTCGGTCGCCTCCCGCCACTGGGGACGGATGCCGTCGAGGGCGGGCAGAAAGACGATGACCATGAGCGGGATCTGGAAGTACGTGTAGACCAGGGTGAGACCCGGCAGCTCGAACAGCCAGACGCCGTTCTCGTACAGGTCGATGGCGAACGTGTCCTGCAGCCACACGGTGACGAAGCCGGACAGGCCGATCGTGGCCAGGAACGCGAACGCCAGGGTGACGCCGCCGAACTGGGCGAGCACGCCGGCCGCCGCGGTCACCGTCCGGCGCAGCACACCCTCCGGCTTCGCGGTCACCAGGGCGTACGCGAGAAGGGCTCCCAGGACCGCGCCGACGAGCGCGCTGATGGCCGAGAGCGCGATGCTGCGCCCGAACGCATCCAGGATGACGTCGTTGCCCAGCGCCCTGATGCTGTCCAGCGAGACGCCGCCGTCGTTGCCGGCGAACGCCCCGATCACGACGACCAGCGTCGGGATGACCAAAAAGATCGTCACGTACGCGAAGAACGGCACCGTCCCGAGCAGGGAGGTGACGCCCCGCAGACGAGGCCGCCTGGCCACGGTCTGCGGGGCGGTGGCGGCAACCTCAGCCAACGGTCTTGGCCCAGTTCGCCGAGAGGTACTCCTTGGCCTTCGTGTTCTGCGCCTCGGTCGGGACGACCGGCGTGCCCTCGATCTTGGGCAGGGCCTCGAACGCGGTCTTGTCGATCGTGCCGGCCTTCTCCATGGCCTCGGCCCGCACCGGGCGGGCGCCGCCCTTGAGCCACAGGTTCTGGCCCTCGTCGGAGTAGAGGAACTCCTGCCACAGACGCGCGGCGGCCGGGTGCGGGGCATCCTTGTTGATCGCCTGCACGTAGTACGAGCCGAGCACGGCGCCGTTGGGGACGAAGGTCTTCCAGGTCTTCAGCTTGGTCGCCTCGGACGCGTTCAGGTAGTCCCAGTCGAACACGACCGGGGTCTGACCCGACTGGATGCTGGCCGAGTCGGGGTCGACCGGCAGCAGGTTGCCCGCCTTCTTGAGCTCGCCGAAGAAGTCGACGCCGGGCTTGATGTCCTCGACCGTGCCGCCCTTGGCGATCGCCGCCATCTGGACGCCGCCGAACGCCGCGCCGGCCTGGGTCGGGTCGCCGTTCAGCGCGACCTTGCCCTTGTACTCGGGCTTGAGCAGGTCGTCGAGGCTGGTCGGGGCCGGCACCTTGGCGCTGTCGTAGCCGATCGACATGTAGCCGCCGTAGTCGTTGACCCAGGCGCCGTTGGCATCCTTCAGGTTGTCGGGGACCTCGGCGAACTTCTCCACCTTGTACGGGGCGAACATGGCCACGTTGGCGGTGGCGACCGTCGCGCCCAGGTCGAACACGTCCGGAGCGCCGCCCTGCCCCTTGAGCTGGTTGGCCGCGTTGATCTCGTCCTGACTGGACCCGTCCGGCTGCGCCGAGTTGACCTTGATGCCGTACTTGTCGCCGAAGGTCTTGATGATCTCGCCGTAGTTGGCCCAGTTCGGGGGCAGCGCGATGACGTTGAGCTGGCCTTCGGCCTTGGCCGCCTCGACGAGCTTGTCGATCCCGCCCAGGTCCGCCGCGCTGGTCGCGCTCGCGGCGGAGGAGCCCGACGACTCGGTCTCCTTCTCGGGCGGCGAACAGGCCGCGATCGCGGCTATGGTGGTGGCCGCCACAGTGACGGCGATCGTGCGGGTAAAGGTACGCACCGTGTTCCTCCCTCTGCGCGCCCCGGGCCGGAACGCGCTGGGTGATCATGAAAGTGCTTGCTTGACAGCAGGCATCCGGAACACGTCCGCACGGCAACATTCATTCGCTGATTCCGGCGGACTCCGCAACCCGCTCCCAGCCGTTGCCGTGATCGTATAGCCGCTCTTGATCGATGCCTATAGCTGCGGTTCCCGCACCTGCAACACGTTCGGCCGACTCCATTCCGCCCCATCAAGGGCTAAAGTCGCGGTGATCCCCAGCTCGTGATCCTTTGACGGAATTGGTGTGATCCATGCCGAGAGCGGATTTCCCCGTACGGATCCTGCACGCGACCGCCGATGCCGAAGAGCTGCAGGAACTCGCGTACAACCTCCGCGAGGCGCTGCTCGACTCCGATGTCGACGATGTACGGCCGGCGACCACGGACTCCCCCGCGGGCGCAAAATCCGGCCAGGCGCTCGCCGTCGGCACCCTGATCGTCACCTTGGCGCCAACCGTGGCCGAACACGTCATGGCGGTCATCTCGTCCTGGCTGAGCCGCCAGTCCAGCGAGATCGAGCTGGAAATCGACGGCAAGCGCTTCCAGGGCCGGGTGACCCGTTCCGAACGAGCCGAGCTGGTCGCCGCCTGGCTGCGCCACGTCGACCGCGAGCCGTGACCCCCGCTCCCTGGCCCAGGTTCACCGGCCGCAATCCCGGGTCGGTCATGTCGCGAGCGTAACGACTTACTCGACGGCGACCGCCTGGCCGGTTCGGACCGTTGTTCCCGGGGAGATGTTCTGGTGGCTGATGCGGTCGCCGTTCAGGGGGCGCAGCACCAGGGTTATGGAACGGGCGGACGCCAGCTCGATCGCCTCGGCCGGGCTCTTGCCGTTCATGTCGGGGACGGTGGTGAGGGCGGCCTCAGCCTCCTCGAGGAGTTCGCGTACGCGAATCGTCGTCCACAAATAGCACAGCACGAAACCGGAAATGAGGCCGACCAGGACGACCGACAGGCCGATCGCGGCGCCGAACTGGGAGCCGCCCATCGGTTCGGTCAACGCGCTGCCGAGGCGGCGGGCGGCCGGGACGATCTCGTTCAGATTCGCAATGCCGAGGCCGACGATGATCGTGGTGACCCAATCCGAGACCTTGATGAAATTCGAGTTCGTGAGGTATTTCGCGCTGAGTGTGGCCTTCGACTGTTCGGGGGACGCCTCGGTGCCGGCGGTCAGGTCGGCCAGCCGCGACCGGGGCATGCCGTACAGGAAGCCCAGGAACGCGCCGACCGCCATCGCCGCCGCGTACAGGATCAGGACCGTGGCCGTGACGAACAGGCCTTTGCGGGTCTCCTCCGATTCGGAGGCGAAGCCGGCGAGAGCGCCGACCGCAATGATCCCGAGGGCCAGGAAGATCACCGAGGCGAGCACGACGGCCTGGATTTTCGAGCCGGCTTTCCGGGGCGGTTTGGTGGCCATTCTTTCTCCCGCTTTCGTCGTTTCCGCGAAGGAGCGCGGCCCACATTAGAATCCGGCGGGCCGCCTGTCCATGGGGCGACCGGCGGAAAGCAGAATGACATCATGAGCCACGTCCATGTCGTCTTCGCCCATCCCGATCCGCTGAGTTTCACCGGCCGGGTGCTGCGCGCCTTCCTCGACCGCGTCACCGCCGAGGGCCATACGGTCACGGTCTCCGACCTGTACGCGATGGGGTTCCGCGCCGAGATGAGCCGCGAGGAGTACGCCCGCGAGTCCGGCTACCACGCCGACCGGCCGGTCTCCCCCGACGTGGCGGCCGAACAGGCCAAGCTCGCGGCGGCCGACGTGTGGGCGTTCGTCTATCCGGTGTGGTGGGCCGACTGCCCCGCGATCCTCAAGGGCTGGTTCGACCGGGTCTGGACTGCCGGCTTCGCACACCATGCGCAGACCCCCGTCCGTACGGGGAAAGCCTTCGTGATCTGCACGGCCGGGTATCCGATCGCGCGGCTGGAGAAGGACGGCCTCTACCAGGCGATGCGCGCGACCATGCTCACCGACCGCATCGGCGCCCGCGCCGGCGACTCCGGGTTCCTGCTGCTCACGAGGGACGACGACGTGGCGGCGTCAATCCTCGACCTCCCACTCGGGCGGGAGCCGGCGGTGGGACCGGATCGGTGACCTCAGCATGAGAACCAGCGGTACGGCGATGACGGCCACGCTCAGCCAGAGCACGTTGGTCACGCCGACAGAGGTGGCGAGCAGACCACCGAGGAGCGCGCCGAGCGGGGTGGCACCCTGCGTGATGACTCCGCTCGCGGCCGACACCCGGCTGAGGTAGCGGTTCGGCGTGACGCGGGCGCGTAGCCCGGCCGCGGCGACCGATCGCCCGACCCCGGCGAAGCTCAGCACCACCTCGGCCACGGCGATGAAGGCAACCGCCAGGCCGTGGTGAACGCCGGCGAGGGGGATGCAGAGGACGGCGAAGGGCGCGAACCCGGAGAAGATCAGGGTCATGCGGACCTCGCCCAACCGCCGCCGCAGCGGTGGGCAGGCGACCGAGGCGACGAGACCGGCGACGGCCCCGACGGTCGAGAGCACGCCGAACAGCCACGGCGAGATGCCGAGGGTCCGCAGGATGAAGACCGCGACGACGGACGCCATGAGCCCGATGCCGAAATTGTGGAAGGCGACCTGCCCGACCAGGAGCCGTAGCAGCGGTTGCCGGAAGGTGACCGCCACGCCCTCCCTGACCTCACGGCGGAAGTCCCGTCCCTCGATCTCGTCGCGTGACTTCGGCTTCTCGTGGGCGTCGACCGAACGGATGAGGACGGCCGAGACCAGGTGGAAAATCGTCGACGCCGCGTACAGCAGCGGCGCGGCCACCACCGTTGTCAGGACTCCGGCGACGCCGGGTGACGAGGCCTGGATGGCGCTCTCGGAGGTCTGCAACCGCGCCCGGGCGTCGGCGACGCGCCGCTTGGGCAGGATCAGCGGGAGGATGCTCGTGTGGGCGATGCTGAAGAACACGTTGGCCACGCTCATGACCAAGGCGACCGCGATCAGCTGCGGGACCGTGAGCACCCCGGCCACGTACGCGATCGGGATGGTCGCCAGTGAGACGAAGTACGCGATGTCCGCCCACATGAGCACGTCGCGTTTGACCCAGCGGTCGATCCACACCCCGGCCGGGAGTCCGATCAGCACGAAGCCGACGCGGCTGAAGACCACGATCAGGCTCATCTGGAACGCACTGGCGTGCAGGAGCGTGACCGCGGTGACCGGGAGCGCGAACGAGCTGACCTGGCCCGCCGAGTCGCGGAACGCGTTGGCCAGCCAGAGACGGCGGAAGCCAGGTTCACGCAGAACTTCCGGAGCCGCCGTCATCGACGAGCCACTATACGGGCCTAGCGCAGGCCCTCGGTGGCTCGGGCCTCGGTGGGGGCCAGGGCGGCGGTCAGCGTACGGGCGGTGTCGATCAGCGGGACGTGACTGAACGCCTGGGGGAAGTTGCCGACCAGGCGGCCCGTCTCGGTGTCGTACTCCTCGGAGAGCAGGCCCACGTCGTTGCGCAGGGCGAGCAGGCGCTCGAAGGTTTCGCGGGCCTCGTCGTGACGGCCCATCAGGGCGTAGTTGTCAGCCAGCCAGAACGTGCAGGCCAGGAAGGCGCCCTCGCCCGGGGGCAGGCCGTCGACATCCGTGTCGGGGTGCTGGGTGTAGCGCTGCACGAAGCCGTCGACCATCAGCTCGCGTTCGATGGCTTCGACTGTGCCGACGACCCGCTCGTCGTCGGCCGGCAGGAAACCGACCAGCGGGACCATCAGCAGCGCCGCGTCGAGTTCCTGGGAACCGTAGTACTGGGTGAACGTACGGCGGGAAGGGTCGTAGCCCTTGGTCAGGATCTCGTCCTGGATCTCGTCGCGCAGGGCCCGCCACCGGTCGACCGGGCCGTCCAGGTCGAACTCCTCCACGGCCTTCACCGCGCGGTCGGCCGCCACCCACGCCATCAGTTTGGAGTGCACGAACTGCTGCGGGCCGCCGCGCACCTCCCAGATGCCCTCGTCGGGGTCGCGCCAGTGCTCCTCGACGAACTGCATGAGCTTGACCTGCAGGCCCCACGCCGGGTCGTCGGCCTTGAGACCCGCGCGCCGGCCCTGGTGCAGGGCGTCCATGACCTCGCCGTACACGTCGAGCTGGAACTGTTCGGCGGCCGCGTTCCCGATCCGTACGGGATTGCCGTCGTAGCCGGTGAGCCAGTGCGCGATGTACTCGTCGAGGCGGCGCTCGCCGGCCACCCCGTACATGATCTGCAGTTCCTCGGGGTTACCGGCGATCGCGCGCAGCAGCCACTTGCGCCAGGCCGTCGCCTCGGACTGGAACCCGCTGAACAGCAGCGACTGCAACGTGATGGTGGCGTCGCGCAGCCAGCAGAAGCGGTAGTCCCAGTTGCGGACGCCGCCCAGCTTCTCGGGCAGGCTGGTGGTGGCGGCCGCGACGATGCCACCCGTCGGCGCGTAGGTCAGCGCCTTGAGGGTCAGCAGCGACCGCACGACGGCATCACGCCACTCCCCCTCGTACGTGCAGGCCGACACCCACCCACGCCAGTAACCCTCGGTCACGCCGAGCTGGTGCACCGCGTCGACCGGGTCGGGCGAGGTCAGGTGAGAGGGCCGCCACGTGAGCACGAACGGGATCCGGTCCCCCGCCCGTACGGTGAAATCGGCGTGGGTGGCCAGGTTCTCGCCGTGCGTCTCGACCGGCGTCCGCAGCCACACCGCGTCCGGTCCGGCCACCGCCACCAGCGCGCCCTGCTCCTGGTAGACCCATGGGACGACGTTGCCGTAGTCGAAGCGCAGCCGCAGCACCATGCTCATGTCGACCTCGCCGCGCACGCCCTCGACGATGCGGATGACCGACGGCGATTCCGTACGGGGCGGCATGAAGTCGATCACCCGTACGAGTCCGGCGTCCGTCTCGAACTCGGTCTCGAGCACCATGGTCTCGTCGCGGTAGCAGCGGCGGCTCTGATGCCCGGCGACCGGCGCGATGGTCCAGTGCCCGTTCTTCTCCTCGCCGAGCAGGGACGCGAAAATGGCCCCGGAGTCGAACCGCGGCACACACAACCAGTCAATGGATCCGTTACGCCCCACCAGGGCGGAGGTCTGGGTGTCCGCGATCATCGCGTAGTCCTCGATCGGCAGCGCCATGACCTGGCTGATTACCCGGCCTGGCCTCCACTGAACATCTGCTGCGGCACGGAACGGCCCGGCCCGTACGTGGAACCGGCCCGATCCCTTTCCAGCCAGCCGGTCTCGACCAGCATGCGGCGGACCGCGGCCACATCGTCGGTCACCTCGGCCAGGCGGCGGTTGATCTCGTCCTCCCCGTAGAGGCCGTCGAGCCGCAGGAAGCGCGCCAGCAACTCGCCGAGCATCGTGTAACGCTCGCTCAACGTGGGCGGCATCGTGGACAGGCGACCGTGCGTGAAGTTGCCCCGCAACTGGGGGTAGTCGCCAAGATAGGACGCGATCGGCTGGGACCGGTCGATGGCCTGGGCCGCCTCGCGCAACTCGCCCGGGGAGGCGCGGTAGATGCCGTTGCCGGTTCCGGTCGCCAGCCCGGCGCCGACCAGACGGGCCAAGGTCTCGCCCGCGACCTGCACCGTCACGTCGAGCGTGTACGCCAGCTCGGCGATCGACGCGCCCTCGGCGCCACGGTGCACCAGTTCCGCGTACGCCCGCAATCGCAACGGGGTGGCGAGCTGGCTCAGGATTTCGGCGGCACGGGCGGCTTCGGAGGACATTCCGTCAACCTAAGCCGACCCGCGCCGCCTTAGCGACCCCTTTACAGGGCCGCCACGTAAGCCGCGATCCACGCCAGGGGCGCGTTCCAGTTGATCGTCAGCTCGTTCGTGGACCAGGACTGGATGTCGTCGATGTAGCAGAACTGCGCGACGCACCCGGTGAGCTTGCTCTGCGCGTACGGGTCCTGGATCGACGAGTTAGCGCCGCCGGCGAGCGTGCCCACCGGCGGGTTGGGCAGGGCCGGGTCGAGCTGCTTGGCGTACCAGCGGCTGTGCTGGTTGTGCGAGCTGACCTCACCGTAGCCGGTCACGTAGGACATGTTGAGAGCGTTGCGCCCGAACATGTAGTCGAGCCCGGTGAGCACGCCGTCGCGGTACTTGTCCCGCCCGGTGAGTTCGTGCGCGGCCGCGATCACGACCATGTTGTTGAGGATGACGCTGTTCGAGCCCCAGTCCCACATGTTGTTCGCGGGCGCGTACGGAACCCCGTACGGGTGCTGTCGCTGAACGGCCAGGTACTTCTCCGCCCCCGCCACCACCGACGCCTTCACCTGCGCGAGCCCGGGCAGCCGGTTCGGCACCAGCGCCAGGTCGAGACGTCCGGCCGCGGCCGTGTTGCCCCAGTCGAAGGCGCCGGCGCCGAACACGTCGGCCGTGTGCTCGGGCGACGCGAGCACGTCGGCCTGGTACTGCTTCTCCCCCGTGGTGAGGAACAGTTCGGCGGCCGCCCAGTAGAAGTCGTCGGTCACCTTGTTGTCGTTGTACGCGCCGCCGCCCACGCCGTCGGACTCCGGTGCGTACAGCGCGGGGTTGGCCTTGGCCGCGGTGTACGCGGTGCGCGCGGCGTTCAGTGCTTTCTGCGCGAACGCGCGGTCGTACTTCTTGTAGATGCGCGCGGCCTGCGCGGCCGTGGCGGCCAGGTTGAGCGTGGCAGCCGTCGACACCGGGTGCAGCTCGCGCGGTTGCGGGTCGAGGTGCGGCAGCAGCGGCAGCCCCGTCCAGTTCTGGTCGTGGATCTTGTGATGAGCCATTCCCGCGTACGGCTTCACGGCCGGCACCTGCATCTTCAACAGGAAATCGAGCTCCCAGCGCACCTCGTTGAGCAGATCCGGGGTGCCGTTGCCGCTCTCCGGGATGGCCAGGCCGACCTTGCGCAGGCCCGGGGTGCGCTCGTACGCGTTCAGCAGCTGCCACACCGAGATGCCGCCATTGACGACGTACTTGCCGTGGTCGCCCGCGTCGTACCAGCCGCCGCGCACGTCGAGCCGGTAGTCGCACACACCGGCCTGACACGGCACGTCCCCGTCACCCTGGTTGGGCGCCACGTCGACGTGCCCCGCCGGACGTCCGTAGCCCGGGCGCAGCGCCTCGTCGATCGCGATGCCGCTGCGCTGCGTGTAGTAGAACTTGAGCGCGTCGGTGCGGAGTTTCGCGTACGCGTCGGCGCCGATGTCGAACGGCCGGCTGGTCTCGCCGTCCGCCGTCAGCGTGTAGCCAGTGCCCTTCTTCGTCACACGCCCGAAGTCGATCGTGTGGACGTTCTGTCCCGAGCTGACATCCACGCCGCGCGGCTGCGACTTGCCGCTGGCTTGGGTTTTGCCTGTTTTGTCTTTGAGGACCCAAGCGATTGGTGCCGTCGCGTCGGTCACGAGGGTCGCCACCTTGGGCCCGTCCGGCAGATAGGCGACCTGATTCACGCGCACCCGGGGCCCGGTGTCCGGGACGTACACCTCCGGCGGCACCCCGCCCACGAGCGACACGTTGTCCACGCAGAACCTCCACGGATCCGGGCTGCCACCGAGCTGGAACGCCACCTGCCCCTGGGCGGTCGAGGTGCTCGCCGTGAACGTCCACTCGTAGTGTGCGGTGTCCCCGAGAACGGGCGACTGCTCGAAGTACGTGTCGTACGGGTCGACCGCAAGCCCGACCACCGCCCGAACCGACTTGGCCGCGCTGCCGCTCGCGTCGAATGAGAACCGGTAGGTCTCCCCCGCCACCAGATCGATGTCGTTCTGCCCGAGAATGGCATCCCACTTGTTGGCGGTGCCACCCGGCACGTCCACACAGCCGCGACCCGCGTCGACCGCGAGCGTCATTCCCGCGTTGGCCCAGAACGGATCCGTGCCGCTCTCAAAGCCCCCGTTGACTACTTGTTCCACCTCATCGGCAGCGCTGGCCGGCACCGCAGCCACCGCCGTCACGATCAGAACTGCCGCCCCGGCCACGGCCACACTTCGGGAGCGCTCCCATAGAGACATGGAGACATATTGATGGGCTCGTGACGCCGTGTCAACGAGGCGGAAACAGCGAGTTCACGGTAGCCCTTTCGAAAGATCAATTGCAGACACCATTCCGGGTACGGCATTTCGCCCGTAACGCCGCCCGGCCGCGTGGCTGCCGTCTGATCTCGTCCCCCACCCCGGTCACTGGGTGGGGCGAGTAAACCAGCCAGGTACGACACTCTTCCGCCGCCCTCCACAGGCACCGCCGAGCCGTGCGTCGGCCAGTACATTCCCCACCCCCGTCACTGGGTGGGGTGAGTAAACCAACCGGGTACGACACTTTTCCGGCGCCGTCCACAAGACACCAGGACTTGGGGCACGGCCCTCTACGCCGCGACGAACGCGCCCGACACCACCTTCACCACCGGCCACCTCGAGATCGCCCGGGCCGACGGCACTGACGCCCATCGACTCACGCCGGCTGTCCCGGGTGCCCGCGACATTCTGCCCTCGATCTCCCCGGACGGTCGCCGCGTGATCTACCAACGGGACGGCGGCGAAGAGGCCGACCTGCGTAACGAGGACTTCGCCACCGCGCTGTTCCGGATGGATCTGCCGGGACGCCACGTACGGCAGCTCACCAGTTGGAGCCTTCCGGTCGAGGGCCCGGATCTCTCCCCGGCCCGGTCGGGACCCACCAAGGACCTGATCGTCTTCCAGGTCGCACGGCCGGGCTCCGACGGCCTGGACATCGCCACCGTGCCCGCCACATGCCGGTCGGAGGCGGACTGCACCAGCCGGATCAGGTACGTCACCGACGGGACCGGCCGCGCCACCAGCCCGAGCTGGTCGCCGGACGGCCGCCGCATCGCCTTCAGCTTCCGCACCGCCACCACCGACCTCAACGGCGACGTGTGGACGATGCGCCCGGACGGCTCCGACCGGCGCCGGGTGTCCACCTCGCCGACGTTCGACTACGGCGCGGACTGGGGCCCCGCCTGAAAGCGACCGGACCCAGCCTGAGATCGGACCGGGCCAGGACGGAAAGCGGGCTCGGCCCAGACGGAAACGGACCGGACCCCGCCTGACCCCGAATCAACAAGGCTCGGCTCGCGGCGTGTCAGGGACAGACGCGCCGCGGGTCTTGGTCGGCACGCTGTTCACCAGGCGCTGGGCGCGCTGGTCCAGGTACTGCGTGAACAGTTGCTGCGCGAATCCGAACACCAGCGCGTACGCGAGAATCTGGATCGGTTTGTCGATGGCGCTGAACCCGGGCACGAACTCACCGGCCAGCAGGATGATCCCGACCAGGCCGGTCAGCGCCCCGGCCGGCAACTTCAGCAACGCCAGCGGAACCGTCACGTTGTAGGGTGTCGCGTTCGCGTAGAGGTCCCGGATGAACAGGGCGGACGAGAGCGCGCCGCCCATCAGGCCGAGCACGGCGACCGTGAAGAAGTCCAGCGACGACGGCGCGGTGTGCAGAAGTGTCAGGTTGTCGTTGCGGATCGACTTGACCGGGCAGACGATGTTCGGCAGGTTCGGACCGGCCGGCGGCGGGTTCTGCACGAAGCAGAGCGGCACCAGGTTGGGCCGCCACGCCGCCAAGGCGACCAGGCAGATCAGCAGCAGGGCGGTCACGGCGAATCCGGTGATCAGCACGTTGCGGAACATGCGCAGCCGCGCGCGTTGCCGGTCGGCCGCCGCGTGCCCGGCCTCGATCAGTTTGGCCAGGTCGGACGCGTCGATGTGCTGGCCTTTCTCCCACGCCAGGAACATCCGATGGCACAGCGCCCGCATCGGATCCCCCACCGCCAGCGACTCCTGGGCCCGCCGGACGGCTTCGGGCACCTCGGCCCGCAGAGCGCCCTGGTCATAGAGCGTCACCAGCACGGCCTCGGCGTTGTGCACGTGCCGGAACGCCGACTCGGTGCAGTTGCCCGACCACCAGCTGACCACCGGCACATATCGTGGCTTCCGGCCGCAGGCGGCGTCGGTGGCCAGGTCGAGCAGCCGCTTCGCCTCACCGGCGGCCACGGGAGCGTGGGCGTCCGGCGCGGGTGGGGACGACCATCGCCGCCGGGGGCGTTCCCGGACGTGCGTGGTCACCGCCAACCTCGCCCGGAAGTACTCGATCTCGGCCAGCGCGTCCTGGGCCCAGAGCTTGTGCCGCGCGCGATCACCCATCGGAACCCCCCAATGCCGGAAGGCACCAGTAGACGACAGCCGCCGCCACTTCACTACCGGCCGGACCGACGGGTCATTCCGGGAGCGACGCCAAAAGATCAACCCGGGAGCGACGCCAAAGACTCACTTCGGGAGCGACGCGTAGAACTCCACGTGACGACGGGCCGCCGACTCCCAGGTGTGGGCGGCGGCCAGGGCGCGACCGGCCTCACGCCGTACGGGGGAAGGCTCTTTGACCGCCCGGGTGAGCGCCGAAGCCAGCGAGGCCGGGTCATGACCGTAGAGGACGGCCGAACCGAACACCTCGCGCAGCACGGGCAGGTCGCGCACCACGACCGGCACCCCGGCGGCCAGGGCCTCCATCGCCGCCAGCCCGAAGCCCTCCTTGGTGGACGGGAAAGCGAACGCCGCCGCGCCCGCCACCAGCGAGGGCAGGAAGGAGTGGTCAACCGGTCCCAGCACCTCGGGGGCGACCGGAAGCGTGCGAGCCATGGCATCCCAGGACGAGCGGTATGCGCGGTAGTCGAACAGCGTCTCGCCGCCCGCGATGACCAGCCGGTGCGGGGTGTCCATCAGGGCGTAGGCGCGCAGCAGGTCGAGCGAACCCTTGCGCGGTTCGATGCCCCCGACGGACAGAACATACGGTTCGTCGCGCACCGCCGGTTCGGCCGAGGCGAAACGCGCATAGTCGACGCCGTTCGGAATGACCGTGGCCGGGATGCCCCACCCCGCGTGCAGTTCGGAAGCCACGGCCGAGGAGACACAGATGTGCGCGTACGGGCGTCGCAGTGCACGTTCGTGACAAGCGGCCAGTTCGGGTGTCGTGAACTGATCGATGTGATGCACGGTGCGAACACAACGGTCGACGGCGTTCGCGCTGATGCAGTCCTGGGCGTGCACGACGTCGTACGGGAAAGGGTCGAAAGCCTCCCGCAGCAGGGCGATCGACCGCAGGATGCGCGCGCCGACCGTCTCGCCCGGAATATCCGGGAACGGAACCGGGTGGAGGCGAATACGCGAATCCACCTCCCGGAAGAATCCGCCCCGGGCGAGCGTCCACACGTCGACGTCGTGACCCAGCTCGACGAGCGCCTCGGCCAGCGCGAGCGTATGCACCACCCCGCCCCGGGGCCGGGTCGAATAGGTCAGCAGCGCGATTCTCACCGATACACCTCCGGCCGCAGCTCACGTAGGTGGCTCAGCACCCGGCGCGCGCTCGCGATCTCCCCCTGCACGTCCAGCTCGGCCACCGCCAATCCCGCTTTCGCCCACGTACGGGCCAGGACGTTGCCCGCCGGCCCGACCACCTTGGCCTGCCCGAGGAAGCGCATGCCGCCGGCCGCCCCGGTCTGGTTGGACGACACGACAACCACCTGGTTCTCGGCCGCCCGGGCACAGTCGTAGA
Organism: Paractinoplanes ovalisporus; assembly: GCF_016834655.1. Lineage (GTDB taxonomy): Bacteria > Actinomycetota > Actinomycetes > Mycobacteriales > Micromonosporaceae > Actinoplanes > Actinoplanes ovalisporus. Next base: position 550,295 of record NZ_JAENHP010000003.1, read on the forward strand.
GGTCGAACAGCCGCGACTGGCGGTCCTGCGACATCTTCGGGGCGGCGTTGGTGATGCTGGCCGGCCACGCCGACAGGCAGGCCACGATCTCGGCGCCGTCCCGGGCCAGGCTCCGCGCCGACTCGGGGAACGTCTTGTCGTAGTCGATCAGCATGCCGATCCGGCCGATCGGCGTGTCGAAGGCCGCGAACCGGTCCCCGGCCCGATAGGCGACGCCCTCGGCCGCGGGCAGGTGCACCTTGCGATGCCGGCCGAGCACGCCGTCGCCGGTGAGGCAGACCGCCGCGTTGTAGCGGTCGTCGCCGTCGGCCTCGCAGAAACCGACGCAGACCACCATGTCGCGCGCGGCCGCGCCGATCTGCTCGAAGATCGGGTCGTCCGGTTTGAGGGCGGGCGGGAACGCGGACGGGTCAGGGTGGCGCAGGTCGGCCAGGTAACCGCCGAGCGCGGCGTCGGGCAGCACGAGCAGCCCGGCCCCGGCCGCGCGGGCGTCGCCGATCAGCTTGCCGATGCGGCCGAGGTCGTGCTCGAGGTCCCGCCCGAAGTGCGCCGCCGCGGCCGCGATCCTGGTGCCGGCCATCAGATGTAGGCGGCCGGTCGGCGGTCGCGCAGGTGACCCATGTAGCGGCGGGCGGCCGCGAGCGAACCGGCGACGTCCACCGTGGCCACCGCCATGCCGGGTTCGCAGCCGGTGGTGGCGAGCACGTCCCCGCCCGGGTCGACGATCTTGGCGCTGCACACGAACCGGAGCGAGCCGAACGTCCCGGACTGGTTGGCCGACAGCCACACCACCTGGTTCTCGAGGGCGCGGGCGCGGTCGAACAGGTCGAACCGGCGGGTCCAGCGGTCCTCGGCGAGGTCGGCGGGTGCGTTCGTACGGGATCCGGGCCAGGCCGAGACGCAGACGATGATCTCCGCGCCGTCCAGCGCCAGGGTGCGCGCCGACTCCGGGAACGCCTTGTCGTAGCAGATCATCAGCCCGATCCGCCCCACCGGCGTGTCGAACGCCGTGAACGAGTCACCCGACGAGTAGCTGGCGTCCTCGCGCAGCGGCTGGTGCACCTTGCGGTGGTTGCCGAGCACGCGCCCCTCGCCGACGCAGACCACGCTGTTGTAGCGGGCGCCGTCGCCGCCGGCCTCGCAGTAGCCCGCGCACACCACCATGTCGCCCGCAAGCTCGATGAGCCGCCCGATCTCCGGCCCGTCCAGGCGCAGCGCCGGCGGTTGTTCGGCCTTGCCGTTGAGGTCGGCCAGATAGCCCCCGAGACACGCTTCGGGAAGAGCCAGCAGCCGTACGCCGTCGGTCCGCGCCGCCGCGATCAGCTTCTCGATGCGGTGGAAGTCCTCGTCGAGGTCGCGGTCGAAGGCCTCCGCGACCGCCGCCACTCTGATCATGCCGCAGCCCCCATCCCTGTGACCCCACCGGAAACGGCGGGTGTGATCTCTCCGTCGGGCCAGCGCAGGCCGACCCCGCGACCGGCGACCAGTTCGCCGCACTCGGCGGTGACGGCCGGTCCGGCCGGCGCGGGTCGTTGCGGTCCGGCCGTGAGCATCGCGAACCCGGGGAAACAGGTGAGCCAGTCCCCCATGGTCGCCGCCGCGGGCCGGGGAACCGACGCCACGTCCAGCACGGCCCCGCAGCCGCCGGCCTCGGCCAGCATGCCGAGCGTCCCGGCGATCCCGGCCATCGACACATCCTTGGCCGCCGCCGGTCCCGACGCGGCCACGAACTCCTGCATCTGCCGGAGCTCATCCGGTTGCCGCCAGGAGGTCGAATCCCACTGCCGTCCCTGATAGCCGGGCCGCCAGCCGCCACCGAGGTCGGCCGTGAGCCGGACGCGATGACCGGGCCGTCCACCGCCGCCCGGAACCGGCCGCGCGGTCCGTCCCAGCGCGGTCGCCGACAGCGCCGCCGGGACGCCGAGCTGGGTGTGTCCGCCGAGAATCGGGATCCCGTACGCGGTCGCCGCCTCCCGCAGCCCACTCAGGATCTTCGCCGCGGCCGTCGCGTCGCGCGCCCCGACCGCGTTGAGCAGCCCGACAGGTGCGGCGCCCATGGCCGCCAGGTCGTTCACATTGACGAGCACCGCGCACCATCCGGCCCAGTGCGGGTCGCGCTCGACCATCGACGGCAGGATCGCGTCGCACGCGGCGATCAGGTCGCTTCCCGGTACGGGGGCGCCGTCGTCCCCGACGAACCCCGCGCCGCCCGGGTTGAGGCCGTCGAGCAGCCCGCCGAGCGGGTTCTTGGTCGCCGCCGCGAGAGCCGCGATCCGCCCGATCGGCCACCGCATCAGGTGGTGGGGCTGCCCGGCCACGGTCACCGGCCGGATCGACAGCCAGCCCAGCCGTTCGAACATGCGCCGGAACCGGACCTGCACGGTCGCGTCGAAACGCAACGCGCCCGCCTGTTCGGCCGCCGCGCACGCCGCCCGAATGAGCGCCGGCCCGATCCGTTGCGCGCCGCGGACAGCCGGATCGACCACCAGGCGGCCGCCCTGCCACCAGCCGATGTCCGGACCGTCGGTGGCCGGACCCAGCCGTACGCCACCGAGCAGCGCGCCGCTCGCATCGCGCGCTTCGAGCACGATCGTGCGCGGATCGTCGTCCCGATCGTCGCGATCGCTCAAAGCGAACAGTCCCTGTTCGTGCACGAACACTTGCTGCCGCAACCGGTGGTAGTCGTTGCGCGTTCGCGCAGGTTCGATCAGAAACCGCGGCGCCCCGAGCAGCGCCGGCACCAGATCCCTCATCCGCCGGCCGCCTGCAACACGCCGCACGCCCCGCACGCGGCACAACCGGCGGCCTGGTCGGCGCCGAGCATCCCCGCCTCGCGCAGCAGCGCCGCCACGCGAGCGGACACATCCCGTACGAGGGAAGGGGGTGGACCTTGAATGCCGTCGCGCCGAGCCAGGGTGCCCGGCATCGGGCGGAACGGCACCACGAACGGATAGACGCCCCGCGCGATCAACTTGCGGCAGCCCTCGACCAGCTCGTCGGGATCCTCGCCGAGCCCGATCAGCAGATAGGTCGACACCTGGTTACGCCCGAACACCTCGACCGCATAGTCCCAGGCCGCCTCGTACTCGGCCATCGGCACCGACCCCTTGCCGGGCATCCAGCGCAGCCGGACGTCGTCGTCGAGCGCCTCGGCGTGGATGCCGATCGACACCGCCCCGGCGTCGCGCAGCTCCCGGATGACGGCCAGGTCGCCCGGCGGTTCGATCTGCACCTGGATCGGCAGGCCGGGAACCCGTTCGAGCACCGCGCGCACCGAACGCACAAGGTTGCGCGCCCCGCGATCCGGACCGGTCGTCGTGCCGGTGGTCATGACCATCTGCCGTACGCCGTCGAGCCGCACCGCCGCCTCGGCCACCTCGGCCAGCTGGGCCGGCGTCTTGGCCGCGACCGTGGCCCCGGCGCGCAGCGACTCCTCGATCGTGCAGAACCGGCACCGCTGGTCCTCCCCATACCGGATGCACGTTTGCACAACCGTCGTCGCGAGCACGTCCCGACCGTGCAGACGCGCGATCTTCTCGTACGGAACCCCGTCCGCCGTGGACAGGTCGTAGAACCGGGGCCGGCGCACGACCGACAGCGAGAGCCCGGTGTCCGACTCGCCCAGCCACAGCTTGTTGTCCCGCACCTCGTACGGACTCCGGGGGTTGATCGGCAGGGCCGCGTTGCCGCCGTCGATCACCAGGTGCCCGTCGTCGCTGGGGCCGGCCCCCGCCGGGCGGTGCACGGGCGTAGGCACCCGCACACCGCGCACGGCGAGGTCCGCGCGAACGTCGATGCTCATCAGAACATGTACGTCGAGTTGATGATCGCGCCCTTGCGTGCGTAGTGGATGAGCGCGTCCTGCACGTCCAGCGGGTGCGTCGGGATGACGCCCTCGATCAGGTCCTCCTCGCGGGCGCCGTGCAGCGACAGCCCGAACCGGCAGCAGTAGACCTTGCCGCCCTCGGCCATGAACGTCTTGAGCGAGTTGTTGATGTTGTGCTCGCCCGGGAAGGCCGAGTTGCCGGTGGTCGGGAAGCCGCGGGTGGCCAGGCAGTTCAGCGAACCCGGGCCATAGAAGTAGATAGCCGACTCGAATCCCTTGCGCAGCGCCCGGGTGGCCTGCAGGACGGCGACGAAGCTGACCGACGACTCGTGGGCGATGCCGTGCACGAGCGTGAAGTAGCTCTGCCCCTCCTCGGCTTTGTAGTCGGGGAAGACCTTGGTGCCGCCGTAGATGCTGGAACCCTCGGCCAGCGCCGGGTGCGGGATCTCGTTGAGGCTCTTCTGCTCGAGGTCGGTCAGGTCGGTCATGCTGATCTCCTTAGTGGTAGAGCTTCGAGAAGTTGGTCTGGAAGACGGCGTCGGACAGTTCGCGTCCGGGGGCGGCCGCCTGGAGGCGGGCCAGTTCGCCGGCGTGGTCGCCCCACGGCTCGTCGCTGGCGAACAGCACCCGGTCGTGGCCGAGGCCGCGCCGGTCGATCTCCTGGGCCAGCCAACGCGGGGCGAATCCGATCGCCCACGACAGATCGGTGTAGACCTGTTTGCCGGCCGCGATCCAGTCGAAGAAGCGGCCGCCGACGAGCTTGATGTGGCCGCTCATCCCGCCCCCGAAGTGGACGAGGTGGATCTTCACGTCGTCGCCGTGGCGGTCGACCAGTTGCCCGACCTGGTCGATGTCGGAGGCGGCGCCGGGCGAGGTGTGCACGTGGACGACCAGGTCGTGCTCACGGGCGGCGGCGAAGATCGGTTCCAGTCCCGGGTCGTCGATGCTGCCGCCCAGCAGGAAACTGATCTTCAGGGCCCGTACGCCGGGTTCGCCCGCGAGTTTCAGCGCCCGTTTCGTCCGCTCGGCGTCGCCGGCCTGGGCGCTCACCCACAAGCCGCACCGGATCCGGTCGTCCTTCTGCGCGGCCTCGACGACCAGGTCGTTGAAGCCGAACGCCACGTCGGGATCCGGTACGCCGTAGTTGGGCAGGATCAGCGCGCGTTCCGTGCCCTCGCGGTCGAGATCCTTGAGCAGCCCGTCGATCGTGGCCCGGGCCGTCACGTCCGGGTTGACCGGCGGCCCGCCATAGAACGGATACGCCGGAAGAACGCCGAGGTGCCGGTGAGCGTCAGACGTCATGCTGAATCTCCTGTGGCTTGCCTTCCTGGCCCTACGATCGCTTCGCTCACTCCGGTGCAGTCAGTCATGCCGCCCACTCCAGATCCGGGTAGGTCTCGGTCGGCGTGCCGGCCAGCCAGCTCACGCCCTCGGCCGCCTGCAAGCGCCGGGCCCGCGTGATCTGATCCGCCAGGTGCTCGGCGTCGCGGGCCACCCCGGCGAACCGTCCCGACCCCCACGTGTGCTGCCACGGCAACCCGAGGAAGTACAGCCCCGGGCAGCTGGTGACGCCGCGGTCGTGGGTCGGATAGCCACGGCCGTCGAAGACCGGCACCTCTATCCAACGGTGATCGCGGTGGAAGCCGGTCGCCCAGACGACCGCGCTGATGTTCTCGAGACGCAGGGGTTCGGATACGCCGGGCGTCCACACCGGCTCGTACCGTTCCTCCGTCGGCGCTTCGATGCCGCTCCGCGCGATATACGCGTCGATGGCGTCCTTGATGCCCTCGGCCACGGCGTCCGCGTTGTCGAGGTTGCGTCCGAGGTCGTCCCCGAACACCACCGCCGAATCGACCGAGAGCAGGCGCCCGTACAGCCTCATCCCCTCGGTCGCGAACCGCCGCAGATCGATGTCGCGCCCGCCCCCGCGTCCGGTCATGTAGTGGTTGGCCCGCAGACGCACCTCGTCCGCGTCGCCGAACTCGTGCACGCTCTTGTCGTAGTGGCCCATCTCCTCGAGCCAGGCCAGCGTGTCGCGCCCCCGATAGCGGCGGGCCGCCCGCGGCGCACTCCCCACCGCGAGATGCACGCGGCGCCCGGCGAGGTGCAGGTCCTCCGCGATCTGGCATCCCGACTGCCCGGTCCCGACGACCAGCACCTCGCCGTCCGGCAGCTGCCCCGGGTTGCGGTACTGCGACGAGTGCACCTGCGCGATGTGCGGCGGGAACTTCTCGGCCAGGCGCGGCATCGCGGGCCGGTGGTAGCCACCCGTCGCGATCACCACCTGGTCGGCGGTGATCCGGCCGTCGCTCGAGACCAGTTCAAAGACATTTCCCGTACGGCGGAGACGAGTCACCTCGACCCCTTCGCGCACCGGCGGGTCGAAGCCGGCCGCGTACTTCTCCAGGAAGGTGACCACCTCGGCCCCGGTCATGAACCCGTCCGGGTCGTCGCCGCTGTAGGACCAGCCCGGGAGGCGGCACTGCCAGTTCGGCGTGACCAGGCAGAACGAGTCCCAGCGGCGGTCGCGCCACTCGTGGCCGACCCGGTCCCGCTCGAACACCACGTGGTCGGCGCCGCGCTGCCGCAGAAACCAGCTCATGCTCAGGCCGGCCTGCCCGCCCCCGATCACCGCCACGCCCACGTGTTGGGTGCTCATGACTCGATCCCCTCCACGAACACGTCGCCGGAAGGTTGCGCGGCGGCCCGGGCCTCGACCAGGGCGAGGCTGCGGGCGGCGTTTCCGCACGGGAAGCCGTACGTCTGACGCACCCGCTCGCTGGCTTCGGTCAGGGCCTTCCGGCTGGTCGCGACGAACTCGCCGACCGGAATCCGCTGCCCCGCCGAGAAGAAGTCCTCGACCACTGTCGAGGGTGAGTAGATCCGTTGCGCCACGCCGTCCGGCCAGCGCACCAACACGTACCGTTCCGGCATGGCGAACCCCTCCACCGGCCCGTCCGCCCAGGTCGGGCGGCTGGTGATGGACCCCAGTCAGCCAATCCGCGGTTTCGGCGGAGTTTCATCCGGAACAACGCGTCGTTAGATGGCCCTCACTTCGGCCGCGGATGTCGGACGTGTTACCGGCGATTCCCCTAGTCTTCGATCTTCTGACCCATTTCCCGGGAGCGGCTGATGTCCCTGATGGAGCTGCCCGATCCGGCCGGCGCCAGGTCGGTCGACGAGCTGGTGGAAAGTCTGCGGCTGCTCAAGCGGTGGGCCGGCGATCCCTCGTACGAGACGCTCAAGGAAAGGGTGAACGCGGCCTGGACCGCCGAGGGCCGCCCGCCGGCCGAACTGACCCCGCGGTCCACCCTGGCCAACGCCTTCGTGACCGGGCGGCGGCGCCTGAACACCGATCTGGTGCTGGCGATCGTGCGGGCCCTGCACCCCGATGACGGCTATGTCGACGCGTGGCGCCAGGCGCTGCGCGTGACGGCCGGCGAGATCGAGGCGGTGTCGCAGGTGCGGGTGCAGGGCAGTCTCCCGCCCGACCTGGCCGACTTCACCGGACGGGCCGGTGAGCTGGACACGCTCGGTGTCAGCGGCGGCGCGTTCGTCATCTCGGCGATCGAGGGCATGGCCGGGGTCGGTAAGACCCAGCTGGCCGTGCACGCCGCGCACCGGCTCCTCGCCCGCGAACCGTTCGAGCATGTCCTGTTCGTGAACCTGCGCGGCTTCCATCCCGATCCGGCGCAGCCCCCGGCCGATCCGGCGGCGGTGCTCGACGGCTTCCTGCGGCTGCTCGGCGTGCCCGGGCACCGCGTCCCGCACGGCCTGCCCGCGCTCACCGAGGCCTACCGGCAACGGCTTTCCCGCGTACGGGCCCTGATCGTGCTCGACAACGCCGCCGACGCCGGACAGGTGCGTCCGCTGCTCCCGCACGCCCCCGGCGTCGTCACCCTGATCACCAGCCGGCGACGGCTCGACGGCCTGCCGGAGGTGACCCACCTGGCGGTCGACGTCTTCACCCCCGACGAGGCCATCGCGTTCCTGGCCCGAGCGCTGCCGGACGTGCCGGTCGGTCCCGAGCCGCTGGCCCTCGCTCAGATCGCCCGCAGTTGCGGTCACCTGCCGCTCGCGCTGGGCCTGATCGCCGGGCACATCCGCAACACGCCCGGTTGGAACCTGACCGACCACGCCGACCGCCTCGACGAACGGCTCCGCGAACTCCGCCTCGACTCCGGCGTGGAACTGGCCCTGGAGCTGTCCTACCGTCATCTGCCGGCCGCTCAGCAGCGGGTGCTGCGCCTGGCCGCCCTGCACCCGGGGCAGGACTTCGACGCGTACGCGATGGCCGCCCTGGACGGCGCCGCCTTGGCCGCCACCCGGGAACGGCTCGACGCGCTGCGCGCCGACCACCTGGTGCAGGAACCGATCCCCGGCCGGTACACGCTGCACGACCTGGTCCGGGCCTTCGCCACATCCCGCGCCCACGACCAGGACCGCCGCTCGGACCGGACCGCGGCGCTCACCCGGTTCTTCGACTGGTGCCTGGCCACCGCCGCGGCCGCCATGGACCGCCTGCACCCGGTCGAGTTCACGGAGTTGCGGGCGCGCATCCCCGAGGCCGGCTCGCCGGTTCCCGAGCTCGGCGACACCGGGTCGGCCCTGGCCTGGCTCGACGCCGAGCGCCCGACGCTGGTCGCGGTGGCCGCACACACCGCGGATCAGGGCTGGCCCGGCCATACCAGCCTGCTCGTCCGCACGCTGGCCCGCTACTTCGGCAGCGGCCACCAGGAGGACGCGCTCACCGTCTACAACCACGCGCTACGGGCAGCCCGCTCGGCCGGCGACCTCGAGGCGCAGGCGTTCGCGCTGACCGGGCTCGGCGATCTGGAGGGGCAGGTCGCACGCCCCGACCAGGCCGAGGACCACCTGCGCCAGGCGCTCGTCATCTTCCAGCGGCTGGACGACACCACCGGCGAGTCGACGGTCTTGTTCAACCTGGGCCGCCTGGCCGAGAAGAAGGGCAACTATCCGGCCGCGATCGACCACAAACTCCGGTCCCTGGCCCTCGACCGCGCAGCCGGCAACAAGATCGGCGAGGTCGGCGACCTGGCCGGCCTGGGCGCCACGATGGAACGGGCCGGACGGTACGACGAGTCGGCCGCCTACTACCAGCAGTCCCTCGACCTGGCCCTGGAGACCGGCGACCTGTGGGGCGGCGGTTACGCCAGCAGCGGCCTCGGCGACCTGGCCCTGCACTCCGGCGACTACCGGGCGGCCGGCGACCACCTGCGCGACGGCCTGCGGATGCACCGCCAGATCGGCAACATCTCCGGAGCGGGCGGCGCCCTCGACAGCCTCGGCCTCATGCATACCCGGCTCGGCGAGGTCGACCAGGCGGTCGCCTGCCACCTGGAGGCCCTGGAGATCTTCCGCAACACCGACGACGACCTGTACCAGGCCTTTTCACTGAACGGCCTGGGCGAGGCCGTACGGGTCTCCGGCCGCGACGCCGAGGCCCTGACCCACCACACGGCCGCGTTGCGCCTGGCCACCGCCATCGGCAACCCGCACCAGCAGGCCCGCGCGGAAGTCGGCATCGGTCGTTCCCATCAGGCCTTGGGCGACACCGAGCAGGCGCGGTTCCACTACGAGCGGGCCTTGGCCCTCTACACCGACCTGGGCCTGCCCATCGAGGCGGCCGAGGTCGACGCACGCCTCACCGCGGTGGGGGACCAGCCCCGCACCGGGGCGAAAGAATGGCGCGAGGCCGGTCCGTCCGCGGCCAGTCAGGGTTCTGGGGCTCCCTGACCCCCGTGGCCATTCGCCCGCCACCCGCCGGGTTCCGGGGCTCCCAGCCCCCGCGACCGGCGACGCGCTACCCGTCGAGTCTCACCCCCGCCCGCCCGCCGCGGTCAAAGTCTGGACGATTCTGGACGCCGACGGCCGGGGGCCGCTCGCCGCCATCGCCGACGCGCGCGCATGCCGGTCGCGGTGCCTGGCCGGGGCGCCGTTCAACCTCACGGTCCCGTGTCGCACCCCGTGGCGGCGGCCGCTTGCCGCATGCCCGCGGCTTCCGTATCCCGCCCACTCACCTGAGGGCGTCGACGACGCGCAGCGGCTGTGCGGGGTTGTGATCGGCGGCGCCTACCGGAACACATTGGACCGGCACGAACGTGTTTACCCGCCCCCGTCAGCGGAACGGCTCGTCCGAAAGTAGGACGGCCCGGGAACGAATACGTGCGAGCCTCGCAGGGAGACCGCGGAGGTTGACCATGGCGGGCAGGGCTCGACGGAAACAGCGCTACGGCGAGCGGCGACCGGCCGTGACCGAGCCGGCCACGCCACTTGTCGACAGGCCGCCGCTGTGGCGGTCCGCGCTCGGCAAGGCGGCCACGGCCGCGCTGGCGTTCTTCCTGGGCATCGCCGCGACCGTTACCACGACATACCTGTCGAACCGGGTCGCGAAAGCCACCCAGCCCGAGGTCCGCATGGTCGGGCAGGTGTGGGGTGCGGGCGCCTACTACTTCCGGCAGGATCCCGGGCTCGCGCGCCTGACCGACGGGCAGCCCGTGATGCAGCCGAAGCCCGCGGTGGTCGAGGACTACTACGACCGCCTCGACCGGCATCTGCGCGACCGCGGCGCGGTACCCGGGTCCCGCATGATCACGCTGACCGTCATCAACCGGCAGAGCGAGCCCGTGACCGTCACCGGCGTCTGGGCTCAGGTGACCAGGCGGGAGAAGGTGGAGTTCGCCGCGTGGGCCGGCGACGAGTCCGGGGGTGGGCGCGACACCACGCTGCACTTCGACATGTCGCGTGACCGACCGGCCGGTGTGCTGGAATGCGGCGCCGACGGCTGCGAGATCTCGCCGGAAGCCGTGGAGATCCAGCAACAGGGCTCCTATTTCGCGGCGGACCCGCTCAACATTCCCGCGAGCGAGACCCGCAGTTTCAACGCCTACCTCGACGGCGACAATCTCGATGTCACGTTCCACTTCGTGATCACGCTGGTCGCGCTCGACGCCCGCGGTGACCGGACCCAGCAGGAAATTCCCGTCCGGGACGCGGGCGACCGCGACTTCCACGGCGTCACCGGCGACACCCGGGGCCGCACGTTCTACGTGATCGACTTCGTCAACGGCGAGATCAAGGGCACGTCCTGACACGACGGCCGCCGCGCCCGGGTTGGTGGGCGCGGCGGTCTGCTGTCGTCAGGGCTGGGCCCGTGGGCCCTGCGGGTCGAGGGTGTCGATGAACTCGTGCGGGCTCTTGACGTCGGCCTTGGCGCGCTCGGCGGTGGCCTCCGCGGCCATCGCCCTGGCGGCCGACGACGGGTCGACGCCGGTCTTCTTGGCCGCGCCGAACACCTTGTAGTAGGCCGCCTCGGCCAGGGCGTACGCGACCCGGTATTCGTGCTTGGCGAACGCCGCCTTGGCCAGGCCCAGCCGGGCGTCGGCGGCGGCCAGGTCACCGCGGGCCTTGCCGTTCGGGATGGTGGCGGCCAGGCGGTTCGCGGCCTCCCAGTAGGCGGCGGTCAGGAAGCGATCGCTGTTGTCCCGGTCGAACTGCGAGAAGTCCCAGTTGACGTCGATGTAGCTCATCATCGAGTTGCTCTCGTCGCCCGACCACGCGAATAACGTGTCACCGCTGGGCCCGTAGTCGACGCCGGTCTCGCTGTCGTAACCGTCGTGCGGGTGTGACATGCCCAGGTGGTGGCCCACCTCGTGGATCGTCGTGGTGCTCAGGCCATAGCCGCTCTCGACGATGCTCTGCGACAGGAAGTTGAACACGTAGGACTGGTTGCCGGTGGCCCAGTCGTCGTCGGCGTAACCCAGCAGCGACGGGTCGACGTCGGGCGGCAGCACGTAGTTGAAGACCGGCAGCTCGTAGTCGACCTTGTTGCCGTCGTCCTTGGTGCGGTCGAGGTTGTCGCGGTTGTAGAGGAACAGGTTCGCGTCGGCCGGCAGGCCGCTCTCGGGGTAGCACGCCACCCCGGCCTCGAACCCGTCGTAGCACTCGCGGTTCTTGGCGTCGAGGGCGAAGTCCTGGTTGTCGTAGTCGAGCTTGTTGCGCCAGCGCAGCTCGGACAGCTCCTGCACGACGAGCTTGGGCTTGGTGTACTTGGCCGAGGCGTCGACACCGGGCCACCCCTCGTACGTGTTGCTGTCGATGTTGATGGATCGCGGCGGCTCGGCCGTCGGCAGCTCGACCGGGTAGAGCGGCGAGGTCGTCATCAGCAGGTTCATCGCCACGAAGCGGGTGATCTTGCCGAGATCGCCGGCGAGAGCACCCGGCGCCCGGAAGCCGCCGGCCGTGTATTCCCAGATCGGCGGCATGCGGTAGTCGGCCTCGCCGTCGCCGTCGACATCGGCGTTGGTCACGTCGTAGTTCGCCGTCCACGACTCCGGGCCGGCCGACAGGTCGTGGAACCAGACCCGGCGGGTCGAGCCGAGACCGGTCTCCTCGTCGTCGGCCGTCGTGCCGCCCCACGCGATCATCTTGCGGCTGTCGCGGTTGGCGCCGAAGTCGTAGCCGGTGTCGGGGTCGGGCTCGCCGGTCTTGGTGTAGACGTGGAACTTGAAGTCGGACCGGCCGTACCAGTTGATGAAGTAGACCGTGTTGCGCCGCGTGTCCACGCCGGACGGCGGGTGGAACGCCAGGTATTTCTCGACGCTGGGCGCGTCGATGGTGTGGTTGGCCGTGATGTCGAGGACGGCGCCGGCCTGCGCGTTGTACGCCGTCTGGTACTGCGTGAGCGGCGCCGGCTTCGCCAGTTTCGACAGCTGCTTGAAGAACCTGTCCTCGTACGTCTTGTCGGCGTATTTGAGGCGGTAATTGTATTTGTAGGTGATGCCGAGCTTCTCGACCACGTCGTAGGTCAGACGCGAGCGCACCACCGGTTCGTACTTCCGGGCCAGCTCGCCCGAGAAGGCCGCCTTTCCGACCGCGCCCGGCTCGTAGCCCACGAAGACCACGTTCACCGGCACGGTCTCGGTGAGCCGGGGCGGCCCGCCCGGATCGAGGAACTGGTATCGGTGCGAGGGTGCCGCCGCGCCGGCCGGGGTTGCCGAGGCCCCGACCATGGCGGCGACCAACAGTGCGATGAAGGCGCCGGTCCGTCTCATGCGCACACGTAACCATCAGCAACCCTCGATGGGAAGTCCCCTGTGGATAACTCGCATCGAGCTCGGCCAATTGTGGATAACCGTCCCAAGATCGGGCGATGGCGCTACCGTCCCCGGGCATGAACGCCGATGCCTCGCCGCGTCCCCACACCCCGCAACCGTCACTCGTTCGGCTGATGCACGCGCCCGCACCCCGCACGCCAGTGCCGCCTCCCGCAGGGCCCGTCTCCCCCGCGATCTTCCACGTCGAGTCCCCCACCAGCGGAAGTGTCCGCCCCGAGCCGATTCTCAAGAGCCTTCCCACGTACGCCCGCAGGGCCGCACCCCTTCGGCGGGGCGGCTATAACCCATGTCGTACGCGCATCCCGTCGCTCTCGAGGAGGTTGCCGTCATGGGGGCGCCCGACTCCGCTCCACCCGCCCGGCCCGAGTCCACCGTCGCCGCCCCACCCGGCATCCCGGCGCCGCCGGCGGACCTACCCGGCTCCCCAGCTCCGAGCGCCGCCACGCCCCGTAGCGAGGGGTTGGTGCCTGGCGTGCCGGCTCCGCGGTCGGGCGGCGATGAGCTGCCGCGCGCCGGAGCGCCCGTGACACTGCGGCCGGCCGCGCCCGAGTTGCCCCGGCAGCGACCTCCGGCCGAGGTGCCCGACGACATCGAGGGTGCCCTCGCGACGTTGAGCGACCAGCATCCGGCGGCCGCGCAGCTTCTGTGCCTCTGCGCCGTCCTGCATGCGGCGCCGGTTCCGGTCGACGTCTTCACCCGGTCGCTGCCGCTTCTGCCGCGGCCGCTCGGCGGGGTGGCGCCGCTGCAGTTCAACGGCCTGGTCGCGGCCCTGGTCGAGCCCGGCCTGGCCCAGCGCAGCACCCAGGGGCTGCGGTTGCCCGAGCCGGTGCGTGACGCCGTACGGGAAGAGCTCGGCGACGAGGCTTCGGGCGTGTGCCGGTCCTACGCGGGCCTGCTGGTCGCCGCGGCCGTGCCCGACGACGTGGCCGCGCCGTCGTCGTGGCCGCGCTGGGCCGCGCTCGCCCCGCACCTGATCGCCTCCGACGCCGCCCACAGTGCCGACCCGGCCCTGCGCCGCGCCGCCTGCCGGCTGGTGGTGAGCCTGCTGCACCGCGGCAAGGCCCGCCCGGCCCGCACCATCGCAGCCGAACTGCACGGCGGCTGGAGCGAGCTGCTCGGCCCCGACCACCCCGACACGCTGCGCTGCGCCCACGAGCTGGCCCGGGCCCTGGTCGCCGCCGGTGCCCTGCTCCCCGCCCGCAAACTCCTCGACGACACGGTCGACCGCCTGGTGACCAAGCTCGGCGCCACCCACCCCCAGACCCGAGTGGCCGCCGAGACCCGCCGCGGCGTCCTGCTGCGCATGGGCGGCATGCCCCGCCCCGACAAGTCCCATCTCAAGGCCGCCCACCGCCGCCGCAAACAGCCGTAACCCCCGACCCGACCAGCGCAAAGCCAGGCACGGCCGCAGAACGCGGAGGACGGGCGCGGCCACGGAACGGACGTCGGGCGCGGCCACGGAACGGACGTCGGGCGCGGCCGCGGAACGGACGTCGGGCGCGGCCGTCAGGGGGCAACGGGGGCTGGGTCGCGGCGTAGCCAGAGGGCGGCCGCCCCGCCGGCGGGCAGGAGCAGCCAGCAGGAGATGAGGCGGTAGACGACGACCGCCGCGGCGGCGGTGGCTGTGGTGGCTCCGGCGGCGGTCAGGCCGGCGACCAGGGCCGTGTCGATCACGCCGACGCCGCCGGGGGTCAGGGGGACCTGGCGCACGATCTGCACGCCCAGGTAGATGCCGGCCAGCGTGGTCAGGCCCACCGGCAGGCCGACCGCGTGACACGTCGCGACCAGGCAGAGCAGGTCGGTCAGCCAGTTGACCGCGTAGTAGAGGGCGCCGACGATCCACTCCCGGGCCCGCAGGGCGGCGCCCGCCTGCCAGGCCTCGCGGGCCGAGCTCAGCAGGCGGCGGAACCACGCGGCGGCCCGGCCGTCGGAGCGCGGACGGGACGGGCCGGCGGGGCGGCGCATCAGGCGGCGGCCCCCGACGGCCGCCGCCGCGGTGAGGACGATCAGGCCGCCGACCACCGCGAGCGGCTGCGCTCCGGCCAGCAAGTGAGGGTCGCGGGTCAGCAGGGCGGCCGCCCCGACCAGGTAGAGCAGGGCCAGGCCGCCGATCGAGGCCAGACCGGAGACGATCAGCGAGGCGGCCGTGGTCTCCTTGGAGGCGCCCGTGCGCAGGTATTGCCGGCCCGCGTATCCGGCCGAGACCGCGGAGCCCACCGGCATCGAGATGGAGATGGCGGTGCGGGCCAGGGTGACCGCCATGGCGTAACCGGCGCTCACGCGTACGCCGAAAGCTCTCAGGATCTGTCTCTGCTGCCCGGCGAAAGCGGCCAGCGAGACCACCTGCAGCGCGGCCGCCAGGGCGACCCACCAGTAGTTGGCGCCGGTGAACGCGCCCAGGAAGTCACGCGGATCGGGAAAGCGCCCGTGCAGACCGATCGCGGCCAGGCCCAGCCCCACGACCAGCACCAGCGGCAGCCGCAACCGCGCCCGCCAGCGCGAACCCCGGCCCGGCGAGGCGGAGGACAGAGAAGCGCGGGAGGGCGAGGAAGCACGGGAGGGCGAGGAAGCGGCGGGGATCGAAGGGGCGCCGGATCGGAGGCGGCGCCACCAGGGCAAACCGGTGGCATCACGCGGGCGCGGGACGGACCGGGAGCGGGGCACGCGAAGATCCTGGCAAACGGAATCAACCTCGACCACCCGCGGTGATGTTCGGGTCACGAACAAATGGTCAGCATTCGATGACGTTGACGGCCAGGCCGCCCCGCGCCGTCTCCTTGTACTTGACCTTCATGTCGGCCCCGGTCTCCTTCATGGTCTTGATGACCTTGTCGAGGGAGACGTGGTGGCGGCCGTCGCCGCGCAGGGCCATCCGGGCCGCCGTGACCGCCTTGACCGCGGCCATGCCGTTGCGCTCGATGCACGGGATCTGCACCAGGCCGCCCACCGGATCGCAGGTCAGGCCCAGGTTGTGCTCCATGCCGATCTCGGCCGCATTCTCCACCTGCTCGGGTGTGCCGCCCAGCACCTCGGCCAGCCCGGCCGCGGCCATCGCGCACGCCGAACCCACCTCGCCCTGGCAGCCCACCTCGGCGCCGGAGATCGAGGCGTTCTCCTTGAAGAGCAGGCCGATCGCCCCGGCCGCCAGCAGGAACCGGACCACGCCCTCGTCGTCGGCGCCGGGGACGAAGTTCGTGTAATAGTGCAGAACCGCCGGGATGATGCCGGCCGCGCCGTTGGTCGGCGCCGTGACGACCCGGCCGCCCGCCGCGTTCTCCTCGTTCACGGCCATCGCGTACGCGGTCAGCCACTCCATCGAGTGTTCGACCGGCTTGCCGGCCGCCCGCAGCTGGCGGGCCGTGGCCGCCGCCCGCCGGCGCACCTTGAGGCCGCCGGGCAGCACACCCTCGGCCTCGAGCCCGGCCGCCACACAGTCCCGCATGACCCGCCAGATCTCCAGGAGCCCGGCCCGGGTCTCGGCCGGCGCCCGCCACGCCGACTCGTTGACCAGCATCAGCCGTGAGATCGACAGTCCGGTGGACGAGGTCAGGCCGAGCAGGTCGGCGCCGCTGGAGAACGGGTGCGGCAGCGGCGTCGTGTCGGCCCGCACCAGGCCCGACTCGTCGAGCACGAATCCGCCGCCCACCGAGTAGTACGTCTTCCGCAGGATCTCCGCGCCGGCGCCGTCGTACGCGGTGAAGGTCATGCCGTTGGGATGCCCGGGGAGGGTGCGCCGCCGGTGCAGCACGAGGTCGACCTGGACGATCGACCCGCCGCGGGCGAAACCACCCCGCTCGTGGATCGCCGCGGCCCGCTCGTCGGCGGTCGAGACGTCGACCGTCTCCGGTTCGGCGCCCTCGAGCCCGAGCAGCACCGCCTTGGGGGTTCCGTGCCCGTGCCCGGTCGCGCCGAGCGAGCCGAACAGCTCGGCCCGCACCAGGGCGGCCCGGCCGTCGAGCAGCTCCGAGAACATGCGGGCGGCGCGCATCGGTCCGACCGTGTGTGAGCTGGACGGTCCGATGCCTACCGAGAACAGGTCGAAAACGGAAACGGCCACGGAAACGGCTCCTCAGGGACGTGAGAAAGCGGGGCCCGAAGACCCCGCTTCCCCCAGGTTAACGCGTCAGCAGCGGCCGAGGTCCTGCCACTGCTCGGTCCAGCCCGGTTCCGAACCCTGTGTCCAGTAGCGGGCGCGCCACAGGTGCACACCCTCACCCGACTTGGGGCCGTTCGGGTCGCCGTACTTGCTCTTCTCGTGCTTCACCAGGTTGCCGCCGGTGTAGACCGAGCTGAAGGCCCAGTTCGGCGAGTCGGCGCACGAGGTTCCCGGCGGAGTCGTCGGGGGTGTCGTGGGCGGAGTCGTCGGGGGCGTGGTGGGCGGAGTCGTCGGCGGGTTGGTGGTGCACCCGCCGGTCGACGCCACCGTGTCGACGAACCGGCTGCCCGCCGTTCGGTAACCGGAGGTCTGCGACGTCACCTGCGACGGCGAGAGCACCTGGTTCTTGGCGAACAACACCCAGTCGACCTGCTCCACGTACGTCGAGAGACCGCCGGTGTGCGTCGCCGTGTCGATGAACCACAGGTTCCAGTTGATCGTCATCGTCTGGCGCGGGAAGTACTTGCCGCCGTGGTCGCCGACCTGCACGCCGTCGATGTAGTAGACGACGTGCCCGTTGGCCACCTGCGCCACCAGGTCGTGCCAGCCGGCCAGCGACGAGCGCTGCTCGGAGTGCAGGTTGTCGGCGTACCAGGGCTCGTTGCGATAGGTGTACCAGGTTGTCTGGTAGTTGATCGGGCCCTGCTCGCCCCACCCGCCGTTGGGCAGGTACTCGCTGATGTCCAGCTCGCTGTAGGTGGGGTCGAGGTCGCCGCTGAGCGGGCTGATCGTGAAGAAGGTCTGGTTGATGTGGTCGCCGTCGTTCCCGCTGACCGGCGTGTCGGTGAACCGCACCCGGCTGGCGTAGGTGCCTTCCAGGTAGCGCTTCTGGGTCGAGTAGAGCTCGGCGTGGTTGGTGCCGGCGCCGGTGCCGTCGGTCGAGGCGGTCAGCTGCAGAACCTTCTGACCGTCGGTGGTGGGGAAGGTGATGTTGTTCGGGGACCAGTTCGCGCCGGGCACGCCCGGTCCGCCCTGGTAGCTGCGCGGGGTCCAGCCGTTGGCGGTCAGCGCGGGGTCGGCGGACGAGTTGTAGTGGAAGTCGTCGAACAGGTAGCCGCAGTCGGCGGCCTTGGCCGGTTCCGACGAGAGGGCAACGGCGCCCGCTCCGGCCAGGACCGCGACCATGGCGGCCGCGAATTGACGTCTGTCGATCTTCACGAGCAGACTCCTCCCAAAGAGGAATGGGGATGGGTGCGAGCCGTTCCCGCGGACAGTCTCGAGTTACCGGCCGCGAAAACGGCTCGTCGTCACTTGACCGCGCCGGCGGTCATACCGGCACGGATGTGGCGCTGAAAAGCGACGTAGGCGATGAGCACCGGCAACATGGCAATCGTGAGGCCGGCGAACAGGCCGCTCCAGTCGCTGCGATACCCCTGGCTGACCGACAGGGCGGCCAGGCCCTGCGCCAGGACGTACCGGTCCGGGTCGGGATTGAGAACCAGCGGCAGAAGGTACTGGTTCCAGAGCCCGAGGAAATTGAAGATGCCGACCGCGAACAGCCCGGGACGGGCCAGCGGCAGCATCACGCGGAAGAACACCGCGCCGTGCGAGCAGCCGTCGAGGAAAGCGGCCTCGGCGATCTCGCTGGGGAGCGTACGGAAGAAGGAATGCAGGAAGAAAACCGTGAACGGCACCGCGTACGCCGCGTAGACCAGAATCAGCCCCGGATAGGTGCCGAGCAGTCCCAGCTGCTGCACGACGAAGAAGAGCGGGACCAGCGCCAGGAACACGGGGAAGAACATCGCGGTGATGAAGACGTAGTAGATGATCCGGTTGCCGCGGAATTCGTACCGGGCCAGCGCATAAGCGACCAAGGATCCGAGCAGCATGGTGAGGAGCAACGCACCCCCGACCACGATCAGGCTGTTGAGGAAATAGCGCCCGATGCTGGCCGCGGTCCAGGCCCGTTCCCAGTTCTCGAACCGCAGCGACGACGGCGGCGACCACGGTTCGTTGAGGATCTCGTTGTCCGACTTGAACGAGCTCACCACCGCCCAGAGCAGCGGCAACGCGGTGACCACGGCCCAGCAGAACATCGCGATGTGTGGCAGCGGATTCGGCCTCGCCTGCTTCACCGGCAAGGGCGCGGCCGTATGCACGGCGGGGCGGTCCTTGAGCACGGTCATGCCATCTCCAACCGTTCCTTGCGACCTGACCGGAGGGCGAGCACGGCCAGGGTCAGCGTGGCGAAGAACAGCGCCACCCCCATGGCCGAGGCATAACCGAATTTCCCGTACGAGAACGCGGTCCGGTACAGCGAGAGCCCGATCACCTCGGTCGCGCCGTCCGGTCCGCCCGGCCCGACGGTCATCACCTGGACGACGGCGAAGGCGTCCAGCGCCGCGATGCCCAGATAAACGAACGCGACCTGCACCGATTCGCGGACCAGCGGCAGAGTGACGCTCCAGAACGTGGCCCACCGGCCGGCGCCGTCGAGTTTCGCCGCCTCGAACAGCTCGACCGGAATGCCCTCGATGGCCGCGCTGAACAGCACCACGTAGAAGCCGACCGACGACCACACCAGCACCGCCATCACGGCGATCAGTGCCCACGCCGGCTCGGCCAGCCACGATTGCGCGAGACCGCCGAGGCCGACCGCGCGCAGTCCCGAATTCAGCAGGCCGGTGTTCGGGTTGTAGACGAAACTCCACAGCACCGCGATCACCACGAGCGACAGCAGCTGCGGAAAGAAATAGACAATGCGGTAGCCCTGCCCCACCCGCGCCGAGGAACTGCGCAGCATCGAGGCCAGGAACAGCCCGATCGCGATCGTCACGAGCGGCACCACGGCCAGGATGACCAGGTTGTTGCGCACCGCGTCGAGAAACAGGGAGTCGCCGCCGAGGCGGACAAAATTGTCCACCCCGACGAACCGCGCCTCGCCGGCCACCCCGGTCCAGTCGGTCAGCGAGAGCCAGAACGCCTGCGCGTACGGCGACAGCACGAAGACGACGTGCAGCACCAGGGCCGGCACCAGCGCGCCGAGCAGGAACCGCCAGCGGCCGTGCCGCATCAGCGTGTGTACTTCGTGACGGTGGAGTCCTTGGCGAGGGCGTCGGCCGCCTTCTGGATCCGCGTCGACCAGTCGGCGGGCGAGATCCGCTTGTTGATCAGCTCGCCGGTCGCGTCGTCGGCCGCCTTGGCGAGCGGGCCGTACCACGTACGGAACTTGAAGGCGAGCGTGTCGGTCCTGGCCGCCGTCACCGCGTCCCGCACCGAGCCCAGACCGGACGAGAGGGTGAGCCCGTCGGTCGCCCCGGCCACGGCCGGCAGGGTGCTGTTGGCCTCGGCGAACGCCGTGGCCGAGGCCTTCGAGAACAACATGCGCAGGTATTCCTTGCCGCCGGCCGCGTTCTTGGCCTTGGCCGGCACCAGGAACGACTCGCTGCTGGCAGCCTGCACCGCGGTGACCGGGAGCTTGTCCGAGCCGCCGAGCGCGGGGACCGTGCCCATCACCATGTCGAAGCCGTCGGGCGCCACGCCCTTCTGCTCGCTCTCGAGCCACGACCCGCACGGGATGAACGCCGCCTTCTTCTGGCACCAGGCGGCCTGCGACTCGGTGTGCGAGAGCGCCTCGGAGCCGCTCATCAGGTAGCCCTGTCCGGCCAGCTCGGCGAACGCGGTCGCCGCCTGCACCAGACCCTCCTGCTTCCAGGCGTCGGGCTGCAGGTTGTCGACCGCCTTGACCAGGTCGAGCCCGCCCGCCTTGGCCGCCATGGTGAGCAGCGGGTCGTTCATGTACTCGGGGTATTTGCCCTGGTAGGTCCAGGGGGCGAGGCCGGCCTTCTTGATCGTGGCGCAGAGGGCGAGCATCTCGTCCCACGTCTTCGGGTAGGTCCAGCCGCGCTCGGCGAACAGCGGCTTGGAATACCAGAGACCCCAGACCGTGTACGTGAAGTTGAGCGCGACGGTCTTGCCCCCGAACGTGCCGTCCTCGATCACACCGGGCAGCAGCGTGTCGCGGACCTTCTTGCCCTCCTGGTCGAGGCTGGGGGCGTCGAGCAGGTCGGCCAGGTCGCTCACCTGGTTCGCGCTGACCAGGGTGCCGATGTCGAGGCGGCCGGCGCCGGTGTTGTCGACCACGTCGGGCGGGTTGCCGCCGACGAAGCGGGGCTGCATGGCCTCGCCGACCTTCTGCAGGCCCTTGTGGTCGACCTTGGCCTGCGGGTACTTCTCGGTGTACTTGGCCTCGGCCTTGACCGCGTAGTCGTCGCCGTAGCCGCCCTTGAAGACGACCACCTCGAGCGGGGCGTCGGCCTTCACGCCCAGGGGATTGTCGGCGGTCTTCTCGGCGCCGCTGTCGGCCGCCGGTTTGTCGTCGGAGCCGGACGTCACACAGCCGGCGAGCGCGGGCACGGCGACAGCGGCGATACCGGCCGTACGGAGGAGCGTTCGTCGTGTGGGATATGGTTTGAGCTGGGAATCAGGGTTCATCACAGGGCTCTCTTCCTATGCGGTGCGCCGGATGCGCCCGGCGTACCGCGCCTCGATCTCTGCGTTGTGTTCCTTGCCGCCGGGCACGTTGTCCGACAGGTAGACGGGCGGGGTGATCCCCGCGTCGATCAGGCGGGCGACGACGTCGGTGACGATCTGCTGGGCCAGCAGGGCCGCGGTGATCGACGAGACGGCGCCGACCGCTCCCCCGCCGGGCAGCGGGATCGTGGCATCGCCGTACGGGGCGCCGTTGTCGAGCACCACGTCGGCGATCTCGCCGAGCTTGCGCCCGCTCGGGTGCCGCGACTCGACGCCCGCCGAGTGCTCGGCCGAGGTGATCGCGATCAGCTTGTGGCCCCGCTCCTTGACCAGCAGCGCCATCTCGACGACGGCGCCGTTGATGCCGGAGTTGGAGGCGATGACGAAGACGTCGTCGGGCTTGATCGGGGCCAGCTCGTAGAGCCGGTGCGCGATGCCGGTCTTGCGCTCGACGGTCGGGTCGGCCAGGGCTTCGATGGGCTCCCCGCCGTAGAGGACGATGTCGCGCAGGGCGATCCGGTTGGTGGGCACCAGTCCCCCCGCCCGACCGGCGATCTCCATGGCCAGCGCCTCGGAGTGCCCGCAGCCGAAGGCCTGGATCACTCCCCCGTTGAGAACGGCCGACGCCAGGAGTTCGGCGGCCTGCTGTTTGGCCTCGGCCTGACCGTTGCCGACCTTCTCGACAGCGGCCTGGATCCGAGACAGGTACTCAGTGCTGGTGACGCTCACGGCTGTCCTTTCGAACGCCCGCGCTCGGTCTGAGCGCGGGGATCAGGGCGCCCGCGCTCGGTCTGGGCGCGGGGATCAGGGCGCCCGCGCTCGGTCTGGGCGCGGGGATCAGGGCGCCCGCGCTCGGTCTGGGCGCGGGGATCAGGGCGCCCGCGCTTGCGGGAGGGGATCTTCTCGGGGAGGCGGTGGGCGTCGACCGCGCGCACGGTCAGCTCCAGCGCGTCGGCGGTCCGCTCGAAGGTGCGCTGCGCGACCGCGACATAGATCAGGTCGAGGATCAGCAGCTGGGAGTGCAGGGCGGAGAGCGCGGCCAGCCGGAACGTGGTCTCCTGCACGGCGGTGGTGAACACGACGTCGGCGATCTCGGCCAGCGGCGAGCGGCTGAAGCTCGTCACGGCGACGGTGAGCGCGCCGTGGTCGGCCGCCTCGGCCAGCGTTTCGATCACTTCCCGCGTACGCCCGGAGTGGCTCAGGCCGATGGCCACGTCCCCCGGCAGCGTCAGGGCGGCGTTCGTGAGCGCGGTGTGCGAATCCGTACGGAACCAGACCGGCACCCGGATGCGCTCGAGCCGGAAGGCCATCTCGCGGGCGGCCGTCCCGCTGGAGCCGAGCCCGAAGATCTCGACCCGCTTGGCGCCGGCGATCGCCTCGGCCACCCGCTCGACCGCGGTCACGTCGAGCCCGGCCGCGGTGCCCTGGATGGCCCGGGTGTCGGCCGCGGTGACCACGCCGAGCACGTCGGCCAGGGGGTCGCCGGGCGCGATGTCGCCGCTGATGTCGGTCTCCCAGCGGGCCTGCTCGGCCCGGCCGGTCTCGGTCGCGATGGCGACGCGCAGGTTGGCGTAGCCCTTGAAACCGAGGGTGCGGCTGAACCGGGTCACGGTCGCCGTCGAGGTGCCCGACCGTTCGGCCAGGTCGACGATGCTGGCGTGGGCCGCGGTCTCGGGGTCGGCCAGGATCGTCTCGGCGATGCGCGCCAGGGCCTCCGGCATCTGCTGGCCCTCCATGCGCAGGCGGCCGAGCAGGCCTCCGCTCTCACCGGTCACGTCGGTCATCCTTTTCATCAGATGCTGTTGCCGATGAAAATTACGACCGTCGACGCCTCTAGTCAATAACTGTTTCCTATGTTTCGATTTCCAGCCATGGAGCTGGTTGTGGGTGCGGACGCCGGTGGCACCTCGTCCAAAGTGGTCGTGGCCACCCTGCGGGGCGAGATCGTGGGGCGGGGGTCGGCCGGGGCCGGCAACCCGCTCACCACCGGCGCCACGGCGGCGGCCTACTCGCTGGGCAAGGCGCTGCGGGCGGCCCTCGGCGGGTTGCCGGCCGAGCGGGTCGTGCGGGGCGTGCTGGGCGTGGCCGGGGCGAGCGCACTGGCCCGCGACAACGGGCTCACCGCGTACGGGAAGGTCTGGGAAGGTCTTGGTCTGACGTGCCCGATGGCGATGGTCGGCGACGCGGTCACGGCCTTCGCGGCGGGCAGCCACGCGGGTTCGGGGGTGGTGCTGATCGCGGGCACCGGCGCCATCGCGGCCGAGGTCAGCGGCGATCGGGTGGTGCGCACGGTCGACGGCAACGGCTGGCTGCTGGGCGACTTCGGGTCGGGGCGCTGGATCGGGCTGACGGCACTGCGCACGGCCGTACGCCGATGGCCGTCACCCTTCGCGTCCGAGATCGCGGCCCAGGCCGGTGTCCGCTCGGCCGACGAGATGATCGGCTGGGCCCAGGCGCTGCCGTTCACCGAGATCGACGCGCTCGCGCCTCTGGTGTGCCGGCTGGCCCGCGAGGCCGATCCGATCGCCCGGTCGATCACCTCGGACGCGGCGGCCGAGCTGATCCAGACGCTGGACGAGCTCGGGGCCGACGGGCCGGTGGTGCTGGCCGGCAGCCTGCTCAGCTCGGACACTCCGGTGCGGGACGCCGTGCGGGCCATCCTGCGCGGCCGGGGTGTCGCGACCACGACGAGCCACGACCCGGCTGCGGCCGCCGCCTGGCTGGCCGCCCGGGAAAGCGGGCCGCTCTCCCCCACCGACCTGCACCGCGCGCTGCTGCCCGGTTAATCGGATGCGGCCCGGCCGGGTTCCGGGCATCATCGGGCCCGTCCGGAGGAGTCGCAGCGCGTCGTTTCGCGCGGCCCAACAGGAAAGGAGGAGTGCCGTGTACGCACCGGTTCTCGCATGGAGGCTTTCTTGTTGTTCCGCACCATGGCCGAGCACGATCTCGACCTTGTCCTGACCTGTCTGGCCGAACCGTCGGTCGACACCGCCACCCCCGAACGTTTCCTCGACCATCTCGCGGCCGGCAGCTACCGCCACGAGTGGACCTGGCTGGCATTCGACGGCGACACCCTGACCGGCCTCGCGGTCTGGTGGGGATTCCCCGCCGGTGACCGGCCCCTGGCCCTCGACCGGCTCTGGGCCGCCGTCCCCGATCCGGTCGCTGTGTGGGCCGAGCTCATCCGGCAGGTGCCGCCACCGGCCGAGTACCACATCTTCACCGTGCCGTCCCAGCGCGACGATCCCGACATCGCCCTGCGGCTGCGGGCCGCCGCCGAGGCCGGGCTCACCACGGTCAACGAGCGCTACCGCTACCAGTGGACGGCCGACGACCCGCTGCCCGACCGCTCCTCGCGGCTGCGGTTCGAGCCCGCCGGCGACGACGCGTTCGCCGACGCGTTCGAACAGATCTCGGTGGGCAGCCTCGACGTCGCCACCCGCGAGGGCGTCGCTCGCCAGGGAGCCCGCGCCCAGGCCCTCGAAGACGTCGAGGACTACAAGATGATGCCCGGGCCGCGGCAGCTGTGGCGGCTCGCCTACGACCGGTCGGGAGCGCTGGTCGGGTGCGCGCTGCCGTCGGCCAACGCCGGCGGCCCGGTGGTCGGCTATATCGGCGTGCTGCCGTCGCAGCGCGGCCACGGCTACGCGGCGGATCTGCTCGCCGAGACCACGTGGATCCTCGCCGCCGAGGGGGCGACGACGATCCGGGCCGACACCGACAGCACGAATACCCCGATGGCGGCCACCTTCGAACGGCTCGGTTATTCACGATTCGCTCTTCGATTGGTCGCGTCACAGCCACCGGCCGAATAAAAGGGAACTGCTCGGCACCGCCCTGGCGAAGAGCCGGAAACGACAGATGTTTCGCCGTTCCACATCGGATCCGGCTCCGTAACACATTGGAATCAATGATTCGGCGGAACGGTCCGTTGCGCCGGGATCCCGTTGTGCAGTAAGGAATCCCGGCGCGCGAAAGACCGGCCGAAGCGGACATGACGGACGCCGTGTTGCGCCGGTATTTCTGATCGGATAACGCTTTCCGGCGAGCTGTAAAACCCCCGACAGTCCACTTGATAGGTACGAGGCGAACCCGGTTAGGGTCTTTCTGTCCGGCGGGGGTGGGGCCCGCCAGAGATTCCTGGGAAGAGGCCATGACATTGGCTGCCGTCATCATGATTGCCGTGTCCTTGGTGCTCGCGGTCTTCGCCGCGGTCACCCTGTGGTGGACCATGCATGCCTGGCGCACGCCGGAGACCCTCGCCGGCACGCGCTTCGCCCCGCCCGACGGGGAACAACACCTGACCTTCTCCCTGCTGCTGCCGGCCCGGCACGAGAAAGCCGTCCTCGAGCACACGGTCGAGCGGCTCCTACGCTCCACCCACGAGGCCTTCGAGATCATCATCATCGTCGGGCACGACGACCCGGAGACGGCCGAGGTGGCCAACCGCGTCGCGGCCGGCTCACCGGGCCGGATCCTCGTGGTGACCGACCACAACGAGCAGAAGAACAAGCCGCGCGCCCTCAACACGGCCCTGCCGTACGTACGGGGTGATGTGGTCGGGGTCTTCGACGCCGAGGACCAGGTGCACCCGCTGCTGCTCGAACACGTCGACCACGCGTTCCGGGCCACCGGCGCCGACGTCGTGCAGGGCGGCGTCCAACTGATCAACTTCCACTCCAGCTGGTACAGCCTGCACAACTGCCTGGAGTACTTCTTCTGGTTCCGCAGCCGCCTGCATCTGCACGCCCGGAAGGGGTTCATCCCGCTCGGCGGCAACACCGTGTTCGTGCGCTCCGACGTGCTGCGCGAGGCCAACGGCTGGGACGGCACCTGCCTGGCCGAGGACTGCGATCTCGGCGTGCGGTTGTCCAGCCGGGGC
The DNA here is from genome assembly GCF_016834655.1 of Paractinoplanes ovalisporus. Classification (GTDB taxonomy): domain Bacteria; phylum Actinomycetota; class Actinomycetes; order Mycobacteriales; family Micromonosporaceae; genus Actinoplanes; species Actinoplanes ovalisporus. The sequence continues at coordinate 576,769 of NZ_JAENHP010000003.1, forward strand.
AAGAAGGTCGTCGTCGCGTACGACTCGACGATCGTCACCCGCGAGGAGACACCGGGCTCGGTGACCGCGCTGCTCAAGCAGCGCACCCGCTGGCACCAGGGCTTCCTGCAGGTGCTGCGCAAGGGCGAATGGCGCCGGCTGCCCACGTGGCGGGCCCGCATGCTCGCCCGGTACACGCTGACCAGCCCGTTCCTGCAGGCCTTCTCGGGTGTCGTCATCCCGCTCGGCGTCGCCATCGCGATCTGGGCCCAGCTGCCGGTCTCCGTCGCCCTGGTCACCTTCCTGCCGGTGCTGCCGATGGCGGCCACCCTGATGTTCCAGATCGTCGGCCTGCACGACTTCGGGCAGCAGTACGACCTGCGCATCCGATGGCACCACTACGCCAAGCTGGTCCTCGGTTCCTTCCCGTACGCCCTGGTCCTGTCCACGGCGGCGCTGCGCGCGGTGTGGCGCGAGTACACGGGCCGCCGCAACTGGGAACTGACCGCGCACGTCGGCGCGCACATCCCTGCTGAGGCCGCGGCATGACCATCCTGGAGCTCGTCGAACCAGCGCCCGCGCCTTCAACGGCCGCACCGGTCCGCAAGGACCGCACCGACCTCTACCTGTCGGTCGGCCTCACCACCGTGGTGCTGGCCCTGCTGGCGTGGAACATCGCCGGCTTCCCGACCGCCAGCGACGACGAGGGCACCTACCTCGCGCAGGCCTGGGCGGTGCAGCACGGCAAGGGCCTCGCCCACTACACCTACTGGTACGACCATCCGCCACTCGCCTGGATCCAGCTGGCCGCCGGTTCCTGGCTGCCCGGACTGATCGCCCCGGGGCTGCTTGCGGTGGCCGCGGGCCGCATGGCCATGCTGCCCCTGCAGGCGGCCGGTCTGCTGCTCGTCTACGTGGTGGGCCGACGGATCGGGCTGCCGCGCTGGGCCGCGGCGGTGGGCCTCCTGACGTACGGGCTCTCCCCGCTCTTCCTGACCATGGGCCGGCAGATCTACCTGGACAGTTTCGCGGTGGTGTGGATCCTGGCCGCCCTGGCCCTGGCGCTCACCCCGCGCAAACACCTGTGGCACTTCGCGGCGGCCGGTGCCGCGGCCGCGGTGGCGGTGCTGAGCAAGGAGACCATCCTGGTCATCCTGCCCGCCGTGCTGGTGGCGCTGTGGCAGAACACCGCCCGCAGCACCACCCGCCCGTGGGCGTTCGGCGCCTTCGCCAGCGGCCTGGTGCTGGTCGGCTGCTTCTACCCGCTGTATGCGCTGCTGCGCGGCGAACTGTTCCCGGGCGAGGGGCACGTGTCGCTGTTCGGGGCGATCCAGTTCCAGCTCGGCTCGCGGTCCGGTTCGGGCAGCATCTTCACGGCCGGCTCGGGCGCCAACTCGCTGCTGCACTCCTGGCTCTACTACGACAGCGTGCTGCTGGTGGCCGGGGCCGTCGCCACCGTGGCCGCGCTGGTTCTTCGCCGGATGCGTCCCGTGGCGGTGGCGGGCGCGATCCTCATCGCCGTGGCACTACGCCCGGGCGGCTACCTGCCGGCCATGTACGTGGTGCAGGTGCTGCCGTTCTTCGCGATCGCGGTCGCCGGTGTGCTCGCCTGGGTGGTTTCGCGCTTCCAGAGCTGGCAGAGATGGTCCGTCATCGCCGTGGCCGTCGTCCTCGCCGCCACGGTGGTCGCACCCCGCTGGTACGTCGGCGATCGCCGGGCACTGACCGCGAACGACAACGCGGCGTACGTGGAAGCCGCCCGTTACCTGCGGGCGCAGCCGCCCTCCACGGTGGTCGTCGACGACGTGCTGTGGCTGGACTGCGTCAACGCCGGTTACCCGCAGGACCGGGTGATCTGGTTCTACAAGCTCGACCTCGACTCCGAGGTCGCGGCCCGGCTGCCCGGCGGCTGGCGCGACGTCGACTACATCGTCTCCACTCCGGCCGTACGGCAGGACCCGGGAACCCTGCCCACGGTGTCCGCCCTGCTCGAGAACTCCACCGTGATCGCGTCGTTCGGCCCGGCCGACGGCGTCATCGAGATTCGCCAGGTTTCCAAGGAGCCCTCATGACCATCACCGCCGACCCCGGGCCCGTCCGGGCCACGATGCGGGGCACCCTGGGCGAGCTGCCGGTCGCCACGGCCGTCAAGCAGACCGTCGTCGTGCCCACCTACAACGAGCGCGACAACATCGCCGAGCTGCTGGAACGGCTCGTGGCGGCGCTGCCGGCGGGCACCACCGAGATCGTCTTCGTGGACGACAGCACCGACGACACCCCGGCCGTCATCGAGGCCGCCGCCGCGACGTGCCCGATCCCGGTCAAGCTGATCCACCGGGAGCACGCGACCGGCGGGCTCGGCGGCGCCGTGGTCGAGGGCATGCGGGCCGCGCAAGGCGAGTGGATCGTCGTGATGGACGCCGATCTGCAGCACCCGCCCTCGGTCGTGCCCACGCTGGTCGCAGCCGGGCAACGCGACGGCGCCGACCTGGTCGTGGGCAGCCGCTACGCGGGCGGGGGCAGCAGCAAGGCCGGCCTCGACGGAGGTTACCGGCGCCTGGTCTCGGGCGGGTCCACGCTCGTCACCAAGGTGATCTTCCGGAACAACCTGCTGCAGGTCAGCGACCCGATGAGCGGCCTGTTCGCGATCCGCACGAGCTCGCTCGAGACCTCCGAACTGCGTCCGCTGGGCTACAAGATCCTGCTCGAGCTCATCGTGCGCAACCGGCCGGGGCGGATCGTCGAGGTCCCGTACGCGTTCCAGCCGCGCCACGCCGGCGAGTCCAAGTCGAGCCTGAGCGAGGGCTTCCGGTTCCTCAAGCACCTGGCCATCCTGCGGTTCGGGGCCAAGCGGGCCCGGATGCTGGTCTTCGCGCTGATCGGCGTGTCGGGGCTGCTGCCCAACCAGGCCGCGCTGTGGTTCCTGCACGCGGTGCTCGGTGTGCATTACGTGCCGGCCGCGATTTTGGCCAACCTCATCGCGGTGGGCTGGAACTTCGCGCTCACCGACACTCTGCTCTACCGCGACCGCCGCCAGCATCGCAGCTTCGCCGGGCGGATCAGCCGGTTCTTCGTGCTCGGCAACGCCGACCTCGTGCTGCGGGTGCCGCTGCTGGCCCTGCTCGTCTCGGGTCTGCACGTCGGGGTGCTGATCGCCAACCTGGTCACGCTATTGATCTCGTTCGTGGTGCGGTTCCTGATCCTGGACGGGGTCATCTACAAAGCGCGGCGCCCATGACTCCCCGGCCTTGGCTCAGCGCGCGTAACCGCCGGGACATCGGCATCCTGGTCGTTCTGTCGCTCCTGCTCACGCTGGCCCTGCCATCGCCTCCAGCCTCGGCGGGCGCCAACCTGGTCGCCAACGGGGGCCTGGAGGCGATGGGCGGGGACGGCTTCCCGGTCTGCTGGGAACGCTCCGGGTGGGGCGACTCGCCGTACACGTTCGACGTGACCACCCAGGCCCACACCGGCACCAAGGCCATGCAGATCACGCTCGCCCAGACCGCCCCCGGCGACCGCAAGGCGATGATGCTGGAAGACGCGTCGTGCGCGCCCACCGTCACGCCGGGCCACCAGTACGACCTCGGCGTCTGGTACACCACGACCACGCCGAACACGGTCATGACAGTGTTCCGCCACGACGTCGCGCAGGGCTGGGTCTACTGGACCGACCTGGCCACGCTTCCCGTCACCACCAGCTATCAGCACCAGGTCGTCCGTACGCCGCAGGTCCCGCCCGGCACCGACCAGATCGTCTGGGGTGTCACCATCTATGGCGCCGGCACGCTGCGGACCGACGACTACACGATGGAAGACGTCACCCAACCCGCCCCCGGAACCACGGCCTGCACCGCCGGAACGGCCTGCACCAAGGGCGTCTGGCAGGTCATGCCGTTCAACACCCCCGTACGGGCCATTCACGCCGTTGTCCTGCACAACGGTGACGTGCTGCTCGTCGCGGGCTCGGGCAACAACCTCGACGACTTCGCGGCCGGCACGTTCAAGACCGCGGTCTACCGGCCCTCGACCGGCACCTTCACCGACGTGCCGACACCGGCCGACCTGTTCTGCGCCGGGCACGTGCAGCTGGCCGACGGGCGGGTGCTCGTCATGGGCGGCAACAAGGACTACCCGTCGGCCGACGGCACAGTCGGCTACAAGGGCCTGCCCGACTCGTTCGTCTTCGACCCCGCCACCAACAGCTATTCGCGGGTCAACAACATGACGGCCGGTTCGTGGTACCCGTCGGCCACCGTGCTCGGCAACGGCGACGTGATCTCGCTGGGCGGGCTCAACGAGAACTCGTCCGGCATGGTCGCGACGCAGTACTTCGACGCGAGCCAGGAACGCTGGCTGGGCCTGAACGAGGCCAACCAGACGTGGAGCTTCTGGGGCCTCTACCCGTCGATGATCCTGATGCAGGACGGGCGGCTCTTCTACACGGGCAGTCACGTCTTCGGCAACGGCCTGCCCGGCACCGGTGCGTCCATCTACAACTACGACGCCAACACCATCACGCCCGTCTCCGGCCTGCAGAACAAGGACGAGCGGGACCAGTCGATGAGCGTGCTGCTGCCGCCCGCGCAGGACCAGCGGGTGCTCACCATGGGTGGCGGCAACATCGACACCAACCCCGACGCCAACCGGCTGACCGACCTGATCGACCTCAAGCAGGCGGCGCCGGTCTACACGGCCGGGCCGCTGCTGCCCACCGGCGCCGGGCAGACCCCGAGCCAGGGCAAGATGTACGTCTCGGCGGTGCTGCTGCCCGACGGCAAGGTGTTCGAGACCGGTGGGGCTCTGCACAACCGGGCCGACCCGGTGTACGAGGCGTCGATGTTCGATCCGGTGACCAACACGTTCACGGCCGGCATGGCGACCGACCCGGTGCCGCGCGGCTACCACTCGTCGGCGTTCCTGCTGCCCGACGGTCGCGTGATGGCGGTCGGCAACAATCCCGGCGACGGCACGTTCGACATGCGCGTGTCGGTGTACTCACCGCCGTACCTGTTCCAGGGCGCCCGTCCGCAGATCCTCTCGATGCCCGACAACACCTGGGCGTACGGGAGTGCGAACACGATCACGGTGGACGGGCCGGTGCTGAAGGCGGAACTGATCCGGCCGGCCGCCGTGACCCACTCCAGCGACCCGAACCAGCGCTTCGTCGACCTGCCGATGACCGTCACCGGCACCACGATCAGCCTCAACCTGACGAGCAACCCCAACCTGGCGCCACCCGGCTGGTACATGCTCTTCGTGGTCGGCGCCAACGGCGTCCCGTCGGTGGCGAAGTGGGTGAAGGTCGGATGACGGCCCGCCGCGTGCTCCCGGTCGTCGTAGCCGTGCTGGCCGCGGTGGTGGCGCTGTTCCTCGCGCTGCGCCCCGGTCCCGATCGCGCCGCCGCGGATTCCGCCGCCCCCGTTTCTGCCGCTCCGGCACCGCCCGCGCGCCCGGCCCCGTCGACGTCGACGTCGGCCGCCGCGTCCCCCGCACCCGAGGGGGTCGCCGCGGCCGCCACCGCGGTGACCCTCTCGGCCCGGCCCGCCTCCTCGGCCGCCCCGGCGCCCTTCGTCCAGACCTTCGCCGCCCAGCCCGGGGTGAAGCCGTTGCCGGCGCTGGCCTCTCCCACCGCCCCGGTGTCGGTGCCGGCCAACGTCGACGGCTGCGACCACGGCTACGGCACCCGTACGCAGTGCGTGCCGTGGGCGTTTCCCCCGTCGGTGACCGACAAGTGCGCGTGGCTGACCGCGCAGGGCTTCAAGTCCCTGACCGTGCACGGCACCGACCGCCACAAACTGGACCCCGACAAAAACGGCATCGCCTGCGATTCGTAAAGGCCGCTCCCGGCGGGGCTGACGTACGTGATCATGACCGCTACGCTGCGCGGCTGTGCGGTTCTTCAAGAAGAAAGAGCGCCCCGCGGGCGGCGCCGACGACATCGAGATCCAGGACTACTGGGACGACGGCAGCGAGTCGCTGGCCGAGGCCCTCGAGGAACAGGAGTGGGTGTCCGCCCGCAAGATCCTGGCCGGGGCCGACACCGACGAGCTGATGTACTACATGTCGATCGTCTCGGACGCCCGCGGCGTCGAGGAGTGGATCCCCGAGGTGATCCGCCGCGACCCCGACGACCCGCTGCCCCGCCTGGTCCGCGGCGCCCGCGCGATCTCCTGGGCGTGGGACGTCCGCGGCACCACCACCGCCGACCAGGTCCCCCCGGACGCCTGGCCGGTCTTCTTCCGGCGGCTGGCCCTGGCCGAGGACTCCCTCGACGAGGCCCTCGAACGCGACCCCACCTGCGCCGAGGCCTGGCACTACAAGATCATCCTGGGCCGGGCCCGGCAGCTGCCCGCCGAGGAGGAGTGGCGCCGCTTCCACCACCTGATCGAGCTCAACCCGAGTCACTACTACGGGCACAAGCAGATGTACGAGGGCCTGCTGCCCAAGTGGGGCGGCAGCTGGGACGAGGCCTTCAAGTTCGCCCGCGTCCAGAGCGCGGCCAACCCCGGCACGCACATCCCCCACCTGATCTCGATGGCGCACCTGGACTTCCGGTGGGAGGGCGACAACGAGGGAAGCAAGTACCTGGGCCGCGAAGAGGTCTCGTCAGAGATCTACGAGGCGGCCTGGCAGTCGGTCTGGCACGACGACTACGAGACAACAATCCTGACGCCGAACCTGTGGAACTCGTTCGCCTACACCCTGACGTACGGCCGCTACTTCAAGTCGGCGTGCACCCTCTACAACGCCATCGGCGACGACTTCGTACGCCTCTTCCTGTGGCGCAGCAAGGAGCGCTACGTCGAGATGCGCGAGTGGGCCCGCGAGGAGGCCGCCGAGGGCTGACTCTGTTACGGCAGAGTGGCCCCCATGAGCAACGACGTGGAGGCCGTACTGACGTCGGTCGGCCCGCGGCTGCGGGAGCTGAGGCAGCGACGCGACATCACCCTGACGGCCCTGGCCGCCACAACCGGCATCTCGATCAGCACGCTGTCCCGGCTCGAGTCGGGACAGCGCCGGCCGAGCCTGGAACCGCTGTTGCCATTGGCCCAGGCCGAGTTCGACACGCACTCCCCCACTGGTTCGGAAACGCCGACAACAACCCGGTCGAGCTGCTGAGCATCCTGGGCCCCAGGGCGAGCGCTTCCACATCCGAGCCAGCTACCGCCCCTGACCGAACAGCCCTCGTCCGCAAGCCGTTCGGGGTGCGACGTAGACCTGTGTTGCTCCGCCGACGCCAGGTGCTCAACCACTAGCTTGGCTTCGCACCTGATCAGAGGAGGCCTCATGCCGGACCTTTCGGAGAACACCGACTCGCTTGCCGCGATCGACGCGGACGCTGATTTGCTGGCCGGATCCATGGTCCTGGCTGAGGTCCTGCCCGGCATAGCCGTCGTCTTCGGCGAGGTTCCCGCCGAGCTCAAGGACGAGTTGGTCGACTTCGGTCTGGTGCCGACGGCCGACCGTCCGCGGATCTCCACGATCCTCGCCACGATCGGCAATTCGGCGAGTGTGATCGGCACCCTCGGGACCGCCGCCGCGGGGGCACAGGGACTCTACCGACTCACCGACACCTCGCGGGCGGTCCTGGCCGCGGGTGGACGGCTCGCGGTCAAGGACGGCGCGAACCTCGGCGGCGTGTTCTCCACGTCCACCGGCAAAATCATCCACCAGGCCCGCTTCCAGCCGATGCAGGGAACGGGCGTATTGAAGGGCGCGGCCGGCCTCGGGCCGGTGCTGGCCATGGTCGCCCTTGAGATGTCGCTCGACCAGGTGCGGTACGTCCGGGTCGCGACGGCTTCCGGTGGCGGGCGCATGGCCGTCGACCTCATCACGCGCGACGAGAACATCTCTTGGCAGTTCCACGCCGATGTCGACAGCGCTCAAGTGAATGCCCTCGCGGCGGTGCTTGCCGAGACGATGACGATCCCGGATGCCGAGCGCGAGGCACTTCTGCGGGGACGGCCGAGCGTGGAGTTAGATGAGGGTGTCACCGCAGATGTGCCAACCTGACTTGTCGCTGGTCAGGTAGAGGTCCAGGGCTCGGCTTGCGCCCGTGGGGTTGGTCAGGAGGACCGTGATGCCGGCGCTGGTGCCGGGCTCGTTGAGGAAGACTGCCCGGCCCACGGAATGGCGGGCGGGACGCGGGGCGGCGTCGAGCATGGCGGTGAATTCGGCCGGCGTGGTTTCGGCGCGCAGGTCCGAGCAGAGCATCCCGTACGCGTTTCGGTCGGCCCGCGCTTCGATCTGCTGCAAGTAGGCCGCGGCGGCGTTCTTCGGCTCGTCCAAGTCGGGACCGGCGAACCAGTAGACCAGGAAGCCGAAGACCGGGACCGCGCACACGGCGAGCACCGCGAGGATGCCGACCACCGCGGCTACGGAGGCGGGGCTTCGGCGGTATGGCGGTGGGAGCGGGACCGGGGACATGCCGTGGGTGGGCAGCGGGCTCACGAGGGCGACGCTAATCGTGGGGCGCGGCGGGGCGGCCACGCTCCGGACACGAACGGATCAAGACAGGGTGCGGTGCCCGGTCAGGGCAGGGAGCTCGTCCAGGGCTCCTGCTTCGGCAAGGACACCAAGGCGACCCGGATCGATGTCCGTCAGCCGGCATCAGCTTGCAACATGCCGGAAAACTCTTCCAACGGCTGCAAGCGCTTGCTAAGGTCCGTTCCAATGTGAACGCGGGATTACGTCCCTGCTACCGGTTCCGCCCCTGGTAGTGGAGGTGCCCCGGCTTCCCATGCAGCGATACCTGTCGTTGGAAGAAACCCCAGGTCGTTGGAGGAATCCGTGCCCCCACCCCGATGGCTCCTGGCCGTCCCTACCAGTCTGCTGCTCCTGGCCCCGGTGGTCCCCGCCGCCGCGGCCGCCACGACCACCGTCTATTACAAGCCGCCGGCCGCCTGGTCGACGGTCAACATCCATTACGCCGCGGACAACGGCGCCTGGACCACCGTGCCCGGCATTTCCATGGATGCAGCCTGCACCGGCTGGCGCAAGAAGGAGCTCAGCGCCACCGCCAGCCTGCAGATCACGTTCAACAACGGCGCCGGCACCTGGGACAACAACTCGGGCCGCAACTACAACACCGGCGCCGGGACGGTCGTCATCAACAACGGCGCCGTGTCAGATGTGAATCCGTGCACGAGCACAGAACCGACACCGACACCGACACCGACACCGACGGTGCCCCCGGAAGGCAGCAGCAGCGGCGAGATGCTCGGCGGCGACCCCCGCAAGGAGAGCATCTACTTCGTCATGACGGCCCGGTTCGCCGACGGGGACACCAGCAACAACCGCGGCGGCAGCCAGCACGTCAGCTCGGGCAACGCGGCCAACAACGACCCCATGTTCCGCGGCGACTTCAAGGGCCTGATCGACAAGCTCGACTACATCAAGGGCCTGGGCTTCTCGGCCCTGTGGATCACGCCGGTCGTGCTGAACCGCTCCGACTACGACTTCCACGGCTACCACGGCTGGGACTTCCACCGCGTCGACACGCGCCTCGAGTCGGCCGGCGCCACCTATCAGGACCTGATCGACCGGGCCCACGCCAAGGGCATCAAGATCTATCAGGACGTCGTCTACAACCACAGCTCGCGCTGGGGTGCCAACGGTCTCTCCGTCCCGAAGGTGTGGGGCGCGCGGGACGGCCAGTGGGACTGGATGTACAGCACCAAGGTCGCGGGCAAGGCGTACGACCCGATGGAGGAGAACAGCGCCGGCCGGGCGTACAACGGGGATCTGTGGAGCACCGAGGAACCGGCCGGCAACACCTGCCGCAACTGGGGCACGCCGACCGGGCAGAAGAGCCCCGAGGGTTACACGATCCACAACTGCCAGTGGCCGTCACCCACGAGCGGCATGTTCCCGGCGAGCCTCTATCACCAGTGCTGGATCGGCAACTGGGAGGGCGAGGACGCCCGCTCCTGCTGGCTGGCCGACGACCTGGCCGACTTCAACACCGAGAACACGACCGTCCAGCAATACCTGATCGACGTCTACAACCGGTACATCGAGATGGGCGTCGACGGCTTCCGCATCGACACCGCCGTCCACATTCCGCGGGTCACCTGGAACCGCCGCTTCCTGCCCGCCATCAAGCAGAAACTGACCCAGAAGTACGGCGCTACGAAGGCCGGCGACTTCTACGTGTTCGGTGAGGTCGCCGCCTTCGTGCACGACAAGTGGAACCGTGGCTCGGTCAACCACTCGGCCCAGTTCTTCACGTGGAAGGAGCGTAAGGAGTACAGCGCCGACGACACCCAGGCCGCGCTCGAGCAGTACAACTATGAGAACGGTCAGGGCACGGCGAACCAGCCCACGAGCACGAACGCCTTCCTGACCGGGAACAGCTACCACGCACCCGATCGCAGCCAGTTCAGCGGCATGAACATCATCGACATGCGCATGCACATGAACTTCGGGGAGGCATCGAACGCGTTCCACAACGGAAAGGATTCGGACGACACCGTCAACGACGCCACCTACAACGCGGTCTATGTCGACTCGCACGACTACGGGCCCAACAAGAGTTCCGTACGGTATGACGGCGGCACCGACGCCTGGGCCGAGAACATGGCTCTGATGTGGACGTTCCGCGGCATCCCGACCCTGTACTACGGCTCGGAGATCGAGTTCCAGGCGGGCCAGCGCATCGACTGCGGCCCGACCTGTCCCCTGGCCACCACCGGCCGCGCCTACTACGGCGATCACGTGGCCGGGAGCGTCACCACGAGCGACTACGGCGTGGTCAGCAACGCATCCGGCGCGGTCGCCACCACGCTGTCCAAGCCGCTGGTCAAGCACGTCCAGCGGCTCAACCAGATCCGCCGCGCCGTCCCGGCCCTGCAGATGGGCCAGTACTCGACCGAGGGCGTCAGCGGAAACATGGCCTTCAAACGGCGCTACACGAGCGGCAGTACGGACAGCTTCGTGCTCGTCACCATCTCGGGCAGCGCCACGTTCACCGGCATCCCCAACGGCACGTACACCGATGCCGTGACCGGCGACGTCAAGACCGTCACCAACGGCACCCTCACCGCGGCCGTCAGCGGCAAGGGCAACCTCCGCGCGTACGTCCTCGGCAGTTCCGCCCCCGGCAAGGTCGGGTCCGACGGCCCGTACCTCAAGTAAGGAGTCCCCCATGAAGACGAAACGAATCGCCCCGCTGATAGCGGCCCTGATGGCCGCACTCGTGGCGGTGGTGGTGGTCGGCCGCCCCGAACAGGCCGACGCCAAGGCCGACGCCAACCCCGGTCCCCGGGACACGATCGTCCACCTCTTCGAATGGCCGTGGGCGTCGGTCGCCTCCGAGTGCACGAACGTGCTCGGCCCCAAGGGTTTCGGCGGCGTGCAGGTGTCGCCGCCGCAGGAGCACGTCGTGCTGCCCGGCTCGGGCTACCCGTGGTGGCAGGACTACCAGCCGGTCAGCTACCAGCTGGTGACCCGCCGCGGTGACCGGGCCGCGTTCGCGAACATGGTCAGCACGTGCCACGCGGCCGGCGTGAAGATCTATGTCGACGCGGTGATCAACCACATGGCCGGCGGCGGGTCCACCGGCAGCGGTTCGGCCGGCTCGTCGTACAGCCACTACGGCTACCCGGCCGTGCCCTACGGCAACGACGACTTCCACCACTGCGGCCGCAACGGCAACGACGACATCGCCAACTACGGCGACCGCTGGGAGGTCCAGAACTGCGAACTGGTCGACCTGTCGGACCTCAAGACCGAGGCCGAGTACGTACGGGGGAAGCTCGCCGCGTACCTCAATGATCTGATCTCGCTCGGGGTCGACGGTTTCCGGGTCGACGCGGCCAAGCACATGCCGGTGGCCGACCTGCAGAACATCTACTCCCGGCTCAACGGGACGCCGTACATCTTCCAGGAGACGATCGAGGGCGGGGCGGGCGAGCCGTCGCCGTCGGAGTACACCGGGATCGGCGACGTCACCGAGTTCCGCTACGGCGACGTGGTCGGCAACGCGTTCCGCGACGGCAACCTGTCCGGCCTGCAGAACCTGCCGTCGCAGATGCTCCTCGCGAGTGGCGACGCGGTGGCGTTCATCGACAACCACGACACCCAGCGCAACGGGCGGGCCAAGCTGACCTACAAGGACGGCACCAACTACGGGCTGTCCGAGGCGTTCATGCTGGCCTACCCGTACGGAACCCCGCAGGTGATGTCCTCATTCACGTTCAGCAACGCCGACGCGGGCCCGCCGGCCTCGTCCAACGGCACCACCAGCGCGGTCAACTGCTCGTCGGGCTGGGCCTGTGAGCACCGCTGGCGGACGACCGCGAACATGGTCGGCTTCCACAACGCGTCCTACGGCACCGGGCTGACCAACTGGTGGTCCAACGGCAGCAACCAGATCGCGTTCGGGCGCGGCGCCAACGCGTACGCCGTGTTCAACCGGGGCGGGTCGCTCAACCGCACGTTCAGCACGTCACTGCCGGCCGGCACCTACTGCGACGTCGCGAACGGTGACTTCTCGTCGGGCAGTTGCACCGGTACGACGTACACCGTCAATGCCTCGGGTCAGTTCACCGCGACCGTGGCCGCCGGCGGGATGCTCGCGCTGCACATCAATGCCCGCACGACCGGAGGCACCACGCCGCCTCCCACGGGTTGCTCGACCGTCGCCGTGACCTTCGCCGCCAACGCGACCACGGTCTGGGGCGAGAACGTGTTCGTCCTGGGCAACCGGGCCGAGCTGTCGAACTGGAACACCAGCGGCGGCGTGGCCCTCTCGTCGGCGACCTACCCGGTCTGGCGCGGCACGGTGAACCTGCCGGCCAACACCGCGATCGAGTACAAGTACGTCAAGAAGAACGGCTCGACGGTGGCCTGGGAGACCGGCTCGAACCGCACCCTCAACACCGGCACCGCCTGCACCCTGACCGTCAACGACACCTGGCGCTCGTAATCAGAGGCACCGGGGAGGCCTGGCCTCCCCGGTGTTCCGCTCAGTTACCTCCTCTCCCGTCCGATATGCGTAGAAGACGGACCGGGCGGGGGGATTCGGGTGAAGCGGCGCGCGGGCGTGGCGGGCCTGATCGCCGCTCTGCTCGTGCTCACGGCCCTGCTGACGCCGGCCCGGGCCGACTTCACTTCCCGGACCCAGACCGCGGCCGGGTTCACCGCCGCCGACCCGCTGACCAACGGCCCGCTCTACCGCTGGGGCATGAACACCACGCCGGCGCTGAGCCCGGTCCGGTCGGCGAACCCGGCGCAGCTCTACACCAAGGTCGTCGGCGGCAACTCGCACGGCTGCGCCATCCGCGACAACGGCGGCCTCTGGTGCTGGGGCACCTCCAACACCGGCGAGCTGGGCAACGCCGCGGTCAGCGACTACGTGTACGGCGCGGTCCGGGGCAGCGCCACCACCTGGACCGACGTCACCGCCGGGTACGGCTACAGCTGCGGCGTGCAGACCGGCGGCACGCTCTGGTGCTGGGGCACGAACGCCAAGGGCCAGCTCGGCCAGGGCGACACCACCGACCGCAACACCCCGGCCCGGGTCGGCGCGCTGAGCAACTGGAACAAGGTCGTGGCCGGGGTCAGCCACGCGTGCGGCCTGCGCACCGACGGCACGCTCTGGTGCTGGGGCGACAACTCGCTCGGGCAGCTCGGGCAGGGCGACACCACCGCCCGTACGGTGTCCTCGCAGATCTCGCCCGGCACGACGTTCAGCGACGTCAGCACCCGCCGCGACCACACCTGCGCGATCACCGTGGCCGGCGCGCTCTGGTGCTGGGGCGCGAACTCGCAGGGCCAGCTGGGCGTCAACGACTACACCACCCGGACCAGCCCGACCGAGCCGCTCCCGGGCAGCGTCTGGACCGCGATCGGCGCCGGCGAGCTGCACACCTGCGCCATCCGCTCCGGCGGCACGCTGTGGTGCTGGGGCTTCAACACCGACTACCAGCTCGGCATCACCGGCGACACCAACGCCCGGGTGCAACCGGCCCAGATCGGCTCGGCCACCGACTGGGCCACTGTGGTCGCCAGCTCCCTGCACAGCTGCGCCACCCGTACGGACGCAAGCCTGTGGTGCTGGGGATCGGGTGACCGGGGCCGGACCGGGTTCGGCGACACCGCCACCCGCCAGGAACCGACACGGGTGGGCACTGACTCCGACTGGACCCAGATCGGCATCGGCGTCGCGCACACCTGCGGCATCCGCGCCCCCGGCCGGCTGTGGTGCTGGGGCTACAACATCAGCGGCCAGCTCGGCCTCACCGTCACCACGCCCGAGCAGCTGGGCGGCGTCACCACCTGGCGGCGGGCGGCGCCGGGCCGGCTCAACATCTGCGCGATCGCCGCCGACCGGACGGCCGCCTGTTCCGACTACAACGGGCAGGGCCAGCTGGGTCAGAACGACTACACCGCCCGGACGACGTTCACCACGGTCGGGTCGTCGGTCACGACGTGGTCGAGCATGGGCATCGGCAACTACCACGTCTGCGGCACCAGAACCGACCGGTCGCTCTACTGCTGGGGCGAGAACGACAACGGCGAGCTCGGCATCGGCACCCAGAGCGGCTCGGCGACCCTGCGCAAGGTGGGCGCGAACGTCTGGACGGCGGTCACGTCGGGCAACAGCTTCACCTGCGCGATCCAGACCGACGCCACGCTCTGGTGCTGGGGCAGCAACGACCGGGGCCGGCTCGGCATCAACGACACCTCGGTGGCCCGCCGCACCAGCCCGTCCCAGGTCGGCTCGGCCACCTGGAAACGGGTCAGCGGCGCCTACTCGTCGGCCTGCGCCGTGCGGGCCGACAACACGCTGTGGTGCTGGGGCGTCAACGACCGCGGGCAGCTCGGCACGGGTGACACCACCAACCGGTGGGCGCCGGCCCAGGTCGGGTCGGACGCCGACTGGCAGGACGTGCAGACCGGCCGCTTCCACACCTGCGGGCTGCGGGCCGACCGCTCGCTGTGGTGCTGGGGCAGCAACAACAACGGTCAGCTCGGCCGCAGCGGCGGGCAGCAGAACACACCGGCCCAGGTGGGCACCGACACCGACTGGTTCACGCTGACGACCGGCGGGGCGCACAGCTGCGCCACGAAGATCGACTATTCGCTGTGGTGCTGGGGGTTCAACGGGGCGTCCCAGCTGGGGCTGGGTGACACCGTGGACCGGGCCGCACCGGCGCAGGTGCCCGGCGTCTACACCCGGCACGTGCAGGCGACCTGGTACGGCACGTACGCCATCCAGCAGCAGTGAAGCGGTCAGCCGCGCCGGTATTCGTGGGGCGGGACCCCGGTGTGGCGGCGGAACGCGCGGCTGAAGTCGGCCGGGCGCTCGAACCCCCACCGGGCCGCGATCGAGGCAACCGTGTGCTGGGCGAAGCGGGGGTCGATCAGGTCGCGGCGGGCGCGCTCGATGCGGCGCTGAAGAATGTGGGCGCTGACGCTCACGTGGTGGTGCTGCTGGAAGATGCGGTGCAGGTAACGCAGCGAGATCCGGTGGGCGGCGGCGACGGTCGCCGGGCCGAGGCCGGGACGGTGCAGGTTGTTCTCGACGAACGACACGACCTGCAGGTAGAGCAGGTGGGAGGGCGACCGCAGCGGCGGGTCGTCGCGCTCGAGGTGGTGGGCGAGCATCGCGGTGGTGAGGTCGACCGCGGTGTCACCGAGACGTTTGGCGTCGCGTTCGGTGTAGTCGCCGTGGTCGTCCTGCACGGTGACGAGGAACTGGGCGAGCAGCCGGCCGACGCCGCGGTCACCCGGCAACGGGATCGCGCAGAGCCGGGCGACCTGGGCCGGCGCCAAGGGCAGCAGCCGCTTCGGGAACTGCAGGATCGTCGACTCGGAGATGCCGTCGCCGGTGACCGCCTCGAACGGACGGGAGCTGTCGTAGATCACGAACTCGCCGCCGCCCAGCACGGCGCGGCCGCCCTCCTGGTCGATGCACTGCCGGCCGGCCCGGATCAGGGCGACCTGATAGAACTCGGGGTCGGAGATGCGGATCGTCCGGGGTGAGCGCCGCGACGACAACGACGTGTACGACATGGCGGTGACCTGGGCCTCGCCGAGCGGCGCGAACCCGAGGCGGGCGGTGAACGCGAGCGGGTCGGGGCTGCCGATCTCGGTCGGGATCAGCGACGCCGAGGTTGCGCTCTCCCACGCCTCCAGACGGTCGGGGACGGCGAGGGCGGCGCTGTCGAACACCGTGCGCATCTCCCCAGACTGCCACACAGGATCAACGGCAAAATCGGCTTATTGCGTACGGGATGACGCCCCGTTCCGTGGGGGCGTCTCACCGGCGGGAGCGCGCTCATCGCGTACGGGAATGCGCGTCGCGCCTCGGTGGGAGTGCGCTCATCGCGTACGGGAATGCGCGTCGCGCCTCGGTGGGAGTGCGCTCATTGCGTACGGGAATGCGCTTCGTGCTGAGGACACGGCGATCCTCTGGCCGCACACTGACCACATCGGAGCGTCCCGGGCAACGAGGGGGTGACCGCTTGGCGGAAGCGGCCGCGACCGGGGCGCTCCGGCCATCTCGCCCGTGAGCTGGGCTCCGGCGTCTGACCGGGGCGCTCCCGTCAGATCCAGCGGCTGCCCAGCCACATGCGGGACGACCAGTCCTCGTACGGGATCAGCTGGTTGGTGAAGATCGGGAAGAAGTACGCGAAACAGAGCGCCACCAGGATGACGTACGCCCCGGCCACCACCGTCCCGACCAGCTGTCGATCGGTGCGGGCCTTGCCGCTCGCCATGCCCTCGGGCGGCGTCATGATCGCGCCGAGCACGTAGACGACGGCCAGGATCAGGAACGGCAGCGCGGGTAGCACGTAGAACGAGAACATCGTCCGGCTGTCCTTGACCGCGTAGTAGAACCACGGCGCCAGACCCGCGAACGCCGGCACGAAGATCGCCCACGCCCGCCAGTCGCGCCGGGCCAGCCCGAACCAGACCAGACCGACCAGCGCCGGCAGGAACGACCACCACAGCAGCGGAGTGCCCAGCAGCAGAATCTCGCGGGCACAACTGGGCGCACCGCAGTTGCCGGTGGTGTTCCAGTCGAACGCGACCGGACGGCCGAGCAGCAACCACTGCCACGGCCAGGACTGGTAGGGGTGCGGCTTGTCGAGACCGCTGTGGAAGCCGTACGCCTCCTGGTGGTAATGCCACAGGTTGAGCAGCGCGCCCAGCACCGGCGGCTCGCTCATGCCGTTGGCTTCGCGGTAGTGCCGGAAGTAGCCGGTGTTCGTGACGAACCAGCCGGTCCAGGTGGCCAGATAGAACACCAGGGTGAGGGCCACGCTCGTGACCCCCCAGCCGATGTCGGCCCGCAGGCCGGTGTTGACCGGGTTCCGAACACCGGCCGACCGGCGGGCCTGCCACCGCCAGAGGAGCACAAGCCCGCCGAAGAACGGCAGGAAGAACAGCGCGCTCCACTTCACGCCGAGCGCCAGCCCGAAGAACACCCCGGCCACGAGCAGCCACCACGGCACCGTGCCCGGCACCCGGAACGACATCTCCGGGTCGTAGCCGCCTTCGAGCTTGCGCCGCAGATGCCGCCGGTAGTGGTCACGGTCGAGCACCATCGCGGCGAACGCGGCCAGGATGAACAACCCGAGGAAGATGTCGAGCAGGGAGGTGCGCGAAAGCACCAGCTGGAACCCGTCGAGCGCCATCAGCAGGCCGGCCGCCCCCGCCAGCAGCACCGAGTGGAACAGCCGGTAGGCGACCCGCGCAAGAATGAGGATCATCAGCGTGCCCGCCACCGCGGCCGGCACCCGCCAGCCGATCTCGTTGTTGCCGAACACCGCCTCCCCCGCGGCGATCAGCCACTTCCCCAGGGGCGGATGAACGACGTACGCCGGGCCGTTGGTCTTCTCGTCCCACTCGACCCCGTGCTGGAGCATGTCCCAGGCGTCGGTCGGATAGTAGATCTCGTCGAAGATGTAACCCTTGCGGTCACCCAGCCCCGGAAACCGCAACAGCGCCCCGATGACGACAACAAAGCCGGTCACCAGCCACGAGTACGGGTTGAGCCAGTTGTCGAGCGTGGCCAGGCGGCGGCGCACGATGTCCGGCACACCGGCCTTGGGTGCCTGCGCCGGGGCTGCCTCTTGCTCAACTAGGGCCGTCGTCACCCCGCGATCGTAGTGGTGCCGGCAACCGTTCATCAGCGCCCGTCAGCGCCCGCGCCGTGGACGCCTGCTGCAAGCACCTAGGCCCCGGCTTGTGGGGGCGAGCCCTTGAACGCCGACTCGCGAGCCACACCCAGCAGACCTCACACGCCCGCGAAACACCCCATGGCACGCCAGATCGGGACCCGCCGAGCCTCGCGAGGGGCGATCAGGCGGCCGCCAGCCGCAGCCGCTCGGCGGCCTCGGCCTCGGTCAGTGGGGAGCGGCGGGGCTCGGCATCGTCGCTGTCGAGTTCGGCCTTCTTGGCGTTGAAGGCCCGCACCCAAAGCCCGGCGGCCCAGGCAGCCCCGATCTCATCGGCGGTCCAGGGCCGGCCCGACGCACCCTGATAGGCGTCGAGGAAGGCCTGCGACTCGTCGACCGTGGCCCCGCCCTCGGACCGACCAGGCAGGCCGCTCACCCACACGGCGGCGGCCAGGCCGACGATCACCGCCTCGGGTGCGGCGATCGTGCTGTCCCAGTCGAGCACGATCTCGCCGACGTTGTGGGCCTCCCAGTCACCGTGGCCGATCACCGGTGCGCCGTCGTGGGCCGAGAGCCGCCGCCGCGCCCGCGAGCCCACCTCGTCGAGCCAGGACGGGTGGGCGTTGAGGTCGCCGTCGCGGTCGTCCGGGGGCGGCCACAGTCCGCCGGACGCCGGGCTCGGCCGGGAGCCGACGGGGCCGGCGTGGTCCCAGGCCGTCCACGGCGGGTGCGGCGCCAGGCTTCCCACGGCCGACGGCGGGGGCGCGATGGAGAGCAGGCGGGCGAGCAGTTCCGCGTACGGGGAAACCTCCGGACCCAGACCGCCCGGCGCGACCAGAGTCTCCGCAGTTGCCGCATAGCCGCCGAGCCGCACCGGACCGACCAGCGGCTCAGGGCACGGGAAACCCGCCTCCCACAACGCTTTCTGTACGGCCGTGCACACCC
The DNA here is from genome assembly GCF_016834655.1 of Paractinoplanes ovalisporus. Lineage (GTDB taxonomy): Bacteria > Actinomycetota > Actinomycetes > Mycobacteriales > Micromonosporaceae > Actinoplanes > Actinoplanes ovalisporus. The sequence continues at coordinate 595,824 of NZ_JAENHP010000003.1, forward strand.
GCAGCCGTGGGGCGGCCGCACGCACCTTGATGGCCACCTCGCGGCCGTCCTCGAGCCGGACGCCCGCGACCCGCGACAGATGGCCGGTGACGAACAGGGTTTCCGCCGCTCCGGAGCCGAGCCACCGCCGGCACCAGTCATCGATCACAGGCATGTCGACAGCGTCGCATCCGAGCCTGAACAAAGCCTTACCGTGCGGTGGTGACCGCCAGCCGTACGCCGAGGCCGATCAGCACCACGCCGGTCACCCGGTCGATCGCGCGCCGCACGGCCGCCCGCGCCAGCAACCGCCGCAGGGACGACACCAGCGTGGCGACCGTCATGAACCAGACCGCCGATATCAGCACGGCCAGGCCCGAGAGCAGCACCGTGTCGAGCAGTCCGGGCGATGCGGGCAGGAACTGCGGAAGCAGCGCCACGAAGAACACCGCCGCCTTGGGGTTGAGCACGTTGCACAGCAGGCCGTCGCGGAAGGCGTGGGACGAGGCGACCGGCTCGGTGGTCTCTTTCGCCCGCCACGACTTCACGCCGAGGTGGAGCAGGTAGACCGCACCGACCAGCTTCAGCCCGGTCAGCAGGTCGGGCGCCCACGCGATCAGGGCCACCACACCGGAGCCGGCGGCGGCCGCCCACACGAACACCCCGGCCGCGATCCCGGCCGCGGTCGCCATGCCGTGCCGTCGGCCGGAGACCACCGAGTGACGCACGACCAGCGCGAAGTCGGGCCCGGGCGACATGGCCCCCAGCGCGACCACGGCGACGAACGCCCAGGTGTTCACCGGCGTCCCGGTTCCTGGGCGCGCAGCGCGGGGACGCGCTCGACCATCGGCCGGCTCGCGGTTCCGGAGTCGACGGCCAGGAGGGACAGGAGGCGTACGGGATGGCCTGTCTCGGCCGCCGCCTGCATGCGGTGATGTCCGTCGAGCAGGAAGTGGGTGAGCGCCCAGTGCTGGTAGTGGTCGGGACCGTCGGCGCCGGCCGGGGCGCTCACGTCGAGGATCGACACCGCCACCGCGGTCGCCACGTCACCCGACTCCAGATCGGACGCGTACTTCTCGACCTGGGCCCGCTCGTTCCACGACGGCGGAACCATCGGCACGACGAACTCGTAGAAGTGGGCCTCGCCGTCGACGGGGGTTTCGAACGTCCGGTAGTACGGGGTGCGCGGGTAGACGGGCAGGCCCCAGAACGAGTCGAGGCCCCACGTCTCGACCTGTTCCTCGGCGAAGTAGTCGCCCGCGCCCGAGGGCTGCACCAGCCGCGGCCGGATCTCGAGCGACAACGGCTGGTAATCGCCTTGCGGCAGCAGCGATCCGAACGCCTCGACCGGGTCGTCGCCCTCGGGCGAGAACGTCTCGGTGGAACCCTCCTGCCGCTGGAACAGGATCTGGCAGGTGCCGCACCAGAACGTCAGCTCGAACGCGGGCTTGCCGTCGACGAGCAGAAGGCGTTCGCGGTTGGTCTCGGTGTCGGCCGAGAAGCTCAACCGCGGCTCGTCGGGGTCGCCGAGGACACGAACCGGCTCCACGTTCAGCAGCACGCGGCCCACCTTAGGGGTTCGCGCCCCACTTCGCAGCGACCAAGGCGCTCATCATGCCGAAGCGGCGCCCACCGGAACCGGAGCCAGGGCCGGAAGCCTCCGGACGCCGAGGATGAGCAGGTAGCCGATCATCCAGAACTCGCCGACCGTCGCTGGATAGGCGAGCAGGTCGGCGACCAGCGGCGCGTCCGGCAACGCGTACGCCAGGAAGGCACTCAGCACGTAGCCGACACCGCCGGGGATGAGGACCCAGCCCAGGGCCCGCGGCATCAGGCCGGAGCGCAGCACGCACCACCCCATCGGGATCAGCCACAACCCGAAGAACAGGCCGCCGACCGCCCACAGCTGGTCGCTCACCAGGTAGAGGGTCTGCACGGTCGAGGCCGCGTCGCCGTACGGCGACTGTGCCACCGTCAGGGCCGCGCCCAGCAGGGCGGCGCTGATCAGGATGGCGAACGCGTTGGCCAGGCCGAACGCGGCGATCTCGCCCGCGGCGACCGGCGCCGAGGCGCGGAACAGGCGGAAGAACCAGACCGCGGCGAGCGCCTGGGCCAGCACGGTGAACAGTTCGAACGTGATGCCCCAGCGGGCCAGCGCGGGGTCGGCGACCAGGTTGGCCATGGTGGCGGCGCCGTCGGAGAGCTGCGGGCGGATCAGCAGGAAGCCGAGGCCGCCGCCGACGGCGAGTGCGAGGTAGAGGAGCCCGGTGATGCGGGCCGTACGGATCATGATTCCCCCTTACGTTGTAAGGTGAACCATACGATGTAAGGTACGGCCGTGGCAACCAGGAATCCGCTCAGCCGGGACAGGGTGCTCGCGGCGGCGGTCGCGCTCGTCGACCGGGACGGCCTCCCCGCCCTGACGATGCGCCGGCTCGCGGCCGACCTGGGCGTCGAGGCGATGTCGCTCTATTACCACCTGCCCGCGAAGAAGGCGCTGCTCGACGGCGTGGTCGAGACGGTGCTGAGCGAGATCCGGGCGTTGCCGGCCGACGGCGGCGACTGGCGGCGGCATCTGCGCGAGCAGTTCCTGCTGGCCCGCCGGGTGATGCTGCGGCATCCGTGGGCGCCCGGCCTGATCGCCTCGAGCACGTCGGTGCCGCCGACCGTCTACGCCTACTACGACGGCATCGTCGGCACCCTGGTCGCGGCCGGTTTCTCCTACCACCTGGCCCACCGCGCGCTGCACGCGTTCGGCAGCATGCCGCTCGGGTTCGCGCAAGAGATCTTCAGCCCGGCCGCGGCCGGTGGCGACTTCGAGCCGGAGGCGGCCGAGGCCGAGCTGGCCGCGATGGCCGAGGCGATGCCGCACATCACCGCGATGGTCGCCTCGGAGATCCACGACGCGGGCGAGGCGACGCTGGGCTGGTGCGACAGCCAGACCGAGTTCGAGTTCACCCTCGACCTGCTGCTCAACGGCCTCGAGCAGCTACGCGTGGCGGTTTAGGCGACCCAGGGACGCTTCGCGCGGTGGCGCTGCTTGGTGCGGTACATGTCGGCGTCGGCCGCCGCGGCGAGCTGGGCGAAATCGGAAGAGCTTTCCCCGTACGCATGACCGATGCTCGCGCCCACCTTGCGCGGCCCGCCGCGGGTCTCGATCGGCTCGGTGAGCGCGGCGTGGATCCGCTCGGCCGTGTCGCGCAGGACCGTCCCGACGTCACCACCGGTCACGACGACGATGAACTCGTCGCCACCGGCCCGGGCCAGCAGATCTTCCGGCCGTACGAGCGAGGCCATCCGCCCGGCCACCGTGCGCAGCACCTCGTCGCCGGCGTCGTGACCGCCCGCGTCGTTGATCGCCTTGAACTCGTCGAGGTCGATCACCATGACGCCCACCTCGGCGCCGGGCCGGCCGGCCAGCTCGTCGGTGAAGGCCCGCAGCAGCGCCCGGTTGGCCAGCCCGGTGAGCGGGTCGTGGGTCGCGGCGTGGGCCAGGCGGGCCCGGCTCTCGGCGAGCTCGTGGTGCAGGCGGGCGTGGTGCACGGCGGTCGACGCGTGCTGGGCGAACAGTTCGAGCATCTCGCGCTGCACCGGCCCCGGCAGGCGGCCGTCGAGGGGCAGGTCGACGCTGAGCACCCCGACCAGTTCGCCGGTGGGCGCGGTGAGTGGGGCCAGCAGCATGTCGTCGGGGTGCCAGCCCTCGGGGTCGGCGGGCACGGGCAGCGTGTCCGACGTCCAGACGATCATCGAGTCGGGCATGGCGTTGCCGTGGCCGATGAAGTGCAGCGCACCCCACGACTCGGACTTGGCGAACAGCTCGTCCCAGTTGCCGGGCGTGGTGCGGGTGCCGAGCAGCGAGCGGCGGATCTCGTCGGTGCCGTCGGCCGAGACGACCATGAAGTCACCGTCGGGCTGCAGCACGTTGATCACCGCGACCTCGAAGCCGGAGGCCCGGGTGACGCCGTGCACGACCGCGTCCATCGTCGCCGTGAGGTCGAGGCTGGCGTGCACGGCCCGGCTGACCTCGTGCAGAGTCCGCAGGCCGTCGAGCTGCCGGCGCACGTGGGCGAGCTGGTCGAGGGCGTCGGAGAGCTGAGCCGGCAGATCTTCGGTGCTGGTCAACCTGCCTCCCCCCGAGCGGTCGCGGCATCCGTTCCACGAACCTGGACACCGGATCTTATCCATTCAACGATGTTCATGGCGGGCACACCTTTCCGCCGTACGGGAAACCGGTCTTGACGGACGCTGGTCACAGACGGTGGAAAGGCGGGGCGCGAAGTGCTTGGGTTTGACCGTGAGTGACGCCACCGAGCTCAGCGACTCCACCTCGACGACCAGGTGGACGCACAAGGTCACGACGCCGCTGCGGGATTTCCTCAGCACCGAGGCCGGCAGCGCCGGGGTGCTGGTCGCGGCCATCGTCGCCGCCCTGCTGTGGGCCAACACCGCCGACGGCAGCTACGAGTCGTTCTGGAGCACCGAGCTGAGCATCCGGTTCGGTGGCGAGGGCATCGAGCTGGGCCTGCGGGAATGGGTCAACAGCGGCCTGATGACGCTGTTCTTCCTGGTCGTCGGGCTCGAGGCGCGGCGCGAGTTCGATCTGGGCGACCTGCGTGACCGGCGGCGGTTCGTGCTGCCCGCGCTGGCCGGGATCGCCGGGATGATGCTGCCGATCGGCATCTATCTGGCCTTCACCCACGGCGGCCCGGGTGTGGCGGGCTGGGGCGCGGCGATGTCGACCGACACCGCCCTCGCGCTGGGCCTGCTCGCGCTGGTCGGCCGGAACGTGCCCGTGCAGGCGCGGCTCTTCCTGGTCACGGTGTCGGTGGTCGACGACGTGGTGGCGCTGATCGTGATCGGCGCCGCCTACACCGAGGACTTCCGGCTGGCCCCGCTGCTGCTGGCGCTCGCGGTCTACGCGTTCACGCTGGTGCTGGTGCGTCTGGGCGTCCGCAGCGGGTTCATCTATCTGCCGTTCTGCCTGGTCATCTGGGGCGCGATGCTGCACAGCGGCGTCGACCCGGTGGTGTCGGGTCTCGCCATCGGCCTGGCCGCGGCCGCGTACACGCCCGCCCGCGGCGAACTGGAGCAGGCCAGCGATCTGTTCCGCTCGTTCCGCGAGCAGCCGACGCCCGAACTGGCCCGGTTCGCGCGGATCGGCGTGCTGCGGTCGCTCTCCCCGAACGACCGGCTGACGCGCACGTGGTCGGGGGTGTCGAGCTACCTGATCGTGCCGCTGTTCGGCCTGGCCAACGCGGGCATCGAGATCCACGGCGACTTCCTCGGCGAGGCGATCATGTCCCCGGTCACGGTGGGCGTCTTCCTGGCGTACGTGGTGGGGAAGCCGGTCGCCATCACCGGGGTGTCGGCGCTGGTCACGTGGATGAGCGGCGGCCGCATCCGCCCCGGGGCGGGCTGGGCGTCCGTGCTCGGCACCGGGACGATCGCCGGGATGGGGTTCACGGTCTCGTTCCTGATCGCGAACCTGGCGCTGGACGAGCCGTACCTGTCCGAGGTCAAGCTGGGCCTGCTGCTGGCGATCGTCGGCGCCTCCCTGGTCACGTGGACGGTCTTCTTCGTGACGAGCCGCCTGCCCAAGCCCCGCAAGGCGGTGGCCCTGCTCGGCGACGTCGAGGAGCTGACCGACCTGATCCCCGACGTCGACCCCGACCGCGACCACGTACGGGGTCCGGCCGACGCCTCGGTGACCCTGGTCGAGTACGGCGACTTCCAGTGCCCGTACTGCGGCCGCGCCGAGCCCGTGGTCCGCGAGCTGCTGACCGACGACGACCTGCGCTACGTGTGGCGTCACCTGCCGCTGACCGACGTGCACCCCCAGGCCCAGCTGGCCGCGCAGGCCGCCGAGGCGGCCGGTCTGCAGGGCCGGTTCTGGGAGATGCACGACCTGATGTTCACCCGCCAGGACCATCTGCGCATCGCCGACCTGATCGCCTACGCCGGCCAGCTGAACCTCGACCAGGACCGGTTCCACGACGACATGATGAAGCCGCCCTGCAAGGAACACATCACCGCCGATCTGGAGTCGGCCGACCTGAGCGGCGTCTCCGGAACGCCTACGTTCTTCATCAACGGCCGCCGCCACTACGGCGCCTACGACGTGGCGACCCTGAAGGAGGCCATCCGCGTCGCCCGCGTCCGGGCGAAGATCGCCGCCAAGCGCCGCTGACGTAAGGTGCCCGGCGTGATTGCCGAGGAGCTGGCCGCTGCGAGCCCGTCCGAGCGCCGCACCCTGATGTGCCGGCTGGAGAACACCACCGAGACTATCGAGGAGCTGCGCGCGGTGCGGCGCGACGGACCGGGCCGGCTGCGCCGCACCGCCCTCGAGGCGCTGGCCACCCTGGGCGGCGAGGCCGCGCTGGAGCCGGCCGACCGGCGGGCCGTGGAACGGCTGGTCCGCATCCGGCGGCGCACCGACCCGATCGGCAGCGTGACGTCCTGCTGGACCTACTGGTGGACGATCCGCGGCGACGACCAGGCGGCCGTGATCGAGGCGCTCGGGCTGACCGGGGTCCGCGAGACGACGTACGCGCTCGCCTCGGTCGTCATCGACACGCTGGAGCACGACAAGGACGCACCGATCGGCCTGGTCTACGTCGGCCCCTCGATCAACGGATGGGTTCCTCTGATGGGCCCGTGGTGCGACGCCTTCGGCGACCGGGCCGCGGAGGTGCGGGAGACCATCGCCCGGTTGAGCGTCGAGTTCGGCGAGGCCCACGCGTTCTACTTCGGAGAACGCGGTGACGGCTCGGCCTGGCACATCGTGCGCGACGGCGTGGTCGTCCGCACGTTCGACAGCGAGGCGCTGGAGACCTGTTCCGGTGAGCCGTTGCCGATCGAGCGCGAGGCCCTTGAACGCGACGGCCTGACCGGCCGCCCGGAGGACCACGCCGAGGACTGGTGGGACATCCCCGACGCGAACGAGGTGGCCGCCGCCGTCAGCCTCGACGTCGGCTGGCACCACCCGAAGGAGGGTGTGGTCAAGGGAAGCCCGGTGCTGGCGTACGCACCGGGCACCGAGCCGTTTCCCTTGCCGCCGGCCTTCTACGAGATCTAGGCGGCAGTACGCGGGGTCAGGCGACTCGTGGCCGGGACCGGCGACCCGGTGATAGTTGAAGGTTAAAGCGGGGCTAAGGGCGTCAGTCTCCGTCGTCCTTGGCGCCGTTGTCGCCGGCCCACGACAGTTTGACCTCGAAGTTGCCCTCGGTGGCGGCCTTCGCGATCAGCCAGTTGGCCGTGCCGGTCACCTTGATCCCGAACTTGACCTCGACGCCGTCGGGGCTGAGCGACCGGGCCCGGTCCAGGACGACCCGAGCCGCGGCTATGGCCGGTTCGATGGCCTGCCGCACCTGGACGACGACCTCCTCGGCCCCCGCGGGCACGAAGCCCGCCACCGGGTCGACCTCGAACTGCACCTCGACGGCGTCGTCCAGCCGATACGTCACCACTTGCGACACACGCATCACCCTTCCATCGGGATTACTCGCCCGGCCCGCCGGCGACATTGAATTGAGCCTGAAGATCGGTCAGACGGCGACGGTCGACCCCGATCGGCATGGCGAGAGCGGCCGGCAAGAGCTCCCGCCAGAACTCACCGAGCACGACAAGTTGCGGGTCGCGGCTGAGCGCCCGGCTCGCCGCCGCCTCTTCGATCCTCCCCACCTCACGCTCGGCCTGTTCCACGATTGCGGTGTACACCGGGCTGGGCGGTTGGAGCGAGTGGTCGACGCCCTTCGGCTCGATCCACATCAGTCGGGCGGCAAGTTCGCCGCGGGCAGGATCGTCGTCGGTCACGGTCCAGCTCTCGTACGCCTGGAGGAGGTTGCCCCACGAGGACAGCGTGCCGAACGACGAGAGATCCAACCTCATACTGATGCTGTCCCGGCCGCCGGAACTGACCACGATCTCGGTCGGGCTGGTCACGTCGCCGCCGACCGTCACCGCCCCGTTCCAGGCCGCGCAGAGCAGGTGATGCAGGACGCGAGGGCGGTCGTCCCGGGCCAGCAACCGGTAGCCGACATCAGGCTCCAGGCGTCTACGCCAGGCCAGGTAGTCGTGCGGCTCGGGCCGGCGGTGCGCGTCGGACCAGACCTTCAGCAGACGCCGTACCTCGGGAACATCGGTCACACCCATGCCGGTCCGATTCATGATGACAGTGACGCTCTCACCGGGCACCGCGCGGAACTCGACCACGGCCTCCGGGTCAATCCGGAGCGCGACCTCGCGATGGAGATAGTGCTCGATCGGTTCGCTCGGCACCAGGGACGGGTAGGTGATCAGCGCGCGGACCGGGGCCCGTCCGGCCGGGACAAGACCCCGGGGTACCAGGTCGGCGAGCTTCTCACGCAGCTGGACGTGGTATTGGTCGGGAACAAAGCGGTTGTGCTCGGTCGCGGCGGCGCGCAGAAGGTCTTCCATCCGCGGAACGAGAGCCACTCGATCGTGGCCGGGGGGATGCAGGTGCGCGGCGACCGCCTCCCGGACCCTCTGCCGGACGAAACCCACCGCGCCCATCGGGTCTCGGCGGCCGGCCTCGTACGCCCGCTGCCAGTTGTCCGGGCCCAGGAGGGCATTGAGCACGTGACCCTCGTGCGCGTTGGACGGCAGCGACGCCGAGTACTCCGCCTGCATCCGGTCGACCACGGCGCGATACAGCCCCTCCAGGCCACGGTTCTCGGGAGGCAGGATGTACGCGGCACCCGGCCGGGACCGATACAGCTCCCGAGAACGGACCTCGAACGACTGGCGGTCTTCGCTCACGTGCTGATGAAACCCTTGGACGAGTGCCGAAAGCTCGTCGATGTAGGAGCGCCACGGCCGCTCCCACAGTCGCCGGCTGTCGTTCCAGCAGGCGTTGTACAGCCGCCGTGTCTGCCAGGCGTACCAAGAGTCCTGCCGCTGGATGACCTCCCGCACCTCCGGGTCGGCCATCCGGACACGCGAAAGAAGCTTGCGCGGGAGGACGCCCGGTTTCGGCGGCAGCTCGGAATCCAGACCAGCCGGCGGCGCCGGCGTCTGCGACCAGCTGTCGAGCAGACCCGAGAATCCACCGCGGTCGATCGGGTCGGTCAGCTCGGCGTGCCCGACGGCAACTCGGCACGCCCGGAACAGATCTATGTCGCGCAACACCCGGGCCGTGGCCGCCTCGAACCGGACACCCTGCGCCATCCCGGCGACTGCAGGAGCTAACACGCCTTTGTCCCGTACGTTTGCGGCCATGTCGTCGGCTCGTCCGACCAACGCGTTCAGTACGGCTTGATGGCCGACTGCATCGCTTCCCCGGAAGGCTACGGGTCGCGGCCGAGCCTCCAGCATGGCATCGAGCCCGGCCACTGAAATGAAGGCCCGAATGTAGGACTTGTTGTTCTCCAGGGCGCCCGGGGGTACCAGTAGCTCCTCCACCGCACGGGCCAGCAGACGCCCGGCGATGACATCGGTGATCTCGGCCAGTGGCGTGGCCACCGTGGCCACCGCGCTGGTGGTCACTCCGCGTCTTCCGAAACCGGCGTCGGCCACGGAGGAGCGCTCGACCGCCCCATTGATGAAGCTGTCGGCGAACGACAGGTGCGCATCGGCCGCCGCGGCGTCCGGCCACTCCCCCGGCGGCGCGGCGCTCATGAACGACGTCATCAACGACGTCATCGACTCATGCAGATCCTCCCGGAGAATGCCGGGCGCCGAGCGACCGAACAGGAGCGCCGTTTGAATCATGTTGGGAGGCAGCCGGATCAGCCCTGAGCGCGGGTGACGCACGGCCACCGACGACTGGCGCCTAGAGACATCCAGATCATCCACGCTGCCCATGGCGTTCTGATCGTCGATCAGGCGGAACAGGTCGATGAGCGCAGACCCGGCGTTCAGCTCGACGGCACGGCCGCCGCCCTGCCCCTCGTCGAAGGCCGAGGGCATCAGCACCAGTGGGTAGATCTCGGCCGACAGGCCACCACGCACGAACAGGTCACCGATCAGATGCAGGTAGTCGTAGAACAGCCCACTGCCGACGCCACCGGTCACCGAGAAGGCGACGAAGACCAGGACGGTGCGATGTCGCGGCAGGCCGCCGCTGAGTTCCCGCAGATCGCCCGCAGACTTGTTGATCTCGGAGAGCGCAGTACGGATCGCTGAGGTCGCGGCGTCCGCGTCGCGGCGCAGAGTCTCGAAGAGGGCCGATCGGGCGACGGTGGGCAGCTGGCCGGCTCCGCGGACGAGCGGGCCGATGCGCGGATCGGTGTCCCGCGGCGGCAGCCAGCCGATCATGTCGTCGTCCAGGTGGATCCGCAGGCTCTGAGCGACCTCGGAAGAGTTGTTCAAGCCGGCCGGAACCAGATCCTCGACCAGACCCATCGTCATTTGCGCGGCTTGCTCGTGCTCGGGGCCGGGCACGACCGTACGGCGCACCCGCGCGAGTTCGGATGCGCTCAGGTCGGCGTAGACAAACTGCGTGCACCGCGGAAGCTGGTACGGCAGACGCTCTTCATCCAAAAGGCGTTCCTGCAGAGCCATCCCGTCGGATCCGCACAACGCCTCCCGCAGGCGTCGCTCGAATTCCGCCCCGACCCGGCATCCCGTGCCTCCGAGCCCCACGAACAGCATCGGCTGGCGCACCAGCATGCTCGAGGTCACGCGTCGGACCTGTATCCAGGCCGGCAGAGGGGCATAACGCGGTCGCCGCTCCGGCTCCGGCATCGGGGTGGTGGCCGGGCCGGAAGACGTACGGGTCAGGGCCGCCGGCGCGAGGCGGGCCAGCGCCTCGGGACTCACGAGGGCGAAGGACGCACCGCCCCGATCCGCCCCGGCGCCCTGGCCCGGAGGGAGACCGAGCAGAGCCGGGAAGCTGACGTCCGTCTCCCCGGCGCGTGACTCGATCAGCTGCGAGACACCCTGGAGCACCCGGACCGCGCTCAGCGCGTCGACTTTGGTGAGCGTGCTCAGCATCAGCTCGCGGACGCCGTCGAAGAAGGTGAACCGTTGCGCACCCGAGTAGTCGGTGCGGAACAGACCACTCAGGATCACCTCGGCCAGCTGGGCCGGGGAGCTGCGGCCGAACATGGCCTGCTGGACGAGCCGCATCACCGGGACGGTCGGCACCGTGGTGGCGATGAAGCCGGCCAGCCGGAACGCGTCCGGCGAGGCCGACGAGCGGAACCGCAGGACCCGGTCCTCGGCGGTCAGGTCGGCGTGCAACGACGCCGGCACCGCTCGGGCCCCCGAGCCTTGCAGGTGGGCGACCGCACAGGGAAACGCGGCGCTCGAAACGCCGGCCACCGTCGACGCCCAGCCCCCGAACCACGATGCGGACAACTCCAGAACCGGGACCGGCACGCCGCCGCGGACCGGGCCGGCGAAGTCGGCGGACGGGGTGAAGCGGAGCCGGCTGTTCGGCAGACCCGGCTCGGCGACCTTGATCGAGCCGGGTCGGGCCGGCGCGGCCGTCCGCGCCCAGAGCCTCTCGGGAAGGGGCTGGATGATGGCGACCGGGGCTCGCCGCGCCCAGCCGGCCACGACCCCCGGCAGCGTTCCGCGCCACCAGTTCGCGCCCGAGCAGTCACTGACAACCAGGATCGCCTGCCGACCCTCGACGCCCAGGATCGCGCCCGGCGCCCGGCCACCGGCCCGGGTTCCGAAGGTCCGCAGCGTCGCCACGCCGGCGGCCACCTCCAGGCTCCAGCATCGGACCGCCGAGAACGCGCCCACCTGGTTCATCAGCCGCTCCAGCTCGACGACGTGATCGCGCCACATCGCCATGCTGGGACCGGCGTCGAAGACGATGTCCAGCCGCAGCCAGCGCTCCTCGGCGGGCCGCAGCGACAAGCCCCGGCCCGGACCCTCCGGACGGCTCCGCATCAGCTCGTCCGCGATCCGTTCGGCCGTCACGATCTCGTCCAGAACCCGCACGTGGGGCGAAGGCACGCGCCGCTTCAGGGGACGGAGAGCGCGTTGCAGACCGAGCCGGTCGTGCAGGGTCTCCGCCGACGGAACCGCCACTGTCTCGAAGGTTCCGGTCGAGGCTTCGAAATCCTGGCCGTCCGCGTCGACGTGGAGGGAGAGGGCGGGATCCTCCATGGCGGGCACGGTCGCCGGCTCCGGATCGGCCGGCGCCGGCATCGCCTGCAACTCGGACAGGCTGGCCGCCGTCTCGGCTTCGTTCCCGGTGGCGGTCACGGCTGGGCCCTCGAACGGGTCCGCCGCCGCCGGCTCCACCGCCACCGGGTCGGGCCCCCGGTGGCCTTCGCCGGCGTGACCGGCGAGCCACAGCGTTTCCGCGATCTCCAGTGCGGTCGGGCTCTGCCCGGTGACCTCCCCTAGAATCGCGCGGAGAAGGTCAGCTCTCATCGAGGCTCAGCTCGAACTCGGCGTCCTCCGCGGTGTCCGAAAGGTAGGAGAAGATCCGGTCGGCCAGCACCTGCCGGTCCACTTCGAGCGTGCCCTCCTCACGCGCCAGCTCCGCCTGGTTCAGCAGATAGATCGCGTTGAGAAGCTGGTCCGTGGCCAGGGCGCCCTGGGAGCGCCGGGCGAGAAAGCGCTCGATGAGGTCGGCGCCGCTGTCGGCGAGACCGCCGAGGTGGGCTCGGACGATCTGGACCAGCTGGCCGGCACCCGGCTCCTTCAGGTGGAGGCTGACGCAGCGGCGCAGGAACGCGGCCGGGAACTCCCGCTCGGCATTGCTGGTCATGATCACGATCGGGAAGGCGCGGCAGCGGACCAGGCCGTCCGTGACGGTCACCCGCTGAGCACTGTCCTCCACCGGCACCGAGCACTGCGGGTAGCGCTCGGCGATGCGTACCAGCTCGGGGATCTTGTAGTCGCCGCGTTCGAACACCGTGAGCAGGTCGTTCGGCAGGTCGATGTCGCTCTTGTCGAGCTCGTCGATGAGCAGCACCCGGGGTCGTTCCCACGGGAGCAGGGCCGTGCCCAGCGGGCCGAGCCGCAGGTACATGTCGATGTCATCGCCGGTGCCGGGGTCGGCGCCGGGCCGGAAGGACTGCAGGCGCGACAACGGGTCGTACTGGTAGAGGCCGTCCTTCAGGGTGGAGCGGCTGGTGATCGGCCAGTGCAGAACCGGTCCGAGGCCCAGCTCCCGGGCTATCGCATAGGCCAGGGTCGACTTGCCCGTGCCGGGCCGGCCGGTGACCAGGAGGGGCCGCCGGAGGTAGAGGGCGGCGTTCACCAGCTCGACCGTTTCGGGCTCGGGTTGGTACGCGACCGCCTGGTGCATCTCGGCGACCCGGGTCCGGCTCTGGGCGTCGGTCGTGGGTGGAGCCAGCGGCGGACCGCCGTCGAAGACGCGCCACGGGGGAGGTTCGGGAAGCCGCTCGATGTGGTTGTGCGGTCGCCCGCTGCCGTTGTAGATCAGCCAGCTCATGGGTTCTCCACCTATTCGGCCAGGACGAGGGGGCTCGGGTCGGGAGGTTCCAGGTCGAGGTGGCGCCAGAACAGGGTGACCGCCTTGCATCGGGCCAGCTCGCCGCCGTCGGCCTCGGCCCGGGCGCGGAGGCGGCGGACCTTCTCCGGCAGCTCACGCGGCGCCGCGTGCTCCAACGCCATGGCCAGCAGTTCGAGGAACCGGTCGCCGCCGCAGAACGCGATCTCCTCGTGGTCGTCGGTGCATCTCGTCCGCGTCCAGAGCATCGCCGGGACACCGTTGGCGAGGCCCGCGGACAGGGCTTTGCGGGCCACACCGTCCTGCGGCGGGTTGGACAGGGCGAGAATGGTGCGCTCCTCGTCGGCGAGCACCCAGGCCTCGAGGACCGGGCTGGACCGGGAGTCTCGGCAGTCGACCGTGTGCAGGCTCGACTTGGCCTGGGTCCCGAGGATCTGCCAGCGGGCCCGGGCCTCGCGGCGCATGTCGTCGGCCCCGTCCTCGAGGTCGCGGACCACGACCGGGTACCGCCATCCGATCGGACTCCGGTGCCGACCGGCTCGCCACTGGTCGACCGGCAGGCCGAGCTTCGATCTCGGCAACTCGAACTGGACGATCAGGTTCTCCTTGGGAATCCACTCCGGTATCCGGGCGAACGCGGCCGGCAGCATTTCCTCCACGACGGCGCGCAGCCGGGTGACTCTGGTACGGCCGGTGTGGACGACGTATCCGCTGGAAGCGGCGAAGGCTTGGATCGTGAGATTGCAGTGCCCGGCCTCGGCGCTGGGCACGACGCGGATCACCACCCGGCCGGTGGTCGGTTGCCCGTCGTCCTCGTCCAGGGTGAGGATGTCGTCGATGCCGAGGTGGTGCCGCATCCACTCGCGCAACCGCTGGGCCGCCCGGGCCGTCGCGGCCCGCCGAAGGACGACCGCGCAGAAGCGCACGAGCGGGTTGTCCCGGACGTCGGCGCTGCGGGAGTTCGTGTTGGCGGCCGCGAAGCGGGCCGCCTCCCACAACGTCGCGAAGGATGCGTCGGTCGGGCCGATCCCGGAGCGGAGAGAACGGCGGTAGATCTCGGACGGCGAGCAGCCGACGTTCGCCACGCTCAGAATCTCCTGCAGCTCGTGTCCGGCGTCGGCCGGGAGGTCACCCAGCGGCAAATAGTCTCCGAGCTGGGACCAGTGCTTCTCGATGACGCCCAGCGGCAGCATCTTGCCGGTTGCCGTGGTCAGGCTGGCCTCGGCGCCGATGACCATCCCGACCACCTCACCGGTGTCGGCCCGGGTCACCGCCGCGCCGCTGAAACCCCGCTGGAGCGTGATGCCCCGATCGCTGACGGCCTCGAGCTGGAGCCATTCCGCCCCGTTCAGGTGATAGGGAGCGTGGACCTGCGTGTCGGCGCCTTCCGGATAGGCCGGTGGGTAGCCGTGGGCGTGCAGGACGACCGGTGTCGCGTCACGGCGCCGGAGCAGCACCGTGGACGATCCGTCGAGCACGGCGGGTTCGATCGCGACCGCCTGCGGCAGCTTGACGACGGCGACGTCACCCACATCCCTCCCCGGGCGCCACTCCCCACGGAAGTCGACCTCCGCCTCATAGGTGACCGCTTCAGCCGCACCGAGAAAGGTGACCCGCACCCGGTCCCGGCCGGCGACAACATGCGCGCAGGTCACCACGCTCCGGCGGTCCACCAGGAACCCGGTACCCAGAACGGCGACGCCGTCCATCGTCTCGATCCGGGCCCGCCAGGCGTGCGAACTGTTGGTCGACACTGATCTACGAATCTCCGCCGTCGTAAGCCCTCCACTTGCGGCAAAGCTTGCCGCGCTCGCTCACGGATGAGAAGTAACCGTTCGGGTGTTCACCGAGGACACCCGGCGCTTGATTCCGGCTCAGGGATCGGCGTCAGAAGACCCGGTCGATGAACGTTGCCACCGAGAGGACGCCGAACAGGGCGAACGACCACACCAGCGCGGCCAGACGCACGCCGCGGACGCGGATCGGGGCGGGCAGGATGCGGCGGTTGATCAGGATCAGCAGGGCGGAGTAGATGAACATCATGAAGCCGCCGACCACGGCTGAGATGATCAGCAGGACGATGGGCTGGTCGAAGCCGGCGACCAGGACCACGATGCCGATCGCGACCAGGCCCCAGACCAGGCCGGCGTAGACCTTGCTCTCGTCGGCGTCCCGGGCGTACGAGGTCTTGATGACGTCGGCCGCGAGGCGGCT
Source organism: Paractinoplanes ovalisporus (assembly GCF_016834655.1). Classification (GTDB taxonomy): domain Bacteria; phylum Actinomycetota; class Actinomycetes; order Mycobacteriales; family Micromonosporaceae; genus Actinoplanes; species Actinoplanes ovalisporus. Next base: position 611,416 of record NZ_JAENHP010000003.1, read on the forward strand.
CGTGTAGTCGACGATGCCGAGCGCGGCCGCGAACAGTGAGAACGCCCCGATGATCCAGAACAGGTACTGGAACCAGTTGCCGACGCGGTCGGCCAGCACCTGGCCCTCGACCTCGAGGAAGCCGATGCTGTTCTCCAGGCCCTCGCGGCCGAACACCGTCGAGAAGGCCAGCAGCGACGTGAACAGGATCGTCACGAACGTGATCAGCACGAACGTGGTGAGCTGCTCGACGTTGGCGAACTTCCACCAGCCCCGCCACCGCCGCAGGTTCTCGTCGGTCGGCTCGAAGACGTAACCGGTGCTGGGCGCCGCCTCGGACTGGCCGGTCACCGGGCTGACGAGCCGGGGGGCGTACGTGCCCATGCCGTATCCCTTGTCCCGGATCCAGTTGGACTGCACCAGGTTCTGCCCTCCCCCGGCCCCGGCGAAGGCGAGCGCGCCGAGCAGCAGCGCGAAGCCCAGCTCGGCGATCGGCAGGCGTGGCCGGGTCACGACGTCGGGCAGGTCGCTCCACGCGGACGCGCCGATGGCGAAGATCGCCGCCACCACGAAGAACGTGAGGACGGCGGCCACCTTGAGCATCTGCGCGCGTTCCAGGGCCACGTAGACGACCGGGGCCAGGGTGAGGATCAGGCCGATCACGACCAGCATGCAGACCGCGATCACCGTGCGGTTGCCGCCGAAAATGTACGTGGTGAGGGTGGCCGAGCTGGTCGCCCATCCGGGCCACAGATTCGCGAAGTAGGTGAGGATCGCGAACACGAGACCCCAGTGCCGCCAGTAGCGGCTGAACCCGGTGAGCGCGGTCTCGCCGGTGGCCAGGGTGTAGCGCTCGATCTCCATGTTGAGGAAGTACTGGGTGATCAGCCCGACCAGTGCGGCCCAGACGAAGACCAGGCCGACCTGCGAGGCGATGTACGGGAACAGGACGAACTCGCCGGAGGCCAGGCCCACGCCGGCGGCGATGATGCCGGGGCCGATGAGCTTGCCGTAGCGGCGCGGCTCGTCGGGCATCTCACGGATCTCGGGTGCGGGCAGATAGCGGGTCGGGAAGGCGTCGGTGGTCGCCATGGCCGCTCCTCGGGACCTCCACCCTGGACAGACGGCGCTCGACAAGTCAAGGTCCACCCAACTTTCGGCTCGTACGGGAAAAGTTTTGTCCAATCGACGGAAAGCCATGGACTTTCCAACGAAAGCAAACGAAGGTATTCACCACCCTGAATTCACTCGGTAACCCGGGAGTGCCGATGAAACGTTTGTTCGTGGCCGCCCTGCTCGTCGGGACGTTCACCGCCGCGCCGGCCTACGCCGCCGCCGACCCGCCCCAGGAACCGGGCGTGACCCTTCGCACGTACGACATCGGCGCGCCGATGAGCAAGGTCTGTGAGCTCAAGCCGGGCCAGACGCCCAATGTGGACAAGCTGATGCCGACCATCGACTGGTCCACCACCGACCAGTTCGGCCTGAACGACAACTTCGTCACCCACGCGATCGCCAACCTGACCGCTCCGGCCACCGGCACGTACGCGTTCCGGCTGGTCAGCGACGACGGCTCCAAGCTCTACCTCGACGACGCGCTGGTGGTCGACCACGACGGGCTGCACGACGTCGAGCCCCCGGGCGAGGGCCAGGTCGAGCTGACCGCCGGGGTGCACAAGCTGCGGGTCGAGCACTTCGACCGTACGGGCGGGCAGCGTCTGACCCTGTCGTGGCGACCGCCCGGCGCGAACGACTTCGCCGTCGTCCCGAACACCGCACTCACCACCGACGCCGGGGTCGTGCGGGTCACCGCGCCCGGCCAGAAGGAGTGCACCGCCGGCACCGACACGCCGGGCGACGGCCTGCCCCTGACGGCCGTGAACCCGGGCTACACCCTCACCGACCTGCGCCCGCCGGGCTTCGAGCCCCAGGTCACCGGCATCGCGTTCCGGCCCGACGGCAAGATGCTGATCAGCACGTGGGGCGGTTCGGACCAGGTCAAGGGCGAGGTCTACCTGGTCTCCAACGTCACCGGCACGACCGGGGCGGACAAGGTCTCGTACAAGAAGATCGCCGAAGGCCTCAAGGAACCGATGGGCATCGCGGTTGTCGACGGCCTGGTCTACGTGTCGCAGAAGCACGAGCTGACCGAGCTCAAGGACACCAACGGCGACGACGTGCTCGACACCAAGCGGACCGTGGCCACGTGGCCGTTCGGCGGCAACTTCCACGAGTTCGCGTTCGGGCTGCTCTACAAGGGCGGGAACTTCTACCTCAACCTGTCGGTGTCGATCAACCTGGGCGGCGCCACCACCGACCCCCAGCCGGTCGGCGGGCGGGGCACGCACATCGTGGTCAACCGCAAGAGCGGCAAGGTCACCACGGTCGCGGGCGGACTGCGTACGCCCAACGGGATCGGCTGGGGTGAGGGCGGCGACATCTACGTCACCGACAACCAGGGCGGCTGGCTCCCCTCCTCCAAGCTGCTCAAGATCGAAGAGGACGCGTTCTACAACCACTTCACCAACCCGGACGGCAAGTTCGACGCCAACCCCGTCACGCGGCCGGTGCTGTGGATCCCGCAGAACCAGATCGGCAACTCCCCCAGCACGCCGGTGCTGCTCAAGTCGGGCCCGTACAAGGGCCAGTTCGTGATCGGCGACGTCACGTACGGCGGTCTGCAGCGGGCCGCCTTCGAGACCGTGCACGGTGTCGAGCAGGGCGCGATCTTCCGGCACACCCAGGGTCTGGAGGCCGGCATCAACCGGGTGGCGCTCGGGCCGGACGGCGCGATCTACGTCGGCGGACTCGGCGCCGACGGCAACTGGGGGCAGGAGGGCAAGCTGCGCTTCGGCCTGCAGAAGCTGACCCCGAACGGCAAGAACGTCTTCGACATGAAGACGATGAAGGCCACCCGGACCGGCTTCAAGATCGAGTACACCAAGCCGCTGTCGGACGAGACCATCGCCTCGCTGGCCTCCAAGTACACACTGGAGCAGTGGCGCTACGTGCCGACCGCGCAGTACGGCGGGCCCGAGGTCGACAAGGAGACGCTCGCCGTGAGCGCGGCCAAGGTCTCCGGCGACAAGAAGACGGTCACCCTGACGGTCGAGGGGCTGCGCAAGGACCGCGTCGTGCACCTGCGCTCACCGCGCCCGTTCGCCGCGCGCGACGGTGAGGCCCTGTGGAGCACCGAGGCCTGGTACACCATGAACGAAAAGCCGGGTCCCCGGAAGCAGCAGGTCTTCTACGAGGCCGAGGAGGGCAACCGGGAGGGCGGCGCCACGCTGGCCACCGACCACCGCGGGTTCTCCGGCATCGGGTTCGTGGCCGGGTTCGGCGGCCTGAACGCGTCGACCACCAACCACGTCACGGTCGACAAGGCCGGCGACTACAAGGTGGGGCTGCGCTACTCCAACGGGCCCAACCCGTTCAGCGGCACCAAGACGGTCAGCGTCTACGTCAACAACAAGAAGATCCGCCAGGTGTCGCTGCCGTCCACGGTCACGTGGGACGAGTGGGCCTCGGTCTACGAGACGCTGAAGCTGAAGAAGGGCGTCAACACGATCCAGTGGCGGGTCGACGCCACCGACACCGGGCACATCAACCTCGACCAGATCAGCGTCCGCAAGCCCGGCGAGCGGATCACGCTGTTCGACGGCCACGGCCTGGACAACTGGCAGCACACCGACGGGCGCCGCCCGCAGTGGCCTGCTGTCGCACCCGACGCGACCGAGGTCTGCTGCGGCGACCTGCGCACCCTGGAGGCGTTCGGCGACTACAAGCTGCACGTCGAGTTCAAGGTGCCGCTGCTGCCGGACGACGTGACCGGGCAGAACCGGGGCAACAGCGGCGTCTATCAGCAGGAGCGCTACGAGGTCCAGATCCTCGACTCGTACGGGGACACGACGCTCGCCGACAACGAGGCCGGCGCGATCTACACGGTCAAGGCACCCGACGTGAACGCGGCCACCGCGCCCGAGACGTGGCAGACGTACGACATCACGTTCCGCGCGGCCCGCTACGACGAGGCGGGTGCCAAGACGTCGAACGCCCGGGTGAGCGTGGTCTGGAACGGCCAGACCGTGCACAACGACGTCGAGATCCCGCGCGGCACCGGCGGCAACATCCCGGAGGGCCCGGCCACCGGCGCCATCCGGCTGCAGGACCACGGCAACAAGGTCCAGTACCGCAACGTCTGGATCGAGCCGGCCTCCTAGACGGCGGCCGGCACCGCCTCCCACTGCGGCGACGCGGCGATCATCTCGGTGGTCGCCGCGGCGTCGATGGGACGGGTGTAGAGGTAGCCCTGGGCCGCGTCGCAGCCCAGTTCCCGCAACCGGGCCAGGGTCTCCTCGTCCTCGACCCCCTCGGCGATGGCCCGCAGCTTCAGCGAGTGCGCAAGGGCGATCATGGCGCGGACCACGCCCTCACGCGACTCGTCGGTGGCGATGCCCGAGACGAAGCTCCGGTCGATCTTCAGCGCGTCCCAGTGCCGGTCGGCCAGCCGCGACACCGACGAGTAGCCGGTGCCGAAGTCGTCCACGGCCACCGCCACGCCGTGACCCCGCAGCTCGGCCAGGGTGCCGGTCATGACCGTCTCGTCGACCAGGGCCGTCTCGGTCACCTCGAGGATCAGGGCTTCCGGCGGGGCGCCGTGAGCCTCGAGGGCGGCCAGCACCATCGGGACCAGCCGGGGGTCGCTCAGCTGCCGCGGTGACACGTTGACCGCGACCGGCGGGCGCCAGCCGAACTCGGCCAGCCAGGCGTCCTGCTGGACCAGCACCTCGGTGAGCACCAGCTCGAACAACTGCCCCACGATGCCGACGGTCTCGGCGTGCGGCACGAACTCGTCCGGCGACAGGATCCCACGGTCCGGGTGCTTCCACCGTACGAGGGCTTCGAACGCGTACAGCCGCCCGGTGCGCAGGTCGATCTCCGGGTGGTAGACGCAGAAGAGTTCCCCGTTGACCAGGGCGTGCCGCAGGTCGGTGTCGAGCTTGAGGCGGGCGCTGGCCTCGGCCGCGTACCGGTCGTCGAACCGCTCGGCCCGGCCCCGGCCGCCGTTCTTGGCCGCGTACATGGCCGTGTCGGCGTCGCGCAGCAGCGTGGCCGGGTCGGCCCGGTAGTCGTCGGTGGTCCGCACCCCGACCGAGACCGACGGGTAGAGCTCGACGCCGTCGATGACGATCGGCTCGGTGAACGTGGTGACCAGCCGCTCGGCCACCACGTCGGTGTCGGCGTCGGTGGCCTCCGGCATGAGGATGACGAACTCGTCGCCGCCGAGCCGGGCCACGATGTCGCGGCCGTCGCGCACCGAGGCGACGATCCGCTCGGCGATCGTGACCAGCATCCGGTCGCCGGCCGCGTGGCCCAGGCTGTCGTTGACGTCCTTGAACCGGTCGAGGTCGCAGAAGAGCAGCGCGACCTTGCTGCTGCCGTCGGCGGGCAGCTCGGCCAGGGCGAAGGTGAGCCGGCGCAGCAGCTCGGTGCGGTTGGGCAGCCCGGTCAGGGAGTCCTGGGTGGCGCGCAGGCCCATGTCGCGCAGCGGGCGGCGGATGCGGATGGCGGCCAGCGAGGCCGAGATCAGCACGGCCACCCCGACCAGCTGGTCGGCGCCGTCCGCGGTCAGCGCCGCGTACGCGTCCAGGGCCAGCACCCCGGCGATCACCAGCAGATAGCGGCGCACGCTGAGGATGTTGGTGGAGGTGTGCAGCGGCACGTTGAGCTGCGGCATCTGTGGGTGCAGGGCGGCCGCGCCGAGCAGCAGCGGCATCAGCATCCAGCCCAGGTCCATCCAGCCGCCACCGACGTACGTGCCGTTGAGGCTGGCCGTCGCGTAGTAGGCGTCCGGGACGAACCAGGCCACCATGCCCGCCACCAGCAGACGGGCCGGGGCCCGCCGCATCTCCATGCTCAGGCCCGCCCGCAGCGCGCCGAACAGCACGATCAGGGTGCCGATGGGGGTGACCACGGCGACCAGCACGGCCAGGGTGGCGCCGCCGCTCTGCAGGGTCGGGCTGATGAAGTGGATCCAGTACTGCAGCGCCAGCGGCACGGTGAGCACGCCCGCCTCGAGCATGCTGTCGCGGCCCGCGTGGTGGCTCATCTTGACCACGGCCGCCGCCGCCAGCAGGTGCGCCGCGATGTAGAGCACGTCGGCCACCGAGGGGAACGGCGCCTCGGCGTGGAACAGGTCGTACCCGGCGAAGATGATGTCGCCGGCGGCCGACAGCGAGAGCGCGGCCGCGAGCATGGTCCACGCCCCGCGGTTGCGCGGCCGGCCGCGGCGCAACCCGATCCAGGCCGCCACCGCGCCGCTGCTGTTGATCGCCGGGAAGATCCAGTTCGTGATCTGGTTCTGCGGCAGCACGATGTACGCGACCGCGGCGATCGACCCGGCCAGCAGGAACCACAGCCAGGCGCGACCGGACCGGGTCGCGACGGCGGGCTCGCCGGGCAGGAAGGGCATTCGGATCTCCGCTGGGTTGCACCGAAGTTGCGGGACTCGATGGACATCGGCGCGCGGGCCTGCCACTTGACCGGACGTCGGGGATGTCACAGTGAGCCCCACGCGTATGGGCCCTGGATCCTCAGCGATGTCCCGCCGCCCGCCGCGCCGGTTGACTGGACGCATGTTCACGCTGAGAGTGACCGCGCTGATCGCGGCGACGATGACCACCGGGCTGATGGCCGGAGTGTTCGGGCTCTATCAGCACACGGTGATGGTGGGTCTGGGCCGCTCCGACGACCGTACGTTCATCGGCGGTTTCCAGGCCCTGGACCGGGCCATCCTCAACCCCTGGTTCCTGTTCAGCTTCGTGGGGGCGCTGGTGTTCACGGCCGTCGCCGCGTTCCTCAACGGCAACCGCCGGATCCTGCCCTGGGTCCTGGCCGCCCTGATCCTCTACGTGATCGTCTTCGGCATCACGGTGGCGGTCAACGTGCCCCTCAACGACGCCCTGAAGGCGGCCGGCGACCCGTTCACGATGGCCGACCCGGCCGCGGTGCGGGAGGCGTTCCACGAGGCCCGCTGGACCGCCTGGAACCTCGTGCGCACCATCGCCACCACGGCCGCGTTCGGCTTCCTCTGCTGGGCGCTGGTCGCCCGTGGCGAAGCCGGTTAGATCCCGGCGTCGCGGGCCCGGGCGACCGCCTCGGCCCGCGAGGCCACGTGCATCTTGGCGAAGATGTTGCTCACGTAGTTGCGGACCGTCTTGGCGCTCAGGCTCAGCGACGTGGCGATGGCGTCGTTGGGCAGTCCGCGGGCCATCAGCTGCAGCACGTTGCGCTCGCTGGGAGTCAGGCTTGGGAACGGCTCAGCCGGGCGGCCCGCGAAGAACGCGACGATCCGCGCGGCGACCGCCGCGCTGTAGAGGGCCTCACCGTGACCGACGGCACGGATCGCCCGGGCCATCTCCTCGTCGTCGGTGTCCTTGAGCACGTAACCACGGGCGCCCGCGCGCAGCGCCGCGAAGACCGAGTCGTCGTCCTCGAACATCGTCACGACCAGGATGTGCGGGCCGTCCGGCTCGGCGGCCAGCCTCCGGATCGCGGCCAAGCCGTCGCCGCCCGGCATGTGCAGGTCCATCAGCACGAGCCGGGGCCGCAGTTGCTGCGCCATCCGGACCGCCGACACCCCGTCGGTGGCCTCCCCCACCACCTCGACGTCGGCCATCGTGCCCAGCAGGGCCCGCAGCCCGCGGCGGAACATCGGATGGTCGTCGGCGATCAATACGGTGATCATCGCGGGAACCTCGCCACGACCCGGGTGCCGCCGGACGGGCCGGCGCCGATGTCGAGCGTGCCGCCGAGCTCGGTGCTGCGCTCGCGCATCGACCGGTGACCCACACCGGCAAGATAGTCGACGGGCAGGCCGCGGCCGTCGTCGGTGACGGTCAGGACCACATCGCCGGCGCCGGCGGCGACCTCGACCGTGCAGCGGGTCGCACCGGCGTGGCGGGCGGCGTTGTGCAGGGCCTCAGCCGCGATCCGGTAAAGGGCGACCTCGACCGCGGCGGGCAGCGCGGGCATCGGGTCGGGCGCTGACACCGTACGGGAAAGGCCGTCGACGGGACGCAGGTTACGCAGCGCGTCGGCCAAGCCGAACTCGTCGAGCATCGGGGGCCGCAGCTCGTAGACCAGGCGGCGGATGTCGGCGGTCGCCTGGCGCACGTCGGTCCGCAGCTCGGCCGCCATCTCGGTCGCCGCGGCCGGATCGGTGGCGATCGCGCGTTGCAGCACCCCGAGGCGCAGCCCGAGCGACGCCAGCGTGGGCGCCAGCCCGTCGTGCAGGTCGCGGCGGATCCGCCGGCGCTCCTCCTCGCGCGCGGTCACCAGCTGCTCCCGGGACTGCTGCACGGCGGCCGAGAGCCCGGCGGCGTGCAGGGTGATCGCGACCTGACGGGCCAGGTCTTCCAGCAGCCGTACGTCGGTGGCGGAGAGACGGTCCCGGCGGCGTCGAGCGCTGACGCGCAGGGTGCCGACCGCGTGGTTCTGATAGACCAGCGGGATCGTCGTGATCGGGGCGCCTTCGGGAGCTTTCCCGTACGAGGTGACCACACGCCCGCCGGCCTCGATCTCGACGTGCGGCAGTGACATGGTGCCCGCCAGCGCCGCCGCGACCGAGGGCAGCAGCTGACGGGAGACGTGACCCGCGACCTCGTACGCGTTGTCGCGCTGGCCGAACGCGAGCTGGTGCACGCCCCGGTCGAGGTGGGCCGAGACCGGCGCCCAGGTGGCCGCGACCACGGCGAACGCGATCGCGTGCGACCACCAGGGGATCTCGTCGAGCGAGCCGATGGGCCGCTGCGGCCACGTGGTGACGACGGCGACCAGCCCCGCGACCACGAAGGCGTACCAGATCAGCAGGAACGGGTAGAGCAGCTGATAGAGCCTCCGGGCCGCCCGTTCAGACCGCACTGACCACCCGTTCCCGCCAGAGGCAGAGCGAGATCACCGCGACGTGGTGCACCAGCATGACCGACGCGAACGCCATCGCTCCCGCCCCCGCGTCGAACAGCAGGGACCCCACCGCCTGGATGATCCAGAACGAGTTGACGGCGATGAGCAGCACCGCGCCCCACTTCTGCAGGCGCCAGGCCCCGTACGCCGCCACCAGAGCCACCACGTCAGAGGTGAAGCTGCCCAGCACGATGGCGAAGGGGTCGCGGCTCTCCTCGGCCCCCAGCACAAGATTGGGCAGATCGAAGGCGACGATCCCGATGATCGCCACCACCACCGAAAGAGCGGCCGCGACCTTGAGCGCGGTCGACCGGGTCATGCGTCCCATGAGAAGCCTCCAGCTGTGCTTTGTCGAGGCCTTCACGCTAGAAATCCCACGTCCCGCAGCACACGAGGCCCGTGTCCCGGCACCTTGGGACACTTCGCCGGGACAGCCTCGTGACGGGCGACCAATCCGGCCCGCCGCGACAGCTGACGCTTGTTCGATCCCGCTGTGGGACGAACGCCCGGAACGGACCGGCCGTCCAGTCGGTACAACCACCTTTGTGGACGCTGCCGCGGCGTCAACGCTTCTTCCCATACTTGAAGCCGTGGCAACGAACACGGATAAAGCGGTCAAAGTCGCAGTGATCGGCGCGGCGGGCGCCGTCCTCGCCGCATCGATCCCGGTGCTGATCACGACTCTGGGCAAGGACGAACCGTCCAAGCCACCGGTCGCCGCCAGTTCCGCGCCCGTCACGTCGCTGCCGACCACCACGCCACCACCAGCGACGCCGACCACTGACGGGCCGGCCATCGCGCTCACGGCTGAGGCGTCGGGGACGCGGCAGGTTGCGGTCGGCGTGGAACGGAAGCGGGCACCACGGGCCGGCCGCAGCTTCTGGTTCGTCCTGCAGATCCACAACGTGAACGGCCACAGCGAGTTCTACCCGCGCAAGGACGTGTCGGCCAGCGAGCCCGGTTATCAGCTGCAGGTCTCCATCCCGCCCGACGCCGACGTCGCCCGCAAGCGGACCGGCCACGTCTTCGAGGTCGACGCCGCCACCGCGAAGTGGATGGCCGCCGGAGCCGCCGACGACGCCACCATGTCCGAGAAACAGCTCATCAACCCACCGTGCAACGACTGCGCAGCGTCGAACGAGGTCACGCTGCCGTTCGAATGAGCCGAACATGACCGCCATCGCCGGGACCGCTTGCTGCCGTTCCCCTCCGACAACGTCGCGGTCCTCCGCGCGCATCACCACCGGTTTGCTGATCACCGTAGCTGGGCCGACCCCGCCGCTTCGGGTGAACGGCGCGCTGCTCGACGGGCGAAGCGGCGGGATCCATGGCGGCTAGGCCGTTTCAGCGATCTCTGCTGACCTGGTTATGCGCCGGCTGGCGGTGATCCATCGTGTGAGCGTCGTCTTGGCCGCTCCCGTGTCGATGGCATCGGCGCACAGGGCGGCAGCGGCGGCGAACTGATCGAGCAGGGGCGTGTCACGTTCGTCGGAGGCGACCAGAGCAGCGGCGGCGTTGAGGATCACGACATCTCGGACCGGGTTGCGTTCACCGCTGACTACGGACCGGAGGACGCCCGCGTTCTCGGCTGCGCTGCCACCGCGCAGCGCGGCCGACTGCGTCCGGGCGAAGCCCAGGTCTTGCGGATCGAGCCGGGTAGCCGTGACGGTTCCGCCACGGACCGACCAGATTTGCGACGTGGTCGAGGTGGTCAGCTTGTCCAGCCCGTCATCCCCGCGTACGACCAGGGCGGATCGTCCGTCGGCGGCCAGGACGCCGGCGACGACGGGCGCCATCTGTGAGTGCGCGACGCTTACCACCTGATGACGCGGATCAGCTGGGTTGATCAGCGGCCCGAGCAAGTTGAAGACCGTGGGCACGCCCAAGTCGCGACGAACGGGCGAAGCATGACGCAGACCGGTGTTGAATCGCGGCGCGAACAGGAACGTGATTCCTGCCTCCGCCGCTATCCGGGCGGCCTGCCGTGGCGTCAAGTCCAGAGGTATGCCGAGGTACTCGACCAGGTCTGCGGCGCCCGCGGTCGACGACGACGCGGACCGTCCACCGTGTTTGACCACCGTCACCCCGGCCGCGGCCGCCACGACAGCGGCCATCGTAGAGACGTTGACGGCGCCGGTGCCGTCGCCACCAGTGCCTGCGATGTCCACCGTCGCCCCACTGACAGCAACGGCAGTCGCGTTGGCACGCAGAGCGGTGACCAGGCCGGCGACCTCCGCAGGCGTCTCGCCCTTGGCGCGCAGGGCAGTCACGAAGCCGGCCATCTGCGCGGGAGCCGCTGCGCCGGAAATGATCTCGTTCATGGCCCACGCTGTCTGAGCGCTGGTCAGGTCTGCGCCGCCGAGGAGGGCGGAAAGAACGATCGTCCAGGACGATGCGCCGGGTATGGAGTCGGGCGTATCGCGGCGGGCCGTGGTGGAGGTGGCCGATGACATGGAGGTCCTCGCTCAAGAGGGCCCGGCAAGGCTGCGAGCTCCCCCCCAACGAAGACGGCCGCCTCATCGGGCGGCCGGTGGGTTCGAAAGGTCAAGGGCCGCCTACGAGACGGACCACCAGCCGGTCGAACGCATGAACATGCCCGGCACTCTAACAATCGCCGCTATCCGTCAACCAGTCGCCCGGCGGAACTTGGAGGCCAGGACGCCGACAGCCACGTTCCTACAGCTCACCGCACATCCGGCCCAGGCTGTTCGCGCACCGCCAACAATCGATTCACGTTGTGCAGGTCAGGAGCTATTGATGGGCGACATCGGGATCGAACCATTGGTGGTGTCGTCAGATGAGCTCGCGGACCACGTCGACGAAGTAGTTGATGTCGGCCTCGGTGGTGCGCCAGTTGACGATCGCCGGGCGCAGGGCGACCTGGCCGTCGTAGACGGTGGTTCCGGCGTAGACGCGGCCGTCGGCCAGCAACGCGGCTCCCAGGCGGCGGTTGAAGTCGTCGAGGTCGGTCACCCCGGGTGGGGTCGCCCGGAAACACACGATGCACAACGGCACGTCGGCCAGGCGGGTCAGGTCGGGGGCGGCGTCGATGCGGGCCGCGAGGTGCTGGGCCAGGTCGAGGTGGCGCTCGACCATCGTGCGGTGGCCTTCGCGACCGTACGCGGCCAGGGTCGCCCAGATCGGCAGCGAACGGGCCCGCCGCGACGACTCGGGTCCGAACAGCGCGTAGCCCGCGCCCGGGTCGCCGGGGCCGGGCAGGTAGGCCGCGCCGGGCATGCCGAACGCCGCGCCCAGCCGGGCCTGGTCCTTCACCAGCGCGAACCCGCTCTCGTAGGGCACGTTGAGCCACTTGTGGCCGTCGGCCGCGATCGAGTCGGCGCGGTCGATTCCCTCGACCAGGTGGGCCGTGCGTGGTGACAGGGCCGCGAACAAGCCGAACGCCCCGTCCACGTGCAGCCAGCAGCCGTACTCCTCGGCCAGGCCGGCCAGCTCGGCGATCGGGTCGAAGTCGCCGGCGTTGACCTCGCCGGCGTTCGCGATGATCACCGCCGGGCCGCCCTTGAGGGATTCGAGGTGCCGCCGCATGGCCGTCAGGTCGACCCGGCCCACGCCGTCGCGGGCACACACCATCACCGCGTTGCGGCCGTGCCCGAGCATCTGCAACGCCTTGCGGGCGCTGGCGTGCACGTAGCCGGACGACAGCACCGGCATCCGCGGCAGGTCGGCCAGCCCGTCGGCGGCCGTGTCGACGCCGTGCTGGAACCCCCACCAGTGGGTCGCGCAGCCCAGCGACGTGAAGTTGGCGAAGGTCGCGCTCGCCACCAGCGCCCCGCCCCACGCGGCGGGCAGCCCGAACAGTTCCTTGAGCCAGCCCAGCGCCACCGTCTCCACCTCGTGCGCGAACGGTGACGAGATCTTCGAGAACGCGTTCTGGTCGAGCAGGGCCGCCGCCCAGTCCGCGGCCAGCGCCGCCTCGGTCACGCCCCCGGTCACGAAGTGGAAGAACCGGGGCCCGCTGGAGGCCGTCCCGGCCGCCGTCCCCACCCGCAGCAGCCGCTCGATCACCTCGGACGGCTCCCCGCCGGACGCGGGCAGCGGCCCGCCCAGCTCGGCCAGCAGCGCGAGCGCCGACGGGTCCTGCACCGCCCGCGACGACAGGGACGAGAGATAGGGCTCCGCGGCCGCGTGCACCTGTCCGAGAAGGTCCGCCATACCGGCAGGCTACTGCGTGATCCACTCCTGCCAGGTCGCCCGGTTGGCGTCGAGCCAGCGTTTCGCGGCCTGATCGGGCGGCAGCTTCCCGATGGTCAGGTCGCGGGCGACCGCGTTCTGGTCCTCGTCGGTCCAGCTGAAGCGTTTGATCAGCTCGGCCGCGGGGCTGCCCGACTCGGCGAACCCCTTGCGGGCGATCTTGTCGAGGTCGTACGGCTGGTAGTCGCAGGCCACCCGCTTGGGGTCGCTGTCGCAGCCGGGCGTGTAGCGGGGCAGCGTCACGTGCACGAGCTCGATCTCGGAGAGCAGCCACTGCGGCGCGTAGAAGTAGCCGATCAGCGGTGTCCGGTTCTCCTCGGCCCGGCGGAACGCGTCGATCAGCGCGTCCTCGCTGCCGGCGTACACCACCTTGTAGTCGAGCTTCAGGTTGCGGATGAGCGCGGCGTCGTTCGTGACGAAGGACGGGTCACCGGCGAGGAACCGGCCGCCGAGCAACGGGGCGTACTTGTTGAGGTTGCGCCAGTCGGTGATGTCGGGGTGGTCGCGGGCCAGCCAGGGCGGCACGTACCAGCCGATCACCCCTTTGTTGCCGGTCAGCCCCTGCTCGACGGCCACCCGCTGGTCGTCGATGTAGCGCTTCTTGTTCTCGTCGTGCCCCCAGTTCTCCAGGATCACGTCGAGGTCGCCGCGGGCCAGCCCCTGCCACGACGCCTCCTCGGTGAGGTCGCGGGTGACGACCGTGCAGCCGAGTTCCTGCCGCAGCAGGTAGCTGACGACGGCCACGTTCGCCGCGTAGCCCACCCACGGGTTGACCGCGATCCGTACGGTGCCGCAGGTCGCCGTCCGCACCACGCCGGGCGCGGGGGTGATCGCCGCCGGCGACGCCGAGCACGCACCCAGCGTGGCCACCAGCAGCAGCGCGGTCAGGGCCCTCACCACGGTGACCCCGCCGAGGCCCGGGCCAGCCGTTGCGCGAGCACCTCTTCGGTCAGCGCCATCAGCACCCCCTTCACCGACTCCCGGCGGCGGGCGTCGCACTCGACCACCGGCACCCGCGGGTCGATCCCGAGCGCGTCGCGCACCTCGGCCAGGTCGAAGCGCCGGGTCTCGTCGAAGGCGTTCACGCCGATCAGGAACGGGATGTCATGGTCCTCGAAGTAGTCGACGGCCGTGAAGCAGTCCTCGAGCCGCCGCGTGTCGAGCAGGACGATCGCCCCCAGCGCGCCGTCGACCAGGTCGTCCCAGAGGAACGCGAAACGGTCCTGCCCGGGCGTGCCGAACAGATAGAGCAGAAGGGCGTCGTCCAGGGTGATCCGGCCGAAGTCCAGCGCCACCGTCGTCGTGGTCTTTCCCCGTACGGCCGAGGTGTCGTCGACCCCCACCGAGCGCTCGGTGAGCTCGGCCTCGGTGACCAGCGGCTCGATCTCGCTGATGGCCCCGACGAACGTGGTCTTGCCGACGCCGAACCCGCCACTGATGACGATCTTGACGGCGACCGGGGGTGACGCGGTGCTAGAGCGCGCTGACACGGTCCCTGATCCTCTCGATCAACGCGAGCGGCAGCTCGCCGAGCTGGTCCTCGATGCGCAGATGCCCCTCGGCGACCAGGTCGGCGGCGAGCACCCGCACCACGCCGAGCGGCTGGCGCAACGCCACCGCGAGGTCGGCCACCGCTTGCGGGGTACGGCACAGCGCGACGATCCGGCGGGCCTCGAACCGCAGCGGCGCCGCGAGCGCGTCCGGCGTGGCGTGCAACAGGGTCTCGACCCGCAGCCCGTCGGTGCGGGGCCGGGTGCGACCGCCGGTCACCACGAACGGCCGTAGGAACGCCTCGTCGGTCATGACCGCAGGTGCCGCCGGGAGTCCGCGATCAGCGCCGGGCTCAGCAGCGCGCCGAACCGCTCGGCGAGCCGGGAGATCTCGTACCCGACCAGGCCGACGTCGCAGTCCGAGCCGGCCACCACGCCCAGGCAGCTGCCGCCGGGCATCACCGACACCAGCAGGAACCCGCGCTGCATCTCGATCATGATCAGTTCGAGACCGTCGAAGTCGTACCGGCGGGCCGCGCTGCGGGCCACGCTGGCCAGGCTGGAGACGATGGCCGCGAGGTGGTCGGCATCGCCCCGGTCGAGCCCGTCCGACGCGGCGATGAGCAGCCCGTCCGACGAGACCGCGACCGTGTCCCGGACGCCGTCGGTGTGTTGCACGAAGTTGCCGAGCAGCCAGTTGAACTGGTGCCGGTCGGCCGGGGCCGGGAGTTTCATTGTTCTGCTCCTCGCGCGACGCCACCGCGGAACGCGTCGAGGCGCGATCGCACGTCTCCCGGCGCGCTCTGCAGCGTCTCGGACGAAGGTGAGGGGGACGGAACCGGGTGCAGCCGGGCCACGCGGGGTGCGCGCGGTGGGCGGCGGGGCAATCCGTTTGCCGTACGGCCGGAGTTTGTCTCGTCGGGAGAAGCCGCGCGCTGGTGCGGCAGTGCCGGGCCGGGGGCGGGCAGGTATTCCACGGTGACCAGAGGCGGCGGGGTCAGAGGTGACGGGCTCAGAGGCGGCGGAGTCAAAGGGGGCGGCGGTGGCAGCTCCGGCTCCGCGGCGATCAGCACGCCCGGCAACGCGACCCGGGCGGTGACCCCGGTGACCGGCGACGGGGTCAGCACCACCTCGGCCCCGAGATCGCGGGCGATCCGCCCCACCACGTAGTGCCCGAGGTAGCGGGCGGGCGCGATCAGGAAGTCGGCCTCGCCGCGCAGCCGCCGGTTGGCCTCGGCCAGGTCGGCGTCGGTCATGCCGATGCCCTGGTCGACCACGGCGATCAGGTACTGCGGGCCGACGCGCCGGCCCTGGATCTCGAGGTCGCACTCGGGCGCCGAGAAGGCGAGACCGTTCTCGATCAGCTCGGCCAGCAGGTGGGCCACCGAGGTGGCGGCGCCCCCGGTCAGCCGGCACTCGTCGACCCGGCGCAGGCTGACCCGCCGGTACTCCTCGACCTCGGACACGGCGGCCCGGATCACGTCCTCCACCGGCACCGGCTCCGACCACGGGCGCGGGCCGGTCGCGCCGACCAGCACGAGCAGGCTCTCGGCGTTGCGCCGCATGCGGGTGGCCAGGTGGTCGAGCTCGAACAGGTCGGCCAGGCCGCCGGGGTCGGTCTCCTCGCGTTCCAGGCGGGTGATCAGGCCGAGCTGGCGGCGCAGCAGGTTCTGGTGGCGGCGGCCCAGGTCGGCCAGCGAGGCGGTGGTGCCGCGCCGCAGCTGCGCCTGTTCGGCGGCGAGGGCGTACGCGGTCGCCTGCACCCGGTCGAGGGCGCCGGCCACGGACTGGACCTCGGCGGTCGCGTCGGGCGGCGGTCGTACGGACGGGGACTCGACGTCCTCGTCGCCCGCGGCCACCCGCCGTACGGCGTCGGGAAGGTCCTGGGCGGCGAGACGGTCGGCCTGCTCGGCCAGCCGGCGCAGCGGCCGCGCGATGGACCGGGAAGCGGCGACGGCCAGCCAGATCGCTCCGGCCAGGAACAGGAGCACGATTGCGCCGAGCCCGCCCATCCGCCGTGCGGCCTGGTCGCGCAGCAGCCGGGCGCGGGCCTGGATCACCGAGCCGACGTGCTGTTCGAGGCGCAGCAGGTCGTCCAGCACGGTGGTCAGCGCCGACCACCACGACTGCGGGTTGACCTGCAGCTCACGGCCGTCGCCGGAGGCCAGGGCGACCCCCTCGAAATAGGCCGCGACCCGGCCGGCGCCGGTGCCGAAGACGTAGTCGGCCGAGGCGCGCTGCCCCGAGGTGGCATAGCGGGTGAAGGTGGCCAGGGCGGTGTCCTTGGCCGAGCGCATGGTCACGAACTGCAGGAACTCGCCGCTGCGGAAGCCGCCGGCCGAGAACACGCCGTTGAGGAACGCCCGTTCCTGGGCGACGGCCTCCTTGGCGTCGCTCAGCGCCCGCAGCGTGCTCACGCCCCGGCGCAGCTCGCCGTCGGTGGCGCCGTCGAGCCCGGTGTCGAGACGGTTCAATTCGGCGATCCGGCCGGTGTAGAACGTGAACGCGTCGGAGCGGGTGATCGTGCTGTTGTCGATGGCCGTCCGCACCCCGCCCAGCGCGCCCAAGGCCGGGGTGTCGGCCCGGCCGCGGCGCTGGTCGACCCGCTGCCGGGCCGGGCCCAGTTCGGCCCGGAACCCGTCGTTGCCGCCGAGCAGCCCGGCGGCCAGGCCGCGCTCGTTCTGCAGCTCCTGCACCAGATCCTGGGCCGCGAGGGCCCGGGTGACCGCGTCGGCCGAATCGGCGGCCCGGCGATAGCCGCGTTCCTCGATGGCGACCACCGCGGCCAGCAGGAGCAGGGCGACGACCACCGGCAGCGCGAGGGTGCGCGCCACACGACGGCGGATGGTGGTCACGGGAGTTCACCCCAGTCGATCTCGACACGCCGTGTTCGAACGGCGTCGGAACGCTATCGACGGGGGTGAGTTCTCGTCCACGGCCGCGGGCCAAGACAACCCGAAAGAGGAACCCGCGCGTTCAGACCCGCTGGTGGGCCGGGCGGAGGTAGACGACCCACGTCACCAGCACGCACAGGGCGTAGAAGGCGATGAACGCGACGTACGCCGCGTCGGCCTCCTTGGTGGCCAGGAACGACTGCCGGAAGGCCAGGTTGACCAGCACCCCGCCGAGGGCGCCGATCGCGCCCGCGATGCCGATGACCGCTCCGGACAGGCGGCGGGCCTCGTGCTCGTCGCCGGGGTGCTTGCGCTTGAAGATGGCCGGGATCATCTTGTACGTCGAGCCGTTGCCGATGCCGCTGAACACGAACAGGGCGATGAACCCGACGATGTAGAGCGGCAGCGAGCGCGCCTGGGCCGCGATCAGCACCGTGGCCGCGCCGGCCGCCATGGCGATGAAGTTGACGAACGTGACCTTGGCGCCGCCCAGCCGGTCGGCCAGGGCGCCACCGACGGGCCGGATCAGCGAGCCCAGCAGCGGGCCGAGGAAGGTCAGGTAGGCGGCCTTGACCGGGGTGCTGAACACGTCGGCGAACTGCACCTGCAGCACCTGGCCGAACGCGAACCCGAAGCCGATGAACGAGCCGAACGTGCCGATGTAGAGCAGCGACATCACCCAGGTGTGGGGCTCGCGGACAGCGTCACGCATGCCGCGCTTCTCGCTGCGGGCCTGTGACAGGTTGTCCATGTAGAGCGCCGAGCCCAGCGCGGCGAGCACGATCAACGGGATGTAGATGCCGGCGACCAGGCCCGGGCGGCCCGCGCCGAACACGGCCAGCACGAACAGCCCGACCAGCTGCACCGCAGCCACGCCGAGGTTGCCGCCGCCCGCGTTGATGCCGAGGGCCCAGCCCTTGAGACGGTCCGGGTAGTAGGCGTTGATGTTGGTCATCGACGAGGCGAAGTTACCGCCGCCGACGCCGGCCACGGCCGCGATGATCAGCAGGGTGGAGTAGTCGACGCCGGGCCGGATCAGGAACGCGGCCAGGATCGAGGGCACGAGCAGCAGCGCGGCACTGAAGACGGTCCAGTTACGACCGCCGAAGCGGGCCACGGCGAAGCTGTACGGGATCCGCAGCACCGCCCCGACCAGGGTGGGCACGGCGGTGAGCAGGAACTTGCCGGCCGGGTCGATGCCGTACTCGGGCCCGAGGAACAGCACCAGCACCGACCACAGCGACCACACCGAGAAGCCGATGTGCTCCGAGGTGATCGAGAAGATGAGGTTGCGCCGCGCGATCGGGGCGCCGGTGGTGTCCCAGAACTCGCTGTCCTCGGGCCGCCAGTCGTCGATCCAGTGGCCTTTGAGGGTCGCGGCCGGGCGGACCGCGGGCAGGGTGGCAGTCATGTCGGGTCTCCCAGCAGGATGGTGTCGTGGTCGAGGTGCACGGGATAGACAGCGAGGTCGGGCTGGCCGCTCAGCGAGCAGCCGGTGGTGAGGTCCCAGGCGTTGAGGTGCAGCGGGCACAGCACCTGCTTGAGGTCGATCTGGCCGTCGGCCAGGGGGCCGCCCTTGTGGGGGCAGACGGCCTGCGTCGCGCGCAGGGAGCCGTCGCGCAGCCGGAAGACCGCGATCATCTGCCCGTCCACGGCGAAGGTGCGGCCCTCGCCGGGCGGGATCTCGTGGACCGATCCGATGGGCCTCATGCCCGCACCGGCACCTGAGGGAGGACGGTGAGGGGCAACGACGTACGGAACTGGCCCGGGGTCGCCGGTTGTTCGCGGTCCTTCCACGGGTCGCGATAGGTCGTGACGGAGGCGTCCATGGCCGCGTCGAGGGCACCGGCGATGCCCTCGGAGTCGTCGACGACGATCTCGCGGATCCGGTCGATGCCGACCCGCGGCACGAACGCGTACGTCCGCTCCAGCCAGTTCGCGTTCTCCCGGTAGTACTGCAGGAACCGCCCGGTCAGCACGACCACCTCGTCGGCGCTGTCCACCGTGGCGAGCAGGTCGCCCTTGCGGATGTGGGCGCCGGCCGCGCCGCCGACATAGATCTCCCACTTGCCGCCGTCGATCGCGACCACCCCGAGGTCCTTCACGTACGCCTCGGCGCAGTTGCGCGGGCAGCCGGTGACCGCGAGTTTCATCTTCCCGGGCCCCTCGATGCCCTGGTAACGCTCCTCGAGCGCGATCCCCAGGGCGGTCGAGTCACCGACCCCGAACCGGCAGAAGTCCGAGCCGACGCAGGTCTTCACCGTGCGGAAGCTCTTGCCGTAGGCCCACCCGGACGGCATGTCGAGGTCGGCCCAGACCTGCGGCAGCTTCTCCTTGGGGATGCCGAGCAGGTCGATGCGCTGCCCGCCGGTGAGCTTGACCATCGGCACGTCGTGCTTCTCGGCCACCTCGGCGATGCGGCGCAGCTGGGCCGGGGTGGTGACGCCGCCCTTCATCTGCGGCACCACCGAGAAGGTGCCGTCGCGCTGGATGTTGGCGTGCACGCGGTCGTTGATGAACCGGGCGTCGCGTTCGTCGACGTAGTCGCCGCCCCACATCATCTTGAGCAGCGAGGCCAGGCCCATCTTGCTCTTGGCGTCCTCCTCGCCGCCCAGCTTGGCGAACACGGCCGAGACGGATTTCAGCCCGTGCAGCCGGATGGCGTTCATCAGCTCGGGCTTGGGCATCGGGATGCCGGGCACATACCAGGACGCGGCCGGGTCCTCCTCGGCCTCGCCGCCGGCGGCCCATTCGACGATCCGCTGCACCACACTCTTGCAGGTGCCGCAGCCCTTGCCGGCCCGGGTCTTGTCCATCACGCCGGAGACGGTCCGGCACCCCGACTGAACGGTGGCGCAGATGGCGCCCTTGCTGACGCCGTTGCAGTTGCAGACCTGCTCGTCGTCCGGCATGTCCTCGACCTTGACCTCGCCGGCCGGGCCGCCCAGGTCGAACATCAGCTCGGCCCGTTCCTCGGGCAGCGCCAGGCCGCGGTCGAAGGCCTGCATGAGAAACGCGACCTTGGTGACGTCGCCGACCATGGTGGCGCCGACGAGCCGCCCGTCGCGGATGATGACGTTCTTGTAGATGCCCTTGCGGGGTTCGGTGAACGTCAGCGACTCGTCGTCGTCGCGTTCCGGTTCCCTCAGCCCCATCGAGGCGACGTCGACCCCGGCCACCTTGAGCTTGGTCGCCACCTGGGAGCCGTGATATTCCGCGTACGGGTTGACGCCGGTGATGTGGTCGGCGAGCACCTTGGCCTGGTCCCACAGCGGGGCGACGAGCCCGTACGTCTCGCCGCGGTGCTGGGCGCACTCCCCCACCGCATAGATGTCGTCCTCGTCCTGGGCGCGCATCCGGTCGTCGACCACGATGCCCCGCTCCACGACGAGGCCGCTGGCCGCGGCCATCTCGGCGTTGGCCCGGATGCCGGCCGCCACCACGACCACGTCGCAGCCGATCACGCGGCCGTCGTCCAGCTTGACCCCGGTCACCGCGTGTTTGCCCAGGATCTCGGTGGTGCGGCCGTTGACGACGACCTCGATGCCGAGCCGCTTCTCGACGCTGTCCTTGAGCATGCCGCCGGCGACCTCGTTGAGCTGGGCGTTCATCAGGTGCCCGGCGGCGTGGATCAAAGTGACGTGCGGCAGGTGGTTCTGCAGACCGCGCGCGGCTTCCAGCCCGAGCAAGCCACCGCCGATCACGACCGCGCGCTCGTGCTCCTTCGCGTAACGGATCATCGCGCGGGTGTCGTCGAGCGTGCGGAACGCGAACACGCCCTGGTGGTAGCCGCGGCCGGGCCGGTGGAGGCCGGGGATCGGCGGCACGAACGCGCGGCTGCCGGTGGCGATGATCAATTTGTCGTACGGGGTCTCGGTGCCGTCCTCGGCGTAGACCCGCTTGGCGAACCGGTCGATACGTTCGATCCGCGTACCCGTGTGCAGGGTGATGTTGTTGTCGGCGTACCAGGAGAGGTCGTTGAGGAAGATGCCGGACTCGTCCTCCACGCCCGCGAGGACGTTGGAGAGCATGATCCGGTTGTAGTTGCCGTACGGCTCGTCGCCGAACATGGTGATGGCGAAGTCGCCGCCGCGGGCCAGGATCTCCTCGACCGTGCGGGCCCCGGCCATGCCGTTGCCGATGACCACCAGACGTTGGCGCATCTCAGATCTCCACCAGGCCGAGGTCGACGATCACGGTGCCGGAGAGCCCGGCCGGCGCGGCCAGCCACAGGTCGACGACGGTGCCGGCGGCCAGGTCCTCGACGACCCGCAGCGGCACGTGCACGTCGCTCTTGGCGCCGATCGGGAAGTACCGCATCGGGCTGCCGTCGCGCATCAGCACGACGCTGACGAGTTCGGCGGCCGCGTTGCCGCCCCGGAAATAGACCGCCTGCGCGGTGAATCCGTCCGGAACCACATAGGACAACGCCGGGTCGATGGGCGCCGGGCGGTCCAGACCCTTGCCCTCGTACGGAAAAACGCCTTGCCGGAATCGTGGGGTGGAGTGCACCGCTAATCGGTTCCTCTCTCGTGCCGGGAGATCGCGACCGCGCACGCCTTGAACGCGGGCATGCGCGAATGCGGGTCGAGGGCGGGATTGGTGAGCGCATTCGCGCCCGGCCAGTGGAAGGGCGCGAAGACGGTGTCCGGGCGGATGCCGTCGGAGAGCCGGGCCCGCAGCACCGCGACACCGCGGCGGCTGCGCAGTTCGACCAGGTCGCCGTCGTTGATGCCGTGCCGGCGGGCCAGGTCGGGGTGGATCTCGGCGCGGGGCTCGGGAAGCGCGACATTGAGCGCCTTCACCCGGCGGGTCTGATTGCCGCTCTGGTACTGCTGCATGTTGCGGCCGGTGGTGAGCACGTACGGAAAGGTCCGGTCCGGCATTTCCGCCGGGTCCCGATGGATGACCGCTCGCATGGCGGCTCTTCCGTCCTTGGTGGGGAAGTTGTCGGCGAACAGGCGGGGCGTGCCCGGGTGGTCCTCGGCCGGGCAGGGCCAGAAAACGCCGTTCTCTTTCTCGATCCGCTCGTACGTGATTCCGGCGTAATCGGCGATCCCCCCGGCGCTGGCGCGGCGCAACTCCTCGAAGACCGTGCGCGGATCACTGGATTCCGCCCGGCCGAGACGCCGGCTCAGATCGGCCAGCATTTCCAGGTCGGTCCTCACCTCGGGCGGCGGCGCCAGCGCCCGTTTGCGGCGGATCACGCGGCCTTCGAGGTTCGTCATCGTGCCTTCTTCCTCGGCCCATTGGGCCGTCGGGAGCACGACGTCGGCCAGCTCGGCCGTCTCGGACGCGAAAATGTCGGAGACGACGAGGAAGTCGAGGGATTTCAGCTTTTCCAGGATGCGGTTGCTGTTCGGGGCACTGACCGCGATGTTGCTCGCCAGCACCATCAGGACGCGCACTTTCCCGCCCAGCTGGTCGAGCATTTCGTACGCGGACTGCCCCGGCCCCGGAAGCTCGTCCGGGTCGATGCCCCACACCTTGGCGACGTGTTTCCGGGCCTCTGGATCGTCGAGTTTCCGATATCCCGGGAGCTGGTCGGCCTTCTGCCCGTGCTCGCGTCCACCCTGGCCATTGCCCTGGCCGGTGATGGTCCCGTACCCGGAGAAGGGCCGTCCGACCAGGCCGAGCGCGAGGGCCAGATTGAGATAGGCCTGGGCCGTGTCGGTGCCGTTGCTGTGCTGCTCGGCGCCGCGGGCGGTCAGAATCATCGCCGGCCCCTGCGTGGCGAGCAGCCGCACCGTCTCCCGCAGGCGGTTCTCCGGTACGCCGGTCATCCGCTCGACCCGGTCCGGCCAGTACGAATTGGTGGCGTTCTTCACCGCGTCGAAGCCGGTGGTCCGGTCCCGGATATAGGCCTCGTCGATGTGGCCTTCCCGGATCGCGATGTGCAGCAGACCGTTGGCCAGGGCCAGATCGGTGCCCGGCAGCGGTTGCAGATGCAGATGAGCACCGGCCGCGGTGTTCGTCCGGCGGGGGTCGATGACGATGTGGCGGGCGCCGTTCTCCCGGCCGGTGTCGAGATACTGCATGCTCGGCGGCATCGCGTCGGCCGGATTGGCACCGACCAGCAGAACCGTTTTGGCGTGGGCCACGTCTTCGAGCGGGAAAGGCAGTCCGCGGTCGACGCCCAGGGTGCGGTTGGCCGCAGTAGCGGCGCTCGACATGCAGAACCGGCCGTTGTAGTCGATCGACGCGCTCTTCAACGTGACCCGGGCGAACTTCCCCAGCGCGTACGCCTTCTCGTTGGTCAGCCCGCCCCCGCCGAACACGCCGACGCTGTTGCGCCCGTGCCTTTCCTGGGCCGTCCGGATCTGCTCTTCCGTCTGCGACAGCGCCTCGTCCCAGGTCGCCTCACGGAACGGGCTGGTGCGGTCGCCGGGCACTTTCCGCACGAGCGGATGCAGCAGGCGGTCGCGGTGGTCGAGCAGATCGGCGGCGGTGAACCCTTTGGCGCACAACCCGCCCCGGTTGACCGGGAAATCGCGCGGCTCGAGCCTCACCCGGGGAATCTCCGGGGTCAGGGTCATGCCGCACTGCAAGGCGCAGTAGGGGCAATGCGTATCGGTCGCCGTCACGCCCCTCATGTTTGGGCGTCATTGTTTTCCGGCGTTGTTTTCGCGGTTGCGGCGGCGTACGGAAAACCCTACAAACGCGCGGCGGCCGTTGTGAGAAATCTGCGTACGACCAGATCGGTGACCGCCGGGTCGAGGCACAGGGGCGGGGTCACGTGGTCGGCACCGGCCTTGCGCAGGCTGCGGTAGAACAGACCGTCGGCCAGCAGATAGGCCGCGACGGCGATCGTCCGGGCCCCCTGGGCGCGCAGTCCGGCGACGATGTCGGGCACCCGGCGCCCCGGACCGGACACGAATCCGACGCCGGCCGCACCCAGGCGACCGGCCAGCGCCTCGACGTCGGCGCGCCAGGCCGGGTCGGAGGAACCAGCGGCGGCCAGCACGACGGCGTCGGCCCGCGGCAGGTGGCGGACCAGGCTTTCGAGCAGCACGTCGTCGGGTCCGAGCGGCCGGGTGACCGGAATCGAGGTGCCGGCCACGGCGTCGGCGATGTCCACCCGCACGTGATGGCCGGCCGACAGCAGCAGCGGGACGACCACCGCGTCGGGCACGAGCGGCACCACCTCGGCGACCCTGGGTTGCTGCACGTCGACGTAGGCCAGGCGCACGTCGATGCCGCGGCGGGCGACCCGGGCCACGAGGTCGCGGATCTGGGCCTGACCGGCCGGGCTGCGGGTGCCGTGCGCGACGGCGATCAGCGTGGGCATACGTCTCCTTCTTGACGTGTGTCGCCACGTTGCGACCTCTTGCTTTTCAGACAGCCGGCCCCGGCGCGGCTTTTCAGGCCGCCGGCTCGTCGAGGCGCAGCCGGTAGCCCCGCTTGATCACGGTCTCGATGTGGCGGCCCGAGCCGAGGGCGGTGCGCAGCCGGGCCACGGCGACGTCAACCGCGTGGCCGTCGTTGCCCCGGGGCAGCGCGGCGATCAACTGGTCCTTCGAGACGACCACCCCGGGCCGGGCCGCGAGGGAGGTCAGGATGGCCATCGCGGCCGGGGCCAAAGTGTGCGTCACCCCGTCGATGAGCACGGCGTGGCCGCGCATCTCCAGCGTCGAACCGGCCACCCGCAACTTCACCGACCGTCGCGGCAGCTCGTCGGTGACGGTCTTGATCAGGGCGCCGAGGCGGTAGCGCTCCGGCATCACCACCGGGATGCCCCGGCCGGTGAGCGGGCCCGCGGTCACCGGCCCGACGCAGGCGGCCAGGGTGGCGCCCGAGCTCAGACGGTCGAGCGCGGCCGGATGCGACTCCCCCGCCACGCGCAGGAACGCCTTGGCCGCGGGGGCGCTGGTGAACGTCACGGCGTCGATCTGCCCGGCGGTGATCTGCTCGGCCAGACGGCGTACGGGGGAAAGGTCTTGCGGAAGCACCCACCGGTAGACGGGCACCTCGACCACGGCCGCGCCCCCGCCGCGCAGGGCGCCGACAAACTCGGTCTGCGGCTCGCCGTGCTCCTGCACCACGATGCGCAGGCCGGCGACGCCCTCGGCGAGCAGCCGTTCCAGGATCTCGTCGGTCGACTCGGTCTTGGCCGCCCACTCCTCGGTGAGACCGGCGGCACGGATCGCCCCGCACGGTTTGGGGCCGCGGGCGACGATGCGGGCCCGGCCCAGCACCTCGCGCAGCTGGTCGCCCAGCCCCCAGCCCTCGGCCGCCTCGAGCCAGCCCCGGAAGCCGAAGCCGGTGGTGGCGACGACCAGGTCGGGGGCGAGCCCGATGCAGGCGGCGGTGGCGGCGTGCAGCGCGTCGTCGTCGGCCAGCGGCACGATGGTGATCGCCGACGCGGTGACCACCCGGGCCCCACGCCGGGCGAGCAGCGCGGCCATCTCGTCGCGCCGCCGCTCGGCGGTCACGGCGACGGTGAAGCCGGCCAGCACGCCTTCGATCATCGGCACCCCATCCACGTCGTTTCCGCCAGGGTTCCCAGGCTGGGTTACCGCGACGTCCTCGTCGTGTTTCGCCTCCGATAAGGCGGCATCACAATCCGCGCAGAAGATCTTGTGACTACCGGTGAGGCCCTTCGTCGGCGTCGTCGACCATGCGGCGCACGGCCGTGAGCATGTGGAAGACTTCGATGCGCCCGTCGAGAAAGCCCATCCGGTAGTCGGCGCCGGTGCCCGGGTGCCCCGCCCGCAGGTGGTCCCGCCGCCCCGCGATGCCGTCGGCGCGCCCGGTGGAATACGCGAGAATCTGGTCGTCCATCAGGTCAGCTCTTACCGTCCATGGCCTTACGGATCGCGGCGATGAGGTCGGCCTCGAACGCCGCGAGCTGCCCGTCGTGGAGACCGACCCGATAGTCGGCGTCCCCCGTCCGCTCCAGATCCTTACGCCCGGCGACACCGTCGGCGCGACCTTCGTCGTACGCCTTCAGGGCGAAGTCCGCGCTGTCCATGCCGTCCTCCTCGAACGCCTCCTGCCGCGCGTTCGAGCGCAGACACCGCGAACAAATCTCACACGCGCGACCCGGCGGCGGCACCGGCCGATTCGCCCGCCGAGTTTTCCTAAAGTTCCAGGTCAAGAGGAGGATCAGTCAATTCCCAGATTCACATTCCCACGTACGGCGTTCAGCCCGTCACGCGGCGTGACCAGCCCCCAGGCGGAATGCGTTTTTCGTTAGCCTCACCACGTGGAGATCCTGTTCGGCCCCGCCGTAGTCCCCCAGCCGTTGCGCCACACGGCCGGCATCCGGGTGGTGACGCCGTTCCGGGGCATGTTCGCCGTCCGCGACAAGCTGATGACCGAGCTGTACACGTGGCTGGACACCAGGGGCGAGTCCTACGGCCGCACGTTCCTGCGCCTGCACGTGGTGGCGATGGAAAGCGACATGACCCTGGAGGTAGGGGTGGAAACCGACAAGCCGCTGGACGGCGACGACCGCGTGACCCCCGGAACCCTCCCCGCCGGCGATTACGCCACGTTGCGTTTCATCGGCCACGGCCGCCGGGCCAACGGCACCCTGATCAACTGGATCCGAGCCGTAAACCTGCCGATGGACGTCGACGAAAATCCGTCCGGCGACCGTTTCGGCGCCCGCTACGAGATGTATCTGACCGACCCACGTTCCGAGCGCATGAAAACGCGCTGGCAGATCGAGCTCGGCATCCGCCTGGACCGGTGATTCGCCAATTATTCACAGGGTCAATCGGTGGGTGCCGATCTTCTCGACGGCGACTGCCAACGCGGCCACGATCTTGCGATGTTCCCGTTCGCCGGAACGCACCAGCTCGAGGGCCTCGGCCACATCGCTCGAGTCGTCCATAGGTCCAACAGCTCGTTCAAGGTCCTGACGGACGCTGAGGAGCGCCTCGTGGGATGGCTTCGCCTGTTCGGCCACTGCCCGCAAACGCACTATCGTCGCCTTCAGAAAATCGTGAGACTCCGATGGACTCACGTACTCCACCCGTGATCCCGGCGCCTGGCCGGTGTCGATTGTGGCGAGCCGATAGGTGATTTCCCTGACGAGCGGGTCGCCTTGTGAACGGTAGCGCCTGACCCACCGCAGGACCTCGCGGGCGGCCTCGGCCAACTGGGCGAAGCCGTGGTCTGAGGTTCCGAAACGGTTTAGCATCGCCGCCGTGCATTGCGTGACGTCGTCCCACGCCACGTGAGGCACCAGTAGTTCTCTCAGCACTTCGGAGGCGAGCGTGGCGTCGACTCCGGGGTCGACGCTCATCGCCGCCAGCAGAAGGCCGCTGTAGCCGAGCCTGGCTTTGCGGTCCCACGGCGGAAAGTGATACGCGGCGATGCGTGCACAGTCACGGTAGGCAGCCGGCCGAATGTCTGGCGCTAGCGGATGCGCCGGCAAAAGCATGACGTCGAGCAGCGCTCCGGCGGCCGACGGATAGCGGTCCGGGAGCCAGCTGACAAACGTGCGCGTCGTGACCTCGATCTCGGAACCCAGAAGCGGCTGAAGCGAATGCTGGAACACGTCGTCCTGCGAACCGCACACGAAGTTGGCGCGCCGCTGCACCAGCCAGGCCGGTGCGCCATGCGTGAAAGCGAACCCGCCACGCTCGGCGGCGGGCCGCTTGAAGGTCCAGTGCGGGTCGAGCGGTGCCGGGACGGAAGTGCCGTAGTCCAGCGTCAGGCGAACATCGCGCTCGCCGTCCTCCGCCAACCAGTAACGCTCGACAGCCACCGACTCGACGATGCTGTCCCACTCCTCCTCCCTCAGCTGTGAATGCCACAACAGGGCTTGGGCGTGCCAGGCCTCGGCCGCCTCCCGCTCGCGGGGTGTGCAGAGATCCGAATAGGCCAGCTGGTCCGAGACGACGATCGCGAGAAGGGTCAGGTTCGCGGTGTAGGCGGCGATCCGGGACGGGATCGGCATGTGCACGGGCTGGTACGGCTTCGCGCGCTGCGGTGCCGCCGCATCCGGGCGCCATTCGTAGGGCGCGGCCGTGTAGAGGCGGCCCAGCAACGCACCCAGGTGGTTCCGATCCTCGGCGGTCAGGTCGACGGCCATGCCCTGCAGGAACGTCATGGTCGGGGTACGTACGGCCAGGACCGCGTACGAGAGGAACCGGTAGAGCCCGCCGTCGTCGACCTCGCCGAAGTGCAGCGAAGACGCCGAGTTGCGGCGGCCCGCCTCGCGCAGCAGTTCCCAGGTCAGGCGGGCCACCAGGTATTCGCCGAAGGTCGCGTGCAGGAACTCGTACGTGTGGAGTGTCGTGTCGCGCTGCTGGGCCTGGGTCCGGTGGACGAAGAAGAAGCGGCCGACCAGCAGCGCTGACTCGGCCATCGCGTCGAATGATGTCGCACCGGACGCGGGTGGCAGGATCGCCTGGAGGTCGTCCTCGAGGTCGGCGTGGGTGACCCACTGGGATGAGCGGTTGAACATCGCGAACGCCGCGATCGACAACTTTCGCAGTTCGGTGTCGATCCATGCCTCGGTTTCGCGCGATCCCAGGCGGCTGACGTGTTTACTTGCCTCCCGACGGGCGAAAGCGCGCAACAAACGCTCATACAGCTCGCCGAGACTGAGCGAACCTGTCTCGCGTTGCAGGGCGTTGCCGTCGGCGTCGTACAGCGCGAGCAGCAGGAGCAGCAACGGCTGCCCCGACAGATCCGGATAGCGGAGCACCACCTCGGACGGCAAGGGCCGCACCCCCGACGAACGGAAGTGCCGCGCATTAGCTGTGTTCCACACGTCGAGCCAGCGCCGGGCCCGCTCCTCGTCGAACGGTTCCAGGCGCAGAACGACCGTCCCGGGTGGTGTCCGGGCGCGGTCGGCCACGCTCGTGCGGGTCGTCACGATGAACGCCACCGCACGGCCCTGGTCGCGTTCGCGTTCCTGGAAACGGAGGACGTCCATCAGGTAGTTCGACTGACTGACCCCGGTCGCCTGCAGCAGCTCGTCGAAACCGTCGAGCAGGATCATCGGCAGCGCACCCTGGGCGGCCTCGGCGATGTCGCGCCAGCGTCGGTCGTCGCCGGTGGACAGGCGTACTGCGTCCTCGATCTGACCCTGAAGGTCCTTGGTGGCGTCGACCTCGCGCAGCACCACCCGGATGGGCAGAAAGTCGGCAGCGGGCAGGCGAGCGGCCAGCACCTTGGTCAGCACCGACTTGCCCGCACCGGGCTGGCCCAGCAGCAACATGGGGGCCTGGACCGCCCCGGGGGACGTGAGCCGGCCGACCAGGTAGTCGTCGAGGTCGTCGCGAATCGGTACGTCCGCCCAGACCGCCTCGTCGCTGGCCACCGAGTCGGCCGGCGCGCCCGTCACCCGGAACGGCGGTGGCACGTAAGCGTCGGCCAGCGTCGGCACGGTCATACCCTCGGGGACGTCGGTACTCTCGGTGATAGGCCGGTCGAGCGCGGCCGCGTACGCCCGGTGGAAGCTCTCGCGGACCTCTCCGGGGGTGCGGCCCGAGCTGATTTCGGCCAGGGTCGCTTCGAGGTTCTGCAGGGAGAGCCGCAGACTGCGGTGCTCACGCAGGTTGGCCCAGTGGGCAATCTCCGGGAAGTCGGCGACCAGTTCCAGCAGCATGTCGCCGTAGCGCCGCCCCGCGCGCCACCCGATGTCTTCCAGCACGGTTGTGAAGGCGTCACGCTGAGGCGGGGTCAGTGCGTCCCAGGCGGCCAGGCCCGACACGAATCGCACCACCGCCGTCGCCAGCCCACGGTGGAATTCCAGCAACTCGCCCAGATACTCGTCGTGGCTGCGGTGCGGCACGGGCAAAGCGACCGCCGTGGCCAGCACGTCGGCGGCCAGGGACTCCCCCGCGGCCGCCGGGCCGCCACCGGCCAGCGCGAGCTGCTCGGACCGGGACGGGACCAGATCACCGAACGCGAAGGGCAGCGGGGCCTCGGACAGGACCTCGAAGAACGACGCGACGACCAGGACCGTGTGTGCCGCCTCGACCTGTTGGGTGCGCCCGAGCCGGTGGCTGCCGGTGCGGCGTTGCCGGGCCCGCCCGACCAGGCCGCGCGACAGGCGTGCGAATTCGGCCCGCGCGTCGAACCAGCCCAGCAGCGCGGGAACCACGGTCACCGTGCCGCCCAGCATCAGCCCGGTGGTGACCTTGTCGAGCGCGTCGACGACGCCACCCTGGTCACCGCCGAGCAGTCGTACGGCGTCCCGATAGGTCAGGCCCTTCGCCACCGCCACCTCCGCATTTCCGGTGCCACTCGTTGTACACGGCTCAGGGACGGTGACGCACATTCGCCGTCACCGTTCGGAGGATCAGGCCCCCGGCGCGGACAGACAGAAATACACCGCGATGCGGGAACCGGCCGGCGTCGGAGTGTGCCAAATCTGTTACCAGGCATGGCGATCCCGAGCTGCCTGTCTCGACGGGGATCGAGCTTCGGTCGAAGGTCCACATTGAACTCGTGGCTTGACAGGCCTCGACCCGGCTGGAACTCTGCGTGGCGGGGCGATGACGCGAAGTTGCCGAAGGGGCGATCAGTGTCTGAAGCGGTTTGGCGGCCGCGCATCAAGCCGGAACACGGCCTGGTCCGCACGCCGCGGGGCAGCATCCGGATCGGTGGGGCGGTGCACGGCATCGCGGCCGAGGTCGAAGATGCCACCGGCGAGGTCTGGGCCCTGCTCTCCGCGGCCGACGGCACCCGCACGATCGCCGAGCTCGTCGACGGCCGGAGCGGCGTCGCCGACGCTCTCGACCAGTTCATCGACGCCGGCTATCTCGAGAACGCCGCCGCCGCCCCGCCGCCCGAGCTCACCCCGCGCGATCTCACCCGGCACGACCGCGGACGCCAGTTCTACCGCTGGATCGACCAGCGGCGCCGTGACAACTCGTGGGAGCCGCAGGCCCGGCTCAAGCGGGCCTCGGTCACCGTGCTCGGCCTGGGCGGAACGGGCGGCACCGCGGCCCTGGCCCTCGCCGCCTCGGGTGTGGGCCGGCTGCACCTGATCGACGGCGACACGGTCGAGCTGTCGAACCTCAACCGGCAGGTCCAGTTCGACGAGCGGGATGTCGGCCGGCCCAAGGCCGAGACCACCGCCGCCCGGCTGCGGCGCCTCAACGCCGACATCCTGGTCACCAGCGAGAAGGCGATCATCAGCGGGCGCGACGAGCTACGGACCGGCGGCTGCGACGTCTTCCTGCTCTGCGCCGACCAGCCGGGCGAGATCCGGGCCTGGGTGAACGAGGCCTGCCTGGCGAGCGGCACCCCGTGGGTCGACGCCGGCTACCACGGTCCGGCCGTCACCGCCTCGGCCTACACGCCGGGGCGTGGTCCCTGCTATGAGTGCGGGTGGCTCGACGAGCACGAGCGACACCGCGACGTGGTGCCGGAGAGGCCTTATTCCGTACGGCGAAACAGCTCTTCCGCTGTCACCGCGGTCTCCGCCGGCCTCTCCGGTCAGCTCGCCGCCCACCTGGTCATCGCGCTGATCACCGGTGTGCCCGCGGTCGCGGCCGGACGCCCGATCGGCATCAACCTGGCGGTCGCGGAACCCTACGAGCCGCCGCCGTTCGACCGGCATCCCGGCTGCCCGGCCTGCGGTGACAAGCCATGACCACCGTACGGCTGCATCCGCTGCACATGCGGGCCGAGCAGCGCGGCGACGAGCGCGAATGGGTGGTCGGCCGGGTCGAGACGGGCGAGTTCATCGCCGTGCCCCCGGTGGCGGCCGACGTGATCATGCTGTTGCGCGACGGCCTGAGCATCGACGAGGCGCACCGCCGGATCCGCCGCGAGCAGGACCGCGACGTGAACGTGGCCGAGTTCGTGGACAGCCTGACCGAGCTGGGTTTTGTCGAGGCCGTCGACGGCGTCCCGGTGCCCGGTCACGAACCCGCGCCGCCGACCTTCCCGCGCCTGCGGGCCCGGCACGTCCGCTGGCTCGTCAGCACGCCTTTCCTGATCGCCGTCGCCGCGCTCACGGCGGCCGCCGTCGTGGCCCTTTCGACAAGACAAGAGCTCGTTCCCTCGTACGGGGATCTGTTGTGGACGACCCGCACGACGCCCGTGCTGCTCGGGGGCATCGTCGTGGCGTGGATCCTGATCGGGCTGCACGAGGTGGGGCACCTGGCGACCGCGCGCGCCTTCGGCGTCAACGGCAAGATCAGCTTCTCGACGCAGTTGCAGTTCCTGGTCGCGCAGACCGACGTCAGCGGCATCTGGGGCGCGCCGCGACGAGCCCGCATGATCGTCTATCTGAGCGGGATGGGCGTGAACGTGGCGGCCGCGTCCACCGCGATTCTCGTACGGGTCTTCGCCACGCCCGGGAGCCTCACCGACCGGATCGCCGCCCTCGTCGTGATCACGTCGCTGTTGTCGCTGCCCGGTCAGCTGCTGATGTTCATGCGCACCGACCTGTACTTCGTGCTGCAGGACCTGACCGGCTGCCGCAACCTGTACGCCGACGGCGCCGCCTATGTGCGCCGGAAGCTGCGCCTGAGCGGGGACGACCCGATGCCACGGCTGCCGGCGCACGAACGGACCGCCGTACGGGCGTACGCGGTCGCCCTGGCGGTGGGAACGGTGTTGTGCCTGGGCGTTTTCGCGGTCGTGTCGCTGCCGTTCGTGGTGGCGGTGATCGGCCGGCTGGCCGGTTCGCTGACCGGCGACGGCGGCGCGGCCGGGCTGCTCGACGCGCTGGTGACGTTCTCGGTCAGCGCGGCCTATTGGACCTTGTGGGGCCGGGCCTGGTGGCGGCGGCACGGCGATCGTGTCCGCCGCGTCCGGCGCCGGGCGCCCCACACCGCCTGACACGGGGAGAGGAGGTGAACGGCCATGGAGAAGATCGTCATCCGCAAGCTGGACAAGGTGGAGACCACCAACCGGAGCAACCCGAGCGGTAACTGACGGTTCCGACATGGCGGCCGGCGCGAAAGCACCGGCCGCCATCCCCCGTTCTCCCGTTCGTATGCGAGGAAGCCCCCCATCATGCGTAGTCCCCGCATCACCGGCCTGCTCGAGAACAACACCGACGACACCGACCGGCTGTGGGCCGAGCTCACCGCGGCCGGGACCCCGCTGATGGAACCGTGGGGTCACGGCCGGACGCTGGTCACGTTCCTGTGGCGGGGCGAGGCGGACCGGGTCCGGGCCTGGTGGAACATCGACGTGCCGCTGACCCGCCTGCCCGGCACCGACATCTGGCACGGTTCCGAGGTGTTCCCGTCCGACCTGCGGACGATCTACGGCCTGGTGCTGGGCGACACCGAGGACCTGCCGGCCCGCCCCGACGACCGTGGACCGGCCCAGCTCGACCGGGACAACCCGCGGTCGGTGTTCTTCGAGGCCGACCCCGACGACCCCACCGACGCGAGCAGCTGGGCGTCCGTCCTGCAGCTGCCCGAGGCGCCCCGCTCGCCGTGGACGCGGCCTCACCCGGGCATCCCGGCCGGCGCCCTGACCACGGCCTGGTTCCGCCCCGATGTGCCCGTCACGGCCTATTTCCCGTACGGGATCGAGCCCGACGACCTGCCGATCCTGGTGGTGTTCGACGGCTACCTGGGTCAGACCCTGATGCGCATCCCGACCGTCCTGGACAACCTGATCGCCGAGGGCCGCATCCACCCGACCGCGGCGCTGTTCGTCCGCGGCCGTGACGAGACCCGCCTGCGCGACCTGACCCCCGGCCCCCACGTCGGCGCGTTCGCCGACGAGCTGCTGCCGTGGGCCCGCACCCGCTGGGGCATCGGTTCCCCGACCGGCGACAACGTGGCCGCCGGCCAGTCCCGGGGCGGCCTGGTCGCGGCCCACCTGGGCCTGACCCGCCCCCACCTGTTCACGGGCGTGATCGCTCAGTCCGGTTCGTTCTGGTGGCCGGCTCCCCCTGAGGGCGTTCCCCGGCAGTTGATCCGCGACGCCGCCCGCCAGGCTGTCCCCCGGGTGCGTTACTTCCTCGACGTGGGCCGTATGGAGACGATGCCCGGCCCCGACAACGCCCCGTCCCAGCTGGACACGGTCCGCGAGATGCGCGACGCCCTCCGGTCCCGCGACTGCGACGTCACCTACCTCGAATACTCCGGCGGTCACGACTACGTGAACTGGCGCCACAACTTCCCTGAGGCCCTGATCGCCGTGACCCGGTGAATCGCTCCGGTGATGAGTTTCCGCGCGCACGCCCGTCTTACCTAGGACGGAACCACGACGACGCGTGAGGATCACATGATGAGCGCACTGGGCACGGTCGACGAGCCGGCCTTCTCCGGGTTGGCCGAGCGGCACCGGCGCGAATTGCACGTGCACTGCTACCGGATGCTCGGTTCGTTCGAGGATGCCGAGGACGCCGTGCAGGAGACGTTCCTGCGGGCCTGGCGGCGCCGGGAGACCGTTGAGGGCCGCTCGTCGTTCCGGGCCTGGCTGTACCGGATCGCCACCAACGCCTGCCTGGACCGGCTGGCCAAGGTCCGTCCCGACCCGGCCGTCGGCGGCGAGGTGCTGTGGTTGCAGCCCTACCCCGACCGGCTGCTCGACGAGCTGCCCGCCGCCGGCGCCGACGAGCCGGAGACGGTCGCCGTGGCCCGCGAGACGATCGAGCTGGCCTACCTGGTCGCCGTCCAGCACCTGGCGCCGCGCCCGCGGGCCGTGCTGATCCTGCGCGACGTGCTCGGCTGGCGCGCCAAGGACGTGGCCGAGCTGCTGGGTGACTCGGTCAACTCGGTGAACAGCGCGCTGCAGCGGGCCCGCGCCGGCATGCGGGAGCATCTGCCCGCCGAGCGGCAGGACTGGACCGGCGCCGAGGAGGACGCCGGAACTCGCGACCTGGTGCGCCGCTTCACCGAGGCGAGCGTGGCCTCGGACATCCCCGCCCTGGCGGCCATGCTCCGCGAGGATGTCCGCTGCTCGATGCCGCCCACGCCCGGCCTGTTCCTCGGCCGCGACGCCGTGGTGAAGGACTGGCGCGAGAGCGGCTTCGATGCGATGACGGGCCTGCGCGCGCTGCCCACCGCGGTCAACCGCCAGCCCGCTCTGGCGTTCTACCACTGGCGCAAACGCGAGGGCGTCTACCTTCCGCTGACCCTGGACGTTCTGCGCATCACCGGTGGCGCCATCACCGAGATCACCACTTTCCACGCCGACCGTTTCGCCGGCCTGGACCTGCCGGAGAGCCTCGCACCGACCGGCACCGAGTAGCCACCCCACGAACTCCCACAACGAACCGGCCGGCCGCGCATGCCCGCCGGCCGGTCGACGCACCCTGGAGGAGATCCATGACCAGCACACCTGACACCGACATCGTCGCCCGCCCGGCCTCGCGCCGATATGGCGGCCTGGCGCTCACCGGTCTGGCGTCCGCGCTGGGTGCGGCGGTCGCCACCGCCCTCGCCGCCGCGCCGGCCGGTGCCCTCGGCGTCACTTTTGAGATCCCGGACGGCGGCGAGACCATCCCGGTGGCCGGCTTCGCCGTGGTGACCGCCTTCTTCTCGGTCGTGGGCGTCGTCATCGCGGCGGCCCTGCTCCGGTGGAGCGCGCGCCCCGCCGACCGGTTCCTCTGGACCGCGACGGCGTTGACCGCGCTCTCGCTGATCCCGCCGTTCCTGGCCGGGGCCGCCCCGGCCACCGTCGCCACGCTGATCGCCCTGCATCTGGTCGCCGCCGCCGTGATGATCCCCGCGCTGACCCGGGCCCTGCGCTCCCGCTCGGCCTGAGCCCGTCTACCCGACCGGCAACAAACCGGACCGCTTCCACAGGAGCTTCCCCGGCCCGTCGATCAGATCGAGATCGCCGAGAAAGGCGACCACCCGCTCCCCCGCCCAGCGAAGTGTCTCCCGAAAATGCGGGTTCTCCCGGGCCGCCCGCCACCCGTCGGCCGGCGCCACCCCGACCGACTTGTAGACCGCCGGGTGGATCAGCCGGGTCCCGCACAGATAGGCCGCCCGCCCGATGACCAGCTTGTCGAACATCAGCCGCCGGGAGCCGGCCGCCCGCACCTGACGGGCCAGCTCCTCGCGGGCATAGCGCACATGCCGGGCTTCCTCGACGACGTGGATCCGCGAGACCATGCGCACCAACGGCTGCACCTCGGACGACCCCATGGCCTCCCGCTGCAACGTATCCAGGATCTCCTCGCAGATCAGGATGGCCGCGAACATCCGCGGGCCGGTGGCGGTGGCCCCGATCCACTTGCCCAGGAAGGCGTTGACCCCCGCGGGCCGGTAGACCGGCGTGGACAGCTTGTCGATCATCTTGCCGAACATGACCGAGTGGCGGCATTCGTCGGCCACCTCGGTCAGCCCGTACTGGGCGTGGGCGGTCGTGGGGTCCTGACCGTAGTAGGACCGGATCAGCAACTGCATGAGGATCGTCTCGAACCAGATGCCCAGCCCGGCGATGCTGGCCGCCTCGTGCCGGGTCAACGTGATCCGCTGCTGCTCCGACAGCCCCGCCCAGATGGCCGTGCCATAGAGCGACGACCGCTGCGGGGGCACGTAGTAGAGGTCGGGGGCCAGGGGCGCATCCCAGTCGATCTCGACCGACGGGTCGTACGAGTGGGACGCGGACGCCCCCAGAAGGCGTTGAGCGGTGTGGTCGCGATCGGTCACGGAGCCTCCCAGGCTTGACGTTACCGGCGGTAACAGTTACTTCTAGTACTGTGAAGCCGGACGAGGAACCCGTCAATACCGATGGCCGCCGCGGGCGTTGGGCCGGCCATCGTGAGCAGCGCCGATCCGAACTCACGGAGGCCGCGATCGACGCCATCCGGCAGCTCGGCCCCGAGGTCGGCATGGATGCGATCGCCGCCCACGCCAAGGTCAGCAAGCCGGTCCTCTACCGCTATTTCGCCGACAAGTCGGAGCTGTGGCTGGCGGTCGGGCAGCGCTCGGGCGCCATGGTGCTCGACGCGATCGTCCCGGCCGTGGCCGCCGTACGGGAGGAACGCGACGCGATCGGGGCCGCGATCGACGCCTACCTCGCCCACATCGCCGCCGACCCGAACCTCTACCAGTTCGTCGTGCACCAGCCCGACATCGCCCGGCATCGCGACGTGGTGGCCGACGTGGTCGACACGGTCGCCAGCGGCCTGGCCCGCATCTTCGGTGACCGGCTGCGGGCGCGGGGGCTCGACTCCGGGGCCGCGCTGCCCTGGGCGTACGGAGTCGTGGGTTATGTGCAGACGGTCGGCGACTGGTGGTTGCGGCAACAGCAGCCGATCAGCCGGGAGGCCCTCGGCGACTATCTGACCACGTTCCTGTGGGGCGGCGTCGCGGGTATCCAGCACGCGGCCGACATCCCCGGCGGCCTGGCCGCCTTCAGACGGGAGGCAGCAGAGTGAACGACGAGGAGTACCGCGGGCCGGCGACGATCAGGATCGGCGAGCACCGGCACGCCGTCCAGATCCGCATGTCGGCCCGCTTCGAGCCGATCGAGGGGCGTTTCCGCTGGGCCGGCCGCACCGGTCCCGACCCGTCCCTGCACGAGCAGGTGACCCGGGGGCTCCGGGAGGCCGAGCTGGCCGTCACGAGCGACGCCCGGGTCCGGCTGAGCGAACCCGACCCCTGGGGCGGCGTACGCCTGGACGGAACCGGCACCCCGCCGTGGTTCCGATGACGACCAGCCACCACGACGTCCTCATCATCGGCGCCGGCCTGAGCGGGATCGGTGCGGCCTGGCGCCTGCAGGAGGCGTTCCCGGCCAAGACGTACGCGATCCTGGAATCCCGCGACGCGATCGGCGGCACCTGGGACCTGTTCCGCTATCCCGGCGTGCGCTCGGACTCCGACATGTTCACGCTCAGCTACCCGTTCCGGCCGTGGGTCGACACGCAGTCGCTCGCGTCCGGCGAGAAGATCCGCCAGTACATCCAGGACACCGCCGACGAGGGCGGCATCACCGCGCACATCCGCTTCGGCGCCAAGGTGGTCGCCGCCGACTGGTCGACGCCCGACTCGCGCTGGACCGTCCGGCTGGCCGACGGCACGACCATGACCTGCGACTTCCTGTACGCCTGCGCGGGCTATTACTCGTACGAGGGCGGCTATCAGCCCGACTTCCCGGGCGCCGCCGATTTCCGGGGCCGCCTGGTCCACCCGCAGTCGTGGCCGGCCGACCTGGACCACCGGGGCAAGCGCGTCGTCGTGATCGGCAGCGGCGCCACCGCCGTGACCCTGGTGCCCGCGATGGCCCCGGACGCCGCCCACGTGACCATGCTGCAGCGCTCCCCCAGCTATCTGACCGCGCTGCCCCCACGCGACGTGGTCGCCGCCGCCCTGCGCCGCGCGCTGCCCCCGAAGGCCGCCAGCGCCGCCGCCCGCACCAAGAACGTGCTGCTCACCCAGACCTTCTACCAGCTCGCCCGGCGCCGCCCGGAACGCATCCGCCGGTTCCTGCGCCGGATGGCGGTCCGTGGCATCGGTGACGCCGAGTATGTGGACAAGCATTTCCGGCCCTCGTACGACCCGTGGGACCAGCGGCTCTGCGTGATCCCCGGCGGTGACCTGTGGGCCGAGATCCGCTCCGGGCGGGCCTCGGTGGTGACCGACCACATCGACCGGTTCGTGCCCGAAGGCATCCGCCTGGCCGGTGGCGACGTGCTGGAGGCCGACATCGTGGTCTCGGCGACCGGTCTGCGGCTCGTCCCGATCGGCGGCGTGCGGGTGTCGGTCGACGGCGAGCCCGTCCGCATCGGTGAGAAGGCCGCCTACCGCGGGCTCATGCTCAGCGGCGTACCGAATCTGGCCTACTGCATCGGCTATGTGAACGCCTCGTGGACGCTGCGCGCCGACCTCTCCCACCGGTACGTGGTGCGGCTGCTGCGCCACATGGACCGCCACCGGCTCGCGGTCGCCACGCCGGGCACCCCGGACGGCACCGGACGACCCCTGCTCGACCTGTCGTCGGGTTACGTGCAGCGGGCGCTCGACATCTTCCCGCGGCAGGGCGACAAGGCGCCGTGGATCGTACGGCAGAACTACCTGCGGGACGTGTTCACCACTCCCCGGGCCGACGTCACCCGCGACATGACCTTCGAGGAGGCCCGTTCATGATTCCCGCCTACCCGTTCGCCGGCCGGACCGCCGTGCTGACCGGCGCGGCCAGCGGCATCGGCGAACAGCTCGCTTACGGGCTGGC
Organism: Paractinoplanes ovalisporus; assembly: GCF_016834655.1. Taxonomy (GTDB): domain Bacteria; phylum Actinomycetota; class Actinomycetes; order Mycobacteriales; family Micromonosporaceae; genus Actinoplanes; species Actinoplanes ovalisporus. Next base: position 651,026 of record NZ_JAENHP010000003.1, read on the forward strand.
CGTGCGCGGCAGCCATCTGGTGCTGGTCGACGTCGACGCCACGCGTCTGAGCCCGGTCGCGGACCGGATCCGGGCTGCGCATCCGGCCCTCGACGTCACCCCGATCGTCGCCGACCTGGCCGACCGCGCCCAGGTCGACGGGGTCGCGACCCAGGTGCTCGCGGATCATCCGGCGATCGGCCTGCTGATCAACAACGCCGGGATCGCGCTGGGCGGCCGGTTCGACCAGGTGACGGTCGACGAGTTCGAGGCCGTCATGAACGTGAACTTCCGCGCCCCGATGCTGCTGACGCACGCGCTGCTGCCGGCGCTGACGGCCACCCCGGGCGGCCACCTGGTCAACATGTCGAGCCTGTTCGGGCTGATTTCCCCGTACGGCCAGAGCGCCTACTCGGCCTCGAAGTTCGCGCTGCGCGGGCTGAGCCAGGTGCTGCGGGCCGAACTCGCCGAGAACGGAGTCGGGGTGACGACCGTGCATCCCGGCGGCATCCGGACGCGGATCGCGGAGAGCGCACGGGTCGGCAGCGGCGTGCCCGCCTCGGACATCGAACCGCACAAGCGGCTGTTCGCGGCGTTGCTGACATTCCCGCCCGAGAAGGCGGCGCAGCAGATCCTGGACGCGGTCGCCCGCCGTAAGGCCCGGCTGCTGATCGCGAGCAGCGCCAAGATCCCCGACCTGCTGGCCCGGGTGGCGCCGGTCTCGCACGACCGGATTTTGCAGGCGCTGACGAACGCGGTGGGCGGCCGTTCCCGCAGCTCTGCTTCCCGCGCCTCGGCCGCCCGTGGCTCCGCTTCCCGCAGCTCTGCTTCCCGCGCCTCGGCCGCCCGTGGCTCCGCTTCCCGTGACTCGGCCTCCCGCGGCTCCGCTTCCCGTGACTCGGCTTCCCGCGGCTCCGCTTCCCGTGACTCCGTTTCCCGGGGCGAGGCGCGACCGGGTGAGGCGCCGTGGTGAGCTGGGCCGAAGTCGGTGGCCGGCGCCTCCGCTACGAGGTCAGCGGCCCCGAGGAGGCGCCACCGATCGTCATGCTGCACGGCATCGGCCGGAGCCTGGAGGACTGGGAACCGCAGCGCCCCCTCCTCTCCGGCGACCACCGCGTGATCACCCTGGACATGCCCGGCTTCGGCCTCTCCGAGCGGCTACCCGCGCCCGTCAGCCTGGCCGGCCTGGCCGACGCGGTGTGGGCGGCGCTCGACCGGCTGGGCGTGGACCGCCCGGTGCATCTGATGGGCAACTCGCTCGGCGGTGCCGTGTCGATGCGGATGGTCGCCGACCACCCCGACCGCGTGTCCACGCTGACCCTGGCCAACAGCGCCGGCTTCGGCCCGGAGGTCACGTTCGCGCTGCGGATCCTGGCCGTCCCGCTGCTGGGACGTTCCCTGCTGCGCCGCATCGACCCCCGCTCGGCCCGGCGGATCGAGCGGTCCATCTTCTTCGACCGCGCCCACGTCACCGACGAGCGCGTCGCCATGGCCGTCCGGATCGGCCGGCAACCCGACTTCGCCGCGGTCTATCTGGAAACGGCTCGCGCGCTGGGCGGCTTCCGGGGAGTGGCTGCCGGTTGGCGTGGCGAGCTGCTGCCCCGGGTGGCCGCCGCCCGCAGACCCACCATGATCGTGTGGGGCGAACGCGACCTGATCCTCCCGGCGACACATCTGGCGGCGGCGCGCACCCTTCTCCCGTACGCGCAAACGCATCTCTTCCCCGACACCGGTCACATGCCCCAGCTCGAGCGCCCCGGCGAGTTCGCCGCCCTGGTCCGCCCGCTGCTGGCCGGGGTCACCGCCGGTTAGGTTCCAGCCCCGGCTTCTCCATGACCACCAGCACCAGATCCGCCTCCGCGCGGGTGGTGTGTTCCTCACCCGCCCGCCAGAACACCGCCTGCCCCGCACCGACCGGCTGCCACCGCTCATCGCCGCCGCACACCGTCCCGTGCCCCGCCGCCACAAACATGATCTGCTCGACCGGCGCCGGGTGCCGTCCGATCTCCCCGCCCGCCGCCACCCGCAGCACGGTGACCGCCAGTTCGTCCGCCCTGACCACGGCCTTGGCCGTCAGACCCCGGCTCCCGTACGCCTCGACGGACCGTCCCACCTCGGGCCCGAAGTCCACAATCTCCACCGTCGACCGCCCCTCATCCTCGCTGCGGCAAGACCCCGGCCGCGGCCTCCCGCAACGCGCCCAGAACCGCGACGACGGCCGGCGCCTCGGCCGCCGTGGCCCGGGTGGCGGTGAAGATCGTCCGCTGCAGACGTTCCTCCCGCAAGGGCCGGGCCCGGATCTGCGGCAACGCCGTGGTCACCAGCGCCGGCAGCAGGGCCACGGCCTTCCCCGAGGCGACGAGCGCCCCCAGGATGAGCCCGTCGTCGCTGCGGTGCTGGACGCGCGGTTCGAACCCACCGAGGCGGTTGCACACGTTACGCAGCACGGAATCCAGCGATGTCCCGCGGTTCCCGGTGGCCCACGCGACCTCCTCGAAGGCGGCCAGCGGCGCCGAGGCGAGCGGGTGCTCCGGATGCACGGCGATCAGCACGTCCTCGCGCACCAGGTCGTGCCGGGTGATGTCACGCTGCCGGGCGACCGGCACCGGGTCGTACTCGATGCCGACGACCAGATCGACCGCCCGCGCCCGCAGATCCTCCAGGGCCGGCGCGGTCTCCCGCTGATAGACCTCGACCTGCAGCTCCGGCGCGGTGACGGCGAGCCGTTCCAGGGTCACGGGCAGAAGCGCGAGGGCCGGTGTCTGCACCATCCCCAGACGCAGCCGCCCGCGCGGCGTATCGCTGACGGCGGCCAGCTCGGCCCGGACCGACTCGTCGGCCGCGATCGCCTCCGCCGCGTACGCCGCCAGCCGGACGCCGGCCGGAGTGAGCTCGACGTTGCGTCCCACGCGGCGCAGCAGCTTCACCCCCGCCTCCCGCTCGAGCTGGGCCAACTGCACCGACACGCTCGACGGGCTGTAGGAAAGCGCCTCCGCGACCGCGGCCACCGTGCCGAGCCGGGCCAGCTGATCGAACAGCCGAAGACGACGGAGCTCCATCGTTCGGATTCTTCCACGGTTTCACGTCGAAAACGTGCGCTGGTCCCGAACGGTTTCCTCCGACACCGTGGAGGACATGCTCCTGGTTCCCCTACTCATCGCCCCCGCCGTGATGGTGGCGGTCGCGTTCGTCGAACGACGGCTGGGCCCGTCCGCGGCCGGTTGGACGGCCGCCCTGCCGGTCTCGCTCGCCGTCTCCGTCGTGGCCGTAGCCGTAGACATGACTCCACAGGCGGCCGCCTCGCTCGCCCTGAGCGCGGCCACCCACGTGCCGGCGCAGGTAGCTTTCGCGGTGGTCTCCGCCCACGTCCTGCGCCGCCGAGGCTTGACTTCCGGCCTGAACGCAGGCGCCCTGGCCTACGTCGCCGGCTCGTTCCTGCCCGGCCCGGTGGCCTTGGCGCTCGCGGTCGTGGCACTCGTGGCCGGCCCGCGGCTGATGCCCACCGCCCGGCCGCTGCGGCCCGCGCCCCGGCACTGGTCGTCCACCGTCCTGACCTGCCTGAGCGCAACCGCGATGGTCGGCACGGTGATGCTGTGCGCCCGGCTCGCCGATCCCATTTTCGCCGGCGGGGTAGCCGCATTCCCCACCATGTGCGCCACGGTGACCGTGGTCGCCGTGACCCGGGACGGCCCCGCCGCCGGAGCGCAGACCTTGACCGGCCTCGTCCGCAGCCTGCCCTGCTACCTGGCCTTCTGCCTGGTCGTCGCCCTCTCCGCCCCGCTGACCGGCGTAGCTTCCGCCGGCCTCGGCCTGCTCGCCGCCCTGGGCGCGGCCGCCGTCACTTGGAGGTTCGTCCCGAAGGCCGCCCCCGCCCCGTTCGTCTCTCACGCGGAGGCATTGGGGTGACCGAGAGCCGCCCCCAACACCGCTCGGTCCTCACACGGAGGAACCGGGGGTGTCAGAGCCAGGGCCGCAGATCAACTATCTTGGAAGCAGCCACCGCCTCCCCCACCCACCTCAGGGGCTTCGGGATCAACTTTACGCTCTGTCAAGTCTCGGCCACGCCTCTGTCCACAGGCGGGCGTGGTCGCTTCGCGGGGTTGTCCACACCTCGGAGGATTGATGGCGGCGTGTCACACAAGTCAGCGCACGGCCTCGGCCACGGACGGGTGGAACAGCATCGTGACGTGGTTGGCCGGGATGCGTTCGGCGGTCAGGCGTGGCAGCTGGGTACGGCCGATCTTCAGGCCGCGGTCACTGATGAACGGCTTGGCCGCGTCGTCGCCGTCGTGTTCGGCCAGGATCACGTGGACGGGCACGTCGAGAGCGGCCAGCAAGGGCAACGTCGGGCGCCCGGCCAGGGTGTCGACCGCGTCGTCGATCAGGCGGGGCCGGTCGACCCGGGGACGGCCGGACGAGTCGAGCAGGTAGCCGGCCCACTGTTCCAGCCGCGGGCGCAGGTCGGGACGCAGCGCGATCGCGCGACCCTCGACCTGGTCGACGAAGGTGCCGGCGTCGGGGACGGTGCGGGTCAGCGGGCGGGTCCACAGCGTCCACAGTGCGCGCACCACGGGCCGTTTTGTGGTCCAGCGGGGCTCGGGCAGCACGCCGCCGTCGAGCAGGACCAGCTTCCGTACGCGGTCGGCCAGCTTGGCGGCGACCAGGGGCGCCAGGTAGCCGCCCATCGAGTGCCCGACCAGCACGACGTCGTCGAGGCCGCACTCGTCGGCGACGCGCACCACCTCGGCCGCGTGACCGGCCAGGCCCGGCGCGGCCCGGGTGGTCAGCGACCCGCCCCGGCCGGGCAGGTCGGGTGCGATCACCCGGGTGCCGGGCAGCGACTCGGCCAGCGCCCGCCACACCTCGGACGTGTTGGTCAGCCCGTGCAGCGCGAGGACGGCCGGCCCGGATGCCCCGGCGTTCCACTCCGCACACGTCAGACCGGCGATGTCACGGCGTTCAGGCTGGGTCACGCGGTGACCCTACTTCCCGTACGCCGCCCGTGGGTTTCCCGGAGCCGTCTTTTCCGGACGCCGACCGTCCGGATTGGCCCCTATGGTGAGGCGATGACCGACATTCCCTGGGAGCCGCCGTTCGCCGGCACCGAGAGCGAGCAACTGCTGGGTGCGCTGGAGCGGATGCGTACGACGTTCCGGTTCAAGGCCGACGGCCTCGACGCCGACGGACTGAACGCGCGGATCGGCGCCTCCGCGCTGACCCTCGGCGGCCTGCTCAAGCATCTGGCGATGGCCGAGGACTTCACGATCGGCGTCAAGTTCGGCGGCGAGACCGTCGAGTCGTACACCTTCGAGCCGTGGCGGTCGCGTCCGGCCGAGGCCGACAACGACTGGGACTTCAGCAGCGCCGCCGGCGACAAACCGTCCGACCTGTACGAGTGGTACGACGACTCGGTGGAGCGGGCAAGGGCCCGGCTCGAGGCCGCGGTGGCCGCGGGCGGGCTCGACCAGCCCTCGGCCTCGGTGTTCCCGGACGGCATCCGGCCCAACCTGCGCCGGTTCGTCTGCGACATGCTCGAGGAGTACGGCCGGCACACCGGTCACGCCGACCTGCTGCGCGAGGCCGTCGACGGCCGGACCGGCGAGGACCCTCCGGCGGGATGGCAACCCGTGTCGGGCCGTTTCAGGCTGCCCCGCCCACGGTGAGGCGCACGGTCACGGTGTCGCCGACCTCGAGGCCTTCGCCGCGACGGACAACCGTCTTGATCGGCACGATGTAGCGCCCGTCCTTGGGCCAGAGCGACGTGGTCCAGTCGGTGCGGCCGATCCGGGCGTTCACCGGGATCATGCCCCACCCATAGCTGACCAGCGAGGACGCGGCTTCCAGCTCGCCGCACTGCTCGTCCGGCACGGTGACGAAGTGCCACGGCGCCGGCCCCCGCCAGAACCAGATCTCCCCCGTGAACTCCATTTCCATAGCCGACACCCTAGACGTGTAAACCCCGCTCAACGGGGTATGCGTGCCCGGCCTTGCAAGGAGAAGGACGGGGTAGAGAGTGCCGAAGATCGTTGATCACGAGAGGCGCCGCGCGGAAATCGTGGCCGCCTTTCTGACCGTCGTGGAGCGCGAAGGCCTGGCCGGCGCCGGCAGCCGCGCCATCGCGGCCGAGCTCGGGGTGGGTGCGGGTGCGCTCTGGCACTACTTCGACAGCCTCGACTCGGTGGTCTCGGCCGCCTACCAGCGCATCCTCGAGGGCGTGGACGGGCGGATCGCCACCGCCGCCCACGGGCTCCGGGGTCTGACCGCGGTCGACGCCATGCTCCGCGAGATCCTGCCGCTGAGCGCGCAGGCCAGCGACGAGGCCCAGGTGATCGTCGGCTTCTGGGGCCGGCTCGCGGTGAGCCGCCGGCCCGAGGTCGCCGCCACCGACGCGATCGCCCGGTGGGGCGACCGGGTCAGCCGGCATCTCTCCGAAGCCGTCGAGGACGGCGAGCTGCGCTCCGACGTGCCGACCAGCAGCCTGGCCGACGTCCTGCTCTCGCTCGCGATCGGCCAGCAGGTGCACTCGGTGCTGGGCGCGCCCGCGGCCGGGCCGGAGCGGCAGCTCGCCCTGATCGACCACTGCCTCCAGCCGTGGCGCAACCATCAGGTCAGGGTGATGCAGAACGGGTGGCCGGAGGGTCGCTAGCGGACCGTCAGGAGAGCACCACACGGTTCCGGCCGCCCTCCTTGGCCCGGTAGAGCGCGTGGTCGGCCCGGGCCAGCACCTGGTCGAGCGAGTCCTCCCCGGCCAGCTGGGCCACCCCGACGCTGATCGTCACCGGGATCGGGCCGGCCAGGGTGTCCACGGGCGCGTCGGCCACCGAGGAGCGCATGCGCTCGGCGAGGTCGAGCGGGGAATCCGTGGAACCCGTGTGGTCGGGCAGCACGACCGCGAACTCCTCACCGCCGTAACGACCGAGCACGTCGGACTGGCGGATGCCGGCCCGGACCCGGGCGGCGACCTCGCGGATCACCTCGTCACCCACCCCATGCCCGTACGTGTCGTTGATGCTCTTGAACTTGTCGATGTCGAGCATCACCGCCGCCAGCGGACGCCCGCCGCGCGCGGCCGCCTCGACCAGGGCGCCAGCGATCGCGTAGAAGTGCCGGCGGTTGTGCTGCCCGGTCAGCTCGTCGGTGGTGGCCAGCTCCTCGACCCGGCTGAACAGGCGGGCGTTGTCATAGGCGGCCATGCCCTGGAAGGCCAGCGCCGCCGCCACCTTGCGGGCGGTGTCGTCGAAGCCGTCGCCGCCCAGCAATGCCACCCCGGCCCGGCCCTCGCGGTGCTGCAGCGGCACGGCCAGCACCACGGCCGTCCCGAGGATGCTCGGGTCGTCGATCAGCATCGGGGCCAGGCCCGGCACCGCCACGTCGGGCCGCGCACCGAGCAGGCCGGCCGGCGCCGCGCCGGCAACGTCGATGACGCCGGTCTCGGCGGTGGCGCCGAGCAGACACCCCGAGACCGCGCCGAGCTGCGTGAACAGCGTCGCGAACAGCTGCCGCAGCAGCTGGGCCGGGTCGTGGATGCTGCTCAGCTCGGCCAGGCTGGCCCGCAGCGTCTCGGCGAAGGCCTGCTGCTGGCGGGCGGTCTGCACGGCCAGGTGCAGCTGGGCCGCCTTGGCGGTCTCCAGCGACACGGCGAGGTGGCTGCTCATGGCGATCAGCACCTCGATGTCGTCCTCGGTGAAGATGCCCCGGGCCATCCGGCTGTCCAGGTAGAGCACGCCCAGGGTGTCGCCCTTGAACCGCACCGGCACGACCAGGATGCTGCGCAGCCCGTGCACGACCGCGCTTCTCGAGCCCAGCGCCGCGCCCTCCTCGGTGCCGGTGAGCACCAGCGCCTCGCCCTCGTCGGCCACCCGCCGCACGAGGGTGGCGCCATAGGCGGTCGTCTCGGTGAGGTCGGTCCCGTCGGCGCCCCGCCCGGCGTACGGGACCGGTTCGCCCGCCTCGTCGAGCAGGAAGAACAGGGCCCGTTCGGCGCCGAGGATCCGCAGCATCTCGTCCAGCGTCACCTGGGCCATCTGCCGCGGCTCGAGCACGTTGGCGGCGGCCGCGCCGACCTGCTGCAACGCCTCGAGACGACGGCTGCGGCCACCCTCGCCGGCCCGGCCCACCACCGTACGCCGCCCGGTCGCCCCGCCGTCGTCGGCGCCGAACTCCGACCGGACCTGCCGGCGGCGCAGCTCCCAGCCGTACTGGGTGGCCAGCGCGAGCGCCCATTTGGCCTGGCGGTCCGACTCGGCGCCGAGGCCGAGCTGGCGGAACGAACGGGCGCGGAACCGGGCCACCTCGAAGTGCACGATCGGCGAGTCGTACCGGCGGGCGATCTTCTCGGCCCGGTCGGTCCACTCGATCGCCTTCTTGGCGTCGCCCTGCAGCTGGGCCAGCGCGGCCTCGCCGATCAGGTAGGAGCACAGGAGCAGGGGTGAGGTGCGGCGCACCCGGCGCACGTCGGCCACGGCGGCCTTGGCGGCGGCCAGCGCGGCCGGGCGCTGCTCGTCGCTCGCGAGCCGCAGCTGCGCCATCCGGCCGTGCAGCTGGAAGTGGAAGAACCACTTGTGCTGCTGCATCAGGTCGCGGGTGCGCAGACCGAGCGACCGGAACTCCTCGATGATCGCGTCGAACCGCTCGCCGAACTCGCCCTCCTCGACGGCGGCGCAGGCGGCCGAGACCACGACGTTGACCCGCTGCGCGGCCGTGCTGGTGCCGGGCGGGCAGGCCGCGCGCATGTCGGCCAGCAGGGTGGCGGCGTCGCCGGGACGGCCCTGAATGGCCGGGACCATGACGCCGAGCAGGCTGAACGACGTGCCGAGCGCTTGCGTCGGGTCGGCCAGCACGGCCAGGCCCCGCTCGTACTCGGTGCGGGCCTCCTGCACGTAGCCCCGCAGCACCCGGCGCATGCCGATGGCGGCCAGGCCGACCAGCTGCTGGGCCGGTGCGTACCAGCGCAGATGCCGGTTCGTGGTCTCGACCCAGGCCGAGCCGTCGTCGAGGCCGCCGAACAGCATCGCGCAGCCGCGCATCCATTCGACGTAGGCGCCCAGCCCGGGATCGCCCAGTTCGTGGGCGACCCGCTCGGCCCGGTCGAGGCAGCGCCCGCCCACGCCGTGCAGTTTGGCCAGGGTGGCGACATAGCCGACCAGCGCGTAGACGCGCACGTACTCGGGGCAGGGGCCGAGCCGGTTGACCGCGTACATGGCCCGCATGGTGAGCAGGCCGGCCTCGCGCAGCCGCAGCCCGATCGCGGCGCCGTAGCCCCCGGCGTCCAGAGCGGCGGCGAGCGCGGCCAGGTCTTCCCGGCGGCGTCCCCGGGCCGAGGCGAAACCCCAGCGCGTACGGCGGACGAACGCGCCCGCGAGCGCGATGCCCAGGGTCGTGACGATCAGCAGCAGGCGGCTGCGGGGCAGGGGCCGGCGCAGCTCGCCGAGCGCGCGCGAGGTCGCGTCGAGGGCGAGGTCGTCGTGCCAGACGGTGTGGTGGGCCTCGATCTCGGTGGTGAGCAGCCGGGCCCGGGCCCGCCGGTCGGGTTCGTCGGCCAGCGCGCGCCGGATCGTCGCCAGCGCCTCCGGGATGCGTCCGGAGCGCAGATAGGCCACGGCCAACGAGTGCAGCACGGCGGTGGGCGGCGCCGGATCACCCTCGACCGCGTCGCGCAGATAGTCCAGGGCCTCGGCCGGGGCCTGGTCCTCGAGGGCGGCCAGCCCGGCCGCGTACGCGCTGCCCCGTCGCCACTCGGCCGGCACCTCCTCGCCGGCGCGGCGGTGGTGGCGGGCGACGGCGTAGATGTGCTCGGCGTCGCGCAGTGTCTCGGGCAGGCCCTGGAGCGCGGCCGCGACCGCCGCGTGCAGGCGCCGCTGCTTCTCGTCGGGGACGCCGGCCAGCAGCTCCTCGCGCAGCAGCGGGTGGATGAAGACGTACCAGCCACCGGCCCGGGTCTCGAGAACCCGGCGGTCGAGGGCAGCCGCCACCGCCGAGACCACCCTGTCCTCGGCGAGCCCGGCGGCGACCAGTGTCTCGGTGCGGAACCGGGCGCCGACCACGGCCGCCAGCACGAGCACCTCTCGTACGTCGCCCGGCAGGTCGGCCAGGCGGCTGGCCAGCAGCTCGCGCACGTCGTCGGCGGCGGGCAGGGCCCGGGCACCGGCCTCGTCGAACCACCAGTCGCCCCACAGCGGGCTGAGCAGACCGGCATCGATCAGGCGCCAGAGGTAGGCGACCACGGCGAACGGCACACCGCCCGTACGGTCGGCGACGTGCCGGCTCAGCTCGGTGGTGACCCGTGCACCCGGGAGGCGGGTGGCGATCAGCTCGTCGACCGCGGCCGGCGCCAGCGGCTCGCAGCTCAGCACGGTGTCGGCGGGAACGCCCGTGCCCGCCAGATCATCTTGCTCGGTCAGCACCACCAGTAGCGGCAGGCTGCTCAGATCGGGCACCAGCAGGTTCAGCACCTCGCGGGTGGCCGGGCCGAGCCAGTGGGCGTCGTCGATCACCAGCAGCAGCCCGCCCGAGCGCCGGGCCAGGTCGCCCAGGAACGCGGCCGTGGCCGCCAGCACCAGCTCGTCGCGGCCCTCCTCGGGCGTGGTCCCGACGATCTCGGCCAGCCGGGACGAGAGCCGGGCGACCAGGGCCGGGCCCGCCACCGTGGCCGCCTCGCGCAGGTGTTGCTCGGCGACGACCCGGTCGGGTTCGGGCAGCCACCGTACGGCCTGCAGGTGACCGTCGATCGCGACCCGCAGCGCGGCCAGCGGCAGCGGGGCGTCCGGTTCGGCGGTGGCGGTCAGCACCGGACATCCGCGGGCCTGCGCGACCACCTCCTCGGCGAGGCGGCTGCGACCCGAACCGGCCGCGCCCCGGATCAGCACCACCCCGCCGTGACCTTCGCGGGCCCGCAACCAGCGCCGCCGCAGCTTCTCGCTCTCGGCCTCACGGCCGGCCAGGGGCCACCGCACGGATGCAGGTTCCTCGGCCGCCGCACCGCCGGGGCAGGCCCGCAGGTCGGCCAGCAACGCCGCCGGGTCGGGGTAGCGGTCGTCAGGGTCCTTGGCCAGGAGCCGGTCGATCACGGCGACCAGGGCCGGGTGCACGCCCGGGCGCAGCTCGTTCAGGTCGGGCACCGGGGCGACCAGGTGCTGGCGCAGCAGCTCGCCGACGTCGGACGCCTCGAACGGCAGCTGCCCGGTCAGGCACTCGAACAGCACCACGCCCAGCGAGTAGAGGTCGGAGCGGCCGTCCACGGGTCGTTTGAGCATGCCGGACTGCTCGGGCGAGCTGTAGAGAAACGTGCCGACCGCCTGGTCGTCGTCGCCGGGGCCCGCCTCGCCGCCGTCGCCCAGCAGGGCCAGCCCGAAGTCGATCAGCTTGGCCGGGTGGCCGGGCGCGACCATGATGTTGCCCGGCTTCACGTCGCGGTGCACCAGGCCGACCCGGTGCGCGGCGGCCAGGCCACGGGCGAGCTGGGCGGCCACCTCGACGACGTGTTCCTGGCCGAGCGGGCCGGCGCCCAGCTGGTCGGCCAGCGAGCCGCCGGGCAGGTGTTCGAGGACCAGCGCGGGATCGCCGTCGAGCCGGCCGGCGGCGAAGATGCGGGCCACGCCGGGGTCGTCGACACAGGCCAGCAGCGCGGCCTCACGCTGGAACGACGCCAGCACCCCGGGGTCGTCGGCATGGCCGCCGGTGGGGCGTTTGAGGGCGTACACATGGCCGTCGTGCCGCACCCGGTGCACGGTCGTGAAGGCGCCCCGGCCCAGCTCGGCCTGCACCTCGAAGCCCGACAGCTCCGCTGCCCGGTTTCCGGCCGTCCTGGTCACATGCTCTCTCCGCGTCCGGGACCTGGTGGCCCGCTGTATCCCTGTTCGGCAGGCGCACCCGATTTCTGACCCGCTCAGACGAACCGGTTTCGCGCCGATGGGGATGACGGAGACATTCGGCGTCAGGCGGGGGCGGACCATGACATCGGTGCGGCGGTTGCGTCTGCGGTCCCGGTTGGCGGCCTGTTTCGCCGTGGTGCTGGCGCTGCTCGGGGTGGTGGTGGGGATCGGCGCGGTCGCGCTGCACCGGCAGTCCGACTCGGCCCAGCAGCTGCGGGACCTGCAGGTCCTGATGCACCAGGTGGACGAGCAGAAGTTCCGCGACGCCGACATCTCGGGCTGGCAGGTCGCGTACGCCTGGGACGCGTACCGGATCGGCGCGGTGAAGGCGGCCGACCCGGCGAGCGACAACCGCGCGGGTTTCCTGGCCTCGGCCGGTGAGCTCCGCACGCTGCTGTCCACCACCCGTACGGACCTGATGAGCGACGCCGAGCGGGCCCTGTTCGCCCAGCTCACCGAGCAGTGGAGCGCTTATTTCGAGGCCGACAACCAGGCCGTGGCCGCGTTCGCCGCCAACCGGATCGCGGCCGGCAACGCGGTCGTCCTCGGCCCCGGCTACGAGATCTATTTCAAGATCGTCCAACTGACCGACGAGCTGGTGACGTCGGTGACCGCGCGGGCCGACCGGACGGCGGTCGACGTGCAGCGTTCGGCGGCCGCCGCCCGTACGGCGATGATCGTCGGTTTCCTGGTCGCCGCCCTCGCCGCGGTGCTGCTGACCGTGCTGGTGACCCGCAGTGTGACGGCACCGGTGGGCCGGGTCGTGCACGCGCTGCACGGGCTCGCGGGCGGGAACCTGGCGGTGCGGATCGGCGACGACTCCCCCGACGAGATCGGGGAGATGGCCCGGGCGGCGGAGAAGGCGGCCGACGGCGTACGGGCGACGGTCGTCACCATCAGCGACGACGCCCGGGCCCTGGTGACGGCGGCCGGAACCCTGTCCCGGGTGAGCGGCCAGATCGACGGGGCCGTGCTCAGCGCGTACGAGCAGGCCGACCGGGTGGCGGGCACGGCCGGCGGGGTGTCCGGCAACGTGCAGACGGTGGCCGCCGGCGCCGAGCAGATGGGCGCGTCGATCTCGGAGATCTCGCGCAACGCGTCGGACGCGGCCGGGGTCGCCGCCGGGGCGGTCACGGCGGCCCGCGAGACCAGCGCCACGATCAACCGGCTCGGCGAGTCGTCGGCCGAAATCGGCAGCGTGATCGGCACCATCCAGGCGATCGCCGCCCAGACCAACCTCCTCGCGCTGAACGCGACCATCGAGGCGGCCCGGGCGGGCGAACTGGGCAAGGGGTTCGCGGTGGTGGCGAGCGAGGTCAAGGATCTGGCCCAGGAGACGGCCCGGGCCACCGAGGAGATCTCGCAGCGGATCATCGCGATCCAGGGCGACACCGGCGAGGCGGTGGCCGCGATCGACGGGATCAGCCAGATCATCCAGCAGATCAGCGACTACCAGACGACGATCGCCTCGGCCGTCGAGGAGCAGAGCGCCACCACCACCGAGATGAACCGCGGGGTGAGCGAGGCCGCGGACGGCGCCACCGACATCGCGCAGGGGATCTCGGCGGTCGCGCAGAGCACGGCCACGAGCCGGGAGGCGGTGGCCGAGGCGACGCAGGCGGCCGGCGAGCTGACTGCCCTCGCCGACCGCCTGCGGATCGCAGTGAACCGGTTCTCGCTCTGAGCGTCACCCGAAGATCGAGGCCGCCCACTCCGGGTGGTCGATGAACGGGTTCCGGTTGTGCTGGTAGTTGGCGTAGATCAGCTGGTTGCGGTTGCGCTCGGCCGCGTCCGGCGGGTCAGCGGCGTTCCAGGCCAGCAGAGCCGACACCCGGCCCATCCGCGGGGCCGTGCCGCTGCTGGTGGCGTCGTCCACCTCGAGGTCGGGGTAGGAGTCGCCGCCCTCGTAGCGCACGGCCATGTAGAAGATCATGCGGGCCACGTCGCCCTTGACCGCCGCCCGGGGCTCCCATGAGTTGCTGTCGGTGTAGTTGCCGGGCGCGCCCGACACCGCCGTGCCGCCGTTGTCGAAGTCCTTGTTGCCGCGGGCGCCGTTGACCGCGACGTCCTCGGGGCGCAGGTGGTGCAGGTCGGTGCCCGGGCCGGCGCTGGTGCCGAAGTCGCCGTGCGACTGGGCCCAGACGTGCTCGCGGTTCCAGTCGCCCGAGTCGCCGCCGTTGAGGCTCTTCGACCGGCTGATGCCCGAGTAGAACAGCTTGACGTTGGCCGAGTTGGCCGGGTCCTGGTCGGTCACCTTGAGGGCGTTCCAGACCCCGTCGTACGACAGTTTGGTCACGCCGCTGGAGATGATCCCGTGCAGCGCGGTCTTCAGGTTCTCCCCGGTCTTCCCGGCCGCCGCCGCGTAGTAGGCGTCGGTGCCCCCGGTCGGTGGCGGCGTGGTCGGCGGGGTGGTCGGCGTCGTGCCACCGGCGGTCATCGCGGTCGGCGATCTGAGGCCCGGGTGCGAGAAGTACGCGGTCAGCGTGCCGGTGACGGTGATCGTCGTGCCCACCCGGCCCGGGTTGCTCAGCAGCCCGAACGACGACCGGTAGGAGCTGGTGATCTGCACGTAGAGCATCCGGCTGGTGGCGGTCTCGGTGCGGCTGTCGGCGAGGGCCAGGGCCGTGTCGCCGGTGAAGCCGCTGGTGCGCACGGTGTTGGTGGCGGTCGGCTCGCCGACGACGTAGCCGGTCACCGTGCCGGTGCCGCTCTGGCTGCTGATCGCCTGGGCGACCGTCAGCGTGGCGGCGGCGCCCGCGGGCACCGTCAGGAAGATGGCGGCGACGATCGGCACCGCGAACAGTGCAACGCGCCGGTGGCGCTTCGGCCCAGACATAGGCGTCAGACTATGTGTTTCCGGGTGTCCATCCGGCCATATCAGCTTTGTCATACGTCGAACGGATTATGGCGCGGCGTTCAACAGGTCGAGGGCGCTGTGCTGGCAACTGTGGTTGGTGCTGCGCCACGGACCGGCCCAGTGCGACCCGTACGCGTCGATGCTGTTCCGGTCGGTGGCGTACGCGCTGTCGGCGTTGCGCTGCAGGTAGGAGTTGTACGCCCCGCCCGTCGCGGCGTTGAGCACACCCAACCCCCGTACGGCGGCGCCCTTGAACGAGACACCGTCGCCCGAGCACGTGTCGGGCTCGTTGGGCTCACGCATGATCCCGCCCGGCGACAGATAGCCGCTGCTGGTCAGCGCGTCCCCGATGCGCCGCGCGGTGGCGAGCGCGTCGGCGTCCCCGGTCAGCTTGTTGAGCTGCACCAGCGCGTTGATCAGCACACCCTGGTTGTAGGTCCAGGTGACGTCGCCGTTGTTGCGGCAGGTCGTCATGTTGATGCCGTCGTTGACCAGGTTCGAGCTGTTGAGCATGCCGGTCGTCTTGAACCAGGCCCAGCCGGCCTGGGCGCGCTGGCGATAGACGGTGTCGCCCGCGATCCGCTGGCTCAGGGCGGCGTTGAGCTGGATGTAGAGGCTGTTCTGGATGGCGTTCTTGCTGGCCCGGTCGGTCTTCCAGTAGATGCCGCCGCCGCAGCGCGTGTCCCAGTAGCTGTGCATCCAGTCGGCGTCCACACGGGCGGTGTTCAGGTAGCGGCTGTCACCCGTGACGTCGTACGCGGCCACCCAGGCCAGACCCCACCAGCCGGTGTCATCGAGGAACTCGTTGCGGAACTGGCCCTGCCGCGAGTTCACATTCTTGTCGTACGTGGACGCGATCACGTACTGGTAGCTGCGCATCCCGCTGCGCCTGATGTTGTCGATGATCGCGGTCAGCGCGTTGGCGCCGGTCCACCACCCGTTGCTGTCGAACAGGCCGTTACCCCGGTCGAACCGCATCATCAGCGCGGTCGCGGCGGCCGTACGCCGGTCCCAGGCGTTCCAGTTGCTGCGCGCCCACGCCGTGCACACGATCTCGGGCCGGTCGCCGGCCTTCCCGCAGGCCCGCAGGGCGCCCACGCCGTTGGATCCCCAGTCGTCGACATTGAATTGCGCCGTACGCCATCCGCCCGACCCGCTGGGAATGCCGGTGGCCCCGAGGCGACTGCCGTCGGCCCAGTCCCGCCCGCCGTCGAACGACCGGTCCAGCCACACCTCGTCCCCGGCCTGCCCGCCCTCGACCGACCCCCACACCATGGCGTCGGTGTCGTTGACGTGCACCTTGAACGACCGCCCATAGAGCGACACGCTCACCGGAACCCGGTCGGCGGGCGCCAGCCCCGCGTCGCGCCCGTCGCAGTAGCGATTGCAGATCGTGGCCGCCTGCGCCGCCGTTGCCGTCTGAACCTGCACAAGAGCCGTCGAGGCCAGAACCACCACGACCGCCAGCCGCCGGATAGTCATAGTGTTAACAAACCGTTTCAATCGAAATTAGTCAATGCCCGATCGCCGCCCGTGCCCCTTCGGGCAGCCGCCCGCAGATCGGTCTCGGCCCGCCACGCCGTACGCTCGGGTCATGATCGACGTGCGGCGGGCCACGACCGGGGACGCGGCGGAGCTCGTGCGGCTCCGCGGCGTCCTTTTCGGCATCGCGGAGGACTCCGACGATGACGGGTGGCGGGAAGCATCACGGCAGATCCTGATCCGCCGGCTGGCGGTGCCGTCACCGACCATGGCCGGGTTCGTGGTCGACCAGCCGGACGGCGCCGGGCTGGCCGCCTCCGCCGTGGGCATCATCGAGGAGCGGCTCGGCGGGCCCGGCAACCCGAGCGGACTCGTGGGCTACGTGTTCAACGTCGCGACCGACCCCGGCCATCGGCGTTCCGGCTATGCCCGGGCGTGCACCGATGCACTGCTCACCTGGTTCCGGAACCAGGGCATCCGGACGGTCGACCTGCGAGCGACGGCGGCCGCCGAGCCGCTGTATCTGAGTCAGGGCTTCCGGCGCACCGCTGACCCGGCCATGCGCCTGAAGCTGCCCGTCGCCGCTGTGGATGACCCGGTTGTCCACAGCGAGGAGATCCGGTGACGCTGGAGGAACAGTGGGCGCGTATCCGGTCGGGGGCGATGTATGACGACCTCACCGACGAACTGGTGCGGGCCCGGCAGAACACGGTGTTGCTGACGAGCGAGTACAACGCCAGTTTCGGGGAGCCCCCGGCCGTGCGCGAGGCGGTCCTGCGGCGGTTGCTGCACAGTGTGGGCGAGGGCTGCCATTTCGAGCCGACGTTCCGGTGCGAGTTCGGGTCCGGCATCACGGTCGGCGACCGCTTCTACGCGAACTTCGACTGCGTCATGCTCGACGGCGGCGGCATCACGATCGGCGACGACGTGCTGTTCGGCCCACGGGTGGGCATCTACACGAGCAATCACGCGATCGACCCGTACGAGCGGGCGGCCGGCGGCTGCTACGCGAAGCCGGTCACCATCGGCAGCCGGGTCTGGATCGGCGGCGACGTGACCATCAACCAGGGCGTCACCATCGGCGACGGCGCGATCGTCGGCTCGGGCAGCGTGGTCACCCGGTCCGTACCGGCCGGGGTGATCGCAGCCGGCAACCCGGCGCGGATCCTGCGGGAGATCACCGACGCCGACAAGACCGGCTTCACACCTTCGTAGGATCCATGGGATGGGACGGCGGAACGGAGGCTGGGTGTGACGCGTGTCGGAGTGATGCTGCCGCGGGATCTGCCTGTGGACGAGGTTCTGGGTTATGCACAGCGGGCCGAAGCGCTCGGCTTCGACGAGCTGTGGGTGGTCGAGGATCTGGGGTTCCGCGGGGGTGTCGCGCAGGCCGGTGCGGTGCTGGCCGTGACGTCGCGGATCACGGTGGGCATCGGGATCCTGCCTGCGGGGGCCCGCAACGCGGCGTTCGCGGCGATGGAGCTCGGAACCCTGGCCCAGTTGTTCCCGGGGCGGCTGATCGCGGGGATCGGCCACGGCATGCCGGACTGGATGCGCCAGGTCGGCGCGTGGCCGGCCAGCCCGCTGACGTTGCTGGAGGAATACACGGTCGCGCTACGCACTCTGCTGCGCGGCGAACCCGGCCCGACGGCGGGACGCTACGTCGACGTCGAGGGTGTGGTCATCGGCGAGCGTCCCCGGGCGGTGCCGCCGGTGGTGCTGGGTGTGCGCGGCCCGAAGTCGATCGCTGTCGCCGGGCGGGTCTCGGACGGCGTGTTGCTGGCCGAGCCCGCGGCGCCGCCGTACATCGAGGCTTCGGCCCGCATCATGGGCGCTCCGCTCGAGGTCATCACGTACGACGCGGCGGTGGTCGGCGACGATGGCCCGGCCGCGCGTGACCTGGTGCGGCCCGGCCTGGCCTGGATCGGCGAGCCGGACTGGGCGCCCCACCTGGCCGCGATGCCGTTCGCGGACGACCTCGCCCGACACCGCAAGGCGTCCACCGGCCCCGAGGAGTTCGCCGCCACCATGCCCGACGAGTGGGTGCGCGAGCTTGCCTTGGCCGGAACTCCCGACGACGTACGGGCCCAGATCGCCGCCCGCCACGCCGCCGGCGCCACCAGCGTGGTGATGATCCCGGCCGAACCCGACCGCCTCGACGCCCTGACCCGCTTGGCCCAAGCCCTCGACCGCTGAGGCCTTGATCACCGGCGGATGTGCCGTCCACAGCCGTTCTTGTGGATTGGGCGGCGTGTCGCCGGTCAGTCGGTGTTCTGGGCCAGGGCGCGCATTGCTTTCACGTAGCGGTTGGTGGCGTAGTGCTGGGCCAGGCGGGCGAACGGGCCGCCGAGGCGGGTCAGCAGCGTGGCGGGGCGGCTGAACGCGCGGATCTGGAACCGGACCTCGCCGTCGGCGGTGAGCAGGACGATGAACGCCTCCTCGCCCCGCTCGGGGTGACCGGGCAGGGTCCCGTACCCGAAGCCCTGCCGGTTCTCCTCGTCGAGCATGTAGACGACGCGGCACGGCACGGTCATCCCGTAGAAGCGCAGGATCACGTCGCCGCCCTCGGCGGCGCGCTCGTCCGCCCGGACCACGCGGAACCCCGCCTCGCGGTGCATGCGCCAGTGCAGGAGCCCGTCCGCGGCCCGTTCGAACGCCGCGCGCCCCGAGCCGATCGGCACGTCGCGGACGACATGCCCGTACCCGGAAGGCATCGGCTCCTGCTGGGTGGCGCCGACCTCGGCGTACGTGAGAAGCGGTTTTGTCATGGGGTGACCCCTCGCAGGCGCAGCAGTTCGTGGCGGGCGTGAGCGACCCGCGGGGTCTCCTCACCGCGGGCGGCGGCGATCTCGTGGGCCAGGTCGCCCACGCTCTCTGTCAGCAGGTTGGCCCGATGACGGTTGTGGACAACCTTGCGGAAGTGGCGGCGGTCCTTGTGGAGACCGCTCACCGCGGTGAGCAGCTGGGGATCCACCACGCCGGCCTCGACCTCGGGGGCGAGCAGGTCGCGGATCCACCGCCGTTCGGTGGACGACGCCAGCCGGCGTATCCACAGCAGCAACGCGATCGCCAGCGGCATCAGGATCAGGTAGGGCATGGCCACGGTGAGGAACGCGTTGCCGAAGGCCAGCCCGGCCACGTCGTCCCAGGCGAAGTGCAGGAACATGGCGCCCAGGCAGGCCAGCACCCCGCGGACGACATGCCGCTCACCCGCGGCACGCCCGAGTATCCACATGACGCCCGTACAGAAGATGGCACTGAACAGGGCGTGCGAGGTGATGCCGGCGAACCCGCGGATGCCGAGGATGAACAGCGACGACGACAGTTGATTCTCGCCGAACGTGCTGGTCGCGTTGTTGTACGCGTACAGGATGTCTTCGGAGACCTGGAATCCGAGCCCGATGAACGCGCCGATGATGAAGCCGTCGTACGCGCTGCGGATGAGCACCGGGGCCAGGCCGATCAGCAGGATCAGGCCGAGGGCCTTGCCCCACTCCTCGTTGATCGGCGCGGTGAGGCCGGCGCCCCACTTGGCCGCGCCGGCCGGGCCGAGCAGCTTCGACCAGATCTCCAGCATCGCCGCGTTGGCCGGCAGCGCGATCCAGAACGTCGCCGCGAACCCGCCCCACACGAAACCGGTCGCGAGCAGACTGCCCGGCTGCCCGGTGTAGCGGTTCTGGCGGCGCAGGAAATAGAGCCACGGGATCAGGTAGATGCCGAAGAACAGGATGCCGCTGGTCACGGCGAGCCGGTAGGTGTCGAAGCCCGCGCCGAAATACTTGATCATGCCGACGGCGCCGATGCCGACACCGCCGAGCCAGACCCAGAACGCGGCGTTGTGCGGCTGGAAGAGCTTGAACCGGACGCCCCAGCCGGACTGCTCGATCGCGGTGAGCTGGGCGCTCTTGGCGGGGCTGCTGGTGACGGTCATGCGCCGGCTCCCGGGGTGATGCTGCGCAGCAGCGCCTGGAACTCGGTGGAGTACTGCTGGAACGAGCCGGGCACGGTGCTGGCCTCCACGAGGAGGGCCGGTGCGGCGTCGGGCTCAGTGGTTGACATCTTGAACGCGGCGATCAACTCGTCTCCGGACTGCCCGCTGGCCGTCCGCACCACCCCGACCAGGCCGGAGGTCGTGGTGAACGTGCTGGGCGCGCCGGAGATGTTGGCGTCCGGGTCTTCCGAGCGGATCACCTGCTCGAGGAACTGCGCCGCCGTCCCGTCGAAGGCGGCGCCGGTGATCTGGATCTCGGCGCCGGCCTTGGCCAGCTTCACGGTGTCGTTGGTCGGGCTCACCCCGGCCCGGTCGCTGACCAGCGATCCGTCCTCGAGCTGCCAGCCGACCGGCGGCACCGCGGTCGCGCCGTCGCCCAGGTCGAGCACGTCGCCGGCCTTGATCGGGTTGTCCCACGGCACGATCGCATTGAGCGCCGGCCATCCGTAGATGAGCAGCAGCGCGACCACCAGCACGAAGATCGCCGGTCTGAGCCGCCGCCGGTCCAGACCGAGCCACCGATGTTCGACCGGCACCCAACCCGGTATGTCTGTAGTCATGTCGACCCCCTGAGCAACAACCTAATGCTCAGATGAGTCGATCGCGCGGATTGACGGGAGTGGTTAGTGGGAAGCAACGCCCCCATGAAGATCTGGCCCGGGAACCCCTACCCGCTGGGTGCGACCTACGACGGAGGGGGGACGAACTTCGCCCTCTTCTCAGAACTCGCCGAGCGGGTCGAACTGTGTCTCTTCGACGACGACGGCAACGAGACACGCGTCGACCTGCCCGAACGGGAGGCCCTCGTCTGGCACGGGTATCTGCCGCGGATCGTCCCCGGCCAGCGGTACGGATATCGGGTGCACGGGCCGTACGACCCGTCGCGGGGACTGCGCTGCAATCCCAGCAAACTGCTGCTCGATCCGTACGCGAAAGCGATCGACGGGCACAACGACTGGAACGAGGCCCTCTTCGCGTACCGGTTCGGCGACCCCGATTCCCGCAACGACGAGAATTCCGCCCCGTACGCGCAGAAGTCCGTGGTCATCAACCCGTTCTTCGACTGGGGCAACGACCGGCCGTTGCGCATTCCGTTCCATCAGACGGTCATCTATGAGGCGCACGTCAAGGGCATGACCGAACGCCACCCCGAGATCCCTGAGGACGTACGGGGAACGTATTCCGGTCTGGCTCATCCGGCAATGATCAAGTATCTGAAACGGCTCGGGGTGACCGCCGTCGAGTTGATGCCGGTGCACCAGTTCGTGCACGACAGCACGCTCGTCGACCGCGGCCTGACGAACTACTGGGGCTACAACACGATCGGCTTCTTCGCGCCGCATAACGGATACGCCTCGTTCGGCGGGCACGGCGGTCAGGTCCAGGAGTTCAAGTCGATGGTGAAGGCCCTGCATCAGGCCGGCATCGAAGTGATTCTCGACGTGGTCTACAACCACACGGCCGAGGGCAACCATCTCGGGCCGACACTGTCGTTCCGGGGCATCGACAATCCGGCCTATTACCGGCTGGTCGACGAGGACAAACAGTACTACTACGACACCACCGGCACCGGGAACAGCCTGAACGTGCGCCACCACGAGTCGCTGCGGCTCATCATGGATTCGCTGCGCTACTGGGTGACCGACATGCATGTCGACGGTTTCCGGTTCGACCTGGCGGCCGCGCTGGCCCGCGAGTTCCACGCCGTGGACCGGCTGGCCGCGTTCTTCGACCTGGTCAACCAGGACCCGGTGGTCTCGCAGGTCAAGCTGATCGCCGAGCCGTGGGACGTCGGCGACGGCGGGTATCAGGTGGGCGGTTTCCCGCCGCTGTGGACCGAATGGAACGGCCGTTACCGCGATTCCGTCCGCGATTTCTGGCGGGGCGAGCCGGCCTCGCTCGGCGAGTTCGCCTCCCGGTTCACGGGCAGTTCCGACCTGTATGAGATCGACGGCCGCCGCCCGATCGCGTCGATCAACTTCGTCACCGCGCACGACGGCTTCACGCTCAACGATCTGGTGTCGTACAACGAGAAGCACAACGATGCCAACGGCGAGGGCAACCGGGACGGTGAGAGCCACAACCGGTCGTGGAACTGCGGTGTCGAGGGGCCGACCGACGACCCCGACATCGTGGCCCTGCGCGAGCGGCAGAAGCGCAATTTCCTGGCCACCCTGCTGTTGTCACAGGGCGTGCCGATGATCTCCCACGGCGACGAGCTGGGCCGCACGCAGGACGGCAACAACAACGTCTACTGCCAGGACAACGACATTTCCTGGATCGACTGGACCGACGCCCGCAACCAGGACGTGCTGACCGGGTTCACCCGGCGGCTGACCGAACTGCGGGCCAGGCATCCCATCTTCCGGCGGCGGCGCTTCTTCACCGGCGACCCGGTCGGCGACGACAAGGTGCCCGACATCGCGTGGCTGCGGCGGGACGGCCAGCCGATGACCGAGGCCGACTGGAACACGCGCAGCGGCATGACGATGACCGTTTTTCTCAACGGCCACGGCATTCCGGAACGTGACGCCCTCGGCGAGCCGATCATCGACGACTCGTTCCTGCTGCTGTTCAACCCGCTCGGCGAGAGCGTGCAGTTCACGCTGCCGGACCGCAGTTTCGGCCGCACCTGGGAGCTCGTGGTCAACACGGCCGACCCGCTGCTGGCGGTCCGGCGCAAGACAGCCCGGGCGGCGACGCAGCTGGAGGTGATGGGTCACACCATGGTGGTTCTGCGGTGCCGTTACTGATATCCACCGGCGCCAAGGTGTCGCGCCTCGGTGGGCGGCTTGTGGACCGTCGTTCTCCACAAGCTGTTCGCCGAGGCGGATGCCTATGTTGACACGATCAATGTTGACGAGGATGTCCACCTCGTCCTGCCGCCGGGTAATCCCAACGGCAAGGGCGATCACAGCTGCGACCCCAACCTGTGGTGGGGAACGCCGCTGGACCACGCCGTAGCCCTTCTCAGCTACGAAACACGCGCTAACGGCCGCGGTTGCGGGGATGGTTGCGCGCCGTGCGCTCGTTGCCGTGGCGGTAATTGCCGGTGAGGCGGGCCATCAGCTCCTGGGGGTCGCTCTCGTCGACCTCGGCCAGGAACCGCGCGGCCGTGGCTCCGCGCAGAACGCCGGCCGGGCGCCCGTGATGGAGAAGCTCGACATCACCGTTCTTGCGGATCCGGTACGTGAATCCCTCTGGTGAACCTGACATCGCTCCATGCTCGCGGGCGCCCCGGCTCCCGCGCGACCGATTTCCGTCCCGCCGGTCAGCCGTCTCCAGCCACGGGGTGAGGGCCGCTCGCACGGGGGTGGGCTTGGCGGCGGCCTCTACTCCACAGTCAGCCGGTCGGGCTCCTCGACGGCCCAGCTGGTCGGGCTCAGACCTGCTGGGACTCGGTGGTGGAGGGGTGCAGCTCGGCCGTGGTGTCGCGCACGAACTTGCCGGTGCTGGTGCTGCGGTTGACCGTACGGTCCTTGTCGCTGTCGTCGCCGCCGACGTGCTCGGTCGTCGTGCTCTCCGGGTTGCGCTCGACGGTGCTCTCCTTGACGAACTTGCCCGTCTTGGCGCTGCGGTGGACGTCGTGCTCGTTCCCGGCCATGACAAATCTCCTTCACTGGTCATCAGGGGGTGTCCTCTTTGACCTTCCCGTCCGCCGAACGCCCAAACATCCCGCGGCGCGGTGGAGGCGCGTGGCCTGTGGTCGACGCGCGCGACGTTCGGCGGCGGTCCCGAGACCGAGTCGTGATGGCGCCCTGGACCGGCACGACCTTGACGTCAGCCCGCCCCCGGTGTGTTCAATGCGCGGCGGAGTGACGCTTCACCGCGGTCTCCCAGCCGGGGAGGGTGGCGGCGTCGCGGTCGGCGTGCTCAATGCGCGGCGGAGTGACGCTTCACCGCGGCTTCCCAGCCGGGGAGGGTGGCGGCGTCGCGGTCGGACGGGCCCACGTAGTCGGCGGACGGGCGGATGATCTTGGCCAGGCGCTTCTGTTCGAGGATGTGCGCGCTCCAGCCGGCCGTCCGGGCGCAGGTGAACATGGACGCCAGCATGTCGACCGGAACCTCGGCGAAGTCGAGCACGATGGCGGCCCAGAACTCCACGTTGGTCTCGAGGACGCGGTCGGGCTTGCGTTCGCGCAGCTCGGCCAGCGCCGCCTTCTCCAGCTCGAGGGCGACCTCGTAACGCGGCGCGCCGAGTTCGCGGGCGGCCTCGCGCAGGATGCGGGCCCGCGGGTCCTCGGCGCGGTAGACGGCATGTCCGAAACCCATGAGGCGCTGGCCGCTGTCCAACACCCTTTTTACGTACGCCCGGGCGTCTCCCCCGTCCTCCACAGCGGCGACCATGCCCAGTGCGCGTGCGGGCGCGCCGCCGTGCAGCGGGCCCGAGATGGCGGCGACGGCGGCCGACAGGCACGCGCCGACGTCCGCGCCCGTGCTGGCCACGACGCGGGCCGTGAAGGTCGACGCGTTCATGCCGTGTTCGGCCGCGCAGACCCAGTAGCGGTCGATCGCGGCGACGTGACGCGGGTCGGGTTCGCCCCGCCAACGGATCATGAATTGCGAGGTGATGTCGTGGCCCTCGGCGATCGTCCGCTCGGGCACGGCGGGTGCCGACTCCCCGCGAGCGGAGGACGCCACCGCGGCGAGCATCGCGGCCGACGCCCGCGCTACGTCTTGACGGGCCTGGGCGTCGTCAATATCGATCAATGGCCTCAACCCGAGCGCGGCCGCCACCGCTTGCACATCGACGCGCGCATCCCCGGTCCGTACGGGGAAATCGGGCTGGGCCGCCGGGAGCAGGGGCGATGCGAACGTGCCGTCGGCGAGCAGGCCGTAGACGTCGGCGAAGGACACCTCGCCGGCGAGGGTGCGGATGTCGACACCCCGGTAACGCAGGGACCCGCCGTCGCGGTCGGGTTCGGCGATCTCGGTGTCGAACGCGACGACACCGGCCAGTCCTGGATTCACAGTCAGCATGCCCTCACGATGCGACCCGTACATGTTGACGTCAATGTTGATCCAGTCAATATGAGAGCATGTGCACATGCCCGCCGAACCGCCCCCGCTCAGCACCGCCGAGGTCGCCCACCTGCTCGGCGTCAAACCGGCCACGGTCTACGCCTACGTCAGCCGTGGCCTGCTCGGTCGCCGCCGCAACGCCGACGGCAAGAACAGCCTGTTCGACCGCCGGGAGGTCGACGCCTTCCTGGCCGCGCGCAAACGCCCGACCACGCCCGGCATCCAGACCGGCATCACGCTGATCCAGGACGGCTTCCTCTATTACCGAGGCGAGGATGCCGTGCAGCTCGCGAGGGTAGCGAGTTTCGAGGAGGTCGTGGCGCTGCTGTGGACAGGGGCCCGGCAGTACGCCGATCTCGCCCCCGACCCGCGGCTGCGCCGGCTGGCCGAGACCGTGATCGCCCCGCTCCCCCACACGGCCCGCCACACCGACCGCCTGCGCGTGATCGTCGCCGCGGCGGCCGCCGGCGACCCGCTCCGCTTCGACACGAGCCCGAGCGCCGTGACGGCCACCGGCCGCGCCCTGCTCGGCACCATGGTGGCCGCCCTCCCCGCCGCCGTCCACGAACCGGCACTCGACGTGCCGACGGCAGAGGGCGCCGACCCGGACGTCGGCCGACCGGCATCAAGCGACACGCCGCGTTCCACAGCCGCGACGGCACACGGTGGCGGCTGGAGGGAACAGAACGACACGACAGCACACGATGCCGGCCGGGACGAAGGGAACGGCACGCCACGGTTCGCGGCCACGACGGCACAACACCCCGGGGCCGAGAAGAAGCGCGAGGCCGGTGCGGGCGTGGCGGAGCGGCGGGGACGTGGCAGCGGCGGCGGGCGGATCGCGGAGCTGTTGTGGGAGCGGCTGACCACGTGGGAGGCGGCGCCCCGGGAGCACAATCTGCTCGACGCGGCGCTGATTCTGCTGGCGGATCACGACATCGCCGCCTCGACGCTGGCCGCCCGGGTGGCTGCTTCGACCCGGGCCCATCCGTACGCGGTGGTCGGCGCGGGACTGGCCGCGCTGGACGGGCCGCTGCACGGGGCCGCGAGCAGTCTGGCCTGTCCGGTGCTGGCCGAGGTGATGGAGCAGCCCGATCCGGTCGGGGTGATCGCGGGGCGGCTGCGGGCCGGGGATCCGGTTCCGGGCTTCGGGCATCGGTTGTATCCGGACGGGGATCCGCGGGCGGTGGCGTTGCTCGACATGCTCGGGGACACCCGGGCCCGGGACGCCGCTGAACGGCTGGCCGAGGTGATGCGCGCCCGGTCCGGCGTACGGCCGAATGTCGATCTGGCCCTGGCCGCGCTCACCCTCGAGTACGGCATGCCGGCGGACGCGGGTGAGACCATCTTCGCCGTGGCGCGGACCGCGGGGTGGATCGCGCACGCGCTCGAGGAGTACGCCGACCGGCCCTCACGCTTCCGGCCGTCCGGCGAATACGCGGGCCAGGTCCCGTCCCAGCCGTAGTAAGCCACGACAGCGCGCGCAGGCGGATTGCGGGACGGGCGCCAGGGGTAGGGTCCGGGAATGTCGACTGAAGATCCAAACAGCCTCTCCCTGCTCGACGGGCTGCACTCCACACCCGCGCGGCGTTATCTGTCCGCGCGACCCATCGAGGACGACGTCATCACCGCGGTGCTCGATGCTGCCGTACGCGGGCCCAGCGGGGGCAACACGCAGCGGTGGGCGTGGATCGTCGTGCGGGACGCGGAGGTGAAGCGGCGGATCGCCGAGTGGTACCGGGAAGGCTGGGAGGCCAACTACGGATCCCGGCGGGAGCAGATTCTGGGCTCGGACGACCCGCAGGGCATGAGCGCGGCGTCGTTCCGGGCCGCGGACCACCTCGCGGCGCACCTCGAAGAGGCTCCGGTGTGGATCTTCCCCGTGCTGCTGGGCGCTAAGAAGTCCACCAATCCCCGGCTGGGCTCGTCCATCTACGGTGCCGTGCAGCAACTCATGCTGGCCGCGCGCGCCCACGGCATCGGATCGACGTTGACGACACTCTATGCGGGGCACGAGGACGACGTACGGGAATTGCTCGGTCTGCCCGAGGACGCGCTCACCATGGCGCTGATCCCGCTGGGTTATCCGGAACGTGGGCGGTGGGCTCAGCCCAAGCGGCGGCCGCTCGACGAGGTCGTCTTCCACGAGCGGTACACGGCCTCATGACGTACGTCAAAAGCATCACCATCGATTGTCAGGACGCGCTCGTCGTGGCGCGGTTCTGGGCGCAGGCGCTGGGTGGCGAGCTCGACGAGGACGGCACGCCGGACAAGGCTTTCGTCGAGGCGCCGGGGTGGGGCGGGCCGAACCTGTGGTTCCAGCGCGTTCCCGAACCCAAGGTGGGCAAGCTGCGCATGCACTTCGACCTGCGCGCGCCCGGCGGTGACATTCCGGCCGAGGTGGAGCGGCTGAAGGCGCTGGGCGCGACCTTCGCCTGGGAGGCCGGCGGGATCACCGTGCTGCGCGACCCGGAGGGCAACGAGTTCTGCGTCGAGGAATGAAGCCGACCAGTGAAGCCCGTCGAGTGAAGCCGATGAGTAAGGGCGAGGAGTGAACGGGTAGCAGGCGGCAGAGTCGTAAACCGGGGCCGGGTCCGACCGATAGCGGGGTAACGCCAGATCGACCCCGAGGAAGGACCCCGCCCATGGCCCAACGGACACTGCCGGTCCGCGACGACCGGTGGCAGCCGGAGGACCGGATCTACGACGGCCTGATCGCCCGCGCCGTCGACCATTCCGAGGACTCCGAGGCCCGTGACGGCACGGCCGAGATGATGGCCGGCGCGCTCATTCTGGTCGTGCTCTTCCTCGTCATCATGAAGGGCGCCGAATCGGCCACGGCCGCGCTCGTCACGTGTGGCGTGCTCGGCGGCGCCGGCTTCCTCTGGATGGTCATGAACGCCCGACCGGCCAAGGCCGACCGCGCGCAGGCGCTCAAGGAGCTGGGCGGACCCGGTTCGCTCCCGGCCGGCTACCTGGTGCACGCCAAGGCATGGGACGCCGGCCTGTCCGACCACGTCGCCGGTGTGCCCGAGTCGCAGCTGCTGGCCGCGGCCGAGCTGTGCAACATCTTCCCGGGTACCGTCAACGACCTGCTCCGCTTCGTCGAGAACGTGGCCGTCCACGTCCCGACCGGCCGGCACACCAGCGCCGACGACGTGCGCCGCCGGGCCCGCGAGCTCGTCCACGTGGCCAAGCCGATCGTGGTCGACTACGCGAAGAGCGCTCCGAAACTGCCGACGCCACCGCCCGAGGGCAAGAAGGGCAAGAAGTAGCGGAACGCCCCGGACCAGCAGGCCCGGGGCGTTCTGGTTGAAGCAGGCCGGACGGCACCAAAGACCCGTCAGGCCGCCAGCGCCGCATAACGGCCGCCCACACCGACCAGCACGTCGTGCGTTCCGGACTCGAGGATGCGGCCGTGGTCGACGACGGCGATCTGGTCGGCGTCACGCACGGTCGACAGGCGGTGCGCGATGGTCACCGTGGTGCGGCCGGCCGACAGCTCGTCGAACGCGCGCTGCACCGCCCGCTCGGTCTCGTTGTCGAGCGCGCTGGTCGCCTCGTCCAGCACCAGGATGCGCGGGTCGCGCAGCAGGGTGCGGGCGATGGCGATGCGCTGTTTCTCGCCGCCCGAAAACCGGTGGCCGCGGGAGCCGACCATCGTGTCGTAGCCGTCCGGCAGTCCCGCGATCAGGTCGTGGATCCGGGCCGCCCGGGCGGCGTTCTCGATCTCGTCGTCCGTGGCGTCCGGTTTCGCGTACCGCAGGTTCTCGCGCACGGTCGTGTGCAACAGGTACGTCTCCTGCGACACCACCCCGACGATCGACGACAGCGTCTCGAAGGACATGTCGCGCAGGTCGACACCGTCGATCGTGACGCGCCCGGCGGTCGGGTCGTAGAGGCGGGCGATCAGCGCGGCCAGGGTGCTCTTGCCCGAGCCGGTCTCGCCGACCAGAGCGAGCGATGTCCCGGCGGGCACGTCGAGGGTCACGCCCGCCACGGCGGCGGAGGGGCTTTCCCCGTACGAGAAAGTGACGTCCTCGAAGCGCAAGTGGCCCCGCGCCGCCGGAAGCGGCACCGGGCGCGCCGGCTCGTGGATGTCCACCGGCAGGTCGAGGTATTCGAAGATGCGCGCGAACAGGGCAAGCGAGCTGGTGACGGTGACGCCGACGTTGAGCAGCCCCATGAGCGGCCGGAACAGGTTCGTCTGCAGCGCGGTGAACGCGACCAGCGTGCCGATGCTCATCGAGCCGGAGGTGACGGGCAGGCCGGCGGCCAGATAGATGACCGCGGGGATGGCGGCGAAGACGATGCTCATCGAGGCCATCCGCCAGCGGCCGGCCAGCTCGGAGCGCAGTTCGAGGTCGATCAGGCGGCTCGACGACTCGGTGAACCGGCCGACCTGGGCCGGGCCGGTGCCCATGGTGCGGCTCAGCTGGACGCCGCCGATGGACAGGCCCTCCTCGATGATGACGTTGAGGTCGGCCAGTTCGCGCTGGCGCTGCGCGGTGATGGCCCGGCGCATGCTCGCGACCCGGCGGGTGAGCCAGATCGACGGCGGCAGCACGAGCAGCGACACCAGGGACAGCCGCCAGGACAGGGCGGCCATGGCGACCGCGGTGGCGACGACCGTGGTGAGGTTCGAGGCGATCGAGGTGGCGGTGGAGGTGACGACGGCTTCCATGCCACCGATGTCATTGGTGATGCGGGACTGCACTTCGCCCGTACGGGTGCGGGTGAAGAACGCGATGGACTGGCGCTGCAGGTGCCGGAAGACGTCGGTGCGCAGCCGGTGCATGACGCGCTGGCCGACGGTGGTGGAGATCCAGGTCTGCACGACGCCGAGCGCGGAGGTCACGGCGGCGACGGCGACCATGCCGATCACGAGCCAGACGAGCAGCCGCACGTTCTGGTCGGGCAGCGCGCGGTCGATGACTTCGCGCAGCAGGAACGGGCTGGCCATGCCGACGACCGACGAGGCCACGAGGGTGAGGACGACCACGGCGAGCGCGCCGCGGTGGTCGGTGAACAGGGCGCCGATGCGCCGCAGGGAGACGTTCTTCGCCTGCGCGATCTCGGCGGCGGTGGGCTTCTTCTTGCCGCGGGTGCGGCCTTCGACGGGGCTTTCCAAGAGCAGACCTGCTTCCGTACGGGGGGACGTTGTCTTTCGTGAGGTTACCTCAACATGAGGGAACAACAGAAGTCCCTGGTACGGTATTCCCGTGCACGAGGTCGACGACGAGGGCCTGGCCGAGGCGTTCTTCGCGGTGTCCCGCCGGCTGCGCCACCGCACCCGCGAGGCCCTGCAACCGTGGGAGCTCTCCCCCTCGCTGGGCCGCGCGATCGGCGTGCTGTCCCACCACGGCGACATCCGGCCCGGCGCGCTCGCCGAACACCTGCGCATCGCGCCCCGCTCGGCCACCGAGGTGGTCGACGACCTGCAGAGGCTGGGCCTGGCCGAACGCGCCCCCGACCCGGCCGACCGCCGGGCCGTGCTGGTCACCCTGACCGCGGAGGGGCGCCGGGTCAGCCGCGACATCAAGGCCGCTCGGCAGGAAGCGGGCGAGCGCTTCTTCGCGACCCTCTCCCCCGGCGACCGCGCCGAACTGACCCGCCTGCTGCGCCGCCTCCGCGACGACGCGGGCTGACCCCGGCGGCCGCCTGGGCAGCGGAACCTGGCCGGCCCGGACAGCCAGCCTTTCCCCAACCCGCGCTATTTGGGGCCCGACGGGTCCAAGCCGCGCCTATTTGTGGGCGCGGCGGGTCCAGCCGATCAGGCAGGCGCTCGCGGCTGCGGTGCTGAACGTCGCCACCAGCAAGGGCGTCGGGACGTCGACGCCGGCCACCCGGATCAGCACGGCCAGACCCAGCAGGGCGGCCAGGCAGACACCGAAGGCCACCGACGCGACATGACCCAGGACGGAACCGGCCGGGCGCACCGGGCGGAGGCCGCCGGCCGGAACGCGCAGGGACTCGGCGAAGTCGTCGGCCACCTGCACCAGCGAGTCGGCGTCGCGGATGTGCTGCTCGGCCGTGGTCAGGCGGCGCAGCTCGGCCAGGGCCCGCTCGTGCGTGGGATCGAGGCGCAGGGCCCGCGAGTACGCCTCCCGGGCGCTCAGCGGGCGGCCCGCGGCGAACAGGGCCATGCCGAACGCCACCTGCACGCCGGCGTCGTAGTGGGCGATCTCGGACGCGGCCTCGAGCACGAGCGCGGCCTCGGCGGTGCGGCCCGCGGCGAGCAGGGCCCGCCCGTGGCGCTCGGCCGTCCGGGGGTTGCCCGGGTCCTCCTCCGAGGCGGCCGCCGCGGCCGTGATGGCGAGGTCGTGGCGACCCAGCGCCGTGTAGGCGGCGCTGACCCAGAACAGCTCCTCGACGCCGCGCGGGTGCAGGTTCAGGGCCGTACGGGCCGCCTCGAGCGCATCGGCGGGCGCACCCATCGCCATCCGCGCGCGGGCCAGCAGCAGCCAGGCGACGCCGTTCTCGGGCTCGGCGCCCACCACCGGCGTCAGCAGGGTCGCGGCCTGGCCGGCCCGCCCGCTGGAGAGCAGGTCGCCGGCACGGTCGAGGAGGTTATCGGTCTGCACGGGGTTGTGATCGGCGGCGCCGGGCGCGGAAACCGGTTCGCGCCGGGTGCGTTCGAGTTGCCGGAAACCCTTAACCGGATCGGTGGCGATGCCGATCGAGAGCGGTTGCCAACGAGGAGCAGACCCCCACCCCGGAAGCGGAGGACGACGCCATGACCATCGGATCCCCCTGGACCTCGCACATCAGCCTGGTGCACCTGCACCTGGACGTGCAGCGCCTGCGTACCGACTTCGTGTCCGGTGCCGACAAGGAGGTCATCGCCGCCGACCGCGCGGCCGTGCAGGACAGCCGCCGGGTGCTCAACATCCACCGGGCCAACCTGCTCGACGTCACTGTCTGAGCTAGGCCTGCTTCTTCAGTTCGGCGTGGTGCTCGGTGATCGCGCCGTACATGCCGGACAGGAAACGCCGTACGGTCTCCAGCTCGGCCGGGCTGAAATCGTCCATCACCGCGTGGCTGCGCCGGCCGAGCGGGCGGAAGAAGGCCACGGCGAGTTCCATGCCGGGCTCGCCGTAGCGCAGGTGCACGACACGGCGGTCGGCACTTTCCCGCGTACGGCGTAAATGCCCGGCCCGCTCCAGGCGGTCGATCACCGCCGTGGTCGCGCCCGATGACAGGCCCAGCGTGTCGCCGAGCCGCCCCGGGGTGAGCGGGTCGCCGCGCCGCTCGGCGTGCATCACCGCGATCAGCGCCTGCAGGTCGGTGAAGTGCAGGCCTTGCTGGTTCGCGAAGTCGTGGGCCACGTGCTGGGCCTCGATGCTGTAGAGCCGGAGCAGGTCCACCACATCGGCGCGCAGATCGTCCCGTTCGTTCACTGCGCCAGTGTTGCAGACAACGTCCTCCTGGGTAAGAATCTCGACTGTCGAGATACTTCACCGTGGAGGCTTCATGCGACGCGCCTGGCTGACGCTCATCTGCGCGCTTCTGATCGGCGGCGGCGTGCTCGCGTTCGCCGGACCGCTCGAAACGACCAACGACCCGACCGCCTCGCTGCCGGGCAACGCCGAGTCGACCCGGGTCGCCGAGCTGGAACGGCAGCTGCCGTCCGGGCAGGTCAACCCGGCCCTGATCGTCTTCGCCAAGGACGACGGCACCGCGCTCACCGAGGCCGAGCTGGAGAAGATCGGCTCGTTCGGCCGGCCGATCGTCGCCCCCGGCAAGGACGCCGCGATCGTCTCCAAGCCCTATCCGGCCGGCTATTCGGCCGAGCAGATCGTCGACGCCGTCGGCCAGCTGCGCGAGCAGGTGCGGGCGGAGATTCCGGACGGCATCACGGCCCAGGTCACCGGCGGTGCGGGTTTCACCGCCGACCTCGCCGACAGCTTCTCGGGCGCCAACACCCGCCTGCTGATCGTCACCGTCGTCGTGGTCGCACTGCTGCTGCTCGTCACCTACCGCAGCCCGATCCTGTGGCTGGTCCCGCTCGCCGTCGTCGGCCTGGCCGACCGCCTGAGCGGATCGGTCGTGGCGATCCTGTCCCGGCACACCGATCTGGCCATCGACGCCTCCACCAACGGCATCATCACCGTGCTCGTCTTCGGCGCCGGCACCAACTACGCCCTGCTGATCATCTCGCGGTACCGGGAGGAGTTGCACCGGCACGAGGACCGGTTCGAGGCCATGCGCACCGCGCTCAAGGGGGCCGGGCCGGCGGTACTGGCGAGCTCCGGGACGGTCGTGCTCAGCCTGCTCACGTTGCTGCTGGCCAGCCTCGGCAAGAACCTCGCGCTGGGCGTGGCCGGGGCGGCCGGCATCGCCATCGCGGCCGTGTTCGCGCTGTTCGTTCTGCCGCCCGCCCTGCTGGTCTGCGGCCGTGGCCTGTTCTGGCCGTTCGTCCCGCGCGTCGGGCAGGCCGGGGTCGAGGCCGGCCGGGGCCTCTGGGCGCGGATCGGTCGCGCGGTCTCGCACCGCCCGGTCGTCGTCACCGCGGCCGCTGTGGCCGTCCTTGCCGTGCTCGGCAGCGGCCTGATCGGCACCAAGCTGGGCCTCTCGCAGGCCGACCAGTTCCGGGTCGAGGCCGAGGCGGTCGACGGTCTCGAGACGGTCAGCCGCTACTTCCCGGCCGGCGCCACCGATCCCGCCACCATCATGACCACGCCGGCCCGGGCCGAGGAGGTGCTCGCGGTCGTCACGAGGACGCCCGGTGTCGCCAGTGCGCGCGTCGGCGAGCAGGCCGGCGATCTGGCGAGCATCAGCGCCGTGCTCACGGCCGCGCCGGACACCCCGGAGGCGTACGAGACCGTACGGGCTCTGCGGGACCGTGTGCACGCTCAGGACGCGCTCGTCGGCGGCAGCGTGGCGGCCAGTCTGGACGACCGCGACGCCGCCCGGCGCGACCTCACCGTCATCGTCCCCGCGGTTCTGATCGTCGTCCTGCTCGTTCTGATCGGCCTGTTGCGGGCCCTGGTCGCGCCCGTCCTGCTGCTCGTCACGGTGATCGCCAGCTTCGGGGCCGCGCTGGGTTCTGGCAGCTGGCTGTTCCGGCACGTGTTCGACTATCCGGCGCTCGACACCGGCGTACCGCTGCTGTCGTTCCTGTTCCTGGTGGCGCTGGGCGTGGACTACAACATCTTCCTGGTGACGCGGGCCCGAGAGGAGACGCCGGCGCGCGGCACGCGGGAGGGGATGGTGCACGCCCTGGCCGTCACCGGTGGCGTCATCACCAGCGCGGGCATCCTGCTGGCGGCCGTGTTCGCCGTGCTGGGTGTGCTGCCGGTCATCACGCTGACCCAGATCGGCGTGATCGTGGGCATCGGCGTCCTGCTGGACACCCTGCTCGTCCGGACCGTCCTCGTCCCCGCCCTGGCCACGATGACCGGGGACCGGTTCTGGTGGCCGGGGCGTCTCAGCTCGGCGACGCCGTCAGCGGAACTCCAGCGAACGGAATAGCCGTCGTCGCGCCACCGCCCGCGGGGTGCCGCCACACCCCGCGGCGGGCCAGCTCGGGCAGCACCCCCTCGCCGAACCAGTACGCCTCCTCGAGGTGCGGGTAGCCGGACAGGATGAACTCGTCGATGCCCAGCGCCGCGTACTCCTGGATGCGGTCGGCCACCTCGGAATGGCTGCCGACCAGGGCCGTGCCCGCGCCGCCGCGCACCAGCCCGACGCCCGCCCACAGGTTGGGTGCGACGACCAGCCCGTCGCGGGAACCGCCGTGCAGGTCGAGCATGCGCCGCTGGCCCTCCGACTCGCTGCGGTTGAGCCCCGCCTGCACGGCCGCGATGTCGGCCTCGGACACGTTGCGCAGCAGGCGGTCGGCCTCGGCCCATGCCTGTTCGGCGGTGTCGCGGGTGATGACGTGCAGCCGGATACCGAAGCGCATGTCCGGCTTGAGCGAGCGGATCCAGTCGAGCTTCGCCGCGACCTTCTCCGGTGGTTCGCCCCAGGTGAGGTAGACGTCGGCGTGGTCGGCCGCGACCGGTCCGGCCGCCTTCGACGAGCCCCCGAAATAGATGGCCGGAGCGGGGTCGGGCAGTTTGGCCAGCTTCGCGCCCTCGACCCGCAGGTGCTCGCCCTCATGGGTGACGGTCTCGCCACGGAACAGGGCCCGCACGATGCCGAGGAATTCCCCCGTACGGGCATAGCGCGCGTCCTTGTCGAGGAAGTCGCCGTATTGGCGCTGTTCGTGCGACTCCCCGCCGGTGACGACGTTGAGCAGCAGCCGCCCGCCGGAGAGCCGCTGGAACGTCGACGCCATCTGCGCGGCCAGGGTCGGCGAGATGACGCCCGGCCGGAACGCGACGAGGAACTTGAGCCGCTCGGTCACCTCGGTCAGCATCGCGGTGCTCAGCCATGCGTCTTCGCACCAGGCGCCGGTCGGGGTGAGCGCGCCGACAAAACCGAGCTGCTCGGCGCTGCGGGCGATCTGCCCGAGATAGCCGATGGTGAGCGGGCGGACGCCGCCGGCCGATCCGACCGGGGTGCCGTGGCCGCCGCCCACGATGTCGCGGCTGTCGCCGTTGGTGGGCAGGAACCAGTGAAAGTCCATGCCCGGAACCCTACCGTTATTTCCTACAAAGTCGATAGGGTCTATCGCATGGATGAGCGTGCATACGACGAGCGGCGGTTCGGTCAGTGGCTCTCGGGCCAGGCGACCGGGCTCGACCGCCGTGACCTGTTGAAACTCGCCGCCGCGGCCGGAGTCGCGGGCGCCCTGCTCCCCGCCTCCCCGGCCACCGCGGCCGATGGCCCCATCGTCAAGCCGCTACCGCCCGAGCTGTTCCGCACCTTCGGCACGAACGCCGAGACGCTCTGGTCGGCGCTCAAGGACGTCGGCTACCACGTGCCGATCGACCGCTTCTTCGTCCGCAACCACACCAGCACCCCGATCATCGACGCCGACGCCTGGCGGCTCACCGTCTTCGGTGCCGGCCTGCGCGGCGGCCCGGTCGAGTTCTCCTTGCGCGACCTGAAGCGCCTGCCCTCGGTGGCCCGCTCGGTCACGATCGAGTGCGCGGGCAACGGCCGGAGCTACTTCACGACCCAGCAGAGCCAGACCGTTTCCGGTACGGCCTGGGGCCTGGGCGCGGTCGGGGTCGCGCGCTGGCGTGGCGTCCGGCTGTCCACTGTGCTGCGCCGGGCCGGCCTCACGTCCCGGGCCGTCGACGTGCAGGCCTCGGGCCTCGACCCGAACTACGTCACCGGTGGTGTCGACCTCGGTCCCGTACGGCGTCCCCTGCCCGTCCGCAAGGCACTGGACGACGTCCTGCTCGCGTACGAGATGAACGGCTCGCCCCTGCCCGCCGACCACGGCCATCCCGTACGGCTCGTCGTGCCCTCGTGGATCGGCATCTCGTCCATCAAGTGGGTGGGCCGCATCGAGGTCTCCGACGCGCCCCTCTTCTCACCGTGGAACACGCAGTTCTACCGGTTCTTCGGCCCCGGGTTCCCGGCCGACGGGCAGCCGTTCGACCGCCAGTCCATCAAGAGCGCCTTCGAACTCGACCCCGGCGCCACGTTCCCGGCCGGCCGCCTGACCTGGCTGACCGGCCGTTCGTGGTCGGCCGCCGGGCGCATCAGGCACGTCGAGGTGAGCACCGACGGCGGCACGCACTGGCGGCGCGCCCGCCCGACCGGCCCGTCGATCGACAACGCCTGGCAGCGCTGGGAGATCGACTGGCGGCCGGCCGCGGGCGACCACGTGCTGCTGGCTCGGGCCACCGACGTCCGCGGCAACACCCAGCCCGACGTGGCCCGCTTCAACACCCTCGGCTACCTGTTCGACGCCGTGGTGAAGGTGCCGGTGACCGCGGCTTAGGCCTCCTTGAGCAGGACGGGCTGGCCCTGCTGCACCTCGAGCACGGCCCGCCCGTTCAGCGGCTTCTTCAACGTGGCCGTCACCGTACGCGGGTAGCCGACCAAGGTGCAGGCCCATACCGCGCCGGGCGGAACGCTCGGTTCCGGGCCGCTGTACGGAATCCGCTGGATGATGATCGCCACCGCGATGTCCGTCTCGACGGTCTCGGCCACGAAGTCCTCGCCGCACGGCTTGTCGGCGCCCTCCTGAGCGCCGGTGAGGTCCGCGGTGAGCTTGCGGCCGTCCACGCGCACGGCCTCGGCCACCGACCCTTCGGGGATCTCGTCGGGGTTTCCGGCCGGCGGCGCCACCGTGGCCGGCCCACCGGTTTCGAGTGCCATCCGCTTCACCCGCACCTCGGTGTCCGCGAGCGAGTATTCCCAGGCCGGAACGGTCGCCTTCCCCCGCGTGGTCGCCACCGTCATCGTGGTCAGGCGCGCCCCGGTCACCGGGTGCCGCGCACACTGCGGGCAGTCGTCCCGCGCGGCCAGCTTCCGCAGCCCCTCCGGCGCCGACATCAACGGCCGCTTCAGCCGCTCACCGTTGCCCCACACCACTTCGCCGGTCTCACGCGGCGCCGGCGGCAACGTGCCCACCGGCTCGAAACGCCCGGCGCCGATCGCCGTCTTGAGCTGCTCGTTGCGAGCCTCCAGAGTCCCGACCATCGCCGATTCCTGCCCCTGCAACACCACGAAGCCGTTGGCGCCCATCGCCGCCTCGTAGTTGGCCAGCACGACCTGGGCCCGTTCCCGCAGCCGCTGCAGATTCTCGGCGGCGCCGGGCCGCGAAGGCACCGGTTCGGGTTCCTCGGCCGTGCCCGTCGCCGGACCACACCCCGAAAGCATCGCCACCACCGTGAACCACGCCAACCGTCGCCTCATGTCGCCTCCCCGCGTTTCGACGGGAGACATCGTCGCAAAGTTCCGCCGCCCGCAGGTGAACCAGACCGCGGCCCGGCCCGTGGTGGCAGTGTTCCGCCGCCACGACCGAGGGATTCCCATGAGACTCACTGCCCTGCTCACCGCATCCGCCGTCGCCGCCGGCACCGGGATCCTGATCGCGCTGCCCGCCCAGGCCGAGGGCACCGGAGCCGCCTACGTCGCGCTCGGCGACTCGTACGCCTCCGGCGAGGGCGCACCGGAGAGCCACTACCTCGAAGGCGACTCGATTGCGAAGGACGGCGTCACCACCGGTTGCCACCGCGCCTACAGCTCGTGGGCGTTCGGGGTGGCCGCGACCGTGCAGCCGGCCGACGGGATCCTCGCGGCCTGCTCCGGCGCCCGTGCGACGCACCTGTTCGGGCCGAACGACTCCTACCCCACCACGGAATCCGCCCAGATCGACGAGGTGGGGTCGTCGACCCGTCTGGTGACGCTCTCGATCGGGGGCAACGACGTCGGGTTCGCCGATGTCGTCCGGGGTTGCGTCTCCGCGCCCGGCAAACGCGGCCGCTACGACTGCCGCCTCGAGGGCCGCCCGGTGCATGACGACGCCGTCCGCAATCTCAACAAGCTCACCAACCTCGGAGTGGACACGCCGAACGGCCCGATGACCCTGGCCGGGATCTACCACGCGGTCGCGGAACGGATGGCTCCCGACGGCGTGCTGGTGGTGGCCAACTATCCCCAGTTGTTCAGCGAGTCCATCGAGGGTTACCGGGACGAGGAATACAGCTGCAAGGTCGGAACCGCCTACGGCGTGGCCACGGCCACCGTCAAGTACGACGACGCGTTGTGGATGAACAGCCTGGCCCAGGAGGGCAACGCGGCCATCGCGAACGGCGTCGCCGAGGCCAACCGCACCTTGCAGGAGGCCGGGAACACGCAGTCCGTGGTCCTGGCCGACGTGGACACGGCCTTCGAGGGGCATCGCATTTGCGGCGGCGACAAGTGGATCAACGGTGCTCAGCTTGCCGGCGCCACGCCGAAACAGACGAGCATGCACCCGTCCGTCAAGGGCCAGGAGGCCTACTGCCGCGCGGTGACCGCGGCTCTGCCTGGCAGCCCCGCCCCGCGCTGCGACTTCGACCAGGCGACCCAGTCCTACAACTGATCCGGGTTTTCGAGGGTGAGCGCTCACGCAGGCCGCCCGGGTGGGTCTCGCGTTCTGGCCGCGCAACGGCCGGCGAAGCCCGCCCGGGCCCTCCGGGGCCGGCGCCGCACAGTGGGGCCAGCACCCGGTGTGTGCCGTCAGACGCCGACCGGGACGTCGCCGCGCAGGGTGATGCGGTGCATGACGCGGCGTTCGGTGCCGTAGTCGCGGTTGGCGTAGTGAGCGGTGCTGCGGTTGTCCCACATGGCGA
The DNA here is from genome assembly GCF_016834655.1 of Paractinoplanes ovalisporus. GTDB lineage: Bacteria > Actinomycetota > Actinomycetes > Mycobacteriales > Micromonosporaceae > Actinoplanes > Actinoplanes ovalisporus. Next base: position 690,410 of record NZ_JAENHP010000003.1, read on the forward strand.
CGTCCCCGGGGCGCCAGCGGTGGCGGACGATGTGTTCGGGCTTGGTCAGGTGGGCGTAGAGCAGGTCGAGGATGGCCCGGCTCTCGAACTCGGACACCCCGACGATGTGCGACGTGAAGCCGGGGTTGACGAAGATGCCGCGCCGGCCGGTCTCGGGGTGCACGCGGATGACCGGGTGCTCGATGGGCTCGAGTTTGGTGACGACCTCGCCGTCCCACTCGTTGCCCCGGCCGCCGCGGCGCTGGGCCAGGTAGTAGCCGAACTCGCGGTTGCCGTCGTGGACCGCCACCAGCTTGTCGGCCAGTTCGCGCACGGGGGCCGAGAGCGAGTCGTAGGCCAGCTGAGCGTCGGCCCAGTTGGTGTCGCCCCCGGTCGGCGGCAGCGTCACGGCGCGCAGGATCGAGCCCAGGGGCGGGCGCCGCATGAACGTCACGTCGGTGTGCCACACGTCGGCGAAACCGTTGTCGGCGCTGTCCAGGGCGTAGACCTCGGGGTGCTCGGCGTCGACGCCGCCGACCACGGGATGCGAGGCGGTCAGCTCGCCGATGCGGCGGCCCAGCGAGATCTGGCCGTCGTCGTCCAGGGTCTGGTCGCGGAAGAACAGCACCTTGCGGTCCACCAGGGCGGCCCGGATGTCGGCCACGTCGGCGTCGGACACCTTGCTCAGGTCGATGCCGTGGACGATCGCCCCGAAGTGCGGGGACAGCTGGTCGAAGATCATGCGGATACCTCCGAACGGGTACGGACCGCGGCGCCCACCTCGGCGCGCAGCGCGGCGAACTCGGGAAGACCGCGCAGCTCGTCGGGGGCGAGCCCGGTGCGCGGCAGGGTGATGGGCAGGTCGAGCGCGATCTGCCCGGGCCGGGGCGTGAGCACCACGACCCGGCTGCCGAGGAAGACCGCCTCGTCGACGCTGTGGGTCACGAACACGCAGGTGCGGCCCGTCTCGTGACTGACGCGGCGGAGGTCTTCCTGCAGGCGTTCGCGGGTCAGCGCGTCGAGGGCGGCGAACGGCTCGTCGAGCAGCAGCAGCGGGTTGTCGACGGCCAGCGCCCGGGCGATGGCGACGCGCTGCTGCTGGCCGCCGCTGATCTGCCAGGTGCGCCGGCGGGCGACGCCGTGCAGGCCGACCCGTTCCAGCAAAAGATCCACATCGGCCTCGGAAGCGGGCTGCCCGGCGTACTTGAGGGCGAGGGCGACGTTGCCGCCGACGCTGCGCCAGGGGAACAGGCGGGGCTGCTGGAAGACCAGCCCGGCGCCGCGCCCCGGCACGGGCGGTTCCCCGGCCGTGCGTACGGTGCCGAAGGTGGGCTCCTCGAAGCCGGCGATCAGGCGCAGCAACGTGCTCTTGCCGCAGCCCGAGGCTCCGACCAGCACCAGGAACTCGCCCTCGGGAACGGTCAGGTCGATCGGGCCGACCGCGGTGACGTCGCCGTAGCGGTGTTCGACGCCCTGCACCGCGATGGCGTCAGCCGAGGACACCGGGGAGCCCCTGCACGTAGATGGCCTTCTGCACGTCGGCCAGAGCCGGAACGGCGTCGATCTTCTGCTGGCCCTTGAGGAATTCGGCCGCGCTGACCAGGTTGCCGGCCAGCTTGCCGACCTTGTCGGGGGTGCCCAGCCACTCGTCGGAGGCGAGGTCGGCCGGCTTGAGGAAGACGCCCTGGGACAGCTGTTCCTGGGCCTCCTCGGGCGACAGGTTGAGCTCGGCCCCGATCGCCTTGGCGGCGGCGGCCGGGTCGGCGGCGATCAGGTCGAGGGCCTGCGCCTCCACCTTGCGCCAGGCGTCCACGGCCTCGGGGTGGTTGGTGATGAAGTCGGTGGAGACCACGCCCAGGTCGAGGGTCGGCTTGCCCGCGGTGGCCAGCTCGCGGCTGGAGATGAGCACCTTGCCGGTCTTCTTGATCTCGGCGAGCGACGGCAGCCAGGTGTACGCGGCGTCGAGGTCCCCGCGGGTCCAGGCGGCCTGGATGTCCTGCGGCTCGAGGTCGACGATGTTGACGTCGCTCTCCTTAAGGCCGGCCTGGTCGAGCGCGGCCAGCAGGCTGTAGTGCGCGGTCGACGCGAACGGGGTGCCGACCTTCTTGCCCTTGAGCGACGCGACATCGGTGACACCGCTGCCGTTGCGGGCGACCAGAGCCTCGTTGTCACCGGCGACGTCGAGGACGAAGGCCACCTGGTACGGGATGTTCAGCGGCGCCGACAAGCCCCGCGCGACCGGGCTGGACCCGATGGCCGCGATGTCGATGCTCCTGGCCACGAACGCGGTGTTGATGCTGGCGCCGGAGTCGAACTTGGTCCAGGTGATCTGGTAGTCGGGCAGCGCCTTCTCGAGCAGGCCCTGGTTCTTCACGACGAGGTCGCCGCTGGGGAAGGCCTGATAGGCGAGCCGGATGGATTTCTTCTCCGGGTCCGCGCCCCCGCTGGCCGCACCGTTGCCGCAGGCGGCGAGCGAAAAGACGGCCAGGCCGGCGATGATCTTCTTGAACAAGGCGATTCCTTCTAGGCACGGCCCCGCCACGGGATCAGCCGGTTCTCGGCCGTCCGCAGCAGGGCGTCGATGAGCAGGCCGGAGAGGCCGATGGCGAACAGCCCGAGCACGACGACGTCGGTCTGTGAGTAGCGCTGGGCGTCGCGGACCATGCCGCCGATGCCGGGGACGCCGTTGATGGTCTCGGCGGCGACGACCGAGCTGTACGCCATGCCGACCGCGAGCCGCACACCGGTGAAGATCTCGGGCAGCGCGTTGGGCAGCGTCACGTCCCGGATCACCTCCCAGCGGCCGGCGCCGAGGGCCCGGGCCGCCTCGACCAGCCCGGTCGGCGCGCCCTGGACGGCGGCCGCGGTGGCGACGGCGACCGGGGGCAGGGCGGCGATGGAGAGCAGCCACAGCTTGGGGGTCTCGTCGATGCCGAACCAGATGATGAACAGGCTGAAGTACGCCAGGGGCGGCAGCGCCCGGACGAACGTGACCACCGGCTCGGTGACGACCCGCAGCCACGGGATGACGCCCATCAGGACACCGGTGACAAGGCCGCCGGCGACACCGATGACCGAGCCGATGAGGATGCGGCGCAACGAGATGCCGAGGTGCTCGACGAGCAGGTGACCGGAGTAGCCGGTGGTCGACGTCCGGATCAGCTGGTCCCAGACCGCGCCCGGCGAGGGGATGAAGGTGGGGTTCCGCGTGGTGCGGGCGGCCAGCTCCCACAGTCCATAGAGGACGAGAAGAGCCACCAGCCGCAGAGCGAACCGGCGCCGCCGCCCACCCGAAGGGGCCAGCGGCGACCGGCGTTCAGCGGCCGGCGCGGAGGGCGGCGCGGACAGTAGGGAGGTCACGCGTCATTTCCTACCTTGCCTATCGGTTTTAGGCAAGCACGCGTCCCGGCTGCTGGACGCCGAGCACACCGCGCAGGCCCTCGACGACCGCCGCCGCAAGGGACTGGTCGGCTCCGGAACGGGCGCGGAAACTCAGCTCGGCCGGCTCGACCGGGGGCAGATCGTCGCGCACGGCCAGCCCGTCCGGCGTCGAGGCCGAGGTCGCCATCAGGGCCACCCCGAGACCACTGCGCACGGCGTCGAGCACGCCCGCCACATAGCCGCTGTCGCAGACCACGTACGGGTCGAGACCCCGCTCGGCCAGGGCGGCGAGCGCCCGACGACGGAGAAGGCAGGGCTCCTCGATGGCCACGACCGGCCACGCCCGCCCGGCCGGAGGCGTCCAGCCCGTCGCGGCGTACCAGCTCAGCGGCAGCGGCCCGACCGGCACGCCGGGCGACGAGGAAGCCTCGGCCAGGTGCACGGCCAGATCGAGCGCGCCCCGGTCGATGGCGTCGTCGAGGCGGCGGGTGCGGTCGATGCGGAAACGCACCTGGTGCTCGGGCAGGGCGGCCGTGACCGCGGGCAGGATCAGCGCCGCCGCATGCTCGGTGGTGCCGACCGTGACGGTGGGCCGCTCGACCCCGACCAGGCGGCGCAGGGCGTCGTCGTGGGCGGTCAGGATGCGCCGCGCCTCGGCCAGCAGCGCCTGCCCGTCCGGCGTGAACGCGGCCCCCCGCCCCCGGCGCTCGACCAGCGGGCGCCCGATCACCTTCTCGAGCCGGCGCAGGTGCTGGCTCACCGCCGACTGGCTGATCAGCAGGGTGGTCGCGGCCCGATGGAAGCCGCCGCAGTCGGCCACCGCGACCAGGCTGCGCAGCGCGACGATGTCCAGCACTTGTGCCATGCGCGGGACGCTAACAACGAATTGATACGAGGATTGCCGACCTGTGAACGACCGGGACCGATCAGCATTCGTCATCGGTGCCGAGAAGCGATCGTCGTTGGACAGCGGCAGCCGGAACCGACGATGCTGGTGACGATCTCCTACTGAATCGATAGCCGAGGAAGAAGATGACGAACGCCTACGACGAACCTGAGGGCATCGCGCCGCGCGGCACGGTCATCGTCGCCGCCGGACGGGGTGAGACCACCGCCGCGTACGCCCGTTTCGGCAAGCGCATCGCCTCCGACGGCTATCGCGTCCGGGTGCTGCCCGACGTCACCGCCGACTCCGGACAGAGCCTCGCCGAGGCCGGAAAACTGCTGGTCGACGATGGTCTGCCCGGCCCCAAGGTGGTCGTCGGATCGGACACCGGCGCCCTGTTCGCGCTCGACCTGGCCGCCGGCCGCGCGCCCGGCCTGGACGCGCTCGTGCTGGCCGGCATCCCGGTGCCGCGGCGGATCAACCTGCTGGGCTGGGAGGCCGAGGTCGAGGCCCGCACATCGTGCCCGAACCACCAGCGGGTGCTGTCCGAAGGGGCGGCCGTGCGTGGCGCGCTCGAGAAGGCGCCCGAGGCCCGCGAAAAGAGCGACGTGAGCCTGCCCACGCTCGGGCTGCACGGCGACGCCGACTCGATCAGTCCGCTCGGTGAGGCCCGCGCCTACTACCCGGGGACGCTGGTGGCGATCACCGGCGGCAAGCACGACGTGCTCAACGACGTCAGCCACCGCACGGTCGCCGCCACGGTGGTGCTCTTCCTGGAGCGGCTGCGCCTCGGGGCCGACCTGCCGGCGATCGCGCAGGAGCAGCGGTGACCCGCTACGTCGTGGTCGGGGCGGGCGCGGTCGGGGCCACCGTCGCGGCCGAGCTGCACCGGGCCGGAGTCGGGACACTGCTGATCGCCCGGGGCGCCCAGCTGGCCGCGCTGCGCCGGGACGGGCTGCGGTACGTACGGCCGGACGGCGAGCACCTGGTGCGGGTGCCGGTGGCCGGGGGTCCGGGCGAGGTCGAACTGACCCGGGACGACGTGCTCGTGTTCGCGACCAAGGCCCAGGACACCGCTGAGGCCGTACGGGAATGGGCCTGGCAGCCGGTGCGGGGCGGGACGACCGCGGCCGCCGATCTGCCGGCCGTCACGCTGCAGAACGGGCTCGTCAACGAACGGCTCGCGCTGCGCTCCTTCGCCACCGTGCTCGGCGCGGTCATCTGGGTCCCGGCCGAATACCTGGTCGCCGGCGAGGTCGTGAACCCGGCCGTGCCCCACCCGGCCGTCGTGTGGGTGGGCCGGTTCCCGACCGGCGACGACCCCCGCGCCGAAGAGGTGGCGGCCGACCTGCGGCGGGCCGGCATCCCGGCCCATGTCACCGGGGACATCGCCGGGCACAAGGCGACCAAGCTCCTCGGCAACCTGATCAACGGGCTCGACGCGCTCTACCCGCCGTCGCCGGCGCGCACAACCGCGCTCGACGCGCTGCGCGAGGAGGCCCAGCAGGTGTTCGCGGCGGCCGGCATCGTCCCCGCGCCCCGGCCCGACGTCGAGTTCTCCATCGCCGAGATCCCGGGGCGCCCACGCGGTGGCAACTCGACCTGGCAGAGCCTGGCCCGGGGCGGGCGCACCGAGATCGACTATCTGAGCGGCGAGATCGTGTTGCTGGCCCGGCTGCACGGCGTCGAGGCGCCGCTGAACGCCGCGGTGCAGGCCCGCGTCCACCGGGCCGCCGCCGCCGGCACCCCGGCCGGGTCGCTCGACGAGGCCGACCTGGCCGCCACCGTCGGCGCCGAACGGCACCGCGCGGCCGTGCTGATCGGCGTGGACGAGCTCTACGCGCGGGTAGCCGAGCCGCCGCCCCCGCCGGTGCTGCTCGACGTGCGCTGGAAACTCGGTGACCCGCACGGCGCCGACCACTACCGCGCGGGGCACATCCCGGGCGCGGTCTACGTCGACCTCGACACCGAGCTGGCCGGTCCGCACTCCCCCGGCGCCGGACGGCACCCGCTTCCGGCCATCGAGGACCTTCAGGCCGCGGCCCGGCGCTGGGGTCTGACCCGTGGGCGCGGCGTGGTGGTCTACGACGACAGCGGCGGCCTGGCGGCGGCCCGCGCGTGGTGGCTGCTGCGCTGGGCCGGTGTCCCGAACGTGCGCATCCTCGACGGCGGCCTGGCCGCGTGGACGGCCGCCGGGCACGCCGCCGTCGCCGGGGAGGCCCGGCCGCAACCGCCGGGCGACATCACGCTCTCGGCCGGGCACCTGCCGACCCTGACCGCCGACGAGGCCGCCACCTTGCCCGGCCCGGGAACGCTGATCGACGCCCGGGCCGCCGAGCGCTACCGCGGCGACGTCGAGCCGATCGACCCGCGCGCCGGCCACATCCCGGGGGCGGTCAGCAAGCCGACGACCGGGAATCTGAGCGAGGGCGTGCCGCTGTTCCGGGCCACCGGCGAGCTGCGGGAGCGGTTCGCGGACGTGACCGGCCCGGTCGGCGTCTACTGTGGATCGGGTGTGACCGCCGCGCACGAGATCGCAGCCCTGGCCGTCGCCGGCATCGACGCGGCGTTATATCCCGGTTCGTGGTCGGCCTGGTCCTCCGACCCCGACCGGCCCCTGGAAAAGGGCGACCCCGAGTGACGAACTGGTGGGAGTCCATCGGTGTCACGTGGTCCTCTGACACCGGTGTCGTGGAGGAGCGCCGGGTCGACCGGTCGGGGTGGGCGCCGGTCGGGCGGCCCGCGGCGGTGCTGTTCCCCCGCGACGCCGACGAGGTCGCGCGCGTGCTGCGAGGGGCCACCTCCGCCCGTACGGTGGTGGTCCCGCGCGGCGCCGGAACCGCGCTGACCGGCGCCACCACCGCTGGAGAGGGCGCGCTCGTGCTCGACCTGAGCCGCATGGACCGGATCGTGGCGATCGACCCGGACGACGGCACCGCGGTGGTCGAGCCCGGTGTCATCACGGCCGACCTCGACCGTGCGGCCGGGAAACTAGGTCTGCGCTACGCCCCCGACCCGGCCAGCTTCGAGATCTCCACCATCGGCGGCAACATCGCCACCAACGCGGGCGGCCTGCGCTGCGCCAAGTACGGGGTGACGCGCGACGCCGTACTCGGCCTGGAGGTTGTCCTCGCGAGCGGCGAGCGCATCAGGACCGGGCGCTCGACCCTCAAAGGCGTTTCCGGGTACGACCTCACGGGGCTGATCGTCGGCTCGGAGGGCACCCTGGGCGTGGTGGTCGAGGCGACCCTGCGGCTGCGGCCACTCCCCCTGTCCACGACCACCCTGGCCGCGACCTTCGACGACATCGCCCTCGCGGCGGCGGCCGCCGTGGCCCTCACCGCGTCCGGCGTCCAGCCCGCGATGGCCGAACTGCTCGACGCCGCGACGCTGCGCGCGATCGGCACCCGGCCCGACGCCGGCGCCCTTCTGATCGTGCAGACCGACGCCGCCGGTGAGGAACTGGTCGCCGAGAAGGTCCTGGCCGAGACCGCCCGTACGGTCGAGGTGAGCCGCGACCCCACGGCGTTGCTGGCCGCCCGCCGTCAGGCCCTGCCCGCGATCGAACGCCTGGGCCGCCCGCTGATCGAGGACATCGCCGTCCCCCGCTCCCGCCTGGCCGAGGCCGTACGCGCGGTGGAACGGATCGCCGCCCGCCACGGCGTGCCCATCTTCACGCTCTCGCACGCCGCCGACGGCAACCTGCACCCGATCATCGTGGCCGACCCGGCCGCGACCACGATCCCGCCCGAGGTCCAGCGGGCCGCCGACGACATCTTCACGCTGGCGCTGGACCTGGGCGGCACGCTGACCGGCGAGCACGGCATCGGCACGCTGAAACGGGCCTGGCTGGCGCGGGAGATCGGGCCGGTCAGCCACGACCTCCAGCGCCGTATCAAAGCCCTGTTCGACCCGGACAACATCCTCAACCCGGGGAAGGCGATCTAGACCGGGACGTTGACCAGGGGCTGACCAGCGAACGTCTCGACCTGCACCGAGGCCACCTCGTCGGGGGCGATCAGGGCCGAACCGTCGACCGAACCGCCCTCGGCGGCCGCCTTCTCCGAGATCAGCCAGCTGCCGGCCTCGCGGCGGGAACCGTCCTTGCCGATCACGTAGAGCCGGCACTGCTGACCGGCGGCGACCCCGCTCACCTCGGCGTGCACCCGCACCCACCCGGCGGCCGGGATCACGGCGACGGTCATCCGCGCGCCGGTGGCGGCGTCGGCGGCCGAGGCCGTACGGGCGTCGGCCGGAAGCGTCACGGCCGGGTTGGCCTCGATGACCGGCTGGCCGGGGGCGGTTCCCCGGCCCAGCAGCGCGCCACCGCCGAGCACCGCCACGGCGACCACCGCGGCCGCGGCGAGCCAGACCGAGCGGCGTACGCGGTCGTCGCGGGTACGTTCGCCCCGGACCTGCTTGAGGGTGCGCTGCAGCAGCAGTTCCCCGTCGACCGGCGGGCCGTCGATCAGCGCCTCGGGCGGCAGCTCACCGAGCGCGGCCTCCATCTCGCGCAGCTCGTCGAGCTCCTTGCGGCACTGCTCGCAGCCGTCGAGGTGGGTCTGCACGGTGGAGCGTTCGCCGGGCTCGAGCACGCCGAGGACGTACGCGCCGAGCAGTTCGTTGTCGTGCTCGCTCATCAGGCTGCTCCTTCCGCGACGATCCTGGGTCCGGCCGGCTGTTCGGCGATCGCCTCCCGTAATCGGCGCAGCGCGTAGTAGCTGCGCGACTTGACGGTCCCGGCCGGCACACCGAGCGTCTCGGCGGCCTCCTCGACCGTACGGCCCTGGAAGTAGATCTGCCGGAGAACCTGCTGATGCTCGTCGGACAGCTTCTCCATCGCCCCGAGCACCACCATCGAGTCGACCACCTGGTCGGCGTGGTCGCGGGCGACCGGCGTGCTGCTGGGCGTCTCGGCGACCTCGGCCGGGCGGGCCTGACGAGCCCGGTGCCGGTCGATCGCGATGTTCCGGGTGATCGTGAACAGGTAACCGCGTACGGAACCCTTGTCGTTGGTCAGCGCGTCCGGGTTGCGCCAGGCCCTGATCAGTGTCTCCTGCACGACGTCCTCGCCGAGGGCGCGGTCACCCATCAGCCGGGTCGCATAGGCCAGGAGAGCACCGCCGTGCTCGTTGTAGAGCTGGCGGATGAGCACCTCGTCGGCGCTACCCTCCCGCCTTCGCGTCCACGAAGCCATTACCGTCCTCTCACGCCACGTCACGCGATCATGCCCAGATGTTGTTGCACTCCGGCAATCACTCTTTCGGGCATCAACTCACCCGCAAAATGGTGACCGTGTCGTCGTCGCCGTTCGACACGTACGCGAACTTGCCGTCGGGTGAGACGGCCATCGTGCGCGGGCTGCGGCCGACCGGGACGGTCGCGGTGATGCGACCGGTGCGCGGGTCCACCACCGACACCGAGTTGCTGCCCTCGTTGACCGCGTAGGCGTGCCCGGAGTCGGTCGCGAACGCCGCCGCCTGCGGTTTGGTGCCGACCTTGAACGGGCCGCGGCGTTCCAGCGTCACCGCGTCGATGATGTCGACCGCGTTGGCCTGGAAGCAGGCGACCACGACCGTACGCCCGTCGGGTGACACGGCCAGGCTGTGCGGGGCGGCGCTGACCGGGATGGAGCGCAGCCGCTGGTCGTTGCGCATGTCGATGACCGAGACCGTGCTCGACTCGTGGTCGGGGGTGAAGGCGCGCCGCCCGTCGGTGTCGAACGAGACCGCGTGCGGGTTCTCCGGCACGAAGACGCGGCCCTCCAGCTTCTGCTCGGCGGCCGAATAGATCTCGACATTGCGCCCGCCGTGGATCGGCACCCACAGACGGCCGTCGGGGGCCACGGCCAGCGCGTACGGCTGGACGCCGGTGTTCAGATTCTTCAGGACGGTCAGCTTCTCGGCGTCGACCACGGCCACGCCACTGCCGTCGAGCAGGTCCTCGTACATGGAGACGAAGACGCGCCGGCCGTCGCGGGAGACGGCGACGAAGCGCGGGGTGTTGCGCAGCTGCACGCTCTTGACGTCGCCCGAGGTGAGGTCGACCACGGAGAGGATGCGCGAGTTCTGGTTGGCCACATAGAGGGTGCGGCTGTCGGGTGAGACCGCCACACCCTCGGGCTCGTCACCGACCTTGATCGTGCCCTCGACGGTGGGTTTGTCGATGCTTTCCCGTCTTGGAGCCGGCGCTTCCGGCGAGGGCGGCGCGGTCGGCGGTGTTGTCGTCGGCTCCTGCTGCACGGCCGGCGGTGCCGCCGTCTCGTTGCCGGTCAGTGTCACCGCCGCGGCGATGCCGGTGCCGGCCAGGAGCACGACAGCGGTCGCGGCTGCGACGATGAGACCCTTCCCAGACTTTTTGGACAATTCAGTTTCCCGTACGGGCGGAAACGCCGACTGGAGACTTCCGAGTCCCGCCACAGCGTTCTGCCGGGCCTCGGCCGCGAAACCGGTGAGCGGCCCGAACCCGATGTGGCCGGTGACCGGCAGGTCAGCCGCGCCGGCCGGCCCGTCGAGCGACACCATGCCGGTGAGCGGGCCGCCACCGGGCAGCCACTGCACCTGCAGCTGGTCGCCGGCGATGCGGGCGCGCAGGCCGCCGCCGGTGACCTTGAGCCGGGACGCGAGGGCCATCGGCGAGCCCGTGATCGTCACCACCGCTTCGAGGCGGGGCGTGCCGGGCGCGACCGGTCCGAAGTCGATCCTCGGCGGTTCCAGCGCGATCGACGTCGAGGCCAGGGCCTCCTCGGCCGCCGCGGACACCTGACGGCTGTCGTCCGAGGTCAGCTCGACGAGGGCGGCCCGGGCGGCCACGGCCGCCTCGCGGTCGTCGCCGCGGGCCAGGTCGAGCAGTTCGCCGACGGCCGCGTGCCGCACATTGCGGTCGGCGTCGCCGGCCCGGGCCGCGAGCTCCGGGGGCAGGTTGTCGGAAGTCATGTGATCACCGCGCCCCATCATGGGCTGGCCGGTCAACCGGCGGAACCCCCCGGTCAGTCGACCGGGTTAGGCCGAAGCTCCAGGACCGGGGCGAGATGCCCCTCGGGAGGCGCCGACCGGGCCGGTTCAGCGCCGAGTTCGCGGCGCAGCCGCCGGGCGGTGCGCCGCCATCGCAGATCGTCGTCGTCGGCCGGGCCCTCGATGAAGGCCTCCGGCGGCAGCGCGGCGAGCGCTGCCAGCAACCGCCCGTCATCCCACATGCCGAGGGGTACGGGCGGCGGGGCCGCCGGGTTCAACACAGCTCCACATGGATATCCATCGCCTCTTCGGTTCCTTCCCCGTGGTCCTCTCCACACGACCCGCCGCCGGTGGGCGGTTCAGGTTTTTGTCGGGGGGCCGGTCTAGGGTCCTTGCCATGACCACCCTCACCGGCCGCGACCGCACGAAGGACGTCACGTTCGGCCGTGGATGACACCGCGATCTACCTGCGCAACGCGGCCGCCATGTGGAGTTCGCTCGGCCCTTCGGTCTCGTACGAGGGGCCGCTCTTCCGGGCGGTGTTCCCCGGCTTCACCCGGCTGATCGCGCTGGCGCCGGCGGGGCCGGTCGAGCCGCCCGACGGCGCGTACACGTTCGAGGACGCGTTCGGCCCGCCCGCCGACGGCCTCGAACGGCTGCCCGTCATGGTCCGTCCACCCGGGCCGGTCGACCCGGTGCAGCCGCGGCCGGGTGTCACGGTGGGTGAGGTGCGCGACGCCGCCGAGCTGGTCGTGGCCGAGCGGGTGATGGTCGACGGGTTCCCGCTGCCGCGGTTCCAGCCCCTGCACCCGGGGCGGGCCCTGCCGGCGCGGGTGTTGTCGCTGCCCGGCTGGCGGGTGTGGCTGGCCTACCGCGACGGCGAACCGGCGGCCGGGGCGTACACCTTCGACGACGGCACCTCCACCGGGGTCTACTGGGTGGTCACGCTGCCCGGTCACCGGGGGCAGGGCCTGGCCGGCACGCTCCTGTCGGCCGCGATCAGCCCGAACCAGCCCCACAGCCTGGTGGCGACCCACGCCGGGCGGCCGTTGTACGAGAAGCTCGGCTTCGCCGTCACCGGCCACGTCAACTGGCACTCCCGCGACTGACCGCCCCGCACCCATCGCCTATTACTCATGTAGGAATGGTTGACGCGGGTGGGGGCGGTGTTCCAGGGTGAACGGGAAGCCGTTGCGAGGAGGCCGCCCATGCCGCAGCTGTCCGCCCGGACCCACCTGGCCGGCCCGACCGACATCGCGACCTACGGCCGATACGAGATCGAACCCCGGGTGGGCTTCACTGGGCGGATCACGGCGGACGGTGAGTTCACCGCGCGGCCGTTCCGCTACCACATCTACGGCGGCTGGTTCTGCCCCTGGTCGCAGCGGGTCGCGATCACCCGCGAGCTGGCCGGGCTGCACGACATCGTCACCATGTCGTACGTCGACAACACCCGCGACGCCCGGGGCTGGGCGTTCCGGGAGCGCTACGGGCCCGACCCGGTCAACGGGTTCACGCTGCTGCGGCAGGCGTACGACGCGACGGTCGACGACTACGCCGGGCACATCGCCGTTCCGACGCTGTGGGACAGGTTCACCACGCGGGTCGTCAGCAACGAGGCCACCGGCATCGGGATCGACCTCGCCACACGGTTCCGGCATCTGGCCGGCAACCCGGTCGACACCTACCCCGAGCACCTGCGCGGGCCGATCGACGAGCTCGACCGGTGGCTGCGGCCGGCCGTCAACGAGGGGGTGGGCGCGGCCGCCCGGGAGCCCGGCCATGCCCGTACGGCGCTGCTCGACGCCTTTGAACTGCTCGACGCCCGTCTCTCCCGCTCGGACTTCCTCGTGGGCGGCGTGCTCACCGAAGCCGACATCCGGCTGTGGGTGACGCTGGTCCGCTACGACGTGGGACCCAACGCTCTGCGCACGATCAACCCCGGCCTGCACGTCTATCCCCACCTGTGGCGTTACGCGCGTCGCCTCTACGCGGTGCCGGCCTTCCGCGACACCACCGAGTTCGCGGCCTTCACCCGCCCGGGCGCAATCCGGCCGGACTGGCACTGACCTCACGGCCGCCACACAGCACAACCGTCTCGTCGCCCTTCCGCTTTACGCGGGCGCCGGGCGGGGTGAGTCTGGTCGGCATGACTGCTATCTCGTTGATGGTCGCGGTGCCCGATGCGGCCGAGGCGTCCGGCTGGTACCAGCGTGCCCTCGGCGCCGTTGAGCTGTGGAACCTCGGGTCGGTGGTGGGGCTCGAGATCGAAGGGGCGCCGTTCTTCCTGGCCGAGCCGGCCGGCAACGGCTGGGACACGCCGCAGGGCGTGGGCACGACGACCGTACGGGTCGAGGTGTTCACCGAGGACCCGGACGCCTTCGTGGCGCGGGCCGCGGCGGCGGGTGCCGACAACCACGATCCCGTACGCGTTCACGACATGCCGTGGGGCCCGCATCGGCAGGGCGGGTTCTTCGATCCGTACGGGCATCTCTGGCTCGTCGGTGACTCTTCGCCGCTGAGTGCTCACTGAGCGCTGACGTGTGCTCCCTACCCTGGGGCGACCAGACCCGGGGGAGGTCAGGTCATGCAGCTCACCGAGGTCAGCATCTTCGGGCTCCGGTCCGTGGTGCTCGTGTTCAAGCACCGCGACAGCCCGCTGCGGTTCGTCCTGATGCCGGTCGTCCACATGGGCCGGCCCGACTACTACCGCCTGCTCTCGGAACGGCTGGCGCGCTGCCAGCTGATCGTGGCCGAAATGTACGACGGTCCGAGCTCGACCGGCCTGGCCTACGTGACCGCGTTGCGGCTCACCCGGCAGTACCGCGGCGGCCCGCTGGTGCACCAGAACATCGACTACGAGGCGCTCGGCGTGCCCACGGTCTGGCCCGACGGCCGCATCCTCGAGGGCCGGCGCCGCCGCCTGCCCCTGGCCGGCTGGATCGACCTGGCCCTGCTGGTGCCCTACCTGACGATCACCATGGCGGTGGGCGGCCGCGACATGCTGATGCGGCAGAACTTCGAGATCAGCGACATCAGCGAGCCCCGCATGCGGTGGGCGCTGATGAACCGCCTGATGCTGGAGGAACGCGACCGCGACCTGGTGGCGACCGTCCAGCGGATCCACACCGAGCGCCGCCACGAGCAGATCGACGTGGCCGTCATCTACGGCGCGGCCCACCTGCCCGCCGTGGTCCGAGCCCTGGCCGGCGGCCTGGGCTACCGCCCCCAACGAGGCGGCGAGTGGCTGCTGGCGATCGACTTCTGAGCGTCCTTTCCTCAGCGGTCGCGGTCGGGCTTGGTGGCTTTGATGACGTAGTAGGCCGGAAGGGAACCGGCGGCCTCGCCCAGCCCGGCGTAGAGGCGGGGCTCGGGGGCCTCGAAGAACTCGTCCAGGCGCAGGCCGGCCCGGATCAGCGCCATCACGACGTCACTGACCGGCCACACGAACGTGGAGAACGACGGCGCGTCGGGCTCGCCGCGAGCTCCGACCGGCAGTTTGGCGTCGTCCTGCTCGGTGTTCGGGTGACCGCGGCCGAAGTAGTCGCCGACCACCGCCAGGCGGCCGGGTTCGCGGGCGGAGAGCACCTCCCAGGCGGGATGGTGGTCGCACAACAACAGCGCGCCGCCAGGCCGGAGCCGAGCGGTCACCATGGTCGCGAGGACGGCGAGGTCGGGGACCCAGCAGATCGCGCCCCAGCTGAGGTAGATCAGATCCAGGTCGACCAGGTCCGGGGGCGGCGTGAGCATGTCGGCCCGGCGGAAGTCGGCGTCGATGCCGGCTTCGGCCGCTCTCGCCCGGGCGGTCGCGACGGCGACGTCGGAGATGTCCACACCGGTGGCGTGTGCGCCGAGAACGGCCCAGGACAACACCTCGTCCCCGTACGAGCATGCGAGGTGCACGACGCGGCGGCCGGTGACGTCGCCGGCCAGGCGGCGTTCGAAGCCCTCCAGGCTGAGTTCGCCCGCTCGGATCCGCTCGACGGGCCGGCCCGAGCGCCGGGGCGCGATGCGGTTCCAGCTGACGCGGTTGGCCTCGGCCACGGCCGTGATGTCGGTATCCACAGCGAAAACGTAGTCGCACCGGGGTCAGGGCTGCTCAACCAGGCGGATGGTGCCGGGGAGGCGGCCGGGGGTGGTGGGCTCGCCGTATTTGAGGGTGTAGAACTCGAGGATCGACTCCCACGCCTCGTCATCGTCGTCGGGGACGCCCTGGGCGGTGTAGTCGCGGTCGGGGGTGTCCTCCACGCAGACGCGCCAGTCGGTTGAGGCGTTGCGCATCAGGCTGTCGGTCAGCTCGGGGGCGATCGCGTAGAGGCCGTCGTCGAGGATCACGTAGCGGGCGTGGAACGTGCGGCCGGTGGCCTGGATGCGCAGCGGCAGGCGCAGGTACGTGGTCAGGTCGCGGGAGCGCTTGTCGTTCCAGATGAGCGAGAACTGGTCGTCGACGAAATGCCCGAGCCCGGACGTCACGTTGGTCTCGTAGTGCCGGACGTCGGAACCCCAACGGTCGCCGGCCGGGAAGAACGAGCTCAACGCCCGGTTGTCCCAGCGGTACAGGCGGGCCGGTGGGAGCGTGTTGTAGATCCGTACGTGCAATCGGGTCTGTTTCTCGCGCGGGACGCGGGCGCGGAAGGCGTCGAGGGCGGCCAGGATCTCGGTGACCAGGCGGGAGATCTCGGTCGAGTCGCGCATGTCGGTGCGGCGCTGCATCGCGGCGGGACTGGTCGGGTCGAGGATCAGGATCTCGACCTGGGCGTTGCGGCGGATCGCGGCCAGCAGGGCGTCCAGGAACTCGGCGCGCCACTGGGTCTCCATGACGTACGGCCAGGCGCCCATGATGCGTACGCGCTGGGAACAACCGGCGACGCCGTCGAGGAAGCGCCGGTGCGGGAAGCCGCCGTGGATCTGTTCCTCGTAGCGCCGCCCGAACTTGATGATCGGTTCCAGGACCACCGCGACCAGGAATACGCCGAGCACCGACGACCCGAGGTTGATCAGGACGTCCTGGGCGGCGCCCGCCATGGTGACGCCGATCGCGGTGAGAGCGGCGCCGATCAGCAGGATCAGGCCCAGGGCCCCGTAGTAGACGCGACGTGATCTCAGATCGCTGCGGGACCGCCGCATCCATCAACCCCCGTCTGTCGCCTGCCCTCCTTAGATCATGGAGGAAAGCCGCCACCGAGGAAATCAGGCGGGATACTTCACATGCCCGTACGGGATGGATTTGATCGTCATCAGGGTGGCGGCCGCGCCCAGGACGGGGACAGCTCCCCACACCCACGCCGGTCCCCCGACCGCCGGGACGATCACGGCCTGCACGGTCGCGACGAACGCGACGACCGCGCCCACCTGATAAACCGGCCGGGTCCAGCGGCGAAGGACGATCTGACGCTCCACACATCCACCCTTCTGGATCAACGGCTCTCGGAGGCTACTGCACTCGATCTTGTGAAGTCCATGACACCGGCTCATCTCCCACCGGTTATGTCCCGATGACCCCTCGTGACGTCCGGAAGGTTGTGGATCTGGTGGCTCGTGGCCGGTGTGGCCGCGGTCGCCGGTCAGTACGTGCTGCCCGAGGGCAGCCTGACCGCGAGTCTGGTGTACGACGCGATCGGCATCCTGACGGCGATGGCGATCCTGATCTCCGTACGCCTGCACCGGCCCCAGCGCCCGGCCATGTGGCGCTGGTTCGCGGCCGGGCAGATCACCTTCGTGCTGGGCGACCTGACCTGGGAGTTCTACGACAGCGTCCTGCACCTGTCGCCCTACCCGTCGGCGGCCGACGCCTTCTATCTGGCCTCCTACCCGATGCTCGCGGCCGGCCTGTTGCTGCTGGTGCGGCAGCGCCGCAGCTCGGTCGGCGACCTGATCGACGCCGCGATCGTGGCGACCGCGCTCGGCCTGCTGTTCTGGATCTTCGTGTTGCGCCCGGTGGTCGCCGATTCCGGCGCGTCGCTGTTCGAGCACGTCGTGACCGTCGCCTACCCGGTCGTCGACATCCTGCTGATCGCCCTGCTGGCCCGGTTGTTCACCAGCGGCGGCGCCCGCACACCGAGCGTCCATCTACTCGTGGCTTCGCTCGCGCTCCTGCTGACCGGTGACACCGCGTTCTCGGTGATCCCGCTCTATTCCGAAGCGAGCACCCACCCGACCGACGCGGTCTTCCTGCTTTCGTACGTGTTGTGGGGCGCCGCCGCCCTGCACCCGGCGATGGCCGCTCCGCCCGCGACCGGCCGGGTGACGGCCCGCGTCGGCCGGGGCCGGCT
This sequence comes from Paractinoplanes ovalisporus, assembly GCF_016834655.1. Taxonomy (GTDB): domain Bacteria; phylum Actinomycetota; class Actinomycetes; order Mycobacteriales; family Micromonosporaceae; genus Actinoplanes; species Actinoplanes ovalisporus. The sequence continues at coordinate 707,881 of NZ_JAENHP010000003.1, forward strand.
GCTGCTGTTCGGTGTCTGCTCGCTGCTGGCGCCCGCCCTGCTGCTGGTGCCCGGCATCGGCGGCAACCCGACCGGCCGGCTGTCGGTCGCGATCGCCGCGGGTGCGCTGATCCTGCTCGTCATCGCCCGGATGTCCGGTTTTGTGTTCGAGGTGCGCCGCCAGTCGGCCGAACTCACCCGGGCCGCGATGAGCGACGAACTGACCGGGCTGGCCAGCCGCCGCCGGTTCGAGGTCGCGCTGGGTGACGCCCTCGTCGCCGGGCGCCCGCAGATGGCGCTGCTCGGGCTGAACGGCTTCAAGAACGTCAACGACGAGCTCGGCCGGCCCATCGGGGACCGGGTGTTGTCACTGCTGGCCGAGCGGCTGACCGCGGTGGCGCCCGGGTCGTCGGTGGTCGCGCGGATCGGCGGCGACGAGTTCGCGGTGCTGCTCGCCTCGGCCAGCGCCGACGAGGCGCGGGCCGTCACGGCCACGATCGCCCACGCGTTGAGCGGGCCGGTCGTGGTCGGCGGGCACGAGCTGTACGTAGGGGTCGCGATCGGTCTGGCCGGCGGGTCCGGGCTGACCCCGGTCGAGATGATGCGGCAGGCCGAGTCGGCCATGTACGCCGCGAAGCAGACCGGCGAGCCCGTACGGAGGTGGACACCCGCCCTGGACGAGCGCGCGGGCGAGTTCGTCAGCCTGGGCGCGGAGATCCGGACGGCGATCGACAGCGAGCAGTTCCGGGTCGTGTACCAGCCGATCGTCGAGCTGCCGTCGGGCCGGGTCGCGGCGGTGGAGGCCCTGGTGCGCTGGGAACACCCGGCGCGGGGTCTGGTCAGCCCGGCCGCGTTCATCCCGGTCGCCGAGCGCAACGGCCTGATCGTGGAGCTCGGCGAGTGGATCCTGCGGACGGCCTGTCACCGGCTGGCCGGTTGGCGCGCCGAGCTGGGTGACCGCGCGCCGGACAAGGTGAGCGTGAACGTGTCGGCCCGCCAGCTGGCCCGCCCGCACTTCGCCGCGACGGTGGCGGCGGCGCTGGCCGACAGCGGCCTGCCCGCGTCGTGCCTGGCCGTGGAGGTCACCGAGACGGCCGTGTTCGAGGGCGGCCAGGCGGTGGTGGCGTTGCACGAGCTGCGCGCGCTCGGCGTGCGGATCGCCTTGGACGACTTCGGCACCGGCCACTCGTCGCTGGGGCTGCTGCAGACCGTGCCGGTGGACATCCTCAAGGTCGACAAGTCGTTCGTCGACAACGTCACCGAGGCCGGTCGGCACACGGTGATCGCCGAGGCGTTGCACCAGGTCAGTTCAGGCCTGGGCCTGGCCGCCGTGGCCGAGGGGGTGGAGACCGCGGCCCAGGCCGAGGCGCTGTACCGGCTGGGCTACCGCCTGCTGCAGGGCTACCACTACGGCCGGCCGGTCGCCGACCCCGACTTCGCCCTGTCGGCGGCGATCGTCACGACCGCCCGCACGAACGCCGAGACCCGAGCCGCCACGGACAGCGACGCCGGCAGCCGACCCGACGCGACCAGCGACGCCGGCAGCCAATATGACGCGAGCAGCGACGCGGGCAGCCGAGCCGGTGCGGGCAACGGCGCCGGAGCCCGGGCCTAGAAATGCACAGCCGGTCGCGACGAGGACCGCGTTGCCTTCTCCACGCTGAGGCATCCGTGACGATCGCCGCGTGGCTGAGGCGGCCGCTGCGGCGATCACAGACGCAGCAGCATCGTGTCGGAGTTGCCTTCGCGGCCGGTCACGACGAAGCCGGCCCGCTCGTAGAGGCGACGCGCGGCGTTGCCGTCCTCGACGCTGAGGCTCAGCCCGGGCCGGCCGCCCTGCCGGGCGAGGTCGATCAGCGCGGACAGCAGCGCCGACGCAATTCCGCGCCCCCGCGCGCAGGGCACGACACCGGCCGTCAGCTCGGGAATGTCGGGCGCCACGAACCCGTAGCCCGCCCGGTCGGCCGGCAACGCCCGCCCCCAGACCGCGCCCACGTCGTGCCCGTCGACCGCCGCCACCACGCCGAGGTCACCCGGCCCGGGGAACCCGTCGAGGTAGCGCTGAGCCATCGGGTCGGCGCGCACCCAGTCGAGCGTGAACCGCGGCCCCGACCAGTTGTAGGCCTCCAGCACGATCAGCTCGAGGAACGGCAGGTCGGCGGCGGTGGCCTCACGGATCAGCACCGCCCGAGAATAGGACCGCATGGGTTCGGCGCCGCCCTGGCCGACGTCAGAGGTCCTTCAGGACGCGATCAAGTGCCGACCGGCCGATGGGCCCCCAGTTCGGCTTTCCGCCGGGCAGCCCGCGATCCCCGTTCTGGCCCATCAGCATCAGAAACAGGCATTTCATGGCGGCCAGCCCACGCGCCCGCCGGAAAGTCGCCTCGTCCACCTGGGCGTACCGGTCGAAGAACCGCGAGGCACCTCCGTCGGGCAGCAGCAACCACGCGGCCCCGAGGTCCCACGCCGGATCGCCGGCGAACAGTGCGCCGAAGTCGACGATGCCGGCGAGCGTGCCGTCGGCGACGACGACGTTCGCGGGATGCAGGTCACCGTGCACCCACACCCGTGGTCCCGGCCATTCGGGGGTCGCCGCCGCGTCGTCCCACACGCCCCGGATGTCACCCTCGACCGGGCCGAAGCCGAAGGCATCGAGGTCCACGGCCCCGATGAAGCGTTCGAAACCGTCCCGGGCGTCCCTGGGGTGGGTGCCGAAGTCGGAGGCCCCCGGCGCCTCCGGCGGCGCCGGCACGTGCAACGCCTCGAGGAACGCCGCCAGCGTGTCGGCCGCGTGATCGCCGCGGGTGATCGTCGTACCGTCCAGGGGAATGCCGTGGACCCAGGTCATGACCGTCCACATCTTGGGGAAACGCTCACCGGGCGTACCGCTGCGGACCGGAGCCGGGATGGGAAGCGGCAGGCGGGCGGCCAGCCCGGGCAACCACCGGCGCTCCTTGAGCTGCGGATCGGGACTCCTGTCCATGCGCTGCATCCGGATGACCAGGTCGTCTCCGAGGCGCCACATCTGGTTCCCCCAGCCACCCGCCACCTCACGGATGGGCCGATCGGCCAGGTCCGGGTGTTGCTCCCGCAGCAGGGCACGGACCAGATCCTCGTCAACCTCGATCACGGCAAGCTACGGTACGCGAACCGCACGACCCCTCCGGCGCACATCTTCTGGGGGCGGCGCTGTAACCGGAAAACGCGCGCGGGCCCGGCCCCGCGCGCGGCGGGACCGGGACGGCGGCGGAGGGCGTCAGGAGGGGTAGGACCAGTCGTGGACCTCGGGCATGTCTTCCAGGTGCTCGACCACGTATTGCTCGTGGCGCGCCAGCTGCGACTCGCACCACTGCTTGAGCTCGGTGGCGCCCTGCGGCAGGCGGCGGGCGTTGTTGATGGCGTCCATCACCAGGTGGTAGCGCGACGCCTTGTTGCGCACCGTCATGTCGAACGGGGTCGTGGTGGTGCCCTGCTCGATGAAGCCGCGCACCCGGAACCGGTCGGCGTCGGGCCGGCCGTGGACCAGCTGGTGGACCGCGCCCGGGTAACCGTGGAAGGCGAACACCACGTCGACCGTGTCGGTGAACAGCTCGGTGAACAGGGTCTCGCTCATGCCGTGGGGGTGGTCCTTGGGGCGCACGAGCGCCATCAGGTCGACCACGTTGACGACCCGGACCCGCATGCCGGGCAGCCGGTCGCGCAGGATCTGCGCGGCCGCGACGGTCTCCATGGTCACGACGTCACCGGCGCAGGCCAGGATGATGTCGGGGTCGGAGGCGCCGTCGTCGGTGCCGGCCCAGTTCCAGATGCCGGCGCCGCGGGCGCAGTGTTCCAGGGCCTCGTCCATGGTCAGCCACTGCAGTTGCGGCTGCTTGTCGATGACGATCAGGTTGATGTAGGACCGGGACCGGAAGCAGTGGTCGGCCACCGACAGCAGGCAGTTCGCGTCGGGTGGGAGGTAGACCCGGCTGACCGTGCCGCGCTGGGTCAGCACATTCTGGATCAGGCCGGGGCCCTGGTGGCTGAACCCGTTGTGGTCGTTGCGCCACGCCGTCGAGGTGAGCAGCACGTTGAGGCTGGGCACCTTGGCCCGCCACGGCAGGTGGTCGGCCTCTTCCAGCCACTTGCCGTGCTGGATGGTCTGGGACGCGCTGACCATGGCGAACGCTTCGTAGGTGGCGAACAGGCCGTGCCGGCCGGTCAGGTTGTAGCCCTCGAGCCAGCCGTGGCAGTTGTGCTCGGACAGCACCTCCATGACCCGCCCGGACGGGCCGATCGCCACGTCGCCCGGGCCGACCCGTTCCATGAAGGCGCGGTCGGACACCTCGAACACCGCGCCGAGCCGGTTGCTGTTGGTCTCGTCGGGCGAGAACAGCCGGAACCGGTCGGGGTTGTCGCGGTAGATGTCGCGCAGGAACTCGCCGAGCTTGCGGGTCGACTCGGCCCGCACGGTGGCCGGCGCCGGGACGTCGATCGCGTAGTCGCGGAAGTCGGGCAGGTCGAGCTCGCGGGTCAGCACCCCGCCGTTGGCGTGCGGGTTGGCGCTCATCCGCAGGTCGCCCGACGGGTCTTGTTCGCGCAGCAACGCCACCGGCGCGCCCGCGGAGTCGAACAGTTCCTCCGGCCGGTACGACTTGAGCCACTTCTCCAGGAGCGCCAGGTGCGCCGGGTTGTCGCGGACACCCGACAGCGGCACCTGGTGGGCCCGGAACGTGCCGGTGACCTCGACGCCGTCGACCTCGGCGGGGCCGGTCCAGCCCTTCGGGGTGCGCAGCACGATCAGCGGCCAGGTCGGGCGGGTGCCGTCCCACTCCCCCTCGCGGGCCGACTTCTGGATCGTGCGGATGCGGCCCCACGCTTCGGCCAGGGCGGCCGCGAACCGGTGGTGCATGCCGGGCACGTCGTCGCCCTCGACCTCGATCACCTCGTAGCCGTGACCGCTGAGCAGGGCCCGGACCTCGGCCGGGTCTTTGCGGCCGAGCACGGTCGGCCCGGAGATCTTGGCGCCGTTGAGGTGCAGGATCGGCAGCACGGCGCCGTCGTGAGCCGGGTTGAGGAACGACACGCCCTTCCACGAGCCCTCGAGCGGGCCCGTCTCGGCCTCACCGTCGCCCACCACCGCGATCGCGAGCAGGTCGGGGTTGTCGAGGACGGCGCCGAACGCGTGGACCAGCACATAACCCAGCTCGCCGCCCTCGTGGATGGAGCCCGGGGTGGTCACCGAGACGTGGCTGGGGATGCCGCCGGGGCTGGAGAACTGGCGGAACAGCTTGCGCATGCCCGGCTCGTCGAGGGTGACGTCGGGGTAGATCTCGCTGTAGGTGCCTTCGAGATAGCCGGCGGCGACCAGGGCCGGACCGCCGTGGCCGGGGCCGGTCAGATAGATCGCGTCCTGCCCGGTGTGGCGGATCAGCCGGGACACGTGGGCGTAGACGAACGACAGGCCGGGGCTGGTGCCCCAGTGTCCGAGCAGCCGGGGCTTGATGTGTTCGGCCTTCAACGGCTCGCGCAGCAGCGGGTTCGCCTGCAGGTAGATCTGGCCGATGGTCAGATAGTTGGCAGCCCGCCACCAGGCGTCGAGCCGGGCCAGGTCGGCCTCGTCGAGCGTGGGCAGCAGATCGGAGACAGCCGTAGTCACCTTGCTCGTCCCTTCACACATCCGGTCGTTGGCATTGAAGCTATGGCCTACCCCGAAGCAGCCAATAGAGTCTTTGGTACCGGGTCGAAGTGACTTTCGCGTGTCACTGAACCGACAAGCCCGGTCCATCCGTTCCCCCTGTCGTGCCAGAGACCACGGACGGCCCGCCAGCCGTCGCCAGCCGCCGCGCCCGCATCGCCGAAGTGTTCCGGAAGCCGAAGGTCCAGCTCGCGCTGACCATCACGGCGGCCGTCCTGCTCTTCGCGGCGCTGATCTTCCCGAACGTCCTGTCCCGCCTGACCCCGCTGGGATTCCTCCGCATCCCGGTCGAGGGCGCGGTGATCCTGGGTCTGCTGGCCGTGCTCCCGAAGAAGGCGCTCAAACCGTTCGCGATCCTCGCCGGCACGGTCGTCGGCCTGCTGGTGATCGAGAAGTGCCTGGACATGGGCTTCTTCGAAGAGCTCAACCGCCCGTTCGACCCGGTCCTCGACTGGGTGCTGTTCGACGACGCGTTCAGCTTCGCCGTCGACTCGTACGGCCGCCCGGCCTCGATCGCGGCTGCCGCGGGCGTCATCCTCCTGGTCGTCGCCATCCTGGCCCTCACCAGCTGGTCGGTCCTGCGTGTGGGCGCCCTGGTCGCCCGGCACAAGAAAAAAGCAGCACTCACGGCGGGTGGCATGGCCGTGGCCTGGGGCCTGGCCTTCTCGCTCGGTCTCACCTTCACCGGCGCCGTCCCGATCGCCGCCCGCAGCACGTCCACCTACGCGTGGGACCGCGCCCACCAGGCCCGCGCTGGCCTGCGCGACGGCGCCAACTTCCGCCAGGAGGTGCAGCAGGACGCGTTCCAGACCGTCCCGGCCGCGCAGATGCTGACCGGGCTGAAGGGCAAGGACGTCATCTTCACCTTCGTCGAGAGCTACGGCCGCAGCGCTGTCGAGGGTGACGCGCTCTCCCCGATCACCCGGCCCGTGCTCGACGGGGGCGCGGCCGAGCTGCAGCAGGCCGGGTTCGCGGCCCGCAGCGGCTGGCTGACCTCGCCCACGTTCGGCGGCGGCAGCTGGCTGGCCCACGCCACCTTCGAGTCCGGGCTGTGGATCAACAACGAGCAGCGTTACCGCAATCTGGTCTCCAGCAACCGGCTCACCCTGACCCGCGCGTTCAAGAACAAGCAGTACCGCACGGTCAGCGTCATGCCGGGTGCCACCCGGGCCTGGCCCGAGGGCAACTTCTACGGGTACGACACCGTGTGGGACTCGCGCAACCTCGGCTATCAGGGCCCCAAGTTCAGCTGGTCGCCGATGCCCGACCAGTACACGTTGAAGCAGCTCAACACCATCGAGTACAAGAAGCCCGGCCGGGGCCCGCTGATGATCGAGATGCCGCTGGTCTCCAGCCACACGCCGTGGGCGCCGATCCCCGACTACCTGCCCGACTGGAACTCCGTCGGCGACGGCTCGATCTACACCACCATGGAGGCGGCCGGGCAGAAGCCCAAGGCGCTGTGGGCCGAGCCCAAGAAGGTCCGCGCCGAGTACGGCAAGTCGATCGTCTACTCGCTCACCTCGCTGATCAACTGGATCAAGCTGTACGGCGACGACAACCTGGTCATGGTGTTCCTCGGCGACCACCAGCCGTCCCCGATCGCGGCCGGCGCCGGAGCCAGCCACGACGTGCCGATCACGGTCGTCGCCAAGGACCCGAAGGTTCTCGACCGGATCGCCGGCTGGGGCTGGGCCGAGGGGCTGCGCCCGAAGACCGACACCCCGGTGTGGCCGATGAGCGACTTCCGCGACAAGTTCCTGACCGCGTTCGGCGAGCAGACCCCCGCGTCATAACGGAAGGCGAGCAGACACCGCCCGTACGGAAGGCGAGCAGACACAGTCCGTACGGAAGAAGAGCCACCCCAGTCCGTACGGAATCGGTGGCAGGCACTCCCGTACGGGAAGGAATTGTTGGTAGCGTCTCGCCATGCCGACGGATTCCGGAGTTGATCGCGCCCGACTCGCCGCCCTGGCCGCCCGCGAGCGCGCCACCTTCGCCGAGCGGCGGCCCCGGTCGGCCGCCGCCCACCAGCGCGCCGACCACCTGTTCGGGCGCGTGCCGATGACGTGGATGAACAAGACCGCCGCGGGCTTCCCGATCTCGTTCGAGACCGCCCGCGGCAACCGGATCACCGACGTCGACGGCATCGAATACCTGGACTTCTGCCTCGGCGACACCGGCGCCATGGCCGGCCACTCCCCCGCGCCGGTCGTCGAGGCGGTCACCCGCCGGCTGGGCGACCTCGGCGGCGCCACCACCATGCTGCCCACCGAGGACGCGGCCGCCGTCGGCGCCGAACTGGCCCGGCGCTTCGGCCTGCCCTACTGGAGCTTCGCCCTGACCGCGACCGACGCCAACCGCTGGGCCATCCGCCTGCTGCGCGCCGTCACCGGCCGGCCGAAGATCCTGGTCAACAGCTACTGCTACCACGGCTCGGTCGACGAGACGCTGATCGTGGTCGGGCCGGACGGGCGCGGGCAGAGCCGCGAGGGCAACGTCGGCGCACCCACCGACGTGACCGTCACCAGCCGGGTCGCCGAGTTCAACGACCTCGAGGGCCTGGAACGCGAACTGGCCCACGGCGACGTCGCGGCCGTGCTGATGGAACCGGCCCTGACCAACATCGGCATCGTGCTGCCCGAACCCGGCTACCTGGCCGGGGTGCGCGAGCTGACCCGGAAACACGGCACTTACCTGATCAACGACGAGACCCACACGTTCTCGGCCGGGCCGGGCGGCGCCACCGCGGCCTGGGGCCTGCAACCCGACGTGCTCACCATCGGCAAGGCCATCGCCGGGGGCATCCCGATCGGCGCGTACGGGCTCAGCGCCGAACTCGCCGGCACACTTCTCGGCCGTACGGACCTCGACCTGGTCGACATGGGCGGCGTCGGCGGCACCCTGGCCGGCAACCCGGTGTCGGCCGTGGCCGCCCGCGCCTGCCTCGAACAGGTGCTCACCGAAGCCGCGTTCGAGCAGATGACCGCCACCGCCACCGTCTTCGCCACCGGCATCCGCAAGATCATTGAGACGTACGGGCTCCCGTGGTCGGTCAGTCAGCTGGGCGCACGCGTCGAGTACCGGTTCGCCGACCCCGCCCCGCGCAACGGCACCGCATCGGCCGCCGCCGCCGACGCCGAACTCGAGGACTTCCTGCACACCTACCTGGCCAACCGCGGGATCTTGCTCACCCCGTTCCACAACATGGCCCTGATGGCGCCCCAGACGACCGTCGCCGACGTGGAACGCCACCACTCCGTCTTCGCCGACGCGTTGTCGGAGCTCACGGCCTGAGGTCGGGCGGCTCCACCACGGCGCATCGGCAACCCCCGATGCCCCTCCGGCCAGGGTCGGGGTTTCGCGATACGGGCATAAAGAGGTCAGATCACTCCGTAGCCTGACATCATGGGTCTGTTCTCAAAGCGGGTGGAGCTCGAACCCACACCCCAGCGCACTCCGCCACGCGACGTCGAAGCACTCGAGGAACTGGTCAACAACCTCGAGAGCGTCACCGACGAGGCCAGCAGCTGGCGCATCTACGCCTCCACCAACCAGGAGTTCTACAACCTGGACTACGTGGCCATCTGGCTGGTCGACAACGGCAACGCCCGCCTCGAGTACGAGGTCGGCCGGATCACCTCGGCCATCGCCGGCACCTCCGGCCAGGCCAACCTCGTGCAACAAGCCATCCGCACCGGCCACGCCGTCTATGCGGGCGAGGCCGCCACCGGCAGCGGCGACACGAGGCTGGCGGCCGCCGTGCGCGCGGGCGCCAAGGCCGGCGTCGCGGTCCCGATCACCACCGCCCACCGGGTCTCGGCGGTGATGGAGTACTACACGCCGGTCGAGGTGTCCCCCGACGCCGCCCTGATCAGCAAGTGGGGCGCCATCGCCCGGGTCGCCGAGCAGGCCCGCGTCGCCGCCCTCACCGCCTACTACACCCGGCAGGTCTCCGACGACCGGCTCGCCGTCACCAACGTCGTGGCCGCCCTCGGGCACACCAGCGACTCCTCGGTCGCGCTGCGGGCCGCCCTCGACGCCGTCCGCACCGCCTTCCACTGGGCCTACGGGTCGTACTGGCAGATCGACGAGGCCGAGAACGTGCTGCGCTTCTCGGTCGAGTCGGGCAACGCCGGCGAGGAATTCAAGAAGGTCACCCTGGCCGCCACCTTCGCCGAGGGCGTCGGCCTCTCCGGACGCGCCTGGCGGGCCCGCGACCTGGTCTTCGTCCGCGACATCGGCAAACTCACCGACTGCGTGCGCGCCCCCGCCGCCCAGCGCGCCGGCGTCCGCTCCGGGGTCTGCTTCCCGATCTCCAGCGGCGACCGCATCATCGGCACGATGGACTTCTTCACCACCGAGTTCGTCGACCTGTCCGAGTCGCGGATGGACGCCCTGCGCAACGTGCAGCAACTCGTCTCGCAGCGCCTCGACGTGGTGCGCGGCGCCGAGACCGCCGCCAGCAACGCCCGCGCCCTGCTCGACACGGTCTCGCGGCTGCGCACGGCCACCGCCGACGCCAGCCGGGTCGCGGAGGAGGCGGTCGGGCGGGCCTCGGACATGACCGGCGACGTGTCCGCGCTCAACGACGCGTCGGCGGCGATCGGTGACGTCATCCAGATCATCTCGTCCATCGCCGACCAGACCAACCTGCTCGCCCTCAACGCGACCATCGAGGCGGCCCGGGCCGGCGAGATCGGCAAGGGGTTCGCGGTCGTGGCCGGCGAGGTCAAAGAATTGGCCCGGGAGACCGCGGACGCCACCAAGAAGGTGTCCGAGCAGATCGCCGCCCTGCAGTCCAGCGCCGAGTCGGTGGCGGGCGGGATCCGCAGCACCAGCGACACCATCGCGCAGCTCGACGCCGTCCAGGCCCGCATCACCGACGTGCTCGAGGAGCAGGCCATGATGGCGCACGCGTTCGAACACTGAGCCTGTACGCGGAATGGGCGGCCCCTGATCGAGGGGCCGCCCATTCTCCGTACGGGATCAGTAGCGGAAGCGCGAGACCAGCGCCTGCAGCTGACTGGCCGTGGTCGCCAGGTCGTCGGCCGCGTGCCGGGTCGCCCCGACCGACTCGGTCGTCCGCTGCGTCGCCTGCGACACCCCGCCGATCGTGGCCGCGATCTCGCCCGCGCCCGACGCCGCCTCCGACAGCGTGCGGTTCATCTCCTGCGTCGTCGCGGTCTGCTCCTCCACCGCCGAGGCGATGGTCATCTGGATGCCGTTGATCCGCTCGATGATCGCCGAGATCTCGCCGATCGCGGTCACCGCGTTGCCGGTGTCGCCCTGGATGGCCTGCACCCGCCGCGAGATGTCCTCGGTGGCCTTGGCCGTCTCCTGGGCCAGGTCCTTGACCTCACCGGCGACAACCGCGAAGCCCTTGCCCGACTCCCCGGCCCGCGCCGCCTCGATCGTGGCGTTCAGCGCCAGCAGGTTCGTCTGCTCGGCGATCGCCGTGATCGTCTTGATCACCTCGGCGATCTCGCTGGACGAGTCACCCAGCCGCGCGACGATCGCGTTGGTGGCCGAGGCGACCTCGACCGCCTGCACCGCGACCTCGGACGCCTCGGTGGTGGACAGGCTGATGTCCCGGATCGCCGAACCCATCTCCTGCGAACCGGACGAGACCACCTGCAGGTTGTTCGACACCACGTCGGCCGCGGCGGCCACCGAACCGGCCTGCGACGACGCCTCGGAAGCGGCCGCGTCGACCGCACCCGAGACGGAACTGAGCTCACCGGACGCGGCGTGCAGGGTGTTCGCGTTGCCGGCCAGTGTCACGACGTCCTGGCGGAGGCGGGCCACGGCCTTGTCCAGCGCGGCCGCCATCCGGCCCACCTCGTCGTGCGAGGTCACGCCCGACGTACGGGTCAGGTCACCGTCGGCCAGCCCCTCGGCGACCCGGCCCACCTCGCGCACCGAACCCCGCACCCGGCTCGCCACCCGGAACCCGAGCAGCAGGCTCGCCAGCACGCCCACCGCCAGCAGGCCGGAGACCAGCCAGGTGGCGGCCGTGGTGTCCCGCTCGGACCGGGCGATCGACTCCTCGCCCAGGGCCTTGGCCCGCTCGAGCAGCGCGTTCTGGTCGGCGTTGAGGGCGCCGTAGAGCTTCTCGTACGTCTCGACGGCCGCCGCCAGCTGGGCCGGGGTCGCCTTGGTGAGGTCGGTGCCGATGAAAGCCAGGTAGGCGTCCCAGTCCGTACGGGCCTTGGCCGCGGCCGAACTGCCGGTGGCGTCGCCGGCAAACGCGGCGTCCAGCTCGTCCAGCGCGGTGTTGATGGCGGCCCGGTTGGCCTCCATGTTCTTGCGGATGCCGTCGGCCAGCGTCGGGTAGAGGCGCAGGCTGGAGTTGTTGCCGCTGAAGGCCTCGATGTTCTTGGCGAACGACCCGGCCGCCGCCTCCAGCACAAGGGTCTTGCGCTGCGCGGCGGCGGTGTCGTTGTTCTGCCCGTGCAGGGTCGCGATGGACACGCCACCCACGATGAGCCCGCTGACGGTGCCCACCAGAACCGCCGACCCGATCTTCGTCCGCAGCGAACGGTCGTCGAATGCCCCTACCAGTCCCATGCCCGTTGCCTCTCCTGTCCTGATGTGCGAAGACGCAGATCGGCACCGGCAACCCCGGAGTTGAGAGGTTGCGGCACGGTTGCCACAAAAGCGTTCCGGATCAAGCTAATCGCGCCGGGCGGCCGCCGGGCCCGCCTTGAGCGCATCCGGGACTCCTGTGACGGATGGGCCCGCTGAGCCGCCTTCCGAGCCCGTCCCGGCGGCCGTTCGCTGGGTGCCGCTCGAAAAACTGACCCTCTTGAGCTGAGTGCCGCTCGAAAAACTCACGCTCTTGGCCCGTGCACTGTTCGTGGCCCGTTGCACCGCTCGACCGCCCGCGGCTGTGCACGGCTCGTGGTCGGAGAACCGCTCGTGGCTCTTGCGCCGCTCGACCGCCCGCGGCTGTGCACGGCTCGTGGTCCGAGTACCGCTCGCCTCACACACACCTTCTTCAGCTTCCTAGGAGGCTAGGCACCTTCTGATCACCGAAGAACTGGAGAACTGGAACTGGAGAACTGGAACTGGAGAACTGGAACTGGAGAACTGGAGCTGGAGAACTGGAGCTGGAGAACTGGAGCTGGAGAACTGGAGGCTGAGTTGGAGCAGCGGCGACCGCCTGACTCCGTACGGGAAACGGGGTTGTCAGACACCGCACGAAAAGGAGCCGACAGAGCTGCGAAGAGCCGAACGGTGACGTCGAAGTAGCGGCGACCGCGTGACTCCGTACGGGAAACGGGGTTGTCAGACACCGCAGGAAAAGGAGCCGCCAGAGCCAGGAAGCGCCGAACGGTGACGTCGAAGCAGCGGCGGCCGCGTGACCTCGTACGGGAAACGGGGTTGTCTTGTGCCGCGCGGAAGAGAGCCGTCAGCGCCGGGAAGCCGCGGGCGCCGAGTGGAACGGGCGGAACTCGGCCAGAGGACCGTGCAGGCGGTCGGCGTGCACGGTGAGCAGCGGCCGCGCACCCATGCCCAGGGCCTTCATCCGCTCGGCCATCGGGTGGTCCCCCAGCCGTACACGGAAGGCGCCGCGACCCAGACGCACGCCGGACAGACGCATCGGGACCTCGCCCCGCAACAGGACGCCGGCCTGGGCGCCGTGTTCCAGATAGGACCAGGCGGGCAGCGCGGACCGCAGGGCGAACGGCAACCGGAACCGGCCGTGGCGGAACGACGCGCGCATGACCTCGTCGGAGCGGTCGTGCACCACCACGTCGGTCTCCATCGGCGAGAACCGCAGGTCGGCGTCCATCAGCCACTTCGGCAGCGCCCAGAAGTCCTGTCCCGCCTCGCGGGTGAACGCGCCGGTCACCGGCAGGTCGACGAAGTGCAGGCCGGGCGGGCCGGACGGACCGCGGACGAGCAGGCCGACCCCGACCTCGTCGTACGACTTGAGCGCCCACTCGTCGTAGTGCACGCACATGAGAACGCCGATCGCCCGCCCGAAGAGCGAGAACGGGCGCAACGGGCGGCCGCCGAGGACCGCGCGGGCCGAGGCCACCGGCGTGGTGAAGACAGCCGAGGTCAAACGGGCCGACGTGATCTCGACCGGGAGGGTGACCGTCTCGCCCTGGATGGTCCACACACCGTCACCCGCACGCTCCGCCATGGGCCGACCCTACCCGGCGCAGGGTGGCCGGGCCGAGCGCGAAGTGATAGGGCTTCGATATGTCGATGACGACAGTGGGCGTGCTGCACGAGACCGCCGGCCGTGAACGCCGGGTCGCGCTGACCCCCGACGGCGTGACCCGGTTGCGGCGGCTGGGCGTGCGGGTGCTGGTCGAGACGGGCGCGGGACGCCACGCCTGGTTCGACGACGCCGGCTATGCCGCGGCCGGCGCCGAGATCGGGGCCCGGTCCCAGGTGTACGACGAGAGCGACGTCCTGCTGGTGGTGCGGCCACCGGACGACATCGCCGCGCTGCCGGCGGGCCGGGTGCTGATCGGGATGCTCGATCCGCTCGGCGACCCCGCGCTGGCCGAGGCGCTGGCCGCGCAGGGCGTCACCGCGATCAGCCTCGACCTGCTCCCCCGTACGCTCAGCCGGGCCCAGCCGATGGACGCGCTGACCTCCCAGGCCAATGTGGCCGGTTACAAGGCGGCGTTGCTGGCCGCCGAGGCGTACGGGGGCTTCTTCCCGATGCTCGTCACCGCGGCCGGCACCAGCCGTCCGGCCCAGGTGCTCGTGCTGGGGGCCGGAGTGGCCGGGCTGCAGGCGATCGCCACCGCGCGCCGGCTCGGGGCCCTCGTCTCGGGCTACGACGTGCGGGAAGCGGCGCAGGCCGACATCGCGTCGACCGGCGCGTCCGTGCTGCGGCTGGCCGGCGCCGGTCAGAACGGCGGCGACGGCTATGCGCGCGGGCTGGCCGAGGAGGAGGCGGCGGCCCAATTGTCGGCGCTGGCCGCGGCGATCCCCCGGTTCGACGTGGTGATCACGACCGCGAAGGTGCCCGGCGGCCGTGCTCCTCTGCTGGTGTCGGAGGACGCGTTGCGGGCCATGCGGCCGGGCTCGGTGGTGCTCGACCTGGGCGGCGGCAACGTGGCCGGTTCGGCCGCCGACACCCGGACGGTCACCGAACACGGCGTGACGGTGATCGGCGCGCCCAATCTGTCCGCCACTGTGCCGGTCGCGGCGTCCACGGCGTACGGGAGAAATGTCGTCGCACTCGTAAGCACTTTGATGCCCGAAGGGCGTCTTCATATTGACGGCGCCGATGAGGTGCAGGCGGCAGTGCTGGTCTGCCGTGACGGCGCCGTGGTGCATCCCCGGTTGCGCGAGATCGAAAGGGAGATCCGATGAGCCCGCTGCTGCTGGCCGATCTGACCGTCTTCACGCTCGGCCTGCTCGTCGGCTTCGAGGTGATCAGCAAGGTGCCGGCCACCCTGCACACGCCGCTGATGTCCGGCGCCAACGCGATCCACGGCGTCGTGCTGGTCGGGGTCATGCTGCTGGCCGCCTCGATCTCCACCCCGGCCGGTTATGCGCTGCTGGCCGTAGCCGCGTTCTTCGCCGCGATGAACGTGGCCGGCGGCTATGTGGTGACCGACCGCATGCTCGCGATGTTCCGGAGCCGGTCATGAGCGGCTTCGACACCGTCGTCCACCTGATCTACCTGCTGTGCGCGACGGCTTTCGTGATCGGGCTGCACCTGATGAACGCGCCCGCCACGGCCCGCCGGGGCAACCAGGTCTCCGCCGCCGGCATGGGCGTCGCGATCCTGACCACCCTCGCCGTACTGATCAAAGGCGGACAGGTCGACCCATGGGCGGCCTGGGCCCTGGGCCTCGGCGCGACCGGCGGCACCGCGGCCGGTCTGATCGCAGCACGCGTCGTCCGGATGACCGCCATGCCCCAACTCGTCAGCCTGTTCAACGCCGTCGGCGGCGGCGCGGCGGCCCTGATCGCACTCGGCGAACGCCCGGCCTCGACCCAGGCCGAAGTCACCGGCGTGCTCGACGTGCTCATCGGCGCGCTCACGTTCAGCGGCTCGCTGATCGCCTCGGGCAAACTCGCCGGGCGGGTTCCGGGGCGGCCCATCGTGGTCCCGTACGGGCGTCTGATCTCGATCGGGCTCGCGGCGGTCGCGGCCGTGACGGCGGTGCTGGTGGTCGGCTTCGACGGCGGCATCCTGGCGCTGTCCGGGGCGGCGGTGGCTGCCCTGGCGGCCGGGGTGCTGCTCACCCTGCCGATCGGCGGGGCCGACATGCCCGTCGTCATCTCCCTGCTCAACGCCTGCACCGGCACCGCCGTGGCGATGGCCGGGTTCGTCCTCGAGAGCACGCCGCTGATCATCGCGGGCGCGCTGGTCGGAGCGGCCGGCGCGATCCTGACCAAGCTCATGGCCGACGCCATGAACCGGCCGATCAGCGCGATCATCGCGGGTGGCTACGGCACGGGCGACGCGGTTGCGGTCGCGGTGGGGGCCGGGTCCGCGGCCGTACGCGAGATCACCGCCGACGACGCCGCGATCCAACTCGCGTACGCGGCAAAGGTCATGATCGTGCCGGGCTACGGACTCGCCGCCGCCCAGGCCCAGCACGAGGCGGTGGCGCTGGCCCAGGCCCTGACCTCGCACGGGGTCGAGGTGTCCTACGCGATCCATCCGGTCGCCGGGCGTATGCCGGGGCACATGAACGTGCTGCTGGCCGAGGCCAACGCGCCCTACGAGCAGCTTCAAGACCTCGAAGAGAGCAACCCCGCCTTCCCCCGTACGGACGTGGCCCTCGTCATCGGTGCGAACGACGTGACCAACCCGGCGGCGCGACGACCCGGCAACCCGGTCTCGGGCATGCCGATCCTCGACGTCGACCTGGCCCGCAGCGTCATCGTGATCAAGCGGTCGCTCGGGCACGGATACGCCGGGATCGACAACGAGCTCTACACCGACCCGCGGACGGCGATGCTGTTCGCGGACGCCAAGGCGGGGCTCAACGCGCTGCTCGCGGGCGTCTCGGCGTACGCGAAATGATCGCCGCCTTGACTAAGCAAGATCCAATTGGGACTCTCGGTGGCGGATCGCTCACCCTCCGCCGCCCCGGGAGTGTCGCAGTGCAGAGTCCGCAGATCGCCGCCCTGCTCGAAGACCCGGCCGGCCTGCCCGACTGGTGGCTGCGTGTCACCGAGACCGGCGGCCCGCTCGTCGAACCGTGGCGGGACGACTCGCGGCTGGTCACCTTCCTGTGGCGGGGCTCGGCGCGCAGCACGCGGGTGTGGTGGGGTCTCGACGTGCCGCTGGAACGGATGCCCGGCAACGACCTCTGGTATGCGACCCGGGTGATGCCCTCCGACCTGCACACCGTCTACTGCCTGGTGCATGACGGCGCCGAGGAGTTGCCGCGCGACGCCTCCGGGCGCGGCAAGAGTCACGTCGACGCCACCAACCCCGCGCGCTACCGCTTCGTGCCCGACCCGCACGACCCCGACGACCACGACGCGTGGGTGTCGGTGCTGGCCCTGCCCGACGCGCCACCCGAACCCTGGCTGGCCCCGCGGCCGGGAGTGTCGCCGGGAACGCTGACTCCTGAACGCCTCGACCCGCTCGGCCGTGAGGTGGTCGTCTACAAACCCGCGGGCGTGCCGACGGCCGGGCTGCCGGTGCTGGTCGTGTTTGACGGGTGGGTCGCGCGGGAGGTGCAGCGCATCCCGACGATCCTCGACAACCTGATCGCCGCCGGGGAGATCCCGCCGCTGGTGGCGCTGTTCGTCACCAGCCTCACGGCCGACCGCGACGAGGAGTTGTCGCCGGCGTCGGCCATCCGCGAGTTCGTGACCGGTGAGCTGCTGCCGTGGGCCCGGACGACGCTGGGGGCCGGGCTCGACGCGCGGGCCAACATGATCGCCGGCGCCTCGCGAGGGGGCCTGACGGCGGCGTACATCGGGCTGACCGCACCCGACAGCTTCGGCGCGGTGATCTCGCAGTCGGGCAGCTTCTGGTGGCCCAGCGAGGCGCCCGGGCAGCTGGTGCGCGAGGTGGCTCAGCGGCCGGTGGCCGACGTGCGGTTCTACATGGACGTGGGGATCTTCGAGACCTACCCGGCGCCGGGCGGGGTGCCGTCCCAGGTCGACATGAACCGGGCGATGCGCGACGCGTTGCGCAAGCGGGGATACTCGGTGGCGTACGCGGAATACTCCGGCGGCCATGATTACGTGAACTGGCGGCGCACGTTCGCCGACGGCTTGATCGCGGTCGCGGGGGTGCGGGCGTGAGCGCGGCCGCGACGCTTGGGGAGTTGTGGGCGGTCTGGGCCTCGTACGGGTCCCGGCTGAGCGCGGAGCAGTGGGAGGCGCCCACCCGGCTGGAGCCGTGGACCGTGCGGGCGCTGTTCGCACACACCGCGCAGTGGCCGCGATGGCTGGCATATGTCGCCACGCAGACCCGCGACACGCCCCCATCCCACCCGCGGGCGGCCGATCTGCTGCGAGCGTTCAACGCGCCCGACGGTGTTGCCACGCTCAACCGCGGGCAGACCGCCGACCGGGCCGTCGACGACGCGACCAAGCTCACCGTCGAGCAGATGACCGCCGCCTTCGCCGAGGTGGGGCCGCCCGCGCTCGAGGCCGCCGGCAAGCTGGGCGACACCGTGGTCAACTATCTCGGCACGGGCACGATGCCTATGCCGGAGGTGCTGGGCATCGGGATCGTGGAGGCGACCGTCCACTTGCTTGATCTCCAGCGGGCCCTGGGTGAGACGCCCGCGGTGCCGTCCGAGGGGCTCGCGCATACGGCCCGGGTGCTGGCCGAGATGGCGTCGCCGGTTGAGTTCGTCGAGGCGCTGACCGGCCGGGGAGAACTCGGCCCGGTCCTCACCTAGTCAGCGCTAGGACGGCGACGCCGGCGAAGACCAGGGTGGCGCCGAGGGCGGTCCGGAGGGTGGGGCGGGACTCGCGGGTGTGGGCCGACAACCAGGACAGGGCGATCACGAAGAGGATGCCGGTCTCGCGCAGGGCCGCGACCGCGGGGACCTGGGCCGCGGTGACCAGGGCGAGCGCGGCCAGGGTGAGGACGTGGGCGGCGATCGAGCCGAGGCCGATGACGAATGTGATCGGCCGGACCTCGGCCCGGAGCGCGTCGGCGCCCCGCCGCGACGGTCGGGCGGTGCCGGCAGCAGCCGTCCCGGGACCGGAACCAGCAGCGTCCACCCCAGGGCCGGCAGCAACCGTGCCGGGACCGGAACCAGCGGCGTCCAGCCCAGGGCCGGCAGCAGCCGTCCCCAAAGCGGAACCAGCAGCGTCCACACCGGGGCCGGCAGCAGCCGTCCCCAAAGCGGAACCAGCAGCGTCCGCTCCGGGGCGGGCAGCGCCGGGATTTGTTGGCGGGTGGATGAGCAGGCGGAGCGTGACCGTGCCGATGACGAGCGGGGCCATCGACAGCCAGAGGTAGGTGCTCGGGTCGGTGTGCTTCAGGCCGAGCGAGGCCACGTAGGTGTAGCAGGTCAGCGACACCGCCACGGGGGCGGCGGCCAGCACCGAACGGCTGCTCGCGCCCGAGGCCGTGACGAAGATGCCCATGCTGATGACCAGGACGCCGAGGCCGGCCCGGGCGGGCACGGCGTCGCCGGCGGCCAGGGTCACCAGCAGCACCAGGACGGGGGCGAGGCCGCGGGCGACCGGGTAGGCGGCGTGCACCGGCACCCGGGCGTAGGCGACGTTGAGCAACAGGAAGTAAGTGACCGAGAAGCACGCCGAGACGGCCAGGTAGCCCCACGCGGCGTCGTCCACCCGCCAGCGGACGAGAGCCAACGGTGTCAGGGCGAGCCAGCCGAGCGCGTTGCTGACGATCCCGGCGTCGAAGCCCTTGGGCGCGGCCCGGCCGAGCAGCACGTTCCACAATGCGTGGAGCAGGGCGGACGAAAGGATCAACACGAGGGCGAGCGCCGGGAGCCCCATGCTGCCCAGTCTGGCCGGGCCGTAAAGGGGTTTCTGTCGGGAATCCGCCTCACTAGGGTGGTGGCCGTGGAGATCCTTCCGGGCGGCATCAACGAGGTTGTCAAGATCGGCGATTCCGTACGCCGCCCGGCCGGGCCGTGGTCCCCTCAAGTTCACGCGCTGCTGCGGCATCTGACCGCGGCCGGTTTCACGGGCGCGCCGGAGTTCCGGTCGGCTGCCGGCGGTCACGAGGTGCTGTCGTTCCTGCCCGGCGAGGTGTCCCAGGATCCGCGCCGGTTCACCCAGGCCCTCGTCTCGGCGGCGGGCCTGCTGCGCGACTATCACGACGCCACGGCCTCGTACGCCGTCTCGGCCCCGCACGACGGCTGGCAGGTTCCCGCGCGGCAACCGGTCGAGGTCATCTGTCACGGCGACTACGCCCCGTACAACTGTGCCCTCGACGGTTCCCGGGTCGTGGGCGTGTTCGACTTCGACTTCGCCCACCCCGGGCCCCGCATGTGGGACGTGGCCTATGCCGTCTACCGCTGGGTTCCGATGACCGTTCCCACCGACACCGAGGTCTACGGGACCACGGAGTCGCAGGCCCGGCTCCTCCGGACCTTCTGCGACGTGTACGGCCTGGACCGACCCTGGCGTGCCGCCCTCGTGGACGCCGTGGCCGCCCGCCTGCACGCCATGGTCGACCTCATGCGCACGCAGGCCGCCTCCGGTCACGCCGCGTTCGCGAGTCACATCGCCGAGGGGCACCACACCCTCTATCTGAACGACGCCGACTACGTCCTCGCGTCCCGGGCCACCTTCGAGCGGCACCTGCTGGCGGCCTGACCCGGATGTCGTTGCCACTGTTGTTCCTCGATGTGGACGGCACGCTGATCCCGTTCCGGGCCCGCTGGCCCGCCGCACCGGGCGCCACACGTGGGTCGTCCGCCGTGCGCGCGTCGCACAGCGCGCAGGGGTCGCACGCGGGGTCGGGCGGGTCGCACGCGGGGTCGGGCGGGTCGCACGCGGGGTCGGGCGGGTCGCACGCGGGGTCGGGCGGGTCGCACGCGGGGTCGGGCGGGTCGCACGCGGGGCCGGGCAGGTTGGGCGAGTCTGATGCGGGGTCGGGCGGCGCGGACGCCTCGTCGGGCAATCCGCTGCTGGGGCGCCTCGACCCGGACGACGGGCGGCGGCTGCTCGCGCTCGGGTGTGCCCCGGTGTGGGCGACCACCTGGATGGCCGAGGCCAACGAGGAGATCGCGCCGCGCCTCGGGCTGCCCGAACTACCGGTCGTGCCGTGGCCGGACGAGGACGACGTACCGGCGCCGGGTCTGCATTGGAAGACCGCTTCCCTCGTACGCTTTGCCGCCGCCCGCCCGTTCGCCTGGCTCGACGACGAGATCACCGACGCCGACCGCCGGTGGGTCTCCGGCCACCACCCCGGGCCCGCGTTGCTGCGGCGTGTCGACCCCCTCGAAGGGGTCACCGAGGACGACTTCGCCGCCGTGGCGCGGTGGGTCGCGTCCGTTTCGCCACCTACGGGTTAGGCGGATCGGCGCGCGTCGTCAGCCGACCTGCGGGCAAGGCGCAGTGGGACGGACGATCCCGCGGGTTGCGCGACCTCCATAGCGTGGGGTGGCGTCGTGGTTACGCGGCGTTCGGCCGGCGGAAGGGCGCACTGTGACGAGGCAGCGGTGGATGCGCTCGCTCTCGGTGGCGACGGCCGCTTTCGTCGTGTGGGCGGTGACCGGTCAGGCGTCGGCCCTCATGGCGGGTGCGAGCACCGGCGAGGGCGGGTGGCCGGGCGGGCCGGTGCTGCGGGTCGAGGCCGACCACGGCTTCCTCGACCGCGGGCTGACCTGCACCGGCACGCTGATCGCGCCCACGTGGGTGGTGACCGCGCAGCACTGCACGAACGTCGGGCGGGCGCCGGGACACCCGTACCGTCCGCGGGATCTGACGGTTCGCGTCGACCAGCCGGTGGCGGTCGACGAGGTCTACCGGATGGGCGGCTACGACGCCGGAAGCCTGGTCAACGACGTGGCGTTGCTGCGACTGTCCACGCCGGTCACGTCGGTGACGCCGGCCCGGATCGCCGAGACGCCGTTGCGGTCGGCCTCCGGCGCCCAGGTGTACGGCTTCGGCGGGCCCTCGGCCGCGATGCACGCCGCCGACGTGCGGGTGACGTCACGGGCGGTTGTCAACGAGGGGCCGTGCCTGTTCCCGACCGGCTCGCTCACCTTCGTCACGTCGGTGCACGGCGGTTCGTCGCAGGGTGACAGCGGGGGCCCGCTGCTGGCCTGGCAGGGTGACGTTCCGCTGCTGCAGACGGTGACGGCGGGCGCGGCCGACCGCGAGACGTGCGGGCTGCCGAGCCTGCAGGCGCGCCCGGAGTCGTGGGTGGGCATCTCCAACCGGGTGGACCGGGCCAGCACGGCCTGGGCGTTCCTGAGCGCCCACGTACCCGGTCTCTGACCTGTTTCGCGGGGCCGGCCCGCAGTGGCCGCCGACCGACCGGCGCGGCCACCCCTGGGCAGGCGGGCGGGCTCGCGTCCGCCTGCCTGCCCAGCCCTCCACTCCCACCCCGCGCGAGCCGAGCGGCGTGCTACCCACCCCCGGGGCCGCGCGCGCCCATGCCGAACCGCCTGCAGGCCACCCGCGCAGCCGCGAGCTGAACCACGCGTCCCGCATCCGCCTGAGCCGAGCCGGGGGCGGTGGTCGAAACGCGCGCGAGACGAGCCGTACGCGGCATGCGAAGCGCGTACGCCGGGGCGGAGCGGCTCACCGCCGTACGAGGGAAACGGCTCTTGATCTGGGTGTGTAACCGGCCCGAGGTAACCAGTCGCCTGCACGCGAAGCGCGTGTGTCGGGGCGGGGCGGGCCACCGCCGTACGAGGGAAACGGCTCTTGATCTGGGTGTGTAACCGGCTCGGGGTAACCGGATCGGGCCGAAACGGGCTCCCCAACGCGAGGGGTCGGCGTGATGGGTCGGCCGATTCCGCGGCGGCATGTCGAGTTCGTAGCGTTGAACTCAGACGAGCTTGCCGGAAGGCCGGACCGCGACCCCGGGAACCTGGTCGCCGTGGCCGGCCGGAGTGACCGCCGCCGGGTAACGCTTCGTCCAGGCGCGCGGAGGCGGTCACGGGCCGTGGGTGGGCGGGCAGCGGGGCGGCGGCCCGCCCACCCGACGGCCATCATGGAAGGCATGGACCACCTCACCGCGCTCGGCTCGCTGTTCGACTCCGAGGGACGCCACGACCCGTACCCGGCCTACGACGTGATGCGGGCCCACGCGCCCGTGTTCCAGGCACCCGACGAACGCTGGTATGTGACGACCCACGCACTGGCCAACCGGCTGCTGCGCGATCCGGCCGTACGGCTGGCCGACGCGAGCGACTACGACCAGTTCTGGCCCGAGTGGCGCGAGAACCGCGGCGTCGCCTCGGTGGTGCTGTCCATGTTGCAGAGCAATCCTCCGGACCACACCCGCGTGCGCCGGGCGGCCGCGGCCACCTTCACGCCCCGGCGCATCGCCGCGATGCGTGACGTGATGACCGCCCAGGTCGAAGACCTGATCAAGCAGATGCCGGCCGAGGCCGACTTCATGACCGCGTTCGCCTACCCGCTGCCGGTCGGGGTGATCTGCGCCCTGCTCGGCGTGCCCGAGGCCGACCGCCCGTGGTTCCGGCAGCGCGCCCACGACCTGACCATCGTCCTCGAACCGATCAGCACGGTCGAGGAGATGAACCTGGCCGACGTGGCCGGTCGCGAACTCGAGGACTACTTCGTCGGCCTGATCGCCGAACGGCAGAAGAACCCGCAGGAAGACCTGACGAGTGCCCTGGTCGAGGCGGGCGCGGGCGGCACCCTGACCGGCGAGGAACTGCTGGCCAACCTGGTTCTGCTGCTGGTGGCCGGTTTCGAGACGACCGCCAACCTGCTCGGCACCGGCCTGCACCTGCTGCTCACCAACCCGGCCCAGGCCGGCCGCCTGCGCGCCGACCACGATCTGGCGCCGGCGTTCGTCGAGGAGATCCTGCGGTACGACTCCCCCGTCCAGCTCACGTCGAGGTTCGCGACCGAGCCGATCGATCTGGGCGACGGCGTCACGGCTCCGCCCGGCGCCGCGCTGACGATGCTGCTGGGCGCGGCCAACCGTGACCCGGCCCGCTACGACGATCCGCATCGCTTCGACCCCGACCGCCCGGCCATCCAGCCGGTGTCCTTCGGCGGCGGCGCCCATTACTGCCTGGGCGCGCCGCTGGCCCGCATGGAGGCCCAGGTCGCGTTCCCGCTCCTGCTGACGTTGCTGCCGCGGCTGAACCTCAACGGCGATCCCGTACGCCGTGACCGTCTTGTTCTGCGCGGCTTCTCGGAGCTGCCGGTCACTACAGCGTGAGGCTCGCGCGGCCGCCGGCGCCGGTCACAACAGGCTGACGCCGTGGTCCCGTAGACGCTGCAGCAGGCGGTCGTGCGGGAGCCCGTACCGGATGTGGCCTTGGAATCCGACCGTGGTGGGGGCGGCGATCAGCGAGTTGAGCAGCGCCTCCTCCACCGCCTCGAGCACCCCGGCGAAGGCGGGCTCGACCGCGGACTCGGGCGCCCGCCCCTCACTGGTCGAGAACGCCAGCGCGTAGTCGCCGCTGCCGCCCGCGAAGTCGGACCCGGCCCGGTCCATGGCGAAGATTGCCCGCCGCGCGATCCGCCCGAGCTGCCGCGCGTCGAACGGCCCGTCGGTGGCGACCACGATCACGCACGAGTTGCCGGGGTGGGCCGGTGGCGGCGGCACACCCACCGACGACGGCGGCACCGGCACGCCCAGCACCCGCAACACGCCGGAGAAGTTGGACTGCACGATCACCCCGACCGTGTACGGCCCCACCACGCGCGACGCCGTCCCGATGCCGCCCTTGAAGCCGAGCGCCCCGGTGCCCGTACCGGCTCCGACTGCCCCTTCGAGCGGCGCCCCGCCGGCCGCGCCGTCGAGCGCCGCGAGCACGTGCTCCTCGGTGATCGGCCGGGCCCGGATGTCGGACAGGTAGCCGTCGTTGGTCTCGGCCACCACCGGGTTCACCGACGTGCGGCCGGGGTCGCGCAGCATCCAGGTGACCAGCGCGTCGGCCACCCGGAACGTCGACAGCGTGGCCGTGAGCAGGACCGGAGTCTCGATCTCACCCAGCTCGGTCACCTGCGTGGTGCCGACCATCTTGCCGTAGCCGTTGCCGACGAACAGACCCGCCGGGCACGGCAGCCGGGGAGGGACAACGGCGGTGATTCCCGTACGGATGGAGTCCCCGTCCACCAGTGTGGTGTGCCCGACCCGGACCCCGTCCACGTCGGTGATCGCGTTGTGCGGCCCGGCCGGCCGTTCCCCGACGACGATCCCCAGATCCCGGGCGCGTGTCACGACACCACCAGCGGGACGGATTCGAACGCGCGCAGCACGAACGTGGGCCGGTTGACCGGTTCGGCGGACAGTGCCAGGTTCAGCGGCAGCAGGGCGGACAGGCCCGCCTGCAACTCGATGCGGGCCAGCGGCGCACCGAGGCAGAAGTGCAGGCCGGCGCCGAAACCCAGGTGCGGGTTGGGATCGCGGCCGGCGTCGAAGGAGTCGGGCGAGTCGAACACGGCCGGGTCCCGGTTGGCCGCCCCGAGCAGCGCGGCGATCGAGGCGCCGGCCGGGATGCGTACACCGGAAATCTCGACGTCGGCCGTGGCGGTGCGCACGAACATGTGCAGCGGGGAGTCGTACCGGATCATCTCCTCGGCCGTCACCGGCACCAGCGACGGGTCGGCCCGCACCCGCGCGAGCTGGTCCGGGTGGCGCAGCAGGGCCACCACTCCCCCGCCGAGGGCGTTGACGCTCGCTTCGTGCCCGGCGTTGAGCAGCAGAATCGCCGACGCGACCAGCTCGTCGGCCGACAGTTCCCGCACCGCGACGAGATGGCTGATCAGGTCGTCGCGCGGTTCGGCGGCCCGACGGGCGGCGAGATCACGCAGGTAGGCGGCGAACTCCCGGCACGCGTCGAGGGCGGCGGCTTCCGTTTCCTGCGTACGGGAGATCTCGTACATCCGCACCATCGCCGCCGACCAGGGCCGCAGGTTGGGCCGGTCGGCCCGCGGCACCCCCAGCAGCTCCGCGATGACCGTGACGGCGAGGGGTTCGGCCACATCGGCCAGCAGATCGAACCGGGCCCCCGCCTCCCGCACCAGCCGCCGCGCCTCGGCCGCAACCGGTTCGCGCAGCCGCTCCACGTGCCCCCGCGCGAAGGCCCGCGCCACGAGCGACCGCAGCCGCGTGTGCACGGGCGGCTCGTTCTCCATCATCTGGTTGCGGTGCAGCAGGTTGAACGGCTCGTACACCTCGGCCGGTTCCCGGTCGCGCCAGATCCGCCCGAGCCGCCGGTCCCGCAGAACCGCATCGGCCGCCGCGTGGCTCGCGGCCAGGAACTGCCCGGTCGGCTCGTGCCAGGTCACCGCACCCCGCTCCCGCAGAGCCGCCAGCCCCGGATACGGATCCTGGATGAACACGGGGTCGTCAAAGTCGATCACCACCCCTCGCACGCTATACGTTCGCCCTATGGCAGACGATTCCCTGCGCTCGGTGACCGTGGAGCGCACAAGCCTTGGCCGGTACGAGGTACGCAACGCCCGCGGCGGCACGATGACCATCGGCGTCGGCGAGGGCGCCGAGTTCACACCGGTGGAGTTGCTGCTGGCCGCGATCGGCGGCTGCACCGGCGCCGACGTCGACTTCATCACGAGCAAACGCGCCGAGCCGGACAGTTTCGTCGTCCGGATCAGCGGCGACAAGATCCGCGACGGGGCCGGCGGCAACCGCATGACCAACCTGACGGTCGAGTTGCACGTGACGTTCCCCGAGGGCGAGGCCGGCGACGCGGCCCGGGCGGCCCTGCCCCGCGCGGCCCAGATGTCCCACGACCGCTTGTGCACCGTCTCACGCACGGTCGAACTCGGTTCCCCGGTCGACACCCGTGTCAAGCCATAGCCGGCGGCTCCCCAGACCCCGCGTCAAGCCGAAGCCGGCGGCTCCCCGGACCCCGCGTCACGCCGAAGCCGGCGGCTCCTCGGGCCTCTTGCGGAAGCGCAGCCACAAGCCGTATCCGGCCGCGGCGGCGCACCCGACGGCGGCCCAGATCACGACCCGCTGGAGCCGCCGCTCGGCCGCCGCATCGCAGGCCGCGCGGAAGTCGTCCAGGTTCGCGTCGGCGGGCCGGTACGGGCTGAGGAGCGTGCCGCAGTCGCTGAAGTCCCCGCCGTCACCGAGGTAGGTGCGGGTCAGCACGATTGCTGCGGGCGTCAGCAGCACCGTTCCCGCACAGCACCAGCGGACCCCCTGCTCGAACGAGCCGGCCCCTCCCGAGAGCATCCGGATCGCCACGCCGAGGCCGGCCCCGCAGGCCACCACGATCGCAACGACCAGAATCGCCAGCGGCGTGCTGATGCTGTTGACGTACGGGCTGCCGACGTCGCCGACCAGCGCAAGAACGCCCCCGAGAACCCCGGCCACCAGACCGATGTGGGCGATGTACCGCATATGACGCAGAGTAACTGCCCACTTTCCGGGGCACCTTTGGCCCTTCTGCAAGGTCGAAAGCCTCAGGTACCGGACAGCCGCTGCCGATGGTCGGGCCCGTGAAGCTCGTCGAGGACTCGTTGACACACTGGTTGGCGGCCGCCGACGAATTGGATGCTTTCGACGTCGCGCTGGCCCTTCCCGCGGCCGACGACGGAGAACGGGCCGTCCTGGCGCGGGTCAGGCTTCTCCTGCTCGCCGGACGCCCCCAGGAAGCGCTGGTCCTTCTGTCCCGGCTGCACATCACGCATCTTCCAACCGGGCCCGCGACCTCCTGGCCCGACCTGCTGCTGGCGGCGTGCCGCGCGGCCAGCGGTGACCCGGGAGCCTACCGATGGCTGCTGTCCGCGGTCGCCGCCTTGCCGGACGCGTGGCAGCTCCTCTACCTGGTCGGCGCGGCCGCCGAGCAGTGTGGCGACTACGGCACGGCCGACCAGGCCTGGACATCGCTCGTACGGGCACACGGTGTCGTCACCGGCTTCACGCTCGCCCGCCACATCGGCGCCGTTGTGGCCCGGCGCGACCAGCGGTCCGCCGCGACCGTGGCGCAGGCCATGATCGATGTGGTGGAGCAGGTCGTCGCGGCCGATCCCGACGTACACACGCATCCGCAGGTGTTCCGGTCCGCCGCAGGCTACCTGCGGCGTCGCGGTGACCAGGCCGGCGCCGCGTTGCTGCTGCACACCGCCTCGAACCGCCTCCCGGACGCACGTGGATTGCCCGCTGCCCCGCGACGGCGGAAGCTCCTGGACCTGACGCACATACCGCTCCTCGCACCGGCCGCCTCCCTCGCCGTGTGGACCGACTGGCCGCCGCTCGTCCTGACCGGAGCCGTGCCGGTCCTGCTGGTGCATCGCCTCGCGGCCGGACCCGAGGGGGACGCCGCATTGCGGGCGGTGGCCCGTCTGCGGCAGGGTCCGGCCGCGCGGGGCCTGACCACCGAGAACCGCATCGTCGGGGCGATCCTGCTGGCGATCCTCCTGACCGGAGCCGTGCCCGTCGCCAGTGTTCTGGCCAGGTCCGTCACCGGCCGCGCGGACGCGATCGCCCGCACGGCCCTGCACGCCGTGGTCAGCGGCGTCGCCTACGCCATCATCATGGCAATGTTGACCGCGGTGGCGGCAGCGCTCATGGCGGTCGCCCGTCGTCACAACTGGCGTTCCGAGCGCCACCGCCGGCAGCAGGCCGACCGCCACCGCCTCACCGACGCGGGCGACTGCCGTTGCTGGCGCTCCAGCGCGCTGGCCGGGAGCTATGCGGCCGCCTACCTGGAACGCCACCTGGTATCCCCGACACCGGTTGGTTGGTTGCCGGGCGCCCGGCTGGCCCGATGCCCCACGACCGGCACACTCTGGCTGGCCACAGCGGCCACCGAGACCAGCGAAGTCATGCTGCTGCGGGGAGCCGGCCAGCCCGCCCCGGCGCCGGCGCCGGGCGGCTACCTCTGAACGGGCGTGCCGTGACGCTGTGGGCGCCGGTCAGTATCCGATCAGGAGGCCGCCGATCAGGGCGAGAGTGACCAGGGCGAAACCGGCGATCACGGCGGGGGCGCGGGCCGGACGGCCGAGCAGAAGGCCGGTAAGGGTTACGGCCAGGCCGGCGAGTGTCGCCGCCGCCGGGAGCGGGCGTGCCCAGTCGGCACCGCTGATCGGGCACATCACCTGGCCGGAGCTGTCGGTGCAGGCGTTCGACATCAGGTTGCTGGTGGCCACCAAGGTGAACGCAGCGAACACGAACAGCGCAACGAACAAGCCCGCAAAGGCCGCGACGGTGGACGGCGGGCCGTAGCGGTGCCGGGTGAACCACCGATGTGTCATGCCGAACCCGAATCGTTCCGGTGCGGTGCTGAGCCGTGGGGGCCGGGCCGGTCGCAGGCCGGCCCGGCCGGAACGGTCAGCCCTTGGAGGACAGCAGGGAGTCGAAGACGGCGCCTCGGTCGAAAGTCATTGCCTTCTCGAGGGCCCGGGCCGCCATCTCGTGCTTCTCGGCCTCCGTCATGTCGAGGACGGCGTGGTCGAGGGCGTCGGCCAGGGCGTTGATGTCCCCCGGCTCGACGATCACCGCCGTGTCACCCACGGCCTCTCCGGTGCCACCCGTCAGGGTGGTGATCACCGGGCCGCCGCCGGCCAGCATCTTCTCGGCCAAGGCTATGCCGAAGGTTTCGACGAAGTCCGGTTCGGGTTTGGTGGGCAGGGCGTAGGCGGCGCAGCCGCGCATGAGCAACGGCTTCTCCTCGTCGTCGACGTCGGTCAGGAAGATGATGTTGTCGTCCTCCTTGGCCATCGCCTGCACGTGTTCCAAGGCGGGGCCGGTGCCGGCGACCACCAGCTTGACCTTGTCGCGGCTGCGCATCTGGCCGTACGCGATGACCAGGTCGTAGATGCCCTTGGCCCGGGCCACCCGGGACAGGAACAGGATGTAGCCGCCCGGTGTGAGGCCGCGCCGGGCCAGGGCCGCCGCCACCGCCTCGGGGTCCAGGTCGAGGTAGGCCGAGGCGTCGATCGGCGGGTAGCTGACCGTGACCCGGGAACGGCACTGCTCGGCGAACGACGTGCCGCAGGCGGCGTCCACCTCGAGGGCCGAGGCGATGATCTCGTCCTTGGTGAACTCGGAGACCGCCACCACCTCGTCGTTGGCCAGGAAGGTGGTGAACAGGACGGTGGCGGCGCCGAAGCGGCCCTCGCGCAGGCACTGGCGGATGACGTTGGTGACGTCCGAGCCGACCGCCTTGGCGATGGTGTGCACGTCGGGTTGCAGGCCGGCGGCCCGGGCCGCGTTGACCGCGTCGACCACCACCGTGGTGTGCGGGACGGTGTACATCGACAGGCAGACGGTGGGGATCGGCTCGGCCAGCAGCTCGACCAGCCGGCCGGTCAGCCCGGCCAGGTGGCGGCCGTCGGGCACGCGGTAGTCGCCGACCGCCTCGGGGCGTTCGACGGTGATGCCCTCGCTGTACGGCAGGAGCCGGTCGAGCGGCTTGAGCGGCAGACCGGCCGCCTGCAGCACGGGAATGGGCCAGGTGAGCAGGCGTACGTCCGTGAAACCCCGGGTGAGAGCGACCTCGGCGAGGTTGCGGGCCTCGCCGGAGTGGCCGCAGATCACCGGGTCCGCGCGGACCACGATGACGAGACGACGGTCGGGCTTGTTCAACGTGCGGCCTCCGAAGGGGGTGGGTCGGACAAGGAGGGCGGGCGGTTCCCGTTCCCCCAGCTCGACGGCTCCGGGCCCAGCCGCAGGTGCAACCGGCCGCCGCGGTGCACATCGGCGGCGCTCAGGTGGGTGGCGTGCAGGGGTCTGCCGTTCAGGGTGGCGCTCTGGACGAACAGGGCGGGCGGCTCGCGGTCGATCCCGTCGACGCCGATCGGGGTCTCGCGGTGGCCGCTGGTCTCGACGACGAACTCGCCCTCGGGCATCTGGATCGCGGCCCGTTCGAAGGCGGGCGCGTTGACCAGGAACAGGTGCTGACCGGCGACCGGGAACAGGCCCAGCGACGCCCACACGTACCAGGAGGACAGGCCGCCCGAGTCGTCGTTGCCGGGCAGGCCGCCCGGGCCGGTGCCGAACTGCCAGGTCAGCGCGGAGTGCACGATCTGCGCGGTGCGGTCGGGGCGGCCGGCGTAGTGGTAGGCCCAGGGCGCTTCCATGTCGGGCTCGTTGTTCAGGCCCTCGAACCGCTTGAGCGCGTAACCGGCCTGCATCTCGGCCGCGGGCGGGCGTTGACCGGGCTGCTTGACCGGCTCGGCGCCGTAGCCGAAGAAGCGGTCGAGCTTGCCGATGAACGCGTTGTCGCCGCCGGCCAGGTCGATGCGGGCGCGCATGTCGTGCAGCAGCCGGAACGAGTAGTTCCACTTGCCGCCCTCGTAGAACTCTGAGTCGCGCAGCAGGCCGGTGACCGGGTCGAACGCGTTGACCCAGCCCCGGCTGCGCTCCTCCAGATCGGCGGCCAGGCGGCGGTCGCCCAGGGCGCGCGCCACGCGGGCGGTGCAGTGGTACCCGTACGCGAGGTCGAGGGTGTGGGTGATCGGGTGGACCACGCCGTGCTCGTAGAAGTCCTCGCCGTACATGCGGCGCAGGTCGTCGACCATGTGCACGAGCGCCCAGGCCCAGTCGATCGGGGCCCGCCCGAGCGCGTGGGCGTCGGCCAGGGCGGTGTGGGCGAGGGCGCTGGCCTGGCGGAAGAACCGGTCGGCGCCGCGGGCCATGCGGTAGCCGATCGGGAAGTTGCCCTCCTCCTCGCACACCCGGATCAGCGATTCGAGCAGGTCGGCGGCCCGGTCGGGCACGAGCGCGGACAGCAGCGGGATCTGCGTCTTGTAGATGTCCCACATGGTGCAGACGTCGAAGGCGTACGGGCCGGAATTGGGCCAGAACGGGCTTTCGTCGTCGGCGAAACACGGCTTGACCAGCGCGTGATAGAGCGCGGTGCCGAACACCGTGCGGCGGGCGGAAGTGCCACCGTCGACCTGGACCTTGTCGAAGTGCTCGCGCCACTTGGCCCGCGTTTTCGCCCGTACGGCGGTGAAGGCCGGACTGTCGTCGCCGCACTCGCGCCGCAGGTTCTCGCGGGCCTGGTCGCACCCGCGCAGCGAGAAGCCCATCCGGACCTCGATCGTCTGGCCGGCGCGGGCCGAGCCGCGGAACAGCATGCCGAAGGGGCGCAGGTTGGTGTGCCGGATGCTGTCGAAGTCGAGCCGGGTGCCGCCGTCGATCAGCCGCCGGTCGTACCAGAGCATCTGCCGCCAGTTGGGGCTGTCGACCTCGACATAGACCGAGAGCGGCACGCCCTCCATGACGACCGTGCCCTGGGCGCGGCCGTGACCCATGCTTTCGATCTGCGCGCGCAGCGGGATCGTGCGGCCGAGCTCGGTGGCCAGGCCGCCGCAGGACAGGTCGAGCACCACCCGGGCGCTGCTGGCGGCGGGGAACGTGTAGCGGTGCACCGCGACCTTGTCGCCGACCGTGATCTCGCTGCGGATGCCGGTGTCGAGGGTGGCCGCGTAGTAGCCGGCCTCGGCCGTCTCGTCGTGCAGGTCCCAGGACTGCCCGAGGTCGTCCAGCGGCTGCACCATCGGGGTGACGCGCACGTAGTTGTAGTACTTGCGGATCGCGCCGGTGCCGGACTGCTGGAAGTGGGTGAACCCGGACGCCTGGATCCGGTCGAACATCGTCTCGGGGACGCCCTCGGTGTTCTTCGTGTAGAGCCCGTAACCGGTCGGGTAGGCCCCCGAATAGGCGCAGGCCGAGACCATGCCGAGCGGCGCGGTGGCACCCGGGTGGGTGTTGCCGACCTGAGGTTTCGGGAACCACCAGGTGGCGGCCAGTCCGCGGGCGGGAGGCAGGTCCGTCGCCGCGGTGCCGATGAAGGGGTCAACGTTGTCGAGAATGACGGGACACTACCCAGCGGCGCGCGGCCAGAGGTTTCGGCAAGATGAACTCCGTAGGTCAGAAG
Organism: Paractinoplanes ovalisporus; assembly: GCF_016834655.1. Taxonomy (GTDB): domain Bacteria; phylum Actinomycetota; class Actinomycetes; order Mycobacteriales; family Micromonosporaceae; genus Actinoplanes; species Actinoplanes ovalisporus. The sequence goes on from NZ_JAENHP010000003.1 coordinate 740,494, forward strand.
TGGATCTTGGATAGGGATGGCTGCCTCTCGATCCATCTTGTCGTACATCCGGCCCTTCCCTGGGCGTAGTTACCCGTTCGGGCAGCGTCGGAATGTCGCACCCGGGTGCGAAAATCCTCGGCGTGGAGCGGACCTACGGCCTCGGCATCGACCTCGGCACGACCCAGACGGCGGCTGCCGTGTGTGACCAGGGCGGACAAGCTTCCGTCGTACGGCTGGGGGGCCGTCGCGCCGAGATCCCGTCGCTGGTGTTCGTCCGGGCCGACGGCGGGCTGCTGATCGGCGACGCGGCCGAGCGCCGGGGGCTGGCCGAGCCGTCCCGCCTGGCCCGCGAGTTCAAGCGCCGCATCGGCGACCCGGTGCCGATCCTGGTCGGCGGCACCCCGTTCTCGGCCCACGCGCTCACCGGCCGGCTGCTGCGCCACGTGCTCGACGAGGTCACCCGGCAGCGCGAGGCGCCCCCGTCGTCGATCACGCTGACCCACCCGGCGAACTGGGGTCCCTACAAGCGCGAGCAGTTCGAGCAGGCCGTCCGGCTGGCCGACGCCGAAAACGTGACGTTCCGTACGGAACCCGAGGCCGCCGCCCTGCACCACGCGACCGCCCGCCGAATAGCGTCCGGAGAGACCGTCATGGTGTACGACCTGGGCGGCGGGACGTTCGACGTGGCCCTGCTACGGCGTGACGGCGACGGGTTCACGCTGCTGGGCGAGCCCGAGGGCATCGAGCAGCTGGGCGGGGCCGACTTCGACGAGGCCGTGTTCGCCCACGTGGTCGGCGCGCTCGGCGACGCCGCGCTGGAACTCGACGCCGACGATCCCGAGGTCGTGGCCGCGCTGGCCCGGCTGCGGCGCGACTGTGTCGAGGCCAAGGAGGCGCTGTCGTTCGACACCGAGGCCGAGATTCCGGTGGCGCTGCCCGGGCTGCACACGCGGGTGCGGCTCAACCGGTCCGAACTGGAATCGATGATCGCGCCCGCCCTGGAAGACACGGTGACCGCCACCCGCCGGGCGTTGCGCTCGGCCGGGCTCGACGCCGGGCAGGTCAGCGCGGTGCTGCTGGCGGGCGGGTCGTCGCGGATCCCGATCGTGGGGCAGTTGCTGGGCGAGGAGTTCGGTCGCCCGGTGATCGCCGACCCGCATCCGGAGCACAGCATCGCGCTGGGCGCGGCGCTCGCCACCGGGGGCCTGTTCCCGATGCCGGCCCCGACGTCGCCGTTCCCGGTCACGCCGGTCGCGCCGGTCGCGCCGTCGCCCGCGGAACAGGCAACTCCGCCGTACGGACAGCAGCCGTCGACGCCCTATGGCGAGCAACCGACGACGCCGTACGCCGAGCAACCGGACTCGGGCGACGCTGGGCAGCCGCCGCTGAACCCGACGCGGGTGATGCCGACGCAACCGTTCCCGGCGCCGCCGCAGCGGGCGGGGGCCAACGGGCCGGTGGCCTTCCAGCGCGGCGCCGCCTCGATCCCCGGCGCGAACCTGTCATCGGAGCCGCTCGCGCACACGACGGCCTTCCCCACGGATCCGGCGTCGGAGCCGCTCGCGCGCACAGCCTTCGACGCGAGCCCGGTAGCGCCGCACGACGCCGCGACTCCCTATGGCGGAGGCCAGGTGCCGCCGGTTTACGACAACCCGGGTGCGCCTCCCGGCGGTGGCTTGGCGGGGGCACCGCCCTCAAGCAGGAGTGCCGGAGCGCCGCCCTACGGCGGTGGTGCGGAAGCGGCCTACGGCGGCGATGCGGGGGCACCGCCCTACAGCGGGAGTGTAGGAGCACCGCCCAGTGGTGGCGATGCGGGGACACCGCCCTACAGCGGGAGTGTGGGAACGCCGCCCGGCGGTGGCGATGCGGGGGCGTTGCCCTACAGCGGGGGTGCGGGAGCGCCGCCGTACGGGGGAAACCAGGCGCCGCCGCCCAACGGTGGCGACGCGGGCAGGCCGCCCTACGGGTCGGGTCCGGGAGTGCCGCCGGGGCCGTACGGGGTGGAGCCGCGGACTCCGGCAGTCTGGGGCGGCCGGGAGCCGTACGGGAAAGGGAAACCGACCGACCTCGAGCCGCCCCGCCCCCGCCGGACCGGCCGCCGCCTCGCGCTCGCCTCGGGGCTGGCGGTGGTGCTGGTCGTCGGGGGTGTCGTGGGTGTGGTGGCCTACAACAACCGCGAGAAGGGTGGCGGGCAGACCGCGAGCGGCCCCAGCGTCCCGCCGACCTCCGCGAGCCCGCCGCCGCCTTACCCGACCGACGCCGCGATTCTCGTGCGGGTCGACACCGGCGCCGCCGACAGCGCCAACCGGGTGTCGAAGGTGGTCTCGTTCACGCCGGGCACCGGCACCGAACGGACGGAACTGGCCGGGACCGAACCGGGTGACCTGCTGCCCCGCTGGTCGCACCGGCGGGACCGGATCGCGATCACGCATGCCAACGCCGACAACACCAACGACATCGTCATCGTGAACAAGGACGGCAGCGACCGCCGCACGCTGGTCACCGGGGTCGCCAACAGCCGGGCCACGTGGTCGGGCGACGACACGCGGATCGCGTACATGAAGAAGGTCGGCAAGTACAACCAGATCTTCCGGATCGCGGTCGAGGGGGGCGAACCCGAGCAGATCACGTTCTCGGAGGCCGACAAGGACGACCCGTTCTGGACCATCGACAGCAAGGCCATCGTCTACTGGGTGTGGCGGGCCAAGCAGAAGCTGATCTACGTGATCAACGCCGTCAAGCTGGAGGAGCCCGGGCGGCGCATCACCGAGCCCAAGCACGGGCCGGCGGTCGACCCGGCGCTCTCCCCCGACGACAGCTTCATCCTGTTCACCCGCGAGAGCCCCGACGGCAACTCCGACATCTGGATCATCGACAAGCTGGCCAAGACCGCGCCGCGGCGGCTGACCACGAGCCCGGAACGCGAGATGGACCCGACCTGGTCACCGGACGGCAAGTGGTTCGCGTTCACGCGCGGCTCGTACGACAAACCGCAGATCGTGATCATGAAACCGGACGGCACCGGAGAGACCGTGCTGACCGCGCCCGGCGCCCGTGAGGGTCACCCCTGCTGGTTCTGACCGGCCACGATCCCCTCGCAGGTGCGGGCCACCGCGCGGGCGGCCGTGCGCAGGTCGCGGTTGGACAGCGGGTGCTCGGCCAGGCGCTGCCACCGGGCCTGGGCCTCACGGGCCGCCGCACCGGCGTCGTCTGCCCCGGTGAGGCCGAGCCGCTCGGAGACCCCGCCGCCGGAACCGCCGAGCAGACGGTCCATCTCGGCCCGCCGGTCGTCGGCCAGGGTGAGCCGGCCCGAGCGCAGCTGGTGCAGCAGGCGCAGCTCGACGAACTCGTGGGCGCCGGCCCGGATCCGTTCGGCGTCGGCGACCAGGGGTGAGCCGGGCGCGAGGCAGGCGTCGAGGGCGGCCAGGGCGCTGCGGGCCTTGAGCACCCCGGCCCGGCCCTCGAGGTGGGTGCGCAGCAGGTCGCGCAGGCGGGTGATGCCGCTGTGCTCGGTCAGGGCCGCGGCCAGCCCGGCCGAGTCGGTGACCACGCCCTCGTGGATCAGGCGGGTGCTCAGCCGTACGCCGAACAGGCCGACCCGGGTGAGCACGTGGCGACGTTGCTCGCTGCCGGCCGCGAACCGGTCGGCGGTCAGCAGCAGCTCGACGATGTGGTCCATGGGCAGCGCCGCGACCTGGGCCAGCGTGCGGAACTCCTCCTCGCGCAGGGTGGCCCCGGCCGCGCCGAGCAGGCCCGCGACCGGCACGACGACCGGGCAGAGCCGGCGCAACCGCAGGTCGGCGGTGTAGCGGTCGGCGACCCGGTCGGCGGCGGTCATGGCGTCGAGGCGGCAGCCGCCGATCTCGTCGGCCCGGGACAGCACGCCGATGGCGTTGACCGAGGTGCCGCCCTCGCCGCCGCCGTGGAAGGCCTCCAGGAAGCGCACGTCGCCGCCGTGCAGGTGGCGCAGCAGGTAGATGACGGCGTCGGCCCGGCCGTCGCGGTTGAGGAACGTGTGGGTGCGGGCCGACACGTCGGCCGACAGGGATTCGATGCCGGGCGTGTCGATCAGGGTGTGGCGGCGCAGGCGGGCACTGGGGACGCGGACCTCGAGGCGGTCGACGTCGGCGGCCGGGCGGCCCAGGTCGATGCGGACCGCGCCGTCGCGCCGGGTGAACGGTCTCGCCTCGGCGGTGCCGTCGCGCAGGTACGACGTGACGGCGTACGCGGGACCGTCGGCGTACCAGGTGACGACCCGGGTGCACTCGCCCGCGTCGGTGGCGGCCAGCTCCTCGCCGATCAGCGCGTTGAGCAGCGTCGACTTGCCGGCCTTGAGCTTGCCGGCGATGGCCACCCGCAGCGGCTCGTCGAGGCGGCGCCGGGCCCGCACCAGCCGCGGGTCGCCGGTGGCGGCGACGGCCCGGTCGAGCAGGTCGCGGGTCTGGGCGAGGAGGTTCACGACGCCAGCCGATCGAGCCGCAGGCGCTGTTCCCGCAGCGACGTGGCCCGGTGGCGGCGCTGCGGCTCGGCGAGGGCGGCCACCTCGCGGACCACGGCCTCGGCGGCGTGGGCGGAGCGGCTGAGTTCGCGGGCCCGGGTGGCGAACTCGTCGCGCAGCAGGCGCTGGGTGCGGCGTACGGCCTCCCGGCTGTCCCGTCCGACGTGGAAGCCGACCTCGTCGACGTACCGGCGAAGTTCCTGACCGGCCTGGGCCCGGCGCTGCTGCACCTGACGTTCCTTCTCGGCCTTGACCAGGCGGCGCCCGAGCGTGACCCCGGCCAGCAGTCCGAGCGGCGCCGCCCAGGCCACACTGAACAGCGCACCGACCGCGCCGAGCAGGTAGAAACCGCCGTACGCGACGCGGGCCGCGGTGAAGGCGCCGAGGAACTGCCGCATGCCGGACTTGTCGAACGTGAGGGTGATCTGCCGGGCCTTGTCGGTGTTGGTGCGCAGCACCGGCAGGGTGGCGCTGATGTCGCGCGCCTCCATGCCGAACCGCTCGGCGACCTCGCCGGCCAGCTGCTCGGCCCGGGTGACCAGCAGCATCAGGTTGTCGGCGGCGGCCCGGGCGGCCTCACGCGCGGCCCACGCCTGGAAGTCCTGCAAGGTCTCGCGGGGGTCGGAGGAGGCCAGGATCTCCTCGCCCTGGCGGATCAGCAGGCGCAGCCGTTCACGCAGGTCGTGGTCGACGTCGGCCGCGAGGTCCTGGATGCCGTCCTGCAGCACGACCTGCCACGTGCCGCCGGCCAGGGACTCACTGCGGCGGGCGCGTTCGGCGTAGCGGGCGTGCAGCCCCGGGTCGCCGGCCGCGGCCTCCTCGGCGTCGAGACGTTCGCGGAGCTGGGCGGCGACGAAGGTGAGCTCGGCGCGGGCGGCGGTGACCCGGGCCTCGGCGGCGCTTCCGGCGATTTCCGTACGCAGGAGCTCGACCAGCCGCGGGAAACCCGACTCGGCGTTCAGGTCGGTGTCGTCGCGGGCCTGGGCGCGCATCCGCAGGAACGACGAGACCGGCACGACGGGCAGGTCGAGCCCGGCCCGGCGCAGGTGGCCCTGGTCGATCTCCACGATGCGGCGCCACTCGACGTGCAGATCGGTCTTGGTCAGCACGACGACCGTGCGGGGACAGCGTTCCACCGTACGGCGCAGGAAGTCGACCTCCGGTGCGGTGAGTTCCTGGGCGGCGTCGGTGACGAACAGGGCCGCGCCCGCCATGGTGAGCGTGGCCAGGGTGAGGTTGCCCTGGGCGGAGTCGAGGCCGCCCACCCCGGGCGTGTCGACGATGGCGAGACCGGCCCCGAGCAGCCTCCGGTCGATCCGGATCTCGACCGCCCGCGCCTCCTGGCCGGCTTCGCCGGTGATGTGCTTCTGGACCTCACCGAGCTCGATCGGCGTACGGTCGTCGTTCTCGCCGGTGAGCGCGGCCGACGGCGGACGGCCGAACCGCAGGATCGTCGGCAGCGCGGTGACGATGTCGGCGTCGACCGGGCACAGGTCGGTGCGCAGCAGCGCGTTGACCAGGGTGCTCTTGCCCTGCTTGAACTCGCCGACCACGGCCACGGCGGTCTCGGCGCCCGCCCCGAGGGCGCTCGACGCGTGATCGAGCCTTTCCACGAGGTCGTCGCGCCCCGCGGCGGCGGCGATCGACCGGGCCTCGGCCAGCCGGGCGAGCATGTCGGCCGCCGTCGTGGTCAACCGTTCCCCCTCCGCTTCGCAACGCCCGACCATAGCGCCCACCACCCTGCCATCAGCGGACGGATTTCCGACACTCCGGATAGCCGGCGGATATGCGATGTTGTGCGCGCTCCGCACGCGGCGGCCCGGGACGGCACCCCCGACGGCCGCGCGTGCGGAGCCTTCCAGCGCCTGGTTACTCGGCGGTAGGCTGCGAAGGTGACGCACGAGGTGTTCAACCAGGCGCCCCCGCTGGTCGGCTATGACGTTGCGGCCGACACGGCCCTGCTTGCGGCCGTCGCCCGCGAGGGAGCGTCCTGGGCCGCCGACGACCTGCACCGGCTGGGCAAGCTGGCGGGCACGGCCGAGGCGCAGCGGTGGGCCGACGAGGCGAACCGTCACGAGCCGCGCCTGATGACCCACGACCGCTACGGCCACCGGATCGACGAGGTCGACTTCCACCCGTCGTGGCACCGGCTGATGGAGGTCGCGGTCGGCGAGGGCCTGGCCGCAGCGCCGTGGGCCGACACCCGCCCGGGCTCGCACGTCGCACGCGCCGCCGGGCTCTACGTGTGGTCGCAGGTCGAGGCCGGCCACTCCTGCCCGATCTCGATGACCTACGCCGTCGTCCCGGCGCTGCGTCACGCCGCCGACCTGTCCGGCCTCTACGAGCCACGGCTCACCTCCCGCACGTACGACCCGGGTCTGCGCACCCCTTCGGCCAAGGCGGGCCTGCTCGCCGGCATGGGCATGACCGAGAAGCAGGGCGGTTCGGACGTGCGCGCCAACACGACGGTGGCCACCCCGGCCGGCGGTGGCACGTGGCGGCTGCGCGGGCACAAGTGGTTCACCAGCGCCCCCATGTGCGACCTGTTCCTGGTGCTCGCGCAGGCGCCCAAGGGTCTCTCCTGCTTTCTCGTGCCGCGTGTGCTGCCCGACGGCACCCGCAACACATTCCGCATCCAGCGCCTCAAGGACAAGCTGGGCAACCGCAGCAACGCCAGCAGCGAGCCCGAGTTCGACGACACGGTCGCGTGGCTGGTCGGCGGCGAGGGCCAGGGCGTCCGCACGATCATCGAGATGGTCGCGATGACCCGGCTCGACTGCGTGACCGGCTCGGCCTCGGGCATGCGGGCCGCGCTGACCCAGGCCGTCCACCACACCCGGCACCGCAGCGCGTTCGGCGGGCCCCTGATCGACAAGCCGGTCATGCGCAACGTGCTGGCCGACCTGGCCCTCGAGTCGGAGGCCGCCACCGTGCTGGCGATGCGGCTGGCCGGGGCGGTCGACCGCGACGAACAGGCGTTCAAGCGCCTCGCGATCGCCGTGGGTAAATACTGGGTGTGCAAGCGGCAGCCGGCCGTGGTCGGTGAGGCCCTGGAATGCCTGGGCGGCAACGGCTACGTCGAGGATTCGGGGCTGCCCCGCCTCTATCGGGACGCGCCGCTCAACTCGATCTGGGAGGGCTCCGGGAACGTCCAGGCTCTCGATGTTCTCCGGACGTTGCAGCGGTCGCCGGACAGCTTGGACGCCTTTCACGATGAGCTGGTCACCGGCGCCGACCGCCATCTGGACGCGGCTGTTCTCGCGTTGAAGTCCCTCAAACCGGATGAATCAGACGCGAGGAGAGTTGTCGAGCTGATGGCCCTCGTGCTCCAGGCGTCCCTGCTCGTCCGGTTCGCCCCGCCCGCGGTCGCCGACGCCTTCTGCGCGAGCCGGCTGGGCGGCGACTGGGGCACCACGTTCGGCACCCTCGGCTCCGGAGCCGACACGGCAACCCTGGTGGAACGGGCCGCACCGGCGTAGCAACCCACGAATCTTCAGGCTCTTCACGAATCGGTCGATCCGACGATTGATGCGACTGTGGTGGAGCTGGATGGCGGCGGGCGTGCTGGTCTGCGCCGGTTACCTGCTGCTCCCGGACGGCGACGTCTCGGCCGCCGCGGTCTACAACGGGCTCGGCGTGCTGTCGTTCGCGGTCATCGTGGCCGGCATCCGTCGTAACCGACCGGCCGCCCGGCGCGGCTGGTGGATCTTCGCGGCCGGGACGATCTGCTACGTCACCGCGGACATCGTCTACGAGGTGACCGGCTTCTTCCTCGGCCACCACCCGTTCCCGTACTGGGACGACGTCATCTACTTCTCCGCGTATCCGCTGCTCTTCGCGGGCCTGCTGATGATCTCGCGCGGCTCCGGGCGCCGGGAGAGCGCCGGGGTGATCGACGCCGCGATCATCGCCACCGGCGTCGGCCTGATCTTCTGGATCTTCGTCATCCAGCCGACCCTCGGCGACGCGGGCACTCCTCTGCTCGAACGGCTGGTCACGGTCGGCTACCCCACGTTCGACGTGCTCATGTGCGCCGTGGTGACCCGATTGCTGAGCCGCTCCGGGGCCCGGCAGACGAGCCTGTGGCTGCTCGCGCTCGGCTGCGCCCTCAACTTCACCTGCGACGTGGGCTGGAGCCTGACCGAGGCGTTCACGAACTACTCGGGCAGCATCATCAACGTCGGCTTCATGCTGGCGTACGTGCTGTGGGCGGGCGCGGCGGTGCACCCGTCGATGCGTGACATCGGCCGGCGGACCGGCCAGGCGCACTTCGGGCGCGGCCGCCTGGTGCTGCTCGGCGGCGTCACGATGATGGTGCCGACGGTCCTGTTCGTCCAGGGCGTCCGCGGCGAGACGATCAACTGGGTGGCGATCGGCATCGGCGCGGTCGTCCTGTTCCTGCTCGTGGTCACCCGGCTCGGCGGGTTCGTCGGCCAGACCCAGCGCCAGTCGGCCCGGCTCGAAGAGCTCGCCATGCGCGACGACCTGACCGGCCTGGCCAACCGCCGCCTGCTCGAGCTGCAACTCCGGACCGCGGCCGCCACCGGCACACCCCAGGTGTGCCTGCTCGACCTCAACGGCTTCAAACAGGTCAACGACCGGCTCGGGCACGCCGTCGGCGACCACCTGCTGATCGCTGTCGCGGCCCGGCTCAGCGCCGAACTGAACGGCGAGGGCGTGCTGGCCCGGATGGGCGGCGACGAGTTCGCGCTGCTGCTGTCCGACGCCACCGTCGAGGAGGGTGGCGCCGTCGTGGACCGGCTGGCCGGCGCGCTGCGGCAGCCGTTCGAGGTCGACGGGCACGAGCTGCTGGTGGGCGCCGCGATCGGCATCGCCGACGGCGGCGACCCGCTCGACCTGCTGCGCCGCGCCGACGTCGCGATGTACGCGGCCAAGACCTCCCAGGCCCGCTTCCGCCGCTACGCGGTCGAGCTCGACGACCGGGCCGACGAGGAGGCCCGTCTGGGCGCCGAGATGCGGGCCGCCCTCGACACCGGCCAGTTCCACCTGGTCTACCAGCCGATCGTGTCGCTGCCGGGCGGTGAGACCCGCTACGTGGAGTCGCTGGTCCGCTGGACGCACCCGGTGCGCGGCTTCGTCAGCCCGGGCGAGTTCGTGCCGGTGGCCGAGCGCAACGGCCTGATCGTCGAGCTCGGCGAGTGGATCCTGCGGACCGCCTGCGCCCAGTTCGTGCGGTGGCAGGCCACCCACGGCGCCGCCGCCCCGACCAGGATCAGCGTGAACGTGTCGGCCCGGCAGCTGGCCGAGCCCGGCTTCGCCGCGGTCGTCGCGGACGCCCTGGCCGGCAACCGGATGGCCCCGGACTGCCTGATCGTCGAGGTCACCGAGACCGCGGTGTTCGGCGGCGGGGTGGCCGTACGGGCCGTCGAGGAACTGCACGAGCTCGGCGTGAAGATCGCGTTGGACGACTTCGGCACCGGCCACTCCTCGCTGACGCTGCTGCAGACCGTGCCGGTCGACGTACTCAAGGTCGACAAGTCGTTCGTCGACAACATCACCGAGGCCGGCCGGCACGCGGTCATCGCCACCGCGCTGATCCAGGTCAGCGACGGTCTCGGCCTGAGCGCGGTGGCCGAGGGAGTCGAGACCGCCGAGCAGGCGGCGTCGCTGTTCGAGCTGGGCTACCGCTACGCCCAGGGTTACCACTTCGGGCGGCCCGTGGCGGAGCCCGCCTTCCACGGTCCGGAGGTCGCGGCCCGGTAGGGTGCCCCGGTGGCGCTGGGCTCCGATTTCCGCCGGCTGTGGTCGGCGTACGCGATCAGTGAATTCGGAACGGGCATCGGGTTCGGCGCGTTGCCGCTGGTCGCGGTGCTCGTGCTCGACGTCTCCGAACTCCAGGTGTCGCTGCTGGCGGCGTTCGGCGGCATCGCGGCGGCGCTGCTGGCCCTGCCCATGGGTCCCTGGATCGAGTACCGGCGCAAACGCCCGGTGATGATCGGCGCCGACCTCGTCCGCTTCCTGGCCGTCGTCAGCGTCCCGGTGGCGATGCTCTCCGGCGTGTTGTCCTACGCCCAGCTCTGCGTGGTGGCGGTCGTGCAGTCGGTGGCGGCCATCGCCTTCACCGCGGCCGGCGGCGCCCACCTCAAAGCCCTGGTCCCACCGGAGGACCGGGAGGCGGCGACCGGCCGTTTCGAGGCGACCTTCTGGACCGCGTACAGCTCGGGCCCGGCCATCGGCGGCGCGCTCACCTCGCTCTTCGGGGTCGCGTGGACCATCACGGCCGACGCGGTGAGCTTCCTGCTCTCGGCGGTCGGGGTGCGTTCCCTCCGTACGCCGGAACCTCGCCCTTCGGTGCCGGACGCATCGCGCCGTCGGTTGTCCGAGATCACCGCCGGCTGGCGCTACATCCTGGGCCACCGCGGCCTGCGGGCGTTGTTCGTCAACTCGCAGCTGTTCGGCGGCGCCATGATGGCCGCCTCGCCCCTGCTCACCGTGCTGATGCTGCGCGACCTCGGCTTCGCACCCTGGCAGTACGGCATCGCCTGGGGCATCCCCTGCCTGGGCGGCGTGCTCGGTGCCCTCGCCCTGCGTCCCCTCACGGCCCGTTTCGGCCGCCGCCGGGTGCTGCTCGTCTCGGGTGTGGGCCGCGCACTGTGGCTGTGGGCACTGGCGTTCCTGCCCGCGGGCGTGACCGGGCTGGTGCTCATCATCGTGATCGAGTTCCTGGCGCTGTTCGGCTCGGGCGTGTTCAACCCGGCCTTCGCCGTCTACCGCATGACCGAGACCGCCGACGGCTACCTGTCCCGCGTCCTCGCCGGCTGGCAGATCACCTCCCGTACGGTGCAACCGATCTGTATCGCCCTCGGCGGCGCGCTGGCCGCGGTGACCAGCCTGCGGACCGCGCTGCTGGTGTGTGGACTGGGCGTGCTGGCCAGCTCGGTCCTGCTGCCCTGGCGGGACATCGCGAAACCGGCGGCTCCGTTATCGTCGGCGGATGAGCGAGCAGGGTCTGTTCGAACGCAGTGACTACGCGCTCCGCCTCTACCACCAGGGCAGTTACGACTACGCCCTGCGGATCCAGCTGGCCGTCCTCGCCGACTCGGAGCGCCTGCTCGGCCCGGATCACATCGACACCCTCGCCCGGGCCAGTCACGTCGCGATCTCCCTGTGGTCCCTGGGCCGCCACCGGGAGGCGTTCGACCGGCAGACCCAGGCGTTCCAGGCCTCGGCCCGGGTGCTCGGCCCCGACCACCCCGACACCCTCGCGGCGAGGAACAACCTCGCCATGATCGCATTGGAGCTGGGCGACGCCGAGGGCGCTCTGGAGGCGCGGCCCGACACTCTCCCCTCGTTGGTCAACCACGCCGCGGCCCATCTGGCAGCCGGGCGGCGCGCCGAGGCCCTCCGCATGAATCAGGAGGCCCTCCGCCTCGCCGAGAACAGCCTCGGCCAGGATCACCCGTCCACCCTGACCATCCGCAACAACCTGGCCGCGAGCAGCAGCGACCCGGCCGAGGCGGTCGCCTTGCACGAGCAGAACCTGCGTCGGCGGCAGCGGGTGCTCGGCCCGGAACATCCCGACACCCTGCAGTCCGGTCACAACCTCGGGGTCTGCTACCGGGAGAACGGTCAGCTCGAGGAGTCGGCCGCGATGCTGCGGGAGACCCTGCGAGGGTTCGAGCAGACGCTCGGCCGCGGCCACCCCTCCACGGCGAAGTGCCGGGCCAGTCTGGCGAAGACGCTCGGCGATACCTGAGTCGTACGCGGCGGGGCCGGCGATCGCGACCGTGGGTGGTTCCCAGCGGGCGGCCCGATTCGTAGCGTCGGATCCATGATTGAAGTACATGACCTGGTCAAACGCTACGGATCGACGACCGCGGTGGACGGGTTGTCGTTCACGGTCGAGCCCGGCCGGGTGACCGGCTTCCTCGGCCCCAACGGCGCCGGCAAGTCCACCACCATGCGCGCCATCGTCGGGCTGGACCGGCCCACCTCCGGGCAGGCGCTGGTCAACGGCAAGCGGTACCGCGACCACCGGGCACCCCTGCGTGAGGTCGGCGCCCTGCTCGAGGCCCGTTCGATCCATCGAGGACGCAGCGCCCGTACGCACCTGCTCGCCCTCGCCCGCACCCACGGCATCCCCGGCGGCCGCGTCGGCGAGGTGCTCGAACAGGCCGGGATCGCCGCGGTGGCGAAGCGGCGGGCCGGGACGTTCTCGCTCGGCATGGGTCAGCGGCTCGGCATCGCGGCCGCCCTGCTCGGCGACCCGGCCGTGGTGATCCTGGACGAGCCGGTCAACGGGCTCGACCCCGACGGGGTGCTGTGGGTCCGCACGCTCATCCGCGAGCTCGCGGCCGACGGCCGTACGGTGCTGGTCTCCAGCCACCTGATGAGCGAGATGGCCGTGACCGCGGACCACCTCGTGATCATCGGCGGCGGACGCTTGCTGGCCGACACGACCGTGGACGAACTGATCGCCCGGGTGGCGCCGGCCTCGGTGACGGTGCGCTCCCCTGACGCCGTACGGCTGCAATCGGCTCTAGCCGCCCGAGGCGCGACCGTCTCGTCGCCGGAGACCGGGCTGCTGTCCGTGGCCGGCCTGCCCGCACCGGAAATCGGCGTGACAGCCGCGGCCGAGGGGGTCGTGCTGCACGAGCTGACGCCGCGGCGGGCCACGTTGGAACAGGCGTACATGGAGCTGACGGCATGAGAGTGACGTTCCCGCGCGTGATGTTCTCGGAGTGGACGAAGTTCCTGGCGCTGCGCTCCACATGGCTCCTGTTCGCCCTGTCGGCGGCGGCCACGGTCGGCCTGTCGGCAGCGATCGCGGCCCGGGCGACCGACCCGTCGTCGTCCACCCCCTACCTGGGTATCGACGTGATCTCCCTGGTCCTGGGCGTGGCCGGCATCGTGATGATCACCGGCGAGTACGGTTCGGGCCTGGTCCGGGCGACGTTCGCCGCCGTGCCGGCCCGGTTGCCGGTGCTGTGGGCCAAAGGGATCGTGCTGGCCGGGTTCGCGCTGCCGGTGATGGCCGTGGTCGTTTTGTTGTCGGCCGTGGTGTTCCGGGCCGTGTGGGGGCCGCTGCCCGGCGTCGGTGACCACCTGGTCGGGGCGGCGGTGGCGCCCGTGATGCTGGCTCTGCTGGGGTTGGGGCTGGGCGCGTTGATCCGGCACACGGCGGCGGCGATCACCGGCTATGTGTTGGCGATCCTGGTGTTGCCGGCCCTGTTGGGGGCGGCGTTGCCGAACGATCTGGGTGAGAAGGTGGTGCGGTATACGCCGGTGGCGTTGGCGCAGGCCCTTTATACGGACACGTCTTCCGGTGATCCGACGCAGATGTTGGCGGCGCGGCCGGCGGCGGTGGCTTTGGTGGTTTGGGTCGGGGTGGTGCTGGCCGCGGGCGCGGTGATGATGTGGCGCCGGGATCCGTGATCGGTCGGCTTGGTCTGATCGCTCGGCCTGTTCCGGTCGCTCGGCTCGTTCCGGTCGCTCGGCTTGGTCTGGTCGCCCGGCCCGTTCCGCTCGCCCAGCTTGCTCTGGTCGCTCGGCGCGTTCCCGGTCGCTCGGCTCGTTCCGGTCGCCCGGGCCGTTCCGCTCACCCGGCTGGTACCGCTCGCTCGGGTTGTCACGTGATCGTCGGCCGCGTCGATCTCGCTAGCTCTGTTGCGTGATCACCGGGTGGGTCGATCTTGGTCCTGTCGGTAGGGGCAACTACCCCAACCCACCCGACCGGGGGTCCCCCACCCTAAAACGTCGGCCACCCGCCGAATCGAGTTATCCACAGGCGCTGGTTTGTCCACAGGCCTGGAAGATCCTCGTTGCCGGGCGGGGCTCGGCACGGGAGAGTTCAGCACGAGAGCTGTCGGGAGCGCAACCGCCATCGGGAGGAGGCCACTGATGAGGATCGGCGACGGACGCCGGGCGGCGATGGACGCGCTGGTTGCCGTGTTGACCGCGGTGGCCTGTCTGGTCATTCAGACGGGACGCACCGGGGCGACCTCGCCCGGCACGTCCTGGCTCGACTGGCTGGCCGCGGTTGTGCCCTGCGTGCCGCTGCTGTGGCGCAGCCGGTGGCCGGTGGCGGTGTTCTGGGGGGTGTGCGCATTGATCGGGCTGGGCGGGCTGCTCGGGGCGCGCACTCCGGCGATCTTCCTCGTGCCGTTGGTGGCCCTGTTCGCGGTGGCCCGGAATCGGTCGGCTGTGCACACGTGGTCGGCTGTGGGGTTCACCGTCCTGGCCGGGTTGCTCGGGCGGCCCGAGGATTCGACGGCCTGGACGGGGTTCGCGGCGGTGTCGGTCGTGACGGTTGCGGTCGCTCTCATCGGGATCAACCAGCGGACGCGGCAGGCCTATCTGTCCGCGCTGGAGGAGCACGCGCTGCGGCTCGAGATCGAACGGGATCAGCGGGCCCGGCTCGCGGTCGCCGACGAGAGGGCCCGGATCGCCCGGGAGATGCACGACGTGGTGGCCCATCATCTGACGGTCATGGTTGCTCTTTCCGAAGGGGCGGCGGCCAGCGTTCCGGCGGCGCCGGGGCGGGCCGCGACCGTGATGACCCAGGTCTCGGCGACCGGGCGTCAGGCGCTGACCGAGATGCGCCGGATCGTCGGGCTGCTGCGTGAGGGCGGCGTGCTGAGCGAAAGCGGCGCGGCGGGCGAGGGCGGCGCGGTGAGCGAAAACAGCGCGGTGAGCAACAGCGGCGAGCTGCACGAGGACGACGCGGTGCACGAAGACGGCGTGGTGAGCAACGGTGGCGCAGTGAGCAACGGCAGCGCGGTGAGCGAGCTGCCGACCGGGCTGTCCCGACCCAGTGGACCGTCGGGGAGCGGCGGGAACAGGCCGGCCGAGAACGGCAACGGCGGGCTGGGCGGGATCGGGGCGGGGGCGGATCGTGGGCCGCAGCCGGGGCTGGGTGATCTGGATGCGCTGGTCGATCGGGTTCGGCGGGCGGGGCCGCGGGTCACGCTCGTGCGTGAAGGGGCCGCGGGGGCTTGGGGGCCGGCGGCCGGGCTCACGGTCTATCGCATTGTGCAGGAGGCGTTGACGAACACGCTCAAGCACGTGGGGACGCGGGTCGGTGTGGAGGTCCGGCTGGTGTTCGGGCCGGGCAGCGCGGAGATCTCGGTGGTGGACGACGGCGGCGGAGCGGTGGCCCGCGAACCGGAACCCGCGAACCGCCACGGTCTGGTGGGGATGGCGGAGCGGGCCGCTGCGTACGGGGGTCGTGTCGAGGCTGGTCCGCGCCCCGGGGCGGGCTGGCGGGTGCATGTGCGGCTCGAGTTCGACGAGCTGCCACCCGCACCAACGGGAAACGAGACGGATGATGAGCGGCTGGCGACTCCCGCACGGGCGGGGAACGAGGAGTCGGTGACGGCGTGACTATCTCGGTGCTTCTGGTGGATGACCAGCCGTTGCTGTCACTGGGGTTTCGGCTTGTGCTGGAGGCTCAGCCTGACTTCACGGTGGTCGGTGAGGCGGGGGATGGTGCGCAGGCCGTCGGCATGACGCGGGCGCTGGAACCCGATGTGGTGCTCATGGACGTGCGCATGCCGGTCATGGACGGGATCGCCGCCACCCGGGCCATAGTCGAGGGTGGGCGGTCGGCCAAGGTGCTCGTGCTGACCACGTTCGACCTGGACGAGTATGTGTACGCGGCTCTGCGGGCGGGGGCGAGCGGGTTTCTGCTCAAGGATGTGCCGCCGGCCGATCTGTTGTCGGCTGTCCGGGCGGTGGCGGGCGGGCACGCGGTGGTTGCGCCGGCGGTCACTCGGCGGCTGCTGGAGAAGTTCGCGCCGATGCTTCCGGCGGGGCCGGTCGCGGATCAGGGCGAGCGGCTGCGGGAACTGCTCACCGCGCGGGAGCGTGAGGTGCTCGAGCTGGTCGCTCGTGGTCTCAGCAACACCGAGATCGCCGGCGAGTTGACGCTCAGTGAGGCCACCGTCAAGGCGCACGTCGGGCGGCTGCTGGCCAAGCTTCAGCTGCGTGATCGGGTGCAGATTGTCATCTTCGCGTACGAGAACGGAATCCGGAGTATCTGAGACGGTGGCCCGGCCCTCCTCTTGAACGGACACCGAAGGAGGGTCGGAACAATGGCTATGAAAGCAATCTTCTCGGCCGCGGCCAGCGGCCTCATCGCGTTTCTGTCGTCGCTGCTCACCGCGCTTCAGGGTGAGCACAGCGGGTTCGGCTCCATCACCGACGGGCAGTGGGTTACGGCGGCCCTCGCGTTCGTCGTGGCCGTCGCCGGCACCGGAACCGTCACCTACCAGGTGAAGAACCGGGGCGGCGGCAACCAGACCGGCGGCGATCCGGCCACCAAGGAACAGGTCGCCGCCGGCTGAGTCGGCACAAGTCAGTCACAAAGGGCCGGGTCAGCGCGGGCCGAGGAGTTCTCTGACGCTCGCCAGCAGCTCGTCTGTGGTGATCGGGGAGACCTGTCCGCCCGTACGGGCGTCCTGCATGGCCTTGGAGAGCTGCACCCGGCGCAGGATCTCCTTGATGTCGGCGCCGGTCATGCCGTGGCTCGCCGCGGCCAGGGCGGCCAGGTCGAGGTCGTCGGCGAACATCTGGAAACCGGGGGCCTCGTGGGCCGCGATCAGGCCGCGGACCATCTTGCGGAAGATCTCGGCCCGCGACGGCTCGTCGGGCTTCGGCACACTGATCTTGACGTCGAAGCGGCCCGAGCGGATCAGGGAGTCGTCGACCCGGTGGGGGAAGTTGGTCGTGGCTACCACGATCACGTTCGGGTTGGCCTCGATCAGGTCGTTCATCTCCTGCTTGAAGATGCCGGCCACCGCGTTGATGGCCTGGCTGGCCGCGTCCCCGCCGGCCCCGGCATAGCTGATGATCGAGTCGAACTCGTCGAACAGGATCAGCGTGGGCACCCGGTAGCGGCGGGCGTCGCGGAAGATCTGCTTGATGTTGCGTTCCGAGCCGCCGAGCCACTTGTCGAGGATCTCCGGCGTACGGATCTCGCGGAAGTCGGCGCCGATCTCGTTGGCCAGGGCCCGCGACAGCATCGTCTTGCCGGTGCCGGGCGGCCCGTACATGAGAATGCCCTGGGGCCGGCGCGCGCCCCACCGGGCCATCGCCTCGGGGTGCCGGAACGACACCGCGATCTGCCGCAGCTCGGACACCACGTCGGCCAGCCCGCCCACCATGTCGAGCGTCACCGTCTGGGTGGTCGGCGCCTCCTTCGACAGGTTCTCGCGGCTGATCACGAACCGCCGGCCGGTCAGCGCGTCGGGGCCGGCCAGCTCGATCACGGCCTGCAGGGTCAACCCGACGAACGCCTGCAGGTGCGCGGTGGTGACCTCGTCGCGCGGCACCTCGGCGTGCAGCCGCACGACCGTGCCGGTCTCGTCGTAGGTCAACTCGGCCTGCAATCCCACCACCGCGTCGGCCAGCGTTCCCGGCTCCCGGTTGGTCACCGGCTGGGTCTGACGGTCAAGACCGAGTTTCTTGTACGCCGCGGCGGCCGCGGCCCCGACCCCGTCGACGATCCGGGTGGCGATCGGATCACCCGCCTCGATGCGTTTGGCCAGGAGCAGCCCGACCGGGTCGTTGCCGAGCACCAGCTTGCGGATGCGCTCCTTCGACAGGGGCTCCTCGGCGGTGCTGATCGACGCCGCGAACGTGTGCACCGGCCCGCCCGGCCGGTCGGCGCTGGAGACGGTGAGGTCGACGCGCTGCACGGGCTCGGGCCAGGTCGCGGTGCGCAGCAGGTCGACCGGGTTGACCCGGGCCGCGGCGAGCAGCGTGGCGGCGTCGATGAGCTCGACCGTGGCGCCGGCGTACTCGAAGGTCTCGCCTCGTGGCCGCGTATCCGACATGGCTTCCTCCAGGGTGGGCTCCTCCCAGAGTGACACGGGCGTACACCGGTTGCCGTTCGGTGCACCCCTGCGACGCGGCGGCCGGGCGGCCGATCGGTGCGGGCATGTCAGCAGAGCCGATCGAAGACAGGTGCCGGTCCGAGCACGTCCGCCGCGACGCGTGGTGGCGTGACGCGGTGGTCTACCAGGTCTACCTGCGCTCGTTCGCGGACGGGAACGGCGACGGTGTCGGCGACTTCGCCGGGTTGCGGGCGCGGCTGCCCTACCTGGCCGAACTGGGCGTGAACGCGGTCTGGGTGACCCCGCACTACGTGTCGGGCGGCGCCGACGGCGGTTACGACGTGATCGACTACACGGCGGTCGACCCGGACTACGGGACCGTCGAGGACGTGCGGGCCCTGGTCGAGGACGCCCACGCGCTGGGCCTGCGGATCCTGCTCGACATCGTCCCCAACCACACCAGCGACCAGCACGAGTGGTTCCGGCGTGCGCTGGCGGACCCGGACTCGCCCGAGGCGGCGCGCTACCACTTCATGCCGGCCTCGGAGGAGCCGCCCAACAACTGGCAGTCGATGTTCGGCGGGCCGGCCTGGTCCCGTACGCCGGACGGCCGCTGGTACCTGCACCTGTTCACCCCGCAGCAACCCGACCTGAACTGGGACAACCCGGAGGTGGCGGACGACTTCGACCGTACGTTGCGGTTCTGGTTCGACCTGGGTGTCGACGGGTTCCGGGTCGACGTCGCGTACGGGCTGTTCAAGGATCCCGCCTACCGCGACAATCCCGGCATCTACTCCCCCACCCTGTTCGGGCACGGCCCCGAGCAGGCGATGACCACCAACCAGCCCCGCGTGCACCAGATCTGGCGCCGCTGGCGGGCCGTCTGCAACGAGTACTTCGACGAGAAGATGCTGGTCGGCGAGGTGTCGCTGGCCGACCTGGAGCAGGTCGGCCTCTATGCCCGGCCCGGCGAGCTGCACCACGCGTTCCAGTTCCGGCTGCTCAAGAGCGACTGGGACGCCGAGGCGTTCGCCGAGACGATCACCGAGGCGCTCGACGCGTTCTCGGCGGTCGGCGCGCCCGCGCCGTGGGTGCTCGGCAACCACGACAAGGCCCGTCAGGCCACCCGTTATGGCAGCGAGCGCCGCGCCCGCGCCGCCGCGCTGCTGATGCTGGCCCTGCCCGGCTCGGCCTACCTCTACGCCGGGGAGGAACTCGGCCTGCCCGAGGCCACGGTGCCCGACGCCGCCCGCCGCGACCCGATCTTCTTCCGCTCCGGCGGCAAGCGGGCCGGCCGCGACGGCTGCCGCATCCCGATGCCGTGGACGGCCGATGCCCCCGCGGCCGGATTCTCGGCGGCCGGCAGCGCCGAGCCGTGGCTGCCGCTGCCCGCCGACTGGTCGGGTTACGCCGTCGACCGCCAGCTGGACGACCCGTCGTCGACGCTGACGATGTATCAGCAGGCGATCCTGCTGCGCGACCTCTACCCGGCGCTCGGCTCAGGCCAGGCGACGGTGACCCGCGAGGGCGGCGTGGTCCGCGTCGACCTGGCGGCCCACCACGGCGACCCCGAGCCGATCACCTGTTGGATCAACATGGGCACGGAGACGGTCACGGTGCCGGTGCACCGGCTGCTGATGGCTTCCGCTCCCGACCTGGGCGGCCCGGTCGGCGGCCTGCTCATGCTGCCCCCGGACACAGCGGTCTGGACGCGCGTCTGACGCCGTTCCGGGGGTCAGGGAAAATCGATCGCCCGCGGCGGGTGCGACGTGTTCAATGGCGGCGTGGTCGACGTCCTTGTGCTGTACGGGTCTCCAGGGGCCGGCAAGAGCACGCTCGCGCGCGCGTTGTCCGAGACACTGGGGGCGGCTGATGTGGCGCACGGGGTGGTCGACCTCGACGACCTGAGCATCGTCCACCCCAACCCCGGGCGGCAGTTCCCGCGCGACAACCTGCGGGCCGTCTGGCCGAACTACCTGGCGGCGGCGCCCGGCCTCAAGCTGATCATCCCCACCGTCCTGGCCGACGAGGGCGAGGTCGAGCTGCTGCGCGAAGCCGTGCCCGGCGCCCGGCTCCTCATCTGCGAGCTGACCGCCCCGGTCGACGTGCTCAAGGCCCGCGTGACCGAGCGTGAACCCACCGACGAGTGGCGGTCCCGGCTGCGCGACTTCGTCGACCTCTACCATTCGCGCGACGACCACGACCGCATCCGGCGCTTCCGGGTCAGCACCCACCCGGCCACGGTCGAGACGTCCGTACGCGACATTCTCGACAAGGCCGGCTGGGGCGCCTTTCCCGTGGTGGCTATCGCTTGACCGCGCTGACCAGGTGGGTCGGCAGCCACGGGCCCGACCACCACTGACGCCAGCCCAGCCCCCGGCGCGACACGCCGCTCACCGGCAGCTCCCGCAGGCGACGCTGGTATTGCACGGTGTGGTTCAGGTCGGCGAGCAGCAGCCGGCCACCGGGGCGCAGAACCCGGACGGCCTCGACGATCGCGCGGTCGCGGTCGTCGGAGGACTTCAGGTTGTGCACGACGATGTTCGAGACGACCAGGTCGAACGACTCGTCGGGGAACGGCAGCGCGGTGATGTTCGCGGTCTCGACCTCGACCTTGACCCCGGCCGCGGACGCGTTGCGCAGCGTCGCCTCGGGACCGTTGCCGGACTGGTCGGCCCGCCACAGGTCGACGCCGACCGCCCGGCCCCTCGGCACCCGCAGCGCCGCCGAGACGAGCAGGGCGCCCCGGCCGCAGCCCAGGTCGAGCACATCTTCGTCGCCGCGCAGGCCCAGCCCGTCGAGCAGCCGCCCCCAGACCACGAACTTGCCGTAACGGGACGCGTAGAAACCGAGCCCGCAACACGCCGCGATCAGCACGGTGCCGATCACCGGCCACAGCGTGCGGCTCAGGACGGCCTGCACCAGCCCGGCCACCATCAGCAGCGCCGGCACGATCAGCAGCCGCGGCGCGTCGATCCCGTAGCTGCCCGGCGGCTTCTCAGACATCGGCCTCCTCCGTCACGGGCATCTTCGCGATCGCGGTCAGGGCGGCCAGATGTTTGCCGTACGCCTCCCGCCCGGCCGCCGTGAGCGAGAGCCACGTGCGCGGCCGTTTCCCCACGTAGCCCTTACGCGCGTTCACATACCCGGCCTCGGCCAGCAGCGTCACCTGCCGCGAGAGCACCGAGTCGCTCACTTCCACCGTGTCGCGTACGAAAGCGAACTCGGCTTTGTCGGCCGCGGCGAGACAGGCCACGATGGAGAGCCGGATCGGCGAGTGGATGACCGGGTCGAGCCGGTGCCGCGGGTGCTCGCTCATCGGGCCCGCACCGCCGCCGCGAACATCGGCAGGGCCACGACCACGCCGGCCGGAACCCAGAAGGCCACCTGGTCGGCGAAGACCAGATGCCCGATCAGCGCCCCCGTCACCCACAGGACTGTCCAGGCCGCGGTGGCGCGCAGATAGAGCCGCCGGAACCCCCGCCCCACCACCCGGTTCGGCAGGGCGTAGCGCAGGACGCTGAGCAGGAAGACGCCCCAGCACACCCCGATGACGGCCGCCCACACGCCGTGCACCAGCCCGCCGGCCGGGAAGAAGACCAGAGAGGCCATCCCGTACGCCGCCATCGCGCGCCCGGCCCACCCGGAGTGTTCCCGGACGGCCGCCCGCGCCTGATCGATCCCGGCCAGCGCGACCGCGGCCCGGCCCGGGCTCATCTCCTCGTCCCCCGACATGCCCTCAGCCTACGGCCTACTTTCCAACTTGGAAACTACTGAGCACTTCGAAAACCCTCGAAGCGACGGTCACCAGACGTACGGGATGAGCCGGGCCCGGGTCGCGGCGAACGCCGTGTAGCGGTCACCCACGGCGGCGGTGAGTGCGGACTCCTCGATGCGGATGCGGTAGATCAGCGCGAGCAGGATCAGCGAGACCGAGGCGGCCGCGCCGAGCCAGTTGCCGAAGGCCGGACCGGCGCCGGCGAAGACGAGCAGCAGGCCGGTGTAGCTCGGGTGGCGCAGCCATCGGTACGGGCCCCGGTCCACCACCGGCTGGTCCTGGCCGACCCGCACCACGACCGTGAAGAAGCGGCCCAAGGTTGCGAACGACCACCATCGCAGCAGCAGCCCGAGCAGGCCGATCGTCATCCCGGACCAGAACACGGGCCACCCGCTGACGACGGCCTGTGGAACTACGGCGCGGCTCAAGGGCGGTAAGAGGATGGCGGTGAAGAACAGAAGCCGGAACACGATCTCGGCGCGGGGGTCGGCGGTCAGGTCAGCTGGAGCAACGGGTCGGCGACCAGGGCGGCGAACCCCAGGTCGGCCGCGCCGATCAGGGTGGCGTCCTCGGCCAGGGCCGAGACGCGCAGGCGGGCCCGTTCGCGCGAGACCGGCATGGCGTGGCGGTCGATGCGGGCCGCGACCTGCGGGGCCGCGGCCGTGTAGACGTCTCGCAGCATGCCGCCGAAGATGACCACGCCGGGGTTGAACAGGTTGATCAGGTTGGCGACGCCGATGCCGAGCCAATCGCCGATCTCGGCCACGGCCGCGGCGGCGGTGGGGTCGCCCGAGCGGGCGTCGCGGACGACCGCCCGCACCGCTTCGGCGCCGATCGGGCCGGGGACTCGGCCGGCCGCTGCCAGCAGCGCGTATTCGCCGGTCTCGGCCTCGAGGCAGCCCTGGGAGCCGCACAGGCAGGTGCGGCCGTCGACCGGGTTGACCAGCATGTGGCCGACCTCGCAGCCGTAGCCGCCGTCGCCGCCCAGGAGCTTGCCGCCGACCAGGATGCCGCCGCCCACGCCGACGTCGCCGTGCAGGTAGATCAGGTCGGGGACGCCCACGCCGGCACCCCGCTCGTATTCGGCCATCGCGCCCAGGTGGGCCTCGTTACCGACCGCGACCGGGCGGCCGATGTCGAGGGCCCGGGCCAGTTCGGCGCCGAACGCCTGGTCGACCCAGCCCGTCGCCGGGCCGTAGCGGACCATGCCGTCGCCGGGGCGGATCATGCCGCAGTAGGAGGCGCCGACACCCACGCACACCGCGCCCGGCGGGGCCTCGGCCAGCAGTTCCCGGCCGAGACAGGCCAGCTTCCGTACGACGGTGTCCAGGTCGGCGCCGGTGCGGGTGCGCTCGGCCGAGCGGCGGTCGAGAACGGGCCCGCCCAGCCCGACCCGCGCAGCGGTGATCCGGTCGACCGCCACGTCGAACGCCAGCACGAACACGTGCGGGGAGGGCCGCACGACCAGCGACGGGCGGCCCGCCCCGGTCGTGCCGGCCGGGTGTTCCTCGGTCACCAGCCCGGCCGCGACCAGCTCGGCCGTGAGCCCGAGGATGGTGCTGCGGTTGACGCCCATCCGCTCGGCCAGGGTGGCACGCGACAGCGGCCCGCTCACGTGGATGTGGTGGAGCAGGGTGCCGAGGCTGGGCCGGGGTCTGTGCATCTCACCGACATCAAACGCGTACGGAAAGCGAATGCCAAGTCCCGGCGCGCGGAAACGGGCGCCCGGCCCCGCGAAGGGCCGGGCCTCGAACGTCAGCCGGGCCGCAGACCGGCGCGGCCTCGAACGTCAGGCGGGCCGCAACCGGTGCGGCCCCGACCGTCAGGCCGGCCGCACCGGGGTGGCGTGCCAGATGCGGGACAGGTAGTCGGCCACCGTGCGGTCGGCCGAGAAGAAACCGCTGTTCGCGGTGTTCAGGATCGACATGCGGGTCCACTGCTCCTGGTCCTGCCAGGCCGCCGAGACCTCGTCCTGCTTGTCGACGTACGAGCGGTAGTCGGCCAGCGTCAGGTATTCGTCGCGGTCGAGCAGCGACTGCGCCACGTCCTGGCCCACCCCGCCGAACGCACCGCCGAGGATGGCGTCGAGGGCCGCCCGCAGTTCGTCGTCGGCGTCGTAGACGGAGCGTGGCCGGTAGTCCGACGCACGCAACGCCGCCGCGGCGGGAGTGTCCAGCCCGAACAGGAAGAAGTTGTCCGCGCCGACCCGGTCCCGGATCTCGACGTTGGCGCCGTCCAGGGTGCCGATCGTGATCGCGCCGTTGAGGGCGAGCTTCATGTTGCCCGTACCGGAAGCCTCCTTGCCGGCCATCGAGATCTGCTCGCTCAGGTCGGCGGCCGGAATGATCTTCTCGGCCAGGGTCACGTTGTAGTTGGCCGGGAAGACCACCCGTAGCAGGCCGGACGACACCGGGTCGGCGGCGATCGTGGCCGACACCGCGTTGATCAGCCGGATGATCGACTTGGCCGCGTAGTAGGCCGGGGCCGCCTTGCCGCCGAACAGCACCGTGCGCGGCACCCCGAACGCGCCCGGATTCGACCGCAGCCGGTGGTAGAGCGTGATCACGTGCAGGAGCTTGAGCTGCTGGCGCTTGTACTCGTGGAACCGCTTGATCATCACGTCGAGCATCGCGCCCGGGTCGCCCAGGCCCAGCGCGGCCTTGGCCCGCCGTTTCTCGGCCCGCCACTGCGAGCGGAACGTGGCGTCGTCGGCCAGCGGCGCCAGGCCGGACAGCAGGGACAGGTCGCGCAGCCAGGCGTCCGAGCCCAGACCCGAGGTGATCAGCGTGGACAGGCCGGGGTTGGCCAGCCGCACGAACCGGCGCGGCGACACCCCGTTGGTGACGTTGGTGAAGCGGTCCGGCCACAGCTCGGCGAAGTCGGTGAACGTGGTCGAGGTGAGCAGCTGCGAGTGCAGCTCGGCCACCCCGTTGACCGCGAACGTGCCGGTGACGGCCAGGTTGGCCATGCGTACGCGGCGCTCCGGCTCCTCCTGGATCAGCGACATCCGCCGTACGCGGGAAACGTCGCCGGGGAAACGGGACCGGACCTCGTCCAGCAACTCGGCGTTGATCTTGTAGATGATCTCCAGATGCCGTGGGAGGAGCCGGCCCAGCATCTCGACCGGCCAGGTCTCGAGGGCCTCGGGCAGCAGCGTGTGGCACGTGTAGGCGAACGTCGACCGGACCAGGGACCAGGCCTGCTCCCACTCCAGCCGCTCCTCGTCGACCAGCAGCCGCATCAGCTCGGGAATCGCGAGCGTGGGGTGCGTGTCGTTGAGCTGGATCACCGTCTTGGCCGGGAAGTCGGCCCAGTCGGAGTTGCGGAAGCGGAACCGGCGGACGATGTCGCGCAGCGAGCACGAGACGAGGAAGTACTGCTGCTTGAGGCGCAGCTCGCGGCCCATGTCGGTGCTGTCGTCGGGATAGAGGACCTTGCTGATGTTCTCGGCCCGTACGGCGTCCTGCACCGCCTCGGCGTACTGCCCGGCCGAGAACCGCCGCAGGTCGAACGAGGCCTGCGCGGCCCGGGCCCGCCACAGCCGCACGATGTTGACCGTCTCGGTGCCGTAGCCGGGGACCAACAGGTGGCTCGGCTCGCCGTGCACGACCTCACCCGGCACCCAGCCCTCGGGGCCGATGAAGCCGTAGAAGCCGACGGTCTGCCAGTCGTCGGGCGCCGGGAACTCCCACGGGTCGCCCTGGAACGCCCAGTCGTCGGGCCGCTCGACCTGCTCGCCGTTCTGGAACTCCTGTTTGAAGATGCCCAGGTCGTAGCGGATGCCGTAGCCCACCGCGGGGATGTCCAGGGTGGCCAGCGCGTCGAGCAGGCAGGCGGCCAGCCGGCCCAGGCCGCCGTTGCCCAGGCCCGGCTCGACGTCGAGGGCGGCCACCTCCTCGGGCGAGAAGCCGAGCGCCTTGAGCGCGGCCGGCGCCAGGTCGGTGGTGCCGCTGTAGAGCAGGTTCTGCTCCAGCTGGGGGCCGAGCAGGTATTCCGCGGACAGGTAGTAGACCCAGCGCGGGTTGCTCTCGTAGTGCGCGGCGGCGGTGCGCGCGCGCCGGGCGGCGAGCCGGTCCCGCACGGTCAGGGCGAGCGTCTCGTACGCGTCCTGGGCGCTCGCCGACTCGACCGTCGTGCCCCGGCGGTAGTACAGGTTGCTCAGCAGATCCTGTTCGAACTCGGCCGGCGTGCTCCCGAGCGGCCGCAACCCGTTGCGAAGGTCCATGATGCGACCCTTCCCCATCGTCGTTTCACACGTCGACGCTGGCGAACTGCTTTCCCGCAGTGTTCACCACCCGTACGGATTTCACCTCGTCCGGGTCGATCAGCGCGCTGCCGTTGAGGGTGGTGCCGCCCGACTCGCCCGCCGCCGAGACCACCCAGCTGCCCGCCTGCACGGTGAACCCGTCACGGGCGACGACCTCGAGCACGCACTTCTCGCCGGCCGGGATGCCGGCCACGGCGGCATTGACCCGCACCCAGCCCGCGGCCGGGGCAACCGCGACCGTGATGCGGGCGCCGGTGGTGGCGTCGACGGCGGTGCCGGTGCGGGTTCCAGGCACGGCGGTCGGGGATGTCGCGACCGGGGCGGGCGCCTGGGCGACCGGCGTCTGGGGCACGGTCTCACGGCCCGCGAAGATGCCCCCGCCGACCGCGGCGAGCACCGCGACCGCGGCTGCGGCCGAGACGAGCACCGTACGGCGTCTCCGCTCCCCCGACGATTGCTTGCGCACCTCGCGCAGCGTGCGTTGCAGCAGCAGGTCACCGCCGTCGGGCGGGCCTTCGAGCAGCATCTCTTCGGGAACCGCCCGCAACGCCTCGGTCCACTCCCGCAGCGACTCGGCCTCGGACCGGCACTCGGCACAGCCGGCCAGGTGTTCCTCCACCCCGGCGCGCTGCTCGGGCGTGAGCTCGTCGATCAGGTAGCCGGCGATGTCGACGTGGCCGCCGGTCTCGGAGGTGGTCACGAGGCCGCCCGCCGGGTCGCCGTGTCGTCGCACGTCTTGCCCTGGTTGAGGCAGGTCACGACGCGTTTCATGAGGGTGTCGGGCATGAGGTTGACCATGAAGCCGTGGTCGGTGCCGGGGTCGTTGTCCTGCCCGTCGAACGCGTCGATCTGATAGCGGGTGCCGCTCGGCACGGCGTAGTTCATCGTGATCCGCAGCCGGGGCACCGCGAACGTGCCGACCGGGCAGCCGCCGCCGGCCGTCGGGAAGACGACCTGCTGGCGGTGGCCAGGGCTGTCCAGCTGACGGCCGTCCCAGCAGCTCGGGAAGTCGAAGATCCGCACCACCTGGGCTCCGTCCTCACACGCGGGATACCTCATGGTCTGCCGGTCCAGTGTGTCGGAGCAAGTCCACCAGGCCCGCGCGTGCTGACCGCCGTTGGTGTGCCCGTACGCGTCGCCGACCTGAACCCGCAGCAGCCGGGGCATGGCCAGCACCGGCCCGCGCGGGTTGCCGAGGAACGTCATCGTGAGCGACACCGGCACCTGCACCGGCCCGCCGTGCTGGTCGTGACCCGCAAGCACGTAGCGCAGCACCGGCCAGTAGTAGCTCGAGGCGTCGCCGTTGGTGCAGGTGGTGGGCCGCCCGGCCAGGCTGTCGACGGTCGAGTCGTCCCGGACCCCGAGGTTGCCGACATAGTCGTGCAGGTGGTGCGCGGGCCCCGGCCGCAACGGCGTGACCACGATGTTGGCGGTGTTGCGGTGCCCGCCCTCGTTGCGGCCGCAGTTCCAGACGTACGTGCCGGTGGAGGCCCCCGCCGTGGCCGGGGGCTCGGCGGCGACCGGCCCGGCGTCGGCCATGTCGATCGCATAGGGCCCGAGATCGGGGCCGCGCAGGGCCATCGCGGCTACCCCGACCGCGATGACCAGCACGACCTCGAGAACGACCGCGAAGGACACGAACCCGCGCCGCCCCCGCGAACCCATCGACATGGTTCGACGATACTCACCCGGCCGGGCAGCTGGTTCCCTCCGGCGGGACGACCAGATCGATCAGGTAACGGTCGACCGCTGCGGTCGTGCAGGGCGTGTTCCCGTACGCGCCGTGGCCCGAACCCTCGTACGTGACCAGCCGGCCGTGCCGCCCCAGCTGGGACGCGACGTGGGTGGCCCAGTCGTGGCCCGTACGGACGTCGTGCCGGGAATTGAGCAGCAGCAGCGGGCGCACGGTGTGCACGTCGAGCCGGTGCGGCGGGTTGGCCACCGGTTGCGGCCAGCCCAGGCAGGCCCGGACCGCCAGCAGCCCGCCGCCGTAGCGCACATCCGGGGCCGCGGACCGCGCCGCCCGTACGAGGGAAAGGTATTCGCGGTAATCACGCACGTCGGCCGGCCAGTCGGCGCAGAAGACCGACGACACCAGCGGAGGCAGCTGGATCTCGGGCGCGGCGCCATCGACCAGGCTCTTGATGTCGGCGGCGAGGGCGGCCCGATCGGGCGAGGCCAGGCGCGCGATCGGCAGCATGGCGATCTCGAACGCCCGCTCCGGACCGGCCCGGTCCAGCACGTCGTTCCACAGCGCCCGCACATCCCGCCCGTGCAGCACGCAGGCGGTCTCCCGCGCGCACCACGCCACGAACTCGTCGAACGCGTCCTGCTCGGCCCGGGCCTGCGTACGGACGAAGGTACGCACGTCGAGGCTGTGGTCGAAGACGCTCTCGAGCACGATCGCCCGGACCCGGCCCGGGTAGCGCTCGGCGTACTGCTGGCCGAGCAGGGTCCCGTACGAACTGCCGTGGAAGGTCAGCCGCCGCAGACCCAGCGCCGCCCGCAGCGCGTCGAGGTCGCGGACCATGCTCGCGGTGTCGGCGTGGTCCCAGACCGGGCTGGTCACCCGGCACGCCGCCCACTTCTCCTGGTTGGCGGTGGTGACCGTCTCGAAGTCGGCCTGGCTGGTGAGCAGGCCCGGCCCGCCCAGCGACAGATCGCATTTCGGGCCGCCGCTGCGGGCGACACCGCGCGGGTCGAAGCTGACCGTGTCGAACCGGTCGAGGATCTCGGCGCTGAACCGGTTGCCGGCCAGGATGCGGTCGACTCCGGAGTCACCGGGCCCGCCCGGACCGAAGACCAGGGTGCCCACTTTCCCGGCCGGATTGCGGGCGGGTCGTTTCGCGACGGCGAGCTCGAAGGTGGCGCCGCGCGGTTGCGACCAGTCGACCGGTAATCGCAGGGTGCCGCACTGCACGGCCGCGTTCTTGGCGCAGACCGTCCAGGTGACCTGCGGTGTCTCCGGCCGTGGGGTGGCGTGGCTGGGCGGGGTGGCCGCGAGCGCAAGCCCGGTGACGAGGGCGGTCAGGGACGCGACGATGCTGCGGCGGCTCACCATGCCGTCCATCCTCGACATTGCGCCTGCCGAGAAGACATCGGTGGATCCCCTGATCAAACCCTGGGGTCGTGGATCGCGCAGCACTCGCACACAGAACGCGGTCCCGCGGCACTTCCAGACCGGCTTCCTCGGCCGCGGGCGCTGGTTCGGTTGGACGAAGGGCAGATCAGCTGGTCCGGTTGGACGGACGGCAGATCAGCTGGACCGGTTGGACGGACGGCAGATCAGCTGGACCGGTTGGACGGACGGCAGATCAGCTGGACCGGTTGGACGGACGGCAGATCAGCTGGACCGGTTGGACGGACGGCAGATCACCATCACACAACACTCACCAAGCTCATTACCCGCCCTGCCAGGGGGCCTCCACCCAAGTCCGATCGTGGCAGATTTGGGCGATCTTCGCGGGGCTGCCTGTGGACAACCGCGAATTGTGGACAGCGCTCGAACTGTCGTACGGGAGTGGCAGGATCCCGGGCATGAGCGAACAGGTGACGCGGCAGGGGGCCTCCGATGCGGTGGCCGGCCTCGGGTGGCGATACATGCTGGGCACGCTGCGGGCGGCGGTTCCGGTCGGGTCGCTGTTTCAGGGGGCGTCGGTGGCTGCTCAGGCGGTTGCGGTCTGCGGCGACGAAGCCGACGAGCACCTGTCGGTCGACCTACGGGCCGACCGTGTGGTGCTGACGCTGCAGACCCGCGGACGGGCCACCGTGACCGCGGTCGATGTCGAGCTGGCTCAGCGGATCAGCTCGTCGGGGCTGCCGACCGGGCCGGCTGGGCTGCAGATGCTCGAGATCGCCGTCGATGCGGTCGACATCGGGGCGGTCCGGCCGTTCTGGCGGGCCGTCCTGGGTTATGCCGGCGATGACGAGCTCACCGATCCGGCGGGGCGGGGGCCGTCGATCTGGTTTCAGCAGATGGAGGCGCCGCGGCCGCAGCGCAACCGTATCCACCTCGATGTCTCGGTCGCTCACGACGAGGCGGTGGCGCGGGTGGAGGCGGCGCTGAAGGCGGGCGGGCGCCTGGTGTCCGACGCCCGCGCGCCCTCGTTCTGGGTGCTGGCCGACCCCGAGGGCAACGAGGCCTGCGTCAGCACCTGGCAGGGACGCGACTGAGACCGTCCGTGACGCGGCTGCGGCCCGCCACAAACACAACTGGGGTCGGCCGCAACGCCGCTGCAGCGCGCCGCAACGCGACTGAGGTCTGTCACGACCGGTCGCAACGCGGCTGAGCCCCGTTACGGGGGTTCAGCTGGGATCGATGGGCAGCAGGAAGCAACCGCCGGGGGTTAGCCACGCGGTGGCGTAGCCGTTCCACACGACCCGGTACTTCACGACGTTGTAACCGATGACCTTGTCGGCGGTGTATTCGAACACGCCGGAGCCCGCGTCGACGCGGACTGAGGTGTCGGCGCCGTCGTCGCGGAAGTCGGAGATGTCGATCATGTATTTGGCGTTGCCCTGGCCGGCGAACCGCCAGTACCAGTCGACGGTGGTGAGGATGTCGCCGTTGTCGGCGTAGAACCTGATCTTCTGACCGTCGCCTAGTTCCTGGTTGAAGCATGTCGTCCAGCGGCGGAACGCCCACGCCGGCGAGCCGAGCACGAAAATTGACGTCGCCACGATGGTGACGACTGCTAGGAACCGGGCGATGAACTTCCTGATCATGGTGAACCCACCTCTCCGGACCGTCCACATTGAACTTGCTCGATGCTTTCACACATCGGGGCCCGGTTCCAGCGGGCTGGTCGAGACGAGTCGACGTCTGCGGTCGGAAGCCGTCCGCGGTTGGGAGCCGTCCGCGGTTGGGAGCCGTCCGCGGTTGGGAGCCGTCCGCGGTTGGGAGCCGTCCGCGGTCAGCAGACGTCCGCGGTCAGCAGACGCCCGCCGCCAGGAAACACCCGCCGGCAGGAAACACCCGCCGGCAGGAAACACCCGCCGGCAGGAAACACCCGCCGGCAGGAAACACCCGCCGGCAGGAAACACCCGCGGTCAAGAGACGCCCGCCGGGAGGAGACGTCCGCGGTCAGGTCAGGAGTCGTCGGTGGTGGAGAGCCGTTCCTTCAGCCGTACGGCCTGTTCCGGCCAGCCCTCGGCGGCGGCGTAAGCGGCCGCTGCGGACAACACGGCGGGCTCCTCGTCGGCGGTGACCAGGTGGTCCAGGAGCCGGGTCAGGGCCGCCCGGCGGTCGGCTCGCCGGTCCTCGTCGGCTGCGCGGCCCGCGGCGTAGACGCGGATCAGGTCGTGCATGGTCCAGCGGCCGGGGCCGGCGGGCTGCAGCAGGTGGTTCCGGGCCAGGTCGCTCAGGTCGTCGTCGCTCGGGTGGTCGGCCATCGCGGCGGCGGACGCGCGGCTGAGGGCGGGACCGGGGTGCTGGGCCAGCAGCCGGAGCAGGTCGCGGGACGAGGGCTGCAGGTTGCGGTACGACACGTCGAGCGCGGCCTGTACGCCGGGGTCGAGGCGGCCGGTGCGGCGGCGTTCGGCCAGCCAGTCGGCGTGGTCGGTGAGCGTCCAGCCGGGGCGCTTGCGCATGTGCCCGGCCACCAGCGAGAGCGCCAAAGGAAGGTAACCGCAGGTCGCGGCGATGCGGTCGACGGCCTCGGGGTCGGAACCGGCCGGGATCTCGGGCACCGCGGCCAGCAGGTAGTCGCGGGCCTGGGCGGGGGTGAACACGTCGACCGGGACGTGCCGCGCGTCGGTCAGGCCGTCGAGGCTCCGGCGGCTGGTGATCAGGGTGAGGCTGCCGGGGGTGCCGGGCAGCAGGGGGCGCACCTGGGCCTCGTCGGCCGCGTCGTCGAGCAGGATCAGGGTGCGCGAGCCGGTCAGGCGCAGCCGGAACGCCGTGGACCGGGCCTCCACGCCGTGCGGCAGGTGCTGACCGGCCATGCCGAGCAGCCGCAGGAAACCGTCGAGCACCGCGCCCGGTTCGACCGGTGGCTGGTCGGGGTGGGAGCCGCGCAGGTTGACCACGAGCACCCGGTCGACCGGCTGCGCGGCCGCCAGCTGAAGGGCCAGCTGAGTCTTGCCGGCGCCGGCCATGCCCGCCAGCACGGTGACCGGCCCGGGGCCGGCGACCGGGCGGGTGAGGTGGCCGGCGGGGACGGGCGGCAGGCTGTTCTGCACCCGCACCTGGGCGTCGGCCCGGGTCTCGCCGCTGACCACGCGCAGCGCCTGGCGCCACTGGGTGGTGTAGCCGACGTCGTTGTGCAAGGCTTCGACCACCGCGACCACCAGGTCGGGGTCGAGGCGGCGGCGCCCGGCCCGGAAGCAGTCGACGACCGTGGTCTTGCCGACCTGCTCCCCCACCGGCCGCACCGCGTTGACCCGGGCCGCGATCGTCTCGTACGACGGGTTGCCGGCCCACGTCTTGAGCATGCGCAGGCAGCCCGCGACCTCGTCCAGGGTCTGGGCCTGGCCGGGATCGGGCAGCACGGCGAACTGCGACACGGCGGCTCCCGCGGGGGGTCGGGACGTCGGACGAATGACGTTAATGCCTCGGCGCCGCGCGAAGTGTCGCCCGGCGGACATCCGGATTCGTTCGGATTCCGCATACGGGGGCGGCACGGGCGGCAGAGTGGGGTGTGCCGGACGGATCCGATAACGGGGGGTCGTTCCCGCACGGGGGCGTGAGCGACACGGTTCTGGACGGCGAGTGCCGGGCGTGGCTGCCTTCGAGGCCCACGCCCGGTTCTCTTTTCCCGCCGGTTGCGCCGCCGCGCGGAGCAACCGGCCTCACGGCGGATGCTCCGCCGCGCCGCGCAACACGGCCCACGCCGCCGCGCCGCGCAACACGGCCCACGCCGCCGCGCCGCGCAACACGGCCCACGCCGCCGCGCCGCGCAACACGGGCCACGCCGCCGCGCGGAGCAACACGGGCCACGCCGCCGCGCGGAGCAACACGGCCCAGGCCGGTTGCGTCGGAGCGCCGCGCAACAAGCCTCACGCCGGATGCGCCGCCGCGCCGCGCAGCACGCCGTCGACCAGCTTCTCGACGAAGCCCTCGTCGGGCACCCGGGGCTCCCACTTGAACAGCCCGTGCATCATCGACGGGCCGCTGAGCATCAGCAGGGTGAGCTCGACGTCGAGGTCGGCCCGCAGCTCCCCGGTCTCGATGCCGCGCCGCAGCACCGACCGCATGACGTCACGCCGGGGCTCGACGACCGCCTTGTACATCTCCAGGATCGACTCGTCGCGCAGCAGCTCGGGCAGCAGGCAGGCGGTGACCTTGCTGTAGCCGCGGGCGTGACCGCTGCGGTTGGCCTTGATCAGGGTCACCAGGTCGTCGCGGACCGACTCGCCGGCCGGGTCGGGCACCGGGCCCTTCATCGCCGCGACGGCGTCGATGACCAGGGCCTCCTTGTTGGGCCAGCGGCGATAGATGGTGGCCTTGCCGACCCCGGCCCGGGCGGCGACCGCCTCGATCGAGATGGCGGCGACGGTCTGGCCCTCACTGAGCAGATCGAGGACGGCCCGCAGGATCGCCTCGTCAGCCTGGGCGTTGCGGGGCCGGCCAGGAGCCTTGCGCTCCTGGCCGGTCAACGAGGCAGTGGTCATGGCGTTCATTGTTACCGACGCGTCACGCCTCGACCAGTTCCACGCCCTGCTCCTCGGCCAGACCCTCGTTGCTGGTCGGCGCGGGAGCGGAGGCGGGGCGCTTGCCGGGCAGCCAGAGGAGCGCCACCATGGCGCCGAGCAGGGCGAAGACGGCCGAGCCGATCGACGCGTAGTGCATAGCGTCGAGGAAGGCCGAGTTGGCCTGGCTGATCAGGGCGGGCGCGGCGGCCCCGGCCTGCTCGGCCACCCCGTACGCCCCGGAGATCGACTCGCGGGCGGCGTCGGCGGCCGGGGCGGGCAGCCCGTCGGTCGCGTCGCCCAGGTTGCTGCGGTAGACCGAGGAGAGCACGGCCCCCAGGACCGCGACGCCGAGGGCGCCACCGAGCTGGCGGATCGTGTTGCTGACGGCCGAGCCGACGCCGGCCTTCTCGCGGGGCAGCGCCGCCATGATCGACTCGGTGGCGGGCGGCATCACGTTGGCCATGCCGACACCCATGACGAAGAACGCCGCGCCGACGATCCAGATCGGGGTGTCCTGGCCGATGAAGATCCAGATCGTCAGGCCGGCCGAGACCAGCAGCAGGCCGACCGTGCTGACGACCTTGGGGCCGAAGCGCTTGACCATCGCGGCGCTGCGCGGGGCGAAGACCATCTGGGCGACCGCGAACGGGACGAACAGCGCACCGGACGCGAGCGGTCCGTAGTCGCGGACCAGCTGCAGATAGAACGCGCCGAAGAACATCGCGCCCATCGCGGCGAAGAAGACCAGCCCGATGACGCCGGTCGAGGCCGAGAACGTGCGGTTGCGGAACAGCCGGACGTCGAGCGACGGGAACTCGGTGCGCATCTCCCACCAGACGAACGCGGCCAGGACGACCACGGCGCCGGCCAGCGTGCCCCACGACTGCGGGTCGCCGAACCCGGCCTCGCCACCCTCGATCACGCCGTACGTGAGCAGGGTGAGACCGACGATGGAGAGCAGGACACCCGGGATGTCGATCCGGTTGGGGCGCGGATCGCGGGACTCGGGCACCAGGAAGAGAACGAGGAACACACCGGCGGCGGCGATCGGGACGTTGATCAGGAAGACCGAGCCCCACCAGAAGTGCTCGAGGAGCAGACCACCGACGATCGGGCCGATGGCCACCCCGAGGCCGACGGCGCCGGCCCAGATGCCGATGGCGCGCGGCCGCTCCTGCGGCGTGAAGACGTTCGCGATGATCGAGAGAGTGGCCGGCATGACGGCGGCGGCGCCGAGACCCATCAGCGCGCGGGCCGCGATCAGCTGGTTGGCGGTGTCGGCATAGCTGGAGACGAGCGAGGCGATCGCGAAGATCGCGAGGCCGGTGACCAGGGTGATGCGGCGGCCGAGGCGGTCGGCCAGGATGCCGGCGGTGAAGAGCAGACCGGCGAAGACCAGGGTGTACGAGTTGATCGCCCACTCCAGCTCGCTCTGGGTGGCTCCGAGGCCGCGCTCCGGGTCGGCGATCGTGCGCAGCGCCACGTTGAGGATCGTGTTGTCGAGCACGACCACCAGCAGGCTGATCACCAGCACGCCGAGGATGACCCACCGCCGGGGGTGACCGGCCGGCGCGGTCGTTGTCTGTGCGTCCATCTGGCGTTTCCCCCATATTTCGAAACGGAACTGTTCCGTATCCGAAGAACAAGCTAGACCCCCGGAAAGCGAAACGGAACGGATCCGTATCGGAATGTGTCGGCGGTCACTGCACGCCGCAACCGGGCTGCACCCGGCGCGCCCTCCAGCCCGCAACACGGCGAACCGAAGTTGAGCGCATGGTGACTGGGACGAACGGGCTGTCACGCTGGCTGCCGACCGGCGGCGGGCTGCGCGACGAGGACTGGGCGGGGCGGCACCGGCTGCTCACCCGGCTGCTCGCCGCCACCATGGCGGCGCTGGTCGTCTTCGGCGGCTGGCGCGACGAGCTGGGCAGCGGCGTGGCCACCTGGATGGTCCTGGTGATCATCCCGTGCATCGTGGCCGCGGCCCGCCTCGGCGGCCGCCGCCTGCCCTCGATCTTCGTGTCGTTCGGGTTCGTCTCGGCGTGCACGGCGTTCGTGGCCATGTGCCACGGCAAGACCGAGGCCCACTTCACCTTCTTCATCGTGGTCGGCGCGCTCGCCCTCTATCGGGACTGGGCACCGTTCGGCGTCTTCCTGGTCGCCACGACCGCGCACCACGCCGTGTTCGGGCTCGTCGACCCCGACCTGACCTACGGCCACGAGGCCGGCCACAGCCACCCGCTGTTCTGGGCCCTCCTCCACGGCGTCGCCGTGCTCTTCGCGGCCGCCTTCCAGCTGATCGCGTGGCGCCTGAGCGAGGCCGAGGAGAAGCGCGCGCAGGAGAACCTGGACGAGAGCCGGGCCCAGCTGACCGTCGCGTTCGACGAGACCCCGGTGCCGATGGCCATGCTGTCGCCGGACGGCCGGATCCTGCGTACCAACTCGGCCTACCGCACCTGGCTGCGCCTGCCCGACGAACTGCCCGCCGGCTTCGCCGTGTCCGACCTGCCGCTGGAGCCCCTCGAGGACTCGACCGAGCGCATGCTGGAAACCCTCAAGGGCGAGCAGGGTTCCTCGATCCACGTGCGCAGCTACCGCCGCACGGACGACGGCGAGACCATCTGGGTCGAGGTCCACGGCACCAACCTGTACGACACCAAGGGCGAGCTGCGCCTGATCTTCGTGCACTGCCTCGACGTCACCGAGGCCCGCCGCCACCAGGAGGAGCTGCAGAACCAGGTACGCCACGACGCCCTCACCGGCCTGCTGTCCCGGTCGGCCTTCGAGCACGACCTGGCCCAGCTGCTCGACACCGGCGAGCCGGTCAACGTCCTCTACCTCGACGTCGACCGCTTCAAGTCGATCAACGACGGCTCCGGGCACGCGGTCGGCGACGAGCTGCTGCGCGCGCTGGCCGTCCGCCTGCGCGACTCGGTGCCGGGCGACTCGCTCGTGGCCCGCCTCGGTGGCGACGAGTTCGTGGTCGCCCTGGCCGGTTCGGCCACGACCGGCGCCCACGTCGGCTACGGCATGCTGGCCGCCTTCTCCGAGCCGCTGCTGATCAACGACGGCCACCTGCAGGTCTCGCTCAGCGTCGGCCTGGCCACCAGTCAGGGCAACGCCGGGCAGGCCGACGACACTGTGCTGGCCGCGGACACCGCGATGTACGCGGCCAAGCGCGCCGGCGGCAACCGCCTGCACATCTTCAGCGACGACATGCGGGTCAAGGTGCTCGAGCGCCTCGACGCCGAGGCCCGCCTGCGCGAGGCCCTGGCCGGCGACCCGGTCGAGAGCCTGCCCGTCTGGTTCCAGCCGATCGTGTCGGCCGCGACCGGAGAGATCACCGGGGCCGAGGCGCTGGTGCGCATGCGCGCGCCCTCGGGCGAGATCCTGGGCCCGGGGCAATTCATCCCGGCCGCCGAGGAGACCGGCCTGATCGTGCCGCTCGGCGAGCACGTGCTGCGCCGGGCCGTCCACCGGCTCCTCGAGTGGGGTGACCAGCTCGGCTACGTGTCGGTCAACGTCAGCCCGCGGCAGCTCGCCGAGGTCGACTTCGTGCCGATGCTGGCCAACCTGCTCGCGGCCCACCCCGAGCTGGACCCGTCCCGCCTGGTCGTCGAGATCACCGAGACCGCTCTGCTCGGCTTCTCGGTCGACGTCCGCGAGCGCCTCGAGATGATCAAGGCGTTGGGCGTACGGATCGCGCTCGACGACTTCGGCACCGGGTACAGCTCGCTGACCTGGCTGCAGTCGGTGCCCGCGGACGTGGTCAAGCTCGACCGCTCGTTCGTGGCCGGGCTGTCGGCCGACCCGCGCAAGGCCTCGATCATCCAGGCCGTGCTCTGGCTGGCCCGCTCGCTGGGCATGTCGGTGGT
Source organism: Paractinoplanes ovalisporus (assembly GCF_016834655.1). GTDB lineage: Bacteria > Actinomycetota > Actinomycetes > Mycobacteriales > Micromonosporaceae > Actinoplanes > Actinoplanes ovalisporus. Next base: position 778,322 of record NZ_JAENHP010000003.1, read on the forward strand.
GGCCGAGGGCGTCGAGGACCCGGCCGACTGGGAGGCGCTGCGCGAGCTGGACTGCCCGTCCGCCCAGGGCTACCTGTTCGGCAAGCCGGCGCCGGCTGACGAGTTCGGCGCGAAGCTGCGCCGGGCCGTGAAGCAGGCCGCCTAGCGCTCGAGGATCGCGACCACGCCCTGGCCGCCCGCGGCGCAGATGGAGATCAGGCCCCGGCCTGAGCCCTTCTCGGCGAGGAGCTTGGCCAGGGTGGCGACGATCCGCCCGCCGGTCGCCGCGAACGGGTGGCCGGCGGCCAGGGACGAGCCGTTGACGTTGAGCTTGGCCCGGTCGATGGTGCCGAGCGGTGCCTCCAGGCCGAGCTTCTCCTTACCGAACTCGGGCGACTCCCACGCGGCCAGGGTCGAGAGCACCTGCGACGCGAACGCCTCGTGGATCTCGTAGAAGTCGAAGTCCTGCAACGTCAGGCCGTTGCGGGCCAGCAGGCGGGGCACGGCGTACGCGGGCGCCATCAGCAGCCCCTCGTCGCCGTGCACGTAGTCGACGGCGGCGGTCTCGCTGTCGACCAGGAACGCCTGCGGGGTCAGACCGTTCTCGGACGCCCATTCCTCCGACGAGAGCAGCACGGTGGAGGCGCCGTCGGTCAGCGGCGACGAGTTGCCGGCCGTCATGGTGGCGTCGGTGCGGCCGAAGACCGGCTTGAGCCGGGCCAGCTTCTCCAGGCTGGTGTCGGCGCGCAGGTTCTGGTCGACCGACAGGCCCAGGTACGGCGTGATCAGGTCGTCGAAGAACCCCCGGTCGTACGCCGCGGCCAAGCGCTGATGCGAGGTCAGCGCCAGCTCGTCCTGCGCGTCGCGGCCGACGTTCCAGCGCAGTGCGGTGATCGCGGCGTGCTCCCCCATCGACAGCCCCGTCCGCGGTTCGGCGTTGCGCGGGATGTCGGGCTTGAAGGCGAGCAGCGGGTTGAGCTTGGCCGCGGCGCGCAGACGGGCGGGCAGCGTACGGGCGCGGTTGAGCTCGAGCAGCGCCCTCCGCATGTCGTCGTTGAGCTGCAGCGGGGCGTCGGACGTGGTGTCCACGCCGCCGGCCACGCCGACGTCGATCTGGCCCAGGGCGATCTTGTTGCCGACTCCGATCGCGGTCTCGAGACCGGTGCCACAGGCCTGCTGCACGTCGTACGCGGGAGTGCGCGGGTCGAGGCGGGAACCGAGCACGGTCTCGCGGGTGAGGTTGAAGTCGCGGGAGTGTTTGAGGACGGCGCCCGCGACGACCTCGCCGAGGCGGCGGCCGGCCAGCCCGTAGCGCGCGACCAGCCCGTCGAGCGCGGCGGTCAGCATGTCCTGATTCGACGCGCTCGCATAGCGGCCGTTCGAGCGGGCGAACGGGATCCGGTTTCCACCCAGCACAGCGACGCGGCGCACGGCAGCCTCCCACAGGGGTCGGACATTCATTACCGCTCAGTAGCCTAGCCGAGTAGGCTGCGGCGCATGGGCGACAGGTACGCGAGCTTCGCGAACTCCGGTCCGGGGCGGTCCCTGGTCAAGCGGCTGGGTCTGCCCGACCCGCCCCGGCTGCGGCGCTACCGGCCGGGCGACCCGCTGACCGAGGGCCCGGTGCTGGTCGGCGCGGCCCCGGGCGGGCGCCTCGAAGACCCCGTCCGCAAGCTGCTGAGCAGCGTGGGTGTCGAGGCCGTGGACGAAGCGGCGGAGGGCGCGAAGCACGGCGCGCTGATCTTCGACGCGACCGGCATCACCGATGCCACCGCGCTGAACGAGCTGTATGCGTTCTTCCACCCCTGCGCGCGGTCGCTGGTCAGGTCGGGCCGGGTGATCGTTCTCGGGACGCCGCCCGAGTCGGCCGCGAGCCCGCACGAAGCCACCGCCCAGCGCGCGCTCGAAGGCCTGACCCGCAGCATTGGCAAGGAGTTCGGCCGCGGCACCACCTCTCAACTGGTCTATGTGGAGCGCGGCGGTGAGGGCGCCCTCGAGTCGACACTGCGCTTCCTGCTCAGCGGCCGGTCCGCGTACGTGTCGGGTCAGGTCGTGCGGATCGGCGCCGGGAACCCGCCCGCACCCGCCGACTGGCAGCTGCCCCTGGCCGGCAAGACCGCGCTGGTCACCGGGGCGGCGCGCGGGATCGGGGCCGCCATCGCCCGGGTGCTCGCCCGCGACGGCGCCGACGTGATCGCGCTCGACGTGCCGCAGGCCGGGGACGCCCTGGCCGGCGTGGCCAACGACGTCCGCGGGCGGGCGCTGCAGCTCGACCTGACCGCGGCCGAGGCCGGTGAGCGGCTGGCGTCCTATCTGAGCGGTCCGCTCGACGTGATCGTGCACAATGCCGGCATCACCCGCGACCGCACGATCGCCAAGATGGACCCGGCCGGTTGGGAGTCGGTGCTGGCGGTCAACCTGGTCGCGCCTCAGCGGGTCAACGAGGCGCTGCTGGCGAAGGACTTGATCCGGGCCGGTGGGCGGATCGTCGGGGTGGCCTCGATCGCCGGCATCGCGGGCAACCGGGGCCAGACCAACTATGCGACCAGCAAGGCGGGTGTGATCGGACTGGTGCAGTCGAGCGCGCCCGGCCTGCTCGACCGCGACATCACGATCAACGCGGTGGCGCCGGGGTTCATCGAGACCGCCATGACCGCGAAGATGCCGGTCGGGCTGCGCGAGGCCGGGCGGCGGATGAACAGCATGGCCCAGGGCGGGCTGCCGGTCGACGTGGCCGAGACGATCGCCTGGTTCGCGTCGCCGGGGTCGGGCACGATCACCGGCAACGTCGTGCGGGTGTGCGGCCAGAGTCTGCTGGGGGCCTGACGCCGTGCCGATCATGGAGCTGGGGCCTGGGGACACCTCGGGCAACACGCTGCGTGCGGTCCTCGGGCTGATCCCGCGCAAGCGTCCGGCCCAACTGCCCGCCCTGGGGTTCGAGCAGGCGGGAGTGCGGGTCGACCGCGAGCACCTGGCCGCGTACGGGAAGGTCTGTGGTTTCCGTCTCCGCGACGAGCTGCCGCCGACCTATCCCCACGTGCTGGCGTTCCCGCTGGCCATGCGGTTCATGACCTTGCCGCAGTTCCCGTTCCCGGTGATCGGGCTGGTGCACATCGCCAACTCGATCACCGTCCGCGGGCCGGTCGACGCCGGCGCGGTCCTCGACTTCTCGCTCGGCACGCGGGACCTGCGTCCGCACGCCCGGGGCACGCAGTTCGACCTGCACGTGAGCGCGCGGGTGGACGGCGCGGAGGTATGGGCCAGCACCTCGACCTATCTGTCGCGCTCGGCGCAGGCCGGGGGCCGCCACGACCGTACGGAATGGGAAGCGCCCGCCGCGACGGCCGTGTGGCGCGTTCCGGCCCGGGTCGGAACCGACTACGCCGCGGTCTCGGGCGACCGCAACCCGATCCACACCTCCCGCGTCGGCGCGCGGCTGTTCGGCTTCCCGCGCACGATCGCGCACGGCATGTGGAGCAAGGCCCGCTGTCTGGCGGCGCTGGAAGGGCGGCTGCCCGCGGCGTACACGGTGGACGTCCAGTTCAAGCAGCCGATCGTGCTTCCGGCGACGGTGAATTTCGCGTACGGCAATGGGCAGTTCGAGATCTTCGGGAAACGACCGCATCTTGCGGGGCAAGTTACGCCTGCGTAACGTTACCGCCCAGTTAACTTGGCGCGGAGGGTTACCGGCATGGAGTTCTGGCTCGACCTCAACGAGGAGCAGACCGAGCTCCGCGACTGGGTGCACGGCTTCGCCGAGAGCGTGATCCGGCCCGCCGCGGCCGAGTGGGACGAGCGCGAGGAGACGCCCTGGCCGGTCCTCCAGGAGGCGGCCAAGATCGGCCTCTACGGGTTCGAGTTCCTGATCAACACGTGGTCCGACAGCACCGGGCTTTCGCTGCCGGTGGCCAACGAGGAACTGTTCTGGGGCGACGGCGGCATCGGCATGGCGCTCTCGGGCACGGCCCTGGCGGTGGCCGCGATCTATGGCTCGGGCACACCCGACCAGCTCGTCGAGTGGGTGCCGCAGTGCTTCGGCGACGAGGCCGACCCGAAGGTGGGCGCGTTCTGCTCGACCGAGCCCGAGGCCGGCTCCGACGTGGCCGCGATGCGCACCCGGGCGGTCTACGACGAGGCCAAGGACGAGTGGGTCCTCAACGGACAGAAGGCGTACGCGACCAACGGCGGCATCGCGAACGTGCATGTGGTGACCGCGTCGGTCGACCCGGCGCTGGGCTCGCGCGGGCAGGCCGCCTTCGTGGTGCCGCCCGGCACGCCCGGGCTCGTGGGCACGAAGAAGCTCAAGAAGCTCGGGTTGCGCGCCTCCCACACCGCCGACGTCTTCCTGGACGACGTGCGGGTGCCCGGGAGCTGCCTGCTCGGCGGCAAGGAGGCCCTCGAGGAGCGGCTGGCCCGGGCGCGGGCCGGGCAGCGCTCGTCGAAGCAGGCGTCCATGCGGACGTTCGAGCTGTCCCGGCCCGCGGTCGGGGCGCAGGCGCTCGGCATCGCGCGGGCGGCTTACGAATACGCGCTCGAATACGCGCAGAACCGGGTGCAGTTCGGCCGCCCGATCGTGGAGAACCAGGCGATCGCGTTCGCCCTGGCCGACATGCGCATGGAGATCGACGCGGCCCGGCTGCTGGTGTGGCGGGCGGCCTGGATGGGACGCAACGACCGCCCGTTCACCGCCGGTGAGGGCTCGATGTCGAAGCTCAAGGCGGGCGAGGTGGCGGTGGCCGTCACCGAGAAGGCGGTGCAGATCCTGGGCGGCGCCGGCTACCTGCGCGAGCACCCGGTCGAGCGGATGTTCCGCGACGCCAAGATCTACACCATTTTCGAGGGGACGTCGGAGATCCAGCGCCTGGTGATCTCGCGCGCGATCACCGGCAAGCAGATCCGCTAGCTCCGCTTCGCCGCAGTCCCGCCTCCGCCGTGTAACTGACGCTAGCTGACCAGGAGGCCCAGGGGGCTGCCGGAAAGCTGGAGACGGCTCAGGGCGTACGGCATCGTCATCGTCGGAGGCTCGGGGCGCTCCCCCGCCTCGGCCAGCACGCGGGTCGCGTGGCGGGTGGCCATCGGCAGCGTGGGATAGCGGCTGGCCGCGACCCGGTCGACCGGCACCCGCTCCCGGCCGCAGGAGGCCAGCGACCGCCACTGCCCGAGCGACGCGACCCGGTCGCCGTCGTAACCGGGCGGGCCGGGCAGCACGGTGACCCGGTCGAAGGGAGCGCAGCCGGCCAGCCACCACTCGGCCGCCTCGACCGCGGCGCTGGACGCCGACTCGCACCAGTACGGGATCAGCCCACCGGCCCGGGCCTGCCACGGGTCGAGCAGCCGGCCGCACTCGACGACGCACCGGTTGCCGTCGCGGGGACGCCACTGACGCAGCAGGTCGGCGACGCAGGCGCTCAGCATGTCGGGCCGCGAGTAGAGCACCCGGTGCGACGTACGGCCCAGCCGGTTCAGCTCGACGCCCAGGGCCGGTTCGCCGGAGCGCTCGGCGTAGCGCGGCGGGGTCGCCGGGTCGGGCGCCACCCAGGTCAGCGCGCCCAGCTCGTCCAGCATGTGCCGGAACTCCCAGTTGTCGGCCCGGTAGGCCTCCGGCTTCACGCCCGACACCGGGCTGCCGACCTGGAACGCGTACCGGCGGGTCACCGACACCACCGGCCAGGCCCGAAGGTCGCGCAGCAGCAGGGTGCCGCCGCCGGGCGCGATGCGGGTGCGCAGGAATTTCTCGTACGCGGCGGGAAGCTTGTGCCAGCGCAGGTGCAGCTTCACGGTGGCGCCACAGAGCGGGCCGTCGGCCATCGGGTCGTGCACCTGCCGCACGGTGACGTCCGGGTTCCGGTCGTTGATCGAGGCGGCCAGGCCGGCGCCGAAGGCCAGCGCGCCGGGCCAGTTCCCGGCCGACCCGCCGGGCCAGGTGATGGTGACCGGGATGCTGGTCGGCAGCCAGGCCGCGCCCAGCGCCACGGCCAGGTGGGCGGCGGCGCCGTGCGGCGAGCCGAGCAGCACCGACGGGTAGAGGGAGGCCGGATAGTGCCCGACGATCCACTCGGCGATGGCTTCCACGTCGAGACCGGCCGCCGCCTCGTGCGGCACGGCCTCCGCGTACGCCTCCTGAGCGAGCTCGAAGTTGCGGCGCTCGGACGGCATCTGGCCGTGCCGGCCCAGCAGCGGAACCCGCCCGGCCCAGTCGCCCGGCGCCCCCGAGACGCCGTCGAGCAACGTGCGGCTCAGACTCTCGGCGCAGAAGGCCTGTTCCGCGGGCAGATCACCCTGCGTCGCGGACACGGTCTCGTACGTCGTCACCAGTTCAGCTCCCTCAAGTAGGACGCGGCGGCCTACCCATTCGCGACGGGGCCAAACATGCGACTTGATCAACGTGGCGGCGGAGTCTCCCGGCCCGCCTCGGCGTGGAAGCGCACCACCTTGTGGGTGCCGTCGCAGAACGGCTTGGTGGCCGACTTGCCGCACCGGCAGAGAGCGATGGTTCCGCGTCCAGGATCGATCGGCTCGCCGTCCGGCGTCCGCATCTCGAAGTCGCCACGCACGATGAGGGGGCCGTCCGGGTAGGGCACGATGGTGGAGGTCATGGCCGCCCGATTGCCCGCTGAGCCGTCGTTTACGCCCGCTTACGCAGGGAAGTTTGCGGTCATGCAACTACCTGAGGCCCGTGGACGGGTGTCGGCCGCGCTGATCGACGTGCTCGGCGGCCGGGCCGGCAAACTTCCGGCGTTCGCGCGTTTCGACAGCGACGACGATCTGCATCTGACCCTGTTCGTCTGCTACGAGCTCGCCTACCGAGGCTGGGACGGCGTGGACGACCGGTGGGAGTGGGACCCCGGCATGCTCCGCCTCCGGGCCGCCGCCGAGAAACGGTTCCTGGAGTTCCTGCACGCGCTGGCCGGGCCGCCGGAGACCGGTGTCGACCCGGCGACGGTCCCGCAGCGGCTCACCGAGATCGTCGCGGCCGACGACGGCCCGGCCATGTCCGGTTATCTGCGGGGACGGGCCACCCACGAGCAGTTCCGGGAATTCGTCATGCACCGCTCGGTGTACCACCTGCGCGAGGCCGATCCGCACACGTGGGCGATCCCCCGGCTGGCCGGGCGGGCCAAGGCGGCCCTGGTCGAGATCCAGACCGACGAGTACGGCGGCGGGCACGAGCCGCGGATGCACCAGGAACTGTTCAAGCAGACCATGCGGTGGTTCGGGCTCGACACCACCTACGGGGCCTACGTGGACTCGGTGGGTGCGCCGACGCTCGCCGTGAACAACCTGATGTCGCTGTTCGGCCTGCACCGTGCGCGCCGGGGTGCGGTCCTCGGGCACCTGGCCGCGTACGAGATGACGTCGTCCCTGCCCAACCGCGCGTACGCCAACGGGTTGCGCCGCCTCGGCGGTGACGCGGAGGCCACCGCCTTCTACGACGAGCACGTCGAGGCGGACGCGGTGCACGAACAGATCGCGGCGCACGACCTCTGCGGCTCGTTCGCCCGCGCCGAGCCCGGACTGGCCGGCGACGTGCTGTTCGGCGCGCGCTGCGCTCTGGCCGTCGACAGCTGGTGGGCGACGTCCGTGCTGGACACCTGGAAAGGCCGCCCCCACAGCCCGGCCGCGTGACCATAGATTGGGCCGATGCGATACCGGACCTTCGGCACAAGCGGGCTGCGCGTCTCCGAGGCGATCCTCGGGGCGATGACCTTCGGCGAGCAAGGCGGGGTGGGGGCACCGATCGAGGAGTGCCGGCGGGTCCTCGACGTGTACGCCGAGGCTGGTGGCAACGCGATCGACACAGCGATCAACTATCGGGGCGGGGCCAGCGAGGAGATCCTGGGCGAACTCCTCGACGGGCGGCGGGAGTCGTTCGTGCTGGGCAGCAAATACACGGTGACCCGTTCGCCGTCCGACCCCAACGCGGCCGGCAACGCGCGCAAGAACCTGCGGGCGTCCCTGGAGACCAGCCTGCGGCGGCTGCGCACCGACTACCTCGACATCTACTGGGTGCACATGTGGGACAGCGCCACCCCGATCGAGGAGACGATGCGGGCGCTCGACGACGCCGTACGGGCCGGGAAGGTTCTCTACGTCGGCATCTCGGACGCGCCGGCGTGGGTGGTGGCGCGGGCCAACACCCTGGCCGAGTGGCGAGGTTGGAGCCCGTTCGTGGGGCTGCAGGTCCCTTACAACCTGTTGCAGCGCGACATCGAGCGGGAACTGCTGCCGATGGCGGTCTCGCTGGGCCTGGCCGTCACGGCGTGGAGTCCGCTCGCGGGCGGGGTGCTGTCGGGCAAGTACAGCGCGCCGGTCTCGGGGAGCCGGCTCGACCCGACGTCGGTCGACGAGCGGTCACATCGGGTCGCCCGGGAAGTGCAGACGGTGGCGGCCGATCGTGGGGTGACGCCGGCTCAGGTGGCGCTCGCGTGGACGCGGGCCCGGTCGTCGGCGGTGCTGCCGATCCTCGGGGCCCGCTCGGCGGTGCAGCTCAAGGACAACCTGGGGGCGCTCGAGGTCACGCTGACGCCTTCCGAGTGTGCGCGGCTCGAGGCGGTCACGGAGTTCTCGCTGGGCTTCCCGCACGACTTCATCAACGAGACCGCACCCTGGGTCTTCGGCGCGGCGCAGGTCGAGCGCGGTGCGGGGCGATGAACGCGGTGCGGGTCGATGACGCCTGAGGTCCGGCTCCGGCCGGTGATGCCGGACGACATCGAGGTCTTCTTCCGGCACGAGCAGGAGACCGAGGCGCAGCGCCGGGCCAACTTCGCGGCCCGCCCGCACGCGGAGTTCGTTCTGCACTGGACGCAGCGGATCGTGGGCGACCCGGAGGTGGGCGTGCGAACGGTCGAGGTGGACGGCACGGTGGCCGGCAACGTCGTGTCGTGGTGGCAGGACGGGGAGCGCGAGGTCGGCTACTGGCTGGGCTCGGCCTTCTGGGGGCGGGGCATCGGGACGCGCGCCCTGCGCCTCTATCTCGAGGTCGAGACGGTACGGCCGCTGCGGGCCACGGTCGACTCGGGCAACCTGGCTTCGATCGCGTTGCTCCGGCGTTGCGGGTTCGAGGAGGGTGAGAGGGTCCAGCTCGAGAACGGGTCATACGTGGTGCTGCGGGTGCGATAGGGCAAATGACGCGGCACCATAATGAGCCGACTTCACCACAGCAATCGGGCGCCCCTCGGAGATGGGGGGCGCCCGACGTTTCGTACGGGGGAAGCGGCCGTCAACCCGTACGCGGGAAGCGGCCGTCATTCCGTACGGGGGAAATGGCCGTCAGGCTTCGATGTCGGCCGGGGTCTCGCGGGTCTTCTCGGGCAGGTCGAGGCTGGTGCGCAGGGTGGCGCGCGGCAGGAAGACCGCGGCGACCAGGCCCAGCACGGCGATGGCGGCGCTGATCAGGAAGATGTGGCCGGTCGCGTCGCCGTAGGCGGCCCGGACGATGTGCTGGACCGCCTCGGGCAGGGCCGCGATGTTGAGGCTGCCGCCACCGTCGCCGCCGGACGCGGGGACGCCGGCCGCGGCCAGGTCGTGGGTGATCTGGTCGGTGACCCGGCGGGCCAGCACCGCGCCGAGCACCGAGACCCCGATCGCGCCGCCCATCGAGCGGAAGAAGGCCACCGTGGACGAGGCGGCGCCGATGTTGCGCAGCGGCACGGTGTTCTGCACGGCGAGCACCAGGTTCTGCATGCTGGCGCCGACGCCCAGGCCGACCAGCAGCATGCCCGCGCTCACGAAGACCAGCGAGGTCTCGTGGTCGATCGTGCCCAGCAGGGCGAAACCGGCGAACAGCACGATCAGACCACCGATGATGTACGGCTTGATCTGGCCGGTCCGGGTGATGATACGCCCGACGATGATCGACGAGAGCAGCACGCCCACCATGAGCGGAATGGTCAGCAGGCCGGCCTCGGTCGGGCTGTAACCGCGGCCGATCTGGAAGTACTGGCCGAGGAAGACGGCGCCGCCGAACATGGCCATGCCGACCGCCAGGCTGGCGACGATCGACAGGGCGGTCGTGCGTTCGCGCACGATGTCGAGCGGCACCACCGGCTCGGCCGCCCGCTTCTCGACCACGACGGCCAGCGCGAGCAGGACGAGGGCGCCGCCGACCATCGTGTACGTCGGCCAGGACAGCCAGGCGAACGAGCCGTCCACGAACGAGACCCAGATGAGCAGCACGCTCACCCCGGCCGCGATCAGCGAGGCGCCCAGATAGTCGATCTTCACGTTCTCCCGGCGCTCGGTGTGCACGTGCAGGGTGAGCTGCAGCAGGATGAGCGCGACGACCGCGAACGGCACGCCGACGAAGAAGCACCAGCGCCAGCCCAGCCACGACGTGTCGACGATCAGGCCGCCCAGCAGCGGACCGCCGACCGTGGCCAGGGCCATCACGCCGCCCAGGTAGCCGTTGTAACGGCCGCGCTCGCGGGGCGGGATCATCGCGGCGATCACGACCTGCACCAGGGCCTGCAGACCGCCGACGCCGATGCCCTGGAACGCGCGGGCCGCGATCAGCTGCCCGGCGCTCTGGCTGAACCCGGCGATCACCGACCCGAGCACGAAGATGACGATGGCGATCTGCACGAGCAGCTTCTTGCTGAACAGGTCGGCCAGCTTGCCCCAGATCGGGGTGGTCGCGGTGGCGCTGAGCAGGGTGGCCGTGACGACCCAGGTGTACTGGGTCTGGCTGCCCTCGAGAGCACCGATGATCTTCGGGAGCGCGGTCGAGACGACCGTGCTGCTGAGCAGCGCGACGAACAGCACCAGCAGCAGCCCGCTCAGGGCCTCGAGGATCTGCCGGTGGCTCATGTCCTCGGCGGCCGGGACCGCCGGCGACGTGGTGGGTGCGCTCATCGCGCGGCCTCCTGTGATGGTGTCTTTTCCAGTACGCCGGTGAGCGCCACGAGGAAGGTGCCGAGGCTCTCGCTGAGCCGGGTGACCTCCGGCCGTTCCCATCCGGCGAGGGCGACCGAGAGCAGGCCGTCGAACCAGACGCGCGCCGCGTCGAGCAACCCGTGCCCGGCCGGGGTGAGCGCCAGGGACGACGCCCGGCGGTCGGTGCTGTCGGTACGGCGTTCGACCAGTCCCTGGGTGACCGCGGCGGTGACCGCCCGGCTGACCGTGGACGGGTCGAGCCCGGACCGCTCGGCCAGATCCTTGGCGTGGCAGCAGCGGTCGGGGCCGGCGCCGATCTCGTCGATCAGCTTGAGGATGCTGATCATGCCGATCGGCACGTCCGGCCGTTCCCGCAGCCACTGCTGCTTGGCCTTGCGGACGAGCTGGGACAGCTCGAGGAGCTGTGTCGCCAGGACGTCTTCCATGGTCTGCCTGCCTCGTGATGCGCGTTGCGTGGGGCAAGCATCCATCAATTCTTCCCAGTGGGCAAGTTTGCTCTTCGAGCACGTTCGGAGGGAATGCTGGTGCTCGGTGACCACGGTCGGGTGAGGTGCGATCATGCCGCCATGACGACCGCTGAGGAGTACGTCGACTTCGCCGAGCGCCAGGCGCGCGGTTCCTCCCCCGCGTACGAACGCCTGGCCCGCGAAGTCGCCGGCGACGACGAGCTGCTGGCCCTCCTCGACCGGGTCCCACCGCCCAAACGGCAACCGAACCTGCTCTTCGGCGTCGTGCGGCTGCTCGACGGCCCGGTCGGCGACTACAAGGCGTTCCGTACGTTCGTGATCGACCGGTGGGCGGCGGTCGAACCCGAACTGCGCCGCCGGGCCACGCAGACCAACGAGATCGGACGGTCCGCCCTGCTGCTGCCGGTGCTGGCCGCGCTGCCGCAACCCTTGGCGCTGCTCGAAGTGGGCGCGTCGGCCGGGCTCAACCTCTATCCGGACCGCTACTCGTACGACTACAACGGCACCCGCGTCGGCACGAGCGGCCCGGTATTGCCGTGTTCCCTCCGCGGCCGTACGCCACCCGCCGCGCTGCCGGAGGTGGTGTGGCGGGCCGGGATCGACCTCAACCCGCTCGACATCACCGACCCCGACGACCGGGCATGGCTGGAGGCGCTGATCTGGCCCGAGCACGACGACCGCCGCGAGCGCTTGCGGGCCGCCGCCGAGATCGCCGCCGCCGACCCGCCTCACCTGGTCCGCGGCGACCTGGTCGAGGAACTGCCGGCCCTGGCCGCCTCGGCGCCGCCCGGGGCCACCCTGGTCGTCTTCCACACGTCGGTCCTCTACCAGGTGCCACCCGACGTGCGGGCGGCCTTCGTGGCCCTGGTCGGCTCGCTGCCGGGCCACTGGCTGGCCGCCGAGGGCCCCGAGATCGTCGGCCTCGACGAGCACCCGGCCGACGGCCTGCACAAGAACGTGCTCTGCCTGGACGGCAAGCCCCTGGCCTGGACACACGCGCACGGCCGCAGCGCCCATTTCTTCTAGGCTGTACCCATGTCAGGCGACGAGCGGCCGGCTCGGGTCGAGGATGTGCACGCGCTGGCCACGGCCATGCCCGACGTGGTCGTGGGCGGGGACGACGAACACCCCGGGTTCTCGGTCGGGGGCAAGACGTTCATCTTCTTCCGGGAGCCGCGCAAGGACGCGTTCGACCCGGAGACCGGTGAGCGCTACACCGATGTGATCGCGTTCCACGTCGAGTCGGAGGACGACAAGCAGGCCCTCGTGCAGGACGAGAGCACGCCCTTCTTCACGACGCCGCACTGGAACGGCTATCGGGCCGTGCTGCTGCTCGCCCGCGACCTGGGGCGGCTGAGCCGGGCCGAACTGGCCGAGATCGTGCAGGACGCGTGGCTGGCCCGCGCGCCCAAGCGGGCGGCCAAGGCCTGGCGGGAGTCTCGCCCGGGCTGACTACGATGTCGGCGTGTCGATCTTCGCGGCGGTCTCCCGGTGGCGGCTCTGGATTCTGGGTGGCGCGCTGGTCGTCGGCGCCCTGCTTCAGGTCAACCGCGTGCTGTCTCTGGCGGGCTTCCTGCTCGTTCTGGGGCTGATCGTCCTCGGGGTGGTGGCGCAGGCCAAGTATCGCCCGGCCGAGATGGTCAGCCGTCCGGAGTCCGACGAGCTGGTCTCGGTGCCCAATCCCGGTCCGGTGTTCTCGGCATCGGGCTTCACGATCCTGGGTGTCTCACTGGTCAGTGACGACGTGGTCGATCTGGTGCGGGGCAACGACATCTGGTGGGGCGACCCGGCGTCGAGCCTGCTGTGGGTCGCGCTGGTCGGCTTCTGGTGGTACCTCGCGCTCGGCCCCTGGGGAGTGCGGGTGCGGCCCGACGGCGTCGCCGACCGGCAGCCTCTGGGCAGCGTGTTCGTGCCGTGGGCGGCGCTCGACCCCGGGCTGCCGATCGTGCCGGGCGGGCAGAACCAGGTCTTCCTGCACTTCAGCGAGCCGGACCGGGTGGTGCGGCGGGGCCTCCGGCGGCCCAAGCCGAACATCCTCAACCCGCAGTCCGACGCCGGCTATGTCGCCGCCACGATCAACGCCCGGTGGCGGGCCGCGGGCGGCCCAGCCTGAAAGCGGCTCAGGCGGCCAGGTCTGAGGTCGGACGGCGGCCGAACAGGCGGCGGAAACGGCGCCAGCCACCGCCCGCGTCGGTGACCAGGCGGTCGCCGATGATGGCCCACTCGGCCAGCAGCGAACCGGCCCGGTCCATGGTGCGGCGGGCCTGTTCGAAGTCGTCGGCGTCGTTCCGCAGCTCCCACAGGCGGCGACCCTGGTCCCAGGCCCGGGCCCGGGTGACGGTGACCAGCATGCGCTGGCTCCAGTCGTCGAGCGGCCCGACGAACTCGTCGAGCTCGAGCTGCCAGCGCGTCGAGAAGCCCCGGCGCAGCGGCGGGATCTCCTGGTAGAAGATCTCGTTGACCAGCAGGTAGTCGGGGTGGATCAGGTCGTCGGTGGGGGCGCCGGTCTCGTTCCACGTGCCGATCAGCGCGAGCGCCAGGTCGTGGTTGATGTGCGCGTTGACGCCGAGCATGGCCGCCGTGAGCCGGCTCATCCGGGTGTCGGAGGCCCGCTTGAACAGCACCTCCCAGACGTCGGGGGTCTCCTCGTCGTCGTCGTTCCACAGGGTGAGGGCGTCGAAGTAGCGCTTGGCGAACTCGACGTCGAGCAGTTCGAGGAAGTCGGGCTCGTTCACTCCGGTGAGGATGGCCTGGTCGACCCGGCGGGTGATCTTCAGGTAGAGCTCGTTGAAGGCGGAGACGCGGTTGGCGGCCGGGCTCGGCGGCAGCTCGTCCATGATGGTCTGCAGCGTGGTGAGCCGGGTGATGACGTCGCCGATGCCGGCGGGGTGCCCGTCCAGCACCTCGGTCACCTTCTCGTGCAGCGGCTGCCAGCCCCGGCCGGCCGGGATCTCCAGGTCGGACAGCTCGATCCGCTTGGTGCGCAGCAGCTCGGCGCTCCCCCGCGCGAGCTCCCGATCAAACCCCGTCGTACTCATGCGAGACACTGTTCGCTTTCCGGCCTGGTTCCACCACCTCCGTGTCGGCAAACTGTCGCGCGAAACGGCTCACTGCGAAATTCGGATGCCGTACGGGTCCCCGCCGTCTACGGTCGTCGCATGATCATGACGCACGCTCTTCTCGCGGGGGCCATGGCCTCGCGAGGATCGGTGTACGCCATTCGCATGCGCGCCCGGGCTCTCGTCCCGGCCTGCGTCGTCGTCTAGAGCGTTCCGCAGTTTTCGCCGGGGCCCGCTGAGTCCTTTTTCGTCAGCGGGCGGCTCCAGCCTGCCCGCGTTGTGCCGCCGCAGTGGTGGCAGACGGGATTCCCGGTGGCTTCCTCTTCCTACCGCCGGCGCGAGCATGCGCGCGTCCGGCGGATCCTCGGCCAGAACCTCCTCGCCGATCCAGCTGCGATCCGCCACGTCGTGGACGCGGCCTCGCCCGTGGACGGTGAGCTCATCCTCGAGGTCGGGGCCGGCCGCGGGCGCCTCACGGCCGAGCTGCTGCGGCGGCGGGCGCACGTGGTGGCGTACGAAATCGACCCGGGCCTGGCCGCCGCGCTGCCGCAAGCGGACCGGCTGAGCGTGCGCACCGACGATTTTCTGCTGGCCCGGCCGCCGCGCGAGCCGTTCGCGGTGGTCGGCAACATTCCGTACGCGCTGACGTCAGCCGTGGTCGACTGGTGTCTGCGGGCCCCCACGTTACGCAGGGCGACCCTGCTGACGCAGTGGGAGTACGCGCGTAAACGCACCGGCGACTACGGACGGTGGTCGAAGCTGACCATCCTGACCTGGCCGTCGTTCGGCTGGGAGCTGGCCGGTCACGTGCCGCGCGCCGCGTTCCGGCCGGTTCCGCGGGTCGACGGCGGCATCCTGCGAATCACCCAGCGACCGCGGCCGCTGGTGCGCGAGGATCTGCTCCCCCGCTTCCACGACCTGGTCGAATGTGGTTTCGGCGGGGTGGGCGGTTCGGTGCAGGCGTCGCTGAGCCGCCGCTACGGGAGCCGGCGGGCCGCGGCCGCCTGCCGGGCCGTGCGGCTGGCTCCGGACGTCCCGGTCGGCGAGGTGTGGCCCGAGCAGTGGCTCACGATGTTCCGTCTGCTGGGCGGTGGTGCCGGCCGCTGATGTTCCGCCCGCTGGGCGGTGCTGCGGGCCGGCGATCAGGGCAGCGACGCTCCGGCTGCCGAGTGGCGGCGCGGGCCGATGATCAGGACTGCGATGTTCCGGCTGCCGGCTGGTGGTGCAGGCCGGTGATCAAGGCAGCGAGCAGCGCGGTGCGGTCGGTGATCCCCTGGGCCGAGACCCATTCGTGGCGGGCGTGGGCTCCTCCTCCGGGTGGGGCCAGCCCGTCCACGGTGGGCACGCCGAGGGCGCCGGTGGTGTTGGTGTCGGCGGCGCCGTCGGCCGGGCGCCCGCCGAGGGTCTGACCGGCCGCGGCCGCCACCCGCACGATCCGGGCCAGCAGCGCGGTGGTGGCGTCGTTCTCGCGCCACGTCGGGCGATGGGCCAGCAGCGTCGACTTCACCACAGCCCTGTCCCGGAAGGCGGAAAGCCCGTCCAGCCCACCCAGCACAGCCTCCTCGTCGTCGCGCGAGAGGAAGCGCAGCCCCAGGTCGGCGTGAGCGCGACCGGCGACGACGTTGGTGCGGCCGCCCCCGGCGATCGTGCCCGCGTTGAGCAGCACCGGCCGGTCCGCGACCAGCGCCCGTACGCGCACCAGCTGGTCGACCAGCTCGTCGATCGCGTTCACGCCGGCGTCGGGGTCGAGGGCGGCGTGGGCCTCGATGCCGGTCACCTCGATGCGGGCCCGGGTGCTGCCCCGGCGGCCGGTCTTGAGGTCGCCGCCCGGGTGCGGGGGTTCCAGACCGAGCACGGCGGTGGCCCGGGCCGCCTCGGCGCGCACCAAGTCACCGGCCGTTGGGGAGCCGATCTCCTCGTCGGCCACGACCACCACCCGTACGGCGGGAAGCTCTTGCTCTGACGATCGCAGGCTCGTGACCGCGGCCAGCAGCGCCACCAGGCCCGCCTTGGTGTCGTAGACGCCCGGACCGCGCACGGTGTCGCCCTCGACCGACCACGGCATGGTCTCGAGGGTGCCGACCGGCCAGACCGTGTCGTAGTGGCTCAGCAGCAACAGCTCGTGACCGGTGACACCGCGGGCGGGCAGCGACCAGACGAGGTGGTCGCCCTCACGTGCGGTGTGGAACCCGGCGTCGGCCGCGTCCGCCTCGAGGACCTCGGCGAAGGCGGCCAGGGCCCGCCGGTCACCGGTCGGCGACTCCAGCCGGGTGTAGCGGTGCAGCGTTTCGAGCGACATATACGAACGCTAAGTTCGCCGTCCGACGTTGTCAACGCGCATCGATAGCGGCAGGATGGCGAACATACGTTTCGCATCTTGAGCGGAGGCGGGCAGTGGAGATCGAGGTGCGTGATCTGGCCGGGCTCGGTGAATGGTCGGCGGCGTCGGCGCTCTACCGGTCCGTCTTCGGATATGTGGAGCCCGAGTTCGGCGTCAGCCCGCGCCTGCTGGCGGCGCTGCACGAGAACTCGGGGTCGGTGATCGGCGCGTTCGACCGGGGCGAGCTGGTCGGGTTCTGTTACGGGTTCACCGCGGTCGAGGACGGCGTGATCTACCACTACTCGCAGGCGGCCGCGGTCGCCGCGCGCGCTCAGGGGGCCGGGGTGGGGCGGCGGCTCAAGTTCGCGCAGGCCGAGGCGGCCCGGCGGACGGGCGCGCGGACGATGCGGTGGACCTTCGACCCGTACGCGCTGCGCAACGCCCACTTCAACTTCGCCGTGCTCGGGGCGACGGCGATCCGGTTCTTGCCCGACTACTACGACGACGGCTCTTCGGACCGGGTGCTGGTCTCCTGGGACCTGTCGGGCCACGTGCCCGCGCCGAGTCGATCGGACGAGGTGGTCGCCCCGTCCGATGGCCGCTGGTCGGCGCCCGACCCGCCCGACCGGGTGACGCTGCGGGCGGCGCTGATCGAGCGGTTCCGGGCCGGCGGCCGGCTCGTCGAGGTCACCCGCCGCGGCGAGCAGGCGGTCTACAAGTTCCGGGAGGCAGACAGGTGACGTCAGGACCGCGCCTCGGGCGGAGTCCGGGGGCAGACAGGTGACGTCAGGACCGCACCTCGGGCGGAGTCCGGGGGCAGACAGGTGACGGGAGACGCGCAGGTGACCGAGGGCGCACAGGTGACCGGAAGCGGACGGGTGACCGGAGGCGGGCGGGTGACCGGGTCCAGCCCGGCCGAGCGGTTCGACCGCAACGTTCAGCGGCGCTCGGCCCAGGTTCTCAAGCAGCGGGTCCTCGATCAGCAGCGCGAGGCGTTCGAGAAGGCCCTGGCCTGGGCGGCCGAGCACGACGCGATCGAGCAGGCCGCGGCCCGCATCGTCTCGGCCCGCCGGCGCTACCTGCTCGGCAACGGCAAGTCGCTCAGCTACGCGTCGCTGCTGGCGGCCGACCTCGGGGCCGGGCTGTCCGGGGTGCACCTGGTCGACGGCTCGCACCTGCGGCCGCTCGACGTGCTCGGCGACATCCGGCAGGGCGACCTGATGGTGGCGATCCTGATGTCCCGCTACCGCCGCGAGACGGTGGACGTGGCCGAGGCGTACGTGGCGCACGGCGGCGAACTCGTGCTCATCACCGATGCCGACGACGCGCCGCTGACCGGCCGGGCCACGACCCGCATCGTCATCGGGACGGACACCGCCTCGTACGCCAGCTCCCCCACCTCGGTCGTGCTGGCGTTGCACCTGCTGGCCACGCTGACCATCGCCAGCTCCAAGGGCGCCGGCCGCCGCCTGCACGAGCGGGATGCCCTGGCCGCCGAGCTCGGCCTCTACCGGGACCCGGCATGACCCGCGTCGAGAGCGTCGAGTTGCGGCGCGTACGGCTTCCGCTCGTGCACGAGTTCCAGACCAGCTCGCACGCCAAACGGTTCCTGGAACACATCCTGGTCGCGTTGACCGCCACCGACGGCACCGTGGGCTGGGGTGAGATCGCCTCGCCGAGCGGGCCGTTCTATTCGGCCGAGACCGTCGAGAGCTGCTGGGCGGTGGCCCGCGACCACCTGGCGCCGCTCGTGCTGGGCGCCGACTGGGACCACCCGGCCGACCTGGCCGCCGTGCTGGCCAAGGTCCGGGGCAACCAGTTCGCGCGGGCCGGGTTCGACATGGCGGCCTGGGCGCTGTGGTCGTCCGCGCAGGGCGTTCCGCTGGCGTCGGCGCTGGGCGGCACCCGCGCGACGGTCGAGGCGGGCGTGTCGCTGGGCATCGAACCGACCGTCGACGACCTGCTGACCCAGGTGCGGGCCCGGGTCGCCGAGGGCTACCGCCGGGTCAAGCTGAAGATCGCGCCGGGCTGGGACGTCGAGCCGGTGCGGGCCGTACGGGCCGCCTTCCCCTCGGTTCCGCTGCATGTGGACGCGAACGGGGCGTACGGGAAATCGGATCTGCCTCTGCTGGTGAAGCTGGACGGACTGGGGCTGCTGATGATCGAGCAGCCGTACGCTCCCCGCACCCTCGCCGACCTGGCCGACCTGCAGCGGCAGCTCGACACGCCGATCTGCCTGGACGAGTCGGTCGAGGAGCTGGACGACCTGGTGACGGCGCTGCGGCTGGGCGCCGGGCGGATCCTCAACATCAAGGTGTCGCGGATGGGCGGCCTGACGACGGCGGTCCGCGCCCACGACCTGGCCGTCGAGCACGGCGTGCCGGTGTGGTGCGGCGGCATGCACGAGTTCGGCATCGGCCGCGCGGCCAACGTGGCACTGAGCGCGCTGCCCGGCTTCACGCTGCCGTCGGACGTGTCCGGTTCCGACAAGTACTACGCCCGCGACGTCACCACCACGCCGATCGTCGCCACCGACGGCCTGGTCGAGGTGCCCGCCGCCGCCGGCCTGGGCCGCTCACCGGACCTTGATTTCGTCCAAGCGAACACCGTCGCCCGGTGGCATTCTCAGTCCTCATGACGAGCGTCTACGAGGCCGCCGGCCGCCTCGAGGGCCTGACCCGCCTGGCCGGCGCGTGGCACGAGCGGGTGCTGGCCGACCCGGTGGTGAGTCACGCCTTCAGCCACGGTTACCACCCCGACCACACGGCCCGGCTGGCCGCCTATTGGGCCGAGGCCCTGGGCGGCCCGGCGTCGGGCCTGGACGAGACCACCATCGTCCGCATGCACAGCGGCAACGGCCCCCACGACGAGATGAACGACCGGGCGATCGCGTGTTTCGACCGGGCGCTGGACGACGCGGGCCTTGCCGCCGAGCCCGTCGGCCGGGTGTTGCACGACTATTTCGCCTGGTCGACGCGCGACTCGATGAATCGTTACCACCGCCCGGAGGACGACGTGCCGGCCGGCCTGCGGATCCCCCACTGGTCGTGGGACGGCCTGCAGCAGCCCGGCTGAATTCCGCCAGCCGGTTTGTCACGCGGCGTCGCGGCGTGCGGCGGCGCAGCGTGCGGCGGCGCAGCGTGCGGCGGCGCAGCGTGCGGCGGCGCAGCGTGCGGCGGCGCAGCGTGCGGCGGCGGGGCCGTCACGGCACCCCGAACGCCGGGTGGGCGGCGAGCCAGCGGGCGTAGCGGGGGCGGCGGGTGACGATGTCGCGGTAGGAGGCGGCGGCCCGGGCCAGCACGTCGGGGGCGTGGGCGGCGGCCGGGGACGACGGGTCCCAGCCGATCAGGTGGCGCCAGCTCAGCGGGGAGTCGCGCAGCGGGACGGCCACGGCGCCGGGCACGTCGCGGACCGTGGCCTGGCACAGGGCCACGGCCCGGCCCGAGGTGACCAGGTCGAAGACGGCGCCGGCGTCCATCTCGTACGGGAAATGGGGTGTGAAGCCGGCGCGGGCACAGGCGGCGGCGAAGCACTCGTTGAAGCAGCCGTCGCCGGGTGCGCTCACCCACCGTTCGGCCGACAGGTCGGACAGCGTGACCTCCTCCCGGCCGGCGAGCGGATGCCGGGCGTCGAGCAGCACCCACACCGGGTCGACCGAGACCACCCGCCAGTCGAGGTCGCCGGGGTGGCCGGTGGCGCAGGCGCCGATCAGCGCGTAGTCGAGGCGTCCGGACTGGACCAGGCGGACGATCTCGTTCTCGGACCAGGTGGCGTGGACCGAGACCGGACGGCCGGGGTACGCGTCGGCGAGCCGCTGGACGAGACCGGCGACGATCGGCCCGTTGGTCGCCCCGACCCGGAAGCGGCCGCCGTCGCCGGCGGTCAGCAGCACCCCGGCCTCGTCGTGCAGACCGCTCACGGCGGGCAGCAGCAGCCGGGCCCGGGCCAGCAAGAGGTCGCCCAGCTCGGTGGGGACGACGCCCCGGTTGCCGCGCACGAACAGCGGCCCGCCGAGCAGTCGCTCCACGCGCCGCAGCTGGGTCGTCAGCGCGGGCTGGGCCACGCCGAGGGCGGCGGCGGCCTTGGTGACGCTGCCGGCGTCGGCGATCGCCAGGATCAGGCGCAGGTGGCGCAGTTCCAGCTCCACCGGGACGACGATAGATTCGCGTTCGTCTCTTTCGGAAGATCGCCCGGGTTAACTTCGCGCAATGCATCATCCAGGCGCGATGATCACCCGATCGGGCCCGGAGTGGCGCGTGTTTTGTACGTTTTGGGCGATTAAACCTATCCGGTGTGCGCAGTCATCTGATCACTCGAATTCTCGCCGTCACGGTCGTGAGCGGCACTCTCCTCAACGCGGGCACGACCGGGGCGCTGGCCGGCTCCGACCGGTTCGGCCCGGCTCACGTCTTCCGGTGGAACCCGTCATCCGAGCCGGGCACCGTGCTCAGCTCGACGCCGCGCGCGCTGCCGGAAGGGCTGCGTCTGCTGGCCCGGGCCAAACAGATCAAGTACGCCACCACCGACGTACGGGGGAAGGAAATCACCGCCTCCGGGCTCGTGCTGACGCCGCTGAAGAACAAGAAGAACAAGACGGTCGTGTGGGCCCACGGCACCACCGGCATCGCCGACAAGTGCGCGCCGTCGGCCAACGACGACGTGTTCTGGCCCGAGGCCCGGGTCGCGGTCTCGTCGCTGCTGGAGCGCGGCTGGACGGTGGCCGCGCCGGACTACCCCGGGCTCGGCACGCCGGGACCACACCCCTACCTGGTCGGCGCGAGCGAGGGCCGGTCGATCATCGACAGCGTGCGGGCCGCCCGCAACCTCGATGACGACTTGTCGAAGCAGTACGCGGTGGACGGCCACAGCCAGGGCGGGCAGGGCACCCTGTTCGCCAATCAGCTGGCCGGGGCGTACGACGGGGAACTGCAGTTGAAGGGCACGGTCAGCATCGCCCCGACCAGCCAGACCCGCGCGCTGGCCGAGGCGATCCCGGGCTCGGCCGGGCAGGGGTTCATGGCGATGGCCCTGTACGGCCTGAACGCCGTGGAGCCGTCGTTCGAGCCCGAGACCGTGCTGACCCCGGCCGCCCGGGCCAAGGGCGAGGTGCTGCGCGACGGCTGCCTGGCCGAGGTGCTCGAGGCGTACGCGCCGCCGCTGCCGCTCCTGAAGAACAACAAGCTGCCCGAGGCCTGGGTGGACAAGCTCTACCAGTACGTCGAGCCGGGCCGGACGCCGCTGACCGCGCCCGCCTTCGTCGTGCAGGGCACCGACGACGCGATCGTGCCGGCTGCCTTCACCGACATCCTCGTGGAGGACCAGCTCAAGGGCGCCCCGGTCCGCTACGACAAGCTGCCCGGCCGCGACCACGACCAGGCGGTCATCGACTCGACCAACCGGGTCGCGGCCTGGATCAGCCAGCGCTTCGACTCGTAACCCTCACCGTCAACCTAACCCTCGACCTCGACCTCAAGTTGAGGGTTAGGCCAGGCGCTCGAGCTGGTCCTCCGACAGCTTGACGTCGAGTGCGGGCAGCGCGGCCTCGAACTGCTCCGGCGTACGCGGACCGATCAGCGGCAGCACCCGGGGCGCGCCCTGGTGCAGGAGCCAGGCCAGCACGAGCTGGTTCGGGGTCACGCCGGTCTCCCCCGCGACCTCGGCCAGCACGGCCAGGCGGGCGTCGGTGTCGGGGCCGGTGTAGTTGTCCATCATCCAGTGGCCGTCCCGCTTGGCCGCGCTGTCGTAGACACCCTTGAGGATCGGCGAGTAGGCCACCAGCGTCTGGTCGTCGTGCTCGGCCAGATAGTCGAGCTGCTCGGCGTTCACGATGCTGCTGGACTCGACGCCGGCCCCGGGCCGCAGATACGAGTGCTGCTGCTGGACGGCCACGGGCAGGGTCCAGCCGTTGCGCGCGCACAGCTGCCGGATGCGCTCGAGCCGCCACGTGCGCACGTTCGACCAGCCGAGGTGCCGGACCTTCCCTTCCCGTACGAAGGAGTCCAGCACTTCGAGGGTCTCCTCGAGCGGAGTGGCCCGGTCGTCGACGTGCACGTAGTAGAGGTCGACGTGGTCGGTGCCGAGGCGGCGCAGGCTGCCCTCGAGCGCGCCGCGCAGGGTGCCGGCCCCGGCGCCTTCGAAGGTGCGGCGGGCCAGCTCCCAGTTCGGGTTGCCGTCGGCATCCCACAGGTCGGGCGAGTAGATCGGCACTGCGCTGCCCTTGGTGGCGAGGAAGACCTCGTCGCGGTGGTTGCCGTCGCGCATCCAGCGGCCGAGCAGCTCCTCGCTCTGTCCGCCGAGGATGCCGGGGTGGGCCCACCACTCGTAGCAGTCGGCGGTGTCGAGGAAGGAGCCGCCGATCTCCAGGTAGCGGTTGAGGATGTGCACCGAGTCGCGCTCGTCGGTGCTGCCGCCCATCTGCATGGTCCCGAGCGCCATCGCGCTGACCTGCCGTCCGGTGCGGCCCAGTTCGATCGTCTGCATGTCCGGAACGCTAGGTCTTCGAGCGCGCTCTAGGTCAAGTCTTCACAGGGGCGACACCTTGAGCGAACCGATGCCACCGACCGCCTCGATGGCGAGGCCGCCCGACACGTCGTCGTCGCCGCGCGAACGCACCGTCTCGCCGCCGTCGATGCCCTCGTCCCGGTCGCCGTTGAGCGAGATCGCGCCGGCGCCCTTGCGGACGCGCACCTTCACGGCGAACTCCCCCTCGGTGCCGATCCGCCACTCGTGGACACCGCCGGCCATCCGGATCTCGATCTGGCGGCTCTGCCGGGGCAGGGTGAGCCCGAGCTCGTTGGCCCCGCCCTCGAAGTAGAAGTCGCGCACCGATCCGCCGGCCATGTCGAAGTTGCCGCGCCGGACCCCGCCCTCCATCCGGATCGTCCAGGTGATCCGCTCGTCGAGCACCACGCTGACGTCGCCCGTGCCCCGCTCGCCCCGGCGCTCGGCGGTGAGGGTCAGTTCGGTGCCGTCCAGCTTCGCGTCGGGGACCACGCCGCTGCCGTCGGGCGAGCTGACCTTGGCGATGCCGTCGCGCGGGGGCCGGCCCAGCGACACGTTGAGCTCGGTGAGGCCGGAGGCGAGCACGAAGGTGCCGGCCGCGAACGCCGGCCCGGCCGGCGGCGCCGGGGAGGCCGAGGTCGGCGGGGGCGCGGCGGCCGAGGCCGAGGCCGAGGTCGGCGCCGGAGAGGGCTCGATCGAGACCGGCGGGCTCGGGGCACCGCCGACGATGATGTCGGGGTCGGAGGCGGCCGTGGGCGGCGCGGCCGTCTCGTCGCTGCCGACCATGCGGGTCAGCACGATCGCGCTGACGCCCAGGAAGAGGACGGCGCCGGTCACGGCCGCGAGCAGGCGCAGACGGCGGCGCGGAGGTTCCGGCGGCTGCCCGATGACGGTCGTCGGATTCGGGCTCCGGTCGGGCCAGTAGTCGGAGATGCGGGGCAGGGTGACCGGGGCCGGTTTCGCCTGGCCGGTCGGGCCGGCCGATCCCGCGTACGTGCCGTTGTCGTACTCGCCGGTGTCGGGGACCAGCGCGTATTCCCCCGTCGGCGGAAGGTCGTCAGTGTGCGGAGGGCGGGCGGAGCCGTCCATCGCGCCTCCTCGGTGCGGCCTCGGCGACCCGCGGACCCGGGTGCCGTCACCGGGTGGTACGGGCGGGACCTGGCGAGAGTTCGATTTCCGTCCACGTCTCGTCGGAGCGTCCGAACACTTGCCATTGGCGGCTTTCGCCGTAAGAATGCCTTTCCGACAGCTTAAGAATGCCTTAGCCGGTGGCTCGCGGATCGGAATTCACATGCCCGACGAGGATAGACCCGAGCGGTTGCGGATCGGCGGTTGGGTTCCGCCGTACCGCGACACCAAAGGTCCTCTTCGCCCACCTGTTCCTCCTCGCCGCCGAGCCGCCGGCCTCACCGCCGCACTGTGGAACGGCCCGATCCGCCGCCACACGTCCACCGGCCTCGGCCGCCGGGTGGTCGCGGCCGCGGCGACCGGCGTGGTGATCGCCGTGGCCGGACTGACCGCGCTCGCCCTGCGCGGCGACGACGGCGACTCCTCCCTGGTACAGCGCGTGGTGCTGCCGCCGTACACCCCGTCAGCCCCGGTCTCGATCCTGCCCGCGCCGACCACCAGCAGCGCGGGCCCCGGCTCGATCACCCGCACCCCGACCCGCCACCGCGAGACCGAGGCCACCCGCACCCGGCCCACGACCAAGCCGCCGACCAGCCGCCCGCCGACCACCGCCCCGGCCGCGACCCAGCTGGTGGTCGGCGCGACGGTCGGGCTCGCCCACGCCGACTACCCCGGCTACCGGCTGCGCCACCACGACTTCGTGGCCCGTTTCGACGCCATCGACGAGGGCAGTTCCCGCGGCACCCGGCAGGATTCCCGATTCACCGTCCGGCGCGGATTGGCGTCGTCGAGCTGCGTCTCGCTCGAGTCAGTCAACTTTCCGGGCTATTTCCTGCGGCACCGCGACTACGTCCTGCACCTCGACCGGCGGGACGGTTCCGATTTGTTCGACAAGGACGGCACATTCTGCCCGCACGCGGTCCGCGACGGCGCCGCGCTCATTCTGGAATCGGTCAATTACCCGTCGTACTACCTGGTCGGCAGCAATCGCGGCGTGCGCATCGAAAGGGTCAGCCCCGGACGGGCCACCGCCTTCCTCGTCCGCGAGGCGGTCTGAGCACCGTTCGTCATCCCGGCCGCACGCCCGGTACTCGCGACCGGTCCGCACGGTACGAACCGCGGCGTGGTGCTTTCCCGGCAGGACAGGCCCTAGCAGCGCGGCTAAGGTGCGGCGGGCAGGCCGGGGCGGGGCAGGCGGAGCAGCAGGCTCGCGCCGGGCTGGGCGCTCGTGTCGACGGTGATGGTTCCGTGGTGCAGGCCGGCCACGGTCTCGGCCAGCGTCAACCCCAGCCCCGCGCCTGGCACGCCCTGGTGGGCCACGTTGCTGGCGCGGTAGAAGCGTTCGAACAGGCGCTCGTGCTCGCCCGGCGGGATGCCGATGCCGGTGTCGGAGACACGCAGCTCGGCCGCCTCCGGCGAGGCCGTCAGCGACACCCGGATGTCGCCGCCGCGGGGTGTGTAGGCGATGGCGTTGTCCAGCAGGTTGGCCACGACCTGCCGTAACCGGCCGGCGTCGCCGAACAGGTGCAGCTCGCTGGGCAGCTCACTGTGCAGCCGTACCCCCGCCGCCCCGGCCGAGGGTTCGGCGGAGGCCACCGCGTCCGCGACCACCCCGGACAGGTCGATCTCGGACGGGTCGAGGCGCAGGTGCCCACTCTGCAGGCCGGCCAGGTCGAGCAGGTTGTCGACCACGCCGCTGAGGTCGCGGGCGTTGCGCTCGATCACCCGGGCCATGTCGGCGGTCTCGCCGTCGGTCGCGGCGTCCTCGGCCAGCAGTCCCGCGTAGCTCGTGATCGAGGTCAGCGGGGTGCGCAACTGGTGGCCGACCAAGGTCAGGAAGTCGTTGCGGGTGCGGGCCAGCTGTTCGGCCAGGTCGGCGTACCGGCGCAGCGCGATGAACAGGCCGAGCTGGGCCGCCACGCCGCTGAGCAGTACGGTCAGCAGCTCCTCGTCGTCCTCCTCGGCGGCCGCGAAGCAGGCCATGACGCCCAGCAGCACGCCCCCGTCGCGTACGGGAAGCGCGATGACGGTGTGCAGACCGCGCCGCGCGTAGTCCTGGGCGTCGGTGACCTCCTCGCCGGCCGCGCGGGCGATGTCGGGCACCCAGAGCGGCTGCCCCGATTCCCAGACGGTGCCGATGATGCCGGCGCCCTTGCGGATGGTCCCGGCGGTCACGGGTCCGGGCAGGTCGGGGCGGGTGCTCCAGTGCGCGCTCGGCTGGAGGGTGCCGGTGACGGTGTCCAGCAGCCACAGTTCCCCGTACGGCCACCGCAACGCCTCGCAGACCGTCTCCAGCACCGCCGTCGCGGCCTCGGGCACGTCGGACGACTCGGTGAAGATCTTCCGGATCCGCCGTTCCGCGGTGTGGAACAACTCAGTCCGGCGCGCCGCCGTGACCTCGTGCAGGGCGGCGACCGCGCCCAGGCGGCGGCCCTCGCCGGTGGTGATCGGCTGCGCGTGGGCCGCGAAGACCCGCTCCCGGCCGTCGCCCGCCATGATCAACAGGTCGTCCGCGACGACGTGTTCCCCGCGCAGCGCCCGCAGCACGGGCGTCCGGGACAGGGGCAACCGGGAGCCGTCGAGGTCGCGCAGGGCCTCGGCCGCGGTCTGTTCCACCTCGTCCGAGGTCCAGTCGTCGGCGATGCCGTGCACCTCGCGCAGGGCCCGGTTCATCACCAGGATGTGGCCGTCCACATCGACCGCGACGACGCCCACGTCCAGGCTTTCCAGCAGCGCGGCCAGGAAGCTCCGTTGACGCTCGGCCTCGGTCTCGGCCGCTGCCTCGCGGGTGCGGTCGGTGATGAAGGCGCAGGCCAGTGAGCCCGACGCGCCGTGCACGACCGAAAGCAGGATCCGGGTCGGCACGAGGTGCCCGTCCCGGTGGCGCAGGTCGACCGTACGCGGCACCGGATGGTCGCAGGCCGGCCCGGTGAACAGCCGTTCCAGAGCCTCCCCGATCGACCGTTCGCCGTTCCCGGGCAGCACGGACTCGCCGACGTGGCGGCCCACGACCTCGTCGGCCCGCCAGCCCAGCAGCTCCCGCGCCGCGCGGTTGAACCCGGCGACCGTGCCCTCGGTGTCGACCGCGATGAACGCCTCCTGCAGGCTCTCCATGAGGCCGGCCAGGTCGAGACCGGTCACTGCGGCCGACGCTGTGCCCCGGCCCGGGACCGGCACCGGATCGAGCAGGTGCGCGACTTCCAGCAGCATCGAGACTTCCCGGTCGCCCCACCGGCGTTGGTCGGTGTCCATCACTGCCAGCGCTCCGACCGGCCGGTCGTCCTCGTCGCGCAGGGGCACCGCGGCGAACGCCCGTACGCCGAAATCGACGTTCAGGGGGTGCTGCTCCAGGTCGGGGACGCACGCCGGCGCGTCCTGGATGACCGCGTACTTGCCGACCGAGTACCCCGTCGACGCCCACCCGCCGGCCGCCAGCCGCGGCGGCAGGCCGTACGACCCGGCGAAGTGTTCCTTGTGGCGGCCGACGAAGGTGACCGCGCCCATCGGCGCGCCCAGCAGCTGGGCCGCGAGCTGGGCGATGCCGTCGAGCGGCATGGGCCGGGCCGAGCTGGTCCGCCGGGCCCGGTCCGCCGCGGCCAGCCGCTGTCTGTCGGCCAGCACTGTCTCGTCCTCAACGGGCATGGCCCCCGCCCCCGTCCGTCCGCTGCGACCCGCGGCTTACCCGTCGCCACCGGAGCAAAACCTGCCTTTTCCGGCAGGCGCGGGGCGGCCCAGGTGGTAGCCCTGGCCGTGGTCGCAGCCCAGGGCACGCAGGGTCTGCTCCTGCTCGGCGGTCTCGATCCCCTCGGCCGTGACCGTCATGCCCATCTCGTGGCAGGCCGCGATGATCAGGCCGAGCACGCCGCTCTCGTGGAACCCCAGCAGGAGTTCGGCGGCCAGCTTGGCCTCGGTGAACGGCAGCGCGGTGAGGACGGCCAGGCTGGAGTAGCCGGTGCCGAAGTCGTCGAGGGCCAGCCGCACCCCGAGGCCGCCCAGCCCGGCCAGCACCGAGCGGTAGGGCAGGGCCTCGCCGGTCTCGGTGATCTCGAGCTGGAGGCGGTCGGCGGGCAGGCCGCTGCGGTGCAGGATGTCGGCCACGGCGGCGACCAGGCCGGGGTCGCTCAGCTGCACCGGGGACAGGTTGACGCTGACCAGCAGGTCATGGCCGGCCCGGCGCCACTCGGCGCCCTGACGGCAGGCCTGCTCGAGCAGGGTGCGGCCGAGGCGGTGGATCAGGCCCGTACGCTCGGCGACCTGGATGAACTGCTGCGGGTCGAGCGGTCTGCCGCCGGGGCGCGGCCAGCGGGCCAGGGCCTCGACCCCGATCGTGGCGCCGTCGGCCAGCCGGACCAGGGGCTGGTAGTGCAGGGTGAACTCGCCGCGATCGAGGGCGGCCGGCATCGCGGCGGCCAGGCGGTGCCGGCGGCGTTCCTCGGCCGCGCGGGCCGGGTCGAACAGCTCGGGGCCGAGCCTGTCCTGCCGGGCCCAGCGCAGGGCCAGCCGGGCGTCGTGCAGCCAGCGGTCGGGTTCGCTGCCCGCCACCGGCCGCTCGACCAGGCCGATCACCGGGGTGACGTGCAGGTCGTGGCCGTCGATCGGCACCGGGCCGGCCAGCAGCCGGACCGCCTGGTCGGCCACCTTGATCAGGTCGTCGGGCCCGGTGGTGCCGGTGACCAGCACGGCGAACTGGTCGTCGGCCAGGTGGGCCAGGACGCCCAGCGGGCGCAGCCGGCGCGCGATCGCGGTCAGCAGACGGGCGCCGTTGTCGGGTCCCAGGGTGTCGGAGAGTTCGTCGTAGCGGTCGAGGCTGATCAGCAGCAGGCCCAGCCGCTGCCCGCGGTCGATTTCGGCCAGAGTGCGGCGCAGGTGCTGCTCGTTGGGCAGGCCGGTGTCGGGGCGGTGCAGGACGGCCTGCTGGAGCTGCCGTTGCAGGTCGAGCTGGACCGCCCGCCAATGGATCTTCTCGGAGCGGTTCATCTCTTCGGCGGCGCGGACGGCGGCGTCGCGCTGAGCGGCCACAAAACCGGTCACCAGGCGGTCGAGCAGGTCGAGAATCCGCCGACGGGTCTCGTCGTCCTCCCCCACCACCGCCGGGAGCCGGCCGGCGATCAGGTGCACGGTCGCCCCGATCACCGGGGGCGCCGACATGCGCAGGTCGACCAGTTCGGCTCCGATACGGGCGCCCGGCGCGGCGTCGAACGGTTCGGCCCGGACCGCCGCCACGAACTCCTCGAGCAGGTCGCGCAGGGCGGCGCGGGCCCGGGCCCGGACGCCGGGGACGAAGCCCGCGGCCACCACGCCGCGCAGCCACTGCTCGGTGAGCCCGTCGAGGGTCACCGGATCTTCCTGGCCAGCGCGACCAGGGCCGTCGGCTGGGGCGGATCACCGGCCTCGTCGGGGTCGGGGAGCCAGTCGGTGGCCGCGACCACGCCCGGCTCGACCAGTGCGAAGTCGTCGCCGACGAGCGCGGCCACCTGCTCGCGGGTGCGGATCACGACCGGGGTCGGCGTCTTCTCGTACAGCTTGCGGGCCTGTTCCTGCGCCTCGCGGCCCTCGGGCGTCTCGTCGGGGCCGAGGTGCGAGATCACGAGGTAGCTGCCCGAGACCAGCGACTCGCCGAGACGGCGCAGGATGCCGGCCGGGTCGGACTCGTCGGGCACGAAGTGCAGAACGGCCACGGTGAGCACGGCGACCGGCTCGGAGAAGTCGAACAGGTCGAGCACCTCGGGGTGGTAGAGGATGCTGTCGGGCTTGCGCAGGTCACCCTCGATCACCCGGGCGTACGGGTTACCGGTGAGCAGGCTGCGGCTCTGCTGTACGGCGATCGGGTCGATGTCGACATACATGACGCGGGCCTCGGGATCGGCCTCCTGGGCCACCTCGTGCACGTTGCCCAGCGTCGGGATGCCCGAGCCGATGTCGAGGAACTGGCGGACGCCGTGGGCGCTCAGCCGGCGCACCGCCCGGCCCAGGAAGGCCCGGTTGGCCCGCGCGACCAGCCGGGCGCCGGGGAACATCTTCTCGGCGCGGTGCCAGAACTCCCGGTCGACGGCGAAGTTGTGCAGGCCGCCGAGCGCGTAGTCGTAGACGCGGGACGCGTCCGGCACCGTGATATCCACACCTTCGGGCACCCACCCGTACGATTCGGTCATCTTCTCCCCACAGACCTGACTCCCCCGGCACAGCCTACTGCCCATTGTGGAGGGATCGGTGGATATCGATCATGTCAGACTGCGGAACATGAACTCCGCCGAGACCGACGCCGCCGTCCGCAACAACGCCGACTGGGTGTCCGCGGTCTGCCGCGCCCACGGCATCGGCTGGACGTTCGGCCCCAGGAGCTGGCGCAGCGCGGGGCCGACGCCGCAGTTCTACCCCGAGGCGATCACCCTGCGGGCGAGTGCGGCCCCGGCCGATGTGGTGCGCGGCAGCGACTCGGTGAAGGACAGTTTCGCCGCGCTCGACCTCACGCCGTACGGCTTCCGCCCGCTGTTCGACGCCCAGTGGATCTTCCGCGAGGCCGGGCCGGTCACCCCCGGGCCGGCCGGGCGGGTGACGTCGGAGACCGAACTGCGGCGGTGGCCGGCCGCCCTGAATCGAGCGCTGCTCGACGACCCCGCGGTCCGTGTCATGGCCGTGCGTGACGGGGAGCGGCTGCGCGGCGGGTTCGTCCTGAACCGTACGGGCGGGGTGGCCGGGGTCTCGAATCTGTTCGCCGCCGACACCGGTGACATGCCGCTGATCTGGTCGGCCGCGACGGCGGCGGCCGGCGGTCTCCCGATGGTCGGTTACGAGGGTGGCGACGACCTCGAACACGCTCGGGCAGCCGGTTTCCGCGCGGTCGGGCCGCTGCGCGTCTGGCTACGTGACGGGCTCTGACCACACGGCGCCGGCCACGTGTTCGGCGATGGCCAGGCTGGAGGTCGCCGCGGGCGAGGGCGCGTTGCGCACGGCGATGACGGGTCCGAGCCGGTGGATGCGGAAGTCGTCCACGAGCCCGCCGTCACGGTCAAGAGCTTGCGCCCGTACGCCCGAGCCGGCGCGAACCACGTCCGGAGCGCCGATCTCGGGGACGTAGAGCTGGGCCGCGCGCATGTAGGCCCGCTTCGACATCGAGCCGTGCAGTTCCCGCATCCCCGTACGCCAGTGTCGCGCGGCCATGCGCCACGTGCCGGGCCAGCCCGCGATGCCGGCCAGGTCGCGGACCGACACGTCGCCGAGCCGGTAGCCCTCGCGGGCGGTGGCCATGACGGCGTTCGGCCCGACCTCGACGTCACCGGTGACACGACGGGTGAAGTGCACGCCGAGGAACGGGTAGCGCGGGTCGGGCACCGGATAGATCATGCCCCGTACGAGGTGGGTCTTCGCCGGGCGCACCTTCATGTACTCGCCGCGGAACGGCACGATGCGCGGCGCCGCCTCGTCACCGGCCAGCCGGGCCACGAGGTCGCTCTGCAGACCGGCACAGACGACGAGACGGTCGACGGTGACCCGTTTGTTGATGAGGATTCCGGCCCCCGAGCGCTCGACAGCGCGTACGGGGAAACCAAGCCGCACCTCACCGCCGGCCGCGACCACGTCGTCGGCGAGGGCGCGGGCCACGGCCGGGTAGTCGGTGATCGCGGTGTGGGGCGAGTGCAGGGCGGCCAGCCCGGTCGCGTGCGGCTCGACCTCGCGGATCCCGTCGGGCCCGATCCGGCGCAGCCCCGGCACCAGATTGCTCCCCGCGCGCTCGGCCAGCGCGTCGAGCCGGCCCACTTGCTCGGGCGAGACGGCGACAACAAGCTTGCCGCATTCCTCGTACGGGATATGCCGGTCCGAGCAGTACTCGCGCAGCATCGCGCGTCCCCGCGTGCACAGTCGCGCTTTGAGACTGCCCGGCGCGTAGTAGATGCCCGCATGCACCACACCCGAGTTGTGCCCGGTCTGATGCGCGGCGAGCCGGTCCTCCTTCTCGAACACGACAACCCGCGTTCCGGGCCGCCGCCGCCCGAGCTCCCGGGCCACCGCCAGCCCGACGATGCCACCCCCGACGACACCGATGACATCGTCCGCCACGCGCCCTCCTCAGGCCGGCCCGGCCACTTCGTCCGCCGCGCGTGCCCCGGCGTCGTCAGGATGCTTCCAGCACCTGCTTGATCTCGACGATGCCCCGTTCGGTGCGCGCCTGTACGGCGCCGGCCAGGGCATGCGGCAGCACGTCGGTCACCCAGACCAGCCGGCAGATGTCGCCGTCGTCGTACACCTGGAAGCTCGCGTGGTGGTAGGTCAGCGGCATCTTCTGCCCCTCGACCACCGCGTAGGCCAACCGCCGTTCCCGCTCGTCGATCGAGACGATCAGTTCCCGGATCTCCGACCCGTCCGGCAGGGTCAGAATCCGCATGTCTCCCTCGAGCCGCGCGCTCACAACCCGCCCCGGCAGCAGCCGCCGGTGAACCTGCCCGACGTCGGCGACCGCCGCCCAGACCTGCTCGGCGGAAAGCTCGATGACCGCCTCGACGCGCACGGTTGCCATCGGGGCAGCCTAGCGAAGTGCCTTCGGGTCAGACCGTTGACGGGGTGCGGTGCAGGGCCTCGTGGACCGTGTGGAGCAGGTCGTGGGCCGTGAACGGCTTCTCGACGAAGGGTGCCGCCGGGTCCAGCATCCCCGACACGTCGAGCATGCCGGCGCTGTAGCCGGACATGTAGATCACCGGCAGGCCGGGGACGCGCTCGCGCAGCAGCTCGGCCAGGCGCGGGCCGCTCATGTCGGGCATCACCACGTCGGTGATCAGGGCGTCGGCCGAGCGCTCGCCGAGCACCACCAGGGCCTCGGGACCGGTCGCGGCGGCCAGCACCCGATAACCGGCGACGGTCAGGATGCGGGTGGCCGCGCGCATCAGGGCCGGCTCGTGCTCGACGACCAGGATCGTGCGCCCGTCGCCGGAGGGTGGCAGCGTGCCCCGGCTGTCCGGGGTCGTGGCGACCGTGGTCAGCGGCAGGTGGACGCGGAACGTGGTGCCCACGCCGGGCTCGGAATAGACCGCGATCGACCCGCCGCCCTCGGTCACCATGCCGTAGACGGCGGCCAGGCCCATGCCGGCGCCCTTGCCGGGCTTGGTGGTGAAGAACGGCTCGAAGACCCGCTCGGCGACGTCCGGGGTCATGCCCGCGCCGGTGTCGGAGACCAGCAGCCGGCCGTGGTCGCCGGCGAGGGCGGCCTCCAGCACGAGGGTGCCGCCCTCTTCCATGGCGTCGCGCGCGTTCGTCGCCAGCTGCTCCAGGATCTGCTGGAGCTGGCCGGGGTCGGCGCGCACGGTCAGCGGCCGCGGCCCGGGCCGGACCACGATGGAGACCTGCTCGCCGACCAGAGGTTCCAGGCGTTCCCGGGCCTCCTCCAGGGCGGCGTTGAGGTCGACGTCGCCCGCCCGGGCCCCGGCGCCGCGGGTGAAGGTGAGCAGCTGCCGGGTCAGGCCCTGCGCCCGGTCGGCGGCCGACCGCACGTGCTGCAGGTCCTCGCGTACGGCGGGCTTGTCCTCGGTCTCGTCGATCGCGAACTCGGTGTAGTTGACGATGATGCCGAGGATGTTGTTGAAGTCGTGGGCCAGACCGCCGGCCAGTTTGCCCAGGCTCTCCATGCGCTGGGCCTGGTGGGCGCGGTCCTGTTCGGCCCGGCGCTCGTCGGCCGCCGCCTTCATCTCGCTGACCTCGCGGGCGGTCACCGACACCCCGGTCACCGATCCGGCGGCGTCGCGGATCGGGGCCATGTTGATGGACAGCTCCAGCGGCGAGCCGTCGCGGTGCACACGCCGGGCCTCGTAGTGCACGTGCCGCTCGCCGTGCCGGACCCGGGCGATCATCGCCATCTGGTCGGCGGTGGAGGTGTCGCCCGAGAACAGCGACATGGGCTGGCCGATGGCCGCGCCCGCGTTGTAGCCGAACAACCTCTCGGCGCCGCGGTTCCAGGCCGTCACGCGGCCCTCCAGGTTCACCCCGATGATGGCGTCGTCGGTGTGCTCGACGACCGCGGCCAGGGTCGCCCGGTGCTTCTCGGCGGCGTTGAGCGCGGCCTGCTCGCGGGCGTCGGCCTCGCTGAGGCGGTTCTGCTCGCCGGGCGAGGTGAAGATGGATCCGCCCCCGAGCAGCACCTTGTAGCTGCGGCGCAGGGTCCAGTAGTAGACGCCGACGAGCGCGGTGAACATGTCCCAGGCGGCCGACGGCCACTCCCAGCCGGGCTGCAGATGCCCGTGCCCGTCGACCTGGGCCGACCGGATGGCCATGAACGCGTGCAGGCCGTGACCGACCGCGCAGCTGAAGAAGATCATCGCGGTCGTCACGGCGAGCTTGTTGCTCCACAACTGCTTCGCCCGGGTCACCGGCACCAGGATCGCCATCATGATCGCCGCGTAGGCGACCATGATCACCAGGTTTCCCAGGATATAGAGCTGTTCCGGCACGATCGTCCTATCGGCCACCCCCAAAACGATCTGAGCGGTTAGCCCCGAATCAAGGGTGACGCGAGCCGGGCCGAGATGGATTCCACGATCTCGCCCGCCCGCACGGCGCCCGCCGACAACAATGTGGCGGTTATTCCGTGCGCGTGCTCGGTCCCGCCCTGCAGATAGAGCCCGGCCTGCAACCGGGCGTCGGTCACGAGGCGGTAGTCCCGGTGCACCCGCAGCAGGTTCTCGTCGTCGCGGTGGACGTGGGCCCCGGCGGCGCCGAGCAGACGAGTGGCGTCGACCGGGCGGTATCCGGTGGCGTACACGATCGCGTCGGCCTCGAGGTCGGTGCGCTTGCCGCTCGGCAGATGCTCGACGACCGCGGTCACGCCCTCGTCGCCCGGCCGCAGCTCGGCGATGCGCGACGCGTTCATCATGTGCAGCCGGGGCCGGCCCAGCACCTTCTCGCGGTAGGCCCGCCGGTACAGGTCCTCGATCAGCTCGCCGTCGACCACCGAGTAGTTGGTGTTGCGGTGGTAGTCGAACAGCATCCGCTTCACGTCGGCCGGCGCGTCGAAATACAGGTCGACGGCCTGCGGGTCGAAGATCTGGTTGGCGAAGTTGCTGTCGTCGGCCGGGCTGTAGCCGTAGCGGAAGAACACCGAGTGCACGTCGGCGCTCGGGTAGTGCTCGTGCAGGAAGGCGACCGACTCGGCGGCGCTCTGCCCGGCGCCGACCACGATGAAACGCTCGGGGCGGGGCACGTCGAAGCGGGCGACCCGGTGCAGCAGGTCGAGGTTGTGCCACACCCGCGGTCCGGGCGTGACCTCGGGCGGCAACGAGGACTCGAGACCGACCGCGACCACCACGTTCCGAGCCCGCAGCGTACGGGTCTCGGAGCCCTGCCGCACGACGACGTCGACGGCGTGGAACTCACCGCGGTCGTCGGCGACCGGAACCACATCGGTCACCGTGTGGCCGTAAAGGACCTGGTCCCGTACGCGCTCGGCCGCCCACACGAAATAGTCGTGGAACTCGACCCGCAGCGGGTACATCGTCTTGTAGTTGATGAACTCGGCGAGCCGGTCGTGGGCGTGCAGGTAGGACACGAAGCTGTAGTCGCTGGCCGGGTTGCGCATCGTGACCAGGTCCTTGAGGAACGACACCTGCATCGTGGCGTCGGCGAAGAGCATGCCGCGGTGCCAGCCGAAACCGTCCTGCCTCTCGCAGAACACGGCGTTGATGCGGTCCTCGGCGCGCGTACAGGCGCTGTTGTGTTCCTCGACGGCGATCGCGAGGGCCAGGTTGGACGGCCCGAAGCCGATGCCCACCAGGTCGTACACCGGGTTCTCCATGGTCTTACCTTTCGGTGAGGGCATCGGTGATCTCGCTGGTGGTGGCGACCACGCCGCAGCGGTCCGAGACGTGCCGCAGCGCGTCGCGGTGGTGGGCCGGGCTGAAGTCGGCGACCGCGTCGGCCACCACGAACGGCTGGATGTCACGCATGAACGCCTCGAGCGCCGTCGCGAGCACGCCGATGTGCGCGTAGACCCCGGTGACGACGATCTGGTCGCGGTCGCCGAAGACCGAGTCGAGCGAGGTGCCGACGAACGCGCTGTAGCGCCGTTTGGTCAGCCGCAGCTCGCCCGGGCCGGGCGTGAGCGCGTCGGTGATGGCCAGGGCGTGCGGATCGGCCGGCGGCCCGTCGCCCCAGAAGTCCTGCAGCAGCCCGCGTTCGGCCAGGCTCTGGCCGCCGGGCTGGGCCGAGAAGACCACCGGGATGCCGAGTTCGGCCGCGTGTTTGCGCAGCGTCGCGATGTTGTCGACGACCCGGGCCAGCAACGCGTTGTCGGCGGTGCCGAACGGGGCCAGGAAGTAGTTCTGCATGTCGTGCACGAGCAGCACGGCGCGGGCGGGATCGGGCCGCCAGGCCACGCGGGCGCGGTCGATGCCGAATCCGGCCGGGATCGGGTACGGGGTGATGCGGGGCAGCGACACGGGGGTCAGCCTTTCTGGGTGGCGCTCAGGGCGGCGCGCAGTTCACGCCGGCTGATCTTGCCGACACCGGTGACCGGGAACTCGTCCACGACGTTCAGCCGGTCCGGGATCTTGTACGCGGCCAGGCCGCGCTCGCGCAGGTAGCCGCGCAGCTGGGGCAGGGTGAGGGTGGCGCCGGCCCGCGGCACGACGAACGCGCAGCTGCGCTCGCCGAGGTACTGGTCGGGGACGGCGACGACGGCGACGTCGTGCACGCCCGGGTGGGTCAGGAGGTGGTTCTCGACCTCCTCGGCGGCGATCTTCTCGCCCCCGCGGTTGATCTGGTCCTTGGCCCGGCCCTCGACCACGAGGTAGCCGTCGGGGCGCCGTCGCACGAGGTCGCCGGTGCGATAGAAGCCGTCGGCCGTGAACGCGGTCCGGTTGTGCTCGTCGGCGTTCCAATAACCCCGGATCGTGTACGGGCCCCGGGTGAGCAGATGCCCGACCTCCCCCGGCGCCACCGGCTGTTCGTGCTCGTCGACGACCAGGATCT
Source organism: Paractinoplanes ovalisporus (assembly GCF_016834655.1). Classification (GTDB taxonomy): domain Bacteria; phylum Actinomycetota; class Actinomycetes; order Mycobacteriales; family Micromonosporaceae; genus Actinoplanes; species Actinoplanes ovalisporus. The sequence continues at coordinate 815,620 of NZ_JAENHP010000003.1, forward strand.
CGTCGTCGGGCGAGATCGGCCGTCCCTGCGTGTTCAGCACGACCTCGTCGGGGTCGCCGGCGCGGGTGTAGTTCACCAGCCCCTCGGCCATCCCGAACACCTGCTGCACGTGGCAGCCGAGCACGGGCCGGACGCGGGCCGCGACCGTGCTGCCCAGCTTGGCCCCGCCCACCTGTAGCACCCGCAGGCTGGACAGGTCGGGCTTCTTCTCCATGCCGGCCACCGCGTCCAGCCAGAGCAGGGCCAGCGGCGGCACGACAGCGGTGATGGTGACCCGTTCGACCGCGATCAACGGCAGCACGGTCGCCGGGTCGGGCCGCGGCGCGAGAACGATCCGGCCCCCCGCGTGCAGGATGCCGAGCACGCCGGGCGACGACATCGTGAAGTTGTGCGCCACCGGCAGCACGGCCAGATAGACGCTGTCCGGTTCGAGCTCGCAGATCTCGGCGCTGGCCCGCACGCTGTAGAGGTAGTCGTCGTGGGTGCGCGGGATCAGCTTGGGCAGCCCGGTGCTGCCGCCGGAGAGCTGCAGGAAGGCCAGGTCGCCGGGGGCGGGGCCGTCGGGCAGGGCGGCCGGATCGCCGTACAGGTCGCTCAGCTCCTCGTCGACGATGAGCCGCGCGTTCCCGGCGGCCGCGGCCAGCGTCCGGTGGTCGAACCCCTCGTGGACGCCCGTGGTGACGAAGGCCTTGGCCTCCGTGTGGGCGCAGAAGTAGCCGATCTCGGCCGACCGGTGCGCCGGCAGCGCGAAGACGGGCAGCGCACCGAGCCGGAACAGCGCGAAGATCACCTCGAAGTACTCGGCCTCGTTGGGCAGTTGCACCACGACCCGGTCGCCGTGGCCGATGCCGAGGCGGTGGAAGCCGGCCGCGAGCCGGTGCGCCCGGTCGCGCAGTTCGCGGTAACTGATCTCGCGGCCGCCGTCGACCACGGCGGTGCGGTCGCCGAACCTCTCGGCCGCGGTGGTCAGCAGGTCGTCGAAGGTCTGCCCGGTCCAGTAACCGAGGTCGCGGTAGCGGCGGGCGAAGTCGTCAGGCCACATCGTCGAGCTCCAAGCCGAGGGCGGCGAGCATGGTGCCGAGCTTGGCCGTGGTCTCGGCCAGCTCCGCCTGGGGGTCGGAACCGGCCACGACGCCGGCCCCCGCGTACAGGTCGAGGCCGTCCTCGTCCGAGGTGGCGCAGCGGATGGTGACCGCCCATTCGCCGTCGCCCGAGGCGTCGACCCAGCCCACCGCGCCGGTGTAGAAGCCGCGCTCGAACTCCTCGAGCTCGGTGATGGCGTCGCGGGCGGCCGCGGTCGGGGTGCCGCAGACGGCCGGGGTGGGATGCAGGGCGGTGGCCAGCGTCAGGGCCGAGACCGACGGGTCGGACACGGTTCCGGTCACCATCGTGCCGAGGTGCCACATGGTGGCGGTGGCGACCGGTGACGGGTTCGGTGGCACGGTCAGCTGGTCGCAGAAGGGCCGCAGCGCGTCCGCCACCGCCTCGACCACGACCGCGTGCTCGTGCCGGTCCTTCTCGCTGCGCATCAGCGTGGCCGCCCGCCGGGCGTCCTCGGCCGGGGTGGCGCCGCGGGCGGCCGAGCCGGCCAGGGGGTGGGCCGTGATCCGGTTGCCGCGCCGGGCCACCAGCAGTTCGGGGCTGGCCCCGAACAGGGTGCGGCCGCCACCGAGGTCGACCCCGAACGTGTAGGCGCCCGGTTCGCGCCCGGCCAGGGCCCGTACGACCGGCGCCGGGTCGAATCCCGGGGCGTCGACCCGCAGCGATCGGGCGAGCACGACCTTGGTGTACCGGCCGGCGTCGATCTGGCGGACGGCCTCGGCGACCGCGGCCGCGTACTGCTCGGGTTCGGGCACCGGCCGCACCTTGTCGGCGCGGAACGAGGACCGCTCGGCCGGGGTGGCCACCGGCGCGCTGCCGCGTCGCAGGCGGGCCGGGACGACGAGACGGTCGGGGGCGCCGGGCGCGAACGGCACCGCGCCCACCACCGTACGGACCTCGTGGCCGGCCGCCTCGGCGACGCCCAGCACGGCGTCGACGCGGCGGGACAGGTCGGCGAGCCCGTCGCGGCGCCCGGACTGCGGCACCGCGAAGTACTCCCCCTCGGCGAGCAGGGTGCCGCTCGGCGAGGTGAACAGGGTCGAGCTGCCGGGGCGGTAGCCGGCCAGCAGCTCTGCCGCGGTGGAGGCGGCGCTGACGGTAGTCACTGGATGGGTTCTCCCTTTCTCATGCCCGCAGCGTCGCGCCGCCGTCGACGTACAGGTCGTGCATGGTGATGTGCCGCGCCCGGTCGGAGGCCAGGAACAGGACGGCGTCGGCGACGTCCTCGGGCTCGGCGATGCGTCCCAGCGGGATTCCGGTCCGGAAGCTCGCCAGGTCCCCGGCGATGACCGGGTCGGGGCCGCCACCGTCGGTCCACATGGACCGCAGCATCGGGGTGTCGGTGGACCCGGGGGCGACCACGTTGCAGCGGATCCCGTACGGGGCCAGTTCGAGCCCGAGGCATTTGGTGAAGGCCGTGGCGGCCGCCTTGGACGCGGCGTAGGCGGCCATCCCGGAGCGCGGGATGCCGGCCGCGTTGGACGAGACCGTGACGATGACACCGGAGCGCCGCTCGACCATGCGCCGCGCGACCGCCCGGCTCACGTGGAACACGCCGTCGGTGTTGACCGCGAAGGTCTGCCGCCAGTCGTCGTCCGGCATCGCCAGGGCCGGGCCGGTGCGCAGGATCCCGGCCACATTGGCCAGCACGGTGATCGGTCCGAGCTCGTTCTCGACCCGTTCGACCAGCGCGTCGACCTGCGCGGCCGAGGTGACGTCGGTGGCGTAGTCGCCGTCCCGGTCCACGGCCGCCACCCGCATCCCGAGTTTGGTGAAGCCGTCGGCGACGGCCCGGCCGATGCCCCCGGAGGCGCCCGTGACGAGCGCGACCCCGCTCACGACGCGACTCCGGCCAGGACGCGCTCCCGCTCGGCCTCGGCTTCGGACTGCTGCACGCGGGCCATGGCCCGGCGCAGGATGGGCGGGCCCATCACCGAGGTGACGACGGCGATCAGCACGATCACCGTGTAGGTGGCGACCGACAGCACGCCCAGCCGCAGACCGGTCGTCGCCACCACCACCTCGACCACGCCCCGGGCGTTCATGCCCGCGCCGAGCGCGATCCCCTCCCAGTGCGAGAGCCGGCTGGCCCGGGCCCCGATGTAGGCGCCCACGAACTTGCCGGCCACCGCGATGGCCAGCAACGCGATCGCGGCCAGCAGCACCTTCGGGTCGGCGAGGGCGGTCAGGTCCATCCGGAGACCGGCCGTGGCCAGGAAGATCGGGGCCAGCACGGAGAGGACCACCGTGCGCAGCGGGGTCAGGTCGGACCAGAGCGAGCGACCGGGCTCCTCCTCCTGGCGGGCCTGCCCGATGAGGATTCCGGCGACGAAGGCCCCGAACAGCGCCTCCATGCCCATCGCGTGGGTCGCGGCCGCACCGAGCAGGATGATCACCACGGCGGTGGTGATGCGGGGCCCGCCGTCCGCCGCCCGGCCGGCCCGCCGCATGGCCCAGCGCACGAGCGGACGCCCGACCACGAACGCGGCGATGAGGAAGCCGATCAGGGAGACCAGCGAGAACGTGACCGCCCCGGCCCGTACGCCGGTGGTCGCGGCGGCCGACACCACCGAGAGCAGGAACCAGCCCACCGCGTCGTCCACCATGCCGGCGCCCAGCGTGAGCTGACCGATGTCGCGGTGCAGCAGACCCATGTCGGACAGGGTCTTGGCGATGACCGGGATCGCCGTGACGCACATGGCGACGCCGAGAAACAGCGCGAACGTCGGCCGGTCGGTGGTCTCGGTGAGCAGGGCGGCCGGCACCAGGAACCCGGCGCCGATGCCCAGCCCCAGCGGCAGCAGCAGGCCGCCCAGGCTCACCTTGACACCGGTGGCACCCCGCCGGCGCAGCATGGCCGCGTCGAGCTGGACACCGGTGACACCGACCAGCAGCAGCACCCCCAACTGGCCCACCGCGTCGAGCAGGTGCATCTGGTCGGCGTCGGCCGGGAGCACCCATGTGAAGGCGCCGGGGGCCAGCGTGCCGAGCAGCGACGGGCCGAGGATGACGCCGGTGAGCAGCTCACCGACGAGCGCGGGCAGGCCCAGCCGGACGGCCAGGCGGCCCAGCCCGAGCGCGATCAGCAGGAGAAGGCCGACCTGGAGCAGGAACACGAGCAGGGTGTGGGGGTCCAAACTGGGCAGCGGGCTACTCATCGTCATCCTCGTGGTGATCAAGGTTCACGGTGCCGCGTTTCCAGTAGCCGTCGATCTCCGCCCAGTCGCGGTGGTGACCGTGGGCCCGGATGTGGCGGCGGATCGGCTTGAGCCCGGTCGCCTCGCCCGCGACCCAGACGTAGCCGTCGCCGCCCTTCAGCCGGTATCCGGTCAGGGCCTGCTGCAACGACTCGCCGCGGTCGCGGTGCAGCCACCGGACCTCACCTGCGAGCCTATGCTCCTCGGCGGCGCCGGCCACCTCGCAGAAAGCGGTCACGTCGGCCCCGGCCGGCAGCTGTTCGAGCCACGCCGCCAGCGCGGGCAGGGCGGTCTCGTCGGCGCCGAGCAGGTACCAGTCGAACTCGTGCGGGACCATGGTGGAGCCGCGGGGACCGAGGATGCCCACCTTGTCGCCCGGTTGCGCGTTGGCCGCCCAGGTGCCGCCCGGGCCGTGGCCGTGCAGCGCGAAGTCGATGTCGAGCTCGCGCTCCTCGGGCCGTACGTACCGGATCGTGTAGTCGCGGAACGTCGGCAGCGGCGAACCGGGCGGCGGTGGTTCGAGCCCCTCCTCGCCGAGCGTCGGCATGACCGGCAGCTCGGCTCCGGGCTCGGGGAAGAAGACCTTCACGTGGTCGTCGGGGGCGGCGTACTTGAAGCCGTCGAGTTGTTCGCCGCCGAGCGTGATGCGGACCATGCGCGGGGTCAGCCGGGTCACCCGGGTCACCTCGAGCAATCGGGGGGTGAGGTCGTGCCAGACCAGCTCGACCGTCTTCATGCGGACTCCTCGAAGAAGTGGATCAGGGCGGCGTTCACGCGGTCCGGTTGCTCCAGATAGCCGTAGTGGCCCGCGTCGGGGATCTCGATGTAGCGCGCGCCCGCGACGACACCGGCGATGCGGCGGCCGCCGGGTGGGGGCGCGATCAGGTCGTCGGCGAAGCTCACGACGAGGCAGGGCACGGCGATTTCCCCGTACGCCCTCAGGCGGTCGTCGTCCTGCCCCGCTTCGAGGCGGCTGACCGGCCCGCCCCCGCCGGTCAGGGGCATCTGGAACACGTCGAGCCAGTCCTGCGCCTTCCGGTCGTCGGCCAGGGTGCGCGGCGACAGGTTGAACGCGGCCCGCACGACGGCCTCGTACTCCGCTGGAAGTTCGGCCGCCTTGCTCTCGGCCAGGGCCTTGGCGTTGAGGAACGCGCCGGGCCGGTCGAAGCTCGCCATCAGCACGAGCCGGTCGACCAGCTCGGGGTGCCGCAGGCACAGTTCGGCGGCGGTGCGGGCGCCCATCGACGAACCGGCGACGCGGCAGGGTCCCAGGCCGAGGTGCTCGATGAGCCCGGCGGCGTCGGCGACCAGGTCGGGCATCGTGACCGCCTCCGGCACCTCGCTCGGGACGAGGCCCCGGGTGTCGTAGGTGACGACCCGGTAGCCGGCGGCGACCAGCGCCGGCCTCTGGTGCAGATGCCAGGTGCGCCCGTACGCGCCGGTGCCCGCCAGCAGCAGCACCCCGGGGCCGTCCCCGGCGACCTGGTAGTGGATCCCGTTGTGGAACGGCATCAGCGCTCCTCCGTGGTGAGCCGGCCGGCGTGCAGCCGCACGACCCGGGGCAGGCGGTCGATGGTGGACGGCCGGTGGGCGATGACCAGCACCGTGCGTCCGGCGCGGAGCCGGGCCAGGGCCTCCTCCAGGCGGTGGGCGGTGCCCGGGTCGAGGTCGGCGGTGGCCTCGTCGAGGATCAGCACCTCGGGATCGGTGAGGGCGGCCCGGACCAGGCCGACCAGCTGACGTTCGCCGGCCGAGAAGCGCTCGCCGCGGCGGCCCAGGTCGGAGTCGAAGCCGCTGGGCAGTCCCTCCACCCAGGCCGTCAGCCCCAAAGCCTCGGTGGCACGGGCGAAGTCGTCGCGGCCGGGCCGTCCCGGGGTCAGGGCCAGGTTGTCGGCCAGCGTCCCGGCGACCATGTGGACCTGTTGCGGGATGAGCACGAGCCGGCGGCGCAGGTCGGTCGCGTCGAGCGCGCTCAGGTCCTCCCCACCCAGCCGCACGACACCGGTGTCAGGCAGGTAGAGCCCGCACAGCAGCTTGGCCAGGGTGGTCTTGCCGGAGCCGGTCTCGCCGACGATCCCGGCGTGCTCGCCCGGCGCGAACGCGAGGCTGACGCCGTGCAGCACGGGCTCGCCGGGCCGGTAGCTGTAGCTGACGTTCTCGACCGTCAGGCCCCTGGTCGAAGCCGCGGCCGCGACCGGCGCCGCGGCCGGAGGGCGGGTCACGTCGAGCAGGTCGAGCAGGCGGGCCAGCCCGACCCGCGACTCCACCAGCTCGGCCGCGACCAGCGTGAAGTCGTCGACCGAGCTGAACAGGTCGCGGCTGGCCAGCACGAATGTGACCACCACGCCGACCGTCACCACGTCCCCGGCGGTCAGGAAGCCACCCGCCACCAGCAGGGCGGCGGTGGTCAGGCCCTGCACGACCCAGGTGGCGTCGATCCAGTTGGCGCCGCGCTGGGCGGTGCGGGCGCGGCCCAGGTAGGCGTCGGCGTCGCCGCGCAGCCGGTCGAGCCAGGTGCCGGTGGCGGCGTCGATCTGCAGCTGCTCGCGGGCGAGCAGGCTCTCGGCGAAGGTGGCGGTGAGCGTGGCCTGGGCCGCCGCCTCGGCCGGGTACGCCTTCTGGGCGGCCCGCCGGAACCGCCGCCCGAGCCACCACATGGGTGGCGCGAACACCAGCACCAGCAGCCCGAACAGCTGCCACGACGAGGACAGCAGCACGATCACGCTGAACAGCAGGTAGCCGCTGAGCGAGATCAGGTCGGGCAGCTGGCCGCGGACGAACGCGGCCAGCTCGGCGATCTCGACCGTGGCCCGCTGCAGCAGGTCGCCGCCGCGGTGCGCCTCGAGGAACCGCAGCGACGTGGCGCCGAGCCGTTCCACCACGAGGTCACGCAGGCTGTGCACGACCTTCTCGCCGACCCGGGTGAGCAGCAGCTCGGACCAGCGCAGCAGCACGGTCCGGGCGATGACGAGGCCGAGCACCACGCCGGCCGACACAAGCAGGCCGGTGCGGTCGCCGTCGAGCAGTTCGTCCACGGCCCGGCCGATCATCACCGGCACGAGCGTGAGCGACAGGGTCGCGAGCAGGTTGACCGCGACGGCGCCGGCCATCGCGCGGCGGTGCTCGCGCAGGTGCGGCCAGGCGCGGCGCAGCACGTGCCGCTGGTCGGGCTCGTCGGTCAGCAGGCGCACGTCAGCCATGGCTCACCAGCCGTCCCTCGTGGACGCCGAGGTCGACGACCCGGTCGGCGCTTTCGGCCACGGCCGGGCGCGAGGTGGCGAAGACGACGGTGGTGCCCAGCGCGCGCAGCCCGTCGAGGATGCGCTGCTCGGTGCGGGCGTCCACGGCCGAGGTGACGTCGTCGAGCAGCAGCACGCGGGCGCCCCGCAGCAGGCCCCGGGCGAGCGCGAGGCGTTGCAGCTGCCCGCCCGAGACGGTGCTGCCGCGTTCGCCGACGACCGTGCCGAAGCCCTCGGGCAGCGACTCGATGTGGTCGAGGATCCCGGCCGTGCGGCAGGCGTCGCGCAGCTGCCCGTCGGTGAGCCCGGCCCGGCCCAGCCGCAGGTTCTCGGCGATGGTCCCGCTCAGCAGCAGTGGCCGCTGCCCGACCACGGTCACGGCGTCACGCACCTCGGCAACGGCCGCGTCCCGCAGGTCGGTCCCGCCGAGCCGGACCGTGCCGGCGGCCGGGTCGTCCAGGCGGGCCAGCAGGCGCAGCAGCGTCGACTTGCCGGTGCCGACCGGCCCGACGACGGCCACGAACTCGCCTGGTTCCACGGTCAGGTCGGGCAGCCGCAGCGGTTCGCGGCCGTCGAGCTCGACGGTCAGGCCGCTCGCGGTGAGCGCGCCCGCCCCGAGCGGCACCGGCTCGGCCGGGCCGGCGAGCAGCGGCTCCGCGGTGAGGACGCCGCCGATGCGACCGGCCGCGGTCCACGCGTCACCGAGCTGGCCGAAGCGGAAGGTCAGCATCATCACCTGGCGGCCGAGCAGGGCCATCCAGCTCGCGAACGCCACCAGGCCACCGACCGAGAACCGCCCGTCGAGCACGGCCAGGCCGCCCGCCGCGAGGCCGATCGCGGTGGCCAGCCACGGCACGAAGGGCGCGTGGGCCGCCCAGCCCGCCGCCACCCGGGCCAGGGCCAGGGCGCGGTCGCGCACGACGGCGCTGGCACTGTGGTGCCGCTCCACGAGCACCGTCTCGCCGCCGAGGCCCCGCACCGCCGTACTGGCCGAAAGCAGGTCCTCCACCGCGTCAGCCCGGGCGCCGTGGGCGGCCGAGAGCGCGGAGTTGGCGTTCTCGTAGCGGCGCGGGTACCAGAGGTTGACCGCCACGAGCAACGGCACGGTGCTGAGCCCGATGACCGCGAGCATCGGGTCGAGGGTGCCCACCACGACCAGCACGGCCAGGAAACCGAGCACCCCGGAGGCCAGCGACGGCACGGTCGAGAGCCAGACGGTGATCTGCTCGACGTCGCGGGTGCCGCGGGTGACCAGGTCGCCCGAGCCGAACCGGTGGGCGGTGGCGGCGTCCCAACCCAGCACCCGCCCGGCGATCCGCAGCAGCAGCCGGTTGCCGGTACGCACGCCGGCGAGGGTGGCCCACCACCGCATCGCGAACTCGGCGCCGGTCAGCGCGACCGAGACGGCCAGGGTGATGCCGGCCCAGAGCAGCAGCGCGTCCGTGTCGCCGGTGGTGATGCCCTCGTCGAGCGCACGGCCCAGGCACCAGGGCAACAGGATGAGCCCGGCCTGATAGCCGAGACCGCCGAGACCGGAGGCGGTCAGCCCACGGGCCGAGTCGCGCACGGCCCAGCGCAGCAGGTCGGCCGGCCTCACGACGCCAGCCCCGCGACCGTGCCCAGCGCGACCAGGTCACGCAGCCGCACCTCGATGCCCTCGGCGCGGGCCAGGCTGACCAGCCGCATCGCCGAGATGCTGTCGCCGCCCAGGTCGAAGAAGCTGTCCTCGGCCCCCACGGCCGGCAGCCCGAGCACGGTGGCGAACAGCCGCGCGAGCTGTTCCTCGCGTTCCCCGTCGGGGGCGCGGCCACTGATCTCGTACGAGGGTTGCGGTAGTCGTGCCCGGTCGAGTTTTCCGTTCACCGTGAGCGGCAGGGCGTCGAGTCCGACCACGGCCGCCGGCACGAGGTAGGACGGCAGCCGCTCCCCCGCCCACGTGCGCAGCGCCGCCGGGTCGGCCCCGCCCACGACGTAGGCGACCAGCCGTCCGCCGTCGGTGACGACCACCGCCTGGGTGACCGACGGGTGCTCGGCCAGCACGGCGGCCACCTCGCCCGGCTCGACCCGGTGCCCGCGGATCTTCACCTGGTCGTCGGAGCGCCCGAGATAGTCGATGCGCCCGTCCGTGGTCCACCGGGCCACGTCGCCGGTCCGATACATCCGGTGCCCGTCACCGGCGAACGGGTCGGCGACGAACCGGGACGCGGTCAGGCCGGGCCGGTTCAGATAGCCGAGCGCCACCTGGGCCCCGCCGATGTAGAGCTCACCGGCCACGCCCGGCGGCACCGGCCGCAGCCGCGAGTCGAGCACGTGCAGCGTGAGGTTGGCGACCGGCCGCCCGATGAGCGCGCGCGGCACCTCCTTCACGCGCTGCACGACCGCGTCCACCGTGCATTCGGTCGGGCCGTAGAAGTTGTAGGACTCGGTGTCGGGCAGCGCCGCCATGGCCGTCCACAGCTGGTCGGGCACGGCCTCGCCGCCGACGCCGAGCACGGCCAGGCCGGCCGCGTCGAAGCCGGCCGCCAGCAACTGGTCGAGGTGCGAGGGCGCGACCTCGATGACGTCGATCCCGTTGTCCCGCAACAACGCGGCGAGCAGGGCCGGGTCGTGCTGCGGCTCGTCGGTCACCAGGTGCAGCTCGTGCCCGCCGAGCAGGGCCAGCAGCGGCTGCCAGGAGGCGTCGAACGCGAACGACCAGTTGTGCGCGACGCGCAGCGGCCGGCCGAGCCGTTCCGAGGCGGGCCCGAGGATCCGTTCCGTGTGGCTGGCGAACAGGTTGGCCACGGTCCGGTGCGGCACGAGCACGCCCTTGGGCCGCCCGGTCGATCCGGAGGTGTAGATGACGTAGGCGGGGTGGTCGGGGGTGATGGCCCTCGGTTCGGCCGCGGCCGCCGGAAGCGGGGCGTCGAGCAGCAGCCGGGGCGCGCCGGCGGGCAGGCGGCCGGCGGTGGCGGCGACGGCCAGGGTGACCACCGGCTGGGCGTCGGCGAGCACGTCGGCGATGCGGGCGGGCGGGGTGGCCGGGTCGATCGGCAGGTAGGCGGCGCCGGAGCCCATCGCGCCGAGGATCGCGGGCACGATGTGCTCGTCGCGGGGCAGCAGCAGCGCGACGATTTCGCCGGGGGCGGCGCCGACGGCGGCCAGGGCGCGGGACAGCTCGTCGGCCTGGGCGACCAGTTCCCCGTACGTCCATCGCCGGTTCCCGACGACGAGGGCCGTCGCGTCCGGCGTGGTCCGGGCCCAGGAGCGCACCAGGTCGGGCAGGGTCGACGGGGCGACCGGCAGGGTGCCGGAGTTCCAGTCGACCAGCGTCTGCTGCCGCTCGGCCGCGGTGAGCGCGTCCGCCTTCTCCACGAGCTCGGCCGGATTCGCGGCCACGGCGTGAGCCAGCGCGACGAGCCGGTCCAGCAGCAGCCGGGCGGTCGCGGCGTCGAACACGTCGGGCCGGTATTCGAGGGCCAGGTGCAGGCCCTCATCCTCGGCCGCCACCAGAGTGAGCGGGTAGTGGGTGGCGTCCCGCCCGGTGACCCCGGCCAGTTTCAGACCGGCCGCCCGCTGGCTGTCGTCGAGGCGGTCGTCGTCGACCGGGTAGCTCTCGAACACGACCAGCGTGTCGAACAGTTCGCCGACCCCGGCCAGGCGCTGGATCGGGGACAGGCCGAGGTGCTGGTGGGCCAGCAGCGCGGCCTGTTCCTGCTGCAACCGGCCCAGGAAGCCGGCCCAGCTCTCGCCGGGCGACAGCCGTACGCGGACGGGAAGGGTGTTGATGAACAGGCCGATCGTCTCGTCCGACCCGGCCAGCTCGGGCGGCCGCCCGCTCACCGTCGCGCCGAAGACGACGTCCTCGCGCCCGGTGAGCCGGCCCAGCAGCACCGCCCACAGCGCTTGCACCACCGTGTTGGGCGTGACGCCGTGGTCGCGGGCCAGCGCGGCGATCGACGGCGGCAGCTGGGCCGTCACCTCGCCCGGCAGCCGCGCCGAGCGTCCACTGATGCCGGGCGCGACCAGGGTCGGCTCGGCCACGCCGTCCAATGCGGCCCGCCACGCCTCGGTGGCGGCGGAGGTGTCGGCGGCGGCCAGCCAGGCCAGGAAGTCGCGGTAGGGCCGGACCGGGGCGCCGGATCCGCCCGCGTAGGCGGTCAGCAGTTCCCGGGCGACCAGAGGCCCCGACCAGCCGTCGACGAGCAGATGGTGCTGGGTGAGGACGAGCCGGTGCCGGTCGTCGCCGAGGCGCAGCAGCAGGAACCGCAGCAGCGGCGCGGTCTCCAGGTCGAACGGCCGCACCCGTTCGGCGTCGGCGAGACGGTCCGCGTCGGCCTTGCCGTCCACGGTCTCGACCCGGAACGGCACGGGCGCCGCCGCCGGGATCGCCTGCACCGGCCGGCCGGCCGACGTGGTCGTGAAAACGGCCCGCAGGTTGGGGTGCCGGTCGAGCAGGGTCGCGGCCGCTTCCCCGAGACGGGCGGCGTCGAGCTCGCCGTCGAGGTCGAGCTGCTGCTGCACGGTGTAGACATCGCCCGCGCCGTCGAGGGTGTGCAGATAGAACAGGCCCTCCTGCAGCGGGGTCAGCGGCAGCACGTCGACCAGCCCCGGATAACGACGCTCCAGGTCGTCCAGCGCGGGCTGGTCCACCGTCGCGAGCACGTCCGAGGGCGTGAGCCCGGCGTCACCGGCGTGCGCAGCCAGGGTGTGCAGGGTGGCGGTCCAGGCCTCGAGCAGCGCGCTCACCGTCTCGAGGGTCAAATGCCTTCCCGTGTACGCCGCCGACAGCACCAGATCGTCCCCGGCCACCGTGGCTTCGACGCTGAGCACGTGCCGCGCGGGCCGGTCGTCGCCCGCGTCGCCGAGCAGTTCCCCTTCCCCCGTACGGCCGAGGTAGTTGAACAGCACCGGCGGCCGCAAATCGTCGCGCCCCAGCAGCCCATAGCCGATCCCGCCGTCCGGGGCCGCCCGCAGCAGCTCCTTCACGTGCTTGAGCGCGGCGACCGGGCCGGTGTCCGGTGTGGACAGCCGGACCGGGTGGGAGGTGGTGAACCAGCCGACCGTGCGGGACAGGTCGGCCCCCGGCACCACCTGTTCCTCGCGGCCGTGCCCTTCGAGTTCGACCAGCACCTCGCGGCCGGCCGTGGCGAGGGCGAGCCCGGCGAGCAGAACCTCCTGCGGGTTGGCCCGGACGCCGTTCGCCAGCAACCCGGCCGGCACCCGCACGGTGTGGTGCTCAAGAGTCCCGAGCGTGTCGGCGGCCGGGTCGAGCGTGACCTCGCTGAGGTAGGCCGGGCCGTCCAGAACCGAGTCCCAGTAGGGCTGTTCGGCACCGCGGTCCAGCCCGTCCAGGGCGCGGACCCAGGCCCGGAACGAGGTGCCCACCGCGGGCAGCGGCCCGTCGGCCGCCAGGTCGCCCAGCAGGATCGGCCACGACACGGCGTCGACCGCGAGGTGGTGCACGGTCAGCCGCAGCCGGTCCCCGGCGATCTCGGCCGCGACCATCCGACCGGCGACCGGGTCGAGGTGGCCGCCGATGACGTCCCCGGCGCGCACCGACCCGGGCGGCGGCACGTGCAGGCCGTCACCGGTCCAGCGGGCCCGCAGCATGTCGTGGCGGTCCAGCAGCGCCTGGATCCGCTCGACCGGGTTCGCGGGAAGCGCGGTCTCCATCGACTGGCTGAGCGCGGGATCGGCCGCGTCCACGGTCCGCATGAACGGGGTCGCGGGCACGTCACCCCAGCCGTCCTCCGGCGCCACCGTGGTTCCGGCGGGCGTCGCGACGGCGGCCATGCCTTCGACGGTCGGGCGGGCGAACACGTCGCGCGCCGACAGCCGCCAGCCCTCGGCCCGGGCCCGCGCGGTGAGCTGCAGGGCGAGGATGCTGTCGCCGCCGAGGGTGAAGAAGCCGTCCCGCACGCCGACCCGGTCGAGGCCGAGCACCTGCGCGACGAGGCCCGCGAAGACCTCCTCAGCCGGGGTGCGCGGGGCGTCGCCGCCGGCCTGGGCCGCGAAGTCGGGGGCGGGCAGGCGCCGGCGGTCGAGTTTGCCGTTGGGGCTCAGCGGCAGCTCGGGCAGCCGCACGAACGCGGCCGGAACGAGGTGCCCGGGCAGCGTGGTCGCGAGCGCCGCGGCGAGATCGTCCGGACCGTCACCCACGATGTAGGCGACCAGGCGGCGGGACGGGCCGTCGTCGCGGGCGACCACGGCCGCGGCGGTGACGCCGGGCAGGGCGACCAGGGCGGCCTCGATCTCGCCCGGCTCGACGCGCTGGCCCCGGATCTTGACCTGGTCGTCGGTGCGTCCCGCGTATTCGAGCACGCCGCCGGCGGTGAACCGGGCCAGGTCGCCGGTGCGGTAGAGCCGCCGGCCGTGGGTGTGGGCCACGAACCGCTGGGCGGTCAGCCCCGGCCGGCCCAGATAACCGCGGGCGAGCTGGACGCCGCCCAGGTAGAGCTCGCCGGTCACGCCGGCCGGAACGGGCCGCAGCCACGGGTCGAGCACGTGGACCTCGGTGTTCCAGACCGGCCGGCCGATCGGCACCGGGCCGTCGCCGGTGACGTCGACCGCGTGGTGGGTGACGTCGACGGCGGCCTCGGTCGGGCCGTACAGGTTGTGCAGCTCGACGCCCGGCAGCACCCGGCCGAACTGCCGGGCCAGATCGCCCGGCAGGGCCTCGCCGCTGCAGATCACCCGGCACAGCGCTGTCACCGCGCCGGGCGCGGCCGGGTCGGCCAGGAACGCGCGCAGCATCGAGGGCACGAAGTGCACGGTGGTGACCCGCTCGGCCGCGATCAGGGCCGCGAGGTAGGCGGGGTCGCGGTGGCCGTCCGGGCGCGCCACCACGAGCGTCGCACCGGTGAGCAGCGGCCAGAAGAACTCCCAGACCGAGACGTCGAACCCGGCCGGGGTCTTCTGCAGCACCCGCTCCCCCGGCTCCAGACCGTATGCAGCCTGCATCCACAGGAGACGGTTGACGATCGCCCGGTGCGAGACGGTGGCACCCTTGGGGCGGCCGGTCGAGCCCGAGGTGTAGATGACATAAGCGGCCGTGTCTCCGGGCAGGTCCGGCGCCTCGGCGAGCGGGGTTCCGGTTTCCCGTACGGTCTGCGCGTCCACCACCAGCGTCGCGCCCGAGTCGGCGAGCAGGAAGCGGTTGCGCTCCTCCGGGTGCGACGGGTCGAGCGGCAGGTAGGCGGCGCCCGCCCGGTGCACGGCGTGCAGCGCGACGACCAGGTCGAGGCCGCGGGGCAGCGCCACCGCGACGACCGTCTGCGGTCCCGCGCCACGCTGCCGCAGCCGGCCGGCCAGGGCCGCCACGCGCGCGTCCATCTCGGCGTACGTCAGGCTCTCGCCCTCGAAGACGAGCGCGGTCGCGTCCGGATGGGTCCGCACCGCCTCGGCGAACAGCCTCGGCAGCGTGGTCTCCGGCACCTTCGTTTCCGGTGCTTCTGCTGCTGCCGCCGGCAGGGCTCCGGCGCGGCCGATCACCGTGTCCGGGGCCGCCGCCAGCTCGGCTAGCAACGCGCCGTAACTGTCGAGAATGTCGCCGGCCGCCTCGGGGGTGAAGACGTCGGCGCGGTAGGCCAGGCCGAGCCGCAGCCGCTCGCCCGGCGCGACCGCGAGGGTGAGCGGGTAGTGCGGGGCGTCGTCACCGGTGACGTCGGCCAGCCGCAACCCGCCCTCGCCGGTGGCCGTGTGCAGGCCGTCGCTGTCGAGGGGGTAGCTCTCGAAGATGGTGAGGGTGTCGAACAGCTCGCCGATCCCGGCCAGGCGCTGCACGTCGGTGAGCGGCAGGTGCTGGTGCTCGAGGAGCGCGGCCTGACTGTCGCGCAGCCGGCCCAGCAGCTCGGCCCAGGTCAGGGCCGGGTCGAGCGGCACCCGGACCGGCAGCGTGTTGATGAGGAAGCCGATCATGTCTTCGACGCCGGGCACCTGGGCCGGGCGGCCGCTGACGGTGGTGCCGAAGACGACGTCGGTGCGGCCGGTGAGCCCCACCAGCAGCACCGCCCAGGCCGCCTGGACGACGGTGTTGAGGGTGACCTGGTGGTCGCGGGCGAGCGCGGTGAGCCGGTCGGTGACCTCGCCGGGCAGGTCACGTTCGAGCTGTCCGGGCCGGGCGTCGAGGACCGCGCCCGCGCCCGGGGCGACCAGGGTGGGCTGGTCGAGGCCGGCCAGGGCGTCACGCCACGCGGTCTCGGCGGCGGCCCGGTCGGCGCCGGCGAGCCAGCGCAGGTAGTCGCGGTAGGGGCGGGGTGCGGGCAGGGCCCGTCCGGCGTAGAGGTCGAACAGTTCCCGCACGGCCAGGGGTGTGGACCAGCCGTCGAGCAGCACGTGGTGGTTGGTCAGCACGAGGCGGTGCCGGCCGGGACCGAGGCGCACCAGGGCGAGCCGCAGCAGCGGCGGGGCGGTCAGGTCGAACGGGCGGGTCCGGTCGGCGGCGACGAACTCGGCCTCATGGTCCGGGCCGACCTCGGTCCAGGGCAGCTCGGCGTGGGCCGCGACGACCTGGCGGTAGGTGCCGTCGGGGCCGGGGACGAACGTGGCCCGCAGCGACGGGTGCCGGTCGAGCAGCGCCTGTCCGGCCGCCCGCAGACGGCCCGGGTCGAGGTCGCCCTCCAGCTCCAGGACCTGCTGGACGACGTACGGGTCAATCGTCTCGGAAACCGCCGCCAGGAAGACCAAGCCCTCCTGCAGCGGGCTGAGCGGCCACACGTCCTCCACGCCGCCCGGGCGTCGCTCGAGGGCGTCGATCTCGGGCTGGGTGAGGCCGGGCCGCAGCAGGTCGGACGGGGTCAACCCGCCCTCGGCCGGGAGGCGGCGCAGCGCCGCGAACCAGTCGTGGGCCAGGGAACGCACCTCGGCCTCGGTGAGGACGCCGTCGGGATAGGTGAGCGTCGCCGAGAGGCGGCCGTCGAGGACGGAGGCGTTGATTTCGAGGGCGCGGCTCAGGGGCATGTCCGGGTCGGCGTCGCCACCGAGGCCGCCGATCGAGGTCCACGGCCCGCCCGACTCGTCGCCGCTGGTGAACCGGCCCAGGTAGTTCACGACGATCTGCGGTTCGGGCCGGGCGGCGAGCGCGGCCCGACCGGCGGCGTTGAGGTGGCGCAGCACCCCGAACCCGGAACCGTTGCCCGGGACGGCCTTCAGCTGTTCCTTGACCGCCTTGAGCCCGTCGGCGGGAGTCAGCCGTACGGGGAACTCGGTCGTGAACCAGCCGACCGTGCGGGACACGTCGGCCCCCGGAACCAGGTGCTCCTCGCGGCCGTGGCCCTCGAGCTCGACCAGCACGCTGTCGCGACCGGTCCGGGCCGTGACCGCGGTCGCCAGCCCGGTCAGCAGCACCTCGGCCACACCGGTGCGGTAGGCCTCGGGCAGCGCGCCGATCAGGGGTGCGGTCTGCTCGGCGTCGAGCTCGACGGTGACCGTACGGGCCGTGGCCACGGTGTCGCGGGCCGGGTCCACCGCCCGGGCGCCCAGCGGCGGCTCGTCCCCGTCGAGAACACCGAGCCAGTACGGCAGTTCGTCCTCGTTGCCCACCGGCAGCGCCTGCGCCCAGGCACGGAAGGAGGTGCCGACCGGCGGCAACGGCTTCCCGGCCCAGGCGGTGGCGAGGTCGTCGAGCAGGATCCGCCACGAGACGCCGTCGACGACGCTGTGGTGCAGGACGATCCGAACCTCGTCGCCCTCCCACACAATCGCCTTACCTACGAGGTCGGCCGCCTTGACCGTTCCCGGCGGCGGCACCACGAGGCCCTTCTCCGGCGTCCAGGAGGCGCGCAGCAGGTCGTGGCGGTCGAGCAACGCCTGCACCAGCTCGTGCAGCCGCTCGGCGGTCAGGCCGGCCGGGGCGCGCAGGGTCATCGACTGGCTGTACCGGCCGGCCGGGCCCGCGTCGCGCAGCCAGGCCAGCATCGGGGTCAGCGGCACCTCGCCGACACCGTCGCCGGCCACCACCGGGCGGGGAGCCTCGGCGGGCGCGGCCACGGCGGCGAGCGCGGCAACCGTCCGCAGTTCGAAGATCTGTCGCGGCGTGATGCGCAGACCGGCGGCCCGGGCGCGGGCGACCAGTTGCAGCGACACGATGCTGTCGCCGCCGAGCGTGAAGAAGCTGTCCTCGACTCCCACTGCCGCCAGCCCCAGCACTTCGGCGAAGAGCGTGGCCAAGGTCAGCTCGGCCGGGGTGCGGGGCGCGTCGGTGCCGGTGAGCCCGCTGAAATCCGGCGCCGGCAGCGCCCGCTTGTCCACCTTGCCCGCGACCGTGACCGGGATCCGTTCCAGGGCCACGATCGCGGCCGGGACGAGGTGGTCGGGCAGCCGCTCGGCCGCCCACTCGCGCAGCCCGTCGGCCCGGCCCACCACGTACGCGACCAGACGCCCGTCCCGCGGCACGACCACCGCCTGCTGGACGTCCGGATGCCCGGTGAGGGCCGCCGCCACCTCGCCCGGCTCGACCCGGAAGCCCCGGATCTTCACCTGGTCGTCGGCCCGGCCCACGAACTCGAGCTGCCCGTCGACCGTCCACCGGACGACGTCGCCGGTGCGGTACATGCGCTCCCCGCGCCGGAACGGGTCGGCCACGAACCGGCTCGCGGTGAGGCCGGCCCGGTCGAGATAGCCGCGACCCAGCTGCGCGCCGGCCAGGTAGAGCTCGCCGGTCGTGGCGGGCCGCAGCCAGGCGTCGAGCACGTACGCCGTGGTGTTGCCGATCGGCCGTCCCACGATCGGGGTCTCGCTGTCGGCCGTCCACGCCATGAGGGTGTCGACCGTGCACTCGGTGGGTCCGTAGAGGTTGACGCCCTCGGTGTGCCGGGCGTCGCGGATCGCCGTCCACAGCGCCGGTCCGGCCGCTTCGCCGCCCAGCATGAGCAGGGCCGGGGTGTGGCCGTCGCTTTTCAGAAGGCCGGCGTGGACGAGTTCCTGGCCCAGGGACGGGGTCACGTCGAGCGCGTCGATGCCGTGCCTACGCACGTAGGCGACGAACAGGTCGGCGTCGCGCCGGGTCTCGTCGTCGAGCAGGTGCAGCTCGTGGCCGGCTACCAGCCAGAGCAGGCCCTCCCAGGCGGTGTCGAAGGAGAGGGAGGCGGAGAGGGCTGCTTTGACGCGTCTTCCGCCCGCTGTGGGGACGAAGAGGCGTTCGCGGTGGTGGTGGAAGAGGTTGGCCAGGCTGGCGTGGTCGACGACGACGCCCTTGGGCTTGCCCGTCGACCCCGAGGTGTAGATCAGGTAGGCGCCGTTTTCTCTATCTGCCCACCGCCACCCCCGACCACCCAGGGGCCGGGTTGGCAGACTACGCCCCTCGAAGTCGCCGAAGGCAGTTGTCCACAGGGACACATCGACGATTACAGAAGGCGCCGAATCTGCCAGCAGATACTCGATGCGCTCCTGCGGATACGACACGTCGATCGGCAGATAGATGCCACCCGACCGCAGCACGGCCAGCCAGGCCACGACCGCGTCCGCCGTGCGGGGCAGCACCACGGCCACGACCTTCTCCGGCCCCGCGCCCCGCGAGACCAGCACTCCAGCCAGGTGGTCGACACGAGCGGCCAGCCCCGCGTACGTGAGGAAGGAGTCCCCGAACCGCAGCGCCACCGCCGACGGCATCCGCGCGACGGTCGCGTCGAACTCGTCCAGCAACAGCCCCGGCGGCACGGGCAGAACCGTCGACGCGACGGAAGGCATCGGCCCCGTGGGCAGCGCGGCCAGCCGCGTGTGCGGACCAGCGGCGAACGCGGCCAGCAGCGAAGCGATGCGGTCCAGAACCCAGGTCGCATCGGCGGAGGAGACCACGTCGGGCCGGAACTCCGCGCCCAGCACCAGGGTCTCGCCCGGAACCACGGTGACGGTGAGCGGGTAGTGGGTGGCGTCGCTGCCGGTGACCTCGGCCAGGCGCAGACCCGCGGCCTCCTCCAGGGTGCGCAGGCCGTCGCTGTCGAGCGGGTAGCTCTCGAACACCAGCAGCGTGTCGAAGAGCGGTCCGACGCCGGCCTCGCGCTGGATCGCGGCCAGGCCGATGTGCTGGTGGTCGAGCAGATCGGCCTGCTGGGCCTGGAGCCGGCCCAGGAACTCGGCCCAGGTGTCGGTGGGGCGGGGTCGTACGCGTACGGGAACCGTGTTGATGAAGAGGCCGATCATCTCCTCGACGCCGGGCAGCGCGGCCGGGCGACCGCTGACCGTGGCGCCGAACACGATGTCGTCGCGGCCGGTCATCTCGGCCAGCACGAGCGCCAGCGCGCCCTGCACGACCGTGTTCACCGTGAGACCGAGTTCCCGGGCCGAGGCGGCGACCCCGGCGGCGGCGACCGGCCGATCGATCAGCACGGGAGATGAGGACGCCGTGCCGAGGAGAGTCCCCTCCGAGATGCCGCTCAGCGCGTCCCGCCACGCCCGCAGCGCGGAGTCGCGGTCCTGGCGGGTCACCCAGGCCAGGTAGTCCTTGTAGGGCCGGGCGTGCGGCGGCTCCCCGCCGGCGTAGAGGGTGAGCAGGTCGCGGACGATCAGCGGGGCCGACCAGCCGTCGAGCAGGATATGGTGCGCGGTGAGGATCAGGCTGTGCCGGTCCGGGGCGTGGCGCAGCAGGACCCATCGCAGCAGCGGCGGCCGGGCGAGGTCGAAGGGCCGCCGGCACTCGTTGGCGGCGAACTCCGCGGCGTCGGCCTCGGGCAGCTCGACCATGTCGAACGCGACCGGCAGCGCGGCCGGGACCAGCTGCACGGGCTGCCCGGCCTTGCGCGGCCGGAAGGCGGCCCGCAGGTTGGCATGCCGGTCCAGCACGGCCTGCGCGGCCCCCTTCAGCCGGGCCACGTCGAGGTCGCCGTCGAGGGTGAGGACCTGCTGGACCACGTAGACGTCCGTGTCACCGCCGTACGTGGACAGGAAGTAGAGGCCCTCCTGAAGCGGTGACAGGGGCAGGATGTCCTGCAGTCCGCCCGGGCTGGTCACAGAAGCCTCCACTCGTCGGTGAATTCGTCGATCTCGTCCTGGCTGAGCTCGACCAGGAGGTCGGACGGGGTGTGGCCGCCGCCGGCGGCCGCGGCCTCGCGCAGCCGGTCGAGGGCGTCGCGCCAACGGCCGGCCAGGTCGGCGACCTCGGCCGCGGTGAGGATGCCGTCCACGTAGGACAGCTCGATGTCGAGTTCCGGGCCGCCCGGCCGGTCGGCGGTGGCGGCGTTGACCTCCAGCGCCTGCCCGGCCGGGAATCCCGGGTCGAGTCCGTCGCCGAGCGTGTCGTTGCCGGGGGCGGCCACCCAGTCCCCGGTTCCGGCAGCCATCCGGCCCAGGTAGTTGAACAGGATCTCGGGTGCGGGCGTGGTGGTGAGCCGGTCGCGGACGAGCCCGTAGCCGATGCCGTTGCCGGGGACGGCGCGCAGCTGTTCCTTGACCGCCTTGAGCGCCGCGCCGGCGTCATCCGAGCCCACTTCCAGCCGTACGGGATATTCGGTGGTGAACCAGCCGACGGTACGGGTCAGGTCCGCCCCCGGCACGAGGTGTTCCTCGCGGCCGTGGCCCTCCAGGCGCAGCAGGACGCCGTGCTCACGGGTCGCCGGCCGCCAGTCCCGCAGCGCGAGGGCGAGCCCGGTGAGCAGCACGTCCTGGACGCCCGCGTGGAACGCCTCGGGAACCGTGGTGAGCAACGGCTGGGTCCGCGTCGCGTCCAGGTGCAGGGTGTGCCGCCGCAGCCCGGCCACGGTGTCGCGGCCCCGCTCGACCGGCCGGTGACCGATCGGCGCCGCCGGAGAAGCGACAACCCTTTCCCAGTACGGGATTTCGGCCGCACGGTCCACGGCGGTGAGCCGGGTCGCCCAGCCGCGCAGCGACGTCCCCACCGGCGCCAGGGTGCCGCCCCGGGTGGCCGCGGCCAGGTCGCCGGCGATGATGCGCCACGAGACGCCGTCGACCACCAGGTGGTGACCGACCAGCAGCAGTTCGCGCCGGGCCGGGAACCAGACCGCTTGCAGCATCACGCCCCGGGACGGGTCGAGACGCCGTACGGCCGCAAGATGCTCCTCGCGGAGGTCGCCGTCGGACTCGCGCACAGCGGGAACGACCGTGCCCTTGGGCGGGACGACCAGCACGTCGGGTATCCAGCGGGCGCGCAGGGCATCGTGGTGGTCGAGCACGGCCGTCAGCGCGGCGGTGAGGACCGTACGGTCGAGGCCGGCGGGCACGCGCAGCAGCAGGGACTGGTTGAACGTGTCGATCGGGGTGTCGAGCGCCCGGAGCCACGCCACGATCGGGGTCACCGGGACGGGGCCGATCGCGGCTTCCTCCGGCTCCTTCTCGAGCGAGGCCGTCCCGGCGACGGCGGCTAGGGCGGCGACCGTCTGGTGTTCGAAGACCTGGCGGGCCGACAGGTCGAGACCGGCCGCGCGGGCCCGGGAGACCAGTTGCAGGGCCACGATGCTGTCGCCGCCGAGCGCGAAGAAGCCCTCGTCCACGCCGACCTCGTCCAGGCCGAGCGTTTCCGCGACGAGCGTGGCCAGGAGTTCCTGCACGGCGGTGGCGGGGCGTTCCGCCGTACGCTCGACGACCGGCTCGGGCAGCGCGGCCCGGTCCACTTTGCCACTCGCGGTGCGCGGCAACGCTTCCAGCACCACCACCGCGGCGGGAACGAGGTAGTCGGGCAATTTGGTGGCGGCGTGGGCCCGTACGGCCGTGCCGTCGACGTCGCCCTCCACGTAACCGATCAGGCGTCCTTCGCGGGCGATGACGGCCGCGTGGCGGACGCCCGGGTGCTCGGCCAGCACGGCCGCGACCTCACCCGGTTCGATGCGGAAGCCGCGGATCTTCACCTGGTCGTCGGCGCGGCCCAGGAACTCGATCTGCCCGTCCCGGACGCGGCGCACGAGGTCGCCGGTGCGGTACATGGTGGTGCCGGCCGGACCGTACGGGTCGGCCACGAACCGCTCGGCGGTCAGCGCCGGACGGCCCAGATAGCCGCGGGCCAGGCCCGCCCCGGCCAGGTAGAGCTCGCCGGGAACGCCGGGCGGCACCGGGCGCAGGCGGGCGTCGAGGACGTACGCGCGCTTGTTGCGGTCGGGCCGACCGATGAGCACCGGTCCCCCGGCCGAACACTCCCAGTAGGTCGAGTTGACCGTCGCCTCGGTGGGCCCGTAGGCGTTGAGCATCCGATGGGTGGCGGCCCAGCGCGCGACCAGCTCGGCCGGCAGCCGGTCGGCGCCGACCACGACCGTCACGCCCTCGGGCACTTCCGGCACGGCCGACAGCGCCGCCGGCGGCAACGCGAAGTGGGTGATCCGCCGGTCGCGCAGGAACTGGGCGAAGCCGTCGCCCAGCCGCTGGTCCTCGGGCGCGATGACGAGGGTGGCGCCGCGCAGCAGGCTGACCGCCATCTCGGCCACCGTGACGTCGAAGCTGGGCGAGGCGAACTGCGAGATGCGGTCGCCGGGGCGGACCCGCCAGGTCTCGGCGAACGTGTCGGCCAGGTCGCCCAGGCCCGCGTGCGGGACGACGACACCCTTGGGCCTGCCGGTCGAGCCGGAGGTGTAGATGACGTACGCGGCGTTGGCCGGGCTCACGTTCACGGCGAGCGCGCTGTCGTCTTCGGCCAGCTCGTCCGGGCCGGTTCCCCCGGCGCCGATGACGAGGACCGGCGTCGCGTCCTCGGTCAGGGCGGCGATGCGCTCGGCCGGGTAGGCGGGGTCGACCGGCAGGTAGGCCGCGCCCGCCTTGCTGACGGCCAGTTCGGCCACGAACAGGTCGGCCGAGCGGGGCAGCACCACCATGACGATCCGGTCGGGCCCGGCGCCGCGCGCGATCAGGGTGCGGGCGAGCCGGTTGGTGAGCCGGTCGAGTTCGGCGTAGGTGAGGGTGCGGTCGCCGTCCTCGATCGCGGTCGCGTCCGGCGTACGGGCCACCTGGTCGGCGAACAGCCCGGGCAGGGTGCGGGGTTCGCGCGGCGCCCGAACGCCCTGCCAGCCGCTCGCCAGGGCGGCGCGTTCGCCGGCCGAGAACAGGTCGAGGTCGGACACCCGGCGCTGCGGGGTCGCGACGGCGTCGGCCAGGATCCGGGCCAGTCGCTCGGCGAGCGTGGCCGCGGTGTCCCGGTCGAACAGGTCGGCGCTGTACTCGATGACGCCGCGCAGTCCGTCCACGCCGTCCTGCTCGGTGACGACCACGCCGAGGTCGAACTGGGCGACGCCGGTGTCGATCGGCAGCGGCTCGGTGGTCAGGCCGGGCAGGCCCGGGTGCTCGGCGGGCACGTGCTGGAACGCGACCATCACCTGGAACAGCGGGTTGCGGCCGAGCGAGCGTTCCGGGTTGACGGCCTCGACGACCCGGTCGAACGGCACGTCGGCGTGGCTGAACGCGGCCAGGTCGGTGGCGCGCACGCGGGCCAGCAGGTCGGCGAACGTGGGGTCGCCGCTGACGTCGGCGCGCAGCACGAGCGTGTTGACGAAGAAGCCGGCGAGCTGGTCGAGACGCTGGTCGGGGCGGCCGGCGACCGGGCTGCCGAGCGGGATGTCGTCGCCCGCGCCGAGCCGGCTCAGCAGGGCGGCGAGGGCGGCCTGCAGCACCATGAACGGCGTGGTTCCGGTGCGGCGGGCCAGCGCGCGCAGGCTGCGGTGGGTGGCCGCGCCGACCTCGAACGGCACGATCCCGCCGGCGTGACCAGCCACCGCTGGGCGGGGCCGGTCGGTGGGCAGGGCCAGCTCGGCCGGGGCGCCTTCGAGAGCCTGTTTCCAGTACGCCAGCTGGCTGTCCTGGGTGGTGGCGAGCAGTTCCCGCTGCCACAGCGCGTAATCCGCGTACTGGACCGGCAGCGGTTCCCAGCCCGGGGCCCGGCCGTGGCTGCGGGCGGCGTAGGCGGTGCCGAGGTCGGCCACGAGCCGGCCCTCCGACCACTCGTCGGTGACGATGTGGTGCAGCAGGAGCAACAGCACCGCCGTGTCGGGACCGGTCCGCATCAGGTGCGGCCGGATCAGCAGGTCGGTCGAGAGCTCGAAGGCATGCCGGGCGGCTTCGGTGAGCCGTACGGGCAGCTCCGCCTCGGTACATGCGGTCTCGTGCCACTCCGGGCGCACGTTGTCGAGCACCCGCTGGGCCGGGCGGCCGTCGACGGTCGGGAACACCGTGCGCAGGCCCTCGTGGCGGTCGAGCACGTCGTCGAGGGCGGCGCGCAGGGCGGGCACGTCTAGGCGGCCGGTGAGCCGCAGCGCGAACGCCACGTTGTAGGTGGGGCCGGCCCCGTTGAGCTGGTGGTGCAGCCACAGCCGGTGCTGGGCGGGCGACACCGGCAGCGGGTCGGGCCGGTCCCGCACGGCCAGTTCCACGGTCGCGGTCTCGGTCTGCTCGAGGTGCGGCGCGAGGGCGGCCACCGTGGGCGCGTCGAAGACCGTGCGGACCGGAAGCCGTACGCCGAAAACCGCACGCACCCGGGCTGCGAGCGCGGTGACGGTCAGCGAGTGGCCGCCCAGCGCGAAGAAGTCGTCGCCCCGGCCGACCGTGGCCAGGCCGAGCACCTCGGCGAAGAGGGCGGCCAGGATTTCCTCGGCCGGGGTGCGGGGCGCGTCGCCGCCGGTGAGCTCGCTGAAGTCGGGTGCGGGCAGGGCCCGGCGGTCGGTCTTGCCGGCCACGGTGGTCGGGATGGCGTCGAGTTCGACGATCGCGGCCGGGACGAGGTGGTCGGGCAGCCGCTCGGCGGCCCACTCGCGCAGGCCGTCGGTCCGGCCCACCACGTACGCGACCAGGCGTCCCTCGTGGGCGATGACAACCGCCTGGCTCACGTCCGGGTGCTCGGCGAGCTTGGCCGCGACCTCGCCCGGTTCCACGCGGAAGCCCCGGATCTTCACCTGGTCGTCGGCGCGGCCCACGAACTCGAGGCGCCTGTCGGCCGTCCACCGCACGACGTCGCCGGTGCGGTACATGCGTTCGCCGTTGTGCCAGGGGTCGGCCACGAACCGGGTGGCGGTCAGGGCGGCCCGGTCCTTATAGCCGCGGCCGAGCTGGGCCCCGGCCAGGTACAGCTCCCCCGGCACACCCGGGAGCACCGGGCGCAGCCAGCCGTCGAGCACGTACGCGCGGGTGTTGCCGATCGGGCGGCCCACGAGCGGGGTCTCGCTGTCGTCGACCCACGCCATCAGGGTGTCGACGGTGCATTCGGTGGGGCCGTAGAGGTTGACGCCCCGGGTGTTGGCGGCGTCGCGGATCGCGGTCCAGATCGCCGGGTCGGCCGCCTCGCCGCCCAGCGCGACCAACGCGGGGCCGCCGCCTCCTTCCAGCAACCCGGCGGCCACCAGCGGGGCCGCCAGGGACGGGGTGACGTCGAGGAAGTCGATGCCGTGGTCGCGGACGTAGGCGGTGAACAGGTCGGCGTCGCGCCGGGTCTCGTCGTCGAGGAGGTGGAGCTCGTGGCCGGCGATCAGCCAGAGCAGGCCCTCCCAGGCGGTGTCGAAGACCAGGGCGGCGGAGAGGGCCGCTTTGCGGCGTCGTCCGGCCGCGGTGGGCTCGATCAGGGCTTCGCGGTGGTGGGCGTAAAGGTTGGCCAGGCTGGCGTGGTCTACGACGACGCCCTTGGGCTGGCCCGTAGACCCCGAGGTGTAGATCAGGTAGGCGCCGTTTTCCTGAACTGCCCACCGCCACCCCCGACCACCCAGGGGCCGGGTTGGCAGGTTACGCCCCTCAAAGTCGGCGAAGGCAGTTGTCCACAGGGACACATCGACGATTACAGAAGGCGCCGAATCTGCCAGCAAGTAGTCGATGCGCTCCTGCGGATACGACACATCGATCGGCAGATAGATGCCACCCGACCGCAACGCCGCCAACCACGCCACGACCGCGTCCGCCGTCCGCGGCAACAGCACCGCCACGACCTTCTCCGGCCCCGCGCCCCGCGACACAAGCTCGCTCGCCAGGTGGTCGACACGAGCGGCCAATTCCCCGTACGTGAGGGAGACGTCCCCGAACCGCAGCGCCACCGCCGACGGCATCCGCGCGACGGTCGCGTCGAACTCGTCCAGCAGCGTCCCCTCAAGGGCCGGCCCGGCGGTGAAAGCGGCAGAAGCTCCGGCCACCGGCAGCGCCGCCAGCTTCACGTCCGGCGCCGCCACGAACACGTCGAGGAGGTCCCGGAAACGGCCGAGCAACGCCAGAGCGGCCTCGGCGGAGTACAGGTCGGGCCGGTGTTCCAGGCGCAGACGCAGGGCGGCGTGCGGCACCACGACCAGGCTGAGCGGATAGTGCGTGGCGTCGACCGGGATGCCGCCGCTGATCTGCAGGGAACCCGCGGCGGGGACGGCGGTTCCGGTCGGGTAGCTCTCGAACACGGTCAGCGTGTCGAACAGGTCGCCGAGCCCGGCCCGGCGCTGGATGCCGGCCAGCCCCACGTGCTGGTGGTCGAGCAGGGCGGCCTGCTCCGACTGCACACGGCGCAACAGGCCGGCGAAGGTTTCGGCGGGGTCGAGGCGTACGCGCACGGGCACGGTGTTGATGAACAGGCCGACCATGTCCTCGACGCCGGCCACGGCGGCCGGGCGGCCGCTGACCGTCGCGCCGAAGACCAGGTCGTCGCGGCCGGTCTGTTCGGCCAGCAGCAGGGCCCAGGCGCCCTGCACGACGGTGTTCAGGGTGACGCCGCGCTGCCGGGCGGCCCGGGTGAGCCGGTCGCTCCGATCCTCGCTGAGCACGATCTCGGCGACCTCGGGCAGCACGGCCGTGGGCGGCGCTCCGGGCGCGACGAGCGTGGGCTCCTCCAGGCCGGCGAGAGCTTCCCGCCAGACTTCGTCGGCGGCCGAGGGCGATTGCGACGCGAGCCAGGCCAGGTAGTCGCGGTAGGGGCGCGGCGCGGGCCCGGGATCGCCGGCGTAGAAGGCGAACAGGTCCCGCATCGCGAGGGGGCCGGACCAGCCGTCCATCAGCAGGTGGTGCTGGGTGAGGATGAGCCGGTAGTCGTTCTCGCCGAGGCGAGCCAGCACAAAACGCAGCAACGGCGGGGCGGCCAGATCGAAACGGTGGCGGCGCTCGGCGTCGATCTGGGCGTCCAGATCGGTGACGTCGACCGCGACGACCGGCACCTCGCACCGGGCGGGAATCGCTTGCACGGCCCGGCCGGTCGAGGTGCGGGTGAAGCCGCCGCGCAGATTCGGGTAGCGGTCGAGCAGCGCGGTCGCGGCGGCTTCGAGGCGGGCGGCGTCGACCGGTCCGGTCAGCGTGAAGACCTGCTGGACGGTGTAGACGTCGGCGTCCTCGTCCAGCCCGGCCAGATAGAACAGGCCCTCCTGCAGCGGCGACAGTGGCAGCACGTCGGCCAGATCGGGGCCCAGTTCCGCGAGTTCGGCCTCGGACAGACCGGCCAGGGGTACGTCGGCCGGGGTGAGCGCCCCGGCCCCGGGCTCGTACGCGGCGGCCCGCAGGGCGACGAGCGCGGCCAGCCAGTCGTCGGCCAGGCGGCGTACGTCGTCCTCGTCGACCACGCCGTGCGGGTAGCCGAACGTGGCCCGCAGCACCGGCCCGTCCGTCGTGTCCACCGCGGACACGTCGACGGCGAGGCGGTGACGCAGCGGCATACCGGGCGAGGCGACGGCGTGCGCCGCGGGCAGTTCGGGCGCGATCCCCCACGGCGCGGAGTCGCCGCCGGCGAACCGGCCGAGATAGTTGAACAGCACCTCGGGTTCGGTGCCGGGCCGGGCGTCGCGCAGATAGCGCAGCACGCCGTAGCCGACACCGCCGTCCGGAACGGCGCGCAGCCGCTGCTTCACGCCACGCAGCACGGCCGCCGGGCCTCCGGTCGCGGCCGGGAGCCGTACGGGATATTCGCTCGTGAACCAGCCGACGGTGCGCACCAGGTCGGCCCCGGGCACCATCTGCTCCTCACGGCCGTGCCCCTCCAGGCCGATCAGCGGTTCGGTACCGGTCCCGGAGCGGCGGGCCAGGGCGAGCGCGAGCCCGGCGACGAGCACCTCCTGCACTCCGGCCCGGAACGTCTCGGGAACCGTGGTGAGCAGCGGCGCCGTGATGGAGGCGTCGACCGTGACCGTGACGTGCCGGAGGTTGTCGGCCGTGGGGAGCTCGCCGGTACCGGAAGAAGTGGTCGGCAGCCCTTCCCAGGGCGCGGGATCGACGGCCGCGTGGTGCAGTCCTTCGGCCCAGACCCGGAACGGGGTGCCCTCGCGCGGCGGCTGCCCGCCGTGGGCGGCGGTGGCGATGTCCTCGGCCAGGATCCGCCAGGAGACGCCGTCGACGACGAGGTGGTGGATGACGAGCAGGAGCCGGCCGGTCTCGTCGCCGCGGTCGAACCAGACGGCCTCGACCATGCGCCCGGCGGCCGGGTCGAGGCGGTCGGCGGCGGATTCGCGTTCCTCGGCCACGAGTGTGGCGAGGTCCCAGCCGCGGGCGTCGACCACCCGGACGGGGATGTCGCCGGCCGGTCCGGCGGGCACGTCGAGGGTCCACCGGCCGCCGTCCGGCACGAGCCGGGCCCGGAGCAGGTCGTGGGGTGCGAGCGCGACTCCGACCACCCGGCGCACCTCGGCGGCGTCGACCCGTCCCGGCGTACGGAGGAGGAGGGCCTGCGAATAGCGGTCCACCGGCGCGTCGAGTTCCCGCAGCCAGGCGACGATCGGTGTTTCGGGCACGACGCCGGCCGCCTGCCCGCCGGCGCTCGCGGACAGCACGGCCGGTGTGGCGACGAGCGCCAGTCCGGCCACGGTCTGGTGTTCGAACACCTGGCGGGGCGTGATGTGCAGTCCGGCCGCGCGGGCCCGGGAGACCAGCTGGATGGAGAGGATGCTGTCGCCGCCGAGCGCGAAGAACCCGTCGTGCCGCCCCACGGTGTCCTGGTCGACGCCGAGCAGCCCGGCCACGATCTCGGCGAGCAGTTCCTCGTCCGGGGTGGCGGCCCGTTCCCCGGCGGCTTCCGCGGCGGGCGGTTCGGGCAGGGCCGTCCGGTCCACCTTGCCGCTGCTCGACAACGGCAGCGTGTCGAGCAGCACGAAGGCGGACGGCACGAGGGCAGACGGCAGCGCCGCGGCCGCGTGAGCGCGAAGCTCCTCCACCGTGGTCTCGTCTCGGGTCACCACGTAGGCCACGAGCCGGGCCTCGCGGCCGACGACAGCGGCCTGGGCGACCGAGGGGTGGGCGGTCAGCCGGGCCTCGATCTCGGCCGGTTCGACGCGGAAGCCGCGGATCTGGAGCTGGTCGTCGGCGCGGCCCAGGAATTCGAGGTCGCCGTCCGTGGTGCGGCGAACGAGGTCGCCGGTGCGGTAGAGGCGGGCGCCGGGCGGGCCGTACGGGTCGGCGACGAACCGCTCAGCGGTCAGCGCCGGACGGCCCAGATAGCCGCGGGCCAGGCCGTCGCCGCCGAGGTAGAGCTCGCCGGGGACCCCGGGCGGGACGGGCCGCAGGCGGGCGTCGAGCACGTGGGCGGTGCGGTTGAGGTCGGGGCGTCCGATCAGGACCGGGCCGTCGGCGGCGATCCAGGTGGTCGCGGTGACCGTGGCCTCGGTCGGGCCATAGGCGTTGACGAGCCGCCGGCCGTGCCGCCAGCGGGCGACCTCGTCGGCCGAGGTCGCCTCGCCGCCGACGGTGATGGTGACGCCGGCCGGGATCGCGGTCTCGGGCAGGGCGGCCAGCAGCGCGGGCGGCAGGTCGACGTGGGTGAGCCGCTTCGCGGTCACGAACTCGCCGAGCGCCGGCCCGAGGCGGGCCTCCTCGGGCACGATGACGAGCGTCCCGCCGGACAGGATCGAGGCGGCCAGCTCGCTGAACGCCACGTCCACGGCCGGTGACACGAACTGGGCCACCCGGGAACCGGACCCGACCCCGAAGACCTCGCGGACGCTCTCGACCAGGGCGGCGAGCCCGGTGTGGGGTACGACCACGCCCTTGGGCCGGCCGGTGGAACCCGAGGTGTAGATGACATAGGCCGGGTGCCGGTGGTCACCCTTCACATCGGGGGCCGAGCAGTCGCTGCCATCGGCGATGTCGGTCACCACCACGACCGGCGCCGCGTCGTCCAGCTGATGGCTCAGGCGGACTTCCGGGTGGTACACGTCGAGCGGAAGGTAGGCGGCGCCCGACTTCGCGACGGCCAGGAGGGCGACGATCAGGTCGGCCGAGCGCGGAAGCCGCACCGCCACCACACGTTCGGGGCCGGCGCCGCCGGCGATCAGGCGGTGGGACAAGTGGTTCGCGCGGGCGTCCAGTTCCTCGTACGTCAGAACCTGGTCGCCGTCCTCCAGGGCGATGGCCCCGGGGTGGGCGGCGACCTGCGACGCGAACAGCTCGGCCAGGGTGCGCGGGGCGACCTCACGCCGTACGCCGGCCGAAGCGGAAGCCTCGTCCGGGCTGAGCAGATCGACGTCGCCGAGGCGCTGGTCCGGCGCCGCCGTGACCGCGGCGAGCAGCCGCACGAACCGGGCCGCGAGCGCCTGCGCCCCGGCCGGCGAGAACAGGTCGGCCCGGTATTCCAGGCTGCCCACCAGACCGCCGTCGCGCTCGGCCACGTCGAAGGTCAGGTCGAACTTGGCCGTCCCGGTCGGCACCAGCCTCGGCGTGACCGACAGGCCGGGGAAACCCGCGACCGCCGGCAGTTCCGCCTGGTACGAGACCATCACGTTGAAGAGCGGGTGATGGGCCAGCGAGCGTTCGGGGTTGAGCTCCTCGACCAGCCGCTCGAACGGCACGTCCTGGTGGGCGAGCGCGGCCAGGTCGGTCGCGCGGACCCGGGCCAGCAGCTCGGCGAAAGTGGGGTCGCCCGAGACGTCCGTACGCAGCACGACCGTGTTGACGAAGAACCCGACCAGCCGCTCCAGGACGTCCTCGCCGCGACCCGCGACCGGCGTTCCGAGCGGGATGTCGTCACCCGCGCCGAGACGGCTCAGGAGGGCGGCGACCGCGGCCTGCACGGCCATGAAGAGCGTGACACCGTGGTCGCGGGCCACCGTCCGCAATGCGGCCGCCAGTTCGGCGTCGAGCGGGAAGGTGACTGTGCCGCCGTCCGGGGCGGCCACGGCGGGCCGGGGCGCATCGGTGGGCAGGCGCAGGAAAGCGGGCGCGGCCGCCAGTTCCGTACGCCAGAAGTCGAGGTCCTTGGCCACGTCGAGGGCGTTGTGCCAGGCGGCGTAGTCGCGGTAGCGGACCGGCAGCGGCGCGAAATCCGGTGCGGTGCCCCGGATCCGGGCGGCGTACGCGATGGCGAGGTCGTCCAGCATCGGCGTGAGCGACCACTCGTCACCGGCGATGTGGTGCACGACGAGCAGCAGCGTGTGCCGGTCGGGGCCGTCCGGTTCGAGGAAGGCGCGCAGCGGCGGGTCGGTGGCGAGGTCGAACGGCCGGGTCAGCGGGTCGGTCGGCTCGAAATTGACGGCCGCGTCGAGGATGACGGGCATGGGCGAGCCGTCCCGGGTGGCGAAGATGGTGCGCAGCGGCTCGTGGCGTTCGACCACGTCGTTGAGCGCCGACCGCAGCGCGGCCACGTCGAGCGGCCCGTCAAAGGTGAGCGACAGCGGCAGGTTGTAGGTGGCGTCGGGCCCGTTGAGCCGCGACAGGAACCACAGCCGCCGCTGGGCGTTCGACAGCTCCACACGCGACGAGGGAACCAGCGGCGGCCGGGAGACGGCCTCCCCGGCGGAGACCCGGGCCGCCAGGGCCTGAACGGTGGGGGCGTCGAACACGTCGCGGAGGGCGAGGTCGACGCCGAGCATCGTGCGGACGCGGGCCGCGACCCGGGCCGCCAGCAGCGAATGGCCGCCGAGCGCGAAGAAGTCGTCGCGCCGGCCGACCACCGGCACGCCCAGCACCTCGGCGAAGACGTCCGCGAGCAGTTCCTCGGCCGGGGTGCGGGCGAATCCGGCCGCGGCGGCTGTGAAAGCGGGCTCGGGCAGTGCTTTGCGGTCGAGCTTGCCGTTGGGGGTGGCCGGAAGCTCGTCCAGTTCGACGATCGCGGCCGGGACCATGTAGTCGGGCAGCACCTCGGCGACCCGTTCGCGCAGCCCGTCGGCCGGGCCGCCGACGACGTAGGCGACCAGCCGCCGGTCGCCGGGGCGGTCCTCGCGGATGATGACGACCGCCCGGCGTACGAAGGCGGAGAGGACGGCCTCGATCTCGCCCAGCTCGATCCGGAAACCGCGCAGCTTGACCTGGTGGTCGACCCGGCCGAGCACGTCGAACTCGCCGGAGGGCAGGCGGCGGGCCAGATCGCCGGTGCGGTACATGCGCTCGCCGGGGTGGAACGGGTCGGCCACGAACCGGGAGGCGGTGAGGCCGGGCCGGTTCAGATAGCCCTGAGCCACGCCGAGACCGGCCAGATAGAGCTCGCCCGCAAAGCCGTCCGGCACCGGGCGCAGCGCGGCGTCGAGCACGTAGGCCCGGGTGTTCCAGATCGGCCGGCCGACCGTGACCTGGTCGGTGCCGACGGGTGCGGCGGTCGACCAGATGGTGGTCTCGGTCGGGCCGTAGAGGTTCGTCACCGAAGCGGCGGCGCGGCGCAGGACAGCGGCCAGCTCCAAGGTCAGGGGCTCGCCGCCGACCAGCACCCGCAGCCCGTCCGGAATCTCGGGCAGGGCCTGCCAGAGAGTCGGCGTGGCCTGCATGACGGTCGCCCCGGTGTCGCGGACGAGCGCGGTCAGCACGTCCGGCTCCTGCACGGCTTCCTTGGCCGCGAGCACGACCGCGGCGCCGGTCAGCAGCGGCAGAAACAGCTCGAGCCCGGAGATGTCGAAGCTGACCGTGGTGACGGCGAGCAGCCGGTCCTCGGCGGTGAGCGGCACCTGTTCGCGCATGGCGAGCAGGAAGTTGACGAGGTTCTCGCGGGTGACGACGACGCCCTTGGGCCGGCCGGTCGATCCGGAGGTGTAGAGAACGTAGGCGGGCGCGTGGGGCGCGGGCCCGGGCAGCGGCGCGGCCGGGGCGTCGGCCGCCTCGACCTCGGTGACGACCAGGGCGGGGGCGCTGTCGTCGATCATCCACTGCAGACGTTCGGCCGGGAAGCCGGGGTCGAGCGGCAGGTAGGTGGCGCCGGTGCGCTGCACGGCGAGCAGGGCCACCAGCAGGTCGGCGTCGCGGGGCAGGCGGACGGCGACGATCCGGCCGGGTCGCGCGCCCCGGGCGGCGAGCACGCCCGCGAAGGCCTCGACCCTCGCGGCGAGCTCGGCGTAGGTCAGGCTCGGCCCGCCGGGCACGGACAGGGCAAGGGCTTGCGGCGTACGCCGTGCCTGCGCGAGCCACAGGTCGGTGAACTCCTGCGGCGGCAGTTCGCGTGTGGTGTCGTCCTCGGGCGGGGCAGCGGCCAGGGCGAGGCGCCCGGTGGGCGTGGCCACCTCGGTGACGGCGACCGTGTCGAGGAGCGCCGCGAGGCGGTCGGCGTGGGCGGCGAGCGTGTCATCGCCGTACCGGGAAGGGTTTCCGTCGAGGACGAGCTCGAGAACGTTCCCGCCGCGGTCGTCGAGCGTGACGGAGAGGTCGTCCACGGGACCGGCGGCGATGTAGCGCGGCGTGCCCGGCACTCCCCCGAAGTCGAGCGTGACGCCGAACGGCTTGATGTTGACCCAGGCCCCGACCAGGCGCCGGTCGCCGCCGACCAGCCCGAGGTCGCGCCGGATGTCCTCGCCCCGGTAACGCTGGTGCGGCCGGATCGCCTTGACCTCGGCCGCCACCCGCCCGATCAGGTCGCCGAGGGTGTCGGCGGGCGTGACGGCGATGCGCAGCGGCAGCACGTTGACCGCGGTGACCGGCACCCGCGCGGCCACCGATCCGAGGCGTCCCATCATGGGCAGGCCCAGCACGACCTCGCCGGCGCCGGTGAGCCGGCTCAGATACAGGGCCGTAGCGGCGAGCACCACCTCGACCCGGGTGGCGTTCGCCGCCTGGCCCGTCTCCGCGAGTCCGCGCCCGGTGGAGGCGGGCAGGGTCACGCGGTGACGCCGGAATGTGGGGCTGGGCCTCGTCGGACCGGCGGCCAGGTCGGCCACCTCGGCCCCGGCCAGCCGGTCGCGCCAGAACGCGCGGTCGTCGGCGTACTTCGCCGAGGCGCGGTAGGCCGCGTCCTCGGCCACCACGTCGGCCAGTTCGCCGAACGGGCTCGGCTTGGCGGTTCCGCCATAGACGGCGGCCACCCGCTGGGCCAGCAGCGCCGACGTGTAGGCGTCCATCACGATGTGGTGGCAGCGCTGGTACCAGGTCCAGCGGCCGGGTCCGCGCCGGATCAGCGCCTCGGCGAACACCGGCCCGGTGCTCAGGTCGATCGGGGTGGCCAGGTCGTCGCGCATCCACCGTTCGGCGGCCTCGTCGTCGAGGTCCAGGACCCGCAGTTCCCATGGCAGCTCGGCCCGGATCTCCTGGCGGGGTTCGCCGTCGGACTCGAAGAACCGGGCCCGCAGGGGCGCCGCCTCGCCGATGACCTGACGCAGTGCCCGCTCGAACCGGGCCGGGTCGACCTCGCCGTCGAGGTCCACGCAGGCGGCGGTGGTGTAGGCCGGTCCCGGGTCGAGGTGCTGGGCGAACCAGACACCGGACTGGGCCGCGGTGAGGTCGAGACGGTCGGGCACGTGCTGCTCCTGGGGGCGCGCAGGGTGGATCGCGCCGCGCCGGGTCTCGGCGCGGCGGTCCAGGTGTTCCGAAGGGGCCGGGTCAGCCGTTCATCTGGTCGATCAGGCTCTTCGGCCGCAGATCGGTCCAGTTCGTCTCGACGTATTCGAGGCAGGCGGCCCGGCTGTCCTCGCCGAACACGGTCGTCCAGCCGGCCGGCACGTCGGCGAAGGCCGGCCAGAGCGAGTGCTGGCCCTCGTCGTTGACCAGCACGAGGTAGCGGCCGTCCTCGTCCTCGAACGGGTTGGTCGTCATTTCTTCGGCTCCGTCCAGGAGAGACCGTCCGCGGCGGGCACGAGCCCGTTCTCGAGCAGCGGCGCCTCGACCGCCTCGGCCCCCTGCACCCCGCGGACCTGGATGTTGTTCATCTCGGTCATGACCTCGCGGACCACCGGCGTGCCGAACAGGTGGTGCATGCGCTCGCCGGACTCGGTCTGCATGCTGCCGGTGCGCTCGACGGCGTCGGCCAGCGCGCCCGACGACTCCTGGAAGCTCTGGGTCAGTGCCTGCTCCCCCGAGTGCACACCGCCCACGAGCGTCACGAACGCCTCCATGTCGGTGGCGTTCAGGTTGGTCACCTTGCGGGCCTTCCAGAAGTACGAGTCCTCGTTGCTCTGCATGTCGTAGAACGCCGACAGGAACTCGTAGAAGACGCGGTACTCGCGGCGGTAGCGCCCCTCGAACTCCTCGAACGCGCGGTCCTCGGCGATGTCACCGGCGAGCACGCTGTTGATGGACCGGGCCGCGAGCAGACCGGCGTACGTGGAAAGGTGCACCCCGGTCGAGAAGACGGGGTCGATGAAGCAGGCCGCGTCGCCGACCAGAACCATGCCGGGCCGGTGGAAACTCGAGTTCGTGTACGAGTAGTCCTTGCGGGTGCGCAGTTCGCCGTAGGTGCCCTCGCGCACGCGGGTGGCGTCGGAGAGGAAGTCCTTGACGATGGCGCAGCGGGCGACGAACCCGAGCAGCGCCTCCTCCTGGTCGCCCTGCAGCTTGGC
This sequence comes from Paractinoplanes ovalisporus, assembly GCF_016834655.1. GTDB lineage: Bacteria > Actinomycetota > Actinomycetes > Mycobacteriales > Micromonosporaceae > Actinoplanes > Actinoplanes ovalisporus. The sequence goes on from NZ_JAENHP010000003.1 coordinate 851,683, forward strand.
CGCGTGCTCGCGCGAGATGACCGCGCCGACGCTGGTGAGGGTCTCCGACAGCGGGATGTACCACATCCAGCCCTCGTCGAAGGCGGCGCACAGGATGTTGCCGCTGTCGGGGGCGGGCAGGCGCTTGCCGCCCTCGAAGTAGCCGAAGAGCGCGATGTTCTTGAAGAAGTCGGAGTAGATGCGCTCGCCCCGCACGTGCTGGTGGACGCGGCTGCGGTTGCCCGAGGCGTCGACGACGAAGGTCGCCTGGATCTCGCGCTCGACACCTTCGGGATCGGTGTAGCGGACCCCGCGTACGCGCTCGTCGTCGTCCAGGACGGTGGTGACCGCGCTGTTCTCACGCACGTCGACACCGTTCCTGGCCGCGTTGCGCAGCAGGATCTCGTCGAACTTCATGCGTTCGACCTGATACGCGTACGAGGTGGGGCCGCTCAGCTCGGGGGCGACCGCGAACAGGAAGTTCCACGGCACCGGGTTGGTGCCCCAGCGGAAGCTGCCGCCCCGCTTGACCATGAACTTCGCGTTCTCGAGCTCCTCGGTGACGCCGAGCAGCCGGCCGATGCCGTGCACGGTGGACGGCAGCAGCGACTCGCCGATCTGGTAGCGCGGGAAGGTCTCCTTCTCCAGCAGCACCACGCGGTGGCCGCGCTTGGCCAGCAGGGTCGAGACGGTCGAGCCGCCCGGGCCGCCGCCGACGACGACCACGTCGGCGTTCTCCACTACCGGGCTCACTTGCTCTCCTCCGATCCGAGCAGGTTCCACCACGCCTTGACGGTGGGTTCCTGGGCGAGTTCGAGATAACCGGCCTCGTAGCCGGCCTCACGCCACCGGGTTGCGAGGCTCATGAGGCGGATCGAGTCGAGGCCGCGGTCGATGAGGTTGTCATCGTCGGCGAAGCTGCCGGGCTCCTCGGCGAGAACCTCGGCGACGTCGCCGCGGAGGCGGTCGAGGCTCAAAGGTGCGGTCATCTTCTGGGCTTCCTTACGCTCGGCTTGTTAGGTAAGGCTTACCTTATGATTTCGTACGAGTAAAGGCGCTTTATCCCGTGACCGGCGATATTTCGTAAACGTGCAGCGCAGCCCGCTTGTGACCGAGATCGCTGATGCTCATCAATTGAAATCCGGCGCCCAGAAACATGCGGCGCGCCATCATGTGCCGCTCGTCGGGGTCGGCGAGAAGGCGGCGGCACAACGGATCCGCGGCCCTCAGCCCCTCGGCGACCGCGCGCACCATCGCACGCCCGAGACCGCGCCCGGTGCGCTCACGGTCCCCGATCGCCAGGTGGATCCCCAGGTCGTACGGGTCGGCGTCGTACTGCAGCCCGACGACGTCCCGCGGCGTGCGATAGATCTCCACGTACGCGAAAGGCCGTTTCTCGTACGAGATGAGACACGGTCGTGAATAGTCGCCGGCCAATTGCCCGGAGATCGCCGCCGACCACTGTTCCGGTGGCCACGCCTGTTCCCAGAAAAGGTCGACGTGGGGTTCATTCATCCACCGGCTGACCAATAACGGATCGTCGCCGTCGGCGGCGAGTGGCCGGATGCTCCACGGTGGCGCCAACACGGGCAGTGGCGGGGGCCCCGCCGCGACGACCGCCGCGGCGAGACCTGCCGTCACCTCACGGGTGGACACGCTCAGCTTCCGGCCTTGGCGGCTTCGGAGATCGTCGGGAGTACGTCCGTGATGATGTACTGCACCGACAGCGGTGTCGGGGTGCGCAGCGCGGAGAACTGCGCGTCAGCCAGGGCCTTGTAAGAGCCGCGCTTGACCGAGGCCAGGTTCTTGAAGAGCGTGTTGCCCTCCAGGGCCGGCTGCAGCGACTTGTCCGCGTAGTAGATGAGCGTGGTGTCGGCGTCGAGCACGCCCACCTTCTCCAGGCTCAGCTGCACGGCGAAGTCGTCGCCCTTGAGGGCGGCCACGCCGGGGGCGAGCTTCATGCCGAAGTCGTTGAGCATCTTCACGCCGGCGTCCTTGTCGGAGCGCAGCACGCCGATCGAGCCGGCCTCCCACATCTGGCTGAGCGTGAACTCCTTGCCGGCCAGATCGGGGTTGTCGGTCTTGGCCTTCGCGACCTTGCCCTCGACCTCGGTGATGACCTGCTCGGCCTTGGCACTCTGCCCGACCGCCTGGCCGACCTGCTTGAGCGTGGTCTGCCACGGGTCCTCGAAGGCGCCCGTCGTCTCGTACGCGGTCGTCGGAGCGAGCTTGCTGAGCTTGGCGTACTCGTCGTCGATGTAGTAGTCGCCGCCGGCCAGGATCAGGTCGGGCGCCAGGGCGGCGATCTTCTCCACATCGAACCCGCTGTCGCCCGCGGTCAGCACGGTCGGGCTGCCGGTGAGCAGCGGTTTGGCCCAGGCTGTGACCCCGCCCTCACCCGCGGACTCGGCGATACCGACGGGCTGGACACCAAGCACCAGCAGGGCGTCGAGGTCGGCGTCGGAGAGCGCCACGACGCGCTGCGGAGCCGCCTTGACCTCGGCCGTGCCGAGCTTGTGGGTCAGGGTAACCGGGAAGGCCGCCTCGGCCGGGGCGCCGGAGCCGCTGGGCGAAGCCGCCTCACCGTCGTCACCACCGCACCCACTGAGCAGGGCCAGACCCACCACGAGGGCCGCTCCGGCCGCGGAGGCTCGGATCGAAAAGGACATGTCGGACCTCACGTTCGAAGTTAGGTGAGGCTAAGCTAAGCGACGGTCGTGAGCCGGGGCAAGGCAGGGTCCGAGTTTTGGTAAGGCTAACCTTCCATCGACCGATGACACGAGTACTCGCGACGTGCCATTTTGTACTCACGCGGGTCATCGGCGGGTTCTCAGAAAATTTTCAAAGGTGGTTCATGACGACGACAGTGCGGCCGGTGCGGACGTACCGGCGGCCGCTGGTCCTGCTCGGACTCGCCGTGGCCGTGGTGCTGGCGGTCGCGCTGTCGCTGGCGATCGGCGCCCAGTGGCTGCGCCCGGCCGAGGTGTGGCAGGCGGTGACCGATCCCGACCCGGCATCCCCGGCCACCGCCATCGTGCGTGAGCTTCGTCTCCCCCGTACGGTGCTCGGGGTCCTGGTCGGTCTCTCCCTGGGCGCCGCGGGCGCTCTCATGCAGGGGCACACGCGCAATCCGCTCGCCGACCCGGGACTGCTCGGCATCTCGGCCGGCGCCTCGTTCGCCGTCGTCATCGGCTTCCAGCTCGGCGCGGGCGGGCTCGGCGGCTACATCTGGTTCGCCTTCGCGGGCGCGCTGCTGGCCAGCGTGGCGGTCTTCGGCATCGCCTCCGGCCGGCGGGGCGGACCGACCCCCGTCACCCTCGCGCTGGCCGGTATGGCGATCAGCGCGCTGCTGGCCTCGTTCACCCAGTCGATCCTGCTGGCCGACGACGCCAGCCTCAACGTCTTCCGCTTCTGGGTGGTCGGCTCGCTCTCGGGCCGCGACGCCACGGTGGCCGCCCAGGTGGCGCCGTTCATCGCAGCCGGGCTGCTGCTGGCCCTCGCCAACGCGCCGGCCCTGAACGCGCTCGGCCTCGGCGAGGACATCGCCCGCGCCCTGGGTCAACGCGTGTTCCTGGCCCGGGCGACCGGGGTCGCGGCCATCGTGCTGCTGGCCGGCGCGGCGACCGCGGCCGCCGGCCCGATCGGCTTCCTCGGCCTGATCGTCCCGCACGTGGCACGCTCGTTCGTCGGCCCCGACCACCGGTGGCTGGTCCCCTGCTCGGCCCTCGCCGGCGCCACCCTGCTGCTCGTCGCCGACGTGCTCGGACGCATCGTGGTCAGCCCCGGCGAACTGCAGACCGGCATCGTGCTGGCCGCGGTCGGCGCCCCGTTCTTCGTCCATCTGGTCCGCAGCCGCCGGGGAGCCGTGAAACTGTGACGCAGCTTCTCTCACCGCCCGGCCGCCGCGCCGTCCACATCGGCCGGTACGCCGGCACTGTTTCGCCCCGCGCGGTGCTGGTCGGCCTGGCCGGGCTGGCGCTGACCGCGGTCGTGGCCGTCTACAGCATCGGCCACGGCAGCTTCACGATCGCGCCCGGCGACGTGGTCGACACCCTGCTCGGCGGTGGCACCCCGGCCCAGAAGCTGATCGTCCTGGACCTGCGGCTGCCCCGGATCCTGACCGCGTTGCTGGTCGGGGCGGCGCTGGCCATTTCCGGGGCGCTGACCCAGACCTTCGCCCGCAACCCGCTGGCCAGCCCCGACGTTCTGGGCGTGACCCACGGCGCGTCCCTGGGCGCGGTCGCCGTCATCGTGGCCGGCGGCGGCGCCGCGATCGGGATGGTGCCGCTGGCCGCGCTAGCCGGGGCCCTCGTGACGGCCACGCTCGTCTACGTTCTGGCGTGGCGGCGCGGCATCGACGGCTTCCGCCTCGTGCTGGTGGGCATCGGGGTCGGCGAGGTGGTGACCGCGGGTGTGTCGTGGTTCCTGGTCCGGGCCGAGATCGTCGACGCCACCCGGGCGACCATCTGGCTCAACGGGTCGGTCGCGGGCGCCGAATGGGACCAGGTGCGGCCGCTCTCGATCGGCCTGGCCGTGCTGATCCCGCTGGCGGTGGCGACCGCGTTCACGTTGCAGGCCATGCAGTTCGACGACGACGTGGCCCGGTCCCTGGGCGTACGCCTCCAGGCCGCACGCCTCGCGGTGGTGCTCACGGCCGTGGCCCTCGCCGCCGCGGCCGTGGCCGCCGCCGGTCCCATCGAATTTGTCGCGTTCGTCGTGCCGCAGATCGCCCTGCGCCTGTGCGGCGGGTCCCGGCCGCCGCTGATCGTGTCGGCCGTGCTGGGCGCCCTGCTGGTGGCCGTGGCCGACCTGGCCGCCCGCCTGGCCCTGCCCGAACGCGAACTCCCCGTCGGCCTGGTGACCGCCATGGTCGGCGCCCCCTACCTGCTCTGGCTCCTGATCCGCACCAACCGAAGGGTCTCCGCATGACCGACCCCTCCCTGGCCGACGCCCCCGTCGCCCCGGCGCCGCGGCCCGAGCCCCGCCTGCGGGCCCGCGGCCTGCAGCTCGCCTACGGCGACGCCGTGGTGGTGGACGGGCTCGACCTCGACATCGCCGACGGCGCGGTCACGGCCGTGGTCGGGCCGAACGGCTGCGGAAAATCGACCCTGCTGCGGGCGCTGGGCCGCCTGCTCAAGCCGCGGGCCGGCGAAGTGCTGCTGGACGGCCACCGCATCGACCGGATGCCGACCCGCGAGGTGGCCCGCATCATCGGCATGCTGCCGCAGAGCCCGGTCGCGCCGGACGGCCTGACGGTGGCCGACCTGGTGATGCGGGGGCGTCATCCGCACCAGAACTGGTTCCGTCAGTGGTCCCCGGCCGATCAGAAGATCGTGACCGAGGCCCTGGAATGGACGGACATGCGCGAGCTGGCCGACCGGCCGGTCGACACGCTCTCCGGGGGCCAGCGCCAACGGGCGTGGATCTCGATGGCGGTCGCCCAGGGGACCGAGGTGCTGCTGCTGGACGAACCGACGACCTACCTCGACCTGAGCCACCAGATCGACGTGCTGGACCTGGTGGCCCGCCTGCACCGCGAACGCGACCGTACGATCGTGATGGTGCTGCACGACCTCAATCTGGCCGCCCGCTACGCCGATCACGTGGTCGCCATGCGGGACGGGCGCATCGTGGCCCAGGGCCCGCCGGCCTCGGTGTTCACGGTCGAGTTGCTGGAGGAGGTGTTCGGGTTGGCGGCTTTGGTCGTGCCCGACCCCGCCACCGGCACACCCCTGGTGGTTCCCCTCCCCCGCGGCTAGACCGCCTGTTCCTTGTCGCATCTACGCTGGTCGGCCTTCTTGTGCGGCGTTCCTGTCGTACCCCCGGCGCAGAATGCGGGGCATGACTGAGCAGACGCATCACCACCACGGCATCGACTACATCGAGATCACGGTCGGCGACCTGGCCGAGGCAAAGCGCTTCTACGCGTCGGCGTTCGGCTGGCAGTTCAACGACTACGGCCCGGAATATGCGGGCATCCGGCGTCAGGGCGATGCTTCCGGGGAGTCGGGCGGGTTGCGCGCCGGCGAGCCGGTGGGTGTGGGCGGGCCGCTCGTGCTGCTGTTCTCGTCCGATCTCGACGCCTCGGTCGCGTCCGTGCGGGCGGCGGGCGGCCGGGTGGTCGAGGGGCCTTACGAGTTTCCCGGCGGCCGCCGCTTCCACTTCACCGACCCGAGCGGCAACGAGCTGGGCGTCTGGGCCGAGAAGTAGTAACCGCCGGCTCGCCTCACGACCGTCCGGCACGCCTCTTGACCACCGGCTCGCCTCTTGGCTGCCGGGCTCGTTTCATGACTGCCGGGCTCGTTTCATGACTGCCGGGCTCGGCTCTTGACCGTCAGGCGACCGCGGGCTCGACGGTGAGGGTTCCGGCTGTGGCGTCGAGGCGGGCGGGGCAGCCGAGACCCACCGCGATCTGCTGTTCGCCGTGGCCCAGCGGCAGGCCGCCCAGCACGGGCACCTCGAGCGCGGACATGTGCTCGCGCAGCACGTCGAGGACGGGAGGATAGCGCGGGTTCGTGTCGAGGCAGTTCGTGAACTGGCCCAACGCGACGCCGCGCAGCCCGTCGAACCAGCCGGCCCGTCGCAGGTGCACGAGCATGCGGTCGATGCGGTAGGGCTGCTCGTCCACGTCTTCGAGCAGCAGGATCGCGCCGGCCGGAGACAGGGCGTGCCGGGTGCCGATCGTGCTCGCGAGGATGGCCAGGTTGCCGCCGAGCAGCGTTCCCTCGGCAACCCCTTCCCTCCGTACGGGGTAGGTCGGCTCCGACTCCAGCGCGGTGACCGTGACCGGATCGCTCACCGTGACCGCGCGCCGGGCAGCCCGCACGGTCAGTGAGGCCGGGCCGCGTTCGAACTGCCCAGCCGTCGGCCCGTGCACGCTGGCCAGTCCCGTCTCCGTCCACAGCGCCACATGCAGGGCCGTGATGTCCGAGAAGCCCATCACCACTTTCGGATCGGCCCGGACGGCGGCGAAGTCGACCCGGTCGACAATGCGTTGCAGACCGTAGCCGCCCCGCACGCAGAACACGCCCCGCACTTCGGGGTCGCGCAGCGCGCCGTTGAGGTCGGCCAGGCGTTCGTCATCGGTGCCGGCGAAGAACAGGTGGCGGCCACCGGCGTGCTCCCCCAGCCGTACGCGCAGACCCCAGCCTTCGAGGGCCGCGACGGTGGCCGCGATACGACCGGGTTCGCTGGCCCCCGACGGCGAGATCAGCGCAACCAGGTCCCCCTCGACCAGGCGGCTCGCTTGGATCATGTGCCGGAGCCTACTCAAGCCGGGCCGCCACGCACGCCGATCCCTCGCCGGTCCCGACCGAGCACCAAGCCCATTCCAACCTCACGGATCTCCGGAAGACCATCATGGGCCGGTCAAAGCCATGCTCGCCTCGGATCCGAGACCCTGAACCGCCCCGGGTTTGGTAGCGGCTAGATGGGTTGGGTTTCCGTCCTGGTAGGGCGGGGTTTGTTGGGTTGGTGCAGGGTTTCGAAGTCGGCTGGTGGCAGGTCCGCGGCGCCGGTGTGGATGCG
>NZ_JAENHP010000040.1 GCF_016834655.1 Paractinoplanes ovalisporus
AACTGTGGAAAAAATGTCCCGGCAGTTAAACAACTGCCAAAGGAATCACCCACCGAACCTGAACCCTCCGAAGAAGGAAACAAGCCGGCCGGGGTATTACTTAATTGGCACTGGCTTATCAAGCACCTTGTTGAGTTCTCAAAGAACAACCACACCCGGTTGACTGCCCCGGGGCACTCGCTCAACTTTACTTGGGCTTTTCCTTCTCGTCAAACCCGGTTAATTTCCCGGAAATGACCTTCAGGAACTGCTCAAGCCCGCAGAAATCTACGCCAGCTATTGCTGAAGCTTTTCTCTGGGGTCCTCCAGGACGGCCGCTCCGGACCTCCGAGGAGTTCCGTTCGCTCGCCCGTCTCCCTGGCGGCTCCGAAAACATTACAGGCCCCCGGCCCGAGCACCAAATCGGCCCCCTGCGAGCCACGTCACAGGGGGCCAATCAAGATCAAGACCACCACCCCAACCCACCCTCCCAGGGGGCCCCCTCGATCCATTGTCCTCGGGTTGGGGGCCCTCGAGGGATGTCGACGGGTGGGGCTGTGGATAGCCGCGAAGGCTGTGGACAGCGCTGGGACGGTGAGCAAGTTGTGCTAGGCGATGCCCACAGCTGCGAGCGCCGGGGGCAAGACCCACGCTCGGAAGGTGAAGAAGCTGCGCCAAGCGCTGCCCACAGCTACGCGGGCCGGGGACAGCGCTCGGAAGGTGAAGAAGCTGCGCCAAGCGCGGCCCACGGCTGTAAAGGCCATGGACAGCGCTGGGGACGTGAAGAAGTTGGGCTAGGCGGTGTAGGCGATGCCGGCGAACGTTCGCTTTCCGCGACGTAGGACCAGGAACTCTCCGTGCAGCAGAGAGCTGGTCTCGGGCACGGCCTCACCGTCGATGATGCGCACGTTGTTCGCGTAGGCGCCGCCCTCGGTGATGGTTCGCCGGGCCTCGTTCGCGCTTGCCACCAGGCCCGACTCCTTGAGCAAGGTTGTGTAGTTGGGCATCTCGCCGCGTACGTCAAGGAGCCCGGCCTCGCCCAACGCCGCGCGCAGGGTGTCGGGCGAGAGCTCGTCGAGGGAACCCCGCCCGAACAGGGCCTGACTGGCCGCGATCGCCTGGGACGCCTCGGCCGGGCCGTGGACCAGGGCGGTGATCTCCTCGGCCAGTGCGCGCTGGGCCAGGCGGGCCTGGGGACGGTCGGCGGTCGCCTTCTCGAGCTCTTCCAACTCCTCGCGGCTCTTGAAGCTGAAGAACCGCAGGTAGTTGTTGACGTCTCGGTCGTCCGCGTTGATCCAGAACTGGTAGAACGCGTACGGCGTGGTCATCTCGGGGTCGAGCCAGATCGCTCCGCCCTCGCTCTTGCCGAACTTGGTGCCGTCGGCTTTGAGGACCAGCGGCGTGGTGAAAGCGTGCACCGGTCCGGCTCCGCGGCGCCGCACGAAGTCGACGCCGGCGGTGATGTTGCCCCACTGGTCGGAACCGCCGAACTGCAGCGCGCAGCCGTGCCGCTCGTGCAGCTGGTAGAAGTCGTTGGCCTGCAGCAGCTGGTAGCTGAACTCGGTGAAGCTGATGCCGCTCTCGAGGCGGTTGCGCACCACGTCGCGGGCCAGCATCTTGTTGACCGGGAAATGCTTGCCGACGTCGCGCAGGAATTCGATGACCGAGGTCGGACCGGTCCAGTCGAGGTTGTTGACCAGGGTGGCCGCGTTGTTTCCCTCGTACGTCACGAAGGGCGCGAGCTGGGTGCGGATGCGCTCGACCCAGCCCGAGACCACCTCGGGCGAGTTGAGCGAGCGCTCGCTGGACTCGCGCGGGTCGCCGATCTGGCCGGTCGCGCCGCCGACGAGCAGCAGCGGGCGGTGCCCGGCCAGTTGGAGCCGGCGAGCGGTCATGACCTGCATGAGGTGACCGACGTGCAGGGACGCGGCGGTGGGGTCGAAGCCCACATAGAACGTGATCGGCTCACCGGTGAGTGCTTCGGCCAGGGCGGCCGGGTCGGTCGAGTCCTGGATCAGTCCGCGCCATGTCAGGTCGTCTACGAGAGTCACCAGCAAAGTGTCCCGCATGGCTCCACAACCGGGACACCGGGTTTCGAACGCGCAGGCCGGCGCCCCGAGAAGGAGCGCGCGGCGCCCCGAGAAGGAACAGGCCGGGCACCGCGAGAAGGAGCGGGCCCGGCGCCGCGAAAAGCGGAGAGCGGAATGCGGAAAGGGCAGGACCCGGCGGTGCGAAACGCGAAGAACAGGACCATGCTGTACGGATGAGTCGCCTGGGTAGCGGTGCACCGCCGATCGAGATCTCGAAGAAGAAGGCTGTCGCCCGTCTCGAGGAGGCGCAGGAACGCCTGTTGCGGCTGCGCCTGATCCTCGGCGGTCAGATCGCCGAGCAGAAGATCGGCCCGCCGCTGACCTGTGTCTTCGAGGGCTGGGACGCCTCCGGCAAGGGCGGTGCCATCAAGCGCCTGGTCGCGCCGCTCGACCCGCGGTTCGTACGCGTCTCCCAGTTCGCGGCGCCCACGTACGACGAGAAGCGGCACCATTTTCTCTGGCGGTTCTGGCCGAAGCTGCCGGGCTGGGGCGGCATGGCCGTCTTCGACCGCTCCTGGTACGGCCGTGTGCTGGTCGAGCGGGTCGAGGGGTTCGCGACCAAGGAGCAGTGGTCGCGGGCGTACAACGAGATCGTCGAGTTCGAGCGGACGCTGGTCGCCGAGGGGATGATCATCGTCAAGTTCTGGATGCACGTGGACGAGGACGAGCAACTGCGCCGCTTCGAGGACCGGGCCGGCGACCCCTTGCGGCAGTGGAAGCTGACCGAGGAGGACTGGCGTAACCGGGAGAAGCGTTCGGCCTACGAGGACGCCGTACGGGAAATGCTCGAACGCACCGACCCGACGTGGGCGCCCTGGCACGTGATCCCCGGCAACGACAAGCACTACGCCCGGCTGGCCGTGGTCGAGACGGTCTGCGAGGCGATCGAGGCCGAGCTCAAGAAGCGCGGCCGCGAGGTCTGACCCGCGATCAGGAGGCGACCGCCTCACGGACGACCGAGCGCAGCCACGAATGCGCGCCGTCGGCGTCGTAGCGCTGGTGCCAGGCCATGCCGATCTCGATCGGCGGCAGGGGCATCGGCGGGTCGAGCGCGACCAGCCCCAGCGACTCGAGGGTGGCCGCGCCGAGCCCCCGGGGCATGAGCCCGACCAGGTCGGTGCGGGCCACCACCAGCAGTCCGGCCGAGAAGGTCGGCACCACCATCGCGACCTGCCGGCGCAGCCCGTGCTCGGCCAGGTCGTCGTCGACCGGGCCGGTGAGCTTGCCCCGGCGGGAAGCGCTGACGTGCGCCGCCGCGGCCAGACGGGGCCGGGTCAGGCGGCCGGTGGCGAGCGGGTGCCCGGCCCGCACCACGACCGCCATCGTGTCGGTGACCAGCGGTTCGACCCGGATCTCGGGCGGCGGCCGGTGGATGACGCCGATGTCGAGGTCGGCCGGCCCGTCGCGGAGCTGGGCGGCGTCGGCGGTCGGGGTCTCACCGAGGAAGCGCAGCACGACCTGGGGCGCCACCGCCCGTACGCGGGCCAGCAGGTCGGGGCCGAGCGAGATGGCGGCGTCGGAGGCGAGCACGGTGAAGGTGCGTTCGAGCCGGCCCAGGTCGGGCTCGCCGGGCGGGGTGAAGACGGCCTGCGCCCGCTCGACCAGGGCGTGCACCTCGGCCCGGATGGCCTGGGCCCGCGGTGTGGGCACCATCGCGCGGCCGGAGCGGACCAGGATCGGGTCGCCGATGGCGGCCCGGATGCGTCCGAGGGCCCGGCTGGTCGCCGGCTCGGAGAGGTGCAGCCGCCGGGCCGCGCCGCCGACGCTGCCTTCTTCGAGCAGGGCATCGAGCGCGGTCAGCAGGTTCAAATCTAATTGCACGAAGCGCAACCTTCACATGTGAAGCATGCATTTGACGTTAGGTATGGCCGATCCTAGCGTCGATCACGTGAGAACGAACCGAACCCTCCCGCTGATGTGCGCGACCGTCCTGGTGCTCCAGGCCCTGGTCGCGGCCATCAATCTGGCGTTGCCGCAGCTGGCCGCGAGCGCCCTGCACCCGACCGGCGGTCAGCTGGTCTGGATCGTCGACACCTACGTGCTGGCATTCGCCGCACTGCTGATCCCGGCCGGTGCGCTCGGTGACCGGATGGGCCGCAAGGGTGTGCTGATCGCCGGTCTGCTGCTGTTCGCCGGGGCCAACCTGGTCAGTGCGTTCGCGCCGTCGGTGGGCGTGCTGCTGGCCGGGCGGGCGCTGGCCGGGGCGGGGGCGGCGATGGCCCAGCCGGCCACTCTGGCGCTGCTGCTGCACCACAGCCGGCCCGAGCGGCGCCCGCACGCGATCGCGTTGTGGACCACGTTCCTCGGGCTCGGCGGCATGGTGGGCAACCTCGTGGCGGGCGCGGTGCTGCACTGGGCCGGCTGGCCGGTGCTGTTCGCGGTCTTCGTGCCGGTGGCGCTGCTGCTCGCGGCCGGGGTGGCGCTGGCGGTGCCCCGGGTTCCGCGCCACCCCGCGGCCCTCGATCCGGTCGGCGCGACACTGCTCACCGGCGGTCTGTTCGCCCTGCTCTTCGGCATCATCGAGGGTCCGGAGCGCGGCTGGGGCGACGTCGCCGTGCTGGGCGGGTTCGCGGCCGGCCTGCTGTTGATCACTGCGTTTTCCGCGTACGCCTTCCGGACCGCCAACCCCCTGCTCGACCCGCGCGTGTTCCGGTTGCCGACCGTGCGGGCCGGTGCCCTGGGCGTCGGTGCCGGCTTCCTGGCGCTGTTCGGGCTGTTCTATGTCAACGCCCAGTTCCTGCAGGAGGTCAAGGGCTACTCGACGCTGGTCACCGGCGTCGCGATCGCACCCCTGGCCGTCGGCATGGGCCTGCTCTCGCGCCGGGCGGTTCCGCTGACCGAGCGGTTCGGCGCGCGGCGCATGATCGGGGCCGGGCTTGGCGTCATCGCCGTCGGCATGCTCGCGCTCTCCACGGCGACGGCGACGACCCCGTACGCCCTCTACGCCGTCTACCTCGTGGTGGTGGCGGCCGGCATGGCCGCCTGTGCCCCCGCCCTGACCGGGGGCATCCTCGCCGGTCTGCCCGCCGACCGGGCCGGCCTGGGCTCGGGCATCAACTCGGCCTCCCGCGAGATCGGGGCCGCGCTGGGCGTGGCGGTGATCGGCACGGTGCTCAACTCCCACGGCGCCCTCGACTCCCCCGCTCACCTCAACGACGGCCTGGCCGTGGGTTACCGGGTGCTCGCCGGAGTGCTGATCGTGCTCGCCGTGACCGTGGTCGCGATGTGGCCGGCACCGGCGAAACAAGAGCCGGAGACGGCAACCGTGTGAGGCCCCCGCGAAGCGAAAGGAACCCGGCCGACGCGGGAGGCCGCCTCGAAGCGGACGAAGGAACCGCCAGGCGCGTGCGGCCCCGGCGGCCGGCGCCAGCCTCAGCCGGCGGGCTTGTACGGCGGCAGGCTCAGCGTCTCGCGGATGGCCTGCTGCACCTCGTCGACCGTCGGCCGGGCGTCGATGTTGTGGACGACCTCCTTGCGGCCGAACAGGTCGAGCACCGGCTTGGTCTTCTCGTGGTAGTCGCGCAACCGGGCCTCCAGGGCCTCGGGGGTGTCGTCGGCCCGGGTGACCAGCTCGTGGCCGCAGATGTCGCAGCGGCCCTCGACCTCGGGCCGGTCGGCGATGAGGTTGTAGTCCATGCCGCAGTTCGGGCAGAGGCGACGGCTGAGCACGCGGCGGCGCACCTCGTCCTCGGGCAGTTCGAGGTGGATGACGGCGTCGATGTCGTAGCTCTCCATGAAGAACTCGGCCTGCCGCCCGTTGCGCGGGAACCCGTCGACCACGAAGCCGTAGTTCCAGTCGTGCCGGTCGAGGCGCTCCCGCACCACCGCCTCGACCAGGTCGTCGCCGACCAGGTCGCCGGCGGACATCGTGCGGCGCACCTGCGCGCCGAGCTTGGTGTGGTTCTGCACGTTCCAGCGGAAGATGTCACCGACGGCGATGTGCACCAGGTCGAGGTCGGCGCAGAGCAGTTCGCTCTGGGTTCCCTTGCCGCTGCCCTGCACTCCCATGATCACGAACTTGCGCATGGTGGCCCTCTCAGTCGGCTGCGCCGATCCGCAGCGGTCCCGGCGCGGGGCGCCCGGTCAGAGTGGTGGGGTCAATGCTCCAGGCGCCCGCCACGGCGAGCACGTCTTTTTCACCCACCAGGACGGTTGTCTCGTCGTTCAGGACACCGGGCAGGCCGGCGTCGCGTTCGGCCGGGTCGGGCTCGCCGTGCCACGACGTGACCTCGCCGGTCTGGCCCACATAGCCGAAGGCGCGGACCAGCTCCCCCTCGGCTGCACGCTGCCAGCGGTGCAACTCGGTGACCCGGTGAGTGGCGAAGAACTGCACCTCGGTGCCGAGCCCGGCCGAGAGCCCGATCACGTCGACCGGCGTGCCGGGACGCATGAGCCACCGGCCGGTGGCGAGCACCCACAGCTGGTCGCGGGCGCCGGGCAGCGGCGGGGTGACGGCCACCCGGTCGTCGGTGAGGTGAGCCAGGTCGATGCCGTCCCGCCACGGCACCTCGCCGAGGTCGCGCAGCCCGAGCGCGGTGATCACGCTCGCGGCGGCGTCGTCCCGGCCGTCGGCACGGACGGCGAGCCAGGCCTGCTTGCCGCCGAAACCGACCATTACGTCCTTATCCATACCCCCAACGCTATCCGGACCGCTCGTGACGCTGTCCAGTGAGCGGGCCCACTCAGCGCCAGCCGTAGTCCTGGCGTAGCCGAGCGGCGATCCGGTCGAACCGCGCCCGCTCCAGGATCGCACCCTCGCGGCGGATGCCGTCGTGGTCGACCTCGATCACCCGATCGAGGCGGATCCAGCTCGGGCGGGACTCGCGGTCCCACGCGCCGGGGCCGAGCGCGAGCCAGTTGCGCTGCCCGTCGCGGTCGCTCTGCGACGACAGCATGAGCGCGAGGACGTCGTGCCCGTCCCGGCCGACCACGAGGACGGGACGGTCCTTGCCCTGGGACGGGTCGTCCTCGTAGGGCACCCAGGTCCACACGACCTCACCCGGGTCGGCGTCGCCGTCCAGGTTCGGCGCGTATTCGATGACCCGCCCGCGGTCGCCGGTCGGAACGTGCCGGGTCTGATGCGGCTGGCGCTGCGCCGGGGCCGGTGCGGGACGGCGGGCAGTCACGCGCTGCAGGAGGGACTTCAGAATCTTGGCCACCGCTGCACCTTAAGGCCTCTCCGATGACCGAGCGCGATCGAAGCGGTTCCCGGCACGCGATCTAAGCGGTGACCGAACGAGAAGGAGGCGGTGGCCGGGCTCGATCAAAGCAGGGCCCAGATCTAGGCTGCCCCCATGACTCCGGACATCGATGCCTGGCAACCGTGGCGGCCCGAGCAGGTCGCCGAGCGGCTGGACGGTGTCGGGGTGCCCTGGTACGTCGCCGGCGGCTGGGCGATCGACCTGCACCTCGGCGGCGGGCTGCGCGAGCACGAGGACCTCGAGATCGCGGTCCCCCGGGAGCGGTTCGAACCGGTCGCCGGGCGCTTTCCCGATCTGGCGTTCTGGGTGGCCGGTGACGGCAAGGTGGTTCCGGCGACGCCGGCCGCGCTGGCCGAGCAGTATCAGACCTGGGCCTACGACACCGCGGCCGACGTGTGGCGTTTCGACGTGTTCCGCGAGCCGCACGACGGCGACACGTGGATCTCCCGCCGCCACGAGAGCCTGCGCCGCCCGTACGGGGAAATGATCCTCACCGACCGCAACGGGATCCCCTACCTCAGCCCCGAGGTGGTGTTGCTGTTCAAGGCCAAGCACCAGCGGCCGAAGGACGAGCAGGACTACGCGGCGGTCGCGCCCCGTCTCACGCCGGCCCAGCGGGACTGGCTTAACCACGCGCTCGGGATCGTGCACCCGGGGCACGCGTGGATCGTCAGTTGACGAAGTCCTGAACCATCCAGGTGACGCCCTTGCCGTCGCGCACGATGCTCAGGCCGATCCGCTTGAGGCCCGGGTTGAGCAGGTTCTTGCGGTGGCCGTCGTTGGGCGGCACCTCGGCCAGCATGCTGTCGGTGAGGCCGTTGGCCGCCTTCACCTGGGCCGAGGCGCTGGCGTCGCTGGAGCCGTAGCCGATGTTCTCGGCCGCGCCCGACCATTTGACGCCCTGGGCGCTGAACCGGTCGCCGATGCCGCCCTCGCCGGGGCACTGGTGCGACAGACCGCAGCCGTCGATCATCTTCTGGTTGTGGATCGCGGCCGCCTTGGACAGGTCGGCGTCGAGCTGGAACGGGGCCAGGCCCTCGTCCTTGCGGGCGGCGTTGATGTGGGCCAGCACCTGCTCGACCACCGTGCCGCTGGTCTCGGGAACGGTCGCCGGCGGCTTGGTCGTCTTCTTCGGCTTGGTGGGCTTGGGCGACGAGGTCTTCTTCTTCGACGGGGTGGGCGACGGCGCCTTCGACGTGGGGGCGGCCGAAACCGTCGCGGAGGGGGTGGCCGACGGCTCGCCGGATGGCGTGGGCGCGAGATCCACCCGCAGGGTCTGCTGCTCCGAGGCCCGGTCGACCGCGGTGTCGGCCTCGGCGTTGCGGGTGATCCCGACGAAGGTGAAGCCTCCCCCGATCACCACGGCCGTGGCTCCGGCCACCAGCGTGTAACGGAAACGGGCGGCGGCGGACATCGGCACGGGAGGGTCACCTCGGGCATGGGGGACAACGCGGCCCTCACTATGCGTCGCCCACCGGCCGTGATCGGCGGCCCTAAGAACTCCTTAAGGTTCGGAACACCGAGATCTAAAGATCCAGGTCGAATTCGCCGTCGCGGACCCCGCCGAGGAACGCGTCCCACTCGGCGTGCGTGAAGACCAGCGCCGCGCCGTCACGGTGTTTGCTGTCACGCACCGCGACGATGCCGGGCAGGTTGACGGCGACCTCGACGCAGTCGCCCCCGTTGCCGCCGCTGCGCTTGCTCTTGTGCCAGATGGCACCGGTCAGGTCAGCCATCGCTCTCCTTGATGATCGCCCCGATGAGATCGTCGGAGTCGGCCCGGGACAACGCGACGGACTCGAGTTCGCCCCAGATCGATTCATAAGTCGTGACTTCGTGGAGCTTATCGAGGTAGAGCGCGCCGGTGAGACTCTCGCAATAGATCGTTGTCGGTTCGGGAGAGGCGGTTCCCACACCGAGGAACTCGAGGATGGTGAACTGTCCGGAACTGGCCGCTTTGTGGGGGCCGGCCGCGAACGGGATCACCCGCACGCTGATGCCCGGCCGGTCCGGCGTGTTGACCAGATGGGCCAGCTGCCGTTGCATACCGAGGGCGTCGGGGATGGCGCGGCGCAGCACCCCCTCGTCGATCAGCACGTCCAGTTCGGGCGCGCGGGGACGCGTACGGGAAAGCAGTGATTGTCTTTCCAGGCGCATGGCGACCGCGTTGTCGACGGCGGCCTCGTCGGCCCCGATCCACTTGCGGAAGATCCACTCGGCGTACTCCGGGCGCTGGAGCAGGCCCGGGATCACGCTCGGGGCGAAGGACCGCAGCCGGCTCGCGGCCTGTTCCATGCCGACGTAGAGCTCGAACCAGGCCGGCACGACATCGCCGTACGCGTGCCACCAGCCCTTCGCCTTGGACTCGTGGGCGAGGCCGATCAGCACCTCGGTGATCCGTGCGGGCGCCCGGTACACGTTGCACATCGCGATGACGTCGTGCTTGCGGACCGGAACCTCACCCTTCTCGATCCGGTACATGCGGGCCCGCGAGAACTCGAGTTCCTCGGCCGCGCCCATCAGGGAGATCCCGGCCTGCTCGCGCAGCTGGCGCAGCAGCCGGCCAACCTGACGGCGGGGGACGGTGGACCCGGTTTCGCTCATCGATCTCCTCTGTCAGGGCGGAACCTGCTGTGCCGAACGAGACAGTTTTCCCGCCTCGATCGAGACAACGAGAATCCCTTTCCGGGAATCTCGCGGCGCCATATATTAAGCCATCTCCATACCTCTCGGTAAGTGTGCAGTTGCTAACGGTAATTCTTTACTCCTGACAAGATCCAATTAGGATGGTTGTCATGACCGACAGGTTCGACTCCGGCACCGCCCACCCGGCCCGCCGCTACAACTACTGGCTGGGCGGCAAGGACAACTTCGCCGCCGACCGAGAGTCCGGTGACCTGCTGGCCAAGTCGTATCCGGCGGCGCGCATCGCGGCCCGGGCCAACCGCGCGTTCCTCGGGCGGGCCGTGCGCTTCCTGGCCGCCGAGGCCGGCATCCGCCAGTTCCTCGACATCGGCACCGGCCTGCCCACCGCCGACAACACGCACGAGGTCGCGCAGGGCGTCGCCCCCGAGTCGCGCATCGTCTATGTCGACAACGACCCGATGGTGATGGCGCACGCGCGGGCCCTGCTCACCAGCACGCCGGACGGCGAGACGACCTATCTCGAGGAAGACCTGCGCAACCCCGAGCGGATCCTCGCCTCGGCCGGGATCCTCGACTTCACCCGGCCGGTCGGGCTGATCCTGGTCGCCGTGGTCCACTTCCTGCCCGGTCAGGAGGAGTCGCTGCGGATCGTGCGCACGCTGGTCGACGCGCTGCCCGCGGGCAGCCACCTGGTGATGTCGCTGGCCACCACCGACCTGCTGACCCCCGAGCTCAAGGCGGCGTGGGACGAGTCCCTGCGTACGGGCCGGTCCGACGTGTACCCCCGCACGCGCGAGGAGTTCGCCGCCTACTTCGAAGGTCTCGACCTCGTGGCGCCGGGGATCGCGCCGGTCGGCGACTGGCGGCCCGACCCGGAGGCCGAGGAGCACCCCACCCCGGTGGAGGCGTCAATCTTCGGCGCGGTCGGGCACAAAAAGGCCGGCTAGGGTCAGCTGCACGGCCGAGATCAGCTCGGCCGACCGGGCGCACGCGGCCTTCGCCCGGTCGAGCGTCTCCTGATAGCGGTGCGGGACCTGCCGCGGGATGGTGGCGGTCACCTGGCGGCGGGACGAGTGCGCGACCGCGATCGTGGAACGGGGCGGGTCGGATTCCTTCAGCGCGGCCCGCAGACGGCGTACGGCCGGGTTGCCCGCCGGGGTCACGTAACCCAGCCGCAGCGCGAGTTGCTCCAGCGTGACCGTGCCCAGGCGGTAGTCGTCGAGCGCGGCCGGGTCGAGGGGCGGACGGGCCCGGCTGCCGCTCGGACGGCGCTTGATCCCGTAGTCGACCAGCAGCTCCCGGACCGCCTCGGCGCTGACCCCGGCCTCCCGCGCGATCTGCGGGCAGCTCAGCCCCTCGTCCTGATAGAGCTTGACGAGCGTGTCGCGGGTCAGCTGGCGGCGCAGCCGCGGGGCCGGTCCGGGCCGGCCGGACGACAGGCGGTAGCGCGCCAGGCGGTAGCGCACCTGACGGGCGGTCGTGCCGGTCAGCGCGGCGACCTGGGCCGCGGTGAACCCCTCCCGGACGACCCAGTCGCGCAGCAGATGCTCGGGCAGCGGGTCTTCGGGCGAGCCGACCACAAAATAGCTGCGGTCGGGAACCAGCACGGCCGCGGTCACCAGCCGTTCCCGCACGCCGTCGGGCGCGAGGCCGGTCTCGGTGGCGATGCGGGAGGTGAGCATGCCGGCCCGCCAGAGAGCGAGCAGGCGTTCCTGCGACAGGAACGGTCCGCCGGTGACGATGCTGTAGCGGCGCAGCCAGCCATAGACGGCGGCACGGCTCAGACCGAGACGGACGCCTATCTCGGCGGCCGGCACACGGTCACGCAGGGCCCACTGCTGGAGCTGATCCGGATCGGGACGCATCGCCACACCCCCGTCCCCATCATGGCCCAGAAGCGCTCCATTTCCGGGTGTGCTTGGCTGATCGGGTGGAGGAAAACTGGCTCGACCTGCCCGCCGCCGAGGTTGACCTGGCTGCCCGGCGTCTGCTCGGGTGGCGTCTGGCGGCCAACGGCGTCACCCTCCGGCTGACCGAGGTGGAGGCCTACAGCGGGCTCGGCGAAGACCCGGCGTCGCACGCGCACCGCGGGATGACCAACCGCAACGCGGTCATGTTCGGGCCGGCCGGGTTCCTGTACGTCTATCAGATCTACGGCATGCACTTCTGCGCCAACATCGTCTGCGGCGAAGAGGGCCGCGCGGCCGCCGTGCTGCTGCGCGCCGGCGAGGTGGTCGAGGGTCTGTCCGTGGCCAGGGAGCGCCGCCCGGCCGCCCGCGGCGACTCGGACCTGGCCGCCGGCCCGGCCAAGCTGATGCAGGTGCTGGCGCTCGACCGGTCGGCCAACGGCACGTCGGTGATCGACGGGACCGGCCCGCTCACCGTGTCGGCGCCGGCCGATCCGCCCGGGGTGATCGAGGCCGGGCCGCGGGTCGGGGTGACCTCGGCCCACGACGTGGCGTGGCGTTTCTGGATCGCGGGCGATCCCACGGTGAGCGCCTACCGCCGGCATTCGGCGAAAACCCGGCGTCGGAGCGTCCCGGACCGCTAGCTTCAGGTCTGATGATCTCGCAGCGGTGGTTGATCGCGGCCGGCGCGATGTGCTCGGCCGGCCTGCTCTGGTCGGTGGTGCTCATCGCGGGCCTGCTGGCGGGCGTGCGCCTGGTGCCGACCGCGGTCGCGGTGGCCGTCGCGGCCGTGCTGACCCTGCCCGCCGTGATCGCCGGGGTGCTCGGCAACCGGTGGTACTACCGGACGACCCGGCCCCGCGTGCGGTGGAGCCTGACCTCGTGGGTGCCGCCGCACGTGCCGCACTGGGCGAGCATGCTGGCCGGGGTCTTCTTCTTCGGCTTCTGGCTCGCCGTCGTGGTGGCCTTCGCCGGGCTCGACGGCCGGACCGACGGGCCGCTCCCGCCGGCCGACCAGGCCCGGCAGCAGGCCCTGGAACAGCAGATCTCGCTGGGCGTGCTGGGGGCGCTGGCCGTGGGCGGGGTGTTCATGACCGGGGCGATCCTGACCCACCACGCCGCCCCGCAGCCCACCGAGACCCAGTCGGCCGGCCAGGCCCTGGCCTGAGCGCTCAGGTGCGGCTCGCGCCCGCTTCCGGGCCGGCCACCCGCTGGGCCAGCCACACCGGCAGCACGGACAGCACGATCAGCACGGCCGCGACCACGTTCACGACCGGCGCCTGGTTGGGGCGGAACAGGTTGTTGAAGATCCAGATGGGTAACGTCTGGATCCCGGGACCGGCGGTGAACGTCGTCACGATGATCTCGTCGAACGACAGCGCGAACGCGAGCAGGCCGCCCGCCAGCAGCGCCGATCGGATCATCGGGAACGTGATGTAGCGGAACGTCTGCCCGGGCGACGCCCCCAGGTCGGCCGACGCCTCCTCGAACGAGACACCGCTGCGGCGCAGCCGGGCCAGCACGTTGTTGTAGACGGTCACCACGCAGAACGTGGCGTGCCCGACGACCACCGAGAACAGGCCCTTGCCGAGACCCAGCGGGGCGATCACCGAGCGCCACGCGCTGTCCAGGGCGATGCCGGTGACGATGCCGGGCAGGGCGATCGGCAGCACGACCAGCAGCGAGACGGTGTCGCGGCCGAAGAACTTGTAGCGCTGCACGGCGAACGCGATCATCGTGCCGAGCACCAGGGCGATCGCGGTGGCGCCGAGCCCGGCCTTCACCGAGGTCCACAGGGCGTCCCGCGCGCCGCCGTTGTTCCACGCGGCCGTCCACCACCGGGTGGTGAAGTCGTGCGGCGGCCATCCGAACGTACGGTCGCCGTTGAAGGAATTGACCAGCACGAGCAGCAGCGGCACATAGATGAAGAACAGGCCGAGCGCCATCACCGCCCGCAACGCCCAGCGCGCCGATGGGGACAGGGTCACAGCTCCTCCAGGGCGCCCGAGCGGCGGACCGCGGTCAGATAGATCACCATGATCAGCACCGGGATGCAGGCGATCGCGGCCGCGAACGGCAGGTTGTTGGCCGCGCCGACGTTGGCGTAGACCAGGTTGCCGATCAGCTGGGTCTTGCCGCCGACGATCTGCACGGTGATGTAGTCGCCCAGCGACAGCGAGAACGTGAAGATCGACCCGGCGAAGATCGAGGGCACCAGGATCGGCAGGACCACTCCGCGGAACGTCCGCCCGGCCCGCGCGCCCAGATCGGCCGACGCCTCGAGCATCGAGTCGGGCAGCCGTTCGAGGCCCGCGTAGATCGGCAGGATCATGTACGGCAGCCACAGGTAGGACAGCACGATGACGACCGCGACCAGACCGTAGCCGGGCGTGCCGATCAGCGAGTCGAGCGGGCCGTCGTTGGCCAGCAGCACCCGCCACGCGTACGCCTTGACCAGGTACGACGCCCACAGCGGGGTGAGGATGGCGATGACCAGCCAGCCCCGCGCCCGCGGCGAGGCCACCTTGGCCATGTAGAACGCCATCGGCAGGGCCAGCAGCACGCAGATCACGGTCACCGCGACGGCCACCCCGAGGCTGCGCAGCGTGACGTTGCGATAGACCTCCTCGGTGACGATGGTCCGGAAGTTCTGCAGCGTGAACTCCCGGACCACCTCCCCGGTGAACCCGTTGACGGCCCAGAACGCGGACACCAGCAGCACGGCCAGCGCACCCAGATAGGCGACGACCAGCCAGAGCATGGGCGCCGAGAGCAGGGCGGCCAGCCGCAACCGCGGGTGCCGGTGGAGAAAGCTCACGCTAGCCCTTGATCGTCGTCCAGGCCTGGGTCCAGGCCGCGTAGTCCTTGCAGGTGACGTCCGTACGCCCGTCGACGCACTGGGCCAGCGGCGTGGTCCAGTACCAGACCTGGTCGAAATAGGCTTCGTCCTCGGCGTGGAACGTCTTGCAGTGGTTCTTGTCGGCGGTCTCGGCGCAGGACAGCTTGTTGGCCGGCGCCTCCCCGAACCACTCGGCGACCCCGGCGTTGGCCTTGGGCGAGATGATGTGGTTCATCCACAGGTAGCCGCAGTTCGGGTGCTTGGCCTTCGACGAGATCATCCACGTGTCGGACCAGCCGGTCGCGCCCTCGCTGGGCAGCACCGCCTCGACCGGCGCCTTGTCGGCCTGGGCCAGGTTGGTGATGACCTGCCAGGTGGTGCCGAGCACGGAGTCGCCGCTCTTGAAGGCCTGCACCTCCTTGGTGTAGTCCGACCAGTATTCGCCGATCAGCTCGTTCTGCTGGGTCAGCAGGTCGGTCGCGGCCTTGAACTGGGTGTCGTCGAGCGCGTAGGGGTTCTTGATGCCGAGGTCGGGCTTGGTCTTCATCAGATAGAGCGCGGCGTCGGCGATGTAGATCGGGGAGTCGTACGCGGTGATCTTGCCCTTGTACGGGGAGTTGGCGTCGAACACCGCACCCCACGAGGTCGGCGCCGGCTTGACCGTGTCGGTGCGGTACATCAGCAGGTTGGCGCCGCGGCCGTGCGGCACGCCGTAGGGCTGCCCGCCGACCGAGTTCCAGGCCTTGTTCTTGAGCCCGTCGAAGACATCGGAGTAGTTCGCGATCAGGTCGGTGTTCACCGGCGCGACGTCACCGCCGTAGATCAGCCGCAGCGACGCGTCACCCGAGGCCGAGACCACGTCGTACTCGCCGGTCTTCATCAGCGTGACCATCTCGTCCGAGGTGCCGGCGACCTTGGTGTTGACCTGGCAGCCGGTCTCCTTCTCGAAGCCGGACACCCAGTCGACCTTGGGATCGGTCGAGCCGTCCTCGACGTAACCGGCCCAGGCGATCACGTTGACCGTGCCCTCACCAGCGCCGAGCGACGCCAGTTTGTCGATCTTGGGGACGCTGAGACCGCCGGGACCCGCCGCCGCGCCCTCGCCGTCGTCACCCCCGCCTCCGCACCCGGCGAGCACGAGCACACCCGCCGCCAGCACCGAGGTCAGCACTCTATGACGCATGGTTCACTCCAATCTCGATCACGTGCTCGTCCTGCCACGTCAGCTGGACTCGTTTCCCCCGCATCTGCGACAAGGTCGATTTCCCCGTACGGCGGTTCTGCTCGACCACGACCATCCGCGCGCCCGCGTCGAGGTCGACCACGAAGCGGGTCACCGGCCCGGCGTAGATCACCTCGGCCACAGTCCCGTTTCCCGCGCCCTCCGTCAGTTCGATCTTCTCGGGACGTACGGAGAAGGTCCCTTCACGACCGATCAGCTGCCGCGCGGCGTCACCCCGGAGCAGGTTGGACGTTCCGACGAACCCGGCCACGAACGGCGTCGCCGGATGCTCGTAGACCTCCTCGGGCGTGCCCACCTGGGCGATCCGCCCGCTGTCGAACACGGCCACCCGGTCGCTCATGGTCAGCGCCTCGTCCTGGTCGTGGGTGACGAAGACGAACGTGATCCCGACGTCGCGCTGGATCTGCTTGAGCTCGACCTGCATCTGCTCGCGCAGCTTGAGGTCGAGCGCGCCCAGCGGCTCGTCGAGCAGCAGCACCCGGGGCCGGTTGACCAGCGCCCGGGCCAGCGCCACCCGTTGCCGCTGCCCACCCGACATCGCGCTCGGCTTGCGCCCGCCGAAACCGGGCAGCCGCACCGATTCCAGCGCGGCCTCGGCACGGGCCCGGCGCTCGCGGCGGGCCACCTTGCGCACCTTCAGTCCATACTCGACGTTCTCGAGGACGCTCAGATGCGGGAACAACGCGTAGTCCTGGAAGACCGTGTTGACGTCCCGCTCGTACGGGGCCTGGCGGGTCACGTCGCGGCCGCTCAACCACACGGTCCCGGCCGTCGGCAGCTCGAACCCGGCGATCATGCGCAGCACCGTGGTCTTGCCGGATCCGGACGGGCCGAGCATCGAGAAGAACTCGCCGTCGGCGATCTCGAGGTCGATCCCGGCCACCGCCTCGACGGCGCCGAACGTCTTGCGTAGCCCGGACAGGGCGATCGCGGGCTCAGTTGTGCTCATGGGCTCACCATCACGAATTCGAGGTCGCCCCGCGGCGCGGGGGCCGGATCGGCCGGCACGCGGGCGGCATGCGACGCCGAGCCGGGGTGGCGGGACGGGTCGGCGACGACAGCACCCCCTCCGCGACGTGTTGCACGTCACCGTAAAGGCGGTGAGTGATCGCGGTAAATGGACAACCATCCAGTCCTTACGCGACATCGTTGTGCGGCAGTACAGTCCCTCAATGAAGCTCCGATTGGCGGATGTCCTCGCCGATCCCGACCTGGGCCTGCGCCTGGTCGACGGCGAACCGGCCGCGCTCAACCAGCCGGTGCGCTGGTGCGCGGTCACCGAACTGGCCGACCCGCGCCCGTTCCTGAGCGGCGGCGAGCTCGTGCTGACCACCGGGCTCAGCCAGACCGAGCCGGCCGCGCAACGGCAGTTCGTGCAACGGGTCGCCGAGCGCCGGGCGTCCGGGCTGGGCTTCGGCATCGGGCTCACCCACTCGCTCATCCCCGACGCGACGATCGCCGCCGCCCGCCAGGCCCGGTTGCCGGTGATCGAGATCCCGTACGCCACCCCGTTCATCGCGGTCGACCGGTTCGTCGCCGACCGGGTGCTCGAGGAGCAGTACGGCCGGTTCGCCGACCTGCTCGACGAGCACGACACCCTGGCCAAGGCATTGCTGTCGGGGCGCGGGCTGGGGGCGCTGATCGAGTCGCTGCACCAGATCCTCGGAGCGCCGGCCATGGTGCTCGACCTCTACGGACGGGTGCTGGCCACGGCGCCGGCCGGTGCGGCCTGGCCGGTCGAGCAGATCCTGTCCGCGGCTCGCGCCAAGGCCACCGGCGAGTCGCCGACCGCGATTCCGGTGAGCGTGGAAGACACCGTGGTGGCCTACCTGTGTTGCCGCCGTCCCCGGCGATCGGCGGACGTCCTGCCGTACGCGGTCTCGCTCGTGGGTCTGGAACTCGCGCGCCGCCAGGCCGAACTGGCCGGCAAGCGACGACTGGCCGGGCAGGTGCTCGAAGACCTGGTGCGCGGGACGATCGGCGCGCCCGAGGCCTCGCGGCGGCTGGCCCCCTTCGGCATCCGCCCCGACGACGAACACGCGCTCGTCGTGGCCGCCGCCTCCTCCCCGCAGGGACTGCTCTCCAGTCCCCCGCTGGCCGGCGCGACCACCGCGGTGTTCGACGACTGCCTGATCGCCGTGCTCGAACCGGGCCGGCCCGCCCGCGAGGCCGCCCGGCAGCTGCACGCCCATCTGGGCCGGCACGGCGGCGAGGTGCGGGTCGGCATCGGCGGCTGGTACACCGGCATGAACGGGCTGCGGTGGAGCTACTACGAGGCGTACGAGGCGATGACCCGTGGGCCCGGCATCAACGAGCGCGAGCAGATGAGCCTGTCCGGGTTGTTGCTGGCCAGTGAGGACGTGCCGTTGCGCGACCTGGCCCGCGACGTGCTGCGGCCGTTGCGCGACTTCGACGCCGCGCACGCCGGGTCGCTGCTGGCGACGCTGCGGGCCTATCTGGACGCCGACGGTTCGGTCGCCACCGTCGCCGACCGGCTGATCGTGCACCGCAACACCGTGCGCTACCGGCTGGAACAGATCGAGCGGCTGACCGGCCGGTCCCTCGCGCGCACGGCCGACCGCGTGCAGCTATGGCTGGCCGTCGCCGCCGCCCGCTTCGACACCTAGCGGCACCCAGTAACGCCGCACCACCCCCACGCTTTCGAGGACGCCGCCGCGGCTCTCGATCGTGCGCGCCGACGCGATGTTGTCGGCCAGGCACGGGATCAGCACCCGGTCGACGTCGAGCACGGCCCGCGCCTCCCGCAGCATCTCCCCCAGCGCCCAGCTCGCCAGCCCGCGCCGCCGCGCCGAGGGCCGGATGCCGTAGCCGATCTGGCCGAGCCCGTTGTCGATCTTGTGGCGCAACGCGATCCCGCCGACGATCCGGTCGCCCTCCACGATCCAGCGCATCGTCGCGTGCCGCCCCTCGGGGCACGGCGTGCCGGTCGGATGCGAGCCCCGCCGGATCCGCTCGACCCAGACGGCAAAACCCTCCGGCGTCCGTACGTCGTCCTCCTCGCCCAGCCCGAAGCCGTCCTCGTGCAGGCCGGGTCCCCATTCGTCGTGACAGTCGAGGAAGGCGTCGTGCAGGCGGGTCGTCGGTTCGATCAGCTCAGGCATGCCGCCACCGTAGGCGCGCGCACGCCGCAGCGCCCCTCGGCGAACCGAAGGGCGCTGCGGGAGGGTGGATCAGCCGGCGGTGTACGTGTTGCCAGTGCCCGGGATCTTGACGCCCAGGCCCTTGCGAGCCTGCTCGGCCTTGCGGGCCACGTCGACGATGTCGTAGACGATGCTCAGTGCGGTCGTGATCATGACGGCCACCGAGATCCAGCCCTCGAGGTCGACATCCGTGCCGTTGAAGCCGCTGAACGCCGGGTTGAAGAAGTGGTCACTGGCCAGCAGGTAGAGGATCACGCCACCGGTGACGACGCCGTGCACCGCGTTCACGGCCGCCACCTGCCGCGTCCAGGCGCCGAGGCGGTAGACCCAGAACGCCCACATCCCCTTGAGGACGACCAGAGCGATCAGCACCGGCCACCAGAACGACCAGTTCGCCGGGTCGAGCAGCGGCTCGTCGGTGAACGTGAACTGCTGCAGCACGATGGCCAGGATCAGCACGGCCGGCCAGACCAGGTTGGCCGCGAACTGCACGCGGGTGAGCGCGCCCGGCTCGTAGCGCGGAAGGTCCTTGGGCGTCCACGGGCGGTTCAGATCGTCCTTGCCGGCGCCGGTCCGCTCGACGATCCAGAAGCCGAGCGTGACCCAGAAGCACATGTGCGCGCCGACCGTGATGATCGTGCCGACCGCCGAGCCGATGACCTCGCCGACGCCGGCGTCCTCGGCCAGCACCTGCACGACCGCCACCACCACGACCACGATCGGCAGGACGATCGTCAGCAGCGCCATCAGCGACCGGCGCCAGACCGGGTAGAGCTCGGGGCCGATCAGATAGTTGGGCCGGTCGGCATAACTGTCGGCCAATCGGTCGGGATCACCGAGCTCGAGCAGCGTGCGCTCGATCGCGGCCTCGCGGGCCTCGCCGGCCTCGATGCGGGCGTCCACCGCGTCTTCGATGGAGGCGCGCAACTCGCGGTCGATGTCGGCGCGCTGCTGCTCGGGCACGCGGCGCAGGGCGGTGAAGACGTAACGGTCGACGAGGCTGGTGGTCATTTGTCGCTCCCGGGGGTCGAGACGGAGTCGGTGGAGAGGTCGCCGATGGCGTCGTCGAGACGAGCCCATTCGGTGCGCAGGGCCTCGGCGACCGCGTCGCCCTGCGGGGTGGTGGTGTAGAACTTGCGCGGCCGGGCCTCGTCGGTGTTCCACGAGCTGGTCAGCAGCCCCTGCGCCTCGAGCCGGCGCAGCAGCGGATAGAGCGTGTTGGCCTCGACCTCGAAACCGGACTCGCTCAACGTCTCCAGCAGTGAATAGCCGTAGCCCGGCGTGCGCAGCACGGTGAGGCTGGCGACGACCACCGTGCCGCGGCGCAGCTCCTGCAGGTGGCTGGCTAGTGTCGCGTCCGTTGTCATGTCCAGAACAATACTGTGTCTCACACACTATGGCAATGCCACACATCAAAGTGCCGAGCAAAACAATGCCTTCGTACGCGACGTCGTGTCCCACAAACACACCGGGGCCGCCCCGGGCGCGCCTCGCGAGCTGCGGAAACACACCGGGCACGTAACGCGGCCGCCGGCCGTGGTGGGTGGTCACCCACGACGCCTCAGAGCCGCAGGCGCCGCTCCACGCGCAGCAGGTACTGCCGGCGGTCCAGTGGGTTGTCGTCCCACCGTTCGCGCGACGGGTAGGGCGGCGGCGCCGGCCGGTAGCTGTCGAACGCCGCCTCCAGCACCCCTTCCCCGCGGGTCAGCCCGGGCACGGCGATCTCCAGCTCACGCAACCGCGCGGCCGGGACCAGCCCCTCGACCACGAAAACCGGACCCTCCACCCGGGACGACTCCAGATAGCGGCCGAACACGCCGAGCGCCGCCCCGAGCGTGTCGGCCGGGCCGTCGAGGCGGAAGCGGTGCAGCGGTTCGCACACGACCGTGCCCGCCCGCGCCAACGCGCTCATCAGCACCAGCGGCAGCAACTTGCGGAAGTCACCGGCCCCGGTCGCGGGCGAGACGAAACCCGTGCGCGTCACCCGGACCCGGACGTCGGTCACCGGCCAGCCGTGCAGACCCTGCGTGAGCGTACGGCGAAGGGTCTCCTCTAGGGCGTCGGCGAAGAACCGCTCCGTCTTGAACAGGTGGATCGGCACCTGCTCGATCGGGACGTCGAGCTCGAACGTCACTCCGGGCGGCCCCGGCTCGACCACCATCTCCAGCGTGGCCAGATAGGGGTTGCCGTCCTTGCCGAGCAGCTCGACGGCGTGGCCCGGGCCGGTGGGCCGCTCGATGTGCAGGACGCTGGTCTCGCGGAAGGCGACCGCGACCCCGTACTCCTCGGCCAGCGTGGTCTCCAGCACTTCCTTCTGCACCTCGCCATAGAGCGAGACGGCCAGTTCCCCGCGCCGGTCGTCCTGGCGCAGCCCGATCAGCGGGTCCTGCTCGGCCAGCTCGGTCAGCGCCGCGTGCAGTTCCCGCCGCTGCCACCCGTGCACCGCCTCGACCACGGTCTCCAGCGTCGGCGGCGCGAACAGCTCGGCCCCAGCGCCGCCCTCTGCCCCCGGCGCCCCGGCCACGTCATCGCCGATCGTGTCGCCGATCCGGATCTCGCGCAGGCCGTGGACCTTGGCGATCTCGCCGGCCGAGACGGACTGCCGTCGCACCGACGCTCCGCCCTCCACACCGTCGATGGCAGTGATCACTCCGTTGGCGTCCGACCCGAACGGAACGTGGTCCCGGACCCGGAGCGTGCCGCCCCGCATCCGCACGTAGGCGATCCGTGCTCCGGCCCGATCCCGCTCGATCTTGAACACGGTGCCGTCCGGCGGATCCGAAGGATCTCCGGAAGCGACCGGCAACAGGTCGGTCAGGCCGTGCAACAGGGCGTCCACTCCGGCCCCGGTGACCGCCGAACCGAAGTAGACCGGGTGCACCTCGACCGACCGCGTGCACGACTGCAGAACGTCACGCAGGACCGCGTACGGGATCGCCTGCTCGTCGCGCACCCAGCGATCCAGCAGAAGCGAGTCGGCGGAGAGGTCGACCAGCCGGGAGACGAACGCAGGATCGGCACAACCGAGCGGATGCGCCGAAGCGCCGGGCGTACCGAGGTCGCGCACGCCGCTCACCGGCACGATGCCGGGCGTCAGCCGGGCCGCGATCTCGCCCAGCACCCCGTCGTAGCGCGCCCCGGCCCGGTCGATCTTGTTGACGAAGATCAGCGTGGGCACGCGGAGGCGGCGCAGGGTGCGCATCAGCACGCGGGTCTGCGCCTGCACGCCCTCGACGGCGGACACGACGAGCACCGCGCCGTCGAGCACGCGCAGGGCCCGTTCCACCTCGGCGATGAAATCCGGGTGGCCGGGCGTGTCGATCAGGTTGACCGTGCGGTCGCCGAGCGGGAACGACGCGACCGCGGTCTTGATGGTGATGCCGCGGCGGCGTTCCAGGGCGAGCGAATCGGTGCGGGTGGTGCCGGCGTCCACGCTGCCGACGGCGTCGATCACGCCGCCGGCGTAGAGCAGGCGCTCGGTCAGGCTGGTCTTACCGGCGTCGACATGGGCGACGATCCCGAGATTGAGAAAGGGCACGCGGAGTCAGATCCTTCGAGGAGACGGCTTCCAACGGGCTGGGCGGGAAACCGTTTCGCATTGCTCCTCCTCCAGAAGACCGGACCTGACTTTCCGGACGCTAGTCCCCTACGGCCGCGGCCGCCTCCGATTAATCACTCACGGCCCGGTCCGCTTCGGGGGCGGGCGAAGCGGTGACCGCGTCGGCCGAGCGCGGGATCAGCGCGGCCAGCACCAGCATCGCCACCGCGACCAGCACCATGCCGATGAAGATGCGGTGGACGGCGTCGGTCAGGCGGGCCGGGTCGACCTCGTCGCTGCCGATGATGGCGTTGGCGATGGCCCCGAACACCGCGGCCCCCAGCGCGCTGCCGAGCGAACGCAGGAAGATGTTGTTCGCGGTCACCACGCCCCGCTCCGACCACCCCACGCTGGACTGGGCCGCGATCAGCGTCGGCGCCGCCGTCAGCCCCATGCCGAGACCGATGATCAGGCAGAACAGCCCGACCGTGAACACCGACGAGTTCTCGTCGAGCAGCAGCAACAGCGCCGACCCGGCCAGCACCAGCGACGTGCCGATCACCGCGCACCAGCGGAACCCGACCCGCAGATAGACCTTGCCGGCCTGGCTGGCCGAGATGGGCCAGCCCAGCGTGAGCGCGGCCAGGGCGAACCCGGCCACGAGCGGCCCCCAGCCGAGCACGTCCTGGACGAACACCGGCACGTACGCGCTGAGCGCCAGCAGGATCGCGCCGACGCCGATCGCCAGCTGGCCGCTGGTGACCAGCAACCGCCGGCGGAACACCCACAACGGCAGCACCGGCTCGGGCGCGCGGCGCTCGACGAAACCGAAGATCACCAGCAGGGCCAGGCCGCCCAGCAGCACGGCCAGGCTGATCGGCGAGTCCCAGGCCCAGGCCTGCCCGCCCTCGAGCACACCCAGGATCACCAGGGTCAGGCCCGCGGTGAGCAGCGCGGCGCCCAGATAGTCGATGACCGGGCGGCCGCGCTGGTGCGTCCGCTCCTGGAACTTGCGCAGGATCATGCCGCCCGCGAGCAGGCACAGCGGGATGTTGACGAAGAAGATCCAGCGCCAGTCGATCCACTCGCTGAACACGCCGCCCAGGGTCGGGCCGACCACCGACGAGACACCCCAGACGCTGGCCACGTATCCCTGAACCTTGGCCCGTTCCCGTACGGAATAGAGGTCGCCGACGATCGTGATCGTGGTCGGCATGATCGCCCCGGCGCCGAGGCCCTGCACGACCCGGAAGATGATCAGCGTGAGCATGCTCCAGGCGGCGCCGCACAGGATCGAGCCGAGCAGGAACAGCCCGATCCCCCACAAGATGACCGGTTTGCGGCCGAAGAGGTCGTTGAGCTTGCCATAGATCGGCACCGACACGGCCTGGGCGAGCAGATAGATCGAGAACAGCCACGGGAACTCGGTGAAGCCGCCGATGTCCTTCACGATCGAGGGCACCGCGGTCGCGATGATCGTCGAGTCGATCGCGATCAGGGCGGTGGACAGCATGACCGCGGCGAGGACGGGCCCGCGCTCGGACCGCAGTCCGACATTGTTCTCCGGCACTCTGTTCACCTACCCCTACCGCCCCGCGAGCGCACGACGGGACCGCCGAGAAGAGTCTGAGATCACCCCGTCCGGGGAGTGATACGCCAAAAGCCGCTCGGGCCGCGATCGGGCGGCCCTAGCCTGACAGCCGTGGCGTGTGTGGTGGTGGCCGAGGACAACCTTGATCATCAGCGGGTGATCGCGGAGGTCGTCCGACGGCTCGGGCACGAGGTGGTGGTCGCGAGCGACGGGCGCGAGGCGCTCGAGGCGGTGATCGACCGCCGCCCCGACCTGCTCGTGGCCGACGTCGACATGCCCCACCTGGACGGGTTGGAGCTGTGCCACGCGGTGCGCGCCGATCCGCGCGTGGCCGCCACCCCGGTCGTGCTGATCACCGCCTACCTGCTGCCCGGCGACCCCCGGCTGGCCTCGACGGGCGCGCTCGCCGTGATCGGCAAGCCGTTCGGGGTGCCCGAGCTGACCGAGGCGCTGCGCACCCACCTCGACGCCGTCCCGGCGCGCATGGCCGAGCCGTCCGTGGCCCCCAGCGACCCGGCCTTCCTGGAGGCGCTGCTCGACACCCTTGACGCCGGGGTCGCCGCATGCGATCGGGACGGCCGCGTGGTGCTGGTGAACCGGGCGATGCGCGAGT
The DNA here is from genome assembly GCF_016834655.1 of Paractinoplanes ovalisporus. GTDB lineage: Bacteria > Actinomycetota > Actinomycetes > Mycobacteriales > Micromonosporaceae > Actinoplanes > Actinoplanes ovalisporus. The sequence goes on from NZ_JAENHP010000040.1 coordinate 24,809, forward strand.
TCACCACCGACGGTGTGGCCGACGTGTCGTTCGGCTCGCTGCACGACGACGGGTCGCCGCTGCGCACGCACGAGCGGGCGCTGGCCCGGGCGCTGGACGGCGAGGAGGTCAAGAGCGCCGAGGTGCTGACCCACGACGACCTCGGCCGGCCGCGCTGGTACGCGGTGAACGCCACCCCCGTCCGGGACCGGGAGGGCAAGGTCACGGGCGCGGTCGCCGCCATGCACGACGTGACCACGCAGTACCGCACGCAGCAGTACCAGGACTGCGAGAACCAGGTGCTGAAGGTGATCGCGGACTTCCCGCACGCCAACGACGCCGCCGACCGGATCCTGACCGCGATCGGCGACACCCTGAACTGGCCCTACCTGCGGCTGTGGCTGGTCGACGACATCACCGACCTGCTGCGACCGGCCGGCATCTACACGGCGCCGGGCGAGCGGCCGCTGCCGGTCCCGGTCAGCTTCGCCCGCGGGGTCGGGCTGGCCGGGCGCTGCTGGGAGCAGGCCGAGCTGATCTGGGTGCCCGACCTGCGGTCGCCCGACTCGCCGGTGCTGCCCAGCATGGTCGCGGAGAGCTCCTACCGGGCGGCCGGCGCGGTGCCGGTGCACGGCGGGGACCGGGTCGTGGGTGTGCTGACCTTCTTCTCGTACGCCCGCCAGGAACCCGACCCGGCGCTGGCGGTGCTGCTCACTGGCCTGGCCGCGCTGATCGGCACGTTCCTGGAGCAGCGCCGGGCCGAGGTGCTCGCGCTGCACCTCGCCGCCGCCACCGACGAGTACATCTCGCTGGTCGGCCACGAGTTGCGGACACCGCTCACGTCCATCGGGGCGTACGTGGACCTGATCGCCGAATCCCCCGACGACGCGTCGCTGGGCGAGGTGCGCGAGCTGCTCGACGTGGTGCAGCGCAACAACGCCCGGCTGCGGGACCTGGTCGAGAAGCTGCTCGACCTGGCCGCGCTGGAGTCCGGGCACGCCCAGCTGATGGTCAAGCCGATCGACCTGGCCGAGATCGTGGGGGCCGCGATCGACGCGCTGGTCCCGAGCACGGAGGCCCGGCGGATCACCATCCGCAGCACGTTGCCGCCCCGCCTCGAGATGGCGGGCGACGGCGGCCGGCTGCGGCAGGTGGTGGACGCGCTGCTCGGCAACGCGATCAAGTTCAGCCAACCCGACTCGGTGGTCACGGTGTCGCTGGAGGACGAGCACGGCGAGATCGCGGTGCTGACGATCACCGACCAGGGCATGGGGGTGGCGCCCTCCGAGCAGGCCCGCCTGTTCCGGCGCCTCTACCGCGGCGGCAATGCCCGGCACACCGGGATCCCCGGGGCCGGGCTGGGCCTGGCGCTGAGCCGGGTGGTCGTGGAGCGCCACCGCGGCTCGATCACCCTCGCCTCCCAGGAACAGGCGGGGACGAAGGTGACCGTGCGTCTGCCGCGTAGTCAGGACTGACGGTCAGACCGCGACCGGGACGCCCTCGTTCGATGCCACCTCGTCCCGGCCGGCCCGCACCAGGATCAGCGCGACCAGGGCGGCCACCCCGACCAGGGCCGCGCTCACCCAGAACGCCACCGTGTAGCTGTGCACCGTGGCCACCGCCTGCAGGGCCGGCACCTGGTCGGGGCTGGTGATCTCGCCCCGGTGATCGGTCAGGTAACCGGCCAGGGCCGAGGTGAAGATGGTGTTGAGCAGGGCCGTGCCCAGCGAGCCGCCGATCTGCTGGGTGGTGTTGATCATTGCGCTGGCCACGCCCGCGTCGTGGCCGGCCACGCCGACCAGGGCCGTGTTGGACATGGGCCCGAAGGTGACGCCCATGCCGAAGCTGAGCACGAGCTCGGCCGGGAACACGTGGGTCCAGAAGCCGGTGTCGACGCCGATCTGGGTCAGCATGACCATGCCGATCGCGGCCAGCAGCAGGCCGCCGGACATCAGGACGCGCGGTCCGACCCGGGTCTGCATCTGGGCCGAGAAGCCGGCGCCGGCGATGATGCCGAACGTGAACGGCAGGAACGCCACGCCGGTCATCAGGGCCGAGTAGCCGAGCGTGAGCTGCAGGTAGAACGTCAGGAACAGGAACATGCCGAACAGCCCGGAGCCGATCAGCAGAGCCGAGATGTACGCTCCCCCGCGGTTGCGGTCGAGGATGACGCGCATCGGCAGCAGCGGGTGCGAGCTGCGCAGTTCGATGACGACGAACGACACCAGCAGCAGCACGGCCGCGACCAGCCAGCCGACGGTGACGGCCGAGCCCCAGCCGTCCTCGCTGGCCTTCGTGAAGCCGTACACCAGGGCGACCAGGCCGGCCGTGGAGGTGAACGCGCCGGGCAGGTCGTAGCGGGTGTTGCCCTCGGCCCGGCTCTCGCCGACGAACCGGACGGCGGCCAGCGCGGCCACGATCGCGATCGGAGTGCCGACCAGCAGGGTCCAGCGCCACGAGGCGTACTCGGTCAGCAGCCCGCCCAGCAGCAGGCCGACTGCGCCGCCGCCACCGGCGATGGCGCCATAGACGCCGAACGCCCGGGCCCGCTCGCGGGCCTCGGTGAACGTGACCGTGAGCAGCGACAACGCCGCCGGGGCCATGAGCGCGCCGAACGCCCCCTGCAGCGCGCGGGCCGCGAACAGCGTCTCGGCGTTGGTGGCCAGGCCGCCCAGCGCCGACGCGCCCGCAAAGCCGAGCAGGCCGATGATGAAGGCCCGCTTACGGCCGGTGAAGTCGGCGATCCGGCCGCCGAGCAGCAGCAGGCCGCCGAAGGCCAGCGCGTACGCCGTGATCATCCACTGCCGGTCGGCGTCGCTGATGTTGAGATCGGCCTGAGCGGTCGGCAGCGCGATGTTGACGATCGTGGCGTCGAGCACGATCAGCAGCTGCGACACCGCGATGACGGCCAGAGCCAGCCACCGATTTCGCGGTTTAGGCGATATATCCGGCGGAGTGGAGGCGTCAGAAGTCGTGATGGACATGGAGGGTCCCCCTTAGAAGGGCATGCGGAGATCCACCGGCGTCAGGGACGCGGGTGTTGATGGAGGGAAGAAGTCAGCGTTGGAGCAGGGGCAGGATGATGTCGTCGACGAGGTGGTCGAGGAACGGCTGGTCGATCGGCTCGCCCAGGGCGAAGCCGCGCATGAAGACCACGGCCGGCACGATCTCGTCGATCAGCCGGGCGTCGTAGCCGGGGCGCAGCTCGCCGCGGGCCTCGGCCCGCCCGCAGATGGTTTCTGCGAGCGGAATCTTCGACTCGCGCATCTGACGCAGATGCACGGCGAGTTCCGGATCGGTGTGCAGGGCCATGAACAGCCCGGCCAGCAGCGGCCCCTCGTCACTTCTGATCATGCAGGCGATGTCGTCGAACCACGCCAGCAGGTCGCCGCGGAGCGACCCGGTGTCGGGCAGCGGGGCATCGGCCGCCTTGCAGGCACGCACGGCGTCGAGGACCAGCTCGGCCTTGGTCGGCCAGTGCCGGTACAGCGTCGCCTTGCTCGCCTGGGCCCGGGCGGCCACCGCGTCCACCCGAAGGCCCTGATAGCCCGTCTCGCCGAGCAACTCGTAGGCGGCGCGCAGGATCGCCTGCTCACGCTCGCCGTCGAGGCGCCGGGACCGCCCGGCCGGTGCGGCGGTTCGCGCCTGCTCAGCCATGACAACCCCCCGTCCGGTACGCCTTGCGAAACGAAACTGTTTCGTACACTACGCCTCCTGATCCACTCCCGCGATCTCCGCACCCGATTGTGACGCAGAACGCGGCGCCGCCCCCGGGTGAGGGCGGCGCCGCGGCAACGACCGGTTACTCGCTGATGGCGTCGATCAGGTCACCCACCGGGCGGTCCGGCAGAGCCCGGGCGACGTCGGCCACCGCCACGATGCCCACCAGCTGGTGGCCGTCGATCACGGGAAGGCGGCGCACCTTGTGCTCGGCCATGGTCCGCAGGATCTCGGTGGTGTCGTCGTCGGCCCCGATCGTCACCGGCTTGCCCTGCGCGAACTCGGCGGCCGAGCACGAGCCCGGGTCACGACCCTGGGCAATGGCCTTCACGACGATGTCGCGGTCAGTCAGCATCCCCTTGAGGCGGTTGCCCTCGCCGCAGATCGGCAGCGAACCGACCCCCAGCTCGGACATCTTGCGGGCGGCGTCGGCCAGGGTCTCCTTCTCGCCCACGCAGGTGGCGTCGGGGGTCATGATCTCGCGTGCGGTGGTCACAGCGTCCTCCATGTCGGTTTCGGTGGAAGGACGCCGCGTACCCCCTCCCGGGCCGGACACTCCCGGGGCGCGAGGAAACGGCACCGCCGGAAAGTCCCGGAAGCTGGGAAACTCGACAAAGTCCACTGATTTAGTGGACAAAGCAGGGATTAGCACCGAGACTCGTCCGGTGGACTGGACCCTTGCGCTCGCCGGGCTCGGCGTCGGCATCGTCGTCGGCCTGACCGGCATGGGCGGCGGCGCCCTGATGACCCCCATCCTGGTGCTCTTCTTCGGCGTCCCGCCGGTCGCCGCCGTGTCGAGCGACCTGGCCGCGAGCGCGGTGATGAAGCCGTTCGGCGGCTGGGTGCACGCCCGCCGCGGCACGGTGAACTGGTCGCTGGTCGGCTGGCTGTGCGTGGGCAGCGTGCCCAGCGCGTTCCTCGGGGTGCTGCTGTTGCGCCTGCTCGGCGACGACGAGTCGGTGCAGCAGGCCATCCGCGTCGCCCTGGGCGTGGCCCTGCTGCTGGCCGCCGGCGGCCTGCTGCTCAAGGGGTGGGTGAGCCGCAAGAAGGGCGAGGGTGACGGCCGCATCACGGTCCGCCCGGTGCCCACGGTCGTTCTCGGCGCGCTGGGCGGCCTGGTCGTGGGCCTGACCTCGGTCGGCTCGGGCTCGCTGATCATCGTCGCGCTGCTGGCGCTCTATCCCACGCTGCGCGCCAACAACCTGGTCGGCACCGACCTCGTGCAGGCCATCCCGCTGGTCACCGCGGCCGCCCTGGGACACGCCTTCTTCGGCGATCTGCAGCTCGACCTGGCCGCGGCCGTGCTGGTCGGCTCGATCCCGGGCGTGCTGATCGGTTCCCGCGTCTCGTCCCGCGCCCCGGCCGGACTGGTCCGGGCCGCCCTGGTCATCGTGCTGCTGGCCAGCGCCCTGAAGCTGTTCGACCTCTCGACCACGGTCGTCGGCGTCACCTCGGGCGTGGCCATCGTGATCGCCGTGGCGCTCGGGCTGCGCGCCCGGATGACCCGCACACCGGCCACCGAACCGGAGCGGGAGCCCGTCGCCGCCCCCTGACGCTCACCCCGCGGCGATCCGCGCCGAACAGGAGGAGGGGGACCTTCGCCGGGCGGAACGGGACAAGTCGGCATGAACGTACGGCAGAAGCTGCTCGGCGGCTTCCTCACGGTGGCCGCGATGGTCGCCGTGACGGGTGCCGTCGTGCTGCGGGCCGACGCCGAGACCACCCGCCAGGCCGCGATCACCGAGGCCGAGCAGGTGGCGCGGGGCATCGCCAAGGACGTCGCGTTCGGCCTGGCCGCGGACACCGAGGGCGAGCAGCCGCCATCGCTGATCGAGCACCCGGGAGCACTCCGGGCCTATCTGGAACGGCTGCACGACCTGCAGAACCGCGACATCGTCGTGGTCGACACCGGCAAACGGATCCTGGCCGACGCTGTGCCCGAGAACGCGGGCATGCCGTTCGACCACGACCTCGGCAACGAGGTCGGCCGGACGATCGCCGATGGGAGGTCCCGTGTCTTCGTCGAGACCAGCGTCGACTATCCCGAGGGCATCCAGCAGGTGGTCGTGCCCGTGATCGGCGAAGGCGGCTCCACCCTCGGAGCCGTCATCCTCGAGTACACCCCGCTCTACGAGCAGATGAAGGCGGTCACCGCGCGGGCCGAGACGATCATCCTGATCGCCGGCATCATCTGCATCCTGTTGGTGCTGGCGCTCGGTGTGGTCACCGCCGAGTCGATCGTCCGGCGCATCGGACGCCTCACCCGGGCGGTGGAGAGCATCCGCGACGGTGACTACACCCAGCGGGTGACCCTCGGCCGGCGCGACGAGATCTCCCGGCTCGGGGACGCGTTCAACGACATGGCCGTGCGCCTCGACCGGTCGGCCCGCGAGATCCTGGCCAAGGAGTACACCGACCGGATCCTGGCCAACGCCGGCGAGGGCATCTGCGGGGTCGACGCCCGCGGCCGCATCACGTTCGCCAACGAGGCCGCCGGCCGCATCACCGGTCTGGGCGTCGAGGGGCTGCTCGACCAGGAGGCCGCAACCCTGCTGCCGGACGTGGAACGAGCCGAGGTCACCGTCGACCGGCCGGACGGCACGTCGGTGCGGGTGGCGTACACGGTGAGCCCGATCGAGAAGGACGGCCGGCGGATCGGCGGGGTGGTGGTGCTGCGGGACGTGAGCCGGCAACGCGCGCTCGAAGGCGACCTGCGGCACCAGGCCCTGCACGACGGTCTGACCGGGCTACCCAACCGCAAACTGCTGCTGGACCGGGTCGACCACGCCATGGCCCGAGCGCGGGCCGCCCGGGACGCCGGGATGGCGGTGCTCTATCTGGACCTGGACGGCTTCAAGAAGGTCAACGACAGCCTCGGTCACAACGCCGGCGACGCGCTGCTGCGGACGGCCGCCGAGCGCCTGACCGGCGCGTTGCGACCTCACGACACCGTGGCCCGGCTCGGCGGCGACGAGTTCGCGGTGCTGCTCGAGGACGCGGCCGACCCGGAACGGTCGGCGCAGGCCTGCGTCGACGCCCTCAACAAGCCGTTCCTGGTGCAGGGGCGCGAGGCGACGGTCAGCGTCAGCGTCGGGGTGGTGCCCGGCGCGCAGCGCTACGCCGACGCCGACGAGGTGCTGCGCAACGCCGACGTCGCCATGTATGCCGCCAAGGCCCACGGCAAGAACTGCTACCAGGTCTTCGAGACCCGGATGCACGAGCAACTGCTCGACCGGCTCGACCAGGAGTCCCGGCTGCGCGAGGCCGTGCACCGCGGCGAACTACGCCTGCATCTGCAGCCCGTGGTCGACGTGACGACCCGCGAGCTGCGCGGGGTCGAGGCGCTCGTGCGCTGGGAGGATCCGGAACGCGGGCTGCAGCCGCCGGGAGCGTTCATCCCGCTGGCCGAGGAGACCGGGCTGATCACCGAGATCGACCGCTGGATGATGATCGAGGCCTGCCGGACCGTCCGCGAGTGGCAGGAGTCGTCGCCGGAGACCGCACCCCACTGGGTGAGCGTCAACCTGTCGGCCGCCAACCTCGAGGTGCCGGATCTGACCGACCGGGTCGCCTACGCCCTGGCCGGCACCGGCCTGGCCCCGGAGTGCCTGGTGCTGGAGCTGACCGAGACCGTGCTCATGCGGGACATCGCGGTCACCGCGGGCCGTCTCGAGGAGATGCGCGAGCTGGGCGTGCGGATCGCCATCGACGACTTCGGCACCGGCTACTCGTCGCTGGGCTACTTGCGGGACATTCCGGTCGACGTGCTGAAGGTGGACCGCTCGTTCATCACCGGGCTGGTCGGCCACCAGCGCCAGCAGGAGCTGGTCCGCGCGATCCTGCAGCTGGGCCACACGCTGGGGCTCAAGGTGGTGGTCGAGGGCATCGAGACCGAGGATCAGCTCGACCTGCTGATCACGCTCGGCTGCCGGTTCGCCCAGGGCTATTTCCTGGGCCGGCCGGAGCCGGTCGCGAGCCTGCGTTCCCGGCTCGCGACCGTCCCCGCCCCTTAGCTCTCGACGAACACCGCGACCGTACGGGCCGGCACCGTGAGGGCACCGGTGGCCTTGGTGAAGGACGCCGAGCGGACCAGCGGATCGGCGGAGTTCCGCTGGACCGGGTGGAGCGCGACCGTCCTGCCGGCGAGCGACCCGACGGTCTGGGTGGTGGCCGCCGAGGTGCCGTTGAAGACCACCGTCACCGACTTCCAGGTGCGGTCGATTCCCCGTCCGTCCAGGGTCATCGTGACGACCCCCGGGGTCTCGGCCGCTCCGGAGAGCGGGAACGTCAGCCGCTTCTGCACCTCGGCGGCGGTCGGCAGGCCGAAGACCGGCGACGAGCCGCGGATCTTCAGCAGTTCCTGGTAGCGGGCGTCGGCCACGGCCACGTCGGAGCACCGCGGCACGAGCGCCGGGTCGGCGAGCAGCGGCTTTCCGAACACCCACTTGTCCGAGTTGTCGGCGGCGGGTGGCAACCCACGGCCGAAGCCATTGCCGTCCGCGCAGTCCCAGACGATCTGGTTGAACCAGTCCCCCGAGTTGTACGAGTTGCGGTCGAGCGACTTGGACCGCAGCCGCTCGCTCCCGGTCGTCACGAACCCGGCCCCCTGCCCGAGGGCGGTGGTGGCCAGGGCGACGGACTGGGCCCGCGCCCGTTCCAGCGCCGGCGTGCCGGCGGGCAGCTTGAACGCCATCGCGTCGTACAGGATCTCGTTGTCGTGCGCGTCGACATAGGTGATCGCCTCACCGGGCGCGGCGGTGTAGCCGGCCGGCGAGCCGTTGTAGTCGACCTGCGAACCCGTGACGACCGCGCCTGAGGACGCCGTAAATCGGTACGACGCCAGGTTGCCGCTCAGCCCCACCTTGATCAGATCCTGGTAGTGCAGCAACCGCGCCCGCTGTTCCGCCGCGGAACCGTTCACCGCGTCCCCGTTGGGAGCCGACAGCAGCCCGGTCGCGAAGCCCTGCACCCGCGGGTTCTCGTCGAACGGCCCACCACCGCGTACGGCATCCCGCAGCCGGTCGTTGAACGTCGCGACACCCGTGCCCGCCATGGTGGCCTGGGTCGCCTGCACGAAGCGCGCGTTGCCCGCGACCTCGCCGAAGTCCCAGCCCTCGCCGTACAGGTTGATGCTCTTGCCGTCGACCCCGTCGCGCGCCACCGTGAGCCGGTCCAGCGCCGCCCGTACGGCCAGGATGTTGGCCTTGGGGTGGTGACCCATCAGGTCGAAGCGGAACCCGTCGACCTTGTACTGCCTGGCCCAGGTGACGAGCGAGTCGACGACGAGCTTGCCCATCATCGCGTTCTCCGGCGCCGTGTTGGCGCAGCAGGTGGAGTTGGCGATCGTGCCGTCGGCCAGCAGCCGCTGGTAGTAGCCCGGCACGATCTGGTCGAGCACCGACTTGGGGTCGGTGCCCGCGGCCGAGGTGTGGTTGTAGACGACGTCCATCACCACGCGCAGCCCGGCCTTGTTCACCCCGGCCACCATCTGCCGGAACTCCTTGGTGCGCTGCGCGGGGTCGACCGCGTACCCGCCCTCGGGAACCGTGTAGTGCAGCGGGTCGTAGCCCCAGTTGTAGCCGTCGATGGCGGCCACCGCGGCCACACACTTCTGCTGCTCCTCGGAGTCCGGCGGCAGCGAGGGCAGATCACACGCCGGAACCTTCTGGTCGGCCCGCTTCTCGGGAATGGTCGCGAAGTCGAACGCCGGTAGCAGGTGCAGGTGCGTCACCCCGGCGTCGGCCAGCGCGGCCAGGTGCTTCATGCCGTCGGTGGACGAGTCGGTAAAGGCCGCGTACGTGCCACGCCGCGCGGCCGGCACCGACTTGTCGGCCATCGAGAAGTCCCGCACCGACAGCTCGGAAATCTGGATCTTCGCCGCGGGCACGGCGGCCGGTTTGCGCAGCGCGGACCAGCCGGCCGGGGCCAGCGCCGGATCGGCCAGATCGACGATCCGGCTCAGGTGCGAATCGGTCGACAGGCCCAGCGCGTACGGGTCGGTGACCGCGGCCGTGAAGAGCCGCTGCGCCGCCGGCTGCCACGCGGTCACGCGGTAGGAGTAGTACTTGCCCTTCCACGACGCCGGGCCGCGGACCGACCAGATTCCCGTACGGTCGTCCCGCGTCATGGCCACGATCGACGGGCCGGACTCGGCCGTGTCGAACAGTTGCAGGTCGACCTTGCGGGCCGTGGGCGCCCACACCGACAGCGTGGTGCCGACCGGCCCCAGCTTTGCGTCGGCGGCCGCGGCGGCGTAGACGTCGTCGAGCACGCCCGCCGTCTGCACCCCGGTGGCGGCCAGCAGTTTGCCGGTCGCGTCCCGTTCGGTGAGCACGATCTGCCCGCGCAGCACGTCCTTGACGTCCACGCCCCGGGGCAGCTGGAACGCGTCGTACTGCCACAGGTGCGGGAACCGGGACCGCTGCGCCTCGGTGAGCCCGTCCGCCCGTACGGAAAGCCGGACGCTCTTGAAGTCGCCCGAGACCGTGTTGCCGATGCCCTCCGGCGCGTACACCAGGTCATAGATCTTGCCGTCGGTGGCGCCGCCCGGCTTGAAGGCGACCGTGCCGCGGTCGATCCAGACGGCCGACGCCTTGGTCACGTCGATCACGCCACCCGAGCCGGTCTTCTTCACCACCGGCGCGAGCCGCGGCGAGACACCGGCCAGCAGCCAGATTTCGCGCCCGCCCTCGGCGAACGTGAGCTGCTGGTCGTCCGGCAGATCCTTCTCGTCGCCCTTGTGGATGATGTATTTCAATGCGGTCGCCCCGGCCGCCAGCGGCACCTTCCAATAGGGGCCGAACGAGTCGGTCCCGGTCGGCGGCAGCGGCGCGGCCCAGTCGGTCGGGTTCGCGGCGCCGTCCCAGACGTGCAGCCCCCAGCCGTCGGCGTCGGCCCGCCGATAGTGGATGGTCGCCACGTTCGGGTCCTGCTCGACGCTGGGCGGCGTCGTCGTGATGCTCGCGTCGCCCTGCTTCAGCCAGATCTCCCCGTTCTGCGACGGGTCGAAGAACCGGTCGGCGTCGACGTCCTTCACGCCGTCCTTGCTGACCACGATGAAGCCCACGTTCCTGGCGTTCGGGGCCAACTTCACAAAGGCGAATTTCCCGTACGCGTCCTCGCCGGTGAACGGCTGCCCGGCCGGCCAGGTGGTCGTCATCGAGGGGTCGACGTCGCCGAACACGTAGAGGCCGTAGTCGTCATAGCCCCCGGCCGGCCGCTGATAGTGCACGACCGCGTAGTCGGGGCTGGTCGCCGTGACCGCCGTGCCCACCTTGATGCTGGTGGCGGCCGACGCGAGCCGTCCCTTGCTGTCACGGACGACCGCCTTGTAGCGCACGGTCGTGCCACCGGCCAGTCCCGTGAGGTCGTGGTAGGCCGAGCTGGTGCCGGAGCCGATCAGTTGCCACGGGCCGTCGCCGACCTGAGCCGCGAACGTGACCCGGGCCAGCGGGTCGCCGGTCGTTTCCACCGCCAGTTTCGTGCGCGTAGCCACATTGCCGGCGTCGGGCGAGGTGAACTTGACCGTCGGCGCGGCGGTGGGTGCGGGCAGCGTCTTGTCCGCCTTGAAAGCGACAGCCGACAGCGGCGGCACGGTGATCGTCAGCTTGCCGCCGCTCGTCGGCGTCGCCGCGGTGGATCCGTAGATGCCGCGGAACGTCGCCCCCGCCGACCACGTGTCGACCGTGACGGTCCGCGCGGTCGTCCCGCTGTTGGCCGCCACCACATACTCCACGCGCTGGCCCGGGTCGATCCGCGACGCCGCGAACACACCGTCGGCCGCGTGCCGGGTGACCTGCGCTCCCCCGCGCAACGCCGGGTTCGCCTTCCGCAGCGCCCCCAGCGACGCGATCGTGCGGTAGATCGGGTGCGCGGTGTTGTAGTTGTCCACCGCGTGCGTGCGGTCGGTGCCGATCAGGTCGTCGTCCAGATAGTCGGCGGTCTTCGACGCGAACATGTCCTGCCGCGCGTCCTTGTCGCCGCCGGGCCCGGTGAAACCCTGCTCGTCCCCGCTGTAGACGACCGGCTGCCCGCGGGTCAGGAACATCAGCTCGTGCGCCAGCTGGTCCCGCCGCAGCGCGTCGTCGCCCTTGAGGAACGACCCGATCCGGCCCATGTCGTGGTTGCCCAGGAACGTCGGCAGGCGACCGGCGTCGGTGTCCCGCGCGGTGTAGAGGTCGTCCTTGGCGTAGAGGTCGGCCAGAGCCTTCGCCGAGCCGTCGCCGGCCACGAAGTTCTTGGCCGCCTCCTGGAACGAGAAGTCCAGCGTGGCGGGCAGCTTTCCCTGCCGTACGTAGGTGGACTCGATCTCCTGGTCGGCGCTGTAGACCTCGCCGAACATGAAGAAGTCCTTCTTGCCGGCCCGGGCCGCGGCCTTCTCGATGCCCGCGCTGAACTGCGGCCAGAAGTCGAGGTCGACGTGCTTGACGGTGTCGAGGCGGTAGCCGTCGATGCCGGTCTCGGCGATCCAGTAGGCGTAGATGTCGGTGAGCCCGCGCACGACCTCGGGCCGTTCGGTCCACAGGTCGTCGAGGCCGAAGAAGTCGCCGTACTCGCTGTTCTCGCCGGCGAACGTCGAGTCGCCCCGGTTGTGGTACATCGTCGGGTCGTTCAGCCACGCCGGCTTCTTCACCTTGGCGTCGGCCGCGTTGGCGAAGACCGGCGTGTACGGGAACGACTTGCCGGCCGACACCGCGGGGAACGAGCCCTTGCGGTCGTCGAACGGCCGGCCCTGAGCGTCCTTGTACGGTGCCGTGGCCTTGTCGACGTACGTGTATCTGTCTTCCGCGTACTTGATCACATCGGCCGTGTGGTTGGCGATGATGTCGAGGAACACCTTCAGGCCGCGCTGATGGGCCAGCCGCACGAGCTTCTTGAGCTCGTCGTTGCTGCCGAAGTGGGGGTCGACCTGGGTGAAGTCGGTGATCCAGTAGCCGTGGTAGCCGGCCGAGACGTCGTCGCCGCTGCCCTGCACGGGCCGGTTCTTGAAGACCGGGGCGAGCCAGATCGCGGTGGTGCCCAGCCCCTGGATGTAGTCCAGCTTGTCGATCACGCCGGCCAGGTCGCCGCCGTGATAGAAGCCCTTGTCGGCCGGGTCGAGGCCAGTGGTGAGCCGGTCGCCGGTCAGGCCGCCCTTGTCATTGGCCTTGTTTCCGTTGGCGAACCGGTCGGGCAGCACGAAGTAGTACTGCTCGTTGTCCGCGGGCCGGTCGGTGCCCCACTGGGCGATGACGGCGTCGCCGGGAGCCTTGGGTTCGGCCGCCCGGGCCGGGAGCGCGGTCAGGAACGGCAAGGTCAGTGCTACGGCAGCGGCCAGGAGCCGCCGACTTCTGGAGACCACTATGTCCCTCTCTTATGGGAGAGCCCAGACCTGGACGGCCGGGCCGTAGCCATCGATGGCGGTGGAACCATCGGGTTCAATGTGCAGCGGCTTCGCGCCGCCGTAAAGGTTTTCCAGGGTTGTGTCGGCAGGCAGACCGACCAGCTTGATCGGATCGCCGGCCGCGCGGCGGGCCAGCACGAGAACGCTCTGCGCCGCGCTCTCACGCAGGAAGACCAGGGTGTCGCCGTCGGCGTGGACCCAGCGCAGGCCGCCCCTCCGCAGTGCGGGCGAGGACTTCCGCAGCGCGATCAGTTCGCGGTAGCGCGACAGGGTGACCGTGTCCCACGGCCGGTCCCACGGCATCGGCACGCGGGCCGACTCGTTACCCCCGCCGGTCAGCCCGATCTCGTCGCCGGCGAACACCATCGGCGTGCCGGGCAGCGTGAACAACAGCCCCGCGGCCACGTGCTGCCGCTCGGCGTCGCCCACGACCGTACGGATGCGGGCCGTGTCGTGGGAACCGAGAAGCGACCACGACGCCTCCCACGACCGCCACGACATCTGCGACGCGAACGCGGACATGGTCGCCACCAGCGCGCCGGCATCCCGTACGGGAAGCTCCTCGGGGTTGCCCAGAAACCCGTCGAACGGCACGGTCTCGGCGCGCAGCCAGCACCACACCGGACGGGTGAACCCGGCGTAGTTCATCGTGCCGTGCCAGCCGTCGCGGTCGAGGTCGCCGGTCGCGTCGTGGCCGTGCTCGGCGATCAGCAGCCCGTCCGGCCGCGCGTCCCGCAAGGCCCGGCGCAGCAGCGCGGCGACCTCGTGGTTCCAGTCGTCGGCGCCGTGCCGGGCGGTCATGTTGGCGACGTCGATGCGCCACCCCGAGAGCCCGTACGGCTCGGACAGCCACTGCTGCACGATGCCGCGGAACTCCCGGCGCAACCCGGGACTGGCCCAGTTCAGCTTGGGCAGGCTGGGCACGCCGAGCCAGAACACGCCCGGGTAGTAGAACTCGGGGCGGCGGCCGAACCACGGGTGCGCGTCGCCGGTGTGGTTGGTGGTGAGGTCGCCGATCAGCCGCAGGCCCCGCTCGCGGGCGGCCGACGACAGCCGTTCCAGGGCCCGGTCGCCGCCCAGCAGCGGGTCGACGCGGTCGAAACCGGCGGCGTCGTAACGGTGGTTGGAACGGGCCGGGAAGAACGGGGTCAGATAGATCGTGTCGGCGCCCAGATCGGTGACGTGGCCGAGGCGCCGGGCGATGCCGTCGAGGTCACCGCCGTAGAGGACGCGGACGGCGTCCGGGCCGGGTTCGACCGGCTCGTCCCAGGACGACGCCCGCACGGCCCAGTCCGGGGTCTCCCGCAGATCGGCGGCGGGGGAACGGGCGTACCGGTCGGGAAAGATCTGGTAGATGACGGCGTCGCGGGCCCAGGCCGGCGCCGGCGGTTCGGCCACCAGCCGGAAGTCGGTGCTGTCGGGCACGTCGTGGGCGGTCACCCCGACCGCGGTGAGCCAGCGGACGCCGGTCGTGGTGCCGAGCAGGAACCGGTAGCGGGTGACCGGGTTGTGCGCCTCGATCTCGCCCCGCCACCACGTGTCGCCGCCCGTACGACGGTCGATCCGCAACGACGTGAAGACCGGCTCGCCGTCGCGGACCCATCGCATGTGGACCCGCGACACCCCGGTCCCGCGCGGCACCCGGACGAACACGGTGACCGTGTCGCCGAGCGCCGGCGCGGGATCGCTGACGTACAGCTCGCTGCCGTCGTGGTGCGGCCGGGTGATCATCCCTTCACGGCTCCGGCGGTCAGGCCGTCGGTGATGTAGCGCTGCAACAGCTGGAAGACGAACACTGTGGGGATCGCGGTGAGCAGCGTGCCGGCGCAGAACACGCCGAAGTTGTTGTTGCGCTCCCCCGCCACCAGACCGAACAGGCCGACGGCGAGCGTCTTGGACCCCTGGTCGGTGAGGAACACGTTGGCGATCAGGAACTCGTTGATGGTGCCGATGAACGCCAGCAGCGCGGTGACCGCGAGGATCGGCGCGACCAGCGGCAGCAGGATCCGGAAGAACACCTGCGCGTGCGAGGCGCCGTCCACTGTGGCCGACTCGTCGAGCTCGCGGGGCAGCGTGTCGAAGAATCCCTTCATCAGCCACGTGTTCACGCCCAGGGCGCCGCCGAGGTAGAGCAGGATCAGGCCCCACCACGTGTTGAAGCCGATGCCGGGCCACAGGTCGGTGACCGTCGAGAAGATCAGGAAGATCGCGACGATCGCCAGGAACTGCGGGAACATCTGGATCAGCAGCACCGACAGCAGACCCACGCGACGCCCGCGGAACCGGCGACGGCTGAACGCGTACGCGGCCAGGGCCGAGATGAACACCGAGGCGCCGGACGACGCCAGGGCGATCACCAGCGAGTTGAGGAACCAGCGCCCGAACTGGGTCTCGCTGAACAGCCGGGTGAAGTTGCCGGCCGACGCGCCGGTCGGCACCAGTTCGCTCGACGACAGGGTGCCGAGCGGGTTGAGCGCCGCCGACACCACGAACAGGATCGGGGCCAGCGCGAAGACCAGCATGAGCACGCCGACGAGATGCCGCCAGCCCACCTGCTTGAGCCACGTCATGAGTGCACCTCCTCCAGATGGCGGGTGCGCCGGAAACTGATCGCGGAGACCACGGCGACGATGAGGAAGATGAAGATCGAGATGGCGGCCGCGAAGCCGTAGTTGGCGCCGGCCCCGCCGAACGCGATCCGGTACGTGTAGGTGATGAGCAGATCGGTGGCCCCGTTGCCCGGGTTGTCGGCCGGGAACGGCGCGCCCTCGGTGGTCAGGTAGATCGCGTTGAAGTTGTTGAAGTTGAACGCGAACGACGAGATCAGCAGCGGGGTCAGTGCCACCATCAGCAGCGGCAGCGTGATCCGGCGGAACCCGGCCCAGGGGCTGGCGCCGTCGATGCGCGACGCCTCGCTCAGTTCACGCGGGATCGCCTGCAGCGCGCCGGTGGCGACCAGGAACATGTACGGATAACCCAGCCACAGCTGCACGAGGATCACCGCCAGCCGGGCCGAGGCGCTGCCCCCGAACCAGTCCACGTGGCTGCCGAACAGGTTGTTGATCAGCCCGAAATCGGTGTTGAACATGTCGCGCCAGACCAGCAGCATCGCGAACGACGGCATCGCGTACGGCAGCACCAGCAGCACCCGGTAGAACAGCCGGCCGCGGACCTGGTCGGAGTGCAGGGCCATGGCGAGCAGCAGCCCCAGCACGAACGTGCCACCGGTCGACGCGACGGCGAAACCGAAGTTCCAGACCAGCGTACGGAGGAAGGGTCCGGAGACAGCGGAGTCGGTGAGCACCCGCGTGAAGTTGCTCAGCCCGACGGTGACCTTCCAGCCCTGCGCGAGCCGTTCGCCGTTGTCCGCCACGAACGCGCCGACGTTCTCGTCCGCGGTCCAGGTCTGCCCGGTCGTGGTGTCGCGGATGCAGTCACAGTTCTCGTCGTAGGCGCGGCCGGCCCTTCCCTCGTACGCCCGGGTCAGCCCCGACGAGCGGATGGCCCCGCCCGGGGTCGGCACGGCGAACGCGGTGATCTCGGCGCTGCGCTCGCCGGCCTGCCCGAAGCTGAGCACCGTGTAGCCGCTCGCCACGTCGCCGTCCGGGATCGCCTTCAGACCGTCGGCGTCCCCCACCGAGACCTGCTTGGTGACCGGGTCGGTGATCAGGAAGACCAGCGGGCCGGTGGCCGGGTCGCCGGTGGTCGCGATCCGCAGGGCGTACTGCTGGGAACCCGGCACCCGGGTGACCGACGCCGTCTGGATGGCCACGACGGCCTCCTGCTTGCTGCCCCGGTGGCCGTCGCCGAAGTTCGTGAAGGCCGTGCTCGCCGTGTACAGCACCGGGAACACCTGGAACAACAGCAGAAGGATCGTGCCCGGCGCCAGGTACTTGAGCGGGATGTGCCGCGGCGTCGAATAGAGGTGGACCAGGCCGCCCGTCGTAGCCACGAGGATCGCCAGGCCGATCCAGGCCTCGTTGTCGATCAGCGGGAAGGCGGCCCAGATCGCGATCGCGACGGTCAGTCCCAGCAGCGGGATCTTGACGAGTTGTCCTTTTCGGCCGGACGGTTCCTCCGGGGCCGGGCGGGCCTGCACCACAGGCCCGCCGAGCTTGGTCGCCGTCATCTACTTGCTGATCGCGGCCGAGATGGTCCTGCCCGCCGCCGTGATCGTCTTGGCCGGGTCGGCACCGCCGATCACCGCCGCCTCGGCCTTGCCGAACGGGTCCCAGATCGCCGCCATCTCCGGAATGGCCGGCAGCGGCTGGCCGTCCTTGCCCGCCGCGATGAACTTCTCGAGGTCGGCGTCCTGGGCCTTCACCTGGTCGAACGCCGCGGTCAGGGCCGGCGGCCGCGGCTCGGCCTCATAGAGCGCGACGGCCAGCTCGGGCGTGGTGACGTAGTTGGTGACGAACTCCTGCGCCAGCGCCTTGTTCTTGCCCTTCGACGCGACGTAGAAGCTCTGCACGCCGAGGAACGGCCGCGCCGGCTGCCCGCCGTCGAACCCCGGGACCGGGCTGATGTCGTACTTGAGCTTGGCCTTCTTCACATCGGTGATCGCCCACGGCCCGCTGACCAGGAACGCGCACTTCTTGCCGGTGAACGTCGCGATCGAGTTCTCCGGCGTGATCGACCGCTTCAGCGCGCCCGACCCCTTCTCCCCCAGCGTGGCGATCTTCTTGAACGCCTCGACCGACTCCGGCTTGCCCACACCCAGGTTCTTCGGGTCGTAGTCACCGTTCGCGCTGGTGCCGAACAGGTTGCCGCCGGCACTCGAATACAGCGGATACAGGTGGTACGCGTCGCCGTTCTGGCCGACCTGCAGACAGAGCGTCTCCGAGACCTTCTTGGCCGCCTTCAGCTTGCCCGCCTCGCTCACCAGCGCCTCAATGGTGGCCGGAGCCTGCGGTGCGAGGTCGGTGTTGCGGATCAGGGCCAGATTCTCCATCGCGTACGGAACCCCGTATGTCTGCCCGTTGAAGGTGACCGCCTTGAGCGCGTTGGGGTTGAGGCCGCTCGTCTGCTCGGGCGACAGCTGCACCGGGTCGATCGCGCCGTTCTGCACCAGGTTGCCGATCCAGTCGTGCGCGCCGACCATCACGTCCGGCCCGCTGCCCTGCTGAGACGCGGTGACGAACGTGGTCTGCTGGTCCTTGGAGATGGCCTGGACCTTCACGGTCACGCCGTTCTCGGCCCCGAACTTCTCCGCGAACGGCTTCAGGGCGGCCGACCGCTTGTCATCAGCCCAGATCAGCAGCTCGTTCTGGCCGGCCGGGGCGGCCGATTCGCCGCTTCCCGGGGCCGTCTTGTCGTCGCCGCCACCGCCGCAGCCGGCCAGGGCAAGGGCGCAGGTCAGAACGGCGGCTATGGGTCGGATGCGCATGGGCGTCTCCAGTCGTTTCAGTCTGTGCAGAAACTTTCATCAACTGCAAGGCACGCGTCGCCGCCTTGCAGCGGGGTGGGGACTGCTGTCTCATAGCCGCACCCGAATAAGCGCAGCGTGAAGCACGTACGACCGGCATCGGCCGATGTCGTTGTTGTTGCGGGGACGTTAGCAAGAGCTTGCAACGAATGGAAGAGCTTGCAGGAACTCCCCGGACACACGGCAGCACTAGAGTTGTCGCTATGCGTGCACGGATGGCCGACATCGCCCGTCAGGCCCAGGTCAGTGAGGCGACGGTCTCGCGTGTCATCAACGACCGCCCCGGCGTCTCCCACGAGACCCGCCAGGCGGTGCTCACCGCGCTCGACGTACTGGGTTACGAGCGCCCCGAAAGACTGCGTAAGCGCAGCGCCGGCCTGGTCGGCCTGGTCGTCCCCGAGCTGGACAACCCGATCTTCCCCGCCTTCGCCCAGGTGATCGAGTCAACCCTGGCCCAACAGGGCTACACCCCGGTCCTGTGCACCCAGTCCCCCGGCGGCGTCACCGAGGACGAATACGTCGAGATGCTGCTCGACCGCCAGGTGTCAGGAATCGTCTTCGTCTCGGGCCTGTCCGCCGACACCACAGCCGACCACGCGCGTTACCAGCGCCTGCTGGACCGCCCCCTACCCATCGTCTTGATGAACGGCTACGCCGAGGGCATCGAGGCCCCTTTCGTCTCATGCGACGAGCGCCTGGCCGGCGACCTGGCCGTAACGCACCTGGTAGCCCTGGGACACAAGCGCATCGGCATGATCTCAGGACCGAACCGCTTCATAGCCGTCCAGCGCAAGCTGGCCGGCTACCGCCAGGCTATGAAGCGAGAGCTCGGCGTGGCCGACTCATCGCTGGACGACTACGTCTCGCTGACCCTGTTCGGCGTCGAGGGAGGAGAGGTAGCAGCCGACCGTTTGTTGTCGATGGGAGCAACAGGCCTGGTGTGCGGCTCCGACCTGATGGCGCTGGGCGCAATCCGAGCCGCCCGCCGCCGGGGGTTGTCGGTCCCCGGCGACGTCTCGGTGATCGGCTTCGACGACTCGCCGCTGATCGCCTTCACCGACCCGCCGCTGACAACGCTGCGCCAGCCGGTGACCGCGATGGCCGTGGCTGCGGTTCGCTCGCTGATGGACGAGACCAATGGGCATGGTGCGCCGCACTCGGAGTATCTGTTCCGGCCTGAGCTGGTGGTTCGTGATTCCACCGCGAAAGCCCCTAAACACCGCGATCGGCCTGTTGATACCTCTGCAGCCTGATCTCCTTCTTGCAAGTTCTTTCAGATCCTGCAAAACGTTGGAGCTTCTTGGGTCGGGCGGGCTTGCTTGCGCTTGGACGGTTGGGGGCCGGGGTGACCCCTCACGGCGGTAACCCATCTATTGCCATGAGGGGTCACCCCGGCCCCCAACCTTGCATGGGATCAAGTGACGGCCAGGACTTTGTCG
>NZ_JAENHP010000041.1 GCF_016834655.1 Paractinoplanes ovalisporus
CCTACCCGTCGCTCGGGGCGGGTCCGCAGCCGACCCGGACCAGCTGGGGGATCTCGTCGCACGTGCTCAACCTGGGCGAGGAGTCGATGAACTTCTGCCGGGCCGTGCTCGACCACCTCTGCGACGTCTTCCCGTCCGAGCTGATCGGGATCGGCGGCGACGAGTGCCCGACCGACGAGTGGGACGGCGCGGACCGGCAGCCGTGGTTCACCGCGCGGATGGCCGACCATCTCGCCGCCCGGGGCCGGCGCATCTACGGGTGGGACGAGATCCTCGAAGGCGGCGCTCCGGCCGGGGCGGTGGTGGCCGCCTGGCGCGGGCCCGAGCCGACGACCGTCGCCGCCCGGCTCGGGCATCCGGTGGTGTCGTGCCCCGACATCGGGGCCTACCTCGACTACCGCCAGTCGGACGACCCGGGCGAGCCGACCCCGGTCGGGACCCGGCTCACGCTGGCCGACGTGTACGACTTCGACCCCGTACCGGAGGGGCTGTCCGACGCCGAACGGGAACTGGTGCTCGGCGGGCAGGTGAACGTGTGGACCGAGCACATGGACTCGGCCCGGGCCGTCGACTACATGACCTACCCGCGGATCAGCGCGTTCGCCGAGGCGGTGTGGGGCCCACGGTCGTACGGGGAATTCGAACGCCGCCTGCCGGATCACCTGGCCCGGCTGGATGCGCTCGGCGTCAACTACCGGCCGATGAGCGGGCCGCGGCCCTGGGACGCCCGGCCCGACGCGCCCGGCAACCCGCGGAGTTTGCCCGACCGGCTCGCCGAGCTGCGTGAGATGACCCGGCGCTTGCCTTCCGGCGGGTGAGTCTGGTGAGCTGCCAGCAGCGTCGCGTGTACCCGGCAAACAGGCCGCCGCGGGCATGGAGGCGTGGAACCATGGGACTTCCGTGGACAACAGCTACACCAATGAGACAGCGCGTTTCCGTGCGTACGGCAGTCAGCTCATCGGCGCCCACATACGCCTGCGCGAGATGATCGACGATCTCTACGACGCCTTGGACGAGGGCCGCGACCTCCACGTCTACTGCATGACGTTGTGCGAGGCGGTGACCAGCCATCACACGGCCGAAGATGTGAACGTCTTCCCGCTGCTGGCCGAGCGGCACCCCGAGCTGGAGGATTTTCTGCGCGGGCTCAGGAGCGACCACAACATGCTGGCGCACATGCTGGGCCGCCTGGAACGGTCGACCACGCACGAGGAGCTGAACGCCGTCGCCGCCGTGCTGGAGACCCACTTCATCGGCGAGGAGAAACGCCTCGTGTCGGTGCTCAACGCTTTGGAGCCGATGGGTGATCTAGGGATCGAGGTGGCGGATGAACGTGCCTGAGGTGGTCGTCGACTGGCGCAGCAAGGGTTTCTGGCTCCCCGAGGGGAAACTCGACCTCCCGGCCGACCTGTTCGGCGGGCAGTTCACCTGGCCGCTGCTGGTGCTGCGCCGGGACGCGGCCGAGGCCAACATCGCGACCATGGCCGAATACTGCCGCCGCCACGGCTGGGAGTTCGCCCCGCACGCCAAGACGACCATGGCGCCCGGGCTGCTGGCGCGGCAGATGGCGGCCGGGGCCTGGGGGCTCACCGTCGCCACCGCCAACCAGGCCCTCGTCCTGCGCCGCCTCGGCGTGCCACGGGTGCTGATCGCCAACGAGGTGCTCGACCCGACCACCCTGCGCTGGCTCGCGCAGGAGAACGCGGCCGGCTGGGAGGTCTACTTCCAGGTCGATTCGGTGGCCGGGGCCAGAATCGCGGCTTCGGCGGGCCCTTTGCGGGTCCTCATCGAGTTGGGACATGACCACGGCCGTACGGGAGTCCGCACGCTCGACGAGCTGGAGGAGGTCGCCCGGGTCGTCGCCGAAGCTCCCGGCCTGGAACTGGCGGGCCTCACCGCGTACGAAGGGCAGCTCCAATACGAGCCGGCCGTCGACGATTTCCTCGACCGGGTGGTGGCCGGATTCCAGCGGCTGAAGGGCGCGGGGCTGCTTCCCGACCGGCCCCTTCTGTCCGCGGGCGGCAGCGCGTGGTTCGACCGCGTCGTCGAACGGATCGCGCCCGTCGCCGCCGACGCCACGCTCGTAATGCGCAGCGGCGCCTCGGTCACCCACGACGACGGCTTCTACCGCGAACGTACGCCGTTCCTGCGCGTGCCTCAGGAGGGCCCGCTCGCGGCCGCGCTCGACATCTGGGCCCAGGTGATCTCGACCCCCGAGCCGGGGCTGGTGCTGGCCGGGATGGGCAAGCGGGACGCGCCGTTCGACGAGGGGCTGCCGGTGCCGATGGAGATCCGGCGGACCGACGGCACGTACGCGGCCACCACCGGCCTCGAGGTGACCAAACTCAACGACCACCACACGTATCTGTCCTCAGGGGATCTTTTGTTGTCGCCGGGCGACCTGATCCGGTTCGGGATCTCCCATCCCTGCACGGCTTTCGACAAATGGCGGCACAT
Source organism: Paractinoplanes ovalisporus (assembly GCF_016834655.1). GTDB lineage: Bacteria > Actinomycetota > Actinomycetes > Mycobacteriales > Micromonosporaceae > Actinoplanes > Actinoplanes ovalisporus. The sequence goes on from NZ_JAENHP010000041.1 coordinate 2,458, forward strand.
TCCGGTGGTTGACGACGACCGACGCGTGGTCGAGGTGCTCGCCACCTACTTCTGATCCGCCCGCCGCTGGCAGACTGCGGCCATGGGCATCTTCCGGGTTCGATTCGACTGGGGGCCGGTGGGTGCGGACGCGATAGCGCCCGGCGCGGCGTACGTCGCGGTGGTCGACGTGCTGTCCTTCACCACCACCCTGACCGTGGCCGTCGAACAGGGGATCAGCGTGCTGCCGTACCGGTGGCGCGACGAATCGGCGGTGGCGGTGGCCCGGTTGCACGGCGCGGCGCTGGCGGTGCTGCGCTCGCAGGCCGGCCCGGGCCAGGTCACGCTCTCGCCCGAGAGCATCCTGCGCACCGACCTGGAAGCGGCCAAGATCGACCGCCTGGTGCTGCCGTCGCCGAACGGGTCGGCGATCTCGGTGCGGCTCGCCGACGCCGGGTCGACCGTGGTCGGGGTGTGTCTGCGCAACGCGGCGGCCGCCGCGGCCTGGGTGTGGGAGCGGGCCGGGGACAAACCGGTGGCCGTGGTGGCGGCGGGGGAGCGCTGGCCGGACGGGTCGCTGCGACCGGCGGTCGAGGACCTGTGGGGCGCGGGCGCGTTCCTGGCCCGGCTGGCCGACCTCGACGGGACGAGCGGGTGGTCGCCCGAGGCGCTCACGGCCCTGGCGGCGTACCAGGGCGTGGCCGGGTCGATCGGGGTGGCCCTGCCGGAGTCGGAGAGCGGGCGTGAGCTGCGGGCCAACGGCTTCGAGGGGGACGTGACCGTGGCCGCCGACGTCGGGGCGAGCCCGGTCGTGCCGGTTCTGCACGACGGCTGGTTTATTCCTGGCGGATCCTGTTAGGTGTTCGCCCTTCGGGTGGCGGAATCCGACGCCTTCCCGGTTCTGGCTGGGGTGATGCCGGGCCGATGACCGACCGTGGAGCCGTTGGATCAACGGCATCCGGAGGAAATCCCATGCGTAAGTGGTGGCCGCTCGTGACGGTCTGCCTCGGTACTTTCATGCTGCTGGTCGACGTGACCATCGTGAACGTGGCCCTGCCACGGATGGCCGGCGACCTGCACGCCTCGTTCGGCTCGCTGCAGTGGGTCGTGGACGGCTACGCGCTGTCGCTCGGCGTTCTGCTGCTCGGGGCGGGCGCGCTGGCCGACCGGGTCGGGCACCGCCGCCTCTACGCGGCCGGGCTCGTCCTCTTCGCGCTCAGCTCGCTGGCGTGCGGTGTGGCCGGCGACGACGGGTTGCTGATCGCGGCCCGGGTGGTGCAGGGCATCGGCGGGGCCGCCCTCTTCACGACCACGTTCGCGCTGCTCAATTCCTCCTATCAGGGGCGTGAGCGCGGGGTGGCGTACGGGATCTGGGGTGGTGTCTCGGGCGCCGCGGCCGCGATCGGACCCGTGCTGGGCGGCGTGCTCACCGACTCGCTGAGCTGGCGCTGGATCTTCCTGGTCAACCTGCCGATCAGCGTGGCCGCCCTGGTGCTGTGCCTCTCCGCGCTGCCTTCCGACGGCTTGCTTCGACGGGGCCGGTTCGACGTGGCGGGTTTCCTGACCTTCACCGTCGCCGCCACCGCCCTGACGCTCGCGGTGATCCGTTCAGTTCCTTCCCTGTACGTGGTCAGCGCCGTCGCCCTGGCCGCCTTCGTGCTGATCGAGCGCCGGTCGTCCCAACCCATGATCGACCTCTCGCTGCTGCGCAACCCGACGTTCACCGGCGTCCTGGTCGCCGGCCTGCTGGTCAACTTCGCGGCGTTCGCCGTCCTCACCTACACGTCGATCTGGCTGCAGACCCTGATCGGCCTGACCCCGTTGCAGGCCGGCCTGACCGCGTTGCCGATGGGCGTGCTGTCGCTGGTCGTCTCCGGGGTGGCCGGCGCCCGCCTGCACGGCCGCTCCCCACGCGTGCTGATCGGCGTGGGCATGCTGCTGATCGCCGCGGGCGGCTTGCTCTCCGCGTTCCTGATCGACGCCGGTTCGAGCTGGCCTTCGCTGCTGCCCGGCTACGCGGTGATCGGCCTGGGCGTGGGCCTGGTGATGCCGAACCTGGCCGAGTCGGCGATGGCCGCCGTGCCCGCCGACCGGGGCGGGATGGCCGCCGGCACGCTCAACACCGCGCGGCAGCTGGGGTTCGCGATCGGGGTCGCCGTCATCGGGTCGGTGTTCGCCGACCGGACCGCGGACTTTCTGGGCTCGTCCGATGTGGCGCAGGGACTCGCCTCCGGGCAGGTCCCGGCCGGTGCCGCCGCGGCTGGTCTGGACGCCGGCTTCGCCGTGGCCGCCGGGATCGGCCTGGTGGGCGCGCTGGCCGTGTTCCTGCTGGTCAAGCCAGCTTCCAAACCCGTACCGGTGGCCGCTTGATCTTGCTGTTACGGGGTCTCGCCACCGCCACCCCCACCCCCTCCCATCGAGGGTGGGCACACCCTACCGGCCGCCGCCCGAGCCGCCCCTGGTTGTCCACAGGGGCGGCTCGGGCGCTTCTACTCCCGGGCCGGGCTGTGACCGCTGTTCGCCAGCGTGTCGTACGGGAACGGCAGTGGATCGATCACGGTGACATCGTCCAGGCGCTTGACCAGTGCCGCGTCCAGATCCCAGTCGACCGCGCCCAGGTTGGACTCCAGCTGCGCCATGTCGCGCGCCCCGATGATCGGGGCCGTGACCGTCGGTCGCCCGAGCAGCCAGTTCAGAGCCACCTGAGCCTGCTCCCGTCCGGCGTCCCGAGCCACCGCGGCCAGCTCGTCGAGGATCCGCCACGTGCGGTCGTTGTCGTAGACGCCCCACCTCTCGCCCCAGTTCTCGGCCTCGGCCATGCCGACGCGGCTGCCCGCCGGCGCCGAACCACCGCGGACGTACCGCCCGGTGAGCCATCCGCCGCGCAACGGGCTCCACGGCAGCACACCCAGCCCGGCGTCGGCCGCGAGCGGGCCCTGTTCCCATTCGAACTCACGGTCGAGCAGGTTGTACCGCGGCTGGATCGCGGAGAACGGCTCCCAGCCGCGCTTGTCGGCGACGCCAAGGGCCTTCTGGATCTGCCAGGCGGCCCAGTTGCTCACCGCCAGATGACGCACCTTGCCGCTGGTCACCAGCAGGTCGAGTGTGCGCACCACCTCCTCGACGGACACGGCCGGATCCCAGCCGTGCACGTGGTAGAGGTCGATGTGGTCGGTGCCGAGCCGCCGCAGACTGCCCTCGACGGCGGCCATGACGTGTTTGCGGCCCAGGCCCTCCCGGTTGCCGCCGGGACCCCAGCGCACCTTCGTCGAGATCACCCAGTCGGCGCGGTCGTGGCCCTTGAGCCAGCGGCCCACGATCTCTTCGCTCCGACCGCCCCCGTAGGCGTCGGCGGTGTCGAGAAAGGTGCCCCCGGCCTCGGCGAAGCGGTCCATCATGCGGACGCTGACCTGCTCGTCGGCCTCCCGCCCGAAGGTCATCGCCCCGAGGCAGAGCTCGCTGACGGCCAGCGACGTACGGCCCAGAAATCGATAGCGCATGAGCCGACCGTACGTCCGGATCGGTCTGTCTCTACGATCCGATTTCATGCCGGATTCCCATACCAATCTGGCCTGGGAGACGTTGCTCGAACTGCCCTCCCGAGGTCCGCGGCACGCCGCCTTGACGTCCGCACTGCGGTCGGCCATCCGCTCCGGCCGGGTGCCGACAGGCGCGGCGCTGCCGCCGAGCCGAGCGCTGGCCGCGTCCCTCGGCTGTTCGCGGTGGGTGGTCACGCAGGCGTACGCACAGCTGGCGACCGAGGGCTACGTCGAGGGCCGCACCGGCTCGGCGACCCGGGTGCGGTGGTCGCCCGGAACCGCCTCCGGGCCTCCGCACCGACCATCCCGACCATCCCGACCATCCCGACCCTCTCTTGATCTCGCGCCCGGCCTTCCGGATCTGCGTTTCTTCCCGCGCCGCCAGTGGGCCGACGCGCTGGCCCGGGCCGCCGCCACGGCTGACCTCGGCTATCTGCCACCCGGCGGCCACCCCGAGCTCCGGGCCGTCCTGGCCGAGTATCTGACCCGGTCCCGGTCCGCCGTCGCCGATCCGGGCTCGGTGGTGGTGTGCGGGGGCATCCGCGACGCGGTGGGCCGGCTGTGCCGAGGCCTGGCCGCCGCCGGACACACGTCGATCGCCGTCGAGGATCCGGGCTGGGGCACCCTGCGGGACATAACGACGGCCTCGGGCCTGCGGCCCTGGCCGGTTCCGGTCGACGGTGACGGCATGCGGGTGGCCGAGATCCCTTCCCCCGTACGGGCGGTGCTGCTCTCGCCGGCCCACCAGTTCCCGACGGGCGCGGTCCTGTCGCCGTCGCGCCGCGCGGCCCTGATCGACTGGGCGCGGTCGGTGGACGGCGTGGTCGTCGAGGACGAGTACGACAGCGAGTTCCGCTACGACCGCAAGCCCGTCGGCTGTCTGCAGGGCCTCGACCCGTCCCGTGTGGTGCTGGTCGGCTCGGCCCACAAGACCCTGGCGCCGGCGGTCGGTGTCGGCTGGGCGGTCGCGCCGCCCCGATGGCGGCCGGCCCTGGAGGACGGCGTCGGGGCGGCCGCGATCGATCAGGCGGCCTTCGCCGGGTTCGTGGCCGCCGGACGGTACGACCGGCATCTGCACCGGGCCCGTCAGCGGTACCGGACCCGCCGTGACCTGTTGATCGAAGCCCTGGCCGGGCACCTGCCGGACGGTTCGGCGCAGGGCGTCTCGGCGGGCCTGCACGTGGTCTGCTCGTGGCCCGGGCTCGACGAGGGCGCGACGGCCGCCGCCGCCCGCGCCGCCGGGGTCGACGTGATGACGCTGGCCGACTACCGGGTCGCGCCGGGGCCGCCGGGTCTGGTGCTCGGTTACGGCAACATCAGCGACGCCGCGGTTCCGCGGGCGGTCATGGTGCTGGCCGCCGCGGCTCGTGGACGCGGCCGTTCTGGATCAGGAAGTGGGCCTGCTTCACCCGGGTGAGCAGCGGCACCGTCTCGACCGCCTGCACGCCCGGGATGGCCGCCACCTTGGTCGTCAGGTAGTGGTAGAGCGCGGCCGCGTCGCGGCACATCGCCGACGCCATCAGGTTGGTTCGGCCGGTGACCGCCGCCGCGTACGCCAGTTCGGTGTGGTCGGCCAGCTGGGCGCCGACCGCGGCCAGGTCGGCCGGCGCGACCGTGAACCACAGGTTGGCCACCGTGTGGATGCCGACCGCCGAGCTGGCCACGTCGAGGTCGAAGTAGACCGCCCCGGCCGTGGTCAGCGTGGCCACCCGCAGCGCGACCTGGCGCTGGGTCCAGCCGGTGGCCGCGGCCAGGGCCGCCCAGCTGGCCCGGCCGTCGCGGGCCAGGGCGTCCAGCAGCGGGGCGTCGGCCTCCTCGACCTGCACCGACCGGTCGTGCGTGACCGTGGCGACGCCTTCCAGCAGGGCGGCCCGCTGGGCGTCGTCGAGTTCGTGGCCGGGGGCGATCCAGTCGGACTCGCCGCGGCCCACGAACCGGTGCAGCAGCTGGTGGGCGGTGAAGGTGAGCACGTTGGACGCGCGGGGCAGGTGGTGCAGCAGGCCGGCCTGCTGGTCGTCGACCAGCGCCTGGCAGGTGATCTCGGCGCCGCCCGCCCCGATGCTGACCCAGGAGGTGTCGTCGCGGCGGGCCAGCGCGTCGGCCAGCGTCGCCGCCGTGCCGGGGCGGCAGCCGATGCGCAGCGTCCAGTACGACTTGCCGGGCAGCCGGGTCGGGTTGGCCCGGGCCAGCACCCGGACCACGCCGGTGGTGCGCAGGCGCTGATAGCGGCGGGCGACGGTCTGCTCCGAGACGCCGATCACCGAGGCGATGCGGGCGAACGGTGCCCGCGGGGACAACTGCAACGCGTGCAGGATCTGTTGATCGATCCGGTCGGGCGCCACCAGGGAATACTACGACCGGAGGCGCCGATGACCTTGTCCCCTCGCCGGGGGATGGGTCCGCCGCCGGTGGCCGCTTTAGGGTCGTTGCACCCGGTTTGCCGACCCCTCGGAGCCGCCCGATGTCCACGTTCCGCACGGCCAGTGACAGCACCCCGCCCAAGCCCCGCAACCCCTACCCGATGAACCGGACCGCCAAGGAGGCCGAGACACCCATCCCGGACGGCCCGACCGAACCGATCGGGGCCCGCCGTGTCGTCAAGCGCCGCAACTGGGGTGTCTTCCTGGCCACGCTGGTGGCGCTGTTCGCCCTCAACGTCGCCGGCGTCGCCATCTTCGTCGCCTGGCGGGCGTCCTACCTGGCCCGGGCCGCGCTCCAGCCGCCGCCACCGCCCCCGGCCGCCGTCGCGCCTACGGGGGACGGCTTCGACGTCTCGTACGCCCAGGAACCGCTCCGGGTGCAGGTGGGCTGCTCGGCGGTGCTCTTCCTCGACCTCGACGAACCCCGGTCGAACGCCGCCGAGAAGGTCAGCGACCTGCGCTACGACAGCCGCTGCGGTGATCAGCCGCCCAGCCTGACCCTGGGGGCGGGCGCGGCCGCCGGCAGCCAGGTCAAGAGCAACGACACTGACGCCGCCGGGTGCGCCAAGGCGATCCGCACCAGTCCCATCGGGCCGGGGGCGAGCATTCCCGTACGGAAGGGGACCGTGCTCTGCGTGCTCACCGCGGCCGCCCCGGCCCGCATGGCGCTGGTCGAGATCACCGATGTGGGCCGGACCGGGACCGCTGGTATGCGGGCTACGTCCTGGAAAGTGGCGGGCTGACGGCGGTCGCGCCGGGCGTCCCTGACAGAATGTCGGGTGGCCCTGTGACAGCTGTGAGGAGACCTTCCCGTGATCCGTACCCATGAAGCCGGCACCCTTCGCGCGAGCGACGCCGGCACGACGGTGACGCTCGCCGGCTGGGTGGCCCGGCGGCGCGACCACGGCGGGGTCATCTTCGTCGATCTGCGCGACGCCTCGGGCGTGGTCCAGGTGGTCTTCCGCGAGGAAGACGCGCACGCGCTGCGCAACGAGTTCTGCGTGCTGGTCGTCGGCGAGGTCAACGCCCGCCCCGAGGGCAACGCGAACCCCGAGCTGGCCACCGGCGAGATCGAGGTCGTGGCGTCCCAGCTGACCGTGCTCTCCGAGGCCGCGCCGCTGCCCCTGCCGGTCGACGACGCCGTCACCGCCTCCGACGACCTGCGCCTGAAGTACCGCTATCTCGACCTGCGCCGCTCCGGCCCGGCCAAGGCGCTGCGGCTGCGGTCGCGGGCCAACCAGATCGCCCGCGAGGTGCTGCACGCCCGTGACTTCAACGAGATCGAGACGCCGACCCTGACCCGGTCGACTCCCGAGGGTGCGCGTGACTTCCTGGTTCCCGTACGCCTTCAGCCCGGCACCTGGTACGCCCTGCCCCAGTCGCCTCAGCTGTTCAAGCAGCTGCTGATGGTGGCGGGGATGGAGCGCTACTACCAGATCGCCCGGTGCTACCGCGACGAGGACTTCCGCGCCGACCGGCAGCCCGAGTTCACCCAGCTCGACATCGAGATGTCGTTCGTCACGCAGGACGACATCATCGCCCTCGGCGAAGAGATCGTCTCCAAGCTGTGGAGCGAGCTCGCCGACTACCAGGTCCAGCTGCCGATCCCGCGCATCACCTGGACCGACGCGATGAACCGCTACGGTTCCGACAAGCCCGATCTGCGGTACGGCGTCGAGCTGAACGAACTCACCGACTACCTGCGCGGCACGGAGTTCCGCGTGTTCGCCGGCGCCATCGCGGCCGGTGGCTACGTGGGCGCGGTCGTCATGCCCGGTGGCGCCTCGCAGACCCGCAAGGAATTGGACGGCTGGCAGGACTGGGCCAAGGCGCGCGGCGCCCGTGGCCTGGCCTACGTCGTGCTCGACGCCGAAACCGGTGAGGCCCGCGGCCCGGTCGCCAAGAACCTCTCCGCCGAGCACCTGTCCGGCCTGGCCGACGCGGTCGGCGCCAAGCCCGGAGACGCGATCTTCTTCGCCGCCGCCAACGAGCGCCGCGAGGCCCAGGAGCTGCTGGGCGCGGCCCGCATCGAGATCGCCAAGCGGTCCGGCCTGATCGACGAGTCGGCCTGGGCGTTCTGCTGGGTGGTCGACGCGCCCATGTTCGAGAAGACCGACGAGGGCGGCTGGACCGCGGTCCACCACCCGTTCACCTCGCCCAACAACGAGTGGGTGGACCGCTTCGAGGAGGCGCCCGACCAGGCCCTCGCCTACGCGTACGACATCGTCGTCAACGGCAACGAGATCGGCGGCGGCAGCGTCCGTATCCACCGCGGCGACGTGCAGAGCCGGGTCTTCGACCTGCTCGGCATCTCGCCCGAGGAGGCCCAGGACAAGTTCGGCTTCCTGCTCGAGGCGTTCAAGTACGGCCCGCCGCCGCACGCCGGCATCGCCCTGGGCTGGGACCGCACCTGCATGCTGCTGTCCGGCAACGACTCGATCCGCGAGGTCATCGCGTTCCCCAAGACGCGCGGCGGTTACGACCCGCTGACCACGGCGCCCACCCCGATCACCGCGCAGCAGCGGCTCGAGGCCGGCATCGACGCCAAGCCCAAGCCGACGGCCGGCACCCCCGGCACCGACGGCCAGGCTGTTCCCGTGGAGCGCTCGAACTGATCTGATCGGACCATGAGCACTCTCATCTTCGGCGCTTCCGGTTTTCTTGGTTCCGAAGTGGCCCGTCAGGCGACGGCCACCGACCAGGCGGTGGTGGGCACTGCCACCACCGCCGCGGGCGGGTGGGTGCCGGTCGACATCACCGATCGCAAAGCGGTGCGGGCGCTCATTTCCGCCGTACGGCCCAAGCTTGTGATCAACAGCACACGGGGCGGCTGGCGGGTCGAGGCGGACGGGGCGGGCACAGTGGCCGCCGAGTCGGTCGCGGTCGGGGCCCGGCTCGTGCACGTCTCGACCGACGCGCTGCACGCCGGCCGCCCGACGCCGTACACCGAGAGCGACGAGCCCACCCCCGTCTCCCTCTACGGCGCGGCCAAGGCGGCGGCCGAGACGGCGGTGGCCGCGATCGACCCGTCGGCGGTCATCGTGCGTACCTCCCTGATCTGGGGTGGTGACACCAGCGGGCACGAGTCGTTCGTGCTGGGCCTGCTCAACGGTCACCGCGGCATGCTGTTCAGCGACGAGATCCGCTGCCCGATCCACGTCGCCGACCTGGCCGCGGCCCTGCTCGAACTGGCCGACTCGCGCTTCGCCGGCATCATCAACGTGGCCGGCCCCGAGGCGATCAACCGGGCCGAGTTCGGCCGGCTGGTCGCCCGCGCCCGGGGCCTCGACCCCGACGCGCTGCCGGTCGGGCTCAGCGCCGACGGCGGGCTCGGGCCCCGCCCGCTCGACGTGCGGCTCGACACGTCGCTGGCCCGCTCGATCCTGCGCACCCCGTTCCGGCCGGTCTCCTCCATCGTGTGAACCCAGCCCGGTTCCGCCGGCCGTGTGAGACTGGCCGGGTGGAGCCGAAGATTGTCGAGCTGGGCGCCCAGCCGTACGTGGGTCGTCGCGAGAACATCACGATGACCCAGTTCGCGCGGGTCGCCGACCACCTGCCGACGATGTTCGCCCGTCTCGGCGAGCGCGGCGTCCCGGTCGCCGGGGCGCCGTTCTTCCGCTACCGCGTGATCGACATGTCGGCCGACCTGGTCGTCGAGGCCGGCATCCCGATCACCGCGCCGGTCGAGGTGGCGTCCCCGATGTTCGTCGAGATGCTGCCGGCGGGCCGCTACGCCACGGTCACCCACGTCGGCCACCCCGACGAGCTGATGGCGGTCACCGCCCGCCTGCTCGACTGGGCCCGCGACCAGGGCCTGGCGTTCGACATGCAGCCCACCCCGACCGGCGAGGTCTGGGGCTGCCGCCTCGAGGTGCTGATGTCGAACCCGGCCGAGGAGCCCGACATGCACAGGTGGCGCACCGACCTGTTCTTCCGGCTCGCCGACTGACCACGATCAATTTGTTGCCCTGACCGGCGAGTTTGGGCGGAACCGCCTCCTGGGTATCTGACGTGGCAGAGCTCTCACCCCCGGAGGATATAAATGCTTGCCATCGCCGCCGCCGTCGTTTTCGGTATCTGGCTCCTGCTCGACCTGCTCGACACCAACCTCGGCGCCCCCGACCTGTTCAACTTCCCCACCATGGCCTCGATCGGCTTCCTGCTGCTGGCGCTCTACCTGGCCGGCGTGGGCAGCGGCCCGCGTACGGGCACCGGCTCCTCGGGCCGCCGCTTCTACGGCCGTCGCCCCGGCCGCGGCTGAACGCGCTCCCGAGCGTCAGCATCCGAGCCACCGGCCCGCCCTCCACGTGCATTTCCGGCACGTAGAGGCGGGCCGGTACTGTTTCCGCCGATGACTGAACCAGCTGAAGGCCTTTTCTCCGTGGCGCAGCCGGGGGCTTCCTCCGCCCCGGCCCCGGGCCCGGCCGACGGCTTCACCCGGCCCGCCGCCGACTCGCCCCTGCCGGTGCGGATGCGGCCCGCCTCCCTCGACGAGCTGGTCGGCCAGGAACACCTGCTCGCCCCCGGCGCGCCGCTGCGTCAGCTGGTCACCGGGGCCAGCCCGATGTCGGTGATCCTGTGGGGGCCGCCCGGCACCGGCAAGACCACGATCGCCCACCTCGTCGCGGGCGCCACCAACCGCAAGTTCGTCGCCATGTCGGCGCTGTCGGCGGGCGTCAAGGACGTCCGGGCGGTGATCGACACGGCCCGTCGCGAGCGCCGCTACGGCGGAGCGCCCACGGTCCTGTTCATCGACGAGGTCCACCGGTTCAGCAAGACCCAGCAGGACTCGCTGCTCGCCGCCGTCGAGGACAGGACGGTCACCCTGCTCGCGGCGACGACCGAGAACCCGTACTTCTCAGTCATCTCGCCCCTGCTGTCCCGCTGTGTGCTGCTCACCCTGCGCGCGCTCGACGACGACGACGTCCGCGGCCTGCTGCGCCGCGCGGTCGCCGACGAGCGGGGGCTGGGCGGGGCGGTCACCCTCTCCGAAGAGGCCGAAGAGCACCTCGTACGGCTGGCCTCCGGCGATGTCCGCAAGGCGCTCACCGCCCTCGAGGCCGCGGCGGGTTCGGCCGTGGCCCAGGGCGTCAAGGAGATCGACCTCGCCACCGCCGAGAAGGCGGTCGACGTGGCGGCCGTGCGCTACGACCGGGACGGCGACGCGCACTACGACGTGACCAGCGCGTTCATCAAGAGCATGCGCGGCAGCGACCCCGACGCCGCCCTGCACTGGCTGGCCCGCATGCTGGTCGCCGGGGAAGATCCGCGGTTCATCGCCCGGCGCATCGTCATCTTCGCGAGCGAGGACGTCGGCATGGCCGACCCGCAGGCGCTGCTCGTGGCCACCGCGGCCGCTCAGGCCGTCCAGCTGATCGGTCTGCCCGAGGCCGGGCTCAACCTGGCCCAGGCCGTGATCCACATGGCCACCGCCCCCAAGAGCAACAGCGCCACCACCGCGATCGGGGCCGCCATGGCCGACGTGCGGGCGGGCCGCGGGGGATCGGTGCCGCCGGCGCTGCGCGATGCGCACTACCCCGGCGCGCGCGGATTAGGGCACGGCCGAGGTTATCGCTATCCGCACGACGACCCCCGCGGGGTGGTGACGCAGCAGTATCTGCCCGACGATCTGGCGGACGCGGAGTATTACCAGCCGACCGATCACGGCGCGGAACGGGCGATCGGGGAGCGGGTGCCGCGGCTCCGGCGCATCGTCCGTGGTCGCGCGGCTACACCGCGTACGGGGGACGCTCAGGTGATCGCCCAGGACCGCGCGGCGGGTGGTGCGGCGGGCCGCGATGAGGGACGCTTTGCCGCGAGCATCACACCGGAGAAGACCGATCCCCCCGTCGGCGCTGATCCGGAGCCGGACAGGGTGGCATCGACGGACGCCGCTCCCGTGGAGGACGCTTCCGATGGGAGCGCGCCCACAGGCGAGGCTGGTAGTCTCGCCGATCCGAAAGCCCCGGCGGGGAAGCCCCCGCCGGCCGAAGACAGCGGCTCAGCAGCCGGAGAGGAACAGCCGTGACCCCGCGCGGTGCCGAACGGCCCGACGACGACGCTGACCTGCGCAACGAGCAGGGCGGCGGGCGGAAGGGGCGCCGGTTCGGCCGTGGACGGCCCGAGCCGGCCGAGCCCGAGGTCGTCTCCCAGGAGGAGACAGGCTGGCTCGACGACCTGCGCACGGCCAAGGCGCAGCGTTCCGCCATCGGCCCCGGCACCCTCGCGGGCGAGACGCGCTACAGCAAGTCGGGCCGCGTCGCGCCCGGCCCCGACGACGCGCCCGCCGACGACCTTCCCGCGCCCGGCTGGGAGGGTGACAGCGGCGAGTTCCCCGCCGCCGGTCCCGGTCCCGGCCGCCCCGGTCAGCGCTCCGGTGCCGTCCCGCGTCCCGGCGCTGCCCCGTCCGGTCCTCCCGGCGCTGTTCCGCCTGGTGCGCGCGCCGTTCCGCCCGGTGCTCCGGGTGCTGTTCCACCAGCGCAGCCGGGCCAAGGCCCGGGCCAGTCCTCGCGCGGCCAGATTTCGGGAGGCCGCCCGGTCGGCGGTCCCGGCGCTGTTCCGCCCGCGCAGCCGGGCCAGATCTCTGGGGGCCGCCCGGTCGGCGGTCCCGGCGCTGTTCCGCCCGCGCAGCCGGGCCAGATGTCTGGAGGTCGCCCGGTCGGCGGCCCTGGCGCTGTTCCGCCCGCGCAGCCGGGCCAGATGTCTGGAGGTCGCCCGGTCGGCGGCCCTGGCGCTGTTCCACCCGCGCAGCCGGGTCAGGTTTCCGGAGGCCGCCCCGGCGCCCCGGTTCCGGGCCGGGCCGGAGTTCCTCCGCAGGATTCCCCGCCGGGCGACCCGCAGGCATACGGCCGCTCGCCGCAGGGCGGCACGCCCTACGGCGCTCCGCCGCAGGGCGGCCGGGCTGCCGCCCCGGGCCGGCACAACCCCGACCCGCGCGATTCCGGCGCGGCCGCGGTCGTCCCGCTCTCGGGCAACGCGCCCGAAGTTCCCGCCGTGCGACCGGTCTCCCCGGCCTCACGCCCGGTGTCTCCCGGCGTTCCGACCCGCGGCCGCGACCGCTTCCACAGCGACGGCGGCGCCGGCCGCCCGGTCTCCGGCGCCCCCGGTGCGGGCCGTCCCGTTTCCGGCGCCCCCGGCGGCGCCGGTCACCCCGATCCCGGTGCGCCCGGGGCTGCGGGCTTCGGCGGTCCGGTTTCGGGCGGGGCCGCCTACGGCGGGCGCGGCTCGACGCCGGGCGAATACGGCGGCTCCGGGCGTCCCGTTTCCGGTGCCCCGGATGGGGCTGCTTACGGTGGGCGCGGTTCGGCGCCGGGTGAGTACGGCGCTTCTGGCCGTCCGGTCTCAGGTGCTCCGGATGGGGCTGCCTATGGTGGGCGCGGTTCGGCCCCGGGTGAGTACGGCGCTTCTGGTCGTCCGGTTTCTGGTGCTCCAGATGGGGCCGCTTACGGTGGGCGCGGTTCGGCGCCGGGTGAATACGGCGGTTCCGGCCGCCCGGTTTCCGGTGCCCCCGGAGGCGGTCCGGGCTATTCCGGCCCCGGCGGTCGACACGGCCGCGGCGAGAACGAGCCGGGCGAGCACACCGGCCGGCACGGCACCCTCGAATCGAGCGACCGCAGCCGCCGCGCCGGTGGCGAGCCGGGCGAGCGTGGCCGCCGGGGTGGGCGGGGAAGCGCGCCTGCCCAGGGCGGCCCGCGCCCGGGAGCGCCGGAACCAGGCGGCACCAGCCAGAACATCTCGCGCCACGGCGGCTCCGGGCCCGAGGTCGGCCCCCAGGACGGGCCGCAGGGCCGTGGCGGCCAGCCAGGCGTGCCGGGACAGGCTGGCCCTCAAGGTCGTGGCGACTACCCAGGCGGTCCAGGACAGGACGGTCCGCAGGGGCGAGGCGGCCACCCGGGCGGTCCAGGTCAGGGCGGTCCGCAGGGTCGTGGTGGTCAGCCGGACGGTCCGGGTCAGGGCAACCCCCCGGGTCGTGGACAGGGCGGACGCGGCTCCCAAGGCGGAACCGGCATGTCGGGACACACCGGCAGCTTCCCGGCGGCCGCACCCGGGTCGACCGGGCCCGTGCGCGCCGCGGCCGCCGTCGTGCCGCCGGTGGTGCCGGGTCGTGAAGGTGTGCGGACCCCGGCCGTCCCCGGTCGGGCCGGCGCCATGGCCGGGCAGACCTCGGGAGTGATCCCTCGGCCCGGCGAAGGCTCGGGCCGCGTTCCCCAGCGCAGCGGGCCGCCGCCGGGGCAGCCTCGCCCGCAGAGCCCCGGCCAGCAGGGCGGCCGCGGGGGCACGGGTCAGATCTCGCCGCCTCCATCGGAAGAGCCGTCCCCGAACGTCTACGGCCGCCCGCCGGCCGGCCCGGTCTCACCCAGCCAGAACGTCTATGGTCAGTCCCCGGCCGGGCCCGTCTCCCCGGGACAGCCCTCGGCCGGCCCGGTCTCGCCCGGTCAGCCGCACGGCGCCTACGGGCAGCCGCAACCCGGTCAGGCCCCCGGCACGTACGGCTCGTCCCCGGCCGGACCGGTTTCGGGCCAGCCGGGCCCCTACGGCCAGCCCCCGGCGGGGCCGGAACAGTCCGGCCCGACCGCCTACGGCCAGCCCCCGTCCGGGCCGGGACAGTCCGGCCCCTACGGTCAGCCCTCAACTGGGCCGGGACAGTCCGGCCCCTACGGTCAGCCCCCGTCCGGGTCAGGCACGCCGGGACAGTCCGGCCCGGGCGTGTATGGGCAGTCGCCCGCGGGTCCGGTCTCGCCGGGGCAGCCCTCGAAGAACGTCTACGGGCAGCAGCCGCCGGTTCCGGGCGAGTACGGGCAGCTCTCCCGTGCCCAGAGCGTTCCGCGCCCGCCCCAGCAGAGCGACGCCGACCAGGTTCCGGGGGAGTACGGGCAGCTGTCGCGGGCCCAGGCCGTCCCGGGGCAGCCGCAGCTCGAACCGGGAAACTCGACCGGTCCTGCGCGTGGTCCGCGTGGTCGCGGTCAGGGCCGTAACCCGAACGCCGCCGGGGCCGGTGGCATGGCCCCGGGCGGCCGCGGAGGGCGGGCAGCAGCAGCCGGCGCCGCAGTGGTGGGCGGCATGGCCGGTGCCGCCGCATCACGACACGATTCCGACGGCCCGGCGCGCGGTGCGAACGGCGCTGCTTCGAGGCACGGCTCAGAAGACCCGGCCCGCGGTGCGAGTGGCGCCGCGTCGGTCGGCGGTGCGTCACGCCGTGGGTCCGATGATTCCGGCGCTTCCGCGCCGGTGCGCGGTGGCGCGTCGCGCCACGGATCCGACGATGCCGACGGCCCGCCGCGCGGCGCGGGCGGCGCCACTTCGCGGCACGGCTCGGACAACGCCGACGGCCCCGGGCGTGGTGCGGGCGGCAACGCTTCGCGGCATGGCTCGGACAATTCCGGTGGCCCGGGCGGCGCCACCTCACGGCATGGTTCGGACGACTCCGACGGCCCCGCACGGGCTGCGAGCGGCGCCGCCTCCGTAGGCGCGGTCTCGCGGCACGGGTCCGAGGACCCCACCGGCTCGGCACCGGCCCGCGGTGCCAGTGGCGCCGCCCAGGTGCGCGCCGCCGCCTCAGTGGGCGCCGCCGGCGCGGCTTCGGTAGGCGCGGCTTCGGCGCGCGTCGCAAGCGGTGCGGCCTCGGTCGGCGCCTCGGCCGGCGCGGCCTCGGTAGCGCCGGTAGGGGCCGCCAAGGTGGCCCCACCCCCGGGAGCCCGCCCCGCCGCCCCCGGGCGCGCCGCCGTCGACACGCCCGTGCGCCCGCACCCGGAGGCCAGTTCCCCGGTTGTCGGCGCCAAGGCGGCCGCGGCCAAGGCCGCCCTCAACAACGACGAGAAGCCGGCCACGACCTCGGGCGGCGTCAGCGGCATCCGTGAGCAGATGCGCTCCCAGCGCAAGCTGCGCGTGGTGACGCTGGTCTCCCTGGCCGTCGTGGTGCTGGTCGTGCTGCCGGCCTTCTTCGGGATGCGCGCCGCGAGCAACGACCCGGTCTTCGGCTCGCTCGACTCGCTCGACGTGCCCTCGTGGGCCGAGCAGAAGGTCGACGACCAGAGCTACGGCAGCCGGTGGTGCTTCGAGGACTGCACGTTCCGGGAACGCACCGCGGACTCGCAGAAGTCGTTCACCGAGACGACCGCCGTCTACACCTCGGCCCTGACCGCCGCCGGGTGGAAGCCGTGGAAGGTGGGGGACTGCCCGGAGCAGGCGATAGACCCCAAGAACACCACCTACACCTGCTTCCGCCGCGACGAGTTCACACTGGACCTGCGGGTCAGCCCGCCGGACTGCGCGGTCGACCAGGTCGCCGCGAACGACCCGGCCGTGGCGGGTTCGGTGGCCCCGACCGTGCCGGCCAAGGGCGAGTGCGACGGGTCGGCCGTGAGCATCAAGGTGCAGACCGCGATCGCCGACACCCGGGGCAAGCCGGACACCGACGTGAGCCCGTTCACCGGCGAGACACCCGACCCGGTGCTGTCGAATGATCCCCTCTTGGAGCCGACACCCACGGCGTCGTGACGCGGGCTGTGGTCACGGACGGTAGGGTCTGCACGTTGACCCGCCCACCCGTGACCTTGTAAGGGAGAAGCGCCTGATGGACGCCGGAGAAATTGCAGGCCTGATCGCGGCGGGCGCCTTTCTGATGCTCGTCATCGTGCTCGCCGTTCCGCTGCTCAAGCTGGGGCGCACGGTCGACGCCGCGACCAGGGCGATCAATGACGTGACCGACCGCACCGGCCCGCTGCTGAGCGACGTCAACGAGACCGTCAAGGGCGTGAACGTCGCGCTGGGCCAGGTGCAGGTCTCTTTGGACGGTGTCAACGTCCAGCTCGGCAAGGTCGACACGATCACCGAGCACGCCGCGCACGTCACCGCGAACGTGGCGAACCTGTCCACCGTCGTGGCCGCCGCCGCGGCCAACCCGTTGGTCAAGGTGGCCTCGTTCGGGTACGGCCTGCGCAAGACCGTCCAGGCGCGCCGCAACGCCGACGAGGCCCGCGAGATCCGCGAGACCATGAAGCAGCGCCGCAAGGCCGCTCGCCGCTAACGGCCGCGGCCCGAGCGGGTCGCCGCCGCCCGGAACAACCCTGAGACGTCAGAAGGGAACCAACCCGCCATGAAGCGGCTGCTCTGGCTGGGTGTCGGCCTCGCCGTCGGCGCCATCGTCGTTCGCAAACTCACCCAGAAGGCGAACGAGTTCACCCCCACCGGCATCGCCACCTCGCTGTCGCAATCCGCTGGCGGCCTGGTCGAGTCGGTGCGTAGCTTCGTGGATGACGTGCGCATCAACGCGGCCGAACGCGAGGAACAGATCAACAAGGCGTTCGCCGAGGGCGAGCTCTACGTCGACGAGGACGAGGACGGCCAGGACGGCCAGGAGGGGAACCGATGAAGACGGCGGAGATCAAGCGGCGCTATCTGGCGCATTTCGAGGCCAACGGGCACACGGTCGTGCCGAGTGCCCCGCTGCCCGCTATCGACGACCCCAACCTGCTGTTCATCAACGCCGGCATGGTGCAGTTCGTGCCCTACTTCCTGGGCCAGCGCACCCCCGCGTTCAAGCGCGCGGTCAGCGTGCAGAAGTGCATCCGCACGCCCGACATCGACGAGGTCGGCAAGACGTCCCGGCACGGCACGTTCTTCCAGATGAACGGCAACTTCTCGTTCGGCGACTACTTCAAAGAGGGCGCGATCAAGCTCGCCTGGGAGCTGTCGACCAATCCGATCGAGCAGGGCGGCTTCGGGCTCGACCCCGAGCGCATCTGGCCGACCGTCTACCTCGACGACGACGAGGCCTTCGGCTATTGGAAGGCGATCGGTGTCCCGGAGTCGCGGATCGTGCGCCGCGGCAAGAAGGACAACTACTGGTCGATGGGCATCCCGGGCCCGGCCGGCCCGTGCTCGGAGCTCTTCTACGACCGCGGCCCCGAGTACGGCAAGGACGGCGGCCCCGAGGTCGACGAGGACCGGTTCATGGAGTACTGGAACCTGGTCTTCATGCAGTACGAGATCACCGACGTGAAGTCGAAGTCGGAGTTCACGGTCGTCGGTGACCTGCCCAAGCAGAACATCGACACCGGCATGGGTCTGGAGCGTGTCGCGGCGCTGCTGCAGGGCGTCGACAACCTGTACGAGATCGACGAGGTCCGCCCGATTCTCGACCGTGCGGCCGAGATGACCGGCAAGCAGTACGGTGCGAAGTCCGGGCACATCGCGGGCGAGTCCCACCCCGACGACGTACGGCTGCGGGTGATCGCCGACCACGTACGCACGGCGCTGATGCTGATCGGCGACGGCGTCACGCCCGCCAACGAGGGCCGCGGCTACGTGCTCCGCCGGATCATGCGCCGCGCGATCCGGGCGATCCGCCTGCTCGGCTGGCAGGAGCGGGCGCTGCCCGAGCTGCTGCCGGTGGCGCGGGACTGCATGGCGCCGTCCTACCCGGAGCTGGCCGAGGAGTTCGGCCGCATCTCCACGTACGCGTACGCCGAGGAGGACGCGTTCCTGTCCACGCTGCGGGCGGGCACGACCATCCTCGACACCGCGATCAGCGACACCCGGGCCAAGGGCGGCAAGGCGCTCAGCGGCGACCAGGCGTTCCAGCTGCACGACACGTACGGCTTCCCGATCGACCTGACCCTCGAGATCGCGCAGGAGCAGGGCCTGGAGGTCGACCAGGACGGGTTCCGCCGTCTGATGGCCGACCAGCGGGCCCGCGCCAAGGCGGACGCGGCCGCGCGCAAGACGGGGCATGCCGACCTCAGTGCGTACCGGAACGCGCTTGATCTTGGTGGCCCGGTCGAGTTCACCGGTTATCAGGAGGTCACCCGGGAATCGCGGGTCCGCTCGCTGATCGGTGGCGGGGGCGCGCTCGAGGTGGCCGGCGAGGGTGACTTCGTCGAGCTGGTGCTCGACACCACCCCGTTCTATGCCGAGGGCGGCGGTCAGCAGGCTGACACCGGTGTGATCAAGGTCGGCGGCGGTCAGCTCGAGGTCGTCGACGTGCAGCAGCCCTTGCCGGGCCTGATCGTGCACAAGGCGCGGGTGATCCGCGGCGAGGTGCGGACGGGCGAATCGGCCGAGGCCGAGATCGACGTGACCCGGCGCCGGGCCATCTCGCGCTCGCACACCGCGACCCACCTGATCCACCAGACCATGCGCGCGTTCCTCGGCGAGTCGGCGACCCAGGCCGGTTCGCTGAACGCGCCGGGCCGCCTGCGGTTCGACTTCAACACGCCCGGGGCCGTCTCGCCCACGGTGCTGCACGACGTCGAGCAGCAGGTCAACGAGGTGCTGCTGCGTGACCTCGAGGTGCACGCGTTCATCACCTCCCAGGAGGAAGCGCGCCGGCTGGGCGCGATGGCGCTGTTCGGTGAGAAGTACGGCGACGAGGTCCGTGTGGTTGAAGTCGGCGACTACGCGCGTGAACTCTGCGGCGGCACCCACGTGTCACGCTCGGGTCAGCTGGGCCTGGTGAAGATCCTCAACGAGTCGTCGATCGGTTCCGGCGTACGTCGCGTGGAAGCGCTCGTCGGCATCGACGCGTTCGGCTTCCTGGCCAAGGAACACCTGCTGGTGGCCCGTCTGGCCGAGCTGTTCCGGGTGCCCGGCGACCAGGTCGCCGACCGGGTCGAGCAGACGGTCACCGCGCTGCGCGACGCCGAGAAGGAACTCGAGAAGATGCGCGCGCAGATGGTCCTCGGTGGCGCCGGCGCGCTCGCGGCCCAGGCCAAGGACCTGCGCGGTGTGGCGTTCGTCGGTGCCGAGGCTCCCGAGGGCGCGGCCGGCAACGACGTGCGTACGCTGGCTCAGGAGATCCGCGGCAAGATCGACACGGTTCGTCCCGCGGTCGTCGCGGTGGCGGCCCGGGCGAACGGAAAGGCGTCGCTGATCGTTGCGCTCAACGGAGCGGCGAAGGACCGCGGGCTCTCCGCGGCCGATCTGGTCAAGGGCGCCCTGTCCGGCCGGGGTGGCGGCAACGCCGACCTGGCGCAGGGTGGCGGCGTTCCGGCCGACCAGGTTCCCTCGCTCCTGGCGGCGGTGGAGAAGGCGGTGGGCGAAACCACCGCGTGACAGTGGTGGAATGGCTGCCTTAATTCCGCTTTAGGGGCGGTGGTCAGGGCGGCCGTACGGGGGAGGTTGGCCAGATGAGCGCGCTGTCGCGGGGTAGGCGACTGGGCGTCGATGTCGGTAAGGTGCGCGTCGGGGTCGCGATCAGCGACCCTGACGGGATCCTGGCCACCCCCCTGGTCACGGTGCCCCGTGACATGGGTGCGGCCGATGATGCCGTGCCTGGCGATATAGCTGAGCTCGTTCGCCTCGTGGGGGAACACGAGGTGGTGCAGATCGTGGTGGGGCTCCCGGTTCGCCTCAACGGAGCCGAGGGACCCGCCGCCATCGACATTCGTGCGTACGCCGGGCGACTGGCGGCCACGGCCGGCGCGGTTCCGGTCGTTCTGGCGGACGAGAGGATGTCGACGGTGGTCGCAACCCGTAGGCTGGCCGAACGTGGCGTCCGTGGGAAGCGCCAACGCGCGGTCGTCGACCAGGCGGCCGCGGTGGAGATCCTGCAGAGCTGGCTGGACGCGCAGCGGAGGCAGAGATGATCGACGAGCTGGACCTGGCGTTCGATGAGCACGCCGACAAGACGAAACCCCGGCATCGCCGGGGTCGCGGCGGCAAGAAGAGCACGGGTAAGTCCGGCATCGCCTTCGTGATGGCTTTTGTCCTGCTTGCTGCCCTCGGTGGTGGTGTCTATTTCGGCTACAACAAGGTCAAGGGCTTCTTCACCGCCGCCGACTACGACGGCACGGGCGGCGAGGCCGTTCAGGTGACGATCGAGCAGAACTCGACGCTCACCGAGATCGGCAACAGCCTGGTCGACGTCGACGTCGTCAAGAGCACCAAGGCCTTCGTCAACGCCGCGGACGCGAACCCCAAGGGCAAGAACATCCAGTCTGGCACCTACAACATGAAGAAGCAGATGTCGGCCGAGAGCGCCGTGACCCTGCTTCTCGACCCCAAGGCCCGCGTCACCAAGGGCGTCACGTTCCGCGAGGGCCTGACGATGATGCAGACGTTCGAGCTGCTCTCCAAGGCCACCAAGATCCCGGAAGACGACTTCGTGCAGGCCGCGAAGGACCCGGTCGGGCTGGGCGTCCCCGACTACTTCTTCAACCGCCGTGACGGCAAGGCAGCCAAGAAGACGGTCGAGGGCTTCCTGTTCCCCGACACGTACGAGTTCGACCCCAAGATGGACGCGCAGGCGATCCTCGAGGTGATGGTCGGACGGTTCGTCGACACCGTCACCGAGCTCGGCTTCGTCGACACCGTGCAGAAGAACCTGTCGGTCTCCCCGTTCGAGGCGCTGATCGTGGCGTCGCTGGCCGAGGCCGAGTCCGGCGTCGCCAAAGACCTGCCGAAGATCGCCCGGGTCGCCTACAACCGCACGTACAAGCAGGAACCGGCCATGCCGCTGCAGTTCGACGTGACGGCGAACTACTGGCTCCAGCTCAAGGGCAGCGCGGCCAAGCACTCCGGCCAGCTCTCGCCGCAGGAGCTCAACGACCCGAAGAACCCGTACAACTCGGTGAGCCAGTCCGGCCTGCCGCCGGGCCCGATCGACAACCCGGGCAAGGCGGCGCTCGAGGGCGCGATGAAGCCGGCGAGCGGACCCTGGCTGTTCTTCGTGGCCGTCGACAAGGCGGGCAACTCGGCCTTCGCCGTCACCGACGCCGAGCACGAGAAGAACATCACCAAGGCGTGCGCGAACGGCATCGACCTGAACTGCAAGAACCGGAAGTAGCCTGTCGGCGTGACCGCGACCCCGTCCCACCGCGCCGCCGTGTGCGGTCAGCCGATCGCCCACTCGCTGTCGCCGGTGATCCACAACGCCGGTTACGCGGCGGCGGGGCTGCCGGACTGGGCCTATTCGTCCTTCGAGTGCGCCGAGGCCGGCCTGGCCTCGCTGGTGAGCGGCCTCGGCCCCGAGTGGGCCGGGCTGTCACTGACCATGCCGCTCAAGGAGGAGGGCCTGCGCCTGGCCGCGGTGGCGACCCCGGTCGCGGTGGCGGTCGGTGCGGCCAACACCCTCGTACGCCGTGACGACGGCACCTGGCAGGCCGACAACACGGACGTGGCCGGCATGGTGCGTGTGCTGCGCGACGCCGGCCTCAAGCCGTCCCCGTCGGTGACGGTGCTCGGCGGCGGCGGAACCGCTCGCGCCGCCCTGGCCGCGGCGGCTCAGCTCGGCGCGTCGGCTGTCACCGTGGTGACCCGTCGCCCCTCGGCCCGCGAGGAACTGGTGCCCGTGGCGGAAACCCTCGGCATCGCCCTTCTCGGGGTGTCCTGGGATCTTGCGGGAGCCGCGTTCGGGGCCGACGCGGTGGTCTCCACCGTGCCCAAGGGCGCCGCCGACCACCTGGCCGGACAGGTGGCGTGGCGCGACGGCACGGTGCTGTTCGACGCGATCTACGACCCGTGGCCGACACCTCTGGCGGCCGACGCGCAGGCTCACGGCGTACCCGTGCTGTCCGGTCTTGACCTTCTGCTGGCCCAGGCCCTCAGCCAGTTCGAACAGTTCACCGGCGTCACCCCGGCCCCCGAGGAGGCCATGCGCGCCGCCCTGTTCGCCGCCGCCGCTGCTCGTCAGGCGGGATGAGGGCGGGGCGGGGCAGCGACGCGTGTCGGCGGCATGCCAGACTGTGACCCGTGTTGCGCTGGCTTACCGCAGGTGAATCGCACGGCCCGGCTCTCGTCGCCCTGCTCGAGGGCGTTCCCTCCGGGGTGGAGGTGACGACCGCCGAGATCGGCCGTGATCTCGCGCGCCGCCGGCTGGGTTACGGCCGCGGCGCCCGCATGAAGTTCGAGCAGGACGTCGTCGAGGTGATCGGCGGCATCCGGCACGGGCTCACGCTGGGCAGCCCCGTCGCGATCCGGGTGGCCAACTCCGAGTGGCCCAAGTGGGAGACCGTCATGGCGGCCGACCCGGTCGACCCCGACGAGCTCGCCGCGCAGGCCCGCAACGCGCCGCTGACCCGCCCGCGCCCCGGTCACGCCGACCTGGCCGGCATGCAGAAGTACGCGCACACCGACGCCCGCCCGATCCTCGAACGCGCCAGCGCCCGCGAGACGGCCGCGCGGGTCGCCGTCGGCGTGGTCGCCAAGGCCCTGATCAAGCAGGCGCTCGGCATCGAGATCGTCTCGCACGTGATCGAGCTGGGTTCGGTCGCGGCCAAGAGCGGCCTGATCCCGACCCCCGAAGACTTCGACCGCATCGACGCCGACCCGCTGCGCTGCCTCGACCCCGAGGCCAGCGCGCGCATGGTGGCCGAGGTCGACGCGGCCAAGAGCGACGCCGACACGCTGGGCGGCATCGTCGAGGTGCTGGCCTACGCCGTACCGCCGGGCCTGGGTTCGCACGTGCAGTGGGACCGCAAGCTCGACGCCCGTCTGGCCGCCGCACTCATGTCGATCCAGTCGGTCAAGGGTGTCGAGATCGGCGACGGCTTCACCCAGGCCCGCTCGCGCGGCTCGGTCGCCCACGACGAGATCATCCCCACCGCCGACGGCGTCAAGCGGATCACCGACCGCGCCGGCGGCCTCGAGGGTGGCATCACCAACGGCGAGCCGCTGCGGGTGCGGGCCGCGCTCAAGCCGATCTCGTCGCTCAACCGGGCGCTGCAGACGGTCGACATCACCACCGGCGAGCCCGCCACCGCGATCAACCAGCGTTCCGACGTCTGTGCCGTGCCGGCCGGAGCCGTGGTGGCCGAGGCGATGGTCGCGCTGACCCTGGCCGAGGCCGCGGTCGAGAAGTTCGGCGGCGACTCGGTCGGCGAGATCCGCCGCAACCTCGCGAGCTACCTCGACACCCTGGTCATCCGCTGATGGCGCCGCGGGCCGTGTTCGTGGGCGCCCCCGGCGCCGGCAAGTCGACCATCGGCGCCGCGGTCGCCCAGCTGCTGGGCGTGCCGTTCGCCGACGCCGACGCGATCATCGAGGTCGATGCGGGCAAGCCCATCCCCGAGATCTTCATCGACGACGGCGAAGAGGCGTTCCGCGCCCTGGAACGCCGCACGATCGCCGAGGCCCTGGAGTCCTTCGACGGCGTGCTGGCCCTGGGCGGCGGCGCGATCCTCGACGACGGCACCCGTGAGCTGCTGCGCAAGCAGACCGTGGTCTACCTGTCGGTCGAGCTGAGCGACGCGGTCAAGCGCGTCGGCCTCGGCGCGGGCCGCCCCCTGCTGGCGATCAACCCGAGGGCCACCCTGAAATACCTGCTCGACCAGCGCAAGCCGCTCTACGCCGAGGTCGCCACCCACACGATCAAAACCGACGGTCGCGAGCCCGACGAGATCGCGACGGAGGTCGCCGGCATCCTGCGGGGTTGACCAGCACGGCCGGGTCAGCTGATCCGCGCCTCCAGCTGTTCGAGCCGGGTGACCAGGGGAGCCAGCTCGGCCCGGACGGCGGTGAGGATGCCGGCCATGTCGGCGGTGCCCGGTTGGTGACCCTGACGGCGGAGGTTCGCGCGCAGGTGGGCGTAGCCGGCGATGGCGACCGAGACCGCGCGTCGGGTGGCCTTGGCGTCGACGCCGCGCTCGCGCAGCACCTTGCCTGCGACGCCGTCCTGCTCGCCGGCCAGGGCCACCAGCAGGTGCTCGCAACCCACGTAGTTGTGACCGAAACCGATCGCCTCGCCGACCGCCTGCTCCAGGGCGATGGCCGCGGGACGGCTGAACCGCAGGCCCTCGTCGGCGCTGCCGCCGGGCTCGCGGCCGGTCGGGGCGGTGAGCGAGGTCGGCGCGACGTCCATCGCGGTCAAAATCTGCAACGCCAGGTTGTCGCCCTCGGCGAGCATGCCGTGCAGCAGGTCGCCGGTCGTCACGGTCGGGGCGCCGGCCACCCGGGCCCGGGCCGCGGCCAGCTTGAGCACGGTGACCAGGCGGGCGGTGAAGCTGGGCAGCCGCTCGATGAGCTCGCCGCCCTCGTCCAGGTCGTCGAGGATGGCCGACCGGATCGCGGTCACCCGCTGCACGGCCTGCTCCAGGGCGCGCTGGCAGATGGCCGAGACGGGGATGCCGCTCTCACGCACGGAGTCGGCCAGATCGTCGGGCAGGTACACGTTGATTTTCGGCATGCAGTCTTTGTAACCCCTGTGGGGGTAGAA
The DNA here is from genome assembly GCF_016834655.1 of Paractinoplanes ovalisporus. Classification (GTDB taxonomy): domain Bacteria; phylum Actinomycetota; class Actinomycetes; order Mycobacteriales; family Micromonosporaceae; genus Actinoplanes; species Actinoplanes ovalisporus. The sequence continues at coordinate 27,546 of NZ_JAENHP010000041.1, forward strand.
AGATATAACCCCATTCCGCCGCCGATAGGGTGACGCCCGTGGTGACTCGGATTCAGGTGGGCGGCGACCGCCCCTACGACGTGCTCGTCGGCCGTGATCTCGCCGGTGATCTGCCCTCGTTGGTCGAGGGCGCCGCCCAGGTCGCGGTGCTGTTCGCGGCCCCGCTGAGGGCACGGGCCGAACAGGTGGCTGAGGCGGCCGGCGTCCCCGCCCTGCTGATCGAGGTGCCCGACGCCGAGCGCGGCAAGACCGTCGAGGTCGCCGCCATGTGCTGGGACAGCCTGGGCGAGCACAACTTCACCCGTACGGACGTGGTCATCGGTGTCGGCGGCGGCGCGGTCACCGACCTGTCCGGTTATGTGGCCGCGAGCTGGCTGCGCGGCGTGCGCTGGGTGCCCTGCTCGACCTCGCTGCTCGGCATGGTCGACGCGGCGGTCGGCGGCAAGACCGGCGTCAACATCGCCGCCGGCAAGAACCTGGTCGGCGCCTTCCACCCGCCGGCCGGCGTGCTCTGCGACCTCGACTCGCTGCGCACCCTGCCCGCCGACGACCTGCTGGCCGGCCTGGCCGAGGTGATCAAGTGCGGGTTCATCGCCGATCCGGTCATCCTCGACCTCGTCGAACGCGAACCGGCGGCCGCCGTCGACCCCGAGAGCCCGGTGCTGCGCGAGCTGGTCGAACGGGCCATCCGGGTCAAGGCCGAGGTGGTCGGCGTCGACCTCAAGGAGTCGGGGCTGCGCGAGATCCTCAACTACGGTCACACCCTGGGCCACGCGATCGAGAAGCGCGAGAAGTACACCTGGAAGCACGGCCACGCCGTCTCGGTGGGCCTGATCTTCGCCTCGGCCCTGTCGCACCTGTCCGGCCGGCTCGACGCCGAGACGCACGCCCGGCACCGAGCGGTTCTGGAGCTGGTCGGGCTGCCCACCTCGTACGCGGAAGAAGCCTGGCCCGAGCTGCTCGGCGCGATGCGCGTCGACAAGAAGACCCGCGCCGCGACCCTGCGTTTTGTGGTGCTCGACGGCCTGGCCAAGCCCGGCATCCTGGCCGGACCCGAAGAATCATTGCTGGAGCGGGCGTACGCCGAGGTGACCCGATGATCTATGTGCTGAACGGACCCAACCTGGGCCGCCTGGGCACCCGCGAGCCAGAGATCTATGGCTCGACCACCCACGCCGACCTCGAACGGCTCTGCCTCGAGACCGGCAAGCAGTTGGGCCTCGAGGTCGAGGTGCGCCAGACCGACGCCGAGTTCGAGATGATCAAGTGGCTGCACGCGGCCGCCGACGAGAGCGCCGACGTGGTGCTCAACCCCGGCGCCTGGAGCCACTACAACATCGCGATCCGGGACGCCGCGTCCATGCTGCGCGGAAAGCTCATCGAGGTACACATCTCGAACATCCACACACGCGAGGAATTCCGGCATCATTCGGTCATCTCGGCCGTCGCCACCGGAGTCGTCGCTGGTCTGGGTGTCGATGGTTACCGGTTGGCGTTGTCGCACCTGGCCCAATTAGCCGGTAACGGCTGACCGCCGGTAAACTCGGACGGTCACCGAACAGTTCCTTCATAACTCAGGGCAGGGTATGGCTTCCACGAACGACCTCAAGAACGGCTTGGTGCTCAACCTCGACGGCGACCTCTGGTCCGTCGTGGAGTTCCAGCACGTGAAGCCCGGTAAGGGTGGGGCGTTCGTGCGCACCACGCTCAAGAACGTGCTCTCCGGCAAGGTCGTCGACAAGACGTTCAACGCCGGCACCAAGGTCGACACGGCCACGGTCGACAAGCGCACGATGCAATACCTCTACCTCGACGGCGAAGACTTCGTCTTCATGGATCTGGACACCTTCGACCAGATCACCGTCCCCGCCGGCACCGTCGGCGAGAACGCGAACTACCTGCTCCCCGAGGCCGAGGCCACGGTCGCCACCCACGAGGGTGTCCCGCTCTACATCGAGCTGCCGACCAGCGTCTTCCTCGAGGTCACCTACACCGAGCCCGGCCTGCAGGGCGACCGCTCGACCGGCGGCACCAAGCCGGCCACGGTCGAGACCGGCGCCACGGTCAACGTGCCGCTGTTCATCTCCACCGGCGAGAAGATCAAGGTCGACACCCGCGACGGCCGTTACCTCGGTCGTTCCTGAGATGTCGGAAGGTCCCAAGACGCAGATGCCCGCGCGCCGCAAGGCGCGCAAGCGGGCCCTCGACGTTCTCTACGAGGCCGACCTGCGCGACCTGCCCCCTCGGCAGGTGCTGGCGACCTACCTCGAGCGGATCGCCAAGCCGCACCCCGACCACCTCGCCTACGCGATCGGCCTGGTCGAGGGTGTGGCCGAGCACCTCGACCGCATCGACGAGCTGATCGCCAGCTACGCCGAGGGCTGGACGATCGACCGCATGCCGGTGATCGACCGCAACCTGGCCCGCATCGCCGTCTACGAGCTGCTCTACGTCCCCGAGATCGACGACCCGGTCGCGATCACCGAGGCCGTCGAGCTGGCGAAGCAGATGTCGACCGACGACAGCCCGCGCTTCCTCAACGGCATCCTCGGCCGCATCGCGGAGTTCGCCACCCGCTGACGTCGAAAAGCTCCGACCGCTGCTTACGGTGGTCGGAGCTTTTTCATGCCTTCGTACGGGGCAGCCCCGCCCCCAACCGCAACGGCGCGCACCGCCGTGACGGCGACCCGGGTGCAACACCGGGCCGTAGCGCCCGCGCGGGATGTTCCCGGTGGTCACCCTCACAAGGCCCGGTAGTAACGCACCAGCGGAAACGCGGTGAACCCGGCCTGCTCATAGGCAGCGCGGGCCGGCCCGTGCCCCGGGTCGCCCCCGGTCGAGACGGCGGCCAGCGCGAACCCCTCCGCGCGCATGTGCTCCAGGGCGAACTCGATCAGCGTCTTCGCGATCCCACGGCGCTGAGCCGACGGGTCGACGGCGATCATCTCGATCTCGGCCGTGTTCGGTTCGCTGGCCCCGTCACGGTGATGGGCCACGGCGACGAACCCGAGCGGCTGACCGTTTTCGACGGCCACCCATGTGGTCGCGGTCAGTTCCCGGCACGTGTCGGCCACGGCCTCGGCCTGGATCTTCTGCCAGTCGGGGTAGACCCGTTCGAAGATCCGCCGCCCCAGAACCTCGTCGAACGAGGCGAACACCGGCGTCCACGCCCGCAACGAGAACTCGACAACGACCGGGATGTCACTCTCGGCAAGCGCCCGAACCTCAATCGACATGGGCCCAGCCTGTCAGCCCCGTCCACCGATATAACCGCCGCCGCTGCCCGATCCCTCAGGAACGGTCACGTTCTGCACATGCCGTTGATCACCTCAGGGGCCCGCCCTCCACCGGGGGCCCCCGCCACCACCATTTTATCGAGCGGGACGGATCTCCACCGGCACCGAAGCGGCCCGCTGTGGACAACCGAGGACTGTGGACAACGCCCGTTGATCGGCAGGATGAGGTAATGCCTCGATACGCACGTCGATCCGCCCGGGTGCTTCTGATCGACTCCCAGGACCGGGTTCTGCTCCTCCGCTCGGCGCTGCTCTCGGAGCAGGCCTTCGCCTGGTTCACGCCGGGCGGCGGCGTCAAGTGGTGGGAACGGCTGCCGGCCGCCGCGGCCCGCGAACTCTGCGAAGAAGTCGGCCTCCAGGTCAACCCGCGGGAGCTGCGCCTGGTGGCGTTCGCCACGGGGCGGGCCGACCTCGGGTTCGCCAACGGGCTGTTCCGGGACGACTTCTTCCTGCACCGGGTCGACGCACACGAGGTGGACGTCGCCGGGCAGACCGACCTCGAACGCCGGAACTACGCCGGATTCCGGTGGTGGAGCGTCGCCGACCTCGAAACCACCGGCGAGACCGTCTTCCCGTTCGGCCTGGCCGAACTGCTCACCCGGATCGTCGGCGGACAGATTCCCGCCATGCCGGTCGAACTGCCGTGGCACAACCCGACCTGAAAAGCTTCGCGCGCTCACGGAATGTGCAAATTCCGGCGGTCGGAACGATCTTTGTCGACGACGCCGACACGATCAGTGATGTCGGCCGTCACGGGTCCGCGCCCAGCCACCGGGAACATCCCGCGCGGGCGCTACGGCCCGGTGTCGCACCCGGGCCGCCGTCACGGCCGAGCGCGCCCTTGCGGTCGGGGGCGGGGCTGTCCCGTACGAGGGAAACGAAAAAGCCCGCGAAAGACGCGGGCTTTTCGGAATAGGGACACGCGCCGATGGTGGATTCGGCGTGGTCGGGGAAAGGGGATGTGGCCGGTTGGGGGCCGGCGTTGTGGAGCGGAACTTCAGCTGGCGAAGAAGGCCCGGGGGTCGGCCACGAGAACGCCCTGCTCGGTCAGGCGCTCGATCAGGCCCGACGGAGAGATGTCGTAGACGATGGCCAGCGCCCGCAGGTCGTCGGCGCGGATGGAGAGGACGCGGCCGTTGTAGTCGCCGCGCTGCTGCTGGATGGCGCGGGCATAACGGGCCACGTAGGCGAGGTCTTCGCCGGTGGTGTCGTACAGCTTCTCGAGGTCCAGCACGATCTTGTTGGTCGCCTCGAGGCGGACACCGCTGCCGTCGGGCAGCAGCTCCGAGACGGGCACCCGGTAGAAGTCGGCCAGCTCGGCGAGGCGCGACACGGTGACGGCACGGTCGCCGCGCTCGTACGAGCCCACCACGACGGCCTTCCACCGGCCGTTCGACTTCTCTTCCACACCCTGCAGGGACAGACCCTGCTGCTGTCGGATGGAGCGCAGGCGCGCGCCCAGCGACTTGGCGTACTCAGACGGCATTCGGAACACTCCCACTGTGCTGGCCCGGAGGGGGTTCCCCTCCGCGATCGCTACGCAGCGTGACGGTACGGAGTTTGCGACCCCTGGTCAAGTGTCGGTTACCGATGAGTCGCGCCTACCCGGGGCGAGTTGTCTGTTTCGCCCGTCGTGTTCTGAGGTCAGCCACGTCACCATGGTCATCGCCACGTCCACTGGTAACGTAGCGTCAGCCATAGGGGCGGCCCCTCCCGGGGTTGTTCCGAAGACGTCCTTTAACGACCCGTCCCGTGAGGCGGGGAAGGAGGTCCGCCGTGGCATCGCCACGCGCCGACGCGTCCAGCAAGATCATCTTGAGCGAGTCCGACCTGCACCGGGTCGTCGACCGCATCGCTCATCAGATTCTCGAGAAGACCTCGGGCGCCACCGGCACCGTGCTTCTTGGAATTCCGACCCGCGGAGTGCCGCTGGCCCGCCGGCTGGCCGCCCGCATTCACGCCTTCGAGGGCATCGACGTCCCGGTCGGTTCGCTCGACATCACCCTCTACCGCGACGACCTGCGCCTGCACGCCACCCGCGCGCTCGGCAAGACCGAACTGCCGGGCGGCGGCATCGACGGACGGCGGGTTGTCCTCGTCGACGACGTGCTGTTCTCCGGCCGTACGGTCCGGGCCGCGCTCGACGCCCTGAAGGACGAGGGCCGTCCCAGTTCGGTGCAGCTCGCGGTGCTGGTCGACCGCGGCCACCGGGAACTGCCGATCCGCGCCGACTACGTGGGCAAGAACATTCCGACCTCGCTGTCCGAGAGCGTCCGGGTCTCGCTGACCGAGATCGACGGCCTCGACGAGGTCAAACTGACCGGGGGTGACAAGTGATCAAGCATCTGCGCTCGGCCGCCGACCTCGACGCGGCCACCGCGACCCTGATCCTGGACACCGCGGGCGAGATGGCCGCGCTGGCCGGCCGCGAGGTCAAGAAGCTGCCGACGCTGCGCGGCCGTACGGTGGTCAACCTCTTCTACGAGGACTCGACCCGCACCCGCATCTCGTTCGAGGCGGCGGCCAAGCGGCTCTCGGCCGACGTCATCAACTTCTCGGCCAAGGGTTCCAGCGTGTCCAAGGGCGAGAGCCTCAAGGACACCGCGCTCACCCTGCAGGCGATGGGCGCCGACGCGGTCGTCATCCGGCACCCCGCCTCGGGCGCGCCGCACCGGCTGGCCGCCTGGGTCGACGGGTCGGTGGTCAACGCCGGTGACGGCACCCACGAGCACCCGACGCAGGCGCTGCTCGACGCCTACACGATGCGCTCGCGTCTGGGCCGCCTCGACGGTCTGCGCGTGGCCATCGTGGGTGATGTGCTTCACAGCCGGGTCGCCCGCTCCAACGTTCTGCTGCTCACGACGCTGGGCGCCGAGATCACTCTGGTCGGGCCGCCGACGCTCATCCCGGTGGACATCGCCGCCGCGCTCTCACCGAAGACCAAAGTGTCGTACGACCTGGATAGCGTCCTGCCCGATATGGACGTCGTCATGATGTTGCGGGTGCAGACCGAGCGCATGCAGGACTCGTACTTCCCGTCCGCGCGGGAGTACAGCCGCCGCTACGGTCTCGACCTCGCGCGCATGCGCAAGCTGCCGGAGCACGCGATCGTGATGCACCCCGGCCCGATGAACCGCGGCATGGAGATCACGCCCGAGGTGGCGGACTCGTCGCGCTCCACGATCGTCGAACAGGTCGCCAATGGGGTCAGCGCCCGGATGGCTGTTCTCTATCTGCTGCTTGGGGGCAAGGCATGACCTCTTATCTGCTGCGCGGGGTGTCGCTTCTCGGCGCTGCGCCGACTGACGTGCATATCGTCGACGGGCGCATCTCGGACAGATCATCCGATCCGGAGATCATCGACGCCGCCGGCCTTGTCGCGCTCCCCGGCCTGGTCGACCTGCACACCCACCTGCGCGAACCGGGCCGCGAAGACGCCGAGACGGTCGAGACGGGTTCTCGTTCCGCGGCCCTCGGCGGCTACACGGCGGTCTTCGCGATGGCCAACACCTCCCCGGTCGCCGACACCGCGGGCGTGGTCGAGCAGGTCTGGCGCCTCGGCCGCGAGGCCGGCCTGGTCGACGTGCAGCCGATCGGCGCCGTCACCGTCGGCCTGGCCGGCAAGCAGCTGGCCGAGCTGGGCGCGATGGCGAGCTCCGCGGCCGGCGTGCGGATCTTCTCGGACGACGGCCACTGCGTCGCCGACCCCCGCCTGATGCGGCGCGCCCTGGAATATGTGAAGGCGTTCGACGGCATCATCGCCCAGCACGCCGAGGAGCCCCGGCTCACCGAGGGCGCGCAGATGCACGAGGGCGAGGTCAGCACCCGCCTCGGGCTCACCGGCTGGCCGGCCGTCGCCGAAGAGGCGATCATCGCGCGTGACGTGCTGCTGGCCGAGCACGTGGGCAGCCGCCTGCACGTCTGCCACGTCTCCACGGCCGGTTCGGTCGAGGTGCTGCGCCAGGCCAAGGCCCGCGGGGTGCGGGTGACGGCCGAGGTCACGCCCCACCACCTGCTGCTGACCGACGAGCTCGCCGCCTCCTACGACCCGGTCTACAAGGTCAACCCCCCGTTGCGTACGGCGTCCGATGTCCAGGCCCTGCGCGACGCGCTGGTCGAGGGCGTGATCGACATCGTCGCCACCGACCACGCCCCGCACGCCGTGGAGGACAAGGAGTGCGAATGGGCGTACGCGCGCCCCGGCATGGTCGGGCTCGAAACCGCTCTGCCGGTCGTGCTCTCGGTGTTGGGGGAGCGCTGGGATCTGATCGCCGAGCGCATGTCCCGGACGCCCGCGCGGATCGCGGGTCTGACCGGCCACGGCACCGACCTCAGCGTCGGGAGCCCGGCCAACCTCACGCTGGTGGACCCGTCCGCCCGGCGGGTCGTCGACCCGGCCGAGCTGGCGAGCCGCAGTCGCAACACACCGTACGCGGGCACCACCCTGCCGGGTCGCATCGTCGCGACCTTCCTCCGGGGAGAGCCGACGGTCCTGGACGGGAAGGCTGTTAAGTGACGAAAGCTCAGTTGGTCCTCGAAGATGGACGGATCTTTACCGGAGACGCTTATGGCGCGACCGGCGAGACCTTCGGCGAGGCCGTGTTCACCACCGGCATGACGGGTTATCAGGAGACGCTGACCGACCCGTCGTACCACCGGCAGGTCGTCGTGCAGACCGCGCCGCAGATCGGCAACACCGGCGTCAACGACGAGGACGACGAGTCCTCTCGCATGTGGGTCGCGGGCTACGTCGTACGGGATCCGGCTCGCCGGCCCTCGAACTGGCGCTCGACCGGTGACCTGGGGGAGCGGCTGGCGGCCGAGGGTGTCGTCGGGATCAGCGGGATCGACACCCGGGCGCTGACGCGGCACTTGCGGTCCCGCGGCGCGATGCGGGTCGGCATCTCATCGGTCGACCTCGACCCGCAGTCGCTGCTGGAGCGGGTCAAGGCGTCGCCGCAGATGGTCGGCGCCGACCTGTCGGCCGAGGTGACCACCTCGTCCCGCTATACGGTCGAGGCCGTCGGCGAGCACCGCTACACGGTCGCCGCGCTCGACCTCGGCATCAAGCGCAACGTCTCCCAGCGGCTCGCCGCGCGCGGCGTGACCACGCACGTCTTCCCGGCGTCCTCCTCGATCGAAGAGCTGCTCGCGGTCTCGCCCGACGCGGTCTTCTTCTCGCCCGGCCCCGGCGACCCGGCCACGGCCGACGGCCCGGTCGCGCTCGCCCAAGAGGTCATGCGCCGGCAGAAGCCGCTGTTCGGCATCTGCTTCGGCAGCCAGATCCTGGGCCGCGCGCTCGGCTTCGGCACCTACAAGCTGGGCTACGGCCACCGCGGCATCAACCAGCCGGTGCTCGACAAGACCACCGGCAAGGTCGAGGTGACCAGCCACAACCACGGCTTCGCGGTCGACGCGCCGCTCAACACCGTGATCGACACCGAGTTCGGCGGCGTCGAGGTCTCGCACGTCTGCCTCAACGACAACGTGGTCGAGGGCCTGCGGGGGCTCGAGGTCCCCGCGTTCACCGTCCAGTACCACCCCGAGGCGGCGGCGGGCCCGCACGACGCTGACTACCTCTTCGACCGGTTCGTCGAGCTCGTGGAAAAGAAGGGCTGACACCATGCCGAAGCGTGAAGATCTCAAGCACGTGATGGTGATCGGCTCCGGCCCGATCGTCATCGGCCAGGCCTGCGAGTTCGACTATTCGGGCACCCAGGCCTGCCGGGTGCTGCGGGCCGAGGGCATCCGCGTCTCGCTGGTCAACTCCAACCCGGCCACGATCATGACCGACCCGGAGTTCGCCGACGCCACGTACGTCGAGCCGATCACCCCCGAGTTCGTCGAACTGATCATCGCCAAGGAACGCCCCGACGCGATCCTGCCCACGCTGGGCGGCCAGACCGCGCTCAACACCGCGATCGCGCTGCACGAGAGCGGCGTGCTGGAGAAGTACGGCGTCGAGCTGATCGGCGCCGACGTCGACGCGATCCGCCGCGGCGAGGACCGCCAGCTGTTCAAGGAGATCGTCGCCAAGGCCGGCGGCGAGACCCCGCGCTCGCGCGTCTGCCACTCGATGGACGAGGTGAACGCGACGGTCGCCGAGCTCGGCCTGCCGGTGGTCATCCGGCCCTCGTTCACCATGGGCGGCCTCGGCTCGGGCATGGCCCACACCGACGAGGACCTGAACCGCATCGCGGGCGCCGGCCTGGCCGCCTCCCCGGTGCACGAGGTGCTCATCGAGGAGAGCGTGCTCGGCTGGAAGGAGTACGAGCTCGAGCTGATGCGCGACAAGCACGACAACGTCGTGGTCGTCTGCTCGATCGAGAACGTCGACCCGATGGGCGTGCACACCGGCGACTCGGTGACCGTGGCCCCGGCCATGACCCTGACCGACCGCGAATACCAGAGCCTGCGCGACCTCGGCATCGCCGTGCTGCGCGAGGTCGGCGTCGACACCGGCGGCTGCAACATCCAGTTCGCGATCAACCCGGACAACGGCCGGCTCGTCGTGATCGAGATGAACCCGCGCGTGTCGCGCTCGTCGGCCCTGGCCTCGAAGGCGACCGGGTTCCCGATCGCGAAGATCGCGGCCAAGCTGGCCATCGGCTACACCCTCGACGAGATCCCGAACGACATCACGCTGAAGACGCCGGCCGCGTTCGAGCCCGCCCTCGACTACGTGGTCGTGAAGATCCCGCGGTTCGCGTTCGAGAAGTTCCCCGGCGCCGACCCCGAGCTGACCACCACGATGAAGTCGGTCGGCGAGGCCATGTCGCTGGGCCGCAACTTCGCCGAGGCGCTGAACAAGGCGATGCGCTCGCTGGAGACGTCGGCGGCGGGCTTCTGGACCGCATCGGATAAATCGGACTCGGTGGAAGACGCGCTGGCCGCTCTGCGGGTCCCGCACGACGGCCGCCTCTACACCGTCGAGCGCGCGCTGCGGCTGGGCGCCACGGTCGAGCAGGTGCACGAGGCCAGCGGCCGCATCGACCCCTGGTTCCTCGACGAGATCAAGGCGCTGGTCGATCTCCGCGCGGAGATCATCGACGCCCCCGTGCTCGACGGGGAGCTGCTGCGCCGGGCCAAGCGCTCGGGCGTCTCCGACAAGCAGCTCGCCGCCCTGCGCCCCGAGCTGGCGGGCGAGGACGGCGTGCGGACCCTGCGGCACCGGCTCGGCATCCGCCCGGTCTACAAGACCGTGGACACCTGCGCCGCCGAGTTCGAGGCGGACACCCCGTACCACTATTCGACCTACGACGAGGAGACCGAGGTCGCGCCGTCGGACCGGCCCAAGGTGCTCATCCTCGGCTCGGGTCCGAACCGCATCGGCCAGGGCATCGAGTTCGACTACTCCTGCGTGCACGCCGTGATGGCGCTGCGCGGGGTCAACTTCGAGACCGTCATGGTCAACTGCAACCCCGAGACGGTCTCGACCGACTACGACACGGCCGACCGGCTCTACTTCGAGCCGCTGACGTTCGAGGACGTGTACGAGGTCTTCCACTCCGAGGACAGCAGCGGCAAGGCGGCCGGCGGCCCGGGCGTCGTCGGGGTGATCGTGCAGCTCGGCGGTCAGACCCCGCTCGGCCTGGCCAACCGGCTCAAGGCGGCGGGCGTCCCGATCGTCGGCACCTCGCCCGAGTCGATCGACCTGGCCGAGGACCGCGGCCTGTTCGGCGCGGTGCTGGGCCGGGCCGGCCTGCGCTCGCCCGACCACGGCACCGCGACCAGCTTCGACGAGGCCAAGGCGATCGCCGACACGATCGGCTACCCGGTTCTGGTCCGCCCGTCGTACGTGCTGGGCGGCCGCGGCATGGAGATCGTCTACGACGAGGCGACGCTGAAGGGCTACATCGAGCGGGCCACCGAGATCTCACCGGATCACCCGGTGCTGGTCGACCGGTTCCTCGACGACGCGATCGAGATCGACGTGGACGCGCTCTGCGACGAGACCGGCGAGGTCTACCTGGGCGGCGTGATGGAGCACATCGAGGAGGCCGGCATCCACTCCGGCGACTCGTCCTGCTCGCTGCCGCCGATCACCCTGGCCGGCTCGCACCTGGCCGAGGTGCGCCGCTACACCGAGGCGATCGCCCGCGGGGTCGGGGTGCGCGGCCTGCTCAACGTGCAGTACGCCCTGAAGGACGACACGCTGTACGTCCTCGAGGCCAACCCGCGCGCGTCGCGGACCGTCCCGTTCGTCTCCAAGGCGACCGCGGTCCCCCTCGCGAAGGCGGCCGCCCGCATCATGCTCGGCGCGACCATCGCCGAGCTGCGGGCCGAGGGCCTGCTGCTGCCCGAGGGCGACGGCGGCACGGTGCCCGACACCGCCCCGATCGCGATCAAGGAGGCGGTGCTGCCGTTCAAGCGGTTCCGCACCCCGGCCGGTCAGGGCGTGGACAGCCTGCTCGGCCCCGAGATGAAGTCGACCGGCGAGGTGATGGGCATCGACGCCGGCTTCGGGCAGGCGTTCGCCAAGTCGCAGGCCGCCGCCTACGGGTCGCTCCCGACCAAGGGCAAGATCTTCGTCTCGGTCGCCAACCGCGACAAGCGGGCCATGGTCTTCCCGATCAAGCGGCTGGCCGACCTCGGCTTCACGATCGTCACCACCGCCGGCACCGGCGAGGTGCTGCGCCGCTACGGCGTGGTCTGCGAGATCGTGCCCAAGCACTACGAGAGCCCCGGCAAGAACGCGGTCGAGCTCATCCTGGCCGGTGAGATCGCGATGATCATCAACACGCCGTCCGGCGCGCACGCCCGCAACGACGGCTACGAGATCCGCAGCGCGGCCGTCACCGCCGACATCCCGAGCATCACCACGGTGCCGGGCGCGGCGGCCGCGGTGATGGGCATCGAGGCGCTGATGCGCGGCGACATGACCGTGCGTCCGCTGCAGGAGCTGCACGCCGTCCTGCGGGGCACGAAGTGACCTTGTTCGAGTCCGCCGTCCGCCCGGTCCTGTTCCGGGTGGGCGGCGGCGACGCCGAGAAGGCGCACGAGTTCACGCTCGGGCGCCTGGCCGGGCTGCCCGCCCCGGTCCGCTCGCTGATGCGGGCCCGCTACGCGACCGACCGCCCGGTCGAGGCGTTCGGTGTGCGGTTCCCCAACCCGGTCGGCCTGGCCGCCGGGATGGACAAGAACGGCGTCGCCCTGCCGGCGTGGCCCGCCCTCGGGTTCGGTTTCGTCGAGGTCGGCACGGTCACCGCGCACGCGCAGCCCGGCAACGACAAGCCGCGCCTGTTCCGCCTGCGCGACAGCGAGGCGATCATCAACCGGATGGGCTTCAACAACGCCGGGGCGGCCGCGCTGGCCGAGCGGTTGCGAGCGCTGGGCCCCATCGGGGTCCCGCTGGGTGTGTCGCTCGGCAAGTCCAAGGTCACCCCGCTGGGTGAGGCCGTCGAGGACTACCTGACCTCGTACCGCCTGCTGCACCCGTACGCGGACTACATCGCGGTCAACGTCTCGTCGCCCAACACGCCCGGGCTGCGGACGCTGCAGGACAAGGACGCGGTCGCGGATCTGCTGGGCGCGTTGCGCGGCGAGACCCCCGTACTGGTGAAAATCGCCCCCGATCTCACCGAGCCGGCCATCGCCGAACTGCTCGAGGTCTGCCTCAGCCACGGCGCGGCCGGCGTGATCGCGACCAACACCACGCTGGCCCGCGAGGGTCTGGCCGCCGCCGATCAGCCGCGTGCGACCGAGGCGGGCGGGCTCTCCGGGGCGCCGCTCACCGAGAAGGCCCGCAAAGTCGTCCACTTCGTGCACACCGAGACCGACGGCAAGCTGCCGATCATCGGGGTCGGCGGGATCATGTGCACCGACGACGCCACCCGGCTGTTCGACGCGGGCGCCACGCTGGTCCAGCTCTACAGCGGTTTCATCTATCACGGGCCTTCCCTCGTACGAGGGGTGGCGCGTTCCCGGTGAGCGACCTGCTCGCTCTCGACCGGGCGCACGTCTGGCACCCGTACGGGCCGATGCCCGGGCGCAGCGAGCCTTACCTGGTCGAGAGCGCGCAGGGCGTACGGCTCCGGCTGCAGGACGGCCGCGAGGTCGTCGACGGCATGTCGTCGTGGTGGGCGGCCATCCACGGCTACCGCCACCCGGTGCTCGACGCCGCCTTGATCGAGCAGTCGCAGCGGATGAGCCACGTGATGTTCGGCGGGCTCACCCATGAACCCGCGATCCGCCTCGCCACCACCCTGGTCGAGCTCGCCCCCGACGGACTCGAGCACGTCTTCCTCTGCGACTCCGGCTCGGTCGGGGTCGAGGTGGCGATCAAGATGGCGTTGCAGGCCCAGCTCGCCCTCGGGCGGCCCGGCCGGCGCCGGCTCGCGACGTGGCGCGGCGGCTACCACGGCGACACGTTCCACCCGATGAGCGTCTGCGACCCGGTCGGCGGCATGCACTCGCTGTGGACCGGGGTGCTGCCGGCGCAGATCTTCGCGCCGCCGCCCCCGGCTTCGTTCGATGCGGATTACGCGGCGACGCTTGTCGAGACGGTGGAGAGGCACGCCGACGAGATCGCCGCTGTGATCGTCGAGCCGGTCGTGCAGGGCGCCGGGGGTATGCGGTTCCACGATCCCTCGTACTTGCGCGTCCTGCGCGATGTGACGGCCGCGCACGGCATCTTCCTGATCTTCGATGAGATCGCGACGGGGTTCGGGCGCACCGGATCGTTCTTCGCGGCCGACCTGGCCGGGGTGGCGCCCGACATCATGTGCGTCGGCAAGGCGCTCACGGGCGGCTATCTGACGCTGGCCGCCACCCTGTGCACGTCCGAGGTCGCCGAGGCGATCTCGGCGGGAGAGGGCGGCGGGCTCGCGCACGGCCCGACCTTCATGGGCAACCCGCTGGCCTGCGCGGTGGCCAACGCTTCGCTGGGCCTCCTGCGGTCGGGCGATTGGGCTTCCCGCGTACGGGTGATCGAAAGCGGACTTCGAGCGGGGCTGGAGCCGCTGCGGGGCACCCCGGGCGTCGCCGACGTGCGCGTCCTGGGCGCGATCGGGGTCGTCCAGCTCGACCATCCCGTCGACATGGGCGCGGCGACGGCAGCGGCCGTCGAGGCGGGCGTATGGCTGCGCCCGTTCCGCGACCTGATCTACGCGATGCCCCCCTTTGTGACCGGGCCCGAAGACGTCGCCCTGATCACCTCGGGGATCGCCGCCGCGGTGGCGGCAACCTGACTGACCACTTGACCGACTTTCACGAAAGAGGGAGCCGCATGGAGACCTTCGGCAAGCGCCTCGCGGAGGCCATGGACAAGCGGGGCCGGCTCTGTGTCGGGATCGATCCGCACGCCGCCCTGCTGACCAGGTGGGGCCTCTCCGACGACATCGCCGGCCTGGAACGCTTCGCCCGTACGGTGGTCGAGGCCCTGGCCGATCGGGTGGCGGTGCTGAAGCCACAGTCCGCGTTTTTTGAGAGATTTGGGTCACGTGGCATCGGAATTCTTGAGTCAACTATCCGACAGTCCCGCGAGGCCGGTGCGCTCGTCCTTCTCGACGTGAAGCGCGGCGACATCGGCTCGACGATGGCCGCGTACGCGAGCGCCTACCTCGATCCGGCCAGTTCTCTGTGTGCTGACGCGATTACTGTGAGTCCCTACCTCGGAGTCGGCTCGTTGCAGCCGGCATTCGACGTCGCGGCCGCCAACGGCGGAGGCGTCTTCGTTCTGGGCCTGACGTCCAATCCGGAGGGACCCTCCGTCCAGCATGCTGTCGCATCGGACAAAAGGACCGTGGCACAGACTGTGATCGACGAGATTTCCCAGCTCAATGTGGGTGCGGAGCCTCTCGGGAGCGTCGGGCTCGTAATCGGAGCGACGATCGGCGATACCGGCCACGATCTGTCCCGAGTGAACGGTCCGCTGCTCGCTCCGGGGCTCGGCGCGCAGGGCGCGACCCCCTCCGACCTGCGGTCCGTCTTCGGCGAAAGCCTGCGCAACGTGCTGCCGTCGTACTCACGGGAAGTTCTCGCCGCGGGACCTTCAGTGGTCGAGTTGCGGGCCGCCGCAGAGCGCGCCGCGGCCGACTGTGAGACCGCTCTCGGGTGAAACGCGCCTGCTTATCAGGCAGTAGGACAGGCGGATCGGGGGTACCCCCACGTTGCCGAAAGCGCCGTTGACCGCTAGTTTTCCCGGCGCCGGGAACCACATGCCCCTTTGGTTCCCTGGCACACCACGTTTCACAGAAGCGGCGGCTTTTTACCGCCGCCGCGATAGGGACCTGAGGAGAACTGGTGCCGCTCCCGTCACTGAGCCCCGAGCAGCGCGCTGCCGCGCTGGAGAAGGCCGCGGAAGTACGCAAGGCTCGGGCTGAGCTGAAGGAACAGCTCAAGTCCGGCAAGACCACCCTCGCCGCTGTGCTTGACCGCGCGGAGGAGGACGAGGTCGTCGGCAAGCTGAAGGTCTCGGCCGTGCTTCAGGCGCTGCCGGGCATCGGCAAGATCCGCGCGACCCAGATCATGGAGAAGCTCAAGATCGCTGACAGCCGCCGGCTGCGCGGTCTCGGCGACCAGCAGCGCAAGGCCCTCCTGGGGGAGTTCGCTGCGAACTGACTCATGGGCTCGTGTTGAATGAGCCTGTGAGCATGGATGACGACGCGCGCCCGGCAGCCCGCCTCACCGTCCTGTCCGGCCCCTCCGGGGTCGGCAAGGACAGCGTGATCGAGCTGATCCGGGCGCGCTCGCCTTGGATCAAGCTGTCCGTTTCCGTGACGACCCGGAAGATGCGCGACTACGAGACCGAGGGCGAGCACTACTACTTCGTGAGCCGGCAGGACTTCCAGCGACTGATCGACGGCGGTCAGCTGCTCGAATGGGCCGAGTTCGCCGGGAACCTCTACGGCACGCCCCGCGCCCAGGTCGAGGGCTGGATCAGCCAGGGCCAGCCGGTCCTGCTGAAGATCGACCTGCAGGGCGCGCGGCAGGTGCGGGCCTCGATGCCCGACGCCCAGCTCGTCTTCCTGGCCCCACCCAGCGTCGAAGAACTGAAGCGCCGGCTCATCGGACGAGGCACCGACGACGAGGAAACCATCCGCCGCCGGCTGGCCCACGCAGACGAGGAGTTGGCGGCCGAGAAGGAGTTCGACCGCACCGTCGTCAACGACTTCGTCGAGCGGGCGGCCGATGAACTGGTAGGATTGCTCGGTTCGTCATTTCTGACGCCCGCGCAAGCCCCAGAACACTAAGGATTTGAGAGACTGTGGGAACCATCGCGAACCCCGAAGGAATCACCAACCCGCCGATCGACGAGCTGCTCGACAAGACCTCGTCGAAGTACTCGCTGGTGATCTTCGCGGCTAAGCGCGCCCGCCAGGTCAACGCCTACTACAGCCAGCTCGGCGAGGGCCTCCTCGAGTACGTCGGGCCGCTGGTCGAGACGACGCCGCAGGAGAAGCCGCTGTCGATCGCCATGCGCGAGATCAACGCTGGCCTCCTTACGGCTGAGGCTACCGACAATCCCTGATTCTCCGGGGTTCTCCCATTGATCCCGCGTTCCCGTCTAACGGGCGCGGGATCTTTGCGTTTGTGGGGTCGGCGGCTTGCTTGCGCTTGGACGGTTGGGGGCCGGGGTGACCCCTCACGGCGGTAACCCATCTATTGCCATGAGGGGTCACCCCGGCCCCCAACCTTGCATGGGATCAAGTGACGGCCAGGACTTTGTCG
>NZ_JAENHP010000042.1 GCF_016834655.1 Paractinoplanes ovalisporus
CCCCCCCCCGCGCCGAGCCGGTCCCCGCCCAGGGGCCGGCTCGGCGTCTGTCCCGGGCCCGCCAAGCCGCGTCAAGTCGCGCACAAGGGTGGGCCAAGCGCGATGACCCAGGGTTGCGGGCATGGAGCGCCAACACACGGATACGGCCGAAAGCCTCTACGCGGTCATCGAACGGTCCGCGGCGGTGCTGGGGGTGCCGTGCCGCCGCGACCGGGTCATGCCGATCCTGACCATCTACGGCGACGCCCTGGCGCACGCCGTGATCGCGTTCCGGGTGGCGACCGGCCGCGACGGCTCCGGCGATTTCGACTGCCGGTTCACCGTCCCGCTCGACGCCGACCCCTACCAGCTCGCCGTGGCGAACGGACTGCTGGCACCGACCGCTCATCCGATCACCGGTCTGCTCCCGGACGTCCGCGAGCACTGCCCGGTGGACAGTTACGGCATCGACTTCGGCATCGTCGGCGGTTTCAAGAAGGTCTGGCTGGTGCTGCCGCGCGGTGACCTCCAGTCGGTGTCCGGACTCGCCGGTCTCGCGTCGATGCCGGCCAGCCTCGGCGGGAACCTCGACTTCTTCGCCCGGCACGGCCTGGGCGACACGGTCGGCCTGCTCGGCGTCGACTACCGCAAGCGGACCGTGAACATCTACTTCGGTGAGCCACCGGCCGGCGGGTTCTCGCCGCAGGTGGTCCGCTCGATGCTGGCCGAGACCGGCCAGGCCGAGCCGAGCCCGCAGATGCTCGCCCTGGGTCGTCAGGCGTTCGGCATCTACGTGACCCTGAACTGGGATTCGCCGAAGGTCGAACGCATCTGTCTCGCCGTGGCGACCGCGGATCCGACCGAGCTTCCCGTGCCGCTCGACCCGCGGGTCCGGCTCTTCGTCGACCACGTACGGGCCTCCGAATCGAATACGAGATTCGTATACGCCGTCGCCTCCCAGCCGGACGGTGAGTACTACAAGCTCCAGTCCTATTACCGCTGGCAGGCCGAGGTCGCCGACATCATGCAGCTCTCCGACGGGGCTCTCGCCGACCCGGTCTGACCCGCCCGTTCCCACTCCGCGTCTGACAAAGGAAGGACAACCATGGGGGCACTCGAAGTTCCGGTTCTGATCGTGGGCGGTGGCGGCACCGGCCTGTCCGCCTCGGTGCTGCTCTCCGACCACCAGGTCGGCCACCTGCTGGTGGAGAAGCGCGCCGACACGTCGAACCTGCCGAAGGCGCACTACCTGAACCAGCGCACGATGGAGGTCTTCCGCCAGCACGGGCTGCTGACCGACGTGTCCGGTCCGGCCGCGCCGCCGGAGAAGTTCGGCAAGGTGCGCTGGAAGACCACGCTGACCGGCCGGCAGCCGCTGGACGCCAAGGTGATCTACGAGATGGACGGTTTCGGCGGCGGCGCGCTGCACGAGACGTACGCGGCGGCCGCGCCGGTCATGCCGGTCAAGCTGCCCCAGGTGCGGCTGGAGCCGATCCTGCGCCGGCACGCCGAGGAACGTAATCCCGGAGGTGTCCTGTTCGGGCACGAGCTGACCTCGCTCACCGACACCGGCGACAACGTCGTGGCCGAGATCCGCAACATCGAGACCGGCGAGCTCACCACGGTCACGGCCAAGTACCTCGTCGCGGCGGACGGCGGCCAGACGGTCGGCGCGTCCGTCGGCGTGGAGATGCAGGGCCTGCCCGCCCTGTTCGACGCGACCACGGTCTACTTCGCCGCCGACCTGTCCGAGCACTGGACCGACGGGTCGATCATCACCTGGTACCTCAACCCGTACCGGGCCGACCACTCCAGCGCGCTCATCGAGATGGGACCGACCTGGGGCCGGCACTCCGAGGAGTGGGGGATGCACATCTCCCTGGCCGGTGTGGACCGCGACGACGAGCAGGCCGTGATCGCCCGGGTCCGTGAGGTCCTGGGGTTGCCCGAGCTGGAACTGAGCCTGCTCGCCGTGACGTCCTGGACCGTCGAGGCGGTACTGGCCGAGCACTACCGCTACGGGCGGGTGCTGCTCGCCGGTGACGCCGCGCACCGCCAGCCGCCCGCGGTCGGGCTGGGCCTGAACTCCGGTGTGCAGGACGCGCACAACCTGGCCTGGAAACTGGCCGCCGTGCTCGAGGGCAAGGCGCCCGACAGTCTGCTCGACACCTATGAGGCGGAGCGGCGCCCGGTCGGCCAGTTCAATCTCGGCTGGGCCATGTCCGCGGCGTCCCACCACCAGGTCGTGATCGACGCCGCCGTCGGTCTCGGCGCGCACGTCCCGCCGCAGCGGCGGACCCAGATGTTCTTCGGCTACTTCGCCCCGTCGCCGGCCGGTGCGGCCCAGCGGGCCCGGGCCGCCGAGATCTTCGCCACCCACCGGGCCGAGTGCCAGGCCCACGACGTCGAGATCGGTTTCGCGTACGAGACGGGGGCCGTCGTCCCGGACGGCAGCCGCCCGCCGGCCCGGGCCCCCCTGGGCGACGTCTACCGGCCGACGACCCGCCCCGGGCACCGGCTTCCGCACGCGTGGATCGAGCGTGACGGCGAGCGGCTGTCCACCACCGACCTGGCCGGCTCCGGCGGTGGCTTCGTGCTGATCGCCGGCCCGGACGGAGCGTCGTGGGCCGAGGCGGCCACGCACGTGAGCGAGAAGCTGTCGGTGCCGATCGCGGCGGTCCGGATCGGGCCGGGCGCGGACTACGCCGACGTCGACGGCGTCTGGGAAGCGGTCCGGGAGGTCACCGGTGACGGCGCCGTTCTGGTCCGTCCGGACAACCACGTCGCCTGGCGCAGCAGCGGCGGCAGCGACGACCCGGCCGGCACCTTGAGCAACGCCGTGTCGCTCGTGCTGGACAACGAGTCCCGCTGACCGGGCGCACGCCGGACAACCTCGCGACAAGACGAAAGACGAAAGAGGCAGTACGTGATTACTCGAAGGTCACTCCTGATCGGCGGCGGCGGGGCCACCCTGGCCACGATCGCGCTCCCGGGTGCCGCGAGCGCCGGGAGCCAGGCCCGGAACCGGTGGAACCGGCTGCGGGACCGCCTGCAGGGCCGGCTGGTGCTGCCGGGCTCCCCGGACTACCAGACGGCCAAGCAGCTCTACCAGGTCCAGCACGACGTCACCAGCCCGCGGGCGATCGCCTACTGCGCCTCGCCCGCCGACGTCTCCCTGTGCCTGCGATTCGCCCAGGACCAGGGCATCCCGGTCGCCGCCCGCAGCGGCGGGCACAGCGCGGGCGGCTACTCCACGACGCCGGGTCTGGTCATCGACCTGTCCGGGCTCAACTCCGTCGTGCTCGCCCCCGACCACACCACGGTGCGGCTGGGGCCCGGCGCGCAGCTCATCGACATCATGGCCACCCTGGCCCCGGCCGGGCTCGGCATCTCCGGCGGCTACTGCCCGACCGTGGCCGCCGGCGGCTTCCTGCAGGGCGGCGGGATGGGCCTGTTCACCCGCACCATCGGCATGGCCTCGGACAAGGTGACCTCGGCCCAGGTGGTGCTGGCCGACGGCCGGACCGTGACCGCCTCGGCGACCCAGCATCCGGATCTGTTCTGGGCGCTGCGCGGCGGCGGTGGCGGCAACTTCGGCATCGTGACCTCGTACGACATCACCCCGAGCCCGCTCTCCGCGGTGACCGCCAGCAACCTGGTCTGGACCTACGAGCAGGCGCTGGACATGCTCGACGGCTGGACCCGCTGGCTGGTCGACGCGCCGTGGTCGATCGGGGGCGGCGCCAACGTGACGCTGGTGGACGCCGGGCCCAGCAACATCCCGACCGTGGGCATCACCCTGGGCTCGGTCGACACCGGTCCCGCGTACGCCGCCGAGGTGCAACGGCTCATCTCGCTGGTCGGTCACGCCCCGGCGTTCAACCAGACCTTCACCGCGCCGTACCAGCCGATCATGATGAACCTGTACCGGTGCACCGACCTCTCGGTGACCCAGTGCCACCGCAGTGACACGTCCCCCGGCGGGCAGATCCCACGGCCGGAGTACGGAGCCTGGCGCGGCCGGTTGTTCGACGAGGTGATGCCGCGCGACGGATGGTCGCGGGCGCTGTCGGTGGTCGAGGGCACGGCGCGGATCGCCGGGCAGAGCCGGCAGCTGCAGATCTCCGCTCTCGGTGGCAAGGCCAACACGGTGTCGCGGACGGCCACCGCGTACGTGCACCGGGACACCGACTACTCGGCCAGCTTCCTCACCTCCAACGCCAACCCGGTGACCGAGGACGTCAAAGCCGCGGCGCTGCAGTTCGTCGACGGTGGCTTCGCGGCGGTCGACCCGTACTCGAACGGCGAGACGTACCAGAACTTCATCGACCCGCGCCTGCCGGACTGGAAGCGCTCGTACTACGGCGAGAACTATCCGCGGCTGGCCCGGATCAAGAGCAAGTACGACCCGTACAACGTGTTCCGTTTCGCGCAGAGCGTGCGCTGACCCACGCACGGCGGGACCCCGGGGGCCGGTGAGTGATCACCGGCCCCCGGCTTCTGCAGACAGGAGCAAGGTATGAGAGTCCCGGCAGTGATCCGTTCCGCGCCGATCGCATGTCCCGCCGAGCTCGACCCGCGACACGTCCACGCCGCCACGTCCCGGCTGCTCGCGCGCCTCGGCGACCGGGTCGGGCCGGACGGGGCCATCGACGACCGCTGCCGGAGCCGCGTGCTGGAATCGGCTCTCGCGCTGGCCCTGATGACCCGGACCGGCCTGACCTCGCCGGCCCGGGACCGCGTCGTGGTCTATCTCGAGGCCCACCGGGACGCACCCGACAAGCTGGACCGGGTCCTCGCCACGCTGGCCGTCCGGCATGCCTCGGGCCGGGCCGGCGACGAGGACGCCGCGCTGGTCGCCCACCTGACCGAGGGTGTCCTGGGTGCGGTGCCCGGGTTCATTTCCGTACGCCGCCGCCGGATGGTGTCCGCGGTGCTGTCGGTGCTCGGCTGCCCGGTGCCGGCCGACGTCGCCGCCGCCGGGGGAGACGCCCCGGCCGGGCCGGCCCACTCCTGGTCCGTGGTGCAGCAGGCCGCCGTGACCCTGATCCTGGCCGCCGCCACCGGTGCCGGGGACGTGTCCACCGCCGACGCGTTGGACACCTTGCTGGCCACCGATCCGGCCACGTCGGTGTGGGAGAGCTACGTGCTGATGCACCTGCTCACCCTGCACGGGATCGCCGGTGTGGCCGGGCACGAGGCGAGGGTCCGCGACGGCCTGCAGGTGCTGCTGCGGCACCAGCGCGACGACGGCGGCTTCCCGTTCATCGCCGAGATGCAGAACTGGTGCACGGCCACAGCCGGGCTGGGCATGGCCGCCGCCGGGGCCGAGCCGGGCGTGTTGGGCGCGATGGGCCGGATGCTCGCCGCCCACCGCGGCGGTGCTCGGCTGCGCTCCCTGTCGCTGGGCGCGGAACTCACCGGCGGCTGGTCGATCGCGCCCGCGGTGGCGCTCAACGACGTCGACAGCACCGCCTGCGTGCTGGAGTTTCTCCAGGCCACCGATCCGGCCGGGTTCGGCGGCACCGTGCGGGACGGGGTGCGCGCCCTGCTGGCCGTCCAGGGCGAGGACGGAGGCTTTCCCACGTACGTCACCGGTGCCGCCTCCGAACCGTGCATGACCGCGGCGGCCGTCGGGGCGCTGGCCGCCGTACCCGCTACCGCGGCCGCGCGGCGTCGTGCCCTGGGGTTCCTCGCCGACAGTCAGCAGTCCGACGGGGGCTTCGAGCCGGGCTGGAGCCGCAGCCGGCTGCACACCCTGTTCCGGGCACGGCTCGCCGCCTGCTCCGCGGAACCGGACGACCGGCGCGCCGCGACCCTGGCCGCCCGGATCGAACGGACGGTCGGCGAGACCCAGAACGACGACGGCGGCTGGGGTATGCAGCCGGGCGACGCCAGCGACGACATCAGCACCGCCTACGGCCTGATCGCCCTCTGCTACGGCTCCGACCCGCGGCCGGTCGGGCGGGCTCTGTCCTGGTTGCTGGCTCGCCAGAACCCGGACGGCGGGTTCAGTGGCCCGCCCGACATGGTCGGTCCCCGGCCGTTCCCCTACCACCTGCCGGTCCTGACCGACGCGCCGGTGCTGCTCGCCTTCGGGCACGCCCGCGCCCGGATCGCGGTCCCGCAGACGGTTTGAGATCCAGCTCACACCACCCGGTCCCTCTGTCACGAACGCCGCGGCGGGCTCGTCGCAACGCTGAACCCCTACGCGACGTACCGTCCCCCGTCCTCGCCGGACCCGAGCACGAAGGAAAGCGCATGTTTCGAAGACTGGCGTCCTTGCCCAGCGGCCGGGTGGCGAAGTGGATAGTTGTCGCCGTCTGGCTGGTAGTGCTCATCCCGGCCGGTGCTCTCGCCGGCAAACTCAGCGATGTCCAGCAGAACGACAACTCGGCCTGGCTGCCCAGCAGTTCGGAGTCGACCGAGGTGGTCGACCGGGCGGCGGCCTTCCAGACCGGGGACACCCTGCCCGCGATCGTGATCTACGACCGGCCCGAGGGCGTCACACCGGCCGACATGGACAAGGCCAAGGCCGACGCCCAGGCCTTCAAGGGCATCACCAATGTGGTGGGTGAACCGCAGGGCCCGGTGATGTCGCAGGACGGCAAGGCCATCCAGACCGTGGTCCAGGTGTTCAAGGACAAGTCGGGCTGGGACGGTCTCGGCAAGGTCGTCGACTCCATGACCGACATCGGGACGGCCGACGCCGACGGTCTCGGTTTCCACGTCACCGGCGCGGCCGGCTACGCGTCCGACTCGATCAAGGGGTTCAGCAGCGGCGGCAGCCTGACGATGATCACCGGGCTGGTCGTCATCGTGATCCTGCTCTTCACCTACCGCAGCCCGTTCCTGCCGCTGGTGCCGCTGATCACCGTCGGCGGCGCCCTGGTCGCGGCCGAAGCGGTGATCTACCTGCTGGCCAAGAACGCCGGGCTCACCGTCAACAACCAGACCAGCTTCATCCTGACCGTGCTGGTGTTCGGCGCCGCCACCGACTACGCCCTGCTGCTCACCTCGCGATATCGCGAGGAGTTACTGCGGCACGAGGACCGGCACGACGCGATGGCCGAGGCCCTGCACCGTTCCGGCCCCGCGATCATCGCCAGTGCGGCGACCGTCGCGATCAGCCTGATGCTGCTGATGCTGGCCAGTCTCAACTCGACCAAGGGCATGGGGCCGGCCAGCGCCATCGGGATCGTCGTCGGCCTGCTGGCCATGATCACCCTGTTCCCGGCGTTGATGGTCATCTTCGGCCGCTGGGTCTTCTGGCCGGTCAAGCCCGCGTACGGCTCGACCGTCGCCGCGAAGGTGTCCGTCTGGACCCGCATCGGCAACCGGATCTCCGGCCGCCCCCGGCTCGTGTGGATCAGCACGGCCCTTGTCCTCGGTGTCATGGCGCTCGGTGCGCTCGGTCTCAAGGCCGACGGACTCTCGAACAGCGACCAGTTCACGAACAAGCCGCAGATGGCCGTCGGCGAGGAGCTGCGGGCCGCCCACTTCCCGTCCGGCTCGGGCGACCCGATCTACGTCGTCGCCCACGCCGGCGCGGCCGAGCAGGTCAGGACCGCGCTGGCCGACGTGCCCGGCATCGTCGACGTCTCGCCGCCGGTGGTCAAGGGCGACGAAGCCATGGTGGTCGCGCAGCTCGCCGACGACCCGACCAGCAAGTCCTCCCTGCGTACGGTGGAGCAGGCCCGGGACGTGGTGCACAAGATTCCGTCCGCGGACGCGCAGATCGGCGGCAGCAGTGCGGTCCTGCTCGACACGCAGGCGGCGGCCGCCCGTGACTCCAAGGTGATCATCCCGATCGTCCTGGTCGTGGTGCTTCTGATCCTCGGGCTGCTGCTGCGGGCGATCGTCGCGCCGCTGCTGCTGATGGCGACCGTGGTCCTGTCGTTCGGTGCGGCGATCGGCGTCAGCAGCCTGGTGTTCAACCACGTGTTCGGCTTCGCCGGCGCCGAGTCCTCGTTCCCGCTGCTGACGTTCGTGTTCCTGGTCGCCCTGGGCATCGACTACAACATCTTCCTGGTCACCCGGGTCCGTGAGGACACGGTGCGGCACGGCACCCGCCGGGCCGCGCTGACCGGCCTGACGGCCACCGGAGGTGTGATCACCTCCGCCGGTCTGGTGCTGGCCGGAACCTTCGCGGCGATGGCCTCGCTGCCGCTGGTGTTCGCGGCCGAGCTCGGCTTCGCGGTGGCGTTCGGCGTTCTGCTGGACACCCTGATCGTCCGGTCGGTGCTGGTCACCGCGCTGACCCTGGACGTGGGCCGGTGGATGTGGTGGCCCAGCAAGCTGTTCCACCGGCACGACACCGAGCCGGAGACGGCGACGGCGGTCGAGCCCGGTCTCGAACGCGTGGGCTGAACCAGGCCCGGAGGGGCTCCCGCCGTCGCGGGGGCCCCTTCGGCGACTCCGGGGTCAGTTGCTGAGGCGCCAGAGCCCGGGCTGGATCTCCAGAGCCTCCGAGCCGGCGCGGCCGTCGAGCGTGGCGATCCGGTGGGCCGCGGCGAGCGCGAAACCCTCGAAGCGACGATGCCGCAGCCGGCCGGCGAGGACCGCGCACTCCATCATGGCGCGCAACGCGTCGTCGGGGCGGTTGTCGCCGAGGAGGCCGAAAGCCAGCGAGCGCAGGGCGTTGCAACTGCCCCACAGGTCCCCGGCCGTGTCCGACACCGAGAGCGCGCGCTCCGCGAGCACCCGCGCCCGGGCGTGGTCGCCGTCGGCGAGACGCAGATCGGCCAGGCCGACCAGAGCGCGGCTCAGCGGCTGGGCCAGGCCGGACTGCTCGGCGATTTCCGCGGCCCGCCGATAGCTCTCCTCGGCCTCGGGGTAACGGCGGCGCTGCCAGGCGAGATCCCCGAGCGAGGCCAGGCTCACCGCTCGCGGGACCGGGTCGCCGAGCCGGGCCGCGGCATCCATGGCGAGCTGCTGCGTCGCCTCCCAGTCACCCCAGGCGGCGACCGCCTCGAGATAGCTTCCCAGACTCTCGGCGAGCTGCCACCCCGGCCGCCACAGCTCCGCCTCGAACAGGGCACCCACCAGCTGGATCAGCGACTGCCGTTCGGCGGCGAACCAGGCCAGCGGCTCCTCGCCGACGATCGCCGCGGCCCGCTTCCCGGCCCCCGGCCCGGCCCAGAAGGAACGGCCGGGGGACAGCAGGTGGTCGGCGTGCCGACAGAGGTCCAGGTAGACCGTCCAGACACGGTCGAAGGCGGTCCGGGCCGCCACCGGTTCGTCCTGCGTGCTCAGCAGCTCCCGGGCCAGCACCGACAACAGCTCGTGGTAACGGAACCGGGCGGACCGGCCGGTGCCGAGGGTCTCCAGCAGCTGAGCGTCGACGAGACCGTGGACCACGGTGGCCGCCTCCGCCGGGTCGATGTCGAGCACCGCCGCGACCACCGACGGCGGGAAGCCTCCGGCCGGCAGTTGCGACAGCCATCGAAAGGCCCGGCGGACGGGTTCCGTGGCTGCGGCGTACCCGGAGAGCAGGACGGCTCGGACGTCGAGCTCGTGGATCCGGAGCTGGTCCCATCGGGACTCCGGCGAGCGCAACATCGCCGTGTACGCGGTGAGGTCGCCACCGGGTTCCGAGGCCACCCGCCGGCCGGCCGCCAGGAGCGCGATCGGCAGATTCCCGCACAGCGCGGCGACCTCGCTGACCTCGTCGGAGCGGTCGTACACGGCTTCGGCGCCCGCGGTCGCCGCGAACAGCCGGGCGGCCGGGCCGGGCTCCAGCACGCCGAGCCGGACGGATGCCGGGCCGGCGATACCGGTCAGGGGCGCGCGGCTGGTCACGACGACGGCGCTGCCGGGGGTGGCGGGCAGGAACGGCTGCACCTGTCCTTCGCTCGTGACGTTGTCGAGAACCACCAGGATGCGTTCGCGCTCGAGCAGTCCCCGTACCGCGGAGGCAAGCTCCTCGTCGTCGGTCGGGAGATGGCCGGTGACGCCGGTCCCGCGCAGGAAGGCGGCGAACGCCTCGGACCGTGAGCGCGGGCCGCCGGTGGGGGAGCGCATGTCGACGATCACGCGACCGTCGGGGAACGCCGTGACGGCCCGGTGCGCGATCCGCAGGGCGAGAGCGGACTTCCCGGCCCCCGGCATGCCGTGCACACCGACGCAGGCCGGGCCGGGGCGGCCGGCCGCGATCTCGGCCAGGGCCGCCTCCACCTCGCTCACCACATCGTCCCGGCCGATGAACTCGGCGGCCGGTGGCAGGCGGACGGCGTCGGCCCGGTGCCGGGTGTCCACGGAGGCCACGACGGCCCGATCGCGCAGCCCGAGCAGTTCCGGGTCGCCGTCGAGGACCTGCCGGTGCAGGGCGCGCAGGGCCGGGCCCGGTTCGATGCCGAGCTCGTCGACCATGGCCCGCCGCAGATCGACGAAGGCCCGGAGCGCGTCGGCCTGGCGGCCGGAGCGGTACAGCGCCACCATCAGATGGGCGTGCAGATCCTCGTGCAGGGCATACTCGCTGGTCAGGGCGCGCAGTTCGCTGACCAGCGCGTGGTGGCGGCCGAGGTGCAGGTCGGCGCGGACCCGATGCTCCAGGGCGTCCAGGCGCAGCTCGCTCATCCGCACCGCGGTGGCACCGAGGATCGGGCCGTGCGGCACGTCGGACAGCAGGGGGCCACGCCACAGCCGGAGTGCCTGGCGCTGCAGAGATGCCGCCAGGGCGTCGTCGCCCCGGCGGGCCGCATCCAGACCGCGCCGGTGGAGCCGCTCGAAGACGACCAGATCCAGCTCGTCCGGGTCGACGAGCAGCAGATAGCCGGGCGTACGGGTGACCAGCAGGTCGCGCCCCCGCTCCGGGTCCATCACCTCGAGAATCCGGCGCAGCTGGGACACGTACACCTGCAGGGTCATCGTCGCGGTGCGCGGCGGCCGTTCCGCCCACAGCTCGTCCGCGAGGGCCTGGACCGACACGACGGCGTTGGTCTGCAGCAGCAGCGCCGCCAGTGCGACCCGCAGTTTGGCCGCCCGCGGTGTGGCGTCCGCGGCGCCGGCGCCGACCTCCATCGGCCCCAGCACCCGGTATCTCAGGCCGGCCTCCACCGGCTCGACGCTCGGCACGGCCTCAGACGACCGCGGACAGCGACACTTCGGCCTCCGCCACAACGTCGTCGAGCTGGTGGATTGTCGTGCTGACCCGGACGACAGCGTCCCGGCCGGGGTCGTCGTCACCCGGGACGACCCGGGCGGTGCACGTCGACGGCAGATCGAGCCGGGCGGTCCCGGGCAGGCGTACGGAAGCGCGGGTGATCCAGGTGTGCAGCGCGCGGAACCCGCAGTCCCGGTTCGCGGTCAGCAGAGACGTCTGGCGGATGGCCTCGACCAGCAGCAGATCGGGCACGAGGCCGGTTCGCTCCGGGAAGAACACCAGGTTTCCCGGGTCGGCGACGAGCTCGGTGGTCAGCGTGCCGCCGGTGCCCTCCGGCGTGGACACGACGACGTTGCGCGGGTCGTGCCGGCCCACCGCGGACGGGGCGGCCCGGCCCGGGCGGCGTCCGGAGTCGTGCGTGCCGGCCCGTGACCGGCGACCCGCCCGATGCGGCGGCGCGCCCAGGAAGGCCAGGCCGGCGAGGCCGGTGCCGCAAGCCACTCCGTCGATCTCCATCGTGGCCCGCAGGCGGAGGTGTTCGGCCGTGCCGTTGCTCGTGGCGGTCGGCGCCACGTCGAGGTCCATCGCCATGGTGGCCGGGCCGTCACCGGTGCGCCAGGCGTCCGGTGCCGTCAGCGTGAACTCGAGGCGGTCGAGCCGGGCGGAACGGTTGCGGGGGACCCGGAACCAGCGCCGGCCGATGAAGGTCCCCACCTGCCGGGTGAGCTGCACGAACAGCTGGGGGTCGTGGACCCGGGCCGGCCCGTCGCTGAGCAGGGGGTGGTTGTGCGGCATGAGACCGGCGAGCGCGAACCGTTCACCTGCGGGCCGGGCGGGATCGTGGGGGTCGTTCCCGGCCGCCCGGGGCCGGTGGATCAGGTGACTGCTGGCGGCGCTCGCGATCCGCTCGGCATCCGTCAGTTGTTGCTCCATGTGGCCTCCTTGGCGGAGCCGGGCCGGTTGGTGCCGCGTCGGTGGACCCGAGGTCGCAATCCCTTAAGCCGCATCCATGCCGGGGCGGACACGATGTGCGCAGTCGTGGGGTTCGGCGAGAACGAGGGAGGCCGCGGATGGCACAGGTGCACATATGGTCGGTGGTGTGCCGGCGGCTGGAGACACTCGGTCTGCTCTGGGCCCCGGTGCACCCGGTCGAGTTGCAGCGCTCTGATGATGAGACGGCTCCGGTCGTTGACGGTCCGCCGGCCGGCGATCGGTTCGGACACACTCCGCGGCGGTGGTTTCCGCCCGGTGACTAAGGCCTCAGGGCGGACCGGCCGCGCGTCGAATGCGCTAGCGTGATGGCGTTCGCGGCGGCCGGCGAAATATGTCGTATCCGATGCCGGTTCGCGGCGGTGACGCAGATCAAGAATTTGCATGTTTTTCACCACCGCCTGATCCGATTCCGTCGATCTCTGCCTTTCAGAGACGGGTCGCACTGGCAAGTCTGGCACGCCGGTGTTGTTTTCGAGGGCGGGTGGATTCGCCCGATCAGGCATCTCGATAAGACGACCGACGATCCCTGGCCGACATTTGGGTGCCCTCCGAAAAGGAATTCTTTCTCCTCTTGACATGCGATGGACAAGTGTCGGGGAGAAAGGCAAGGGGAGTCATGCTGACCGATATTTCGACACCCGGGACATGGGGCCTGGAGACGGCCGTGCTCTGGCCGGCCGGGCCCGATCTGGTCGGACGCGAGCAGGAGCTGCCGGCCGTCGAGGGTCGGCTTCTGGCGCCGTCGGCCCGCCTGATCTCGCTGACCGGTCCCGGAGGGGTCGGCAAG
The DNA here is from genome assembly GCF_016834655.1 of Paractinoplanes ovalisporus. GTDB lineage: Bacteria > Actinomycetota > Actinomycetes > Mycobacteriales > Micromonosporaceae > Actinoplanes > Actinoplanes ovalisporus. The sequence goes on from NZ_JAENHP010000042.1 coordinate 12,864, forward strand.
AGCCGGCTGGCGGCCGAGGCGAGCCGGGCGGTGTCGGGCGAGTTCCCCCGGGGCGTCCGGGTCGTCGACGTCGCCGCGTGCCGCACCGCCGGCGCGGCGGTGGCCGTCGTCGAACAGGCCGTGGCCGATCTCGGAGGTCACGGCCGGGGCCTGCTCGGGCTCGACGGGATCGAGCACCGTACGCGCGATCTGGCTCCCCTGATCACCGGTCTGCTCGCGCTGGACGCCGGGCTGACCGTGCTCGCGACCGGCCAGGAGGCTCTGCGGGTCTACGGCGAGAGGGTTGTGCCGGTCGGCCCGCTGACGCCGCCGGGGCCGCTCGTCGGTCCGGAGGTCGCCGACGTCCAGGACAACCCGGCGGTGCTGCTGTTCACCCGGCGGGCCCACGAGGTGGACCCCGGCTTCACGCTGACGCCCGAGAACGTGGACGCCGTCGTGGACGTCTGCAACGTGCTGGAGGGCGTACCGCTGGCCCTGGAGCTGGCGGCGACCCGGCTGCGGCTGTTCCCGTTGGCCGAGCTCCGGTCCTGGGTGCGGCGGGGTGGTGACAGTCACCTGACCGGCCCGCCCGGGACGCCGGAGCGGCAGCGTTCGCTGAGCGCCGTCGCCGAGTGGAGCTGCCGCGGGCTCACCCCGGACCAGCGGTACCTGCTGGCCCGGCTCTCGATCTTCGAGGGGGCCACGCTCGCGACGGCGGAGAAGGTCTCACCGTTGTCCGCGGCCGGCACCGCCGAGGCGATCGAGGTGCTGCTCGACCGGAACCTGCTCCGTCTGGCCGAGCCGCCGCGGGCGGAGGGCCGGCTGATGATGCCCCGGATCGTCCGGGCCTGGGGCCGCGGTGTCCTGGAACAGGACGGGGTGGCCGGGGAAGCGGGGGAGAGCCACGCCCGTCACTTCGGCGAGCTGATGCGGACGATCGAGGGCCGGTTCACCGGGACCGAGCAGCAGCGGTGGCTGCGGGTCGCGGGGCTCGAGCACGACAACATCCTGACCGCGCTCGCCCATTTCCGGTCCACGGGAGACCTCGAGGCCCAGGCGGCCCTGCTGGTGGCCTGCCGGCGGCCGTGGCTGATCCGGGGTGAGCTGCGGGCCGGGCTCGAGCTCTTCGACCGTACGGCGGCCGCGCTGGCCGGCGACGACAGCGAACGGGCGCTGCACCTGCGGGCCCGGCTGTGCACCGGAGCGGGATTCCTCTCCTCGGCCGCCGGCGATCCGGACGGCGCCGTCCACCGGCACCGGCGCGCGGTGGCCATCTACCGGCATCTGCGCGACGCCCAGCACGGCGCCCGGGCCTCGGCGCGGCTGGGCCGGGCGCTGATCCACTCCGGCGACCGCGAGACCGGCCAGTCGCTGCTCGCCGCGGCCCGCTCGACCCTCGAATGGCTGGGCGACACCACCGGATCGGCCGAGGCCGCGGCCGGGCTGGCCGAGGCGTCCCTCGACGCCGGCGCGTTCGCCGAGGCCGGACCCCTGCTGCAGCGCGCGATCGGCATCTACCGGCAGCAGGGCGAGATCCGCGGCCTGGCGCAGACGCTCCTGCTCGGAGCTCGGCTGGCGACGCTGACCGGTGACCGGCCGGCCGCATACGCGGCGGTCCGCGAGAGCCTGCGGTTGCTCGACTCGATCGACGACCGCACCGAACTGCCCGGTGCGCTGGCCGCCTTCGCCCTGCTGACCCTGGACGACGCCGGTCAGTCGCAGCGGGCGGCCCGCCTTCTCGCCGCGGCCGACACGATGTGCCGCCGGGCCGGCATGCACCGGCCGCGGGTGCTGCCGGACCGCTTCGACACGGCCGTGGCCACACTTCGGCGCCGTCTCGGGCCGGCGGTCTTCCCCGGGGTCTGGGCCGACGGCGTGCGAGCGCAACCCGCGACGACGGTCGCCGAGGCGCTCGCCGTCGCGGAGCCGAGCCGGGTCCGCGAGCGCCCGGAGGCGGAATCCCTGACGCCACGCCAGTTGCAGGTCGCCCTGAACGTCGCCGAGGGGCTGACCAACCGCCAGATCGCCGAACAGCTGTCCATCGCGGAGTGGACCGTGGTGAACCACCTGCGGCAGGTGATGCGCAAGCTCGGCTGCACGTCCCGGGTGCAGGTGGCCTGGGCGGTCGGCAGGAGACAGTGACGGACCGGAGCCTGGTGCACGACCTCTACCGCGTCAGCGCCGCCCACCCGGACCGGATCGCGATCGTGGCCGAGCGGGCGGACCGCCGCCCGGGTACGCCACCGGTCCGCGTCTCGTACGCGCAACTCGCCACCTATGTCGAGCGGTTCGCCCACGCCCTGGCCGCCCTGGGTGTCGGCCCCGGCGATCCGGTCGCGTTCGCGCTGCCGAACGGGTGGGAAAGTCCCGCGCTGTTCTTCGCGTGCCTGCGGATCGGTGCGGAGGCGGTGCCGGTCCTGCCCGGCTACGGCGCGCGGGATCTGCGGGTTGTTCTGGAGGCCACGCGGGCGCGCGTGTGTGTCGTACCGGACTTCTGGGACGGCGTGCCACGGGCGGAGGTGCTGGCGGAGCTGGCCACCACCCTGCCTTGGCTGCGCCGACGGGTGGTCGTCGGGGACGCCGCGGCCACCGGGGCTCTCGACTTCACCGAGCATTTTGTGCGGACCCCGCACGAGCGGCACCGCCGTGGCGCCTGGCTGCGGGTGCCGCCGGACCTGCCCGCCCGGGTCTGCCTGATCGTCAACGCCGTCGGCCTCGACGACACCCACACCATGACCCGGCACACCTCCCGCTCGTTGCGGGCCGGAGCCGGAGCCGGAGCCGGAGCCGGAGCCGGAGCCGGAGCCGGAGCCGGAGCCGCAGCCGCAGCCGCAGCCGGGCCGCCGGGGCCGCACGATGTCGCACCCTCGGCGGTGCCGGTCGCCCTGCTCCCGTCGTTGCTGCACACCGTGATCGGCCCTCTGCTCCGGGGCGGGACGGTGATGCTGCGGGACGTCTGGCAACCGCGCCGCGGCGAGCCGGCGCCGCCGGGCGGGGAGGTGGGTGGGCTGTTCCTCGTACCGGTCGCCGAGGTCGAGGACGCTCTGCTCGGGCACCCGCGGGTCGCCGAGGCCGCCCTGGCCGCGTGCCCCGACCGGGAGCACGGCGAACTCACCTGCGCGGTGGTGGTGCCGGCCGGGGCCCCGCCCGCCCTGACCGATCTCCGCGAGTTCCTGCTGGCCCGGGGCGTGGCGCGGGCGCACCTGCCGGCCCGGCTGGAGCTGGTGGGGGCCATCCCCCGCGACGAGGCCGGCGAGGTGCACCGGCCACGCCTCCGCGAGCACCTCCAGCTCCGGTGGGCCAGGCGCTAGGGTCCGATCACGACACGACCACGGTCGGCGACCCGGCCCGGCTCTCGCGTTCCTCCTCCGGCATCGCCTCGACCAGCTTCAGCGCCTCCTCGATCAGCGTCTCGACGATCCGGGACTCGGGCACCGTACGCACCGGCACCCCCTTGATGAAGATCTGGCCCTTGCCGTTGCCGGACGCCACCCCCAGGTCGGCCTCGCGGGCCTCGCCGGGACCGTTCACCACGCAACCCATCACCGCCACCCGCAGCGGCGCGTCCAGGCCGTCGAGGCCGGCCGTCACCTCGTCGGCGAGCTTCCAGACGTCGACCTGGGCGCGACCGCAGCCGGGACAGGAGACGATCTCCAGGCCGCGCTTCTTGAGGTTGAGCGACTCCAGGATCTGCAGGCCGACCTTGACCTCCTCCACCGGCGGGGTGGACAGCGACACCCGGATCGTGTCGCCGATGCCCTCGCTGAGCAGGGCGCCGAAGGCTACCGCCGACTTGATGGTGCCCTGGAACGCCGGGCCCGCCTCGGTCACCCCGAGGTGCAGCGGATAGTCGCACTGCTGGGACAACAACCGGTAGGCGTTGACCATGACCACCGGGTCGCTGTGCTTCACCGAGATCTTGATGTCGCGGTACCCGTGCTCCTCGAACAGCGAGCACTCCCACAGCGCCGACTCGACCAGCGCCTCCGGGGTGGCCTTGCCGTACTTGGTCAGCAGCCGCTTGTCGAGCGAGCCGGCGTTGACCCCGATCCGGATCGGGATCCCGGCGTCGGTGGCGGCGCGGGCGATCTCCTTGACCTTGTCGTCGAACTGTTTGATGTTGCCGGGGTTGACCCGGACCGCGGCGCATCCGGCGTCGATCGCGGCGAAGACGTACTTGGGCTGGAAGTGGATGTCGGCGATGACCGGGATGCTGGACTTGCGGGCGATCTCCTTGAGCGCGTCGGCGTCGTCCTGCGTCGGCACCGCGACCCGGACGATCTGGCAGCCGGCCGTGGTCAGCTGGGCGATCTGCTGGAGGGTCGCGTTGACGTCGGAGGTGAGCGTCGTGGTCATCGACTGGACCGAGACCGGCGCGTCACCTCCCACCGGCACGTTGCCGACCATGATCTGCCGGGTGGTCCGGCGGGTGGCGACGGGCCGGGGTGGCATCCCGGGCACGTTCAGCGGTACGAGCATGGCGGAGTCCTTGTCGGTCGGAGGGGTCAGGCCGGCTGCGTCATCGGGAAGCCGCTCAGGGTCTCGACGACCCGGGCGGCGATGTCTCCGGAGGTCAGTCCGGCCGCCCGCAGGAGATCGGCGCGCTTGCCGTGGTCGAGGAACTGCTGGGGGATGCCGAAGTCACGCAGCGGGGTGTCGACACCCGCGGTCCGCAGCGCCCGCGAGATCGCCGAGCCGGCGCCGCCGGTCACACCGTTGTCCTCGACGGTGACCACGAGCCGGTGGCGGGCCGCGAGCGGAGCCAGCGCCGGGCTGACCGGCTTGATCCAGCGCGGGTCGACCACGGTGCTGCCGACACCCCCGGCGGCCAGCAGCGACGCGAGGTCGAGGCAGGTCCGGGCCATCGGGCCCAGACCCACCACAAGAACGTCCTCCGGGCCGTCGCGGTACAGGACGTCGAGGTCGGCGACGGTCTCGACGGCCGGCAGGTCGGGCGGGACCGGCCCCTTGGGGAAGCGGACCGCGGTCGGTCCGTCGTCACAGGCCACGGCCTCGCCGAACAGCTCGCCGAGTCGTCTGCCGTCGCGGGGCACGGCGATCCGCAGCCCGGGAACCAGTTGCAGCAGCGACAGGTCCCACATGCCGTTGTGGCTCGCCCCGTCGTCCCCGGTGATCCCGGCCCGGTCCAGCACGAACGTCACCGGCAGCCGGTGCAGGGCCACGTCCATCAGGGCCTGGTCGAAGGCCCGGTTGAGGAAGGTGGCGTAGAGGGCCACAACCGGGTGCAGGCCACCCATGGCGAGCCCGGCGGCCGACGTGACGGCGTGCTGCTCGGCGATGCCGACGTCGAACGTACGCTCGGGGAAGGCGCGGGAGAACCGGCCCAGTCCGGTCGGTTCGAGCATCGCCGCGGTGAGCGCCACCAGGTCCGGCCGGCTCTCCCCGGCCGTGACCAGCGAGTCGCCGAACACATCGGTCCAGGACCGGGCGGCCGGGGCGCCGATCGCCGCCCCGGTGTCCGGATCGATCACGCCGACCGCGTGGAACCGGTCCGCGACGTGGCTCTCCGCCGGCACGTACCCCGAGCCCTTGGTGGTGATGCAGTGCACCACGACCGGGCCGCCCAGATGGCGGGCCCGCTCGAACGCCTTCTCCATGGCGGCCACGTCGTGACCGTCCACCGGGCCGAGATACTTCAGGCCCAGGCCGTCGAACATGTTCTGCGGCACGAGCATGTCCTTGAGACCGCGCTTGGCGGCGTGCAGGGCCCCGAACACCGGTTCCCCGACAACCGGACGCACCTGGTCCTTGCCCCACTCGAGCAGGCGCTCGTAGCGGCGCGAGGTGCGCAGCGTGGTGAGCTGGTCGGCCAGCCCGCCGACGGTCGGGGCGTACGAGCGGCCGTTGTCGTTCACCACGATGACGACGGGCCGGTCCCTGGCTCCGGCGATGTTGTTCAGCGCCTCCCAGCACATGCCGCCGGTGAGCGCGCCGTCCCCGACCACCGCGACCACCGCCCGGTCGGTGTCACCGGTCAGCTGAGCCGCCTTGGCCAGGCCGTCGGCGTAGGAGAGCGCGGTCGACGCGTGGGAGTTCTCCACCAGGTCGTGGACGGACTCGCTCCGGGACGGGTACCCGGACAGGCCACCGGCCTGCCGCAGCCGGTCGAACTCGTCGACCCGGCCGGTGAGCATCTTGTGCACGTAGCACTGGTGCCCGGTGTCCCAGACGATCCGGTCCCGCGGCGACTCGAACACCCGGTGCAGGGCGATGGTCAGCTCCACCACCCCGAGGTTGGGGCCGAGGTGGCCGCCCGTACGGGCAACGCTCTCCACCAGCGTCGCCCGGATCTGCCGGGCCAGCGTCTCGAGCTGCCCGGCGGTCAGCGCTCGCAGGTCGCCCGGCTCCTTGATGGTGCGTAACAGGTCGTTGTCGGTCGGCATGAGGGTTCGGCTCCTCTCGGGTGTCAGCGGTCGCGGTAGGCGACCAGGGTGGCCAGCCGGGCGAACTCGTCGGTCCAGGCCGGGTCGAGACCGGCGGAGCTGATCGCGGTGACGGCGCGGTCGACGAGCTCGCCGATGGTGCGTTCGACGGTGGCGCGTACGCCGGTCTCCTCCAGCACCTGGCGGATCAGGTCGGCGTCCCACGGCGTGTCGCCGTCCCGGACGAGCAGGTTCCGGATCCGGGCGTCCCGCTCGACGGCCAGGGTGAGCAGCAGGGTCATCTTGTGCTCGGCGAAGTCCAGCCCGGCCGGCTTGCCGGTGGCCCCGGGGTCGCCGAACGCGTCCATCAGGTCGTCCCGCAGCTGGAACGCCTCACCCAGGGCCAGGCCGTAGCCCTCGAAGGCGCCGGCCAGGTCGGTCCGGCCCGCGAGGGTGGCGCCGAGCAGGAGCGGGCGTTGGATCGAGTAGCGGCCGGACTTGCACACGGCGATCCACCGCGACAGCTGGGGATCGACCACGGACTCGGCGGCCACCGCGACGTCCAGGTGCTGCCCGACGATCAGCTCGGTGCGCAGCTCGCCCCAGAGCCGCCGGGCCGCGGGCGGGAAGTCGAAGGTGAGCTCGTCGGCGTAGACGAGGGCCAGATCGCCGGCGAGCACCGCCACGCCCTCACCGAACCGGCGGGCCTCACCCAGCCAGCCCCGGGCGCTGTGCTCGCCGGCGTGGTGGACGTGGATCGTCGGCCGGCCCCGCCGCAGCGCGGAGTTGTCGATCACGTCGTCGTGGATCAACGCGAACGCCTGGAGCAGTTCCAGGGCGGCCGACGCGTCCACGGCGGCCGCCGAAGCGGGGTCGCCGCCGGCGGCGAGGAAACCGCTGAGGCAGAAGATGGGCCGCAGTCGCTTGCCGCCGCGGCTCACCATGTCGATGACCGCCTCGACCGGTTGCGCGGCGCGGGGGTTGGTCTGCTTCCAGCGGGCCCGCTCGGATTCGGTGTACTGCTCCAGCCGCTGCTCGACCCGGGCGAGCAGGTCGCCACGGATTCCCGGTAGATCTGATGTGGATGGTTGACGGGTGGCGATGACAGTCATGGTGTCTCCCCGTTATCGGTGGGTCAGGAGGTGAGGCTGGACGGGAGCCCGAAGATGACGTTCTCGGTCGCCGTCGATTCGAGTTCGACGGTGGTCCAGCCGTGTTCCGCGAGCCGGTCGAGCAGCTGCTCGACCAGGATCTCGGGGGCACTGGCGCCGGCGCTCACGCCGATCACCGAAGCGTCGGCGAGCCACTGCTCCCGCAACTCGGTCACGTCGGGCACCAGGTAGGCCGTCGTACCCACGCCCTCGGCCACCTCGACCATGCGGATCGAGTTGCTGGAGTTGCGCGAGCCGACCACCAGCACGAGGTCGCTGCGTCCGGCGATCGCCTTCACGGCGTTCTGCCGGTTCTGGCTGGCGTAGCAGATGTCGCCCTTGGCCGGCCCGGTCAGCGCGGGGAACCGCTCGTTCAGGGCGGCGACGATGCCGGACGTCTCGTCCAGGGACAGCGTCGTCTGGGTCAGGTAGCCGACGGGGGTGTCGGCGGGCAGCGTGAGTCCGGCGACCGCTTCGACCGAGTCCACGATGATCGTGCGGTCCGGTGCGTGCCCGAACGTGCCCTCCACCTCTTCGTGGTCGGCGTGACCGATCAGCAGGATCGTCTTGTCGTCGCGGACGTGCCGGCGCGCCTCCTGGTGCACCTTGGACACCAGCGGGCAGGTCGCGTCGATGACGTCCAGCTTGCGGCCGGCCGCGTTGCCGCGGACGGCGGGCGACACGCCGTGGGCGGAGAAGACGCAGACCGCGCCCTCGGGAACCTCGTCCTCCGAGTCGACGAAGACCACCCCGCGGCTGCGCAGGGAACGGACGACGTAGTGGTTGTGGACGATCTCCTTGCGGACGTACACCGGCGGCCCGTAGCGGGCCAGGGCCTCCTCGACGATCAGGATCGCGCGGCGGACCCCGGCGCAGAAACCGCGGGGCTCCGCGAGGATCACCGTCTTCGGCCTGTCATGGCGCGTCATTGTCACCGCTCCCCGTTCGTGGTCAGGGAGCCGAGCGTGGCGACGGACGGAAGGCGGCGTCAACGGAAAGACGCGATCGGGGCGCGGGAAGCCCTTCGACCGGCAGCCCCCTGCCATGGCGCCGGTGGATCGGGCGCGGGGTTGTCATGAGGTTGCCAGACACGCCTCTTGGCGCCCGCTTGGCCTGTGACGTTACCGCGCCGGTTTCCTGGCCGCATCGCGGGCCGGACGCCAAGCGGGTGCCAAGCCGCCGGAAAGGGCCCGCCAAGGCGGATGGCGCACGGTTCGTCGCAGGGCTCCGAAGCCGGACGGCGGACGACCAGCGAGGCCACGGGGGAAGCAGACGTGCAACGACTGTGTGTTGTCGGGATGGGTCCACGAGGTCTGTCCATGCTGGAACGGATCATCGCCAATGTCCGGGGCCGGCCGGACGCCCGTACGGAGATCCATCTGGTCGACCCGTACGAGTTCGGCGCCGGTGCGGTGTGGCGGGTCGAGCAGTCCCGGCTGCTGCTGATGAACACGGTCGCGGGCCAGATCACGGCCTACACCGACAACGAGAGCCGCATCGACGGTCCGATAGAACCGGGACCTTCGCTGTACGCGTGGGCGCAGAGCCTCGCGGCCGGCCTCGAACCCGATCCCGCTGTTCCCGGCTGGGCGGTCGACGAGGCCGCCCGCCTCGGACCGGACGTGTACCCGACGCGCGCTCTCTACGGGGCGTACCTGCGGGCCTGTTATCACCGCATCGTCCACCGGGCGCCCGAGCATGTCACCGTGCGCGAGCACCGCACGCTCGCCACGGCGCTGGTGGACGTCTGGGACGCCCCCGGACCGCAGGCGGTCGCCCTCGGGGACGGCTCCTGGCTGACCGGGCTCGACGCGGTCGTGCTGGCGCAGGGCCACGTCGCCACCCGGCCCAGCGCCGGTGAGCAGCGCACCCTGGCGCTGGCCCGGCAGCACGGGCTGCGCTACCTGCGTCCGGCCAACCCGGCCGACGTGGATCTCGATGCGGTGGCGCCGGGGGAACCGGTGCTGCTGCGCGGGCTGGGGCTGTGCTTCTTCGACCACCTGACCCTGCTCACCACCGGACGCGGCGGCGCCTTCGAGCGGATCGGCGACCGTCTGGTCTACCGGCCGTCCGGCCGTGAGCCCCAGCTGTTCGCCACCTCCCGGCGCGGCGTGCCGTACCAGGCCCGGGGCGAGAACGAGAAGGGCACGGCGGAGCGCCACCAGCCCGTGGTGCTGACGCCGGACGTCATCGCCGGGCTGCGGGCCGGTGGCCCGGTCGACTTCGCGCGCCAGCTGTGGCCGCTGATCCGGCTCGAGGTCGAGGCCGTCTACTACGCCGGGCTGTTCCGGCGTCGCGGCCACCCGGCGCCCGGGGACCTGGCTTCCGGCTACATCCGGGCCGCCGGTGAGGCCGAGCGGGCCCGGCTGCTCGACGACCTCGGGATCGCCGAGGCGGACCGGTTCGACTGGGAGCGGCTGGCCCGCCCCTGGCACGGGCAGGGACTCGGATCGCCCGACGCGTACCGGAAATGGCTGATCGAGCATCTGCGGGCCGACATCGCGGCCGCGCGGGAAGGCAACAAGAGCAACCCGCTCAAGGCCGCCCTGGACGTGTTGCGGGACATCCGTAACGAGGTGCGGCTCGCCGTGGACCACGCCGGGCTGGACGGCGACTCGCACCGCTCCCACCTCGACCAGTGGTACTCCCCGTTCAACGCTTTCCTGTCGATCGGGCCCCCGGCGTCGCGGGTCGAGGAACTCGTCGCGTTGATCGAGGCCGGTGTCGTCGTGCTGCCCGGACCGGCCACGGGCGTGAGCATCGACCTCGCCGATCCCGCGTTCGTCCTGTTCCCGCAGCTGGGAAGCGACGATCCGGTGCGCGCCACGACCCTCATCGAGGCGCGGCTGCCCACACCCGATCTGCCGGACACCGCGGATCCGCTGATGCGGTATCTGCTGCGCACGGGCCAGGCGACGGTGCACCGCATTCCCACCGTACGGGGCACAGCGGTCGACACGAGCGGACTGGCGGTGACCGCCCGTCCGTCGCGGATCGTGGACGCCTCCGGATCCGTCCACGAGCGACGGTTCGCCTACGGGGTGCCGACCGAGTCGGTCCACTGGGTGACCGCCGCCGGCACCCGCCCGTGTGTCGACTCGGTCACGCTCAAGGACTCGGACGCGATCGCCCGTGCCGTTCTCGCCCTGCCGCCGCTGGCCGGTGTCATCCCGGCCCACCACCTGAGAAGGATCGAGGTGCTGTCGTGAAGCAGGACCCCATGCTGCTGGACACCGGCCTGCTCTCGCCGGTGCGCGCCGGCGCCCCGGTCGAGGCGGTGGTCGCCGACCCGGCCTGGTTGCAGGCCATGCTCGACGCCGAGGTCGCCCTGGTCCGGGCGCAGAGCCGGCTCGGCACCGTGCCACCGGCGGCGGCCGAGGTCATCGCCCGGACGGCCGGCGCCGACCGGTTCGACCTGCGGGCGCTCGCGCTGTCGGCCCGCCTGACCGCCAACCCGGTCGTGGGGCTGGTCCGGGAACTGACCCGCCTGGTCCGGGAGCAGGACCCCGCCGCCGCCGAGTACGTGCACCGCGGATCGACCAGCCAGGACATCTTCGACACGGCGGCGATGATGGTCGCGCGCGGGGCCCTCACGCTGATCCGGGCCGACCTGCGTGACGTCATGGAGACGTTGCGGACCCTCGCCGTGCGGCACCGCGACACCCCGATGGCCGGGCGGACGCTGGCCATGCAGGCCGTACCCACCACGTTCGGGCTCAAGGCGGCCGGCTGGCGGGACCTCGTGGCCGCCGCCGAGAGCCGCGTCGCCGCGGTCCTGACCGGCGGACTGCCGGTCGCGCTCGGCGGATCGGCCGGCACCCTGGCCGGCTACCTCGAATTCGCCCGCCTGGACGCCCCCGGCGGCGCGGTCGACCCGGCGACCTACGTCGACCAGGTCGCGCAGGCGTTCGCCGAGGAATGCGGCCTGACCGGCTCCCTGCTGCCGTGGCACGCGTTGCGGACGCCGCTCGCGGATCTGGGCGCGGCCCTCGCCTTCACCGCCGGCGCCCTCGGCAAACTGGCCACCGATGTGCTGACCCTCAGCCGCACCGAGGTCGGCGAGGTCGGCGAACCCCCGGCCGCTGGGCGGGGCGGATCGTCGGCGATGCCGCACAAGCGCAACCCGGTGCTGTCCACCATGATCCGCAGCGCCGCGCTGCAGGTGCCCGCCCTGTCCGTCGTCCTCACCCAGAGCCTGCTGGCCGAGGACGAGCGTTCGGCCGGCGGCTGGCACGCCGAGTGGCTGGTTCTGCGGGAATGTCTGCGGCTGACCGGCGGAGCGAGCCACACGGCGGCGGAACTCGCCCGGGGACTCGAGATCCACCCGGAGCGGATGCGCGGCAACCTGGACCTCACCCACGGGCTGGTGGTGTCCGAGCGGATCGCCGCGGTCCTCGCGCCCCGCCTCGGCAAGACGACCGCCCGGCAGGTCCTCACCGAGGCGTCGGCGCAGGCCGAGAAGCAGGGGCGGAGCCTGGCCGACGTGCTGGCCGAGGCCACGGCGGTGCGGCGTGAGATGTCCCGCGAGGAGACGGCCGCATTGTGCGCGCCCGAGCACTACCTGGGCGCCGCGGCGGCGCTGGTGGACGCGGCGGTCACTCAGGAATCGGAGTAGCCGGTCAGCCAGCGGGCCGCCGCCTGATCCAGCTCCGCGGCCGCCTGCAACCGCGACAGGGTCACGACCGTTCCCAGCGCCACCCGTCCCAGCTGCACGAAGGGCGGCGGCAGACGCAACCGGGAGAGCACGTGTCGTTCGGCGCTGCCCGCGGTGGTCAGCCGGCGGGTCACGGCGCGTGGCCAGTCCGGAGGGAAGCGGAATCCCGGCGCGAGGACGGCGCCCACGGCCGGGCTCAGGAACGCCAGCAGATCGGCCGGGCTGACCGCGTTCCCGCCCAGCAGCCCCAACCGCGCCGCGGCGGTCATGGCGCCCGTGGCGTCCGCGGTGACGGCAGCGCGAAGCAACTGCCCGAGTGCGGGATCCAGACCGTCCGGCAGACGGAGAACGGAGCCGAAGTCGAGGACTCCGAGCCGGCCATCGCTCAGCATCCGGAAGTTCTCCGGGGCCGGGTCGGTATGCAGGAGACCGGCCCGGACCGGCGCCGAGAAGTGGAACTCGGCGAGCAACCGCCCGGCGCGGTCCGGATCGTCCGGCCGTGCGGCCAGGGAGATCCCGCCGACCCACTCACCGATCAGGACGGAGCCGGCGGCGAACACCACCCGCGGGACCATGATGTCCGGGTCGTCGGCGTACGCCTGGGCGAAGGCCCGCTGATGATCGGCCTCCCGGGTGTAGTCCGCCTCGGCCCGCAGCGCCGGGCCCAGCTCGGCCATCGGGTCGAGCGAGGGGCGCACCATCCGGAGCAGCGTGCCGAGACGCCCGTACCGGGTGACATCGGATTTCAACGCCCGGTCCGCGCCGGGCCGCTGGATCTTGACCGCCACGTCCCGGCCGTCGGCCCACACGGCGCGGTGCACCTGGCTCAGCCCGCCGGCGGCGACCGGCTCGGGGCCGAACTCGGCGAACCGCTCCGGCCACGCCGGACCCAGCGCACCGGCCAGGGCCCGTTCCACCGTGCCGGGCGCCAGCGGATCGACGACCCGGCTCGGTCGCGGGCCCAGACGGTGGGTCATCGACTCGGGCAGCAGAGCGGCCAGCGGGGCGAACAACCCGGGTCGGGCCGCGCCCGCCTCGACGTGCTCCAGGGTGGCGACGAGCAGCTCGGCCAGGTGCCGTCGAGAGCTCCGCATCGGGGTCGCTTCCGAACCGGCCACGACCCGCCGGGCGACGTCGGTCGCGGCGCTGCCGGCCACCCGCACGGGAACGGTCGCCAGGTGCACCAACGAGCGCCACGGAGCCATCGGTCTCCCCTCTCCGGTCGAGCCCGTCCCGACGGCGTACATCGTGTAAAGCATCGGAACGGCGGGCGCGCAACGCGGATTTTGATTTTTCGCATCGGCGGGGCGGGACTGCAAATAATTTTGGGCGAGGTTGTTCCCGGCGATTCGCCGCTCCTACAGTGCCCGTGGAAACCGGAAAACCGCCACTGCCGAATGAATTCGAGCGTGTGCGCCATTGTTCGCACCGGCGGCCGGCCGAACGACCCGAGTGGAGTCGCCGTGATCGCCTATGTGTTCCCGGGCCAGGGGTCGCAGTCCGTCGGAATGGGCGCCGACCTGTTCGACGAATTCGCCGAGATCACCGCCGAGGCCGACCAGATCCTCGGCTGTTCCGTTGCGGAGCTGTGCACCGAGGACCCGCAGGGCCGGCTGGGACAGACCGAGTTCACCCAGCCCGCCCTGTACGTCGTCAATGCCTTGTCGTATCTGAGCCGGGTGAGCGGTGCCGGCCGGGCGCCCGACTTCGTGGCCGGGCACAGCCTGGGGGAGTACAGCGCCCTGTTCGCCGCCGGCGCGTTCACCTTCGGCGACGGTCTGCGCCTGGTCGCCCGGCGCGGGGAGCTGATGGCGACGGTTCGCGACGGCGGGATGGCGGCGGTGCTGGGTATCACGGCCGATGCTGTCGCCGATGCGCTGTCCGGCGCCGGGCTGGACGCCATCGACCTGGCCAACCTCAACACCACGACCCAGGTGGTGCTCGCCGGCCACCGGGACGACATCGAACGGGCCGGTCCGATCCTCAAGGCGGCCGGCGCTCGCGGATACACGATCCTGAAGGTCAGCGGGGCGTTCCACTCCCGATACATGCGCCCGGTGGCGGACGCGTTCGCCGAGGCGCTCGCGGACGTGCCGATGAGCCGTCCGCGGATCCCGGTGATCGCGAACGTCACCGCCCGGCCGTACCCGTCCGAGGGTGATGTCACCTCGTTGCTGGCCCGGCAGATGACCTCGCCCGTGCGCTGGACCGAAACCGTGCAGTACCTCCTCACGGCCGGCGTCGACGAGATCGAGCAGGCCGGGCCGGGCAAGGTGCTGACCAACCTGGTCCGGGCCGTCCGCCGGGAAACGGTTCCGGCCGGTGCCCGGTGACGGTCACCGCCCACCGGCCGGCACCGGCCGGCGCCGGTTCCAGTGATCCGATCGGCCGGATGGCCGGGTTGCTCGACGCGTGTTCGTTGCGGCCTCTGCCGTTCGCGGAGGAGGACGGCGTCGCGGTCGCGCGGGGTGCCGCCCGCGGGGTGCCGGTGATCGTCTTCGCCGTCGATCCCCGGGTGGTGGGTGGCGCGGTCGGTGCGGCCGGCTGCGACCGGATCGTCGCGGCGATCGACCTGGCGGTGGCCGAACGCGCCCCGGTGGTGGGTATCTGGCAGCACCTGGGCGCCCGGCTGGACGAGGGAGCGGCCGCGCTGGACGGCGTCAGCCGGGTCTTCGGCGCCAGAGTGCGGGCGAGCGGGCGGATCCCGCAGATCTCGGTGGTGGTCGGGCCGGCTGCCGGTGGCTCCGCTTACGGGCCGGCACTGGGCGACGTGGTCATCACGACGACGGCGGGACGGGTCCTGATTCCGGCCCGGGACGTCGTCCGCCGGGTGGCCGGTGCCGAAACCGGTGCGCCGTATGCGCATGGCCGTCGCCCCGGTGTGGCTCACGTGGTGGCGCCGGATGCTCCCGCGGCCTGTCGGAAGGCCGGCGACCTGGTGAGCCTCCTCGGCGCTCCGGGCCGGTTCGCGGCCGAGGTGGCCCTCCGGGCCGGCGACCCGAGGTCGTCCCGGCCGGATCGGGGGCCCGGAGAGAGCGATGTCCGGTCGGCGATCGAGGCGGTTCTTGATGACTCGACCTGGTCGGAGCTGCAACCCCGATGGGCCGCCGGTGTGGTCACCGGACTCGGCCGCCTGGCCGGACGGACCGTCGGTGTGGTGGCCGGAGAGCCGATCCGCAACTCGCTGAGTGCGGAGAAGGCGGCACGGTTCGTGAATTTGTGTGACGACTGGGGGATTCCCCGGCTGATCCTGGGCGACGTCCCGGGCCGCCGGGCGGATGCCGGCGCGGCAGTGGTCGGTGTCGAGGAGATCATCGATCCGGCCGCGGTCCGCCGTCGTCTTGTCCATGCATTCGCCGGGACCGAGCTGGTCCGCGACCGGAGGGGAACCGATGCCGGTATTCACGGCTGATCCGCACGACCACCGGACGACCGCCGTGAAGCGGGTGGAACAGCTGGATCGGGTGGTCATCCGTTTCGCCGGCGACTCGGGCGACGGCATGCAGCTGACCGGTGACCGATTCACCTCGGAAACCGCCCAGTTGGGTAATGACATCTCCACTCTGCCGAACTTCCCGGCCGAGATCCGGGCGCCTGCGGGCACCTTGCCGGGCGTGTCGAGTTTCCAGGTGCATTTCGCCGACTACGACATCCTGACGCCCGGTGATGCGCCGAACGTGCTGGTCGCGATGAACCCGGCCGCGCTCAAGGCCAACCTGGCCGACCTGCCCGCGGGCGCCGACATCATCGTCAACACCGACGAGTTCACCCGGCGCAGCCTGGCCAAGGTCGGTTACGCGGTGAGCCCGCTCGAGGACGGGTCGCTGTCGGAGTATGCCGTGCACCCGGTTGCTCTCACGTCGATGACGGTGGGTGCGCTGGCCGAGCTCGGGGTCGCGAAGAAGGACGCCGAGCGGGCCAAGAACATGTTCGCGCTCGGGTTGTTGAGCTGGATGTATTCGCGTCCGTTCGAGTCGACCCTGCGGTTTCTGGAGGCGAAGTTCGCCAAGCGTCCCGATCTGGTCGCGGCGAACAAGGCCGCGTTCCAGGCCGGGTGGAACTTCGGTGAGACGACCGAAGACTTCGCTGTGCGGTACGAGGTGAAACCCGCTCGCATGAAGCCGGGCACGTATCGCAACATCACCGGTAACCAGGCGCTCGCGTTGGGCCTGGTCGCGGCGTGCGTCAAATCGAAACTGCCGCTGTTTCTGGGCGCCTACCCGATCACCCCGGCCTCCG
>NZ_JAENHP010000043.1 GCF_016834655.1 Paractinoplanes ovalisporus
AGCCCGCGAGTCGCCACGCCGCCGGCCCCGCGGAGCCCGCGAGTCGCCACGCCGCCGGCCCCGCGGAGCCCGCGAGTCGCCACGCCGCCGGCCCCGCGGAGCCCGCGAGTCGCCACGCCGCCGGCCCGGCCAAGCCCGCGAGCCGGAAACCCCGGCGGGCGGGCGGCGGGTGATCAATAACGGGAACTGACCCGGATCAGCGCGACTGCCTATGGCCTAAAAAGTGTTCCGCGGACTCCCCCGAACGGTCGGAAAGAACGACCTTCAGGCGCGCGGAAGATATCTGAAAAATGCCCTCGGCATCGCCGAAAAGGAGATTGTCGGGAACAGGAACGCGGGAGAACATGATTCCCGTCAGTCCACATTGGTGTTGGTGAGAAGCGTTGCCAGGCAACGGATTCCGTCCTGCGAGAGGGGAAACAGGACACGCCGTAAGGGAAACATCAATGGTGGAATGGCTTTATCGGCGTCCGGCTGGGGGTGTCGCCGATAAAGGCGGTAAGTGCGGGTTCGGTGGCGGCCGGGCCGCGCTTACCCGGGGGGATGACAGCGGCGCGCCGGCCCTGAGGGGAATCGGGGCCGGCGCGCCGGTCTGTCAGATCGCGAGAAGCAAGCTCAGCCGCGAGAAGGCCGAGCCCGCGAGAGAAGCAAGCTCAGCCGCGAGAAGGCCGAGCCCGCGAGAGAAGCAAGCTCAGCCGCGAGAAGGCCGAGCCCGCGAGAGAAGCAAGCTCAGCCGCGAAGCCGAGCCCGCGAGAGAAACACTGCCCGAGGCGAACGAGAAGCCACCCCCGGAAACGAGCCCGTCCGCGACAAGCTCACCCCCGCGAGACGACCTCAGCCCGCGGGGGCAAGCAAGCTCAGATCGCGGCCGTGTCCGCCGGGCGCAACGTGGCCCATCCCTCGTCGCGGGCCCGGGCCGCCGCCAGCAGGCCGCCCACGGCCGCCGCGTTGGTGATCTCGCCGCGGAACACCATGGCCACCGCCTCGTCGAGGTCGATCCAGGCGACCTCGAGG
The DNA here is from genome assembly GCF_016834655.1 of Paractinoplanes ovalisporus. GTDB lineage: Bacteria > Actinomycetota > Actinomycetes > Mycobacteriales > Micromonosporaceae > Actinoplanes > Actinoplanes ovalisporus. Next base: position 1,015 of record NZ_JAENHP010000043.1, read on the forward strand.
TCGGCCTCCTCGTCCGTGCGTTCGTAGCGCGACTCGTCCGGCACCGCCGTCAGGTCGCGGGCCAGGAAGATGCGGATCGTCTCGTCGGCGAAACCGGGCGAGGTGTAGAGGTCGATCAGCAGGTGGTACTGCGCCGCCCTCAGGTCCGCCTCTTCGGCCAGCTCCCGCGCCGCCGTCAGTTCCAGCGCCTCGCCGGTCACGTCGCGCAGCCCGGCCGGCAGCTCCCACAGGCGCTGCCCCACCGCGTGGCGGTACTGACGGATCAGCACGACCCGTCCGACCTCGTCGAGCGCGACCACACCGACCGCACCCTTGTTCCGCACCAGGTCGCGGTGGGCGGTGCCGCCCGACGACATCGTCACCTCGTCGCTGAGGACGGTGAAGATGGGTCCCTCGTAGCGGACGACCCGGGACTTGACGTCATGCTCAAAAGTCACGACGGGTCCACCGGGAGCTCGTCGGCCGCCGCGTACGAGATGGAAGCCTTGATCAGGCCGTCGAAGAGCGGGTGCGGGCGCGTGGGCCGGCTCTTCAGCTCGGGGTGGGCCTGGGTGGCCACGAAGTACGGGTGGACGGAACGGTCGAGCTCGATGAACTCGACGAGACGCCCGTCCGGCGACGTGCCCGAGAAGACCAGGCCGGCCTCCGAGAGCTTGGCCCGGTAGTCGTTGTTGACCTCGTAGCGGTGGCGGTGCCGCTCGGAGATGTCGGTCGAGCCGTACACCTCGGCCACGATCGAGCCCTCCTGCAGGTCGGCCGGGTAGGCGCCGAGACGCATGGTGCCACCCAGGTCGCCCTTGCCGGCCACGATGTCTTCCTGGTCGGCCATCGTGGAGATCACCGGGTACGGCGCGCGCTCGTCGAACTCGAGCGAGTTGGCGCCGGCCATGCCGGCCAAGTGGCGGGCGGCGTCGATGGTCATGCACTGCAGGCCGAGGCAGATGCCGAGGATCGGGATCTGGTTCTCCCGGGCGTACCGGGAAGTGTTGATCTTGCCTTCGATGCCGCGGACGCCGAACCCGCCGGGGATCACGATGCCGTCGGCGCCCTTGAGGGCCGCCGCCGCACCGGCCGTGGTCTCGCAGTCGTCGCTCGGCACCCAGCGGATCTGGATCTTGACGTTGTTGGCGAAGCCGGCGGCCCGGATGGCCTCGCTGACCGACAGGTAGGCGTCGGGCAGGTCGACGTACTTGCCGACCAGCGCGATGGTGATGGTCCGCTTCGGGTGGTGCACGCGCTGCAGCAGGTCGTCCCACTGTGTCCAGTTGACGTCGCGGAAAGACAGACCCAGACGCCGTACGACGTAAGCGTCGAGCCCCTCGTCGTGCAGCACCTTGGGGATGTCGTAGATGCTGGGCGCGTCGGGCGCCGCCACCACGGCCTCGCGGTCGACGTCGCAGTAGAGGGCCAGCTTGTGCTTGAGCTTCTCGGGGATCTCGCGGTCGCTGCGGCAGACCAGCGCGTCGGGCTGGATACCGATGTTGCGCAGCGCCGCCACCGAGTGCTGGGTCGGCTTGGTCTTGAGCTCGCCCGAGGGCGCGAGGTAGGGCACCAGCGAGACGTGCAGGTAGAACACCCGGTCACGGCCGACCTCGTGGCGCACCTGACGGATGGCCTCGAGGAAGGGCAGCGACTCCATGTCGCCGACCGTGCCGCCGACCTCGGTGATCACGACGTCGGGCTTGCGGCCGCTCTCGTCGGGCTCGGCCATCGCGAAGATCCGCGACTTGATCTCGTTGGTGATGTGCGGGATGACCTGGACGGTGTCGCCCAGGTATTCACCGCGCCGCTCGCGGGCGATGACGGCCGAATAGACCTGGCCGGTGGTGACGTTCGCCTTGCCGGACAGCGCCCGGTCGAGGAACCGCTCGTAGTGGCCGACGTCGAGGTCGGTCTCGGCGCCGTCCTCGGTGACGAAGACCTCGCCGTGCTGGAACGGGTTCATCGTTCCGGGGTCGACGTTCAGGTACGGGTCGAGCTTCTGCATGACGACCCGGAGCCCGCGCGCGGTCAGAAGGTTGCCGAGGCTGGAGGCGGTGAGGCCCTTGCCCAGCGAGGAGGCGACGCCCCCGGTGACGAAGATGTGCCGCGTGTCGCGCACTGTAGAGGCCAAGGCCTTGCTCCCGTGGTCGTCTGTTTAACCGACGTGCGAACCGGGTCTCTAAGAAGCCCCATCCACGGGAGTCCACCGTAACACCTACGCGGTCTCCCCCACGGTTCGGGCTGGTGGCGACGCGTGTCCCCGAATCTGCCGGGTTCAAACCCGGCCGGTCAAAGACGGATCTTCACGCATCAAAGGCCCACCCGGCCCGTCCGTCTCCCCCTCGGGACGGGTCCGGTCGGCGGCATGCAGCAACACCCGGAGAGCGGTCAGCACGGCGGTGGGCACCGCGGTCGCGGCCGCCGCTCCGGCCACGGTCAGCGCCGAGCCGTTGAGCACCCCGGCGATCAGCGTGGCCACCGTGATCCCGGCCCCGGCCGCCCGCAGCGCCGGGTGCAGCCCGAAGAGCCGGTTGAGACCGCCCCACGGCGAGAACTGGCAGAAGGCCAGCATCAGCACCCCGGCCACGGCCAGGATCGTCAGCGGGCTGTCGAGCAGGGCCTGCCCGTTGGCGGCGGCGTTGCGTTGCATGGCCGGGCCGGCGGTGCCGTTCAGCAGCTCGGTCAGAACCCGGCCGAGGATGCTCTGGTCGGTGGCGGGCCGGCGCATGTCGAGCAGCGCGAACCCGATCGTGAGGCCCAGCCCGGCCAGCGCCGCCCAGGCGAACCGCGGGAAGGTCAGCCAGCCGCCGGTGGTGATCGCGGCCGCCACGCAGACCCCGGCGGTCACCGCGATCGCACCCACCGGGTCGGCGCCGAGATAGGGGCTGCCGACCATGACCACGCCGATGCCGCCGAGGATGACGACCACGACCGGGCGCCACTGCCTGGTGATCCATTGGGCCAGCGAGCCGGCCAGCACGAGCAGGCCGGCCACGAAGACGCCGAGGCCGACCCCGCCCACGCCCGCGTAGCGGCCGCCGTGCACCGCCGAATAGCCGGCGACGCCGTTGAGCTGCAACTGGGCGCCGGTGAGGAGGTCGAAGCCGACGACCACGGCGGCGATGCCGGCCGCGGCGCCCAGCGGCCAGAGCCGGCGGCGGTAGCGCGGGGCGAACCGGACGAACGCGGTGCCGACCGCGATGAACACCCCCGTGACGGTGCCGAAGACCCAGGCCGGGTGGGAGTTGCGCCACCACGGGGTGGCATCGGCCAGCAAGGCGGCCGGGATGGCCAGGGCACCCGCGATCAGCGCGAGTTCCAGCACGGCGACGACCCGGCCCGGCGGCAGGGACGGGCCGCGGGGGCCGGTGTGCCGGCGGGCGCGCACCAGCACCGGGATGGCCAGCAGGAACAGCAGGATCTGCAGACCGGCCAGCACCGTGAAGAAGATCTCGGCGACCGCGTTCTGGGCAACCGAGCGCTGGTCGGCGTTGTGCACACCCAGCATCGCCTCGGAGACGTCGGCCGGTCTCTCCTCGACCACGGTCACGCTACGCCCGGCGAACAGCTTCTCGGGTGAGGGTTTGCCGAGCGCGGTCAGCACCGTCGGCGCGAGGTCGATCAGCTGGAGGTAGCCCTCACGACCGGTGCCGGCCGAGGTGAGCCAGCCGCCGTTCCAGCCCTCGCCCTCGGCGATCGCCACGTGCAGGCGGTTGGAGCGTTCGGTGTCGGAGACGCCGGCGACGATCAGCAGCGAGCGTTGCGGACGGGCGGCGACGACCCGGGCCAGGGTCGCGTCGGCCGCCTGCACCTGCTGGCGCCGCTGCTCGCCGGTGCCGGTCACCGCGCCCAGGTCGATGATGCTCAGGTTGCACTCGGACAGCAGGCCGCGGGTGTCGGCGGGCAGCGACGGCTTGTACTTGTCGACACGGCCGAACGGACGGGCGGCCGCCATCGCCGCTCCCGGCCCGAACGCGTACGTGCAGCGCACCGACTCGGCCAGGGCGCCGGGCACCGCCCCGTACGGGAGAAGGTCCTGGTTGTTCTGCACCACCGAGCGCTGTTCGGTGAGGTTGGCGCCGATGTCGTCGGGCTGCGTGATCGCCGGTTCCGCGGGCTCGCAGACGCTGCCCGTCGTGTGCCGGGGCCACGCCGCGTAGTTGCCGGCGCCGAGCGTCAGCCACCCGTCCGAGGGGCAGGTCACCCGCATCGCCGAGCGCACCGACAGCCAGCCGATCGAGCCCTTGGTCGCCTCCGCCCACAGGGTCGGCGTGCGCTGCGGATCGAGGTCGTCCCAGCGCAGCCCGGCCGAGCCCGCCATGATCACGTAGTCGGCGCTGCCGGGGTTGGTGTCACTGTCCGGGCGGATCGCCAGCCCGGCCAGGCTCGCCACCGCCACCAGCGCGACCACCAGATAGGGAATCCAGCGCGCGACACCCCGGCCGGCGGGTGTCGACGGCCTGCGGACCCGGCGCAACCGGTCGAGAGACTTCACGATCAAGAGCCGGTCACTTCCCCGTACGCGGTCAGCACGTCAGCCACCGTGTCGGACTCGGTCGGCCAGGTCGCGGCCTGCTCGGGGCCCCGGGCGGCGTAGTCGGCGCGCAGGGCCGGGTCGTCGAGCATCGCCCGCACCGCGTTGTCGAGCGCGTCCACGTCGTCGGGCGGGATCAGCATCGCCGCGTCACCGACCAGGCCCGGCAACCCGCCCACGGCCGTGCTGATCAGCGGCACCCCGGCTTCCAGGGCCTCCTGGGCGAAGAGCTGCCGCGCCTCCCAGTCGCTGGTGATCACCGCCAGGTCGGCGCCGAGCAGCAGGTCGGCCACGTCGTTGCGACGGCCGAGCAGGTGGAACGGCGCGTGCTTCTGCGAGGCCAGCTGGGCCAGGAACATGTAGCTGGGACCGGATCCGGCCACCACGACCACCGGGGCCGGGTCGAGGTCGCGCCACCGGGCCGAGGCGTCGACGAGCAGGTCGTAACGCTTCTGCGGGTGCAGACGGCCGACCGAGAGGATCAGCGGGGTCTGCGACGGCAGGCGGAATTCGGCCCGTACGGCGCTCCGGGTGCGCTTCGGCGTGGGAAGGGTGGGCGCGGCGACGGCCCCGAGGCGGGCGTTGCGGGCGCCCAGCGCGGTCGCCCGCTCGACGAGGTCTTCGGAGGCGCCCAGGGTGAGGGTGGCGCTGCGGGCGACGACCCGCTCGACCAGGGCCGACGCCTGACCACGCAGGCCCTTGCGGCTCAGCACGGCGTTGTGCCAGGTGACCACCAGCGGCGCCCCCGAGCGGGCGAGCTGGGCCACGAACCCGGCCCGGAACCCGTGGGCGTGCACCACGTCGGGGTGCCGGGCGGCCAGGGCGTTGCGCAGCTGGCGGACGGCGCCGGCGTCCTGCGGGCCGGGGGTGGCCGGGATCTCGACCGGCACGAAGGTGGCGCCGGCGGCGGCGAAGCCGAACAGCTCGTCGGTGGCGGCCGGGCCGCAGACCATCACGTCGCAGCCGGCCGCGACCAGGCCGCGGGCCAGGGAGGCGACGTGCTGGCCGACCCCGCCGGTGCTGGACGCCAGCACCAGAGCCACCGAACCACGCCAGTCGTCACCCACGTGAAGAACCCCTTCTAGGTCGCGCGGCGCCGCAGCCGGCGGGTCAGCGGTGCCAGGTCGTGCCGCGCGAGCGGGAGGACCACGGCCGCGAAGACCGCCAGCACGGCGAGCCCACCCAATATGCCTTGCACGATGCTGCCGAGAACCTGGGGGGTCGGGCCGAACAAGCCGCCCAGACCGACGACCGCGCCCCAGCCGGCGAGCGCGGCGAGGCCGGTGGCGACGACCGTGACCAGCGTGGTGCGGCCCAGACCAGCGAGCGCGGCCGGTCCGGCGTGCCGGCGCACGGCCAGCACCAGCAAGAGTCCGATGACCGACATCCCGAGACTGTTGGCCAGGCCGAGCCCGAACACCAGGCGGTCCTCCCCCAGCCCGATCAGGCTCAGGGCGGAACCGGCGGCCACGATCCAGCCGACGGCGGTCGAGAAGGCGGCCGCGGCCGTCGCCCCGCGGGCATAGAGCGCGCGGGACAGCAGTGCGAACAGCGCGTAGCCCAGCAGGCCCGGCGCGAACCCGACGATGCCCGATGAGGCCGGGGTCGCGTCGATCAGATAGGCGGCCGGACCGGCGACGGCGATCAGGGCGGCCACGCCGAGGCCCGACAGCAGCATCACCGAGCGGGCGGTGCCAGACAGAGCTTTCCCGTACGCGGTCTCGTCGCCCTGGCTCACGGAAGCCGACAGCGTGGGATAGACGGCGGTCGCCAGCGGCACGGCCAGCACCGCCCAGGGCAGCAGGAAGATGGTCTGGGCGGCGTTGTAGAGCGTCAGCCCCTCACCGGTCGCCAGCCCGATCGCCACGATCGTCATGAGCTGCTGGGAACCGACGGTCACGGCGCCCGCCCAGCCGAGCCGAACCGCCCGGCGGCCCTCGTCGCCGGGGAACCGCAGGGCCGGCCGCAGGCGCAGCCGCAGCTTGCGCAGCGGGATGAACAGGCAGAGCGCGAGGACGACGACCCCGCAGGTGGTACCGACCGACAGAAACAGCTCGCCGGTGCGGGTCAGCCCGGCGAAGTCGGTCTTGGCGCCGTCCACCGCCGCGTAGGACAGATAGGCCGCCATCACGGTGACGCTGGACAGCAGCGGGGCGATCACCGGCCAGGCGAACCGGTGATGGGCCTGCAGCACACCGGTGAGCACGATCCCGATCCCGTACAGGGGAAGCTGGGGTGCGAAGACCCGCAGCATGCTCGCCGCCGTTTCCTGATGCTCGGCCGTCACCCGGGGCAGCAGACCGGCGATCGGGCCCGCCAGCAGGGCGACCAGCACGGCCATCGGCACCAGCAGCAGGAGAACCCAGGTGAGCAGCGCCGAGGAGACCGCGCTGACCCGCTCCCGATCACCGGCCGCCACGGCGCCCGCCAGCAACGGCACCACCAGGCTGGCCAGGGCACCACCGGCGACCAGCTCGAAGACGATGTTCGGGATGGTGTTGGCGGCGTTGTAGATGTCGCCCAGGTTCTCGTGGCCGACCGTGTGCAGGAAGACGAAGGTGCGCCCGAACCCGGCGATGCGCGCCAGCACCGTCAGCACGGTGATCAGGGCGGCCGCCCCGGCGATCTTCGCCGCGGGCGCCTTGGTCAAGCCGGGCCCCTGCGAGCGTGCCCCTCTGGCGCTGCGACCCAGCCCGCTGCGACCCAGCCCGCCGCGACCCAGCCCGCCGCGGTGCCGGCGCTCATGCCGGGCCCCGGCGGCCCAGCTCGTCGACGCGGCGCAGCCACGGCGTGTCCTGGATGACCTTGGTGAAGCTGACCTTCTCGCTGGCCGCGGTCAGCGCGCCCAGCACGGTCAGCGCCGCCAGCCGCCCACCCGGCCCGCTGCGCGCCACCAGCGCGACACCGAGCAGCGCGCCCAGCGCGTTGGCCCCGGAGTCGCCCAGCATGATCTCTTCGCCGAGGTCGTCGGGCAGCAGCGCCGCCGAGGCGCCCAGCGTGCCCGCCGCGACCCCGCCGCCGCGCCCCACGACCAGCGGCGCTCCCACGATCGCGCCCGCCTTGATCGCCCGGCCGGGGCGCAGGTCGAGCAGGTTGACCAGGTTGGCCATCCCGGCGATGACGCCCGCGCCGAGCAGCACGTCGGTGGCCCGACCGGCCCGGCTCGACCGGTTGCTGCCGATCAGCGCGCTGGCCACGAATCCGGCCGCCCCGACCCCGGCGATCTTCACCAGGCCGCTGGTGACCCGGCCCTCGCGCAGCGCGCCCAGGTGGCCGGCGAAACCCTTGGCCGTCTTCTGCTCGGGGCGGTTGCCGACGATGTCGTCATAGAGGCCGACCGCGCCCGACACCGCACCCGCGGTGACCGCCGCGGCGGCCAGCCGGGCGTCACGGGCGCCGAGCGCGGCCGCCGTGGTCGCGCCGGCGGCGAGCGCCGGACCACCCGCCAGGGTGACCGTGCGGCCGTGGAAGTTGGTGCGCTCGAGGGCGGCGGCGCGCTGGTCGCGACGGATCCAGGCGAGGGTGGCGCGGGCGACGGCCGCGCCGACGCCGGCCGACCGGAGGACAGAAGCCATGGCTGCGAAGTCTAGGAGGAGGCCTTGGGAACGAACGACGCCGCCCCGGCGGCCAGACCGTACTGGCCGACCTTGTCGTCGACCACCCGCTCGATCGTGGCCATCGCGGCCGCGACCTGGCCGTCGGCGGTGCTCGCGTTGTCCACCGTGGAGATGTCCTTGACCAGGGTCGGATCGCCGCGCACGGCCGAGATCAGGTTGCCCTCGCCGACACCGACCCCGGCCACCACCAGCGGCCGGTTCTTGCTGACCTCGCCGGCCATGTAGACCAGCGACTGGGCCTTCTTGGCGGCGTCCTTGTCGACGGCCGGCGCCCCGGTGACCATCACAGTGGCCTCGGCGCCGCCCACGGCGTCGTCGTCGACCGCGATGTAGCTGGCCTTGGTGTAGGCCGTCAGCACCGCCGTCACGTCACCGGCCGAGGGCTGCGTGACCGGGGCGCCGCCCGCGGGCGAGGTGCGCGAGAGCAGCGCCATGGCGAGCTGGGCGCTGGCCGTCTCGACGCCGTTGCTGTTCAGCGGCAGGTCGGCCGTGCCGATCGTGGGCTGCGACGACTCGCTGGCCAGGTCGAGCAGCTCGAACTCGACGGCCGGGTCGAAGAACTTGTCCTGCACCGTGACCTTGGCCGTGATCGTCGCGCCGGCGATCGTCAGCATCTGGATCACCTTGTCGGCGTACTGGTCGGTGCCGGGCAGCGCCAGCACGGCCAGCTTGCGGCCGGCCAGCTTGCCGTTGAGCACCGTCGGCGCGATCTCGGTGGCGAAGTCCTGACTGCGGTTGATCTCTTCGCGGTACTGGTTGATCTCGTCGCGCTTGTTGGACAGGTCCTTGTTGAGCGCGGTGATCTGACTCTTGAGGTTGTCGGCCACCGGACCGTTGAGGGCGGCCGTGCCCACGACCAGCCCGATGGCCAGCGCGAGGAAGACCGCGGTGAGCGACACCACGTGGTACCGGAAGTTGATCACGACGAAAGCCCCGTAGTCAGAAAAGATGGCCGAGCTGGAAGACCAGATTGTCCCACCACTCGGAAACCACGGTCAGGTACGCCTTCCCGACCGTCGACACGGCCACGGCCGACGCCATCGCCGCGGTCGCCGACAGCACGAGCAGCAGCAGGGCCGAGCCGGAGATGTTCTGCTTGTAGAGCCGGCTCACGCCCTTGGCGTCGACCAGCTTGCCGCCGACCTTGAGCCGGGTCAGGAACGTCGACGCCATGCCGCCGCGCCCCTTGTCGAGGAACTCGACCAGGTTGGCATGCGTGCCCACGGCCACGATCAGGGTGGCGCCCTTGTCGTCGGCCAGCAGCATCGCCAGGTCTTCGCTGGTGGCCGCGGCCGGGAAGGTCAGCGCGGACACGTCGAGCTTGTGCACCCGCTCGAGGCCGGGCGCGCGGCCGTCGGGATAGGCGTGCACGACCACCTCGGCCCCGCAGCGCAGCACGTCGTCGGTGACCGAGTCCATGTCTCCGATGATCATGTCGGGGGTGTAGCCGGACTCGACCAGTGCGTCGGCGCCGCCGTCGACGCCGATCAGCACCGGCTTGTACTCGTGGATGTAGGGCCGCAGGACGTCGAGGTCGTCCTTGTAGTCGTAGCCCCGCACCACGATCAGCACGTGCCGGCCGGCGATGTGGGTGCGCACGTCGGGCACGCCGACGCCGTCGAGCAGCAGCTCCCGCTCCTGCTTCAGATAGTCCATGGTGTTCGCGGCGAACGCCTCGAGCTGCACCGACAGGCCCTCGCGGGCGTCGGCCATCGAGCGGGCCACGGTCTCGACATCCTGCCGGACGCCGGAGGCGACCGCCTCGCCGTCGAGCAGCACGGTGTCACCCTCGACGACCACCGAGACACCCTCGTGCAGCCGCTCGAAGATCTCCTCACCGAAATCGTCGATGAGGACGATGCCGTTCTTGATTAGCACCTCGGGGCCCAGGTTGGGGTAGCGGCCCGAGATCGACGGCTTCGCGTTGAGCACGGCCGCGACCCCGACCGCGACGAGCGCGTCGGCGGCCACCCGGTCGATGTCCACGTGGTCGATCACGGCGATGTCGCCGGGACGCAGGCGGCCGGTCAGGCGCTTGGTGCGGCGGTCGAGGCGCGCGGTGCCGGCGAGGGCATCGGGATCGGTGCTCCGCGCGCGGCGCAAGGTGGGAAGTCGCATCACGGCCATCCTGACATGCCGGATCACACGCCTGGCACGCGACACGAGCGATCTCACCCACTAAGGGGCATTTGCCCCGCTAGTTCCTTCCAGTCATGGTGCCATGACCGAACGCCCTGCTCAGGCCCTTTCCCGCGGCCTGTTCGGGCCCTTCTCCGCGCAGTGCGCAGTCCCTTTCCCCGCTTCTCCCCGCGTCATGCTCAGGCCCTTCCCTGCTGCATGCTCAGGCCCTTTCCTGCGGCCTGCTCAGGCCCTCTTCTCGCGGCCCGCGACCGCCAGCAACTCCTCCGCGTGCGCGATGCCCAGATCGGAGTCGGGCAGCCCGGCCAGCATGCGGGACAGCTCCCGCGCGCGCTCGGTCTCCTCCACTATGCGCACCCCGCTGGTGGTGATCGCGCCGCCGGTGTCCTTGGCGACGACCAGGTGCCGGTCGGCGAACGCGGCCACCTGCGGCAGGTGGGTCACCACGAGCACCTGATGGGTGCGCGCGAGCCGGGCCAGCCGCTTGCCGATCTCGACCGCGGCCGTGCCGCCGACACCGGCGTCGACCTCGTCGAACACCAGCGTCTCGGGGCCGCCGGCACCGGCGAAGACCACCTCGATGGCCAGCATCACCCGGGACAGCTCACCGCCGGAGGCGCCCTTCTGCAGCGGCAGCGACGGCGCACCGGGGTGGGCCAGCAGGCGCAGCTCCACCTCGTCGGCGCCGTCGGGGCCCATCGCCGGCTCGTCCTTGGCGGCTGTGCGCGGCACCACGGCGACCTCGACGCGGGCGTGCGGCATGGCCAGACCCGCGAGCTCGACGCTGACCGCCTCGCTGAACCGGCCCGCGGCCTCGGTGCGCGCCTCGGTGAGCCGGGCCGACAGCTCGGTCACCTGGGCCTCGAGACGCTGACGTTCCTTGTCGAGCTCGTCGAGCAGCTCGTCGGAGGAGTCGAGCGCGGCCAGCTTGGTGCGCGCCTCCTCGGCCCAGACGATGACACCCTCGACGTCGTCGGCGTATTTGCGGGTCAGCGCGCGCAGCTCGGCCCGCCGCTCGTAGATCTGCTCGAGGCGGGCCGGGTCGGCGTCGAGGCTGCCCAGATAGGCCGACAGCTCGGCCGAGACGTCACCGACCAGGGTCGCGGCCTCTTCGATGCGCCCGGCCAGCTCGCCCAGCATCGGGTCGACCGGGGCCTGGGCCTCCAGCGTGCGCCGGGCCGTGCCCAGCAGCTGGGTGGCGTCGGGCGACTCCTCGGTCACCTCGACCCCGCCGGCCAGCGCCTGGGCGGCCAGCGCGGCGGCGACCCGCAGACCCTCGGCGTGTTCTAGGCGCTGCACCTCGTTGCGCAGGTCGTCGTCCTCGCCCGGCTGGGGGTCGACCCGGCTGATCTCGTCGAGGCCCAGCTTGAGCAGGTCGGCCTCTTGCGAACGGGCCCGCGCGTTGCGGCGGCGGTCGGTCAGATCGTCGACCACGGCCCGCCAGCGCCCGTAGGCCTCGCGGTAGCTCTCCAGCAGCTTCTCGTGCTCGGGGCCGGCGAACCGGTCGAGCGCGCCCCGCTGCTCGGCCGGACGCAGCAGGCGCAGCTGGTCGGACTGGCCGTGCACGGCCAGGACCCGCTCGCCCAGGTCGCTGAGCATCGACACCGGCATGCTGCGGCCGCCGACGTGGGCCCGGGACCGGCCCTCGATCGTGACCGTGCGGCTCAGCAGCACCGAGCCGTCGTCGTCGACCTCGCCGCCCGCGTCGGACACCCGGGTCGCCACCTCGTCGGACAGCTTGCCGCCGAGACGCAGCCGGCCCTCGACCACCGCACGGCCCGGGTCGGCGCGCACGCGCCCGGCGTCGGCCCGGCCGCCGAACAGCAGGCCGAGACCGGTCACCACCATGGTCTTCCCGGCACCGGTCTCACCGGTGATCACGTTCATGCCCGCCGTCAGCCGCAGCGTCGTGTCGTCGATGACGCCGAGCCCGGTGATGCGCAGTTCCTCCAGCACACGGCAGACAGTAGTGGTGCCCCCCGACATTTGCCCACCGCGGGTTGCCGTGGTTCACCGCTTGCTGCCGCGCCACCCCTCGACCGGCAGAGCGAACTTCGCCACGAGCACGTCGGTGAATGGCCGCGGTTGCAGGCGGACCAGCCTCACGGGCAACTGGCCGCGCTCAACGGTGACCTTGGCCCCCGGCGGAAGGTCCCAGGTGCGACGGCCGTCACAGCAGAGCACCGCGAACGACGTGTACGGATCCACGGTCAGCGCGAACGACGACGTCGGCGCGGTCACCAGCGGCTTGCTGAACAACGCGTGGGCGCTGATCGGCACCAGCAGCAGCGCCTCGACCTCGGGCCACACCACCGGGCCACCGGCCGAGAACGCGTACGCCGTCGAGCCCGTCGGCGTCGCGCACACCACGCCGTCGCAGCCGTAGCGGGCCAGCGGGCGGCCGTCCACGTCGACCAGCAGCTCGAGCATCTGGGTCCGCTGGCCCTTCTCGACGCTGACCTCGTTGAGCGCCCACGACTCGGCGATCACCCGGCCGCCGTACTCGGCCCGCACGTCCAGCGTCAGGCGCTCGTCCACCTTGTACGAACCGTCGACGACATCCTTGACCGCCTGATCGAGGTGGTCGATCTCGGCCTCGGCCAGGAAGCCGACCTTGCCCAGGTTGATGCCGAGCAGCGGCGCCTTGACCGGGCGGGCCAGCTCGGCGGCCCGCAGGAAGGTGCCGTCGCCGCCCATGGCCAGCACGATCTCGACACCCTCGGCCGCGGCCTGCCCGATCTCGACCGGGGTCACCTCGGGCGGCAGATCGAGATCGGCCACCTCCTCGGCGATGACCCGCACCTCGAAACCGGCGGCCAGCAGGTCGCGCGCCACCGTACGGGCGTGCTGGGTGCTCTGCCGCCGGCCGGTGTGCGTGACCAGCAGGGCCGAGCGCGTCATGTGTCCTCCAAGGGGGCTGCCGTCTGCTCCGGCCCGGCAGAAGCTACCTTGATCGCGGGCCCGGCGGCGACAACTTCTTCGATCTCCGCACGATCGGCGGGCGGCGCGTCCCGGCGGAACCAGACGAAGAACTCGACGTTGCCGCTCGGCCCCGGCAACGGGCTCGCGGTCACCCCGGCCACCCCGAGACCCAGCTCAGCGGCGGCCGACGCGACATCGAGCACGGCTTCGGCCCGCAACGGCCATTCCCGTACGACCCCACCCGCGCCCACCCGTTCCTTGCCGACCTCGAACTGCGGCTTGACCATCAGCGCGAGGTCGCCGTCGGTATCCGTGCAGGCGGCGAGGGCCGGCAGCACCAGGCGCAACGAGATGAACGAGAGATCCGCCACAGTCAGGTCGACGACCCCGCCGATCGTCTCCGGGGTGATCGACCGGACGTTCGTACGCTCGAACACCACCACCCGCTCGTCGGTACGGATGGGCCAGGCCAGCTGGCCGTAACCGACGTCGACCGCGACCACCTGCCGGGCCCCGGCGCGCAGCAGCACGTCGGTGAAGCCCCCGGTCGAGGCCCCGGCGTCGAGGCAGCGCCGGCCCTCGACGGCCAGCCCGCGCGGGCCGAACGCGGCGAGCGCGCCGGCCAGCTTGTGGCCGCCGCGCGACACGTACTCGGTCGCCGGGTCCTCGCCGGTGACGATCACCGGGTCGGCCGGGTCGACCATGGCCGCCACCTTGCGGGCGACCGTGCCGCGCACCTGCACGCGGCCGGCCTCCACGAGCGTGGCGGCCTGCTCCCGCGAGCGGGCCAGCTTGCGCCGCACCAGCTCGGCGTCGAGACGGGCACGACGAGCCATCAGTTCCTCACCGGTCGATGCCCGCCGAGGCCTGCTGTTCTCACCGGCCGATGCTCGCCGGGGTCTGCTGTTCTCACCGGCCGATGCTCGCCAGGGTCTGCTGTTCTCACCGGTCGATGCTCGCCAGGGTCTCCTGGAGAACCTGGTGCGCCGCCTCGTACTCGGCGATCTGCTCGGCCGGAGCGAGGCGGGCCGCGTTGGCCAGCGACCGCAGCACCTCGTCGACGGCCGGGTGCCCGGTCTCCTCGACGATGCGTCCGGTCTCCTCGTCCACCGCGGGCGGCACGGAAACCGTGGCCGGGGCGGCCGGCGCGGCCGGGGGATGCACGGGCGGGCGCGGGACCGGCGGCGGACCCGGCCGGAAACCGCCCGGAGGCGGCCCGGGCCGGAAGTTGCCGGGCGTCGGGTTGGTCATCGCGTCACGACTCCGGGTTCTGCGGCTCGACGAACGCCGGCGAGACGGCCTTCTTGACCGGCGGCAGCTCGGTGGCGGCCGCGGCCTCCTTGACGCCGGCGGTCGGCGCGTCGGCCGTGCCGGCCGGGGTGGCCGGGGTGGCCGGAGCCTTCTTCGCCACCTTCTTGGCCGGAGCCTTCTTCGCGGGAGCCGTGGCCTTCTCCGGCACCGCCTTCTCCGCCGGGGCGGCGGCCTTCTCCGGCACCGCCTTCTTCGCGGGAGCCTTCTTGGCCGGGGCCTTCTTGGCGGGCCGGGCCCCCTGCGCCTCGGCCTGCAGCGTCGCCGGAGCAGCCTTGGCAGTCGCCTTCTGATCCGCCGGGATCACCTCGTCCGGCGGCGGGACGGCCTTGGCCGGAGCCTTCTTCGCGACCGCCTTCTTCGCCACGGCCTTCTTGGCCGGCGGCTGCGCCTTCCCGGCCGGTTCCGCGGACGGCGTGGCGGCCGGTGACGCGACCCGCGACGTGTTCGCGGGCTGGGTGGCCGGGGTGGTGCCGGCCGACGGCATCTTGTTGGGCGCGGCCTTCTTGGCCACCGCCTTCTTCGCAACCTTGCGCGGCAGCGGGGCCGGCTCGTCGAGCCGCGTGCCGCCGGTGCCCTCACTGGGCGCGTCGGCCGCCGTGCCGCCCTGGGCCCGCGACTCCGCCTCACGCAGCTGACGTTCCAGATCCCGTACGCGGGTGGTCAGCTCGGTGACCTCCTCGGCGGTGGCCAGGCCGACCACGCCGAGCGCCTTGTCGACCTCGTAGCGCACGATGTTGGTCAGCGCCTCGCGGTTGGCCATGCCGGCCGACAGCAGGTCGTCGACCAGGCCCTGCAACTGCGCGGCGGTGGCCCCGCCCTTGTTCACCAGCTCGCCCGCCACCTTCTGGGCGCGCTTGCGCGGTGCTTCGGTCAGTCCGAGCGCCATCTCCAGATACGCCCGCCATGCGTCCGGCATGTTCCGCTCCTCTCGCGGCTCGTCGGGTGCCACGCTACCGGTCGGTTCGCCGGAGATCGTGAGGTACGGTGCGGTACGCCGACCGCATGTCGCGAGGAAGGGATCCGATGGCCACCGTGGACGAGTGCCGGCAGGCGCTGCACGACCTTGCCGCCCGGCTCGAGAGGAACGCGGAGACCCGCGGCAAACTCGACTTCGACCGCACCCTGGCGTGCCGCGTTCCCGACCTCGAGACGGCGTTCCACGGGCGGCTCGCCGACGGCCTGCTGACCGGCATCGCCGACGGCGACGACCCCAAGGCCAAGATCGCCCTGATCGCGAACAGCGACGACCTGATCGCCCTGGTCGCCGGCCGCCTCGACGTGACCCGCGCGGTCGGATCGGGCCAGGTGAAGATCAAGGCGAACCCGTTCGACCTGCTCAAGCTGCGCAAGCTCCTCTGACCGGCCGCACCCTCCTCAGGGCGGCCCGCTTGGCGTCACGTTCCGATGTGGCCCAGCGCGGGCATCCGCCAGCCCTCGGCCAGCCGTGACGGGTGCACGTTGACGCCACTGCCGAAGAACTCGCAGAACTTCATGATCAGCGGGTCCCACTTCAGCGGGTCGACGTAGGCGGTGCCCGGCACGACCAGGTCGGCGTCGACGTGGGTGCGCAGAATCTCGATCTCGTACGCGGTAGCGCCGCCCCCACCGAGCCGGTGCGTCCCGGCGACCCGGCCCTCCAACTGGATCGGGCACTCGGCGGCCCGGGGCGGCCCCACAAGATCGGAGGCCTGCTCGGTCAGCCCGCCGAGCGCGAACTTGTCGGCCACGTGCCGGTAACCCTGCGCCGCCTTGCCCTCGGGCACGTCCGGCCGCCCGGTCGTCATCGCGATCCGGTCAACCGCGTCCACCAGCGCCGAGTGCGGCAGGTTGAGCACACATTCCCGCTCGCGCAACAGGTTGCCCGCCGTACGACTGCGGTCGCCCATCCCGATGATCGCGGTCTGGCCCAGCCACCAGGCCGACGACATGGGCGCGAGATTGGCGGTGCCGTCCTCGTTGAGGGTGCTGATGAGCACCACGGGCGTGCCGAAGTAGAGAACCTTGAGTCCGGGTACGACATGCATGCGCCCATGCTCGCCGCCCGTGCCGGCCGAAGCTGGCGGCAATCGGACGTCGCGTCCCGGACCGCCGTCAGGGCAGCTCGGCGGATTCCGGCCGGCCCACCTCAGCGCCCTCCGGCGGTCCCACCTCGGCGCGCAGCTCAGCGGATTCCGGCGGACCCACCTCAGCCCGCACTTCGGCGCCCTCCGGCGTACCTACCTGAACCCGCACCTCGGCGCCCGGAATGCCGACCTCAGCACGCAGCTCAGCGGATTCCGGCGGATCCAGCTCGGCCCGCAGCTCGGCGCCCTCCGGCATGCCCAGCTCGTCGTAGAGCGTGGCCGCGCGTTCCAGATGCTCGCGGGTCGCTCCCCGATCGCCCAGCGCCCGATGCGCCCGCCCGAGACCGGCGTGGGCGCGGGCGTGCTGGTCCGGCATGCCGATCCGCTCGGCCAGCGTGTGCGCGGCCTCGTGCTGGGTGACGGCATCGGCCGCCCGCCCCGACGCCGTGGCCGCCTCGCCCAGCCCGTTGCGCACCCAGGCCTCGCTGTCGGCGTCGCCCAGCTCCCGCACGATGGCCAGCGCCCGCTCCAACTGCTCGGCCGCCCGGCCCGGCTCGCCCATCAGCAGGTGCAGCGAGCCCAGCTCGTCGAGCAGGCTGGCCTCGCCGCCGCGGTTCCGCAGGGCCTGCTGCATAGCGAGCGCCTGGTTCAGGTGCTCACGCGCCGCCGCGTACCGGCCCGCCTTGCCCTCGACCACCCCGAGCCCGTGCAGCGCATAGGCCGTACCGATGTCGTGCCCGGCCCGCCGGCTCAGCTCGAGCGACTGCCCGTAGTGCTCCATGGCCTCGGCATAGTGCCCCAGCCGCTGCTCGATCAGCGCCAGGCCGGCCAGCTGACTCAACTCGCCCGGCAGGTCGCCCGACTCGCGGAAGAACCGCAGGCCCTGCCGGTGCCAGTCGGCCGCGCCGGCGTAGTCCCCCGAGCGTTTCGCGATCAGCCCGAGGTTCGCCATCACCCGCGCCTGCCCCTTCGGGTCACCGGCCGCCTTGAACAGCTCCAGCGCCTGCCGCGAATACTCAGTCGCCGGCTGGTAGCGGCCGAGCCGCATGCACGCGATGCCGAGATTGGCCAGCGCGTGCGCCTCCCCCGCGCTGTTCCCGCTCTGCCGTCCGGCGTGCACGGCGTGGCTCTGCACGGCCAGCGCGTCGGCGTAGTGCCCGCCGTCCAGATAGCGGTAGAGCGTGTTCGCCAGCGCGAGGGCGTGGCCGGACCGGCCCTGGGCGGCCGCGTGCGCGACGACGGCGACCAGGGTGGGACGTTCGGCGTCCAGCCATCCCACGGCCGCCTCCGAGCTTTCCAGGGCGGGCAGCGGGGTGTCCACGGAGGGGATCGGCGCGCGACGGTGGGCCTCGGCCGGATAGACGGCGTGCACGGCGGTGGCCGCGGCGGCCAGGTAGTAGTCGAACAGCCGGGTCAGGGCGGCGTTCCGCTCGGCCGGCCGTTCTTCCTCCTCCGCGCGTACGCCCGCATAGGCCCGCACCAGGTCGTGGAACGTGTAACGCCCGGGCGCGGCCTGCTGCAACAGGTGGTCGGAACACAACTGCTCCAGACCCGTCCGTACGCTCGGCGGGTCGGCGCCGGTCAGAGCCGCCACCGCGTACGCGTCGAGGTCGTGCCCCGGGTGTGAGGCGGCCAGCCGCAGCAGGCGCCGCAGCTCGGCCGGCAGATGCCGGTAGGACAGGTCGAGGGCGAGCTCCACCCCGTTGTCCAGCCGCCGGCCGCGGTGCCGCTCGTCGAGCCGGTCGGCGTGGTCGGTCAGCGTCCAGCCCGGCGTGCCCCGGATGTGCGCGGCGACCAGGCCCAGCGCCAGCGGCAGGTGTCCGCACCGGCGGGCGATCCGGGCCGCCGCCTGCGGGTCCGAGCCGACCGGGACGTCCGGCAGGGCTTCGGAGAGAAACTTCTCGGCCTCGTACGGGCGGAAGACGTCGAGGTTGAGGCGGGTCGACGCGCGCAGGCCGTCGAGGCGGCGCCGGCTCGTGACCAGCGCCAGGCATCCGGAGGTGGCCGGCAGCAGCGGTCGCACCTGTTCGGTCGTGGCCGCGTTGTCCAGCACCAAAAGCGCGCGGGTGCCGGCCAGCCGGTCCCGATAGAGCGCCGTGCGGGCCTCGAGCTCGTGCGGGATCTGCTGTCCCGGCACGCCGAGCAGCCGCAGGAACCCGTCGAGGACGGCGGACGGGTCGGCCGGGGGCTGCGCCGGATCGGGGTGGAACCCGCGCAGATTCACGAACAGCACATGCTCGTACGAGCCGTCGCGGCGCAGCTGATGTCCGACGTGAACGGCCAGCTGGGTCTTGCCGACCCCGGCCATCCCCTCGACCGCCGAGATCACCACGGTGTCGCCGCGCGGGGACACCCGCCGCAGCTCGGCCACCTCCACGCCCCGCCCGGTGAACCCCGGCAGCGGCGGCGGCAGGAAATCCTGCACCCGCACCTGGGCCGCGGCCTCGCTCTCACCGGAGACGACCCGCAGCGCCTGCCGCCACTGCGCGACGTAGCCCTCGTCCGGGTGCAACGCCCGCACGATCGCCAGCACGAGGTCGGTGTTCAGGCGCCGGCGGCCGAGCTTGAAACAGTCGACCAGCGTGGACTTGCGGGTCAGCTCACCACCCGGCCGCCCGGCGGTCATCCACGCGGCGTTCACGCGGGCGGTGATGGCGTCGTACGAGGGATCACCCGCCCACACCTTCAACGACCGCAGCCCCTGGATCAGGTCGTCGAGCGTCCGCGCCCGGCCCGGGTCGGCGGGGTCGCCGGTCATGCGCGTTCCTCGGTGGCGTCGACGTGCTGGATCGTACCGCCGCCCCGCTCGCCCCAGCCCCCACCAACTCGGCGCGAGGCCTCCCCGCGAAACCACCCCAGCCCGCCGCCCCGCCCACCGAACCGGTGCGACACCATTCAGCCCGCCGCCCGGCCCACCGACGTGACGCGACTCCGCGGAACCACCTCAGCCGCCGAACCGGCGCCCGCGGCCCCGCAGTGCTCGGACACGCAGAAGACCCATAGCCGCTGGGTTACAGGCCCCACTCCGCGAGCAGATCGCGGGCCTGCTCGGAGGAACCGCTCAGGCCCGACACCGGCACGCCGTTCCAGGTCGCGCGGCACAGCAGGCGCAGCGCCACGACCGGGTCGCCCTCGCCGTCCAACGTGGCCGTGTCATCGTCGCGGGTCACCCGCCAGCCGCCGGCCTCGTCGGCGTCGAGCGGCACGGTGGCGTCGGCCGCCGGGCGGAACAGGCCGCTCAGGTCGGCCGCGACGAAGGACGGACGGCGTTCCGGTCCGGCCGCCAGCAGGTCGGCCGGACCACTCACGCCGGTCAGCACGAGCAGGCTGTCCATGCCCGCGGTGACCGCACCCTGGATGTCGGTGTCCAGCCGGTCGCCGACGACCAGCGGCCGCTCGGCGTGCGACTGGGACGCGGCCGTGGTGAACAGCCCCGGCTCGGGCTTGCCGACCACCAGGTCGGGTTCGCGGTCGAGCGCGGTGCGCAGCACGGCGACCAGCGACCCGTTGCCCGGCAGCGGCCCGCGCGGGCTCGGCAGCGTCTTGTCCGTGTTGGTGGCCACCCACATCGCGCCGGCCCGCACCGACAGCACGGCCTCGGCCAGCAGACGCCAGCCCACCTCGGGCCCGTAGCCCTGCACCACCGCGACCGGCTTGTCCTCCAGCGTGCTGACCGGGGTCAGACCCGCGTCGACGACCTCGTCGCGCAGCGCGTCGGCCCCCACCACCAGCACGGGCGAACCGGCGGGCAGCTTCTCGCCGAGCACAGCGGCCGAGGCGCCGGCCGAGGTGAGAACCTCGGCCGGCTGCGCCGGAACACCGATGCCGGTGAGCAGGGCGGCGACCTCCGCCGAGCGACGCGACGCGTTGTTCGTCGCGTACGCCACGGCGGTGCCCCGCTCATGCAGCGCACCGATCGCCTCGGGCGCGCCGTCAATCGCGTGATCGATCAGGATGACGACGCCGTCGAGGTCGAAGACGACCAGGTCGTAGCCGCCCGCCAGATCGTCGGTCACTCCGGCTTCCGCTCGCTCACGAACTCGTCGCCGTCCGCCTTGGCGTCCTCAGCCTTGTCAGCTGCGACATCCCCGGCCTCGCCCTTCGCGTCGTCCTTGGCCTTGGCGTCGGCCTTGGCCTCGGCGGCCTCTTCGGCGTCGGCTTCGAGCTCCTCGGCGACGTCCTCGACGGCCACCGGGTCGGTGTTGACGTCGGTGTCCGCCGCCGCGACGGGCTCGTCCCCGTCCAGGTCGTCGTCGTCCTCGTCGTCTTCGTCATCGGCCGAGGCCCGCGGCTCGTTTTCGAGGTCGTCTTCGTCGTCCTCGTCGTCGTAGTCGTCGTCCTCATCGGCCGAGGCCCGCGGCTCGTCGTCCTCGTCCTCGTCGTAGTCGTCGTCCTCGTCGAGGTCGTCGTCCTCGCCGGTCGCGGCCCGCGGCTCGTCGTCGCCGTCGAACTCGCGCTCCTCCTCGTCCGGCGTCGTGCCGCTGCGCTCGTCACCCTCGGCGGGTTCCTGGTCGTCGTCCTCGATCGTCACGCCGTCGAGCTCGAGCAACCGCTCGGCGGCGTCGGTCAGGCCGTCGTCGTCGGCCGTGGCGGCGCGGGTGAACCACTCGCGGGCCTCGTCGCGCCGGCCGGCGGCGAGCAGAGCGTCCGCGTACGCGTACCGCAGCCGTGCCGCCCACTCGGCGTCCTCGTCCCCGGTCAGCTCGCGCACCTGCAGCATCGCCACCGCCGCGTCGTGCTGGCCGAGGTCACCGCGGGCACCGGCCGCCACGATGAGCAGCTCGATCGCGCCGTTCTTGTCCATCTTGTCGATGTCGGCGCCGCGGAACAGGTCGATGGCCCGCTCGGGACGACCCAGCGCGCGCTCGCAGTCGGCCAGCTCGGCCAGGTGCGTCTGCTTGCCGGTCATCCGGTGGTAGGTACGCAGCTCAGCGATCGCGGTCGTCCAGTCCCCCGCCGCGTACGCGGCCAGGCCCACGGCCTCACGCACCACGGCGATGCGGGACGCCAGGCGCCGGGCCGCAACAGCGTGCTGAAGCGCCAGCTCGGCGTCCTCGTCGATGATCTGACCGGCCGCGACCAAGTGACGCGCCACCTTGTCGGCGACGTCGCGGGTCAGCGTCAGCAGCTCGGAGCGGACCTCCTTGTCGAGGTCGCTCGCCTCGATGTCGGCCGGGATCTCCGGAGCCAGGAACGCCGGCTGGTCGTCGCGGCCCCGATCGTCCCGGGCCGGGTGGCCGCGCTCGGCACGGTCGTCACGCACACGCGGCCGGTCGTCCCGGTCGCGGTAGCCACCGTCGCGGGGTCCACGGTCGTCGCGGTTGCGGAAACCACCCTCGCGGGGACCACGGTCGTCCCGGTCGCGGAAACCACCCTCACGCGGGCCACGGTCACCCCGGTAGCCGCCACGGTCCTGGAAGCCGCCCCGGTCGCCACGGTCGTAGCCACCACGGTCACGGTCGCCACCCCGGAACCCGCCCCGGTCACCCTGGGGACGGTCACGGAAGGGCCGGTCACCCTGCGGCCGATCACGGAACCCGCTGCCGCCCCGGTTGCCC
Organism: Paractinoplanes ovalisporus; assembly: GCF_016834655.1. Lineage (GTDB taxonomy): Bacteria > Actinomycetota > Actinomycetes > Mycobacteriales > Micromonosporaceae > Actinoplanes > Actinoplanes ovalisporus. The sequence continues at coordinate 23,141 of NZ_JAENHP010000043.1, forward strand.
GGACGGTCGCCCTGCGGACGGTCCCGAAAGCCGCCACGGTCCTGGAAGCCACCCCGGTCTCGGTCCTGGTAGCCGCCACGGTCGCGGTCGCCGCCCCGGAAGCCACCCGAGCCACCCTGGTAGCTGCCACGCGATCCACCGGCGTCACGGTCGCCCCGGAAGCCACCGCCCTGGGGACGGTCACCCCGGTCGCGGTCGCCACCACGGAAGCCACCCTGGGGACGATCGCCACGGTCCTGGTAACCGCCACGGTCACGGTCGCCGCCCCGGAAGCCACCGCCCTGGGGACGATCGCCCCGGTCACGGTCGCCACCCCGGAACCCGCCCTGCGGACGGTCACCCCGGTCCTGGTAGCCACCCCGGTCACGGTCACCGCCCCGGAACCCGCCCTGCGGACGGTCACCCCGGTCCTGGTAACCGCCCCGGTCACGGTCACCACCGCGGAACCCGCCCTGGGGACGATCGCCACGGTCCTGGTAACCGCCACGGTCACGGTCGCCGCCCCGGAAGCCGCCGCCCTGGGGACGGTCGCCCCGGTCACGGTCGCCACCCCGGAAGCCGCCGCCCTGCGGACGGTCGCTGCGGTAGCCGCCACGGTCTTCGCGGTCGCCGCCCCGGAAACCACCACGGTCTCCGCCCCGGTCACGATCGCCGCCGCGGAAGCCGCCCTGGGGGCGGTCGCCCCGATCCTGGTAGCCACCACGGTCACGGTCACCACCCCGGAACCCGCCCTGGGGACGGTCACCACGGTCCTGATAACCGCCACGGTCACGGTCACCACCACGGAAGCCACCGCCTTGCGGACGGTCACCACGGTCACGGAAGCCGCCACGGTCGCCACCGGAGTAGCCACCCCGGTCGCGGTCGCCGCCCCGGAAGCCGCCCTCACGCGGGCCACGGTCGCCACCGGTCACGCCACGGCTGTCGCCACCCCGGTAACCACCGCCCTGGTAGCCACCACGGTCACGGTCGCCGCCCCGGAAGCCGCCCTGCGAACGGTCGCCGCCGGAGCCACCCTGGTAGCCGCCGCGGTCACGGTCGCGGAAGCCGCCGCCCTGCGGACGGTCACGGAAGCCGCCCCGGTCACGGTCGCCGCCCCGGAAGCCGCCGCGGTCTCCACCACGGTCGCCGCCACGGTCACGATCGCCGCCGCGGTAGCCGCCGGCGGATCCGCCTCGGTCGCGGTCGCCGCCCCGGAAGCCGCCTCGGTCTCCCCGGTCGCCTCGGAAGCCGCCACGGTCCCCGTCGCGATCACGACCGCCTCGGCGCTCGTCGTCGCGGGGGGCGGAGCCGCCCTCGTCCTGGGGTCCAGTAGTCACGGATCAATCCTTCCGGTACGGCCGGCCCTCGGGTTGGCGGGCTTGCCTCAACGTTCAAAAGTACTCGGGGGCAGACATAGAAAAGCAGCCGAGGGCCGACCCCGGTCGGGGTGGCCCTCGGCTGTGACGTTAAGTCCGGCGGCGTCCTACTCTCCCACACCCTCCCGAGTGCAGTACCATCGGCGCTGGAGGGCTTAGCTTCCGGGTTCGGAATGAGACCGGGCGTTTCCCCTCCGCTATGACCACCGAAACAGCTTTC
>NZ_JAENHP010000044.1 GCF_016834655.1 Paractinoplanes ovalisporus
TGAAGGGTGGGTGGCGGCAGGGAGGGTGACCGGCGACGCCGGCCGCCTGGGACCCAGCGTGCCGTAGCTGAAGGGTGGGTGGCGGCAGGGAGGGTGACCGGCGACGCCGGCCGCCTGGGACCCAGCGCGCCCCTCGCCCGAGGCCCGGCGGCAGCAGCGAGAGCGACCGGCGACGACGGCCGCCTGGGACCCAGCCCGCCCCTCGCCCGAGGGTGGATACCAGCAAAAGAGGACAGACAGCGCCCGGCCCCCCAGGCCGGACGCCGCCATCACCGCGGAACTAAGCGATCTTGCGCTTATAAGCCATCATCGCCAGCCCGTACGAGACCACCAACACCCCCACACACCACGCCAACGCGACCCAGATGTCGTTCCCCACCGGATCCTGATCAAGCAACGCCCGAATCGAGTTGACGATCGCAGTAACCGGCTGGTTCTCAGCGAACGCCCTGACCGGCCCCGGCATCGTCTCGGTAGGAACAAACGCCGAACTGATGAACGGCAGGAAGATCAGCGGATAGGAGAAGGCGGAAGCGCCGTCGACCGTGGACGCGGACAGGCCGGCGATCACCGCGAGCCAGGTCAGCGCCAGCGTGAAGATCGCCAGGATGCCGAACACGGCCAGCCAGGCCAGCGGGCCGGCCGAGGAACGGAAACCGATGCCCAGGCCGACGAGCAGGATGACCAGTACGGAGATCGCGTTGGAGACCAGCGAGGTCAGTACGTGGCCCCACAGCACCGACGAACGGGCGATCGGCATCGAGTGGAACCGTTCGAAGACGCCGCTCTGCATGTCGTTGAAGAGCCGGAAGCCCGTGTACGAGATCCCGCTCGCGATGGCGATGAGCAGGACTCCCGGCATCAGATAGTTGGTGTAGTTGCCGCTGCCGCTCTGGATCGCCCCGCCGAAGACGTATCTGAACAACAGCAGGAACGCTATGGGCATGATCGTGACGGTGATGATGGTGTCGAGGCTGCGGCTCACGTGTTTGATCGAGCGGCCGAGCATCACACCGGTGTCGTTGAGAACGTGAGCGGTCATCACTGGGCCTGCTTTCCGACGATGGACAGGAAGATCTCTTCGAGGCTGGGCTGACGTTCGACGTACTCGACCTGGGCCGGGGGAAGCAGTTTGCGCAGGTCGTCCATCGTTCCCTCCACGATGATCTTTCCCTGGTGGAGGATCGCGATCCGGTCGGCGAGCTTCTCGGCCTCCTCCAGGTACTGCGTGGTGAGCAGAACCGTGGTGCCACCGCCGGCGAGGTCCTGGATCTCCTTCCAGACCTCGATGCGGGCCTCCGGGTCGAGCCCGGTCGTGGGCTCGTCGAGGAAGATGATCGGCGGGTCCCCGATCAGGCTCATGGAGATGTCGAGCCGGCGGCGCATGCCCCCGGAGTAGGTGCCGACCCGGCGGCCGCCGGCGTCGGTCAGGCTGAACCGTTCGAGCAGGTCGTCGGCGACCCGCTTGGGGTCGGGGACGCGCCGCAGCTTGGCAATCATGATCAGGTTCTCGCGGCCGGTGAGGATCTCGTCGACCGCGGCGAACTGGCCGGTCAGGCTGAGCGAACCGCGCACCTTGGCCGGTTCGGACACGACGTCGTACCCGGCCACCGTGGCCGTGCCGCCGTCGGGCTTGAGCAGCGTGGTCAGGATGCGCACCATCGTCGTCTTGCCGGCGCCGTTCGACCCGAGCAGCGAGTAGACGGTTCCGGCCTGGACCTGCAGGTCGACGCCGTCGAGCACGACGTGGTCACCGAACGATTTGCGGAGGCCGGCGACGGAGATGGCCGGCTTGGTCAGCGTGGCATTCATGACTGGTCCCCTCAGGAGTGGTGGATCAGGATGTCGCCGTACGAGGTACGGCCGCGCACCTCGACGATCCGGTCGGTGTCGTCGGGCTGGGTGGCGTTCTGCATCTCGTTGCGTACGTGCCCGAAGCTGGTGTTGACCTCGAGCCAGGCCGCCGTGCCGGGCGCGATGCCGACGTCGAGGTTGCCCATCGAGGTGCCGAGGGTGACCTGACCGCGGACCACCTCGCCGACGCGGATGTTGCCGTTGGCCGTCTTCGCGTCGACGCCGGCGCCGGCCCGCTCGACCGCGATGTCGCCGTTGGCCGAGCGCACCCGCAGGTCGCCCGTGACGGCGTCGATGATGGTCTCGCCGTTGGAGTTCTTGATGGTCGCGGAGCCGTTGACCTCGCCGATCTGCATCCGCCCGGAGTGGGTGGTGATCTCGGCGTCGCCGTCCACGGTGTCGACCGTGACGTGGCCGGCCGCCGTGCTCAGCCGCAGCGGGCCGGTGCGTTCGAGCCAGATGTCGCCGGCCGACGACTTGAACCGGCTCTGCCCGAGGCGGCCCTCGCAGCGGATGCCGCCCGCCGCGAACTCGGCCGAGACGCGCGAGTCGAGCGGGAGCTCGATGTTCACGTCGACCGACCGGGTCTTGCGCGAGAAGTCGAAGTAGCGCTTCGGGCCGGTGACCCGCAGGGTGCCGTTCGCGTAGTCGACCCGGACCTGCCCGACGGCCTCGACGTCGGACTCGTCGTGCTCGTCGGTCGGGCGGACCTCGACGACGGTGGTGGTGCGCTCGCTCGCGGCGACCCGGAGGTTGCCGACGGCCAGGTCGAGAGTGACGGTGATCGATTCGGGAGTGTCGAATTCCGGCATGGTGGTCCCCACAATTCGGGTCGGTGGAGTGTTACTGCAGGTCAGAGGTGTGGTGGAGAATCAGCGCACCCAGCCGGTGAAACCCTGGGTGGAACGCTTGGGGGCGGCCGGAGTCGCCGCGGGCTGATGGCGGGCCGGCTGCTGCAGACCGGCGGCGGCCGCCCGCACCAGCCAGGCGTTGACCGAGCGGCCCTCCTTGGCTGCGGCCTCCTCGATCAGGTTCTTGAGCTGTTCCGGCATGCGTACGTTGATCCGGGTCGCCGGACCGTCCTCGGTGAGCGGCAGCTCGGCGGCGGGCGCGCTCTCGGCGGGTGCGGCCGGCGCTGTCTCGGCCGGGGGTGGGGTGACGATGAAGTTCGGGTCGCGGCCGCGCAGCCGCAGCTCCACCGAGCCCGGCGCGAGGTCGCGGCTGATCTCGTCGGCGGCGGCCGACAGCGCGTCCAGCAGGGTCATCCGGATCGCCGATTCGAGCGAGCCGGTCAGGCGCTCGACCAGCGCACGTGATTCCTCGCCACCGGCCTCGGCCAGGGTGGCGAACTCACGTCCCAGGTTGCTCACGTACGAGGTCAAGTCCATGGCATTACTATGGCACACGCATGGCACCAATGCAATGCCACTTTGGCTCAGCGTGGTGCCAAGCATGTGCCATAGCACGTCGGAGCCTCAGGCCGAGGGTTATCCACACTGCGGAGTTGTCCACAGGGCGCTCCGCGTTGATCGACGTTTTCCGCCACAATTGCCCAGGTGGGGGACCCCCTGGGAGGGCGGGTAATGCGCCTGGGGCCAGCTACCCCTACCCCGGTCGGGCCGCGTGGTGCCAAGTCGGGGCTCTGCTGGGCGGGGTGGTGCCAAGCCTGGGCGGTGCGGTGCCAGCCGGAACGCGGGGCGGTGCGGTGCCGGGACTCCACTGGGCGGGGCGGTTTCGAGGCCGGGCGGTGGTGCCAGCCGGAACGCGGGCGGTGCCGAGCCCGGGCGCTGGGTGAGGTCAAGTCGGAGTGCTAGGTGGGGTGGTGCGCGCTCCACTGGGTGGGGCCAAAGCCGGAACGCGGGCGGTGCCGAGCCCGGGCGCTGGGTGAGGTCAAGTCGGAGTGCTAGGTGGGGTGGTGCGCGCTCCACTGGGTGGGGCCAAAGCCGGAACGCGGGGCGAGGTCGGGCGGGAAGGCTGGGCGGGTGGTGCCAGGCCGGAACTTGGCTGGGCTGGGCGGTGTCGTACGGGTATGAGGACCGTCGCTGTCGTTGCTGCTGCTGTACTGGTGCTTACCGGCTGCACTGCCCGCACCGGGACGCCCCGACCCGCCGCCGCGCCGCCGCAGTCGGCGGCCCCGTCGCTGTCACCGGCGGGGGAGCTGTGTGGGGAACAAGTGCGTACCGACGCCCTGCCCGAGTGGGCCCGCGCCGGCTTCAGCTGGGACGGCAGTGGCACCAAGCATGTGTACGGCGCCAAGGGTGACATCATGGCGATTCTGTTCGGCTATCCGCTGACCAGCCCGCCCGCGCCGGATCGGGGGAACAAGATTCTCTGGGTTGCCCGGGAACCGATCGAGCGGGGCGGCGACCTGGAGATCCGGGCGGCGCTCGCCGGCACCACCGTCACGGCCGAGCGGACAGTTGCCGGCGGTCCCGGGCCGTCGATCATCGACCTGCCCCGGCCGGGCTGCTGGCACCTGACGCTCACCTGGGCCGATGGCGCCGACTCGCTGGACCTGACCTACGGCGTGCCCTGAAGCGGGCTGACCTGAGGCGGGCTGGTGTGAGGCGGGCCGACCAACTGCGCCCTGAAACGGGCTCACCTGAGGCGGGCCAGCCAACCGCGTCTTGAAGCGGGCCGATCAACCGCGTTCTGAAGCGGGCTGCCCTACGGCGTGCCCTGAAGTGGGCCCTCTCCATGGCTCAGCGCCAGCAGCAGCTCGCGGGTGCGTCGCAGCTTCTCGGGGTTGGGCTCACCCTCGTAGAGCGCCGCCAGCGACGCGCCGTCGGCGGCCTGGGTGATCAGGAGGACCCGGTCGGGGTGCAGGCCGTCGGCGTCGAACGCCTCGGCCCAGCGCCGCGTGTCCTCGCGCATCAGTGCGTCCACGCCGGGGACGCCGGACAGCGCCGCCGCCAGCGTGATGTGCTCCGAGCTGGTCAGGTCGTCGGTCGTGGCGGAGAAGGTCGCGTTCACGTAGCCCCGGATCAGCCGGCCCGCGGCGTGGTCGCGGGGGTCGACGGCGGCCTCGACCGAGCGGTGGAACTGCTCCACCAGGTCTTCCGCGAGCTCGAGGAAAAGCTGGTCGCGACTGCGGAAGTGGTGCAGCAGCCCGCTCTTGGAGACGCCGGCCTCGCGGGCGATGAGGTCGATGCTCACGCCGGTGCCCTGCCGGGCGACCAGGCGGGCGGCGGCGTCGAGCACCAGCCGTCGCGTCCTCGCCGTGTCCCGCATGTATCAGCTCCCTGGAAGTCAGGAACATCACGATAGTAGCCGACCATGTGGTCTGTTCTACCGACCAAATGGTCGGCTAGCGTGGGCGGCATGACGGTGGAAACAGCTGCCCCGGAGCGGGTCGGCGCCCGGCGGTGGGCTGCCCTGGCCGCACTGACCCTGGCCGTGACGCTGCTCGCGGTCGACGGCACGGTCCTGGCGCTGGCCGTGCCCGCGCTCATGGCCGACCTCGCGCCGACCGGCAACCAGTTGCTGTGGATCGGCGACGTCTACTCGTTCGCGCTGGCCGGCCTGCTGATCAGCATGGGCACGCTGGCCGACCGGATCGGCCGTCGCAAGCTGCTGCTGTTCGGGGTGGCCGGCTTCGGCGTGGCCTCGCTGCTGGCGGCCTTCGCGCCGAGCGCGGGCTGGCTGATCGCGGCCCGGGTGCTGCTGGGTGTCGCCGGGGCCACGCTGATGCCGTCGACCCTTTCCCTCGTACGCAATCTGTTCCCCGAGCCTCGCCTGCGCACCCGGGCCATCGCCGTCTGGTCGGCCGGCGCCTCCGGTGGCGCCGCGCTCGGCCCGCTGGTCGGCGGGCTGCTGCTGGAGCACTTCTGGTGGGGCTCGGTCTTCGTGATCAACGTGCCGATCATGCTGCTGGTCCTGCTCGGCGTGGCGTTCCTGGTGCCCGAGTCGCGGGATCCCGCCCCGGGCCGCTTCGACCCGCTCAGCGCCCTGCTCTCGGTGGCCGCGATCGTCCCGTTCGTGTGGGCGGTCAAGCACACCGCCCACGAGGGCCTCGACGTGACGGCGCTGGCCGCGGCGGCGGCGGGAGTGGCGGGTGCGATCTGGTTCGTACGGCGTCAGCGTCGTCTCGCCTCGCCGCTGGTGGACGTCACCCTGTTCGCCCGTCCGGCGTTCAGCGGCACGGTCGTGGCCAGCATGATCGCCATCTTCGCGTTCAGTGGCCTGCTGTTCTTCTTCTCGCAGTACCTGCAGTTGGTTCGGGGCTACTCGCCGCTCGAGGCGGGCCTGCGCGAGATGCCGCTGACCATCGCCTCGATCGTGGTCGTGGTGGTCGCCGTCCGGGTGATGAGCCGCCTCGGTGTGGGCCGGGCTCTCGGCGCCGCGCTGCTGACCACTGCCGCCGGTCTGGCCGTGCTGGCCGTGGGGGAGGGCCTCACCGGCTACACGGTGCTGGCGCTGGGCCTGATCGTGGTCGGTTTCGGCGTCGGGCTGGCCTTCACCGCCGCCACGGACGCGGTGCTGGCCGCCGTGCCGCCCGCGCGTGCGGGTGCCGCCTCGGCGATCTCCGAGATGGCGTACGAGCTGGGGGTGGCCCTGGGCATCGCCCTGCTGGGCACGCTGCAGACGTTGCTCTATCGCCGGGCCCTGCCCGACCTGTCGGCCCTGCCCGCCGGCTCGCGTGAGGCGGTGTCGGAGTCGCTGGCCACGGCCGTCCAGTCGGGCCCGGCGTCGCTGCGGCCGGCCGCACAGGACGCGTTCTCCCAGGCTATGCAGAGCACATCGTTCGTGGCCGCCGTGCTGCTGCTCGTGGCCGGAGTGCTGGCCTGGCGGGTGGTGCCGTCCGAGCCCCAGCCACGGATCTAGGCTTCAGGCATGACTACCTTTGCGGCCGGCACCATCGCGGCCCTTCGCACCGAGCACGACGCCCTCGCTGCCCTGCTCGACAAGCTCACCCCCGAGCAGCTCGAAGGCCCGTCCGGCGCCTCGGACTGGACCGTCGCCCAGGTCTTCTCCCACCTCGGCAGCGGCGCCGAGATCGCCCTGGCCGGCTTCCAGGCCCACATCGGCGAGGGCGAGAAGCCCGGCCCCGACTTCAACCCGGGTGTGTGGGACCGCTGGAACGCGAAGAGCCCCGAGGCGCAGGCGGCCGACTGGCGCGAGTCCGACGAGGCGTTCGTGGCCGCCCTCGAGGCCCTGACCCCCGAGCAGCACGAGACGATCACCGTCAACCCGGGGTTCCTGCCGGAGCCGGTGCCGCTGGCCTCGTTCGCGGGCCTGCGCCTCAACGAGGTCGCCAACCACACCTGGGACATCCGCGCCGGCCTCGACCCGCAGGCCGGTCTGCTTCCCGGATCGGCGGCCCTGCTGGTCGAGCACCTCAGCGGGGGCCTGGCCTTCCTGATCGGCTTCATCGGCAAGCCCGACCTGGCCGGTGACGCGGCCGTGGTCGAGGTCAGCGGAACGCCGTACCGCATCGTCGTCGGCGACAGCGTCGCGTTCACCACCACCGCCGACGCCCCGACGGCGACGTTCGACGGCCCGCTCGAGGCGGCCCTGCGGCTGCTCGTCGGCCGCCTGGGGCCGAAGTTCACCCCGGACGGGCTCACCGTGACCGGCAACGTCAGCCTGGACGAGCTGCGGGCGGTGTTCCCGGGCTTCTGAGCCATTCGTCGGCGAGGGTGCGGGCCCGGGCCTGGATCCGGGCGTTGCCGTCCGGGGTGTTCCAGGCCGCGTAGAACGGCCACTGGAAGAGCAGCAGGGCCAGCTCCTCGGCCACCACCGACGGGCCGGCGTCGATCGGCACGGTCACGCCGGCCGGGGTGGCCCGCACACTCAGCAGGGCCAGGTCGGCCGCCGGACGCCCGACCCCCGCCTGTTGCCAGTCGCAGAAGACGAGCGTCCCGTCGAGGTGCGTGATGTTCGCGGTGTGGCAGTCGCCGTGGATGAACGCGGGTGGCGTCGCCGAGCGGGCCTCGATCAGGCGGTCCGTGCCGGACAGGAGTTCGTCGAGCTGTGGCAGGGCGGGCTCCCAGAAGGCGCGGACCATCTCGGGGGCGGCCGGCGGGGGATCGTCGGGCGTGGCCCAGCCGGCCGGCGGGGCCATGGCGTGCAGGGCGGCCAGGTCGCGGAACAGGGCCGCCCACAGGGCCGGCGTCCACTGTGTCACGTCGAGCGGTTCCCCGGCCGCCTCCAGCAGCAGGGCGACCCCGTCCGGAGACTCGACGTGGCCGAGCAGGTCGGGGGTGCGTACGGGAACCGCGGTGGAAAGCTCCTGATAGAACCGCAACTCGCGGGTGCCGGGGGCGACCTTGAGGAAGGCCGGCGCCCCGTCGGCGGTCGTCACCGGGTGGACGCCCGCGCCCGACCGCGACTCCAGCCGGCCCGCGATCGCCCGGGGCCGCACGCGCAGGGCCCGCATCGCCTCCGAGGTGAAGTCCGGTCTCATGCGACCGGGATGGGGGACACGCGGATGGATCGAGGCACCCGGCCGACTATGCCGCAGCCTGATCGACTCCGCAAAGGTCAGTGGCCCAGCAGCGCTTTCGGCAGGGCGATGGCGGCGGCCACGGTGGCCAGGCCGGCGCCGGCCAGGAGCGTACGGAAGGAAGGCCGTTCGCCTCTCAGCCGCTCGATCCGTCCGGGCGGCACTCCGTTGTAAAAGATCGATGCATTTGAATTCTTCGTTCCAATCTTGCGGTGGGGGTCGTTAAGGTCCAGGGCGTCGTATTTGTCATGATCTTGGAGGTGGCATGACCGCGGTCCGGGCGTCCGATGCCCCGTACGCCTTCGACAACGACGAGCCCACCGCGTCCGACCTGCTCGGTGCCCTCGCCGCGACGCTCGACGAGTTCACCGTTCGGCGGCTGCGCGAGGCCGGTGTGCGGGAGGGCGCCCGCTGTCTCGAGGTCGGCGCCGGCGCCGGCACGATCGCCGTCTGGCTGGCCGAGCAGGTCGGCCCGACCGGCCGGGTGATCGCGACCGACCTCAAGCCGCAGCACGTCCAGGCGCACCCGCACCTGACCGTCCTGCGGCACGACGTGGTCACCGAGCCGCTGCCCGAGGGCCCCTTCGACGTGATCCACGCGCGGGCCGTGCTGCAGCACCTGCCGCAGCGCCGCGAGGTGCTGGCCAAGCTGGCCGGGGCCCTCGCGCCGGGCGGGGTGCTGATCGTCGAGGAGATCGAGGCCGGCTGGAGCCGCGCGGTGCTGTCCACCCCCGACCCCCGGGCCTTCGAGATCTTCGCCGAGTACGAGAAGGCGCTGACCCGGGTGCTGGTCGCCAGCGGCAACGACCAGACGTGGAACCGGCTCAAGCACGCCGCGATGCTCGACCTGGGCCTCGAACGGGTCGACACCCAGGGCTGGCAGGGCTCGTTCGAAGGCGGCACGGGCGCCTGCCTGCTGGCCTATGCGGGCTCGACCGAACTTAACGACCGGCTCGTCGAGGCCGGCATGAAGGCCGAGGACCTGCTGGCGATGCGACGGCTCGCCCTCGACCCGCGCCTCGTGCTGCGCGGCATCCTGCTGCTCTCGACGACCGGCCACCGACCCTAGGGAGCCTGCGAGATGCGAAGACTGCTGCCGGCCGTGATCGCGGCCCTGGCCCTGGTGCTGACGCCCGGATGCACCACCGCCCGCGAGAGCGACGGCCCGGGTGACGGCGCCGCGAACCTCGACCACGTCAAGTTCCTCACCGGCGCCAGCATTCTCGGCCGGGAGGCGTACATCTACGTCGCCCAGGAGAAGGGCTACTTCGCCGACGCCGGCTTCGAGGTGGAGGTGCAGGCGGGCAAGGGCACCAGCCCCAACCTGCAACTGCTGCAGAGCGGCCAGGTCGACTTCGCGGCGGTCGACATCACGGCCGCGATGATCGAGTTCGGCAACAACAAGTTCCGCGACTTCACCATCATCAACGCCATCCAGCAGCGCAACCTGCAGTGCATCATGGCGCACGCGGGCAGCGGCATCAACACCCCGAAAGACCTGGCCGGCAAGAAGATCGCCTATCTGCCGGGTGGCGTGGCCAAGGCGCTGTTTCCCACGTACGCGAAGTTGGCCGGCATCGACGAGTCGAAGATCCAGTGGGTGAACCTGCCGCTCGAGCAGCACCCGCAGAACCTCGCCGCCGGCACGGTCGACGCGGCCACCCAGTTCGCGGTCGGCAAGCCCGGCATCGAGCGGGTCGCCAAGGGCCGCGTGATCACGGTGCTGCCCTACACCGACTACCTGACCGACCTCTACGGCGTCGGCATCGGGGTCACCCGCAAGGCCGCCGACGACGACCCCGACCGGGTCCGCCGCTTCAACGAGGCGCTGCTCAAGGGGCTGAGCGACGCCGTCGCCGACCCCGCCGAGGCCGGCCGGATCTATGCGCAGCACGAGAAGATCCAACCCGAGCCGGTCGCGGCCGCCGAGAACACGCTCATGGTCCCGTACGTCAAATCGGCCGCTGGAGGCACCGCGGTGGGAGCGCTCGACCCGCAGCGGGTGGCCCGCAACATCGCCATCCTGCAGGGCGCCGGGGTCATCCCGGAGGTCTTCGAGCCCGAAGAGGTCATCTCCGTGGACCTGCTGCCGAAGTGACCCGGTTCGGCGCCCTCGCGCTCGCCGGGCTGGGCGGCGCGGTCAGCATCGGCGTGTGGTGGCTGGCCATCGTGGTGTTCGACGTCGAGGACTACACGGCGCCGGCCCCGCCGCAGGTGGTCCAGGCGTTCGGCCGGATGCCCGGCTACCTGTTCGACAACACCGGGATCACGTTGCTGGCCACCGTGCAGGGCTTCGGCATCACCGTCGTGCTGGGGCTGGTGATCGGGGCGGCGCTCGGCACCTCCCGCACACTGGAGCGCGCCTTCATGCCGTCGCTGGTGGCGCTGAACGCCGTACCGAAAATGGCCTTCGGTCCGCTGCTGCTGGTGTGGCTGGGCGTGGGGCGCGAGCCGAGCGTCGTCATGGCCGTGCTGCTGTGCTTCTTCCCGATCGTGCTGGCGGTCGTGACCGGCCTCTCCCGCACCCCGGCCGACCTGGCCGAGCTCGCCCGTTCCCTGGCCGCGGGCCGCTGGCAGACGTTCGTGACGATCCGCCTGCCGAGCGCGCTGCCCCAGATCTTCGTGGGCCTCAAACTCGGCCTGCCGCTGGCCGTGATCGGCGTGCTGCTGGGCGAACTGTTCGGCGCCGGTTCCGGGCTGGGCTACATCATCACCACCGCCGGCTCCGACACCGCGCTCTCGTTCGCCGCGATCGCCCTGGTCGCGGCGATGAGCATCGCCCTGTACTACCTGCTGGTCGCGGTCGAGCTGCTGACGCTGCCCTGGATCCGCGAGACAACCAGCCCCGCCGGTTGACAGGGGCGCGGCGGCGGGGACAGCCTCGGGGCGTGGTGAGCGCCCGATGAGGATCGCTCTGCTCGGGTCGCCGGCGGTGACCGCCGGGGAACGGCGGCTCCGGATCGCCGGCGAGAAACAGCATGCCCTGCTCGCCCTGCTGGCGCTGAACGCCGGCCGGGTCGTGCCGGCCGACCGGCTCATCGACGGGCTGTGGGGTGACGGCGGGCCGCAGGACCGGCCGAACGCGTTGCAGCATCAGGTTTCCCGGCTCCGGGCGCTGCTCGGCGGCGACCGCGTCGTGCGGCGTGACCCGGGCTACCGGTTGGACGTGCCGCCCGACGACGTCGACGTCCACCGCTTCGAACGGCTGGCCCGGGAGGGCCGCGCGGCGCTGCGGGCGGGTGACCCGCGCGAGGCCGCGGACTGCCTGCGGGCGGGGCTGGCGCTGTGGCGGGGAGCGGCGTTGGCCGGGCTGCCCAGCCATCCGTGGGTGCAGGCCGAGGCCGCGCGTCTCGACCGGCTCCGGCTGGACGTGATCGAGGACCGGGTGGACGCCGATCTGGCACTGGGCGCGTACGACGAGCTCGCCGGCGAACTCGAGACGCTGGTCGCCGAGCATCCCTACCGTGAGCGGCTGTGGGGGCAGCTGATGCTCGCCCAGCACCGCCGGGGCCGCCAGACCGAGGCCCTCGAGACGTTCCAGCGGGCCCGCCGGGTGCTCGCCGGCGACTACGGCCTCGACCCCGGTCCGGAGCTGCAACGAATCCAGGCCGACGTGCTCGCCCCGGCCCCGGCTCGAGCCGGCGGGAACCTGCCGGCGCCGCTGACCTCCCTGGTCGGCCGTCACCACGAGGTGATGGAGCTGGGCAAGCGGCTGCACGACGCCCGGCTGCTGACGCTGACCGGACCACCCGGCGTCGGCAAGACCCGGCTCGCCGTCGAGGTCGCCGGCCTAGCCTCCGGGGAGTTCCCCGGCGGCGCCTGGCTGGTGGAGCTGGCGCCGCTCACCGACCCCGCCGCCGTGACCCCGGCGGTGGCCGCCGCCCTGGCCGTGCGGGCGCCGGACGGCGACCTCGTCGCCCACCTGCGCGACCGGCAGGCGTTGCTGCTGCTGGACAACTGCGAACACCTGCTGCCCGGGCTGGCCGCGCTCGTGGCCCAGCTGCTGGCCGCCTGCCCGCGGTTGCAGGTGCTGGCCACCAGCCGCGAACCGCTCGGCCTCACCGGTGAGGCACAGTGGCCGGTGCCGCCGTTGACCCTGCCCGAGGCCGGCGCCCGGGAGCCGGGGGAGCTGCTGGGGTCGGAGGCCGTGCGGCTGTTCGAGGAGCGGGCCGCCGGTGCGCTGCCCTCCTTCACCGTCACCGCCGATAACGCCCGGGCGATCGGGGAGGTGTGCCGTCGCCTGGACGGGCTGCCGCTCGCCATCGAACTGGCCGCCGCCCGCGTCCGGGCCCTGCCCGTCACCCACATCGCCGCCGGGCTGGACGACCGCTTCCGTCTGCTGGTCGCGCACCGGCGGACGTTGCGGGCCACCCTCGACTGGAGCTACGACCTGCTCGACGCGCGGGAACGCGCGGCCTTCCCAGCGCTGTCGGTGTTCGCCGGCGGCTTCTCGCTGGAAGCGGCCGAGGCCGTGGGCGCGGGCCGGGACGAGGTGACCGGGCTCGTGGACAAGTCGCTGCTCACCGCCGGCACCGACCCGGACGGGCAGCCGCGCTTCGGCATGCTGGAGACGATCCGTGCGTACGGCCGGAAGCACCGGTCGGACGGCGGTGCCGCGGCCCGGGCCCACCGCGGGTTCTTCGTGCGTTTCGCCGAGGCGGCCGAGGCCGGTCTGCGCCACGCGGACTACCGCGGCTGGCACCGCCGGGTCACCGCCGAATACGAGAACCTGCGGACCGCGTTCGACGGCGCCCTGGCCGACGGCGACACCGGTAGCACCCTGCGTCTGGCCGCCTCGCTCTGGCTGTTCTGGGGCGCGGCCGACCGGCACGCCGAGGGCTGCGCCTGGCTGGAGGCGGCGCTGGCCGTCGCGCCCGAGCCGGGACCAGCGGCCTGGGTGACGCTGAGCTATCTGGCCGGGCAGCGCCACGACGTCGAGCGGGCCGTCGACGCCGGCGAGCGGGCTCTGGCCCTCGCGCTCGCGGCCGGCGACGAGTGGGAGACCGCGCGGGCCCGGCAGACCCTCGCGCTCGTGCTGGGCGCGGCCGGCCGCCCGGAACGCGCGGCGACGCTGCTGGCCGAGGCCCGCGTCACGATCCTGGCCACCGGGGACGACTTCTGGGCGGCGAGCTCGGACCTCATCGCCGCGACCGGTGCGGTGCGGGCCGGGCGGCTCGACGAGGCCGGGCGGCTCGGGCACGACATCCTGGCCCGGGCCCGGCGCTGCGTGTACGAGCCGTTCGAATGCTGGGCCCGGTTGCTGCTGGCGGCCGCCGCCCGGCAGCGGGTCACGGCGGCCTCCGAGCTGCGGGAGGCGTTGCGGGTGGCCCGCCGGCTCGAGCTGCCGCACTACGTAGCCTTCGTCCGCACCGAACTGGGCCGGCTCGCGGTTCTGGACGGCGATCTCGACCGGGCGCGGTCGTTGCTGACCGATGCGGTGCGGGAGGCCGAGGCGGGCGACAGTCGCTGGCAGGCCGCTCTGGCCCGCTGCGGCCTGGCCGAGGCGTTGCTGGCGGGCGGTGACGTGGAGGCCGCCGAGACGCTGTTCGGCGAGGTCCGGGCATGGGCCGAGAGCCCTGGCGCGCGCCGCACCCGGGCCACCTTCTTCACGGCGCTCGGAGGCAGCCCGTACGGGCGCTGTCTGCTCGGTCTGGCCCGGATCGCCGAGGCGCGGGGTGCCCGGCGGGAGGCGGCCAAGTTGCGGGCCACGGCGAAGGAGTGGGCCTGACGGCAGCGCCGTGGCAGTCGCGTGGCAGAACGCGCGCCCACGCTGGCGGGCACATCCTCGACGAAAGGAGAAGCCCGTGTTCGGCGAGCGGATCTGGGCCGAGCGCACCACCGCCGACATCCCGCGGCAGTTCCTCGACTCCAAGGTTCCGGCCGTCACCTACGCGTTCCAGATCGCCGGTATCGCGCTGCTCACGTACGGGCTGATCGTGCTCGGCCTTCCCGGCCTGCTGTACGTGGCCGCGGGCATCACGATCGTGCAGTGCGCGAAGGCCTGGTTCATCGACCGGATGGTGCTGCTGTTCGCCGACATGAAGAACCGGGACCAGCGGTACGCGGACTGGGAGCACGGCGCATGAACCGGCTGATGGCTTTGGAAGGTCGCTGGTTCATGGGCCGGTTCGCCCCGCGCGAGCTGCTGGAGGGCATCGACCTCTACCTGCGCCGGGAAGCGCCCGGTGAGCGGGAGAAAATTCTGGACACGATTCGCGTACGGGCCGGGGAGATCGCCACGCAGGACGCCGACATGCCGGTCGACCCGCAGTCGGAGGGCATGCTCGCACTCACGTCGACGGTCCAGGCCGCGTACGAGGTCCTGCTCCCGGTCCTCGGGGGTGACGAACGGCGTACGGTGCTCTTCCTCCGGCACGTGGTGGGTGAGGTGGCCCGCCGTCCGTTCGAGGTCGCCTTCTCCGCGCTGGGCCGGCGCCCGGAACCGATGGACGCGATCGAGAAGGCCTGCCGCAAGGAGGCGCCGCTCTATGGCGACTACTACGAGATGGCGTTCGAGCGGCCCGGCCCCGGCAACTTCGAGATGCGGGTCGGGCGGTGCTTCTTCCTCGACCACTTCACCCGCCGGGGCAACCCGGGTCTGACCACGGTGATGTGTGCCTGGGACGCCAACTGGATGCGGGCGGTCGACCCCGCGGTCAGCGGCCTGCGGGCCGAACGGACGACGCTGATGTCGCAGGGCGGCGACGCCTGCCGGTTCCGGGTGGTGGCGACCGACGATCCGCTGGCGGCCTACAGCGACGCTCTCGAAGAGCTGGCGTGACCTTGTTAGCGTTGTCGGCATGACGTGGCTGGGTGCGGTCTGGTGGTTGGTCAGCATGCTGACCGATGCCGGGCCGTCCACGCTGGCCGGCGTTCTGGTGGTGGCGGCGCTGGCGGCGGTGGTGCTGCTGGTCGTCCGCGCGGTCGGCGGCGACGAGACCGCCACCCACGGGCTCGCCCTGCGCAGCCGGGCCGACAAGGCCGGCGTGCCCCGCTATCGCGACCCCGACGCCCCGGGCCGGACCCGCCCGAGAGGACCGACTGTGCGGCCCCCGGCGGCCGCCTGAGCAAGACGCGGCCGCTGGTGACGCCTGTCCGCCAGCAGTCTCTCTCTTTCTCAGGGGTCAGCCATGTCCGTCATCTATACCGGTATTTCCGAACTCATCCAGCTCTGGCAGTCGGTCTGGGGCTTCCTCGGCGCCGACTGGTCGTGGGTCGTCGCCATCGTGTTTGTCGTCCTGACCGTGCGCGTCGCGCTGCTGCCGCTCTTCGTCCGCCAGATGCGCTCGCAGCGGGCCATGCAGCGACTGGCGCCCGAGATGAAGGCGTTGCGCGACAAGCACCCGGGCGACATCCAGGCGCTCGGCACCGCGATGACCGAGCTCTATCGGCGCGAGGGCGTTTCCCCGTACGCGAGCTTCGTGCCCCTGCTCGTCCAGGCGCCGATCCTGTTCGGGCTGTTCCACGTGTTGCGCCACCTGCGACCGACGATCACCGACCCGGCTTCGCAGACCCTGTACGGCTGGACGGCCGCCCAGTTCCACGAGGCGTCGCACGCCACCCTGCTCGGCGCCCCGCTCGCGTCGACCTTCAGCAGCGGCGGCGCCCTGGTGGCGGCGGTCCTGATCGCGGCCATGGTGACGACGACGTTCTTCACCATGCGGATGTCGCAGACCCGCAACGCCCCGGTCGAGGACCCGATGCAGCAGATGATCCAGCGCCTGATGACGTACGGGATCCCGCTGTCCCTGCTCGTCAGCGGCGTGATCTTCCCGGTCGGGGTGCTGCTCTACTGGACGACGCAGAACGTGTTCGCGCTCGGCCAGCAGGCGTGGCTGTTGCGGCGCTATCCGTTGGTACCCGTCAGCCGGTAGCTGGATCGGGGCCTGCCGGGAGGCGGCCGGGTGGAGCGTCGCCGAGACACGCGCGGCTCTGCGCGAGCAGTCGTTCTGCGGATGGCATGGGCACCGTGTCGCGGCATGATCAGTTCATGACGAGTTCCCCGCCCGGCCACTGGACCGCGACCGCCGCGGTTCCGCCGCCGTCTGCGCGGCACCGATGGCGGTGGGTGACAGCCGTTGCCGCCGGTGTGCTGGTGCTGCTGGTCGGGGTCGGGGTTCTGCTCGTACGGCCGTCGCCCGTGGTGCCGGCGAACACGTTCGTCGCGGGTGTGGCCGTCGGTGGCCTGGACGAGCGGCAACTGCGGGACGCGCTGGACGGGCCGGTCCGCGACCAGGTCGAGCAGCCGGTGGAACTCGTGGTGGGCTCGCAGCGGTTCACGGCCCGGCCCGGTGAGCTGGGCATCCGGCTCGACGCCGACGCCACCCGCGGACAGGTCGGCGCGACCCGGCTGCGGTTGCCCGGTGGCGGGCGGCACGACGTGGAGGCGGTGCTCAGTGTCGACGAGGCGGGGGCGGCCCAGGCGCTGGAGACGCTGCTGGCGCCGGTCACCAGGCCGGCCCGCGACGCTTCCGTACGGCTCGAGGCGCCCGCGCCCCTGCTCGACGGGAAGGGTGATCTCGCGTACGAGGCCTCGGACCGTGGGGTGACCCTGGACAAGGGGGAGCCGGGCCGGGGCGTGCCGACCGCCGACGCCGTACGGCTTCTGACCGAGGCCGTGCGGGCCGGGCGCACCACCCTGACCCTGCCCGTGCGCACGCTGCCGCCCGGCGAGGCCGACCCGAAGCTGGCCGGGGTCGACCAGCTGATCGGCACGTTCACCACCTACCACCCGTGCTGCGCGCCGCGGGTCACCAACATCCACCGCATCGCCGACCTGGTCGACGGCACCGTGGTCCCGGCCGGGGCGACGTTCTCGCTGAACGACACGGCCGGCGAGCGCACCCGGGCCCGCGGCTTCGTGCCCGCGCCGGCCATCGTCGACGGTGAGCTGGAGGACCAGTTGGGCGGCGGTGTCTCCCAGTTCTCGACGACCCTGTTCAACGCGGCCTGGTTCGCCGGGCTCGACATCCGCCGGCACCAGCCGCATTCGCTCTACATCACCCGCTACCCGCCGGGCCGCGAGGCGACGCTGGACTGGCGCTCCATCGACAACGTCATCCACAACAACACGTCGGCGCCGTTCGTGATCCGGGTCCGCACGACCGGCACGTCGGTGACGGTCGGCCTCTACGGCCACACCGGCGACCGCAACGTCGAGTCGGTCACCGGGCCGCGCTCACCCCGCGACAACGGCGGTTTCCGCATCACGGTGAAGCGCACCATCCTGCAGGGCGGCGAGGTCACCGGAACCAACACGCTCACCTGGACGTATCGCGGCCTGGATTAGGCTGGGTTCCATAGATGCTGATGATCTGATTTCCGGAACTCTCACCAGACGCGCGCGATCGTTCGTCCAGGCTCACGGGCACCGGGTCGACGGGCCCCGGGGCGGGCTGCTGCTTCCGCCGAGCCGTTTCTACAACGGTGGCCCGAAGATTCTCCGTAGCAGCGAGCCGGTGCTCGCCGACACCGAGCGATATTCCATGGACTACGGGTTCGTCGTCGGGCCGGGCGGCGAGTTCGCCATCGAGAACGGCGTCTCCCAGGTCGCCCTGCACCGGTCGGTCGCCGGGTGGATCGAGGCGCTCGCGCTGGAATGGTCGGCGGCGCACTGCTCGCCGCGGATCGTGACGATCCACGGGGAGGCCGTCGACGACCTCGATCTCACCGGGTTCGAGCCGTTCGACGAGGTCGCCGGCGTGAGTGACACCTGGTGGCGCCGGGGGGATACGGTCGTCGCCGTCCGCTGCGGCGAGGCACTGCTGTTCGGCCACCCCGCGTCCCGGAGCGCCACCCTCTACGAGGGCATCGTCGAGGCGCCGATCTACCTGGACTACTGAATCCTGAGGAGTTCGAGCATGAGCCTGCGCAAGATCAAGCGTCCGCAGGGCGACTTCTGGTTCGACTTCGAGGCGTTCGCCGAGGACGAGGACGGCTTCTGGCTGCGCGGGCCGGTCGGCACGCCGTGGCGGGCGCCCCACGCCACGGGCAGCTCGGAGGTGCCGGTGGTGGTGTTGCTGGCGCCGGGCCGCCCGTGGGCGGCGTGGTGGGTCGGGGACCCGGCCGACCGGCGTCTGGAGATCGACGTGTGCCGCCCGCCGGAGCGCGACGGCAACGGCTGGCAGTACGTCGACCTCGAACTCGACCCGGTGCTCCACGAGACCGAGGGGCGCGTGGAAATCGAGGACTGGGACGAGTACGACGAGTCGGTCCGCAACGGCTGGATGACCGCCGACGACGCCAAGCTGGCCCGCGTGGTGGCCGAGGGCTGCGCCCAGCTGCTGCACCAGCGTTCCGAGCCCTGGCTCGACCGCGGCTGGAAGATGCTCCCGGACTCCTAGCGTCTAGCGGCGCAGGAAGACGCCGTCGAGGGTGGCGCCGTTCGGGGCGGTCAGGGTCAGGGTGCCGGTGCGCTGCTTGGTGACCGGCAGCCACAGCACGACCCGGGTCGGGATCGAGGCCTTGAGCGAGATGGTGCCCAGCTTTGTGCCGGCGTGGGCGACGGTGAGCGGGCCGCACGTCGGGCAGGCCCGCACCACCACGCCGACCTGGGTGGCGGTGACGCCGGGGCGGGAGGCGGTGCCCTTGGCCGGCATGGTGGTGGCCGTGTTCGCGACGAAACCGGGCCAGGAGATGCGCTTGGTGTTCTTCGAGACGGTCAGCCAGCGGTCGTCGAACGGGGTCAGCGTGCACTTCTCGGGCGACCAGTCGCTGGTCTTGGCGGCCACGTCGCGGGCGCGGGCCGAGAAGCAGTACGACTTGCCGGCGGCCAGGGCGATCGTGGCGCGGGGCGCCTTGACGCGCTGCAGGGACGACGGGTAGCCGTACCCACTGGTGGGCTGGATGGCCGAGGTGGTGCGCCACCGTACGTCGTAGTTGTCGATGCCGCCGTCGTCGGTGGCGGGCCAGTTCACCGGGGCCGACGCGGCCAGCACGGTGGCCGGCGCGGTGACTGCGGGCACCGAGGGCGGGCTGAAGTCGACGACGAACACCCGGTCGGGGATCGGCACCGCCACACCGCGGATCTTGGCTGACATGCGCAGCGTGTGCCGGCCCTCGCCGACCTCCGACGTCACGAAGACGCTCGTCCAGTAGAGGCTCTGGGTCGCGGTGCGGCGCATCGGCGACGCCATGTTGACGGGCAGCTTGCCGTCGATGGTCGCGCTGACCTCGTCGGCCGGGCCCGGGTTGGTCACCTCGAGGCCGAGCGAGATCCGCGACGTGCCGAACTCGAAGAGCTGATTGGCGGTCGGGGCGGTGATCACGGCGTACGGGGAAGCCTTGATCGTCACGGCCGAGGTGCCGAGCGCGCCGCACACCGTCCAGTCGAGGCAGCTGTTGGGATAGACGGCGACCCGCACGGGACCCTGCGCCACGTCTTGAGCGGGCACGACCAGGCGGAAGGTGCCGTCCTCGGCCACCGGTGCGCTGATGCCCCGCATGCCCTGCTCGCCGATCATCGGCGAGACCTGCGGCACGAGCTCCGGATCGGCCACCCGCCCGGCGACGATCAGCCCCTCCTCGGTGAACGAGGTGATCGTCGAGCCGGCCTTGGGCGAGGTCACCACGATGTCGCCGGGAACCTCGTCGACGTAGACCGGCGTGCCCGCGCTGAACTGGTAGCCGTTGCCGTCCGGCACGTCGGCGTAGATCGTGTAGACCCCGTCGCCGAGCGCCCCGGTGTCGAACGTGCCCGAGAAGCGCCCGTCCACGACCGGCACGGTGACCTTGAGGTCGTTGTTGAGCAGGATCCGTACGGTCTCACCGGCCGGGGAACCCGTGGTGCGCCCACTCACCGTGACCGGGCCGGGCTTGATCAGCTGGTACGGCGTGAGGCTGTCCACCCGGATGGTCGTGGCCGCCTGCGCCGACGGCTGCACCACCGCGGCCGCGACACCGGCCGTCACGAGCACGGCCGCCCCGGCCAGAATCTTCCACCGCATGGTCTTTGGTCCCGTCCCGTCCCGGCCTCAAGATCGTTGCCCCGGCATCGTGCCTTTCGGTGGCCGGGAACGCATCCCCCGTTCGGGCGCGGCAGGTGTGACAATCAGCGGCCATGAGCCGCCGCTGGATCGTCGCCCTTCTCAGCGTGCTCGTGCTGGCCGTCGGCGGTTACGCCCTCTGGACGTGGCTGCGTTTCCACGTCGCCTCGCTCGAGCCCCAGGCCTACTACGCGTCGGCCGAGGGCGGCCGGGACCCGCTCGCCCTCTCGGTGGCCGTGTCGTGGACGAAGGAGGGCTGGTGCGACGGCCAGTTCACGATCCCGGCGACCGAGACCCCTTACGAGGTGAGGCTCGGAACCGTGGTGAGCCGCGAACGCCCCGGCATGGACTGTGCGGGCGTGGGCACCGTCGGCAACCTGGCGTGGGTCGACGTCCACCTGGCGGCGCCGCTCGGCGACCGGAAGGTCGTACGGGTCAGTGACGGCGCGGTGCTGCCACGCTCAGATGGCGGAAGGCAGTCGCTCGGGTGCCTCCAGTTGGGGCAGGTGGCCGGCCCGCGGCAGCAGCGTGAACTCGGCGCCCGGGATGGCGTCGGCGTACGCACGGCCGTACGCGGGCGAGACGATGCCGTCCGACTCGCCCCAGACCACCCGTACCGGCAGTGACACGGTTTTCAGGCGGTCGCGCAGGGTGGGGTCGGTCATGCGCATTCCCGTGTACGCGGCCAGCGCGGCCACGTCCGGCCCCCGGCGCGACGGGTCGGCGGCCATCAGCGCCGGATCGTGGAACGACAGCGCGGCCAGCTCGGCCGGGGCCAGCGTGCGGACGTCGGTCACCGGATGGTCCGGTACGTCGAGACCGACCGCGTTCACCAGTACGGCTCTGACCAGCCGGGGACTGCCGAGCGAGGCCATCTCGGCGGCGATCCAGCCCCCGATCGAGTTGCCGATGACGGTGGTGTCCTCTTCCAGCATCTCGTTGTAGAAGAGGGCCAGGTCACGGATGGAGTTGAGATCGGCGGGCCGGGGCGTGCCGTCGAACCCGGGGTGGGTGGGCACGATCGCCCGGCCGGCGAGCAGGTCGGCGAACGGGCGCATCGAGCCCGGCCCGGCCCCGCCGTGCAGCAGTAGATAGGTCACGCCACGATGATTGGCCGCACCTCGCCCGTACGGGAGATGATGGTTGATCGTGGGACCCTCACCACCACCCTCATCCGCGCGCCGGCTCGAACTGGCGGACTTCCTGCGTACGCGCCGGGCCGCCCTGCCCCCACCCGAGGGCGACACGAGCCGCCGCCGGACGCCCGGACTGCGCCGCGAGGAGGTCGCGCAGCGTTCCGGCGTGGGCCTGTCCTGGTACACGTGGCTGGAGCAGGCGCGCGACGTCACCCCGTCCGACCAGGTGCTGCTCGCTCTGAGCCGGGCGCTGGAGCTTTCGCCCTCCGAGCGCGAGCACCTGTTCCTGCTGGCCGGCGTCGCCCCGCCCGGGCTCGCGGGCGGTCTCGACGACGAGACGGCCGCGCTGGTCGAGGGCCTGATGCCGCATCCCGCGTTCGTGCTGAGCCCACGCTTCGACGTGCTGGCCGCGAACCGGTCGGCCCGGCTCGTGCTGGGTCCGGTGGACAACCTGCTGGTGTGGCTCTTCACGGACGGAACCTGGGACGAGACGGCAGCCGGGTGGCAGCAGACGGCGCTGGCCAATCTGCTCGACTTCCGGACCGAGTTCGCCCGCCACCCCGACGATCCGGCCTTTGTCTCGCTTGTCGGGGAGCTCCGGTCACATGCGCATTTCCGTACGTGGTGGGAGCGCCACGACGTGCAGGTCCTGGAGCCGTCCCACAAGCGGATCCCGCACCGGGAGCTGGGCGAGCTGAGCCTGTTGACCGTGCAGAGCCGGCCGAGTCACGCCCCTTGGCTTCGCTTGCGAATCCTGGTGCCGGCCGATGCCCGTACGCGCGAAGCTTTGAAGCCGATATGAGTGCGATTTCGCCGGTTGTGAAACACCTTTCGACAGAGCCCCCTGGTGTTCGCGGGCTGATCGGTTCCCGGTAGCGTACGGGCCGCGGTTTCGGCTCGCAGTCTCCCGAAGAGTGGTGACATCATCATTCGCCAGGCTCGAGGCGGTGCCGGCAGCTAGCGTTGGTTCGGCGCAGTTGATCCCTGCGGCGCGCCGATTTCCCGTGCAGTCAGGGCAGTCGAGGAGTGTTCGTGCTCGCAAAGCATTTCGGTGATGCCGGCGGCGAATGGTTACGGAGTCGATCCTGCGTAGGGGAGGGGAACTGCGTTGAGCTATTGGCGTCCGTCGATGGCTCAAAGATCCACATGCGGAACTCCACCATGCCCGGCACGACCCTGTCCTTCGATGCGATCGAATGGCGGAACTTCATCGACGCGATCAAAGCCGGTGAACTGCCGCTAACTCGCTGACCGTGACGGCGAGGTGGGCGCCTCGGCGATCGCCTCGCAGTACTCGCGGCTTCGTGACGGTGGCCCGGCGCGTAAAGCCCGTAGGTACTCGTCGTTGACCAGATCGCGGAAGTGCTCGCGGCGGCGACGCCCGTGCTTTCGTCGATGCCACTCGCTGTGCTTCTCCCAGAACATCCGGGGCACCTCGGAGTCGAAGAAGCTTCGCAGATACTCCCGTGCCTGTGCCTCGTCGATGACATCCAGAGCCCAGAGCCGTGCCCAGTTCTTGATCACTTTGCTGCAGTAGTAGAAAAGGTCTTCGTCAACGCCGTCTGGGGCGACGCGGGATCCCCAGCACTGCCGGTACTTGGGATCTTTCATGGCGAGCAGAACCAGATCCTCCGCGAAGTCGGCGGCGGCGTCCCGTCGTACCTCTTTGAGTTGCCGGTATTGCAGGAGGATCGACGCGGCCACGACGAAGAGGGCGATGCAGGCCACTACGGCGCTCGCGCCGCCGTACGCTTGGCCGACGTCTGCGATGACCGAGTAGTCCGTATCGCTGTATAGTCTACGCATTACCGCGGGGGAAGCGATCACGGCGACCGTGCTGCCCGCGAAGACGATCAACGTCAGCGCGGGCATCAGCATCCGGAAAGTTCTCCGCGCAGGCGTTGATGCCTGGAGTTCACTGGCCCTCATCCGAACTCCCTAGTCCGCTTCTGTCGCCATTATGAACGAGCGCGCAACATTCTCCTACCACTCATTCATGCGCTCTGCCGAACGCGACAAAGCATTTGGCTATCAAGCAACTTGCTAGGTCGCATCCAGCTGGCGCGCAAATGAAAACTGCGTCTGGAGCGCATCCAGTTGCTCAACATCTCGGACGTCCAGCGACAAATCCCAGATCATTTCGCGACTTGCTTCAGCCCATCGCTTCCTGGGGCCGCCCGTGCTCTGAGGCGGGGCGCAAAATGGCGATCTTTTGCGTGTATCAGGCTGTGCTGTGAGTCTTGTCGCGTGACATGCATCAGGGGGATGTCTCGGTAGATGTTTCAGTGGTTGTGGCCATGCGGCTGGTGAACGCGGCGCTGTTGTCGAACAGCATGATCAGGGAGCAGACGGTGAACGCCTGCCGGATCGCAGTGACGCGGCCTGCGCGGTCTCGGAGTGTGCGGTGTGGCAGGCGGGTACAGTCGTCGAACCCGGTTACCTGATGCCGTTACGCGGTGCGTTTCGACGAACCGTGCTCCCAGGCGAACTCGGCTGCGCGCGGCCGGAGTTCTGCGGCAAACTGCGCGGCTAGTTCGTTTGGTGGCTGCTGGATCTTCCCCCAACCCGCCCCTACCTAGCCTCGGGCGTTCAGTAAGGGCTGCTGCTGGCGGCGTCCGGGAACGCGAAAGTGCCTTCTGATCTGGGATGATCTGACTTGTCTAGGATCAGAATCGTCCGTCACGGAAGGCACTCTCAAGGTG
>NZ_JAENHP010000045.1 GCF_016834655.1 Paractinoplanes ovalisporus
TAACTCGGCCGCACCTCGGCGACCATCCGCACCGCTCGCTCACGAAGTTCCGCGGGGTACGGCGAAGGGCGTGACATGAACTCGATCCTCCAAGAGATCGGGCCGATATCAAACCCGGGGCGGTTCACCCGGCAGCCAACCCACCACCGAAACACACGAACGGCTCCGCCACGACCGCATCGACAAAGCCGGAAAAATCACCCTGCGCTACAACGGGCAGCTCTACTCCATCGGCGTCGGACGAACCCACACCGGAACCCACGTCCTGATCCTGGTCCAGGACCTCAACATCCGGATCATCGACGCCACCGGGCAACTCCTGCGCGAGCTCGTCCTCGACCCCGCCAAGCGCTACCAGCCCACCGGCCGACCACCCGGACCCACACCAAAAAAGAAGAACCCCTGAACCCACAACCGCAGGTTCAGGGGTTTCCGATGTCTTGAGACATCACATTGTCGGGCTGACAGGATTTGAACCTGCGACCCCTTGTTTTCGACCGCGCGCCTCAGAGACCTGTCATCGCTTGTCACAACTTTGCCCTGACCTGCGCGAACGCTTCTTGCGGAGTCAAGATTCTTGTCACTCGCCCAACGCAGCTTTTCACTGATTTCGGGGGGGTAAACGGGGGGCAATCGACTGGACGGCGCTACCAAGACACCTCAGCCCTCACCGGACCGCGCCACGAAGACGAAGCAAGTACTTGCGCTTGCGCCAGAAGTCAACCTGGATCATCTGAAGATCGGGAAAGGGCAGCCGTCGCGCCGCCCCTCGCCCCAAGAGATATTTGTCGGCAGAATTCCGGCAGCAACGAAACTGAACACCGCCCGCAGCGCATCATTACTGGGGTACAGGCTGCCATTCCGGAGATTCCGTCCTTGAACGAAAATATGCGAACCAGGCGACGCCGTCGCTGGGCCTCGGCCGACGGCCCTCACTAGCAAGATAGGGCGGCGGTCGTTCCCAGTAGGCTCTGCTGCCACCGGAACCAGTCAACCCTGTCGTCTCGCGACACGCCCGCAGCGTGTCGCAGGACAGCATGAATCTGGCGGGGGTTTAGGTGTCCGGGTCAACGCAGCCCGTCCACCGCCTCCTCGAGTAGCTGCGTGAGTGTCGGCAACTGCTGCTGCAGCGGCGCCTCCACGTTCCATCCGCTTGCCTCATTGCGACCGGCATGCAGGCGCACTGTCACCGTGGCGTTACTCGATCGCGCCCGTAGCCACACCTGCCATGTGCTCTGGTCGTACCAAGCGAAAGCAGCGTCGCCGACATCAGGCACGTCGGCGAAGTCGGCGCCGCCCATCTGAGATGCAGCCGTGCGTTCGGCGGTGTACTGCTGCTCGCTCGTAGCGACACCCTCGGCGCCGGGATCGATGTGCGCGCGGAGCTCGAGCAGCGGTTGCACCGCGGCCGACCTGTAGACGCAGGCGGAGTCGGTGTCCGACACCTCGTCCCCGCTTCCTTCGGTAGGCGGCGTCCCCTCGGCCGACAAACCATACGGCGGATCGGACAGCACTGGGCATCCGCTGACCTGCCGCCAAATGACCGCACTTGCTCCCGGGCCCGCGGAGGCGGGCCCACCCGCCTCCCCACCCGGACTGGCGCAAGCGGCCGTAGACAGAACGGCGGCGAGCACGCACGCCGCCCACGTGGACAACCGTCTCATCATCGACTTTCTCTCAGAATGCTTGTGAGAATTTGCGAGCGAACTCCCGATACGACTTCGCGTACAGATCGGTCGAATTGCCCGTGCGATCCAGTTCCTGCCGTATGAGTCTATCGGCGCCGGGCATATCGCCGCTGAGTGCTCGAATTGTCGGCAACACATAGTATTTGACGTGCTCGGCAAGCAGGCCTGACTCCTCGATGGAGGTCGAGAAAGCCTGCCAGTCCGACCATTGGTCGATGAACGGCTGCCCATACTGAGAAACTGCCACGGCCAGCTCCTGAGCGGTCGCCGCCAGGTCCGTACCCGACTTGAATTCCCATTGAACGAAAGAGTTCTGAGGCATCAAGTAGCCAAGCGGCCTGGTCACACCGGCTAGCGGCGCGGACCAGCCGGCAGTCTCGACTAGAACACGTTCAAGATGCTCATATCTGACTCCGACAACAGGACTGACATGCAAGGCCTCCGGCATATCCCATGTCGCCAGATTGAGCCCGAGCCACCCGTCACCAGTTGATGCCGCCGTTGACCGAAGGTATACGCCGCGTCGCTTTTTGAAGTCGTGAATGCCCAACGCGGCATCACACGCCCGCAGAGCGTCGGTTTTCAAGCTGGCCATGTATCTCCTCCGCACCTCAGCAGTAACGGTAGCCGCTATAGCCGGCGATGTTCACGCGCGTCGGGCCGAGTACGGTTCCACCGAGTCCGGCCGCATGTGCGTTCGGCCCGACGAACGTTCCGCCGGCGGTTTCGACGGACAGGTAGCCCCCGCCTCGCCCCTGGCCCCTCGTCCACCCCGCACGTTTGCCGTTCTTGGCGTCGTAGACCGAGACCACCCCGTTTTTCTCGGCTACCACATCGAAACGGACCATGACGCCGTTGGCAGCTTCCATGCTGATCTCGGTGCCTCGGATGGCGTAACCCTTACGTTGAAGATCACCGATGAGCCACGCCACCCCTTGTTTGCCCTTGTTCGGGCTGTCCGCCCCGCCTTGGTTGTGCACTAGGACCGGGATGTTTCCGGCTAGGACGTAGAAGGTGTGCACCCCATGGACGGTCAGGTTGAGCATGTATTTCGGGCCGGGAACCGTTTGGCGGCTGTGAACCCAAGCCGAGCCGCCGATGGTGCGCAACCGGTGTCCGGGCACAAGGTCGTCAGCGGCCACCCACTGAAGCGCCGTCTCGTCCCAGAACGGGTGCTCAACGGTGGTGTGCAGAACCTCGATCGAGCCGTCAGCACGACCGACCTGTACGTCGACCAAGTCCTGATCGAGGTTGTTGTGCAGCGCAGTGACCTCAGCCGCCGCCGTACTTCCGGTCACCGGGTCGGTCGCTAGAACCCGATCCCCGACCTGCACGTCCCTGATCGGCTTTGTGGTTCCGTCGGCCATGAGGACCGGCGTAGCAGGGTCGAAGCTGTTCGCCGATGCCGATGATGCGGCGCAATATCGCAGGGCTCGCTCTGCGGCAGGTTCTTGCCCGCTCAATGCGGCACGCATGAGACGAACAATCCCGGAACCGCCACCGCCGACGACAGACAGGAGAAGGGCGTCGCCGACATCGTGGTTCACGGTGGTGCCTAGTGATGGTCCGCCGGCCATTCCGGCGATGCCGTAGTCCTGGCGGCAGGCGAGGCTCTCGCCGCAGTGGATCTGTGCCGCCACTCGCCATGGAACTGCGCCGTTCTTCAAGTCCTGCAGGTAGGCGGCGCACATTCCGGGGTCCATGCGGCAGAAGCCGCCGATTTCGGATCGTGCGTCCGGGTCCGGCATGGACATGATCTGAATCATGGCCGCCCGGACCCGTTCGGTCTGCAGGTAATTGCGCTGTTCGCAAGCGTTGGCCGAGCTGCAGCCTGCCTTGGAGCCGTTGTTGCCGCTGCCGCCCCGGCCGCCGCCACCACCGCTGCCGCCGGACTTGCCGGTGCTGCCACTGCCCTCGGTGTTCTGCTTGTGCTCGCAGGAGTTCGCGCTGCCGCAGGCGCCGGGGTTCTGGACGTGCTCGGGGGTGTCCGGGTAGCCGCATCCGCCGCCACCGCCGGGACACGGGTCAAGGCCGGATGGGTCGCTGTGGGTGATGGGGCTGTTGTTGGCGTAGGAGTAGCCGTTCCATTGCTGCGGATCGCTGAGATCCTGAAGCGGGTCGACGGACACGAATCGACCCAACGCCGGGTCGTACTCGCGGGCGCCGATGTGGGTGAGGCCGGTCGGGTCGATGTCGCCGCCGACGAAGCCCTTGCCGTTGGGCCAGGTCGGGTTGGTGCCGCGGGACTCGCCGTACGGCGTCTGGCGACGCACAGTGACTTGTTGGGTGTAGGCGTTGACCGACACCTGCTGGGTGCCCTGGTGGTCGCTGAACAACCAGTTGAGGCTCTGCTGACCAGCGGTGCGCGAGGCGACCGTGGCCCCGGCGAAGTCGTAGTAGCGGGTGCCGTTGACGGTGGCGGTGTTGCCCGACACCGTCCGGCGGATCTCCTGGCCTGGTAGATAGAGCGTGGTGCCACCGGGGTCACGACGGATCAGCCGGTTGCCGCCTGCGTCGTACAGGTTGGTGGTGGTCTTCGATCCTTCGGTGACCTTGACCAGCTTGCCCTCGGCGTCCCAGGTGAGGACCTGGCCGTTGGTGGCACCCGGCCGGGTGGTCATGTTGCCGGTGTCGTCATAGCCGTACGAGACGGTGGTTCCGGTGGTTGTTCCGGGCCGGGTGGTCGTCATTGAGGTGACGGCGTGCGGGCGGACCACGTTTACTCCGGCCGCCGGCACGACATAGTCGCGGGTGACGTCACCGGCCGCGCTGTGCTGGACCTCTTTGGTTCGGTTGCCGATCCGGTCGATGGTCCAGTCGTGCCAGTAGGGAGCCGGGCCGCCGAGGTTCGCCACCGATGGCGCCTGCTTGCATGCGGTCTCGGCCGCGACGTCGGTCTTGGGCGTCCAGGCGGAGGCGAGTCGCTGTAGGCCATCGTAGCCGAAGCATTGGGTGTCGGCGGCGCCCACCTGGGGGTTGTCGCTGATCCACTCGACGGCGCCGGCGGGGGCGTATCCGTAGGTGCGATCGATGATGGTTCCGGTGGCGGTTTCGGGCTTGACCACCACTTGGTGCACGCGCCGGGTGTCCAGTTCGTACGACACGGACTGCTCGGCGTAGACCCCGCCGGCGATCTTCAGCGTGGTGACGGTGGGTTCGCCGTACCCGGTGTACTGCTGGCCGGTGACGTAGCTGCCGACGTTCGTCCAGCCCGAGGTCAGGCCGGAGGGCAGACCGGTGGTGGCGTTGAACTGGGTCGTCACCGCCTCGGCGGGCAGATCGCCGGCGACGGGGTAGCCGAGTTCGGTCGGTGTCCCGGTGTATGGCGAGTAGCTGTGGCTGTAGATGTAGGTGCCGTTCAGGCCGGTCTCAGCCGCGGGGATGATGTAGTGCTCGCCGGAGACCTGGTAGCGCTGGTTGAAGCTGCGGGCCTGCCATTTGTACTGATTGCCGTTGTCGTAGCGGATCGTCTCGGTGAGCTGGCCCTTGAGCGCCACGCCGGTGTAGAGCCGGTCGTACTTGTTCTCCGTACGTTTGTTGGTGTCGGCCACGGCGTCGTCGTAGACCACGGTCTGCCGGCCCAGGTTGTCGTACGTGTATACGAGGACCTCGTTGCGGGCGTCGGTGGTTTTCGTGAGGTCGCCGGCGTCGTTGTACGCGGAGACGAGTTTGCCCTTGTCCGGGTCTTTCGACTCGATCTGCCGGCCGCGCAGGTCGTACTTGTAGGTCCACTCGTCACCGGGACCGTCGGTGACCTTGGCCAGCTGTTCCTTGGCGTCGTAGGTGTAGGTGGTCGCCTCGTACGCTCCGTTGACGCCGGCTGCGGTCGTGTATTGACGGGCCTCGGTGATGCGTCCGAGCACGTCGACGATCGTGGTGGTCGGGGTGCCGCCTCGCGGCGGAATCACCGTCGTCCGGTCACCCTGATATGTGGTGGTGGTCTTCCACTTGTCGACCAGGTTCGTGATGCCGTCCCCGGATCGGAAGACTTTCTCCGTGGCGCGGTTGGCGCGGTCGTAGACCGTCACCTCCTGGGTGGGTACCGACCATTCCGGTTCCCACCACAGCGTGCCCGACTCGGTGCCCGGCTCCGTGTGCGATGAGAAGGTCATCGCCGCGCGCCCGTAGGAGTCGTAGAGGGTATCGGAGACGACCCGGCCTCCGCCGACTGCGGCCTTCTGCTTCTGGCGCGGCCGGAGCATGCCGTCGTAGATCTCGTACGTGGTGTCGGTGCCGCCGCCGGCGTTCAGCGTTGCGCTCTTGACGTACGGGTACGTCTTGCGGTCGGGGTCGTAGAAGTAGGTGAAGGTGGCCAGCGGCTCGCTGGGATGCTCGGCCCGGGTCCAGCCTGCGTCCCACACCTTGGAGGTACGCCCGAGGGGGTCATAGGTGCCCTCGGAGATTCGGCCGTTGGGGTCGGTCACCTTTCCGGGCACGCCCCAGTACGGGTACATCGTGGTGGTGTTGATCCAGCCTTGCTGAGTGGTGACCTTCTGCTCGGTGACCAGTCCTTGGGCGGGTGTGTAGTCGGTGGTCGTGGTGTTGCCGCGTACGACGTCGGTGCCGGTCTTCTGGCGTCCGTAGTCGTCGAAGGTGGCTGTGGTGGTGGTCAGCCAGGTGGTGCCGCCTGCCGCCGTCCAGTCCTTGAGGGTGTCGACGCGGGTGGCCAGACCCTCCTTCGGCACTGTGTCCACGCTTGTGGCGCCGTCGAAGAAGGTGCGGGTGTCGGAGATGACGTGATCGGGGCTGGTCGGGGCGGTACCGCAGGCCAGCGCGGTCACTGTCGCGCGTTTGACGAGCGTGACGATGTTCGCGCCGATGTTGCGGTTGTAGGTGGTCGTGGTGCATTTCTCGTCGCCGGTCTTGGCCACGTCGCCGTCGTCCTGGACCCACTTGGCGACGCCGTAGTCGTCGTCGAACGAGCTGTGCTGGCGGGTGACGCGCCATCCGCTTGAGCCGTTTGTGCCGAGGGCGGTGCCTTTGTAGACGGTCTGCAGGCCGGTGAAGCGGGCGGTCACGGTGTCGCTGTTGATGGTGCGCGAGGCGGTGGGTCCGGATCGCCACGGCACGTTCACGGTTTTGCTGACGGGTTTGTCGTCGGTGCCGTTGTAGACGACTTCTTCCCGGGTCATGCCGGCGAACTCGTCCTCGTCGTAGACGGTCTCCCCGCCGGCTGACGCGCCCACCGTGACGGTGCGGGTGGTCGTGCCGGTCTTGGACAGGCGGTCGCCGTGCATGCCCCGCAGGAAGGTGGTGCGGGTCAGCGTGGGATCGGTGTCGCCGACTCGGACCGCGACGCTCGCGTAGCCCCGGAACTGGTTCCAGGTCTTGTACTTGGGTTTGGTCAGCCCGTCGTCATCGGCGAAGTGCCAGGCGGGTGTGCCCTCGTAGTCGTAGTAGGTGTTGATCGCAGGTGCGGAATGCCCGTCGGCGAGCTGGACATCGCTTTGTGACACCTGCTTGACGACGTACTTGTGCCACCACTCGGTGAGATCGCCGCCGGAGGTGGACAGCGGATCGGGGCCGATCACGGGGTAGCACAGTTTGGTGTTGTTCTGCTGCGACTCGGGCAGGTTTGTCGACGAGCATTCCTGCCGGGAGTATGTCACCTGGATCAGCGCGCCGGTCTCGGTGTGGATGTTGGCGAGACGCTGCCAGTTGTTGGTGGTGTTGGTCTTGGTCAGGACGCGGTTGGGCATCGAGACCGGCGTCAGGGTGACCGGCGGCATCGTGACGGTACCGCCGACGTGCCCGGTCCGCACGATCGAGTTGAGCCACAGACCGCCGCGCTGGCCGTCGCCGGGTGACGGGAAGCTGTGCGACAGCGCATAGGAGTCGACCTCCTGCCAGTCGGCGGTCGGCTTGGTGGTGTCCCACACCCGGGTGGTGATGGTGGTGAGCCGTTCGGTCGACCAGAACGTCGGCGAGTAGTTGTCGCAGCTGGTGGCGTCGGCCTTGCATTCCTGGTCCCACGGGGTGTCCGGCCAGTGGCTGCCGTCGTGGGTGGCGCAGTCGGACAGGCAGCGGTTGCCGGTATCGAAGATGACCTGGGCGAGCGGCTTGACGGACCGGCCGGCGCTGCCGCGGTCGAAGGTGCCGTAGTCGATCCGGTCGAGAGTGCCGCCTCGAACGTAGCTGACCGGCTTGGTCGCGGTCACCTCGGTGCCGTACTTGTTGGTCTCCTTGCTGTACCACAGCGACAGAGTGTTGCCATGCACGTCGACGGCGTAGTCGAGGTTCCACCGCCACGCCCGCGTCTTGCGCGAGGCCGTGAAGGTGTCGGCGTGGCCGGGCTCGTTAGGGTGATTGCTGTAGACGGGCACAGTCCAGGTGGAGTCGGTCGCGGCGCTCTGGCCGGGCAGGTCGTCGAGGCCGAAGAAGTACTGGGTGCCGTCGGTTGCGGTCACCTTCCAGTGCTCGCCGTCGATGTCGCCGTTGGTCGCGCCGGTCAGCTTCTCGATCTTTGAGCCGTCCTCGGATCGGCCGTGCCAGCCTTTGCCCTTCTCGAAGACCAGTTCGGTGCTGCTGCCGCCGAGGGACATGACGGCGTTGTCGGAGCGCCAGCAGAGGTCGGCGGTGTTCTTCGGGTTGTTCGCCGGCTCGGCGTCGTCGTCGGCACAGGCCACGTATCGCCGCTCGATGAAGCCAGGTGAGTACTCGAAGCCTTCGCCGATCCAGGAGGGCTGGTTGTTGGTGGCCGACGAGCGGCCGTCCACGCTGGCCGAGGAGTAGCTCAGTGATACCGCGGGCTGCGGGCCGGCGATGCCGGGCGGGATGCGTACGGGGTAGGACCAGGAGAAGCCGCCCGTGGAGCCGCCCGCCGACCACGTGGATGAGGCAGCCAGCGGGGTCGCGGAGAAATCGCCGGAGTCGCCGGAGGCAGCGGCGGCCAGCGCCACCAAGGGAGCCGATTTGGCGGAGTTTACGGGGACGTCAGCAGTGACCGCTGATGCGGCCGTGTTGTTGATGGACGGCAGTGGCTGTGCCGAACAAGAAGCTGTATCGGGTGTCGTCAGCGCGCAGTCCGGAAGTCGCCAGAGCCGCAGCCGCGATGCCCAGCCGGCTCCGTACGCGTGCTGGAACTTCGAGTAGTCCACGGACACGGAGGCAGTGCCGGCCGTGGTGGCCGAGACGCGAGCGACAATGCCCGCCCGCCATTTCGCGGGCACAGCGGCGCGGTCCACGACCTCGGCGCGGACGGCGGCCGTCTGCTTCTTCATGGAGG
This sequence comes from Paractinoplanes ovalisporus, assembly GCF_016834655.1. Classification (GTDB taxonomy): domain Bacteria; phylum Actinomycetota; class Actinomycetes; order Mycobacteriales; family Micromonosporaceae; genus Actinoplanes; species Actinoplanes ovalisporus. The sequence continues at coordinate 8,914 of NZ_JAENHP010000045.1, forward strand.
TCCGCAGCTGGGTTCCGGCCGCCGGCCAGACCGGCGCGGCGAGAACCGCGTCCGCGGTCTTCCGGATCGGCCAGCCGATACCGGTGACTTCCCCACCGTCGCGGTCCACCTTCTCGATCTGGCCGGCCAGATGGCCAGGCTTGGCCGGATCGGCTTGGGCGGGCGGGACCGTCAGCAGCGAGCCGGCGACGGTGAGGACGGATACGGCGGCAAGAGTGAGGCGGAGCCGGGAGGTGGGCACGATCAGGACTCCGTCTCGTCGTCGGTCTGGGACAGGTGAGCGACCTGGGCGACCGTCATAGCGCCCTGATAGATACGCACGTTGTCGATGCCGCCGTACCACTGGTCGTAGTAGGCGCCGGTGCCGTTGTCCGGGGTGAACCAGGCGCTGCCGACCATGAGCGGTCCGGCGGCGTTCCAGACACCGACGGCGGTGGGTGGCGTCTTGGCGACTCCGTTGACGTAGAGGCGCATGGTCTTGCTGCCGGCGTTGTACACCAACGTCAACAGGTGCCAGGTGCCCTCGTCCTCGACGTCCAGGGCCTCCGGCGCGATGACATGGGTCCAGGTCTCGCCGAGGTCCTGGTCGATGCTGGGAACCATGACCTCGAAACGCTGAGCGGTGATACCGCCGATGGTGGAGCTGCGCGTGCCGAGGTAGAAGGCGGAGTGTTTGGTGCCCTTGGCCGCAAGCGCGGTCATCGTCGAGGTGGTGGATTCGACGTGCACGCGAACGCTGAGCGTGAACGACTGGTTGGTGTAGAGCACCGGGGCGTCCTGCCACTGCGGGTTGCTCAGGTCACCGGAGTTGCGCTGCGATGCACCGAACTCCCGTGTGGTGGTTCCGTAGAACGGGTCCGACGGGTCGTTCCAGTTGATCTGCCTGTTGTCGAAGGCGGCGTAGTTGCCCCGCATTCCGCTGCCCGGCACGATGTCGACGCCCTGGGTCAGGCGCAGCCGGTGGCCGAAGCCGGTGGCGTTGTCGGGTTCTTCGCAGACGTTCTCGACGGCGGGATCCCAGCACAGGACCGCATCCTCGAAGTTCCAGTCCGCCACCTGAATGGGCTGGACTATGCCGCGCTCCGCCTCGACCGCGTCCTCAGGGTCGGTGGCGTGACCGGTGAGGTCCTCCTGGACGATCGCGCGGTCGAACACCTGCACATCCGCGATGCCGCCGGCGAAGTTGTCCAGCCACGTCAACGGGTCGTACTTGCGGGTGGCGATCCGTAGCGGGCCGCTCGAGGCCCAGGCCGTGGCGGGAGCCGCAGCTTCCGCCTGGAAGGTGCCGTTGACCCAGATCCGGAGCTTCTTCTCGACGGCGTCGAACGTGCCGGCAAGGTGAGTCCACTGCCCGGCCACCGCGGTGTTGACCGCGCAGGTCATGGCCACGTTCTGTGTGGCCGCGACATCAGCGTCCCGCACGGCGAAGCAGAACGACTTGTCTGCGGTGCCGTCACCGTTACGGTCGTCGCTGCGGAACTGAAGCTGGAAATTTGTCACGTTCTGGCCGTCTTGCGAGACGAACGTCTGATAGCCCGTCATGTCGTTGAGCCGCACCCACGCGGCCACGCCGTAGCTCTTGGTCGTATCGAGGACACCTGCCGCGGTGGCCAGGTTCTGCGTGCCGGTGAAGGTCGCCTGTGCGCCTCCGATCAGGCGCTGTTTGTCGGTGAAGGCCAAACCTTCGCCCGCGAGCGGGGTGTTGTCAGCGAGCGTGGGCTGCTGGTCGGCGAGGGCCTCAGCGCTGTCCACGCCGGGCCGGGTCTCCAGGCCCCAGCGGGCGACCGGAGGTGAGGCCCGGCCGACGACGAAGGTGAGGGAGCCGTCACCGACATTCAGGGTGCTGTCGACTCCTTGCAGGTACAAGGTGTTCGTTCCGTACTTCGGAGGGCTGAGCGTCACGGTGACGGATTTGGTGGTGACACCGCCCGCTGTCGTGGTGGAGGACGGGGCGATCTCGTTGACCGCCGCGTTCCAGCCGTAGCGGAACTTGACCAGGTCAGCGTCGTGCGAGATGAGCGTGAATCGGCCGGGTCGGCCCGGTCCGGTCGGCTGGGTGGTTACTTCGCCGGTGACCGTGGGATCCGCGGTGTCGATGGTGAAGGTGCACCATTGCGACGGCTGACTGCTCTGGTTGTACGGAGAGGGATCGGTTCCCTTGACCCGGAAGCGGTAGGTGTTGCCGTTGACGGCCCCGCTGATCGCTGCGCTGGTCGCGATGGTGTTCGCGGCGGCGTTGCTCACGGCCGGCGCGGGCATGGCGGTCCACGTGGTGTTCACGCGGCGCTCCCATTCCCAGGTCGCCTTGATCGACTGGGTGGTGTCGCGGTCGGGCATCCGGGCGGTGAATTTCAGAGCGGTCGTGCCGATGCCGAGGGTGTTGCTCCCGCAGCGCACGCCGTTGACGTAGAACTCGGTCGGCGTTCCCGGGCGGTTGTCGAACTCGGTGATCAGTTTCGCGTTCCCCGGGAAATACTTCTTCCACCGGTCCTGCGTCGACTCCCCTGACACATCCTTGTCCACCGCGCTGAGGACGAATGTCACGCTCGGGGACGCCTTGGTGGCGGCGGTCTGAATCGTGTTCTTCACCGCATCGGTGTTGAAGTTGATCGTCATGTCGGGCTGCGGTGAGTCCGAGCAGCCGGCGCCCTCGTTGGCGTGGGAGGAGACCTGGCCCATGAGCTTGAGGTACCAGCCGGTCGATTTCCATGCCGACCGGGGCGTGCCGCTGATCGGGTTGGAAGTGAACAAAGTGTTCGGCGTGTTCGTGCACGACCACGAGTGGTCGACCTTCATCTGCACGTAGGCGTCGTAGATGTACCTGTCTTTCAAAGGTGCGGTCGGGAACTCGAAGTACGAGCGATAGACAATGCCGCTGTTCGGGTCCCGACCGACGCGGGCCACCGACGTGTCGGTGTTGTTGCTGTTGTTGTTGGTCGAGTACGCCCACCGCGACTTACCCGTGCTCCAAACCGGGTCGATGAACAGCGGGAAGGTCGCGTCGGCCAGCAAACCGGCGTCGGGCTCGAGCACGAGGTCGCCGGCCGCGTCGACGGTGACGCGTACGTCGGCCACCTGCGCCGCGTCGGCCGGTTTCGCCGGAGTGGACACGTCCCCGTCGCTTGCTCCGGAAGCGCCGGCCAGCTTGGCGGCGGCCGCTCCCGTCTGACTCGAGTCCCACATCGCCGCCGCCGAGGTAGCGGCGACCGTCTGCCCGCCGGCTACGGCGACCACGTCACCACCGTGGGTCTTGCGCACCACGGCGTCGCCGCCGAGGTTGAAGGTGATCTGCTTGAGCCTGGAGTCCTTGGCTGCCTCAGCGGTCTTGACGACAAGGACGTGCGCGAAACCGTCCGAGGTGGCTCGCACCACGAGGTCCACACCGGGTAGCACCTCGGCGTAGGTTGCCGTGTCGGCCGACGTGGCGGGCTTCGGCAGGCTACCGAGCGGCCAGGACACGTCAAAGCTGTGACCGTCCTTGACGATCTTTGCCAGCGGCCCCTGGCCCCCCGCCGAGAACAGGACGTCGGCTGCGGATGCGCGCGGCGCCCACTTGCCGTCGGCGCCGGCGACCAGAGTCAGGTCGATGTCCTGCCATGAGCCGTCCCCCCGATGTACGCGCTGAGGCATCACCGCGGATTCGTAGTGAAGACGGCCGTCTGGCTCGGCAAACAGCTGGCTGTATTCGGTGCGCTCGGCAAGTGCCTCAACCCGCGAACCGCTGTTGGCGGCCAGGCGGGTGGCGGCTGCGACACTGGGTGCCGTGGCCGGCTCGGACGCCATCCGTAGTGGAGCACCCGACGGCGCGGCACTGGCCGGCGTTACGACCGCTGCGCCCGCGGCTGCCGTGACAACGAAGACGGCGAACGCGGCGCATCCGCGGCGCACGCGGCTGCGTTCGGCCCGGAAAAGGGCAGGATGAGGCAAGGGATCCCCCGTTCGTCATTGATCCGGAGGAACCGTAAGTGGCTGTGCGCTTGCTGTAAATAACCTTTGTGGACGCCCGATACGCGGATGTTATAGACCTAATTCGATGATTTACGCAGGCATCGTCCGACTGGGGCGCTTCGCCGGAAGAACGTTAGTAGAACAGCGCGGACCAGGCCCTTCTGATCACGAGGCACTCACCTGACACATCCATCAGCGCGGATGCAAGACATCGACGCCCACCAAAACAACTGAGTGATCTAGGACACATCGCGATCTGTGACCGGTACGTCGTTGACCTAGACCCACTAGAGGCTTCAGTCGGCGTCAGTCGCAGCTAGTACGCGCAGGTGTCGGCGGTCGGGGCTCACGGCGATGACGGCGATGTCCCAGCCGGTCTGGTCGAACCAGCGGGTTGTGGGATCGAGGGTGTACCAGCTGCGGCTGCCGGCTTGGTACTCCACCTCGGCGATGTCGGTCTGGGCGGAGCAACCGGTCAGGCCGGCGAGGGACAGCCACGCGGACAGCCGGCCTTGGGCGCCGCCTTCCCCGGCTGTGTAGGCGCCGCCGTTGGCGGCCGCGTCGAACAACGCCTGCCAAACCTGCCCGGGCGAGCTCCTGTAGATGTGAAGGTCGGCCGCAGCTGTCGTGCCGAGGCATTGCAGACCGAGACTGGTCAGGGTGTCCGCCAGAGCCCCGTCGGCAAGTTCACTGGTGAGCTCGAACGTGCGGGCTTCGCACTGGCCGTTGGACCACGACACCCAGGAGGCGACGGCGGTGCCGATAGCTGCTGCCGTTTCGGTTGTCGTGGTCTCCGTCGATCCTGGTACACGGGCTCCGATCACCCGGGCGATCGCAGGAGCGCTGGGCTTTCCAGAGAAGACGGGGTAGGAGGTCGAGTCGAGCTGGAACCGGGGAAGGGCCGGCCGTCCTTCCACCGCGGTCAGCGTGTAGGACAGACGGTCCAACACTTGGTGCGAGCGGTGCGGTGACGTCGCCCATTCGGCGATATCCGGTATGTCTTCAACCTTGATACTGCGCAGGATCAGTTCGTGCAGCACCAGGCTGCGCAGCTGCTCAACCTCTTCGGACGCAGGCCACCGGTCGGTGAACAGCACGGCCAGCTGCTTCGGACTCTGGTGGTATGCCAGTAGCTGGGCCGCTTGCCGCCGCTGCGGAAGGTCACCGGCCATGACAACACGAACGGTCTGCTCGATAGCCGCTGCTTGCTGGGTCATACACAGCAGACGCAGAAGCCGGTTGTCGACGCTCGCATACTGCCAAGGCGGTGAAATCGCCGTGCCGTACTGCTGTCGCAGCCTGATCGCCAGGTCGGCCACGAACGTCGGATCGCCGGCGGCGATCCGCGTGTCCGCGAGTGCCCATATCCCGCTCGTGTTGTCGAGATCCAGCACGGTAGTTGCCAGCTCGGTGAGGTAGCCGGCCATGCGAGGCGTGGAATCCAGGGTGAACGGCGCCGGTTCGCTGTGGTGCTCGGGCCATACCCACTGTTCGCTGCCCAGATCAGTCATCGTGCTGCACCGGTATCGCAGCAGGTCGACGTCAACAATGTCCCGGGCTCCGTCGGGATGTGCTTTGGCAGGTTTCAGGTCGGCGTCGACGTTGTAGGCGAGCCGGTCCGGCAGCCAGTAGTCGCGGCGGAACCTTGTGCGCCACTGCGAGTTGGATCCCCAGCCGTGCGACAAATCAGCGACCGGGCGGTGCCGGCGCTGCCACGCCCAGTACAGCGTTGACCCGGTGGCGACCCCAGGCGTCAGGCGACGGGCGCCGGCGCGCACGGTCACGCCGGCCCGGACCAACATCAGTGACCCGATCATGCAGCCCGGCCACCACAACGCGGTCAAGGATGGGCCGGCTTCCGGATCGTCGTCTTCTTGGACCGCGACGATTTCGTGCAGGAACGGGTGGAAACCGGCGGCGCGGGGAAAGGTGGCGCCGATCGCGTCGAGGAAATGCTCGTACGCGCCGGCAGGCATCCTTTCCGCCGCGTCGGCGGGCTCGGTCGCGGGCGGCTGATACGGCAGAAGCAGCTGCTCGGCGACCCGGCTGAACGCATACAGGGTCCACAAGTCTTCGCTACTGAGCGCGGTGCGGGCCATGTCGCGACGTCCTATGTGGTGTAGTGCTGCAATGATGGAGCGGTGGGCCGCCAGCCAGGGTTCGAGCACCTGGCCCGCCCAATTATCTCCGACGTACTCGGCGGTCGGATCGAACAGCCCGTGCCGGACGTCGTTCCACGCGCCGTCCGGGAAAGTCATCCCCGTCATGAACACCAGTCTCCCGTTCGCCGAGTTCCGTCGCCGTTGAGATTTCTTCTCGTCTCAGCCGCCGCGGATCCGGTCGGTCCGTTCGGGACGGCGCAGTGCTGCTGTGACCTGTTGGTGACAACCTCGTACTGGCTGCGCTACCGGGAATTGATTTCGCGAAGGCCAGGGCGCTGCCACGCGTTGAGATCGGTCTAACGTGAGACAGGACGTCACGCGGATCTGCGGGAACGAGAGACAAAGCGCCAACAGATGGGCGTTCACTGCAAGCTCGCGTGGTGCTGCTGCCCTGGCGTTTCACAAGCGAACGATGACGTGCTGGGTCATCGAGCTGAACCGCGATTCGACCTGGAGCCCGGGGTCCAAGTCGTTCAACCGCTGCTCGAGGTCGTCCCGCAAACCGGTATCACCGTCGCGGAAGGTCAGCACGACGACACCGGCGCCAGTGATCGCAGTGCTGAACGGGGTCAGCAACCATCCTTCTTCGCGTAGCGGCGACAGCAGGCGCGCCAACCGGTGGGCCGCTTCCTCCCTCATGGTCACGTTCACGGTGTACGCCGGTGCCGCGCTATGTGTCCAGAGCGCAGGTGCACACCACTGCTGTCCAATCCGCTCCTCGCCGGAAGGCAATCGGCTCACGGAGTTGCGCGCGGCTTGTCCGTGCGCTCGTCACCAGAGGTCGCCGAGCTTCGGCTTCACCGAGATCACGCTGCCTTCCATGCATTGCGAGCTACTGCGCCAGGCCTCGTCGTGATCGGGTTCGCGTGTAGCCAGCCTCGGCACCATGCACAGACGGTGACAGGGATCGGAACTGGGCGCGCCTTGTCTGCGGCAGATGAGTGCACCTGATCTTGAGCACGGCTGCGCTCGTTTGCTCTCTGTGGTGAGCCCATTTGCAGCTGAAACAGCGGCTTCGACCACGCCGCGCCCAGATGCTCCATATCCGGTGGCGAGGAAATCCGCGGCGACGTATCTTCCGTACGGTGACGGCGACGGACGAGGACCGCGAGCAAATCAATCAGATCTTCCAACTGTTGGAGCTGGCGGAGCAGTGGCGAGAATGGGATTGGCCCAGCGTGGAGCGGGGCAGTGCCATGTATGGGGACAACACCAAGACCAACCCGCATCAAATCAGCCACTTGTTTATCCAGTCCACAAGTGCCGCGATCGACCACCTGCACTGTCTCCGCAACTCGATGCGCGGTAGCGGGCCAGATTCCCTCTGGGTTCACATTCAGGCACCGTTCTCACTGCTGAGGGGCGCGATCGAGAACAGCTCAACAGCGATGTGGCTTATGGCGCCGGCAAGTCGTCAGGAGCGGGTGCGTCGTCGGTTGCGGTACGAGTGGGGCAGCATCAAGAACGTCGAGAGCTTCACTGAAGCGGGCCGGTTCACGGAGCGTGGTGGCATCGAACGACGTAAGGACCGTGTCCTCGGGCTGGCGGTTGCTGCAGGGATTGATGCACGCGAGCTGAAGAACAAGCCGCAATTTAGCGAGATTGTGGCAGACGTCGGCGTGGCTGTTGACCTTGTGGACGATGAGCGCAATCTTCCCCTGCTCCTTTGGAAGCTTTGCAGTGCTGTCTCGCACGGAGATACCTGGGTGCTCACCACGTTCGACCTTGAACGGCTGGGAGAGTTGGAGCCGGGAGTCGGGGCGTTCAACATGACCGCTCCCGTACCGCTGCTGTGGTCAGGCGTGAAGGCGGCCACGACGATGATCGCTCTCGTGCATCAGAAGTTCGCGATGCAGATCTTGGTACACCGCTGAGGGCAACCCTTCGTCGACGCTCCGGCTGACCTGGCGCGAGGCGTGGGCAGTGCGTTCACCGCGTCCACGCGGATCGCGGCAGATCCGGATGTCGTCGTCGGGATGCGTCGGCATACTCCCTGGGGTCTGCTGACCTTAAACGAGTCGACGTTCGGAAGCTGTCAACCCAGTCCTCACGGGAGCGCTTCTTGATGCCTGCGTGCCAGATACCTCGATGGTTGATTGGCAGGCTCGGGCCGCTCCGTCCAGGGACTTGAGGTCGGACGATCATCATCTGGAAGAATCGTGCGATGACCGTGTTGGACGAGATGAGCCCGGCGAGTGCAGACCTGATCTTCGCCGCGCTGGATTATGCGGTGGAAAATGCCGGGCTCTCGGACGAGGGCTTCACGCCCTTCGCGTTCTCGGACAGCCCAAATGGGCGCGGTTTGACGAGGTTCCTGGCTGGCGAGGGGGCAAATCTGCAGGAATGTCTTGCCGCGGGGCGTATGGCGCTGCGTGTGGTCGAGCACGAAGTCACCTGTGTGGCGCTGGCATGGGACGGCTACTACACGCACGAAGGCCGGCGCAGTGAAGCTGTCTTTGTCGAGGGCTACCAGATCGGCCACGACCGGGGCGTCCTGCTGGCCCAGCGATACACGCGGCAGGACGGCGCCCTGTCGATGGAAGGTAACCCTGTTCTGATCGACGAGCCCGTGCCGCTGGTTCAGAGCCGGCGATAGTTCGATGGTGCTTGAGATAGTCCGGGCACCGGCGTTCGTCGCGTTTCCGGTTGCGGCAGGGGCATCGTCACGGTGATCTGGACGGTGGCCGGGGGTGGCTCCCGATGCTGCGGGGCCAGGAACACGCCGAAACTGCGCGCGACCGTGTCGCCCGGCCCGCCGGCTCGTGCTCAAGATCGAACAGACCCCGGCCGCCGGTGCCGCTGCCCGGTCCGTATACGCCGATGGGGCCCGGCATATACCAGGCAGACTCAAGTCCGCATCACACTGTGTGACAGCGCTTCGCCATCCCGCCGCGCTATCAGCAGCATGATATTGCACGCCGGGCGTCAACGCTTAGTGGGCTCTAGACTCAATCGTTCCGCCCGCCGAAACTCCATTCACTACCGAAGAGTCGAACGCCACGTTGTTGATTGTCGGTCATTGTCTGACGCTCGCTGTCGAAGCGCTCTTGCTCGATGTCTAGCATCTTCTGGGCGATTGAAGCAGCTTCCCTCGCGATCTCTTCCTCGCGGAGCGCGCCGTTGATCTGCGCCTCCAGCAGTGCCAGTTGAGTTTTGGCGAGGTCTGCTTGGCGTTCCGCTACGGACGCTTGCCTGCGGTTCAGCTCCGTTTGCTCGCGGGCCTGAAGAAATTGATGCCGGGTGTACCAAGCGCTTGCTCCGCCGGTCAATAGCGCGAATACAGAAACGATGAACGCCGCGATTGCCATAGCGTCATTTTACTCAACCTGACACAACTGGCCCTCAACGCTGAACTTCACAGTCGAGTGCAGAATGGCCTGCCAAGATCCAGAATGTAGCGGGCTTTGGGTATTACCCCCACTGCGATGCACTCTCATCGGCAGATCAGTGCGCAGTCGGTCTGCACCGGTCATCGCGAGACACTGCCGGTTCGCCTTCGGCGCCGGGCAGGGGAAGTGACTATCCACCGAGGTCTTAGCGTTGATCGCTTGATTGCCATGGTGGCCGGCCAGGTCACTGCTCATCGACCGCCTTCCGACCTATTCAAGGATCGTCGCGGGGGTGCGAGGGTCGTCGTTGTGAAGGACTTCCGGTTCCAGGTCACCAAGGTGTTCCGGCTCAGCGGACGACCTTGGATAGTTGTCACTGGCATAGTGCTTCAGGGTGAAACCCGTCCTGGCGCGGTGCTCAGCGACGCGCCACGTGCCGTCGCGTTGCGCGGCCAGGTCCACGGTCACGAAGGGCAGGCCGAGTTCGGCGACGGCGCCGGCCAGCTGGGGTAGGGGTAGGTCGGCGGCGGGTGACTGGTCGGCGGTGTCGGGGTGAGCGGTCACGAGGCAGCAGGTTCCGTCGATCCACCAGGTGCGGGCTTCGGCCCCGGTGAACTCTTCGAAGCGGCGCAGGACGAACCCGCCGGTGAAGTCGTCGCCGCGCAGCTCGTGCAACCGTCGGGCCACCTTCCAGGCGGCGTCGGCGTCGGTCAGCTCGGGAATGTAGGCGGCTTCGTGCCAGTAGTGCTTCATCGATTTGGTGTAGTCGCGGATGACCGCCGGCCCGCGGCCAAGGGCTGAGCGGGCCTTGTCGAAGGCGTCACGATGCGCGCCGCTGGTCCAGACCGACAGGGGTGTGAACGGCTCGAGCGTGTCGTACCAGCCGGGTAGCTCATGCCCGCGGCGGTACTGCTCGGCGCTGGTGCGCATGGTCACCCCGCGAGCGGACAACGCTGTAACGAAGCCGGCATAGGCCGGGGCGGTCAGCATCCATCCGCGGTAGACGGCCGTGTCGCCGTCGGCCGGGATCCGGGCGACTGCCCGGGCGGCGTCACCGGCGGTGAGGGCGTCGTGGTCAATGAGCCCGACCCGGTGGCCGAGCGCGCGGGCGGCCTGAGCTTCGGCGGCCAAGTGGTCGTCGGCCCGTCGCGGGTTGAGCACGTCGCACGGCACGAGCAGCATCATAGGCAGCATTCTCCTTCGACCAGTCCCAGTCGTGCGCCCCATTTCGTGGGCTACGCGGCCGGTGGCGAGAACACGGAGTTTTCTACCACCGGCCGGTTCTCGTCAGGCGGCGAGGATGGCGGTGAAGCGTCGCTGAGCGAGGTCGAGTTGCCGGCGGATGTGGTCTTTGACGTCGGCGGGAAGTGGGGTGTCCGGGCGGTCGAGCAGGTCCCGCAGGATCGGCACGGCGGCGCGGTACTTGCGGGCGGAGCGGATCACGAGCGGCCCGACGGTGTGGATGATCCCGACACCGTTGTCGGTGAAGTCGGAAAATTTGATCACCCGGGCCCACGGCTCGCCGTCCAGTGCGTGGGCGAGGTGGGTGGTGTAGTAGTGGATCCGGTCGGCGCCTTCCGGGCGGGCGGGCATGGTCACGGCGTTGACGAGGCGGGCGACGCGCGGCGTGTACCGGGCAGCGATGACCGTGAGCGCCTCGTTTGTCGGTGGCGGGCCGTGGCCGGTGATGCCCGCGATCTTCCAGGCCTGGTCCTCCACGGCGTCGTGCAGCAGCCCGGCGATCAGCACGTCCGGGTCGTCGACCCGGTAGTGGCACAGCATGCGAAGCGTCACCCGCCAGAGGTGGTTCACGTAAGGTTCGCGGGTGCGGCGCTGACCGGCGTGCAACATCGACGCCCAGCCGGCTGCGTCGGCGATGACGTGGCGGTGTTCGGCGGGTAGGCGGTCGAGTTCGAGCGCGAGTCGGCGGCGCAGGCCCGGCTCGCCGTACACCTCGGTGACGGCGTGCAGAGGCATCACCCGCAGCTGCGCCGCCGATACGCGAGTCTGGTTCCCATCCTTGATTGTCATAGATCGATGATCCGCGCTTCGGATCTTCACCGGAACTATGAACTAGCACCAGGCTTATAGGGTTGTTCTATGACCGGCAAGCGGGTGTCGTCCGATGCACTGGGCGCGCTCGTGGTCTTCTCCGAACATCTCAACCTGACCCGCGCCGCGCAACAGCTGCACATCAGTCAGCCGTCACTGCACTCGAAGCTGGCAACGCTGGCCCGCGAGCTCGACCGCACCTTGTATCAGCGTGTCGGCAACAAGCTGAAGCTCACCCCGGACGGGGAACGCGTCGCCCAGTTCGCCCGCGAACATCAGCAACGCCTCGACGTATTCCTCGACGAACTGCAGGGCATCCCGGACACCCAGCCGCTCGTGACCGCGGCCGGGCACACCGCCTACCTGTACCTGCTGGGCCCGACCATCCGGCGCATGCTCACCGAACGCCCCGGCAGTATCCGGCCCCTGCACACCAACCGGCAGCAGATGCAGACCGCTGTCCGCACCGGACGAGCGCACCTGGGGGTGTTCAGCCTGCACGTGCTTCCCACCGACCTGGTCACGACCGCACTGGCCACCTTCCCGCAGATGCTGCTCATCCCCTCCGACCATCCCCTGGCCCGACGTAAGAGCCTGCGCCTGCGCGACCTGGCCGGCAGCGAACTGATCGTCCCGCCACCGGCGCGGCCGCACCGGACCAACCTCGAGCGTGCCCTCACCGACGCCGGCGTGGCATGGACGATCGCTGTCGAGGCCGAGGGACTACCGATGACGCTCGACTTCGCCGCCCTCGGCGTCGGCCTGGCCGTGGTGGCCGGCTGTGTGCAGCCGGCCACCGGGCTCGTGACCCGCCGCATCGTCGACCTGCCACACGTCACTTTCCACGCCGTGCACCGGCCCGGCGCCCTCGACGATCCCCGGATCGCCGCCCTGCTCGCCTCCATCCGCGCAGACATCCCGCCGGCTGCCCGGCCGCGACATCCCACACCCGCACAGGCGTAACAGCGCCATCACACCCGACCCCTCCGGCGAGCGAGGCCCCTTGTTCGCAACCGCACACCGACAACGGGCGCGGCACTGCCCTACCCTGGCCCGATAGCCGACGACGAAGCAGATCCCGTCATCCGCCCGCGGGCCGGGATGGTGATCAGCCTTCGCACCCGCGAGGACGTCATCATCGTGGACCCGCAACGGTTCATCGCCGCTGCCCGCCGCGCCTACCTCGCGGCCAACCCAACCGCTACCCCTCAACAGGTAGAGCAGGATGTCGCGGATGTGCGCGACGCCGCGTACGCGCTGATCGACCGGTACGGGTCACTCGCCCCCGACCACCCGGCCGTCGCCACCCGCAACGGTTCGCGTCCCGACATGCACGGCGGCGCCGGGCTGCTTCCCGGCGACTACGACACCGACCGCCCCGACGGACTCTCACCCGCCGGCAGCCTTCGCGTCCTTGATCTTGATACGGCGACGTTGCAAAGCTTCGGCTGCGCCCCTTCCCGATACCGACGATGGTTCTGAGCGTGAGTAAGGGTCCCGCTTGGCCGCACGTTTTGGTCCCACGTCACACGCACCGGTTTCTGTGTGCACGTGTTTGGGACCCACCCTGCTACGCTTGCTGCGCCTATTAGTGGGTGCT
>NZ_JAENHP010000046.1 GCF_016834655.1 Paractinoplanes ovalisporus
CGCGATACAAGCGCACGGCCCGTGCTCGCAGCTCGTCGGGGTACTTCTTCGGTGCGGCCACAGATGCTTCCTCCCCATGATCAGTCGATCATGTTTGAGAAGCTCCCGGAAACCGGGGGGAACTCAACCACCTGAATGCCGGTCCAACTGACGGGTGCGAGCCAGGCAAGCTGGGCGCCGGTGAAAGCAGCGCCCAGGCCGGCCAGACCCACCAAGCCCGCACAGTTGCGAAGGATCTGCCCGGTGGTACCGAAGTCAACGCCGAGGCTCGCGGCACCCACGATCAGTGCTACCAGCACAGCGAACAAGCCGGCCAAGTGAACTGCCCGGCGTGGAGGCCAAGGCATCGCGGCTGTCGACTCGAGGGCATCTTCGTCACCGCTCAGGGTCGAGATGAGCGGGGCAAGGGCCAGCATCGTGGTCATGGCGGCCAAGCCGGCGGGCACTTCGGGACGTCCGGCAAAGAACCGCCAAGCTCCACCGACCACAATCACGGCGCCGACGGACGTCGCCACGGCGAGCGGAACACGTCTGGAACGCAGATACAGCGGCAGCCAACGGCTCATGAGTCACGCCGCCCGGTGAGAATGGCGGTCAAGTCCTTGGTCTGGCAGACATTCGCAGCGTCGCGAAGCGCGGTCACACGTCGGACCTGTTCCGCTTCGGGGGCCTGCCGCAGCTTCACCAGAACGGGTTGATAGTCGCTCTGTGCCAGTTGCCAGCCGAAGACGCGGTCCGTGATATCGAGAGTGTCACCGCCGGTCAACCAGGCTCCGGCTGCCCATAGAGCAGCGGTGTCGTCCAGCGTGCACCCGTTGGCCGTAGTTCCCGCCCCATTGAGGATGCTCGCTTCGACATCCGTGTCCTCGGACTCTTCGTCGAGGTCGAGGCGGAAGGACACCGTCCCTTGCACGGTCTTCGGCTGGTTGCCGAGATAGTCGGCCTCGTCCCCGGTGAAGATGGAGTCGGGACGCCACTCCACGGCCCTGGTCGGGGCGTAGGGAAGCTTGGCGAGCTTCGCCAGCGCAGCACGCGCCTGTGGTACGACTGACGGCAGCAGATACGCGTGCACTGCGGTGACGCACACCTGGGGGACCCCGTCGGCACAGACCAGGCGCTGGGCATCGGCATCCACCAGGTAGCGCTCGGCCGAGCCGGTCGGGCTGACAGCCAGCATGACCGCCGCCCCACCGGCTACCGCGGCACTACCGCCGGCTCGAAAGATCCATGACGTACCGGCGGACAGCAGGTACCCGCCGAGGACCAATCCGAAGGCGAATCCGAGCCGCCCCAGCAGAACCGGGTCCGTCACCGATTCCCAGTCCGCTTCGGGCTGCGGGCCAATCAACGACAACCCCTGGATGGCGGGTATCGAATCCGCGGCCATCTGGATCGCGAAGGCTGCTGAGGCCAACAGCGGTGGAAGCAGCCGTGAAGGCCATACGCGCCCGGCCGCGATGCCGAGCAAGGCGGCACCGATGAGAAGTGGGACATCCACCAGGATCGACATGAGTCCACGCGCGCCGATGTAGCTGCTGTAAAGCAGCATCAACACGATGCCGACGGCGGCGAGGAGCAGGTGAGCGCCGGTGACCGCAGCCGCAAGCGCGGCGGCGGCCGGGGTGATGCGTTGCCAGGACGGTCGTCCGGTGCTGTGCATCAACTCCGCGGCTCGGGTGCTCTGTTCGCGGCGACCCAGCATCGCGCCGCCGGCCAGCGCCAGAGGCGCCAGAACACACATGATGGCCGCATCGGCGTAGGCGAACATGTTCCACTGCCGCGATCCCTCGAAGATGCTGGCGAGCGAGATGGCACCGACCGCTCCGACAACCAGACCGAGAATTCGAGCATTGGAGCGCTTCAGTTCGATGAGCAGCGGCCCAGTCATGCCGCGCTCCGGTGTTCGCGCAGCAGCACCGAGTAGCCACGTTCGGCCGGACTGTCGCCGATGCCGTCGCTTTCGCCGAGGCGGGTCAGGTCGGCGGGTGCCCCTTGGAACACGCGCTCTCCTTTGTCCATGACGACGACGTTGGTGCAGGCGGCCGCCACATCCTCGACCAGGTGGGTCGAGACCACGACGCAGTTGCCGTCACCGAGTTCCCGCAGCAGGTTACGGAATTCGACCCGTTGTTCGGGATCGAGGCCGACGGTCGGTTCGTCGAGCAGCAGGAGCGCAGGGTCATTGACGATTGCCTGTGCGATCCCGGCGCGACGCACCATACCGCCGGACAGCGCTTTCAGCCGGGATCCGGCGCGTTCGGTCAGGCCCACCCGGTCGATGGCACGTTGAGCGGCGGCGGATATCTCATGCTTGGGCACCTCCCTGAGCCAGGCCATGTACTCGACGTAGTCGCGGACTGTGAAGCGCGGGTAGAAGCCAAAATGCTGGGGCAGGTAGCCCAATCTGCTGCGTATGGCGCGGAGCTGCCGTCTGTCGGTGCAACTTGCACCCAGCAGGTGAAGGGTTCCGCCATGCGGTTTGATGACGGTGGACAAGGTACGCATGAGTGAGGTCTTCCCGGCTCCGTTAGGGCCGAGCAGTCCATGCACCCCCGCACCGAGCGATAGGTCGAGCCCTCGGACGGCAAGATGTTTGCCAACTTTGACCACGAGCCCGGCGGCGTCTACGCCTCTCGCATGCTGGGGTGTCTGCACCTCTCGAGCGGTACTTGAGCGAGTCACGGGCGCGGCCTGGCCAGGCAGCGCTTCGGCGGATGAATCGATGATGTTCACACGAAGGAGTTAAACGGGCGAGCGGCCGTGCCGAATCATCCCGTGGAATTAAGCCCGAGGGCTTACCAGACCCATCTCATAGGCGATGATCACCAGATGGACGCGGTCGCGCGCCTCCAGTTTCGCGAAGAGCCGGGCGACGTGAACCTTGGCAGTGGCCGGGCTGATGTAGAGCTCAGCGGCGATCTCGTTGTTCGACCGGCCGCGGCCGATGAGCGTGAGCACCTCACGCTCCCGGTCGGTGATGCCGCTCCACGAGCGTCGGACGGGGGCGGGGCTCACCGTGGAAGGGCTCTGCACGAAGTGTTCGATCAGGCGGCGTGTGACGCTTGGGGCTATCAGCGCATCGCCGGCAGCGACTACCCGGACGGCATTCAGGATGTCGTCCAGTGCCATGTCTTTCACCAGGAAGCCACTGGCACCGGCACGAAGAGCGGCGTAGACGGATTCGTCGTCGTCGAACGTGCTGAGGATGAGCACGCGGCCTGGATCGGGACCGGCCAGAATCTGGCGGGTTGCCTCGATACCGTCCATGACGGGCATGCGGATGTCCATCACGATGACGTCCGGCCGAAGTTCGCCGGCCAACCGGACTGCCTCGTCGCCGGTCCCGGCCTCGGCGACGACTGTGAGGTCGTCGGTGTTGTCGATCAGTACCCGCAGTCCGCTGCGGATCAAGGGCTGATCGTCGACCAGAATCGTTCGGGTGCTCATGAGACCTCAGGGACGAGTGCCGGAAGCGGAATGCGGGCTAGAACACGGAATCCGCCGGCCGCTCTCGGTCCGGCCTCGAACTGTCCCCGAAGAAGGTTCACTCGCTCACGCATCCCGGTCAGGCCGTACCCGAATGTGGGGTGGCCACCACGCCCGGTGTCGGTGACCTCGATCGTCAGGTCGCCGCCGTGACATGTCAGCGTGACGTCGCAATGTTCGGCGCCGGAATGTCGGATCACGTTCGTGACCGCTTCCTGAATGATCCGGAAAGCCGACAGATCGACATCCGGCGGCAACGGCGGCAGCACGCCCTCCTGCCGCAGGTCGACACCTACTCCGGCTTGCGCTGCCCGTGAGGCAAGGTTGTGCAGGTCGGCGAGGCCCGGGGCCGGGTCACGAGGCTGTGAGCCTGTGGCCGGGTCGGAACGGCGCAAGGAACCCAGCATCCGACGTAACGCCGCCGCCGTCTCCCGGCTGGTTTCCTCGATGGTTGCCAAGGCGTTACGAGCCTCTTCTGGCTGCGTGTCGATGATCCGGCGCCCCATCCCGGCTTGAACGGAAATCACGCCGAAACTGTGCGCGATCATGTCGTGCAGTTCGCGGGCGATACGCAGCCGTTCCCCCTGCACAGCTCTGAGTTCGGCCTGTTCCCGTTGATCGGCGTTGTGCTCGCGGCGCTGTCGAAGTGCGATGCCGCTGACGCACGCTATGCCGACCAAGAGAGTCAGGATGGCGAACCAGGTGAGTGCCCCGGATTTCTCGTCACCAGGGGTAGTGATCACTTGGACGACGAGCGCCACTACCGCGGCCAGAATCGCCTGCCGAGGTGGTCGGGTTGCGGCCACTCGGGCTACGACGACGTCGGAGATGACGATCAACGGAATCACGAACAGCTCGTCGGCGAGTTCGGCTGCCACGAGTGCAGCTATGAGCAGCAGGAGCGCGCCCCGCCACAGCCACACCTGACTGCGACGGACGGGCGGATCGTGGTCATCGGACACGCGGGCGATGTTACTGGCGCGGTAATTGCCTGGCATCGGCCCGCGGTAGTACACCCGTGGGCTACCTTCCGTGCCGCATGAAGGTGACGCACTCACCCTTCCTCATGTTGATCAGGACATTCCGGCAGTCGGATGGTGCAGAGCGTGCCGTGCCCCTCCTCACTCTCGACCTCGATGACACCGCCGTGTGCCTCAGTCAACTGACGGGCGATCGCCAAGCCCAGCCCGCTGCCCCCGGTCGCCCGGCTACGGGATTCGTCGGCTCGCCAGAACCGGTCGAAGATCTTCGGCAGGTCTTCGGCGGTGATCCCCGTGCCACTGTCTCTCACGGTGATCGTCGTGCCATTGGCGCCGATCGTGATGGACCCTCCGGCCGGCGTGTAGCGGACGGCGTTCGCGACCAAATTTCCGATCACTTGTCGCAATCGCACCTGGTCGGCCAGCACTACAGGGTCACCTGTGATGTCCAGGTCCATGCGCACTCCGGCCGCGTGTGCGGCGCCTCGATGGCTGTCGGCCACGTGCGTCAGGACGTCACGCACAGCTGTCGGTTCACTGTTGATCCGCAATGTGCCGGCATCCGCAGCGGCCAGGTCGCCGAGGTCGTCGATGATGTGCTGGAGCTGCAACGCTTCTTCGTGCAGCAGCGCGAGCAGCTGGGCGTCGGTCGGCGCAAGATCGTCCTGGGCTGCCTCGAGCCAGGTGCGAATGTTGCCGAGAGGCGTCCGCAGCTCGTGCGCTACGTCGTTGACCATGGTGCGGCGCTGCTCGTCAGCCTGTTCCCGCCGTTGCGCAGACTCGTTGAGGGCTCGTGCCAGCCTGCCGATCTCATCCCGGGTGGAGACCGGGGCCGGAACCTGCATCGCGGCCGCGTCGGCGACTTTGCGCAGTGGCCGGACCAGTCGCCGGCCGACCAGCACAGTCGCCGCGATCGTAGCCAGCAACACCGAACCGGCGACCGCAACGATCCTGCCGACACCGACACCGGACAGACTCAGCGTGGTGCGGGCCTCGCCGGGTGCGGTGACGAACAGCAAGGCGCGAGGTGCGACGTAAGGACGTAACTGTGCCCTGCGCCCAGCGTCCACGCATTCCTGCGCGACATCCTCCGGGCGAGCCGGCGTCAGCTGCGCGGGAACCGCCGGCTTGAACAGCTCAGTCTTGGTTCGGACCACTGACCGCGGGCCGAGGTAGGCCCGGAAAGTCGGGGCGATTCGCAGCTGACCGGCACTGCCGCCGAGTCCGAGGCAGCCGGCGGTCAGTTCGCTCAACTCTTGCAGGGCCTTCTTCTCGGCCGCGCTGACCAGGGTGTCAAGCTCGAACGTGCAGCCTTCCGGCGACGGAACAATTCTGGCGCCCTCGGCTCGCCGGCCGACGGTGGTGAGCAAGACTCTGGGCCGACCGGTCGGTGCGACGTCGATCACCGCGCCGTAGCCCGCTCTGCGCAGACATCGGAGGGCGTTCTTGGCTGTCTCGTTCATGACATAACGATCTTCGCTCGGCACGACGTACGGACCGGCGGCCCGCTCGTCGATGTGCTCGGCGCCGCCGGTCAGCCCGATGTCGACGTCGAGCGGATCCACTACGGCTGCGGGGCGTACGTTCTGCAGGTCAGGTCCGGCTTGCGAATCGAGGATGATGCGCTTGTCGTCGGTGGTCAGGGTGATCCGGCGACCGATGAGCGCAGCGCGCGAACGCACCAGCGTTGCCGCTCCGGACCAGTCCCGGTGAGTCGCCGCGTAGCCGACGAGCGCTTCGTAGACCGCTTTCTGATCGGCAGCCGCGCCGCCCAGCTCGTGACTGATCGCACGGGTCGTGGTTGTCGCGGCCAGCCAGGCTGTGGCCGAGATCGCGACGAGCGCGATCGACACCGACGTGACCAGTAACCGTGTGACCAGGCTGTGGCGTAAAGGTACACGCTCGGTACTCACCGGGCCGCCGACAGTTTGTATCCCACTCCGTACACGGTGAGCAGGATCGCGGGTCGGCGCGGGTCGATCTCGATCTTGCGACGCAAGTTGACGATATACACGTCGATGGTTCGTTCCGAGGAGCTACGGTCGATGCCACGCGTGTGGTGCAGCAGCTGCGTGCGGGTGAAGACCCGATCCGGCTGCTCGCTCATGGCGGCCAGGATCGCGAATTCTCCTCGCGTGCACTCGATCTGCTTGCCGTTCACGGTGACGTGCTGCCGGACTGGATCTATACCGATCGGCCCGATCTGCCGGATCTTGTGGACGGGGGCGCCGCGAGTAGCGCGGCGCAGCAGAGTGCGGGTGCGCGCCACCAGTTCCCGGGGACTGAAGGGCTTCGTGAGGTAGTCATCGGCGCCGACCTCCAGCCCGATCAGCAGGTCGTTCTCTGTGCTGCGAGCGGTCAGCATCAGCACCAGCACGTCGGATTCCTGCCTCAGCGTGCGGCAGACCTGCAGACCGTCCATGCCGGGCATCATGACGTCGAGGACAACCAGGTCCGGCCGATCGTGCCGGGCGATCTCGAGCGCTGTCCGGCCGTCGTGCACCACGGTGGCGTCATGGCCGTCCGCCTCAAGGTAACGGCGAATGCCTTCCGCGTGCCGAGCATCATCGTCGGCTATCAGAATTTTGGCACTCATCGGGGTGATTGTCGGTGGCTTCACTGAACCCTTTCGTTCAGGCGCTGAGCGATTCGGTGGGATCCAGCCGAGCTGCGCGTGCCGCCGGGTACGCCCCCGCCAGAGCGCCGATTATCAGGGCACCGCCCAATCCAGCGGCGGTCGCGGCTGGTGGGATGATCACCGGCCAGTTCTGCACGACGGCGTAGAGGGCGACGGCCATCCCGCCGAAGACGACACCGACTCCCCCACCCAGTGCCGACAACACGATCGACTCAGTGACGAACTGGATGCGCACGTGGCCACGGTTGGCCCCCAGCGCGCGACGCAAGCCGATCTCCCGCCGCCGCTCCAGCACTGATATGTACATTGTGTTGGCTACACCGATTCCGCCGACCAGCAACGCGACGCCGGCCAGTCCCAGCAGCAGTGAGCTGAAGGTCTTCTGGACGGCCTGCTTGGCGACGAGCGCGTCGGAAGGCCGGCTGACCAACACATCACCTGGGTGTTGCGGATTGGCGGTGGCCGCGAGCACCGAGCGCACTGCAGCCACCTGACTGTCGGTGGTCCGTACATAGATTCGGGTGGGATGCCCATCGAAGCGTAGCCATCGCACCGCCGCATTCCAGCCGATCATGGCCGAGCGATCGATCTCCGATGACAGTGGCATCGGATCGAGGATGCCGATCACTGTGAACCGGCGTCCTCCGAGATGAACCTGAGCCGGTTGGGCGAGATCGACGTGGTCGAAGCCGAGCCGCTGGGCGGCGATCGAGCCGAGGACGACGGTCGGCATGTCCTCCATCGCGGCATCGAGGAAACGGCCGGCCCGCACTCGGCCTTCGAGCGCCGTCAACAAGGTGGCTTTGGTGGCAACCACCGCAATGCCGTTGAAGTCACCGGCGCCCGTCTTGTCGGAGCGGCTGATGGTGAGCCCGAAGTCGCCGGTCGCGCTGACCGCTTTCACCGGTGCGATCCGTGACATCATGTCGACCGACTCCTTGGGCAGGGTAACCGGTGGATCGCGATTAGGCGCAGGGGAAACTTGCAGCCGGTTGGTACCCAGCATGGCCAGTTTCTCGTCGAGTGCCCGTTGACTCGAAGCGGGGATTCCGGTGACCAGAATCAGGGTGGCGATGCCGATGGCGATGCCGAGCGCCGACAGGGCGGCGCGCGCTTTGCGGGTGCGGATGCCGAGCAGCCCCAGGCCGATCAGATCGGCGGGTGCCAACCGCACCGGCACAACCTGGTGTTGCATGTGTGCTGATTGATCTCTGTGCTTCATTGCGGTCGTCCGCCCACTGCTGCCGGGGTCGCCGAGTCGGAGACCAGGCGGCCGTCGAGTATGCGAATCTGTCTGGGTACCCGGGCGGCCACATCGTGATCATGAGTGATCAAGGCGATCGTGGTCCCGCCTCGATTCAGCGTCGTCAGCAGGTCGAGTACGGCTGCGCCGTTGGCCACGTCCAGCGCGCCGGTCGGCTCGTCGGCCAGCACCAGCGCCGGCTGGTTGACCAGTGCCCGGGCAATGGCAACACGTTGCCGTTCGCCGCCGGAGAGTTGCTGCGGGTGATGGCCGGCACGGTGAGACAGGCCGACCCGCTCCAGCGCACGGAGCGACAGGTCACGGCGATGACGGCGGTGCACACCCGCGTAGAGCAGTCCGGTGGCGACGTTCTCGGTGGCGGTCAGCCCGTCACTGAGGTGGAACTGCTGGAACACGAAGCCCAGCCAGCGCCCCCGCAGGCTGGACAGGTTCCGGTCGGACATCTTGGTGACCTCGTGTCCGGCCAGAAGCACCTGACCGCCGGTCGGACGGTCCAGGGTGCCCATGATGTTGAGCAGTGTGGACTTTCCTGATCCGGACGGTCCGACGATGGCGACGAACTCGCCGGTGTCGATGCGCAGGGAGACATCGTGCAAAGCCGTCACGTCTGCGCCGTATCGGCGGGTGGCGTGTCGGAGTTCCAGGACCGGGGTCACGACGTCGTCACCACCCGCGTGCCGGCGACGATGCCGGCGCCGGCGATCTGCACCATGCCGTCAGCGAACATGCCGATCCGCACCGCGGTCAGGGCACCGCCGGATACCTGGACTCCGTATCCGCCGCCGCGGAGCGCGATCAGCGCACCGACCGGGACGGCAAGCACGTTGCGTCTGGTCGTACCGGTGAAGCGGACCTCGACATCCGCCGAGCTGATGTTTCTGATGGCCGAGGGCTTGTCGACCCCGATGAGGACCCGAACCTGGGGGCCGTCCGGGGATGATTCGTCGCCGCCGGGCTGCGCCTGGACGTCGGTGCTCACCGAACGGATGGTGCCGGTCGTCGTGGTGCTGTCCGGCAGTGTGACTTGCACTTTGTTTCCCGCCTTGAGCCCGCCGGCCCGGCTCGCAGCGATGGCGACGGTGATCGCCTTGGCTTCGTCACTGATTTGCATGAGCTCTTCGCCGGCGTCGTCACCGAGCTGCGCTCGAGCCGCGCCGACCCGAACGCCACCGGACAGCACCACGACGTCACCGAGATACAGCGTGCCGTCGGCGGGTCGCACGCCGTTGGCGGCTTGCCAGCGCTGCACTGCGTGCTTGAGCGACGCGGTGAAAACGCCGTCCTCGGCGGTTACCACGGTCCGAAATGAGGACGGCGTCCCGGAGGCGGCCGGCACGGGCTTACTCGCGGTATCCGTCACCTTCTTCTCGCCGTCGCTGTCATCGCTCCTCCTGCCGGGGTCGTCGGCCGGTGCAGGCTCGCCCGGAGTGGTGACCCAGGTGCCCGGCGCCGGCTGCCGTCCGATGCGATAGCCCAGTGCCTTCAAGTTGTCCGCCAGCACCTTGATGTCATGGCCGACCGTGCCTATCGCGCCGATGTCGCGGAACATCGGAGCATCGCCGTAGAACAGGGCAACCGGCCGCTCGCCGACCTGATAGAGCGTGCCCCCTCGAGCGACTGTGCTGCCCGCCTTCGGAAGCCAGGTGACCACCCCGCCCCGGTTACCCCGCAGACTGCGCTGCCTGCTGTAACCGACGACGCCGATCTCCGACCAGTAGTCGGAGAGGTTGGTCTTGACAACCTCAGCGGTCGCTACCGTTGGTTCCGACGGTCCAGTGGGTCCGGCATCGTGACCGGTGAAGGCGTATCGCGCGTAGGCGCCGCCCAGCACCATCACGATCGCAACGACGGTGACAGAGATCCGCTTACGCATCGTCGGCTACTTCTGCGTGAAGGCGGCGATTTCGCATTCTCGATAGTCCTGCGATCCTTGGTCGCTGTTCAGCTTCTCCAGGTTGGCTTTGCTGCTGATCCCCCACAGCTCAGCCTCGCTTCCCGATCCGCGGATCTCCATCTTGTAGCCGCGGCTCTCCATGCAGTCCTTCTCCTCGCGGAGGTCGTCGACATAGTTCGGGTTCTGACGGGGATCGAGCTCGGGGGCGTCCAGCGGTTGCTTGTCGGCACAGGCGTCCACGGCGGGCTGGTACTTCTTTGGATCGCCCTTCCAACTGGCCAGGGGGCCACCGTCATCTGGCGCCGATGGCACACCATGCTGCGTCCAGCAGGCGTAGTAGGCGTCGTAAGCCCGCTGGACCTCCTCCTTCGTCGCGCCGAGGGGAAGCTGCCGGACGTTCTCGCCGTCCGATCCAGCGGTGCCGGCCGAACTGGCTCCTGACGGCGTTACCGCACCTGGAATGGCAGCCACCTGCGGCTCCCCCTCGTCCGACGTGCCGCCACACGCGGCGAGCGCGAGCAACAGGGCCATACCGCTGATCACCTTCACGCTGACTTTTCGCATGGCGGAAGCCTGATCACAGACTGTTAGGCAGTTGTTAGCGCTTCCCGAGAACTGCGCAACATCGCCCGGCCTCCCGCTGCTTCCGACTGCCCTCTTGCATAACTGAGAAGACGTTCCGTATTGTAGTGATCTGATAACGCGTTCCGCTTACCGATGCTACGTCAACGGAGGATGTTCATGCACTACCGCACTCTCGGCCGAACCGGCATCAAGGTCAGCCCCTACGCCCTGGGAGCCATGATGTTCGGTCCGATGGGCAACCCGGACCAGGACGACGTGACCCGTATCGTGCACAAGGCCCTCGATGCAGGTATCAACTTCGTCGACACCGCCGACGTCTACTCGAACGGCGCGTCCGAAGAGATGCTCGCCAAGGCCTTGGCGGGTCGCCGGGACAGGGTCGTGCTCGCCACCAAGCTTTCCGGCCCGATGGGCGATGATCCTAATCAGCGCGGCAACTCGCGGCGCTGGATCATGCAGGCCGTGGAGGGCTCGCTGCGTCGCCTGCAGACCGACTACATCGACCTCTACCAGATCCACCGGCCCGACCCGGACACGGACATCGAGGAAACACTTTCAGCCCTGACCGACCTGGTCCACGCGGGTAAGGTCCGGGTCATCGGCTCCTCGACGATGCCTGCTTCGGACATTGTCGAGGCGCAGTGGGTCGCAGAGCGACGCGGTCTGCAACGCTTCCGGACCGAGCAGCCCACCTACTCGATCCTCAATCGCGGTATCGAACGAGAGATCCTGCCCGTTGCCGAACGTTACGGGATGGGAACGCTGGTCTGGAGTCCCCTCGCTCAGGGCCTGCTCACCGGTCGCATCCGCAAGGGCCAGCAGAGCGACCTCCGCCGGGCCAACTACTTCAAGCACCTCACCGACGAACGCCGGCTCGACGCTGTCGAGCGGATCATCCCGATCGCCGAGAAGGCGGGGCTTCCGCTGACCCATCTGGCGATGGCGTTCGCCGTGGCGCATCCTGGTGTGACCTCGGCGATCATCGGTCCACGCACCATGGAGCAGCTGGATGACCTGTTGGCCAGCGCCGAGGTGAACCTCTCGGACGAAATCCTCGACAGCATCGACGAGGTCGTGGCGCCCGGAACCGACATCGGCGCCCTGGACATGGCTTACAACCCTCCCGCGATCCAGCACGTCAACCTGCGCCGGCGGCCGGCCGCCGAGCGCCCGGCGGCCTGAGCCGAAGGGTCCAATGGCTGTTCCATACGAGTTGGACTCTCTTTCAGCCCGTCTGCGTTCGCTCGCGGGGTTGCCCGCCCGTTCCGTCAGGCCGCCGATCCGGTCAGGACAGATGAGGCGGTGAGTCGGAGATCTCCGATCACCGGATTTGAGTCGCCTTTGCGACTTACCAGGACGACCCGGCTGGGGGGAGCATCCTCGACCGGGACGGTAACGAGGTCGGAGCGCAGGGAGCTACGTCGATCACCGACGGGCAGCACAGCGATGGCGTGACCGTTCGCGACGAGTTCGAGCTTGTCCTCGTAGCTGTCGGCCGGCGGTACGCCGGCGCCGAGCAGGCGGTAGGAGGTCCAGTCCTCGGTGTCGAAGGCGCAGGGCGCTACGTGCTCGTCGGCCAGCTCCGCCACGGTCACCGACGCCCGACCGGCCCAGCGATGACCGTGCGGCACCACCAGCTTTCGCGGTTCGGCATACAGGGGGGTGCTGACCACCTCGTCGGGGGCGAGCGGCAGCGGAGCCCGCACGATCAGGGCGTCGACCCGCTTGTCGGTGAGCGCTCCCACGTCACGGCATTTCAAGTGCCGGGTGAGGATCTCGGCGTGCGGACGGCGGCGACGCAATTCTCGTACGGCAGCCGTGATCACCAGATCTTCGACATAGCCGATGGTGATGCGTTCGGCGCCGGAGTGTTGCCGGACCGCCAGCTCGGCTTGACGGGCGGCCTGCAGCAGCAATTGAGCTCGAGGAAGAAAGGCCTCGCCCGCCGGGGTGAGCCGGGTGCCCTGCGGCACCCGGTTCAGCAGCCGCGCACCGAGATGCTTCTCCAGCCGCTGGATCTGACGGCTCAACGCCGGTTGGGCGACGTGCAGCTCGGCAGCGGCCCGGCCGAAGTGCTGGTGCGCCGCCACCGCGATGAAATAGCGCACCAGACGCAGTTCCAGGTCATGTCCGAGATCGTTCATCGATCGATCGTACGCGTCATGCCGTTTCGGAATGATCGGTTGCCGAACCGGTCTTGGACGGCGGAGCCGGCCCGCGCCTTGACTGGAAGGGCACACAGATCCCGAGAAAGCGACAGGCGTGATGAAGGCGATCCAGTTCCACGAAGCGGGCGGTCCCGAAGTTCTGCAGTACGAAGAGGTGCCTGTTCCCGAGATCGGGCCGGGCGAAGTGCTCGTCCGGGTACACGCGGCAGGCATCAACCCGCCGGACTGGTACCTGCGGGAGGGGATGAAGGTCATGCCGGCCGAGTTGAGGCCGGTGGTGGAGTTTCCCCTGACCCCCGGAACGGACATGTCGGGCGTGGTTGAAGCGGTCGCAGCGGACGTGACCGGGTTCTCCATCGGTGACGAGGTCTTCGGAATGCTGCGGTTCCCCGGGTTCGACGGGAGGACGTACGCCGAATACGTCGCCGCACCGGTCTCGGACCTTGCTCACAAGCCCGCCGGCATCGACCACGCGCAGGCCGCCGGAGCGCCGATGGCCCTGCTGACGGCCTGGCAGTACCTGATCGATCTGGGCCACGACGTGCCGTCCCCGTTCACCGGCAGGGTGCACCAGCCCACTCCGATCACGCCCGGCATGACCGTTCTGGTCAACGGAGCCGGCGGCGGGGTGGGTCATTTCGCGGTGCAGCTGGCGAAGTGGAAAGGGGCGCACGTGATCGCGGTGGCCTCGGGTCGCCACGAGCAGTTCGTGCGCAAGCTCGGTGCCGACGAGTTCATCGACTACACCAAGACGCGTGCCGCGGACGTGGTCCGCGGCGTCGATCTGGTGATCGATACGGTCGGTGGCCCCGACAGCGCGCGCCTGCTGAGCGTGCTCAACTACGGCGGCACCATGCTTCCGGTGTTCTTCGCCGAGTACGACCCCGCGGAGACGGCGAGGCTGGGCATCACGGTCTCGAACATCCAGGTGCGCTCGAACGGGCCCCAGCTTGCCGAGATCGGGCGCCTGTTCGACGAGGGAAGGCTCCGGGTCGGGGTGGACAGCACCTACCCGTTGGCCGACGCTGACGACGCACACGCCCGCGCTGCCCAAGGCCACATTCAGGGCAAGATCGTGCTGACGGTGGTCCCGTGATCACCGATATCCAGCAGGCGGTGGTGCGCTACGCCTACGCTCTCGACGACCTAGACGTACCCGCCCTCACTGCGGTCCTCGATGAGGACACCACGTGGACGTTCGAGATTCCTGAGCGGGGACCGCTCGGCCCGATCGCCGGACGGCAAGCTGTTCTCGAGTTCGTTCACGCCGGGCATGCCGCGCAGGCTGGACGTGTGCGCCATCACTTGAGCAATGTGCTGGTCAGCAGCTCGGACACGGACACCGCCGAGGCTCGGGCATACCTGGTCCAGACCAGAAGTCTTGATGGCAGCGTCCACGTGATCTCGACTGGGACCTACACGTTCGGTATGCGCCGATCCGAGTCCGGGTGGCGGATCCAGGATCTCACTCTGGTCCTGGACAACGCTCTCTAGCAGCTACCGATCCCGTGGCGGCGGCTCTGCCTCCACGCAGCCGGTGGATGCACGGATCGGCCCGCGCATCTGCCTTGGACGACGCTGGTCTCGCCGGCACTCACGCCGGCGAGATCACCGTCCTGCGACGCCCTCCACCGGGACCTGTTCCCGCACGCACCAGTCGAGAACCCCCTGCCACGGGCCGTATCCGTCACCCGGCGTGATGTGGCCCGCGTCGGACAGGACGTCACAGTCCATGCCGAGCTCGGCGCTCCACGCCCGCGCATCAGCGGGCGCGTACGGATCGGTTGTCGAGGCCACCACCCGCGGCGGCTTGCTTGACGCGGCGGCGAGCAGCTCGCGGTCGACGTGTTCCAGCCGGAACTCCTCGTTGCCGTTTGCCGCAGTGAATGCCTGTTCGCCGAGTGGCGATACCAGGAGGACCCGGGAAACCCGCAGCTCGGCCGGCAAGGTCTGAGCGACACGCAGCCACAGGGCGCACCCCAGAGAGTGACACACCACGACACGTTCCTGACCGCCGAGCTGAGCCAGCTCGGCGGTCAGCAGGTCGGTCCACTCCTGCGCCAACGGCTTCTCGGGGGCCGGGAACTGCGGATAGAGGACCTGCTCACCACGCTGGCGCAAGGCCTCGGTAAGCCACCACATCCAGTGGTGCGGTGGGCGCCGATGCTGCACGCCATGGACCATGAGGAAACGTCGCTGCGGAACGAAAGAATCCGGCAATTCAGTCATCTGTTGTCCTGTCGCGATCGAAGGAGGAGCCGACCCGGATCTAACCTCAAGATCGTCGTCACGTCCAAGGGGCGCGAGCCGGACGGGCCGACCACCGTGCCGGTCGGAGCACAGCATGCGGATTCGTGTGGATTCATGGCCTCGGCTCAGCCGGGGGTGGATCGTCTGTGCGTCAGATCGCGCCTTGAAGGGAATCGAGTCAGTGGGAACCGAAAACGCCACAGCCCGGCATCACAAGAAATCTCCGCCTCCTTGGCTGCATGCGTTCTGGCCGCGATTTCTTTTTCTGCTGATCACCTTCCTGTTGGTGAACCTGGTCCTCGCGCTGCTGATCAACGTGTCAGTGAGCCATTGGGTATCAGGGCTTCTGGTGGGGGTGGCCGCTGCGGCGCTTGCGCTGTTCCTGTATACGCGGATTGTCGGATGGCTGGAGCAACGACACGTCGTCGAGCTCGCGCGGTCGGAGGCACGCTCACAGCTGATCCGCGGTACGGCCATCGGCACAGGTCTGTTCGTGACCACACTGGCGCTGATTTTCGCGTGCAACGGCTACCGCCTGCACGGCGGCTCGTTCTGGGCGATGCTGGCAACGCTCGGCGCGATGACTGGCGTTGCCGTACTCGAAGAGCTGGTGTTCCGAGGCGTCCTGTTCCGCGGCATCGAAGAACGTTTCGGCACGACGCCGGCTCTCGTGGTATCGGCACTGCTGTTCGGCGGCCTGCACTTCTTCAACGCGGAAGGCACAGTGTGGGGCGCGCTGGCCATTGCCGTCGAGGGTGGCCTGATGCTCGGCGCCGCATACGTGCTGACCCGGAGTCTGTGGTTGCCGATCGGCTTGCACCTGGGCTGGAACTTCACTGAGTCGGGCATCTTCGGCGGCACGGTTTCCGGCACCGACGGTGCGATGGGTGGCCTCTTGACCGGGGTACCGCGCGGTCCGGCGATCATCAGCGGAGGCACGTTCGGACCCGAGGCAAGCATCTTCGCAGTGCTTGTGTGCGGCGCGACCGCGGTCCTCCTTCTGCGCCGGGCTCGTAAGCAGGGTTCCTGGCGCTGACCGAATCTCCCGTGTGCCGGGTTACTCCCCCGTCGTGCCCGGCGCACGGGACCTCATACGTCGGATATCTCTTTGAGCATGATGGCTATCCGAGTGGCCTCGGCTGGATTGAGATCGCCGTACATGGTGTGTGCGCGCTGGAAGTGTTCCCTCGCCTCGGTCACGTTGCCCAACTGACGGTGTGCCTCGCCGAGACCGGTTTGTGCAACCGCTTGCTGTTCGGCGTCCTGGACGTCGTGGGCGGAAGCCCCGTCGTATGCCTCGGTGTATTCGGCTATCGCGGCCTTGGGGTTACCGGCCGCCAGGTTGGCGTGTCCTAGACCGTTCTTCGAACAGATCATTCCGTACCGGGATCCGGTGGCGCTGCTCAACAGCCAGGAACGATCGTAGTAGTCGCCGGCTGACGTGTGGTCGCCCCGCTGAAGATGCAAACTGCCGAGGGCGTCCAAGATGCTCGCCTCGATGACGGAGTTGTCCAGTTCACGCGCGTATTGCAAGGCTTGAGTCAGATGAATCTCGGCTGCGTCGAGGTGGCCTGAACGAAGCTGGGCCTCGCCGAGATTGGTCAGCAAAGCCGTTTCCTCCCAGCAGTCGCCGAAGCGGTGAGCAAGGCGGGCGCCTTCCTCGTAGTAGGCGGCGGCTTGCTCGAATCGGCCCACGATGTACTCGGTGCTGCCGAGTCCCAGCAGGACGTGCAGCAGCACTTCCCTGGCGCCGGTGCGACGGCCGGTTTCCCATGCCAGCAGGAGATCCCGACGGGCCTCACTGGTGCGCCCGAGATGGGTCCGTGCGATGGCCCTATACGTCAGCACACCGAGCTGGACTTCCGGGTCATCGGTCGCCGGAGAGATCCGGTCGATCTGCTCGAGCGCTGCCAGGTGCCGCGAATGAGCAAGTTCGGTCGCGGCCAGCCGCAGCACCGCCCGGTCGTGCTGCACCCGATCGCCTGCGTCACCGGCAGCGCGCGCGGCACGGTCATGAACGACGAGAGCTTCCTGGTAGCGTCCGCGAAGGATCAGAAACCGGTTCAACACAGCGCTGAGCGTGACCTCGGATTCGGGCCGCTCGTGATCGGACGCGGAAATCCGCGTCATGGCAATGAGATTGTCCAGCTCAGTGTCGAGCCAAGCGCATTTTTCACTGCGCACGACCAGCTCGGAGCCTGCGCCGCTTCGGTCCGGCCGCTTCGCGTGTTCGGCGGCGGTGACGAGAAAGTAGTCAAGCAGTCGGCTCAGCGCAGCTCGCCGGTCGGCGCGGCGGTCTTCTTGGACAGCACGCACGGCGGCGAATGCGCGGATCAGATCGTGGAGAACGTAGCGGCCAGGTCCGTGGCTCTGTACGACATGCTGGCGAGCGAACTCCTCGAGCATCGACGCCGCGGTTTGCGGATCTGAGGCAACGAGCGCCGCCGCGGCCGGTGCGTCAAAGGCGCCGGGATGCAGGGTCAGGGCCCGCAGCAGTCGGCGGCCCTCTTCCGTGAGCGCACGGTAGGACAGGTCTAGCGCCAGTTCGACACCGGGCTCGAGCCGGCTTGACGCGTGACAGTCGTCGAGCCAGTCCGCGTGGTCGGTCAGCGTCCAGTCCGGCCGAGTCCGCATGTGTCCGGTTGTCAGCGCCAGCGCAAGCGGCAACTGCCCGCACTGTTGCGCGATCCTGGTCAGTGCCCGGTGATCGCTGCCTACCGGAATGCCGTTGAGCGCTTGGGAGAGAAAGCTTCGCGCCTCCTCCTCGCTGAATCCGTCGACGTGCACCGGAATGGCCGACGGCAACGCCAAATCATGGCGGCTGGTGACGATGGTTGCCCCGTGGCCACCGGGCAGCAACGGCGTGACTTGCTCGACATCGGCCGCGTTGTCCAGCACCACGAGAACTCGACGGGAGGCCAGCCGTTCGCGGTATAAGGCGATCCGCTCCGGCAACGACACCGGGACGAGTTGACCCGGAACTCCGAGGGATCGCAGGAATCCGTCTAGCACGGCGGATGGATCGGCCGGCGGCTGCGTCACGTCGGCGTGGAAACCGCGCAGATTCACGAAAAGAGCCGCGTCGACCACGTCGTCCTGGAGCAGCAAGTGACCTAGCCGGACGGCCAGTTGCGTCTTGCCTGCCCCGGCCATCCCGCCGAGCACGGTGATGCTGCTCGGGCCGCATGTCCTGCGCAGGTCACGAACGACGTCGTCACGGCCGGTGAAGGTAGCGAGGTCCTGTGGCAGACCTTCGACGACCCTGACTTGTTCTGGAGCCGGCGCCAGCCCGCTGATGACCCTGAGCACCTGGCGCCAGTGATTCACGTAACTCGAGTCGGGATGCAGAGCAGCGACGACGGCGACCACGAGCTCATGGTCGAATCTCTTGCGTCCGGGCCGGAAGCAGTCCACCACCGTCGATCTGCCGACCTGATCTGCGCTTTCCCGGCCTTTGTTGACCCGGACGGTGATGGTCTCGTACGACGGCGCGCCTGCCCAGGACTTCAGAAGTCGGAGCAGCTCTGCGATGTCATCGAGAGTGCCCGCGCGGCCAGGATCGGGCGCTGTCATTCTTCGCCTCCCACTGGTCGAAACCCCAGCAAGTGCAGACTCAGGGCGTGCGATGAGCCGGTGGGCTACGTCGCCGCCGTACCGGCCGGGCGCGCTCCGACAGCCCTCTATAGCCGACTGAGGGCGCTGAATCTGATCTTGTCACCGTACGTTACGCCTATGCAATGGTTTCAGAGGCGCTACCTGGCCACGCCGCCACCAACAATCACTTCGGTAACGCGACGTGTTCGCACAGCGAAGACAATGCTTCTGCGGCAGGAGTGTTCGGTTCGGCCTGATAAACGACCAGCATCTGGTCCTCGGCGCCAGCGACCAGAAACTTGTCGTAGCGCAGCTCGAGGTCACCGACCAGTGGATGACGCACCTGGTGGATACCGGTGACAGGCCGTGACACCACCTCATGCTGACGCCAGCACCGCCGGAAGACTGCGCTTTTGGTGGTGAGCTCGTTCACCAGCTCGGTCAGGCGCGGATCGTCGAGTTGGGCCCCGGCGGCCGTCCGCAAGATGCCGATCATGGATCGTACGTGCTCCGACGCGCCGACCGCCTCAGCGGCAGAGTCGAGAAGGGCAGCGCGTAACAGGTTGACGCCCGGCCGGTAGAGCGGTGACAGAGCGCCCGCCAGCCGGTTGGCAGCCAGCACATCAAGGTAGCGTCCTTGGATGAACGCAGGCGTGTGCTCCCACGCCTCGAGCAGCCGGACGACGCTAGGGCGGATCTGCTCGGTCGTGGCAACTCCTCGCCGGGGCTGCGGCTCAGCCAGCCCGTGCAGATAAGCCGTCGCGGCGCTGTCCAGTTTCAGAGCGCGGGCAATCGCGTCCAGCACCCGGACCGATGGGTGCCGATCGCGCCCCTGTTCCAATCGCGTGTAGTACTCGGTGCTGATACCGGCCAGCACAGCAAGCTCGTCGCGCCGCAGCCCTTTTACACGCCGATGCGAATTAACGGCGATGTCCACATCCTCCGGCCGCATCTGCGCGCGCCTGGCTCGCAGATAGTCGCCGATCGGATTGTCTGTCACGCATCGACGATAGTGGCCCTGGCGGGACCCCCCTCAGCGGGGCCTGGTTGCCCCGCGTCGTTCATGTGAGGCTGCCCTCCATGATCGGAACCGACCGTCTTGACGTACTTGTGACCGGCTTGTCGCAGGAGGAGGCTACGCATTTGTCCCTCGCGTCTTCCCTCAGGCCGACACTGAGCACCAACGCGGCGGCTGCGGACATCGCGTGCGTCCTTCCCGACGAGGTAGTCACCGCCATGCACAAGGCGGGGCTCTTTCGTCTTGCCACACCGCGTGTCTACGGAGGTGTCCAGGCCGGCTCCCGTGCGGTCACCGCCATCGCAGCGGAAGTGGCCCGCGAATGTCCGTCGGCAGCCTGGGTTCTGACGGTCTTCTACAGCGGTGGTCTGGCCGCCTGGATGTTTCCGGAGGCGGTACAGCAGCGGATCTGGCAGGCGGACCCGGACGCTGCCGTCTGCGGCTCGTCCGGTGGCGGCGCCCGAGTCACGCCGGTCGACAACGGATATCTGCTCAACGGCCGCTGGGGCTGGGCCTCCGGGGCGCACCACGCCAGCTGGATCATCCTCGACGTTGTCGGAGAGTCCACGGCCGACCGCGGAATTGCTCTGGTACCGATGCGTGATCTCTCGATCGAGAAGACCTGGAACATGGTCGGCATGCGGGGAACCGGCAGTGACACGGTGGTGGCCGACGACGTTCACGTCCCCGAGGACCAGGTGCTCTTTCTGTCCAGGATGACGATGTCTCCCACCGGGGGTGGCCTGCCCAGGCCGCAAGGCCTGGACAGCACTCTGAGCGGAACGATTTTGGGTATCGGTCTGGGGGTGTACGACCACGTCGTGGACGGTCTCACCCAGGGCCTGCCGCGGTCCCCCAAAGCGAATCCGCGGCACCACAAGGTGGATGCTCCGGGCGTTCAGGCGGGTGTGGCGGACGCGGCGATGTTGATCGACAGCGCGATCCTGCTGGTGGCACGCAGCGCCGGCGCAGTTGATCGGGCTACTGGCACCGGGCAGCGGCTGTCCGCGATCGAAGAGACCCGGGTCAGGATGGACGGCGGTCTCGCCGCGCGTCAGATCCGTGCCGCCGTTGACACGTTGCTCGATCTGGGCGGGGCGGGCCGTCTCGCCGAGTCCAGCCCGGCGCAACGGCTGTGGCGTGACATGGGCACAGCAATGCGCCACCCTGCCTTCGTGCAGGAGGCCACCCGCTGAGTTCCCCCCGGTTTCCGGGAGCTTCTCAAACATGATCGACTGATCATGGGGAGGAAGCATCTGTGGCCGCACCGAAGAAGTACCCCGACGAGCTGCGAGCACGGGCCGTGCGCTTGTATCGCGA
>NZ_JAENHP010000047.1 GCF_016834655.1 Paractinoplanes ovalisporus
ACCGCGCCTGCCGTGCGCCACCGCGCCTGCCGTGCGCCACCGCGCCTGCCGTGCGCCACCGCGCCTGCCGTGCGCCACCGCGCCTGCCGTGCGCCACCGCGCCTGCCGTGCGCCACCGCGCCTGCCGCGCCTCTCGCGCCACCATCGCTAGATCCGAACCGGCGTGAGCGGGCACCCGCGCGTCCCCCTGAACGCAGCCGGGGCTAGCCATTAGACGTATACGTCTATATGGTCGACGGCATGCCGTTGGACGCCGCCCGTAACAGCCTCGTGCTTCCGATCCTTGGCCTGCTCGTCGAGGAGCCCGCCCACGCCTACGAGGTCACCGCACGGCTCGAAGCCCGCTACCCGCATCTCAAGATCCGTCGCAGCAGCGTCGTCACGCTGCTGAAGTCGCTGTCCGAGGGCGGTCTTCTCACCGCCGCCGCCCCGGAACGGGTCGCCAACCGCCCGGCCCGCACCATCTACCGGCCCACCGACGCGGGCATCGACCTGTTCCGGGCCCGCGTTCGCGAAGGGCTCACCGAGGCGGCCCCCGCCTCGGCCGACTTCCTCACCGCCGTGGCCTACCTGGGCATCCTGCCCGCCGTCGAGGCGATCGCCGTGCTGCGCGCCCGCGCCGAGCGCCTGCGCCGGGAGACACCGGTGATTCCGCCCGGCCTGCCCGAGATCCAGATGATCGAGGTCCACTACTGGCTGCGCGTGCTGGACACCGAGATCAGCTGGCTGTCCGAGACCGCCGACCGGCTCGCCGGCGGCGACCTGGAGGTGCTCGTATGAAGTTCGGTATCTACACGGGCAGCCGCGCCGGCGACACCTGCGCCGGTCCCGCCGATCCGGCTCGGATCGCCCCGCTGGTCGACGAGCTCTCCGACGGGCGGCCGTTCGTGATCCGCGAATACGTCCGCTGGTGCGGCGGCAACACCGACCTGGAACGGGAGATCGGCGCCACCGGCGACCTCGACCACCTGACCATGCCCGACGACTGGTACGTCACCGGCGGCCGCGAGCTCGACCTCGTGCTCAGCTATCTGCCACCGGTCGCCGACCTCGACGGCTGGCTCGCGTTCATCGACCGGGCCCTCGACCGCTACGGCCACCTGATCCGATATCTCCAGGTCACGCTCGAGGCGAACTTCCCCATCCCGCACATCGACGGCAGCTCACCCGGCGTGATCGCCGCCCTCACCCGGGGTCTGCCCCACGCCCGCGGCCGGGTCCGCGACGGCGTCCAGGTCGGCTTCTCCCTGGCCGAACCCGCCGAATGGCTCGGTGGCGACGACGACTTCTGGAAAAACCTCAACGCTTTCCCGTACGCCGATTTCGCCGCACACGTGGATTACGTCGGCCTCGGCCTCTACCCCGACGGCTTCTCACCGCACGACAACGTGTACGGCGCCACCGTGCATGCCGTGGACCACCTTCGCCGCCGTCTCGCCGAGGCGCATTTCCCCGCCGGTCGGCCGATCCACATCGCCGAGGCCGGCAGCCCCAGCGGCGCCCACCGCACCATCGACGGCCAGGTCTCCTCGCTGACCGCCTTGATCGACGCGTCCGCCGCCGCGGGCGCCACCCAGTTCGAGCTCTTCGCCCTCTCCGACGCCGACTCGGCCTCCGACTCCCCGCTCGGCACCTTCGGCCTCTGCACCGGCGACTACGTTCCCAAGCCGGCCTACGAAACCTATCGATCCCGTATCAGGTCACACAGTCACTGACGAAGAGCAGCCCACCCGGCAAGGGCCTTGTGCAGGGGCCGCCGCTCTCGCCGTACTGCCGGTCGCCTCCTGCTTGCCGTCACCCTCAAGACGATGACCAAGCGCGCCCGGGCCGCTACTTCTTCACCGTGTAGCGCGCGTGGGTCGCGTACGGAGAGCTGTAGACCTTGACCACCTCGAGGTCGATGTCCTGGTCGAATCCCTCGAACAGCCGTTTCCCGGCCCCGAGAATCACCGGCGCGGTCGAGATGATGAGCTCGTCGACCTTCCCCGCCCCCAGCGCCTGCCGGATGACGTCAGCGCCACCGCCGACGGAGACGTCGCCACCGTTCGCCGCCTCGACGGCCTGGCTCAGCGCCGAGTCCAGGTCCGCGACGAACCGGAACCCGGCTTCGGCCGGTGGCTGATCCTGGACTCGGTGGGTGACGACGTACAGCGGCCCGGGGAAGGGGTTCTTCCCACCCCACGCGCCGGCCGCGTCGTACATGCCGCGCCCGACGACACCGGCCCCGATCGTCGCGACCATCTCGTCGTAGAACTGCTTGTCGGGCCGGGACATGGCGAACTCGTGCCCACCCTCGTACGTCCAGGGGCCGCCCATCACCCAGTAGTGCAGCCGTTCCCCACCCCGGCCCAGCCCGTATTGCGGCCCGTCGTCGGGCCCGGTCACATAGCCGTCGACCGACGTGCTGATGGACGCGATGATCTTGCTCATGATTCCTCCTCTGTCGGCGTCACCGGAACAGACCGAGCGTCCGGTGTCACCAGAACAGACCGGGCGCGAGCCCCGAACTCATCGCTGAAACCGCCGCGAACTCGACGAGCAACGGCCGTCGCCCTGGATTCGAGCGGGGGCGGTCGCGGTGGATTCGACGATCTGCATGTCGACGATGTGGTGGCGGCCGTCGTGGAGGCGGTGGAGGGGGTTGGTCGCCGTTGATTCGACGAGCGGGACTGGTCGCGGTGGATTCGACGAACAGCAGCCGTCGCCGCGAACTCGACGAGCGGGGGCGGTCGCCGTGGATTCGACGAACGGCGGCGGTCGCGGTGGACTCGACGGCCGGCGGCCGGTGAGGGGATGACGACGACCGCGCACGTACGAGGCTCAGACCGTACGCAGGTCCAGCGAATGCCACGTGATCTCCTCGTCGCCGGTGGTGGTCGACCACCAGAGCATGCCGCCGCGGGCGAAAGCGCCGTCCGCGTCCGGGGCGATGTCGATCGTGCCGCCGGTGGCGATGTCGTAGACGACCAGAGCGGCCGCGCCCGTCACGTCGGTGTCGGGGCCGGGCTCGGCCAGGATCTCGAAACGGTCGAGCAGCGCCACGTCGGTCACGGCGGCCTGGGCCGCGCCACCGGCGATCTTGCGGCGGTCGGAACCGTCGGGGCGGACGAGGTCGATCTGGTCCAGGGTCTCCTTGCCCATCACCATCGCCCGGCACCACACGGGGCCGCAGGTGCGCAGCTCGATGCCGGCGGTGACGATCGGGGTGTTGCGGGACGTTTCCAGGTTGCGCAGGCGCGGTTCGCCCGAGGCGCTGCCGTCGTCGACCAGCCACGGCCACGCCGACATCGTCCACTGGCCGGGCACGGTGCGTACGGAAACCTTGCCCCCGCCCGTCGGCACCGAGCGCACCTCGGTCTTCTCGGTGACGTCGCCCGGAGCGGCCGTCCAGTGCACCTGCCCCTCGGCCACCACCAGGTCGTACTGGTTGCCGAAGAAGATCGCGTGCCCGGTGTCGGCGGTCACCAACCGGGCCGGGCCACCGGTGACGGCCGCCGCCCAGATCTTCACCCGGGGCGCGGCCGCCGTCGACTCGGCCCAGAAGACCTGGCCGTCGCTGACGGTGAACGCCTCGAACTGCGGATTGTCCTCGAGCGACACCCGGCGAAGTTCACGGACCTGATTTCCCGTACGGATGAGCAGCCGTGTCTCGGATCCGGCGGGCGTGGGCGCCGTGCCGACCGCGGTGGTCGCGTCCACGAACAGCGACGGCGCGAACAACGGGCCGTCGGTCAGGGCAGCCGGCATGTCGGCTCGCTGCGCCCCGGGCCAGGCGGTGGCCGCGTCCCGGCGTGTGGGCGTGACCGGGGCCTTGTCGTCCTGCGGGTCCCCGGCGATCAGAGCGCCGCCGGCGGCCAGTGCCACGGCCAGCGCGACCGCGGTCGGCCAGCGGCGGAGGGCGGCCGTCATGCGTACGGCTGCTTGGGCTGGGGGACCTC
The DNA here is from genome assembly GCF_016834655.1 of Paractinoplanes ovalisporus. GTDB lineage: Bacteria > Actinomycetota > Actinomycetes > Mycobacteriales > Micromonosporaceae > Actinoplanes > Actinoplanes ovalisporus. The sequence goes on from NZ_JAENHP010000047.1 coordinate 3,939, forward strand.
CTGCCAGGACTTCACCTCGAGGTAGGCCATGTCGACGTTGTTCACCGGGTCCTTGGCGGTCTGGTCGGTGTAGACGCCGGTGATCTCGACCCACGTGTCGGCCGGGACGTCGATCGGCGCGCGCCCGGACAGCCCGATCTTGATCGGACGGCCGTCGGCGGCGCAGCAGGACAGCACGATGCGGGCCAGCATGGGGGCGCCGTCGGGGGCGGTCGTGATGAACCCGACCAGTTTGAGGTCGCGCCCTTCGAGGCTCCTACCGGCGTCGAACAGCGCCCGGGACGCGTAGTCGATCATGCTGAGTTCGACGGCCGGGCCCTCGGGCAGCGGCGGATAGTCCGAGTCACCGACGGGGGCCGCGACCACACTTCCGGCCTGGTTCGCCGCGTACGAACCCAGGGCCGGCGGCGCCACCAGCAGGAGCCCCAGCACGGGCAGGAGGAGCAGCCAGCCGACACGCGGGCCGTGCTCACCGTGGCCGTGACCGTCATCGTCCACGGCGGAATGCCCGGAAGAGGAGTGCGGGGAAGCGTCGTGCTCGGCGGACGACTCATCAGGCGATCGCCACGAGTACCAGATCGTCATCACGGCCGCCGCCACCAGAAGCAACCCGGTCGCGATCAGGAACGGCCGCAGCCCCTCCTTGACGTAGCGCAGATAGAGATCGGTGAAGGAGGCGCGCAGAATCGCCCCGCCGAACAACAGCAGCACCACGCCTTGAGTAAGCCGGTTCACAGCAGCACCACGCCCTGATTAAGCCGGTTCACAACGGCGCTCCAACTCGCACAGCGAGGGTCCGAACGAGGACGGCCCGGTTCACAGAGGCGGCTCCAACTCGCACAGCGAAGGTCCGAACGAGGACGGCCGGGTTCACAGCAGCACCACCCCGACGAGGGTCGCGACCAGCACGGCGACGACGAACGTGGCCGGCGCGAACCGGGACGCGAACCGCCGCCCGAACACCCCGGTCTGCATGGAGATCAGTTTGAGGTCGACCATCGGCCCCACCACGAGGAACACCAATCGGGACGTGAGCGAGAACTGGCTGAGCGAGGCGGCCACGAACGCGTCGGCCTCGCTGCAGATCGACAGCAGGACGGCCAGCGCCGCCAGCGCGAGGATCGAGAGCACCTCGTTGGAGGCGAGCGTGGTCAGCCACGCCTCGGGCACCACCACGTTGATCGTCGCTGCCGCGGCCGCGCCGACCACCAGGAACCCGCCCGCGTGCAGAACGTCGTGCCGGCAGGCGGCCCAGAACGCGCGGCCCTTGGACATGTCGTCGAGTTCGGGCCGGTGCGGCAGCCGGATCCACTCGGTCTTGCCGAGGCGCAGCCACAGCCAGCCGATCAGCACGGCCACCGCCAGGCTGGCGATTCCGCGGGCCACGGCCATCTCGGGCCGCCCGGGGAAGGCGATCACCGTGGCGGTCAGCACGATCGGGTTGATCGCCGGTGCCGCCAGCAGGAACGCCAGGGCGGCGGCCGGGGTGACGCCGCGCCGGATCAGCGAGCCCGCGATCGGCACGCTGCCGCATTCGCAGCCGGGCAGCACGACGCCGGCCAGGCTCGCGGTCGGCACGGCCAAGGCCGGGTGACTGGGCAGCGCCCTGGCCCAGAACGACCGGGGCACGTAGACCGCGATCACGGCCGACAGCGCCACCCCGAACGCCAGGAACGGCGCCGCCTGCACCATGACCGAGACGAAGACTGTGGTCCAGGTCTGCAGGGCGGGCCCCGAGACGAGGTCGGACAGCGGACCGCGGAAGATCACCAGCAGGACGAGCAGGGCGGCCAGCACCTCGAGCGACCCGATCCGGCGCTCAGGCTTGCGCGCGGGAGGCCGGGGCGCGGAGGGCGCGGACCAGTCGATCTCGTCGGCGTCGAAGCCGGTCGAGGGGGTCGCGGGCAAGGTCACTCCAATGCGGTCGGCCGCGCCCCAACATACCCGCCGGACCCGGCTGGTCCAGTCCCCGCCACGGTGATTTCTGGCCGCATTGACCTGCGCATATCTTCATTTGTGCATGTGTCGGACCGATGCCGTGGTCAATCGTGGTCTAGCGTCCTGGCCATGGCGACCCGGCTGGTGCAGATCAACATGAAGGCCCGCGAAGACGCGGCCCTGGGCGGTTTCTGGGCGCGGGTGCTCGGCTGGGAGATCTCCAGCGAGGGCCCCGGCGTGACCAATCTCGAACCCCCGGGCTTCACCTATCCCGACCCGGTCGCCGTCTGTATCGACCTCATCGCCTCGGCCGAACCCAAGACGGTCAAGAACCGCGTGCACATCGACCTCGCCAGCGAATCGGTGGCCCACCAGGCCGAGACGGTCGAGCGGTTGCTCGGCCTCGGCGCGACCCATGTCGACATCGGCCAGGGCGACGCGCCGTTCACGGTTCTGGCCGACCCCGAGGGCAACGAGTTCTGCGTGCTCGACCCCCGGCCGATCTATCGGGACACCGGGCCCATCGCCGCCGTCGTGGTCGACTGCGCCGACCCGGCGGCCCAGGCCCGGTTCTGGGGCCGGGCCATGGACTGGACCGTGCACGAGGTCACCGAGTTCAGCGCGTCGCTGCGCTCGGCCCAGGGCGTCGGACCGTACCTGGAATTCATCAAGACCCCCGACGCGAAGACCGTGTGGAACCGGGTGCACCTCGACATCCGCCCCTACCCGGGTGACAACGTGGCGGCCGAGGTCGCCCGACTGACCGGTCTCGGCGCCACCCCGATAGACCTCGACGACAAGATCTCGTGGAGGGTGCTGGCCGACCCGGAGGGCAACGAGTTCTGCCTCCTGGCCCCGGGATAGAAGCTAGAACCCGATCGGCAGGCCCGCGTAGTTCTCGGCCAGCCCGGTCGCGCCGGCCTCACTCGTCGTCACCCACCGCAGCTGGGAAAGCTGCAGCTGGGCGTCGAACGGGTCCCCGCCGGTGTGCAGCATCGTGGTCATCCACCACGAGAAGTGGGTGCAGCGCCAGACCCGGCGCAGCGCGTCGTCCGAGTAGCGGTCGGCCGGCCCCGTGTCGCCCCGCACCAGAAGGGCGATCAGGGCCTCGCTGAGCAGCGCCACGTCGGCGATCGCCAGGTTGAGACCCTTGGCGCCGGTCGGCGGCACGATGTGGGCGGCGTCGCCGGCCAGGAACAGCCGCCCGCGGCGCATCGGCGTCTGCACGTAGCTGCGCATCGGCAGCACGCTCTTGTCGGTGACCGGGCCGGGTGTCAGCTTCCAGCCGTCCTGCCCGTGCCCGAGCCGGGTCGCCAGCTCGGCCCAGATCCGGTCGTCGGGCCAGTCGGCGGTGTCGGTCCCGTTCGGCACCTGCAGGTAGAGCCGGCTCACGGTCTCGGACCGCATCGAGTGCAGCGCGAACCCGTTCGGGTGCCACGCATAGATCAGCTCGTCGGTCGACGGGGCGACGTCGGCCAGGATCCCGAGCCACGAGTACGGATAGACGCGCTCGTACTGCTGGTCGGGTGTGGCGGCGGCGCGGGAGGGCCCGAACGAGCCGTCGCACCCCGCGATCACGTCGGCGTCGAGGCGCTGGGCGGTCCCGGCCGCGTCCACGAAGGTCACGTACGGCCGGTCCGCCACGGAATGCAGCTCGACCTCGCTCACCGAGTAGTGCACCTCGGCCGTACCCGCCGCGACCAGGTCCTTCTGCACCTCGGTCTGGCCGTAGACCCAGACGCTGCGCCCGGTCAGATCGACGAAGTCGAGGTGGTGCCGCTCGCCCGGCATCTGCAGATAGATGCCGCGGTGCTCGTGACCCTCGGCCCGCAGCCGGTCGCCCAGCCCCACCGACTCCAGCAGCTCGACGCTGGAGCTCTCGAGGATGCCGGCCCGGATGCGGGCGGCGACGTATTCCTGGGATCGGGTCTCGACCACCACGGCGTCGACGCCCCCGCGGTGCAGCAGGTGGGCGAGGAGCAGTCCGGCCGGGCCGGCGCCGACGATGGCGACCTGGGTGCGCATGAGGCTCAGCCAACGGCAGCCCCGGCCGGTCGGCAAGACCCTATTTCCACCCAGTGGAAGACACGGCGGAAGAGAGCGTACGGCTGATCCCCCGTGACGCCACCTGCAGGGCGGCCACCAGGCGGGCCTGTTCGCGTCGCAGATCGGGCACGACGATGCCGAGCGCCGCCACCACGTCGTCGCCCGGGCCGCGCACCGGGACGGCCACCGAACAGGCGCCCAGGCTCATCTCCTCACCCGTGGTCGCGTACCCCTCGGACCGGACCTTGCGAAGCTGCTCGGCGAGCCGGGCCGGTTGGGTGACGGTGTAGGGCGTGACGCGTACGAGCCGTCCTAATGCCTCCAGCCGCACGGGCTCCGGAGCGTACGCGAGAAGGACCTTGCCGACCCCCGTCGCGTGCAGCGGAAGTCTCGAGCCGACCTTGCTGACCACCGGCACCGAGACGTGGCCCGCGAGCCGGTCGACGTAGAGCACCTCGCACCCGTCGCGGACGGCCAGATGCACGGTGGCCAGGGTGGCGCCGTAGAGGTCGTGCAGGAACGGCGACGCCGCCTGCCGCAGACCGGACTGCACCGGCGCCAGCAGACCCAGGTCCCACAGCCGGCGCCCGATCACGTATTCACCCGACGTCAGCCGGGCCAGCGCACCCCACTCCCGCAGCTCCCCGACCAGCCGGTGAGCGGTCGCCAGGGGCAGCCCGGAACGGCGGCTGAGCTCGCTCAACGTGAGGCTGCGGTGCTCCGGGTCGAACGCGGCGAGCAGGGCCAGGGCCCGGGACGTCACGCTGGGAGCCATGGGGACCTCTTCCGCTGGGTGGAAGCCAAGTATCGTGTCGCGGCCGCCGACTGGTCTAGCGTCGCCAGCGTGACGACCCAGGCGGACATCAATCGCGAGATCGATCAGTTGCGCGGGAGCGGCGGACCGCAACCGCGGCTGGACTACCCGCCCTACCGCAGCAGCGTGCTGCGGCACCCGACCAAGGACCGGCTGCTGGTCGACCCCGAAGGCGTGGAGCTGTGGGCGCCCGCCTTCGGTGCGGCGGACGTGGACTCGGCCGAGGCCGACCTCACCATCCAGCGGTCGGGGGAGCCCCTGGGCGAACGGATGGTGGTCACCGGTCGGATCACCGACGGCGAGGGACGCCCCGTACGGAATCAGCTCGTGGAGATCTGGCAGGCCAACGCGTCGGGACGTTACTGGCACCAGCGCGACCAGCACCCGGCGCCGCTCGACCCGAACTTCGTCGGGGCCGGCCGCTGCCTGACCGACGACGACGGCGTCTACTCGTTCCAGACGATCAAACCGGGCGCCTATCCGTGGCGTAACCACCTCAACGCGTGGCGTCCGGCCCACATCCACTTCTCGCTGTTCGGCACCGACTTCACCCAGCGCCTGGTCACCCAGATGTACTTCCCGGGCGACCCGCTGTTCGACCTCGACCCGATCTATCAGTCGATCACCGACCCGAAGGCACGCGACCTGCTCGTCGCCTCCTACGACCACGACCTGACCACGCCCGAGCGCAGCCTCGGCTACCGGTGGGACATCGTGCTCAGCGGCACCCACCGCACACCCCTGGAGGAGTCGTGAGTTTCGCGCCGGGTCAGACCGTCGGGCCGTTCTTCCACCTGGGCCTGCCCTTCGACGGTGGCAATCTTCTGGTTCCCCCGGCCCACCCCGATGCCGTACGGCTCCACGGCCGCGTCTTCGACGGTGAGGGCAACGCCGTTCCCGACTCGGTCATCGAGATCTGGCAGGCCGACCAGTCCGGCCGTGTGTCCCGCGAGACCGGCTCGTTCCACCGCGACGGCTTCACGTTCACCGGGTGGGGCCGCGCGCAGACCGACGGCGACGGCCACTACTGGTTTTCGACGGTTATCCCGGGCGCGACCGAACCCGGCCGGCGCCCGTTCGTCGCGGTCACCGTCTTCGCCCGCGGCCTCACCGACCGGCTCTTCACCCGCGCCTACCTGCCCGGCGACGAACCCGACACCCTGCTCGACGGGCTGGAACCCGGTCGCCGCGATACGCTGTTGATCACGCGTGAGGAGCGCGGGCTGCTCTTCGACATCCACCTGCAGGGCGAGGGTGAGACGGTGTTTCTGAGCTATCCCCGGCAGGCCCGATGACCGGCCTTCGCGGGGTTCGATGAGCGACCTGCTGTGGCCCGGTGACGGCCGCGCCGGCGAGATCTGCACCGACGCGAGCGTCCTGGCCGCCATGCTGCGGGTCGAATCGGCCTGGATCGACACCGACCTGTCCGCGCTGGCCGGCCCCGGCGACCTGCCCGCGCTGGCCGAGGCGGCCGAGGAGGGCGGCAACCCGGTCATCCCCTTGCTGGCCCTGTTGCGCTCGCGCTGCGACGACAAACGGCTGCATCTGGGCCTGACCAGCCAGGACGTGCTCGATACGGCCCTGGTTCTCTGCCTTTCCTCCGCCGCCGCCTCCTTGATCAGCAGCTTGGGTGAACACGTCGCTGTCTTGGCTGACCTTACTGACCGTCACCGCCACACCGACATGGCCGGTCGCACGCTGACCCAGCACGCGGTGCCGATCACGTTCGGGCTCAAGGTGTCAACCTGGCTGCAGGGGGTGCTCGACGCCCGCGACGCCCTGGCGGCGGCCACGCTGCCCATCCAGATCGGCGGCGCGGCCGGCAGCCTGGCCGCGATCGTCGCCATCGAGGGCAGCCCCGACCTGGCCGTCGCCCGGATCGCGGCCACGGCGGCCCGGCTCGGCCTGCCGCTGCGCGAACCCTGGCACACCGGCCGGGCCCCGCTCACCCGCTTCGGCGACGCGCTCGTGACCTGCACCGACGCCTGGGGCCGGATCGCCAACGACGTGCTGCTACTGACCCGCCCCGAGATCGGCGAGCTGTCCCTGGCCCAGGGCGGGGGATCGTCCGCGATGCCCAACAAACGCAACCCCACCCTGGCCGTCCTCGTGCGGCGGGCCGCGCTGGCCGGGCCACCCCTCGCGGCGACCCTGCACACGGCGGCAGCGAACATGGTGGACGAGCGGCCCGACGGCGCCTGGCACGTCGAGTGGGCCACTGTGCGCACGCTCTCCCGCCGTACGGTGGTCGCGGGCTCGCAAACCACCGACATGCTGGCCGGTCTGCGCGTCGACCCACGCCGGATGGCCGCGACCCTCGACGCCGCACGCCCCGGAATCGACGCCGAGCAGCGTAAGTACGCCTCTTCTTCCGCCAACTCATCCGGCGCCAACTCATCCGGCGCCGGCTCTTCCGGCGCCGGCTCTTCTCACGGTGCTGGCTCCTCCGGCGCTGGCTCTTCTCACGGTGCTGGCTCCTCCGGCGCTGGCTCTTCTCACGGTGCTGGCTCCTCCGGCGCTGGCCCTTCCCGCGGTGCTGGCTCCTCCGGCGCTGGCCCTTCCCGCGGTGCTGGCTCCTCCGGCGCTGGCCCTTCCCGGGGCTCCGGCTCGTATCGGGGCGCCACCGACCAGATCATCGATGCCGTGCTGGCCCGAGCAGGGGAGTAGCGATGCTGACCGCGACCACGATCGTCGACGCCCCCGGCCGGCCGTTGCTGCTGCTCGGGCCGTCGCTGGGTACCTCGGCCGAGACCCTGTGGCGGCGCTGCGCCGAACGGCTGACGGGCGACTACCACGTGGTCGGCTGGGACCTGCCCGGCCACGGCGAGAGCAAGCCGGCCCACGGCGGCTTCGGGATTGCCGGGCTGGCCCGGGGCGTGCTCTTCCTGGCCGACCAGCTGCGGCCGGGGGAGACGTTCCGATATGCGGGCGTGTCGGTGGGCGGCGCGACCGGCCTGCAGCTGCTGCTCGACGCGCCCGACCGGGTCGAGGCGGCCGCGCTGATCTGCACCGGCGCCAAGATCGGGGAGTCGACCGGGTGGCGGCAACGGGCCGAGACCGTACGGGCCGACGGCATCCACGCCGTGGTCAGCGGCTCGCAGCAGAGGTGGTTCGCGCCCGGGTTCGCCCAGCGTTCCCCGAACGTCGCCGCCGCCCTGCTCACCGCGTTGCGCGCCACCGACCCGGAGAGCTACGCGCTGGTCTGCGAGGCCCTGGCCGCCTTCGACGTCCGCCACCGGCTGAACGAGATCCGGACGCCGGTGCTCGCGATCGCGGGCGCCGACGATCAGCCGGCCCCGCCCGACGGCCTGGCGTTGATCGCTTCCGGGGTGCGCAACGGTCGCCTGGTCGTGCTCGAGGACGTCGCCCATCTCGCCCCGGCCGAGAAGCCCGGCGAGGTGGCGGCGCTGCTCGACGAGCACTTCGGCGGGCCACCCACCCTCGACCGGGTGCGCGAGGCCGGGATGGCCGTCCGGCGCCAGGTGCTCGGTGACGACCACGTCGACCGGGCGATCGCGGGCACGACCGGGTTCACCCAGGATTTCCAGGACCTGATCACCGCGTACGCGTGGGGGGAGGTCTGGACGAGGCACGGGCTGGACCGGCGCAGCCGCTCGATCATCACCCTGACCGCCCTGGTGGCGGGCGGTCACCACGAGGAGCTGGCGATGCATGTGCGGGCCGCCCGCACGAACGGCCTGACCGACGACGAGATCAAGGAGGTCCTGCTGCAGACGGCGATCTATTGCGGGGTGCCGGCCGCGAATTCGGCGTTCCGTATCGCGCAGCAGGTCCTCGCCACGCCGCCGTCCTCCCCTTCTTCGGCTTCCTCCATGTCGCCCTCGCCCTCTTCGGCTTCCTCCCCGTCCGCGTCCTCTTCGCAGTCCTCACCCTCTTCGCCCTCCCCACGCTCTTCGTCCTCGTTCTCTTCCTCTCCCTCTTCGCCTTCCGCCCCTTCCTCGCCGGATGTGCGCCCTTCCTCGCCGGACGTGCGCCCTTCCTCTCCGGACGTGCGATGACTGCGGTGATCATGGCGGCGGCCGAGGCCGTGTCGGTGGTGAAGGACGGCGACACCGTGCTGGTCGGCGGCTTCGGCATGGCCGGGATGCCGGTCGAGCTGATCGACGCGCTGATCGAGCACGGTGCGGGCGACCTGACGATCGTGAGCAACAACGCCGGCAACGGGGACACCGGGCTCGCGGCGTTGCTGGCGGCCGGACGCGTACGCAAGGTGGTCTGCTCGTTCCCCCGCCAGTCCGACTCGTGGGTGTTCGACGGGCTGTACCGGGCCGGCAAGATCGAGCTCGAGGTGGTGCCGCAGGGCAACCTCGCCGAACGGATGCGCGCGGCCGGGGCCGGGATCGGGGCGTTCTTCAGCCCGACCGGGGTGGGCACCCCGCTCGCCGAGGGCAAGGAGTCACGGGTCATCGACGGCCGCGAGTACGTGCTGGAATACCCGATCCGCGGCGACGTGGCGCTGATCCGGGCGCACGTCGCCGACCGGATGGGCAACCTGGTCTACCGCAAGACGGCCCGCAACTTCGGCCCGGTGATGGCGACCGCGGCCGCCGTGACGATCGCGCAGGTGTCCCGGATCGTCGACATCGGCGCCCTCGACCCCGAGGCGGTCGTGACCCCCGCCATCTTCGTGAACCGGCTGGTAGCCGTGTCCGCGCCCGCCGCGTCTTCCGCGCCGACTGCGCCCGCCGCGTCTTCCGCGCCGACTGCGCCCGCCGCGTCTTCCGCGCCCGCCGATCGGCAGGAGCCCGCATGAGCTTGTCCCGCGAGGAGATGGCCGCGAACGTCGCCCGGGACATTCCGGACGGCGCCTACGTCAACCTGGGCATCGGCCAGCCGACGACGGTCGCCGACTACCTGCGTCCCGGCAGCGGCGTCATCCTGCACACCGAGAACGGCATGCTGGGCATGGGCCCGCCCGCGACCGGCCACGAGATCGACCCCGACCTGACCAACGCCGGCAAGCAGCCGGTCACCGAGCTGCCCGGCGCCTCGTACTTCCACCACGCCGACTCGTTCGCGATGATGCGCGGCGGCCACCTCGACGTCTGTGTCATGGGCGCCTTCCAGGTGTCCGTGACCGGCGACCTGGCCAATTGGTCGACCGGCGCCCCCGACGCCATCCCCGCCGTGGGTGGTGCCATGGATCTGGCCATCGGCGCCAAGCAGGTCTTCGTGATGATGACCCTGTTCGCCAAGGATGGCCGCCCGAAACTCGTCCCCGAGTGCACCTATCCGCTGACCGGTCGTGGCTGCGTGAGCAGGGTTTACACCGATGTGGCCACATTTGCCATCGGCGCGGAGGGCGTCCGGGTCGTCGAAACGTTCGGGATCTCGGTCGAGGAGCTGATCTCGAGTCTTTGCATCCCGTTGGTATCTTCGCCGGAAATTTGAATGATCTTTGTATCGGCGTCGTCCGACGTTTGCTGTGACCAGGCTGTGACGGTGACTCAGTTCTCACTGTGAAAGTTTGCGTGCACTGCAATATCTGGACGATCCTGGGAGATCCGGGCCGTACGGGGGCTCGCGATCTTCCGGCGAGATCGTCTGGGGGTGCACGTGAACGGCATCGCGATACGTCGCGCGCTTCGGGAGTTCGCTCTCGTGGCCGCGCTGTTCCTGGCTTACAAGCTGGGCCGTCTGCTCGTCGACGGCCACGTCACCGAGGCGATGAACAACGCCTCCGCGGTCTGGGACTTCGAACGCGCACTGCATCTGCCCAGCGAGGCCGGCATCCAGGCCCGCCTGCTCAGCCACGAGTGGTGGGTGCGGGCCGCCAACACCTTCTACGCGTACGTGCATTTCCCGGCCACGGCGGCCGCCCTGATCTGGATGTACGTCCGCCGCCCCGAGACCTACCTCTGGATGCGCCGGACGCTCGCCACGTTGACCGCGTTCGCCCTGGTCATCCATGCGCTCTACCCGCTGGCGCCGCCGCGCATGCTGACCTTCGCCGGCATCGTCGACACCGGCCGCCTGTTCGGCCCCTCGGTCTACGGCTCGCCGTCCAGCGACACCCTCTCCAACCAGTACGCGGCCATGCCCTCCCTGCACGTCGGCTGGGCCGTGGTGGTGGCCCTGGCGTTGATGGCCACCACCGCCGGCTGGAAGCGCTGGCTGTGGCTGGCCCACCCCACGATCACGTTGGTCGTCGTGGTCGTCACCGGCAACCACTACTGGGTCGACGCGATCGCCGTCCTCGGCCTGCTCGGCGTCGTCCACGCCCTGGTCCCGCGAGCCGCCACGCCCGGCGTCGTCATCCCGGCCCAGCGCCTGGCCCCCGCCTCCGCCACCCGAACCCCGCCTTCCCACCCCCGAACCTGACCGCCCGGCGCACCCACCGCGCGCCTGGTCAGCCGTACACCCTTTTTCCGTCCACGAAGGTGAGCTCCACCTTCGCGTCGCCGATCTCCTCCTTCGGGTGCACGAACAGGTCGCGATCGAGAACCGTCAGGTCGGCCCGATAGCCGGGGCGCAGACTCCCGGTGTCGTCGCGCCGATTCACGTACGCGGAACCCGCCGTGTATGCCGTCAACGCCGTCCGCAGGTCGAGCCGCTGCTCGGGCAGGAACGCCTCCCGCTTCTCGCCCGGAAGCACCCGGTTGACGGCCACGTGGATGCCCTGCAGCGGGTCGGGCGTGCTCACCGGCCAGTCGCTGCCACCGGCCAGCCTCGCCCCGCTCTGCCGCAGGTCACCGAACGGGTATTGCCGGCCGACCGCGGCCGGATCGAGGAACGGGATCGTCAGCTCGTCCATCTGCGGCTCGTGCGCGGCCCAGTACGGCTGCATGTTCGCCGTCGCCCCCAGCCGCGCGAACCGGGGGACGTCGTCCGGATGCACCACCTGCAGATGAGCGAGGTGCGGCCGCGTGTCAGTCGTCCCGTTCGCGGCCCGCGCCGCCTCCACCGCGTCGAGCGCATCCCGCACCGCCCGGTCACCCAACGCGTGGAAGTGCGCCTGAAAACCGAGCCGGTCGAGCTCGGTCACGTACGCCGGAAGCGCCCCCGGATCGATGAACGACAACCCCCGATTGCCCGTGGCATGGCCGCACGCGTCCCGATAGGGCTCGGTCATCGCCGCCGTGAAGTTCTCCGCGATCCCGTCCAGCATCATCTTCACCGTGTCGCAGCGGAGCCGCCCCACCGACAGCTGCTCCCGCTTGCCGACCAGCTCGTCGATCTGCTCGGCCCCGAGATCGCGGTCCCACCAGAGCGCCCCGACCACGCTCGCGATCAAAGTGCCTTCCCGAGCCGCCCGCACGTACGCATCGGACACGTCGGCATATCCGTTGGAGGCCGCGAGCATGGCGTCCTGCCAGGCCGTGATGCCGAGCGACAGAAGAAGCCGTTGGGCCCGCATCAGCCCGTCGTACTTCTCCCGATCCGTCATGTCCGGCACGTCGACCAGCTCCATCGCCCCTTCCTGAAGCGCGCCGACCGGGGTGCCGTCGCTCTCCCGGTCGATCCGCCCACTGGCCGGGTCGGGAGTCGAGGCCGTGATGCCGGCCCGCTCGAGCGTCACGGTGTTGACCCAGGCCGCATGGTGATCGCGGTTGAGCAGATAGACGGGCCGGTCAGGAACCACGGAGTCGAGCAGCCGCCGATCCGGAATCCCGTTCTCGAAACTCTCCATCGACCACCCACCCCCGAGAATCCACTCGGCGCCGGGGTTGTCGTCGGCATACCGCCGCAGCCGCCGCAGGTATTCCTCGACGTCGGTGGTCCCCGTGAGATCGCACTGCCCCAGCTCCACGCCACCCATCACCGCGTGGATGTGGGCGTCCTGAAACCCCGGAATCAGCAGCCGCCCACCGAGCTCGACCACTTCGGTGCGCCCACCCACGTACGTACGAAGCTCGTCGCCGCCAACCGCAAGGACCCGCCCGTCCTTCACGGCAAGCCAACTGCTCCCGCGCTCGTCCCCCGTGAAGACGTTCCCGTCGGCGAAGACGAGGTCAGCCTCAGTCATGAACAGCTCCATCCCACAGCGCCCCGCCGGTGCGAGGTCCCTACATCCCACACCCTCACAACCTGGCGCGGGGACCCCTGTGGACAACTTCGAGCCCGACCTCGCGCCGCCTTGTGGACGACCCCTACAGCTGCGCGTTCTCCGGTAGGGTCCGACCGCACCCCGGGCGGGTGGGCTGGCTAGGCCATGTCAGAACCCCCGGGTGGGTGGATCAGGTGGGGGGACGTGAACCACGTGCGCGCGGAGGCGACCCCGAGACGGGCACGGGCGCGTGCGGAGGGCGATCCAGCGGAGGGCGATCCAGGGCGCGCGCGGGACCTGTCAGGCGAAGGCCGTGAACCGGTGCCACCGGGCGTTGTCGTCGCCGTCCAGGACGGTGCGCAGCCGGTGTTCGAGTTCCGCGGAGGCGACCGGGTCGGCCGGCGGACGGGGCAGCAGGTAGACCGCCAGCTGCAAGTCCCGCAACCGCCGCAGCACCGGCCAGGCGGGCGCGCCGAGCACGTCGAACCCGTACCGTTCGGCGAAGCTCTCGTAGTCCCGACGATCACGGCCGAACCGCGCGACTCCATGGGCCGCCGGCACGAGGTCGACCTCGCGCGGTCCCTCGGCGACCGTGTCGAGATCGCAGAGCAGCACCCGTCCGTCCGTCGCGCGCAGCAGGTTCCCCGGGTGGGCGTCCCCGTGGACCGTGCCCGTCGGCAGCGTCCACGCCACCGTGGTGAGTGCCCGTTCGATCTCGTCGCACCGCGCCAGCAACCGTTCGACCAGCTCGGCCGTCGGCAGGCCGAGACGTTCGTACGCCCAGGCCGAGCCGACCGAACGCAAAGGTGCCAGGAAGTCGCGGATCGTTCCGACCAGGTCCCACCCGGGTAGCCCGGAGAGCTTGGCCGCGTGCAGCGCCGCCAACGGACGGGCCAGGTCCGCGGCCGGAAGGCGCCCGTCCAGAGCCGGATGCAGCTCCCAGGCGGTCGCCCGCCAATCACCGGAGACAAGCGCTTGCGGTACGCGGGAGGTCAGCTCGCCGATCGGAACCCCTGCTCTTGCGAGGTCGAGCGCGATCCGGACCAGCCCGTCGACCGACTGAGGCGAGAGCCGCAGCATGACGCCTTCCCCAGGCAGCCGGAAGAGCACGTTGGCCGACCGCTGAACGAGGCACGCGTCGCCGCCGTCGAGCCCCATCCGCGCACAGACATCCGCCACGACGTCGTCCATACCGTCAAAACCTAGTTTCCCGTACGGGCGGAGCCTGCCCTGCCGCACGCCGTGTTCCGTCGTCAGGCGGTCCGGAGCCGGTGGTTCGCGGGGTGGGAGCCGGCCCTCCCCGAAGGAGTGACGCGCGACATGGGGGGTCGATTTGGCGGTGGGAGGAACAGCGGGTAATGTTTTCCGAGCCGCCAGGGGAACGGGCGAGCGAGCGGGACTCTTCGGAGGCCCGGCGCGGCCGTCCTGGAGGAACCCATTGAAACAAGCAGGGTGACCCACTGTGCCGAAATTGGTGCGGGGAGTTCTGTTCTATTAATGGTGCCCAAAGCCTTTTTGGTGATGGCGAATTCGGGTCACGGACCCGGATTTGGCAGAACGGAAAGCAGCGGGTAAGGTTTTAGAAGTGCCCCGGAGCGGTCAGCCGGGTGTGGTTGTTCTTTGAGAACTCAACAGGGTGCTTGATAAGCCAGTGCCAATTAAGTAATACCCCGGCCGGCTTGCCTCTTTCTAGGGGTTAAGTTCGGTGGGTGATTCCTTTGGCAGTTGTT
>NZ_JAENHP010000048.1 GCF_016834655.1 Paractinoplanes ovalisporus
CGCCGCCCACCGCGAAGCGGGGCGGCGTCCCGCCGCCGCTCCGGCCTGCGGCCTACGCCACTGTCCCTCCGGGACAGACACCCTCGAAAACCGTTGCTGCGCAACGGATTCCGGGACATCGGGAAACTTCGTTCCCCGCTGCACGGCAACTGCGTTGCCAAAACCCGTTGTGCCGCAACGGTTTCCGGACTTCACGCCGTGAAAACCGTTGCGGCATAAGGGATTCAGCGACACGGCACCGCATCGACATAGGCCGCTTCTCGAAACCCGTTGCGGCATAAGGGATTCCCGGACCTGCGGCCCGGAAACCGTTGCGGCACAACGGAATCCGCCACGGCATCGACCGGCCTCACTCCCGGCGCCGAAACCAGCCGACCAGCGGCCCCGAGGCATCGACAGACCCCAGCGCCGAGGCGGTCGAGGCGGCCCCGAGAGGGCATCAGCGACCGGCGGCCCGTCGAGGCGGTCAAGGGCGGGGCAGGGACCGGGGTCGAGACTGCCCCGTCCGGCCGCTGTGCGGGCCGCTCCCGGTCGACCAGGGCCAACCGTAGGCACGGGTACCCCCGAGGCCCCGCAGGGCCGCACAGCGCCTCTGAGGCGGTCGGGCTGACCGGGACGGCCAGAACATCGGCCGCCGTCGAGCGAAACACCATCGTTCCCGATCTGTATTGCCTGGTCAGGGCTAGGCCGGCGGTCGAGGGTCGTCGATCGGAGGACTGCGGTCGGAAGCGGTCGAGCCGACCAGGGCGACCGAGGCGACCGGGGAGCACCGGCCTCGGGGCCGCCGCCGAGTGATCAGGATCGGACAGGCATGCCCCGTCCGCCCGGCGGTACGGCCCGTGGGAGCCCGAAATAGGCCGGATGCATACCCGAGGTACCCCCCGCCCTTCCCGGGCCGTCTCAGGGCCGCCGTGTACCCCGCCCGGCCGGTCCACCATCGGCCCTCGATGCGCTTTTCGCCTTTACTCGATCACCGTCCCGGCGGCCCGTCGCCTAGCTCGTCACTTCGCCCGTCCGGGTCGGGGTTGATCTTTTGAGGTTGGGAGGGCGTCAGCCATTCCCTTCCCCGCACCCCTCACCCCCGACCAACGGGAGGGGGTGAGGGTTTCCCCTCCCCCTTAAACCCCTGGCTCGTCACTTCCCCGCGTCTAAGTGACGAGCTAGCCGGTCCCTAGCTCGTCACTTCCCCGCACCTAACTGACGAGCTAGCCGCAATTTGCCACCGTTCCTAGCTCGTCACTTCCCCGCGTCTAACTGACGAGCTAGCCGGTCCCTAGCTCGTCACTTCCCCGCGTCTAACTGACGAGCTAGAACAGTGGCCGCCGACCGGCCCTAGCTCGTCATCAGGACGGCCTAAGCGACGAGCTAGCCGGGCAGCCGGTCGCTGGTCGCTAGCTCGTCACCAGAGCGACCGGCGTCGAGGGCGACCAGGGCGACCAGGGCGCATCAGTCTTTATCTGTATTGCCTGGTCAGGGCTAGGCCGGCGGTCGAGGTTCGTCGATCGCCGCCCCGGCCCGAAAGGCAAACCGCGCGATCAGGGCACGAGCTGGCCGCCGACCGGCCCTAGCTCGTCACCAGGACGGCCTAAGCGACGAGCTAGCCGCCGACCGGCCCTAGACGCGCCGATGCCCGGGGCCGCTGGTCGCGGTCCCGGGCATCGGGTGGAAATCAGCTAGGCCGGACGCTTCGCCCGGCCCGCTGGAAAGGGCAGAACGGTCCCGGCCGGTTCCGCCGTTGGGAGCGGCGTTCCAAGGTGCCGCGCGTTCGGCTTAGGCAGCGTGCATTTCGTGCAATGACCCGAACCGTCGTCGCTGAAATCGCACTGCGGCGGCCCGAGCTTCACGGCGGAAACGTCGGCCGCCGCCGTACCGGCCCGGTTCCGCCGGGCCAGCGTGAACCAATCGGCCTCCATACCGGCATTGCTGCCCGTCAGGAATCCGGGAGCCTTGACATACGCCCGGCCCGCCATATCCCGCAACGCTTCTCGTGCCTCACTGTCCGGGGCACCCCGCCGCACAGCTTCCGCCAGTGCCCGCCCAATGTGGGCGGCCGACCACATGCGCAACGTGTCTGCGTTGACCCGCGCCCGGATATCGCGGATATCCGTGACGAATGCGGCCGGTGCTAGCTCGTCGGCATCGACCGGCGGCGCATCGACCGCCCCCGCCTCAACCGCTCCGATGGTCGAGCGCTCCCCCGGGAAGCACAACGCCCGGTCATGGAATCCGTCGGCCCCCGGACTCTTGCACAGCTCAGGGAAACGGAACGTCGCCGCGTGATGCCGGTTCGCGTACAGCGGCGACCCGTCTTTCTTCTGGCCGACCGGTACGCGGACCTCGTACCCCTTATCTGCCAGCGCATCGAACTTGCGCCGGTTGTTCGACTTGTCACCGATGCCGAACAGTCGGGCGAACGTATCGGCCCCGCCGAAACACTCGCGTGTCTTAGGGTCGGCCCGCTGTGCAAGTTCCAACAGCACCGTGAACTCTTCCGGCGTGAGATCGGCCGAAGTGTCCGCATCGGACAACCCACGCCGCCGCCGGACAGCCGCCGTAATGCCCGGTCGGTGGTCGATCAACTCGTCTACGAACGGGGCCGCCATCACGCACCCCCGCCAACGAGCCGGATTCCGTGGAACGCTCGGGCGTGCGCCTGCCGCTCATGCCTGGCACAAATCGCCGTCCAGCCGGTCGCAAGTAGCCAGACCTTGACGGAAGCGTCAGAGCAGCTTTCCCGGTAGCCGCAGGGAAGGGGGGCGGTTTCGACCCACCGATGCCGCCCGGCCCCATGTCCGTGTCGATCCGAATGCTTGCCGTCGTGCCCCTCCGGCCGCCCGCAAATCACCGGCCGCCCGATCCCTCGATACGTGTGCATAGTCCCGGCGGTGCAAAGAGGACGCTTAGCCATCACGCCGCCCCCCGATCGTTTTCGGTCGCCGCCCGCCATGACTGATCGATCCGGGTCGCCTCGGCCGCCGCCTCGGCATCGGTCAACCGCCGGGAGCCGATCACGCGGCCGATGGCGTCGAGGACCGGCTTACCGGGGTAGGCGCGGCCCCGCTCGATGACGAGCTTTCCGGCCCGGTACATCTCGCGGACTTCATCGATGTACTCGTCTGCCGTGACGCCGTAGTCCCCGAGCACCTGTCGCGCATGGG
The DNA here is from genome assembly GCF_016834655.1 of Paractinoplanes ovalisporus. Taxonomy (GTDB): domain Bacteria; phylum Actinomycetota; class Actinomycetes; order Mycobacteriales; family Micromonosporaceae; genus Actinoplanes; species Actinoplanes ovalisporus. The sequence goes on from NZ_JAENHP010000048.1 coordinate 3,159, forward strand.
CGAGCATGATTGCGCCGAGAGTCCGCGTCAGTTCGTAATCGGCGTCGGCCGGGTCGGACGTGGCGAACCGCGCCCATGTCCGATCAGGGTCGAGTGTGTACGGTTCCCCGTCGATCTCGATGCGCCAACGGCGGCCCGGTTCGACCGGGGCGACCCGTGCCCGATTGTGCGGGCACTTCACGGATGGCTTGCGGAAACCGCTCATCGGCCGACCCCCGCAACTTCACGCCGTGAAGTCCGCGCGATCGGTGCGCCGGTCCCGATAAACTGTTCACAAGACTTACTATGGTGATTCTGGCCGTCAAAGTGGCGGCAAAACGACGTCATGGAATAGGCTCCAAAATTGCAGCAGAAAATGCCTTGAAAATCCGGCCGGATGATCTGGGCTTTCTCGGCCCGGCGTTGGTAGCGCCGGGCCGAACCCTTTTCTGGGGCTACGTCATGCGGCCCGCCTCTTGTCTGTCTGGTCGGTCGACCAGCGAGAAGGCCGCACGTTCGGCCGCCGCGCGCTCTGCCCGTTCCACTTCGGAGATCCCTTCCCCTTAGTGCTGTCGAGCTGCCGCGCCAACGTCAACTCATCGGCCCCGGCCATCATCGCTAGCGCGTACCGGATCACGGCGGCGTCGCTCGTGTCCTCGGGAAGTCCAGCCCGCTTGCGGGCCAGCTCGATTAAGTCGCTGTCCAGCGTCACGCTCTTACGCACGTCACGTACGGCCATGTGGCTTCATCGCTCCCTATACCGGTGCACTATCGGTACAAGTAGATCAGGAAACACGTTCTGTCACACCCAACACGCCAGAACTTTCTGCCCGGAAATATTGGCGCTGTCTATGTAACCGTGCGTTGACCTAACGTGACCAGCGCGGCATCGTTCGGGATCTTTGTTGCCTGGTCAGGGCTACGCCGGCCGGACCACGATCGTCGATTTTTGCCCGTCACGTTCTGTGTACGCCGTCGCCCTGGTCGGCCAGCTCGACCGCGCGGCCGACCGGCGGCCGGAACGGCGATCGGCCGGTACCTCTCCCCCCGAGGCACCGGCCGATCGTGTGTCTGTTGTCGAGCCCCGGCAGGTGTGCCTAGGCGATTTCGGACGCCGTCGTGAGCACCCTTTACCCGCTCATATTCGGTACAGGTTTTGACCCGGCCCGACAACAGACCTCGTGAATGTATCCGTCCGGCCCGCTCAGACGCCCGTAGCGGCCCCGTACCGGCGTGTCCTAACCCGCCTATGCCCGGACACGGAACGGGCCGCCCTGGACGACCAGGGCGGCCCGCTCGATGTGCCGGTTACCGGCTACGGATGGAACGTCAGATTGGAGATTTCCCGGAACCGAACCTCTGCCCCGTACCGGTCGGACACCGCCGCCGAGAGGGCTTGCGCGACCGCGTGACGGGCACTGGCCGCCGCCGACTGTGCCCGGCCGACCGCGCCCCGTTCCCGCTCGACCCGTTCGGCCCGAACCGACCCGTACGCCTCGGCGATGCGCGCCCGGTTCGCCGCGTTCGGCCGCCCGCCCGACATCCATCGCTCAAACGTCCGGCGGGTGGGGTTGAGGCCCGCCCTGTCGGCCGCCGCCCGGCCCGCCCGTGTCCGCTCGATGGCGACCAACTGTGCGTGCCACCCTTTCGCCCCGTACGCCCGTTCGGCCCGCTCGATGCCCCGGCCCGCCTCGGCCACCCGGCCGACCGCCGCCCGGTACGCGGCAAGAGCCGTCAGGACCGGCCGCAGGTTCAGACCGTCGAGAGTGGTCGAGCGATTCGCCCGGGGGTTCCGCGTCCCCGCCCATTCGATGTCCGCCGTGATGCCCATCCGGGTCGGCGTCCCGCCGCCGTAGGTTTCCTCGGCCTCATCGAGCGAATCGACCAATTCGACCTCATCGCTTGCGTCGTATTCCGACGTTGTGCCGGTCTTGACCTTTCCCACGGCTTACTCGTCTCCCTTGACTTTGAACGTGCCCAACTTCGTACCGGTCGGATCGATCTGCAACGGCTTCCGGCCGCCGGGCCGTTCCTTAGTCGTGACGATAGGCAATGCCTCTGACGGAATCACCAACTCATCGACGCTGCGCATAGCGACCGGCGGAAATTCCGGGGCAACCGCCCGGCAATCGTCCTGCCAGCGCCACAACGTCACCGCGCCCTGATCCTGAATCGAGTAGCCCCAATCGGCCCGGTGAACCGGTGACTTCGGGTACGTCCGAGGCTGCCCGGGAGTGCTCTTGCCGGTCATCAGCGTGACCGCTTGCGAGAAAGCCACCTTGACCGCGTTGTATTCGTCGCTGTCCCGGCCGTGCCGCTCGATGGCCTCGGTACGGGCCGCGTTGACATGGGTCGCCCAATCGCGGAGCCGTACCGGGTCGCCGGTCCAACTGTCCACACACACCGCGTCGGGCCATCGGTTCGCCTCGGCCAATTCGACCAGCAGCGAGAACCGGGGCCACGTGACCCACACTTCCGATTCGCCCTCGACCACGTGACCCAACGGGTTAGGCCCGTCGCCGTTCCACGGGTAGACGGCAACCTTGTAGATCCCCGGCCGCCGATGGTCGCCCGGCCCGGTGTGCTCTAGCTTGCCGTGCGCAACGTCCACAGACGACGCCGCAGAGATCCATGCGCCGGACCGGTCGAGCGTGACCGTTGCCCCGGCGTACTCACGCGACCAGGACCAGCCGGACGACGATCGCACCAACTCCATAGCGCCCGGCAGGGTCGGCCGCCAGTAGGGCGGATTCATCGCCGTACGACCCTTAATCGTTGACCGGCGCTTAGGGGCGAACCGCTTTTCGAGATCGGCCAGGAACCGCAACGTTTCCGGCCCGGCCTCGGCCGCCTCGGCGTCGCCCTGGTCGCCCTGGTCGCCCTGGTCGCCCTCGACCGGCCCGGCGTCGCCCTGGTCGCCCTCGACCGGCCCGGCCGCTTGCTTCCGTTCCCAGCAACCGAAATGCCCCGGCACGCCGTCAACCCGTACCCGCGTGGAAATGCCGGTCACGTGATTGCAGTCAAATTCGCACGGTGCCTCGGCGCTGTAATCCACGGTCACCGTTGGCCGCTTAGCCTCTGTCATACTGGACTCTCCTCATTGGTAGGGACCGGCCTCACGGGCGCAATCCGTGGGGCCGGTTGCGTTTCAGGGGGTTTCTTCCGGCGCTTCAATCCATGCGTCTGCGTCCGACTCCAATAGCTGCGTACGTAGCCGCGTGACGATCCGAACTCGACCGTCCGCCATGCGGTCGGCATCAAAGAGAACGAAACCCGCGCCCGGCAACGAATCGCCTTCTTTAACGTCGATCGCCTTGACCCGTTTCAGGCTCACCGCGTACCCCTTCCGAACTTCACGCCGTGAAGTTCACGGCCGGTCTGTCTGCTCAGGACGTACGGCACGGTTCGCCCGCTCCGCCTCGATAACGTCCAATCCACGGGCGACAATCAACGTCAGGGCCGCCGCTTCGCTCGCCGCTAGCCCCTCATCGCGGAGATCGTCAACGGCCGATTGCAGACGCTCACCGATCTTCCCGACCGGTTGCATCGTCCACCTCTTAGCACTCATGCCGCTACCCTCTCTCATGTCGCACGCTGAAACAAGCTGCGACACACCGTAACATCATCCCATCCCGTGAAATTCGCGCCGTGAAATTCGGCACGCCGGATTCCCGGCGCCGCATCGGCCACCGTCACGGCCTGCGCTCATTCACCCGACCCGTCCGCGCTCGCGTGCGTCGATACGTGACCCCCGTGCCGGCACGGCCTTGACCTGCGGTTTTGCACATCGGACCGATTCGGAAAGGTTCCCGTACAGATCGACCGCGCCCGATCGGCGGCGCGCGGCGTGAACTTCACGGCGTGAAGATTTCAGCCCGACACGCCGTGATGTCGTGACTTGCGTGTCCGGCCCGGCTCGACTACTCCTGTCCTGGCACCGCTACGAAGTAGGCCCCGCCGGGGCCGAAAGCATACGGAGAGGTAATGCAGTGACACAGTTGCACCTTTGGGCGAACCGGAAGGGTGGCGTCGGTAAGACGACGCTAGGCGTGAATGTCGCCGCTCAGACGAACCGGTCGATCCTCGGAATCCCCGGCACCCCGGCCGCCCGGCTCGACCGCTCCCCGGCCGTCCTGGTCGCGTCGATCGACAAGCAGCACAGCGTCGGTTTCTGGGTTCGCCAGATCGAAGGACGTGGCGCGGAAACGCCGTTCGACTACGCCGCCATTGACGACGCCGGACAGCTCCCGGCCCTGCGGACGTTCGGCCATGACCACGCATTCATTGACAGTGCGGGCAACCTGGAAGAACCGCTCTTGCATGCGGCTCTTGAAGAGTGCGACGACGTTTTGATCCCGATGGATTGCACCGCGCTTTCCATCGAGCCGACGATTGACACGGTGGAGATCGTCAAGGCGGCCGGAAAGCCGTTCGTGATCATCCTGAACAACTGGACGCCCGGCGACCCGTCCGAGGCCCGTTACTTCGCTGACTTCGCCCGGGGGCAGGGGTGGCCGCTGTGCCCCGCCATGGTCCGGCACTACAAGTTGCACGCACGGGGAGCGCTGGAAGGCGTGACCGTTCTCGATTACAAGGAAAACCGCATCGCCCGGAATGCGGCGGCGGACATCACCAACCTTTGTCAGTCTCTCGGCTACGGAAAGGCCATCTGATCATCATGGGAATCGACCTCACCAAGCAGCTTGCTAACGCCGCCGCTAACCGTCGCGGGAACGCCGCCCCGCCCGACCAGGGCGACGCCGCCCCGGCCGCCTCGACCCCGGCCAAGACTTCACGCCGTGAAGTTCCGGCCGCCCCGTCCGGCGTCCCGTTCGCCGTGCCGGTCGAAGAGATCGCGTTCAACCCGTTCAACCGTCGCGTGATCGACCTGGACGACGCCGACCAGGCACGCGAGATCAAAGAACTCGCCGCGTCGCTCAAGAAGGGGCAGATCTCCCCGATCGCCGTGATCAGCCGGGCCGCGTGGGACGCCGAGTACGGCACGGAGCACGCCGACAAGATCGGGGCCGCTAAGTACGTTCAGATCCCCGGCGGACGCCGCCTCACGGCGGCCCGGGAGCACGGCGTCAAGACCCTGGAAATCGTCGTGAAGGACAACATGGCGGCCCGGGAAACCATGCTCGCCTTCACGGCCATCGAGAACTTGCAGCGCCTCGACCTCTCGCCGCTCGAAGAGGCCGAGCAGATCGAAGACCTGCGGCAAGCGGTCGGCGGGAAGTCCTCGACCGTGGCGAACCGGCTTTCCCGGCCCGCGTCCTACGTCAGTCAGCGCCTCGACCTGCTGCGCCTCTGCGCCGCCCTGCGCGACGAACTCCGGGCCGGAACGATGACCCTGGAAGACGCCCGGAACCTCATCGTGAAGATCAAGGCGCGCATCGCCGAGACGACCGGCGTCAAGCGGCCCGAACCGGGCGTGACGATCCCCGACGCCGAACAGATCGAACTCTGGGAGCAGTACAAGCGCGACCGTGACGGCGTGACCGACGACGCCCCCGAGGCCGACGACGCCCCCGCCCCGGCCGAGGCCGACGACGCCCCCGAGGCCGACGACGCCCCCGAGGCGGCCGAACAGACGGCGGCCGAACGGCTCCTGGACGTACTGGCAAAGCAGGACGACGCCACGATCATCGAGGCCCTGCGACTGCGGTTCGGCAGCGACGCCGCGCGGGCCGCTATCGCCGCCGCCCTGGTCGCCGCCGACCAGGACGACGCCGAGGCCGACACCGCCGAGTAATCCGCACCGCCCCCGGGGCCGGGCCGATCATCGGCCCGGCCCCGCCTCTTGCGAAAGGTCACCAGCAATGCCAGAAAAAGGCCCCATCCGCGACATCGGCGTCCGTGTGCGTGGAGCGGATTACTCGATGGGACGGCTCGCCGTGCGCCTCCCGGACGGAACGATCTTCTTCCCGTCCAACTACCAAATCCTTTTCGGTGAGCTACCGACCGTCGTCCTCGACTGCACGACGCCCGATCAGCGCGACCTTGACGAGTGGTACGACGAACCCGAACCGGCCTCGACCGGCCGGGCCGCCGCTCGTGCCGCCGCCGCGCAAGTAGCGGCCGACCACACCTAGCACCAACACGCACCGCCCTACCGGGGCCGGACCGATGATCGGTCCGGCCCCGGCCCGTTTGTCCCGCTAGCCTGATCCTGTTACGCCCCAACGGATCAGAGAGACAGGCATGGCCGACGAATCGGGCCGCGAAATCGAGCGGGAACACACGGCATGGCTTAAGGCCCTCGACCGGCTTGCCGCCGATTGGGAACGGAAGCACCCCGCCCCGCCCCCGGCCGCCCCGCCCCGCCGAACCGGCACGGGCCGCGTGCAACGTCACGCCGCCGCCTAACCCTCGACCGCCTCGACCGGACCGGCCGCCCGGCCCGCTGTGCGGGCCGCTCCCGGCCGAACGGGGCCGACCCTAGACACGGGTACCCCCGGGCCGCCTCGACCGCTCTACGGCCCGCACAGCGGCCCCGCCTCGACCGGCCGCCGGTCGCCTCGACCCGCCCCGCCTCGACCGGCCGCCCGGCCCGCTGTGCGGCCCGCTCGCGGCCGAACGGGGCCGACCCCGGACGCCGGTAGCCCCAGCCCGCCCTGGTCGCCCTGCGGCCCGCACAGCGGCCCGCCCTCGACCGGCCGCCGGTCGCCCTGGTCGAGCTGCCCGACCAGGGCGCGATTTTCACTCTGCGTGCCCGCCGGCCTTTTGGGCGCCGGAAGCGTTTTCCCTGGTCACAGCCTCGGAGACGATCGTCTGTGTCACCGGAAGTCACATAGACACGGGCAAACCCGACCGAACCGGCCTCGACCGGCCGGGCCGCCTCGGAACCGTTCGGGTGAACCGGGCCGACCGGCCGCCCCAGCGGCCCGGAACTGTCGGCCCCCGGTGCCAGACTTCCCCGGAAACCCTTATCCCCCAACGGAATCGGAGCCGAACCGGTGAGCAAACTACAGGACGCCCGCGACCTTGCCGCCGTCACTGCCGACATGATTTGCCTTACAGGGCAACGGTATTGGCTCGGAACGCGCACGCTCCCCGATGGACAGCTAGAGGCCGACTACGCGGACGGGACGACCGCCCGGGGGTCGAAAGAAATCCTGGCTCATGCCCGGGAAGCGCTCATCAGGGCCGAACGGGCGGCCGACCCCCGCACCCTGGACGCTGATGGATTCGTGATGCACGGGGAACCGGGGCCGCTCGGTTTGCGGCCTAGCTTCGGGGGTCTGTCCTCGGCCGTGGCCGACCAGGGCGGCCGGGTCGGCATCGTGACCGGCCTCGACACCGGCCCGGATGGTCGGCTCATGCTGCGTGTCGTCTGGCGTCCGTCCCTCGACCCTGCCGACCCCGTGCCGCTGGACGAACGGGACGCCGTTATCGCCGCTGTCGGGAATGGTGACATGGAACCGGAAACCGTTGCGGCGTATGGGATGCTGGCCCTCGACCTCGACGCCGACCCGCCGGAACTTCACGCCGTGAAGATCCCCACCCAATGCCGACACGTCCCCCTCGACGCCGAGAAAGCGGCAGGGGTGATTGCCGACCTAGGGCAACGGCTGACGCATTCCGGGGAAGCGATGCGGCACCTCACATGCTCCGAAGTGACACCGCTCGTTGAATTGCTCGTGCTGGCCGGGCAGCTCGACGCCGCGTGCGCGGTCATCGAGGGACACGCCGCCGCCGACGACGCCGAGTATTACGAGCATCACGACGTGTTCCTAGCCCCGCACAGCGACGGGAAAGCACGGGGCGACGCCGTATGCGGTCACCTCGACCGGGCGTATGCGTCTCTTGGCATCGAGCCGCCCGCGTAGGAATCCCTTATGCCCCAACGAATTTGACGCCTGCCGATTCGGCCGGCAGTTGACGAACGCCGTTTGACCGGCCGTCCCGGCAACACTGCCCGGACGGCCGATCCGTTACACAGCAACGTTTTCCGCCTCAACCCGTTGCCATTGATGAATGCCTAGCGGAAGGATGGCCGACATGGGTAGGGCCGCCGACAAGAAACTACGCCGCCGCCGTGAAGCGGCCCGCACACAACGCCGCGCGAACCGCAACGAGCAGGCAACGGCGGCCGACGCCGCCGACACCGCCGCCGCAACCCTCGCCGCCCTGAAAACCGCCCGACCGGCCGACCGGAAAGCGGCCGAGGCAACGGCGGCCGAATGGCTGGGAACCGTTGCGGCACATAGGGAAACCGCGCTAGCCGCCGCCGGATTCATACACTCATACTCACGCATGACCGACGGCGTACGGCGTACCGACGGGCACGAACTATTCCCCCGCCTCGCCGCCCGGCACCGCGAATTCCTCGCCCTGGTCACCACCACGCCGCAACCACTGTGCGAGCACCTGAACGCCTCGCCACAACCCGTAGCCGTGGCCTGCGTGATGTGCCCGACCGCCGGAATCACTTGCCTCGACTGCCTACGGGACCACGGTTCCACCGCTCACGAACCGGCCGATGAGTACCGCTGTGACCAATGCGGACAACCCGACATGCGCGGCCTACACACCGTCCGACCCGACCCCGTGACCGGCGTCCCCGTCCAACGAACCGGCGACGACCACTCCCGGCTATACCCCGGTGCCGTCCTACTGTCCGGGTTCGGGATCTGTACCCGATGCAAGACAGCCGCCGGAAAGGCCCGCGCCCGGGGAACGGTTGCGCCGCAACGGAAAGGGACAACATGACCGAGCACCGCTACGCACTGTCCGAAAGGGTCACGCTCGCATTCCACGCGGCCCCGGGCGACGTGCCGGACGTATGGGTCATCGAGCAGCCGGGGCCGGACGGGGCCGGGGGACAGGTACGGCTCACCCCTGACGAATGGCGGCACCTGGTCGAGCGAATCCCGCACATCCGGGCACTGGCCGAACGGGTGCCCTAGAGCAGACAGCAAGCGGCCCCGGAAACTTCACGCCGTGAAGATCCCGGGGCCGCTGTGCGCCCGCCCTAGTAGTACCGGGGCCGCTTGTGCTCGCCGTCGCCCCGGCCGCCGCCGGTCAACGTCACGTCGCCGTCCTCGTCGATGTCCACATCCGGCCCGTCGTCATCGAGGCCGGTCGCCTTGGCGACCGTACGGGGGAGCGCAAGCCCTTCCCGCACAAGGAAATCCGCCGCGTGCTTCCCCCGGAGGATCACCTCCCGATTGTCGGGCATCCGGACGATCACCGGTTCCGCGTCGGCCCCGTTCTTGAGTGCCAGCAACCGCGCTAGCTCCCTCTCTTCCGTTTCGCTCAGGTGAGCCATCGGTGTTCCACTACCTTTCGTGCGTGTATGTCGACACTGATCACGGTAAGGCCGGACTTAACTGACGGCCGATATAACGCGCTGTGCGATCGGCGAATCGTGATTTGACGCGCCGCCGGTCCGGCGTTCTCGCCGCTGACCTGGGGAAACGCCCCGGCCGCGGCCCCGGCGCCGGAACTCGAGATCGCCCGAACGGGTGAGGCCGGCGGGGGCACCCTTCCGGGTGAATCCCCGTCACGGCCCGTGATCGCCGTCGCCGTGGTCGGCCTGGTCGCCCTCGACCGCCTCGACCCGCCCCGCCTCGACCGGCCGCCCGGCCCGCTGTGCGGCCCGCTCCCGGCCGAACGGGGCCGACCCCGGACGCCGATACCCCCGGGCCGCCTCGACCGCTCTACGGCCCGCACAGCGGCCCGCGACCGGCCGCACCCAATGCCTCGCATCACATCGAGAGATTGGCTAGAATTATGGCTATGACTGTTCTACCGCTTGCCGAGGCGCGGAACCGGCTATCCGCCCTGATCGATGATGTGGTGCGTACGCACGATGCCTTGACGATCACCCGCAACGGCGTACCGGCCGCCGTCGTGCTCGCCGCCGACGACTACGAATCCATCATGGAAACCCTGTCACTGATCAGTGACCCGATCGCCCTGGCGCGCATTGCCGAATCGGAGTCGGCCGCCGCCTCGGGGGACGTGACCACCCTTGAAGAAATGGAAGCCATTATGGCTAGGCGGTTCGGCCGGTCGGCCGCGTGACCGATGACGATCGGTACCGGGTAACCATCGGTCGAGCTGCCCGCCGGGCATTGTCCGAAGAGTTGCCGGAAGCCGTTGCCGTTGCTGCGTTTGAACTGATTCACGGTGCTCTGCGAGAAAACCCGAGACGGGTCGGTAAGCCGCTCCGGGCGTTGCTCGCCGGTCAGTGGGTTGCCCGTAAATCCACGTACCGGATCACCTACAGGATCGACGACAAAACGCACACGGTGCATGTGATCGACATTGACGGCCGGGCCGACATCTACCGGCCGCACTAGGACCCGAAAAGTAGTGCGGGCCGCCCGCGCATTCGATTTGAACCCCGATGCGCGATGCGGCCCGGCTACTCCATGACCCAACCACGGAGCAACCATATTGTGACAGCAGCACACAGCGGACTAGCCGCAGGGGGCAGTAAATAGCCCCGGCCGATTTCACGGCGTGAACTTCCGCCTCATTTCAACGCGCAAAAAGAATCGCTCCGCTCGGCTCGATTGAACCCCGGCCGAACAGAACGAACCGAAACCCAATTCGGAGAATAACCATGCTCGCTTTTCTCATCATCATGTCCGCCGCCGCAATTCATTGCCTCGACCTCGGCAATATCGGATCACGTGGCCGATTCATTCTCGGGACGACCGTATTCGGGATCTTCATCGCCGTCGCGCAATACCTGATTTTCCGCGACGCAGACGGATTGGTCGGCATCGCCGCCGCCGTCGCCCTGGTCGCCGGAATCCGCCGGTCCGTTCGGTGGCTGGCCGACGAGGGGGGAGCGGTCATCCTGGCGGAGTGGTGGCGCTGGACGGCGGCCCCCTGGTGCGTGGACACCCTGCTCGGTTGCGTGGCCGCCGTGGGATCGATCCTCTCCCCTGCCCGGGAAACGCACGAGGCGGCCCCGGTCACCGCTCCGGCGCTGGTCTCAGAGACCGGTGAGACAGCTCCCGTGAGACTCCCGAACGGGGACCGCTGGGGCATGCTGACACCGGCCCTGCGGGCCGCTGAGACTGCCTCTGACACCGCCCATGAGACCGCCCCCGTGACCTTCTCGGACTGGCTACCGACATCGATCCGGCCGGGGGTCGGCTTCAACGCCGCCGCCCGGGAAGCCCTCGACCGCTGGGGCATCAGCCGGGCCACGTACGCCCGGCGTCTCGCCGAGTACCGGCAGGGACTCGACCAGGCCGCCGCCGCCTAATTCAACGCACCCTTTTCGGTCCCTTTTCTGGCCCTTTTAATGCGGCCCCCGTTCTGTGCATGCTTTCGATGCATGCATGCGAGAACGGGGGCCGCATGCATGCGGGAGCGCTTAGATTCATCGGGAAAGGGCCGGGGGTCGGCCGCATGCATGCAAACCGGGGCCGCATGCCGACGCCCGGCCGGTTTACGGGGGGAATTAAATGGCCGCTACCTCGACCGCTGCGCGGTACCTATTACCGCCCTGCGGTCATGGCTTTATGTCGCCCGCCGCAGACAGCTCGACCGTCCGGTGCAAGACCTGCGGCGTGGCCGCCCGCGTCGGCCCCAGCGCCCGCCGGGGAGCCGCCGCCGGGCCGCCGGTCGCGCCGCCGCCTCGGGCCGCTCCCCGGTTCGCGCCGCCTCGACCGGCCGCCGCAACGACCGGGAGCCGGAAGGGTTACCCGCCGGCACGCGAGGTTCACCCGAACGGGGCCGGATTCTTCGGGGCCGCCGCGCAGCTCCCGGCCGCCGCGCCGACCCCGGCCGACCGGCTCCCGATGCTGTCGGCCGCCGAACGGGCCGCCGCTATCCGCGCGTCGATCCGTGCCCGAACGTCGGCCGCTCTCGATGACGGCGACGACCAGGACGACGCCGAACCGCTCGACCAGGACGACCAGGACGACGCCGACCAGGACGACGACCCCGGTCCCTCGACCGCCCGCGCCCTGCGCGATTTGGCCCGGCAATTCCTGGACTCCCGAACGCCTCGACCGGCCCGCAATTCGTCGCCCCGCCCCGTCGCGGCCCCGGACAATTCCGGCCCGCCCGCGCCGAAATCATCGGGCAGTGTGCCTATTGCCCGGCTGATTCAAGCGCTCGGATTTTCATTCTCGGATCATCGCCGCAGGGTTCCCGGTGCCTGCCCGATTCTTGTCGGGGGCAGGGAATGCCCGAGCCTCGGAGTAATCGTGGAAATTTCCTGGTCTAATCCGGCGGTAAAGGGCACGGTTCCCGCGTGCGTGAATTGCGCGCATTCAATCCGCCAAGCATCGAGTAGGGAAGGGGAAGAACTGCCAGATATTCGGTACGCCTAGCCCCGCCGTTTCTTCACGCCGTGAAGTTCGCTACCCCTTGAAAGGTCAGAGATGACACAACCTGTTGACCCGCTACGCGACCCGATTCCCGGGCCGACCGGTTCGCCCGGCCCGATGAATCCGCGCGAGATCCCTTTTCAGGATCAGCTGAACGACGTTGGGGGGTGGCTCGACCCGCTTACCCCCGGGGACAACGCCCCCCTAGGTGACCGGCTGGCCCAACGGTTCGACGGCGACCCGAGCGACAATCACCAATCGTCCACCCGTCAGTACGGCAACCAAATATTTGAGTCGATCGCTGACGCCATCACGGAAGGACTCGGCCCGCTTGCCAGCGTTGCCAAACTGGCGGACAAGATTGCCGATCTCTGGATGCCAACCAACATCGTTCGATGCGTGTCCGGCATCCTCGGGGTCTTCTTCGTGGGATTCGCAATCTTCCTGCTCTTCAAGGAGATGAAGGCCAGTGACCTACGTCCCGCGTGAGCCGCTGTGCGAACACGCCCGCCTCGCCGCCCTACTGGCGTCCGGCTATGCCGCCGCCGCCCTGGTCGGCGGACTGTACGCCGCAAGCAAGGTGCGGCCCGGAAGCGTTGCGCTCAACCGCATGGTGTTACTCCTGATCGTCGGTGCCTGCCTCATGGTTTGGGGCTACCGGTCGCCTCGGGGAACCGGCCCGATGCTGCCCGAGGCGGCCGAGGAACGGGCCGACCATGACCAGTGACCCCGGAGGCCGGATCGGTTGGCCCGTAAGCCATCCCGCCGTTGCGGCAGCCCTCGACCGGCTCGCCGCCGCCCTGCGGGAGATCACCGCGTGTGATCCGTCGATGGCGGTCGAGCTGGGGCAGCTCGACCCGGCGGAAGCGCTCGACCAGGGCGACGCCTACGCCCGCCGGAACCGCGCCGTCCTGGTCGCCCTGGGAGCCGCCGTCGCCGCCGGTCTGTCGGCCGGTATCGGCGTTGATCCGGCGTACGGCACAGAGTGGCCGGTGGTCTATATCGACCTGCCGACCGGTCAAGTTTCCTGGCACGTGACCGCGTACGGGCCGACGTGGGACGGGCACACGACGACCGAGAAATACGCCCGCATCGCTGAATGGCTGGCCGACCCGCACGACCAGGGAGCATCGGTGCCCACCCTGGACGAACGGCGCGGCCGGTACCTGTCGGCCGTGCCGCCTCAGACGGTCTGAGAGGCCCGGGGGTGTCCTGGACTACCCCGGGCCGCTGGTCGGCCGTCCTGGTCGAGCTGGGGCCGCCCGGCGGCCCGGCGGTACGGTCGGCCGATGGTGCGATTGATCCGGCGGCCCGGCCGCAACGGCGGCCCGCCGACGTGGGCCGAGGACGCCCCGGGGGAGTGCCCCGCCGGTCACCCGGGGCCGGTCCCGACATGGGGCGCGGCGGACTGTTGCGGGGGGATGGGGAGGCAGTGGGTGTGCCGCGCGGCCGACTGCGGCCGGGTCATGCTCGACCCCGACCATGAGCACGCCCCGCCGCGCCCGCCGATCGACGACCCTCGACCGCCGGCCTAGCCCTGACCAGGCAATACAGACCGAGAACGATGCGGCACCGCTCGACGTACGCCGATGCCCCGGCCGCCCTAGTCGGCCCGGCCCGCTCAGACGCCCTGTGAGGCCCTGGACAGCCCCGGCCTTACTCGCCCCCTAGACACGCCGCTTATCGGCCGGGAGCGGCCCGCACAGCGGCCCCGCCGCTACCCTGGTCGGCGTAGGGGGTCCCCGGCCGACCCAAACCGCCGACCTCGGATATCGCCCGCCGTCAGCATCCGGCCCGCGACCGAGGGGGGCACGGCGGTCTATGCCCGCGCGGCCAACGGGGACCCCCGCCCTACCCGCGACGCCGCTCGATGCCTCGACCGCCTCGGCGCTGGGGTCTGTCGATGTCTCGGGGCCGCTGGTCGGCTGGTTTCGGCGCCGGGAGTGAGGCCGGTCGATGCCGTGGCGGATTCCGTTGTGCCGCAACGGTTTCCGGGCCGCAGGTCCGGGGATCTGTTACGCTGCAACGGTTTCCGGGTTGCGCGGAGCGCAATCCCTTATGCCGCAACGGTTTTCACGGCGTGAAGTTCTGAAAGCCTTACGCCGCAACGGTTTCCGGCAACGCAGTTGCCGTGCAGCGGGGAACGAAGTTTCCCGATGTCCCGGAATCCGTTGCGCAGCAACGGGTTTCGCGCTTGTCTGTCCCGGAGGGACAGTGGCGTAGGCCGCAGGCCGGAGCGG
>NZ_JAENHP010000049.1 GCF_016834655.1 Paractinoplanes ovalisporus
GCTCGCGCTCACCCGCCAACGTCTACAGGGCGGGCCCCAAACTCACGCACATTGATCATGACGAAACGCTCCTCCCCGGGCCCAAGAGAGGCGCCCATACGGGACCGATTCCCACGACCGAAGCCAGTCGGCGCTGGCCAGAGCTGGTGTGGCGACGGAGAGGGTCAGGCTGAGCGCTGTGGCGGCGGTGGCGACCAGGCGGGTGCAGGTGTTCGTCATGCGGCGTACTCCTTGATAGGCGGGACGAGGTTGGCGGATCAGAGGTTGAGCGGCATGCAGGGCTCGCCAAACCAGCGCTCGAACTTCAGGAACCACCGCTGGCGAGACCCCAGATCGGCGGTGCCCTTGGTCGGGCTCGTCCAGGTCGGGAAGGCCGGGCTGTCCGATCGCCGGCAAGGAAACCGTCGATTCCCATAACGTCACTTCCTTCGTAAATCAGGCGCCCTACAGGCGAGCGGTGCCGCGGCTAGGTCTGCGGTGCAGTCACGGGGTTGGTCAGATGACCCGGATCTGATGCCTGGCCAGCCAGGCGTTGACCTCGATGAGGTGGGCTATGACGCTGCGTCCGCCGTATGCGTGCTCGGGCGCGCGGGTGAGCAACGGTCGAATCTGGGCAGGATCAAGAAGCGGCTGCAGGGGCTGCGAGGAGTCGGAAAGAAGCCCGAGCATTCGTTCGCGCTGGACTGTTCGCCATCCGGGCAGCCCCGTCGCGGTCGGGAAGACACGGCCAGGTAGCCAGGTCAGACCGGCGGGCAGCAGGTCGGAGATCGCATGCCTGAGCAGACCTAGTCGCATACCTCGCAGGTGACGGATTGGATCTGGAAAGCGGAGCGTGTGCTGAGTGAGTAGCCAGTCGGCGAGCGGGTTGTGCACGCTCATTCCTATGGCCGTGGCGAGCTCGTCCCATCGACGCACCTGGGCGGGCAGGCGGTGACTCAGATTCAAGTACGCATCGCGGTGCCACGCACGTTGCGCCTCAGAGACCCCCTTTGCCGCGGGGATGGCGGAGATCGCATCCTCGAAGCGCTGTTTTGTGTAGGCCGTGGGCAGCATGTGCATCCGTGCCTCGGCCGACAACAGAGCAACCGGTCCAGCGTCGTAGCCCAGCCAGGGAACGTCCGTGACGGCGGTTTTGAGGCTGGGCACCCAACCGAAGACGGCGTCGGCACCGACGCCGGTCACGACGCTCGAGCCAGTTACGGTTGCTGCGCTGAGAAGCCCGAACACGGCTGCGTCGCGGGCAGGTTCACCAGGAAGATCGAGAATTCGGCGAGTCGCCGTGGCGAGGTCGAGCAGATCGCTCTTGTCGGCCTTGATCAGCCGATGATCGAGAGCCAGGTGCTGTGCTACCCGGCCAGCAGCAGTGACATCCGTACCGGCGCCGGGCGGCAGTCCCCATGGCCCGGCCAAGGCCATGGTGTACGCAGTAGGCCGCTGCTCGGCGGAGGGATGTGGAGTGGCGAGAGCAGCTGCCGATGCCGAAGCGACGCCGCCGGAGAGAAGCACGGCGCCGACCGGATCGGTGCGCAGTGCGGCGGTGGCCTCGGCTAGGGTGCGCCGCACAACGGCGGCTGCCTCGACCTCGTTGATGCTGCTCTCGGGCGCCTCAGCCTGCCACTGCCAGTACCGATGAGTGCGGATGCGGCCGGGAACGGTTTGTGTGATGTGGCCGGGCAGCACTTCATGCATGCCATTCACGACCGCGTGTCCCGGGGTTCGAGCCGGACCGAGTACGAGCAGCTCGTTAAGTCCGTCGCTGGTGATGGCCGGTTCGACGTTCGGGTGGGCCAGCAGACCGCGGCTTTTGGTCGCGAAGGCCATGCTCCCGTCGCGCAGCGGATAGTAGAACCACGTCTTGACGCCGAGCGGATCGCGCACCAGGAGCAGTTGACGGCGCAGATGGTCCCAGATCGCTATGGCGTAGACCCCATCGATCTGCTCGACCAGGAACTGACCCCATCGGCGATACGCATGCAGCACCAAGTCGGCGTCGCTCGCGTGCGTACGCCGTTGTCCCAGTCGGTTGAGCAGGACTTCCCGGTTGGACAGCCGGCCTTCGATTGCCACCACGATGTCGGGGTCGGGGCGTTCAGGATGCCGCCAGTCCGCGTATCCGGTCTGTGGGCCCTGACAGCAGAACCCGGCGTCACGGCCAAGCCGAACGGTCATCGGGCTAGGTGGAACCGGTCCAGCAGCCGTGGTCATCGCGGTGAAGATGGGGGTCTCGTCGCGCAGATCCGTGGGACCGTTGACCCAACCGGAGATCGCCATAAGAGGTCCTCGAGTGGTTCAGGCCCCGGCCCCGGCTGCGGGCCGGGCCTGGGGACGAGGCGGAGCGGCCGGGCGCCACATCGACCACAACTGCGGGCCTGCCGCGGGTCGGAAGGACTCGGCAACCTGGTAGCCACTCGTGATCAGGAGGTCGCGAAGGGCGGGGTTGTCCGCTGTCGCGCTTGTGGGCGTGGCTGCGGAGTCGAGCTGGCGGTGTCGGTAAGCCAGCAGTTCGGCGATGCCGGCTGGGTTGGTGCCGGCCAGAACAATCAGGCGCATGTGGCTGGTGGCCGGTCGATGCCGGAGAAGGAGGTAGTGGTACCCGAGCAACATGATGGCGTGCTTGCCGCAGGACGAGCTCAGCCGCAGAAGGAAGCTGCCAGGCTCCAGGTCTGGGCCGGGCTCAATCCAGGCCAGGGCGGCGCTACGGTCGGCAAGCATGTCGATGCAGCCGTGTTGCAGCGCCCGTTCCAACAGCAGCTGGAACCATGCGTCGAGGACCGCAATACGCCGCTGGGAGTCCGGTACGAGCCACCGTGAGGTAGGAGTGTCCGCCGCCGTCCTGGCGGCCAACGCGGCCAGGACGGGCACATCCGCACGGCCAGCGGTCTTCACCGCTGAGGTCCCGGTCGGATTTAACCCGCATTGGTGGGCGGACTCTGAGGCAGAGGGAAAGGTCACGGTCGCCGTAACCCGCCGTTCGCAGCAACGTAGCTGGTCCGGCCTTCGAAAGCCTGCGCGACTCCCGCTCTGGAGTGCTGGCGTACCAGCGAGCGAGCCCACGGGTGGCTCGCGATGCTGGCCTCGTTTAAAGTGCTGTGAGTCTTGGTCACGCCATCGACTCTTGGCCAATGGCAGTCAGCTCGGTAGCTGGCTTCAGTGGTCCGATGTGGTCCACGAGGCTGGATGGGCACAGGGGAACCGGCTCCTACCAGGGCCGCACCGTTCGGCTGTGATGCTGGGGGTCAGCAGAACAAATGAGTGTGTTGCTGCGGCAGGTGCTGCCGCCCGAGGCGGGGAGAAGGCTTCCTGCGCCGGCACGAGAAGCCCTCGTACAGCTGGGCGTGGCTTGCAACACGGCCGCTGCCGCGGTCAACCGAGCATCCTTGTTCGAGGATGAGGCCATAGCCAACGCCCAGCACCTGGAAGCCACAGGGGGCAACGCACCAGCAATCGCGGTCGTCGACGACCTCGCCGCCATCGCCGACCAGTTCCACGAGCACACGCTGATCGCTCTCGCCCGAGCAGCTACCCCCTACGCCGTTTATGCGTCCCACGTCGCAACCCAGGTTGCCGCGTGCAAGCCCGCTCCCCCACCCGGTTCGGAGGTCATCAAACCCTCCGACGTGATCACAGCAGCCGGTCTTTACCTACCGCTTGTGGAGTTCAGCACCGAGCACGGTGACGCGCGGGTGGTCACGGACCAAAATGCCGCGATCAGGCGCTCCCACCGAGACCTCGACGACGTCATCACATTTCAGCTCCAGGGCCATGACGTCTCGCTCTTCGACGAGCTCCGCCTGCCAGACACTCGGGAAAGCACGATCGGCATCCCGGACGCCTTCCCCTTCGCCCTCTACGACTATGCAGCCACTCTGACGTGGGCAGTCGGAGTATTCACCGGCGTCGAAGAAGTATGACGCGGCCCTGATCAGGACGGAGCTCGACGGCCGCGCCAGACAAAGTCCGGGGTGGAGACAAGACCGAGTGCTGAAACCGCGATACCCAAGGCAGCCGCAGCCAGATGGCGGTCGTACTGACTCGGAACCTTATGGCCGGCTTCCCACTCTGAGATGCGTCGCAGGACGGACGGCAGCGTGTCGATCCCCACGTGTTCCCTTGCGGTATCGCACATACGCTGCGCCAATTCGGTTTGGGACCACCCCCGCGCCATCCGGGCTCGGCGAAGGCGACGGGCAACGCCCATCGCAGACTCCGAAGGCTCGTCGGGGTCGGCCGGCTCCATCCTCGACCTGCCCTCCTCATAGCTCCCCGCGCAGGTGATGCCACCGCTGCGGAGCCGGTGACTCGCCTATGCAGCACCTCGGCGGGCAGGGTGCGGCCGTTCTCGGCCCGAATTCATCCGCGCCGCGGCCGCACCCAGCCCCGCGTTGCCCGAAGTCCAGGCGTTAACTGGGTGGCCGTTGCCAACCCCCCGAATGACTAATCAGTTGACAACGACGCTGAGCATACGCAGGGCCACGCGGAAGCTGTCAACTGACTTCATAGAAGTCCTCGTATATGCTCTCAGTCAGCAAACAGTCCCGCCGAGAGGATCGCGAAGTGCAGCGCAAGGACGGCGATCCTCGGCTCGCCAGCCTGCAGAGCCGACTCAACTACCTGTTCGAGAGCGTGCGCCCTGCCGGCAAGCCGCGATATTCGGTACGCGAGGTTTCCGAGGCCATCAGGCACGACCAGGGCTTCGAGATCTCAGGCGCCTACATCAATCAACTTTGCACCGGCAAGAAGGACAACCCAGGCGTCCAGCAGGTCAGGGCGCTCGCCAAGTTCTTCGGCGTACCCGCGGGGTTTCTTTTCGGAGACGGCGACTTGGACGCCACCGCCGGCCAGATAGAACTCCTGAGGAGCGCTATCGAGGCCAAAGAGGAGTTCCAGCAGCTGGACGAGGCGATGAATGATCCGAGTGTCCGGCTCGTCGCCATGAAGGCGCGCAATCTCTCACCGAGCCATCTTGGGTTCGTCTCCGCCGTCCTGGACGAGGTACGGCGACTAGAGGGCTTGGGCGAGCGGGATGATCCAGCCTCCCCGTGACGGCCGTGGCCGCAGCTTCGAGCACCACTTCGCCTCGCCGGCCAGTGCTGGGCGACTACTCAATACGTGTCAAGCACGCCCTCACGACGGCGGGGGCCTTGCAGGGGATGCCGCTGTGGAAGCCAGACCGGTCAGACGCTACGAACAGCGACTCCGAGAGCTCGCGATTACCATCCCGACACCCTTCGACGCACGCGCCTTCTGTGCGCACGTTGCCGAGCAACGAGGTCGGCCGATCACGGTGATCATGATGGACACAAGCGAAGTCTCGGCCCCGTGCGGGCTGTGGCTGTCGACGAATAAGGCCGACTACGTCGTCGTCGACAGCACCGCTCCACCCGTGCTGCGCGACCACATCCTGCTTCACGAAACTGCTCACATCATCTGCAATCACAAGGGCTTGCTTCAGGTGGACGCGAAGCTGATGGGACTGGACATCATCGATCCGGCCGTGGTCGAACGGGTCCTCGGCAGGAACAGCGGTTACGCGAAGCGATACGGCACCGCGGAGGAGCGCGAGGCCGAAGGTCTCGCGAGCGTCATCACTGAGTTTGCCGCCCGCCGCTCGCCAGTCCCCCGGCCCACCAAACCGGGCAATGACACTGCCGCCGTTCTTGATCGATTCAGTTCTGCCCTGGCCGGCGACAGGCGCTGGTTATGACCCAGTACGACTATTTGATCGCTGGCCTCATCGCGTTCGTAGCGCTGTACTTCAAGCTCCGCCAACTTCGGCGCGACCCGCACAACCCCGCCCTACGTGCAATCTGCGGGATTTTGGCGGGCCTCGGCGCCTGTGTCATCGTCGGCTGGGAGCCGATGTACGTCGCCGTCGACCAGGCCGCCGGAATTCCCAACCTTGCTCGCTACCTCGAGCACGCATTCTCCCTGGTCGCCGCAGCGTCCGCCCAGAGTCTCTTCCTGTTTCTGGGTGATCCGG
The DNA here is from genome assembly GCF_016834655.1 of Paractinoplanes ovalisporus. Taxonomy (GTDB): domain Bacteria; phylum Actinomycetota; class Actinomycetes; order Mycobacteriales; family Micromonosporaceae; genus Actinoplanes; species Actinoplanes ovalisporus. The sequence goes on from NZ_JAENHP010000049.1 coordinate 5,981, forward strand.
ACAAGGCGCCCCGACGTGCGAAAGTCCGCTGGATCAGCCTCGGTGTCGCGGTCCTTGCCATGGGAGTGATCTTCAGCCTGGGCTCGTTCAGCGAAGAGGCGCCTAAGGACTTCGCGGCGCGCTACGCGACGACCCCCGCACTGTCGCAGTACATGCTCGCCTTCCTGGCGTTTCTCGCTCTGACCATGACCGACATCTTGCGCATGTCCGCGCGTTACGGCCGCCAGCTGCCGGCGTCGCTTCTCAGGTTCGGGATCCGTCTGCTGGTGGCCGGATCGGTCATTGGCCTTCTGTACGTGGTACATAAGGCGACGTTCATCATCTGCGCACAGTTCGACGTGGCGTTTCCATGGGCTGAGGGGCCTGCGTCCCAGGCCATGTTGCTCATCGGCATCGCCCTCGTGGCGGGTGGACTAGTCATCCCAGCCGCGGGCTCCTATCTGGTCGATGCCTGGCACTGGCCACGCCGCTACCGGCTCTACCGCGACATGCATCCGCTCTGGGAAGGCATTCACGGGGTCGTTCAGGACCTCAGCCTGCACCCTCCACGCCGGTGGCCAGGCATTCGGCTAATGAGCATCGCGCTGTATCGCCGCGTCATCGAGATCCGCGACGGCCTCAGCGAACTCAGCTCCTACCTCGACCCGGTCGTCGTCTCCGAAGCCAACAGCCTGACCTCGGGACAAGAAATGCCCGATCGGGAAGCACGCGCGGTTGCCGAGGCGGCGGGAATCGCCGTAATGCTCGATTACTACATGGCCACCTCGCCCGAAACCCGAACGCCCCTATCTCGTAAAGGCAGGAACAGTGACATCGGAGACGCCGGAGAAGACCTCGACGCCGACGCCGAGTGGCTCGCCGCAGTCTCCCGCGCGTACGCCGCTTCCCCGATCGTCGACAAGCTCCGCCGCACCCGCCGGCCGGCCGAACTCTGACGAGAAACCCAAGCCGGCCGATCGAGTTGCGCGCCTGGTCACAGAGGTGTTCTCGCCGGGGATCCTGGTCGCAGCACTTCTGCTCTTCGTCGCTTGGCACGCATCAGACACGGTCGCCCAAGCGGTCACCTACGGCCTGATCGCTGCGGCGGCCGCGAGCTTTCTACCGGTCTTCTACATCATCCGAGGCGTGCGACAGGGCCGATGGACCGACAAGCACGTTGTGGTCCACTCCCAGCGCCGGCTCCCGCTGCTGATCATCCTTGTGTCAACCGTCGCCGGGACCGCCGCGCTCGCTCTTTCCGGCGCACCTCGAGAGCTGCTGGCGCTCATCGCCTCCATGGTCGCGTCCCTGATCGTGGCCATCCCGATCACCGTCTTCGCGCACTGGGGAATCTCCATCCACGCCCTAGTGGCTGCCGGCACCGTCGCCGCCCTTACCGTTGTCCTCGGCCCATTGGCGACGATCGGGTGGTTGGTTGTTGTGACGGTGTGCTGGGCACGGGTGCGGCTCGGCGAACACACCGCCGGGCACGTCTTGGCAGGCGCCACGGTCGGAGCGCTTGCGATGAGTGCGCTCTTCCCGTTACTGAGCTCTAGCTAGTGTCTGAGCAATCTTCAACGGTGCGAGACACTGGTCCAATCACAGGAATCGACTGGCGCGCGTAGGGGTGGCCGACTTATTTGCGGCAGATCAGTGCGCTGCAGTTCCACGGCCTGGAACACCAGCCAGTTAGTTCTGCGTCGCTCTGGTAAAAGGAAATATTCGGTTCAACGGGCATCAGTCTTCGGCGAAGTTGCGGGCGATCAAAGTCTTTTTCGGCTTCCGTTGCCAAGGCAACCGCCGTCGCTTCGGAACGTCTAGGAACTCGTTCGGCGGCTCTAGCTTGACCTCCTTGTCGAAGTTCTTAACCGCCGCGAACTCGTCGTCCGTCATGTCGGCTTTGATGACCAGGGGGATATTGGCCGAGACCTCATGGCCAGTGCCCAACGTGACAACCGGCAGCATGAGCATCTGCGCGACCCCGTGGTCTCGCATGACGCCGTTGAGGAAGACTCGCATCTCCGTCCGCTCGTGAATGAGGATCGCTTCGTCGCCGGGCTCGAGCCGCTTCGGAAGTACGTCGCCCCATCGACTCGCGGCACGTTGGGGCTCGAACTGGAGGATGGGGGTCAAGTACTCGCAACGACGGATCGACACGGCGGTCTTGCCCCGGTTCTGCACAAAGATAGCATTCACTGGCTGCTTGGAGACATCGCGCGGGTGCGGTGCGCCCTTCCTGGGGCGTGAGATCTTCTCATTCGTCGGCTGGATCTTGTCGACGTGCATATTGCGTCGGTTGCCGTTCGGGAAGTTCGCGATCAACTGGTCCTGTTGATCATATATCTCGCCGGTAGCGAGCTGAACTGCGATCATCGGGCCATCGGGTTTACGTGCTCGCAGCCACGAGAGGATCGTCCACACCAAGCCCGAAGCCGCGATCATCGCCGTAATGATCGCAAAAAAGATCTGCCCCTTCGACATGACCACAATGTAGAGGGTTCGAGCACTCCTTGCGACGGCCGGTATAGCGATCGGATCAAGCCGACCACTTTGGAAGGGCGACTTCGCCAGTCGATCCTCGCAAACGCTCCTTTGGTCGGGCGCCGCCGGACGCGTCGCCCTGTTCCTGCGTACCCACGTTCCGCGCCTGGGACCTGATGCAAGATTGGGACCTACTCGCTCCAGATCGGCAGAAACTCATGCCGCCGCACCGAGCGTGGAAGATTGCCTTCTCGACGAGGCAAGCCAAAGCAGCCGGCCCGGTGCCGGGGTCGAGGAAGACGAACCGGGCGATCAAGACCCTACAGACTCACTTGCCCGGCAGGGCGACCACCGGCATCTGCCCGCAGAGACTCCCAGTTGGTGATCGCGGCGGTCGCAGTGTCTAGCCTCCCTCATTCGGGTAGGCGATGCGTTGTCGGCGGCAGATGCGTGACCGCCGCATGCCTGCGGGACAATCGTCCGACTCCGAAATGGTTACTATGTCTAACTGCAATAGCTTCCCTGTTGCTCCCCATCTGAAATGCTCCTACTCAGGCGAAGCTCGGCTGAAGCCGGAGGTTTGGTTGACAGAAGCACTAAATTGAAAACGACGCGGGAGCCATATGTTACAAGGGATATTGCTTCGCCAACATTCACGACTGTTAGCTCACATGATGTGCCAGACGAGTATATATTCATGACCGAGTAGTCGGCATATACGCTTGAGATGCCGACTCTAAGATCGCCCTGAAAGAATTCGCCGGAGCGCCCGATAGAGACGGTCTTGGTCAGCGGCTTATCGTCGATCCGAGCCGCTGGGGAAGTTGTGCTGAAACTGCTCGGCTGAACTGAATGAACCGATGTCTCCGCCGACTTGGGCGCTGTTGTCGGGCTGACCGGTGGGCTAAAATCGGGTGCTGAGCTGGTCGACGGCTTGTCATCGCCCGGCGAGGGGAGGAGCGCAAACGGAATGCCGATGACTAGCATCAGCACGCCTAATGCGCCTATGATCTTACGAAATCTCTTCACCAGGTATGCTGCGGCACCTAACGCCACTGCGGCGAGGATGAGCAGGCCGGTAGTAGTTCGGCGCCAACCGTCCGGCGCGACCTGCGCAGCGCCGAAGGTAAGTGATAACCCGGTCAGTAGATAGAGAACCCAGCCTGCTTCGAAGAAGCTACCGCGCTGTGTGTCTTGACTGGACGGCACCTCGTGAGGGTATCGGAAGTATCCGCTGCGCGGGGGGTAGCGCCGTAGCCTGGGGCACATGGCCATGACGAAGCCCAAGCGGGGTTAGCGCCAGGGAGCACGGTGTACACATCTCGGCAAATCCGCGCACGACAACACCGACTTAGTTCAAGATCGTTACCCTAGGCGGTCTAGTGTTTCAGCCGCCTGTGGTGTCGCCCATCCCGCCGTAATCCGCCGTCATCTTGCCCGAATAGCGATTACGTCAGCATGTGGAGCCGTCGCGCCTCGCTTCTCGTCACCCTACCTCGATTGACCGCCGCGTCTCCCGAACGTGCCATGACCCTGCCTGCGCTGAGGACCGCCCCATCGTCTTTCGCCACACATAATCGGGATCGACAGACAACCCCAAAGATGTCACCGTGAGGCCCAGCGTCTCCGCCAGGAGGTGCCGGTTGGCTTGGTTCGGCACCTTCCTGCCGGTCTCCCACTTGCTGATCATGCCTTTGAGCGCCTCGACCGTTGCCGTACCGCCATAGTCGACGCCGAGGTCATGCATGCGCCGAGAGAGACTCAGCTGGGACCAACCAAGCGCCATCCGCGCTCGGCGAAGCCGCCGCGGAAAGCCCAATCCCTCAGCTGCTCGCGCAAAATCCGAACTCGCTTCGCTCATCGGCGACCAACTCCCCGTCGTCGGGCCCAGACGGGGCCCGCTAGCACAGCCATCCGCCCAAGGCCTACGCACCGGGGCCATGCCTTGGGTCGCAACGAAGGTGCCACCTTTGCACACGGTGATCAATCAGCACCACACAGTGTGATTGTCCAAAGTGGCAGTTGTGAGATCCGCACCACGGCGATAGACCTCACACCTGTGCACGCGCTCGCCTTCTTGATCAGTAAAGAAACTTGCATTTGTATCGAAACTGACTCCTCACTCATAGATGATCTTTGCTACCTTTGACGCTTCGTTTCGGTCCTAAGCGACATATCACGCTGGGAATCGACGCAGAGGACGCTATGACTGCCAGCCCGCCACCGAAGTACGAGGCCCTGCCGTACGCCGACCCTGGGGTCGAACTCGCCCGCTGCGTTCGTGCCTGGCGAAAGCGCCTCGATCCGGATGAGATTCCTGGTTTCCAGCAGGCGTGGCCAGGCAGCCGCCGGCGCCCCCGCGTCAGCCAGGAACAGGTTGCCGCGCTCATTGGGTACAGCACGCACTGGTACAGCCGCCTCGAGCTCGGCGATCAGCAGAACTATTCCAGCGACTTCCTGCGAAGGGTCGCGCACGTCCTACGGTTGAGTGCTGACGAGATGCGGCTGCTGTTTCTCCTTGCCGGCAAACAGCTACCGACTTCGACTCGTCGCACCACGCCCGATGGACTCGAACCCGTCCTGGATGCGCAGCCGTGGCCGACGTATCTAAGCGACGAAGCGTGGGACCTCGTCGGGCACAACGAACAGATGCGCTCCTGGTTCCCATGGGTCGTGCAGGACGACGCCAACGTAATGCGCTGGGTCTTCACCTACCCCGAAGCCCGCCAGCAGCTCGTGCGGTGGGAAACGGAGTGGGCGCCCCAGATGCTCGCTCAGATGCGCGCCGGCCAGTTGCGCTACCCAGACAATCAGCGCCTGCATAGCGTCATCACGGAGATCCTCGACGTCAACAAGGATGCGCGGGAACTCTGGGAGAAGCCCCTCGCCAAGTTCCACCCTGATGGCGACCGACGCTCGCTGTATCTGCCGCGGCATCGCGAGCCTCATCCGATTCAGGTTGTCGCCCTCGAGCCCTTCCGAGCGCCAGGCCACCGACTGGTAATGCTCGTGCCAAACTCCTTCCAACAAGCTTGAACCTACTGTTGGCGAGACGTCAGCCCTTCCTGGTCGGCAGTGTGCCTGAGCACGGTCAGGATGTCCTCGCTCGGCGTGCCCAGATTCGCGTAGATGGCTGCCACCGAGATGACCAGTCGTTCCCGGTGGCCCCAAGCGGTGAACTCATCGGGAAGGCTGATCCGGGCAGCTGCTTGCCAGTAGGGCAGGCCAGCAGCGTGGAACACGGTCGCCGCTTCCAGGATCAGCTCGAGGTAGCCGCGGAATCCGCGGACCCCGGCCGGGTCGGTGACCGGACCGTGGCCGGGAACGATGCGGTCCGCGCCGGTGCCGAGGATCAGGTCGCACGCGGCGAGCCAGTTCTCGACGGGACCAGTCCAGACGATTGGGTGGTCCCCGACGAACAGGATGTCGCCTGAGTAGACGACGCCGGCGTCGGGCACGTGGACAATGATGTCGCCGCTGGTGTGTGCGGGGCCGACCTCGATCAGTTCGACGGTCCGCTCACCGACCTGGACATCCAGGCGTCCGGAGAACGTTCGTGTCGGCGGTGTGACCCGTACTCCGGAGAAGTCGAAGTGCCCGAAGTGCCGTCGCATGTAGTCACCGAGCGCGGAGTTCGGTGACTGCGGACCGCTGAGCGCGGCCAACTGCGCCGGCTGGACCTCGCCCCGCATGCCGTGTGCGCACGCTTGCGAGCTGATGGTCTCGGCGTCGCCGAACAGTTGATTACCCCAGCTGTGGTCACCGTTGGCGTGCGTGTTGACCACGGTCGTCACCGACACACCGCGGTGCGCGGCGGAGATCGCCGCCTGGAGGCTCTCGGTCATCGGGAGGTCGAACTGGGTGTCGACCAGCAACGCCATCTCAGCCGAAACGACGAGGCCACAGTTGCTGAAACCCCCAGGTGCCGGGCGGCTTCAGATATGCGAACGTGCCGGGGCAGAGCTCGTGCAGACCCTCAGCGTACGGAACGGTCATGCCGGACATCTTCGACCACGTCGACCATCGATACAAAGAGACTAGGTCGGTCCGACCCGACGGTAAAGTGTTCAAGGGCGCTGTTCGACTTTTCAACACCGACCATGCCCTCCCCCACTCGGTGCTCATTCGAAGCCCCGTGGCCTGAGGGCTCGCCGGTAGATGCGAGGAAGACAATCCTCATCGCGCTAGAAGAGCCTTTGTTTGGGCTCCGCCGGAACCGGTACGCCCGGTCTTTTCACGCCGAGGTAGCTTCACCCCCAGCACGGCGCGGCTACAGCGCCTGAGGTTGCGTCTCACTCACACGATAGAGGTAGGCCGAGCGGACAAATTGCCGATCTGAGCTTCCGGTTTCGCCGCATATATGACCATTCAGGATCGTCCGGCGCTCTCTATGGCTGACCTTATTCGCCATGATGGAATTTCCTGATGACGACGGGAAGGGTGGCAAGCAGTGTCAAATAACCGAATATTGATTCGAATGCCCGCCCGTTCGCGGCAATTACTATTAATGCGATCAGTGGCCCATTTTCGAAACCACTCATGCGCATCATTGTGAAAATCGTTACCAACGCATCAGCGGCAGCTGCAAATAAATACCTCAAACAGGCATATCGGCCGGACCCTCATTCCTTGAACCTACAACACCACTCCGGCGGTCGTTCACAATGCCCAAACAACGGAGCCCGCGGCGCTCTCCCAAGTCGCCAGCAGCGCGCAAGCCAGTGGAGGCACCACCAACGCCTTGGGCGCGCTTTGCCAAGAAACACGCCTTTCTGTATGCAGCGGGCCTAACCGCACTCGTCACGGCAGTAGCGACAGCAGTGGTCACTAATGGTCCAAAAACTCTGCAGTCCGCCCTGAGCGGCGACGAACCCAAGGTCAGGGTCGAGGACAACAGCTCTTCACTCACCGACCTCTCGCTGGTATACGCGGATGAAATCGACCGGCCCACCGGCAGGATGAGTGCCGGCCTGCCCCGCGGTGGAGTAAAAGCTGGGCACACCCGAACTAAGATTGTCGTATACAACTCGACCGGCGTCGCGATCCGTATCACTAATCTTCGGGCGCGAATCACGAAACGATCGGCGCCTTTCTCGGGTGCCCTGGTAGCTCGCTCATCGCAGGGCGCGAGCAGTGAACTCATCGGCATAGGGCTCTGGCAGGACCCGCCGGTTGCCCGCACACTCGCCAGCAACACCAAGCTCGGTGGCGAGGCTTTCTTCGCCGTCCAGTCCATTGACATCGGCAAAGAGCAGACCCAAGTTCTCGAGGTAACCGCCATCCCGGATGAACACTATTACGAATACGACATCGACATCAGCTACTACCGCAACGGCGAGGCGAGGACCATGACGGCCCGCGATGAATCGATGCGCGTCTCCGGGTACGCGGCCTCTTACCGCTCGGCGTTCGAGCCGACCGGCGAACGCTACGAACAGATGAGCGCGGAGGAGGTCGAGTCGTGGACGACCAGCCACCAGCTCGACGGCTGAGACCGCAGCGTCGATGGCTACTGCTGCCCGTCATCGTGGTGGTCGTCGCCAGCGCAACCTGGGCGACCAAGCGCATTACTGCAGCCCCGGCGCCCAGCGGCGGCTCTGCCTCGACGAGCCAGGTTGTGCTCAGTGAGCAGGATCTGCGCCGTCTGCTCAGCCAGCCGCCTGCGCCGCTGACGTTCACTGGCTTCGACGAGGAGACCGAGTCGAATGGCGGCGCGTGGCCACCTTCGTGCAGGGGTTCGGACAAAGACGGGAGGGAGATCAATTTATTCTCCGGCAAACTTACCGGGCCGTCGTTCGCCCCAGCGTACCGCGACGGGAACTTAGGTGTCAGCCTGCTTGTTCAGCGGGTGCCGCCCGACTCAATCGCGAAGGTCACTCAGCTCCTCGCCGACCCCGCGCAATGCTCGCCGAAGGAGTACGACCCGAAGAACTTCGACCCGGCCATCCCACAAACTCAGACGTGGGAGACCGAGTTCCCGGCCGACTTCGGCGACGCGGCCCGACTGGTCCGCTCAGTCAATTTCAACCCCGGCGACTCCAACCCGTTGGCCACGCTCGGTCACGCCCAAGTGATCGCAATCTCGGGTGCCTGGATCGTCTCCGCCGTCAGTGAACTCTGGAGATCAACACCGTCCGCTGATCAGTCCGGGGAAGACCTTTTGGAGGAGACGCCCGATCGTCGAGATCCGGACGCCGTACACGCCGCCTTGGCCCTCCCTGAACTGATCCGTATTGTGCTAAAGCCGTTCGATGCCGCGTTGGGAACCACTTTTGCCACGCCGCCGGACGCCGCGAGGCCATGTACTGCTGAGGCGCTCGGCGAGGGCGACCTTCGGAATGCGACCGGACCCGCCATGATGCTCGCCGTTTTGGTCCACGACGCTGCATGCCGCAACGATGCCGGATGGCTTGAATACTACCGAGCACAAAACTACTTCGTTGACGGCGAGCTCCGCACAGGCATCGACGCGCACAACACCGACGGCAAACACGTTCCTGACCTGCCCGCGTTGGCCGAGGCGATCGAAGCCGGACCTATGCAGTCGGCTGGCAAACGATTGGTCTACGCCGCGTCCGGCTGGACGTTCGCCCTAGAACCCCGCTTCACTGGCCTAGCTGGCTATCTCGGCCACAGCACACGATGCGCCACGGCCCAGGTCGGCTCGGACGCAATCTGTGAAGGTGCCCGAAACCGAGGCGTCGTAGGCCTGGACTGGGAACCGCCCGGGATGGCCGAGGGCTGCGACGGCCAACCAGTCGATATCAAACAGCGGCTGTACCTCACCCACCGCTCAACGTCTGTGCCCGATCTCGTCATTCGTGCAACCTGCCGGCCGATATCGACTGGCAACCGCCCCTACGATGTCACTGTGCTGAGCGGGCCACGCAGCATCGGAGACCGCGCCGAGATTCTGAGTCGTCTGGTGACCGAGGAGAACGGCTACATCGTCGGGCCGCTCGAAATCGAAGGCCGTACCCTTTACGTCCCAGTCGACGGGAGGCTCGCAGGGGAGAACCGCTGGGAGCGGGTCACCATAGGTGTCGAATGGAGTGGATCGACATATGAGGTCATAAGCCAGCAGAGCGGGTGACCCTTTAGCCGAGATCCTAGCCTCCGTCTTTCATTAAGCAGCGAGGGTTTGTTGCCGCGGTGAGCTGGCGGCGAGGTTAGTGGCCAGGGCAGGTGGTATCGCCCGGCCGGAGGCCGGGTTGCTCCCTGGGTCCTGGTTGTTG
>NZ_JAENHP010000004.1 GCF_016834655.1 Paractinoplanes ovalisporus
CGCTCGACTTGCATGTGTTAAGCACGCCGCCAGCGTTCGTCCTGAGCCAGGATCAAACTCTCCAACAAAAACTGTGGAAAAAATGTCCCGGCAGTTAAACAACTGCCAAAGGAATCACCCACCGAACTTAACCCCTAGAAAGAGGCAAGCCGGCCGGGGTATTACTTAATTGGCACTGGCTTATCAAGCACCCTGTTGAGTTCTCAAAGAACAACCACACCCGGTTGACTGCCCCGGGGCACTCGCTCAACTTTACCAGGTCTTCCTGGCCGTGTCAACCGGTTTCTCCCGGTTGGTGCCGCTTCGTCCTAGTAACCCCGCGTTCTGAGGCGCGCAGCATCGCTGCGATCCGCAGTTCGAAGGATTTGGCAGGACGGCCGGTGCGGATTTCTCCGCTGCCTCGCCCGTTTCCCTGCCGGCTCGGAAAACATTACACGCGCGTTCCCCGGGCTCCAAATCGGGTACCAGTGTCTCGCGTATGAGCAGCTCAGCGCAGGTAAACCGCCCGGAAACCGTCGGCTACCGGCTCGCAACCAAGACGCTGCGGCACCGCCAGGACGACTCAGCGATCGCCTACTGGTCGTACCGCCGCCCCCACCCCCGCCCATCAAGGGTGGGCCGACCCTACTCACAGCGCCTGCGAGATTCCTTAGGGTTGCGCGATCTCCACGTTGCCCTCGTGCACGCGTACGCGCACCAAGGGCTGGTCCGCCGCGGCCGGGCCGTGCACCACAGTGCCGTCCTCGAGGCGGAACGTGCTTCCGTGCCACGGACACACCACGCAGCCGTCCGGGGTCACGTCGCCCTCGCCGAGCGGTCCGCCCTCGTGGCCGCACCGCTCGATCATCGCCGTCACGTGCTCCCCGTCCCGCCACAGCAGCACGGGGACGTCGCCCACGGTTCGCACGACCGGCTCGCGTACGGGGAAATCGGTCAGCGCACCCACGGAAGTCCAGGTCGACGGCACCCGCGTCAGCTCGGTCGCCGCGTGGCTGGCGCCGGCGCTCCGCGCGTACGACAAATGGCCGCCCAGATAGGCACCCAGCCCGGCCACCGTCAGGCCGGCGAAGCTCAGCGCCCGTCCGGAACGCCCGCGCAGCCGCGCGACCAGGGACGCACCGTAGAGACCGACCGCGATCGCGTTCGCCGCCGCGTGCACCAGGCCCACGCGCTGCCTGTCCTTGGTGAGCTGCGACCAGTCGACCCAACCGGCGGCCACGGCGGGCGCGGCGCCTGCGGTGCCGACGGCGATCAGCGTGGTCGCCGCCTTGTGGGCGCCCGGCACCAGGTCGAGCACGGCGGCCGACATGAACGCACCCACGGGAAGCTGCACCAGAACCGGATGGAGCGGATGGCCGAGCCAGGTGCCGTGCAGGACATCCCGTACGCGCTGGGGTTGTGCCGCGGCCGTGACCGCTGCCTGCAGTTTCTCGGTCACACCGTCGAGCGAGCGGGCCTCTTCGAGCCGGTTGAGGATCTGCATGAGCAGCGGGTTCCCGCCCACGGGAGGCCGAAACGCATGGCCGGAGCACCGGTCGGGTACATCGCATTGATGGAAACCGTGGATCGGCTCGAGCGCGGCGACCACGCCTGTCTGACCTACTCCGATCCCGAGGAGCGGTCGGATCTGCTCGCCTCCTTCGTGGGCCGGGGTCTTCAGCTCGGGGAACGGGTGCTCTGTTTTTCCGCGGCGCCGGTCAGTGACGAGCTGCGGCAGCGTGGAGTGCCGGCGGGTGAGAGCGTGCTGCCGGTCGAGGAGTTGTGGGGTCCGGGTGGGACGCCGAACGCGGCCGCCATGGTTCGCCGGCTCAGTGCCGAGCGCGACCGCTCCCCACACGGGCTGCGGGTCACCCTCGACATGAGCTGGGCGGCGCGGCCGCAGGCGGGTGCCGAGCAGCTGCTCGCCTTCGAGAACGAGGTCGCCAAGCTGTTCGCCGAGGGCGGCCTCACGGCTTTGTGCACGTACGACCGGGAGGCGTTCGATTCGGTGACTTTGGCGTACGCGGCGCGGACTCACCCCCGTACGGTGACCGCGGCCGTTTATCACGAGGACGCGGTGGTGCGGATCTGCCGGCAGCACGTGCCTCCGGGGATCCGCGTCGCCGGGGAGCTGGACGTGAGCCGGGCCGGTGCCTTGAAGGACGCGCTGGCCGAGGCCGTACGGCTGGACCCGGATGTGCACCTGAACCTCGGTCACCTGCGCTCGCTCGACGACGGTGCGGCCGCGGTGATCGTGCGGGCGGCGTCGGGTCTGCCCCGCAACCGGCACATGATCGTCGTCGGGGACCGGCAGACCGGGCGGACGTTGCGGGTGGCCGGCGCGCACGGCGTACCCAATCTGAGGTTGTTGGTCCGCGACCGGTAGCGATTACCGTGCCGTTCATGAATGGCGTGATCGCACCAGGTTTCGAAGCTGTCGGTGAGGCGTTCGCGACCGATCCGCGCGGAGGGTCGGCGCTGACGATTCTGCGGGCCGGCGAACCGGTGGTGGAGGTGGTCGAGGGCTGGCGCGACGCGGCCCGCACCCAGCCGTGGAAACCGGACACTCTGGTCAATGTCTATTCGACCGGGAAGCCGGTCATCGCCATGGCGGTGGTGATGCTGGCGGAGCGCGGGCTGATCGATCTCGATGCGCCGGTGTCCGCCTATTGGCCGTCGTTTCAGACCCCCGCTTCCGTACGGCAGGTGTTGTCGCACACTTCGGGACTGGCGTCGTTCCCCGTTCCCCGCGAGGCGTCCGCGTTCGCCGACTGGGATCTGCTCTGCGCCGACCTGGCCGCGGCGCAACCGGAGTGGGAACCGGGAAAGGTGGCGGCGGAACACGCTTTGACGTACGGGCATCTGCTCGGCGAACTGGTGCGTCGCGTGGACGGCCGGACGCCCGCGCGATTTGTCGCCGAGGAGCTCCCGTACGACTTCGGGTTTGCTCTGTCCGATGCGGACATCGCCCGCTGCGCCGAGCTGGAGTTCGACCGCCCCGACTGGCCGGAACGCAACGCCGGCGAGCCCGGTTCGCTGCGGTCCCGGGCGGTCAGCAACCCGGCCGGCGCCCGCGACCTGGCCGTCATCAACAGCGACCGGTGGCGCCGCGCGTCGGTTCCGGCGGTCAATCTGCACGCCAGCGCAACCGGAGTGGCGCGTTTCTATGCGGCAATTGTCGACGGTTCCCTGCCGGCTGTCGCGGTTCCCCAGTTCGTCGGGCCCGATCTGTTCATCGGCGACGAGACCACCTGGGGTCTGGGCGTGCAGATCGAACCGGACGGCACGTGGGGGCACGGCGGTCTGGGTGGCTCCGCGGGTTATGCCGACCCGGCGCGGGGCCTCGTCATCGCGTACGTGAGCCGGCGGTTGGGCGACTTCGCGGCGCTGGACCGTATCGAGCAGGCATTGCCGCGGTAAAACCCTTATCCCCCGAGACCGCCTGCCGATTCTGACCCCTCGCGGAAGAGGGTTCATTGAAGGAGGCGGTTCGTGAGGGAGCGGTGGCAGGCAGGGCTGGTGTCTGTCATTCTCGCGGCCACCTCGCTGACGGTGCCCGCGGTCTCGGCTTCGGCCGCGCCCGCGGGCACTGCCGCACGTTCGGCCGCGCGTTTTGTCGCGGCTCCGGCCGGCACCCGGGCCATGTGGCTCTGGGGCGCCTACGACCCGGCCGAGGTGATCGCCTGGGCCGGGGCGCAGAACGTCACCGAGGTCTTCGCGTACGTCCCGTGGTCCGTAGCCACCGACGGCAGCCTTCCCCGCCTGCGCGACCTGAGCGAGCGCGCCGCGGACGCCGGCATCCGCCTGTCCGCCCTGGGCGGCGAGCCCGACTGGACCACCAACCCGGACGACGCCATCGTCTGGCGCGACGCCGTGCTGGCGACCGGCCTGTTCAGCGCCATCCACCTCGACGTGGAGCCGTACGCCCTACCGGCCTGGACGACCGACACCGCGGCCACGCAGCTCGCGTTCCTGACGTTGCTCGACCGCATGCGCGCCGGCAACCCGCTGCCGATCGAGGCCGACGTCCCGTTCTGGTACGGCGAGCACAAACTCAACAAGAAGAACTTCGCCGACGAGGTCCTGAAGCGCGTCGACGCCGTCACGGTCATGAGTTACCGCGACACCGCCACCGGGACCAACTCGATGGTCGCGGTGAGCCAGGACTGGCTGCGCCGGGGAGCCACGGCCCGCAAACGCGTACGCCTGGCCGCCGAGACCGACGCCCTGGCCGAGTGCACCTATTGCACGTTCGCCGAGGAGGGGTCCCGCAAGATGCTGAAGACACTGTCCCAGGTGGACAAGGCAACCCGCAGTTCCCCCGCGTACGCCGGAATCGCCGTCCACCGGTACGGCGCGTGGCGGGTCCTACGCCCCTGACCGCAGCGCCTCGACGAGCCGGGGAAGCCGGCCGAACAGGTCGGGAAGGCCGTGCACCCCATCGCGTACGGAATCGTGGGACAGCGCGAGGTCGGGACCGGCGCCGGCCTCGACACCGGCGAGGCAGCGCAGCAGGTTCCACCGCACGTGCCCCAGCCAGCCCCCGATCATGTAAACGAACCAGCTCGGCCCCCAGGGCGGCAGCTCTCCCCCTGCGTCGACGTAGCCGTCGAGGACCGCCTGGAAGACGGCGGGCTCGATGTCGTCGAAGCCGGGCCCCTTCGCGATGCTCAACGCCGTCGAGCCGAGCTCCCCCGACAGGTCGAGCATTCCCGAAAGCTCCCAGTCGAGCACCACCGGCCGCCCTTCGCGGGCGAGCAGGTTCCACGGCTGAATGTCCCGGTGGGTCAGCACCACGGGCCCCGGCCGCTCGCAGGTGTCGACAAATTCGGCGATCGCGAGAAACGTCCCGACCTGGGACCTGAGGTCATCGGCCCAGGGCTGCCCGGTCGCCACCGCCCGCTCGGCCAGCTCAGCCCAGTCCCGCGCCACCGGTTCCGCGCCCGGGTCGTCGTTCCAGGCGACGTCGAGCGAGTGGATGCGCGCCAGGATCTGCCCGACCTCGAACGCGTACGCCGCCGGCACGGGTTCTTCGGGCACTTTCTCACCCTCGACCCACCGGTGGACAAGCATGTGCGGCCCCACCAAGATCGGCTCCGGCATCGAAACACCGGCCGCGAAGGCCGCCCGCTCGAACCGGAACACGTCCTCGGCCCGATAGACCAACCGCCGGTCAAGGGAGTTCAGCTCCTTGACCGCGAACGCCCCTCGCTCGGTGTCGAGCCGATACATCTGGTTGGCGAACCCGCCGTGCACCCGGACCATGGGCCCGACCGGCACACCCAGCTCCGAAAGCTCCACCCCCGAAACCTAGGGCGTGCCGGTTCACGAACGCATCCGCTTTACCCGTTCAGGCCGGAGGCTCCCCGTACGCCCACCAGCCGGCGCCGCCGGACTGACAGCTGGATCCGGCCCGATCGCCTACTTGCCAGGCTCGATCTGTGAGCTGGTGACCTTCCCGTCCTCAACCTCACAGCTGAACTGCCGGAAACCGGCGTCCTTCGTGGCGAACTTGCCCGACACCGTAATCACCTTGTCGCCGTCGATCCGGAACGACGACTCCTGCCACAGCTTCTGCCACGGCGTCGGTTCCACTGCGTCGACCTCGGTCTTGCAGAGGTCAACAGCTGCGTCCTGTCGTTCCTCGAGGGACTCGGGCCACACCTTGATCACCGCAACGATCCCAGCGACCACCAGCCCGACGAGCACCCAGAAAACCAGACGACCGCGCCGGGTGCTGGGCTGGTACGGGGCAGACTCAGTCATGAATGACATCTGACCATGACGGCGTTGCGCCCGGCAGACACTGGACGGCGAAGAAACGTCGTCTTTCACGCCGAGAAACCGCGACTTCGATCCGTCGATGTTGAGGTCAGGACGCGGCGGATGCCAGGTTCGGTGTCCGCTCCAGACTCGTATCGGGTCAGCGGCGGCGGAGGCCGGCTCGGCTTGTTATGACGCGGTAGCCGTCTTCGAACTCCAGCAGCGCGCTGTTTCGGGAACCCCGGACTATCACCCGGCACGGCTGGCCGGCCCGGTCGACGCTGTCTCCGAACCACGGGACCCGGGCGTGGACTCCCGGGTACTCCAACGTTCGGTAGCGCCACCTCCAGACGTACGGGAAAGGGGTCATGGGCGGCGTTTGCGAGGGGCGGCTGAGCGCGGCGGCTCGGTGCGCATGTGGTCGCGGACCCGGGACATGATGTCGCCCAGGGACTTGACGTCCCGGTCGGGCAAGGGGTCGATCAGCAGGCGGCGGACGACCTCGATGTGGCCGGGCAGGACCTTGGCGATGCGGGCGTGGCCGGCCTCGGTGATGGTGACCAGGGTGGACCGTTCGTCGGTGGGGTCGGGGGAACGGGTGATCAGGCCGGCCTTCTCGAGCTGGCCGGCCTGGTAGGTGAGGCCGCTCCGGCTGTAGACCACGCCGTCGGCCAGTGCCGTCATGGTGAGCTGGCCGTTGGCGTCGAACAGGCGCATCAGCAGCGAGAACTGGATGTCGCTGAGGTCGCCGTCGGCCCGGAGCTGCTGCTCGACCGCATGCTGGAGCAGGCTCACCGATTCGATCAGCGCGAAGTAGGTTCCCAGCTGGTGGGGCTGAAGTCCGGGCACCGGCCCAGGCTACCGCTACGAAGTCGAAGCATCGCGGCGCGGAACACAGGCCACTCATAGATATCGCCGTCGTGCATGAGAACCCGACCGGTGGGGGAAAGAGCGTCCTGGTTCCTGGATGCATGACAAGCAAAGACATGGGACAGGGGCGGAGCCCGCCGGCCGAGACGTTATGACGGACGCAACCGGCCGACGGACCCCGCGTTGACCCGCCCGGGCGTACCGGGCGGGGTCACGGCCGCAACCACACCGCGGTGTCTCGGTGCGACTCGAGCGGCCCCGGGTAGTCGAGGCCGCGCCGGACCTGGTCCGGCAGGCGCCAGGGCTGGTGCACGGCGCCGCCCTCGACTCCCTTGAGTTCGGGTACGTAGCGCCGAACGTACACGCCCTCGGGGTCGAAACGCTGGGCCTGGCGGATCGGATTGAACTTCCGATAGGGGCGGGTGTCGTTCCCGGTACCCGCCACCCACTGCCAATTGCCCGAATTGTTCGGCACGTCCCCGTCCAGCAGCCAGCGGAAGAACCACTTCACGCCGGGCCGCCAGTCGACGCCGAGATGTTTGGTGAGAAAGGCCGCCGTGATCAGCCGGGCCCGGTTGTGCATCCAGCCCTCGGCGCGCAGCTGGCGCATGCCGGCGTCGACCACCGGCACCCCGGTCAGGCCGTCCTGCCAGTGCTGCAGCGCGTCGGCGTCGTCGCGCCAGTCGGTGTCGCCGGACGGGCGGATCGGCTCGGTCGACAGCTTCGGCACCGACAACGCGACCTGGTAGTAGAAGTCACGCCAGCACAGCTGCCGCACGTACTCCTCGGCGTCGTGCTTGACCGCGGCGTTGGCCAGTTCCAGGGGCGAGAGACAACCGAAGCGGAGGTACGGGCTGAGCCGGCTGGTGCCGTCGGCGGCCATGTCGTCGTGCAGCTCGGGGTAGGGCCCGATGTGCCGCAGCCAGCCTGCGAACAGCCGGCGCGCCTCGGTCTCGCCGCCGTCGGCCGCGTCCGGCGACTCGCCCCGGGGCAGTGTCGGCAGCCGGCCCACGGCGATCCCGTGCGGCAGTGTGATCCGGCTGGGCGTGGCGACCTCTTCCCGCCAGCCCGCCCCGCGCCAGTTGCGGTGATAGGGCGAGAAGACCCGGTACGACTCGCCGCCCCCGCCCGGCCGCAGCGCGCCGGGATCGACCACGGTCAGGCCCGGGAACAGCTTCAGCGCCATCCGGTGCCGTTCGGACTCGCGCTTCAGCTTCTCCTCGCGGCGGCGGGCGTACCGGCTGACGTCGGCCGCCATCGCGATGCCTTCGGCGTTGACCGAGCGGGCCACGTCGATCGCCTCGGCCACCGGGTCACCCATCCGGATCACCAGGTCGCCGCCCTTGTCGCGCAGCGTCGCGCGCAGGTCAGCGAGCGACTGGTGCAGGAAGCGGGACCGGTTGGCCGAGAGCTCGCCCAGCTTCGGATCGAGCACGAACAACGGCACCACCTGCTCGGCGTTGGCGCAGGTGGCGGCGAGCGCGGGGTTGTCCCGTACGCGAAGGTCGCGGGTGAACAGGACGACGGCGGTCTTCATGTCAGGCCGCCATCTCGACCGGTGTTCCGGCCCGGGTGAGCAGGCTGCGCACGGCGACGGCGGCACGGCGCCGGTTGGGAACGGTCGCGCGGCCGGCGAACACGTCGTAGTCGTTGGCCTCGATCTCGCCGAGGATGCCGCCGTAGAGCGCGTACGCGGTGCGCATGCAGGCCTGGGAGGCGGGTTCGAGCATCACGATCCCGGGGGCGGCGGCCGCGTAGTGCTCGCGGGCGACCCCGATCTCGTACCGGATCAGCTCTTTGATCTCGGGGGTGGCCTGCCGGCGGGCGAGATCGTCGCGGGTGACGCCGAAGCGGCCGAGGTGCGACTCGGGCAGATAGACGCGTCCGCGCTCGAGGTCCTCGGCGACGTCGCGGATGAAGTTGGTGAGCTGGAACGCGAAGCCGAGCTGGCGGGCGGGTTCCCGGGCGGCGGCCGGATCGCCGGAACCGAGGATCGGCAGCATCATCGTGCCGATCACGGCGGCCGAGCCCTCCATGTAGTCGAGCAGGTCGTCGTACGTCCGGTAGCCGGCGACTGTGAGATCCATCGCCATGCAGCGCAGGAACGTCGCGAAGTCGTCCACGTCGAGGTCGAAGACCGCGATGGTGTGCAGCACCGCGGGCAGCAGCGGATCGTCGACCGGTTCGCCCCGCAGACCGGCGACGAACGCGTCGGACCACTCGGTGAGTCGTTTCGCCCGCTCGTCCGCAGGAAGTTCCCAGGTTTGATCCACGATCTCGTCGGCATACCTGGTGAACCCGTAGAGGGCGTGCACGTGCCGTCTCTTCCAAGCCGGAAGGAGCTTGGTGGCCAGGTAATACGTCCGGCCGTGGCGCTTGTGCAGCTCGCGGCACCGCTCGTAGGCGGCGGCCAGATCGATGTCCACGGGACCCCTCCGGAGAAAATCGACGCACGAATCGACGCAACTTCAAAGTAAGGGTACGGTACTCCTCGTGGCACACGACACGCTCGCTGGAAACCGGCATCGGGGCATCCCCCGCCAGGGCGCGTCGCCGCACGCGCTGATACACGCCATCCACGGCACGCTGGCCGACTTCCTGGCCCCCCAGATCGCGTCCCTCGATGCGATCGATCCGGCTCTCGGCCGTTTCGCCCGCACCGCCCGCGACCTGGTGCTGGCCGGAGGCAAGCGGCTCCGGCCGGTCTTCGCCTATTGGGGCTGGCGCGGCGCTGTGGGCAGCGACGAGCCGGTCGAGCCGGCGCTTCCGGCCTTCGCCGCGCTCGAACTCATGCACACGTTCGCGCTGGTGCACGACGACGTGATGGACGAATCGGACACCCGCCGGGGCCGGCCGACCGCCCACCGCATCTTCGCCGGGCACCACCGGCAGGACGGCAGCATCGGCGACCCGGAGAAGTTCGGCACGTCGTCGGCCATCCTGATCGGCGACCTGTGCCTGGTCTGGGCCGACCAGCTCCTCGCGCGCACACCCGGGTCGCCGGCCGTGCGCGCCTACTACGACCGCATGCGCGTCGAAGCGATCGCGGGTCAATACCTCGACGTGCTGGGCGAGAACCAGCCCGGCGCCTGGTCGGTCGAGCGGGCGTTGCTGGTCGCCCGGCACAAGACGGCGAGTTACACCGTCCAGCGGCCCCTTCAGTTCGGGTGTGCCGTGGCCGACGCCTCCGATGAGCGCATCGACGAGGCGTACGGGAAATATGGTCTGGCCATCGGCGAAGCGTTCCAGCTCCGCGACGACCTGCTCGGTGTGTACGGCGATCCGGCCGTCACCGGCAAACCCGCGGGCGACGACCTGCGCACCGGCAAACCCACCGCACTGCTCATGCTCGCCCGCAAGCTCGCCACACCGGCGCAGCGGGCCGAGCTGACCCTTGACCCCGCCGGAGCCGTCAACCCCGCCGACGGCTCCGGCGGGCTGACCCCCGCCCAGGTGGAACGACGCGCCCGTGTCATCACCGAGACCGGCGCGCCCGCCCGGCTCGAGGCGATGATCCAGGAGCGGGTCGCCGACGGGATCGCCGCGCTGGCCGGCGCCCCGATCCACGAGGACGCACGCGCCGCACTCATCGAGCTTGCGGTCCGCGTGGCCCACCGCCCGGCATGATGTCCCTCCGGGAGGTACGAACCATGCGAACTGTGACAGGACCGACCGAGCGGGTGGTCGTCGTCGGCGCCGGGCTCGGCGGGCTCGCCTGCGCCCTGCATCTGGCCGCGGCCGGCCGGCAGGTGACGGTGGTCGAACGCGAGGCGGTGCCGGGTGGCCGGGCCGGACGGCTGTCGCTCCAGGGGTACGAGTTCGACACCGGCCCCACCGTGCTGACCATGCCCGAACTGATCGCCGAGCCGCTGGCCGCGGTGGGCGAGAACCTTTCCGACTGGCTCGAGCTCACGCCGCTCGACCCGGCCTACCGCGCCTACTACCCCGACGGTTCCACTCTGGACGTGCGCACCGACACGGTCCGGATGGCGGCCGAGATCGCCCGCGTCTGCGGCCCGCGCGAGGCCGACGGCTACCTGCGCTTCGTCGACTTCGCCCGCCAGCTGTGGAAGCTCGAACGCGACCACTTCATCGACCGCAACCTCGACTCGCCGGTCGACCTGGTCAACCTCAACCTGCTCAAACTGCTCGGCCTGGGCGGGTTCCGCCGGCTCCAACCAAAGATCAACAAATACTTCCGAGACCCCCGTACGCAGCGCATCTTCTCGTTCCAGGCCATGTACGCGGGACTGGCCCCGCACGACGCGCTCGCCATCTATGCGGTGATCGCGTATCTGGATTCGGTCGCCGGCGTCTACTTCCCCAAGGGCGGCATGCACGCCGTCCCCAAGGCCCTGGCCGGCGCCGCCGAGAAACACGGCGTGACCTTCCGGTACGAGACCACGGTCACCGATGTCGAGACGGCCAACGGACGGGCCACCGCCGTCATCACCGCCGACGGCGAACGCATCCCGGCCGACGTCGTGGTCCTCAACCCCGACCTGCCGATCGCCAAGCGCGACCTGCTGCCCCCGGCCCGTCCGCGACGCCTGACCTACTCACCCTCCTGCGTGGTTCTGCACATCGGATCGCGGCAGGGCTACACCAAGACGGCCCACCACAACATCCACTTCGGATCGAAGTGGCAGGGCACGTTCGACGAGGTGATCCGGCGTGGACAGCTGATGAGCGACCCCTCGCTGCTGGTCACCAACCCGACCCACACCGACCCGTCCGTGGCCCCGGCCGGGCGGCACAGTTACTACGTGCTCGCCCCCACCCCCAACCTGGAAGCCGGCCCGATGGACTGGCGCGGCGGCCTCGCCGAGCGGTACGCGTCGTCGATCGTCCGCACGCTGGAGAAGCGCGGCTACGTCGGCTTCGGCGACGGCATCGAGGTGCAGCAGATCATCACACCGGCCGACTGGCAGGATCAGGGTATGGCGGCCGGCACCCCGTTCGCGGCGGCGCACACCTTCACCCAGACCGGTCCGTTCCGCCCGTCCAACCTGCACCCCGGCCTCGACAACGTGGTCTTCACCGGCTCCGGCACCCAGCCCGGCGTCGGCGTGCCGATGGTGCTCATCTCCGGCAAGCTGGCCGCGGGCCGCATCACGAAGGCGGTGTCGTGACCGCACGCGAGTCCCACCTGGTCGAACTCGTCGACGCCGAAGGCGCGGCGCTCGGCTCGGCTACCGTCTCCGACGCCCACACCGCCCCCGGACGGCTGCACCGGGCGTTCTCGGTGTTCCTGCGCGACCCCGAGGGCCGGGTGCTGCTGCAACAGCGCGCGGCGGCCAAGACCCGGTTCCCGCTGCGCTGGGCGAACACGTGCTGCGGCCATCCGCTGCCCGGCGAGGCGGTGACGGTCGCGGCCGCCCGGCGCATGGTCGAGGAGATCGGCGTCGCCGACGTGCCGCTGACCGAGGTGGGCGTCTACGCCTACTACGCGGAAGACCCGGCGACCGGCCGCGTCGAGTACGAGTACGACCACGTCCTGGTGGGCGACCTGCCCATCGGCGTACACCCGGAACCCGATCCCGACGAGGTGGCCGATCTGCGCTGGGTCGCGGTGCCGATGCTCCTCGGTGAGATCGAGAGCGATTCCCGTCCGTACGCACCCTGGCTGCTCGGCGTGGCACAACGGCTCGCGGCATCCCCGCTCGCGGCGCATCCATCCCGGGCCGATGGCCGTTGACGGCCTGACCGCCGGGGCAGTCGCCCGCCGCCTGGGAGTGGCGGTCACCACGCTGCGCACGTGGCACCAGCGCTACGGCCTCGGGCCGAGCGAACACGTGCCCGGCCACCACCGGCGCTACACCGAGCAGGACCTCGACCGCCTCGAGGTGATGCGCCGGCTCACCGCCCAGGGGGTGGCACCGGCCGAGGCTGCGGCGTGGGCCCGCCGCACACCCCTGGACGGCGCCCCGCCCACCAACACCCGGCACGGCGGCGGCCACACGATCGCCGTCGGCGCGGCCGCCCCCGCCGCCCGCGGACTGGCCCGGGCCGCTATGCACCTGGACGCTCCCGCGATGCGCGACATCCTCGAGATGGTGGTGACCGAACACGGCGTGATCGGCGCGTGGACCGAGGTCGCCATGCCCGTGCTCATCGGCATCGGCGAGCGCTACGAGGCCACCAAACGCTTCGTCGAGGTCGAACACCTGCTTTCCCGTACGGTCACCGAGGTGCTGGGCGCCGTGCCGAGACCCCCGAACGCCGCCCCACCCCGGGTCTTGCTGGCCGCGGCCGACGAGGAACAACACACCCTCCCGCTGGAGGCCCTGGCCGCCGCCCTGGCCGAAGCCGGGGTGCCCACCCGCCTGCTCGGCGCCCGGGTGCCGCCCACCGCCCTGGCCGACGCCATCGAACGCACCGGCCCCACCGTGGTCGTGCTCTGGTCACAGACCCCCGTGTCATCCGACCCGGCCCAGCTCGCACGGATCCTCGAGGCCCCCCACCCACCCCTGCTGGTGGCGGCCGCCGGCCCCGGCTGGCCGGCCGAACTACCCCCAGGCGTGGTCCACCTCACCGACCTGTCTTCGGCCGCGGAAACCGTAGCCGCCGCCACGGCCTAGCATTTCCCCAGGTCAGAGCCCCGCCGCCCCAAACGGGATACCGGTTTGGAGGCGGGGCGGTGGATCACGTATGCTTTCCAAGCCTCAAGCGGGGGCCCGGTTGGGGTCAAAGCCAGAAGGTGTTGCAGACGTGCAATACTGGCGGAGTTGCCCTCATCGTCTAGTGGCCCAGGACGCCGCCCTTTCAAGGCGGTAGCACGGGTTCGAATCCCGTTGGGGGTACTGGTAGGTTAGCGATTGACAGTCGCTAGACTGCCGAAGCAAGAAAGAGCAAGGTCCTGTGGAGCAGTTGGAGTGCTCGCCGCCCTGTCAAGGCGGAGGTCGCGGGTTCAAGTCCCGTCAGGACCGCAACTAACAAAAGCAACATCAAGGCCAGGTAGCTCAGTT
This sequence comes from Paractinoplanes ovalisporus, assembly GCF_016834655.1. GTDB lineage: Bacteria > Actinomycetota > Actinomycetes > Mycobacteriales > Micromonosporaceae > Actinoplanes > Actinoplanes ovalisporus. The sequence goes on from NZ_JAENHP010000004.1 coordinate 13,581, forward strand.
GGTACGAGCGTCCGACTGAAAATCGGAAGGTCGGCGGTTCGACCCCGCCCCTGGCCACGAGTCTGGGGCTGGATCCTGTTCGCCGAAAGCGCGAACCGGCCAGCCTCGTTCCTTTCCGCGCGACTTCGTCGCGCGAAGCGGGGGCTACGCCACCCGCACCCCCTCTGCCGCGCGCTCGCTGACCGTAGGCGAGCGATTGGCTTCGCCGATCGCCGCCAAGAGGGGTCAAAAGTGCCGACTTTAGGCGTCAATCGAGCGGCGCTCCACGGACGGCGACGTGTTGGCTCGTCGAGGCGGTGGGCTATCGCTAGCAAGCCTCGTCGATGACGAGCATGATGTTGCGGTGTTCGTCGCGGAACTCGGCCAACCAGAACTGGCTGTGCAGTGGAGCCGTCCCGTCGAAGTAGCGTTCCACCCGCTCCAGCAGCGCTTCCCGATCCGGGCCGGCGACCTCCGTCGGATCTGGGCGTACGCGTGCAAGACCCGCACGTCGGTGCGCTTGACCAGTCGGCGTAGCACCCGGTCAGGGAGTTGTGCTCTTCCTCCTCGGATATGCCATTCGACGCCGTTGTCATCGGTCCAGCGGCCGTCCTGGATCGGCTGCGGCCAGGGTTGCGCGTTGGGCCGTTCTGGTTCTGCGCCCGACTGCGACTCCCGGACGGGATAGGCGAACGAGTCGGCTTCCCGGCGTTCATGGCGCATGGTTCCCATGCTGACAGAGACGCGGCGGACCGCCTCCAGTTTTTAGGCGGGATGGCCGTCAGGCCTGACCAACGCGTGGGATGCCGGGTCACCGCGCGTCACTGAACCCAAGGATGGCGCAAAGGCGTCGACCGCTCTCCTGTTGGCCCCGGATTGTCGAACCTCTCTGTGCAGCACTTCCCTATAGGTTGACATGCGACTAGACTAGCGGTGTGACAATCCCTCTGGATGATGCTCTGCGACGCGGCGCTGCGGCTGCTGCGCGGTATGACGTGCCGCAGAAGGTGATCGATATCGGGGCGCAGAGTCTGGGTCGGATGCCGGTGGAGAAGCGTCATGTCATGGAAGTGGATGGGCTGGTGGACGCGCTCCTCATCATTGCCGAGCGGCACGGCGGCCCCCACGCGGACTGCGCGACGTGCGAAGCGATCCCGAACGGGCTGGCCGTCGTGATGAGCGTCGTCAGGACCGAGACCGATCCCGCGACACAGAACAAGCTCGGCGAATAGCAGCTCAGCCAGCTGCTCCCTGGCCGGCGAATGTCAGCCGGTCTGCCGCTCCCCGGCAGAGGAACGCGCGCACTGAGGCAACAGCGGACAAGCGGAAGTCCCCTCTGCCCGTCGCGGAGGCGGGGCCGCCGGTCGGGCGTGTAGATAATCGTCGCTGTGGGTGCGGTGGGGTCGGAACTGGGGCGGCGGATTGTGGCGCTGCGCCTGGCCCGCGGCATGTCTCAGGAACAACTCGCCGAAAAGACCGGCCTCGCACTCCGCACCATCGGGGACATCGAACGCGGCATCACGCGCCGCCCGCATCGGGAGACGTTGCGGGTTCTGTTCGACGGGCTCGGGCCCGAGGCCTCCGAACGGGCCGAACTCTATGGCCTGGCCCGCAAGTCCGCCCCGCCGTCGACCCGGCGCGCGCCCTCCAAGCGGCCCGACCTCGCCGCCGCCGCGACTCCGCTGGTCGGGCGGGACGACGAATTGGCCCAGCTCGCCGATCTGGTGCTGGATGCGGGGGTCCGTCTCGTGTCCGTCGTCGGTGCGGGTGGGGTGGGTAAGAGCCGGCTCGCGCTGGAAGCCGGGTGGCGGCTGGCGGGACGGTTCGACCGGGTGGTGGGCGCCGATCTCAGCGTGCTGGACGACCCGGCCGACGTGCCGCAGGCGGTGGCCGATGCGGTGCGGTGCCGGGTGGCCGGCCGGGAACCGCTGGATGCCCTTGCCCAGCTGGTCGGGGATGGGCGGTGGCTGCTCGTGCTGGACAGCTTCGAGCATGTGGGCGGGGCCGCGCGATGGGTGGCCGACCTGCTCGGACGCTGTCATCGGCTGACTGTCCTGGCCACCAGCCGGTCGCCGTTGCGGCTGCGCGGTGAGCATGTGCAGCGCCTGCTGCCGCTGGCCGGGCCGCAGGCGGTGGAGCTTCTGGTGCAGCGGGTTTCGGCCGTACGGCTGGGTTTCCGGCTCACCGACAGCAACACCACCGCGGTGCGGGAGCTGTGCCGCCGGCTGGACGGACTGCCGCTGGCCATCGAGCTGGCGGCGGCGCAACTGGCCGTTCAGGAACCGGCGGACCTGCTGGCCGAGATCTCGGCGAAGCTGCCGGAGCTGGTCGGGGCGGCCGACATGCCCGACCGGCACCAGACGCTGCGCCTCACCGTCGAGTGGAGCACGGGCCGGCTCGACCAGCGGGAACGGCTGGTGCTGGGGGCGCTGGCGGTGTTCGTGGGCGGCGCTTCACCGGCCGATCTGGAGGCGGTGCTCAAGACCGTTTCCCACGTACGGGGCTCAGTGGCGCAACTGGCGGCGGACAGCCTCGTGTCACTGGTCGACCGGGACGGGACCGCCCGCATCACCATGTTGGACACCGTGCGTGAGGTTGCGGCGTCACAGGCTCCCGCCGTACGGGAATCTCATGCCCTTCATTTCCTTGATCTTCTGCGGTCCGGCAGTGAGCGCGTCGACGCCGAACGGGACAACGTCCGCGCCGCCGTGTGGTGGGCCGTCGCTCACCGGGCCGACGCGATCGACGTGGCTCTGGTGAAGGCGCTGACCGCCTTCCACGTGGCGCGGGCGCAGTTCAGCGACGCCCACCGGGTTCTCCTCAAGATCGCAGAGGCCACTTCCGGTTCCCTCGTACGGGCGTGGGCCGTCTACGGCGCAGCGGTGGCGGCCAACGAGTCGGGCCGGGCCGAGGAAGGGTTACGCCTCGCGGGCCGGTGCGCCGAACTGTTCACGGAACCGGCCGACGTCAGCGCCGCACTCACGGTGGCCGGCAACGCGCAGAAGTTCCTCGGCCGCTACCCGGAAGCCCAGGCCAGCCACCGGGACAGCCTCGACCTGGCCCGGGCCGCCGGTGACCGGCGACGGGTGACGATCTCGCTGAACAACCTGGGCACGCTGGCCCACGACCGCGGCGCGTACGACACCGCCCGCGCGCACTACCGGGACAGCCTGGCGATCAAGGACGAGCTCGGTGACCGGCGCGGCGCGGCGGTGACCCGGATGAACCTGGCCGGGGTCGAGAACGACCTGGGCGCGTACGAGTCGGCCCGCGCCCACCTGGTCACCGCGGTGGCCGCGTTCCGGGAGCTGAGCGACACGTCACCGACCGCGTACGCGCTGGGCATGCTGGCCGAGTCGCTGCTCGGCCTGGGGCGGGAGGAGGCCGAAGCGATCGCCGGCGAGGCGCTGGCCATGGCCCGCGAGGCCGAGTACCGGCCCGGCATCGGGCTCGCCCTGGCCCGCCTGGGTGACATCGCACTCGCCCGCAGCGAGTGGGACACGGCGGCGAAGCTTCTCGCCGAGGCGTTCGAGCACGCCAACGGGCGTCCGGAACAGGCCCGTACGTTGGACCGGCTCGCCGCCGCCCGCGCCTCGGCCGCCCCCGACGAGGCCCGTGACCTGCGACGACGCGCCGCCGAGCTGCGCGCCACCCACGACGTGCCGGTGCCTCCGGTCGACCACGACCTGCACGCCTTCCTGACCGGGAAGCTCGGGCCGGCAGAAAAGGTGGCAGATTCGCGGGGGTGAAGTTGCCGCAGACAGCGACCCGGCGGCGCCCCTAGTGTCGTGCGCGCTCAGTTCCCTCGATGAACGGAAACAGTGTGCGCAGCCTTCGTGTTGTGGCCGTCGCGGTGCTCGCCGCCCTGGTCCTGACCCCCACCGCCGCCCGCGCGGCACCACCGGCGTCCACCATCGTGGACGAACGGGCCCCCGGCAACCAGTGGATGGTCCGGGGTTACGCCTACGGCGACCTGTGGTGCTCGGGTACGGCCCTGAACCGCTGGTGGGTGCTCACCGTCATGGACTGCGTGGGGCCCGGCCCGAACAGCGAGATCGAAGCCGCCGGCCGGAGATTCCCGATCGCCTTCGGTGCCCGCCACGGCCAGATGTACCTGGTCCGGCTCTCCAGCCCGATCCCCGGCCTGCCGGACACGGTGCTTCCGCTGGCCCGGCAGAGCCCCGCGATCGGCACGCGGGTCTTCCGCTACAGCGGCAGCGACTCCCGTTTCTACCGGTCGAGCCCGGTCACCATCCTCGAGAACGCGTACGGCCGCGACCATCGCGACATCAATCTGATCACGTCGGGCGGCGACGGTCTGCCCTCGTTCCATGAGGGTGGCGCGGTGATCTGGGGCGGCGTCCTGGTCGGTGTCTCGTACTTCCTCACGCGAACCAACCCCGACGGCTCGTGGGACTACGACGGCCCGATCTCCGTCCTGGGTATCGCCGAGCACCGCCAGTGGATCGTCGACACGATGGCGGCCTATCCGCCTCTGATCGTCGACACCGGACAGTGCCCGATCTTCCTCTGCCGCTGATTCGACGTCTGGAGAACTCCTGTGCGCATCCTCCGTACCGCGATCGCGGTCATCCTGACCCTCGTCGCGCTCACCTTCGCCGCCGCTCCGGCCCTGGCTGCGGAGAACAGCCTGGTCGACACCACCATCCCGAGCCAGCGCTGGCTGGTCCGGGTCTGGAGCTGGGACCACTCGTTCGCCTGTTCCGGCGCCCTCATCACGCCGAGCTGGCTGCTCACCCGCGACGGCTGCCCGACCAACGGCGACATCGACGCGGGCGGGCAGATCCGCCGCGCCACGTTCACCGCTCTGCGCGGCAAGCTGCTGCTGGCCCGGCTCGACGCCCCCGTCACCGGATTCCCGTCGCGCACGCTGGCCACCCAGGACCCGGCCGTAGGCACGGACGCCTGGCGCTACGCCGGCGGCGACCGCCACTTGGACGAGTACGTGAGGCTGGCCACGCGCATCGACACCGACGCCGGCTTCCCCACCGCCGACATGATCGTCTCCGGCACCCCGGCCACCTTCGTCCGAGGCGACCAGGGCGGACCGGTCTTCGTCGGCGACACCATGGTCGGCATCACCGACTACGCGCTGCGCTGGACCGAGGACAACTACCTCGACGTCACCGGCCCGATCGGCGTGCTCAGCATCGCCCGCAACCGCCAGTGGCTCACCGACACGATGGCGGCCCACCCACCCCTGGTCATCAAGTACCCGCAGTGCCCGATCTTCCTGTGTAGCTGAGCCCGAGTTCCCTGGCCCGGCGGCGGGTCAGCAGGGTGCCGCTAACGGGGCAGCTCTACGAGGAGGCGCTGTGGTTCGCGGTCGCGCCGTTCCGGGCGCCACAGGTTGCTGCGAGCGGTTCGGGTGGCGACGACCGCCCAGGCGCTGACCAGCACGGCGAAGAGCACCACGGCCAGGGCGGTCAGCACCGGTGAACCCGTGCGGGTCGCGAGGCCGCCGGTGGCGGTGACGACCGTGCCGACCGGGAACGTGAAGCTCCACCAGGTCAGGGTGAACGGCAGGTCTTCCCGTACGGTGCGGACGGTGATCGCCGTGGCCAATGCGGCCCAGAAGAGGGCGAAACCCAGCGTCGGCACGCCGTACAGCAGCGCCACCATCTGAGCCCCGGTGGCGTACGGGTCGGGGAGAACGCCCTCGGCCGAGCGGCCCAGCAGGTGGAACGCGGTCACCGACTGGCCGAGCGGGCCCAGCACGATCCACAGGGTGGGGACCATCCGGGCCGCGCCGACCTGGTGCCGCACCAGGCGGGCCCAGATCTGGCTGATGACGATGACCGCGGCGAACAGGCTGATGCCGGCCAACGCGTAGCAGGCCAGCAGCAGGTCGCGGCCGAAGGGCACATGCGGGACCAGCAGCGCGCCGGTGGCGGCGGAGACCATCGGGGAGACCACGGGCATCAGCCAGCCACCGAACGCCGCGTCGGGGGCGGCGGCCAGGGTGGGGCGGGTCATCATCCGGTACGGGACGGCGACCGCGACGATCAGGCCCAGCAGCGTGCCGGCGGTCCACAGCACCAGGTCGGCCGCCACGGCGAACGAACCGGGGCCGAGCAACAGGGTGCCCGCGCCCACGGTCATCAGCGCCATCGGCGGGGCGCCCCAGAACTGCATCAGGACGGGGTCGTCCAGGTGGCTGGTCCCGCGGCGGACGGTGGCGGTGATGACCGCGACCAGCAGGGTGGCCGCCAGCAACCACATCGCGGTGGCGAACGTGTGCAGGCCGGGGAACTGCACGGGCAGCGTGGCGGCGGCGGTGGCGACGATCCCGGTGCCCATGACGGAGGCGAACCAGTTGGGTCCGAACATGTTTCCACCCTGCTCCGGGAAAGCCCAGGCCAGTAGGTGTCGATCTCGCCTGAGGTCATAACCTGTCCTTATGCCTCTGCCCCCTTTGACCGCCGACCTGACCGGCTTCGATCTGCTGCTCAGCGTCGCCCGGCTGGGCAGTGTGGGGCGGGCCGCGGCGGAGCACCGCATCTCGCAGCCGGCCGCCAGCAACCGCCTGCGTGAGCTCGAACGCCGGGTCGGGCTGACGCTGCTGCACCGCACCCCGCGCGGTTCGACGCTGACCGAGACCGGCGCCCTGGTCGCCGACTGGGCCCGCGCGGCGATCGACGCGGCCGACGCGCTGGCGGCGGGTCTGGCGGCGTTGCGGGCCACCCACGAGAGCCGGCTCACCGTCGCCGCCAGTCAGACCGTCGCCGAATATCTGCTGCCCGCGTGGCTGGTCGCGTTGCGCGCGGCCCACCCGGGGCTGGCCGTGACGTTGCAGGCCGCGAACTCGGCCGACGTCGCCGCCGCGGTGCTGGCCGGGCAGGTCGAACTGGGTTTCGTCGAGGGCCCCGACCTGCCGGCCGGCCTGCACGACGAGGTGGTGGCGACCGACCGGCTCGCCGTGGTGGTCGCGCCCGCGCATCCGTGGGCGCGGCGCCGCCGGTCGGTGACGGCGGCCGAGCTGGCGGCGACCCCGCTGGTGTCGCGCGAGTCCGGCTCGGGCACCCGGCGGGCGTTCGACCAGGCGCTCGGCGACCTGACCGCGGCCGCGCCGCTGCTCGAACTGTCGTCGACCACGGCGATCAAACACGCGGTGGCGGCGGGCTCGGGCGCGGCGGTGCTCAGCTCGCTGGCGGTGACCGCCGAACTGGCGGCCGGCACGCTGGTGGCCGTGCCGACCGCGGTCCCGTTGCAGCGCCGGCTGCGGGCCGTGTGGCGCACAGCCGACCAGCTGATCGGCCCGGCCCGCGACCTCTACGCCATCGCCCGCCGCGCATAAAGCCCGGACCCGCGCCCCCCTACGCCGTCACCCGCCGCGCATAAAGGCTGAGCCGGCGACCTCTGTGCCCTCGCCCGTCGCGCTCAAAGAGCATTACGGCGTGAGGTCGATGGCGGCCGCGAACGATCCGTCCATCAGGAACGGCACCGACTCGTGCTCGTGGACGACCAGCCACCGTCCGTCGATCCGGCGCAGCCCGAGCGTCACCCGGTACCAGAGAGTGAACGCGTCCGTCGTACCCCTGGGTGTCGCGCTCATCGAGTCGTAACTGGTCGCAAACGCCACATCGCCGTCGACGGTGATCTCCAGCTGGGTGACCTCGCGGCGCGGCGGCGCCTCGAACGTGGCCAGCCACCGCTCGGTCGGCGCCGGGTCGTTGCCGTCGACCCGTGAGCCCAGCGGCGGCGCCAGGTCGAACGTGCGCACCTCGTCGGCCGAGTAGGACAGGAAGGCCTTCACGTCGCCCTCGCTCAGCCGCGCCGCCCGCGCCTCGATCACCTCTCGGATGTCCTGCATGACGAGCACCTCCTTTTGTAAGAACTTGTGCCCGGGACGTCGAAGCCGAGGCCGCGGCTTCGACATCAGGATGAGCCGGAAAATCACGATGAGCCGAGAAGAAGGAGACGCCATGAAATACCTGATCCTGATCCAGTCGAACGAGCGCAGCCTCGCGGCCTGGGACAAGATGACCGATGACGAGCAGATGGAGTTCGGCCGCGGCCACCTCCAACTGAGCGCCGAGATGGGCGAGGCGGGTGTGCTCGTGGCCTCCGAGGGGCTGGCCGACCCGGCGCTGGCCCGCTGGGTGGCGGTCCGCGACGGCGAGCGGATCGTCTCCGACGGCCCGTTCGCCGAGGTCAAGGAGCACCTGGCCGGCTTCTACCTGATCGACGTGGCCGACGAGAAGGACGCGCTGGCGTGGGCGGCCAAGGTTCCCGACGCGGCCACCATCGGTGTCGAGGTGCGCCCGATCCTGGACATGAGCGGGTGGGAGTTCTGACACCGGTCGAGGAGGTTCTGCGCACCGCCGCGCCGCAGGTCCTGGGGGCGGTGGTGCGTCGTTACGGCGATTTCGACGCGAGCGAGGACGCCGTTCAGGAGGCGCTGCTCGCGGCGGCCCGGCAGTGGCCGTCGGAGGGCGTTCCGGACAATCCGCGCGCGTGGCTGATCCGAGTGGCGTCGCGTCGCCGGATCGAGCTGGCGCGCAACGAGGAGGCCCGGCGTCGGCGCGAGGCGCTGCCGCCCGATCCGGTTCCCGACGTACGGGGTGACGACGAGCTCACGCTGCTCCTGCTCTGCTGCCACCCGGCGCTGACACCGATCTCGCAGGTGGCGTTGACGTTGCGTGCCGTGGGCGGCCTGAGCACCGCCGAGATCGCCCGGGCGCTGCTCGTGCCGGAGAGCACCGTGGGTCAGCGCATCAGCCGGGCGAAGAGGAAGATCCGGGAGGCCGGAGCCCGCTTCGTCCTGCCGAGCGACACGGAAATGACGGCACTGCTTCCCGCCGTACGGCAAACGCTGTATTTGATCTTCAATGAGGGCTCGACCGCGAGCTCGGGCTCGTCGCTGCACCGGGTGGAGCTGAGCGCCGAGGCGATCCGGCTTACCCGGCAGCTGCACGCCCGGCTGCCGCACGACGGCGAGGTGTCCGGCCTGCTCGCGCTGATGCTGCTCACCGACGCGCGCCGCCCGGCCCGCACCCGCCCCGACGGCGCTCTGGTGCCGCTGGCTGAGCAGGACCGCACGCTCTGGAACCGCGCGGAGATCGACGAGGGGGTACGGATCGTCACCGCCGCGCTGCGTGACACCGCCGTCGGCCCGTTCCAGGTGCAGGCCGCGATCACCGCCGTGCACGACGAGGCGGAGCGGGCCGAGGAGACCGACTGGCCGCAGATCCTGCAGCTCTACCGCCTGCTGCACTCGCTCGCGCCCGGCCCGATGGTCACGCTGAACCGGATCGTGGCGCTCGCCGAGATGGACGGCCCGCTGGTGGGCCTGCGCGCCCTGGACGAGGCGGCCGCCGACCCGGCTCTGGCCGATCATCACCGGGTCGCCGCGGTGCGGGCCCACCTGCTCGAACGTGCCGGCGACCTCGCACGTGCGCGCGAGGAGTATCTGTGGGCGTCCCGGCTGACGCTGAGCCTGCCCGAGCGCCGCTACCTGGAGTCACGGGCCACGCGCCTACGTTGAGATCAGCGCCCGCAGCAGCGTGACGCAGTCTCCGGCGGTCTCGTCGGGACGGAAGGTCAGCGTCTCCGGCCAGGAACGACCAGCGGAGACCCATCCCGTACGCAGGCCGGCCGCGCGACCACCGCCGATGTCGTACTCGGCGTGGTCACCGACCATCCACCCGCCCTCGGACAGATTCCGGCCGACCGCGGCGGCGGCCAGTTCGAAGATCCGGCGCTCCGGTTTACGCACGCCGGCCCCCTCGGACACGATCCAGCCCGCCACCAGACCGTCCAGGCCGGTCCGGCGCAGCTTGGCCTCCTGCTGGGCCACCGTGCCATTCGTGACGACCACCGGCACGAACCCGGCCGCCGTCACCGCGGTCAGCGCCGCCGCGACCCGCGGGTCCGGTTGGAGCTGCTCGACCAGGCCGGCCCGCAGTTCAACGAGCACGTCGGCGGCGTCCAGGCGGTAGCGCGACGCGATCACCGCGGCGAGATCCTCGCGGCGCCGATAGCCGTCTTGATCTTCGGTGACCAGCCACGGCACCTCGGACTCGCCGAAGCGGGCATGTGCCCAGGCCTTGAAGGCGGCTGTGCGGTCGATAAGAGTGTTGTCCAGATCGACGAGCAGCAACATCCGTCGATCTTGTCAGAGCTCTCGCGGGTCAAGGAGGACGTCGTGCTGACATTCACGAACGCGGCCGAACAGGCGGCTTGGACCATGGCGGAAGCCCTTTGCGAGAAGGCCTTCATCGCCATGAAGCACGCCGAGGAGGCCCAGGAGGTGTTCCGGAAGGGCCGGATGGCGATGCGCCGCCAGTTCAAGGCCCGCGGCCTCTCCGAGATCGACGCGAGTATCCGCTGGAAGAGCACGTCCCAGGCGCAGGCGGCGCTGGCCGACCACGAGTTCTACATGCAGGAGGCGTCGATGTACAACGAGGCGGCCTCGGCGCAGTATGCGAAGGCGCTGTATCTCAGGGGTCGTTAGGCGCGGCGCCGCGAGATCTCGGAGGTCGTCAGGCGGCGCGGTGGCGCAGCGTCGCGACTGTCGAGCCGGCCAGCGCCAGCAGGCAGTCGGGCAGCTGGCCGTCGGCGATCGCGGCGCCGAACAGCGCCTCGCCGGTCGGGATGTCACCGTTGACGTACGCGCTGACGAACCGCGCCACCCAGCGCTTGTCGTACCGCGCGTCGTCGATGCCGGGGAAGTCGAGCGTCCACGCGCCGCCCGAGGGCACCTGCCCGACCATCGTGGCGGCCAGGCACCAGGCGACGTCATAGGCCCCGACAATGCCCGAACGGTCGACCACCGAGTCGAACGTGCCGACCACCGCGTCACTGTCGCCGCTCAGCGCACTCTGGAGCACGAGTGCCGCGTCGTCGATAGCGTGCTGTGGTACCTCGGTCACGACAAAGAAGGTACGTGGGGTGGTCAAGGTTCGCGCGGTGGGGCGTGAAATCTAAGCCCCACGAAGCAAACAGGTGATGCGCGCGGTGCAGACCCGCTCGCCGCTGTCGTCGGTGATGACGATTTCGTACGTGGCCATCGTGCGGCCCCGGTGCACCGGCGTGGCGACACCGGTGACAACGCCGGAACGAGCCGCCTTGTGGTGGGTGGCGTTGATGTCGACGCCCACCGCGAACGGCCGGTCGACGCTCTGGCCGTGCATGACCGCTCCCACCGAGCCCAGCGTCTCGGCCAGCACGCAGGAGGCGCCACCATGAAGCAGCCCGTACGGCTGGGTGTTGCCCTCGACCGGCATGGTGCCCACGACCCGCTCGGCCGAGGCCTCGGTCAGCTGGATGCCCATGCGCGAGCCCAGCGATCCGCCGCCACCGGTGGTGAAGAGGTCTTGCACGCTGTCGGCCGCTATGTCCATTCGATGAACGTTACCGGCGAGGCCCGGCTCGCGGTCCTGTGACTTGGGCCCTACTCTTCCCTGCGACCGTGTTCGCAAGGCCCGTTCGACCCGGCCGGCTGCTCGCCGGTCGACGAGCGCACCAACCGCAATGCAGGGAGGCCCGCATGACCGAGCCCCAGGAGACCGTCGAGACGCGTGGCAACGAGCGCGTCGACCTCATCGCGCAGGACTCCAGCGGTGATGGCAAGCCCGACGTCTGGGTGTCCGACACCGACGGGGACGGCAAGCCCGACCTGTTCCAGTTCGACACCGATGGCGACGGCAAGGTCGACATCACCATGGTCGACCTCGACCAGGACGGCAACCCGGACACGATCGTCGACGGCGACGGCGGACACCCGCCGGCGGTCTGACCTCAGGCCCCGCCGAGGGCACTGAGCGCGACCCAGAGAACGGCGATCGCCACGGCCGTGGTGGCGACCGTCGAGGCCCGGTGCCGCCACGAGACCGGGCCCGCGACCGCCTCGGGATGCCCGAGCCGGAGCAGCACCGCGCGCTGTTCCCGGACGGCCGCCTCCCGCGAGGCGGCCGCTTCCGGGTCGGCCCGGCTGAGCTCGACCGCCAGCCGGGCCTGCGCGCGCTGCAACCGCCGTACGGCCGTGGAGGCTGCTCGCCCGGCCTCGGCCCGCGCGAGCCGGCGTGCCGCCGCCCGCCGTGACCCCGAACCCAGCACCGCGAGTTCGCCCGGCGTGATCAGCCGCGGGTCGGCGAGGGTCGCGAGCCGCTCCACGTAGTAGTCCGCCTCGCGGTCGTGCACCCGCCGCACCAGCAGCAGGATCAGCAGCAGCGGCGGCAAGCCTTTGATCAGCAGGACGCCGAGCAGCGCCAGGGCTCCGTTGCCGAGCCCGTCGATCAGCAGCGGCGAGTTCCAGAGCACGTGCGAGGCCCACGCCCCGATGACGGCCAGCACCGCCACCGCGACCCGGTGCGGGCGTCCACTTTCCCGGCTGACCACCAGATAGCCGATGCCGGCCCCGGCCAGCGCACCGAAGAGGGTGTGGCTCCAGACGCCGGCCAGGAACCCGCGCAGCAGAAACGTCGCGATCACCGGCTGCACCTGGTCGCCCTGCCCGGCCAGCGCGACCGCACCGACGGCGAACACGATGTCCTCGGCGATCTGGAAGCCGAGGCCGACCATGGCGCCGTAGACGACCCCGTCGAGCACGCTGTTGACCTGGGCCCGGGCGATCAGCACGATCGCCACCACGCCCAGGGTCTTGGCGATCTCCTCGACCGTGGGCCCGGCGAGCGCGGCGCCCCAGTCGGCGGCCAGGGTGGGCGAGCCCAGCTTGGCCACCAGGTTGTCCAGGGCGACGCCACCCGGGATCGAGACGGTGGTGGCGACCAGGCCGCCCCACGCGAACGCCAGCACGAGCAGTTCGGCCGGTTCCGGTTCGATGAAGTCGAGCTCCGCGACGAACCACCAGAACGGCACGGCGAGCAGCGCGAACAGCAGGACCGCGGTGGCGGTCGCTTTCGGGTACGCGGTGAGGAAGTGCCCGGTCATCTGGGCCATCCGCACGGTGCCGGCGACCAGCAGCGTCAGCACCACCCAGAAGGCCGGCACACGCACCAGGGCGGACAGGCGCGACCGGCGGGCGGGCCGCACCACCGAGGTGGTCACTGCGGCTCCCCCGCCCGTCGCAGGGTGCGTGTGCTCGCCTCGATCTGCGGCAGGCTGCGGCCCAGATCGAGATCGTTGCCACTGATCGTCACCTCGATGGTGTGACCGTCGGCGACGAAGACCGCGTACCGTCCGCCGCGGCCCGGTGCCGTGTATCCGCCCTGCAACCCGGCCAGCCCGCCGGCCGTACTCACCTCGAGCTGGACCCCGGTGACCTGGTAGCCGGTGGTGTCGACGATGCGCTGGCGCAACCGTTCGGCGGCCGCGTCGAGGTCACCGTCGAACGGCCGCACGACGATCGCGTAGCGCACCGGCCCGAGCCGGAACAGCACCGTGCCCTCACCGTCGCCGGGGCGGGTTCCCGTCACGTCCAGGGCCGCGCCGGCCGGCGGCACGACGGTCACCCCGGCCCCGATCAGATAGGGCTCGTCGGTGCGGACCGCGCGTTCGGAGGAGAGCGACCGGTCGATCGCGGGAAGGCCGAACGCCAGCCCGGCGAGGCTCGCGGCGACCCCGAGCGCACCGAGGAGATTCATCAGCTGACGCCGGGTGATCCTCGCCATGCCCCAACGCTAACGGCGTGTGCGGACACCCGTGACGTACGGCCATTGTGGAGCATCGATCAACCAGGGAAATTACGGATTTGTCGGTTCTAGCGTGAGATACCCGGGAGGGACGTCGGCGGTCAGCCAGACCCCGTTCGCGCTGCGGTGGAACACGTGGCCGCCGGACGCCATCTCGCCCGCGGCCACCCGCAGCACCACCACATCGGAGGAACGGCGCCGGCCCACGGTCAGGGCGGTTGCCACGTCCGGCGACAGGTGCACGTGGTGCCGGCTGCGCGGCCGCAGCCCCTCGCGCAAGATCGGGCCGAGGTTGCCGCGCGGCGTGCCGTGGAAGAGCACCGCCGGCGGTCCCTCGGACGGCAGACCGAGGTCGACCTCGACCCGGCGGGAGTGGCCCTGACTGGCCCGGATCCAGTCGGCGCCGTTGTCGCGACGGGCGATCGCGAAGCGGGACTTGTCGTTGCGCTCGACGATGAGGTCGAGCTCGGCCCGGGTGATGCCCAGCGCGGCCAGCAGGTCGGCGACCGGCACCCAGCCGTTCGCGTCCAGCGTCAACCCGGCCGACTCGGGCCGGTGCCGCAACAGCAGGGAGATGCGGCGGCTCATCCGCACCTGGTCGCGGCTCAGCCCGGTCACTCCACCAGCTCCATGACGGCCAGATAGTAGGGCCGGTCCTGCTCGTCGACCGATCGCAACCGCCACCGCGTGCCCTCGATCAGCGCCTCCAGCTCGGCCGCGGAGCAGTTCAGATAGTCGAACCACTCGGTGGCGAGCAGGCGGTAGCGCAGCCGCAGCCGCAACTGCCCACCCAGGCGGCCGCGCTCGCGGTTGAACTGGTGATAGCTCACGTGCACGGGATCGGTGGTGCCGTACGGATCGGTGCCCTGCGCGATGATGCGGGCGCCGGGGTTGGCCAGCCGGGCCAGCGCGTCGAGCACGACCGGCGCCCGTTCCGGACCGCCGAGCAGGCCCAGGTTGTTGCCGAGCAGCAGGAACGTGTCGTAGCGGGCGCTGGCCGCGGCGTACGCGTCGATGGTCGCGACGACGGTGTCGAGCAGGCCGCGCCGGCGGGCGATCTCGATGGCGCCGGCCGAGGTGTCGAGGCCGGTCACCGCCATGCCGCGGCGCTGGAGTTCGAGGGCGTGGCGGCCGGCGCCGACACCGATGTCGAGCACGTGGCCCCGGCAGAGTCGCAGGGCCCGGTGGTCGTGCGGCTGCCACTCGTCGGGTTCGCCCAGGTAGTGGTCGGCCGGGGCGCCGTTGATCAGGCCGTCGTCGCGCTCGATGACCTCGATGACCGGGCGCGGCACCCGGCCGCCGGCCAGGGGCCGGGGCCCGACGCCGGTGCGCACGGCGTACGCGTCCCGGATCATCTCGCCGAACACGTCGCCTATCGGTGGCTGCTGCATGGTCACTACCCTTGGCGCATGACCGCGCTGAGGCAACTCGGTTCCGAGAAGTACGTCCTGCTGACGACGTTCCGCAAGGACGGCCGGGCCGTGGCGACCCCCGTCTGGGTGCTCCCCGCCGATTCCGGCGTCGCGATCTGGACGGAAAGCAAGTCGTTCAAGGTCAAGCGGGTCCGCAACGACCCGCGGGTCACGCTGGCCGCCTGCGACATCCGCGGCAACGTGCGCGGCGAGACGGCCGAGGGCCGGGCCCGCATCGCCGACGACGCCGAGCGTGAGCACTTCGCCGGGGTGCTCGGCCGCAAATACAAGATCGCGGGTCTGGCCGGGATGCTCCGCTACAAGCTCCTGGGTCAGCGCGACCGGATCACCGTGATTCGCATCGATCCGGCATAAATCGCCCGGCACCAGATGCGAAGAAGGGGCGATCGCCTTCCCCGACGCTCGCCCCTTGCAACGATCTTTCGCTTCGACCGAGGTTCGTCAGTCACCCTGGCGCTGCGTGGGGATCTGCCCCTGCAGCAGGGCGCGAACCTCCGACTCCCGGTAACGACGGTGGCCGCCCAGAGTGCGAATCGCACTCAGCTTGCCCGCCTTCGCCCACCGGGTGACGGTCTTCGGGTCGACACGGAACATCGACGCCACCTCGGCCGGCGTTAGTAGCGGCTCAGGATCGTGCGTACGCGATGCCATCGGTCACTCCTCCACAGGTACCTATAGACAACGGCCGGGGTCCCGCCGGCCGGTGCGTCTCTCATGGTCCGGCTAGTCCCCGATGTCCGACATGGGCCGAACGGACGAAGGTCCCCAGATAGACGGATGAAGCATGCCCGATTTTTGCGTGTTTTCTACGCCAGATAGTGTCTCGTTTAGTCCGATTATCACGCTTCGGCGAGCGCCAGTTACGAAGAGTATTCGCCTCGGGAGCGTTCCCACGGGCGGTGAAAACCGCCCATCTGTCCGCATCGCCGCAGCTCAGTTGCACCTTTCCAGCAACTGGACGGCCCGCCAGCGATCGACGAGCTTCTCGTACGCGGCGGAGGCGTCGTCGGCGTCTCCGCGGGAGAGTGCCGAAAGTCCGGCCGCCACCAGTCCGGGTGAATCGTCACCAGCGAGAACGTCATCCGGGAGGAGGTTGACGAGGCCGCCGTAGTCAAGCTCGACAATCGAGCGGGGATGGAACTCCTCGAGCCACCGGGTGCCCTCCTCGACCGCCTCGGTGATCGGGGCGTCGCCCAGCGACTTGCGCAGGACGGCCACGCCCCGGTGCGCGCGCCGGCGGGCCTTGGAGATCTCCGTGCGGTAGCGCAGCGTGCGCTTGCCGGTGGCGAGGTCGATCTCGCGCTCCTCCAGGTCGACGAAGACGAACCAGCGCAGCGGCACGCCCCACGTCGCGATCTGCTCGTGCACCCGCGGCACCCCGTGCTCGAGCACCTTGGCCCCGCTGCGCCAGTCCTCGACGATGGCCTTGGCCTGGCCGGCCAGCACCGGGGGCACGAAGGCGTCGGCCAGCACGCTGGGCACGCCGTCGCGCGCGTTCAGGGCCGCCTCGGCCACCCGCAGGCGCAGGTTCCAGGGGCAGACCAGCAGCGAGTCACCCCACTGCAGCACGTACGCCTCGTCGGGCAGATCGGGCAGCCTGGTCCAGCCCGCGCCGAGCGCCTCGAGCACGGCCGAGCGCTGCCGGACCGGACCCTCGACCGGTCCCAGCGCACGGCCCTCACGGGCGTACTTACGCCAGAAAACCTGACGGTCGCGGTCGAAGGCGGTCAGCGGTTCGTAAACCCTCAGGTACGACGCGAACAGTGACGGCACGGCGCGATCCTTTCACGAATTCGGCCATGTGGAACTTCCCGCGCGGACGTAATCCCGCCACAGGCCGCCTGACTAGGCTGGGTATGTCCGGCACCACCCCCGCCGGCACCCGCGGCCCCACGAGGGCATGACAAAAGGATCAGGAGAACAGCCATGGGCGTGTTCGACACCGACGGCACCGACGCCACCGGTCACGAACAGGTCGTCTTCTGCCAGGACAGGCAGACCGGCCTCAAGGCGATCATCGGGATCTACTCCACGGCCCTCGGGCCGGCGCTCGGCGGCACCCGTTTCTATCCGTACGAGAGTGAGGAAGCCGCCCTCGCCGACGTGTTGAAGCTCTCCCGCGGGATGGCGTACAAGAACGCCCTGGCCGGGCTCGACCTCGGCGGCGGCAAGGCGGTCATCTGGGGCGACCCGGCCCGCGCCAAGTCCGAGGGGCTGCTGCGGGCGTACGGGCGTTTCGTCGAGTCGCTGCACGGGCGCTACTACACGGCGTGCGACGTCGGCACCTATGTCCCCGACATGGACGTGATCGCCCGCGAGACCCGCTACGTCACCGGCCGCAGCGTCGAGCACGGCGGCGCCGGCGACTCCTCGATCCTCACCGCCTGGGGTGTCTTCCAGGGCATGCGCGCCGCGGCCGAGCACACGTGGGGCCGCCCCACGCTGGCCGGGCGCACGGTGGGCATCGCCGGTCTCGGCAAGGTCGGCAAATATCTGGCCGGTCACCTCATCGAGGACGGCGCCGCGGTGATCGCGACCGACGTCAACGAGGCCGCGCTCAGCTGGGCCCGCACCACGCACCCGCAGATCGAGCTCGTCGCCGACACCACGGCGCTGATCACCTCGGACCTCGACGTCTATGCCCCCTGCGCCCTCGGCGGCGCGCTCGACGACGACACCGTGCCGGCGTTGCGGGCCAAGGTGGTGACCGGCGGCGCCAACAACCAGCTGGCCCACCCCGGCATCGAGAAGACGCTGGCCGAGCGGGGCATCCTCTACACCCCCGACTATCTGGTGAACGCGGGCGGTGTGATCCAGGTCGCCGACGAGATCGAGGGCTTCAACTTCGAGCGGGCGAAGCTGCGCGCGACCGGCATCTTCGACACCACGCGGCGGATCCTGCGGATGGCCGAGACCGAGGGTGTGGCCCCGGCCGTCGCCGCCGACCGGCTCGCCGAGCAGCGCATGGCCGAGGTCGGCCGGCTGCGTTCGATCTATCTGAGCTGAGTGAACCTCATATGAACGGCCTGCTTCGGCGACCCGAACGGACGGGCCGGGGGCCGGAAAAGAGAGCGGTTTAGTGCCTGCCGCGCGTTCCGGGACGGAAAACCGCGACGCGCGGCAGTGTCACACGCAACCCGAGGTGCCGAAGACGGCATCGTCCATGTACCGTAAGACCCACGAGAGATGCCTGACGTCATCGGGGCCCGCCTTCGGGCTGCCCCGAATTCTGTGCGAGGGGGTCGAGCCATGGGGCGCGGCCGTGCTAAGGCCAAGCAGACGAAGGTGGCCCGGGAGTTGAAGTATCACTCCCCGAACACCGACCTCACCGCCTTGCAGCGCGAACTGGCGGGAACACGCCAGTCCGACCGTCACTTCGACGACGACAACGATGAGTTCGTCGACGACGACGAGGATGACGCTGACGACGACCAGGATTCCTGGTCGCCGACAAGGCGCTGACCCGTACCGCACAGAGCACGCGGCTCTCCGCGTGCTCCCGTGCGTGGTGGTCAATCCCTAGGGTTCAAACACACGAAGCCCACGCGGGCTAACCCTCGCGTGGGCTTCGAACCAGGACCCACTCTCCGTGGACCCGTGAATCGTCAACTGCCGCGATCGCCCCGCAGGCGAGGAGGCAGTCGATTTGCGTCGCCGCGGTGTTTGCGGTGCCGGAAATCGACTGCCTCCTCGCCTGCCTCAAAGGGGCGATCGCCCGCGGAGCGAAGCGGAGCCATGTCACAGCTTGCGGTGCCGGAAATCGGCTGACTCCTCACCGACCTCCCAGAGGCGATCGCCCGCGGAGCGAAGCGGAGCCATCAGCGCGGTCGGTTGTTCCAGTTGTAGAACGTGGGGATGTTCTCGAAGTGGTTCCAGGCGCACACCGCCGAGCCGTCCTCCGACGTGCTCTCGTCGCGGGCCCGCCGGGCTTCTTCCGCCTCCGCGATGAGCGCTGCCAATCCGGCCCGGGTGTCGTGCACCCGCGCCGTCACCGGATCTGTCCCCGGCTCGTCAGACAGCCGAGGGCTCGTGATCTCGGGCATGGTCCAGCACTCCCTCCAGTAGGCGAATCTTGCTGTTCCGGCAGTGGTCGGTCTCGGTGGTGTCGAACCGTCCCTGCTCGAAGTAGCGGTTGGCCGCGTGGGCACCCCCGCAGAAGCCGAAGTACGGGCATGTCGCGCGGCACGACTCCACGCCGCGCAGGAACTCGCCGATCCACGGTGTCGACGCGGCGCCGGCCAGAATCTCGGACAGCGGCGTGGTCAGCACGTTCCCGCTGGTGAAATCGCCGTAGCGCGGGTCGGAGAAGCCGGCCAGTTCGGGCGAGAGCAGCACGACCGAGCCGTCGTACGCGACCGTGGGGATCGGGTCGAGCTGCCGCGGCAGCAGGTCGTCGGCCGTGCCGTCGAGCACCGCGGACACGTAGCGCAGCGACCACTCGACCTCCCGCAGGTGGATGCGTGGGTCGGCCCGCCAAGCCGTGACCAGCTCGGCCCAGAACGCCGTCACGTCTGCCGCCGAGTGCCCACGGACCCGCGTGTTCACACCCTCCTGCTCCTCGACGTTGATGCCGAGCACGTCGCAGCCCAGGTCGAGGAAGTATCGGTAGAGCTCGGTGGCGGCGCCGGGCCGCGGGTCACCGACGACACAGAGCGCCGAAAACGGGATGGCGTGCCGCCGCAGCGCCTCGATGCCGCGCACGATCCGGTCGTACGCGGGACGGCCGCCCCGGGTCACCCGCTCCCCGTTGCGCGCCTCGGGGCCGTCGACGCTCACGCTGACCCGTACGTCATGGGTCTGGAAGAACTCGCACCAGGCGTCGTCGATCAGCGTGGCGTTGGTCTGCACGTGGTGCTCCACGCCGGCGCCGAAGGGCTCGAGCAGGGCCGCGAAATGCTCACGCCCGGCCGCCAGCGGCTCCCCGCCGTGCCAGACCACCGAGAACCGGCTGTCACGGGCCCAGCCCTCGACCGAGGCCGCGACGGCCCGGGCCACCTCGACCGGCATCCGCTTGTCGGCGGCCCGGAACGGCAGATAGCAGTAGGCACAGTCGAGATTGCAGAGGGTGGTGGGCTGCATGACGACGTAGGTCGGGACGGATGCGATCCCCCGCATCCCGCTCCAGGCTCGCGCCACCCTCCGCACCCCCGTCCCTGCCGAAAAACGTGAAGAACTCACGTCAGAGGCTAGGCTCTGCGGTCCAGCCGAGTAAACGAAAGATCCGCATGTGCCATATATCGACACACACGGATCATTATCGACGCAAGCCTCAGCCGCGGGTGTATTGCCCCATCATCTGCACCTCGCCGGTGCCCTCGATGACCTCGCCGACCTGCCAGGCCTCGACGCCCCGGCCGGTCAGATAGGCCATCGCGCGGTCGGCGTCGTCGGACGAGACGATCGCGAACATGCCCACGCCCATGTTGAACGTGGCCTCCATCTCGTGGTCCTCGATCCGGCCTTTGGCCTGGATGAGGTCGAAGATGGGCTGCGGGCGCCAGGTCGAGCGGTCGACCACCGCGTCGGCGTTCGCGGGCAGGATGCGGTTGAGGTTGCCGGGGATGCCGCCGCCGGTCACGTGCGAGAACGCGCGGACGTCGGTCTCCTCGATCAGGCCCAGGCAGTCCTTGGCATAGATCTTGGTGGGGGTGAGCAGTTCCTCGCCCAGGGTGCGCTGGCTGCCGAAGTCGTCGACCACCGAGTCGAGGCGCATGCGGCCGGCACCCAGCAGCACGTGACGGACCAGCGAATAGCCGTTGGAGTGCAGACCCGAGGAGCGCATCGCGATGACCGCGTCGCCGATCTCGACCCGGTCACGGCTGAGGATCTCGCTCTCCTCCACGACGCCGACGCCTGTGGCGGACACGTCGTACTCGTCGGGGCGCAGCACACCCGGGTGCTCGGCGGTCTCGCCGCCCAGCAGCGCGCAGCCCGCGTAACGGCAACCGTCGGCGATGCCGGCGCCGATCTCGGCCACCTTGTCGGGCACGACCTCGCCGCAGGCGATGTAGTCGAGCAGGAACAGCGGCTCGGCCCCGCAGGCGACCAGGTCGTCGACGACCATGGCGACCAGGTCGATGCCGATCGTGTCATGGATGTCGAGCTGCTGCGCGATCACCAGCTTGGTGCCGACGCCGTCGGTCGACGAGGCCAGGATCGGGCTCTTGTACTTCGACGTGTTGAGCTTGAACAGGCCGGAGAACCCGCCCAGGTCGCCCATGACCTCGGGGCGGGTGGTCCGCTTGACCTTCGACTTCAGCAGCTCGACGGCGCGGTCACCGGCCTCGATCGAGACGCCCGCGTCCGCGTACGTCGCCGTCCGCTTGCGCATCCCGCGGCCGGCGCCGGCCGTCCAGGGCTGACGGTCGGCGCCCTCAGCGCCGTTGGACCCGGCACTGTTGCGCTCGGACACGTGCGTCACGGTTCTCCCCTTAGAAGATGCTTCGTCGTCAAAGTCACGGGTGGTTCAGCGCGCTCGGAGCGCCCTGACCAGCCAGGTCGTACTCGTCTTCGAGCTCCGCGACGGCCGCCGTGGCCGCCTCGTCGGTGGCCGACGGCATGGAGGCCCGCTTGCCCACTCCCTCGAGCAGGTGCTTGCCGATCAGGTTGCCCGCCGGCAGCTCGATCGGGTAGTGGCCGTCGAAGCACGCCATGCACAGGCGCGTCTTCGGCTGCTCGGTGGCCGACACCAGGCCGTCCAGGGAAACATAACCCAGGGAGTCGGCTCCGATCGAGCGGCGGATGCCCTCGTTGTCGAGCCCGTTGGCCAGCAGCTCGGCCCGGGTGGCGAAGTCGATGCCGTAGAAACACGGCCACTTCACCGGCGGCGACGAGATGCGCACGTGCACCTCGAGCGCCCCGGCCTCGCGCAGCATGCGCACCAGGGCCCGCTGGGTGTTGCCGCGGACGATCGAGTCGTCGACCACGACCAGGCGCTTGCCTCGCACGACCTCGCGCAGCGGGTTGAGCTTGAGCCGGATGCCGAGCTGGCGGATCGTCTGCGACGGCTGGATGAAGGTGCGGCCGACGTACGCGTTCTTGGTGAGGCCGGCGCTGAAGGTGATGCCCGACTCTTCGGCGTAACCGATCGCGGCCGGGGTGCCCGACTCGGGGACCGGGATCACCAGGTCGGCCTCGACGGGGTGTTCCCGGGCCAGCACGCGGCCGATCTCGACCCGGGCCGAGTACATGTTGCGGCCGGCGATCGTCGTGTCGGGGCGGGCCAGATAGACGTATTCGAAGAGGCAGCCCTTGGGCTCGGGCGCGGCGAACCGGGTGGAACGCAGGCCGTGTTCGTCGACCGCCAGCATCTCGCCCGGCTCGACCTCGCGGACGAAGCTGGCGCCGACGATGTCGAGGGCCGCGGTCTCACTGGCGATCACCCAGCCCCGCTCCATGCGGCCGAGGACCAGCGGGCGTACGCCCTGAGGGTCGCGCGCGGCATAGAGCGTGCTCTCGTCCATGAAGACGAAGCTGAAGGCGCCCTTGAGCCCCGGGAGCACCTCGAGCGCGGCGGCCTCGACGGACAGGTCGGGGCGGCTGGCCAGCAGGGTGGTGACCAGGGCGGTGTCGGAGGTGGCGCTGTCGGCCTCGAGGCCCCGCTCGGCGACCTCACGGGCCAGCTCGGCGGTGTTGACCAGGTTGCCGTTGTGGGCCAGGGCGATCGTCGTGCCGGCCGTGGTGGCCCGGATCGTCGGCTGGGCGTTCTCCCAGTTCGAGCCGCCGGTGGTGGAGTAACGCGTGTGGCCGATCGCGAGGTGGCCGCGCAGGCTGGCCAGGGTCGGCTCGTCGAAGACCTGGGACACCAGACCGAGGTCCTTGTAGACCACCACGCCGGAACCGTCGCTCACCGCGATGCCGGCCGCTTCCTGGCCGCGGTGCTGAAGAGCGAAAAGCCCGAAGTAGGTGAGTTTGGCGACCTCTTCCTCGGGGGCCCAGACGCCGAAGACGCCACAGGCGTCCTGGGGGCCACGCTCCTGGGGGTCGAGATCGTCGGTCAACCGGCCGTCGCCTCGGGGCACTGTCGCTCCCTCATGCTGATCTGAGCTGCTGGAAAACGTGTCGGACCGTCCGACCGACCAGTGTACGCGAGCCGGTGCGGGTCGGCCCGGCTGCTAATCGGTCGTCCCGCCGGTCAACGGAAGGTATTCGGTCAGATCCGTACGGATACCGCTCGCGCGCAGACGTCCGTCACTCAGCGCATCCGCCCAGCTCACACGCTCCGTGGCGACGAGCAGCCACGTGATCGGATCCGCTTCGACCACATTGGGCGGTGTGCCGCGGGTGTGCCTGGGACCTGGAACACACTGGATCGCACCGAAAGGCGGAATCCGGACCTCCACCGATCGGCCAGGCGCCTTGGCGGCCAGCTCGGCCAGCAGTGCTCGCACAGCGTCACGCAGCACTGATCTCTCGGGTTGGGCGCCGCGATCCAGCGCGTCCAACGCTTGCTTCACCAACTCGGATTTATTGTGCGCAGGGGACACGTCGGGACGATACGACTCGCTTCAGCGAGATTGGTACGCGGCCCTGGGTCGCGCGATGGACGTGTGACAAGGCATAGTGGCCGACGGTGTTTTTAGTCGCGGGAAGTAACCGGCGCCCCCAAGAAGCCGGTGACCGTGCGACCGGAAGGCGGTGGATGGTGGCAACGCACCTACGGACCCGGGCGGCCCAGGCCGGTGCGTTACTGGCGGTGGTCGTCGGCGGAGTGTTCGCCGCGCCCGCGGTGGCGTTTGCCAGCCCGCCGAACGTGCAGATCACCGACCTGCAGACCGAGGTCGTCTCCGGCAGCCGGGTCGACATGAAGTTCCAGGTGGCCGACACCAACGACAACGGCGGCCTGCCCGCGGCGGCCAACGTGCGGGTGAACGCGAACGGCATGACCTGCGAGGGCGACTGCAACCGGGTCACCCAGGTCGACAACGACGGCCGCGAGTTCTCCGTGCGCCTCACCGCGCCCAACGTCAACGCCGGCGAGACGCGCCAGGTGACGGTCAACGTCACCGCCACCATCAACGGTGAGCAGGGCCGCACCAGCCAGCAGATCACGGTCAAGGGGCCCGACAAGCCGCAGACCGTCCGGCAGGTCTCGGGTCGCGTCAAGGACCAGGACGGCAAGGCTGTGGCGGGTGCCACAGTCGGCATGGAAGACAGTGCCGGCCGGATCTTCAGCACCACGTCGGACGGCTCCGGGGCCTACTCCTTCACGTCCTCCGACAGCAACCCGATCACCCCGGGCAAGATCTCGATCGGCGCCGGCAAAACCGGCTTCGAGGAGGCCGGGGTCCAGCGACAGGTCAGTGCCGGCCAGAGCGTGGTCGTCGCGCTGACGCTGAAGGCGAATGCCACCGCGAGCCCGTCCGCCTCGGCCTCGCCGACCGCCTCGGCCAGCTCCGCGCCGACCAGCGAGGCGAGCACGGAGGCGGCCCCCGACGAAACGGTCGCCACCACCGACCCCGCGACCAACAACGCCGCCGCCGAAGACAGCGGCAGCTCGATGCTCTTCATCATCATCGGCATCCTGCTGGTCGCGGCCGGCATCGGCGCGATCGTGCTGGTGGTGCTGCGCCGCCGCAACAGCGACAACGGCGGTGACGACGACGACCCGAGCAGCCTCTCCGGCGCCGGCGGGGTCGTGCCGCCGAGCCAGGGCCGCTACAACGACGCCACCCGGGTCGGCGCACCGGTCGGCGGCGGCCGCGCGAACGACGCGACCATGATCGCTCCGCGCTCCGGCGCGCCGTCCATGGCCGACGCCCCGACGGTGATCCACCGGGTGCCCGCCGCCGAGGACGAGTTCCCCGACCCCTACGGCGCTCCCATGCCGCAGCAGGGCGGGTTCGCCGGGGCGGCCGCCGGTGGCTGGAACGACCAGGGCACCAACAACCAGTACGGCGGCGGGACCCAGCAATACGGCGGGGGCACGCAGCAGTACGGCGGCGGCAACGGGCAGTACGCCGAGTCCACTCAGTACGGCGGACCGCAGAACGACAACAACGGCTACGGCCAGCAGGGCGACGGTTACGGCGCGTACAGCGAGGCGACCGGCATGTACCGCCCCGACGGCGGCCAGGACGACGGCTACGGCGGTTACGACCAGGGCCAGCAGCACGGCGACCAGCAGTACGGCGGCGGCCAGTACGCCGGCGACCAGGGTGGTGGCGGCTACCAGGGCGGCGGTTACGGACAGCAGCAGCCCGATCAGGGCGGCTACGGATCGTCGTGGGACGCGCCGGGCAACGGCATCGACAACAACGGCTACGGCCCGCAGGGTGGGGGCCAGTACGGCGGCGCTCAGAGCGGCCAGGGCGGTCAGTACGGCGGCGGTCAGGGCGGCCAGTACGGGGGCGGCCAGGGCGGCGGCCAGCAGTACGGCGGCCAGACCGGCCAGTACGGCGGCGGCCAGGGCGGTCAGGGCGGCCAGCAGTACGGCGGCGGTTACGACGACGGCTACCAGGCTCAGGACGACCAGCGTGGCGGTTACGACGGCTACCAGGGCGGTTACGACCAGGGTGGCTACGACGACCAGCAGCAGTACGGCAACCAGGGCGGCTACGACCAGCGTGGCGGCGGGCAGTACGGCGGCCAGCCGGGAGCTCCCACCCCGCGCCGCGGAGGCCAGGACTACTAAGCACAGCAAAAAGAGAGCCGGCCAGCAGATCTGCTGGCCGGCTCTCTCGTGTCTGGCGTCAGGCGGTCGGGTCGATCGGACCGCCCGGCGACGGCTCCTTGACCTCGGCCGCGGAGGCGGCCGGGATGCCCTCGGCCTCGATCGGAGCCGCCGTCTCCATGGCCGCTCCGGACGCCGCGGTGGTCAGCACAGCGTCACCCCGGTCGGGGCCGGCGGGCGCGGTCGGGTCGGCCGCGTGCTCCGGGTCGCCGTGCCGGTTGGCCAGCTCGGCCACACCACCGAAGAGCGCCGGCAGCGTCGCCTCGTGCGCGGCGCGGGCCTCGTCGAGCGGGAGGCTGAACTGGTCGCGCACCTCGAGCACCGGCTCGGCCGACGTGACGCCGAGCGGCGCGCAGGGCACGCCGTATTCCGAGGCCAGGGCCGCGAACGCCTTGTCGTGCCCGCGCGGCACCGCGACCAGCGCCCGGCCGGCCGACTCGCTGAACAGGTGGACGAAGGCGGACTGGCCGTCGTCGGGCAGCGCGACCTTGGCGCCGACGTTGCGGCGCAGGCAGCTCTCGACGAGGGCCTGGGACAGGCCGCCGTCGGAGAGGTCGTGGGCGGCGCTGACGTGACCGGCCTCGGAGGCCCGGGCCATCAGCATCGCCAGCCGGCGCTCGGCCTCGAGGTCGACCTTCGGCGGGCGGCCGCCCAAGTGGCCGTGGGTGACCCACGCCCACTCGGAGCCGGAGAGCTCGCAGGAGGTCTCGCCGAGCAGGAAGATCAGGTCGCCGTCGCCACCCGCCGCCGGGAAGCCCATCGGGATGCGCCGGGCGACGTTGTCGAAGACGCCCAGCACGCCGACCACCGGGGTGGGGTGGATCGCGGCGGCACCGGTCTGGTTGTAGAAGCTGACGTTGCCGCCGGTCACCGGGGTGCCCAGCTGCTGACAGCCGTCGGCCAGACCACGGACGGCCTCGGCGAACTGCCACATGACGGCCGGGTCCTCGGGCGAGCCGAAGTTGAGGCAGTCGGTGACGGCGACCGGCTCGGCGCCGGTGACGGCCACGTTGCGGTAGGCCTCGGCGAGCGCGAGCCGCGCACCCTCGTAAGGGTCGAGGCGCGCGAAACGGCCGTTGCCGTCGACCGACAGCGCGACGCCGAGGCCGGTGTTCTCGTCGATGCGCAGCACACCCGAGTCTTCCGGCTGAGCCAGCACAGTGTTGCCGAGAACGTAGCGGTCGTACTGCTCGGTCACCCAGGTCTTGTCGCACAGGTTCGGCGACGAGATCATGCGCAGCACGGTCTCGCGCAGCTCGTCACCGGTGGACGGCCGGGGCAACGTCTCGGCCTTGTCGGCCTGAAGCAGTATCAAGTCGGCCGGTTCGCGGATCGGGCGGGCGTAGACCGGGCCGTCGTCGGCCAGCGAACCCGGAGGCACGTCGACCACGACGTGGTCGTTCCAGGTGATCACCAGGCGGCCCGGCGAACCGTCCTCACCGGACGGTGTGACCTCGCCGATCGCGGTGGCCCACACGCCCCACTTCTCGGCGACCGACAGCACGCGCTCGAGGTTGTCGGGCGTGACGATCAGGAGCATGCGCTCCTGCGACTCGCTGGCCAGGATCTCGGTGGGCGACATGGACGCCTCACGCAGCGGCACCCGTTCGAGCCACACCCGCATGCCGGTGCCGGCCGCGGCCGCGGTCTCGGTGAGCGCGCAGGTCAGGCCCGCGCCGCCGAGGTCCTGGATGCCGGCCACGAGACCGGCGTCGTAGAGCTCGAGGCAGCTCTCGATGAGCAGCTTCTCCATGAACGGGTCGCCGACCTGCACCGACGGGCGGCGCTGTTCGGCGCCCTCGTCGAAGGTCGCGGACGCCAGCACGGATACGCCGCCGATGCCGTCGCGGCCGGTGCGGGCACCGAGCAGCACGACGATGTTGCCGACGCCGGCCGCCTCCTTGTGCTGCAGCCGCTCGACCGGGAGAACGCCGATGCTCAGCGCGTTGACCAGCGGGTTGCCCTGGTAGGTCGGGTCGAAGACGATTTCGCCGCCGATGTTGGGCAGGCCCAGGCAGTTGCCGTAGCCACCGATGCCGGCGACCACGCCGGGCAGCACGCGGGCGGTGTCGGGGTGGTCGGCCGCACCGAAGCGCAGTGGGTCCATCACCGCGATCGGGCGGGCGCCCATGGCGAGAATGTCACGCACGATGCCGCCGACGCCGGTGGCCGCGCCCTGGTAGGGCTCGACGAAGCTCGGGTGGTTGTGCGACTCGACCTTGAAGGTGACCGCCAGGTCGTCGGAGATCTGCACGACGCCGGCATTCTCGCCGATGCCGGCCAGCATGCGGGTGCCGCGCGGCGCCTTGTCACCGAACTGGCGCAGGTGCACCTTGCTCGACTTGTAGGAGCAGTGCTCGCTCCACATGATCGAGTACATCGCCAGTTCGGAGGCGGTGGGACGGCGGCCGAGGATCTGCCGGATCCGCTCGTACTCGTCGTCCTTGAGGCCGAGCTCGGTGTGCGGCTGCAGTTCCTCGGGGGTGCCGGCGGCGCGCTGCACGGTGTCGGGGCCGCCGTCGAACTCGTTGACCAGCACATCGGTCGCGGCAAAGCCCGTCTGCTTCGGCGCGGCGGACGTGTCCGGCTGCGTCGTCATTACTGGTGTCCCCCTGCGTGTGCCCCCGCGGAGGCCCCGGCCAGGGCCCGCAGGACGGAGGTGAAGAAGCCGAGGCCGTCGAGTGACGGGCCGGTCAGCGTCTCCACCGCGTGTTCCGGATGCGGCATGATGCCGACGACGTTGCCGGCCTCGTTGGTGATCGCGGCGATGTCACGCTGCGAACCGTTCGGGTTTCCGCGGATGTAGCGCGCGACCACGCGGCCCTCGGCCTCGAGCTGGTCGAGCGTGCGCTGGTCGGCGACGTAGCAGCCCTCGCCGTTCTTCACCGGGATCAGGATCTCCTGGCCGTCGGTGAAGCCGTTGGTCCAGGCGGTGTCGGTGGACTCGACACGCAGGAACTGGTCGCGGTTGCGGAAGTGCAGGTGCTGGTTGCGGGTGAGCGCACCGGGAAGCAGGTGCGCTTCGCAGAGGATCTGGAAGCCGTTGCAGATGCCGAGGACCGGCAGCCCGCCGCGGGCCGCGTCGACCAGCGACTCCATGACCGGGGCGAACCGGGCGATCGCGCCGCAGCGCAGGGCGTCGCCGTAGGAGAAGCCGCCGGGCAGGACCACGGCGTCGACGCCGTGCAGGTCGGGGTCGCCGTGCCAGAGGCGGACGACGTCCGCGCCGGCGATGCGCGCGGCGCGGGCCGCGTCCCCGTCGTCGAGCGAACCCGGGAAAGTGACCACACCGATGCGCATGGTCAGACGACCTCCGCCGAGGCGTCCTCGTGGACGTGGATGGTGAAGTCTTCGATCACCGGGTTGGCGAGCAGCTTGTCGGCGATCTCCCGAGCCCGGTCGAGGTCGGGCTCGCCCGCGAACTCGATCTCGATCCGCCGACCGATGCGGACGGACGAGACATCGGTGACCCCGAGCCTGGGCAGCGCGTTCGCTACCGCCTGGCCCTGCGGGTCGAGGATCTCCGGCTTCAGCATGACGTCGACCACGACGCGAGCCACGGGCACTCCTGACTGATAGGTGTAAGCACGTGGAGCCTACCTTGCGAACCACGCTACGGGATTCTCGCCCGGTGTCGCGCACGCGACGCCGGGGGCGCTGAGCAGCCAACTCCCCGGTGATCTCGGCCACCGTGTCGATCAAAACTTCAATCAACGTCGGGTCATCACACGGTGATAGGGGAGAACTGGGTTCTAGGCGTGCGGCGGAGGGGCTCGTACGGTCGGGTCACGATCTCCACCAAGGCCGTGCGACAGCCGCCCCGCGGTCGCATCGGAACGGGGGCTCCGCCGGGGCGCGGCGTGATCATGATCTCCGCCGTGCCCCAGCGGCAAACTCGCTAGAGGATCGGGGCCGGGGCGTACTTCGCGGCGTCGGGGTGTGCGGCCACGATCGTGGCGACCCGGTCGGCCACGCTACGGACCTGCGACGGCGCCGCCCCCACGAAGGCGGCCCGATCGGCCACCAGCGTGTCGATCTCGGCCCGGGTCAGCTGGAGCCGGCCGTCGGTGGCGAGCCGGTCGAACAGGTCGTTCACGGCGGCGCCCTTCTCCCGCATCGCGAGCGCCACAGCGACGGCGTGCTCCTTGATCACCTCGTGCGCGACCTCTCGGCCGACCCCCTTGCGTACGGCCGCAACAAGGATCTTGGTGGTGGCGAGGAACGGCAGGAACCGGTCGAGCTCGCGGGCGATCACCGCGGGGTAGGCGCCGAACTCGTCGAGCACCGTGAGGAACGTCTGGAACAGGCCGTCGGCGGCGAAGAACGCGTCGGGCAGCGCGACCCGGCGCACCACCGAGCACGAGACGTCACCCTCGTTCCACTGGTCACCGGCGAGCTCACCGACCATCGACAGGTAACCGCGGACGATCACGGCGAGACCGTTGACCCGCTCGGAGGAGCGCGTGTTCATCTTGTGCGGCATCGCCGACGAGCCCACCTGGCCCGGCTTGAAGCCCTCGGTGACCAGTTCCTGGCCGACCATCAGGCGGATCGTGGTGGCCAGCGAGGACGGCCCGGCGACGATCTGGGCCAGCGCCGAGACCACGTCGAAGTCGAGCGAGCGCGGATAGACCTGGCCGACGCTGCTGAGCACCCGGTCGAAGCCGAGGTGGCCGGCGACCCGCTGCTCGAGCGTCGCCAGCGCCTCGAAGTCGCCGTCGAGCAGGTCGAGCTGGTCGGCGGCGGTGCCGACCGGGCCCTTGATGCCCCGCAACGGATACCGCGCGATCAGGTCGTCGAGACGCTCGTACGCGATGAGAAGTTCCTCGGCGGCCGACGCGAACCGCTTGCCCAGCGTGGTGGCCTGGGCCGCGACGTTGTGCGAGCGACCGGTCATCACCAGGTCGGAGTATTCGACGGCACGCTCGGTGAGCCGGGCCAGGGTGGCGATCACCCGGGCCCGGATCAGTTCGAGCGACGCCTTGATCTGCAGCTGCTCGACGTTCTCGGTCAGGTCGCGCGAGGTCATTCCCTTGTGGATCTGCTCGAAACCGGCGAGCGCGCTGAACTCCTCGATGCGGGCCTTGACGTCGTGCCGGGTGACCCGCTCGCGGGCCGCGATCGAGCCCAGGTCGACCTGGTCGAGCACCGACTCGTACGCCTCCACGGCGCCCTCGGGAACGGCCACGCCGAGGTCGCGCTGGGCCCGCAGGACGGCCAGCCAGAGGCGGCGCTCCATGCGGATCTTCTCTTCCGGGGACCACAGGGCGACGAGGTCGGCGGAGGCGTAACGGGCGGCGAGGACGTTCGGGATGGTCACGCGACCGATTCTTTCACGGGACCCGGATCGCGTTCGGGCAGCTCATGCCGCAGGGTGCGGACGTCCCGGCTGATCAGCATGCCGGCCACCGCGAGAGTGATCAGCAGGCCCGCGCCGATCAGGGTCACCTCGACCCCGGCGACGCCCGCGATCGGTCCGACCAGCATCTCGCCGACGGGCAGGGCGACGAACGACCCGACCATGTCGTACGAGTAGACGCGGGCCAGCTTGTCGGGCGGGATGTGCTCCTGCATCGTCGTCTCCCACGCGATGCCGAACTGCTCGAACATCACGCCCGCCACCAGCGCACCGGCGACCATCAGCCAGAAGTGCGGGTAGGCGCCGAGGATCAGCAGCGGGATGGCCATGCCGAACGTGCTGACCACGCCGAACAGCAGCAGACGGCGCAGCCGCAACCGCATGGCCAGCAGGGCGCCGAGGATCATGCCGCCGGTCTGCGCGGCCAGCACCAGACCCCAGGCCCGGCGGCCGATCGTGTCGTCGGCGACCACCGGGCCGAGCACATAGAGACCTCCGGCCCAGGAGGCGTTGATCACGGCGAAAGCGGCCACCACGACCCAGAGCCAGGTGCGCGAGCGGAACTCCGACCATCCCGTACGCAGGTCGGCGAAGAGGTTGGGCCGGGACGGCGGCGCCGGTGGGGCGGCCGGCAGCAGACGGCGCAGCGGCAGGAAGAGCAGGGCGGCCAGGGCGAAGGTCACCGCGTCGACCACGATGCCCCAGCCCGGGTTGGTGGCGGCGACGACCACGCCGGCCAGCGGCGCGCCGAGGATGGCAGCCGAGTTGAACGCGAGCCGGTTGAAGCCGTTGGCCTGCTGACGGATCTCGGCCGGGACGGTGAGCGGCAGGATCGAGGAGCTGGCGGGCAGCGCGAGCGCGCCGACCATGCCGTTGATCGCGCCGAGCGCCATCAGCAGCGGGACGGTGGCCGTGCCGGTGAGCACCAGGGCGCCCACCAGGCCCTGCGTCACGGCCGCGGCGGCGCTGGCCCCGACCATCAGCAGGTGCTTGGGCATCCGGTCGGCCAGCACGCCGCCGAAGAGCAGGAAGGCGACGTTGACCACCGTGCGCGCGCCTACCACCAGGCCGAGGTCGGTGGCCGAGCCACCCAGGTCGATGACGGCGAAGGCCAGCGCGATGGGGGCGAAGGAGTTGCCGAGCGCGTTGATCGTGCGGCCGGCGATGAGGTAGCGGTAGGGGGCGTAGCGCAGCGGGGTGAAGGTGCCGCTCATCAAGACTCCATCTCGAACATCGCGACGCTGGTGTTGGTGCGGATGGTGCCGGGGGTGCGGGGCGGCTGGGCGATGTCGTGCAGTTCGCGGACAGCCTCGGCGATCTTGCCGTGAATCTCACGCCATTTAACGGGATCGATCCACAGATCGCCGTCCGCCATCAGGGCCGGCGCGGGCGGCGGCTCGGCGGTGGCCGACCAGCGGCCCTGGGCCGCGCGGCGGATGAGCTCGTGCCCGAGGGCCACGAAGATCTCACCCCGCTCCTCCGCGCTCTCCGGAAGCCGGTCACGGGCGGCCTCGTAGCGGTAGCGCTTGGCGACGCCGCCGCGGATCTTCTCCTCGCCGGCCAGCACGATCACGCCGGCGGAGTGCAGGTTGCGCAGGTGGTAGCTGGCGTTGGCGTGGGTCAGGCCGAGCTCGCGGGCCACCTCGGCCGCGGTCAGGGCGGAACCGGTCAGCAGCGACAAGATCTGCAGCCGTACGGGGTGGGCCATCGCTCGCAGCCCGGCGTTTCCCTCTCCCAAAGACATGTTGGGGAGTCTAGGGCACCCGCGCGTCGACTGTCCAATGCTTGTTTGGGAGTGGCACACTGCACGGAGACGCGGCATTGTCGCTAGGGTTACTGACGAGTAGGTAGTTGGCTCATCCCGAAAGGTCCACCGATGACTGATTTCAACCCCGACGCGCTCGCCTCCATCGGGCCGAAGGAGTTCGCGCAGCTCGTCAAGGCGACTCCGGATTCGAAGATCGCCGAGGTGATGTCCGGCGACTCCCGCACCAAGATCCTCGACGAGGTCTTCAACCGGATGCCCGCGCTGTTCCGCCCCGAGCGGGCCGGCAGCACCACGGCCGTCATCCACTGGATCATCACCGGCGGCGCCGGCGGTGCGAGCGACACCTACGAGACGGTGATCGAGAACGGCGCCTGCACGGTCACCAACCAGCCGGTCCGCGACCCGAAGCTGGCCATGACCATGGACGCGGTCACGTTCCTCAAGGTCGTCTCGGGCGACGGCAACCCGATGATGCTGTTCATGACCGGCAAGATCAAGGCCAAGGGCGACCTGGGCCTGGCCGCCAACGTGGCCAAGCTGTTCGACATCCCCAAGGCCTGACGCTCGTGGAAGGGGACGCCCCGCGGCGTCCCCTTCAGAGCAGCCCGTTCTCGCGGGCGTAGAGCGCGGCCTGGGTGCGGTCACGCAGCCCGAGCCGGCTCAGAATGTGCGACACGTGGTTCTTCACGGTGCCCTCGCTCACGAAGAGCTGGGCCGCGATCTCGCGGTTGGTGGCACCACGGGCGATCCGCCTCAGCACCTCGATCTCCCGCTCGGTGAGGTCGGGCCGGCGGACGGCCGGTGCCCGGTCGAGCGCCCCGGCCAGCCTCCGCACCACCGAGGCGTCGTGCTGGGCGACCCCGGCGTGGGCCAGCCGCACGGCCTGCGCCAGTTCGCGCGCGGGCAGGTTCTTGAGCAGATATCCGCTGGTCCCGGCGCGCAGCGCGCTCAGCACGTACTCCTCGTCGTCGAACGTGGTGAGCATCAGCACCCGGCACGACGGCAGCCGCTCCCGCAGGATCTCGGCCGCCCGCAGCCCGTCGAGCCCCGGCATGCGGACGTCCATCAGCACGACGTCCGGCGTGGTCTCGACCGCGCGCTCGACGGCGGCCCGCCCGTCCTCGGCGGTGCCGACCACGACGATCCCCTCCTCGATGCCCAGCAGCGACGCGATCCCCTCCCGGATCAGGGCCTGGTCGTCGACGACGAGGACCCGTACGGGCTCGGTCATGCCGCACCGCCCACACTGGCCGTGACCCGGGTGCCCCGGCCCGGAGCCGACTCGACGCTGACCACCCCGCCCAGCCCGGCCAGCCTCTCCCGCATGCCCCGCAACCCACCGCCGCTCGCCGCCTCGACCGCGAATCCCCGGCCGTTGTCGGCCACCTCGACGGTCGCGGCCCCCGGATCGCCGAACCGGACCGCGACCCGCACCCGGTCGGCGCCCGCGTGCCGGCGGGCGTTGGTCAGCGCCTCCTGCACGACCCGGTAGAGCGCCTCCAGACCGGCCCGGGCGTGCCCGGTCTCGCTGCCGGTCCACTCGACGGCCACCCGGAAACTGGGGTCGTCGAGCCCGTCGGCCAGCGCCGCGATCGCGGCCACCAGCGAGAACGGCTCGGCCCGGAGCGCGCCGACCGACTCGCGGACCTCCTGCAGGGCCCGGGTCGCGGCCGAGCGCGCGTCGGACACGGCCCGGTCGGCCACGGCGGAGTCACGGCTCCGGAACGCCTCGGCCTTCTCCAGCTGCACGCTGACCGCGGTCAGGTGGTGCCCGACGCTGTCGTGGATGTCGCGGGCCAGCCGGTTGCGCTCGGCCGCCGCGCTCAGCTCGGCGACCTGCCGGTGCGCTGCCTCGAGCTGCATCCGGGCGCGTCGCTGACCGTCCGCGACCGCCGCCGTGGCCAGGGTCAGCACCAGCCCGACGAAGAACATCAGCAGGTCCGACACCACCTCGGGATCGTCCGGCCAGCCCGGCGACAGCGCCGCCTGCGTCGTCGCGGCCAGCAGGCAGGCGGCGGCCAGCCCGAGCGCAACCCGGCGGCCGAGCGAGAAATAGGCGAAGAACGGCACGAGCACGAACAGCGCCCGGGCGAACCCGCCCGGGTCGGCCGCCACGACTGCGCCGAGCAGGAGGACGCGCGTCGCGAGCAGCACGACCGCCCGGCGGCGGCCATTCCCGGGGATCCACTCGATCGCCAGCAGCGCGGCCAGCCCGGCCACGAACACGGCGAGCGACGCCACCGGCCGGTCCGGCGCCAATCCGGCCGCTGCGAAATAGAGGCCGGTCGCGAGCACGGCGGAATAGAGCGCCGACGCCATCCAGCGGACCATGTCAGTGACGCTAGGGCCGCACCGCCGCGCTGCCTACCTTCCGCGGCGAGGTTTGGCCATTGGTCATGTGCCGGTCGAGGTCGATCGTGGCCGGTCGGCACTGTCGGGTGCGGACGCCGCCCCGGCACGGTGACGGCATGACCGAGAGCATGCTGTACCGCCTCGCCGCCATCGCCGGTCTGACCGGCGGCGGCCTCACCGTGCTGGCCGCCGCGCGTCGCGCCGGCCTCGTTCCCGAGAACGCCCTCACCCATGCCCTGGCCCCGCCCGCGACCGCCCTGCTGCTGTTCACGCTGACCGCGTTCTACCTGGTGCAACGCGGGTCGGCCGGGCGCGTGGGCCTGGTCGGCTTCGTGCTCAACCACCTGGGCCTGAGCGGGCTGTTCGCGATCGAGTTCCTGACCCACGCCGTGCTGCAGTATCAGGACGCGGCGGGCCGGGAGCGGATCCTCACCGGTCCCGGCCGGCCTTACTTCCTGGTGGTGGCGCTGATCTTCCTGATCGGCGTGCTCGTCTTCGGCTTCGCGTCGTGGCGGGCCGGAGTGCTCCCCCGGGGCGCGCTCGTGCTCTACGCGGCCGGGTTGAGCGCGGCCGCCCTGCGCACCTCGGTGCCGGAGGCGGTCTATCTGGGCGGCCTGCTCGTCGGCTCGGCCGGCGTGCTCTGGCTCTCGACCGCCCTGCTCGGCT
Organism: Paractinoplanes ovalisporus; assembly: GCF_016834655.1. GTDB lineage: Bacteria > Actinomycetota > Actinomycetes > Mycobacteriales > Micromonosporaceae > Actinoplanes > Actinoplanes ovalisporus. Next base: position 49,426 of record NZ_JAENHP010000004.1, read on the forward strand.
ACAGCCGGATGCGACCCTCGACCGCGCCCAGCGCGATGTCGCGGCGGAACTGAGCCCCGTCCAGCCGCACGCCGTCGACCAAGGTGTAGGCGGCGTCGCGGGCCGAAGCCAGGTCGGGACCGGTGGCGGTGACGCTGAGCACCCGGCCGCCGGCCGAGATCAGGGCGCCGTCGTCGCGCCGGGCCGTACCCGCGTGGATCACGCCCGCCACCTCGGCGCCCTCGATCACATCGCCCGTACGCGGGGTGGCCGGATAGTTCTGACTGGCCACCACGACCGTGACCGCGGCCCCGTCGCTCCACCGCAGGGCCGGCTGCTCGGCCAGGGTGCCGGTGGCGGCCGCGTTCAGCAGCCCGCCCAACGGCGTCTCGAGCAGGGCCAGCACCACCTGGGTCTCGGGGTCGCCGAAGCGCGCGTTGAACTCGATCACCTTGGGACCGTCGGGGGTGAGCGCGAGCCCGACATAGAGCAGACCCGCGAACGGGGTGCCACGGCGGCGCATCTCGGCCAGCGTGGGCTCCACCGTCTCGATCAGCACCCGGGGCACCAGGTCTTTCGGAGCCCAGCGGAGCGGGGCATAGGCGCCCATGCCGCCGGTGTTGGGGCCCTCGTCGCCGTCGGCCAGCCGCTTGAAATCCTGGGCCGGCATCAGCGGGACGGCGGTCGTGCCGTCGGTGACCACGAAGAGCGAGACCTCGGGGCCGGACAGGTATTCCTCGATGACGACCGTGCCACAGTCGGCCGCGTGCTGTTCCGCCTTCGCGCGGTCGTCGGTCACGACCACACCCTTGCCGGCGGCGAGACCGTCGTTCTTGACCACGTACGGCGCACCCAGGTCGTCGAGCGCGCGCCGCACGGCGGCCTCATCGGTGCAGGCGTACGAGCGGGCGGTCGGCACCCCGGCGGCGGCCATCACGTCCTTGGCGAACGCCTTGGAGCCCTCGAGCTGGGCGGCCGCGGCGCTCGGGCCGAAGCAGGCGATGCCCTTGGCCCGCACCGCGTCGGCCACCCCGGCCACCAGCGGCGCCTCGGGACCGACCACGACCAGGTCGGCGGCCAGCTCGACGGCGAGCGCGGCGACCGCGGCCGGATCGGTCGCCGTGACCGGGTGCAGCTCGGCGACCTGGGCGATGCCGGGATTGCCGGGAGCGGCGGCCAGGTAGCTGACGGAGGGGTCGGCGGCGAGGCCGACGGCGAGGGCGTGTTCGCGGCCGCCGGAACCGATCAGAAGTACGCGCACGACGGGCGATCCTACCGGCGCTCCGCTTCCCCACGTCGCACACCAGGGCAGTCGCGTAAACTTCGGCAGTACCCGGACCTCTGCCGAGTACGACCTGTTCGACGGAAGGCGTCAAGCAAGTGCCGGTGATCGTGTTGGTCGGCGCCCAATGGGGCGACGAGGGCAAGGGCAAGGCCACTGACCTGCTGGGCGACCGGCTTGACTACGTGGTGAAGTTCAACGGCGGGAACAACGCCGGTCACACCGTGGTGATCGAGGGCGAGAAATACGCGCTCCACCTGCTGCCGAGCGGCATCCTCTCGCCGGGCGTGACCCCGGTGATCGGCAACGGTGTGGTGATCGACCTCAACGTGCTCTTCCAGGAGATCGACGGCCTCGAGTCGCGCGGCATCGACACGTCGCGGCTGCGCATCAGCGCCAACGCGCACGTCATCGCGTCCTACAACCGCTCGCTCGACAAGGTCAGCGAGCGCTACCTGGGCGCGCGGCGCATCGGCACCACCGGTCGCGGCATCGGCCCGACCTACGCCGACAAGATGAACCGCGTCGGCGTCCGCATCCAGGACCTCTTCGACGAGTCGATTCTGCGGCAGAAGGTCGAGGCGGCCCTGTCGTTCAAGAACCAGGTGCTCTCGAAGATCTACAACCGGTCGGCGGTCAAGCCGGACGATGTCGTCAACGAGCTGCTGTCCTACGTCGAACGTCTCCGCCCGTACGTGGGTGACACCGCTCTCGAGCTCTCCGAGGCGCTGGACGAGGGCAAGGTCGTGCTGTGCGAGGCCGGCCAGGCGACCCTGCTCGACGTCGACCACGGCACCTACCCGTTCGTGACCAGCTCGAACGCCACGGCCGGGGGCGCCTGCACCGGCTCCGGCATCCCCCCGACCCGCATCGACCGCGTGGTCGCGGTGCTCAAGGCGTTCACGTCGCGCGTCGGTGAGGGCCCGTTCCCGACCGAGCTGCACGACAAGTTCGGCGACCACCTGCGTGAGGTCGGCCAGGAATACGGCACGACCACCGGACGTCCGCGCCGCATCGGCTGGCTCGACCTGGTCATGGCCCGCTATGCCCAGCGGATCAACGGGGTCACCGACTTCGTCCTGACCAAACTGGACAATTACGACGACCTCGATGAGATTCCCGTCTGCGTCGCGTACGAGGTGAACGGCGTCCGCCACGACGAGATGCCGATCAGCCAGTCCGACTTCCACCACGCGATCCCGATCTACGAGACGCTGCCCGGCTGGAAGGAGACGATCTCGGGTGCCCGTTCGTTCGACGATCTGCCCAAGGAGGCACAAGACTTCGTCGTCTTCGTCGAGGAGCGCATCCGGGCCCGCATCTCGGTCGTCGGCGTCGGACCGGCCCGCGACCAGGTCATCGAGCGCCACTCGGTGCTGAGCGGAGCCTGACATGTACGACGTGGTGGTGCTCAGCCTCGCCGAGGGGCAGGGTTCCGGGGGCGCGTGCGGCGACGGGTGCGGCGGGTGCGCGCCCACCACGGCGTGCGCCCCGCGGGTGCCGGTGCTCAAGATCACTGACGCGCTGACCGCGGCCGGGGCCCGGGTCGAGACGGTCACGGCGGGCTCCGACCAGGAGATCGACGACGTCATCGCCCGGTTCGACGCCCCCGCCCGGCCCGACGGCCTGACCTGGCCCGACGCGCAGAGCAAACTGCGGCTGGTGGTGGCCACGGCGACCGACGGGCAGTTGCGGGCCGTCGTGCGCCGGCTCGTCCGCCGCTACGCTCCGCCGCCCAGCAAACGCCCCGACGACCTGGTCGCCGGTCGCACGGTGCCCGACCTGCCGCCGCTGGCGATCCTGCCGCTCGACGCGTCCAACACCACCGATCTGGCCGCTCAGCTCGGGCTTCCCCGGGAGCCCGAGGCCGTGGCCGCCGCCGTCATGAACGGCTCGGTGCGGCGCCTCGACCTGCTGCGCAACGACGGCGGTTCGGTCACGGTGGACGGTGCGCTGGTCGGCGGCATGGACGACGACGGCCGAGCGGTGCCGTGGCGCGGCCGGGTCGAGGTCGACGACGCGGTGCTGTCCAACGGTGACGACCCGATCCTGGCCTGCGCGATCGGCAACAGCGCGGGCTACGCCGAGTTCGCGGGCATGCGCATGCTGGCCGAGGGGGATGCGCTCGACGGCCAGGTCGAGGTCGCGGTGGCCGTGCCGACGGTGGTCAAGCAGCGTTTCCGGGGCACCAAGATGCGCGTCGAGGTGCGCCGGGCCCGCGGTCGTGCGGTGTCGGTGCTCCCCCGCGACGGCGAGATCCAGTTCCTGGACGACGGGGTCGGCGGGGCGATGAACCGCAAGCGCTCGTGGTGGACCGAGGCCGGGGCCTGGGCGGTGTACGCAGGCTGACCTACTGTGCAAGTCTGAAGTAGTACGCAGGTACGAGTCGGCATCCTGGGGAGGGTTGCATCAGTGGCACCGGTGGAGGACGAGGACGCTGACCGCGTCTACGTCCCGGGCACGTCCGGCAACCCCGCGCCGCCCGATCGGGACGTCGAACCGTTCTGGGAGCCGGAGGAGATGGAGGCGCCGGTGCACGGGCGGCCCGTGCCGCACGACGCGCCGCCGGCCGTTCCGCTGCCACACTCGCCGACGCCGCACCCGCCGAACGGTGCGCCGGGCATGTATCGGCCGGGCGACCGCATTCCGGTGCCGCCGCCCAACGCCGTGCCGGTGCCGCCGCCGTCCGGGCAGGTCCCGATCCCCGCGCCGCGGCCCGCTCCCGGTCCGCCGCCGACGCAGGCCTGGCCGAACCTGGAGCCGCAGGCCCCCTTCGCGCAAGAGCCCTTCATGCAAGAGCCCTTCACGCATGAGCCTTTTGCCCCGGCCGAGCCGCCGCAGGCTCCCGCGCCCTCTCCCGTCTCCGGTCCAGCCGTCGAGCCTGAGCCGCTGTCGCCCGCGCCGACATCCGGCGGTCCCGAGTCCAGTTCACACGAGTCCGGTGTGCACAGTTCGCCCGATTCGCCCTGGTCGCAGCCGCCGCACCGCACTGCGCCCACGCCGGAGCCGCAAGATCCTCGGCCAGCGGCCGCCTCTGCTGCGGTGCCGGTCACGCGGCCCGAGACGTCCCCGGCCCCGCAGGCCGAGCCGCCCGCCGACGAGGAACCGGCCAACGGCGCGGTCTACCGGCCGGCCGCTCCCCCGCCGCCCGCGCACGGCGCTGCCGCCGTACCGCCGCAAACGCCCCCGCCGCCGCAGCAGCCGGCCCACCCGCCGTACCCCCCGCAGCAGCCTTATCCGCCTCGGCAGATGCCGGGCCCCTATCCGCCGACCATGGACCCGCGGGCCATGCAGCACCCGCCGGCCCCGGTGCCTCCGCAGCCCTCGACCGACCCGTTCCAAGACCTTCCGTGGGTCTCCGACGGCACGCCGACGGCCGAGGAGTTCGCCCGTCGCCGCATGGCCAAGCCGGCCGACCCGGTGGCCACGCAGGGCGCCCGGGCGATGCTCCGCAAGGGGACGATGGGCCTGGTCAAGCTGGCCCCGGGCAAGCGTGAGCAGGAGTTCAAGCAGGACGTCGAGATGGTCCGCCGCAACTTCGGCGGGCTCCGGCAGGTCACCGTCGTCAACCCCAAGGGTGGCGCCGGCAAGACCGTGGCCGTGCTGCTGCTGGCGATGACGTTCGGGCAGAAGCGCGGCGGTTACGTGCTGGCCTGGGACAACAACGAGACCCAGGGCACCCTCGGCATGCGGGCCCAGCAGGACTTCCACGCCCGCACGGTGCGCGACATGATGCGCGACCTGCACCTGTTCCGCGGCTCCCACGGCCGGGTCGGCGATCTCTCGCAGTACGTGAGGGCCCAGGGCGAGGGCATGTTCGACGTGCTCGCCTCCGACGAGTCGGCCACCGCGGGCGAGATGCTGACGGCCGACGCCTTCGGCGAGATCCGCGAGATCGTGAGCCGGTTCTACAAACTGATCTTTGTGGACACCGGTAACAACGTGCGAGCCCAGAACTGGCAGGCGGCCATGGACGCCACCGACCAGCTCGTGATCACCATGTCGGCCCGTAACGACTCGGCCGAGACCGCCGCCCGCATGCTCGACCACCTGGAACAAAGCGGCCGCCAGCGCCTGGTGCGCCAGGCCGTGAGCGTCGTGTCGATGCCCCCCACCCGCAAAGACATCGACCTCCCAGCAATCCAACGCCACTTCGCCGCCCGCACCAGAGCAGTCCTGCTGGCCCCCTACGAAAAGCTGATCGACTCCGGAGAGCCCATCCGCTACGGCCACTTGTCCAGCAACACCAAGGACGCTTGGCTAAAAATCGCCGCAGCCGTAGCGGAAGGGCTGTAGGGACTCAGGTCAGAGCATCAGCCGCCGCCGGGTCCGAATCGCGGAGGAACTGGGCGCACCGGGCCGCCTCGTCGGCCTCGCCGATCTCGGCCGCGGCCTGCGACAACGAATGCAGGCACCGCAGGAAACCCTGGTTGGGCGCGTGCGACCACGGGATCGGGCCGTGGCCCTTCCAGCCGTTGCGGCGCAGCGCGTCGAGGCCGCGGTGGTAACCCGTGCGGGCGTACGCGTAAGCCGTCACCGGCTCGTCGGCGGCGAGGGCCTCGGCCGCGAGGGCGGCCCAGCCACCGCTGTAGGCCGGGTGAGCGGCCGCCACGGTCTTGAGGGCCACGGTGGTTCCGCTCGCGGTGGCCTCCGCGAGAGCCTTGTCGGCCTCGACGTCGGCGGGGAGGCGGGTGGCCGGAGGCTCGGGAAGGAGGTTCTGCATGACCCTATTCAACCGGCCCGGCACCGATGCATTCCGGCCGGGCGGCAGAGATCACCCAGGATTTCGCCGGACGTTCGCTCAGGCCGCCCCGACGTCCCACGCGGAGGCGATGCGCGCCAGTCGGTCGGTGTATTCGATCTGCTCGCGCCACGACGCCGGCCACGCCGCCAGGCCGAGCGCCGCACCCGCGAACGCCCCGGCCAGACACGCGATCGAGTCGGAGTCGCCGGACGACGCGGCGCCCCGGCCCAGCACCGCCACCGGCTCGTCGGGCGAGATCAGATAGCAGTAGAGCGCCGTCGCCAGCGCCTCCTCGGCGATCCAGCCCTCGCCGGTGGCCAGGCAGGGGTCGCCCGCGAAGCGGCCGGCCGCGAGGGCGTCGCGCACCCGGTCGAGTGCGGCCGCCGTCTCGTCCCAGCCGCGGGCGATGAACTCCTCGGGTGAGGTGACGCCGGGCCGCTGCCACAGGTCGCCCAACCACTCCTCGCGATAGATCTTGCGCTGGCTGTCACTCCGCTCGCGCAGCGCCTCGAGGAGGTCGCCGGGGGCCAGCCCGCTCGCGAGCCACCGGCAGGCGTACGCGGTCAGCTCGCTCGCCGCCAGCCCGGTGGGGTGCCCGTGCGTCAGCCCGGCCTGCAGCTGGGCCAGGCCGGCACGCTGGTCCTCGTCGAGGCCGGGGTGCAGACCGACCGGGGTGACGCGCATGTTGGCGCCGCAGCCCTTCGAACCGGCCACCGTGGCCTGCTGCCACGGCCGCCCGTCGTGCAGCGCCGCGCAGGCCTGCAGGCAGGTGTTTCCGGGTGCGCGGTTGTTGTCGGGGCTCACCGCCCAGTCGAGGAACGCCTGCCGCAGCAGCGGCTCGACCACGGCGGGCGTGATCGCGGGCGCGGCCAGCATCGCCTCGCCGACCGCCAGCGCCATCTGGGTGTCGTCGGTGACCAGGGCCGGGCGGCCGGTCAGCTCGCGCGGCCCCTCGGGACCGTAGCGGGCGACGATCGACGCGTAGTCCTGGAACTCGGTCGGCTTGCCGAGCGCGTCCCCGTAGGCCAGTCCGTAGAGCGATCCCGCAACGTTTTGCATCCTGGCTACCCTACGGTCATGTCCGGCGACCCCTTGCAGCCCGTACTCGGCGGCCCCGTCCCGTTCGACGCCACCGCCTCCGAGATCGAATCGCGGGCCGAACTCGACCACCATCTGGCCGACAAGTCCCTGGCCGACCTGGTGATCCTGGGCCTGCGGCTCGACCTCGACCCGCCGGATCTGACCGACGTGGAGGTGACCGGCGCGCTGTTCGTGGGCTGCCGGCTGGCGAGCGACGACGTCGAGATCGACCTGATCCGGCGCGGGGCGCACGTGATCCCGCCGTTCGACGCGCGGCCCTACCCGACCCACCCGGCGACGCTCTACACGCCGGAGGACCTGTCGTACGGGTTCGCGGCCGAGGGTTTCACCGGCATGTTCGACACCACGGTCTACGACCACTTCGTGGCGCACGGCGGCGCGACCCCCGACATCCGCGAGGCGATCGCCCAGCGGCTTCACGACGCGGGCATCGACAACGCACTGGGCAAGGCGCTCGCGGCCTGGGTCGAGGCGCGCGGCCGGGCCGGGGCGGTGGGCATCATGGGCGGGCACGCGGCGGCGCGGGGCTCGGCGGCCTACCGCATGGCGGCCACCCTGGCCTGGCGACTGGCCGGGGCCGGGCGGCTGGTGGTGACCGGCGGCGGCCCGGGCGTGATGGAGGCGGCGAACCTGGGGGCCTACTTCTCGACCCGTTCGGAGGCCGAGCTCACCGAGGCGATCCGGATGCTGTCGGTCGCGCCGCACTTCGCCGACCACGAGCCGTACACGGCCGCCGCTATTGCCGTCCGCAGTTCCTTCCCGGCGCCGTCGGCTGTCTCCGACGTCACGGGCCGGCTGCTGCACGGCGGTCTCGCCCTGCCCACCTGGCTCTACGGTCACGAGCCGGCCAACCTGTTCGCCGGTCAGATCGGCAAATACTTCTCCAACGCCGTACGGGAGGATTCGATCCTTCGCCTCTCGCGGGGCGGCATCGTGTTCGCACCCGGGTGGGCCGGCACGGTGCAGGAGATCTTCCAGGCCGCCACGAAGACGTTCTACCGCACCGACGGGCCCTCGGGCGCGTTCGTCTTCCTCGGTGTCGATCATTGGCGTGAGCTGCCGGTCGAGGAGCTGCTGCGTCCGTTGCTGGCCCGGAGCCCGTACGGCGATCAGTCGAACCTGGTCGTGGTCACCGACTCGCTGGACGAGGCGATGGCCGCCTTGGACGCCGGGTCAGGCGACGTGCACACGCCGCCAGTTGGTCACGGGTAGTTCGGTCTCGGGGACGTCGGCGATGCCGTTCTCGTCCATCGCGTTGTAGATCGCGAGCCGGGCCCCGTCGAACAGGAACTCGACGGCGTGCAGCACCCGTGGCCGCCACTCGGCCACCGTGACGAGCTCGATGATGTTGACCGCGCGCAGGACGGCCCCGCGGGCGTGACGCAGGGCCGCGATCGGGTCGGGGCGCCAGTCGAAGTGCTCGTACCAGTCGACCGGGACGTTGAGATCGATCTTGTCCCAGGTGATCGCGCATTCGTCGAACTTACGGTGGGTAATCTCGACGTGCGTTATTCCAAAGTCGAGGATGACCGGGCCGTCGGCGAACCAGCCGCGCTCGGCGACGTCCCACATCAGCCAGCTCGATCGCAGCTTCCGCCCGATGAGCCGCACGAACCTCGTGCGATGGACGGCCGCGAGGGCATCGGCATCATGGTGCCACTCAGGTTCATAACCTTCGATGCCGAGCACGATCGGGTCCCTCCTCTCAAGGGGAGGATCGATCGTATACATACCTCTCAGTAACCCGGCAACAATACGGAGAGCCTTCAGTCCCCTTATGGGTGGAGGGCGGGGTGGTTGGACGGGCCCGGTCCCCCTCCTGGGGAACCGGGCGTAACCGTTCGACTACGTCTCGACTACTTCGAGAGGGTGGTGCCCGACGAACGCAGGTGCTCGCAGGCCTCGACGACGCGCTGGGCCAGACCGGCCTCGGCCAGCTTGCCCCAGGCGCGCGGGTCGTACGCCTTCTTGTTGCCGACCTCGCCGTCGATCTTCAGGACGCCGTCGTAGTTCTTCATGATGTGGTCGACGACCGGGCGGGTGAACGCGTACTGCGTGTCGGTGTCGATGTTCATCTTGACCACGCCGTAGTCCAGGGCGCCGTGGATCTCGGACAGCAGCGAGCCCGAACCACCGTGGAAGACCAGGTCGAACGGCTTCTCCTTGCCGTACTTGGCGCCGACCGCGTCCTGGATCTCCTTGAGGATCTCGGGGCGCAGCTTGACGTTGCCCGGCTTGTAGACGCCGTGCACGTTGCCGAAGGTCAGGGCCGTCATGTAGCGGCCCTTCTCGCCCAGGCCCAGGGCGGCGGCGGTGGCCAGGCCGTCCTCGACGGTCGAGTAGAGCTTGTCGTCGATCGCGGCCGAGACGCCGTCCTCCTCGCCGCCGACCACGCCGACCTCGATCTCGAGGATGATGTGGGCGGCCGCCGACAGGGCCAGCAGCTCCTCGGCGATCTGCAGGTTCTCCTCGACCGGCACGGCCGAGCCGTCCCACATGTGCGACTGGAACAGCGGCGCCTTGCCGTTGGCGACGCGCTCCTTGCTGATCGCGAGCAGCGGGCGGACGTAGGCGTCGAGCTTGTTCTTGGGGCAGTGGTCGGTGTGCAGCGCGATGTTGACCGGGTAGTTCTTGGCGACCTCGGTGGCGTACTCGGCGAGCGCGACGGCACCGGTGATCATGTTCTTGACCGTCGGGCCGGACGCGTACTCGGCGCCACCGGTGGAGATCTGGACGATGCCGTCGCTGCCGGCCTCGGCGAAGCCCTGGAGGGCCGCGTTGAGGGTCTGCGAGGACGTCACGTTGATCGCCGGGTAGGCGAACGCGCCGGCCTTGGCGCGGTCCAGCATCTCGGCGTAGACCTCGGGAGAAGCGATGGGCATCGGTGCGCTCCTTGCTCTTTGTTTGCGTAAGACAGAGGGCAGGACCGCGCTGTCCTCCAGGTGGCAAGTATTCCGTAGCCGTTCCGGCGATGAGAAATGACCCCGTAACTCTCCAGGGGAATCCGGCTCATGGGACATAGAGGGCGATTTACGCTGCGACCATGCGATGGATCGGCCGGACGCTGGCGGCCACCCTGCTTCTGATCCTGCTGCCGACCGGCCCCGCCGCGGCGGCACCGGCTCCGACCGCCACGGCCGAACCTCACCTCACACAGGTCACTCTGGCACCGGGGGGACCGGTGCGATACACCCCGCTCTACGTACGCACAAAAGACGTCGATCCCGGGGCCGACGTACGCCTGGAGATGACCGTCGACCTCGGCGGGGCCACCTCGTTCGCCGACGTCGAACTCGACTCGTCGCCGATCACCATCGAATCGGCGACCGACGTGCAGGACGAAGTCAGGATGTCGCCACCGTCGGTTCCGCCTTCGGCGCCGGCGGTTCAACCCTGCCGCCGTACGGGGGAAATGATCTCCTGCTCGTGGACCACTCAGGTGTCGAGCAGCCCGTCGCTCGAGATCGCGGCCGTGCTCTCCGTCTCGCCCAGGAAGTCGGCCAAGGCCGGGGACAGCGCGGGTCTCACGGTGACCGCGCAGATCGGCGACGGCCCGACCGGCACGTCGACCTCGCTGATCCAGGTGGGTGAGGGGGTCGACCTCGCGGCGGGCGCGGAAGCCGCCGTCAAGGCCGGACCGGGCAAAAGTGCGAAGTTCAACCCGGTCGTACGGAACGCGGGCACCATCGCCGTCGACGGCGTCGCCATGGTCGTCGCCGCCGACTCGCGGCTGCTCGGCGCCTCGTCCTACCAGAACTGCCTCTACGGCGACGGTGTCATCTGCACCTTCGACGCCGAGCTGGAACCCGGACGCAGCTATGCCCTGTCCACGCCGTTCACCCTGCGGTCGCCGGCCGACACCGTCCCCGGCAGCGCGGTGCGAGTGGTGCACGGGTGGACGACGAGCGCCGAGTGGACGGACTCGGGCTGGACCGACTTCGGCACACCGGGCACGGGCGCACCGCTCACCCTCGAACCGGTGGCGACCGCGCAGGGCACGCCCCAGGCCGACGTCAACGAGGAGAACAACTTCAGCATCACGAAGTTCACGGTCACCGGCTCGCGGCGACCTGCCCTCGCTGCCGTCGGGGTGCAACGCACGGCGGCGGTCGACGATCAGGTCGTACTCTCGCCGGGCCTGACCAACTTCGGGCCCGGGACGTTGCGCCCGGATCTGTTCCCGAACAACGGGCTCGACATCGAGGTGCGGATGCCGGCCAACGTCGAGATGGTCAGCAGCCCGGCCTGCGAGTTCGGCTATTGCAGCCTGGACCGTGAGCTGGCCGCCGGACAGAAGGCGACCTTCCCGATCACCGTCCTGGTCACCGAGGAGTGCGGGAAGGCGGGCCGGGTCGAGGTGCCCGCCCGTCTCGCCGAAGGTTCCGAGGAGAAGACCGTCTCCCCGTTGTCGGTGAGCGTTCCCGGGGCGACGTGTGCCGCGGTCGCGCTGCCGATCACCGGTTCCCGGGCCGCCTGGACCGCGCTGGCGGGCCTCGCGCTGGTCGCCGGCGGGATCCTGCTCGCCGTACGGCGTACCCGCCGGACGGTTTGAGCGCATGCTGAGGGGGCAAGTCCGGCCGGGATCGCTACAGGAGGGACGAGCCCGATGACGTATCCCCAGAACGTTGACCTGGAGACGCCGACGGAGGACGCGGTCGAGCAGTCGACCGAGGCCTTCCGGGACTACGAGGACGAGGCACAGAACCCTCCCGAACTGAGCGTCGAGACACCGGAGTGGGATGCGCAGGACCGGAGCGAGGTCGTGCACGGCGACGACGAGTATCGCTGAGTCCGCCTCTCGCCGATTTTGTTGTCCACAGATCCGTCGGGCCGGATCCGGAGTTGTCCACAGGCCCGCAAATGGGTCGACCAAGATCGGTCTGAGCGCCCATCATCGAGGGCGTGCTTCTGACTCTGACGACCACGCGCCGGCCGGCCACCGACCTCGGTTACCTGCTGGTCAAGCATCCCGACCGGGTGCACTCGTTCGACGTGCCCACCGGCACGGCCTACGTGATGTACCCCGAGGCGACCGACGAGCGCTGCACGGCGGCGCTGCTGCTCGACGTCGATCCTCAGCGGTTGCGTGGCCGTCATGACGCGTTCGAGCTGGGCCAGTTCGTCAACGACCGGCCCTACGCCGCGTCCTCCCTGCTGGCCGGCGCGCTGGCCAAGGTCTTCCGCAGCGCGTTGCGGGGCGCCTCCAAAGACCGCCCCGAGCTGGTGTCGACTCCCCTGCCCCTGCAGGTCCGGGTTCCGGTGCTGCGCGGCTCCCACGAGCTGGCGGCCCGTCTGTTCGAGCCGCTCGGCTGGACCGTCACGGCCACCCCGATCCCGCTCGAGCCGGCCCTGGGCGGAGACAGCCGCTATGTCGATCTCGAGCTGAGCGGCGAGGTCACGCTCTCCGCGGCCCTCAACCACCTGTACGTCCTGCTGCCCGTGCTCGACGATGCCAAGCACTACTGGGTGGCCCCCGACGAGATCGACAAACTGCTGCGCTCGGGTGCGGGCTGGCTCGCCGGCCACCCCGAGAAGGTGCTGATCGCCCGTCGCTACCTGGCACACAAGCGGGCCCTCACCACCACGGCCCTGCAGCAGCTCGAGGGCGATGAGGCCGAGGAGCCGCCGGCCGAGGAAGAGGCGGAACTCCCCGTCGTACGCCGTCGGTCGCTCGCCGAGCAGCGTCGCGACGCCGTGCTCGCGGCCCTCACCGAGGTCGGCGCGACCCGGGTTCTCGACCTCGGCTGCGGTGGCGGCGCGTTGCTGGCTGCCCTGGTCAAAGACCGGCGCTACACCGAGATCGTCGGCACCGACGTCTCGGCCCGGGCGCTCGAGATCGCGGCCCGCAAGCTGCGGATCGAGCGCATGCCCGAGCGGCAGCGCGACCGCCTGAAGCTGTGGCAGTCCGCGCTGACCTACCGCGACGACCGCCTGCGCGGGTTCGACGCGGCCGTGCTCATGGAGGTCATCGAGCACGTCGACCCGCCGCGGCTGCCCGCGCTCGAGGCGTCCGTGTTCGGCCACGCGCATCCCGGCGCGGTCGTCGTCACCACGCCGAACGTCGAATACAACGTCAACTACGAGGGCCTGACCGGCCTGCGCCACTCCGACCACCGCTTCGAGTGGACCCGGGCCGAGTTCGCGGCCTGGGCGGCCAAGGTCGCTTCCACGTACGGCTATGCGGTGTCGTTCCACCCGGTCGGCGAGGATTCGCCGGTCGGCTCGCCCACCCAGCTCGCCCTCTTCACGACGGAGGTGTCCGCCACATGATCGAGATCCCGGAGCTCGCGCTCGTCGCCCTGGTCGGCATCTCCGGCTCGGGCAAGTCCACCTTCGCCCGCACGCATTTCCGCCCCACCCAGGTGCTGTCGTCCGACTTCTTCCGCGGCCTCATCGCCGACGACGAGAACGACCAGTCCGCCTCGGCCGAGGCCTTCGAGGCGCTGCACTACGTCGCGGGCAAGCGCCTGGCCGCGGGCCGGCTGACCGTGGTCGACGCGACCAACCTGCAGCCGCACGGCCGGGCCGCGCTGGTCCGGGTCGCCCGCGAACACGACGTGCTCCCGGTCGCGATCGTCCTCGACGTGCCCGAGGCCCTGGCCTGGGAACGCACCGAGGCCCGGCCCGACCGTGAGTTCGGCCGCCCGGTGCTCACCCGCATGAGCCGAGACCTGCGGCGATCTCTGGGTTCGCTGACCCGCGAGGGCTTCCGCAAGGTGCACGTGCTGCGCGGGCCGGAGGCGATCGCGGCCACCGAGATCCGCTACGAGAAGCTCTTCAACGACAAGCGTGAGGTGACCGGCCCGTTCGACATCATCGGCGACGTGCACGGCTGCCGGGCCGAGCTCGAGACCCTGCTCGAACGGCTCGGTTACGCCCTCGTCCGCGACGCGTCGTCGCGCCCGGTCGACGCCGTGCACCCCGAGGGCCGACGGGCGATCTTCGTCGGCGACCTGGTCGACCGCGGGCCCGACTCGCCGGGCGTGCTGCGCCTGGTGATGGGCATGGTGGCCGGCGGGAACGCGCTGTGCGTGCCCGGCAACCACGAGCAGAAGCTGGCCCGCAAGCTCAACGGTCGCAACGTGCAGCTCACCCACGGGCTGCCCGAGACGCTCGAACAGCTCTCCACGGAACCCGCCGAGTTCGTCGACTCGGTCAAGACGTTCATCGAGGGGCTGGTCAGCCACTACGTGCTCGACGGGGGCGACCTCGTGGTGGCCCACGCGGGGCTGAAAGAGGCCTACCAGGGGCGGGCCTCGGGGCGGGTGCGCAGCTTCGCGCTCTACGGGGAGACAACCGGGGAGACCGACGAGTACGGGCTTCCGGTGCGCTACCCGTGGGCCCGTGACTACCGCGGTTCGGCCGCGGTCGTCTACGGCCACGTCCCGACACCCAAGCCGGAGTGGATCAACAACACGATCTGCCTCGACACCGGTTGTGTCTTCGGCGGGGCGCTCACCGCGCTGCGCTGGCCGACCCGTGAGCTGGTGTCGGTGCCCGCCGAGCGGGAGTACTACGCGCCGGTGCGGCCGCTGGCGTCGCTGACCCGGCCCGACGACGGACTGGACATGTCGGACGTCACCGGCCGCCGTCACCTCGACTACGGCTACGGCCGGGTGACGGTCGCCGCGGAGAACTCGGCCGCGGCGCTCGAGGTGATGAGCCGGTTCGCGCTCGACCCGGCCACGCTGGTCTGGCTGCCGCCGACGATGGCGCCGTGCTCGACGTCGGCGCTCGAGGGCTACCTCGAACACCCGGCGACGGCGTTCGACGACATGCGCGGTGCGGGCGTGACCAGGGTCGTGTGCGAAGAGAAGCACATGGGCTCGCGGGCGGTCGTGCGTGTGTCACGCGACGGTGCGGGCGATGCGGTCTGGACCCGTACGGGAAGGCCGTTCTTCGGACCGGCGCTCGACGAGCCGTTGCTGGCCCGGGTGCGCGCCGCCTGCTCGGGCCTGTTCGACGAGCTCGAGACCGACTGGCTGCTGATCGACGCCGAGCTGCTGCCGTGGTCGGCCAAGGCGGCCGGGCTGATCCGCGACCGCTACGCCGGGGTGGGCGCGGCCGGGCGGGCCGCGCTGCCGGCCGCGCTGGCCGTGGTCGACCAGGCCGCGGCCCGTGGGCTCGACGTGGCGGCGCTGCGTGACCGGCTCTCGCTGCGGTCGGCCGAGATCGACGGCTACTCGGCGGCGTACCGCTCCTACGTGAAGCCGACCGACGGGCTCGACGGGGTCACGCTGGCGCCGTTCGCCGTGCTGGCCGGGGCCGGCGTCTCGTACGCCGACCGTGACCACGGCTGGCACCTCGCGCTGGCCGACCGGCTCGTCGCGGCCGACCCGGAGCTGTTCACCCCGACCCGGCGCATGATCGTCGACCTGGGTGACCCGGCGTCCGAGGCGGCCGCAACCGAGTGGTGGCTAGAGCTGACCGCGACCGGTGGCGAGGGCATGGTGGTCAAGCCGTGGACCGGTCTCAAGGCCACCGACGCCAAGGGCCGGCTGGTCCAGCCCGGGGTGAAGTGCCGGGGCCGCGAATACCTGCGGATCATCTACGGCCCCGAATACACGCGGCCCGAGCAGCTCGACCGGCTGCGCCGGCGCAACCTCGGGCGTAAGCGGAACATGGCGCTGCGCGAGCACGGCATGGGGCTGGCCGCGCTCGACCGGCTCGCCGAGGGGGCGCCGCTGTGGCGGATCCACGAGGTGGTCTTCGCCATCCTGGCCACCGAGTCGGAGCCGGTCGACCCCCGGCTCTGACGCTCCGCCAAGCCGTCCGGCCTTTTGCCGGGCCGCGTGCTCGGCCTCTCGTCCAGGGCTGTCCGGTCGAACGGACAGCCCTGGGCCGCCGCACGAGCCAGAAAGATTCCGCACAGCAACTGGACACGAAAGGCGTAGGAAACTAGCAGTACTCTGACTCCTCGTGGACATCCGCGCGCTCGGCGAGAGCCTCGCCTTCAACCCCATGGATCCGAAGGATCTGCTGCACACCTTCGGCCTCATCGGGGTCTTGGTGATCATGTTCGCCGAGACGGGCCTGCTGGTCGGGTTCTTCTTCCCTGGCGACTCGTTGCTGTTCCTCGCCGGCGTCGCCGCCTCCCCGGTGGCCGACTCGATCTTCGGCGAGGGCACCCAGCTCTCGTACGTGGGCCTGCTCATCGGCGCCCCGATCTGCGCGATCGTCGGCGCCCAGCTCGGCCACTTCCTGGGCGCCCGCTACGGCACGCGCATGTTCGACAAGCCGGAGTCGAAGCTCTTCAAGAAGGAGTACGTCGAAAAGGCGGAGTACTACTTCCAGAAGTTCGGCCCGGCCAAGGCGGTCGTGCTGGCCCGCTTCATCCCGATCGTGCGCACGTTCCTCAACCCGGTGGCGGGCACGCTCGGCATGCCGGCCAAGACGTTCTTCCTGTGGAACGTGGTCGGCGCGATCCTCTGGACCGACGGCATCATCATCATCGGGCACTCGCTGGCGCAGCAGATCTACGACGCCATCGGCGACCACATCGACCGCTACATCCTGCCCGTGGTCGCGCTGATCGTCCTGATCTCGCTGCTGCCGATCATCATCGAGGTGCTGCGCGAGCGCCGGCACAAGAAGAACGCCGGTCCCGCCGCGCCGCCCGAGCCGTCCGCCGCGATCGGCGTCGTGGCCGCCGCGAGCATCGCGGGCCTGGTCGAGGCGGCCCGCCACGAGGACGATGACGACGACCACACCCCGCGTTCCCACCGCCGCCACTGACCCTGCTTCTTGCCGGCGCTGATCCCGGTCGGCGCCGGCCCTGGCCTTTTTGCCGGCGCTGATCCTTGTCGGCGCCGGCCCTGGCCTCCTTGCCGGCGCTGATCCTTGTCGGTGTCGGCCCTGGCCTCCTTGCCGGCGCTGATCCTGGTCGGCGCTGGCCCTGGCTTCCTTGCCGGCGCTGATCCATGTCGGTGCCGGCCCCGGAACGACGCGCGACGCCCGGCCGACCTCGATGGTCGGCCGGGCATCGGTGTTTGCGGGCCCTGTGGTGGCCGTTGGTGGGGATGGCTCGGTGGTCCGGGACAGGCCCGGACCAGCCCCGGGCCGCTCGTGCCCGTTCGGGGGCGGGGCGTCGAGCGGCCGGGCGGTGGTCGGTCAGACGCTGACGGCCCTGGAGCCGTGCAGACGGTCGAGGAACGCCTCGGGGCAGTCGCGGAGGTTCTCCAGACGGCCCGCGGAGAGCGCCCGGTAGGTGATCTCCGCAGCTTCCTCGAGGTTGCGTGCGCGCTTGTGGGCCAACTCGATCGTGTCGCCCATGACGACACAACCGTGCTGGCTCAGCACGAGGCAGTCGGTGCCGTCGGCTGCCATCGCGGCCGTCAACGACGCCAGTTCCGTCGAGCCCGGAAGCCGGAACGGAACCGTCGAGACCCGGCGCAGATAGAACGCGTGGTCGGTCGTGACGATCCGGATGTGCTCACCCAGCGCATCGAGCAGGAGTGCGGTCTGCGGATGCAGGTGGATGACGGCGTTGACGTCGGGGCGGGCCCGATACAACGCCAGGTGCAGCGCGAGCTCACTGGTCGGCTCGATCGCGGGCGGCGGCACACTGCCGACCACCGCGGGCGAGCCGTCGGAGACCCGTACGGCGGCGAAGGTTGTCCGGCTGAGCCGGCCCAGCCATGAACCGCTGCCCGTGACCCAGATGGCGTCCTCGTCGGGGATCCGGGCGGAGAGGTTTCCGCCCGACCCGGCGACCAGGCCGGCCTGGACCACGTCGAAACCCACGAATGCGAGCTGATCACGCAGATCGCCGTGGACGTAGTTCACCCGTTACTCCTGAAGGTCCTGGGGGTGGACTGGGAGGCGGAGAGGGTCTGCTGCCTGGCGTCACGCCCCACGTGATGCCGGTGACGCCAGGCGATTCCCTGCGGAGCGGTCAGCGCGCCTTCTTGGTAGCCCGCTTGCGAGGCGGGGTCAGGAGGTCCGCGATGGTCGCGATGGCGGTCGGAACGAGGCGGTAGTAGGCCCACACACCACGCTTCTCCCGCTCGAGCAGACCAGCCTCGGTCAGGATCCGCAGGTGGTGGCTGACCGTCGGCTGCGACAGGCCCAGAGGGGCCGTCAGGTCGCAGACGCAGGCCTCGCCGTCCGTTGCGGACTGAATGAGGCTGAGAAGCCGAAGCCGCGCCGGGTCGGCGAGTGCCTTCAGCACACCCGCCAGCCGTTCGGCGTCGGCACGTTCAATTGGCTCGCCGGCAAGCGGCGAGATCTGAGGCATTGTCATTTCCGCCAACGCAGTTCCCACGATCTCCATCCTTCCACCAACTGCATCGATTCTCCTGCATGTGCGCAGGAACGAACCGGCTAACTTTCAGGCCGTAAGGCCGACGTCGATCACCGGGTCGGTCGGTCCGGAGTGGCCGGCAACCCGAGCCCTCGAACCCACCGATACCGCCGTCTCGACTTCGGTCTCTGCCTCCTGCAACGCCTCAGCCGCCGTCTGGGTGCTGCCCTTCCGTGTCGAGGTCTCCCTCCCCGCCCCGGGAGTGAGACGCCCCACATTGTCAATTCCTCGATCCATTTCGGGTCGCTGATCCGTTTCGCCCGAGGCCCGCACCAGCCTTGGCGTCGTCATCTCGCCACCCTGCGCGATCTCCCGGACCAGGCGGCCCGGCACCGGAAGTTCACGACCCGATGAAAGCACGGCGCCACGCTGCGCGACGGACAATTCAGTGATGAATTTACGCAGG
Source organism: Paractinoplanes ovalisporus (assembly GCF_016834655.1). Classification (GTDB taxonomy): domain Bacteria; phylum Actinomycetota; class Actinomycetes; order Mycobacteriales; family Micromonosporaceae; genus Actinoplanes; species Actinoplanes ovalisporus. The sequence continues at coordinate 68,240 of NZ_JAENHP010000004.1, forward strand.
TCGTGGCGTGCTTGCATGTATCGAGCGTACTGGCTGGAACGAAACTGGAACCTTTCGCCCCGGCGGTGCGGAACGTAACTATTGACGCACAGCATTGGGTCAATCTAAAAAGAAACCTTACAGATTCGGCGGTCCCTTTCGCCCGTTGCCGGGAACATCGATGCAGCTCAAAGCTCCTATGTCGCGGGTCACATGCCCACTGGACGACAGATCACCCGCTCGGGGTGCTGAGAAGGTGCTGTGAATCGTGCGATGCGACGTTTACCCATCCAGCGAAAAACCCCCTCCGACCGGCTACCGGCGCGCTATCCGGACAGCCGATAGGGGGACATCGGTGGATGGGAAAGTTACCCGTTCGGGTGACCCATACCCATCAATATGAGGGGTCACTCCATCAATATGAGGGGGTAACCGGTCGGTAACAACCGGAGGCTGACGTGACCGGAACTCATCATCGGCCGTCGGAACCCGCCTTCCAGCCCCGATCGTAGGCCGCCCGGGATCACCGTGCGCAGGCACCCACCGTCCGGCGGGGCGGGGCACCAAGGCGCAGTTGAGTCCCGCTCAGGAAACTGGCGGCGGCTTGGTCGCGTCGTCGTCGGTGGACCGCGGCGCGGCGGCCGGGGAGTCGGTCGCACCGGCGCGGTCGGGGTCAGTGGTTCCCGATCCGCTCGCGGGAACCTCGGACGCTGCCTCAACCGGCTCGGAGGCGCCGGACCGCGCCGGCTCGAAGGTTTCGGGCCGGGACGGCGCGGGAGCTTCGGGCTGGGACGGCATTCCCACCAGAGCGGACGCGCCGACGGGCGAGGCCGCGACCGACTCGGACGGACGGGCGTAGGGCGAGTCCGAGCCGGCGGCCGAATCCAAGGCGGCGGGCGAGGCAGGATCGGGCTCCGGGGCGGAAGGCTGCTGAGGGCTCGCTTCGGCCGGGCGGGCGTAAGGCGAGTTGGGGTCCGGGGGCGCGGTGGCCGGGGTGGACGCGGGCACCGGGCTCGGGGGCGCGAAGGCGGCGTCAGGCGCATGCCCGGCGGGCCGGGCGTAAGGCGACACTTCCGCGGGCTGAGCCGGCGCGGGAGCGGCGGGCGGATAACCGGCGCCCGGAGCCGGGGCGTAACCGCCGGGGCCGTAGCCACCGGGGGCGGGATAGGGCGCCTGACCCGGCGCGGCGGGATATCCGGGACCGCCGGGGTAGCCCGGAGCGGGCGGATACCCGGGAGCGCCCGGCTGCCCCATCGACACGGGGCCGGTCGGGTAACCCGCGGCGGAATAACCGGCGGTGCCCGAGGTCGGGTAGCCGGCGGCGCCCGAGGTCGGGTAGCCGGCGGCGCCCGAGGTCGGGTAGCCGGCGGCGCCCGAGACGGGATAGGGCGCGGCGCCTGAGGTGGGGTAACCGGCGGGGACCGCGGACGTGGGGCCGGCGGCATAGGGATAAGGCGCGGCGTAAGCCGGCTGCGGCGCCGAAGGGGCGGCCGGGCGGCGGAAGAACGCGCGCGGCGCCGTCAGCACCAGGATGCCGACCAGGGCGTAACCGAGCATCTGGGCCACCGACAGACCGGCGTTCGTGCTGACCCAGCCGCCGGGATAGGCGTCGGACAGCTGGGCGCCCAGGGACCAGGGAGCCGTCTCACCGCTGCGCTGGGCCGCGACGGTCAGGATGCTGGCCGCGCCGCCCAGGATCCCCAGGACGCAGACCACCAGCGTGGTGACGCGAGCCGCGTTGCTGCCGCGGCGCAGGGACAGGCCGACCACCACGAACAGCGCGAACGCGATCACCGCGAGGGCCAGGGCGATCGCCGCGCCGAGCCAGACCACGGCCACGTAGTACTCCGGGTCGGAGTCACCGGTGAAACGCTGGAACGCCTGGGTGTTGCCGGTGACGTCGCGGAAGCGGCTGATCGTGCCGGGCACGATCGCCAGGGTCGCGATGGCATAGATCAACCCGACGCCGGCCATCAGCCAGAGCAGGCCGGCGGCGAACGTCACCGCCGGCGGCCGGCCGGACGGTGAAGGCGAAGGCGCGGCCGCAACCGGCGACGGTGGAACTGGGTACGACATCGACGACTCCCCGCGGTGATCCGTTGCGCCCGAACCTACCCGGACGCAACGGGAAGCGGGGCGCGAACCCGGTCAGGCCGGGTCGGCCGGCGGCCGCGGAGGCTGTTCCCCCGAGGCTGGAGGAGCCGAAGGAGGCGGCGTGGCGGGCGGCGGCGTGGAGGGAGGCGGCGTGGAGGACGGCGGCGGCGCGAACGGATCCGAAGCCGGCGGCGGCGCGGCCGGCGACCCCGGATAGGGCGGCAACCCCGGCGCCGGCTGCCCGGGCTGACCCTGCAGCCCAGGCCCATAACCAGCCCCCGGCCCACCAGCTCCAGGCCCACCGGGACCAGGCCCACCGGGACCAGGTCCGTACCCCGCACCCGGATAAGGAGGCTGCTGCCCGGGATAGGGAGGAGGCTGCTGACCCGGGTAGGGAGGCTGCCCGGGATACGACGGATAGGGCACCGAAGGATCCCAGGCCGCCGCGGCCGGCTTCCGGAAGAAGTCGTTGGCCGCCGGAAGCGCCAGCAGGATCACCACAACCAGGATCGCGAGCAGCCCGACGACCGCCAGCGTCGTGGTGGCGGGCGTGTACCAGGACGGCATCGCGTCTTCGAGCCGCCGCTGCACCTCGTCCTGCGACGGGCCGCTCGTGGTGCTGCCGCTGTTCACCGAGCCCACCAGCGCCGTGCTGCCGAGGCTGGCCCCGAGGCAGCAGAGCGAGATTCCGCCGATCACCCACGTGACGATCCGGGACGCGTTGCGGCCGCGCGAGTCGAAATAGCCCAGCACGGCGAACCCGACACCCAGCAGCAGGTTGATCACCGCACCGCCGATGAAGGCGACGCTCACGAACGCTTCGGCTCCCTCAGCCTCGGTGCCGGCGTACGCGTCGCGGACGGCGTCGGTCAGGCTGCTGGAGATGGAGAGGGTCAGAATCGCGTTGATCACTTGGATCGCGGCCACACCGTAGAGAAGGTAGGCCGCCACAGTCACGACAGTCGGACGCGACCGGGCCGCATCCGGTGGGTAGCTCGGAAAGCTCACAATGCCCCCAAATGTTGATCCATTCACGGTATCGGGCGGCCGCCATCTCCGCGACCGAGCCGCGAAGGCGCGAGCTTTGTGGCAGCATCGGACGACGATGCCCGAAATATCCGTAAATAGGTCGCTCGTTCAGGGGGCGACACGGCTCGATGGCGGTCCCTACACTTCCATCCGTGGCACCGACGCGGCAGCTGAGTTCTCCCGCGATGCCGCCTGCCCGCACGAGTCGCCCGCCCCGCTCGAAGACAGCCAGGGCCGAGGCAGACCGTTCGCATCGGGCAAAAGACCCGTTACGCCGGCCGCGTGACCACTCCGCGGCGGCCCCAGACCTGTTAAGGACCGGTGAGTCCCATGCCCCACGCCGACACTCTGACCGTCGTTCACCATGACGACACGAGGACCCGATTCAAAGACGTCCGATATCAGCTCCACCGCGACGGCATCCGCATCTGGTCCGACGAGGGGGAGCAGGTCGTCACCGACGTCCTGATGACCCAGGCCTACCGGCAGAGGCCGGCCACAAATTAATCCACACAACTGAAGACGCGAGGGGCCCCGGGCGATCAAAAGATCAAACCCGGGGCCTTTTCCCGTACGGGGTCAGGCCGCGCGACAACCCCCAGGGCGGCCGCGCGGCCGAAGACGAGGCGATCAGCCCCGCGACACCACCAGACCGTCCTTGCCGTCGCCCAGTTCGACCACGACCGTGTCGCCGTCGGCGATCTCGCCCGCCAGCAACGCCTTGGCCAGCGCGTCCCCGATCGTCGACTGCACCAGCCGCCGCAACGGCCGGGCGCCATAGATCGGGTCGTACCCGTGCTCGCCCAGCCAGTCGATCGCCGCCGGGCTCACCTCGAGCGTGAGCCGCCGCTCGGCCAGCCGGTGCCGCAGACGCCCGAGCTGAATGTCGACGATCGCCGCCAGGTCGCCCCGGGTCAGCGCGTGGAACACCACGATGTCGTCGAGCCGGTTGAGGAACTCGGGCTTGAAGTGCCCCCGGACCACGGCCAGCACCTCGTCGCGCCGTTCCTCGTCGCCCATCGTGATGTCGGCCACCTGCGAGCCCAGGTTCGAGGTAAGCACCAGGATCGCGTTGCGGAAGTCGACCGTGCGGCCCTGCCCGTCGGTCAGCCGCCCGTCGTCGAGCACCTGGAGCAGCACGTCGAAGACGTCCGGGTGGGCCTTCTCGACCTCGTCGAGCAGCACCACGCTGTACGGACGGCGCCGCACCGCCTCGGTGAGCTGCCCGCCCTCCTCATAGCCGACGTAGCCGGGAGGCGCCCCGACCAGCCGCGCGACCGAGTGCTTCTCGCCGTACTCGCTCATGTCGATGCGGACCATGGCCCGCTCGTCGTCGAAGAGGAACCCGGCCAGGGCCTTGGCCAGCTCGGTCTTGCCGACGCCGGTGGGGCCGAGGAACAGGAAGCTGCCGGTCGGGCGGTCGGGGTCGGCGATGCCGGCCCGGGCCCGCCGCACGGCTCCGGCCACCGCGGCCACCGCCTCGGCCTGGCCGACCACCTTCTCGCGCAGGGACTCCTCCATACGCAGCAGCTTGGCGGTCTCGCCCTCCATCATCCGGCCGGCCGGGATGCCGGTCCACGACGAGATCACCTCGGCGATGTCGTCGGCCCCGACCTCCTCCTTGACCATCGGCGGCTCGGTCTTCTCCTCCTCCGCCTCGGCCGCGGTCTCGATCTCGCGTTCGAGCGCCGGGATCACCTGGTATTGCAGGCGGGACGCCTTCTCCCACTCGGTGTCGCGCTGGGCCCGCTCGAGCTCGGCCCGGGTCTCGTCGAGCTGCTTCTTCAGCTCGCCGACCCGGTTGAGCCCGCCGCGCTCGCGCTCCCACCGCGCGTTCATCATGCCGAGCTCACGGTCGCGGTCGATCAGGTCGCGGTTGAGGCGGTCGAGGCGGGCCACCGACGCCGGGTCGGTCTCCTTCTCGAGCGCCAGCTTCTCGACGCGCATCCGGTCGACCTGGCGCTGCAGCTGGTCGAGCTCGACCGGCCGGGAGTCGATCTCCATGCGGAGGCGGGACGCGGCCTCGTCGATGAGGTCGATCGCCTTGTCGGGCAGGAACCGGTCGCTGATGTAACGGTCGGACAGCGAGGCGGCCGCGACCAGGGCGGCGTCGGTGATCTGCACACGGTGGTGGGCCTCGTAACGGCCCTTGAGTCCGCGCAGGATGCCGATCGTGTCCTCGACGGTGGGCTCGCCGACCACGACCGGCTGGAAGCGCCGCTCGAGGGCCGGGTCCTTCTCGATGTGCTCGCGGTATTCGTCGAGGGTGGTCGCGCCGACCATGCGCAGCTCGCCACGGGCCAGCATCGGCTTGAGCATGTTGCCGGCGTCCATCGAGCCCTCGCCCTTGCCGGCGCCGACGACCGTGTGCAGCTCGTCGAGGAACGTGACGACCTGGCCGTTGGAGTTGCGGATCTCCTCGAGGACGCTCTTGAGCCGCTCCTCGAACTGGCCGCGGTATTGCGCGCCGGCCACCATCGCGCCCAGGTCGAGCGAGACCAGCTTCTTGTCGCGCAGGGTCTCGGGCACGTCACCGGCCACGATCCGCTGGGCCAGGCCCTCGACGATGGCGGTCTTGCCGACGCCCGGCTCACCGATCAGCACCGGGTTGTTCTTCGTACGGCGGGAGAGCACCTGCACGACCCGGCGAATCTCGGCGTCGCGGCCGATGACCGGGTCGATCTTGCCGTCCCGGGCCAGCGCGGTGAGGTCGACGCTGTATTTCTCGAGCGCCTTGTACGTCTGTTCGGGGTCGGCGTTGGTGACCCGGCGCTCGCCCCCGCGCACCTGCGGGAACGCGGCGACCAGAGCCTCCTCGGTGGCACCGACGTCTTTGAGGGCCCGGCCGACGGCCCCGCCGACCCGGGCCAGGCCGGCCAGCAGGTGCTCGGTCGAGATGTATTCGTCGGCGAGTGGCTGCGCGATGAGTTCGGCCTCGCCGATCGCGTTCACGAACTCGCGCGACAGGCTGGGCTCGGCGGTGCTGGAGCCCCGCGCGGACGGGATCTGTTCGACCGAGCGCAGCGCGACCCGGCGTACGTCGGCGGGGTTGGCCCCCACCGCCCGCAGCAGCGCCGGCGCCGTGGAACCGCCGGTGTCCAGCAACGAAAGCAACATGTGCCACGGCTCGACGGTGGCGTGACCGCGCCGACCGGCGTCGGCGACCGCCCCCGTGATCACGTCGCGGCTCTTGGTGGTCAAGCGTTCGGCGTTCATCTGCTCCCCTGGTCGGAAGACTTGAGCGTACTCAACTCAACTCTATGCCCGCAGCGCCATAGCGACAACGCGCGGGAGGGATGCGTCCGTGACGGTCGCCACGGACGGCCCGGTGACCCCGGCGAGCCCCGTAACGTAGCGAATCATGGCCGCTCCACCTGCGGCGTCCGACCGCATGTCGAGACGCCTGCTCCCGCTCGCCCTGATCTTCGTCGCGGTCGGCATCTCGACATCGTTCGTCGGGCCCTACCTGGCCCTGTTCCTCAGCGACGCGATCCACGCCGGTCCGGTCAGGACCACGGCTTTCCTGATCGTCGCGCCGCTCTCCGGCGTCCTCGTGTCGTGGCTGGTCGGCCGCGTCTCGGACCGCCGGCCGATCCGCCGCAAACTGCTGATCATCGCCGCGCTGGCCGGTGTCGGGGGCATGGCGGCCACCGCTTTCGTCCGCGACTACTGGGTGCTGCTCGCGCTCACGGTCACCCTGACCGCGCTCGCCGGGACCCTCTTTCCCCAGACCTTCGCGTACGCCCGTCAGGTGCTCCAACACGGCGACCCCAAGCGGGCAGCCATGGGCATCAGCTCGTTGCGCACCCTCTTCTCGGTCGCGTGGGTGGCCGGCCCGCCGCTGGCCGCGCTGGTGCTGGCCGAGCGAGGCTTCGCCTACACGTACGGCTTGGCCGCGATCATGTACGCGGTCGTCGCGCTCATCGTGCTCCGGGCCCTGCCCGAGGCCGGCCGTCCCGCCGGTCACGCCGAGCACGTCGAGCCGGACGCACCCGAGATCGGCCGCTGGACGATCGTGCTGCTCGTCGCCGGTTTCACCGCCGTCCAGACCACGATGGTGCTGGGCGTGCAGGCGATGCCGCTGTTCGTGAGCGAGGAACTGAACGGTTCGGTACGCGACGCCGGGCTGATCCTCGGGCTCTGCGCCGCGCTCGAGATCCCGCTGATGCTCGGCTTCGGCGCGCTCTCGACCCGGCTGCCGCTGCGTGGCCTGATCGTCTTCGGCGTGGTCTGCGCGATCGCGTACCAGGTGATCGCGGCCACGGCGGGCTCGGTCTGGGTGCTGGCCGCGGCCCAGCTGCCCAACGCCGCCTTCATCGCGGCCGTCGGCGGGCTGAGCATCACCTACATGCAGGACCTGATGCCGGCCCACCCGGGACGGGCGACCACGATGATCACGAACACGTTCCCGATCGGCCAGATCCTCGCGGCCCCGGCGTTCGGCCTGGCTCAGCAGTTCGGCTTCCGGCTCGCGTACGGCGTCAATCTCGCCCTCTGCGTGCTCGGCCTGGCCCTGATCCTGGCCGCCCGGGCCCGCCGCCGGATCGTCCCCGATCTGCCGTCGGAAGCACTAGGGTCTGTTTCGTAGCTGGGCCTCGACGCAGCCCCGCCCCCGCTGCGAAACAGACCCTAGTGCCCCGAAGCGGGTAGCTCGCTGGGCTACCGTGGTGATCGTGCGTGTACGGGTGGAACAGACTCCGCTGCCGGGTATCGGCGTCCGCCACGACCTGGTGACCTCCTCGGGTCGCACGGTCGGCGTCGTCTCACACCGCAACGGCCGCCGTGACCTGGTGCTTTACGACGTGGACGACCCCGACGCCTGCCTCGCGTCGATCCCGCTGACCGACGACGAGGCCGAGGCCCTGGCCGACGTTCTCGGCGCCTCGCTCATGCTGGGCCAGCTCGCCGGTCTGCGGCAGCAGGCGTCCGGCCTGCTGACCGAGCAGATCGCGCTGCCCGCCGGCTCGCCGTTCGTGCGGCGCAAACTGGGCGACACCCGCACGCGCACCCGCACCGGCGCCTCGATCGTGGCCGTGATGCGCGACCGCGAGGTCGTCGCCTCCCCCGGCCCCGACTTCGTCTTCGAGGCGAACGACGTGGTGGTCGCGGTCGGCACCCGCTCCGGCCTGGACGGCGTCACCGCCATCCTGGCCGGCGACACCGACGACTGAGGTGCACGGCACGACGATCCTCCTCATCGAGGTCGGCGCGCTGCTCTTCGCGCTCGGCATGCTCGGACGTCTCGGCCGCCGGATCGGGCTCTCGCCCATCCCGCTCTATCTGCTGGCCGGTCTCGCCTTCGGGCACGGCGGCTTCGTGCCGCTGTCGGCCAGCGAGGAGTTCATCGAGATCGGCGCCTCCATCGGCGTCATCCTGCTGCTGGTCATGCTCGGCCTGGAATATTCGGCCAGCGAGCTGGTCGGCAACCTGCGTGCGGCCGCCCCCGCCGGGGTGATGGACGCGCTGTTCAACGCGCTGCCCGGCGCCGGCTTCGCGTTCCTGATGGGCTGGGACTGGCGGGCCGCGCTGGTGCTGGCCGGCATCACCTGGGTCTCGTCCTCCGGCGTGATCGCCAAGGTGCTCGGCGACCTGGGCCGGCTGGGCAACCGCGAGACACCGGTGATCCTCTCGGTGCTGGTCATCGAGGACCTGGCGATGGCGTTCTACCTGCCCCTGGTCACCGCCGTGCTGGCCGGGGTGGGCCTGATCGGCGGGCTCAAGGCGCTGGGCGTCGCGGTGGTCACCGTTCTCGCGGTACTGGTGGTGGCGATCCGCTACGGCCGGCAGATCAGCGCCCTGATCTCGGCCCGCGATGCCGAGGCGCTGCTGCTCGGGGTCTTCGGCCTGACCCTGTTCGTGGCCGGGGTCGCCGAGGAGCTCAACGTCTCGGCCGCGGTCGGCGCGTTCCTGGTCGGCATCGCGATCTCGGGACCGGTGGCGCACCACGCGACCGAGATGCTGTCGCCGCTGCGCGACCTGTTCGCCGCGGTCTTCTTCGTCTTCTTCGGGCTCTCCACGAACCCGGCCGACATGCCGCCCGTCCTGCTCCCGGCGCTGGGTCTGGCCGTGATCACGATGCTGGCCAAGGTGCTGACCGGCTATCTGGCGGCCAAGCGGGTGGGCATCGCCCTGCCCGGCCGGCTGCGCGCCGGGCTGGCCCTCATGCCACGCGGAGAGTTCTCGATCGTCATCGCCGGACTGGCCGTCTCGTCGGGGGTCGAGCCCCGGCTCGCTCCGCTTGCGACGGCGTACGTGTTGATCACCGTGGTGTCGGGTCCGATGCTCGCGAGGCTGCCCGATTACGAGTGGTTCAAGACCTTTATCCGCAGGTGGCGGCAGCCGTCGCCGCCTCCCGTACGACCCCTTGCCACCGAGGATTAACTCTCAGGCAGCACTAAGTTACTAGCAAGTATCCAATTGTGAGCCCTTGACACTTTCGCGGGACATCAACTTCGCGCTACCGTTCCCTCCCGACAACTGACTGTTATCGGATTTTCTCGGGCGGCGACGTGGCAGTGCGTGAGTCGACTTTCTACGGGTTCGCAAATCCGGTCGATCCTCGGCCGGAGGAACTTCAGGCGTGGGCGTACCACCCAGAGGCGGTACCGCTGAGCAGCATGCCCCCTGACTGGGATCTGCTGATCTCCGGCGATGTCCTGGCGCCCACCTTGTTCGAGCTGGCCATGGACCGTCAGTGTCCAGCCCGCCGGTTCGCGCAACATTGCATGCATATCTACGCCGCCGACGGCGTCCGGCAGAACGCGTCGAGCCTGCGCAAACGCCGGCTCAAGAAGTTCGTCGAGCGCGCCGAAGAGGTCGGCGACGAGCCGATGTCGATCTGGGCGCACAACTGCCGTGTGCTGATGAGCCGCCCGGAGATCTTCGACTACTCCGACTGGATCGAGGGCGGCCTGGTGCGCCACCCGCGGCGGCTGGGGCTGTTCAACCGGCGCTGACCGATCGGCAGAACGAGAACGGCCCCGCCATCGCGGGGCCGTTTTTCGTGGTTACGGTGCTCTCCGGGGCCGCCACACGACCAGAGCGGTGGACGGCCGCTCCTGCCGCACCAGGTCACCCCGGCTGCCGTACGGGCTCTCGAGCTGGGCGATGCGGCTGTAGGCCTCGGCCAGCTCGTGCTCGAGTTCGGCCAGCCGCTGCTGGAGGTCGCCCACCAGCTGCTCGAGGCCGATGATGCGCTTGATCCCGGCCAGGTTGACGCCTTCCTCCTGGCTGAGCTTCTGCACTTCACGCAACAGGGCGACGTCTCGCTCGCTGTAACGGCGCCCGCCACCGCCGGCCCGGCCGGGCTGCACGAGCCCGAGCCGGTCGTACTGCCGGAGGGTCTGCGGGTGCATCCCGGCGAGTCGAGCCGCGACCGAGATGATCAGGACCTTCGCATCGGAGGTCTGCTCGACCGAGATGCTGATCTCCTCATGCATGTGCCACCTCCCGATCCCCGTGTCAGGTGTTCCGGCGCACCCGAGCCTCGAGCCGCTCCCGCCCGGCGGGCGGGGTGAGCTTGGCGAACCTCTCCAGTGCGTCCCGGGCTTCCCCCGTGACACCGCCCGGCATCTGAACGTCGACCGTGACGATCAGGTCTCCGGGTGGTCCGTCCTTGCGTGTCACTCCCTTGCCGCGCGCCCGCAGTTTGCGACCGCTCGGCGTGCCCGGGGGCACCCGCAGGGTGACCGGGCCGTCCAGCGTCGGCACCCGCAGATCGGTGCCGAGAACCGCCTCCGCGATGGTGACCGGAACAACCAGGGTCAGATCATCGCCGGTACGGCCGAACAGCTCGTCCGGACGGACCATGACCTGCACGAACAGGTCACCGGCGGGCCCGCCCCGGTCGCCCGGCTCGCCCCGGCCGCTGAGCCGGATGCGCTGACCGTCGGCGACACCGGCCGGGAACCGGACGTTGATAGTGCGGTTCTTGGTGACCCCGCCCGTGCCCCGGCACTCCGGGCACTTCTGGTCGACGATCGTCCCGGCGCCCTGACAGTCGCGGCACGGCTCCGAGAAGCTGAACGACCCCTGATTGCGCGAGATCAGGCCGCTGCCCTGACACTGCGGACAGGTCCGCGGCGCCGTGCCAGGCTTTGCGCCGTTGCCGTGGCAGGTCTCGCACTCGCCCGCCGACCGCAGCGTGAGCGGCAGCGTCGTGCCCTTCACGGCCTGCGCGAAGTCGAGCGTCACCTCGGTCTCGACATCCCGGCCGCGACGGGGACCGCCGCGGCGTGCGGCGCCGCCCCCAGGGCCGCCGCCCGAAAATATCGAGCTGAATATGTCGGAGAAGCCGGCGCCACCGAACCGGCGGTCACCGCCCGCGCCACCCGCCGCGCCGGCCCCGCTGAACCCGCCGAACAGGTCGGACGGGTCGAACTGGGTGCCGCCGCCGGTGCGGGCGCCGCGCCGGAACGCGCCCGAGCCGAACAGCGAGCGCATCTCGTCGTACTCTTTGCGCTTCTTGTCGTCCGAGAGCACGTCGTAGGCCTCGGAGGCGGCCTTGAACTTCTCCTCCGCCTCCTTGTTACCGGGGTTGCGGTCCGGGTGCAGATCGCGGGCGAGCTTCCGGTACGCCTTCTTGATCTCGTCGGTCGGAGCGGACTTGGGCACGCCGAGAACGGCATAGAAGTCCTTCTCGAGCCAGTCCTTCGAGCTCATCCCGCCTCCCCCCTCCTGCGGTAGGTCCCGCCTGCCGCGATGCGGCAGGCGGGACGAACGTGTGAGATCACTCCGGGTCGGCGACCGCGACCATGGCCGGTCGCAGCAGCCGCTCGCCCAGCGTGTAACCGCGGCGCATGACCTCGACGCAGGTCGGCTCGGTGACATCGCCGGACGTCTGGTGAGCGACCGCCTCGTGGCGGTTGGGGTCGAACGCGTCGCCCTTCTCGCCGAAGGCCGTGAGGCCGAGCTTGCCGGTGAGCGCGGTCAGCGACTCGGCCACCGAGGCGAACGGGCCGACCAGATCGCCGTGCTCGCGCGCCCGGTCGATGTCGTCGAGCACCGGCAGCAGCGCGGTCAGGACCGCACCGGTGGTCTGCTCGGCCGCCGCACCCCGGTCGCGGTCGACCCGCTTGCGGTAGTTGGCGTACTCGGCGGTGACCCGTTGCAGGTCGTGCGTCCGCTCCTCGAGCTCGGTCCGCAGCGCCTCGAGTTCGGCGCCCAGCGCGGGCTTCGGCTCTTCGGCTTCGGGCTCGGCCACCGGAGCCTCCTCCTCGGGCTCGGCGGCCCGGTGAGCACCGACCGACGCCTTGCCCTTGGCCGTGGGGGCCTTGGACTCGGACTTCTGGTCGATCTTGCGGCGGTCCCGGATGACGACCCGCTCGGTCGCCTGACCGTCGTTCTCGTCGTCCGTGGCTGTCACTTCTTGTCGTCCTCCACGATCTCGGCGTCGACGACGTCGTCGGCGCCACCCGAGGCCGGGCCGGCGTTGGAGGCGCCGGGGGCACCGGTCGCGCCCGCGGCACCCGCCGCACCGGCAGCACCGCCGGGCGCACCCTGCGGACCGTCGGCCCCCGGGGTCGCCTGTGCGCTGTCACCCTGCGAGTACAGCAGCGAACCGGCCTCCTGCGAAACCTGCGACAGACGCTCGTGCGCGGACTTGATCTTCTCGATGTCCGAGCCGCCCAGCGCGCCGCGGAGCTCGCCCAGGGCCTCGCCGATCTTGTTCTTGCTGTCTTCGGGCAGCTTGTCGCCGCTCTCGGCCAGGAACTTCTCGGTCTGCCACTGCAGCTGCTCGGCCAGGTTGCGGGTCTCCGCGTCGTCGCGGCGCTTCTTGTCCTCGTCCGCGTGGTCCTGGGCGTCGCGCATCATGCGCTCGATGTCTTCCTTCGGCAGCGCGGAACCACCGGTGATCGTCATCTTCTGCTCCTTGCCCGTGCCCAGGTCCTTGGCGGACACGTGCACGATGCCGTTCGCGTCGATGTCGAAGGAGACCTCGATCTGCGGGACGCCGCGGGGAGCCGGAGCGATGCCGCTGAGCTCGAAGGTGCCGAGCTTCTTGTTGTACGCGGCCATCTCGCGCTCGCCCTGGAAGACCTGGATGAGCACGGAGGGCTGGTTGTCCTCGGCGGTCGTGTAGACCTCGGAGCGGTGCGCCGGGATGGTCGTGTTGCGCTCGACCAGCTTGTGCATGATGCCGCCCTTGGTCTCGATGCCCAGGGACAGCGGGGTGACGTCGAGGAGCAGAACGTCCTTGACCTCGCCCTTGAGCACGCCGGCCTGCAGCGCGGCACCGACGGCGACGACCTCGTCGGGGTTGACGCCCTTGTTGGGCTCGCGGCCGATCATGCTCTTGACCAGGTCGGCCACGGCCGGCATGCGGGTCGAGCCGCCGACCAGGATGACGTGGTCGACATCGGCCAGCTTGACGTCGGCGTCCTTGATGGCCGACTCGAACGGGCCCTTGCAGCGGTCGAGCAGGTCCTGCGTCATGCGCTGGAACTCGGCGCGGGTCAGCGACATGTCGAGGTGCAGCGGGCCGTCGGGGCCGGCCGTGATGTAGGGCAGGTTGATGCTGGTGGTCGTCGCGGCCGACAGCTCGATCTTCGCCTTCTCGGCGGCCTCGCGCAGACGCTGCAGGGCCATCTTGTCGGCGCCGAGGTCGATGCCGTGCTCGCCGCGGAACGTCTTGACAAGGTGGTCGATGACCCGCTGGTCCCAGTCGTCGCCGCCGAGGTGGTTGTCACCCGAGGTCGACTTGACCTCGATGACGCCGTCGCCCAGCTCGAGCAGGGAGACGTCGAAGGTGCCGCCGCCGAGGTCGAAGACCAGGACGGTCTGCTCCTTGGAGCCCTTGTCGAGCCCGTAGGCCAGGGCGGCCGCGGTGGGCTCGTTGACGATCCGCAGGACGTTGAGGCCGGCGATCTCGCCCGCCTCCTTGGTGGCCTGGCGCTGCGCGTCGTTGAAGTAGGCCGGGACGGTGATGACCGCGTCGGTGACCGTCTCACCGAGGTAGGCCTCGGAGTCGCGCTTCAGCTTCATCAGGACCCGCGCCGAGATCTCCTGCGGGGTGTACTTCTTGCCGTCGATGTCGATCGACCAGTTGGTGCCGACCTCACGCTTGACCGATCGAATCGTCCGGTCGGGGTTGGTCACCGCCTGACGCTTCGCGACTTCACCCACGAGTACCTCGCCGTTGCGAGCGAAGGCGACGATGGACGGGGTCGTCCGGGAGCCCTCCGCGTTGGCGATTACGGTGGGCTCGCCTCCTTCCAGAACGCTGACGCAGGAGTTCGTGGTGCCGAGGTCGATGCCGACCGCACGTGCCATGGTGTGTTCCTCGCTTCGGGGTTTCTCAGACAAGGTTGAGTGGAACCGACTCAATGATGCCACGGGCATGCACAACGTCAAGTTGAAGTTGAGTCACCCCGGCGCAACTGCCAGCGACCTCACAGCTCGCCAACAGTTCGGTAGATACCTGTCCGGTCACGGCATACCGGCCGCTGTTGTCCCGCATGCATAGATCGGGCACTCTTTACCCGTGACGACGCACGGTGACGCGGTCGGTCCGTCGGCCCTGTCCGCCGCACCAGCCGCCACGCGAGAGCCCGCCAAGGCGGCCGAGGCCGGCTCTGGTGACAAGAATGCGCAGGTCAGCGCGATGACTGCCGATGCCGCGGACCACTCTGATCCTACGGTTCCCGCCATGCCCCGTCAGCCACATGCGGCGGAGCCCGCGGAATCGCCCGGCGACGAGCCGCCCACGGCGGCCGACCGGCCCTCCGACCTGGGCGAAGCCGATGCGCTGAAGCCGGTCACGCCCGCCGCCGGAGAGCCGGCCCCAGCCGCCGACGCGAAGGCCGCCGTGCCCGCCGACGCTCCGCCCGCGGTCACCCGGCTCGCCGAAGCGCTCAGCGCCCTGCGGGCCGCGATCGGCGGCACGGCATACCCGCTGGTCATGCCGTCGGCCGAGGAGGCCCAGCGGATCGGCACGGCCCTGGTCACCCAGCTCGACGACTACCTGCTGCCCCGCCTGGCCCGGCTCGACGCCCCGCTGCTGGTCGTCGTTGGCGGCTCCACCGGCGCGGGCAAGTCGACGCTGGTCAACAGCCTCGTGCGGGCGCCGGTCAGCACGGCCGGCGTGCTGCGCCCGACGACCAGGTCGCCGGTGCTGGTCAGCAACCCGGCCGACCTGCCCTGGTTCCAGCAGGGGCAGCTGCTGCCCGGCCTGACCCGCACCCGTGAGCCCAGCAACGACGCGGGCGCGCTCCAGCTCGTCTCGGCCCCCGCCCTCGGCGCCGGCCTGGCGTTCCTCGACGCGCCCGACATCGACTCGGTGGTCGACCGCAACCGCAAGCTCGCGGCCCAGCTGCTGGCCGCCGCCGACCTGTGGTTGTTCGTCACCACGGCCGCGCGCTACGCCGACGCGGTGCCCTGGGAACTGCTGACCACCGCCCGGCTGCGCGGCACGGTGATCGCGCTGGTGCTCGACCGGGTGCCGGGCGAGGCCGCGGCCGAGATCGCCACCCACCTGCAAGACATGCTGAGCGTCCGCGACCTCGGGGCCGCGCCGCTGTTCGTGCTGCCCGAGACCAGGCTCGACGGCCAGGGCCTGATCAGCGAAGAGGTCATCGGCCCGCTGCACGACTGGTTCGGCCAGCTGGCCGCCGACTCCACCGCCCGCGCGGCCGTCGTGCGCCAGACGCTGGACGGCGCGCTCATGTCGCTGACCCCGGCCGTCGCCGGCCTGGCCGACGCCGCCGACGAGCAGGCGCGGGCCGCCGCGGCGCTGGGCGACCGGGTCACCGCCGCCTACCGCACCGGCCGCCAGACGATGGCCGACGGGCTGCGCGACGGCCGGCTGCTGCGCGGCGAGGTGCTGGCCCGCTGGCAGGAGTTCGTCGGCACCGGCGAGTTCCTCAAGACGCTCGAGAACAAGGTCGGCCAGATGCGCGACCGGTTCGTGGCGGCCCTGACCGGCCGCCCCGCGCCCGGGCGCAACCTGCAGGTGGCGCTCGAGTCCCAGCTGGTCACGCTGCTGCGCGGGATAGCGGCGGACGCGGCCGAACAGGCGTACACGGCCTGGCAGGCCCACCCGGCGGGCGCGGCCCTGCTCGATCCCGGGCTTCAGCGCCCGGCGACCGACCTGCCCGAACGGGCCAACCGGCTGGTGCGCGACTGGCAGCAGTGGGTGCTCGGCCTGGTGCGCGCCGAGGGCGCCGAGAAGCGGGTGGTCGCGCGCGGAGCCGCCTATGCGGTGAACGGCGCCGGCCTGGCCGTGATGATCGCCGTGTTCACCTCGACCGCGTTCATCCCGACCGGGCTCGAGGTGGCGGCCGGCGCCGGCAGCGCGGTCGCCGCCCAGAAGGTGCTCGAGGCGATCTTCGGCGACCAGGCCATCCGGACGCTCGCCACCCAGGCCCGCGAGGAACTGCTGCTCCGCGCGGGCAAGCTGCTCGACGAGGAGGCCGCGCGGTTCACCGACCGGCTCGCCTCGGCCGGCATCGACGCGGAACCGGGGGCCCGCCTGCGCCAGGCCGCAGCCGACGTGGAGACTGCCCGTACCGAACTCGCGTTGACGGGGAGCGCATGAGCCTTGTGGAGAAGGTACGCGGAGACGAGCGGGTCGACTCCGAGCGGCTGGTGCAGCGGCTCGAAGCCCTGAGCCGGTTCCTGCGCCTGGTCGACCCGCACCTGCCGGACAGCGACCTGGTGGCCGCTCACACGCTGGTCGAGCGGGCCGGCAACCGCCTGTCGCTCTCGCGTGACCACACCGTCGTCGCGCTCGCCGGCAGCACCGGCAGCGGCAAGTCCAGCCTGTTCAACGCGCTGGCCCGGCTCAAGCTGTCGCCGGTCGGGGTGCGGCGGCCGACGACCGGGGTCGCGCACGCCTGCGTCTGGGGGCCGCTCGAACCGGCGAACCGCCTGCTCGACTGGGTCGGGGTGCTGCCACGTCACCGGTTCATCCGGGAGAGCGCTCTCGACGGCGACGACGAGGCCTCGCTGCGCGGTCTCGTGCTGCTCGACCTGCCCGACTTCGACTCGGTCGAGCGTGGACACCGGCTCGAGGTCGACCGCCTGCTCGGCCTGGTCGACCTGATCGTCTGGGTGGTCGACCCGCAGAAGTACGGCGACCGCATCCTGCACCAGGCCTATCTGTCCCAGTTCCGCTCGCACGCCGCGGTCACCGTCGTGGTGCTCAACCAGGCCGACCGGCTGTCCACGCAGGACACCGAACTGGTTCTGGGCGATCTCAAGCGCCTGTTGACCGACGACGGCCTGGGCGAGGCCCCGGTGCTGGCCACCTCGGCCAAGCAGCCCGGCATGCTGGCCGACCTGCGCGGTTCGCTCGAGTCCACGGTCGCCGAGCGGCAGGCGGTGCTGCGCCGCGTCGCCGGTGACCTCGAGACCGTGAGCGAGCCCCTGACCGCCATGATCGGCCCGCCCGCGGCCGAGGACGAGGTCGACCGCGCGACGGTCCGCCAGCTCACCGACGCCCTGGCCGTCTCGGCCGGCGTGGGCGCGGTGGCCGACGCCACGGCGGCCGCCTATCGGCACCGGGCCGCGGCCGCCACCGGCTGGCCGCTCACCCGGGGTCTGCGCCGGCTGCGGCCCGACCCGCTGCGCCGCCTGCACCTGACCGAGTCGGCCGAGGAGAAGCCGGCCGGCGACGCCGAGCCGCGCGTCCCGTCCACCGAGCTGGTGCCGCGGACGTCACTGCCCGAGGCCGACGCGGCCCAGCGGTCGGCGGTCAGCCTGGCCGTGCGATCGGTCTCCAGCCGGGCCGCGGCGCCGCTGCCCGAGGTGTGGAAGCCGGCGCTGACCAACGCGGCCCGCTCCCGGGCGGCCGACCTCTCCGACGCGCTCGACCGCGCGATCGGCACGACCGACCTGGGCATGGCCAAGGCGCCGCTGTGGTGGCGGGCCGTCGGCGCCCTGCACTGGCTCTTCCTGACGTGCGCCGTGTTCGGCCTGGGCTGGCTGATCTTCGGATATGTCCTGCGACTGCTGGGTCTGCCCGAAATGGACGATCCGAAGATCGGGGTCGTCCCGCTGCCCACGGTGCTGCTGCTCGGCGGCCTGCTGCTCGGCGTGCTGCTCTGGCTGGTGCTGCGCCCGGCCGTCCAGTGGGGTGCGCGGCGGGCCCGGCGGCGGGCCGAACAGCGGCTGCGGGCCTCGGTGACCGAGGTCGGACGCGAATACGTCGTCGCCCCCGTACGCGAGGTGCTGAACGCCTACGCACAGGCGCGTGAAGCTCTGACCGCCGTGCGTTCGTAGTAGTCCCAGCACGCACTGTGGCGGGTAGGCTCGCGGCATGCCCGCACCACAGACTCCGTACGAGGCGGTCCTGCACGCGGCCCGCGACGTGTCGAAGCTCGACTGCGCGCTGGACGCCGAGATGCTGGGCACCGCCCTGCTCGGCAGTGTCTATTCGGTAGCCCGATCCGACCGTGCCGCCGCCGTCCGGGCGTTCGTCGGCGAGTTCCTGGCCGCGACCAGCCGCCGGCGCACCGCCTCGGCCACCACGATCCGCGAGGTCTTCGCCACCCTCGTGCCCGACGCCGAGGGCGCGGCCGCGGTCAAGCGGGGCACGCAGGCGCCGCCGTGGGTGGGCCAGCTCGGCCGGGTCCGTCCCACCGGCTGTTATGCGTACGGTGACGTCTTCGGCGACCAGACCTCCTATCTGGCCACCTTCGCCTATGACGACGCCGAGGAGGGCGGGCCCGAACACGCGCTCGTCGCGCTCGTCGACCACAACATCGGCATCACCAAGGACATCTACGTCGGTTCCTCGGCCGAGCGCATCCTCGAGCAGGTCCGCCAGATGTGCGCCGACGACAACCTGACCTGGTTCCGCGAGGAAGACCCGGGCCGGCTGCGGGGCGAGATCGACCGCCACCTCGAGATCACCGACGGGCTGGGCGACCTGCCGGGTGAGGGCTCGCTGGCCACCGACCGGGCTCTGGCCGGCGCCCGGCTGGCCCTGCTGCCGGCGGCGACCACGCCGCCGCTGAGCGAGCCGCCGCCGGTGAACAGCAGCGAGCTGGTGCGCGAGTTCATGGCCTCACCCGAGGCGGCCCGCTTCGGGCTCGACCGGGTGCACGCCGACGAAGAACTGGCGTCGCTGCACTTCTGCCTGAGCCTGATCCTCGACCACGCGTCGAGCCTGCCCGACCCCGACCCGATGCGGTGGAGTCCGGCCGTGGCCGGGTTGTTCCTGCTCGACTGGGTGCACCGGCGCGCGGTCCTCGACATGGACGACGCGGCCATGCTGCCCCGGGTGACGCGGGCCTGGTCGGCCTATGCGACCCGGCGGCGCGACCTGCCCGAGGCCGCCGCCGAGCAGACCGACCACGTGCTCGAAGAGATGATCCCGGAGTTCGCGCGGCTCTATGCGACGGGCGAGAAGCGCAGCCCGGCGACGGCGGCGGTGGCGCAACTGATCTCCGAGGGCGTCGACCCCAACGACACCGAGGCGATCGACGCCTGGATCGAGGCCAACCGCCACCGTCTCGACGAGGCCTGACCCGGGGTCGCCCGGCGGCGCTTCACCAGCGGCCGGTCAGGTCCTCACTGGGTTCGGCGTGGTGCCGGCCCACCCGCGAGCTGCGCTGCTGCTCGGCGGTCTGGTCGTCGGCGTGGTGCATGCTGCCGGCCCGGTGGCTGCCGCGGTAGGAGCGGTTCGCGATCTGGTTCTCCTCCGAGCGGGCCTCGGGGATGAGCCGGCCGTGATATCCGGTGCCGCCGTTGGCGTAGCTGCGCTCGAGGATGCTCGACGGGCGGATGTTGTTCGATCGTTCGGCCACAGCTGACCTCCGGCTGTGTTCGGACCGGTCGCGTGACCGGTGACGGGTATCGGAACGGTGGCTCTGCTTGTGGTGCTTGCGGCGCTCGGTCTCCTCGCACGGGTGGTGGCGGGGCCGGTCGGAGAGCTCGGGGTCGTCCGGAACCTCGGGGAGCCCGGGGACGCTCGGACGCTCGGGGCGGTCCCCGTCGTCGGGCTCGGGCTTCTGCGGCATCTCCGGTTCCTCGGGCGCGGTCGGTTCGGCGTCGTCACCGCCGTCGTCGCCGGGATCCGGCCGGTCGGCCGACTCGTCGGGCACCGGTGGCAGATCAGGCACGGTGGGCTTTCTTCCCCAGTGGGCGGGGTCGTCACGCCCCGTGTCGGGTTTGTCGCCGTCACGGGGGACATCACCCCCATCCCGTACGTCTCCAGGCGCGCCCCCATCGGGTGAACCGCCATCGCGCCGGCCGTTGTCGCTGCTCCCGCCCCCGTTGGACGACCCGTCACCACGCGAGCCGTCGCCGCTGGTTCGGCCGCCACCGGACGAGCCGCCGCCCCTGGTTCCGCCCCCGTCGGACGAGCCGCCGCCCCTGGTCCCGCTCCCGTCGGACGAGCCGCCGCCCCGCCGGCCGTCGCCGCTGGGCCCGCCGCCGGACGGCGATCCGCCGTTGGGGCTCCCGCCGTCGCGACGCGAGCCGCTGCCGGTCGGGCCGTCCGGACGGGAATCGCGGGAATCGTCGCTGCCCGAGGTCGCCGGCTCGCGTTTCCCGGCCTGACCGAGCAGCTTCCCAGCCCGTACGGCCGCATCGGCGCCCTTCGACGCCCCTTGGGCCGCACCGCTCACCGAACCGGGTTGGGACGACGGAGGCGCCTGGGTCGGCTGGGAACGGACGGGTCCCGACGAGGGCGGCGGCAGGAACGGAATGTCCATCGTGTCCGTCCGGCCGCCGGACAGCTCGCGCGAGCCCGCCGTGATCGCCGCGAGGGTCGGCACCGAGGCCAGCCCCACCAGCATCGCCACGATCAGCACGTACCGCCGGGTGGGTCCGGAGAAGCCGGTGTCGGCCCGGTACACCCCGTTGAGCCGCTTGCGCATCACCTTCATCGGCGGCACGAGGTGGTCGTCGTCGCGCTGGTCCGGCACGGCCCGGGTTCCCCCTCTGCGTCGTCGGCAATGATCAACATTGATTGCCGCAGTTACCGGGGTGAACGACGCTTGGGCATATCGGCAGCGGTGGAAAACAGCCGTTCGTACGGTAGTGACCGTACGAAAGCCGCTTATTCGGACAAATAAGGGCACCGATATGACGGGGGAATTTCGCGACTGTGATCGGCCCGACATGTAACCGGGCTCACGTTCTCTGTCAGGATGGGGACGACGGCACCGCCGCCGTCGCTTCGCCGACCCAGCGGGGCGTGGTGGGGGCCGTCACTCCCCGGCGGGGTCCAGGCCCGTGCCGATACGTCGCGCGGCAACCTCACCCGGGCCAGGCGCGGCGACCAGCGGTCCGCCGCGCGGACGGGCAACACCCGTCGCGGGCGCAGAGATGAAACAGGGAGACTCGGATGGCGAACGGCGAAAGCACAGCGGGGTCTGATGCCCCCGCAGGCGGTTTCGTCCAACTTCTCACGCCCGACGGTGAACGTGTCGACAGCGTCACGACCGCTGACGGCACGACGTACTCGGTCGACTTCACCGACGACGAGTACCGCGAGCTCTACCGCGACCTGGTGACGGTCCGGCGGCTCGACGCCGAGGCGACCGCCCTGCAGCGGCAGGGCGAGCTGGGCATCTGGGCCAGTCTGCTCGGCCAGGAGGCGGCGCAGGTCGGTTCCGGGCGGGCGATGCGGCCGCAGGACATGGCCTTCCCGACGTATCGCGAGCACGGCGTCCTCTACACCCGCGGCATCGACCCGATCATGCCGTTCGGCCTGTTCCGCGGCGTCGACCAGGGCGGCTGGGACGCGAACGAGCACCGCTTCAACGGCTACACCATCGTGATCGGCTCGCAGACGCTGCACGCGACCGGGTACGCGATGGGCGTGACCATGGACGGCAAGACCGGCACCCCCGACGGCGAGGCGGTCATCGCCTACTTCGGCGACGGCGCGACCAGCCAGGGCGAGGTCAACGAGGCGTTCGTCTGGGCCGGGGTCTTCAACGCCCCGATGGTCTTCTTCTGCCAGAACAACCAGTACGCGATCTCGGAACCGCTCGAGCGTCAGACCCGCATCCCGCTCTACCGCCGCGCCGCCGGCTACGGCTTCCCCGGCGTGCGGATCGACGGCAACGACGTGCTGGCCAGCTTCGCGGTCACCCGGGCGGCGCTCGACAACGCGCGCAACGGCCAGGGCCCGACGCTGATCGAGGCCTACACCTATCGCATGGGCGCCCACACCAGCTCGGACGACCCGACCCGCTACCGCATCGCCAGCGAGGTCGAGTCGTGGAAGGCCAAAGACCCGATCTCACGGCTCCGGGCGTTCCTGAGCAAGCAGCAGCTGGCCGACGACGGCTTCTTCGACGAGGTCGACGAGGCCGCCAAGACGCTCGCGCTCGACCTGCGCGAGCGGGTGCTGTCGATGCCCGACCCACAGCCGGTCTCGATGTTCGACCACGTCTATCCGAACGGCTCGCCGGAGCTCGACGCCCAGCGCGCCCAGTTCGCCGAGTACCACGCCTCGTTCGAGGGGAGTGACCACTGATGGCCGAGACGATCACCATCGGCAAGGCCCTCAACCACGGTCTGCGCCGCTCCCTGGAGGAAGACTCCAAGGTCGTCATCATGGGTGAGGACGTCGGCAAGCTCGGCGGCGTCTTCCGCATCACCGACGGCCTGCAGAAAGACTTCGGCGAGGACCGGGTCATCGACACCCCGCTGGCCGAGGCCGGCATCGTCGGCACCGCGGTCGGCCTGGCCATCCGTGGCTACCGGCCGGTCTGCGAGATCCAGTTCGACGGGTTCGTCTTCCCGGCCTACAACCAGATCGTGGCCCAGGTCGCAAAGATGTTCTACCGCTCCAAGGGCAACGTGCGGCTGCCGATCGTGATCCGCATCCCGTTCGGCGGGGGCATCGGCGCGGTCGAGCACCACTCCGAGTCGCCCGAGGCGTACTTCTCGCACACCCCCGGCCTCAAGGTCGTGACCTGCTCGAACCCGTCGGACGCGTACTGGATGATCCAGCAGGCGATCCGCTCGGACGACCCGATCGTCTTCTTCGAGCCCAAGCGGCGCTACTGGGAGAAGGGCGAGGTCGCCCTCGACGCCGACCTGTCCGGCGCCGACCCGCTGCACCAGGCCCGGGTGGCGCGCGAAGGCACGGACGTGACCCTTCTCTCGTACGGGCCGATGGTCCGCACCGCCCTCGACGCGGCCACCGCGGCCGCCGAGGACGGACGCAACCTCGAGGTCATCGACCTGCGCTCGCTCTCCCCGGTCGACTACGAGACGATCTACGCCTCGGTCCGCAAGACCGGCCGCGCGGTCGTCGTGCACGAGGCGCCCGGCAACATCGGCCTCGGCGCCGAGCTGGCCGCGCGCATCACCGAGCAGTGCTTCTACTCGCTCGAGGCTCCGGTGCTGCGGGTGACGGGATACGACATCCCCTACCCGGCGGCCCGGGTCGAGGAGGAATATTTGCCCGACCTCGACCGGGTGCTGGACGCCGTCGACCGTTCGTTCGGCTGGTGACGCCGATGTCGCGGATCAAGGAGTTCAACCTGCCCGACCTCGGTGAGGGTCTGACCGAGGGCGAGATCCTGGCCTGGCTGGTCAAGGTCGGCGACACGATCGAGCTGAACCAGCCGATCGTCGAGGTCGAGACGGCGAAGGCGGCCGTCGAGATCCCCGCCAAGTGGGGCGGCGTCGTGTCGCGCATCTTCGTCGAGGCCGGCACGACGGTCGAGGTCGGTGCGCCCATCGTGGCGATCGACACCGACCCGTCGGCCGGTCCGCTCCCCACCGATCAGCCCGGTCCCACACCGTCCGCCGAGTCGCTGGCGGCGGTCGAGATCGCGCCGGCCGAGGGTGCGGTCGAGCCGGGTCTGATCGGCGGTCCGGCGCCGGGTGGCCGCACGGCCGTGCTCGTCGGTTACGGGCCCAAGAGCACAACGGCCAAAAGGCGACCCCGCGTCGGTACGGCTTCTGTTGCTCCGCCTGCCGCCGCCGCCCCGGCAGTCGCTGCTCCTGTTGTGGCTGCACCTGTTGTGGCTGCACCGCCGCCTCCGCCGCCGCCCGCTCCGGTCGCGGCGCCGGCTCCGGTCGCGCGGACGAGCGGGCCCGTGCTCGCCAAGCCGCCGGTCCGCAAGCTCGCCCGTGATCTCGGCGTCGACCTGGCGACGATCACCGGAACCGGGCCCCTGGGGTCGGTGACCCGGGACGACGTACACCAGGCCGCCGCAGGCGCGTCGCAAGCGGAGGCCGCGGCACCCGCCGTGACCACCCCCGCGGCCGCGGCCGTCTTCGACACCAGTCGTGAGCAGCGGATCCCGGTCAAGGGTGTCCGCAAGCTCACGGCCGAGAACATGGTCGCCTCGGCGTTCACGGCGCCGCACGTCACCGAGTTCCTCACGGTCGACGTGACCCGCACCATGAAGGCGATCGAGAAGCTGAAGGAGCGGCGTGAGTTCCGCGACGTGCGGATCTCGCCGTTGCTGCTGGTGGCCAAGGCCGTGCTGCTCGCGGTGAAGCGTCACCCGATGGTCAACTCGACCTGGTCGGCGGCGACCAACGAGATCGTCGTCAAGGAGTACGTGAATCTCGGCATCGCCGCGGCGACCGAGCGCGGCCTGATCGTCCCCAACGTCAAGGACGCCGGGCGTCTCACGTTGCGCGAACTGGCCGAGGCGCTGAACACACTTGTCCAGGTGGCGAAGTCCGGGAAGACACCGCCGTCCGATATGGCCGGTGGCACCCTTTCCATCACGAATGTCGGAGTATTCGGTGTGGACACCGGAACCCCGATCCTGCCGCCGGGCGAATCGGCCATTCTGGCCTTCGGCGCGATCCGGCCGATGCCGTGGGTGCACAAGGAAAAGATCAAGGTTCGCCAGGTCACGACCCTGGGGCTGTCGTTCGACCACCGGATCATCGACGGCGAACTCGGCTCGAAGTTCCTCCGCGACATCGGCGACTTCCTCACCGACCCGGAAGGAACACTGCTCTCCTGGGCGTAGGCACATCCGACGGTTGTTAGGCCACCGATTTTCGTGACCTACGATCGTTAGGCAGGTGCCGCGCGTCACCCCCTAAATCGTTGGCAGCTCGTCCCGTGAAGGCGCACAATGGACGTACCACGGGACGAGCACCACGATGAGCCGGCCACCCCGGCTCGAAGGAAGTGACAGAGCACATGAGCATCGTCGACCGCGTCCGCCGTCGTCGGTTGATCAACCGCCAGAACCGCGCCATCGACCGGGCCTGGATGACCGCGCCCACCCAGTCGATGCGCGACGAAATTGCGATCTTCGCCCAGCGCAAGACCTTCTGACAGGACCTGCGCCACGGCCCGCCCGGACCCCCACCGGACGGGCCGTTCGCTTTCCCGGGCCACCCGTAAAGATCTCTTTGTCGTCCCCTTCGTGGCGTACACCGGGATTCCTCCGGCCGCTCTCGCCCGGTACGGTTGGGCACGGTCATCGAGCCGGCTCGGCCGGTCGGCACGGGGCCGGGGCTCCGCCTAAGCTTCGGTGCCTCGCACGGCCTGGCCTCAGAGCTGGGCACGACGCCGGAGTGTGTCCGGCGTCAGTGCAAAGCTGGCACGGCCGCATGGAATGAGGAGGCGCTCATGACGTCCGAGGGGCACTACGCCGGTACGCAACCGGCCGAGGCCACGTCGGGCGGACCGACGTCGGACGGCTTCCCGCCTGACACCGACGGTCAGCGGGTCTCGGCCCGGGCTTCGGCCCAGCCGCCCGCCGACGGTTTTCCCAGTTCTTACGGCCCGCCGCCACAGGCCACACCGAACGGCGGGTCGCCGTTCGTGGTTCCCGCCGTGCCCACGTTCGGCCAGGGCCCCGACGCGCCCCGCCCGGCGACCGGCACGTCCTACGGTTCGGCCCGCGTGCCCGCGCCCGACGAGGGCAGCGGTCTGCCTCAGCGCGGCGGTTCCTCCTCTGAGGGGCTTCCGCAGCGTGGCGGCTCCGCTATCGCTCCTGACGGGCTCCCTCAGCGCGGCGCCTCCGCTCCTGAAGGGCTTCCCCAGCGCGGCGCTTCCGCTCCTGAAGGGCTTCCCCAGCGCGGCGGCCCTTCTTCTGATGGCAACGGTCTTCCCCAGCGCGGCGCGGCCTCGCCGTACGGGTCGGTCTCGCCCGGGAGCTCCGGCGGATACGGGTCGCCGGCCCCGTCGCCGTTCGGCCCCGCTCAGACCGGAGGCCCGTCCTCCGTTTTCGGGGCCCCGCCCTCCGAGGCGCCGTCGAACCCTGCGCAGGAAGCTTCGTCGTCCTGGGCTCCGCCGCCCGCGCCCCCGGCCCGCACGCCGCCCGAGCAGAACTTCATCCAGCGCCCCGGCGCCCCGCTGCCGCAGCGCAACGCCGGCCAGGGCGCCCCCGGCGACAGCGTCGAAGGCTTCAACGGCTTCGCCGCGGCCGCCACGCGCGGTTCGTCCGAGCCGGCCGACCCGTCGGTCGACCCGGCCACCGGCCGCCCGCCCGGCGTCTCCGCCTTCGGCGATCAGCGCGTCCGTGTGCCCGGCGCCACCCTGACCGGCCTGCCCGACGCCCCGCCGCCTCCCCGCTCATCCGACAGCGGCGGTTTCCCGCTGCGCGGCGCCAGCGGCAACGGCTCCGCGTTCCCTACCCGCCGCGGCGACAGCGGCGGTTTCCCGCTGCGCAACGCCCCCGGCGAGTCCGAACAGCCCAGCCTCCCGCCGTCCTCCTTCCCGCCGCCGCAGGCAGGTTCGTCCTCGTTCCCGCCGCCCGCGCCGCAGCAGCCCGGATCGTCGTCCTTCCCGCCCCCGCAGGCCGGCTCGTCCTCGTTCCCGTCGCAGCAGGCCGGATCGTCCTCGTTCCCGTCGCAGCAGGCCGGCTCGTCGTCCTTCCCGCCGCCCGCGCCGCAGCAGGCCGGCGCGCCGACCGCGCCCGCCACAGCCGCGCCGTCCGGCGAGCTCCCGGTCCGCAGCCAGCAGGCGCCGTTCGGCACGCCGCAGGGCTTCCCGGGCCAGCCCCCCACGGGCGCCGCCCAGGTGCCACCCGCCACGAGCGACTTCAGCGCGTTCGGTTCGTCCCAGGCCGGTCCCGGCGCCTCGGGCCCAGGCTCGCCCTCGTCCTCGGGTTCGGCGTCCTCGGATTCGTCGTCCTCGGGTTCGTCCTCGTCCCTGGGCTCGTCCTCGTTCGGTTCGTCTTCGTCGCTGAGCTCGTCGTCTTCGGGTTCGCCCTCGGCCGAGGACGCTCCTCACCCGTACGGTCGCCCCGAGCCCTTCGCCGACCCGTTCGGCCGCACGCCCGACGGCTCGACCCCCCACTCCGCCTCGCCCGGTGACCCGTCGCGCGGTGGCCTGCCCGACCCGTTCGGCCGCGGCACCGCCGAGCCGGCCGACCAGCAGCCGCCGGCGGGTTCGCCCTATGGCAACGCCCGGCCGTCGTCCCAGTTCGGCTCGGCCGCAGACGACGCATCCGGCAGCCGCCCGTCGTCCCCCGCGTTCGGCTCGGCCCGCCCGGGAGCCCAGTTCGGCCAGTCCGAGCCCGACTCCGGCGCGTTCGGTTCCGCCCGGCCGCCGGCTCCCTTCGGCCAGTCCGAGCCCGAGTCCGGCGCGTTCGGTTCCGCCCGCCCCGGCTCGCCCTACGGCCAGTCCGAGGGCGACTTCGGCTCCGCCCGGCCGCCGGCTCCGTTCGGCCAGTCCGAGCCCGACTCGGGCGCGTTCGGCTCCGCCCGCCCCGGCTCGCCCTACGGCCAGTCCGAGGCCGAGTCCGCTTCCTCCGCCGGTGGCCCCTACGGCCAGCCCGGCCCCGACGCGAACGCGTTCGGAACGGCCCGCCCGACCTCGCCGGCCAGCGGCTCCGCCCGCCCGGCCAGCCCCTTCGGCCAGCCCGAGGGCGACTCCAACGCGTTCGGCACAGCCCGCCCAACGTCGCCCGCCAGCGGCTCCGCCCGCCCGGCCAGCCCCTTCGGCCAGCCCGAGGGCGACTCCGGCGCCTTCGGCTCGGCGCGCTCGGACTCGCCGTTCGGAGAGGCCCAAGGCTCGGCCCGTCCGGCGTCGCCGTTCGGTGGCCAGTCCGGCGAGCCCTTCGGCGGTCGCCCCGACGGCGAATCCGATCAGCCGTCCTCGCCGTTCGGCCTGGTGCGCGAGCCCGGCGCCGCCTACGGCGCGGCCCGCGCGGCGTTCGGCCCCGGCGAAGACCAGCCCGCCGAAGACGCCCACGCGCCGTACCGGCGTCCCGAGCCCGCCTCCTCGGAGGACAGCCCGAACGGTTACCCGCAGCGGGTGCCCGGTGCCGCGCTCGGCTCGCCCGCGGCGATCGACAACCGCAACGGTGCCGTCCCGGCGCCGCGCGACCCGTCGGAGAAGCCCGCCTCCGGTTCGGCCCGCCCGGTCACGGCCAGCGCCTCGGTGCCCACGGCCAGCCGCACGGCCCCGGTCGAGGCGACCGAGCTGCCGCCGCCGGCGGCCGCCCCGCAGGCTCGCGTCTACGGTCGGCCCGCGCCGGCCGAGCCCGCGGAGGAAGAAACACCCGCCGAGCACCACGACGCAGGCCAGGACCAGAACGCGGACGAGTCGGCCTTCGCCCCCGCTTCCCCGTTCGGCGCCCGCCCGCCGTTCGGCGCCCAGCCCGGTGACGAGTCGCCGTTCGGCGCCCGCCCGGGCGACGACTCCCCGTTCGGCGCACGTCAGGGCGAGAACCCCCCGTTCGGAGCCCGCCCCGGCGACAACTCCCCGTTCGGTCCGCGCCCCGGTGAGGACTCGCCGTTCGGAGCCCGCCCTGGTGAAGACTCGCCGTTCGGAGCCCGCCCTGGTGAAGACTCGCCGTTCGGAGCCCGTCCCGGTGACGACTCGCCGTTCGGGGCGCGGCCGGGCGACGACCGTCCGGCGACACCGCCCGGCGTGTTCGGCTCCCCCGCCGCGTACGGAAACCGCTCGAACGACCCGAACGCACCCGGCAGCGAGCCCGGTGTGCCCGGTGTCGCGCCGCAGTCGCCGGCGCGCGCCAGTGCCCGTGCCTCGGCGAGCGCCCGCGTGGCCCCGCCCGGCCCCGGCGGCCCGGGCAACCCGCCCACCGGCATGACTTCGGCTCCCCCCGCCCTGCCTCCGGGCGCGGCGCTCGAGCCGGCCCCGCCCGGCTCGCCCTATGCCGACCGTCCCGGTGGTCCTCCGAGCCGTCCCGGCGAGCCCTACAGCGAGCTCACCACCGACATCGCGGGCCGCGAGAACCAGCCCTTCGTGCCCGCCCCGGCCCTGCCGCCGATGCCTCCGGGCCTCAACGGCTTCGACCCGGCCACCCAGCCGCGGTCCAACGGCTTCGGCCCGCCCGGGCAGCAGTTCGGCCCCGGCGGCGACCCGTTCCCGAGCCCGGCCAGCCGGGCCACGGTGACCCCGCCGACGCCCGAGGACACGACCAGCTGGCCGGGTGTCGAGGCCGACCAGGGTCGCTTCGACAGCTTCAAGGCCGAGGAGAAGCCCGCCAAGCCCGAGACGCCGCACGTCCGCGTGCTGCCGATTCTGGCCGCGGTCGTCGTCGGCGCGCTGCTGCTGCTCGGCATCGTGTTCGGCGTCGTCTATCTGGTGGCCGGTGGCAGCGACAAGTCGCTGTCGGTGATCCAGGGCGAGTGCGTGAAGCGTGAGGGCGAGTCCGCGGTCAAGGCCGAGTGCTCGGAGTCCGGTTCGTTCCAGGTGGCGTCTATCGTGGACGACAAGGCGAAGTGCGCCGACCCGGGTCAGCCGCACGTGATCAACCAGACCTCGGACGGCAAGACTCAGGTGCTCTGCCTCAAGCCGAACGCCTGACAGCCGAACGCCAGCCGACCGAGCACCTGACGACCGTACGCGTCGCGGCTGGCCCCCTGACCGCCGCACGCGTCGAGGCCGGGCGCCCGGCGCTGTCATCCTGACCACCTTCGTGCCGTGCCGGAACCCCCGGTGCGGCACGATGGTGCGATGACGGGACGTGTGCGGGCGCCGGAACTCCGGGGCCGTGGCTGGTTGAACACCGGTGGCAAGGATCTGACCCTCGCCGACCTGCGCGGCAGGGTCGTCCTGCTCGACTTCTGGACGTTCTGCTGCATCAACTGCCTGCACGTCCTCGACGAGCTGCGCCCGCTGGAGGAGAAGTACGGCGACGCCCTCGTGGTGATCGGCGTGCACTCCCCGAAGTTCGAGCACGAACGCGACCCGAAGGCCCTGGCCGCCGCGGTCGAGCGTTACGGCGTTCACCACCCGGTCGTCGACGACGGTGACATGCACCTCTGGCAGCAGTACGCGGCCAAGGCCTGGCCCACCCTCGCGGTGATCGACCCGACGGGATACCTGGTCGCCTCGATGGCCGGCGAGGGTCACGCCGAGGGCCTGTCCCGGCTGATCGACGAGCTGATCACCAAGCACACCGCCGACGGCACACTGCATCGAGGCGACGGCCCGTACGTTCCTCCGCCCGCCGCCGACACGGTGTTCCGCTTCCCCGGCAAGGCGATCGAGCTGCCCGACGGCCATCTGCTGGTCAGCGATTCCGCCCGCCACTCGGTCGTCGAGGTCGAGGCCGACGGCGAGACCCTCGTACGCCGTTTCGGCTCGGGCGAGCGCAACGACCCGTTCAGCGAGCCGCAGGGCCTGCTGCTGCTTCCGGCCGAGGTCGCGTCCACGGTCGGCTACGACGTCGTGGTCGCCGACACGGTCAACCACCAGCTCCGTGGCCTGCGCCTGGCGGACGGCGAGATCACGCTGGTGGCGGGTTCCGGCCGGCCCTGGCGTTCCGCGGTCGACGACCACCCGCACGACGCCCTCGCCTCCGACCTGTCCTCCCCATGGGATCTGGCCTGGTTCGACGACCGCGTGATCATCGCGATGGCCGGCATCCACCAGCTGTGGTGGTTCGACCCGATCAAGCGCACGGTCGGTGTCTACGCCGGCACGACCGTCGAGTCGCTGCGGGACGGCCCGATCCCCGACGTGTGGATGGCTCAGCCGTCCGGGCTCTCGGTGGGCGGCGACCGGTTGTGGATCGCCGACAGCGAGACTTCGGCGCTTCGCTACGTGGAGAAGGGTGTGCTGCACACCGCCGTCGGTCAGGGCCTCTTCGACTTCGGTCACGTCGACGGCCCGGCCAAGGAGGCACTTCTGCAGCACCCGCTGGGCGTGGCCGCACTGGATGACGGCTCGGTGCTGATCGCGGACACGTACAACGGAGCGATCCGCCGCTACGACCCGAGCTCCGACGAGGTGTCCACGGTCGACAGCGGGCTGGCCGAGCCGAGCGACGTGCTGGTGACCGCCGCCGGTGACGTGCTGGTCGTCGAGTCGGCTGCCCACCGTTTGACCAGGCTGGCGCCGGGCGCGGTGCGTACGGTCAGCGGCGAACGACACCGCACCGAGCGCCCGGCCTCCCCAGTTGCGGCGGGTGAGGTGACCCTCGACGTGGTGTTCACGCCGGCGCCCGGCCAGAAGCTCGACACGCAGTTCGGCCCGTCCACCCGCCTGGAGGTCTCGGCCTCGCCGCCCGAGCTGCTGCTCTCGGGCGCAGGCGTGACGACCGATCTGTCGCGGCCCCTGGTGATCAATCCTGACGTGCCCAAGGGCGTGTTGCAGGTGGTGGCCCAGGCCGCGACGTGCGACGTCGACGTCGAGTTCGCCGCCTGCCACCTGACCCGGCAGGACTGGGGAGTGCCGGTCGTGGTGACGGCGGACGGCCCGTCCCGGCTCCCGCTGATCCTGCGGGGCATGGACGAGGCCTGAACGACTGTCGCTGACGATGCGTGCCATGGACGGATTCTGCTCGGTTCTGGAAGATCATCCGAGTTATCCACAATTCCCGGCTGTCCACAGGCCGCCCCGCAATGATCACCATTTTCCGCCAGGATGGGTGTTGGGTGGAGGCCCCCTGGCAGGGCGGGTAAGTGCTCCTGTCAACGTGTAGGAGCGTTCAACAGCAAAGATCAACCAGCAGCGTCAACCGGCGAACGATCAGCCGGCAAAATCAACCGGCAAACGATCAGCCAGGCAGGAATCAGCCAGGCCGCGATCAGTCAGGCCGCCGAATGCCGAAGTCAGCCCGTCGGCGTGAACGGCCCGAGAGCCAAACCGGCCTCAGCCAGCCCGTCCCGCACGCGTGAGGCCAACTCGACCGCCCCCGGCGTATCCCCGTGTACGCAGATCGAAGCCACCGGCACCGCAACGACCTCGCCGCCGTCCGTGACCACCTCACCGTCGACCGCCATCCGCACGGCCCGGGCGACCACCTCGTCCGGATCGTGCAGCACGGCCCCGGGCAACGATCGCGGCATCAGCGTGCCGTCGGCCCGGTAGCCCCGATCGGCGAACCCCTCCCCGACCACGGTCAGCCCGGCCGCGGCGGCGAGCCGGGCCAAAGTTGAGCCGGGCTGACACAGCAGGGGCAAAGCCGCGTCGTACGACCGTACGGCCGCCACCACCGCCCCGGCCTGCACCTCGTCGACGGCGGCGGTGTTGTAGAGAGCGCCGTGCGGCTTCACGTAACCGACCCGGCCTCGGGCGACTCGGCAGAACGCCTCGAGCGCCCCGATCTGGTACAGAATGTCGTCGCGCAGCTCGTCAGGGTCGTAGTCGATCCGCCGCCGCCCGAAGCCGGCCAGGTCGCGGTAGCCCACCTGGGCGCCGATGGCGACCGACCGCTCGACCGCGGCGCCGCAGATCCGGTGCATCGTGGAGGGGTCGCCGGCGTGGAAGCCGCAAGCCACGTTGGCCGAGGTCACGATGCCGAGCAGGGCCTCGTCGTCGCCGAGGGGCCAGCGGCCGAAGCCTTCGCCGAGGTCGGCGTTCAGGTCAATGGAGGGCACGGAACCGCACCGTACTTCCGGGCCGAGCCTGCGCGAGCGGCGCGACGTCGTCGACCACCCCGATCACGGGGTATCCGCCGGTGGTCGGATGGTCGGCCAGGAAGATCAGCGGCTGCCCGTCGGCCGGCACCTGGATCGCGCCCAGCACCACGCCCTCGGACGGCAGTTCGCCGGGAACGGCACGGCGAAGACCCGGCCCGCGAAGCCGGCAGCCGACCCGGTTGCTCATCGGGCTGACCTGGTACGGGTTCTCGAACAGCTCGTTCCCCGAGAACCAGTCGTCACGCGGCCCAAGCCACACACCGAGCTCCAGCAGATCGGACAGGCCAGGATCGGACGGCGAATCGCCCGTTTCATCCCCCACAGCCAACCTCATCCCGTCCACCAGCTTCGCCGGCCCCAACCCGGACAACGTGTCAGTAGACCGGCTACCCAACACGGGCAATACGTCGATACCGCCCGAAACAGCCACATAGGACCGAACGCCGCGGGTAGCTCGCCCAATGTCGAGAACCGATCCAGCCGGCAAGTCGATCACGACCGGAGAGGCCGGAGAAGCCGGAGAAGCCGGGGAACCCGGAGCAACAGGCCTCTTGTCGACCTTCACCACCGCACTCGCCCCGGTCACGGCGACCCGGGCCGCCACCTCGAAGCGCAGCGCACACCCCATCAGCGTGGTCTCGAGACCGGCCGCGCCGACCGGGTTCCCGACCAGGGTGTTCGCGCGACGCAGGGCCCGCGCGTCGAGAGCACCCGATCGGGGCACGCCGAGATGCGCGTACGCGGGACGCCCTTGATCTTGGATAGTCGTCAGGGGACCGGCCCGAACCACGGTGATCACGCGACCACCAGGCGGACCCGGGTGCCGGGGGTGAGGCGGGCCGGGGGCTCACGCCGTACGTCGAAAAGGGTCTCCGCCGTGCGACCCACCAGCCGCCACCCGCCCGGCGAGGCCGTGGGATAGATGCCGCAATATTCGCCCGCGAGGCCCACCGAACCGGCCGGCACGCGGGCCCGGGGAGCGTCGAGCCGGGGCACAGCGGCATCCTCGCCAAGGCCGCGCATGTAGGCGAAACCGGGCGCGAACCCACAGAACGCGACGGTGAAATTTGTCTCGGCGAGCCGCTCCACCGCCCGCTCCGGGGTCATGTTCCATCGCTCGGCCACGTCATTGAGATCGTCGCCGTCGAACACAGTCGGAATCTCGACGAGCGACCCCTCTCGATGCCCGTCGACAGTCCTCATCGGAGCCGGCCAGGACTCGATCAACGCCGCCGTGCCCGGCTCCACGCCGTCGAGCAGCAGAGTTCGA
This sequence comes from Paractinoplanes ovalisporus, assembly GCF_016834655.1. Lineage (GTDB taxonomy): Bacteria > Actinomycetota > Actinomycetes > Mycobacteriales > Micromonosporaceae > Actinoplanes > Actinoplanes ovalisporus. Next base: position 102,339 of record NZ_JAENHP010000004.1, read on the forward strand.
GCGCCGGGAACGATGTCGATCACGCGCAGGTCACCGGCCTCGCGACGCCGGGACATCTCATCGCGCCAGGCTTCGACCTCGTCGCCGTCGCGACACTCGATCAGCAGCGCCGAGGCGCCGGCTCGTCTCAGCCTCATGGCGCCATCCTGCCAGTGCCGCAGGTCACCACCCGGGAAATACTGACGGGTAACTTACGATACCGTAACCTGAATCTCGTGACGACCTCCGCCCCGTTCCGGATGAAGCCGACCGACCTCGGCAAGCCGCGGCTGCGTGGCCGGCTTCATCAGTACGCGTTCTTCGTTGCGCTGGTCTGCGGCATCGTGCTCTGCTCGATCGCCCTCAGCCGGCCGGGTATCGAGCCCTTCCTGAGCGTCCTGATCTACAGCTTCACCGTGTGCGGGCTGTTCGGCATCAGTGCGCTCTACCACCGCCGGGTCTGGAGCGAACGTGGCTACCAGATCATGCGCCGGGCGGATCACTCGATGATCTTCATCTTCATCGCCGGCACCTACACCCCGTTCTGCATCGAGCTGTTGTCGCCGGGCAAGGCGACGCTGATGCTGAGCCTGATCTGGGGCGGCGCGCTCGGCGGCGTGGCGCTCAAGACGATCTGGCCGCACCTGCCCCGCTGGGCCGGTGCTCCCCTCTATCTGGCGCTGGGCTGGGGCGCGGTCGCGATCCTGCCCGACGTGCTGCACCGCGGTGGCGTCACCACCCTGGTGCTGCTGGCGGTGGGCGGCGTGATCTACAGCGTCGGCGCCGTCTTCTACGCGCTGCGCCGGCCGAACCCGTGGCCCGAGGTGTTCGGCCACCACGAGTTCTTCCACGCCTGCACGCTGGTGGCGGCGATCTGCCACCACATCGCCATCTACTTCGCGCTCTACGCCTGAACGACAACCCCGGGGTTGTCGTACGCCGAACGGGCCGCCTGCACGTCGTCGATGTGCAGCTCGGCCCACTTCTCGAGCGCGCCCACCAGGTCGAGCAGGCTGCGGCCGAGCTCGGTGAGCGTGTAGTCGACCCGGGGCGGCACCTCGGCATGCACCGTACGGAACAACAGCCCGTCCCGCTCCAGGCCGCGCAGGGTCTGGGTGAGCATCTTGGGGCTGACCCCTTCGATCTTGCGTTGCAGGGCCGTGTAGCGCTGGGGCCCGTCGGCGAGCATCACCACGACCAGGACGCTCCACGTGTCGCCGATCCGGTCGAGGATCTGCCGGCTGGGGCAATCTTTCGCGTACGCACTGACTTCCACCTGGCTACTATCCCTCGGGTAAGTACTGCACTTCAAGGTGCCTTCTATCGATTGGGAAGTGATCTCTGACCAGCGGCGTTGGCCCATTTGGTTCAAGCATCAACTACCAGGAGGACCGCAATGAGCATCGTCGTGACGGGCGCCACCGGACACCTCGGCCGACTCGCCATCCAGTCGCTTCTCGCCAAGGGCGTCCCGGCCGCCGAGATCGTCGGGCTGGGCCGCCAGGTCGACAAGATCGCCGACCTGGGCATCACCGTGAAGCAGGTCTCGTACGAGGATCCGGAGTCGCTGCGGGCCGCGTTCGAGGGCGCCGACAAGGTCCTGTTCATCTCCGGCAGCGAGGCCGGCGCCCGGCTCGCCCAGCACACCAACGTGGTCGCCGCCGCCCAGGCTGCCCAGGTGGGCCTGCTCGTCTACACCAGCATCGCGAAGGCCGACACGTCCGACCTCAAGCTGGCCGAGGAGCACCTGGCCACCGAGAAGCTGATCACCGAGTCCGGCCTGCCGTACGTCTTCCTGCGCAACAGCTGGTACCTCGAGAACTACAACGTGGCGCAGGGCCTAGAGCACGGGTTCGTCGGCGCCTCGGGCGAGGGCCGGATCAGCGCCGCCACCCGGGCCGACTTCGCCGAGGCGGCGGCCGCGGTGCTCACCTCCGACAACCAGGCCGGCAGGGTCTACGAGCTGGGCGGTCCGGGGTTCACCATGGACGAGTTCGCCGCCGAGGTCGCGAAGCAGTCGGGCAAGCCGGTCACCTACACCGACCTCGGTGAGGACAAGTACCGCGAGATGCTGGTCGGCGTGGGGCTGCCCGAGGGGTTCGCGGCGATCCTGGCCGACTCCGACCGAGGTGCCGCCGCCGGCCAGCTCTTCGTACCGGCCGACGACCTCGAGTCGCTCCTCGGCCGCCCGGCGACGTCCCTGACGACGTACGTGGGAACCGCTCTCAAGTCTTGAAAAACGCGCGCGACGCCGGCGGCCGCCAGGGGGATGAGCGGCTACCGGCGTCGCGAGTTCTTGTGCGGATTACTGGTAGGACGGCGGCGGGGGCGGCGGAACGTCCTCGCGGCGGGTCTCCCGGTATTCGCTGCGCACCTGCTGGTTCGGGTAGACCTGCTCGCCCGCGACCGGCGTGGCCGTCTGCCGCGTCACGACGGTGCGGCGGCGGCTGTTCCAGTACCAGAGCGTGATGATCAGGCCGACGAGGCCGGCCGCCATCAGGATCCACCCGATGATGTTGATGTCGATTCCACTGACGTTCGCGTTGACGGCGAACGCCAGGATCGCGCCCAACGCCAGCAGGAAGATGCTTCCGCCGATGCCCATCGCGGGCCTCCCTTGATCCTCACCGTGGTCAATGCGTCGCTGAGGGGTTTACCCACCCGCTCTCGTCCTCAATCAGGCAAGCTGGACACATGACCGTCAGGACGCTCGTGATCCTCCGCCACGCCAAGGCCGAAACCCCCGATGAGAGCCCCGATTTCGACCGCCGGCTGACCACCCGGGGGGAAACCGACGCGGACGCGGCCGGCGCCTGGCTCGCCGACGAGCGGCTCTATCCCGACCTGGTGCTCTGCTCGGCGGCGGCACGCACCCGCCAGACCTGGCAGGGCGTCTCGATCGCGCTGGCCCAGGTCCGGCCGGGCAGCGCCGCGCCCGAGGTGCGCTACGAGAAGGGCCTCTACTACGGCGGGCCGACGGAGGTCTTCGACCTGATGCGCAAGGTGCCCGACACCGTTCGTACGGTCCTGGTGGTCGGCCACAACCCGACGGTGTCCGAGGTGTCCACTCTGCTCATTCCCGACGACCAGTACGACGGCATCGACGTGGTCATGAAGACGTCGGGTCTCGCCGTGCACCGGGCCGAGGGTTCCTGGTCGGGCACCGAGCCGCGGTCGATGCGGCTGCTGGAGAGGCACACGGCCCGCGGCTGAGAACGACGAAGGCCGGCGGACATCATTGTCCGCCGGCCTCTGCCGTTTTCAGGAGAGTGGGCAATGCCCGGTAACGGCGCGGAAGTGGGGCGACCGCCGCGCCGAGATCTTTAGAAGGCGTCCTCGGAGATGTCCATGAGGTCGAGCGTGGTGTTCTCGATGATGCGGCGGTCGGAACCGACCCGGGGCAGAACCTCGCGGACGAAGAAGCGGGCCGCCGCGACCTTGCCCTCATAGAAGTTCTTGTCGGCCGGCGAGAGGTCGCCGCCGAGCGCCTTGAGGGCGACCTCGGCCTGACGCAGCAGCAGCCAGGCGAGCACCACGTCGCCGAGTGCGAGCAGCACGCGCCGCGAGCTCAGGCCCACCTTGTACAGCTCGCGGGTCTCGCCGCCCTGCACCGCGCCGAGCCAGCCCATGGCCGCGCCGAGGATCTGCTGCATCTCGCCCAGCGCCTTGCCCAGCCCGAGCCGCTCGACCTTGAGCTGACCGTTGCCGGCCTCGCTCTCGACGAACGCCTGCATCTCGGTGGCCAGCGTGGCCAGCGCGACGCCCTGGTCCTTGACGATCTTGCGGAAGATCAGGTCGAGGCTCTGGATCGCGGTCGTGCCCTCGTACAGGGTGTCGATCTTCGCGTCGCGCACGTACTGCTCGAGCGGGTAGTCCTGCAGGAAGCCGGATCCACCGAAGGTCTGCAGCGACTCGTGACCGAGCAGTTCGTACGCCCGCTCGGAGCCCACGCCCTTGACCAGCGGGAGCAGCAGGTCGTTGACCTTGCTGGCGGCCTTGGCGGCCTCGGCGTCCCCGGCCGCCTGGGCGATCGCGACCTTGTCCTGCCAGGTCGCCGTGTAGATGACCAGGGCGCGCAGGGCCTCCGAGTACGCCTTCTGGAGCATCAGAGAACGGCGTACGTCGGGGTGGTGGCTGATCGTGACGCGCGGGGCGGCCTTGTCGTCGTTCTGCACGAGGTCGGCGCCCTGCACGCGGTTCTTGGCGTACTCGAGGGCGTTGAGGTAACCCGTCGACAGGGTCGCGATCGCCTTCGTGCCGACCATCATGCGGGCGTACTCAATGATCATGAACATCTGGCGGATGCCCTGGTGCTTGTCGCCGAGCAGCCACCCCTTGGCCGGCGTGCCGTGCTCGCCGAAGGTCAGCTCGCAGGTGTTCGAGACCTTGAGGCCCATCTTGTGCTCGATGTTGGTGGCGTAGACGCCGTTGCGCTCGCCGAGCTCGCCGGTCTCGGCGTCGAAGTGGTACTTCGGCACGATGAACAGCGACAGGCCCTTGGTGCCGGGGCCGCCCACGCCCTCGACGCCGACCGGGCGCGCGAGGACGTAGTGGATGATGTTGTCGGTCAGGTCGTGCTCACCCGAGGTGATGAAGCGCTTGACGCCCTCGATGTGCCACGAGCCGTCGGGCTGCGGGATCGCGCGGGCGCGGCCGGCGCCGACGTCGGAACCGGCGTCCGGCTCGGTCAGCACCATCGTGGAGCCCCACAGCTTCTCGACGAAGAGCTTGGCCCACTTCTTCTGCTCCTCGGTGCCCTCGGCGTCGACGACGGACGCGAACGAGGGGCCGGAGGAGTACATCCAGACGGGAGCGTTGGCGCCGAGCACGTTCTCGGCCAGACCCCACCAGAACGCGCGCGGGGCGAGCGTGCCGCCGAGCGAGGCCGGCAGGTCGAGGCGCCAGAACTCGCTGGCCATCCACTGCTCGAACGACTTCTTGAACGACTCCGGCAGCGGAGCGGTGTGAGTCGCGGGGTCGAAGACCGGCGGATTGCGGTCGGCCTCGACATAACTGGCGGCCAGATCCTCGGTGGCGAGGCGGTTGACCTCGGTCAGCACATCGCGTGCGGTGTCCGCATCAATGTCGGAGTACGGCGCCTGACCGAACGCCTTGTCAGCCCCGAAGACCTCGAACAGATTGAACTGGAGGTCCCGAAGGTTGCTCTTGTAGTGAGTCATGGTGCTTGGCCCCGCTCTCCGAACGCCACCGGTCTGGAGTTACCCGTCAGTAACACCCACTGTATTACCGATCGGTAGGGGCCGACAAGCCGCGAGTTGTTTCGTGACCAACCACCCTGTTGCGGGGGTGTGTCCGCCGGTTCGCACATCAAACGCCTCCGATCGGGTGGCTAGCAGGATGGCCGTTCGGCTATTTGCCGACTCCCATGCGCCCCTCACGTATCGGCGCGCCATGCGGCTCGTTGCTCCGGATAGAACGAAGCTTTCGTCTTCGCCAGCCGCCAAAGGGGGCGCGCCATGTTCGCCACGATCAAGAGCCTCATTCCGGAGCCCCGCCAGGCGGACCAGCCACGCCACTACATCGGGCGCCATCGCCGGCCCGAACCGGTGCCGGCCCCGGTCTCGCCTGCTCCGATCGTCACCGCACCGACCGAACCGGGCGAAACGTCGCCGGTGCCGGCCTCCGCGCCGGAAGAGAAGACGAAGGAGATCGCCGCCTAGCTTCCGGCGGCGCCGACTTCCCAGCTCGGAATCGGTACTGTCGCGCCGTCATCCGGGCCGGCGTATTCCAGCAGCACCAGCGCGATGTCGTCCTCGAGGCGGCCGTGCACCCAGTCGACGAGGGCGGTCTCGAGCGAGGCCAGCCCGTCACCCACCGTGCCGTGGCCGAGCAGCCGCCAGGCCCGGTCGGCGGTCGGAAAGAACTCACCCTCGCGCCTGGCCTCGCCCAGGCCGTCGGTGAACAGCAGCAGCCGGTCGCCCGGTTCGAGCCGTTCGACGCGCGGCTTCACCTCGGGCATGAAGCCCAGCGGGGGCGCGGGCGCCGGCGGTTCCAGCGGAATGACCTGACCCCGGCGCAGCAGCAGCGGCGCCGGATGTCCACAGTTGACGATGGTCAGCGTGCCGCCGCGCTCCTCGACCAGGGCGGCGGTCACGAAGTCTTCGTCGCCGACGCTGCGGGCCACGGCCCGGTCCAGGTCGGCCACCATCGCCTTGAGGTCGGCCCGCTCATAGGCGACGTGCCGGTAGGAGCCCAGCACGATGCTCGCCAGCCGGACGGCGTCCAGTCCCTTGCCGCGGACGTCACCGATGATGATCCGGACGCCGTACGGGGTGTCGAGCGCTTCGTAGAGATCACCGCCGATGTCGGCGGCGGCCGTCGCCGAGATGTAGCGGCCCGCGACCGCGAGCGCCCCCACCTGCGGACCGACCGGACGCAGCACCGCCTGCTGGGCGACCGCGGCCAGCCGTTGCAACTCGGCGATCTTGTCGGCCTGGCGTTGCCGGATCGTCGCCACGGCCGCGGCGATGCCGGTCGCGAGCAGGATGCCGAGGATGTTGACCGTGCCGGCCACGGTGAGTTCGGTGGCCGCGCCGACGAAGACCATGCCGACGATCGTGGCCACCACGCCGACCACGATCACCGTCTGCCAGAAGGCGAAGACCGCGGCCAGGAACGGGACGGCGGCGAACAGCCCCACGAAGTCGGCGTCGCGGCCGTCCGCGAGCTCCACGGCGGACACGACGACGAGCAGCACAATGGCCGCGCCGAGTCCGGCGCGGGATCCTGAACTCAGCGGGCGGCGGCCCGGCGGCAGATTAGGCATGGCTACGCGGAACAGCATGCCTGATCGAGGCGACCGACTGCACTAACTTGACCCGTAGTCTGAGCGGGTTCTGACCGGGCGGCCGAGCGGAACCGTCGTGCAGTGACAGGATGTCCGCGTGACAACCGATCTGCGTGATCATCTGAGGGCGGAGTTCCGCTGGACGGATCCCGGCGAGGGTTACCTCGTCAGCGACCGCTCCGGATGGTGGCGTTCCCCGGCGATCCTGGCCGGGCTGGGCGACGGCCTGGCCGATCTCTTCCGCGCCGAGCGGCCCACGGTCGTGGTCTCTCCCGAGGTCACCGGTTTCCTGGTCGGTCCGCTCGTTGCGCGCGCCCTCGGGGTCGGTTTCGTCGAGGCTTACCGCGCCGGCGCCCGGCTGCCGATCGCCGAGCCGATGATCTGGGCCGAGGTGCCCGCCGATCACCGCGGCAAGAAGCAGCAATTGGGCGTACGCAGTCAGTTGGTGACCGAGAACGACCGGGTGCTCGTGGTGGACGACTGGGCGGCCACGGGCGCGCAGGCCCGGGCACTGCGCTCGCTGTTCGGCCGCACCTACATCGGCACCGCGGTGATCGTCGACGAGTGCGCGCCCGAGGTGGCCCGCGAGCTCACCCTGCGGGGCCTGCTCACGGGCGACGACATCGAGCCCTAGTCACGGCTTCGGATAGTCCTTCAGCGCGCCCCGGGTCGGGATCCAGCCGGTCGCCGTGTATTCGGCAACACCGCGCAGCACGTACGGGTCCTGGGCGATGAGCTCGAGGGCGCGCGCTTCCTCGTCGACGTTGAGCACCACGACCCCACCGTTCGGCGGGTCCTGCCGGCCGGCCGTAACGACCAGGTTCCGCGCCTCCAGACCCTCCAGAAAGGCCAGATGGGCGTCGCGTACCTCGTCGACCTGAGTGAGCGGCACAACGTACTTCGAAATCATCAGATACACGACCCCGATCGTACGATCGAAACCGTGAACGAACTCGGGCGGTACGGAATCTGGATCTCCCGTCACGACTGGCCGCACGACGCCAACGCGATCGCCTCCGCGGCCCAGGAGTTGGAGGCGCTGGGCTACGGCTCGATCTGGATCGGCGCCAGCCCACCCGACGACCTTGCGCTGCCCGAGGCCCTGCTCTCGGCAACGTCAACCTTGGTGGTCGGCACCAGCATCGTCGACATCTGGCACAGCCACGGCGAGACCCTGGCGGCCAGCCACAGCCGCTTGTCGGCCCAGTTCCCCGGCCGCTTCTACCTGGGCGTCGGCTCCGGCCACGCCCCCACGGCCGCTTCGGTGGGCCAGTCCTACACCAGGCCGCTGACCCAGCTGCGCAGTTTCCTCAACGACAAGCTGGCCCGGGTCCCGTCCTCCGAACGCATGATCGCCGCCCTGGGCCCCAAGGCCTTGGCCACGGCCCGAGACCTCACCGCGGGCGCCCTGCCCTACCTGATGCCACCCGAGCACACCGCCACCGCCCGCGAGATCCTGGGCCCCGACCGTTTGCTGATCCCCGAGCAGAAGGTCTTCCTGGGCACAGACCCCGCCGAGGCCCGCACGGTGGCCCGCCGCCGCCTGAAGACCTACTTGTCCTTGCCGAACTACACCAACGCTTGGCGCCCACACGGCTTCACCGACACCGACCTGGCCGGCGAGGGCAGCGACCGCTTGGTCGACTGGGCCGTGGCCTGGGGCACCCCCGAGTCGGTCCGCGCCCGCGTAGAAGCCCACCTGACCGCAGGCGCCAACCACGTCGCCTTACAGGTCCTCTCCACCAACCCCGACCCCCACCTCCCCCGCCCCGAGTGGCAAGCCCTGGCCCGGGCCTTGAACCTGAGCCCCACCCGACGCTGAGTGCTCGGATCCGGGCTCGGTTGCGATTATTGCGTTCGTTGCGGATAATTCGTTTACTGTTCGGGGGTGGAGATGTCGGTAACGAGCCAGGTCAAACCGGATGCCGAGGCGATCGCCGTTGCGGCCGAGGCACTGCCGCGCGTGCAGAACTACCTCCGCACTCACCCGAACGGCCCGGCGGTGGTGCGGGTCGTCGATGACGGCGACGGCGACGCGTTGGTCGTCCCGCGCGGAGCCGTCGAGCTTCTCGCCCGCATCTTGGCGCACATGGCGAACGGTCACGGCGTCTCGGTCGTTCCCGAACACGCCGAACTCACTACTCAACAGGCCGCCGAGCTGCTGAACGTGTCACGGCCCTATTTGATCGGCCTACTGGAGTCCGGCGAGATCGAGTTTCGCAAGGTCGGCACTCATCGACGCGTGATGGCCGGCTCACTGATGGAGTACAAGCATCGCGACGACCTCAGACGCCGCGGCGCCGCAGACGAGCTGGCTCAGTTGACGCAGGACATGGATCTGAGCTGACCCATGACCTTCGTCGTCGTCTACGACGCCAGCGTCCTGTTCCCCAGCACGCTGCGAGATCTGCTCCTCCGGATCGCCCAGTCCGGCCTGGTGCAGGCCAAGTGGACCGACGACATCCTCAACGAGATGTTCGCGGCGCTACGCCGGCAACGCCCCGATCTCGACCCGGCAAAGCTTGACCGCACCCGCCAGCTGATGGGCACTGCCGTACGCGATTGGAAGGTCACCGGCTACGCAGACCTCATCGACGCCCTCAAGCTGCCCAGGAACTTTTGAAGACGTCCTGGACCGCCTGGAACGCTGCGGCTTGGCAGTAAGCGTCGCAGAACTACGAGCCCACCTATAGCCCCACTCATCAGGCTCGGCTCAGATCCAGCCGACAGGCCCAGCCCTCCGCCCAGGTCAGCGCGCCAGCACAAGGCCCTCACCCCCCACTCCCGCTCGGGGCCGAGCGCGCCAGCGCGATGGCCCGTCCAGCCAGCTAGGCCAAGCGCGCCAGCGCGAAGGCCACCACCGCGAGCGGAGCACCCCCGCAATCACCGCACCGTGGGGTCTGGGGGCTCGGCCCCCAGGCAAAAGGCGAGGAGGCCCGGTCCACGCTTTCCGTGGACACAGGCCTCCTCCGACGAGCGGGTGACGGGAATCGAACCCGCACTGTCAGCTTGGGAAGCTGATGTTCTGCCATTGAACTACACCCGCAGCGGCATCACTGTACCCGATTGAGGCCGCCGACAAGAGCACTGCCCTGCCACTAACTCACCGCCGCCAACGGTCTGGGTAACTCTGCGTGCCACGAACGGTTGAGCGGCGCCACTTTCGGCAACACCGCCAAGGGCAAGGCGCCGGCCGGGCCGTGGGTGCGCAGCACCGCGCTCTCGATCGAGAGCTCGAACAAGCGCCAGTCGACCTCGCGGGACGCGTGCAGCGACAGCGCCAGGTCGGCGATCACGCGCGGGTCGCGGACGGGGGTCGCGCGGCCGGTCAGGATGGCCTCGTCGTCGTTCTCTTCCGGGGGATATGAGTGCAGCGCGTAGCGCCCGTCGCGCTCCAGGTCGCGCCGTTTGGGTGAGTCGACGATGAAGCAGTAGACGCCCTCGTCGGTGATCACCGGTGACACCGGGTGAACTCGTGGACCGCCATCGGCCCGCACGGTGGCCAGGTATGCCAGGCCAGGACCGTACTGCTGGAGGAGCGCGCGCACGCCCGCCGCGAGGGTGGGCTCGGCGGTGGCGAAATCGGACCAGGAAGCCATGCGGGCATTCTATCGAACATACGTTCGACACGCCCACTAAAACACGCCGAACGGGCAGGTAGGTATGGTGTTGCGATGCTGCTCTCCGACCGCGACCTGGTCTCCGAGATCAAGTCGGGCGATCTGTCTCTGGAGCCCTTCGAGCCGGCGCTGCTGCAACCGTCCAGCATCGACGTGCGGCTGGACAGATTCTTCCGGGTGTTCAACAACCATCTCTACACCCACATCGATCCGGCCGAACAGCAGGACGACCTGACCGCCCAGGTCGAGGTCACCGACGGTGAGGCCTTCGTGCTTCACCCGGGCGAGTTCGTGCTGGCGTCCACCCTCGAAGTCATCACGCTGGGCGAGCAACTCGCCGGCCGCCTCGAGGGCAAGAGCAGCCTCGGCCGCCTAGGTTTGCTGACCCACTCGACCGCGGGCTTCATCGACCCCGGCTTCAGCGGTCACGTCACGCTGGAGTTGTCCAACGTGGCCAACCTGCCGATCAAGCTCTGGCCCGGCATGAAGATCGGCCAGCTCTGCATCTTCCGCCTGTCGAGCCCGGCCGAGCATCCGTACGGTTCCGCCGTCTACGGAAGCCGCTACCAGGGCCAACGCGGCCCGACCCCCAGCCGCTCGGCGCAGAACTTCCGCCTCTGGCCCACAAGCTGACAAAGCCGGCGTAAATCCGCAACAGCAATATCGCTTACGGTCCGCTTTTCTCGCCTCCGGCGAATGCATCAGAAGCCGATGTCCCAGCGGGGTGGTGGGTGACGGACCGTCGCTCCCGCGGGGACCGCGGCGGGCTTCGCTGGCCGCTGCGCGTCCAGAACGCGAAACCCACCACGGCGACGTGCGTGAGCGGTTGCGCCCAAAGCCAAACCAAAGACCGCACGACCTGCTCGACCACCCGCGTGAGTCGGACGAGCCGCGGAGGTCGATCTGCCGCGACGGTGTCGAACAGCTGCTACGTGACCCCGGCCTACTGCCAGCCGCGAACGTAAGTGAACGCCTGCGGCAAGCTGGGCGAATGGGAACGGGATGGGCGGCCACGCCCACTGTGGAGGATCTGCGAGCGGCGCTACGGCCGATCTTGCCGGCGGCCGCCGCGGGAACGATCGTTCCGCGTGGGCTGGCGCCCTCGGACGATCCGCGCTGGTGTGCGGCCAGCGCCGTGGTCGATGACCGCTGGATCGTGAAGTTCGCCTGGTCCGAGCAGGCCGCCCAGCGCATCGCCCACCAGGCCCAGATCCTGGAAGTCCTCCACCGGGTCGCTCCGACGCTGCCGCTGCCCGAAGTGGTTGCCCAGTCCCGGACGCCGGCCATGCTGGTCACCCGCCGGATCCCGGTCCGCCCGTTCTTCGAGGTGCGGCACCTGGTCGGAGTCACCAACCGCGATCGCGTCGCCGACGACCTGGCCACCGTGCTGGCTCAACTGCACGCACCCGAGGTCCTGCGAGCAGCGCCCGCGGCGGCCGGAACCGGGGTGGCACTGGGGACGGACAGCGTCGACCCGCCACGTGGCGAGCGGTGGCGACGCGTACGGGAATGGTGTGATTGGGCCGATGAAGTGCTGGCGACGCCGTCGAAGCGGAAGGTCCTGATTCACGGCGACTTCCACGGGGACAACCACCTGTGGGATCCGGTGTCCCTGCGCCTGAAACTGGTTGTCGATCTGGAGACGGCCGCGGCCGGGGAGGCCGAGTTCGATCTGCGGTGCCTGCCCGGAGACTGCGGCATGGAACTGTTCACCGCGACCGCCGACCGCTACGAGCAACTGACCGGCGCGACGCTCGATCGGGAGCGGATCATGGCTTGGCACCTGCGTACGGTCCTGGCGGACATGCGGTGGCGCTGCGAGGCGAATGTCCCGCTGCCCGACCGCCGTACGCCGGAAGAATGGGTCGACGACCTGACCAGCCGGCTGGAGAGGTGAAGCCCCGGACGGCGACCGAGAGCCGGCCGCCGTCCGGGAAGATCGGCTAGCGCAGCCAGCCCGGCCACCAGGTGCCGGTGCGGAAACCGGTCGACCACTGGTGCTCGGAGCACGACTGCTTCGTGGCGAACCGCTGCTCGTCGAGGATCGCCGTGGTGCCCGGGTTGTAGGTGCCCAGCCCGAAGCCGACGCCGGTGACGACCATCTTCGGGTTGTCCTTCACCACCTCGGCGAACGTCTTGGTGGCGGGACCGCCGGGCGACTTCTCGAGACCGTTGATCGTGGTCGAGGAGGTCCACAGCGGACCCTGCAGCACGTTCCACTCGGAGCGGATCTGACGCTGCGGGTTGCCGGCGCCGATCTTGCCGGTGTACCAGTACGGCTCGAAGATCAGGACGCCTTCGCCGGCCGGGGTCTTCACATAGATGTGGTACGCGGGCAGCGCCGCGTCGTTGACACCCACGCCGGGCTCGTCGAGCTTGACGGTCTCGTAGCTGACTTCTTCGACCGTGCCGGCGAGCACCGGCCGGATGTTCTCACGCCAGGAGACCTTGTCGGCGTTGGCGCCCGGGGCGGTCGTCAGCTTGATGCCGTCGGTGCCGACCGTAGCGGTGGCCGTGCCGACCTTGGTCACGCCGGTGGTGTTGCTGTGCTTGACGACCGTGCACGGCCGGTGCGACGAGGCACTGGCCGGCTGAACACTGACCGCGTTCACGGCAAGGGCGGTCGTGATGACAGCCGCCGCGGCAATCATCGGCCGTCGAGTCGAATGGGGGAACTTTCGGGTCATATGTCCACTCTAGGACGGATACCGTTTTGATCGCTTTCGCACAGAACCCGTTAGAGGTAAGCCGCCGGACTCAAACATCCCGCCCGACGGACATGCATTCCGTACGCAGGGCAGGTGGCCAGGCTTCGACGAACCGCAGGTCCGTACGGGAATGACGTGGTCAGCCCCGACGAACAGCAACACCACGCGCAGCGGCCGTGGTCAGCACCTGGTGAATCTGCTGCGGGCTCAGCCCCCGTGTCGGGATCTGGACAAAGCGCCCACCCCCAAGCCCCAGCACCAACTGACCCGCGAGATGGTCGACATGCGTAAAGGCGTTCCACGCGTACGCGTGCCGGCTCTCCAGTGTCGAGCAGGCCACCCCGTCATCGCTGACCTCAAGATTCATCGGCCCGTCACCGGCAGCCCGCCGCACGCCGTGGTTGATCAGGAACATCGGGACAACCACGGCCAGGACAACACCGGCCAGCAGCAACGCGACGTTGAGGCCGTCACCGCGCATCTGGAGCAGCACAGCCAGACCCAGAAGCGCCCAGCCCCCAAGTCGGGCAAGCAACACCGGCCGGCGCAGCCCATGACGGGCGGCAGCCGCAATCAGGTGGGGGTCCCGCTGCGCGGTGATCTGCAGAAACACTCCCAAAATGTAACTTTCCGTCCCGCCGCCCTGGGATCCTCCACTCGGCCGACCGCCGCCACCTCGGACGGCCACGCATGAGAGGTAATCCGCCACGGTTCAGCCCCGAAAGCCCGCCGCCGATCGGCCCCGATAGCCCGCCGTAGTTCAGCTCGCCGCCGTCCAGCCCCGTCGCCGTTCAGCTCGACAGCCCGGGCCGCCGATCAGCCCCGAAAGCCCGCCACCGGGGCCGTCTGCCACCGACAAAATGATCCACCCGCGGGGGATCCCCCCAGATCGATTGTGGCAAGTTTTGGCGATCGCTGCGGGGCGGCCTGTGGACAACTCCCGGCTGTGGAAAACGGCCGAACGTCAGGGAAGCTGGGCTACGTGAAGATCATCGGAGCCGGCCCTCTGCTGCTGGATTTTGACGGGCCGGTGTGTGCGATGTTCAGCGGCTACCCGGCCCCGCGGATCGCTGCGGAACTGACCGCCCAGATCGATCGCCCGCCGAGCGGGATGCAAGACCCGTTGGCGGTGCTCCAGTGGGTGGGCCGGCACCGGTCGGCGGTCGAGCTTCGCAAGATCGAGGACGCCCTCATCGCGGCCGAGGTGGTTGCTGCGGCTTCGGCTGCCCCGACCCCGTACGCGCGGGAAGTCTTGGAAATGGCGAAGCGTGACCGGGTGCCGGTGGCCGTGGTCAGCAACAACTCGGCGACCGCCATCGAGGTCTATCTCGCGAAGCACCGGCTGGACGGATACGTCGAGGTGATCGTCGGCCGGCCCTACGCCGAACCGTCGCGGATGAAGCCCGACCCGTTTCCGCTGCGGGCCGCCCTTCAGCGGCTCGGCGCCGAACCGACCGCCGGCACGATGGTCGGCGACTCGGTCACCGACATCGAAGCGGCTCGCGCGGCTGGGGTCAGAGTTGTCGGATATGCGAACCGGCCCGGTAAGACGCTCGCGACGGCCGACGTGGTGATCAGTTCCATGGCTGAACTGCTGGTGGAGTGAAACAAACGGAACTGCTGGCGGAGTGAACAGAAGGACGCTGGCGGAGTGGACCTAGGGTCACGGCATGGGTGAACTCAAGCCGTGGCACATCCTCCTGACCTTCGGATGCGTGACCGTGGTCGTCGGGATCGTCACGACGCTCATCGTCCTGGCGATCCAGCGCCGCAAATAAGTCCAGCGCCGCAAACAAGTCCAGCACCGCAAACAAGTCCAGCACCGTAAGGAGTCCGGACACCGCAAAAGAACCCAGCGCCGCAAGATCCAGCGCCGCAAAGAGTCCGGCGCCAGCGGCAGCCAGCCAGTCAGTCGATCTGGACGAAGACGTCGTCCAGCTCGCCGGCGAACTGGTCGTTGCTCTTGCTGGTGCCCTTGCCTCCGATCCGCAACGGCTCGGCGTTGGCGATCGACAACGTCGCGGGCACGGCGACCGCAGCCGCCTCCTTGCCGTCGACCTCCAGCGTCAACCGGTCGCGCCCCCGCGTGCACGCCAGCGTGTGCCAGCGCCCGTCGGCCACGTCGATCGCGGGCTCGGCGCGATAGATCCGGCCGCCGCCGGCGATCACGCAGCTCGGGTGGCCCTGCCGATGGTCGACCTGCACCTTGTACTGGCTTCCGCCGACCGAGTAGCCCTTCTGCACGACGTTCGCGCCGTCGGCCAGGTCGGCGTACGTCATGCGCACCGAAGCCCCGTACCGCAAGCGTCGTGTTCCGGGGTTGAGCGAGTCGTCCCGTACGCCTTCGAGGATCGCCCGCGGGCAGTCCCGTTCCCGCGCGAGCCGGCACCGGTCGGGATAGGAAACGGCCAGACCCGAGCCTTGCCGTACGAGGCGGAGCGCGCCCCCGTTCTGTCCGAGGGGTCGTAGTTCGTGGCGGCCGCGGTGGTCCGTGATCGGCCGGCCGACACCCCCGTCGAAGGTGTAACGCACGGACACCGGCCCGGTCGCGACGCGGATCTTCCCCGCGGGCTGTGGTGACGGCGATCCCTCCACCGGTTCACGCACAGGAAGCAGGCCGGCCGGCGAAAGTGCCGCCGCCGACGGCTTGACCACAGCGAAGGCCGACCCCGATGAGGGCCGCTGAGAGTGCGCCACCGCGCCGACGAGAACCAGCAACCCCGCCAGAGCGAGCCACCACCGTTTGCGAGACATAGGTTTATTGTCCGAAATGGCTGGCCGACGATCCCTTCCGGCCCGTCGCGAAATGCCGGGCGGGTGACAATCAACCCGTACGCGGTCAGCCGACCGCCCGAGGCTGCACCACCGCAGCGGCCACATGCGGGTGGCCCGGTTCGCCCACCACGGCGTGCACCACGTCGTCCAATGTGATCACGCCGAGCGGCCGCCGCCCGTCACTGACCAGCACGATGTGCAGCCGGTCGCGCCGCATGGTCAGCAGCAGATCGGCCAGCGTACGGTCGGGGGCCACCACCGCCAGGGGCCGGATGATCTCGGCCGGGATCGGCATCGTGCGGCGCTCGGCGGAGTATCCGAGGATGTCTTTGACGTGCACGAATCCGAGCACCCGACGGGTTTCGCGCTGCACGACGGGGAACCGCGACCGGCCCGTACGGGTCGACATGGCCTCGACCGTCGCCGGTGACACGTCGTCGGCGATGGTGGTGACGCTCGACCAGGGACGCAGAGTGTCGGCCGCCGTGCGCCCGTGCAACCCCAGCGCGGCGTGGATCCGCGCGTATTGCTCGGTTCCCAGCAGCCCTTCGCTGCGGGCCTGGGTCACCATCCCGGCCAGTTCCTCGGCCGTGAAGACGGTCTTGACCGAGTCCGTCGACTCGATCGACCAGATCTTGAGCACCACCCGGGCGGCCCAGCGCATCGCGTTGAGCAGCGGCCTTGTGGCCGTGCAGAACGCCAGCATGAACGGTCCTAGGATGAGCGCGGCCCGCTCCGGCCCGGCCAGCGTGATGTTCTTGGGCACCATCTCGCCGATGACCGTGTGCAGGAAGACGACCACGCCCAGGGCCAGCACGAACGCGACCGGGTGGATCGCGTCTTCGGGCAGGCCGATCGCGTGGAACGGGCCTTCGAGGTAGTGCGCCAGCGCCGGTTCGGCCAGCGCGCCCAGGCCGAGGGAGCAGATCGTGATGCCGAGCTGCGCGCCCGCGATCATCAGCGGGATCTGGCTCATCGCCGACAGCGCCCACTGAGCGCGCTTGTTGGTCGCGGCGAGCGGTTCCAGCGCCGTACGCCGGGAGGCGATCAGCGCGAACTCGCCGCCCACGAAGAGCCCGTTGCCGATCAGCAGCACCACGGTGACCAGGAGTTCAGTCATCGTCGGGCTCCGGCGGGGCGGACACCCGCACCTGTTCGATGCGGTGCCGGTCGACGGCCATCACGGTGAACTCCCACCCCGACGTCTCGTAGGACTCGCCGACCACCGGGATGTGGCCGAGGCGGGAGAGCAGAAAACCGGCGAGCGTCTCGTACGGGCCCTCGGGCAGAGCGAATCCAGTCTGCTCCATCAACTCGTCCTCGCGGAGCAGGCCGTCGACCAGGTAGGACTTCTCGCCGTCGGGGGCCGTGAGCTCCTGCGTCGAGGTCTCGGCGGGTTCGACGTCGTATTCGTCGGCGATCTCACCGACCAGTTCCTCGATCAGGTCTTCGGCGGTGACGACGCCGTCAGTGCCGCCGTATTCGTCGACCACGATCGCCAGGTCGGCGTTGGCCTCGCGCAGGGTCGCGAGCACCTTGTCGAGGCCGAGGCTCTCGGGGACGTAGACCGGTTCGCGGGCGATCGTCGCGACCTGGGTGGCGCCCCGGCGCTCGGGCGGCACACCCAGCGCGTCGGGCACCCCGACCACGCCGATGACTAGGTCGATCGTGTTTTCATAGACCGGGAAGCGGGTGTGGCCGCTCTCGCGGGCGACCGCGATCAGCTCGGCGACGCTGGCCGTGGTCTTGAGGCCGACCACGTCGACGCGCGGGGTCATGGCCTTGGCCGCGCGTTTCTCACCGAAGCGGATCGTGCGGCGCAGCAGGGTGGCGGTCTCGGCCGGCAGCGCTCCGGCGTCGGCGCTGATCGCGGCGAGCAGGCCCAGTTCCTCGGGTGAGCGGGCGCTGGCCAGCTCTTCCTGCGGTTCGATGCCGAGGCGGCGGACCAGCCAGTTGGCCGACCCGTTGAGGCCGCCGATGAGCCATTTGAAGAGCTTGGAGAACGTACGCAGGGGGGCCGCGGTCAGCAGTGCGGCGCGCATCGGGCGGGCCAGGGCGGCATTTTTGGGCACCAGCTCGCCGAAGAGCATCGAGATCAGGGTGGCGACGATCAGCGCGAGCGCGTGGGTGACGCCCTCGGTGGCGTCGCCGGCGATCGGCTCGACGGCCGGGTTGAAGATCTTGGAGAGGGCGGGTTCGGCCAGGTAACCCGTGAGCAGCGCGGTGAGCGTGATGCCGAGCTGGGTGCCGGAAAGCTGGAACGAGAGCTCGTGCAGAGCGTGCTGGACCGTGCGCGCCCGGCGATCACCCGAGGTCGAGCGGGCCGCGATCTCGGCGCGGTCAACCGTGACCAACCCGAACTCGGCTGCCACGAAGAACGCGTTGCCCGCCGTGAGCAGCGCAAACGCCGCCAACGGGAGCACCGCGGTCAGGAGCAGGCCGTCCATGATCGGTTCACCTCGGTCTCATTGTGCCGGACCGGGGCGAACCCGGCGTGCCCACCCGAGGTGAGGATTGGCACGGCCCCCGGTCGGGAAATCCTGGCGGCATGAACCTGGTCGAAGAGTTCACGCTGCTCGCGTATGACGACGACGGCACTCCGCTGACCGACGGCACCCACCTGGACCACGGTCTGGGCGGCGGGCTGCTGCTCGAACTGGCGCTGGCCGGCCGGGTCGACGTCGCCGACAAGAAGGTGGTCGCGCTCGACACGAGCCCGACCGGCGACCCGCTGGTGGACGCGGCCCTGATGCGGATCGTGGCCGACGACAAGCCCCGCAAACCCGGTCACTGGGTGTCGAAGTTCGCCAAGGACACCCGGTTCCAGGTGCTCGACAAGCTGGTGGCCGACGGCATCCTGCGCGTCGAGAAGGACAAGGTGCTGTGGGTCTTCCCCCGCACCAAGTACCCGGCCGCTCACGGTGTCGAGCCCGTGCAGGAGACGGCGGCGCGCGACCGGATGCGGCACGCCGTGCTCGGTACGGGCGCGGCCGAACCGCGTACGGGAGCGCTGTGTGCCCTTGTCGCCGCCACCGACCTGGAGAAGAGCGTCTTCGGTGACCTCGACCAGAAGGTCGTCAAGACGCGACTGCGCGAGATCAGCGAGGGCGCCTGGGCGGCCGAGGCCGTGAAGAAGGCGATCGAGGAGATCCAGGCGGCCGTGATGGTCGCGATCGTCGCGTCGACCACCGCGGCCACCGCCGGCACGCCCTCGTGAGCCTCAGACCTCCTGCTTGAGCGAGCGGAGGAGGACCGTCGCCACGTCCACGACCTCGACGTTCTCCTGCTCACCCTTGCCGGTCACGCCGTCGCCGATCATCGTGTAGCAGAACGGGCAACCGACCGCGATCGTCTTGGCGCCGGTGGAGAGAGCTTCCTCCGTACGTTCGACGTTGATCCGCTTGCCGATCTTCTCCTCCATCCACATGCGGGCGCCGCCGGCACCGCAGCAGAAGGAGCGTTCCGAGTTGCGGGGCATCTCCTGGATGCCGCCCTCGATGGCCGAGCCCAGCACTTCGCGGGGCGCGTCGAAGACCCGGTTGTGGCGGCCCAGGTAGCAGGGGTCGTGGTAGGTCACGCCGCCGTCGACCGGCTGCACCGGGGTGAGCTTGCCGGTGGCGACCAGGTGGGCCAGCAGCTGCGTGTGGTGCACGACCTCGACCTTGAGGCCCAGCTGCTCGTACTCGTTGCCGAGCGTGTTGAAGCAGTGCGGACAGGTCGCGACGATCTTCTTGACGTTCGCTTCCTGCAGCGTCTCGACATTTTGCTGGGCCAGCATCTGGAAGACGAACTCGTTGCCGATGCGGCGCGCGGGGTCACCCGTACAGGTCTCGCCCTCGCCGAGAATCGCATAGTCGACACCGGCCTCGTGCAGCAGCTTGGCGACGGCCCGGGTGGTCTTCTTGGCCCGGTCCTCGAACGCGCCGGCGCAGCCGACCCAGAACAGGTATTCGAAGTCTTCCTTCTCGCCGACCCGCGGCACCTCGAAGTCGAGACCCTTGGTCCAGTCCTCGCGGGTGTTCTGCGGGGCGCCCCACGGGTTGCCCTTGTTCTCGAGGTTGCGCAGCATGACGCCGGCCTCGGAGGGGAAGCTCGACTCGATCAGCACCTGGTAGCGGCGCATGTCGACGATGTGGTCGATGTGCTCGATGTCGACCGGGCACTGCTCGACACACGCGCCGCAGGTGGTGCACGACCACAGCACGTCGGGGTCGATCACGCCGTTCTCGTCCTCGGTGCCGATCAGCGGCCGGTCCTTCTCCGCCAGGGCGAGCACATCAACGCCCTTGAGCTGCTCCTCCGTGGCCTTTTCCTCGCCCGTCAGATCGAGACCGCCGCCGGCGAGGAGATAAGGCGCTTTCGCGTACGCGTGATCGCGCAGACTGAGCACGAGGAGCTTGGGCGAGAGCGGCTTGGCCGTGTTCCAGGCCGGGCACTGCGACTGGCACCGTCCGCACTCCGTGCAGGTGGAGAAGTCGAGCAGACCCTTCCAGGTGAACTGTTCGACCTGGGCCACCCCGAACTGGTCCTTCTCGGGGTCGGCCTCTTCGAAGTCGAGCGGCTTGCCCTGGCTCATCATCGGCCGCAGCGCGCCCATCCCGGAGCCGGCCGGCTTCTCGGGCGCGCGCTTGAAGAAGATGTTGAAGAAGGCCAGGAAGCGGTGCCAGGCCACACCCATGGTCGGGTTCAGCGCGATGGTGATGAGCCAGCCCATCGAGATGAAGATCTTGACCAGGGCGGTCCAGGTGCCGCCGTCCTCCCAGGCCGGAAGCACGTTACCGATCGCGTGGGACAGCGGAGTGGCCCATACCGCGTACTCGAAGTGGTCGGTGGCGACCTTGAAGCCGCGGATCAGGAAACCGCAGGCCAGCACGCCGAGGATGACCGCCTCGACGAAGTAGGCCTGCCACCACGTCGAGCCCAGGAACCGGTTCTTCGGAGAGCGGTTGGAACGCTGCCGCACGAAGATCAGGTAGAGGATGCCGGCCAGGCCGAGGATGCCGATCCACTCGGTCACGAACCCGAAGATCAGCCAGTGCCCGATGATCGGCAGGCCCGCCTCGGGGTCGACGACCTCGAAGTACGCCTCCACGACCAGCAGGAACAGGATCATGAAGGAGACCATCACGAGCCAGTGGGCGGCGCCGATCGCGCTCCACTTGAGCATCCGCGTGTGACCCAGCGTCTCGACCAGCATGGTCTTGGTGCGGGTCTTCGGGTCTTCGAACCGGGCCGGGTCGGGCTTGCCCTGCCGGATCACCGAGGTGATCGTGAGGACGGCCCGGACCGCGAGCACCACGGCGACGATCGTGACGGCGCCGGCCAGAACGGTGGCGACTATCTGCGCGATGCCCATCAGCGTTGTGCCTCCTCGATCGGCGGTCCGCCGCTCATGTTACCCACGAGTAATAGACGGACGCACGCCACCGGGTCAAGTGGCCCGCCCACGCGCAAAGCGCACCCCGGCCAGCGGCGCGGGGTGCGCTCAAAACGGACGAAAGTCACACTACCCGCGGGTATGCGGGCATTACGGCGTTACGCCGGTCGGACGCCCCGAACGCGGCTAGCGCCAGCGGGACAGGATGCCCAGCGAGGCCACCATGCACCCGAAGCCGATCAAGAGGTTCCAGTAGCGCAGCGACTCCACCGGGTACTGCTGGGACGACAGGTAGTACACGACCAGCCACGCGATGCCGATCACGATCAGCGCCACGGCGCTGATCGGGAGCCACATGGGGCTCGGCTTCTTCGACGCCGCAGCGGCCGCCGGACGAATGTCCGTCGGCGGCGTGTAGACCTTCTTCTTGCGGACCTGAGACTTCGGCACGGTGCTCTCCTGAAGGGCAACAAGTGGTGAACAACCCCACCGCTGAGCGGCTCCGGAGACCCCGAATGCTGCCCGTGGCGATTAATGTTCGACAGCTAGCGTAGTCAAGGGGACGCGAAACCAGGCACCCGGCGGGCGAGGAAAATGTCCGGAGCGGCTATTTCGGGGGGAAACGAGGACGTGGAATACACCACCGGCACGCCCTCGTGGCGTCTTGTCGTGCGCCGCGCGTGGCGTGGTCTGCGACCCGGACGCCCTGTTCAGCGCATGCGCGGCTGGGCGATCGGATCTCCATTGATCTTCCTCGCGGCCGGTCTGCTCTTCACCACCTCGGCGACCACGGCCGACGGCACGGCTCTGCGCGACGACCGGCGGCCTCAGCTCACCCAGCTGATCGAGGACAAGCGCGAGCGCCTCGTGGCCCGCGAGCAGACGGCCGCCGACCTGCGTGCGGCCGTCGACCAGGACACGGCCAACCTCGCCAAGGTGGACGGCCCGGTCGGGGCGGCCCGCACGAACGCCGAACGGCTGCGGGCGCCGGCCGGCTTCACCGCGCTGCAGGGCCCCGGCCTGACCGTAAGCCTCGACGACTCGTCACGCCGCAGCAACGACTTCGTGGCCGCCAACGCCCCCGACAACGACGACCTTGTCGTCCACCAGGGTGACGTCCAGGCGGTGGTGAATGCCCTCTGGGCTGGTGGGGCCGAGGCAATGTCGATCATGGATGTCCGCGTGATCTCGACCAGCGCTGTACGCTGTGTCGGCAACACGCTGCTTCTTCACGGCCAGGTCTTCTCGCCGCCGTTCAAGATCACGGCTATCGGCGAACCCACAGCGATGCATCGCGCGTTGGAGTCCGCGGAAGGAGTCCGGCAGTTCCGCGACGCGGTTGCTGACTTCGGCCTCGGTTATACGGAAACCGTCGAGAGGAACGTGACAGTGCGGGCGTACGACGGGTCGAGTGACCTCCGGTCCGCGCGGGTAGCCGGCTGATGGCCGACAATCCGCCCGCGGGGGCCGGATCGGGGCGTCACCGCGCACCCGACGCCGACGCCCAGACGGCGTACATCCCCCGCATCACCGATGCGTCGCCCGACGGCGTGCCCGGCGGTCCGCTGGCCCCGCAGATCGGCCTCGGTGGCCGGCCCGAGGCGCCGCGGCCGGCCCCGCCGACGCTGCCGCCCCCGCCTGCCTCGGCCGACACCGCCGTGCTGCACACCGACGAGGAGATCCAGCAGCGGATCGCCGCCGCCGGCGGTTCCCTGGGCGCCGCCGCGCGTGCCCTCCGCCCCGCCACCACGGAGCAGCCCGCCCGTCCCGCGCGGTCGGATTTCGACTTCTTCGCCGGGGGCGAGCAGCCGCGGGCCACCGGCACGCCCTCGGCGCCCCGAGCCACCGGCGCGGTCTCACCACCTCCGACCGGCATGCCCGCCGGCGCGGCCACGCCTCCTTTTCCGGCCGGCATGGCGTCCGCGCCGAACCCGACCGGCTCGCCACGACGGCGTGAGACCGGTTGGGCCCACGAGCACGGCGTGCCGGTGAACGGGCCTCAGTTCACCGATTCGTACGACGGTCCGCCCGCACGCGGCGGCGCCGAACCCGCTCAGGCCGCCCGTGTGCCCTTCGGCGGTGTCGGGGCCTCCGGTGGCACCGCCGACCCGTCCCCGCCCGCTGACGGCCGCTACGGCGGTGGTGGGGGTGCCACAGACTCCGCTTATGGCCGGGGCGCGCAGCCCAGCAACGCCTTCTTCGGCGGTGGCGGTCAGGGCAGCGGCGCCTTCCCGGTCGACCAGCAGTCCGGCTCGCGCGGCAACAGCGAGCAGGCCGCGGGCTCGTCCTACGGCAGCCCCCAAGCCCCGAACGACCCGTTCAACGGCCGGCCCGCTTCCGGCAGCCCCTTCAACGGCCACCCAGGCTCCCCCGCAGCCGCCAACGGTCACCCCGCCTCGCCCTCCTCCTTCGGCGGCCACCCGGCCTCGCCGGAGCACGACGGCTTCTCCGGGGCGGGCCGGCAGCGCAGCGGCGGCTGGGACAGCGTGGGCTCCTCCGGTGAGCGTCCGGGCCGCGACGGTGGCTTCGACGGTTCGCGGGGTGGGCCGGGCGCGGCCGACGCCCGTACGGGAGCAAACGGCTTTTCCCCCGCTCGGCCCGAGCCGCCCTTCCCCGGAGTGCCGCAGGGTGGTTCCGGCTTCGGCAACGGCGAGCCCCAGGGCCTGCGCCCGCCCGTTCCGCCCGCCACGGCCGGCCACAACTCAGGCGGCTATCCGACCGGCGGGTCCGGCCTTGCCGACCAGGGCTTCAACGTTCCGGTCAACCCGGGCCCAGCCGTCCGCTCCGGCACCAGCGTGCCGCGCGACCCGGGCGAGACCGCGGTGATCCGTACGTCGGACGCACCGACCGGCCTGCTCCCCGCGATGAAGCGCCCCGACGAGCAGCTACCCCCGATCAAGGAACCCACCGCGCTCCTCTCCGCGGTACCGGGCGTCGCCGCACAGGCCGCGAAGGCGAACGCCGAGCCCGACGCCGTCCTTGGCGCCGCCTCGGTCTCCCCCGCCGGCCCGGGCGGTCCGAGGCCCCCGGCAGAGGAAGAGCCCGTGCAGGAAGCACCGAAACGCGGCGAGAAGGTCGTCAAGCTGCGGCCGGAACAGACCGGCGAGGGTTACAAGAGCGTCTACTCCGAGATGACCCGGCCGACCCTGGGCTCGCGCATCCGCGCCGGCATCCGGGTGTCGGGCGAGCTGATGATCACCTTCGGCCTGATCGTGCTGCTGTTCGCGGGCTACGAGGTGTTCGGCAACTCGGCCAAGGTCCAGGACGAGCAGAACGCCCTGAACAGCGAGCTCGACGAGGTGTGGAACGACCCGACCGTGGGCCCGACCCCGTCGGCCGCCACCAAGGCCCCGGCCGCGCCCGGGTCCAACCTGGTCGGCCGGCTCTACATCCCGAAGCTCGACAAGGAGTGGGTGGTCGTCGACGGCGTGCAGCCCGACGACATCCGCTACGCCCCCGGTCACTATCCCGACTCGGCCAAGCCGGGCGGGGTCGGCAACTTCTCGGTGGCCGGTCACCGGATCAAGAAGATCTTCTGGCGGCTCGACGAGCTCAAGGACGGCGACGTCATCGGCGTCGAGACCCGCACCAACTGGTATGTCTACAAGGTCTATCAGCAGCAGGTCGTCAAGCCGAGCGCGGTCGAGGTGGTCGCGCCCGTGCCCGGCAAGCCCAAGGCCAAGCCGACACAGTCGCTGCTCACGCTGACCACCTGCAACCCGAAGTACAACAACTACGAGCGGCTGATCATCCACGCCGAGCTCGTCTCGACCGCGAAGCGCGACCAGGCCCTGCCCAACGCCGGCATGCCGGCCGAGATCAAGGGGGCGTGACGCGATGTACGGCTGGATCTGGCGCAAGCTCCCGGGCGGGGTCTGGGGCAAGACCCTGGGCTCGCTCGGGATGATCGCCGCCACCACCGCGCTGCTCTGGTACGTCGTCTTCCCCTGGGCCACGCCGCTGCTGCCGTTCGACGACGTGCAGGTGGGCACCGGCACCGAACAGCAGGGGCCGGACGGTGGGAACGCCGACATCACCAGCACGGACAACCCCGACCACGGTCCGGACGACATCCCGTACAGCACCGAGTCGAACCAACCACATCCCTCCGAGGCCACCGGCGGCGGCCAGATCCCGGGTGATTGACGTGCGCATTCTGGTCATCGACAACTACGACTCGTTCGTCTTCAACCTGGTGCAATATCTGGGTCAGCTGGGCGCCGAGTGCGAGGTGCGTCGCAACGACGAGATCTCGGTGGCCGACGTCGGCACGTTCGGCGCAGCCGGCATCTTGTTGTCGCCCGGCCCGGGCTCGCCCGAGCGCGCCGGCATCATGATGGACGTGATCAAGGCGTACGCCGGGAAGGTTCCGATGTTCGGGGTCTGCCTCGGCCATCAGGCGATCGGGGCCGCGTTCGGGGCGACCGTGACCCGCGCGCCGGAGCTGCTGCACGGCAAGACCTCCGAGGTGCACCACACGGGCGCCGGAGTTCTGGCCGGCCTGCCCGACCCGTTCACCGCCACCCGCTACCACTCCCTGGCGGTGCTGCCCGAGACGCTGCCGGCCGAGATCGAGGTCACCGGCCGCACCGGGTCGGGCGTGGTGATGGCGATGCGTCACCGCGAGCTGGCGATCGAGGGTGTGCAGTTCCACCCCGAGTCGGTGCTCACCGAGGGCGGCCACACCATGCTCGCCAACTGGCTCGCCTCCTGCGGTCTGCCGTCGGCCCTCGAGAAGGCGCCCGCGCTGGCCGCCGAGGTCGAGTCGCGGCGACGCTCGGCCTTCGCCACCGCCTGACCGTCAAGAAGAAACGGCCGCCTCCCGAGCAGTTCGGGGGCGGCCGTCTCCGTGTGGATCAGTCTCGGCGGTAGGCGCCGATCGCGTTGCCGATCAGACCGTTGGTGCCCGTGCCGCCGCCGTTGCCGGTGCCCGGCGTCTCGGTCTCGTCCGGGTTGGGTGTGGTCTCGTTCGGGTCGGGCGCGCTGATCACGGTGATCGTGACGTCGTCGCCCTTCTCGGCCGTCGTGTTCGCGGCCGGGTTCTGCGCGACGACCGTGCCCGGCTCGCCCTCGCCCGGCTGGTCGACGATGTTGACGTTGAACTGGCCGGCATTTTCGAGGGCGCCCTGGGCGGCACCCTGCGACTTGCCCACCACGTCGGGCACCTTGACCAGCCGGCCGTTGGAGACCTCGATGGTGATCGTCTCGCCCGGGTCGACCTCGCGGCCGGCCTTGCTGACCTTGGTGACGATGCCGACCGGCTGGAGGCTGTCGACCTCCTTGGGGTTGACCTTGAGGCCGATCCGCTTGAGGGCGTCGGTGGCGGCGTCCTTGGTCGAGCCGACCAGGTTGTCGGGCACCTCGACCTGCTGCGGCTTCTGGCACAGCTGATAGCTGACCTGCTGGTCGGCGCTGACCGTGGCGCCCTTGGCCGGGGTCTGCTTGACGACCGTGCCGTCGCAGTCGGCGTCATAGGTCGGCGACTGCGGCTCGGAGTTCTGGATGCCGGCCTTCTGGAGCGCGGCCAGCGCCTCGGCGTCGCTGAGACCCTGCAGATCGGGCATCGTGTACGTCACCGGGGCCGACGGCGTGTTGTCGGCCGTGTTGTTGTTGGTCTTGTCGCGGTCCATCGCGAGCGCGACACCCAGCACGACCACCACCAGCACACCGAGGGCGGCCAGGGCGGCCCACACCCACGACGACGACCGGCGTTCCGGCGGCCGCGGCCCGCCCGCGACCGGGCGCTGCATGGTGGTGGCGGCCTGGGGCTGCCACTGCCGCGGCGAGCCTTGCATGGCCATGGTCTCGGCCTCGGACATCACCGGGGTGGCCAGCACCGGGCGACCGGCGACGGCCCGCAGCGCGTCGGCCCGCATCTCCTGCGCGCTCTGGTAACGGTTCATCGGGTTCTTGGCCAGGGCCTTGAGCACGATGGCGTCGACGTCGGGCGGCACGTCGTGGTTGATGTCGCTGGGCGCCTTGGGCTCTTCGCGCACGTGCTGGTAGGCGACGCTGACCGGGCTGTCGCCGACGAACGGCGGGTGGCCGACCAGCAGCTCGAAGAGCACACAGCCGGCGGCGTACACATCGGACCGGGCGTCGACCGACTCGCCGCGGGCCTGCTCGGGCGAGAGGTATTGCGCCGTGCCGATGACCGCGCTGGTCTGCGTCATGGTGGTGGCGCCGCTGGCCAGGGCCCGGGCGATGCCGAAGTCCATGACCTTGACCTGGCCGTTCTGCGTGATCATCACGTTGCCGGGCTTGATGTCCCGGTGGATGATCCCGTGGCGGTGGCTGAACTCCAGCGCCGCGCAGATGTCGGCGATCATCTCGAGGGCCCGGCGGGTCGGGATCCGCTGTTCCTGGGCCAGCACTTCCTTGAGGGTCCGCCCGTTGACGAACTCCATGACGATGAACGGCAGCTTCTCGCCGGTCGAGGAGATCTCTTCGCCGGTGTCGTAGACGGCGACGATCGCGGGGTGGTTCAGGGCGGCCGAGTTCTGCGCCTCGCGCCGGAACCTCTCCTGGAACGTCGCGTCGCGGGCCAGGTCGGTGCGCAACATCTTGATCGCCACGTCACGGCCGAGCCGGAGGTCGCGTCCGCGGTGCACCTCGGCCATGCCGCCGTAGCCCAGGAGCTCGCCGACCTGATACCTGCCACCGAGCAGGCGGGCCTGCGCCGTCATAGCGTCTGTCGTCCTTCGTTAGCTCTGATCCAGCCGGGATTCGCGCCCGCCTGTGTAGTTAGACGGTATGACGCCACCGTTGGATCCCCTCCGGTGACGCCCGTGTTTCCGGTGCCCATTGCGTTCTGCTGGTTGTAGAGGAACGAGATCACGCCGGCACAGAGCAGGACCAACAGAGCGAGAACCACGGCCAGCACGATCAGCACCTGCCGCCCGCCGGAGCTCTCCGGCTTGGTGGCCTGTGCCGGACGGGCCGGCTGTGGTTGGTACGGCTGACGGTAGGGCTGCGGTTGAACGGGTGGCCCGGACGGTACCGAAGCGGCACCGCGCGCGCCCGAGACCGGGCGGGGAACCGGAGGGTACGGCGGACGGGCCGCACCCGCGATCGGCGAGCCGGGCATGGGGGCGCCGCTCGACGGGCCGCCGCTCTGGGGGCGGGCCGGAGCCGGGCTGACCGGGCCGGACGGGCGCGCGGGTGATCCGGTCGGCGCCGCCTGGGCCGGGTTGGCCAGGGACGCGGCGGCCTGCCGGGCGACGGCGGCCAGCGCGGAGGCCGAGGGCCAGCGGGCGTTCGGGTCTTTGGCCAGGGCCCGGTCGACGATCGCGCGCACCTGCGGCGGGATGTCGCCCGGCAGCGGCCGCGGCGTCTCCCGCACGTGCTTCATCGCGATCTCCATGGGCGTCGCGCCGTCGAACGGCCGATGCCCGGAGAGGCACTGGTAGGCGACGACGCCGAGCGCGTACACGTCGGATGCGGGCGTCGCGACGGCGCCCGAGGCCTGCTCGGGGGAGATGTAGGACGCGGTGCCGAGCACCGAGCCGGCCACGGTGAGCTGGCCCACCAGCGCCGAGCGGGCGATGCCGAAGTCGGTGAGGACGAGCGTGCCGTTGGGGCGGACGAGGAGGTTGCCGGGCTTCACGTCGCGGTGCACGATGCCGTTCGCGTGGGCGGCCTGCAGCGCGTCGGCGGCCTGGGCGATCAGCGCCATCGTGCGGGCCGGGGTCAGCCGGCCGACCCGGCTCAGCGTGCGCGACAGCGCGTCGCCCTCGACGTATTCCATGACGAGGAACGCGAGTTGCTGGTCGCTGCCGTAGTCGTAGACGTCGACCACGCCGGGGTGGTTGATCGTGGCCATGGTGCGGGCCTCGCCCCGGAACCGCTCGGCGAAGCCGGGCTCGTCGAGCAGGGCGGGCAGCAGGATCTTGACGGCAACCGTCCGGCCCAGCACCTCGTCGGTGCCGCGCCAGACATCACCCATCCCGCCACCGGCGATCCGCTCGTCGAGAACGTACCGGCCGCCGAGGGTCACCCCAGGGCTGATCATGCTCAGTCCCCTCCCTGACCTGCCGCGGCCTTCATGATGAGCCCGGCGATCCGGGCTGCCTCGGCGCTGGCGTGGCCACCGGGCACGTTCTCAAGCATGACGCACACGGCCGAGACCGCCTCGCCCTTGTCGTTGAAGGCGAACCCGACGAACCAGCCGTGCGGGTCGGCGCCCTCGGCGTTCTGGGCCGTTCCGGTCTTGCCGCCGACCTCCATGCCGTCGATGCGGGCCCGCTTGCCGGTGCCGTTCTCGACGACGCTGACCATCATGTCCTTCAGGTCGGAGGCGACCTGGCCGTTGATCGGCGTGCGGAGCGTCTTCGGGTCAGCCGTGTAGATCGTGCGGAGATCGGGGCTGGTGAGCTTCTGCACCAGGTAGGGGCGCATCTGCTTGCCGCCGTTGGCCACCGTGGCGGCGATCAGGGCACCCTGTAGCGGGGTCATCCGGACGTCGCGCTGACCGAGCGACGACTGGGCCAGCGCGCCCTTGTCGACGCTGCCGTCCGGGTTGGCGATCTTGCCGGTGTCGCTCATCGCGACCGGCAGGCCGCTGCCCTCGAGGTCGCCGACGGTCAGCTGGTCGTCCTCGAAGCCGAACGCCTTGGCCGTCGCGAGCACCTTGTCGCGGCCGAGGGTCACGCCGAGCCGGGCGTAGCCGGTGTTGCAGCTCGTGGTCAGCGCGGCCTTCAGATCGATCTGGCTACCAGGGCAAACTTCGTCCTCGGAGTTGCGGATGACCGCGCCGCTCTCGCGGTACTCGCGCCCCGCCTCGATCTCGGTCTCAGTTGTATAACCGTTTTGGAGGGCGGCCGCCGAGATGATCACCTTGAAGACCGAACCGGGCGGCTTGGTCTCGGCCGTCGAACGGTTGAGCAGCGGCTGATCCGGGTTCTTGTTGAGCTTGTTGTACGCCGCCGCGGCCGCCTTCTCGTCGTGGCTGACCAGCGGGTTCGGGTCGAAGCTGGGCATCGACACCATGGCCTGCACGGCGCCCGTCTGCGGGTCGATCGCGATCGCCGCGCCCTTGTCGACGCCGCGCTCGTTGTCGTTCAGCTCTTTCCAGGCGGTTTCCTGCGCCTTGGTGTTGAGCGTCAGCAGCACGTTGCCGCCACCGGTGTTGTTGCCGGTGAACATGTCCTTCACCCGGTCGGCGAAGAGCTTGTCGCTCTCGCCGGACAGGAAGTCGTTCTCCGCGTTCTCGATCCCGGTCGCGGCCAGGCCGACCGGCCGGTAGCCGAGGACGGGCGCGTAGACCTCCTTGCGCGGGTAGACGCGCAGGTATTTCAGGGCGTCGTCGGTGACCTTGTTGGTCGCCACGCCCTGACCGCCGGCCTCGATGATGCCGCGGGGCCGTTCGTATTGCGCGACCACGACCCGGCGGTTGTAGTCGTTGGTGCGATAGTCGTCGGCCTTGTAAGCCTGGACCCAGTTGAGGTTCGCGAAGAGCAGGCCGAACAGAACGAGGATGACCACGCCGGCCCGTCGAAGGGGTGCGTTCACGGCTTGATCACCTCCGTCATGGCGCCGTGCAGCTGGACTGGTGCTTTCTTGGGGCCACCACCGGCCCGGTCTGTTCCCCCGCCGCTGGCCGCCGGGCCGCGCGCCGCGTTCGAGATCCGCAGCAGCATCGCGATCAGCAGCCAGTTGGCCATCAGGGAGGAGCCGCCGGACGAGAGGAACGGTGTCGTCTGCCCGGTCAGCGGAATCAGCCCGGTGATGCCACCCAGGATGACGAAGATCTGCAAACCCAGGGTGAACGACAGGCCACCCGCGACCAGCTTGCCGAACGAGTCGCGCACGGCCAGCGCCGACCGCAGACCCCGCTCGACGATCAGCAGATAGAGCACGAGCAGGGCGGAGAGACCGAACAGGCCGATCTCCTCACCCATGCCGGCGAAGATGAAGTCGTTCTGCACCTCGGGCACGAACCGCGGCGAGCCACCGCCCGGGCCGGAGCCGAACAGGCCGCCCGTGCCGAGCGAGAGCAGGCCCTGCACCAGCTGATAGCTGCCGCCGAGCCGCTCGTAGTTCTCGTTGTCGAACGGGTTGAGCCAGACCTGGGCGCGGTCGTAGAAGTTGGCGAACGGGCCGCCGACCGAGGCGCCGAGCAGGTAGGCCACATAGACGCCGCCGAAGAACAGCAGCAGACCGATGATCAGCCAGCTGGCGCGTTCGGTGGCGACATAGAGCGTCACGACGAACAGGCCGAAGTACAGCAGTGCGGTGCCGAGGTCCTTCTCGAAGACCAGGACCAGGAGGCTGAGCAGCCAGACCGTGACGACCGGGCCGAGGTCGCGGCCGCGCGGGAAGTCGATGCCGAGGACCCGGCGGCTGGCCAGCGACAGCACCTCGCGCTTGCGGACCAGGTAGTACGCGAAGAACGAGACCAGCGCGATCTTGGCGAACTCACCGGGCTGGATCGAGAACGCCCCGAGCCGGATCCACAGCTTCGCGCCGTTGACCTCGGAGATGCTGGCCGGCAGCACGGCCGGGATCATCACCAGCACGATGCCGGTCAGACCCAGGGTGTACGCGTACCGGGAGACGATCTTGTGATCCCGGACCACCAGCAGCAGGATGGCCGCCAGGATCAGCGCGATCAGCGTCCAGACCAGCTGGCGGCCCCCGATGCCGGCGAAGACGCTCGGCACCGGCTGCTTGTCGCTGAGCGCGTCGCCGATGTCGAGCCGGCGTAGGAAGCCCACGCCGAGACCGTTGATCAGCGCGACGGCCGGGATGAGCACGGGGTCGGCGTAGGGCGCCGTGTAGCGCACCACGAAGTGCAGGCCGAGGAACAGGATGCTCAGCAGCGCGGCGGGCACCCAGAAGGTCGGGGTGATCTCGCCGATCCGGCTCGCCTCGACGGTGGCGCCGTATGCCGCCACCAGGATCATGGCGAATGCGAGCAGACCCAGCTCGGCGTTGCGCTGGGTCTTCATTCCCGGGATACGCGCCATCTCGCCCGTGGACGCGGGCGAGGAGGCGGGCACGGCGGGCGCAGTCAAGAAGGATCCCCAGACGTGGTCGAGCCGAGGCTCAGTTGACGGTCCGGCACCCGACCGGATCGGCAGCGGGCGCTGACTCGGAGAGCTGAGCGGACGGCGTGGTCGCGGGCACGGAGTTCGGCGCCGACGTGACGCCGTTGCCGGCGGCGGTGCTGCCGGCGGGGCCGGTCGTGCGGACGGCTCCGGCGCTCGGCAGGGCCGAGGACGGGACCGACGGCGCCGTGGGAGTCGTGCTCGGCGCGGTGGTGGCGGTGTTGCAGATGGGCTTGAGGTTCGGGTTCGACGGGACGTCGTCGGTCAGCTCGGCCAGCATGCGCTGGGCGTCCGGCCGGTCGTCGGCGTGGATGCCCTCCTTGACCCTGTCCTGGGCGACCGCGGTGAGGTCGTCGAGGCGGGACGGGCTGGTCTCGTTGACGCTGGACAGGTCGAGACCGGCGATCTGGCCCGGCACCCCACGGAAGATCGCGAGCTGGCCGGCGTCGGTCGCGCCGACGTAGTACTGCTCCTGCGTGTATTGGTAGCCGAGCCACAGGCCGCCACCGAGCACGCCGAGCAGCACCAGCACGAGCAGGGTGGCGCGCACCGGGTGACCCTTGGGCTGCGGTTCCTCGTACGTGTCGCGCTGCGGCTGCGGCTGGGCCGGGCGCGGCGCCTGCAACGCGGCGGCCCGCGCGGCCGAGGTCGAGCTGTCGGCCACCGTGTTGTTGCCGCGGTCGAGCGACGCGGCCCCACCCACGATCGGCGCCTGCTCCATGATGTCGCCGTCGGTCGCGTCGGCGATGATCACGGTGATGTTGTCGGGCCCGCCACCGCGCAGCGCCAGCTGCACCAGCCGCTCGACGCAGGCCTGCGGGTCGGTGAGCTCACGCATGGTCTGCCCGATGGTGTCGGAACTGACCACGCCGGAGAGGCCGTCGCTGCAGATCAGGTAGCGGTCGCCTTTGAGCACCTGACGCACCGAGTATTCGGGGTCGATGTCGCGGCCGTCGAGCGCCCGGGTGAGCAGCGACCGCTGCGGGTGGCTGCTCGCCTCCTCGGGGCTGACCCGGCCCTCGTCGACCAGCATCTGCACGTAGGTGTCGTCCTTGGTGATCTGGGCGAACTCACCCCCGCGCAGCAGATAGGCGCGGCTGTCACCGATGTGCACCATGCCGAACTTGCTGCCCGAGAAGAGCACCGCGGTGAGCGTGGTGCCCATGCCCTCGAGCTGCGGGTTGGCGTCGACGGTGTCGCGCAGCTGTTGGTTGGCCGTCCCGACCGCATGACGTAACGCGTCGACCAGGGCGTCACCGGGGACGTCCTCGTCGAGCGGCGCCATCGCGGCGATGACGATGTTGGACGCGACGTCACCAGCGGCCATGCCGCCCATACCGTCGGCGACAGCAAGCAGCCGCGGCCCGGCGTAGACGGAGTCCTGGTTCAGGTCTCGGATCAGACCGCGGTCGCTCTGAGCGGCATAGCGCAGGGTCAGGGTCATGGCCGTAACTCGAGAGAAGTGCGACCGATGCGGATCGGTACGCCAAGGGGGACGGGAGTAGGTCCGGAGACCTTACCGCGGTCGAGATAGGTGCCGTTCGTCGAGCCGAGATCCTCGACGAACCACTGTCCGTCCCGCAGAACGAGCCGCGCGTGCCGGGCCGAGGCGAAGTCGTCGGTGATGACGAGAGTCGAATCCTCGGCACGACCGATAGTGATCGGAATCTCGCCCAGCGTGATGCGCGTGCCGGCCAGCTGGCCGGCCGTGACCACGAGCTGCCGTGCCGCCTTACCGCGTTTCGCCTTGGCCGCCGGCCGGTCCGCGGGCACCGCGCCACCCACCCCCCGAGGGCTGGCGACGATGCTCTTGGACCGGACCCCAGCGAAGAGATCCCGGCGGATCACCCCGACGACCGTGAACACGAAGATCCACAGCAGGATGAGGAAGCCGAACCGGGCGACGGTGAGGACGAATTCGGGCAAGGTGGCTAGCCGTCCACTCGGAACGTGAGGGTGGTCGTGCCCAACTGGATCATGTCGCCCGGGTTGAGCGCCACTGCCGACACGCGCTGGCCGTTGACCATCGTGCCGTTGGTGGAACCCAGATCGGTCAGGACGACCTGGTTGCCGTCGTAGTCCAGGCGGGCGTGCCGGCGCGAGATGCCGACGTCGGGCAGACGCAGGTTGGCCTGGTCGCCCCGGCCGATCACGGTCGAGCCCATCTGAAGCGGGTACGTGCGGCCGTCACCCGAGATGAGGCCCACACCACCGCGGCCGTTGGGCGCGCCGCCCCCGCCGCCGTGCTGCTGGTAGCCACCCTGCTGCTCGTAGGGCGGGTATTGCGGGCCCGCGTCGTACGCCGGCTGCTGCACCGGGGCGACCTCGCCACCGGTGTAGACCTCGGCGGTGACCCGGAACATGCCCGTGTCGAGCCCGTCACCACGCTCGATCTCGACGATCACATCGCCGTAGACCGTCCACGCCTGCTCCCCGATGAACTCAGCCTGCGACTGCGCAAGCTCCTGGGCGAGCGCGGCGGCGTAGGGCGCCAGCCGGCTGTGGTCGTAGGGCGAGAGGTCAATCACGTAGCGGTTCGGCACGAGAGTCCGGCCACCGGCGAGAATGGCCTTGTGTGCCTCAGCCTCCCGCTGCATGGCATTCAGGATCTCCACCGGGTGCACGACACCCTTGAACACCTTGGCGAAGGCCCCTTCGACCAGGCCTTCCAATCGCTTCTCAAAGCGCTGCAGCACGCTCACCGGCTCCTCCTCGGCTTCCGAGGACATGATGGTATCCGGCCGCCGCTTGTGCATCTCTAGCTCAAGGACGACCGGCACTTCTGACCCTCGTATGACACCCGTCGACGCCGTGCTAGTCTTCCCTGGCGTCAGGGGCGATATCAACTCGCTTGGTGACGTGCGACAGCGTAGTCTGTCGCAGCCAGTAACAAAAAGGCAGGCCCTAGGGCCGGCTTCATAAAGCCACGGGGATGTGGCGGAATGGCAGACGCGCACGGTTCAGGTCCGTGTGTCCGAAAGGACGTGGGGGTTCAACTCCCCCCATCCCCACGAGTCGCAGGAGCCCCTGTTCGCTGAGAAGCGCGAACCGGGGCTCCTCGTCATATCTGCTCAGGGGGTCGAGCCCCCTGAAACCCCACGGTGCGGCTACCGGCTTTGCGGCATATCTCACCCTTCGCCTGACTGCCGGCTCCGCCGGGCAACCTACAAACCCTGTTTTGGTTGCTCTGCGTGATCATCACGTTGTGGTTCCAACATCGTGTCGCCCCAGCAACGACAAACACAATCACGCCCAGACACCCCAGACACCCCAAACACACACAGATATAAGCCAGTTCGGGTGATCTCCCCGGGGCGGCCGTTCAGCCTCATCGGGAGGCGGACGGGGGTGCAACCGGGGTTTGGTTGCGCCCCCGCCCGTCTCCCGATCCCCTGGGCGGTCGTCCCGGGGAGATCACCCGAACCCCACAACACCCACAACCGCAACCCACCACCCACCGCAGGCCAGCGTCAAAGCCCGGTGATCTTCTCGAGCGGCCGGGGTTTGGGGCAGAGCCCCAAGGTCTTCGGTTTGGAGCTCTGCTCCCCAGGTTCTCCCCCACATCCCTCCCGCATACAGGCCACCCCAAGCGCCACCGAACGGGTGACACCACTACATGCGGCTATGCTCGGCGGCGGAAAATTGCCGGTGACGCCGACTCCAGGGGTTGCATCCGTGACTGCTCACAACACCACCACCGACAAGCGCAGCGTGCTCGGTGTGCTGGTCGACGTCACCAACTACGCGGACGCCACAGCCCGGATCATGGAGGCGGCCCGGGAGCGGCGCCCCTTCGCGGTGACCGCCCTGGCCGTCCACGGCGTCATGACCGGAGTCCAGGACAAGGCCCACAACGCGCGCCTCAACTCCTTCGACCTGGTCACCCCCGACGGCCAACCCGTCCGCTGGGCGCTCAACCTGGTGCACCACGCCGGCCTGACCGACCGCGTCTACGGCCCCACCCTGACGCTCAAGGTCGTGGAGCAGGCGGCCGCCGAGGGTCTTCCGATTTATCTGTACGGCTCCACGCAGCCCACCCTCGACCGCCTCGTCCCGGCGCTGGAGCGGATGTTCCCGGCCCTGAAGATCGCCGGGGTCGAGGCGTCGAAGTTCCGCACCAACCACCCGGGTGAGGCCGAAGAGATCGCCGAGCGCATCAAGAGCTCGGGCGCGCGGGTCGTCCTGGTCGGTCTCGGCTGCCCGCGGCAGGAGATTTTCACGTACGCGATGCGTCCGCTTCTCGACATGCCACTTCTCGCTGTCGGTGCCGCCTTCGACTACCACGCCGGTCTGCTCAAGAACCCGCCCGCGTGGATGCAGAAGTACGCGCTCGAGTGGCTGTGGCGTCTGGGCCTCGAACCGAAGCGGCTGTGGAAGCGGTATGTGCTGCTCAACCCCGCTTACCTGAGCCGGCTCGCGGCGCAGCGAAGTGGACTGTGGAAGGCCACGCCCCCGGCGCCGGCCACCGAGCCGGTCACGACCTTCGCCGTCTAGGGGTCAAGGCCACCGGTCCCCTACGGGACCGCTGGGGTGATAACCCGGTTTCGCCGCGACGGGTTCAGGCGAAGGCTGTCGATGTGAACATCGTCGCGGACCTCATCCTCGCCGGCGCCCTCGTCGCCGTCTGGCTCACCGCCGGGCTGCTGGCCGACGCGCTGCCGTCGGCCCGTTCGGCGTCGCACCTGCGCCGCCGGTCCGGCCTGCTCACCGTGCTGGTCGTCGCCGGTGCGGCGGTGTTCGTCGCCATCCCGCTGGTCACCGGCCTCATGCCGGGGAAGTCGGCGGCGCCGGCGGCCGCGCTCGCCCCGGCCGTTCCGGCCCTGATCGTGCTGACCACCGGCCTGCGCCGCATCACCCAGGTGTGGCGGGGCGCCGGCGCCTTCGCCACCGCGCCGCAGACCCCGGTGCCGCCCGCCCTGCGCGCGGCCGCCGCCCACCCCATGCTGCTGGTTCCGTTGCAGGTCACCGGCCTGGCGACGCTGATCGGCCTGCCGATCGCGGCCGGATGGGTCGAGGTGCCCGGCGCCGACCTGGCCGGCATCGCGATCACCGTCGTGGGCGTGGCCGTGCTCGCGATCGGCATCCGGGCCGGACTGCGGCACAGCCGGCTCAGCCTGCAGGCTCTGGCCCCGATCGGCCGCCACCGGCCGCGGGTGCCGATCGACCGCTAGACGCCGTCGCGCCGATCACCCGGAGACGGACCGCGAACAAACGGTCGGCTGCTAGTTCTTCTTGGCTTCCTGCACGTAGAGCAGTTCGAGAATCGACCGCGCCGCCTCGAACCAGCGGTCCAGCCAGTCCGATGTGGGCAGGGTGCCGCGCGCGGGCAGCTCGAGCAGCAGCCCCCGCAGCAACGGGTGGTCGGCCATCGACTGCGACGACCCGGAATCGGTGTCGGGCCAGCCGCTCGACGGGAAGACCGGCTCGGTGAGCCCGTGCAGGTCGAGCGACGGCAGCTTGGCCGCGCGGTCGAGCGGGCTGGTCGACTCGATGCTGTGCGAGCGACCCGGCGACCGGGTGGGCAGGCCCGACGAACTGCTGCGCGACACCAGTTCGCCGTCCGCGGCCTCCGCGGCGAGAGCGGCCTCGCGCCGGTTCTGCCGGTACGCGCTGACTCCGCCGCTGAAGCGGTCCTGCGCCGTCGTGGATCCGCTGCTGAGGTTTTCCGAACCAATCGTCATCTGTCTGCCTTGCCTCGTTCGGGGGAACGACCCCGGCCGGTGTTGCGCGGTCGGGCCGCGCTTCTGCCGTTCAACGAGGCGAGCGGAGAAATGACTACGGCCGGCTCCCCCGCACTGGGCGGGAGGGGCCGGCCGCGTCAGAGACGACCTCGAGACTCAGAGGTCGAACTCGCCGTCCTTGGCGCCACCGACGAACGCGTCCCATTCGGCGGGCGTGAAGATCAGCGCCGGTCCGTGCGGGTTCTTGGAGTCCCGCACCGCGATCGCCTCGTCCACGAAGGCCACCTCGACGCAGTTGTCGGAGTTGGGCCCGCTACGAGTGCTCTTGAACCACTGCGCCCGGGTCAGATCGATCCGGAAACCCTTCGCTTCGACTTCCACAATGGCTCCTCTACCAGCATTTGAATCATCCCGATGGACTCCTCCGGAGGGAGGGCCGACGTCCGGATCGTCTCGAAGATGGAGATGTACTTGCTGAGCTCCTCGGCCTTCTCGAGAAACAGGCCACCGGTCGCATTCTCGGTGAACACCACGTCCGCGTCGCCCTCCTCCTCGAACTCGAGAATGGCGAACGTGCCGTCCATCCCAGCGTGTGCACCCGCCGCAAACGGCAAGATCTGCAACGTGACGTTCGGCGACCGGGCCGTCGTGATCAATCTGACTAACTGATCACGCATGACCTCGTCACCACCGACCGGCCGGCTCACCACCGCCTCATCGAGCACCACCCAAAGATCAATCGGATTGTCCTGAATCAATAACGACTGGCGTTCCATGCGGACGCGCACCCGCTGGTCGATTTCCTGGTCGCTGTCCCCCAGACGGGCGGCCCGAATCATCGCAATTGCATACTCTTCGCTCTGCAGAAGACCCGGAATGACCTGCGATTCGTACGTCCGGACCGACCTGGCCGCGGCCTCCAACCCGACGTACGCCCCGGTCAGAACCGTGGAGAAAGGGTGCCACCATCCCTTTTGCCGCGCTTCTCGGGCAATTTGGACAAGCTCGTGCTTGGCTTGGTCGGTTACGCCGTAGATGTCCAACATGGCCGAAACGTCGGACGGGCTGGCGCTGGTGTGCCCCGTCTCAATTCGGGACACTTTGGACGTCGAACAACCCAGTCGCTCCGCCACCATGTCGATCGTGACCCGGGCCGCCTCCCGATGCCGGCGCAACTCGACCCCCAGCCGACGGCGGCGAATGGTGGGACTGCGATGTTGATTCACGACCACCAGTCTCCTGTCGATCATTAAGCGATTCAAGTTGTCGAAGACCTACCAACCGGTAATCACTAAGGGCTGACATGCAACTTGCATCGACCGGACTCGTGGTGCAATCTTTTCGGTATGGCTCGCGTCACTCAGCCCGTACGGGCGATGGGGTCGAGTCCCGCTCAACGTAGAGATACGCCACTGTTTACGGGGTGACGATCTTATGTACCGTCCGACGTGGACTGATCCACATCTGGCCGGTTGTGAGATCGGCGACGGTGACGTTCCGCAACCCTTTCGATGATTGGCATCGTCGAAAGCTTGCACAGGCGTTAACGCCGGGCACACTTGGTGCTTTCGTGTCAAGGTTTCAGGGCAGGAGATGACGTGCTACCTCGGTCCGGTGATGTCATACACGTGACAAAGGCAGCGAGCGTCCAATTCGCGGCGCCGATGCTGTTCCGTGTCATCCGGGTCCACGACTGGCCGACGTACGAGGGCTGGATCTGGCTGGACGGATACGAACTGAACGTGTCGGGCGACGCGGTGGAGCGCCGGTCGATCTTCGTTCAGGTCAGTGGACTGCGAGCCGTCGGCAAGGCGCCCGACCCCCGGGCCCGCAACGGTCGCCAGCCGGGCCTGGTCAGCGGCACGATCCAGACCCGCACGGTCCGAACCAACCGCTGACCAGCTAGTTTCCGCCCGCCCCGGGCTGCACCGTGGGCTCGGTCGTGTTCGTCGGCGTGTCCGTCGCCGCGATGGCGATCACGAGGGTGACCGTCGTGTCCGGTGGGACCTCCTGCCCCTCCACCGGATCACTGTCGATCACCGTGTCCGGCGGCACGTCGGCCGCCTGGCGATAGATCAGGCGATAGCTCAGCCCGGTCGACCGCAGGGCCTCCTGCGCGTCGGCCAGGAACAGCCCGCGCAACGCCGGGATCGTGATCTCACTCGCGCTCGGCTCCGTCGTGGACGGCTGCGGCTCCGGCGAGGTGGTGGTCGGCGTTGCGCTCGGTGACGTCGTCTGGGTGGCGACAGTCTCACTCGGAGTAGCCGAAGTGCTCGTGGCGGGCGCCGGCGACTCGTCACCCGAGGAGTTCTGCACGATCAGATAGATCGCCCAACCCAGCACGGCGAGCAGGATCAGCGCGACGATGCCGACCACGATCGGCATCCACCAACGGTCCCGTTGCGGCCGGCCCGGCGCCGCGGCGGCCCAGTCGACCTCGGGATAACCCCGCCCGGGCTGGGGCCGGCGCACCTCGGCCCGGCCCGACCAGGCCGGATTGGCCCGGCTGGGCGCCCAGTCGTCGTCACTCACGGGTGGCATCACCGCGGTCGAGCCGGGTTTGTCGGTCACGACCGTCGGCTCGTCCCGGATCGTCGGGACGGTGCGTACGTCGTCGAGCGTGTCGTCGTCCCGTTTGCCCTTGCCGGGCAGCGTGTCCTCGTCGTCCGCGGGCGGCACGGCGGCGCGGCCCACGGTCGTGGCATCGTCCGGCGTGCCGTCGACCTGGGTGGCGTCCAAGTCGGCCGGCGTGCCTCCGACCTGGGTGGCATCCAAGTCGGCCGGCGTGCCTCCGACCTGGGTGGCGTCGGGGTCGGGCTTCTTGGCGGCGGGTGGGCTCGGCTTCTCGGGCTCGGCCGGTTGGCCCGGGTTTTTCGGCTCGGGCGGCGGGTCGTCGGCGTCGCCGGGCGAGAAACGTCGCGTCTCGTCGCTCTCGTCGGACATCGCTCTCCTCCGGCTCGTCACCCGCAGGGGTCAACGTATCGAATCTTGCCGGGACATGTCTGATCTCCGCAGGACAAACACACCAGGTGGCTACAGGTGAGAAGGACACACAGGGATCGACTCCTTGATTCGCAGGCATCGGCGGGTACCGCTACAGTGCGGCGCATGGCCGACAAGGGCTGGACGGCACGGGTAGCAACTGCGGCGGGCGCCGCAGCCGGAACCGGGGCCGCGCAATTGGGTCTGGGCTACGGCCTGGGCGTGGTGGTCTGGCCGGTCACGGCGACCCCCGACGACAGCGCCTGGCTGGGCAGCCTGGGCTGGGCCACCTGGATCACGGCGAGCGCCACAGTGTTCGGAGCGGTCCTCGGCAGCCGATACAAGGACGGTCCCGGTCCCCGCACGAGCGGGCCCTGGCGTTTCGCCCTGGCCGCCTGCGCGGCGGTCGGGGCCCTGGTGACGGTCGCGCTCATCGCGCTCCCGGCCCGTTCCGCCGTACGCTTCGACACCCTCAGCCCCCAGGTCGTCGCCGGTGGCTACGCGGTCGTCGGTCTTGTGCTGGGCCTGGTCGTGGCGTTCTGGGCGGTGTCGTCCCGGCCGGTGGCGGCCAATCTGATGGCCACCGGGGTCTGGTTGTGGGCGCTGGCGATCGCGGCGATCGCGGTCGAGCTGACCGTGAACCGTGACTCGGCCACCTATCTGACCAGCTGGCAGTTCGCCGAGGTGGCCAACAGCGGGCTCTACGGCACCATCTACTGGCCGAGCGCCCTGCTCACGCTGGGGGCGGCCTTCCTGGTCGGCGCGGTGACGGTGGCCCCGGCCGCGCTCCGGGGTGACCTCGGGGTGGGGGCGGCGACGTCCGGTCTGGCCGGGCCGCTGCTGGTCGCGATCGCTTTCCTGGCGTTGGCGCCGCGTCTCACCGGGGCGCTCGGGCCCATAGAGTCGGCCTATCTCATTTCCCCGTACGCGGTACTGGCCGGACTGGCCGGGTCGGTGCTCACGGTGACTCTCACCCGGACCGTTCAGGACCAGCGTTCGCGCCGGGCCGGGTCGGTCGTGAGCGGTACGGCCCGGGTCGCCGAGCCGTCGGGTTCCACCACGCCGGTGACACAGGCCGGGCCGTCCTCCGCCGCGCCTTCCGTCCCACTTGGCGCTGCATCCTCCGGCGTTGCGTCTTCCGCTGGCACGCCCTCAGCTGGCACGTCCTCCGCTGGCACGTCCTCTACTGGCACGTCCTCTACTGGCTCGTCTTCTGCTGGCTCGTCTTCCGCTGCCAGGCCGGAATCCCGGAAGCCGGAGCCGCGCAAACCCGAATCACGGAAGCAGTCGGAGCCGCGCGAGCAGCAGGAACAGCCGAAGCAGCCGCCGGCCAAGCAACCGAAGCCGCCGCGGTCGGGGTTGTTCGGCCGCCGGAAGGTGCCGGCCCAGCCGACGCCCGTCGCCGACGACAAAACGGGCGACAACAGGTCGGCCTCGGCCAAGTCGTCGCCCGCGAGCACATCGGAGGGCAGGAGCACGTCGGGCAGCACCGGCTCAGCGGCGGGCCGCGGCACGTCGAGCGGCAGCAACGCGGCGGCCAGCAGCTCGGCCGGCACCTCATCCACCGGCTCGGCCAACACCTCGCCCACCAGCTCGGCCGGCACCTCGGCCAGCGGCTCGGGCGGCAACTCGGCCACCAGCTCGGGCGGCAACTCGGCCAGCGGCTCGGGCGGCAACCCAGCTAGCCGCTCGTCGACCAGGGGCGCGACACCGTCTGATCAGGACAAAAGCCCCAAGCCGGCGAACGGAAGCCCGGCTCCCATCGACTCGGAGATCGCCGCGGCCGCACGCCCGCCCCGCCCTCGCCCGAGGAAGACGACCCCGGCCAAGGCGGCCCCGGAAACGGCACGACCGAAGTCCACGGTGACTCCCCCACCGTCCACACCGACCATTGCCGAGATCAATCCCAAACCCAAGGGCTGACCAGCGCTTTTCGGGCGCAACCATGCACGCACGTCGCCGTGGTGGGCTTCGCGCCCTGGACGCGCCAGCGGCCAGCGAAGCCCGCCGCGGTCCCCGCGGGAGCGACGGTCCGTCACCCACCACCCCGCTGGGACATCCGGCATTTGATCTTGGGGCGAAGCCGTCGGGAATGGGCGCGGGGAAGCAGGAACCCGGCCGGCCGGAGATAGAACCCGGGAAGCAGAAATCCGGTCGTCGGAGATCAGAATGTCGGCCACCTGTGGACGGGGTCGTTGGTGCGGTGCAGCTCCCAATATCGGAGCAACATCTGCTGCAACGCGTCAACCCGGGAAAGCCCCCGACGCTCCCCCGCAAGGACGGCCTCGGTCTGCCAGGAAGCACCGTTGCGCCGCAGTCGGCAACGTTCGTCGATGACGCCGAGCAGCCGGTCCCGCAGGGCAGGCTCGACGCCGTAACGGTCGAGCCCGGCATGAGCCTTGGGAAGCAGAACCGACCGCACGAGCT
The DNA here is from genome assembly GCF_016834655.1 of Paractinoplanes ovalisporus. GTDB lineage: Bacteria > Actinomycetota > Actinomycetes > Mycobacteriales > Micromonosporaceae > Actinoplanes > Actinoplanes ovalisporus. The sequence goes on from NZ_JAENHP010000004.1 coordinate 145,744, forward strand.
CGGCAACCGGCACCTCACCCAGCCCCGGCCAGGCGAGGGTGGCATCGATCCCGCCGACGGCACCGGCGTGGAAGTTGTCGCGGGCGGCGGCGAACGACAGCCGCGACCAGATCGGACGCTCCTCCTCGGCCAGCTGCCGCACCAGCCCGAAGTAGAAGGCGGCGTTGGCCAGCAGGTCGGTCACGGTGGGTCCGGAGGGCAGCACACGGTTCTCGACGCGCAGGTGCGGCCGCGAGTCCATGACGTCGTAGACGGGCCGGTTCCAGCGATAGACGGTGCCGTTGTGCAGGCGTAACTCGCCCAGCCGGGGAACGCCGCCGGCCCGCAGCACCTCGCCCGGGTCTTCCTCGGAGAGGAACGGCAGCAGGGGCGCGAAGAAGCGAACGTTCTCCTCGAACAGGTCGAACACCGAGGTGATCCAGCGCTCGCCGAACCAGACGCGCGGGCGTACGCCCTGGGCCTTGAGTTCTTCCGGACGGGTGTCGGTGGCCTGCTGGAACAGCGCGATCCGGGTCTCGGCCCACAGGCGGCGGCCGTGCAGGAAGGGCGAGTTGGCGCCGATCGCGACCTGCACGCCGGCGATCGCCTGGGACGCGTTCCAGAAGCGGTCGAAACGGTCGGGCGGCACCTGCAGGTGGAACTGGACGCTGGTGCAGGCCGCCTCGGGGGCGATCGAGGTGCTGGCGCTGCGCAGCCGTTCGACGCCGCGGATGTCGAGGTCGAACTGTTCGCCGCGAGCGCCCGCCATCTCGTCGTTGAGCAGCCGATACCGCTCGTTGGCGCTGAGGTTCTCGAGCACCAGGTGGTCGGCGGTGAGGGTGGGAAGCATGCCGATCATCACGAGCCCGCAGTCGGTCTTGTCGGCGGCCCGGCCCAGGCTTTCGAGCAGGTCGTTCTCATAGTCGGCGAGCCCCTGGCCGGCGATCGACCGCGGCGGGGCGTTGAGTTCGATGTTGAACTGGCCGAGCTCGGTCTGGAACGCCGGGTCGCCCAGCTGGGCCAGCACCTCGGCGTTGCGCATGGCCGGCCGGGCCCGGTCGTCGATCAGGTTGAGCTCGATCTCGAGTCCGGTCATGCCGTCACTGCTGTCGAAGGCGTGCTGGTCGAGCATCTGGGCGAAGACGTCGAGGCATCGGCGGACCTTCTGCCGATAGGTGGCGCGATCTTCGGGGGCGAATCCGACGGTCGCGAGTTCCTTGCCCACATACCCTCCCGGGCGGCCGGGGACAGAACGAACGTCGATCACCACTGTGTGAGCGAGTGCGTGCGCTCGGTCTACCTTGCCATCCGTGAGGGAGTGACGCCAGACAGCAACGAGCCGCCGTCCCGGATTGCGGGCGGCGGCTCGACTGTGGATCTCAGGCGCGGCGGATGGCTTCGCCCTCGATCTCGATCTTGATCTTCTTGCTGACCATGACGCCGCCGCTCTCGAGGGCCATGTTCCAGGTCAGGCCCCAGTCCTCGCGGTCGATCTCGGCGGTCGCGCTGAAACCGAAGACGGCGAAGCCGTACGGGCTCTGGCCGGCGCCCTCGAACTCGACGGTCAGCTCGACCGGCTTGGTCACACCCTTGATGGTGAGCTCGCCGTCGAGCACGAACTCGGCGCCCGCGTGGCTCTTGATGCCGGTGCTGCGGAAGTCCATGGTCGGGTACTTCTCGGACTCGAAGAAGTCACCGCTGCGCAGGTGGTTGTCGCGGTCGGTCTGGCCGGTCTCGATGCTGGCCGTGTTGATCGACGCGGTGACCGAGGACTGCAGCGGGTCCTCGCCGATGGTGATGACGGCCGAGGCGTCCGCGAACTGACCGCGAACCTTGCTGACCATCAGGTGGCGCGCCACAAAGCCGACCCGCTTGTGTGCGGCGTCCAGGTCGTACGTTCCGGCGGCCGGGATCTGCAGACCCTCGAACGCGCGGGTGTTGGCGACGGACTCGGTCATGACTGTGTCCTTCTCTCAAGCACTGTGTGGTCGGTGTTTGTGTGACGGAGCAACTATATGCCAAGCAATATTCCCTGTGTCAAGTGCTCGGTGTAGCATGTACCCGTGAGTACGGACTTGAATGACCCCCGTTTCACGGCCTTCGGGCTCTTCGCCGAGGCGTTCACGGGGCTGACCAATCGTTTTGCCGCCCAGTTCGAGGAGCACCGCCTCTCCGCCGTCGAGTTCGAGGTGCTCATGCGTCTGGCCCGCTCCCCCGGCCGGCGTCTGCGCATGACCGATCTCGCCGGTCAGACCTCTCTGTCCACCAGCGGCGTGACCCGCGTGGTCGACCGCATGGACCGCGACGGCCTGGTTCGCCGCGAGGCCTGCCCGAGCGACCGGCGCAGTTCCTTCGCCGTGATCACCGAGGCCGGCCTGCGCCGCCTCGACGAGGTTCTTCCGGGTCACCTCGAACTACTCCAGCAGTGGTTCATCGGCCAGCTGGGCCCGGCCGAACTCGACGACATGCTCGGATCACTCCGCAAGATCCGTGACGCGGTCAACCCGTGCGCCACGGCGGGCACGACCGAGGAACGCTCCGCGGCCTGAAAGCACAACCCGCCGAAGTCAACATAAAGCCGTCCGTGACCACCGCGCCGGAATGCTTGGGGTAAACCGGCAGAACTACCGGCAGAATCGGGCGACGCGCGGGTCTAAACGGACAAATCTCCCAGGAAGGGCTGCGCGCCGCCGCTACTGTGATCCGCGCAAGGGGGATGCGGCGCGACCGAGGCGACGGCGGGGCTTGACGGGGGAGCTTCGTTCTCGCCGCTTAACTGGTGGGGCGTTGTGACGGTCGGCGCGTGGGGGGCACGCTACGCCGACCGTCCACGCCCACCCAGGACCCTTTCCACCATCTCGGCGCCGAGCGTCTCGCGCTCGCGGGGCAACAGCGTGATTCCACTCGCGCGACACATCTGACCGAGCCTCAGCACGGCGGTGTCCCGCTCGTCCTGGTCGGGCGTGCTGACGATCAGCCCGACAAGAGCCTCCACGACGTCGCGCGGATCATGAGCGCCGTCGTACGCCTCGGCGGCCCGGGCAAAACACTCGGCCGCCCGCTTCGATTCGCCCCGGCGCAGCGCCACCGCCGCCTCGACCACGGCCGCGGGACCGTCCTGGGGCTCGTCCTCCTCGGGGCTCAGCTGTTCGACCACGACCGTGGCCTCGTCGAGCCGCCCGGCGTCGGCCAGCGCCAACCCGATCGTCGCCAGCAGCCGCCGCCGGTGCCCGGGGTCGCCCAGCCGCACCAGCTCGGTCATCGCCCGCCGGCCCAGCCGCGCCGCCTCGGCCGGCCGCCCGTCCAGGCGCTGCACCTCGGCCAGGTTGGCCTGGGCCAGGGCGCGCAGCCGCTTCTCGCCGCCGCGACCGGCCAGTTCCTCGACCGCGGCCAGCCGGCGGCGCGCGGCGGGCAGATCACCCTGCCGGATCTCGTGCCAGACCAGGTTGTTCTCGGCCACGGCCATGTCACGGGCCTGGCCGCCACGCCGGGCCAGCGTCAGGGCGGCCTCGCCGTGCCCACGCGCCCGGTCGAAGTCGCCGACGCTCATCCACAGCCCGGCCAGCTGAGCGTGTGCGGTGAGCTGGCCCGCGGTGTCGTCGAGCCGCGCGAACTCGGCCAGCGCCGCGCTCGCCGAGCCGATCTCGTCGGCACCGTCCCCGTGCTCGCGGGCGAGCTGGGCCAACCCGATGCGCGCCCAGGCCCGGACGGCCGGGTCGGCGTCGGTGGTGCGCGGGTCGTCGAGCAGGCGGCGCAGCCACTGGCGGCCGGTCACGTCGCGCCCGCGGAACCGCCACCAGCGGGGCAGCGCGGCGGCCAGGCGCAGGGCGGTGTGCGGGTCTTCGCCGGCGGCGTAGGCCAGCGCGGTGCCGAAGTCGCCGGCCACGTCGTCGAGCCGGCCGGCCGCCTCGGGCAGCTTGGCGCCGGTCAGGTCGGGCCAGATCTCGTGGGCCAGGTCGGCGAGCACCCGCGCGTGCCGGCGGCGGCCCTCGTCCAGCTCCCCCTCGGCCGCGGCCCGCTCGGCGGCATAGTCACGGACGACGTCGAGCAGGCGGAACCGGAACGTGCGGCTGCCGCGCACGCTGAGCAGACCGAGCTCGAGCAGGCGGTCGAGCAGGTGCACGACGTCGGTGCGGGGGTCGTCCAGGAGTTGTTCGGCCAGGCCGATCGACCACCGGTAGCGGAACATCGCGAGGCGTCGCAGCGCGCGCTGTTCCTCGGGGTTGAGCAGCCGGTAGCTGGCGGCGACGGCGTCGCGCAGCGAGATCGAACCCGGGCGGTCGAGGTCGAGCAGGCGGTCGCCGTACCGGTCGAGGATCTCGGGGATCGTGAGCACGCGGCCGCGCGCCGCCGCCAGTTCGATCGCGAGCGGCAGGCCGCCCAGGCGACGGACCAGCGCGGCCAAGGGTGCGATCTCGTCGGGTTCCGGCCCGGTGCGGCGCACCTGGCCGAGGCGTTCCAGAAACAGGGAGACCGCCGGGTATGCCGTGACCTCTTCCAGCGTGTCCGCGGTCTCGGGCGGGGGCGCGGTGAGCGGCGCCAGCGGCCAGACACGTTCCGCGGGCAGGCCGATCGGATGCCGGCCGGTGGCCAGAAACCGCAGGGTGGGCAGGCGTTCGAGCAGGCGGGTCAGCATCTCGGCGGTCGCGTCGGCCGACCGTTCGACGGCGTCGACGAAGACCAGGGCGGCCCGGCCGTCGAAGTGGGCGGGCAGGTCGTCGGGGCGGCCGACCCCGAACTCGGCGCAGATGCTGCCGAGCATCTCGCCCACCGTGCAGCCGTCGGTGACCACGATGCCGGCGACACCGCCCGGATAAGCCGTGGCCGCCCGGTGGGCGGCCACGAAGGCGAGGCTCGTCTTGCCGACCCCGGCCAGGCCGACCAGGGTGATGCCACGCGGGCCGTCCGGCGCGGTGAGCTGGGACGCCATCTCGGCCAGGTCGTCGTCGCGGCCGATCAGCTCGCCGGTCGGCAGCACCCGCAGGAAGCCGGTGGCGGGCGGGGCGTCCTCGGTGGACTGGCCACGGGCCGCGGCCAGGAACGCCTCGCGGTCGGCGCCGGCCAGCCCGAGCGCGGCCGCCAGCAACTCGACGGTGGTGCGCTGCGGCCGGGAGGCACGGCCGCGTTCGAGATCGCGGACCGTGCGCACGCCGACCGCGGCCCGGGTGGCCAGTTCGTCCTGGGTCAGGCGGGCGCGCAGACGCTCGCGCCGGAGTACGGCGTCGAATCCGCCCTGCTCCGGCGCGTCTTCGGCCCCGTTTTTCGCCCCCACGACACCGAACTTAGGGTGGGTTCAGGTGCGCGGCGAGCAGAGATCCGCTCTTGTCGGATTGCGGACCGAAGCCAGGCCATCAAAAGCCACTAAAGCCCCAGCCCACGGGCGATCAACATGCGCTGCACCTCGGAGGTTCCCTCGCCGACCTCCAGGATCTTGGCGTCCCGGTAGAAGCGGCCGACCGCGGACTCGTTCATGAAGCCGTAGCCGCCGTGCACCTGGGTCGCCCAGCGGCTGTTCTCCATGGCCGCGTTGCTCGCGTTCAGCTTCGCGATCGCGGCGTGGCGCTTGAAGTCCTCGCCGGCGAGCATGCGGGCGGCCGCGTCGTAGTAGCCGAGACGCGCGATGTGGGCCCGCATCTCCATGTCGGCGATCATGAACTGGACCGCCTGGTAGGTGCCGATCGGCTGGCCGAACGCCTCGCGCTGGCCGGCGTAGCGGACCGACTCGTCGACGCAGCCCTGGGCGAGGCCGACGGAGAGGGCCGCGATCGCGATCCGGCCCTCGTCGAGGATGCGCAGGAACTGGGCGAACCCGCGGCCGCGCTCGCCCAGCAGGTTGGCGGCCGGGACGCATACGTCGTCGAAGGCCAGCTCGTGGGTGTCCGACGCGCACCAGCCGACCTTGGAGTAGCCGGGCGCGACGGTGAAGCCGGGTGTTCCCGACGGCACGATGATCGTGGACAGCTCCTTGGACCCGTCCGGGTTCGTGCCGGTGACCGCCATGACCGTGACCAGGCAGGTGATGTCGGTGCCGGAGTTCGTGATGAACGCCTTGCTGCCGTTGATCACCCATTCGTCGGTCGCCTCGTCGTAGACCGCGCGGGTCTTGGTGCCGGCCGCGTCCGACCCCGTGCCGGGTTCGGTGAGGCCGAAGGCGGCCAGCGCCTCGCCCGAGGTGAGCCGGGGCAGCCACTGTTCCTTCTGCTCGGGCGTGCCGTAACGGTGGATCGGCATGGCGCCCAGCGAGACCGCGGCCTCGAGCGTGACCGCCACCGAGCTGTCCACTCTGGCCAGTTCTTCCAGCGCGACGCAGAGCGCGAAGTAGTCACCGCCCATGCCGCCGAACTCCTCGGGGAACGGCAGGCCGAAGAGACCCATCTTGCCCATCTGACGGATCACGTCGTACGGGAAGGTCTTGTTCTCGTAGTGCTCGGCGATCACCGGCGCCACCTGCTCGCGCGCGAACTCCTGCACGCTGACGCGCAGCGCCTCCTGCTCCTCGTCGAGCCGGAAGTCGACCATGGTGTGCTCCTGTCAGACGGGCGTGACGCCGTGGCGCCGACGGGCGAAGAAACGCTCCTTGCCGCGGGCGGCGCGGTAGCGGCGGATGAGTTCGTCGCGCAGGTCGCCCGGCTCGACGACGGTGTCGACGACCAGCTCACTGGCCAGTCGCATGATGTCGATGTCCTGCTCGTACTCGGCGCGGCGCGCGGCCACGAAGGCGGCGCGCTCGGCCTCGTCGGTGATGGCGGCGATCTTGTTGGCGTAGACCGCGTTCACCGCGGCCTCGGCCCCCATCACCGCGATCTTGGCGGTGGGCAGGGCGATCGTGGCCTCGGGATCGAAGCTCGGGCCGGCCATGGCATAGAGGCCGGCGCCGTACGCCTTGCGGACCACCACACAGATCTTGGGCACCGTGGCCTCGGAGATCGCGGTGATCATCTTGGCGCCGTGCCGGATGATGCCCTGCTTCTCGACCGCCGAGCCGACCATGAACCCGGGCACGTCGCAGAGGAACAGCAGGGGGACGTTGAAGGCGTCGCAGAGCTGCACGAAACGCGAGGCCTTGTCGGCGGAGTCGGGGAACAGGACGCCGCCCTTGAACATCGAGTTGTTGCCGACGACGCCGACGACCTCGCCGTTCAGCCGGGCGAACCCGATCGTGAGCTCCTTGGCCCAGAGCGCCTGGATCTCGAAGAACGAACCGGCGTCGACCAGGCCCTTGATGTAACGCCGCATGTCGAAGGCCTGGCGCTCGCTCTCGGGAACCAGCGCACCCAGGTCGGTGCCGGGCGACGCCTTCGCCTCGGTCACGGGCGGCGCCTGCTCCCAATTGGACGGAAGATAGGACAGATACCCCCGTACGGTGTCGAGCGCGTCCTGCTCCGTCTTGCAGAGGAAGTGGCCGACACCGGACTCGGCACAGTGCACCCGGGCCCCGCCCATCGCCTCGAGCGTCGTCTTCTCGCCGGTGACCATCTCGACCATGCGGTCGGAGCCGAGGTACATGCTGGCGTTGCCGTCGACCATGGCCACGATGTCGCAGAAGGCCGGGATGTATGCCCCGCCGGCCGCCGACGGGCCGAACAACGCGCACGCCTGCGGGATCGCCCCGGACGCCTTGACCTGGGTGTGGAAGATCTTGCCGGCGCCACGACGACCGGGGAACAGGTCGACCTGGTCGGTGATGCGCGCGCCGGCCGAGTCGACGAGATAGATCATCGGTACGCCGTACTGCACGGCCCGCTCGATGATCCGGATGATTTTCTCGACCGTGCGGGCGCCCCAGGAACCGGCCTTGACCGTCGAGTCGTTCGCCATCAGGCAGACCTCACGGCCGTCGACCCGCGCGATCCCGGTGATCACACCATCGGCGGGCAGGCCGTCGGCCATGCTGTTGGCATAGAGCCCGTCCTCGACGAAGGAGCCGTCGTCGACCAGCAGCGCGATGCGTTCACGGGCGAAGAGCTTGCCCTTGGCGGCGTTGGCAGCGTGGTAGCGCTCGGCGCCGCCGGCCAGGACCCGCTTGCGGACCTGGGCGAGCGCCTCGTCGTGGGTCACGAGGTTGTCGGCCATCGGCCCTCCTGAACGGTCGTTAAAGTTTAACGAGCGTTAGGTTAGCCCATTGCGTACGCACGCGGCAACGACGGACGGGAGCCTCCGCCGGCTGCGGAGACTCCCGTCCGTTTCACTGCTCCCGGCACCGTGGAGGGGCACCGGTTACTGCCCGACGCCTCGTGGCGCCGTTCGGGTCGCACCCGGGACCGGTGCGACCCGGTCTTTCGCTAACCCCCGTGGGAAAGCGGGTTTCAGCGCAGGGTGTTGAGCAGACCCAGGCTGCCGACCCCGCCGACGGTCTCGGTCAGGCCCGAGATCGGGGAGGCCTCGGTGTCACGGCCGCCCTTGCTCTTGCTGTCCGAGCCGGTCGCGTCGTCCTGCACGTCGCCGTAGCCGGCGTTGTCGTCGGCCGGCTCCTCGCCCGCGGCGTCGTCCTGCACGTCGCCGTAGCCCTTGTTGTCGTCGCCGCGGACGCCGCCGTCACCCTTGTAGTCGTCGTCGTCCACGTCGCCGACACCGTTGACGTCGTCGTCCTTGCCGCCGTGGCCGTGGCCGTGGCCCGGGCGGTGCGGGCGGCCCCAGTCGTCGCCGTCCCAGTCGCGGTCACGGTCGCGGAAGTCGAAGCCCCCACCGTTCGAGCAGGCGGCGGCGGAGTGCGCCGAGCCCAGGATGCCGAGCGAGTTGCCGCAGACGTTGACCGGAACGTTGATCGGCACGGCGACCTGGGTGCCGTTCAGGATCCCGTTGTTGGCGCCGGTGGCCTGCACGAAGTCGTCACCGTGGGTGGACTCGTTGCGGGAGATGGCGCGGCTGCTCGCGCTGCCCAGCAGGGCGGCCGAGTTGCCGGACAGGTTGATCGGCAGGCTGATCGGCGCGTAGAGCTGGGTGCCGTTCAGGATCCCGTTGTTGACGCCGGTCGCCTGGACGTTGCCGCCACGGCCGCCGCGGTGACCCTGGGCGCTCTCGCGGTGCCGGTTGCCACCGCGGTGGAAGTGGCTGCCGCCACGGGTGTCGTTCGAGCAGATGGCCTGCGAGTAGGCGCCGCCCAGGATGGCGAGCGAGTTGCCGCAGACGTTGATCGGAACGTCGATCGGCGCGTAGATCTGCGTGCCGTTCGCGATGCCGTTGTTCACTCCGGTGAACTGGGTGTCGCCACCCCAGCCGCCGCGGGCGCCCTCGGTCGTACGGGCGCTCTCGGTGTGGTTGACGCCGACACCGGTCGCGCTGGCGCCACCGAGCACGGCGGCCGAGTTGCCGACCACGTTCACCGGAACGCTGACCGGCAGGTAGGCCTGGGTCCCGTTCGCGATGCCGTTGTTGGCGCCGGTCACCTGGGCGTCGCCCCGCCGGCCGCTCTCGGTGCGGTTGACGCCGATGCCCCGGGCGTCGGCCGCGCCGAGGATGGCGAGCGAGTTGCCGACGACGTTGACCGGGACGTTCACCGGAACAGCGATCTGGGTGCCGTTGAGGATGCCGTTGTTGGCACCGGTGACCTGCTTGCTGTCGGCCTGCGCGGCAGCCGGGGCGAACAGCAGGGCGCCAGCGGCCAGGACGCCGACGCTCAGAGTCTTACGAACCCAAGTCTTCATGAGAAAAGAAATGCCTTTCAATAATGTTTCGGCAAATGGTGTGACTTATTAAGTTGGAGGCGTGCCGGACTGCATTCGGGCGCAGCGGTGCCCTGGCTCGGTTTCTTTCTGCCCTGACCCCGCTTGTCGACGCGCGCCCATCCGGCGCTTCGGTGCGGTGCGTGTGATTCAGGCATGAGCGATTCGCCGCTTGTTCGCAAGCGGTTCGGGAATCGGGCCGGAACGCGACACCGAAGCCGGTGCCGGGAGGGTTCGCCGGCGGTCGGGCGGACCGCCGGGCGCCATCACTCAGTCAGGTGAGACGGTCGGTGCCTCGGCGTCGTGCCGCCGGGCCTCGACATCGGACGCGATCGCCGCCGCATGGCTGGCCATGGTGCTGTCTGCGATCGCAACCGGCAGGAAGGCCGCGGAGCCACCTTCCGTCGGAGTCCCCGACCCGCTGGTCGGAGTACCGCTGACGTCCCCGAGGTGCAGCCGCAAGGGCGCGGCTGGTCCGTCACCGCCGGGGGTGCTTTCCTCCTGCTCCGTCGCCGGCTCCGCGGACACCGCGTGAGCGGCCCGATGGTGCCGGTGGGCGGACGGTGCGGAGGAGGCCCTGCCGTGCTTGATCCGGACGACGGCGTGACCGCCGGTGGCCGGGGCCGGCTTGGCCTGGTGAACCGGGGTGCGGCTCGGTTCCGGTTCCGTCTCCCGCTCGGTTTCCTGCGGGAGGGCTACCGGCTCCTCCTCCGCGAGCTGCGGGGAGTCGTCGGCCGGGAACTCGTCGGTGAGCCGCTGGTCGGGCGCCGCTTCGCCGGTAGGGCGGTGTGGGGCGGCGACCTCCCCCAGGACCTTGTCGATGCCGGTGAGGGCGTCCACAGTGGTCCCGGACGAATCGTGGCCGGCCGGGTCGTCGTCCGTCTCCGCCGGGCGGGTCAGAACCTGCCGGGGGACGTCGAGGATGTCGGCCACGATGTGGCGCTGGTGATGTGCCGGTCGGGTGTTCTCCAGCGGCTGGGCGGCCGCCTGCAGGAGCCCCAGGACCGGCGAGTCGGCGTCCGAGCCCAGCACGGACCCGAGCAACGAGCCGTCCGGCCCGTCCGCGTGGTCCGCCGCCTGAGCCGCGGTGCCGGTGAGCAGCCAGGCCGCACCGGCCAGGCCGCCGACGACGAGCACACGCAGACCCCACCGGATGCCGGTGTGTCGCGCGCGGTTCTCCGACCGCCGCTCCGCCCCCTGGATGTGAGGCGGCAAGGGCGTGGAGTCGCCGGCGGGCGCATCCGACGGCAACGGGTACGCCGCGCGCGGCATGCGCTCGACCCCCAGTCCCGTCATGATCCGCCCCTCGTCGTGTCGACTGAACCGGTGGCGGATCCGCCGCATTCGGCGATATCGGCCACTCGATATTGGTAACGAAACGACGGGGACCGGGTCACGCGGACAAATAGGAAAAATGATCGCGGGTCAGTGCGAAGTAATTCACACCAATCTGGTACGCGGCCCCGCACGCAGCACACCCGACGGGAGGGTGCGGCCGAGCATCTTCTCGGCCGTTTCGGCCACGCTGATCAGGCGATCGAGGTCGATTCCGGTGTCGATGCCCATGTCGTGGAGCATGTGGACGACCTCTTCGGTGGCCACGTTTCCCGAGGCGCCCGGGGCATAAGGACAGCCACCGATCCCGCCCACGCTGGCGTCGAACTCGGTGACCCCGAGGTCGAGCGCGGTCAGGATGTTGGCCAGGCCGGTGCCCCTCGTGTTGTGGAAGTGCAGCAGGTCGGGGCGTACGGCGGAAAGGAGGTCGCGCACGCGGCGCGGGGTCGCCATGCCGGTCGTGTCGCCGAAGGCGATGCGGTCGGCGCCGTCGGCCCGGACGCGGGCGACGATGCCGGCCACCCGATCGGGGTCGATGTCACCCTCGAACGGGCAGCCGAAGCTGGTCGCCACGATGACCTCGACCGTCGCCCCGGCCTCGTGGATCAGCGGGGTGAGCGACGCGATGTCGTCGAGCGACTCCTCGGTCGAGCGGTTGAGGTTGCGCCGGTTGTGAGTGTCCGAAGCGGACACCACGACCTCGATCTCGCGGAAGCCGACGGCCAGCGCACGCTGGGCCCCCCGGGTGTTGGGGATCAACGCCGAATAGCGGATCCCGGGACGGCGGTCGACCCGGGCCCACACCTCGTCGGCGTCGGCCATCTGCGGGATCGCCTTCGGGTGGACGAAGGAGACCGCCTCGATCCGCCGGACCCCGGTGCCGCTGAGCGCGTCGATCAGCGCGACCTTGGCGTCGGTGGGGACGGGCTCCTCGTTCTGCAGGCCGTCTCGGGGCGCGACCTCACGGATGCTCACGGATGTCATCGCACTCACCGCATCCGCGACACGATGCCGGTGTCGTAGTCGCCGGAGAGGAACTCGTCGTTCTCCAGCAGCTCGGCAAAGAACGGCAGGTTGTTCTTGGGGCCGGCGATCTGGAACCCGGCGACCGCACCCCGGGCCCGGGCGACCGCCTCGTCGCGGTCGGCGCCGACGACGATCAACTTGGCCATCAGGGAGTCGTAGGACATGCCGACCGTGGTGCCCTCGGCGTAGCCGGAGTCGATGCGGACGCCTTCGCCGGACGGCTCGACCCAGGTGGTGATCGGGCCGGGACCGGGGAGGAAGCGTTTCGGGTCTTCGGCGTTGATGCGGAGCTCGATCGCGTGACCGCTGGTGGCGGTGGTGATGGTGGTTTCGAGACCGGATGCGATCAGCAGCTGCTGCTCGACCAGGTCGATGCCGTGGATCAGCTCGGTGATCGGGTGCTCGACCTGCAGGCGGGTGTTCATCTCGAGGAAGAAGAAGTCGCCCGTGGCCGGGTCGAGCAGGCACTCGACGGTGCCGGCGTTGCGGTAGCCGACCGCCTCGCCCGCCTTGACCGCGGCCGCCAGGAAACGTTCGCGCAGCTCGGGCCCGACGGCCGGGCTCGGCGCCTCCTCCACCAGCTTCTGGTTGCGGCGCTGCACCGAGCACTCGCGCTCGGAGAGGGCGATCACGCGGCCGTCGGCCAGGCCGAGGATCTGCACCTCGACGTGGCGCACACGGGGGAAGTAACGCTCGAGCAGCACATCGCCGCTGCCGAACATGCGCTCGGCGAACGCTCGCACCTTCTCGAACTCGGTGCGCAGCGCGGCCTCGTCGTTCGCGACGGCCATGCCCATGCCGCCCCCGCCGGCGGCGGCCTTGACCATGATCGGGTAGCCGATGCCGGCGGCCGCCTCGACCGCCTCGCCCTCGGTGGCGACCGGCTCCTGCGTGCCCGGTGCGACCGGGACGCCGGCGGCGGCCATCAGGTTGCGCGCGTTGATCTTGTCGCCCATCGCCTCGATCGCGTCGGCGCTCGGACCGACCCAGATCAGGCCGTTCTGCTCGACCAGGCGGGCGAAGGCGGCATTTTCGCTGAGGAAGCCGTAGCCGGGGTGGATGGCCTGGGCGCCGGTGGACTTCGCGGCGGCCAGGATCGCCTCGGTGTTGCGGTAGCTCTGGGCCGGGTTGGCCGGGCCGACACACACCGCCTCGTCGGCTTCGAGGACGAACGGCATGCCCTCGTCGGCGTCGGAGTGGACCGCGATCGTCCGGATGCCGAGCCGTCGTGCGGTCCGGATGATCCGGCGGGCGATCTCGCCCCGGTTGGCGATGAGCAGCGAGTCGATCATCGTTGACCTTCTCTTCTCCTGTGATGTGGCCCTTGTGGGGCACTCTCTCTGGTGCGGCCGCCTTACCGCCCGGTCAGGGCGTGCATGGTGGCCTCGCGCAGCAGCGCCGCGCGGCGACGGCGGTCGACCTCGCCGCCGAGGAAGGGGGTCGAGTTCATCAGGCCGAACGCCGAGTGGGCGAGCACCCGTGCCTCGGGGGCGTCGAGCTCGGGGCGCAGCATGGCCAGCACGCCCACCCACTCCTCGACATAGAGGCGCTGGAGGCGGCGGATCTGGCGGCGCGGCTCTTCGGGCAGGCGGTCGAGCTCGTGCAGGTGCAGAGCGATGACGGCCGGGTTGGCCAGCGCGAACTCGACATGGAAGTCGATCAGGTCGGCCAGCGCGGCGCTGGCGTCTTCGGGGTGCTGGCCCACGCGGGCCTTGCCGCCGTGCAGCAGGCTCTCGCTCACCGGGATCAGGGCCGCGACCAGCATCGCCTCTTTGCCGGCGAAGTGATGATAAAGCGCCGGCCCGGTCACCCCGGCCGCGGAACCGATGTCGTCCATCGACACGCCGTGGTAGCCACGGGCCGCGAACAGACCGACCGCGATCTCGAGGATCTCGTCGCGGCGCGACCGCCGCCGGGGCGCGGGCGGGCCCTGGCGCTGCTGCTGATCAACCGTTGTCACGAGGCCACTTTAACCCGCTGTCAAGCCCTGGCCTTAACGGGCGTTCAGGATGTGGAACGGCCCTCCAGGGCAGCCACCGCCTCGTCGTGGACCCGCACCGCGATCTCGCGGGTCGGGGCGTTGTCGGGCATGCGCTCCAGCAGCGCCCGCAGCAACGCCACGGCCTCGGCCGGCTGTCCCGAGCGCAGCAGCGCCTCGCCCAGCATGCCCTCGATGCGGTCGGCCTGATCGGTGGCGCCGATCGCCGCCAGCCGCTCGGGAGCGCCGCGCAGGTGGGGCAACGCCTCGGAGTAACGCCCCCGGGACATCAGCAGATTACCGGCCTCGTACGCGGTCAGGTTGCGCTGGAAGATCGCGTTGGGCTCGGCCGCGAGCTCACTGGGCAGCGCGTCGAACTTGGCACCGATCTCGGCGATCACCTCTTCGCCGCGCTCGGGCTGGTCGGCATAGTGCAGAGCGCTCACCGCCCGGCGCAGGGCGCGCAGCTCGCCGATCGGGTCTTCGGCCTCGCGCAGGGCCGACGCCGCGGCCAGGAACAGCTCGGCCGCCTCGGCGTCGCGGTCCATGTCGAAGAGCAGGCCGGCCGCGTCTTCGGTGATCTGGCCACGACCGGCGGGGTTGTCGGCCAGCCGCTCGATCAGGGTGCGGTAGAGGACGAGGGCGCCGTCCCGGTCGCCGATCTCCTGATAGAGCCCGGCCAGCATGTAACGGGTGTTGTCGGCGGTCTCGTCGTCGTCCAGCTTCTCGAAGATCGCGAGCGCTTCCTCGGCCACCTCGGCCGCCTCGACCGGCCGGCCGGCCATCCGGTAGGCGCGGGCCAGGTCGCCCCGGGCGTAGGCGCCGCCCGCTTCGAGGTCGTTCTCGGCGCAGAGGGCCACGGCCTCGGTCAGGTCGGCGATCGCCTCGTCGGGGCGGTCGAGGCGCAGCAACGCGTTGCCCCGGCCGACCCGCGCGGTGAGGGCCATGTCGTCTTCCCCGACGGCGAGCACGGCGCTGAACGCCTCGACCTTCTCGGCCGGGTCGTGGGTGGTGTTGCCCCAGTAGATGGCGGCCTCGGCCATCCGGCGGGCCGGCCCGTTCGCGCGGTAGAACTCCCATCCCGCACGCGCCGCGGCCGCGGCCTCCTCGTGCCGGTGGGCCGCCATCCGGTTGCGGGAGCGCCACATCGCGTGCATGGCGACCATGCGCGGGTCGCCGGTCTCGGCGGCGTAGGCGTCGCCGCGGTCGCCGGCCTCGTTCGCCTCGTCGATGCGCTCGTTCATCAGGTGCAGAATGGACAGTCGGGCCCACGCGTTGGCCCGCTCGAACGCGCCGCCGTGTTCTTCCTGGTAGGTGACGTCGGCCCGGATCGGTTCCTCGTCGACCTGGTCACCCTCGTATCCGTGGTTGATCGCGATGCGGGCCCGGAGCGTGCTGGCGTCACCGGTCGCGCCCGCCTCCTCGAACAGCTCGAGCGCCCGCGACCAGTGCTCGGGCGACTGCCGGCGGTTGCCGATCATCAGCTCCCGGCGGGCGCGGAGCAGCGGGTCGTCGAGCGTGGGGAAGCGGGCGTCGAGAGCGGCCAGCGTCGCTTCCAGATCGTCGTCACGGTCGGCCCGCCAGTGCTGCCTCGCCAGGTCGAGCAGTTCGGCCGCATCGGCTGCAACCGGGACCTCGTCGACCGGGGCGGGAGCCGGCATGACGGGCGCCGGGGTGGGGGCGGCTTGGCGGGCGGTCGGCGAGAGGGTCAGCACCGACGCATACGGCTCGGCGTTCAGGCTGTCGGCGATCGACCGGCCCTGGTGGTCGGTGCCGTTGCGCTTGTCGAACCGGGCGGCCAGGTCGGTGGCGCGGGCGGAGAGTTCGGCGGCGAGGTCGGCGGCCGTGATGTCGCCACGTTCGCGCCGGTGGACGACCGCGTCGCCGTGGCCGAGCTCGGTGAGGCGGCGCAGAAGCATCGCGGCGTCGGCCGAGAAGTGCATCTCGGCGGCGGGCGAGGGCGCGTTGTCGAGCCAGTCGATGTGCCGCTGCAGGATCTCGAGGCCGCGGTGCTCGTTGCCGGTGCGCGCGCAGAACGCCAGGTGGGTGCCGAGGTTCCACAGGTCGGCCAGGTTGCCGCGCTCGAGACGGTAGGACCGGCGGTGGGCGTCGGCCGCCTCGTCGAGCCGGTCGGTGCGAAGGTAGGCCACCATCAGCTCACGCAGGATGCCCTGGGGCTGCTCGGTGCAGGTCAGCTCGCCGGCCAGCACCGGTTCGGCGGTCGCCACGACGTCGGCGAAACGGTTGCGCTCGTTGTAATAGGCGGCGACCGAGGACGGGTCGCAGCCGATGCAGTCGGAGAGGTCGTCGCGGGGTGCGGCCTGCCAGCGGGCGAACCACTCGTCGGCCTCGGGCGAACCGACGTGGTCGGCCACGATGTAGCGGTGTTTGTAGACGGCCTGCATGCTGTGGCCGTCTTCCCGGTAGCGGCGTTCCATGTCGTCGAGCACCGCATAGGTGCGGTCCAGCGGGATCTCGGGGAAGTTGGTCATCGCGTTGACCATGGTCTTGAAGTGCCACAGCAGGGTGTGCTTGCCGCTTTCGTGGTGCGCGCCGGGGTTGCGGTCGAAGTCGGCCAGGCTCCAGGCGAAGGTGACGAACGCCTTGGCCGGCTCACCGCCGTACGTGTAGGCGTTCGTGGCCAGCAGCCGCACGTGGAAGGCGAGTTGCGGGTCGTTCACCGTGTCGGCGTGGCGCAGGACCTCTTCGACCAGGGCGATCTGGGCCGCGCCGTGCGGCAGCGAACGGGCCTGCCGGCACAACTCCCACAGCTCGTCGGCTGTCCTCATCTGTCCTCCCCCGGGACGGCCCGGTCCAGCAGGCCCATGAACGAACTGGTCAGCAGCGCGGCGTCGGCCGGGCGGATCGGGTGTTGCCCGAGCATCAGGGCCTGGCCGTACAGCGACTCGACGGCCAGGCCGGCGAGCTCGGGGTCGGCGAGCGCGGTGATGCGGCGTACGAGGGCATTGCGGTGGTTGAGCACGAGCTGCGGACGGTCGACCGTCGTCACGCGGGACAGTGCGTCGAGCACCCCGCCCCACAGGTCGTCGGCGGCGTCACGGCTCTGGGTGAACTGCTCGTTGAAGGCGGCGGCGCGGCTCACGAGATAGAGCGCGGGGACGGTCGCCGGGTCGAACCCGCGGACCACCACCTCGCACCCGAGCCGGTCGAGGCGGCGCTGGGCAACGGCCAGGAAGGGGCGCAACCGCAGCTCGGTCTCGGTGTCGACGGCCGAGAACCGGGCCGCGACGTCGGACGGCTCGAGCCGCTCGGCCCGCACCTCGCGATCTACAGTGGCCAGACGCTCGACGATGTCGGAGTTGTAGACGATGCCGCCGTTGATCACGCCGAGGTCTTGAGCGGCGGCGATCGACGCGAGCTGGCGGAACTCGTCGTGGCCGGCCGCGTAACGCAGCACGCCGTGGCGCTCGCGGAACTCGGCCAGCGTGACGAAACCCATGTTCGTCTCGAGCGGCACCCACTGCTCGACCAGGCGCAGCATCTCGTCGTCGTGCAGGGCCAGCGCCTTGACGCCGAGGTGGTGGATGGAAAGGAACTCGCCGAGGCGGCGCGGGTCGGTCGAGGCGAGACGCACCAGCCAGCCGCGCAACTGGTCGGCGATGGCCTGGCGGGTGTCGGCGAGCAGGCTGTCGTCGTAGAGCGCCTCACGGCTCGCGGTCGGGCGCAGTTCGGTGCTGTCGACCACACAGCGGGCGAAGAACGCCCACTCGGGCAGCAGGCCCTCGACGCTCTCGGCCAGCAGCATGCGCTTGAGATAGACGCGATGACCACCGCGGGCGGCCGGGTTGACCGGGGTCGGCAGGACGAACGCGGCGCCGGTCAGGCCGGCCTCGGGCACGTCGAGCGGCACCACGTCGAGCGGGCGGAAACCGAAGACCTCTTGCGCGTACGCCACCAGGTCGCCCCCGCGCCACGGCAACTCGCCGGTGGTGACCGGCACGTCGTCGACCTCGACCCGCACCGGGAGCAGAGAGCCGTAGAGCCCGGCCAGTTCGCGCACGGTCTCGGCGGTGAGCAGCGTCTCGGAGCCGCGGCGGGGCAGCAGCGTGACCGTCGTGCCGGGTTCGCGCTCGTCGCCGGGGCGCACTTCGTAACGCCCGTCGGAGTATCCCGTCCAGAGCACGGGCTCGGCGCCGGCGCGGCGGGTGTGCACGCGGATCTCGTCGGCCACCAGGAAGCAGGAGAGCAGGCCGATGCCGAACTGGCCGAGGAACTCGTGGCGGGCGAAGCCGAGCTCGTCGCGTTTCGAGCTGCGCCCGATCGTGGCCAGCAGCTCGTGCACCTGGGCCTCGGTCAGGCCGATGCCGTTGTCGGTGACGCGCAGCATGTCGGAGCCGGTGGTGATCGAGACCAGCCCGGGCCCGCCGGCCGCGGTGATCGCGTCGACCGAGTTTTGCAGCAGCTCACGGACATAGACCCGGGGGCTCGCATAGAGGTGGTGGCTGAGGAGATCGACGATGCCGCGGAGATCGACCTGGAACGTGTTGCTCACGGCGGAGAAGGTACCGCGAACGGGCGACAGAAACGGGGCGGTTTCCCACCCGCCCCGTTTCGGTTCGTCAGCTCAGACCGCCCGGCTCCGGGCCCGTGGCGATCGGGGCGCGCACCAGATTGCCCCACTCGGTCCACGAGCCGTCATAGTTGCGGACCTGCGGATATCCGAGCAGGTGGCGCAGCACGAACCAGGTGTGGCTGGACCGCTCGCCGATCCGGCAGTAGGCGATGATGTCGTCGCCCGACTCCAGGCCCAGCTCGTCGCGATAGATCTTGGTGAGCTCGTCGGCCGGCTTGAAACTGCCGTCCTCGTTCGCCGCCGACTTCCACGGCTTGCTGACCGCGCCCGGGATGTGCCCGCCGCGCAGCGCACCCTCCTGCGGATAGGCCTCCATGTGCGTCAGCTCACCCGTGTATTCCTGCGGGGAACGGACGTCGACCAGCGGGCGGCCGCTGCTGATGTGCCCCATGACCTGGTCACGGAAGGCCCGGATCTCGGCGTCGTTGCGCACCGGCACCGGATATTTCGCGGCCGGCCGCTCGGTGCGCTCGCGGGTCAGCTCGCGGCCCTCGGCCGCCCACTTCTGCCGTCCGCCGTCGAGCAGGCGCACGTCGCGGTGGCCGAACAGGCTGAAGACCCAGAGGGCGTACGCGGCCCACCAGTTGAAGTTGTCGCCGTAGAAGACGATCGTGTCGTCGCGGCCGATGCCCTTGGCCTCGCAGAGCGCGGCGAAGGCGGCCGGGTCGAGGTAGTCGCGGGTGATCTGGTCGTTCAGCTCGAGGTGCCAGTCGACCTTGACCGCGCCCGGGATGTGCCCGGTGTCGTAGAGCAGCACGTCCTCGTCCGACTCGACGACCACGAGGCCGGGAGTGTCGAGGTTCGCCGCAAGCCACTCGGTGGTGACGAGTTTGTCGGGATGCGCGTACGCCTGGAGCGCAGGCGCCGGATCGTTCGCAACAGACATGACTGTCACGCTAGCCCTTCGCAGCGCTCGATCCGGCGCGCTCTCCGTCACTCTTTGCAGCCCATCGGGGCCAGGGCCGGGCGCTTGGCCGTGACGAGCTCGCCCGACGAATGTCCGCGCAGGTGGCGGCCGACCCAGGGGGCCAGGTGCTCGCGGGCCCAGCGCAGGTCGGCGCCGCGCGCGAGCAGCCACGGGGTGGGCTCGGGCGTGGGTGGCACCAGCATCCAGTCCTCGTTCGCGCCGACACCGAGAGCGTTGAGCACGTGTCCGGCCGTGCGGCGGTGGCCGGCCGGTGAGAGGTGCAGCCGGTCGGGCGCCCACATGTGCGGGTGGTGGAACGCGTCGTCGGCGAACAGGTCGACCAGCAGGGTGTCGTAGCGCTCGGCCAGCATGGAGGCGCCGTCGTTGAGCACGGCCGCGCGCCGCCCGAGGATGGCGGGAAGGTTGACGGTGACGTCGGCGAACCGGAAGAGGATGACCTGGGCACCCGACTCGCGCAGCCTCCGCACCACGCCGTCGAGCTCCATCACGAGGGCGTGCGGGTCGACCCGTACGCGCAGGGCGTCGTTGCCGCCGGCCGCGATGCTGACCAGGTCGGGATGCATCGCCAGGGTCGGTTCCAGCTGCTCGTCGACGATCTCGTGCATGACCTTGCCGCGGATCGCGAGATTGGCGTAACCGAAATCGGGTCCCGAGTCGACCGCCAGACGCGCGGCCACCAGATCGGCCCAGCCCCGGAAGCTGCCGTCCGGGTACGCGTCGTTCAGGCCCTCGGTGAAGCTGTCTCCCATAGCAACGAAGCTTCGCCAAGCCATCGCCGCCCCCTTAACGCTCTTTTAATTTTTCCCGTGGGGAACACATTTCCACTCGATCAAGGCGCTGGGTAGCGTGACGCTGGCGACACTTCGATATAGGGGTGCTCCCGTGCGTCAACCTCCCTACGCTGCTCCGCATGCTGTTGCGAATGTCCACCTTGCTCCTGAAGACCCTGCGGGAGGAGCCGGCGGACGCGGAGGTGCCGAGTCATCGGCTGCTGCTGCGCGCCGGATACGTCCGCCGCGCCGCCCCGGGTGCTTACACCTGGCTCCCGCTCGGCAAGCTCGTGCTCGACCGCGTCTCGGCGATCCTGCGCGACGAGATGGCGGCCGCCGGCGGGCAGGAGGTCGCCTTCCCGGCGCTGCTGCCGCGTGAGCCCTACGACGTGAGCAACCGCTGGACCGAGTACGGCGACGACATCTTCACGCTCAAGGACAGGCGCGGCGGCGACTATCTGCTGGCGCCCACCCACGAAGAGATGTTCACGCTGCTGGTGCAGGACATGACCAGCTCCTACCGCGACTTCCCGCTGGTGCTGTTCCAGATCCAGACGAAGTACCGCGACGAGGCCCGGCCCCGCGGCGGCCTGCTGCGCGGGCGCGAGTTCCTGATGAAAGACGCCTATTCGTTCTCGCTCACCGACGACGGGCTGGAGGAGGCGTACGCCTCGATGCGCGTCGCCTACCAGCGCGCGTTCTCCCGGCTGGGGCTGTCCCACACGATCGTCTCGGCCATGTCGGGCGCGATGGGCGGGTCCGCCTCCGAGGAGTTCCTGGCCACGGCCGAGGTGGGCGAAGACACGTTCGTCGGCTGCACCTCGTGTTCCTACGCCGCCAACACCGAGGCCGTGGTGACCCCGGCGCCGGAATCGCCCCGGGTCACGGCGCCCGCGCTCGAGGTGCACGACACCCCCGACACCCCGACCATCGCCTCGCTGGTCGACCTGGCCAACGCCCGCGCCCTCGGCGGCCGCAGCGACTGGACGGCGGCCGACACCCTCAAGAACGTCGTGGTCACCGTGCACACCCCGGGCCGGCCGGACGAGGTTCTGGTGATCGGCGTGCCCGGCGACCGCGAGGTCGACCTCAGGCGGCTCGACGCCGCGCTCGCCCCGGCCACGGCCACCCTCTTCGACGACTTCGCGGCCCGGCCCGACCTGGTCAAGGGCTACATCGGCCCGCAGGGCATCAAGGCCCGCTATCTGGCCGACCCGCGGGTGGTCGCCGGCAGCGCCTGGCTGACCGGGGCGAACGAACCGGGCCGGCACGCCATCAACGTGGTGGCCGGTCGCGACTTCACCCCCGAGGGCACGATCGAGGCGGCCGACGTCCGCGCCGGTGACCCGTGCCCGGCCTGCGGGGCGGGCGAGCTGACCATGCGCCGGGGCATCGAGATCGGCCACATCTTCCAGCTGGGCCGGCGCTACACCGACGCGTTCAAGCTCGACGTGCTCGGCGTGGACGGCAAGCCGGTCCGGCCCACCATGGGGTGTTACGGCATCGGGGTGTCGAGGGCCGTCGCGGCGATCGCCGAACAGCACCACGACGAGCGCGGCCTGCTCTGGCCGGACGAGGTGGCCCCGGCCGACGTGCACATCGTCGCGGCCGGCAAGGACGGCCAGGTCGCAGCCGCCCTGGAGCTGGCCGGGGAGCTGGTCGCGGCCGGGCTGCGGGTGCTGGTCGACGACCGGCCCCAGGTCTCGGCCGGCGTGAAGTTCACCGACGCCGAACTGATCGGGGTCACCCGGTCCGTCGTGGTCGGGCGCCGGTCGGCCGAGGGTTACGTCGAATTTCGCGATCGCCGCACAGGGGAACGAAACGATGTGGCGGTCACGGACATACCACGTGTAATCGCTACTTCACTCGGGTAACCCCATTCACAACGGGAGGTGCATGCGCATGGCGAGGACGGCAGTCGCCGAGGTCATGACCCGGCAGGTGGTCTACCTGCCGGAGGCGACGATGCTGGACGAGGCCGCGCAGGTGATGCGTGACCGCGGCATCGGCGACGTGGTGGTGACCCGCGGTCCGACGATGATCGGCGTGATCACCGACCGCGACATCGTGGTCCGCGCGATCGCGGAGAATCTGCCCCCGCGCACGACCTCACTCGGCGACATCACCGCGCATGAGCTGATCATGGTCGAGCAGTCGGCCACGATCGACGAGGCGGTCCAGGCCATGCGCGAGCGGGGTGTCCGCCGGCTGCTGGTGTGCGACGCCGACCGCAAGGTGGTCGGCATCCTGAGCCTCAGCGACGTGGCGCTGCTCCCCACATCGGCGCCCGCCTAGGAGGGCCGCGTTACTGTCGGTGCCGTGACCGACATGCCCCAGAAACTCGCCGGGATCGTCGACGAGTTCGCCTCGGCGCCGCGCGACGTGGTGCTCGAGATGCTGCTCGAGTTCGCCGACGCCATGCCGCCGCTGCCCGCCGACCTGGCCGGGCACGACGGCATGGAGCAGGTGCCCGAGTGCCAGACCCAGTTCTTCCTCAAGGCCACGGTGCGGCCCGACGACACCGTCGAGGTGTTCTTCGACTGCCCGCCCGAGGCGCCGACCACGCGGGCCTTCGCGGGCATCCTGGCCGAGGGCCTCGAGGGGGCGACGACCACCGAGATCCTCGGGGTGCCCGACGACCTCTACGCCCGGATGGGTCTGTCGCAGGCGATCAGCCCGCTGCGGATCCGGGGCGGCACGGCGATCCTGTCCCGCCTGAAACGCCAGGTCGCGGCCCAACGCTGAGGGAGCGTCCCGTGGATATCCAGGTCTGGTCCGACGTTGTCTGCCCGTGGTGCTATCTCGGCAAGCGCCGGCTCGAGTCGGCCATCGCCGAACTCGACACCGAGGTCACCGTGACGTACCGGGCGTTCCAGCTCGACCCGTCCCCGGTCCCGCCCGGCCTTCCCCTGCGACAGGCGATGGAGGCCGGCATCGGCAGCCCGGCGCGCGTCGACCAGATGCTCGCCGCCGTTGCGTCGCTTGCGGCGGGCGCGGGCCTGGCCCTCGACTTCGACCGGGCCATCGCCGCCAACACGTTCGACGCGCACCGGCTGATCGCGTGGGCCGCGGGCCTGGGGCGTCAGCACGAGATGGTCAAGGCGCTGCAGCGGGCCCATTTCGCCCTCGGGCTCGACATCGGCTCCCGACCGGCGCTGGCCGCGATCGCCGGAACGGCCGGGCTGAACCCGGAGACAGCGGCCGCCTACCTCGACTCCGACGCCGGGTCCGATGCCGTGAACGCCGACCTGGCCGGGGCGCGCGAGCTGGGCATCACGAGCGTGCCGTTCTTCCTCGTCGACGGGAAGTTCGCCCTGCAGGGGGCGCAGGAGCCGGCGACCCTGGTCGAGGCGTTCAACGAAATCATCCGGCGGGAAGCGGTCGAAGCGGGTCGGTAGACCTCGCCACCCATCCGTGAATTTCGACGCCGGTCGATGAGGTTCCACGTGAAACGTGATCGACCAGCGTCGATACGTCAGCCGATCAGCTTGGCGAGGTCTTCGATCACCTCGGCGCCCGGCAGGGCACCCAGGGCCGGCCCGGCGATCGCGATCTTGCTGTGCCGCACCCCGGAGCCGATGATCACGTGCGGGGTCGCGGCCACCCGGGCGTCGACCAGGATGGGCCAGTCGGCGGGCAGGCCGATCGGGGTGATGCCGCCGTACTCCATGCCGGTCAGACGCACCGCGTCGTCCATCGGGGCGAAGCTCGCCTTACGGACGTCCAGGCGCCGCCGCACGACACCGTTCACGTCGGCGCGTGTCGTGGCGAGCACGATGCAGGCGGCGTAGCGGGTCTCACCGTCCCGCTTGCCGGCCACGATCACGCAGTTCGCCGAGACGTCCAGACCGACGTCGTACGCCTCGCAGAAGGCCGCCGTGTCGGCGAGCTGGGCGTCGATCGGAGCCACGAGCACCTGGTCCGCGTCGATCGGCGCGTCTTCGGGCCAGACGGTCAGCGCCTTGGCGACCGGGGTCGCGAGCAGGTCGGTGCGGGTCTGGGCGGGCTCGAGCTTCAGGGTTCCCATCACGTCCGCCATCCTCGCTCAATACCGCCCCGCCAGGTAGTCCTCCCCCGTTCGGGGCCGGGCGTGGGGCGCGCCCGTCAACAAGCCGCGATGTGCCCGGGCCCTCTTCCTCAGGAAGCGGCCTCGGCTGCCGACCGTCAGAGGGTGTGAGGGAGCGACGTGAAGGACGGGTCGGAACCGTCAGTGGGCTGGCACTTCTGGCCGGCGGGACAGCCATGGCGGCGTCCGTCGGCGGAGATCACCAGTCGCTGTCGGCGACGCTGTTGCTGGGCGCGCTGACGCTCGGGCTCGGGCATTCGCTGCTCGACGAGATCAAGCGTCAGGCCCGTCGCGCGGCGGCCCGTTGGTCGCGCTCCGACACCACCAACGCCGTTCTGCTCGGCGTGTGGGCCGAGACTTCGCTGCTCGCCAGCATCCTGCTGTTCCACTCGTCGGCCACGCGGGCGGTCGGTCTGGTACTCGCCGTCGCCTATGCCGCCGCTTGCGGCTATTTCGTCACCGAGCGCCGTCGTACGGTCGCCGAGACCACTCCCGCAGTCGCGGCTCCGGGCCGGCAGCCGACCGTCAAGCCGGACGAGGAGCCAGGCGAGGAGCCGGGCGCCGGGCACCTTCCGACGACGGTTGACCTCGGCGTCATCTCGCCGCCCTCGCCGACTGCGGCCGTGACCACTGCCGGCGACGAACCCCGTCGGCCGGAGGATGACGGGACGGTTCTGCACCAGCGCCACGGCGGCTTCTCCGGTCACGCCCCCACGGCCGGCCACGGCCCGATGATGTCGGCCCGGCGCCCGTCGGCCGGCCCGGCACCCGCCCTGCCCACCCACCCGATGTCGCACGGCCCGGCCAAGCACGGCCGTTCCGTGGCGCACGCTCCCGCCGCCCACATCTTCGCGGGCTCGGAAGCAGCGGGAGCGACCAACGCCGCCTGACAAGTGCTGAAGCGACGAGCGGGGAGGCACCCGACGTGCCTCGACGGCCGGGGCGCGTTGTGCGGCCCGATCAGGCGGGCAGGACCACGATCATCGGCGGCACCGGGACGCCGCCCGTGGTCTCGGTCGGAAGTTCCGGCGCCGGCAACCAGTCGAGCCCCAGCAACTCCGGACCCATCCCGTCGTCGATGCCGATGCGGGGCTCACCGTCGGCCACCGTCACCGCGAACACCGACGTCATGCCCGACGGGTAGGGCATCTCGAGAACGTGGCGGGCCGCGCTCACCACCAGCCCGGTCTCTTCGAACACCTCACGCCGGACGGCCTCTTCCGCGGTCTCCCCCGGTTCGAGGCCGCCGCCCGGCAAGGTCCACCACTCACCGCCACCGGATCGCCGACTGCGCTCATGCACCATCAGTACGCGGCCGTCCCGGACGATCACGGCAGCGGCCCGTTTTCGTTCGCTCACGAGACGCAGGCTAACCGGCCCCACGCTCGTTCCGCATGACAACTTCGAAGCCTGTGGATAACGTCCGCATTCGTTCCCGTGTAACGGATCTCTCACTGGCCGAAGAGGACAGACCGATACCGATCACACCGAATAGTCACTGCGCGTAGGAGGCATGTCACTCGCTCCGTCACGGTGATCCTTCACCGCCAGGACCTGGTTGACCCCGATACGTGACTGCTCGAAGGCGAGCGCCGACGCCGCCATGTAGAGCCGCCACACGCGGGCCCGTCCGGGCGAGGTGAGCCGCACGGCCGTCGACCAGTCCGACTCCAGGTTCGCGACCCAGGCCCGCAGCGTGCGGCCGTAGTGCTCCCGAAGCGCATGCACGTCGCGTACCTCGAAGCCGGCCTGTTCGAGGATCGTGACCGTGGTGCCCACCGGCGCCAGTTCACCGTCGGGGAAGACGTACGCGTCGATGAAGCTGCGCGGCTGGTGCGGCTGTTTCGGCGGCAGGTGCAGCCGCGAGATCTGGTGGTTGAGCAGCCGCCCACCCGGCTTGAGCTGGGCATAGAGGATGGCCGCGTATTCCGCGTAGGGCTCGGTGCCGACGTGTTCGGCCATGCCCACGCTGGAGATCGCGTCGAACGGCCCGTCCTCGAGGTCGCGGTAGTCCTCGACCCGGATCTCGACCCGCCCCTCCAGCCCGGCCTCGGCGACCTGCTTGCGGGCGAACTCCGCCTGCTCGGTCGAGAGCGTGATGCCGACGACCCGCACGCCGTACTCGCGGGCGGCGTGGATGGCCAGGCTGCCCCACCCGCAGCCGACGTCGAGCAACCGCTGTCCCGGCTGGAGGCCGAGCTTGCGGCAGATCAGGTCGAGCTTGTCGCGCTGGGCGTCGGCCAGGTCGTAGCCGGGCTCGCCGGACGTCCAGTAGGCGCAGGAGTAGACCATGCTGGGCCCGAGCACGAGCCGGTAGAAGTCGTTGCCGACGTCGTAGTGGTGGCTGATGGCCTGCCGGTCGCGGCGCTTGCTGTGCCGGGTGCCGGTGACGACCATCTCTTCCGGCGGTGGCTTGGGCTGGGTGCCCAGCACGCCGAGGCGTACGAGATCACCCGCGACGGCCCGGATCGGCACGTCCTTGATGTCCGGGGACCGCCAGACCAGCGCGGCCAGGCGGTTGAGGATCTCGTAGAGGTCGCCCTCGACGTCGATCTCGCCGGCGACGTAGGCCCGGGCCAGGCCGAGCTCGTTGGGCTGCCACATCAGGCGGCGCAGCGCACGGCGGTGGCGGATGACCAGGACGGGCCCGTCGGCGGGACCGGCGGTGGAGCCGTCCCAGGCGCGGATGCGTACGGGAATCGGGGTCTGGAGCAGCGCCTCGAGGACGCCCTGCAGTTTTGTCGCGGTGGTGGTGAAGTGGGGGATCGTGGTCGCCATCGGAACCTCCCGGGCGCTGCATCGCGCGAGGTGAATCATGGAACCGATTCACTATCCGCCCGACGCGGCAAATTACATAAGATGCTTTTGTAGTTTTGTGATGGAGGACTCATGCGGTGCGCATGAGCGGACTCACACTGCGCGCATGACCCGTTCGAGACTGGCCAGTCTCATGGGTCGTGCCTGGTCACGGCGGCTTTCGGTGAGGGCCTCGAGAACGGCCCGACGCTCCCTTTCGGACAGTACGCCCGCGAACGGTGACGCGGAACGCAGCCGGACCGCGTATTGGGCCGGGGAGGTCAACGCGTCGAGCACGGCGGCGGGTTCGCCGGCCAGCAGCACCTCCCACCGGTCGAGCCATTCCCATTCGCTGCCGCCCGGGTGCAGGCGTCGCAGCCGGCGGATGTTGATCTCGGCGAGGGCGAGCACGGCCGCGGGCGACGCGGCGAGCCGGGCCGCGATGGCCTGGTGCAGCCACAGCTGTTCGAGTTCGGCCCGGGTGAGTACCGGGTGGATCAGCGCCTCGACGTCGGCCCGGCGCACCCGTCGGTGCGAGCCGATCACGACGTACGGAAGGAGGCCGCGGGCGCAGAGGTCCAGCACCCGGCGCCGCGAGAACCTCAGCAGGATCGCGGCTTCACCGATGGTGAGCAGATCGCCCGTGCGCATCGTCACGCGTGGATATTGGCGCGTACGCGATCGCCGATGCAACAACCGAACGGCTATTGACTCTTTCGCTGACCGGTTGGGACCTCGCTGAAGAGATACGTCCGTTCCTGGAGCATCTCCAGGCTGAGCCGTACGCCCGTAAGCCGCTCAGCCAGCGCAAACCCCGCCGCCGTAGGGTCCGCCGACCCACCCAGTCCCGCCGCCGCGATCTGTGTCCCCAGTTCCGACGCTTTCGCCCCGGTGCGCCGACCGGCCTCCATCGGATCGAGAGCGAGCTGCACCGCCTCGTCCTCGAGAACCAGGAACCGCCCCCGCCCGTCCGCCCCGCGATACAGACAGACCACGGTCGTCCCCACCGAGAGCGGCCTCAGCAACTCGTCCGCGAGCCCCAGCGTCCCGTTGTCCTCGACGACAAGCGACCACGAGTCATCAAGCCGCGAAACCCCGAAGTAGTACTTCTCGATGGCCCCGCGCTGCCCGTCCCCCGCCCCCACCATCTGCTGCCACCCGATGCGCTCGAGCTCCTTGGCGCCCATCCGCTCAAGCACCTGAGCCGGCCGCACGTTGCCCACCCAGACAAAGCAGAACCCCTTACGCAGATCCCCCACCTGCGCAAACCAGGAGTAGTCAGCCGCAACAGCCTCCCGCCCCAGAGCAACCGAGGACGGCGACGGCAACGATGGCGCCGGGGCCGGGGCCGGCTCGGACCCACAGCCCGCCAGCACCCCACCCGCCATCAACGTAAGAACCGCACGCCGTCGCACGGCGCCCAGTAGATCAAACGTCCACAACCCACGAGCCCCCGGACCCGGTCGACATATCCCCGGAGGAACGCAAAAATCCCCCCGGCTTCAGCCGGAGGGATCTATGTGTGGAGCCCAGGGGACTTGAACCCCTAACGACGGATCGTGGACATTTCGGCGCGCGTATCGCCTTTGATCTGGCGCTTGGTACAGGCGGTTGTCGGCGGTAATCGCGCGCTGTCGGCTTTTATCTGGGCCGGATCTGGGCCCGATGATCTTTCGGCAACGGAGGGGGCCGAGGCTTCCCGGGGCGCGGGCTCTGCCCAATCACATCGCGCGGTGGCCGGCAAGCACGCCCCACCGCTTGCCGGCCACCGCGCGATGTGACTTGCCTACGGCGCGTTCCTGGAAGCCTCTTCCCGAGCGCCCGCCGGAGGCAGGTCTCTTCGGGGTTCGGGGCAGCGCCCCGGCCGCCGGAGGCAAGCTCGTCGACTCTACGGCGGGGAGGTAGCTTCGCGCTGAGCGCGCGGTCAGAGTCCTTGACGTCGGGCTCAGGACGCTTCCGCCTTTGTCGAGCGGGAGCGCCTACCTCGCTCTGACCCAAGGGAGCCGTGATCGGAGCAGTCCCCTCGCCGGTCCTGCAGTCGCCCGTACCGGCACCAGTCAGAGCAGGTCACTCGAACGCCCTTGCGAGATAGA
The DNA here is from genome assembly GCF_016834655.1 of Paractinoplanes ovalisporus. Taxonomy (GTDB): domain Bacteria; phylum Actinomycetota; class Actinomycetes; order Mycobacteriales; family Micromonosporaceae; genus Actinoplanes; species Actinoplanes ovalisporus. Next base: position 174,971 of record NZ_JAENHP010000004.1, read on the forward strand.
CGTTTTCGCAGCTCAAGGTCGGTCCGAGGTTGTTCCCGGTCAGATAAATGTCGTACCTTGGTCATACTGTCAAGTCGTGGCTTGACTGACCGGACTATCCGGTCGATCGTTGCGACATGGAAGGGGCCCCGCGCCCATGGATCCGGTCAGAGCCGGGAGCGGGACCCCAGGTAGTAGGGATAGGTAGTTGGTGGACCGGGTTGGGGCGTCTTCTAGTTGGCGCTAGAAGAGTTCCAACCCGTTCACCGCGGTGACCAGAGTGGCCAGAGCACCGGTGAGAGCGGCGATCGCGTAGAGCACGCGAACGAGGATCTCCCACCATCGCGGCCGACGGGGCCGGTCGGGCATTGCACCTCCTTTCTCGTAGGAACCTCCAGAGAGTCCCAGACTCCCCTGACAAAAACGAGGCTCAGCGGGTCTCGGGCCGGATGACTTCGGTACGCGGGGTGAAACTCCTGCTGGGAGGGGGTCCCAAGTAGACGTCGCCATGCTGTCAGAGGCCGTACGAATCCGGAAATGGCCGGTGGCAACGGTGTAATTCGTTGCCGTTCCGTGATAAACGACGCGCGAGCTGACCGCCCGGGAAATGGCCTAACCAGCGTCGGTCCCGTCGCAGGAAGACGAGCTGCCCACGGGATAAGACGTCTTAACACTGTGGTGAGGGCACCGGTTTTGCTCCAGACCTCAAGAAGCCCGGCAGTCCCCTCCGGGGTGACTGCCGGGCTTCTTTGTGTCCGCTGGTAGCTGGCGTTGCGCGGCCGGGTCGACGCCGAGAGCGAAGCGGCAAGGCGTCGATCCCGTGCCGCGCCTTGAAGACGTATAGAAAGTTCTCACCGCCGAAGCGCCAGTCATTCCCCGGTTGCCTGCCCTCTTGACTACTGGCCGTATGGTCGATCGGTGACTGAGCCCGAGGCGCCAGACGAGCCCACGCCGCCAGTTGTGCGCCCGTCGGGCCAGTCTCAGATGAAGACGTCGTGGCGCTGGTTCGCTGGATTCCTCGGCATCAGCAGTCTCGGCGCCGGGGGCACAGCCGTGTTCACTACGGACGTCGAGGCGGGTCCCGTCGCTCTTTTGCTCGTCGGCGCAGTGTTCTCGCTCGTGTCGATGAGCGGGAGACTCCCGAGCAGGCTGAAAGTCGGCGACAACGAGGCCGAGTGGCAAGCCGTCGAGCAGTACATCCAGGAAACCGTTGCCGAGGCACCGCCAGAGGAAAAGCCTCAGGAAGCGCGCCGCGCTGCAGAACTAAGCCGGGCTGTTCCACAGCTCGCGGGGGTTTCGGCGGAAGCTGTCGAGGTAGCGGCGTTCTACGCGTTCGCGCTCGAATCCCTGCGTGAAGCGGTAGAAGAGCTACCGTCGGTCCGGTTGATCGACAGCGCCATCGCGGTGAAAGGTGATTATGGGTTCGATGCAGGCGTGGAAACAGTCGATGGCAAGCGGCGGATCCTGATCGCCCTGAAGCTTCAGTTGGTACCGACGCCATATTTGCGCCGAACATATCTTCGGCAAGCAGAAAACTTGCGACCCACCGATCATATTCTCATCGTGGCCAAAGCCGCACCGAGCCACGTATGGCTGGGGCTCGAAAAAAATCGAATTCACGTGATCGAGATGAAAGACATGAAGTATCAGAATTCTTCGGACATACCTCGGCTGCGATCGGCTATCGAACGGCTGTTGGCTCAGTAGACGTGGTGCCCTGGATGACCTTCGAAGAGCAAACAGAGGTTGTCGTCTACGTCAACCAATGGATCATCCACGCGTAGGGCGGGACATGCCGGTAGCGGCTTGATCTCCGAGGCAAGGAGTGTCCAGTGTGCCCACCATTGCGTGTCACCGGAGTGCTGAGCGATGCTCGCGTGCGGCCCGACGTGCCCTACCTCCAGGCTGCACGTCAGAACTGGCTCTATCCCGTAGCCGGGCATCGGAAGTGTGGCCAGCCACTCAAGTTGCTGGCGGGTGAGGTTGACAGCGGCGGGGCACTCCAGGCTGGGCGTCGTCATCGCTCAGCGCTGGCTAGCGTCGCCGTCGAGAAACTGGACTCCATCGTGGTGTCGGATCACGGGAGACGAGTCGAAGGCGAGCGCGTCGCGAACGCGAGTCTTGAACGTTCCGTCTAGTTCGGCGACGACACGGTCCGCCGGCCACCATTCGGCGGCTACCGACTCCTCGGTCGGACCGGGCGACCCCGCGATCGGCCTAGCCTGGAAGACCAGGGCCACGACGCCAAGCTTCATGTTCTTGTAGATCCCGGTCAGTCGGGTTGGCTCGACCGTGACGCCGGTTTCCTCCGCGACTTCCCGCCGTACGCCGTCCTCGATGACCTCGTCTAGCTCTAGCACCCCGCCGGGAAGCTGCCAGGCAGCGTTATCGCGACGCTGGATGACGAGGACTTCGCCTTCGTCGTTCGTTACGACAGCGGCAACGCTGACAGAGTGCCGGGGTGTGTTTGCCATCGCGGGTCTACTCCTCGAATTGGCAGAAGGCGGCGGTCGAATCGTCGTGTCGCTTGAAGCGCGGGTACCTGACGTTGCTTTGGTCCTCGTTCTCGATCTGGCGTACCAGGCTGATCAAATGCCCTGGGCCTTCGAGACCGAGCGTGTCAAGGAGCGTCTTCCAGTCCATGATCCTGTATAGGTCAACGGCGCACGATGCACCGTCGGTCAAAAGGGCGGCGCGCCGCACCCTTTTCGAGCCGGTAAGCGGCAAGTCCCCGACTACCGCCCTATATGCAGCCTCCGGGTCCGACCCCGCGATCCAATAACCGTCGGGCTGATTCACCAGGTTGTACTTACCGGGCGTATGGCCAAGAATTGGCGCCTGCGCGGGCTCCTCCGCGTACGCCTTCAGGCGCAGCCGTGTGATGATCTCGGCGAACCGCTCATCCGTAAACGTGGTTACCTGCGACCCTTGGTCCACCACGAGCGTGCAGTCCGAGAGAATCAGGTACTCCAGCCTTTCGCCACAGACACGTACAAGGCAGACAGCGGCGGCGGGCGTCGCTGGGTTGGCCAGATCGCACTGCCCACCGTGGTCGTCTCGGACGCGAGTGATCGCAGCTGCGAGAGCGGGCGACAAGCCGACAGCCGGCTCTTCGTCGATCACCTCTCGTAGGCGTGCCGTCAGGCGTTGCACGTACCAGGCAGGGCCGTGCGCGCACCCGGTTTCGGTGTCCCTCGGCTCCGTTACGCCGTCGAACACCCCTACGACCTGGCCGAGATGAATTGCCGCGTCCTCGTTCTCGGCCCGATTCGGTGCGGCCTGCGAGGCGAGCGTAACCCGCATCCCGCTACTCTCCTTGGGAATGCTTGTCATCCCACGCATAGTGCAGGGTCCATACGTGCCCCGGCATTACGTGCACAGTGACGGCGATCGGTAGATTCCGGGCCGTGTAGGCCACATGCCAAATCTGGAATACTGGCTGGAGCGGCTCCAGGTCCAGCGTTCGCTGTTCCGGCTCGGTCGGCATGCGAACCGTAATTTCTTCCTCAAACCGAACGGGGCCGTGCCCTAAATCTTCCAGCCGCCCGTACGATCCGCCCGGCCCGGCATTCGGCTGCATTAGAGATTCGCAGCCCTCTGCAATTTCCCAGGGAATATATGAGTCCGCAATCTGCGTAGGCTCGTCATTCGCGTATAGGACCCTGCTACGCAGGAGCGACGGCGCGTCCTGCGAGATCTCAAGAGTCTTGGCAACATCGGCCGGGGTCTCAGCTTTGCCGATACGCCGGTAATCCGTCCTTGACTTGAGGTTGAGCTTGCGCACTTCAACCTCACCCGCTCCGGTCCCTTCCCTGCGAGCCGCATACCGGGCTTGGGCGTCGCGGCGGATACGGGGTAGTGACCGGACCACACTGCCGGCCCCTCGCCGCACTCTCACATCGCCCGATGACCGAAGAAGACCGACTGCTCGGTTGATCGTGACGCGAGAGACGCCCAGCTCCTCAGCAAGACGATCCTCGCTAGGGAGAAGTGCGCCGGGAGTATAGGTGCCGTCCTGGATGCGCGAGCGCAATAGATCGGCGATTTGTACGTATTGGGAACGAGATGGCTCGATCACGCACCCTCCCCGCTCCCTCGTAAGACGTCTTACCCAAGTCTAGACACTGCGCGCGCCTGCTGCCTTAGCCAGGCTCGGCAAGTTTTTGGCTCCACCGCGTCACATATAGGACGTCTTACGTCTTGCGTTTATCCGGTGACTCGCAGTAGCTTGAGGAAAGACGTATTACGTCTATCGGGCTACCGCCCGACGAAGAAGGCCCCGGCGGGCTGCCACCCACCGAGGCCAGACATCGATCCACCCGAGTGAAGGGAGTCAGTCGATGCTGTCTCAAGGTACCTCTCTCAAGGCCCGTGACCGTGATGGAGCGGGCAGCGGTTCTGCGTCGGTGACGCCGTTGTTCGGCGTTGACGAGGTGGAATCGCTCAACTTCTGTGAGTGCGCGGTGGCGTTGGACGCGGCCGGGGTAGTGCTGCAGGAGTTGTCGTCGTACGACGCGATCGCGTGGACGGCGGCGGTGGGCCTGGCTCGGCTCGGCTTGGCCGAGGTGCAGTCGCGTGCGGCGAATGACTGCCAGTTGAACTTGCTGCGGATGGACCGGGTGATCTGCTCGGACACGCTGCGGGTCCGTCGGCGTCGGCTGTGGTCGTCGCTGAGCGCGCGGAAGACCGCGCTCGACTTGGCCCACACGTTCAAGAGCCGCCACACGCGTGCCGCGTTCTGGGCGCGTAACGGTATGCCGAACACCGACCCGTTCGGTGTGGTGCACGTCGACGTGTACGACAGCACGGCCACAACCGAGGTCGTACCGGTGCCGCTCGACACCGTGGTGGTGGCGGCATGACCGACCTGCTGGCTCCGGCCGTCACACCGTCGTCCGGCGGCGAGTTGACCGGGCTGCGTCTGACGTTGCCTCAGTTCAACTATGCCGGGTTCTGCCGGGTATGCATCCGCCAGGACTGCGCCGACCCCGGCTGCGCGGTCCAGTGGCCCCGCTACCGGTGGGAACTGTGCCCCGACTGCGGGGGAACCTGCTTTTCGACGGTGACCGGCGTGTACTGCGCCGAGTGCATCGACGGCTTGGTCGAAGTCCGATGACCAAGCTGCGGGAACTGCGACTGTCCCAGGGCTGGGACCCGGTCCAACTGATCGGTCACATGAAGATCGCGGCCGACCGTGACGGGATCCGTCTGCCCGCCGTCTACCTACTGGTGCGGCTCCTGTTCCTCTGGGAGAACCACCGCGCCCCCATGCCCGCCTACTACGTGAGCTTGCTCGACCGCATCTACGACGGTCAGCTCACCCATCTACCCCGCACCACTTCGACTCCCGTCGGAGCGCGGTGAGCTAGATGGCCATCCGAGCCGCCTCCACCCGCCCGGCCGCCCGCACTCGTGGTGCCGCCGCCGGTCTCCCGGCCGCCCCGCCGGCTGTCCTGGCCTGGCCCGTTTACGCCTGCCCACCTGTCCGGCTGCGGCCGGTGCCGAGTCTCGCCCGTCCCGCCATCGACACCCCTGTCACCGAGCCGGACGCTGCCCAGACCACGACACCCCGCCACCAGCCGGCCACGGTGACGCGGGCGCTTCACAGTGCCCGGAACCAGGATCTGCCCGCGGTCCGCACTCGGGGAACCGTCGTGCCGGCCACCGCGTTGCCGGGTCCGACCGGGTCTGCTGTCGGTGGCTCGGTCGTCCGTATCCACACCGTCGCCGGTACTCGCAATCGCCTGGATAGCTTGCGATGACTGTCTCGACGCTCAGCGCCACACCCGAAACCACCACGGTTTCGGGTGCGGCCCCGTACGCCGAGCCCACCACCGCGATGCGCCTCGAATGGCTCGCCCGCTCTACAGACCTGCACGCCCAAGCCGTAGCCCGTGCGGCCCGCGACGACTTCCCCGCCTGGCTCAGCCACGTCCAAACCGCGTCCGCATGCATGCGGCCGGTCCGGCTGGCCGGAACCATCGCCACCGTCGAAGCCGCCACCGGACGACTCCTCGCCGAACGCCACACCGCGGACATGCCGGACGGGGTGATCTACAAACCTTGCGGCAACCGCCGTGCCTCGGTCTGCCCGTCGTGTTCGAAGCTCTACCAGCGCGACGCCTACCAGGTCGTCCGGTCCGGTCTCGTCGGCGGCAAAGGCATCCCCGAGGACGTGGCCCGGCACCCGGCGGTGTTCCCGACGTTTACCGCGCCCTCGTTCGGTGAGGTCCACACCCGCAACGTCAAGCGGCATACGTGCGCCCGCCGGGCCGACTGCGACTGCCGTCCGGAACCGTGCCACGCCCGCCGCGACTTCATGGTCTGCGAGCACGGCGTCCGGCTGGTCTGCTTCGCCCGCCACGCGGCCACGGACCGCAACCTCGGGACCCCGCTGTGTCTCGACTGCTACGACCATGACGCCCAAGCCGTCTGGAACCTCACCGCAGGAGAGCTGTGGCGCCGGACCACGATCGCCATCAACCGCTACGTGCGGCGGCTGTGCCGCGCCCGCGGGATCCCTTACGTGGCAACGTTTTCCGCCTCAGGCAAGCTGCGTGTAGTGCCGCCGGTACGGCTGTCGTTCGGCAAAGCCGCCGAGATGCAGCGACGCGGGAGCGTGCACTTCCACGCCATCGTCCGCCTCGACGGCGTCGACCCGGCCGATCCGACCGCGATCGTCTCGCCGCCCGTGGGGATCGACGCTCAGGACCTGGTCGACGCGATCGACCACGCCGCTGCGACGGTCGGATTCACCACCGACCCGCACCCGGCCGCGCCCGAGGGCTGGCGGATCGGCTGGGGTGACCAGATCCTGACCAAGGTGATCACTGTCGCCGCCGATGGCGAGGTCACGGACGCCCAAGTCGCCGCCTACCTGGCGAAGTACGCCACGAAGTCGACCGAAGTCACCGGGCACGCATCGACGCGGCTGACGGACGAGACAGTCAACGTCTACGCCGACCCGGACGGCACGCACACCGAACGGCTGGTGGAAGCGTGCTGGATGCTCGGCCGTCCCCGCGAGTGGTGGCGGCTACGCCGGTGGGCGCACATGCTCGGCTACGGCGGCCACTTCCTCACCAAGTCCCGCCGCTACTCGATCACCTTCGCCCTGCTACGCAGCAACCGCATCGCGTTCCGCCGAACCCAAACAGCCGGCCCCGACACGGCCGAACCCGCGGGCGAACCGACGACCCTGATCGTCAACTTCCTCGAGTTCGTCGGCTCCGGCTGGCGCACCCCAGCCGACGCCATGCTCGCCAACACGTCCGCTCAGATGGCCCGAGAGCACCAGAACACGGCCCGCGAGTACCTGACCAGCCGCGCGGCCTGACCGGCCGGTTGACCGTCAAGGCAACCCGGACGGTGTTCTTTGACAACTCCACAGCGCTAGGGGAAACCCACCCCGGCCACTTCTGTGCCCTCTCCGTGGCTCTCAACCCGATTCCCGGAAGGAACCCCTCGAATGACTGCACGACCCCGGCCGCTGATCGCGGTACGGCTCGTCGGCCCGGCCGACACCGTCGCCGCACACAAGGCCCACCTGATCGAACACTTCCAACACCTCTACGGCCCGACCGCTGACTACCGGTCCACAACCCGGCACGGCTCCCACCAGGGAGAGTGCCGCACCTATCTCAGCGTCACCCAGAAGGAGACCAGAACCATGACCCCGGAACCGTTGCAGCACAACGAAAACCCGACCTCGAAGCGACAGGAGAACACCCGATGAACGCCACCGTCTACACCTTCCCCGACCGGCCCCAGCCGCCTCCGGACACCGGCACCGAGCACCCCGCCCCGGTCACCCAACTCGGCGGCAGCGGGGTCTACACCGTCAAAGAGGTAAGCCAGATCCTCCGGATCTCGCTCGGTGGCACCTACGCCCTGATCCGTATCGGCGAGATCCCCGCTAAGAAGCTCGGCGGTCGCTGGGTTATCCCCAAGCGCCGCTTCGCCGAATGGCTCGACTCCTGCGTCGGGGACCGGGAGCCTGAAAGGCGGTAGCCCACCGTGGGTGTTCATGACGTCTGGTTCAAGACCAAGAAAGGCCCGAACGGCCAGCGGCTCAAGACCGCCAAGTACGGCCGGGGTAAGCGTTGGCGGGTGACATACACCGACGCCGCGGGTGAACCGCGCGAGCAGATGTTCGAGCGAGAGGACGACGCCAAGAACTTCGACGCCGCCTGCCGGACCGGCATCGCGCCGGAGGTCCGACTCGAACACAGCGAACGCAACGTCACGTTCCCGTCGTACGCGGACCGATGGCGCGAGGCTCGGGTCATCACGTGGGGCATCGAGACCCGCGGCCGGATCGAGTCGAACATCCGGCTGCACCTCAAGCTGGCCTTCCCGGGGATCTTTCGCGCGGTCACGCAGACAGAGGTATTGATGTGGCTGACGCGCAGCCTCGCGGACGGGGTCGCGCCGTCCAGCGTGCGGCTGTACTTCGAGCTCTTCGACGCAATCTGTGCAGCGGCAGTGGTCGACGGGGCGCTCCCGGCGAACCCCTGTGACGGGATCAAGCTGTCCCAGGTGTTCCGGGGTCTGACCCGCACGCCGAAATGGGTGCCGAGTGACCAGGACGTCATCCGGCTGTTCGAGGTGGTGCCCGAGCGGTACCACCTCGTGCTGCTGCTCGGCGCCGGTGAGGCCCTGCGCATCGGCGAGGCCCTGGGCGTGGAGGACGGGCCGCGGTGCTTCGAGCCCGAGCACGGCGAACTGCACGTGGTGCAGCAGCTCGGCTACGAGCCGAGCGAGTACGAAGGCGGGCACCACCTGCGGCTGCCCAAGGGCGTGCGGACGTTCGATCCCGCGAGCAGCACGGTCGACCTGGATCCGATGGTGGCCCGGGGCCTGGCCTGGCATCGGCAGCAGTTCCCGCCTGTCGAGGTGGAGATGCTGGATCTCACCGCCGGGCGGCCGGTCCGTCGCCGCGTGCCGCTGTTGGTCACCACGACCCACGGGAATCCGTTCACCGACCGCACGTGGTCGGGTGAGTGGGTCAAGTGGCGGCGGTTGGCCGGCTGGCCCGAAGACCCGAAGCACAGCGGCTTCCACGCCCTGCGGCACTACTTCGCGACCAAGCTGATCGCCGAACGCGTCGACCCGAAGGACGTCCAGCGGGCGCTGCGGCACGCCACGCTGCAGCTGACGTTGGAGGTCTACGTGCACTTCTGGCCGCGGGCCGAGCGCCGCCGCGGGATCGTCGGCGAGGCCCTTAAACCGATCATCGGGGGACGCTGGTGATCGGGGCCGATCTGGGCCCGGATCTGGGCCGAAAAATCTTGGTATCGCATCGGGCCTGCTCACAGGCCTTCTCTTGTGGAGCCCAGGGGACTTGAACCCCTAACCCCCGCCTTGCAAAGGCGGTGCTCTGCCAGTTGAGCTAGGGCCCCCAAACAACCAACCAACAGTTACCGAAGGTCAGGAGCGGTAGTCGCCTCATGCCAGAGCGCCCGCTCATCACTGGACGCCTTGACCTTCTTGAAGATAAGGGCAGCCGCCCCCACCACACCAGCAACAATCAGGAGCTTCTTGAACATCTAGCTCTCCTAGGATGCGGCCGACCAAAAGCAGTAGTTCTTGCTTCGTGGCGAGGCCCCCGATGTGGCCGAAGGCCACGAGTCACCACCGTGACCGACCCGCGAAGAGCGGCCACCGCACCGTGGGGTTTCAGGGGGCTCGGCCCCCTGAGCCAGCATGACGAGCGGTCACCGTCTGCGCTTTCCGCAGACAAAGAACACCCGCCGCTCGTGGGGCTAGCTGGAATCGAACCAGCGACCTCAGAGTTATCAGCTCTGCGCTCTAACCGACTGAGCTATAGCCCCTCAAGTGCGACACCGAAGGTTACCGCACAGGGTCGGGAGCCACCAAAACGGGGGTGGCCCCCTGACCCGTGTTCGTCGGTCAGTCCCGCTCGGCCAGGGTCAGCTCGACCCCGCCCACCAGGTCGGCGCAGACGTTGTAGATGAACGCACCGAGCGTGGCCAGCGCGGTGAACAGCACCACGTTGACCGCGCCGATCAGCATCGACGTGCCGATGACGCCCCAGGCGGTGATCTGGAAGCCGCCGCTGGACGACCCGTTCTCACTGCCGGTGGCGGTCACCAGCTCTTTGAGGCTGGTGTTGACCTCGCCCCAGACACCCATGGCGTCGAGTGCGAGATAGAGCACCGAGGTGGCCACGACCACGACGATGAACAGCACCACAGACACGGCGAACGAGAACTTCATCACGGACCAGGGGTCGATCCGCTTGAGGTTGAGCCGGGCCCGCCGGGGACCACGCGCGGCCGCCGACGTGACCGTGGACCGCGCCGACCGGACCGCCTCGGTGACCCGGGCCGCGCCGACCGCGGCGGAACCGGTGGCTCCGCCGGGAACGCTGGCCGGGCGGGCCGCCTTGGCCGGTTCTCCGCCGGGCCGCTGCTGCGGGCCGGCCGGGGCGCCGGGTTTGTTGCCGGCCGGCGGCACGCTGACCCGGCCCGAGCTGCTGCCGGGGGCCGCGCCCTTGCCCTTGGTGACGGTCGGCACGCTGGCCGAACCCTTCACGCCCCCACCGGGACGCTTCGAGTCTTGACCGTCGTGGTCGGCGGGCGGCTCACCCGGCGGCGGGGCCATGCCCGGCGCGCGGGTGAACTTCGGCGTGGCCGGGGCGTCAGCGGGGGCTGCCGCACGAGCCGCGGCGCCGGCTCCGTTCGGGGCGGCGCCGTCTTTCTTGGCCGCCTCGTTCGGAGTCGCTGAGCCTCCCGTGGCCCCCGACTTCGCCTGTGTCTCCGGCATCAACTAGTCCTGTTCGTCAGGCTCGTCGGCATTGCGAGCAAGCGCCACGATGGTTACACCTTCTGGGAGGTCCATCAGCTTGACCCCCATTGTGTTCCGATCCCGCGTGCGCCGTACAGGCTTCACGGGAGTCCGGATGACACCACCATTGCTGGTGATGGCAAATAGTTCATCCTCCGGGTCGATCACGAGTGCCCCCACCAGTCCACCACGGCGCTCCGTGATCTTCGCGGTGAGGACGCCCTTGCCGCCCCGGCCCTGCACGGGATATTCCTCGATCGGCGTCCGCTTCGCATACCCACCGTCGGTGGCGACCAACACATCCATGCCCTCCCGGACCACTTCCATGGCCAGGAGCTCGTCGCTGCCGCTGAAGCGCATGCCGATGACGCCCGAGGTGGCCCTACCCATAGGACGCAGCGCCTCGTCGGTTGCGTTGAATCGGATCGCCTGAGCATTTTTGGAGACGAGCAGAAGATCGTTCTCCGGTGCCGCCAGCGTCGCGCCCACCAACTCGTCGTCCTCCCGCAGGTTGATGGCGATGATGCCACCGCTGCGGTTGGAGTCAAATTCCTCGAGCCGGGTCTTCTTCACGAGCCCATTCTTGGTGGCGAGCACAAGGTACGGCTCGACCTGGTAGTTCGGGATCTGGATGACCTGGGCGATGTGCTCGTCGGGCTGGAACGCGAGCAGGTTCGCGACGTGCTGACCCTTGGCCACCCGGGCCGCCTCGGGAAGCTCGTACGTCTTGGCCCGATAGACGCGGCCCTTGTTCGTGAAGAACAGGATCCAGTCGTGGGTCGAGATCACGAAGAAGTGCGACACGATGTCGTCCTGCCGCAGCGTGGCGCCGCTCACACCCTTGCCGCCGCGCTTCTGCGAGCGGTAGAGGTCGACCTTGGTGCGCTTCGCGTATCCCGTACGTGTGATGGTCACCACAACGTCTTCGCGGGTGATGAGGTCTTCCATCGAGACCTCGCCGTCGAACGGGATGATCTGCGTACGACGCTCGTCGCCGTACTTCTGCACGATCTCGCCGAGCTCCTCGGAGACGATCGCCCGCTGCCGCTCCGGCTTGGCCAGGATGTCCTTGAGGTCGGCGATCTCGAGCTCGATCTTGGCCAGCTCGTCGATGATGCGCTGGCGCTCGAGGGCGGCCAGGCGGCGCAGCTGCATGTCGAGGATCGCGGTGGCCTGCACCTCGTCGACGTCGAGCAGCTGCATCAGGCCCTGACGCGAGTCTTCGACCGTCGGCGAGCGCCGGATCAGGGCGATGACCTCGTCGAGCATGTCGAGCGCCTTGACCAGGCCGCGCAGGATGTGGGCGCGCTCCTCGGCCTTGCGCAGACGGAAGGCCGTACGCCTGCGGATGACCTCGATCTGGTGGTCGACGTAGTAGCGGATGAACTGGGCCAGGTTCAGCGTGCGGGGCACGCCGTCGACCAGGGCCAGCATGTTCGCGCCGAACGTCTCCTGCAGCTGGGTGTGCTTGTAGAGGTTGTTGAGCACCACCTTGGCGACCGCGTCCCGCTTGAGGACGATGATCAACCGCATTCCCGTACGCCCGGACGACTCGTCCTTGATGTCGGCGATGCCGGTGAGCTTGCCCTCCTTGACCAGCTCGGCCACGCGTTCGGCCAGGTTGTCGGGGTTGACCTGGTAGGGCAGCTCGGTGACGACCAGCTGGGGACGGCCGCGCGGGTCCTCCTCGACCTCGACCACGGCCCGCATGCGGATCGAGCCGCGGCCGGTGCGGTACGCGTCCTGGATCGCCTGCCGGCCCACGATCAGCCCGTACGTCGGGAAGTCGGGACCCTGGACGAGCTCGAGCATCGCTTCGAGCGCGGTCGCCTCGTCGGAGTCCGGGTTGTCGAGCTGCCACTGCACGGCGGCCGCGATCTCGCGCAGGTTGTGCGGCGGGATCTTGGTGGCCATGCCGACGGCGATGCCCTCGGAGCCGTTGACCAGCAGGTTCGGGAAGCGCGCGGGCAGGATCGTCGGTTCCTGCGTACGACCGTCGTAGTTGTCCTGCATGTCGACGGTGTCTTCGTCGATGTCCCGCAGCATCTCCATGGCGAGAGGCGAGAGCTTCGACTCGGTGTAGCGCATGGCCGCCGGCGGGTCGTTGCCGGGCGAGCCGAAGTTGCCGTTGCCGTCGATCAGCGGATAGCGCAGCGACCACGGCTGGCCCATGCGCACCAGGGCGTCGTAGATCGACGAGTCGCCGTGGGGGTGGTAGTTGCCCATCACGTCGCCGACGACGCGGGCGCACTTGACGTAGCCGCGGTCGGGCCGGAAGCCGGAGTCGTACATCGCGTAAAGGATCTTGCGGTGTACGGGCTTGAGGCCGTCGCGGACGTCGGGCAGCGCGCGGCCCACGATCACGCTCATCGCGTAGTCGAGGTAGGAACGCTGCATCTCGACCTCGAGGCCGACGGGCTCGACCCGCTGGGCCACGCCGCCGGTGTCCGGGGCCTCGTCGCCGTCGGGCGCTTCGGGAGTGTCAGTCACTGTTAACCCTTACTCAAGGTAAAACCAGACATGTACGGCGAAACTACGCATCCTGCTGTGGATAACGTTGTGGAAAGCCCGGGGACGCTGTGGATACAGCTCCCCCGGGCGGCCATCTAGATGTCGAGGAACCGCACGTCCTTGGCGTTGCGCTGGATGAACGAGCGCCGCGCCTCCACGTCCTCACCCATCAGCACGCTGAAGAGCTCGTCGGCCACTGCGGCGTCGTCGAGCGTCACCTGGCGTAGCGTCCGGGTGGCCGGGTCCATCGTCGTGTCCCACAGCTCGTGGAAGTTCATCTCGCCGAGACCCTTGAACCGCTGGATGTCGTCCGGCTTCGCGTTGGCCTTCTTCTGCTGACGCAGGGCGATCAGGCCGTCACGCTCGCGGTCGGAGTATGCGTACTGCGCGTCGTCGCCCCGCTTGTTCCACTTGATCTTGTAAAGCGGCGGGGCGGCCAGGTAGACGTGGCCCATCTCGACCAGCGGCCGCATGAAGCGGAACAGCAGGGTGAGCAGCAGCGTCTGGATGTGCTGGCCGTCGACGTCGGCGTCGGCCATCAGCACGATCTTGTGGTAGCGCAGCTTGGCGACGTCGAAGTCCTCGTGGATGCCGGTGCCCAGCGCCGTGATCAGCGACTGGACCTCGTTGTTCTTGAGGACCCGGTCGATGCGGGCCTTCTCCACGTTCAGGATCTTGCCGCGGATCGGCAGGATGGCCTGGATGCGGCTGTTGCGGCCCTGCTTGGCCGAACCGCCGGCGGAGTCACCCTCGACGATGAACAGCTCGGACTCGCGCGGGTCGGTGGACTGGCAGTCGGCCAGCTTGCCCGGCATCGAGCCCGACTCGAGCAGCGACTTGCGGCGGGCCAGCTTGCGCGCCTGCTGGGCCGCGATGCGGGCCCGGGCCGCCTGGTCGGCCTTGGTGATGATGCTCTTGGCCTCGGCCGGGTTGCGGTCGAACCAGTCGGCCAGCTGCTCGTTCGCGACCTTCTGGACGAAGCTCTTCATGTCGGTGTTGCCGAGCTTGGTCTTGGTCTGGCCCTCGAACTGCGGGTTGGCCAGGGTCACCGAGATGATCGCGGCCAAGCCCTCGCGGATGTCTTCACCGGAGAGGTTCTGGTCGCCCTTGAGCAGCTTCTTGTCCTTGCCGTACCGGTTGACGACGCCGGTCAGCGCGGCCCGGAAGCCCTCCTCGTGGGTGCCGCCCTCGTGCGTGTTGATGCGGTTGGCGAACGTGTAGACCGACTCGCCGTACGACTCGTTCCACTGCATCGCGATCTCGACCGCCATGCGGGCCTCGTTGTCCTCGGCCTGGAACTCGATCACGGTCTTGTGGATGGCGCTCTTGGTGGCGTTGAGGTGGCGTACGAAGTCGGCGATGCCGCCCGCGTACATGAAGGTGACCTTGCGCGGCTCACCGTTGTCGTCGGCCGACTCGGCCCGCTCGTCGGTGAGGTTGATGGTCAGGCCCCGGTTGAGGAACGCCATCTCCTGCAGCCGGCGGTAGATCGTCTGCCAGTCGAACTCGACCGTCTCGAACACCGTCGGGTCGGGCCAGAACTGCACCATGGAGCCGGTGGTGTCGGTGGCCTCGCCCTTCTCCAGCGGGCCCGGCTTGGAGGCCGTGTAGTGCTGCCGGTAGACGTTGCCGGACTTGTTGATCTCGACGAACATCTTGCTGGAGAGCGCGTTCACGACCGACACGCCGACGCCGTGCAGACCACCGGAGACCGCGTACGCCTTGCCGTCGAACTTGCCGCCGGCGTGCAGCACGGTCAGCGCGACCTCGACGCCCGGCTTCTTCAGCTTGGGGTGCAGGTCGACCGGGAAGCCGCGGCCGTTGTCGGTGACCGAGACACCACCGTCGGACAGCAGAACCACGTCGATCGTGTCGCAGAAACCGGCCAGCGCCTCGTCGACCGCGTTGTCGACGACCTCCCAGACGAGGTGGTGCAGACCGCGTTCGCCGGTGGAGCCGATGTACATGCCCGGGCGCTTGCGAACCGCCTCGAGCCCCTCCAGCACGGTGATCGAATCAGCACCGTATTCCTTGTTCTCTGCCACCCTCGGCCACTTTCTCGTGACGGGCCCCGGAGGGCCACGCACGGGTTCGGCGGGCGCGCGGCGGGCGGCGGCAGGCATGGTGAGCCACAGGCGACAACCCGCGGGGAGGAGCGAGCGGACCACCGGTGGAACCGTGCACGCCGGTCGCCGCGGCAGGCCCGCGGATCGTGATCGGCTGGAAAAACCGCGTAGCGTGACGACACAGGTCCGTTTAGTCCCGGACGGGACCGAACCGTGACCGTCACACAGAGGTTTTCCCGGTCTTCATCGATTCTACTCCGCCGAAGCGAGTTGGCGAGGGTACGGCACCCCTTCCGGGTGCCTGAGATTGCCGCAGACGCGACGAGGGTCGCTCCCCAGTCTCCCCCTACACGGAACGGGGGCCCCGCGCAACGGCAAGTGATCCGGGCGTCGACCGCCGCGACACGCCGGCTACCCGCCGTCGCCACGCACTGCGACACTGCCTCCCAACGACAGGCGTTTGTGTCGTAACCTCTGCCCGCGCGGGTCGGTGAATGGCCGGACGGCCGCGACGCTGGTCGAGGAGGGGTGGCCCCCACATGGCGCACGACAAGGGGCTGGAGAACGTCGCGGTGCACTGGCCGCGGACGAATCAGTACTACGACCCGGTGGCTCCCGCCGAGTTCGTCGACTTCGGGGCGATCGCCGACGCGCCCGAGATCGCCGCGCCCACCGGAGCCCTGGCGCTGCACATCGCCAAGACCGGCACGGTGCGCGCCACGGCGTACACGGAACTTGTTGATCTTCTGCTGGGTCTCGACGGCGTGCTCTACGCCACCGACGCCGCGGCCGAGGACGAAGATCCGGTGATCGACCCGGACGGCTGTGCGTGGATCGCCGGCGGCCTGGAGCGGTTCGTCGAGGGCCACGAGCAGCACGGCGACCTGGTCACGTTCGACTCGGTGGCCGCCGTCATGCGCAACGCGGTCGCCGCCGGCCGGCTCGCCGAGCAGCAGCTGCGCTGGCTCGACCAGCGGCTGTCGGCCCTGCGCGACGACGCCGGCAACGCGCCGCACTGGAGCTTCGCGCGCTCCGAGCTGGCCATCCTGGCCGGTTTCTACCGTCGCTGCGCCGAGCGGGGCTTCGCGGTCTTTGCCGACTACTGAGCCTTTCCGCGACCGGGAGGCGGTGTTGCGCGGCATCGCCCGCAACCCCGCCGCACCGGTAACTGTGCTGCTCAGCCTGCTGGAGACGGCCCCCGAAGCCCTCCGCCGGGCCCTGCCGCGACGCGCCGATGTGCCGCGCCCGCTGCAGGAAGCGATCATGGCCGGGGGCCGGGCCGGCGGGCTGCTCGGCGCCCTGGCCGATCACCCGGCGACCGATCCCGATCTGCAAAGGCGTCTGCTCGCCACGCCCGACTGGCGCCTGCGGGTGCGCGTGATTCCGCACATGCGGCTCACCGACGACGAGCTGGGGACGCTGCTGACCGAGGTCGCCGAGCTGCGGCCCGAAGACCTGCTCACGCCGGCCGAGGCCTTCGGCGAGCTGGAGTTCCTGACCAGGCACGACCCCCGGCTCCACGCCGCGGCCGCGGTCCATCCCGATCCGCGGATCCGGTTGTATGCCGTCTGGATCCCGGAACACCTGCCACGCCTGCTCACCGACCCGGTGGACGAGGTCCGGCGGGCCGCCGAACGGCAACGGGACGAGAACAGCCGGCTCCGGGAACCCGCCGATCTGCCGTCACATCACAGCCACGGGTTCTGGTGGGTGCTGCAGCAGCCGCTCTCGCGGGCCCTGGTCGATCAGGTGCTGTCCGATGAGCAGGCGCTCTACTTCGTCGGGCCCAACCCGTCGACACCGCCCGACGTGGTCGAGTCGCTGCTCCGGCACCCCTCGGCCCGAGTGCGGCGGCGCCTCGCCGAACGGGCCGACCTGACCGGGGACCAGCTGCTGGTGCTCGCGGCCGACCCCGACGCCGGTGTGCGGACCCGGGTGTCGGTGCATCCCGGCCTGACCGAGGAGCAGCGGGCCGGCATCGACATCGACGTCACGACGGTGCCGGAGGACGGGCATTACGGGCCGGCCCGGACGTGCCCGGCTCACGACCAGCCCCGGCACGGCGATTCCCGGACGCCGTCGTGGGAGGACGCGCTGCGGTGGGCGCGGTCGGTCAATCCGCTGCTGCGGCGGCGTGCGGCCCGCCATCCCGAGGTCACGCCGGCCACCGACGACCCCGATTTGGGCGTACGGGTCCTGACCGCCCTGCACAACCCGGCCGCGCCGCCGTCGCTCCTGGTCGACTGCTTCCTCGCGCACGACGGCTGTGGACGGGTCCAGCTCGGTGCGCACCCGCGGTTCCCGGTCGAAGGGCTGGCACGGTTCGCCGACCACGACGATCCCGCGGTACGGCGGCTGGCGGCGCGCGATCCACAGGTCGATCCACAGGTGGTTGCGCGGCTGCTCGGGGACCCGTCCCGTCGCGTACGGGAAGCAATGAGCTCTTGCCCACAGCTGCCGGTGGACCGGATCCTGGCCTTGCTCAACGACCCTGACCTGGCCGAACACGCCGCCGCGAACCCGTCGCTGCCGATCGGGCGGGTCTATCAGCCGTAGGTGTCGCGCGGGCCCCGGCCCTGCACGCGGCGCGGGCCCTTGTTCCACGACGGGGCGGCCGGGCCGTGGATGTTGAGCTTGGTGACGACGTTGTGGCCGACCTCGCCGGCGATGTTGCGCAACAGGGTGGCCGCGAGCAGGCGCAGCTGCGTGGCCCAGGCGGTCGACTCGGCCTCGACCGTGAGCACGCCGGCGTCGAGCTTGACCGGGCGGCTGTGCGCGGCGATCTCGGGGCCGACCACCTTCTCCCAGGCGCCGAAAACCGTGGCCTCGGCCTTGGGGCGCTCCCAGCCGCGGGCCTTCATCAGGCGTTGCAGCATGTCGCCGAAGAGCTGGGGGTCGCGCGGGTCGGGGCCGGGACCGGAGTAACCACGGAGGCGCCGGCCTGATCCTTCGCCGGTGCCGGAACGGCGGCGGGGATTACGGGCGGCGGCATCCCGGCGCTTGGCGAGCGCGGCGTCGAGCACGGCCCGCGCCAGCTGAGGCCCGGAAGCGCCCTCAGAGCCCTCCTGAGCCTCCGAACCGGCCGGGGCCCCGCCCGCACCATGGTCGACATCCGGCGCGGGCGCTGACGGGCTCTCACCGCGATCCCGGGACTTCCGGGAGCCGCCGCCGGACGCACGAGACCGGCTGGCGCCTTCACCAGGGTCGCGCGCCCAGTCGGGGCCGTCGTCGGGTTCGCGGGCCCAGTCGGCTTCGTCCGGGCGGTAGGGGGTGTCACCGGCCGCGGCCGACTCGGCCGTGTACCAGCCGTCGTCGACGTCGCCCAGCTCCTCGCGGGCCAGCCCCTGCCGGTCGGCCTGTGGATAAAACCGTTCCGCTGTGGACGGAGCGTCGGGGCGGTCGCCCCGGGCCCGCGGCGGGCGCTGCTCGCGGACGAGGTCGTCGCGCAGGCCGCGGGACAGGTCGGCGTTCCGTTCCCGGGCCAGACCCTGGTGGCGTTCGCGCACCATGTCGTCGTGCCGCTCCCGGTTGTGGCCCTCGCGCGGTTCGTCCTGATCCGGTTCAGACGGCACGGCTCACCGACCCCGTAGTGACATCGAAGCGCGCGCCCCGCAGGGCGGCCGGCACGTCCTCGGGGACGGCGCACGTGACCAGCAGCTGCGACGCGTCCGAGACCAGGGCGGCGAGGCGGTCGCGGCGGCCGCCGTCCAGCTCGGCGAAGACGTCGTCGAGCACCAGCACCGGCTCGATGCCGTCCGAGCGCAGCAGGTCATAGGCGGCCAGGCGCAACGCCAGCGCGAACGACCACGACTCGCCGTGGCTCGCGTATCCCTTGGCGGGCAGGTCGCCCAGCGCCAGGGTCATGTCGTCGCGGTGCGGGCCGACCAGGGTGGTGCCCCGCTCGATCTCGGCCGGGCGCCGTTCCTCCAGCGAGCCGAGCAGTGCCTGCTGCAATGCCTCGCGATCCGGTGTGAGGCCGTCACCGAGCCGGGAGGCGTACGCGATGGAAGCCGTTGACCTTCCGGCCGCGACCGCGTCGTAGGCCTTGGTCAGGTGCGGCCCGAGGGCGGCGGCCAGCTCGATCCGGCCGGCCAGCAGCTCGGCGCCGTGGTGGGCGAGATGCTGGTCCCAGACTGCGAGCGTGGAGAGATCCTGCCCCCGGTTCCCGCCGACCTTGCGGGTCAGATACGCCGTACGCAGGAGGGCGTTGCGCTGCTTGACGACCCGGTCGTAGTCGGACCGCACGCCGGCGTAGCGGGGCTGGCGGGCGACGAGCAGATCGTCGAGGTAGCGGCGCCGCTCGGAGGGGTCACCGCGCACCAGCTCGAGGTCTTCGGGAGCGAACAGCACCATACGCAGCGCGCCCAGCACCTCGCGCGGGCGGCGCACCGGCGAGCGGTTGAGCCGGGCCCGGTTCGCCCGTCCGGGAACGATCTCCAGCTCGACCAGCAGTTCGCGTCCCTCGTGGACGATCGCGCAGCGGATCACGGCCGAGGCCGCCCCCGCCCGCACGAGGGGAGCGTCGGTGGCCACCCGGTGACTGTCCAGAGTGGCCACATAGCCCAGAGCTTCGATCAGGTTGGTCTTGCCCATGCCGTTCTGGCCGACCAGCACAGACACGCCGGGATCGAAGTCGACCGCCACCCGCTCGTAGGAACGGAAGTCGGCCAGCTCGACCCGGCGTACGTACACGTGGGCCTCAGCGCTTGACGGCGTGGCCGCCGAACTGCTGACGCAGCGCTGCCACGGCCTTCATCGCGGGCGAGTCGTCCTGCCGGGACTCGAACCGCGTGAAGATCGAGGCGGCCAGGACGTGGGCCGGAACGGCCAGGCGGATGGCCTCGTCGACGGTCCAGCGGCCCTCGCCGGTGTCGTCGACATAACCCTTGAGGCCGGAGAGCGTCGGGTCCTCGTCGAGCGCCCGGTCGAGCAGGTCGAGCAGCCACGACTTGACGACCGAGCCCTCGCGCCAGCTCTTGATCACGGCGGGCACGTTGTGGACGAGCTCGGACGCGATGAGGATCTCGTAACCCTCGCCGTACGCCTGCATCATCCCGTACTCGATGCCGTTGTGGATCATCTTGGCGTAGTGGCCGGCGCCGTGCGTGCCGGCGTGCGCGAAGCCGAACTCGCCGGCCGGCTTGAGCGCGTCGAAGATCGGCTGGACCCGGGCCACGTCTTCGGCGTCACCGCCGACCATCAGGGCGTACCCGTTGTCCTTGCCCCAGATGCCGCCCGAGACGCCGCAGTCGAGGTATTTGATGCCCTTGGGCTTGAGCCGCTCGGCCCGCGGAGCGTCGTCGGTGAACTTGGAGTTTCCGCCGTCCACGATGATGTCGCCCGGCTCGAGCAGCCCGGCGAGTTCGGTGATGGCGTCTTCGGTGATCTTTCCGGCCGGGACCATGGTCCAGACGACCCGCGGAGCGGCCAGCTTCGAGACGAGTTCGGCCAGGTTGGCCACGTCGCTGTTCTCCGGGTGGTGGTCGTAACCGACCACCTCGTGTCCGGCTGCGCGGATCCGGTCGCGCATGTTCCCACCCATTCGGCCGAGACCGATGAGGCCGAGCTGCATGGTGTCCCCCTAGATGAGCGTTGCTTCGTGCCCGGTGAAGATTATTCAGGCCGTTGGACACCTAAGCGGTGACCTGCGGCAAATCGCCTGAATAACCTTCAGTATCAGCGGGTTACCCGGATCGGCATGATCAGATAGCGGTATCCCGGCACGATTTCGCCGTTTTCGGATGCGGGGGAGATCACAGCGGGCTTGAACGCGTCGACGAAGGACAGGATCGCGTTGGGCGAGCCCAGGTTCTGCAGGCCGTCGATGAGGTACTGCGGGTTGAAGCCGATCGTCAGCGCCTCACCGGTGAAGGTGGCCTCCATGGCCTCGCTGGCGCGCGCCTCCTCCGTCCCACCGGCCTCGACGACCAGACCGTCCTCACTGAAGCTCAGCAGCACCGGAGTGGTGCGTTCGGCCACCAGGGCCACACGGCGCACAACTTCGACGAGCGCGGCCACGCCGACCTGGGCCTGCGCGTTGCTGCTGGCCGGGAAGAGCGAGCGCACCGGCGGGTAGTTGGCGCCGTCGAGCAGGCGGCTGGTGGTGCGGCGGGTGCCGCCGGCAAAACCGATCATGCCCTCGCCGGCGTTGCCCTGGGCCAGCGCGAGGATCACCGAGCCGCCGAGCGGGCCGAGGGTCTTGGCGGTGTCGTTCAGCGTCTTGGCCGGGACGAGCGAGTTGAGGCTGATCTCGGGGTCGTCCGGGTTCCACTCCATCTCGCGCATGGCGAGGCGGTAGCGGTCGGTGGCGAGCATGGCCATCGTG
Source organism: Paractinoplanes ovalisporus (assembly GCF_016834655.1). Taxonomy (GTDB): domain Bacteria; phylum Actinomycetota; class Actinomycetes; order Mycobacteriales; family Micromonosporaceae; genus Actinoplanes; species Actinoplanes ovalisporus. The sequence continues at coordinate 196,661 of NZ_JAENHP010000004.1, forward strand.
GAGCCGTTCAGCTCGATGCGCACGCCGGTCATCATCGGCAGCGTCTCGTCGCGGCCGGCGGCGATGGCCACCTGGGCCACGGCGGCGGCGAAGGCGGCGGCGTCGACCGTGCCGGCGCTCGACGGCATCTCGGGCAGGCTCGGGTAGTCCTCGACGGGCATCGTCGGCAGGGTGAAGCGGGCGCTGCCGCAGACGAGCTCGAGGTGGCTGCCGACGGCGGCGATGTCGACCGGCTTGGCCGGAAGCGCCTTGGTGATCTCGGCGAGCAGACGGCCGGAGACCAGAGCGGCGCCGTCGGCGTCGGCCTGCACGTCGACGGTGACCTGGCTGGACACCTCGTAGTCGAAGCCGGAGACCTGGAGGCGGCTGTCGGTGACGCGCAGCATGACGCCGGCGAGCACCGGCACCGACGGCCGGCTGGGCAGGCTCTTCGCCGTCCACGCCACGGCGTCGGCGAGTGCGTCTCGCTCCACCCGGAACTTCATGCTGTCCTCCGCGTCGCTTCCTCGTATCGGGGGCGTCGTCGACCCCCACGAACCTTATTCGCCGAGCCGATCAGGGCCTAATCAGTGTCGACCACCATGGTGACGCCTGGTGACCCGCCCCGGTGGGTCCGGGGTGTGCCAGCCCTGCGTGTCCTGCTTCTCCAGCTTCTGGTCCTGCGTTTCGAGCTTTCCCGTACGTCGGCCGGGCCGAGCCCCATCAACGCAACGAACCATCGTGCCTTGTCGCAACCCCGCGGTCCTCGGTGCCGGTGCCGTCCTGCCACCACGTTCCCTGGAGCCACGTTTCCAGCGCCGACCAGCCTGCCCTAAGTCAGGTCGTCTCGGCGAGGTCGTCAGCGTGTCGATCTGTGCGCGTCCTGATGTGGTCTTCGGCCGTCGTCTTCGGCTGTGGTCCTCCGCTGTGGTGTTCGGCTGTTGTCTTCCGCTGTCGCTGGGCATCGGTCGTCCGGCGACCCCTCTCCTGGCTTCGGTGCGCTCTTCAAGACCTGAAGCACCGAGGAGCCGTCAGGCCGACGATCCACAAGTTCCACAACGCCGTTGATTTCTTTTTCTTCTCTTATAGAGATAACTAGTCGTCTTCATCGGGCCTGTGCACACTGTGGAGAACTCAAGTTAGTGCAGGTCAAGAGGTTATCCACCGGTGATTCACATGTGGGAAACCCGGGTATAAACCCGGGTCTGCGTCCACAGCCGGCGGGCCGATCGCGGTTGTCCACCGTTGTCCACCGGCTATCCACCGCTTATCCACCGGGTTTGTGCCCAGGTCTGTGGACAGCGTCGAGACGCTTCCGACCCGTCGTCCCCAGTTTCTTCAACAGGAAATCCACACGCTTCCACAGGCGGTGGAAACTCGGATGACTCTCCGTGTCTGTCCACATCGATTTCCCCAGGAGTTGTCCACATCTGTGGGGAGCGGCGAGGCCGGTTGTCCACCGCTGGGGATAAAAGCTGTGAATGCCTGTGGATTGGTGTGGACAACGTTGGCACGAAACCGTCGCGTCCCAACGTTGACAAACCAGGCCTGGGAACGGGCCGGTGCGAGGCCCGTCGGCGGTGATCGACGAGACCGGTCCGGGGATATAGACCGCCCACACCTGTGGAGAACTCACGCTTGTGCGCACAACCTGTGCACATAGCCTGTGGACAAATGCTGCTGAATGCGGAGAATTACCTCGATCGGGCGACGAACAAAGCTGTGGATAACTTGGTCGTCCTTCGGGGACGACACCCTCTGGGCCCACGTCGGCACGACGAGTCGGGCCCTCACTGCCCACAACCGAGCCGGGCCCGAACGGCGTCCCAGGCACCCTGTGTGGAAGTCACCGCTGCCCTGTGGACAACTCGGCCTCTCCGCAAGTCTTCGCACGTCAGAGCACGCTCTGGCGCGTTCGTCGACCTGCGGCCTCCTACACACGGCCGGCGCGACGCGAGAAATCCACAGCCCAAGACTGCAGCTCGGCTGTGTCCGGCGGCGCGGCTGCGTCAGGCGGCTCAGCTGGGTCAGGGCGCTCAGGTGGGGTCAGCGCGGGGCCCGACATGCCGGCCCGACACGCGATGCGATTCCCGTCCGCGAGATGCCGCCGCACCCCGAGGGCTGCGCCGAGGACGTCGTCGACGGACGCGTGATGCGATCCCGGCCGAGAGGGCGCCGCACAGCTCCGCGCGCGATGCGATCCCGTCCGCGAGGCGCCGCACCGCCCCGCGCGAGAGGCGGTGACGGTGCGTGTGCGTGTGTTCAGCTGCGCACTCGCGTACTGGAAAAGGGGTCAGGTGTTTTGTTTGATGCGGTTGGTCAGCTCGGCGATCTGGTTGTAGAGGGAACGCCGCTCGGCCATGTGCTGCCGGATCTTGCGGTCGGCGTGCATGACCGTGGTGTGGTCGCGGCCGCCGAAGGCCTGTCCGATCCGAGGGAGGGAGAGTTCCGTCAGTTCACGGCACAGATACATCGCCACCTGGCGGGCGTTCACCAGGACCCGTGAGCGGGAGTGACCGCGCAGGTCCTCCAGCGAGACGCCGAAGTAGTCCGCTGTGGACACCATGATCTGGTCGGCGGTGATCTCGGGGCCGGCGCCGTCGGGCATGAAGTCGCGCAGCACCTCCTCGGCCAGCGAGAGCTGCACCGGGGAGCGGGTGAGGCTGGCGAACGCGGTCACCCGGATCAGGGCGCCTTCGAGCTCGCGGATCGAGTTGGAGACGCGCGACGCGATGAACTCGAGCACGTCGGCCGGGGCGTACATCCGTTCCTGCGCGGCCTTCTTCTGGAGGATCGCGATACGCGTCTCGAGGTCGGGCGGCTGGATGTCGGCCAGCAGGCCCCACTCGAAGCGGGTGCGCATGCGGTCTTCCAATGTGGCCAGCTGGCGGGGCGACCGGTCCGAGCTGATGACGATCTGCTTGTTCGCGTTGTGCAGCGTATTGAAGGTGTGGAAGAACTCCTCCTGCGTACGCTCGCGGTTCTCCAGGAACTGGATGTCGTCGATCAGCAGGATGTCGACGTCGCGGTAGCGCCGCTGGAAGGCCTGCGTCTTGTCGTCGCGCAGACTGTTGATGAAGTCGTTGGTGAATTCCTCGGTGGAGACGTAGCGGACGCTGCGCGCGTGGCCGAGGGTCGTGGCGTAGTGGCCGATCGCGTGCAGCAGGTGGGTCTTGCCCAGACCGGAGCTGCCATAGATGAACAGCGGGTTGTACGCCTTGGCGGGCGACTCGGCGACGGCGACGGCGGCCGCGTGGGCGAAGCGGTTGGACGAGCCGATGACGAACGTCTCGAACATGTACTTCGGGTTGAGGCGGTTGCCGTCGTTGGTGCCGCGCGGGTTGCTCGACGGGCGGATGTCGTGCGGCGAGCGGCCGGGGCCGTTGTCGCCGCCGCGCATCTGCAGAGTGTCGTCGCGCGGGTCGCTGCCGGCGCCGAAGTCGTCGGGGCGGCGCTGGTTGTCGCGCAAGTGGGACGGATCGGACGTCATGCGGTGCGGGGGCACGTCGTTGGATTCAGTCTTCTCAGTGACATGCGCCACTGGACTGCCGCCACGGCCGAGTGGGGCGGGCGGCGCCGGCATCGGGTCGCCGAAGAGCGCCTCCTGGCCGCCACGGGCCGCGGGGACGTTGCGGGGGTAGGCGGGACGCTGCGCGGAGCCGGCCTGGAACGAGTCGTAGGCAGGTGGCTCGGGCTGTCGTGGGGCCTCGGCGTAGTGACGGGGCTGCGACTCCTCGGCCTGTTCCTGCGGCGGCTCGACCGGGGTGCCGTACACCGTGCCGGGCAGTCCCGTGCCGTCCTCCGGGGGCTTGACGGTGACCGCGACCTGTATCGGACGGTTCAGCCGGCGGCTCAGGGCCTCGGTGATCGCGGGACGCAGGCGCGACTCGATGACGTCGCGGGTGAAGGCGTCGGGGACGGCCAGCAGCGCGGTGTCCTCGACGATGGCACGCAGCTGGGTCAGCTGCAGATAAGCGCGCTGCTGCCGCGACGAGATCTCGTCGGCCAGTTCGTCCAGCGTCGCTTTCCACACACCGCTCAGGTCGACCTGATCGGCCACCGCCGCGCCACCCCCATCGCCACCGACCCCCGGTGGACCTTTGTCCGGCTAACCGCCTTGCCCCGTCGCTGCCCCTTCCGGGCACTCGACGGCCCCCAACCCAGCACCACATTTAACGTGCTGAAGACGCTCGGCGCCACCGGCTGTCCACAGGTTATCCACAACCTGTGCACCGCCCGGCGGACGCTCCCCGGCCGGATGGTCGGTCGACGTTCTGCGAGCCTGGTTCGGCGCAGTCCTCCCAGGCTCGTCGTCCGCTCGGTCGTGGCGAGGTTCCCGCGACATTCCCGCGAGGTCCGTGCGAGGTTCCCCGACGTTGCTTGCGAGGTTCCCGCGAAGTTGCCCGCGAAGTGCTCCCGAGGCGAACGATTTACCTGCTTGTCTGGTTTTGGCCGATTCGTCGTGGTATGCGCACAGTGCTGTTGACCAGCAAACGGGCACGCTAACAGCGACATCGTCGAACCATCAACTCTGCCATCGGCCGACAAGCGCCCGACCGCAGGAAAAGATTCACTACCTGTGTAGAAAGACGAGTCGGTGAGTTCTGGATCTCGGTACCGGCGTGCCGGGTCAGGATATGGTTGACCGGCGAAGTCGCCCTGCGTAGGGTCGAGCGGTTGCTCCGCCGCGCTCTGGTAAAGTGGCGTCTTGCAGCTTTGATGCCCCCTGAATGTTGTACGAAGACGGAGTTTTGACGTGAGCAAGCGCACCTACCAGCCGAACAACCGCCGGCGTGCCAAGACCCACGGCTTCCGGCTGCGCATGCGCACCCGCGCCGGCCGTGCCATTCTGGCGTCCCGCCGTTCCAAGGGCCGCGACAAGCTGTCGGCCTGAGCCGACTGCTGTCGGGCCGGAATGCCCAGGTAGTCGTGCTCCCCGCGGCACAGCGAGTGCGGCGTAGTGCCGACTTCGCCGCTGCGATTCGCGGTGGTCGCCGAGTCGGCCGGGGCACGGTTGTCGTTCATCTGCTTCTCGAGGAGCCGGCGCAAGCCTCCACGGCGCGCGCCGGCTTCGTCGTATCCAAGGCCGTCGGCAACGCCGTGATCCGCAACCAGGTCCGCCGCCGTCTGCGGCACCTGGTCCGGCCGGTGCTCAGCGACCTTCCCGACGGATCGACACTGGTGGTCAGGGCCCTCCCGGCCTCGGCCGCGGCCTCATCCGCGACGCTCGGCACCGACCTGACCTCCGCGGTCGCGTCGGCCCGCAAGCCCCGGCGGCCGCGATGAGCCTGCTTGCCCGCGTGCTGACCGCGCTGGTGGTCGCGTACCGTCGTTACGTGAGCCCGGTGCTGCCGGCCCGCTGTCGGTTCTATCCCTCGTGCAGCGCGTACGCCCAAGAGGCGTTGTCGCGTCACGGCGCTGTGAAGGGGACAGGTCTGACGGTCTGGCGGCTCCTGCGCTGCCACCCCTTCCACCCTGGCGGGTACGACCCGGTACCTGACCCGATCCGTCACCGTCCTGCCGATGTGACTGGAGCCTGAATTGAGTCTCGACTGGATCTACTACGCCATTTCGTGGATCCTCCTGCGCTGGCACGCCCTCTGGGACTTCATCGGTGTGCCCGACGGCCGGTTCATCGGCTCGAACTGGTCCTGGATCCTGGCGATCGTCTTCCTCGTGGTGACGGTCCGGGTCATCCTGTTCCCCGTCTTCGTCAAGCAGATCAAGAGCCAGCGGGCCATGCAGGCGCTGCAGCCCAAGGTCAAGGAGCTGCAGGAGAAGCACAAGGGTGACCGGGAGACGCTCCAGAAAGAAATGATGGAGCTGTACCGGACCGAGAAGGCCAACCCGCTCATGGGCTGCCTTCCGATGTTCCTGCAGATCCCCGTCTTCCTGGGCCTGTTCCACACGCTCCGCCGCCTCAACCCCGACAACCAGGGCAAGACCCTGTACGGGTGGACGGTCGAGCAGTTCGAGAGCGCCACCCACGCGTCGCTGTTCACCGCGCCGCTCGCCGGCAAGTTCGGCTCCACCGCCGAAGAGCTCAACGCGCTGCAGGCCAACGGCACCACGGTCAAGATCATCGCGGGCATCCTGGTGCTGATCATGATGGCGACCACGTACCTGACCAGCCGCCAGATGATCCTCAAGACCGGTTGGGCCGAAGACCCACAGCAGAAGATGATCCAGCGCCTGATGCTCTACGGCATCCCGGCCTCGCTGCTCATCTCCGGCGCCCTCTTCCCCATCGGTGTGATCATCTACTGGGTCACGAACAACCTGTTCACGCTGGCCCAGCAGCAGTGGGTGCTCCGCAAGTTCCCGCCGCCGCCGATGGCCAACAAGGGCGGCTCGTCCTCGCCGGCCCGCCCGTCCGGCCCGCCGGCCAAGAAGCCCGCCGCCGGTGGCAAGGCCCCGCAGAGCCCCGTGCAGCCCGGCCGCAGCGGTGGCCTGTTCGGCCGCAACAAGCCGGCGCCCGAGCCCGAGACGCCGGTGGTCGAAACCAAGGCCCTCGCTCCGAAGCCCGGTGCCAAACCGGTGAATCCGAAGCGCGGCGGCCGACCGGCGAGCAAACCCAAGGGATGATCGCGGCTCGGGCGTTGTCGCTTCGCCGGCGCCCGAGCGCTCCCCTTGCCGATACCTCCCCGCGGCCCGGCACACCGCTCCCGGCGCCGCGGGAAACAGCGGACCCGCAGGTCCGGCCCGATTAGTACGGAGATGAGACCGTGACCGACACCAGCACGCCCGAATCGTCGGTCTCCGCGTCGTCGTCCGAGGCCGAGGCCTCGACCGCGACAACCGAGGAGACCAAGACGTCGGAAAACGTCGCTTCCGACGGAGACCTGTTCCGCCAAAGCGAGATCGCCGCCGACTACGTCGAGGGTCTGCTGGACATTCTCGACTACGACGGTGACATCGACGAGCTCGTGTCGGCGGGCCGTCCGATGGTCGAGGTCGTCGGCGGTCGGCTGCAGCCGCTCGTCGGCCAGCGGGGCGCCACGCTGGAAGCGCTGCAGGAGCTGACCCGCCTGGCGATCTTCCGGGCCACCGGTTCGCCGTCGCGGTTGCTGCTCGACATCGGTGGCTACCGGGCGTCGCGCCGCAAGGAGCTGGCCGCGGTCGCCCGCAACGCGGTCGAGAAGGTCAAGGAGCACGGCGACCCGGTCCGCCTCGAGCCGATGTCGGCGTTCGAGCGCAAGTGCGTCCACGACGTGGTCAACGCGATCCCGGGCGTGCAGAGCGAGTCGGAGGGCGTCGAGCCCAGCCGCCGCATCGTGGTGCGCGTGGCGGACTGACATGAGCAACCCCCGCTTCGGCGCGGGAGACACCGGCCCGGGTGAGGAATCGCCCGGGCCGCAGTCTTTCCCGGGCAAAAAGACCCGTCGTCCCGTACGCCGTCCGATCGCGTTTCCGGGCAAGTCGCGTTCCGCCGAGAGGCCGCGGTCCCGGGATTCCGCCGCTTCGTCCCCGAGCCCCGCGTCCCCCGCCGAGGCAGTTCCCGGCGGCGCCGACGCGATTTCTGATGGCGCCGGTGTGTCCCCGGACGCCACCGACATGCCTCCGAGCACCTCTGACGCGGCTGCGGACACCACCGGCGTGTCCCCGACCATCACCCACGTGCCCCCGGACACCGCCAGCGTGTCCCCGAGCGTCACCGACGTGGTCTCGGACACCGTCGACGCCTCCCCGGTCATCACCAACGCGGCCCCGGATACCGCCGATGTGGCCTGGGGTAATGCCGCCGCCGCCCCGGACACCACTGGCGCGGCCCCGAGTGGCACGGTTCCGGCGGTCTCCTGGTCGACCGCTCCCTCATCGCCGGAGACGCAACAGCCGCCGGTGACGCCAGTCTTTGTCGAGCCGGCGGCGGGCGCGCGGTCTGCACCTTCGGACCTGGGCTCTGCCCGAACGCCGGAGGGGCCGCGTCTCTCAGGAGGCGGGAGCGGTTTCTCGGGAGCCGGGAGCGCTTCCTTGGGAGCCGGGAGCGCTTCCTTGGGAGCCGGGAGCGCCGAGGCGGAACCGCCGGCGGAGATCGCGGCGGTCGCGGCCGAGGTTTTCGGCGACCGGTACGGGCTGGCGCTCGACTACGCACGCCTACTCGTCACCGACGGCGTAGTGCGTGGGCTGATCGGACCGAGGGAGGCTCCCCGCATCTGGGAGCGCCACCTGGTGAATTGTGCCGTCGTGTCCCAGATCATCCCTATCGGCGCTTCGGTGGTTGACGTGGGGTCTGGTGCCGGTTTGCCCGGTATCGTGCTGGCAGTGGCTCGTCCGGATCTACGCATCACGCTGGTCGAACCGCTGGCACGACGCACCGCGTTCCTGTCGGAGGCGGTGACCGCACTCGGCCTCGATACGACCGTCACGGTCGTCCGGGGCCGCGCCGAGGACGTCGTCGACGGACCCCCCGCCGGCGCCGATGTCGTCACGGCGCGGGCGGTCGCCCCGCTCGACCGGCTGGCCGGTTGGTGCCTTCCGTTGGCCCGGGTCGGCGGAAGGTTGCTGGCGCTCAAGGGCGCCACGGCCGCCGAGGAAGCGGCGGAGCACCGCGATGCGGTTGCCGCTCTGGGCGGCTCGGATCCGGTTCTCCGGCTGTGCGGGGAGGGGTTGATCGACCCACCCACCACGGTGCTCGAGGTCGTCGTGCAGTCGAGGCCGAAGCCGCCCAGCCGGGTGGCGGCCCCGAAACGTGACACCGGGCGATCCGGGGGTCGCGCTTCCGGGCGAGGGAGTTCGCGGAGGGGATAGATGTCCAGGCGGGGCGCGCGCAAGCGGAGTGCAAAGGCAAGACGTCCCGACCAGGGCTCCCCGCCCGGACTCGGTCCCCCACCTCCGGGCGACGCCGAATCCCGCACAGGCTCGCAGGCTCCAGCCGCCGACGGCAATTCAAAGGCGGTTTCTCGTACGGGCTCCGGCCGCGTCCCACCGAGTGGTGCCGGCGGCGTCCCACCGAGTGGTGCCGGCCGCTCCCCCGCCGCGACCGGTGGTCCCGCCGTGCACAGGAACCCGCCCGCTGTCGAGCGCTCAACACCTGCTGCCGCAAACGGTGGCCCCGCCTCACGCACTGGCCTGGAGCGCTCTGCGTCCACTGGCGCTAACGGTGGCCCCGCCTCACGCACCGGCGCCGAGCGATCTGCACCTGGTGCGGTGCCTCCTGCTGGTGCGACCCGTCGTTCCGTCCCGCCCCCGGCAGCCGGGTCTCCACCACCCGGTAGCCCTGCCACACGCGGCGGCATGACGCGGTCTGCGCCCGGCGTGCCGACTCCTACTAACGCGATCCGTGGCACCGCCCTGCCCCCAGAGGCTGGTCCTCGGCGCCCTGGTGGTCCTACCTCGCGTGCCGGTGTCGCGTCGCGTGGGGGCGCCTCGAACTCAGGTCGCCCGTTTGCTGACGACGCTCGTGACTCCAACGACCGGACTCGCGGCAACGGCCAGCGTGGAGGCACCCGCGATGGCGATGGCGCGTCCAGGGCGAGGCGTGGGGGTGCCGGGAGCCAGTCGTCTCCATCAGAGAGCGCCGCAGCTCGCGCTGCGAGAGAGCAAGCATCTCCCGGAGGTGCGGGCCCGAGTCAGGGCGATCGGCGCGAGCGCGTCGAGTTCCGGGTCGGCGAGGCTCCACGCGAAGGAGCTCGCGGTGCCCTGTCGCGGTTGTCGCGGGCCTTCCGCCGTACGGGGAAATCGGTCGTGGTCGACGCAGTGGAGGCGCCGCACGCAGCCGGACCATCGGCCGACGCCGCGGCAGTTTGGGTGAGATCGGGCGACGAAGCGGTCGCGGAAAGTGTGGACGCGGAGGCGGTTTTCGAGGCCGTTCCAGGTGATGTGGGGTTCGAGTCGGGCACCGAGAGTGAAGTGTCGGCAATGCACTCGCCTCATCGGGCGGTCGGGCATGGCGAGGCTCGCCCGACGGCCGTAGGCTGGCCGGGCGTCGATAGTGTGGACCGGTCTTCTGCCACCGGAACGCACGTGTCGCCGACCGACCCGTTCCTCACTAACAGGGATAAAACGGTGCATGAGTACGGTGTTTCACGTGAAACCGAGTCATCTCTCGACCGCGATCGCGCGTCGGGCGCGGGCGTCGGCGGTCATAGTGGCGCATTCAACACCGGCGAGCAGGGCGTGCCCGCGCCTCGCGTAGGAAACTCGTACCCGGGCGGAGGCGGCCAGATCTACGGCTCGCCGGCGCCGCAGCCGGGTACTGACGACTCTCGTCGCCCGGCGCCCGCACCCCGTTCGGGGCCGCCCGCGGTGGCGTCGACACCCGTGCCCGTCTCGGCCGCGCCGGTGTCCTCCTCCCCCATTTCGGGTGCACCCGTGTCCCCGGCCTCGCCTTCGTTGGAGGCGGACGAACACGTTTCACGTGAAACGCCGGGCCGGGATGAAGACGATCCGCCCCTGGCCATGGAAGCGTTGCGAGCTGTGCAGATCCTCAACCCGAGCGGCGAGATCACGATGCCGCGTCCGGACCACCCGAGGGTGCTCTGCGTCGCGAACCAGAAGGGCGGCGTCGGCAAGACCACGACGACGGTGAACCTGGCGGTCGCCCTGGCGCTGCACGGCAACCGGGTGCTTGTCGTCGATCTCGACCCGCAGGGCAACGCGTCCACGGGGCTCAATGTGCCGCACCACGCCGGCGTGCCCGACGTGTACGACTGCCTGATCGACAACCTCCCACTGTCGGAGGTGGCGCAGCCGGTCGAGGGCATCCCGAACCTGTGGTGCGTACCGGCGACGATCGACCTCGCCGGTGCCGAGATCGAGCTGGTGTCCGTGGTCGCGCGTGAGTCCCGCTTGGCGCGGGCGATCGCGGCGCACCCGGAGCAGTTCGACTATGTCTTCATCGACTGCCCGCCTTCGCTGGGCCTGCTCACGGTCAACGCGCTGTGTGCGGCGCAGGAGGTCCTCATTCCGATCCAGTGCGAGTACTACGCGCTGGAAGGCCTGAACCAACTGATCAACAACATCAATCTGGTACGCCAGCACCTGAACCCGACGCTGGATGTCTCCACGATCCTGCTGACCATGTACGACCGCCGCACGCGGCTGGCCGACGCGGTCGAGCAGGACGTGCGGAACCACTTCGGGTCCAAGGTCTTGAACGCCGTCATCCCCCGTAACGTGCGGGTGTCGGAGGCTCCGAGCTATGGGCAGTCCGTGATGACCTACGATCCGGGTTCACGGGGCGCGACCAGCTACTTCGAGGCCGCCCTGGAGATCGCGATGCGTGGCGTCAACACGGGAGGCAACGCATGAAGAACCGTCCACGTGGCGGCCTGGGCCGCGGCCTGGGCGCTCTGATCCCGACCGCACCGGCGCCGGTGTCGGCTCCGGCCTCTGGTGACGGCGGAGGCTCGGCTCCGGCCGCTGTGCCACCGCCGGCCGCTGAGCCGGCCGCGCACATCATCGCCGCACCGGTGGTGCCCGAGCCCGCCCAGGCCTCCGACGATCTCGCTCCCGTGCCGGGTGCGCGGTTCGCGGAGATCGCGGTCACGTCGATCGAGCCGAACACGAAGCAGCCGCGTCACGTCTTCGACGAGGAGGCGCTCGACGAGCTCAAGACCTCGATCCAAGAGGTCGGCTTCCTGCAGCCGATCGTCGTGCGTGAGCTGGCCGAGGGCCGCTACGAGCTCGTCATGGGTGAGCGCCGCTGGCGTGCCGCCCAGGCGATCGGGCGCGAGTCGATCCCCGCGATCGTGCGCGAGACGCGCGACGATGCGATGCTGCGGGACGCCCTGCTCGAGAACATCCATCGCGCGAACCTGAACCCGCTGGAAGAAGCGGCCGCCTACCAGCAGCTGCTCGAGGAGTTCGGGGCGACGCACGAGGAGTTGGCCAAGCGGATCGGTCGTAGCCGCCCGCAGATCTCCAACACGATCCGACTGCTGAACCTGCCGGCGCCCGTGCAGAACCGCGTCGCCGCAGGTGTGCTGTCGGCCGGTCACGCGCGGGCGTTGCTCGGGTTGGACGATTCCGAGGCGCAGGAGAAGCTCGCGCTTCGGATTGTTGCTGAGGGCCTTTCCGTACGGGCCACCGAGGAACTGGTCACGCTCGCGATCTCGGACGGGCCGGCCAAGAAGGCGGCGCCGTCGCGCCGAGCCAAGGTCCACGCGCCCGCCCTGAACGATTTGGCCGAGCGCTTGTCCGACCGCTTCGACACGAGGGTCAAGGTCGACATAGGCCGTAACAAAGGCAAGATCACCATCGAGTTCGCCACGGTCGACGACCTGGAGCGGATAGTGGGCATGATCGGCGTAGACGAGGAAGGCGCCGGCGCCGCCTCCGACGACGAGTAGCCCGCCCACCGATTCACCCGTTGGGGGTACGCGACTTGGTTCGCGTACCCCCAATGTCATGTGGCCCGTGGTTCACTCTCGTCGCCGGGTCGCCGGGTCGCCGGGTCGCCGGGTCGCCGGGTCGCCGGGTCGCCGGGTCGCCGGGTCGCCGGGTCGCCGGGTCGCCGGGTCGCCGGGTCGCCGGGTCGCCGGGTCGCCGGGTCGCCGGGTCGCCAATTTCGGTTCTGTCAGAGCCATTCTCCTGGGATTTCCGCAGAGGCCGATCTGATGCCAGCAGCCATTTCTGACGGTCCCATTTGCGAATTCTGATCAGGTTCTGCGAATCGGATTCGCGCCAAGCCGATTTCGCTCCAGATTCGCCGTGTGAATGACCCTCTGCTTCCCTGCGAGGCCGATTCGCATCCGTGTTCGAGAAGCGCGAAGCCGTCGTCGGGTTGCCTCGACCGGAGATGGAGTCCATAGTTTCGCTGACATCGTCGATGCGGGCCGGACTGCTTTGGTCGCTGAGAATCGACCTCACCGGCAGACGCGTTCCGCTTACTCCCCCGGGCCGACACATGGCAGACGTCGGATGTACCTAAGCAGGAACGTACGTACGTTTCGATACAACATCGATGTTCGCCACGAGGCCCCCTTCGCGCTAAGTCTGAAAAGTGCCCAAAGGTCGACCACATACGTTGGTCTACAAGACTGAGCACTCTCGACCCTTTCTGATTGGTCAGATCGCTAACCGACAGGCAGGTGGCGTATCCAGTGCGATGTTCACCGGACTTCAGAGACCGCCGGAGGTCCGGACACGAACGCGGGTGAGGTTCGCTGACTGGTTCGCCGCAAGCTCGCTGAGGCTGAGCGTGTGGGTGGGGTGGATGAGCGCTCCGCGAATGACGCACTCCTGTAGTTCGCCTGTAGCCGATCCGTTTCTCGTGGGCGAGGCGCGACTCTGTAATCGACTAGGTGCGTCTCTGCCGGACGTCGGGCCGCTTGGTTTCACGTGGAACGAGCGTCGTGCTGGCCAAGCGGCGGCCGAGCCTCGTCCGAGCTTCGACGTCTAGCCGGAGTGGGCGGTCGCGATGCGGGTGCGGGTGGCCGTTTCACGTGAAACAGTAGTTCGAGCGTCGCTTTGGGAAGCGTGCCCGCCGCTGACCCAGTCGACCCAGTTCTTTATCGACCTCGACATCGGGGTGCACGGAGAAGGACTGAACGGCCGTCAACGTGAGGTCCGGAGCTGGGTCGCTCCTACCTCTACAGCCGAACGGCTCGACGGCCGGTTGGGTAGCCGGCCTGAACGTCACAAACTCTTCCCTGCTCGACGCTCGACGCAGCCCTCCCCGCTTGTGTGGCGATGAAGACGCTGTACGGCAGCAATAGACCCCTGGGTGGCTCGACAAATTCGACTCGCGCCTGAGCCAGGTCCTGCGGCACGAAAGCTCCTGTTCCTCAGCTACGAGGGAGTCTGAGCTGTGGCGCACCCATTGCGGCCTATCCCTGACCGCGCAATCTCTATGCCGATCCGGCTTTCCTTCGTGCTCGTTCCACGTGAAACCTCAAGGCAATGAGTCGCATAAACGCCGGGCCGGTCCTCATAGTGCCTCTGTCGCGCCGGAGGGACCAACTGCCGGCTGCTATGGGGCGCCCATAATTTAGTCCTCGTCCTCGGGGTCCGTCGGGCTCCCGGATACGGCGCCGAAGTAGATCGCAGACGGTCGGCGCCTTGATCGTGGCTACGGTGGCATGGATGGAGGAGCGCGAGGCACAGTGTGCTTGGCGAAGCGCCGTCGTTCGGTAGGCGGCGTACGACCCCGCTCCGCAGGACTCCCGTTTCACGTGAAACCGTCAGGCTCAAAATCGCCCGGAGCCCGGAGCCCGGAGCCCGGAGCCCGGAGCCCGGAGCCCGGAGCCCGGAGCCCGGAGCCCGGAGCCCGGAGCCCGGAGCCCGGAGCCCGGAGCCCGGAGCCCGGTTTCACGTGAAACACAGCGCCAGCAACAGGCCCTGATCTGTCTGGGCATCATCCGGGAAGGCTGAGCCGCCTGCACGTTCGCTGGCCCCACGGCCTGTGCGCAGTGCGCAGGTGTGTTCTGTGAAGCCGTCCTCTCATCGCCATTAGGTGAACGAGGCAGCTCTCTGGTCCCCTGCAGCGAGGCGCCCAGTTGGCCGGTGAGTACATCCCGATCCTGAATCGGTGCAGTCTGTTCGGCAGAGAGGGCGATGAAGTCATAAACCCCTTCGGCCACCGGCGAGGCGCACCCGCGGCTACCCGACCGATGGGACCGTAGTCGATCCAGGCTTCGCGGCCTGGCCGGGCTGGCTCGCTATGTGACAGCCGAGCAGATCGCAGAGTTTGCCTCCCGCCCGACGTGATTGCGATTACTTGGTCGCACCGTTTCACGTGGAACGCGCTAGGCGGCCCGGTCGACCGGGACGTGACGGATTAGTTCTGGCTCGCCTGAAGGCCTGACAGCGGAAAGTTGTTGGCCCGGACCTTGGCCGGAGTTCGGTCATAAAGAAGAGACGACTACCGCTATGGAAGTCGCCCTGCCGGCATCGCGGCCCTGATCCCCGCCCGGCGCCCCGCGTCGCCCTATCGGCGTCATCGTTTCGGCGCCGCCCGGCGCGTCGCGTCGCCTCGTCAGCGTCACCGTTTCGGCGTCACGGTTCGGGTGTCGGCCCCGCTGATCGCCGTTCGGCATCGTCGCTTCGTGATTGAAGAGACGACACCATCCTCCTGACGTTGCCGTGACCGTCGGGGTATTCCGCCAGCGGCGCCGGGCAGATCCTTCTCGCGCCGCCTGCTCCCCCAGCAGTTCGATCCGTCGAGCGTCTCAGACCTCTCGACCCTCTCAGACCTCTTGACGGTCTTACCTCTCGACGCAGACCCTCTCGCGGAGTTGGGGTCACCGGAGTTCGGGCTCGGCTGCGTTGTCATAGGCCTTGACCAGGCGGCCCAAGCTCAGCCAATTAGTCTGCGGCTGACCGCCAAGCTCGCATTCGACCACAGAGCCCGCGCGCTCCACGCAACGAAGCTCACCGACACCGCCGCTCCCATCAACGCGTCTGCGGTGTGCCATCGGTCCGGTCGTACTGGGAGGCCCGGTGTCGGGAGCACCCGTGTCCGGCTGAGTATCGGCCGCGTCCGGTGCAGGCGCGTTCGCGGCGGCCTGGGGTGTGGCGGGCCGACGGACCGGAGGCCATGTGCCGCGCTGATGGAGACTCACTGCGACTAACTCTTCTCTGCGCAGCCGATGCTCACCCGGCAGAACACGCTCGCGCGAGCGAAGCACTGTGGTCGAGCTATCAGGAGAGTGTCCGGGCTATCAGGGTGAGTCGGGTGCAGCCACCCAGTCAGCTTCGTTGTCGTTGTCTGGCGATCCGTTCGGGCTGGGTCGGAGAAGGGATCTGTCCTGACCTGAACTATCACGCGAGTCTTGGCCGGGCTCATTGCTGGGCGCGGTTACGTCAGTACTGGGCCGCGGTTGCATCCGGGGATCGACTTGAGCAAAGGTGCGGTTCGCTTCGAACATCGTGCGAGCATCGCCCGGTGCGTAAAGTCTCGCCGGCCCGAGAAAGTCGTGCGGGTCGCTTCCGGCCTGACTCGCACGGTAGCCTCATCCGGCCCAGCGTTCACGCGGGTGTCGGTCGGTGCGAACGCTTATAGGAGCCTCGCCCGTCAGACGTGTCTCCGAGCCCGCTTCGCGTGACTGTTGCGTGAGCCGGCCCGAGCTGAGCCTCCGCGGATCCGGTCCGGCTCGACCCCCTACGTCCTCCAGCCGGCGACCTGACAAGCGTGGACCAAGTAGGGCCCGAGCAGGTGTGCCGAGCGCGCGACGGAGGGCGGTACGGCAGAGGAGGAGGCTGGCCCGCTGAACGTGCGGGCCGGCTCCGGCCAGACGGTGTCCCCGCCCGGTGCACCGAACCGATGGACCGGTGATGTGGTGCGCCAGCAACCTCGTTTCTAGGCGACCAGGCCGGCCTTGAGGGGCGTGCCTGATGGCGGACTTGAAAGTTCCCGGACCTTGGTGGCGGGATCAACTTGGTGTCCGGTTCAAGGTGCCCGGAACTGACGAGCCGACCAAAGGTGCCAGAAACTGACGGGCGAGGCTCGGGTATGGGTCAGCCCGGTTCGTCGCGTGGTGGGGTAGCTGATGACCCCAGGCGCAAACCGAGCCGAGGTCGGATACGTCTGAGGTCGAGACGACCGAGCAGAGGATGAGCCCTGCCGGGCGAGAACGTGGTCCTGAGCGGGGATGAGCTCTGCCGGGCGAGAACGTGGTCCCGAGCGGGGATGAGCTCTGCCGGGCGAGAACGGGGTCCCGAGCGGGGATGAGCTCTGCCGGGCGAGAACGGGGTCCGAGCAGGAGATGAACTCCGCCGGGTCGAGGACGGGCCCCGAGAAGAGGACGAGACCTCGATGAGATGGCCTGCAATCGCGATGGTGGTTCACATCTGCAGTTGGCTTGCCTGCGGGAGTGCGGGTGGGGTCTTTGTCTGAGGGATCGCGGGTGGAAACCGCCGGCCGGCACACCGCGCGTCAGGACTGTGTGGCTCGGCCGGTGCCGGTCGAACTGGAGGAGGCGGCCTGGACCGACGGCGCCGAAGGTGGAAGAGCGGTGGCCAGGCGGGTGCGTGCCGGCGACTCGATGCCACGTGAGAACTTCTCGTTTCGGGTCTGGAGCGGGTCTACGGGCGGCGACCAGAAGGGCCGGGCGTCGGGGTCGAAGGGGCCCTCCGCGATGGCGGCGGTGACGCGTTCGGCAGCGGCCTCGAAGTTATCCACAGGGTGTGGGTAACGGCTGTTGAGAAACTCGGGTGGGCCGTTTCACGTGAAACGGTGTTGATGTGGTGCTGGGTGTCCACTGCGGTATCCACAGGGGGTGCAAGCCTGCGACGTCGCGTTTCACGTGAAACGCGGGGGGCTGTGGATAACTTCTGTGGATAACTTTGGCTGTGTAGTGGCACCCACGGACGGTGACGGTGATCTACGTCGTGCTGGCCTCTGTGTGCTCGGTGTGTGCGTCTGTGGGGGTTCACCACGTACCGCAAAATTGACCCGGGACAGCGGCTCTGGCCTCGGCTAAGGTCACGACGTGCCCGAGAACATCTCCCCGCTGCCGGACTTCACGCGCTGGCCCTCGTTCCCCTTCGAGGGCGACATGCGGGTCAAGCCCCTGGCCGCGCCGGTCGAGGTTGAGCCCCCGCGTAGTGGCGAGGACGCCGCCGACTGCGTCGCCTGCAACACCCCGGACGACGCGTACATCTGGATCAGCGAGCGGTGGCGCGTCCGGGCGATGGACCGCCCGACAGGGCTTCCCATGGTGCTGATCCTCGAGTGCCGGTCGCACCTCGATATCGGGGATCTGCCCAACCTGCTCGCCGCGGAACTCGGCGTCATGACCGTCCGGCTCGAGCGGGCGATCCGGTCGCTCGACGGCGTCGCCCGCGTTCACGTCAACCGCTGGGGCGACGGCTCGGCGCACCTGCACATGTGGTTCCTCGCGCGCCCGTACGGCCGGCTCCAACTGCGCGGCACGTTCCTCACCCTCTGGGACGACATCCTCCCCGTCATCCCCGAGCAGCAGTGGCGCGAGAACCTGGCGCTCGTCGCCGCGTGGCTGGCTGAGTTCGGCGGAACCGCGATCGCCGAACCCCCGCACATCCAGTGGGAGTCGCCCTCCACTATCAACTATTCCGACACCGAGCCGGACACGCCCGCCACTCCCCCGCACACCGAGTCGGCACGCCCGGCCTCACTCGATGACGTCGATCCCCGACAGACACCGGCCGATCACCGCGACCGGGCCGCCCAGTCCGCGACCACGTCACCGGACAGCCATAGCCGCAGCGTTGCGGGTGACACCCCGCTCAGCGAGTCGATTCCTACACAGCGCGCCGCTTCCACGGCCCTCGGAGCTTCACCGGCCGGCTCGGCCGAGTAGTCGGTCGGCGGGTAATAGGCGACCTCGCGCGGAGGGCGTCGGGGGTTATCCACGTCCCGCAGAGGGGCGGATTCGGCTCAGCACGGTCGGTGCCGAAGAGGTCGCTCTGGGGACCAGGGTGAGACGTCAGTTAGCGCAAGCCGGTCCGACCGCGCCCGCCGATCACCGGCTGATGACGGCAGGTGCTGACCGTCGAGGCCGGCGATTGCCGGTTGCCGACTGCGAGTGCTGGCCGCAACTGTCGCCATCCCGGCTGCGAACCCAGGTGCTCAAGACGCCTGCCGATCGTCGGCCGCTGAACCGATCTGCCGACCAGAGGTGCCGACTACCGGTTGCGAGCGCGGGTGATGGCCGTGCCCGCCGCCATCACCGGCTGCCGAACCCGAGTGCCCATCGCGCCTGCCGAACGTCGGTCGTCGACCGCAGATGCCGACTAACTGTGCCGGCGGGAGGGCCGATCCCAGTCTGCTGAACGCAGGTGCTGAACGCGGGGGCCGAGCGCGGGGGCCGAGCGCGGGCGTCAGTGTTGGTGGGACTGCGCCAGCTCTCGGATCTGAGGGTCGGGGTCTGTGGACAACGCAGCCAAGGTTGTGGACACCTGGTGCGAGGGAAGATCAGTGAACTCCTCCACCAAGGCGTAAAGGGCGTAGTAGCGGGTGTCCGCGTCGTCGTCCTGGCACAGCGACTGCAGGGCCTCGACGGCCGCCGGCTCGGGGTGCGCGGGGTTCATCAGCGAGCTCAGGGCGGCGGCTACGTGGAAGCGGACGCGGGTGTCGGGATGGTTGGCGAAGGCCAGGACGTCGTTCAGGGCGTCGGTGGCTGTGTTGTAAGCCAGGGCCGAGATCAGCCAACTCAGGACCCGGGCGTCGGATTCGGTGGCGAGCTGAGCCCGGAGCAGAGGGATCGCCTCTTGGGCGAACGGGCGGCGGTTGGTCTCGTTCTCGGGGCCCAGCTCGCGCAGGACCCGGGCGGCCAACTGGCGGTCGGTGGGATCGGAGCTCTTCAGCAAGCGAACCGAAGCGTCGAACACTTCGCGGGTGGGGTGCTCGTGCAAGGCGACCAAGTGAGGAACGGGGGCTTCAGGATCGTCGGTCAGAACCTCGGCTCGGGCGGCTGCGAAGAGATCTGCCGTCGACAGTCGGGCGGGGTCTGGGCGAACAGGGCTGGAGTCCACCCCTGCATTGTTACCCGATCTTCCTGAGAATCCTGATCACGTGAAGCCGGATCGGTCCGCCAAAAGACGGCGGGCCGGGACGGCGTGGAGCCGGCCCCGCCGAGGGGCGCCGGGAAGTGGGGCGCCGGGAAGTGGGGCGCCGGGAAGTGGGGCGCCGGGAAGTGAAGCGCTAGGAAGGGGCGCTAGGAAGGGGCGCAAGGAAGGGGAGGCCCCGGGAGAGTAGGGCGCTGGGAGAGAGCGCCGGGAAAGAGGGGCGCCGCGATAAGAGGTCGCTCTGGGTGGGTGGGAGCGGCAGGATCGGTGGGTGGCGATCGAGCGGGTGGCGGAGCGGTTCGGGCTGGGCGGGCTTCGGGCGGAACCGGCTGTTGTGGCGGGTGGGCTGTCCAATGAGCTGTGGCGGGTGACTTGCGATGCGGGGGTGTTCGCGGTCAAGCGGATGGTGGTCAACGCTCGGCTCCCGCAGTTTGCGGGGAACGTCGAGAAGGCGTTTCTTGTCGAGCGGCGGGCCTGGGAAGAAGGCGTGGCCATGCCGGAGCCGATAGTGGATCCCGAGACCGGGTGTGCGCTCGCACGGGTTGAGGGTGATCTCTACCGGGTGCATCGGTGGGTGAGCGGGGCCGCGGGGGGTGGCACTGCGGAACAGGCGGCCGAATTGCTCGCGACCATTCACGCGGCCGGGCGGCGGGACGACGGGCAACGCCGACGCGTGGATCACGGCGGTGATGGGCAGCGCGGAAACTCCGACGGCGGCGAGGAGGAAGTGGGGCCTGGCTGGAAGGCTGAGCGGTGGGGGCCGGAGCTGGCCAGGCTGGCGGAACGAGTGAGGGAAGCTCCGGAGCGGATGCTCGTGGTCGACAGCCACGGGGATCTCGATCGGAAGAACACCCTGCTTCGTGAGGACGGGGTCATGGTCGCGCTCGACTGGGATGCCGCGGGGCCGGTCGGGGCGGCCCAGGAAGCGGTCGCTCTCGCGCTCGACTGGGCGGGTGAGGATCGGGGCGTGTTCGCGCGGGCCGTTGCCATCTATCGCCGCCGAAGTGGTGTGGTCGTGGAAGCCGAGCCGTGGGTCTTCGGCGGGTGGGTGGCGGCGATGGGTGGATGGCTCGACTACAACGCCGACCACCGCGCGGCAGAGGTCGTCGGCGGTGCCGAGATAGTGAAGACCGAAGCCCGGCTGAGGTTGGTCGCCGCCGACTTCGATGCCTGGTTGGAGATCCTCGCCCGAGCCTGACAGCCAGTCCGAACCGAGCCAGGCAAGGACCGACTCCGGCCAAGGACCGCGACCGGGCAAGGACCGACTCCGGCCAAGGACCGCGACCGGGCAAGGACCGACTCCGGCCAAGGACCGCGACCCGGGCAAGGACCGAGCCAGGCCAAGGACCAAGCCAGGCCAAGGACCGAGCCAGGCCAAGGATCGAACCAAGCCGAAGACCGAGCCAGGACAAAGACCGAGCCGCGCAAGCTGAAGCCAGGCCCAACTGAGCCCAGCCAGGCCACGTCCAAAGGGAACCGAACACGCACCCGATAAGAAGAGAACGGGCCTCAGACCGTACGGGAAAAAGCCGTCAGGAACCTGACCGCGCAACCGCCCGCTCGACCAGGGTCTTGAGGATGTGGCCCAGGTCTTCCCCCGAGGCCTGCACCGCGAGCGGCAACAGCGAAGTCTCCGTCATCCCGGGCGACACGTTGATGCCCAGCACCTGCGGCGACCCGTCTTCGGCGACGATCAGATCGACCCGGGACAGGTCGCGCAGACCCAGCGCCTTGTGCGCCGCCAACGCCGTCTCGGCCACCGCCGCCGCCACCGCCGGGGACAAGCGGGCCGGCGTGTGCCACGTCGTCAGACCGGCCGTATAACGGGCCGCATAGTCGTACACGCCGTCGCGCGGGACGATCTCGACGATCGGCAACGCCTGCGGGCCGGCGCCCAGGTCGACGATCGAGACGGCCACGTCCATGCCGGGCACGAACTTCTCCACCAGCGCCGTCGAGTCGTACGCGAAGCAACCGACCATCGCCGGCGGCAGATCGGCCTCTTCGCGCACCACCGCCGCGCCCAGGCCCGAACCGCCCTGCGCCGGCTTGACCATCAACGGCAGGCCCAGACGGTCGACGATGCGGTCGAGCACCGCCACCGCGCCCAGCTCGGAGAACCGGTCGTGCGGCAGCGCCACCCAGTCGGGCGTCGGGATGCCGGCCTCACGCAGCATCGACTTCGCCGACGGCTTGTCCCACGCCAGGCGGGCCGCCCGCGCGTCGCAGCCCACATAGGGCACTCCGCACAGGTCGAGCACACCGCGCAGCGAGCCGTCCTCCCCCGTCGCGCCGTGCAGGGCGATCACCACCGCGTCGGGCGGGTCTTCCTGCAGCGACGGCAGCAGCGACACGTCGGCGTCGCGCATCTCGGCGCTCAGGCCGACCTCGCGCAACGCGTCGAGCACCCGGCGACCCGAGCGCAGCGACACGTCCCGTTCGTAGGAGAGGCCACCGGCCAGGACCATCACGCGCACTTCGTCACCCGCAACCATGGAGGAGATCATGCCAAGTCGGGACCGGGGGCGTCCGCGGCGGCCGTGCCCCGGCGCCGGGACGAGGCGAAACCGGAACCGAAGACGGCCCGCATCGCCAGTTCCTGCTCCATCACCCCGGACAGACGCCGGATGCCCTCGCGGATGCGCTCGGGAGAGGAGAAGGAGAAGTTGAGCCGCATGTTGGACCGGCCCGTGCCGTCGGCGTAGAAGCCCGTGCCCGGCACGTACGCCACCCGGGCCGCGATCGCCCGCGGCATCATCGCCTTGGAGTCGAGACCCTCGGGCAGCGTCGCCCACACGAACAGTCCACCGGTCGGGTGTGTCCACGAGGTGCCGGGCGGCATGAGGTCGCGCAGCGAGGTCAGCATCGCGTCGCGGCGTTCGCGATAGATCTCGCGGTAGACCTTGATCTGCTCCTGCCACGGCATCGTCGACAGATATTGCGTCACGGCGCCCTGCGCGAACGCACTCGGGCACAGCACGTTCGCCTCGCTCATCATCACAAGCTTTTCCCGTACGGCGTGAGGGGCGAGAATCCACCCGACCCGCAACCCGGGGGCGAACGTCTTGGAGAACGTGCTCACATAGAAGACGCCCTCACGCCGGCGGGCCCGCAGCGGGCGCGGCGCCTCCCCCTCGAACGACAACATGCCGTACGGGTCGTCTTCCACCACCAGCAGCCCGGCGCGCTCACAGATGTCGAGAACCTGCTCGCGCCGCTCGTCGGTCAGGGTGACGCCGGCCGGGTTTTGGAACGTCGGGATCGTGTAGAGGAACTTGGCCTTCTTCCCGGACCGCTCGGTGGCGGCGATCGCCTCTTCGAGGGCGGCCGGAATCAGTCCCTCGTCGTCCATCGGGACATGCGTGACCTGGGCCTGCGCGGCCTGGAAGACACCGAGCGCGCCGACATAGCTGGGGCCCTCGGCGAGAACCACGTCGCCCGGGTCGAGGAAGAGCCGGGCGAGCAGGTCGAGCGCCTGCTGACCGCCGACGGTCACCACCACGTCGTCGGGTGAGGCGCCGCTGATGCCGGAAAGCGCCATCACCTCGCAGATGCGCTCACGCAGGTCGACCGTGCCCTGGCCGATGCCGTATTGAAGGCTGCTCGCGCCCTGCTCGGCGGCGAGCTGGTTGAGCATCTCGCCCACCGCGTCGAGCGGGAGGGCGGCGATGTAGGGCGAGCCACCGGCGAGCGACACGACCTCGGGACGACTTGCCACTGCGAAGAGTGCGCGGATCTCAGAGGTGGTCATGCCACGCACCCGACGCGCGTACCGATCGGTGTAGTCGTCCTGGGTTGTGCCGGTCATCCGGGCTTCACCTCACAAAAAAGGAAGGGACGAAACCCGATGCTAGTCGGGCCCGACGACAGAAGCCCTCGGTTAACCGGCCACTGTGCCCGACCTGGTCCCGTTCATGAGTATTGCGGCGTAGGATCCCACCCGGGAGCGGGCCGGAAACACTCTGGGGGGATTCAGTGTCGCGACGCCTGGTCAACCTCACGCTGGACACGCTCGGCGATCTGCCGAGGCCGTGCAGCCAGTGCGTGTTCTGGGAGTTGGACCCGGTCGCGGCCGAACGTGCCTGCGCCTCCGGCGACCCCGGCCTCGAGAAGGAGGCGTGGGTCTCGCAGACCCTGCTGGAGTGGGGTTCCTGCGGCAAGCTGGCCTATGTCGACGGCATGCCGGCCGGCTTTGTGATGTACGCCCCACCGGCCTACGTCCCCCGGTCGATGGCCTTCCCGACCTCGCCGGTGAGCGCCGACGCGGCGCTGCTGATGACCGCGCACGTGGTGGCCTCGTTCGCTGGCGGCGGGCTGGGCCGCATGCTCGTCCAGGGCGTCGCTCGTGATCTCACCAAGCGCGGGGTCAAGGCGATCGAGGCGTTCGGCGACGCGAAGTTCGGCGAGGCCGACGAGGAGAAGCAGACGGGCTGTGTCGCGCCGGTCGACTTCTTCCTTTCCGTCGGCTTCAAGACGGTACGTCCGCATCCGCGCTTCCCGCGGCTGCGTCTCGAGCTGCGCACCGCCCTGTCGTGGAAGTCCGACGTCGAATACGCGCTCGAGAAGCTGCTCGGCTCGATGAGCCCCGAGACGCTGCTGCGGCCGGTCCGCCCGGCCACAGCAACCCGCACGGTCGAGAACTGAGGCCGGGTCAGGCGCGGTTCGACAGCGCCATCCGCAGCTGCCGCACGTCGATCGAGCCGGTGGGAACGTCGGCCTCGACCGGGTAATACATGCGCTGCACCGCGGCCAGGATCGCCTCGACGATCTGCTCGCGGAACAGCGGGTTGACCAGCCGGTCACGGTCGACCTGCGAGGTGAGATAACCCAGGTCCACCCGTACGGCGGGCATGCGCGTCAGACGCAGCAGCTCCCACGTCTTGGCGTGGACGCGGCAGTCGCGCAGGCCGGTGCGTACGGCGATCTCCCGCTGCACCAGGTTGGCCAGCCGCTCCCCCACCGTCGAGCTCAGGCCGCTGCCCGTGCCGTAGTGGTAGGTCGCGACCCCGTCGGCCGCCTCGTTGTCGTGGCCGTCGAGGTGCAGCGAGATCAGCAGGTCGGCGCCGAGGCTGTTGGCCAGCGCGGCCCGGTCGGCGCCGCTCATCGACTCGGCCGGCTTGGGACCGCGGGTCAGGTGCACCCGCATGCCGGCCGCGGCCAGGCGGCCCTCGAGGCGGTTGGCCAGGTCGTAGACCAGGTCGGCCTCGCTCCACCGCAGCGGCCCGTCGGGCACGACGACACCCTGGTCGTCACCGCCGCCGTGGCCGGGGTCGATCACGATGGTCTTGCCGACCAGGTTGGTGCCGGCCTGACGGAACGCCTCGGCCTCGCGCAGCCACTGCGGCCGGCCCCCGACCACCTTGCGGCCGAGGCGGCGCAGCGCCTTCATCGTCTGGGGGCCGCAGGAGCCGTCGGGGGTGAGGCCGACCTCACGCTGGAACTGGGCCACCGCGCGGGCCGTGCGGGGGCCGTAGATCGAGTCGGCGCGACCGGAGTCGAAGCCCATCTCGAGCAGCCGCTCCTGCAGGGTCCGGACGTCTTCGCCGACGAGCGCGTCGGGCACCGAGTGGAACAGGGTGCGCGCGCCGAGCCGCCAGCGGGACGCGTCGAGCGCACCCCAGGTCTCGTCGCCGACCAGGCCGTCGATGCCCAGACCACGGCTCTGCTGGAAGGCCCGCACCGCGGTGTCCAGGGCGTCGTCGAAGGAGTCTCCGGCCGTCTCCAGCAGTTCCAGACCGACCAGGATCGATCGGATCTCGGCAACGGCCGGGCCGCTGTCTCCACGTCGGATGGAACGCACGCGCGACTCCCTAGAACGAAGAAGGACTCCGGGCAGCGTACTCCGGACCCACCAAAGACGCCCCGCACCCGTGAGGGCGCGGGGCGTGGGGAACGACGGCTCAGAGGGCCGATTCGATGAAGTTGACCAGGGCGCTCTTGGGCTTGGCGCCGGTCACCGAGCTGACCGCCTCGCCACCCTTGAAGATGGTCAGGGTCGGCACCGACATCACCCGATAGGCGCGGGTCGTCTCCGGGTTCTCGTCGATGTTCACCTGGACGATCTCGACCTTGTCGCCCATCTCCTTGGCGATCTCGGCGAGCAGCGGGTCGACCTTCTTGCAGGGCGCGCACCACTCGGCCCAGAAGTCCACCAGCACCGGCTTCTTCGACTGCAGCACGTCGTTGACGAACGTGGCGTCGGTGACCGTCTTACCTGCTACTCCCACTACGACACTCCTGATCTTTTAGAGCTCGACGAACGATGCGATGAAGCGCTCGGCGTCCAGCGCCGCGGAACAGCCCGTTCCGGAGGCGGTGATGGCCTGGCGGTAGGTGTGGTCGACCAGGTCGCCGGCCGCGAACACACCGGGGATGTTGGTGCGCGTGCTCGGCGAGTCGACCTTCACGTAGCCGTCGTCGTCGAGCTCGATCTGGCCCTTGAAGAGCTCGCTGCGCGGGTCGTGACCGATCGCCACGAACACGCCCGTGACGTCGAGCAGCTTCTCCTCGCCGGTCTGCGTGTTCTTCAGGCGGACGCCGGAGACCTTGCCGTCGTCGCCCAGGATCTCCTCGACCTTGGAGTTCCACTCGACCTTGATTTTCTCGTTGTTCAGCGCCCGCAGCTGCATGACCTTGCTGGCCCGGAACGAGTCACGCCGGTGCACGATGGTGACCGTCTCGGCGAAGCGGGTGAGGAAGGTCGCCTCCTCCATCGCGGAGTCGCCGCCGCCGACCACCACGATGTGCTGGTTGCGGAAGAAGAAGCCGTCACAGGTGGCACAGGACGAGACGCCGTGGCCGAGGAGCTCCTGCTCACCGGGCACGCCCAGCGGCCGCCAGGCCGAGCCGGTGGAGAGGATGACCGCGCGGGCGAAGTATTGCTTGTCGCCCACCCAGACGGTCTTGAGGCCCTCGGTGCCGGCCTCGGTCGGCTTGTCGCCCAGTTCGACCCGGGTCGCGTCGTCGGTGATGAACTCGGCGCCGAACCGCTCGGCCTGCGCCCGCATGTTGTCCATCAGCTCCGGGCCCATGATGCCCTCGCGGAAGCCGGGGAAGTTTTCCACCTCGGTGGTGGTCATCAGGGCGCCACCGGACTGGACGCCCTCGATCACGAGCGGCTTGAGGTTCGCCCGGGCGGCATACAACGCCGCGGTGTAACCGGACGGTCCCGAACCGATGATGATCAGATTGCGGACCTCGTCCACTGCCGACTCCTCAGTCTGCTCTTCGCCGGGAAATCCCCTCGGCGACACTGCACGCTAGAACGTCAAGATAGGCGCCCACCATTCCCGCGGGCGTGGTCGTGTCCGACCTCACGCGGAACGGGTTTGGGGTGTCGCTCAGCGTACCGGGACTTTGTCGATCGTGTCGGCGTCGCCGGCGCGCGCGCCGCAATCCGGGCCGACCGCCCAGGCCTGCTCGCCGCCGGCACCGGAGAACCGGACGATCACCGCCGGAGCGCCGTCGAACCGGGCAAAGTCGGCGGACTGGACGGATATCACGCCGCCGTTCTCCTGCTGGATCGCGGCGAAGCATTCCTCGAGGGCCGCTCGCGCCGACAGACGGGACAGCGCGGGATCGCCCGAGATCGCCGACGACGATCGCTGCGCCTGGTCCTCTTCGCTGCCGAACGCCTGCTCGCTCCTGGGGGCACTCATGGGCGTGACCTGCGGCGGGGCGGCGAGTGTGGCTCGGTTGTAGTCGGTGCCGGTCGACGTGACGGCCGCGCCGGGGCCCGAGTCGGCCAGCGCGGTGGTCTTCTCGGCCGAGCCCGCGGCCGAGCTGGCGGAGTCGGCCGAGTCGTCGCGGCTCTGCCCGGCGAGATAGTCGGCGCCGAAGCCGACAAAGGCGATGAATCCGGCCGCGATCGCGATGGGGGTGGCCCAGCGCATCCGACGGCCACGCTTCTTTTCCCGTCCGCCCTCAGGGGCGTCCCCACGCACAACAGTGAGTTGCGGCACGGGCGCGAACATGCCGTCGAGCCGGGCCGCCAGGTCGTCGGGCATGGGTTCGGCCGGGAGGTTTCCCAGCTCGGCCACGACGACGTCGATGCCGCCGCTGAGCTGCTCGTACGCCTCACGCCAAGCGGAATCGCGGGCGATCAGCGTGGCCACCGCGGACTCGTCGGGCGTGCCCTCGAGGGCGCCGCCGATGTAGTCCGCCAGCAGGTCGATGTCGACCCCGCTGAACTCGGCCCCGGTCACCTCTGGTCCCTCCGCTCGTTCCCGCCGGGCGGCGGTTTCACCGCACCCGGTCCGGATGGGACGGTTTCCGTGGCCCCCGGGTTCCCGGCCGGGGCGTGATTGGTGTCTCTCCCCCGCAACTCGCCCAGTGCCAAGGCCATTCTGGCCCGGCCCCGGGCGCACCTGCTCTTGATCGTGCCGACCGCCACGTCGAGCATCTCGGCCGCCTCGGCGACCGGGTAGCCCTGCACGTCGACCAGCACGATCGCGGCCCGTTGATCGGCCGGCAGGTCGGCCAGGGCCTGCCGCACGAGCAGCGCGGTCTCGTGGTCGGCCTGGGGCGCGGCCGGCTCCACACCGGACGGCCGGTCTTCCGAGCGACTGCCGTCGGGCAGCGGCACGGTCGGGTGGGCCTGGCGTTTGCGGATCCGGTCGAGGCACGCGTTGACCACGATGCGGTGCAGCCAAGTGGTGACGGCCGAGTCGCCCCGGAACCTGGCGGCGTTGCGGTGGGCCGAGAGCAGGGCGTCCTGCACCGCGTCGGCGGCCTCCTCGCGGTCGCCGATGGTGCGCAGGGCGACTGCCCAGAGACGGTCACGGTGCCGCCGGACCAGTTCGCCGAAGGCTTCCTTGTCGCCTTCGACGTGGGCGCGCAGAAGCTCGGCGTCGCTGGGCGCGACACCCTGCGAGGCGTCCCCGGAAGTCACGCCAGCAATCTAACCGGACGGGGCGATCGGGCGCGCGCCCGACGCTCAGTAGCCGAGAACCGAGATCTCCTGGAGATCGACCGAGAAGCGGCCCTCGCCGTCGGAGGGCAGCTTGGTCATGAAGACCAGAACGTAGCGGTAGGTCTGGTCGGGGTTGAAGACCGAGAACACCTTGCGGTTGCCGGTCGTCACCGTCTCGGAGTCGCCCAGCCGCTTGTAGGTGTCCATGATCTTCTGGTCGCCGGCCGAGGTGTCGCCGAAGTCGTCGGTGCCGGTGCGGATGTCCATCGTGACGCCGGGCTGCGACAGCAGGACCTCGACCTCGGAGAGCTTGCGGGCCTGGCCGAGGTCGATCAGCACGCCCATGCCGGGCTTGCGGGTGCCGAAGTTGGCCTGGTTGAAGTGCTGCAGCTCCCACGCGGTCTCGTCGTCACCGTCGACCGTGTATTTCGACTCGCCGGTGTCGTCGCGGTCGCCCTGCGGCGGGTCGACGATGCGGACCATGTCGGCGTTCAGCGCGATCTTCTTCGGCTCGGGCGCCGGGGCCTGGCTGTCGGTGCTGCCTTGAGGGTCACTGCCCGCGCCCGCCTCGGCGGTGGTTGTCGGCTGGGCGTTGCCGGAGTTGTCGATCGCGCGGATGCCGAAGACGAGACCGACGACCGCGATGACGATGAGGGCCGCGACCCCGATGATGATCTTCGACGTGCTGCGAGCCGGCTCGGTCGTCGTGTTCTGGGCGAACCGCAGCGGGCCGACGTCTTCGTATTCCTCCTCGGCGGCGGCGTCGAGCCGGGCCAGTTCGGCGGTGAGCGCGTCGGCCTCGGGCACGGCGACCCGGGCGTCGAGCAGGTCCATCGTCAGATCGTCGAGGTAGGCCGGGACGCCGGCGCGGATCTGGCGGGGCGCCGCCGGGGCACCGGTCGCGTCGCGGCTCGCGTCGGGCAGCGCGCTGCGGCCGACCTCGTCGTGGGGCCAGTGACCGGTCAGCGCGTAATAGAGAATGCCGCCGACCGCACGCAGGTCACCCTCGACACTGTCGGCCGAGTCGGCCCGGGCGTCGGCCAGCACGACACGGCCGTCGTCGCCGATCAGCGTGGTGCCGGGGTGGACGTTGCCGTGGACCATGCCGGTGGCGTGCACGGCGGCCAGGGCGTCGGCGATGGAGTGGGCGATGGCGGTGGCGCGGGCCGGGTCGAGCGGGCCCTGGGAGCTGACCATCTCGCGCAGCGACTCGCCGTCGACCCATTCGCGTACGACATAGGCCCGCGCGCCCTCGTCGATGGCGTCGTAGACCCCGACCAGGTTGGGGTGGATGACCCGGCTCGCGTCGACCGCGGCCTGAAGCATCTCGGTGGCGGAATCGCCGCCGGGGTAACGCAGGACGACCGCGACCGGACGCCGCAGGATCACGTCGATGCCGCGCCAGACCTGCCGGCCGGCGCTGTCGTCGTTGACGTGTTCCTGGAGTTCGTAACGCTCGGCGAGGACCTCGCCGGCGGTGGGCGCACCGAAAGTCATGACCGGTCCGTCCGCATCGGCCGTGGTCTCGTGGCCTTCGCCGACCTGGGTCACCAGTCCTCCTCGGTGCTCCACGCACGTTTTGCCGTGCTAGGTGCAAATGACACGTGCGATGGGCACATGCCGACACCGACCATACCCGCCCGGGGCCATCCGGCGGCAGGTCGTCCCCCCGGCGCGGCAACCGCCGAAGAGCCCCGCCGAACCACCCGTGTTACTGATGTGGCCGGAGAAACCGCTGGTCAGCGGCCAAGTTTGCGGCGCACCATCCCGATCACCTGGCTGACCTCGGACACCCGAAGCACGGTGGCCGCGCCCAGGTAGGCCACCAGAATCACCGCGCCGCCGGCAAACAGTTGCAGAATCGCCTCCCCGCGGCCACTCGGCGAGCCCGCGCCGGGCAGGAAATGCACGACCAGGAGGCCGAGCGCGGCGGCGACCGCGGCCGCGACCACGACCTTGATCAGAGCCACGGCGACGCTGCCCAGATTGAGCCGGCCGATCTTGCGGCGCAGCACGGCGAGCGAGATCAGGGCGGAGACGGCGTACGAGATCGCGTTGGCCGCCGTCATGCCGGCCGCCGACAGCGACGCGCCCAGCACGCCGGCCAGGATGAAGTAGCCCGCGATGCGGACGGCGACCACCGGCACGTTGATCAGCGCGGCGGTCCGGTTGCCCTGCAGGGAATAGAAGGCGTACGTGCAGAGATAGCTGATCGAGAGCGGGAGCACCGCGAACGCGGCCACCACCAGCACCACGCCGGTGTCGAGGGCGGCGTCGTGGCTGAAGGCGCCACCCTCGAACAGCGTGACGGCGATCGGCTTGCCCAGCACGCCGTAGACGACGGCGATCGGGGCCAGGGCGGCCGCGGTCAGCTTGATGCCGCGGTTCACGTCGGCGCTGACCTCGCTGAACCGGCCCTCGGCGGCGGCCGCGCTCATCTTCGGCAGCAGCGCCGTCATCACCGAGACGCCGATGATGCCGTGCGCCATCATCGTCAGCAGGTAGACGTTGTTGAAGGCCAGCACGCTGGCGCTGTTTTTGCCGGCCACCCCGTTGAGGATGCGGACCACGGCGAAGATCGCGATCTGGTTGGCGCCGACGTAGAGCAGCATCCAGCCGGCCAGGCCACCGATCTCGCGCAGACCCAGCGAGCGTGGAGCCCACCGCCACTTCCAGCTGAAGCCGACCTTGCGCAGGGCCGGGAGCAGGCCGATGGCCTGCACCACCATGCCCAGCAGCGTGCCCAGGCCGATCAGCAGGATCCGGCCCTGGGTCATGTCTTCCGGCCCGAGATCGGTGGTCGGGCCGAAGGTGACGATGAAGACGCCGCAGGCGGCGATCACCACCAGGTTGTTGAGGATCGGCGCCCACATCGGGGCGGCGAAGTGCCCGCGGACGTTGAGCACGGCGCCGATCAGGGCGGAGAGCCCGGTGAAGAAGATGATCGGCAGGATCAGGTATGCGAAGTGGGTGACCAGGTCGCGGTAGGCCCCGGGCGTATCGGAGTTGGACTGGATCGCCGTGATGACCGGTGCCGCGATCACCACCAGGACGGTGGCCACGCCCAGCGACACGATCGCGAACGTGAGCAGCTTCCGGGTGAACTCGAGCCCGCCGTCGGCATCGGCCTTGCGCCGCCGCACCAGCAGCGGGATCAGCACGCTGGACAGGATGCCGCCGAGCAGCAGCTCGTAGATCTGGCCGGGAAGGAACTGCGCGGCGACATACGCGTCACCGATGCCGGAGGAGCCCAGCGTCATGCCGATCAGCGCGTTGCGGACGAAGCCGATGATCCGACTGACCAAGCTGCCGATCGCCATGACGGCGCTGTTGCCGGCCGTGCCGCCGTCGCCGGCCTTGTCGCCGGGTGGCAGCTCCTCCGGTGGCAGCGCCTGATCCTCGACCGCGCCGGTGTTGCCCAGCTGCGAATCGACCGAGATCACCGTGACGCCGTCCTCCGGCCGCGGTGGTTCGCCCTCGGGCATGGAGTGCGCGCTGCGGTAGAGACCGCCGTTCACCGATCCTCCCGAGCTTCTGACGGAACTGCAGTCACCATACGGCTCTGGTCACAGCCGGTGTCGCAGCAGAGTGCCGGGTTCGGCCCCGGCCAGGGTCTCGACCATCCAGCAGGCCTCGGCCGTGACCAGGGGTTCACTCAGCGCATCGAGAACCGTCGGGTGGTCGCAGCCGGCCTCGGTGAGCGCACCGAGCAGCTGCGGAACGGCCCGGAGATCACCGGTGTCGTGGATGTGGCGGGCGATCGGGCGGGTCTCGGCGTACCACCTCTGGCGGGGCGCCTCGCGCAGGTGGGCGGCGGCCCGGCGTACCAGATCAGCAAGCATTTCGCGCGGGAAGCGGGACCCACCCCGTACGTCGCGGACCGCTCTTTCCGGACGGCTCAGCTCGGCGATCGAAGCCTCGTCGAGCACCTGCGGCGACACCACGGCCGGAGCCGGCCACCAGTCGTCGCCCGAGAAGAGCGGAAGGGGCGTCTGCTCGGGACCGGACGGCTCGGCCGGCGGCACGTCGCGGCGCAGCGACCGGTAGGCCGCCTCCCGCATCGCCGCGATGCCGGTCTCGTCGTCGTCGGCGGTGACCGGCGCGAACGGGGACAACAGCGCGACGACCAGGCCCGGATGCGGCAGGGTCGGATCTTCCCAGGCGATCACCCGGGCGCACAGGTCGAGCTCCCACCAGCGCAGCGCGGCCGGGCCGGGCTCGCCGGGCAGCGCGTAGGCCAGCTGCACGGGCTCACTGGACGAGGGAATCCGCAGGCCGAGGGTGCGTTCGCCGGTGTGGAGATCAAGGTCGAGGACGAGCGCGTAGCCACCGGTGACCGGGAAGCTCGTCCGCAGCTCGCGGGGATCGTCGTCGCTGGTCACGCAGCTCTCACCGGCCCAGAAATCCGGGTTCTCGGTCAGGTTCAGCAGCGTGTCGGAAACGGGCACCCGCCCATCCTGCCCGGTGCTCCGGCGTGCTGCCACGCCCGATACGCTGGTCATCCCATGTCTGTGTTGAATGCCGCCCAGAAGAACGCGGTCGCCGAGTTGCTGCGGGTCTCCCCCGTCGCCGACGAGCTGGGGCGCCGCTTCGGCGCCGCCGGCCACGAGTTGCACCTGGTCGGCGGTTCCGTGCGCGACGCGTTGCTGGGCCGGCTCGGCGACGACCTCGACTTCTGCACCGACGCCCGCCCCGAGCAGACCCTGGCCGTGGTGCAGGGCTGGGCCGACGCGATCTGGGAGACCGGTCGCGAGTTCGGCACGATCGGCATTCAGAAACACGGCCTGCGCATCGAGATCACCACGTTCCGGGCCGAGGCGTACGACGGAGTGACGCGCAACCCCGTCGTCGAGTACGGCGATTCCCTGCTCGGCGATCTCGAGCGCCGCGACTTCACGATCAACGCGATGGCCGTCTCGCTGCCCGGGCACGAGTTCACCGACCCGTACGGTGGTCTGGATGATCTCGCGGCCCAGGTGATCCGCACACCGGCCGCGCCGTCCCAGTCGTTCGGTGATGATCCACTTCGGATGCTGCGGGCCGCCCGGTTCGCCGCGAAGCTGCAGTTCACTGTGGATCAAAAGGTCATTTCGGCCATGCGGGACATGGCCGCCGATCTCGACCGGATCACCGCGGAACGCATCCGGGACGAGTTCACCAAGCTGATGTGCGGCGCCGACCCGATCGTCGGCCTGCGGCTGCTGGTCGACACCGGCCTGGCCGACCGGTTCATCCCCGAGATCTCCGGGCTCAAGCTCGAGATCGACGAGCACGCCCAGCACAAGGACGTCTACGAGCACACGCTGATCGTCGTGCAGAACGCGATGCGGCTCGAGGGCGACGAGGGGCCCGACTTCACGCTGCGCATGGCCGCGCTGATGCACGACATCGGCAAGCCGGCCACCAAGGCGGTCGGGCGCGACGGCCGGGTCAGCTTCCACCACCACGAGGTGGTCGGCGCGCGGATGACCAAGCAGCGCATGAAGGCCATGAAATACCCCAAGGACGTCATCACCGACGTGGTCGAGCTCGTCGGGCTGCACCTGCGGTTCTACGGGTACGGCCGGGGCGAGTGGACCGATTCCGCGGTGCGCCGCTACGTGACCGACGCCGGCCCGCTGCTCACCCGGCTGCACAAGCTCACCCGCTCGGACGTGACGACCCGCAACCGGCGCAAGGCGGCCAACCTGGCGGCCGACTACGACGCGCTCGAGGAGCGGATCGCCCGGCTGGCCGAGGAGGAAGACCTGGCCCGGGTCCGTCCCGACCTCGACGGCAACGCGATCATGGAGCTGCTCGGGGTGCCGCCCGGTCCGGTCGTCGGTCAGGCGTGGCGGTTCCTCAAGGAGCTGCGCCTCGACCGCGGGCCGCTGACGCGGGACGAGGCCGAGGCCGAGCTCTTCAAGTGGGCCCGCGACAACGGGCACCTTTCTTCTTAGGGCTGTCTTCTCAGGGCGTGCCGATGCTCACCCGGCGGCCGGCGAAGTCGGCCGGGAGCGTCATCTCCTCGTAGAGCTTGCCGTCGGAGTCGTAGAGCCGGGCCATCCCTTCGCTCAGGCCGAGGATGCCTCCACCGGGCAGGAACCGGGTGTCGCTCTCCGGGACGGTTGTGATGGTTGTCCCGCTCATCACCTGGGCGATCCGGGTGCCGCCGCCTGGCTCCGGTGATCGCAGAAGAACCCGGGTGCCGTCGGGTGACCAGGGGCTCCCGCTGACCGGCAGGCCGGGCACATTCTGCACCGCAAGGGCCCGGCCGTCGGCGGCGCTGTAGACCCGGACCTCCTTGATCGTGTCGGCCTTCTCCTCCGACTGGGGAACCGAGAGATCGCGCTGAGCGACGGCTACGGTCCGGTTGTCGGTCTGCCAGGTGAAGAGGCATTCGTCGGGGCAGGCGGCGATCGCCTCGGGCGTGGCGTGCCGAGTCACCTTTCCGGTCGCGGCGTCGATCACGGCGAAGCCGGTCTGCGTCGTGGCCAGCAGGAGGGTGCCGTTGGGAGACCACTGCGGATCGAGCGCGTAGCCGATCCGTATCCACTTGATGCTGCGGTCGGCGTGCACGATGCCCAGCCCGTCGGCGCCGTCGCTGACCACGCCCAGATTTTCGGCGGGCGCTCCCCAGACGGTGTAGTAGTCGGCCTTCAACGCCTCGTAACGGCCGGTCGCACGGTTGAGGACGACGTTGCCGGTGGCCAGGGTGCGTCCGGCGGGCGCGTCGGTGCCCACGTCGTTGCGGGTCAGGGCGGTGACGACGACGCCACCGGGGAGTTTCAGCGGGGTGCTTCCCCAATTGGCGGGGGCGGTCGTCCGGCGTACGGGGGAACTGGTCGTCGTCACCGGCGGTGGTGACGTGTCTCTCTTGTCGGGCACGGCGAACGGGACAGCCGCCACGCCGGTGAGAACGATTGCCGCCGCGCCCACCAGGGCCTGGTTGCGGCGGCGGATCCGGCGGCCCCGGCGGCGGGCGATGTCGGCCAGGCCGGGCGTGGCCGGGGCAGTGCCGGCCAGGTCGTGGACGGTGAGCCGCACCTTGTCCTCCAGGGTCATCGTGAGCCCTCCATCTGCTTGCCGAGATCGCCCCCGGTTTCCTTGCCGAACAGGTCGCGCAGTTTGTCCAGGGCGCGGGAGGCCTGGCTGGCCACCGTGCCGGGACGGCAACCCAGCACCTCGGCGGTCTCCTCGACCGTGCGATCCTCGAGATAGCGCAGCACCAGGACGGCGCGTTGCCGGTCGGGCAGCGTGAGCAGGGCCTGGCGCAGCGCGAGCCGTTCGGCGACGTCGTGGCCCTGGACCGGCCGGTCGGGCATCTCGGCCATCGGGACCTCACGGTGCCGGCCCGCCCGGCGCCAGCCCGAGATGCGGTCGTTGTAAAGGATCTTCCGGACGTACGCCTCGGCGTCGCCGTGGATCCGCGGCCATTTCGCGTACGCCTTGGCGAGCGCGCCCTGCACCAGGTCCTCCGCGGCCCGCGGGTCGCCGGTCAGGGCGTGCGCGATCCGGAGCAGCGACTGCCCCCGCTCCGCGACGAACGCGGTGAACTCCGCCTCGAGTGACTGCTTCACCCGTCACCTCCGTCCGGTATGACGCCGGCGGGATCGAAAGGCTTGCACGGATCGGGAAGTTTGTATGCCGCCGCTAGGGTCGCCCGCGTGCTCCTGCTCCTCCTGGTCCTTCCCGCCGCGATCGTCGTGACGTGGTTCGTGCTGTGGTGGCGCGGCACCCGGCCCGTGCGTCTGTGGTTCGCCGCCGTCTCGGTCGTGGGCGTGCTCATGACCTGCGCGTGGGGGTATTACCTGTTCAAGTACGTTCCCGAACCGCTTGCCCCTCCTCCGCCGGGCGGAAGTGACGGCATCCACTGGGCCCGGAGCATGTCCACCATTCCGGATTCGGCGGTGCTGGTGGCCGGCAACGCGGTTCTGGGCCTGATCGTTGCCGTTCCACTGGCCGCGATCACGGCGGTCGCCGACCTGGCGAGATCACCGAAGACTCCCGACCCGGCCCATGAGGAAGCCGCGGATGCGCTCGAGCGGTGGGGTCGCGCCAACGGTTACCTCTAGAAAAGTTGTCGTACCCCGGGGGCAGAATCGTGGGCATGTTCGTCGTTGACTCGCCCATCGGTCCGCTCGGCGTGTCCGTGTCGGGTGACACGGTGGTCGGGGTGCACTTCGGCTCGCGTCCCGGAGCGTCGGCCGCGCATCCGGCCGCTCAGCAGCTCGAGGCCTATTTCGCGGGCGAGCTGACCGACTTCACCGTGCCGTTCGAGATGCGCGGCGGCACCGAGTTCGAGCGCGCGGTGTGGGGCGAGATCGCCAAGATTCCGTACGGGGAAATGATCACGTACGGCGCGATCGCGACCGCACTGGGTGATCCGGGGGCTGCGCGGGCTGTGGGGACGGCCTGCAACCACAACCCGATCCCGGTGATCGTGCCCTGTCACCGGGTGGTCGGGGCCGGGGGCAAGATGGTCGGTTTCGGCGGCGGGCTCGACCGCAAGCGCAAGCTGTTGGAGCTCGAGGCACGGATCGCCTTGGCACGCGCCTGGGGTTGACCTATGCCTATAGTCACGCGTACAAACGTTCCATGACAACGCAAGATGTGCGGCCTGAAGTCGCTCAGAGGATGCAGGAACATTCCGACAACCGACGGGCGCGCGACGCTCCGCCGATCAACCAGGTCATCGCCGCGTTCCTGGCCGGCGCGCAAGAGAGTCAGAGCAAGCGGCTCGCACGCCAGGTGATCGACGAGCATCGCGAGTTCTTCGACCTGAACGGCGATCGATGAACGGCTCGACCTGGCCCGACGCCGAAGACCTGTTGCACTTGCTCGCCGAGTGGACCGGACACGACGACGGCGTCAGGGATGCCGGGATTCTCGTCGCGGTGGCGAGCCGCCCTAACGCTGAGATGTTGGGCACTGTCGTCTACACCACCGTCGTGGAGCAGTCGGCCGCGCTTCTGCACAGTGCCGTGGCTTGGCGCCCGCTTCAATTGTGGAACAGCGGGCTCGGCTGGGGAGCGACGTACGGTTTGCTGGCCCGCAACGGTTTCGATCTTGCGATCACACCTTGGGAGCAAATGATGATCACGGACGAGATCGAGCGGGGTGAGCTCGACTCCGTCGGCAGTCTCGCCGACAGGCTGACGCCGTTCCTCCGCCTTCGATACTGACGAACTTCGACACTATGAGCAAAGGCCGACCCGGAGGACCGGGCCGGCCTTCAATGCGTTTTGCGGGGGGTCAGCGCTCGA
The DNA here is from genome assembly GCF_016834655.1 of Paractinoplanes ovalisporus. Taxonomy (GTDB): domain Bacteria; phylum Actinomycetota; class Actinomycetes; order Mycobacteriales; family Micromonosporaceae; genus Actinoplanes; species Actinoplanes ovalisporus. The sequence goes on from NZ_JAENHP010000004.1 coordinate 234,224, forward strand.
TGTCGCCGCGGATGAACGCCTCGACGCTCTCCTTGGCGTCGTGGTCGTTGTACTGCACCGGCGGGGACTTCATGAAGTAGGACGAGGCCGAGAGGATCGGGCCGCCGACGCCGCGGTCCTTGGCGATCTTCGCGGCGCGGACGGCGTCGATGATCACGCCGGCCGAGTTCGGGGAGTCCCACACCTCGAGCTTGAGCTCGGCGTTCAGCGGGGTGTCACCGAACGAGCGGCCCTCGAGCCGGATGTAGGCCCACTTGCGGTCGTCGAGCCACGGCACGTGGTCGGACGGGCCGATGTGCACGTCGCTCTTGACCATCTCGTGCGGGATCTGGGAGGTCACCGACTGGGTCTTCGAGATCTTCTTCGAGACCAGGCGGTTGCGCTCCAGCATGTTCATGAAGTCCATGTTGCCGCCGAAGTTGAGCTGGTAGGTGCGCAGCAGCTCGACCCCGCGGTCTTCGAACAGCTTGGCCAGCGCGCGGTGCACGATGGTGGCACCGACCTGGCTCTTGATGTCGTCGCCGACGATCGGCAGACCGGCGTCGGTGAACTTCTGCGCCCACACCGGGTCGGAGGCGATGAAGACGGGCAGCGCGTTGACGAAGGCGCAGCCGGCGTCGATCGCGGCCTGGGCGTAGAACTTGTCGGCCTGCTCGGAACCCACCGGGAGGTAGGAGACGACGACGTCGACCTCGGCGTCACGCAGAGCCTGCACGACGTCGACGGCCTCGGCCGAGGACTCCTCGATGATCTCGCGGTAGTAGGTGCCCAGACCGTCGAAGGTCGGTCCACGCTGGACCGTGACGCCGGTCGGCGGCACGTCGGTCAGCTTGATGGTGTTGTTCTCGCTGGCGACAATCGCCTCCGCGAGGTCCATGCCGACCTTCTTGGCGTCCACATCGAACGCCGCGACGAACTTCACGTCGGATACGTGGTAGTCGCCGAAGGTCACGTGCATGAGACCCGGGACGCGGTCGTTGGGGTCGGCGTTCTTGTAGTACTCCACGCCCTGCACGAGGGACGAGGCGCAGTTACCCACACCGACGATGGCGACGCGGACGGAGCCCATCGCGTTTGCCTCCTTGTTCATCACGGCCGGTCCTTGTGCGGACGCGGGGGTTCAGGGGATGCATCCTCAGCGGCGCGCTCTTGTGGCGGCTCGGCGACTGGGATGTCGATCTCCCCGGCTGATCCTGCCGGGGCTCGGCCGGAGCGCTCGTTGGTGATGAGCTCCTCCAGCCAGCGGACCTCGCGCTCGGCGGCGTCGAGTCCGTGGCGTTGCAGTTCGAGGGTGTAAGCGTCAAGACGGCCGGCGGCCCGCGAAAGCACGTCGCGCAGACCCTCCCGCCGCTCCTCGACGCGACGGCGGCGGCCCTCCAGGATCCGCAGCCGGGTGGCGCGGTCGGTGCGCGAGAAGAACGCGAAGTGCACACCGAAACCCGCGTCGTCGTACGTCTCGGGACCGGCCTGGGCGAGGAGGTCGGCGAACCGCTCCTTGCCGTCGGCAGTGATCTTGTAGACAACGCGGCCCCGTTTGCTGGTCATCGGGGGGATCATCGTCGGATCGGACGCGGATTCGGTGATCCAGCCGGCCGTCTGAAGGCGCTTGAGCGTCGGGTAGAGGGTGCCGTAGCTGATCGCGGCGCGGATCGTGCCCAGCTTGGTGGCGAGTTCCTTGCGGAGCTCGTACCCGTGCATCGGGGTCTCCTGAAGGAGGCCGAGAATCGCCAGCTCCAACATCGGCCCACCCCCTTGCTCTGTCCCGATGTATCGGCCCGATACATCGCAACCGTAGATCGGTTGCCGGAAGTGTGCAAGGTGTTCATGATTGAGCTACACGCGCGCCACGCTGCGTGATGGCTGTCGCTCCTCGCCGCGCGACCGCGTACTCTTTCCGCCATGCGCACGCAGCGGCAGGTGGTCGACTACTCGCTACAGAAGCGGGCTGTGCTGCGTGACGTGCACAACGGCAAGATCGGGACGCTCGAGGTCTGTGATGCCTCGCCATACCTCAAAAGTGCTGCTCGATTCCATGGCGAGCCCACCGACGAGCGCTGTCCGATCTGCCGGCGAGACAACCTCACCCTCGTGCACTACATCTACGGCGACGAGCTCAAGCAGACCGCCGGACAGGCACGCAAGCTCGCCGAGCTGCCCGTCCTCGCGATGACGCTGCGTGAGTTCCAGGTTTTCGTCGTGGAGGTGTGCCCCTCCTGCGCGTGGAATCACCTGACCCAGCAGTACCTGCTCGGCCGGGACGCGCTCACCGCCGACGAACTCGATCGGGTCGAGGCGGTCGCCGCCTCGTCCACCGCGGGCCGCCACCGCGAAATTGGGTCATCGTCACACAGTTGGGACAGCCGCCGATGACGCGGATCGATCTCGCTACCGTGGAGTTGACCCCGACCGGCTCGCGCATCCAGCGTCCTAGCCGGTCATTTCCGACATCAGTCAGGGCGGCTGCCGGCATGCAGCCCGAATCGTCCGCTTGTGGCGTCGCCGGGAAGGGCCTCTCCAGGGCTCCTCTCGCGTGCGCTCACGCGACCGAGGTGTAGACCGCATGAACCCGTACGGCGAACCGCAGTCTTCGCGTGCCCGGGCCCGTGTGCCCGGGTCCGCCGGCTCAACGCCTGACGACGACCAGCCTCGTTCCTACTCAGCTTCGGCGCGCCCCTCGGGTTCCGCGCGCCCGGCGCCCGACGCGTACCGCCGTGGGGCTGGTGGTCGTGCGTCCGTGGGCAACAACACCTCCGGCCGCGCTTCCGTGGGCAGCGCGTCGGTCGGCAGCGCGTCCGTCGGCAGCGCCTCGGTCGGTTCGGCTCGAGTCGGCGGTTCGGCCCGGGTCGGTGCCGCCGCCGCTCCCCCGCCCGGGCGTGCGGCGGTCGCTCGTGCCGCCGTACGGCCGGGAACTGGGTTTGGTCCTCCGAACGCCCCCGATGACGAGGGCAGCTTCGGTGGGGAACGCCCGGGCCGGGGTGGCAAGGACAAGTCGAAGGCGGCCAAGCGTCGCCGCCGCACGAACATCCTGACCGCCGCCGCGGCCGTGGTCGTCATCATGCTCGGCGCGGGTGTGGTCGGCGGCACGTACTTCTTCGACGACGTCGACCTGCCGCCGCCGGTCAGCGAGGACCAGTCGAACGTGATCCTCGACGCCAAGGGCACGACCCTGGCCAAGCTCGGCGACCAGAACCGCACGGTGGTGCCCGAGGCCCGCATCAACAAGGTGGTCGAGCACGCCGTCGCCGCGGCCGAGGACAAGAACTTCTACAAGCACCACGGCATCGACATGAAGGGCATCGTCCGCGCCGCGTGGAACAACTTCACCGGCGGCGCCACCCAGGGCGCCTCGACGATCACCCAGCAGTACGCACGGCACGCGGCCGAGCTGAAGGACATCAGCATCAACCGCAAGCTGCGCGAGGCCGTGATCGCCCGCAAGCTCGAGTCGAAGTACGACAAAGACCAGATCATGGGGATGTACCTGAACTACATCTACCTGGGTCAGGGGCGCTACGGCATCGAGGCGGCGGCGCAGGGCTACTTCGGCAAGTCGGTGACGACGCCGGCTGGGCAGAAGAACGCGATCACGCCGTACGAGGCGGCGGTGCTGGCCGGGATCATCAAGCAGCCCGAGCCGAGCGCGAGCCACGACGGTTACGACCCCACCGTGAATCCCACCGCCGCCAAGGAACGGTGGGAATACACGATGGCGAACATGTACGAGATGGGTTGGATCTCCAAGGACGTCTACGACAAGCGGAAGTATCCGACCAACCTCAAGGTGGTCAAGGCCTCCTCCGTCAAGAGCACGGACAACAAGCCGGTCGGCATGATCATGCGGCACGTCAAGGCCGAGCTGGCCGACATGGGCATCAGCGCGGAGGAGTTCAAGAAGGGTGGCCTGACGGTCACCACGACGATCGACCCCGACGTGCAGAAGGCGGCCGAGGAAGCCGGTTCGCGCAAGAGCGAGAGCTCGCCGATGAACGACAAGCCGGCGACCTACCAGGCCGCGGTGATCGGCATCGACCCCAAGACCGGACGGGTGCTCGGCTACTACGGCGGTGATGACGCCAACGGCCTCGACTACGGCGGTTACATGTCGCCCGACGGCACGGAGATCGTCGGCGGCCAGTCCCCCGGCTCGACGTTCAAGATCTACACCCTGGCCGCGGCGTTGAAGGAGGACATCTCCTTCAAGACGACCTGGGACGGCACGAAGCTGCGCCCGAACGGCACCAAGATCAGTAACGCCGGCGCCGACCCGGGAACGGTCTGTAAGGGCAAGATCAAGTATTGCGACCTGGAGACGGCGACGATCAAGTCGTACAACTTCCCGTTCTACTGGATCGCCGACGGCATCGGCCGCGACAAGGTCATCGCGGCCGCCCGCGACGCCGGTGTCGGCCACATGTTCACCGACTCGGGCAAGCTGGTCGACCTGAACAAGACCGACAAGTCGACGTGGGAGAAGACCGGCTACTTCGACAACGAGGTCGCCTTCGGCCAGTACCGCGTGGTCCCGCTCGAGCACGCCGAGGGTGTCGCCACGATCGTCGGCAACGGCGTGCACCACGACGCGCACTTCGTGAAGTCGGTGACCCGAGTCGACCCCGAGACCGGCAAGAAGTCGATCGTCGGCAGCGAGAAGATCGAGGGTAACGAGGTCTTCAAGGCCGACCAGATGTCCAACCTCCAGTCGGTCATGAAGGAGATCGTCGAGGTCGACGACCGTGACCTGCGTGGCGGCCAGGAGGGCATCGCCAAGTCCGGCACCTGGGAGTTCAAGGAGGGCAGCGGTGACACCTGGTTCGTCGGTGGCATGCCGCAGCTGGCCGCGACGGTCTGGGTCGGCGGCGCCAAGAACAAGGTCGAGCTGAAGGAATCCAACGGCCGCGACATGTTCGGCGCCGGCACGCCGTCGAAGATCTGGAAGAAGTTCCTCGACGCCGTGATCAAGGCGAAGGACCTGAAGAACGAGGACTTCCCCGACCGCGTCGAGACCGGAAACCCCGACAGCCCGTTCGCCAACGGCCAGGAGCCGCCGCCGCCGGTGCAGAACAACGACGGCGACAACAACAACGGCGGGGACTGCGTGCTCGGCTTCATCGGCCCCGACTGCAACCAGAACAACAACGGTGGCAACGGCAACAACAACGGCGGCAACAACAACGGCGACGGCAACGGCAACGGCAACGATGACGGCAACGGCAACGGCGGAGACGACGGCGGCGGGAACGGGAACACACCCGAGACCCAGCCGACGTTCGAACAGCCGACGGTTGATCCGACATTCGAACCCGAGAACTAGCTTCCGGCTCCGCTGACCGGCGTACGTCCCTCGGGACGTACGCCGGTTTTCGTTGGTTCGCCGCAGGGCGTTCCGGATACCGGGTGCGAAGTACGGCATGATGCCATGTCATGAGCACGCAACCGTCCGAAGACATCGACCGCCCTGACAAGCCCAGCGCGCCGGCGACGTCGGACGGCTTCGTGCGTGGCATCTCGGAGGCGATCGGCGGGCCGCTCGGCTCACACGCCGTGCGCCCCGAGGCCAAGACGGGACGGTTCTGGTCGGCGTCGCGGATCATCATCGCGTTGACGTGCCTGACGCTCGCGTTCTCGTGGGTGCAGAAGTCGCCCTGCCAGAGCGGTGACTGGCAGCAGAACGTGCAGTACACCCGGTTCTGCTACACCGACGTGCTGGCGCTCTACTACGCCGAGCACCTCAACGAGGGCGCGGTTCCCTACAAGGACTGGCCCGTGGAATACCCGGTCGTGACCGGTTACTTCATGGGTGCCCTGGGGCTGCCGGTCCACGCGTACGGGCAGGACCACCCCGAGATCAACCAGGGCACGTGGTTCTACAACATCAACGCGATCATCCTGTCGATCCTGGCCGTCGCGACCGCGGCCATCCTGCTGGCGCTGCGACGACGACGGCCCTGGGATGTGGCGATCTTCGCGCTCTCGCCGATCATCTTCTTCACCGCGACCGTCAACTGGGACTTCCTGGCCATCGGGCTGGCCGCGATCGGGCTCTGGCTGTGGGCGAAGAAGCATCCGGCCTGGGCCGGTGTCTTCCTGGGGCTGGGCGGGGCGGCCAAGCTGTGGCCGCTGTTCATCCTCGGGCCGCTGCTCGTGCTCGCGATGCGGTCGAAGACCATGCGCTCGTGGACGGCCGCGATGGCGACCGCGGTGGTGGCGTGGGCGGTGGTGAACTTCCCGGTCTTCTACTGGTACCACGAGAGCTGGTTGAAGTTCTTCCAGCTCAACAGCGACCGGCCGATCGACTGGGGCACACTCTGGTACATCGGGCGCTACCTCGACGGCAAGTGGGCGTCCGGCGCCGAGGGTGATCAGGGCCCGTTCCAGTGGCTCAGCAACCACGTGCCGTCGCTCAACCTCCTCTCGTACGCGCTGTTCGGTCTGGCCTGTGTCGGGATCGGTCTGCTGGCATGGCTGGCGCCGCGCCGCCCGCGGGTCTCCCAGCTGGCGTTCCTCGTGGTGGCGGCGTTCCTGATCACCAGCAAGGTCTGGTCCCAGCAGTACGTGCTCTGGCTGCTCCCGCTGATCGTGCTGGCGCGGCCCCGCTGGGGCGCGATCCTCGCCTGGACCGTGGCCGAGTTCGGCTACTTCACCGCGTTCTACGCCGAGCTGATGGGCGCCGGCGGCAAACCGGTCATTCCCGAGGGCACGTTCGTGCTGGCCTCGAGCCTGCGGCTGATCACCGTGGCGGTGCTCTGCGGCCTGGTGGTCCGCGAGATCTGGAAGCCCGAGCTGGACGCGGTGCGGCAGTCCTATGACGACGATCCCGACGGCGGTCCGCTCAACCGGCCCGACGCCGCCTGGGTGGCCGGGCTACGACGGCGTTTCCGCCTCGACCGCTCCCCCGCCGCTGCTCCGGCCCCGCTCGACCCACCACCGAACGAGATCGTCGTGAAGGTCTAGCGCCTGGTCATCGCAGGTGGAAGACGACCGCGTCGTCAACGTCCTCGCGGCGGATGCCCAAGGCGTCGACCGGGATGTCGCCGACGCGTTCCCACGGGGTACCGGCCGACTGGGATCGCAGCAGCAGGACGCGGTCGATGTTGAGCGAGCGCAGGTATTCGATGCTGGCCGGGTCGGGGAAGTTCTGGACGTTGGTGCGCAGCTCGGCCTGGCGGGACGCCGCGAAACCGCCCGAGCCGTTGACCATCGGCTGGAAACGGGTGGTCGACCACAGCATCACGGTCTGGTCGGTCAGGGCGGCCGTGGGTAGCACCAGCATCGGGCCGCTGACCGTGCGCATCGCGACCGGCTGGGCCGGGACGACCGGGTGGGCGGTGGCGCTCCAGCCCTCGACCAGCACCAGCAGCAGCGGCATGAAGGTGGCCAGCCGCAGCCACGGGCCGGGCCACGGCGGGATGCGCTGCTCGGAGAGATGCTCGGCCCGGCGGACGAACTCGGCCACCGCGCCCGCCGCGAGGACGGCCAGCAACAGGGTGGCCCAGAGCATGAGCCGGCCCGGGATGCGCAGGCCCAGCGAGCCGGGCAGGTGGCCGAAGAGCGGCAGGTAGGTCCAGCGGCCCTCATAGAAGTTGGTACCCAGGGTCAGGACGATCGTGACGGCCAGGGCGGCCAGCAGGAGCAGTCGCTGGCGCAGCGTCCAGATCGAGAACGCCAGGCCGGCGAGCGCGAGTGCATAGAGGACGAACCCCGGCAGCAGACCCATCTCGGCCGGCCAGCCCAGCGACGAGCGCGGCACATCGTGCGGGGCGCCCCAGATGCGGGACTCCGCAGGGCCGATCAGCAGGCTGCGCAGCGGCGGGGAGAAGAAAGCGATCTCGGTGCCGGCCGGGCCGGAGTCGGGGACGCGGAAATAGGGAATCGCGATCAGGCCGCTGACCCCGGCCAGGATCAGCGGGCCGAGGGTGTCGGTGATCCAGAGGCGCCACCCGAGCACCGGGCGCTCGGCGGGGCGGCGCAGACGGCGGATCGGCACCCCGAAGATGATCACAACCAGGATCAGGCCGAGGACGAACAGGAACGGGACGCCGAGCGAGAAACCGAGGCTGACCTGCCAGATCGCGACCAGCCAACCGGCCGCGGCCCACTTGGCGCTGCGGCGTTCCGGGCGCAGGCCGCGGCGCAACGACCAGCCGTGGCCGCGGGCCAGCATCGCCAGGGCGAGCGGGATGCCGCCGGCCGAGATGATGTCGAGGTGGCCCTCCTGGGCGAGGCGCCACGGGGCGTACGCGAAAGCGACGGCGGCGACGGCGGCTCCCGTACGGCCGGCGCCGAGCTGGCGGACCAGGGCATAGCCGCCGATCGCGAGCAGGGCGTGGGCCAGCACATAGAGGATGTTGTAGCGCAGGGTGGCGGCCAGCGGGCCCTCACCGATCATGCCGGCCGGCGCGTAGCCGAGGAGACTGTTGCCGAACGCGAAGCTGTCGGTGAGCGGGAAGAACGCGTTGGACTGCCAGAGGCGGGTCGGGTCGGTCAGCAGGGTGTGCCCGGCCCAGGCGATCTGCCAGGCCTGGCGGGACGGGTCCCACACGTCCTGCGGCAGGGTGTGCAGCGGGTAGCGCAGGGTCGGCCAGGTGAGGGCGGCGGCCAGCAGCAGGCTGGCGTAGACGACCAGGGCGTACTCGTGGATCAGCGAACGCAGCAGCCGGCGGGTGCCGCGCCGGATGCGGCCGGGTGGGCGTTCGGCGGTGGTCGCGAACGCCTTCCACGGGTCGGGTGGGGTGCCGGGTGGGCGTTCGGTCGGCAGCGGCTCGGCCGGCTTCTTCGCCGCTTTTTCCGTCGCCGGCTCCGGCTTCGTTGCGGTCGTCGCTCTCGCCGGCTCCGGCTTTGTCGCGGTCGTGGCTGTCGCCGGCTCCGGCTTTGTCGCGGTCGTGGCTGTCGCCGGCTCCGGCTTTGTCGCGGCCGTCGCTGTCGCCGTCCCGGGCTTTGTCGCGGCCGTCGCTGTCGCCGGCTGCGCCTGCTGCTTCGCCGTTTGCCTCGGCTCCGCCTTCGCCCCGCGCTTCCACCAGCGCTTCGTCTTCTGTGGAGCGTCGTCGACCTTGGGCAGGTCGACCTTGGTCGCCGTCATGCTCGTGGTGCCGCTGCCGGCTGGGGTCGCGCCGGCCTTGGCCGTGCCTCCCTGCGGCGGAGCGCCGACCTTGTTCTCCTGCGGCTGGGTGGCGCCCCTCTCCTGCGGCGGTGTGGCAGCCTTCTTCTCCTGCTCCTCCTGCTTCTCCTGCTTCTCCTGCGGCGGGGTGGCGACCTTCTTCTCCAGTGGCGGGGTCGCGGCGTTGCTCTCCTGCGGCGGTGGGCCGGCCTGGGCCGGGACGGTGCGCGCGCCGGGCTTGCTGTCAGCCGGGGCGGGCGGGCGGATCGGCTGCTCGGCGGTCATGTGCCTCTCCCCGTGCGGCGCGTCAACGACCCGTACGCTCCCGCAGAAGCGCGATGTCGGCGGTCTGTCCCTCGGTGCCGCCCGGCGTCTCGACGACGGCCGGCGCACCAGCGGCCCGGATCGCGGCCACGATCAGGTCGGGGTCGATCTTGCCATTGCCGAGGTTGTCGTGCCTGTCCTGCCCGGAGTCGAAACCGCCCTTGGAGTCGTTGGCGTGGATCAGGTCGATGCGTCCGGTGATCGCCTTGACGCGATCGACGATGCCGACCAGGTCTTCCCCACCCGCGTACGCATGGCAGGTGTCCAGGCAGAAGCCGGCGCCGAACGACCCGACCGCCTCCCACAGCCGCGCCAGGTCGTCGAAGCGGCGCGCGCACGCGTTGTCGCCGCCGGCCGTGTTCTCGATCAGGATCGGCAGCGGCAGCCCGCCGTCTTTCTCGGCGTATTCGAAGGCCTTGCGCCAGTTGTCGAAGCCGGCCGCCAGATCCTCGCCCTTGCCGACGTGGCCGCCGTGCACGATCAGCCCCTTGGCCCCCAGCTCGGCCGCGGCCTTGGCGTGCGCCACCAGCAGTTTGCGGCTGGGGATGCGGATGCGGTTGTTGGGCGAGGCGACGTTCACGATGTAGGGCGCGTGGATGTAGACGTCCACCTCGGACGCTCGCAGCGCCTCGGCGTCCTCTCGCGGTTTGGGTGTTTTGTAACCCTGGGGGTCGGTGAGGAAGAACTGCACCGCCTCGGCGCCGCGGGCGGTGGCCTCCTCGAGCGGGGAGGCGGGATCGACATGGGCTCCGATGCGCATGGGACGAGACTACGACGACCGTCCGACACTTTCCTCCACGCGTCACCGCGCCTTGCCGGGTCTCGTTAGCTCCATTGATCACGTTTGACCGATATCGGCCATCGGCCGGTGCGAAGTGGGAGATGGTGCATGTCGCGGCAGGTCCGGAATCGGGTTACGGCGATCGTGCTGGGCGGTCTGATCTTCGGTGCGCCGATGCTGGCGAACGGGGTGGCCAGCGCGCAACCGGTGCCCGAGGGAACTCGCCAGGTGACGTTCACCGGCGGCGGGATGTTCGGCATATCGTGCGGTTCGGAGCCCAGCGTCGAGTCGATGACGGTGCCCGCACAGAGCACGGTCCGCGTGGTCAACCAGACCGGTTACGCCGCGAAGCTGCTGCTCGGCGGCGACGAGAAGGGTTCACTGGACGACAACGCCTCGGCCGACGTGATCTTCCGGCGGGGCACGACGGCCGTGATGGTCAAGCCGAGCTGCGCGATCGGCGACGACGCCTCGCCGATGATGGTGACCACGTCGCCGTCGGCCACGGCGCCGGCGCAGCCCGAGCCGGCGCCTACGGCCCCCGCCGACGACGTGTCGCCGATGTCGCTGGCTCCCGCCGGGTCGGGTGATTCCTCGGGAACGCCGTCCGGTTCGAACGCCGCGCCCGCCGAGCGTCCGTCCCGGGCCCGGCCCGCCGACACCGCTCCGGACGTGCGCAAGCAGCCCAGCCTGCGATCCAGCGGCGTCGCGGCCCAGGCGGCCCGGACCGCGGCCCAGGCCATGCCGCACGGTGGCGCCGCTCCTCAGGCCAAGACCAAGACCGCTTCCCGTACGGCGGGTAGCGCCGCTCCCGCGTTCGCCGGGATGCCGCCCGGGGACGAGAAGACGCTTCTCCCCGGCGTACCGCGCCTGGATCTGGAGCCCGTGACGATCGGCGCCGAGCCGGCCGCACCCGCCCCGCCGCCCACCCAGATCGCCGCCGCCGAGCCCGTGGCGACGCTCGAGCCGATGCCGGAGGGCAGCCCGCTGGGCCTCCTGGCGCTCACCGCCGCCGTCTGTGTGGTCGGAGTAACAGTTGCCGCTATTCGGGCAATCGTGTCGCAACGTGCAAATCGGGCACAGATCGCATAGGCTTCTGGCCACAAGCTCCGCGGGGCGGCCGCGTCCAACCTCATCGGTGTGGTCGTTCCTCCCCAGGTCCCACCCAGCGAATGCGGATCGGACGCCCCGCGGCTTCACCAGGAAGGACCTCGCCGGCAAGGCGGGGTCCTTCTTTTTGGCGGCACGACCGTCGCGGGTATGCTTGCTCGGTTCGCAGTGTGGCCGCCGTGGGTCCAAGCTCCCACGGCTTTCTCATGCGATCGACACAAGACCTCCTGCCACGGAGAGACCGTGGCCGTTCAGCCCACAGGAGGTGAGAACGTCTTGCGTCATTACGAACTCATGGTGATCCTCGACCCTTCGCTCGAGGAGCGCCTCGTCGGCCCGTCGCTCGATCAGTACCTGAACGTCATCAGGACCGCGGGTGGCTCGGTGGAGAAGCTCGACGTCTGGGGCCGTCGCCGGCTCTCGTTCGAGATCAACAAGAAGGCCGAAGGCATCTACGCGGTCGTCGACCTGCAGGCGACGCCCGAGGCCGTGGCTGAGCTGGACCGTCAGCTCCGGCTCAACGAGTCCATCCTGCGTACCAAGGTCATCCGGCCCGAGACCCGCTGAGCCTCGTTTTTGTCAGGGGGTTCTGACAACCTCCTACGAACGAGCGAAGCGGCGAGGAGAAGATCATGGCAGGAGAAACCGTTATCACGGTCGTCGGTAACCTCACCGACGATCCCGAGCTGCGCTTCACCCCTTCGGGTGCGGCGGTTGCCAAGTTCCGCATCGCGTCCACGCCGCGCACCATGGACCGGCAGTCGGGCGAGTGGAAAGACGGCGAGCCACTGTTCCTTGCGTGCAACATCTGGCGTGACGCCGCCGAGCACGTCGCCGAGTCGCTGCAACGCGGCTCTCGGGTGATCGTGCAGGGCCGGCTGCGCCAGCGGTCTTACGAGACCCGCGAGGGAGAGAAGCGCACCGTCTACGAGCTCGAGGTCGACGAGATCGGCCCGTCGCTGCGGTACGCCACGGCGAAGGTGCAGCGCATGAACCGCTCCGGCGGTGGCGGAGGTGGCGGTTTCGGCGCCTCCGGTGGTGGCGGTGGAAACCGTCAGCAGTCCAGCAGCGGTGGCGGCGGAGGAAACAACAACTTCGACGACCCGTGGGCGACGGCGGCTCCGGCCTCCAGCGGCGGCCGCTCCGGCGGCAGCGGCGGCGGAAACTCCTCGTTCGACGACGAGCCTCCCTTCTAGCCCGCTGAGGGCTAACCGAGTTCAGGAGTAAGAGCAATGGCTAAGGCTGCGGCGCTTCGCAAGCCGAAGAAGAAGGTGAACCCGCTCGACAAGGACGGGATCACCTACATCGACTACAAGGACACCGCCCTGCTGCGGAAGTTCATCTCCGACCGGGGCAAGATCCGTGCCCGCCGGGTCACCGGGGTGACCTCGCAGCAGCAGCGGCAGATCGCCCGCGCGGTCAAGAACGCCCGCGAGATGGCGCTCCTGCCGTACACGGCGACGGCGCGCTGAGGAGGATCACCAATATGAAGATCATCCTCACCCAGGAGGTGTCGGGTCTCGGCACCCCCGGCGACATCGTCGAGGTCAAGAACGGCTACGGCCGCAACTACCTGCTTCCGCAGGGCTTCGCGATCCAGTGGACCAAGGGCGCCGAGAAGCAGGTCGCGGTCATCAAGCGGGCGCGTGACGCCCGTGAGATCCGTGACCTGGGCCAGGCCAACGAGGTCAAGGGCCAGCTGTCCGGCCTCAAGGTGACGCTGACCGCCCGCTCCGGCAACGGTGGCCGGCTGTTCGGCTCGATCACCCCGGCCGAGATCGTCGACGCGGTCAAGGCCGCCGGCGGTCCGTCGCTCGACCGGCGCCGCCTCGAGCTGCCCGGCCACATCAAGACCACGGGCGCTTACAACGTCCAGGTCAAGCTCCACCCCGAGGTGACCGCGACGTTCCCGGTGAACGTCGTCGCCGCCAAGTAACACCGCCTTCGCGCACGGACGGCGCGCCGGGATCTTACGGTCCCGGCGCGCCGTTCTGTTTTGTCGCCTCGGCCGCCCTTCGCGGGTCGCGTTTCTTGTTCGTCGCCTGCGCCGCTTTATCGCCTGGCCGCTTGGTCGCCGCGCCGCTTCGCCCGCGTCCGCGTCACCCCGCGTCACCTGCATCATCCGCGTCACCTGCGTCATCCGCGTCACCTGCGTCATCCGCGTCACCTGCGTCGTCCGCGTCATCCGCGTCGCCCGCGTCGCCGTTCTGTTGTCGCCTCGGCCGGGCTCCGCGTGTTTGGTGATCCCGGGTGTGCCGGCGGGCGACGGGCGGGATGGACCAGGCCCTACTCTGTCGCCGTGGGGTGGAGATTCAGGGTCGTCAACGTCTGGGTCATGCTCGCGTTCGCGTCGCTGCTGGCGCCGGTCGGAGCGGCGATCGGAACTCCCGAGGACGAGGCGTCCGGAACGGGTGGAACGGCGCCGACCGGGTGGCGATCTGAGGGTAGAGCGTCCCAAGAGGACGTACGGGCGCTCTTCGCGGTGATGATGGCGGCCGACGCCTCGAGCATCCGGCTCGGGCAGACGGGCGAAGGCTACGGGTTCGGCCGCGGGACCGAGTCGGCCTCGCTGTTCTTCATCGCGCCGACCAGGTCGAACTACGGATTCGAAGCCGCATATCCCGGTCCCCGCGACGACCTCGCGAACGTCGCGTCCCGGCTCGAAGCGGCGGGGTGGCGGGTCGGGGAAAGCTCGGACCACCGGGTGACCGCGGCGCGCGACGGCTGGCGGTTGAGCGCGGACATGCCCGCCGACCCGTCCCGGACGGCCCTTGTGCGGGTGGAGCAGGCGGTGAGCGGATGGGCGTTGGCCCTCGCCGGCGTGTTCTGGCTGATCGGGGCGCTGCTGGGCGCGGGCGTCGCCCGGCTGGTGCGGGGCCGGCTAGGCCGATGGGGAACGTTCGGGTTCGCGCTGCTCAGCGTCAACATCGTCGTGGTGACCGCGCTCATCGCGGGTGACCTCATCGAATACTTCGGTACGGCGCCGTCGCTGATGTCGGAGCGCATGTGGGGACCCGGGCTGTTCACGGTGGTCGGCGTGCTCATCGTCGCGATCTGGCTGACCGCCACCCTGATCCGCGGACGCGGGCGGCGGGTGACGTCAGCTGAGGCTGTGGCCGGGGGCCGGGTGAAGTCAGTTGAGGCTGTCGTCGAGGGCGAGTGAGGTCGACTGAGGCTGTGGTCGCGGGCCCGGCGAGGTCAGCTGAGGATGGGGGCCGGGCCGGGCAAGGTCCGCTGAGGCTGTGGTCGCGGGCCCGGCGAGGTCAGCTGAGGTTTGGGGCGGGACGGGCATGGTCAGCCGAGGCTGCGGCCGACGGCCGGGCGGGGTCAGCTGAGGCTGTTGCCGGTGATGGCCGAGGTCAGGACGGTGGCCAAGCCGCCGCCGACCACGGCCGCGGCCAGGCCGACGCTGATCGCCTTCCAGGAGTGGCTGACGAAACGCAGACCGATCGCCACGACGACGCTCAGCACCAGTGAGATCAGGAACTGGGGGGCGGCCTTGGCGAGCGTCGACAGGGCGTGGCCTTGCGCGCCGGCGCCGACCACGAGCATGTAGGCGACGAACAGAACGACCGGGACGCCGTACCAGATGACGGTGTAACCGACCGCGGCGAGTGGGCCGCCGGACTCCTGTTCGCCCTCCTCGTCGTCCGGATCGAGCACGTCGCTCTTCCGGCCCGTCGGATAGCCGTTGGTGACCGGGCGACGCTCATAGGCCCCCGACGGGCCGTTCCAGCTCGCGCCACCACGCTGCGGCATCGCCGACACGTCGCGCGCGACCGGCGAGATCAGCGACGTCGACGTGGTGGATAAGTTTGATTGTCCCGAGACCGCGGCTGAGCCGCCGGCCCGAAAGGGCATGTAGTCCGAGGTGCCGAATCGTCGGGACTCGCCCTCGGCCAGATCACTCTTGTCGGCCAGGTCGCGTCGCCAGTCGCCGCCACCGCCCTCGCGATAGACGGCGCTGCCACGGGCGCGTTCCCGGCGTTCCTCGAGCGCCCACGTGGCGGTGTCGGTGAGTTGCCCGTCGTCCGGTTCGTCGAGCGACCACGGTGCGGCTTCACTCCGGGCCGGTCCGCCGAGCTGCCAGGCCTCGGGGCTCAGCGGCTCGTCACCGGCACCGCGGCGGCGGCCGGAACGGGGTGACTCACCGTACGGGTCGGCGCTGACCGGAGGCACGGACGCGGCGCCGGAATATCCATTTCGCGGCGCGCTGACCGGGGCAGAGGCCGAGTAGCCGATCGGTCCGCCCGGAACGCCGCTGGCTGGAACACCGCTGGCCGGGGCGGCGGGATAGACCGTGGTGGCGTCATCGCCATAGCCGGGAGCGCTGCGCGGGGCACTCGGAAGGGCAGGGCGACCACCGTACGGCGTGGAGGTCGCGCTGCCGTAAGCCGTGCCGCTGCGTGGGGCGTTGCCGGGTTCGTCCTGGTAGCCGCGCCCGGCGGACGAGCCATAGCCGCGCCCGGTCGGCTCGTCGTAGCCGCGCCCGGTCGGCTCGTCGTATCCACGGCCCGTCGGCTCGTCGTAGCCGCGCCCGGTCGCTTCGTCGTATCCACGACCGGTCGGGGCCGCGTTGCCGCGGCCGGTGGGCGTCGAACCGTAGCTGCCGCCGCGGGGTGGGTCGTAGCGGTCGTCGTCACGGCCGGGTGCGGCGCCATAGCCGCGGGGCTCGTCGTCCTGGTAGCTGCGGGGCGGCTCGTTGTCCTGGTAGCCGCGGCTGAGAGCGAGTTCGCGGCCGGGTGCTGAGCTGGTCGGTGCGGCGCCGTAGCTGCGGGGGTCGTCGTCTCGTCCGCGGCCGGGCATGGAGCTGGTCGGCGCGACGCCGAAGCCACGCGGATCGTCGTCGCGTCCCCGGCCCGGCATGGAGCTCGTGGGCGTGACGCCGTAACCGCGGGGGTCGTCGTCGCGTCCCCGGCCCGGCATGGAGCTCGTGGGCGTGACGCCGTAACCGCGGGGGCCGTCGTCGCGGCCTCGGCCGGGCATCGAGCTGGTCGGCGCGGCGCTGTATCCGCGGGGGGCGTCATAGCGGTCGTCGTCACGGCCGGGCGCGGTGCCATAGCCGCGGGGAGGCTCATCCTGATAGCCGCGCCCGGGGGCCGAACTGGTCGGCGCCGCACCGTAGCCGGCCGCTCCACCGTCACGGCCGTAACCGTCTGCGGACCCGGCGCCGTAGCCGTCGTCGCGGGCGGGGCTGGTCGGCGTGGAGCCGTAACCGGCCAAGGGGGCGGCCGGACCAGCGCCGTAGCCGTTGCGGCCACCGGGAACGGAACTCGTGGGCCCTGGCCCATAGCCGTTGGCCGCGCCGGATCCGTACTCGTTGCCGGCTGGGCCGTAGCCGTTGGCCGCACCAGACCCGTACCCGTTGGCCGCGCTCGACCCGTATCCGTTGTCGCTGCTCGGGACGCTGCCCGCCGGGCCGTAGCCGTTGTCACGGCCGGTCGAGCCGGGGCTGTAACCGGCGGGCGTGGTGCCGTAGTCGGTCTCGGAATAAGGCGTGGCGCTGCGCGGCGTGGGGCCGGGAGGCAGCGGCGGCGGAGGCGTGTTGCGCCAGCCACCGGTCGTCGGCTCGGGACGGGCCTCGGGCTGGCGTGCCTCAGGCTGACGTGCCTCGGGCTCGGACGGGGCGGGCGCCGCCGGGAGCGCGCGCGGGCCCTCGCCCATCGCCTCGCGGCGGGCGGCTTCGCGGCGCCAGGCCAGGATGCGCGGGTCGTCCTCGGAGCGGCTCCACTGGCCGGTGTCGGGGTCGCGGACCCAGCTGCTCGTGTCGGGTTCGGCCTCCCACGAACCGGTCTGCTCGCGCCAGTCGTTGCCGCCGCCGTTGTATTTGGCCCGGCCGGTCGGCGCGCCACCCGCCGGACCACTGCGCGGGGCCGAAGCCGGCGCGCTGCCGGGCGCGGCCGGCATGGCGCTGCGAGGAGCCGCGGGCATGGCGCTGCGAGGAGCCGCGGGCATGGCGCTGCGAGGAGCCGCGGGCATGGCGCTGCGCTGGGCCGAGGGGGGTGCGCTGCGGGGGTCGGCCGGCATGGCGCTGCGCTGGGCCGACGGGGGTGCGCTGCGGGGGTCGGCCGGCATCGCGCTGCGCTGAGCCGACGGGGGTGCGCTGCGCTGGGCGGGTGGCGGCGCCGGCATCGGGACGGCGCTGAACGTGGCCGTCTCGTCCGGCTCGGAACGGCGCCGGGGCGCGCGGGGCTCGGCGGGCGCGGCGGCGGCGCCACGCGTCGGATAACCGGGCTCCTCGTCGGCATAGCGGCGACCGCGCTGGCGACGGCCACCGGCGGCCGGGCCCTCCTCGGGCGTGAAGCTCGGGCGCGTCGGTTCCTCGTACGCGTTCGGGAGTGCGCGTCCGGTGGAGGTGTCGTCGCGGCGGGGCGGTCGGGGAGGCGGCCCGTACGGCGTCGCGGGTGGAATCTGGTAGCCCTGACTATCCCCGTACGACGTGGAAGGGCTCTGTGTGTGGCTTTCGTCACGCCGGTTGACGTTGCGGGAGCCGAAGCCCGTGCCGGTGCCCCAGGTGGACGGGGCCGAGGGCGGTGCGGGCGTGTCGCCGTACAGCTGAATGCTGCCGGTGTCGGTGTGGCGCGCCCAGTTGTCAGTGTTCTCCCAGTTGTCCGAATCGGACCGTGAGCTGGACCACCCCGTACCGCCGGAAGGAGCGGAACCCGGCTCGGGAGCGCGACGTCGCCCCACCTGGGGTGACTCGTCGCTCGCGCCGCGTCGCCAGGCTGCCCGGTCGTCTTCGCGCACCAGGTGACGGCCGTCGTCGTCGGGACGCAGCCAGCTGGCGCCGGAGTCGGTGGACGAGCGCTGGTCGGTGAGGTCGGTCCAGGTCGCGGAGCCCTCGATGGCGTCGCGCTGCCACGAGGGCCGGGAGTTCCACGACGGCTGCTGGGGCGTGGGCTCGACCAGCTGTTGCCAGGAGGGGGAGCTTTCCGCGGGCGTACGGGGGGAGGGCTGTTGCCACGACTGCTGCTGCGCGGACTGCTGCCAGCTCGGCGTGGTCGTCTCACCGCGGCTACTCGTCGTGCTGGTGTCGCTCGACGGGTCGGCGAACTCCTGCCAGGACGGGCGGGTGTCGGTGCCCGAGTCGTCGGACCAGGCCGTGCTCGAGAGCGCCGGCTGCGACGCGGGTGTCTCGGCGGAGGGCGGGTAGGAGTCGTTGCCGCCGGTCTGCCAGGCCTCGGTGGTCGAACGCCAGCCGTGGGAGCCGGTGGTCGAACGCCACTCGGTGGTCTGCCGCCACCGGGCGCCGGTCGCGCGCCACTCGGCCGTCTCCGTACGCCAGCTCACACCGTCGGGCGGGAACGTGGGGCGGCCGTTGGTCGAGGCGACGTCGGACCAGCGGTTCGCCGGCTCGACGGACTGGTGCTGATCGGGCGTCTCGGCTTGCTGCGCCCACGCGTCGGCGCGCCGCTGCCAGTCGAGCGCCTCGGCGCTGGGCTGCAGGCTGCCGGTGTCGGTGAGGGACGACCATTTAGGTTCAGGATCGCCTAAATCGGGCGAATCTGAGCTGCGGGAGGATCGCGACTCGGCCGCTCGTCGCTCACGCGACATGCGGGCTCCGTAGTCCCACTCCCGTTGGTCCACCTGAAAAGCGTGCCTTTTGAGAGTCGGAACCGCAACGCCTCCGCGCGACGGCTTGCTCACGCCGGGCACCTTTTCGCACTTGTGCAGGTATTTTTCCCCTCCACAGGTGGGGACGACAAAATCCCTGCTCGCAAAGGCGGAACCCGCGTCGTCCCCAGGAGTTGTACACAGGCTGTGCACAGGGCTGCCCACAGGATCGGGCGGGATGTCCACAGGTTGTCCCGAGGCTCGTCCACCGGTGCAGTTGGGCAGGTGGGGGGCCGGTTCGTAGAGTGGGTCGGCCGCACGGGCGGGGCTTGATCGGGAGTTTTCCTGATCATGGTGGTGAGTCAGCCGAAAGTGTCATACCCGGGCTGTTTGATCTGGGTGCACGGTCGGCGAGCGGAGGGGGACCGGGGTGTCGATCACCGACGAGACGCGGCCACCGGCCAAATCGGCCGGCGGCGGGTCCGGGGGCGGCCCCGGTGGCGGTGGGCCCGGCGGGGGTGGGCCGTCCAGCGGCGGCTCCTTCGACAAGTCCCCACCGCAAGATGTCGCGGCTGAGCAGGGCGTTCTCGGCGGCATGCTGCTGTCGAAAGACGCGATCGCCGACGTCGTCGAGATCCTCAAGTCGCACGACTTCTACCGTCCGGTCCACAGCACGATCTTCGACGTCATCCTCGACCTCTACGGGCGGGCCGAACCGGCCGACGCCTTGACCGTGGCCGCGGCGCTCGCCGACTCGGGTGATCTGCAACGCATCGGCGGCGTGCCCTACCTCCACACGCTGATCGAGAGCGTGCCGACGGCGGCCAACGCCTCTTATTACGCGCGCATCGTCAGCGAGCGGGCCATCCTGCGCCGCGTCGTCGAGGCCGGCACGAAGATCGTCCAGCTGGGTTACGGCGCCAACGGCAACGGCGGGCGCGACGTCGACGACATCGTCGACCTGGCCCAGCAGGCGATCTACGACGTCACCGAGAACCGGGTGAGCGAAGACTTCGCCGCCCTCGGCGACATGCTGCAGCCCACCCTCGACGAGATCGAGGCGGTCGGCGCCTCGGGCGGCCAGATGAGCGGCGTGCCGACCGGCTTCTCCGACCTCGACCGCCTGCTCAACGGCCTGCACGCCGGTCAGCTGATCATCGTGGCCGGGCGCCCCGGTCTCGGCAAGTCGACCGCCAGCATGGACTTCGCGCGCAACGCCGCGATCCGCCACAACTGCGCCAGCGCCATCTTCTCGCTCGAAATGAGCAAGATCGAGATGGTCATGCGTCTGCTCTCGGCCGAGGCCCGCGTGCCGCTGCACGTGCTGCGTTCCGGCCAGCTCACCGACGACGACTGGAGCAAGCTGGCCCGCCGGATGGGCGAGATCAGCGAGGCCCCGATCTTCGTCGACGACACCCCGAACATGAACCTCATGGAGATCCGGGCCAAGGCGCGGCGTCTCAAGCAGCGGCACAACCTGAAGATGCTGGTCATCGACTATCTCCAGCTGATGAGCTCGCCGAAGCGCACCGAGAGCCGCCAGCAGGAGGTCTCGGAACTCTCTCGTGGCCTGAAGCTGCTGGCCAAAGAGATCGAGTGCCCGGTGATCGCGGTGTCACAGCTGAACCGTGGTCCCGAGCAGCGCACCGACAAGCGTCCCCAGCTGTCCGACCTGCGCGAGTCCGGCTCGATCGAGCAGGACGCCGACGTGGTCATCCTGCTCCACCGCGACGACTACTACGACAAGGAGAGCCCGCGGGCCGGCGAGGCCGACTTCATCGTCGCCAAGCACCGAAACGGCCCCACCGACACCATCACCGTGGCCGCGCAGCTGCACTTGTCCCGCTTCGTAGACATGGCCATCGTCTAGCGCGGCGGACCGTAGTTCCAGCCGTTGCGCTCGCCCTCGTCGGACATTTCGGAAAGGGTGGTTTCGTCCGGCAGTTCGGTGTGCAGGATCTCCATCGCGATCTGCTCCGCGGTCTGACGATCGACGGGCCGGCTGCGATGCTGTTCCATGTCGTCGAAGAGAACGCGAGAAGCGATGTACGGCGCGTAGATCCACTCCCGGTGCGGCGTACTCCAGATGACCGCACGGAGCGGCGCATCGCCGGGCGCTTGGTAGGCGATCATGCTGGTGATCACGGAAGGGTCATCGCTTCTCAAGACCGCCTTGTAGGCGAAGGTTCCTGTCATCAGAACAGACCCACTCCCTGCATGCCCGGCACATCACTCGGCTCAAGCTGATGGTCTCGGAGATGGTCCTCGAATCGCATGCCTTGCGCTGCCAATACCCTTCGATATTCGGCCAGAACCACCGAGTCCGAGCCTAACCAGCTGAACAGCGTGCTCGGCTTGGTCTGCAGGCCCTCGATGGGAGGTAGGTCGGACGGTCGATGACGGTAGATGCCCTTTGTCTTGTTCACGTTCAGAATTTCGAGGAAGGCATCGACGCGGTCCCAGGTCGAGCTGCCGCCGTATCGCAGGATCTCGTAGCTGGTGTGGGTGGCCTTGCCAACTACGCGGGACAGCGGCGTCGGGAACTGCACTTCGATACGGAACCCATCGGGTGTGGTCAGCCAGACGTTGAGACCGTTGTGCCGCCCATGATCTGCCCAGAAGCTCGCGGCTTTCACATCTCCGTAGCCAAGTCGGAGCAGTCCGTCCAGCACATGGGCGACATGTGCTCCGTAGTCCGTCTCGGGTGTTTCGACGGAGAACCGAACACGATCCTTCACCTTGGCCAGGTAGTCAGTCGGATCGGTGTAGTCGAACGAGGAGTCCTCGAGGTACTTCCTGCCGAGCGACTCCGCCGACTTGACGCGGTACTCCTCATCGACGACTTGGAGCTCGTTGCTGCCAAGGGCATTAACGACATCGTGCAGATCGGCTGAAACCTGTTCAGCAACTGCTTGAGACTCCACGGTGGAGTTGACGAGTATTGCGCGTTGCGCGGGAGCAAGGGACTCGAACGCCTGTCGTTCGGCAGCCCTGATCGCCTCGATGCGCGGGTCGGGGTCAGACCCCGTGGGTGGGGTGGCGGACCAGTTTCCGGGGCCGTGGTGTGGGAGGGGGGCTGGGACGGCGTTGGCGTCTACTACCAAGGCCTCCAGCGAGACCACGTTGATGGGGGTGGCTACTCCGTGGTGGCGGTACATGGGCTGGTGCTCGGAGATCTTGCCGATCTGGGGGTCCAGGTAGAGGACGGTTCCGTGGTGGTTCAGCGCTGCCCAGGAGTGGGAACCGCCGCCTTCCAGGTCGGTTACCAAGAAGGCGAAGGAGCCGTGGCCGGTATTCAGTAGGTGGTTTGTCAGGTTCTGTACGGCCTGGTCCACGGCTGGTTTGGCGGCTGCGGGGTCGGCGTCCGCTACGTACGGGCACAGGTTTTGGAAGTCGCCGCCGGTGGCCTGGCGGATTCGGTTGATGCCGTTGGTTTCGCCGCCCAAGGGGCGGTCGGGGTTGCCGTTGGCGTAGACGTCGAACGTTCTTGGGGCCGACACGCGAGGGCGGCCGTGGATGTAGGTGTCGAACAGCGCCAGGACGCCGTCGACGCAGTTCAGGCCTCGGGTGGGGTCGGCGGCGGGGCCGCCGTCGTTGGCCAGGCGGAACCACGCGCCGTCGCGGGGGTCGGGCAGGCGGGAGACGTGGCCGTTGTGATCGCGGGGTACGGCGTTCTCCAGGTCGACCTGGTGCACGGCCAGCGGGGGGCGTAGGCCGCCGGTGACGTTGTAGTGGCGGGTTCGGTCGATCGGGGGGCGGCCGCTGAAACCGTCCAAGGCGGACACATCCCCGGTTCGTACGCCTCCAGGAGCCAGATTTCCCACGTCGGTGTTGATGCGGGCCCAGTCGGGGGGTTCCACCTCGATCCGGGTGGGGGCCACGGTTCCGGTGCGGACGTCGGTGATCTGGGCGTCGATCTCGGTGACGATCTCGCTCAGTTCGAAGGCCTGGTGGCGGTACTGGCGGGCCCGCAGGGTGGAGCCGGCGCGGTCGGCCTCGTCGGCTCGACGGCTCAGGTCCACGATCTTGGCGCGGTTGTCCTCGGCGATCGAGTCCAGGTAGGCCGCGTACTCGTCGCGGCGGTTGCGTTCGTGGGTCTGGCGGGCGTGTTCGACGTAACCGAAGTAAGCCTGCTCGTCGCGGATCTCGGGCCGGGGCGGGGTGGAGTGCGCCGGCATGGGGGTGGGCAGGGTCCTCGGGAGGGACGCGTCGACCGGGCGGGGGCGCTGGCGCGGGATCGGGCGCGGGCCGAGCGCTTCGGCGATGCGGTCCAGGTCGGAGAGCGGGGAGCGCTGAGGCGTGGGGGAACCCGGCGGCTCGGTCCGGAAACCGCTCTGGCGGCGCGGCGACGCGCCGGGACCCGCCGTGCGGGACGCGAGGTCGGGCGAGTTGTTGCTCCCCGCGCGTGGCGACCCGCCGGGGATCGCCGAACGGGATGTGCCGGCGCGGGACCCGTAGTCGGGTGCGTCCGTGCGCGGGGTGGAGTTGCGGGCCGTCGGGCGCTGTGGGGCTCCGGCTTGGCGTGAGGCTGGGGTGGGGGTCAGGAACGGGCCGGCGAGAGGGCCGCCGGTCATGGGGGTTGTGGCTGGTGAGGTGGGCTGCGGGGAGGACGGGGTCGGGGCGGCGGCGGTGGTGGTGGGGTCGGCGAATCCCAGGGCGGTGGACGCCAGGACGTTGGAGCCGTCGGGCAGCGGAGGGGACGCCAAAGAGGACGGAGAGGACGGAGAAGGCGCAGAGGCAGCCGGGGAGAGGTCGGGGGTCGGCGACTGGGAAGGGGACGAGGTGGAAGTAGGGGACGGCGACGACTGAGCAGCAGAGATGTCGGGGGACGAATCGGAAGGGGAGGGCTGAGGCGCAGTGGCGGGGGTGGACGGGGACGTGGTGGCGGTCGGGTCGGGGGACGGGGACGCGGAGGTCGGATCGGCGGGTATGGGCGACGAAAGCGATCCGCCCTCGGATGCGGCTGGGGGAGCCGCCTGAGTCAGGTTCGCGCTGTCGGGGGCCGCTCCGCTCGTCAGGTCGCCGGCTGACGGCGTACGGGGAAAGGGCTGAAGATCGTCGCCCACCGTGACCGTTGGCAGGAGCGGCGGAGCCGCGGGGACGTTGAGGCCGGAAGTGTCGAGCTGGCCGATATCGATCGGGGTGTGCATGCCGTGCATTGCGGAGCCGGTCGCGCCCGAAGTGGCCGATTTCGCAAGACCCGTGGCATCGGGCAGCTGGCCGAAGGTGGCGGCGGCGCCGAACTCGGCCAAGACCTCGCCGCCGGCGCCGCGCATCAGGCCGCCGTGACCGTGTGAACCGGCGTGCGCGCCTGTGGCCGAGGCGCCGCCGGCAAAACCGGCCAGTGCGGAACGTCCGAGACTGTCCATGTCGAAGCCGTCCGAGCGGCCGGTCGACTGCTGGTAGAGCTGGATGCCGCCGTTGGTGGCGATCTCCTCGCGCGCCTCGTCGAAGCCCTCGTCGAGCGCCTCGCGGCCCAGGTGACGCAGGCCCTGGCGGGTGGTGAGCTGCTTGACCGCGCGGCCGGCGGTCTGCTTGAGGGCCTTCTTGCCGAGCTGTTCGGCCAGGCGCTTGAAGATCTGCTGGACGGCCATACGCGTGGCGACGATCAGCCCACCGGCGGCGGGGGAGGCGGCACCGAGCGTGAGCGCGACGGAGATCGCCATGCCGACGAGCTCGATCAGGAAGATGCCGATCTCGATCCAGGCCTCGATCTTCGCCGCCTCGATGTCGGCGCCGCAGCCCTCGACCAGCTTTCCGAGCTCGCCCGACAGGCGGAGCAGGTCGTGCAGCGGGGCGTTCTCGTCGCCCGCGACCAGGTGCCAGGCGTCCTGGAAGCCCTCGGCCGTGACGCCCTCGCCGCCGTAACCGGAGAGAAACCGGTTCGCGGCCGACATCGCCGCCTCGTTCGGCGCGGCCAGCGTGGTCGTCAGCGAGAACCAGCGGTCGGCGACGTCCCAGGTGGCGACCTCGTTGCCGGCCGGCCAGTCGAAGCCGACGACCCATTCGAGCGCCTCGTAGGCCCAGGCCGGAACGTCGAACGGGCTGAACTCGAGCGGGTGCGGGACGGGGCTGGGCAGAAAGCTCATGACCGGAACCGCCTCGCCGAGTCGTGGTCCGCGCCGAGGTTGTCGTGCACGGACTGGGCGGCCGCGTCGCCGAGCCCGGACACGTAGGCGGCGAGCCGTTGCCACGCCTCGAGAACCTGCTCCTCGAACGGCCGGTAGTGCTGCTCGAAGGACTGGCCGTACTGGTCCCGGCCCCACGGCGTGGCGGAACTGGCGGCGGCGATCTCGGCGCCACTCCGGTTGCGGCGCGCGCTGAGGTCCTCGCCGGCCGCGCTCAGGGCGCGTGAACCCGCGAGAGCCTCGTCGGCGTCGAGCCGCAGCCGGTTAGCGGTCATCGCGGCCGGCCAGATCCTGGACGATCTCGTCGGAGCGCCCCAGCAGTGAGCCGAACTTGTGGTCGCGGAGGTACTGAAGGGGACCGGAATCGGCCGGGAGATAGTCGGCCATCAAAGTCTGAACGCGTTCCGCGGCCTTCTCGGATGCGATGTGGACAGTCGCGACAATCGTCCGCGAAACGTATTCGTTGTCCATGTTCCGAGTGGCTCGGCGGATCAAGCGCAAATCGATCAGTTCGCCTCGCGGGCCGACCGTCACGCGGACGAGTCCGTCCGGTGAAACAACCGTGATCCGTACGGCGTCGAGTCGTCTTTGAAGATCGTCCAGATCGGACCTCAGCCGGGTATACCGCTCGTGCACCTCGGCGAACCGGTCCCGTAGTTCCCGATTCGCATCACGATTCGCCGTTGTCGCCACCGGGCCACACCCCTCGTCGTACCGAGACTTTGCGTGTTCGGTTAACTTCAATCTGCGAACGTCGGGACCGGCGATCGGGTTCAGTCCACCGTTCAGTTCGTCGTTCAGCTCGTCAGGAGGGAGCGGCCAGGTGATCACGCGAGCAGAGGCCGAGGCGATCGCCGCGCGCTGGGCCAGCAACGAGTCCGAGCAGCGCGGATACGGGTGCGAGCCGATGCTCGCCGAGTTCGACCTCGGGTTCGTGATCTGGACGCGGCAGCCGTCCACCGTGCTCTCCGTGCCCGGCGACGGCGCACGCACGGTGATCGACCGGGAGACCGGGGTGCTGTCGACGTGGCCCGGCGTGCCGCCCGAGGAGATCGCCGCGATCTATCGTGAACGCCGCCCGAGCCCGCCGGGAACGGTCGATCCGGCCATCTCGCTACTCCGGCTGACGCGCCGCCGGCCGGCCCCGACAACCGTCGTCCACTTCACGGTGGATGACCGGCTGTTCCGGACCCAGGGCGCGAAGGGTGACCAGGTGATCAACCACCATCCGCTGGTGGTCGATCGGCTCGAGATGCTGGGCGCCGAGGCCCGGGTGCGTGGCGCCGAGCGGCACGCCGAGCTGATCGCCGTGTCCGACGCGTTGCACGAGGCTTCCCGCGCCCGGGGGCGCGAGATCGCGCTCGACGAGGCGAGGGCCTGGCTGACCGGGGCGACTTTCGCTGCTTTTCTCGTACGCGACCAGGGAGATCCCGCCGCCGGTCAGGACGCCCGCCCGTGCGAGACCTGCATCGGCGTCCTCGTGGATCTCGCGGTGCTGCCATGGTCCGATCTGGCGTTCACCAGCGAGTGGAGGCACGGCTCGGATCGCATTCCGGTCAACGGCCGATTCCCGTACGAGGTGGCGCGCACGCTCGCCGGAGGCGGCTGGATCGGGCCGTCGGCCGGGGACGACGCGGTCGAGCGGGCGGTGGCGGCGTCGGGCGGCCGGTTGGAGCCGTTCGACGCGGCTCGGGGCGTGATCGCGGACTTCCCGGGGGTGCGCTGTGCGCGGCGTGGGCCGGGGCTGCGGCGGGCGATCCGGCTGTTGCGGCTCGATCCGGTGCCGGGGGCCTACGCGGCGGCCGCCCTCGTGGAGTTCGGCCAGGTCATCGAGGTGCCGCTCTTCCCGATCGGCATCGAGGGCGGCGACGGTGTGGTGGCCCTGGACGAGCTCGGGCGGGTCTTCGTGCTCGACCAGGCGGGGGAGTGGTTCGTCGGGAGCACGGTCGACGAGGCGCTGACCGGGCTGCTCACCGGGGACGGCCCGGCGCGGCGGGTCCGCGACGACGGCAGCTGGTGATCGTCGGCCTGCTTTATGCGGGCCGGCGCCCTGCGTCGGGTGTGTCGGTCTGATTCGTGCGTCGGTCCGCTCGCGCCACGGGTCGGCCTGCTTAGTGGGGGCCTCTGGGTGCGCACGGCGTGATGCCGGTTCCTGCGTACGGCGTGATGCCGGTTCCTGCGTACGGCGTGATGCCGGTTCCTGCGTACGGCGTGATGCCGGCTGCTGCGCATGGCGTGATGCCGGCTGCTGCGCATGGCGTGATGCCGGTTCCTGCGCATGGCGTAATGCCGGTTCCTGCGCATGGCGTGATGCCGGCTCCCGTGCACGGCGTGATGCTGGCCCCTGCGCACGGCTTGACGCCGGCTCCCGCGCGGGAGCCGGCGTTCGAGCGCGCGGCTTGTCTGGCGGCCGTCAGTCGAACAGGTTGTGCAGGAAGCTCTTGCGGCGGTGGTAGTGGCCGTGGTGACCGTGGCGGTAGTGGCCGTGGTGACCGTAAGCCGGAGCCGGGTAGCCACCGTGGGCGGGCTGGCCGTACCCCGGCTGGCCGTAGCCCGGCGCGGGCGGAGGCGGCGGCGGGGCATAACCACCCGGCTGCGGCTGACCGTAACCCGGCTGCGGGGCGGCGGCGGGACGCGGCGGGGCGGACGCGGGCGGTGGCGGCGTGGCCGGGCGTGAGTTGTAGCTCGACTCGGCCTCGAACAGTTTCTCCAGCTCACCGCGGTCGAGGAAGATCCCCCGGCACTCGGAGCACTGGTCGACCGTGACGCCACTGCGCTCGTAGACCCGCATCTGGCCGTGACACTTCGGACAGGTCATCTGCATCTCACAGACGGTACAAGGCTGTGTCATCCAACGGGCTACTAGTCGCTGTGTGGTTCCTGTGTACGGGTCGCAGGGCGGCCGCCCAGACCAGGAACGCGGCCGGATACAGAAGGTAACCGAACCGGGTCGTCGGCATCAGCAGGATCGCCGCCAGCAGACCCCAGCCGCAGATCAGCGAGGCGGTGTCGGCCGAACGCGGGGGCGACCGGAGGATGCGTACGGCGATGGCGAGCGCGACTACGAGCAGTAACCCGATCGCGACGAACCGGCCGCCCGGCACGTTCTGTGCGATCAGGTAGCCGGGGAACGGTGACTGTGCGGGACTGGTGATCAGGCCGTGGCCGAGCGGGAAGCGGATCACGTTCTCGAGGAAGGCGTCCTGGTCGACCTGGAACGGCGGGACCAGCACGAGGATGGGCAGACCGAGAGCGCCCGGGAGCAGCCGGCCGCCGCGCTTCACGGCGATCGCCAGGATCGCCAGGACGACTACGACCGGCAACGCGAAGAGTTTGCAGGCGGCGGCCGCACCCACCGCGAGACCGGCCCATCCGTAACGTTTGGTAGCGGCGAAGGCCAGCGCCAGGAGACAGAACACCAGCACCGGGATGTCGTCGCCACCGGTCGCCAGGGTGAGCGCGCAGATCGGCAGGACCGTCACCGCCTGTAGTGCCCGGACGATCGGGAACGACCGGCCGGCCAGCGGACGCCGGGCTTTCTTCGGGCGCAGCAGGATCAGGGCCGTGATCAGGGCGGCCGCGGTGAACAGCGCGAACCAGATCCGGGCGTCGGTCCACCAGACGTTGCCGGCCAGGGCGCGGGGCAGACCGAAGATGGACATGCCGGGCTGGTACGGGCTGTATCCCATCAGGCGCTCGTCGGCGGGCAGGGCGGCGATCGCCTCCCGGGACAGATAGGGGGTGCCGTCGTTGAGCAGGCGCTCGCCCATGTGCTCGACGACCAGCACCTCCTCCTGGGCGCGGTCGGTGCGGCCGTCGGCCCGCTGCACGGCCTGGACGACCAGCGGGAGCAGGGCCGCAGTGGCCCACGTGAACCAGGTGAGGGCCGAGCGGCCGCCGTTGCCGACCAGGCGGCGCAGGAGGCGCCAGGGGCCGCCGGTCTTGTCCGGGCGGTCGCGCAGGAAGCGGTACGCCATGAACTGCAGGACGGCGAGCAGAAAGGCGTCCGCGTACGCCCAGACGGCGATCGAGCCCCAGGCCCGGTGTGGCAGGAGGGTCGAGGTGAGGGCCGTGACCAGGGCGAAGACCGCGGACAGCCCGTAGAGCGTGAGGTCGACCGCGTAGCCGCCGGCCGCCTCGTCGACCCGCGCGAAGAAACGCCCGACCCGGGTGCCCGGCGCCCGGACCTCGTAGATCGGCGCCCCGGACGTGTCGCCACCCTCCGTGGATGCCCCGGACGTGCCGTCGCCTTCGGTGGACGCCTCGTCTGTGGCGGCCGGGCCGACGACTGAGGGCGCGGCCGCGGGGGTGGTTTTCGCGGCCGCCGTGGACCTGGCGGAGAGATCGTCGGAGCCGGCGTTTGCGGGCGTTGAAGCGGTGGGAGGGACGACTTCGGTTTTGGCGGTGCGTTCGGCGGCCGTTGCGTCTTCAGTGGACTCTTCGCCCTTGTCCGCGGGGGCCGGCGTCTCGTCCGGGGCCTTGGTGACGGGCTCGCTGTCGGTGCTTTCGGCGGAGCGTTCGCCGTCGGTCTCGGGCTCCTTGGCTGTCGCCGGAGCCGGATCGTGGTCGGCCGGGTTGACGTCATCGGGGTGAGCGCCGTCGTCGGCGGTGACGCGGACGGGTGCTTCGTCGGCGGCCTCTTCTGCCCCGGTGGCATCGGCCAAGGGAGCGTCGTCGCTGGCGCTGGCGCTGGCGGTGGCGTCGGCTGAGGGAGCGGCGTCGCTGGCGGTGGCGTCGGCTGAGGGAGCGTCGTCGCTGGCGGTGGCGTCGGCCGAGTGCGCGTCGTCGGTTGCCTCAGTGGAGGTCGCTTCGGCCAGGTGAGCTTGGGCGCTGGGTGTCGAGGCCGGGGGTTTCGGGGCCGGCTGAGCGTTGGCGTCAGGCGTCTCAGCGGCGTTGATGCTGACCCGGGAGGCATCGACTTCGGCCGTCTCGACGTGGTGTGTGTCGGCGGCACCGGTGTCGGTTTCGGCCGCTTCGCCGCGGTCGGGGGCGGGACCGGTGTCGCCGCCAAGTGCCTCACCGCGGCCGGCGGCGTCAGGTGTCTCGGCCCGGTCGGCGTCGTCGGGGGTCTCGGCGCGGTTGACGCTGGTGGCTCGGGAGCCGTTGCGGACACGGTCGGAAGCGGTGTCCTCGCTGGTGACGGCCGTCTGCGGGTTCGGCTCCGTGCGGGCCGGGCTGTCCTCTTCGACGGGCTTGTCCGCCGCGGGCGGCTGTTCGGAAGTGCGGCCCTCCGGCGTACGGGAAGAAGGTTGTGAATCTGCCCTGTCCGAAGCGGTGCCGGAGGTGGCGGCGGGCCCCTCAACTGCGGATTTGCTCGCCGTCGGCCTTGGTTTGGTCACGCGGGCAAGTGTGGCAGAGCCGATCTCCCCGAACCGCCGGACCGGCGCCGCGACATGCGGACCACCGCCGCGCCGTCGTGCAGGGACGAGGCCAGCGCGCCGGGACGACCGGCCGTGCCCCGCTGCAGCGTCGCCAGCAGGCGGGCCGCCGACATCGGGCGCGCGAACAGGTGACCCTGGCCGGCCACGCAGCCCAGACTCCACAGCGCGTGCCGCTGCGGCTCACTCTCCACACCGTCGGCGATCACCGCCAGGTGCAGGCTGCGGGCCAGGTCGACCGTCGAGCGGATCACCGCCGCGGCCTCCGACGAGGTCTGCACGGCGCCGACGAACTCGCGGTCGATCTTCAGCTGGTGGACGGGGATGTGGGACAGGACCGAGAGCGGCGTCACCCCCGTACCGAAATCGTCGAGGGCCAGCCGCACGCCGGCCTCGCTCAGCTCGGTGAGCGCCCGCCCCACCACGTCGAGCTGGCTCAGCGTCAGCGTCTCGGCCAGCTCGAAGATCAGGCGGTCGGCGGGGACGGCGTGGCGGCGCAGGCGGCCCAGCACCGTCTCGGGGAAGCGCGGGTCGAGCAGGCTGCGCGGCGACACGTTCACCGCCACCGGCAGGTCGAAGCCGGCCTCGCGCCACTGGTCGGAGGCGTCGAGCGCCTGGTCGAGCACGGCGTCGGCAAAGTCCTGCAGGCGGCCGGACCGCTCCACGGTCTGCAGGAACTCCATCGGCGTGAGGTAGCCGTGCTCGGGGTGGTGCCAGCGGGCCAGCGCCTCGGCCGAGACCACCTCGCCGCTGCCGAGGTCGACGATCGGCTGGAAGTCGACCACGAATTCGTGTTCGGCCACCGCGCGGTGCAGCTCACCGCCGAGGGCGAGCCGGCTGACGTCGGCCGTGTCTTGCGAGTGGGCGTACGTCGCCGTCTGCTGCCCGGCCCGTTTGGCCTGGTACATCGCGATGTCGGCCCGTCGCATCAGCTCGTTGACGCCACCGCTGCCGGCCGCGAGCGCGATGCCGCCGGCCGCCTCGACGGTGATCTGCATGCCCTCGACGGTCACGCTCTCTTCGAGGGTGCTCAGCATCGACTTCGCGCGGTGGGTGGCCAGCGCGGGCGTGGGCAGGTTGACCAGCAGCACCGCGAACTCGTCACCGCCGAGCCGGGCCACCAGGTCACCGGGGGTCGCGGCGTCGGCCAGCCGGCGGGCCACCTCGCGCAGCACCGCGTCACCGGCGGCGTGCCCGAGGGTGTCGTTGACCTCTTTGAAGTGGTTGAGGTCGATCAGCAGCAGCGCCACCACGCCGTCGGCCGGGCGGCCCGGGAAGTGTTCGCCCGCGCGTTCGTACAGTTCACGGCGGTTGGCCAGACCGGTCAGCGGGTCGTGCGCGGCGTCGTACGCGTTCTCCTCGTTGAGGCGCTGGAGTTCCGCGTACGCCGTGGCGTTGCGGATCGCCGTGCACAGCGCGGCCGCGAACGTCTTCAGTTTGTACTGCTCGAACTCGTTGAGCTTGACCCGCCCGTGGAAGCCGAGCACCAGCATGCCCGCGCGGTAGCTGTGGTCGCTGGTCTCGAGCTCGGCCGTGATCGCGCTGACCCCGTCGAACCGCCGCGGCCCGGGCCCGTCGTAGACCACCTCGCTGCCGCGCGCGCGGACCACCCGGTCGATGCCGCTCGCGGTCAGGTCGATCTCGACCTCGTCGGAGGAGAAGACCCGCGCGCCCTGCGACGCCGCCACGTGCAGCACCTGGGTGAGCTCGACCGAACTCAGCTCTTCGGTGGTTTTGGCCAGCTCACGCCAGGAATGTCGTTCTTCGCTCGTACGGAGTTGACGCGAGTGCCACAGGTGCAGGCAGGCGATCAGCAGCGGCACGAACCCGAGCAGCAGCGGGCTGGCGCCGGAGGCGAGCACCTCGATGACGTAGATGATCGTGGCGAGCCGGAACGCGTGGGCCACCAGCCGGCCGCTGAGGTCTTTGCGGGCCACCTGCGCGATCGTCGTGCGGGACGCGATCGCGATGACCGGGATGAAGACGAGGTCGTCGACCAGGGCCATCGCCAGATAGGCCAGCGCGACCGGGACGATCGTGGCGGCCACCGTGTCGGTCGGCATCCAGGAACCGACCAAGGTCAGCACGAGACTCGCCGTGCTGGCGGTCAGCACCTCTTTGGCGACGGAGTAGACCGAGCGGTGGGGCGCGGCGCGCGCCATGATCTTGACGATGGCGATGCCGGCCGCGGCGCCGAGCACCACCCACCCGTGCGGCAGGAAAGCCAGTCCGATGAGGACCGGGACCTCGCTCCAGGTGGTGCCGTTGCGGCTCGAGCGGACCCGCACATAGACCTTGACCCGGTTGGCGATCGCCGCGCCGACCAGCACCAACGCGAGCTGCCACCAGTCGGGGAGCGGCCGCGGGTGGGTCATCGCGTACCAGAGGTCGGCGGCCGCCGCGCCCGACGCCATAACGACGACGAGACCGATGAGCAGCGGGAGCTGCCGACCGGTCGCGTCGTCGTTGGAGCTATGAGCTTTTCGCAATGGAGTCGTCCAGTCGCCGAGCGCAGCGGACAGGGGTCCGGGCTCAAGCGTATTCAAGCGCGCGCCTTCGCGCACTGTCTCATTCCCAGTCGTTGCCGGTCATGGTTCTTCTCCTCGCGGGTGGGGAACTCGGGGAAGGTGTCTGTCGCGACGAGAGAAACAATATGCGAAGAAGATCAGGGTTGGTACCGATTCGTGTCGCATTGCGCAGAAAGCGATAACCGAAGGGGAAACGATTACCGGCAGTTCCGATCGCGAAACTCTGAGCTACCTGAATTCGCGTTTTGGCCGCAGTGTCCGGATCGCTGAGTGTGCTGTTTGACTGACGCTCCGGATTGTCAATACCCGTTTGTGCTTCCCCGTTATCCCAACCCCGGTATATGGTCTCTGACCTGCGTATAGATCGCCACATTCGGCGTCACAAAATCGTGAGTGCCGGGCCACTATTACGCGAACGAGTTTCCCGGTGAACCTTCTATAAACTCCCGGTATGCCCGACGAATCCCTGACTCATGTCGACGAGACCGGCGCCGCGCGCATGGTTGACGTCTCGGCCAAGGAGGTGACCGCCCGCCGCGCGGTGGCCGCCGGCCGAGTGGTGACGACACCCGAGGTGATCGCGTTGTTACGCGGCGACGAACTTCCCAAGGGAGATGCGCTCGCGGTCGCCCGCCTCGCCGGGATCATGGGCGCGAAAAAGACTCCCGATCTCATTCCGCTCTGTCATCCGATCGGACTCCACGGCGTCGTTGTCGATCTCGAACTCACCGCGACCACGGTGGAGATCACTGCCGCCACCAAGACCGCGGATCGCACCGGCGTCGAGATGGAAGCGCTCACCGCGGTCGCCACGGCCGGGCTCGCGATGATCGACATGATCAAGGCGGTCGACCCGGCCGCGAGCATCGAGTCGGTGCGGGTGCTCCGCAAAGAGGGCGGCAAGACCGGCGATTGGGTACGGCCCGAGGACCGCCCATGAGCGACCCGGCCGCACCCGACCACGCCCCGACCACGAGGATCACCGCCCGCGTGATCGTGGCCAGCAACCGCGCGGCGGCCGGGGTCTACGCCGACACGAGTGGCCCCCGCCTGGTCGCCGGCCTGCGCGAGCTCGGCTGCACGGTGGACGACCCGGTCGTCGTGCCCGACGGTGAACCCGTGGCCGACGCCCTGCGCATGGCCGTCGCCGACGCCGTCGACGTCGTGCTGACCAGCGGCGGCACCGGCGTCACCCCGACCGACCGCACCCCCGAGGCGACCCGGGGCCTGCTCGACTTCGAGATCCCGGGCATCGCCGAGGCGATCCGTGCCTACAGCCGCGACAAGGTGCCCGCCGCCGCCCTCTCCCGCGGCCTGGCCGGCGTCGCCGGACGCACCTTGATCGTCAACCTGCCCGGCTCGACCGGCGGCGCCAAGGACGGCCTGGCGGTGCTCGGCCCGCTGCTGCGACACACCGTCGACCAGATCCACGGCGGTGACCATCCCTCGTCCGCCGCCGGTGGATAGGCTCGTCGGGTGAGCGTCGACTGGGAAGAAGCACGCGAGCTGGCCTATGCGGCAGGCCGGGCGGCCGCCGGCGCGGCCGAGCCGGTCGCGCTGCCCGACGCCGACGGGCGCACGCTGGCCGAACCGCTGCGGGCGCTGACCGACCTGCCCGCGTTCCCGACCTCGAGCATCGACGGCTGGGCGGTCCGGGGGCCGAAGCCCTGGCGACCGGTGGGCCGGGTGCTGGCCGGTCACGTCGCTCCGCCGCTGACCGACGACGGCACCTGCGTCGAGATCGCGACCGGCGCGATGGTCCCGGTCGGCGCCGAGGCGCTGGTGCGCGTCGAGGCGTCCACTCGCGACGGTGACGGCCTCGTCAGCGGCGAGCCCCGCAACGGCTATGTGCCGGAGTGGCGGCAGCCGGGCGAGGAGGCCCACAAGGACGAGGAGCTGCTGCCGGTCGGCACGGCGATCGACCCGGCCGTGATCGGTGTCGCCGCCACCTGTGGTTACGAGTCACTGAACGTCTACCCGCGGCCTCGCGCCGGGCTGCTCGTCTTCGGCGACGAGCTGCTCACCGGCGGCACCCCGGGGGCCGGTCGGGTGCGTGATTCGCTCGGTCCCCAGGTGCCCGGCTGGTTGCGGCGCCTCGGTGCGAGCATCGACGCGTCGGCGGTCGCGGGCCCGGTGCAGGACACGCTTGACGCGCATCTGACCGCCCTACGGGAAGCTCTGTCGAAGTCCGAACTGGTCTGCACGACCGGCGGCACGATGCACGGCCCGGTCGACCACCTGCACCCGACGCTGACCGAACTCGGCGCGGAATACCTCGTCAACACGGTCGCCGTCCGGCCCGGCTTCCCGATGCTGCTGGCCCGTGTGCCCGGCCCCGACGGGCGGCCCCGGTTCCTGGCCGGCCTGCCCGGCAACCCGCAGTCCGCCGTGATCGCGCTGATCACCCTGGTCTCCCCGCTGCTGGCCGGTCTGCAGGGCCGCCCGGCGCCGCGCCTGGCCACCGTCGAACTGACCGGGGAGGTCCGCGGGCGCGGTGGCGACACCCACCTCGCACTGGCCCGGCTCGACCACGATGGACGGTCGGCGACCCCGGTCGGCCACGTCGGCTCGGCGATGCTGCGCGGCCTGTCGAACGCGCACGGCTTCGTCGTCGTCCGGCCCGGCACCGAGGCGGCGGCGGGCGATCTGGTGCCCTTCCTGCCCCTGCCGCTCGTCACCGGAGAACGCCCATGATCGCGATCGCCGAGGTTCTCGACGCCCCGCTCGACCTCGCCGCGCACGAGAAGGCGGTGGCCGACCCCCGGGCCGGTGCCGTCGTCTCGTTCCAGGGCGTCGTCCGCGACCACGACCACGGCCGGGGCGTGACCCTGCTCGAATACGAGGGCCACCCGAACGCGGCTGCCGTGCTGCGCGAGGTCGCGGCCGAGATCGCGGCCGATCCCGACGTCTATGCGGTGGCCGTCTCGCACCGCGTCGGCACGCTCGCCATCGGCGATGTCGCGCTGGTCGCGGCGGTGAGCACGGCCCACCGGGCGGCGGCGTTCGCGGCCTGCGCCCGGCTGGTCGACGAGGCCAAGGCCCGGCTGCCGATCTGGAAGCGGCAGGTCTTCACCGACGGCACCGACGAGTGGGTCAACTGCCCCTAGGCACAGGGATCGCCGGCACCCGCGCCGGCGCGACCGGACGCCGTACGGCCGGAGCCGTCGGCGGGGTCGCCGGCGCCACCCCGGGCCGCCACGGCAGCGCGTTCATCAGCACGATCACCGCGAAGGCGTACGCGTTCCAGCTCGTCGTCCACTGCGGAGGAAGCACGAACAGCAGGTACGTCCCCAGCGCGGCCGACGCGTAGCCCAGGCCGGCGAACCGGCGCGACCTCCCCGGCCGGCGCGCACCGACCCGCGACCGGGCCGCCGCGTCGACGAGGATCAGCACCGCCGGCAGCACCCAGACCAGCTTGTGACTCGTGCTCACCGGGGCCGCGGCGGCGCCGGTGAGACCGACCAGCGTGATCGCCGCGATCTCGTCGCCGTCGGTGTGCGCGGCCCGGGCCCGGATCAGCCCGACCGCGAGCAGCAGCACCGCGAACGACAGCCACAC
This sequence comes from Paractinoplanes ovalisporus, assembly GCF_016834655.1. GTDB lineage: Bacteria > Actinomycetota > Actinomycetes > Mycobacteriales > Micromonosporaceae > Actinoplanes > Actinoplanes ovalisporus. The sequence goes on from NZ_JAENHP010000004.1 coordinate 270,679, forward strand.
CAGCACGGGCGTGCTCGACGAGTCGTAGAGGCGGGCCAGCAGACCGGCCAGTGACTGGTTGGCGTGGTCGCTGACCGGGCCGGAGCGGTCGACCTGGAACAGCACCGAACCCAGCCACGACCCGGTGGCGCCGGGCGCGATCAGCAGGCCGCCCAGGGTCAGCGCGACCGCCGTGGTCGTCGCGGTCACCGCGGCCCGCCACTGCCGGGTCACGGCCAGATAGGCGATGAACAGGGCGGGCCCGACGGCGAGGGCGGTCGCGACGCCGATGCCGACGCCGGCCCACGCCCCGGTCGACCACAGGCGCCGCAGCAGGTCGAGGCGGCCCCGCGACGGCCGGGAGGAGGCGGGCGGCCCGGGCCACCAGGCGGCCCGGCGGCGCGCCCAGGCCGAGCGGCGCAGCGCCACCACGTCGGCCGTGATCAGGCAGAGGATCAGCAGGTCGAGGTGGCCGAGGCCAAGGGTGGCCCGCACCGGTTCGGTCAGCAGGGCGAGCACGGCCGCGGCGACGACGGCCACGAACCGGGAGCGGCCGTAGCGGCGGGCCACCGGGCCGGCCAGCGCGACCAGGGTCAACACCAGGGCGGCGACCCCGGCCAGGGCCAGCAGCCAGGCCAGCACCGTCAGCGGCAGCACCGCGCCGGGCGTCAGCAGCAGTGCGGTGATCGGCGGCCGGCCGGTGCCCAGGTCATAGAGATCGCCTCCGGCCAGCCAGCCCCGGATCGCCGCCTGATCGACGGCGAGGTCGGGAACCCCGTACGCACGCAGGAAGAAACCGATCGCCCAGAGTGCCCCCAGGCACCCGAGCCCGACCACCGCGGATCTTCCGGTCCGCTCGCGTTGCATTGCCGGCATGGCGCGACCCCCGTCGCTCTCGTCTCTCGGACACGGCGGAGCCAGGCCCGAGACACGGCGTCATGGCGGAGCTTAGAAGGCGCGGATGATCCGCGCGGCCCCTCGTCCGCTTTAACGCAAAGATCGCGAGGAGGTTGTTAGCCGGGCAATTTACGCGCGGCCGCCGCGCTCATCGCGGCGATCTTGGCCTCCCGCTTGGCCGTGCGGACCGCCCGCTTCACCGAACGCTGGGACCGCTTGATCGAGCGCTCGGTGCGGTCGGCGGCGTGACCGGCGCGGTATCCGAGGCTCGGTCGGCCTTCGGTGTCGACCGCGGCCAGCAGCAGACCGCCGAGCAGACCCAGGTTCTTGAGGAACTGGCTCTGCTCGTCGCGTGCGTGGGCGATCGTCGACGGCACCAGACCGGCCGCCAGCACGGCCGCGGCAGGGCGGGTGAAGTGGCCGGTGGCCAGCGCGAGGCCGGCGACCACGTCGCTCGCGCCCTTGATCCGCACCAGCGTGAGCGTGTCGGTCGGGATGCGCGGGTCGACCTTCTCCAGGAGCGGCTTCACCCGCTCGGTGACGGTGCTGGCGGCCTCGACCGAGGTGTCGGGTTTGAGGACCGCGCGCACCCCCTGGACGACGAAGATCGAGGCGAGCATCGCGCGGGCGGCCGTGCGTACGGGCTTCATGAATTCGGTTATACCCGCCGAGCGGGGATCACACCGGCTGGGTTCGCAGGTAGCGGCCGAAATGCGGCACCGTGAAGGCGACCGTGCCCCGTTCGCCCGAGTAGATCAGGCCCTTCTTGATCAACGCGTCGCGGGCCGGCGAGAGGCTGGCCGGCTTGCGGCCGAGCACGGTGGCGATCTCGGCGGTGGGCACGGCCGCGTCCATGTCGTTGTCGGTGTCGCCGGACAGGGTGGCCATCGCACGCATGTATTCACGCTCGGCCGGGGTGGCCCGCTCGAACCGGGACCCGAAGAAGCCCACGGCCAGCTCGGCCTCGGCCTCGGGGGCGGCGACCCGCACGTCGGCGTCGGTCACCGGTGACTGCGGGGCGTGGTCCCAGGTGGCTTTCCCGTACGCCTGCACGAAGTACGGATATCCGCCGGACTTCTCGTAGAGCAGGTCGAGCGCCTTCGCCTCGTATTCGACCTCCTCGCGGGCGGCCGGGGCGCACAGCGCGAGGTCGGCCGCGACCCGGTCGAGGCGGTCGATGCGCTGGTAACGGAAGAGACGCTCGGAGTAGGACTTGGCGGCCGACAGCACCGCCGGCAGGTGCGGCAGCCCGGCCCCGACCACGATCAGCGGCGCGCCCAGCTGGGACAGCTCGTGGCAGGCGGCGCAGAGCGCGGACACATCGGCCGGGCCCAGGTCTTGCATCTCGTCGATGAAAAGGGCGATGCCGGTGCCCACGTCGGTGGCGAGCGAGGCGGCGTCGGTGAACAGCTCGACCAGGTCGATCTCGATGTCGCCGCTGTCGGCCCGGCCCCGGGCGGGTGGCACGTCGATGCCGGGGGCCCAGCGGTCGCGCAGCTTGGACGAGCTGTCGTTGGCCCGCAGGGCGAACGCCTTGAGCACGGCCAGCACGTCGTCGACCCGTTCGGGGTCGCGGTGGTGGGGTGCGAGCTCGCGGATCGCCATGTGGAGGGCGGCCGAGACCGGGCGGCGCAGCGACTGGTCGGGCCGGGCCTCGATCTTGCCGGTGCCCCACAGGCGGCCGATGGCGGCCGAGCGCAGCGTGTTGAGCAGCACGGTCTTGCCGACCCCGCGCAGGCCGGTGAGGACGAGGCTGCGCTCGGGACGGCCGCGGGCGATGCGCTCGAGCACGACGTCGAACGCGTCGAGCTCACGGTCGCGACCGGCCAGCTCGGGTGGGCGCTGACCGGCGCCGGGTGCGTACGGGTTCCTGACCGGATCCACGGATAGCACCGTATCGGGTCGTCTAGCAAAATAGCTAGAGTGCGCTAGCAAAACCTCGCGAGTGGTGTCGAGGATGGTCTACCGCTCTCTAGCGCTGAGGCTAGAAAAGGCTAGAGCGGCTTATGTTCCTTGAGGCAGAGCACGAAGTCGAGGTCGTCGAGCTGGCTGTCGTAGAAGAACCACTTCGTGTAGCCCGCGACCTTTGAGCACTTGCGCTCGGCGTCCTTCTCCCCGGTGGTCGGGCCGGTGATGCGCGCCAGCACCTCATAGGCCCCGCTCGTGCACGCCGTGGCGCGCATGTTGGGCTCCTCGTCGGTGCCGTCGTTGACGACGCAGTCGCCCTTCTTCACGTAGAACCGGGCGTCTTCGCTGCCCACCGGGGCCGGGCCGGCGATCGGACCGGTGGCCGACGCGGTCGGGGAGGCTTCCGACTTGTTGTCCTTGTTCTTGTTGAGCAGCCAGGCCGTCGTGCCCAGGCCGACCACGATGAGCAGGCCGAGCGTCACGACCAGGGCGATGATCGGGGTGTTGCGCTTCGGCGGCGCCGGCGGGGGAGTTCTCTCCCACGACGGGCCGCTGCTCACCGGCTCCATCGGCGCCGAGTGGAAGCTCACCGGCTGCTGCGGGATCGACGGCGGGTGACCACCCCAGGAGGACTGCTGATCCGACACGGGCGCACCGTGATCGCCCCACGGGTCGGCGGGCTCGGCATACGGCTCGTCGGAGCTCCCGTGCGACCACGGCGGGCCGGAATACGGGCCGTTCTGCGACATCAGGATTTCCTCCGGAAGCGGGTTACGCTGCTGCCACCGTAGCGTGCGGGGCCGACACAAACCCGGACGGAATCGCCGCGGTTGTCAACAACACGACCCGCGAATGCCGCGTACGGCGGATACGGTCCCGATCCATGTCCGCACTCCTCGTGATCATGGCCGCCGTCTTCGGCGGGTCCACGGCCGCGTTCCTGCCCCGGGTCGCGCACCGGCTCGGCGTCGCGTTCGGAGAGTCGCCGCGGGCGACCTGCGCGTCCTGCGGCCGCGATCTCACCGGGTGGGTCCGGGTGGGTGCGTCCTGTCGCTGTCCCTTCCCGTACGCGATGACGCCGCTCACCGGAGCAGCAGCCGGCGCGATGCTGGCGGTGTCGCTCGGCCCGTCCCCACTGCTGCCGTTTTTCCTGCTGGCGGCCGTCCCGGGGCTGTTGCTGGCGTTGATCGACATGCGCTGCCTGCGGCTGCCCGACCGGCTCGTGGCCGCGGTGGGGCTGCTGACCGTGGTGCCTCTGGCGGTGCAGTGGCCACCGCGGATCGGCCCGGCGCTCGTCGCCGGGGGCGTGGTGCTCACGACGTACGGAATGATCGCTCTTCTGCCCGGCCGCGGCCTGGGCCTGGGCGACGTGAAGCTCGCGGCCGTGCTGGCGACGGTCCTCGGCTTCGCCGGATGGCCGGCCGTGATCGTCGGTCTGGTGGTGCCCCACCTGATCAACGGGACGATCGCGCTGACGCTGCTGCTCGCCCGGCGCGGACGCCCGCTGCCGTTCGGACCGGCCCTCCTGTTCGGGGCGCTGGTCGCGCTCACAACAGCCTGAGCTGCCGATCCTTCGGACGGGAGGGCACGGTGTCGCCCATCCGCTCGAACAGGCCGGAGTCGATCACGTCGAGGAACGGGGTCGGGCTCTGTTCCCGCTCGCTGCCGTGCCGGAACCGGCGGGCCGCGTGGGTGACATAGAGCCGGTCCTGCGCGCGGGTCAGGCCGACGAAGAACAGCCGGCGCTCCTCGGCCACCGCATCGGGGTCGGGTGAACTGCCCGGCCAGCGCAGCGGGAGCAGGCCGTCCTCGCAGCCGACCAGGAAGACCACCGGGAACTCGAGACCCTTGGCGGCGTGCAGCGTCAGCAGGTTGACCGCCTCGGCCCGCGGGTCGAGCGCGTCGACCTCGGCGCCGGTCGCGATCTCCTGCAGGAAGCGCGGCATGTCGTCGCCGATCCGCTGGGCGAGCGGGCGCAGCAGGTCGGCCGCGGTCCAGATGTCTTCGGGGGCGATCTGCTCGCCGTCCAGGGTGGGCGCGGCGGACCGCTGGGCCAGCACCTCCGCGGTCTGCTTGACCCGGGCCGCGAGCGAACCGCTCAGCCCGTCGGCGTGCCGCAGCTCGCGGGCGATCTCGGGGACGCCGGGCCGGTCCCGCAGCCGGTTGTGCGAGCGCTTCTGCACCGGCACGCCGGCCCGCGACAGCGCCTCGACGATCGCGCCGGACTGCGAGTCGGTGCGGTAGAGCACGGCGATGTCCGAGAAGGACAGGTTTCCGGCCGCGACCGAGCGGGAGTCGACCCGGCCCGAGTCGAGCGACCGGTGGGAGAGGCCGCCGACCAGGTCGTCGACGGTGCGCACGACGAAGTCGGCCTCGTCGGCCACGCTCGCGGCCGGGTAACGGCCGACCAGCGGCGCCTCCGGGTCGAGCCGGGCGGGGTCGAGGCGCCGGCCGTTGACCAGCGACGACGGCGCGATCGCCTGCACCGCGGCGGCCAGGATCGGCGCCGACGAGCGGTAGTTGCGGGTCAGGCGGACGAGCCGGGCGTCGACGAAGTCCTCGTTGAAGCGCAGGAAGTACTTCACGTCGGCGCCGCGGAACGAGTAGATCGCCTGGTCGGGGTCGCCGATCGCGCAGAGGTTGCCGTCGGCCGGGCTGAGCAGGCGCAACAGTTCGTACTGGGTGTCGTCGACGTCCTGGTACTCGTCCACGAAGATCCACTGCCACTGCTTGCGGTACTTCTCGACCAGCGCCGGCTCGTCGCGCAACAGGGCGACCGGCAGGGCGATCAGGTCGTCGAGGTCGACCAGGTCCTGCTGGCGCAGCAGTTTCGCGTACGCGAGGTCGTCGTCGCCCGCCTGTTCGCGCGCCTCGACCCGCTCGGCCTCGTCGGCGATCCGCCAGTGCGCGCCGAGCCCGGCCGCCTTGGCGTTCTCCTTCAGGATGGTCAGGCCCACCGAGTGGAACGTGCCGACCGTGATGTCTTCGGCCACGTCACCGAGCAGGGCGTCGAGCCGTTCGCGCAGCTCGCCGGCGGCCCGCCGGGTGAACGTGATGGCCAGGCAGCGGTGCGGGAAGACACCCAGCTCGGCGCAGAGGTAGGCGATGCGGTGGGTCAGCGTCCGGGTCTTGCCCGTGCCCGGGCCGGCCACGATCAGCAGCGGACCGCCGGGGGCCGACGCCGCCACCCGCTGCATGGCGTCGAGGCGGTCGAGCAGGCCGGTACCGACCTCTTCCATGCCCGCGAGCATCGGTTCGAACGGCTCGTGCGGGCTGGCCGGAACGGTGATCGGCGGCGGCGTGACCTTCTTGGGTTCCTTGGGCGCCTTGGGGGTCTTCGGGCGCGGGGCGGCGGGCTCGGGCTTTCGCTGCTGCGGCACGTCGAACAGCGTCTCGACCTGCGGCGCACTGGCCCGGTTGCGCAGCTCACCCGGCTCGAACAGGGTGATCACCCCGTACTCACCGTCGTAACCGGCCACCCGCCGTACGTCGCCGCGGCGCAACCGGGTGATGCCCTCGCGCAGCTCGTCCCCGCCGGCCTGCCCGATCGCGTCGAGCGGCACCTTGCGCAGGATGTCGAGCTCGGCCCCGAGCGTGGCGACCAGGTGGTTGAGCTGCGACTCGACCGTCTTCGACTTCGGGCCGACGCCGTTGATCTCGCCGAGGATCTCGTGCAGCTGGATCAGGTGCTCGACGTGGTCGTCCCGGTGGAAGCCGAGCGGTCGGTCGGCCAGATCCTCGACCCGGCTCAGCACGCCCACGGTCAACGGCTTGCCGCACTCCGGGCACCGCCCGCCGCTCTCGCGGGTGCGCTGCGGCTCCCAGTTCACGCCGCAGGCGCGGTGCCCGTCGGCGTGATACTTGCCCTCCTCGGGGAAGAACTCCAGCGTTCCGGCCAGGCCGGCCCCGGTCCGGACGGCCTCGTAGTCGGGCACGCCGGTGAACAGCGTGGCCTCGCGGGCCAGCGCGGCCGGGGAGTGGGCGTCCGAGTTCGAGACCAGGCGGTAGCGGTCGAGGCTGGAGACCCGCCAGTTCATCTCGGGGTCGGAGGAGAGGCCGGTCTCGACCGCGGTGACGTGCTCGGCCAGGTCGGCGTAGCAGTCGGCGATCGCGTCGAAGCCCGACTTCGAGCCCAGCGCCGAGAACCACGGGGTCCAGATGTGTGCCGGAACCAGATAGCCGCCGGCCTCGAGGGTGATCTCGAGCAGGTCGCGCGAGTCGAGCCCGAGGATCGGCCGGCCGTCGGCGGTCAGGTTGCCGATCCGGCCCAGCGCGGTGTTGAACCGGGTCGCGGCCGCGAAGTCGGGCATGTAGATCAGGTGGTGCACCTTGCGGGTGCGGTCGTCCCGCTTGTAGATCGTCGAGATCTCGACGCTGAGCATGAACGTCGCGGCCCGGCTCGCCTGCAACGAACCGGGCAGCCGCTTGGTGACCTCGGCCTCGTCGGAGTACGCGAACAGGCCGGGTTCCTTCTCGACCAGGCTCTCGCGCAAATGGTCGAACCACGCCGGGTGGGTGAAGTCGCCGGTGCCCAGCAGCGCGATGCCCTTGCGCCGCGCCCACCAGGACAGGGTGGGCAGCGTCAGGTCACGACTGCAGGCACGCGAGAAGCGGGAGTGGATGTGCAGATCCGCAACGTACGTGTCCGCGGGAAAACCTGCGTCGTCCGAGGGCACGCGCTGCATCCTGTCACGCCCTCCATCGCTCGCACGAATCGCCACGCCTTGACGAAATTACGGATCTTGATGTTCCTGTGTCTTCTCTATTTCGTGCGCAGCTCGATCACGCTCACCTGCGGCGGCGCTCCGACGCGGACCGGCGGCCCCCAGAAGCCGGCGCCATTGGTGACATAGACCGGAACTCCATCGACCGTGCCCAAACCGGACGTAACCGGTTGTTCCAGGCCGACCAGCAGGTTGAAGGGTGCCATCTGGCCGCCGTGGGTGTGACCGGAAACCTGAAGATCGACCCCGAACGGGGCCGCGTCGTGCACGGCGACCGGCTGGTGGGCCATCAGCACGACGGGCCGGGCGGTGTCGCGGTCGCCGAGCGCCCGGGCGAAGTCGGGCGGGTCACCGGCGTCGGCGCCGCCCAGGTCGTTGACGCCGGCCAGGTCGAGGGCGCCGAGTTCGACGCGCTCGTTGCGCAGCGGGCGGATGTTCAGCCGAGCGACCTCGTCGACCCACTCCTGGAAGCCCGAGTAGTACTCGTGGTTCCCGGTCACGAAATACGCCCCCTGTCGCGACTGGATGTCGGCCAGCGGCGCCGCGAACCGCCCGAGTTCTGCCACGCTGCCGTCCACAAGGTCACCGACGACGCACACGATGTCCGCCTGCACCGAATTGATCACGTCGACGATGCGGCGGGCGTGATTCATGCCGGTCAGTGGTCCGAGGTGGATGTCGGAGACGACCGCGAGGCGGGTGCCGTCCATGGCGCGGGGGAGTTTGGCCAGGGGGATCTGGATGCGGGCGATCTGCGGGCCGCCGGTCGCGGTCTTGACGCCGTAGCCGGTGATGCCCGCGGCCGTCAGTCCCGCGAAGATCGCCGCGCCGCGCGCCAGCAGGACCCGCCGGTCGATCCCGTTCCCGCCGCTGGTGTCGTCCGCGCCCGTTCCGCTGCCCGCGCCGGTTCCGCTGGCCGCGTCCGTTCCGCTGTTCGGGCCGGTTCCCGGGGCCGCTCCGACCGTGCTTCCGCCCGACTTTTCACCATTTCCGGGGCTGTCTTCAGGTGCCTCGACCAGGGTGAGCACCTGTCCCGCTTCGGCTTGCGTGTCGCCTGCGGCGGGCACAACGGGGTCACTCGGGGCGGTTCCGCTTGCGCTTCCCTTTCCCGTACGCCTCCGTGAGCGCCACACCAGCACCACCGCGAGCCGGGGAATCTCGAGCACCGCGAGCGTGACCAGCAGGTAGAACATGAGCGCGATCCACAGGTAGCCCGGCCAGGCCAGGAACGCGAGGGCCCCCGACCGCACCCCGATGAGGGTCGCCGGGGCCAGGAGGGTCAGAACGACGGCGACGATCGTCCCGATCCGGCGCGCTCGTCCCGGCGGCAGCGTGTCCTTGACCAGCCGCTTCCACAGATAGAAGTGGATCAGGCCGATGACCACCAGAATCAGCCCGACGAATACCACCAAGACGTCCTCCCCAGTTCAACTCCCGCACAGTGTCCAGGCTCTTCCTGAGAGCCGACTGACGAGCCCACCCAGGGTGTCCCCACTCACCGTCTTGACGGAGCCGTTCGGGCGTAATAGCTCCTCAGCCAGGCGAAGAGGAATGCCGCTCGTCGCCTGCCATCCGCCCCGGCCGCCGCTCGCCTTCTATCCGCCCCGGCCGCCGCTCGCCTTCTATCCGCCCTGGCCGCCGCTCGGTTTCGCGTGCGTCACTCAACGTCGGCCGGCGCCGAACAGCTGCCGTCTGCCTCAACCGCTGCCAAGTCGTGCGGGCCGAAACCCCTCGTCAGCCGCCGGCGAAGGGTGGGAGGACATCGACGGTGGCGTCGGTCGGCAGCGGCGCGGTTTCGTCGTGGCAGGTCAGGCCATCGACCAGGAAGCTGGCGGCCTTGAGCACGACGCCCAGCCGTTCGCCGTGGCGGTCGGTCAGCTGCTGCTTCAGCTCGCCCAGCGTCGTGGCTTCGACGGTCTCGCTCCGCGTGCCGTTCGCCGCCGCCCGCGCCCCGGCGAAGTAGCGGATGGTCAGGCTCGCCACGACGGTCTCCATTCCTGTTCGCGGGCCGCCGCGGTGCGCGTCCCAGCCATGACGAGGGCGGTCGCCGCATGGTCGAGCGCGACCTCGTCGGCACAGCAGATCATCACCAAGGCCATGTCAGCCGCCGATGGCCGACATGGGACGAGCAGGCTGCAGGAAGCTGGGGTCGTCGATGCCGTGGCCGGCTCGTTTGCCGCTCATGGCAACCCGCCAGGCCTCGGCCAGGTCGGCGTCACTGGCGCCGTCGCGGACGAGTTTGCGGAGGTCACTCTCGTCGGTGGCGAACAGGCAGTCGCGCACCTGGCCGTCGGCGGTCAGCCGGGTGCGGTCGCAGTCACCGCAGAACGGCCTGGTCACGCTGCCGATGACACCGACCCGGGCGGGCTCGCCGGCCGCGTCGAGGTGGCCCGGGACCAACCAGGTCTCGGCGGGCGCTGTTCCACGTGAAACCGAATCGGGCTGCAACGCGTATGGCTGGAGCGAAGCCAGGATCTCCTCAGCGGTGACCATCTCGTGCCGGTTCCACTGGTGTTGGGCATCGAGCGGCATCTGCTCGATGAAGCGCAGTTGGTAGCCATGGTCGAGGGCGAAGCGCAACAGGGCCGGCGCCTCGTCGTCGTTGATGCCCCGCATGAGCACGGTGTTCACCTTGACCGGGGTGAGCCCGGCCGCAGCCGCCGCCGACAGCCCCCGCAGCACGTCGGGCAGCCGGTCGCGGCGGGTCAGCTCGCGGAACCGTGCGGGGTCGAGCGTGTCGAGCGAGACGTTGACCCGGTCGAGCCCAGCGTCGCGCAGGGGGACCGCCAGGCGTTCGAGACCGATGCCGTTGGTCGTCAGCATGAGCGTCGGCCGGGGTTCGAGAGCCGCGGCCGCCTGCACGATGCCAACCAGCCCGCGCCGCAGCAGGGGCTCGCCGCCGGTGAAGCGCACCTGACGGATGCCGAGCCGCTCGACCGCGACCCGGATGAGCCGGATCACCTCGTCGTCGGTCAGCTGCTGCTGGCGGGGCAGCCAGGCCAGCCCCTCCTCGGGCATGCAATAGGTGCAGCGCAGATTGCAGCGGTCGGTGAGTGAGACGCGCAGATCTCTCGCCACTCGCCCGAACCGGTCGGCGAGCGGGGTCACAGCCGGCTTCTCCCGCGTGCTCACAGATCGAATCTAGCCGCTTCCGCGCTCAACGGCCGTAACGAAGATCCGCCGGTGGACAACCGGTCCGGCTCACATCGCGCGAAGTGTGGACAACGCGGCCGCGTGGACGTCGGCGCGATACCCTCCGCCGAACGCCGCCGTGTGGACGAGCAGCAGGTGCAGCTGGTGCAGCGGCACGCGTTCCGGCCACCCATCGGCGAGCGGAAACACTTCCTCGTACGCCCCCAGGACCGCCGACAGGTAGGGCACGCCGCCGAAGAGGGCCAGCTCAGCCAGGTCGGTCTCGCGGTGACCACCCTGTGCGGCCGGGTCGACGAGCCGGGCCCGGCCGTCGGCGGCCCACAAGACGTTCCCGGGCCAGAGGTCGCCGTGGGTGTGGCTGGGGGGCTCGTCACCGCCGTACGGGGAAAGGGTCTCGATGATCTGCTCGACCAGCGTGACCTCGGTCGTGGTGAGCGCGCCGCGGTCGGCCGAAAGCTTGAGGTACGGGAGGAGGCGGCGCTCGGCGAACCAGGCGCCCCACGATCCGGTCGCCGGCGTGTTGTCGAGGCCGAGCGGGCCGATATAGCCGTTCCAGGTCGCGCCGAAGGTGTCCGCGCCGGCGCGATGCAGCGCCGCCAGGTCGCGTCCGAGCTGTTCGGCCGCCTCGCGGGTGGGCTCGCCGGGCTCGATCCACTCGGTCGCGATCAGGGCCGGCAACGCCACGATCACCTCGGGCACCGGCGCCCCGGCCTCACGCAACCAGGCCAGACCGGACGCCTCGGCCGCGAAAAAGCCCTCCGGGGGCTCACCCGACCGCCACGTCTTGGCGAACACGGACGAGCCGTCGTCGAGCGTGAGGCGGCTGGCCGAGGACACGCTGCCGCCACCCACCGGCGTCTCCCGGATGCGCTGATGGGTGAGAAATGTCGGGAGATGCTCCGGGTGCGCGCGCAAGTACGCCTGGTCCACGGCCATATCTTCCGCTTCGGCTTACGGATGCCGGAAATCGGAGTCAAAATGTCGGCATGAGCCCTGTCACAGTGCGTTCGTACCGTCCGAGTGACCACTCCGCGGGCCGTCAGCTGTGGTCCGAGCTGACCAACCAGCACAACCAGATGTACGGCGTGCCGGATCAGGACGGCGGCGAGGGCTTCGAGGAATACCTCACCCGGCTCGATCTCGGTGGCCTGTGGGTCGCCGATCACGCCGACGACGGGGTGATCGGGCTGGTCGGGCTCGTGATCCACGGGCAGGCGGGCGAGGTCGAACCGATCGTCGTGACGATCTCGCACCGCCACAAGGGTGTCGGCCGCAAGCTGCTGCGGCACGTCGCCAACGAGGCCCGGCGGCGCAACATGACCTCGCTGACGATCTCGCCCGAGTCGCGCAACGTCGAGGCGATCCGCAGCCTGCACGCGGCCGGCTACGACGTGGTCTCGTCGATCGAGCTGACCCTCGACCTGAAGAGCGCGGCGCCCGACCGCCAGCACGACAGCCTCGAACTCCACGAGCTGCAGTTCCGTTCGTAGCGCCTGTTCATAACCTGGCGTGTCGTCCACAGGGCGGCGGCATGGCACTCGGCGCGGACGCCCGAGCGGCCACGCTGCCCGGCATGAACCCCGAGTGCACGATCACCGTCCGGAGCTCCGCCGACCTCATCGCGGTCACGCCCTACCTGCTGGGCTTCCACCCCACCGACAGCGTGGTGGTGATCGGCACGGCCGGTCCGGTGGTCAGCTTCGTGGCGCGGCACGACCTGCTGCGGCCCGACGACGACGGCGACGACTCGATCGCGCCGCTGGTCGCCGCGCAGGAGGTCGAGGCGGTCACGATCCTCGGTTACGGCCGGCCCGGTCCGGTGGGCCGCACGGTTGAGACGCTGGCGGCCGGGCTCACCCGCAGCGGCGTGCCCATCCGGGAGAAACTGCGGATCACCGACGGACGGTGGTGGCGATTCGGCTGCACCGACAGTGCGTGCTGCCCGCCGTCCGGAAATCCCGTGCCCACCCATGGCTCGGTCGCTGCCGCGGCGGTCTATCAGGGGCAGGTCGCGCTGCCCAGCCGCGAGGCGCTGATCGCACAGGTCGCCGCCGTCGAGGGGGAGCTGCGGGCGCGCACGAGCGCCGCGACGACCCGGATCTGCCGGCGATACGCGCTGCTCTTCTCGGTGAACCCCCATCCGGAACTGGTGCTGCTGCGGGCCGGTCGGCTCCTCGTGATCAAGGCGGAGACGACGTACGCGTCCGGCCGCTCGCTGACCGCGGAGGAGATCGCCCATCTGGGCGTGGTGCTGACCAGCCCGGTGGTGCTCGACGAGGCGATCAACCGCACCCGCGACGAACCGTGGCGCATCGCACTGTGGACCGAGGTGACGCGCGGGGTCGATCCGTTCTGGGTGCCCGGGCCGGCCTGCCTGCTCTCCCACGCGGCCTGGCGGCAGGGGCTGGGCGCGCTGGCGCGGGTCGCGATCGACCGGGCGTTACGACAGGACCCCGGCCACCGGATGGCCTGCACCCTCGACCGCCTGTTGGCCGCGGGCATCAGTCACGACACGGTCGCCGACCTCGCGCCGCCGAGAAGCGTGACGCGATGAAGAAAAGCCGTGGTCGCCGACCTCGCGCCGCCGAGAAGCGTGGCGCGATGAGGAGGGCCGTGTTCGCGCCGCCGAGGAGCGTGGCGCGATGAGGAGGGCCGTGATCGCCGGCTCCGCGCTGTCGAGGGCCGCGACGGGGGCTTCAGACCGTGACCCGCTCGGGGGAGGTGTAGACGTTCATGCTGCGGCCGCGCAGGAAACCGACCAGCGTCATCCCGGCCTCGTCGGCGAGCTCCGCGGCCAGCGTGCTCGGCGCCGACACCGCCGCCAGCAGTGGGATGCCGGCCATCCAGGCCTTCTGGGTGAGCTCGAAGCTGGCCCGGCCCGAGACGAGCAGCACATGCCCGGTCAGCGGCAGCCGGCCCTCCCGCAGCGCCCACCCGATCACCTTGTCGACGGCGTTGTGCCGCCCCACGTCCTCGCGGAGCACCAGCAGCTCGCCGTCGGCGGTGAAGAGCCCGGCCGCGTGCAGGCCGCCGGTGCGGTCGAAGGTGCGCTGGGCCGCGCGCAGCCGGTCGGGCAGCTCGACCAGGGTGGCCGCCGCGACGGTCAGCGGGTCGCCGGCGACGTCGAAGCGCGATCGGGTGCGGACGGCGTCGATGCTCGCCTTGCCGCAGACGCCGCACGAACTGGTCGTGTAGAAGTTGCGGCTCGGGTCGGTGACCGGCGGCGGCACGTCCGCGCCGAGCACGATGTCGACGACGTTGTAGGTGTTCGGGGTGTCCGTGCCCGCACAGAGCTGGGCGGTGACCACGTCGCCGGCGTCGCCGATCACGCCCTCGGTGAGCAGGAAGCCCATGGCCAGGTCGATGTCCTGCCCGGGGGTGCGCATGGTGACCGCGAGCGGGGCCCGGCGCAGCCGGATCTCCAGGGGCTCCTCGGCGGCGAGATCGTCGGGGCGGCGGCGCGGGTCGCCGGACGCCTCGAGGTTGATCTTCACGACCGGTCGCCGGGTCATCGTCCTCGCCATGAGACGAGCGTAGGTCGACCGCAGCCCGGGCACACTGTTCGGCCGCGGCCGGGGCACACTGCTCGGCCGCGGCTGGGGCACGCCGTTCGGCCTCGGCTGGGGGGCATCGTCCGGCGGTGGGGCGGGAGTGATCCATGTCTGGTTACTGAGCGCGCGCTCACGCTCGACACGCGGTCGGGATACGGTACGTACGTGGGGGGATTTGCGGCGGTGGTGCTGGCCGGCGGAGCTGCGCGGCGGATGGGTGGCGCGGACAAGCCGACCCTGCCCGTGGCCGGCCAATCCATGCTGACCCGGGTCCTCGCCGCGGTGCACGACGCCGACCCGCGGATCGTGGTCGGCCGGGTCCCGCCCGATCTGCCCGTGCCGGTGCACTCCACCAGGGAGGATCCGCCCGGCGGAGGCCCGGTGGCGGCCACCGCGGCGGGCCTGGCGCTGGTCCCCGAGACCGTCACTTACACCGCCCTGCTCGCGGCCGACCTGCCGCTGCTCACCGGCGAAGCGATCGACGTGCTGCGCCTGACCGCCGAGTCGGCGCCCATGCAGGGCGCGGTCTATCGCGACGCCGAGGGCCGCCGGCAGATGCTCTGCGGCGTCTGGCGGACGGCGGCGCTGCGCGAGGCGGTCAGTCGGCTGGCCGAGGAACGCGGCGGGCTGCACGGCGCCTCGGTCCGCGAGCTGATGAACCATCTGCGCGTCGCCGAGGTCTCGTGGCGCCGCCCGGGCCCGCCGCCCTGGTTCGACTGCGACACCGACGACGATCTGCGGACCGCCGAGGAATGGGCACGTTGATCTTCGGTTAGTGGCCGGAAACACGATGATCAACTCGGTCGGCAGCGGGAAAGATGGCGAGAAATTCGCAGGATGAGCCGACCGGATTGGACACCATGAACGAGCTGGACGCCTGGGTGATCGCCGCCGCCGGAGAGGCGGGCGTCGACCCCGCGGACATTCCGGTCAAGACCGTGCTGGATCTGGCGCGCGACGTCGCCCACGGTGTGGTGCGGCCGGGTGCCCCCGTGACGGCGTACCTGCTGGGCCTCGCCGCCGGACGTGGCGCGGATGTCTCCGGGCTGGCCGGGAAACTGAGTGACCTCGCGCTCGACTGGCCGTCCGAGGCGAACGTCGGCGAAGAGGCGGCGGGCGACGCCGGGACCGACTGAAAATTTGAAGAAACGCCCATCACCTGAGAGAGGGGGCGAGCGGGCAGACGCCGCTCGATAGGGTGGCGGGAGCGGAGGTGACGATCATGACGGCACAGAGCGCCGAGGGCGGCGAATCCACCGAGGGTGTACTTCTCGACGAACCGACCACGGCCGATCTTCGGGCCAAGGTGGGCGAGGCCTGGCGGGAGTTCGCGCGGGCGCTGGCCGACCTGTTGCCGACCCTGGCTCCGGGCGCGCACGTCGATCTGACGCTCGACCCGACCGCCTCGGGCACCGGCATGGCCGTCTATTCGGTCAGCATCCGGGTGCGTGAGGGCGGCGTCGTCGAGGCGCTGGCGATCGGCAACGCCGGGCTGCCCGAGGGCTACCGGATGGACCGCAGCTCGATCGCCGACCTGGTCGCGCTCGGCTGGTCGCCGCCGGGGGTGCTGGCCGGCTCCGGCGACTCGTTCGGCCTCAGCTCCGACCAGGAGAGCGCCAACCGCCTCGCCACCGTGGTCGCCCGCACGCTGCGCGACGTCTACGGCGCACCGCACCCGGCGTTCCTCGTCTACCTCGTGCACGACGAGAACGACGAGCCGATCGACACCGCGCCCCTGGCCACCGCCCGGCACGAGCCCAGCATCGACGGCGACCTGAGCCTCGACGACCTGGACGACGACGGCTCGCTGGCGGCGGCCCTGGCCGACGCGGCCGACGAGGTCGTCCCGCTCGACGAGCGGGTCCGCACGGTGGTCGCCACCATGTCCAAGACGACCACCGACCAGCTCCAGGTCGACGCCGACGGTGACATCGGCATCCGGGCCGGGTCGGCGATGGTGTTCGTCCGGGTGCGCGACAACCCGCCCCTGGTCGACGTGTTCTCGCCGGTCCTGACCGACGTCGAGCCGACCGAGCAGCTCTATGTGAAGCTTTCCGAGCTGACCAACCGCATGCCGATCGGGCGGCTCTACTGCGCTCAAGACACGGTGTGGGCGTCGATCCCGGTCTTCGGGCGCAACTTCCAGGCCACCCACCTCATGCTGGCCGTGCAGGTGATGACCGGGCTGGCCGACGAGCTCGACGACCGGCTGCACGGGGAGTTCGGGGGCAAGCGCTTCTTCGGCGAGGGCGACAAGCCCGCCCCGGCCAAGGCCCCTGACGACACCCACCGCACCGGGATGTACCTGTAGGTAGCCGAGAGCCGCCCGACGACACGCGCACCGGGATCAACCTCCAGGCCAGGTCGCGCCGTGCGGCCAGGCGGTCGAAAGCCGCCCGGCCCGCCGGGGCGGACGGGACCGGGCGGCTCGACAGGGCCTTTCCGTCCGGCCACGCGGGGCTGGGGCGGACCGTCGGGGCGGGCCCTGGCTCGGTGACCTACTTCAGGTCGACCCAGGCGATGCGGTCGAGGGTGGACGCGTTCGTGGCGAGCAGGCCGGCGCTGGTGACCGACCACAACACGTCGCCCACCACCACGGCCCGGCGCATCGGACCTGCCGACGACGAGACCGAGACCGGCGCTGAGGCGAGCCGGGTGACGTTCCGCAGCTTGTCGCCGCTCACCTGCAGAGCCAGCGCGCCGTCGGTCTTCGCGTCGGCCACGGGCATCACGAGCAGGTTGGTCGCCGGCCACCACAGGACGGCGTGCGGGTCGGACTCGGCCTCGGACTGCCCGCCGGCGACGACGTGCTGGTCGAGACGCTTGGGCGCGGCCGGGTCACTGACGTCGAAGAGCGACACCTGCACGCCCTGGGGCACGCCCTGGGCGTTCGCCTCCTGGCCGATGCCGATCAGACGGTCCGCACCGACCGGCTGCAAATGGGCCGAATAACCAGAGATCTTCAGTTCGCCGGTGACCCGCGGCTGGGCGGGGTCGGAGAGGTCGAGGCTGTAGAGCGGATCGGTCTGCCGGAAGGTCACCACGTAGCCGCGGGGCCCGATGAACCGTACGGAATAGATCCGCTCGCCCTTGCCCAGCCCCTCGACCGAACCCACCTCGACCAGCTTGCCGCCCCGGTCGTCGAGCACCCGCACCGCCGAGGCGTCGTCCTTCCAGCTGGTCGTCGCCACCCGCAGGTGACCGTCCCATTCGGACATCGAGTACTGGTTGAGCAGCCGGCCCGGCACCGTGCCGGAAGCGACGTATGCGGGCTTGCCGATCGGCGGCAGGCTGAAACGGTAGATGTTCGTGCCGTCCGGCGGGGCGAACCGGTTGGTGTCGGTGGCCGCGGCGTTGAACCGCCAGGACTCGTTGTTCGCGATGTAGAGGCTGTCGGCCGTGCCGTAGACGGTGTCACCGTCGGCCACCACCGCGACCGGGTCGCCGGCGCCGAGCGCGGCCGCGTTCAGGTCGAAGGAGAGCAGCCGCAGCATCGTCATGCCCGAGAACGAATCCGGCCGGCTCACCGCCTCGCAGTCGAGTTGGCCCTTGGTGGTCCGGCCGCCGGTGGTGATCTCCCAGTCGGGCAGCCAGGAGTCGACCGGCGTGTTCACGATCGTGTTCTTGTCGTCCTGCATCACGTTCTCGGGCTCGGGCACGCCCCGGAACGGGAGCTGGAACGTCGGGCCGCTGCTGATCACGACGCGGGCCACGCTGCCGGTCTGCCGGGCGTCGACGATCCGGCCGTCGCCGCGATAGCGGCTGATCAGCTTGGGGGCGCCGCTCAGGTCGACGAGCAGCACCTCGGAGCGGCCGTTGGAGGGCCGGATGATCCGGGCGTCCTCGCGCAGGGCCGGGCCCCCGCCGCCGTCGGCCAGCACCAGCGCGCGGTTGCCGGCGAGCAGCAGCGTCGGCTCGCCGAAGGCCTGGACGCCGAGGTCGAGACGGCCGGTCTGGGTGCGGGTCGCCGTGTCGACGACCCGTAGTTCGCCGCCCGAGATGGTGACGATCCGTCGTCCGTCGGTCTTCACGATGTCGGGCTCGTCGACGCCCACCTCGTGGACGTTGGTGCCCGAATAGGCCGGGGCCGGGGCGGCGGAATCGGCGGCGCGGGCGTTGTCGGGCACCGCGAGCCGGGCGCTGCCGGTCTCGGCCGTGCTGCTCAGTTCGGTGGCCGCCCGCAGCTCCTTCTCGAGCTGGGCACAGGAGTCGAAGGCGACAAGCTTCAGGGGTGGGGCCGGGACCGGCGATGACCCGGGTGCCGGAGCGGCGGACGCGGTGCAGCCCGCCAGCGGCAGAACGGCCAGCGCGGACCAGAGCCAGGATCGACGCGACATGTCCGGTTGGACGCGCCGGCCGGCGGCCCGGTTCCCGGCATCACTCCGGAGCGGGTACGGGCGTGGGCGTCTCCACCAACCGGGACAGCACGATCATGCTGCGCGTCGACGTGACGAAGGGCTCGGCCCGAAGCCGTTCCAGGGCCTGTTCGAGATGCCCGATGTCGGCCGCCCGCAGGTGGACCAGGGCGTCGGCCTCGCCGGAGACGGTGTAGGCCCCCACCACCTCGGGGTGGCGCCGGGTGGCCACCGTGATCTGGGCCGGAGTGGTGCGCCCGGTGCAGAACAGCTCGACGAACGCCTCGGTCGTCCAGCCCACCGCGGCCGGGTCGACCACCGTGGTGAAGCCCTTGATGACCCCGCTGGATCGAAGCCGGTCGACCCGTCGTTTGACCGCGGGAGCCGACAGCGACACCTTGGCGCCGATCTCGGCATACGACGAGCGGGCGTCGGCCATGAGCAACGCAACGATTCGCTGGTCTACGGCGTCCAGTTGCAACGATTCGCCCCCAACGGACAAGATTTCTGGCTGTTTCGTGCACCGCAGCCTACCTACGCTCTAACTCGTGAACCACACCGAGCGCCTGCCGCGAAACCGGACATATCTGATGTGTCCCCCGAAGCATTTCACGGTCGAGTACGCGATCAACCCGTGGATGGACTCCACCGTCCCGGTCGACGCCGTGCTGGCGCTCAAGCAGTGGGAGATGCTGCGTGACCTGCTCGGCGATCTGGGTCACCAGGTGCACGTGCTCGACGCCGTGCCCGGCCTGCCCGACATGGTGTACGCCGCGAACGGCGCGTTCTCGGTCGACGGCATGGTCTACGGCGCCCGCTTCCGCTACGCCGAGCGCGGCGCCGAAGCCGAGGCGCACCGCGAGTTCTACGCCCTGCAGGGCTGGAAGTTCGCCGGCCCGCAGCACATCAACGAGGGTGAGGGTGATTTCGCTTACCTCCCCGCGGCGTACGGGGGAATGGTCCTCGCCGGCTACGGCTTCCGCACCGACCCGGCCGCGCACGCCGAGGCCCAGGAGGTGCTCGGGCGGCCGGTGGTCTCGCTGCGCCTGGTCGACCCGGCCTTCTACCACCTGGACACCGCGCTCGCCGCGCTCGACGACCGCAACGTCACCTATTACCCCGGCGCGTTCTCGCCCGCCTCGCAACGGGTGCTCGCCCAGCTGTTCCCCGACGCCGTGATCGCCGACCGCGCCGACGCCGAGGCGTTCGGGCTCAACCTGGTCAGCGACGGCCGGCACGTCATCCTCAACACCGAGGCGACGGCCATGGGCGACAAGGTGCGCGCGGCCGGTTACCTGCCCGTCCACGTCGACCTGTCGGAGCTCAAGCGCGGCGGTGGCAGCGTGAAGTGCACGGTGGCCGAGCTGCGCCACTAGAAAACCTCAACTCCCCGGCAGCGGCCCCGAACAGGCGTGACGGCAGACACGTGAACAACGGCACGGGCGCTGACGAATGTCTGATGGCCGTGCGGGAAGATGGGTCGCATGACCGACGAACAGCGCACCGCGGAGAAGCAGGAAGACGGCTCCGTCATCGTGGTCGGCCCCGACGGGCGACCGATGGGCACGATCGACGCCGACGGGACGGTCAACCCGGAGGAGCCCGGCAACCTGATCGAGCAGCCGGCCAAGGTCATGCGCATCGGCAGCATGATCAAGCAACTGCTCGAGGAGGTCCGCGCGGCGCCGCTCGACGAGGCCAGCCGCGGCCGGCTCCGCGAGATCCACCAGCGGTCGATCACCGAACTCGAGGACGGTCTCGCCCCCGAGCTGCGCGAAGAGCTCGAACGCCTCTCGCTGCCGTTCGAGGGTGACACCCCGCCCAGCGAGTCCGAGCTGCGGATCGCCCAGGCCCAGCTGGTCGGTTGGCTCGAGGGCCTGTTCCACGGCATCCAGGCGGCCCTGGTCGCGCAGCAGATGGCGGCCCGGCTCCAGCTCGAGCAGATGCGTGGCGGCAACGGCGGCCGCCCGGCCCTGCCGATGGGCGGCCTCCCCGGCATGCCCAGCCCGCGCGCCGGCGGCGAGGGTGAAGGCGGCCGGACGGGTCAATACCTCTAAAGGTCGTAGAGGTCGGCGAGGTAGTTCGCCACGCCGTCCTCGTCGTTGGTGGGGCCGATCTCGTCGGCCACCTCCTTGAGCGCGGGGTGGGCGTTGCCCAGCGCCACCCCGTGTCCGGCCCAGGCCAGCATCGGGATGTCGTTGGGCATGTCACCGAACGCCACCACCTCGGACTTGTCGATGCCGTAGCGCTCGCAGTGCCAGGCCAGCCCGGCCGCCTTGGTCACCCCGGCCGCGCTGATCTCGACCAGCGCGCTGGACGACGAGTGCGTGGCCGTGGCGATGTCGCCCAGCGTGCGGCTCACCAGCTCATAGAAGTCGTCGGCGGTGTGGTGGGCCGAGCGGGCCAGCAGTTTCACCGCCGGCGCCGAGGTCAGCTCCTCGGGAGTGGCCAGGACGCGTACGGAGACGTTGTCCGGCTCCCAGCGCACCGGCCACGCCTCCTCGTACCAGAAGGAGCGCCCGTCCTCGACCTCGACCGCGAGCGCGATGTCGGGCACGGCCTCCCGCAGCCGCTTGCTGACGTCGAGCAGCAGGTCGACCGAGAGCGGGTCGGCGCGCAGCACCTCGTCGGTCTGGGCGTCGTAGATCACCGCACCGTTCGCGCAGATCGCGGGGACCGGCGCGGCCATCTGCTCGAAGAGCTGGTGGAGCCAGCGCACCGGGCGACCGGTGACAACCACGAACGGGACCGGAAGAGCGGCGAGCACCTCGATGGTGCGCCGGCTCAAGCTCCCGTCGGTGCGTATGAGGGTGCCGTCGATGTCGCTGGCGACAAGTTTGTAAGGGGTGGCCATCACCTCGACAGTAGCCGGTCGAGATAGACCGCCACCCCGTCCTCGTCGTTGGTGAGCGTCACGTCGTCGGCAACCGCCCGCAGCTCGGCGTGCGCGTTGCCGACCGCGACCCGGCCCCACCCGGCCCAGGCGAACATCGGCAGGTCGTTGGGCATGTCACCGAAGACCAGGACGTCGGCCGGGTCGACCCCGACCGCCTCGGCGACCACCGCCAGGCCGGTGCCTTTGTCCACGTTCGCCGGGCAGATCTCGACGTAGTTGAGTCCGGCCTGCGTGACCGATGCCACCTCGGGCGGGACGATCCGGCGGGCCACCGCGAGCAGGTCGTCCACGTCGTACGCGAACGAGCGGGCGAACGCCTTGATCACGTCGGTGGTGCAGCACTCGGCACGTTCCCGCCGCTCGACCACCACCGGGTAGCGCCAGGTCGGGTCGTAGTCGCCCCAGAGCGGCGCGTCGTCGTGCTCCAGCGCCTCGACCATGACCGACAGCTCGCCGACTTCGGCCTCGAGGTCGGCCAGCACCTTGGCCAGCACGGGCCCGGAGAGCCGGGAGCGCAGCAGATAGGTGGCTTCGGCCTGGTCGAGCACCCAGCCGCCCTGCGCCATCACGAGGAAGTCGGCGTCGCGGATGTCGTTGCGGGTCAGGGAGGTCAGCCGCGGGCCGCGGCCGGTGGCGCCGACGACGCGGATGCCGGCGGCCCGGACCCGGTCGAGCACCTCGTGGGTATAGGCGGACACGGTGTCGTCGTTGCGCACCAGCGTGCCGTCGAGGTCGGTCGCGATGAGCTTGGGGAGTCCAGGCTTGACCATCTAGAGCCTCCGAGGGTTTTGCTGACCCCCGCGGAGGGCGGAAGGAAAACGGTACACCCGCGCGACTACCAGCGGCTATAACTTCTGGTAGTCGGCGGGTGTATGGATCGTTAGCGCGCGGGTTCGAGGATGTCGCGGCCACCCAGGTACGGCTGGAGGGCCTTGGGCACCCGCACCGAACCGTCGGGCTGCTGGTGGTTCTCGAGGATCGGAATCAGCCAGCGCGTGGTGGCCAGGGTGCCGTTCAGCGTCGCCGCGGTCTGCGGCTTGCCGTCGGCGTCGCGGTAGCGGATGTTGAGCCGCCGCGCCTGGAACGTGGTGCAGTTCGACGTCGAGGTGACCTCGCGGTAGCGGCCCTGCGACGGAACCCAGGCCTCGCAGTCGTACTTGCGCGAGGCGCTCGAACCGAGGTCACCACCGGCCACGTCGATCACCCGGTAGGGGATCTCGACCTTGGCCAGCATCTCCTCCTCCATCGCGAGCAGGCGCAGGTGTTCCTCGGCCGCGTCTTCCGGCCGGCAGAACGAGAACATCTCGACCTTGTCGAACTGGTGCACGCGCAGGATGCCGCGAACATCTTTCCCGTACGAGCCGGCCTCGCGCCGATAGCAGGACGACCAGCCCGCGAAGCGCTCCGGCCCACCCTCGAGATTGATGATCTCGTTCGAGTGGTACGCCGCCAGCGGCACCTCCGAGGTGCCGACCAGATAGAGGTCGTCGGCCTCGAGACGGTAGACCTCGCTCGCGTGGGCACCCAGGAAACCGGTGCCCTCCATCGACTCCGGCTTCACCAGCGACGGCGTGATCGACGGGGTGAAGCCGTGCTCGACCGCCTGGGCGATCGCCATCTGGAGCAGGCCCAGCTGCAGCAGCGCGCCGACACCGGTGAGGAAGTAGAACCGCGAGCCCGAAACCTTGGCGCCCCGCTCGGTGTCGATCGCCCGCAGGCCCTCACCGATCTCGAGGTGGTCCTTCGGGTTGTCGATCTGCGGGATGTCGCCGACCTCGCGCAGCACGACGAAGTCGTCCTCGCCGCCGGGCGGAACACCGTCCTGCACGATGTTGGACACCGCGAGGTGGGCCGCGCGCAGCTTCTCGTCGGCCGCCGACGTCTCGGCCTCGGCCGCCTTGACCTCGGCCGCGAGTTCCTTGGTGCGGGCCAGCAGGGCCACCCGCTCGTCGCCCTGCGCCTTGGGGACCTGCTTGCTCAGCGACTTCTGCTCGGAGCGCAGCGCCTCGAACCGCTGGGTGGACGATCGGCGGGCCTCGTCGGCGGCCAGCAACTCGTCCACCGCCTCGGGGGACTCGCCACGCAGCCGTTGGCTGGCGCGGAT
Source organism: Paractinoplanes ovalisporus (assembly GCF_016834655.1). GTDB lineage: Bacteria > Actinomycetota > Actinomycetes > Mycobacteriales > Micromonosporaceae > Actinoplanes > Actinoplanes ovalisporus. The sequence continues at coordinate 294,246 of NZ_JAENHP010000004.1, forward strand.
CCGGTCGGGGTCTTCACGAAGCAGACGCAGGTCAATCACGAGTGTCGAGCCTACCGGCGGCGATGTCCGGTCAGCACCCGGATATCACCTTGGTGCCCGGAGGAGATCAGTTCGGGCGGTCGCGGTCGTCCTGCAGCGACGTGAACGGCTGCGAGGACGAGACGGTGAGGTCGAGCGGCTCGCCGTCGAGCTCGGCCTCCCGGCGGCTCGACGGCCGGCGCCACGACCAGATGGCCGCGGGCCCGGTGTCGTCGTCCGCGGCCTCGATCAGGGGAACGGCCCCGTCGGCGGGCAGGTGCCGCCCGGCGAGCCAGAGCGCGGCCAGGGCCAGGAGCACGGCCGCGAAGGCGCACCAGATGCCCCGCCCGTACGTCATGGTGGTCCGGGTGTTGTCGAACGCGACCCGATAGACCGCGTCGACGGCGTAACTCTCCGAGCTCAGCCGGGCCGCCACCGCCACCAGGACCCCGAGCAGCGTGCCCCCGACGCTGAGGCCGGTCAGGCGGACGGACCGCCGGGCGGCCGCCGGCCCGAACAGCGTCAGCACGATCGCGGGAACCAGCAGGAACAGACCGAGCACGAAGCCGATGCCGAGGGCGCCCATGTCGTCGACGCTGCTGGGCAGCACCCGCTCGCTCGAGTCGCCGCCGACGTCGCCGGGATTGAACGTGGTGACCTGCCACTCGGAGAGGATCGACATCAATGCGGCCAGGGCGGCCAGGGCAGCGGCCAGCGGCACCGTGCGGCGGTCGGCCAGCAGGTCACGACCGGCACCGGAGAGATCCCAGCGGCGCCGGGGACGATCATCCGGCTCGGGACCGAACTCGACCACGGCCTCGGGCGACGTCACGTCGATCTCGATCGGCGCCGGGTGCTGCTGCGATGGCATGGCAACCATGGTGCCTCCTGCCAGGTCGAGCGGCCAGCAGTCGTCGCATGGACTAGCGTTTCGGTCATGCCTATTCGTTCTGCTACCGCCCGCTGGCAGGGGAACCTCACCGAGGGTTCCGGCACCATCAAGACCGGCAAGGGGGGAATCCAGGGGAACTACTCGTTCAAGTCGCGCTTCGAGGAGGGCGAGGGGACGAACCCGGAGGAGCTGATCGGCGCCGCGCACGCCGGCTGCTTCTCGATGGCCTTCTCGAAGGCGCTGGCCGACGCCGGCTTCACGCCGACCTCGGTCGAGACCGTCGCCAAGGTCCACATGGACAAGACCGACGCCGGATTCAGTGTTACCAAGATCGACCTCGAGACCGTGGGTGACGTCCCGGGTGTCGACGACGGCACGTTCCAGAAGATCGCCGAGGACGCGAAGGCGAACTGCCCGATCTCGCGCCTGCTCTCGCCGGGCGCCGAGATCACCCTGAGCGCCAAGCTCGCCTGATTCACGCCGACATGTGCACCGGTCGCTCCCAGGTGGCCGGTGCACAATGGCGGCTGTGCCGGTCGAGATGAGTCGGGAACGCTTCGAGGATCTCGTCGGTGAGGCCCTCGACGAGGTGCCCGCCGAGCTCCTGAAGGTCATGGACAACGTGGTCATCGTCGTCGAGGACGATCCGCCCGACGGCGAGGATCTGCTCGGCCTCTATGAGGGCACGGCGCTGACCGAGCGCGGCTGGGACTACGCCGGCGTGCTGCCCGACCGCATCACCATCTTCCGCAACCCCACGCTGCGCGTCTGCGACACCGAGACCGATGTGATCGACGAGGTCGCGATCACCGTGGTGCACGAGATCGCCCACCACTTCGGCATCGACGACCACCGTCTGCACGAGCTGGGATGGGGCTGAAAGAAACCTGAATCCATCCAACCACCCCGCCCGCCACCCAAGAATGGACTAAAGGCTGGGTCTCCCCTTGGCGCAGCCTCCTACCCTGATGGCAAATAGCCAAGCAGGAGGACGTGCAGCATGCGCAGCGAGCTTTTCTCCGCCGAGAACCTCGAGAAGGAATCGGCCCAGCCCGGCCTCCGACTCCAGAACTCCAAGCTGCTCAAGGCCGAGCTGAACGGCGAGTTCATGGCCCGGGTCGGCTCGATGGTGGCCTACCAGGGTCAGGTGCAGTTCGAGGCGCTCGGCTCGGGCGGCATCGGCAAGTTCCTCAAGCAGAAGCTCACCGGCGAGGGCGTTCCGCTGATGCGCGTACGGGGTCAGGGTGACGTCTTCCTGGCCGACAACGCCGCCGACGTGCACCTCATCGACCTCGAGCCGGGCGACGCGCTCTCGATCAACGGCACCAACGTGCTCGCGTTCGACTCGTCGCTCAACTACGACATCAAGATGGTGCAGGGCGCCGGCATGATGTCGAACGCCGGCCTCTTCAACTGCGTCTTCAGTGGTCACGGCCGCATCGCGGTCACCACCAAGGGCACGCCGGTCGTGCTCACGGTCGACCAGCCGACCTACGTCGACCCGCAGGCCGCGATCTGCTGGTCGGCCAACCTGCAGACCGGTTACCACCGCGCCGAGCAGCTCGGCCTGGGCACGCTGCTGGGCCGCACCACCGGCGAGCGGTTCACGATGACGTTCGCCGGTCAGGGTTTCGTGGTCGTGCAGCCCTCCGAGGAGCCCCCGGCCGGTCTCGCCGGCACCGGCAGCGGCGGCAACCAGCAAGAGGGCGGCATCCTCGGCAACATCTTCGGGAATTAAGCCAGGTCGCCGGCTCTGATCTGGGCGAGCCAGGCGGCGGAGTCGGCGAAGTCGGAGTTCGACAGCCCCCGTGGTGAGGCCACGGGGGCCTCGGGCGTCAGGCGGTGCCGGGCGTAACTGCCGAGGAAACGCACCTCGGCGCAGATGCGGCGCAGCCCCTGCAGCGCCTCACCCAGCCGCGGTTCGGCCACGTGACCGGTGCAGTCGAGGAAGAAGACGTACGTCCCCAGCTGCTCGCCGGTCGGGCGGGACTCGATGCGCGACAGGTTGATCCCGCGCACGGCCAGCTCGGTGAGCACCGCGAGCAGCGCCCCCACCTGGTCGCGCCGGATCGACAGGGCCAGCGAGGTCACGTCGTCGCCGGTCGGCTCGGCCGGCGGCCCGGGCCGGGTGAGCAGGGCGAAGCGGGTCACGGCGTCGGCGTGGTCGGCCACCTTGTCGGCCAGCACGGTCAGCCCGTTGCGCGGCACCCCGATCGGCGCGCACAAGGCGGCGTCGTGCTCGCCCGCGGCCGCGCTGATCGCCGCCGTCGCGTTCGACAGCACGTCGACCACCACGGCGTCGGGCACGTTGGCCAGCAGCCAGCTGCGGCACTGGGCCGAGGCCTGCGGATGGGCCGCGATCGACCGGATCTCACCGAGCGGGGTCAGCGCGCGGGCGGCCAGCACGAACTCGACCGGGATCACGACCTCACGGGTGATCACCAGCGGGCTGCCGGTGACCAGTTCGTCGAGCGTGACCGGGATGGCGCCGCCGACCGAGTTCTCCAGCGGGACGAGCGCGGCGTCGGCGTCCCCGGCCCGTACGGCCTCGAGCGCCTCGGGCACGCTGCGCGCCGGAGTGCGCAGGCCGTGCTCGGCAGCGGGGATGGTGCGAAGGGCGGCCTCGGTGAAGGTGCCCTCCGGACCGAGGTAGACGAAGCGCATGGGCGGCGTTCCCGGCATATCGCGAAGTGTAGGCCCCGGCGGTCCCAGGGGTCTCAGAAGCCGCAGGCCAGCACTCGGATGCCGGGTGGCGCCGAGGTCTGCACCCGGTCGATGCAGACGTCCGAACCCGCGGCGACCAGCGCCAGCGTGGTGCCGGCGCCGGTGCTCACCACCATCAGCGGTTCCAGTTCGTCGGCGTCCTCGCCGGTGACCTCGACCGTGGCGAACGACCAGGTGCCCGAGCAGAACGGGCCCTCGTAGATACGCATCGGCTTGTCCGGGACGCCGGGCTGCCCCTTGACCAGCGCGAGGATCTGCGCGCCGGTCGGCTGGGCCTGGCACCGGGGCGCGTGCGACGGGGTGGCCGTGGCTTGAACCGTCTCCGGAGGAGGGGTCGTCGTCGGCACGATCGTCGTGGGCCGGGTGGTCGGATACGCCGGATAGGTGGTCGGGGCGGTCGGCAGCGGCGGGGCGGTGGGCAGCGTGAGGTCCACGGACGGGCCGATGGAGATCGGGCCCGCGCTGGGAGGCGCGTACGGGGGTGAGGAGGGCAACGGCCGCGGCGGCTCGCCACAGGCGCCCAGCAGGAGGCCCACGCCGGCGAGCACGGCGAGCGGGATCAGGGGTGTGCGGGGGGACACGCGCACATGGTAAGACCCGGAACGCCCGATGTGACCGGGGTCAGGACGCTATCCGGTGGCCGGCCGCCAGCAGCGTGTCGACCGCCTCGGTGAGCCGCACGGTCGGGACCAGCAGGTAATCGGTCGAATACGTCGAAAAGGTGACGATGTTGACTCGGGCTTCGGCGAGCGGCCCGATCAGCGAGGCCAGCACCCCGGTCAGCGCGAGATCGAGTGGGCCGACCACCCGCAGGCAGCGCCAGGCGGTGTCGACCTCGGCGCCCTCGGGCACCCGGTCGGCCGGGCAGATGATCGAGAACTCGTCGGCGTCCCAGCTGAGTGAGATCACGCTCTTCTCGTCCGGACCTCCGCTCAGCGAAGCCGGGATCGGCGAGCCGGCCGGAAGCCGGCACACCGCGTACTCCGCAGGCAGCAGATCTAGATCGAGCATGAGGGCAGACTACGTTTTCGCACGCAGATGCCCAATGCCCACCCGGTGCGGCAAACACCACATATCTGAAACCTGCTCGCAATGAGCGGTGATTTCAGTAACGAACCGCGGAGAAGAACGTCATCGAGCCGGCCACGCGCTCGTTGTCGAAGAGCGGGGTGGCGATCGCGTCGACCGTCAGCGGCATCTCACCCGGGCCGGGCATGACCCGCAGCAGGCCACGCGCGAGGCGCTCGCTGCGCAGGGCCAGCAGCGGCGGGATCTTGTCGGCGTCGCTCTCCTCGAGCTCGCTCGCGTTGGCCGTGAAGTCGATCAGGCGGATCACCGAGCCGAGCGGCTTGCCGATCACCTCGGGCGGCTTGCCCAGGCCGAGCAGCTCGCCGCAACTGGCCGACACGGCGATGATCGCGGTGCTCGTGTCGAGGATGAGGCAAGGCTCCGGAGCGCCCGCGACCGTGGTGGTCCACCGTTCCAGGCTCGGGACGAACTCGGCCTCGGAAGGTGTGCGCGCTTGCGGTACGAACGCCCCCGAGAGTGAGAGTTCGACGTGCGCCACCCGGTCCTCCTCGCTCTCGCCGCTCGACGGCGTGCGCCGCGGCCGCGCCCGGTCTCCCGGGCACCCGCCGCGGCGGCAAGCCGTCGACTACAACCGGAAGGAACGTTACCGGCGTGCTGTCCGCTTGTCAGCGGCCGTTTGTCCGTCAGCGTGCCAGCGATAGTCGCCGGCCGGGCGATAAGGAGCGTTTGCCCACGTCGCGGGGTGGCCGGCGACGGCCGAAAGCTTGCCCGCGGTGGCCGGCGAGATGCGCGCTCCACCCGCGATGAGCAGCCGGTCGAGCTCCTTGTCGGTGGCGACCAGCACCTCCTTCGGCAGACCGTGCACGCTGATCACACCGGATCCCACGAAAGTGAGCACCGGGGTCACCGGCACGCTCAGGCCGACGGCCGCGGAGAGCGCCTTGCTCGCCCGGCGGGCCTCGCGACGGGCCTCCGCGATGTATTGCGGACGCTTCCCGTTGATCTGCACCACGTCACCGGCGATGAGCACCCGGGCGCGTCCGTGGTCGGCGACGGTCACCGCGTAGACACCACCGGGGCCGATCGCCAGGAACCCGGCGCGGTCGTCGGCGGGGTCGGGCTCGTAGTAGCCCAGCGCGTCGGTGCGCGGCCAGTCCACGATGTGCCAGTTGGGTCCGAGACGGTCGAGACGGGTCAGGGCGCGGGCGCCGGCAGCTTCGAGGCGACGTGCGTCACGGTCGGCGCGGCGACGGCGGGCCCACTCGGCGGGCGACTGGCGGTTCGGCGCTTCGAGCGCCTGCGTCTCGCTCAGACGACGGTCGATGACCCTCTGACTGTTCGGTGGGACGGGTAGAGCGGGGCGTGCTGGGAAGACAGTCACTGCGACCTCCGGCAAAAGGTCCTTCGGGCTCTCTTTTCACTACCGTAAGTGCTCGACCCCCTACGGAAGCAAGACACTGGGGTGGAAAGAAAGTGGAATGAGAGGGGATGAATGCCGCATTCACGCATCGCGACTTCTTGCGGATGGTGCATCTCGGCGCCTGTTCCCCTGTTCGAAACCAGTTCATGGACCAAGTTAGTCGGCGCGTCGCACTCGCGCACACATGTCTCATGATCTAGGCAGAACGTCATCGGCCGATTGCGGGGAGTGCCGGGCAGGTGCCGAGAGATCGACGGGTGGGCTACCGTCGGCTCGTGGTGCACTACGTCGACAGTGAAGTGGGCCGGCTGCGGACGGTGCTGCTGCACCGGCCCGGGCCGGAACTGGCCAGGCTGACCCCGAGGAACAACGACAGCCTGCTCTTCGATGGTATTCCGTGGGTGAGCCGAGCCCAAGAGGAGCACGACGCTTTCGCCGCCGCCCTGCGCGAGCGCGGCGTCGAAGTGCTCTATCTGGGTGACCTGCTGGCCGAGACCCTGGCCGTCGAGGCCGCGCGGGGCGAACTGACCGAGGGGGTGCTGGCCGACCGCCGGCTCGGCGACACCCTGCGCGACAGCGTCGCCCGCTATCTGGCCGACCAGGACCCGCGGCGGCTGGCCGAGGTCCTTATGGCCGGGCTGGCGCACGAGGAACTCAAACCGGGCCCCGGCGGTCTGGTCTACGAGATGATGGACCGCCTCGACTTCGTGATCGACCCGCTTCCCAACCTGCTGTTCACCCGCGACTCGTCGGTCTGGGTGCGCGACCGGGTGGCCGTCACCAGCCTCGCCATGCCGGCCCGCAGCCGCGAGACCACGCTCACCCGGGCCATCTACCGCTACCACCCCCGCTTCGCCGGCACCGACCTGCTCTACGACCCCTCGCTCGAGCTGCTCGAGGGCGGCGACGTGCTGATGCTGGCGCCCGGCGTGCTGGCCATCGGGGTCGGCGAGCGCACCACCCCGGCCGGCGCCGAGCGGCTGGCCCGCCGGGTCTTCACGTCGGGTCTGGCCCGCACGATCCTGGCCGTGCCGATCGCTCAGGAACGCGCCACCATGCACCTCGACACCGTGTGCACGATGGTCGACGTCGACGCCGTGGTGATGTATCCCAACATTGCGGACACGCTGCAGGCGTACACGGTGACCGCCGACGCCGACGGCGAGCCCCGCGCCGCCGGGCCGCGGCCGTTCCTGGTGGCGGCGGCCGAGGCGATGGGCATCGACCGGCTGCGGATCATCGACACCGGCCTCGACCCGGTCACCGCCGAACGCGAGCAGTGGGACGACGGGAACAACACCCTGGCCATCGGGCCGCGGCTCTGTGTGGCGTACGAGCGCAACGTCGAGACCAACGCCCAGCTGGAACGGGCCGGCATCGAGGTCGTGCGGATCAGCGGCTCCGAGCTGGGCAGCGGCCGCGGCGGACCGCGCTGCATGAGCTGCCCGATCGAGCGCGACTCACTGGAACGGGCGCCCGCTGACGTGTGAGACGACCAGCTCGGGAACCGGCACCGGCCCGTCGACCAGGTGGGCCCGGTCGGGAAAGTCGAAGACGGCGATCTCAAGCTGCACCGGGTAGTCAGGAGCCTGACCGACGCGCTTGACGACCTCGCCGTCGACCGAGAACTCCAGCGAACCGGGGCGCCAGCTCACGCCGTACGTGTGGAAGGCCGTAACGTCGATCGGCAGGGTGACCGTCGCCCAGTCCTCGGTCAGGCGCGGATCGCGGAAGCGGTGCAACCCCATCCCGACCGCCTGCGGGGCCGTGCCGAAGACCTCCATCACGCAGATCTCGCCCGACATCCCGGGAATCGTCTCGATGCCGGAGAGCCAGAACGCGATCATGGAGCGCGGCGTGATCGTGCCGCGCATGCGGATCTCGATGTCGCCGTAGACCGGCGTGAAACCCCAGAACTCGCCCTGCTCCTCGAGCACCCGCTGATCGGGGAGGAAGGGCTGGCCGCCGGTCGTGCTGCCGGCCGGGCCCGAGTAGTTCGCGCTCTGAATGCCGGACACCCGTAGCGGCGTCTCGTGCACGCCCTCGGCCCACAGCGGCTGGTCGGCGGGGATGCTCAGGCGCAGTTCCCCGCCGCCGACCTCATATGTGGCCCGGGACCGCTCGCGGGAGCTCCAATGCGGCAGATACCAGGGCACCCAGACGGAGCGGTCCAACTCGCCGGAGTCGAACCGCTCGTCCAGCACAACCGTGGTGCTCCTGTCTGCTCGCCCAACACGCATTGCGCCCGTCGGTGTCGAGGGCTCCGAAAACGGCTAGGCGAAGCCGAGGTCGTTTTCGGCGCCCTCGACACCGACCTCTCGGGGCGCGATGCCAACCGAGCGGAGCGAGGTCATCTTAGAGTGAGTTGGCGACCGATCAGGCCCTGCTTCGCCCGGCGGGCGTCGCCGTCGAGCGGGCCCGTCTCGGCCAGCGTGTCGGCGTAGCGCTTGGCGAAGTCGGCCAGCGGCGCCTCCCAGTCGGCGCCCTCGGGCTCGCCCGGGATGTCCCACACCGGCACCAGCAGGCCGTGCGCCCGGAACATGCCGGCGAACTTGGTCTGCTCGCCCAGCAGCAGGTCACCCGAGGCGGACAGGCGGGCCAGCGTGTCGAGCGCACGGTCCTCGGCGTCGGGCAGCACCCAGCGCACGTGACCCTTGTCGGGGGCGACCCGGCACCAGTACGCCGCCCGGCCCGCCGACAGTCGCACGGTCGGATAGATCGAGGCGTTCGCCCGTTCGAGGGACGCCTTCACGTTGACGTCCTCGGCCTGCTCGGCGTCGAGCCAGTACTCGAAGCCGTCGTGCATGGTGATCTCGAGCGGGCCGTCGACGAGCACGTCCTGCAGGCGCGGACCCTCACCGGGCAGGGCCGGCACCGAGACCGTGTCGCCGGGCTCGGTGCGCAGCGCGCTGAGGATCGCCACCGCGAGGTCGCGGGAGACGTCACCGGACTGCACGTGCCGCTGGAGGCCGATGAAGACCCGGCCGTCCTGGCGCGTCATGGCCGGCCAGGCCATGGGCAGCACCGTCGAGAGGGTGACCGGGCGGTCGCCGTACTCCTCGATGATCTCGGGCCGGAGGGTGAGCGGCGCCGAGGCGGCGGGCACCAGCTCGCGCAGCGCGATCCACTCCGGTTCGTCGGCCAGGCCCTCGAACGGGCGGGCCACGAAGATGTCCCGCACCTTCTCGCGCTTGGGTGCGGACTGGCGTTGGTTGCGACGCTTGCTCACGGCGAGACAGCCTAGGCGGTGCACGGCCGAAAAGGACACTCCGCCCCGCATTATGCGCGCGGAAGACGGACCTCGGCCGTGGTGCCGCCGCCCTCACGGGGACGCAACGAGACCCAGCCGTGCTGGCGTTCGACCAGACGCCGTACGAGGTAAAGCCCCAGCCCCGCCCCCGGATGGTGGCGCCGGTCGCCGCCCTCGGCCTGCCAGTAACGCTCGAACGCCTGCTCGACATGCTCGGGCCGGATGCCCACGCCACGGTCGGAGAGCCGGAACCGCAGCGTCTCCTCGTCGGCGGCCGCACACAGCTCGACCATCGACCCCGGCGGCGAGTGCTTCTCGGCGTTCGTGGCCAGCTCGGTCAGGATCGTCGCGATCGAATCCCTTTCCCCGTACGCCTTGGGGAGCTCGCCGGGCAGATTGTCGAGCACGATGCGGCGGCGCAGGTCGGCCGGCAGTTCCTCGACGGCCGCGCGCAGCGCCTCGGCCAGGTCGAACGGGCCGGCCGGGGAGGCGCCGACGTCGCCGTCCTCGCTGGCCGCCGAGAGCAGGCGGTCGACGAGCCGGGCGAGCTCGCCGGCGCGGGTGTTGATGATGCGGACGGCCTCGTGGCGGCCGACGTCGCCGAGCGTGTCCCAATGGTTCGACAGGGTGTCGGCGTACCCCTTGATGACCGTGACCGGCGTGCGCAGCTCGTGGCTGGTGACCGCCACCCACAGGTCGCGCTTCTCCTGCCGGCGGGCCTGCTCGCCGCTGTGCACGGGCAGGCCGTCGCGGGCTGCGTAGAGCCGGCCGACATAGCCCGCCAGCAGCTCGAGGACGGCGTGGTGCTCGGGGCCGGGCTCGTCGTCGCGGTCGCCGAAATAGACGTGCAGCGAGCCCACGATCGTCTCGCCGACCTCGCAGCGGGCGCCCAGCATGCGGTGCACGTCGCCGCCCTCGACCTGCTTGGCGAACTCGTCGTTGAGCGAGTCGAGCGGGATGAGCAGCGTGCGGCCGTCACGCAGGCGGGTGTCGGCGCGGTCGACCCGGCGGCCGGTGGCGGCCGTGCAGGCCCCGGTGGCGGCGATGATGCGGCCGTGGTCGGCGGAGTATTCCGCGAAGCCGGCGCCGCGGCCGCCCAGCGTCTCCTGGGCCAGCCGGACGATCTGCTGGAGCACGGGCAGTCCCGCCTCGCCCGCGTTGATCCGGTCGAGGACCGCGATCTGCCCGCGCGTCAGCGCGGCGTAGTCGGGACGGTCCGGCATGACTGTGAGTCTGCCTCGCTTCCCTGATCCCGGATAGTGTCCCGCGTCACACCAGCGGCCGGACGGTCGTACCCTCACCGCAACGCCGGTGGATCCTCCCTTCACCGCGACTCGCGATTCAGCCTTCACCGCGACGCAAGCGGATTCAGCTCTCACATGAGGCGAGATGGTCCAGCACGAACCGGGGGCGGTCGGTGATCACCCCGTCGACCCGGTGCGCCAGCACCATGTCGAGATCGGCCTGGGTGTTGACGGTCCAGACGTACGCCTGGTGCCCCGCGGCCCGGATGGCCGGAATGAGCCCCGGCCGCGACCGTACGAGCGCCGCTCCCGGCCCGGCGATCCGCGCGCCGAACGGCAGCCGGCCCCGGCCGATCCCGGGCGGCAGGATCTCGATCAGATAGACCGTCGGCAGGGCCGGCGCCTGGGCCCGGACCCGGCGCAGGGCGAGCGCGGCGAACGACATCACGGTCACCTGCACCGGGTCGTCCGGCTTCGGGTCGGCCAGGCCGTAACGGCGCAGCATCTTGACCAAGCGGCGCTCAACTTCGGCTCCGTACCGTGACGGATGTTTGGTCTCGATGAGTAGCCGCACGTTCCGGCCGCTGTCACGCACCGCCGCCAGCAGCCGGTCGAGCGTGAGCAGGCGGGAGAGTTCGGGCAGCGGTTCCTCGTCGACCGGATAGCCCGGGTGCCACGAGCCGAAGTCGAGCGAGTCGAGCTCGGCCAGGGTCTTGGTGCTGACCCGGCCGCGCCCGTTGCTCGTGCGCCCCAGCTTGCGGTCGTGCACACAGACCAGGTGACCGTCGCGGGTGAGCCGGACGTCGCACTCGAGGCCGTCGGCGCCCTCATCGAGGGCGCGCAGGTAGGCGCCGAGCGTGTGCTCCGGCAGCGCGTCGGCGCCTCCGCGGTGCGCGAAGACGAGCGGGCGGTAACTGCTCATAGAACGTGTGGTTGCCCGCTCTCGCTGACGACCTCGCGACCTGAGGCGGCCCAGGAGTGCATGCCGCCGTCGAGGTTGCGCACGTTGTCCCAGCCGTTGCCCATGAGGTAGGAGACGACCTGGCCGGAGCGGCCGCCGGAACGGCAGACGACCACCACCTCGCCGTCGGTCGGGACCTCGGCCATGCGGGCCGGGATCTCCATCATCGGCAGGTGGTGGGCGCCGGGAGCGTGCCCCGCCTCCCACTCGTCGGGCTCGCGCACGTCGAGCAGGTAGACGTCGTCGCCGACCTCGGCGGGGGTCACGCTGGGTACTTGTGGTCCGAACACGACCACAAGCGTACGGGTCAGCTGCCGGAGCCGGCCGCCGAGTCCTTCTTCAGGTTGGCCGCCATCCAGGTGTCCATGTCGTCGGCCGCGACCGCCTTGAAGAGGGCCAGGGCCTTCTCGCGGTCGGAGACCACCACGGACTGCCCGTCGATCGTGTCACTGCCCTTGTTGGGGCTGGTGATGAACGTCAGGTTGCTGCCGCGGACGCCCCGCATCTCGGTCGCCATGTCGGTCAGCGAGAAGTCGTTGTCGACCGTGACGGCCGCGGTGACCGCCTTGAGGAACGAGTTGAGCTTGCCCGGGTTGGTGATCGTGCCGCTGCTGGCCGCCTTGTCCATGATCGCCTTGAGGAACTCCTGCTGGTGCTGCATGCGGGCGAAGTCGCCACGGGCGAACTGCTTGCGCTGACGCACCCAGTCGAGGGCCTGCTCGCCGTTCATGTGCATGGTGCCCTTCTTGAACACCCGGTACGGCTTGTGGATCGACGTGATGGTCTGCTCGACCTTGAGGTCGACACCGCCGAGCGCGTCGGTGACCTCCTTGAAGCCGCCGAAGTCGATCGCCATGACATGGTCGATCTTGACGTCGGTCAGGCACTCCACGGTGTGCACGGCGCGGGGCAGGCCACCGAAGGCGAAGGCCGCGTTGATCTTGGCCCGGCCGCCGTCACCGCACTCGGCGTCGTTGCTCTTCGGGATGACCACCCACAGGTCGCGCGGGATCGAGATCAGCTGCGCGGATTTGTGGTCCTCGGGGATGTGCATGAGGATCAGCGTGTCGGCGCGCCACTTGCCGGCCCCGTCGTCCTTCATGTCGGGGTCCCGCGAGTCGCTGCCCACCAGCAGGATGTTCTGCGCGCCCTCGATGGCCTTGGCCGGCCGGTCGGCGTTGATGCCGGTGAAGGCGTCGGTGCGCTTGAGATCCTTGTCGAGGCCCGAGGCATAGCCGTAGAGCGAGATGCCGGCGATGATCGCGATGATCAGCACCGCGAGACCGGCCAGCAGGGCGATGCGGCCCCAGCGCGGCTTCGGACGGCGTCCGCGGTAGGACGTGCCCCGGCCCGGACCACCCGGGCCCGTCGGAGGAGGACCGCCCGGGCCGCCCCCGCGAGGCGGCCAGTCGTCGCGCTGAGGCGACGCGGCGCTGCGGTACGGCTGGGCCGAGGCCCGGCCCGACGACGGGACAGAGGCTCTACCGGAACCCCCGCGAGGGGACGTGGACGCTGACATGAAACCAGGTTACGTACCCGACGCCCGTACGCCCTGCCATCAAACCGACACGGCACGAAGTAGGGAGAAGCCTCAGCAGCACAAACGCGGGACCGGCGGTGGCCGGTCCCGCGTCCGCGAATTAATCCAACCTTTAGTGCGCGCCGTGCCCGGTCAGTGACCGGACCTCGAGCTCGGCGTACTTGGCGGTGTCGTCCTCCTTCGAGATCACCGTGCCGATCCAGCCGCACAGGAAGCCGATCGGGATCGAGATGATGCCCGGGTTGGAGAGCGGGAAGAAGTGCCAGTCGCTGTCCGGGAACATGGCGGTGGCCGAGCCGGAGACGACCGGCGAGAAGAACACCAGGACCACGGCCGCGGTCAGACCGCCGTAGATCGACCACAGCGCGCCCGAGGTGTTGAACCGCCGCCAGAACAGGCTGTAGAGGATCGCCGGCAGGTTGGCCGAGGCGGCCACCGCGAACGCGAGCGCGACCAGGAAGGCCACGTTCAGGCTCTGCGCGAAGATCGACAGAGCGATCGCCACCGCGCCGATGACCAGGGCCGAGATGCGGGCGACCCGCACCTCGTCGCGCTCCGACGCCTCGCCGCGGCGGATCACGTTGGCGTAGAAGTCGTGCGCCACGCTCGACGACGACGCCAGCGTCAGGCCGGCCACCACCGCGAGGATGGTGGCGAACGCCACGGCCGCGATGATCGCCAGCAGCACCGCGCCGCCCGTCTCGCCGCCGAGATAGTCGACGCCGAGCACCTGGGCCAGCTGGGGTGCGGCGGTGTTGCCCGCCTTGTCCTGCGCGGTGATGTTCGCGCCGCCCACCAGGGCCGCCGCGCCGAAGCCGAGGGCCAGGGTGAACAGGTAGAACGTGCCGATGATGCCGATCGCCCAGAGCACGCTCTTGCGGGCGATCTTGCTGGTCGGCACCGTGTAGAACCGGGTCAGGATGTGCGGCAGGCCGGCCGTGCCGAGCACCAGCGCGATGCCCAGCGAGAGCAGGTCCATCTTGCTGTAGAAGGTGGCCGACGCGCTGGCCGACTCCACGCCGTAGCGCAGGCCCGGTTCGAGGAAGGCGTCCCCCTTGCCCGACTGCGCGGCGGCGTCGCCGAGCAGCTGCGACAGGTTGAACTTGTAGTGCGCGAGCACCAGCAGCGTCATCACCAGGGCGCCGGTCATCAGCATGAACGCCTTGACGATCTGGACGTACGTGGTGCCCTTCATGCCGCCCACGATCACGTAGACGATCATCAGGGCGCCGACCAGGATGATCGTGGCGACCTTGGCGGTGCCCGCGTCCATGCCCAGGAACGTGGTGTCGGCCTTGATGCCCAGCAGCAGCGAGACCAGGGCGCCGGCGCCGACCATCTGCGCGATCAGATAGAAGATCGAGACCACGATGGTGGAGGCGCTGGCCGCCGTACGGACCGGGCGTTGACGCATGCGGAACGCGAGCACGTCGGCCATCGTGTAGCGGCCCGAGTTGCGCAGATACTCGGCGACCAGCAGCAGCGCGACGAGCCAGGCGACGAGGAACCCGATCGAGTAGAGGAAGCCGTCGTAGCCGTAGAGCGCGATCAGGCCGGCGATGCCCAGGAAGGACGCCGCCGACATGTAGTCGCCGCCGATCGCCATGCCGTTCTGGAAGCCGGAGAACTGGCGGCCGCCGGCGTAGAAGTCGGTGGCCGTCTTGGTCTGGCGGCTGGCCCAGATCGTGATGGCCAGGGTGATGGCCACGAAGACCAGGAACAGCGTGATCGTGAGACCGCGGGAGGTGGAGGTGGAGACCTCCGCCGCGAGCGTGTGGCTCTGCATCAGTCCTCGACCTTCCCGTCGGCCTTGGTGTCGCCGGCCGCCAGGTCGGCGTGGATCTTCTCGGCCAGCGGGTCGATCTTGCGGGCCGCGTAGCGCGAGTAGTACCAGGCGATCAGGAACGTGGAGACGAACTGGAGCAGACCGAAGATCAGCGCGACGTTGATGTTGCCGACGATCTTGGCGCCCATGAAGCCACGTGCATATGCGGAGAGAAGGACGTAGAGCGCGTACCAGAGGAAGAACGCGACCGTCATCGGAAAGACGAAGCTGCGTACGGCGTGACGCAGCCGGCCGAATTCCTCGGATTCCTGGACGGCCCGGTACCTCTCGGTGGAGGACGAGGGCACTTCGGTAGTCACCGGGGGTTCACCACCTTCTGGGTGGGGCGGACTTTCCGGCAACGTACGGAGAGATGGTGGTGCCCGAGACCGACCGGTCGGCCCCTGCGCCGAGTGGTGGTCTGACTGCGCTGAGCGGGGTGGTCAGGCCGGGGGGGGGGTCAACCGCCCAGCGTGTGATATCGGCCTCGATAGTGGATCAGCGGGTCGGGTGACGGCCCGGCCGTGACCTTCTCGATCACCGCCTCGACCAGCAGCGCCCAGCCCACGACCCGCGACGACTCGAGCCGGCAGCCCGCCCACGTCCGGTCTCCGGCCGGCACCGGGCCGTAGTCGGTGTCGGTCCAGTCGTCGCCGGCGAACAGGCCGCCCGGCGCGGGCATCAGACCGGCGAACCGGTCGGCCAGCTGCCGGTCGGCCGGGGTCAGCGCGACCACCGCGAACCGGCCGCTCTGTTCGAGCGCGTCCCAGAAGTCGCTCTCGTCGTCGATCAGGCCGAGCACTCGGCCCGGGTCACCGTCCGCGACGAGCGTCGACGACACGGTGAGACCGGCCGGCCCGGGGGTCGTCCAGAGCGTGACGGGCGCCGCCAGACGCCCGCGCAACCGCCGTACGGCCGACTTCTCCCCGTCCGGAGTGGCGAATGGATCAGTCGAGTGAATCGTCACGGGCACCATTCTCTCTTTGGTTACAGAAGGTGCACATAGCTATCCCCCGCGATTGATCAACAACTATCTTCGTCGGGAGGAGGTCGCCCGTGCATCAGCAAGTGCAGCTGCAACCCGGAGAGGTGCTGCACATCGGCGGCGAAGCGAGCGTGCAGTTCGAGGGCGAGCGGGCGTTGACCTTCCGTCTCATCCGGGTCGATCAACGCAGCACGTACGACGGCTGGTTGTGGCTCGAAGGATATGTGCTCGACCCCACCGGCACCGCATTGCAGCGGCGCCGCATTTTCGTACGCCGCGAGGGTCTCCGTCCGGCCATCGGGTGAGACGCGTTCGGGGCATGTGGGCGTGAACGAATCGTCGGTAGCGTAATCCCTTCCGTAATCGCGTACGTACATAAGCGATATGGGGGAGGGGCGGATGACAGAGGCGTTGCCGCGTCCCGGCGACGTGCTCTTTGTGGGTGGCGCGGCCAGCGTCCAGTTCCAGGGCGAGCGCGCGCTCACGTTCCGCGTCATTCGGGTCGACCCCCGCATCACGTACGACGGATGGTTGTGGATCGACGGCTATGTGCTCGGCCCGTCCGGTGACGCGCTCGAACGGCGGGTCATCTTCGTGAAGAAGGACGGCCTGATCAAGAAGCGTTAACGGCCCGCGGTCACGGCGGCCAGCACCTCGGGCATGCGCCGGTCGAGCCAGTCGCCGGCCACCCCCGAGCCGATCAGGTAGGCCGCGCAGCCGAACGCGGCGCCGGCCGGCAACCCGATCCACAGCCACACGTCGCCCAGCGTCCAGGCCAGGATCTGCAGGGGCACGGTGGCCAGCAGCGTGCCGATCATGACGCCGAAGGTCAGCAGGCCCTTGGCCGCACCGCCGCCCGACGAGACGGCGAACGGGCTGGTCGACTCGGGCAGCGCATAGGCGGCCCGCACCGACAGCGGCAACACCAGGCCCAGACCCGCGCCGTACGTGGCGATCAGCAGCCCCAGATCGCCGGCGATCCGCTCGGGCCGGCCTGTCACCGCACCCACCACGACGGCGACCAGCAGCAACAACGGCAGCACGAAGAACGCGTGAGCCGTGGCCCGGGAGTGGATCTCGACCCGGCCCGGCACGGCGGCGGTGACATTGGCCGCGTACGCGTTCCCCTCGTATCCGAACTGGTTGGCCAGCGCGATCGCCGCGATCGCCCCGACGAAGACCGCCATCGGCCCGGCCGAACCACCGCTCAGCGAGATCGACACCGGCAGGAAGATCCCGGCCACCGTGAACGTGATGAGCGCGGCCCGCCGCCGGGTCTCGCGCCACCAGTAACGGGTCTCGCGGGCGACCAGCGCGCCGAAGCGGCTGCGGGGCAACCGGCGGCCGAGCAGCAGACCGGTCGGCGAGGCGACATCCCGGTCGCCGCCCCGGCTCTCACTCACCGAGCCGACCATGGCGCTCTCCAGAGTCGCGCTCCACCAGCGGAGCAGCCCGGCCAGGGTCGTCAGGACGATCAGGAGCTTCAGCGGTACGGCCCACAGCCGGCCCTCGGCGACCTCGAGCCCGAGCGAGTACGGGGCGCCCAGCGGTGTCCAGCCCAGCACGTCGGCCAGCACGGCGAACGCGCCCCAGTCGGCGCGCTCGGCCCCGGCCAGCAGCGCGAGTTGCAGCGGCCCGAGCAGCGCGGCCAGCACGGCGAACATCACCACGGCCAGGTCACGCGAGCGGCGCGAGCGCAGCCCGGTGGCGAAGGCGCTGGTCACCGCGCGGCTCGCGGCCACGCACAGGAACAGGCCGCCCAGGATGCCGACGACCTGGATCAACGCCGCGCCGGCGCCGCCGAGCGCGGCCACGGTGTTCACCATCCCGGCCGTGGCGGCCAGTGTGGACAGGGCGGGCAGCCCGGCCAGCGCGGCCGCGAACATGCCCGTGATCAGGGTGCGCCGGGGTAGCGGGAACAGCGCGAACCGGGCCGGATCGAGCGACTCGTCGATCCCAAAGAAGATCAACGGGAGCACCAGCCAGCCCACGACCAGCAGGGAGCCGCCGAGCTGGAGCAGCATGCCGGCGGCGCGGGCGTCGCCGACCACGCCGGGGATCGCGAAGATCGCGTAACCGGAGATCGCGAAGAACCCGGCCATCACGGCGCCGAGGACGAAGAGCACGATCCGGGCCGGGCGCCCGCGCATGCCGTTGACCATCAGCCGCAGCTTGAGGCGGACGAACGGCCAGGGGCTCAGAGCCACGCCAGCTCCGAGCCGGTGCTGACCCGGCCGCCGACCACTCGCACGAAGACCTCTTCGAGCGAGCTGCCGTCGCGCACCTCGTCGAGCGTGCCGTGCCGGCGCAGCACCCCGTCGGAGAGGATCGCGACATGCGAGCAGAGCCGCTCGACGACCTCCATCACGTGACTCGAGAAGATCACCGTGCCGCCGCCGGAGACGTATCGCTGGAGGATCTCGCGGATGCGGGCGGCCGAGACCGGGTCGACCGCCTCGAACGGCTCGTCGAGCACCAGCAGGCGCGGCGCGTGCAGCAGCGCGCAGGCGAGACCGATCTTCTTGCGCATGCCGGCCGAGTAGTCGACGACCAGGGTGCAGTTGCCGGTGCCGAGTTCGAGCACGTCGAGCAGTTCGCGGGCGCGCTGGTCGACCGTCGCCGCGTCCATGCCGCGCAGCAGGCCGTGGTAGGCGAGCAGTTCGGGGCCGGTGAGACGGTCGAAAAGGCGTACGCCGTCGGGAAGCACGCCGAGGCGGGCCTTGGCCGCGGCCGGGTCGGCCCACACGTCGTGCCCGAGAAGGACGGCGTGACCGGCGTCGGGGCGCAGCAGGCCGACGGCCATCGAGAGCGTGGTGGTCTTGCCGGCGCCGTTGGGACCGAGCAGCCCGTAGAACGAGCCGGCCGGCACCTCGAGGCTGACCTCGGAGACCGCGAGCTTGGTGTCGAACCGTTTGACCAGACCGCGCAGCGACAACGCCGCGCCCTGATCCCCCTCGCGTGGCGCCGGCACCGTCATGCTGTGAACCTAGTCGCTGGCCGGTGCCGTGACCAGCACATATCAGACACGCGGCGCCTCAAACACTTGCCTTGATCGCGCCGGCCTGGGTCGCGCCGGCTTTGATCGCGTCGGCCGGTCAGACACGCAGCGACTCGGGCGCGTGCAGCCGCAACATGGTCGCGCCGACGTCGTGCGGGACGCGCCGGCTGGTCAGCAGCGATCCGACGATCATCACCAGGAACGCCAGCGGCACGGTCCACGCGGCGGGCTGGCTGACGGCGTCGCCGAGCCAGCCGTCGAGCGGCGGGCCGAGCACGGTGATCAGCACGGCCGCCATCGAGGCACCACCCCCGGCCAGCAGCCCGGCGACCGCGCCGACGTCGGTCAGCCGCCGCCACCAGATGCCGAGCACGAGCAGCGGGCAGAAGCTCGACGCGGCGACCGCGAAGGCCAGGCCGACCACGCGCGAGACGTCCATGTTGGAGACATAGAGCGAGAGCAGCACCGGAACCGAGGCCGCGAGTACGGTGGCCAGGCGGAAGTCGCGGACCGAGCCCCCGCGGCCGGCGCGCAGCACATCGGTGAAGACCACCCCGGCGACGCTGGTGAGCAGGCCGGACGACGTGGAGAGGAACGCGGCCAGCGCGCCCGCGGTGACCAGGGCGCCGAGCAGCTGGGCCAGGTGGCCGCCGCCGAGCGCGGCCTCGGGCAGCAGCAGGACCACGGCGTCGGTGCGTCCGGTCATCAGCAGCTGCGGGGTATAGATGCGCCCGAGCACCCCGTAAAGGGTCGGCAGGAGATAAAAGGCGCCGACCAGACCGAGGACGACCAGGGTGGTGCGCCGGGCCGAGGCGCCGTCGGGGTTGGTGTAGAAGCGGACGAGCACGTGCGGCAGGCCCATGGTGCCCAGGAAGGTGGCCAGGATCAGCGAATATGTGGCGAACAGGGTGCCGTCGCCGCCCGGGAGCAGCCAGTCGGCCCCGAACGCGGCGTCCACAGTGCTCACCTCGGGCACCGGGGCGCCGGCGTCATAGCTGAGCTGCTGCCCCTTCTCGACCGGGACGCCGTCGACCAGGGCGTCCTGCTCGATCACCACGGTCGTGGCGACCGGGAAGGTGGCGCCGGCGTCGGGTGTGACGACCGGGCGGCCGTCGGACTGCCACTGGAGGGCCAGGAAGATCACCGGGACGGCGAGCGCGGTCAGCTTGAGCCAGTACTGGAAGGCCTGCACGAACGTGATCGCGCGCATGCCGCCGAGGGCCACGTTGGCGGTCACCACGACGCCGACGAGCAGGGCACCCCAGACGTACGAACCGCCGGTGACCGTGGTGAACGTCAACCCCGCGCCCTGCAGCTGCGGCACCAGGTAGAGACAGCCGATGAACACCACGAAGACGCTGGCCAGGGTGCGCAGCAGGGGCGAGCCGAGGCGTACCTGGCAGAAATCGGGCAGCGTGAAGGCGCCCGACCGGCGCAGCGGCGCGGCCACGAACAGCAGCAGCGCCAGATAGCCCGCGGCGAAACCCACCGGGTACCAGAGCACGTCGACGCCGTAGCGCAGGATCAGCCCGGCGACGCCGAGGAACGACGCCGCCGACAGGTACTCGCCGCTGATCGCCGCGGCGTTCCAGGCCGGGCTGACCGACCGCGACGCGACGAGAAAGTCGGAGGTGGTGCGGGCGAACCGGAGGCCGTACACGCCGATGCCGACGGTCACCAGCACCACGACGATCAGACCGGGGACGAGGTACGGGTTCACGGCTCGGGCCTGCGGATCAGAGCGATGAAGTCCTGTTCGTTGCGTTCCGCCCACCGCACGTAGGCCCAGCCCACGCCGATCAGGAACGGGAACGACAGCACGCCCAGCAGCAGCCAGGGCAGATAGATGCCGAAGATTTTCAGCCCGCCCACGCCGGGAGCGACCGCGAACAGCAGCGGCAGCGAACCGAGCGCGGTCACGACCACCACCGCGAGCCGCAACGCGAGTGCGAGCTGGGCCCGCATCAGGCCCTTGACCAGCGCTTCGCCGACGGGCGTCTGCTCCGCCAGGTCGGCTTGGGCCCGGTCCGCGGGGCGTCGGCGCGTCGCCGCCTCACCGAGCACCACCCGCGTACGGAGGGGCTTGGTGCTCGGTTCGTCGTCGGCGGCCATGTGCGGAGTCTGGCCGCCGACGACGGGATGTCAAGGGGTGCAGTCGAAAGTGGGGTTGCCGCGGGCCGCGATCAGCAGGCGGGCCTGCTCCCGGCCCAGGTTCCAGCTGCGCCAGTCGTCGGGCTGCGAGATCGGGCCGGTGTTGAGGCGGCCGAGCACACACCGCAGCTGCTCCGGGGTCAGGTCGCCGCTCCGGGTCAGCGCGGGGACGGCATCGGGGGAGAGGTCGCCGAGGTAACTGAGGTCGATCGGGCGGTTGCCGTGCTGCTGCACGTTGCGCTCGGCGATCATGGCATCGGGGTTGGCCACGGCCAGGCCGAGCAGCGCGCTGACCCCGGCCGCGATGGCGACTCGGGGCAGCCAGGCGGCCCGGATCCGGCGGCCCGCGACCAGCACCAGCAGCAGGACGAACACGAACCACAGCTCGCAGCAGAGCACCAGCAGGCGCAGGCGGGTCAGGCCGTACTCGGCGGTGTAGAGGGTGATGCGCTGGATCGCGGTCGCGGCGATCACCAGGGTGAGGGCGGTCAGTGTGCCGAGGATGACCCGGATCAGCAGACGGTCGGCCGGATTCTCGCGCGGCGCCCAGCGGGCCGCACCCGCGAGCACCAGCAGGGTCAGGCCGACGACCCAGCTGAGCTGCCAGAAACCGCTGCGCGCCTCATCGGCGTACTCCTGCACGCCGAAGTCGCCCCGGAACAGCGTGACCGCCTGGACGGCGACAAAGGCCGCGAAAAGGAAGGTCAGCAGGCCCAGCGGGACCGCCCACTCCCAGCGGTGCACCTTGCGGCCCTGGGTACGGTCCAGTTTGGACATGTCGGGCGGGGCCGCCCGGAGGAACGCGGCGCCGCCTACGCCCATCGCCGCGAAACCGCCGACGAAGATCCACCGGAAGACGGTGTCGACGCCGAGATCGGGGACGAGCCGTTCCAACGCGTGGGCGAAGCGCTCGTCGGCCGAGGCGAGCAGCGCGCCGAACGCCACGAGCAGGACGGCCGAGACGACGGCGGTGGCCACGATGCGTACGCGGGAATTGCCCAGTTTTTCCTCGCCCGGACGGGAAAGGCCGCGGGCCAGCCACGGAACCGCTCGCAGCGCGGCGAAGAACGGCAGCGTGCACGCCACGAAGATGCTGCGCATCGAACGGCCGCCGGCCAGCGCCAGGGCGGTGGTGAGACCGGCGACCAGCACACAGAGCGTGAACAGCCAGCCGGCCGAGCGGAACGTGCCGACGGCGAACAGGGCCACGGTGGCCGCGGCCCAGGCGATCTGCTCGGCGCCGAGCCTCGGCCGTGAGCGGACGACCAGCGGTTTCGGACCCCGGGTGACCCGCGTGGTGTCGGCCACGGCGACGGCGGCGACGGCGGCCAGGGCGGTGAGCAGCCATCCGATGCCGGGCCGGTCGAGCGGCAGGCCGAGCGCGGCCACGGCGGCGGCCCCCGCGACCGCCGCGACCGTGACGACCGAGGCCGGGCGGCCCGGACCGGCCCACTGCCGGCCCCAGGGCATGCTCGACATCCACGGTCCGTGCAGTTGCGGCAGAGGCTTGACGGGCTGTTTTTGGGCAGGGGCTATCGACACGATGTACCTCCGTCTTGTGGGGCGGGTCTCAGTGAGTGCCGAGGGGGAGCGTCACGTTGATCTGGCAGCCGGGCCGCTCGGGATCGACGGCGGCGATGGTGCCGTGGTGCAGTTGAACCACCCAGCGGGCGATGGCGAGACCGAGGCCGGTGCCGCCACCGCCGGGTCTTTCCCCGCGCGTGAACCGTTCGAAGACCCGGTCGCGTTCCTCGGGCGGGATGCCCTCGCCCTCGTCGGCGACGGCGATCAGAACGTGGTGGTCGTGCCGTTGCGCCCGCACCTGAACGGTGCCGCCGGGCGGGCTGTGCCGGGCCGCGTTGTCGAGCAGGTTCGCGAACACCTGGTGCAGCCGCTCCCGGTCGCCGGGCACGACCAGCGCCGCCGCTGAGACGATCGTGAAGTTCACGTCCCGCCCCGAGCCGGCGGCGTTGACCTCGGCCTCGCGCACCACGCCGTCGAGGAAGGCCGGCACGTCGATCGGGTGGCGTTTCAGCGGCGCCACGCCGGCGTCGATGCGGGAGAGGTCGAGCAGTTCGGTGACCAGGCGGCCCAGACGTTCGGTCTGGGCCAGCGCGGTCTGCATCATCGCCGGTTCGGCCTTGGCCACACCGTCGACGATGTTCTCGAGCAGGCCCTGAAGTGCGGTGATGGGCGTCCGCAGCTCGTGCGAGACGTTGGCGATCAGCTCACGCCGCTGCCGGTCCGCCGCCGCCAGGTCGGCCGCCATCTGGTTGAAGGCGGCGGCGAGTTCGCCCACCTCGTCGGCCGAGGTGGCGCGCACCCGGCGGTCGTAGTCGCCCTGCGCCATCGACCGGGCGGCCGCGGTCATCTCCCGCAGTGGCGAGGTCATGCCGCGGGCCAGGAACTGCACGATCGTCACGCCGATGACGGTCGCGGTGACCCCGGTCCAGAACGGGAACCAGCCCAGCCACAGATAGAACCAGAAGAGACCGCTGAGGCCACCCGCCAGCAGGACCATGATGATCTTCATCTTGATCGACCGGACCGGGTCGAGCGGCCGGGGCAGCCAGGCCAGCGCGCGAGTTAGGCGCTCCTTCACTTCTCGACCTCGAGGGCATAACCCACCCCGTGCACCGTACGGATGAGGTCCGAGCCCAGCTTGCGGCGCAGTCCCTTGATGTGGCTGTCGACGGTGCGGGTCCCCGACGCGTCGGCCCAGCCCCAGACGTCGGCCAGGAGGCGTTCGCGCGGAAGCACCGTACGGGGGTGGGCCGCCAGATGGACGAGCAGGTCGAACTCGGTCGGCGTCAGATGCGCCTCGACACCCGCCCGCTGCACCCGCCGCTCGGACTGGTTGATCTCCAGGTCACCGAACCGCAGGATCTTGTCATCACGCGCCGGCGCCTGCCCCTTCTGCGCGCGCCGCAGCAGGGCGTGCACGCGGGCAGCCAGTTCCCGCATCGAGAACGGCTTGACCATGTAGTCGTCGGCGCCAACCGCAAGCCCGACGAGCAGGTCGGTCTCGTCGTCGCGGGCGGTGAGCATGAGAATCGGCACCGGGCGTTCGGCCTGGATGCGCCGGCAGACCTCGAGCCCGTCGAACCCGGGAAGCATCACGTCGAGCACGATCGCGTCGGGCGGGTTCCGGCGGGCGGCCTCAACCGCGGACGGCCCGTCCCCGGCCACTTCAACGGCGAACCCTTCGGCCCGCAGCCGGGCGGCAACCGCTTCGGCGATGGTCCGCTCGTCCTCCACGACGAGCACGCGTCGCTCGATCTCCACGCTCCGCACCCCCTCGTCCAGGCGGCCGGTGGGCCCCCGTGACCCACCGACCGTACGGCGGTGAGCCTATTGACCGGCAGTGCAGGCGTGGCGGTGAGTTTGTGAACAACCTGTGGAGATCATCCGCACGCTTTACGAGGGCAATCCGCCTCGCAGCGCACGGACGGACGTGCCGCGTTCCCGTTCCCGGTCCCTCTTGTCGATCTCCTCCAGGTCGACCCGCCTCGGTTTGCCGCTCCTGGGCCGGTTGGAGACTCCATGTTCGCGACGACCCTCGCCGAGCCGGCCGCTGCACTTGGCGCAGAGAACGCTGTCGGCGGGCGCATGACTACGCACGGGGGTCGCCGAGTCGTGGCTCAGGCCGCACAACAGCAGGTTCCTGTGGTCGGGTGTGGTCGGTGCACCTCGCCACCGTCGGTTAGCAGGACCCAACCGGGCTTCTGCTAGGTCGATTCGACGGCGGCGTCAGGAACAGGAGGTACCTCTCCCGCCTGGCGACGCCTCGCAGAGTCCTGAGATGCCGTGTCCCCAGCTGGCTGGCCTGTGGATAACTCTGTGGAAAAGGCTGTGAGGCTGTGGACAACCGTGTGGACGGGGTGGGGAAAGTCAGCGGGTCCAGTCGTGTTTTACGGCTCTGATCAGGCGGTCCTTCAGCTCCCGGGTGTGTCTGCGGCTCACCGGGAGCTCGATGTCGTCGACCGAGACCACGTAGCCCGAGCCGGTCAGTCTCAGCTCGGCGATCAGGCGGATCTGGACCAGGTAGGACCGGTGGATGCGGACGAAACCGGCGTCGGCCCAGCGTTCGGCCAACGTGGCCAGGGAGACCCGGACCAGGTGAGAGGCGTCCGACGTGTGCAACCTCGCGTAGTCGCCCTGGGCCTCGACCCAGCGGACCGAGGAGCGGGGGAGCATGCGGGTCGTGCCGGCCAGCTCGACGGGAATGGTGGGCTCGTCGACCGGCGGGGCGGGGGCCGCGGTGGGGACCAGGCGGGAGCCGGCCACGCGGCGCAGGGACTCGCCCAGGCGTTCGGCCCGGACGGGCTTGCGGACGTAGTCGGTGACGCCCAGGTCGAAAGCGTCCACGGCGCCGTCGTCGTACGCGGTCACGAAGACGATCGCGGGTGGGCGGGCGAAACGGCGCAGGATGCGGGCCAGCTCCATGCCGTCCAGGCCGGGCATGCGGATGTCGAGGAAGACCGCGTCGACCTCGGTGTCGCGCAGGACCCGCAGCGCCTCGGTGGCGTCGCCCGCGCGGTGCACGTGGGCGACCCGCCCGTCGGCGTTGAGCAGGTAGGCCAGCTCGTCCAGGGCGGGGGGCTCGTCGTCGACCGCGAGCACGACCAGGCTCACGCGCGTACTCCTGGGTGGAACTTCGGGACCCGCATGCTCACCTTCGTACCCGCTCCGGGGGCTGTCTCGACCACCAGGCCGAAGTGGTCGCCGAAGACCGACCTCAACCGCTCGTCCACGTTTGCCAGGCCCACGTGCTGCCCGTCGTCTGTCTCGGGCATGCCGGCGGCGAACACCGCCGGATCCATGCCGACCCCGTCGTCCTCGACCGTGATGTGGCATTCGGCGCCGGCGTCCTGGGCTTCGATGCTCACCATACCGACGCCGGGCTTGCGCGAAAGACCGTGCCGGACGGCGTTCTCGACCAGCGGCTGCAGGCACAGGAACGGCAGGCCGACCGGCAGCACCTCGGGTGCGATCTGCAGCCGTACCTGCAGACGGTCGCCGAACCGGGCGCGCTCGATCGTGAGGTAGCGGTCGATCGAGCGCAGCTCCTCGGCCAGCGTCGTGAAGTCGCCGTGCGCGCGGAACGAGTAGCGGGTGAACTCGGCGAACTCGAGGATGAGCTCGCGTGCCCGCTCGGGATCCGTACGGACGAAGGAGCCGATCGCGGTCAGCGCGTTGTAGATGAAGTGCGGGCTGATCTGGGCCCGCAGCGCCCGCACCTCGGCCTTGGCCAGCCGCTCGCGGGACGAGTCGAGCTCGGCCAGCGCCAGTTGTGAGCCGGCCCATCGCGCGGCCTCGAGGGTGGCCTGCACGAGGCCGGGCGCCGGGTGGTCGTCGGCGACGGCCACGATCGCGGCCACGGCCCGGCCGTCGGGGCTCGGCAGCGGCGCCACCACGGCACCGCGCACGATGCAGTCGACCAGGTCGCAGGGCAGGTCGGAGGCGGACAGCACGATCGAGCGCTGGCTGTCGAGGGCCCGGACGGCGGCCGCCGTGAACTGCTCGCTGTGGTGGCTGCCGCGACCGTCGAACGCGAGGCAGGTATCCCCGTCGGTGATCGTCAGCCCGGCCGCGCCGACCAGGGTGCGCAGCGGGCGGGCGGCCTTGGCGGCGGTGCCGGGGCTCAGGCCGGCCCGCAGCGGGTCGGCGGCCAGCGCGGCGGTGTGCAGCACGTCGTACGTGGCCCGCTGCATGGCGGTGGCGATGCCGCGGCGGGCCCGGAGCCGGACCACGGCGACGACCGCGGCGGCCAGCGCGGCCAGAACGGCGACTACCGCCAGCACACTTCCGACCTGTCCCGCCACGCGACAGATAGTAGGCGGTCATACCGTATTGGCAGGGTGCCAATTGGGATTACCGGCCGGTAACAGAGTGATCAACAATGTGAACACATCGATATCTGGCTCACCCACATCCCAGGGAGAGTTCCATGGCACGGAAAACCGGATTCGTCGCCGCCGTCCTCGCCGCGGCCCTCATCGGGGTCTCACCCGCCTCCCCCGCGCTCGCGGCCAACCCGTACGAGCGTGGTCCCGCCCCCACCACCAGCAGCATCGAGGCGTCGCGGGGCTCCTTCGCGATCGCCCAGACCACCGTCGCCCGCTCCTCCGTCAGCGGGTTCGGCGGGGGAACGATCTATTACCCGACCAGCACCGCCGAGGGCACGTTCGGCGCCGTCGCCGTGTCACCCGGGTTCACGGCCTCGCAGTCCAGCGTCTCGTGGCTCGGGCCGCGGCTGGCCTCGCAGGGCTTCGTGGTGATCACGATCGACACGCTGAGCACGCTCGATCAGCCGGCCTCGCGCGGCACCCAGCTTCTGGCCGCGCTCGACTACCTGACCAGGACGAGCAGCGTCCGTACGCGGATCGACGCCGCCCGCCTCGGGGTCATGGGCCACTCGATGGGCGGCGGCGGCAGTCTGTCGGCCTCGGTGTCGCGCCCGTCCCTGCAGGCGGCGGTCCCGCTCACGCCGTGGCACGGGACCAAGAGCTGGTCGTCGGACCGGGTGCCGACGCTGATCATCGGCGCCGAGAACGACACCGTGGCGCCGGTCAGCTCCCACTCCGAGCCGTTCTACACGAGCCTGCCGAGCACGTCGGACAAGGCGTACCTGGAGCTCAACAACGCCTCGCACTCGGCGCCGACCTCGACCAACGTGACCGTCGCCAAGTACAGCATCTCGTGGCTGAAGAGGTTCATCGACGACGACACCCGCTACGACCAGTTCCTGTGCCCCAACCCGTCGGGGTCGGCGATCCAGGAGTGGCGCAGCACCTGCCCCTATAGCTAGTAGGCGCCCTTGCGCTTGAGCACTACGAAGATCGTTCGCCAGAGGATGCCGAGGTCGTACGTCAGGGACCAGTTGTCCACGTAGTAGAGGTCCAGGCGTACGGCCTCGTCCCACGACAGATCGGACCGGCCCGACACCTGCCACAGGCCGGTGATGCCGGGACGGACCAGCAGCCGGCGGCGGACGTCGCCCAGGTAGTCGCCGTCGTCGGCCGGCAGCGGCCGCGGGCCGACCAGCGACATCTCGCCCTTGAGCACGTTGATCAGCTGGGGGAGCTCGTCGAGCGACGTGGCCCGGAGCTTGGCGCCGAACGCGAAGATCCGGGGGTCGTTCTTCATCTTGAAGAGCATCCCGTCGGACTCGTTCAGCTCCTCCAGCGTGCGCTTGCGCTCCTCGGCGTCCACGTACATCGTGCGGAACTTCCACACCCGGAACGTGCGCCCCTCGTGGCCGACCCGGGGCTGACGGAAGAACACCGGGCCGGGGTCGGAGAGCTTGATGCCGATCGCGATGGCCAGCAGGATCGGGCTGATCAGCAGCAGGCCGAGGCCGGCGGCGACCCGGTCGATCAGGTTCTTCACCAGCCAGCCGGGACCCGAGAGGGTCGGCTCCTCGACGTGGAGCAGCGGCAGGCCCTCGATCGGGCGGATGTGGACGCGGGGGCCGGCGATGTCGGTCAGCTGGGGCGCGACCACCAGGTCGACCCCGGTGCCCTCGAGCTGCCAGGCCAGGCGGCGCAGCTCACCCGGTTCGGCGCTGGCCGAGCCGCAGACCGCGATCGTGTCGGCGCCGACCTCACGCACCAGGGCCAGCACGTCACGGGCGGCGTAGACCGGCACCGGGGTCTCGATGCCGCGGGCGGCCGCATAGCCGTCGGTGATGTGGATGGCCACCGGGATCAGGCCGGCTGCCGGGCTGCGGGTGACCGCCGTGTAGACCTCGAGGGCCTCGGGCAGCGTGCCGACCAGGATCATCCGGTGGGCGCCGTGGCCGGTCTTGCGGCGGGCGAAGTGCAGCACCTGACGGGCGGCGACCCGGCCGACCAGCAGGAAGGCCACGGCCATCAGCGAGACGGCGGCGACCGTGCCCCGGGACAGCGGGGCCTTGGTGGCGAACGCGAGCAGTGACACGCAGGCCACGATGGTGACCGAGGTGCGGGCGATGCGCTTGAACTCTTCGCTGCCCAGGCCCAGGTAACGCCGGTCGTACGTGCCGTTGCCCCAGAGCAGGATCAGCCAGCCGAGCGGCAGGACCACGTAGGCGAAGAAGATGAACAGCTGCTCGTTGTGCAGGAAGAACAGGCTCTTGCCGTAGAAACCCGAGCGGGACTTCTCGATGTACGTCGCGGCCAGGTGACTTGCCAGCACCACCGAGATCAGGTCGAGGAAGACCAGAGCCAGCGTGTACGGGCGGTGCCAGCGCGACAGGCGCTTGTGCTGGCGGTTCCAGGCTGATCGGGGTACGCCGTTGCTCGGTGGCGGCTCCTGCTGCCACTCGAAGCTGTCGTACGGCACGGGTTTGCTCCGGCTGCTGTCGGTAACCGGGCGATGCAGGCTAGCGGTCACCTCGCCTACGTCCTCCCGCATCCGGAAAAGATTACGCACCGCGACGAGTTTGACGGACAACCGCGCCGTGGAAACGTGGGACCGGGCCACTATACCGATGGATCGGGCGGAAAGAAGCGGACGTTGTGCCCGCTTTACCAACCGTGTACGTAGCGTGACCGATACGCCGCTATCGGATCAACTTGGACAGGCGTCGATCGGCCAGCGGCTTGCCCCCGGTCTGGCAGGTCGCACAATATTGCAGGCTCTTGTCGGCGAACGAGACCTCGCGCACGGTGTCGCCACAGACCGGGCACGGCAGGCCCGTACGGGCGTGGACGCGCATGCCGGCCCGCTTCTCACCCTTGAGCTCGGCCGCCTTCATGCCCACGGACCGGGTCACGGCGTCGGTCTCGACCTCACGCATGGCCGCGTAGAGCGCGTCGATCTGCTCGTCGGTCAGTTTGCCGGTGAGCGCGAACGGCGACATCTTCGCCACGTGCAGGATCTCGTCGGAGTAGGCGTTGCCGATGCCGGCCAGCACCTCCTGGTCGACCAGCACGCCCTTGACCTGGCCGCTGCGGATCTTCAGGCGCTCGGCGAACTCGTCGCGGGTGACGGCCAGCGCGTCGGGGCCCAGGCGCGACACCCCGGGCACCTCGGCCGGATCCCGTACGAGATAGGCCGCCAGCGACTTCTGGGTGCCGGCCTCGGTGAGGTCGAACCCGGAGCCGTCGTCGAGCCGCATCCGGATCGCGATCGGGCCGCTGCCCGGCTTGAGCGGGGCCGGCGACTTGAAGGCGTCGCGGTAGTGCAGCCACCCGGCCCGGGCCAGGTGGACGACGAGGTGGAGGTCGTCGCCGAGGCCGATGTCGAGGAACTTGCCGTGGCGTGCGGCCGAGGTGACAGCCAGCCCGGCGACGGCCGAGGCGGGCGGATCGTACGTCTTCAGCGCGCTGAACGAGGACACCTCGAGGCGCTGCACGGTGTGGCCGACCGCGCGCTCACGCAAGTAGGCAGCGAGCGCCTCGACCTCAGGGAGTTCGGGCACGTCGTCAACGGTAGCGTTTCCCGGCGTGAAGGTCGTCGTCGCGCACAACCGGTATCGGGAAGCCGTCCCGTCGGGCGAGAACGTCATCGTGGACACCGAGATCGCCCAGCTCCGGGCGGCCGGGGTCGAGGTGCTGCCGTTCCAGCGCAGCTCCGACTCGATCGGTGACCTGCCGCTGGTCGAGAAGGCGCTGCTGCCGCTCTCCCCGATCTATGGCCGGGCCGCCCAGCGCGACCTGTCCGAGCTGCTGACCGCCGAGCGTCCGGACGTGCTGCACCTGCACAACCCGTACCCGCTGCTCTCGCCCTGGGTCGTGCGGACCGCCCACAAGCACGGGGTGCCGGTGGTGCAGACGGTGCACAACTACCGTCAGGTCTGCTCGTCGGGGCTCTATTTCCGCGACGGGCACAACTGCCAGGACTGCCGGGGCAAGCTGATCGGCTATCCGGCGGTCCAGCACCGCTGCTACCGCGGCTCGGCTGCCCAGAGCGCGCTGATGGCGACCACGCTGGCCGTGCACCGCCCGACCTGGCGTTCGGTCGACCGGTTCATCGCCCTGACCGACCGGATCGCCGCGCACCTGCGTGACTACGGCATCCCGGACGAGCACATCGTGGTCAAGCCGAACGCGATGCCCGATCCTGGCCGGCCCACGCCGTTGGGTGAGGGTTTCCTGTACGGGGCCCGGCTGTCCCCGGAAAAGGGGCTCGGCCTGTTGCTCGACGCCTGGCGGCAGCACCCGGACGGCTCGCTCGGCACCCTGCGGATCGCCGGTGACGGCGAGTTGCGCCCGCTCGCCGAGCAAGCGGCCGCCGACCGTACGGACGTGCAGTATCTCGGCATCCTCGACCGCGACGGGATGCGCCAGGCCCGGGACGCCTCGTCCGTCGTGATCGCCGCGCCGACCTGGAACGACACGCTGCCCACGGTGATCCTCGAGGCGATGGCGGCGGGCCGGCCCGTGCTCGGCACCGAGGTGGGCGGCATCCCCTATCTGGTCGGTGACGACGCCGGCTGGGTCGTGCCGCCCCGAGCCGACGCGCTGGCCGCCGCCCTGCCGGCCGCCCGCGACCGGGCCGCCGCCGTGGCGCCCGCCGCCCGGGCCCGCTACCTGCGCGAATTCCACCCCGATGTGCTGACCGTCCGGTTGATCGACATCTACAACAGCCTCACAGCAAACTCTGATCACTCACATAGGTAGATCTTGCGATAACCCGGGAACGCTTGAAATTGTGAGCATCTCCCGGAGAAATGTCCTTTTTGGCGTGGGCGGTGCCGCGCTGACCGGTATCGCCGGGGGTGGCATCGGCTACGCGCTCGGGCACAACAGCGAACCGGCCGCCGCCCCCGAGGATCCCGCGGCCACCCCCGCCGGCGATCCGAAGTACCGGTCCCGGCCCGACCTGCGCACCCTGCCCGACGTCACGATCACCACGGCGGCCAACGGCACGGTGGCCGGATCCATCTTCCTGACCCCCGCCTCGGGCACCGGTCTGTGGGGCCCGCTGGTCGTGGACGAGAAGGGTTCCCCGGTCTGGTTCAAGAAGGTGCCCGACCCGGCCACCGTCGCGATCGACCTGAAGGCCCAGCAGTACCGGAACAAGCCCGTGCTGACCTGGTGGGAGGGGACCATCGGGGGCACCGGCGGGCAGGGCGTCGGGCAGGGCGAGTTCGTGATCGCCGACCAGCAGTACCGCGAGATCACCCGGGTCCGGGCGGCCGGCACCGAGCAGGCCGACCAGCACGATCTGGTGATCACGCCGCAGAACACCGCGCTCTTCTGGGTCTACGACCCGATTCCGTACGACCTGACGGCGTTCGGCGGCCCGTCCGACGGGGTGCTGCACGAGGGTGTGATCCAGGAGATCGACATCGCGACCGGCCGGAAGGTCTTCGAGTGGCGTTCCAGCGAGCACGTGGGCCTCGACGAGTCGTACGCGCCGCTGCCGCAGGGCGAGTCGGCCCACCTGCCGTACGACTACTTCCACGCGAACTCGGTCGGGCTGTCGGCCGACGGCAACATCATCGCCTCGGCCCGGCACACCTGGTGCGCCTACAAGATCGACCGGAAGAGCGGTGAGATCATCTGGCGGATCGGCGGCAAGAAGTCGGACTTCGAGGTCGACGAGCGGACGAAGTTCTCCTGGCAGCACGACTTCCGGCAGCGGCGCGACGGCTCGTACGGGCTGTTCGACAACGGCGCCGGGGTGACCAAGGAGCGGGAGTACTCGCGCGGGGTGGTGTTCCGAGTGGACGAGGCCACGAAGAAGACCACCTTCGTCGCCGAGTACGTGCACCCCGACCGGCTCTCCGCACCCACACAGGGCAGCTTCCGTGAGCTGGCCGACGGCGGCTCCTTCGTCGGCTGGGGCCAGATGCCGCACTTCACCGAGCACAACGCCGACGGCACCGTACGGCTGGCCGGGCACCTGCCCCTGGACAACCAGTCCTACCGCGCCTACAAGGCCGAATGGACCGGCAGCCCGCCCGACCAGCCCGCTCTGGGCCTGCGGGTCGAGGGCGGCAACGTGATCGTCTCGGCCAGCTGGAACGGCGCCACCCGGGTCGCGCGCTGGCGGGCCCGGTGGGGCACCCAGCCCGGCGCCCTGGCCGGCGGCGAGGTGGACCAGGAGCGCAGCGGCTTCGAGACGACCCTGACCGTGCCCGGCACCCCCGAATACGTGGTGGCCGAGGCGCTGGACGCGAGCGGGAAGGTGCTGGGCACGTCGTCGGCCATCCCCGTGCGGGTCTGACAAGTCACTGTTGACAGGGTTGGCTAACGCCATTAGCTTTTAGCTAACGGAGTTAGCCGAACCTGGAGGTTGTCATGACCGAGTTCCTGAAGATCGAGGGCGGCACCATCGCGTACGAGGTCACCGGCGAGGGCCCGCTGGTCGTGCTGACGCACGGCATGGGCGACAGCCGCGAGTCCTACCGGTTCGTCGTCCCGCAGCTGGTCGCCGCCGGCTACCGCGTCGCCAACGTCGACCTGCGCGGTTGCGGCGAGTCGAGCGCCGTGTGGCCTTCCTACACCCGTACGGACATCGCCGGTGACCTGCTCGCCGTCGTGCGGCACCTCGGCGGCACGGCCGTGCTGGTCGGCCAGTCGATCTCGGGTGGGGCCGCCACCGTTGCCGCCGCCCAGGCGCCCGACCTGATCGAGGGCATCGTCGAGATCGCCCCCTTCACCCGCAAGCAGGCGATCAACCTGGGCGACCTGCGGGTCAAGTCGTACCGCACCGGCATGACGCGGCTGCTGATGATGGCCGTGCTGGGTAGCGTGAAGTGGTGGCACAAATACCTCGACCTGGCCTTCGAGGGCCGCAAGCCGGCCGACTGGTCCACCCAGTTGCAACGCAACGCGGCGATGCTGGCTGAGCCCGGCCGCATGAAGGCGCTGCAGAAGATGGGCCAGACACCGGCCACCGACGCCGGCGAACAGCTGGGCAACGTCCGCTGCCCCGTCCTGATCATCGAAGGCTCGCGCGACCCCGACTGGGCTTCGCCCCGGGCCGAGGGCGAGGCGATCGTGGCCGAGCTCCCGGCCGGGCTGGGCCGGCTCGAGGTCATCGAGGGCGCCGGCCACTACCCCCACACGCAGTACCCCGACGAGACCGTCGCCGCGATGCTGCCGTTCCTCAAGGCGTACGCCCGTGCCTAGGGCCGGACTCGACCCGGCGGCCGTGACACTGGCCGCCGCCGGGCTCGCCGACGAGGTCGGCCTGGCCAACGTGACCATGGGCGCACTGGCCGAACGGCTCGGGGTGCGGGCGCCGTCGCTCTACAAACACATCGACTCGCAGGCCGACCTCAACCGCCGGATCGCGCTGCTGGTCGCCGAGGAACTCGGGGACGCGCTACGCGAGGCCCTGCAGGGCCGGTCCGGCCGCGACGCCTTGGCGGCGGCCGCCCGCACGATGCGCGACTACATCGTGAAGCACCCCGGGCGTTACGCGACAACGATCCGCCTCGGCGTGACCGGCCCGGACGACCCGCTGGCCATCGCGGGCGCGCGGGTGCTGGACTCCCTGGCCGCGGTGCTGATCGCCTACCGGATAGACCCGGCCGACAAGATCCACGCGCTGCGTTTGCTGCGCAGCCTGTTCCACGGTTTCGCAACGATCGAGGCCGCGGGCGGCTTCGAGATGAACACCGAGGTCGACGACAGCTTCGACTGGATCGTCGACTTCGTCGACCGAGGCCTCTCACTCAGGCGGGAGTCATCCGAATAGGGCGCTGTTGGAGCTCGAATGTCCGCTGCGAGGGCCTTTCAACGCCGGCATGGGAAACTGGGTTCGAATCCCACGCCCTCCGCAACCCATTCCGTACGGGGATACCGACGCGCGCTGCCTGCGCGCACACGCAACGTCGCTGGTCACCCCGATCAGGCGGCCGCCGCCCTCGATCCCTTTGGTGACGCCGCGGCCCGCTCCGACGCCGCTAGGTGGGCGGGAGCACGGCAGCCGCGCACCCGGCCGTGGGCAGCAGGCCGGACGTCATCCTCGGACGGGCTTGCCGATCTAGTCGTTCGCGTGCCTCGATGTGCAGCGGCGCAAACGACAGTCCCCAGCGGGTGTAGTCGACGTGCGGCACGGTGATGATTCTGACGCGCTCGATGCGGCGGCCCGCCGCAGTCTCGCCTCCCGGACCAGATCGAGCCACGGCCGGTGCCAGCCGAAGTCATCCGGCTCGCCGGCCAGGAACTTTCTGGAACGGCTCAGACTCGGGCGACGGCTGTCTTCGCGAGTCGTGTGTCAGTGGTGCAGGGCCTCGCGGGCTGAGAACATCACGCTGGCGGCCAGGAAAGCCGCGTTGACCAGGGTGAAGAGGCCAATGAACCAGATCGTCCACTGTGGGGCGACGGTCAGCACCAGGCCGGCCAGCGCGATCACCGCGCCGTAGTCGCGGACCAGCTTGACCAGCCGCACCGGCAACGAACGGCTGGTCACCATGCTGGCGGCCTTGTCGCCGGTCTGCATCACCGATGTCACCAGGTTGACCATCCAGGTTCCGGCGAACGCGGCCAGCAGCCAGGCCGGGGTGTCGGGCACCTGGGCCTCGGCGGTCGCGGCGAGCGCCGCCACCAGCGAGATCTGCACGGCGACGTCGCAGAGCACGTCGAGGCGGGCGCCGGCTGCGCTCGTCTGTCCGGTGACCCGCGCCAGCTGGCCGTCGGCGCAGTCGAACGCGTACGCCACCTGCCAGCCGACCAGCGCGAGCAGGCCGATCGGCCAGGCCCAGATCTGGCCGTCGGCGACGGGGACCGCGGTGGCGATCACGAGGATCGAGACCAGCCCGCCGATGCCCAGGTTGAACACGGTCAGCACGGTCGGCGCCAGCCGGTACTTGTGGGCGTACACGGCGATCTGAGCGCCCAGCCGCTGGCTCAAGGCCTCGCTGAACAGCCCGCCGCCCCGGTTGACGGCGTAATAGTCGGCCGCGGTGGGCGCGTGCTCAGCGGGCGGTGACGGCTGCGACATAGGACGCCAGCTTTCGGCTGATCTCGTCGGGGGTCATGGCGAGGTGCTCCAGGATCGTGTAGCGGTCGGGGCGTGTGCGCGGGGCGAAACTGACCGCCTCGACGAACTCCGCATCACTCAGTCCGACGTCGGACGGTAGCCGGGGGAGCTGGTGCCGGGCCAGGCAGTCGGACATCTGGGCGAAACGACGCTCGTCACCGCGCAGGAACGTGCAGAACAGCGCCCCTAGGCCGGCCAGTTCGCCGTGCGAGGCCGTGCCCGGGTAGAGCGAGTCGACCGCGTGCATGATCTCGTGGCAGCCACCGCTGGCCGGCCGGCTGCTGCCGCACACCGCCATGGCCAGCCCGCTGGAGATCAGCGCCTCGGCCAGGACCGTGACGAACGCGTCGTCCTCGAGGTCGCCCGGCATGGTCAGCACCGCCTCGGCGCCCATCCGGGCGAGCGACGCGGCCAGGCCGTCGACCGGCTCGTTGCGCACCTCGCGGGCCAGTTCCCAGTCGGCCAGCGCGCTGATGTTGCTGATCGCGTCGCCGATGCCGCCCCGGTTGACCCGGTCGGGGCCGGTCTCGACGAAGTCCAGGTCGACGATCACGCCGAACGGGATGTGCACCCCGTACGAACCCTTGACGCCCTCGTTGATCAGGCTGGCCACCGGCGAGGCGATGCCGTCGTTGGCCAGGCTGGTGGCGACCGAGATCATCGGCAGGCCCCAGCGGTTGGCCGCGTATTTCGCCGTGTCGACCGTCGTGCCGCCGCCGATGCCGACCACCGCGTCGTAGGGCCGGGCGCGCAGTTTGTCGGCCAGTTCGAGGGCGGCGTCGAGGGTGCCGCCGGTGGTGGTGAAGACGTCGGCCGACTGCAGCGAGGGCCGGATCAGTTCGGCCACCCGTTCGCCCAGGCCGGGCCCGACGACCACGGCCACGTCGCCGCCGGCCGAGATGCGTCCGTCGGCGAGGAGGCGGCCCAGGTCAGCGACGGCGCCGCGCCGCACGTGGATGTGCAGCGGCGCCTGGACGCTGCGGGCTAGTAGCGGCATGCGATGCCCCGGGCCTTGGCCAGGTCGTCGTGGTTGTCGACCTCGACCCAGTCGACCTCGCCGATGGTCGCGGCGCGAACCTCGCCGCCGCGGTTGGCGAATTCCTGGAAGCCGTCCTCGTAGTAGAGGTTCGGGTCGCGCTCCCAGGTCGCCTTGAGCGAGTCGGCCAGCTCGGCGGCGATCGCACCCTCGATGATGTTGGCGCCGATGTATTCGCCGAACGCGTCCGCCGGGTCCATCAGCTTCGTGATCGAGGTCAGTTGGCCGTCCTCGTTGAAGATCGTCTTCATCTCCTCGTCGGCGAGTTTCTTCACGTTGTCGATGGCGAGCAGAATGC
This sequence comes from Paractinoplanes ovalisporus, assembly GCF_016834655.1. GTDB lineage: Bacteria > Actinomycetota > Actinomycetes > Mycobacteriales > Micromonosporaceae > Actinoplanes > Actinoplanes ovalisporus. The sequence continues at coordinate 331,542 of NZ_JAENHP010000004.1, forward strand.
TCGGACCGCGCTGGGCGAGAAGGGTCTCTTCGACGCTGACGGGGTGCACCGTGTCGCCATTGACCATCAACGCTCCCTGGGCGAAGTGGTCACGGGCCAGCCAGAGGGAGTACGCGTTGTTCCACTCCTCGGCCTTGTCGTTGTGCACCAGGGAGATCTTGACGCCGTACTTGCTTTCGAACCCGGCCTGGCGCTCCTCGACGGCGCCGGCGCAGTAGCCCACGACGATCGTCACGTCGGTCAGCCCGGCCGCGGCCAGGTTGCGCAGCGAGATGTCCATGATCGTGGTCTCGCCGTCCACCGGCACGAGGGCCTTGGGCAGGGTGTCCGTGTAAGGACGAAGCCTGCGTCCGGCTCCGGCGGCGAGAATCAGGCCGATCATCGGGTCTCCCTCTAATTGGTGAACTCCAGGAGAATAACGGGTGGTGTCCCACAGCCCGGACGCCCTGAGCCAGACGAAAATCCCGTAGAGGCGGCTCGTAAGCTTGACGCCATGACCGCTGAGCAGCTGATCTCTTTCGCCCGGGGCGCTCCGTCGCTGGACATCATCGACGTCGAGGGCCTCAAGGCCGCCGCCGCGCGCGCCTTCGACGCCGATCCCGCTGGTGTGACCGCTTACGGCACGTCCGTCGGCTACGTCCCGCTGCGAAAGTGGATCGCCGAGAAGCACGGGGTCTCGGCCGATCAGGTCATTGTGACGAACGGCTCGCTGCAGGCCGACGCGTTCCTCTTCAACCACCTCGTGCAGCCGGGTGACGACGTCGTCGTCGAGAAGCCGACCTACGACCGCACGCTGCTCAGCCTGCAGAACCTGGGCGCCAAGGTGCACCAGGTCACCCTGCAGTCCGACGGCATCGACGTCGACGAGCTGCGCACGCTGCTCGAGTCGGGCGTCCGCCCCAAGCTCGCCCACATCATTCCGAACTACCAGAACCCGGCCGGCATCACGCTCTCGGCCGAGAAGCGGCAGGCCCTGCTCGCGCTGGCCGCGCAGTACGAGTTCACGATCTTCGAGGACGACCCGTACGTCGACATCCGGTTCCGCGGCGAGGCCCTGCCCTCGATGCTGTCGCAGGACACCGACAACCTGGTCGTGCACGCGTCCAGCTTCACCAAGACGGTGTGCCCCGGCGTGCGCGTGGGCTACCTGGTCGGCCCGGCCGCGCTGATCGACGCGATCGCCAAGAAGGCCACCAACCTGTACATCTCGCCCGGTATGGTCTCCGAGGCGATCGTGCACCAGTTCTGTGTCTCGGGCGACATCGAGCGCTCGATCGCGAAGGTGAGCGCCGCCCTCGGCGAGCGGGCCCAGGTGCTGGCCGAGTCGCTGCGCAAGCACATCCCGGGCGCCACCTTCACCGAGCCCGACGGCGGCTACTTCCTCTGGGTCGACCTGCCGTCCGACGTCGACGTCGACAAGCTCTTCCCGGCCGCGATGAAGAAGGGCGTGGCGATCGTCAAGGGCAGCGACTTCCTGCTCGAAGGCGGTCGGAGCTCGGTCCGCCTGGCCTACTCGGCCGTCACCGTCGAGCAGATCGACGAGGGCGTACGCCGTCTGGCCGAGGCGATCGAAGAGGTTCGCTCCTGACGCGCCGGCGGTGAACGGACGCCCGGTGGGTAGGTGACAGGCCCGCCGGGCGTAGCCTCGGGCGGTTTGAACGTCGGGTGGGGGAGGTCAGGATGAGCGATCGTTACCGGAACAGGCCTCTGTCACGAGCGTTCGCCGCCCCCGTCCGAGCGATGAACCGCATCCTCGGCACCGCCGACGGCCACGACGACCTCGGTCCGGGCCGGTCGGCCGGCAGCGCGGTCGTCGACTGCGCGGTCTACGTCGGCGGCCGGCGGCTGCCCGGCGATTTCTCCCCCGACGAGGCGCTGCGGGTGGCCTGCGAACGGGACGACGCGTTCGTCTGGCTCGGCCTGCACCAGCCCGGCCAGGAGGAGATGACCGCCATCGCCCACACGTACGGCCTGCACGAGCTGGCCGTCGAGGACGCGGTGAAGGCCGAGCAACGGCCCAAGCTCGAGCAGTTCGGCTCGGTGCACTTCCTGGTCATGCGCACCGCCCGCTACGTGCCGCACGGCGAGATCACCGAGACGTCCCAGGTCGTCGAGACCGGCCAGATGATGGTCTTCGTCGGCGAGCAGTTCGTCATCACGGTCCGCCACGGCGACGCCTCGGAGTTGGGCTCGGTGCGCGCCGACCTGGAGTCCGCGCGGGCCGACCTGATCGAGCAGGGCCCGTGGGCGGTGGCCTACGCGGTGACCGACCGGGTGGTCGACCACTACGTGGCGGTGGCCGACCGGGTCGAGTCCGATCTCGACCTGATCGAAGAGGGCGTGTTCTCCCGCGACCACGCCAGCCCGATCCCGGCGATCTACCAGATGAAGCGGGAGCTGGTGGAGTTCCGGCGCGCGGTGGTGCCGCTGCAACGCCCGCTGGCGATGATCGTGGCGCTTGTTCCGAAGCGGATCGGCAAATACTTCCGCGACGTCCAGGACCACCTCACCCGTACGGTGGAGCAGGTCTCGTCCTTCGACGATCTGCTCAATTCGATCCTGCAGGCACGGCTCGCGCAGGTCACGGTCGACCAGAACAACGACATGCGCAAGATCGCGGCGTGGGCGGCCATCGCCACCGTCTGGACCGCGGGGGCCGGCATCTACGGCATGAACTTCTCGTTCATGCCCGAGCTGAGCTGGCAGTACGGCTATCCGGCGTGGTGGACGATCATCCTGATCGCCTCGGTGCTGCTCTATCGCGTGTTCCGCCGCAGCGGCTGGCTCTGATCTCCGCCGCCGGACGCCACAAAGGGGCGGGCCGCCGGTGAAGGGCAACCCGCCCGTTTGGGCAACACGGGCTCTACCGAGGGGTGTTCGGCGAGGTTCCGTTCTGCGAGCTGAACGCCTCGCGGGTCTCGGGCTCGACAGCGTCGGGCTCGAACGCGGCGTCGTCGGCGCCGCCCTGCGGGTTGGAGCTGATCGGCGCGGCCGGGTCGTACTCGTCCCACTGCGCGGCCTGGCGGCGCTTGGCCGCGTAAGCGGCGGCGACACCGACGGCAGCACCGATCAGCGCGAGGCCGACCAGCTTCTTGCCGCGGCCCTTGGGCTCACGGCCCACGGCCTTGTTGGCCCGCTTCTGCAGCTGCTTGGCCGACTTCTTGTTCTGCTTGGCAGCCTTCTTGGCCTTGCGCTTGCTGACCTCACCGGCCTGCCGCACGTTGTCGCCGGCCGTCCGCATGTTCTCACTCGCCGCCACGACCAGCGGGGTGATGGTCGCCACCGCGCTGTCCCAGCCGCTCGAGGCGACGTCCTTGGCCTTCACGGCGGCCGGCTGCACCCGGTCGACCGCCGCGCTCAGCGTCGGTCCCACGGTCGAGCTGGTCTCCGCAGCCGCGAGCGACGCCGCGCGCTTGAAGTGGTCAACACTCTGCCCGAGTTCGTTCTTCATCCGGCGGCCGCGGCTCTTGCGGCGCATCGTCGTGAACACCAGTGCCCACCTCCTGTGTCTCTGACATGCATGGTGCCCTGTTTCGGTACCCCCTCGCTGCCCGTTCAGACACATGGGGGAGGATCCGAACTGTTAGGAACTGTCCAATCGCCCCGCAGAGGTACGCCACGGGGCGACCGTGACACAGACAGGAGTACCCGTGGCCGAGAAGCTTTACGCCATCCTGCACACGAACCATGGCCCGATCCGGCTCCAGCTCTTCCCGGATCACGCCCCGGCGACGGTGCGCAACTTCGTGGAGCTCGCTGAGGGCACGAAGGAATACACCGACCCCCGTACGGGCCAGAAGGGCTCGGGGCCGTACTACGACGGCACGATCTCGCACCGGGTGATCGCCGGCTTCATGGTCCAGATGGGCGACCCGACGGGCACCGGCCGCGGCGGCCCGGGCTTCCAGTTCGGTGACGAGTTCCACCCCGAGCTGCAGTTCGACCGTCCGTACCTGCTCGCCATGGCGAACGCCGGGCCGGGCACCAACGGCTCGCAGTTCTTCATCACGGTGGGCCCGACCCCGCACCTGAACCGCCGTCACTCGATCTTCGGTCAGGTCGCGGACGAGCAGTCGGCCAAGGTCGTCGACTCGATCGCCAACACCCCGACCGGCCCCGGCGACCGCCCCCGCGAGGACGTCGTCATCGAGCGCGTGGAAATCGAGCGCGTGAACGACTGAATCGTTGAAGTACCTTTGACCCATGAGTGAGGCTCCCTCGACGGCTCCGGTCTGCTACCGCCATCCGTCGCGGGAGACCTACATCCGGTGCACACGGTGTGACCGGCCGATCTGCCCCGACTGCATGAACGAGGCGTCGGTCGGTCACCAGTGCCCCGAGTGCGTCGCCGAGGGCAAGCGCACCCAGCGTCAGGCCCGCACCGCGTTCGGCGGCAGCATCGCCGGCCGGGCCGGTTACGTGACCCGCGGCCTGATCGCGGTCAACGTCCTCGTCATGATCCTCTCGGCGATCGTCGGCGGCTCGCGGGCGATCGCCGGCGCCGGTGGCTGGTTCGGCCTGATGGGTTCCGAGACCGAGGTCACCCGCTGGGCCTCGGTGCTGGGCTACGCGTCCTACGTGACCGGCGGAGAGCCCCACGGCATCGCCGCCGGCGAGTGGTGGCGCCTGTTCACCGCCATGTTCGTGCACTACGGCGCGCTGCATCTGCTGCTCAACATGATGCTTCTCTGGCAGCTGGGCCGCTATCTCGAAGAGAAGCTGGGCCCGCTGCGCTTCGCCGCGCTCTATCTGCTGGCCGGCATCGGCGGCAACGTCGCGGCATACATCTTCAGCGCCCCCAACGCCCCGGCCGCGGGCGCCTCGACCTCGGTCTTCGGTCTGGTGCTGGCGATGATCGTGGTGAACAGACGGCTGCGGCTCGACATCACCCAGCTGATCCCGCTGCTCGTGGTCAACCTGATCTTCACGTTCAGCATCGACAACATCTCGGTCGCCGGGCACCTCGGTGGCCTGGTCATCGGTGGGGTGGTGGCCTGGGTCCTCGCCTATGCCCCCCTCAAGAGACGCACCCAGATCCAGGCCGTCGGCTGCGCGGCGGTGCTGGCCGTCCTGCTGATCGCCACCGTGATGCGAACGGCCGCCCTGCTCGGTTAGGCGATCCGCAGGTCGGACAGCGAGGCGGCGACGTCGTCGGGCAGGGCCCCCAGGTCGTTCGCGCTGAAGATGTAGATCGCGTCGCCCGCGTCCACCTCGAGAAACTCGCTGCGCAGGCCACGGTGGGTGCGGCGATCGACCCGTACGCGCTCGATCTGCCCCCAGGCGAGCCGGCGCCGGCCCAGGAAGCCCGTCACCACGGTCACACCCTCGTCGTCGGCGGCCAGGCGCACCGGCCGCAGCAGGTCGCGCAGCGCCCAGACCAGCAGCGCCACCACCAGGACCGCGGCGAGCGCCCAGCGCACCGGGTCGATGCCGGCGAAGGCGAAGGCGAGCACCACGACGGCGACCGCGCCGATCAGTTTGCTGACCGGCAGGACAGGCTTGATCCGCCACTGCATGTCACCACTATGGCAGTTCGGGCTACCGTCGACCCATGCGTGATGCGGTGATCGTAGGAGCGGTCCGGACCCCGGTCGGCCGGCGCAACGGTGGCCTGGCCGGTGTGCACCCGGTCGACCTGTCGGCCCATGTGCTGCGGGCCCTGGCCGAGCGCACCGGGTTCGACCCGGCCGACGTCGACGACGTGATGTGGGGCTGCGTCTCCCAGGTGGCCGAGCAGTCGTGGAACATCGGGCGCAACGCCGTGCTCGGGGCCGGCTGGCCCGATTCGGTGCCGGGCACGACCATCGACCGGCAGTGCGGTTCCAGCCAGCAGGCGCTGCACTTCGCCGCGGCGACGGTGATCTCGGGTCAGGCCGACCTGGTCGTGGCGGGCGGGGTCGAGTCGATGACCCGGGTGCCGATGGGATCGAGCGGGGAAGGCGCCGACCCGTACGGAGAAACCGTGCGGACCCGCTTCGGTGTCGACTCCTTCAACCAGGGCGTCGGCGCCGAGATGGTGGCCGCGCGCTGGGGCCTGTCGCGCACCCAGCTCGACGAATACGCGCTGTCCAGCCACGCCGCGGCCGCCCGCGCGCAGGACGCGGGCGAGTTCGACGCCGAGATCGAGCCGCTGGCCGGTGTGAAGCAGGACGAGGGCATCCGCCGCGACTCCACGCTCGAGAAGCTGGCCGGGCTCAAGACCCCGTTCCAGGCCGACGGCGTGGTCACCGCCGGGTCGGCCTCCCAGATCTCCGACGGCGCCGCGGCCCTGGCCGTCACCACCTCGGAGTGGGCCGCCGCGCGCGGTCTGCGCCCGCTGGCCCGCGTGCACGCCGCTGTGATCGCCGCCGCCGACCCGGTGATCGTGCTGACCGCCCCGATCCCGGCCACGGCCAAGGTGCTGGCCAAGGCCGGCCTGGCGATCGGCGACATCGGGGTCTACGAGGTGAACGAGGCGTTCGCGCCGGTGCCGCTGGCCTGGCTGGCCGAGACCGGCGCCGACCGCGCCCGGATGAATCCGCGCGGCGGGGCGATCGCCCTCGGTCACCCGCTCGGGGCATCCGGCGCGCGCATCATGACGACGATGCTGCACCACATGCGACAGTCCGGCGTGCGGTTCGGCCTGCAAACCATGTGTGAGGGCGCCGGAATGGCCAACGCAACGATTGTCGAGGCTTTGTAATTCGACATTCATCGGCCGGTGGCAGCGACTTCCCCGGGAGGTCACCGTTAAACGCCACATGGACGTGTTTTCCCGTACGTTCCTCCCCGCTGCCGCCGAAGCCGGTGTCGCCATCCCGGCCGTCAGCCGCCACATGCCCATCTTCCGCCGCTGCGTCGAGCCGGACGAGACAACCGTGCTGGTCGGCCGGTGTCTGCGCCCCGACGCTCCGCTCTCCGGCGAGTTCATGCTGGTGCTGACGCACCGGCGGCTCGTGGTGACGCAGGAGACCAAGGTGCTGCACCGCCTCAAGCTGCACCTCAACGCCAACCTGCGGCACCTGAGCAACGTCTCGTGGAGCCCGGCGGCGTCGCGCTCGGCGATCGACATCGCCGCGACCGCGGTCGACGGGGTGCGCGAGCGGTTCCGCGTCCGGGTCGCCGGCCCGGACGCGGTGTGGAGCATGGACGGGCGCCTGCGTCAGGTCTTCCACGCCAAGCACGCGCTGGCCGCCTGAGCTTGCCCCCGGGTTTTCAACCCAGGAAGTCCACTATCGACGCCCGCAGGCCCGGGGCGTCGAGGCCATGGGCTCGCGCGTGGTCACGCCAGCTGCCGTAACGCCGGACCTCGGTGCGTCCGACCCCCAGGTGCATCGCCCGGTGCGGCAGGCCCTCCAGTGCGCTGCTGACCGCGGCCGCGGACGTGCCGGCCAGGTAGGGCTCGACCATCACGACCTCGCTTTCGGTCAGGACCCGCAGCCCCTCGGCGTCGAGCGGGCGCGGCGTGTTCGTGTACGCCACCGTGACGTCCAGACCCGTGGTGGCCTCGAGCACGGGGTCGAGCATCGGACCGACCGCCACGACCAGCGGACTGCCCCGGCGCAGCACGCGCAACCGGCCGCCGTCGGCGTACGCACGGTCGTTCTCCTGGGCAGCCAGACGCACGTACACCCGGTCGTCGTGCCGGGCCGCCGTCCGCAGCATCGCCGGCACCTCGTCGTGGTGGCCAGGCACGTGCACGGTCCAGCCCTCGAGCGTGTCGAGCAGGGCGACGTCGCCGGGCGACTGGTGCGTGTAGCCCTCGGCCGACGCGTCGTACGAGCCGCCGATGCTGACAACGACCGCGCCCACGTCCTGATGACCGAGATCGAGCTTCAATTGCTCGTACGCCCGGTCGACCGCGAACGGGGCGTACGAGTGGAGGAAGGGCCGCATCCCGGTCAGCGCCAGCCCACCCGCGACGCCGACCATGAGCTGCTCACGGATGCCCACGTTGAGCACCCGGTCGGGATGTCGGTCGCGGGCCGGTGCGAACGATTCGGCCGAGATGTCGGCCAGCACCAGCGCGGTGCGCGGATCGTCGTCCAGCAGTCCCGTTGTCGCCGTGATGAACGTGTCACGCATCATTTCGGTTCCACCTCCGCTACCACGAGATTCGGACGGTCGTGCCTCGGTTCGAGGGCTCGTTCCAGACGGTCCCGGTCGTGTCCGTCCACAACGGAGACGTCCCAGCCCGGGAACCGCGCGGCGATCCCGCCCGGCCAGCCGTGGGTCGAGGAACGGTTGTCGACCACGATCGCCGTGATCGGCAGGCGCGTGGCCGCGGCGTACGCGATCGCCTCGTGGTTCGACCCCTCGTCGAGCTCGGCGTCACCCAGCAGCACGAAGGTCCGCGTACGGGAAAAGCCCTGGGCCCGAAGCCCGAGCGCGACACCGACGCCGAGCCCGAGGCCGTGCCCGAGCGAGCCGGTGCCGATCTCGACCCCCGGGATGCGGACGCGGTCGGGGTGGTGGCCGAGCGGGCTGTCCCACCCCCCGAGGCCGTCGAGCCACTGTTCGGGGAAGAAGCCCTTCGCGGCCAGGACGGCGTAGTAGGCGGCCGGCCCGTGCCCCTTGGAGAGCAGGAACCGGTCGCGGTCGGGCGCGTCGACGGTGGCCGGGGTGATCCGCAGCACACGGTCGTAGAGCACCCAGAGCACGTCCAACGTCGAATGCGCACTCGGCGCGTGTTTCTGGTCCCCCGTGATGCGGCTCAGCAGGGGGCCGAGCTGGTCGGGTTGCACTGCTGTCGCTGTCATAGGGATAGGGTGCAAGTTGAAGTTCACTTCAACTCAAGGGACGCGATGGAGACGCTCACGATAGGCGACTTCGCCGCCCGCTCCGGGGTGGCGCCTTCGGCGTTGCGCTACTACGAGCGCGAGGGCCTGATCCGCTCCACCCGCACGGCCGGCAACCAGCGCCGCTACGAGCGGGCCGAGCTGCGGCGGGTCGCCTTCATCCGGATCGCCCAGCAGGTCGGCGTCTCCCTCGACGAGATCCGGGCGGCCCTGGCCGACCTGCCCGAGAACCGAACCCCGACCCGCGCCGACTGGGCCCACTTGTCCGACCGGTGGCGGCACCGCCTCGAGGAGAAGATCGCCTTGATGCAACGCCTGCGCGACGACTTGTCGGGCTGCATCGGCTGCGGTTGCCTCTCCCTGCACCGTTGCAAGCTCATCAACCCGGACGACCGCCTGGCCGAGGAGGGCCCGGGCCCCCGAATCCTGCTGAATCCAGCCGACTGACCGCGCCGCGCGGGCGAAAGACTTCATCCTCCGAGGGCAGCCGCGGCGTTACCAGCGGGATCGAGGGCGGCGGCCGCCTGATCGGGGTGACCAGCGACGGCGCGTGTGCGCGCCGGCAGCGCGCGTCGGTATCCCCGTACGGAATGGGTTGCGGAGGGCGTGGGATTCGAACCCACGATGAGTTTCCCCATACCGGTTTTCAAGACCGGCGCCATCGGCCACTAGGCGAGCCCTCCCGATGTTGCCGTCCCAGTGTGCCAGATCGGGGCGATCGCCTCGGTAACAGGCGGCCAGGAAACTTGTATCAAGACTCTTAACATGGGTCTGAGCTGCTGGAACACGCTTTCCGGGAATGTTACAGGCAGTTGACACAACATCGATGGACATGTTTACAGTTCTGAGCCTTTACCTATCCCGGCCAAGGCCCCCACCTCAGGCAAGGGAGTCCCCGTCATGTCCGTCCCCAGGAAGATCGGGTGGGTCGCATCCGCGGCCGCGGTCGTCTCGACGACCGTCCTTGTGGCGCCCGCGGCGTTCGCCGCCAACGAGACGGTGAACGTCTACCTCACCACCACCAGCGACAGCGGCGGCCGTACGGTCACCCGCGGTCTCCAGCAGCAGTCGCCGATCGCGTTCGCGAGCAGCAGCGGGTCGGCCAACCAGACCATCACGGTCAACGAGAACACCAGCTACCAGCAGTTCGAGGGCGCCGGCGCGTCGATCACCGACACCGCGGCGTTCAACATCCGGGGCAGCGGCGCGCTCTCGGCCGCCACCCAGAACGACGTGATGACCAAGCTGTTCAGCCCCACCGCCGGCATCGGGGTGAGCGCGATCCGCAACGTCATCGGCTCGTCCGACCTGGCGCAGAACAATTTCTCGTACGACAACACGTGCTGTGACGTGAACGACTTCTCGCTGTCGCGGGACGCCGACGTCATGGCGCTGACCAAGCAGGCGGTCGGTCTCAACCCGGCCGGCTTCGTCATGGCCTCGCCGTGGACCGCGCCGCCGTGGATGAAGGACAACAACGCGTACAGCCAGGGCTATCTGCAGGCGCAGTACTACAAGACGTACGCCCAGTACTTCGTGAAGTACATCCAGGGTTACCAGTCCCAGGGTGTCCCGATCCGGTACGTGACCTCGCAGAACGAGCCGGGCTGCTGCCCGGGCTACCCGTCGATGCAGTGGCCGGTCTCGGGTCTGCAGTCGTTCGCCAAGAACGACCTCATGCCCGCTCTGCAGGCGGCCGGCCTCAACACCAAGCTCCTCATCGGAGACTGGAACTTCGACACGTACGACCAGTGGGTGGCCCCGCTCGTGGCCGATACCGCGATCCGCAACCACCCGAACTTCGGTGGCATCGCCTGGCACGACTACGGCGGCAGCCCGTCGACCGCCAGCACCGTGCGTAACCAGTACCCGAACGTCAACATGTACATGACCGAGCACTCCGGCGGCACCTGGGTGAGCAACCAGCACGCCGAGGACATGGGCGACCTCATCGAGTACTTCCGCAACTGGGGTCGTGCGTGGACGAAGTGGTCGCTCGCCGTCGACCAGAACATGGGCCCGCACAACGGGGGCTGCGGCACCTGCACCGGCCTGATCACCGTGCAGCGCGGCGGCAGCCGTAACGGCCAGGTCGACTACACCATCGAGTACTACACGATGGGTCACCTGACCAAGTTCGTGAAGCCGGGCGCCGTACGGATCGACTCCAGCGCGAACAGCACGGTGTCGAACGTCGCGTTCCGCAACACCGACGGCTCGAAGGCCTTGATCGCCTACAACACCACCACCGGCAACCAGTCGGTCAAGGTGAACTGGGGCGGGCAGTCGTTCGTCTACAACCTGCCGGGTCGCACCTCCGCGACCTTTACGTGGGGTGGAACCCAAAGCGGGGGATCCAGCCGCACCGGCACGATCACCGGGCTCGGCGGCAAGTGCCTCGACGTCACCAACGGTTCGACCGCCAACGGCAACCAGCCCCAGCTGTGGGACTGCACCTCGGGCAACACCAACCAGCAGTGGACGGTGGGCACCGACGGCACGATCCGCGGCCTGGGCAAGTGCCTCGACGTGGCGAACAACTCGACGGCCGACGGCGCGGTGGTCCACCAGTGGGACTGCATCGACTCGGTCGCCAGTCAGAAGTGGACGGTCACGGCCGGTCGCGACATCGTCAACAACGCGTCGGGCAAATGCCTCGACGTGAAGGACAACAGCACCGCCAACGGCGCGAAGCTGCAGCTGTGGGCGTGCACCGGAGCCGCGAACCAGAAGTGGACGGCACCGTAAGAGGGCAAGCTAGGGACCATGCACGCGATCGTGATCGAGGACAAGCAGCTGGTCCTGCGTGAGGTCCCGGACCCGGAGGCCGGCGACGGTGAGGTCGTCATCGACGTCACCGCCGCCGGCGTCAACCGCGCCGACGTCTCCCAGCGCCAAGGTTTCTATCCGCCCCCACCCGGCGCCTCGCCCTATCCGGGTCTCGAGTGCGCCGGTGTGATCAGCGCCGTCGGGCCGGGCGTGACCGGCCGTCATGTCGGCGAACGGGTCAGCGCGCTGCTGGCCGGGGGCGGTTACGCCAAGAAGGTCGCCGTGCCGGCCGGGCAGCTGCTGCCGGTGCCGGCCGGTCTCTCGCTCACCGAATCGGCCGCGCTGCCCGAGGTCGCCTGCACGGTCTGGTCGAACGTGGTCGACCGGGACCGCCTGCGCCAGGGCCGGACCCTGCTGGTGCACGGCGGGGGCAGCGGCATCGGCACGTTCGCGATCCAGCTGGGCAAGGCGCTCGGCGCGACGGTGATCGCCACCGCCCGCGCGAACAAGCACGAGGCCCTGCGCGCGCTCGGCGCCGATCTGCTGATCGACTACACCACCGACGACTTCGTGACCGCCACGCGTGAGTTGAACGGCCGCGGCGCCGACGTGATCCTCGACATCGTGGGCGCGAAGTATCTGAGCCGCAACATCGAGGCGCTCGCCCCCAACGGCCGCATCTCGGTGATCGGCATGCAGGGCGGACGCAAGGCCGAACTCGACCTGGGCCAGCTGATGGCCAAGCGCGGCTCGGTGTCGTCGACGTCGCTGCGGGCCCGCCCGGCCGGTGATAAGGCGCGCATCGTGGCCGCGGTCGCCCGGGATGTATGGCCGCTCGTCGAGGCGGGCGCCGTCAAGCCGGTCATCCACACCACGATGCCGCTGGCCGAGGCGGCCCGGGCGCACGAGCTGATGGAGTCGAGCGACCACCTGGGCAAGATCCTGCTAACCGCCTGAAGCGACTTGAAACATACTCTTTCGGGCGATAAGAACGCAGATTTTGTACGGGTTTGTCGGCTTTCTGCGGCGCGGCGACACGCTCCCGGCGGGTGCGCATCTCAGCATGGTGGAACTCGGGCCGAGCGGTCGGCCGGTGATCTACGACACCGGGAGGTCTCGTGACCAATACGCCGTTGCGCCCCGCGCGGTCGGCGCCCGCCGCGCGGGGGCCGGAACCGGCCAAGCGGCGCAGCAAGGCGCCGTGGCTGGTGGGCGGGGCGCTTGTCGTGGTTGTGGCGGGGGCGGGTGCCTATGCGGCAACCCGTCACGAAAAGCCGGTCGCGGCGCCGGTGGCGGAGACCACTACGGCCGCCGCGGCCACGACGCCGCCGGTCGAGCCCGCGTTGACGGTGCTTCCGGTGGGCCGGAAAGCCTCGGAGGGAACGCTCTCGGTCGCGGTGACCAAGACCGAGTGCGGCCTCACCGAGGTCGGCCCGCCGGATCTCCCGCTCGCCGCCGAAGGTGAGTTCTGCCTGGTCAGCGTGGCTGTCCAGAACACCGGCAAGGAACCTCGCCTGCTCGATCCGGGCGCACAGCGCGCCCTCGACCGACAGGGCCGTTCCTATCGGGTGGCCGAACAGGCCGCGGTCTTCGTGAACGATCAGGATCCGTCGCTGCTCGACGAGATTCCGCCCGGCGCGATCCGCCAGGGCGTGGTCCCGTTCGACGTACCGAAGGGGGTCACGCTGACCTCCCTCATGGTGCACAAGTCGCCTTACAGTACGGGCGTACGGGTGCAGTTGTCCTGATCACAGGGATATTTCGGAGATCCACAGTCGCCGATCGAGTGCGTAACTCGCATTCTTTTCTCGATTGAGCGAGGGTGATTGTGCGATTTCAGCCCCGAAACATTCCTGATGTGTGTTGGCATGGTCGACGGAATTAACGAGTAGTCCGGGTTCCCATTGCCTCCCCGTATTGGGGTGGCGCCGGTGCGGCGCACGCTAATGCCACACCGACGGGATTCGCGCGAGTGCCCCGGACCGATGTCGGAGGCAACACTGCACTGTCCGTCCCCGAGCCGGGCACTCACCGCCGGCGCTATCGCGCTGGCCGTCATCTCACCGGCTCTTGACCCGACCGAGCACGCCGCCGAGGCCGTGCCGCCCACCAAACCGGTGGGACCCAAGTCCTCGGAAGACATCCGAATCGAGGAGCGCACCACCATCGCCGAGCGCGCCTCACGCGCCGCCCCCCGGCGTTTCTCACTCTCCCGGGCCGCCGCGGCCCGGGCCCGGACAAACCCGTTCGCCGCTCCCGACGGCGGCCAGGCTCTGCGCGACGCCGTGGAGCTGGCCGTGGCCGACGAGCGTGTCGCCCTGCGGACCGCCGAGACCCAGGCCCTGGTCGACGTGCGGGACGACCTGCGGGGCGGCGAGATCGTGGCCGACGAGCCCGCTCCGGCCTCGGAAGCCCTGCTCAGCCGGGCCGACGCCACGGCCCGGCAGCTGGCCGCCCAGCGTGTCCGGGCCGAGCGCAGCGCCGCCCGGGCGGCGGCTCAGCAGGCCGCCGAGCTCGTGGACGACGTCACCTGGACCCGGCCCGCCCGCAACCGGGTGGCCAGCCGTTACCAGGGGGCGGCCACCCGCTACCAGCGGGCGGTCACGGTCCGCCACGCGGCGGCGGTCCAGCAGGGCGAACGTGTCATGCGGCTGGGCAACGGGATGAACGCGGTGATCGCGTTCGCCCGCTCCCAGGTCGGCAAGCGCTACGTGACCGGCGGGTCGGGCCCGAACGGCTTCGACTGCTCCGGGTTCACCAAACGGGCGTACGCGCTGGCCGGCATCCGGCTGCCGCACTCGTCCGGCGCGCAGGCGGCTCGCTCGCGGGGCGTCTCGCGGTCCCAGGCCCGCCCCGGCGACCTGGTCGTGGGTCCCGGGCACGTGGGCATCTACATGGGCCGCGGGATGATGATCGACGCGGGGAACCACCGCACCGGAGTGGTTTACCGCAAGGTGTACAACGGCCTCCGGGTCGCGCGTATCTCCTGAATCAGACGCCGGAAACGGGTCGCCTCCGGGCGGCCCGTTCCGCGCTGTCCACCCATTGCTCAGCGCGGCAATGTCAGGCGCACGGTCGTGCCGACTCCGGGCTCACTCTCCAAATGCACACTGCCGTGATGCGCATCGACGATCGACTTGACGATCGCCAGACCGAGCCCCGGTCCCTGGGCCGCCATCACCTCGGCCGCCGCGCAGCGATAGAAGCGGTCGAACACGTGCGGGAGCTCGTCGGCGGCGATGCCCACCCCGGTGTCGGTGATGATCAGTTCGGGCTCGCCCTCGGACGTGGAGTCGATCGTGATCTCGCCGTCCGCGTCGGTGAACTTGATCGCGTTGACCAGCAGATGGTTGAGCACCTGGGCGACCCGCTTGGCGTCGGCCCGGGCCGGGACGGGACGTTCCGTACGGTCGCGCAGTTTCACCCCGCGGTGATCGGCCAGGGCCCGGCAGGCCGCGATGGCCTGGTGCGCCAGTTCGGCCAGGTCCACCTCGCCGAGGTCGAGCTGTATCCGGTCCTCGGTCATCTTCGCCACCATGAGCAGCTCGTCGATGAGCCGGAGCAGCCGGTCGGAGTTGCGTGACATCACCGACAGGAACCGGCGGGACGTCTCGGCGTCGAAGTCGTCCTCGAGCAGCATCTCCAGGTAGCCGCGGATGGTGGACAGCGGCGTCCGCAACTCGTGGCTGACCGTGGCCAGGAACGAGTCCTTCATCCGGTCCAGCTGGCGCATCCGGTCGGCGATCTCGCCCGCGTGCCGGGCGTAACGGCGCAGCTCGAGCTGCACCGACGCGTGCCGGGCGAGGCTGCGCAGGGCGCGTCGCTGCGGTGCGGTGAGCGTGCGGGGCACATGGTCGACGACACAGACCGTGCCCACCGCGTACGTCCCGTCGAGCACCACCGGCGCACCGGCGTAGAACCGGATGTTGGCGGCACTCATCGCCTTGTTCTCGGCGAAGCGCGGGTCGGTGGTCGCGTCGGGCACCTCGAGCAGATCGTGCGACGTGATGGTGTGCGCGCAGAAGGACAGGTCGCGCGGCACGCCTTCGAGCTCGGTGCCCACCTTGGCCTTGAACCATTGCCGGTCCCGGTCGACGAGGCTCACCAGGCCCAGTGGCGTCCCGCAGATCTGCGACGCCAGCAGCGCGATGTCGTCGAAGTCCTCTTCCGGCCCGGTGTCCATCACCTGGGCGTCGTGCAGGGCCGCGAGCCGGCCCGGCTCGTCCGGAGGCAGAGGAGCCCTCATCGCTCGATCGTCTCAGTTCAGTCGACTGATTTGGGGCGATTCGTCCGACAACAGCAGTCGGCACCCGCCTCGACCGGCGGGTGCCGACTTGCGTATCGCCACCGGGCGCGGGGATCTCGGCCGCTCGCACCCGGTCGGATGTCAGACAGAAGCATCACCCGGCCCACGGGTTTACGTACGCACCCGCTGTGCGTCCGCCCGATCGGGTGACACAGCGGCACCCAGGGGTACGGACTAGTCTTCTTTCCGGAGAAGGCCAGCACATCGCGGAGGACATCACGATGAGTCTCGAACGTGCCGTAGCCCCGGATCCGTACGATCTTCTGCCCGCGGTCCCGTCCTTCACGGTGACCAGCGCGGACGTGACCGACGGCCGGCCGCTCGACGAACTGTTCGCCCACCCCAGCGTCGGCGGCAAGAACCTCTCACCCCAGCTGTCCTGGTCGGGTTTCCCCGGCGAGACGCGTGGCTTCGTGGTGACCTGTTTCGATCCCGACGCCCCCACCGGCAGCGGGTTCTGGCACTGGGTGCTCGTCAACCTGCCGGTCACCACGACCGAGCTGCCGCGCGGGGTCGACGACCTGCCGGGTGACGCGTTCTGCGTCCGCAACGACTACGGCGAGAGCAACTACGGCGGTTCCGCCCCGCCGCCCGGCGACCGGCCCCACCGCTACGTGTTCGCCGTGCACGCGATCGACGTCGACAAGCTCGAGGTTCCGCCCGAGGCGTCGCCCGCTTATGTCGGGTTCAACCTGGCCTTCCACACGCTGGCCCGGGCCACGATCCGCCCGACGTTCCAGGTGAAGGGCTGACATCAGAAAGGCCGCCGGGTGACCGGCGGCCTTTTCTGGAGCGTCGCTCAGGACGGGACGCGCGCCACGACGAACACCGACTGGCCGAACGGCGGCTTCACGATGCTCTCGGCGGCCTTGGTCACCGGCAGCACGACCGAGTCGTACACCTTGACCATCGGGCCTTCCTTGGGCGCCAGCTTGAAGATGCTGGTCGCGCCGTAGTAGCCGATGAGGCCCAGCGCGTTCGCGTAGTGCATCTTCTCGATCTGCAGGCCGGCGTCTTCCATGGCGGCACGCATCGTCTTCTTCGTGTAGCGCCGGATGTGGCCGGTCGCGATGTCGACGTTGCTCATGGCGAACATGAACGCCGGCACGATGATGATGACCCGGCCGCCGGGGCGCACGAGGTCGGCCATGCTGCGCAGGGCGCCGACGTGGTCCTCGATGTGCTCGAGCACGTTGTAGGAGACCGCGGCGCTGTATTCACCGTTCGCGTCGGCCGACGGCAGCAGCATCTGCCGCACGTCGATGTTCGCGTAGTCGGCCATGCGCTCCTTGAGCAGCACGAGCCGGTCCGGGTCGGCTTCGGTCGCCGTGAACCGCGGGAGGTGCTCCGCCCACTCGATCGCGTAGTCCCCGAGACCGCTGCCGATCTCGATCGGGTTGTCCCCGAGGTACGGAAGAGCGAGCTCGACGAACCACCGGCGGTGGTTCACGGCCGTGGCGAGGCCTTCGAGCACTTCGGACTGGATCCGCTGGTCTCCAGTGATGTCTGCCATATGTAAGGTTCCCTCGTCTTGCCGATCCGAGCTGACAGCGGGACCGGAAGAGTTAACCATCTCCACGCGCGTAACCGAAAGTTGAGCCGGGGACGGGCCCTCATTATTTGCCTGATTGAGACATAGCTCAGCTGGGTACCGGGTCAGGTCGGTTCGCATGCGCCGACACGCACGGATGTCTTGAATACACCGTTCATATCGGCTCGATCACGCATGGGCCGCTCGTCACTGCAACGTTACCAACCTCGGTTAGGCTCGCCCACGCTATGACGATTACGGGTAATGCCTCGACAGGCCAACCGGCCGGCGGGAACGTGCTGCCGCCCCGTCAAGTGACCGAAACCGGAGACCTCGAAGCCGAGCTCATCGCGCTCGAGACCGACGTCGCCCAGACCGCTCCGATCTCGGTCGTCCCCGACGTCGAGGCTGCCCCTGAGCAGGGCCAGAAGCCGGCAAAGCGGTGGTGGAGGCGGCGTCCGGACTGGCGGGACATCCTCGCGACAGCGACGTTCGTCGCTGTCGCGCTCTACTTGACGGCCCCCTTGTGGTTCAATCTCGATCACCAGTTGCGAGATGATCCACAAGACCAGGCTTTCTTTGAGTGGATGATGGCGCATGGTGCGCGCGTGCTCACCGATGGCGCATATCCGTTCTTCTCCGATCGCATGAATTACCCCGATGGGGTGAACATGATGGCCAACACCTCGGTGCTGGCCATTTCGCTGCCGATGACGCCCGTCACTCTTCTGTTCGGGCCCCATGTGGCGTTCAACTTATTTCTTACTCTCGCGTTGGCACTCACCGGCATCGCGTGGTATTTCGTGCTCTCCCGCGTGTTCGTCTCATCGCGACTCGCAGCCTGGGTCGGCGCGCTCTTCGCGACTTTTGCGCCGAGCATGATTTCGCACGCCGGCGGTCACCCGAACATCGTCTCGCAGTTCCTGGTCCCGCTGATCATCTGGCGGACCCTGCGCCTGCGTCAGCCCGGCCGGGCCGTGCGCAACGGCCTGATCATGGCCGCGCTGCTGATCTGGCAGGCGTTCATCAACCTCGAGGTCCTCTTCATGACCGCGGTCGGCCTGGGCGTGTTCTGCCTGATCATGGCCATCGTGCGGCGGAAGACGCACCCGGGCGAGACCAAGCGTTTCCTGCGTGGCCTGGCGGTGGCCGGCACGGTCACCCTGGCCGTCCTGGCCTATCCGCTGTCGGTGCAGTTCTTCGGCCCGCAGAGCTACCACGGCCTGCCGCAGTTCGTCCGCAACTTCGGCGCCGACCTCGCCTCGTTCACCGCCTATTCGAGCCACTCGGTCGCCGGTAATGAGGTGATCGCCGAACGGCTCGCGCAGAATCCGGCCGAGGAGAACGCATTCTTCGGCTGGGGCCTGGTGATTCTGTTCGTCGGCCTGATCGTGTGGATGCGACGCTCGGCCGCGGTCCTCTCGCTCGGCTTCCTGGCGCTGATCTTCGCGGCAATGTCGCTCGGACCGCGAATTTTCCTCAACGGCATCAACACCGGCATTCCTGGCATCTGGTCCGTTCTGCACAGCGTTCCGGTGCTCAACTCGGCCGTGCCGACCCGCTGGGCCATGGCCATCGCCCCGGTCGTCGGCATCCTGCTGGCCCTCGGCGTGCAGCGCGCGATCGACCTCGTGCGGGTCCAGCCGGCCGCCCGCGGCCCGGTCCGCGTCGCCATGATCACCGCGGTCGCGATGGCCCTGGTGCCGCTTGTGCCGGTGCAGCTCAAGACCGCGCCGATGGCCCCCACGCCCGAGTTCGTCACGTCGGGTGCCTGGCAGCAGTACGTCGACGACAACCACACCGTCGTCACCCTGCCGCTGCCCGACTCCGGCTACCCCGACCCGCTGCGCTGGACCGCGACGACCGGCCAGGACATGCGCATCGCCGGGGCGTACGCACTGCTGCCCAACCAGAACCCGCTCAACCCGAGCGACCGCACGGCCCTGTTCTCCCCGCCGTGGCGCCCCACGAGCGGCCTGATGGCGTCGATCCGCCAGGGCAACCCGATCCCCGAGATCAACGACACGCGCCGCGAGATGACCCTGGCCGACCTGCGTTACTGGAAGGCCGCCGTCATCGTCCTGACCCCCCAGCTGCGCGACACCGAAATGCTGCGCGCGATGACCGGCCTGCTGGGTTTCCAGCCCACCTGGACCGGCGGCGCCTGGGTCTGGGACGTCCGCCACCTGGTCGACGATCCCAACGCCGTGCTCACCGGCCCCGACATCGGCTGAGTCCCCGGCACACTGGCGAAAGGCGGTCCGGTGGGCCGCCTTTCTGCGTCGGTCACGCTGCTTTTTCCGTACGGGGATACCGACGCGCGCTGCCGATGCGCATACGCGCCGTCGCTGGTCACCCCGATCAGGCGGCCGCCGCCCTCGATCCCTTTGGTGACGCCGCGGCCCGCCCCCTCGGCGGGTTGCGCGAGGAAGGCGGGGCGGCGCGGGCCGGTCTTCGTTCAGCGGCGGCGGCCCTGCAGCCTGGTCAGCAGGCTGCGCAGCTTGCGCTGGTTCTCCGGTTTGGCGAGCTGACGCTGGCCTTGCTGGATCAGGCGTCGGCCCTGCGGGCTGGACAGAAACGTGCGAAGACGCTGGGACAGCGTGGGCATTCGGGGCTCCTTTTCGTCCGAGCCTGACACAGCTCCCTGAAAGACAGTTGGAAAAAGGCCGCCACCGGTTGGTGACGGCCTTTCCGGGTCGTTCGGGTCAGGCGGCGTTACGGCCGGGAACCCGCCACAGCCGGACCTTGTTGTCCGCGCCCGCACTGATCAGGCGCTTGCCGTCGGGGCTGATGCGCAACGCCCAGACCGGCCCGACGTGCCCGGTCAGCGTGCGGCCCACGGAGGCTCCGGTGGTCGCGTTCCACACCCGTACGGTGCCGTCGTCACCACCGGTGGCCAGCAGCTTTCCGCTCGGATTGAACCGCATGGCCCGCACCGGCCCGGTGTGGCCGGTCAGCGGCTCGGTGGCCGCCTCGCGGGTCGCCATGTTCCACAGCTGCACGGTGTTGTCGCCACCCGACGAGGTGGCCAGCAGCTTGCCGCCGCGGCTGAACGTGAGGGCCAGCACCGGCCCGGAACTGCTGGTCAGCGGCACGCCCGCAGGTGCGCCGGTGGCGGCGTTCCACAGCCGTACGACGTTGCCGCCGCCGGAGGCCGCCAGGAGCCGCCCGCCCGGGTTGAAGCTCACCGCGTACACCGGGCCGGGGCTCACGGTCAGCGTCTCACCGATCTGCCGGCCGGTCGCGGTCTCCCACAGCTCCACCGAGTTGTCGCTACCGGCGCCGGCGGTCGCGAGCCGGTCGCCGTCCGGGCTGAACACGACCAGCTTCACCGCGCCCGCGTGACCGGTGACGATGGTGCGCACCAGATGCCCGGTGGTGGGAGTCCACAGCCGGATCGTGCCGTCGTCGCCGGTGCTGGCCAGCCGGCCGGTCGAGCTGAAGGAGAGCGAGCGCACGGCCCCGCCGTGGGCGGTCAGCGCCGGACCGGACTGCTGCCCGGTCGCCGGATCCCACAGCGAGACACCGTCGTTGCCGGCGACCGCCAGCAGCTTGCCGTCCGAGCTGTAGGCGAGGGAGTGGACGGGCCCGGTGAGGCCGGTGATCGGCGGGCCCGCCTTGCGCCCGTTCGCCGTGTTCCACTGCCGCACGGTCGCCTTGCTCACGGTGGCGAACACTTTCCCGTCCGGGCGCAGGGCGATCAGTCCGGCCGTGCCGGGTACGACGCTGCGGGAGCGGGCGCCGGGGGCATCCGCCTGGGCGGGCGCGCTCGGGATGGCGGTGAGGGCGAGCAGCCCGACCAGGGCCACGGCGAGGGACCATCCGGCGCGGCGCAGACGGCCGCCGACCGTATCGTCACAGCGCGTGTCTTTACGATCTCTTTTGGTAGTCACCTCGGCACGGTAACGAGGCTCGCGGGGAGATTTTGGGGTAGTTCACGCGGTTTCATCCGGCCGAGGTCATCCGGGGCGCCCAGAAATTGTCGGACGCCTATGCGATGCTTCCGCCGTTCGGGCCCGAGTGAGGCCCATCGATCTGTACGGGGGATGCATGCACAGGCGTGTGTATTCACTCATAGTCGCCTCGGCGCTCGGCCTGGCTTCGGCGGGGGCCGGCGCGGTGCCGGCCTTCGCGGCCGAGGGCGGCCCGGCCGGGCTCACCACGGCAGGCCAGGCCTGCGCCACCACGTCGCCCGGGCCCTACCTGAGCCCGGAACGTCTCAACGACGCCCGGGCGGTCGTTCTGGACGGGACGTACGACACCTCGGTCTGGGGCGCCGAGCCGACCGCCGACTTCCAGGTCTGGGACACCGCCCATCCCGATCAGCCGCAGGACTGGAGCGAGCGGGCCGGGGCGCTCGACGGGAAGCTCCACCTCCAGCTCGAAGACCCGGAGCGGCAGCTCGACGGGGTCACGTACGCCTGGAAGGTCCGGGTGGACGCCTCGCCGTGGAGCGACACGTGCTATTTCACGGTCGACCGCAGCGGCGGCTCGGCGCCGGCCGTGACCTCGGACGACTACCCCTCCGGCGACGACCCGCACGGCGAGGTCGGCACCGCCGGCTCGTTCACCTTCACCGCGGCCGCCGACGACACGGTCAGCTACCAATACTCGTTCTGGGACGGCGTCGATTCCGGCTCCACCACCGGCAACCAGACCGTCCCGGCCTCCGGGCTCGGCGGCCCGGCCACGATCAGCTGGAAGCCCCGCACCTCGGGCCAGACGTCGTTGTCGGTTTATGCGATCGACCGCGCCGGAAACTACTCGGACCGGCAGTACTACGCGTTCTCGGTGCGCGAGACCCGGCCCAGCGTCTTCTCGGCGGCCTACCAGAACTACGAGTCCTCGGCCGACCTCGACTACAACGTCGGCGTCCCGGGCCGGTTCGAGTTCTCGTCGAACGTCGCTGATACGTCGTCGTTCACCTGGCGCATCGACGAGGACGGCCCGTCCGGCACCGCCGACGCCGACGCCGACGGCCGGGCCGACGTGATGATCGCGCCGGCCAAGCCCGGGCATCAGACCCTTCACGTCCGCGCCATCACCCGCGACGGAGTGCCGCACCCGGAGCAGGCCTACGAGTTCTACGTCGACAATGGACCGCGAGTCACCGGCGACGTGAACCGTGGCGTGATCATCGGGTCGTCGCTCCGCTTCCACCTCGCGCCGCGGACCAGCGACGTCACGTCGTACGTCTGGTGGAACTCCACCGGCAGCTCGTCCGAGCCCGACAAGAAGACGATCCCGGTCGGCGCCGACGGCACGGCCGACCTGACCTGGACCGCCGATAACACCAACGACGACACGATCGGCATCCGGGTGCAGGCCCGCAGCGCCGACGGCACGCTGTCCCAGTCGCGCTGGCTCTCGATGAGTGTCTTCGGCGCCGCCCCCTGGATCACCCGCACCGGCGGTGACGTGGTCGGCTCGACCGCCACGATCAAGGCGAGCACCGAGATGGCGAACCCGACCGAATACGAGGCGGTCCTCAACCGCGACGCCACGACCAAGCAGGTCGTCCCCGCGGCCGCCGACGGCACCGCGACGTTCCGGTTCCCGGTGACCAAAGCGCAATACACGTCGGTCAGCGTGATCGCCCGCAACGCCGCCGGCGTGCACACCCACGAGGGCGGCACCTCCTGGTCGGTGTCCAACGGGCCGGTGGTCACGTCGGCCGACTTCGGCAGCTCCGGCCACATCAGACCCGGCACGTTCACCTTCAAGTCCCAGCAGGCCGGCGCGACCAAATTCATCTACTCGATCAGCGGCACCGACCTCTACAACGTCGAGGTCCCGGTCGGTTCCGACGGCACGGCGGTCGTCCCGTGGACGCCGACGACCTCGGGTTACTTCAGCCTGTACGCGTCGAGCAAGACGGCGGACGGTGTCCGCTCGACCGAGACGTACTACAGCTTCTACATCGAGGCCGATCCCGTGACCGTCACGGCGGTGTCGCCCGCCACGGTGATGACCGGCGGCGTCCGCACCATCACGATCACCGGTTCGGGCTTCAACACCGGCAACTACGTCAACCTCTACCTGTCCGACGGCGGCTACGAGAGCGCCACGATCACCGGGGTGTCGGCCGACCGCACGACGCTCACGGCCACGGTCGACCTGACCGGGGCCGCGACCGGTCCGGTCACGGTCGGCGTCCAGCCCGACGGCTTCAACGGCTCGGTCCGGCTCGACAACGCCTTCACGATCGTCGCCGCGCCGGCGCTCAAGCCGGTGACCAAACCCGCCATCACCGGCCAGGCGGCGGTCGGCTCCCAGCTGAAGGCGTCGACCGGCACGTGGAACCCGAAGGGAACGGCGTTCACCTACCGGTGGGCGGCGGGCGGCACACCGATCGACGGCGCGACCGGCGCGACCTATCGGGTCCAGGCCGCTGACCTGGGCAAGAGACTCTCGGTCGAGGTGACCGCGACCAGATCCGGCTACACGGCCGCGACCGCCAGGTCGACCGCCACGGCCGCCGTCGCCAAGGGCCCCGCCCCGGTGGCCACCGTCCTGCCGAAGATCACCGGCAAGCCTGCGGCCGGCTCCGCGGTCCAGGCCACGACGGGCACGTGGAAGCCGGCCGCCGATGCGTACAGCTACGAGTGGCGAGCGAACGGCAAGCTCCTGAGCACCACTTCGGCGTCGCTCGACCTGACCGCCGCGATGGCCGGCCAGCGGCTCACCGTCACCGTGGTCGCGGCCAGGGCGGGCCACACCACCGGCCGTGCCACGAGCACTCCGGTCACGATCCAGAAGTAGGCACCCGCGGCCGGCCGGGATGTCGGCCCGGCGGCTCGTCCGGCCGTGATCGGCCGAAATGGCGACCTGCCGCTTGACCGGGTTGATGGCCGGCCGCTCGTGTGGATGGGGAGTTGGAATGCAAGAAGGCCGCCACCCGCATTCAGCTGGTGACGGCCTTCTTCTGCTGCGCCCGTCGACGTCAACATAGGGCATCCCGGTCGGTGAAACATGGACGCTGATCACTGCTAGCCTGTCCGCTGAGTCGATCGGCCGACGTGCTTCTGCTCCGGCCGAACGGGAGTCGACACGAGGAGAAGAATCTTGCGTAACCCTCTGCGTGCGGGCGCCGTCGCGCTTGCCACCGCCGCCGCCCTGCTCGGTGGCGCGCTCGCTGCCCAGGCCGCACCGGCCGAAGCCGCCCAGCCGACCCTCACGGTCGGGCCGCTGATCTTCAACCCGCGGGAGCAGGGCGACCACACCGGCAGCATCGACATCGCGATCAAGAACAACTCCGATGCGCCGTTGAACAACGGCATCTCCATCACCGAGCCTGTCGCGAACACCTTCAACTTCGACAGCTTCGACGGCGCCGACGGGTGCATCTTCGACTACACCGACGACAACCGCACGATCGTCAACTGCGGGCTCGCGCTCAGCATCGGCGCCGGCGAGACCGAGATCGTCACCATCGGCTTCCGGTCGTCGGCGACCCCGCAGCCGTACGCGCAGATCGCCTCGACCCTCGGTCACGTCCGGGTCGGCACCGCCACCGCCGACTTCCCGGCGCTGTTCCGCTCGACCACCGGCTCGCTGCACGACGCCCGCCCCTACGTGCCGGCCACCGTCACCGCCGACTGACGATCCGATCCATCCCGAAGGGCCTCGATCACCATGATCGGGGCCCTTCGTCATGCCGGTGCCATGAGCGGGCGGCCGTGAACAGCGCTTCGGCTACGACCGCACAATGCTGCTGCTCCCGCCGCACCCCAGGGGCGCATCAGCGTGCCGCGGTGTCCTTCCCGGCGGTGAACAACGGCCTCGCGGTGGGCGGGGATGCGGCCGGAAGGTCGACCCGAAGCAGCGCGCCACCACGGGCGGAGCGTGCGACGGTGGCCCGGCCGCCGTGGGCGTCGACGACCCGCTGCACGATCGACAGCCCGAGACCGGATCCCGGCAACGCCCGGGCGCTGTCGGCCCGGTAGAACCGGTCGAACACCCGCGGCACGTCGGCGGCGTCGATGCCCGGCCCGGCATCGTCGACCTCGAGCACCGCCGACGCGCCCTCGGCACGGAGCCGAACCTGGATCGGCTGGTCCACAGGGGACCACTTGCCGGCGTTGTCGACGAGGTTGAGCACCGCTCGCTGGAGCGCGGCGGGACGCCCGCTCACCCACACGGGGGTCACGTCGAGCACGATCTCCATGTCGGGCGCTCGGGAGCCCGCCCGGGTCGCGGCGGCCACCACCACGTCGGCGAAGTCGATCAGCTCGGTGCTTTCGTCGCTGACGTCACCGCGCGCCAGGTCGGTCAGCTCGGCGGCGAGGGTGCTCAACTCGGCCACCTGGGCGCCGAGGTCGTTGAGCAGCCGGGTCCGGCTCTCCGCCGGCAGTGCGCTGTCCAGGGTGCCGCGCCGATCGAGCCGGATCAGCAGCTCGACGTTGAGGCGCAGGCTGGTGAGCGGGGTCTTGAGCTCGTGGGCGGCGTCCTCGGCGAGCAGCCGCTGGGCCTGCCGGGAGTCCCGGAGCGCGGCGAGCATGTCGTTGATCGACTGGACCAGCTGCCGGATCTCCCCACCGCCCTCATCCGGGATGTCGGCGTCGAGGTCCCGGGTCTGCGCGACATGCACCGCGGCGGCGGTCAGCCGGTCGATCGGTGCCAGCGCGGTCCGCGCCACGGTCCGCCCGACCAGGGCGCCGCCCGCCATGCAGAGCAGGCCGATCAGCAGCATGCCGAACCCGAACTCGTTGATCGGGCTGTCGTCGGCGAGGTCGGCCACCTGGACCGCGCCGTCACCCACCCGCAGCGTGTAGACGCGGTAGCCGTCGTTCCAGTCGGTCGACTCCAGCAGGTCGGTCGACGCGCCCTCCGCGACGCGCCTGGCTTGCTCACTGACCGGGGGCAGCTCGGGTTGACCGGCCGGCGTCCGGGTCGAGCCGTCGGGCAGGATGACCCGCGCCAGACGACCGGATCCTGGGTACGGCGGTAGCTGGACCTGCGCCAGACCGGCGCGCTCCGCGTTGGTCGCCAGGACGCGGGAGTCGGCGTGCAGCTGATTCTCGGCGGTCTCCAGCAGCTTGCGGTCCATCAGCTCGCTGGCCACCTGGAAGGCCACGAACACGCTGACCGCGATGGCGGTCGCCGCGATCACCGTCATCCTGGTCCGCAGAGACCGCCCACGCCACCACCGGGTCAACCGGCGCGGCACCCGGGCCCCGGACCTGCTCACGGGGGAGTCTCCCGCAACGTGTATCCCAGGCCGCGCAGCGTGTAGATCAATCGCGGCTCACCCTCGGCCTCCAACTTGCGGCGCAGGTAGCTCACGTACACCTGAAGGTTGTTGGCGGTGGTGCTCATGTCGAAGCCCCAGATCGCCTCGAACAGCGCGTCACGGGTCAACACCCGGGTCGCGTTACGCACGAGCACCTCCAGAAGGGAGAACTCGGTCCGGGTCAGGCGCAGCGGCCGCCCGCCACGCCACGCCTCGAACCGGTCAGGATCGATCCGCACGTCGGCGAACGACAGGACCGGCGACTCCTCGCCGGCCGGTGCGCGCCGGCGCAGCAAGGCCCGCACCCGGGCCAGCAACTCCTCGGTGGCGAACGGCTTGGGCAGGTAGTCGTCGGCACCCGCGTCCAGCCCCGCGACCCGGTCGGAGACCTGGTCACGGGCGGTCAGCATCAGCACCGGCATATCCCGGCCCGCCGCCCGCAACCGCCGACAGGTCTCCAACCCGCCGAGGCGGGGCATCATCACGTCCAGGATCAGCAGATCCACCGTCTCAGCCCCCATGCCCTCGACCTCGTCGAGCACGGCGAAACCGTTGGCAACCGTACTGGTGGCATATCCCTCGACCTGGAGCACTCGCTCCAGCGACTCACGGATGGCCGCCTCGTCATCCGCGATCATGATCCGCACTCCGGCCCCCACCTCCCACCGACGCCTCTGACGCTCATCGTCCCCGATCAACCTGAGGTCAGTATTAGAGCTGCCGGCGCCGGGCGCGTCACTTCACGGGCACCTTCGTTCTGAACAGTTTCTCTGCATTTCGGAACGCAATCTTTTCCTTTTCCTCGCGTGGCAGATCGACTCCGCGGAACCAGTCGGTCTGCGCCTTGATGTCCGCGAACGGGTAGTCGGTTGCGAACATCACCCGATCCACGCTGATGTGCTTCAGCAGGAGACTGAGCAGTTCGGTCTGGGGGAATGCGCTGGTGGTGACCCAGAAGTTGTCCTGGAAGTATTGCCCGAACGGCTTCTTGAGCGAGTTCTCGGTCGGCTCGCCCATGTCGTTGACGATCCGCTCGTAGTAGAAGGGAAGACCCTCGCCCATGTGCCCGATGATGATTTTCAGTTTGGGGAACCGGTCGAAAACCCCGTAAGTGATCATCCGAATGCACTGGGTCAGCACCTCCTGATGCCAGCCATATCCGGACCCGCTGAAAATGTAGGGCTGGAACTCTTTTGTGTATTGAGCCCGGGTGGTGCTGTAGAGAATCTTGAAGATTTCGTCCGCCGGATAGCCGGGATGCAGGTAGATCGGCACATCGAGAGCAACGGCACGTGCCAGAACGGGCTCGAACTGGGGATGATCGAGGTACTTCTTCGTGATGTGCCCGTTGGTCAGTGCGCCCAGGAAGCCATCTTCCCGAACCGAGCGTTCCAGTTCGTCCGCCGCCGCCTGCGGGCTCTGCAAGGGCAAGGTGGCGAAAGCCTTGAAGCGGCCCGGATATTTGGCGATCGGCCCGTCCACAAGTTGCCGGTTGAGGCGATAGGCAAGGTCGATACCCCTTCGCCCCGGAATGTTTTGTACGGACGGTGTGTGAGCAGAGAGGATTTGAACGTTGAGTCCTCCCGCGTTCATGTCGTCGATGCGGCGCTGGCCCAGATCCGCGAGCCCGATTTCCTCGAGGAACGCTATGTGATCCTCGTTGATGGAGTTGAGCTTCAACAACGCGGGAGTCGAAAATGTCTCCTCCGCGCCGATGAAGGGCAGGTCCCGGTCCCGCTGGTAAATTTCCGCGGTCCTGTCCGCGTTCTGGTCCGGAGCCTGGTCCGGAGTCTTCTTGTTGTCGCTCGCGGCCGAGGCAATGGCATGCGAGGACACGCCGGCGCCGATGCCGAGTGCCGTGGCGGTGGCCAGGAAGCTGCGGCGTCCCATGGGCTTCATGTCGGTCTCTCCTGTCGACGGATTGCCCCGCTGGTCTGACGCCGACTTCGTACCGGGCGAATCTGAGACGAACATTAATGTGCTGCTCAGGCGCCGCATTAATGAACGTCTCAGATTCACTCGGTACGAAGTCGGCCTCGGACGAACAATTGCTCAGGAGGATCGATGACAGTCAACGTAGGCCCGACCCGGGAAGCGCCGCCCGGTCGGCTGGCCGGCCGGTGGGTGCCGTGGTTGGTGATCGGCTTGTGGGTGGCCCTGGCGGCGGTCATGGTGCCGTTGAGCGGAAAGCTGAGCTCGGTCACGACCGACAAGGCCGTGGACGCCCTACCGGCCGGCGCCGAGTCCACCAAGGTGGCGGTACTGGAGGAGAGCCTTCCCGGCGCGGAAGCCAACACGTTCGTCTTTGTGTACCACCGCGCCGGCGGCTTGACCTACGCCGACCGCGCCACGGTCGAACGCCACTACGACACCCTGGCCAAGCGGTACCCGTCGAAGACGGCGACGTCCGGCGAAGAGGATGACGACGGTCCCCCGATCAGGCCGTCCACCAACGGCAAGGCGATGATGTTCACCCTCGACCTGAGCCCGGCCTACGGCCCGCCGGAGGAACTCGTCGGACCGTTGCGCGACGCCGCGAAGGACCGGCCCACCGGCCTGGAACTCGAGGTGACCGGCCCGGCCGCGATCGACGGCGACCTGGACGCCGTGTTCGACGGCATCGACTTGCAGGTCTTCCTCACCACCGTCATCGTCGTCACGGTCCTGCTCATCCTCACCTACCGCAGCCCGGTGTTGTGGTTCGTCCCGCTGGTAGTCGTGGGCGTGGCCGCGCTGACCTCGATGGCGACCGTCTACCTGCTCGTCAAGGGTCTCGGCATCGTGGTCGACAACCAGAACTCGGCGCTGCTGACGATCCTGGTGTTCGGCGTCGGCACGGACTACGCGCTGCTGCTCATCGCCCGATATCGGGAGACACTGCACCACCACCAGAACGTCCGGGTCGCGATGGTCCACGCGCTGCGCGGCGCCGCGCCGGCCATCATCGCGTCCGCGGCCACCGTGGTCGCGGGCCTGCTCTGCCTGCTCGCCGCGGACCTCAACAGCATCAGCGGGCTCGGCCCGATCGGCGCGGCCGGCATCCTGTGTGCGCTGGTGGCCATGCTGACCCTGTTCCCGGCGCTGCTCGTGGTGCTCGGCCGGCGGATCTTCTGGCCGGCCATCCCGCGGTTCAACGCGGCCATGCCGGAGAAGCCGGGGCTGTGGGGACGGCTCGGCACCGCCATCAGCCGCCGCCGGTGGGTGGCGGCGCTCGGCTCGCTCGGCATCCTCGCCGTGCTCTGCATCGGGCTGACCGGCAACACCGGTGCCCTGCGGGAGCAGGACCAGTTCCTGTCCGCGCCGGAGTCGGTCACCGGCTTCACCGTTCTGCGCCAGAACTTCCCGGAGCTCGGCGGCCAGCCGATGACCATCTACACGCGGCCGGCGTACCAGAAGCAGATTCTCGACGTCGTCAAGCGCACTCCCGGCGTGACGCAGGTCGAACCGGGCCAGACCGTCCAGGGCTGGACCGACATCTCCGTGTTCCCGACCGACGCGCCGGACACCACCGCGGAGTACGACACGATCAAGCGGGTGCGCGCCGCCGTGCACGCGGTCAACGGGGCCGAGGCGATCGTCGGCGGGCCGAGCGCGGAGAACCTCGACACCGAGGTGACCACCAGCCGGGACGAGAAGCTGGTGATCCCGCTGGTGCTCGCCGTCGTCCTGATCGTTCTCGGGCTGCTGCTCCGAGCGATCGTCGCCCCGCTGGTCCTGATGGCGACGGTGATCGTCTCGTTCGCCGCGGCCTTCGGCGGCAGCGTGTTCGTCTTCGACACGATCCTCGGGTTCCGGGGCATCGACTATTCGGTGCCGCTGTTGGCATTCCTGTTCCTGGTGGCGCTCGGCGTCGACTACAACATCTTCCTGGCCAGCCGAGCCCGGGAGGAGACCGTACGCCTAGGCACCAGAGACGGGATGCTCAAAGCCCTCTCCGCCACCGGCGGCGTCATCACCTCAGCCGGCCTGGTCCTGGCCGCCACGTTCGCGGTCCTCGTCTCACTTCCGCTGGTGATGCTGATCGAGGTCGGATTCCTGGTCGCCTTCGGCGTGCTGCTCGACGCCCTGCTCGTGCGCTCGGTCCTGGTGCCCGCCCTGACCTTGCTGATCGGCCGGCGGATCTGGTGGCCGAGCCGGCTGTCCCGGCCGCCGGCGGAGGCGCCGCCGGCGGGGCGGCACTCGCCGTCCGACGAGGAGCTCGCAATGCAACGGTGAGCGCGTCCCACTGGGGCAGGAGCGAGAAAGGCCTGAACCGCGTTTCCGCAGTTCAGGCCTTTCAACTTCCGGTGCGCCCGAAGGGACTCGAACCCCTAACCTTCTGATCCGTAGTCAGATGCTCTATCCATTGAGCTACGGGCGCTCGGTGCGTTAGCCAGCATACACACCGGCTTTTCGCGCGGAGACTCCGGGATTCGAACCCGGGAGGGGCTTTAAAACCCCAACCGCATTAGCAGTGCGGCGCCATAGACCAGACTAGGCGAAGTCTCCCCGGCGACCACGAAGGCCACCGACGGTTGAGGATACCGGACCCGTTGAGCGCCGCACAAAGAGGTTGCCATACCGCGCGCCGGACCCTTCTCCAACAGGTGAAATGTTGCCATGAGCGATAGGCTCCTGCGGCATGGAGGAGAACTCGCCCCCCGAGCGCCGCAAGACCACGCGCGCCCGCACTCCCCGGGCCCCGTTCACCGGGCCGGGCGAGTCGCCGCCGGGTGAGACTTCTCCGCGGCGTCCCCGCAAGGCCGCGCCGCCGGTGACCTTCCAGCCGCCGGGTGCCGAAAATCACCCCGAAGGGGGCCCAGCAGCTGCTGAGACCCCGGGCCGTCCGCGCTCGGCCGACCCCGCAGGTGTGACTCAGCCCGCGTCGCCGGACGCCTCCGAGCCTGCCCCGGCGCGAGCCCAGCGCCCGCGCAAGGCCACCCCGGGCGCGCCGGCCAAGAAGGCGACCCCACCCGAGAAGCGTGCGCCGGCCAAGAGGGTCGCGGCCGCTGCCCAGAAAGCGCCGGCCGCGAAGAAGGCGGCTCCCGCCAAGAAGGTTGCTCCCGTCAAGAAACCTCCGGTGAACGCTCCGGCTCCCGCGCCCGAGGTGGAAGTAGAGGTAGTAGAAGCGTCTCTCGCCCCTGCGGGGGAGACGCCCGTGGCCGTGGAGCCCGCCGCCGAGGTGAGTGGCGCGACGGCGGTGGAAGTGAGTGCCACCCACGCGCCGCCGGTTGGGCGGGCTGAAGTCGATCGCTGGGCCAAGCTGCTGGCCGACCCCGTGCATACGCCTGAGCTTCTGGCGCGGGCCGCGGTCGAGACGATCGGGCCCCGCGCGCGGGAGTGGGCCTCGGCGACCAGGGCGGCCTACCCGGCGGCGACACCGGACGCGCTGGCTCGGCTCGCCAGCCGGCAGTTCACGCGGTTCGGGGCGGTGGCCAGTGTGTTCGGGGCGCTGGCCGGGTCGTACGCGTCGATCGCCCTGGTTGCCACCCGCACGCTGACCGACGCTGAGCTGGTGTTGCACCTGGCGGCCGCGTACGGGCTCGATCCGACCGACCCGCGCCGGGCCGTCGATCTGCTGGTGATCACTCAGGTGCACGAGACGGCCGCCGAGGCGGAGGAGGCGCTGGCCGCCACCCAGGGGCCCGAGCCGACGGCCAGCGGGCTCGGCGACGCGATGTGGCGGGTGGGGCGCATGTTCGTCTCGCGTACCGGCAGCTGGACCGCTCTTCGCATGATCAACCGCTACTACCCGGGCTTCAGCCTGATCGGAGCGGTCCTGACCAGTGCCGCAGACGCTCAGATGACCGCCGCCCGGGCCATCACCTATTACCGGGGTGCCACCGCCGCCTGAGCGGAAACGGTCAGAGCCAGCTGAGCCACGAGTCGGGCAGCAGGGAGTATCCGACGAAGGCCACGACGTCGAGCAGCGTGTGCGCCACGATCAACGGCATCACGCGCTTGGTGCGCAGGAAGAACAGCGCGAACACCACACCCATCACGGCGTTACCGATGAAGGCGCCGAACCCCTGGTAGAGGTGGTACGAACCGCGGAGTACGGCCGACGTGATCACGATCGCGGTCGCGGACATGCCCCACTGCTTGAGGCGGGTCATCAGGTAGCCGACGACGATCACCTCTTCCAGCACCGCGTTCTGGATGGCGGACAGGATGAGCACCGGCACCGCCCACCACACGGGGTTGAGGGCCGCCGGCACGATCTCCGCGTTGATGCCGAGCAGCTTGGCCACGTACACCAGAAGGAGCCCGGGAATCCCGATGCAGGCGGCCAGCAACGTGCCCCAGCCCCAGTCGAAGCGTTGTCGATCGGCCGACAGGCCGAGCTCGTGGCGGGGCGAGATGTGGTCGCGGATCAGCAGGTAGAGCACCAGCGCGACCGGGATCAGGTCGAACGTGATGCCGAGCAGCTGATAGACGAGGTCGAGGTAGGGGCGCGGGGACTGCGACGCGTTGAGGACGGCTGCCTGCTGCGAGAGCGGCTTGTCGGCGGTCAGCTTGGCGATCAGGGAGACGACCGAATAGATCGCGCTCTGCCCGAGCGACAGCATCAGCACGATGACGATCTCGATGGTGAGAATCGGCCGGGTGGCCTGCTGGCGCTCAAGAGTCACGCGCCCACTGTAGGAGCACTCACTCGAAGGAGACTCCGAGCCTCGAAGTAAACGGACTAATCGGGGCAAGCGTCACGGGATGAAATGAGATGAGTCGCACGGGCCGTGCGTCGCCTATCCGACTGTTGTCACCACCCTGAATGCATGGGAGACCTCGGACGCTTGCTCAAGGAGAGCTGGAGCCTCGTCGAGGAGCATCAAGACAAGGTCGCCGGCTATTTCTACGCACGCCTGTTCCTGTCCAACCCGGATCTGCGGGAGCTCTTCCCGGTGCACATGGACGTGCAGCGGTCACGGCTGCTCGACGCCATCGTGACCGCCGTGCAGACGCTGGAGGATCCGGAGAAGTTCGACGACTACCTCCGCGCGCTCGGCCGCGATCACCGGAAGTTCCACGTGGAACCAGAGCACTACGAGGTCGTGGGAGGTGCGTTGATCGAGGCGATGCGGGAGTACGCCGGCGAGCAGTGGAGCGTCGAGTACGACCAGGCCTGGGCCGACGCCTACGCGACCATCGCCTCGAAGATGCTGGCCGGCGCGGAGGCCGACACCAATCCGCCCTACTGGTATGCCGAGGTGGTCGCGCACGAGCGGCGGGCCAAGGACATCGCCGTCTTCACCGTCCAGCCGATGCAGCCCCTGGAGTTCCGCGCCGGGCAATACCTGAGCGTCGAATGCCCGCGAATACAGCCGCGGCTGTGGCGCACCTACTCGGTGGCGAATGCCCCACGCCGCGACAACACCCTGGAGTTCCACGTACGGGCGGTCGGCGCCGGCTGGGTGTCCAGCGCTCTCGTACGGCGTCTCGAGGTCGGCGACATGATCAGGCTCGCGGCCCCGATGGGCTCGATGAACCTCGACCGCCGTTCGACCCGTGACACGGTGTTCATCGCCGGCGGCACCGGCCTCGCACCGATCAAGTCGTTGCTCGAGGAGCTGACCCGCTACAACCGCACCCGCTGGGTCCACCTCTTCTTCGGCGCCCGCAACCGCGAGGACCTGTACGACCTGGCCGAGCTGAACCGGCTGGCCGCGCGCTACCCGTGGTTGTCGGTGGTGACCGCCTGCAGCGACGACCCCACGTTCCCGGGTGAGCAGGGCGACATCTCCGAGGTCGTGGCGCGCTACGGGCCGTGGAGCGAGCACGACTTCTTCGTCTCGGGCTCGGGCCCCATGGTCAAGGCCACCCTCAAGACGCTGGCCGAGCTGCAGGTGCCGTCGATCCGTATCAAATACGACAGCTTTACGGACTTCTGACCAAGCAGCCTTAGTACGACCAGGGGCGACCGCTCTGTGTGTAGTCGGGCACCAGGTTGGCCTCGGCGTTCATCCGGTCGACGTAGAGGCGTCCCTCCAGGTGGTCGATCTCGTGTGCGACCAGCCGCGCCATGGCCCGGTCGAAGCGCGTGGTCACGCGGGTGCCGTCGTACCGGGCGTGCTCGACGTCGATGCGCAGCGGCCGCCGCACCAGCCCGCGGTAGTCGAAGAACGACAGGCAGCCCTCGTACTGCTCGTCCCGCTCGGACGACTCACCGACGATCCGCGGGTTGATCAGCACCACCGGTTCTGCCTCGCGGTCGGCCGGCCGCACCACCGCGACCGCCGCCGAGCGGCCGATCTGCGGCGCCGACAACCCCACCCCCTTGGTGAAGTCGTGCACCTGCTCGAGCCGGCCCAGCGCCGCGTGCAGCGCCGTCACCGCTTCGCGGGCGACGGCCGACTCGCGGGGCAGCTGGAAGTGCCGGGCGCGTTGCCGCAGCAGCTCGGACCCGCGCTGGACGATCCCGATGCCGCGCATCTGCCCCGACGCGCGGGGCTGACCGTTGCCGTTGCTCTCGGGGGCCAGCGTGGAGCACGACGGCGCGTCGGCGCCCCGGAACCGCCACTCCAGGCGGTAGCGCGCGTTCAGCTGCGGCGAGTCGGTCGACCACTCGAAGACCGCCCGGTCACCGTCGTTGTGGCGTTCCATCGGGGTGCGTACGGGCACCTCGGCCGCCAGCGACGTCTCGACGCCCCACACCTGCGGGTCGAAGGAGGCCGGGAAGTCGAGCCGCACGGACAGGCGCCGGGTGGGCAGCCGCACCGCACGCTGGAACCACTGACCCCACTTCTCCACGCCGATCGTGTATTCGTACTGGATCGTGGTCCGCTCGCCGGGATAGAGCGCGAACTGGCCGCGGTCGTTGGCGAAGAGCAGCCACACCTCCTTGGAGGCGTCCCGGTCCAGCTTGATCCGCCAGTGCATCGGCTCGACCGCGTCCCCTTCGCCGGCGCACGCGCTGAGGGCCATCTCCTGGAACGTCAGCGGATGCTCGCGGTGGTGGCGGTTGGAGCCGGTCGGGTCGTTCGGGTAACGGTCGACCGCGATCTTCACGAGGTAGCGCGTCACCGGCTCGGACCCGGCGTTGTAGAGGGCTCGCCGCACCCGGCAGCGGTAGACCCCTTCCTCGTACGCCAGCTCGGCCACTTCGCGCTCGACGATCAGTCCCGTGCCCGGCGGCAGCCACTGCACCGGCACCGGCGGGTCGCGGTGCAGGGCCGTGCTGCGGGCGTGACGGAGTTCGTCGTACTCCTGGAAGCGCTGCCAGATGATCCCGCCCGCGCCGAGTACGGCTTCCGCGCGGCGGGCGAAGTCTTCGGTGGGCTTGTGCCGCCGTCCTTCGACGTGGCTGACGTAGGAGGGGTCGAAACCCATGCGCGCGGCGAGCTGCTTCTTGCTCATGCCCCGCTCGACCCGCCAATGCGCCAGCGCCGTCACGAACTGGTCAGCGGCCCGCTCGACGGGCGAGGTGGTCATCATCGATGTCCCCTTCGCGGACGAGAATTTCAGTGTCGCCGCCGGTCGTGTCCGGATGGTGCTAGTAGCGCGTACACGACAGATACCTTGACGAATCAGGCAACGTGCGCGCGGTCGGTTAGGTTGCCCTCGCGCAGGGTATTCGTCCGAAAAGTGGGCTTGGTTAGGCTAGCCTTACAGGTGTACGGTGGGTCGTCGTCACGGGGGCGTTCCGGCCTTCGTGATCCGTTCGGCGTGGAAGTTCATTGGGCGAGGTGAATGCGGTGACAACGGCACGGAAGTCGCCGCGGGGCGGGTGCCGCCGGTGACCACCGCCCTCGACCGCGTCGCACGCACCGTCACCGTCGCCGACCCTCTGGCGCCCGTGACGGCCACGTTGAAGGTGATGTTCGGCACGAGCACCGAACTGCCCGGTGTCGCCCCCGATCTTGTGGTCCACGACACGGCCGGCTGGAGTCCCGCGAGCGTGCTCGCCGGCGATCGGCTCGACACCCTGCTCGACTCGTCCCGCCGCCGCTGGAACGCCCAGCCCCACGCCGCCGCCGCGCTGGCCTGGAAGGCGTACACCTACTGGCTGGCCCTGCCCGCGGTCCTCGGCTATGCGTCGGCCCGCCGCGTCCCGCTGCTCACCGCCGGTGACGTGCTGGTCCACTTCGACGACCCGCGCCCGCTGGTCACCCTCGGCCTGCGCTCCGGCACCGAGGTGGCGGTCCTGCCCGGCGACCCGATCGCGATCGCCGGCCTGCCCCACGTGCGCGTCGTCCCCGACGAGGAAGCGCTCCTGGCCGAACTGCGCCGCTCGCTGCTCGACCAGCACCTGAGCCCGCTGCTCGACGCGATCCACTCCCGGGTCCGACTCGGCAAGCGCACCCTGCTGGGGTCGCTCAGCTCCGGGGTGGCGTACGGCGTCCTTCGCTCGGCCGACGTGCTGCCCGGCCCGTCCGCCGAGACCATCGCCCAGCTGCACCGGGCCCTGGGCGTCGAAGACCTGGTCGAGCTGGTCCCCGGCCCCAACGGCCGGCTCGACGTGCAGCGCAAGACCTGCTGCCTGGCCTTCACGCTGCCCCAGCCCAAGGTCTGCAAGGGCTGCTGCATCAAGTCCTGAGGTCCCGGCCTCGCCGCGTTGATAGGTTGCGATCGTGGGTCATGTCCGGGCGGCGCTCTATCTCGACTTCGACAACGTGTTCGGCGGGCTCTACCGGCTCGACCCGGAAGCGGCGGTCCAGTTCGCCAGCGATCCGGGAGCCTGGCTGCGCCGCATGTCGGTGACGGCCACGACCGAGGCGCCCCGGCGGTGGCTGGTGCTGCGCTGCTATCTCAACCCGGCCGGTTGGGTCTATCACACCGACATGGCGGGCGAGCAGACCCGGCTGTTCTTCTCGAAGTTCCGGCCGTGGTTCGTGCGGGCCGGCTTCGACGTGATCGACTGCCCGCGCTACAGCGGGACCAAGAACGCGGCCGACATCCGGATCGTGGTGGACGCGGTCGACGCGTTGTCGGCCGACACCCGCTACGACGAGTTCGTCATCGCGTCCGGTGACTCCGACATGACGCCGCTGCTGCAGCGCCTGCGCCGGTCCGACCGCCGCACGATGATCGTGTCGCCGGCCGACGCGGCCGAGGCGTTCACCTCGATCGCCGACCACGTGCTGGACAGCCAGCAGCTGCTGGAGCTGGTGCAGGGCGAGCCGGTGGAGCTCGACGAGGACGCGGAGTTCGGCGTCGAGGCGGGCCTGGCCGAGGCGTACGAAACCTTCCGGGCGTTCCTGACCAGCGAATATGCCGAGGCGCCGGAGCCGCTCAACATGGCGTCGCTGGCGGCGCGGCTGCGGGCCCAGCTGGGCCAGTCGATCAGCGACAGCAACTGGTTCGGCTTCGGCAGCTTCGCCCGCGCCGTGGCCAGCCTGAAACTGCCCGAGCTACGGATGTCCCAGCTGTTCCTGTGGGACGACACCCGCCACACCGCCCCCGAGCCCGGCGCCACCACGGCGCAGAGCCTGGCGCTGCCCGAGCCCGTCGAACGCCTGGCCGGTCAGCTCGACCTGCCCCGCCTGCCGCCGTCGTGGTGGCCGGCGATCTATCGGACGCTGGGCGAGTACGCCGGTTCGCACAAGTTCAACCTGACCCAGTGCACCAGCTGGTCCCGCGACCGCCTGCGCGACCAGGGCACGCCGGCCAGCCGCGGCGCGGTCGCGTTCGTGGTGCGCGGCGCCGCCTTCGGGGGCTGCCCCCTGTTCCGGCAGCCCCCGCCGACGGCCGACGAGATCGGTGCGGCTTTCGTCGACAACGTCCTGAGCCGGGCCGAGGCCATGGACATGACCTTCACCGACGAGGAGATCGACGCCGTACGGGCCTGGCTGCTCAGCCCTCCGTGATCGTGAGCGTCACCGGGCCGCCCGGCACCGGCTTGGAGTCGGTCCGGTCGAGCATGCCCCACGTGCTGTACAGGCCGCCCTCGTCGCTCAGCCGGAACCCGACCGTGTAGGTGCCGGGCTCGATCCCGCCCCAGGGCGACAGCGAGATCCAGTCCTCGATGGTGCCGTCCGGCCGTTGCCCGCTGCCCCCGGTGGACTGGTAGACCACCTCACCGTCGGCGGCGTACAGCTTGACGTCGATGCCGTTGATCGGCGCGGTCAGGATCTCGGCCTGGATGCGCAGGAGCGGGGACCGCTCGCCGAGCTGGCTCAGCGAGATCGTGGCCGGGTCGATGGTCGCACCGGTCACGACCGGCGGGGTGGTGTTCGGCTTACGGCGCACCTTCAAACCCGGGTCGGGAGCGCCGTAGTTGCTGCCGTAGAGGGCGAGCGTGCCGGCGCCGTCGACAATGGCCAGACCGGTCAGCGTGCAGTCGGTCGAGCGCTGCCACATGACGAAGGTCACGGTCACCTTGGTGCCGTCCAGCGTTGCCGGGCCGCGCTGGTCGCAGCGGCTGTACGGGCCGAAGTCGGCCTCGACCGAGGACAGGCCCCCGCTCAGGCCGGCCACGTCGAAGGTGACAGTGCCGGACACGTTGCCCCGCCAGTTGTCGGCCTCGGTCGGGCTGATCGCGAAGTTGTCCGCGCTCAGAACGGCGTTCGAGGTCACGGTGACGCCGTCGACCTGCGGGTTTCTGAAGACCGACCGGACGCCGGCGTTGTTCACGAGCACGATCTGGGCCACCTGCCAGCGGCCGGCCGCGGCGCCCTGGGGCAGGATCGCCGAGATCCGGCAGGACATGTAGTAGAGGTCGCCGCCGTACACGTCACCGCAGCGGGTGTCGGTGCTGTACTCGCTGTACTCCCAGGTGAACGGCGTCGTGACGCTCTGCCCGCCGGGACCGGTCAGCTTCAGCGAGCCCTTCCAGAAGCCGGACTGCTGGTCCTGCGCGCCGAAGTCGTACGTGACCCGGGCCGTGCCGTCAGCGACGTACCGGTACGGCCGGGCCGGGTTGCTCGTCACGAGCATCAGCGACTCGAGGCTGGGGCCGT
This sequence comes from Paractinoplanes ovalisporus, assembly GCF_016834655.1. GTDB lineage: Bacteria > Actinomycetota > Actinomycetes > Mycobacteriales > Micromonosporaceae > Actinoplanes > Actinoplanes ovalisporus. The sequence goes on from NZ_JAENHP010000004.1 coordinate 371,032, forward strand.
CGGTGTCCGCCTCGGTGGTCGCGGTGACCTTGGAGGCGAAGGTGGCCAGCTTGGCCGCGCCGACCGAGAGGGTGAGGCCGTTCGAGCTCGCCGTGAGCTTGGTGACCTCCCACGTCGTGGTGGCCGCGTCGGAGTAGCGAGGCACTCCGAAGCTGTATTTGTAGGTCGACTCCTGCGGCGTGCCGGACACGAACTCGGCGCCCCCGCAGCAGGTCCGGTCGTAGGCGAAGTCGACCACGCGCTCGTGCCCGACGAAGGCGCCGGTGGCCGAGCTGCGCATCCGGAGCGTGATGCTGCCGTACAGGCCGTTCGCCTCCGGGTCGGTGTTCTTGACGGTCCAGGTGAGATCGTCGACCGCCGAGCCGGACGAGGCGTCGACGCTCGTGTGCTCGAAGGCCATCGCGGTGAGAGTGATGCGGGGAGCGGCTGCTTGGGCCGCGGTGGCGCCGGACGCGGCTGTGGCGGTCGCGATCGCCAGCACCAGGGCACCGCGGAGCATCCCGCGGGCGAAACTCAGATTCATGACCATCTTTTAACATCACCATCGATCTTTCGCTGCCCCGGCAACCTTTGCGGGCCGGCCGGCCACTTACCTGCGCCGGCGGTTCTCCCCCCAAGTCCGCCGGTGTCCCCCGCGAAAGGAAAGCGGTAGATGGCGCTCCCACGCCCCCTACGTGCCGCGCTCGTCGTGATGCTCATGCTCCTGACGGCGTACGTCGTAATTGTCTTCAAGCCCTTGCCGAGTGCGGCCGCGGTGGCCTTCACCAATCCGGTGGCCTCGGCGCCCTACGGGGCTGATCCCTGGATGGGCTATTACAACGGCAACTACTATCTGGCCGCCACGACCTGGAACTCTCAGATCGTCGTCAAGAAGGCGCCCTCGGTGGCCTCGTTGCCGGGGGCGGCCGAGTCGGTTGTTTTCACCGGCAGCGGCTCGAGCAACTGCTGCAATGTCTGGGCACCCTCGTTGCACCAGCTCAGCGGGCCCAACGGCACCCGCTGGTATCTGTATTACAGCGCGGGCACGCAGGCCTGTTGTGACGGGCAACGGTCCTTTGTGCTCGAGAGCGCGGGCAGTGACCCGATGGGCCCGTACGCGTACAAGGGTCAACTGAATGTGCAGGCGAACAACGGCTGGGCCATCGACGGCAGCGTCGCCACGATCGGCGGCAGGAACTACTTCCTGTATTCGTCGTGGGTCGGTGACCTGCAGAGCCTGTTCATCGCGCCGATGAGCAACCCGTGGACCGTGAGCGCCTACGGCACGCGGATCTCCTATCCGACGTACGACTGGGAGAAGGTTGGAGGCAACACCGAAGAGGGCCCGTACGTGCTGCAGCGCAACGGTGCGACCTATCTGACCTTCTCGGCCAGTTCGTGCAACACGCCGGACTACAAGATCGGCATGCTCACGCTGACCGGCAGCAACCCGCTGGCGGCCTCGTCGTGGACCAAACGCAGCACGCCGCTGTTCCAGCGCAGCGACGCCAACAGCGTCTACGGGCCGGGCCACCACTCGTTCTTCACCTCACCCGACGGCAGCGAGACGTGGATGGCCTACCACGCCAACGAGACGACCGCCCAGGGCTGCGGGGCGACCCGGACGACCCGGATCAAGAAGGTCAACTGGAACAGCGACAACACCCCGAACCTGGGTACGCCGGACCGGCTGTCGACCTCGTTGACGGCGCCCGCGGGCGACCCCGGCGGCACGGTGTCGTTCCCGGTCGCGGGCACGCGCTACCGCCTGGTCAACCAGGCCAGCGGCAAGGTGCTGGACGCGCAGAACTGCGGCACCGCCAACGGCACGGCCATCCAGCAGTGGTCGTCGCTCGGCAACGCGTGTCAGCAGTGGACGTTCACAAAAACGACCAGCAACTACTACCGCATCACGAACGCCAACAGCGGCACGGTGCTGGACGCGGTCAACTGCGGCACCGCGCTCAACCTGTGGTCGTCGCTCGGCAACACCTGCCAGGAGTGGAGTCTGACCCCGATCAACGGTGGCTACCTGATCGCGAGCCGCAACAACGGCCAGGTTCTGGACGTCACGAACTGCGGCACGGGCGACGGGGTCGCCGTACGGCTGTGGGCCTCTCTGGGTAATGCCTGCCAGCAGTGGACCATCTTGGTCTGATCGAGGCTCACCGGTCGATGAGGACGCTGATCGCGAGACCTCCCATCGGGCGGCCGTCGCGGTCGACGCGCACCAGGTCGATCGTGCCGTGGGTGCCGCGCAGCGCGTCCTTGGGCACCTCGATCAGCAGACCCAGCCGGGTCGAACCGAGCGGCATCGGCAACCGTTGGGTCGCCGTCCGGCCGTCGGCGAAGACGACCGCCTCGTGCAGGTCGAATCCGCCGGCGGCCACGTCCTTCTCGTCGCCCGACACCACCTCGGCCGGGCGGAAGGGCGCCTCCGGGGGCTCGGGCGACGAACGGACGATCCGCACCCGGAAGTCGGCCAGCTTCGCCGGGCGGCGGATCTCGAGCCCGGCCGTCTCACCGGGCCGGATGCCGCGCGCCACGAACGGCACGAGAACGGCATGACCAGGCTTCGGCCGTACGACGGTGAGGTTCTTCTGGGCCAGATTGCCGTGCTCCCAGACGTGGGCGCCGGCGATCGGCCGGTCGGAGCGGGCGTGCACCGCGGCGAGCCAGCAGGCGTGGGTGCCGGGCGCCGGAACCGCGGCGGCGGGCCAGCGGGCCTTGACGACCGTGCTCTGCCCGGGGGCGAGTCCGAAGCCGGTGACGGCCGTGAGCGACGGCAGGAAGTCGGTCGGCCAGGTGAACTGGACGCCGGCGAACGGGCGTACGTGGAAGGTGACCACAAAATGCTGGGCGATGCCGCCGCCCTGGTTGCGGATCCGGGCGTAGAACCAGTTGTCCTGCCCCGCCCGTGGTTCCTGGTGCGTCGTCCCGCCGTCGTCCGCGTTGCGGATCCACAGGTCGGGCGAGTCCCAGAACCGGCCGTTCCACTGTTCGCCGCCGGTGTGCGCGGGGTCGTCGCGCAGCCAGAGATCGGGCCCGGGCGCCGGGTCGCCGAACCCGTAGATCCACCGGTGGAACGCGTCGACCAGGTCGGCCGCGCCGCTGCGGGCGACCAGGTGGGCCTCCAGCGCCTCGGTGGTGGTCGGCCGGCTCAGGTGCTCCCGGTAGAACTCGTTCATCCATCCCGTGAGGTCGGCCGGCGAGGTCAGGGCGGCCGCGCCGGCGAAGAACCGCTCACCCGCCGGGTACGACGCCGTCGGCGTGACCCGGAAGTAGGGGTTGCGGGGCGACAGCGTGTTCGGGGGCTCACTGAAGTCGTACGGACGAACGCCCGTGCCTCCGCTGTCGTGGTAGGTGTTCCAAGCCTCGTCCCACCAGCCGTCGGCCTGGCTCGCCGGTTTGACGCCCCGCCCCCACCAGGAGTGGAACGCCTCGTGGCGCAGCGAGCCGGGTGTCGCGGTGCAGCCACCCTCGTACTCCATCCCGCCCTGGATCAGGAACGCCGTGAACCGGTCGCCGTGCACGTAGCGCCCGATGGCCTGCTCGTTCGCGGGCAGCCAGGTGCTCAGGCGCGCCAGTTCGGCCGCCAGGTCGAAGGTCGTGTTGGCGGCGAGCTTGACCACCTCGACGGTGAGCGGCGCGCTGCTGACCGGCATGTGCACGGTGCCGGTGACCGACGCCAGCGTGTCGACGGCGCGGATCTCCAGCATCGGCGAGAACGCGGTGAACCGTTGCGGGAAGGCCACCCGCCAGTGGTTCGGGCCCAGCGTCGTCACCGTCCCGTTGGTGATCGGCCGGTGGGCGATCGACGTTCCGGTGACGACCAGCTCCAGGTCGATGGCGTACTGGTCCCAGAGCAGGTTCGCGGGCAGCCAGGACTCCAGGTAGCGGGCGGGGGCCAGGTCGGTGAAGCCGAAGGTGAAGGTCAGCCGCGGGCCGGCCGACCAGGTCAGGGCCGGTGGATAGGAGCCGCCGGCGGGCGAGTTGGGCGGTCCGAGCGACCAGGTCAGGTCCAGGGTGTGCGCGGAACCGGCGGCGACCACCGAGTCGAGCACCCGCAGGTCGGCGCCGGTGCCCCCGCCCAGGTTCGCGGTGAGCACCTGGGCCGGGGTCAGCGGCGTGCCGTCCAGGACGACACCGGTGATCGTCTGGCGCAGGTCGAAGATCGGGCAGCCCGCGGTGGGACCGGCCACGAACTCGACCCGCGCCTCACCGGTGGCCGTCCCGCTCGCCCCGTCGAAGGTGAGGCGGGCCCGGACGGTGGAGATGTCGATCGGCACCGCCGTACGGCCGGAGACCGTCACCGGAGGCGGCGCGAGGTCGAAGTTCGTGGCCATGACGTCACCCCTCCCGGTCCGGCAGCAGTCCTTCGAAACCGGCCAGCAGGCTCGGCGCCGGGCGGTTGTCCGCGAGGGCATCGGCGCTGCCGCCGCTGTCGGCCAGCTGTCGCAACCGGCTTGTGGCCTCGGTCAGGTGGTAGGCGTTGCCGCCGAGCGCGACCCACTTGCCGACCTCGGGGTTCAGCACCAGACCGGCGGCGTCGTTGTCCACACTGTTCACCGGGAACTGCACGAACACCTGCGGGTCGGCCACGACACCGACCGGCACTCCGCTCGCCGACCAGGTGACGGCGACCGTGAGCCGGTAGGAGCCCGGTTGCGGGAAGGCGAAGCCGTCGGAGCTCCAGAACACCCGGTGCGTGGCCGAGACCGATTCCCCGGGCGCCAGCTCGGCCAGGCGGGCGTTGTCGCAGACGATCACGAACGGGCGGAACGGGTGGGCCACACCCTCGGCGTCGGTGATCGTGATGGTGGCGAACAGCGCTTCCAGCGAGACGTCGTCCGGCACGATCAACGGTCCGTCGCTGCGGTTGGTCAGCGTCCAGCCCACCTCGTACGGCTGGCCGAAAGCGACCGTGGCCGGGGCGGTGACCGTCAGTTCGAGCTCGGACGGGTCGAACAGGTTGTGGTCCGAGGCCTGGGGCACGCCGGAGCCGAACCACGAGGCGAACGGCCAGCCTCCGGGGCGGATGACCGGATCAGGCATGTGCACCAGGTGGTGCCGCACAGTGGTGTTGACGGCCAGGTTGATCTGGTCGGGGAAGATGCCGGGCTGGCCGGTGGTGGGTCCGCCGAGCACGTTGGCCACGCTGCCGGTGGTCGTCATGATCGAGTTGTCGGCCGCGGTCTCCTGCTCCTGGTGGATCTGGTTGAACGTGTGCGTGATCTCGTGTGTGGCGCTGCGCAGGAAGGCCCGCGGCACGTCACGCTGATGCTGGTCCCCGGCGGCGCCGAAGTTGGCCGTTTCGGAGAGCGGGTAGCCGTCGTCGCAGAAGCTGGCGCAACCCTCCCGCGGTACGTCGATCTGGTCGTACATGACGCCGCGCCCGCACCCGAGCCGGGCCGGCACGAACATCAGGTGGATGCGCCAGTCGGTGTCCAGATCGGCCGGTTGGTGACTGGTCGTCATCAGGTTGTGCAGGGCGCCGGTGTTCCAGCAGGCAGTCGGGTCAACCCCGGCCGGCACCGGTACGCCGACCTGGTCGCTGATCACGCTGAGCTGCCAGCCGTGCTTGGCATAGATGGTGTCGAAGTACTCCGTGCCGCCGGCGCCGTCGGGCACGGGTTGCGGCGCGACCGCCCCCTCCAGCACGTCGATCTCGACGCTGGCCCGCCGGAAGAAGCTGGACACCCACGACAGGGTCACGGCGCCCTTGTCGGTGCCGTTCTCGATCCAGCGTCCGACCAGATGCGGCCCGGTGAACGGGAACACGGCCGGCACCTGGGTCAGTTTGAGGGTGACGGTGCGGCTCGCCGTGGCCGGGAACGAGCCCTTGAAGGTGCCCGCGGCGGGCTGGGTGTAGTCGAACTGCTCGACGACCAGGGTGACCGTGCATGGCCGATTCGCGGACGCCGTCACTCTTACGGCCTGCAGATACGAGTGGTAGCGGCTGCGCGGGAAGATCGGGATCCGGGGCCTCAGGATGGGGATCGGCCGCCCGTTCTCGTCGGTCGCCGGGCGGCTCGCGGCGGCGGCCGTCGACTCGGTGGCCGGCTGTTCCGCATCCGGGATCGGGAAGGCGATCCTCCGTAGATAGAGGTCACCGCTAACGATGATGTTGTCCGGCCCGCCGTCCGGCGCCGACCGGTCGACCCGCATCGTGCCCTCGTAGCGCCGGCGGCCGCCATCGATCGGCGTGAAGTTCAGGACGTAACAGCCGGACCGGAACGAGTTCCGGCACGGCCTGATCGGGACCGGGCCCGGTGGAGCACCTTCGGGGCCTTCGTCGACGATCGGGATCCGTTCGGCCAGCGGGACCTCGGGCGCCACGACCGGCGGCACGAGGCCCGGGGTCGCGCCGACGCCGGGGGCGGCGGGGCCGGAAGTGGAATGGCCTTGGCAGTTGCACATGATTTCCTCCGTGTCTCACACGCGCTGGTAGGAGTTCGTGTCTCACACCCGCCGATAGGAGAAGGTGCAGCCTTCAGGGTCGGTGATCCGGAGCAGGTCACCGTCGATGTCGAAGGCGTAGGCGACGAGCCGGTCGTCGGCGCCGCTGAGCACCAGGCGGCCGCCTTCGAGGCGGAAGATCCCGGCGTCCCAGCGGACGAACCCCTGGGATTCGCCGCGCCGGCCCGTATATCGGCCGGCCGAGAAGGTGAGGAACTCCGGGTAGCCCGCGGCGCATTCCGGAGCGTCCACTTTGTGCCACTCGCCGGCCAGGCTCGGTTCGTCGCTCATCGCCGCCTCGCTCCCCGTAGTCACGAACATGGCGGGACGGCGTGGCCGCCCGCAGGGCAGGGGATGACGGGGGAGTCGCAGATACACCCGCAAGCTGAGCGGGTCTCTGCGTCAACGTAGAAGGTCGGCGGCGGCGGCGATATCAACCTGACGACAGAGCCCGGCGTTGCTCCGTTTTGCATCTTTGACTAAAGTTTCTTAACAGATATTGACGGGCCCTCCAGAGATTTGGTTTGGTCGATGCGTTGAGCGGCCACCATCCCCCTCGAAAGGCCCGCCATGAAAAGAAAATCCCTGCTCACACTGCTTGCAGTGCTCACTCTGGGCGCGGTCGGCGCGATCATGCCGATGGCGATGTCACAGGCCGCCGCGGCGTGCGTCTCGGCCTACAACAACGGCGCGGTCTACACCGGCGGGATGACCGCCTCCTACAACGGGCGTAACTGGACGGCCAAATGGTGGACCCAGGGAGAGGCGCCGAGCACCGGCGGCTCCGGGGTCTGGCAGGACAACGGCACCTGCACCGGCGGCAGCGGCGGCGGTGGTGGCACCGGCGGCGGAACCACCTGCAACTACCCGAACTGGGTGGCCGGGCAGTTCTACGCGGCCGGCTCGATCGTGCGCTACACCAACGGGCAGTACTACCAGGCCTCGCACGAGAACCCGGGCTACGACCCGGTCATCAGCACCTGGTACTGGTCGCCCTACACCTGCAGCGGCAGCGGTGGCGGCGGCAACAACGGCGGCGGCGGTGGGACCTCCGGGTTCGTCGTCAGCGAGGCCCAGTTCAACTCGATGTTCCCGGGGCGGAACAGCTTCTACACGTACGCCGGTCTGACCGACGCCATGAAGAAGTTCCCGGCGTTCGCGACCGCGGGCAGTGACACGGTCAAGAAGCAGGAGGCGGCGGCGTTCCTGGCCAACGTCGGGCACGAGACCGGTGGGCTGGTCTACATCGACGAGATCAACCAGGCCAACTGGCCGCACTACTGCGACACCTCCCAGCCGTACGGGTGCCCGGCCGGTCAGTCCGCCTACCACGGTCGTGGCCCGATCCAGCTGAGCTGGAACTTCAACTACTACGCGGCGGGCAACGCGCTCGGCGTCGACCTGCTGCGCAACCCGAACCTGGTGGCCACCAACTCGTCGATCTCGTGGCAGACCGGCCTCTGGTACTGGATGACCGGCACCGGCGGCGCGGGCACGACCTCGCACAACGCGATGGTCAACGGCAACGGCTTCGGCACCACGATCCGGGCCATCAACAGCATCGAGTGCAACGGCGGTAACGCCGGCCAGGTGCAGAGCCGCGTCACCCTCTACACCCGGATCGCCGGCATCCTCGGCGTCCCCACGGGCGGCAACCTGTACTGCTGACCACGTTTCTCAGGAAAGAGCGGTGCTGCCCGGCGGCGCCGCTCTTTCCGCATTTCCGGGTCTTTCCGGTCGCATCCGGTGTTCGCTGGTCAGGGCGGGATACATCGGACCGGGGGCGCGTGTGACGGCTGATAACAGGAGTGGACGTCTGCGACGTCTGCTCACCGACCGGCGGGTCGGCACGAAGATCATGCTGGCGGTCATCGCGGTCACGGTGTTCAGCGTGACCGACGGGCTGATCGCGTTACGCAGCCTCGGGGACACCAACGACCAGGTCGCCACCGGCTATGAGCACAGCCTCGAACTCGAGGCCGTCGGCAACCTGCGGGCCGCGGTCAACCGCACCTGGCTGGCCGTCAACGACTATCTGCTCGCCGTTGACGACGCCGGGCGGACCGCGGCGAACACCAAACTCGCCACTGCCGAGCAGGAGGTCGAGCAGTACGCCGCCACGTTCGCGGCGCTCGGCATCGGCGCCGAGATGCGGACCACCGAGGCAGCCTTCAGGACGGCCTGGACCGCGTACGTGGAAATTCTCGACGCCCGGGTTCTGACCCCGGCCGCCCTGCGTGACCGGGCGGCACTCCAGAGCGTCCGCACCGGCGCCCTGGCCGACGCCATGGACGACGTCCGCGCGCCGCTGACCGCGCTCGCCGACCTGACCGTGCGGGTCGCGGCCGACCAGCAGCATCTGGCCGAGAGCCGCTACCAGTCGACGAAGTGGCTGGTCATCGCCGTTCTGGTCGGCGGTGGTCTGATCGGCGTGGCGCTCGCGCTGGGCATCACCCGGATGATCGTGCGGCCGCTGTCGCAGTGCGTGAACGCCCTGGAGAAGGTCGGTACGGGCGATCTCACCGTACGGGTCGCGGTGGACAGCACCGACGAGGTGGGCCGGATGGCCCAGACGCTCAACCACACCGCCGAATCGATGGCCGGCACCGTGGGACGGGTGCACGCGAACTCGGACCTGCTGGCCTCCGCCTCCGAGCAGCTGTCCGCGGTCTCGGCCCAGCTGGCGGCCTCCGCCGAGGAGACGTCGGCGCAGGTCGGCACCGTCTCCGACTCGGCCGGTCAGGTCTCGCTGGGCGTGCAGGCGGTGGCCGCCGGGGCCGACGAGATGGGGGTGTCGATCCGCGAGATCTCCAACAGCGCCAACGAGGCGGCCGGGGTGGCCGCCGAGGCCGCCCGCACCGCCGAGTCGACCAACACCAGCGTCGCCCGGCTCGGCGAGGCCTCGGCGCAGATCGGCACGGTGGTCGCACTGATCACCTCGATCGCCGAGCAGACCAACCTGCTCGCGCTCAACGCCACCATCGAGGCGGCCCGGGCCGGCGAATCGGGCAAGGGGTTCGCCGTGGTGGCGGCCGAGGTCAAAGACCTGGCCCAGGAGACCGCCCGCGCCACCCAGGAGATCACCTCGCAGGTCTCGGCCATCCAGGACGAGACCACCAACGCGGTCCAGGCGATCCGGCAGATCGCCGAGGTGATCGGCACGATCAACGACTACGCCACCACGATCGCCGCCGCCGTCGAGGAGCAGACGGCCACGACCGCGGAGATCGCGCGCAGCGTCGGGCAGGCGGCCGAGGGCTCGACCAGCATCGCCGAGAACATCACCGGCGTCGCGCAGGCGGCCCACCAGGTGACCTCGGGTGCCACCGAGACCCAGCAGACCGCCTCCGAACTGGCCCGCACCGCGGCCGACCTGCAGAGCACGGTGTCGACGTACCGGCTCTGAGGCCAGTCTTATTCGGGCACGTTCGCCGAGACCTCGCCGAGGGCGGCCACCTCGTCGGCCGCCAGGTCGAGCGTGGCCGAGGCGATCAGGGCCGGTAGCTGCCCGGTGGTGCGGGCGCTGGCGATCGGGGCGGCCACCTGCGGTTTCGTACGCAACCAGGCCAGCGCCACCGTGGCCGGCTCGACGCCGTGCGTGCCGGCGATGTCGTCGAGCACCTTGATGACGGCCAGCCCCTCCTCGTTCAGGTAGGTCTTGGCCCCGCCGCCGCGCGGGCCCTGCGCCAGGTCTTCGGTCGTGCGGTACTTGCCGGTCAGGAACCCGCTGGCCAGGGCGTAGTACGGCAGCACGGCCAGGTTCTCGGCGGCCGCGATCGGGGCGATGTCCCGCTCGTAGGCGGCGCGCGCGACCAGGTTGTAGTGCGGCTGCAGCGCCACGGGCAGGGTCAGGCCGTCCCGCCGGGCGATCTCGAACCACTCGCGGATGCGGGCCGGGCTGTAGTTCGAGACGCCGATCGCGCGCACCTTGCCCGCTTTGACCAGCGCGTCGAACGCGGCCGCGGTCTCGGCCAGCGGCGTGTTCTCGTCGTCGTAGTGGGCGTAGTAGAGGTCGATGTAGTCGGTGCGCAGCCGGGCCAGGGACGCGTCGGCCGCGGCCGCGACGTTGGCGGCGGCCAGACCGCGGAACTGCGGGTGCTGGCTGACCTTGGTGGCGACGACGACCCGGTCGCGGTTGCCGCGGGCGGCCAGCCAGTTGCCGATGATCGTCTCCGACTCGCCGCCGGAGTTGCCGGGCACCCAGGCCGAATAGCCGTCGGCGGTGTCCACGAAATTGCCGCCGGCCTCGACGAAGGCGTCCAGGATCTGGTGCGACGCAGGTTCGTCGCTGGTCCAGCCGAACACGTTGCCGCCGAGGTTGAGCGGGAACACCTCGATGCCGCTACTGCCCAGAGTGCTGCTCATGGTCGTCCTTTCGAGCCCTGATCGTGTACGACCATTGAAGTACCCGTGGTCGGCGGAAGATGCCCGAGCAGGGTGAGTTTGTCGCCACTGGGCGTGTCCGGCTTCGCGTGATAGACGACCAGCATCTGCGACTTCGCGCCGCCGATGGCCAGCTTCTCGCGCCGGACCGTCATCTCGCCCACTTGCGGATGTTCGATGCGGGTGGGTTCGCCCTCCCGGGTGTGCACGTCGTGCCGCGCCCACAACTGCCGGAACTTCTCGCTCGATTGCGACAACTCGTCGACCAGATGGACGTACCGAGGGTCGTCGGTGTGGTCGCCGACCGATTCCCGGAAACCGGCGACGAGGCGTACGGTCGCCGTTTCCCAGTCCGGAAAGAGAGCCCGTTCGGCCGGGTCGAGAAAGACGTCGCGCAGCCGATTCCGGCCCACCCGCAGACACGGCGACAACGCCTCGGCGAGCGGATTGGCGGCGAGCACGTCGAAATAGCGCCCCTCGACAAAGGCGGGCAGACCGAGAACCTCGAGAAGCTGCCGTACGCCGGAGGGCACCACCTCGCGGCGCGGCCGCTTCGACCGGGCGGGCTTCGGGGTCGCCAGGCCGATCAGGTAGTCGGCCGACTCCTCGTCGAGGCGCAGCACGCGGGCCAGGCTCTCCAGCACCGGAACCGACGGATGGCGGTCGCGGCCCTGCTCCAGCCGCAGGTAGTAGTCGCTGCTGATGCCGGCGAGCAACGCCACCTCCTCCCGGCGAAGACCCGCGACCCGGCGTATCCCCTGGGGTCGCAGACCGGCTTCCTCGGGGCTGACGAGAGCGCGGCGGGCACGGAGGAAATCGCCGATCAGGTTGCCCTCGCTCATGGATCTCACGGTAATCGTGCCCTCGGCTTCCCTGTCCCTGTCACTCCCAGGAACAGCGGAGTGCTGGTTGACACCCGGGCGGCGGCCGACTCTGAGGTCATGACAACTTTCACGATGGCCGGCGGCATCACGGTCGAGCGCATGGGATACGGCGCCATGCAGCTCGCGGGACCGGGCGTGTTCGGCCCGCCGCGGGACCGGGCCGAGGCGATCGCGGTGCTGCGGACCGCGGTCGAATCCGGTGTCAACCACATCGACACGGCCGACTTCTACGGCCCGCACATCACCAATCAGATCATTCGGGAGGCGCTGGCCCCGTACGGGGAAAATCTGTTGATCGTCACCAAGGTGGGCGCGGTCCGCGACTCGGCGGGCGCCTGGCTGCACGCCCGCGAACCCGAGCAGCTGCGCGCCCAGGTGCACGACAACCTGCGCAACCTCGGCGTCGAGGCGCTCGACGTGGTCAACTTGCGGGTCGGCGGCGGCGCGGACGGCCACTCGCCGGTGCCGGGTTCGATCGCCGACAAGTTCGGCGCGCTGGCCGACATGCGCCGCGAGGGCCTGATCAGACACCTCGGCCTCAGCGTCGTCGACGCCGCCCAGGTCACCGAGGCCCAGGCGATCGCCCCGGTCGTCACGGTGCAGAACTGGTACAACGTCGCGCACCGGGGCGACGAGAAGCTGATCGCGTCCCTCGCCGACCAGAACATTTCGTACGTCCCGTTCTGGCCGTTGGGCGGCTTCACCCCGCTGCAGTCCGGCACCCTCGACGCGGTGGCCGCCCGCCTGGGCGAATCCCCCAAAACGGTGGCGCTGGCGTGGCTGCTGCACCAGGCACCCAACATCCTGCTGATTCCCGGCACGTCCTCGGTGAAGCACCTACGCGAGAACCTCGCGGCCGGCGCCCTGAAGCTCGACCGCGAGGCCCTGGAAACGCTCGACGCCGTGGCCTAGTCGTCCTCGATCTCGTGTCGAAGACCACGCCCGGATCGGACGCGCGGTGGGTGCCAGGACCAACCTTGGGCAGGCCCTGGCACAAACCTGTATCTCTCCCTGGGTCTTCGTCCGGGAATGGGTGGGGGCTCAGTTCTGCAGGCCCAGCAACTCCGCCACATCGGGAGACTGCTCGCGGATGATCGTCTCGATCTGCTCCCATGCCTGCCACTGATCCGCCTGCATCGCGGCCATCCGCAATGCCAGTCCGGCCGACATCGCGGCCTGAGCGGCCGCACGCGCCTCGGGCGGCGCGCCCAAGTTGGCGGGCACCGGCGTGTTCGTCGCCCGCGACGTCTTCCGGTACGCGTCGTCGGCCAGCACGCAGAGCTCATTGACCGCAGGCTCGATCAGACTCTTCAGCTGGGCGGGCAGCGTGACGCGCATCTTCGCCACGTTGATGTTGAAGGTCGTGTCCAGATCGGTGTCGAACTCTATTGAGGCGCGGGCAAGCTTGGTGTGCTCGTCAATCCCGCGGATTCCGGCCCATCCGCCCCACTGCACGAGCCGATCGGCCCGGTAGACGTACAGGCCCTGCTGACGATTCCAGTTGAGAGGGCCGGAGAGGCGTTCGAACTCGGCCGGCTCGCTGAATCTGTCCTTGGCCGGCAGCACAAAACGCCGGAGGGCAACCTGACCGACCACCCCGCCCGCCTCCACCTCGAAGCGTTGCCGGGGGAGCTCCTGCGTGGCGGATTCGTGGCGTGCGAACGGGTCCCAGGCGACGACCTTCTGGCCGTTCACCGTGATCACCAGTTGCGGTCGTCCCTCAACGCCCTCGATGAAGCGATGGAAAACCATGCCGAGGTGCTCCGCTGTGCGGGCGGCCAGCGTCTCGAGACGTCGACGTGCCCAACCTCCCTCGGGCTTCTTCTCCGGGAGCACGCGGTCGAGGACCTCCCAGATCACCACTGTGCCCGTGCCCTCGGAAAGCCACTGACGTGCTCTTTTGGCGCTTGGCTCGGTGTTGGTCGGGTCGACGATCACCCATTGGTCCCACTCCTCGATCAGGTCGAGGTCGAGTGAGCGGGCGCTCACCCGGACCGCCTTCTCGGAGTTGCGGCTCACCACAGTGAGTACCCGGCACTGGGAGAGTGAGGCAGTCTTGAGTCCAAGACCGTAGCGGCCCAGCTCGCCTCGGCCGTAGGCCCGGCGTGTCCCGAATCGGAGCGCTTCCAGCAGGCCCTGTGCGGACATGCCACAGCCGTCGTCAGTGATGAAGACGCGCGACTCGGCTCCGTCATGTTCGACCAGAATCTCGACACGCGTCGCCCCCGCGGCGACGCTGTTGTCGACGATGTCCGCGACGGCTGTCGTGAAGTCGTAGCCGATGTCACGTAATGACCCAGTCAGTCGCGCGGCGGACGGCGACACGTCGTACCACGTTCTCTCAGCCACCTGTTCCTCCAGCACGTTGTCGATGACGACCAGGATGCCACAGCGTCCTTCAAGAGCACGAAGGCGTTTCAGCCCGGTGTGGAGGAATCAGCCGATCGGATCGACCCGTACAGCTCCTCGATCCGATCGGCGCACTCGACGACGCCTTCGTGTTCCCAGACGTGCACCACCGTCCAGCCCCGGTCAGCAAGCTTGGCGTCCTTCTCCCGATCGCGCTCGACGTTGCGGAACAGCTTCTCCCGCCACCAGTCACCGTTGTTTTTCGGCATGGTCGAGTGTGTGGGGCACATGTGCCAGAAGCAGCCGTCGACAAAAACTGCCAGACGCGCCTTCGTGAACACGATGTCAGGCCGGCCCGGCAGCTCCCGGAAATTGACCCGGAAGCGCATTCCGCGCCGGTGAAGCTCACGCCTCAGCTTCATTTCGGGCGCCGTGCGTTCCCGCGGCATGCGCTTCATCTGATCGGAGACGGCCGCGTTCAGGGGCACCCGCGCGGGTGACTGCTGACGGCTCTCGGTGGATTTCACCGCCGGACCAGCTTGGTCATGAGTCTCCGGGCTGCGCGTCCACGACCAAGGCGGTCGGCTTTCGGCTGTCGCGAGCCTGCCACTTGATGAGCCTGCCGTTAAGCGGCATCGTGCTCATCGGCGTCACCATATGGAATGCCAGGGTGATCCGGCCCGTCGGGATGTCACTGGGCGATTCCTCGGCCGCCTTGGCTGATCTGCTCGACTCGATATCGTCCTTCTCGGCAACCGGATACAGAAGCACCGAGCCGGTCGCGGATTGGTGAAGGGCGTCAGCGGCCGGGTCCGCAACAGAAGTCGACAGACCCGCGATACGGTGGGCGGCGTTGCGGTGCCGGAACTCACTGATCACCCGGAGCGAACCGCGGTTCGGCGTCCAGATGCGCTGAAATACATCGAACGGGCCATGGCCCATGATTTTCTGGCGGGCCCCCTTGCCTGAACTCTGCAAGGGGAGGAGAACCACCCAACGATCTAGCTGGTCCGACCGAAGAGATCGAAGCCAGGCGATCTCAGGCTTGAAGGTATCGTCGCCGTTCCACTGGATCCCGTCCAGAATCGCAAGCATCTCCGTGTGCGAAACGATGGCCACGCGAGCGTCATACCGGGTGTTCACCAGTCGGGTGCTGGTTTTATCACCGACTTTGACCGCCCGAACAGTTTGAAATTTCTGGATCTCCCGTTCGGTGGCGCGCGCGAGTACGGGAAGCCAGAGTTTGTTGTTGGTCTCGGTCTTCCGGGTGCCTTTGTTCGGGTCGGGATAGGCGACCGGCTCCATGGGCTCGCCCGGCGAGCTGCGCTCGACGAGCCGGGCATTCCACATCTTGTTGCGAGCCGCAGGCCGGAGGTCGGGACGGTGCTGAGCGATAAGGGGAGGAACCTGCCTAGGCGTGATCTGCGACTGACCGTTGTTCGGCTGTGCGTAGCGCTGTAGCTCGGCTCGCAGGTATGCCTCGTCCTGACACGCCGCGGCGAACATGCTGTGCAGGTCTTCGGTGGTGTAGATCCGTACCAGGTCACGGAACCGGGGGCGGAATCCGAACCAGCGTCCCATCTGCATGAGCGTGTCGACCTGGGATGTGGCCCGTCGGTAGTAGGTGACGGTGAGTCCCTCGACCGTGAAACCCCGTGCCAGCTTGTTCCCACCGACCAGGATGCGCCACACCTTTCGACGGTCGAAGTCGAGGCTCTCCTGTTGTTTCTCGAGATCCGGATCGCTGTTGACGACGAGGACGGGGCTGGCGTCCCGGTCCGGCGGGGTCATCAGGTTGAGGGCCATACCGATGTCGACCTTGAGATCGTCGAAGTCGGCCGGGGTCGGATGGTCGGGTGCGGTGAGCCGGCTGACCTCGAGAACGTCCTTCTCGTACAGGCGGCGGAGCCGGCGGAGTCCGCTCGGCCCGCGGTAGTCCCCGTTACGCCACATCCGGGTAATGAGGGCGGCGGTCTCCTTGTGCGAATCGCGACCCATCGCCTCGTGGACGAGCATCGTGTGGTGACGGTAGCTCGCGTAGCCATGACGCTCCCGGTAGAGCTTGACGGCCCCCGTCAGCACGTACATGTCCAGTGCGGTGAAGAGCTCGTCCTCGGCCGGTTCTTCGCTGAGCAGGCGTACGTGCCGGCGTTCCTGTGACTCAGCAATGCTGCGCTGCTCGAGCGGCATGTCGGAGTCGAAGTCGTGGAAGTCTTCCGCACCCATATAGCCCGGCGGACGGGGCAGGGAGACCAGGAAGTCACGGGGGAAGATGTCCTCGACGTCGGACGGATCGACGAAGACGTTGGCATACGGTGTCGCCGTGTAGCCCACGTACTGGGCTCGGCGCATCATGCCGAGCAGCTGCCCGATCAGCTCGTTGATCGCGGTTCGTTCCTTGCTGTCGTTCTTCCATTTCGCCGGGCTGGTCGTGTTGACCGAGGCCTGGTCGGATTCGTCATCGATGATCAGCACCGGTACCTCACCCAGGCGATCGCTGATCCGCCCGAGATCGGCGACGAGGTCCTGCAGAACGCTCTTGTTCTTCTTGGCGACGACGAGCCGTGCGTCACTCGTGAACAGGTTGACCGGTTCGAAGAGGTTCTTGGTGCGTTCCCGGCGGTGGAACTCGAGGGCCGAGAATCCCTGCCGCAACCGGCGGTAGTCCCACGAATGTGTGCTCAGTCGCCGGATATCCGGATATCCGGCGTCCGACGGCCGTCCCCCGTGCCGGATGAACTTGTCCGCCTCCCAGTCGGGGTCGTCCTCGTACTCGTGAGCCGTCTTGTCGTGAGCGGAGATTTCGAGTTCGAGGTTCTCCCGGCCCAGCAACTCCAGATCGAGCCGGCGTTGGGTCTGGGCTCGGAGCATGTTCGTCGTTCCGGTCAGAACCACGACGAGTCGGTAACCGGCGTCCACCGCCTTGGCGATCACGCCGGTGAAGTTGGCGGTCTTGCCGCTCTGGACGTAGCCGACCACCAGACCCTTGGCCTGGTAGGCGTGGGTGCGTGTCGGATCCGAGAGGCGCCGGACCACCTCTTCCGTAGCCAGGTCGAGGCCATTGACCGCTTCGGGAGCCCAGCCCTTGTCCAAGAGGTATCTGCGGTAATGCGCCCAGTAGAAGTTGCGGTCGTGCCGGCGTTCCTCGGTACGCCACTCCTCCCAGTCGTCCGCGATGACGATCGGGCCGAAAGACGCCGCGAAGGGGAAGCGGTCGGCGAACAGTTCCCGGGTCGGGGCGTCCAGCACCAGCGCACCGATGATGGCGTCGCGCCGTTCGGCGGTATTGGCGTCAGTGCCCGCGGCCCACTTGGCGTCCGTCTGGATGTGGTCCCAGCCGGCTAGGACGTGCGTGAACTGCTGCCGCAGAGCGTCCTCCGGCCCTGCGGATCGGAGATAGGAGAGCAGGGCCGAGCCGTCCGCGACAACATCCTCATCTCCCAGCAGGCCCGCCAGCTGGTGCAGGCTCTTCGGGCCGGTCCGCCCCATCGCGTCGAGGGCAGCGCTGTACGCGGTGGCGATGTTGTCGCTCACGGAAGCTCCTGTCGTCCGGCTTGCACGGCGGCTCGTAGCGGTTCGGGCGCCTCATCACCCGTACGGCCGGAGAGGTCGATGCGGTATCGGATGTCGGTGATGACGTTGAGATCTGTCCCGGCAAAGGCGAGCTGTTCGGCGGTCAGCCGGGGGAAGTTGCCGGCGACGTGATAGATGGCAGGCTCGGATCGGAACCGCCAGCGCTGAAGCGAACTGTTCGCGTAACGCTCGGCCCAGCCCGCGGCCTGCACCCGGGAATCGAATTCGTCGCGGAGAAGCGGCGTGGTGAAGAGGGCACGTACCCGCTCGATCAGCGCGGCGACGGTGGTTCCGTCGGTGCCGGCCGCGGTCAGTTGCATCGACAGCAACCAGAGGGCCCGCTCACCCGTCGCCTGCAGCTGCGTCGCTGACGAGATCCGGTGGCTGCGGCTCTCCGACGTCGTCGTCTTGACCTCGACGTCGACCGACGGCAACCCGAAATCGTGTTCCTCGGAGCCACCCCGCCATGCCGTGAGGGCCAGCTCCGGTGGCATGACCGTGACGAGGCCGGCCAGGAGGGTCAGCTCACCGATCAGGCCGGTCTCGACCTCTCGGGTCAGGCTCTGTTCGGCCTTGATGAGATGACCCAGCCTGCGCAGCGTCTCGCTCAGGGCACGGGCAACGGACATACGGTCCAGTTGGATCCGATCGGCGACGCCGCGGAGAATCGGATACGCGTCCACGAACAGCCGAGGCTCATCGATCTCCACCTCGATCATCCGTTGACCCTGGTGGTGCACGGCCAGGATCTTGACGTGTTCCAGGCCGGTCGGCCTGGCCTTCTCGCCTGCTCCTGCGGAGACCCGTAGCCCGATCCGCCGATTGTCTGTATCGACGAAAATCAGCACGCGCGGCTCGCCGTCGATCGGAAGGTCGACCGGGTAGTCGGCATTCAGATATTCGATGAAACTCTCGCGGGTGAGGTGCCGCCCCTGCTCGCTCATGAACGACCCACATGAGAGGCGAGCTCGGCACGAGCCGCAGCAGTGAGGATGTTCTGCCAGAGTTCGATGTTGTCCTTGTCGCGAGCTCCGAGATGAGCGCCCTGGAAGACGTTCTCGACGAGCAGGAACAAGGTCGCCTTGAGTAGGGGAACATCGTTGAGTCCGCCCCGGCGTCCCCCGAGGATCGCGGCTCGGTAGCGGTTGTTCAGCCGGAGGGTCTGGGTCGCCCGGTCGACCTCGAAGAAGTCATCGCTGTCGAACTTCGCCCAGAGGATGTTGAGTGAATCTGCGGGAAGTTGCGGAAGCTCATCGAGGATTTCCCGTACGACCTTGGGGTTGAGCCCTTTACCGGGTGGAATGACGGCACGCCGCTGTGCGGTGGCCCGCTGGTTACTGGTCGACCACATCTCCTCGGCGGCCCGTAGGTAGTCCGACATCGTGGTGCCGTCATCCGCGCGGGCCGCAGTCACCGCGGGAGCGAAGTCCGCGCCGGCGGTGACCCGGGACTTCTCCGGGTTCATGACGAACATGCCGGCCAGGTCGCCGTCGATGTCGACGCTGGCCCTTGCGAGCTGCAGCTTCTTGTCGGGAGCATGGATGCCTTCCCAACCACCGGCGTGCAGGAGCCGGTCGTGACGATAGAAGTAGAGTCCCTGCCGGTTCTCCGCCCCGCCCGGTAGGCGGTACTCCACGGCGTTGGACTTTCGCGGCCACAGGTGGCAGACAATCTTCAGCGGTCCGCGGGGGGAGTCGGCGATAAGTGTCCGGGGCCAGCCCAGCGCGGGCTTGGGATAGCCGAAGGGATCGATCGGAGTCACCTCGGTCGGAACTCCGGTGCCGGCGGTGATGTCTTCGGCGTCGATCATGATCCGTACCCGGCCGGCCGCCAGCAGGCGATGGAACATCAGCCCGAGGTGCCCGCGCAGGTGCTCGACGCTGCGTGTGAGAAAGGTGGTGACCTGCTGGGAGTCTTCCACAGCCGGGAAGCCGGCCACACGGTCCCACCGGATGACTGTCCCGGACGTCGATGTAGAGAAGGGCCAAGGCCGGCCGAGTTCTGTCTCGGCGAACTCAGCCGGAACCAGATCGCAGTGGAACGTTGTCCTGTCCTGCTCGTGAAGCCATCGGCGCCCGACCGCCGGATGCCCGGACGCCCGGCTGAGGACGGTGAGGCTCTCTGCCTGGCTGAACGAGGCGGCCTTCAGGCCGATGCCGAACCGGCCAAGGTCAGAATTGTCGTAGGCGCGACGACCGCCGAGCGTCATCGCTGTGTCGATGCCTTCGGGCGTCATGCCTTTTCCGTCATCGACCACGTACAGACCGATGAGGCGCCCCTCGTTGCGGATGAACCGGATGAGGACGTTGCCCGCACCCGCGTCCACCGAGTTGTCTACGAGGTCGGCCAGCGCAGTCTCCAGCGAATGGTTCCGGCCCAGAGCGTCCAAAGCATGCGGATCGGGGGGCAGTTCGACGGATCCGTGGGTGGGGACTTCGGCGATCCAGGCAGTCATCGTTGGTTCCTCGATGCTTTCGGCTGTCAGCGATCCTCGCGGGTGGGGCGGAACCCGCTCTTCCGGGCGATCTCCATGAGAAGGGAGGCGGCCCGTAACTGTCTTCCGGCCGGTGTGTTGCCGTCGGAGAGGGCGTGCGCAACGTCCCGCACGATGTTCCGCTGGCCGGCGTCGAAATACCCGCTTTCCGCTCCCCAGGCGGCGAGATCCTCCCAGTCGCCGACCGCGCTCTGCTGCAGCGCATCGACGTCGTTCGGATATCTGTCCACCATGGTCAGCTCCGCCTCCAGCTGCGGCGGGGGCGTCCAGTCGATGTCGCGCACTGCATCCCAGCAGCCGTCCTTCTTGGCCCACTCGCCGACATTGCCCGCGCCGGGCGGCGAAACGATCACCTTCTGCACCAGCGGGGCGAGTTCACTCACGGCCTCAGCAATAGCAGGGGAAAGACGCTGCTCGCGCCAGATCCGATCGAGGTTCACCCGGCCGCCTGTGGCGTGCACGAGCTTGGCGATCGTGTAGGTCACGATGTTGGCCTTGTAGCCCCCGAACTTCTGCTGGAACACCAGTTTGTCGGCTTGGCGGAACAGGATGCCTTTCGCCACGAGATGCTGGCAATACTCCTTGTCGACCAGCGGGGGCTGTTCCTCGATGAATTCGGAGAACAACGTGAAGTTCTTCTCGGCGCCGAGGCTCACCTGCTGGGGCCGCATCCGCCAGGACATCTCGAACTTGGCCAGATCCGACTTGGTAATCTTCTGATCGGCCGGATTGATGGTCTTGAAGATCTTCTGCTTGGAGCGGGTCATTTCGGCCGCCAGTGCGGTGGCGTACTGGCCGCGCGCCCGCTCGTAGAACCAGTGGGTGTCGCTGTCGTGAGCCGGGCCGGGCGGCGCCCACAGGGTGCGCATGATGCGTTCGACATCGACGTGGTAGCCCGCGTTGGCCCGCAGGTCGGAGGCGGTCACACGGTTCTGAGTATTGGAGTAGGCGGAGATCTTCGGGACGATCTCCTCGAGCTGATCCGGCGACACGACCGTCAGCTTCATCTGAACCTGGACCCGGCTGATGTCCGTCGTGCGCTTGGCGTACTGGATCGAGGCGGTGGTCTGGCCGCCGTTGACGATCTGCAGGTTGTGCAGCCGGCGGATGACGCGCTGACCGGACTCGTCCGTTTCGAGGTCGACCCGTGAAGCGGTGGCGGCGATCCCGTTGTTGTAGGCAAGGAACCTTTCGGGGTGCTCGCGAAGGGTGCGCTGGATTCCCGCGTTGACCGAGCCGCGAACCTGAAGAAAAGCCCGTACGTTGCGTTCCAGCAGCCGGGCGCCGTGACGGGAGTAGAGTTCCGCAAGGTCCAAGCCGGGCACGATCGTGAGGAACACCGAGTAGTCCTCGGTCGTGGTCGGTGTGCCCAGGCACGGAAGGCCAGCGGGAAACTCCGCCACGATGGGCTCGGCGCTGCTGCCTGACGCATTCCAGTTCGCCAGCCGCCGGAGATCCCAGACATCCAGGACGATGTCCCGCCCCTGAAATGTCAACGCCGAGAGCGGTTCGCGAAGGACGCTGCGAGCATTGGTGATGTAGACAAACCTGATCTTGTCCACCCGGCCGTAGGCATCCACGACCCGTTCGATCATGCCGGTCAATTCGCTGGACGGGCCCTTCCTGGCCAGTGAGCCGGACAGGCTCCGGGCAAGGAAGTTCTCGAGCCGCCGGAACGCGGCCTCGATGTCCGATCGGTTGACCTTCCAGCCGTCATCGGCGCGTGGGCTGTAGTTGGTGACGAACAGGTCGAGGACCGCGTCGTCGGTCGCGACGCCGTATCCACTGACCTCCACTCCGTGGTCCTTGAAACGGACGACTTCGGCGTCCTCGGTCAGTCCCTCGCTCGCCAGTTGTTCGAGCACCATGCCGGCAAAAGCGTCCTGCGGATCGACATCGTTGATTTCCGCGTATGCCCGGACGTCCTCTAGAACCGCGTAGGCGTAGAAATCCTGATCCGCCTCACGCACCGGTGGCCTCCGGCATGGGCGTGGAAAACAGTGCTGATCGATGGGCCGGGTGAGGGCTGACGGTGGACATATTCCTCTCCGGATGCCGGTCGACGATCGGATCGGAGCTTTGCAGGACTTCACCGATCGGGCAGGGTCCTCAGCATAAGGATGAACCCGCCGACGGATCCTGCCACGGCGGTTCGAAATGAGATCTGAAGACAGATGTCAGCTTTTCGGACGGGGTGATCCCATCCTTCCGGGTGTCCGATTCTGCACGGCCAGTCGTCCGGCATGCCGACGGTCCGGTAGGGGTCTCTCGGTACGTACCATTCCTTCCCTGATCGGAAAGCCGGTGGCCAGACCCGAACCGGTGCCTAACGGTGTTGCTGTTGGGGACGGGGCTGCTGTGCCGGTAGCCTGCCCATTCGTGAGCCCTGCCGATGATCCTGCCCAGCTGACGGACGATCCACCAGCCAAGCAGGGGTTCTATGGCGTCAAGCTCATCCGTGGCCCGTTCGTGCAACTGCCGGCGCACCCCGACGCGACCGACGACCCGAGCGAGATGCTGAAGTTCGCGGCCAAGGCGAGGGCACAAGGCAGCCGCCTGGCGGCCGATCTGTTCAGCGGTGCGGGCGGGCTTAGTCTCGGCCTCCATGACGCTGGTTACCAGGTTGTGCTGGCGGTGGATCATTACCCCGAGGCCGTGGAGACGCATCGGCACCACCATCCCGGCCTCAGCGTCGACTGGGATCTGGGCGACCCCGATCGGATCCGGCAGGTGTCCGATCTGATTCGGGAAGCCGGGGTCGAACTGCTTGCCGGCGGACCGCCGTGTCAGCCGTTCTCCAAGGCGGGCCGCTCCAAGATCAGGCATCGTGTGCGCTCGGGTCTCCGCGATCCGTACGACGAGCGCCGTGACCTGTGGCGATCGTTTCTCGAGGTGATCCGGCTCGCCCGGCCCCCGGCCGTGCTCATGGAAAATGTGCCGGACATGGCTCTCGACAAGGAGATGTTTATTCTCCGGACGATGGTGCATGAGCTGGAATCCCTCGGCTACGCCGTCGAGGAGCGGGCCGTCGACACCTGGCGCTACGGCGTGCCTCAGTTCCGGCAGCGGCTGATCCTGGTAGCTCTCCGCGACGGCAAGGAGTTCCAGTGGCCGACCGAGTCCTCCGAACGTCCGACTGTCTGGAACGCCATCAGCGATCTGCCGTCGGTCGAAGGCGGTTGGCGGCCTGAAGGCGGTGCCGAGGGCTGGGCGGACTACACGGGTCCCAAGACGGAGTATCAGCGCAGGATGCGCCGGAACGTGGAGCCCGAGGACAACACAAAGGTCTTCGACCACATCACGCGGCCGGTCCGCGACGACGACCTGAAGGCGTTCAAGCTCATGGATGCCAACACGCGTTACTCCGACCTGCCGGCGGAGATGAAGCGGTATCGGGACGACATTTTCGACGACAAGTACAAGCGTCTCGACATGCACGGCCTGTCCCGGACCATTACCGCTCACATCGCCAAGGACGGTTACTGGTACATCCACCCGGAACAGCACCGGACCATCACCGTCCGCGAGGCTGCTCGTCTCCAGACCTTTCCGGACGACTTCCGTTTCGCGGGACCGCCCTCGGCGGCGTTCCGGCAGATCGGCAACGCTGTGCCGCCGCTGCTGGGTGAGCAACTGGGCGGGGCTGTCCTGGAGTCGCTCCGAGCCGATCGCGAGGCTCATGTCTCCACCCGCGAGGTCGCGGCGACTTTGGCCGGATGGTTTGAAGCAGGCCAGGTCAACGGTCTCCCGTGGCTCCGGGCGACGACCCGCTGGCAGCTCATCCAGGGCGAGCTCCTGCTGGACCGGGCGCCCCAGGACGTGGTCCGCAGGGTCTGGCGTGTGGTCGGGGAGTGGACTGAACCGCAGGAGACTCTCCGCCACGAGGAGAACCTGCGCCGCATCGGACAGTTCACCGACCGGGCGGCCCGTGTCGAAGCCATTCTTGATCTTGCCCGGATCTTTGCTAAGCAGCCTGATGCCCTCAACGACGATGCAGCTCTCCGTCGTGGGCACGGGCTGAACGAGTCCCTGGCCGACCTCGCCGTCCTAGCGGTGCCAGCCGTGCGGGACGACGACGAGGACGAGTCCGAGGAGCCCGTACTCGTCACCAAGGGTGTACTGAGGGTCGCTGCGCGTTTCAGCGGAAAGCCGACCGTCGGCCGGCGAAATCGTCTGACCGACGGTCGGCTGGAGGTCGCTCGGATGATCGGTATCGACGCCGATGCCCGTAGCGCTCATCTCGGTCTGATCGACTTGGCCAATACTCTGTGCCGACCACAGGACCCGATATGTAGCGAATGCCCGCTCGCGGGTAAATGTGCCGAAGCAGAGCTGCCGGCTGGAGCTCTGTTCTGACCACGCCTCACCAGGCGACGACGCCCTGTGTGGCGGGCTGCAGGGTGCCGACCTGGAGGGACTTCATGGTGATGTTGCTCTTCTCCGGGGCCGGGAAGTTGATCAGCTTGGCCGCTGGGCCGTCGGTGGAGGCCTGCAAGTTGAACGACAGAGTGTTGCCGGCGCCGCAGGTGGTGTCGCCCTTGTCGCACGGGGTCCACTTGATGCCCTGGAAGGCGCTGCTGCCGGACTTCAGCATGATCGGGACGGCCGCGCCGGGCTGGTTGACCTCCTTGGTAGGCACGTCGACGACCTCGTCGGCCGCGTTGCGCAGCGAGATCGCGGCGCGGCCGTTGACGCCACAGTCCGAGTCCGACTTGTTGGTGAGCGCGACCAGCGCCCGCTGCGCGCCGTCCTTCCGGTCGGGCTGCAAGGTGATCTCGACGGCCACGTCCTCGTTGGTGCACGGGGCGCCCGCGGGCCGGGACGAGGCGGACGTGGACGGCTGGGCGCTTGACTGGGCAGCGGCGTTCACCGGGGTGGAGGCGGTGTCGTCGCTACTGGTGTTCGCGCAGGCCTGCGAGCCGAGCGTAAGGCCTACGGCCAGCGCGCCGAGGGTGACGATCCGGAAAGAACGCGTTTCCATGACTTGCTCCTGATTCGTCGGTCTTGCCGTGTCCAGCTCCACGGTTGCCCGACAAGATCGAGAGCATGCATCGTTTGCGCCCGAGTGGCATGAAATGGTGAGGAACCGGCTCAGCGGGCGACCGGCCGGAGCACCCGTTCGAGCAGGGGCGTCAGGAACATCAGGAGGAACGCCCAGAAGTTGACCCGGTCGGCGAAGACGGCGCCGACCACCGTGGCCAGCAGCTGGACCAGGAACGTGGCCAAGTTCCCGAGCACGATCTCGGCCGGGACGGGCGTGCGGCCGTCACTCAGCTCGGGGTGCCGGCGGGCGTACCCGGAAATGAGCGCGAGTGAGCCGCTGGCCAGGGCCAACGTGCCGCCGTAGATCGCCACGGTTCCGGGCGACGGCTCGTACGCCGTGATCAGCGCGGTCGGGATCGGCAGGAACACGATCGCCAGCGTCCACAGTGCGCTGAGATAGACCAGCCGCGGGTTGAGCCGGGACACGTGCCGGAAGATCCGATGGTGGGCCCACCAGATGCGGAAGATCACGCTGAAGCTCAGCAGGAACGCCCCGAACTCCAGGCGGTGATCGCGCAACAGCTCGTCCAGGCCGGGATGGCCCTCGCTCAGGTCGGTGATGACGTCCAGCAGCGGCAGAACGAGCAGGGTCATCGCGATCGCGGCGACGGCGTCGGTGAAGAAGACCAGCCGTTCCGAGCTCGGGGCATCATCCACGCAGGCAGTATGCCGCTTGGTAAATGCGTTGCGGGAGCGGCGGAACCGCCCTAACTTGGTGTCCATGACGCACACCGGGCACGAGACCGAACGGTCCCTCAGGGGCGAAGGAACGTAGCCGCTTCGTGCGTGGTTGCGCCGCCCTCTCCCGTACGGGGAAAGGGCGGTCTTTTTGTTTGCGGGCTGTTGGAGTAGCGGTCAACTCGCCTGACTCTCGATCAGGAGATCACGGGTTCGAATCCCGTACGGCCTACGGCGGGCCCTGTTTCATGGTTCGACCCACGAAACAGGGCCCGGAGGCGCGGTGGACGAAAGGTAGAGTCGCCCGGCTTTCACCCGGGACACGTGCGGGTTCGAATCCCGTCCGCGCTGCGAAGCCCTGGTAGCTCAGAAGGAGAAGAGGCGCGGCCGCCACCTTTTCCCTAACTGCAGGACGGGGTCAGGGTGCCGGGGGAACCGGTGGCCTGGAAGCCGAATTCGGTGTAGCCGCCGGCCGGGATCTGGCCGTTGTAGGCGACGTTGGTGAATTGCAGGGCGCCGGTTGTGCCAGTTCGGTTCGCGTTCCAGGAATTGGTGACGGTGGCTCCTGACGCGAGCGTTATGCCGACAGTCCAGCCGTTGACGGGTGTGGAACCGGCCGTTACCCGGACTGTTGCCACGAAACCGCCGGTCCAGGCATTGACGGAAGCGGAGGCTGTGCATCCACTTGCCGGCGGCGGGGTCGAAGGCGGCGGGGTCGAAGGCGGCGGGGTCGAAGGCGGCGGGGTCGAAGGCGGCGGGGTCGAAGGCGGCGGGGTCGAAGGCGGCGGGGTCGAAGGCGGCGGGGTCGAAGGCGGCGGGGTGGAAGGCGGCGGCGTCGAAGGCGGCGGGGTGCTGTCCAGCGTCGGGGTCGTCCAGGTGGCCCAGTCGGACAGGCGGCCCTGGGCCTTGGCCGAGATGCGGATCACCCCGGGGTCGTTGGCGGTCTTCAGCAGGTGCCGACGGATGTTCTGCTGCAACGGCGTGCGCCACTCGGAACGGCTGGCGCAGTGAGTGCCGTCCGTGACGTCCGACCAGTACGAGATGGCGTCGCCCGCGCCCAGCGCCTTGTAGACCTCGGCCGCGCCCAAGGCGGCCACGCTCGCCGAGCGCGGGCCCAGGTTCGCGATGTGCGGGTTGTCCATGATGAACAGGCCGCGCGGGGCGACCATGGCCGCGATCTCGTGCGTGTCGACCGGGAGACGCTGCGGACTGCCGGTGAAGCTGCCGAACGCGTCGCCCAGCCACGGCTGTTCCCCGTACGCGGAAGAAAGGCTCTGTGCGCCCTCGCCGGGGACGCCGCGGAAGATCGGCGCGCCGGCCGTGCCCGACTCGATCGGCATGGTGAGCGCGATGCGCTGGTCGAACGCGCCGATCACGAACGCACCCTTGCCGAACCGGGAGCAACCGGTGACGCCGGTCGCGTCGGGGCGCAGGATCGTGCCGCCGGACTGCTCGATGACGTCGATGATCCGGCTGACGCCCCACGACCAGGCCATCAGCAGGCCGGTCGGGCTGGTCGCGCCATAGATGCTGTAGAACGCGCCCTGCTTGTTGGTGCGGGGTGTGCCCTCCTTGCCGACCGCGTACGGGTCGTAGTTGATGACCGCGGCGCCGGCGGCCTTGATGGCGGCCGTGTCGGCGCCGAACCCGCCGAGCACGACGACGGCGGGGAACGGGCCGGTGCCGCTCGGCAGTTCGACCCGGGCCGAGAAGCTGGAGCTGCGGCCCTGATGCGAGACGTTCACGGTGATCGAGCTGCTGGAGACCGTGCCGGTGACGGACTGTGGCTTGGCCGGTTTCTCGCCGTAGACGAACTTCTCGGCCAGGCGCTTGATCTCTTCACGGCGGCAGGTCCAGTCGGCCCGGGTGGTGATGCGGGTGCCGTTGAGCCGCTGGAACGGGTCGGGGAGTTTGGCGTCGGTGGGCAGTGAGCCGGCGTCGGGGAGGGTGGGGACGGCGCACGCGGCGCCCTCGTCCTCGACGCCCGGAGCCGCCTGGGCGGGGATGGCGATGGCCGCCGCGGAGATGGTGGTGGCCGCCGCGGCGCCGATCGTGACCGCTGCCGCGAGGGTCAGGACCGCCGCGTGGAGGCGGGGACGGGTGATCACAGAGCTTCTCCTTCCGGGGAATTGGGAGCGCTCCCGAAATCGCAGTCTCCGACCTCAAATCGAAAGGTGTCAATAGCTTTCGGAAACTTCCGAGGCTCCGGTCCGCGGCGTTCCGGCCGCGCGCAAGCATGAGCTGCGGCTTTATGGCCGCCGAAACTCTCGGTCCGGCGTCGACGAAGTCGACAAAGCGGAGGCAGGCGAATGGCCGGCACACCACCCAAAAACATCAAGTCAGTTTGATGTAATCTGCGGCGGTGGAGACAGGACCGCCGGACGTGTTCCGGGCCGCGGGCCACCCGGTGCGATGGGCGCTGCTGAGCGCGCTCGCCCCGGGCGACCTGCGCGTGCAGGAGTTGACGGCCCGCCTCGGGCAGCCGCAGAACCTGGTGTCGTACCACCTGGGTCAGCTGCGCAAGGCCTCCCTCGTGCGGGCGCGGCGCAGCTCGGCCGACGGTCGCGACACGTACTACCGGCTCGATCTCACCCGGTGCGGCGACCTGCTGGCCGCCGCCGGTGGGTCGCTGCACCCGGGATTACGGTGGGTGGCCCCGCCGACGCCCTCGTCACGGGGAGCGCGGGTGCTGTTTCTCTGTACGGGCAACAGTTCGCGCTCCCAGATGGCGGAAGCTCTCGCGCGGCGGGCCGGCGTCGAGGCGTACAGCGCCGGAAGCGCGCCCAAGCCGATCCACCCGAGGGCCGTCGAGGTGATGGCCGCGCGCGGTCTCGACCTCGGTGCCGCCCGGTCGAAGCATCTCGACGAGTTCACCGGCCGGAGCTTCGACCGCGTCATCACGTTGTGCGACAAGGTGCGCGAGGTCTGCCCGGAATATCCGGGGGCACTGCACTGGAGCGTCGCCGACCCCGCCCGCGACCCGTCCCTGTTCGAGACGGTGGCCGACGAGCTCGACGAACGGATCCGTTACCTGCTGCACCTGGACCACGCATGACCGCGACCGTCGGTCTGGGCACCGTCTTCCGCGAATGGGGACGGATCGGCTGCGTGGGTTTCGGCGGGCCGCCCGCGCACATCGCCCTCCTCCGCAAACTCTGCGTCGACGACCGCCGATGGCTCGACGCGCAGGAGTTCGAGGACGCCATCGCCGCCTGCAACCTGCTGCCCGGCCCCGCCTCCACCCAGCTGGCGATCTTCACGGCCTGGCGCGTACGCGGCCGGGCCGGCGCCGTGGTCGGTGGGCTCGCCTTCATCGTGCCGGGACTCATCGCGATCCTGGTGCTGGCCATGCTCTTTCTCGAGGGCGAACCTCCACTGTGGGTGACGGCGGCCGGCGCCGGAGCGGGGTCGGCCGTGGCCGCGGTAGCCGTTCAGGCGGGTTGGAGCCTCGTGCGCCCGGGCTGGCAGCGCGCACCCGCCCGGAGCCGGTGGCTGGTCTATCTGCTTCTGGGTGCGGCCGGCGCCGCGACGATCGGGCCGTGGCTGGTGCTCCTGCTGATCGCCTGCGGCATCGCCGAGATCCTCTTCCAGCGCGTTCCGGCCGGTCGCCGCCCGCCCTTGGCCGCGCTGCCACTGATCGCCACGACCGGATTCGCCGGGAGCGTCGCCTGGATGGCGTTCAAGGTCGGCGCTCTCTCGTACGGCGGTGGGTTCGTCATCATCCCGCTGATGCAGGCCGACGCGGTCGACCACTACCGGTGGATGACCTCGGCCCAGTTCCTCAACGCGGTGGCCCTCGGGCAGATCACGCCCGGCCCGGTGGTGCACACCGTCGCCGTGGTGGGCTACGCGGCCGCGGGTCTCGCCGGCGCCCTGCTGGCGGCCGCCGTAGCTTTCGCCCCCTCCTTTGCTTTCATCCTTTTGGGAGCCCATCGGTTCGACCGCCTGCGTGCCAACCGCCGCATCCGGGCCTTCCTCGACGGCGCAGGACCGGGCGCGGTCGGAGCGATCCTCGGCTCCGCCGTCCCGCTCGCGCTCGCCCTGGCCGAGTGGTGGCAGTACGCGGTGCTGGCCGGGTCGCTGGTCCTGATGCTCGCGTTCCGCCGGGGTCCGGTGCTCACCCTGCTGAGCGCGGCGGCGGTCGGCGTGGTGGTGGTCCTGAGCCGGTGAGTTGACTTCTACAAGTGAATAAAAGAAGGTAAGCCTCAGCGTAGTTAGGGTTGGCTTACCTGAGGAGTTCGATGACGGCCATCTACCTGATCGGCCTCCGGGAGGGCCTGGAGATCACCCTGGTGGTCTCCATCCTCGTCGCGTTCCTGGTCAAGTCCGACCGGAAGCCCCTGCTCAAGTGGGTCTGGTCCGGTGTCGCGGTCGCGGCCGCGCTGAGCATCGGGTTCGCCGCGCTGCTCCAGTTCGGCGTCACCCGGCTCTCCTTCACCCACCAGGAACTGTTCGAGGCCATCGCGTCGATCGTCGCCGTCACGTTCGTGACCTGGATGATCTTCTGGATGCGGCGGATGGCCCGCCACATGGGATCCGAGCTGCGCGGGCGCATGGAGGGCGCGATCCAGGTCGGCCCGTCGGCCATCGTCGGCGTGGCGTTCTTGGCCGTGGTGCGCGAAGGACTCGAGACCTCGATCCTCTTCTACTCGGCCGCGCAGGGTTCGGCCGACGGGGCGCGGCCCCTGATCGGCATCACGCTCGGCCTGCTCACCGCCGTCGTGCTCGGGTGGCTGCTCTACTTCAGCGCCGTCCGGATCAATCTCACCAAGTTCTTCACCTGGACCGGCGCCCTGCTGGTGCTCGTCGCTGCCGGCATTCTCAAGTACGGCGTGCACGACCTGCAGGAGGCCGGTGTCCTGCCGGGGCTCAACACCACCGCGTTCGACATCAGCGGCAGCTGGCCGCCCGGTGCCTGGTACGCCGAACTGCTGCGCGGCATGGTCAATTTCACGCCCGCGCCGACGGTCCTCGAGACCATCGCCTGGCTCGCCTACGGCATCCCCGTACTCGTGATCTTCCTTTGGCCGACGCGATCGAAGAAGGCCGCACCGGCTCCCGCCTCCACCCCCGCCACGTAGGAGATTCATGCGCACCAACCGTTTGCTCGCCATCGTCGCGGCCGCCGCGGCGACCGTCCCGCTCGCCGCCTGCGGCGGTGGCGACGACGACTCGGCGTCCGGCGCCAGCGGCAAGATCACCGTCGACGCCTCGGACACCGAGTGCAAGGTCGCCGCGTCCGAGTCGGATGCCGGCACCGTCACCTTCGCCATCGCGAACAAGGGCAACAAGGTCACCGAGTTCTATGTCTACGCCCCGGGCGACCGGGTCATGGGCGAGATCGAGAACATCGCGCCCGGCCTGTCCCGCGAGCTCATCGTCGAGCTGGCCGCCGGCACGTACGAGACCGCCTGCAAGCCCGGCATGATCGGCAAGGGCATCCGGAACGCGTTCCAGGTCTCCGGCTCGGCCCCGGCGCTGACCGAGGACGCCAAGCTGGCCCAGGCCACCAAGGACTACCAGCGGTATGTGAAGAGCCAGACCGGCGCCCTGATCGAGCAGACGACCGCCTTCGTGAACGCGGTCAAGGCCGGTGACATCGAGAAGGCCAAGGCGCTGTTCCCGGTCGCCCGCACCTACTGGGAGCGGATCGAGCCGGTGGCCGAGAGCTTCGGCGACCTCGACCCCAAGATCGACGCACGCGAGGCCGATCTGGAGGCGGGCCAGGATTGGACCGGCTTCCACAAGATCGAGAAGGACCTCTGGGTCGCCAAGGACGTCAGCAAGTCGGGCCCGACCGCCGACCAGCTGCTGACCGACGTCAAGACCATCGTGGACAAGGCGAACACCGTCACGCTCTCTCCGGTGCAGCTCGCCAACGGCTCCAAGGGCCTGCTCGACGAGGTCGCCACCGGCAAGATCACCGGCGAGGAGGACATCTTCTCGCACACCGACCTGTGGGACTTCGCAGCCAACGTCGAGGGCTCGCAGGCCGCGATCGCGGCGCTCCGCCCGGCTCTTGAGGAGAAGGACGCCGCCCTGGTCAAGACGCTCGACGAGCGGTTCGCCTCGGTCGAGGCGGCGCTCGAGAAGCACCGCGAGGGCGACGGCTGGAAGCTCTACGACAAGCTCAGCCAGGCCGACCTCAAGGTGCTGAGCGACGAGATCAACGCGCTGTCCGAGCCGATCAGCAAGGTAGCCGCGCTGGTCGCCGGCAAGTAGGGCCCGAAGCGACAAGCCGTACGTGGGAGAGGTTTCACATGAAACGGCGCAAGGTCATCGGACTGGCGGGCGCCGGCGTGGTTGGCGCCGCGGCCGCCGGAACTGTCGCGTGGCGGGCGGCGGGTCAGGACACCGCGCCCGCCGCGCCGGCACCGGACCGGATCTCGTTCTATGGCGAGCGACAGGCCGGGATCATCACCCCGGCCCAGGACCGCCTGCACTTCGTCGCCTTCGACGTGATCACCAAGGACAGGGCCGCCCTGGTCGACATGCTGCAGTCATGGACGGCCGCAGCCGCCCGGATGACCCAGGGGCAGGAGGCGGGTGCCCTGGGTGCGGTCGGTGGCCTGCCCGAGGCGCCGCCGGAGGACACCGGCGAGGCGCTCGGCCTGCCCTCCGCCGGCCTCACCCTCACGATCGGCTTCGGCCCCAGCCTGTTCGACTCCCGGTTCGGGCTGCGCGGCAAGCGCCCGGCGGCGATGGCCGACCTGCCGAAGTTCCCGGGCGACACCCTCGACGCGGGCATCTCGGGCGGCGACATCTGCGTGCAGGCCTGCGCCAACGATCCGCAGGTGGCCGTGCACGCCATCCGCAATCTCGCACGCATCGGCATGGGGGTGGTGAGCGTCCGATGGTCGCAGCTCGGGTTCGGGCGCACCTCATCGACCTCGACCACGCAGGCGACCCCGCGCAACCTGTTCGGGTTCAAGGACGGCACGGCCAACCTGAAGGCCGAGGAGACGGCGCTGCTCGACGACCATCTGTGGGTGCGTCCAGGTGACGGGCCCGACTGGATGACCGGCGGGTCATACATGGTCACTCGCAAGATCCGGATGTTGATCGAGCCGTGGGACCGCACCTCGCTGCTCGAGCAGGAGACCATTTTCGGTCGCGACAAGGGTGAGGGCGCTCCCCTGACCGGCCGGGGCGAGTTCGACGAGCCCGATTTCGCCGTACGGGGGGACGACGGCGAGCCGGTGATCGCCACTACGGCCCACGTGCGGCTGGCCCATCCCACGCAGAACAACGGCGCCCGGCTGCTGCGCCGTGGCTACAACTTCGTCGACGGTTCGGACGGGCTCGGCCGGCTCGACGCCGGGCTGTTCTTCATCGCCTACCAGCGGGACCCGCGCCGCCAGTTCGTGCCGGTGCAGACCCAGCTGGCCCGGCAGGACGAGCTGAACGAATACATCCGGCACGTGTCGAGCGGGCTGTTCGCATGCCCGCCGGGGTTGCTCGCGGCCGACGACTTCTGGGGCCGGTCGCTCTTCAACTGACGCGCGACCGACGTACAGCGAGCTTCTTCGCCTGACGCCCCACCGACGTACAGAAAGCCTCTTCATCGAACGCACAACCGACGCACAGGAAGCATCGATAGGGTCGAAAGCGTGACCACACCGACGGGGGGAGGCCGGCGTCGGCCCGGCCAGTTGGAGACCGAGATCATGACGGTCCTCGACGGCACGGTGCGCCCGCTGACCCCCGGCGAGGTTCGCGATCTTCTCGAACCGGACGGATCGCTCTCTTACAGCACGGTTGTGACGACTCTCACGCGCCTGTTCGAGAAGGGTGCAGTGGCCCGTCATCGGGACGGAAGGGCCTTCCGGTACGGAGCTCTGAGCGCACCGGCCGGTCTGGTCGCAGACCGGATGAGCCGCCTGATGGCGGTCGAACCCGACCGAGCGACGGTTTTACGGCGATTTGTCTCCACCCTCAGTGCGGACGACGAGCGTCTGTTGCGTGAACTTCTGCAAGAAGATCCCTCGGCCGACTGAAACCGCGAGAGTGACTCACACCTGAGGGCATGCTGAAAGCGGGATGCTGCCGGTAACGCACCAGTGGCAGCATGGACGTTTCTGTGCGCGCGGATTGACCTGCGCGCGGCCCGAGACCCGGGCAAAAAAGCTGGGGGAGTTCTCTCGTGACCGATCAAGCCGCCGCGCCTCCGGGCAAGCTCGACGCCGCGGTTCTCAAGATCGCCGGGGTGGTGGTGCTCGGCGCGATCATGTCGATCCTCGACATCACCGTCGTCAGCGTCGCCCTGCCGACCTTCCAGACCGAGTTCGACGCGACCTACGCGCAGGTCGCCTGGACCATGACCGGATACACCCTGGCCCTGGCCACGGTGATCCCGCTCAGTGGCTGGGCCGCCGACCGGTTCGGAACCAAGCGTCTCTACATGTTGGCTCTGCTGCTCTTCACGGCCGGCTCGGTGCTCTGTGCCACCGCCGGCTCGATCGAGCAGCTGGTCGCCTACCGGGTCCTGCAGGGCCTCGGCGGCGGCATGCTCATGCCCATCGGCATGACGATCATGACCCGGGCCGCCGGCCCGGAGCGGATCGGCCGCCTGATGGCCGTGCTCGGCGTCCCGATGCTGCTCGGCCCGATCGGCGGCCCGATCCTGGGCGGCTGGCTGATCGAGGCCGCGAGCTGGCACTGGGTCTTCCTGATCAACCTGCCGATCGGCATCATCGCCCTCATCTACGCGCAGTTCGCGTTGCCCAAGGACGAAGCGCACCCGTCGGAGTCGTTCGACTTCGTCGGCATGCTGATGCTCTCGCCCGGTCTCGCCCTTTTCCTGTACGGCGTCTCGTCGCTGCCCGAGGAGGGCACGATCACGGCGACCAAGGTCTGGGTGACCATGCTGATCGGCGCGGTGCTGGTCATCAGCTTCGTCTTCTACTCGTTCAAGCCGAAGCACCCGCTGCTCGACCTGCGCCTGCTGAAGAACCGCAACCTGAGCGTCGCGAGCGTCTCGCTGTTCGTCTTCGTGATCGCGTTCATGGGCGCCGGTCTGCTCTTCCCGAGCTACTTCCTGCAGGTGCGCGGGGAGGGCACCCTCGACGCCGGTCTGCTGATGGCGCCGCAGGGCATCGGTGCGGTGCTGACGATGCCGATCGCCGGCATGCTGGCCGACAAGATCCCGGTCGGGCGCACGGTGCCGTTCGCCATGGCGCTGATCGCGGTCGGGTTCTTCGGCTTCACCCAGGTCGGCACCGACACGTCGTACCTGTTCCTGTGCGGTTCGCTGTTCGTCATGGGCCTCGGCATGGGCGGCACGATGATGCCGATCATGACCTCGGCCCTGCGGACGCTGCAGCCGCTCGAGGTGGCCCGCGGCTCCACGCTGGTGAACATCCTCCAGCAGATCGGTGGCTCGATCGGCACCGCGATCATGTCGGTGATCCTGACCAGCCGGCTCAACGGCTCGGCCGAGATCCCCGGCGTGACCAACCCGCAGACCGGTGAGCCGCTGACCGAGGCCGGCGCGGCGATCGCGGTCAACCACGGCGCGCAGATCCCGCTGCCGCCGGAGATCCTTCAGCGCGGTCTGCAGTTCGCGGCCGACTCGTTCGCGACCACGTTCTGGGTCGGGTTCGCGTTGGTGCTCGCGACCTTCATCCCGATCGCGTTCCTGCCGCGCAAGCGGCGGGCGACCCCGCCCGGTGCGCCGGGTGAGCCCGCCGTCGAGGCGCCCATCATGATGCACTGAGAACTATTCGCATTTGCGTTTCCGCGCCCCGCCTCCCGACTGGGAGGCGGGGCGTTGTTACAAAGGCGGACAATGAGCGCCCGCAAAACGATCGATAAGGGTCTGTCCACCGGGCATTCACCTGCTGCAATGCTTAACCGTTACCGGAACGAGAATTGATCGTCATGCGGCGTCCTTAACCTCCGGCGAATCACCTTCTCCGGAGGAAAATCTTCCATGCATCGATATCTGCGCGGCGGTCCTTCCGCCGCGGCGCTGCGAGCGGTCGGCGCGGCCGCCCTCGCGACGGTGATCGGCGTGAGCCTGGCCGGACCGGCCGTGGCCGCCGACCCGGCCGACCCGTTCATCAGTGAGATCCACTACGACAACGCCGGCACCGACAGCGGTGAGGCGATCGAGGTCCAGGCCCCGGCCGGCACCGACCTGACCGGCTGGCAGATCGTCCTCTACAACGGCACCGGGGGCGCCACCTACGGCACCTCCACGCTCAGCGGCGCCGTTCCGGCGGCGGGCGTCGTCGTCCAGACGTACCCGGCCAACGGCATCCAGAACGGCGCGCCCGACGGCGTGGCCCTGGTCAAGCCGGACGGCACGGTCGCCGAGTTCCTCAGCTACGAGGGTGTCATGACCGCCACCGGCGGTCCCGCCTCCGGACAGACGAGCGTGGACATCGGCGTCGCCGAGACCGGCTCGGAGGAGCCCGGCCTCTCGCTCCAGAAGGTCGACGGCACCTGGCGGGCCCCCGCGACCAGCTCGTTCGGCGCGGTCAACGGCGGGAGCACCCCGCCCGAGGAGCCCGAGGAGCCCCCGGCCGACTGCACCACCGCCGTCACCCACACGATCGCCCAGGTGCAGGGCACCGGCGCCGCCACCCCCGTGGCCAACACCAAGGTCACCGTCGAGGGTGTCGTGACCGCCGACCACCGCACCGGTGGTTACAACGGCGTCTATGTGCAGACCGCGGGCACCGGCGGGGAACGCCCGGTCGCGGCCGGCACCGCCTCGGACGCCGTCTTCGTCTACTTCGGCACCAGCACCGCCAACGCGCCCGCCGTCACCATCGGCGACCAGGTGCGGGTCACCGGCACGGTCACCGAGTACAACGGCCTCACCGAGATCACCACCACCGCGAAGGCCGACACCCAGCTCTGCGCGACCGGCGTCGCGCTGCCCGCCCCGGTGGCGCTGGCCCTGCCGCTGGACGACGCGGCCCGCGAGTCGGTCGAGTCGATGCTGGTCGCGCCCGTCGGTGCGTACACGGTCTCGGACGTCTACAACACGAACCGCTACGGCGAGGTCATCCTGGCCGCCGGCAACGAGGCGGCCCCGATCCCGACCGACCTGGCCCGTCCGGGCTCGGCCGAGGCCAACGCGATCAAGGCCGAGAACAAGACCCGCCGGCTCCTGGTCGACGACGGCCGCACCACCAACCTGGCCGACGCCGGTCTGCCCCCGGCCTACCTGACCAAGGACGATCCGATCCGGGTCGGCGACGCCGTCGAGAAGTTCGGGCCCAGCGTGCTGAGCTTCGGCTTCAGCGAGTGGCGCCTGCAGCCGGCCGACCCGGCCGAGCTGAGCACTACCTTCAAGAACTCCAACCCGCGTACGGCGGCTCCGGCCAACGTCGGTGGCGACCTGCGCGTGGCCAGCTTCAACGTGCTCAACTACTTCGTCCACTTCGGTGGCGAGGCCCGGGGCGCCACCGACGCGGCCGCCCTGGCCAAGCAGCAGGCCAAGATCGTCGAGGCGATCAGCGCGCTGGACGCCGACGTGGTCGCGCTCATGGAGATCGAGAACTCGGTCCGCTTCGAGCCGGACGACCCCCAGGTGGCGCTGAAGACCCTGGTCGCGGCGCTGAACGCGAAGGACGGCGCAGACACCTGGGACTACGTGCGCTCGCCGGCCGACCTGCCGGGCGCCGAGCAGCAGGACTTCATCACCACCGCGATCATCTTCAAGCCGGCCGCGGTGACCCCGAAGGGCGCCTCCCGCTCGGTGAACGACGAGACCGTGTGGTCGAACGCGCGGGAGCCGATCGCGCAGACCTTCACGGCCGGGTCGACCACCTTCACCGTGGTCGCCAACCACCTCAAGTCCAAGAGCGCCTCGACGCCGCCGTCCGGGGACAACGTGGACACCGGGGACGGGCAGGGTGCGTACAACGGAGACCGCAAGCGGCAGGCCGCCGCGCTGGCCTCCTTCGTCAAGTCGCTCGGGACCGACGACGTGCTCCTGCTGGGCGACTTCAACGCGTACAGCCAGGAAGACCCGATCCAGATCCTGGCCGACGCCGGGTACAGCAACATCGCCGGCCCGGACGAGAAGTCGTACGTCTTCGGCGGCGAGTCCGGTTCGCTCGACCACGCGCTGGCGTCCGCCTCGCTGGCGTCGAAGGTGACCGGCGTCGACGTCTGGAACATCAACTCGGTCGAGTCGTTCGCCTACCAGTACGACGGTTACGCGCCGTTCTACAACGCCGACCCGTACCGGGCCAGCGACCACGACCCGGTGGTCGTCGGCCTGTCTGTCAAAAAAGCCGGCCCGGTCGACCTGCAGCTGCTCAGCATCAACGACTTCCACGGCCGCCTCGAGCCGCCCTCCGCCGGCAACGGTGGCGCGGCCCAGCTGGTCGGCATGGTCAACGAGCTGCGCAAGGCGAACCCCAACACCGCCTGGGTCTCGGGCGGCGACAACATCGGCGCCTCCACCTTCATCTCGGCGATCGACAACGACAACCCCACGATCGACGTGCTGAACGCCGGTGACCTGGCCGTCTCGGCGGTCGGCAACCACGAGTTCGACAAGGGCCTGGCCGACCTGCAGGGTCGCGTCGAGGACCGGGCCGACTTCCCCTACCTGGCCGCCAACGTCTACAAGGACGGGCAGCGGGTGCTGCCCGGCTATAGCGTGCAGACGCTGGGCGGGGTCAAGGTCGGCTACATCGGTGTTGTCACCGAGCAGACCGCGTCGCTGGTCAGCCCGGACGGCATCGCCGGGGTCGAGTTCCGCGACCCGGTGGCCGAGGCCAACACCCTCGCGGCGCAGCTCTCCGACGGCAACGAGGCCAACGGCGAGGCGGACGTGCTCGTGCTGCTGGCCCACGAGGGCGCGGCGACCGAGAACATCAGCTCGGCGGCGGCGCTGCAGGCCGACCCGGTCTTCGGCGACTTCACCCGGGTGAGCGCCGAGATCGACGCCATCTTCAGCGGGCACACCCACCAGCCGTACGCGTTCGAGGTTCCGGTTCCCGGCACCGACCGCACCCGTCCGGTGATCCAGGCCGAGGACTACGGTCTGCGCCTGGGCAAGGCCGTGCTCACGTTCGACCCGGCCACCAAGTCGGTCACGAAGTCGACCGCCGAGCTGCTCACCGTGACCGGCTACCCGGCCGACGCCGCGGTCGCCGACATCGTCGCCAAGGCCAAGGTCACCGCCGACGAGCTGGGCAAGCAGCCGCTCGGCAAGATCACGGCGGACATCAAGCGGGCCTACTCCGCCGCCGGCGCCGAGGACCGTGGCGCCGAGTCGGTGCTCGGCAACTTCATCGCCGACGTGCAGCTCGACCAGACCAGCGCGGCCGGCCGCGGTGGGGCCCAGATCGCGTTCATGAACCCGGGTGGTCTGCGGGCCGACCTGCTCTTCGGCACCGATGGCACGGTCACCTACGCCAACGCGTTCTCGGTGCAGCCGTTCGCCAACGACGTGGTCACCCAGACCCTGACCGGCGCGCAGATCAAGCAGGTGCTCGAGGAGCAGTGGCAGCCGGAGGGCGCGTCCCGCCCGGTGCTGCACCTCGGCTCGTCCAAGGGGCTGACCTACTCGTACGACGTCAGCCAGCCGCGGGGCTCGCGCATCATCGCGTCGACCCTGAAGCTGAACGGCGCCGTGCTCAGCCCGACCGGCACCTACCGGGTCACGTCGAACTCGTTCCTGGCCGCCGGTGGTGACAACTTCACCACGCTCGGACAGGGCACGAACCGGCTCACCACCGGCGACAACGACCTGACCATGCTGGTGAACTACTTCGCCGCCAACTCGCCGGTCACCGCCGACCCGGTGATGCGCAGCACCCCCGGCACGGCCACCCCGACCGACACCACGCCGCCGACCGGCACGTTCAAGCTCGGCGCAACCGCGCTCTGGCCCGGCCAGTCGGTCACGCTGTCGCAGGTCGCCCTCTCCGACGACGTCAGTGCCGCTGACAAGATCAAGAAGGTGGTGAACTGGGGTGACGGCTCGACCTCGGAGAGCCTGACCCACACGTACGCCAAGGCCGGCACCTACACGGTCTCGGTCGAGCTCACCGACGAGGCCGGCAACAAGGCGGCGGCCACCATCCAGGGCGGCGCGGTCGTCACGGTCACGGCCCAGCCGAAGGGCGTCTACCTGCTCGCCCCCCAGTCGATCTGGGCCGGACAGTCGACCGTGCTCGCCGTGAGCAAGGTCAGTGGCGCCACCAAGCTGGTCATCAACTGGGGTGACGGCGCGTCGTCCGACATGTCGGCCAACGGCTCGCTGATCTCGCACGCCTACACCAGGGCCGGCACCTTCCCGGTGACGGTCACGCCGCACAACGCGGCCGGTGCGGGCACGGCCGTCAAGGTCGGCTCGGTCAAGGTCACGGCCGACACGTACGCCCCCGGCGTGCGCTTCGTGCCGCCGCTGATCCCGTCGTCGGCGTCCTCCTGGCGTTCGCTGAACGGCCTGGCGAGTGACACCGGCTCGGGCGTTGCCACGGTCTCGGCGACGCTGATCCAGGAGCGGTCCGGCCAGTGGCACTACTTCGACGGCGCCAAGTGGGTCAAGGCGTCCTCGCAGTCCGACGCCGCGGCGAAGGCCAAGGTCCTGACGGACGAGCCGCTGCCGATCCTCGGCGTGTGGAGCATCGGCCTCAAGGGCGTCGAGAAGGGCACCCTCAAGGTCAGCTACTGGGCCACGGACCGGGCGGGCAACGACTCCGCCGTCCAGTCCTACACGGCGAAGATCACTAAGTAACCCGACGCGTTGAGCCCCCGTCTCCCCACCTGGCAGGCGGGGGCTCAGCCGTCGTAGCGGCACATGTGACCCGTCCGGACGCTGCGATCGAGGTGCCGGCCGAACTCGGGCAGGACCACGTCGATCCGGCGGATCGCGTCGCGGATGCGGGCGGCCACGGCCTTGCGGGCACGTTCGGCGTTGTCCGCACCGAGTGGCCGCACGGTGCCGTCGGGCCGGGTGGCGCGGCGCACCTCGGCGAGCAGCCGTTGCCGTTCGGCCGGGTCACGATCAAGATCCAGGAGCCGTTTCCGGTACGCCCGCAGGGCCGTCGCGTCGAGGACCGGCTCGGCGGCCAGCCGGTCGACCACCACCGGCCCGCCGCCGGCCATCAGCTCGACCGCGGCGACGTCGGCCCCGGGTCGTGCGAGCAGGATCGCGAGGTCGCGCAGCCCCTTGGAGTCGCGCAGGCAGGCGTTGCGACCGTGGTAGCTGACCCGCCACATCTCGGCGTCCCGCCGGATCGCGGCCGCGTCGTCCAAGCCCAGCGTGGCCAGCGCCCGGCCGGTCTCGGCGGCCCAGAGGCGGGCGCCGAGCCGCTTGTGGATGTCGAGGGCCTGGCGCAGCGAGGCGACGGCTCCGGTGGCGTCACCCAGCGCGGCCCGGAGCAGCCCGACCCGGTGCGCGTGCGCACCCATGAAGCACACCAGCGCGCCGTTCACCGTGCAGGTGGCCGCGAGCGGTTCCAGGTCGGCCAGCAGCACCCGGCACAGATTCTGATCGTCCAGCGCGATGGCCCCGGTCGCGAGCTCGCCCGCGAAGACCGACCACAGGTACGACCGGTCGGCCCGCCAATCCGGCAGCGCCAGCACGGTGTCGACCTCGCGCCGCGCCGCGGCCAGGTCACCGGCGCGGGCCAGGAACCCGGCCGCGACCGCGTGGGCGTGGGCCGGCGCGCCGATCCACCAGCGGACCGACTCCTCGGCCGTACGGCGCAATTCGTCCGGATCGCTGCGGGCGCGCACGAGTTCGAGCCGCTGGGACATGCGCACGTTGCCGGTGTCGCGGTCACCCACCGCCTTGCCCAGCGCGGCTGCCTCGTCGACCAGCCTCTCGGCGGCGCCGAGGTCACCGTCGAGCAGCGCGATCGCGGCCTGCCGGGTGCGCAGCAGATAGTCGTGGCGGGGCTGTCGCAGCCGTTCGGTGCGATACGCGAATTCGGCGAAGACCGCCCGGAACGCCGCCGACCCGTTCTCCAGGTGCGCGTTCGCCGCCAGCAGCAGCCCCTGGGCCTCGCGCTCGGGATCACCCGCGGCCCGCGCCGCCTCGACGATCCCGGCCGCGAGGACGACCCGCTCGGCACCCGTCCCCGGTGTCCACAGTGAGTCGTGCCGGGCCAGCAGGCAGCCGGCCAGCGTGGCCGGGTCGTCGAGGGTGCGGGCGATCGTCACCGCGCGTTCGGCATATGGCCCGGCGCGGGGCCGATCGGCCGGGACGGAATGCTGGAGCTGACGGGCCAGGGCCGCGGTGACCTGCGCCTCGGCCGCTGTCCCGCGGTCGTGCAGCGCCGACCGGGCGGTCTCCAGCGCGCGGATCAGCTCGGTGCGGGGCATCGCGAACCGGGCCCCCACCCGGTCGAGCCCGAGCGCGACCAGGGCCAGCAGGTCCGGGTCGGCGCCGGCCGGCCGCCACGCGCCGTCGAGCAGCGCCCGGGCCGTCGCGGCGTCACCGGCCCGCAGCCGCAGGTCGGCCTCGGCGGTGAGCAGCCGCACCAGGGCGGCCGCGGGCAGGTGACAGCCGGCGTCGGCGATCGCCGTGCGGGCCCGGCGCAGGTGACCGGCCGCCGCGCCGAACGCGAAGCGCCCGGCGTCGGCCTCGGCCGCGGCGTGGGCCCAGGTCAGCACGGGTTCGACGCCGCAGCGGGCGGGCGCGGCGGCGAAGTGGCGGGCCAGTTCGGCCGGGAAGACCGGCCCGCCGCGTTCGTGGCGGCGCAGCAACGCCCAGCCGGTGCGCTCGTGCAGCATGGTGCGCCGCTCGCCCGGCAGCGCCGCACAGATCGTCTCGCGGTAGAGGTCGTGGGCGAAGCGGACCGGCTCGTCGCCCCCGCCGGCCAGCACACCGGTCGCCAGCAGCGCGCCGATCCGGCCGTCGAGTTCGGCGGCGGGCCGGTCGACGACGTCGGCCAGCACGTCGGGGCGCAGCACGGGACCGGCGACGGCGGCCGCGTCGAGCAGGTCGGCGTCGTCGGGCAGGCGGGCCAGGCGGCGGCCGATGACCTCGCGCACCGCGGCCGGCACGTCGGCCGGGGCGCCGCCCGCCTCCAGCAGGTGGCAGAGCTCGCGGGCGAAGAAGGGGTGGCCGTCGCTGCGGGCGTGCACGGCCCGGCCCCAGCGGCCGGCCGCCGTCTCGCCCGCGATCGACCGGACCAGTTCGGTGACCTCACCCGCCGAGAGTCCACCGAGGACGATCTGCTCGGCCGGCGGGACGAGCCCGGCGAGCCGGCCGGTCGGCAGCTCGTCGGGCCGGTAGGCGCCGACCAGCAGCAACGGCGTGGTGCGGGGCTGGCGGAGGAGGAACGTGAGCAGGCTCATCGATGTCTCGTCGGCCCACTGCAGGTCGTCGAGCACAACCGTGGCCGGGCCCGCACTCTCCAGCCGGTCGTGGACCGCGAGGAAGACCCGGGTGCGAGCCGCGTCCGGATCTTCGGGTGCGGGCGCGACGTGATCGAAGAGCGGCGGGCCGGCGTCCCGCAGGGCCTGCGTCCACGGCCACCAGGCCGGTGCCTGCTCGTCGTCCCAGCAGGTTCCCCACCGCACGGGCGCGGGCGCGCACTCCGCGGCGAACCGGCCGAGCAGGGCCGTCTTGCCGATCCCGGCCTCGCCGGCGACCAGCACCAGACCCGCGCGTCGCGGCCCGGGCCCGGCCAGGCTGGCGCGACGTGCGGCGAGCAGGCGAGCCAGTGCTCCGCCCCGGCCCACGAACGGTGTCACCAGCGCATTCTTGCCCCTGGCGGAAGTGCCGGACGCTTTCTGGCGGATGTCCGACCGGATCTGGCGCGTACCGGGTGACAACCGAAGTTCGAAGGGGGAACCGTGTTCGACGCGAAGCAGTACAAGACCACCACCCGGGCGCAGTGGGAGGAGGCCGCCGAGGCGTGGCACCGCTGGGGGCCGCGGATCGAGAGCTGGCTCGGCCCGGCGACCGACCGCATGCTCGACGCGGCCGGGATCGGGCCGGGCAGCCGGGTGCTCGACGTCGCGGCCGGCGCGGGCGGGCAGAGCCTGGCCGCCGCGCGCCGGGCCGGGCGGGACGGATACGTCCTGGCCACCGACCTCTCGCCGGCCATTCTCAAGTTCGCGACCTCGGAGGCGGACGCGGCCACAGTGGAGACCCGCGAGCTGGACGGTGAGCACCTCGCCGTGTCACCCGGCTCGTTCGACGCGGTGATCTCGCGGGTCGGCCTCATCTACTTCCCCGACCAGCACGCCGCCCTGACCGGCATGCACGCCGCGCTGCGCCCGGGCGGGCGGCTGGCCACCGTCGTCTATTCCACCGCCGACCGCAACGGGTTCTTCGCCCTGCCGGTCGGCATCATCCGGCGCCGGGCCCAGCTGCCGCCGCCCCAGCCGGGTCAGCCCGGTCCGTTCAGCCTGGGCGACCCGGAGCGGGCCGAGACCTTGTTCACCGAGGCCGGGTTCCACGACGTACGGATCGAGGCCGTGCCCTCGCCCCTGCGGATGAGCGACGCCGCCGAGTGCACCCGGTTCGAGCGGGAGTCGTTCGGCGCGCTGCACCAGATGCTGGCCGGCCTGCCCGAGCCGGAGCGGGACGCGGCCTGGGCTGAGATCGAGGACACGCTGCGCCGCTTCGACGGCCCGGACGGCTTCACCGCGCCGTGCGAGATGCTGGTGATCTCCGGGGTCAGGTGAGCGGTGGGTACGGGCGGGGCAGCCGGTAGCCCCGCTCGGCGAGCAGGGCCCGCAG
This sequence comes from Paractinoplanes ovalisporus, assembly GCF_016834655.1. GTDB lineage: Bacteria > Actinomycetota > Actinomycetes > Mycobacteriales > Micromonosporaceae > Actinoplanes > Actinoplanes ovalisporus. The sequence continues at coordinate 415,547 of NZ_JAENHP010000004.1, forward strand.
GCGGTCGGGATAGTCGGTGATCAGGCCGTCGACGCCGTCGTCGAGCAGCTTGGCCATGGTCGGCACGTCGTCCACGGTCCAGGGGACGACCTTGATCCCGTACGCGTGGGCGTGCCGGACCGTCGCCCGGGTGACGTGGGGCTGGTAGCCGGGGTCGGTGACCGTGCCGTTCTGCGGGAAGCCGTGCACGGGCGAGAACGCGGTCGCGCCGAACGTGCGGATCGCGCGGATCGGGTCGCCGCCGAAGTCGTCGATGTCGATCCCGCCCAGCCACGGCGACGCCCCCGGCTGACCGGTCTGCAGGAAGTCGTAGTTGGTCAGCGCGACCAGGGGCAGCCGCGGCTCGACCCGGCGCATCAGCTTCAGCGCACCCCAGTCGAAGCTCTGGATCGTCACCTGCCGCAGCATCCCGGCCCGGCGGATCTCGGCCGCGGTCACCCGCACGAACTGCTCGCGCGGCGCGGTCTCGGCCGGGGCGCCCGCCTCCACCTTGGTCTCGACGTTGAGTGTCACGCCGTGGGCGCGGCGCCGCTCGACCAGCGCGAACACTTCGCGCAGCAGGGGCATGCGGGCGCCCGGGACGGCCACCTGGCCGGGCTTGTCGGGCAGCGTCTTCGACCCGCAGTCGAGCGTGCGGATCTGGGTCAGCGTGAGCGTGTTGACATATCTGCCCACGTACGGGAACTCGGGGTCCCCGATCGTGGCGGGCGCGGTGTCGGTGCATTTGGCGCCCGTGACCCGCCGGTCGTGCGTGACCACGGCCTGCCCGTCCTCGGTGATCTGCACGTCGAGTTCGAGCGTGCTGACGCCGAGGCTGAGCGCGTTGCCGAACGCGGCCAGCGTGTTCTCGACGTACAGGCCGAGCCCGCCGCGATGTGCCTGGAGGTCGAAGGTCTTCCCGCCCGCGGTGGCGGGGCCGGGGACGAACAGGACGCCGGCCGTCAAAAGGGCGGCGACGCCACTTCTCGGAATCCTCATCGGAGCAGCCTCGGGGGAGGGAGCGGCGGCCGGGCTACGGCTGTGGCAACCGGTGGCGGCCATTGACGGAAATCTCTGCGACCAGGGTAGCGAGGGCGGTCGTGATGGGGACCGAAGCGACCAGGCCGATCGTGCCGACCGCGCTGCGCAGGATCTCCTGGGAGAGGAACTCGCTGGTCAGCAGCTCGCCCACCGGTTGCGGCCCGGCGGCGATGAGCAGCAGGAGCGGGAGCGACGTGCCGGCGTACGCGAGAACGATGGTGTTGACGGCCGACGCCACGTGCGCCCGCCCGATGCGGATGGCGGCGCGGTAGAGGCCCCAGCAGGTCGTGCCGCCGGCCTGGGCCATCTCGGCGACCGTGGTGGCCTGGGTGACCGTGACGTCGTCGAGGACGCCGAGCGCGCCGATGATGATGCCGGCCAGCAGCAGGCCGCGCATGTCGATGCTGCCCTGGGTGACCGACAGGAACGAGTCGTCGTCGTTGGCGACGCCGGTCAGGTGCAGGGCGGCGGTGAACGCGGCGCCGAGCAGGCCGGTGACGATCAGGCTGGCCAGCGTGCCGGCCACCGCGACCGAGGTGTGCACGGTGACGCCGTGGGTCAGATAGAGCGCGGCGAACATGATCGCCGAGGCGCCGACCACCGCGACCAGCAGCGGCGGTGAGCCCTCGAGGATGGCCGGGATGATGAAGAACAGCAGCACGGCGAAGCTGATCGCCAGACCGGCCAGCGAGGTCAGCCCGCGCCAGCGGCCGAAGACCAGGATCACGGCCACGGTCAGCGCCAGCAGCCAGGTCAACCCGCCGCCGCGCTGGTGGTCGACGACGGTGTAGTCGGGGCCGCCGGGCACCGCCCCCGGGAAGTGGAGCAGCACGACCTCGTCGCCGTCGGCCAGCGTGACCGCGCCGGGGCCCTGCGGCAGGTCGACCGTGGTCACCGGGCCGTTGTCGACCTGGACGGTCGCCGAGGTGGCGGCCACGGCGGTCACCGTCCCGAGGACCCGTTCGCCGCCGCTCGTCCCACCGGGCAGATCGACGCGGCCCGGCCACATCACGAGCATTGCGATCAGGGTGACGAGCGCGGCCGGAATCAGCACCGCGGCGACGATCCGGCGGGTGCGGCGGGACGCCTCGGGAAGGTCGCCGTGGGAGTGGGCGTGCCGCCCGCCGACGCGATTCATGGCAGCAGGTTAGCCCTTCCGGAAAGCGTGAATGAATGCACATATGCACAATCGACAGCAGTTAGACGGTTGCCGAATCAACGACAAAGGTATTGACATATGAATCTGTAACGAAGGCCTCACACAAAGTATTGACTCCCCTTGGCGACGGTCGCGGAATCCGTTACGTTGAAGAAACCGACTCAACGCCGAGATCTGTATTTGACCTGCTGGAACGGCCATCCGGGGAGTCGTACTGTGACCGATTCACGTCCCCTCCCGCTGACCCCCAGAATCGAACCGGACACCCAATCGGTTCTCGCCGAGGAAGCGCTCCTGCGACAACTGGTCGACGGACTCGGCTCACCGCTCAACGTCGTTCTGCCCGACGCCCTCGCCGCCAATGTGGAGGCTTTCCGGGCGGTCTACCGGCATCATCGGCTGCGCGGCCGCATCTATTTCGCCCACAAGGCCAACCGGTCCGCGGCCCTGCTCCGCCGGCTGGCCGCGGCCGAGGTCGCGGTCGACGTCGCCTCCCTCGAGGAGCTGCAGCACGCGCTCGGGGCCGGTTTCACCCCCGACCGGATCATCGCGACCGGGCCCAAGAACCGCGAGTTCCTCTGGCTGGCCGCGCGCACCGGCGTGATCGTCAGCGCCGACTCCCCGGACGAGCTCGACGAACTGGCCGCCCTCGGACGCGCACCGGTGCGGGTCATGGTCCGCCTGTCCGGATTCGTGTCGCCGGGCGTGCAGATGATCAGCCGGCGCAGCCGCTTCGGGGTGCCGTCCGAGCAGCTCACCGAGGCCCTCGACCGCGTCGAGAAACACGCCGGCCGGCTGGAGCTGGTCGGGATCGCCTACCACCTCGACACGATCGGGATCCCCGAGAAGGCGATCGCGTTGGAGGGCTGCCTGACCGCGCTCGACGAGTGCCGCCGCCGCGGGCTGCCGGTCTGGTCGATCGACATCGGCGGCGGGTTCGGCGTCAACTATCTGGCCGACGGCGAGCAGTGGGAACGCTGGACCTCGGAGCTCGCCCGGGCCGTGCTCGGGCACCGGCCGCCGCTCACCTGGAACGAACACGGCTACGGGCTGCGCAACGAGGCGGGCACCCTGCGCGGGGCGCTCGGGCTCTATCCCGCTTTCCGGCCGGTCTCCGGCGCCGGCTATCTCGACCAGCTGCTCTCGACGGTGGCGCCCGCCCAGCGCCGGCCCCTCGGCGAGCTGCTGCTCGACAGCATGGCCGACCTCGACATCGAACCCGGCCGGGCGCTGCTCGACCAGTGCGGTCTGGTGCTGGCCCGGGTGCTCGAGGTGCGCTCCGAGGGGCCCGACACCCTTGTCCGGCTGGAGGCCAACGCCCGCGACGTGAGCCTGGAGGAGCACGGGGTGCTGATGGACCCGGTGCTGATCCCGCACCGGAGCGACGAACCCACGGAGGTCTTCCTGCTCGGCAACCTCTGCCTGGAGTCCGACCTGATCACACGCCGCCGGGTCACCCTGCCCGCGCGGCCCCGGCCCGGTGACCTGCTCGCCTTCGTCAACACGGCCGGCTACTTCATGGACTTCAGCGCCAGCCGCGCCCTGCACCAGCCGATCGCCCGCAAGGTCGCCGTCCACCGCGCCGGCGAGCGGTGGAGCTGGTGCCTTGACGAGCACTACTGGCCCGTCCCCGAGCGCGAGGAGGCAGCATGAGATTCGACGACATGACCGAGGCGATCGGCAACACCCCGCTGGTGCGCATCGACCCGGCCGTGCACGGTCTTCGCCAGATCGACCTCTACGCCAAGATGGAGCTGCTCAACCCGTTCGGCTCGCTCAAGGACCGCGCCGCCCTGCAGATGGTGCGGCCGTTGCTGGCCGGCGCCGCCGAGCGTGGCGACACCGTGGTCGAGCTCTCCAGCGGCAACACGGCCAAGGCGCTCGCGATGATCGCCGGGATGCACGGCGTGCCGTTCAAGAGCGTCACCAACCGGATGAAGGTCCCCGAGATCAAGGACCTCCTGCTGCTGCTCGGCGCCGAGATCGACGAGCTGCCGGGCCAGGCCGAATGTCTCGACCCGACCGACACCGAGGACCCGCTCTCGCGCATGCACCGCACGCTCAGCGCCAACGGCAGCGGCTATGTGCACACCGACCAGTACTTCAACGAGCAGAACGTCGAGGCCCACCTGCACGGCACCGGCCCCGAGATCGTCAAGGACCTGGACGGCCGCGCCCCCGACTTCTTCTTCGCCTGCGTGGGCACGGCCGGCTCGTCGACCGGGGTGGCCCGGGCCCTGCGCCAGCACGATCCCGACGTCCGGGTGGTCGGGCTGGTCGCCGCCAAGAGCGACTTCATCCCCGGCATCCGCACGATCGACGAGGTGCACGAGGTGGGGCTGTTCGACCCCGGCGTCTACGACACGGTCGACACGATCACCTCGGACGACGCCGTCGACGGGCTGCTGACGCTGGTGCGGCGGTGCGGAACGCCGGCCGGGCCGACCGGGGGCGGAGCGTTCCAGGGCGCCGTACGGCATCTGCGCGCCCTTGACCCCACGCTGACCTCGCGGAAGACGGCCGTTTTCATCGTCTGTGACCGGGTCGAGAGCTACCTCAGCTATCTGCGCGAGAGGCGGCCGGCTCTTTTCGGGCGACCGCCCCGCCGCAACGACACCCGCGACCTGGCCGCCGACGAGATCGCCGCCGCCCCGACGGTCGACGTCGAGGAGGCGGCGCGCTGGCCCGGGCTGATCGTCGACCTGCGCAACCCGCACGCGTACCAGGCGCTGCACATCGACGGCTCGATCAACATCGTGGACGAGCTGTTCGCCGAGATGCTCCACGGTGGACTGCCGTTCGGCCGCCGCCAGCCGGTGCTGCTGGTCTGCCCGGTCGGCGAGAAGTCGGCCCGCTATGCGGCGCTGCTGACCCGGATGGGGCACCCCGCGGTGCGGTCGCTGGCCGGGGGCATCATCGCTTGGCGGGACGCGGGCGCGAGGCTGGTGCGTGACTGATGACGCTGGCCCTGCGCAGTGACTGGCAGACCGCCGTACGGACGCAATTTCCGCTTCTGACCGCCAACCCCGGTGTGGCCTATTTGGACAGCGCGGCGACCTCGCAGAAGCCACAAGCCGTGCTGGACGCCGTGATGGCCTATCTGACCAGCGAGAACGCCAACGCCGCGCGGGGGACGTATCCGTGGGCGAACCGGACCACGGCCCGGATCGAGGACGCCCGTGATCGCGTACGGCGGTTTCTCGGTTCTCCGGACAACACGGGCGTGCACTTCGTCAGCGGGACCACGGACGGGCTGCGGACCGTCGCGCTCGACTGGCTGGTGCCGCGGCTGAACGACGGCGACGAGATCATCGTCCCGTTCGCCGACCACAGCGCCAACCTCGTGCCCTGGCTCGACGCGGCCGGCCAGCTGCGGCGGCAGGGGGCCGAGGTGGTGGTGCGGCCGATGCCCTACGACGCGGCCCACGACTACGACATCGCGCGGCTCCCGATCGGCCCGCGGACGCGGTTCATCGCGGCCACCCACGTGCACCACGTCTATGGCAACGACATGAACGTGCACCGGCTGCGCGCGGCGGCCGGGCCGGACATCCCGATCTGCCTGGACGCGGCGCAGAGCTTCGGGCACATGCCGTTCTCGGTGGCCGACCTCGACGTCGACTTCGTGGTGTTCTCGGGTCACAAGGCGATGGCCCTGCCCGGCGTCGGGGCGGTGTGGTCGGCCGACAAGCGGGGGCCCGCTTTCGCGCCGGCCGGGTGGAGCGGGTCGCCCAACACCGCCGGCATCGTCAGCCTGGCCGCCGCGATGGACTGGCTCACCTCCGTCGGGCTCCACCGCATTTCCTCGTACGTGGTCTCGCTCGGCCGCCGCCTCACCGCCGGGCTGGCCGGGCTGCGCAGCTATGAGGTGCTGGGCTGCCAGGACAGTCTCGCGGCGACGTCGACGGTGCAGCCGCGGCACGGAATCGTGACGTTCCGGCACCGCGACATCGGCTCCAACGACCTCGGTTTCATCCTGGCCTCGGACGGGCTGCTCGTGCGGGCCGACGGGCACTGTCAGGGGTCCGAGGGTGAGACCACTTCCTCCGTACGGGTGAGCCTGCAGGTCTACAACACGCCCGAGGAGGTGGACCGTCTTCTGGCCGTGCTGACCTCGCTCGACTGACCCCGTCTTCTTAGAAATGATTGTCGTTTCTGTGTGCCGCCATCAGGATGGGTCGCATGCCGTCGACCGCACTCGACTCCGCGCCGTGGCGCGCCACCTGGGACGAGGTGATGACCGGGTTCGTCCCCGGCCTGCCCTCCCTCGAAGACGTGATCGCCTGCGCCGCCCGTGACCCCCGGCGCATCCTCGACCTCGGCGGCGGCCCTGGCGTGTTCGCCGAACGTCTGGCCGCCCGCTGGCCCTCGGCCCAGGTCACGATGATCGACATCGACCCCGTGCTGCTGGCCCTGGCCCGTGACGGCGTGCCGCCGGCCGTTTCGGTGCTGGAAGCCGATCTCTGTGACGCCCTGCCCGCCGGCTTCGACCTGATCACGGCCGTGATGACCGTGCACTACCTGCGGCCGGAGCGGATCCGGGCCCTCTATCGGCGCTGCCGGCAGGCCCTGACGCTCGGCGGCCTGCTGGTGATTGCCGACCTCATGCCCGACGACGGGCTCCCCTCGGTGATGGACGCACTCAATCCCGCGCCCGGCGAGGCCGCGGCCGAACTGGCCTGGGCCCAGTGGTGGGGCGAGGTGGCCGAGGCTCCCGAGTTCGCGCAGCTCATGGCCGACCGGGCCGACATCTTCCGGCACCGGCCGCCGGCCAACTTCGCCGGTTCGGTCTCGTGGCACGTGGCCGCGGCCCGCTCGGCCGGTTTCCGTGAGGCGGGTGTGGTCTGGCGCGACGGCCGCCACGCGGCCCTGGTTGCGGTCTAGCGCCTGTTTCGTAGCTGGACCGCGCCTCAGCTACGAAACAGGCGCTAACCCGGCAGCAGGTCCTGCGTGCCGATGACGGCCAGCAGGTCCAGCCGCTCGGCGCTGTCGGTGCCCAGCGCCGGGGTGAACCAGAGCAGGCGCTGACGGCCGTCCTCGCTGAACAGGGTCAGGCAGTTGACCTCGAGCAGGCCCATCGCGGGGTGAAGGATCCGCTTGCGGTCGTCACGCCGGAAGGCCACGTCGTGCTCGGCCCAGAGCTCCCCGAACTCGGCCGACCGTTCCCGCAGCGTGCCGACCAGGGCGGCGATCTCGGTGTCGCGTGCGTCGCGCCGGGCCGCGGCCGCCCGCAGATCGGCCACGAACGCCCGGGACTGCACGGGGTGGTCGGCCTCCGGATAGAGCCGCCGCGAGGCCGGGTCGGTGAACCAGCGGTGGATGAAGCTGGCGTCGGCGCCGCGGTGCACCGAGTGATCACCGAGCAGCGCGATCGCGGCCGGGTTCTGCAGAAGCGTCACGTGCAGGTCGGTGATGACCTGGGCGGGCGTGGCGAGGAGCCGGCCCAGCAGGTCGGCCATGCCCGGGTGCACGTGTGAGGCCGGGCCGCCCTTGGGCGGAGTCACCCGGCCGGCCAGGTGGAAGACGTGGTCGCGCTCGTCCTCGGTGAGGCGCAGGGCCCGGGCCAGCGCGGCCAGCATCTGCTCGGACGGTTGCGACCCGGCGCCGCGCTCGAGCTCGATGTAGTACTCCACGGAGGCGCCGGCCAGCTGCGCCACCTCGTCGCGGCGCAGGCCCGGCACCCGGCGGCGGGGCCCGCTCGGCAGCCCCACGTCGGCCGGCCGGATGCGGTCGCGCCGGGAGCGGAGGAAGGCGCCGAGCTCGGAGAGGTTCACCCGCCCAGTCTGCCGCCGACATCCGCCCCGACGCAGGGGATGCCAACCCCTGGGTAAACGCCGTCTGCCTGCCGCCCGCGACCGGGAGCAGGGTGGGGTCATTCATTCATCCGACTTGGGAGACGACATGCCGTTCGCGAACTTCAAGGTGCCGGCCGGGACCATCACGCCCGAGCAGAAGCAGAAAATTGTCGAAACCACCACCGACCTCTACGCCTCGATCTATGGCGAGCGGGCCCGTGCCACCACCGTCGTCCTGGTCGACGAGGTGGTTGACGGCGGTTGGGGGGTGGGTGGTCACGTGCTCACAGCCGCCATGTTGAACGGCGAATAAACACAATCAAGAGCCGGATGTCCCAGCGGGGTGGGGGGTGCGGACCGTCGCTCCCGCGGGGACCCGGGTGGGCTTCGCTGGCCGCTGACGCGTCCAGAACGCGAAACCCACCCGGGCGACCTGCGTAAATGGTTGCGCCCGAAAACCCGAAAACCCGAAAACCCGAAAACCCGACAAGGCGCGGGCGGTCTGAGTCTGGTCGCGCTCGATGGGGGGAAAGGCCGAGAATGTTCCCGTGAGTTCGTTGCTTCCGTTTCCGCCGACCATTCCGATCGGGAGTCTCGCCGCTGGTCCGCAACCGGTGCTGGCGGCCGCTGGTGGGCTGGTGTTGCGGCCGTGGGAGTCGGGCGACGTGGCCGCTTTCTTCGGCGCCTACCAGGACCCGGTGATCCAGCACTGGCATCCTCGGCATCCGGCCTCCGAGGACGAGGTGCGGAAGTGGTTCGAGCAGTACCGCCAAGGCTGGGCCGAGGAGCAGGGTGCGAGCTGGGCGGTGACCCGGGGCGGCGGTGAGGTGCTCGGGCGGATGGCTCTCGGGCACATGGACCTCTACGCCGGCACCGCGATCTGTGCCTACTGGGTTCTCCCGTCGGCTCGTGGTGCCGGTGTTGCGCCCAGCGCCCTGATCGCAGTCAGCGCGTGGGCGCTCGGCGCGGCCGGTTTTCACCGCCTGCACCTGAGCCACTCGACGCGCAACGACGCCTCGTGCCGCGTTGCCGTCAAGGCGGGGTTCCCGCTCGAGGGCACCAAACGCAGCGAGGCCGTCCACGCCGACGGTCGCCACGACATGCACCTGCACGCCCGCATCCGCGGCGACGCGTAGCCACTGCGACGGTCGGCATTCATCAACACATCAGCTTCTTGCTATTAGACGATTTTTATTGAAAACGATTACCGTTTCGCTTCGAGTGGAACGGAGTGGTTGTCGTGAAATCGCTTTATCGCGGCCTGGGGATAGCAAGCGTCTCGGTGGTTCTGGTCGGTGTGGCGGCGTGCGGGGGTGAGTCCGGCTCCGGTGAGGCGGAAGCCGCCGGCGCCAAGCTCGCCGTCGTGGCGACCACGCCGGAGGTGGCCGACTTCGTGCGCAACGTCGGTGGGGACGACGTCGCCGTCACGCAGATCATCAAACCCAACGTCGACCCCCACGACTACGAGCCGACGCCGGCCGACATCAAGGCGATCGGCGAGGCCAAGGTGGTCGTCAAGAACGGCGTCGGGCTCGAGGAATGGCTCGACCGGACCATCGAGTCGGCCGGCTTCCAGGGGGCGGTCGTCGACTCGAGCCAGGGCGTGACGCTGCGCGAGGGCGGCCACGACCACGGGCACGAGGAGGGCGAGGAGGAGCACGCCGAGGAGGAGGCGGGCGAGGAACACGACCCGCACATCTGGCACAACCCGCAGAACGCCAAGATCATGGTGACCAACATCGAGAAGGGCCTGGCCGCGGCCGACCCGGGACGCGCCGATGCGTTTGCGAGCAACCTGGCGGCGTACGGGAAGGAACTGGACAAGCTGGACGCCGACAACGAGGACGCGTTCGCCAAGCTGCCCGCGGCCGACCGCAAGCTCGTGACCAACCACGACGCGTTCGGCTACTACGTCGACCGCTACAAGCTGGAGTTCGTCGGTTCGGTGATCCCGAGCCTGGACACGTCGGCCGAGCTCTCGGCCAAGCAGCTCACCGACCTGGTCGCGAAGATCAAGGCGACCGGCACCAAGGCGATCTTCACCGAGAGCTCGCTGCCGCCCAAGACCGCCGAGAGCATCGCCCAGCAGGCCGGCGTCAAGGTCGTCGGCGGCGAGGACGCGCTGTTCGGCGACAGTCTGGGCGAGCCGGGCACGCCCGAGGGCACCTACCTGGGTGCCGAGAAGCACAACACCGAGGTCATCGTCGCCGCGCTGGCGGGTTGACGCGAAGAGTTTGCCGGCGGGATGGCACGGAACGGCCGCGGTGCCCAGCCGGACACCGCGGCCGCCGGACATCAGCTGCCGATCGGCCCGCCGTCGAGTCGCCACGTGACGACGACGGCGGGCTTGGCGTAGTCACCGTCGGGCCAGGTCGACGCCGGGTTGTCGATCGTCGCCCCGGTGATCTCGCCCGGATGCTGCACCGCCACGAACACCGACCGGTCGTCGGCGGTGATGAACGGCCCGCACGTCTCGGCCCCGGGCGGAACCGTGAGGAACTGCTTCAGATGACCCCGCGACGGCCCCTCGATCGGCGTCGCGAACAGGCCGTCGTTGCTGTCCAGGGCGTTGCCGTCGGTGGCGATCCACAGGTTCCCGGCGCTGTCGAAAGCCACGTTGTCGGGGCACGAGATCGGCGAGACGGCCGTCTTGTCGTACCCCGCGAAATAGGTGTTCGGATCGGCCGGATCGCCGCACACGATCGGGAGCGACCAGGTGAAGCTCTCGCCCGTGTGGTCGCCGCCGTCCTCGACGATCTCCAGGATCTGCCCGTGCCGGTTCTCGCGCCGCGGGTTGGCCTCGTCGGGCCCGGCATACGTGCCCACGCCCCGGTTGGTGTTGTTGGTCAGAGCGGCATAGATCTTTCCCGTACGCAGGGAGGGCTGCACATCCTCGGGACGGTCCATCTTGGTCGCCCCGGCCGCGTCACCGGCCAGTCGGGCGAAGGTCAGCACCTCGACCGCGGTCATGCCCGGCACGAACGACCGGTCCCCGGAGACCAGCTTGATCCACTTGCCGGTGCCGTCGAACGCGCCGTCGGAGGGCAGTTTGCCGGTGCCGTCGATCTCGGCCGGCGGGCTGTCCCCGGTGAGCCGGGCGACATAGAGCGTGCCCGATTCGAGCAGGGTCAGGTTGTGCCGCCGGTCGCCCGGCTTGTACTTCTTCTCCGACACGAACTTGTAGAGATATTCGAAGCGTTCGTCGTCGCCCATGTACGCGGCGACCCGCCCGTCCTTGGCGACGATGACGTTGGCCCCCTCGTGCTTGAAGCGGCCCATCGCCGTGTGTTTGCGCGGCGGCTCATCGGGCGAGAGCGGGTCGACCTCGACGATCCAGCCGAACCGGTTCGCCTCGTGCGGGTGCTTGGCCAGGTCGAACCGTTCCTGGGCCCGTTCCCACCGGCGCGAGCCCGCCGGGTAGCGCGCCGTCGTGGTGATGCCGTAGCGGCTCAACCGGGCCTTGTCGGCCGCCGGCACCGCGTCGCCGCCCACGAAGTACTGGTTGAAGTTCTCCTCGCCGGAGAGCACGGTGCCCCACGGCGTCACCCCGCCCGCGCAGTTGTTCAGCGTGCCGATCGCGCTGACGCCGCGGGGGTCGGCCGCCGTCCGGACGAGCGGGTTCCCGGCCACCGGCCCATCCAGCCGGAACGGGGTCGCCAGCATGGTGAAACGACGGTTGTACGGCCGTTTCCCGCTCGTCACCAGCTGCCACTGCCCGGTGCCGCCGACCCTTTCCAGCTCCACCACCGACATGCCGTGCGCCGCCATCGCCACCTCGATCTGGCCGACGGTCATGGCCTCCAGGGTGGTGAACCCGGGGAACATCAGTTCCTCGTTGGTGTATTCGTGGTTGGCGACCAGCAGGGCCCGGTCGCGGCTGAGCGGCACGACGCCGAGGAAGTCGTTGTTGAAGCCGAACTGCCGCACCTGCCGTTGCGCGGTCTGCCGGTCGGGATCGAACGCGGGGGCGCCGGGCAGGATCGGATCACCCCAGCGGATCACCACCGCCGAGTCGTAGCCGTTCGGCACGATGAACGTGTCGAGCGTGTTGGGCGGGATCGGTTTGAAGGTGAGGGCGCCTGCTGCCGAGGTCGGAGCAGGGGGCGCGGCGGCTGCCGGGACCGCCGTGACCGCTGCCGAGCCGCCGAGACCGAGCACGAGGGCGCCGGCCGCACCGGCCCGCATCACCCCACGCCGGCTCATCGAAGCGTTGACGACGTCGCCGAAATAGGGGTTGTCCGTTTGATTCGGTACGGGGTGGTCACACGCGTTGCCGCAGCGGTAAAGGCAGGTCATCGCGTCGCGCGAGCCGCCGCCATGTCCGAGCAGGGGTAACTGGCGCCGGGCGGGATCGGGCATCGTTGCCTCCTCGACGAAAGTGAACCCCAGGTAAACACAGATCCAACGCCCGGTGTTGATAGATCACCGTGAATGCTGGTCGTGCCAACCGTGAGGTTCCGGACCTTCCGTCGAAGAGCGGCGGCCGCGACCCGGGACGGGGCCGCGGCCACCGCCGGCGATCAGCTGCCGATCGGGCGGCCGTCGAGACGCCAGCTGACCACCACGGACGGCTTGGCGTAGTCGCCGTCGGGCCAGGTCGAGGCCGGCTTGTCCACGGACGCGCCCGAGATCTCGCCCGGGTGCTGCACCGCGACGAACACCGACTTGTCGTCCTCGGTGATGAACGGGCCGCAGGTCTCGGCGCCACGCGGCACCGTGAGGAACTGCCGCAGGTGGCCGCGCTCGGAGCCCTCGATCGGGGTCGCGAACAGTCCGTCGTTGGTGCCCAGGGCGTTGCCGTCGGTCGAGATCCAGAGGTTGCCGGCGCTGTCGAAGGCCACGTTGTCGGGGCACGAGATCGGCGACACGGCCGTCTTGTCGTACCCGCCGAAATAGGTGTCGGCGGCGGCCGGGTCACCGCACACGATCGGGAGCGTCCAGGTGAAGGACTCGCCGGTGTGGTCGCCTTTGTCCTCGGTGATCTCGAAGATGTGGCCGTGCTTGTTGTTGGCGCGCGGGTTGGCCTCGTCCACGCCCGGGTTCGTGCCGACAGCCCGGTTCGTGTTGTTGGTCATGGCCGCATAGATCTTTCCCGTACGCAGGGACGGCTGCACGTCCTCGGGACGGTCCATCTTGGTCGCCTTGACCGCGTCGCCGGCCTGGCGGGTCCAGGTCAGCACGTCGGCCGCGGTCATGCCGGGCACGAACGAGCGGTTGCCGGAGACCAGCTTGATCCACTTGCCGGTGCCGTCGAACGCGCCGTCGGAGGGCAGCTTGCCGGTGCCGTCGATCTCGGCCGCCGGGCTGTCCCCGGTCACCTGGGCGACGTAGAGGGTCCCCGACTCGAGCAACGTCAGGTTGTGGCGGCGGTCCCCGGGCCGGTACTTCTTCTCCGACACGAACTTGTACAGGTAGTCGAAACGCTCGTCGTCGCCCATGTAGGCCACGACGTGCCCGCTCTTGGCGACGATGACGTTGGCGCCCTCGTGCTTGAAGCGGCCCATCGCGGTGTGCTTGCGCGGCGGGGCCTCGGGGTCGAACGGGTCGACCTCGACGATCCAGCCGAAGCGGTTGGCCTCGTTGGGGTGCTTGGCCAGGTCGAAGCGTTCCTGCGCGCGGTCCCACTTGCGGGAGTCGCTCGGGTAGCGCGCGGTCGTCGAGATGCCGTAACGAGCCAGGCGAGGCTTGTCGGCCTCGGCCACGCCGTCACCGCCGACGAAGTACTGGTTGAAGTTCTCCTCGCCGGAGAGCACGGTGCCCCACGGGGTGACGCCGCCGGCGCAGTTGTTGAGCGTGCCGATCACCCACTGGCCCTTGGAGTCGGCCGCCGTCTTCACGGCCGCCGAGCCGGCAACCGGGCCGGTCAGCTTGAACACCGTCTCGAGGGCGGTGATGCGCTTGTTGTAGCGCAGGCGGCGGCCCTCGACCGGTCGCCATTCGCCGGTACGCCCGACGCGCTCGATCTCGACCACGGACAGGCCATGGGCGGCCATCGCGACCTTGATCTGCTCCACCGAGAGCGCGTCCAGGGTGGTGAAGCCCGGGAACATCAGATTCTCGTTGGTGTACTCGTGGTTGACCACGAGCAGCGCCCGGTCGTCTTCGAACGGCAGCACGCCGACGAAGTCGTTGTTGTAGCCGAACTGCATCGACTGCCGCTTGGCGGTCTGCTTGTCCAGCTCGAACTCGGGTGCACCGGGCACGACCGGGTCGCCCCAGCGGATGACGACGGACGAGTCGTAGCCGTTCGGAACGACCAGGCTGTCCAGCGTGTTGGGCGGGATCGGCTTGAAGCTGATCGCACCGGCCTTGCCGCCGGCCGGCGGCTTGCCCTGGCCCGCGAGCGCCGGACCAGCGGGCGCGGCGGTTGCCGGGACCGCCGTAGCCGCGGCCGTGCCGCTCAGACCGAGAACCAGGGCGCCCGCCGCGCCGGCCCGCATGACTCCGCGCCGGCTCATCGAAGCGTTGACAACATCACCGAGGTACGGGTTGTCCGACTCGTTCGGAGCCGGGTGGTCGCACGCGTTGCCGCAACGGTAAAGGCAGGTCATCGCGTCCCGCGAGCCACCACTGTGGCCGATCAGCGGTAACCGACGACGACTGAACTCAGGCATGCTGCTCCTCTTGTCAGGGATGCCCGCACGCTAGGAGAACAGATTGGCGCGACCCTCGCCCCGAGGTGAACGGAGCATTAACGTATTGACGGACGGAATTCCATAAGCCATTGATAGGAGCGGCTTTCAGCCTGCTCCCAGCATCGTCGATGCATAGTTCTATATGCATATGTTCGTATGGCCGGGGCGTGAACGGCGAGCGTTTCGCCCGATGTTCGGCCGCCGTCCATCTGCCGCGGGCACACCGGGAGCATGGACTATTCCATCGGGCGCGACACCGATCGCAGCGGAAAGACCACCTGTCTGCTCCTCGGCGGCGTCTTCGACCGGAGCGCGCACCGGGATCTGCGGCGGGCGTTGCGGGAGTCCTGGGGCCGGTCAGGCGGCGCTGCCGACCTGTCGTAGGCGGTGGTTCGCCACCCCGGCCGCAAAGAGCCGGCTGGCGATCGACTCGGACGTCCGGTCGAGGAAGACCGCGACCTGGTGGTCGTCGCCGAGATGGCAGGCGGCGACCAGGGTGCCCAGGTTGATCGGGTCGACGTCGGGAACGTCGTGCAGGTCGAGCACCAGGCGCAGCGGGCGCAGGTGGCGCACGGCGTGGACCAGGGTGCGGCGCAGCTCGACCGCGTCGTCGGCGTCGAGCACGCCGTGGGGTTGGATGACGAGTGTTCCGTCGGGGCTGGTTTCGACGTCGACCGTGCTTGCGGTCATCGCGACATACCTTCCGTTACCCGCTGTTCTCCGGGCTGTCAGGTCAGGACCCCGGAGATGGGCCGTCGACTGCTCCGGCGAGGAATTCACCAGGTCACGGCAAGGTCACATCGACCCCGTCCGTTCACCTTCCACGTTAGAACCCGACCAGTGCCGGATGCCCGGTGGAACCGTCTGAACTTTGCGTGAACTTCGATTCCAGCTGGTCAGCGGGCTGCGGGCGGTCGAGGTGATACCCCTGAAGGAGGTCCACCCCGGCCTCGGCGAGGGCGGCCGCGGTCGGTTCGTCCTCCACCCCCTCGGCCACCACGGTGAGGTCGAGCGATCGAGCGATGGCGATCACCGAGTCGATGATGGTCGCCCGTGCGGGTGAGTCGTGCATCCGCATCACGAACGACCTGTCGATCTTGAGCTCGTCGATCGGCAGCTCCGGCAGCAGGCCCAGCGAGGTGTAGCCGGTGCCGAAGTCGTCGATCGCGACCCGGATCCCGGCCGCCCGGATCGCCGCCAGCCGCGCCGCCGCCTGATCGGGCCGGGTGAGCACGGCGGTCTCGGTGATCTCGACCATCAGCAGGCGCGCGGGCAGCCGTTCCAGGTCGAGCAGGGCCAGGATGGTCGGCACCGCACGGTCCTGAGCCAGATAGGCGGCCGAGAGGTTGACCGAGACCGGCACGTCGAACCCGGCCCGGTGCCAGAGCGCGGTCTGGTGCACCGCCTCGGCCAGCACCCAGTCGGTCAGTTCGAGGATGACGTCGGAGCGTTCGGCGTCGGGCAGGAAGACGCCCGGTGGCAGCATGCCGCGCTGCGGGTGCTGCCAGCGGACCAGGGCCTCGGCGCCGTCGATTTCGCGTGACCGGGCCCGGTAGAGCGGCTGGTAGTGCAGGCGGAGGTGGCCGGCGCGGATGCCGGTGCGCAGCTCGGTGAGCTGCCGCAGGTCGGCCCGGTGGGTGGTGGCGGTCTCGGCGGTCCAGACCACCACGCCCGTACGGTCTCTCTTGGCGTTGCGGAGTGCGTCGGCGGCCCGGCGCAGCACCACCGCCAGGTCACGGTGGTCGGCCGTGGCGATACCGATGCTCGTCTCGACGCTGACCGGGATGCCGTTGACCGTGTACGGCCCCCGCAGCGCGTCGGTCAGGCGGCGCGCGATGGTGGTCAGCCCCTCGGCCGGCGCCGGGTCGGCCAGCATCACCACGAACTGGTCGCCTTCGAGCCGGGCGACCAGGTCCTCGGCCCGGCACACGGCCCGCAGCCGGGCTGCGACCCGTTGCAGCAGCACGTCGGCGCCCTGGGTGCCGAGCATGTCGTTGGTCTCGGAGAACCGGTCGAGCCCCAGGTGCAGCACGGCGGTCAGGTCGCCGTCCTCCAGCCGCTGGCGCCCGGCCGACAGGGCGGCCGACCGGTTGGGCAGCCCGGTCAGCGGGTCGGCCCGCACCAGGCGGGCGTAGCGGTCGGCCATCGCGGTGAGCAGGCCGATCACCGGCGCGATCCCGCAGCGGCCGTCCGGCCAGCGCACCACGACCGGTTCGCTCCGGTCGGCCTCGGGGCGGGCGAGCGCGGCCTGCACGGCGATGTCGATGTCGGTGTCGGCGGGCAGCGTCAGGGTCCCGGCCGCGTCCGCCTCGAACCCGACGGCGGCCCGGGCCCGGCTGAGCAGCCGGTGGCCGTCCGGCGACCCGACGAGAACACCCGGCAGCAACGGTTCGGCGTCGAGCCGGGCCGCGATCTCGCCGAGCGGTGTGCCGGGCGGCAGAACCTCGGCCGGAACGCCGATCTCACCCAGCTTGCGCGGGAGCCGCACGGCCGTCCGCACCAGGGGCACTTCGCTCATGGGCGCGCCAGGTCGAAGCAGGAGCCCTCGACCACCCGGCGGCCGTCCACCTCACGCGGGTGCAGGCGGAGCCAGAGGCGGCGTACGGCGGTGCCGTGGAGCTCGCACTCGACCTCGGACCGGTCGCCGCCCAGCGCCGTCGCCCACGCCTCGGCCAGGGCGTCGTGGCCGGCCGGGTCGAGCACCGCCCGGAACGCCTCGACCAGGTCACCGGAGGGATCCGCGGCCCCCAGCACCGGCGCCGGATCACCGAACGAGGCGGTCAGCAGCGCGCCGCCGGTCGGGCCGGCGATCGCGGTGAAGCGGTAGACGGCCAGGCGGCGGGTCAGGTCGTCGAGGTCGCGGCGGCGCTCCTCCAGGGCCAGCGCCGTGCACCGCTCCCGGGTGCGGTCGAGCAGCATGCCGTCCCAGACCGTGCTGCCGTCGCCGAGCCGGAACGGCCGTCCCACCCCGTGGATCCAGCGGCGCTCGCCCGTACGCAGCACCAGCGTGCCCTCCCACCGCCACGGGTGCAGGGTGATCACGGATTCGACCACCGAGGCCTCGTACGCCTCCCGGTCCTCCTCCGCCACCAGGTTGACGATCCGGTCCGCGTCGGCGACGAGCTCGTGCGGCTCGTATCCGCAGATCTCCCGGGAGCCCTCGGAGACGAACAGGAACGACCGGGCGCCGTCGACGTCGATGCGGAACTGGAACAGCATGCCGGGCACGTTGTTCACGGTCGCCCGGAAGCGCCGCTCGGTCTCGCTCAGGGCGGCCTCGGCCCGCCGCCGGTCGGTGTCGTCGATGCCGATCGAGCAGACCCCGTAGACCGAGCCGTCCGGGTCGGTGAGCGGGAACCGGGTCACCACGTACTGGCGGATCTCGTCGCCGAAAGGCAGCTCCTCGAGCGCGGTGACGGCCTCGCCGCTCTCCACCGCCTGCCGGTCGTGCCGGCGCCCGGCCTCGGCCACGACCTCGGGCAGCACCTCGGCGTCGTTGTGGCCGACCAGGTCGACCGCGGTCACCTGGAACACCCGTTCGTACTCGGCGTTGACGAACAGGTACGACCCGTCCAGGCCCTTGGCCGAGATCATGGCCGAGGTGTGCTCGAGGATCGCGTTGACCAGGGTCGTGCTGCGCTGCAGCTCCTGCTGGGCCTGGTCCTGGTCGGTCTCGTCGGAGAGGAACGCGCAGAAGCCGTCCGGCAGCGGGCTGATGGTGAGCGTGACCTGCAGCTGGGAGCCGTCCCGGTGGCGGGCCGGCACCTTGACCCGCATGCCGGGCCAGGGCTCGTCGTTGACCAACCGCCGGGCGAACGCGGCGGCGTGCGCGGCGCGCAGCTGAGGGGGAACGAGGGTGTCCGCGAGCATCCGGCCCAGGGCCTCGTCGCGCGGCCAGCCGAACAGGCGCTCGGCGGCCGGGTTCCACTCACGGATGATCCCCGAGCGGTCGACCTCGACGAACGCGATGGACGTGGCTGACAGCGCCGCACCCGCTGTCGAGGGCACGCTCGTCAGAAGACTGGCTTCGGGCCGCACTTTTTATTGATCGGTAGTTCCGGCCGCTTCCTGAGCGTTTCCCGTGGAACCGGCGCGGACCACGGTCCGTGGCTCCCCGGCCGGCGGTCGCCGGGGCGGTACGGTCAGAGGAACATCGACCCCCCGGAGTGCGCCGCGATGAGCCCCGTTCCCGACCCGAACCCGCTGTCGCGCCTCGCCACCGTGGGAGAACGTCTCGGGTGGATCTTCAACGACCCCGACCAGCACCGGCAGCGGTTCACCGAGCCGCCCCCGCAACCCGCGCCGGTCGACCCTGAGCTGGGCGAACGGCTCACCCGGGCGCAGCGGGGCATGGTCCGGCGGATCCTCGTCTCACTCGGTGCCGGTTTGGGCCTCACCGTCCTCATCGGCTGCTGCGGCGGGTTCCTGACCCGCGACAGCGACAACGCGCGCACGCTGGTGTTCTTCCTGGCCGGCATCTGCTTCCTGGGCGGCGTCGCGGGGGCGATCCTGGCCGGGATCATGCCCTCACTGGCCCGGCGCTCGATCGAGGAGGCGTCCGAGAAGTCCCAGGCCGCGTACGCCCTGGAGCACGCCTCGTGGGACAGCCGCCGCCAGTGGCACGACCAGCAGCAGCAGAACCTGGTCGACGCCCTGCCCGAGTGGCTGGCGGCCACACCGTCACCGGGCACGCGCCGGGTCGACATCGTGGGCGGCACCCTCTATGGCTGGGAGGCGGTGCTGACCGTCTTCGGCGGCTCGCTGCTGGCCACCCGGGGCTCGCTGGTGCTGGCCGACTTCACCGGCGAGGCGCTGTCGGGCGAGCTGATGGATCTGGCCTCGGCCACCGGCCGGTCCGTGCGCGAGGTCGTGCTGCCGGCCCAGCTGGCCGAGTTCGACCTGGTCGCCGGGCTGGAACCGGCCGAGCTGGTGGACGGCCTGGTCGAGGCCATGTACGGCGACGCGCCGGACGGGGGGAACCGGGCCGAGCGGTCACAGGACGCGTTGCTGCTCAACCAGATCGCCTCGATCCTGGCCCCCGACCTGACGATGGCCCGGTTCACGGCCGCCCTGCGCGCGCTGTCCTCCGGGCCGAACAGCATCGACCCGCGCCTGGACGCTCTGCGGCCCGAGGAGGCGCGTGTCCGGCGCATCGAGGCGTTCCTGCACCCGCTCGAAGCCATGGGCAGCGCCCCCGCGACCACCGCCCCGGCCGACCTCACCTGCCTGGTGGCCGAGGCCGGCGGCGGCCGGGCCCAGCACGAGCTGCTCAAAGACCTGCTGGTGCAGTGGCTGGGCCACCAGCTGCGCCGCACCACCAACCCGATCGGCTCGCTGGTGCTGCTCGGCGCCGACGAGATCGACCACCGGGCGATCGAGCGGCTGAGCACCCTGTGCGAGCGGCGCGGCATCCGGTTGGTGCTGTTCTTCCAGCACCTGCGGGCCGAGTCGCTGCGGACGATCGGGGGCGGCGAGGTCGCGCTGATGCGGCTGGGCAACCACCAGGAGGCGGCGCAGGCGGCCGAGTTCGTGGGGCGCGGTCACAAGTTTGTGCTGTCCCGGCTGACCCGCAGCCTCGGCGGGGAGGAGACGCACACCGTCGCCGACATGACCGGCGAGTCCGAGACGAAGGGCGGCACCAAGGGCGAGCGCGCGTCCCGGCACGGACTGCGCCGCTACACCAGCACGAACTGGAGCAAGACGCGCAACTGGAGCCGTACGGAATCAACCGCCGACGCCACCAACTGGAGCAATGCCACGTCGACCGAGCGCGTCTACGAATACACGGTCGAGCCCCGGGTGCTGCAAGATCTTCCCGAGTACGCGATGGTGCTCGTCAAGAACGAGGGCACGGGCGCGGTGGTGCAGGCCGTCGAGGTCGACCCGGCCATCGTCACCCTTCCCCGCGTGCAGATGAGCCCCGGGCAATCGCACACCCCGGAACTCCCCGCGCCCGCCTGGGGATCGATCACTGACCCGCCGGAGCGGGACCGGTCGAGTCGCGGATGATCAGCTCGGTCGCCAGCTCGACGTGCAGGGCGTCGAGGCGATGGTGGTCGAGCAGGCGCATCAGCAGCCCGACGGCGATCCGGCCCATCTCGGCCAGGGGTTGACGCACGGTCGTCAGCGTCGGGCGGGTGGCCTGGGCCAGGTCGATGTCGTCGAAGCCGGCGATCGACAGGTCTTCGGGAACCCGCAGGCCCAGCTGGGCCGCCGCGGCCAACGCGCCCGAGGCCGCCTTGTCGTTGAACGCGACCAGTGCGGTGGGCCGCGTCGGCTGGGAGAGCAGCTGCCGGGCGGCCTCGAATCCGAATCGGACGGTCGGCTCGCCCGCGATCGACAGCCGCGGATCGAGCAGCACACCGGCGTCGGCCAGCGCCGAGACGTGCCCCGCGCGCCGGGCGGAGCTGGCCAGCCAGTTGTCGGGACCGGCGAGCAGGCCGATCCGGCGGTGGCCGTGGGCGGTCAGGTGTGCGGTGAGGCTGCGCGACCCGGCGAAGTGGGCGGCCGAGACCGCCGCGATGTCGCGCGGCACCTGCTCGCGTGGGTCGACGACCACGAACGGGAAGCCGGCCTCCTGCAGCGCGACCAGTTCCGTGCCGGGCTCGGGCGGCAGCACCACGATGGCGCCGCCGATGCCGGGGCGGCTGGGCAGGGACGAGAGCACGGGAAGCTGCTGGGCGGCCTCGCCGGCGTTCAGCACGAGCTGGCGGCCGTGCAGGTCGAGCGTCTCGGCGATCGACGACACGATCAGTCCGAAGTAGTCGGTCAGAAGGTATGGACAGCGCAGGAAGACCGCTCCGGTGCGGGCCGGGCGGCGGCGCGGACCCCGGCCGCCGAGCTCGTCGATGGCCTGTTGCACCAGCTCACGAGTGCCCGGAGAGACGTGTTCCTGGTCGTTGAGCACCCGCGAGACGGTCGCGATCGAGACGCCCGCGTGGGACGCGATGTCACGGACGGTCGGTCCCTGTCTCATCACCGAACTATAGACATTGACAAGCTTCGCGGTTGCGGAGTTACCTGTGTGTATCAGAAACGTTCCGTATTTGTTTCAGTCTGTTACATGGGAGAGACCCGTGGCTCGATTCGGAACAACCCTGGTGGCGATCGGTGCCACCGTTCTGGCCGCCGCACCCTTGCCGGCCAGTGCCCACTCCTCGAAGCTGACCGCGCAGGTCTGGATCACCACCCCCGATGGCACCCAGCGACTCGCTGACCAGGGCCGGGTCGCCTTCGATCAGAAGCGGAGCGACGCCGGAACGGTGGTGGTCGACCCGAACCGCCGCTTCCAGACGATCGCCGGCTTCGGCGCCTCGATCACCGACTCGTCGGCGTCGGTGCTCTACCGGCTCACGCCCCGCGCCCGCGACGCGGCCATGCAGTCGCTGTTCCGGGACAACCGGCTCAGCTATCTGCGCCAGCCCATCGGCGCCTCCGACTTCACCGACGGACCGGCCTACACCTACGACGACGTGCCGGCCGGTCAGACCGACTACGGCCTGAAGCACTTCAGCATCGACCACGACCGCGCCCAGATCCTGCCGCTGTTGCGCCAGGCCCGCCGCCTCAACCCGGACCTGCGCGTGATGGGCACCCCGTGGAGCCCACCGGCCTGGATGAAGACCAACGGGTCCCTGGTCGGGGGCCGGCTGATCGACTCGCCGGCGATCTACCGCGCGTACGCCGCCTATCTGGTGACGTTCGTGCGGGCGTACCGGAAGGAGGGGGTTCCGATCGACACCCTCACCCTCCAGAACGAGCCCCAGAACCGGACACCCGCCGGCTACCCCGGCATGGACCTGCCCTCGTGGCAGGCGGCCGAGGTGATCGAACGGCTCGGCCCGATGCTGCGCGCGGCCGGCGAGCGGACGAAGATCCTCGGCTACGACCACAACTGGTCGGAGCACCCGAACGACGCCGCCAACACGCCGCCCGACTCGGTCGAGGACATCGACCACTATCCGCAGGCGCTGCTCGCCAAGCCGGCCGCGCGGTGGGTCGAGGGAACGGCGTACCACTGCTATTACGGCGACCCGAGCGCGATGACGGCCCTGCACAACGAGTTCCCGGCCAAGGACATCTACTTCACCGAGTGTTCCGGCAGCCAGTCGAGCGACCCGGCCAACACGTTCTCGGACACGCTCAAGTGGCACGCCCGCAACCTGATCATCGGCAACACCCGGAACTGGGCCAAGACGGTGATCAACTGGAATCTGGCCCTGGACGAGAACAACGGCCCGCACAACGGCGGCTGCGGCACCTGCACCGGCGTGCTGACCGTCGCGTCGGACGGCACGGTGACCCGCAACGCCGAGTTCTACACGCTCGGTCACGTCGCCCGTTTCGTGAAGCCGGGCGCGGTCCGGGTCGCGAGCACGTCGTTCGGCACGACCGGCTGGAACGGCCAGGTCATGACCGTCGCGTTCGTCAACCCGGACGGCAGCACGGCGCTGGTCGCGCACAACGAGAACGACGAGCCGCGGAAGTTCGCGGTGCAGTACGGCGGGCGGACCCTCGAATACACGCTGCCCGGGGGTGCACTGGCCACGTTCGTCTGGCGTGGACACTCGGACGACCGGCCGATCGCGCCGACGGGCTGGACCGCCACCGCCAACCCGGCGGCCGACGCTGCTCTCGCCGTCGACGACGACGCCAGCACCCGGTGGACGACCGGCGTCGGTCAGCAGGCGGGTCAGTATCTTCAGGTGGACATGCGCGCTGTCCACCCGGTCCGGAAAATTGTCTTCGACACCGGCGCTGACCTGGGCGACTATCCGCGCGGCGTCACGGTCACCGCGTCCACTGACGGGTCCCGGTGGCGCACCGTCAAGGCTGCCGGAACCGGACAGTTCGTCGAAGCCGCTCCTGGTCGCGCGCGATATGTCCGCATCACGCTGACGGGTGCGGCACCGGACAACTGGTGGAGCGTGGCCGACGTGCGCGCCTACCGCTGAGCGAAAGCCACTATCACGCTGAGGCGGAGGCGGGGCTCGATCGGCGAAATCCACCCGGAATGAGCGGTTGTCGACCGAGAGGCGCTTTGGGGGCTTTCGTCCGCTTTAGCCTTGTCGCCGATGACAGAGACGATCAAGACCGGCGTTCACGGCCCGGCGGCCACGGTCGCTGCCGGGCCGTCGATGCGGTTCCGGCCCGACATCGAGGGCCTGCGCGCGATCGCCGTCGTGCTCGTCGTGCTGTTCCACGCGGGCGTGCCCGGCCTGGCCGGCGGCTACGTCGGCGTCGACGTCTTCTTCGTCATCTCCGGCTTTCTGATCACCTCGCTCATGATGCGCGAGGTACGCCGTACGGGCGAACTGTCGTTGATCTCCTTCTACGCCCGCCGGGCCCGGCGGATCCTCCCCGCGGCCGCGCTCGTGCTGGTCACCACGCTGGTCGGCAGCTACCACTGGCTCGGCTGGCTGCGCGGCGACGAGATCGCCGAGGACGTCGTGTGGTCGGCGCTGTTCGCCTCGAACTTCCGCTTCGCCACCGAGGGCGTCGACTACCTCGCGTCCCAGGGCGCCGTCTCGCCGGTGCAGCACTTCTGGTCGCTCGCCGTCGAGGAGCAGTTCTACCTCGTCTGGCCGGCCGCGGTCGTGCTGCTGATCTGGCTCGGCTTCCGCTGGGCGATCGGCTGGTGGCTGGCCGCGGCGGTGGCGGTGTCGTTCGGCTGGTCGGTCTGGGCGGCCGGCACCTGGTCGTACTTCTCGCCCGCCACCCGCGCCTGGGAGATCGGCGCCGGTTGCCTTCTCGCCCTGGTCGCGACGCGGCTCGACCGGATCCCGCACCGGCTCGCGACCATGATGGCCGGCGTCGGCCTGGCGCTGATCGTGGTCGCCGCGCTCACCTACGACGAGACCACGAGCTTTCCCGGGTACGCGGCCGCGCTGCCGGTGCTGGCGACCGTGCTGGTGCTGGCCGGCCGTGGCGACCCGGTGCTCGGCCGGTGGCCCCTGGTCTGGCTCGGCCGGTTGTCCTACTCGTTCTACCTGTGGCACTGGCCGGTGCTGATCGGTGCCGAGCAGGCGTACGGCGCACCGCTGCCGGCCACCACCCGGGCGCTGCTGGTGCTCGCCTCGCTGGGGCTGGCCGTGGCCACGTACTTCGGCCTGGAGAACCCGATCCGCCGCAACGTCCGGCTGCGCCGCTCCCACGTGATCACCCTGTCCCTGGCCGCCTGGCTGATCGTCGCACCGCTCGCGGTCGCGCGGTGGAAGACCTCCACCTCACCGGCCGCCGACACCGGTCACGGCGCCGAATACCGACCCCGACTTGGAGCTCCGGCGCATGCGCAACCTTGAGATCACCCGTACGCTCCGGCTCTCGCTGCTGGTGGCGCTGCTCGCGGTGATCGCCGGTTGCACGGCCGCCGTGCCGCCGCCCCCGCGGATGACCGCGCCCGAGCCCGCGCCCCAGGTGCCGCTGAACACCATCCTGTCGGCCGTGGCCAAGGCCCCGAGCCTGCGTACGCTGCCCGCCGACCTCACTCCGTCGTTGGCCACGAGCGGGCAGGACTACGGCTTCGACAACGAGAAGTGCGAGGCCGGGCCCAGGGCCGACCGGATCGAGCCGTGCGTCTTCGGCGACCGGGCGAGCGCGACCGACGTGGTGCTCTACGGCGACTCGCACGCCGGGATGTGGCTGCCGGCGATGACCCAGATCGCCGACCGGCTGCACTGGCGGCTCCAGTTCTTCGGCAAACCGGGCTGCCCGGCCCTGGCCGTGACCGTCTGGAACCAGCAGGAGGACCGGGTCTTCGACGAGTGCGACCGGTTCCGTGACTTCGTGGCCGGCCGGATCGCCGCCACCGCCCCGGAACTCGTGGTCGTGACCAACGAGAGCTTCTCGCAGAAGCGGGGGCGCGGGCAGCTGATCACGCCGGACGAATGGCGGACGGGACTCGGCCGCACCCTTCGGGACCTGCACAGATCCGCCGGTACGGTCGTCGTGCTCGGCAACACTCCGGTGCTCGACGCGAGCGCCCCCGAGTGTCTGGCCGCCAACCAGGACGACGTACGGGCCTGTTCCACGTCGCGCAAGGTGGCGACCGCGCGGGTCTGGAACGCCGCCGACGAGGCCGCGGCCGAGGCGACGGGTTCGGGATACATTCCGGTGCTGCCCTGGCTGTGCACCCAGACGTGTCCGGCGGTGATCGGCAACGTCACCGTCTATCGCAACCGGTTCCACCTGTCGGGCACATACTCCCGCATGCTGAACGGCGTCCTCGAGGAAGCGCTGCTGGAACGCTTCCCCTCGAACGCCGTTCCCTGATCCTGTTTTCTAGCGGCGGCGGCGACGCCGGAGCAGCGTTGCCGCCGCCGCAGCGGCCGCCAGCAGGGCGGCGCCGGCGATGGCCAGCGGCATCGGGCGGCGCTCCCGCAGGTTGCCGTGCTCGTCGGTGCGGCCGACGAACTGGTCCTTCGTGTCGGCCGCGGTCTCGGCCACGTGGTGGGCGGTCTCGGCCGTCGACTGCTTGACCTGCGCGGCCTTCTCGGCGGCGATTTCCTTCACCTGGCCGGCTTTCTCGGCGATCTTGCCCGCCGCCACCGTGGCCGCTTCCTTGACCTGCTCGGTCTTCTCCGCGGCGACGTGCTTCGCTTGCTCGGCCTTTTCGGAGGCGGCTTCTCTGGCCCGCGAAGCCTTCTCCGCGGCGACCTGCTTGGCCTGCGAAGTCTTCTCGGCGGCGGCCTCTTTCTTCTCGGCCACCGCGTTCTTGACCTGGGCCTTCACGTCGGTCTTGGCGGCTAGGGCGGCCGCCGTGTCGGCGAGCTCGCTCCTGGTTTCGGCGATGTCCTCGCGCACTTCTTCGCGCGACCTGGTGTCACTCATGAGTGCCGTCCCTCCTGAAAGGCCGTCTTCACGGCCTCCACGTCACGCTTGCCGCTCTCCATCGCCTCGACCGGCTCCGGCGGCACTGCCTGCTTCACCTGGTTCTTGCCGATCAGCGCCGCGATCCCGGCCGTGGCGAAGAGCGCGACCGTCACGATCAGCGCCGCCGCCCACACCGGCATGACCAGCGCCAGCAATGCGCCGATCGTCACGAACAGCGCCCCAAGTCCGTACAGGGCGATCACGCCGGCCCCGCCGAGCAGACCGGCGCCCGTACCGGCGCGCTTGCCCTTCTCGACCATCTCCAGCCGGGCCAGCGTCAACTCGTCCCGGACCAGCGTCGACACCTGCTCGCTCAGCTGGTTGACCAGCTGGCCGACCGGCTGCTGCTCGGTGTGCGTCGTCATCAGTGAGCTCCCTTCGTATGAAGCTCACTTACCCCTCGGAGGCGGGGATAACCGCTGCTCAGCGGCTTATGACCCGATCTCACTCACCTGGGCGAACGGGCGGTCGTTGTGCCAGGTGGCGTGGATGATGAAGCTGTGGCCGGTCTCGTTGAAATAGACCGCCAGGTTGTCGGGGGTGTCCTGCACCTTCTGCACCTGCCACCCGTCGGCCGGGGTCGCGGTCACCAGCTGGACCACCGCGTCCGAGGTCATCCGGATGACGGCCTGACCCCCTTCGACCCGGAACGACCTGACGTACGTCCGTGTCCCGTCCCCGGCGGTGGTGACCGTCCAGCCGTCCTCGGTGGTGGTCGGCGGCGTGGTGGTCACCGGTGGCGGAGCCGTGGTCGTGGCCCGGGGCGGCGCGGTGGTGGTCGTCTGCGTCTCGGTGGGTTTCGGCTTGCGCGTCGGTGCGGTGGCCGAGGGAACCGCACTCTTCGGCGGGGGAGTCGTCGCGCTCGGTAACGGCACGGGGAACTCGCTGGCGTCGGAGGCGGGCAGCTGAGCCAGGGCCCTGTCGTCGGGCGCATCGGTGCGCAGCACCGGCAGCATCGCTACCGAGGCCAGCACGATGCTCGTCGCGGTGGCGGCACACCACCCCGCGATCGGCGTCCACCGGGAAGATCGCACGAGGACATCGTCTCATCTGCCCCTATGGTGTACGCCATGGCGATGATCCTGCTGGTCGAGGACGACCGCATCATCACGGCGGCGTTGTCCCGCGCGCTGACCGATGCCGGTCACGTCGTGCGACCGGTGGGGCGGGCCGCCGAGGCCCTGAAGATCGTTACGGACGAGCGTCCCGACCTGGTCATTCTTGATCTCGGGCTGCCCGACATCGACGGCACGGACGCGCTGCGGATGATGCGTTCGGTCTCCGACGTGCCGGTCATCGTGGCCACCGCACGGCGTTCCGAGGCCGACATCATCAGCCTGCTCAGCGCCGGTGCCGACGACTATGTGACGAAACCGTTCTCGGGCGGCCACATCCTGGCCCGCATCTCGGCCGTGCTGCGGCGCTCCCGCGCGACGACCACCGAGGCGCCGAGCGCGATCACCGTGGGCGAGCTGGTGATCAGTCCGCGCCAGCGCCGGGCCGAGCTGGCGGGCGAGCCGTTGCAGCTGACCCGCCGCGAGTTCGACGTCCTGGCCTATCTCGCCGAGCGGGTCGGCCAGGTGATCAGCCGGCGTGAGCTGATGAACGAGGTCTGGAACCAGGCCCGCATCGGCGAGGAACAGACCATCGACGTCCACATCTCGTGGCTGCGCCGCAAGCTCGGCGAGACCGCGGCCAAGCCCCGCTTCCTGCACACCGTGCGCGGGGTCGGGGTCATGATGGTCGACCCGCGATGAGGTGGGCGCTCAACCGGCTGGCCCTCGCCATCACCTCGATGGTCGCGCTCGCCTTCCTCGTGCCGCTGGCCGTGGCCACCCGCCAGATCGCCCACGACCGGGCCGTCAGCGACGCCCGCCAGCAGGCCACCTCGCTGGTCACCGTGCTCGGGGTCAACGCCGACCCGACGCTGCTGACCAACGCCGTGGCCAGCACGACCGCGGGCAGTGAGGGCCGGCTCGCCGTCCACCTGCCCGACATCGCCGCGATCGGCGTCTCGCACACCTCGGCCGCCCAGATCACGATCGCCACCCAGGACCGCCGCTCGGCTCTGGCCCCGGTCGACGACGGGATGGTCTACCTTCAGCCGACCGTGCTCACCGACGGCCGTACGGTGATCGTCGAAGTTTTCATTCCCGACGGCGAACTCACGCGCGGGGTGTGGACGGCCTGGTTCGTGCTCGGTGGCCTGGCGATCCTGCTGGTCGCGGGCTCGACGCTGTTCGCCGACCGGCTCGGCAGCCGGCTCGTGCGCGCGACCCGGGAACTGGCCGGCTCGGCCCGCAAGCTCGGTGCCGGCGAACTGGACACCCGGGTCGAACCGGACGGCCCGCGGGAACTGCGCGATGCGGCGTACGCCTTCAACACGATGGCCGACGACCTGAGCAGCCTGCTCGAACGCGAGCGGGAACTGGCCGCCGACCTGTCCCACCGCCTGCGGACGCCGTTGACCGCGCTGCGGCTGGACGCCGAGGCGATGCCGCCCGGCCCGATCGGCGAACGCATGCGGCAGGCCTGTGACCTGCTCGACGAGGAACTCGAGGCGATCATCAAGGGGGCCCGGCTCGGGGTGGCGGCCCGTGCCACCGAACAGACCGACCTGGTCGAGGTGCTGGCCGACCGGCTCGCCTTCTGGTCGGTGCTGGCCGAGGACCAGGAACGGCCCTGGCAGGTCGTCGGCGGCGACGAACCGGTGATGCTGCCGATCCCGCGCAGCGAGCTGATCGGCGTGGTCGACGCCATGCTCGGCAACGTCTTCTCGCACACCCCCGAGCGGGTCGCGTTCCGGGTCAGCGTCTCGCCCGCCGGGCTGCTGGTCGACGACGCCGGACCGGGCATCGCCGACCCGTCCAAGGCCGTGCAACGCGGGGTCAGCGGCGCCGGCTCGACCGGTCTCGGCCTGGACATCGTGCGCCGCGCGGCCGAACAGGCGGGCGGCGAGATGGTAATCGCCCGCAGCCCGCTCGGCGGCGCCCGGGTCGGCATCTATCTGCAGTCGCCGGCCCGTCCCCGCCGGAGCCGGCGCGCGGTTTCATGATTGTTTTCGGGGCCTTTAAGGCTCTGTTATGGAACCTGCCCATAACGTCCCCGCCGTAACTGCCGCAACGAGACAGTACGGAGTGAGCCGACATGCGCCGCAAGATCGCCTACCCCTTGGTCGCCCTCGGAATGACGGCGGGCACAACCCTGGGGGTCGTCTCACCCGCCTCCGCCCACGGGTACGTGTCGTCGCCGCCGAGCCGCCAGGCGCTGTGCGCGTCGGGCGCGGTCGCCAACTGCGGGTCGATCCAGTTCGAGCCGCAGAGCGTCGAGGGCCCCAAGGGCCTGAAGTCCTGTGACGGCGGCCTGTCGCAGTTCTCGCAGCTGGCCGACGAGTCGCGCAACTGGCCGGCCAAGGCGGTCGGCTCCACGGTGGACTTCAGCTGGGTGCTCACCGCCCGCCACCGCACCACGACCTGGGAATACTTCATCGGCGGAACCCGGGTCGCCTCGATCGACGACGGCGGCGCACAGCCGGCCGCGGTGGTCAACCACAAGGTCGACCTGAGCAAGTTCCCGGGCCGCCAGAAGGTGCTGGCCGTGTGGAACATCGCCGACACCCCCATGGCCTTCTACAACTGCATCGACCTGAACGTCGGCGGCGGCTCCTCCGGTGGCGGCGGCACCACGCCGACCCAGCCCCCGGCTACTACCCCGCCCACGAAGGCCCCGACCACGCCGCCGACGGCTGCTCCGACCACGCCGCCCACGAAGCCCACGACTGCCCCGCCGCCGGCCGCCGGTGGCACCTGGGCCGCGGGCACGGCCTACAAGACCGGCGACGTCGTGACCTTCAACGGCGCCAAGTACCAGTGCCGCCAGGCGCACACCGCGCTCAACAGCTGGGAGCCGTCGATCTACACGCTCGCGCTGTGGCTCCCGCTGTGAAGCGCCGCCTGATCGCCGTCGCCCTGGTCGCGCCGTTCGTGCTCGGGGCCTGCGGCACCGCCAAGGAGGCGCCGCCGGTCGCGGCCGGAAAGGGCACGGTCGCCGCCGAGACGGTCGCCGAGATCAAGGCCGGCGACGACCACAACGACACCGACGTGATGTTCCTGCAGATGATGATTTTCCATCAGAAGCAGGGCCTGCAGATGACGTCGACGGCCATGAAGCGGGCCCAGAGCCCCGAGCTCAAGACCCTCGCCCAGGCCATCCAGGCCACCGAGAAGGACGAGCTGGCGATGGTCGAGTCGTGGCTGAAGGGCTGGGGTGAGTCGACCGAGGTCGACAAGGCGCCCAGCCTGCACGCCGACCACGGTGGACTGCCCGGCACCGGGGCGGCCGAGATCAAGGCGCTGACCACGGTGAAGGCGGCCCAGTTCGACACCGCGTTCCTCAACCTCTTCCTCGCCCACCAGCACCAGGCGATGGAGATGTCGAAGATCGAGAAGACCGGTGGCAAGAACGAGGAGACCAAGAAGTTCGCCGAGCGGGTGCAGCAGTCCCGGCAGGGCGAGATCCAGCAGATGCTGAAGTTGATGAACGGGTAGTAGCGTCGAACTCCGGAAGGGCGGCCTGGCGGGGCTGCCCTTTTCGGCATTTCGGCGACTTTTGTCCTCTGTGGGTGATTGTGTAGTGGGGTGTATGCCTCTTTTGTTCTTGCTGTGACGCTTGCCCTCACTCCTGTTCCGCCGGTCGGCTGGGAACATGCCGGGTACGACGCCGAGGACAGCTTCTACAACCCCGCCGAGTCGCAGATCAACGCCGGCACGATCGGCAAGCTCGCCTCGCGGTGGTCGGTCCCGTTGCGCCGCCAGGAGCCCACGTGCGGCGGCCCGTCGGCCCCGCTCGTCGCCGGCGGCATGGTCGTGGCGACCGACGGACGGGGTGTTTCCGGCTACCGCGCCGCTGACGGACGCCTGGCGTGGAGCTTCGACTGGGACGATCCGGAAGATTCGACCGTCCCGTCGATGGCCGTCTCGGGCGGCGTCGTCGTGCTCGGCAACGGCGACTGCCATTCCGCCAGCGACCCGAACGGCCGCCTGGTCGGCCTCGACCTGCGCACCGGCAGCCGGCGCTGGAAGCTCGACCTGGACATGCCGGTCAACTCGTTCGTGGTCGACCGCGGCGTGGCGATCGTCTCCGGCAGTTCAGAATCGGACGAAACGGCCACCGTGGCGTACCGGGCCACCGACGGCCGCGAGGTGTGGCGCAAGCGCGGTTTCGAGAGCTCGAGCGCGTCGTCCGCCGGCCGCATCCTGCTGACCAGGGGCGGTTCCACCTCCGCGGTCTCGGTCACGTCCGGGTCGGTGATCTGGACCAAACCGCGTTCCCTGTACGCCGAGAGCGCCACTCCCACCCGCTTCCTGGTGACCGACGGCGTGGCCCTGACCCTGGTCGACGCCGCATCCGGGGCCCCGCTGTGGACCGCCCCCGGCCGGCAGAGCAAGTTCCTGGCCACGGACGGCCGCCGGGTCTACCGCGCCGTGAACCGCACTGTCTCGGCCCTGGACATCCGCGACGCCCGCGTGGTCTGGACCCGCACCTTGCCCGTGGTGGCAACTCAGCCCGTACGGGCAGGCGGTCTTCTTTACACCGGCGGCCCGGTGCTGTCCGCAGCTTCGGGCGCCGTGGTGGCCCCCCATCGCCGCGGCCCGCAGGTGGTCACCGGCGGCCACCTCTACGCGGTGGAAGGCAACCGATTGGCGGCCTACGCTCCACGGTCGTGACTTCCGTGGGCAAGAACCGCCTGCACCTGTGCCTGCGCCCGGCCGAGGTTGCTGTTGGGTAGCGCGGTTCTCCTGGCGCGAAGGCGCTTCCGGGCACTTCCCGAACATGCAGGGGACGCCGAAAGACGGCGTCCCTTGTCTGTTGGGGGTGCCACCGCTTGGCTCCGATGTTCGCGCCGCTCCGAGTGCGCAATTACCGGCTCTGGGCCGCCGCCGATCTGGTGTCGGTGGGCGGTACCTGGATGCAGGTGCTGGGGCTGAACTGGCTCATCCTCTCGGCCACCGGTTCGGCCGCCACCATGGGCATCGTCGTGATGCTGCAGTCCCTGCCGGTGCTGCTGCTCGGCAGTTGGGGTGGTGCGCTCGCCGACCGTCTGCCCGCCCGCCCCCTGCTGATCGCGTTCCAGGCCGTACGGGCCCTGCTCGCACTCGCCCTGCTCCTCCACGGCGGCGTCGCCATCATCTATGCCGTGGCGCTGGCCTCGGGCGTGATCAGCTCGTTCGAGGGCCCCGTCCTCGGGCGCTTCGGCTCGGCGCTGGTGCCGAAGGAGTCGCTGGGTTCGGCGCTGGCACTCGGCTCGGTGCTGTCCTCGGCGGGCCGCATCGGGGGCATGGCCCTGGGCGGCGTGCTGGTCGGCCTCACCGGCCCCAACGTGCTCTTCGCCATCAACGCGGTCTCGTACGTCGCGGTGATCGTCGCGCTGTTCCTCATGCGTACGGAGGAAATGCGCGCCCTGCCTGTGGCCGACGCCACTTCCCGGGGTGTCGCGGCCGGTCTGCGCTACGTCCTGGCCCAGCCCGTGGTCCTGATCGTCCTGGCCCTGTCGTTCGTGCTGGGCTCCCTGGGCCGCAACTACCAGGTCTCGATGGCCGCGATGGTGGCCGGCCCGCTGCACGGTTCCTCCGGTTCGTACGGCCTGCTCTCGACGGTCTTCGCCGTGGGCGCCGTGCTGGGCGGCCTGCTGCTGGCCGGGACCGGAAAGTCGACGCTGCGCGTCCTGCTGGCCACCGCCTTCGTGATCAGCGTCCTCCAGTTCGCCTCGGGCCTGGCCCCCAATGTCCTCGGCTTCGCCGCCCTGATCCTCCCGATCGCAGCCGGTGCGGTCGTTTTCGACACGGTGGTGGCAACCCGCATCCAGCTCGACACCCGCGAAGACATGCGGGGTCGTGTCCTGGCCACACTCGGCCTGGTCTCTTCCCTGTCGGGAATCGTCGGTGCCCCGCTGGTGGGTTGGCTCTGCGACGCCGCAGGCCCCCGCACGGCCCTCCTGTTGGCCGGCGCCATCACCACAGTCGCAGCCCTGACCGGCGCGGCCGCCCTGGCCCGAGCCAAGGGCTTCGCGTTCCCGGCTCTCCGCCGCCCGATCGAACAACCCGCCTGACGCCCGGGCTCGGATCTGTTCGGTGACCGGTCGGATAGCGTGAGGTCATCCGGCCGGTGAGCTAAGGGGAGCACGTGGAGCTGTTGCACTCGGGGAAGGTCCGTGAGGTCTATGCGGACGGGCAGGACATCCTGCTTGTCGCGTCGGATCGGATCTCTATCTATGACGTGGTGCTTCCTACGCCGATTCCGGACAAGGGGAAGATTCTCACGCAGCTTTCGCTCTGGTGGTTCGAGCAGCTCGCCGACGTGGTGCCCAACCACGTGATCTCCAGCACCGACGTGCCGGCGGAGTGGGTGGGGCGGGCCGTTCGGTGCGAGCGGCTCGACATGGTCATGGTGGAGTGCATCGCGCGGGGATATCTGGCCGGCTCGGGGCTCAAAGAATATGAGCGGGACGGGGCCGTGTCGGGGGTTGCGCTGCCTCCGGGGCTGATTGAAGGGTCGCGGATCGCTGAGCCGATCTTCACGCCCACGACCAAGGTGCCGCCGGGTGAGGGGCATGACGAGTTCATGACCTACGCCGACGTCGAGGAGAAGGTCGGCAAGGAAGAGGCGGCCGAGCTCAAGCGGATCACCCTCGAGGTCTACCGGCGCGGGCAGGAGATTGCCGCGTCGAAGGGGATCATCATCGCCGACACCAAGATCGAGCTGGGGATCGCCGGGGACGGGTCGCTCAAGCTGGGTGACGAGCTGCTCACTCCGGATTCGTCGCGTTTCTGGGCGGCCGACGAGTGGAAGCCGGGCGGCACCCAGCGCTACCTCGACAAGCAGTTCCTGCGGGACTGGTCGTCGTCGTTGACCGATTGGGACCGTACGGCGCCCGGCCCGGAAATCCCCGACGAGGTGGTCGAGGCCACCCGCAACCGGTACGTCGAGGTCTACGAGCGCCTCACCGGCGAGCGTTGGGTCTGAGCGGGCCCGGCAGTTTCGCACCGGGTGGCACAGCTCCCATTAGCCGTCTTCGGAGCATAGGTGTCCAACCCGGACAGTGAAAGACCGAGGGTTTAACAATTCCCCGGCCGGTTCGGGGGCGTTCCACTTATACGAAGCGTGGCGGAAAACGGTGCATGGAAATGCGTTTTCCGGACAATTCACGGATGGTGGGTGCCCGCCGGGTAGTCCCTGGTAGCACCGCTTGCGGGCCGATTCTTGCACCGGCCGTGCCCATTTTCCGCGCCTGGATGTGGATCACCGGGTGGAGCCGGCCCGTCACGATACGGAATCCGTACTAATGGGGAAACGAAGAAGGCCCGGGAGAAATCCCGGGCCTGGAGGAAAGAGTCGTCAGAACGTGGAGGCCGCGCGCTCGGGCCAGGCTGCCTCTTGACCGCACGCGGTACAGCCCATCTGGTCGCCGCAGGCGGCGCACCAGTTGTTGACGCGACGCAGACGCCACCCGAGGGCGACGCCGGCCAGCAGGCTCAGAAGGCCCACAACGGCCGCGACGGTGACCGCCCCGGTCATGCCGCCGAACCCCGGACCGGAAGGCTCGTGGGCGTGTAGACGCCGCGGCCGAGGTGACGCCGGTCGACCGCCGGGTCTTCGCTGGAGCGCGCCGTGACATAAGGCGCCGTGAACGTGTCGACCCCGGTGCCGAGGTGGGCGCCGGGGCGGTAGGTGACGGTGACCGCGCGGGGGGAAGCCGCCTCGATCACGCCGGCCCGCCAGCCGTCGCGGTAGACCCACACGCGGTCGGAGGGGTGGTAGCTGTCGGCGGGCGCCACGTCCCCGGGTTCACGCTGGGGCGGAGCGATGGTCGGGGCGGACGTCGGTGCCGTGGACATCGAGATGACCCTCCAAGATCTCGGGACTCGGTCGTCCGGATGGCGGGGGAACGCCACCGAGGCTTACGTGTCGGCCGAGAAGCCGAACTTTCCACCACGCTGTGTCAGCAGGCGGTGCGTGTCTGTCAGCTATCATGCTCGCGTACCAAGGCGTTCGCAAGGCCGGATGCACGTGCATCCGCAGCGGGCAGACGCCCGGGCGAGTGCCCGCGCTGTTTCGTTGTGGACGATCTCCCCTTTAGGATGCCTAGGGACTGCGGCCGCCAGGCCTCTTCCCAGCGGTGACAACAGCGGTGCCGACAGCGCCAGCGGTGACGACAGCGATGACGAGGAGCCAGGTGAGCGCGGGTACGCAGCAGGAGGAGGCGCCGACCGGTGGCCCCACCGTTCTGCGCATTCTCCTCGGAACCCAGCTTCGGAAGCTGCGCGAGGCCAAGGGCATCACCCGTGAGGACGCCGGGTGGGAGATCAGGGCCTCGGGTTCGAAAATCAGCCGGATGGAGCTGGGCCGGGTCAGCTTCAAGGAGCGTGACGTCAGCGACCTGCTGACGCTCTACGGAGTGACGGCCGAGAACGAGCGTGAGGCTCTTCTCGTGCTCGCCCGCCAGGCCAACAACCCCGGTTGGTGGCAGCAGTTCAGCGACGTGATGCCGGGTTGGTTCCAGTCCTATCTGGGGCTCGAGGCCGCCGCGACACTGATTCGCACGTACGAGATCCAGTTCGTCCCCGGTCTGCTGCAGACACCCGATTACGCCCGTGCGGTCATCATGCTCGGCCACGCCGGTGTCACTCCGGAAGAGATGAACAAGCGGGTGGAGCTGCGTCGGCAGCGTCAGGCGATCCTCGACCGTCCCGAAGGCCCCCAGCTGTGGGCGGTCATCGACGAGGCGGTGCTGCGCCGGCCCATCGGCGGCGTCGAGGTCATGAAGGCCCAGATCGAGTTCCTCATCGAGGCGGCCAAGAAGCCGAACGTACGGCTCCAGATCATCCCGTTCCACGCCGGCGGTCACGCCGCGGCGGGCGGTCCGTTCGCGGTTCTGCGTTTCCCCGAGCCCGAGCTTCCCGACGTCGTCTATGTCGAGCAGCTGACCAGCGCGATCTACCTGGACAAGCGGGAAGACGTCGACCAGTACGCGATGGCGATGGAGCGGGTCTGCATCGACGCCGAGCCGCCGAGCCACACGCCCGAGATTCTGGGCAAACTTCTCCACGAAGTGGGGCGTCCGGCCTGATCTTCCGCGACTCTCTGGAGCCGCGCGCCGACCGGCGGTACGCTCGGCGCACTCGCCTATCCGCATTGCGTGACAGGCGAGTGCTGGTAGGGCTCGCCCACGCCCGCTGCCGACGATCGTGGACGAGACCGCATTACCGTCCCGGGTCCTGCCTGGCTTGAACCGCTAGGCAGGCCCATCCCTTTCCCGGGCACGCGGCCTGTCTCGTCGCGTTACCCGGCCACCCCATCGTCTCGCCGCCTGTCAAACGGCTGTCGCGATCGGACGGATGGCTCTTCGGCCTCGGGCGGGACGCGGAGATGGGCACCTCACGCCCGAGGCGGCCGGCCATGATCGGCCAGCGCCGTGGTGATTGCGCCGGCTCGATCAGCCGAGCAGGTTGTCGAAGTCGCCGTCGCGGACGCCGCCCAGGAAAGCCTCGATCTCGGCCGGCGTGTAGATGAGGGCCGGGCCCTCGGGGTCGCGGGAGTTGCGCATGGCCACCTCGCCGTTGGGGAGGACGGCGCACTCGACGCAGTTGCCGCTGGGGTTGCTGCGCCGGCTCTTCTGCCAGGTGACACCTTCCAACTGGCCGGCGGGGATGCCGTTGACCGCGTACTGCATGTTGACGCTCCCTTGGTTCTCCTCCGGTCGGGGATCGTCCGGAGTCAAATGATCTCCCGTTTGCGCGACAAGGACCTCACGGGTGGTGCAAATGCACGTGCATCTGGCCTTGCGTACTCACGGGATTGTGAGCATGATAACGCACGTACGATGCTCGCGGGTGTCACTTAGGGTGACATCTT
The DNA here is from genome assembly GCF_016834655.1 of Paractinoplanes ovalisporus. Taxonomy (GTDB): domain Bacteria; phylum Actinomycetota; class Actinomycetes; order Mycobacteriales; family Micromonosporaceae; genus Actinoplanes; species Actinoplanes ovalisporus. The sequence continues at coordinate 452,938 of NZ_JAENHP010000004.1, forward strand.
TGAGTGACTGATCGGTCGCGGAAACGGTGTCTGCGGCCTCGGCGCAAGGCTCCTTGGCGGGGGCGTCCTAGCGAGAGGTAACGAGATGACCGTTCCCAACATCGGTCCCGAGCACTTCGACCAGGGGGATTCGTTCGCGGTGGAACAGCGGATGGGCAACCCGGCGCCGCTGTGCCGGGACGAGCCGCTCACCGACGACGTGAGTGCCGCGACGCGCCGTGCGACGGTGATATCGCACCGTTTCGGTGGGGTCAGGCTCGCTCTGTCCCGCCCGCGCGCCCACCCCGCGGCCGACCGGCCGACGACCGATGAGGGAGGCTCCGATGCCCGAAATTGATCGCGGTCCGAGCGTCCGGCGACGGTCGGCCTTGATCACTTTGAGTGAGGGAGTTGGGGCGGGCCGTTCTGTTTCCGTGGGTGAGTGTCACGGGCGCGGTCCGACTACGGACCGTTGTGGCTATGTGGACGATCCTCGAAAGGTAGTTGCTGAGCTGCAAGTTCCCGGGCGGGAAGAGTTCTAAACCTGCTGCGGTGAAAAGGCGCATGGCGCCGCCGACTCCGGTCGGGTCGTCTGGTTCCCCCGTGCCGGGCGGCCCGGCCGGTTGGCGTCCGGCACGGGGGCGAGCGGCGAGGACGAGCAGCGCGACGAACCAGCCGGCGCTGGAAAAGGTCAGCCGGCGCCCGGCGACGGGCTCAGTAAGGCGCCCAGCAGGGGGATGGAGCTGAAAGGCCGCGAGCAGGGCTCAGGGCTTGCGGGCCACACCCGCCCAGTAATACGCAGCCGCGGGATCGTCGACCGGCTCTTCGGGCCGCCAGCTGGAAACCGGCACCAACCCCGGCTCCAGCATCTCCCAGTCGCCGAAGAAGCGTTCGACATCGGCCCGCGGCCGGGCCACCAGGGTCATGCCGGCCCCCGTCGCGGCGGCGACCGCGGTGTTCACCTCGTCGGGCGCGAAATCGGCCGTCGGGTGGGTGATGGCCAGCAGGCTGCCCGAGGGCATCGCGTCACGCAGGGCCGCGACCTTGGACCACGGGTCGTCCTCGTCCGCGATCAGCATCAGGATGGCGATCAACGTGAGGCCGACCGGCTCGTCGAAGGTGAGCGTGTCGCGCAGCACCTTGTCGTTCAGGATCGAGTCGGGGTCGCGGATGTCGGCCGAGATGTATTCGCTGCGGCCCTCGTCGGTGCTGATCATCAGGGCTCGAGCATGAACCAGGACGATCGGATCGTTGTCCACATAGACCACGCGCGCCGCCGGGACGATCCGCTGCGCGATCTCGTGGAGGTTGGGCCGGGTGGGGATGCCGGTTCCGACGTCGAGGAACTGGCGGACCCCCTCCTTCTCGACCAGGTCGCGGGCCGCGCGGTGGACGAACTTGCGGTTCTCGCCGGCCATGTAGCGCATGCCGGGGATCGCCTTGATCATCGCTTCGCCGACGGCACGGTCGACGGCGAAGTTGTCCTTGCCTCCGAGCCAGTAGTCGTAGATGCGCGCCGAGTGGGGCACGTTGATGTTCACGCCGGGGGGCGCAACCTCTTCCACTCGTTCGCCTCCTCGCCCGACTCGCACAGAGCCGACTGTCCGTCAGTCGGTAAAGCGTAGCGGTCGAAGATGATCAAATTCAGGCCCGTCGTTGACGAGGGGAAGTCGCTGCTCAGGCCGCGGACGCGCGATCTCGGTACGAATGGGTCCTATCCGGACCGGGCACTCCGCACACGACGCGGTCGCGGCCGCCGTGCTTCGCGGCGTACAGGTTGCGGTCGGCAGTGGACAACAGGCCCGGTTGCGTACGGGATTCCGCCTCGCTGACCCCCGCCACGCCGATGCTGACCGTGACCGGAAGCCCGCGTGTCATCTCGGCCCAGTCGTAGGCCCGGACCGCGCGGCGGATGCCGTCGATCTCGTGGCCGGCCCGTGACGCCGGGCAGCCCGGAAGCACCATGAGGAACTCCTCGCCACCCATCCGGGCGACGAAGCCCTCGGGCGACACGACCGCCAGCTCGGTCTCCAGCAGCTTCGCCACCTGCACGAGCACCTGGTCGCCGACGTCGTGGGAGAGCTGGTCGTTGATCCGCTTGAAGTGGTCGAGGTCGACGATGGCCACGGTGAGCTCGGGGTCGTTGTCGATCAGCCGCGGGAGCTGCTCGTCGAGGTAGCGGCGGTTGCGCAGACCGGTCAGCGGGTCGCGGCGGGCCTGCTCGCGGAACCGCTCGGCCTCCTGCCGGGCCTCGGTGGTCTCGAACATCGCCTGCCGGGTGCGGGCCTGGGCCTCGCGCTGACCCGACTGCAGACGGTTGTAGGCCGAGAAGAAGACCTTGTGAGCCTCGTACGCCTCGGCGAACTCGCCCCGGGCGGCGTGCAGCTCGGCCTGCTCCTGGTGCGTCTGCACGAGGAAGTGGCCGAGCTCGCGGTCGGCGCAGAGCCGGCGCGACTCGTCGAGGCTGGACTGGGCACGCTCGTACGCTCCCAGGCCGCGCTGGGCCCGGGCCAGGTTGAGCAGATATTCCGGCATGGCGTCGGCGTCGTGCCGGCGGAACGACGAGTATTTCTCGATGCAGGCCTGCATGGTCCGCTCGGCCTCGGCGAAGTGCCCGTTGCTCATCTCGATGGCGCCGATGGTGTCGAGCACGGTGGCGTCGAGCTCGTAGCCGTGCTTGGCGGAGAGCGCCCGCAGCCGGGTCGCGACCTCCGCGGCCAGGGCGAAGTTGCCGGCCGCGTGCTCGGAGTAGGCGTAGTTGTTGAGCACGTAGAGCAGCAGGAACGGCCGGTCGAGCTCGACCGTGAGGCGCTCGGCCTGCGAGAACCGCTCGCGGGCGGGCTCCATCGAGCCGGCGAAGGCGAGCGAGTCGGCGAGCTTGGCGCGATGCCAGATCTGCATGAAGTCGGTGGCGGTGTCGTCGAGCAGTTCGACGCTGCGGACGGCGTGCTCGAGGCTCTGCGCGGCGTCGCCGAGGTGACGGTGGATGGCCGCCCACACCAGGTGGATGCGGGCGGTCAGCTGGTGGGCGTCGTGGTCGACGGCCCACTGGTGGACGTGCCACATGCGCTGCGCGGCCTCGGCGACGTCGCCGGCGCGCATCCGCATGTTGATCTGGCTGAGCCGGGCCCGGGCGACGAGCAGTTCGTCACCGAGCAGCCGGGCCTGGCGCTCGTAGCGCTGAGCGAGCTCGAGGGTCGGGGCGGCATCCCAGTGGATCTCGTCTTCCAGCTCGAGGAGGGCGGCGTTGAGCCTCTCCGCGTCGAGCACTTCCCGCTGGTGATCCACGTGGCCAACCCCCTTTCGCTTCTGGGCCACTGATCGACCGCGTCGCCCGTCGGTTGAGGGATTCCGCCATGATCAGCGCTCTGCTTCCGAAGGTTAGCTCTCGGTAAGCCGCCGGTTCCATGGTCACAGACGTGAGCAATGTCGCCACAGAAGGTTACGGAGTTAACAAAGCGGCGCTCGCCGGGAGCGAGCGCCGCAATGAGGCGTGAAGCGGAGCGAGCGCCGCCCCGAGAGGTGGAGTGGGTCAGCGGCTGAGCGCGGGCGTGGGCTCGGGTTCGTCGGCGGCGACAGCGGCCGGAGCCGGGGTCGCGTCGACCGTCGAGCGCAGCGCGGCCGGCCGCATGAGCACCGCGGCCACCACGCCGACGACCGCGATGGCCGCGCTGATCAGGAAGATGTGCCCGGTCGCGTCGCCGTAGGCGGCCCGCACGATGTGCTGGATCGAGTCGGGCAGCGCGGCCAGGTTCAGCGTGCTGCTGCCACCCGTGCTGCCGGCCGGGACACCCGCGTTGGCCAGGTCGGTGGTGATCTGGTCGCCGACCCGGCGGGCGAGCACCGCGCCCAGCACCGAGACGCCGATCGTGCCGCCGAGCGAGCGGAAGAACGCGACCGTCGAGCTGGCGGCGCCGATGTCCTTGAGCGAGACCGTGTTCTGCACCGAGAGCACCAGGTTCTGCATCGACATGCCGACGCCCGCGCCGACCAGGGCCATCGCGACGCCGACGTACCAGAGCGGGGTCTCGTGGTCGAGGAAGGAGAGCATGGCGAAACCGGCGACGAGCACGACCGTTCCGGCGACGATGTACGGCTTGAGCCGGCCGCTCTTGGTGATCATGCGCCCGGAGACCGTGGACGAGACCAGGATGCCCGCCATCATCGGGATCGTGAGCAGGCCGGCCTCGGTGGGGCTGTAACCGCGGCCGATCTGGAAGTACTGCCCCAGGAAGACCGCGCCGCCGAACATGGCCATGCCGACCGCGAGGCTCGCGATGATGGCCAGCGCGGTGCCGCGCCTCTTGACGATGTCGAGCGGGACGACCGGCTCGGCCACGCGGGACTCGACCCAGATCGCGGCGGCCAGCAGCACCAGGCCGGCGCCGACCATGACCGCGGTCGGCCACGAGATCCAGGCGAACGAGCTGTCGACGAACGAGACCCAGACGAGCAGGGTGCTCACGCCCGCGGCGATCAGGCCGGCGCCCAGGTAGTCGATCTTCACGTCGGCCCGGCGGATGACCTCGAGGTTCAGGGTCTTCTGGAGGACGACCAGGGCGATCACGGCGATCGGGGCGCCGATGAAGAAGCACCAGCGCCAGCCGAGCGAGGAGTCGACGATCAGGCCGCCCAGCAGCGGGCCGCCGACCGTGGCCAGGGCCATGACGCCGCCGAGGTAGCCGTTGTAACGGCCGCGCTCGCGGGGCGGGATCATCGCGGCGATCGCGACCTGCACCAGCGCCTGCACGCCGCCCATGCCGAGGCCCTGGAACGCGCGGGCGGCGATCAGCTGGCCCGCGGTCTGCGAGAAGCCGGCCACGATCGAGCCGAGCACGAACACCACGATCGAGATCTGGACCAGCAGCTTCTTGCTGTAGAGATCGGCCAGCTTGCCCCAGATCGGGGTCGAGGCGGTCGCGGTCAGCAGGGTCGCGGTGACGACCCAGGTGTACTGCGTCTGGCTGCCGTCGAGAGCGCCAATGATCTTGGGCAGCGCGGTGGAGACGATGGTCGAGCTGGCCATCGCGACGAACAGCACCAGCAGGAGGCCGGAGAGAGCCTCCATGATCTGGCGATGGGACATGGCGCCCGGGCGGGTGCCGACAGTGGTGGCGCTCATGCGCGCAGCCGCCTCTCGGACGAGGAAGTATTTGCTTCATACAACTATTTAGAAAGCTTGCCTATTGCGCAAGTTTGCTCTTTGAGAAGCGAATCACACGCCGGTACGCTCATGCCATGAGCACGACTGCCGAGCCCGGGCTGCGCGAACGCAAAAAAGCCGCGACCCGGCAGGCCCTGCACGCCGCCGCGATGCGCCTGGCCATCGAGCACGGTTTCGACCGCGTCACCGTGGAGGCGGTCGCCGACGAGGCCGGTGTCTCCCGGCGTACGTTCTCGAACTACTTCGGCAGCAAGGAAGAAGCCCTGCTCTACGGGGAGCGTCAGCGCATCACCCTTTTGATCGAGCAGGTGCGGGCCCGTCCGGTGAGCGAGCCGACGTGGGAGGCGCTCACCGCGGCCGCCCGCCAGTTCTATCTCAAGCTGGGCGATCTCGACCCGCACTGGGTGGCCCAGTCCCGTCTCGTACGGGCCCAGCCCGCGCTCGTGGCGGCGCAGGTGCAGACGTTCGCGGCCCTCGAGCGCGACCTCTCGGGCGAGATCGCCGCTCGCGCCGGGGACGACCCGGGCAGCGTACGGGTGAAGATGACCTCGGCCGTTTTCCTCGCGTCGCTGCGGGTGGGGCTGCACATCTGGCTCGACAAGCCGCCCGGCACCAACCTGTGGGACCTGGTGAGCGAGACGCTGGCCGAAGCGGCCAAGGGCTTCCGGTAAAACGGCGCGACTCCGGGTGGGGGCCCGGAGTCGCGCCTATTTGGGGATGGAGAAAGGCAAGTTCAGGTGGTGCCGCTCAGCCGGTGAAGCCGGCGAAGATCTTGCTGAAGTCGAACGGCGACTGGGCGATGTTGGTGCACTGGAACAGCGCGCCGTTGCAGGCGTTCTTGTCGCGGTTGGCCTCCCACCAGGAGACGAACCCGATGTGGTTCTGGTTGGCGAAGGCGACCAGGTCGCGGGCGTCGGCCAGGCCGAAGACACCCTGGTCGTCGTTGACGCCGATCATCGGGGTGACGCCGACCATCTTGAACGCGGCCGCGTCGCTGTTGCCGTAGACCGACTTGATCTGGTCCTTCGTGGACTTGACGGCCTGGATCGCCAGGTTGCCGTAGTCCTGCCCGGCCCGGCCGTAGTCCATCGCCATGATGTTGACCAGGTCGAGGTCGACGCCGGCGTTCTTGGCCGAGCGCACCACGTTGAGGCCGTCCGCGGTCAGGCCCTCGGGCAGCACCGGCAGGGTCAGCGAGATCTTCAGGCCCGGGTTGGCCTTCTGCAGGGCGGCCAGCGCGGTCGAGCGGCGGGCGATCGTGGTCGGGTCGGCCACCGCGGCGCCCTCGATGTCGAGGTCGATGTACTTCAGGTTGTACGCGGAGACGACCGCCTGGTACTCGGCCTGCAGGGCGGCCACGCTGCCACAGGCCTGGGCGAGCTCGACGCCGGTGGCGCCACCGAACGAGACCTTCACGTCGCCGCCGTTCGCCCGTACGGCGCTGATCTGGTCGGCGAACTGCTTGGCGCGCGGGTCGAACGCGGCGAACCAGCTCGCCTTGCAGCCGGCGCTGGTGACGAAGGCGAGGCTGAAGGACTTGACGTTGCCGCTCTGGCCGAGCTGGCTGAGCGTGGTCGAGCCGTTCGAGAGCAGACCCATGTCCACGTACGGGGCCACGAGCACCTTGGCTCCGGAGGCCGGCGGTGCGGTGGTCGTCGGCGGGTTCGTCGTGGGTGCGGTCGTCGGCGGCTTGGTCGGGGCCGTCGTCGGGGGCCGCGTGGTGGGGGCGGTGGTCGGCGGCTTGGTCGGCGCCGTGGTGGGTGCGGTCGTCGGCACCGAACCGCCCCCGCAGGCCGCACCGTTGATCGTGCAGCTGGTCGGGGCGCCGCTGCCGTTGACGATGAAGCCGAACTCGGCCTTCGCGCCGGCCGGGATCGTCGGGGCGTACGCGGGGTTCTTCGCCGTCGAGACGCCGCTCGCGGTGCTGATCGTCGCATCCCAGAAGCTGCCGAGCTTGGCGCTCGCGGGCAGGCCGAAGGCGAGCTGCCAGCCGTTCACGGCCGAGCCGGTGCCGTTGGTGATCGTGTAGCGGGCCTGGTAGCCCGTACCCCAGTCACTGTCCTTGCTGAACGACGCGGTGAGGACGCCCGCGGCCTTCGTGGTCGGGTTGGTGGCCGCGACTGCCGCGCCGACGCCGCCCGCCACGGCGACGACCGCGGCCGAGGCATAGATGGCGAGGCGCAGACGGCTGCGTTGCATGGGTGACTCCGATCGCCGGGGTTATCGAGCGGAATCGAGTCTCGGCGTCGGCGCGTTAAACAGTCTTGCGGAGAGCCTTAAAGATCCTTAAATACCTTCAAGCCGTCCAGTACGAGGGAGAGGTAGCGCCGCCACGCGTCGGGTTCGGCCGAGGACCGCAGCACGCCGGCGTTAGCCCGCATGAGCAGGCTGATGTCCTGACGGGCGAAATCGGGGCGCAACCGGCCCGCGGCCTGGGCCCGCCGGATCACCTGGGTGGCACCCCGCTGGGCCGTCGCGAGCAGGTCGGCCAGCCGTTCGTCGTCGTCGAACCGGCTGGTCACCAGCAGCTCGGACAGGCCACGGTCGGTCGCCTGGATCTCGAAGAGCCGGGTCAGGTAGGCCACGAACGCGGCCCAGGGATCGGTTTCGGCCAGCGCGGTCTCGGCCAGTTCCACATAACCGCTCATCTGGCTCGCGAAGACCTCGGCGACCAGGTCGCGGCGGGTCGGGAACCGGCGGTACAGGGTGGCGTTGCCGACCCCGGCCCGACGCGCGATCTCGTCGAGCGAGGCGTCCAGGCCGTGCTCGGCGAAGACCTCACGGGCCGCGGCCAGCAGCGCGGCCCGGTTACGCTGCGCGTCCGCACGCAGTCGATCTGCCATGGGTGACAGGGTACCGACGGGACCGGGGATCGATCCCCGCTTGGTGTTAGCGTCGCGCCATGCAGACGACTACCGTGCAGATCCCCGCCCCGGACGGGACGGCCGACGCCTACCTCGTGGTGCCCGACGGCGCCGGCCCGTTTCCGGGCGTGCTGTTCTTCATGGACGCTTTCGGACTCCGTCCGCGCATCGCCGAGATGGCCGAGCGGATCGCCGAGCGGGGATTCGCCGTCCTGGCGCCCAACATCCTCTACCGGGGTGGCCCGTCGCCGCTGGTCTCGGCCGAGGAGCTGGCCGACAACGAGAAGCGTGGCGCCGCCTTCGGCCGGTTGATGCCGCTGATCCAGGGGCTGACCAGGGATGTGGTCGCCGCCGACAGTGAGGCCTACCTCGATTTCTTCGCCGCCCAGGCGGGTGTGGCCGAGGGGCCGGTGCTGATCGTCGGCTACTGCATGGGTGGCCGCAGCGCCCTGGTGGCGGCCGAGGCCCACCCCGACCGCATCACGACGGTCGCGAGCTTCCACGCCGGGCGGGTCGTCACCGACCAGCCCGACAGCCCGCACCTGGGCGTCGGGGCGATCACCGGCGAGGTCTACTTCGCCCACGCCGACAACGACCAGTCGATGACGCCCGACCAGATCAAGGTGCTGGACAGCGCGCTCGAGGAGTCCGGCGTGACCTGGACGTCCGAGGTCTACGCCGGGGCGCCGCACGGCTTCACGATGTCGGACACCGCGATGTACAACCGCGAGGCCGAGCAGCGCCACTGGGTCAACCTGTTCGCCCTGCTCGACCGATTCGGGTCGCGCTAGTTGGCGTAGAGGCCGGGGAAGAAGCGGTCGGTCGCCGTCACGTCGTAGACCTGCCGCACCTCGGTGACCCGGCCGCCGGCGACGGTCAGGAACTCCACCATCCGGGCCGTCCCGAACGGCGCCCGCAGGTCGTAGACGAGCGCGGCGCCGTCGTCGGCCCGGGTCTGCCCGACCACGTCGACCCCGTCGGCGAAGGCCGCGATCCGGTGCAGCACCTGCACCAGCTCCTCGTCGTCGACCGGCGCGTCCAGGTTCCATTCGATCTCGGCGTCCGGTGCGAGCATCTGCCGCACCGCGACCCGGTCGTCGCTGGTCCAGGACTTCGTCCAGAAGGACACGACGTCCATCAGCTCCTCCTTCATCGGGCCACACCGGCCGTGGGCTTGGCGGGCATCGGGTCGGGGAACTGGCCGTGGCCCAGCAGCGCCGCGGTGGCCTGCGCGACCCGGTAGGCGGCGAGCCCGTCGCCATACGGGTTGCCGGCCAGCGCCATCACGTCACGGCGGACCCGGCTCTCCAGCAACGTCGCGACCTCGCCCGAGATGGCCGCCGGGTCGGGCTGCACCAGCCGGGCGGAACCGGCGTGCAGCGCCTCGGCGTGCCGGGCCTCCATGCCGATCATCAGGACCGGGCAGTAGGCGGCCAGCGACTGCTCGACCAGGTCCTCGTCGTCGGTGACGACCAGGTAGGCCTGGGTGAGCAGGGTGGCGAAGTCGAGGCCGGGTGCGCAGTCGGCGGCCCGTACGACCTCGAGGTCTTCGAAACGGGCGGCGAGGTAGCGCAGCGCGGGGGCGATCGCCTCGGCCCGCTCGGCGGGGACACCCAGCACGACCGTACGGCGTTCACGCGGCGGGGCGACGAGGGTCCGGGCCGCCAGCAACTGGGCCGCGTCCTGGGCCGTTCCGCCGGTGAGCAGGGTGTCGCCGGCGATCACGCGCTCGTCCAGCAGGTTCATCGCGGCGAGCGGGGTGGCCGCCAGGTGCACGGTGGTGATCTGGGCCAGCAGGCGGCGCTGCGATTCCAGGGCCGAGACCGAGCCGAGCTCGCCCGAGCGCCGTCCGGCGTCGACGGTCATGATCGGCACGCGCCGCCAGAACGCCGCCAGCGCCGGGGCGACGCCGTCGCGCACGACCACGGCGGCCGGAGTGCGGACCGCCCACAGCTCGTCGAAGCGGCGCATGGTCTCGGCGTCGTCGGCGCCGGCGGGCAGGGTGATCTTCGGGGTGAGCCCGAACGCGGCCAGGACCGTGCCGACCGTGTCGGGGTCGGCTCCGGTCGCTACCGGGACCGGGGTGAGCCGGCCCTGCTCGCGCATGGCGAGCGCGACCGGCGCGAGCCGCATGGCCTCGGCGGGAGTGCCGGCGACCAGATGGACTTCGGGCAACGACATCGATCTCTCCGAGGGCGTGCGCAGGTGGGCCGCGAGCCGGTGGAGGTCACGCGCCGTAATGGGAACGGCTTGGACGCTATTTCAGTTACTGAGCGTGATTCAAGTCCTGCGGCCTGGGAGGCGGTGCACTCTGGCCGAACGGCCTAACCCAGACATCTCAGGCGCGCCATGTTGGTACAAAAACGGACATGACCGGATTGCTCAGCGTCGCGACGTCGACATTACGTCGCGTGATTTCGGATCGGTCAGCCGCGCGGGTTGTCGAGCAGCGACGGGTCGTCCCGAAGCAGGGCGGCGAGGCGCCGGGCGGCCATCTCGGTCTCTTCCGGTCGCTCGACCTGCAACGGGATCGGCTGCGGCAGCGGGGTCGGCATGCCCCGCTGCTCGGGCACCGGGCCCCGCCCACGCTCGGAAGCCGGCGGCTCGGCCGGCGCGCGGTGCTGCTCGGGCTGGATGCGGCGGGTCGTGCCGGCCGTGTCTTCCTGCGGAGGCGCGGGCGGGCGCTGCGACGGCATCGCGGCGGCCGGCGGCACCGGGGGCGGCGGCGTGGCCGCGAACGGGTGGGGTTCGTAGGTCATCGGCTGGCCGCCGGAGGCCATGCCGAGGTCACGCAGACGCGCACCCAGGTCACGCGACGACTCGCCGGGGTCGCGGGTCGGATAGCGCGGGTCGGGCTCGGCCGGCGGGGGCGCCGAGTCGAACGAGCCGTAGCGGCGCTCGGCGGTGTCGGACTCGGCGTAATAGCGGTCGTCGGGGGCGGCCGAGGTGGGCTGGGCCGGATAACCGAACGTGGCCGGGCCGAAACGGTCCTGATCGTCGTGGCTGAGCCGGCGGGTCTCGCCGCCCACGGGATCGGCGACGGGTCGCGCGGGCTCGTCGGCCTCGATGTCGAAGTCGGCGTGGCGGGGGCCGGCGGGCTCGGGTGCCAGGGCGGCCGCGTTCTCGGCGTTCACCTGGACCTGGCCCTCGGACACATAGAAGTGCAGCAGCAGCGGATCGCCGGAACCCTCGACGCCGACGCTCACGCCCAGCTCGGGGTGGCGCGCGACAACGGCCGCGACCGCCTCGACGAGCTCGGTCACGGCCTGCGGGGTGCCAGGAGCCTCGCCCGAAGCCCGCCGTCGCAGCTCATCGCGGCGCGCGAGCTTGTCGAGAGCGTCATCAAGTCCGCCTCGCACCTGATCTTCCTTCCGTAGCGGGTCTCGCCAGATACCACTCTGCCCGCTCGGAGGCCGATTTGGGAACCTCGATCTTCGCGACCCCTCGCACACCCGCCTTCAGGGGTACGAGGACACCGCCGTCAGGAATGCGTGGACTTCTGCCGGATGGCCTTGTCGAGGGCCTGATCGAGCACGACGAGCAGCGCGTCGCGGACCGACCCGCGGAAACGGGCGTCGAACGCCAGCACCGGCACGTCCTCGCGGACGGCCAGGGCCCAGCGCACTTCATCCAGGCTGTAGCTCATTTGACCGTTGAACGTGTTGACGCCGACGACGAACGGAAGCCCGGCCCGCTCGAAGTAGTCTACGGCGGGATAACAGTCGTCGATCCGGTTGGTATCGACCACGACCAGCGCGCCGAGGGCGCCCTTGATCAGGTCGTCCCACATGAACGCGAAGCGCGACTGTCCCGGCGTACCGAAGATGTAGAGCTTCAGCGTCTGGTCGATGGTCAGGACGCCGAAGTCCATCGCGATGGTCGTCGTCGTCTTCATCGTGGCCTGGCCGGGGTCGTCGATACCCACGGCCGCGGAGGTCATCTCGGCCTCGGTGGTCAGCGGCGAGATCTCGGAGATGGCGCCGACGGTGGTCGTCTTGCCCACGCCGAAGCCGCCCGCGACGATGATTTTGACCGGGACCGGCGCCCTCTTCGGGCGGTCCCCGCCACTGCCGACCGCGGCCGTGCCGACGTGGCGGTCAGGTGATTGCTCGTAGTCCACGGATCACTCGCATGATGGTCTCAGGGTCGGGGGTCTCGTTGTCCAGCACGTGGACGTCCAGTTGGCCGGCGGCCCGCAGGTCGCCGACGAGGATGCGTGTGACGCCGAGATGCAGGCGCAGCCGGGCGGATATCTCCGCCACGGAGACTGGCTCGCCGCAGAGGCCCACGATGGCGCGCATCTCGGGGGAGAGGCGCACGGGACCGGCGGCGGGGTTGACGGTCACCTGGGTTTCCATCCCGATGTCGGGATCGGTGCCGTCGGTGCGCCCGGACGTGATGACGAACGGGCGGAGGCCGGAGGTCTGCTCCGCGGCCGGCGGCTCGGAGTCCCGGATCGCGGGACTGTAACCGCCGGCCGAGAGCGGGCCGGACTGCAAGAACGGGCGGACACTCGGCCGAGCCGGGTACGCCGGGTCGTCGCTGTCCGGATAGGTCATTGCTGAACGGCGTTCTTCAACTCGGCGATCAAACGCGGGCTCAGAGCGCCACCGGCCCGGGTGGCGAACAGCGTCATCTCGTACGCGAGGGTGCCGAGATTGGCCGAGCGGTCCGCGATGACACCCAGCACCGAACCGGCGCTGATCGCGGTGACCAGGAGATACCCGTCGGCCATGTCGATGATGACGCGGTTCAGCGAGCCCAGCCGGTACCAGCTCGCGGCGCCGCCGGCCAGGCTCGTCAGACCCGAGACGACCGCGGCCAGGCGCTCGGCGTTGGGCCGGTCCTTGATCGCCGACATCGCCATCAGCAGGCCGTCGGACGACACCGCGATGGCCTCGATCACGCCGGCGGTTCCGGAGGTGAAGGAGTCCAGCAGCCAGTTGAAGGTCTTGGCCTCCGCGCTCAGCTGTGACTGGGCGTAGCCGTTACCGGTGTCGGTGCTGTAGGGGGAAGTCATCGCGGTTGTCCCTCGGGTTGTGGCTGAGTTTCGTTCAGTGCGAGTGCGACTCCGTACTCGAACTGTTCCATCAGGGCTCGGGCGGCGTCCGGGTCCAGGGGAAGACTCGGAGAGGCCGGCGGCGGGTAGTTCGGTTCGTCCCTGGGCAGGGTCGCACCGGGAACCCGTCGAGCCAGCGGGGCGTGTCCGGCCGACGGCGGCGAGGACATCTGCGTCTCGGCGACATCCCACTGAGCCCGGTTGACACCGGCCTCGAAGTCGTCGAACGCGGCCCGCGCGGCCATCGCGTCGTCCTGCGACGGCGGCCGGCTGGGAAGGGGTGTGCCGCTCTCGGCCGGAAGCTGGCTGCCGGGAACGCGGCGGCGCAGCGGGCCGGTGTTGCCCACGCTCGGCTGCGGGGTTTCCGCGGGCCGGTGCGTGTCCGCCGACCGGAACGGGTCCGTCGGTCGCTGGGTTTCCGCCGGTCGCGCTTCCGGAAGGGACGGCGGCTGGTACGCCTGGGGTGCGTACCGGTAATCCTCTTCGCTGGTCCGCTGCCGCGGGATCGCGGGCATGGACGGCGGAGGTTCGACGGCCGGCTGCGACCACGTGGCCTGCGGCGGCTCCGGCGACTGCTGGTGCCACGCGCTCGGGCCGGCGGCCGGCAGCTCCGGCATCGCGGCCGGGACCCGACCGGCGACCGGGGCGTTCAGGTCGTAGTCGGGCGTGACGACCGGCTGCTGGTACGAGACCGGCTGCTGGTACGACGGTTCCTGGTAGGCCGCGGGCGGCTGGAAGGCAGCCGGCTGCTGATAGGCGGGCCCGGGCGAGTACACCGTCTCGGCGTCGTAGACGGGTTGACCCGCGTACGGCTCGGGCTGGGCCTCGATCGCCGGAGCGGTCGCCCGCACCGGCGCGAACGCGTTCCAGGACTGCCCGGACTCAAGGGTCTGGGTGGCCCGGTGCAGCACGTTGGCGTCGAACGGCTGCTGGCTGCCCGGCACCGAGCGGGCGGCGGAACCGGCGAAGACCTGCGCGAACTCCGAGGTGTGGTGACCCGGCTGCGGGGCGCCGACCGACGGGAACGGCGGGATCTCGGACGCCGGCATGCTCGACACCCGGGCGATCAGGTGCGACGGGTTCAGGTCGACCCACGCGGTGATGCCGCCGCCGGGCGTCTCGGTCAGCGTGACCTCGATGCCGTGCCGGCGGGCGAGCCGGCCGACCACGAACAGGCCCAGCACCTCACTGGGGGCCAGGTCGAGGCGCTCACGGCGGGTGAGCCGCGCGTTCTCCTCGGCCAAGCGCTCGGGCGGCATGCCCAGGCCCTGGTCGATGATGGCGAGGCGGGCGCCCCCGCGCAGCTCGTTCGCGCTGATCACGACGCGGGTGTGCGGCGGCGAGAACGCGGTGGCGTTCTCCATCAGCTCGGCCATGAGCAGGGTCAGGTCGGCCAGGACGGCCGGCACGACCACGATCTCTTCGGGGACGTCGACGTCGACGCGGGTGTAGTCCTCGATCTCACCGAGGGCGAGACGGACGACGTCCTGCAGCGGCAGCGGGGCCATGTGCTCGTTGGCGCCGGCGCCACCGGAGAGCACAACGAGGCTGGACGCGTTCCGGCGCAGACGGCTCGACATGTGGTCGAGGCGGTACAGCTCGGTGAGACGGTCGCTGTCGGTCTCGCGGCGTTCCAGGTTGTCGATCAGGGCCAGCTGGCGGCCGACCAGGTTCTGCGTACGGCGTCCGACGTGGGCGAACATCTGGGCCACGTTGCGCCGGCCGAGAACCTGGCGCTCCACCAGCCGTACGGCGGTGGTCTGCACCCGGTCGAAGGCGCGGGCCAGGTCGCCGATCTCGTCCTGGGCCTCGACGTCGACCGGGTCGAGTCGAATCGGCCGTACGGACTCGGCGTCGTCGTCGGCCACCCTCTCGAGCTCGGCCTCGGCGGCGCGGGCGATGCGGTCGGCCGAAGTGGTGAGGCGGCGCAGCGGCCGGGCCACCGCGCGGGCCATGAACAGGCTCAGCGCGACCACGATGAGCAGCAGCAGGAGCGAACCGCCACCGATCAGGAAGGCGTCGCGGATGGCCGTGTCGCGGTTGTTGGTCACGATCGCGTCCACGTCCGCGGCGACGCGCTTCTCGACGAAGCCGCCGAGGACGAGCACCGACTGCAGCGACGGGAACAGCGTCCCGATGTCGAGGGTCTGGATCGCCTCTTCCGGCCTGGTCGCGGCGTCCTCGAGGAACTTCGGACCGACACGGGCCGAGAAGGCCTCCTGGGCGCCCAGATAGAGGCGGTACTGGCTGGGCGTGAAGAACGCCTCGGCGTTTCCGATCACCTGCTGGAGCTGGATCAGCGACAGCGTGAACAGACCGATCAGGGCGGGCGCGCGGTCCTTGAGAACCACCGCCGAGGTCAGGTGACCGGAGGCCTGGCTGATCAGGTCGTCACTGCGCAGGGCCTGCTCGAGGGCGAACATCTGCCGGCCGACACCGGTCTTGAGGTCGGCGTTGGACGACAGGGCGAGGCCGTTGATGATCGGCGTGATGACCTTGGTGAAGTCGTCGACGATGACGTTCGGCTGGATCGCCACGTTCAGCACGTTCTGCCGGGTGTTCTCCAGCTTCGACGTGTTGCGCAGCGCGCGGGCCAGGTCGCGCGAGACCGCACCGCTGCCGTCGTCCACGCGGGCCACGGCGTCGCGGGCGGCGGCGCTCTGCACCACCAGTTCGTTCTGCTGGACCAGCTGGAACAGGAAGCCGACCGAGAGCAGGCGCTCCTCCTGGAGCTCCTGCACGGCGGTGCCGACCCGGGTGGCCAGGGCCACCTGATCCGAGATGTTCTGCGCGTCGGTGGCGGCCTGGACACGGTTGACGATGATCGGCACGCTCAGCGCCACGACGCCGAGCAGCGGTACGAGCACGAGCAGGGCCAGTTTGCCCAGGATGCGGAACTTACCGAACAGCACCGGACCGCTCCCGCCGTGTCGGGTCGAACTCGCCGTAGCCGGGCGCCTGGTTGTACGAGCCGGGCCCGCCGTAGCCGCCGGGTGGCTGGTTGAGGGCGACGTCGCGGGTGGACTCGCCGATCGGGCGCTCCGGGGCCGGGGCCGGCTCGGCCTCGCGGCGGCGCGAGAACGCCGGCCAGATCAGGGCGCCGGCGACGAACAGCAGGGCGAGCGCGCCCATGATGACCGCCTCGACGCGGCGGTAGTTCAGCGAGTCGAGCCGGTCGTCGAGCAGACGGTCCATCTCGCGCAGGGTGACGCCGGCCAGATTGCTGAGCGCGCCCTGCAGCGTGGACTGCGCGGTGGTCATCGTCGCGACGCTGGGCTCGCCGCCGACCGGGTCGGCGCCACGCACCATCGACTCGACGCCGCGGCGGAACGAGTCGAGCGAGCTGACCAGGCTGCTGCTGAGGGTCGCGCTCTGGGTGTTGTCGACCGCCTTCTGCAGGTCGTCGGTGAGCTGCTTGACCGAGTCCTGCACGGCGAGCACCTCGTGGGCGAACTGCCCCTGCACCTGGGTGCGGCTGGCGGCCGGCAGGGCCGGGTTCTGGATGAGGCCGGCGTAGTCGCCCATCCGGTTCACCCGCACGATCGTGACCGGCATGTCGATCGCCACGGCCTGCTGGAGGTTCGAGACGTCGCCGTCCGGGTCACGGTTGAGCTCGGCATTGGTGCGTACGGCGGAGTACAGCGCGAGCGTGAGGTCGGTGACCTCGACGTGCGCGTTGAGGCTGGCGACCGGCCCGGTGACCTTGGACAGCTTGCCGATCTTGTCCTTCAGGTCGGCCCAGCGCTCCTTGGTCCGCAACTCGTCGCCCAGCTTGGCGTCGGCGGCGGTGACACCGGCGACCGCGGCGGCCAAGGACTGCGGCGGCTCGCTGACACCCTGCACGGCTGTCGACTGGGACTCAGCCAGCGCGCTGACCAGCGGAGTCAGGGCGGTGATGAACTCGACGCCCTTCTTCTCCATGTCGGTGCTGTCCCGCTTGTCGGAGTTGTCGGTCCACACACGGGCGAAAAGCACCGCTGTCGGCACAAGCACCAAAACCGTCAAAATCACCGCGATCGCGGAGCCTAAACGAGTTCGCCGGCTGTTCATTGCTTTCGTCCTCCGCCATGCACACGCGATGAGCCGTATTTTCGGCTACTTTCCGTAGCCGTCAGGCGCACGGATCCGGGCCAATCTATCCGAGAAAACCTCAAGAAAACCCCTTTCCAAGGGACACATCTCTCTCGGCTGATCGGGGGATACAGGGTGCGGTTGTCGTCGTTGTAACAAGCGCTGGTGCTGCCGTTACCGGGGTTCGAAGTCGCAGTCCAGACCGGTTCCGGAACCTGGGAAAGCTACCGCCGCGATGTTAACGGCAGAGTCGCCGCACGAGAAGTCACAAGATTCCTAAACCGTGACCGATAAGACCAGTATCAATTCCACGTTTAGTAGTCGCATGATCACTACCAGCAATAAACAGCGGATAGTGGTGGTGTGCTCACAACAAAAACGGGCTTTTCCCCGGCGCTAACCGGGGAAAAGCCCGAAACGGGTCAGATCCGGGCGAGTGCCTTCCGGAGGGGATCAAGGCCCAGGGATCCAAGGTTGAGGGCGTCCCGGTGGAACGTCTTCAAATCGAAATCAGAGCCCTTACGCTGCCGGCTCTCCTCGCGGGCCTGCATCCAGATCCGCTCGCCGATCTTGTAGGACGGCGCCTGGCCCGGCCACCCCAGGTAACGCTTCCACTCGAAGCGCAGCGTCTTCTCCTCCATGCGGGTGTGCGCCCGCAGGAACTCCCAGCCAAGCTCGGGCGTCCAGCGCTCACCCGGGTGGAAGCCGAACGGGTTGTCCCGCGGGATCTCCAGCTCCAGGTGCATGCCGATGTCGACGATCACCCGGGTGGCCCGCAGGGCCTGGCCGTCGAGCATGCCCAGCCGGTCGCCCGGGTCGGAGAGATAGCCCAGCTCGTCCATCAGCCGCTCGGAATAGAGCGCCCAGCCCTCGCCGTGACCCGAGCACCAGCAGAGCAGCCGCTGCCAGCGGTTGAGGGTGTCGGCGCGCAGCAGCGTCTGGCTCACCTGCAGGTGGTGGCCGGGAACACCCTCGTGGTAGACGGTCGTGACCTCACGCCAGGTGGAGAACTCGGTCACGCCCTCGGGCACGGCCCACCACATGCGGCCGGGACGGCTGAAGTCCTCGCTCGGGCCGGTGTAGTAGATGCCGCCGTCGCTGGTCGGGGTCAGCATGCACTCGATCTTGCGGGCGGGCGGCTCGATGTCGAAGTGCGTGCCGTTCAGCTCCGAGATCGCCTTGTCGGCCAGCTGCTGCATCCAGTCGCGGAACGCCTCCTTGCCCGGGATGTTGCGCGCCGGGTCGGCGTCGAGCGCGGCCACCGCCTCGTCGATCGAGGCGCCCGAGCCGGCGATCAGGGCCGACGTCGCCCGCATCTCCTCCTCGAGCCGGAAGAGCTCCGCGAACCCCCACTCGTACGTCTCCTGCAGGTCGACCTTCGCACCCAGGAAGTACTGCGAGGCCAGCTCGTAGCGCTCCCGGCCCGCGGCCTCCTTCTCGCGGCCGCGCGGCGCCAGGTCGCGGCGCAGGAACTCGGCGAAGTCGGCGGTGGCCGCCGTGGCCGCTTCGGCCCCACGCGTCAGCTCGGCCGCGAGGGCGCCGTCGGCCTCCAGGCGCCCGGCCAGGCCACGGTAGAAGTCGTCGCGGTCGGGGTCGGTCCAGGCGTCGCACTGCTCGGCGATGGCCAGCATCTGCGCCCGGGCGCTGGCCCGGCCGGCGTCGGCCTCCTCGAGCAGGGTGCGGCGGTATTGGTCGAGGGCGCGCGGCAGGTCGTTGAGCCGGGCCGCGATGTTGGCGACCGCCTCCTCGCCCTCGGTCGCCATCACGTCGAAGACGCCGCGCAGCGCGTGCAGGCCGCTGCTGATGACGCTCATCTCGCTGCGGGACACGCCGGCCTCGTCGCGGGCCAGCTCGAGCCCGAGCCGCTCCATCATCGCGTCCTTGGCGACCGCCTCGGACTCGTGCTCCGGGTCGATCACGTCGAGGTCATTGAGCGTACGGCGGGTCAACTCGGTCTGGGCTTCGTAGCCGTCGGGGGAGAGGTCGTCGGTCTTGGAGTCGTGCCCCGAGATGCCGACGTAGGTGGCGCCGAGCGGGCTCAGTTCGGCCCATTCCTCGACATAGCGGTCAGCGAGGTCATCAATTCTTCCCACGGGCCGACCATACGTTCTCCCCCGGGCCGGTCACGTCCCTTTTCCGCCCGGCGCTTTGTCGTCCGGCGTTTTGTGCCGTCCCGGCCCTTTGTCGTCCCGGCCCCTTTTGTCGGCCGGCGCCTTATGTCGTCCCGCCCCACGCTCACGCCTTCTGTGCGCCGTGGCCGGCCGTCCACTCCAGCAGGCGTTCCATCGACCAGGTGTTGACCACGTTCTCGACCGGGACGTTGCACAGCGCGGCCCGCTCGCAGCCGAAGCCCAGCCAGTCGAGCTGGCCCGGCGCGTGCGCGTCGGTGTCGACGCTGAACAGGCAGCCCGCCTCGACCGCGACCGTCAGCATCCGCTTCGGCGGGTCGAGCCGGTCGGGCCGCGAATTGATCTCGATGGCCTTGCCGTGCTCCAGCACCGCGGCGATCACCTTGTCGAGGTCGAACGTGCTCGGCGGCCGGGTGCGCCCGGCGCGGTGCCCGCGGTCGCCCGCGCCCGAGGCGGCCACCTTGCGCCCGGTCATGTGCCCCAGGATGTCGAGGTGCGGGTTGGCGATCGCGTTCACCATCCGCTTGGTCATCCGCGGCGACTCGTCACGCAGCTTGCTGTGCACCGAGCCGACCACCACGTCGAGCCGCTCCAGCAGCGCGTCCTCCTGGTCGAGCGAGCCGTCGTCGAGGATGTCGACCTCGATGCCGGTGAGGATGCGGAAGCCGTCGGGCAGCTGGTCGTTGAGCCGGGCCACGTAGTCGAGCTGCTTGCGCAGCCGGGCCGCGGGCAGCCCGTTGGCCACGGTGAGCCGCGGCGAATGGTCGGTGAGCACCAGATATTCGTGCCCGAGGTCGGCCGCGGCCAGCGCCATCTCCTCGATCGGTGAGCCGCCGTCCGACCAGTCCGAGTGGCAGTGGCAGTCCCCGCGCAGCGCCTCACGCAGCTTGCGGGCGGCCCCCTGCAGGTCGACGCCCTCGGTCGACTCGAGCCGGCGCAGATAGACGGGTTCCTCGCCGGCCAGCGACTCGGCGATGCACCGGGCGGTGACCGCGCCGATGCCGCTGATCTCACCGAGCGTGCCCTCACCGGCCCGCGCGACCAGTTCTTCCTCGTCCAGCTCAGCGATCTTCGCGGCGGCCGAGCGGAACGCGCGTACGCGATAGGTCGCCTCGTTCGCCCGCTCGAGCATGAAGGCGATGCGCCGCAGGTCGGCAATCGGGTCACGAGAAGCCATGCCGCCCAGCCTAGGACGACCGGCCCCATTTCGAGGCGCCCCGGCGTCACTCATCCCCGCGCCCGCCTTACCGTGTGTGCCGTGCCTTTACGGGCCGCCGTCGTGCTGCGGCGGCGCCCGCGTATGTTGCCTGTCGTGCGGGCCTCGGCCGTCACGTCCCGCGGACTCTCGCCGAGGCCGCTGGCTAGCATCGCGGGATGCGGACGATCGACTGGGTGGACGGTGCTGTCGAGATCATCGATCAGACGGTGCTTCCCGGTGAGTTGCGGATTTTGCGCCTGCACACCGTGGACGAGCTGATTGCCGCGATCCAGTCGCTGGCCGTACGGGGTGCGCCCGCCCTCGGTGTGGCGGGCGCGTTCGGTGTGGCGCTGGCCGCCCGCGTGCACGCCGACGATCCGGAGGAGCTCGCTGACGCCGTACGCCGGATCGAAAACGCCCGGCCCACCGCGGTCAACCTGGCCCGGGGCGCCCGCCGGGCCGCCGAATCGCTCCCGCACGGCGCGCAGGCCGTGCTCGCCGAGGCCTGCCGCGTGCGCGACGAAGAGATCGCGGCCTCCGAGGCCATGGCCGCCCTCGGCGCTGACCTGATGGTCGAACTCTGCGGCGAACGACCACGCCTGCTCACCCACTGCAACACCGGCGGGCTGGCCGCGGTCACCGTCGGTACGGCGCTGGGCGTGGTGCACGAGCTGCACAAGCGCGGCCACCTGGCCGGAGTCGTCGCGAGCGAGACGCGGCCCCTGCTGCAGGGCGCCCGCCTCACCTCGTGGGAACTGTCCCAGTGGGGCATCGAGCACCGCGTCGCGGTCGACTCGGCCGGCCCCTTCCTGATGGCCCGCGGCGAGGTCGACGCGGTGATCCTGGGCGCGGACCGCATCTGCGCCAACGGCGACGTGATCAACAAGATCGGGTCGTACGCCCACGCCCTCGGCGCCCGCCGGGCCGACCTGCCGTTCGTAGTGGTGGCGCCGGAGTCCACAGTCGACCTCGACACCGCTTCGGGCGACGCTGTGCCGATCGAAGACCGCGGCGCAGCCGAGATCACCGCGTGGGCGCCGGCGGCCAACCCGGCTTTCGACGTGACCCCGCACGACCTGGTCACCGCGATCGTCACGGACCGCCGAGTGATCCGCCTCGACCGCGGCGAGAAGATCTGACGTCCCACTGCTTTTCTGCTCCAGCTCGCCGCGTGGTCCGTCGGCTTGCTCGGCGGGGCTTGCTTGCTGGTGGTCGCGTGGTCCGTCGGCTTGCTCGGCGGGGCTTGCTTGCTGGTGGTCGCGTGGTCCGTCGGCTTGCTCGGCGGGGCTTGCTTGCTGGTGGTCGCGTGGTCCGTCGGCTTGCTCGGCGGGGCTTGTCAGCTGGTCGCCGCGGGCTTCCACGGTTTGAGCCAGTCGGTCTCGGGCCACCCCTCGGCGGCGGCCATCAGCGGGTAGGCGGTCGCGCCGTCGATCGACTCGCGCACGATGTCGGCGTGGCCGGTGTGGCGCGCCGTCTCCTGGATCAGGTGCAGCAGGATCCACCGCAGCGTCCAGTGCGACATGTCCCGGCTGTTCCACGGCACCGAATGGTCGACCGGAACGGCGTGTTCGAGGTTGCCGAGCTCGGTCACGGTCTCTTCGGTCTGCTCGGCGACCCGGTCGTAGCGGGCTAACACGTCGTCGATGCTCTCGCCCTCGGCCATCCGGAAGTTGTTCGCGTAGGCCTCGTAGTCGAGCACCTGCGGCTCCCCGCGGACCTGCCCCATCCAGCCGGCCTCGGTCGAGGCGCAGTGCTTGATCAGCCCGCCGACGCTGAGCTCACTGGCCGACGGCGTGGCGCGCAGTTGCTCGTCGGTGAGGCCGTACGCGGTCAGCCTCAGCACGTAGCGCATCTGAGCGAGGTAGGCGAGCAGTCCCTGCTGGTCGTTCTCGATGGAACCGACCTGACCCGGCATCGCGGACTCCCCTCGCGGTTGTGCTGACACCCACCACGCTATGGACGATTGCAGCCACTTTCCGGCCGCATTGATGACACCGTCGAGCGATCCCCGGCGACCGCGGTGACCCAGCCCCCGGCCCGGCCCAGCTCCAGCAGCGCGGCCGCCTCGCCCGGGAGCTCGGCCGAGGGGCCGGGCGCCGGTGGCCACGCCCGCCGCAGCTCCCCGGCCGGACGCAACGCCGGAGTCAGCGCCGCCACCGGATCGGGCTCGTCGAGGAGGGCGCGCATTTCGTGCAGCTCGGCGAGCAGCCGGTCGAGCTCGGCTCCGACCGCGGCCGCGTTGCCCCCGCACATCGCCGCGATCAGCTCGGCCCGCGTGGCGGCCACCCGGGTGCCGTCGCGGAACGACCCCGCGGCCAGGGTCGCGGCCGGCGGATTGTCGCGGAGCTGCCCCGCGAGCGCGGCCGCGAACAGATGCGGCACGTGACTCACCTGGGCGACCGCGCGATCGTGGCGGCCCGCCTCGATCGGCACGACCCGAGCGCCGAGCCGGGTGAAGAGGTCGGCCAGCAGGAGCCAGTCGGTCAGGCTCGTCTCGCCGGGCTCCAGACAGAGCACCCAGGCGCAGCCGTCGAAGAGGCGGGCGTCGGTCGCCGCGAATCCCGAGGTCTCCTTGCCGGCCATCGGGTGCCCGCCGACAAAACGCCGTACGCCGTGTTTCGCGGCCAGATCGCGTACGGGCTGCTTGACCGAGGTGACATCGGTGACCAGCCCCGGATGGTCCGCCAGCTCGCCGATTACCGACGGCAGGGCGGGTAGCGGAACCGCAAGCACCACCAGTTCGGCGCCGGCGACCGCGCGCTGAAGGTCTGCTCCGACGCGGAAGCCCGCGGCCGTGGCCGCTTCGCGGGTGACCGGATCGGCGTCGAAGCCGACCACGTCATGCCCACCCGCGTCGAGCGCACGCAGCAGAGATCCACCGATGAGTCCAAGCCCGACGACTGCGATGTTCACGCCCGGAACTCTCCCACAGCGGGCCACCCCGGGGCCGAGTTTCCGGCGCTGGCTGTGGATAACGAGGGCCCCTGTGGACAACCGCCGGGCGGGCCTTGACGGCGCGTACGGTCGGGCCACCTTCTTTTCCCCAGTGGTGGGTGGGGGTTAGGGATGGCGCTACAGGGTGAAGTTGATCAAGGAAGAGATCAAAAGGCGGAGGGGCGAGAACGGACCTGCGACGTTCGTAACGGGGTGGGGGTGGGGCTGGCCGCAGGGGCAGGCGACGAAGGGGAACGCGAAGACGCGGTCTTGGACCCACGGTTGAATACGGTCGTGCTGGTCAGCGTCGCCGAGATTCGCGCCGCCGGGCAAGATCAGCCGTTCGGGCAGGCGGGGATCGGCCGTCCTAGCTGCGGTAATTGTCCGTTTCGCGACGGCGGAGAGTAGGCGGCTCGGCATTACGGTCGTCACGTGACTTACCGGGGGAAAACACTCGTCGCGGGGCTTGTGCTCAGCTCGTCCGTGGTCTGCGCCTCGCCCGCGCACGCCCAGGACTCCGACGTGATGCCGAGCTTCAACGGTGCGGTTCTGAGCATCGCGTACGCCAAGAATGTCGTCTATGTCGGCGGCGACTTCACCGCCGCGATTGTCAACGGCAAGCCGGTCGCCCGCGGGCGCCTCGCCGCGATGGATGCCCGCACCGGAGCGCTGCTGCCCTGGGCGCCGGTAGCTGACGGGCGGGTCAAGGCGCTCGTCGTCAGCGGGTCGTCCGCCTACCTGGCCGGCGACTTCACCACCGTCGGCGGGCAGAAGCGGGACAGCCTGGCCCGCGTCGACCTGGCCGACGGGGCGCTGCACAGCACGTTCAAGCATGCGGTGAGCGGGCGTCCGATGGCGGCGTTCGCGGCGCACGGGCGGCTCTACGTCGGCGGCACGATCACCGCGGTCGACGGGCAGCCGCGGACCCGGCTCGCCGCGTTCAGCCTCAGCAGCGGCAAGCTCGACGCGGGGTGGCGTCCGACGGCCGACGACCAGGTCGAGACGATCGCGGCCGGCGGCGGGCGGATCTATGTGGGCGGCAAATTCCACAAGATCAACGGCCTTCCCGGGTACGACCGTCTGGCCGCTCTCGATCCCGCCGGCGCGGCCGTCGTGGCCGGCTTCAAACCTCGGCCCCCGGTCATCACGTACGCGCTGGCGGTCACGGGCGACGCGGTGTTCTCGGCCCACGGCGGGCAGGGCGGGCGGGTCAGCCGCTACACCCCGGACGGGGCGCTCAAGTGGTCGGCCACGTTCGACGGGGACGCGCAGGCGGTGACCGTGCTCGGCGACTCCGTCTATGCCGGTGGGCACTTCGACCGCGCGTGCAGCACGGCCCGCACGGGATCGCAGGGGGCCTGTGTGGACGGCTCGGACAACCGCATCAAGCTGGCCGCGCTGTCGGCGGCGGACGGGCACCTGCTCGACTGGACCGCCGACGCGAACGGGGTGGAGGGCGTGCTCGCCCTGGCCGGCAGCGCCAAGCTCGGCAAGGTCGGGATGGGCGGCGCGTTCACGACCGTCGAGGGCCGCCAGCAGAAGCGGTTCGCCCAGTTCAGCGCCTAAAAAAGCGCGATTCAGTAACCACCAGACATTTCTCCCGGCAGCAAGGGGCCGCACCCATCGGGCGAGGGTGCGGCCCCTTGCGTACGCGGGAACGCAGTTTGGCCTTCATGCCGTCGAGGGCGAGGCTGTTGCGTACGGGGGAACGCGGTTGACCTTTCAGGCCTTGCAGTTGTGCGAGCGCTTCCAGGCCGCCACCTCGGCCACCGGGCTCTTGCTGCCGCCCTTGCGCCACGAGGCCAGATAGGAATAGGGCCAGACGACGCCCCGGCGGACCTTCCAGTCGCCCACCTTGGCGCACGGCGGCGAGATGCCGAAGTGCAGGTGGCAGACGCCGTTCGCGTTGCCGGTGTGGCCGACCTTGCCCAGCAGCTGGCCGGCGGTGACCCGGACGCCCTTCTTGATGCCGGACTGCACCTTGCTCAGGTGCGAGCCGTAATAGCGCACGCCGTCGTCGCCGAGCAGCGACACCGACAGGCCACCGTTGTTGGGGCCGTCGGGCGAGCCCTTGACATAGACGTCCTTAAGGCTGATCTCGAGGACCACACCGCTGGTCGTGGCGACCACCGACTCACCGCAGTCGGCGAAGATGTCGGTCGCCTTGTATTTCGAGTGGGTGGTGTGCCAGTCGACGTTCGACGCCTTCACGGGGAAGACGTATTTCACCTTCTTCGACGCGGTGATGGTCGCGGAGCCGGTGCTGGAGGGCGTCGCCGACGGCGTGGCGCTCGCGGACGCGCTCGGCGACGTGGCGGCCGGCTGGCTCGGCACGACGGAGGACGGCGTGGGAGCCGCCGCTTCCGAGGTCACCGAGGGCTCGACGAACTGCGGGGTCGCGGACACCGGCACGCCGCCGGAGTTGTTGCCACAACCGGCCAGGCAGACGGCCAATACGGTCAAACCGGAGAGGGTACGGAGCAATTGCACCCGGCCATCCTGGCAGAAGTGCGCCCGCCCCGCCGACCCGTGCTGGCTAGGCTGGCACACAAGAGGCCATGAAGAGGGAGGTGGGCCGTGACCGACTGGCAGCAGGCGGCGACGCGCGGCGAGATGCCGGCGCGACCCCCGTCGGGGCTGTTCCCCGGTCCGTCCCGCCCGATCTATCGGGAACCCCACCCGGTGAACGCCGGCCCGTTGCTGGCCGGCATAGCGGCCGGTGTGGCCTGGCTCGCGCTGTTCGGGTCGCTCGGCCGTGACCTGGCCGGATACGCCTGGTGGACGATCCTCGCGGCGGTCAGTGCCTGGGCCGTCGCCCTGGTCCTGACCCTGATCGGCGACCGCGGCGCGGCGGCCGGGGTCGCCCTCGCGAGCGGCCTCGGGCTATCGATCGCCATGGCTTTTGTGGGCGGCCGGTGGATCACCACCCAGGACTGGCCGCTGTGGTGATTGTCCGATCTTGACCGGGCTTGTCGGCGACCCGATGTGCCGTCCTCGTCGCGGTACGCACTTGGTCTTGACTTAAGGTCCGGGAAAGGTTCAACCTCGGGTCCATGCCCCCCTCACCGAATCGGCTCGATCCTGATCGTCGCCGGCGCCGGCTCGAGTTGCTGGCGGCTCTCGCCAGTGCCAAAACGGCGCGGGAGACGACGCAGCCCCAGCGGCTGCGGAGGGCGCGCCTGCGCGAGCTCATCGCGATGCGTCGTCGCCTGGTGAACTGACTTCCGCCACACACAAAGGCGTGGCGCGCGTCGCCCGCCGTTCTTCCCGCTACCGTCACTCGCGAAGACATCAGTCGTGGGGGGAAAGTTGTCGACATTCGCTGCCGCCGTGGGCCGGGGCAAGAACGGGTGGACGGCGTCCGAGCTGGACCTGGGTGGGCTGGCCGACATCGACGAGGTCGTCGACGCGATGCGCGACGTGGAGCCGGACGCCGATGTCACGCTCCTGTTCGTCGAGAGTGACGACCAATATCTGGCCGTGCTCCGGCTGGACGAGGGTGAGGATCTGCGGATCTTCGGCTCCGACTCGGCGTTCGCCGACGAGTCCCGGATCGGCGCGATGCTGCTCGGTGAGATCGAGGCGCCGGCGCTCGAGATCGACGATCTGGCCGCCGAGGGCGACGACGACGAGGACAGCGACAAGCCGGCCGTCGACCCCGACGCGGATCCGGTCGGCGACGCCGAGCTGCTCACCGACCTAGGGATCACCGCGCACCGGCTGCTGCAGCTGTGCGGGCTCGAGGGCATGATGCCGGCCGACGTGACGGCCGAGATCTGCCAGCGCATCGGCTGCGGCGACGAGATGGAAGAACTGCGCGACGCGTGAGCCTGAAGGCGCAGCCGCGGCACGTGGCCTGGATGCGGCGGGCGCTCGAGGCGGCCGCCGCCACCGGTGACGACGTGCCGGTGGGGGCGGTGCTGCTCGACGCCGACGGCCGGGAACTGGCCACGGCGGGCAACGAACGTGAGGCGACCGGCGATCCCACCGCGCACGCCGAGATCCTGGTGCTGCGGCGGGCGGCCGAGCGGGCCGGCACGTGGCGTCTCGATGGCTGCACGCTCGTGGTGACACTGGAGCCGTGCACGATGTGTGCCGGGGCGTTGGTGCTGGCCCGGGTGTCGACCCTGGTGTTCGGGGCCTGGGAGCCGAAGACGGGTGCGGTCGGGTCGCTGTGGGACGTCGTACGGGACCGTCGTCTCAACCATCGGCCCGAGGTCTATGCGGGGGTGCTCGAGGACGAGTGCGCCGCGCTGCTGCGGGACTTCTTCCGCTGATTCCGTCCCACGACCCCATTTCCCGTACGGGGGGAGGGTGGGCTTTCTCCGTACGGAGGGGGCAACTGCTTGCCCCATACGGAGGGACGATCGCTTTTCCGTACGGAGGTGACACTGCCTTTTCCCGTACGGAGGGAAGGCCGCGACGCCGCATCGGGGCCGCGCCGCGGCAGTCCGCTCAGGAAGCGCCCGTGATCGCGGTTTCGAGACCGATCCGGACCATGTCGCCGAATCCCTGCTCGCGCTGCGCCGAATCCATCTTGGCGCCGGTCTTGATGTGATCGCTGACGGTCAGGATGGTCAGCGCCTTGGCGCCGTAGCGGGCGGCGATCGTGTAGATCGCGGCCGACTCCATCTCGACCGCGAGCACGCCGTAGTCGGCCAGCGAGTCGTAGAGGTCGGGACGGTCGGTGTAGAACGCGTCGGCGGCCAGGATCGGACCCACGCGCATCGAGGTGCCCTGGCGCTCGGCGACCTCGACCGCGGTGCGCAGCAGGCTGAAGTCGGCCACCGGCGCATAGTCGATCAGGCCGTCGAAGCGGGACCGGTTCATGTTGGAGTCGGTGGCCGAGCCGATCGCGGCGATCACGTCGCCCAGCTGCAGGTCGGGGGCGAGCGCGCCGCACGAGCCGATCCGGATGACCGACTTCACGCCGTACTCGTTGATCAGTTCGTGGGTGTAGATCGACGCCGACGGCATGCCCATGCCGGAGCCCTGCACGGACACCGGGACGCCCTGGTAGGTGCCGGTGAACCCGAGCATCCCGCGGACCTCGGTGTAGCACTTGGCGTCCTGCAGGAAGGTCTCGGCGATCCACTTCGCCCGCATCGGGTCGCCCGGGAGCAGGACCCGCTCGGCGATGTCGCCCGGCTGTCCGCCGATGTGCACGCTCATCGGCGCGTCTCTTCTCGCTCGTTCATGGTCCCGATCCTGCCAGGTCGCACCGGGTCGCTCCGGCTGGGCGCGGGTATTGGGGCACCCGGCGGCGAGCGCTGAGAGGCGTCCGGTAACGTACTTCCCGGTGGTGTGTCCGAGCGGCCTAAGGAGCACGCCTCGAAAGCGTGTGAGGGTTTACGCCCTCCAAGGGTTCAAATCCCTTCACCACCGCCACCGAACCCGGCGGTTCCGTTAATGCGGAGCCGCCGGGTTTGTCTTTGCCTTCGGCGATCACTCTGCGTGTCACGGACCGGGTGGGCCGTACGTCCAGGCGCGGGGTCGTCCGATCGGCTCTTCTCCATGATCAGGTATCGTCCGCGTAACGCCGCCGTTTCGATGTCCAGCCGCCTCATTCGCGAGCAGTGCTGATGACTCACGGTGACGCCTCGGGGACTGCGCAAATACCTTCGCTGTCGCGCAAGTCACGCAGACGAAAACTGCCGGATCAGACAACGCCCTTTAGCCGCCTGGTGAGAAACTTTCACAAGATTGCCCTACGCCGATGCCTGGGAACTGTCCTAGATTTGACTGGTGAGAGTTGACAGTCACTGGTGGAATGGTGACGTCCGGCTTGCGCGCCGTGACGTCTACGTCCGCACCGACGGCGATCTCTGGGAAGTCGAAGCTCAGATGGGCGGACCAGAGGGCAAGTCCAAGGTGCAGCAGTGTCCAGGACGGGCATCAGCCATGATCCTGGCCGACGCGTGGCGTGGACCACGCTGGCAGTGGCGCAAGCTGTAGCGGCGCCAGGAGCCCAGGCTGCGCCGCACGCTTGATCTCATCGGCCAGCCGAACTTTTCAATAAGGGCCGGATCCAATTTTGGATCTGGCCCTTATTGCGTTCCTGTTTCACCGCACTGTTTGTCCGGTGACAATTGTTTGCGTGGATCTAGCCTGGGCTGACCTCAATCAGCGCCAGGAAGCGATTCCCATGCAGGCCAAAGTCACCGATCACCGAAGCGACATCTCCGTTCTCGAACTGCGCGGCGAACTCGACTCGGACACCGCCGTTCAACTCCACACGATGCTGGCGGACCTGCTGGAACGCCCGGTCCCGCGCATCGTGGTCGACCTCACCGACCTGAAGTTCTGCGATTCCGTGGGGCTCAGCGCCTTCATCACCTGCAAGCAGGTCATCGACGCCCGGGGTGGCTGGCTGAGTTTCGCCGGCGCCAACCCGTTCCTGGTCCAGCTGATGGAGACCGTCGGGTTGAGCCGCTACTTCGCCATCTTCCCCGAGGTCGACGACGCGATCGCCGCCGCGCAACTCTGACCCGGCGGCCATTGTCGGGGCGTGGCGGCGTCCTCGACAGTGGAAATTGATCGTCCTGAGAGCCGTACCGGTTGAGCCCCGCGCGCACGTTTCTGCGTACGCGTGGGGCTTTGTCGGTCTTCGGAGCGCGTTTCTGCGTACGTGTGGGCTTCCTCGACGCGTTCCTGCGTACCCGTGGGCTCCTCGGCCTTCGGTGCGTGTTCCTGCGTACGCGGGAAGGCTCTTGATCTGGGAAGGCCGGGCGGGGAAAGCGAAGAGCCGGGCACGGGGCCCGGCTCGTCAGCTCGATCGCTTGGCGGAGGATACGAGATTCGAACTCGTGAGGGTGTGAACCCAACACGCTTTCCAAGCGTGCGCCCTAGGCCTCTAGGCGAATCCTCCGTCAGCCAGGATACAGATCCGTGGCGCGGCGGACGCACGGGTCCCCGCCTCGCCGCGCGGGGGCACCGGGTAGGCTCTCGGTAAGCCTCTCGTGCGGCGTGCATCTCGTGAACCTCCCCAGGGCCGGAAGGCAGCAAGGATAAGCGGGCTCTGACGGGTGCACGGGGGGCCCTTTCTTTTTCCGGTCCTCCTCCTTCGCCACCGCAGCGGTACCTGGGTTGGTTCTTGTCGTACCCCCGAAGGACAATGGCGCGGTCGTCGAGGAGGGGCAGCAGTGGCACTCGCGCTTTACCGCAAGTACCGCCCGCGCACGTTCGCGGAGGTCATCGGGCAGGAGCACGTCACCGAGCCGTTGTCGCAGGCTCTGCGCAGCGGCCGGCTCAATCACGCCTACCTCTTCTCGGGCCCACGTGGCTGCGGCAAGACGTCGAGCGCGCGCATCCTGGCCCGCTCGCTCAACTGTGAGCAGGGCCCCACACCCGAGCCCTGCGGGGTGTGCGGCTCGTGCCGCTCGCTGGCCAACGACGGCGCCGGTTCGATCGACGTCATCGAGATCGACGCGGCCAGCCACGGTGGTGTCGACGACGCCCGTGAGCTGCGCGAAAAGGCGTTCTTCGCGCCGGCCAACAGCCGCTACAAGATCTATGTGATCGACGAGGCCCACATGGTCTCGTCGGCCGGCTTCAACGCGCTGCTCAAGCTGGTCGAGGAACCCCCGGAATACGTGAAGTTCATCTTCGCGACCACCGAGCCCGAGAAGGTGCTCGGCACGATCCGGTCGCGGACCCACCATTACCCCTTCCGGCTGATTCCGCCCGCGATCCTCCGGCCCTACCTGCAACAGCTGACCGAGGCCGAGGGCGTCCAGGTCGAGCCGGCCGTGTTCCCGCTGGTGGTGCGGGCCGGTGGCGGCAGCGCGCGAGACACGCTGTCGGTGCTCGACCAGCTGATCGCCGGGGCCGGGCCCGACGGGGTGAGCTACGCGAGGGCGATCGCCCTGCTCGGCGTCACCGACGTCACGCTGCTCGACGAGATGTGCGACGCGGTCGCGGCCGGTGACGGCGCGGCGGCCTACGCGACGATCGACCGGGTGGCCGAGGCCGGGCACGACCCGCGGCGCTTCGCGTCCGACCTGCTCGAACGCTTCCGCGACCTGATCGTGCTTCAGCAGGTGCCCGACGCGGTGGCCAAGGGCCTGATCGACGGCCCGGCCGACCAGCTCGAGGCGATGGGCGCCCAGGCGGCCCGGCTGGGCCCGGCCACCCTGTCCCGCTGCGCCGACATCGTGCACAACGGCCTGGTCGACATGCGCGGCACGACGGCTCCGCGCCTGCTGCTCGAACTCATCACGGCCCGCATGCTCCTGCCCGGCGCCGAAGATTCCACCGGTGCCCTGCTCCAGCGTCTCGAGCGCATGGAGCGCCGCCTGACTCTGGGCGGCGAGCCTCTGACGCTGCCCGAGGGTGTGTCCCCGGCCGTCACGCCGGTCTCGGCTGCGCCTGCCGCGCCGGTCGGTCCTGGCACCTCTGGTCCTGGCGCCTCTGATCAGGGCGCCTCTGCTCCTGCGGCCGAGGCGGGTGGCGGTGGCGGCAAGTCGGCCGCGATGGCTGCTGCCAAGGCCGCGGCCCGGCGTGCCGCCACTGGCGCACGCCCCGGTGCGGCCCCGTCCGCCGGTCCTGCCGCGCCCCCGTCCGCTGCTCCTGCCGCGCCCCCGTCCGCTGCTCCTGCGGCGGCCCCGTCCGCTGCTCCGGCCGCGCCGGTGAGTGCTGCTCCCGTCAGTGCCGCCCCGGTTTCCGCAGTTCCCGTCAGCGCGACGCCCGTGTCCGCTGCCCCGGTGAGTGCAGCGCCGGAGGCTGTCGGGTCTCCCGTCTCCTCTCCTCCGGTTGCAGCGGATTGGAACGAGGTCGCCAACGGCGGCGCTGCTTCGCAGGCGCATGCCGTGTCTGTCGCCGAGCCCGAGTTCGACGAACCGCCGTGGGACGACGAGCCGGACCACGATGAGCCGCAGCCGAACGGCGGTAGCCCCTCCGCCCCCTCCTTGACGAGCCCGGGGGTCGGCGTCGTCCAGGCGCAGCCCGCTGCCGAGGTCGCCCCAGCCCAGCCTGCTGCCGAGGTCGCCCCAGCCCAGCCTGCTGCCGAGGCCGCGCAGGCCCAGCCTGTTGCCAGGGCCGCACAGGTCCAGCCTGTTGCTGAGATCGCGCCGGTTCAAGCTGCCCGGCCCGCCGCCGAAGCTGCTCCTGCGCGTCCGGCCCAGCCGGTGGCCGAGTCTGCCCCCGCGCGGCGGGAGCCGGCCGGGGTCATGCCCGATGCGCCGGAAGAGCCCGCTGCGGCCGCGGTCGAGGCGGCGGCCACGCCCGGACAGTTGACCGCGCAGGCGGTCCGGCAGGTGTGGGGCGAGGTGCTCGACGAGGTCAAGAAGCAGCCTCGCGGGGTGGTTCTGCGGGCGATGGTGGCCGATGCGACGGTTCGCGAACTGGAGGGCCAGACCCTCTTCCTGACCGTGCCGTCCGCGACCCACGCGCAGCGGATCAGCCAGGAGTCCGCACTGCCCAACGCGCTCTACGAGGTGCTGGGCGGCCGCTGGGAGATCCGGTGCGAGGTAGCCGGCGGCGCGGCCCCGACCCGCGGCGGCGCGTCCGGCGGCGGCCCTCGTGGCCGTGGCCAGGGCTCGCCCGCCCAGCGTTCAGAAGCCCCGGCGCAACGGCAGTCCTCGACTCAGTCTTCCTCGCAGGCCGGGGCCGCGCCTTCGGCCGCCGGTCAGCAGCCCGCGGCCGCCGGTCGGGCCCCGCACAACCAGCGTCGTCAGGCGGAGGCCCCCGCTTCCAGCGACGACGACTGGCCGGAACCGGCCCGCCCCGGCAACGAGGTCCGGCCCGAAGCCGCCCGTCCCGGCGGTCACGCGACATCGTCCGCCTCCGAGGCGGACCTCGAGGATGACGACGAGGACTGGCCCGAGGTCCGCGCCATCCCGGTGAGCGCGCCGGCCGACGCTGCGCCCAGTGCCCCGCACTCGGCAGTTTCCGGCGACGCGGAGCCCAGTGCCCTGCGCTCCGCAGGTTCCGGCGACGCTGCCCTCAGCGGCACCACCCACGGCGACGATGCCCTCGGCACCACCCGCAACGATGCCCTCGGCACCACCCGCGGCGACGATGCCCCCGGCGCCGCCCGCGGCGTTGCTGACAGCGCACCACCGGTCACCGCCGACCCGCAGCCGGCCCGTCCAGAGGCCGGCGACTATGCCGACCCGACCGGCAACGCCGCCCAGGCTCCGCAGCATGGCGGCGCGGGCTTCGGCGGCACCGATGGGGCAGGCGCTGGACCAGGCACTGCCGCGGGGAACGGCTTCGACGCCGAGCAGAGCATCAGTGCGCCGCGGGCCGGGGAGCCTTCCCCCGCAGGCGGGGCGGAACGAGACAGCCATCAGGCAGCTCCGGGTGACGGCGGCCCGGGCGGTGAACCGTGGCCCGACACTCCCGGAAACGGAAGTGGCCCGATGGTGTCGGCGGTTTCCTCCGCCTCGGCTTCTCCCGCGGGTTCGGCTCCGCTCGATGTTCCCGCTGCTCCGGCCGCCCCCGTGGCGCCTCCGGCCGCCTCGGGTAGCGCTGCCATCGCGGCTGCTCGCGCTGCGGCCCGGGCGGCCGGCGCCCGCGCGGCCGGAGGCTCGGCCAACGCCGGCAGCAGCCAGCCCGACGCGGGCATCGCGAGCCCGGCGGGCGCACCCGGCGCGGCTGTGGGCGGCGGCCCGGCCGGCGGCGGCCGGGGCGGCGCAGCGAGCAGCGGACTGGCAGCGGCCCGGGCGGCGGCGGCCGGAGCGCGTGGTCCCAGCGCAGGGCGAGCTGCGGCCGGCAAACCCGGAGGCGAGGCCTGGTCCGACGGTTCACCCACGGAAGAAGCGCCCTACGACCCCGAGTTCGACGGCCCGCCGTCAAGCAAGGGCGGCGGTTATGAGGGATTCGACCCCGGTGACGAACCGCTGGACGACGTCATCGATGAGAAGACCGCCCGCGAGAGCAGCGAACAACAGGCGATGCGTCTCCTCCGAGAGGCCTTCGGCGCCGAGAAGATCGGGGAGAGCTGAGGCCACGCGCGGGCGTCGTCCAGTTGCTTGACGCTCAGCACGCCGGGGCGGTTGAGCCTGCGCGCGCCGTTCGCGGGTCAGAGCCTCGCTCATGCGCGCTGACTTCGTGCGCGCAGACGAGCGGCCTCGACAGGCGCGAGCCCGCGTCGGGGCTGGCGCTGACGGTTGCTGATCACGTGCGTGGTGGGGCGGCGGTGGTGTGGCGGGCGCGGTGACGACGCGTACGGGAAGGGCGGTTTGGGGCCCGAGTGGCGTGAAGTGTCTTGTGCGTAGGGGGCAGCTACGCTGGGCGGCGGTTACGTTCGCCCGGGTGGTGGTAAATGACGGGCTCAGCGTTGAACACAGACTTTCTAGTTGATATGAGGAGCGGTGCCATGCGGCCCGGTGGACAGCCCAACATGCAGCAGATCATGAAGCAGGCGCAGAAGATGCAGCAGCAGGTTGCGCAGGCTCAGGCTGAGCTGGCCGCGGCCGAGCTGACCGGCACCGCGGGCGGTGGTCTGGTCACGGTGACCGTGACGGGGCTGGGGGAGTACAAGGCCGTCAAGATCGACCCCAAGGCCGTGGACCCGGAGGATGTCGAGACCCTCGAAGACCTGGTGCTCGCCGCCATCCACAACGCGGCCGAGGCGCAGCGGGAGCTCACCGAGGAAAAGATGGGGCCGGCCACCGGTGGCCTGTCCCTGCCGGGGTTCTGATCGCGTGTACGAGGGCGCCATCCAGGATCTGATCGACGAGCTGGGGCGGCTGCCGGGCGTCGGCCCGAAGAGCGCCCAGCGGATCGCGTTCCACGTTCTCTCCGCGGACCCGGCTGACGTCAACCGGCTGTCCACGGCGCTGCGCAAGGTCAAGGAGCTGGTGCGGTTCTGCACCACCTGCTTCAACGTGGCCGAGTCGGAGCAGTGCCGGATCTGCCGCGACCAGCGCCGCACCAACGAGGTGCTCTGTGTGGTCGAGGAGCCCAAGGACGTCGTGGCGATCGAGCGGACCGGCGAGTTCCGGGGCCGCTACCACGTGCTGGGCGGGGCCATCAATCCGCTCGAGGGGATCGGCCCGGACAACCTGCGCATCCGTGAGCTGCTTCTGCGGCTCGGAACGGGCGAGGTCAAGGAGTTGATCCTCGCCACCGACCCGAACACCGAGGGTGAGGCCACCGCCACTTACCTGGCGTTGATGGTCAAACCGATGGGGATCGCCGTCACGCGTCTGGCAAGTGGTTTGCCGGTTGGTGGTGACCTTGAGTATGCGGACGAGATTACTCTCGGTCGCGCTTTTGAAGGTCGGCGCTCCGTTTGAGGGAACATAACGTGATCGTATGATCACGAAGAGATAGCGTTTTGGTCCGGATTCGCTGCTTGCAGGACATCTACACGGTAGTTTCCGTTTGGTCGGCGGCACAGGTCACGGTCACATCACGACGGGGACACGGAACTGGTCGTGTGCGGTCGGTGAACTTGACCTGAAGCACCGCAGTAGGTGAGTGTTCCTCCGATGGCGGCACACCCGCCGTCGAGTGCCTTCGTGGCGCCGGTCTGATCTGACCCGCGCGATGAGGGTCGGCACTCGAGGCATGCGATAACCGATCGGTTGCCGTTCGCTGCGTGGGCCATCGTCATCCGGGTCTTGCGGGGGTCTCAAAGCCCTGCGCGCCGGGGGCCGTGGACTCATGCACGTCCGGCCGCCGGGAGAGGACCGGCGCTTAGATGTCGCTTGGCCCAGAGGCGTCGATCACCGATGAGTCGACGGCGCCCACCGCCGACGCGGCCGAACGTCCCGGCGAGAAGGCGATCGCCGGTCGATCGCTCAAACAGATCGCCTGGCGTCGCCTGAAGAGGGACAAGGTTGCGATCGCCGGCGCTTGCGTCGTCATCTTCCTGGTCGTCGTCGCGATTCTCGCCCCGCTGCTGATCAGGTGGTTCGGCCACCCGTACGACGAGCCGCACATCGACCAGCTCGATCCCACTTTGAGCACGCCCCTGGGCAAGCTCGGTGGCATCAGCGGAGACTTCCTGCTCGGTGTCGAGCCGCAGTCCGGCCGCGACATCTTCAGCCGGATCATCTACGGCGCGCAGACCACACTGACGGTCGCGTTCCTGTCGGCTTTCGTCTCGACGATCCTCGGCGCCGTCTTCGGCCTGATGGCCGGCTTCCTCGGAGGCTGGGTCGACTCGGTGATCAGCCGGATCATGGACTTCCTCCTCGCCTTCCCGCAGCTGCTCTTCGCGATCGCCCTGCTCTCCGTCCTCCCCGACGAGTTCTTCGGCCTCGGTGACCGCTGGTCGCGGGTGCTCGTGCTGGTCGGCGTCATCGGCTTCTTCGGCTGGCCCTACATCGGCCGGATCGTGCGGGGTCAGACGCTGTCGTTGCGCGAGCGCGAGTTCGTCGAGGCCTCCCGCAGCATGGGCGCACGCTCGGGTCGCATCCTCTTCCGCGAGCTGCTGCCCAACCTGGCCGCCCCGATCCTCGTCTACACGACGCTGATCATCCCGACCAACATCCTGACCGAGGCCGCGTTGAGCTTCCTCGGCGTCGGTATCCCGCCGCCCAACCCGTCGTGGGGCGGCATGTTGTCGGACGCGGTGACCTTCTACCAGATCGACCCCATGTTCATGATCATTCCCGGTGGGGTGATCTTCATTACCGTGCTGGCCTTCAACCTGTTCGGCGACGGCCTGCGCGACGCACTCGACCCGAAGGCTCGCTGAGCCCGCGGCGTCGGTTTTACACCGCAATTTCCTGCGGACCGGCCGGGTTCGCTGTTCGAGGAGGTAGGAGAACTGGTGGCAAGCAAGACAAGGGTGCTGGCGGCGTCAGGCGTCGCACTCGCACTCGGGCTCACCACCGCCGCGTGCGGTGGCGGCTCGGACGATGACAACGGGAACAACAATTCCAGCGGCAAGTCGGAGTTCGGCGCCGCTATCACCAGCGTCGTCAACCAGAGCACGACCAAGGGCGGCACGCTCAACCTCTGGTCGTCGCAGGACGCGGACAGCTGGGACCCGGCTCGTGGTTACTACGCGTTCGTCTGGAACCTCAACCGCCTCTACACCCGCAAGCTGGTGGACTACGCCGCCACGCCGGGCAAGGACGGCCTGAAGCTCCAGCCCGACCTCGCCGAGGCCGAGCCGACGATCAGCGCGGACAAGCTCACCTACACCTTCAAGCTGCGCAGCGGCCTGAAGTGGGACGACGGCAGCGCGATCACCTCGAAGGACGTCAAGTACGGCATCGAGCGTGTGTGGGCGACCGACACCATCTCCGGTGGTCCCTACTACCTGCCGAACGTCCTCGACCAAGGCCAGAACTACAAGGGCCCCTACAAGGACACCGACCCGAACAAGCTGGGCCTGAAGTCGGTCACCACGCCCGACGACCAGACCATCGAGTTCAAGCTGGCCAAGCCGTACTCGGACTTCCTCTACCTGCTGGCCATGCCCGGCTCGGGTCCGGTGCCGCAGAAGCGTGACACCGGCGCGAAGTACGGCCTCAAGCCGGCCGCCTCCGGTCCGTACATGTTCAAGGACATCCAGCCCGGCAAGAGCGTGTCGTGGGTCCGGAACCCGAACTGGGACCCGGCCACCGACCCGATCCGCAAGGCGCTGCCGGAAGCGATCAACCTGACCATCACCACCAACGCCGACGACCTGGACAACCGTCTGCTCGCCGGCACGGCTGACCTCGACGTCGGCCAGACCGGTGTGCAGGCCGCGGCGCGGACGAAGCTGCTGACCGACCCGAACCTGAAGGCCAACTCGGACGCCCCGACCACGGGCTTCCTCCGGTTCGCCGACATGACCCCGGTCGCGCCGATGAACGACATCAACTGCCGTAAGGCCGTGATCTACGCCGCCGACCCGACCGCGCTGCAGGCCGCTCGTGGTGGCCCGTTCGCGGGTGGCGACATCGGCACCAGCATCCTGCCGCCGAACATCGCCGGCTCGGACGCGAACTACGACCCGTACAACCGCAAGCAGGGCAAGCCGCAGATCGACAAGGCCAAGGAGGCCTTGGCCGCCTGTGGCAAGCCGAACGGCTTCAACGTGACGATCGCGGCTCGCAACAACCGTGACGCCGAGGTCAAGACCGCTGAGGCGCTGCAGGCGTCGCTCAAGGCGGTCGGCATCATCGCGAAGATCGACCAGTACGACGGTGCGCAGGACTCGGCCATCGGTGGCTCGCCCGAGATCGTGAAGCAGCGCGGCTACGGCATCATCATCACCGGTTGGGGCGCCGACTTCCCGACGGGTGCCGGCTACATGCAGCCGATCGTCGACAGCCGCTACATCGTGAAGAACGGCAACTTCAACCGGGCCGAGGTCAAGGACCCCGCGATCGACAAGCTGTTCGACGACGCGGCCGCCGAGACCGACCCGGCCAAGGCCGCCGAGATCTACAAGCAGATCAACGAGAAGACCATGGAAGGCGCGTACCTCCTGCCGTTCGTGGTCGACAAGGCGCTCAACTACCGCAACCCGCGGCTGACGAACGTCTACATCCACGACGCCTTCGGCATGGTCGACTTCCAGGCCCTCGGCACCAGCGACGGCAAGTGACGTTGCTCCACCCAAGTAACAACGGGTAATTCGAAGGGTTGGTGAAGGCCGCCCCCGGCGGGCGGGCATCGGAGTTCGCGAGAACATCGATGCCCGCCCGTCCCTCGGCCGAAAGTCGTGCTGGCATACATCGTTCGTCGCTTGTTCAACGCGGTTCTCACGCTGCTCGTGGTGACCGCGGTGACATTCGCGATCTTCTTCGCGATCCCCAAGGCCACCGGTAGCGACCCGGCGCTGCTCTACATCGGCAAGCAGTCGGACCCGGCGGCGATCGAGGGCATCCGTCAGAAGATGGGCTTCGACGACCCGATCGTCGTGCAGTACGGCAAGTTCCTGAAGGGCATCGTCGCCGGCCGGGACTACGCCAACGGCGCCGACGTGACGCACTGTCCCGCGCCCTGCCTGGGTTACTCGTTCTCGACCGACCAGGAAGTCACGCCGCTGCTGATGGAGGACCTGCCGGTCACTCTGTCGCTGGCGCTCGGCGCGGCCGTCCTGTGGCTGATCATCGGTATCTCCTTCGGCGTGGTCTCCGCGTTGCGCCGAGGCACGTTCATCGACCGCGCGGCCATGACCACCGCCCTGGCGGGTGTCTCGCTACCGGTCTACTTCACCGGTCTGCTCGCGTCCGCGATCTTCATCTACTGGCTGGAATGGCTGCCACAGGGCCAGTACGTGCCGTTCACGGAAAGTCCGGCGGACTGGTTCGTCGGTCTGCTCCTGCCCTGGGTCACGCTCGCCTTCCTCTTCGCGGCGACCTACGCCCGCCTCACCCGGGCCAACATGCTCGAGACGCTGGGCGAGGACTACGTGCGGACAGCCCGGGCCAAGGGCCTCACGGAACGCGTCGTGATCGGCAAGCACGCCCTGCGCTCGGGTCTCACCCCGATCGTCACGATCTTCGGTCTGGACCTCGGCGCGCTGCTGGGCGGCGCCGTGCTCACCGAGACCGTCTTCAACCTGCGTGGTCTCGGCTACCAGGCCCTGACCGCGATTCGGCAGAACGACCTGCCGATCATTCTCGGCGTAACCTTGATCGCCGCAACGTTCATCGTCCTCGCGAACCTGATCGTCGACCTGGTGTACGGCTGGATCGACCCTCGCGTCCGGCTGGCCTGAGGGAGAGTCACGTGTCCATCGGCGCCACCAACGCCCGCCCCTACCTCGAGGTCAAGGACCTCCAGGTCCGGTTCGAGACCGACGACGGCATCGTCCAGGCGGTGTCCGGCTCGACGTTCAGCCTGGAGCGCGGCAAGACGCTCGGCATCGTCGGCGAGTCCGGGTCCGGCAAGAGCGTCACGTCGCTCGCCGTCCTGGGCCTGCACCGCACCCGCAGCAACGCCAAGGTCGCCGGCGAGATCTGGCTCGACGACCAGGAACTGGTCACGGCCACCGACGACCAGGTCCGCAAGCTGCGTGGCGGCAAAATGGCCATGATCTTCCAGGACCCGCTGAGCGCGATGCACCCGTACTTCACGGTCGGGTCGCAGATCGTCGAGGCCTACCGGGTGCACCACCCCGGCACGAACAAGAAGGTGGCCCGGGAACGGGCGATCGACATGCTCGCCCGGGTCGGCATCCCCCAGCCCGAGCGGCGC
The DNA here is from genome assembly GCF_016834655.1 of Paractinoplanes ovalisporus. Lineage (GTDB taxonomy): Bacteria > Actinomycetota > Actinomycetes > Mycobacteriales > Micromonosporaceae > Actinoplanes > Actinoplanes ovalisporus. The sequence continues at coordinate 493,433 of NZ_JAENHP010000004.1, forward strand.
TTCAACGACTACGCCCACCAGTTCTCGGGCGGTATGCGGCAGCGCGCGATGATCGCGATGGCGCTGGTCAACGACCCGTCCCTGCTGATCGCCGACGAGCCCACCACGGCCCTCGACGTCACCGTGCAGGCGCAGATCCTCGACCTGATCCGCGACCTGCAGGAGGAGTTCGGCTCCGCGGTCATCATGATCACGCACGACCTGGGTGTGGTGGCCGAACTGGCCGACGACGTCCTGGTCATGTACGGCGGCAAGGTGATCGAGAAGGGCCCGGCGCTCGACGTCTTCCAGAGCCCGCAACACCCGTACACCTGGGGTCTGCTCGGTTCGATGCCGCGGCTCGACCGTGAGGTGCGCGACCGGCTCAACCCGGTCAAGGGCTCCCCGCCCAGCCTGATCAACCTGCCCGACGGGTGTGCGTTCCACCCCCGTTGCCCGTACGCGGGACGCAACGGCAACCGGTCCTTCACCGAGGTGCCCCAGCTGCACGGCGACGTGCACAAGGTCGCCTGCCACCTGCCTCCGGAAGCTCGTACCGAGATCTTCCAGCAGGAAGTACTGCCGAACCTCTGAGCGGAGTGGAAAAGATGAGCGAGAACCTGCTCGAGGTGTCGGGGCTGGAGAAGCACTTCCCGATCACCAAGGGCCTGCTCAAGCGGCAGGTCGGGGCCGTGCGCGCGGTCGACGGCATCGATCTCGAGGTGCGCGCCGGCGAGACCCTGGGCCTGGTCGGCGAGTCCGGCTGCGGCAAGTCGACCACGGGCCGGCTGTTCACCCGGATCCTCGAACCGACCAGCGGCACGGTCACGTTCCAGGGCGAGGACATCTCGCACAAGTCGGTGACACAGCTGCGCCCGCTGCGCCGCGACGTGCAGATGATCTTCCAGGACCCGTACTCGTCGCTGAACCCGCGGCACACGGTCGGGGCGATCATCTCGGCGCCGCTGCAGATCCAGAACATCCCGACCCCGCAGGGTCTCAAGAAGGCCGTGCAGGAGCTGCTGGAACTGGTCGGCCTGAACCCGGAGCACTACAACCGCTACCCGCACGAGTTCTCCGGCGGTCAGCGGCAGCGCATCGGCATCGCGCGGGCGCTCGCCCTGCGGCCCAAGCTGATCGTCGCCGACGAGCCGGTGTCCGCGCTCGACGTGTCGATCCAGGCCCAGGTCGTGAACCTGCTCGACGACCTGCAGCGCGAGTTCGACCTGACGTACGTGTTCATCGCGCACGACCTGTCCGTGGTGCGGCACATCTCGGACCGGGTCGCCGTCATGTATCTGGGCAAGGTCGTGGAGATCGCCGAGCGCGACGACCTCTACAAGAACCCGCGCCACCCGTACACGGTCGCCCTGATGTCGGCCGTCCCGGTGCCCGACCCGGCCCGGCGTGACCGTGCGCAGCGCGACCGGGTGCTGCTCACCGGTGACGTGCCGAGCCCGATCAACCCGCCGTCCGGCTGCCGGTTCCGCACCCGCTGCTGGAAGGCGCAGGACATCTGCGCCACCGAAGAGCCGCCCCTGACCGTACGGCTCGAGGACCCGCAGTCGCACCTCACGGCGTGCCACTTCCCGGTCGTCGACGACGAGACGGTCGCGGGACGCCGTCCGGCGGCGACACCCGCCTGACCCCGTACGCGAAACGGCCGTTCCACCCCCTGAGGGGCGGAACGGCCGTCGCGTTTCCCGGCGCCTCGACGAGAGTCAGGGCCAGGCGACAAGACGTTCGCAGTTGACGACCGTGACCTCCGTACGAGAGGAGCACTGGTCGTCGTCCGCGCCACCGTCGAGCGTGCCCTGAGGCGCCGAGAGCTCGTCGTCGCCGTTCTGGCCGTAGACGCGGTTGGTGCCCCAGCCGGCTTCCAGGTGGTCGTTGCCGTCGCCGCCGTAGATGACGTTGTCGCCGGAGAACGCGGAGACGAAGTTGTCGGCCGCGTTGCCGATGATGGTGTCGTCGCCCTCGCTGCCGTAGACCTTCTCGATGTCGGCGCCGACGGTGTCGCCCTCGCCGGGCCGGCCGTCGTTGCCGGGCGAGCCGTCGAGGTCGACCCGCACTCCCTGCTGGTAGTTCTGGTAGGACACCAGGTCACGGTCGGGGCCGCCGAAGATCTGGTCGGCGAACTTCGGGGCGTTGTACGGGTCGTCGCCGCGCAGGTTGTCGTTGCCGCTGCCCCCGCTGAGGTAGTCACGGCCGTTGCCGCCCTCGATGACGTCGTTGCCGGCGCCACCCGCGATCACGTCGTTGCCGCCACGGCCGTACAGGGCGTCGTTGCTCGGACCGCCGATCAGCCGATCGTTGCCCTCGCCGCCGACCACACCCTCGATCGAGGTGCTGAACGTGTCGCGTTCGCCCGGGGTGCCGTCGTCGCCCACGACCCCGTCGAAGTCGACCGAGACGGGCAGCTTGCGGCTCGTGTACTGCACGATGTCCATGCCGCCGCCACCGATGAAGGTGTCGGAGTCGGTGCCCGCGGCGTACTGGGTCCAGTTGTAGATCTTGTCGTTGTCGTTGCCGGCGTCCTCGAGGTCGTTGCCGGGCCCGCCGGTCAGCTGGTCCATGCCGTTGCCGCCGTAGATCCGGTCGTTGCCGCTGCCGCCGAACAGGATGTCGTCGTAGTCGCCGCCCGAGATGGCGTCGTTGCCGGGCCCGCCGTCGATGCGGTCGTTCCCGCCGTTGCCCCAGATGGCGTCGTTACCGGCGCCGCCCAGGATGTTGTCCGAGGTCGCGTTGCTGGTGATCCGGTCGTTCCCGGCGCCGCCGTCGACGGTCGCGCCGCGCACGCTGTTGTTGACGTAGGTGTCGTTGCCGTCACCCAGGTAGGTGCGGGACCAGATCACCGGGCGGCCGCCGGTCGGCGTACAGGTGACCTTGGTGCTGTCGCCCTGGACCGTCCTGCAGCCCGCGCCCGCCTTGATCGGGAACACGTCGTCGACCGTCATGGTGTTGCCGGTCATCGTGATCACGACCTGGTTGGCCCGGCCCGAGCCGGCGACGTACTTGACGACCTGGGACTCGACGATCGAGACCACGCCGGTCGTGGCGGCCTGGGCCGGCAGCGCGACCGCGCCCGCCCCCGCGGTGGCCATCAGGACCACGCCGGTACGGGCGGCCCACCTTCTGCGTGACATGGCTGCTTCCCCCGTGGTTGCTATTTCTCGCACTCGGCGAAGGTGTCGGCGGCGTCCGGGATGCAGGTGTCGCTGCCGGGACCGCCGTTGACAGTGTCGCTGCCGCTCGCGCCGTTGAGGTAGTCGTTGCCGGAGTCGCCCCAGAGGTGGTCGTCGCCCCCGCCCGCGGCGATCACGTCGTTGCCCGGGCCGCCCCGGAACTCCTCGTCACGAACCGAGCCGATCAGCCGGTCGTTGCCGCGGCCGCCGGTGACGGCCTCGATCGAGGTGCCGAGCGTGTCGTGCTCACCGGCCGCGCCGTCGTCACCCTTCACCGCGTCCGGGTCGGCCGCCACGGGCTTCGCGCGCAACTCGTACGAGACCGTGTCGAAGCCGGATCCGCCGACGAAGGCGTCCGCATCCGACTTCCACGGGTCGGCGTTCTGAGAGAAGACGTCGTCGCCGGGGCCGCCGTCCTCGATGTCGTTGCCGACGTACCCGTTGATGGTGTCGTTGCCGTTGCCGCCGTAGATCCGGTCGTTGCCCTCGCCGCCGAAGACGGAGTCGTCGCCGTCGCCGCCGGACAGCGCGTTCGTCCCGGACTGGTCCGAGAGGTAGTCGTCGCCGCCGAGACCCCAGATGGCGTCGTTGCCGTCGCTGCCCCGCAGCCGGTCACCGCGGGGGCCACCGGTGATCCGGTCGTTGCCGTTGCCACCGTCGGCCGACATGGCCAGATCGGTCCGGTTGACCACGGTGTCGTTGCGGTCACCGAGGAAGGCCTGGACCCAGAGCGGTTCGACCGGCGTGGTGCAGCGGACCTTGGTGCGGTCGCCGCTCACCGCCGAGCACCCGGCCCCGGCCCGGATCGCGACGACGTCGTCGACGGTGACCGTGCGGCCGGAACGGGTGAAGACGACATTGTGGGCCTGGTTGCCGGCGTTGTAGCGGACGATCTCGGACGCGACGACCAGGACCACGCCCGGGGTGGCCGCCGCGCTCGCCGGTGCGGCGACCGAGGCCACGCCCGCCACGACCGAGGCCACGATCACACCGGTCCGCTTCACGGCAGCTCCTCGCAGTTCAGGATCGTGTCCTGACCCTCGCGGAGGCACTGGTCGAAGCCGCCGGCGCCGTTCACGTAGTCGTTGCCCGGGCCGCCTTCCAGGACGTCGTCGCCGCTGCTGCCGGCGAGCACGTCGTTGCCGGGACCGCCGTGGAGGCTGTCGGCGCGCGGGGTGCCGATCAGCCGGTCGTTGCCGTTGCCGCCGAGAATGGCCTCGACCGAGGTGCCGAGGGTGTCCTTCTCGCCGGCCATGCCGTCGTCGCCCTTGACCGCGTCGGCGTCGGCGATCACCGGCCGGCTCCGGGCGTCGTAGTGCACGGTGTCGTATCCGGTGCCGCCGATGACGGCGTCGGCGTCGGCGAAACCGATCGGGTCCATGTTCTGGAAGATGTGGTCGTCGCCGGGGCCGCCGTCCTCGATGTCGTTGCCCGCGAACGCGTTCAGCGAGTCGTCGCCGTTGCCGCCGTAGAGCCGGTCGGCGTCGTTGCCACCGGTGATCACGTCGTTGCCGTCACCGCCCGAGAGGGCGTTGCGGCCGTGCCAGCCGTCGATGGTGTCGTTGCCGCCCATGCCCCAGATCGCGTCGTCGCCGATGCTGCCGTCGAGCAGGTCGTTGCCGGGCCCGCCGGTGATCCGGTCGTTGCCGGCGCCGCCCTTGGCCGACAGGTGCAGGTCGGTCTTGTTCACGAGCGTGTCGCTGAGGCCGCCGAGCACGACCCGGGCCCAGGTCGGGTTGACCTTGAGCGTGCAGCGGACCTTGGTGCTGTCGCCGCTGACCGCCGCGCAGCCCGATCCGGCCCGGATCGCGACGACGTCGTCGACGGTCACCGTGCGGCCGGAGCGGGTGAGGACCACGTTGTGTGCCTTGGCCGGGTCGGAGACGTAGGCGACCACCGTCGCGCGCTCGACCGAGACCACGCCCTTGGGCGCCGCGGCCTGGGCCGGTGTGACGCTCAGGCCGACGGTGAGCAGGCCTCCGGCGACAACGGCGATTCCCGTACGCAGGAAGGTCGTCATCGGATGGCCACCGCTTCCGTCTTGATCAGGCCGGCCTCGCGGCGCAGCGAAGCCCGCTCCAGAGCCGGAGCGCCGTTGCCGTACTCACAGTTGATCACGGTCTCGCCCGGCTCGACGTCGTCCGCGCAGTAGTCGCGGCCGTCCCCGGCGTCCACATAGTCGATGCCGCTGCCGGCCCACACGGCGTCGTCCCCGCCCCCGGCGAGCAGCGTGTCCTTGCCCGCACCGCCGTCGAGGGTCTCGTTGCCCCGCGCCGAGCCGACCAGCCGGTCGTTGCCCGAGCCGCCCCAGATCTGCTCGATCGAGGTGCCGATGGTGTCGCCCTCACCGACCGCGCCGTCGTCGCCCTTGACCGCGTCGGGGTCGGCCGTGACGGCGTTGGTCCGCTGCCAGTAGAGAACGATGTCGTCACCGTCGCCGCCGGCGAACGAGTCGGCGTCGGTGCCCCGGGGGTATTCGACGTCCTGGTAGAAGAAGTTGGTGCCGGGGCCGCCGAGCTCGATGTCGTTGCCGGCGTCGCCGCGCAGGAAGTCGTCGCCGGGGCCGCCCTCGAGACGGTCGTTGCCCGGGCCGCCGTAGATCGCCCGGTCGTTGCCCTCGCCGCCGTACAGCCGGTCGTTGCCGGTGCTGCCGGAGAGCACGTCGGCGCCGTCGCCACCCGAGACGGCGTCGTCGCCGCCCTCGCCGCGCAGCACGTCGTTGCCGCCCAGGCCCCAGATGCCGTCGTTGCCCTCGCCGCCGTAGACGTCGTCCTTGAGCGGGCCGCCGGTGATCTTGTCGCTGCCGGCCCGGCCCCAGGCGGTCATGCCCAGGCCGCTGTTGTTGATCAGGGTGTCGTTGCCGTCGCCGAGGTCGACCCGCACCCAGATCGGCGCCACCGGGAGGGCGCACCGGATCCTGGTGACGTCGCCGCTGACCGCCGAGCAGCCCGTGCCGGCCTTGATGCCGTAGACGTCGTCGACCGTGACCGCGTTGCCCGAGCGGGTCAGCACGACGGTGTTGGCCTTGCCGGACGCGGCCGTGTAGACCACGATGTTCGAGCTCACCACCGAGACGACCCCGGTGGCCGCGGCCTCGGCCGGAAGGGCGATCCAGGCGACCCCGGCCACCGCGGCGGCGCCGAGCACGCCGGTTCCGATGCGGACAGTCCTCTTCACGGTCGATTCCTCACGTGTCGGTCTCCCACAACAAATTCCTCCCGTACGCCGGAGAGACGCCCGCCGCCCCGGTCAGGTGACCGGAGCGGCGAGTAAGGGTGGTGCTGCTTACTTGCGGGCCGCGCGCAGCTTCTTCGCGAAGTCGACGAGCCGCTCGCCCTCGGGGAAGGAGTCGATCCGGGAGGCCGAGAGGCCGTCGCCGATGATCTCGCAGCTGAGGACCGTCTCGCCCGCCGCCGGGTCGACGCACTGGTCGGTGCCGCCGGCGCCGTTCAGGGAGTCGCGGCCCTCTTCGCCCCAGAGGATGTCGTCGCCGGTGCTGGCGGCGATGGTGTCGTTGCCCGGGCGGCCGAAGAAGCCCTCGTCGCGCGAGGTGCCGATCAGGCGGTCGCCCGCGCTGCCGCCACCCAGCACCTCGACCGAGCTGCTGATCGTGTCGCCCTCGCCGGCCGAGCCGTCGTCGCCGGCCACACCGTCGGCGTCGGCCGCCACCGGCTTGGTGCGGAACTGGTAGTCCACGGCGTCGAGGTCGGGGCCGCCGGTGAACGAGTCGCGGTCGGTGCCCGCCGGGTAGTCGTTGGGCGAGTCGAACTCGTCGACGCCCGCGCCGCCGTCGAAGGCGTCGTTGCCCTGGCCGTTGATGAACCAGTCGTCGCCGGCCTGGCCCGACGCCTTGTCGTTGCCCGCGCCGTCCCAGAACGTGTCGGCGCCGTTGCCGCCGATCAGGCTGTCGTTGCCGTTCGAGCCCGAGATCGAGTCGTTGCCGTCGCCGCCGGAGATCGAGTCGTTGCCGTTCTCGCCCCGGAGCACGTCGTTGCCGGCCAGGCCCCAGATGGCGTCGTTGCCGTCGCCGCCGTAGACGTCGTCCTTCAGCGAGCCGCCGGTGATCTTGTCGCTGCCGGCCCGGCCGTAGGCGGTCATGCCGAGGTTGCTGTTGTTGATCAGGGTGTCGTTGCCGTCGCCGAGGTCGACGCGGACCCAGGACACCCCGGCGCAGGTGATCTTGGTGGTGTCGCCGGCGACCGCGGCGCAGCCGGCGCCCGCCTTCAGGCCGTAGACGTCGTCGACGGTGAGGACGGCGCCGTTGCGGGTCAGCACGACGGTGTTGGCCTTGCCGGACGCAGCGGTGTAGGTGACCACGCCACCCGACCGGGAGACGACACCGGTGGCGGCGGCCTCGGCCGGGAGCGCGATCCAGGCGGCTCCGGCGACGGCGGCGGCACCGAGCACGCCCGCGGCGGCGCGGATGGAGGTCTTGCGCTTGTCCACGACTGGTTCTCCTTGAGGCTTCAGCTACGCGAGGAGGTTTGGCGAAGCCTGGAGATCATAGGACGGTACGGGAGCGTTCCGCTGTCCCGCACCGCCCCGAAAGATCAGCCTTCCGGACGATTCAGGATGCCCACAACGACAGCGTGAACGGCATCGATGTCCGAGGGGTCCCTGAGTGTGGCCTTGGCGCCGGTCACGACGTACCACTCGTCGGCGTCCTTGTACTGCACCCGCACCACGACCTCGGAGCCGGAGATCTCCGTGCGCAGGGTGAGGTCGCCCGTGACGACGCCGACCTCGTCGGTCATGACGCCGCCCTGCCCCGCCACGATGTCGGTGGTGAGAGGCGCCGGAGCCGCGGCGGCCGCGGGTGCCTCGGGGGCGGCCTCGGCCGCGGGGGCCTCGGCGGTGGGTGCCTCGGGTGTGGGTGCCTCGGGTGTGGGCTCGGCCTCAGGCGCGGGCGTGGTCATCAACAACTCCCCAGCATGTCCTCGAGCGCGGTCTTCTCCTTGGTGGTGACCGTCAGCTTCCACTTGACCTTCACCGCGATCCAGTCTTGCGCATATTCGCACCAACTGCTCGATTCGGTCGGCTTCCAGGTGGACGGATCCTGGTCGCCCTTCGACCGGTTCGAGGAGGCCGACACCGCGATCAGCTGCGGGTCGTCGAGGTCGTTGGCGAATTCCTCGCGCTGGTCGGTCGTCCACTTCGAGGCGCCCGACCGCCACGCGTTGGCCAGCGGCACCATGTGGTCGATGTCGACCTTGTCGGGCGCGTTGAGCACCTTGCCGTCGTAGAAGCTGGTCCAGGTGCCGGCGACGACGTTGCAGCCCGACGTCTTGACGTTCCTGCCGTCCCGCTTGAGCACCGAGTCGCGCACGTCGCAGTTCGAGCCGGTGCTGCGCCAGTGCGGGAACTTCTCGCGGCTGTAGCCGCTCATCGAGCCCGCGCGGGTGACGACCTTCAGAGTGTCGAGTTCGGACGCCGAGGCGGTGGCGTCCTTGGTGGAGCCGGTGCTGGTGGGCGCCGGCTCCAGGGACACGCCCTCACAGGCCGAGAGGGCGAGCAGGGCGGTGGCGGCTACGGCGGCGAAGAAGGGGGTACGAGGGGGCACGCTCCTCAGCGTAGGAGGAGCGCGCCCCTTCTGCCCGAGTCGTCGCCCGTGGGCGGAAGATCCCGCGCGCCGGACGACGGTGAAAAATCAGCTCGCGCGGTTGACGGCGCTGGTCACGGCCTTGATCGACGCGCTCACGATGTTGGCGTCGATGCCGACCCCCCACACCGTGCGGTCGCCGACCTCGACCTCGACGTACGCCGCGGCCTGCGCGTCACCACCCGAGGTGAGCGCGTGCTCGTTGTAGTCCAGAACCCGGGCGCTGATCCCCAGCGGGGCGATGGCCTGGACGAACGCGTCGATCGGGCCGTTGCCGACGCCGGCCAGCGGCCGCCGCTGCCCGCGGTGGAAGATCTCGACGTCGATCTCGACCTTGCCGTCGCGTACGGAGGTCGAGTAGTCCTCGATCGTGAAGGCCTTGCGGGTCTGGTGCTCGACCAGGTATTCGCCGGCGAAGATGTCCCACATCTCCTGCGGGCTGACCTCGCCGCCCTCCTCGTCGGTGTGGTGCTGCACCACGCCCGAGAACTCGATCTGCAGCCGGCGCGGCATGTCGAGCTTGTGCTCCTCTTTCATGATGTACGCCACGCCGCCCTTGCCGGACTGCGAGTTGACCCGGATGACCGCCTCGTAGCTGCGGCCCACGTCCTTGGGGTCGATCGGCAGATAGGGCACGCCCCACGTGAAGCTGTCGATGTCGGTCCCGGCGGCGTCCGCGTCGGCCTGCAGGGCGGTGAAGCCCTTCTTGATCGCGTCCTGGTGCGAGCCCGAGAACGCGGTGTAGACCAGATCGCCGACGTACGGGTGACGCTCGTGCACGGGCAACTGGTTGCAGTATTCGACGGCGCGCTTGATCTCGTCGATGTCCGAGAAGTCGATCATCGGGTCGATGCCCTGCGAGAAGATGTTCAGGCCCAGGGTGACCAGGTCGACGTTGCCGGTGCGCTCGCCGTTGCCGAACAGGCAGCCCTCGATGCGGTCGGCCCCGGCCAGCAGGCCCAGCTCGGCCGCGGCGACCGCGGTGCCACGGTCGTTGTGCGGGTGCAGCGACAGCACGATCGACTCGCGCCGCGGCAGGTTGCGGTGCATCCACTCGATGGAGTCGGCGTACACGTTGGGGGTGGCCATCTCGACCGTGGCCGGCAGGTTGATGATCAGCGGCCGGTCCGGGGTCGGGTCGATGACGTCGATCACGGCGGAGCAGATCTCCAGCGCGTAGTCGAGCTCGGTGCCCGTGTAGGACTCGGGCGAGTACTCGTAGAAGATCTCGGTGTCGGGGGTGTGGATCTCGGCGTACTTCTGGCAGAGCCGCGCCCCGGTGGTGGCGATGTCGGTGATGCCGTCCTTGTCCAGGCCGAACACGACCCGGCGCTGCAATGTGGACGTCGAGTTGTAGAAGTGGACGATCGCGCGCTTGGCTCCGCGGATCGACTCGAAGGTGCGGTCGATCAGGTGTTCCCGGCACTGCACCAGCACCTGGATGGTGACGTCGTCGGGGATCAGGTCCTGCTCGATCAGCTGGCGTACGAAGTCGTAGTCGGTCTGCGACGCGGCCGGGAAGCCGACCTCGATCTCCTTGTAGCCCATCTGCACCAGCAGCATGAACATGCGCCGCTTGCGCTCGGGGGACATCGGGTCGATCAGGGCCTGGTTGCCGTCGCGCAGGTCGACCGCGCACCAGCGGGGCGCCGCCTCGACGGTCTTGCCGGGCCACTGGCGGTCGGGCAGATCAACGGCGAACTGCTTCTCGTACGGCACGTAGCGCTCGAACGGCATCTTGCTGGAGCGCTGGGTCTGGAAAGCTTCTGCGGACATGTGGAACTGCTCCAAAGAGGGAGAGAAGACGAGAAGGCGGCGCGCGTCAGCCCCGCGACGAGGTGCCGGCCTCGAATGGGGCCTCGTCGCGGCAGCGAAGAAGAAGGAGCGCCTGCCACATGTCGAAAATGACCCTACGTGATCAACTCGGGGGTTGCCAGCCGTACGCCCGGATGGTGGGAAGCTCAGGCCGAGGGGACGATCCCGGTCGGCTGAACCGGGGGCGCGGCCGGTGGCGCATCCATCCCCATCGGCGGACCGGCGGTCTCGGGGCCGGGCAGCGGCACGGTGGCCGGCCCGTCGATCTGGTTGCTGACCTTGAGCTCGCCGAACCCGACGCGGACGGCGGTCAGAACACCGTCGTCGGCGTAGCAGTAGATGCCGACGTCGACCGGCGCGGTCAGCGAGGCCGAGATCGAGTCGACCGAGAAGCAGGTGCCCTTGGCCCCGGCCAGCGGCGGCACCTCGGCCACCGAGAGGGCGGCCTGCCGGTCGGTGAAGACGCTCAACCCCGGCCGGAAGAGCCGCTCGACCTTGGGCGAATAGTCGGCCGGGACACGCTTGCCCGGCTTGGCGACCTTGACGCAGGTCGGGCTGATCGGGTTGGACTGCGAGCCCAGCGTGCACTGGAAGACGCCGGCCGCGGTGGAGACGATGGTCACGTCGGCCGTGCCCCCGAGCGCGCCGCCGCTGACGTCCACCCGCCAGGTGCCGTCGCGGCCGATCTGGGCGACGACGTTGCGGGGCTGCCCGTTGCCGTCGTCGAACGAGTAGAGAGCCGAATACGCCTTGTCCAGGGCCGTCGCGGCCTTGGCGGCGAGCAGGCCGCGGGCGCCCGAGACGGCCTCCGAGGGCGGCGCCGACGAGGCCGAGGGGGCCGGTTGCGGGTCGTCGCCGGACGCGCCCGAGCACGCCGCGACCCCGGTGAGCAGCAGGGCGGCGGCGGACGCGACCACGACGGAGGAAGCTCGCACCGAGACATTCTCGCCTCCATCGGCCGTTATGCCCGTCTAGTGCGTCCCACTGTTCCTTCGGCGTGTCGCGCGTGTCCCCGGGCCGTACCCACGGGGACGTAACCGCCGGAATCTGGGATCGGCTGTCGGTGGTCGGCTGGGACGCGGCTACTGTGGTGGCGATTGTCCTGACCGGCGCCGCCGGTACGTACAGCCGGAGGATTGGTTCGCCGTGGCACTGGTGGTGCAGAAATACGGTGGTTCGTCGGTCGCGACCGCCGAGCGGATCAAGCGTGTCGCCGAGCGCATCGTCGACGCCCGCAAGGCCGGTGACGACGTCGTGGTCGTGGTCTCCGCGATGGGCGACACCACCGACGAGCTGATGGATCTGGCCAACCAGGTCAGCCCGCTGCCGCCCGGCCGCGAGCTCGACATGTTGCTCACCTCGGGCGAGCGCATCTCGATGGCGCTGCTGGCGATGGCGATCCACAACCTCGGCTACGAGGCCCGGTCCTACACGGGCTCCCAGGCCGGCGTGCTCACCACCTCGGTGCACGGCAAGGCCCGCATCATCGACGTCACCCCGGGCCGCCTGCGGGGCGCGCTCGACGAGGGCGCGATCGCGATCGTGGCCGGCTTCCAGGGCGTCTCGCAGGACACCAAAGACATCACGACCCTCGGGCGCGGCGGCTCCGACACCACGGCCGTCGCCCTGGCCGCGGCCCTGCACGCCGACGTCTGCGAGATCTACACGGACGTCGACGGCGTCTTCACGGCCGACCCGCGGATCGTTCCCGACGCGCAGCACATCAAGCAGATCACGTACGAGGAGATGCTCGAGCTCGCCGCCGGCGGGGCGAAGGTGCTGATGTTGCGATGCGTGGAGTACGCACGCCGTTTCAAGGTGCCCATCCACGTACGCTCGTCTTACTCGCAGAAGCCCGGCACCATGGTCACCGGATCGATGGAGGACCCTTCCGTGGAACAAGCGCTCATCACCGGTGTCGCGCACGACCGGAGCGAAGCGAAGATCACGATCGTCGGCGTGCCCGACGAGCCCGGCGCGGCCGGTCGCATCTTCAACACAGTGGCCCAGGCCGAGATCAACATCGACATGATCGTCCAGAACGTGTCGACCGAGGGCACCGGGCGCACCGACATCTCCTTCACCCTGCCGAAGGCCGACGGCCCGACCGCGATGGCCGCCCTCGACAAGATCAAGGATCAGATCAAGTTCAAGAGCCTGCTCTTCGACGACCACGTGGGCAAGGTGTCGCTGATCGGCGCCGGCATGCGGTCGCACCCGGGCGTGGCCGCCTCGTTCTTCGCCTGCATCGGTGAGGCCGGCGTCAACATCGAGATGATCTCCACCTCCGAGATCCGGGTGTCCGTGGTCTGCCGCGACAGCGACCTCGACACCGCGGTGCAGGCCGTGCACGACCAGTTCGAGCTGGGCGGCGGCGAGCAGGCGGTGGTCTACGCGGGCACCGGCCGGTAACCCCGGTCATGGCGCAGCCCACGCTCGCCGTCGTCGGGGCCACCGGCTCCGTCGGGACGGTCATGCTCGAGCTGCTCTCCTCCCGGCGCAACGTCTGGGGTGAGATCCGGCTGATCGCGTCGTCGCGGTCGGCCGGCAAGGTGCTGACGTGCCGGGGCGAGCAGCTCACGGTGGCCGAGCTGACCCCCGAGGCGTTCGACGGGGTCGACGTCGCGATGTTCGACGTGCCCGACGAGGTGTCGCTGCAGTGGGCGCCGATCGTGGCGTCCCGCGGTGTCACCGTGGTCGACAACTCGGCCGCGTTCCGCATGGATCCCGAGGTGCCGCTGGTGGTGCCCGAGGTCAACCGCGACGCCCTGCGGCACCGCCCACGCAACATCATCGCCAACGCCAACTGCACGGTGATGGCCATGATCATGGCGATCGCGCCGCTGCACCACGAATACGGCCTGCGCGAGCTGGTGCTGGCCTCCTACCAGGCCGCCTCGGGGGCCGGGCAGGTCGGCGTGGACACCCTGCACGACCAGCTGAGCAAGGTGGCCGGCGACCGGCTGCTGGGCTCGCGGCCGGGCAACGTGCGCCAGGCGGTCGGCGACGACCTCGGCCCGTTCCCGGCGCCGCTCGCGCTCAACGTGGTGCCGTGGTCGGGCGGGCTCGAGCCGCTGGGCTGGTCCTCCGAAGAGCTCAAGCTGCGCAACGAGTCCCGCAAGATCCTGGGGATTCCGGCGCTCAAGGTCTCGGCCACCTGCGTACGGGTCCCGGTCGTCACCGGCCACTCGATCGCCGTGCACGCGGTCTTCGGCTCCGAGGTCGACGCCGAGGGTGCCCGTCAGGCGCTGCGCAACGCACCCGGCGTGATCCTGGTCGACGACCCCGAGGCGGGCGAGTTCCCGATGCCGATCGACGCCGTCGGCACCGACCCGTCGTGGGTGGGCCGCATCCGCCGCGCCATGGACGACCCGCGCGCCCTCGACCTGTTCGTCACCGGCGACAACATGCGCAAGGGGGCCGCCCTCAACACGGTGCAGATCGCCGAGCTGATCGCCGCCGAGCTGTCCAAGTGACCGACGTCGTCGAGGTCGTCATCACCGCCGCCGACGCGGACTGGCTGGCCGCCTTCACCCGTCGCCTGGTCGACGACCGCCTCGCCGCCTGCGGCCAGCAGATTGCCGCGATCCGCTCGATCTACCGCTGGGACGGCGAGGTGCAGGACGACCCCGAGGCCCGGGTGGCCCTGCACACCCGGGCCGACCTGGTCCCGCGCATCGTCGAGAGGGCCAACGCCGAGCACCCGTACGACGTCCCGTGCGTCCTGGCGATGCCGGTGCTCGCGGGCAACCCGGCCTACCTCGACTGGGTCCGCCAGCAAACAGCCTGATTCCCCCGTACGCCTTCACGGCCACGCACCGAACGAAGCCGCTGCCCCGCGCGCCCACGCTGCGCTACCTCGTGCCCGCCGATTTCGCTCGGCGCTTTACGTCGGCCCGTTTCGCACGCGCCCGCCTGCTTTGTGCCGGCCCACTTCGCCCGGCCCCTTTTCGCGCGCGTCCGCTTTGCGGTTGTGTGCCGTTCGCCATCGTTCGTGGCCCCGGTGCGGCTCAGCGGCCGGCGCGCCACCACAGGTAGGCGGCCAGGCCGAACGCGGCGACGGCGATCGCCACGCGCAGCGGCCGTTCCGGGAGGCGGCGCACCAGCATCGGTCCCAGCCAGCTGCCCAGCAGGCACCCCACCGCCATCAGCCCCGCGGCGGCCCAGTTCACCGGTGCGACCAGGGCATAGATGATCGCGGCGGCCAGGTTCGAGGCGCCCAGCGCGATGCTCTTGATCGCATTGGACACCGGGAGCGGCTCGGTCGCGGCCACCGTGAGCACCGCGAGCATGAGCACGCCCGCGGCCGCGCCGAAGTAACCGCCGTAGACGCCGATCAGCAGGACCGCTGCGCTCAGGGCGGGTGCCGACAGCGACCGGTGCCCGGCCCACCGCCGCAGCTGATCGCGCATCAGCAGCAGCAAGGCCCCGAGCGCGACCAGCGCCGGCACGATCCGCTCGAACGTCGACGACGGCGTGGCCAGCAGCAGGACCGCGCCGGCGAGCCCGCCCACCGCGGCCGCCGCGCACAGCCGTAGCAGCCGTTGTCCGTGGCCTCGCAGCTCCGGCCGGGCCCCGATCGCCGTGCCCGCGGTGTTCGACAGCAGGGCCACGGTGTTGGTGACGTTGGCGGCGATCGGCGGGATGCCCACGGCCAGCAGCGCGGGATAGCTCACCAGCGAGGCGAGCCCGGCCATGGATCCGGTCAGTCCACCCCCGACCCCACCGGCCACCAGCACGAACGCATCGCTCACGAGCACCCGGCCACGCTATTGACCAGCCGGGCCGGCCGCGACGACGGACGTCACCCGGGTAGCTCAGCTCACAGCCCAACCGCCCCAAACGCGGGACGGCACCGCCGCGACGGGAAGCAGACGCGGGCGGCGCCGCCGGGACCGGAAGCAGACGCACGCGGCACTGACGCGACGGGAAGCAGACGCGGGCGGCGCCGCCGGGACGGTGTCAGACGCGGGAGCGGCGCAGGGCCAAGCCGGCGCCGAGGGCGAGCGGCACGACGACCAGGGCCAGACGACTCGCGGCAAGGCCGAGGACCAGGACCGGGTCGTTGCCGGGCAGATAAGCCACCGCCTGCACGACCGAGACGGCGAGAGTCAACCCGACGGCGAGCACCAACCGCTCGTCCACCGCGGCCCACACCACCACCGCCGCCGCGATCAGCAGCAACGGCCAGCCGGCCAGGGCGGACGGCATCGTCGCCGCGAGCGCCAGCAACGGCGGCAGCGGACTGCGGACGGGCGTACGGGGGCCGGGAACGGCCAGCAGCACGGCGGCCAGCCCGCAGGCAGTCACGGCCCGGGGGTCGCCCAGGTCGGCGGCGCCGAGCCCGAAGGCGGCCGCGGCCAGCAGGGGAGCGGGCACGCGCCACCCGGCGCCGACCGCGACGGCGGCGAGGGCGGCCGCGGTCAGAGACAGAATCAGCACGGTGGACGCCGGACGGCCGGTGGCGATCTCGATCGCGGTGCCCACCAACTGGATGACCAGCAGCATGAGGGCCGCCGCCCGGGCCGCGTAGAGCCACTTCACGGCGAGCGGCTGGTCGCTGCCGAACCGGGCCCGCAGGCCGCCGAGCGCGAGCGGCACGACCTCGCGGCGCATCGGGCGACCGGCCTCGAACAGCACGTCGAGCATCTCGTCGCGCGGGTGACCGGCCGGATAGAGACGCAACAGCGCCGGATAGACCCGCCCCTTCACGCCGTGCCCCCGATCAGGCGCGGCTTGAGAACGACGCGGGCCGCCTCGGCCATCCGCGTGGCCTCGGCCTGCAGGGCCGAGCGGCCGCCGGGGGTCAGCGCATAGTGCCGGCGGGCCCGGCCGTTGACGACCTCTTCGCGGGCGACCTCGATCAGGCCTTCCTTGGTCAGGCGGTCGAGCGCCTGATAGAGCGTGCCGGTGGCCAGGCTGACCCTTTCCTGGGACAGCTCGGCCACCCGGCTCATGATCGCGTAACCGTGGCCGGGCTCATGCTGCAGCGCGGCCAGGATGAAATACGTCGGCTCCCTCACGGAGACAACATATGTCCATGACTTACATATGTAAAGAAGTTACTCGGCGGCGGCCTCGAGGTCGGCCCGGTTCAGCAGGGCCCGCAGCGTGATGCCCTCGGCCGAGAGGGCCTGCGCGCCGCCCTCCTGACGGTCGATCACACAGAGCGCGTGGTCCACATGCGCGCCGAGCTTGCGCAGCTCGCCGGTCGAGATGACGACCTGGCCGCCCGAGGTCACGACGTCCTCGACGACCAGCACACGGCGGCCGGCGACCTCGGCGCCCTCGGCCAGCCGCGCCGTGCCGTACTTCTTGGCCTCCTTGCGGACGAACGCGGTGGGCAGTTTGGCGTGCCGGGCGAGCGCGGTCACCACGGCGATGCCGCCCATCTCGAGGCCGGCCAGCACCTCGGTGCCCTCGGGGATCAGCACCGCCATCTGCTCGGCCAGCCGGTCCAGCAGTTCCGGGTCGGCCTCGAACTGATACTTGTCGAAGTACTCGTTCGCGATGCGGCCCGAGCGCAGGGTGAACTCGCCGGTCAGCCGGCTCACGGCGCGGACCTGCCGCGCAAGGTCAGAAGCAGTCACGGGACCAAGCCTGTCAGGCCGTTCACGGACACCGGACGGCACCCCACACGCAACCACTCAGCAACCGACAAACCGTGCCGATCAGAGGATCATGCAGACCAACCCGCACCGGTGGTTCGGCGTGGGCCAGAGCAGCGCGGCCGACTCGCGTAAGGCGGGGGCCGAAGCGGCGGCCGAGGCGATCGGCGGACGCGAGGCCAAGGCAGTCTTCGTCTTCGCGTCGGTCTCGCACGACCTGGCGGAACTGCTCCGGGGCGTACGGATGGAGGCCGGGGCCGACGCCGAGATCGTCGGCGCCACCACCATGGGCGAGATGGGCAGTGCCGGAGTCACGAGCGGCGGGATCTCGGTTGCGGCCCTGGGCGGCGACGGCTTCACCGTGCAGACCCGCGCGGCCCGCATCGACCGGGCCCACCCGCGTGAGGCGGGCGCGGCGGTGGCCGAGGCCCTGCACGACATGGACGATGAGCACAAGGTGCTGATCATGTTCGCCGACGGCCTGACCGGGCAGCCCCACGAGATCGTGCGCGGGGCGTACTCGTCCATCGGGGCCAGTGTGCCGCTGGTCGGCGGGTTCGCGGCGGACGACCGGAACTTCAAGGCGACGTACCAGTTCTATGGCGACGAGGCCCACACCGGCGCGGTGGTCGGGCTGGCGCTCGGCTCGGACGGGCCGATCGGCATCGGCGTCGCGCACGGCTGGCGGCGGATCGAGCCACCGATGATCGTTACCAAGGCCACCGGCCCGCACATCTACGAACTGGACGGCGAGCCCGCACTCGACGTGCTGCTGCGCCGCAACAACTTCGACGGTTCGGCCGAGGAGTTCTTCGACCGCGGACGCAGCCTCCAGCCGCTTGGCCTGTCGCGGCGAAGCGGCGAGGACATCCGGGTGATCCACTCCGGCGACGACGAAGCCCGTACGGTCTGGGGCACCGCCGACGTGCCGCAGGGCGCGCTGGTCTGGCTCATGGAGGGTGACCGTCAGTCCCTTCTGGACGGCGCCGCCTGGTCGTGCACCGAGGCGGTGGCCCGGCTCGAGGGCCTGCCCCCGCTCGGCGTGCTGGCGTTCGACTGCGGCGGCCGGCGGGCCGGGCTGATCGAGGGCGGTCTCGAGCAGGAGATCCAGGCCATGCGTACGGCGTTGAGCGACGCCCCGTTCGCCGGCTTCTACACGTTCGGCGAGATCGCCCGGGTCCGCGGCGCTCTCGGTACCCACCACCTGACCCTCGTCACGCTGGCCCTGGCCTGAGCCATGCCCAGCTGGTCGTCGCACCTCCTCACCGAGTACTTCGCCGCGGTCAACGCCGCCGCCGACGAGGACTCGGCGATCAGAAGCGCGGTCGAGCGGGCGACCGAGATGGTCGAGGCCGAGGTGGGCGCGGTGGTGCGCGAGGGCCGGATCTTCGGGGCGTACGGCTTCGGACCGGTTGTCCCCGAGGCCGCGCTGCACGAGGTCGCCGCTGGGCAGCCGCTGCTCACCGTCCCGTACGTGGGGGAACTTCACGCCGTCAGCAATCCGCTGGGTTCCGAGACCGGTGACGCGCTGATCGTGGCCCGGCTGGCCGAGCCGTTCGATCCGGCGGAACGTCAGATGCTGCAGGGCATGGGGCAGGTGCTCGGACTCGCCCTGCGCAGCATCCGCGTGCTCGCCGCGGAACGGCACCTGCGCGCCGAGCAGGAGCAGCAGGCGACCTCGGCCCAGACCCGGCAGCGGCTGGTCGAGTCGCTGCTCACCATCCAGCGGGCGATCTCGGCCCGGCGTCCGCTGCCCGAGATCCTCGACGCGGTGACCGGCGGTGCGGCCGAGCTGCTGGGCGGCGCGACGGTCACGTTGATGCTGGCCGAGGGCGGCCCGGACCGCCGGCTGACCGTCGCCTTGAAACACGGCGAGGACGAGTCGCCCCCGGAGAGCCTGGCCCGCGCGGCGATGGCGGGTGGTGCGGTTCTCGTACGCCCGGACGGCGCCGGCTGGATGATCGCGGCCCCGGTGCGGGTCACCGGCGAGATGGCCGGCAGCCTGGTCGCACACCTGCCCGGAGTGGCCGGTCGGCAGACCGAGCAGCGTGATCAGCTGGCCGCGTACGCCCAGCAGGTGAGCCTGGCCCTGACCGACGCGCGCACGGTCGAGGCGGTGCGTGAGGCCCACCACGACCCGATCACCGGGCTGCCCAACCGGGCGCTGTTCCTCAAGATCCTGAACCGGGTTCTGGCCTCGCGGGTCACCGACGCCGACCCCACGAGCGTGCTCTTCATCGACCTCGACCGGTTCAAGGCGGTCAACGACAGCCTCGGCCACGACGCCGGCGACCAGCTGCTCGCGCTCGTCGCCCGGCGGCTGCGCGGGTGCGTACGGGCGAGTGACACCACCGCGCGGCTGGGCGGCGACGAGTTCGCGGCGCTGCTGCACGACTCCCCGGCCGAGGCCGCCGAGGCGGTCGGCGAGCGGGTCGTGGCCGCCATCAAGGAGCCGTTCCGGGTGGCCGGGCGCGAGATCTTCATCGGGGCCAGCGTCGGGGTCGCCATCTCGCGCGAGTCCGGGCAGGAGTCGAAGGAGCTGCTGGCCAACGCCGACCTGGCCATGTACCGGGCCAAGAAGGACGGTCCGGGCCGGGTGCTGGTCTATCAGCCGTACATGCACGCCGAGGCCCTCGACCGGCTCAGCCTGCGCGGCGACCTGCAGCGGGCGCTGCGCGACGGCGAGTTCCGCCTGCAGTACCAGCCGCTGATCCGGCTGGCCGACGGGCGCGCGGCCGGGGTCGAGGCGCTGATCCGCTGGAACAGCCCGACCCGCGGGTTCGTCTCGCCGGTCGACTTCATCCCGATCGCCGAGGAGTTCGGGCTGATCGTCGACATCGGGCAGTGGGTGCTCGAGACCAGCGCCCTCCAGGTCGCGAAGTGGCGGCGCGACTTCCCCGACCTGGGGCTCAACGTCAACGTCTCCGGCCATCAACTCGTACACCCGCGCTTCGCCGACAACGTGATGCGGGCGCTGGCCATCGCCGGGCTGCCGTCGAGCGCGGTCACTCTCGAACTGACCGAGTCGGTGCTGATGAGCGAGCCCGACCTGGGCAAGTCGGCACTGAACGTGCTGCGCGGGCTCGGGGTGCAGCTCTCGATCGACGACTTCGGGACCGGCTACTCGTCGCTGGCCTACCTGCGCGAACTCCCGGTGGACGAGCTGAAGATCGATCGGGCCTTCATCGCGCGGGCCGAGCTGACGGCCGAGGATCTCGCCTTGGTCCGTACGATCGTCGAGCTCGCGCAGATCCTCGGCCTGCGCGTGGTGGCCGAGGGGATCGAGAACGCGGCCCAGTTGTCGGCGCTGCGTGGCCTGGGGTGCGGCTACGGGCAGGGCTACCACCTGTGCCGGCCGACCGATCCGGAGTTCATGCCTGATCGACTCGCCGATGCGCAAGTCGAGTCACCCGTTGGCGTACTTGATCACCGCTCTACCGCATGAGCCATGCTCTAGGGGTACTTTTCGGCTAATTGGTACATATGCCCCGGAAGGAAAATAACGGTGACACCCTTCGCGTTGCTCTTCCTGCTCGCCCTAGCCGGCTCCTCGTGTTTCGCCCTCGGCCGGGCTCTCGGCCGTGGCGAGCGCTACGAGAAGGGGTACCGCGAGGGTTTCCGTGACGGCGAGACCGGCTCCCTGGCCCGGGCCGCGCGCCTCATCCAGCTCAACGACCGGCCGGCCATCGCCCCGGCGATCGAATCCATGCTCGGGCCGTACGCGGTGCCGCAGCAGCAGCTTCCCGGTCGCAGCGCGTCGCCGGCGGTCACGGCCGTCCCGGTGCGGCCACAGCTCGCGATCTAGCGTCCCTTTCCAAGCTTGCGGGGGTACGGCCTCAGGGCCGTACCCCCGTTGTGGTTCGTGCGCTCAGTTCAGAACCAGCTCGCTTGCCGGTTGAGGTTCAGCTCGCTTGTCAGTTCAGGACCATCTCGCGCAGGAACAGCGTGAACGCGACGCCGAGGGCCGTGCCGGCCAGCGACAGGATCAGGGCGAGTTTGGCGCGGCGCTCGCGGCGGATGAGCGCGACGACGGCGGAACCGACCGCGGCGGCGCCGAAGATGCCCGGCATGAACAGGACGGCCATAACGGCCAGGCCGAACGCCGAATGGCTGTAGATGTCGCCCTTCCCACCCTTGGCGGTGGCCGGGGCGTGGGGGTTGACCATGTAGGGCGGCGGCGCGGAGCCGTACTGGGGCGCGGGCGGGGTGTAGGGCGCGGGCGGAACGGGCGGGAAACCCTGAACCGCTGTGGCGTCCGGGCTCGGGGGTACGGCGTACGTGGGCGCTTGTTGCTGCGCGTACGAGGATGCGTGCTGTTCCGCGTACGTCGGGGCTTGTTGCTGTGTGTATTCGGGGGTCGGCTGCTGCGTGTACGCGGGGTAGCCGTTGACGACTGTCGCGTCCATGGCCGGCGTGGGTGCATACGGCTGGAACTCGGCCTCGGGCCGGTTGAACGTCGAAGTCGCGTCGGTGGCCCAGCTGGGCTGCGACGGCTGGTGTTGTCCGGTGGGCCATTGCTGTCCGCCGGACCACGCTGACTGTGGGGCCGCCACGGCGGGGTCCTGGGCGGCGCTCCACGACGGCTCGCCCATCGGGTCGGTGAACCGGGCGTGCTCGACCGACGGCTCGGCCGCCTGCCACGAGGCGTTCGGCGAGGACCACGAGGACTGCGGCGCCGTGGGCTGCGTCGACCAGCTGGGGGCCGGAGGCGCTGCCGGTGCCGTTTCCGGCGTCGGCCAGGCGGGCGGCTGCGGGGGCCATGCGGCCTGCGGCGCCGGTGACTGGGGCGGGGCCGGCGGGGGTGCGGCCTGATAGCCGCAGTTGCCGCACCAGCCGTTCGGCTGGACCGCGGCCGAGCCACAGTTCAAGCAGGTCATGGACGCTCTTTCCGGGGGAGGCGGGTCGATTGACGCAATCGACCCGCAACCCACGGACATGAGCCGATCAGCCCAGCTGTTTGCGCACCTCGGCCGCGACCCGGCCGCCCTCGGCCCGACCCGCCACCGCGGCCTGCGCGGCCTTCATCGCCGGGCCCATCTGGCCCTTGCCGGTGAATCCGCCGGCCGCGAGCGCACCCGCCACCAGCTCGGCGATCTCGTCGTCGCTCAGCTGCTTGGGCAGGTAACGCTCGATGACCTCGCCCTCGGAGCGCTCCTTGGCCGCCTGCTCGGCCCGCCCCGCGTCGGCGAACGCGGTGGCCGCCTCGCGGCGCTTCTTCGACTCCTTGCTCAGCACGGCGAGCACTTCGTCGTCGGTGAGGTCACGGGCCTCGGTGCCGGCGACCTCGGCGTTGCGCACGGCGGCCAGCGCCATCCGCAGCGTGGCCGTGGTGAGCTCGTCGCGGCCCTTCATCGCCGCGTGCAGATCATCGTTCAGGCGGTCTTTCAGCGTTCCCATGGACGGAGAAACTACCCTTGCTTTCCATGCGCAAGCGCTCCCTTTTCGCCCTGGGTTCCGGTGTCGTCGCCGCCGGGGCCGCCACCCTCGCCTACGCCTCGCTGGTCGAACGCAACATGTTCACGCTCCGGCGCTTCGACGTACCCGTGCTCGAACCGGACGCCGAACCGCTGCGCATCCTCCACCTCTCCGACCTGCACATGATGCCTGACCAGCGGCGCAAGCAGGACTGGGTGGCCGCGCTGGGCGGTCTCGACCCCGACCTGGTCATCGTCACCGGTGACAACATGGCCAACCCGGCGTCGGTCCCCGGCGTGCTGCGCGCCCTCGAGCCGCTGCTCCACGTGCCCGGCGCGTTCGTCTTCGGCTCGAACGACTACCGCGGCCCCCGCCTCAGGAACCCGTTCGCCTACCTCGTACGTCCGTCCTCGGAGTACGAGGAGGACCAGCTCAAACGCCCCAACCTGCCCACCGAGGACCTGCGCGCGGCCCTGGTCGACGCGGGCTGGGCCGACCTCAACAACGCCCGTACGGTGCTCAAGGCAGGCGGCCGCTCCATCGAGCTGGCCGGCGTGGACGACCCCCACATCAACCGCGACGACTACGAGTCGGTGGCCGGCCCCATCTCCCCCGGAGCCGACGTGCACCTGGGCGTCACCCACACCCCTGCTTCCCGCGTGCTGAACGCCACGGCCGCCGACGGCTTCGAGCTCCTGCTGGCCGGCCACACCCACGGAGGCCAGGTCTGCGTCCCGTTCTTCGGCGCCCTGACCACCAACTGCGACCTCCCGCTGAACATGGCCAAGGGCCTGCATCGCTGGCCGGCCTCCGACGCGTGGCTCCACGTCTCGGCCGGCCTGGGCACACACCCCACCGCCCCCGTACGCCTGGCCTGCCGCCCCGAAGCCTCAGTGCTCACCCTGATCCCACGCTGACCTGCGGTTTTACGGTTAGGGGGATACCGATTTCGCAGGAGCCCCGGCGTCGGATAGTATTTCCAGGCAGCTCGGGGTGTGGCGCAGCTTGGTAGCGCGCTTCGTTCGGGACGAAGAGGCCGTCGGTTCAAATCCGGCCACCCCGACCAGAGTTTGGCCAGTTGAGGGCCGGTCCACCGGAAACGGTGACCGGCCCTCAACTGTGTTCTGGCCCATGTGGGACGGCACGGGGCTTCGCGCTCGGTCGGCGAGCGTTCGCCAGCGCCCGCACGGCAACCCCGTGCCTTTTGCGGTGTCTCAAACCGTCTCGATTTTGTCTGTGGTGAAGCTCGCCGTTCGAAGCTGATGGCACGAAGGCGGCCACAGGGTGCCGCTGGAAAACACGGGGGCAGAAGATGCGTAAGGGAATGCTCGCGGGCGCGCTCACCATGGCGTCCATGCTCGGCGGTCTCATGGTTCCGGGCGCTGCGCTCGCCTCGGAATACTGCGACCCGCGGACCCGGGTGGTCACGAAGAAGGCCGGGTCGTACTTCCTGCCCAGCGCCACCAGATACAAGGACGGCCCGGGCGGGACGATCACCGCTTCCGTCACGCGGAGCGGCACGATCACGGGCACCGTCAACGGCTCCATGGAGGTCGGCCTGGCGGCGGTGGTGGCGTCGGCCAAGAGCACCATCAACGGTTCGATCAGTGGTTCCGTCGCCGTCACGACCGGTCACACCTACACCCGTGACATCGCCCCCAGGAAGTACGGCACCCTCACGTACGGCTCGTGGGGCTACAAGGCCACCTGGGCCAAGGTGCGGACCTATTCCAACTGCAACCAGCGGACGCTGGGGTCGGGCACCGCCAAGCTCCCGACTCGTGCGGTCGGCTGGAAGTACACCGAGTCTTCGAGCTGATCGGCGATCTAAAGTTCATCGATGACGACGTTCGCGCTTGTCGGGTTCGGGTTTCGGGCTGAGGCGTTCTTCCGGGTGGCCCGGGCGCTGGACGACGTCGTGTGTGTCGGGGCGGTGGTGCGGGAACCGGGGCGGCGGGTGCTTCCCGTGCCGGCTTTCGGGGATCTGACGGCCTGCGTACGGGAGGCCCGGCCGGATTTCCTGATCACCGGCGTCCCGAGAGCGGCCACCCCGGCCATCGTCGCCGAGGCGGTCGCCCAGGGGCTTCCGGTGCTGGCTGAGACTCCGCCGGCACCGGACCGGGACGGGTTGCGGGCGCTGTGGACCGCGGTCGGTGGGTCGGGACTGGTGCAGGTCGCGGAGCAATATCTCCTGATGCCCTCGCACGCGGCTCGTCTGGCCGCGGTGCGGTCGGGGATCATTGGCACGCCCACCCAGGTGCAGGTCTCGTCGACGCAGCAATATCACGCGATGTCGCTGGTCCGCGGGTTCCTCGGGGTCGGGCACGAACCGGCTGCGGTGCGGGCGGTGCGTACCGTCGCGCCTCTGCTCAACCCGCTCGACCGAGGCGGGTGGACCGACACCGATCAGCCCGAGCCGGCCACGACCACGATTGCGACGCTGGACTTCGGTCGGGGGCGCTCGGGCCTGTACGACTTCACCAGCAACCAGACACGCAACCTGCTGCGCTTCCGGCGCCTGCTGGTCCGGGGCACCCACGGCGAACTGCAGGACGACGAGATCGTGCACATGCCCGCCCCGCGGACGATCGCGCGCACGCCGCTGAGCCGGCGCCAGAGCGGCCACGACCTCGACCTCAACGGCCTCGACACCGAGACGATCACGCTCGACGGCGAAGTGCTCCACCGGAACCCGTACGTGGGAAGCCGCTTCAACGACGACGAGATCGCCACCGCGGCCCTGCTCGAGGCCATGGCCGCCTGGGTGCGCGGGGAAGGCCCACCGCCGTACCCGTTGGCCGAGGGCGCCCAGGACCACTTGCTGGCCCTGGCCGTCGACCAGGCCGCCGAAACCGGCCGCGAAATCATCACCAGTGTCGAGGCCTGGTCGCTCGAGTTCCCTAGCGGTACGACCAGCTGAGGTCAGACCTCGGTGAAGAACTCTGCGTCGACGGCAACGTCCTCGACCTGACGGATCGTGGTGGTGACGCCGAGGTCGTACTCCTTGAGGAGATCGCACAGTCGGTGCCCGTCGATCAGATCCACCGGCGGAGCCCCGTCGCGAGTCGCCTCGGCCTTTGCCTCCCGAGTGAACGTGCCGGTCGTAATCAGCAGGCCCTTGTCTCCTCGCCCGGCCATGGCACCACGGAAATCGCGGACGGCCGCGGACCCGACACTTCCCTTGTACCGCTTGCACTGGAAGAAGACCGGGAACGACACAAGGGACATGCGGTACACGCCCAGACCGTCGATTCCGCCGTCACCGGTCCGCCCGGTGACTGTCGCGCTGATGAAGCCGGCCTCCCTCAGCAGGCGTTGAGCGAGCCGCTCGAATCCGTCCGGCGCCATCCCCATGAGGGCGTCAAGCAGTTGTTCCCGCCAGTCCGGAAGATCGTCGGAGGCTTCCGCCTCGGCATCGCCAGAAGCCGTTGCTTCCTCGTCCGCCAACTGCTGGTCCGGCACTTCAGCGATCGATTGCTGCTTCTTGGCCAGCCTCTTCAAGCGGTACTCGGCGACGTACTTCCGGTGTCGATCGCTGATCTCCGCCTTCTGGACTGTTCGTCCGTCCTCGGTGAGACTCCAGACGCTCCGGGTGCTGTTGACCAGCAGGCCCATGCCCTTGAGATAAGTACGGGCCCACGCGAGCCGGTATTCGAGTTCGGTCGTCGGCCCGTCGTGATGGAGAAGTTCCTGCTGTTCCTCGGTGAATCCCTGCTCCTTGATCACACTGTCGGCGATCTCGTCGTTGGACCCGGAACCGCCGAGGGTCCGAACCGCGCTGAGCGTGGGCCAGAGGAGATCGTTGTACGCGGGAACACCCGTCTGTGTCATCGGAGGTAGGCGCCTAACTGTCAGTATCCGTAGGGTCGGATTATGCCGCAGGGCACTCCTGGGGCCGGACGGCTGCTGTTGCCATTCGGACAGCACGCGCTGTCCCCGTCCGGGCGCTGCCACACTGAGGGTCATGTCGGAGACCGACGACTTTCTTGCTGAGGTCATGCCGCGGCTGAGGGCGGCGGAGATCGCGCTGCACGCCGGGGACCCGGGGCCGCGCGGGGTGTTGTGGTCGCACGAAGATCCGGTCTCGCTGTTCGGGGCCGAGATCAACCGGGTCGGCTGGGGCGAGCTCGAACCGGCGTTCGCGTGGCTGGCCTCGCGTTTCGGTGAGTGCCAGGCCCTCGACTACGAGATCGTCGCGGTCGATGCGCGTGGGGATCTGGCCTATCTGGTCGCCATCGAGCGGGTCACGGCTCTGGTCAACGGGGAGCCGGTCTCGTACGCGCTGCGGGCGACCACCGTCTTCCGGCGGGAAGCCGGGGCCTGGCGGGTCGTCCACCGGCACGGCGACCGCTACGAACAGCACTAGGGCGGGGCGCCCCACGTGGGGTGCCCCGCCCTAGCTGAGTGTTCTGCGGTCAGTTGCCTCGGCCAGGGCCGTTGGGCTGGCCTGACGGGGGTGTGCCGCCGGGGCCCGTGGGGACCTCGGGGGTCTTGCCCTTGCTCGGGCTGATGACCACGTAACCGCCCTTGATGGTGCGGCCCTCGGGTGAGGTGCCGGCGGCTGTGCCGGCGGGGCAGTCGGACTCGACCGGGCTGCCGATCGAGACGTCGAAGCCGGCGCCCTCGATGCGGCTTCGGGCGTCTTCGATCGAGTCGCAGGTCACGTGCGGGATCGACTTCTGGTCGCCGTACGCGATCTTGCGGTTCTCCGGCTCCTTGAACTGCTCCTTGGGCTTGCCCTTCATGAAGTCGCCGAGCGTCTGGTAGACCGCCGGGTTCACGATGTCGTGCGACATGCGGTCGCGGTGGTCGGGCCAGTCGGGGTTGACCAGGTAACCGGCGATGACCAGCGAAGTGGTGCCGGCGATCAGCGCGGCCGTCTTGTCGGCGTCGGTGGTGCCGGTCTTGCCGAACACCGGGTGCTTGACCGTCGACTTCGTCTGGCGCGCGGTGGCGCCGTTGCACGAACCCATCTGGGCCGAGTCGCCGACCGGGCAGCGGGCGGCGTCGAGGGCCGCGCGGGCCACGTCCTTGCTGGTGGCCCGGATGCAGCGCGGCTTGCCGACGTCGAGCTTGTCGCCGTCCTGCGTGGTGATCTGTTCGATCGGGGTGGGTTCGCAGTACATGCCGTCGCCGGCCAGGGTCGCGTACGCGTTGGCCATGTCGAGCGGCGTCGACGCGGACACACCCAGCGTGAACGCGCCCCACTGGTTCGCCGAGACCGGGTCGTTGGCGAACTTCGCGTCCTGGCTCACGCGGAACTGCACGCCGAAGCGCTTGGCCACGGCCACCACGTTCTCCGCGCCCACCTGCTCCTCGAGCGGCACGAAGTACGTGTTGATCGACTTCGCGAAGGCGGAGTGCATGGTGTAGACGCCCTCACCGCCGCCGCCCGAGTTGCTCGGGCACCAGAAGTGGGTGCCGGGGCAGGCCGAGTCGTTGCTGGAACTGATGATGTAGCCCGACTTGTAGCGCTTCTCGGCCTTGATCGGGTAGGCCAGCGGGAAGCCCTTCTCGAGCGCGGCGATGATCGTGAAGATCTTGAACACCGAGCCGGCCTGGTAGCCGCTGATGTCACCGCCGCCGCTGAGCAGCGGGTTCGTCGTGTTCGGGTAGGTCGCGCGGACGCCCGCCTTGGCCTTCTTCTTGTCCGAGGACAGCGGGTTGGGGTGGGCCGGGTCGGGCAGCTTGTATTTACGGTTGGCCGCCAGCAGCCGCACCTTACCGGTGCCGGGCTCGGTCGCGGCCAGCAGCAGCGCGTTCTTGTCCTTCTCGGCGATCTTGTCGGCGATCCGCTTGCGCGCGTCGGCCTGGGCGCTGACGTCCATCGTCGTGGTGATGCGGTAGCCACCGCTCTTCAGGCGACGCTCCCGGTCGTACGGGGTCGCGCCGAAGGCCTCCTGGCTCATCCACCAGCGGTAGAAGTAGTCGCAGAAGAAGCCCCAGTTGTTGTTGGCCACCGACACGCAGCCGTTGCCGACCGGCCGGACCTGGCGCGGGATCGCTTCCTTCTTCGCCTTGTCGGCCTGGGCCTGGGTGATCGAGCCCATCTCGACCATGGCCGGGATGATGTAGTTGTCCCGGCGCTGCTTGATCTGGTCGTAACCCTCTTTGATGGTCGGGTTGAAGCTGGTCGGCGCCTTCACCATGCCGGCGAGCATCGAGGCCTGACCGGCCGTGAGGTCCTTGGGCTTCTTGTTGAAGTAGACCTGGCTGGCGGCGAACACCCCGTACGTCTGGTTGCCGAACGGCACGATGTTCAGGTAGCGCTCGAGGATCTGGTCCTTCGAGAGCTCCTTCTCCACCTGCAGCGCGTACTTCATTTCAGTGATCTTGCGCTTCGGGGAGTCCTTGGTGGCGTCGACGACCTCCTGCGGGTTCGTCGCCGAGTAGGCCAGCGACATCCGCACGTACTGCATGGTGATGGTCGAGGCGCCCTGCTTGGAGTCGGACTTGCCGCTGTTGTTCACGAACGCGCGCGCGACGCCCTTGAGGTCGACGCCGTTGTGGTTGTAGAACTCCCGGTCCTCGGCGGCCACCATCGCGTCACGCATGTACTTCGAGATGTCCTTCAGCGGCACGTCGCTGCGGAACTCGTCGTAGAACTGCGAGATCTGCGTCTTGTTGTCGGAGGCGTAGATCCGGGTGATCTGCGGGGAGCTGAAGTCCTTGAGCTCACTGGGCAGCTGCGCGAAGGTCTCGCCACCGGCTTTGGCGGCCAGTCCGGACATCGCGGCGGCCGGGAAAGCCGCGGCCGCGACGACGACGCCGGCGAGTAAACCGCAGATCAGCAACGAGGTCGCATTGGCGAAAATGTTGTGATCGCGTCTGCGCATCCAGGAGGTCACCTGGGCAGGGTACGCGACATGAGCACGCGACCGCTCGTCGAGAAGGTCACGCTTCGCCCTGAATTATTGTGCCCTCCCGGCTCACTTCTTGAGACCGTTTTTCTGAAGCGCACCCCGCTTGCTCCCGTGTGCTTGGCGGCCTTTGCCCGGAACAACCGGGCTGTACATATTTCAGGTACAACGTTGCGTAATCGCCCGACTACAGAGCATGATGGTCCGGCGAGCTTGTCGCACGACGTCTGCGCCGCTTGGGGGACATGAGCAGCGGACGTCAAGGGGGGTAACGCAAGGGGGGACGTTTACACATGGGGATGATCAGCGATTGGCCCAGCATGGCGGCGTGTCAGAGTGGCGACCCTGACGCGCTCTTCGTGCAGGGCGCCGAGCAGAACGTGGCGAAGAGGATCTGCCGCAGCTGCCCGGTCCGCTACGAGTGCCTCGCCGATGCCCTGGACAACAGGATCGAGTTCGGTGTCTGGGGAGGCATGACCGAGCGGGAGCGACGCGCACTGCTGCGCCGTCACCCGCACGTGGCCAGCTGGCGGAAGATGTTCGAGGCCGCCATGAAGGAGAAGGGCGCCGACAAGGTGCTCGTCCCCACCCGCTGAGACCGCGCGGGGTGGCTCACGCCAGGAGCGCGCCGATCGTCCGCAGCCCGTCGACGTCATGGACGTCGGCGGGCTGCGCCGTGACCGAGACGGTCGGCACGGCCGGGAAGGCGTCGGTGAAGGTGGCCGCCACCCGCAGTTCACGTTCGGTCTGACGGACCAGGTTGGCGTGGATGCGCAGCGCGTCCGCGGTGAGCGGCGACTCGCCGGCGGCGGTCAGCGCGTCGGCCGCGGCCTCGCTCTCGTCGGCCGACAGGCCCTCGGCCTCGGGGCGGTGCATGCGGTTGAGCACCAGGCCGGCGAGCGGCATCCGGTCGGCCACGAGACGCTCGGCGAAATAGGCGGCCTCGCGCACGGCGTCCCTTTCCGGGGCCGCGACCAGCAGGAACGCGGTCTGCGGGTCCTGCAGGATCCGGTAGGTCTGGTCGGCCCGCTGCCGGAAGCCGCCGAACATCGAGTCGAGCGCCGCCACGAACCCCGACAGGTCGGTCAGGAGCTGGGCTCCCAGGATCTTTTGCACCGTACGGGAGAAGAGCCCGAACGAAGCAGTGACCAGGCTGAACATGCTCCGTCCGCCGGAGCGGGCCGGCGCCAGCAGCATGCGCAGCATCCGGCCGTCGAGGAACCGGGACAGGCGGGCCGGAGCGTCGAGGAAGTCGAGCGCGGAGCGCGACGGCGGGGTGTCGACCACGATGAGGTCCCACTCGTCGGTGGCCCGCAGCTGGCCCAGCTTCTCCATCGCCATGTATTCCTGCGTGCCGGCGAAGGTCGAGCTCATGGCCTGATAGAACGGGTTCGCGAAGATCTCGGCGGCGCGCTGCGGCGTGGTGTGCTGCTGCACCACCTCGTCGAAGGTGCGCTTCATGTCGAGCATCATGGCGTGCAGCTCGCCGCCGTTGTCGCCGTCGATGCCCTTGACCTGGCGCGGGGTGTTGTCGAGCTCGCTGAGACCCATGGACTGGGCCAGCCGACGGGCCGGGTCGATGGTCAGCACCACGGTGCGCCGCCCGTGCACCTCGGCCGCCCGCAGCCCGACCGCGGCCGCGGTGGTGGTCTTGCCGACGCCGCCGGCGCCGCAGCACACGACGATCCGGGTCGAGGGGTCGGCAAGCAGACCGTCGACATCGAGTCGTTCCGCGGTCACGTCAGCCACTGCTCAAGCGTAATCCGTTGGAGATCGGACGCATGGCGACTGTGGCCCGTCACGCACGCATCAGAGCCGCGGCGAGCTCGTCCAGCCCGGCCTGGTCGACCCCGTGGGGCAGCAGCGGCAGCTCGACCAGGGGGCGGCCGGACTCGGCCAGCTCGGCCCGCAGCGTCTCCTCCAGCTCCTGGCGGGTGAGGTGCGCCTTCACCTCGGTGGCGAGCCCGCTGACGGTGGCCGCGTCGGTCGGCAGCCCGGCCTCGGCCAGCCCCCGCTTGAGCTCGGCCTTGGTCACCTTGGCGGCCGTGGCCAGGGCCGGCCGGGTGGCGTTGAGCACGATCCGGCCGACCGGGATCTTCAACGCGTCCAGTTCGGCGATGGCATCGAGCGTTTCCTGTACGGGCATCTCCTCGAGCAGCGTCACGACGTGTACCGAGGTGATCGGCGAGCGCAGCAGCGACGCGACGCCCTCGCTCTGGGTTTTGATCGGGCCCATCTTGGCCAGCTTGGCGGTCTCGGCCGTCACGTTGAGGAAGCGGCCGATCCGGCCGGTCGGCGGGGCGTCGAGCACCACGGCGTCGTACGCGCGCCTGCCGTCGGCCGACCGCGTGGTGGCCTCTTTCACCTTGCCGGTGAGCAGCACGTCGCGCAGACCCGGGGCGATCGTGGTGGCGAAGTCGATGGCGCCCACCTTGCGCAGCGCCCGGCCGGCCGCGCCCAGGTGATAGAACATGTCGAGGTATTCGAGGAGAGCCTCCTCGGGGTCGACCGCGAGCGCGCGGACCTCACCGCCGCCGGACACCTTCGCGATCCGCAGCTCCTTGTAGGGCAGCGGCTCGGTCTCGAAGAGCTGGGCGATGCCCTGCCGGCCCTCGACCTCGACCAGCAGCGTGCGCTTGCCGTCCGCGGCCAGGCCCAGCGCCAGTGCCGCGGCGACGCTGGTCTTGCCGGTGCCGCCCTTGCCGGTCACGACGTGCAGTCGTGCCGGCCATCTGTTGACGCGCTCACCCATTCTTCAACCGTACGGCGCAGGGTTAGGGCCTGTCCTGCCGGTCACGAGGGGCTGCGGCGTGGCCCAGGCGGCGCCTGACGGCGTCCGCGAAGCGCCCACATCCAACACCGGGATGCGGACACTTCCCGGCCGACGCCAGCCACCACCTGGACCTCGCCTCACTCCCGCGTGACCGGCAGGACAGGCCCTAGCCGGTCACTTCGCAGACCAGCCAGCCGGTCTTGCGGATCACGGTGAACTCGAGCTCCTGCGACGAGGTCTTCTCGTCGGCGGTGGACATGGTGAGCTCGACCTCGACCCGGGCGCGGTCGTCCTTGTTCTCGGTCACCTCGGGGTCGGCCCAGCGGAAGACCGGGTCGGTGTAGCCCTCCGCGTACGCCTTGATGTCCGACACCCGGTCGGCGATCTTCGTCTCGTCGCGGGCCTCGCGGCAGACGAGGTCGTCGGCGGCGGAGGCGTCCTGGTTGGTGTAGACGGCCGTGAGGAACCGGCTGACCGCGGTGGCCGGGTCGGGCGAGCCCGGGTTGTCGGCGTCGCGCAGCAGGAAATAGGCCGACACGGCGCCGCCGCCGCAGAGGAACAGCGTGCCGACCAGCGCCAGCGAGACCCAGAGGGCGCCGCGGCGGCGGGGCTTCTGAGGGTCGGCCGGAACCTGGTAGGGCTGCTGGGGGCCGCCCGACCAGATCGGCTCGGGCTGCGGGGTCTCGACCGGGATCGTGTGGTGGTGGGCCAGGTGTTCGGGTGGCGTGGTCCGCCACTCGCCGGGCGCTTCGTGCTGGGCGTGGAACGGCTGGGTGGCCGGGGTCGGCTGCCAACCCGACGGCTGGGCGACGGGCGGGATCACCTGGGTGCTGTCGTGGCCGGCGGCCTCGTCGGCGAACGAACCGGGTGGCGGCCACTGCTGATCGTCGGGCTCGGGAGCGGCGTCGATGAAATCGACCACACGTGGGGGCGGCGCCGGGACATCGGCGACAGGGGTGGGAGCGGGCGGCGGCCACTCGCCCGGGGGCGAACCGGGGCCGGGCGGGTGCGTCATGTAGCCCTCCGTGCTGTCCCGGTTACTGGTCGGCCTTACGGTCGCTCAGCCTAGCCAAACCGGCCCGTCCGCGGGCCCTAAGCTGGGCCGGTACCGACGATTAGGGAGTAGGCGAGCGATGCAGAAGTGGGAGTACGTGACCGTGCCCCTGCTGGTCCACGCGACCAAGCAGATCCTCGACAACTGGGGCGAGGACGGCTGGGAACTGGTCCAGGTCGTTCCGGGGCCGAACCCGGAGCAGCTGGTGGCCTACTTGAAGCGGCCGAAGTCGTGACCACGCCGATCGCCGGTGAGGGCGGCGTCGACGCCTACGCGAAGCTGGCCGAGCTGGGCCTGACCCTGCCCAAGGTGGTGCCGCCGCTGGCGGCCTATGTCCCGGCCGTGCAGACCGGCAACCTGGTCTACTGCTCGGGCCAGCTCCCGATGGTCGACGGCAAGTTGCCGCTGACCGGCAAGGTCGGCGCCGAGGTGACGCCCGAGCAGGCCACCGAGCTGGCCCGCCTGTGCGCGCTCAACGGCCTGGCCGCGATCGAGTCGCTGGTCGGCCTCGGCCGCGTTGTCAAGATCGTGAAGTTGACCGGTTTTGTCGCGTCGGCCCCCGGCTTCACCGGTCAGCCGGCCGTCATCAACGGAGCGTCGAACCTGTTCGGCGAGGTCTTCGGCGAGCAGGGCCGCCACGCCCGCAGCGCCGTCGGCGTCGCTGAGCTGCCCCTCGACTCCCCGGTCGAGGTCGAGCTGATCGCCGAGGTCGCTTAGCGGGTTAGCCCGTTCCGGTCGCTAAGAGTTACCTGAGCGGGCACTGAGATCGCACATCCGGTCCTCTCGAACGACCCCATGCGCGACGTAGGATTTCGCGCATGGGGGGTGCTGCACCGAACGGGCTGCCGGGCTGGGTGACGTTGCTGCGCGCCCCCAACCCGGGCCCGATGACGCTGGACGGCACCAACACGTGGGTGCTGCGGGCGCCCAGTGCCGAGCGGGCCGTCGTGATCGACCCCGGTCCGCTCGACGAGGGTCACCTGACCCGGATCGCCGACCAGGGTCCGTACGCGTTCATTCTGATTACCCACGGTCACCACGATCACGTCGAGGGCGCCGCCCGGCTCTCCGAGATCCTCGGGGGCACCCCGGTTCTGGCGGCCGACCCCGCTCACTGCGTCTCCGGCGGGCCGCTCGACGCCGCCGCCCCGCCCCGGGTCGAGGGGCTTGACCTCACCATTCTGGACACACCCGGACACACTTCCGATTCCGTGTGTTTTCTGGTCGCGCACGGGAACACTTCGCTGATGTTCACCGGCGACACCATCCTCGGACGTGGCACGACCGTGGTCGCCCATCCGGACGGCGACCTGGGGGCCTATCTGGGCAGTCTCGAGCGCCTCGCCGCGTACGGGAAAGTCATGATGTTGCCCGGCCACGGCCCGGCGCGCGACGACGTGGCGGCGGTCGCCCGGGAATACCTCGATCACCGGCGCGAGCGGTTGGCGCAGGTGGAGGCGGCGATCGCAGCCGGAGCGCACACTCCGGAACAGGTTGTTGACGTTGTGTATCCCGACATCGAGCCGGGCGTCCGGTTCGCGGCGATCTGGTCGGCGGCGGCCCAACTGGATTACCTGAATCACAAAAACAGGGAATCAGGAACACCCGCAGGCAGGTTGGATCCGCTGTGACCTGTCCTGTGTGTGGAACCGTCGCCGTTCCGGGCGCCCGCTTCTGCCACAACTGCGGTGCGGCGCTGCCGGCTGCGGCCACCCTCCCGGCCGCCGAGCGACGCATCGTCACCGTGCTCTTCGGCGACCTGTCCGATTTCACCTCCTGGTCGGAAGACCTCGACCCGGAACGCGTCGGCGCGGTCACCGACCGGGTCCTGGCCGCGCTCGCGGGCGCCGTCAAGACCTTCGGTGGCCACGTCGACAAGCTGACCGGTGACGGCATCATGGCCGTGTTCGGCGCCCCGGTGGCCCATGAGGACGACGCCGAGCGGGCGGTGCGCGCGGCCCTGAGCATGCAGCGCGCGGTCCGCCGGGTGCTCGACGACGAGCGCGGCGGCGGTGCGCCGCTGGGCCTGCGCGTCGGGCTGAACACCGGTGAGGTGGTGGCCGGCCTGCAGGCGGGCATCGAATACACCGTCATCGGCGACACCGTGAACACCGCCGCCCGGCTGGCCGACGCCGCCGCGGTCGGCGCCGTCTATGCGGGCTCGCGCACGAGCGGCGGCACCCGGCACGTCGCCTCCTGGCGTCAGCTGCGGCCGCTGCGGCTCAAGGGCAAGCGGGAACCGGTGCCGGCGTTCGAGCTGCTCGGCCTGCACGACGCGCCGGGCACCCGGTCGGGTCTGGGTGACGAGGCGCCGTTCGTGGGCCGCGAGACCGAACTGGGCCGGGTCGCCGGGCGGCTGGCCGAGGCGATCGACTCCGGAACCGCGCGCGTCATGGTGATGACGGCCGAGGCGGGCATCGGCAAGTCCCGGTTCGCGGGTGAGGTCAAGCGCCTGGCCGCGGGCTACGACGTGGGCAACGGCCGCTATGCGGCACACGCCGGGGCCCGGGTGCTGCGGGTGCGCTGCCGGGCGTTCGGCGAGCGGCGCCGATTCGCTCCGCTGGCTGACCTCGTACGGAAATCGGTGGGTCTGCCCAAGGACGTGGTGGCCACCGTCGGGCGCACGGTGGTCGAGGAGCGGCTGCGCAAACTCGCGAACCGGCTGGGCCGCGACGGCGAACCCGCCCCGATCGACCTCGACCGGCTGCTGGCGCTGCTCGGCTATGGCGAGGCCCCGGCCAACCCGGTCGGTCCCGCCACGGGCGCCGACTGGCAGCCCAGCGCCATGCGGGCCGACGCCGAGGCGCTGTCGGCCGCGGTCGCCGAGCTGCTGACCGCGCTGGCCGCCGAGGCGCCGCTGGTGGTGATCGTCGACGACCTGCACGACGCCACCGCGTCAACCGTGGACGCCCTGGGCCGCACCCTCTCGCTGCTCGACGGCCCGGTGGTGGTGCTGCTGCTCGGCCGGCCCGAGCTGGTGCGCACGGCGGGCGCGCTGACCCGCCTGGCCGACGCCGAGGTGCACACGCTGCCCCCGCTGCGCGGCGCCGACGCCTCCCGGCTGCTCACCTCTTATCTCAACGGCGGCAAGCTGCCGCAGATGGACACCGACCGGCTGCTCGCGACCGCCCAGGGCAACCCGTTCTATCTGGCCGAGATGATCACGCTGCTCATGGAGCGGGGCGCGCTGACCCCGGCCGTGGGGGCCAACGCGGCCGGCAAGTGGCAGCTGGCCGACGGTTCGCTCGGCCGCCAGTTGCTCTCCCGCGACCTGGCCGCCGTGCTGGCCGCGCGCATCGACGCGCTGCCGCCCGAGCCGCGCTCGGTGCTGCGCGACGCCGCAGTCGTGGGCGACGCGGTGCCGACTGGCGTCATCGAAGCTCTCCGTGAGAGACGGGCCTCGAGCGACGCGCGGCCCGGGGCGGTGGCCGCGGTCGAGCTCGAACGCTCGATCGACGAGCTGCTCCAGCGCCGCATGCTGCACCGTTCGCGCGGCGGTTACGCGTTCACCACCCCGCTCATGCGCGAGGCCGCCTATTCCGGCATCGGCAAGGCCGACCTCGCCGACCGGCACGCCTACCTGGCCAACTGGGCCGCGCCCGAGCACATGGGCCGCACCGGCTACGACACCACGGCCCGGCTCAACCTGACCGACAACGAGCGCGACGCGTTCGTGGCGACGCATGCCGAGTGCGCGGTCGAGCTGGCCGACGCGGTGCGGCTGCGTCCCGAGGCGGCCGTACGCGACGTGGCCCCGCTCGGTGTCTCCGCGCTCGGCCGCCTGGCCCGGCGCGCGCTGGCCAACATCGAACCGGCCGCCTCGATCGAATACGCCGAACGCGCCTCGGCCCTCGCCTCCGAGGGGTTGCCGCTGCCCGACCAGCTCGTGCACGCCCGCGCGCTGCTGCGCCTGGGCCGGGCCGAAGAGGCGCTGGCCCACGGCGAGAAGATCGCCAAGAGCGCCGCCGACGAACCGGTCAACCGGGCCGAGGCGCTGCTGGTGGTCGGCCGGGCGCACGAGGCGATGGGCGACAGCGGCCGGGCGGTCGCGGCCTGGCAGGAAGCGCTCGAGGTCGCCACCGAGGCCGAGCTGCTGCCGGAGCGGGCCAACGCCATGCGCCGGCTCGGCATGGCCGACTTCCTGGCCGGGCGGCTCAGCCAGGCGAGCAGCCGGTTCGCCGCGGCCTACCAGGTGACCCTCGCCGCCGGTGACCGGCACGGCCAGGCCTGGGCGTTGCAGAACCTGGCCTGGGTGACCACGACCCGCGGCGACTTCGCGGGCACCGACGCGGTGCTGGGGCGGGCGGCACGGCTCTTCGCCGAGCTGGGCGATCCGGTCGGCCGCTCGTGGCTGCGCGGCACCACGGCGTTCGCGCGGCTGCTGGCCGGCCGTCTGCAGGAGTCCCGTCGGCTGGCCCGGGTGTTCCTGCCCTTCGGCGACCGGGTGGGTGAGGCCTGGGCCGTGGGCACGCTGCGCGCGGTCGAGGCGTACGCGGCCTCCGAGCTGGGCGAGCTGGCCGAGGCGGACGGCGAGGCCCGCCGGGCCTACCGCGACTTCCACGCGGTCGGTGACGACTGGGGCCGGGGTCTGGCGCTGGTCGTGCGGGGTGCGATCGCCCGCGGGCTGGGCGAGTTCGACCACGCCTACGACCTGCTCAGCGACGCGCTCGACTACGCCGACCGCACCGGCCACCCGCTGCTGCTGGGCATGGCGGGCACTGTGCGCGGGTTCGTCGCCCTGCACCGGGGCGACCTGGCCGCGGCCGAGGAGGACGCGCGCCGGGTGATGGTGGCGGTCGAGCCGCACAACCCGATGGCGCCGGCCCAGGTCGGCCCGCGGGTGCTGCTGGCCGAGGCGCGACTGCGGGCGGGCGACGCCAAGACCGCGATCGGGCTGCTGGCGCCGATCGCCACCGACACGGGCGCGCCCTCGCTGCTCTTCTCGCGGCGGCACGCCTTGGCCTCATACTCGGCCGCGCTGCTGGCCGACGGTCAGGTCGACGCCGCCCTGTCCTGGATCGGACGGGCCCGCGAGGTGAAGGCCGAAGATGTGCGCAGCGGGGTGACGGCGGCCATGACCCACGCCCGGGTGCTGGCCGCGGCCGACCGCTGTGAACCGGCCCGCGAGGCGGCCGAGGAGGCGGTGCTGCTGGCCTACTCGACCGAGCAGACGAGCGAACGACTGGGGGCCGAGGAGCTGCGGGCGGCGCTGGCGACCACGGGTGTCGAGGCGGCTCCGGCGGCTAGTGTCGCGTACGCGTCTGACGTGCCTGGATGATCTCCGGGGCACCTGGCGTATTTTCAAGTCCATGACAGGAGCCCGGGTTCTATGACCGAGACACCGAGCGGGGCGCTCCCAGTCCCGTACGTGCCTGGGATGTCCGGGTTGTCGATTATGGCGCGTGGTGGTTACGCGACCGTCTATCGCGCGATGCAGGACTCGGTCGGTCGTGAGGTCGCCATCAAGGTGGAAAATCGCCGCCTCGAGAGCGACCGTGACCAGGCCCGTTTCCTGCGTGAGGCGCGGGCGGCCGGGCGCATGTCGTCCCACCCGCACGTGGTCGACCTGTTCGACGTCGGTGTGACGGTCGACCAGCACCCCTACCTGATCATGGAGCTCTGCGACGGGTCGTACCTCGACCGCATGCGCCGCTCCCCGCTCGGCGCCGCCGAGACCCGCGACCTGGGCGTCAAGATCGCCGACGCGCTGGTGCACTCGCACAAAAACGGCGTTCTCCACCGCGACGTGAAGCCGGCCAACATCCTCTACTCGGAGTTCAACACGGCCGTGCTGGCCGACTTCGGGCTGGCCGTGCTGGGCGAGATGCGCGACTCGTCGGTGACCCTCGAGGTGCTGACCCCGGCGTACGCCCCGCCCGAGATGTTCCGCCACGACGAGCCGAGCGGCGCCGTCGACGTCTACGCGCTCTGCGCCACGCTCTACGCCGTGATGAAGGGCCGCCCGCCGCGCTGGGACGGCGACCGCAGCCCCAGCCTGCTCACCCTGATGGACCTCTTCCACCAGCCGATCCCCGACCTGCCCGGGGTGCCGCCGGCGCTCACCCAGGTGCTGCGCTGGGGGATGGACAACGACCCGTCGCGCCGGCCGACCGCCCAGCAGCTGCGCGAACTGCTCACCAGCGTGCAGCTCAACCCGCCGATCAACTACGTGCCGCCGCCCCGGCCCTCGTCGAGCGACGACACCCCGACCATCCGCAACCCGCGGTCGGCCAAGACCCCGAAGAAGAAGTGGCCCTTCGGCGGCCTACTCGGGAGCCAGGACCGCTAGCAGTTCGCCGGTGTCGACCTCGGTCCCCGGGTGCACCGGCAGCGAGGCGACCACCCCGGCGCTGGGCGCGTGCACGGGATGCTCCAGCTTCATCGCTTCGAGGGTCAAGAGCAGTTCCCCGGCCCGTACGCGTTGACCCGGCACCACAAGCACACGACGCACGGCCCCGGGCAATGGAGCGATCAACGAGCCCTCAACCGCATCGGGCGCGGGCAGCGGGAACCGGGACAGGGCCCGCAGCGCCACCGAGCCCTCCGGACTGTCCACGTACGAGACCTCACCCACCCGGTGCACGTTGAAGGTCAGCCGGATGCCGTTGACGTCGAGCACCACCCGCTCGTCACTCGCCTGCACGACCAGCGTCTCGGGGTAGTCGGCGGCCACCGGCGCCTGCCCGAGGCCGGCCAGGTCGAGCTCCTCGGGGTCGACCGTGCGCACCCACCAGCCGGCCAGCTCGCCGTGCCGGTTCATGCGGTAACCGACCTCGACCGGGCCGGCCGGGCCGTCGTACACGGCGGTCTGGGAGCCGGACGGGACGTTGCGCCAGCCCGAGGGCAGCGTGCCCAGCACGGCGGCACCGGCCCGGCGGGCGGCGGCGCCGGCCAGGGCCGCGGCCAGACACGACAGGCGTACGGCGTCCACCGCCGACAGCAGCGGGGCGAACACCTCGGGCCGCCGGTCGAGGAACCCGGTGTCGACGTCGCCGGTGCGGAACGCGTGGTGGCGCAGGGCCCGCACCAGCAGGTCGCGGTTGGTGGCGACACCGTGGATCTGGGCCCGGGTCAGCGCCGAGGCCAGCATCCGGGCCGCCTCCTGCCGGGTCGGGGCCCAGGCGATCAGCTTGGCCAGCGTGGAGTCGTGGTGCACGCCGATCACCGAGCCGTCCTGCACCCCGGCGTCGAGCCGCAGGCCGGGCGCGGGCAGCGGGCGGAACCGGCTCGCGACGTCGGGCACGGCGAACCGGTGCAGCGTGCCGGTCGCGGGCAGCCACGCGTAGGCCGGGTCCTCGGCGCACAGCCGCACCTCGATCGCGTGACCGCGGATCGGCGGCGGGCCCGGCATCGGCAGGCTGCCGCCCTCCGAGACCAGCAGTTGCAGGCGTACGACGTCGTAGCCCGACACGCACTCGGTGACCGCGTGCTCGGCCTGCAGGGTCGGGGTCAGCTCGAGGAACCAGAAGTCACCGTTCGGGTCGAGCAGGAACTCGACCGCGCCCGCGCCCACATAGCCGAGCGCCCGGACGGTGACGATCGCCGCCCGGCACAGCTCCTCCCGCAGCCCCGGATCGACGGCCGGCGACGGCGTCTCCTCGACGATCTTCTGGTAGCGGCGCTGGATCGAGCACTCGCGCTCGCCGAACGGGATCACCGCGCCGTGCTCGTCGGCGATGATCGGCACCTCGATGTGGCGCACGTCCTCGACGTACGGCTCGCAGTAGACCTCGCCCCCCACCTCGCGCCGGGTGGAGGCGAGCGCCTCGACCAGGGTGGCCGAGTCGCGGACGACCCGCAGGCCGGTGCCGCCGAGACCGGTGTCCGGCTTGATCAGCACCGGGAAGCCGGGCACCTCGGACGGGTCGGTGAAGCTCGGCAGCACCGGCACCCGGGCCTCGGCCACCAGCATCTTGGTCTCGCGCTTGCTGCGCAGCACCCCGAGCGTCTTGGCCGGGGCCCCGACCCAGATCATGCCGGCGTCGGCCACTGCCGAGGCGAAGTCGGGGTCCTCGGCCAGCTCGCCGATGCCGGGGTGGATCGCGTTCGCGCCCGACCGCTGGGCGGCCGTGATGATGAGGTCGCCGCGCAGGTACGACGATCGCGGCGTGCCGCCGTCGAGGCGTACGGCGTAATCCGCCTCGGCGACGTGGGGAGCGTCGGAGTCGGCCTCGGCATAGACGGCGACCGTCTCGATCCCGACCAGGCGGCAGGTGGCGAACACCCGGCGGGCGGTCTCGCCACGATCGGCCACCAGAAGACGTCGGATCACTGGTCTACCTTTCCGGGTCGGAACGCGCCGACGTGCCCGGCGCCCTCGACGGCCGCGCTGTGCACGGCGGAGAGGCAGAGTCCCAGGACGGTGCGTGTGTCACGGGGGTCGATGACGCCGTCGTCGTCGCTCGCCGCGGGGCCGTCGGCCGGCCAGCTGAAGGCGAAGCGGGGATCGCCGGTGCGTCCGGTGTTGAGCGAGAGCAGCGGCACGGTGGAATGCGCCAGCGCGTCCACCGCCCCGGAGCCGAGCGTGCCGGCGTCGTCGCGCCGGAACAGCAGCAGCGACGTGTCGGTGGCGTTGGCGAGCTGGATGAAGTGCACGGCCTTCTGGGTGTCGACCGCCGTCTGCGGACCGTCCGAGGTGGCGAGCACCCCGATCGGGTAACCGTGCAGCTCACCCCAGCCGGCCAGGACGGCGGCGCCGACGGCCGGCTTGAACTCGTCGAACTCGCTGCCGTCGAGCAGCCGGGCCAGCACCTCGCGCGGGTCGAACAGGGTCGACGGCCCGGCCAGGGCGAGCAGGTCCTCGGCGTCGTACTTGGGCTCGCCGGGCGGGGACGTGCGGGGTGCCGGGCCGCACTTGCGCCAGTTCAGGCGGCGGACGCACTGACGGGCCAGGCGCAGGGCGTCGCGCTCGTCCTCGGCCAGCTGATCGGCCGGGGCGGTGGGCGTCTTGCGTACGTCGGAGCCGTTGGTGCCGGGCCTCGGGCGTGGGTGCGTCAGCATCTTGGCGTGCCCGCGCACCATGATCGTGTAGTCCGAGAGCGCCGGCAGGTACGCCGTGTCTCCGCTGGTCGGCCCGAAGACGACGCTGATCGTGGGCACGCGCCGGGTGGACAGCCGGCTCAGGTCGCGCGCTATGCCGCCGCCCGGCGGGGTTCCGGCCCCCGGGCTCTCGGCGGCCGACTCGACCAGGTTGACCAGCGGCAGCCGGTCGGTCGAGGCGATGCGGGCGGCCCGGCGGATCTTCTCGACCGCGTACGGGTTGACCGCCGTTCCCTCGACCGTGGGGTCGGTGGCGATGATCACGCATTCGACGGCCTCGACCACGCCGATGCCGGTGACCACGCCGGCGCCCACCGGGAACTCGGTGCCCCAGCCGGCCACCGGCGAGAGCTCCAGGAACGGGGCGTCCTGGTCGACCAGCATCTCGATCCGTTCCCGGGGCAGCAGCTTGCCGCGGGCGTGGTGCCGGGTGACCGCGCGCTCGCCGCCGCCGGCGCGGGCCTCCTCGATGGCCGCCTCCAGCCGGTCGAGCCGGTCGAGGGTGGCGTTGCGGGCCTCCGGATAGCCGGGGGTGCGCGGGTCGAGGGCGGTGTCGAGCACGGTCACGTCGGCACCCCGATGCGCTGTACGCCCGCCACCATGTTCAAAGCCGCGCCCTCTCGTATCCGCCGGTGCCTCTCGACCACCTCCGTAACGAGTGGTTGAGCGGGTGCGACACGGATGCGAAAGAGGGCGTTTTGTACCCTTTCAAGGGGTAATGCATAGACTTCTAGGGGCCGCCCCCGATGGGACGGCCCCTGGATGACGTTCGTCGTTGGCTCAGACGCGAGCGCGGCGCGCGAGACGCTCCGGGTCGAGGATGATCACGCTCTTGCCGTCGAGCCGCAGCCAGGCGCGGGAGGCGAAGTCGGCCAGGGCCTTGTTCACCGTCTCGCGGGACGCCCCGACGAGCTGAGCCAGCTCCTCCTGGGTGAGATCGTGCGTGACGCGGAGCACACCGCCGTCGCGGGTGCCGAACCGGCCCGCCATCTGCAGCAGGTTCTTCGCGACCCGGCCGGGGACGTCGGTGAAGATCAGGTCGGCCAGGGCGTCGTTCGTGCGGCGCAGGCGGCGGGCGAGCACCCGCAGCAGCTGCTCGGCGATTTCGGGGCGGTTGTTCAGCCACGGACGCAACGACGTCTTCTTGAGCCGGGCCATGCGGGCGTCGGTCACCGCGGTCGCGGTCGCCGTGCGCGGGCCGGGGTCGAACAGGGAGAGCTCGCCGACCATGTCGGACGGGCCCATGATCGATACGAGGTTCTGCCGGCCGTCGGCAGCGCGCCGGCCCAGCTTGATCTTGCCGGACAGCACGATGTACAGGCTGTCACCGGCCTCGCCCTCGTTGAACAGGACGTCGCCCTTGCGGACTTCGACCGTGTCCATCTCTTTGGCGAGCGCCTCGGCGGCCTCCGGGTCTACGCCCTGGAAGATCCCGCTGCGCGCCAGTACCTCATCCATCGCCGCACCTCCGAACACGCGCAACGCCTGCGCTCGATCAGTCTAGGCGCACGCGGGCGGGAATCGGGCGGGCACCCCTTGATCTAGATACCGCAGGGTAACCACTCCGACCGTGACGGGCAGTATTTTTCGTCGCCGGGTGGAGGCAACGACAAGCCTTTCGACGGTTCGTCCGCGTCGCCACCTGAAGGTATCGTCGCCGTCGATGAATTCCCACCCCCCGCATCGAAGGCCAGGCATTTTCGGGCGACCTGTCCTTACTATCACTATTGTCCTGGCCGCGCTGGCCGGAATCGGTGCCGGAAGTGTCGCTTTTGCGAATCGGCAATCCGACGACGAGTCGGCATCGTCGTGGCAGGAGCCTCGTGATGCGGCGGCGCCGTCCGACTCTGCCGCCCCCACCTCCGCTCCCACTGAGAAGGCCGCTGCTGAGGGGACCGTCACACTCTCGGCCACCGGCGACATCATGATGAGCAACGCGCCGAATCGGATGCCGCCCGCGAACGGTGAGGGATTCTTCGACTCGGTCAAAGAGGCGCTCGCCTCCGACCTCGTGATGGGCAACCTCGAGCAGCCGTTGACCGAGAACACCGGCGCCTCCAAGTGCGGGTCGCCGCCGTCGCCGAACTGCTTCGCGTTCCGCTCGCCGCCCTCCTACGTCAAGCACCTCAAGGCCGGCGGCTTCGATCTCGTCAACACCGCCAACAACCACGCCAAGGACTTCGGTACGCAGGGCGCGCGCAA
The DNA here is from genome assembly GCF_016834655.1 of Paractinoplanes ovalisporus. Classification (GTDB taxonomy): domain Bacteria; phylum Actinomycetota; class Actinomycetes; order Mycobacteriales; family Micromonosporaceae; genus Actinoplanes; species Actinoplanes ovalisporus. The sequence continues at coordinate 537,962 of NZ_JAENHP010000004.1, forward strand.
CACCCGGGCGGTGCTCGACGAGGCCGGCATCCAGGCCACCGGCAACACCGACGAGATCACGGTGTCCGAGGTCAACGGGGTCAAGGTGGCGGTCGTCGGCTTCTCCTCGTACGCCGGAGCCAACAGCCTCATCGACCTCGACCAGGCCCGGTCCGTGGTCGAGCAGGCCGGGCAACAGGCCGACCTGGTCGTCGTGCAGGTGCACATGGGCGCCGAGGGCTCCGACGAGCAGCACGTGAAGCCCGGCACCGAGACGTTCCACGGCGAGAACCGCGGCGACCCGATCAAGTTCAGCCACGCCGTGATCGACGCCGGCGCCGACCTGGTCGTGGGACACGGGCCGCACGTGCTCCGGGGCATGGAGTTCTACAACGGCAAGCTGATCGCCTACAGCCTCGGCAACTTCGCCGGGGGCGGTCGCACGCTGTCCCGTACGGGGGTGCTCAAGTACGGCGGGATCCTGCAGGTCACGCTGGGGCCGGACGGGTCGTACGCGGGGGGCAAGCTGCTCTCGACCTATATGAACTCGAACGGCCTGCCGACCCTGGACACGCAGAACGAGCAGGGCCGCAAGCTGGTCTCGCAGCTCAGCGCGGCCGACTTCCCCGACACGGGTGCCAAGATCTCCTCGGACGGGTCGATCACCCCGTCCGCGTGACGATTTCCTGTCGTAGGGGCGACGTACTCTTTAGCGGTGACTCTGGTGGCCCGGTCGGCGAAGCGGTTCTCGACGGAAACGCCCATCGGGCGCAAGCGGCGGGCCCGCAAGATGGCCCGCGTCCTGGCCGAGACGCATCCCGACGCGCACTGCGAGCTCGACTTCACCACCCCGCTCGAGCTGGCCGTGGCCACGGTCCTGTCCGCCCAGACCACCGACGTCCGGGTCAACCAGGTCACGCCGGTGTTGTTCAAGCGCTACCAGAGCGCGGCTGACTACGCGGCGGCCGACCGCACCGAGCTCGAGACCCTGCTCAAGCCCACCGGTTTCTTCCGCGCCAAGACCGACTCGCTGATCAAGCTGGGCCAGGCCCTGATCGAGCGGCACGACGGGGTGCTCCCGGCCACGCTCGACGAGCTGGTGGCGCTGCCCGGCGTCGGGCGCAAGACGGCCAACGTGATCCTCGGCAACGCGTTCGGCGTCCCCGGCATCACGGTCGACACCCATTTCCGGCGCCTCACGAACCGCTTCGGCTGGGTCACCGAGGACGACCCGGTCAAGATCGAGTTCCTGGTCGCCGACCTGATCGAGAAGCGCGACTGGACCATGCTGTCGCACCGGGTGATCTTCCACGGGCGCCGGGTCTGTCACGCGCGCAAGCCGGCCTGCGGCGCCTGCACGCTGGCGTCCATGTGCCCGTCCTACGGCACCGGCCCGACCGAGGCGGCCGCCGCGGCGAAGCTGCTCAAGGGGCCGCGCGCCCGCGAGCTGGCCGTGGCCGCCGGGGTTGATCCGGCGCTCGTGCCGGCCGCGGCGGTCGTCGCGCCGGACGTTCCGTGAGTTCCCCGCGGCCGTCCGCCGCACCGCCGCACCCGTTGGCGGCACCGAACCCGCCGCTTGCCGCGCCGATCCACCCTCCGTCCGCGGCGCCCGTTCGTTCGTCCGCGGCGCCCGTTCGTCCGTCCGCGGCGCCTGCTCGTCCGTCCGCGGATCTGCGGAAACGGCTGCTTGTGGCGCCGCTCGTGTTGTTGCTGGCCGGGGTCGCCGCCTGCACCAGTGATGAGCCGACCGTTGCCGCGCCGTTTGCCGGCTGCGAGGCCCTGACCGCTCCGCCACCGTCGGCTCCGGCATCAGCCGTGCCGTCCTCGGCCTCTCCGGCTGCGGGCGGTTCCGCGATGGCGAGCCTGCCCGATCTGACGCTGCCCTGCTTCACCGGCGACGACCAGGTCTCGCTGCGCGAGGTGCGGGGACCGGCGGTGATCAACCTGTGGGCCTCGTGGTGCGGGCCGTGCCGAGCCGAGCTGCCCGTGATGCAGAGCCTGGCCGACCAGACGGCGGGGCGGCTCACCGTGCTCGGCGTCGACACCGGCGACCAGCGCGACAAGGGCGCCTCCTTCGCCGTCGACGCGGGCGTGCGCATGCCGACCCTGTTCGACGAGAAGAGCACGTTGCTCAACAACCTGGGCCGGATCAACCTGCCGATCACGCTCTTCGTCGATGCGGGCGGGAAGACGTACGTACACCCTCTGCCGTTGAAAGCCCCCGAGCTGGCCGAACTCGTCGGCACGCACACCGGCGTGACGGTGACCCCGTGAGCCGGGGACGTGTGCTCGGGCGCCCCGACGGCCTGCCGCGATGGTTCGACCCGCTGCTCACCCGGGTCGCGAACTGCCGCACCGAAGACTTCACCACCCTGCGGCCCCCGGCCGGCGGTGGACGGCCCAGCGCCGTACTCGTGCTGATCGGCGAGGGGGAAATCGGCCCCGACCTGCTGGTGCTGCAGCGCGCGGCGACGATGCGGAACCACGCGGGGCAGCCCGCTTTCCCCGGCGGCGCCACCGACCTCGACGACATCGACTCGGTGGCCACGGCGTTGCGCGAGGCGAACGAGGAGGTCGGACTCGAGCCGTCCAGCGCCGAGGTGCTGGCGCTGCTGCCCGACCTCTACATCCCGGTCAGCTCGTTCGTGGTCACGCCCGTGCTGGCGTGGTGGCGGCAACCCCATCCGGTGAGCCCGCGTCAGCCGGCCGAGGTCGCCCACGTGGCGAGGTTGCCGATCAGTGAACTGGTGGACCCCGGGAACCGTATCCGGGTGCGGCACCCCAGCGGCTGGATCGGTCCGGCCTTCCAGGTCCGGGGTCTGCTCGTCTGGGGCTTCACGGCAGGGGTGATCTCGACGTTGCTCGACATGGGTGGCTGGGCCCGGCCGTGGGAGCCGGGAGCCCTGGTCGACCTGCCCGACGCGAGCGCCCCGGTGCCCGCCGCGCGTGGCGGAGCGCCCGACGAGGTTCTGCCATGACCCGGGTCTGGCTTCCCACCTCTACCCTGGGTGAGTGTCCGTGGTCGATTTCTACGCTGGGTGAGGGTCCGTGGTCGATGGCATCCTGATCCTGCTGATGCTGGTCTTCGCGATCAGCGGTTACCGCCAAGGCTTTGTCATCGGCGCGCTCTCGTTCGGCGGCTTCTTCAGCGGCGTGCTGATCGGCCTGCAGGTCGGCCCGCTGATCGCCGACCGGTTCACCGACCCGACCGCGCGGCTCGTCGTCTCGCTGGTCACGATCTTCGCGCTGGCCGTGCTGGGGCAGACTTTGGCCGGCTGGCTCGGCACCCACCTGCGCCGCGCCATCCAGAGCCGTCCGCTGCAGCGGGTCGACGACGCCGGCGGCGCGGCCATCTCGCTGGTGGCGGTGCTGCTGGTGGCCTGGCTGATCGCCGTGCCGCTGGGCTCGACCCCGTTCCCGGCGCTCAACAAAGAGGTGCGCGAGAGCGCGATCCTCGGCGGCATCAACAGCCTGATGCCCGACCAGGCGCAGGCTCTCTCGGCCGCGCTGCGCGACACGCTCGACACCAGCGGCTTCCCCGACGTCTTCGGCGGCCTCACCCCGACCGACGCCAAAGAGGTGGCCGCGCCCGACCCGGCGCTCAAGGGTTCCCAGATCGTCCAGAAGTCGAAGCGCTCGGTCATCAAGGTGCTGGGCACGGCGCCGAGCTGTTCGCGGCGCATCGAGGGATCCGGATTCGTCTACGCCGACGAGCGCGTGATGACCAACGCGCACGTCGTCGCGGGCACGCGCGAGACCGAGGTCGAGGTCAACGGCCGGCGTCAGGATGCCACGGTGGTCGTCTACGACCCCGACCGCGATCTGGCCGTCCTCTACGTTCCGGGCCTGACCGCGCCGGTGATGCCGTTCGTCAAGAAGCAGGCCGCCACCGGGGCGAGCGCGATCGTGCTGGGATATCCGCAGGACGGCCCGTACGACGCCCAGTCCGCCCGTGTCCGCGACGTCGGTCGCATCACGGGTCCCGACATCTACGACTCGGGCGACGTGACCCGCGAGATCTACACGATCCGTTCGCTGGTCCGCAGCGGCAACTCGGGCGGCCCCCTGATCACCACGAACGGCCAGGTGCTGGGCGTGATCTTCGCGGCCGCGGCCGACGACAAGAACACGGGCTTCGCCCTGACCGCCAACGAGGCGGCCCCGGTGGCCCAGGCCGGCGAGTCCCGAACCCGAGGCGTCCGCACCGGCGACTGCGCCTGACCGCCGGCCCCGACGCGCCGGCCCGTCGCCGCCCGGCCGGGTCTGGCGTCCCCGACAAGCGCGTTCCGGCGGTCGGTGGCCCGCCTCCGCCTACGCAGCGATCCGTTCGTTGCGCCGGTGTTCTCGGCTGCCCGCTCAGCTAGGCGTTCGTGGCGCCGATACAGATTTTCCGTTTCCAGGAGTTCGAGGAACGATCGGCCGACGTGAACCGGACGGTGTGGTCCGGCGATCTCGCGCGGTTCACCAATGACCTTCCGCAGACGTTTCTCGTCGCCTCGCAGGAAAAGACGCAAGACAAGAAGCTGAAGCGGGCGGCTGTCATCTCCGCGGTTGCCGTGGTGACCTGTGGCGCTCTTGTCCTCTTCGTGGCCTCGCGCCGTGATTCTCAACCGGCCGCCGCGCCTGCGAGCTATGCGGTGTCTCCGGTCGATTCGCCCACCACGGTGCGAGCCGGCTCGGTGCCCACCACGTCACCGGTGCCGACAACGTCGCCATCGCCGTCACCCGTGGTGACACCAGCGCCTGCCTTCACCATCACATGCGATGTCGGCGATTCCGGCGACGAGGTGACGTTCACTTCGGTCAAGCAGGCGTGGGCCGCCAACGGCGGAACGTACTTCTGCGAGGCGGAGGTGCCGGACTCGCACCGGTTGACCAGCTCGGAGAAGGCGGCTGTCGTCATCGACCAGAGACTCGGCAACGGTGACAGCATGATTGACTCGCTTGAGGTGCTTCTCGGGTTCTGCGCCGACACCGTCGACTACGACGTCACCTACGAGAAGATCGAGCCCAAGACGGTTGAGCGCTACGAAGACATGGACGAGGACCGGCTGCAGGCGGTCTACAAGCTCTGCCCGAATGCTCCCACGGCCAAGCTCATGCGCCAGGCGATCTATAACCAGTGACAACCCGGCCATGGCGGCCGACCGCCGGGGGTGGGTCAGGTGTTGGCGGCGAAACGGCGGATGGTCAGCGCGGCCGCGACGGCCGAGAGCAGGAACAAGCCGGCCGCCGCCCACCAGCCCCGGTGGGAGTCGGTGGCGGGGGCCGCGACCGGGGCGGCGCCGCTGCCGGCCTCGCGGTCGGGGGAAGCGGGGACCAGTTCCTTGGTCGCGCCCTCGGGCGCCGACTGGGCCTGGCCGGGAACCGGCGCGCTGCCGAACCGGGCGATGCCGGGCGACGGGAGGTTGTCGAGCGGGTTTTCGAAGACCGGCGGGACCGAGGCGGTCAGGGCACCGACCGGGTCGACCAGGCCGAAACCGAAGACCGGGTCGCGGCCGGGGGCGCCCTTGTCCTTCGCCGTACGGATGATGCGGTTGATGACCTCGCCGGCCGGCATGTCGGGCCAGCGGGAACGGATCAGGGCCGCGGTGGCCGAGACCATCGGGGCGGCGAAGCTGGTGCCCTGGACCTTCCAGTAGTCGCCGCCGGTGTTGGCGCCGACCAGCTGGGTCGCGGGGGCCGTCACCACCGTCTCCTTGCCGGTGATCGAACCCGACCACAGGGTGGTGCCGTCGCGTTCCATGCCCGCGACGGCGAGGACGCCGGGCTCGCGAGCCGGGTACCACACCCCGGTCGAGGAGGACGCGCTGGTGTTTCCGGTGCAGGCGATGACGACGACGTCTTTGGCGAACGCGTAGTCGAGGGCCGCCGCCAGGGCCGCGCTGCTGCCGTTGCCGCCGAGCGACAAGTTGATGACCTTCGCGCCCTTGTCGACCGCCCAGCGCACACCCTTCGCGACGATCAGGGCGTCGTTGTAGCGGTTGTCCTCGTCCAGGACCCGTACGGGAAGAATTTTGGCCTTGGGCGCGATGCCGACCACACCGGACTCGTCGTCGCTGCGCCCGGCGATGATGCCCGAGACCGTGGTGCCGTGGCCGACCAGGTCGGTGTCGCCGTCGCCCTTGTCGTCGACCAGGTCGAGACCGGGCAGCACCTGACCCTGCAGGTCGGGGTGGTCGGCGTCGACACCGGAGTCGATGACGGCGACGGTCACGCCGGTGCCGTTGGCATAGGTCCAGGCCTCGGCGATGTTGAGGGTGGCCAGGTGCCACTCGTCGGCCCGCACCGAATCGCCCTGCAGCGGGCTCGGCTCGGCTCGGAGCTCGGCCGGCACGGTGGGTGCGGCGGAGACCGGCGACACCGGGAAACCCAGGGCAAAAAGCCCAGCCGTCGCGGCAGCGGCCAGTCGGCGACCACTCACCAAGGCGCACCGCCTCCAAAGGCCAGAACCAGGTCGATGCAGATTACTCCGAAACCGAGCCTTACGGCGGGGATCGGTCGATGGTTGTCGCACCGCCTGTCTGTTAAATCTTCGCGCATGTCAGTACGGCGCCAGGTGCGCCAACTGAATCAGCCGTGTGCCCTCACGCCGCGTGAGCAGACGTCCGCGGCCGGGTGGCATCAGCACCGGCCGGACGTTGCCGATCAGTGCGCCCTCGTCGGACGGACCGGACATCACCAGGCCCGGCGCCGACAGTTCGCGCAGGCGCTGGATGACCGGCTCGTACAGGGCCCGGCTGGCGCCGCCGGCCCGCCGGGTGAGGATCAGGTGCAGGCCGACGTCGCGGGCCTGCGGCAGGTATTCCAGCAGCGGGGTGAGCGGGTTGGTCGGCCCGGCGACGACCAGGTCGTAATCGTCGACCAGCACGAACAGCTCGGGACCGGTCCACCATGACCGTTCGCGCAGCTGCTGGGCGGTCACGTCGGGGCCGGGCAGGCGGCGTTCCATGTAGCCGGCGACCGACTGCATCAGCTCGAGCGTCTTCTGGGCCTGGATCCCGTACCCGATGCGGTGTTCGGTCTCCGGAAGGTCCATGAGGGAGCGTCGGTAGTCGACCAGGATGATCCGCGCCTCCTCGGGCGCGAACCGGTTCGTGATCGTCGTGGCCAGGCCGCGCAGGAACGTCGACTTGCCGCACTCGGCGTCGCCGAAGAGCAGGAAGTGCGGGTCGGAAGCGAAGTCGATCTCGACGGGCTGCAGGTCGGCCTCGGAGATGCCGATGGGAAGGCGCAGGCCGCTGCTGCGTTGGAGATCCAGGTCCGCGTACGGCACCAGGGCCGGAAGCAGACGCACCCGGGGCGCCGGAGCGCCGTGCCAGTTGGTGGCGATCTCCTTGACCAGGTCGGACGTGTCGGCCAGGGTGCTCAGTTCGGGCCGGACCGTGAGCAGGTGGAGGAACTTGTTCTTGTCGGTCGGGTGCTCGATGATGCCGCGGCCGGGCTTCTCGGGCACCGTCATCGCGGCCCGGCGGTTGACCGTGGAGTCGCTGGGGTCGCCGAGACGCAGTTCGAGTTTGGAGCCGAACAGGTCGCGGATCGCCGGCCGGAAGTCCATCCACCGGGAGCTCGCGGCGACGACGTGGATGCCGTACGAGAGACCGCGGGTGGCGATGTCGGTGATGACGGATTCCAGCTCTTCGTACTCTTTGCGCAGCGTGGCCCAGCCGTCCACGACGAGGAAGACGTCGCCGAACGGGTCGTTGTCGCCGGCCTGGCTGGCGGTGTTGGCCCGGCGGCGCCGGTACGACGCCATCGAGTCGATGCCCATGGCGGCGAACCGCGCCTCGCGCTCAGTGAGCAAAGTGGAGATCTCGCCCACCGTACGCCGGACGCCCACCGTGTCGAGCCGGCCCGACACGCCGCCCACGTGGGGCAGGTCGCGCAGCGTGCCGAGCGAACCGCCACCGAAGTCGAGGCAGTAGACCTGCACCTCGGCCGGTGTGTGGGTGAGCGCCAGCCCGCAGATCATCGAGCGCATCGCGGTCGACTTGCCGCTCAGCGTGGAGCCGACCATCGCCACATGCCCGGCCGCGCCCGCGAGTTGCAGCCACATGACGTCGCGCAGCTGCTCGCGCGGCTTGTCGACCATCGCGATCGGCACCTGGAGGGCGCCGTGCAGTTCCGGGTTGGCGAACGCCAGGCCACGGGCCTGGTCGACCACCACCGGCCCGAGCAGCTCGTCGAGGGCCGGGGACTGGTTGAGCGGCGGCAGCCAGACCTGGTGGGCCGGCGGCCCCTGACCGCCGAGGCGGTCGACCATCACGTCGAGCACGCTCTCGCCGGCCGGGATCTCCTCGGGCTTCGGCTCGACCGGCTTCACCGGCTTGGGCGCCGGGACGTAACGCGTCGAGTAGGACAGGACCTGCGGTTCGGCCCCGGCGCCGCCGCCGGTGGTGCGGGCGCGGGCCTTGGGCAACGGGCCCGAGACGTACGCGGCCTTGAAGCGCAGCAGTGGCTCGGTGCCGAACTTGAGATAACCGTGGCCGGGGGACCGCGGCAGCTCGTAGGCGTCCGGCACGCCGAGCACGGCCCGGGATTCGAGCGCCGAGAAGGTCCGCAGGCCCACCCGGTATGACAAGTGGGTGTCGAGGCCGCGCAGCCGGCCCTCCTCGAGCCGCTGGCTGGCCAGCAGCAGGTGCACGCCGAGCGACCGGCCCAGCCGTCCGATCTGGACGAACAGGTCGATGAAGTCGGGTTTGGCCGAGAGCAGCTCGGAGAACTCGTCACAGATCACGAGCAGCGACGGCAGCGGCGGAAGGGCGGCGCCACCGGCCCGGGCCTTCTCGTAGTCGCGCAGGCTGGCGTAGTTGCCGGCCTTGCGCAGCACCTCCTGCCGCCGGATCATCTCGCCGTCGATCGCGTCGACCATGCGGTCGACCAGTGGCAGTTCGTCGGCCAGGTTGGTGATCACGGCGGCGGTGTGCGGCAGGCGGTCGAGCGAGGCGAACGTCGCGCCGCCCTTGAAGTCGATCAGGACGAAGTTCAGCGACTCGGACGAATGCGACGTGGCGAGCGCCAGCACCAGCGTGCGCAGCAGCTCGGACTTGCCCGAACCGGTGGCCCCGATCAGCAGGCCGTGCGGGCCCATGCCGTCCTGGGCCGACTCCTTGAGGTCGAGCTCGACCGGGGCGCCGTCGGCCCCGACGCCGATCGGCACGCGCAGCTTGTCGCGGTTGGGCCGGGGCATCCAGGCCTGGGCCACGCTGAACGTCTCGGGGTCGCCGATGTTGAGCAGATCGGCCAGGCCCATCTCGGTCGACAGCGGGGTGTCGGACGACTTCGACATCGCGGCCAGGCGCAGCGGGGACAGCCGCCGCGCGACCGCCTCGGCCTCCTCGACGCTGAGCTGGTCGGGCTGCCCGACCTCGGCCTCGTGCTCCATCGAATACGTGTTGAGCACCCGGCGGCCGGAATGGTGCGCGACCTCGAGCACGAGCAGCGAGCGGTCGAGCAGCCGGGGTGGTTGCTCGTCGAGGTCGAGGACGGTGACGCCGTCGATGCCGTCGTCGAGCTGGGTCGCGCCCTTGAGGTCGGCGCCGTCGAGCACGATCACCACGTGCGGCGTGCTGACGCTCTGGCCCATCGGGTTGAACCGGGGGCGGTTGCCGATCACGTCTTCGAGCAGTTTCTCCAGCTCCTGGCCGGTGCTCGCGACCAGGCGCACGTGACCGAGCGCATCGGTGCGGGCCGGGTGCAGGTTGTGCGGCAGCCACTTGACCCACTCCCACGACGAGCGGCGTTCGGGGCCGGCGCAGACCGCGACGATCAGGTCGTCGGGCGCGTGGAACGTGGCCAGCTGCGCGACCACGGCGCGGGTCAGGCCCTGCACGTCGCTGGTCGCGCCCGGACCGCCGGCCCGCAGGAACACGCGCGCGAACCCGCGCAGCGAGGCCGCCACAGGCAGGTCGGGCACCACGGAGTAGGCGTCGAGGAAGCGTCGCAGCGCGCCCGCGGTCATCGGCTCGAGCTCGTCGAGCGGGCGGGTCACCGGCGGCAGCAGGGGCGTGGCCAGCGTCTGCGGCCCGACGGCGAGCCGGACCACGCCGAAGTCGGGGTCGCTGGTGCGCCGCTCCCACACCCGGTGGCTGCCGGCGGTGGACCAGAGCTTGGTCGGGTCGGGGTGGCGGTAGAGCAGGCCCACGCGCTGCTTGCGGGCCGTCTCGCGGACGCGTTTACGCAGGCCGGAGAGGTGCCGCAGGTATTCGCGGCGGGCTGCCATCATCTCGGCCTTCTTGGGCGAGCCGTTCGAGCCGAAGCTGGTGGCCAGCATGGCGACCGACGAGATGCCGAACAGGCCACCGATCACATAGGAATAGGCCCCCGTGCGGCCCTGGCCCATCATCATGGCCATCGCGACCGAGCCGCCCAGCATCGGCAGCGCCATCATCGCCTGCTGCCAGCGCCCGCCGGCCGCCTGCGGGATCTCGGGCGGGGGCTCGACAGCGATCTCGCCGGTCGGGATCTCCGGCGCGGGGCGCCGGGCCGACCGCTTGATCACTACCGTACTCATTCCGCCCTTTGTCCCTTTCGTCCATATTGGCGGGTCGCCACTGGGCGTTGCCCTGGGCTCATCGTAGGTAAAGTGCGCTTGCGCCCGCAGCCTCGTCCTCGTCGATGTGCGGCGGCGGGGTAAAACGGGGAACGGGGAGGTGTCCATGAGTATCGGATTGGCGCGGGTCACGATCAGCGCCCCGCAGCGCCGCATCGACGTGGCCCTGCCCGAGCACGTGCCGCTGGCCGAGCTGCTGCCCGAGGTGCTGCGGCACGCGGGTGAGGGCCTGGCCGACGACGGCGAGCGACACGGCGGCTGGGTGCTGCGGCGCACCGACGGGGTCGCGCTGGCCACGGCTCAGGGTCTGTTCCCCCAGGGCGTGCGGGACGGCGAGGTGCTCCACCTGGTGCCGGCCCACGACGAGTGGCCCGAGCTCGAGTACGACGACGTGGTCGAGGCCATCGCCGAGGGCGCGCGCCGCCGCGGCAACGCGTGGACGCCGGCCTCCACCCGCACGGCGACGCTGGTCGGGGCCGGGGTGCTGCTCGCGCTCGGCCTGATCGCGGTGCTCGCCGCGGGTCCAGGATGGACCGGTGCGGCCTTCGCCGGGCTCGGGCTCGCGGTGCTGCTCGCGCTGGCCGGGGTGACGGCTTCCCGCGCGTACGGGGATGCCCGCGCCGGGGCGGCTCTCGGTGCGTACGCGATGCCGTTCGCCTTCGCCGGTGGCGCCGTTCTCGTCGCCACCGAGGACCCGGTCGGCGTCTTCGGGCTGCTGCCCTGGCTCGGCGGCTCGGAACTGCTGGCCGGATCGGTCGCGCTGCTGCTGGTCGCCGCGCTCGGTGCGGTCGGGGTGGCCGGTCAGCTGCGGCTCTTCACGGCCGGCGCCGTGGTCGGGCTGTTCGGTGCGGTCGCGGCGCTGACCAGCATGGTCACCAGCGCCGCCGGGGCCGCCGCGGTGCTGATCTCGATCCTGGTCTGCGGGATCGGCGCGCTGCCGCTGCTGGCGATCCGCTTCGGCAAGGTGCCGATGCCGCCGGTCACGCTGCCCACCGGCGCCGAGGCGGCCGAGGGGTTCACCGGGGTCAGCGCCTCGAGCGCGCTCGACGCCGCCCGCGAACGCCCCGACCGGGCCACCGTCTTCGCGGCCGTGACCCGAACCGAGGAACTGCTGGCGGGCATGCTGCTCGGCCACGCCGTGCTGGCTGTGGCCGCGTTCAGCGTCCTGGCCGTCGACGGTTCGCTCTCCACCCGCATCCTGATCGCCGTCTCGGCGGCGGCGCTGCTGCTGCGCTCACGGCTGTTCGTCACCCTGCGCCAGCGGGTGCCGCTGGTGGTGGGCGGTCTGGCCGGCATCGCGGCGCTCGGCGTCGACATGCTGCGCGGCGCCGACGCGACGGTGCTGCTCGGGATGGTCGGGGCGGCGCTGGTACTGGCGTTGATCACCGTGGTGGCCGGGGCGACCTATTCGCGCAAGCCGCCCTCGCCCTATCTGGGCCGGGCCGCCGACATGCTGGACACGCTCGTGGTCGTGTCGGTGATCCCGGTGGCCTGCGCGGTGGTCGGCCTCTATGACGCGGTGACCGGCATCGGCCGCTGATCTGCCGGTCTTTTCGACCTGCTCGGAAAAGCAGCGTGGACGGCGCTTCTCAGCTGCCGTCCACGCTTGTTGCTCGTTCAGCGGCCGCGCGACGTCGGCGGGCGACGGCGGGGCGCGACCTTTCTCTTGCTCAGGTCAGTGCTCGTGGCCCTCGGCCTCGGCGGCCTCCTGGCGCTTGAAGGAGGCCTTGATCTCCTCCTCGGCCTCGACCCGGCCGGTCCAGGTGGCGCCCTCGACCGACTTGCCCGGCTCCAGGTCCTTGTAGACCGTGAAGAAGTGCTGGATCTCCATCCGGTCGAACTCGCCCAGGTGGTGGATGTCGCGCAGGTGCTCCTGGCGCGGGTCCTCGAACGGCACGCAGAGGACCTTGTCGTCGCGGCCCTTCTCGTCGGTCATGCGGTACATGCCGATGGCGCGCGCCCGGATCAGGCAGCCCGGGAAGGTCGGCTCCTGCACCAGCACGAGCGCGTCCAGCGGGTCGCCGTCCTGGCCCAGGGTGCCCTCGATGAAGCCGTAGTCGGCCGGGTACTGCGTCGAGGTGAACAGGGTCCGGTCGAGCCGAATGCGACCCGTCTTGTGGTCGACCTCGTACTTGTTGCGGTGCCCCTTGGGGATCTCAACCACTACGTCGAAATCCATGTTGTGCTCCCTTGTTCGCCCGCTCGAGAGAAAGACCGGTCCCACGGGGCGGGGAAAACTGCGGCCGGACAGTAGCGGCCGACAGGATCCGCGCGCGTCGGTGTGCCGGATGTCGCTAGTCTCCCCTAAGTCTTACGCCGCGTTCTAGGAGGGGCTCGTGGGGAGGCAAGATTCACACGATGGTCCCGACTACGACGGCGTGTCCGAGTCGCATCGGGGCTCCGGAAACGGTAACCCGGCGGCGGGCCCGGCCGGTGCGGCTTCGCCCCAGCCCGAAGCCACCGTCGACCTCAGGGGGCACATGGGGGCACAAAAGCCTCAACCGTCCCCCGAAACGGCCGTTGAGGCTGGTCGGGCGACCGTGTCGACGCCACCCGTTCGGCCGGAATCGGTGGCCGGTCGGGCACAGCTTTTGAGCGATCCGCAACAAGCGCCGCGGGGGTCCGTGCCCGCGCCGGAAAATCGCCAGGCGCCGCCGCCGTCGTCACCGCGCCCATTTGCCGACAGTTCCGACAATTCGCCGCCGAACCCAGGTGGCGGTGGCCCGAGCGAAGTGGCGGCGCGGGCTCTGAGCAACGCTGGGGTCGAGCTGTCGGACCAGCCCTCCGCCGGTGAGCGGGCTCAGGGGGCCTGGGCGTCCGCGCCGGGCACCGCGGCCGTGGCCGGCGGCACCTATGGGCGGGCGTCCGTGCCGATCAACAACCTTCGGCCCACGTCACCGGCCCAGCCTGTGGTGCCGGACAGCGCCGCCCGGGCCGGCGGGGCGTCGAACGGTCCCGCTGAGGGTGCGGTCGCGCCGGGCTCGGGCCAAGAGGCGGACCAGGTCGCGCGAGGAGCGGCGGGGGTCGGGCCGGGAGTGGAGCACGCGGCCGCGCGCGGGGCGGCCGCCGTCGGAGCGGGGCCGAACGAGCGACCGGGGCCGGGCGGCGGGACTGATCTGCGCGCCCCGGGGGCCGGGGGCGGCGGGACCGATATGCGCGCCCCGGCAGCATCCCCCGCAGCGGGCCGCACGGCCGTGACCAACGACGCGGCCGGGCCAGGGACGGACGGGCGCGGTCGGAAATCCCGTACGAAATGGGTGGTGGCTCTTTCGGTCGTGATCGCCCTGGTCGTGGCGGCCGGCGTGGTCGGACTGGTGCGCCCGGGACCGGTGGCCGGGTGGCTGTCGGCCGAACCGACCAACACGCCCACGACAGCGCCGCCGACGCCCGACCCGTCGCCGACACCGGTGCTCGTGGCAGCCACCGGGGGAGGCGCGGCACTCACCGCCGACAGCGTGACAAGGGCCATCGACCCGCTGGTGAAGTCGACCGCGCTGGGGACCAAGGTGCACGTCGCGGTGCTGGACGTGGCCTCGGGCGAAGTGCTCTACGCGCGGAACGCCGACACCATGACCACGCCCGCCTCGACCACAAAACTGCTGACGGCGGCGGCGGTGCTGAGCTCGCGCGGGCCGTCGTACCGGCTGAGCACCCGGGTGGTCGCGGGCAGCCGGCCCGGTGAGGTGGTGCTGATCGGCGGCGGGGATCCGACGCTGGCCACCACCGCGAACAAGCTGTTCCCGGGGGCGGCGCGCCTCGACACGCTCGCGGCGCAGGTCAAGAAGGCGCTGGGGACGACCAAACCGACCCGGGTGCTGTACGACATCTCGCTGTTCAGCGGGCCCGAGACGGCCCGGGGCTGGGACGGCAGCGACATCTCGTTCGGCCAGGTGTCGCGGATCCAGGCGCTGATGGTCAACGCGGGGCGGGTCAAGCCGATCCACAACGAGTTCGGCGGGGATCCGCGGTCGTCGAATCCGGCCGACGCGGCGGCCAAGGCGTTCGCGAAGATGCTCGGAGTGCCCTCGTCGGCTGTCAAAAAGGGCAAAGCTCCCGTGGCCGCCTCGGCCGCCGCGGGGGAGGTCGCGCCGGGCGCACCGCTGGGCGTGGTGCAGTCGCCGCCGATGGTGCAGCTCACCGACTGGATGCTCGAGCAGAGCGACAACACCGCGGCCGAGGCGCTGGGGCGGCAGGTCGCGATCGCCGGCGGCAAGCCGGGCACGTTCGACGACACCACCGAGGCGATCATCGGGCGGATCCGCGACCTCGGGCTGCCGGCCGACGAGGCCAACCTCTACGACGCGAGCGGGCTGTCGCGCAACAACGGGATCAGCCCGACGCTGCTGACGCAGTTGCTGGCCTTCGCCGCCTCGGGTGAGCAACCGGCCCTGAGCAGTATGTTCGGCGGGCTGCCGGTGGCCGGCTGGTCGGGCACGATGCTCAAGCGTTTCGTGAAGCCGCAGGCCAACCAGGTCGGCCAGGGTGTGGTGCGGGCCAAGACGGGGACGCTCAGCGGGGTCAACACGATGGCCGGGATGCTGACCACGGCCGACGGGCGGCTGCTGGTCTTCGCGATCATGGCGAGCGGGTCGGGGAACGCGGTTACCGGGCGGGCTGCGCTCGACCGGGTGGCGGCTCGTTTAGTTCAGTGTGATTGCAGTTGATCCGGTTCGGGTGGCGGGTGGGGTGGTTGGACCGGGGGTGCTGATCTCGGGGTTTCACCTGAGTCTGGGCTCGATTTCCGCGGGTACGGTGGGTGGCATGGCGCAGTTCGTTGACTGGGATCTGGCCGCTGCGACCGCGGGCGCGCTCTCGAAATCCGGCCCCGCGGTCTCCTATGACGACGCGATGACGGTGGTGACCGAGCTGCGGAACCTCACCGACGAGGCCGCGGGCCACGTCGCGGCCTACACGGGCCTGAGTTCGCAGGTCGAGGTGCCGCCCGTCCGGGTGGTCGACCGCAAGGACTGGGCCGCGGTCAACATCGAGGGCCTCAAACAGGTGATCATCCCGCTGGTGACCCGGCTCTCCGGCGACAAGCAGCCGGGCGGCCTGGCCGACGCGATCGGCTCGCGGGTCACCGGCGTGCAGGCCGGCACCATCCTGGCCTATCTCTCCGGCCGGGTCCTCGGGCAGTACGAGGTGTTCTCCGGCAACCCGGGCCAGCTGCTGCTCAACGCGCCGAACATCGTCGAGGTCGAGCGCAAGCTGGGCGCCGACCCGCGTGACTTCCGGCTCTGGGTCTGCCTGCACGAGGTCACCCACCGCACCCAGTTCACCGCCGTCCCGTGGATGCGCGGCTATTTCCTGGGCGAGGTGCAGGCCTTCGTCGACGCCTCGCAGAGCACCGAACACATCCTCGAGCGCATGCGCCGGGGTGTCGCCACGCTCTCCGACGCGCTGCGCGACCCGGAAAGCCGCTCCTCGGTGCTCGACATCGTGCAGACGCCGGCGCAGAAGGCCGTGCTCGACCGCCTGACCGCGCTGATGACCCTGCTCGAGGGTCACGCCGAGTTCGTGATGGACGGCGTCGGCCCCGACGTGATCCCGAGCGTCGAGTCGATCCGGGCCAAGTTCAACCGCCGGCGCGAGACCGGCAACCCCCTCGAGAAGGCGGTACGGCGGCTGCTCGGCATCGAGGTCAAGATGCGGCAGTACGCCGAGGGCCGCAAGTTTGTGCACGGCGTGGTCGAGCGGGTCGGCATGGACGGCTTCAACAAGATCTTCGACTCGCCGCTGACCCTGCCGCGGCTCGACGAGCTCGGCGACCCCGACGCCTGGGTGACCCGGGTGCACGGGTCGCAGCCCGCGATCGGCGGGTAGTGGCCCGGATCCCGCCCGCCGTCGCCGCGGTGCGGCTGGCCGTGCGCCGGGCCCTGCCCGCGGACGGCCTGGTCCTGGTGGCGTGCTCGGGCGGGGCGGATTCGCTGGCGCTGGCCGCGGCGGCCCGGTTCGTCGGGGCCGACGTCGGTCTGGTGACGGTTGATCACGGGCTGCAGGCCGGTTCGGCCGAGCGGGCCGCCGAGCTGGCCGCATGGGCGTCCGGGGCGGGGTTCGCGCCGGTGCTGGTCGAGACGGTGTCGGTGGCCGGACGGCCCGGCGGACCGGAGGCGGCGGCTCGAACGGCCCGGTATGAGGCGTTGGCGGCCGCGGCCGAGCGGGCCGGGGCGGTGGCGGTGCTGCTCGGGCACACCCGCGACGATCAGGCCGAGACGGTGCTGCTGGCGCTGGCCCGGGGTGCGGGGCCGCGCGGACTGTCCGGGATGCCGGCCCGCAAGGGGATCTTCGTGCGGCCACTGCTCGACGTGGCCCGGGCCGACACGCGCAAGGCCTGCGCCGCTCACGGGCCGGCGCCATGGGAGGACCCCCAGAACTCGGATCCGGCGTTCGCACGTTCCCGCGTACGGGGAAAGGCTCTTCCCGCCCTTGTCGAGGCGCTCGGCCCAGCGGTCGTGGCCAATCTGGCTCGGTCGGCGTCGATGATCGCGGCCGACAACGAGGCGCTGGACGAGCTGGCCGCGGCGGTCCTGTGGAAAACCGAGGCACGGCTGTGGACAACCGAGCAGCCCGCACTTGACACCGGTGTAGGTTCCGAGCTCTCCCAGGGCGGGTGGGGGAGGCGGTGGCTGCTCCCCGACAAGCTGGAGATTTCTGATTTGTCGGGTATGCGGATGGCGGTTCGACGGCGAGTGCTGCACATGTGGGCGCGGGAGCTCGGCGCGCCCGGAGGTGCCCTGTCGCATCGGCATGTCGAGGCGCTCGACGCCCTCGTCACCGATTGGCGCGGCCAGGGTGCCGTACACCTCCCGGGGGGCATTCGGGTCGTCCGCGACCACGGCGCACTCGTTCGAGTGCCCTGATCGCCTGTGAGAGTTGTCACTCCGGTTGTCGGATTTGGCGGTCGAGCTGGGCGGAAGAGGCGGTTTTCCTGCGGTTAGGCCGCAGTTGATCGCCGCCCCGTGCGGCGGACGGCAACCTTCATGCGGCACGCTGGGGCCATGGCTGACGGGTCCTGGTACGACGCCGACATCGACCACGTGATCATCTCCGAGGAGCAGATCCGGGAAAAGATCGCCGAACTGGCGAAGCAGGTCTCCGCCGACCACGCGGACGCCGAAGAGGGCATCCTGCTGGTCTGCGTGCTCAAGGGTGCGGTCATGTTCATGGCCGACTTCGCCCGCGCGCTGGGCAACCACGGTCCCTCCACCGAGATGGAGTTCATGGCGGTCTCGTCCTACGGGCAGGGCACCACGTCGTCCGGCGTCGTGCGCATCCTCAAGGACCTCGACCGCGACATCACCGGCCGGCACGTGGTCGTGGTGGAAGACATCGTCGACTCCGGTCTCACCCTGTCGTGGCTGATGAAGTACCTGCAGTCGCGCTCCGCGGCCAGCGTCGAGGTGGTCGCCCTGTTCCGCAAGCCCGACGCGGTGAAGGTGCAGGTCCCGGTGAAGTACGTGGGCTTCGACATCCCGAACGAGTTCGTCGTCGGTTACGGTCTGGACTTCGCCGAGCGCTACCGCGAGCTTCCGTACGTGGGTGTGCTGAAGCCCGAGGTCTACGCCCGTAGCTGAACCGTTTCTCAGCCTCTTCTCAGAAATCCGTCCTTATGGGCGGTTTTGCCACTAAAGCTTGCTGAACGGGCGACGGCCTGCGGATGTCCGGGCAGCGGGCTCACGGGTTCGCAACCGGCACCCACGGTGTACCGTCGAGTGACCGATGGCGCAGTGTCACAAGCGCCGGAGGGGCCGGGACGGCATCGTCGGACCGGGGCCGCCGGTGGGCGGCACGTTGAGGTGACCAGGACGCCGATCAGGAGGGTCCGGGCGCTTGGCGCCCGACAAGAGTATGGAACGTACGCGTTTCTTCCGCCGCCCGGTGGTCTGGATCATTCTGGTGATCATCGGCGTGATTGCGCTGAGCTCGTTCTTCACCAGTGGTCCGAGCTACCAGCGCGTAGATACCTCGGTGGCGCTCGAGCGCCTGAACCAGCCCGGCATCGAGAAGGTCGTCCAGAAGGACAAGGAGCAGACGCTCCAGATCGATCTCGCCTCGCCCGAGCGGTTCGAGGGCAAGACCACCGACAAGATCGAGACCCAGTACCCGTACGAGGTCACGCAGTCGATCTGGAACGAGGTGCAGGAAGCCAAGACCGCGGGCCGGATCACCGGCACGATCAACGCCACCGTCTCGGGCGACAACATCCTCTTCAGCCTGCTGATCAACCTGCTGCCGATCGCGATCCTCGTGATCCTGCTGCTGCTGTTCATGTCGCAGATGCAGGGTGGCGGCTCGCGGGTGCTCAACTTCGGCAAGTCCAAGGCGAAGATGATCACCAAGGACACGCCCAAGACGACGTTCGCCGACGTGGCGGGCTCGGAAGAGGCGGTCCAGGAGCTGCACGAGATCAAGGACTTCCTGCAGAACCCGGCGAAGTACCAGGCTCTCGGCGCCAAGATCCCGAAGGGCGTGCTGCTCTTCGGCCCGCCCGGAACCGGTAAGACGCTGCTGGCCCGCGCGGTCGCCGGCGAGGCCGGGGTGCCGTTCTACTCGATCTCCGGTTCCGACTTCGTCGAGATGTTCGTCGGTGTCGGCGCCAGCCGTGTCCGCGACCTGTTCGAGCAGGCCAAGTCGAACGCGCCGGCGATCGTCTTCGTCGACGAGATCGACGCCGTCGGCCGTCACCGCGGCGCCGGCATGGGCGGCGGTCACGACGAGCGCGAGCAGACGCTCAACCAGCTGCTCGTCGAGATGGACGGCTTCGACACCAAGGGCGGGGTCATCCTGATCGCGGCCACCAACCGGCCCGACATCCTCGACCCGGCCCTGCTGCGCCCCGGCCGTTTCGACCGCCAGATCCCGGTCGACAACCCGGACATGGAGGGTCGCAAGCAGATCCTGCGGGTGCACGCCAAGGGCAAGCCGTTCACGCCCGACGTCGACCTCGACTCGGTGGCCCGCCGCACGCCGGGCTTCTCCGGCGCCGACCTGGCCAACGTGATCAACGAAGCCGCGCTGCTCACCGCGCGTAACGAGAAGCGGGCGATCTCCAACGAGTTCCTCGAGGAGTCGATCGACCGCGTCATCGCCGGCCCCGAGCGCCGCACCCGGGCGATGAGCGACAACGAGAAGAAGATCACCGCGTACCACGAGGGTGGTCACGCGCTGGTGGCCTACGCGTTGCCGCACTCCGCGCCGGTGCACAAGGTGACGATCCTGCCGCGTGGCCGCTCGCTGGGTCACACGCTGGTGCTGCCGACCGAAGACAAGTACACCCAGACCCGCGCCGAGATGATCGACACCCTGGCCTACGCGCTGGGTGGCCGGGCCGCCGAGGAGCTCGTCTTCCACGAGCCCACCACCGGCGCCGGCAACGACATCGAGAAGGCGTCCGGCCTGGCCCGGGCCATGGTCACCCAGTACGGCATGAGCTCCAAGCTCGGTGCGGTGAAGTACGGCACCAGCGGCGACGAGCCGTTCATGGGTCGCAACATGGGTCACGAGCGGGACTACTCCGACTCGGTGGCGGCCGACATCGACGCCGAGGTGCGCGCGCTGATCGAGCTGGCGCACGACGAGGCGTGGGAGATCCTGGTCGAATACCGGGACGTCCTCGACAGCATGGTCCTCGAGCTGATGGAGAAGGAGACCATCACCCGCGAGGACATGGATCGGATCTGTGTCCGGGTGGTCAAGCGCCCGCCGATGTCGCCGTTCAACGGCTTCGGCAAGCGCCTGCCCTCCGAGGCGCCCCCGGTGCTGACCCCGGCCGAGCGCGACAAGCTCAAGGCGCAGGCCGAGGCGGACGGACAGATCGCTGTCGGGCCCAACCCGAACGGCAGCAGCAGCTCGGAAGGCAGCAACTGATAAGCGACGACGACGAGCTCGACTATCTCGCCGCCCGCCTGGTCGACGGCAAGCTCACCGGTGCTCCGGTCGAGCAGGCCGTCGACCTCGGGCGGATCGAGAAGGCGGTTCGCGAGATCCTCATCGCGGTCGGCGAAGATCCCGACCGCGACGGGCTCGAACGCACCCCGGCCCGGGTGGCCCGGGCCTATGCGGAGTTGTTCGCCGGCCTGCGGGTCGACCCGGCCGACGTGCTGCGGACGACGTTCGAGGCCGACCACGAAGAGATGGTGCTCGTCCGCGACATCGAAGTGATGAGCATGTGCGAGCACCACCTGCTGCCCTTCAAGGGCGTGGCGCACATCGGCTACATCCCCGGCCCGCACGGCCGGATCACCGGGCTCTCCAAGCTGGCCCGCCTGGTCGAGGTCTACGCCCGCCGGCCCCAGGTGCAGGAGAGGCTGACCTCGCAGATCGCCGACCTGCTGATGGAGAAGCTGGACGCGCGCGGGGCGATCGTGGTGCTCGAGTGCGAGCACCTGTGCATGGAGATGCGCGGCATCCGCAAGGTGGGGGCCCGTACGGTCACCTCGGCGGTGCGCGGGGCCTACCAGACCGACGCCAAGGTGCGCGCCGAGGCGATGGCGCTGATCAACGCCCGCTGACGTCTGGGCCCGGAATTTCCGCCCGTCGGCGTTCCCGCGCGGCATCTCTCACGCGGCGTTTCCCGCGCGGCATCTCTCATGCGGCGTTTCCCGCGCGGCATCTCTCACGCGCGGACCATGCGGTTGGCCAGGGTCGACATCGTGTACGTCCCGATGCCCAGCACCACCTCGAGCGCGTTGCGCCGCGTGTAGCCGGCCGCCAGGAACTCGGTCATCTGGTCGTCGGGCACCTCGCCGGCCGTGGCCAGCACCCGCAGCGTGAATTCCCGCAACGCCGCCAGCCGGGGGTCGTCCGGCGTTTCCCCCGTACGCAGGGCGGCGATCAGCCTCGCGTCGGCGCCCAGTGTGCGCAGGCGGCCGGTGTGCATGGCCAGGCAGACGCGGCACTGGTTGCGGGCCGCGATCACCATGACCACCACCTCGCGGGCCAACGGGTCGAGTGTGCTCGCCTCGAACAGGTTGCTGGCCTGCAGAAACCCGCCGAGCATCTCGGGCGACTCGGCGAGCAGGCCGACCGCGCCGGGCAGGTGGCCCAGGTGCTGCACCGTCGATTCGATCAGCGGCCGGGACGCGGCCGGGGCGGACTCCAGGGTGTGCGGGGTGAACATCGTTCCTCCGGTAAACTCGTCAACGTGGTTGTCGAAACAGTAAACCAGGTTGTCGAGTTTGCCAATGCCGCCCGCTGACCCGCCCGGCTTCGAGCTGCCGTTGCTGCTGTTCGCGGGCTTCCGGGCGCTCATCGACGAGCTGCACGCGGAACTCGCCACGCGCGGGCATCCCGACGCGCGGCCGGTCCACGGCTTCGCGATGCAGGCGATCGGGCCCGCCGGGGCCACGGCCAGCGAGGTCGGGCGGCGGCTCGGCGTCTCGAAACAGGCCGCCGGCAAGACCGTCGACCGGCTGGCCGCGCTGGGCTATGTCGAGCGGGTCGACGATCCCCACGACGCCCGCCGCAAGCTCATCCGGCTGACGCCGCTCGGCCTCGACATGCTGGCCCAGTCGGCCGAGATCTTCGACCGGTTGCGGGCGCGCTGGGTCGAGAAGCTGGGCGCGGAGCGGGTCACTTCGCTCGAGTCGTCCCTGCGTACGGTCGTGCCCGCCACCGGCTTCCCGGTCGACGTCCCCGGCTGGTTCGGCTAACCGCCCTGTTGGGCCCGTCCCGGTCGCGCGGCGGGCTGTTTCGTTTGGCCGCCGTGGGTGGGGTCGTCCTGGTCGCGCGGCGGGTCGGATTGTGCTGCTGAGTGGGCGAGGGGTGGTTAATCGGTGTCGGGCGCATCGCGGGGTCGGAATACTGGCCGGGTGATCGAGAAATTCAACCCCGCCACCGTCCACGAGCCGCCGGGCTACACGCACATCACCATCTCGTCGGCGGGACGCCTCGCCCACCTCGCCGGTCAGTGCCCGCTCGACCTCGACGGCAAGGTCGTCGGCGAACCGGGCGACTTCGACGCGCAGACCGACCAGGTGATCACCAACTGCCTGGCCGTGCTCGAAGCCGCCGGCGCCGCCCCGGCCGACGTGGTGCGCTCGGTGATCTATGTGGTGAGCCCGGACAGCGCCCAGCTCGCCGCCGTCTGGGACCGGCTCAACGAGTCACCGCTGGCGCCCGCCTTCACGACCGCCTCGACGCTGCTCGGCGTCGCCTCACTGGGCTTCCGGGGCCAGCTGGTCGAGGTCGATCTGACCGCCGCCCTACCCTGATCTCCGGTCGCACGCTCGCGACCGGCGATGCGGCGGCGCGATGCGGTGTGCGGGCGGCGCGGCCCGGGGTGGGAGTAGGGCGGTGCGGCGGCGTGGGGCGTCGCGGTGCGTGAGTGTGGGCGGTGAAGGGTGCGGCGACGTGGGTGTCTCGGCGCGGTGTCAGTTGAGGAACGACGCGAGTCCTACGCCCATGCAGGTGAGCAGCACCGGGACCAGGCAGGCGACGGCCCCGATGATCGGGGTGCGGTCGACCCCGCCCGGGTCGCCGCCGTAGACGAAGCCGATCGTGACCCAGCCCAGACCGAAGGCGATCACCGGCATGGTCAGGCCGCACAGCAGCGCGTAGGTCGGCACCGAGCCCGGATCGGCGACCAGGTAGAGCGCGATCTGCACGATCAGCACGACCGCCGCGAACGGGCCGTAGACGAGCAGGTTGCGCGCCCACGGGCGCCAGCGGCGGGCCGGGGCAGCCTCGGTCAGCAGGGCGTCGGCGGCGTCGGCACTGCGGCGGGCCTGCTGCAACGCGGCGAGCGCGGACGCGGGACCCGTGCCGGCGGCCTGAGCGGCCACCTCCAGATCGGCCGACTGCGGCCGCAGCTCGAGCACCGGCACGGCCAGATCACGCGCCAGCCGGGTCTCCTGGGCCGCGAGCCTCGACCGTACGGAGGAAAGCTCCTGCCTCGCGGCCGTGACCGCCCCCTGATGCTCGGCCGACGCCGCGCTCGCGGCCCGTCGCACGGCATCGAGGCGCTGGGCGGCGGCCAGATAATCGGCCCACGGACCCGGCGCCGGGGGAGCCGGCTGGGCCGGGATCGCGCTGGTCGTCTCCTGCTGGTCGGTCACGCCTCATCACCCCAGTCGTCGCCCACGCCGGGATCGAGGAACGGCACGAGAGAGACCGTACGGTCGGACTCACGGTCATGCAGCAGCGCCCGGTTGGGCCGCGGCTGCCACTCCACCGGCCGGCCGATCATCGTGGACACCTCGGCCGTCGGCACGTTGAGGAACAGCAGCCCGGCGACGTCGTCACCGCCGGTGAACATGCGGGGATCGCGCCACCACGACAGCAGGTGCGCGCCGCGGGACGGGCCGTCGCGCAGGAACGCCGGAAGACCGGTCAGCGTCTCGGGGGCGATCGCGTCCATGCCGAAGACGACGCGGTAGCCGGGACGGCCGGGATCGAACTCGGCTGCCAGCCCGGCCCGGTCGACCAGCGCGACCTCCTGCCGGTGACCGATCTCGGCGGCCAGGGCCTCGGCGAGACGATGCCCCTCGGCGGTGAGCGAGGCGATCACGAACCGCGCCGTACGGGGTTGGTGGTAGGCGGCCACACTGCGCGTGGCCGCGTCGAGCACCTCGGACGCCGACGCCTGCGACCCGAAGATCGCCAGATGCCGGCCCGGCGCCGCGCCGAGGGGGAACGCCACGGTGGACAGGTTCACGTCGAGCGCGCGGCCCAGCAGCGCGGCCGGAGCCCCACCGCGGCCGGCCAGCGCCAGCCGGTAGGTCGGGTCGTCGGCGAGATGTTGATGGGCGTAGCCGGCGAAGATGCGCGGCGGCTGCGACTCCGGATCGCGGGAACCCCACAGCTTGTGCCGCAGGTCGCTCAGCAACTCCTCGTCGGCGTGCGGGTCGGGGAAGCGGATGATGCGCTCGTGCCCGCGGGTGGCGCCGCGTGGCCCGCCCAGACCACCCGCCGTGTTCACCACCGCCGTGCCCAGCGGCAGCCCGGCCGCCGAGTCGTTCGCCGGCTCCAGCACGTCACCGCCGCCGGGCAGCGCGATGCGGACCGGGAACTGGCCGAAGAACGAGTCACGCTTGGTGTAGAGCGCCTCGATGCCGGTCAGGGCCTGGCTGGCCAGCACCAGATGGATGCCGCAGGTGCGGCCCGTGCGGGTCAGCGCCTCGAGCAGCGACGCCGCCTCGGTCGCCACCGGGTCGCCCCCCGCCAGCAGCACCGGGAACTCGTCGATCACGCACAGGATGCGGGGCAGAGGTCGTTTGAGGCCGTCCTCGGCGGCTGCCGCGCGCAACTCCTTGAGGGTCGAGACACCCGCCCTCTCGTACGCGGTGGAGCGGCGCGACATCTCCGCGTTGAGCTCGCGGAGCACGGCCAGCCCGTACTCCCGGTCGGCCTCGACACCCACCGCCCGCGCGTGGGGCAGCCACGTGCGGTCGCTGCGGGTCGGCACGAACTCGGCGAACGTCACGCCCTCTTTGAAGTCGAGCAGATAGAGCGCCAGCTCGGACGGGCTGTAACGCGCGCCCAGCCCGTACAGCACGTTGATCAGGAAGGCCGTCTTGCCCGCGCCCGACCGGCCGCCGACCATCCAGTGTGGTGTCAGGTCGTTGAAGCGCAGCGCCAGCGGGGTGTCACCGTCATGGCCGACCACCGCGCTCAGCCCCTCGGCCGCGTCACCCGCCCACAACTCCTCGCCCGGCTCGGGCAGCAGGTCGGCCAGCGTGACCCGGGACGCGGCGGCCGAATGCGCGGCCAGCTCACGGCAGACCGCGTCGATCAGGTGGGGCGGCGGATCGTCGTCGAGGAACACCGGTGCGTTGAGCCACGAGACGTCCGAGGTCGAGCCGTACGTCGCCCCGGGCGGGTCGCCGATCACCGCGTACGGGTTGCGGACCGACACCATCGTCGTGCGCGGCAGCGGCGCCTGGGTCGTCTCGGCGGTCAGCGGGGGCGGCGGCCAGCCCGCCACGATCAGGTGCAGGCCGGAGTCGGGGCCCTGCTGGGCGAGCGCGGCGATGCGGCGCAACTCCTCGCCCTCGGTCAGCTCGGGCAGGCTCGCGATGACCACCAGCATCATGCGGTCGCGCCGGGTGCGCCGCGGCGCCACCCCCCGGCCCGGGCGCAGCCACTTCTCGGCCTCGGCGAGCACGTCACGCAGGCCTTGGCGGTCGGTGGCCGGAGGCGACATCAGGCCGGCGTCACGCAGGTCGGCGAACGGGGCGAACACCTCGCCGCCGCCGATGCCGTCAACCGCGCGCACCAGCAGCGAACCGGCCGGGGCGGCGGCCAGCAACCGCAACAGAACCGACCGCAGCAGGCCGAAGACCCGGGAATCGGTCGCCGTCGCATCGATCGTGAGATGACCCGTGCCCAGCAGCGGGACGATCGCCGGGAAACGGGCGTCGTCGAGCAGCTGAGCGGCCCCCAGACGGACGAACTGCGGCGGGTAGACACCACCGAGCGGAGTGTTCACCGACTGCGCGTCGAGGGGCGCGCCGAGCCAGCCGGGCGCCAGCGCGCCGGCCGCCGCCCGCAGATCTTCCGCCAGGCGATGCTGCTCCAGCGGATCGGGCGTCGAGGCGTCAGCATCGAGCGCGGCCGAGGCGGCATCCGCGAGGGCGGCCGCCTGCCGGTGCAAAGCGGCAGCCTGCTGGACCCGCAAAGCCGAATCCACCACCGCCCTCACCTCCTGTGTGCGCGGATAAAACTTATCCCAGACGGAGCGGGGCATCGCGTTCCCGGTGCTCGGTTCGGTGTCCGCGTCGTCCGGGCTTGTGCCGTCCACGCCCCGTCCGGGGTGATAGGTGTGTGGAGGCACTACTGTCGTGAGTGTGCAGCCGCAGGAGCCAGTGACCGGAGACACGCCCCCGCCGCCGGGTGGGGCGGCGCCGGTGGCGGCCTCGGCGGCGCCGGTCAAGAAGCCGCGTAACCGGCGGTTGCGGTTGTGGCTGGCTCTGGGGGCGGGGATTGTGGCGCTGCTCTGCCTCGGGGGTGTGGGGGTGGCGGTGCTGCTCTACGACGAGGAAACAAAGATCGAGCGCGCCGACCCGGACCAGGTGACATCGAGTTTTCTGCGGGCCTATCTGGTGAATCGGAGCGATGACGAAGCCGCGCTCTACAGCTGCAAGAGCGATGCGCAGCTGGGTCAGATCGCTTCTCTCCGCACCGAGATGGTCGACCGCGAGCAGAACTTCGGAACAACCGTCACCGCTGTCTGGGAGTCACTTAGGGTTTCCGGCACGACAGATGGCTCGACGTCGGTCAGCGTTGACCTGGTCATCACGGGATCCAAGGGCGGCCAGCAGGTGAGCAGCCGCACCGAACCTTGGATGTTCGGCCTGCTCGATCAAGACGGGTGGCGTGTTTGCAGCGCAACCAGGAAAGCTTGACGCTACTCAACCCAAAGTAGGTGGGCCGACACCTCGAGTGTTCGGGGTGCATGGCCGCTCCAACCCCACCGATACCAGTCGAGCTCGGTCGTGACGCGGGCACAGACGTCGCCCTGATTGTTGGTGTGGAGCTCGGTCACCGCGCGAAGGTCCCGTTCCTCACCACCGTCGTCGAGCAACCGCACCACCCGGCGCCCAGAGAGCGACGGAGCGTCCAGAGCGGCCACCGGCGTCCGACGGGCGGGTTCGTCCAGCGATACGAGACGTGAGGCGGCGTCGGCGGCCGGCAACGTGATGCCCGCGACGCCGTACTCCTCGACCCAGACCCGCTCCACGGGCACGAGCGGGGCAAAGATCTCGGTCTGCTCGGCCTCGGCGCGGTACCACTCGCCCTCGGTCATGATCGGGACGTAGGTGCGGCTGCCCTGCACGACCTTCTCGTCGGCCCGGAGGTCCGAGCGCCAGCCGTGCCCGGGCAGGCCGATCAGAACCCGTCGTCCGCGCAGCTGGCCGCTCATGGTGGCCGGCGTCGGCACGATCGGGCGCGGCGGCTCCAGCTCCCACTCGGGGTGCCCGGCGAACGGGTCGGGGAACGACTCCCCGCTCATCCCGCACCTCCCAGCGGCGCGCCCTGCTCGCGCATGAACTGCACCGGGTTGATCGCCCCGGCACTGGACCGGTCGTTGTTGAGGTGGACCTCGAAGTGCAGGTGGGGCCCGGACGAGTTGCCGCTGCTGCCGACCCGGCCGATGATCTCGCCGGCCGTCACCTCCTGGCCCTCCTTCACGAAGGGTGCCCTGATCATGTGGCAGTACCTCGTCATGACGTCGCCGGCGTGCTGGATCTCCACCATCCAACCGCATCCGCCCTTGCCCGGGTAGCCGTCGACGTTGCAGGTCCGCCGCCCGCGGTGGTCCTCGTCGCACTTGACCTTCGAGACGATGCCGCTGGCCGCGGCCGCGATCGGCGTCTCCTTGCCGGCGATCAGGTCGACGCCCTGATGGGTGGGGCGCGAGGCGGTACGGAACCCGGAGCCGACCACCGCGCCGACCGGGAGGGTCCAGCCCGAGGCCGCGATCTGGCCGCCCGAGGCGCACACCATGGTCAGCGAGCTGCCGACCGCGTTGGCGGCGCCATCGGCGAGCGAGTTCACGATCTGGGTCGCGAGGGGTTCGTGCTTGGCGTAGGCGTCCGGATAGGCGCTGATCTGCACCCGCTGCGCCGCCCGGGTGAGCGACATCTTCTCCCAGCCGGGGATCGTCTTGAGCTTGTTGTAGAACTTCGTGCTCGCATAGACCGGGTCCCGCACCTGGGCCGGCGAGCCCCAACCGCTGCTCGGTCGCTGCTGGAACAGGCCGAGCGAGTCGTGGTCGTTGCGCGAGCCCAGGTTGCCGAGGTTGTTCAGCCGGGACTCCTGCATCGCCGTGGCGATCGCGATGACCCAGGCCCGGGGCGGCATCTTCAGGTCGGCCCCGACATTGATGATGATGGCCGCGTTCCGGATCTGCTCGGCGCCGTACGGCCGGACCCGCGGCAGCTTGGTGTCCGGATCGACCGGTCCCGCCTTGCCGCACCCGCCGGAGGCGGTCAGCTTGTTGTTGCCCTCGTCGGTCAGACCGCCGACGAACAGCGCGGTGATGCTCCCGCCGCAACAGAGCAGCGCCAGCGTCGCGACCAGCGCGACGAGGAGGACGATCTTCCGCGGCTTGGGAATGCTCACGCCGGGTCCCAGTCGATCCCGTCGACCCGCCAGTGGCCGTCCGGCGAGATCAGGCGCAGGCTGAGCTTGCCGGTGTCCATCGTGACGACCGCGTTGACCACGGTCTCGCTCACCGGCACCAGGCTGGGCCGGCCGATCACCCGCTCGGCCGGAACCGACTCCGGTTCGACGCCGTCCAGTTCGTCGGCCAGTTTGCTGGTCGAGTTCGGCAGCAGCTGCGCACGCCATGCCTTGGGCGTGACGTTCTGATGGTCGGCCCAGGCCGACGCGAAGGCGTAGGCGACCGCCTCCGGCTGCGCCCGGCCCGGACTGGTCGACGGGCTGGGCGGCGGATCGGTCTCGATGACGCTGTCGTCATCCTTGGGGTCGGCGCTCACCACCGGGCCGGGCGAGGCGGTGCCCAGCGACGGCTGCGAACCGTCGTCGCCGGCGAACAACCGGCCGATGCCGATGATCGCCAGCACGATGACGGCGAGGACGATCGCGACACCCCAGCGGGAGCGGAAGATCCGATTGAGGCCGAGTTCGAGAGAGCGGGGCATGCGATCACTTGGCCTCGGACCGGATGCGCGGCGTCCGTGGCGTCGCCGGTTCGGCGCTGGTGCTGCCGGTCTCGGGGCGGTAGATCGCGTAGGACGACGGCTGCTCCGACACGTCCGGCTCGCTCCAGCCGGAGGTCCTCTGCTGCCGGTTCGGCGTTGGCCGGGCCGCGGCCACCGGGACCGGTGCCTCTTCGCGCGACGACTCGTTGCCGTCCGGCCGCGTCGGAGCCGAAGCGCCGCCCCGGCCACCGGCGATGACCGGATCCGCATCCGTCCGCCTTGCGGCGTGCGAGGGGTCCTCGAGCCGCGCCTCTGGCCGCAGGTTGCCCTGATCGACGTAGACCGTCCGGCCGCCCTTGCTGACGATCTGGCCGCCGTCACCGGCGTCAACCGTGTCGAGCTTGGAAGCCTCACGCATGTCCCGGAAGAACTTCCGGTGCCAGGAGCCGGTGGCGATCGTGCGGGCGCCGTCCTTGCCGCCCAGCTGGGTCACCCGTCGGTACGGGCGTAGGAGAAGCCAGCCGACGACACCGCACAACCAGACCAGCACTACCTGGAGCCAACCGGGCAGGCTCGCCGTATTCATGATCAAATCGACGGCGAACAGATAGATAGCTGCACCTGTGCCAAAGATGGCGATGTTGAAGACAGCGGCGACGACAGCGTTGCCGAGCCGCTTGATTCCGGCGTTGGCCGGGCGTAGAAGGCCGATTGTTCCGAGGATCGGTGCAGCGATCACTGCCCATCGGAAGACCAAGAAGCCCAGTAGGACCAGGACGGATGCCGTCACGTCGAACATCGCGAACATGATCGCGGCCAGCATTGCGATGAATCCGGCGCCGATACGGTCCATGCCGTTGACGCCCTGAAGGTATTGGTATGCCTCGGGGTCTTCCTGTTTGATCTGCTCGGCGACCTTTTCCCACTGAGTGTTCTTGGCGTCGATTGTCGCGTCGCGGTCAGCAGGATTGGTGCGAAGACGCTCGGCATCACGCCACGAGAAGGAACGGGCGTCGTAGAGGGCTTTGCCGTACTTCTGCGCGGTTTCGCTGTCCGCCGAGCCAAGGAGACCGCGTAGCCAGTTGCGATAGAGCATGGTTTCGGTGGAGGTGTCGCTCGCCCGGACAGCCGGCGGCCGGTTGTCGTCACAGGCTCCCGGTGTCGGATCGTCGCACTGGCTCGCCGGGGTGTTCTGAGCCCGCGGGCCGACAGCGTCATGCACCACGCCGAGCGTCGTAATCAAGCTCTGATCTGCAATGTTGGCCGAGCGGACAGGCCACGCAGCGATCGCTGTTACAGCCACCATCACCAGGATGGCCCAACCAGCTGTTGTCGTCGCCGCGCCCATTTCCGCTTGCCGAGACCGCCAGAGCAGATAAATGCCCACGATCGCCAACGTGATCACGCCGAAGACGCTGAAGACTTTCTCGTAGACCGCCTTGGTGGCTTGGTCAACGAGAGGATCGGCCCAACCCCAGAGGGACGCCGGGTCCCACGCGCGCTCTCGAAGGGCGTTCGATGCTCCAATGATCGCAGTAGCAATCATGAACTCGCCGTTGGCGACCGTCGTCTCAAATTTGTAATCCGGGTCGATCAATGTGGACGCGCAACCGCTGTCCAAGTCGTAAGTCGTGTAGCTGTATCCCGCGTATCCGTACTGGCTGTAGAGGCCCTGCGGTCCGTTTTTCGTCGACGATTCCGGACGTTCTGCGAACCATCCCGCAAGCCCGGAGTCAGGGGTGCTGGGGGTAGGGGGAGTCAGGCACTGAGCGCGACTCGCACCTACATCAGCGAGGCGGCTGACGCAGCCTTTGAAATCTCCCTGCCACTCCTCGACGCTGCAGGCGCCCCCCGGCGCCCGGGCAGGCGCAGCCGAAGCAGGCGGAGCCGCCACCGCCCACACGATCGACGCCACAACCATGACGAACATCGTCATCAGCAGCGCCAACCCCCGCCGCACCATCTCAAACCTCCAGGTCGGACGGCGACATCGGAATCGCCGGCGCCTTGGCGGCCGTCGGCGTCGTGTCGAGGTGCTCCAGCAGACCTTCAACGTACGACACGTCGACACGTACCTTCTGCACGCGTCCATCGACGTCCCGCATCACGAATTCCCGGAACCCGAGCCGCGAGGACGACGCCGTGTCGACCTGGGACAGCGAGGCCAGCGTCGCCTCGTACCCGTCGTGCACCGGCACCCGCAGGAGCCGCAGCGCCTCGGAGGCGATCTCCTGGTCCTCCGCGATGCGCCCCACGAAGACCGTCGACACCAGGTTCTGCACGTCGAGACCGAGGATGTCGCGCGGGTTCTGCGAGGCCACCAACGCCGCCAGGTTCCACTTGCGGGAGTCGCGGGCGAGGCGCACCAGGAACGACCGCCCGGAGCGCCAGCCCTCCATGAAGTGCGCCTCGTCGAGGCCGACCATCTTGCGCGAGGACATCGAGCCGCCGTAGCAGCGCCGCACCGCGAGCCGGTGGGCCGTGTGCAGCATCGGCAGGGCCAGCGATTCCTCGGCCGACCAGTACTCGCGCTCGATCTTCAGGTCGGGCAGGCGCAGCCCGGCCATCGTGATCACGGTGAGGGCGGCGTCGGCGCCGAGCAGGTGCTGCGGCGGCGATCCGAAGAACAGCAGCGCCAGCGGCATCTCGGCCGTGTCGAGCAGCAGGTTCGCGAGTTCGCGGCCCTCGTCGTCCAGGCCCTGGAGGGTGCGGACCACGTCGTCGAGGGTGGAGGATTCCTCGGCCGGCACCTGGCGCACGGCGTGCCGCAGCAGCGTCGCCGTCGACGCCTCCTTGGCCACCTGCGGCGGCACCAGCATCGAGCAGATGTCCTGCACCAGCATGCGGCGTTCGGCGCGGGCGTTGGAGACCGAGATCTCGT
Organism: Paractinoplanes ovalisporus; assembly: GCF_016834655.1. Lineage (GTDB taxonomy): Bacteria > Actinomycetota > Actinomycetes > Mycobacteriales > Micromonosporaceae > Actinoplanes > Actinoplanes ovalisporus. Next base: position 569,979 of record NZ_JAENHP010000004.1, read on the forward strand.
ACTCGCGGTCGCCGCCCGGCCCGGTCGGGAACTCCGAGCGGACGGGCGTGGGGATCAGCGCGTACGGGGCCAGCGTGCCCTGTTCCGAGCCGGTCAGGTTGAGCACGCGCGAGTAGGGGCGCAGCTCGGGCATCTGGCAGAGCCGGGCCAGCGGGCCGGACGGGTCGAGCAGCGTGACCTGCACGCCGCGACGGGCGTTCAGGTAGCCCAGCGCGCCCATCAGTGTCGACTTGCCACCGCCGGGCTCGGCCACGAACACCCCGAGACCGGAACGTTCGCGCACCTCCATCGGGAAGTGCAGGTCGAGGAAGACCGGCCGGCGACAGGTTCCCGCCGTACGCCCGATCAGGTCGCCCCGCCGGTCGCCGACCGTGGAGGCGGCCTGGGGCAGGGCCGCGGCCAGCAGCTTCACCGGCATGCGCCGTACGTAGCCGGTGTTCGCGATCGGCTCGCCCGGGATGAACTCGCGGGCCAGCTGGTCCTGGTTCTTCGGGTGCTGCAGCGAGATCCGCAGTTCGCGCGAGTAGAGCTGGATCAGCCGCCGGGCCCGTTCGAGGCATTCCTCGCGGGTGGCGCCACCGACCGCGATCCGGTGCCAGCCGTGGGCGCGGGCCGATTCGACCGGCAGCCCGGTGGTCATCTCGTCGCCGATCACCAGCGCCCGCTTGGCGAGTCGTTCCAGCTCGGGCGGGGCGTCGATACCGTGCTCGGCGTAGTCGAGCTGCTGCGAGCGGATCATCCGGAGCCGGTGCTCGAGGTTCTTGAACGAGCTGCCCGAGCCGAGGATGTCGAGGCGCGACGAGATCTCCATCGGCCACGGCAGACGCTCGTGGAAGTGCAGCCACGGCTCGTGCTTCTCGGGGATCTCGAGCGGTTCCATCCGCCCGACCGACAGCACCGCCACGTGCCTTTCCTCGCCGGTCATGCGGTTGACCAACTTCACGGTCGACCCGTACGGCGTCCGGTAGCGCTCCACCTGCTCGGTCAGCGCGAGCAGGTCGCCGGTGTCCCACTGCCCGTTGGTGACCGGGCTGAGCGGCCCGGGCGGGGCCATGCACAGCGCCACCGAGCGGAACAGCAGCCATTCCAGCTCCTGCGGGGTGACCCGCCGGCCGCGCATGCCGAACGCGTTGAGCACCTCGTCGAACTGCTCGACCGTGCGGCCCAGCTTGCGCCGTTCGCTGTCGGAGGTGCCGCGGCCGAACATCCGCAGGATGCGCTCGGAGAACGTGTCGCCGAGGGACCGCCGGGCGAACGTCACGCCGAGGTAGGTCTGGCCCTCGGCGTGGTTGACCGAGAGCAGGTGCCGCTGGGCCGCCACCAGGTGGTCGGACCAGGAGATGCCGCCGCGCACGTCGGGCAGCGGCTTCGCGGTGAACGAGTCGACCGTGCGCGCCCACTCGTCGGCCGGGAAGGGCCGGTTGGTGCGGCGCAGGTGCAGCCGGAAGCCGGCCAGTCCCGCGTACTGCTCGGAGATCGCGCTGAGCAGGGCCTCGCGCTCGGCGTCGGGCCGGAACGCCCACCGCACCTCGGGCAGGTAGTACCAGGCCGTGACCGTGCTCTGGGTGAAGGTCAGGTGGCCGGCGATCTCGCTGATCTCCAGCTCCATGACCGGGTCACGGTCGTTGAACTTGAGCTTGTGCGGCCGCAGCGCGACCGGCTTGGGCTGCTTGACCCGCTGGGCGGGCAGGTTCTTGGGCTCCTTCTTGCGCCGGGCGGGAGCCTTCTCCTTGCGCTTGGCGGGCGCCTTCTCGGTGGCGGGCACCGGCAGCGGAGCCTCGGCCGGCGCGATCTCGGCCGGGGGCTGCGCTTGCGGCGCGTACGCCTCGACCGGCCCCGCCTGGGGCGGGCGCGCCTGGTTGCCGCCCACGGTCTGCCACAGCGGGGGAGTCGACACCGGAGCCGCCGAGACCGGGCCGGTCGTGGTGGCCGGTGCGGCACTCACCTGCGGGTTCTCGGGCCAGTTGTCGAAGTCGGGCCACTCGTCGAGGTCGGGGTCGGCCGCGGCGCCGGACTCCTGGAAGAAGTCGGCCTTGGGCCCGATCGGCGCCCGGCTGTACGGGGTGGACGGTTCCTGAGCGCCCCAGGGGCCGTCCCGGTCGTCGGCCGGATCGGAGACGCGCGGCCCGGGTGCCGACGGCATGGCGATCGGCGGCCCGGCAACGGGCGGCTCCAGAGCCGACGGCTCGAAGGCCGGCGGCTCGGAGATCGGAGGCCCGGCGACGGGTGGCTCGGATACCGGAGTGGGCGTCGGGGCGAAGGCGACCGGCTCCGGTTCCACGGCCGGCGCGGCCGGGGCCGGGGCCGTCGGCGGCGTCGACACCGGAGCGGCGCCGTTGGGGTCGGTCGGCCGGTCGTCGAAGTCGAATCCGAAGTCGAAATCGAGATCGGGTTCGGCCTCGGCCGCCGGAGCGGGCGCGGCCGGGGCCGAGGAGACCGGGCTCGGCGGAGCAGCCCCGCCGAAAAGGTCGAGGAACGGTGAATCGATGTCGAGCGTGTTGTCCACCGGCCCGCCGCGCGGCCGCACCGGCTGCGGGGACTGGAAGACACCCACCGCGCCGTGCCCGGGCGCGGCGACGAACTCCTCGGCGGCCTCGTCGGCCGATTCGTTCGGAGGGTAGCGGTTCGAGCGCACTCCGTTACCCTGCCTGCCCTGGATGTCGGCATCCGCGCGGGGATGCCCGTGCGGAAGAGGTCCGGTCATGCGTCGGCCCCGAGGGAGCGTGCGACAGAACTGGTCATACCAACTCCTCCCGAACCCGGATGCGAGTGGCGACAAGTCTCGGGTCGCGGCGCTCGACCGCGGGCTCGCGGGTGCGGCGCCAGTCGGTGAGCGCGGTGCGGATGACGACCCGGGCCGGCCGGTCGGGGTCGACATGCCGGAACACGTACGACGTCGTGACCATGGCGAGCGCGATCTCCCACGCCGGGAAGGGATCGAACTCGAAGGTCATCAGGTAGTGCAGGAACATGAAGAGCGGAACCAGCGCCACGAACATGCCGTACTGCGCGTACGGCAGGTGGATGGGCAGGGTGTAGCCCGGGGGGCCCAGATAGACGAGCCTCGCCCGGTAGATGTCGTCGTCGGTACGAAGCCGCATCTCAGTTGAAGATCAACTTGATCAGGGCATCGCCGACGAAGAACAGTGTCGCGGCGCCGGCGATGAACGCCAGGCCCACGATGGCGATGGCCGAACTGGTCAGAACCTTGGAGATCTCACCGCGGCTGGCTCGTCCAATGAAGATCACGCCGAGCACCGCGAGCAGGATCGGCGCGATGTTGCTGGCGAAGAAGGTGACGATGCCTTCGGTGTTGATGCCCTTGGGTTCGGGCGCAGCGAGCGTGGCCTGCTGGAGCACGGCCGCGGCCTGCTGGGCGAGCTCAGTGGCGATCATTGGTAAACCTCCCCGTGCCCGGCTAGGGGATTCCGGACACGCTGCAGTTGTGAAGCCTCACGGCACCGCCCATATCGTGCTACTTCCCACCCTGCGCGTCGAGTGAGCCGTTCGGGCATTGCCATGCTCGTCTGCTCTCTCCGGTTCCTACAAATGATGCCCAGTTCCGAAGAGTACGGCCCGCCGTTCTTGGCTACAAGCGTCCGAAACGTTACGCAAGGTGATGGCGTGCGTGAAATTGAGTTACGGGCCATCGTACGCACGTGCGACAACCCCGACCGCCGTACCCTCGTGCCGTGACGACTGAGCCGACGGATGCGCAGGTCGCGGGCCGCGCGTTGATGCATGTGGATCACCCGGTCGTGATGGGCATCCTCAACGTCACTCCGGACTCCTTCTCGGACGGCGGGAAATACACGGACGTGGAGGCCGCGGTCGAGCATGGCATCGACCTCCACTACGCAGGTGCGAACATCGTGGACGTGGGCGGGGAGTCGACCCGGCCCGGGGCCGGTCGGGTGGACGCCGAGACCGAGATCTCGCGCGTGGTCCCGGTGATCAGGGCCCTGGCGGCGGCCGGAGTGCCGCTCAGCATCGACACCACCCGGGCCGCGGTCGCCCGGGCCGCCCTGGAAGCGGGCGCGGTGGCGATCAACGACGTCTCGGGTGGCCTGGCCGACCGGGACATGGCCCGCGTGGCGGCCGAGGCCGGTTGCCCGTGGATCCTCATGCACTGGCGCGGGCACTCCCGCCACATGACCGAGCTGGCGGTCTACACCGACGTCGTCGCCGAGGTGCGCGACGAACTGCTCCAACGGGTCGACGACGCGCTGGCCGCCGGTGTCGACCCGGGACAGATCATCCTCGACCCCGGCCTGGGCTTCGCCAAGACGGCCGAGCACAACTGGGCCCTCAGCGCCCACCTCGACGTCCTGGTCGGCCTGGGTCACCCGGTGCTCTTCGCGGCCAGCCGCAAGACCTATCTGGGCCGGTTGCTGGCCGGTCCCGATGGCGATCCCCGCCCGGTCGAGCAGCGCGAGGCGGCGACCCTGGCCACGTCGGTCCTGGCCGTGGCGGCCGGGGCCTGGGGCGTACGTGTGCACGATGTCACCGCCACCGCCGACGCGCTCGCTGTGTGGCGTGCCACGGGTGCGCCCAAGATCCAGCCACGGTGACCGCCGGTGAACAAGGATCGGGTGAATGAGCAGGAGTGAGCACGTGGACGGCCGGATCACGCTGAGCGGGCTGCGGGTGCGCGGCCGGCACGGCGTCCTCGACTTCGAGCGGGAACAGGGCCAGGACTTCGTGATCGACGTACGCCTCGATCTCGACCTCGCCCCGGCCGCGGCCAGTGACGACGTCGCCGACACGGTGCACTACGGAGTGCTGGCCGAGCGTCTGGCCGGGATCGTCGGGGGCGAGCCGGTCAACCTCATCGAGACGCTGGCCGACCGCCTGCTCGACGCCTGCCTGGAAGACGCGCGGGTGTCCGCGGCCGAGGTCACCGTCCACAAGCCCCAGGCCCCGATCCCGCTCGAGTTCGCCGACGTGGCGGTCACCCGGCGCCGGAGCCGGGCGTGACCCGGGCCGTCCTCTCGCTCGGCAGCAACCTGGGCGACCGCGAACAGCACCTGCGCGAGGCGTTGCGGGTGCTCGGCGGCGCGGTCGAGCGTGTCTCCGGTGTCTACGAGACACCGCCCTGGGGGGATGCCGACCAACCGGCGTACCTGAACGCTGTTGTTCTTGTCTCGGATCCGGCGGCGACCCCGCGCGACTGGCTGGAACGCGCGCGTGCGGCCGAGACCAAGGCTTCCCGCGTACGGGATCCGGAGCGCCGCTTCGGCCCGCGCACCCTCGACGTCGACGTCATCGCCGTGTGGGAAGCGGACGGCCGACCGGTGCTCAGCGCGGACCCCGAACTCACCCTGCCGCATCCCCGCGCACACCTGCGGGCCTTCGTGCTGGGCCCCTGGCACGACGTCGAACCCGCCGCCGACCTGCCCGGCCACGGACCGGTCGCGGCCCTGCTGGACGACCCCCGGCTGGCGGACGACGTCGCCGCGCTGACCCCTCGGCCCGATATCGCATTAGAGTCGGTGGCGTGAGCAGCAACCCGCAGGCGCCCAAGTCGGACCCGTCGATGCGCCCGACCAGCATCTCGGTGCTGATCGTCGCGGGCCTCGGCGCCGCCGCCGTGGGCTGGCTGCTGCTGAGTTTCTCGTACGCGACACTGCCCGACCTGCCGTGGTCACCGGTGATCGTGCTGGCCGTGCTGGCCGTGGCCGAGGCCCTGCTCGCGCAGAACACGGCCGCCCGCATCCAGCGCAAGCCCGGCACGCCCCGCGTCGACCCGCTCGCGGTCGCCCGCTACGTGGCCCTGGCCAAGGCGTCCTCGCTGGTCGGCGCGATCTCCACCGGGTTCTCGGCCGGCCTGCTGGCCTGGCTGGCCATGGAGCCGACCGACGCCGCCCACGGCGACCTGCCGGTGGCGGTGGGTGGAGTGATCTCGGCCGCGGCGCTGATCGGCGCGGCCCTCTGGCTGGAACGTTCGTGCCGCATTCCGGAGCAGCCCGACACCAAGGACGAGGACGACTCGGACCGCCCCTCCGGCATCCTCTGAGTCCGGTCCGGCCCCCCACTTTTCGGCCTTGAACTGAGACCGACTCGTATCCGTATGCTCTGCGTACGGGCATGCGCCCGACGGATTTCGGCGTGCGTCTTCCGCCGCACGGGGGACGCACACGAGGAGGCACGGCGATGGCGTACGACGAGGCGACCTACCGTCGGCAGACCGAGGAGCCCACGCCCACCGATCCGGCTGCCTACCGGGCCAACACCCTGGCCGCGGCCGAGCAGCGCCGGCGGGCCGAGGAGCTGGACGGGGTCGGCGACACCACGGCCGACGTGCTGCGCCGGGCCGAGGCCGACGAGGACGGCCGCGACCGGCTCGGCATCCACCTCGGGTGGGAGGTGGTGCTGCTGGTCGCCGCGGCCGCGATCGGCTTCCTGCTCTGGCGCCTCGACCCGGCCAGCCTCAAGCGCCCCGACCTCGACCAGCTGCTCATCACCGGCGCCGCGATCGGCCTGCTCACCCTGGGCGCGGGCCTGAGCCTGCGCGCCGGTGTGCCCAACCTGGCGCTCGGCCCGATCGCCCTGGCCGCCTCCTTCCAATACGCCGAGCAGGGCGACCAGGGCCTGGTCAAGGCCCTGGTGCCGGCGCTGGTCTTCGCCGTGGCCGGCGCCATCGTGATCGCGCTGGTCATCCTCGTGCTGCATGTGCCCGGCTGGGCGGCCACGCTCGCCGCCGCCCTCGGCGTGATCGTCTTCGACCAGCTGCGGGTCGCGCCGGTCGCCGTCCAGGGCACCTACGACCCGACCGACCAGGCGTTCTTCCTCTTCGGCGGGTTCGCGCTGCTGGCCGTGCTCGGCGGCGCCCTCGGCACGGCCACGCCGGTCCGCCGATGGCTCGGCCGCATGCGCCCGACCGGCGACCCGGCCCGTCGCCGCGGCCCCGCCGTCGCCTTCCCGGTGCTCGGCGCGCTCATCCTCTCCTCGGCCTTCGCGGTCGGGGCGGGCATGCTGTTCACCGCCCGGTCCGAAGCCCCGGTCGTGCCCGGCACCGGCCTGGAGTGGACCGGCATCGCGATCGGCCTGGCCATGCTCGCCGGCACGAGCGCCTACGGGCGGCGCGGCGGCCTGTTCGGCACGCTGTTCGCGGTCGCGGCCCTCACGCTGTTCCTCGACTACGCCGACCGGCGCAACTTCGACATCGCCCTCTACGCCATCGCGGCCTGCGTCTTCGCGGGCGGCCTGGTCGTCACGAGGCTCGTCGAGACGTACGGGCGGCCGCTGACCTCGGCCGCCCCGGCCGACTGGAACGCGGCGGCCACCACGACCAGCGCCAACTGGTCGCCCGACCTGCCCGAGACCTGGTCGCCGGCGACCACCGCACCCCGTACGGACCGTTGGGACGCGGGTCCGTGGGGAACCAGCCGGTGATCGTCCGGCCGTGCCGCCTATGCTTTTGCCCATGACCACTGAAAGCTTCGCCGAGCTGGACGCCCTGCCCACCGAGGAGCTGCGTGAGCGCGCCTTCTCCCTGGCGCGGGAACGGCGCGACATCAGCTTCTTCTGGTCTGTCTTCAAGCATCTGCCCAACGCCGACGAGGCCGCCCAGCTCGACGGCGCCCCCAACTCGATCGGCCCCACGGTCGACGAGGCGGTCGCGCTGTGGCGTGAGCTCGAGGGCCACGGCTACGGCGAGAGCGAGCCCCTGCTGCGCGCGGCGTTCATCGACTACCTGCAGAGCCCGTCCCACCACCGCCCCCGCCACGCCAAGAGCGACTGAGAGCCGGGCGGCACATCCAAGCCCGTCGTTTGGAAAGGCCGCCGCTCTGGGAACTAGCGGCGCATGGCTCTCGGTAACCGTTACAAGTCTGCGCCTGGTGCGGGCACGCTGGCCGCGCTCATATTGGTTCTCGTCTTCGGCAGCCCGTGGTACGCGGAGTGGGCCAGCGAGAACACCAACCCCGACACGGCCGGCGGCTGGTGGCTGCGCCTGCTCGCCTGGCCCCGCTGGTCCTTCGACTCGAGCGACTCGCTGCGCGACATCCTGGTCGGCGACCTCAAGGCGATCCTGCTGGTCCTGCTCACGCTGCTGTTCCTGTTCCTGCTGCCCGGATCGCAGCTGGCCCGGGCCCGCGGCACGATCAGCCAGTTCTTCGCCGGCTGGGCGTCGTACATCTTCGCCGGTGGTTTCGCCGCGCTGCTGACCACCCTGTTCCTGGCCAACCCGTCGCTGCTGGGCGCGTTCCAGGCGGCCGGCAACGGCGCCGCGTACGGGCTCTTCGTCGGCTGGATCGTCGGGTTCGCCACGCTCGGTGGCTACCGCGGCACCCGATAGACCCCCGGCAACAGTTCGCAGCTGCGAACACTTCGACCGCCGGGCCTCGTCCGGGGCCCGGCGGTTCGATCACGGTCGGTGTCCGCCGATCTTCCCTAAAGTCACGCCCCGGCCTGCAGTTCCTCTCGCCCAGGGCGCTGGCCAGCACCGATCGTGGTTTGTCCGGTTAAGCACCAGATTTGGACCATCTGAAGCTCCTCGGTCGAACATTTGCCCGATCGGGACCTCTGGGTAGTATCGGCGCCCATGCCGGACCGGGAATCCGTGGCGGGTAACGCACGCCTGCTCCGCGGCCTCATCTGGGCGGGTGTTCTGCTCGCTCCGTTGGCCGCGGCCGTTGTGCTGCTCGGCCAGAGTTCCAACTCCGTGCGGTTCGCGATGCTGCTCCTCGCGGTCGCCATCGTCGCCATCGGCGCGTCGGTGCTGGTCCGCAGCGATCCGGTGCTCGGCCGGATGGACGTCGAGGAGCGCGTCGCCGAAGAGGTGGCGACCCTCCGCCGCGAGTTGCGTGCCGAGTTCGGTCGCGGCGGGCCGCCGCATCAGGCACCGCCGCCGCCCATGCCCATGCCCGCGCACGTTCCGGCGCCCGCCATGATGCGGCAGCAGCCCGAGGAGGAGCCGTCCGGCTTCTTCTCCGACCTGCCCGCCGAGGGGCAATACCCCGACCCGTTCGCGAACGACTACGTCGAGGACGACTACCCGCAGAACGACTACCCCGCCGACGACTACGCGCCCCAGCCGCCCCCGATGCCGGCCGGTCCGCCGCCCATGGGCAGCCCCCGGCCCCCGGCCGGTGGCCGGGCCGGCGTCCCGGTCGCGTCGGCGGCGGTGCGCCCACCGTCCCGCACCGGCCCGGGCCTGACCACCGGCGGCCGCCCGATCAATCCGCCCGGCTCCTCGACCGGCGGCCGCGCGGTCGCCTCGGCCGCGGCGTCGGTGCCCCCACCGCCCCCGCCCCAGGTCCCCCGGCAGCGCGGAGCGGCCCCGATCCCGCCCCCGGCGCCCCCGCGCGCTTCGGCCTCGGTGCGACCCGCCGGTGCGTACGGCCACCAGCCCGACTCGCTCGCCGAGGACTTCGGCGCGAGCACCGGCTACGCCGCCCAGGGCCCCGGCGTCTACGGCGCTCCCGCGGGCGGCGGCGCTTACGGCACGCCCACCGGCGGCACGTACGGCGGTGGCGGCAACGACTTCGACTCCGACGAGTACAACGGCTACGGCGCCCCCAACTACGGCGGCTCCGACCAGGGCGACTACGGCTACTCCGACGAGCCCGACTACGGCCCGCCGCCCCGCGAGCCCGGCACCACGACCGGCGACCCCCACTACAAGGCCCGCCGGCACCGGCCCTCGGCCAACGACACCAACGTGGGCTCGCTCAGCGACTTCGCCCAGTACAACGGCTACTCACCCGACCCGGGCCACCGCCGTCCATAACTACTTGTCGATGTCGCCGACCACGAAGAACATCGACCCCAGGATCGCGATCAGGTCGGGCACCAGGCAGCCCGGGATCAGCGTGGCCAGCGCCTGCACGTTCGCGTAGGAGGCGGTGCGCAGCTTCATGCGCCACGGCGTCTTCTCACCCCGCGACACCAGGTAGTAGCCGTTGATGCCGAGCGGGTTCTCGGTCCAGGCGTACGTGTGCCCCTCCGGCGCCTTGACCACCTTGGGCAGTCGCACGTTGACCGGCCCCGAGATCCGGTCGACCCGGTCCAGGCACTGCTCGGCCAGGTCGAGCGACACGAACGTCTGCTCCAGCAGCACCTCGAACCGGGCGTGGCAATCGCCCGAGCTCCGCGTCACCACGGGCACGTCCAGTTCGTCGTACGCGAGATAGGGCTCGTCGCGCCGCAGGTCGAAGTCGAGTCCGCTGGCGCGCGCGACCGGACCCGAGGCGCCGTACGCGGCCGCCTGCTCCGCCGTCAGCACGCCGACCCCGACCGTACGGGCCAGGAAGATGTCGTTGCGCCGGATCAGGTTGTCCAGGTCGGGCAGTCGCGTGCGGACGGTCCGGATGGCCTCCCGCGCCCGCCCGGTCCACCCCGCCGGCACCTCTTCCTTGAGACCGCCGACCCGGTTGAACATGTAGTGCATGCGGCCGCCGGAGACCTCCTCCATCACCGCCTGCAACGTCTCACGCTCGCGGAACGCATAGAACATGGGCGTGATGGCGCCGATCTCGAGCGGGTAGGAACCGAGGAACATCAGGTGGTTGAGCACCCGGTTCAGCTCGGCCAGGGCCATCCGCAGCCAGGTCGCGCGCTCCGGCACCTCGATGCCCATCAGCCGTTCGACGGCGAGCGCGACGCCCAGCTCGTTCGAGAACGCGGACAGCCAGTCGTGCCGGTTGGCCAACACCAGGATCTGCCGGTAGTCCCGCACCTCGAACAGCTTCTCGGCGCCGCGGTGCATGTAGCCGACGATCGGCTCGCACGCGACCACCCGTTCGCCGTCGAGCGTGAGCTTGAGCCGCAGCACGCCGTGGGTCGAGGGGTGCTGCGGGCCGATGTTGAGCACCATGTCGGCCGTCTCGAGCCCGGCGCCGGTGCCCACAGTCATCTCGCGCAGCTGATCGGTCACAGGAGCATGCTCCCACGCTCGCCCAGCCCGATGCTGTGCAGCAGCCACCAGTGCCCGCCGAGTCCCGCCGGCTCGATCAGCTCGGCCTCCGCCCCCGCCGCGGCCAGCGCGCGCACATAACCCGCCGGGTCGCTGCGAGCCAGATCCAACGGTGGCCGGGCGCCGTCGATCCCCAGCGCTCGCAGGGCCTCACGCTGGCGGATCAGCCCGTACGGGACCCCGGCCGCGGCCGCCACCGCATCCATCGCCACGTGCGCCGTCACGTCGCAGGAACCGTCCGGCACCGGCGGGACCTGCCGTCCACCCCGGAACCCGGTCAGCGACCCGAGCGGCGGCCGCTCCCCGCGCCGATGCCCGTAGTCGATGGCCAGCGCGCACCCCCGGCCTACCCGCTCGACCGCGCCGGCCCAGGCGGCGTCGCGCGGCCACCCGATCTCCACCCGCCCCGGCTCGCCCCACCAGCGCCGCAGCCAGAACAGGTCGGCCGCGTCGACCGCCCCGCCCAGCGACTCGGCCCCGGTGGACGGCTCGACCAGCACCTTGCGCAGCCGCCCGTGGTCGTCGAGGTCGGCCACGTCGAGCGGCACGTTGTCGAGCCATTCGGTGGCGACCAGCAGCCCCACGATCCCGTCCGGGATGTCCGGCCGCCAGGTGATGCCGCCCGCCAGGCCCGCCGGTCTCGGCGCCAGCTCGACCGCGGTCAGCCGCATCCGCTCGGGCAGCAGAGGCCGCAGCCGGGTGAGCAGTTCCCCGCGGCCGGCTCCTACGTCGACCAGGTCGAACGTCTTGGGCTGCCCGAGCGCGTCGTCGATCCGCTCGACGAGCCGCAGCAGCGCCCCGGCGAACAGCGGCGAGGTGTGCACGCTGGTGCGGAAGTGATCGGCCGGCCCCTGATCGCCGCGCACGAAGAACCCGTCGGGCCCGTAGAGCCCGGCCGCCATGGCCGCCCGCCACCCTTGCACACCGCCCACCCTAGGCGCGGTCATCCACATTCCGGCGTTGTCCACAGCCCCGATTTGAAGATCGCCATTTCTCCCTAGGATGGGTGCTGGGTGGGGGACCCCCGGTGGGCGGGCCCCTGTTCACACCAGTGATCTTGACGGGCCGCGATCATGGGGTTGTTCACACCGTCTTGTCACGGGCGTGTTACGGCGGCGCATACTTGCCTCGACCGGTACCCCCTTGTCGAGGACTGGATCTGAACATGAGCGCATCGTCGCGTCTGACCGTGGGCGTGGTCGGAGCGGGCCGGGTCGGCGCCGTCCTGGGCGCCGCACTCCAGGCCGCCGGCCACCACGTCGTGGCCGCCGCCGCAGTCTCCGCCGCCTCCCGTGAGAGAGCCGCCCGCCTGCTGCCGGGCGCCGCCATCCTCCCGGCCGACGAGGTCGCCCGGGCCGCCGACGACCTACTCCTGCTGGCCGTCCCGGACGACGCGCTCGAGAGCGTCGTCTCCGGCCTCGCGGCCACCGGCGCGCTGGGCCCCGGCCAGCGGGTCGCCCACACCTCCGGCGCCCACGGCCTCGCCGTCCTGGGCGACGTCGAGGGCCTGGCCCTGCACCCCGCGATGACCTTCACCGGCGCCGACTCCGACCTCGACCGGCTGCCGGGCATCGCCTGGGGTGTCACCACGGCCGACCGGGTGTTCGCGGCCCGGCTCGTGGCCGACCTCGGCGGCGTTCCCGAGTGGGTCGCCGAACAGGCCCGCCCGACCTATCACGCGGCCCTCGCCCACGGCGCGAACCACCTGGTCACGCTCGTGAACGAGGCGGCTGACCTGCTGCGGGCGGCCGGCATCGCTCAGCCGTCGCGCGTTCTTTCCCCGCTGCTGCACGCCGCCCTCGACAACGCGCTACGCCTCGGCGACGCGGCGCTGACCGGGCCGGTCTCGCGCGGTGACGCCGGCACCGTCGGCAAGCACCTCGAGCGCATGCCGTCCGAGGCCCGGCCGGCCTATCTGACCCTCGCCCGCCGCACGGCCGACCGCGCCATCGCCGCCGGCCGCCTGCGCCCGCAGGACGCGACCCGGCTGCTCGACGTCCTGGCCCAGGTCGAGATCGGGAGTGCCGCATGACCCACCTGATCCACACGCGCGACCAGCTGGCGACCGCCGTCGCGCCGGTTCCGGGCGAGATCGCGGTCGTGATGACCATGGGGGCGCTGCACGAGGGGCACCGCGTGCTCATGCGCGAGGCGAGGAAGCGCGCCGACTTCGTGATCGTCACGATTTTCGTGAACCCGCTGCAGTTCGGCCCGAACGAGGACTTCGAGAAATACCCGCGCACGCTCGAGGCCGACGTCGAGGCGTGCCGGGAAGAGGGCGTCGCCCTGGTGTTCGCGCCCAGCCGGGACGAGGTCTATCCGACCGGCGCGCCGTCGATCACCATGAACGCCGGGCCGCTCGGCGGGATCCTCGAGGGGGCGAGCCGTCCGGGGCACTTCTCGGGCATGCTCACCGTCGTCCAGAAGTTGCTCATGCTCACCCGGGCCGACGTGGCGTTCTTCGGCGAGAAGGACTTCCAGCAGCTGGCACTGATCCGCCGCATGGTCGCCGATCTCGAACTTGACGTGGAGATCGCCGGCGTGCCGACCGTACGGGAACCGGACGGCCTGGCCATGTCGAGCCGCAACCGATACCTCTCGGCCGATGACCGCCGGGCCGCTCTGGCTCTTTCCCGCGCTCTGCGCGAGGGGGCGACGCACACCGACGCCCCGGTCGCGCTGGCCGCCGCGACCAAGATCCTGGCCGACGAGCCCGGGGTCCGGGTCGACTATCTGGCCCTCACCGGGGCCGACCTGGGCGACCCGCCGCCCGCGGGCCCGGGCCGCCTGCTCGTGGCCGCGCGGGTCGGCAGCACCCGCTTGATCGACAACGTCGCCCTGACCCTGGGGGCCGGGGCCGCCTGAGAGCGCAGGCCGCCAGATAGCGCTGGGCACCCGAAAGCGCCGGCCCGCCCGAAATGGATTCCTCGAACTCCGCTGATCCCGCCTTCGGTCGCCATATGATCAGAAATCGGACATCTGTGGCCCGCGGGGAAGGCGTGAGTTCATGCGACACCGGCTCGGCATCGCCGCCGTCCTGGCCGCGGTGCTGCTCGTCGCGGGCTGCGGCAAACCGGGCGGCGTCGACGGCGACCTGACCAACGGCTGGGGCGCGATGGAGGCGGCGACCGGCTTCGAGCCCAACGAGGGCGCCTGCCACAACGCCAACTTCAACCCGGTCGGCCCGCGCGGTACGTACGAGGAGATCGACTGCTCGGGTAGGCACCGCACCGAGACCGTGTTCGTCGGCGCCTACGAGTCGCCGGCCGCGGACGCCGACGTCCCGCCCGCCGACGGCTCGGCCGGCGCCCGGGCCGCCTACTCGGTCTGCGACCAGAAGACGACCACCTTCGTCGGCGGGCCGTGGCGCAACGCGCGTCTGTGGATCGGCGTCACGCACCCCACCGAGGCGGCCTGGAGCGGCGGCGCCCGCTGGTACCGCTGCGAGCTGCTGGAGCTGAACTCGGTCGAGGACGACGGCGGCCTGGTGCAGCGCGAGGGCAGCCTGCGCAACGCGCTGGCCGACGGCAGCTCCGACGTGATGCTGACCTGCTACGCCATCCAGCTCGACGGCAACGGCGCGATCGCCACCATGCCCGCGGTGGGCTGCGCGGCCAAGCACAACGGCGAGTTCGCGGGGGTCTGGTACGCCAAGGACCTGGACTACCCGAAGGACGACGCCACCTGGGCCAAGTTCCACGACGGCTGCCGCGACCTGATCGCGGACTACGTCGGCGTGCCCAAGGACGCCGACCTGCAATACCGTACGGGCGTGGTCTCGCTGCCCGGCGGCGAGGACGTCTGGGCCGACGGCGACCGGGGTGTGCGCTGCTACCTCTGGCTGGACGGGATGGAACTCACGTCGTCGCTGCGCGGCAAGGGCGTCAAGAGCCTTCCGGTCCAGTACAAGTAACGGTGACCACGAATGTCCGACCCCGGCCGCATGGTGTCGTACCGGCGGAGTGTACTGAGCAGATGCATGTCGCCGATCTCCCGGAGCTGCCCCGCCGGCTCGCCGCCGCCGACCCGGGCTGGAACGAGACCACCGACGTGCTCGTCGTCGGTTCCGGCGTGGCCGGGCTGACCGCGGCGCTGCACCTGCGCGAGCAGGGGCTGCACGTCACGGTGGTCACGAAGGTCAATATCGACGACGGCTCGACCCGGTGGGCCCAGGGCGGCATCGCGGCGGTGCTCGACCCGCTCGACACCCCGGCCGCCCACGCCAACGACACCGAGATCGCGGGCGTGGGGCTGTGCGACCCCGCCGCCGTACGCGTCCTGGTCGAGGAGGGTCCGGCCCGCGTACGGGAATTGATCCGTCTCGGCGCCTCGTTCGACCGCAACCCCGACGGCTCGCTGATGCTGACCCGTGAGGGCGGCCACCGCGCCGACCGCATCGTGCACGCGGGCGGCGACGCGACCGGGGCCGAGGTGCAGCGCGCCCTGCACGACGCCGTCCACCGTGACCCGTGGATCCGCCTGGTCGAGCACGCGCTCGTGCTCGACCTGCTGCGCGCCCCCGACGGCCGGGCCTGCGGCATCACCCTGCATGTGCTGGGCGAGGGCAGCGAGGACGGCGTCGGCGCGATCCTGGCCCGCGCGGTTGTGCTGGCCACCGGCGGCATGGGCCAGATCTACGCCTCCACCACCAACCCGTCGGTCTCCACCGGCGACGGCGTGGCCCTCGCGCTGCGCGCCGGCGCGGTCGTCACCGACGTCGAGTTCGTGCAGTTCCACCCCACCTCGTTCGTCACCTCGACGGTCAACTCGGTGCAGCGGCCGCTGATCTCCGAGGCGCTGCGCGGCGAGGGTGCCCACCTGGTCGACGAGACCGGCAAGCGGTTCATGGTCGGTCAGCACGAGCTGGCCGAGCTGGCCCCGCGCGACGTGGTGGCCAAGGGCATCCACCGGGTGCTGCGCTCCACCGGCGCCGACCACGTCTATCTCGACGCCCGCCACCTGGGCCGCGACTTCCTCGAGCAGCGCTTCCCGACCATCGTCGCGTCCACCCGCGCGGCCGGCATCGACCCGGCGACCGAGCTGATCCCGGTCGCCCCGGCCGCCCACTACGCGTCCGGCGGCGTCCGCACCGACCTGCACGGGCGCACGAGCATTCCCGGCCTGTACGCGTGTGGCGAGGTCGCCTGCACCGGCGTGCACGGCGCCAACCGTCTGGCCAGCAACTCCCTTCTGGAGGGCCTGGTCTTCGCCCGGCGCATCGCCGACGACATCGCCCGCGACCTGCCACCCCAGGCCGACCCGGCGCCGACGCCGGCCGATCCGGGCTGGGTCGTGTCCCCGGCCGTCCGCCCCGAGCTGCAGCGCTCGATGACCCGGGGCGCCGGCGTGCTGCGCTCGGCCGACTCGCTGAGCGCCACCGCCAAGGAACTGGCCCGCCTGGCCGAGCAGCGCGACACCCCCCGCAACGCCGCCTGGGAGGCGACGAACCTGCTCACGGTCGCGACGGTGCTGGTGGCGGCGGCCCGCACCCGCCGTGAGACGCGTGGCTGCCACTGGCGCGAAGACTTCCCGGTCGCCGAGGACGAGTGGCGCGGCCACCTGCTGCACCTGCTCGACCGCAAGGCCGGGCTTGCACAGACCTTCGAAGAGATGGCCTGATCACAGGGGGATCCATGAACGAGCTCGACGTAGCCGAAGTGGAAATGATCGTCCGCACGGCCCTGGCCGAAGACCTGGGCTCGCCGCCGCACGACGTGACCAGCGAGGCCACTATTCCGGCCGACCAGGTCGACACGGCCGAGCTGGTGGCGCGGGCCGATGGCGTGGTGGCAGGGCTGCCGGTCGCCGCGATCGTCTTCAACGACACGTCGGGCCACGTGGCCACGTTCGAGCAGAGCGTCGCCGAGGGTGACCGGGTCCGGCGTGGCGACGTGCTGGCCGTGGTCACCGGCCCGACGCGGGCCCTGCTCACCGGCGAGCGGACGGCGCTCAACCTGCTCAGCCGCATGTCCGGAGTGGCCACATACACCCGCCGCTGGGCCGACGCGCTGGCCGGCACCAAGGCCACCGTGCTCGACACCCGCAAGACCACGCCCGGCCTGCGCTACCTGGAGAAATACGCGGTCCGGGTCGGCGGTGGCACCAACAAGCGCATGGGCCTCTACGACGTGGCCATGATCAAGGACAACCACAAGCTGGCCGCCGGCAGCATCACGGCCGCGTTCCGCCTCGTACGGGAGAAGTTCCCCGAGATCCCGGTGCAGGTCGAGGTGACCACGGTGGCCGAGGCGGTCGAGGCGGTCGAGGCCGGGGCGACGTTCCTGCTCTGCGACAACATGACGCCCGACCTGCTGCGCGAGGTGGTCGCCGAGGTGGGCGACCGGGCCGAGCTCGAGGCGACCGGCAACTTACGCTTGGAGACGGTTCCGGATTACGCCGCGACCGGTGTCGACTACCTCTCGGTCGGCGGCCTGACCCACTCGTCCCCCATCCTCGACATAGCCATGGATCTGCGCCCCCGCTGACCGCCGGGGCCCGAGACAAAGGGTTACCCCGTGCTGCTCTGCATTGACATCGGCAACACCAACACGGTGCTGGCGACGTTCGACGGCGACAAGCTCGTGCACAACTGGCGCATCAAGACCGATGCCCGGTCCACCGCCGACGAGCTCGGCCTGATGTTCCGGGGCCTGCTGGCCGGCGACGCCGTCGAGATCACCGGGGTGGCCGCCTGCTCGACCGTGCCGGCGGCCCTGCGCAGCCTGCGCACGATGCTCGCGCGCTACTACGGCGACCTGCCCAACGTGGTCGTCGAGCCGGGCGTCAAGACCGGTGTCCAGCTGGCCATCGACAACCCCAAGGAGGTCGGCGCCGACCGCGTGGTCAACACCCTGGCCGCGCACGCCCTCTACGGCGGTCCGTCGATCGTGGTCGACTTCGGCACCACCACCAACTTCGACGTGATCAGCGAGAAGGGCGAGTTTCTGGGCGGGGCGTTCGCGCCCGGCATCGAGATCTCGTTCGACGCGCTCGCCGCCCGGGCCGCCCAGCTGCGCAAGGTCGAGCCGGCCAAGCCCAAGTCGGTGATCGGCAAGAACACCGTCGAGTGCCTGCAGTCCGGCATGTACTTCGGGTTCGCCGGTCAGGTCGACGGCATCGTCACCCGCATGATCGACGAGATTGGCCCGGTCAAGGCCGTGATCGCCACCGGCGGGCTGGCCTGGCTGGTCAAGGACGAGTGCAAGACGATCACCGCCCACGAGCCGATGATCACGCTGATCGGGCTGCGGATGGTATATGAGCGGAACGTCTGAGCGCGGCTGAGTAGGCTTTAGCGGCCTTATCCACTCGTACAGAGAGTCGTGCCGTGACCGAGCAGAATGTGCCCGTCCCTGATCCCGCCGAGGACCTTCCCGAGCAGATGCGGGTCCGCCGGTCGAAGCGGGACCGGATGCTCGCCGAAGGGGTGTCCCCCTACCCGGTGACTGTCCCCCGGACGGTGTCGCTGAAGCAGGTGCGGGAGCAGTACGCCGACCTCGAGACCGACACCGCCACCGGCGACCAGGTCTCGGTCAGCGGCCGGCTCATCTTCATCCGCAACGGCGGCAAGCTCTGCTTCGCCACCCTGCGCGACGGCGACGGCACCGAGATCCAGGCCATGCTCTCGCTGGCCAAGGTGGGCGAGGAGCGCCTGGCCGACTGGAAGCAGCTGGTCGACCTGGGCGACATCGTCTCGGTCACCGGTGAGGTGATCACCAGCCGCCGGGGTGAGCTGTCCGTGCTCGCCGACAGCTGGGCGATGAGCGCGAAGGCGTTGCGCCCGCTGCCCGTGGCGCACAAGCCGCTCTCGGAGGAGACCCGGGTCCGTCAGCGGTACGTGGATCTGATCGTCCGCCCGCAGGCGCGTGACACCGTCCGCACCCGGGCCACCGTCGTGCGCAGTCTTCGGGAATCGCTCTTCCGCCGCGATTATCTCGAGGTGGAAACGCCAATGTTGCAGTTGCTGCACGGTGGCGCGACCGCCCGTCCGTTTGTGACGCACAGCAACGCTCTCGACACCGATCTCTATCTGCGGATCGCGCCCGAACTCTTTTTGAAGAGGGCCGTCGTCGGCGGCATCGACCGCGTCTTCGAGATCAACCGGAACTTCCGCAATGAGGGTATGGACTCGACCCACTCTCCGGAGTTCGCGATGCTCGAGGCCTACCAGGCGTACGCGGACTACAACGTCATGCAACAGCAGACGCGTGAGTGGATTCAGGAAGCCGCCTTCGCAGTCGCCGGATCACACGTAGTGACGCACTTCGACGGCGCCGAGTTGGATCTCGGCGGCGAGTGGGCGACGGTCACGCTCTATGGCTCTCTCTCCGACGCGCTCGGCGAAGAAGTCACGCCCGGGACCGATATCGCGCAACTTCAGCGGTATGCCGAAAAGCACGACCTTTCCGTCGACCCGAAGTGGGGCCCCGGCAAGCTCGTCGAGGAGCTGTTCGAGCACCTGGTCCAGCACACCCTGCAGGCGCCGACTTTTGTGCGGGATTATCCCGAAGAGACCGCTCCGCTGACCCGTGCACACCGGGAAACGCCGGGCCTCACCGAGAAGTGGGACCTGTACGTGAACGGCTTCGAACTGGCCACCGCCTATTCCGAGCTGGTCGACCCGGTGGTGCAGCGTGAGCGGTTGCTCGCGCAGTCGTTGCTGGCGGCCGGCGGCGATGCCGAGGCGATGCAGCTGGACGAGGATTTCCTCCGTGCCATGGAGTACGGAATGCCGCCCAGCGGCGGGATGGGAATGGGAATCGACCGGCTTCTGATGGCGCTCACCGGGCTCGGCATTCGGGAAACGATCCTCTTCCCGCTGGTCCGTCCGGAGTAAGTTCTGCCGGCCCGGCGGAAATCCAAACGCGGAAATGTTCCGACCGCCATTGACGGGCGACTGCGCCTTGGCGTTATTGTCTGTGCGTTGCTGTGGGGAGAACCTGTGTTCGGGAGGATAACGGCGCGTGGCCAAGCAGATCATTCACAAGCTGGTCGATGACATCGACGGGGGCGACGCCGACGAGACGGTGAAGTTCGCTCTCGACGGCATTCAGTACGAGATCGACCTGTCGGAGAAGAACGCCACCAAATTGCGGGAGCTGTTCGACCCGTACGTAGCGGCCGGTGCCAAGGTCGCCCGCGGCGGGGTCGTCGTCGGCGGCCGGGCCGCCCGGGGCCGCGGCGGTGCGACCGCCGACCGCGAGCAGAACAAGGCGATCCGGGAGTGGGCCAAGAAGGCCGGCAAGGACATCTCCGACCGGGGTCGTATCCCGCAGGAGATCGTGGACGAGTTCCACGCCAAGGGACCGGGTCGTAACTGACCCGACCACCCCGGACAAGACGCAGCAGGGTCCGCCGCACACTGTGCCGCGGGTGCCGCCGACGAGAAGACGCACTGGCCGCAACGACTGTGGGGTTTGCAGTCGCTGCGGCCAGCGCGTCTTCTCGTCGGTTACAAGGCGCCCGCCCGCGGAGCGAAGCGACGCCAGACTGCTCGGACCCGCTGCTTTTCGCTCGATCTTCGTCGTGCCCCCGTAGGGTTATCCACAGGTGGGGACAACGTTGTCCACAGGCTGTGGATGACGGATCGGCAATTTCGCTGTCCGCGTAGCCGTTCGGCTGGGGGAACAGGCTCTGAGCGTGCGAAGTTGGCTAAATCAACGTTGCGGACGGTTTCGAGGGGCCGCGAGGGCCCAGCAAGACCACCCGGCGGCGATAGAGTTATTAGTGCGGGCATCACCGATGCCCGTGCGCTGGCCCCGCCAGACATTGGCGCACGGCACGTGAGGAGCACGAGGGCATGTTCGAGCGGTTCACCGACCGAGCGCGACGGGTTGTCGTCCTGGCCCAAGAAGAGGCCCGGATGCTCAACCACAACTACATCGGGACCGAGCACATCCTGCTCGGCCTGATCCATGAGGGTGAGGGCGTCGCCGCCAAGGCTCTGGAGAGCCTGGGCATCTCCCTCGAGGGAGTGCGGCAGCAGGTCGAAGAGATCATCGGCCAGGGTCAGCAGGCGCCGAGCGGGCACATCCCGTTCACGCCCCGCGCCAAGAAGGTTCTCGAGCTGTCGCTGCGTGAGGCGCTGCAGCTCGGCCACAACTACATCGGCACCGAGCACATCCTGCTCGGCCTGATCCGCGAGGGTGAGGGCGTCGCCGCCCAGGTCCTCGTGAAGCTGGGCGCCGACCTCAACCGCGTCCGTCAGCAGGTCATCCAGCTGCTCTCGGGCTACCAGGGCAAGGAGCCGGCCGCGGCCGGTGCGGCGGCGGGCGAGGCCGCGCCGTCGACGTCGCTGGTGCTCGACCAGTTCGGACGCAACCTGACCCAGGCCGCCCGCGAGGGCAAGCTCGACCCGGTCATCGGGCGCGAGAAGGAAATCGAGCGGGTCATGCAGGTGCTGTCCCGCCGCACCAAGAACAACCCGGTCCTCATTGGTGAGCCGGGCGTCGGCAAGACCGCGGTCGTCGAGGGCCTGTCCCAGTCGATCGTCAAGGGCGAGGTGCCCGAGACGCTCAAGGACAAGCAGCTCTACACGCTCGACCTCGGCGCGCTGGTCGCCGGCTCGCGTTACCGCGGTGACTTCGAGGAGCGCCTCAAGAAGGTGCTCAAGGAGATCCGCACCCGGGGCGACATCATCCTGTTCATCGACGAGATCCACACCCTGGTGGGTGCGGGTGCCGCCGAGGGCGCGATCGACGCGGCGAGCATCCTCAAGCCGATGCTGGCCCGCGGCGAGCTGCAGACCATCGGTGCCACCACCCTCGACGAATACCGCAAGCACCTGGAGAAGGACGCCGCTCTCGAGCGCCGCTTCCAGCCCATCCAGGTCGGCGAGCCGTCGCTGGCGCACACCATCGAGATCCTCAAGGGTCTGCGCGACCGCTACGAGGCCCACCACCGGATCAGCATCACCGACGCCGCCCTGGTGGCCGCGGCGACGCTGGCCGACCGGTACATCTCGGACCGCTTCCTGCCCGACAAGGCGATCGACCTGATCGACGAGGCCGGCGCCCGGATGCGCATCCGCCGGATGACCGCGCCGCCGGACCTCCGCGACTTCGACGAGCGCATCGCCCAGGTGCGTCGCGACAAGGAGTCCGCGATCGACGCGCAGGACTTCGAGCGCGCCGCCCAGCTGCGTGACAAGGAGAAGCAGCTGCTGGGCCAGAAGGCGCAGCGGGAGAAGGAGTGGAAGGCCGGCGACCTCGACGTCGTGTCCGAGGTCGACGACGAGCAGATCGCCGAGGTCCTCGGCAACTGGACCGGCATCCCGGTCTACAAGCTGACCGAGGAAGAGACCTCCCGTCTGCTCCGCATGGAAGATGAACTGCACAAGCGGGTCATCGGCCAGGAAGACGCGGTCAAGGCCGTCTCCAAGGCGATCCGGCGCACGCGGGCCGGTCTGAAGGACCCGAAGCGCCCCTCCGGCTCGTTCATCTTCGCCGGCCCGTCCGGTGTCGGTAAGACCGAGCTCAGCAAGGCGCTGGCCGAGTTCCTCTTCGGCTCGGAAGACGCGCTGATCCAGCTCGACATGTCGGAGTTCCACGACCGCTACACGGTGTCCCGCCTCGTCGGTGCCCCTCCCGGTTACGTCGGTTACGACGAGGGTGGCCAGCTGACCGAGAAGGTCCGCCGCAAGCCGTTCTCCGTGGTCCTCTTCGACGAGATCGAGAAGGCTCACCCCGACGTCTTCAACACCCTCCTGCAGATCCTGGAGGACGGTCGCCTGACCGACGGTCAGGGCCGGATCGTGGACTTCAAGAACACGGTCATCATCCTCACCACCAACCTCGGCACGCGTGACGTGGCCAAGGCGGTCTCCCTGGGCTTCCAGGCCTCGGAAGACGTCGAGAGCAACTACGACCGGATGAAGGTCAAGGTCAACGACGAGCTGAAGCAGCACTTCCGCCCGGAGTTCCTCAACCGCATCGACGACACGATCGTCTTCCACCAGCTCCGCCAGGAAGAGATCCTGCAGATCGTCGACATTTTCACGTCGCGCATCGAGTCCCAGCTCAAGAACAAGGACATGGGCCTCGAGCTGACCGACAACGCGAAGAAGTACCTGGCCAAGAAGGGCTTCGACCCGGTGCTGGGCGCGCGGCCGCTGCGTCGCACGATCCAGCGCGACCTCGAAGACACCCTCTCCGAGCAGATCCTCTTCAACGAGCTGCGCCCCGGCCAGATCGTGGTGGTCGACTGCGAGGGCGACCCGGAGAACGTCGAGAAGTCGAAGCTGACCTTCCACGGCGCCGACCGTGGGGTCGCGGTTCCCGACGCGGTTCCGGCCGACCTCGGAGCAACTGCCACCGAGGAGTAAGCCTGTAATACGGAAGCGGCCCGGTGCGTTTTGCGCGCCGGGCCGCTTTCTTGTGGTCGCGGTGGGACGGTTCGGGGCGGGGGATGGCCCACTCCGGGCGGTCAGGCTTGATCCCTGCGTGGACCATCCCCCGCCCCGAACCTCGGTTCGCTTCCGGCGAGGCGGTTGGTTGCGGTTGGTGAGGGCCGCTTCCGCGTACGCGAGGCGTGTGCAGCCCGAGGGAGGGCCGCGCACGCGGCGGGGGGACCACGTGCGCGGCGTCGGGGGTCAGCTCAGCCGGAGGACGGTGCCGGCCGGGCCGAGCGAGACGGTCGTACCGGAGATCCGCAGATAACCGCCGCTCTCCGCGCGGAGCTTGAGGCCGGTGCGGGTGGTCTCCCGGCGCAGCCCGAGCGGCGTCGTGGACAGGCGCAGGCCGCTGCCCAGGTACTGGTCGGGGTGGTCGACCGAACGCAGCACCTCGGTGCCGTCGGTGCGGGCCTCGAAGCGGAACTGGGTCGCGGCCAGGTCGCGCGGCGCCCGCTCGACGACGAGAGCGCCGCCGGTCGAGTGCCGTACGAAATCGTCGGGGTGATCGGCGGGGGAGATGCGGACGATCGGGCCGCCCTCGCCCACCGGCACGCCGAACAGCGGGGTGCCGTCCGGATGCCAGTAGAGCCGCTGGACCCGCGCGTGCCGGTTGGGGTCGTAGAGCGGGTCGCCGGTGATGTCCCGGTAGTCGCGGGCGTGGTAGACCAGCACGTCCGTACGGCCGTCCTCGGCGACCGTGAACGAGTTGTGCCCCGGCCCGTAGCGTGAGGTCGCCGCCGAGGTCACGAAGACCGGGTCGGGTGTCTTCACCCACGACTCGCGCCGCAGCAGGTCGGCGTCGGCGTCCGCGGTGAGCAGGCCCATGCAGTAACGGGCGTCGGTGGCGCTGGCCGAGAAGGTCAGGAACACCCGCCCGTTGCGGATCAGCACGGCCGGGCCCTCGTTGACCCGGAACCCCTGGATCTCCCAGTCGCGGGTGGGTGTGGTGATCCGGGTCGGCTTGGTCGCCAGCGACCACGGCGTGCCCATCCGGGCGATGTAGAGGCTGGTGTTGACCGCGATCTCGGGCTCGCTCTGCGCCCACACCAGATAGCGCCGGCCTCGGTGCGCGAACGTCGTCGCGTCCAGAGTGAAGCCGTCCCACTCGGTTGCCAGCTGGGTCTTGAGCTGCCAGCCGCTCACGTCGAGCGGGTCGGCCAGCGGGGACTCGAGCACGTAGGTGCGGATGCGGAACACGTCGTCGGAGTCGCCGGCGGCGAAGTAGATGTACCACTTGCCGTCGATACGGTGCAGCTCCGGCGCCCAGATGTGCCCGGCCATCTTGCCGCTGGCCGGCCGCCGCCAGATCACCGTCTCGGCCGCCCCCGAGAGACCGGCGAGGGTGGAGGCGCCGCGCAGCGCGATCCGGTCGTACTCGGGGACCGAGCCGGTGAAGTAGTACATGCCGTTGGTGCGGGGCGTGATGAACGGGTCGGCCCGCTGCGTGACCAGCGGCTGCACGGTCGGGACACCGTAGATCTCGGCGTCGGTCCGCGGCTCGGCGGCGGTGGCCGGCGAGGAGGCGGTCGCGAGCCCGGCGACACCGGCCCCGGCCGCGACTCCGAACAGGGTGCGGCGCTTCATCGGATCTCCAAACGCAGGAACGTGACCGAGCTCGCGGGGAAGGTGCGGGTGAAGGTGGAGCCGAGGCCGCGGACCGTGCTGGTCACGGGCAGGATCGGCTCGGCCGAGCGGGTGTTCTGCTCACCGGGGTCGCCGGTCAGCACGGTCATGCGGCCGGTCGGAGCGACCCGGAGGCCGCCGAGATCCACCTTGGTCAGCGCGGGGGAAGGCGAGGCGTTGACCACCTTCACGATCAACTCGCCCGTACGGACGTCGCGGGTCACGACCTGGGCGAACGGCTCGGTGACGGCGTTGTCGTCGAAGCTGCCCCAGACCTCGCCGTCGCGGATCAGGGTCACCTTCGTGCCGCGGACCTCGATCCTCAGGTCGTACGTCTGCCCGGTGGTGACCGTGTCGGGCCGGGTGATCAGCTGTTCCTTGGCCGCCGCGGTCCCGGTGGCCTTCTCGATCGCGCCCTGGGTGTTGTTCCAGCCGCCCAGGTTCCACCAGTACCAGTTGCCCGAGTCCTTGATCCCGAACGGGATGAGGAAGCCCTCGTCGCCGGCGGTCTTGGTGGCCTTGACGGTGATGTCGTAGTCGGTCGCGGTGATGTCGGTGGCCGCCGCGACCATCGTGTTCTCGGCGGCGACGTCGGTTTGCGCGTACGCCCCGTCGGCCACCGCCCAGGTGCCGCGGTTCTCGATCGGCGTCCACCCGTCCGCGTTGCCGTCGTCGAAGTTGTCCTCGAGCAGCACGGTCCCGTCGGGCGTGGTCACCTTGAGGTCGTCGTACCGGGCCGCCGTACGCCACGTCGAGAACCCGACCCGGCCGGTGATCGGCTTGGGCTGCACGACCCGGCCGCCGGTCACCGACGACGGCACCACCCGGTCGCCCACGTTGGTCATGAACAGCTTCTGCATCTGATAGCTGGTCGAGCCCCACGACTCGTCGTTGTCGAGCCAGATCAGGTCGGGCCGCCACTGCACGTTGTCGATGTTGGCGAACAGCGGCGCGTACGAGGCCATCTTCACCACGTCGGCGTTGCGTTCGAGCCCGGTCATGTAGGCGGCCTCGGACAGCGAGTTGAAGAACTTGGCGTCCTGCGACGCGTACTCGCCGAGAAAGACCTTCGGGCCACTGCGGTCGTACGAGTCGTAGCGGTCGTTGTTCTGCAGGAACCAGTTCGGGCTGTTGTAGTAGTGCTCGTCGACCATGTCGCTGCCCGCGGCCTTGTTCTTGGCCCACAGGTTGTCGAACGTGACGCCCATGTCGTCCGGCCCGGAGTTGCTGATCACCGTGACGGCCGGGTACTTCGCCTTGATCGCGTCACGGAACTTCAGGTAGTTGGCGAAGTATTCCTCGGGCAGGTTCTCCTCGTTGCCGACGGCGACCATGGTCAGGCCGAACGGCTTGGGGTGGCCCATCTGCGCCCGCAGTTTGCCCCAGGTCGAGGTGGTCGGCCCGTTGGCGAACTCGATCAGGTCGAGCGTGTCCTGGATGTGCCGTTGCAGCAGGGCCGGGTCGTCGGTGGCCCGGTTCTGGCCGCAGCCGGTCACCAGGGCCGGCACCACGGGCAGCGGGGCGGCGCCGATGTCCTCACTGAACTGGAAGTACTCGTAGTAGCCGAGCCCGTAGCTCTGGTTGTAGCCCCAGAAGTTCGCGTTGGTGGCCCGGGTCTCGACCGGACCGACGGTGTCCTTCCACTGGTACGAACGAGCGCGCGGGAAGCCCGAGGCCGCGTCGTACGCGTAGTGGCTGCCGGTGTTGACCAGGCAGCCACCGGGGAAACGGACGAAACCGGGGCGCAGAGCGGCGACCTTCTCGGCCAGGTCCGCGCGCAGGCCGTTGGCGCGTCCCTTGTACGTGTCGCGCGGGAACAACGACACCATGTCGAGCCGATGGGTGCCGGTGCCGGTCACCGACACGGTCAGCCGCCCGGCGTCGCTGGTGCTCGTGGCGCGCAGTTTCCCCGCGTACCGGGACCAGGTGTTGCCCTTGACGTTGATCGTGAGCGGGTTGGCGAGAGCGGCGCCGCCGGCCGTCGCGAGCGAGATCGTCAGGGCCGAGCCGGTGTCGCTGCGGGCCCAGACCGAGAAGTCGTAGAAGTCGCCCTTCCGGAGCGCGACGCCGCTGTTGTAGCCGGCGTTGGTGATGCTGCCCGGGCCGCTCAGTCGCAGGTAGGTGCGGTTCCGCTCGTTGAGCCGCTCGGTGTCGTCGACCGTGGCCGCGGTGCCGGTGACGGTCCAGCCGGTCAGTCCGGTGTAGGCGCGGTTGTCGGCCGCCTGGAACTCGAAGGAGCGGTTGCGGACCAGTTCGGCGTAGAGGCCGCCGTCCGCGCCGTAGTTGATGTCCTCGAAGAAGACGCCGTACATCTGGTCGCCGATCGCCGGGCCGCTCGTGGCCGGGTCGACCGTGATCGTGTAGTCGGGCGTGGGTGCGGCGGCGGCCGGTGGGGCGACCGCCAGAGGTAGGGCGGCCAGGGCGACCAAGGCGCCGGCCGTGCGGGATCGGAAGCGGGCCACGAGGGTCCTCCCCTTGTTCGCGCTCTCGTGAGTGCGCGACCGGTGGCGTCGTTGTCGCACCTGGGAGCGTGAAGATGGTCGATGTTAGCGTTCACCATAGAGGCAACGCCGACGGAAGGCCAGGGTTGTCACAGAGACTGCGGAGCGACCCGCGGCCCGTCGCCGGCGAGCACAAAAACGTCCTCGGCCAGCGGCTCGACCAAGCCGTCCTCGACCAGCCCGGCCAGCGCCCGGGCCCGTTGCACGTCGTCGTTCCACACCTCGTCCAGGCGCTGCCGCGGGACCGGGCCGGTCGCGTGCCGCAGCACCTCGAGGATCAGGCCGCGCACCTGGCGGTCGGTGCCCGCGTACCGCTGCGGCTTGCGGCTCGGCCCCTCGAGCGCGGGCGAACCGCTGAGCCGCCACGCGCAGACGGCCTCGAACGGGCACTCGTGGCAGCGCGGCGAGCGGGCGACACAGACCAGCGCGCCCAGTTCCATGAAGGCGATGCTGGCGCGGGCGGCCCGGGCCGGCTCCTCGGGCAGCAGGTCGGCCATCGCGACCAGGTCAGCCGCGGTGGTGGTGGGTCCCGCGTCGGGCTTGCCCTCGACGGCCCGCGACACCACGCGGCGCACGTTCGTGTCGACGACGGGGTGGCGTTGCCCGTACGCGAAGGTCGCCACCGCCCGCCCGGTGTAGGTGCCCACTCCCGGCAACGCCAGCAGCTGGTCGAGATCGGACGGCACCTCGCCGTCGTGGCGCTCGACCATCGCCACCGCGCACGCGTGCAGGCGCATCGCCCGTCGCGGGTAGCCGAGCCGGCCCCACATGCGGATCGCCTCCGACGGCGGGTCGGCGGCCAGGTCGGCCGGCGTGGGCCAGCGCGTCATCCAGGAGCGCCAGGCGGGCTCCACCCGTACGACCGGGGTCTGTTGCAGCATCACCTCGCTCACCAGCACACCCCAGGCGGTGGTGTCGGGCTGCCGCCAGGGCAGATCGCGGGCGTTCTTGTCGAACCACGTGATGGCGTCATCGGCGAGAGTCATGGCAGGTCTTACTGTAAGCATGTGCATGAGCTCGCCATCACCGTCATCGGTCCCGACCGGACCGGCATCGTCGCCGACGTGGCCGAGGCCCTGGCCGGGGTCGGCGCCAACCTGACCGACTCCACCATGACCCGCCTCCGCGGCCACTTCACGATGACCCTGATCTGCAACGGGCCGTCTCTCGCGGAGGCCGAGGCCGCGCTGGCGCCTCTCGCCGACGTGGTGAGTGAGGTGCGGTCGGTCGCCCCCGAAGCTGACAAAAAGGACAGCGGTGACCCGTACGTGGTGAGCGTCCACGGCGCCGACCGGCTCGGCATCGTCTCGGCGGTGACCCGCGTGGTCGCGGCCGGCGGCGGAAACATCACCGATCTGAGTACGCGTCTGACCGGCACCCTCTACGTGCTGATCGCCGAGGTCGACCTGCCGGTCGGGGCCGCCGACGAACTCGCCGAGCAGCTCGCGGTCGCCGCCGCCGAACTGGGCGTCGAGGTGACCCTGCGGCGCGCCGAGTCGGAGATGCTGTGACGTCGCCGATCGCCTGGGACGGGCCGGAGGGCAAGGTTCTGCCGGTCGTCACCGCCCCGGCGACGGTGCTCAGCACGGTCGGCGACGAGGTCGACCCGGCCGACCCGGCGATCGTCCAGCTGGCGGCCGACCTGGTCGCCACCATGCGGGTCTCGCCCGGCTGCGTGGGCCTGGCCGCACCTCAGGTCGGAATCGGCGCCCAGATTTTCGCGGTCGACGTCACCGGCCACCCCAAGGCCGCGACCACCCACGGCGCGTTCGTCCTGTGCAACGCGAAGATCATCGAGGCCAGTCGCTGGAAGGCCGGCCGCGAGGGCTGCATGTCGGTGCCCGACCTGACCGGCGACGTGAAGCGAGCCGGCCGGATCGTGGTCGCGGCGACCCTGCCCGGCCGCGGCGAGGAGGTGACGATCACCACCGATGCGTTCGAGGCGCGCGCGTTGCAACACGAGATCGACCACTGCGCCGGAAAGCTTTTTCTCGATCGTGTCGCCGGGGCCCACGCGATCTACCAGCGTAAGGTCTACCTCTGACTCTTTCGTTGTGAGTCGGTGTCGCATAACCCCGGCGCGTCGCGGCTGACTCGCGGGCGCGCGGGTTTACCGTGGGGCCCACTATGCGATCGACGGTTGGTCCCCTTCCTTCCGCCGTCTACTGGCGGCGTCGTGCGGTTGTGCTGGGCGCATTGTTGCTCGGCATCATCGTGCTGTTCGTTTCGTGCTCCGGCGGTGACGACAAGAACGGCAACAAACAGGGGCAGACCCCGACGTCGAACTCGTCGCAGCTGCCGACGCCCGAGCCGGCCTCACCCGAGCCGTCGTTCCTCGACGGACGGCCCGGCAACAACGGCCCCTCGCTGCCGGCCCCCGGTGATCTCCAGTCGCAGCCCGCGGGCGACGGCGAGGGCGACGCGACCGAGACGCTGCCGCCGACCGGGGGCGCCGACCCCGGCAGCGGGCAGAACAACAACGTGACCGCTCCGGCCGACGGCTCCTGCGCCGACGGCGAGCTCAGCGTGACCCCGGTTCCGGCCTCGACGAACCTCAAGCGCGGCCAGTCGGTCCAGATCGAACTGAAGATCAAGAACAACAGCCAGCGGACGTGTTCCCGTGACGTCGGAGCCGACCCGCAGGAGCTCTACATCGACTCCGGCGCCCGCAAATACTGGTCGTCCGACACGTGCAGCACCGCCAAGGGCGGCGACGTGCGTCAGCTCCCGCCGGGTCAGGAACTCACCTACAAGGTCACCTGGAACGGCCGCCAGTCGAGCAACTGCACCGGCGGCTCGGCGTCGGGCCCGAACCCGCCGCCCGGCCAGTTCGAGCTGCGCGCCCGCCTCGGCACCCTGGTCAGCAACCCGGTCACGCTGACGATCACCGCCTGAGTGGTCGCCGCGCTCGAGCTCTACCTGGACGTGGACGCCACCCGCCGGGTCCGCACGCTGTGGCGGGCCCTGGAGGACGAGGGCATCCCGACGCTGAAGTCCCTGCTCAACGACAAGCACCGCCCGCACGTCTCGCTGGCCGCCGCCCGTTCACTGGAGCCGTCGAGGATCGTCGAGGCCCTCGACGGCCTGACCGTGGGCCGGGGCCTGACCCTGAGCATGGACTTCGTCGGCCAGTTCGTCGGGCGGGTGCTGTGGCTGGGCGTCACCCCCACCGCCGAGCTGCTGGCCCACCACGCCGCGGTGCATGAGCGGCTGGCGGCCGCTGGTGTCGAGACGTGGGATCTCTACGAGCCGGGCCGCTGGGTGCCGCACTGCACGGTCTCGATGCGCGTGCCCAATCCGCAGATGGGCCCGGCCGTACGCCGCTGCCTCGAGATCCTGCCTCTGCGGGCGACGGTGACCGGGGCCGGCCTAGCCGACCACGCCAACGGCATCGACGTCAGGCTTGCCTGAATCGTCCGGCTCACCGGAATCCCGTGACGGACAACAGCACCCAGCCGACGGCCGTCAGGGGAAGCGCGATCAGCAGGGCCAGGGCGCGTTCCCGCCACGAACGGCCGACCAGCAGGGTGAGCAGGACGCCCAGGACGATCAGCACCGCACCCGACTCCGCCTGACCGGCCGTGTCGTATGAGGGGTCGCCGATGCGGCGCAACTGGATCACGGCCTCGGCGAACATCACGGCGCCGGGCATGGCCAGGGCCGCGGTCCGCAGGCGACCCGGCCGGCGCGCGATCACCCCGGCCGCCCCGAAGACCAGGCCCGCCACGACACCGAGACCCATCCACAGAAGGGCGTTGACGTTGTACGCGTTGGACAGGTCGTCGTTCTGGATCAGCGTGGCCGCCAGGTAGTAGAACGGCACGGCGACGACCAGGCACACGACCGCCCCGAGCACGCCCACCGGCAAGCTCCAGCGGGTCAGGTAGGCCAGCAGGAAGGCCGCCACCGCCCAGACCGCGATGGAATTCCCCAGATCCCCGAACGGCGACGGCACGTACTTGATCCAGACGAAGTCGAGCGCCCCCAGCAGAACGCCGGCCACGGGAGCCACCACGACGGCGGAGCGGTTGCTGATCATGATCAATGAGCCTACGAACACCCGGCCCGACTCCGCATCGGACCCAGGACAGATCAGGCGTGCGGGCGATCAACCGAACGGTCGACCCACTCCCGCGGCGCCCGAGTACCGATCTATCGCCGCAGGGCTTGCCGCGTGCGGGGCGTCAGGGTGACCAGAGCGACGGCCAGCAGGGTGATCACGGCCTGGCCGACGCGCCCGGCGGTCAGGCCGGGGGAGTTGTCGACGACGTAGTTGGCGTAGAAGTTGGCCGCCGCGTCCGTGACCATGATGAAGCATCCGAGCACCAGACCCGCGGCGGGACGGCACAGCAGCAGGACGACGGCCAGCGCGTCGAGGAAGGTGAGCGACACGAAATAGGCCGCCAGCCAGCCGGGCATTTCGGGATAGCCGCCCATCGCCAGCTGGACGACGTGGACGATCGTGCCGTAGGCGAAGAGCACCACGGCGGCCGGCACGACCAGGGGCGACGTCAGACGTAACGCTCGAGGATCGACGCCTCGGCCAGGCGGGACAACCCTTCCCGTACGCCGCGGGCCCGCGCGTCACCCACACCGTCAACCGCCTGCAGGTCTTCGACCGTGGCCCCGAGCAGGCGCTGGAGGCTGCCGAAGTGGTCGACCAGACGGTCGACGATCTGGGTGGGCAGGCGCGGCACCTTGGCCAGCAGCCGGAAGCCGCGCGGCGACACCGCCGCGTCGAGCGAGTCGCTGGCGCCGGGGTAGCCGATCGCCTTGGCCACGGCCACCAGGTCGATCATCTCGGTCGCGGTGAGCAGGTCGAGCTCGACCAGGCCCTCGTCGAGGGTGCGGGCCTTGCGGCCGGTCGGAAGGTAGTCGCGGATGACCAGGGTGCGGTCGGCGTCGACACCCGCCATGAGCTCGTCGAGCTGCAGCGCGAGCAGCCGCCCGTCGGTGCCCAGCTCGACCACGTAGCCCGAGATCTCGTCGGCGATGCGGCGGACCATTTCGAGCCGCTGCACGACGGCCACCGCGTCACGCACGGTGACCAGGTCTTCGATCTCCAGCGCCGACAGCGTGCCGGAGACCTCGTCGAGGCGCAGCTTGTAACGCTCCAGGGTCGCCAGCGCCTGGTTGGCTCGCGACAGGATGGCCGCCGAGTCGTCGAGGACGTGCCGCTGGCCGTTCACATAGAGCCCGATGATGTGCATCGACTGGCTGACCGAGATCACCGGGAAGCCGGTCTGCTTCGCGACCCGCTCGGCCGTGCGGTGCCGGGTGCCGGACTCTTCCGAGTGGATCGACGGGTCGGGCATGAGGTGGACGGCGGCCCGCACGATGCGGGTGCCGTCGCTCGACATCACGACCGCCCCGTCCATCTTGCACAGCTCGCGCAGGCGGGTCGCCGAGAACTCGACGTCGAGCGGGAAGCCGCCGGTGCAGATGCTCTCGACGACGGCGTCGTGGCCGAGCACGATCAGCGCGCCGGTGCGGCCGCGCAGGATGCGTTCGAGGCCGTCGCGCAGCGCCGTGCCGGGGGCCATGAGGGCCAGATTGGCGCGTAGGGGATCGCCGCTCACGCCGCCGCCCGTGAGGCCGGGGCCGGCTGCGGCGGTGGGAGCCGGACGATGCACCGAGCCGTTGACGCCTGGTCGTGGCGTCGGGCTGGCGGCGGGCTTGGAACCATCGCGGTCGAGCGGCACCTGGACATTCTACGGACTGTCATCCACCCCAACGAGCCGTGGTTCGATGAATGCTCCGTAGCGTGATGAAACGTCACTTACGGTCACCGCCGTGGGCGGCCGACACCCGGGCCGCCGACTGCAGAGCGGAGCGCAGGTCACCGACCTCGATCACCTCGATGCCGCGGGGTGCCTCGGGGGCGCAGCCGGGCGGCACGAGGGCCGCCTTGAAGCCGAGCCGGGCCGCCTCGGCCAGCCGTCGGCCGACCGCGCCGACCCGCCGGATCTCGCCGGTCAGCCCGACCTCGCCGATCGCCACCAGGTGGGGCGCCATCGCCAGGTCGAGCCCGCCGGACGCGACGGCGAGCGCCATGGCGAGGTCGGCCGACGGCTCGATCAGCCGGATGCCGCCGACCGTGGCCGCGAAGACCTCGCGGTTGTAGAGCTTGAGCTGCTTGGTGCGGCGTTCGAGCACGGCCAGCACCATGGCCAGCCGGGCACTGTCGAGCCCCGAGACCGTACGCCGGGGGGAGCCCTGCACCTCGGCCCCGATCAGCGCCTGCACCTCGGTCACCAGCGCACGCCGGCCCTCCATGGCCACCGTCACGCACGTGCCGGGCACGGGCTCGTTGTAACGCGTGAGGAACAGGCCCGACGGGTCGGCCAGGCTGGTGATGCCGCTCTCGTTCATCTCGAAGCAGCCCACCTCGTCGGCCGCGCCGTACCGGTTTTTCACACCGCGCACCAGCCGCAGCGACGAATGCTTGTCGCCCTCGAAGTGCAGCACGACGTCGACCAGGTGCTCGAGCACGCGGGGGCCGGCGACCTGACCGTCCTTGGTGACGTGGCCGACCAGCACGGTGGCGATGCCGCGTTCCTTGGCCACGCCGACCAGCGCGGCGGTGACCGCCCGGACCTGGGTGACGCCGCCCGAGACGCCCTCGGTGCCCGGGGCGGAGATCGTCTGCACCGAGTCGACGATGAGCAGGCCGGGCTTGACCGCGTCGAGGTGGCCGAGCACCGCGCCGAGGTCGCTCTCGGAGGCCAGGAAGAGCTTGTCGTGCAGGGCGCCGAGCCGCTCGGCCCGCAGCCGCACCTGGCTCACCGACTCCTCGCCGCTGACCACCAGGGACGGTGTGCCGGCGCCGGCCGCCCACTGTTGGGCCACGTCGAGCAGAAGAGTGGACTTGCCCACACCGGGTTCGCCGGCCAGCAGCACGACCGCGCCGGGCACCAGGCCACCGCCGAGCACCCGGTCGAGCTCGCCGACGTTGGTCGGCACGGCCTTGGCCGGGGCGGCGCTGATCTGCGCGATCGGGCGGGCCGGCTCGGCCGGCATGCGTGAGCTGACCACCCGCCCGGAGCCGAGCGGGGTGCTCACGGTGGACTCGACGACCGAACCCCACTCACCGCACTCGGTGCAGCGGCCCAGCCACTTGGGCGGCTGAAAGCCGCAGGCGTCGCAGACGAAGGCGGGGCGGGCGGCCTTGGCGGCCGTGCGGGACGATGTCACCCCGCAAAGCTAGCGGGACGGTACGACAAATTACTCGTGGTTCTCGCCGGCCTCGCCCGGCGCACGCGAGGCGGGCGAGAGCGGGACGGCGAACGGCGCGGTCAGCTCGATCGGCTGCGACTGCCCGCTCACCTCGAGCACGAGGCTCAGCGAGTGGCCCGGCACCAGTTCGTCGCTCAGGCCGGCGGCCATCAGCTTCTGGTCGTCCTCGGGCAGATAGACCGCGCTGCCCAGCGGCGGGATGGTGATGCGGGCGGGTTCCAGCGCGGGCTCGGCCGGCGTGGCCGGTGCGCTCGAGGCGCCCGCCGAGGGAAGCGTCGACGGCGCCGCGGCCGAGGCGGACGCGGCCGGGGCGGCCGAGCCGGTCAGGCCGATCTGCTGGGCCGAGACGACGCCGGCCACCTCGTCCTGCAGCGGCTTGCTGCTGATCAGGACGGTCATCTCGTCGGTGGTCTGGTTGAACAGGCTGATCTCGAGGGGCGCGTCGCTGTTCGCCGGGTAGCCCTCGGGGTCGTTGTAGACCACCTGGAGGTTGCGGATCAGCAGGCGCCCGTCGGGGCTCTCCGTGTTCAGGCCCGAGATCGGGGTCTTGAGCATGGCGGTCTCGGCAACCTGACCGGCCGAGCAGCCGGCCAGCGCGATCACGGCGACCGTGGCGACACCCGCGGCCAGTGCGACGCGGCGGGTTCCCAGCGAGCGCATCACGATCCTCCAAGCTGATCAAACCGAACACCCACGACATCTCAAGTCGTCAGGCTCAGCCTAGAGGTCGGTGATCGGGCGCGTGCGCCGACCCGTCCATTCACACCACCCGACCGCTGAAGATCAGCAGGAGGACGTCGATCAGCGCGACCAGGATCACCGCGCGGAACATGGCGACACCGCGTCCCTTCGCGCGCCGGGTCGCGTACCAACCGAGCGGAAGGACCACGACGGAGGCCGTGGCGGCCGCCCAGCCCGCCCACGACGGAGGCCCGGGCGGCCCGAGGACCAGCGTGAGTGTCGCACCCAGAAGGAGCAGCGCGGCCGAAATGGAGGAACCCGTCGCGCCGAGCCGGTGCGGCAGACCCCGTACGCCGGTGGCCGCGTCGTCCGCGAGGTCGGGCAGCACGTTGGCGAAGTGCGCGCCCCCACCGAGCAGCGCCCCCGCCGCGACCAGCCAGACCGGGGGCGCCGGATGCCCGGGCAGCGCGACCACGACGAACGCCGGCAGCAGCCCGAACGCCACCAGATAGGGCGCCACCGAGAACACGGTCGACTTCAACGGCCAGTCGTAGAGCAGCGCGGACACGCCCACCAGCGTGATCAGGACCGTCGGGAGCAGGCCGAACGGCAGCCCCAGCAGCGGAATGGCGAGCGAGGCGGTCAAACCCGCGGTACCCACCGTACGGCGGGAGACCGCCCCCGAGGCGATCGGCTTGTCCGTCCTCCCGGTCGCCCGGTCCCGGTCGGCATCGAGCCAGTCGTTGACCCATCCCACGGACAGCTGGGTCGCGCCCACGGCGAGGAAAACGCCCAGGATCGCCCAGCCGCGGTGGCCGACCCCGATCGCCAGCAAGGTCATCGCCACGGTGACGGCCCCGCCCGGCTCCGGATGGGACGACTTGATCACTGTCAGCGCTCGGGACATGCGAGCAGTGTGGCGGGTGTGCCGGATGCATGCCAGGCTCGATCACATGCCGTCGATGGCTCGTAACGATCCGCGTCAGTACGACCGTCTCGCCGACGAGTGGTGGCGCCCGGGCGGGGGGTTCGAGCTGCTGCACTGGCTGGCCGAGGCCCGGTCGCGGCTGATCCCGCCCGCCCGCACACCCGGGGCGGTGCTGGTCGACGCGGGCTGCGGCGGCGGGCTGATGGCGCCGCACCTGGCCGGCAAGGGCTACACCCACGTCGGGGTCGATCTGCGCGGTCCGGGCCTGCGGCAGGCGGCCGCGCGGGGTGTGCGCGCCGTCCGGGGCGACGTGACGGCCCTGCCGCTGGCCACGGGCTCGGCCGAGGTGGTGGTCGCGGGCGAGATCCTCGAACACGTCACCGACCTGCCGGGCACGGTGGCCGAGCTCTGCCGGGTGCTCGCGCCGGGCGGGCTGCTCGTGCTCGACACGGTCAACGACAACGCGCTCAGCCGTTTCGTGACGGTCACGCTGGGTGAACTGCTCGGTCTGGCGCCGGTCGGGCTGCACGACCCCGCGCTCTTCGTCGACCCGCGCCGGCTCACCGCGGAGTGCGCTTCCCACGGCGTACGCCTCCAGGTGCGCGGCGCCCGTCCCAGCGTTCCCGGCCTCGTGCGCTGGCTGGGCCGCTTCCCGGCGACCGGCCCCCTGGGCCGCATCGTCCCCACCCGCTCGACCGCCGTGCTCTATCAGGGCCGTGGCCGCAAGGCAGAGGAGATCGCATGATCGAAGAGGCCCGGCGGCTCGCGCCCCGGTTCGCGGCCCGCGCCGCCGCCTACGACCGGGACGGCGCCTTCCCCGCCGACGACTTCGCCGACCTGCGCGCCTCCGGCCTGTTCGGCCTGATGGTCCCGGCCCGGCTGGGCGGCGCCGGGGCCGGCTTCGCGCAGTACGCGGCGACCGCCTACGAACTGGCCCGCGGCAACGGCGCGACCGCGCTGATCTTCAACATGCACGCCTCGGTCACCGGTGCCCTGGCCGGCGTGACCGACGAACTGGCCGACGCCCTGGGGCTGCCGCCCGAGGCGATCGAGGCCCGCGACAACCACCTGCGGGCGGCCGCCGAGGGCAAGTGGTACGCGGTGGCGATGAGCGAGCGTGGCGCCGGCTCCCGGTTGTCCCAGCTCAGCACGGTCTACGAGGCGGTGCCCGAGGGTTACCGCATCCAGGGCGCCAAGACGTTCTGCTCCGGGGCCGGTCACGCCGACGCCTATCTGGTCGCCGCCCGCAGCGTCGCCGACCAGTCCCAGGTCTCCCAGTTCCTGGTGCCGGCCGGCGAGGGGTTGCGGGTCGACCCGACCTGGGACGCGCTCGGCATGCGCGCCACCGGCTCGCACGACCTGCACGTCGACGTGACCGTGCCGTCCGGGGCGCTGCTGGGCGGCGTCGAGGGCCTGGCGCTGGTCGTCGCCCAGCTGGCCCCGCACTGGATGGTCGCGAGCTATGCCGCCGTCTACGTCGGGGTGGCCCGTGCGGCCGTGGACGCGGCGGTCGCCCACGTCAACGAGCGCAAGCTGGGCCACCTGCCGGCCATCCGGTCGCGGATCGGGCGGGCCGACGCCGCGGTCGCGGCCGCCCACCTGGCGGTGATGGAGGCGGCCCGGCGGGTCGACGAGCAGCCCGGCGAGGCCGAGACGACCCGCTGGGTGTGGCGGGCCAAGCTGCTCGCCGGCACGACCGCGGCCGAGGTGGCGGCGTCGATGCTCGAGGCCGCGGGCACGTCGGCGATGCGCCGCGGCCACCCGCTGGAGCGGCTCTACCGGGACGCCCGGGCCGGTTCGCTGCAGCCGGCGACCAGCGACGTCTGCGCGGACTGGCTCGGGGTGGACGCGCTGGGCGGCGACGCGGACTCGGAGGGGTCGGCCCCTCGCTGGTGATTGCACGGATTCAAATCGGCGGCGGGGTGCGGCCTAGGAGGCACAAGTGAATCGCAACGCGACCATCGCGGGAGTGGGGACGGCACTGCCGCCCTCGGCCGTGCAGAGTGAGCTCTGGGACAACTACTTCGCCCACCACTACACCGGCACCCGCCGGACGCTGGCCAAGCGGATCTTCGAGAACTCCGGGGTCCGTACCCGGCAGGCGGCGGTCAGCCCGCTGCTCGAAGACGTGTCGGACTGGACCACCGAGCAGCGGATGCGCCGCTACCAGGCCGAGGCCGTGCCGCTCGGCAAGGAGGCGGTGAGCCGCGCGCTGGCCTCAGCCGGCCTCGGCGCGGGTGACCTGGGCCTGTTCGCGGTCTGCTCGTGCACCGGCTACGCGACGCCCGGACTCGACATTCTGCTCGCCCGTGACCTGGGCATGTCGGCGTCGGTCCAGCGGCTCTTCGTCGGGCACATGGGGTGTTACGCGGCGCTGCCCGGGCTGGGCGCGGTGGCCGATTTCGTGACCGCCCGCGAGCAACCCGGCCTGCTGCTCTGCGCCGAACTGACCAGCCTGCACCTGCAACCGGCCGCGGTGCGTACGGACTTCCAGCAGATCGTGTCGCACGCGCTGTTCTCCGACGCGGCGGCCGCGGTGGTGCTCACCCCGGGCGGGTCCGGGCTTGTGGTGCGCGACGTCGCGGCGGTCACCGATACGACCACCGCCGGCCACATGACCTGGGAGGTCACCGACGCCGGCTTCCGGATGGGGCTGTCCCCGCAGGTGCCGGCCGTGCTCGAGCTGCACGTCCGCAAGCTCGTCGACGACCTGCTGGGCCGGCACGGGCTGAGCATCGGCGACGTCGACGGCTGGGCGATCCATCCCGGCGGCCCCAAGATCCTCGATGTGGTGCAGCAGCAGCTCGGACTCGGCGACGACGCGCTCGCTGCGTCCCGCGATGTGCTTTCCACGTACGGGAACTGCTCGTCGCCGACCGTGCTGCTGGTCCTCGACGCTCTCCGTCGCCGTCCGGTGCCCCCGCGACGGGTGGTGATGCTGGCCTTCGGCCCGGGACTCACGCTCTACGGCACGCTGCTTCTACAGTCGGAGCGTGACGGGTGAGCGGACACGGGGCGCGGTCCTCTACACGACGGCGGCGGCGCTGGTCGTCGGCGGAGCCACCTGGTGGGTCCTCTCGGCGCCGCCGGAGGCCCCGGCCGACCCGACCGCCCAGTGGCGCTCCGCGGTCGAGCAGCAGATCCCCGACGTCGACGGTCAGGCCGCGGCCGAGACGTCGGAGCTGGAGTCCGGCGGGGTGCACTCGTTCGAGGCGTTCGTCGACACCGGCTCCTACCTGGTGTCGACGGTCTGCCGGGGCGAGTCCGGCAGCATGGTGCGGGTCAGCCTGAGCCGCATCGGCAACGACTCGGGTCTGGGCGTGCATTGTTCCGAGGGACGGCCACCGGAGAGCTTCGAGGTGGGCCTGGGCGGCACGATGCGGATGACTGTCGTGGTGAGCGACGACGGCCCGGTCGTGTTCCGCTATTCGCTGCAGCGCGTGGTCGACTAGCCGGGCCGTTCACAGGCGGGCCAGGTCGGCCCGGAAGTCGTCGACCGTGGCCGTGCGCGGCACCAGGCGCACGATCTGCGAGCTGCGGTTGACCAGCACGGCGGCCGCCGTCGTGTCGGGGTTGCCGAGGTTCAGATGGCTGCGCAGGCTGCCTGTCGGATCGTTCAGGATTCGCACAGTCTTCCCGTTCGCCGGGGGCGTGGCACCTGTCGGCGGGGTGCCCGCGGCCGACGCCGAAGCGGTCGCGGCCGAGACGGTTATCACGGCGATTTCGGGGCCGACCGCGTCAATCGTGTCGGAAACCAGCGCGGCGCAGGCACAACCGTCGACGAGCAGGATGACAGCCGGTAGCCGGCCCCGCAGCGGCACGGTGGCGCCGTCGGAGGCCACCAGCTCGAGCGCGGGCAGGGTCGTGGCCTGTTCAGGGGTCGTGCTCGCGGTGCGCTGGGTGGCCGGTTGGCGGGGCGGGCCGGGCCACGCCGAGGCGAAGAGGCTGGCCACGGTGACCAGCACGGCGAGCGAGATGATCAGCACCGGGGCGCGCAGTGTGGTGGTGGCGAGCCGGCGCAGACGGCGGACCCCGGGGCGGCGGATCAGCCGTTGCCAACGGGTCGGCGGGTCGGCCAGCCGCAGCTCAGCGCGGACGGCGTCGACCTCGTCGGACAGTTCGGAGAGGTCGTCGGGGATGACGATGACGCCCCACTCCTCGGGCAGGTCAGGCAGGTCGTCCGGCCATCCGCCGTTGTCGCTCGCACCAGCCATCGACTCACCCTCCCCCCGGGCCGACCAGTCGTTCTTCGGTCGGGGACCTTGCGTCCAGCCTTCCTTACGCGGGGCCCGACCGCCAGTAGTGCGCGCTTCCGGACCTTAGCGATAAGCTTGACCTCACAAACGCCGTAGGTGCGAAATATCCGACCCGTACGCCAATGCCGTAGCCAACTGGTCACTCAGAGTCACTGAGGCAGCTCCGGGCGCTTCTGTCAAGCCGCAGAAACGCCCATCACAGGGCCTCTGAGCTGCACTAACAGTCACCGGCTGGGCGGGACATAGCTGCCTGAGCGTGTTACCCTAGACACAGCGAAAGGGGCTTCGAACCTATGGTTTTCAGTGTCGGCGAGACCGTTGTTTACCCCCACCACGGGGCCGCACTCATCGAGGCAATCGAAACAAGGGTCATCAAGGGCGAAGAAAAGCAGTATCTCGTGCTGCGCGTCGCTCAGGGCGATCTGACCGTGCGGGTGCCCGCTGAGAACGCCGAGATCGTCGGCGTGCGCGAAGTGGTTGGCGAGGAAGGCCTGGGTAAGGTCTTCGACGTCCTCCGCGCTCCGCACACCGAGGAGCCGACGAACTGGTCGCGGCGTTACAAGGCCAATCTCGAGAAGCTTGCTTCCGGCAACCCCCTCAAGGTTGCCGAGGTTGTTCGTGACCTCTGGCGTCGTGAGCGTGAGCGTGGTCTCTCGGCCGGAGAGAAGCGCATGCTCGCGAAGGCTCGCGACATCCTCGTCGGTGAGGTTGCTCTGGCGGAGAAGAGCACCAAGGACGAAGCCGAGGTTCTCCTCGACAAGGTCCTCACCGAGGCCTGATCCACCCCACCTCGAACACAATTACACGTGTGTTTGCACAGGACCGCGACGTGACCGCGAAGCTCAATGCCCGCGGTGACGTCGCGGTCCTGGTTCCGGCGGCAGGTGCCGGCCTGCGGCTCGGTCCGGGCGGGCCCAAGGCTCTGCGTCTGCTCGCCGGCGAGCCGCTGCTCGTGCACGCGGTTCGCCGGGTCGCGGCCTCGCCGTCGGTCCGTCTGATCGTGATTGCCGCTCCCGCGACCGAGGTCGAGGCGGTGCGCACACTTCTGACGCCGGTCGCGCCGGTCACCGTGGTGGCCGGCGGGGCCGAACGTCAGGAATCGGTCGCGCTCGCGCTCGCCGCCGTCCCGCCCGAGATCGGCATCGTGCTGGTCCACGACGCGGCCCGCGCTCTCACCCCACCCGACGTGATCGAGTCGGTGGCGGCCGCCGTCCGTGAGGGCAGTCCCGCGGTGATCCCGGTGCTCCCGGTCGTCGACACCATCAAAGAGGTCTCGGCCGACGACACCGTTCTCGGCACGGTCGACCGTTCCGTCCTGCGCAGCGTGCAGACCCCGCAGGGCTTCCGCCGCGATGTGCTCGTCGCCGCCCATGCCACCGCGGCCGACTCGCTGACCGACGACGCCGGCCTGGTCGAGAAGGCCGGCATTCCGGTCACCTGCGTCCCCGGCTCCGACATGGCGATGAAGATCACCCGCCCTCTCGACCTGTTCCTGGCCGAGGCTCTGCTGGGCTCACCCCAATAACCGGCCGGGCTTCGTCCCGCTGAAGCCGGCCGGGGGTCGATCGGGGTGCTGCCCTCGGTAGCCTGGCGAGGTGATCAACCAGCGCGTCGGTATCGGGACGGATGTGCACGCCTTCGAGCCGGGGCGTCCCTGCTGGGTGGCTGGGCTGTTGTGGCCGGACGAGGTCGGCCTGGCCGGGCACTCCGACGCCGATGTGGCCGCCCACGCGGCGTGCGATGCGCTCTTCGGCGCTTCCGGGCTCGGTGATCTCGGCAGCAACTTCGGCACGTCACGCCCCGAGTGGGCCGGTGCCTCGGGCGTCGCGCTGCTGACCGAGACCGCTCGCCTGGTCCGTGCGGCCTCCTTCGAGATCGTCAACGTCTCGATCCAGGTGATCGGCA
Source organism: Paractinoplanes ovalisporus (assembly GCF_016834655.1). GTDB lineage: Bacteria > Actinomycetota > Actinomycetes > Mycobacteriales > Micromonosporaceae > Actinoplanes > Actinoplanes ovalisporus. Next base: position 612,418 of record NZ_JAENHP010000004.1, read on the forward strand.
ACCATCCCAAAATCGGCAAGCGGCGGGCCGAGGCTCAGGAAGTGCTGTCGGCCGCGATCGGCGCGCCCGTCACCGTCTCGGGCACCACGACCGACGGCCTGGGGCTGACCGGCCGCGGCGAGGGCCTGGCGGCGACGGCGATCGCCCTGATCACGCTCTGACGCGCCGGTCCCGCTTCCCCCGTCGACGGTGATCACGGGGGCTGTCGGCTGAAGCGCGTTGGTGACAGCGCTGACGGGTCGGCCGGGGGCGCGGTGTTGATCACGCTGGCGGTCGGCCGAAGGTGAGACGGACGGTGGTCATGCTTGCTGCCGGCAAAAGGTACGGCGGTGGCCAGCGTGACTGCCTTGTGAAGGCGCGGCTGTAATTGCGGTGGCTGCCGGGGGACGGTGGCTGTGAGGGCGCTGATTGCCGGCTGGAAGTGCGGCCGGGAAGGCTCTGAACGCGCTGGTTACCCGCCAACGGGGGATTTCGCGGGAGCGCTTACTCTCGGAATGTGGCCGCGCCCCTGGAACCTGAAACCACGCCGGAAGAGTATCGGCAGCGTGCGCTGTTGATGGCCGACCTCGGGAGATACGACGAGGCGGCGCAGGAGATCGCGTCGGGCCTGGAATCGGCGCCCGGCGATGCCAGTCTGCTCGCCACGCTGGCCCGCATCCACCTCGCGGCGGAACAGCCCGGTGAGGCGCTCCGGGCGGCGGAGAAGGCGGTCGCGTCCGAGCCGGGGAAGCTGCCCAACCTCGTCGTCCGGGCCATGGCCCTGGCCGACAGCCGCAAGTACGGGGAGGCGGCCCAGGTCGCCAGCGAGATCATCCGGCAGTGGCCGGCCGACGCGTACGCCCAGCGGACCGGGGCGGCCCTGCTCAGCGAGTCGCGCAACGGGCAGGAAGCGCTCAACGCGGCCTGGAACGCCGTCCGGGTCGCGCCGGCCGAAGCCGAGGCGCACCTGGTCCTGGCCGTCGTGGCAGCGCGGCTGCGGTTGTTCGATCTGGCCCAGAGGGCGTACGCGCAAGCCCTGGATCTTGACCCGGCGATCGGTGACGCCCAGCGTGACGTGGGCATCGTGCGCTTCGAACGGCGGCGCTGGGCGCAGGCCCTGGAATCGCTGGCCGACGAGGCGACCCTGCCCGTGCCGCCCGATGCCGAGGGTGACTATCCGCAGCCGTTCCCGCGGCCCTATCCGGCGCCTGACCGGCCCGCCCCCGACGAGCCTGAGACGACCTCGTCGACCAGCTGGACCGGTGAGAGCGTGGTCAGCCGGCCGCAGAAGCCCGTGCTCGACCCGTCGAACGAGTCGGCCGAGGCCGTTCGGCAGCATGTGCTGTACGGGACAAATGGCACCCTGGTCGCGGGCCTGGTCGCCGGTCTGATGACCCTGACCAGCGACGGCATCTCGCGGATGTGGGCCGGCCTGATCGGCATCCTGATCTTCGTGGGCGTGGTGTTCGTGCTGAACCGGGCCGTGCCGGAGCCGCTGGCCGTGGCGCTCGCCCGCCTGCGGCAGAACGACCGGGCCTTGGCGGCCGCGGCGTACGTCGGCTTCGTCGCGCCGCTGCTCCTGTTCGTCTATGCGCTGGTGGGCGGCGTCGTTCCCCTGGTCGCCGCCATGGTCGTGGCCGCGCTGGCCGAGCTGCTGATCCTCACCCGCCGCTGAAACGCGGCCGGCGGTGAGCAGGCTCGGCCGAGGCGCCCGGCGCGTGTAGGTGGGTAGCGGCTCGGCCCGGGGCGTGTGCCCCTCTGATGAGTGCGACGCCCGGGCCGAGGGGTGGATCTAGGCGTCGGCGAGGGCGGCCCGCAGCGTGAGCTCGGCCGTGGCGGACTGGTTGAGGGCGTCCAGGGCCAGGAGCGCCGCGCCGACGATCGGTGGGGCGGTCGGCACCGAGATCTCGACCAATGGGGCCTGCCCGCGCGCGCCCTCGACCACCTGGTCGTGCAACTGCGGGTGCTGGGCCCGCAGCACGCTGCCGCCCAGCACCAGCGCGTGCGGCCGGTCGAGCAGGTCCAGCCGGCTTGCCGCCACCCGGTGCTGGCCCACGATCTCGTCGGCCTGGCGCTTGATCAGCTGACCTGCGACCTCGTCACCCGCCGCGGCCACCTCGAACAACAGGCGGGACAGCGACGCGATCTCGGAGCGGGGGATCTCGCCGAAGTGCAGGGCCACCGAGACCGCCTCGACCGTGGGCTGGTCGAAGTGGGCGGCGACCGCGGCGCTCAGGGCGGTGGGCCGGCCGCGTCCGTCCTCGCCCCGCGCGGCCAGGTGCAGGGCCTGCTCGGCGAGTTCATGGCCGCCGCCCCAGTCGCCGGAGATCGGACCGAGGGCGACAAAACGGGCCGTACGCCCGTCGGCCGCGCGGCCCACGCAGTTGTTGCCGGCGCCGCACACCACGGTCACCGCGTCCGGCATCGAGGTGCCCGACCGCAGCAGCGCGAAGCAGTCGTTGTCCACGATGGTCCGGGCCGCCCACGACTTGGCCGACAACGCCTCGTGCAGGCGGGTGACCTCGATCGGCAGGTCGGCGCCGGCCAGATAGGCGGCCACCACCTCGACCGGCGTGCCCACGGGCAGCCCGGCCCGCGCGTGCACGTCGTGGATCAGCTGGTCGAGCACGCGGACCGTGCCGTCGAGGCCGATGTTGTGCGGTGACGACGTGCCGCCGCGGACGTGGCCCAGCACTTCGCCGGCGGCCGTCCCGAGCACCACGTCGGTCTTCGAGTTGCCGCCGTCGACCGCCAGATAGAGCGCTCTCATCGGGCCCACGCGAGATGGGCGCGACCGCTGGCGATCAGCCGGTCGGTGAGCGGGTCGGCGATCTCGTGCTGCCCGATCAGCGGGTGGGCGAGCAGGGCGCGGTAGACCCGGTCGCGCCCGCCGCGCAGAGCCGCGTCCAACGCATACTCTTCGTAACCAGACACATGACCGATAAGTCCGGAGATGTCAGGAGGCAGGGTCGACACGGCCAGTGGTGCGGGGCCGTCGGTTGTGGCACGGGCCGACACTTCGACCACGGCCGATGGTGGCAGGAAGGGCAAAAGGCCCTCATTGCGTACGTTGACCGAATGCACTGACTGCGAGTCGAACCCGTGCAGCGAGGCGATCAACCCCACCGCGGCCTCCGAATAGAACGCGCCCCCACGCTCGCCGAGCAGCGCCGGCTTCTCGACCAGTGACACGTCCCGATACATCTCGAGCAGCGAAGCCTCCAGCTCGGCCACCCGCTGGCCCCGGGTCGGGGCGCCGATCAGCGACCGCACGTGACGGTCGTGCGAATAGAAGTACGACAGGTAGTAGGACGGCACGTTGCCCAGCGACCGCAGCACAGCGGGGTCCAGGTCGACCTCGGCCGCGATCGCATCGCCGTACGAGGAAAGCAGTGAGGGCAGTTGATCCACACCATCCACATAGGCCGCCCGCTCCCAGGTCAGGTGGTTGAGGCCGACGTGTTCGAGCACCACCTGCGACGGGTCCACGCCGAGGTGGCCGGCGAACCGCCGCTGGAAGCCGATCGCCACGTTGCACAGCCCGACCGCCCGGTGACCGGCGTCGAGCAGGGCCCGCGTGACGATGCCGACCGGATTCGTGAAGTCGATGATCCACGCCCCCGGCTTGGCCCGCTCGCGGATGCGTGACGCCACGTCGAGCACCACGGGGACCGTACGGAGGGCTTTGGCCAGGCCCCCGGCGCCCGTGGTCTCCTGACCGACGCAGCCGCAGTCGAGCGGGAACGTCTCGTCGTTGATCCGGGCCTGCTGGCCGCCGACGCGCAGCTGGATCAGGGCCACGTCGGCGTCGGTCACGCCCGCGTCGAGGTCGGTCGTCCACCAGATCTTGGCCGGGTGACCGTGGTGCCGCAGGATGCGGGCGGAGAACGCGCCCACCACCTCGAGCCGCTCGTCGGCCGGGTCGATCAGCACCAGTTCGGTGACCATCGACCCGAGCCGGGCGAACCCGTCGACCAGTTCCGGCGTGTAGGTGGATCCACCGCCGATGACTGCGATTTTCAACCCTTGAATCCCGTCAATGTGATGCCTTGGACGAAGGCACGTTGAGCGAAGAAGAAAATGATGATGAGAGGGGCCATGGCCAGCACCGTGGCCGCCGTGACCAGGTTCCAGTCGACGTGATGGACACTGTGGAACGACGCCAGGCCGAGCGAAAGCGTCCACGAGTTCTCGTTCTCACTGGTGTAGAGCAGCGGGCCGTAATAGTCGTTCCAGCAGTAGAAGAACTGGAACAGCCCGGCCGCCGCGATGCCGGGGCGGGCCATCGGCAGCACGACCCGCAGCAGCGTGCGCCACTCGCCACAGCCGTCGACCCGGGCCGCGTCCAGATACTCGCTCGGGATGGTGAGCAGGAACTGGCGCAGCAGGAAGATGCAGAACGCGTCGCCGAAGACGGCCGGGATGATCAGCGGGGCCAGCGAGCCGGTGAGGCCGTAGCGGGCCCACATCAGATACAGCGGCACGGTGACGACCTGCGGCGGGAGCATCATCACGCAGATCACGAGCAGGAACAGCCCGTTGCGGCCCCGGAACTTCAACTTCGCCAGCGCGTACGCGGCGGGAACGCTCGACAACAGCACCAGCACCGTCGACGACACCGCGTAGATGACCGTGTTGAGCAGATAGTGCGGCAGCGGCGTGACCTCGAAGACCCGGACGTAGTTCTCCGGATGCCACGAGTTGGGCCAGTAGTCGCTGGTCAGGGCTTGGTCGCTGGTCATCAGCGAGAGCAGCACCAGATAGACCACCGGCGTCACGAACATGATGCCGAGCGCGATCGCGATGCTGTGCTTGCCGATCCACGCCAGCCGGCGTTGGCGGTGATAGCGCCGGTCGGGGGCGGGTGCCTCCACCACCGGCGGAGAAAGCACGGCGGTCACGATTCCTCCCCGGTGAAGGCCTTGGCCCGGCGCAGCAGGATCAGGGTGACCCCGAGCGCCACCACGAACAGCCCGATGGCCAGCGCGTTCGCATAGCCGAGGGCGCTGTAGCGGAAGCCGACGGTGTAGAGCCAGAGCGGGTAGGTGAACGTCGAGCCCTCGGGGAAGCCGAAGTTCGACGAGATCCCGCCGCCGACGGTGGCGTTCCCGCTGGCGATCGAGCCCGCCACCGCCGCCTGGTCGAAGTACTGCAACGTGTAGATCACGCCGGTCACCGCGGCGAACAGGACCACCGGCTGGATCGTCGGCAGCGTGATCGACCGGAAGCGCTGCCACGCGTTGGCGCCGTCCAGCTCGGCCGCCTCGTACAGGCTGGCCGGAACCCCGAGGACGGCCGCCAGGAAGATCACCATCAGGTCGCCGATCGCCCACAGCCCGAGCAGGACGAGCGAGGGCTTGGCCCACGCCGGCGAGTTGAACCAGAGCGGGCCCTCGATGCCGATCATCTCGAGGAAGTGGTTGACCGGTCCGGTGCCCGGCTTCAGCAGGTAGACGAACGCGATGGTGGCGGCCACCGGAGGAACCAGCGCCGGCAGGTAGAACAGCGTCCGGAAGAACCCGGCACCCCGCTTGAGCTGGGTGAGCAGCATCGACAGGCCGATCGCGCCGATGATGCGTACGGGAACGAAGACCACCACCATCCAGAGCGTGTTGCGAATGGACTGGAGCAGGAACGGGTCGTCCGCCATCCGCCGGTAGTTGTCCAGACCCACCCACTCGGGCACAGAGAGCAGGTCGAACTTCGTGAACGAGAAGTAGACCGCCGAACCCAGCGGGTAGAGGAAGAACACCGCGATACCGATCAGCGCGGGCGCGAGGAACGAGAGGGTCGTGGCGCCTTTCCTCACCCGTACGCCCAAGGGTTTGGCGGTCATCTCTCAGCCGCCCAGCGTCATGACACTGTTGATCTGCTTGTCGGCGCCGGCCAGACCGGCATCGAGATCCTTGACCTTGCCCGCCTGATAGCTGTTGAGGAACTGACCGAACGTTTCCTGGTACGCCGGGCCCGACGCGCTGGGCGGCGTGGTCGAGGAGTTCGGGTTGGTGAAGATGTCGATGAACGTCTTGAAGTCGGCGTCCGCGTTGAGGCCCGGGTCGGCGATCGAGGCGGTCGTGGTCGGGATGTTCTTGAGCAGCCCGGACAGCTTGACGATGGCCTTGTCGTTCGTGGTCAGATACTTGATCAGCTCCCACGCGGCCTCGGGGTTCTTGGCGTTCTTGCTGATCCCGACGATGTTGCCGGTGACGTAGCCGCCGCCGTACCGGGCGGGGTCGCTGGTCGGGATCGGCGCCACCCCGTACTTGAGGTTCGGGGTCTGGTCCTTGACGAACGCCAGGCGGTACTCGGCGTCGATGTTGATCGCGACCTGGCCCTTCTGGAACGCGTTGTCGGCGCTGTACTCGTCACCCAGGCTCGCCCGGAACTTGGTCAGGTTCTCGTAGCCGTACCAGTCCACGAGCTGCTTCTGCCAGGTCATCAGCGTCTTCCAGGCCGGGTCGGAGCCGACCGCGGACTTGCCGTCGTCGGTGAGCCACTTGGCGCCGACGGCCGGGGCGAGGTGCGAGGCCGCGTTCTCATAGAAGTCGTAGAGCGGCAGGAACCCGACGGTCTTCAGCGAGCCGTCCGCGTTCTTCACGGTCAGTTTCTTCGCGTACGCGGTGAGCTCGTCGAGGGTCTTGGGCGGCGCGCTGAGGCCGGCCTTGGCGAACAGGTCCTTGTTGTAGAACATGCCGTACGCGTCGGCCAGGAACGGCATCGCGCAGCGCTTGCCCTGATACTCCGTATAGGACCGGGTGGTCGCGTTGAGCTGGTTCAGGTCCACTTTGTCCCGATCGATGTACTGCTTGAGGTCGACCCACGCGCCGGACGCGCAGAACTTGCCGACCACGTCGGTGGAGTAGGAGAGGCCGACGTCGGGACCGTTGCCGGCGCCGATGGCCTGGGTGACCTTGGAGTCGTCCTGACCGGACTTGACCGTCACCTTGATCTTCGGGTGGGCGGCCTCGAAGTCCTTGACCACCTGGTCGATCGCGTCGGCCTCGCGCTCGGTGAAGAAGTGCCAGAGCTCGACGGTGCCGGCGACCTCCGTACCGGGGTCGGCGATCTTGGTTTCCTTGGGCGCCGGGGTGCAGGCGGCGGCCAGGGAAGCCGCGGTTATCAGGGCAAAAAGGGCGCGCGGGAACCGTTTGTTCACTGTGGCCTCTCAGGTTTCGTCTGTGCGAAGAAACGAAATAAAGCGATAAAACGCGAGAAATTGAAAGGGTCGACGGAGGGGTGTGATCCCGAACCGTGGTTCGGGATCAGGAGTCGCGGATCGAGGCGATGAGGGAGTCGTGCACGGCGGTGAGGCCGGCGTCGAGGGCGCCGAGCAGCACGGAGTCGTCGTCGATGGAGGTGACGGCGATGGTGCTCTCGAGCGGGGCGGCCCGGCGTACGGCGAAATTCACCGCGGACAGCAGCCGCTCGCCGCCCGCCTGGGCGATCGGGCCGGCCAGAACCACCAGGTAGGGGTCGAGCACGGCGATCACCGCGGCCAGACCGATCACGATGCGGTCGGCCAGGGCGATGAGGAAGTCGCCGCCCGTGGCCGGGTCGGCGGCCGAAGCGCGGACGGCCTCGGCCGGGGTGCGACCCGGAACGCCGTTGTCCCGGGCCAGCTCGAGGATCGCCGCACCGCCGAAGAGGTCTTGCAGATCGAGCTTGCGGTGCGTGGAATCGGGTGAGTAGAGCGGCATGTAGCCGATCTCGCCGGCGCCGCCCCGCGCACCGCGCAGCAGCGTGCCGGCCATGTCGATGGCGAGACCGAGGCCTTCCTCGCCCAGCCACAGCAGGGCGAAACCCTCGGCGTCACGGCCCACGCCACGCCGCCGCTCGGCGATCGCGGCCAGGTTGACGTCGTTGTCGACACCCACGTCGGTGCCGAGTGCGGCCGCCAGTTGCGGCACCAGGCCCGTACGCCCGAACCCAGGCACGTCGACGTGGCGGATGGTCTCGGTGTGCGGGTCGTAGGAGCCGGCCACGCCGAACTGCACATGGCGAATCCGCTCGGCCGGGACGCCGGCCTCCTCGCGCAGCTTGGCGACGACGTCGACCAGGGCGGTCAGCGGGTCGGTGGTGAGGAAGTCGATGCGGGCCTCGACGCGCCCGCGGACCGAGCCGGTGAGATCGCAGAGCGCCGCGACCACCGACGGGGCGCCGCTCGCGCCGATGTCCCGCACGGACACCGCCGCCGCGTACGCCGCGTCCGGGTTGGCGTTGTAGATCTCCGCGTTCGGCCCCGGCCGGCCGCTGTTGTGGCCGACCACGTTGACCAGGCCGGCGTCGGTGAGGCGGCGCAGCACCTCGGAGATGGTGGGGGTCGACAGGGCCGTGAGCTTCCGGAGATCGGCCCGCGTGAGCATGCCGGGGTCCAGCAGGTGGGCCAGGGCCGCGCTCTCGTTCATGGCGCGCAGCAGCTTTGACGAACCGGCCAGACGGGTCACGGCGGCTCCCGGGAGCGTGTCGACTGATTGGCAAACTGACTAACAGTTAGCCCGGACGGTAGGCGGGCCGGTCGAGGGTGTCAAGGGCCCGAGGCTCAGCGTAGAGCAGTCGATCGAAGCCTATTGATAAACCTATTTAACAGTTGTAGCGTCTCTCCTCGTCGCGCGCGCCATCCCCACGAATCCCCCCTCTGCGAGGAGCGCCATGAAACGCGCCATCTACGCTGCCGTCGCGCTGGCCGTCCCCAGTGCTGCCCTGATCGTCGGGCTGCTCCCGGCCAGTGCCGCGACCGCGGGTCCGATCAAGGGCCTGGGCGGCAAATGTGTCGACGTCGCGGCCGCCGGCACGGCCAACGGCACCGCCATCCAGCTCTACGACTGCAACGGCTCGGCCGCCCAGCAATGGACGGTCGGCAACACCGACGGCAGCATCCGGGCCCTCGGCAAGTGCCTCGACGTGACCGCCGCGTCCACCGCCAACGGCGCCAAGATTCAGCTGTACGACTGCAACGGCACCGGGGCGCAGAAGTGGTCGGCCTCGGCCTCCGGTGGAACTCTGGTCAATTCGGGCAGCGGCAAGTGCCTGGATGTCACCGGCAGCAGCACCGCCAACGCCACCCGCCTGCAGATCTGGACCTGCTCGACCGCCGCCAACCAGAAGTGGACGTTGCCCGGCGGCACGACTTCCCCGACCACTCCCTCGGGAACCAACTTGGACAATCCGGCCAAGAAGGACGTCGCGATGCAGATCGTGTCGGCCGCCGAGAACTCGTCGCTCGACTGGCGGGCCCAGTTCCGCTACATCGAGGACATCGGCGACGGGCGCGGCTACACGGCCGGCATCATCGGGTTCTGCTCGGGCACCGGTGACATGCTCGAACTGGTCGAGGCCTACACCGCCGCCGTCCCCGGCAACGTGCTGGCCAAATACCTGCCCGCGCTGCGCAACGTGAACGGTACGGACTCGCACGCGGGACTCGACCCGAACTTCACCAACGACTGGCGTACGGCGGCCGCCGACTCCCGTTTCCAGGCCGCGCAGGAGGCCGAGCGCGACCGCGTCTACTTCAACCCGTCGGTGCGGGACGGCAAGTCGGACGGCGTACGGGCTCTGGGTCAGTTCGCCTATTACGACGCCGCGGTGATGCACGGCTACGAGGGCATGCGGGCCATCCGCTCGCAGGCGCTGAAGCGCGCGAAGCCCCCGGCGCAGGGCGGCGACGAGCGTACGTGGCTCAACGTGTTCCTCGACGAGCGCGTGATCGAGATGAAGAAGGAGGAGGCGCACTCGGACACGTCCCGTGTGGACACGGCCCAGCGTCGCTTCCTCAACAACGGCAACTTCGACCTGAACACGCCGCTGGACTTCGCCGTCTACGGCGAGGCCTTCCACATCGGCTGAGCTTCCATCCCGGGGATCAGAGGCCGGGGCCGCCACGGCGGTTCCGGCCTCGCCGCGGTCGTTCGGTCTAAGCCCGCTCCGGCATGTCCTTGCCACGCGACAATTTGCGGCCGGCCCCTCAAGATCCGCGCGCCTGGTGAACGGGAGCCCGATGCAGAACCGGGTCAAGATCCGCGCGCCGTTCCAATACGCCATTCCGAGACGCCATTCCAGGACGCCATTCCAAGATCGCGATTCCTCAAGATCAGCTGTACGGCCATCCCAAACCCCCACCCACCTCGGGGACCTGGGCGGGGAAGCTACGCCGCTGTCAAGCTGGCGGTGCTCGGTTGTCCACAGGCAGCGACCGGCCGAAACTCGGATGTCCACAGGCGGTCCGTGCGGCCGGCCGGTGGTGAGTAGGTTGTCCGGCATGGTGGATCTAGTGATCGCGGTCGTTGCGGTGATCGTGCTCATCGGCGTGGCCGTTGTGCTGGTGCGGGGTGAGCGACCGAGCCCGGTCCGCCTGGTCGCCGCCCTGGCCGTCGCCGTCCTGGCCGCGGGGGCCTTCGCCGTCTCGCTCTATCGCAGCCAGACCGGCGACGATTCCGAGCCGGCCGCGTTGCCCCGGGTCATCGGTTCCGCCGGGCCGGATGCGTCGACCGGGGTCGTCGGCTCGACAGCGCCCGCTCAGCAGGGCCTGGGCACGGCCGTCGTGAAGGTCGAGATCCCGATGAGCACGGCGTCGAAGTATCCGCAGGGTGCGGTGTGGCTCGACCCGCCGCGCGCCGGCACGGATCCGTACACGGGGGACATCTCGCTGCTCTGCGCGACGCCGGGCAAGAACGACACCGTGCAGAACTGCACGGGCTCCGACCAGCGGATCTGGAGCGCCGAACCACTCGAGGGGCGGGCCACGATCGGGCCGGCGAGCGGGGATCCGTTCGCCGACCCGGCCGCCTGCGACGAGAGCAACGGGGTCAAGTATCAGGACGGCTATCTCGAACTGGCCGCGGGCAAGGCGTACTGCCTGCACAAGGACGAGGGCACGGTGGCCCTCCGGGTTCCCGCCTTCCCGGCCGAGAAGCCGCTCCCGGCCCGGCTCCTGGTCGAGATGGCGGTGCTGACCGGCTGAAACGGGAAGCCCATTAGCCGCCGTCAGCGGTTCCACGTCCAGGCGTAGGCGGTGTCTTCGACCGCCAGCGCGGCGTCGCACAGGTCGAGCGGGCGGAACGTGTCGACCATGACCGCCAGCTCGTCGAACGCCTCGACGCCGAGGGCCCGCTCGACGGCTCCGGGCTGGGGGCCGTGGGTGAAGCCGGACGGGTGCAGCGAGATCGAGCCCTGGTCGATGCCGGAACCGCGGCGGGCCTCGTAGTTGCCGCCGGTATAGAACATCATCTCGTCGGAGTCGACGTTGTGATGGTTGTACGGCACGGGGATCGCCAGCGGGTGGTAGTCGACCTTGCGCGGCACGAACGAGCAGACCACGAAGTTCGGGCCCTCGAACGTCTGGTGCACGGGCGGCGGCTGGTGCACCCGGCCGGTGATCGGCTCGAAGTCGTGGATCGAGAACGCCCACGGGTAGAGGCAGCCGTCCCAGCCGACCACGTCGAACGGGTGGTGGGCGTAGACATGCCGGGTCCAGCCGGCCCGGTGTTTGACCAGCACCTCGACGTCGGTCTCGTCGACCTGCAGCGGCGCCGCGGGGGCGCGCTGGTCGCGTTCGCAGTAGGGCGCGTGTTCGAGGAACTGGCCGCGCACCGACAGGTAACGCTTCGGCGGTCCGATGTGGCCGGTGGCCTCGATCGTCAGCAGCCGGGCCGGGCCGTCGACCGGCACGATCCGGTGCACGACCGAGGTCGGGATGATCACGTAGTCGCCGGTGCCGGCGTCAAGTGTGCCGAACGTGGTCTCGACGACCACCCGACCGTCCTCGATGTACAGCATCTCGTCGCCGACGGCGTCGCGGTAGAGCGGCGACGGGCGGTCGGCGACCGCGTACCCGATGCGGACGTCGTCGTTGGCCATCAGCGGGTGGCGGCCGAGCACCGCGTCGGCCGGACCGGCGTCGAGCTTGTGTGTACGCAGATGCCGCGGCTTCAACGGCAGGTTGGGCGACCGGGTCAGTTTCGGCGCCTCGTACGTCTCGGCTGACACGATCGCGGTCGGCGCGTGCCGGTGGTAGAGCAGCGAGGAATCGGACGAGAAGCCTTCCTGTCCCATCAACTCCTCGGCATAGAGTCCGCCGTCGGGGCGTCTGAACTGCGTGTGCCGCTTGTGGGGCACCTCGCCGACGCTGCGGTAGTAGGGCATCGTTGCCTCCACCTAAAATCAGACATACTGGACGTGGTTGTCCGCTTCTCGAAGCGTCCATTAGGTTCGGAATCGTGTCAACGCTGGTGCCTCCGCTCTTCGCCGGGCTGGTGGACGACGCGTCTCTGCTGCCGCCGAGTCCCACCGGCGTCGCCGAGGCCGTCGCCAAGCACGACGAGCACCGTGCGGGCTGGTTCGCCGGCCTGCTCGGTCCGCTGCTCGTGCCCGCCTCGCTGATCGGCGCCGACCTGCGCGCCCATGATCTGCCGGCCGCGCTGGTCGGCGACGTCAGCGTCAGTGCCGTGCCGGTCGCGGTCGAGAAACTGCGCGCGGCCGGGGCCCGGGTGCAACATCTGGAGGCCGCGGTCGCCCGTCGTGGTGAGGATCCGCAGCCCGGCCTGGCCGACCTGCGCGCGCTGGCGCAGAGCGACAAAGACCTGCGGGTGTACGCCGAGATCCCGCTCAGCTGGGGTCTGCTGGCCGCCCTGGACACGGTCGCCCAGGCCCGCGCCGACGGCCTGGCCATGGCCCCCAAGTTCCGGGTCGGCGGGCTCGCGGCCGAGCTGTTCCCGACCCCGGTCGAGCTGGCCGCCGTGCTCTGCGCCTGCCGCGACCGTGACCTGCCGTTCCGGCTCGCCGCGGGTCTGCGCCACGCGATCCGGCACACCGACCCCGAGACCGGCTTCACCCATCACGGCTTCCTCAACGTGCTGACCGCGTCGATCAGCGCGCAGGACGGCGGCGAGGTCGCCGAGGTGGCCGAGGTGCTGGCCGCGACCCATCCGGTGCCGCTCGTCGAGGCGTGCCGGGCCCGGCGGGCCGAACCCCGGCCGCTGTTCGTCGGTTTCGGCGCGGCCAACGTGGTCGAGCCGCTCACCGAGCTGGTGCGGCTGGGGCTGATCAACGGGGGGTTCGAGTGAGCGACGATGATGGCGGGTTCGGGCCCGACAATCTGCCGTACGGGGTGTTCAGCCGGCCCCGCGGCGAGCGGCGTATCGGCGTACGGCTGGGAACCGGTGTTGTTGATCTGTCGGCGCTCGGCGGACATCTGGCCCAGGCGTCGCTCAACCCGCTGATGGCGGCCGGCCGTCGGGAGTGGACGGCCGCGCGCGAGGCCGTGGTGGCGCACGTGGTGACCGGTCCGCCTGTCATCCCGCTGAGCGACGTGACTATGCACCTGCCGTTCGAGGTCGCCGATTACACCGACTTCTATTCGTCCGAGCAGCACGCGTTGAACGTCTCGGCGATCCTGCGCCCCGATTCGCCCGGTCTGTCGCCGCAGTGGAAGCACCTGCCGATCGGCTATCACGGCCGGTCCGCGACCGTGGTCGTCTCGGGCACCCCGATCGTCCGGCCGTCGGGCCAGCTCGCCGAGGGCGTCTTCGGGCCCACGCGGCGGCTCGACGTCGAGGCCGAGGTCGGTTTTGTGGTCGGCACGCCGGGGCGGCGGATCGCGACCGACGACTTCGCCGAGCACGTCTTCGGGGTCACTCTGGTCAACGACTGGTCGGCCCGTGACCTGCAGGCCTGGGAATACCGGCCGCTCGGCCCGTTCCTGGCCAAGTCGTTCGCGACCTCGGTGTCGCCGTGGGTGGTGCCGCTCGACGCGCTGGCCACCGTGCCGGCGCCGCCGCAGAGTCCGGAACCGCTCGGCTATCTGCTCCCGGCCGGGCCCGCGTTCGACCTGCGGCTGACCGTCGAATGGAACGACACCCTGGTCAGCACGCCACCGTTCGCCTCCATGTATTGGACCGCGGCCCAGCAGCTGGCCCATCTGACCAGCAACGGAGCTTCCGTACGCACGGGCGACCTCTATGCCTCGGGCACGGTCTCGGGGCCGGAGCGTGACCAGGTGGGCTCGTTCCTCGAACTGACCCGCAACGGCGCCGAGCCGGTCAAACTGGCCGACGGCACCCTGCGCGGCTTCCTCGAGAACGGCGACCGCGTACGGATCGCCGGCACCGCCCGCTCGGTCGCCGGGACCGAGATCTCGCTGGGCTCGGTTTCCGGCACGATCCTGCCGTGAGATGTGTCGTACCGTGTACCCGGGGGTGACGCTATGTCGACGGTCGTGGTGACCCGCCTGATCGACGCGCCGGTCGCGGCGGTGTGGCAGGTGTTCACCGATCTGCATCGGCGCCGTGACTGGCTGACCGCCGTGACCCGGGTCGAGGTGCGCACCCACGGGCCGTTCGGCGCGGGCACGGTGTGGCGCGAGACGCGCGGCATGGCCGACGGCGGCGAGGTCACCGAGGAGTTCCGGGTGCGCGAGTGCGAGGTGCCCGAGCGGTTTGTGGTCACCTCGCCCGGCATCGGCGCCGACTACCGCATGACATATTCGTTCGTTCCGGTCATCTCGGGCCGGCACCGCGGCGGCACGATGGTGACCGTGAAGCAGGACGGCTCGGCCACCGCTCCGGCCGGTCGCATCCTCGGGCTGATCTTCGGCGGGCTCGCGGCCGAGACCGCCGAGGGTGCATTGCGCCGTGACCTCGACGATCTGGCCGCGGTCGCCTGACATAGGCTTCCCGGGTGTCCCGGGTGCTGCTGCGATCTCTGGCGGCGCTCGTGCTCCTCGCCGTGGCCGGTCTGATCGGCTGGCGGGTGCTGGCCCCGGCCGAGGTGCTGTCGCCGGCCGCCACGCCCTATCCGAGCGCTTCCGTCTCGACCGCCCAGGTGACCGGCCGTACGAACATGGCGCCCTTGATCGTCGATGAGAGCCTGCGGGTCTACGCGGCCAAGCGGCAGGTGCGCGCGGACGGTCCGGTCGACGCCAAGAGCGTGAACACCGCCCGGTGGTCGCTGCGGCGCTGGCCGGCCGAGGTCTCCGGAGTCGTGGCGTCGGGGTCGACGGTGATCAGCCGCTGGTCCGACGGCCGTCTGATCGCGGTCGACGGGCGTACGGGAAAGGAACTCTGGACCGTCGCCACGGGACCGGACGCGCCGGGTTACGACGGGCACCGCACGGGCGCGTCGGTCGTCTGGGCGCCGGTGGATCTCTGGGTCGGTGGCGAGTTCGTGCTGGTCCGAGAGGGTCAAAGGCTTTCCGCGTACGGGGTGAGCTCCGGCGCCCGCGGGTGGAGCGTCGAGGTTCCGGCCGCGTGCACCGACGGATTCACCACCACGAGCGGGCAGTACGTCTGCGCCTCCGGGGCCTACGCGATCTCCACGGGGGCGGCTGTCACGTCGTACGGGAACCAGCCTTTGACCTGTGCAGTCGGCCGCTCGATGTGTGCCGGTTCCGTTCCCGGTGACACGCCGCCGGGCACGCAACTGCTGGGAGTGTCGCGGGGGCGGCTGGTGGTGCTCACCGCCGAGCGGCATCTGCAGGTGATCCGGGGCGGGGCCGTCGTGGCGGACTTTCCGCTGGCTGTGGGCTCGGAGAAGCTGGACTGGAAGCCGGGCCGCTGGCAGGTCACCGACGACTGGGTGGCGATCGAGCGCCTCACGGCCGACGGTCCCGCCGACCCCGAGGCGCCCGAACACTACCTCACCGTCGACACCGTGATCATCGCGTCGCTGCGCTGATCGCCTGGCCCGGCGTGGCCATGGCTTTGTCTCGCTGATCGCCTGGCCCGGCGTGGTCATGGCTTTGTTTCGCTGATCGCCTGGCCTGGCCTGGTCAGCGCTTTGTTTCGCTGATCGCCTGGTCGAGGATCTGCAGGCCCAGGTCCAGCTCCTCCACGGTCGAGGTCAGCGCGGGCGCGATGCGGAACACGCCGCCCATGGCCGGCAGCTGCACCACGTTCATGTGCAGGCCCAGCTCCAGGCAACGCCGGGTGACGGCCGCGCCCAGCTCGTCGGCCGGCTCCTTGGTGGCACGGTCGTGCACGAGTTCGAGACCCACGAGCAGACCCCGGCCCCGTACGTCACCGATCATCTCGTGCCGCTGGGCCAGCTCGCGCAGGCCGCCCGCCAGGTGGGCGCCGAGCTCGGCCGCCCGCCGGTCCAGCTTGTCGTTCTCGAGCACGTCGAGCACGGTGTTGCCGACCGCGGCGACCAGCGGGTCGGACACGTGCGTGGTGAAGAACAGGAAGCCCCGCTCGTGGGCCGTCCGCTCGATCTCGTCGCTGGTGATCACCGCGGCCAGCGGCAGGCCGGCGCCCAGGGTCTTGCTCAGCGTCAGGATGTCGGGGGTGACGCCGTCGCGCTGGAACGCGTACCAGTCACCGGTCCTGCACAGACCGGTCTGTGCTTCGTCGAGGATCAGCAGTCCGCCGCGCTCGTGCACCTTGTCGCGCAGCACGGCCAGATAGCCGGGCGGCAGGTCGAGCACGCCGCCCGAGCTCAGGATCGGCTCGACGATGCAGGCGGCCAGGCTGCCCACCGACTGCGCGTCGAACAGGTCGAACGAGAAGTCCAGTTGCCGCCGCCAGTCCAGCTCACCGTTCTCGTCGGTGAAGTCGGGCCGGTACGTGTTCGGCGTCGGGATGGCAAAGTTACCGGGGGAGGCCGGGCCGTAGCCCTTGCGGCCCGAGCTGTAGGTGGCGTTCGCGGCGGCCTGGGTCATGCCGTGCCACGAGCGGGCGAACGAGATCACCTCGTGCCGGCCGGTGACCAGCTTGGCCATCCGGATCGCGGCCTCGTTCGACTCGGCGCCCGTGGTCAGCAGCAGCACCTTGTTCAGCGGGTCGGGCAGCGACTCGGCCAGACGGCGGGCCAGGTCGACCACCGGGCGGCTGAGCATGCCGCTGAACAGGTGGTCGAGGGTGGCCGCGGAGCGCTGCACGGTCTCGACCACGGCCGGGTGCGAGTGGCCGAGGATCGCGCTCATCTGCCCCGACGTGAAGTCGAGCAGGCGGCGGCCATCGGCCGTGTGGACGAAGCTGCCCTCGGCGCGCTCGATGATCTCGGGGACGAAGCGTCCCGCGCCGGAATAGCGGACCAGGTGTCGTTCGGCGTCGGACCAGAAGGAATCAGCCATGCCTTGACGCTATTTTGTTTGCGAGCGTCAGGTCCATCTCATGTTTTCGCCGGTGCTGTTAAGGAGAAGCGAACAATGCTGAACCCGTGGCGCCTGCGACTGCTCGTTGATCTCGCTACCTATGGGACCGTGCGCGCGGTCGCCCAGCGCGGCAACCACAGCCCGTCCGCGGTGTCGCAGCAGCTGGCCACGCTGGAACGCGAGACCCGAACGGCCCTGGTCGAACGCACCGGCCGCCGGGTGCGCCTCACCGCGGCCGGGGTGCTGCTGGCCGGGCGGGCCCGCGAGATCCTGGCCGCCATGGACGCGGCCGAGGCGTCACTGCGCGGCCTGGCGCTCCAGCCCGCCGGAACGGTCCGGCTGGGCGCCTTCCAGAGCGCCCTGCCCGGACTGGCCGCCGAGGCCGTGTCGGTGCTGGCGGCGCGCCACCCCGACGTCACCGTGGTGCTGCTCGAGATGGAACCGCACGAGAGCATGCCGGCCCTGCGCCGCGGCGAGGTCGACGTCATCATCACGACCACCGACTTCGCCGGGGCCGAGCTCGACCCGTCGATCGACCTGGTGCCGCTGACCGAGGACGAGGTGGTGCTCGTGCTCCCGCCGGGGCATCCCCTGGCCGCACTCGAGGCGGTCGACCTGGAGGCCTGCGCCGGCCAGCTTTGGACGTTCGACGTGGCCGGCTCCTACATGTCCGAGCTGGCCACCCGCCTGTGCCGGGAGGCCGGCTTCGAGCCGTCGGTGGTGTGCCGCTTCAACAACTACATGATCGCGCTGCAACACGTGGAACGCGGCGGCTCGATCACCTTGCTGCCCGGCCTGGCCGTCGACCCGCGCTATGAGGTGGTCACGCGGCCCCTTTCGCCGCCGGTTTCCCGCCGCATCACCGCGGCGGCCCGGCGCCCGTCCACGCCGCGCCCCGAGATCACGGCCGTGCTGACCGCCCTCCGCAGCCAGTAGACGCGCGCTTTCGTCGTCCAAGCGCTCTGCCGGCCTCGGATCAGGGACCGATCCACAACGCCAACCAGCCCGCGACCATGCTGCTGAGGCTCACCGCCAGCGACAGAATGTCGAATCCGCGGGGGCGACTTGGCTCGCCCGCAGGTCGTCTGCCAGGCATTCCCCCCGGAGCGAGCCGCCTGGACCCGCGGGTTCGGGGATGTGCCACGGCCCGCCGCGCGGTCCCGGTCGCGACCGAAGATCCGTCCGAGGCGATCGAAGCGGTGGTAGCTACAACCGATCAGCCAGCTGTTGCCGAGCTTCCGGCACGCACGACGTTCACGCGTGAAACCGCCACATCTGAATGGGGCCACCACCGCCAGGTATGGAACGAAGAGGGCGAGGACGACGAAGGCCGCCAGACGTCTCTCATCCGAGAACCAAAGGAGGGCGCTGAGTAGGGCTACGAGAATACCGACGGTTGCTCGTTCTCCCGCCCCGGAGGACTCATAGTGACGACAAGAGCCTGGCGTTGACTCAGCTAGGGGCGGGCGCCGATGCGCAGGAGCGGGTTGGGGCGGGTGACGTCGGCGAAGAAGTCGTTTCCCTTGTCGTCGACGACGATGAACGCGGGGAAGTCCTCGACCTCGATCTTCCAGACCGCTTCCATGCCCAGCTCAGGGTATTCGAGCACCTCGACATGGCGGATGCAGTCCTGCGCCAGGCGGGCGGCCGGGCCACCGATCGAACCCAGGTAGAAGCCGCCGTACGAGTTGCAGGCCTGGGTGACCTGGCCCGAGCGGTTGCCCTTGGCCAGCATGACCAGGGAGCCCCCGGCGGCCTGGAAGCGCTCGACGTAGGAGTCCATGCGGCCGGCCGTGGTCGGGCCGAACGAACCCGACGCGTAGCCCTCGGGGGTCTTGGCCGGGCCGGCGTAGTAGACCGCGTGGTCTTTCATGTACTGCGGCATCGGCTCGCCCGCGTCGAGGCGCTCGGCGATCTTGGCGTGGGCGATGTCGCGGGCCACGACCAGCGGGCCGGTCAGTGACAGGCGGGTCTTGACCGGGTATTTCGACAGCTCTTCCCGGATCTCGGACATCGGCCGGTTGAGGTCGACCTTCACCACCGGCTCGCCGCCGAGGTCGACCTCGGGCAGGAAGCGGGCCGGGTCGGTCTCGAGGCGTTCCAGCCAGACACCGGACGGCGTGATCTTGGCCAGGGCCTGGCGGTCGGCCGAGCACGAGACGGCGATCGCGACCGGGCAGGACGCGCCGTGGCGGGGCAGGCGGATCACCCGTACGTCATGGCAGAAGTAACGCCCGCCGAACTGGGCGCCGATGCCGAAGTCGCGGGTCAGCTCGAGCACCGCCGCCTCGAGCTCGACGTCGCGGAAGCCGTGCGCCGACATCGTGCCGTGGCGGGGCAGGTTGTCCAGGTATTTCGCGCTGGCCAGCTTGGCCGTCTTGAGCGCGTATTCCGCGCTGGTGCCGCCGATGACCACGGCCAGGTGGTAGGGCGGGCAGGCCGACGTGCCGATCAGCCGCAGCTTCTCGTCGAGGAACTCCATCATGCGCGCCGGATTCAGCAGCGCCTTGGTCTCCTGGTAGAGGTACGACTTGTTGGCCGAGCCGCCGCCCTTGGCCATGAACAGGAACTTGTAGGCGTCGGGCTGGCCGCCCGGGTCTTCGGCGTAGAGCTCGATCTGGGCCGGCAGGTTGGACCCGGTGTTGCGCTCGTCCCACATGGTCAGCGGGGCCAGCTGCGAATAGCGCAGGTTGAGCCGCGTGTAGGCCTGGTAGACGCCCTGGGCGATGGCCTCTTCGTCGGTGCCGTCGGTGAGCACGTGCCGCCCGCGCTTGCCCATCACGATCGCGGTGCCGGTGTCCTGGCACATCGGCAGCACGCCGCCGGCCGCGATGTTCGCGTTGCGCAGCAGGTCGAGCGCCACGAACCGGTCGTTGGGCGACGCCTTGGGGTCGTCGATGATGGCCCGCAGCTGGGACAGGTGGGCCGGGCGCAGGTAGTGCGCGATGTCGTGCATCGCCTCGGCCGTGAGCTGGGTCATCGCGGCCGGCTCGACGGTGAGGAACCGCCGCCCGCCCGGGCCGTGCACCACATCCACGCCCTCGTCCGTGACCAGTCGGTACTCGGTCAGGTCGTCGCCGATCGGCAACAGCGGCGAGTACGAGAATGCGGCGCCTCTGCTCATGAGCGGAAAGCCTAGGACAGCGGTCGGGGCTTCGGCGAACCGCTCCCACGTCGGGCACATACCATTTCGGTCAAGCAAACGGCAGATAGGCCATATCGCGTCCGGAAACGGCGATCAGTCCGCCCGGTCCGGCGGCGAAGATCTCGGCGTCCGTACGCACGTCGGCCAGCACCCGGCCGGTGCTGGGCGCGACGGCGACGACCCGGTCCGGTCTGCGGCTGGTGATGATGGCCGCGTACGGCGTCAGGGCCGCCCCGACCCCCTCGCCGACCGACCGTGACCAGGCGTTCCGGCTCCGGCTGAAGCTGAAGCCGCGCAGTGTCCGCGAGTCGGCGCTGCGGATCACCGCGAAGCTGTCGTTGACGCTGAGCACGGTCTCGCCCTTCGCGCCGTGCCACAACACCCGCCCGTCGTGCCCGGCCAGCAACTCCTCGCGGCCGGTCGGGTCGACGCCGAGGATCACGTCCTCACCACCGGCCGGGTCGTGTTCCTGCTTGCATCCCGAGCCGTTGTCGGCCGTACGCAGGTTGAGCCCGTCCCGCTGCCAGACCGGCGCCGACGAGGGCGGGTCGGTCGCGACCACGCCGTAGTAGCAGGTGCCGTCCTTGGCGATGCCGGTGACCGTGAGGACCCGGCCGCCCGCGATCGCGATCCGCTGCTCGGCCGTGGGCTCCGCGGTCTGCACGACCCGGCCGGTGGCGGTGTCGACCACGCGCACCTTGCCGTCGTCGGGCAGCCCGATCAGGCTCGGCATCAGCCGGGGGCGGGCCACGTCGTCGTCGACCCGGTCGGCGGTGAGCTGGCGGGTGTCCGGCAGGTCGGGGTTGGCCGCGTTGAGCACGAACCCGATCCCGCCCGTGTCGACGCTCCAGAGCGGTTTGGTGCCGCGCGGCGCCCACGCCGTCAGCTGGCAGTCGCCGCCCTTGGCGCAGCGCAGGTCGAGCAGCCCGTTGCGGTAGGTCCAGACCGCGGTGGCCTCGGTGTCGGCGCGCAGCTGGGCGCCGCTGCGCGGGTCGAGCACCTGGTAACCCTTGGTGAGCAGCCGCCCGGTGGCGACCACCGCGTCGCCGCCCTCACCCGAGATCGCGGCCCAGTCGGCGTCGTTGTCCCAGAGCTTGATCCCGGCGGTCAGCCCGTACGCCTCGATGGACGTGCGGTATTCGACGACCACCGCGTCACCGACGATCGCGACGCTCTGCGGGCTGCCACCGATGCGGGCCTGCCACCGGGCGGCGCCGCCGGCGATCGGCTCGCTCGTGTTGACCCAGCTCCACACCTGGGGCCACGGGTTCCACACGCCGGTGGTGGCCAGCACGATCACGATCACGATCGCGACCAGCGCGTACCCTTTCCAGGGGCTGCCACCCGACGCCATGCGCGACACGCTAACCAGGTCAATCACCCGGACGAAGGATCTTGATTCGCCCGTGTCGATAGCATTTGTACGATATTTCGGGCAGGGCGCCCGTGACATTGTGCAATTTGCACCGGCCGCGGCGGTTTCCCCGACGCCGGACGGTCAGCCTGCCCAGGCGCGCGAGCAACTGTTGAAACCGCCTGTGACCTGCGACAACCTCGGTCAATGACGCAGACGATGGAACACGGGACCCGCACCGACGACGTCTTTCCCGTCAAGGGCGTCGACCACTTGAAGTTCCTCGTGGGCAACGCGAAGCAGGCGGCCCACTACTACTCCACGGCCTTCGGCATGACCTGTGTCGCCTATCGCGGCCCCGAGCAGGGCTACCGCGACCACGCCGAATACGTGCTGGTCAGCGGTGGCGCCCGGTTCGTGCTGGTGGGGGCGGTGCACGCCGGCGCGCCGGGCGCCGACCACGTGACGAAGCACGGCGACGGCATCCAGGACATCGCGATCGAGGTTCCCGACGTCGACAAGGCGTACGCGCACGCGGTGGCCGCCGGCGCCCGCAGCGTGAGCGAACCGCACGACCTCAAGGACGAGCACGGCACCGTCCGGGTCGCTTCCATCGCGACGTACGGGGAAACCGTGCACTCGCTCATCGACCGGTCGGGATACGACGGGCCGTTCCTGCCCGGGTTCGTCTCCCGCGCCCCGATCGTCGACCGGCAGCCCGCCATCGAGGCCGGGATCCAGCCCAAGCGCTTCTTCCAGGCCGTCGACCACGTGGTCGGCAACGTCGAGCTGGGCCGCATGGACGAGTGGGTGGAGTTCTACCGCCGGGTGATGGGCTTCACGAACATGGCCGAGTTCATCGGCGACGACATCGCCACCGACTACTCGGCGCTGATGTCCAAGGTCGTCGCCGACGGCACCCGCAAGGTCAAGTTCCCGCTCAACGAGCCCGCCGTCTCGCAGCGCAAGTCGCAGATCGACGAATACCTCGAGTTCTACGGCGGCCCGGGCGCCCAGCACGTCGCCGTGGCCACCAACGACATCCTGGCCAGCGTCGACGCCATGCGCGCGGCCGGCGTCCAGTTCCTCGACACGCCCGATTCCTACTACGAGGACCCGGAGCTGCGGGCCCGGATCGGCGAGGTGCGGGTGCCGATCGAGGAGCTGCAGAGCTGCAAGATCCTGGTCGACCGGGACGAGGACGGCTACCTGCTGCAGATCTTCACGTCGCCGGTGCAGGACCGCCCGACCGTCTTCTTCGAGCTGATCGAGCGGCACGGCTCGCTCGGATTCGGCAAGGGCAATTTCAAAGCGTTGTTCGAGGCCATCGAGCGGGAGCAGGAACTGCGCGGCAATCTGTGACACTGGTCGCGTGAACGAACCACCGGGATACGGGCCGCCGCCGGGCTATCCGGCGGGGCCCGGCCATCCGCCGCCGCCCTACCCGGGCTACGGCTATGCGTACGCGCCACCGCCGCTGCCCCTGAGCCCGGCCGGGGTGCCCCTCGCCGACTTCGCGCAGCGCCTGCTCGCATACATGATCGACATGGCGATCCTCACCGGGGTGAGCTTCGTGTTGGCCGTCCCGGCCTTCTTCGTCATCGTCTCCCGCATCGAATTCCCCGACCCGTACGGGCCCGAGCCCGACCCGGAGGCGGTGTTCGGCGGCTTGTTCCTGCCGTTCCTGCTGCTCGAACTGGGCTTCCTCGTGCTGATGATGCTGCTCTATTTCGTGTACGCGGTGGAATACATGCACCGCAGCGGCCAGACGTTCGGCAAGAAGGCCATGAAGATCCGGGTCGTGCCGCTCGACCCGGCGCAGCGCCTCACCCGGGGGATGGCGGCCAAGCGCTATCTCGTCGAATACATCGGCGGGATGTTCCTGCCGTTCTTCAGCTGGGTCGACGGACTGTGGCAACTCTGGGACAAGCCGTACCAGCAGACCCTGCACGACAAATTCGCCCGCACCGTGGTCGTTAAGGTTTCTCCATGAGCTCGCTGCCCGCCGGTTGGTACAAGGACCCGGCCGACCCCGACACTCAGCGTTACTGGGACGGTGACGGCTGGCTGGGGAAGGCCATCCCGGCCGGCGCGGTGCCGCCGGACGGCCCGCCGCCGGTCGAGGAGGAGCCGCCGGCGGAAGCCACCCCGCCCGTGTCGGCCCCGCCGACCCCGGTCACACCCGCGCCCCCGGTGCACCAGCAGCCTCAGCCGCCGCAGGCCCCGCCCGGGTGGGGCCCGCAGCCGCCGCCCCCGCCCGGCTGGCAGCCGCCGCCGGGATGGCAGCCCCCGCCCGGCTGGGAGCAGATGCCCCCGGGCGTGCGCGCCGGCATGTACCCGCCGATCCAGGCCCGCCCGCACGGCTACGCGCTGGCCGGTCTCGGGCCGCGTCTGGTCGCCCGCCTGGTCGACATCCTGGCCGTGCTGCTGCTCAACGTGGTGGTCAACGGCTACTTCTTCTACGAGTTCGCGCGCGAGTTCGTGCCGCTCTACCGGGCCAGCCTCGACGAGATGGCCAACGGCGGCAGCGCCTTCGACGTGCAGGGCTCGGGCCGCATGGACGGCCTGCTCTGGGCCATGCTGATCGTGGCCACGCTGCTCTGGCTGCTCTACGAGGCCCCGTCGATCGGCAGCACCGGCCAGACGCTGGGCAAACGCCTCATGCGGATCAAGGTCATGGCGGTCGAGAACACCGAGCCGCTGGGCTTCGGGCGGGCGTTCGGCCGCTGGGCCCGCCTCGGCCTGTGGACGCCGGCCTGGGGCTGCGCCGGCATCGGGTTCGTCCTGCAGCTGATCGACTGCATCTCGCCGGTCTTCGACCAGCAGCTGCGCCAGGCGTTCCACGACAAGACGGCCCGTACGGTCGTGGTCGCGCTCCCGCCGGACGACCGTCAGCCCGTCGACGCCACCACCGGCGGCGGCAGCAACGGCACCTCCTCTTCCTCCTCCTCCTCATAAAGGACCCCGATGACCCGCCTCACCCGTGCCGACCTCGACAACCTTCCCGCGTACGTGCCGGGTCGCAACCTGGCCGACCTGACCCGTGAGCTGGGCATCGCCGAGGCGATCAAGCTGGCCAGCAACGAGGTCCCGTACGGGCCGCTCCCCGGCGTGGCCGAGGCGGTGGCCGAGGCGATGCTCAGCTCGCACCGCTACCCCGACATGGGCTCGGTGGCTCTGCGCGACACCCTGGCCGCCAAGCTGGGCGTGAGCGCCGACCGCATCGTGACCGGCTGCGGCTCGGTGGCGCTGGCCGAGATCCTGGTCAAGGCGACCTGCCTGCCCGGTGACGAGATCGTCTACTCGTGGCGCTCGTTCGAGGCCTACCCGATCATCGCGGCCGGTGCGAGCGCGACCAGCGTGCGCGTGCCGAACACCGGCGAGCACGGCCACGACCTGCAGGCGATGGCCGACGCGATCACCGAGCGGACCCGGCTCGTGATCGTCTGCAACCCGAACAACCCGACCGGCACGAGCGTGCGCAAGGCGGAGCTCGACCGTTTCATCGCGGCCGTCCCCTCCGACGTGCTGATCGTGCTCGACGAGGCGTACCGGGAACTCGTGACCGACCCCGACGTGCCGGACGGGGTGGCGACCTACGGCGACCGGCCGAACGTCCTCGTGCTGCGCACCATGAGCAAGGCGTGGGGGCTGGCCGGTCTGCGGATGGGTTACCTGGTGGCGCAGCCCGAGGTGGCGACCGCGATCAGCAAGGTGGTCACGCCGTTCTCGACCAGCCTGGTCGCGCAGGCGGCGGCGATCGCGGCCCTGGGTCAGGAACCGGAGGTCCGCCGCCGCTGCGCGCTCGTGGTAGCCGAGCGCGACCGGGTCACCGAGGCCGTCCGCAAGCTCGGGGTCGACGTGCCGTCCAGCCAGGCCAACTTCGTCTGGCTCCCGCTGGGCGCCGGGGCGGTGCCGTTCGCCCAGGTCTGCGAATCGCGGGGGGTCATCGTGCGGCCGTTCGCGGGGGACGGCGTACGGGTGACCATCGGCACGCCGGAGGAGAACGACTCCTTCCTGGCCGCCGCCGAAGTGGCCCTCACCAACTAAGCCCTTCTTGTGGGCCGGCCCGCGAAACGGCGCCTAGCCGACGAGTTGCGCCTCGGCGCGGTGATGGTCTTCCTCGCTCAGCCGGGCGGGGAAGACCCGGCGCCCGGCGGTCCGCACGAGCACGACCGCGGTGACCGCCATCGCGGCCGTGACCAGCGGCAGCACGCCCAGGTGACCGGAACCCACCAGCCGCTCGCCGAGCAGCGCGCCGCCGCCGATCCCGATCTGGAACGCGACCACATAGAGCGCGGAGGCGGCGTCCCGGGCCCGCGGCGCGATCCGCAGCGGGGCCGCCGCCAGGATGACCGGGATGGCGGTGAAGGCGCCGCCCCACAGCAGCGTGACCAGCACGGTCGGCCACAGACCGAGCACCGGCGCGAGCAGCCCGGCCGAGACCGCCAGCACCGAGAGCAGGGCGACCAGCACGGTCCCCGGCCGCCGGTCGACGTGACGTCCGACGGCCCCGTTGGTGATCAGCCCGACGAAGCCGTAGCCGAGCAGCAGCACGCTCAGACCGGCCCCCTCCAGCCCGGCGTCGCGCCGCACCAGCGGGGCGATGTACGTGTACGCCGCGAAGTGGCCGATCACGAGCACCGCGGTGATCAGGCAGAGCAGCGCCACCTGCGGGTCCCGCACGATGGCGACCGCGGCCCGCAGCTGGACGGCCGGGCGGGTCGCCAGGTCGTGCGGCCGCGGCGGCAGCTTGGGCAGCACCCGCAGCAGCACGAGCACGCAGATCGCCCCGCCGATGGTGACCGCCCCGACTGCCGCCCGCCAGCCCAGCCACTGACCCAGCGCGGTGCCCAGCGGAACGCCCAGCACGATGGCGAGCGAGTTGCCCACGAAGACCAGCGCGGTCGCCTTGCCGGCCTGCCCCGGAGGTGCCAGCCGGGCGGTGACCGGCCCGATCACCGACCAGAACACGCCGTGGGCCAGCGCGCAGATCAGCCGGGCGCCGGCCAGGATCTCGAACGTCGGCGCGAACGTGGCCGCGGCCTGCGACACCACGAAGATCGCCATGGTGATCGCGATCAGTTTGTGCCGGGCCACCCGCATGGTGAGCGCGGTCAGCGGGATCGTGCTCACCCCGGCCACCACGGCATAGCTGGTCAGCAGCAGGCCGACGTCGGACTCGGCCACGTCGAGCCCGCGGGCGATCTCGGGCAGCAGGCCCACCGGAAGCGTCTCCGCGGTCACGTAGAAGAACGCGGAGGCGCCCAGGGCGGCCAGGGCCGGGCGGTTCATGGTCACTGTCGCAGAATAAGCTCTTGATCAGAGCAAAAGAAGGGAGTCGGTTGTGACGACGCGCTCAACCGAGCTGCTCCGGGTGGCGCACACGCGCCCCGGCGTCACCCGGGCCGCCGCCGCCCGCCTGCTCGGCGTCGGCACCGGAGCGGCCACCGAACTGGTGGCCCGCCTCTCCCAGGCCGCCCTGCTGTCCGAGGCGCCGGCCGCCCCCAGCGGCGCCCGCGGCCGCCCGACGACGGTGCTGATGCCGCACCCCGAAGGTCCCCTGGTGCTGGCGGCCGAGATCACCCACGAGGCCTGGCGGATCGACGTGGTCGAGCTGGGCGGACATCCCCTCGCCTCGCTGGCGGCACCCCACGCGGGCGCGACGTGGCCCGAGCTCACGGCGGCGGTCACGGCTGCGGTCGGCAAGTTCTTCCGTACGTACGGGATCCGGTTGCGCGCCATGGGCATCTCGGTCCCCGGCACCGTCTCGCCCTCGTTGCGTCTCGACGCCAGCAACCTGGGCTGGCACGACGTCGACCTGACCGAACTGTGGCCCGGCGCGCCCCTGTTCGTGGCCGGCAACGACGCCAGCCTGGCCGCCGCCGCCGAATCGGCCCGCGGCGCCGCGACGGACGCCTCGGTCGCCCTGCACGTGCGCATCGAGGGCGGCCTGGGCGGCGCCGTCGTCGACCGGAGTCACCTGCTGGTCGGCGCCACTGGGGCCAGCGGCGAGTTCGGCCACATGCCGTTCGGCGACCCCGCGGTCCTCTGCCCGTGCGGCGCGCGCGGCTGCTGGGGAACGGCGGTCGACGGCACGGCCCTGGCCCGTTTCCTCGGCCAGCCGCCGCCGCGCGACCCGGTCACGTACGCCCGCCGCGTCATCGCCTCCGACGGCCCCGACGAGCGCGCCGCCGTCGGGGTGATCGCCGCCGCCCTCGGCCGCGGCCTGGCGGGCCTGGTCAACGGCCTGGACGCCGACCTGGTGACGCTGGGCAGCATCGCCGCCGACCTGCTGGCGGCGGCCCCGGCCGAACTGCACGCGTCGTACCGAGCGGGCCTGATGGCGATCCGCCGCGAGACACCGCCCCCGCTGGTCGCGGCCGCGCTGGGCCCCGACGGCCCGATCGCCGGCGCCGCCGAGAACGCCTGGTCGTCCCTGTTGCCCCAGCTCAGCTGACCGCCCGTCCCCGCTCCGCCCGTCCGTCCTCAGCTCCTCGGCTTGAAGAGGTCGACGAGCCCGTGCGGGGCGTTGGCGCCGAAGATGAGCTCGACCGTCCGGTGCGCGGCGATCGCGGCCGCTTCGCTGCGCGGGAACATGACATCCTCGTACGCCGCAAGCGCCGTTTCGGGGTCGCCGGGATGCGCGGCGATCGCCTGTCCGAGCTCGGCCCCGTCCAGCATCGCGAGGTTCGCGCCGTCGCCGCCGGGCAGGCTCACGTGCGCCGCGTCGCCGAGCAACGTCACGCCCGGCACCCGCTCCCAGCGATGACGGTTCGGAAGCTCGTAGATGCTGCGGAGCACCGGCGCGGTGTCGCCCTCGGCGATCAGCGAGACCAGCTCGGGCGCCCACCCGTCGAACTCGGCGGCGATCCGGCTCTTCGCGGCACCCGGGTCGGCGAAGTCGACCTCGGCGAACCACTCGACCGGCCGGAGGAAGACCACGTACGTGTGGATGACGTCCCCCGCTTCCCGGTGCGCGAGGAAGCCCCGTCCCGGGACCAGAGCTTTCATGGCGCCGCTCCCGACCGCCTTGGCCGCCGCCGGATGACGCTCGTCCACGTCGTGCAGGTAGAGGTCGATGTAGCTCATGCCCGCGTACACCGGTTTCTCGTCCGAGACCAGCGGCCGGACCTTGGACCACGCCCCGTCGGCGCCGACCAGCAGCTCGGAGACGGCCGTCGACCCGTCCGCGAACGCGAGCTCGTGACGCCCCGCCCCGAGCGGTGTCGCCGACCGCAGCTTGCGGCCCCACTGCACGGTCCCGGCCGGCAGTGATTCCAGAAGGATCCGCCGGATGTCCCCGCGCAGCGCCTCCGGCCGCGCCATCGACCCGTTGTCGGGCAGGTCGACGAGCACCCCGCCCTGCGGGTCGAGGATCCGCTGCGCGCCGCCACCCCAGTGGATGATCCGGCGATACTCGTCCGTGAGCCGGGCGATGCCCAGCGCGCGCTGACCGTCGTTCTCGTGGAGGTCGAGCTGCCCGCCCTGGCTGCGGGCGCCGGCCGAGTCGTCCGCGTCATAGACGGTGACGGGAATGCCGTTCAGGTGCAGGACGCGTGCCAGGGTGAGGCCGCCGAGGCCGGCGCCGACGATCGTGACCATCGCTGTTCCTTCCGTCGCGCTCAACGAACTAAGTTCGTCTTAACGAACTAAGTTCTAGCCAACGAGCTAAGTTCGTGTCAACGTATAGTGACGAGCATGTCGGTCGACCCCTCACAGCGCCGCGCCGCCCGGCACGCCCAGCCCGGAGCCACCGAGCCGGTGACGCGCCGGGTGCCCATCACCGTCGAACGGATCACCGAGGCCGCCCTCCAGGTGATCTCCGCCGACGGGTACGACGCGCTGACCATCCGCAGCGTCGCCAAGGTGCTCGGGACCGGCCCGTCCTCGCTCTACGCCCACATCGTCAACCGGGCCGACATCGACGACCTGCTGATCGGCTGGCTGAGCGCCCGGATCGTGCTGCCCGAGCCCGACCCGGCCCGGTGGCGGGAACAGCTCAAGGACGTCTACGCCCAGCTGCGTGATCAATACCTGAGATACCCCGGCGTCTCCCGGGCCGCGCTCGCCGTCGTCCCCACCAATCTGGAGACTCTGCGGGTCGGCGAGGGCCTCTTCGCGATCGCCCTGGCCTCCGGCGCCGACCCCCGCACGGCGGCCTGGGCGGTCGACGCCCTCTCGCTCTACGTCGTCGGCTATGCGCTGGAGACCTCACTGGTCCAGCAGCGTCAGAAGGACCCCGAGGCAGCGTGGATCCTCAGTCGCGACGACCTCGTCCGCCGCCTCGAAGCGCTGCCGGCCGACAGGTTCCCCCAGACCAGGCGCTACGCGGCCGAACGCACCTCCGGCGACGGGCACGAGCGCTTCGACTTCACCCTCGACCTGTTCCTCGACAACCTGTACCGGCGAAGCC
This sequence comes from Paractinoplanes ovalisporus, assembly GCF_016834655.1. Classification (GTDB taxonomy): domain Bacteria; phylum Actinomycetota; class Actinomycetes; order Mycobacteriales; family Micromonosporaceae; genus Actinoplanes; species Actinoplanes ovalisporus. The sequence continues at coordinate 642,398 of NZ_JAENHP010000004.1, forward strand.
CGGTTGACGGCCGGGGTCAGGCGGCGCAGTAGCCGGCGACCGGGCTCAGCCACTCCTTGAACTGGTTCTCGATCGTGCTGTTGAGCTTGGTCATGGTGGTCACCGTCTTGACGTAGCCCTTGTTGGCCGCGCTCGCGTCGACCTTGGCCGCCGACGTCATGCCGGCCGCCTTGAACTCGGGGTTCTGGGCGGCCGCGGTGTCGTTGCGGATCTTCGCTGCGACCTGCTTGAGCTCGGTCGTGGCGGCGGCCTCGGCCTTGGTGATCTCGGCGGTCTGCTTGGCCTCGCGGTAGGTGATCAGCTTGCCCATGGCGGAGCCGAAGTCGCGCAGCTCGACCGTGTAGAGCGTCTGGAGCTTGGTGCACACCTGCTTGGTGTTCGCCGTGTAGTCGGGCGCGGCGCTGCTCGGCGCCGTGCTCGGGGCGGTGGTGGCCGGGGCGGCGGCCTCGTTGCTGTCCGCGTCGCTGTCGCAGGCGGCGCCGGTCAGCAGGAGGCTGCCGGCGATCACGGCCAGGAGGGCGCGTCGCATGAAGGGTTCCTTCGGTCGGGGACGAGGGGGCACGCCCGCACGACGGTACGTTCCGGTCGCCGGATCGTCCAACCGACAGTGATCAGCGAAATACCTACAGCCCGTCCGCGTCCAGCCGGACGCGGACGGGCTATGGGTCCCCCGTAACACCGTGGCCGCCGCGCCGTGCTGGGGCGATGCCTGGACATCCACGGCGCGACGGCGGCGCTGAACAGCGTCGCGCATCGCGCTGTTGTTCCGCTCTCGTTCCGCTCTTGCCGTCTCGGCTAGTGTCGATGTCCTACAAGGCTGGGGGCGGCATGCGGTATCGCATCCTCGGGCCCCTGTCCGTCACCGTCGACGGGCAGGACGTCGCCATCACGGCGGGCCGTGATCGCATCGTGCTGGCCATGCTGCTGCTGCACGCGGGACGCGTGCTGGGCGTCGGCACCCTCGCCGAGGCGGTCTGGGGTGCCGAGCCGCCGGCCACCGCCCGCGGCCAGTTGCAGACCTGCGTGTCCCGCCTGCGCCGCTCGTTGCCGGCCGGCGCGATCCGCAGCGACCCGGCCGGCTACTGCCTGGGGCCCGGCCCGGGGGAGCTCGACGCCGCCGAGTTCACGCGTCTGGTGGCCGACGCCCGCGAGAACAACGATCCCGCGCTCTACCGCCGGGCCCTCGACCTGTGGCGCGGGGACGCCGCGGCCGGGCTCGACAGTCACGGCGTACGGCTGGCCGCGGCCGTTCTCGACCAGCAGCACGTGGCCGCTCTGGAAGGCTGGGCCGAGCTCGAGATCGCCGCCGGGCGGGACCGCGACCTGATCGGCGAGCTCGTCACCGCGGTCGACCGGTTCCCCCTGCGCGAGAAGCTGAGCGGCCAGCTCATGCGGGCCCTGCACCGGTCCGGACGGCAGGCCGACGCGCTCGGCGAATATCAGCGGGTGCGTTCGGCTCTGCGGGACGAGCTGGGTCTCGATCCCGGTCGCGAGCTGCAGGAACTGCATACGGCGATGCTCTCCGGCGCGCTGAGTGAGCCCGCGCGGCCCGCACAGGTCCGATGCCTTCCCCGTACGGTCGGCGACTTCACCGGCCGGGTCGAGGTGGTCCGCCGCCTGGTCGCCGCGATCGACGGCTCCGACACGGCGGGCCCGGTCGTCGCGGTGATCGACGGGATGGCCGGCAGCGGCAAGACCACGCTCGCGCTGCACGTCGCCACGCTGCTGGGCGACCGCTATCCCGACGCGCACCTCTTCGTCGACCTGCAGGGCCACAGCGACGGCCGTCCGGTCGAACCGGCCGCCGCCCTGCTCGTGCTGCTGCGGCAGCTCGGTGTCGAGGCCGAGCGGATCCCGCCGGGGCTGGTCGACCGCGTCGGCCTGTGGCGCACCGAACTGGCCCGGCGCCGCACGCTGGTGCTCTTCGACAACGCCGCCTCCAGCGCCCAGCTGGCCGACCTGCTGCCGACCGCGCCGGGCAGCCTCGCGCTGATCACCGGCCGGCGCCGGCTGCTCGGCCTGGACGGGGTGCATCCGGAATCGCTGCCCCTGCTGAGCCCCGACGAGGCGGTCACGCTGCTGGCCCGGATCGCCGGCCCGCGGGTATGGGCCGACCCGGACGGCGCGGCCGAGGTGGCCCGGCGCTGCGGTTGCCTGCCGCTGGCCCTCCGGCTGGCCGGGGCGCGTCTGGCCCACCGGCCCCGCTGGCAGGTGGCCGACCTGGTGCGCCGGCTCGGCGACTCCGCGCTGCCCGAGCTGGCGGCCGAGGACAGGTCGGTGGCCAGCGCGTTCGCCGTCTCGTACCGGCAGTTGCCGGAGGCCACCCAGCGGGTGTTCCGGCTGCTCGGCGTCGGCCCGGCGTCCGAGTTCGACGCGTTCACGGTGGCCGCGCTGGGCGGGCTCCCGCTGGAGGACGCCCGCGAGATCCTCGACGACCTGGTCGACGTGCACCTGGTGGAGGAGCCGGAACCGGAGGTCTACCGGCTGCACGACCTGTTGCGCGAGTTCGCCGCCGCGCTGGGCTCCGAGATCGCGCCCGGCGAGCGGGTCACCGCACTGCGGGGCCTGCTCGATCAGCAGTTGCACGCGGCGGCCGCGACCAACCTGCCGGCCTACCGGGCGGTGCTCGACCGCGACATCGGGGCGCCCGAGCCGCTGCGGCCCGACCTGGTCGAGGCGCTCACCGACCCGGTGGCCCGGCTCGAACGGGAGCGGACCAGCCTCGGCCAGTACGTGGATGCCGCCGCCACCGTGCCCGAACTGAGCCGCTATGCGTGGCAGCTGCCCCGGGCGGCCTGGCGGCACCTGTTCACCGGCGGCTACCTCGACGACGTCTTCGCGCTGCAGTCCCAGGCCCGGTCGGTGATCGAGGCGAGCGGGGACCGCGCCGCCACCGCGACCGTCCTCAACTATCTGGCGTCGGTGCACTACCGCCGGGGCGAGATGGACGAGGCGGTCCGACTGCTGGAGCAGTGCATCGCCCTGCGCGAGGAGCTGGGCGACCGCGACGCGGTGGCGATGTCGATGGTCAACCTGGCCGGCGTGCACCACGTGGCCGGGCGCTGGGCCCGCAGCCTCGAGGTCGCGCTGGCGGTGCGGCGGATGTTCACCCCGCGGACCGGCCGGGACGAGCTCAACGCGATCGCGCTCGGCTATCAGCGGCTCGGTCGTTATCCCGAGTCGCTGCGATATCACCGGCTGCGGTTGCTGATGCAGCTCGAGGTCGGCGACCCGACCCGGATCGGCGACGCCCTGGCCAGCATCGCGGTGGTCAAGCAGCGGATGGGGAAGGTGACCATCGGCGCGGCCCGCCGCCAGGTCGGGGTGGCCCTGCGGGCGATGCAGAAGGCCAACTATCCGTACGGGGAGGCCGAGAACCACAACGAGCTGGCGCTGCTGCTGGCGGCCGAGGGCCGGCTCACCGAGGCGGTCGCGAGCCACCGGGCAGCCATCGACCGGGCCGCCATGGTGCACGACCCGACGCAGGAGTCCCGGCTGTGGCACGGCTTCGGCACCACTCTGCGGCTGACCGGCGACGACGCGCAGGCCCGCACGGCCTTCGAGCGGGCCCTGCTCCTGGCCCGGCAGTCCCGGCTGCCCTACCCGATCGCCCTGGCCCAGGCCGGCCTCGGTGACTGCCTGCTCGGCGACGACCCGCAGGAGGCCCGGCGGCTGCTGGAACAGGCCCGGGCGACGCTGGCCGGGCTGGAGGCGCCGGAGCTGCGCGACGTCGAGAAGTCACTCGTCGCGCTGGGTGGTACGGATCATCTGCACTCGGGCGCGGGCGGAGAGACGATGGAGGCGTGACTACTGACGAGAGCGGTTATCGGGTCGAGAAGGACACGATGGGCGAGGTCCGGGTTCCGGCCGACGCCCTCTGGCGGGCGCAGACGCAGCGCGCGGTGGAGAACTTCCCCATCTCCGGACGCGGGCTCGAACCCGCCCACATCAAGGCCCTGGCCCAGATCAAGGGTGCGGCCGCGCAGGTGAACGCGGCGCTCGGCGTCCTCGACGACGACCTGGCCCAGGCGATCGTGAAGGCGGCCGCCCACGTGGCCGACGGCGGCTACGACGACCAGTTCCCGATCGACGTCTTCCAGACCGGCTCGGGCACGTCGTCCAACATGAACGCCAACGAGGTCATCGCCACCCTGGCCGCGCGGGAGCTGGGCCGGCCGGTGCACCCGAACGATCACGTCAACGCCTCGCAGTCGAGCAACGACGTCTTCCCCTCGTCGATCCACCTGGCCGCCACCGAGGCGGTCACCGCCGAGCTCATCCCGGCCCTCGAACACCTCGGCGCCGCGCTGGTCGCGAAGTCCGAGGCCTGGTCCGAGGTGGTCAAGAGCGGCCGCACGCACCTGATGGACGCCACGCCGGTGACGCTCGGGCAGGAGTTCTCCGGGTACGCGAGGCAGGTCGCCAACGGCATCGAACGGCTGACCGCCACGCTGCCGCGCCTGGCCGAACTGCCGCTGGGCGGCACCGCGGTCGGCACCGGCGTGAACACCCCGCCCGGGTTCGCCCCGGCCGTGATCGAACGTCTGCGTCAGAGCACCGGCCTGCCGGTCACCGAGGCCCGCGACCACTTCGAGGCCCAGGGCGCCCGCGACGCGCTGGTCGAGGCGTCCGGCCAGCTCAAGGTGATCGCCGTCGGCCTCTACAAGATCGTGAACGACATCCGCTGGATGGGTTCGGGGCCGCGGGCCGGCCTGCGCGAGCTGCGCCTGCCCGACCTGCAGCCGGGTTCGTCGATCATGCCGGGCAAGGTGAACCCGGTCGTGCCCGAGGCCGTCCGGCAGGTCGCCGCGCAGGTCATCGGCAACGACGCGACCGTGTCCTTCGCCGGCTCGCAGGGCGACTTCGAGCTCAACGTGATGCTGCCGGTGATGGCCCGCAACCTGCTCGAGTCGATCCGGCTCCTGGCCAACGCGTCGCGCCTGCTCGCCGACCGCTGCATCGACGGGCTCGAACCCAACGTCGAGGTCGCTCTCGCGTACGCGGAAGGTTCGCCCTCGATCGTCACCCCGCTGAACCGGTATCTCGGCTACGACGAGGCCGCCGCCATCGCCAAGGCCGCGCTCGCGTCGAACCGCACGATCCGCGAGGTCGTGATCGAACGCGGGCACCTGGAGAAGGGCACATTGACCGAGGAGCAACTGGATCAGGCCCTCGACGTGCTGCGGATGACGCGCCCCTGAACCCGCTTCCCAAGGCCGGTACCCTTGTACGGTGAGTTTGCGCTTGTATGACACCGCGACCCGATCGGTCCGGGACTTCGTCCCGATGACGCCCGGTAAGGTCGGTATCTACCTGTGTGGGCTCACCGTGCAGTCCGTGCCCCATATCGGGCACCTGCGCTCGGCCGTCAACTACGACGTGCTGCGCCGCTGGCTGCTGCACACCAACTACGACGTCACGTTCATCCGCAACATCACCGACGTCGATGACAAGATCCTCGACAAGGCGACGACGCAGACCCGGCCGTTCTGGGCCATCGCGCACGCCAACCGGCTGGTGCTCGACGCCAACTACCGCGACCTCAACGTCATCCCACCGACGTACGAGCCGCTGGCGACCGGTCACATCCCCGAGATGCACGAGCTGATCGAGGAACTGATCGAGCGCGGACACGCGTACCCGGCGTCCGGCGGAACCGGTGACGTCTACTTCGACGTGCCGTCCTATGCGGAATACGGCGCCCTGTCGGGCCAGAACCCCGACGACATGCGCCCGCCCTCCGACGGCGGCGAGAAGGACAAGCGCGACTACCGCGACTTCGCCCTGTGGAAAGGCGTGAAGGCCGACGAGCCGCGCGACGCGTCGTGGCCGTCGCCGTGGGGCCGGGGCCGTCCCGGCTGGCACATCGAGTGCTCCGCCATGGCCCGTCGCTACCTCGGCGACGAGTTCGACATCCACGGCGGCGGGCTCGATCTGACCTTCCCGCACCACGAGAACGAGATCGCCCAGTCCCGCTCGGCCGGCCTGCCGTTCGCCCGCCACTGGGTGCACCACGCGCTGCTCAACCTCGGCGAGGCCAAGATGAGCAAGTCGCTGGGCAACGTGATCGACGTGGCCGCGGTGCAGGCGATGGGTATCCGCCTGGTCGAGCTGCGCTACTACCTCGGCACCCCGCACTACCGCTCGCGCATCGACTACTCCGACGAGGCGCTGCGCGAGGCCGCGGTGGCCTACCGGCGGATCGAGGGCTTCGTGCAGCGGGCCACCGAGATCGTCGGCCCGGGCCGCCCCAAAGATGTGCCGCCGGCCTTCGCGGCGGCGATGAACGACGACCTCAACACCTCGGCCGCGCTGGCCGTCGTGCACGACTGCATCCGCGAGGGCAACACGGCGCTCGCGGCCGGAGACGAGGCCGGCATCCGCGGGGCGATCACCGCCGTCCGCGCGATGCTCGGTGTGCTCGGTCTCGACCCGCTCGACGAGGCGTGGACCGGGAGGACGCCCCAGAGCGACCTCAAGCCGGTCGTCGACTCGCTGGTCAAGCTCGCCCTCGAGCAGCGGTCGCAGGCCCGGGCACGCAAGGACTGGGCGGCGGCCGACTCGGTCCGCGACCAGCTCAAGAACGCGGGAATTCAGGTGGAGGACACTCCGGCCGGGCCGCGCTGGACGGTAGGAGAGCAGCACTGATGCCAGGAAATTCGCGCAACGCGAGCAAGCGGGTCACCTCGAAGAAGGGGGCCGTGGCCGGCTCGGGCGGGAAGAACCGCTCCGGCTTGAAGGGCCGGGGCAAGACCCTGCCGGCCGATGAGCGGCCGTGGCACAAGGGATATTCGGGCACCGAGAAGCTGCCGGAGAAGACCGCCCGCAAGCAGGACAAGGAGCGGCGCGCGGCGGCCGCTGAAGGGCGTGCGCCCAAGGTGGGGGTTCCGGGCTCCAAGGACACGACTTGGGGTCGTGGTGGGGGCCGTGCCTATGGCAAGCAGGCGCCTCAGCGCGGTCGCGGTGCTGTCGGGCGTGGTGGGCCTCGGGTCGCGCCGGGTCGCCGGTCGAACCCGACCAAGGAAGGGCCTGAGCTGCTGCTCGGCCGCAATCCGGTGGTGGAGGCTCTGCGGGCGGCCGTGCCGGCGACGGCCCTTTATGTCGCTCAGGGCATCGACATCGACGAGCGCGTAGCCGAGATCGTGCGGACCGCGGGGGATCGGGGCATCCCGATTCTCGAGATCGGGCGTAACGAGCTCGACCGGATGACCGGTGGGGTGCTGCACCAAGGTATTGGGCTGCAGGTTCCGCCGTTCGCGTATGAGGACTTCGATGACCTGGTGGCTGCGGCGTTGGAGCAGCCGGCGCCGTTGCTGGTGGCCCTTGATGGGATTACGGATCCGCGCAACCTGGGGGCCGTGATTCGGTCGGTGGCCGCGTTCGGTGGTCATGGGGTGTTCATGACTGAGCGGCGGGCGGCTGGGATTACGGCTACTGCTTGGCGTACCAGTGCTGGTGCTGCGGCTCGTGTTCCGGTTTCGCAGGTGGTGAACCTGACTCGAGCCGTCAAGAAGGCTCAGGAGGCTGGGTTTACTGCCATTGGGCTGGATGCTGATGGTGAGACCAGCCTGTATGAGCTGGAAGCCGCCGTGGGGCCGTTGCTTGTTGTGGTGGGGTCGGAAGGGCGTGGGTTGTCGCGGCTTGTGGGGGAGACCTGTGATCTGCGGGTTTCTATTCCTATGGCCTCGGATGTGGAGTCTTTGAATGCGTCGGTGGCTGCGGCTGTGACTCTGGCTGAGGTTTCTCGGCGGCGTTCGGTGGAGTAGGCCGTTGTTGGGGCTGCCGCCCCTTGCCCCTGCCTTGAGGCCATCGCTGTGGAGATCTCCCTGGCGATGGGAGCGGTGGGGGGTGGGAGCGCAGGGGAGTTCGGGAGATCTCCTTGCGAAGGCGGCCACAGCGAATCGCAAAGAAGGGCAGGGCGCAACCAAACCCCGGTTGCACCCTGCCCTTCTTCACGATGAGCTACAGCAGCCGTCGCAAGGAGATCCCCCGAACCGGGGGCGGGTTGGGCTGGGCTTGGGGGCGCCGTTTCGCGGCGAAGCCGCTGGCCCGACTCGCGCTCAGCGCGACGGCCCGGCAAACCGTTACCACCGTAACGTGGGGTCTGGGGGCTCGGCCCCCAGGCGAGTTCAGAGCCCCCGGTCGGGATCGAACCGACGACCTCCCGTTTACAAGACGGGTGCTCTGGCCATCTGAGCTACAGGGGCGTGTTCCGGCGCGTGTCAGGGGGTCAGTGTACTTGCTGTGAAGTTGCTGGCTGTCTTGGCATGTCGTGTAAAAAGCTTTACGTTTACATGGCTGTTCCTCCACTCGGATCGTCCGGCACGTTCCTGCCGGTGGAAAGGAAGTCTGTTTCAGCATGGCTACCGTTACGTATGACAAGGCGTCGCGCATCTACCCGGGGTCTGAGCGCCCGGCGGTCAACGAGTTGAATCTCGAGATCGGCGACGGAGAGTTCCTTGTTCTGGTCGGTCCCTCCGGTTGTGGCAAGTCCACCAGCCTGCGCATGCTCGCGGGGCTGGAGGATGTCGACCGTGGGCGCATCCTGATCGAGGGCAAGGACGTCACCAACCTGCCGCCGAAGTCCCGCGACATCGCGATGGTCTTCCAGAACTACGCTCTGTACCCGCACATGTCGGTGTACGAGAACATGGCGTTCGCGCTCAAGCTTCGGAAGACCTCCAAGGCCGAGATCGACCGGCGGGTGAAGGAGGCTGCGGCTCTCCTGCAGCTCGACGAGTATCTGTCGCGTAAGCCGAAGGCGCTCTCCGGTGGTCAGCGTCAGCGTGTTGCCATGGGCCGCGCGATCGTGCGTGAGCCGCAGGTGTTCCTCATGGACGAGCCGCTGTCGAACCTTGACGCGAAGCTCCGTGTGCAGACCCGTTCGCAGATCGCCTCGCTGCAGGCCAAGCTGGGCGTCACCACGGTTTACGTGACGCACGACCAGGTCGAGGCCATGACGATGGGTCACCGCGTGGCCGTCATGCTCGACGGTGTGCTGCAGCAGGTGGACACCCCGCGCGCCCTGTACGACACCCCGGGCAACGTCTTCGTGGCCGGCTTCATGGGCTCGCCGGCCATGAACATCAAGACCGTTCCGCTGACCGAGACCGGCGGTAAGTTCGGCTCGTTCAACGTGCCGCTGACCCGCGAGCAGGTTGCGGCCGCGCAGAGCGGTGGCGGCAAGGTCACCGTCGGTTTCCGTCCGGAGGCCGCCGAGCTGACCACCGAGTCGGCGGGCGCGCTGCCGATCGTCGTCGACCTGGTCGAAGACCTCGGCTCCGACGCCAACGTCTACGGTCACGCCGACCTGGACGGCACGCAGGAGCGCTTCGTGGTCCGCACCGACCGCAAGAACATGCCGAACATGGGCGAGACGGTCTACATCCAGCCGCAGACGACCGGCATCCACGTGTTCAACGCGGAGTCCGGCGTTCGCATCTGAAGCACCTTGGCGTAGAGAACCGGGCGGTCCCTTCGGGGCCGCCCGGTTTTTCTATTCGGCGAACTTGATGACGACGAAGTCCTTGTCGGTCGGGCAGGCCAGGTAGGTGGTGTTCCACGAACAGCTGCCGGTGGCGATCTTGCTCTGCGGCGGGCCCAGCTGCACGGGCTTGTCGCCCAGGTGACGGCCGGCCAAGGCGGGATCCTCAGGGTAGCCGGAGTAGGGCTTGCTGAACTCGAGGATGTTGGCCGCGTCGAGGCGGGCGGCGGTGGCCTCCTCGCCGGCCCAGAGCTGCTTGCCGTCGGCGTCGAACAGACGGGCCTCCGACGTGTAGCCGGTGAGGACGGCGTCGCCGACCGGAACGACCGCGTCGGAGCGTGGGGCGGGGACCTTCCAGGCCACCTTCGCCTCGGGGATGTCGACGGCGACGAGCTGGGCGTTGTCGTCGGTGGAGCCGCTGCCCTCGACCGCGCACACCCGGTCGTCGCCGCACGGGCTCACCCGGTAGAGCTTGGCGTCGCGCGACGGGGACGTGTAGACGATGTCGACGCCGTCGAGCTTGTCCAGCCCGTACGAGACCAGGCGGTTGGTGTCGTCGGACTTGCGAACGATCAGCCGGTTGTTGTGCGCGACCGCGTAGTCGGCGTCGGTGGTGTCGGCGACGTCGGGGCGGGTGACCAGGACCTCGCCGGTGTTCGCGTTGATGACCCGGGCCGAACTGTCGCCGCCGATCTGCACGAGGCGAGGGTCGTCGCCCAGGTCGGGTGACAGGGGACGACCGGTCGGACCGGCGGGACCGGACAGGTCGGCGGGAGTGGTCACGCTGATCAGCTGGGGCGCCGAGCCGGGCGGGTCGGGCTGCTGCCAGCGTTCCCGGCCGTTGGCGATGTCGAGGCCGACCAGGCGCTTGTTCTGCCGGTCGGCGACGACGGCCCGGTCACCGTTGAACCAGACCTCGTCGTCCTGGCCGAGGGAGCTTTTCCACAGCAGCTTGCCGTCGTCGGCGCGCAGGATGACGAGCTGGCGGGTCTTGGTGTCGTAGTCGCCGTCGCTGAGCAGGGCCACCCCGACCGGCAGGCCGATCATCGCTTCCCAGCGCTTCGCGGTGCCGGCGTCGGGGTTGGTCCAGTCCGGTTTGGTGGCGCCGGTCCGGATGCTGACCACGCCGATCTTGCCGGTGTCGTAGTCGGCGCTTGCCATGTAGGCGCGGTCGCCGTGGACCGCGACCTCCTGGAAGGCGCTGCTGAGCGGGACGGCGGGGGTGACGTGGACCGGCGCGCCGAGGGTCTGGAAGCCGAGGGCGGGGTAGCGCGGCCAGAACGCCCAGGCGGCGGTGGCCCCGGCGGCGATCAGGACGACGACCGCGGTGGCGCCGGCGACCACCCAGCGGCGGCGGCTGCGGCGGGACGGAGTCTGTTCGGGAGCGCCGGAAAAGCCGGGACCGCCGGGCGGGCGGTGACCGGGCCGGCCCCCGCGAGGCGGTGGGGTCTGTTCGGAGGCGAGCCAGGGTTCATGGCTGGGCGGACCGAAGACCGAGGGTGAGCCGGGCGGGGCGGCGTGCCCGCCCGCGGCGATCGCGGCCGCCTCGCCGGTGGCCCAAGGGTCGACGGGGGCGGCGTAGTGCCGGTCGTCGCCGGGCGAAGAAGCGGGTGCGGGTGCCGGCGGCGGCGCGGAGGTGGGCGTAGTCGGCGGCGCTGGAGGAGGTGTCGGCGCGGCGGACGTCGAGGCCATCGTGGAGGTCGGAGGACCCGAGGTCGGCGCACCGGAGGAAGGCGCGGAGGCCGGGGCAGAAGTGGGCCGGGCGGAGGGGGAGGGCAGGGTGGCGCCCTCGGCGACCGGCAGTTCGGGCTGTTCGAGGACGGTCGGGGCGATGCCCAGCTCGCTGTGCAGCAGCCGGGCCACCAGCGGCACCCGCGACGAGCCGCCGACCAGGAACAGACCGGCCAGCTCGGACGGTTCGAGGCCGGCGGCCGCGATCACCGCTGCGGCTTCGGCGACCCCACGGCGTACGAGGGAATCGGCCGTTGCCTCCAGCTCGTCGCGCGTGAGATGCACCGCGTGCTCGACGCCCGGCACCGCCACCGGGGCGAACGAGCTGCGGGAAAGCATTTCCTTGGCGCCACGCACGTCTTCCCAGAACTGGCGCCGGGCCCGCCACTGACCGAGCGTCGACGGCTCGGTGAGGGCCCGCCACGCCGCCGGCTCGGCACCCGCCAGCGTCTTGCCCAGGTGGTCGACCAGGGCCGCGTCGAGGTCGAGCCCGCCCAGGTCGTCGGCGCCACCGGACGCGGTCACCGAGAAGTCGGCCCCCGGCGCGTCGTGGCGCACCACCGCGACGTCGAGCGTGCCGCCGCCGAAGTCGAAGACCGCGAGCGAGGAACCCACCGGCAGCGGCCGGCGCAGCACCTCGGCGAAGTATCGGGCGGCGGCCACCGGTTCGGGCAGCAGCCGGGTCTCGGCCGGCCAGCCCGCCCGGCCCAGCGCCTCGACCAGCACTGCCCGCCGGGGCGCGCCCCAAGACGCGGGATAGGTGACCGTGGCCGGCGGCAGGAAACCGGCCGTGGCCACCGCCTCGTCGGCCACCGCGCCCAGCAGGGCCGCGAGCAGTCCGGCCACCGGCACGCCGGAACCGTCGCCCAGCAGCACCGACTCGTCGTCGACGTGGCGTTTGGGGTGGGGTTCGAGGCGGGCCGGGTCGGCATGGCCGAGGCGCAACGCGTCGGCGCCCACGTGCAGACGGCCGCCGGGGTCGAGATAGACCGCGGACGGCAGCAGGGGGCGCCCGTCGAACAGCAGTGGCCGCGTGCGCCCGTCGGGGCGTCGCAGCATGGCCACGGTGTGCGAGGTTCCCAGGTCGACGCCGAGTACGAACCCTTCCGTCACGGCCGCCATGCTACGACGTAGACCCTAAGGTGGCGCCCATGCGTATCGAGCGAATCACCGAGGCGGCTCCGGTTCACGCGGCGGCGGAGCTCTTCGACGCGCCTCCCCTGATCGGGGCGACCGAGCGTTTCCTCGCCTCCCCGGGGCATCACCTCCTCATTGCGTACGGGAATGAGGGTCGTGCCCTGGGGATGATCTCGGGGGTCGAGATGACGCACCCCGACAAGGGCACCGAGATGTTCGTGTACGAGCTGGGTGTCGCGCCGGAGGCCCGTCGGCGCGGTGTCGCGACGGCGCTGGTGACCGAGCTCGCCGCGATCGCCCGGCGCAACGGCTGTTATGGCATGTGGGTGGGGACCGAGCCGGACAACGACGCCGCTCTCGCCACCTACCGTCGGGCCGGCGCTTCCGAGGAGGCGCCCTTCACCCTGCTCAACTGGGACCTGATCGCCGGAGCTTGACGATGACTGACCGCACCTGGCTCGCCCCGATGCGCGCCCGTTCGGCCGACGAGCCGCACCGGGCGTCGACACCGCTGGAACTCTTCTTCGACCTGTGTTTTGTGGTCGCGGTGTCGCTGGCCGCGGCGCCGCTGCACCACAACCTGGCCGAGGGGCACGTGCTGATCGCGCTGCGCGGCTTCCTGATGGTGTTCTTCGCGATCTGGTGGGCGTGGATGAACTTCACCTGGTTCGCCTCGGCCTACGACACCGACGACGACGTCTACCGGCTGACCACCCTGGTGCAGATCGCGGGCGCGCTGGTGCTGGCGGCCGGCGTCGACTCGGCGTTCGAGCACTCCGATTTCACCGAGATCACCATCGGCTATGTGGTGATGCGGCTGGCGCTGGTCGCGCAGTGGTTGCGGGCGGCCCGCTCCGACCCGCAACGGCGGGCGACGGCCCTGCGGTATGCGACCGGCATCGCCGCCGTTCAGGTGCTGTGGCTTCTCCGCCTTCTGCTGCCGGCCGAATCCGCCGCGACGGTTCCCGTTTTCGTGGCGCTGGTGCTGCTCGAACTGGCGGTGCCGGTCTGGGCCGAGAATGCGCCCGGGGGGCCGACCACCTTTCATCCCCGGCACATCGCCGAGCGGTACGGCCTGTTCACGCTGATCGTGCTCGGCGAATCGGTGATGGCGGCGACGGTCGCCTTCCACGACGCGTTCGACGAGCGTGCGGAATACGCGGCCGGACTGACCCGGCTCGCGGTCTCCGGCGTGGTCATCGTGTTCGCATTGTGGTGGATCTATTTCGACCGGTCGGCGCATCGCCTGCTGACCTCGTTGCGCACCTCGATCCTGTGGGGTTACGGCCACTACTTCATCTTCGGATCGGCGGCCGCGGTCGGGGCCGGGCTCGCGCTCGCGGTCGATCACGTGACGGATCACGCGGAGATCTCGGCGACCCTGACCGCGTACGCGATCGCCGTTCCGGTTGCCGTTTATCTGTTTTTCGTGTGGTTGCTGCACGTGCGCCCGCATCAGGCCGGGCCGCTGCGGTTCGCGTACCCGGTGGGTGTGGTTCTGGTTCTTCTGACGCCGTTCGTCCCGGGCTCGATCGAATTGATCGCGGGCGTGCTCGTTCTTCTGGTCGCTCTTGGCCGCCGCACGCCGGATCCGATCACCTAGGAATGCTGCCCGAAGGGGCATGGAACGGAGAGTGCGCATCGAAGATCGGACATTTGCTTTCGCATACGGCGATAGGGCCGCGGGCGGCGAAGAATTTCCGTGACCTGCGGTAACGCGCAGGAAATGATCCCGCACAGATGCGTATCGGCGAATGTCACGGCCTAGTCACAACGTCATCGAGCGTAGTGACTTTAATGGTGATCGATCGGAAGATCCGGTGGATGCGCCCCAGTGAACCCCCGCTGGGCGCCTTCCTTCCGGAGGACCCGTACGTGAGACAACAATCCACATGGGGCCGGCGAACGTTCACCTCTGTGCTGGCCGTCGGCGTGGCCGCCGGCGCGACACTGAGCAGTGCGCTGCCGGCCGCTGCGGCGCCGGGCGACCCGGTTCCCGCCGCCCTGCAGAAGGCGGCCGCGGAACCGGCCACCCCCAAGGACGCACCGGCTGACACCCTCGGCGCGCACGACGCCGATCTGCTGGCCAAGGCCGAGGCCGCTCACAAGAAGTTCGTGACCGTCATCGTCGCGACCGAGGCCGGCAAGTCGGCCGACGTGGCCGCCAAGATCAAGGCGCTCGGCGGCGTCGTGACGCGGCAGTTCGACGAGATCGGCTACGTGCTGGCCTCGGTGCCGATCGCCCAGGTGCTGACCGCCGCCAAGCTGGCCGGCGTCTCGGCCGTCGACCTCGAAGAGACGATCAGGCTGCCCGAGACCGGCGCGGCCGAGAAGTCGTCGAAGAAGCCGGCGAAGCTGGACGCGCCCGGGCCGACGACGCCCGCCGTGAACCCGTACATGCCGAACGACGAGATCGGCTCCGAGGGCTTCAAGAAGAAGAACCCGAAGTACGACGGCCGCGGCGTCACGATCGGCATCATGGACTCCGGTGTGGACCTCGACCACCCGGCGCTGGCGAAGACGACCACCGGCGAGCGCAAGATCGTCGACTGGGTCACCGCCACCGACCCGCTGCTCGAGAGCGACGGCACCTGGCGCGCGATGCTGACCGAGGTGAGCGGCCCGTCCTTCACGTACGCGGGCTCCACCTGGAAGGCCCCCGCGGGCACCTGGCGCGTCAACCGGTTCGCCGAGTCGATCACCGCCGCCTCCGAGCCCGAGGGCGACGTCAACCGTGACGGCGACACCACCGACACGTGGGGCATCCTCTACGACCCGGTCAGCCATGACATTCGGGTCGACACCAACCAGAACTTCGACTTCACCGACGACGCCGTCATGCGGCCGTACAAGGAGAAGTTCGACGTCGGCCACTTCGGCACCGACAACCCGGCGACCGCGATCGCCGAGCGGATGCCGTTCGTCGTCGAGTACCGCGAGGACGTCGACCTGACGCCGGCCGGGGTCGACGGGGTCGCCGACTTCGTCAACATCGGCATCCCGGAGGGCCTGCACGCCTCGCACGTGGCCGGTATCGCCGCCGGTAACGACCTGTTCGGCAACAAGGCGTTCGACGGTCAGGCGCCCGGCGCCAAGATCGTCTCGGCGCGGGCCTGCTCGTGGGGCGGCGGCTGCACCAACGCCGCGCTGACCACCGGCATGGCCGACCTGGTGATCAACCGGGGCGTCGACGTCGTCAACATGTCGATCGGCGGCCTGCCCGCGCTCAACGACGGCAGCAACGCCCAGGCCCAGCTGTACAACCAGCTGATCACCAAGTACGGCGTGCAGCTGTTCATCTCGGCCGGCAACAGCGGCCCGGGCACCAACACGCTCGGCGAGCCGTCCGGCTCCACCGAGGTCGTCAGCGTCGCGGCCAGCATCTCCGACGACACGTGGAAGTCCAACTACGGCGCCGACACCCGCAAGGCGTTGCAGCTGTTCCCGTTCTCGTCGCGCGGCCCGCGTGAGGACGGCGGCTTCAAGCCGAACATCTCGGCCCCCGGCTCGGCGGTCTCGCTGTCGCCGCTGTGGGAGGACGTGGCCGGTCTGACCACCGTGCCCTACACCCTGCCCCCGGGCTACTCGATGCAGAACGGCACCTCGATGGCCTCCCCGCAGGCCGCCGGTGGCGCGGCTCTGCTGCTGTCGGCGGCCAAGGCCAACGGCATCAAGGTGACCCCGCCGCAGCTGCGCCGGGCGATCTACTCGTCGGCCGACCCGATCCCGGGCGAGCAGGTCAACGAGCAGGGCTACGGCCAGATGAACGTGCCCGACGCGTGGAAGCTGCTGGCCAAGAAGCCGGCCACGCGCACGTACACCTCGTCGGCCCCGGTCTGCACCCCGCTGTCCGACCTGCTGGCCACCCCGGGCCAGGGCACCGGCATCTACAACCGTTGCGCCGTCGCCGACGGTGGCCTCAAGCCGGGCCAGGTCAAGGTTCAAACGATCAAGCTGACCCGCACCAGCGGCCCGAGCTACCCGGTGCTGCACACCCTCACGTGGCAGGGCGACCGCTCGTCGTTCGTCTCGTCCCCGGTCGTCGTGCTGCCGCTGAACAAGACGGTCAGCGTCCCGGTCGTGGTGCGGGCCAAGGACGGCGTCGCGAGCGCGCTGCTCAAGGTCGACGACCCGACCACCCCGGTGATCGACTTCGAGGTGCTCAACACGATCGTCACCGGCGTCGACACCAAGAAGCCCTCGTACGCGACCTCGTTCTCGGGCAAGGTCGACCGCGCGTCGACCACCTCGTACTACGTGACCGTTCCCGAGGGCACCAAGGCGCTGCAGGTGAACCTGTCCGGCGTCGCGTCCGGTTCGCAGACCCGCTGGATTGCGATCAACCCGTGGGGCGTCCCGGCCGAGGACACGGCGAGCGCGCTGTGCTTCACGAACTACTCCGACCCGGCCACCTGCAAGCCGGAGGAGCGGTCGTACGAGAACCCGATCCCGGGCGTCTGGGAGATCGAGGTCGAGGCCCGGCGTACGTCTCCGGTCATGGACAACCCGTTCAAGGTGAGCGCCAAGATCCAGGGTGTGACGCTGACCCCCGAGACGGTCACGCTGCCCAGCGTCACGGTGAACCAGCCGGCCGCGTTCAGCTTCAACGTCAAGAACGTGTTCGGCCCGGTGACCGTCTCGGCGCAGGGCGGCCCGCTCGGCAGCGCCAGCCGCCAGCGTCCGTCCATCGCGGAGGGTGCGAGCCAGGAGTACGAGATCGTCGTGCCGGCCGGTTCCTCGCGGCTCGACGTGAAGATCGGCAGCACGAGCGACGCCACGGCCGACCTCGACCTGTCGCTCTACCGCGACGGGGTGCTGGTGGGCCAGGACGCGGACGGTGACTCGGAGGAGTCGGTCTCGCTGGCGAACCCGGCGGCCGGCACCTACACCGCCGTGGTCGACGGCTACGCGGTGCCCGCGGGCACCACGGAGTACGACTACCTGGACGTCTACTTCAGCCCGGCGCTGGGTGCGGTCTCCGTGCCGGCGACGTCGGTCACGCTGGCCAACGGCGCGTCGACGACGGTCTCGGGTACGGTCACCGCCGCGTCGGTGCCGCCCGCGGGCCGGTCCCTGTCGGCTGAGGTGGCGATCGTGACCGACGAGGGCGCGGTTGTCGGCCGCGGCCCGATCGTGATCTCGGCCGTCACCGGGTAGTTCTCCGGCGAGTAAGCAAAGGGCCCGTCCGGCGTCATGCCGGGCGGGCCCTTTCATCGAGCTCTGAACCGAGGAAGGCTTCTTGACACTGTTTCCCCGCGTGCTGAGTGTTGTTCTAGCGCTCGCCCTGCTCACTTCGTGTGAGGCCGGCGGATCGCCTCCACCGCAGGCAATGCCCTCTTCCTCGGACGGAGCGGGCCCGGCCCGGACGAGCGTCGCGGCTGAGCCGCTCTGTGCCGTCGAGGCGCAACCCCGCCGGCTGCTGACAGCGGATGACGTGTGGTCGACGGCTGAATCGGACGCCGCGTCCCGGGTGGCGTACGAGCTCAGCGACTCGTGTGATGACGGGCCGGACTGGCCGCAGGCGTGTGACCTGTTCGGCGACGTGCTGGGTGAGGGATGGCCCGGCTACCGGACCAACGGCGCCTACTACGTCGCGGCCCTCAGCCTGCTCGGTGTCTCCGGCGAGACGGTCAACGAGCAGTTGTTGCTGTTCCGCACACCGGAGAGCGACGGCTTGAAGATGCTGGTGGACGAGGCGCGCTCGTGCGGGTCGAAGGCCGGCGCCAGTGTCGCGGGCGCCGCGGTCCACCGGCTACCCGTGCAGGCGGCGAAGAGCCGGTATGTCGTCATCGACGCCACGGTTGCCATCCTCATCGAGGCGCCCGCCGACGTCGACGCGACTAAGTTGATCAAAGCGGCGGTGCAGCGGGCGCGGGGCTGACGAAGACGAAAAAGGCCCGCCCGGCATACGCCGCGCGGGCCTTTCCCGTGAGGCCTGGCGGATCAGCGCTACTGCTGGTCGATTCCGGCGATCGGGCGGCTGTCGGCCGAGAACGGCCGGTGCTCGGCCGTGGTGTCGGTGTCGACCGGCTCCTCGTGCAGGCGCGGGTCGTCGGGAGTGACGGTGGGAGCCGGCTTCTGCTTCTGCTTCTGCGGCTTGGCGACCGGCGCCCCGGTGGCCGGCGTCCCAGCGATGGGCGTCTGAGCGGTCGGTGTCCCGGCGGCGGGCATCTCGGCGGTCGGCGTCCCAGCGGCGGGCGTCCCAGCGGTCGGCATCCCGGCGGCCGAGTCCGGCACCGGAACCGCGGAAGTGGCGGGCGCCGCCGTGGCCGAGGCGGCCGGGAGGATCATCACGCCGCCCAGTGGGAGGCCGGAGATGTCGGGCTCGTCGCCGCCCTGGTTGGCCGGCTGCGCGCCGCCGAGGCCGCCGAGCAGCGGCACGCCGCCTTCGAAGCTCTCGGTCTTCGAGGACCGCCCGAGCGCGGCCGGGTCCAGCGGGCGCCCGTTGAACGACGAGTTCTGCATCACCGGGAGCCAGAAGTTCTGGGTCTGGCCGTCGGCCATCGTGCCGTTCAGTGTGGGTAGGCCGTCCGAACCGAAGATGGGCAGGCTGCGGACGGGCAGTGAACGGCCGGAGCCGCGCACCACATCGGCGTCGGGCAGCAGCTGGGGCCGCTCGTCGCCGGCGGATTCGCGGGGCGTCAGGCCGCGCCGCGGGGTGTCACCCTCGCCCGGCAGCAGCGGGTTGAGGTCGGGCGAGTTCTGACCCGCCTTGAGCTGCGTGATCGGGGTCTTGCCGAGGGCACTGTCACCCAGCGTGCTGCTCCGTAGTGGATTGTCCACATTGAGCCCGTTGCTCTGTCCCAGCAGGTCGGCGAGCCGCTCGTCGGCCTGCTGGGCCGCGGCGTCGGTGCCGGGCAGCAGATCGGCCTGGGCGGGCGTGGCCGCGAACAGGAAGACCCCACCGGCGATGGCCGCTCCGGCATACCACAACTTGCGCACTGTTCTCCTTCTGGCAAGATCGGGAAAGCGATTTACCCGAATTCGGACGAAAGCGTCGGATGGGGCAACGAGCGGCCCCGCCGAGCGGTTCCGGCTGGTTACCATCGCGAACGTGGCTACGGAACCGATCAAGGACAATGCGAGGAAGGGTTTCGTCGCCCGGCTGAGGGACCGCAACGGCGACACCCGGCCGCATTTTGTGGTCTGCGGGTCGGACGCGCTCGTCTATACGCTGGCCGACGAACTGGCCACCTCGGGTCGCATCCGCCTGACCGTGATCACGCCGCCTGACCTGCGTCCGGCCGTTCCTGATCTGCAAGGGCTGCGGGCCCGCGGCGTACGGGTGATCACCGCGAAGCGGCTCGACGAACGCACCTTCCGCGAGGCCGGTCTGGCCGGTGCCGCCGCCCTGGCGCTGGTGATGCCCGACGACATGGTCAACCTTCACGCCGCGTTGTGTGCGCGTGCCGTCGAGGGTGACTTGCGACTCGTCATCCGCATGTTCACAACCGGTCTCGCGTACGGGGTCCGGCGGCTCTTCGCCGATGCCGCGGTGCTCTCCGACGCCGCGATGGCCGCTCCCGCCTTCGTCGCCGCCGCGCTCGGTGAGGTCGCGCCGACCCATTTCCGGTACGCCGCCCGCACCCTCACCGTGGCCCGGCGCGGCGACGTGCCCGGCTCGTCGGCGCTGCTCACCCTGGCCACCTACAACGACGCCGGGCGGATGACCGTGCTGCCGGCCGAACCCGACGAGCCCGCGCGCAAGCCGGTCGACCTGGTGCTGGCCGAGGCCACCGGCCGCCCGGCGGCCCAGGCGGTGACCGCCCGCCGTCTGGCCCGGGCCGGCCGCCGCCGTCGCCCGTGGCTGTCGATCGGTCGGGCCGTGCGGGTCGGGCTGACCCGCAAGCTGGGCATCGCCGTGCTGATCGCTCTCGGTCTCACGGTGATCTCGGGTGTCCTGCTGTCAAGGTTCACCGGCGTCGAGGGGTTCTGGCGGTCGATCTACATCACGTTACTGACCGTGGTCGGCTCGTCCGATGTGGAACCCGGCAACACGCCCGCCGCCCAGGCCGCCCAGCTGGTGCTCACGCTGGCCGGGGTCGCGCTGCTCCCGCTGATCACGGCCGCGGTGGTCGACGGCGTGGTCAAGACCCGGCTGGCCCTCGACCGCGGTGAGGTGCTCAAGGTCCACTCTGGTCACATCGTGCTGGTCGGGCTGGGCACGGTCGGCACCCGGGTGCTGCGGCAGTTGATCGACCTCGGGCTCGACGTGGTCGCGGTCGACCGCGATCCGAACGCGCGCGGGGTCAAGGTGGCCGAGTCGCTGGGCGTGCCGGTGATCACCGGAGACGCGGCCCAGGAGGAGACGTTGCGGGCGGCCTCGATCGACCGCTGCCAGGCGCTGGTGGTGGTCTCGACCAACGACGCCGTCAACCTGCAGGCCGCCCTGCACGCGCGGGCCGCCCGCGAGGACATCCGCGTGGTGCTGCGGCTGTTCGACGACGACTTCGCCCAGCGGGTCGAGGCCGCCTTCAACATCAACATCTCGCGCAGCGTCTCGCGGCTGTGTGCGCCCGCCTTCGCCGCCGCCATGCGCGAGCGTGAGGTGCTGGCGACGATCCCGGTCGAGCGGCACGCGCTGCTGGTAGCCGCGGTGCGGGTGATGCCGGGCTCGGCTCTGGACGGCTCGGCTCTCGAGGTCGCGGAACGGCCGGAGAGCACCCGCGTGATCGGCATGACCGCGGCCGGCTCGGAGTGGGTCGACTGGCTGCCCGACCGGCGGCGCGTGCTTGCGCCGGGCGACGAGGTCGTGGTCGTGGCCCGGCGGGCCGGTCTGCGGGCGCTGCTCGAAGAGGCGGCGGCCCTGCCGGACGGCTCAGCCGCCGGCGAGTGAGTCGACCTCGACGCCGAGGACGGCCTGCTCGTCGGGCTTCTTGGACAGCACGTCGGTGAGATAGGACTGCACGGCGGGGGCCATGCCGACGTCGCGGCCGGCCTGCTCGGAGAGCAGCCACTTGTGCTGGATGATCTGCGTGAAGATCTCCTGCGGTTCCAGCTTGCGCCGCAGGTCGGCCGGGACGGCGCGCACGACCGGCTCGAAGACCTCGGTCAGCCAGCGGTGGGCGGCCTGCTGCTCGTCGGTGAGCAGGCTCTCGGCGCGATAGGTGTCGAGGTCGTTGAGCAGCTGGCGGGCCTGGTTCTCCTCGGCGTCGAGGCCGGTCAGGCGCAGCAGGCGACGCGTGTGGTAGCCGGCGTCGACGACCTTGGGGCGGATGCGGACACCGCCGTCCACGGTGGACATCGACACCTCGGCCACGTCGAACCCGAGCTCGTTGAGCCGCCGGATGCGGCCCTCGATGTCGAGCCGGGCGTCACGCCGGGGCACTTCCTGCTCGTACGTCACCTCGTGCCACAGCCGTTCGTAGCGCGCGACGATGTCGTCGACCACGTTCTCGGGGTCGATCGACTCGTGCAGCAGCTCGGCCGCCTGCAGGTCGAGCAGCTCGCCGAAGATGTTCAGCCGCAGGATCTCGATGTCTTCGCTGCGCTGTCCCTCGGAGAGCTTCGGATAGAGGTTGCCGGTCTCGGCGTCGACCAGATAGGCCGCGAAGGCGCCGGCGTCACGGCGGAACAGCGTGTTGGACAGCGAGCAGTCGCCCCACGAGAAACCGGTGAGGTGCATCCGCACGATCAGCGCGGCCAGGGCGTCGAGCAGGCGGTTGAGCGTGTTCGGCCGCAGCGTGTGCGAGAACAGCGCGCGGTAGGGCAGCGAGAACTGCAGGTGCCGGGTGATCAGCACGGTTTCCAGGTCTTCGCCCTCGGGCGTCTCGCGGTCGGTGACGATCGCGACCGCCTCGACCGCCGGGAAGTCGATGCGTTCGAGCGCGCGCAGGAGGTCGTACTCCTTTTCGGCGATCCGCTCGCGCGTCTCCTTCAGCGCGTAGACCACGTCGTTGAGCTTCACGAAACGCACGATGTGGCGCGAGATGCCCTGAGGCAGGGCGACCAGGTGGTCGGCCGGCCAGTCCTCGAGCGGAATGCCCCACGGCAGATCCAGCAGAGCCGGGTCGACGAGGGCGGAAGTGATGCGCACCGAACCAGTGTGCACGCTCCACCGCGCGACGCTGCCGGAGGTGGCTCGTTACACAGGTGCGAGAACGCCGGATCAGTACAGATGTTCTAGAAATGAAACGAATGGCGGGTTAACCACAGTGCCGTTGAAGACCGGTCGACGTAAGGCAGGCATAGCGATCGCGGCGTGTGCGGCCGTGATGCTGGCGGGCGCGGCGGGCGCGACCGCCTGGCGTGCGGCCGGGGACAACGGGAAACCGGTCGGCACCTGGCAGGACGCGCCGGAGGCGGCCCGTACGCCGGTCTCCGCCGACCAGAAGTTCGGAAGCGGGCAGAACGCCTCGACGCAACCCGGAGTCACGCCGGCCACTCCCGCACCCGCGCAGCCCGGCGCGGCGGCCACCGAGCAGGCGGCGGAGCCGAGGACGGAGAAGGGGACGCTGGCCCCGCCGGAGCCCGGGACCACCGAACGGCCGATCGAGTCGGGCACCGCGAACGGCCGGCAGCGGGTCGGTGAGCAGCTCCGGGTCAGCAAGCTTCTGGGCTACCTCGGCGGCAAGCCCCAGAAGGAGACGTTCAGTTATCCCGGCGCCTCCTATGTGAAGCTGCACTTCTCGCGGATGGCGCTGCTGCCCGGCGACTACGTCACGGTCACCAACGCCGACGGCACCGAGAGCTACCGGTACGAGGCCACGGACAAGCCGGCCGACAACGACCGCTGGGCCATGTCGGTCACCGGCGACACGGCCGTGCTCGAGGTGCACCGCGGCGCGTCCGACCCGCTCGGGCTGAACAGCCTGGCCGGCGGCCCCGGCGTCGACGTGGACCGGGTGGCGCGCGGTTTCAGTCGTACGGAACAGGACCGTCAGCCCGAGAAGCAGGTGCTCGCCCCCGGCCGTACGGGCCGTGAGGAATCGGTCTGCGGCAGCGACACCTCGGCCGACGCCGTCTGCTACCGCACCTCCGACCCGGTGGCGTTCACGAAGACCAAGGCCATCGCCCGGCTGCTGATCAACGGCACCGAGCTGTGCACCGGCTGGCGGGTCGGCCCGCAGAACCGCATGCTCACCAACAACCACTGCTTCACCAGCTCGGCCCAGGCCTACGACACCGAGGTCTGGTTCAACTACCAGTGCGCGAAGTGCGGCGGTTACGACGTCCTCCAGCCGACCAAGGTCTGGGGTTCCCAGGTCATCGCGACCGACAAGACGTACGACTTCACCCTGTTCTCGGTCGACAAGTTCGACGCGGTCAAGAAGTTCGGCTACCTGCTGCTCGACACCAAGCGGCCGGCCAAGGGCCAGGAGCTGTACGTGCCGCAGCACCCGGCGGGCGAACCGGCCCGGATCGCGGGGTCGCTCGGCGAGAAGGCCGGCAACTGCGCGGTGGTCAACCCGGGCTACGACGGTTATGCCACGGGATCGGACGTGGCGTACTACTGCGACACCGAGGGCGGCTCGTCCGGCTCGCCGGTGCTCTCGCGCGCGACCAACAAGGTGGTGGCGCTGCACCACTTCGGCGGATGCCCCAATTCCGGCGTACGGGCCGACCTGCTGGCGGCCCGGCTGGCCCGCTACCTCTAGTTTGAGGTTGTGCCGAAGAAGAACTGGTGGCTCGACGTCGCCCTGCTGGCGGCGTTCGTCGCGTTGACGGTCGCACTCATGAACGGCCACCTGCTCCGGCTCGACGAGCGGGTGGCCGACTGGTCGCTCGGCCACCAGCCGTGGCTGCCCTACTGGACCGCCCGGGTGCTCAACTACCTGGGCCAGGGCGGTCAGATCCTGATGCCGGTGTCGCTGATCCTCACCGGTCTGCTGACCTGGCGTACCCGCTCGGTGCGGGCGGTCTTCCCGTTCGCGGCGGGGTTCCTGCTGACCTACCTGACGATCGGCCCGCTGAAGATCTGGGCCGACCGGGCCGCGCCCCGGTTCGACGGCCCCAACCCGGTGATCATGCACAACCCGGACGCCTCGGGTGCGTACGCGATGAGCTACCCCTCAGGGCACCTCGGCAACTCACTCGTCTGGTACGCGGTGATCGCCCTGCTGGTCGTCGCGCTCCTGCGCCGTCCGCTGAGCCGCCGGGAGACGTACGCGCTCCGGGTGTTGCCCGTGGTGATCGTGTTCATCACAACCGTCTACACCGGTTTCCACTGGCTCACCGACTCGATCGCCGGCGCGCTGCTCGGCGTCGTGCTGGCCCGCCTGATCGAGCGCATCCCGTTCGACCGCATCCCGCTGCCCGCGCTGCGCGGCTGGGAACGGCCGGCCGGGCTCACTCCACCCAGCGACCGGATCTCATCACCCGCTTGACCCGCAGGTCGCTCGAGAGCACGACCAGGTCGGCCCGCAGACCAGCCTCGAGCGCGCCCACCTCGTCGCCCAGGCCGAGCACCCGGGCCGGCGTGGTCGACGCCATCGCCACCGCGTCGGCCAGCGGGATTCCGGCCGCGACCGTGTTGCGCAACGCCTCGTCCATGGTCAGCGTGCTGCCCGCGATCGAGCCGTCGCGCGCCAGCCGGGCCACCCGGTCGGCCACCACCACCTGCTGACCGCCCAGGTCGTAGGTGCCGTCGGCCATGCCGGTGGCGTCGATGGCGTCAGTGATCAGCGCCGCCTTGTCAGGGCCGGCGGTGCCCGCGGCGAACGCCAGCATGCCCGGGTGCAGGTGGATGTTGTCGGCGATCAGCTCGCACACCACGGGCGACGAGAGCAGGCCGACGACCGGGCCCGGTTCGCGGTGGTGCGGCGGCCGCATGCCGTTGAACAGGTGGGTGCCGACGGTCGCGCCCGCGGCCACTCCGGCCAGCGTCTGCTCGTACGTGGCGTCGGTGTGCCCGACCGCAGCGGCGACGCCCCGCTCGACCAGAAAGCCGATCGCCTCCAACGCGCCCGGCAGCTCGGGGGCGACCGTCACCAGGCGGACGCCGCCCAGGTCGATCAGCTCGGCCAGCTCCTTGACCGACGGGTCGCGCAGGAACTCCGGGTTCTGCGCGCCGCACCGTACGCCGGAGAGGTAGGGACCCTCGTAGTGCACGCCGGCGATGATCCCGGCCTCGACCAGCGGGCGGTAGGCCTCGGTGGCGTCGCGCATCAGCTCGAACGGCGAGCTGACCAGGCTGGCCAGCATGGTCGTGGTGCCGTGGCCCAGGTGGAACGCGGCCGCCCGGCGGGCCGACTCGGCGTCGCCGGTGGTGAACGTGTGCCCGCCCCCGCCGTGACAGTGCAGGTCGACGAAGCCGGGCACGATCACGTCGTCATCCGTGACGGCGGCCGCCTCGACCGACAGGATGGCCGGCCCGTCCACCTCGACGTACCCCTCGACGACGGCTCCGGGCCGAACGATCTTGCCGCCGATGCGGGTCGTCACGATGTCTTCTCCAGGTGGTCGAGGGCGAGCAGGGCGGAACCGATGCAGCCGGCCTCGTCGCCGAGGCCGGCGCGGACGAACTCCGGTACGCGGTGGAAGGTGACCCGCTCGCGGAACGTCTCCTTCAGGGGGTGCAGCAGCTCGCTCCGGGCCTCGGCCAGCCCGCCGCCGATGACGAACACCCCGACGTCGTAGAGCGCCTGCGCGATGACCATGCCGTCGGCCAGCGCCTCGATCGCTTCCCGCCAGACCGTGCGGGCCAGATCGTCGCCCTGACCGGCCCGGGTGACGACATCGAGCGCGGTGGCCCCCGGAACCCCGGCCAGTTCGGCGTAACGCAGCCCGATGGCGCGGGCCGAGCACAGGGACTCCAGGCAGCCACGCTGACCGCACGGGCAGGCCGGACCGCCCGGCCGGACGACGATGTGGCCGAGCTCCCCGGCCCCGCCGTGCGCGCCGCCGTATCCGGTGCCGTCCACGATCAGGGCGGCGGCGATGCCGGTGCCGATCGCCACGAACAGCACGTGCCGGTGTCCCCGGCCGGCGCCCAGGCGGGCCTCGGCGGTGCCACCGACCCGCACGTCGTGGCCGAGCACGGCGGGCAGACCGAGCCGCTCCTCCAGGCGGGCGCGGACCGGCACGTCGCGGAAGCCGATGTTCGACGACCAGGCGGCGATGCCGTTCTCCTCGTCGACCACGCCCGGCACGGCGACCCCGGCCGCGACCGGCTCGAGGCCGTCGGCCCGGGCCTTGTCGGCCAGACCGGCGGCGACGTCGAGGATCGTGCCGAGCACGGCTTCCGGCCCCCGCTCGGCACGGGTGGGGTGTCGCTCGGTGTGGTGGACCGTCCCGTCCGGGCGGACCAGTGCGCATTTCATGCCCGTTCCGCCCACGTCCAGGGCGACCACCACGCGGCGCTGAGCCTGATGGGCATGCCCTCCTGGCCCTACAGCCGCTCCGCTCCCTCCGGTGCAGTCGCTCATACCTACAGGACTACCGAGCGGGTCAGGTTGCGGGGGTGGTCGGGGTCGAGACCCTGGCTGGTGGCGAGCAGAACGGCCACGCGCTGCGCGACGACCAGGTCGGCCATCGGGTCGAGCGGGGCCCGGCCGCCGCACCAGCTGCCCAGGGCGGCGTACCCGCCGTGGTGGCGGCTGTGCACGAACAGGGCGCCGGTGGCCTCGACCTCGTCGGCCAGGTCGGTCGGGACCTCGCCGAAGGCCCACACCGCGCGGCGGGGAGCGGCGATCGAGATCGGGCCGTGCCGGTAGTCCATCGCCGGGTAGGCCTCGGCCCAGAACGCGGCGGCCTCGCGGCACTTGAGCGCGGCCTCCTCGGCCAGGCCCACGGTCCAGCCCCGGCCCAGGAAGGTGATCTGCTCGGCCAGCGCCGGGTGCACCGGCAGCGGCAGGCGGACGGCGACTTCGGCGTCGGCCGCGACCGACTCCATGTCCTCGCCCAGGTGGGCCCGCAGCAGCGCGAGGGTGCTGGTGGCGAAGCGGGTCTGCACCACCGACTCCTCGTCGGCGAAGTCGAGCACGACCGACTGGTCGGCGATCCGCGCCGCCGGCTGGGCGTCGTCGGCCGTGATCACCGTGGTCGGCGTGCCACCGGCCAGGTCGTTGAGCAGGTCGAGGACCTCGGTGGTGGTGCCGGAGCGGGTGATCGCGACGACCCGGTCGTAGCGGCGGCGCCGCGGGAACTCGGAGGCCTGGAACGCGTCGGTCTCGCCGTGGCCCTTCTGCTCGCGCAGGGCCGCGTACGCCTTGGCCATGAACCAGGAGGTGCCGCAGCCGACCACGGCGACCCGCTCACCGCGCTGCGGGAGCCCGGGGGCGTCGGCCAGCTTCGCGGCCTGCCGCCAGCACTCCGGCTGGCTGGCGATCTCCGCCTTGACGTAGGTCATGGGCCACCCTTCAACCGTGCGTGCTGCGCATAAGCGCTCAGTACCGGGGTCTTTCGAGCGTCATTCTGCGTGGAAGTCCGGCGCGGACGCAACCGTCGTCGCCGCACCGCGCAGCCGTGAGCTTTGCTTGTCGGGCTTTCGCGCACTAATGTGCACACTCTTATCACGTAATGTGCATCTGGGAGTCTGGGTGGACCGGTACGCGCGGTGGAATGCCCTGCTCGAGTTACTCGCGGAGAGTGGCCGGGTCAGCGTCGAGGACGCGGCCGAACGCCTCGACGTCTCGCAGGCCACCATCCGCCGTGACTTCGACCAGCTGGCCCAGCAACAGATGATCACGCGTACGCGCGGGGGTGCGGTCGCCAACGGCGTCTCGTACGACCTGCCGCTGCGCTACAAGAGCGCCAAGCACTCGGCCGAGAAGCAGCGCATCGGCGAGGCCGCGGCCGGCCTGGTCACCCCCGGCACGGTCGTCGGGCTCAACGGCGGCACCACGGTGACCGAGGTGGCGCGGGCGCTGGCCGTGCGTCCCGACCTCAACGCCGGTGGCGAGGGCTCCCAGCTCACGGTCGTGACCAACGCGTTGAACATCGCCAACGAGCTGCTGGTCCGCTCGCGCATGAAGATCGTGGTGGCCGGCGGCGTGGTGCGACCGCAGTCCTTCGAGGTGGTCGGGCCGCTCGGCGGGGCCCTGCTCAAGGAGGTCACGCTCGACATCGTGCTGCTGGGGGTCGACGCGGTCGACGTCGAACTGGGCGCGGCCTCCCACCACGAGGGCGAGGCCGCCATGAACAGCCTGATGGTGGCCCGCGCCAAGCGCGTCGTGGTGATCGCCGACTCGTCGAAGCTGGGCGGCCACGCGTTCGCCCGCATCTGCCCCATCACCAAGATCGAAACTTTGGTCACCGACTCCGGTGCCCCGGCCGACGTGGTCGCACGCTTCCGCGAGGCCGGCGTCCAGGTCATCACCGCCTGACAAGATCCACCCAAAAGGATCATCCACGTCCATATTGCACGCCGGTCCTAGCATGCGGAGCGACTCGAGGGACGGGGCGACGAGATGGACGGTCCTGGATTCCACGTGGAGATCGGCGTTCTCGAGTCGGCCTCCACCGGTATCACCCGCAGCGTTGCCGACCAGCATGAGCTGCAGCTGAAGCGACTGGACGGGCCGGAAGCCATGTACGGCCAGGCCGACCTGCACAACGCCATGGAGAACTTCTGCGACCGGTGGGACACCGGCATCGGCATGCTCCTGAAGGACGCCGAGGAGATCGGCGGCATTCTCTCCGACGTGGCCGGGGCCTATCGCGCCGCGGATCAGGCGGCAGCCGGGCGGCTGACCAGCGATCCGGGTGAGCCGGTGCTCGATGACTGAGCTCGGCGCCACCTACGATCCGCTGGCCCTGGTCCCGGGCGACCCGGCCGCGATCCGGGCCAACGCGTCTTCGCTGCTCAGCCGGTCGGCCGACGCGGAGCGGGCGGGTGACGGACTGGTCGCCATCGACACCGACGCGTGGACAGGTGTCGCGGCCGAGGAGTTCCGGGAGAAATTCCACTACGAGCCGGCCAAGTGGTACGCCGCGTCGGATTCGCTCGGCACGGCGGGCGACGTCCTCAACACCTACGCGCACACGCTCGAGTGGGCGCAGGGTCAGGCGGCCGACGCCATCCGGCAGTGGGACGAGGCGGAAGCGCAGACGCGGGCGGCTCGGCAACAGTACGACCAGACCGTGGCCGGCACCGCGTCTGACCAGGCCATTCCGGCCTTCGTAGACGCGGGCGAGCCGGGCCGGGAAGCGGCTCGGAGCATGCTCGGGCTGGCTCGGCAGCAGGTCGATACGGCCGGCCGCACCGCCGCCCGATTCCTCGATCAGGAAGCCGATGCCGCACCGAGGAAGCGAAGCTGGCTGCGCAGGGCCGCGAACAAGGCGCGCGACATCGGCGCGAACGTCGTCAACAACGTGGCCTCGGTCGGCAACGCGATGCTCAACCATCCGCTCGACACCCTGGCCCTGGCCGGCGGCATCGCTCTCACCGGCATCAGCGCGAGCGGCGAAGGGCTGGGCCTTGCTCTCGACGCGACCGGAGTCGGTGCGGTCGCCGGTGTGCCGATCAACGTCGTCGCGGCGGCGGGAATCGCGACCGGCGCCACCGTGACCGTCGCCGCCGGCGGCTCGATCATGCAGCACGCCGCCGGGGAGGACGCAGTCGCTCCGGCGAGCGGTAGCGCGCCTCCGCGTGCGGCGCCGAGCAAGACCGACCGCCTCAAGGAACATCTCACGCCCAAGGACCTCGAGGGCGCCCGGCGTGAGCTGAACGGCGAGGTGGTCGCGACCAAGGGCAACGGCGTTCCCTACGACCACGTCGACGAGGTGAGGAGTGCCCAGCGTGGTCTGGTGAGGCGGATCGCGCAGTTCAAGCGGCTGCTGGGCGACACACGCATCTCGGCCCGGGACAAGGCCGGCTACCAGTCCGAGCTGTCCGAGGCGAGCCGGTTGCTCGATCACTCGGAACAGTTCGTTCCCCGGCCCTAGGATGGCCGCGACATCGGAGGTGGACGTGCAAGGGCTGGACAGATCGCTTCAGGAGATCGAGGACGACGACTGGGGTGATCCGCAGCCGGATGCGACTCGGCTGGTGAGCACCGTTCTGGCGCTCCGGCGGCGGGCCGTCGGCACGTTGGAGGTCGAAGACTTGCGGATTCTGCTCGGTCAGCAGGTGGGGGTCCCGGTGCTGGTGCCGCTGGCGCTCGCCCGGCTGGAAGAGGATCCGCTGGTCGAGGGGGACTTCTATCCCGGTGATCTGCTCGCCACGGTGCTGCGTTTGCCGGCCGAGCACTGGCGGAGTCACCCCGACCAGGTGGAGCGGGTGCGGCGGGTCGTCGCCGCGATATCACCCGACGACCTCGATCGGGACCTTATGAGGGACATTTCCGCGTTCCGGAGTACTACGCATTGACGAGGCTGCTTAGAGTCTGCCCGTGACTGCCGTATTGGAGATATCCGGGCTGCAGAAGACGTATCGCAGCCGTAAAGGGGTGCGACGGGCTCTCGACGGGTTCGACATGGTCGTCGAGGCGGGGCAGGTGCACGGCTTCCTCGGGCCCAACGGCTCGGGCAAGACGACCACGCTGCGGACGCTGCTCGGGCTGATCCGGCCCAACGGCGGGCGGATGGCGATTCTCGGTCGTGAGGTTCCCGAGCACCTGTCCGAGGTCGCGGGCCATGTCGGCGCGATCGTGGAGAGCCCGCAGTTCTTCGGCAACTTCACGGCGCAGGACACGCTCGCGCTGCTGGCCGACGCGGGCGGCGTCCGCGAGGAACGCGTGGTCGCCGTGCTCGAGCTGGTCGGGTTGCGCGACCGGGCCAAGGACCGCGTCAAGACGTACTCGCTCGGCATGAAGCAGCGTCTCGCGGTGGCGTCGGCGCTGCTCAAGGAGCCGAAGCTGCTGATTCTGGACGAGCCGGCCAACGGTCTCGACCCGGGCGGCATCCGCGAGATGCGCACGCTGATGCGCAACCTGGCCGAGTCCGGCATGACGGTGGTGCTCTCCAGCCACATCCTCGGCGAGATCCAGCTCATCTGCGACTCCGTCACGATCATCTCGGGCGGCCGGCGGGTGGCCGCCGGATCGGTCGCCGACGTGCTGGCCAGCCACACCTCGTCGGGGGTGAAGGTGCGCCTGGAACCGGGGGTCGACATGCGCGGCGCGATCGAGCTGCTGCGGGCCAACGGCGCCCAGGTGGTCGTCGAGCACGACCACTTCACGGTCGGCAACGCCGGCAACCCGGCGCAGATCACGCGCATCCTGGCCGAGCGCGAGATCTATGTCAGCGAGCTGACCCCGATCGCGGCCGACCTCGAGAGCGTCTTCCTCGAGCTCACCGGCACCGCGCCGGTCGACGGGCACAACCGTCAGGTGGACCAGAGCGCGGTGGCGACGCCGACCGGGGGGTGGGGACAGTGAGCCTGGCCCGAGCCGAGGCACGGCGCCTGGTCAAGCGGCGCTTCACGAAGTTCTTCGTGGCCGGACTGCTCATCCTGCTGGTGGCCATCGCGGCCGGCATGTTCCTGACCAACGAGAAGATCGGGTCGGATCAGCGGGCCGCCGCCCAGGCCGAGGCGCAGGCGCAGTTCCAGCGCAGCTACCAGCAGTCCGTGACGGAGAAAGAGAACTGCACCGCCGCGCAGGGCACCCCGGCCGCGAGCCAGTTCCCGCCGAACTGCGACGACATCTACATCCCGACCGAGTCCGACTACGACCCGCAGTGGTTCATGCCGGCGACTTTCGAGTTCCTCGGCGAGTTCCCCGGCATGATCACGACGCTGGCCGCCCTGCTGGCGATGGTGGCCTTCGTGGTCGGCGCGTCCTTCGTGGGCGCGGAGTGGAACAGCGGCGGCATGATGAACCTGCTGCTGTGGCGGCCCACCCGGATCCGGGTGCTGGCCACCAAGCTGACGATCCTGCTGGCCGGCGCGGCCGTGCTGACCGTCGTGGTGTCCGCGCTCTGGACCGCGGCCTTCCTGGCCATCGCCGATCTGCGGGGCTCGACCGACGGGCTGACCTCGGGCGCGTGGCAGTCGATCGCGCTGACCGAGCTGCGCGGGCTCGCCCTGGTGCTGGTGGCCGGCGCGGCCGGTTTCTCGCTGGCCTCGCTGGGCCGGCACACCGCCATGGCGCTCGGGGTGGCCGTCGGCGTGGTCATCGTTCTGCAGTTCGGCCTGGGGGCGGTGCTGTTCATGGCCAAGGTGAAGTTCGCCGAGGCCTATCTGGCGCCGGTCTGGATGTCGGCCTGGATGGACAAGACCTACCGCATCGAGGACACCAGCGCCTGCGACTTCTCCTCGAACAACGGTTGCCAGCCGGCAATCCTCGATCTCACCTGGCAGCACGCCGGCGGCCTGCTCGCGGGCATCCTCGTGGTGACCGTCGGCGCGGCGCTGTGGGCCATCCGCCGGCGCGACATCACCTGAGCGGCCGCGCGAAGGAAAGGGGGGTGGCCTCGGCCACCCCCCTTTCTCTTCATCGGTCGCTCAGTCGCTCTTGAACTTGCCGCCCTCGACCTTCATGCAGGCGTGGCCCTGCGGCGGCGGCGTCACTCCGTCACGACGGAAAATTGCGCACGCCCGGTATCCGTTGGGCCAGTTCGCATTCACGTCCCAGTTCACACCCTTGGTCCCCGATGGGTCGACGCGGGTGTTGTTGCTGTCCCATGCGTGGTTGTGATTGTCCGCCGCCCGCAGGCTTCCGTAGACGGCCCATCCGGTCAGGTTCGTGATGGACGCGTGAACCGATTCCACGAAATGCTTGTTGTGGCAGATCTTCAAAGTGACCCGGCCCTTGAAATTCGCCCACGTATAGGCCGACGATTTCTGGTCGCACGTGGTCGCGGCGGATGCCGGCGAAGCGGCGCTCAGCGCCAGGCCGGTGGTGACAACCACGATTCCGAGGAGGGCTGAGACCTTTTTCCGTACGGTGTTGATGGTATTGCCCCTTGCTTTCAGTCGCTCTTGAACTTGCCGCCCTCGACCTTGATGCACGCGTGGCCCAGGGCCGGCGGCATCACGCCGTCGCGACGGAAGACCGCGCAGGCCCGGCGGCCGTTCGGCCAGTTCTGGTTGACGGTCCAGTAGTCGCCCATCTCGACGCCGGGATCGGTACGGAACTGGGTGCTGTTCCAGGCCTGGTTCTGGTTGTCGGCGATGCGCAGCGTGCCGTAGACGGCCCATCCGGTGTTGTTCTGAATGGCCGCGTGGACGGTCTCGACGAAGTGCTTGTTGTGGCAGATCTTCAGCGTGACCGTGCCCTTGAAGTTGGCCCACGTGTAGGGCTTGATCTTCCGGTCGCAGGTGGTCGCGGCCGACGCCGGAGAAACGCCGCTGACGACGACTCCAGTCGTGAGGGTCAGGATGCTGAGCGCCGAAAAAAGTGCGCGACGTGCCGTTTTGATAACAAACACCCCCGTGCTTGTAGCGATGATCAATGTGGCCCGACGCTAGCAAGGAAGGGGCTCGGAAAATGCCCTTGAAACGTTCTCTGTGAAATAGACGACAGAGAATAGTGCGATGCCCGATCCGGCGCTTTTCCCGGGCGATCGGGCAAGGGCGGGCCCTCCGGGTGGCGCCGAGTCGATCATGCGGATGGGGCCGCCGGGCATCTATGCTGACGGTTCCCCTCGTACACCTGTGCTCACCCTCGATATTGGAGCGTCATGCAGCCCGTCGCGGAACCGTCCGGCGAGCAGTCGAC
This sequence comes from Paractinoplanes ovalisporus, assembly GCF_016834655.1. GTDB lineage: Bacteria > Actinomycetota > Actinomycetes > Mycobacteriales > Micromonosporaceae > Actinoplanes > Actinoplanes ovalisporus. The sequence goes on from NZ_JAENHP010000004.1 coordinate 676,292, forward strand.
CGCTGACCAGCACATTCCGACGCCCCGCGAACAGGAGGAGGCCGCGCCGCCGGTCGAGCCGACGCCCGAGGCGGCCGGGCTGACCGAGCGTGAGCAGCAGATACTCGCGTTCGAGGCCAAGTGGTGGAAGCACGCCGGCAGCAAGGAGCAGGCCGTCCGCGACACGTTCGGCCTGTCCTCGACACGCTATTACCAGCTGCTCAACGCCCTGCTCGACAACCCGGCCGCCCTCGAGCACGACCCGGTGCTGGTCGGCCGTCTGCGGCGACTGCGCTCGACGAGAGCGCGCACGCGCCGGCGTTAGGGCTGATGCGTTTCCGCGTAAGCGGCGAGCCACGCGACCTGACCGGGGTCGAGTGACGCCCTCACGCGCTTGCGGGCCGTCGCCACGTTGCCGGCGGTGACGGTCGTGGCCTCCAGCGAGTCACGCATCGCGGCCAGGGCCGACTCGCGGATCAGGGCCGCGCAGTCGGCCGCCGAGAAACCCTCCAGCTCGGCGCCGAGGGCCGTCAGGTCGACCGCCTCGTCGAGCGGCACCGACTTGGACGACGCGGCCAGGATCGCGGCGCGGGCCTCGGCGTCGGGCGGCGGTACGTAGACCAGGCGCTCCAGCCGGCCGGGCCGCAGCAGCGCCGGGTCGATCAGGTCGGGCCGGTTGGTGGCGCCGATGACCACGACGTTGCGCAGGTCTTCCACGCCGTCGAGCTCGGTGAGCAGGGCCGCCACCACCCGGTCGGCCGTGCCGCCGTCGGTGCCCTGGCCGCGGGTCGGCGCCAGCGCGTCGACCTCGTCGAGGAACACCAGCGTGGGCGCGGCCTCGCGGGCCCGGCGGAACAACTCCCGGACGGCCCGCTCGCTGTCGCCCACCCACTTGCTCAGCAGCTCGGCGCCCTTGACCGAGAGCACGTTCGCCTTGCCGGTGCCGGCGATCGCCTTGACCAGGAACGTCTTGCCGCAGCCGGGCGGGCCGTAGAGCAGCACACCGCGCGGCGGCGAGACGCCGAGCCGGGCGAACGTGTCGGGATAGGTCAGCGGCCACAGCACCGACTCGGTCAGCACCTGCTTGACCTCGACCATGTCCCCCACCTCGTCGAGGGTCACCGCCGCGACCTCGAGAGTGGACTCGGCCATCGAGGTCGGCCGGATCACGTCGAGCGCGGCCTCGAAGTCGGCCATGGCCACGGTCGGCTTCTCGACGCTGCCGTCCTTCTGGCGCAGCGCGGCCCGCACACCGGCCTCACGGGCCAGGGCGCCCAGGTCGGCGGCCACGAAGCCGGGGGTGCGTCCGGCGATCTCGTCCAGGCGTACGTCCTCGGCCAGTTGCAGGCTGCGGGTCAGCACGCTCAGCTGTTCGCGGCGCATGGCGGCGTCGGGCAGCGGCACCGCCAGCTGGGTGGCCAGCAGCTCGGGCGCGCGCAGCGACGGGTCGAGCGACTCGGGCCGGCTGGTGGTGGCGACGACCGCGACCCCGGCCCGGATCGTCTCTTCGACCACCTGGCGGAGGACCACCGAAATGGGGCCGGGCTCGTCGCGCGGGGCCAGGGCGTCGACGTCGGAGAAGAGCAGCACGGTCGAGCCGCCGCTGCGGGCCTCGCGGGCCAGTTCACGCAGCCGGCTCGCGGCCGCGGTGTTGGTGAGCGCGGCCACCTCGGGCGCCCAGACGGCCAGCACCCGGGCCTTGACCTGGGCCGCGACCGCCCGCACGAGCGACGACTTGCCCGAGCCGGCCGGTCCCGAGATCAGCACGCCGAGCGAGACCTCGGTGCCCAGCTTTTCGAGCACCTCTTTGTGGTTGAAGCCCAGGTCGAGCAGTTCTTCCAGCTCCTTGGCCTGCGAGCGCATGCCGGGCAGGTCGTCGATGCTGAGCGGCGGCACCTCGGGATCGGTTGCGGCGGGGGCCTGCGGCTGCGTGACCGGGCCCGGCACCGGGGACGAGACCGGGCCGTCCTGCCAGCCGACCACGGTGTCCATGGTGATGACGGCGCCGTCCGACCCGGTGACCTCGGTGACGGTGAGCAGCGCGGTGGTCCACTGGTAGCCGAGCCGGTTGCGCAGGCTCTGGCCGACGTCGGGGGTGCCGGCCGGCAGCACCTCCTGCGGGCGCAGCGAGACGTTGTCGCCCTCACTGACCACCTTGCCGAGCAGGGCCAGCCGCAGCATCTCGGGCGAGACCAGCGCCACCACGTCGGCCGAGCCGGCCAGCGTGACCCGCCGGGCCGCGACCGCCGGCTGCCGGGCCACGGTGACCCGGCCGCCGTCGCGCAGGCCCAGGTTGCCCAGGGTGAGATCGTCGGCGTAGAGGAACTCGCGGCTCGCCCCCGGCTGCGCCTTGGCCGCGAGCGCCGACGTGGTGCGGGTGGCGCTCAGGCGTACGGGATCACCCGCGTTGATCGACAGCGCGGTCATCACCTCGGGGTGCAGTCGCACGATGCCGCGGCGGTCGTCGAGCCCGGTCGGCCGCAGCGTCACGGTCAGCGTCAGTTCCTCAGTCACGCGCGCAGGCCCCTGTCGATAGAGCTTCCTGATCCCATGGTCCACGCTATCGTCCGCGGGCTCCTGAGAGGTTTCACAGGCATCGCTCAGACGCCTCCGGCTAGCGTTCACGCATGTCTTGGACCAGCCGGCTGCCCCGGCCCACCCGGCGGCGGGTCATCGCCGCCTCGGCCGTCGTCGTGCTGTTGGCCGGCCTCGTGGGCTGGTCGGCCTGGCCCGAGCGCGCGGGCTGGACCTCGCAGGACAAGATGATCACCGTGCTCAGTGGCCCCGAGCGCAACGAGAGCGTGACCCTCGACGCCCGGCTCTACCTGCCCCGCGACCGCGACGGCAAGGTGCCCGCGGTGCTGCTCGCGCACGGCTTCGGCGGCACCAAGGAGTCGATGAGCGACGACGCCGAGTCGCTGGCCGGGCGCGGTTACGCCGTGCTCACCTACACGGCCGAGGGCTTCGGGCGCAGCGGCGGCCAGATCCACCTGAACAGCCCCGACTACGAGATCCGCGACGCGCAGGGCCTGCTCGACTGGCTCGCGGCCCGGCCCGAGATCGAGACCGACGCCGCCGGCGACCCGCGGGTGGGCGTGGTCGGCGGCTCCTACGGCGGGGCGCTGGCGTTGATGCTGGCCGGGCAGGACCCGCGGGTCGACGCGATCGTCCCGTCGATCACCTGGAACGACCTGACCAACGTCTTCCTGCCGCAGTCGGCCGACACGTCGGCCACCGGAGTCTTCAAGAAGGGCTGGGCGGGCGTCTTCTTCGGCAACGGGGGCGCGGTGCCCTCGGCCGAGACGCTGCGCGGGCCGTCCGCGCCGCCGGCCGGGGTGACCATCGACCCGGCCTGCGGGCGGTTCGCGGCCGACGTGTGCCGGGCCTATCTCGACGTCGCGACCAGCGGCGACCCCGACCAGTCGACCCTCGACCTGCTGCGACGGTCGAGCCCGGCCGCGACCGTCGGTCAGATCAAGGCGCCCACGCTGCTCATCCAGGGCGCGGTCGACACACTCTTCCCGCTCAGCGAGGCCGACGCCAACGCGCGCTCGATCGCCGCGACCGGCACCACGGTGCGGGTCGCCTGGTTCACCGGCGGCCACGACGGTGGCGTGGGCCCGCAGACGGATCAGGACAGGGTGAAGTTCCTGACCGCGCAGTGGCTCGACCACTACGTGAAGGGCGAGGGCGAGGCGCCGTCCGACAGCTTCACCTACTCGCGCGTGGCCGGGTTCAGCGCGCTCGACCGGGGGCTCGTGACGAACGGGTACTCCGACGACGCGTACCCGGGCCTGGGCGGAACCGGAAGCACCACCGTGACCCTGCAAGGCCCGGCGCAGCCGATCGCCAACCCGCCGAACGGCAACCCGGGCACGCTCTCGTCACTGCCCGGCACCGGCGGCCGCCTCAGCGAACTGCTTTCCGGGGTCGCCGCCGACATCCCCGGGCAGCATGCGACGTTCGAGTCGGAACCGGTGACCAAGGCGATCGACGTGGTCGGGTCGCCCACCGTGCAGCTGCGGGCCGCCTCGCCGACCGGGGAGGCCACCCTCTTCGTCAAGCTCTACGACGTCGACCAGTCGGGCGCCGAGACGCTGAGCGCGGGCCTGGTCGCCCCGGTGCGGCTGACCGGTCTGCCCGCCTCGCTGGAGGAGTCGGAGGTGCGGACGGTCCGGCTGCCGGCCATCGTGCGCCAGATCGACGCCGGGCACACCGTACGGGTCGTGGTCGCCACCACCGACCAGGCGTTCCTCTCACCGGTCGAGCCGGCCACCTACACGGTCCAGGCCGGCGCGCAGATGACGCTGCCGACCGTGGTGGGCGAGCCGATCGCCAACCCGCAGACGATCTGGCGGTACGTGCTGGGCGCCCTGATCGTGGTGCTCGCGGTGGGGCTGGCCGTGCTGCTGCTCGTACGGCGGCGCCGGCTCCGGCGGCAGCACACGCCGACCGACCCCGAGCACGCCGGTACGCCTCTGGTGGTCAAGGGGCTGCGGAAGGCGTACGGGGACGGGTTTGTCGCCGTCGAAGAGATCAGCTTCACCGTGCAGCGCGGGCAGGTGGTCGGTCTTCTCGGTCCCAACGGCGCCGGCAAGACCACGACGCTGCGGGTGCTGATGGGCCTGACCATGCCGACCGCGGGCGAGGCCCTGGTGTTCGGCCACAAGCTGGTGCCCGGCTCGCCGGTGCTGTCGCGGGTCGGTGCGCTGGTCGAGGGCCCGGGCTTCCTGCCCCACCTGACCGGGCTCGAGAACCTGCGGGCGTACTGGAAGGCCACCGGCCGCCCGTGGGAGGACGCCCGCTTCGACGAGGCGCTCGAGATCGCCGGCCTGGGTGACTCGGTGCACCGCCGCACAAAGAAGTACAGCCACGGCATGCGGCAGCGGCTCGCCATCGCCCAGGCCATGCTCGGCCTGCCCGAACTGCTGGTGCTCGACGAGCCGACCGACGGACTCGACCCGCCGCAGATCGCCGAGATGCGCCGCGTGCTCAAGCGCTACGCCACCGACGGCCGGGCCGTGCTGGTCTCCAGCCACCTGCTGGCAGAGGTGGAGCAGACCTGCACGCACGCGGTCGTGGTCAACAAGGGGCGGATCGTCGCGTCCGGCCCGGTCGAGGAGATCGTCGGCGAGTCCCCGTCGGTGCAGATCGAGGTGTCCGACGTGCCGGCCGCCGAGCGGGTGCTGGGCGAGCTGGGTGTGCGTTCGGTGCTGCCCGACGGGCCGTCCGGGCTGATCGTCGACATGAACGGCACGCCCCGCTCCGAGGTGGTGGCGTCGCTGGTGCGGGCGGGGGTCGCGGTCGACCGGGTGGTGCCGCGCCGTCGCCTGGAAGACGCCTTCCTGGCCCTGGTCGGGGAGAACTCGCGGGGGAGTGGAGACCGATGAGCGTCGACGTGAGCGGAGCGACCGGCTACCGGCCGTCGCGCACCCTGCCGATCTGGGCCGAGGTGCGCCGTCAGGCCTCGCGCCGGCGTACCCAGATCGGCCTGGGGTTCATGGCCGTGCTGCCGCTGATCATCCTGATCGCGTTCGAGTTCGACAGCGGCGGCGGGGACGACGACAACGGCGGCGCGTTCGGCAGCCTGGTCGACCTGGCCACCTCGGGCGGGCTCAACTTCGCGCTGTTCTGCCTGGCCGTCTCGGCCGGCTTCCTGCTGGTCGTGGTGGTGGCGCTGTTCTGCGGCGACACGGTGGCCAGCGAGGCCAGCTGGGGCAGCCTGCGCTATCTGCTGGCGGTTCCCGTGCCCCGGGCCCGGCTGCTCGCGGTCAAGCTGATCGTCGCGCTCGCCTACTCGGCGGTGGCGCTGGCCGTGCTGACCGGGGTCGGGCTGCTCGCCGGCACGCTGCGCTACGGCTGGCATCCGCTCGGCAGCACCATCGCGGCCGAGATCGCCCCCGGGGCGGGTCTGCTGCGGCTGCTCGGCATCGCCGGCTATCTGGCCGTCACGATGCTGGTCGTGGCCGGGCTGGCGTTCCTGCTCGGGGTCATGACCGACGCGCCGCTGGGTGCGGTCGGCGGGGCGGTGATGATCTGGATCCTGTCCAGCATCCTCGACCAGATCACCGCGCTCGGTGCGATCCGCAACGCCCTGCCCACGCATTACAGCGACGCCTGGATGGGGCTGCTGTCCACCCCGGTGCAGGTGGACGACCTGGTGAAGGGTGCGATCAGCGCGATCGTCTATGCCACGATCTGCTGGGGGGTGGCATTCTGGCGCTTCACCCGCAAGGACGTCACCTCCTAGGGGTGATGCTCACACCTTAGGAACCCACGAGCTGATTCGAGGGATCCCGTCGTAAGGTGTTGGAAACACAACTGAATACCTCATCCAGAGGGGCAGAGGGATACGGCCCTGCGAAGCCCCGGCAACCACCACGCATGTCTCGATGACGAGGCCGCGCGCGGCAGGTGCTAATTCCGTCCCCGGCCTGGCAGGTCGCCCCGGGGAAAGATGAGAGGGAAGGCCTCGATGACGTCTACCGTCAGTGCACCTACTGCTACCTCCGCCTCGCCCGCCAAGGGCCTCGTCTGCCGTGCCTGCGGAGCGGAATATCCGCTGGTCGCCCAGCATGCCTGTTACGAGTGTTTCGGCCCGCTCGAGGTGGCCTATGACCAGGAGCTCCTCGCGCGGGTGACCCGTGAGCAGATCGAAGCCGGCCCGCAGAACATCTGGCGTTACGCCGGTCTGCTGCCCGCCGGCCAGGACCCGGCGACCCGGGTCACCCTCGACCCCGGCCTGACCCCGCTGGTGAGCGCGCCCGCCCTGGCCGCAGCGATCGGCCTGCGGGCGCCGCTGTGGGTCAAGGACGACTCGGCCAACCCGACCCACTCGTTCAAGGACCGGGTCGTCTCGGTGGCGCTCACCGCCGCCCGCGGCCTCGGCTTCACCCGCTTCGCCTGCGCCTCCACCGGCAACCTGGCCAACTCGGTCGCCGCCCACGCGGCCCGGGCCGGCGCGCCCAGCATCGTCTTCATCCCGTACGACCTGGAGCAGGGCAAGGTCGTCACGACCGCGGTCTACGGCGGTGACCTGGTCGCCATCGAGGGCTCCTACGACGACGTGAACCGGCTCTGCGGCGAACTGGTCGAGACCGACGAGTTCGAGGACACCGCGTTCGTCAACGTCAACGTCCGGCCGTTCTACGCCGAGGGCTCCAAGACCCTGGGCTACGAGGTGGCCGAGCAGCTCGGCTGGCGCATCCCGGCCCAGGTGGTCATCCCGATGGCCTCCGGTGAGCTGCTGACCAAGGTCGACAAGGCGTTCAGCGAGCTCGTCGAGATCGGCCTGTGCGATGCCCCCGAGGGCGGCTGGACCGTCTTCGGCGCCCAGTCGGCCGGCTGCAACCCGATCGCCACCGCGCTGCACAACGACACCGACGAGATCACCCCGGTCAAGCCGACCGGCATCGCGAAGTCGCTCAACATCGGTGACCCGGCCGCGGGGGCCTACGCGATCGAGGCCGTACGGCGTACCGGCGGCTGGATGGACTACGCCGACGACGACGAGATCCGCGCCGGCATCCGGCTGCTCGCCGAGACGACCGGCGTCTTCGCCGAGACCGCCGGCGGCACGACCGTGGCGGTGCTGAAGAAGCTCGTGGAGAGCGGGAAACTCGACCCGGAGAAGGAGACAGTCGTCTACAACACCGGCGAAGGTCTCAAAACGTTGGACGCGATCTCCGAACTGGTCGGTCCGACCCATCGGATCAAGCCGTCGCTCAAGGGCGCGCGCGAGGCCGGTCTCCTGGGGTAATAACGGTGAGTAACCGAGCTTCTGGCATCAAGTGAGAATTCCATCGCGCGAGGACTTGCGCCGGGATCTCCGGATCGGCAGGATGCTCTCTGCGGGAGGGTGCGGCGCCGTACGCGGCCCCTCACCTCGAGCTTGGCGACAATCTCTCGAGGGGCCCAACGACCCAGTGCCGGAGGCGCTGTGCGTCCGCCCTCCCGACCAACTTTCGAACGACGGAAAATCGTTCGCGCTCTTGGCCGTCGCCCGCAAGGGTGGCGGCCATGCGTGTATCTGTGGGGCCTCTTACCTCGCGCGAGATCGTCTTCGACATCGCCAGCGTCACGGCACATCACGACTGTCCGGACATTCCGTTCTCGATCCGGAAAAACTTCCTCAAGATCTTCGACAATCCGCCACCCGGCTCGCTCGTCGAGCGATATCTGGGCTATCTGGACGGCGAGCCGGTCGGCTATCTCGAACTCGACTTCCCGCAACTGGACAATCTGGAGCTGGTCGGGGTCGACCTGATGGTGCTGCCCGGCCACCGGCGGCAGGGCCTGGGCCGGGCGCTCTACGACGTGGCGGTCGAACGGGCGGCGGCCCACGACCGCAAATACCTGCAGGGCTCCTCGGTCGACCGGCATCCCGACGGCAAGCTGTTCGCCGAGTCGGTCGGGGCCAAGCCGGGGCTGACCGACATCCGCAGCCGGCTCGACGTCACCGCGCTCGACGAGGCACTGCTGGCCGAGCTGCGCAGCGAGGCCGAGAAGCACGCCGAGGGCTACACGCTGCGGAGCTGGGTCGGTGTGCCGCCCGACGACCTTATCGACGGTGTGGCCTACCTGGAGGGCCGGCTCAACGCCGACGCCCCGACCGGAGACCTGGTTATCGAGCCGGAGAAAATGGACGCCGACCGGCTGCGCCAGGGCGAGCAGTCGCGGCAGGCCCGGGGGCGGGTCAGCTATCAGACCGGCGCTCTGCACGACGGCCGGCCGGTCGCCTGGACGTGGATCGTGGCCGAGGCCGACCAGCCCGTCCACGCCTGGCAGAGCACCACGATCGTCGACCCCGACCATCGTGGCCACCGGCTCGGCATGCTCGTCAAGATCGAAAACCTGGCCTACGTACGGGCGGCGAAGCCCCGGCTCGAGGCGATCGACACGTTCAACGCCGCCTCCAACACCTACATGCTCAAGGTCAACCGGGCGATGGGTTTCCGGGCGGCCGACGCTTGGATCGAGTGGCAGAAGGACCTCTGAGCTTGAGCAGCCAGGGCCGCAACGGCAGGTCGGTGGGATAGCCACCGGCCTCCAGGCCCGCGTTCCTCTCGAAGAAGTTGCGGACGCCCCACGAGCCGGTCGTCGCGTACGACCAGCCGCAGGCGACCCAGTAGGCCGGCCAGAACAGCGGCCCGAGCACCGCGTATTGCCCGGCGTGGTGGTGCTCGTGGTCGAACAGGTCGCGGCGCTGCTCGTCGAGCAGCCACTCGGCGCTGCGCCGGGTCAGGATCACCGAGCCGACCGTGAAGCAGGACGCGGGCGGCACCTTCAGGCGGTAGCCCTCGGCGATCAGCACGCCGTGGCGGCCCCGCCGGATCTTGCTGCGCGTGACCAGGGCGATCAGCAGCCCGACCGCCGTGGTGCCGTTGACCGCGGTCAACGCGCCTCGCGCCACGTGCCGGGCGGCCATCACACGCTCCGGCGCATCCGGAGCTCGGTGAGGGTGGGGATCACCGGGTGGGGCACGCGCTCGCCGGTGTCACAGAACCCCAGTTTCTCGTACGCCCGCACGGCCCGGTCGTTGCCGACGACGACCTCGAGCAGCGTGTGGCGCCGGCCCGCGGCCCGCGACCACCCGGACACCGCCTCGATCAGGTCGGCCACCACCTTGCCGCCGCGGTAGGCCGGCGTCACGTAGACCGCGAAGATCACCGTCTCACCCGGGAAGTCGGGCGCCACCGTGCCGCCGGCATGCCCGATCAGCGGCCCGCCGTCGCCCGGGTCGGCCACGAACATCGCCAGGCTGCCGCCGGACGCGGCCTGCACGACCCGCTGCCGGTACGACTCGTGGGACCGCTGGGCGGCCTGGGCGAGCGTCTCGAGGAAGGCGAGCGGGCTGTCGGCGAGCATCTCGAGCCGCAGCGCGCGCATCCGGGCCGCGTCCTCCCGTCTCACCCGGTGCACGTTCCAGCTGCCCATGGCGTCCTGACTACCCTGCGCAGGCGCGGGCGGCAAGCGGGTTGGCAGGAATCGGACGGGGTGGCGGGCGGCGCGGGTGCTGGGGCAAGGTGTGCTGGTGAACGACGGCGAGGCACGCATCTTCATGGTCGAGGAACCGGTGGTGGCCGCCGCCGATCCCTTCGACCCCGAGGGGCGTACGGCCGATCTGAGCTGGCGGCGCGACCTCGGTCCCGAGCTGCCGGCCGTCACCGACCCGCTCGTGGCCGGGCCGGGGCTGGCCGCGTGGGCCCGCCGGTTCGGCCGGGTCGTCGCGCGGCACGCCGCCCACCTGCTGCCGGTCATGCTGCTCGTCGCGCTGCCGACCCACTTCTTCGTCGGCCGGGTCGACGACACGATCGTGGCCGCCCCCGCCCTGGCCGACCTGGTCGGCGGGTTCGGCCTGCTCCTGCTCCCGGCCATGTGGCTGGCCTATCTCGCGGTGTCCGCCCTGCCGCTGGTGCTGAGCCTGGCCGGCGCCGCCGGCGTGGTGCTGCCGGCCGCCGCCGAGGGCCTGCGACCCCGCCCGGGCCGGGTGTGGGCGCTGGTCTCGATGCGGCTGCGGGCCCTGTGGCTCTGGTTCTCCGGGTTCGGCCTGCTCACCGGCGGCCTGCCCCTGCTGCTGACCGAGGAGCAGGTGGGCACGGCGGGCGGTCTGGTCGCGATCGTGTTCGCGATCGGCTCGACCGTGGCGTTGACCTTCGGCGGGCTGCTCGGCTGCGTGGTGCTGGTCGAGCGTGGGCGTGGTCCGCGCCGCGCGATGCACCTGCTCTCCCACTCGCGACCGGCCGGGCTGATCGTCGCCGCGGCCGCGGCCACGGTGGTGCCCCGGATGGTCGACTACGCCTTCGGCGGGCTGGCCGCGACGGTGGCCGGAGTGCTGCTGGTTCAGCTGTGGGCGATCGCGGCCCTGGTGACGTACGGGCAGGCCCGCCGAGCCGTGGAACCGGTGACCAGCCGATCCCTGTTCGCGGAGCTCGGCGCCCCGGAGGAGTGACCGCCGCCGGAGGCCGGGGTTTTCTTGCACTCGCACCCCCGGAGTGCTAAACAAGTCATTGGCACTCGGGACTCCTGAGTGCCAAGCAGGTCGGGACGGTGGGGTCTCGGTCGCGGCGTCGCCATCGGCGCCGGGGCACGGGGCCGGTCGTCGCGGGCTATCCGGCTCGGCCTGAGGACGTCACGACGCCAGGTGGTGACGTCCGCAGAGTTCCGCACACGTGCGGGGGCGGGGCCAGGCGGCCCGGCACCTCGAATGTCCAGGAGGACACAGCCGTATGGCCAAGATCATCGCATTTGACGAGGAAGCTCGTCGCGGCCTCGAGCGGGGCATGAACCAGCTCGCCGACGCCGTCAAGGTGACGCTCGGCCCCAAGGGCCGCAACGTCGTGCTCGAGAAGAAGTGGGGCGCTCCCACCATCACCAACGATGGTGTGTCGATCGCCAAGGAGATCGAGCTCGAGGACTCCTACGAGAAGATCGGCGCCGAGCTGGTCAAGGAGGTCGCGAAGAAGACCGACGACGTTGCCGGTGACGGCACGACGACGGCGACCGTCCTCGCCCAGGCGCTGGTCCGTGAGGGTCTGCGCAACGTGGCCGCCGGCGCCAACCCGATGGCCCTCAAGCGGGGCATCGAGGCCGCCGTGGCCAGCGTCTCGGAGGGTCTGACCCAGATCTCCAAGGACGTGGAGACCAAGGAGCAGATCGCTTCGACCGCCTCCATCTCCGCCGGTGACTCCACGGTCGGCGAGATCATCGCCGAGGCCATGGACAAGGTCGGCAAGGAAGGCGTCATCACCGTCGAGGAGAGCAACACCTTCGGCCTCGAGCTCGAGCTCACCGAGGGCATGCGCTTCGACAAGGGCTTCGTGTCGGCCTACTTCATGACCGACGCCGAGCGCATGGAGGCCGTCTTCGACGACCCCTACATCCTGATCGCGAACAGCAAGATCTCCGCGGTGAAGGACCTCCTCCCGGTTCTGGAGAAGGTCATGCAGGGCGGCAAGCCGCTCGTCATCATCGCCGAGGACGTCGAGGGCGAGGCCCTGGCCACCCTGGTCGTCAACAAGGTCCGCGGCACCTTCAAGTCGGTCGCCGTCAAGGCCCCCGGCTTCGGTGACCGTCGCAAGGCCATGCTCGAGGACATCGCCATCCTCACCGGTGGCGCCGTCATCAGCGAAGAGGTCGGCCTCAAGCTGGAGAACGCCGACCTGAGCCTGCTGGGCCAGGCCCGCAAGATCGTCATCACCAAGGACGAGACCACCGTCGTCGACGGCGCGGGCAACGCCGAGCAGATCCAGGGCCGGGTCAACCAGATCCGCGCCGAGATCGAGAAGTCGGACTCCGACTACGACCGCGAGAAGCTGCAGGAGCGCCTGGCCAAGCTGGCCGGCGGTGTTGCGGTCATCAAGGTCGGCGCGGCCACCGAGGTCGAGCTCAAGGAGCGCAAGCACCGCATCGAGGACGCCGTTCGCAACGCGAAGGCGGCCGTCGAGGAGGGCATCGTGCCCGGTGGTGGCGTCGCCCTGGTGCAGGCCGGCAAGACCGCGTTCGACAAGCTGGACCTGGCCGGCGACGAGGCGACCGGTGCGCAGATCGTCAAGGTCGCGCTCGACGCCCCGCTGCGTCAGATCGCCGTGAACGCCGGCCTCGAGGGTGGCGTCGTGGTCGAGAAGGTGCGCAACCTCGAAGCGGGTCACGGCCTCAACGCCGCGACCGGTGAGTACGTCGACCTGCTGGCCGCGGGCATCATCGACCCGGCCAAGGTCACCCGCTCGGCGCTGCAGAACGCCGCGTCGATCGCCGCGCTGTTCCTCACCACCGAGGCCGTCGTGGCCGACAAGCCCGAGAAGACCCCGGCTCCGGCCGGCGCCCCGGGCGGCGGTGACATGGACTTCTGAGTCCAGTCCTAGCACCAACCAAGAGAGGCAGGTCGCCTGGCGACCTGCCTCTCTTGCTGTCCAGCTCCGCTGCGGTCCTAGCCGCGGTGGCGGCCGGTGGCGCAGCTTGTGTGACGCCTAGCCGCGGTGGCGGCCCGGGCGGTGGCGGCCCGGACCGTGCAGGCCGAGCGCGGCCAGCCGCAGCCGGTCGCCGCCCGCCATCAGCAGGAACCCGCCGACCAGGACGGCGATACCGCCCGCGACCACGACCGAGATGATGTCCGCGCCGGTCTTGGCCAGCTTGCCGTTGCCCGCCCCGACGTCGGTCGCGGCCGGGTCCACGGTGACCGTGACGATCGCCGTGGCGCTGCCGCCGTGACCGTCGCTGATCGTGTAGGTGAACGAGTCCGTGCCGCCGGCGTAGCTCTGGTTCGGCGCGTAGGTGACCGTGCCGTCCTGGTTGAGCACCGCCGTGCCGTGCTTCGGCTTGCCGATCTTGACGACCGTCAGCTTGTCGCCGTTGGCGTCGGTGTCGTTCTTCAGCGGCGCGATCACCACCGAGTCACCGGCGCCGACCGAGACGTTGTCGTTCTTCGCGACCGGCTTGGTGTTGGTGCCGGCCACCTTGATCGTGATCGTGCCCTCGGCCGGGTTGCCGTTGGCGTCGACCGCCTCGTAGGTGAAGGTGTCGGTGCCGCTGAAGCCCTTGGCCGCCACGTAGGTGACCGTGCCGTCCGCGTTGAGCCTGGCCGTGCCGTGCCGGGGCTTGCCGATCGACTTCACCGTCACCGGCACGCCGTGCTCGTCCACTGTGGGCAGGGTGATCGTCACGCCCACGCCGGGCTTGGCGGTCAGCGACTTGTCCGGCACCACGGGCGGGGCGCCGACGGTGATGGTGACCGTCGTGGTGACGTGGTTCCCGTCGCCGTCCACGGCCGTGTAACTGAACTTCGCGACGCCGGTGAAGCCGGCCGGCGGCGTGTATTTCACCTTGCCGCCGACGATCACCGCGGTGCCCTGGTCGGGCGTGGTCACGCTGCTCAGGGTCAGGCTCTTGTCCGGGTCGAGGTCGTTCGCGAGCACCGGCACGGTGACGGCCTGCTGGTAGGGCGTGGTCCGCTCGTCCGGCACCGCGACCGCCGCGCCCGAGCTGACGGTCACGGTGACCGTCGCCTGGGCGGTGCCGCCCTGACCGTCGCTGATCGTGTAGGTGAACGTGTCGATGCCGGCGTAGTCGGCGGCCGCCTTGTAGCGGACCTTGCCGTTCACGATGGTGGCGGTGCCGTGGGCCGGGGTGCCGACCGTGGTCACGGTCAGCTTCTGACCGGTGTTGGGGTCGGTGTCGTTGGCCAGCACGTCCACGTCGACCTGCTTGCCCGCGAGCACGGCGGCCGCGTCGTCGTCGGCGACCGGGGCGGCGTTGGCCACCGCGACGGTCACCGTGCCGGTGACGGTGTTGCCGGCGGCGTCCCGCACCACGTAGGTGAAGGTGTCGTCGCCGCTGAAGCCGGTGGCCGGCGTGTACCGGACCTTGCCGTCCACGATGGTCGCGGTGCCGTGCCCCGGGGTGCCCACCGACAGCAGCGTCAGCGCGCCGCCCTCGGGGTCGGTGTCGTTGCCCAGCACCGCGATGTCGACGGCGGTGCCGCCCTTGGTGGTGGCGGTGTCGGCGGCCGCGGTCGGCAGCGCGTCGATGACGATGGTGACCGTGGCCGTGGCGGTGAGGCCCAGGTCGTCGGTGAGCACGTAGTCGAACGTGTCGGTGCCGCCGGTGAGCGCGTTCGGGCGGTAGCCCACGGTGCCGTCCGCGTTGAGGGTGACCGTGCCCTTGGCCGGGCTGCCGAGGGTGGCGACGCTCAGCTTCTGGCCGGTGTTCGGGTCGCGGTCGTTGGCGAGCAGGTCCAGCTTCGTGGTCACGCCGGGGCGTACGACGAACCGGTCGTCGACGGCGATGGGCGCGGCGTTGCGCACGGTGACCGTGATGGTCGCCGTCGCGGTGAGGCCGTGCACGTCGCTGGTCGAGTAGGTGAAGGCGTCGGTGCCGAACCAGCCGGCGTTCGGGGTGTAGGTGACGGTGCCGTCGGCGTTGCGGACCGCGGTGCCCCGGCCGGGCGGGGTGATCGCGGTGACCCGCAGGGCGTCGCCGTTCGCGTCGCTGTCGTTGCCCAGCGGCGTGATGGTGACCGCGGTGTCGGTGTCGGTGCTGGTGGCGTCGTCGCGGGCGTCCGGCGCGGTGTTGATGACGCCGACCGTCACGGTGGCGCCGTCCTGGCCGCCCCGGCCGTCCGCGACCGTGTAGTGGAACGAGTCGCCGCCGGCGTAGCCCGCGGCCGGCGTGTAGGTGACCTTGCCGCTCGCGTCCACCGAGGCGGTGCCGTGCTGCGGCGCCACGTCGATCGTCACGGTCAGCGGGTCGTTGTTCGGGTCGGAGTCGTTGGCCAGCACCGCGATGGTGGCGACGGTGCCCGACGGCACGGTGACCGGGTCGGGCCTGGCGATCGGTGCGCCGTTGGTGACGACGATGCTGATCTTCTTGGTGTCGGTGCCGCCGTGACCGTCGCCGACCGTGAAGTCGAAGCTGTCGTTGCCGGTGTAGGCGGTGGTCGGGGTGTAGGTGAGGGTGCCGTCGGCGTTCCGGGCCACGCTGCCGTAGGTCGGGTTGGTCCAGCCGGTGACCGTCAACGTGTCGCCGTTCGGGTCGTTCGAGCCGAGCAGCGCGTCGATGCGGACGGCGGTGTCGGTGGCCGTGTGCACCGACTGGTCGGCCGCGGTGGGCGCGGCGTTGGCGACGGTCACGGTGACGGTCGCGGTGGCGTCGTCGGAGCCGTCGGTCACCACGTACGTGAAGGTCGCGTCACCGGAGAACCCGGCCGGCGCCTGATAGACGATCTTGCCGGCGGTGATGGTGGCGGTGCCGTGCGCGGGCGTGCCGACCGACTTGATCGTCAGCGGGTCGTTGTTGGCGTCGGTGTCGTTGTGCAGCACGTCGATCGTGACGCTGCCGCGGTAGGCGACGCCGGCCAGGTCGTCGGCGGCGACCGGCTTGGCGTTGTCCACGGCGACCCGGATCTGGCCGGTGGTCCGTGCGCCCAGGCTGTCCTCGACGGCGTACGTGAAGGTCGCGGTGCCGGTGAAGCCCGCGGCCGGGGTGTAGCTGACCACGTTGCCGGTCAGCGTGGCCGACCCCGCGCCGGCCGGCGGCTGGGTGATCGAGGCGACGTGGATCGGGTGGTTGTTCGGGTCGGAGTCGTTGTCCAGCACCGGGATGTCGATGCGGGTGGCGGCCGCGGTGGCGCGGGTGTCGTCGACCGCCACCGGGGCGGCGTTGTCCGTGGTCACGGTGACGGTCGCGGTGTCGCTGCCGCCCTCGCCGTCGGCGACGAAATAGCCGAACGAGTCGGTGCCGGCCCAGCCCAGGTCGGGGGTGTAGGTGATGGTGCGGTCGGCGTCGACGACCACGTTGCCGTGCGCCGGCGGGGTGCCCAGCGTGACGGTGAGGTCGGCGCGGGCGTTGTCCGGGTCGTTGTCGTTCGCCCGTACGTCGATCCGGACCGCGACGCCGTTGGTGGTGTTCGCGGTGTCGGCCGTGGCCTGGGGCGCCGAGTTGACGCGGACGGCGGCCGAGGCGGTGTTGTTGGGCCCAACCGCGTCGGCGCCGGCGCCCGAGACCTGGACCGAGGCGACCGCGCCGGCAGCGGCACCGGCGGCGACCGTGGCCGGGATGACGAACGTGGCCTGGGTGTTCTTGAGCAGCGCACCGGCCGAGCAGGTGACGACCGGGCCCGCGACTGTGCAGCCCGAGGGCAGCGGACCGGTGGTGACGCCGGCCGGCAGGGTCAGCTCGGCCTTCGCGGCCGGCTCGAGGTCGGTGCCGTTGTTGGTGACGACGACGGTGTAGGTGACGCCGTTCGGGGAGGCGGCCCGCTGCACCGCGGTCGGGGAGACGCTGAGCGCCGCCGACAGGTCCGCGTGCGGCTGCTGCACGGTCATGCCGGTCGTGGCCGGGACGCCGTTGACGGTCATGCCGGTGAACTGGGCCTTGTAGGTGGAGTTGGCCAGGTTGGTGATCGGGTAGCCGGCCGGGGTGTCGTTGTCGACCTTGACCCGGAACGTCAGCGTCGTGGTGTCGTTGTGCGCCAGCGTCCCGACGTTGTACGTGGCGGTTCCGCCCGCGAACTGGGCGGAGTCGTCGCCCGAGGCGTCGGTCTTCGAGGCGCCGGCGATCGTGAGCGAACCGGGCACGTACGTGGTGTGCGTCGGGATCGCGTCGGTGAGCACGGTCTGCAGGGCGGTGTCGGTGCCGTCGTTCCGGACGGTGATCGTGTACTCGATCACGTCGCCCGGCAGCAGGTCGCCGCCGTCGGTGTCCACGCCGGTCACCGTGGACTGCACGTCCGGGGCGAACAGATCGGTGGTGAAGGTGACCACGCCCGGATAGAACGTCTCACCGCCGGTGGTCAGCGTCAGCTCGGCGTTCTGCACGTTGTTCTGGAGCTTGCCGCTCGCGTCGAACTGGTCGATGTCGACGCCCATCAGGTTCTTGTTGGCGGGCGAGCGGTCGCTGGTGAGGTTCGTACCGGCCTGACTGACGGTGCTGTTGAAGAAGTTGTCCTCGGGGTTGGCGGTGTCCGACATCTTCTGGTTGTCGAGCATCAGGTTGTCGCCGGTCAGCCCGAGGTCACCCTCGTAGACGACCGTGCCGACGGTGGCGTGCACGGTGCCGCTCTGCGGGGTCTGGAAGCCGCTGACCCCGATCTTCACGCTGCTGTCGGCGCTGTTGCTGTTGACCACGCCGAAGCCGTCGAAGATGCGCAGGCTGTGCATGGGCTCGGCCGAGTTCTGGTAGGCGATCGCGAGCGCCCAGCCGGCGTACCGGTCCTTGCCCGTACCGGCCTGGATGTCGGCCACGCTGTAGACACCGCTGCCCGCGCCCGAGACGAGCGCGGTCACGTCGGCGAAGCCCTGGTAGGCGTAGTTCGTGCCGTTCGTGAACACGGTCGACGCGGTCACCGGGTTCCAGGTCGCGGCGGCCGGCGTACGGAACTTGACCGTGCCCTTGTCCGCCGCGCTCCGGGCGGCCGCGCCGCTGTTGCCGGCGGACGTGTCGGCGCTCCAGTAGAGCCCCGCGAACAGCACCTTGCTGCCCGCCGGAAGGCTGAGGGTCGCCGTGCTGTCGTTGAACGTGGCCGGGTCACCGTCCACGTCCGCGTACTGCATGACGTAGTTGTTGTTGTTCAGCGTGCCGAGGACGTTGCCGGTGGCCACGCCGTTCTGGCCGTCGGTGCAGGCCGCCAGCGCGGGCGGGCACACCATGTTGGTGTTGCCACGCAGCAGGATCGAGCCGTTGACGTTGGCCTGGAAACGGGAGCTGAAAGCGGTGGTGATGGCCGCGTCCGCCCGGTTACCCAGGATCGTGATCGTCGCGGTCAGGGCGACCGCCGTCACGACCACCAGGACCAGCGTCCGGTAGGCCTTGGACCGCAGAACGGCTCGGTGCATTCAGATCCCCGTTGTCTCGAGGCCGGCGACCGGGACTCCGCTGGTCCAGGCCAAGATCTGACGCTAGGGACGGCCGAGAGCGGATCGGTTGCACACAGGAGCGGGTTGGGGAGCGCTCGCGGGCGCTAACGTGGGACGCGTGCGCGAACCCTCCGTCTCCCGTTACGCGGCCGGTCGTCTCTCCCCGATCCGCCGGGTGGCCGACATCCGGCGCCTGCGCGACGAGCAGTTCGACGTCCTCGTCGTCGGCGGCGGGGTCACTGGTGCCGGCGCCGCCCTCGACGCCGCCTCCCGTGGCCTCAAGGTCGCCCTGGTCGAGGCCCGTGACCTCGCGGCCGGCACGTCCAGCCGATCCAGCAAGCTGATCCACGGTGGCCTGCGCTATCTGGAACAGCTCGAGCTGCACCTGGTGCACGAGGCGCTGACCGAGCGGGGCCTGCTCTCCACCCGGCTGGCGCCCCACCTCGTACGCCCCGTGCCGATCCTGGTGCCGCTGCCCGCCGGCAACCCGGCCGTCCGCGTGGGCCGCCGGGCCTACTACGGGCTCGGTGTGGCCGCGTACGACGTGTTCGCCGGTGTCTTCGGCCCCGGCCGGGGCATGCCGCTGCACCGCCACCTCACCCGCGACGGCGCCCGCCACCTGTTCCCGAGCCTGCGGGCCGACACGGTGAGCGGCGCGATCCGCTACTACGACGGCCAGGTCGACGACGCCCGCCTGGTGGTCACGCTGGCCCGCACGGCGGCCAGCCTGGGCGCGGCCGTGGTCACCAGCGCCCGCGTCACCGGCTTCATCCGCGAGGCCCGCGAGGTGGTCGGTGTCCGCGTACGCGACCTCGAAGCCCCCGACTCACCCGAGATCGAGGTCCGGGCCCGTACGGTCGTGGCCGCCACCGGCGTGTGGAGCGACGACATGTCCCAGATGCTGCGCGACGTGGGCGTACGCCCCGGGTTGCGCGTCCGGGCGTCCAAGGGCGTCCACCTGGTGGTGCCCCGCTCGGCGATCACCGGTGAGGCCGGGCTGATCCTGCGGACGCCCACCTCGGTGCTGTTCGTCATCCCGTGGGGCGGCCACTGGATCATCGGCACCACCGACACCGACTGGAAGCTCGACCGCTCCCACCCCGCGGCCTCCGCGCGCGACATCCGTTATCTGCTCGACCAGGTCAACATGGTGCTCGACCGGCCGCTGACCACCGACGACATCGAGGGCGTCTACGCCGGTCTGCGGCCCCTGCTCTCGGGCGAGGCCGACTCCACGTCCAAGCTCTCCCGCGAGCACGCCGTGTTCGAGCCGATGCTGGGGCTGCTGCTCGTGGCCGGGGGCAAATACACGACGTACCGGGTGATGGCGGCCGACGTGGTCGACAAGGCGGTGCGGCGGCTCGGCGGCGAGATCCCGCCCTCACGCACCGACGAGCTGCCGCTGCTGGGCGCCGACGGTTACGCGGCGGCCTGGCGCGACCGGCAGGACACGGCCCGCCGCCACGGCGTCACTGCCGGCGTGGTCGAGCACCTGCTCGAGCGCTACGGCACGCTGGCGGTCCACCTGCTCGCGATGATCAAGGCGGATCCGGAGCTGGCGGTCCCGCTCACGGGCGCGCCGGAATACCTCGCGGCCGAGGTGGCATATGCGGCCCTGGCCGAAGGCGCCCTGCACCTCGATGACGTGCTCACCCGCCGTACGCGAATCTCGATCGAGACCACCCACCGCGGCACCGAATCGGCCGCCCACGCCGCGGCCGTGATGGGTGACGCGCTGGGCTGGGACAATGCGGTGCGCGAACGCGAGGTCGAGCACTACATGGCGCGGGTGGCGGCCGAACGGCAGTCCCAGACGATGCCGGACGACGCGGCGGCCGACGCGGCCCGGGTGGGCGCGCCCGACGTGCGGGGGTTCGCCGCCGACCGCGGGATCGACCTGCTGCAAGTCGACCTTTGATCCTCGTCGACGAGCCGCTCTGGCCGGCCCGGGGGCGGCTCTGGTCGCATCTGGTGAGCGACCTCTCGTACGACGAGCTGCACGTCTTCGCCGAGATGCTGGGGGCGCCGCGGCGGGCCTTCGACCGGGACCATTACGACATTCCGGCCTTCCGGTTCCAGAGCGCGCTGTGGCTCGGGGCGGTGTTGCTGCCGTCCCGCGAGTTGGCGTCGCGCCTGAGGGCCGCCGGTTTGCGGCGGCCCAAGCACCTGTACTAGCTCTTCAACTCGTTCTCCAGGTTGGCGCGGGCCCGCGCTTCCCACTGCTCACGGATCGGCTCGAGGCGGTAGATCGAGGGCAGCTCGAGCAGTGCCTTGAGCACCTGGGCGCGGCCGGCCTTGAAGTCGTCGTCCGGCACGTGGGCGTACTCCCGCCGGATCTTCGCGGTGTAGTCCGCGTACGCCTCGTCGTCGCCCGCGAGCACGGCCAGATCGGCGTCGCAGAGCAGTTCCCCGTCCGGGTCGTCCTCCTCGGTGGCGTGGCCCGCGGTGAGGCCGACCAGGCGGGCAACCTCGGCGGCGGTGTCTTCCGGCACGCCCAGCGTCTGCAGGAGGCCCTCGGCGAACTCGGCGCTGTCCCGCTCGTTGGCATCGCCGAGCGCCGTCGGGTCATAGACGGCGTCGTGCATCCAGGCGGCCAGCCGAACCCGTTCCGGGTGGGGTGCCAGCGCGTCGAACCGGTCGATCACGTCCAGAACGGCCGTCAGGTGCTGAACGGTGTGATATTGCCGCTGCGGTTCGGACCACCTGGTCAGCAGGTAGGCGGCCGCGGCTTCCAGATCTCCGTCCCCCACGGTGGCGCCGGCCGTGCGGACGGCGCCGCGGAATTGCGCTACGAGATTTTCCACGTCGCCAATCCTGACATCACCTTCGGTGGGGCCGTCGATCGCTGCTCGGCCGCCTGTTTCTGGTCGTGTCTGTGCCCGCGCTGGGCCGTTTCTGTTCTCCGGGTGCTGGGCCGTCTCCGTGCCTGCGCTGGGTCGTTTCCGTTCCTTGGGTGCTGGGCCCTTTCCGTGTGTGGTGCTGGGCCTTTGTCCCTTCCCATGCGGCGGCAACTGCCCTAACCCGCCGCTCTCGGGGCTGGCGGCAACTGGCCCAACCCACCCCAACCAAGGGGGCCTCCGTCCCACCTCGTCGGGCCACGTGACTGCCGTGGCGCACCGAACGTACTCCGAAATTGAGCGGCCGAGCGGTTATCCACATTCCGGAGTTATCCACAGCGGCGGAGTTGGGTCTGCACGCCGGGATGGCGGACGACCTAGGGTTTGGGCATGACGGAGTCGGCGGCACGAGGGCGGTTCGCTCGGGCTGTGGCGCGAGGTCGGAGCGGTCTCTGGGAGGGGCTGCGACGCACGCGCTACGGGCTGGCTCTGGCCGTGCAAGCCGGCGTGGCGGCGGGGCTGGCCTGGTTCGTGGCGCACGACCTCATCGGACGGCCCAGCCCCTTCTTCGCCCCGATCGCCGCGGTGATCACGCTCGCCTCGTCGGTGGGGCAGCGGGTGCGGCGTACGGCGGAACTGGTTCTCGGGGTGGCCATCGGCATCGGGATCGGCGACGCGTTCATCCTGCTGGTCGGCAGCGGGCCGTGGCAGATCGGGCTGATCGTGCTGCTGGCGGTCCTGGTGGCGACGGCCGTCGGGGGCGGGACGCCGCTGGTGGTGCAGTCGGCGTCGTCGGCTGTGCTGGTTGCCACGCTGACGTCGAGCACGGGTCTGCCCTGGACGAGATTCTTCGACGCGCTGGTCGGGGGTGGTGTCGGGCTGGCGGTGATGACGCTGCTGCTGCCGCTCAACCCGCTGAACGTCGTCCGGCGGGCGGCCGACCCGGCCCTGCGTGCGCTGGCCGACGGGCTGCATCAGGTCGGTGCGGGGCTGGCCGAGCGGGAACGCAGCACGATCGAGGACGCGCTGGCCCATCTGCGGGCGGCCGAGGCGACCTTCGCGGCGTTCTCGGCCGCGGTGACTGCCGCCCGCGAGAACGTGGCGTTCGCGCCGGCCCGCTGGCGCAACCGGGGTGCGTTGGCGCTCTATGTCGACGGGGCGAGCCACATTACGTACGCGTTGAGGAACTGTCGCGTGATGAGCCGTCGCGCTGACACCGCGCTGGGTGATGACGAGACGATTCCCGAGGTGCTGCCGGTCTCGGTGGGGTTGCTGGGCGACGCGGTCGACCTGCTGCGCCAGGAGTGGGCCAAGGGAGTCGAGCCGGTTGCCGCCCGTGAGCGGGCGTTGCGGGCGGCGGCCGAGTGCGGGAAGGCGTACGAGGAAGGGGTGGGCTTCTCCGGCGGGGTCATCGTGGCACAGATCCGTACGACCGCGACCGACCTTCTTCGGGCCAGCGGGGTGGACCATGCCGAGGCGCCGCGCCTGGTCCGGCGGGCGGTCGGTTGGCACGGGCGCCCGCACTCCCAGCGGCGCAAACCGGCCTCGCGCTCGGGCCTGGGCCACCCACCGACCTGACCCACCTGGGCACTCCCTATTGCTGGGGCGGGTTCTCGCTCGCGGGGTGACGGTCGTTGGCCGGGGTGGCCTCCGTGGGCGGCGGGGCGAACGGCGGTGGGGTCGGGTAGTTGGGCGTGGTCGGGTAGCTGTAGTTGTCCGGGTATTGGTAGGTGGTCGGGTAGCTGTAGCCGGGCTGGGGCGCGTCGTTGGCCGGCTGGGCGCCCTGGTCGGGCTCGGGCGCGGTTTCGGGCCGGGGCGACGATGCGTTCTGGCTGGGCTGCGCGGGGTTCTGTCCGGGCTGAGCGCTCTGGCTGGGCTGCGCTCCATCGTGGCCGGGCTGAGCCGCGGGCTGCGGGGCCGGATGGGGTTGAGCGGGCTGCGCGGTGTGGCCCGGCTGGGTTGCGTCGTAGCCCGGCGGTGTTCCGTATTGCGGCTGGTGGCCGTAGCCGGGCTGAGTGGCGTATGTGGGCTGGCCGGGCTGCTGGGGGTGGGCGACATATCCGGGTGGGGCATATCCGGGTTGAGCGCCGGTCGACGGGTGCGCGCCGGAAGTCGGCTGGCCTCCGTAAGGGGGCTCACCGTTATGGGCGGGCTGGACGTAATAGCCGGGCTGGGCGGGAGCGGCATAACCGGGCTGAGCGCCGTAGCCGGGCTGGGCAGCATAACCAGACTGAGCGCCGTAACCGGGCTGGGCGCCGTAGCCGGGCTGGGCGCCGTAACCGGGCTGGGCGGGAGCGGCGTAACCAGGCTGAGCGGCGTAACCGGGCTGCGCGGGGGCGGGGTAGCCGGGCTGGGCGGGATAACCGGGCTGGGGGCTGTGAGTGGGCCAGCCGTAACCGAGGGCCGGCTGGGCTCCGTAACCGTGGGGAGGGTTGCCGTGCGGGTGGGGCCACGCGGCGGCGTACGGGGGCTGGGGGATCTTGATCGGTAGCGGGACCACCGGCTCGGCGGGTGGGGGGACTGTGCGAGTCACGCCGTCGGGGAAGGTGATCTGGTAGTTGTGGCCGTCCCAGAAGGCTCTGGGCGCCTGGGGGTCTCGGCCGTTGAAGGCGGCCCGGTATTCCAGGATCTCGTTGAGCAGGCGATGTTCCTCGGCGGCGGCGCGGTTGATGTCGGCCGGCTTGCGGTCCAGGCCCCGGTTCATGCCGTCGCGGAGCAGGGCCAGCTGGGTCGAGGCGAACTGGAAGCTCTTCATCGCCCTCTGGCCGGACTGGCCGGCCACCCGGCGGGCCCACTGGCGGGCCGAATAGCGGCGGCCGAGGCTGCCCAGCGCCGCCACCTCGGGTGGGGAGAACCAGCCCGTGTTCACGTAGAACGGCAGGATCCGCTCGGTGAGCCGGCCCTCCCAGGAGCGCAACGCGATCGCGAAACCGACGACCGCGAAGAAGAACGGGACCATGAAGCCCAGGTAGCCGTACAGCATGATCAAGGGCTGGGAGAGGCTCACCGAGAGCGTGGGCAGCAGGTTGAACGTGCCGTGCAGGATCATCGCCAGCAGCAGGCCGGCGATGGGGGCCAGCCAGCGCACCCGGCGGTCGCCCGAGCGGGCCGCGATGCCCAGGCCGATGCCGGTCATCGCGGAGAACAGGGGGTGCGCGAAACCGGTGAACAGGATGCGCACAATGAAGATCGCGAAGAGGTTCTGCAGGCCGGTGGCGGGACCGTACTGCTCGGCGCCGGCCCCGTAACCGTGTTCGCCGAGGTAGAGAACGTTTTCCACCATGGCGAAGCCGAGCGCCGACATGCCCAGATAGACGATGCCGTCGGTGATGCCGGACCATTCGGCCCGCCGCCGCCAGAACAGCAGCAGCGGGCCGGCGGCCTTCATCAGCTCCTCGATGAACGGCGCCACCAGCACTGCCACCAGGGCGTCGGGCAGGCCGATCCGCTCGAACAGGGAGGCCGAGGCGGTGTTGACGACCAGCGCTACCGCGGTGGCGATCGCGGCGCCCCAGGCGAAGCTGAAGGCCAGGTAGCGGATCGGCTCGGGCTCGTAGCGGTCGAGCCAGAAGAAGCTGGCGACCAGCAGCGGGACCGGCAGAACGGCCGCGGTGAGGCCGACCAACAGGCTCGTGACGCCCATGTTGACGCCGAGGAACAGCAGCATGCCGATCGCGCCGGCCAGCAGGAACGTGATGACGCCGGCGATCGGCAGCCACCGCCGCCAGCCGGTGCGACGCGCGGCGACCGAGACCTCGGTCGGAGGCAGCACCATGGGCGTGAGCTCGCCGGCCTCGGGCACCACAACACCAGCCTGCACCGGGCCCGCGGGCGAAGAGGTCGCAACACCGGCCTGCACCGGGCCCGCGGGCGAAGAGGCCGCAACACCGGCCGGCGCCGTGCCGGCCGGCGAAGAGGCCGCGACACCGGCCTGCCCCGGCCCGGCCGGCGAAGAAGCGGGCGGCGAGGAGAGCGGAGCAGCCTGGTCGGGCGTCCCACCCGGCGAAACGTCGGCCATGCAGCCAGCGTAGTCACCCGATCGGGGAGCGGCCGCCCCGAGGCGGATGAGCGAGCCGCGAGACAGCGGCCGGGAGGGTCTAGAGATAGAGGCCGGTGCCGTCCGACTCGACCCGGCTGGCGGCGACGGCGTGCACGTCACGCTCGCGGAGCAACACGTATTCCCGGCCGTGCAGTTCGACCTCGGACCGGTCGTCGGGGTCGAACAGCACCCGGTCGCCGACGACGATCGAGCGGACGTTCGGGCCCACCCCGACCGCCGTGGCCCACGAGAGCCGGCGGCCCATCGACGCCGTCGCGGGGATGACGATGCCCGCGGTGGAACGGCGCTCGCCCTCGCCCCCGTCCTGCCGGACGAGCACGCGGTCGTGCAGCATGCGGATCGGCAGTCCGCTCTCGGTTCGGGTGTCGGTGCTCACGACTGCTGACGGTACGCCGCCCGTCGTGGCGGCCACCGTGCGGGAGCGCCCGGAGACTAGGTTGTTAGCCGTGAGCCGGTTGCAGCGAGTCCGGGACAACTTGAAGCGTGCCTATGAATCCGGGCGGGAGTCCGTCCGCCTGGCGCGCGAGGACCCCGCGCCCGAACCGGACAACGAGGTCGAATTCGCGCCTCCGCCGCCCGAGCCCGACGACGTGCACCACTCGACCAACAGCCGCGACGACGCCGAGGTGCCGCACTCGCTGCGGATCGCCGCCGCCTGGGGCTGGCGTCTGATCGTGGTCGGCCTGGTCGGCTGGGCGCTGCTGCGGTTCATCGGCATCATCAGCGTCGTCGTCATCCCGCTCGCGGTCGCCCTGCTGCTCTCGGCCCTGCTCGCGCCCGCCGTCGGCTGGCTGCGCCGGTTGCGCCTGCCGCCGTCGCTGGCCACGTTCCTCGTGCTGATCTGCGGCCTGGCCGCGGTCGCGGGCACGTTCACCCTGGTGATCAACCAGTTCCTCGACGGCCTGCCGTCGCTGACCCAGAATGCGACCGCCGGCGTCCGCCAGATCCAGGAGTGGGCCAAGACCGGCCCCCTGCACCTCTCGGACGACCAGGTCAACCAGGCCATCGACAACGCACAGGAGTGGATCAACACGCACAGCGCGTCGCTCACCTCGACCGGCATCGCCACCGCGGCGACCGTGTTCGAGGTGCTGACCGGCATGCTGCTGGTGCTCTTCTCGACGTTCTTCTTTCTGCGCGACGGCCGCAAGATCTGGCGGTTCGTCGTCCGGCTGTTCCCGGTGAACGCCCGCTGGTCGATCGCCGACGCCGGTGACGCCTCATGGGCCACCCTCGGCGCCTATGTGCGGGCGACCGTCCTGGTGGCGTTCATCGACGCCGTCGGCATCGGCATCGCGCTGGTGATCCTGGACATCCCGTTCCCGTTCCCGCTGGCCGCGCTCGTGTTCCTGGGCGCGTTCATCCCGATCGTCGGCGCCAGCGTGTCGGGGGCGGTGGCCGTGCTGGTCGCGCTGGTCGACCAGGGCTGGGTCTACGCGTTGATCGTGCTGGGCGCGGTGATCCTGGTGCAGCAGGTCGAGGGTCATGTGCTCCAGCCGCTGATCATGGGCCGGGCCGTCGCCATCCACCCGCTCGCCGTGATCATCGGGATCGCGTCGGGGGTGGTGCTGGCCGGCATCATCGGCGCGCTGGTCGCGGTGCCGTTGATCGCGGTGCTCAACACCGGCGTCCGCCGCCTGACCCGGCGCCGCCCCGAGGTGCCGCCGACGGCCGTCGTGGTGAGCGGGGGAAGCGGCGGCTAATTCGGTTGTCCGCGCGGGCCGGAGAACGCAGAGTCACGGCCGTGGATGCTGACGATGTGACGCGCGCGGTGGGCCTGGCGATCGAGACCCTGTCCGAGGCGGAAGACCGCGATTGGTCCGTACGGGCGGGGGATCTCACCTGGACCTGCTGGGAGACCACCGAGCACATGGCGGACGACCTTTTCATGTACGCATCACAGCTGTCCCTGGCCGCGCCGTCGGTGACCGCCCATGTCCCGTACGGGTATCAGAGTCGTCGCGAGGGCGGGCCCTACCTGACCGTGTTCGTCGATCCGGCTCAACGTCCCGCCGGTCTGCTGCAGGTTCTCGAGTCGTGCGGTGGGTTGCTGGCCGCAGTGGTGGCGACGGCCCCGCCCGAGCGGAGGTCGTTCCACAACTACGGGCCGTCCGACCCGAGCGGCTTCGCGGCGATGGGTGTCGTCGAGGTAATCGTCCACATGCACGACCTGGCGGCCGGGCTGGGTCTGACGTGGGAGCCGCCGGAAGATCTGTGCGCCCGCGCGCTGACCAGGCTGTTCCCCGAGGCTCCGGCCGATGAGGACCCGTGGGCCACGCTGCTCTGGTCGACCGGCCGCGCCGACCGGCCCGGCCACCCGCGCCCCGAGAAGTGGAAGTGGGACGGCAGCCCACGGTGAGCGCGGGCAACGCAGCCGCCGACAACGGGGTGGCAACCCACGGTGAACGCGGGCACGGCAGCCGCCCACAAAAGGGTGTCCGGGCACGATGAAGGGCGGGCCTCCCGCCGTACGGGAAACCCGCCCTTGATCTTCAGAGCGTGGGCGGTCAGGCCGGCGAAACCGCCAGCGCGACCTCGTTGACACCGACCGTGGCGTCCACCACGGCCTCGCCGTTGCCGCTGCGCGAAAGGGCACGCAGCGTCCACGAGCCGGGGGCGGCGAAGAAGCGGAACACGCCCTCGGGGGACGAGACCACCTCGGCGGTGAACTCGCCGCTCGAGTCGAGCAGCCGCACGTACGCGCCGCCGACCGGCTCACCCTCGGCGTTCTGCACGATGCCGGTGAGGACGGTCTCGCGGTTGAGGTCGACCGAGGCCGGGATGGGAGCCGACTGGTCGGGAGCGGCGCAACCGGCCGCGGTGGTGTTGGACGGAGAAGTCATGATCAGGCCTTCCCAGGTTCGTCGCCGAGCGCGATCGGGACGCCGATCAGCGAGCCGTACTCGGTCCAGGAGCCGTCGTAGTTCTTGACGTTCTGCTGGCCGAGGAGCTCCTTGAGCACGAACCACGTGTGCGAGGAGCGCTCGCCGATGCGGCAGTAAGCGATGGTGTCCTTGCTGCCGTCGAGGCCGGCGTCGCCATAGATCTTGGCGAGCTCGTCGTCGGACTTGAAGGTGCCGTCCTCGTTGGCGGCCTTGCTCCACGGCACGCTGATCGCGGTCGGGATGTGGCCGGCCCGCTGCGACTGCTCCTGCGGCAGGTGGGCCGGAGCGAGCAGGCGGCCGGCGAACTCGTCGGGGCTGCGCACGTCGACCAGGTTCTTCACGCCGATGGCCTCGACGACCTCGTCGCGGAAGGCGCGGATCGACAGGTCGGGCGCGGAGGCCGAGTAGCTGGTCTTCGCGCGGACCGGAACGTCCTTGGTGTACGCGCGGGCGTCGAGCTCCCACTTCTTGCGGCCACCGTCGAGCAGCTTGACCTGGTCGTGGCCGTAGAGCTTGAAGTACCAGTACGCGTACGCGGCGAACCAGTTGTTGTTGCCGCCGTAGAGCACCACGACGTCGTCGTTGGAGATGCCGCGCTCGGAGAGGAGGGCGGAGAACTGCTCCTGGTTGACGAAGTCACGCCGGACCGGGTCCTGGAGGTCCTGCTTCCAGTCGATCTTGACGGCGCCCGGGATGTGCCCGCCGTCGTAGGCGGAGGTGTCCTCGTCGACCTCGACGAAGACGACGCCCGGGGTGTCGAGGTTCTGCTCGGCCCAGTCGGCCGAGACGAGTGCGGTGTCGCGACTCATCGGTCTACTCCCTGTCAGGTGAGAGATGGGGGTGAGTCAGCGCACGGAATTTGCTTGTCGCACCGCGCGCGGGACCCAGTGGAGATTGGAAATGGATCTCGAGCTGTCGTGCGACGGCGCCACGAATCCGGCTGCGTTGCCGGCGGGGAGAGAGAGCTAGAAAGTGCTCAGCACACGTGGCCCCGTCAGATGACGGGGCAACACAGGCAGGCGGCCATGCGGCACAGGTCGACCGCACGCCTCTTGGTGAGCAACGGGCTCATGAGATTGGACCCTACCAGCGGTTCATGTGCCGGTAACAGACTCGACCACGATCCGGGAACATGGCCGGGGTCACAGTCCGCCCGCGTTGAGTGACACGTCGTTGGCGCCGGCGGTGAACTGGAGACCCTCGGGACGTGGCTCGACCTTCTGCACGGCCAGCTTGAGCGGCAGTTCCGGCACCCGCAGGTCGACCGAGAGTTTCTGCACGTACGCGTTGACCAGGTTGCGCACGATCGGCACGTTGGGCAGCTCGGCCGCGGTCACGTCGGAGAAGCGCACCTGGACGACGCCGTTCTGCACGGCGACGGTGGCCGTGCCCGAGACGTTGAAGGTCTGCCCGAGCGCCTGCAGCGGTGCGCTGCCGACCAGCTTGCCGTCCTTCTCGTCGAGCTTCAGCCCGGGCTGGCCGATCAGCTCGGCCAGTTGCGGGTAGTCGATCGTGCCGGTGCCGGTGACCGTCTTCGCGACGATGTCGCCGGTGCCGTTGCGGATCGTGTCGAGCGGCGCGTTGACGTCGTTGGCGCGCACGTCGAGGTTGGCCACCTTGACCGTCCGGTTGTTGCCCGCCGGGCCGGTCAGGTTGGCCAGCTGGATCCGGATCTCCTGGTAGTTCCCGTCGAGCACCTGGGTCAGGAACGGGACGCCCTCGATCGTGACGTCCGGCTTCTCGCTGCTCGCGTTCTGGTCGGCGACCTGCTGCGAGACCCGGTCGCCGATGGTGCGCTCGGCGTAGCCGACGGCGAACCGGTCGAGCGCGATGAGCAGGCCGAGCACGATGACCAGGAAGACGATGAAGGTGATCAGCAGGCGTCGTCCCCACCGCTTCTTACGCGGGCGCTGAGTGCCGTAGACCTCGCCGCTCACCGGTCCTCCTGACAGAGCCGAAAACTTGCCGGGAACCGTACATGCCCGTTCTGTGGACCCGGTGAAACAGCGGCCTCAGAGGAACCAGTGGCTCAGGGCGTACGCCGCGGCCGAGACGAGGGCGAAGGCGCCCAGCGGCCCCTGCATGTGCCGGGCCACCCAGAACGTCGGGGCGTCACCGGCGAGCTCGCGGCCGGCCTGTCCGAAGTTGACCGCGAGGTCGACCAGGTGGGCGACCACGACCGCGATGAGGCCGACGATCGCGCCCTTGGCCGGGGTGAACGGGAAGACCAGGAAGCTGCCCAGGGCGGCCCCGGACAGCGTGCCGAGCATCGCGCCGAGCACGACCCCGGCCACACCGCGCGGCACCTGGGCGGCGATGCGCGGCTTGGGGAAGAGGGCGTCGGTGGCCCGGGCCACGACCAGCGCGACACCCGCGGCGGCGGCGCAGACGATCACGGTCTGGGTGCCGTTCTCCTGGCGGGTCAGGACGATCGGGATCGCGTACGCGGCCACGCCGGCCACGATCGCGAGCGTAGCCCGCCACGAGTCGGTCAGCCGGGCCCGGTCCTCGGCCCGGAACAGCTGGCCGATCAGGGCCGCGACGAACCCGCCCAGGGTCGTCCACACCAGCGGCATGAGGGCCGCCTCGGCGCTGGTGACGCTGAGATAGTCGGCGACCAGCGCGACCGCCACGCTGACCCCGGCGGTGGCCGCGGGCGCGGGCGGGCTGAGCGCCATCACCCAGGCCAGCAGATAGAGCAACTGAACGCCGAACACCACGATCGCGTACGGAAGCCGCGAGTCGGGCGCGGAGGTCAGGGCGCCCAGCACCATGCCGACCGACAGGAGACCGGCGAACCCGGCGATGGCGAGCGCCAGCTGCCGCCGTACCGGAACGACTTCGATCTCTTCGAGTTCTTCGTCGTCCTCGGCCTCATCAGGCTCGGCGGAACCCTTGCGGTCCGGCTCTTTGTCGTCCCGGAAGCCGGTCGGCGGCCGCTTGCCGCCGCCCCTCGCGATCTCGCGCGAGGCGTCGGCGTCCCAGGAGTCGTCCTGCGGCATGGAAGGGAACACGGATGAGATCGTGCCAGAACCCGACCGGGCACCCAATTCCGCGGCGTTTGTTAAAGGCTTGTTACTAAACCGCCATTCGTACACCGGAAGGGCGTTCACTACATCACTCAGTCAAACGATCGAGGCGTTCTCGGTGATGCATCGGTTAAGGTAAGCCCAGCCCACCCGTCGGTGACGCCGGGAAATGTCCGCCGATGGCGGAGCCGAAGTATGAACGCCATCGAGTCACCCGAGCGGCCCTGTGCCGCAAGGACGGAGGTGAGTGTGGAAATCCTTCTGTTGGTGACGGCACGTGCTGGCGAGCCTTCCGCCGTGCTGCCCGCGCTGGATCTGCTTCCCCACTCCGTACGCACCGCACCTCGCGATGTCCGCACCCTGGTGTCCGGGCCCAGCCCCGACGCCGTTCTGGTGGACGCCCGCTCCGAGCTCTCCGAGGCCCGCGCCACGTGCCGCATGCTGCACGCGACCGGCATCGGCGTCCCGCTCATGGCGGTCGTGACCGAGGCGGGCCTGATCGCGCTCAACGCCGACTGGGGTGTCGACGACGTCATCCTGGCCAGCGCCGGACCCGCCGAGGTCGAGGCGCGGCTGCGCCTGGCCGTCGGCCGACTGAGCAACGCGACCGCGGGCGCCGGTGGCTCGATCCGCGCGGGCGAGCTCAACATCGACCCCGACACCTACGCGGCGAAGCTCAAGGGCCGCCCGCTCGACCTCACCTACAAGGAGTTCGAGCTGCTGAAGTTCCTCGCCCAGCACCCGGGCCGGGTCTTCACCCGCGACCAGTTGCTGCGCGAGGTCTGGGGCTACGACTACTTCGGCGGCACGCGCACGGTCGATGTGCACGTCCGTCGTCTGCGGGCCAAGCTCGGCTCGGAATACGAGTCGATGATCGGCACGGTGCGCCAGGTGGGCTACAAGTTCGTCGTCCCCCCGTCCGGCCGCCAGCTGCCCGACAACGAGCCGGTCTCGCTGCCGGTCTAAGTTTGAGGGCATGACGTCAGTTCGTGCTCTTGACCGGTTGAGTGCTGCTGAGGCGGCTGACGTTCTCGCGTTGGCCGCCGCGGCCGAGCAGGCCGACGGCGTCTACCCACTGTCCGAAGACGTAGTGCTGCGTGTGCGCGGCGGGGAAGATCCCGCCGCGCACACGCATTTCCTCGTCCGGGCCGAAGACGGCTCCCTGGCCGGATACGCCTTCTCCGGCGGCGAGCTCGTCGTCCATCCCGCCCACCGCCGGCAGGGTTACGGCACGGCCCTGCTCGTGGCGGCCGGGCCGGGGGAGCTGCGGTTCTGGGCGCACGGTGACGATCCCGGCGCCCGTGCCTTCGCCGAGAAGAACGGTTTCGAGCGCGTACGGGTCCTGTGGCAGATGCGCCGCCCGCTCACCGAGCCCATGCCCGACATCGCGCTCCCGGCCGGCGTCACCGTGCGTGGTTTCCGCCCCGGGGCCGACGAGGACGCCTGGCTCGAGGTCAACTCCCGGGCCTTCGCCCACCACCCCGAGCAGGGCCGCTGGACCCGCGACGACCTGCTGGCGCGCGAGAGCGAGCCGTGGTTCGACCCTGCCGGGTTCCTGCTCGCCGTCGACGTCGCCGACACCCTGCTCGGTTTCCACTGGACCAAGGTGCACCCGGCCTCCGCGGCCGACCCGGCGATCGGGGAGATCTACGTGCTGGGCGTCGACCCGGCCGGTCACCGCAAGGGCCTAGGGGCCGCGCTGAGCGTGGCCGGGTTGCGGCACCTGGCCGGCCAGGGTCTGACCGTCGCGAGCCTGTACGTCGACGAGTCGAACACCGCCGCCGTGGCGCTCTACCGGCGGCTCGGTTTCGAGATCTACAAGACCGACATCAACTACGCCCGAAATTGAGTCCCACGGGTCACGACCCGGACAACGGCGTATCTCGAGGCGGTAACTGCCGCCCCCCTATATCCGACATGTCGGTCTCTAGTCACTCAGTTCACGCAACGGACAACTCGCCCTCAGGGCAAGGCCACGTTTCGGCGTGAACGTGTTCACTGCGCGTTCATTTAGCCCCGGGTAACCGGCTACCTCCCCCTCTTAGCTTCGGTTGTGCCGGTGCGACGCCGGCTTGCACACCACCGAAGGGAACATTGTGAAGCTCCAGCGGTCCGGTTTTCTGGCAGCCGGCATTGCTTTGACCGCATCGCTCGCGCTCACCGCGTGCGGCTCGGACAACAACTCGCCGTCCGACGACGCCGGTGCGTCCGAGGCGTCGAGCAACTGTGTCGCCGGCAGCCTGACGGCTCAGGGTTCGTCGGCGCAGAAGAACGCCATGGACGAGTGGATCAAGACCTACCAGGCCCAGTGTGCCGACGCGAAGGTCGACTACCAGGGCACCGCCTCGGGTGCCGGCATCCAGGCGTTCATCGCGGGCACCGCCGACTTCGCGGGTTCCGACTCCGCCCTCAAGGAGGAGGAGCAGCCGCAGGCTGACGCGAAGTGCCCCGGTGGCGCGGCGCTGAACCTCCCGATGGTCGTCGGCCCGATCTCGGTCGTCTACAACCTCGACGGTGTCGACGGTCTCCAGCTCGACGCCCCCACCCTTGCGAAGATCTTCGACAGCAAGATCACCAAGTGGAACGACCCGGCGATCGCGGCGCAGAACTCCGGCGCCAAGCTCCCGGACAGCGCGATCACCGCCGTGCACCGCTCGGACGAGTCGGGCACGACTGACAACTTCACCAAGTACCTGAGCAAGACCGCCGAGGCCGACTGGACCTACGGCAACGCGAAGGCCTGGAAGGCCAAGGGCGGCACCGGTGCCGCCAAGTCCGACGGTGTCGCCACCGCGGTCAAGGGCACCGCCGGCTCCATCTCCTACGTCGAGCTCTCGTACGCCGAGAACAGCGACCTGCAGAAGGCCAAGATCAAGAACGGTGCCGGTGAGTACACCGAGCTGACCGGCGAGTCGGCCGGTAAGGGCATCGAGGGCGCCAAGATCGAGGGCACCGGCAACGACCTGAAGCTCAGCATCGACTACGCCGCCACGACCGCCGGGGCCTACCCGATCGTCCTGGTGACGTACGAGATCGTCTGCAGCAAGGGCTCCGCCAAGGCCGCTCCGCTGAAGGCCTTCTTCTCCTACACCTCCAGCACCGGCGGTCAGAAGGCGCTGGGCGACCTGGGCTACGCCCCGCTGCCGGAGAGCATCCGCAGCAAGGTCGAGACCGCGGTCGCCTCGATCTCCTGACCTGACGAACAAATCCCTCCGAGACGACAGCGAGCGAGCAGATGGGTGACTACCCCTCCTCCCGCTCGGAGAACGCCACCGCCAGCGACTCGGGTGTGATCGGACGTCACACCCGGGGCGCTGGCACCGGCGTTTCACCGAGTAGTCACGATGAACCCCCATTCGGCGGCGGCGGGGGCGCCCTGCCCAAGAAGGCCCGATTCGGTATGGAGGCCGGCTTCAAAGGCCTCTCCGTGGCGGCCGGCGCGATGGTGCTCGTCATCATCGTCGCCATCGCGATCTTCCTGATCTCCAAGGCAGTGCCGGCCATCCGGGCCGACAACGAGAACTTCCTGACCTTCAACCAGTGGTTCCCGAACGAGACCGAGCCGCGCTTCGGTATCGCGGTCCTCGCCTTCGGCACCTTGCTGACCTCGATCATCGCCCTGCTCGTCGCGGTGCCGATCGCTCTGGGCATCGCGCTGTTCCTGTCGCACTACGCACCCCGGCGGCTGGCCACGCCGCTGGGCTTCGTGATCGACCTGCTGGCCGCCGTGCCCAGTGTCGTCTTCGGCCTCTGGGGCCGCGACGTCTTCATGGAGCCGGTCCGCGAGTTCTCCACGTGGCTCAACAAGTACTTCAGCTGGATCCCGATCTTCGGTGGCGACGGGCCGTTCGGCCGCTCGGTGCTCCTCGGCAGCCTGGTCCTCGCGATCATGGTGCTGCCGATCGTGACGTCGCTGTCGCGTGAGGTCTTCCGGCAGACCCCGGGCATGAACGAGGAAGCCGCGCTCGCACTGGGCGCCACCAAGTGGGAGATGATCCGCACCGCGGTCC
The DNA here is from genome assembly GCF_016834655.1 of Paractinoplanes ovalisporus. GTDB lineage: Bacteria > Actinomycetota > Actinomycetes > Mycobacteriales > Micromonosporaceae > Actinoplanes > Actinoplanes ovalisporus. The sequence goes on from NZ_JAENHP010000004.1 coordinate 711,442, forward strand.
TGCCGTACGGCAAGCCCGGTGTGATCGCCGCGGTGATGCTCGGCCTCGGCCGTGCCCTCGGCGAGACGATCGCCCTGGCGATGACGCTCGGCATCGTCTTCAACATCTCGTTCAACATCATCGAGAACGGCGGTAACTCGATCGCCGCCAACATCGCCAACGCCTTCGGCGAGGCCAACGAGACCGGCCGTGGCGCCCTCATCGCCTCGGGTCTCGTCCTCTTCGCGATCACCCTGGTGGTCAACATGGCGGCGCGGGCGATCATCTACCGTCGGCGCGAGTTCCGGGACAGTGCGGCATGAGCCTTTTGGATCGGGAAGCCGCCGGCGTCGTCATGACGCCGGACAACATTCGCACCAAGCGCCTGCCGCTGGGCATCAACCTCGGCATCGCCGCGGCCGGCCTGCTCATCGCGGCCGCCGTCGTCTACGGCTTCGGCATCGGCAACTATGTGCTCGTCGTGGTGCTGGGCGTCGTCTTCTACCTGATCGGCCTGCAGGTCGTCGCCGGCCGCATCGAGGGTCCCCGCACCGCGCGCGACCGCATGTGGAAGACGCTCATCTACGCCGCCTGTGTGCTGGCGATCCTGCCGCTCGCGTCGGTGGTGTGGACGCTGGTCTCCAAGGGTGTCGAGCGCCTCGACGGCAACTTCTTCGGCACGTCGATGAACAACATCGGTGCCCGCGACCCCGAAGGCGGCGCCTACCACGCCATCATCGGCACGCTCGAGCAGGTCGGCATCGCCACCCTGATCGCTGTGCCGCTGGGTGTGCTCGGCGCGATCTACCTGGTCGAGTACGGCCGGGGCCGGTTCGCCAACACCGTCCGCTTCTTCGTCGACGTCATGACGGGCATCCCGTCGATCGTCGCCGGTCTGTTCATCCTCTCGTTCTGGGTGCTGATCGTCAGCCCGTGGTTCAACAACGGCACCCCGCGGTTCTCCGGTTTCGCCGCCTCACTGGCGTTGACCGTGCTGATGCTGCCGACGATCGTCCGGTCCACCGAAGAGATGCTGCGCCTGGTGCCCGGGCCGCTGCGCGAAGGTGCGTACGCGCTCGGGGTGCCGCAGTGGAAGACGATCCTCAAGGTCGTCCTCCCGACCGCGCTGCCCGGCATCGTCACCGGCGTCATGCTCGCCGTGGCCCGCGCGGCCGGCGAGACGGCCCCGGTGCTGCTGGTCGCGGGTGGTGCCGCGTCGATCAACTTCAACCCGTTCGAGGGTGGCCAGCAGTCCCTGGCGCTCTTCGTGTACCAGCAGGCCGGTGACGCCTCCCGGTACGCCCCGGCGCGGGCCTGGACGGCCGCGCTGACCCTGGTCGCGATCGTCCTGATCCTCACGATCGCCGCCAAGCTGCTCGCCCGTCGCAACAGTCTGTCCAAGTAGAGGTAACCCATGGCCAAGCGCATCGAGGCGAGCAACGTCTCCTCCTACTACGGGTCGTTCAAGGCGATCGACAGCGTGTCGATGACCGTCGAGCCGAAGACGATCACCGCCCTCATCGGGCCGTCGGGTTGCGGCAAGTCCACGTTCCTGCGGTCGGTCAACCGCATGCACGAGGTGCTGCCGGGCGCCCGCATCGAGGGCTCGCTGACCATCGACGACCAGAACATCTACGACCCGGACGTGGACGTCACCGCGGTCCGTCGCATGATCGGCATGGTCTTCCAGCGGCCCAACCCGTTCCCGACGATGTCGATCTATGAGAACGTGGTCGCCGGACTCAAGCTCAACGGCGTCAAGAAGAAGTCGGTTCTGGACGACGCGGCCGAGCAGTCGCTCAAGTCGGCGAACCTGTGGAACGAGGTCAAGGACCGCCTGAACCGGCCCGGCGCCGGCCTCTCCGGTGGTCAGCAGCAGCGTCTCTGCATCGCCCGCACGATCGCGGTCGAGCCGCAGGTCGTGCTGATGGACGAGCCCTGTTCGGCGCTCGACCCGATCTCGACGCTGGCGATCGAGGACCTGATGTTCAAGCTGAAGGACCGCTTCACGATCATCATCGTCACGCACAACATGCAGCAGGCCGCGCGGGTCAGCGACAAGACCGGCTTCTTCTCGATCGACAAGACCGGTGACCCGGGCCGTCTGATCGAGTACGACGACACGCAGAAGATCTTCAGCAACCCGACCGAGAAGAAGACCGAGGACTACATCACCGGTCGCTTCGGCTAGGCCCTTCGGTGGGCTTCGGCTCTACCGGCGCGATTGTCTAGAACGTCACCTGTGGACAAGTCGATTTGTCCACTTGCGACGGCGTATTTTTTGGCCAGCCCCCTGGGTGTGGCGGGGTTGGGCCAGTTGGCGGCGCGTTACTGCAGGTGCAGCAGCGCGCCGCCGTCGTCGGTCAGCTCGACGCGAGGCATGACCGGCGTCGCGGCGTCGCGGCGGCTCGCGGCCGCGACCACTTGCGCCATTTCCCCGTACGGGGCCAGGGAGTCCACCGCCGAGCGGGTCGGTGGCAGCATGGGCAGCCCGGCCGACTCCGCCGCCGTGATCCAGGCGGTGTCCTCGGTCTCGCCCGACACGTCCCGGGTCTGCTGACCCTCGGGCAGCAGGGCGACGAAGAACCACGTGTCGTACCGCTTGGGCTCGAACTCCGGGGTGACCCAGCGCGCCCAGCCGAACAGCAGGTCGTCCCGTATCCGCAGCCCCCGCCGGGTCAGCAGCTCGCTCAGCGTCAGCTCGCGGGCCAGGACGGCGGCGCGGTCGGCCTCCCAGTCGTCGGTGCTCACGTCGGCGATCGTGCGGTCGGGCCGGTCGGCCGGGCCCGCGAGCAGCACGCCGGTCTCCTCGAAGAGCTCGCGCACGGCGGCGCCGACCACGGCATGGGCACGCTCGGCGGGCACACCGAGACGGGCGGGCCAGTCGGTGCGGAGGGGATCGGGGCGGTCGTCCGGGTCGACGCCGCCGCCGGGGAAGGCGTACAGGCCGCCGAAGGCCATCGTGGCCGCGCGCCGCATCACGTACAGCTGGAAGCTCTCGCCCGAAGGGCGCAGGAGCACGACCGTGGCCGCGTCGCGCACCGGCGCCGGCACCCCGTCGAACTCGCGTGCTCGCTTGATCAGAGCCGGGGGCAGCCGCAACGGCGTGGAATCGGTCACCCGACGATCCTGACACCGGGACGGCCGCGGACGATACCGTAAGGATCATGACCGATCAGAAGGTTCGCTGGGGAATTCTCGGTCCCGGGGGGATCGCCGCCTCGTTCGCCGCCGACCTGCGGCATGTGCCCGGCGCCGAACTCGCCGCCGTCGGCTCCCGCCGTCAGGAGACCGCCACCGAGTTCGCCCAGAAGTTCGGTTTCGCGCGCGCCCACGGCTCGTACGCGGATCTGGCCGCCGACCCCGAAGTCGACGTCGTCTACATCGCCACGCCGCACGCCTTCCACGCCGAGGCCGCGCACCTGTGCGTCGCGGCCGGCAAGGCCGTGCTGGTCGAGAAGCCGATCACGCTCGACCTGCCGGAGGCCGCCCGGCTCGTGGCGGCCGCCCGCGAGAAGGGCGTCTTCCTCATGGAGGCCATGTGGATGCGCCTCAACCCGGCCATCCGCAAGATCGTCGAGCTGGTCGAGGAGGGCACGATCGGCTGGGTCAGCTCGATCCACGCCGACTTTGGTCTGCAGGGCCCGTTCGACGCCGAGCACCGGCTGCGCGATCCCAAGCTGGGTGGCGGAGCACTGCTCGACCTCGGCGTCTACCCGATCAACTTCGCCCACCTGATCATGGGGGCGCCGGCCTCGGTGCAGGCGTGGGCGCACCTGACGCCGGAACGTGTCGACGAGAACACCGGCATCCTGATGGGCTGGGAGCCCGGCGCGGTGGCCGCGCTGACCTGCAGCATCAACGGGCAGAGCCGCAACAACGCGACGATCACCGGCACCGACGGGCGGATCGAGCTGCCCGAGGGCTTCTTCGTGCCGCGCTCGTTCGTGCTGCAGCGGGCGGGCCGCGAGGCCGAGACGTTCGAGTTCGACTTCCCGGGCAGCGGCTACCAGTTCGAGGCGGCCGAGGTGCAGCGGTGCCTGCTCGCCGGCGAGCTGGAGAGCCCGCTCATGCCGCACGCGACGACGCTGGAGATCATGACGTTGCTGGACACGATCCGTGAGGAGATCGGGGTCGCCTACTAGCGCCTGTTTCGTAGCTGGGGCGTGTGCGAGGCGCGGTCCAGATTTCGTCTGGTGTCGGCCCGTGGAGGTCCGGCTCCCGGTGTTGGAACCGGGCTTTCGCGGGACGCCGCCAGGCGGGATCTGGACCTCGACGCAGCCCCGCTTCAGCTACGAAACAGGCGCTAGGGTTGGCGCATGCCGTCGAGAAAGGTCGGCGGCAAGCCGACATCGAGCGATGTGGCCCGGGCTGCCGGCGTCTCCCGCTCCGCCGTCTCGTTCGCCTTCAACAGCCCGCAGCGCATCTCGGCGGCGACCCGCGACCGCATTCTCGCGGTCGCCGCCGAGATGGGTTACACGCCGAACACGCTGGCCCGCATGCTCCAGGCCGGCACCACCAACTCGATCGGGGTGCTGCTGCCGCAACGGCTGGCCCGCATCCTCGAGAACCCCTATTACGCCCGCTTCCTGATGGGTGTCGGTCAGGTCTGTGACCAGGAGGGCTACACCCTTCTGCTGACCCCGCCCCTGCAGGATTCGGTGCTCAAGGCGATCCCGTACGCGGCGGTGGACGGATTCGTGGTCTGCGGGCTCGAGACCGAGGGGGCCGAGGTGCTCGAACTCGAACGGCGGGGCGTCCCGTTCGTGCTGATCGACAGCGACCGTTACGAGAACGCGCCCAGCGTCGAGGTCGACGACCGCGGTGGGGCTCGTGAGGTCACGCAATATCTGCTGGAGCTGGGCCACCGCCGGATCGCTGTGCTCTCCATGGGCCCCGGCCCCGACGTGGAGTCCCGCGGTTACCGCGGCCCGCTCGGGCGCCGGATGGACGGCATCGCCGACGCGCTGGCCGGGGCCGGGATGACGATGGCCGACGTGGCGCTGGCCGAGGTGCCGGTGACCCGGACGGACGGCTACACCGCCACCCGTGAGCTGATGAAACGCGACCCGCGCCCGACCGCGATCCTGGCCCTGTCGGACGTGCTGGCCTACGGGGCGGTCGACGCGCTGCAGGAGATGGGGCTGGACGTGCCGTCGGCGGTGTCGGTGACCGGCTTCGACGATCTGGCCGAGTCGGCCTGGTTCCGGCCGCGGCTGACCACCGTGAGGCAGCCGATCGTCACCAAGGGCCGCACGGCCGCCGACTTCCTGATCTCGGCGATGCGCGGCGAGGACCAGCATCCGCACCAGGTTCTCGGCACCACCCTGGTGGTTCGCGATTCGGCGGTCAAACCGCGTATGTAACACGTGTTAGTAACGTGATAGCTTCGCCACCATGACTGAGTCCTGGTGGCGAGACGCGGTGATCTATCAGATCTATCCGCGCAGCTTCGCCGACGCGAACGGCGACGGAATCGGCGACCTGCCCGGCATCCGGGCCCGCCTGCCCTACCTGCGTGACCTGGGCGTGGACGCCGTCTGGCTGTCCCCGTTCTATCTGTCCCCGCAGGCCGACGCCGGCTACGACGTCGCCGACTACCGCACCGTCGACCCGATCTTCGGCTCGGTCGGCGACGCCCGGGGCCTCGTCGCCGACGCGCACGACCTCGGCCTGCGCGTGATCGTCGACCTGGTGCCCAACCACTCCTCCGACCAGCACATCTGGTTCCAGCAGGCGCTGGCCGAGGGGCCCGGCTCTCCGCTGCGCGAGCGCTACCACTTCCGCGACGGCCGGGGCGATCAGCCGCCCAACGACTGGCCGTCGATCTTCGGCGGTCCGGCGTGGACCCGGGTGCCCGACGGCCAGTGGTACCTGCACCTGTTCGCGCCCGAGCAGCCCGACTTCAACTGGGACCACCCGGCCGTGGCCGACGAGTTCCGCACGATCCTGCGGTTCTGGCTCGACCTGGGCGTCGACGGTTTCCGCATCGACGTGGCGCACGGCCTGGTCAAGGAGGCCGGGCTGCCGTCGCTGGGGCGCGTGGCCGAATGGCACCTGCTCGACGTCGGCGAGAGCCCGTGCTTCGACCGTGACGGCGTGCACGACATCTACCGCAGCTGGCGGACCATCCTCGACGAGTACCCGGGCGAGCGCATCGCCGTGGCCGAGGCCTGGGCGCCGACCCTGGCCCGGGTCGCCGACTACGTGCGCCCCGACGAGCTGCACCAGGCCTTCAACTTCAGCTACCTGGCCACCCCGTGGGAGCCGACGGCCCAGCGCGAGATGATCGACGCCTCGATCGGCGCGATGGCCGCGGTCGGCGCCCCCGCCACCTGGACCCTGTCGAACCACGACGTCGTGCGCCACACCAACCGCCTGCTGCAGGCGGACGCGGGCGATGTCGCGGGCCGCCGCCCGACTGAGGTCGATCCGGTGGCCGGTCTGCGCCGGGCCCGCGCCGCGACCCTGCTCCTGCTAGCCCTGCCCGGCTCGGCCTACCTCTACCAGGGTGAGGAGCTGGGCCTGCCCGAGGTGACCGACCTGCCGCCCGAGGTGCGCCAGGACCCGGCGTTCCACCGGGCGACCGGCCAGGACGGATACCGCGACGGCTGCCGGGTCCCGCTGCCCTGGTCGGGAACCACGGCCCCGTACGGCTTCGGTCCCGACAGCGGACCGAGCTGGCTGCCTCAGCCCGCCTCGTGGGCGTCCTTGAGCGTCGAGGCCCAGGACGGCGTGCCCGGCTCGACCCTGTCGATGTACCGCGAGGCCCTGGCGCTGCGCCGCAAGACCCTGACCGGGGCCGCCACCCTGACCTGGCAGCCGGGCCCCACCGGCATCTTGTCCTTCACCCGCGGCGACGGCTTCGCCTGCACGGTCAACATGACCGGCGCACCGGTCGCGATCGACCCGCCCGGCACCCTCCTGCTCGCGAGCGGACCGGTGGAGGGCGGTGTGCTGCCACCCGACACCACCGCCTGGTGGTCGGTCAGCTGAAGACCGGGCGGAACAGGAAGTAGAGCAGGCAGGCGATCAGGCCGGCGGCCGGGAACGTGGTGATCCAGGCGATCACGATGTTGCCGGCCACGTTCCAGCGGACCGCGTTCAGCCTCTTCGTCGCGCCCACGCCCATGATCGCCGAGGTGATCGTGTGCGTGGTCGAGATGGGGGCGTGCAGCACGTACGCGTTGAAGAAGAGCACCGAACTGGCCACCGTCTCGGCCGCGAAACCCTCGGCCGGGCCCAGGTCGATGATTTTGCGGCCGAGCGTACGGATGATCCGCCAGCCGCCCGAGTAGGTGCCCGCGGCCAGCATCGTCGCGGTCGTGATGTAGACCCACCACGGGATGTGGGTGGAGCTGTCCTGGAAGCCGCCGGTGTAGAGCGCCAGCACCACGATGCCCATGGTCTTGGCCGCGTCCTGGATGCCGTGGCCGACCGACATGGCCGCGGCCGAGATCGTCTGGGCGACGCGGAAGCCGCGGTTGAGCCGTCCGGGGTTGCCCCGCCGGAAGATCCACATGATCGCGACCATGACCAGGAAGCCGAGCATCAGGCCGACGATCGGCGACGCGACCATCGGGATCAGGACCTTCTCGATGATCGTGTGCCACTGCACCGAGCCCAGCGACGACCCGGCCACCATGGTCGCCCCGACCAGGCCGCCGAACAGGGCGTGGGACGAGCTCGAGGGCAGGCCGAACCACCAGGTGATCAGGTTCCAGGTGACCGCTCCGAGCACCCCGGCGAAGACGATGCCGAGGCTCGGGACGCCGAGCTCGAGCTTGACCAGGCCGTCACCGACCGTCTTGGCCACGTCGGCGCCCAGGTGCGCGCCGATGAAGTTGCCGACGGCGGCCATGGCCAGCGCGACCCGGGGGGTCAGGGCCCGGGTGCTGATGCTGGTGGCGATGGCGTTGGCGGCGTCGTGGAAGCCGTTGGTGTAGTCGAAGGCCATCGCGGCGATGATCACCGCGGTGACCGCGAAGAACTCGGGCGACAAGGCCTAGCTCTCCTTGACCGCGATGGTCTCGACGGTGTTCGCCACGTGCTCGAACGCGTCGCAGGCGGCCTCCAGTTCGTCGGCCACCTCCTTCATCTTGAGCACGGTGAGGGCGTCGTACTCGCCGGAGAAGAGCCGGACCAGCAGCATCCGGTACGCGCGGTCACCCTCGTTCTCGAGCCGGTTGATCTCGATCCAGTACTCCTCGAGATCCTTCATCGTGCGCAGCCGCGGCATCGCCCCGGCGGTGATCTTGGCCTGCTGGTCGAGCACGTCGACCAGCTCGTGCATCTCGCGTGGCAGCGACGGCAGCTCGGTCAGCCCGTACAGATAGAGGAGGTTGCCGACCGCCTCCAGGTGGTCCATCACGTCGTCGAGCTGCGAGCCCAGCGAATAGATGTCCTCGCGGTCGAACGGGGTGATGAACGTGGAGTTGATCTTCTTGTAGAGGTCGTGCGTGATCTGGTCGCTGTCGTGCTCGACGTCGGTCAGCCGGTCACTCACCGACTGCACGTCGACCCCGGGCAGGCCCAGCTCGTTGAGCAGCTCCGTGCCCTTGACGAGGTTGTTCGCGGCCTGCGTGAACAGGTCGTAGAAGGCGCCCTCGACGGGGCGGAACGAAAACTTCACGGCTCGACCTCGATCGACGGACTTGGGATGATCTCCGGGGAATGCTACGGCTTCCCCTGGTTCACCTTTCGTTCGCCCGCTAAACGGATTGCCGGCGTCGTTCCGGTCGCGGAGCGTTGGGGCGAGGCGACGGACGGCGGACCGCCCGGGTGGGCAGCGGTTCCTGGGCCGCCCAGCGGCTCACCGGGTGGCGGCGCAGGTGCCGGGCGAGGTGGCGCTGGTCGTGGTCGGCGATCACATCGACCCCGGCCGCGCCGAGCTCGGTCCAGATCGCCTCCCGGGCGCTCCTCGGTCCCTTGGGCAGGCCCGAGATGCGCACCGTACGGCCGTCGTCGTGCGCCGACCGCACCATCGCGTGCAGCAGGTGCCGTTCCTCGGCCGGGATCGGCTCGAGCCCGTCCCAGCCGAACCGCCGGCTCCACGGCTCGCTGATCGTCGGCACCAGCGCAGGCGGCGCCGACCGCGAGCCCAGGTCGTCGAACGAGCCCTCGGCGAACGCGTATCGCACCTCCTCGGTCACGAGCAGCTCGCGGACGTCGACGATGCCCGCGATCGAGACGGTGACCGCGCCCGGCGTGAGGTCGTCCCCGGCGCAGCGGCTGAGCAGACCGGAGTGGTCCCGCAGCTGCTGGTCGAGCATCCGGTAGGCCCGCAGCAGCGTCTCGGCGTCGCGCACGGCGCCGGTGAACTCGACCACGAGCCGGAACGGCACCTTCTGGTCGCGGGTGATCCGGCCGTTGTGGCCGCGGGCCCGGGCGAAGAGCGGGGTCAGGACGAGCCGGCGCAGCGTACGGCCGGGCTGCGGCGCTCCGGGCCCGAGGAAGAGCTCGCCGCGCGGGCCGGGTGTGACCGGCACGGTCAGCCCGCCCAGCCCCCGGCGGAGCACCGCGGGCAGCGGGTCGATGTCGTCCGGCCGGGCCAGGCCGTGCCCGGCCGCCAGGTAGGGGGTCCGGCGGCGGGCCAGTGCTGCGACCACTCCGGCCAACCCCGCGGCCCCGGCGAGGCCACCCGCGATCACCAGCCCGTCAACCACAGTCCCACCGCCCGATTCGTGCCAAATATGCGTTCTCTACTGTGTCACAAGTGCTACCCCGCCCCAGGAATCTCGCGCAGAATTCCCCCATGCCACCGTCTGCCGAGGCCTTCGAGGCCGAGCGTCCACACCTCGTCTCGGTCGCCTACCGGATGCTCGGCAGCATGGCCGAGGCCCAGGACGTGGTGCAGGAGGCCTGGCTGCGCTACACGCGCGCCGGTGATCAGGAGATCCGCGACCTGCGCGGCTGGCTCACCACGGTCACCGGCCGGCTCTGCCTCGACGTGCTCAAGTCGGCCCGCGTGTCGCGCGAGGCCTACACCGGCCAGTGGCTCCCCGAGTTCTTCGTCGCCCCCGAGGTCGGCCCGGCCGCCCGGGCCGAACAGCGCGACCAGGTCGGGCTCGCCCTGCTGGTGGTCCTCGAGCGGCTCAGCCCCGAGCAGCGGGTGGCGTTCGTGCTGCACGACGCGTTCGCCGTGCCCTACGACGAGGTCGCCCGGGTTCTCGGTACGACCGAGGCCACCGCCCGCCAGCACGCCTCCCGCGGGCGCAAGGCCGCCTCCGAGGGCGGAGTGCGGCACACCGCCGGCGTGGCCGAGCAGCGGCGCGTGCTGACCGCCTTCATCGAGGCCGCGAACAGCGGTGACCTGCAGGCACTGGCCGCGGTGCTGGCGCCCGACGTGGTGTCGATCAGCGACGGCGGCGGCTTCACGAGCACCGCGCTGCGCCCGATCGTCGGCGTCGAGAAGGTCTCGCGCTTCTATGTCGGCATCGCCCACGGGCAGCGCATGGCCGGCGTCACGCTGGAGCCGGTGCTGGTCAACGGCGTGGCCGGGGTCCTGGTGCGGGGCGGCCAGATCTCGGGGGCGATGGCCGTGACGGTGGCCGACGGCCGCATCACCGGCCTCTTCCAGCAGCTCAACCCCAACAAGCTGCTAGTCAGCGACCTTCTGTAGATATTGGTGGTAGTGCGTGGCGAACGGCTCGCTACCGTCGCCCAGCGCCACGAGCAGCTTGTCGGCCGCCGCCCGGGCCTCGCGGACGAGGTCGTCGGGGTAGCCGAACTGGGTGCGGTGCTCGTCGAACTCGTCCTCGTCGCGCAGCTCGACCAGCCCCGTCGCGCGGCGGCGCACCACGTCGAGGTCGAGGTCGATGATGTGCACCGTGTCACCCTCCCAGCGGGCGGGAGTGGTGATGTCGCAGTAGACCTCGCTCGTGCGCGGCTGCGGGTTGAACATGCCCGTCCACCACGCGTGATGCGGGATGACCAGCACGAACGGGATCTGCTCGACCGACGGGCGGCCGTGGTAGACCGACTCGGTGCCGCGCGACACGCCCACCCAGACTCCGAGGTCGTCGGTGTCGAAGCGGCGGGCGGGATAGTCCCGATGGGCCGAACCGTCGTACTTCGTGTAGACGACCCGGACCGTGTCACTCGGCATGCGAGAACCCTAACGGTGGTCGGCTTCTGTCGGTGGTGGCGGGTACCGTCTGCGCGTGCCCGCAGCAACGAAGAAGAGCGCCACCGCCGACCAACTCCTCCAGGCCGCGGTCGGCGCCGTGCCCGGGGGTGCGTCCCGCCCCGGTCAAGAGGCCATGGTCGCCGCGATCGACAAGGCCATACGCGAGCGTGAACACCTTCTCGTCCAGGCCGGCACGGGCACCGGCAAGAGCCTGGCCTACCTGACTCCCTCGCTGCTCGTCGACGGTCCGGTGGTCGTCTCCACGGCCACCCTCGCCCTGCAGAACCAGCTGGTCGAACACGACCTGCCCCGCCTCGCGGCCGCGGTCGAGCCGGTGCTCGGCCGCAAGCCCACCTTCGCCGTGCTCAAGGGCCGCCACCACTACCTCTGCATGGCCAAGATGGAACACGCCGACGAAGAGGAGCCGACCGACACGCTCTTCGACGACGCGCCGCCCAAGGCCACCCAGTGGCTCGGCGAGGCGGGCCGGCTCGGCAAGCAGATCCAGCGGCTGCAGGCCTGGGCCGAGAAGACCAAGACGGGCGACCGCGACGAGCTCGACCCCGGCGTCGACGACACGGCCTGGCGCCAGGTGTCGATGCCGGCGCGCGACTGCGTCGGGGCGCAACGATGCCCGTACGGGCCGGAGTGTTTCGCCGAGGCCTCACGCGCGCGGGCCCGCGAGGCCGACCTCGTGGTCACCAACCACAGCCTGCTCGCGGTCGACATGCTCGCCGAGCGCCACATCGTGCCCCCGCACAAGCTGCTCGTCATCGACGAGGCCCACGAGCTGGCCGACCGGGTCTCCTCGGCCTCGCAGGCCGAGCTGACCCCCGACGCGATCGAGCGTTCCTCCCGCCGCGCCCGCACGCTGATCCCGCCCGCGGCGGCCGAGTCGCTGGCCGAGGCGGCCGACGCGCTCACCGTCGGCCTGGCCGAGACCCCGGCCGGTCGCATCACCGGCGGGCTGCCCGAGCTGCTGCAACAGGCCGTGACGCTGACCGAGTCGGCCACCCGGGCCGGGCTCACGGCGATCGGCGACATCAAGAGCGACGACCCCGACCCGGTCCGCAAGCAGCAGGCCAAGGCGGCGCTCGACGACCTGAACGACACGGCCCAGCGGCTGCTCGAAGAGTCGGCGTTCGACGTCGCCTGGGTCGAGAAGTCCGACACCGGCAGCGGCCGGCGCGCGCTCGTGGTCGCCCCGCTCTCGGTCGCCGGCACCCTGGCCCAGGGGCTCTACACCGACCGTACGGTGGTGGCGACCTCGGCCACGCTCACGCTGGGCGGCCGCTTCGACACCGTGGCGCGTTCGCTCGGCCTGCCCGCCGCCTCGCCCGTGCCGACCGCCCGCCCCGGCGAGCCGATCTCGGCCGAGACCCCGGCCGTCTCGGGCGACGGGTGGACGTCGCTCGACGTGGGCTCGCCGTTCGACTATCCCAAGCAGGGCATTCTCTACGTCGCGGCCCACCTGCCCCGCCCCCAGATGTCCGGTCTGCCCGCCGCCGCCGGTGAGGAACTGGTGAAGCTGGTCGAGACGCTGGGCGGCCGCACCCTCGGCCTGTTCTCGTCGCGGCGGGCCGCCACCCAGGCCGCCGAGCTGCTGCGCGCCCGCACCGACCTGCCGATCCTTCTGCAGGGCGAGGAATCGCTGCCGGTCCTGGTCCGCCGGTTCAAGGAAGACAAGGCGAGCTGCCTGTTCGGCGTCATGTCGCTCTGGCAGGGCGTCGACGTGCCGGGTGACTCGTGCCAGCTGGTCGTGATCGACCGGCTGCCGTTCCCGCGCCCCGACGAGCCCCTGGCCGCGGCCCGGGCGGCCGCGGTCGACGCCAACGGCGGTTCCGGCTTCGCCTCGGTCAGCGTGCCGATCGCGGCGGTGCGCCTGGCCCAGGGGGTGGGCCGCCTGATCCGCTCGACCGGCGACAAGGGCGTGGTCGCGGTCCTCGACTCGCGCCTCGAGACGGCCCGGGGCTACGGCGCGTTCCTGCGCAAGTCGCTGCCGCCGTTCTGGTACACGACTCGTCCCGACGTCGCCCTGGGCGCCCTGCAGCGCCTCTCCGGAAAGTGAGCCCGATGCGCCAGATCGCGTGCGTCCTGCTGGTCGACAGCTCCGGTGCGCTGCTCCTGCAGCTGCGCGACGGCAACGCCCCCTATTACCCGCACGTCTGGGGTCTGCCCGGCGGCTCGGTCGAAGCGGGCGAGACCCACGTCGAGGCGGCCGAGCGCGAGCTGTGGGAAGAGACCGCCCTGCGCCCGGCGGCGCCGCTGCGGTTGTTCGCCAGGCAGGAGATCGCGGCCGACGCCCGCGAGAAGCACTACTTCTACGCCCCGACCAGCGCCCGGCAGTCCGACGTGGTGCTCGGCGAGGGCGCGGCCATGGTCTTCACGCCGGCCGCGGAGGCGCTCGACCGCGAGTTCACTCCGGGCACGGCCGCCATGATCGAGCGCTTCCTGACGTCCGCCGAATACGCCGCCCTGACCTGATCGCCGAGACGGAGCGTGTCACCATGGCTGCCGTGACGGCGCCGGAGCGAGTGGCTGTGCCGGCGGGAGAGCCGCCGCACCGGAAGCGGCGATGGTGGGCGGCCGCGATCGTCGGGGCCTGGATCGTCGTCGTCTCGGTGCTGGCCGTCTGGTCGGTCGGGCACGAGCGCGCGACCGTGCCCGAGCAGCGCGACCTCAGCCTCGCGGTGACCGACCTGCAACGCGCGGCCGGGGTGGTCTACGCGGCGGCCGGCGGTGACGGACGGGCCGCGGTGCTCGGCGGGCTGGAGTTCACGCGGGACTGCCGGGTGACCCCCGTACGCGATGGGCTGATCGCCGCCCGCACCATCACCGTGCAGGTGCCCGGCGGCGACGCGACCGGGACGGCCGAGGCGATCGCCGCCGCCCTGCCCGGCGACTATCAGGCCGATGTGGCCGAGACCCGTGGCGGCACGCGCGTGTCGCTGCACGCGGACGCCGGCAACTTCATCGGCGTCGACATGAACGCCCCGACCTCGGCCCGGGCGCTGACGTTGCGGCTGTCGTCGGGCTGCCGCCCGGTCGAGGGCCACACCCCGTCCACGGCCGATCCGGGTGCTTCCCGGGCCGCGCCCGCGCCGGCGCTGCTGACCGAGGTGCTGCGGGTGCTCGGCGCCCCGGCCCAGGGTCCCGAGGTCCAGGCGGTCACGTGTGCCGACGGCACGGTGGCCGCGTCGTACACGGTGGCCGGTGTCCCGATGCGCCAGGATTTCGCCGATCGTCTGCGGAAGCTGCCCGGCGGGGCAGGCGCGGTGCAGGTCGGAGATCCGGCGGTCACCTACACCGCGACCGAGGGCTCGGCCGTGGTCGCCCCCGACGGCCCGGCGCTGCGCGTCACCGTGAGCACACCCTGCCGGTGAGCGGGCGACGTCAGTAGACGAGCGCCTGCGCGCCGTCCGACATGATCTCTTCGACGAAGACGGCGGCGCCGGCGATGCGGATGCCCGGCAGCACGTCGTCGGCGGTGATGTCGCGGCGGGCCACACACTGCGTGCAGGCGGTCACCCGGCCCGCCGAGAGCAGCAGGTCGAGCAGGTCGGGCAGCGGCGCCGCGTGCGGCAGCTCGAACTCGGCGGCCCGGCCCGGCAGCGCGAACCAGGCCGACTCGCCGGTGAGCCAGAACGACACGTCCACCCCGGACGAGAGGGCCGTGCTGGCCACGGTGAACGCCTGCGAACAGCGCTCAGGGGCGTCGGCGCCGGCGGTTGCCTTGACGACCAGAAGGCGTGTCATGGCGGCCAGCATAGGATGGGCCGGTCATGGTTACGGAAATCGGGTTCGTGAGCCTGCTGGTCGCCGGTCTCGGCGCACTGGCGGGCGGCTTCGGCTATCTGGCGATGCGCGTTTCGAGGGGGCGTTGGTGAGCGATCAGGAAAATCCGCTGGGCCCACCCCCGTGGCTCAACGCGCCGCCGGTCGACCCTTACCCGTACGAGGAAACCCACGACCTCCGCCAGGGCGCCGACCTGAACCCGGCTCTGCTGGGCCTGCTGCCGTTCGTCGGGCTGTGGCGCGGGCGTGGCCAGGGTGGCTTCCCGGCCGACGACGACTACGACTTCGGCCAGGAGGTGCGGATCAGCCACGACGGCCGGCCGTTCCTGCGGTTCGAGTCGCGCTCGTGGCTGCTCGACGCCGAGTCGAAGCCGGCCGGCGAGTGGATCGTCGAGTCGGGCTTCTGGCGTCCGGTTCTGCACGACGGCCGCGCGACCGACGAGATGGAGGCCGTCATGATCAACCCGGACGGCGTCGCCGAGATCTACGTCGGCAAGACCATCGGCACCACGCGGCTCGAGATCGAGGCCGACGCGATCGCCTACACCCCCAACGGTCAGCACCTCACCGGTTCCCAGCGGCTCTTCGGCATCGTCGACGGCGCTCTTCTCTACGCCCACGAGGTGTCGATCGACAAGAGCGAGCTCAAGCCGCACATGTCGGCGCGGCTGCTGAGAGTCGGCGGCTGAGCACCGAGGGCGTAATCTTGTGGCGTGTCCGCCACTTCGCTTGCCGCCATGCTCCGCGAGCGTGGCCTGCGGCTCACCCCGCAGCGCCAGCTGATCCTCGAGGCGGTGCACGAGCTCGGCCACGCCACGCCCGAACAGGTGCACAACCACGTGCGCGAACGAGCGGCCGGAGTCAACATCACCACCGTCTACCGCACGCTCGAGCTGCTCGAGGAGCTCGGGCTGGTGACGCACACCCACCTGTCGCACGGGTCGCCGACCTATCACGCGGCGGGTGAGGATCAGCACGTTCACCTCGTCTGTCGTGGATGTGGGTCGATCGATGAGGTAGACCCGAGTGTGATGCAACCGGTGACCGACCGGTTGTTGAGCGAACGCGACTTCCGGGTCGATGTGGGTCACGTCTCGCTCTTCGGCGTGTGCGGGGACTGCAAGGAGTAACGACATGACCGTGGTGATGGTCGAGGACCTCGATCCCGAGTCGGCCGACGCCGGGGTGCCGGCACACTACGGTGACCCGATGCGCGAGCAGCGCACGCTGGCCACCGCGGTGGGCCTGGTCGACCGGTCGAACCGTGACGTGATCGCGGTGCCCGGCGAGGAACGCGCCTCGTGGCTGCACACGCTGACCACGCAGCACCTGTCCTACCTGTCGCCCGGGCAGGGCACCGAGCTGCTGGTCCTCTCACCCAACGGCCATGTCGAGCAGCACGCGATGGTGACCGAGGACGGCACGACCACGTGGCTCGACACCGAGCCCGGCGCCGGAAAAGGCCTGCTGAAATACCTCGAGATGATGCGGTTCTTCACCCGCGTCGAGCCCCGGGACGCGACGGCCGAGATCGCCGTTCTCTCCCTCGTGGGCCCGGGGGCGGCCGACGTCATCCCCGGCCTGGCCGAGCCCGAGATCAACGCGGTGCCCGGCGCCAAGTTCGCCGCCGGCGATGTCCCGCCCGGGGCGACGAGTCGTTACGCCGTACGGGAAACCGAATTTGGCCTTGCCCGCCGGGTGCCGCTCGGGATTGACCTGCTCGTCCCGCGCGCGCAGAAAACCACGGTGATCGAGAAGCTCGGCGTCCCGATGGCCGGTCTGTGGGCCTATGAGGCGCTCCGCGTCGAGCGGCACACCCCCCGGCTGGGCTGGGAGACCGACCACCGCACGATCCCGGCCGAGGCCGAGTTCCTGGCTGCCGCCGTGCACCTCGACAAGGGCTGCTACCGCGGTCAGGAGACGGTGGCCCGCGTGCACCACCTCGGCCGTCCGCCGCGCCGCCTCGCCCTGCTGCACTTCGACGGCATCGCCACCGACCAGCCGCCCGCGAAGGGCACCCCGGTGACCCGCGAGGGCCGCGAGGTCGGATTCATCGGCACGGCCGTGCGCCACCACGAACTGGGTCTCATCGCCCTCGCCGTGCTCAAGCGCACCGCCACCGACCAGCTGATGGTGGGCGAGTCCGTGGTGGCCCTCGACGAACACTAGTGTCACTCCCATGACCGGGACCGTGATCACCGTTGCTCCGACCGGCGCCGAAAGCAGCAAGGCCGATGTGCCCGCGCTGCCCGTCACGCTCGACGAACTCGTGGCCACCGCCAAGGAGTGCGAAGCGCTGGGCGCCGCCATCATCCACGTCCACATCCGTGACGCCGATGCCGAACCGACCCTCGACCAGGGGAGGCTGCGCGCGACCGTGTCCGCGTTGCGCGAGTCGACCGGCCTGATCGTGCAGCTCTCCTCGGGCGGCGCGGTCACCGATCCGGAGTCCGACCGCCTGGCCGTGCTCGACGCCGGGCCCGAGATGGCCTCCTGCACGATGGGCACGGTCAACTTCGGTGACGGCGTGTTCATGAACCGCTGGGAGTTCATCGTCGACCTGCACGCCCGCATGCAGGAGCGCGGCATCGTGCCGGAGTACGAGATCTTCGACCTGGGCCAGCTGGCGTCGCTGCAGCGGCTGCTGAGCCGGCACGGGCTGCCGTTCGGCGGTCACGTGCACGTCGACCTGGTGATGGGCGTGCCGGGCGGCATGCCGGCCACCGCGGCCGCGCTCGTCGCGTGTGAGCAGACCATCCGCGACCTGCCCGAGGGCACGACGTTCTCGGCCACCGGCATCGGGCGCGGCACCATCCCGGTCATGCTCGCCTCGCTGAGCGCGGGCGGTCACCTGCGGGTCGGCATGGAAGACACGATCACGTACGCCAAGGGGCGGCCGGTCGAGTCGAACATGCAGCTCGTGGCCCGCGCCGTCGGTTTCGCCCAGCTGGCCCAGCGCCCGCCGCTGACCGCCGGCGAGGCCCGTGAGCTGCTGGGAGTCCCCGCTCGATGATCATCGCCGAAGTCGTGCGCTCCGGCTTTGTCGAGAGCGTCCACCACGGTTCCGTCGCCGTCCTGGGCGGTGCGAGCCGGGGCGACGTGACCACCCCGATCTTCCCGCGCTCGTCGAACAAGCCGCTGCAGACGGTCGGGATGCTGCGGGCCGGCCTCGTGCCGCGCGACGACGCCGACCTGGCCCTGATCAGCGGCAGCCACTTCGGAGAGCCTTTCCACGTACGCCGTGTCCGCGAGATCCTCGCGGGGGCCGGACTGGAGGTGGGGGCGTTGCGTTGTCCCACCTCGTTGCCGCTCGCCGAGGACGCCCGGGACGACTGGCTGCGTGCCGGCGGTGGGCCCGAGCGGGTGCTGATGAACTGCTCGGGCAAGCACGCCGGCATGCTCGCGACGTGCGTGGCCAACGACTGGCCGCTCGAGACGTACCTCGACCCGGCCCACCCGCTGCAGGTGGCGATCGCCGACGCGGTGGCCGAGCTGGCCGGCGAGAAGATCACCGCGGTCGGCGTCGACGGCTGTGGCGCGCCGGTGCTCGCGCTGTCGCTGACCGGGCTGGCGCGCTCGTTCCAGCGGCTGGTCGAGGCCGAGCCGGGCAGTCCCGAGCGCCGGGTGGCCGACGAGATGCGGGCCCGCCCCGAGCTGGTGGCCGGCACCGGCGCCGACGACACCGTGCTGATGGCGGGCGTGCCGGGGCTGCTGGCCAAGGGTGGCGCCGAGGGCGTGGTGGCGGTCGCCGTGCCGCACGTAGGGGCCGTTGCGCTCAAGATCGACGACGGCGGGATGCGCGCGCGTACCCCCGTACTCCTCGATGAGCTGCGTAAACTCGGCGTGAGCGTGCCGCTGATCGAGGAGCTGGTCCTCGGTGGAGGAGAGCCCGTGGGTCAGGTACGACCCGTACGGTGACTCGACTCACGCTAGCTGTAGTTAGCGTTTTGCTTGCAACAGCTAGCACCCGGAGCTACCTTCGGATGCATGGCCACACCCAAGGATCTGCCTGAGGACATCGGCGGTTTCATCCGTGACCTCCGGCAGACCGCCAAGATCTCGCTGCGCCAGCTCGCCGACAAGGCGGGCGTGAGCAACCCGTACCTCAGCCAGATCGAACGTGGCCTGCGCAAGCCCAGTGCCGAAGTGCTGCAGCAGATCGCCAGCGCGCTGCGGGTGTCGACGCCCGCGATGTACCTGCGTGCCGGCCTTCTGGACAGCGAGGGCCAGCAGGGGGTGCTGGCCGCGATCGCGGCGGATCCGGACCTCACGATCGCGCAGAAGCAGTCCCTGTCCCAGATCTACGAGACGTTCCGCAACGAGAACGCTCGCACCCAGACCGCCTCCGAAGCCCATGAGGAGCAGAAATGACCGAGCAGACCAAGACCCGGTTCCCCGCCCCGCTCTACGCCGCCGCCGGCGCCGGTGACCTCGCCGTCGAGCAGCTGCGCAAGCTGCCCGCCGTGCTCAACGAGCTGAGCGAGCGCGCCGCGGCCTCCCTGCGCGTCTACAACGAGCAGGCCAGCACCAAGGCCGCCGAGCTGCGTGACAAGGCGTCCACGACCGACTTCGACGCTCTGCGGGGCAACGCCGCCAGCGTCGCCACCTCGTTCGCCCAGATCGCCCAGGACCGCGCCGTCGCGACGTACACCGCCCTGGTCGCCCGCGGCGAGCGCGTCGTCGGCACCGGCGTGGTCGAGGCCGCCGAGGTCGTGAACGCCGACCTCGAGACCACCGAGGAGCCGGCCGCCATCGAGGCCGCCCAGGAGGCCAAGCCGGCGCCGAAGCCGCGCAAGCGCGCTGCCTCGAAGTGACGACCTGGCAACACATGATCAGCGGGGCCCGGCATCGCCTGGGCCCCGCGGCATAGACTTTCCCTCATGGCCTCCTCCGCGCCGATCTTCTACGCCGCCGTCGTCGGCTACCTCAACCTGCTCATCCTCATTCTTTCGCTGGTCGTCCAGGCGGTCGCGCTGATCCACTGCCTGACCCAGAGGGGCGACGGATTCCAGGCCATCGGCACCCTGCCGAAGGGCGCGTGGGCGGCGATTCTCGCCATCTGCATCGTGCTGACCCTGCTGATCAGCGGCGCGGTCGGCATCTTCAGCCTGATCGGCATCGCCGCGGCCCTGATCTATCTGCTCGACGTCCGTCCCGGCCTGAAGGATCTGTCGGACGGCAAAGGCTTCTGGTGAGGCGGTTCGGCCCGCCACCGCCCGACGGTGGGCCCCGCCTGCACCGCGCCGACCCCACCGGTCCGCGCTCGGGGCGTCCGACCCTGCCCGGGCCCGCGACCGAGATGATCGCAACCCCTTCCGGCGTACGCCTGGAGGAGCTGACCACCGGCGTCGGTGACCCGGTCACGGTGTTCGCGCACGGGCTGGGCGGTGACATCTCCGGCACCCGCCCGCTGGGCAGTGCGGTCCAGGGCCGGCGCGTCTTCTTCCACTTCCGCGGTCACGGCCGTTCCGAGGCCCCGGTCGGGCCGTGGAGCTTCGCCGACCTCGCCGCCGACCTGCGCGGGGTCGCTGACCTGGCCGGCGCGACCCGGGCGCTGGGCGTGAGCATGGGCGCGGGTGCGCTGTGCCGGCTGCTCAGCGACACGCCCGACCGGTTCGAGCGGGTCGTCCTCTATCTTCCGGCGCCGCTCGACGGCACCCGCCCCGCGGCGGCCGAGGCCCGGGTCGAACGGTTGCTGGCCGCGGTCGAGTCGGGCGAGGCGGCGTCGATCGCGGCGGCCGTCGAGGCGGAGCTGCCGCCCTCGGTCCGCAACACGCCGACCGGTTGGAGCTATCTGCGCCAGCGGGTCGAGCAGTTGCAGCGCGACGGCCTGGCCCCCGAGCTGACCACGCTGTGGCACGAGCCCGCTGTTCCCGACGAGTCGCTGATGCGTGCCTTCCGTGGGCGGGCCCTGGTGCTCGGCTGCGTCGGCGACGAGGTGCATCCCGTCGCGTGGGCCGAGCGGGTCGCGTCCCTGCTGCCCGGGGCCGAGCTGCACGTGTACGACCGTCCGGCCGTGCTCTGGACCAACCGCGCCGAGCTGCGCGAACGGATCTCGGCGTTCCTCAACGACTGAGGCCTCCCCGGAGTGATTCCCGGAGAGGCCTCGTACGCGTTGGTCGGTCAGCTTCTGCTTTCCCTCAGGTCAGCTCTCGCTTCTCCGCAGGTCGGCTTTCGCCTCTCCGCGTGTCAGCGTTAGCCTTTCCGCGGGTCTGCTTTCGCCTTTCCGCGGGTCTGCTTTCGCCTTTCCGCGGGTCTGCTTTCGCCTTTCCGCAGGGCAGCTTTCGCTTTCCTCGGGGTCAGCTGGAGAGCCAGACCGGAACGTAGTATTCCTCGCTGCTCCAGTTCGCGACCTTGTCGATCGCCATCGGCCACAGCTCGAGGTGCCAGCCCTTGGAGAGGCCGGCCACCGACCGCGAGGCCCAGGTGCCGGACGAGGTGACCGGAGCCCGGTCTTCGACACCGCTGGGCAGCGCGCTCAGCGGCTGGCCGGTGTAGCGGATCCACGACTTCGTGTCGAAGTTGTAGATGTACATGCCGGCGCCGTCTTTCCACTTGAACGTGAGAAGACTGACGTAGTCGACACCGGCCTGGCTGTCGCTCGCCGTGCCCCGGACCGTGGTCCACGAGCTGGCCTTGTTCGGGCTGGCCGGGAACTTCACCGCGACCCGGGGAGCCGTGCGGTCGTAGTTGACGGTGAGCGTCGACGCGTTGCGCGCGGTCGCCTTGCCCTGCTCGTTCTCCAGCTGCACCTGCGGGTTGAAGGTGCCGTGGCCGAAGTAGTGCGGGACCGTGACCGAGGTTTCCTGCTGGGCCAGCAGAGTGTGCTCGCTGTCGCCCCACGCCACCCACGCCTCGTCGGCGGTCGTCGGCAGGCCGGTCGGGGTGAAGACACCCTCCACGGTGTAGTCGTGCTCGGCGCCGTCGGTGCCCTGATAGGTGTTCGTGTAGATCAGGTTCTTCTGCCAGCCGAGGTTGCCCGGCGCGGCGGTCACGCCGACCGCGGCCGGCGTCAGCGTGCCGGGGCCCTCGACCGTGCCGTCGTTCAGAGTCACGGCGACGGTGTAGGAGCCGGCCGCCGCGTACGTGTGTGTCCAGCTCGTCGTGCCGGCCTCGGCGGTCTGCGCCGCGGTGCCGTCGCCCCAGTTGATGACGCGGCTGATCGCCGCGGCCTCGGTGTCGTCGTCGGTCAGCGCGGTCTGCGTGAGGGTCACCGTCTGACCGGTCCAGATGGCGTTGCTGTCCAGATCGTAGGCGCCGACGGGTGCTTCCCCGGCCGCGAACGCGGGCGCGCCGACGCCGACCACACCAGCGGTGAGGGCCGCGGTGAAGAGGACCGGCAAGGCGCGACGGTGAACGAGTTTCATGTTTCCCCCGTTGGTGTGCCTCCGCCTCCCGACAGAGGGGAGCCAGCGGACAGTACCGGTGACACACCCCATTGATCAAGCCCGTTCTACCAGCTGGGCCGTAACCTTTTTCGGCTCTCGGCACGTTGTCTAGAACGTGCGGCTTTCCCCCAAATCAGTTTTTTTCGGACTAGTGGCAATCGGACTGCCGATCGCCATCTCGATCGGCTGGAACCTGGCCACGCCATCCGAGCGCCCCGCTGCAGTGGGCGCTCCGGGTGGCTCGGGCGCCCTGGGCGCCGCTCCCACCTCGACATCGCGCGAGCCGGTGGCGGTCCGCTACTCCGCCCAGCCCCGCCGCCCGACCCCCACCGTCACGGCCTCCGGGACGCCGTCGCTCCAGCCGATCGCGCCGATCGCGGCGCCTTCGCTCACCACGACTGCTCCTACCGGGTCACCGTCCCCCACCACGCCGTCGGCGACCCCGACCGACGACCCGTTCCCGCCGTTGACCATGCCCCCGGTGCCGACCCCGACCGAGATCTCCCCGACCCCGCCCGAGGAGCCGCCGTCGTCCTCGGCCCCCGGCAGCGAGGCCCCGCCGACGTTCCCGTGACGTGAGGTCCCGCCGACGTTCCCGTGACGTGAGGTCCCGCCCACGTTCCCGTGAGGTTCCCCAGTGGAGCCCACCTCCGACCCGGCGGCGGGAACGGGAAACCGAGGGCCGGCCGGTTGCGGTCGGCCCGCTCGGCACCCGCCCTGTGGACAACGCGGAATCGGGCCGTGCGCTCCTGTGGACAGGAAGCCGGGCGGCGGCCGGCGGGCGATAGGCTGGCTGCGCAGCACCGTCCCAGGGCGGGTGGGGGAGGCGGTGGCTGCTCTCCCACCGACAACGAAATCTTGCGGCTCTTCAATCGAGGGCAGGGTTCGCTTCTCGGCTCGGCGGGCGGCGACGGGAAAGCGGAATGACACTGACGACTCCCTGGACGAAGGCCGGTCGGCCGGTGGAACGGGCCCGCCGGGCCCGGGCCGAGGTCGCCATGCTGCCGTTGCTGCTCTGGACCCTGGTGCACGCGGCTGTCTATTTTGTCCTGCTTGTCGCGGGCAGCATCGTCCTCCAGTTCGTCGACAGCCCGGCTGATCCGTTTCTGACCCGGCTCGTGTTCGGCTTTGCCGGTGCCCTGTGGATCTCGATCCTGCTGCTGCCGTGTGTGATCGTCATGCTGCTCGTGCTGCAACTGCTGCGCGGGCTCGCGTGGCCCTGGTTCCGGCTGGCCGCGCTGATCCTGCTCGCTCCGCCGACGCTTCTGGTCTACGAGTCCGGGAACATGTGGGCCCTGCTCGTGGTGCACGCGCTGCTGGCCCTGATCGTGGTCAAGCCGGCGGTCTAACAACACCGAACTCACCCCGCTGCTCTACTCTGCTGGCGTGAACACCGACCCCGGTAAGCCGCTTGGCGCGGTCAAGCAGTTCTTTCTCGGTGCGGGGCTGCTCGGGCGCGGGCTGGGCCTCGTGCTTCGCAGCCCCAAGCTGCTCGGGCTCGGGCTGCTGCCCGCGCTGATCGCGGGGCTGCTCTACGGGACGGCGCTGTTCTTCCTGCTCGACTATCTGCCTCAGCTGTCCGAGGCGGTCACCTGGTTCGCCGACGACTGGTCGGAGTGGCTGCGCGACCTCGTTCAGGTGCTGGGCGGGCTGGCCCTGCTCGGCGTGACCGTGCTGCTCGGCGTGCTCACCTTCACCGCCGTGACACTGCTGATCGGCGACCCGTTCTACGAGCGGATCTCGGAGCTGGTCGAAGACCGGTTCGGCGGGGTGCCCGACGCGGTCGAGGCCGGGTTCTGGCCGGGGCTGCGGCGCAGCCTGGCCGACTCGCTGCGGCTGATCGGGCTGTCGATCGTCATCGGCATCCCGCTGTTCCTGCTCGGGTTCCTGCCGGTCGTGGGGCAGACGGTCATCCCGGTGATCGGCGGGGCCTTCGGCGGCTGGCTGCTGGCCCTCGAGTTGACCGGCGTGCCGTTCCAGCGGCGCGGGCAGCGGCTGCGCCACCGGCGGGTCGTGCTGGGTGCGTGCCGGCCACTGGCGCTCGGGTTCGGCGTGGCCGTGTTCTGCTGCTTCCTGATTCCGCTGGGCGCGATCCTGATGATGCCGGCCGCGATCGCCGGGGCCACGCTGCTGGCCCGGCAGGCGCTCGGCCACTCCGTGCAGGCGCCGGTCTCAGGCGGAGTCGCGGACCACCAGCTCGGTCGGTAGCACCACGGCGTCGGGCAGGCCGTCCTCGCCGTTGATCAGGCCCAGCAGCTGACGGGCCATCGTGCGGCCCATGTCGGTGATCGGCTGGCGGACCGTGGTCAGCGGGGGATCGCTGTAGCGGCTGATCTCGAAGTCGTCGAAGCCGATCACGGCGACGTCGTGCGGGACCCGGCGGCCGGCGTCCTTGAGGGCGATCAGCGCGCCGTGGGCCATCATGTCGGAGGCCGCGAAGACGGCGTCGACCGCGGGGTCGTCGGCCAGCAGCGTGCGCATCGCGCTGATGCCGGACTCGCGGGTGAAGTCGCCGAACGCCACGTGCTGGGCCAGGCCGGCCTCCTCGAGGGTGGCGCGGTAGCCGGCCAGGCGGTCGATGCCGGCCACCATGTCCTGCGGGCCGGCGATGGTGGCGATCCGGCGACGGCCGGCGGCGACCAGGTGACGTACGCCCGCGGCGACCCCGCCGAAGTGGTCGACGTCCACATAGGGCACCTCGGGGCCGCTGTGATCCAGCGAGCCCAGCGGGCGGCCGCTGCAGATCACCGGGATGCCGAGGCGGGCCAGGTTGCCGGGGAGCGGGTCGTCGCCGTGCATGGAGGCGAACATGACGCCGTCCACGTGACCGGCGACCGCGTACCGCTCGACCCGGTCGTGGCTCTTGGCCGAACCGGCCATCATCAGCACGAGCTGCTTGTCGGCGGCCTCGAGCTCGACGCCGACGCCCCGGATGATGGCCGGGAAGAAGAGGTCGTCCGAGAAGACGCGGTTGGCCGTCTCGGGCAGGATCAGCGCGATCGACTCGGTGCGCTGGGTGACCAGGCTACGGGCGGCCTGGTTAGGGACGTAGCCCAGCTCGTCGACGGCCCGCGTGACCGCCTCGCGGATGGCGGCGGCCACCGAGGTCGAGCCGTTGACGACGCGGGAGACGGTCGCCCGGGACACCCCGGCGCGGCGCGCCACTGCTTCCAGGGTCGGCCGCTCCCGCGTCACCACAAAAGCTCACTCCTTACTCAGTCCCCGGCGCGGCGATGCCGTTGCGCCGGATCACCTCCCGGTACCATTTCGCGCTGTCCTTCAGCGTGCGCTTCTGGGTCGCGTAGTCGACGTGCACGACTCCGAACCGCTTGCGGTACCCCTCGGCCCACTCGAAATTGTCCATGAGCGACCAGACGAAGTAACCACGCAGATCCACTCCGGCCGCCAGGGCATCATGGCAGGCCCGCAGGTGGCCGTCGAGATAGTCGACGCGGCGGGCGTCGTGGACCTCGCCGTCGGCCGACGGGCCCTCGGGGTACGCGGCGCCGTTCTCGGTGATCAGCAGGGGGATGCCCGGGTAGTCGTCGTTGATCCGCTTGAGCAGGCCGGTCAGGGCGGACGGCTCGATCAGCCAGTTCATGTCGGTGACGGGACCGTCGGGCGCCCGCCACGCGATGCCCTCACTGCCGGGCTGGTCGAGCGCGGCCGGGGCGCCGGGCTTCGCCGAGACGTACGCGGGCTGATAGAAGTTGATCCCCAGCACGTCGATCGGGGCCTTGATCGTGGCCAGGTCACCGTCGGCGATGTACGACAGGTCGGTGAACCGGGACATGTGCTCGAGCATGTCGGCCGGGTAGTGCCCCTTGAACAGCGGGTCGAGGAACATCCGGTTGGACAGCCCGTCGACGATCCGTACGGCCTCCATGTCGGCCGGGTTGGTGCCGTCGACCGGCAGCGCGACCGACGGGTTGAGCGTGATGCTGATGCTCTGGGCGCCGGCCGAACGCAGCGCCCGGGCCGCCATGCCGTGACCCAGCAGCAGGTGGTGCACGGCGGCGAAGACGGCCGCCGGGTCCTGCTTGCCGGGCGCGTGCACGCCGCTGCCGTAACCGAGGTAGGCCGAGCACCACGGCTCGTTCAGCGTCGTCCAGGTCTTGACCCGGTCACCGAGGCGGGCGTGGACGATCTGCGCGTACTCGGCGAAGGCCTCCGCGGTGAGGCGGTTGGCCCAGCCGCCGAGGTCTTCGAGGGTCTGCGGCAGGTCCCAGTGATAGAGCGTGACGACCGGGTCGATGCCCTTGCCGAGCAGCTCGTCGGTGAGCCGGTCGTAGAAGTCCAGGCCCTTGACGTTGACCGGGCCGGTGCCGTCGGGCTGGATGCGCGGCCAGGCGATCGAGAACCGGTACGACGCCAGCCCCAGATCCGCCATCAGCGCCACGTCGTCGACGTAGCGGTGGTAGTGGTCGCACGCGACGTCGCCGGTGTGCCCGTTGTAGACGCGTCCCGGCGTACGGCTGAAGGTGTCCCAGATCGACGGGCCGCGACCGTCCTCCCGCGCCGCGCCCTCGATCTGGTACGACGCGGTGGCCGCGCCCCAGATGAAGTCGTCGGGGAAGGTGATCGCGGCTAGGGCCGGCTGCGCCGACGTGGACGTGACGGTGGCCGTCATACGTACCCCTTAGTCGCTCACGAAGTCTGAACTTAACCGGTTAATCATAGGCGCGGAAACAATCCGCGGAAGACCGGTAAGTCGAATGTAAGCGCGCTACCCGGTGTGCAGGGCCGTAATCAGGCGGGGGTCACCGGTGATGACCAGGCGATCCGTGCGCACGCGGCCCATCAGCATCAGCAGCAGATCGCTGGCCGTGCCGGTTGCCTGAGCGCGGGCGTGATGGTCGTCGGTGTCGAGGATGGTCATCGTGTCGAGCAGGGCCACCCCGGCCCCGCGCAACCGCACGAACCACTCGTAGCCGGCGTCGTTCGCGACCAGGTGGACCACGCCGTGCAGGTCGGTCGGGCCCTTGCGGCGACCGGCCGGCAGCCAGGTGTCGAGCACCTCGCTCACCCCGTCGGCGGCCAGCTTGGTCTCGATCGGGACGGGCCGCTCGGCCGCGGACTCGGCGTCCCAGCGGTGCACCGAGATCTCGTGGGCCATGCGGCGCTGCCAGAACGCCGCCTTCTTGGCCTGCGGCGCCCAGTTCCACGCCGGGAAGTCGGCGTCGAGGGCCTCGAGCGTCTCGATCGTGCCGGTGAGCTCGCGGCGCAGGCCGTCGAGAGCGGCCTCCCACCCGGGGCGCTCCGGGATCTGGGGCTGGTCGGGCCGGTCGGTCGTGCCCCGGGCCGCGATCTCCCGCACCCAGTGCAGCTCGGAGGTGAGGTGTTCGACCAGCGAGGCGACGGTCCAGTCGGGACAGCCGGGCACGGCCGCCTCGGGCCCCGCCTGGGCGACGGCATCTTGCAGCGCGGGGCTGTCTGCCCGCAGCGCCGCCAGCCAGAAGTCCTTCGTGGCGTGCAGCCTGTTCATCGCGATTCTCTCCGCTCCACCGGACCGCCGATGAGATGCCCGAACCGTTGAGCCTAGGGTGGTTGGCGTGCCTGACGTTACCGCCGCCCCGCAAACCGACCTGTCGGCGTACACGACGCTACGCCTTGGCGGGCCCGCCGGCATCTTGACGGTCGCCACCGAAACGGACCAAGTGGTGGCTTCCGTGCGCAATGCCACGGCCGAAGGGCGCCCGGTGCTCATTCTGGCCGGCGGCAGCAACGTCGTGATCGGCGACGGCGGCTTCGACGGCATGGTCGTGCTGCTCCGCAACCGGGGTGTGCGCGTCGTCGAGGAACACGCGGACAGCGTTGTCGTCCGGGTCGCCGCGGGGGAGCCGTGGGACGACTTCGTGGCGTACGCGGTGGAGCGGGGCCTGTCCGGGGTCGAGTGCCTCAGCGGTATCCCGGGCTCGGCCGGTGCCACCCCGATCCAGAACGTCGGTGCGTACGGGCAGGAGGTCGGTCACACGATCGTGGCGGTGCACGCGTACGACCGTGAGCACGGCACGATCCGCGTGATGCCCCCGTCCGAGTGCGGTTTCGCCTACCGTGCGAGCGTCTTCAAGCACAACGACCGCTTCGTGGTGCTCGAGGTCGACTTCCGGCTGGCCCGCTCGGCCGAGTCGGCGCCGATCCGCTATGCCGAGCTCGCCCGCAACCTGGGTGTCGAGGCCGGCGACCGGGTGCCGCTGCAGCTGGCCCGCGACACCGTGCTCAAGCTGCGCGCGGGCAAGGGCATGGTCCTCGACTCAGACGACCGCGACACGTGGTCGGTCGGTTCGTTCTTCACCAACCCGGTGGTCGGCGCCGACGAGTGGGCCGCGCTCGGGCTCGACGCCCCGCACTGGCCGGGTGACGACGGCACGGTGAAGATCCCGGCGGCCTGGCTGATCGAGAACGCCGGTTTCCCCAAGGGTTTCGCCGGCGACGGCGTGGCCATCTCGAGCAAGCACACGCTGGCGCTCACCAACCGCGGCGCCGGCACCACCGAGTCGCTGCTGGCGCTGGCCCGCACGGTCCGCGACGGGGTGCGGGAGCGATTCGGCGTCGAGCTGCGTCCCGAGCCCGTGCTGATCAACTGCGCTCTTTAATCCCAGCCGAAGACCTGCGTGTAGTAGGGCACCCCGTTCGCGGCGTAGACGACGCCGGTGCCGATCGACTTGGCGCCGCAGTTGAGCATGTTGGCGCGGTGCCGCGGGCTGGCCATCCAGGCCTCGATCACCTCGGTCGCGGTGCGGTAGCCCCAGGCGATGTTCTCGCCGGAGGGCTGGGCATATCCGGCCAGGTGGGACCGCCGTACGAAGGTGGTGCCGTCGCGCCAGACGTGACTGAAGAGTCCCGTACGGGCCATGTAGACGCTCTGCCGTACGGAGGCGACCGTCAGCTCCTGATCGACCGTGAGCAGACGCCGGCAGCCGTTGGCGTAGCGCTGCTGATTGGTCATGGTCACGACCTGGGACATCAGCGTGCGCGGCGCGACCACCGTGGCCCCGACGCCCGGCGGCAGGGGCGGCACCGGCACCTGGGCCTGCGCGGGGGCGGCCACGGCGAGCCCGATCGCCGGACCGGCGACGAGCAGGACGAGACCTCGCACCACGTTCTTGAGCACGGCTTGGCTCCTCTCCCTGGGCGGAGTCGCCCACCTAGGGATATCGGAGCCGTTTTGCGGCCGTAAGTCCCATCTTTGCCGGAAACCGGAAACGGATGGTCAGAACGTGTCAGTCTGGGGGGATTGGTGATCCTTCCGGGCCACGCCGCTACGAGCGGATAGCCCGCGAATCTGTCACTGTCCGTAAATAGACCGTGACATCACGCTATCGTGGCTTTGCGCGGTTGATTCCGCCGCCGGCAGTCGCCGGTGCAGGACCCACGACACCGACCCCCACCGGGCGCCGAGCGGCGCACCGGACGGGCGGTCGTGTCCGGAACAAGGTGCGAGCGAGGGGTGGGGCAGGGTGAGCACAGGATGAGTCGCCTACTCGTCGTCGAGGACGATCCGGACATCGCACTGGCTCTGCGACTGCTGTTCAGCCGTGCGGGGTACGAGGTGGCACACGCCGGCGACGGCCGTACCGGCCTCAAGGAGGCGTACGCCGAACACCCCGATCTGGTGGTGCTCGATGTGGGCCTGCCCGAGATGGACGGCTGGCAGGTGCTCGAGCGGTTGCGGGACGTCTCCGACGTGCCGGTGCTGGTGCTGACCGCGCACGGCCAGGAGGCCGAGAAGGTGCGCGGGCTGCGCGGCGGCGCCGACGACTATCTCACCAAGCCGTTCGCCAACAACGAACTGCTGGCCCGCGTCGAGGCGCTGCTGCGCCGCTCGTCGACCGGGCAGAACAGCTGGGCCAGTCAGGTCTACGACGACGGTCTCGTGCACCTCGACCCGACCAAGCGCCGGGTCTATGTCAAGGGTGACGAGAAGCGCCTCACGCCGACCGAGTTCCGGCTGCTCAACGCGCTGGTGCGGCACGCCGGGGCGGTGCTCAGCCCGAACCAGCTGCTGACCCAGGCCTGGGACGACCCGACCGGCATCGGCCAGGAGCGCGTCAAGTTCGCCGTGCTCCGCCTGCGCCGCAAGCTCGGCTGGTCCGACCCCGACGATTCACCCATCGAATCCGTGCGCGGATTCGGTTACCGCTACCGCCGTCCCGGCGGCGAGGCCTGATTTCCCCTTCGGTTGTGGTCCCGGTGTCCTCAGGTGACGAAGCCGACAACCGATGAGGGCCTTGGACGCCGAGCAGGAGGTAAACGAGCGTGGAAGACCTTGGTGAGATCGTTGGCGAATTCCTCATGGAAAGCCACGAGAACCTGGACCAGATCGACCGCGACCTGGTGCAACTCGAGCAGGACCCCAGTTCCCGGGACCTGATCTCCCGCATCTTCCGGGCGATCCACACCATCAAGGGAACGAGTGGCTTCCTGGCCTTCAGCCGGCTCGAGAAGCTGGCCCACGCGGGCGAGTCGCTGCTGTCCAAGCTCCGCGACGGGGTCATGCCGGTGACGCCGACGACGATCACCACGCTGCTCGCCACCATCGACGGTGTGCGCTCGATCCTCGCCGCGATCGAGGAGACGCAGGCCGAGGGTGACGTCGACATCGACACCATCATCGCGCAGGTCAACGCTCAGATGAACTCGGGCGAGGCGGCGGCCGCACCGGCCGCCGAGGCCCCCGCGGGCGAGACCGCCGAGGCCGGGACCCCGCAGTCCCTGGACGAGACGCCCGCCCGGCCGGCCCCCGAGCCGGTCGAGAACCAGCGCAAGCCGATCGGCGAGATCCTGGTCGAGACCGGCGCGGCGCAGGCCTCGGACGTCGGCTCCGCGCTCGCCCAGCAGATCGAGGGCGACGAGCGCAAGCTCGGCACGATCCTGCTCGACGAGGGCAAGGCCCAGCCGGCCGCGGTCAGCGAGGCCCTGCAGGCCCAGACGCCCAAGCGCAGCATCGCCGACAGCGCGATCCGGGTTGACGTCGACCTGCTCGACACGCTGATGAACATGGTCGGTGAGCTCGTGCTCGCCCGTAACCAGCTGGTCCGGGGCGTGATGGAGACCGGCGACGCCACCCTCGTCCGCAGCGCCCAGCGGCTCGGCATGATCACCAGTGAGCTGCAAGAGGGCATCATGAAGACCCGCATGCAGCCCATCGAGCACATCTGGTCGAAGCTGCCCCGGGTTGTCCGCGACCTGAGCCAGTCGCTCGGCAAGCAGGTCCAGCTGGTCATGGAGGGCAAGGAGACCGAGCTCGACCGCAGCCTGCTCGAGGCGGTCAAGGACCCGCTGACCCACCTCGTCCGCAACGCGGTCGACCACGGCATCGAGGACCCCGAGACCCGCACCGCGGCCGGCAAGATCGCCGAGGGCAAGCTCACGCTGCGCGCCTATCACGAGGGCGGTCACGTGGCGGTCGAGGTCGCCGACGACGGCGCCGGCCTGAACGTGGAGCGGATCGCGCAGAAGGCGGTCGAGAACGGCCTGCTGCGGGCCGACCAGATCGCGTCCATGGACAAGCGCGACATCATGGCGATGGTCTTCCAGCCGGGCTTCTCCACCGCGGCCAAGGTCACCAACGTGTCCGGCCGCGGCGTGGGCATGGACGTCGTCAAGACCAACATCGAGAACATCGGCGGCGCGGTCAGCGTCGACTCGACTCCCGGCCAGGGCACGGTGTGGCGCCTGACCATCCCGCTGACGCTCGCCATCATCCAGGCGCTCACGGTCGACTGCGGTGAGCAGCGGTACGTCGTCCCGCAGGTCGCGGTGCTGGAACTGGTCTTCATCGACGGGCAGTCCACCAAGATCGAGTACGCGTCGGGTGCGCCCGTCTACCGCCTGCGGGGCAAACTGCTTCCCCTCGTACGGCTGGACCGCGCGCTCGGGCTCGAGGTCGGCGGCGACCAGGGTGTCTACATCATGGTCCTGCAGGCCGACGGCCGGCGCTTCGGCCTGGTCGTCGACCGGGTCCTCAACACCGAAGAGGTCGTGGTCAAGGCCCTCAACTCGAGGTTCAAGGACATCGGCCTGTACGCCGGAGCGACGATCCTGGGCGACGGCAAGGTGGGCCTGATCCTCGACGTCTCGTCGCTGGCCCGCCGCAGTCACCTGGCCCCCGACGCCGAACGGCAGAACCTGGAGGCGTCTGCGCGGGCGGCCAAGGGCGGTGGCACGGGCGAACGGCTGCTCGTCACCGCGGTCGGCGAGCGGCGGGTCGCGATCCCGCTCGACACGGTCACCCGGCTCGAGGAGTTCCCGCGCGAGCGGATCGAGCACGCCGGAAGCCGCGAGGTGGTGCAGTACCGCGGGCAGATCCTGCCCCTGGTGCGGCTGTCGCACCTGCTCGGGGCGTACGGCGAGGAGCCCGAGGGCGACACCGTCTCGGTCGTCGTCTACAGCGAAGGAGCCCGGAGCGTGGCGCTGGTGGTCGACCGGATCGTGGACATCGCCGAGAACTCGACGACGGCCCGGCGCGACGCCGAGGAGGACGGCCTGGTCGGCACGGCGGTCATCCAGCAGCGGGTGACCGAGCTGCTGGACGTGCGCCGCGCGATCCTCGCGGCCGACCCGAACTTCTACACCGACCTGGAAAACGACGAGCTGCTGGTGGAGGCCTGAGATGGCGAGCCGTCAGTTCGCCACCTTCGAGGTGGCCGACCAGCTGTTCGGGGTCGAGGTGCACACGGTGCAGGAGGTGCTCTCGTACAACGAGTACACCCCGGTGCCGCTCGCACCGCCGGCCATCGGCGGGCTCTTCAACCTGCGCGGTCAGGTGATCGCCGCGGTCGACCTGCGGGTCCAGCTCGGCCTGGAGCGCAAGGAGCTCGAGGGCCCGGTGATGAACGTGATCCTGCGGGGTGACGGTGAACCGGTGAGCCTCGTGGTCGACCGGATCGGCGAGGTGGTCGATCTCGACGACGACACCTTCGAGCCGCCGCCGGTCACGCTCAGCGGGCCCACCCGCGACCTCGTCGTGGGGACGTTCAAACTGGACGGCCGGCTGATGCTCGCCCTCGACGTGAACGCGGCCGTCGACACGTACCGCGCCACGACCTGATGTACAGCCTCGTCAGCGCCCCGGTGCTCGGCTTCGACCTGACCCGCCTCACCGGCGGGTCGGCCACGGCCGAGGTCGTGCTGCGCGGATTGCGTCTGCAGGCGGCGGACCTGCCGCTGCTCGCCGAGCGGTTGCCGGACGAGGGCGTACGCGGTCCGCTCTGGGTCGAGGTGGAGAGCGCGGCCCGCCGGATGCCGTCGCTCAAGGGGATGAGCAAGGACGACCCGGCCGGGAGCCTGGCCCTTGTCGAGCGGGCCCCGATCGGCACCGTCGACGCGCTGCTGACCTGCCTGCGCTACGACGTGATGGCCTGGACGTGGACGGGCACCGGCCGGGACGCGCAGCAGTCCGAGACCGCGGCCTCGGCCACCGCGCTGATCTGCGACGCGGCGGTCGCCAGCTATCTCAAAGAGGTGCTCGACGCCGACACCCGCCGCCGGCTGGGCGCGGGCTGGGTCGCGGCCATGCGCAAGCTGCCGGTCGGCGCCCCGATCGACCTCGGACCGCACCACTACACGGTCTCGTCGCTGCTCGACCGGTTGCGCTCGCTGCCGACGAGGGATCTCAACCGGCTCCTCGCCTCGGCCGAGGACGCCCGGCGCAACGCGGGTGGCTGGTCCCCGGCGGTGCATTCGGCGTCCTGGGCGGCGTATCTCTCGGATCGGGTCCGCACGGCCGCCGCGGCACAGATGCTGTTGGTGCAGGCCGTCGACACGGCCGCCATTCCGCTGGCCGACCGGGCCGGCGGGGTGTGGAACATGCTCAGCGGCGCGGTGCAGGCGCTGGTGGTGCGGGACCTGCTGGACACCTCGACCGCCCACCGGCTTCTGGCCCCCGTGGTGGCGGCTCTCGGCCCGGCTTGGTTGGGGTGAGGACATGGGCCCGATGATTTCGGTTCTCGTCGTCGACGACTCGGTGGTCGTACGCCGTCTGATCGTCGACGCCCTCAGTGGCGCCGATCAGATCGAGGTCGTCGGCACGGCGTCCAACGGGCTGCTGGCCCAGGCCAAGATCGATCAGCTCAAGCCCGACGTGATCACCATGGACATCGAGATGCCGCAGATGGACGGCATCACCGCGGTCCGCGAGCTGCGCAAGCGCCACAAGCGGATCCCGGTGATCATGTTCAGCACGCTGTCGGCGGCCGGGGCGGCGAGCACGCTCGAGGCGCTCGCGGCCGGAGCCACCGACTACGTCACCAAGCCCAGCAACGTCGGGTCCGTGAACGAGTCGATCAAGGCCGTCCGCACCGAGCTCGTCCCCAAGATCTACGTGCTCTCCGGCAAGCGCCGGATGTCCGCGCCCCCGATGCCGCCCCCGGCCCGCCCGTCCGCCGGCGCCCCGTCCGCCGCGCCGCCCCGTCCGATCCCGGGCCGCCCCGGCGCCGCCTCGCCCCGGCCGATTCCGGGCCGTCCGGGTGCCACCCCGCCCGGCGCCGCCCCCGCTCGGCCCGGTGCCGCGCCGGCCGGACCCGGCGCCCGGCCCGGCAGCCCCGCCCCGCGACGGACCACCCCCGGCGGCCGCATCGACATCCTCGCGATCGGCTCCTCGACCGGCGGGCCCGATGCGCTCACCAAGGTGCTCCAGCACATCCCGGCCGACATCTCGGTGCCCATCGTCATCACGCAGCACATGCCCCCCGTCTTCACCAAGATGTTCGCCGAGCGGCTCGACCGCAGCACGCCGTTGCGGGTGGTCGAGGCCGGTGACGGGATGGAGCTCAACCCCAGCTGGGCCTACATCGCGCCGGGCGACAAGCATCTGGTCCTCCATCGCCGGGGCACGTCCACGCTGATCCAGCTCAGCAGTGCGCCCCCGGAGAACTCCTGCCGCCCGGCCGTGGAC
Source organism: Paractinoplanes ovalisporus (assembly GCF_016834655.1). Classification (GTDB taxonomy): domain Bacteria; phylum Actinomycetota; class Actinomycetes; order Mycobacteriales; family Micromonosporaceae; genus Actinoplanes; species Actinoplanes ovalisporus. The sequence continues at coordinate 746,629 of NZ_JAENHP010000004.1, forward strand.
GTCATGTTCCGGTCCGTCGCGGCGCTCTACGGCGCGTCGGCCTACGCCACCGTGCTGACCGGAATGGGACATGACGGACGGGGTGGTGCGAAGGTGCTGAGAGACGCGGGCGCCGAGATCCTGGCTCAGGACGAGGCCAGTTCGGTCGTGTGGGGCATGCCGGGCGCCGTCGTCGGCGCGGGGCTGGCGGACGAGGTCCTGCCGCTCGACCGGATCGCGGCCCACCTGGTCAACCGGGTCAAGTCCGGCCGTTCGGCGGCGGTGGCCCGATGACGCTCTCCCAAGCCGAGTTCAACTTCGTCTCCCAGCTCGTGCGGCGTGAGGCCTCGATCGTGCTCGCCCCCGGCAAGGAGTATCTGGTCGAGGCGCGGCTCATCCCGGTCGCCCGAGCCGTCGGCGCTTCCGGCGTCACCGAGTTCCTGGCCGACCTGCAGCGCCGGCCTGACCCGGCCAAGCAGCGCCGGATCATCGACGCGCTGACCACGAACGAGACGTCGTGGTTCCGGGACCGGGAGCCGTTCACGGCGCTCACCAGCGTCGTCCTGCCCGAACTGATCAAGTCACGGGCGTCCACCCGCAAGATCCGGGTGTGGTCGGCCGCCAGCTCCAGCGGCCAGGAGGCGTACAGCCTGGCCATCACCCTGCAGGAAACGCTGCCGCCGGGGTGGAGTTACGAGATCATGGGGACGGACATCTCGACCGAGATGGTGAAGCGGGCCGAGACCGCGGAGTACAGCCAGGTCGAGGTGAACCGGGGCCTGCCCGCCGCACAGCTGGTGCAGTACTTCGAGCGGGCCGGCGCGCACTGGCGGATCGCCCCGGCGCTGCGCCGCAACGTGTCGTTCCGCCTCATGAACCTCACCGCGCCGCTGCCCGCCATGCAGCCGTTCGACGTCATCTTCCTGCGCAACGTCCTGATCTATTTCGACGTCGCGACCAAACGCACGGTGCTTCAGAACGTGGCCCGGCTGCTCCGCCCGGACGGCCTTCTCTTCCTGGGGGCGGCCGAGACCACGATCGGAATCGACGACAACTACGAGCGGGTGGCCGCCGGCCGCACGTCCGCCTACCGAGTCCGCACCGGGGCGTCCGTAGGCGCCGGGAGAAGGGGATGACGCCGATGCGCGCCATGGTGATCGACGATTCCCGCGCGATGCGCATGATCCTCAAGCGCATCGTCACCAAGCTCAACTTCGAGGCGATCGAGGCGGGCGACGGCAAAGAGGCGCTCGACCTGCTGAACGCGATGACCGAGGTGCCGGAGCTGGCCCTCATCGACTGGAACATGCCGAACATGAACGGGCTCGAGTTCGTCTCGCACGCGCGGTCCGAGCCGCGTCTGCGTGAGATGACGCTGGTGATGGTCACCACCGAGAGCGAACAGAGCCAGATCGTCCGCGCGCTCGCCGCGGGCGCCCACGAATACGTGATCAAGCCCTTCACCGAGGGGGCCATGATCGAGAAGCTGGCCCTTCTGGGCCTCGTCCCGACCGGAGCGAACTCATGAGCATCGAAGTCGAGGTCAACGAGAACGACCTCGCGGAGATGGTGGAGCAGGTGTGGGAGTCGTATCTGGATCCCGAGGGCGTCAGCCCGCTGATCCCGACGAACGACGAGAACCAGCCGTCCGAGGTCCACTCCTCCGTCTCCATCAACGGTTCCTGGACCGGACACGTCGTCTACGCCTCGTCCCGGCAGGCGGCCCGTCGTGCCGCCGGCGCTTTTCTGGCCATGGAGGCGGACGAGGTCAGCGACGAGGACATGTCCGACGTGCTCGGCGAACTCGCCAACATCGTCGGCGGACAGGTCAAGGCGATGTTGCCACCCGGCGCGCTTCTGTCGCTGCCGCAGGTGGTGCTCGCTCCCGAAGCGACGGCGCGCTTTCCCAACACCGTACGGATCAGTGGGGTCTACGGGATGTGGGACGGCGAGCCGGTGTCGATTTCCATGTGGCAGAGCCGCGGTGACAACAACAAGGAGGGCGCGGAATGAAGATTCTCATCGCTGACGACAGCCGGGTTATGCGTCAGATCGTGGTCCGCACCCTGCGGCAGGCGGGCTTCGGCGATCACGAACTGATCGAGGCCGCCAACGGGCGTGAGGCCTTCGACATGGTCAAGTCGGAGAACCCCGATCTGGTGCTTTCCGACTGGAACATGCCGGAAATGAACGGTATCGAATGTCTCCGGCAGCTCCGTGCTTCCGGAAGCGACGTCAAGTTCGGTTTCGTGACGTCCGAGAGCACTCCCGAGATGAAGGAACAGGCGGATGCCGCCGGTGCTCTCTTTTTCATCGTCAAGCCTTTCTCAGCTGAGCGATTCGATGAGGTCTTCGCTCCTATTTTGGGATGATCTAGACATGTCCGACGTATCGGTTCTTCCTGGCACCCTGGCCGTCCGTAATCTCTTCGAGGATCTGCTCGGCCGCGAGGTGACCGTCAGTCCCGGTGAGCCTCTCAGCGCAGATGAGATCCCCACCTCGACGGTCGCGATTTTCACCGACTCCGCGCAGAACATCTACGCCGTGCTCGGGATGGAGCTCGCGCTGGCGGCCAACGCCGGCGCCGCTCTCGGCCTGCTTCCCGCCGGTGCTGCCGAGGACAGCATCGACGACAAGCAGCTCTACCCGAACCTCGCCGAGAACGTCGGCGAGCTGTGCAACGTGCTGACCAGCCTGCTCAACCGCGAGGGTGGTCCGCACATCAAGCTCTACCAGGTCGTCTACCCGGGTGAACCGCTGCCCGGCGACGCCCGGGCCCACCTGATGGCGCTCGGCCGTCGCGTCGACCTGCTCGTCGACGTCAACCGTTACGGCAAGGGGAAGCTCAGCCTCTCCCTCGCGCCCTGACGCACGCCGCACAGAAACGGGTCTGCCCAGGTGGCAGGCCCGTTTCTGTTTGGTTCTAAGCAAAACGCCGGTGCGGCCGAATCGGATTAAGAGCGTGCTGACGGACGGGAGCAACTCTTATGACTTCGCCGACCTCAGGAATCTCCGGTGCTGGGGCCGCCGCGGCGGCCGGTGCCGGTGCGGCCAAGGAGAAAAGCAAGACCCTCGGGGACCGGGACACCTTCATGAAGCTCCTGGTGGCCCAGCTGAAATACCAGGACCCCAGCAAACCGGCCGACTCCACCCAGTTCCTGGCTCAGACCGCCCAGTTCACCCAGGTCGAGAAGCTGGAAGGCATCGCCGACATGCTCAAGGGCCAGCAGCTGATCACTGCCAGCTCCCTGGTCGGCAAGAACGTGGAATACATGGACGGCGACGGCGTCCGGCACACCGGGGCCATCTCAGCCGCCAAGCTCAACGGCGACAGCGAACCGATTCTCCGGATCGGGAACACGGAAGTGCTGCTGTCCAAGGTCACGGAAGTCCAGGAGAACCAGCCGGGCGGGACCGAAGCGACGCCCAAGCCGTAATCCGCATCCGCTAACGAAGGACTATCCATGCTGCGTTCGCTCTATTCCGGAATCAGTGGCCTGCACGCGCATCAGCAGATGATGGACGTGACCGGTAACAACATCGCCAACGTCAACACCGTCGGTTACAAGGCGAGCTCGGTCCAGTTCCAGGACACGCTCAGCCAGATGACCGCCGCCGCCGGCGCCCCGCAGAACGGCCAGGCCGGCTCGAACCCCGGCCAGGTCGGTCTCGGTGTCCGCAACGCCGGTATCACCTCGAACTTCAGCCAGGGATCGGCGCAGACCACCGGCAAGGCCGGCGACATGATGATCCAGGGCGACGGCTTCTTCATCACGCGCCGCGGCAACGAGGAGCTCTACAGCCGGGCCGGCTCGTTCTTCTTCGACGCCAACGGCACCCTCGCCACCGCGACCGGTGAGCCCGTGCAGGGCTGGACCGCCGACGAGGACGGCGTGGTCAACCCGGCCGCGAAGCCGGGCGACATCAGGATGCCCCTGGGCAAGAGCATCTCACCGGTGGCGACCAGCACGGTGGAGATGAAGGGCAACCTGACCAACGACATGCCCGAGGACGTGACCGACCCGACCACCATCCCGGCCATCGAGATCCCGTTCAAGGCGTTCGACAAGACGGGTAACCCGATCAGCCTCTCGGCGAAGTTCACGCGGACCACCACCGATCCCACCGCCTCCGTCCAGGACTGGCAGGTGACCCTCACGAAGTCGGGTGACGCCGGGCCGAGCACGCCGATCACCGCGACCATCCAGTTCAAGGACGGCAAGCCGGTCGCCACGCCTCCGGCGACGAAGGCGATGCTGGAGTTCACGGGCGCCACCGCGATCGACCCCAACATCAGTGACACGTTCTCCGTCGACGCCGGCGACCTGACGATGTTCCACGGCCTGACCGAGGCCCGGGTGTCGGACTCCAACGGCAACGCGGCCGGCACGCTGGCCTCGCTGTCGTACACGGTGTCGGACACCGGGCAGATCATCGGCGCCTTCAGCAACGGTCAGAAGAAGGTGCTGGGCCAGGTCGCCCTGGCCACCTTCAAGAACGTCAACGGCCTCGAGAAGACCGGTGACTCGCAGTGGCGTTCCACCGTCAACTCCGGTCTGGCCCAGGTCGGCACGCCCACCAGCGCCGGCCTCGGCCAGGTGATCAGCGGTGCCCTCGAGATGTCGAACGTCGACCTGGCTCAGGAATTCACCAACCTGGTCATCGCCCAGCGCGGCTTCCAGGCGAACTCCCGCATCATCACGACCTCCGACGAACTCCTCCAGGAGCTCGTCAGCATGAAGCGGTAATTGTCTCACCACGCGTTCGGCCTCCGGCCGGGGCAGGCGCATCCGCGTCTGCCCCGGCCGTTGTGTTTGGAAACAGCCGCTGCACCCGTACCGCCACCGCTTGGATCTCATCGGCAACCGGGAACAGGCCGAAACACATATCGAGGGGCCACGGACGGCCCGCCAGCCAGAACACACACCATCACCCAAGGACGGATGTAAGTGATCCTCGTAACCCGTATCAACGGTGCCGTGTTCGCCCTGAACCCGGACCTTGTCGAGCGCGCGGACTGCACGCCCGACACGGTCATCACGCTGGTCGACGGCACCAAGTACGTCATTGCCGAGTCCGTGCCCGAGTTCATCGATTCGGTGCGGCACTACCGCGCCTCACTGATCGCACAGGCAAGTCGTCTCGAGGCCGAGCCCACCAACACCCACTCCTCCGCCCCGTCGCCCGGTGACGACGACGACGCCAAGGTGCTCCCGCTGCACCGGAATGGACGCTGATGGACATCTCAACCATCGTCGGTGTAGTCGCCGGCCTCATCATCATCTTCACGGTGCAGATCCTCGAGGGCGGCTCACCGGCCTCGATCATCCTGATCCCCTCGATGCTGCTGGTGTTCGGCGGCGCGTTCTCGGCCGGTATGGCCGGCGGCGTGCTGAAGGACGCGACCGGCGCCGGCAAGATGCTGCAGAAGGCGTTCCTGGCCAAGGTCACGCCGCCGACGAAGCTGGTCGAGGAGATCGTGAAGCTGGCCGAGCGGGCCCGCCGCGAGGGCCTGCTGGCCCTGGAGGACGCGGTCAAGACGGTCGAGCACCCCTTCCTCAAGCGCGGTCTGCAGCTGGCGATCGACGGCACCGACCCGGATGAGCTCCACGACATCCTGCACGCCGAGATCGCGGCCAAGAAGAAGGCCGACAAGGCCAGCTCCAAGCTTTTCGAGAACATGGGCGGCTACGCCCCCACGATCGGCATCATCGGCACGGTCATGGGTCTCGTGCACGTGCTCGAGAACCTCGACAAGCCGGACACGCTCGGTCACTCCATCGCCGCCGCGTTCGTCGCGACCCTCTGGGGCGTGCTCAGCGCCAACGTCATCTGGCTGCCCATCGCCGCCCGTCTGACCCGCCTCAGCGGTGTCGAGGCCGAGGAGATGGAGCTGGTCGTCGACGGTGTCCTGGCCATCCAGGCCGGCTCCAACCCGCGTCTGGTCGCCCAGAAGCTCCGCAGCCTCCTCCCGCCGGACGAGGCCAAGAAGGCCGAGTCGGCCGCGAACACGAAGAAGGCGGCCTGACCCGATGAGCGGTGGCGGGGGCAAGCGTAAGCAGAAGCACGAGGAGCACGAGGAGCACGTCAATCACGAGCGCTGGCTCGTGTCCTACGCCGACATGCTGACCCTGCTGTTCGTTCTCTTCGTCGTCCTGTACTCCATGAGCGACGTCAACATGAAGAAGTTCGCCCAGCTCGCCTCCGGTCTCTCGTCCGGTTTCGGCGCGCAGAGCGTCGCCTTCCAGGGCCAGACCGGCCCGATGGACGGCTCCGGCAACAGTGCCGAGATCGTCGCCATCGACCCCGGCGCCAACCCGGGCGACGGCAAGGCCGGCTCGTCCAACCTGACCGCTCAGCAGAAGGAGGCCGTCAAGGCCGCGATGGCGGCCGAGGACCGCAAGAAGGCTTCGCAGAACGCGGACGCCGCCGCCAAGGAGGCCGAGAACCTCAAGAAGGTCGAGAACAAGATCTCCGACGCTCTGGCCGCCCAGAAGCTGCTCGGTTCGGTGCAGTTCACCATCGACCGGCGCGGCCTGGTCGTCACCATCCTCACCAACGAGGTCGTCTTCAACGGCAACCGGGCCGACCTGCAGCCCGGCGGCAAGAAGATCCTCGACGCCATCGCCCCGTCGCTGGTCAAGCTGCCCAACAACATCGAGGTCGACGGCAACACCAACCAGCTCAAGGCCAAGACCACGTTCTACCCGAGCGGCTGGGAACTCAGCGCGGCCCGCGCCTCGACCACCGTGCGTTATCTGGGGGCTCACGGCGTCGCCAAGAACCGGATGAGCGCCGTCGGTTTCTCCGACACCAAGCCACTGATCGACCCGTCCGACCCGCGCTCGATCACCATGAACCGCCGCGTGGACATCGTTGTTCTGACGACGCTCACGGCCGACCAGGCAGCGCTACTGCCGGCCGCGGCCGGGGCCGACAACAAACTGCACCCGGGACAAACCTCAGCTGCAGCCAAGTCAGCTCAAACGCCCGCCACCAAGGCCGATACAACTGGCGAGACCGGCACGACTTCCGGCAACACCAACCCGACGCACGACTGAGAGGAGCTTTCGATGAGCAAGGACGAGACGACTACTACCGCCGCCGACGCCCCCAAGAAGTCCAAGAAGATGCTGATGATCATCGTTATCGCCGCCGTCGTGCTGCTCGGTGGCGGTGGCGCCGGAGCGTTCTTCATGCTGAAGGGCGACAAGGCCGAGGCCGCTCCGGTCAAGGGCAGCGTGGTGGCCCTCGAAGAGGCGATGACGATCAACCTGGCCGACGGTCACTACCTCAAGCTGAACTTCTCGCTGCAGCAGACCGCGGACGCCGGCGCCGAGTCGGTCGACACGAGCGAGGCCCGCGAGCTGGCGATCGACGAGTACACCGGCAAGACCCTGGCCGCGCTCTCCACCGAGAAGGGCCGCGAGGAGATCAAGACCGACCTCACCGCGAAGATCGTGAAGGCGTACACCGAGGACGGCAAGAAGATGGTGATGGGGATGTACTACACCTCGTTCGTCACCCAGTAACAAGTAGTCATCAGCCAGGGCGGGTTCACTGCGGTGAACCCGCCCTACTGGCTTTAACGGGATCAAAACGCCCCTCGCGCTCAGCCGTTCCGGAAACGAGCCGATGGGGACAACGTGACCAACGCCGCACGTACCCCGGGCCGGCTGTCCCGCCGTGGTCAGGGCGGAGGGCCGACCGCGTACGACTTCCGCAAGCCGATCAAGCTGTCACGTGAGCACATCCGGACCCTGCAGATCGCCTTCGAGACGTACGCACGCAGCTGCGGGACGCTGCTCACGACGCGTCTGCGGGCGGTCAGCAACGTCACGCTGGCCTCGATCGAACAGCTGAACTACGACGAGTACGTGGCGGCCCTGAACAACCCCACGGTGATCGCGGTGGTGGTTCTCGACCCGCTGCCCGGCTCGGCCCTCATGGAGATCGCCACTTCGGCCTCCATGACCGCTATTGATCACATGCTCGGCGGCCCCGGCGGCGCCCAGCCCGAGCGGCCGCTGACCGAGGTCGAGATGCCCCTGCTCCGCGGTCTGCTGGAGCGGATGCTGGGCGAGCTGCGGTACGGCTTCGAGACGCTGGTCGACATGTCGCCCAAGCTCAAGGAGATCGAGTACAACGCGCAGTTCCTCCGCGCCCATCAGCCCGGTGACGCCTGCGTGATCGCCTCGTTCGACATGAAGATCGGTGCCGAGGAGACGATGCACACGATCTGCCTGCCCTTCAACACGATCCTCCCGGTGCTGTCGCGCACCGAGACGGTGGTGCTCAGCGACGCCGAACGGGCCGCCAAGGACCTGGCGATGCGCAACCTCACGGCCGGACTTTCCTCCGCTCCGCTCGACGTTGCGGTCCGATTCCAGCCCATTCGTATGCGAACCGATGACATCGTGGACCTACGTCCCGGAGACGTCGTGCCGTTGGGTCACCCGACCAGTCAGCCGCTCGAGGTGACCGTCAACGAGACCGTTTTCGCCCATGCAGTTCCCGGTAATCAGGGTGCCCGGCTCGCCTGTCTTGTGGTGCCGACGCCCAAGGAATCGCCCAAGGAGTCTGGTCGCCCATGACCGCGCCCACCATCACCGCGCCGCAGCTGGCGCTCGCCCGGAACGCGGCCGACGCCGCGCTGGGCGTCCTTCCCACGAGCCGGCCGCTGGCCGTCGCCGAGCCGGTCGCCGCGTCCGCGGACATCCTCACCGAGGGGCAGGCGGTCACTGCCAGGTTCAGCGGAGCGGCCGCCGGCGAGGTCGTCGTGGTGGTCGGGCAGGACCTGGCGGACGCGCTCAAGGAGAGTCCGCTCGGCGAGCTCGACCTGACCGCCGCGGTGCGCCCGGCCCTCGAGGCCGCCGCCCGGATCTTCGGCCCCGTCGTGCTCGACCCCGGCGTGGTGATGGAGCCGCAGGTGGCGCTCAGCGCGATCGCCGCCAAGGACGACGCCGTCGCGGTGCCGCTGGTCGAGGGCCCCGAGATCCGGGCCGTGCTGGCGCTGGCGCTGAGCCCCTGGCCCGCCGAGGGCGCGGGTGGCGGCAACGTGGCCCGCCGGGAGGCCGCGGCCGCACCCGCGGTGCAGCTCCGCGGAGGCCTGGACATGCTGCACGACGTCGAGATGGAGGTGTCGGCCGAGCTGGGCCGCACCCGGATGAGCGTACGGGAGCTCCTGTCTCTGACGCCCGGAGCGATCGTCGAGCTCGACCGGGCCGCCGGCAGCCCCGCTGACCTGCTGGTCAACGGACGCCTGATCGCCCGGGGCGAGGTCGTGGTGGTCGACGAGAACTTCGGCATCCGGGTCACCGAGATCGTCACCCCCGGCACCGAGCGGGAGTAACGGCCTTGTTCGAGCTCGTCCTGCGGATCGGCTTCTCGCTGTTCATCATCCTGGGGATGATGTGGGGCCTGGCCCGGCTCATCCGCCGTCCGCTGCTCGGGCGCGGGCACGGGACCCTGGAGGTGCTCAACCGCCAGCAGTTGTCCCGGGGCGCCGCGGTGGCCGTGGTCAAGGTGGCCGACCGCGCGATGATCCTCGGGGTCACCGATCAGCAGGTCAGCCTGCTCGGCGAGGCCGAGGTCGAGATCTTCGAGCACCACCCGGCCGAGCACCGCGACCACGTCGAGGTCGACGACGAGCTGGCCACGGAGTTGGCGAACGGGCCGGGCGACCTGCCCGGCCGGCATCCGGCGGCCCCGCGGCCCAGCCGGTTGGAAGGCTCGATCCTCTCGCCGCGCACGTGGCGCTCGGCGGTCGAGTTCCTCCGGGATCGGACCAGCCACCGATGATCAAACGCGCGGTGTTCCTCCTGCTGGCGAGCCTCGGGTTCGCGCTCGTGCTGCTGCCCGGTGCGGCCGCGGCCGAGCCGTCCCGCACGCCCGCCGCCCCGGAACGCGCGCCGGTGACCTACACGGTCGCCCTGCCCGAGCGGGCCCCCGCGCCACCCAGCCCGCCCACCCGTCCCCGGGGCCCCAACCTCAACGTCAACATCCAGGGCACCAACCCGGACGGCAGCCGCCCGGCCACCTCCCTGATCATCATGCTGGGCCTGACCGTGCTCTCGGTCGCGCCGGCCCTGCTGCTGCTCTGCACGTGCTTCACCAAGATCTTCATGGTGCTGGGCATCACCCGTAACGCGCTCGGTCTGACCAGCATGCCGCCCAATCAGGTGCTGGCCGGTCTGGCCCTGTTCATCAGCCTGTTCATCATGGGCCCGACCGTCTCGGCCATGAACGAGCAGGGCGTGCAGCCCTATCTGAAGGGTGACAAGACCCAGGCGCAGGCCTTCAAGGACGGCGTGCAGCCGCTGCGCGACTTCATGTGGAAGACCACCCGGGACGACGAGGTGGCGCTGATGATCAAGCTCTCGGGTCAGGAGCGGCCGGCCAACCGCAACGACGTCGAGCTCACCACGCTTGTGCCCGCGTTCATCCTGTCCGAGCTGCGGGCCGCGTTCATCATCGGCTTCGTCATCTTCATCCCGTTCCTGCTCATCGACATGGTGGTCTCGGCGTCCCTGATGTCGCTGGGCATGATGATGCTGCCACCGGTGACTGTTGCTTTACCCTTCAAGCTTTTGCTGTTCGTGATCGTCAACGGGTGGGGGTTGATCCTCACGGCGCTGGTGGCCTCGTACCGATGAACTACAGCGTCCCGACCGCCGAGCTGCTGGCCCTCATGCTCGGCGCGGCCCGCACCGGGGCCTGGATGATGGTCTGCCCGCCGTTCAACTCGCGGCTCATCCCGGGCACGGTCAAGGCGCTGCTCTCCATCGGGCTGACCCTGCCGATGGCGCCCTACCTGCGCGGCACGCTCCCGTCGCTGCAGACCTCGGACATCATCTTCAGCATCCTGATCCAGGTCTTCGTGGGCGCCGGGCTGGGGTTCGTCACCGCGCTGCTGTTCGCCGCCCTCCAGGCCGCGGGTGACCTGATCGACCTGTTCGGTGGTTTCACGCTGGCCATGGGTTACGACCCGCTGTCGCAGAACCAGAGCTCGATCTTCGGGCGGTTCTACAACCTCGTCGCCATCACGCTGCTGTTCGCCACCGACGGGCACCAGCTGGTGCTGCGCGGATTCCTGCAGACGTTCAAAACCGTGCCGCTGAACTGGACCTTCTCGTCGGGCGAGTTCAGCGAGCTGCTGATCCGGGGCATCGGCGAGATGTTCATGGCCGCCATCCAGATCGCCGGCCCGCTGATCGCCGTCCTGTTTCTCACCGACGTCGCGTTCGGCCTGCTCAACCGCGTGGCTCCGGCGCTCAACGCGTTCCAGCTGGGCTTCCCGGCCAAGATCTTCATGGTTCTGCTGATCTCCGGTATTGCGATCTCCGCGCTGCCCGGCGTGGTCGACTCGATCGTGGAGCGCGCGGTCAACGCGGTGGTCACGATCAGCGGCGGCTAGGGGGTGAGATGTCGGGAGAGAAGACTGAACAACCGACACCCCAGAAACTCAAGAAGGCCAAGCGCGAAGGCCAGATCGGCCGCAGCCAGGACATCGGCGCCTGGTTCGGCATGCTGGCCGCGAGCGTCATGCTGCCCCGCACCCTGGAGTCGGCGCTCGAGCACGCCGAGAAGCTGATGGCGCAGATCCCCGACGTCATCGCCGACCCGGAGCCGGCCCAGGCGATGGCCCTGCTCAAGGAAGCCGGCATGGGCACGGTCTGGGCCGTGCTCCCGCTGTCCATGACGATGATGGTGGTCGGCATCGCCGCGGCCGGTGCCCAGGGCGGCATCCGGGTCGCCACCAAGCTCTTCATCCCCAAGTTCAGCAAGCTCAACCCGTGGCCCGGCCTCAAGCGGATGCTCGGCCCGCAGTCGCTCTGGGAGGGCGCCAAGGCGCTGATCAAGACTGCGGTGCTGGCCGGCGTCCTCTACGCCACCACCAAGAGTGTCTTCCCGGCCCTGATGAGCGCCGGTCAGCTGCCTATCGCCGCCCTGCTCGGCACGGTCGTCGACGCCGCCCTCAACCTGATCCGGGCCGCCTCGGTGGCCGGCATCGTGATGGCCGCGGCCGACTACTTCGTCGTGCGCCGCCGCACCAACAAGCAGCTGCGCATGACCAAGGAAGAGGTCAAGCAGGAGTACAAGAACAGCGAGGGCGACCCGCTGATCAAGGCCCAGATCCGGGCCCGGCAGATGGCCATGGCCCGCAACCGGCAGATGGCCGACGTGCCGACGGCCGACGTGATCATGGTCAACCCGACCCACGTGGCGGTGGCGCTGCGCTACGAGCCGCAGAAGGGCGCGCCCCGGGTGGTGGCCAAGGGCCAGGGCCCGCTGGCCACCAAGATCCGCGAGCTCGCGGCCGAGCACCGGGTGCCCATGGTCGAGGACAAACCGCTGGCCCGGGCCCTCTACGGCGGCGTCGAGGTGGGGCACGAGATCCCGGCCGAGTTCTTCGGCGCGGTGGCCAAGGTGCTGGCGTTCGTCATGAGCCTGAAGACGAAGGGATCGGCGGCAGGCCTGCACCGCAACCCACATTCTGAATCAGAAGCCGCATAACTGAAAAGTTAGGAGATTTCCTCACATAGGTCCCTCGAACGAGGGAAGATCGCCTTGGAGAGCAGCCCTTGCTCAGTGAAGGCGACGGACCGCCGAACAGAAAAACGCCAGGACGGCGACGACCGCGCAGGGATGGCTCCCACGCCCACTCCTGGAAGGTGCCGTGAAGAACCGCAACATCAGCAAACTTGCCGTACCCGTCGGGGTGGTCGGCATCGTCCTCATGATGGTCGTGCCCTTGCCGACCTTCCTGCTGGACATGCTGATCGCGCTCAACATCACGGCCGCTCTGCTGATCATGCTGACCAGCATGTTCGTCCAGAAACCGCTGGACTTCTCGATCTTCCCGGCCCTGCTGCTGGTGGCCACCCTGTTCCGCCTCGCGCTCAACATCAGCGCGACCCGGCTCGTGCTCAGCGAGGGTGACGCCGGCAAGGTGATCCACGCGTTCGGCAGCTTCGTCGTCGGTGGCAACCTGGTCATCGGTCTGGTGATCTTCCTGATCCTGGTCATCGTCCAGATGGTCGTGGTCACCAAGGGCGCCGAGCGCGTGGCCGAGGTGGGCGCCCGGTTCACCCTCGACGCCATGCCGGGTAAGCAGATGGCGATCGACGCCGACCTGAACGCCGGCCTGATCGACGAGGACCAGGCCAAGAAGCGCCGGGCCGAGGTGGGCGCCGAGGCCGAGTTCTACGGCGCCATGGACGGTGGTTCCAAGTTCGTCAAGGGTGACGCCATCGCGGCCGTCATCATCACGCTGATCAACCTGGTCGGCGGCTTCGCCATCGGCGTGGCCCAGCAGGGCATGTCGGCCGGCGACGCGATGAACCACTACAGCCTGCTGAGCATCGGCGACGGTCTGGTCTCGCAGATCCCGGCCCTGCTGCTCTCGGTCGCCACCGGTCTGATCGTGACCCGCTCGGCGACCTCGGGCGACATGGGCTCGACGGTCACCACCCAGCTCAGCCAGAACAAGCTCGCGCTGCGCATCGCCGGTGGCGCGTCGCTCGCCCTGTGCGTCATCCCGGGCCTGCCCAAACTCCCGTTCCTGGTGGTCGGCGCGGGGGTCCTGTTCGCCGCCCAGAAGATCAAGGATCCGGTGCCGGAGGACGAGCAGGCGGCGATCGCGGCGGCCGGCGAGGCGCCCGAGATGCCGCCCGCGGACTCGCCCGAGCAACTCCTGGGCGAGATGCGGGTCGACCCGCTGGAGCTGGCGCTCTCACCCGACCTGGTCGACCTGGTCGACGCCAGCAGCGGTGACCTGCTCGACCGCGTACGGGCTCTGCGGCGCAAGATGGCGATGGAGCTCGGCGTGATCATGCCGCCGGTGCGCACGCGCGACGATCTCGACCTTCCGCTCTCCTCGTACGCCATCCGGATCTCCGGCACCGACGCCGGCACCGGCGAGGCGCCGCCGGGCACGGTGCTGGCGATCGGCGACGGGCTCCAGGGCCTGCCCGGCAAGGCCGGCGTCGAGCCGGTGTTCGGCCTGCCCGGCAAGTGGGTCCCCTCCGAGCTGCACTACCAGGCCGAGCTCTCCGGTGCGACCGTCGTCGACCGGGCCAGCGTGATCATCACGCACCTGGCCGAAGTGGTCCGCAGCAACGCGAGCCGGCTGCTCGGCCGCGAGGACGTGCGCGCGCTGACCGAGACGGTCAAGCGCACCCACCCGGTCGTGGTCGAGGAGTTGACGCCCGCGGTGCTCAGCCTCGGCCAGATTCAGAAGGTGCTCCAGGGGCTGCTCGACGAGGGCGTGCCGATCCGCGACCTGGTCCGCATCTTCGAGGCACTCTCCCTTCGAGCGAAGGTCTCCGTCGACCAGGACAGCCTGGTCGAGGCGGCCCGTGCGGCTCTGGGTCCCGCCATCGCGGCCCAGTACACGACCGCCGGCCGTCTCACGGTGATCACGCTCGATCCCATGCTCGAGCAGCAACTGCTCGAATCTCTGCGGCCCAGTGAGACGGGGGCCTTCATGGCGATCGACGGCATGCGTGCCGAGGCGATCGTCAGTGAGGCGGCCCGGCTCACCGAGACCGCGGAACAGCAGGGTCTGGCCCCGGTGCTGGCCTGCTCGCCACAGTTGCGACTGCCCCTGATGCGTCTTCTGCGCGCCGGCTCACGCCGGGTCCAGGTGCTGTCGTACGGCGAAATCTCTGGTTCCACAGCACAGATCGAGACGATTGGGGTGGTCAACGGTGCCTACGCGGGTGCTGCTTGAGGGGCCGGCCATCGAGCCGTTGCTGGCTCAGGTGCGCGATGAGTACGGCTCCCGTGTCCGGATCATCTCCGCCGACAAGGTCCGCAGTGGCGGTGTCGGTGGCTTCTTCGCGAAACAGCATTACGAGCTGTCGGTCGAGGTGCCGGACCCGAACGAGGACAGGAATGACATGGCTTCACGGACGAAGACGGCCGACACCGGCCAGCACAGCCTGGAACGGCTCCTGGAGCGGGCCGAGTCGCAGGACCGGCTCGACGAACCCGGCCGGAGCGCCCCGCGCCCGTTCGGATCGTCCTCACCCCGGTCGGTGACGCCGGCGTCGTTCGGCATGACCCGCCCGGGCGAGACCGCGCCCCGGCCGGCGGCCGAGAACAACTTCGGGGCCGACGAGGGACGCCACGCCGCCCTCGGCGACACCGGGGCCGCCTTCGCCGAGCTGATGGCCGGTCTCAACAGCGGCACCCCGGGTGGTGGAGGCGGGGGCGAACAGCTCACGTCGCGGCCCAAGCCCGCTCCGCGGGAGGACACCCCGACCGTACGGCCGTTCCGCCCGGCCGCCGCGAGCGAGTCGCCGGTCAACGTGGCCCGGACGCCTGCCGCGCCGCCGCCCGCGGTGGCGCCGCAGTCGCCCGCCGCCCCGGCCTATGTGCCCGAGCCGCCCGCTCCGGCCCCGATGGCCGCGGCTCCGATGGCGGCTCCGGCTCCGATGGCCGCTCCGATCAGCCCGGCCGCACCGGCCGCGATGCCGACCTCGCCCGCGCCCAGCCTGGCCGAGCGGATCGGTGGCCTGGCCGCGAGCGAGATCGAGATCGACGAGGTGCCGCCGGCTCCGGAGCCGGTCATCGAGACCCCGGCGCCCGAGGTGTACGGGTTCAAGCAGGCCGCGCCGGTCTCGGCCGTCCCGGCCGCCACGCCCGCGCCGGTGCCGGTCGCCGAGCCGGTGGCCGACAACGAGCCGGTCGTCCGCAACCTCATGTCGGTCGGCATGCCCGAGAACATGGCCCGCCAGATCACCGGCAGCGACACCTACGCCGGCGTTCTGAGTGTGCTGGCCGCGCGGCCCAGCGCTCCGGGCATTCCGGACGGGCCGGGCGAGATCCTGGTGCTCGCGGGCGACATCAACCTCGGGGTGACGATCGGCCGCCAGCTGCTCGAGCAGATCGGCGTGCCCGAGAACCACCTGCTGCTCGCCGCCCAGTCGACGGCCGGCACCGGGCTGCACTCGTCCCGCCTGATCTCGACGCCGGAGTCGGCCGAGTCCCGGGCCGAGAAGCTGCACAGCGCCGAGGAACCCTGGGTCGTCGTCCTCGAGGCGCCGGTCGGTGGCACCGACACCATCTGGGTCAACGAGATGTGCGACGCGATCGGGGCCACCGCGGTCTGGGCGGTCGTCGACGCCACCCGCAAGACCGCCGACAGCGCCCGCCACCTGCGGACGCTCGGCGAGGTCGAGTCGCTGGTGGTGCACGGCGTCGAGCTGACCGGTGACCCGGCCTCGGTGCTCGGGCTCGAGCTGCCGATCTACTCGCTCGACGGCAAGCCGGCCACTCCGCACGCCTGGGCCGCCATGCTCTGTGCGCGGATCGCCTCGGACGTCCAGCCGGTCGCCGCGGCCCCGCGGCGCGTCACCCGCTCGGTGCGGCAGTGATCCGTCCGTCGGTTCTGCTGTTCGCGCTCCTGATGAGCGCGCCGGCGCTCTATCGCTACGTCCTCGACCAGATCGATGTCACCGAGGTACTGATCCGGTTCGTGATCGCGGTTCCGATCGCCGCGCTGCTGCTGGCGGCGTTGCGGTTCGTCACCGCGGGTTACGGCCGGCCGGAGGGGAAGCCGGAAGGCGCCCCGGTGACGCCGACGCCCATGGACGGGACGGAGAAGCCGGCCTGACCAGGGTCAGCAAAAGAGGGGGTGACCGCTTCGGCGGCCACCCCCTCTTCTTGCTGTGGAGAAGGAAGCGCTAGGCGTGCGTGTCCAGGCGGCTGGTGCCCGGGGCGGCCCGGCGGATCGTCGGAGCGGTCGTCTCGGCGGTGGCCGGTCCGGCCGTGGTGTCCCGGCGGCCGCCGCCCGGGAGACCGCCCTGGGTGAACTGCTGCCGGGCCTGCTCCTGCTGGGCGTTGCCCTGCCTCAGATCGAGCGAGGTGTTGCGGAAACCGGCGTCGTTCAGCTCGCGGCGCAGGTCGTCCATGGCGTTGCGCAGCGCCTCGTTGCCGGCGTCGGTGCCGCTGGTCAGCTGCACGTTGATCTCGCCGTTGCGGATCTCGGCCACCACCTGCACCGGGCCCAGGTCGACGGGGTGCAGGTGCACGGTCAGCCGGTGTACGCCGTCCGCGTCCAGCTTGAGCGGGATGATCCGGGTGGCCAGCTGGGCGGCGGTCGGCTGGAAGGCCTGCGCCGGGCTGGGCGGGGGTGCGGTGCCGGCGGCGGGCGCGGCCGGAGCAGCCGCCTGCGGTCCGGTGACTCCGGCGATGCCGGCCTGGCCGAGCGCGCCCGGGGTCGCGGTGCCGTCCGGGGCCACGCCGGGGGCGGCGGCCGGGTTGACCGGGTTGGCGGTCGGGGCGGCGGTGCCGGCGTCGGTCTGGGCCTGGTCGGGCATCGCCGCCGGCGGCCCGGCCGTGGCGTCCGGCTGGGCCGCGGGGTCGGCGGGCGTGGTGCCGGTGGGTGTGGGAGCCGGTCCGGCCGGCGTGGTGGCCGTCGCGGCGTCGGTCGTAGGCGGGGCGAGGCCGGCCGGGCGTGGCCCGGCCATCGGGGTCTCGATGCCGGCGGGCGAGGTGAGCGTGGCCGCGGCGTCGGCCGCGGCCAGCGGTCCGGCCGGTGTCGCGGTGCCGGTGGGGTCGGTGCCGACGGCCGGATGGCCGTCCTGGCCACCCTGGGCCGCGGCGGCGTTCTGGGCGACCTGGGCGGCGAGGGCGGGCGGAAGAGCCGTGCCGGGAGTGGCCGTACCGGGAGTCCCGGTGCCAGGAGCACCCGTGCCCGGCTGAGCAGCGGCCGCGTCCGGGGCCGGCGCGTTCGCGGCGGCCTGAGGGGTGGCGGGCCGGATGGGTCCTCCGGCGAGCGAGACGGCGTCAGAGGCATCGCCCTTCGCGGCCTCGGCCGGGGCGTTCGGGTTGGCCGGCTGCGGCGGGGCGGCTCCGGCGGTCGCGGCGGCGGTCTGCGCGGCGCTCGATGGGGTGGCGGCCGCCTGAGCCTCCGCCGGTCTGGTCTCGTCGGCGCCGGTGGTCGTGCCGGAGGAGTCGGTCTTTTTGTCGCCGTCGGCGCGCTCGGTCCCAGTGCGACCGGCGGTTTCCTGAGCGTCGGCCGGGCGATCGGTCTGGCGGTCGGCGGGGCGGTCGGCGCGACGCTGATCGGCCCGGTTCGTGGCGGCGGCCCGGTCGGCCGCGTCACGCTGCAGGGCGCTGCGCCCGGCGGCGGCCTGCTCGGCCTCGGCCCGGCGGTCAGCGGCCCGATCGGCGGCGCGGTCCGCGGCCGCCCGGTCGGCGGCGCGGTCCATGGTCCGGTCGGCGGCCCGGTCCTCGGCGGTCCGCTGATCGGCGGTCCGGCGGTCGTCGCGCCCGTCCGCCCGGTTCGGCTCGTCCCGCTTCGGCTTGTCGAGCTCGGCCGAGAGCGCGGAACCGAACTCCTCCGCGCCCTCGCCCCGCTTGCTGCCGGGACGACGGCCGATGTCGGCGACCGACGCGCGGTCGGGCCCGCTGACGGAATTCGGCATCTTGATCAGCCTCTCCTTCAGGTTGGGGCGCTCGGCGGTCAGCCGCCGAGCGCGGCGAGGGCCTTCTGGACCTTCGGGACATAGGCCTGGGTCTCCGAGAACGGCGGGATGCCGCCGTACCGGTGCACCGCGCCGCCGCCCGCGTTGTAGGCGGCCAGAGCCAGCGGCAGCGACTTGAACTCACGCAGGTTGCGGGCCAGCAGCTTGGCCCCGCCGTTGATCGCCTGCTCGGGGTCGAACGAGTTCTTGACGCCCAGGCCGCGCGCGGTCGACGGCATGAGCTGCATGAGCCCCTGCGCGCCGGCCTTGCTGACGGCCTGCGGGTCGTACCCGGACTCGACCTTGGCCACCGCGGCCAGCAGCTTGGGGGAGACGCCGTAGCGGTTGCCGGCCTTGACGAACATGTCGGCGTACGGAACTCCGGCCAGCGAGCCGGTGCCCTGCAGACTGGCCGGCCGGACCGCGGCGACGTTCTGACCACCGGCCACCGCGGAGAAGTCTGAGACGACCCGGCGGATGTGCGTGGGCTTCTCGTAGACACTCTGGATCTTGACGTGGTCACCCGGCTTGGGCGCCGCGATCATCTTGTTGTCGCCGAGGTAGATGGCGACGTGGTCGACGGGGGAGTCGAACGCCAGGATGTCGCCCGGCTTGGCCTGGGCCAGGTTGGCCACCGGCTCGCCGGCCTTGGCCTGCTGATGGGACAGGCGGGGCAGCTTGATGCCGAGGTCGCTGTAGGCGCGCTGCACCAGCGCCGAGCAGTCCAGGCCCTTGTCGGGGTCGGTGCTTCCGAAGACGTACGGGGTGCCGAGATATTTTTTGGCCGCGTCGACCACGTCCTGGCCGCTGGCCTGGTTGTTCAGCCGCATCCCGCCGCCCTGGCCGGTCGCGGTGGCCAGCGCCGAGGCGAACGAGACGTTGCCGCCGGCGCCGGTGGTCGTGGCGGTGCCGACGGTGCCGGTGGCGCCCGGGGCCGGATTGACCGGTGTGAGGCCGAGCTGGCCCTGCAACTCCTGGATGCGGTTGAGCACCCCGGTGACACCGATCATTCAGCGCCTCCGCCGCGAGCGGCGTTGCGGGCCTTGCTGGTCATCGCCAGCTCGTCGAGGTTGGCCTGGTCCCGGCGGAGGTCGTTGGCGCGCACCATCTCGGCGTGCCGCTCGGCCATCATCTCGACCGCACGGCGGCGTTTGGCGGCGTCGGCCAGCACGGCCATGCGCTCGCGCTCGATCTCCTGCGCGTCGGAGACCATGCGATGGGCGCTCATCAGGGCCCCGGCCAGCGACTGGCGGGCGACCAGGCCGGCGACGATGGCGCGGGCCGAGCCCTCGGTGGGCGCCTCGGCTCCGACCAGGTCGAGATGCTTGCGGCGTACGAGGGCCTCGGCATCACGGATGTCGGCCCGGGACTGGATGACGGCGCCCTTGGCCGCGTCCTCCTGGGCCTTGCGGGCGCGGAGCACGGGAGAGAGCCGGAAGAAGCGGTTCAACGTTCTGCCTCCTAGCGCGGCCGTGGACGGGCCCTCACCTTCCCGGTCGGCCCGGCAACCGGATCACTGAGCCCTTGCACCCGAGCTGCAACTCGTCAGGAAGCAGCGACGAGGGCCCGGAGCTGGGCCCAGGCCTCGTCGGCGGTGACGCGCTCGTCGAGGCCCTGGCGCAGGAACGCGTTGATGTGCGGCCAGATCGCCGTGGCCCGGTCGGCGTCCGGGTTGGTGCCCGCCACGTACGCCCCGATCTCGACCAGCTCACGGACGTCGCGGTGAGCGGCCATCAGGCGGCGCAACTCGGTGGCGTCGGCCCGCTGCTCCTTGCTGGTGATCTTATTGGCCACACGCGAGATCGAGTCGAGGGCCTGGATGCTCGGGAAGTGGCCGGCGGTGGCCAGCTTGCGGTCGAGCACCACGTGACCGTCGAGGATCGAGCGGGCCGCGTCGGCGATCGGCTCGTTGTGGTCGTCACCCTCGACCAGCACGGTGTAGAGGCCGGTGATGCTGCCCCGCGCGCCCGGCCCGGCCCGCTCCAGCAGCGAGGCCAGCATGGCGAACACCGAGGGCGGATATCCGCGGGTGGCCGGCGGTTCGCCCACGGACAGCCCCACCTCGCGCTGCGCCATCGCCGCACGCGTCACGCTGTCCATCATCAGCAGCACGTCGGCGCCCTCGTCGCGGTAGTACTCGGCGATCCGGGTGGCCACGGCGCCGGCCCTCAGGCGTACGAGGGGAGGGGTGTCCGACGTGGCGATGACCACCACCGACCTCGCCAGCCCCTCCTCGCCCAGGTCGTGCTCGATGAACTCGCGGACCTCGCGGCCACGCTCACCGACCAGGGCGACCACGTTCAGCTCGGCCGAGGTGCCTCGGGTGATCATGCTCATCAGCGTCGACTTGCCGACGCCGGAGCCGGCGAAGATGCCGATGCGCTGCCCCCGCCCGCAGGGCACGAGCGTGTCCAGGACCCGTACGCCCAGGGACATCGGCTTGTCGACCAGCTGGCGTTCCATGGCCGACGGGGGCGCCGCGTCGATGCTGACCATGTGGCCCTTGAGCGGCGGTCCGCCGTCCATCGGGCGGCCCAGCCCGTCCAGGATGCGGCCCTGCAGGTCGGGGCCGACCGCGACCCGCAGCGGCCCGCCCGTGCTGATGACCGGTGTGCCCGTGCCGAGCCCGGCGATCGGGCCCAGCGGCAGGCAGGAGAGCTTGTCGCCCTCGATCGCGGCCACCTCGGCGAAGATCGCGTCGGCGCCCTCGCCCATCTGCACCAGGTCGCCGACCCGGGCGTCGACGCCACTGACGGTCACCCGCAGGCCGACCGCGCCGACCACCTTGCCCCGTGTGAGCGGGCGGGCCGCCTCGATCGCCGCCGTCATGCGGTGCCGGAACACGTCCGTCATCTTGTGCCTCTCCGTTGACGCCGGGCTACTGCAGCCGCAGGGCCTCCCGCGCGCGGGTCACGGCGGCGGCGATGGTGGCGTCCACCGTCGCCATGCCGGTCTCCGCGATCGCGTCACCGGGACGCAGCGCGGGGTCGGGGCGCAGGCGCACCCGGCGTCCCTCGTACTCGAACTCCGTGTCGCCGCCCTCGCCGACCAGCACGTGGAAGTCCTCCGGGTGCAGGCTGACGACCAGCGATCCGGCCTCGGGGACGGCTGCCATGGCCCGGCGCACCGCGTCCGCCGTACGGCCCTGAGGGTCGTCCAGGCTGCGCCCGATGATCGCCTCGGCCAGCTCGAAGGCGTGCGCCAGCAGCACCTCCTGCAGCTCGCCGAAGGTGGGCATGAGCTGGTTCTCGAGTTCGGTCACGGCCCGGCCGAGCGCGTTGACCGCCTGCGCCAGCGCGGTCGCCCGCCGCTGCTCGTACGCCTGCTCGGTGGCCCGGGCCCGGGCGTGCGCGTTCTCCGCGGCCACGGCCGCCTCGCGCTGACCCTGGGCCCACCCCTCGGCGTATCCGGCCGTACGGGCCTGCTGTTTGAGGCGGTCGAGCGAGTCGCCGTCGCTCGGCAGCCCGGTACGCAGGTCGACCCCGAACCGGGCGGCCGAGACCGACTCCGCACTCGAGCCGCGCAGAACCGGGCTGGTGCTCTCAGGCGATGAGCTCATCGGCCTCGCCACCGCGCTGGACCTCGATCTGGCCGGAGTCCTCGAGCGAGCGGATCACCGAGACGATCTTGGCCTGGGCCTCCTCGACCATCTTGACCTTGACCGGGCCGAGCAGGTCGATCTCCTCGAGCAGGTTCTCGCGGCCGCGCTCGGAGAGGTTCTTGGTGACCTTGTCGCGCACGGTGTCGGGCACACCCTTGAGGGCGGTGGCCAGGTCGGCCGGCTCCACTTGGCGCAGCACCAGCTGGATGGCGCGGTCCTCGAGGTTGATGATGTCCTCGAACATGAACATCCGGCGCCGGATCTCCTCGGCCAGCTCGGGGCTGCGGGCGTCCAGGGCTTCCAGGATGAGCCGTTCGGTGGTGCGGTCGGCGCGGTTGATGATGTCGACCAGCGGCTGCAGACCGCCGACGGTGGAGAGCTCGTCCGGCTGCAGCACCGACGAAAGCTTGCGCTGCAGGGCCTGCTCGACCTGGCGGATGATCTCGGGGGAGGTGCGGTCCATGACCGCGATCCGGTGCGCGACCTCGGTCTGCACCTCGATCGGGAGGCCGGCCAGGATCGACGAGGCGAGCGCCGAGGGGATGTGCGCGAGCACCAGAGCGATCGTCTGCGGGTGCTCGTACTGCACGTAGGAGAGCAGCTGCCGGGGGTCGGCGTGGCTGAGGAAGTTGAACGGGATGTCGTTCATCGAGGCTTCGAGGCGATCCAGTATCAACGCCGCGCGGTCCTTGCCCAGCGAGGCCTCTAGCAGCTCGCGGGCGTAGTCCATGCCGCCCGAACCGGCGTACCGGGTCGTGGCCATCGCGTAGAACTCGTCCATCACATCGTCGACCTGGGTCGGTTCCAGCTTGCCGAGCCGGGCGATCTCGGCCGAGATCATCTCGACTTCCTTCTCCGACATCTGCGACATGATCTGGGCGGACTGCTCCTTGCCGAACTGGACGAGCATGATGGCGGCCTTGCGCACGCCCGTCATCGACATGGTGGTGAGCGCCGGTGTGGTCAACGCGTACTCCCTCGGAACCCGCAGCGGAAACAAGCCGTAGGACGGCTGTGGCGGCGGCCGGGCTGACCGGCCGCCGCGCGAAGGGTCAGCGCGTCACATCGGCGGCCAGCCAGCCGCGCAAGAGCACTGCCATCTCCTCAGGTTGATCCTTGACCATCTGATCGATCTCCCGCTGGCGTTCCTCGCGAGCCTGCACGTTCGTGTCGTCCATGGCCATTCCGGCCTCGAGCATCTGCGCGGGGATCGCCTGGTTGAGCTCGGCGAGCCGCTGTGCCTCGAGCGCGGCCTGCATGTCCTCGAGGTGCTTGCGCTCCTCGGGGGTCAGGCCCCGCCGCTTCTTGCTCTTGCGGCTGAACCTCCAGGCCAGGAAGAGCAGCACCAGCACCAGTCCGGCCAGTCCGGCCGTCTTGTACATCGACATCTGCTTGGCCTGCGTGGCCGCCGCCGAGGAGGCGGCCAGGGCCTCCTGGGCCGCCTTGGCCGCGCTCTGGTCGAACGGCATGGCCGAGACCGCGATCGTGTCGCCGCGGGTGCTGTCGATGCCGGCCGCCGCGGTCACCAGCTGCTGCACCTGGGCCGGGTCGATGGTGGTGGAGGTGCTGCTGTTGAGCAGGACGGCCACGTTGAGCTTCTTGATGCCGCCCGGGGCGCTGCGGCGCACCTCGTTGACCTCGTTGACCGCGTTGTTCCGGACGCTGCTGCTGTTCTCGTACTGACCCGGGCCGTTGCTGCTGCCGCTGCCGGTGGTGCAGCCGGGGCCGGAGATGTTGTCCGGGCCGAGCACGCCGCCGGCGCAGTTGTTGGCGCCGTTGTAGGCCTCCCGCGTGTTCTGCTCGGAGAGCGCGGGCACCGACGGGTCGGAGTTGTAGGTCTTGCTGGTCGTCTGGGTCTGGTCGAAGTCGAGGGCCACCGTGGTGACCACGGACGAGTTACCCGGCCCGACCACGCTGTCCAGCATGCTCTGGATGGACTGGTTCATCCGGTTCTGGAAGGCGACGGTCGCCGAATCGGTGCCGCTGTCGCCGCCCGTGCCGACGGCCGCACCGCCGCCGGTCGACAGGATCTTGCCGTCGGCGCCGGCCACCGTGATCTCGGTCGGGTCGAGGCCCTCCACGCTGGAGGCGACCAGGTGCACGATGGCCTGCACCTGCTGGCTGTCCAGCGGCTCGGTGGCCGACGTCTGCACCAGCACCGAGGCGGTCGGCTTGTCCTGCTCGTCGGCGAAGACGTCCTTCTTGGGGATCACGAGGTGCACGGTGGCCGCCTCGACCCCCGCGATCGACTTGATCGTGTTGGACAGCTCGCCCTCCAGGGCGCGCTGGTAGTTCGTCTGCTGCATGAAGTCGCTGGTGGTGATGCCCTGCTGGTCGAGCAGCGCGTAGCCGGTGCCGGCGTCGCCCGGCAGGCCCTCACCGCTCAGCGACAGGCGCAGCTCGTTGACCTGGTCCTGCGGCACCAGAATGGTCTGACCGTCGTTGGCCAGCTCGTACGTCGTCCCGGACTTCTTCAGCGACTCGACGATCGCGCTGGCGTCCTTGGACGAGAGGTTGTTGAACAGGATCGAGTACGACGGCTTCGACGCCCACGTGGCGAA
Organism: Paractinoplanes ovalisporus; assembly: GCF_016834655.1. Taxonomy (GTDB): domain Bacteria; phylum Actinomycetota; class Actinomycetes; order Mycobacteriales; family Micromonosporaceae; genus Actinoplanes; species Actinoplanes ovalisporus. Next base: position 771,246 of record NZ_JAENHP010000004.1, read on the forward strand.
GAAGTAGGCACCCACGACGAGTGCGATCACTGCCGCGATCGTGACGGCCTTCTGTCCCGGGGTGAAGGACCGGAACATGTCCGTGACGCGGCGAACCGGAGCGGGAAGGCGGTCGGTCATGTCAGGCCTGCATCCTCATGATTTCCTGGAACGCTTCCACGGCCTTGTTGCGGACGGCGAGCGTCAGCTGAAGGCCGAGCTGCGCCTCGTTGGCCGCCATCGTGTACTGGGCCGGGTCCTGCAGTGTTCCCTGGGCGGCCTGGACCGCGAGGTCGCTGGCCTTGGTCTGTGACGCCTGGACGCTCTCGAGGCCGCGCGACAGCATGCTGGCGAAGCTCTCGTTGGGTCCCTGGGCCTCGGTGGCCTTGTCGGTGCCGGTCAGAGCGCCGGCCCCACCGATGTTGCCGATGTCGCCGACCTTGTCGAGGCCGGAGATGCCGGCCACGCTGCCGAACGGGCTGCCGATCGGTCCTATCGCGGAGGTCATCGCCTACCTCACTTCCCCAGGTTGATGGCGGCGGTGTAGGAGTCCTTGGCCCGGTCCACGACCGACAGGTTCGCCTGGTAGGCGCGCTGGGCCATCATCATCTGGGCCATCTGGGAGCTCAGGTCGATGTCCGGCTTGCGCACGTAGCCCTGGTTGTCGGCGAGCGGGTTGTCCGGGTCGTGCACCAGCACACCCTCGGCGCTGCCCAGCGCCACGCCACCCACCTGGGCGCCGTTGCCGTCCTGGGCCTCCTGCGCGATCACGTACCGCGCCTGGAACGCCTTTTCCGACGTACGGCTGGTGTTGTCCATGTTGGCGATGTTGTCGGACACCGCGTCCAGCCACTTGCGGTAGACGGTCACGCCGGAACCGGCGACGCCGATAGCGTTGAAAGTGCTCATCGTCAGGCTCCCTTGATCGCGTCGCGCAGCATCGAGTACTTGGTGTCCAGCGCCCGGATGGTCAGCTGGTAGCGCATCGTCGTGTCGATGTGGGAGAGCGTCTCCTCGTCGAGGTTGACGTTGTTGCCGTTCAGCCGGGTCGGCTCCAGCGACGTCGAGGTCTGCGGAGCGACTCCCAGCGGCGACAGACCCTTGGCGACAGCGCCGCGCAGCGCCTCCTCGAACTCAACCTTACGAGCCCGATAGCCTGGGGTTTCGATGTTCGCAATATTGTTCGCGATAGCGCTCTGCCGGGCCGCGAGACCAGTGACCGCGACGCGCAGGGCGGACGACGAGACATCGTCGAACACAGCAGCTCCTTGTGTGAGTTCCAAGGGCCGATCCGTGGCACTTCGGTGAGCGTTCCGTCGCTCGTACATTGCAGTTCGGTTCGCGCGCCGATTCGCTGAGCGTCAGACGGTTGCGGGCCGGTTGCACGCGAAAACGTCCCGGGTCCCCACATAGGGGGTCCCGGGACGTCGGAGGTCCCTCACATAGCGCGGTCGACGTAGACGGGTCGTTTGACCGCCTCGCCCGTCTCGATCTTGGTCGTCATGGTCATCTGCTGCTTGGTGGCGGTCATCCGGCGGGCGATCTCCTCGGCCGCCTTGAGCTGCCGGGTGAGGATCTCGTCGGCCCTCGGCTTGAGCTCCAGCGGCAGCGCGCCCAGTTCGGTCGGCGGCTTCCAGAGGCTGGCCGGTGGCGTCTCGGCATGGCGGTGCTCGTCGGCGAGCATCAACTCGACCGTCGACACATCCAGTTCCAGCTCGTCCAGGGCCGCGCTCCAGGCGCCGTGCCACTCACCGTTGCTCATCTGGTCAGCCCGTTCGTCACGCGACCGCCGAGGCGGCCGCCTCACGCCACGCGTCGCGCAGCGGCTCGACGAAACCGCGGCAGACGGCGACCCGCGCCGGGTCCTTGGCGATGTTCGCCCCGATCAGCTCGGTGAGCAGATAGCCGTAGAGGTTGGCCAGGCCCGGAGCGCCCGACCAGGCCTCGACGTCGAGGCTGACCTGCAGCTCGATGACGATCTCCTGGGCGTGGGTGATCTTCTCGTGGGCGTTCTCGATCTCGCCCGCCCGCAGGGCCTCCTCGCCCTGCGCCAGGTCGAGGATCAGGCGGTCGTACAGCATGATCAGCAGCTTGGCGGGCGAGGCGGTCTGGATCGAGTCCTGCAGGTAGCGGTGGCGGAGGTTCGGGGCGGTCACGGTCATCGGTCTCCTAGGTCAGGGCCCTGCGACGGCTGGTCGGGGCGGTGGATCAGAGGCCGGAGAGCTGGCCGGCGAGCCAGGTGGACTGGTTCTTCAACTTGCCGAGTGAGGTCTCGAGGTCGGAGTACTGCTTCTGGAGTGCGGTCCGCTTGGCCGCGAGCCGGATGTCCCAGTTGCTGATCTGGGAGTTCAGGCCGTCGATCTCGTTCTTGCGGCCGGTGATGACCGAGGTGATGTTGGTCGACTGGTCGCCCGCGTACTTCTCCATCTGGTCGGCGAACTCGATGCCGGCCGCCTGGATCTGGAGCGGGTTCTCGTTGTAGGCGGCGGTGAACTTGGCCGAGTCGAAGGTCAGCTTGCCGGTGCTGTCGAGGGCCACACCGAACTTCGACAGCGAGATCGAGATCTTCTCGAGGTTGGTCCGGGTGGACGGGTCGCTCGGCTGGGTCTTGTCGTACGAGGGGTTCGTGTACGTCAGACCGAGGCTGATCTTGCTGAGCAGGGACTGCGAGATGTTGCGGACCGAGAAGTCGCCGGTCAGCGGCGAGCCCTTCTTGGTGGCGGCGTCGTATGCGGTCTGGTTGCCGATCTCGCTGAGCGCGCTGTTGGCCGCGTCCACCAGTGCCTGCATCTTGCTGGCGATGCCGCTGACGTCCTGGTCGGAGGTGACCGTCACGTCGTTCTCGAGCTTCGAGACGGTGATCGAGACACCGGGCATGAGCTTGGCGAAGGTGTTGGTGTCGCTGGTGACGGAGTAACCACCGTTGGCGGCGTTGTCGTCACCGCCGCCGATCTCCAGCTGGGCGTTGGAGGCCGACGCGACGTTCGTCAGCGGCGAGGACACTCCGTCGAGCCCGCTGTCGATCCGGAACGCGTTGGCGCTGCCGGTCTTGGCCCCGCTGATCTGCAGGATGTCGCTGGAGCCACCGGTCGTGACCACGGTCGCCTTGAGGCCGATGCCGGCCGCGTTGATGGCGGCGGCGACACCCTTGGGCGACTTGTCGTCGCCCAGCGTGATCGTGTTGACCTTGTCGTTGGTGCTGCCGTCGAGCGGGCCGGTGGTGATCTGGATGGTGCCCGAGCTGATGTCGCCGCTGGTGGGCACCTTGGCCGTGGTGATCTGGTTCTTGGCCAGGCTCTTGACGTTGAACACGGTGGTGCCGGAGGCGCTGTTGGTGCCGGTCACGGCGGTCGCGGTGACGGTGCTGGAGCTCGAGGTCGCCTTGACCGCGCGCCACGTGCTGAGCTGGCCGAGGCTGTCGGCCGAGTTCTTGAGCGAGGTCAGTGCGGCGTTGACCGACTGATAGGAGGCGACCGCGGTCTGGGCGGTGCTCACCTTGGTCTTGAGGCGGGTCTGAGGCGCGGCCTCGACCTGCATCAAGGAGGTGATCATCGACGAGGTCTGAAGGCCACTGACGAGTCCGTCAACCGAAGTGCTCATCGGAGCCTGCCTTTCACTGCCGGAAGAAGAAGCGGGGGCAGCCGCTTTTGACGGCTACCCCCACCTATTCGGTCACTTGCACGAGATATTCAGTTGCTGGCGGTGGCAGTTCGGTTAGCGCAGCAGCGAGAGAACGTTCTGCGCCGACTGGTTGGCCTGCGACAGCATCGACGTGCCGGCCTGGGTGAGGATCTGCGACCGGGTGAAGGAGACCATCTCCTGGGCCATGTCGGTGTCACGGATACGCGACTCCGACGCGGACAGGTTCTCGACCGCCACGTTGAGGTTGTTGATGGTGTGCTCGAAGCGGTTCTGCACGGCACCGAGCGTGGCGCGGCTGTCGGTCACCGACGACAGGGCCTTGTCGATCGCCTTGATGGCGGCGTCGGGGTCCTTGGTGAGGTCGAGGGACGCCGTGCCGAGCGTCTCGGAGTCCACGCCGCCGATGGAGATGCCGATCTTCTGGTTGGCGTTCGCGCCGACCTGGAACTTGCCGCTGTTACCGCCGGTCTTGTCCAGGTTGGTGAGGTCCATCTTCGTGTCGCCGAGGACGGTGCCGGTGGTGTCGGCCACCGAGAAGTCACCGGAACCGGCCATCGAGTAGGTCGTGTTGTTCTGCGCGTCGACCTTGGCCGACATGGTGATCTCGTTGCCCTGGTAGCCGGCAGCCTTGAGCGCCTTCTCGGTCGCCGCGTTGACCGCCTTGGCCAGGTCCTGGGCCGACGCGTCGGAACCCAGCTGGCCCACCTTGACCTCGATCGGGCCGCCGGTCGGGGCGGCGCCGCCCACCTTGCTGATGGTGAAGCTGAAGTCGCCACCGGTGCCCGGAACGGCGGCGGCCGCGCCGGTGGTGCCGTCGGCGGGCAGCGAGTTGGTCGCGGCGTCGGTGAACTTGGTCTTGACGGTGTTGCCGAAGGTGCCGTCGAGCAGGTTCTGCTTGCCGAACGCCGTGCTCTTGCCGATCCGGTCGAGCTCGGCGTTGAGCTGGCCCATCTCCTTGTTGGCGGCGTCGGCGGCCGACGAGTCGGTGGCGCCCGAGTTGGCCGCCTGCACCGACAGGTCGCGCATACGCTGCAGGATGGCGGTCGTCTCGTTGAGCGCACCTTCAGCAGTCTGCGCGACCGAGACACCGTCCTGCGTGTTCCGCACGGCCACCTTGAGACCGCCGACCTGCGAGCGCAGGCCCTCGGAGATGGAGAGGCCGGCCGCGTCGTCGGCCGCCCGGTTGATGCGGAAACCACTGGACAACTTCTCCAGCGACTTCGACATCTGGCTGTCGGTGACCGACAGGTTCCGGTAGGCGTTCTGCGCGGCGATGTTCTGGTTGATGCGGAGACCCATGAGTGCTTCCTCCTTGAGGGGTCTTGGAGCGGCCCATCCATGGGGCCGTGGCGTTACGCCAGGCCGATCGGCGCGGTGCCGACGGTTCCTCAGCAGTGTGCGAGATTTCCGCGCCCATTTCCGGCGAACCCGAAGAAACCCGAGTGGAACTCACATGAACCCGTAATGCACCCGATCGGGGGAAATCCCTCAGCGGAGTGGCAGACGTGCCGACGTGTCCGAATGAGCGGGTTCGTTTCCGACCCGACCGAAGGCGAGACGGAGGACCAGGGTGAGTCTGACCGACCTGGCCAGCGTCCTGTGGCGTTCACGTGAGCTGCTCGAGATGCTGTTGTTCAAGCTGGAGGAGGAGCAGCTGCTCCTCGCGGCCGGCCGCTCCCGCTGGCTGAGCCACGCCACCCGCGAGGTCGAGGTGGTGCTGGAGCAGATTCGGCAGACCGAGGTCATCCGCGCTGCCTACGCCCAGGACGTCGCCGTCGAACTCGGACTTCCGCCCGAGGCCTCGCTGGGCGAGCTGGCCGACGCCGCTCCCGCCCCCTGGTCCGATCTGCTGCACCAGCATCGCAAGGCGTTCCTGCTGCTGACGTCCGAGATCAGCGCGCTCGCCGACGTGAACCGGGACCTGCTCACGGCCGGGCAACGCGCAGCACGCGAAACCATGCTCGCGTTCGCCGAAACTGTGGAAACGTACGGGCCGCAGGGCCAGACCGTTTCCGGCGGCATCCGCCGCTCCAGCCTGGTGGATGAGGCGATCTGATGGCTAGTTCATTCAGTGGGATCAACACGGCGCTCACCTCGCTCTACGCGCAGCGCCGGGGCCTGGACATCACGGGCCAGAACATCGCGAACGCGAACACCGAGGGATACACGAAGCAACGGGTGCGCATGGCGTCGCAGACCGGCAGCCTCAACCCCGGTGTCTACGCGACCACGACCCAGGTCGGCAACGGCGTGACCGTCGCCGGCGTGGAGCGCGGCCGGAACGCGTACCTGGAGGAACGGGGTCGCACCGAACACGCGAACTCGGCGTACCTGCAGAGCCAGAAGGCCGCGTACGGGCAGATCGAAAGCGTTCTGGCCGAACCGAGCGACACCGCGCTGCAGGCTCGTCTGCACGACATGTGGGACGGCTGGAACGACGTCGCCAACAACTGGCAGGACCCGTCGACCCGCTCGTCGCTGCTCGAGAAGAGCCGCACCGTGGCGATCACCCTGAACGACACGCGGGAGTCGCTCGCCAGTCAGTTCGGCGCGAACCGCAACGAGATGAGCGCGTTCGTGGATCAGGTCAACACGATGGCCGACAACATCGCGAAGATGAACAACCAGGTCGTCGTGGCCAAGGCAGCCGGTCTCGAGGCGAACGAGCTGCAGGACCAGCGCGACGTGGCCGTCATGAAGCTCTCCGAGCTGGTCGGCGCCACCTCCCTGGCCAAGACCGACGGCTCGATCAATGTCTACGTCGGAACGTCGCCGCTGGTCAGCGACTTCTCCACCCGCAAGCTGGAGCTGTCCGGGCCACCCAACCTCGACTCCTGGACGCCGACGACCCAGGTCGCGCTCAAGTGGGCGGGCACCGACACCGTCGCGCCCGCGGGCGGCACGATGGGCTCGATGCTCGACACGATGAACACCATCATCCCGGGCATCTCCGGCCAGCTCGACGCCGTGGCCAAGGGCCTGGCCGACACCGTCAACGGGCTGACCACCACCGGCTACGACGTCAACGGCGACCCCGGCCAGGCGTTCTTCACGGGTGACAACGCCCGCGACATCAAGGTCGCGATCGACAACCCCGACAAGGTCGCCTTCTCGGCCGGCAACCCCAAGGCCGTACCGCCGGCGGTGGCCGCGATCGACAACGACCGCGCCGACGAACTGGCCGCGCTCGGCACGTCGCAGAGCGGCCCCGACGCCATGTACCAGCAGATGATCGGTCAGCTCGGTGTGGCCTCGCAGTCCTCGTCGCGGCGCAGCGAGATCCAGGACGCCGTACGGGATCAGGTCGACACCTCGCGCGAGGCCGAGTCGGGGGTCAACCTCGACGAGGAGATGACCAACCTGCTGACCTTCCAGCGCGGTTACGAGGCCGCCTCCCGGGTGCTGACCACCATCGACTCGATGCTCGATCAGCTGATCAACCGCACCGGTCTCGTCGGCCGGTAGCGGGTAGGGGGCTCGCATGACCATTTCCAGCCGGGTCACCGACACCAGCATGCGGCACCGCATGCTGGGCGACCTCAACCGCAGCATGGCCAAGGGCCAGAAGCTGCAGGAGCAGATCTCCAGCGGCAAGCAGCTCAGCCGCCCCTCCGACTCGCCGACCGGAACCGTCACGTCGCTGCAGTTGCGCGGTGAGATGCGGGCCACGCAACAGTTCTCGCGCAACGCCGACGACGGGCTCGGCTGGCTCGGCACCATCCAGGACAAGCTGGGCGACGCGTCGGGACAGATCATCCGCGTACGGGATCTGACCGTGCAGGGCCTCAGCTCGGCGAACAACGCGTCGGCGCGTGAGGCGATCGCCGTCGAGATCGACAACATCCGCCAGTCGATGATCGGCGAGGCGAACACCAAGTATCTCGGCCGGCCGGTGTTCGGCGGCACCACGCCGGGCGCGGTCGCCTTCAGCGAAACCGGCGATTACGTCGGCAACGACGGACAGACGACCCGATCGGTCGGACCGAACGCGAAGGTGCGGATCGACACGACCGGCGCGGAAGCGTACGGCGCGAACGGTAGCGACACTCAGCTCTTCAAGGTGCTGGGCGACATTTCGGCGGCGCTTCGCGGCAATGACGACGTCGCCCTGAACACCGGGCTCAGCAACCTGGATACGGCGCACGATTTACTAAAGTCCACCCTTTCGGACGTTGGCGCCCGATATAATCGGATTACGCAGATGAAGCAGTCCGCTGATGACCATCTGCTCTCCGTGACGTCGCAGCTTTCCGACATCGAGGATGTCGACCTGCCTAAGGCGATCATGGAATTGCAGATCCAGCAGACGTCTTATCAGGCCGCCCTGGCCGCCTCGGCCAAGGTGATCCAGCCCTCGCTCATCGATTTCCTGAGGTGACCATGACTACTCGTACCGCGACCCGAACGATCGAGGCCAGCATGTCCGACCCGTCGCTGGGTCTGCCGTCCATCACGATGGCGGTACCCATGCCCGGGTTCCCGGCCCACCGGGAGTTCGTGCTGGTGCGTCTCAACGAAGACGGCCTGCTCTACGCGTTCACGTCCACTGAGGACCCCGACCTGCGCTTCCTCGTGGCGCCGCCGGAGCCGTTCTTCCCGGACTACGCGCCAGAGATCGAGGCCGACGTCTTCGCCGCGCTCAACAGCAAGGACCCGGACCGTCTGCTGCTGCTGACCGTCATCACGGCCGGCACCAACGAGACCACCGCCAACCTGATGGCCCCGATCGTCGTCGACCGGGACTCCATGCGCGCCATGCAGGTGGTTCTGAGCGGCTCGGGGTTCCCCGTCCGCGCGGTCATGAACCCGGTCTACTGAGGTATCCGCAGGCGCGGTCGCGCGCATCGTTCGCGACCGCGTCTGTCTCGCGATGCTGTCCGTCCACGGATGGAGGAGGGCACCGACGATGCTCGTACTGACCCGGCGCTCCGGGGAAAGCGTGATGATCGGCAACGATGTCGTCATCACCGTCCTCGAAGCGCGTGGTGATGTGATCCGGCTGGGCATCCAGGCTCCGCGTGACGTGCAGGTGCATCGCGAGGAGGTGTACCGGGAGCTGCAGGCCTCGAACCGAGAGGCCGCCTCGCCCACACAGGACGAAGTGCAGGCGGTCAGCAAGATGCTCCAACCGCCGGCCACATCGGACTGACGTTTTTGCTCTTCCGGGCGCCCCGTCGTTATCGGCGGGGCGCCCGTCTTTGTGTCCGCCATATCGGACTGACGTTCAGTGCGCTTTTTCTGTTGTAAAAGACAAAAGCGCATCCTCCGCGCCGGAACACCTGAAAGATGTTCATTACCGCTCGGGCGGTGCTGTTCCGGCTTCGAAGGGGGATCGATGTCGCGGTTGGCCGAACTCGGAATCGCCAAACGTCTTGCCATCATCGTGGGTGTCGGCGCCGTCATGCTGGCCGCGCTGACCGCGATCGGGCTCATCGGCCAGAACCGGTTGGCCGACCAGGGCTACAACGTGTCGCAGCTGCAGGCCTGTCAGGCCGCGCTCAACCACCTCGACACCCGGCAGAGCGAGCTCAAGGTGGACGCGTACCGGTCGGCCCTCGCCCAGGACGTGACCCAGGACGTGAAGGACGACGTGCAGTCGGCCACCGAGGCCGCCGACGCCGTGGTCGCCTCCTGCGTGGCGGACGGCGTGGCCCAGACGTTCGCCCAGAACCGCCCCGACTTCGTCGCCTTCGGCACGTTCATCTCCGACTTCGTGGCCGCGGCCGACAAGCGCACCCGGATCGGCGAGATCGCCGAGCGCAACAACGTCACCGACGACGAACTCGGCGCTTTGATCGACCAGGTCACCGCCGCCGTCGGGACCGAAGAGCAGGACATGGCCCAGACGGTCAGCCGCACCCGTACCCTCTCGATCGTGGTCGCCCTGGCCGGCCTGGCGCTCCTGATCGGCCTGGCCATCCCGCTGGCCCGCTCGATCCTGGTGCCGGTGCGCACCCTCGGCGCCGTCATCGACGCGCTGGCCAAGGGCGACCTGACCGGGCGCAGCGGCATCACCAGCCGCGACGAGCTCGGCAAGATGGCGGCCGGGCTGGACGGGGCGCTCGAATCGATCCGGGTGTCGCTCGAGACGATCGGCCGCGACGCGGACGCCCTGGCCGGCGCGGCCAGCGAGTTGTCGGCGGTGGCGGCGCAGATCGCGGAGGCCGCCGGCAACACCGACCGGCAGACCGCGGCCGCCTCGGCCGAGGCCGACGAGATCTCCCGCAACGTGCAGTCGGTGGCGGCCGGCTCGGAGCAGATGGGCCTGGCCATCCGCGAGATCTCCCGCAACACCAGCGAGTCCGCCCAGATCGCGTCGATCGCGGTGTCCGAGGCGGCCCGCGCGACCGACACGGTTCGTCAGCTCGGCGACTCGTCGGCCGAGATCGGCAACGTCATCAAGCTGATCACCTCGATCGCCGAGCAGACCAACCTGCTGGCGCTGAACGCGACGATCGAGGCGGCCCGCGCCGGCGAGGCGGGCAAGGGCTTCGCCGTGGTGGCCAGCGAGGTCAAGGACCTGGCCCAGGAGACCGCCCGCGCGACCGAGGACATCGGCTCCCGCGTGGCCGCCATCCAGCAGGACACCGGCGGCGCGGTCGAGGTCATCTCGCGGATCAGCGAGGTCATCGGCCAGATCAACGAGTTCCAGCTGACGATCGCGTCGGCGGTCGAGGAGCAGACGGCCACGACGGGCGAGATGAGTCGCAGCATCGCCGAGGTGGCGAACGGCTCGGCCCGCATCGCGTCCAACATCTCCGACGTCTCGAGCGCGAGCGCGGCCGCGGTGCAGGGTGTCGAGCAGACCCGCCAGGCGTCCGGCGGCGTGGCCCGAACCGCCGACGACCTGCGCAGCCTGGTCAGTTCGTTCCGCATCTAGTTCGGGGCGCACCCGATATGCACCGGCAGCGGACCGGGGTTGACAACGGGGCGGGCCCACTCTCTTGGTCAGACGGGAAGAGCCCGTCGCAGCAGAGGCCGGGGAGAGACAGTGAGCGCGGAGCGGGAATCAGTCATCGGTGTCGTGAGCGCCGTCGACGCTCTGGACCTTACGGCCGATGCGCATGTGCACACCGGCTTCTCGGCCGGGCGCGACGCCGTCGGGGTGGTCGTCTCGGCCGCCGACCTGGCCGGGCTGTCCGCGATCACGTTCGCCGACCAGGTCGGCCCGGACACCACCTGGATCTCCGCGTACGCCGACTCGGTGCGGCGGGCCCAGCGGCGTACGGAACTCACGCTGCGCATCGCGGCCGAGGTCGAGGTCGTCCGCCCGGACGGCTGGCTCGCGCTGCCGCCGGACATCAGCTCGTTGGAGGCGCTGTCGGTCGCCGTCTCGCGCCTGCCGATGGCCGGCGGGGTCGTCGGCCCGCGCGACGTGCGCGCCATGCTCACCACCGGCCGGATCACCGCCGACCAGGTGGCCGAGGAACTGGTCAGCGTCACCGTCCGCGGCATCGAGCGGGCCTCCCGGTACGCCCCGACCCAGCTCGCCCGTCCGCTCGGCCTGCTGGCTCAGGTCGGCCTGGACGACGCCGTGCTGAGCCCCGACCTGATCGGCGCCCTGGCCGCCGCCTGCCGCGAGACCGGCACCCTGGTCGAGATCAGCGAGTCCTGGCGTTCGCCGTCGCCGCGGGTCGTGGCCATGCTGCGTGCGTCGGAGGTGGCGATGGTCCCCGCGAGTGACGCCCGGTACGCCACCGAGGTCGGGCACTGGCAGTACGTCCGCCGGGTCTGAGCGAAACCGGCCGCTCGAAGTAGCCGTCTCCGTACTCTCAGTCATGCCGACAGTCATTACGTGAAGGCATAGGAGAGATGCGATGAGTATGGTTCAGCAGGCCATCGAGGTAAGTGCGCCGTTGCACACGGTGTACGAGCAACTCGCCGCGTTCGAGAACTACCCGCAGTTCATGAGCGGCGTGCAGGAGGTCACGCCGATCGGCCAGCACCAGACGCACTGGATCATGGATGTCGAGGGCCACCGCCGCGAGTTCGACGCGCAGATCACCGAACTGACGCTGGACGAGCGGATCTCGTGGGCGACCACGGACGGGCCGCTGCTCGCCGAGACCATCACACTGCGTCCGATGGGTGAGGCCAAGACCCAGGTGGTCGCGCAGCTCGAGGCCGACATCGCGTTCCTGATGCCGCACGACCGGCACGGCCAGGCGTCGCTCACCAAGCGCCTCAAGGACGATCTCACCACGTTCAAGGGACTGGTCGAGGCCGGGGCCAGTTCCAAGAAGTTCGCCCGGCCGGTGCCGACCCCGGCCGCGGTCGCCGCCCGGGCCCGCAACCGTCCGCACCCCGGCGCCGGGTGGGGCACCAGCGCCGCCGAGCAGAGCAACGCCAGCCGCGCCGACCTGCCGTACCACGGACTTTCGGCCTCGGCCATGGGCACCCGCGTCGACATCACCTCCGCCCCTGGCATCAGCGACCCGCACGACCTCGACGAGGTGCTCGCCCCCGGGCGGCGCATCGGCAAGCCCGGAGTCGTCAGCGGCGGCGCGGCCGGCAGCGCCCGGATGGGCGGCCGCACCACGAAGAAGGACGCGTGGGGCGACGGCATGATCAACGAAGAGGACCGCGGCAGCGCCAGCGACTGGTGAGCGGCCGCCGGCCGAACCGCCCGCCCCGCTGTCAGGGGGTGGGCGGTTCGCTATACGGGCGCCGCCTCCCAGGTGACGACCAGGCGGGCACCGTGCGGGTCGGCGTGCTCGTAGCGCACCGAACCGCCGTTCGCCTCGACCAGGTGCCGCACGATGAACAGCCCCAGCCCCGATCCCCGCATGAACCGGCCGAACAGGTTGGGCAGCAGCTCGTCCGGGATGCCCTGGCCGCTGTCCTGCACGACCAGTTCGACCTGATCCCCGAGATGGCGGGCGGAAATCAGGACCGGAGCGTTCCCGTACGCGATGGCGTTGCTGACCAGGTTCTGCAGGACGGCCACGACGTGGGCCCGATCGCCCAGGGCCGTCACGTCGTCGCCCATCTCGACCACGATCTCGCCGGGGCCGGCCGGTGACGCCGCGACCACCGACGCCGCCACCTCGTGCAGCGGCACCGGCGCCCGCCGCGCGGTCACCGAACCCATGTCGAGCCGGAACAGCAGCTGCAGGTCGTTCATCATCTTGATCAGCCGCTGCGTGTTCTTGTCGATCTTCGTGGCGAGCTCGAGCCGGATGTCGTCGGGCAGGTCGCCCCAGTCCGCGTGCAACAGCTCGGCGAGGCTGGCGATCGAGCTGATCGGCTGGGCCACGTCGTGGGTCAGCATCGAGGTGAGGTCGTTCTTGAACGTCAGAGCCGCCTCGAGCCGGGTGTTGGTCTCGCGCAGCCGGGCGTTGCCGCGCTCGAGTTCGGCCGCCTTCTCGCTGAGGGTCTCCTCGGCTCGCTTGCGGTCGGCGATGTCGACGTAGGTGGCCACGTACGCCCGGGGCGCGCCCTCCTCGTCCGGGATCGGCGCCATCGAGGCCAGGACGGGCACCGCGCCGCCGTCGACGCGGGGCAGCATCCAGTCTCCACCGCCGGCGGGCGGCACCGGCGGGGGATCGAGGCGGACCGGCTCGTCGGCGTCGTGGCCGGTGAGCTCGCGCCAGCGCCGGTTCACGTCGATCACCTGGTAGTTGGCGTCCGTCACCATGACGGCCTCGTTCATCGACTGGAACAGGGTGTCGGTGAAGTCGGCGAGGCGGCGTTGTCGCTTGTCGGCCGTGACCAGTGCGCGGATCAGCTGCCCGAGAAGCACGAGCACAGCGATCGCGAGGAGGGTGGCGATCGAGGCGGCGGCGTGGCGGGGGAACGCGGCCACGCCGAGCACGACGGCCCCGGCGAGGAGGAGGGCGGCGAGACCGTGCACGACCCGGCCGGCTGTGCGGCTGACCACCGGGACCGCCTGGAGCACCAGGGCGATTCCGGCCGGGACGAGCGCGGCCGCCGGATCGGCGAGGAAGCCGTCCGGCGGAGCGCCTTTCAGTGACATGAGCAGGGCCGTGGTGCCGAAGACGGCGACCGCGAGACCGGCACACCCGGCGGTCAGCCGGGACAACCTGCCCAGATCACGCGCCGCATCATGCACGTAATCCCCTCATATTCCGAGGAAACGAGCATAACGCGGCGCATGCGTATCAAGCGGTTACTTTCCGGCCCACTCGTAGCCGTCCTCAAGGACGATGCGCTCGGCGACCTTCACGATGTCCTCGTGGTGGCGGTTGCCGTGGTGGCCGCAGAACGCCAGCTCGCCGCCGCTGGTCAGCGTGACCACCAGCTTGGCGGCGGCGCTGCAACGGTCGCAGCGCTCGGTCATCGCGGCAACGGTGGTGATCTCGGGCGACAGCAGGCTGGACATATCGCTCTCCTTGCTCAGTGGCGGTGTGTAGCGGTACGCCGTGTCAATCGGCCCTCCGCCCCGCAGCTTTAGCTGTTCTCTTCGATCTTCCAGCGGCCCGGTGCGGGGCTGGAGGCGTTGCAACCCAGGTGCAACCGGGTCGCCCCCATCCTTCCCCCAACCGGGCCTCAGCATGCGTTTCCGAGCGGGTGAACTGGCTGACACCGGTATTGGTCACGGCCCTTCGGCCTAAAGGCCGGACCGTGCAACCTCCTGCGGTTAGCGTGAGAGCGCGAACCGGCACGGAACGTGACATCAGAACCACCGGGAGGATCCATGTCGCAGGCGCCCGCACCCGAGACGCGGCCCACGGTCCTGGTCGTGGACGACGAGGAGGATCTGCGCGACATCATGCGCCGGATGCTCGAGCGCCGCGGCTTCGCCACCCTCATCGCCGGCGACTCCCAGCAGGCCATCGCCGCCTGCCGCGAGCATCCGGGCGACATCGACATCCTGGTCACCGACCTGGGCCTGCCCGGCGTCTCGGGCGGCGAACTGTCCCGGTCGGCGACCCAGCTGCGCCCCGAGATGAGCGTCGTCTACATCTCCGGGCTGCCCAAGGAGCTTGCCGTGGCCGACGGGCTGATCGGCGAGGACGCGCTGCTGGTGAAGAAGCCGTTCAGCAGCGAGGTGCTGGTTCAGACTCTGCGCTCGGTGCTGGGCGAGAACGAGTAGGGGACAGTCAGCTCCCCGAGCCGCCAACGGGCGGGGCCGTCGAGCACCGGCCAGCCCTCCGCCCGCATCCGCCGGCAGGTCGCCAGCCAACGCTGACGCGGCCCGAACGGGGTCGCCTCGGTCTCCCACGCCCGGCCCAGGGACTGCAGCAGCGTGTGTACCGGCTCGCCCGGCACGTTGTGGTGGATCAGCGACTTGGGCAGCCGCTCGGCGAACGTCGCCGGATGGTCCAGATCGGACAACCGGGCGGAAAAGGTGAGCGTGCCCGGCTCGCCGGCCTCGACCACGGCCCACGTGGCGATCCGGCCCAGCTCGTCGCAGGTGCCCTCGACCAGCACGGCGCCGGTCGCGGTCATCGCCGTCCACGCCGCCGCGACCTCCTCCTCCGCATACTGACGCAGCACGTTGAAGGCGCGCACCACCGTCGGGCGCAGACCGGCCAGCTCGAAACCGCCCCGGCGGAACACCAGGTGCGGGGGATCGGCATGCGGCTGGGCGGCTTCCACCCGTACGGGATCGATCTCCAGCCCCACCACCGTGACGTCCGGGCGCACGGATGCGGCCAGACGGCTCCGGAGCTCCACCGCGGTGACCGGGGTGGCGCCGTAGCCGAGATCGATGACCAGCGGCTCCGCGGCGGCCCGCAGAAGATCACCGCACCGGTACGCCACGTAGTTGTCGACGCGGCGCAACCGGTTCGGATTGGTGGTCCCGCGGGTGATCTCGCCGACGGGTCTCACGCCTACTTCTCCCGGTGGACCTTGTGCTGGGCGGCCTGCGCGATCGGACGCACCACGATGCGGTCGAGATTGACGTGTTGGGGACGCGTCGCGGCGTACGCGATGATGTCCGCGATGTCGTCCGCCACCAGCGGTTCCCGTACGCCCTCATAGATGGCATCGGCCCGGGCCTGGTCACCGCCGAACCGCTTGAGCGAGAACTCGTCCGTACGCACCATGCCCGGATCGACCTCGATGACGCGTACGGGCTTCCCGGCCAGTTCCAGCCGCAGCGTCCCGACCAGGGCCGTCTGGGCGTGTTTGGCCGCCGTGTAACCACCGCCGCCCTCATAGACCGTGAACGCCGCCGTCGAGCCGACCGTCACGATCGTCCCGGCCCCGCTCGCGACCAGGGCCGGCAGCAGCGCCTGGGTCACCCGCAGCGAGCCGAGCACGTTCACGTCGTACATCCACTGCCAGTCGGCGACCGCGCCCGACTCGACCGGGTCGAGCCCCTGCGCCCCGCCCGCGTTGTTGACCAGCAACGTGACCGGTCCGCCCAGGTCGGCGACGGCCGAGGTCAGCGCCGCCACCGACTCGTCGGACGTGACGTCGCACTCGACCGCGGTGGCCGCCGAGCCGATCTCCTTGACCAGGGCCGCGAGCCGGTCGGCGCGCCGGGCCGCGGCGACGACGTGGAAACCCTCGGACGCGAGCCGGCGGGCGGTCGCCGCCCCGATGCCGCTGGACGCGCCCGTGACCACTGCGATGTTCTGCATGCCCCCATCCTTCCCGATGACTTGGGTCACCCCGGAGTGACTGGATGGTGGTTCAGGGCACCGCGGCGGGGAAGATTAGTGACTGCGCAACAATTTGCGTGACACCCGTCCAGGAGGATTGATCGTGGCAGAATGGCCGACCCCCCGGCGCATCGCCACTCTCTCGGTTCACACGTCCCCGCTCGAGCAGCCGGGCACCGGTGACGCCGGCGGCATGAACGTGTACATCGTCGAGGTTTCGAAGCGGCTGGCCCGCCTCGGCGTCGAGGTCGAGATCTTCACCCGTGCCACCCGCAGCGAGCTGCCCCCGAAGGTCGAGATGGCCCCCGGCGTCTGCGTACGCCACATCACGTCCGGCCCGTACGAGGGGCTCTCGAAGGAGGAGCTGCCCGCCCAGCTGTGCGCCTTCACCAACGGCGTGCTGCGGGCCGAGGCGGCACGCCCGCCGGGCTACTACGACCTGATCCACTCGCACTACTGGCTCTCCGGCCAGGTCGGCTGGCTGGCCCGGGAACGCTGGGGCGTGCCGCACGTGCACACCGCGCACACCCTGGCCAAGGTGAAGAACCGGCTGATCGCGGCCGGTGACCGCCCCGAGCCCAAGGCCCGGGTGATCGGCGAGGAGCAGGTGATCGCCGAGTCCGACCGGCTCGTCGCGAACACCCGCTTCGAGGCGCAGGACCTGGTCGCTTACTACGACGCCGACCCGGCCCGCACCACGGTCGTGCAGCCCGGCGTCGACCTCGACCGGTTCCGTCCGGGCGCGAGCGAGCGGGCCCGGTTCGGGCTGCCCGAGCGGGGCAAGGTGATCGCCTTCGTCGGCCGGATCCAGCCGCTCAAGGCGCCCGACGTGCTGATCTCGGCGCTGGCCGCGATGAACGACCCCGACACCACGCTGGTCATCTGCGGCGGGCCGAGCGGCACCGGGCTCGACCGCCCGAGCGCCCTCATCGAGCTGGCGACCTCGCTCGGCGTGGCCGGCAAGGTGGTCTTCCTGCCGCCCCAGAACACCGAGGGGCTGGCCGCCCTCTATCGCAGCGCCGACCTGGTGGCGGTGCCGTCCTACAACGAGTCGTTCGGGCTGGTCGCGCTCGAGGCGCAGGCCTGCGGCACCCCCGTGGTGGCGGCCGCGGTCGGTGGCCTGGTGACCGCGGTGCGGCACGGGATCAGCGGCCTGCTGGTCGACGGGCACGACCCCTCGACGTGGGCCAAGGTGCTCGACGACCTGCTGGCCCAGCCCCGCGAGCTGCGACGGCTGGCGGCGGGGGCGGTCGCGCACGCGTCCGACTTCTCCTGGGACCGTACGGCCGAGGGTCTGCTCCGGGTCTACCGTGAGGCCGTGACCGCGCACCGGGCCCTGATCGCGAAGCGCCTGGAGGCGTACGCATGGTGACCGAGCTGATCGAGAAGGTGCTGACCGACCGCGAGCTGGAGTGGGAGAGCACCGGCCCCGCCTCGTACGTGGTCACGCTCCCCGGCACCCACAAGCTCAAGACCGCGGTCAACCTGATCGTCGGCGAGCACGCGCTGCGCGTCGAGGCGTTCGTGATGCGCCGTCCCGACGAGCGGCACGAGGAGCTGTGGGCCTGGCTGCTGAGGCGTAACGCCCGCACGTACGGGGTCTCGTTCTCGATCGACGCGGCGGGCGACGTCTATCTGACCGGCCGGGTGTCGCTCGGCGGCCTGGACGAGGACGAGCTGGACCGGTTGCTGGGCGCGGTTCTCACGTACGCCGACGAGTCGTTCGACACGATGCTCGAGATCGGCTTCGGCTCGTCCATCCGGCGCGAGTGGGAGTGGCGGGTCAAGCGGGGCGAGTCCCTGGCCAACCTCCAGGCGTTCAAGCACCTGGCTCCCCAGACGGACGAATCCTGATCGCCGCAAACACCTGGCTCCCTCAGGCGGACGAATCCTGATCGCCCCCGACTCGGGGCGGGTTTTCCTCGGCGATAGGAAATTGCCGATGAATGCGGAGTGAACGGCGCCGCCGATCGGCCTCCCCTTCCGTCTCGTCTCCGAAGAAGGGCGCCGACGGCAGGAAACTTTCCTTCCCGGTCGACCGCCCGCAGAAGATCACGTCGATCTCGGAGGGCGTGCGAACGCATCGACCGCGGTCCCGTCACCCCGTGTCGTGTCCGGACTGCGGCTTTAATCCGGTCCAGTTGTGGGACAGGTCATGGGCCGATCGGCCAATTGTCGATGACTGTGATGGTGCAGACAGATGGCGGACAGCCAGTTGGCTTGTCTGCCTTGACTGCCCCAACTAGCGTAATCAATGGACGTCGGACCGTTAGTTCGGGGAACTGGTGGATCGGAGACGATCGCCGCGGCCGACGTTTGGGGACGGGTGGCATAAGCCGTTGGGGGACGGCGCGACCCGAGACCGGCGGTTAGTGCGGGCGACGCCTATGGGGATGGGCGTCGTCCGCCGCCGCCGGTGCCAACTGAGGACGGCCCAAGTGGCCGTCATTTTTTGTCTGCGGGTGCCTGTGGACAACCCGCTTCATGGCCTCGTCGGGGCGTAAAGTCCCCACCCTGCCCTGGGTGGCTGGGGGTGGCGGTGGGTTTAGTGGGAGAGGAAGACGCCTCCCTCCTCAGCTGACCTCGGCGACGGCTGACGTCTCGTCGCGGATCGCGGCCACCCGGCGCTCCCGCGGTCGCCCGGCCAGCAGATGCAGGCCCGCTGCCAAGGCCCCCAGCACGCCCACCACGACCCAGTGCGCGTCCCCGAGGTATTGCAGACCGGCCCCACCCACCGAAGGCGCCAGGAACGACGCGGCGGGGAACGTCAGGAAGAACACCGCCTGGTAACGGCCCCGCAGAGCCAACGGCGCCAGCTCAGAGTTGATCTCGGCGTTGGGCGGGGCGGCCAGCATGCTGCCGACGGTCCAGATCGCGGCGGCCAGCAGATACCAGGCCAGGTGGTCGGCGAAGGCCAGCACGCCGAAGCCGACGCCGTCGACCAGCAGGGCCAGCGCCAGCACCCGGTGCTTGCGGTGGCCGTCGATCAGGCGGGGCACGAACAGCTGGCCCAGCACGATCAGGGCGCCGCCGAGGGCGACCACCGAGCCGTACGCGGCGGGGGAGAGGCCGTCGGCGTGCATCGCCAGCGGGACGATCGTGTTGCTCTGGGCGTAGATCAGCGCCTGCAGCAGGGTCAGTCCCACGAACACCAGGAAGATCCGGTCGGTGAGCACGGTGCCGAGGCCGCCGGCGCGAGGGCGGGACGGGGAGGACGGCGTACGGAGGGTCTCGGGGACCTTCCAGGCGATCAGGATGCCGGTGACCAGGGTGCAGGCGCCGTCGATCAGGAACAGGCCCACGTAACTCCACTGGGCCAGCAGCCCGGCCAGCAGCGACGCCCCGGCCAGGCCCAGGTTGAGCGCCCAGAACTGCAGGTTGAACGCGCGTGACCGCTTCTCGGCGGGAGTGACGTCGATGATCGCGGCCACGAAGGCCGGACTGGCCATCGACTGGGCCACGCCGAGCAGCGCGCACCACACCGCGATCATGACGAGGTCGCTGCTGAAGGCCAGCGCGAGCAGCGCCGCCACCGTGGTGAAGTGCGAGGTCAGCAGCGTGCGGCGACGTCCCCAGCGGTCGGTCAGGACGCCGCCGGTCAGGCTGCCGAGCAGACCCCCGATTCCGTACGTCCCCACGATGAGCCCCGCCTGAGCGGTGCCGGCGCCGCGTTGCGAGGTCAGGTAGAGCGAGAGGAACAGGATCGCGAACCCGCCGACCTTGTTGATCAGCAGGCCGGTCCAGAGGTACCAGTACGTCGCGGACAGCCCGCCGGCCGTGTCCCGCAGCCATGCCCGCACCCGGCGCCCCCGCTATAGGTAACTGTCTTAACAGATGCGGACGTTACCGCGCGGGCGGTGCGTCGGCCAGCGGCTCGGCGATCGAGGGCACCGGCGGAGGCTCGGCGACGGGAGCCGAGGGCGAGAGCAGCGCGATACGCCGCCGGCGGCTCGGCCCTGACACGAGGTGCCCCACGGCGACCAGCGCACAGACGACGAAGCAGCCCAGCCACAGGGCCGTATTGCCGAGATGTTCCTGCGTGAGGCCACCCGCGATCGGGGCCAGGGCGGTGCCGGCCGACCAGCTCAGCGAGTTGAGCCCCTGGTAGCGCCCGCGCATCGAGGCCGGGGAGAGCGCGGCGACCGTGGTCGCGTTGCTGGGCGACTGGATCATCTCGCCGAGCGTCCAGATCACCACGCTCAGCGCGAAGAACCAGGATGCGTGGGCGAACGCCGTGAGCCCGAAGCCGACACCGATGATCAGCGACCCGAGCGCGAGGACGCGGGCCGGCTCGCGCCCGCCGATCAGCCGCGGCACGAACAGCTGCCCGAGCACGATGAGCACACCGTTGACCGCGATCACCCAGCCGTACGTCGCCGCCGACAGCCCCTCCGTGGTCATGGCGATCGGCAGCGTCGACATGTGCTGCATCATCACGACGATGCCGAAGACCGAGACCAGCAGGTACGCCAGGAAGACGCGGTCGCGCAGCGCGGTGATCATGCCGCCGGAGTCGCGGGTCCGATGCCCCTCGGGCGCTCGAGCGGGCCGGGTCTCGCGGAGGAAGACGAGGCAGATCAGGGCGGTGACCAGGGTCGTCCCCGCGTCGACGACGAACAGCAGCAGGTAGTCGACCTTGGCGGCCAGCCCGGCTCCGACCGCCGAGAGCGCGAAGCCCAGGTTGATCGCCCAGTAGTTGAGCGAGAACGCCCGCACCCGGTCGTGCTCGGGCACGACGTCGACCATCATCGCCGAGAAGGCCGGGCGCACCGCCTCGGTGAACAGGCCCAGCGCGAACGTCGCGGCCAGGATCTGGCCGTAGTCGTGGGCGAGACCGAGCACGAGCATGAGGGCGGCCGCCCCGAACTGGGCGGTCAGCATGGTCGGTTTGCGGCCCCAGCGGTCGGCCAGCACCCCGCCCAGCGTGGTGCCGAGGGCGCCCCCGACCCCGTACAGGCCGATGACCAGGCCGGCCTGGCTCTGCGAGAAGTGCCGGTCGGCGGTCAGGTAGATCGCCAGGAAGATCACGACGAACGAGCCCAGGCGGTTGATCAGCGTGCCGGTCCAGAGCAGCCAGAACTGGCGTGGCAGGCCACCCACAGCCTGGTCGAACCATCCCCGCACGTCATTCCCCCGTAAGTAGCGCCCGGCCTTCATTCCCTTACATGGAAAGAGCGAGCGCAACCGGGTTTCCATGTGGTGGTCGCCACTTCGGGGTCGCGGCCCGCAAGGAAACGGGCTGCGGCAGGATGGAGGTCATGACAGGGACTCTGGTGCTGCTGCGACACGGCAACAGCGAGTGGAACGCCAAGAACCTCTTCACCGGTTGGGTCGACGTCGACCTCGACGCCAAGGGCGAGGCCGAGGCCCGCCGCGGTGGCGAGCTGCTGAAGGAGAGCGGCGTGCTGCCGGACGTGGTGCACACCAGCGTCCTGCGCCGCGCCATCCGGACGAGCGAGATCGCCCTGCACATCACCGACCGGCACTGGATTCCGGTCAAGCGGTCGTGGCGGCTCAACGAGCGCCACTACGGCGCCCTGCAGGGCAAGGACAAGAAGCAGACCCTCGAGACGTACGGCGAGGAGCAGTTCATGCTCTGGCGCCGGTCCTACGACGTGCCGCCGCCGCCGATCGAGGCCGGCTCGGAGTTCTCCCAGTTCGACGACCCGCGCTACGCCCTGCTGCCGCCCGAGGCCAAGCCGAAGGCCGAGTGCCTGAAGGACGTGCTGGTGCGGGCCCTGCCCTACTGGTACGACGAGATCGTTCCGGACCTGCGCGCCGGCAAGACCGTGCTGGTGGCCGCGCACGGCAACTCGCTGCGGGCCTTCGTGAAGCACCTCGACAGCATCTCGGACGAGGCGATCTCGAAGCTGAACATCCCGACCGGCATCCCGCTGCGCTACGACCTCGACGACGACCTGCGCCCGCTCAAGCCGGGCGGCGAATACCTCGACCCCGAGGCGGCGAAGGAAGCCGCGGCCGCGGTCGCCAACCAGGGCCGCTAGAAACGGCCGACCACGGCCCCGGAAACAGCAGAAGGCCGGGACGCCCCCGTGGCGTCCCGGCCTTCGCCCCGACCGGGCGAGCGAAAGAACCGCTCAGCTCTGGTCGGCCACCGGCTCTCCGGTGATCAGGTATACAAGCTGCTCGCCCACGTTGACGGCGTGGTCGGCGTACCGCTCGTAGAAGCGGCCCAGCAGCGCGCCGTCGATCGCGGTCTCCGCGCCGTACGGCCAGTCGTCGTCCAGCATGATCTTGAAGAGCTTGCGCTCCAGGTCGTCGATCTCGTCGTCCTGGTGCTCCAGCTTGGCCGCCAGTTCGGCGTCGGGCTTGGCCAGCAGGTTGCCGATGCTCTCGGCCATCTTGTCGGCCACCTCGGCCATGCCCTGGAAGACCGGGCGCAGCTCGGCCGGTACGGCCGGCGACGGGTGCCGGCGGGCGGCCGTCTTGGCCACGTGCTCGGCCAGGTCGCCCATCCGCTCGAGATCGGCCGAGATGTGCAGGGCGGTGATGACCATCCGCAGGTCGGAGGCGACCGGCGCCTGACGGGCGATGGTGTCGGCGACCTTGGCCTCGACCTGGCTGTTGAGCTCGTCGACCTCGTGGTCGCGCTCGATCACGGCCTCGGCCGCCTTCAGGTCGGCGGTCAGCAGGGCCTTGGTCGCCTTGCGCATCGCCTCGCGTACGGCTTCCGCCATGGTGACCATCAGGCGGCTGACCTCGTTGAGGTCGGCCTGGAACTCCTCGCGCATGTCCTCGTCCCGGGGTTCGGTGGGGCCGTCCCAAGGGCAGGGCACGACCGTGGCTGGCCCCCACGCTAAGTGGGCGTTACGGCGGCTACGTGAACGGCGATGAACGACGCCGGGCGCAGTGGTGAACATTATTCGACGCGCGCCCGATTTGTCCGGCTCATTCTAGTAGCCAGGTAAACAATGACCCTACGATCGCTGCGTGGACCTGGCGTACGGCATCCCTCTGATCCTCGCCGCGCTCGTTGTCGGCGCGGTCGCTGGGCTGGTGTTCGCCCGTGCCCGCAGGTCGCCGAGGCCGGTTGAAAAGTCTGGCAACAGGCCGCATGAGGGGGGTCGCACCATCGACGCAGAGGAGCCTTCGGCCCGTTCCGGGGGAGCGGGATGGGAGCCGCACGCCGGCAAGCACGGCATGAAGGGGCTCGGACGCAAGAGCCTCGACTCGCTGCGTGTCGGCGTGGTGGTGCTCGACGCCGAGGACCACCCGGTGCTGGTCAACCCGGCCGCCCGGGCCATGGGCCTGCTCCGGTCGGGCGGGGCGCCGGGCACGATCGCCGCCCATCCCATTCTGCGGACGCTGGCCGGTCAGGTGCGTCGTACGGGCGTACGCCGGGAAGTGGAACTTGATCTTCCTCGGGGCCGGGCCGGTGGGGCGCAGGCGCCGCTCGGCCTGCACCTGCGCGCGGTCGCGCTGAACCAGACGCACGTCGCGATCGAGGCGGCCGACGTCACCGAGTCGCACCGGCTGGCCCGCGTACGGCGGGACTTCGTGGCCAACGTCAGCCACGAGCTCAAGACCCCGATCGGCGCCCTCCAACTGCTCGCCGAGGCCCTGCTCGACGCCACCGAACTGCCGGCGGCCGACCCCGAGCAGGAACAGAACGAGGATCTGCTGGCCGCCCGCCGGTTCGCCGAGCGCATCCACCACGAGTCGGCGCGCATGGGCCGGCTGGTCAGCGAGCTGCTCGAACTGACCCGGCTGCAGGGCGCCGAGCCGCTGCCGACCCCCGAGCCGGTGTCGGTCGACTGGGTGATCGCCGAGGTCATCGACCGCACCCGCACCACGGCCTCGGCCAAGACCATCGAGGTCGTCTACAACGGCCCCAAGGGCGCCATGGTCTATGGCAGCGACAGCCAGGTCGCCACCGCCGTGACCAACCTGGTGGAAAACGCGATCGCCTACTCCGGTGAGGACACGAAGGTCGAGCTCACCCTGCGTCAGGGCGACGACTGGGTCGAGATCGACGTGGCCGACCAGGGCATCGGCATCGCCCCGCACGACGTCGACCGCATCTTCGAGCGTTTCTACCGTGCCGATCAGGCACGTTCCCGGTCCACCGGCGGAACCGGTCTGGGCCTGGCCATCGTCAAGCACATCGCGACCAACCACGGGGGCCGGGTCGACGTGACCAGCACCCTGGGCGACGGCTCGACGTTCACCCTGCGCCTACCAGCGCGACCCCCTGAAGCCCCCTTGCCGTTACCGACGGCAATTGAGATCGAGTCCGGTGCGGCCGGGCGTTAGCCCCGGAAGCCGGAAGATGGAAGGAACCACATTGGCCCGCGTGCTCGTGGTCGAGGATGAGGAGTCGTTCTCCGACGCCCTGTCGTACATGCTGCGTAAGGAGGGCTTCGAGGTGTCGGTCGCCCCGACCGGAACCTCGGCTCTGACGCAGTTCGACCGGACCGGTGCCGACATCGTGCTGCTCGATCTCATGCTTCCCGAGATGTCCGGCACCGAGGTGTGCCGCCAGCTGCGGCAGCGTTCGGCCGTGCCGATCATCATGGTGACGGCCCGCGACAGCGAGATCGACAAGGTGGTCGGCCTGGAGATCGGCGCCGACGACTACGTGACCAAGCCGTACTCGCCGCGCGAACTGGTCGCCCGGATCCGGGCCGTGCTGCGCCGCCAGGGCACCGAGGCCGCCGAGGTCTCGACCCCGACGCTCGCCGCCGGCCCGGTGCGGATGGACGTCGAGCGCCACGTCGTCACGGTCGACGGCGCCGGCGTGCAGCTGCCGCTCAAGGAGTTCGAGCTGCTCGAGCTGCTGCTGCGCAACGCCGGGCGGGTGCTCACCCGCGGCCAGCTGATCGACCGGGTGTGGGGCGCCGACTACGTCGGTGACACCAAGACCCTGGACGTACACGTCAAACGGCTCCGGTCCAAGGTGGAGCCGGAGCCGTCGGCGCCGCGCTACATCGTCACCGTGCGTGGCCTGGGCTACAAGTTCGAGCCCTGATCCTCAGGACTTCGGGGGCGCGGCGGGCTCACGTCCGCCGCGCTTCTTCGGCCCTTCGGCGGCCACGGTGGCCGGGTGCACCGCCACGACGCCGGCCTTCAGCCGGGCGTCACACAGCTCGGCCAATTTCCCGTACGCGGCCTGGCCGATCAACGCGATGAGCTCGGGCGCGTATGAGATGTACATCGGGTCGCTGCCCACGTGGGCCTCGGGCGACGAGGTGCACCACCAGTCGAGGTCGTGCCCGCCCGGCCCCCAGCCCCGCCGGTCGAACTCGGTCAGCGTGGACTGCAGCAGCTTCGAGCCGTCCGGTCGCTTGATCCAGTCCTGCTCGCGCCGCACCGGCAGCTGCCAGCAGACGTCGGGCTTGTATTCCAGCGGGTGCCGGCCGTCGCGCAGCGCCTGGGCGTGCAGGGCACACCCACCGCCGCCGGAGAAGTCGGCGTCGTTGAGGAACACACACGGCCCGTCCTCGGACTGGATCGCCGTGCGCCGGGCCGGCTTGGACCCGTCGATGGTGTCGACCTCGGTGTAGTTCTTGAACCCGCGGCGGTAGTGCTGCCACGTCTCGGGGGTCAGCTTGGCGGCGGCGGCCTTGACCCGGTTCCCGTCGTCGGCGTCGGTGAAGAACGCCCCGTGCGAACAACAGCCGTCCTGGGCCCGGCCGGCCACGATGCCGTGGCAGGCCGAGCCGAAGACGCAGGTCCAGCGGGACAGCAGCCAGGTCAGGTCGGCGCGGACGAGATGCTTCTCGTCGGCGGGGTCGAGGAACTCGATCCACTCACGAGGAAAGTCGAGGCCGACCTCGGGGGCGCGCTCGGCTGCCGCGGGGTCGAGGGTGATGCGGATCGGGGTACGGCGGCTCACTCGCGACAGCGTACGCGCGCAGGTGACCAAAGCCGCGCTGACGCCCGGTATGACCGCATATACCCGGTCGAGGAGGCGGCGTGCGCGACAATCGGGTCTACGCTTGACTACGTGAGTTCCCGCGTCCCCGTGCTTCTGTCCAGCTCGTCGGTCTTCCCCGAGCCGACGGCCGCCGCGTTCGAGCTGGCCGCCACGGCCGGCTACGACGGCCTCGAGGTCATGGTGTGGACCGACCGGGTCAGCCAGGATGCCGGCGCCCTGAAAGGTCTGTCCGACCACTACAACCTGCCGGTGTTGTCGGTGCACGCCCCGTGTCTGCTGGTCACCCAGCGGGTGTGGAGCCCCGACCCGTGGGAGAGGCTCAACCGGGCCGCCCAGCTGGCCGAGACGCTGGGCGCGCCCACGGTCGTGGTGCACCCGCCGTTCAGCTGGCAGCGTGACTACGCGAAGAACTTCGCCGCCGGCCTGGCCAAGGTGCAGGCCCGTCACCCCGACCTGGCGTTCGCGATCGAGAACATGTTCCCGGTCAAGATGGCCGGCCGCTGGTTCGTGCCCTACACGCCGGGCTGGGATCCGACCGAGACCGGCTTCGACGCGTACACGCTCGATCTGTCGCACTGCGCGGCGTCGCGGATCAACGCGCTGGGCATGGCCGACAAGATGGGCTCCGGCCTCAAGCACGTGCACCTGGGCGACGGCACCGGTGAGGGCCGCGACGAGCATCTGGTTCCGGGCCGCGGCAACCAGCCCTGCGCCGAGCTGCTGCGGTCGCTTTCGGCGCGCGGTTTCCGGGGGTCGGTGGCGCTCGAGGTCTCGACCCGCAAGGCGGCGAGCCGGGCGGTCCGCGAGGCCGACCTGCGCGAGTCGCTCGAGTTCGCCCGCAAGCACCTGGCCCCGGCCGAGTCGGCGACCCCAGCGATCACGCGGGCGTAAGCGTCTGGGCGCGCTTTCTCGCGCGGTGGGCCGCGACGTGGGAGCGGGTCGCGCAGCGTTCCGAGCAGAAGCGCCGGCAGTTGTTGGACGACGTGTCCAGATAGACGTTGCCGCAGCGTTCGTCGGCGCAGATGCCGAAGCGGGCGCTGCCGTATTCGCACAGCCACACCGACAGGCCCCAGGCGGCGCCGGCCAGGTATTCCGCGCTGACCGACGAGCCGCGGCTGGTCACGTGCATGTGCCAGTCGGCGGCGTCGTGGCCGGAGATGCGGGGCTGCACCGGGAACATCTCGAGCAGTGAGTTCAGCTCCTTGACGGCGTCGCCGTCGTGGCCGGTCGTCCCGTGCTCGAAGACCTCGCGCAGGCGGCGCTGGGCCCGGCGGAACACGGCCACGTCCTTCTCGACGACCTCGTCGCGCATCCAGCCCTGTTCGTCGCCGAACAGCGCCCGCAGCCCGTCGAGATCGCCCAACTCCGCGTTGACGAGGTCGACCGCGGTCCGGGCGTACGCATCGAAGTTCACCCGACAAAGGTAGCCGCCTCTGAGCCGGTCGAACATAAGCTCTGTGGCCGACTACGCCTCGCGAGGCGGCCACCGCCACGCTCGTGAGGCGGCACTGCCACGGTCTTGAGGCGGCGCTGCCATGGTCGTGAGGCGGCGCTGCCATGGTCGTGAGGCGGCACTGCCACGCGAGTGGCACTCCCGCGATTGCGGGTCTTCCGGACGATACGCTCGGGTCATGCTCCGTTCCCTGCTCCTGGCCGCCGCCGGGTCGGACCGTCTCGGGCGGCTCGCCACCTCGGCCCGCGTCAGCAAGAACGCCGTCCGCAAGTTCGTCGGGGGCGACGACGCCGAGGAGGCGTTGCGCACCGGCCGCACGCTGGCCGACGACGGTCTGTCGATCACGTTCGAGCACCTCGCGGCCGAGACCCGCAGCGTGGAGCAGGCGGTCGCGGTCCGCGACGAATACCGCTCGCTGCTGAGCCGCATCAAGGGCGCGGGTCTGAGCCCCGTGGCCGAGGTCAGCGTCAAGCTCTCCGCCCTCGGGCAGCGTCTCGACGAGAAGCTGGCCTACGAGCACGCTCAGGCCGTCTGCGCGGCCGCGGCCGAGGCCGGCACGACGGTGACGCTGGACGCCGAGGACCACACCCTCACCGACTCCACTCTGGAGATCCTGGCCGACCTGCGGAAGGACCACCCGGGCACGGGCGCCGTCCTGCAGGCCTACCTGCGGCGCACCGAGGGTGACTGCCGCGAGCTGGCCACGGCCGGTTCCCGGGTGCGGCTCTGCAAGGGGGCCTACGCGGAACCCGAGTCGGTCGCGTTCCAGTCGGCGCTCGACATCGACAAGTCGTTCGTGCGCTGCCTCAACATCCTGATGTCGGGCGAGGGTTACCCGATGGTGGCCACCCACGACCCGCGGCTGATCGCGATCGCGGAAGACCGGGCCCGCTGGTTCGACCGCACCGCCGAGGAGTACGAGTTCCAGATGCTGCACGGCGTCCGCGTCGAGGAGCAGTCCCGGCTGTCGGCCGGCGGCAACGTCGTGCGTGTCTACCTCCCGTACGGCGAGCAGTGGTACGGCTACCTCATGCGCCGCCTGGCCGAGCGGCCCCGCAACGTGGCCGTTCTCGGACGGGGGCTGGTGGGGCGATAGCCGCCTCATGGGCAACAATTCGGTCTAAACCGCAACAGATCCGGCGTGTCGGCCTTGACTTTTTCTGACCTTTTTCACGGAACGTATCGCGTTGGTCACAGCCGTATCGATACCGTTCTGATGACACGCACGTTTGCCACCGCGTCGCTAGACCTTCCGGTCGCCGCGGTTGTGCCTGCGAAAGGATCGGTGCGACGACATGACAGGTCCAGCCCAGACCGAGGAGAAGCTCTCGGAGGTGCGGTTCCTGACCGTGGCCGAGGTGGCCGCCCTCATGAGGGTCTCCAAAATGACGGTCTACCGGCTGGTGCACGGGGGTGACCTGACGGCCGTACGGGTCGGACGGTCGTTCCGCGTGCCCGAGCACGCTGTGCACGAGTATCTCCGCGGCGCTTTCTCGCAGACCGCGTAACGCGTCCCGGGGCCGTTTTGGCCCGGCCACGGCCGGGCCGGTACGCTGGTGCGGTTGGCTCCCGACTGCTGTGCGTTTCGGGGGCCGTCGATCAGATCGGAATCGGGGAGTGCCACCGGCGCCACCCGTTCCGAGCCACCAGGTTTCGAGAGGCATTTCGTATGGGCTCCGTGGTCAAGAAGCGCCGCAAGCGTATGGCGAAGAAGAAGCACCGCAAGCTGCTGCGCAAGACCCGCGTCCAGCGTCGTCGTCTGGGCAAGTGATCCGGGGCCGGGTGTGATTCCCGGCCGGTCGGACACTTGCCGCACGCCGCATCGGAAGGTGCGCCCGTCGTGACCTCTCCGCCCAGCGTCGTTGTGGTCACCGGAGTCAGCCGATACCTCGGCGCCCGGGTGGCCGCTCGTCTCGCCGCAGATTCCCGGGTCGACCGTGTCGTCGGCCTGGATCCGCACGAACCGCCCACGGCTCTGCGTGAGCTGCTGGCCGACGTCGAGCTGATCCGGGCTGACGCGCGTGCCGCGTCCGGCGCGATCGCCGACCTCGGAGCCGAGGCGGTGGTGCACCTCGCGGTGACCAGCGCGCCCGACGCCCAGCACGGGCGGGCCGCCATGAAAGAGCAGAACGTCATCGGCACGATGCAGCTGCTCGCCGCCGCGCAGGCCGCACCCCGGCTGCGCAAGCTGGTGGTGCGTTCGTCGACGGCGGCCTACGGCGCGTCGTTCCGCGACCCGGGCGTCTTCACCGAAGACACCGAACCCCGGGCCGTGCCGCGTGGCTCCTTCGCGCGCGACATCCTCGACATCGAGGGCTATGTGCGTGGCTTCCGGCGCCGGCGGCCCGAGGTCGCGGCCACCGTGCTGCGCTTCGCGCCGTTCATCAGCTCGACGGCCGACACCACGCTGACGCGCTATTTCGCCCAGCCGGTCGTGCCGACCGTGCTCGGCCGTGACGCGCGTCTGCAGTTCGTGCACGTCGACGACGCGCTCGAGATCCTGCACCGCTCGATCGTCGAGGAACACGCGGGCACCTTCAACGTGGCCGGAGCCGGCATCCTGTCGCTCTCGCAGGCCATCCGGCGGGCCGGGCGCATCTCGGTGCCGCTGCCCGAGGGCACGCTCTCCACGCTGGCCGGAGTCGCCCGCAACGTCGGCATCGGTCAGATCGGCTTCGACCAGATCGACCTGTTCGTGCACGGCCGCGTGGTCGACACGACCCGGCTCGAGCGCGAGTTCGGGTTCACCCCGCGCACCACGGCCGAGGCCTTCGACGACTTCATCAAGGGCCACGCCAACGGCTCGTCGCTCACCGCCGACCGCCTCGCCGCGGCCGAGAAGGCGATTCTCGACGGCATCCGCCGGGTGCGGGCCGGCGCCGCCGCCGGAGGTGACCGGCATTGAGCCAGGACGAGTTTCGCGGCATGCTGCCGGGACACGCCGACTTCACGCTGCCCCGACCGGCCGAGCCGGTCCGTGTCAACGGCCGTCGCCCGATCCCGGAGGTGCCGTCGATGAACGGGAACGGCCACCACGCCCCCGGAGCCCGAGCCCGACACGCTCGACATCTGGGATCAGCGGGTGGCCCGTGGCCTGGCCTTCCTGCGCCGGCGGCTCACCGGTGGTTACGAGGTCGACGAGTTCGGCTTCGACCGTGAGCTGAACGACGCCGTCTTCCAGCCGCTGCTGCGCGTGCTCCACCACGACTGGTTCCGCACCGAGGTCTTCGGCATCGAGAACGTGCCGCCCAAGGGCGGCGCCCTGGTGGTGGCCAACCACTCGGGCACGCTCGCGCTCGACGCGCTGATGCTGGGGGTGGCGATCCGCGACCAGCACCCCGAAGAGAGGCATCTGCGCCTGCTCGGCGCCGACCTGGTCTTCCGCATGCCGGTGGTGAGCGAGCTGGCCCGCAAGTCGGGCGCCACCGTGGCCTGCAACCCCGACGCCGAGCGCCTGATGAGCACGGGCGAGCTGGTCGGCGTGTTCCCCGAGGGCTTCAAGGGCATCGGCAAGCGCTTCGCCGACCGTTACAAGCTGCAGCGGTTCGGCCGCGGCGGGTTCGTCTCGGCGGCGCTGCGCACGGGCACCCCGATCGTCCCGGTGGCGATCGTCGGGGCCGAGGAGATCTATCCGATCCTGGCCGACGTCAAGCCGCTGGCCCGGCTGCTCGGCGTTCCCTACTTCCCGGTCACGCCGACCTTCCCATGGCTGGGCCCGCTGGGTCTGGTGCCGCTGCCGAGCAAGTGGCTCATCCAGTTCTGCCCGCCGATCCCGACCGAGCACCTGACCGACCTCGCGGACGACCCGATGGTGGTCTACAACCTGGCTGACCAGGTACGCGAGACAATTCAGGCCACGTTGCTGGAGTTGCTGGAGAAACGGCCGGACGCCTTCGGGCTATGACCGATTGTCACTGGATCGTGACGACCTGTGCGCCTATAGTGACAAGTGAGGGGCGGCACCGGTAACACCCGGCAACCGCCCCTCGCCATGTCTTCGCGCTTGCTCAGTCGTCCCCGAGCAGTCCGCCCAGCAGTCCGCCGAGCGGGTCTTCCTCGCCCTCGTCGCCGTTCAGCTGCGGCGACATCTCACCGTCCGGGCCGGTCGACTGCACCGGTGTGCCGCCGGGCGGCAGGACCGGCGCGCTCGTCTGGGCGCGCTGCCCCTTCATGCCGGGGTTGGTCGTGGCCGACGGCGTGACGGCCGGGTCGCCGCTCTGCTGCGGGTCGGCCGTGGGGTCGCCCTTGCTGCCGGGGCGCGTGGCCGGCTTGCCGGCCTGCCCCGACGGCTTCGACGAGCTCTGGCTGCCCGATCCGTTGTCGGCCGCGCAGCCCTTCAGCTTGGGGCCGAGCGCGTCCGACCCCGCCGAGACGGTGTCTTCACAGCTCAATCCCGTACGCAGGGACTCCGCCCGCTCGCTGACCGAGTCGAGCAGGGCGATCGACTTGAGCGCCCGCTCCTGGTTCGGCGACGAGAGCCTGGTCAAGGCCGGGCTCAGCGTCTGCCGCTGCCGGTCGACGAACGAGTCGACGGTGATCAGCGGCTTGCTGTCCTTGCGGGCCACCGCCGAGGTGGTCAGCAGCTTGACGCCCTTGCGGGTGTCGGCGTCCATGTCGTCCAGCACCCCGGGGAACCCGGTGTCGTCGCCGGGCATGGCGACGGCCTCGGCCAGCCGGTTGCGGGCGAAGTCCAGCGACAGCTGCCCCCGGGTGACGTCGGAACCGGCCATCGCCAGCTGGGCCCGTTCGGTCGAGCGCTTGACCCCGTAGAGGGCGTCCCCCGGCGATGCGTTCTCGCTGGCTGCGGAGATGCCGGAGACGGCCAGCGCGCCGGCCGCGACCCCGATGACGATCGCGCCCCGGGCCCGGATGCGGCCGCCGTGGCCGAGCAGTCCGTGCCTCAACCGGCCCCCGCGGGCCGTGGTGGGCTGGGCAATGGCGGGCTCGTCGACGGCCGTCGCGGTCGCGGTGCGGCCGATGCCGTCCCGTTCCGCGGTGGCGACCAGCATGGCCCGCAGCCCCGTGCGGAACTCGGGATCGACCCGGGCCGCCGGGCGTGCCGTGGACAGGCTGCTACCGATGGCGACCAGCTCGGCGAGCTGCTCATCGGCCGGGCCGCGGCTGTGATGCCGCCGGCCGCCGGTGGTCTCGTCGAGAAGCTCCGCGAAGCGCTCGGCGCTCCGCCGGTCCAGAAAATCGAATCTCACCGCGGGCACCTCCCCTCGCTTGTGAATGTCTCGCCGGCAGCACCGCCGGCGGTCGCGACGAAGCCGGTGGCCGACAGTGCCGCCCGGGGTCGCACTCGGACAAACGCGCGACACGCGTCCCCGGTTACGGGAGACTGCGTCCGGTATCGGGTATGAGAGAGCCCCGTCACGCTGGGCTTGCTGTTGGCGTGCCCTTCTGGTCCTCGCCTGCGAGGCCGTTGGTCGGCGGCGGCTGGGTGCCGCTCGGTGCAGGCGGTCACGCCTGGAATCCATCCGGCAGGAGGCGGGCGAGCGCTCGGACCGCGCGGTACTGCAGTGCCTTGATGGCGCCCTCGTTCTTGCCCATCGTCTGCGCGGTCTCGGCCACCGAGAAGCCCTGGAGGAACCGCAGCACGATGCACTCCTGCTGCTCCGGGTTGAGCTGCTTGACCGCGGTGAGCAGGGCGACGTTGGTGATGTGGTCGACCACCGACGATTCCGGGCTGCCCTCGGGCCCCCGAGCCTCGCGGTCGGCGTCGAGCACGTCTCCGGTGGTCACCTCGAGGCGGTACCGGCCCGACTTGAAGTGGTCGGCGACCAGGTTGCGGGCGATGGTGACCAGCCAGGCCCCGAGGTCGCGGCCCTGCCAGGTGAAGCTGCCGATGCGCTTGAGCGCGCGCAGGAACGTGTCCGAGGTGAGGTCCTCGGCCAGCTGGCGGTTGCCGACGCGGAAGTAGACGAACCGGAACACGGTGTCGACGTACCGGTCGTAGATCAGGCCGAACGCCTCGGCCTCGCCGGCCTGGGCCCGCTCGACCAGCGCCCACACCTCGGCCGCGGCGTCACCCGGGTCGGGGCGGGCCGGGTATTTCGGCGGCTCGGCGTCGCGCTGCGGACCGGTCGTGCTCTGCGCGGGCACGACGACGGTCTGCTCACCGACCGGCGCCTCCGGCAGGTTGCTGCGCTGACCGGCGGTCGGCTGGGCCGGCATCGAGGGCCGGCCGGGCACGGCCACCCGGCCACCGCCGGCCATCGGCTTGGCGTTGCCGGTCGGGGGCATCCGCTGCCCCGGCGACTCGTTGACGTGCGGGCGGTTGCGGGTCCGCTTCGGGCTGTCCCCCCGGATGGTGTTGACGATCATGTCGTCGACCGAGCGACGGAGGCCCGTCAGGCTGTCGGCGAGGGTGGGGCGGTACGGATCCCCGGCGTAAACATGACTCACTGCGCCTCCTCGACCCGGCGGCTCTGCTCCGACTGCTGATCCGTCCCGCCAGACTGGGATTCGCAGTGTTTCCGTGCTTTTTGTGGCACAGCGGCCTCCTCGGGATGAGGGGTGATCACTCATAGCAAAACGGGTGAAGTAGCCCGCTTTTGTGCAGACCAACCTCACCCATGGCTGTGGAGTCCGTTACTTAGACGCGAAGTATCACGGACACCGAACACACGGAGTCGCACTCCGTGTGCGCTGCGCGAAAATGGTACGAAGTGGCGCAGACAAGACACAAGGAACGTCTGCCACGATGACCGACACGGGTGTCCGCGCGACGGACACGGTGTCCGCCGTCCACTTCCGTGGATGTTTGTGCCAGACTCGTGCCTCGTGGACGAAGCAGCCCGCGACCCGGTCGCTCGGGCCGCCGCGCGCCGGCCCGAGGGCACCGCGCTGATCACCACCGACACCGAGATGACCTGGGCCGAGCTCGACCGCCGGGTGACCGCGGCCGCGCACCGGGTGGCCTCGCTCGTGCCGCCCGGCGAACGGGTCGCGCTGGTGCTCGGCAACTCGATCGAGTTCGTGGTGGCCTTCTACGGGGTGTTGCGGGCGGGGCGTGTCGCCGTGCCGCTGAACCCGGGTTACGCGCCCGACGAGCTCGACTACGTGCTCGCCGACTCCCAGGCGGCCCTCGTCGTGGGCGCGGGGGAGCGCGGGTCCGGGCCTCCCCGCGTACGGGGAAACCTCGATCTTGATCTGGACACCGCGCCCGATGACCTGCCCGAGGTGGCGGCGCATGACCTCGCCGTGCTGCTCTACACGTCGGGGACCAGTGGCCGGCCGAAGGGCGCGATGCTCACGCACGCGGCGCTGGCCGCCAACCACGACCAGCTCGACGCGATCGATCCTCCTGTGGTCGGCCCGGATGACGTGGTGCTGCTCGCGGTGCCGATGTTCCACGCGTACGGGCTCAACACCGGCCTGGGCAGCGTCGCGCACCACGCGGCGACCGGCGTCCTGATCGACCGTTTCGACGCGGCGGCCTCACTCACGGTGATCGCCGAGCGTGGAGTGACCGTGGCCGTGGGCGTGCCGGGGATGTATGCGGCCTGGTCCCGGCAGCCGAGCGTGAAAATCGCCATGCGCAGCGTGCGGAGTGCCGTGTGCGGGGCGGCGCCGCTCGTGCCGGACGAGATGGCCCGCTTCGGCGCCGCGACCGGCAAAAGCATCCTGGTCGGATACGGACTGACCGAGACCGCGCCCGTGCTGACCACCACGGCGGTGAGCGACCGCGGCAAGCCCGGCTCGATCGGCCGCCCGCTGCCCGGGGTGTCCCTGCGGCTGCGCTCGGCCGCGGGTCAGGTGCTCTGGGAGGACGGCACGCCCTCGCCCGAGGAGGATCTGGCCGAGCTCGACCTCTCCGTCGAAGATGTCGCCGGCACCGACCCGGGCGAGATCGTGGTGCGCGGCGCCAACCTCTTCTCCGGCTACTGGCCCGACGGGCGCGAGGGCCCGGACGCCGGCGGCTGGTGGGCGACCGGTGACGTGGCCTACGCCGACGGCGACGGCGACCTGCACCTGGTCGACCGGATCGACGAGCTGATCCTGGTGCACGGCTTCAACGTCTATCCGGCCGAGATCGAGCGGGTGCTCGGCTCCCATCCCGGCGTCGCCGAGTCGGCCGTGGTCGGGGTGCCCGACCACGACGCCGGGCAGCGGCCGCACGCGTTCGTGGTGGCCGCCATCGACCCGCCGCCCACCCCGGCCGAGCTGCAGGTCTTCTGCGCGGCCCAGCTCGCCCGGTTCAAGCTGCCGACCGTCGAGCTGGTTCGTGAGCTTCCCCACTCGGCGACCGGCAAGGTGCGTAAGAGAGAGTTGGGGTCGTGAGCCGGGTAACCCTGATCAGCCGCGACGGCTGCCACCTATGCCAGGACGCCGAGGCCGTGCTCGACCGGATCCTTCCTGGTCAGTGGGTGCGGGTCGACGTCGACTCATCGATCGAGCTGGAACGGGACTACGGCGACCGGGTGCCGGTCGTGCTGCTCGACGGCGCCGAGCACGGCTACTGGCGGGTCGAGGAGTCGCGACTCCTTCGTGATCTGGCCCGACCGCCCGGGGAGCCCCGGCTGTAGGTTGTTCGCCGTGGCGCGAACTCACCTTGTCTGGGACTGGAACGGCACCCTGCTCGACGACCTCAGCCTGGTGGTCTCGTCCACCAACGAGGCCTTCGCGGCGGTCGGTGGACGGTCGGTCGACGCCGACGAGCACCGCAGCCGGTTCCGCCGGCCGGTGGCCGAGTTCTACGCCGAGATCCTCGAACGCGCGGTCGACGACGAGGAGTTCGGCCGCCTCGACCGGATCTTCCACGACGCGTACCGGCTGGGTCTGACGAACATGACCCTGGCGGCGGACGCGTCGGCGGCGCTCAAGGAGTGGCACGGCTCGCAGTCGCTGCTGTCCATGTGGTTCCACTCCGAGCTGGTGCCGGCCATCGAGACGTACGGGCTGACCGGGGTCTTCACCCGGGTCGACGGGCTGCGCACCGAGATCGGCGGCCACCTCAAGGCGGGCCATCTGGCCGAGCACATCGCCGAGCTGGGGGTGACCGGTGATCAGGTCGTGCTGATCGGCGACTCGCTCGACGACGCGGCCGCGGCCGACGCCGTCGGAGGGCAGATCGTGCTCTACACCGGCGGCTTCACCGACCCGTCCCGGTTGCGCGCCTCGGGTCGCCCGGTTGCGGACACTCTCGTCGAAGCGGTCGCGATCGCTCGTACCCTGTAGCAGGGTGGTCGGTGCGGGGGCGAAGCGGGCATACTTCAACAGTTCACCCCGATAGCACGCTGGATGATCTTTGTCCAGCTGCGCCACCAAGATCGCGATTTGTGCACGCCTTCACAAGCGCCTAGTCTTTGATGCCGAAGAGCCCCGGTAGCACAGCCGGTCGATCCAGGCGCCCGGGGGTTCGCAGGTTCGCCACCTCGTCGGCACGGAGTCAGATGAGCCAGCAGCGTCACGGAGTTACGCCCGGTAATGCCCCAGGCGACCGCGCCGGTGCCGTTCCGGCCTTCCCGGATCTGCCGGAGGCCACGATCGCGCGGTTGCCCGAATATCTGCGCGCCCTGCACAACCTGGGCGACAGCGGTTCGGACACGATCTCGAGCGAGGGGCTGGCCGCGGCGGCCGGGGTCAACTCGGCGAAACTCCGCAAAGATCTCTCACACCTCGGTTCGTACGGCACCCGGGGCGTCGGCTACGACGTGACCCTGCTGATCGAGCAGATCGAGTACGTTCTCGGCCTCGACCAGCGCCGGGCGGTCTGCCTGGTCGGTCTCGGTAACCTCGGCCACGCGCTGGCCGGCTACGACGGGTTCGCCAGCCGCGGCTTCAAGATCGTGGCGCTGTTCGACGCCGACGAGGCCAAGGTCGGCGAGCAGATCCAGGGCCTGACCGTGCGCCACATCGAGGAGTTGGGGCGGGTCGCGGTCGAAGAGAACATCGCGATCGGCGTGATCGCCACCCCCGCCCGCGCCGCCCAGGCCGTGGCCGACGTGCTGGTCGACGCGGGCGTCACCAGCATCCTGAACTTCGCTCCGTGTGTGCTGTCGGTTCCGGCCAACGTCGACGTCCGCAAGGTCGACCTCGCCATCGAGCTGCAGATTCTCTCTTTCCATGAACACCGCAAGGCATCGCTGACCGCGTTGCCGGGCGGCCGGTCCGCCCCGGCGGCGGGCAACCAGGAGGCGGTCGGGTCGTGAATCTTCTCAGCGTCGGTGCGTCCTACCGCACCGCCGACGTCGCCACGCTCGAACGGCTTGTCATCGCCGACGAAGCCGTGCCCGGGCTGCTCGAGAAGCTCGTCGCCCAGCCGTTCGTGGGTGAGGCGGTCGTCCTCTCCACCTGCAACCGGGTCGAGATCTACGCGGCGGTGAACACGTTCCACGGCGGTCTCGGCGACGTCTGCAACGTGCTGTCCGAGGTCTCCGGCATCCCGGCCACCGAGCTGGCTGGTCACCTCTACGTGCACTACGACGAGGCGGCGGTGCTGCACTCGTTCAAGGTCTCGAGCGGTCTCGACTCCATGGTCGTGGGCGAGTCCCAGATCCTGGGGCAGCTGCGCGACGCGTACCACGCGGCCACCGAGTCGGACACCGCCGGCCGCCTGCTGCACGAGCTCATGCAGCAGGCGCTGCGGGTCGGCAAGCGGGCGCACTCCGAGACCGGGATCGACCGGGCCGGGCAGAGCGTCGTGACCGCCGCACTCGACGTGGCCGAGTCCGAGCTGGGTGATCTCACCGGCCGCAAGGCGCTGGTGATCGGCGCGGGCGCGATGGGTGCGCTCTCGGTCGCGACGCTGACCCGGGCCGGGGTCGGGCCGCTGCGGATCACGAACCGGAGCGCGGCCCGGGCCGACCGGCTCGCCGAGGCGTACGGGGCCGTGGCCGTCGGCTACGACGATCTGGACGCCGCCTTGCGCGAGGCCGACCTGGTCGTCTCGGCCACCGCGTCGACCGAGCCGGTGCTCACCCGCGAGCGCCTGGAGGCGGCGGCGCCGCTGGTCGTGCTCGACCTGGCCGTCCCGCGCGACGTGGCCGCCGACGCGACCGGCATCCCCGGCGTCACCGTGATCGACATCGACAGCCTGGCCACCACCCGCCGGTCGATGCCGGCCGCGGCCGAGACCGCCGCCGTCGAGCAGATCGTGGCCGCCGAGGTCGAGCACTTCCTGGGCTGGCTGCGCGGTGCCGACATCGCGCCCACGGTGGCCGCGCTGCGCGCCCGCGCCGAAGACGTGGTCTCGGCCGAGCTGCGCAAGCTGTGGTCACGCCGGTCGGAATTCAGCGAGGAGCAACGGGCCGATGTTTCCCGTACGCTGCATCGCGTCGTCCAGCAGCTGCTGCACTCGCCGACCGTGCGGGTTCGTCAGCTGGCCGCCGAACCCGGTGGCGACCAGTACGCCACGCTGCTGCGCGAACTGTTCGATCTGGACGTGCCCCATGCCACACCCGCCAACGCCGTACCCGAGATCGGAGGACAGGCGTGACCGCCCCTCTTCGCCTGGGCACGCGCGGCAGCACGCTGGCGCTCGCCCAGTCGCAGCAGACCGCCGACGCCTTGACCGCCGCCACCGGCCGCCCGGTCGAGCTGGTGCGGATCGTCACGTCCGGCGACCGGTCCTCGGCCCCGGTGGCCCAGCTCGGCGTGGGTGTCTTCGTCTCGGCGCTGCGTGACGCGCTGCTCGCCGGCGAGATCGATTTCGCCGTGCACTCGTACAAGGACCTGCCCACCGGGGAGCACGCCGGGCTGCACATCGCGGCCGTTCCCCCGCGCGAAGACCCGCGCGACGTGCTGATCGCCCAGGGCGGCCGCACACTGGCCGAGCTCCCGCCCGGTTCGGTGATCGGAACGGGCGCGGTGCGCCGAATCGCGCAACTGCATGCTTTGGGCCTAGAGTTGCAGGTCACGCCGATCCGCGGAAACATCGACAGCCGGATCGCCCGGGTTCACGGACCCGAGGCCGATCTGGACGCCGTTGTTCTCGCCCGGGCCGGCGTGGTGCGGATCGGCAGGGTCGCCGAGATCGCGGAAACGCTCGACCCGATGCTCATGCTGCCCGCCCCGGCCCAGGGCGCGCTGGCGGTGGAGTGCCGGGCCGACGACACAGACCTGGTCGAACTGCTGGCCGCAATCGACCACGCACCGTCCCGGGCCGCCATCACGGCGGAACGGGCGATGCTCGCCACGCTCGAGGCCGGGTGCTCCGCCCCGGTTGCGGCACACGCCGAGCTCGCCGAAGGCGAGGAAGGCGACGAGATTTACCTGCGCGGTGCGGTGATCAGCCCGGATGGGGTTCGAGCCATCCGGCTGTCGCGCACCGGAACGCCCGCCGACGCGGCGGAGATCGGCAAGGCGCTCGCCGCCGATCTCCTCGACAACGGCGCCGACACCCTGATCGGGAGCACAGAATGACCACCCGCACCGCCCGCAAGCCAGCAGGACGCATCGCGTTCGTCGGCGCCGGACCAGGCGACCCGGAACTGCTGACCCGCCGCGCGCACGCCGCACTCACCGATGCCGACCAGGTGGTCTACGACCGTGGAGTCCCCGAGTCCCTGCTGACCGCCATCCGGTCCGAGGCCAAGGAGGACGCCCAGTTCAGCCCGGCCGAGGGAGCGCCCGGCGACGTCGCCAAGGTGCTGCTCTCCGCGGCCAAGTCCGGCCTGTCCGCCGTGCACCTCGTCGCCGGTGACCCGTTCGGCCACGAGTCCGTGGTCAAGGAGGTGCAGGCGGTCGCCCGCACCGCGGTGCACTTCGAGGTCGTGCCCGGTCTGGGTCAGGCCGAAGGTGTGGCCACCTACGCCGGCGTCCCGCTGCCCGGCGTGCGCGTCACGGCCGACGTCGGTGACGTCGGCGCCCTCGACTTCGAGGCGCTCGCCGCCGCGGCCCTCAAGGGCTCGTTCGCCGTCGCGGTCGACGCGGGCGACCTCGCCGCCGTGCGTGACGGCCTGCTCGCCGCCGGTGTCGAGCCGGGCATCCCGGTCGCGGTGACCGGCGACGGCACCGGCGAGACGCAGTACACGACCACCTCGACGGTCGACAGCTTCGTGGCCGCCGCGCTCGGCTTCACCGGCCGCGTGGTGCTCACCGTCGGCACCGACGTCGCCGAGCGCGACTCGATGAGCTGGTGGGAGAACCGCCCGCTGTACGGCTGGAAGGTGCTGGTGCCGCGCACCAAGGAGCAGGCCGGCGCGATGAGCGCGCGTCTGCGGGCCTACGGCGCCATCCCGTGCGAGGTGCCGACCATCGCGGTCGAGCCCCCGCGCACCCCGGCCCAGATGGAGCGCGCGGTCAAGGGCCTGGTCGACGGCCGGTACGCCTGGGTCGTCTTCACCTCGGTCAACGCCGTTCGCGCGGTCTGGGAGAAGTTCGACGAGCACGGCCTCGACGCCCGCCACTTCGGCGGCGTGAAGATCGCCTGCATCGGTGAGGCGACCGCCGACGCCGTGCGCGCCTTCGGCATCCAGCCCGAGCTGCTGCCCAAGGGCGAGCAGTCGAGCGAGGGCCTGCTGGCCGAGTTCTCCCCGCACGACGAGATCCTCGACCCGGTCGGCCGGGTGCTGCTGCCCCGGGCCGACATCGCCACCGAGACGCTCGCGGCCGGGCTCATCGAGCGCGGCTGGGAGGTCGACGACGTGACCGCTTACCGGACCGTTCGCGCGGCGCCGCCGCCGGCCGAGATCCGTGACGCGATCAAGTCGGGTGGCTTCGACGCGGTGCTCTTCACCTCGTCCAGCACCGTACGCAACCTGGTCGGCATCGCCGGCAAACCGCACGCCCGCACGGTCGTCGCGGTCATCGGCCCCAAGACCGCCGAGACGGCCACCGAGTTCGGCCTGCGCGTCGACGTCCAGCCCCAGCACGCCTCGGTGCCGGACCTGGTCGAGGCGCTGGCGTCGTACGCGGTGGAGCTGCGCGAGAAGCTGGCCGCGATGCCGGCCAAGCAGCGGCGCGGCTCCAAGGTGCAGGGACCTACGGCTCTTCGCTTCCGCTAGGGGTTTCGTCATGTCGTTCCCGGATGTCCGTCCGCGCCGCCTCCGCCGCAGCCCGGCCATGCGCCGCCTGGTCGAAGAGACCAGGCTGGCGCCGGCCGAGCTCATCCTGCCCCTCTTCCTGAAGGAGGGGCTGACCGAGCCGCGCGAGATCAGCTCGCTGCCCGGTGTGATGCAGCATTCGCGCGATTCGTTGCGGAAGGCCGCGCACGAGGCGGTCGCGGCCGGCGTCGGCGGGCTCATGCTCTTCGGCGTCCCGACCTCCGAGCACAAAGACGCGACGGGGTCCGCGGGCCTCGAGCCGGACGGGATCCTGAACGTCGGCATCCGGGACCTGATCTCCGAGGTCGGCGACTCGACGGTCGTCATGGGTGACCTGTGCCTCGACGAGTTCACCGATCACGGGCACTGCGGCGTGCTGGCTTCGGACGGCTCGGTGGACAACGACGCCACCTTG
The DNA here is from genome assembly GCF_016834655.1 of Paractinoplanes ovalisporus. GTDB lineage: Bacteria > Actinomycetota > Actinomycetes > Mycobacteriales > Micromonosporaceae > Actinoplanes > Actinoplanes ovalisporus. Next base: position 813,199 of record NZ_JAENHP010000004.1, read on the forward strand.
GAGATCTACGCCGAGATGGCCGTGGCCCAGGCTGACGCTGGGGTCCACATGGTCGGGCCGTCCGGGATGATGGACGGCCAGATCGGGGTCATCCGGCGCGCTCTCGACAAAGCGGGCTATCAGGACGTCTCGGTGCTGGCCTACTCGGCCAAATATGCGGGCGCGTTCTACGGCCCGTTCCGCGAAGCCGTCGAGTCGACCCTGCAGGGCGACCGCCGGCAGTACCAGCAGGACCCGCCGAACCTGCGCGAGGCGCTGCGCGAGGTCGACCTCGACGTGGCCGAGGGCGCGGACATCGTCATGGTCAAGCCGGCTTTGCCATACCTCGACGTGATCGCCGCGATCCGTGAGCGGGTCACCGTGCCGGTGGCGGCCTACCAGGTGTCGGGCGAGTACGCGATGGTCGAGGCCGCGGCCCGCAACGGCTGGATCGACCGGGAACGGGTCATGATCGAGTCGCTGACGTCGATCAAGCGGGCCGGCGCTCAGGTCACGCTGACGTACTGGGCCACCGAGGTCGCCCAGATGCTCCGCAACCGCTACTAGTCGTCGTTGACGATGGTGCCCGTGCCGGTGCCGGCCACGACCCGTACGGCGGAAAGCGCCGCCACCTCGAGCGTGAGCTGCTCGTCCCGCTCGCGCAGGCGGTCGCCGCGCACCTGAACCGGGAACTCGACCCGGGTCGAACCGGCCGGAATGGTGCGGCAACCGAGGTACGGGTCGAAGTCGGCGTACGGCAGGGTCGTCGTTCCCGGCACGGTGGCCGCGCAGACCGTCAACGCCCGGCTCAGCGGCCGGGTCAGCGTGACCGGGAAGATCAGCGGTGTCCGCCCCGAGTCGCCCTCGACCACGCGCGCGTCCCCGACCGTCAGCCCGGCCCGTGAGTGGAAGCGCGCCACCTGCGGATCGTGGTCGCTGACGGCGTCCGGGTGGTCGGCGTTGAGGTGCGCCGAGCGCATCTGGATCAGGTCGCCTAACAGCGCGTTGTTGACGAACAGCTGGTCCAGTGTCTGCGCCTGGCCCTCGAAGACGTACGAGTACGCGGTGCTCGGAGCGTCGGCGACCAGGTTGTCCCAGAGGTTGTGCAGGCCGGCGGTGTAGAGCGGGCCGAGCTGATCACCGGGCGTGGCCGGCGTGGGGTCGTCCGGCCGCGGGAACACGTTCAGGTCGCCGCCGAGGACCACGCGCGCCCCCGGACGGGACGCCTCGACGGCGGCGACGATTGCGGCGTTGTACGCGGCCTGCTCGCGCCGCTGGCCGACACGGGTCTCCGGCCCCGACGAGAAGTGGTTGCTGATCGCCCAGAGCTGGTAGCTGTCGGGCGAGCCGGGCGCAGCGCGCACCTCGAAAAGACCGACCTGCGGGGCCCGGGTGAAGACATTGTCGCCGTCCACTCCGGTCGAACGGTCGACGTCGGCCGGCAGCACGGCGTTGAACGTCTTGGGGTTGGCGACGTCGGCGTTGCCCGGCAGGGGAGCGCCCCGATAGGTCACCGGCAACGACATCCGGTCGGCGGCGACGAGCGAGAGCCGGTCGGTGCGGAACAGGAAGCCCGACACGATGCCCCGGGCGTCCGCGCCGCCACGGTCGGAGGCGGCGTCGTACGCGGGACCGCCGTTGCGGCCGATCGTCAGCGCGAGTTCCTGCAGCGTGTCCGGCTTGCCGTCGGCGTTGTCGGCGGTGCCGCAGCTCAACGCGGCGGCCACGACCCGGCAGATGTCCTGGTCCTCGGCCTCCTGCACGAGGATCAGGTCGGGGCTGTGCAGGCCCGTGGTGACCTGGCGGGCGAGGCGGCCGAGCCGGTTGTCGTACTCGGACTGGCTGCCGGGGGTGTAGTCGAACGGCGGGGTGACACCCGGGCAGCCGGTGTTGCCGGTGAAGTCGCAGCCGTCGTTCGGGTCGTCGCGGAAGTCGTACAGGTTCTCGACGTTGAACGTGGCGATCGAGACCTCGCGTTGCCGGTTGGCCGGGCGCGGCGGATTGTTCGCGGCCGGGTCGGCGCCGCGGGTGAAGGCGACGGCGGCGACCTGGATGCCGTACTTGTTGAACGCGAAGTAGACGCCGCCGACCGCGTCGCCGCTGGTGGTGTCGAAGGTGCGGGCGGGCGGGAGCACCACCGAGCTGTCGCCGGCCGCGGCCTTCACACCCATCGGCCCGAGCATGATCCGGTTGCCGTTCCCGTTGTCGGCCGGGCCGGGCACGTCGTCGAGCGGGTGGGCGTCGCGGAAGACCCTTCGCGCGTACGGATCGGGCCGCTTCATCAGGGGATCGTCGCGGTCGACCAGCCACACCTCGGCGTCGTCGGTGGACGCGTAGGTCTTGGTGTTCGAGACGACGCCGGAGCCCGCGCGCACCCGCAGCTGCATGCCCTCGCGCTGTTCCCAGTAGAGGTCGGACGCAGTCCTCTGGGCGGGCGGGATCGCATCGTCGATCTGCACCTCGGAGGCCAGGTCGAGCCCGGTGGCCAGGATGGTGACCCATTCGGCGCTGGTCAGCTGGGTGAGATTGAAGTATTCGGCGACGCGGGCGCTCATGATGATCTCGTCACCGGGCTTGGGGGTGTAGCCGCCGATCAACGTGCTGAACGTGCCCATGTAGACGAAGACGCCGTCGGAACTCGCCGGGTCGCCGTCGGTGTTGTTCTTGCGGCTCTGCAGGAAGAAGCCGTATTGCTCGACGCCGGCGCTGGTGTGTGATCGGGCGAGCTGGGTCACCACGCCGCGGACCTGGTATTTCGCACTGCTCGAACCGTTGCCGGTCGGTGGCGCGTACGGGGACCGGGCGGTGTTGCCCTGGATCACGCCCACCGTCAGCGGGTCGGTGGCCGTCGCTTGGGCCGGGGTGGGCGCCATCAGCACGGCGGTTGTCATGAGGGCGGCCGCAGTCGTCCTCATGAGTGCTTTTCTGAGCGCGGTCGCACCCATGAAGGCGTCTGTCCTTCCCGGCGCAGCCACCTTTTTCGGCGCAGCTGTCTTTCTCAGAGCGGCGACCAGCGAGCGACCCGGCACGGTGCCTCCACGGCGGACCGGCGGTGGCGTCGGCGGGCGCTCGGCGTCGTCCGGTCGCGGAGTTTGAGCTTAATCGATGGACTCGAGGCTTTGAACCAGTTGCGCGACGTCGGCACCGTACTCGTACCAGTCGCGGTCGGCCTGATATCCCAGCTCGGCGTTGACCTTGAGCATGGACTCGTTGTGCTGTGCGTTCCACGTCTGCACCTCGCGCAGCCCCGGCTCGGCCGAGCGCAGCTCGAACAGCATGCGCGCCTTGATCGCGCGGTCGATGCCGTAGCCGCGGTGGTCGCGCACGACGATCGTGTCGTACTGATCGGCGCGTTCCGGGTGGTGAGCGGGGACGACGACTTCGGTGAGCCCGGCCACGACACCGGTGTCGTCGTGCACGGCGAGCACGATGTACGGCGTCAGGCCGCGCTTGTGCAACGTGTCGAGCGAGTCGCGGAGCCGCTGCGGGTCGGACGAGCGGGGCGCCAGGTCGAGGTCATCGTCGTCGTCCTGGGCTTCGAGCTTCGCCTGCGCGTACGCCTCGAGCAGGTGGTCGGGCGGGCCGCCGGGGTGGAACTCGACGCTGTAGCCGGCGCCGATACCGTTCGCCATGACGGTCAGGGAGGGCCAGTCCATCGAGGACAGGGTGAGGACGCTGCGGGTCTCGACGTACTCCCGCTCGAAGCCCAGCGACTCGTAGAACGCGATGGCCGGGGTGCCGCCGATGGCCTCGACGCCGATGGTGGAGAAGCCTTCGTGGTACGCCCGGCGGGCCGCGACCGCCACGAGCTGGCGCCCCAGACCACGGCGGCGCAGGCTGGGACGTACGAGAACTTCGAGCACGCCGATGTCACCGAGCAGCAGCATGCTGATGTGGGCGAAGATCTCGCTCTCGCCCTCGGGCAGCCGGTCGTCCTCGGCCACCCAGCTCAGACGGCGCTCGCCGGGCATGGTCTCGGCGAGGTATTCGCGGACCTGACCGTCCACCCACGCCGGGTCGTCGGGGAGGTCGGCGGCCAGCACCGCGTTCACCGTCTCCACGAGCGACCGGATCTCCGCCGCCGACGCGGTCCGGGGATCCCATTCACGCACCCTCACTCGTACAGCTTGCCGGTAAGCGTTCCGTCTGGGAAGTGCTCCGAACGTAAATGTGTAGGTATCGTCACCCTGCGTGCAACTTTGACGTCAGCTCCGCGACCGCTTCCCGTAATCGTTGGCCGCGTCGAACACTTTCTGTGCATAGGGCCGGACCGCGTTGTACGACAGGATCGCGTCCCACCACGACTCCGGCTTGGACATGTCCCGCCCGTTCTGACACAGGTACTTGGCCGCGGTCAGCGCCGCGTCGTCGATGTCGTTCGGGTCGGCGATCCCGTTGTTGTCGGCGTCCACCTTGTAGGAGTTCCAGGTCGCCGGGATGAACTGCATCGGCCCGACCGCCCGGTCATAGGTGGTGTCCTGGTCGAGCGCGCCCCGGTCGGTATCCGGAATCAGCTGCCGCCCGCCCTTCCCGTCGAGCGGCAGCCCCAGGATCGGCGGCATGGCCGTGCCGTCGGTGGAGAGCACGGCCCCGTTGGCGCTGCCGTGCGAAGACTCGACGTACGCGATCGCGGCCAGGGTGGTCCAGCTCAGCCGGCAGGCCGGGTTGGTGCGCACGGTGACCAGCTCGGCATACCCGTACGCCTGCACGGCCACCACCGGAATCCCGACCCGCGTGCCGATCTGCCCCGCCCACCCCGCGAGCGCGTCGGCCGGCCGGACCCCGTTCTGCACAGCGGTGGTCGGCGCCACGGCCGGCCCTTGCGAGGGCGCGAACGCGCTGGGCAGCCCCGCCGGATCACTTCCCGGCAGCCCACCCGGCTGCCCCGCCGAGGGCACGCCACCGGCGGCGTCGAGCGGAAAACCGGGAGTAGCGCTGGGCGACGGCGCCGACTGAAGCGCCTCCGGAACGAGATAGGCCCCCGCCGTCCCCGCCGCACCCAGCAACAAGACGGCGATGACGGCCGGCACGATGAGCCGCCCGCTGGGCCGCTTGGCCCAGGACGCAACCCCGCGACCAACCCGCCCGAGCCCCGACCGCCGCCGAACCGCTACTCCCACGCTGGCCGGACTGCCGGCCTTGCCGTCCGCCCCGCCCTTGGTGACGGTCGGCGTGCTGGTCCCCGCTTTGTCCGTGCTTTCTCCGGCCTTGTCGGCGCCCGTTGCTGTTTTGTCGGCGACGGCCCCCGCTTTGGCCTCGGCCTTGTCGGTGGCAGTTCGCGCTTTGTCCTGGGCCTTGTCGGCGGCCGAGTCCTCTTTCCCCGGGGCCGCGCTGAGCCGGGCGGCCCGTTCCACTTCGCTCATGGGCCCCGCCGGCGGCGCAATCTTCGGCCCGCCGGCCTTCGTCGCTCCAGCGGCGCCCGAGCCGACAGCACCCGCGGCCGCCCCGCCCACTCCCGGGCCGCCCGCGCTGCCTGTTCCCGTGCCGCTGGCGTTGCCCGTCCCCGGGCCGCTCGCGCCTACTGCCGGGCCGCCCGCGCTGCCTGTTCCCGAAGTGCCTGCGCCCGTGGGGCTCGTGCTCGCTCCTCCTGCGCCGGGCTTTCCTGGCCGGACTGTGCCCACACTCGGGCCGGCCGCGTCCCCTGCCGCCGGTGAAGCCGGCTCTCCGGTGGTCGGCCGACCGCTCGCCGATCCTGTCTCGTCGGGGTGGTCGGTCTCGGAAGTCGCATCGTGGTCGGAGCTCGCCGAGGCGGCCGGAGGCTGCTCGAGCGGGGCCGCCCCGGAGCTGCCCAACGGGCCACCCAGATGGGGCGCCGCAGCTCTCAGCTCGGGCCTTGGCACCTCTTTGTCCTGCCGCTCCACCACGCCGACGACACTACCCAACCCGGGCCCGCCGCCGAGTGCCCGCTTCGATGCCTGTGGATAACTGCCAGGCTCGTTTCTGCCTGTGGATAACTCGCCGATTTCTCAGGGCCGTGGAGTACGGTCTGGGCCCGCCCCCGGTTGGGTGGGGTAGGCCTAGTTGGGAGCAGGAGGCAGGGTAGGGGCGTCGCCTTTCTGTGGCTGGGGCGAGGGCCTAGGCTTTCGGCATGCCGCGTTACGAGTTTCGCTGCCGGGCCTGTGGTGACACGTTCGAGGTCAACCGGCCGATGAGTGAGGCCTCCGCGCCCACGGCCTGTCCGCAGGGGCACGCCGACACGGTCAAGCTGCTCTCGACGGTTGCCTTCACCGGTCGTGGTGGGACTGCGTCCGCACGCCCGGCCGCCCCGGCCGGCGGCGGCGGTTGTTGTGGCGGTGCCTGCGGCTGCTGACGGCCCGCGGCCCGAACGGACCAGCCTGAACAGACCGGCCCGAGCCCCACGGCCGAACGGCCCAGTCTGCAGCGGACCAGCTCGAGCGCCACGCCCGAATGGGCCAGCATGAATGGGTCCGGCCCGAGCGCCACGGCCGAACGGACCGGCCCGAGCGCCGCAGCCCGAACGGACCACCGACCACGAACGGGGACCGAGGCCCGGCCCGAGCGCCGCAGGTGAGAGCCCAACCAGGACGACCGCAGCCCGGCGTCCGTGACCACCCAGGACGGCGCCGACAAGGCAAACGGCGTCCGCCCGGCGAGATCGCAACCCCACACGTCGGCGACCTCTGGCGGGGGCGATGACCTCGGCCGCCCTCAACACCGGCGGCGGGCTTCAGACCCGGGAATCGCTTCACGAGAGCCGATCGGGGTCCACATAGCGGGACACCCGGCCCGGAGATGCACCCGGCCGGGGAAAACAACGCGATCTTCCCGTACGGCGGACCAACGGTGCGACCTGCGGCGACGGCACCGGAAATATGATGATCTAGCGGTACGGAGAGGGCTTGGCGAGCCGTCGCACACCGTGCCTCTTGCGGGGACCGCCGAACGGGCGGCCGGAACTGGCCAACTGCGGCGTGACCCGGCTCGATCCATTTCGTTACGTCACGCGTAGTGCTTAACGAAGCTACCAATGTCCTTCGTCCGGGGTCGGCCGTGGCGGGTGGATGATTACCGTCCGTTTCTACGATGGCCGGTGACGCAGTGATACGGCAGCATGAGACTTGACTTCCCAAAGGGGGCGGAGGTTCAACCGTGTCGGGACGGACCGAGCTGCCGAGCGGGCTGGTGACCTTTGTGTTCACCGACATCGAGGGCTCGACGCGGTTGGCCCGGATGCTAGGTGACGACTACGGCTTGGTCCTCGGCGATCACCGCTCGGTGATGAGGAATGCGCTGAGTTACTTCGGCGGTGTCGAGCTCTTCACTGAGGGTGACAGTTTTTTCATTGCTTTCCACGATCCGGCGTCAGCGATCGCGGCCTGTGTGGAGGCTCAACGGCAACTGTCCGCACACGACTGGCCCAGTCCGGACGTCGCACCCCGGGTGCGTATGGGCATGCACACCGGGTGGGCTCGTCCCCACGGCGACGAGTACGCCAGCGCCGAGGTGCACCGCGCTTCCCGCGTCGCTTCGGCCGCGCATGGCGGACAGATCCTCTGCTCGGGAGCGACCGCCCTCGCCATCCTGACGTCCGGAGCCGGCACGGCCCCCCATGAGCCGGAGACAAAAGCCACGGAGGCCCCGCAGACCCTGCTCGACCTCGGCCCGCACCGCCTGCGCGGCTTCGACGACGACGAGCGCCTCTTCCAGATCCTCGCCTCGGGTCTGGAGCGTGACTTCCCCCGCCCGCGCACCCCGGGAGCGGCCACCCACAACCTCCCCGCCCCGATCACCCCGTTCCTGGGCCGCCGCAACGAGCTGGCCGAGGTCACCGGGCTCCTGCAGCGCCACCGCATCGTCACGGTCGCGGGCCCCGGTGGCGCGGGCAAGACGCGACTCTCGCTTGCGGTGGCCGAGCCTCTGCTGACCTCGTACGGGGACGGGGTCTGGAATGTGGATGTCGCCGGCGCGCCGAACGGACTGGCGCCCGCGCTGGCCGCGGCCCTGGGTGTGCGCACCGAGCCGGGTCGTCCCGTGCTCGAGACGCTGCTGGAACACTGCTCGACCCGGCACATGCTGATCGTCCTGCAGACCGCCGACGCCTCCCCGGCCGCCGGCGCCACCCTCGTACGCCGTCTGCTGGCCCGCTGTCCGCGGGTGAACGTGCTGGTCACGAGCCGGGTGCCGCTGAACGTGGCGGGCGAGGTCGTCTGGCGCATCCCGCCGCTGTCGCCCGGGGACGCCTTCACGCTGCTCTCCGAGCGCACGACCGAGGCGCGTGGTGGACGCCCCGGCCTGGCCGAGGACCAGACCGACCTGGCCGAGGTCGCGGCCCGGCTCGAGGGTTCACCGCTCGCGATCGAGCTGGCCGCGGCTCGTCTGCGCTCCCTTTCGGCGGCCCAGCTGGCGGCCCGCCTGGACGACCCGCTGGCCGCGTTGGACCCGGTGGAGATGGAGGGCGGCGACCGGCACGAGAGCCTGACCGCCGTTCTGGACTGGTCCTACCGCACGCTGACCGCTCCGGCGGCCGGGCTGCTGCGCCGCCTCGCCGTCTTCGCCGGCACGGTCGACCTGGCCACGGTGGAGTGGTGCGGGTCGGCCGACGCGCTCGGCGCCCTCTCCGAACTCTCCGACAAGTCCCTGGTCGAGGTCGTTCCGGGGCCGCGCTACCGCCTTTCCGGACAGGTGCGCGCGTACGCCTCCCGCCGCCTGACCGCCGCCGGTGACGAGCGCGCCGCGCGTGACCGGCACGCGGCCTGGGCCCTGCACACGCTGGAATCCGTCGCGGTCGACACCGACGGCCAGCCGCGGACGACGTCGCTCACCGAGATGACGCCTTATGTGCCGGAGTGGGAGACCGCGCTGCGCTGGGCCGCGACCAAGGGCAGCGTGCGTACCGGCCTGCGCCTGGCTCTCGTGCTCGACCCGTGGTGGCGTGAGCACGGCGGCGCCGGGGAGGGCCGGGACCTGCTGTTCCGCCTCTACCAGCGGCTCGACGGGGTCGAGGTGGAACCGGCGGTGCTCGCGTACGCGCATCTGGTGCACGCCGGTCTGGCCGACGACCGGGCGGAGCGTACGCGCTTCCTCGTCCGGGCCGAGCGGATCGCCCGGGCCGAGGAGGACCAGCCGCTGCTGATGCGTTCCCTGGCCGGGCACCGGACCTCGTTGATCCAAGACGGCCGGTACGACCAGGCCGAGCAGCTGTGCCGCGAGGTGATCGCCGAGGCCGAGCGCAACGGGGTGGCCGAATCAGCCCTGCCGGCTGTGATCGCCCTGGCCGAGCTGCTGTGGCGACGCGACGAGCTCACCCCGGCGGCCGACCTGCTCGGCGCCGCCCGGCAGGCCGAGGCGAGTTGTCCCGAGCACCGTGGCAAACGGACGGTCGACTGGCTGCTCGGCATGGTCGCGCTGCGCCGCGGTGACCTGGTCGCCGGGCACGACCACCTGGTGGTGGCGCTGCGGTCCCGGCTGCGGCACGGGTTCCGGGGCGCGGCGGCCGACGCGGTGGCGGCCATCGCGGTGCGCTGCGCGATGGGTGGTGACCCCGCGACCGCCACGGTGCTGTTCGGCGGGGCCGAAGCGGCGCGCGGAGCCCGGCGTACGGAGATGTTCGGGCGTTTCTGGGCCGACCAGCAACTGTCCCTGCGGGGTTCGCTGGGTGATGCCGCCTTCGACGCCGCGTACGCGGACGGGGTCGGTCTGGGGTTCGACCGGATCGTCGCGATGGCGCTCGCCGTCGAGCACCCGGACCTCGAGGACGGCGCGACCCGGTTCACCCAGTCGCTAGCGGTCCATCAGCGCCTCGGCGCGGTCCAGGTCGGCCTGGCGGACGAGTGAGATCGAGCCGAACACGTGCACGGCCTGGTAGTAGGCCCAGGCCACGCTGTAGCAGGCGGCCCGCGCGATCACCCGGTATCTGACGCAGACGCGCTTCATGTCGGCATAGAACGTGTCGTCGACGCGAGCCTTGTTCGCCTTGAACTGTCCCAGGTCCTTGTAGTTGCGGTAGCCGAAGTCGTGGTGCCAGCACGCGTTGCTGAAGTCGAAGCCGAGCGGCCGTTCGGGGCTGGCCGAGCAGTAGTCGGTGGTCCAGTCGAAGCCGTAGCCGGTCCAGGGCTCGCGGTCGAGGCGGGCCGCGTTCCAGGCGGCCGTGCTGGTCGAGGTCGGTTGTGTCCAGTTCGCCAGAACGGAGGCCTTGTCGGTGGTGGCGGCCCGGGCTGTCCCGGCCGGCGCGAGGAGGGCCAGCACGAGGGTGAGGACTACAGCGAGGCGTCGTGTCATCACAGCAGTTTTCGAACGCCTGTCGGTGGCATACAAGGTTGTCGATCCGGCTTTCCCGCTGCGTGCCGAAGTCGAGAGATGATGTTCCCTTAACGTTTATTAATGTGATGTCCTGGGTGGTCGGCCCAGGTCCGATCGCTATGGTGTCACCGTGCGGGGCATCTCATGATCAATCTGCCGAGGGTCCGTCAGGGCCCCCTTCGCGCGCTGGCCATCCGGCTCGCGCTGGCGATCACACTCGTCCTCGTCACGGTCGCGATCATCTATGCCGACCGTGACGGCTACCGGGACGTCAACGAGGACGGCCTCACGCTGCTCGACTGCTTCTACTACGCGGTCGTCTCGCTCTCCACCACCGGCTACGGCGACATCACGCCGGTCACACCGCACGCGCGCCTGATCAACGTCCTGTTCATCACGCCGGCGCGTGTGCTCTTCCTGATCATCCTGGTCGGCACGACCCTCGAGGTGCTGACCGATCAATACCGCAACAGCCTGCGGGTGACGCGGTGGAGGCGAAAGTTGAAGGACCACATCATCATCTGCGGCTACGGCACCAAGGGCCGGGCCGCGGTCGCCGCGCTGCTGGAGACGGGCTACGACAAGTCGCGGATCGTCCTGGTCGAGAACCGGACCGACGGCGTACGCCAGGCCCAGGCCAACGGACTGGCGGTGATTGAGGGCAACGCGACCCGCTCGGCCGTGCTGCTCGAGGCGGACGTCAAGAACTGCAAGGCCGTCATCATCGCGACCGACAGCGACGAGGCCTCGGTGCTGATCACGCTGACCGTCCGCCAGCTCACCGCCGGCCAGGTCAGGATCATCGCGTCGGTGCGGGAGCAGGAGAACGCCGCACTGCTCAAGCAGAGCGGCGCCCACCACGTGATCGTCTCGTCGGCGACCGCGGGCCGTCTGCTCGGCCTCACGACCACCGCGCCGCCGCTCATCGACGTCGTGGAAGACCTGCTCACCCCCGGCGCGGGCATGGCGCTGGCGATGCGCAGCGCCGAGCGGGCCGAGGTCGGCCGCAACCCGCGCGAACTGTCCACGCTGGCCGTCGCGCTGATCCGGCGGGGCAAGGTGCTGCCCCTGGGCGGCGAGCAGAAGGTCACCATCGAGACCGGCGACCTGATCGTCTACATCCGCGACGAGAGCAGCAGCGTCGACGTCGCCGTCTAGCGTTTGAGCCCCACCCCGGCGAACTCGGAGACCTTGTCGGTGATCTCCTGCCGGGACGGGTCGGGCCGCCAGGCCGAGCAGGTCACCACGCCGGGCGGCACCAGTTCGAGCCCGGTGAAGAACCGCTCGATGCCCTCGCGGCTGCGGGCGGTGATCGGCGCCGCGCCGCTCTCGTTCCACTGGCGCATCGACTCCTCGACCGCCGGCCCGTTGACCTCCTTGGTCGGGTGCGAGACGACCAGATAGCTGCCGGCGGGCACGGCCTCGACCAGGCGATCGACCACCGCGTACGCCTCCGGGTCGTCGACCACGAAGTTGACCGACCCGGACAGCATGATCGCGACCGGACGGTTCAGGTCGAGCGTGCGGGCGGCGCCGTCGAGAATGGTCGCCGTGTCCCGCAGGTCGGCGTCGAGATAGTCGGTCGCGCCCTCGGGTGAGCTGGTCAGCAGCGCCCGCGCGTGCACGAGAACCGTCGGGTCGTTGTCGACGTAGACGATCCGGCTGTCCGGCGCGACGGCCTGCGCCACCTCGTGGGTGTTGTCGGCGGTGGGCAGGCCGGTGCCGATGTCGAGGAACTGGCGGATGCCCGCCTCACCGGCCAGGAAGCGGACCGCCCGGCCCAGGAACTCGCGGTTGGCCCGGGCCGACTGCACCAGCTCGGGCATCAGAGCCAGCGCGTATTCGGCAGCCTCACGGTCGGCGGCGAAGTTGTCCTTGCCGCCGAGAAGGTAGTTCCACACCCGGGCCGAATGTGCGACCTCGGTGTTGAGCAGCTTGTGGAGCTCGGGATCGGGTGTCTCGGTCACGGCAGGACCCCCCGGTATCGATGAGGTCTGACATCGTACCGAGGGGTCCGGAGAAACGGCAGGCCTAGATAATGGTCCAGGTGTCGGCCTTGGTGAGCAGGTTGTCGAGCATCTGCTCGGCGGTGCCGTCGGCCTGGGCCTTGGCGTCGACCAGTTGCTTGGTGATCAGTTCGTCGTAGGACGGGCGTTGCACGTTGCGGAACACGCCGATCGGGGTGGTTCCCAGGTCGGAGCCGGAGAGCCGGGTCAGGGCGAACGCGTAGGCGGGGTCGTCGACCGTGGCGTCGTGGACGATCGCTTCGCCGCCTTCTTCGACCTTGAGGCCGAAGCCGCCGGCGGGGTGGGTGACCGCGAACCGGCCGTCGGCGCCGAACGTGATCGGCTGGCCCTGCTCCAGGCGGATCAGGTGGTCGTCGCGGGTGCCGGCGTCTTTGATCAGCTCGAACGCGCCGTCGTTGAAGATGTTGCAGTTCTGGTAGATCTCGACGAACGCCGAGCCCTGGTGCTGGGCCGCGGCCCGCATCACCGACTGCAGGTGTTTGGCGTCCGAGTCGATGGTCCGGGCGACAAACGTCGCCTCGGCGCCGAGGGCCAGGGACAGCGGGTTGAACGGTGAGTCGGCCGAGCCGGCCGGGGTCGACTTGGTGATCTTGCCGAGTTCGGAGGTGGGCGAGTACTGCCCCTTGGTCAGGCCGTAGATCCGGTTGTTGAACAGCAGGATCTTCAGGTTGACGTTGCGGCGCAGGGCATGGATCAGGTGGTTGCCACCGATCGACAGCGCGTCACCGTCGCCGGTGACGACCCACACCGACAGGTCGGGGCGCGACGCGGACAGTCCGGTGGCGATCGCCGGCGCGCGGCCGTGGATCGAGTGCATCCCGTAGGTGTTCATGTAGTACGGGAAGCGTGAGGAGCAGCCGATGCCGGAGACGAACACGATGTTCTCGCGCGGGATGCCCAGCTCGGGCATGAACCGTTGCATGGCGGCCAGGATCGAGTAGTCACCGCAGCCGGGGCACCACCGGACCTCCTGGTCGGACTTGAAGTCCTTGGCGGTGAGGTTGACCGGCGTCAGCGGAATCGTCGGGCTAGCCATTCTTGACCACGTCCTCGAGCATGCTCTCCAAGGTCGCGGCGGTGAACGGAAGGCCGCTGACCTGGTTGAAGGGAACCGCGTCGACCAGGTACTTCGCGCGGATCACGTGGGCCAGCTGACCCAGGTTCATCTCCGGGATCACCACCTTGTCGTACGCGGCCAGGACCTCACCGAGGTTGGCCGGCAGCGGGGCGAGGTGGCGCAGGTGGGCCTGCGCGATCGGGAGACCGCGCTGGCGCAGGGCCCGGCAGGCGGCGCCGATCGGGCCGTAGGTGGAGCCCCAGCCCAGCACCAGCACGCGGGCGTTCTCGTCGGCGTCCTCGACCTCGACGTCGGGGACCTCGATGGCCTCGATCCGGGCGGCGCGGGTGCGGACCATGTGCTCGTGATTCGCCGGGTCGTAGGAGATGTCGCCGGTCTTGTCGGCCTTCTCCAGGCCGCCGATGCGGTGTTCGAGGCCGGGTGTGCCCGGGATGGCCCACGGCCGGGCCATCGTCTCGGGGTTGCGGAGGTAGGGCAGGAAGCGGCCGTCGTCGCCGTTGGCCTGGGTGGTGAACTCGACCGAGA
>NZ_JAENHP010000050.1 GCF_016834655.1 Paractinoplanes ovalisporus
ACTCGTCGATCGCCAGCTCGCGGGCCTCGCTCGTGTCGACCGACTCGGCGCCGGCGTCCGCGGTCTGCTGCAGCGAGAAGTTCAGCTTGAGGTAGTGACCGTCGGCCAGGTTGATCGTCATCGCCTCGTCCAGGGCCACCACGCTGCCCTTGACCGGAGCGGCCTCGGCCTTGTCGCCCTTCAGCATGAAGAACGCTCCGGCGCCACCGCCACCGAGCAGCACGACGGCGGCGATAACAATGATCATCAGCATCTTCTTGGACTTCTTGGGGGCGTCGGCGGCGGTAGTAGTCGTCTCGTCCTTGCTCATCGAAAGCTCCCTCAGTCGTACGTCAGGCCGAGGCTGTTCGGCTCCGCAATCTCCATTGGCCGCGAACCCAGGGGTTTGACTGCGGATGTGGTTCGACCTGGGTGCAGTTCGTTGCCGGCTTCCGGCGGACACGGCACGACGTGCTGATCCGCCTCTTGCGCCACATCGGGCGCAGACGTCTCACCAACCCGGCCCGGCGATCACTTCACGGGCACTTTTATTCTGGACAGTTTCTCCGCATTTCGGAACGCGATCTTCTCCTTGTCCTCGCGTGGCAGATCGACTCCGCGGAACCAGTCGGTCTGCGCCTTGATGTCCGCGAACGGGTAGTCGGTTGCGAACATCAGTCGATCCACGCTGATGTGCTTCAGCAGGACTGAGCAGTTCAGTCTGGGGGAATGCGCTGGTCGTGACCCAGAAGTCGTTTTGGAAGTATTGCCCGAACGGCTTCTTGAGCGAGTTCTCGGTCGGCTCGCCCATGTCATTGACGATCCGCTGTGCGCCCAGGAAGCCATCCTCCCGAACCGAGCGTTCCAGTTCGTCCGCCGCCGCCTGCGGGCTCCGCAAGGGCAAGGTGGCGAAGCCTTGAAACGGCCCGGATATTTGGCGATCGGCCCGTCCACGAGTTGCCGGTTGAGACGATAGGCAAGGTCGATGCCCCTCGGCCCGGGGACATTCTGTACGGACGGTGTGTGAGCCGAGAGGATCTGAACGTTGAGTCCCCCCGCGTCCATATCGTCGACGCGGCGACCTTCAACCTGAAGCACCCGCTCCAGAGACTCACGGATGGCCGCCTCATCATCCGCGATCATGATCTGCACGCCGGCCCGCCCCCTGCGATCGATGCATTTGCCCCTCATGCTCTCCAATCAACCTGAAGCCAACATTAGAGCCGATTGGCCGCCAGGAACGCGTTGATGTGCGGGTGACGGCTCGCCACGGCCACGTCCCGCCAGTAGCGCTGCAGCGGGTTGGACTCCGCGAAACCGCTCGCGCCGTGCAGGTCGAGCATGAGCTCCATGGCCGCGCGGCAGTCCCGGGCCGCCCCGGACATGTCGAGGCCGTGGTCGCCCGGGCCGGTCGCCGCGAGCGCGAGCATCGAGCGCTCGGCCCGCCGGGCGAGGGAGATGGCCTCGGCCCGCCAGGTGCGCGCGGCCGGAGACTCGCCCATGGAGGCGTACGAGCTCATGTAGGGCTTGCGATCGGAGGCGAACATAGCGGTGATCAGATCCAGCGCACCCAGCGTGGCGCCGACGACCGGGGCGAGCGCGGTCAGGCCGAAGAGCACCATGTCACCGGCCAGTTGGGCGAAGTCGAGCGGCGCCACGCGCCCGGCCGGCACGAGGACGTCCTCCGCGACGAGGGTGTGGCTGCCGGTGCCGCGCATGCCGGCGGCCGACCAGGTGTGTTCGATACGCAGGTCGCGCGTGGGGAACAGGGCCCAGGACAATGTCCCGTCGATCAGCAGGGCCAGGCCGGCCCAGTCCGCGTCCTCGCAGCCGGAGACGTTCGCCCAGCGGCCGGTGACACGTACGCCACCGAGGGCCTTTTCTCCCCGGCCGCCCGGCGTGCCCGACCCGGCGAGAAGCGCGTCCGTGCCGATCACGTCGCCGATCGTCCGGCGGCTGAAGATCTTGCCGGTGAGCGAGGTGCCGGCGATCCAGCTGGTGGACGGGCAGCCGCGCGCCATCTCGGTGAGCAGCTGGACGGCCTCGGTGGCGGTGCGGTCGTGCAGGGCGAAGGCGCCGGCCTCCCGGGCGGCCTGCAGGCTCTTCGCGGTGGGACGGCCCTGGCGTTCGGTCTCCGCGGCCTGCTCGGACAGGATCTCGGCGAGTGGTGATGTCACGCCGTCCACCGAACCAGCTCCGGCCCTGCTCGACCATGCGCGCGCGGCCCGAGGCGATACGCGGACGTACCATCGCGGTCGTGGACATGATCTCGGCGGCGCTCGGCAGCGTCCGGGCCCTGCGCGCGAACGGGCGCCGCATCACGGAGTCGGGCGCGTGGGGGCTTCGCTTCCCGCCGATGGCCGTGCTCGGCTTCCACGTGATGCTGCACGGTGAGGGGTGGCTGATCCAGGAGCAGACCGACCCTTTGCGCGTACGCCCGGGGGACGTGATCTTCACCGCGGCCGGTGTCGTGCACGGGTTGTCCCACGCGCCGTGCCCCCTCGACGACCTGCCGGTCTTCACGGTGGAGGAGCCCGCGCCGCCCGGGGAGGCCGACTTCGAGTTCCTCTGCGGCGCCTACCGGATGCAGGACGGCGGGGTGCCCGCGTTGTTGCGGCAGTTGCCGGGGCTCGTCCTGATCACGCCGGACTACGCCGAGCAGCCCGAGCTGCGGACGCTGATCGCCATGTTGCACGCCGACTTCGACCGGCCCGAGCCGGGCACCGACGCGGCCCGGGCGGCCCTGATCGACCTGATGGTCGTGCAGATGCTGCGCCAGGTGCCGGACCGGCCGGAGGTCACCGACCCGGGGATCGCCGGCGCGCTGCACGCGATCCACGAGCGGCCCGAGCGGCCGTGGACGGTGGAGCAGCTGAGCTCGGTCGCGGGCATGTCGCGCACGACGTTTCACCGGCGCTTCGCCGCCGTGGCCGGCACTTCCCCGATGGCATACCTGGTCGACCGGCGGATGAGCCTCGGCGCCCAGCTGTTGCGGGCGAGCCCGGCGCCGCTGGCGGCCATCGCCCGGCAGGTCGGCTATTCGACGGAGTTCGCCTTCTCGGCCGCGTTCCGGCGCGCCTACGGTGTGGCGCCGGGCCGGTTCCGCGCCTCCTAGACCGGCAGCCGCCCACACGCTGGTCCGGCCCATCCGCGCCGGCGGATCTTCGGGTCTTCTACATGTTGCGAGCCTTAGAGGGTCAGATGCCCTCTTGAGCCGGATCAGCGTTCGATAGTTTCTGGCTTCGCCGGGCTGCCAGCAGCGTCTGTTCCAAGCGACCCGCGAGCTCGATGAAGTCGGCTCGCCGGTCGTTCGTGAGGACCTCGGCCATCACGGCTTCCACCGTCGACCACAGTTCGACGACGCGTGGTTGCAGCGCTCGTCCCTGATCGGTCAGCGAGACGACCATGGCTCGCTTGTCCTTCTTGCCCGGGCTGCGGGTGAGCAGACCCGCCTGCTCCATGCGCCGGACGGTGCGCGAGACGGTGGAGTGGTCGAGCCGGACGGCCCGCTGCAGATCGGTGTGGGTCTGG
The DNA here is from genome assembly GCF_016834655.1 of Paractinoplanes ovalisporus. Taxonomy (GTDB): domain Bacteria; phylum Actinomycetota; class Actinomycetes; order Mycobacteriales; family Micromonosporaceae; genus Actinoplanes; species Actinoplanes ovalisporus. Next base: position 3,511 of record NZ_JAENHP010000050.1, read on the forward strand.
CCGTCGGAGTCGTAGAGCTGCAGCAGGATCAGTTCCTGGCCGGGGTAGAGCCCCAGCTCGAGCAGCTTGTCGTTGGCGAAGTTGTGCATCGCGCGCCACAGCGTGAGCGTGCCGAAGCTCAACGGCGCCAGCGCCGACAGTGCGGATGAGCGCGTGAGCGGCTCAGCGTCGTCCACGGTCACGGGCGCTCCCCCTTAAATGTGATGACAGACACTTTGCGTTACAGGGCCAGCCCTACAAATATGTGTCTAGCCAAGCATTTACTTGGCCGGACACATAACTTGGAGTTGAGTCTAGTGAAAGCCATCCAGATGAGCGAGACCGGCCAGGCCGACGTACTTCGGCTGGTCGAGCTCCCGGACCCGCAGCCCGGCCCCGGCGAGGTGCTGGTCCGGGTCGAGGCGGCCGGCGTGAACTTCATGGACATCTACCGCCGCAAAGGCCTCCCCTTCGATATCCCGACCCCGCTGCCGTTCGTCCCAGGAGGAGAGCTGGCCGGTACGATCGTCGCCCTCGGTGACGGTGTCGAGAACCTGAACGTGGGCGACCGGGTCTTCGGCCAGGCCGGCCCCTTGGCCAACGGCGGTTACGCCGAACTGGTCGCCGCCAACGCCGCCGGGCTCTTCCCGATACCGCCCGGCATGGACGCCGAAAGTGCGGCCGGCCTGTCCGTCGTCGCCGTTAGCGCGGCCATCCTGCTGACCGGCGCGGCCCGGCTGAGCGCGGGCGAAACGGTCTTCGTGCCGGCGGCCGCGGGAGGCCTCGGCAGCTACGCCGTACAGATCGCCAAGGCTCTCGGCGCAACCGTCATCGCCGGTGCCGGAACCCCGGAAAAGCGAAGGATCGCGATCGAGCTCGGCGCCGACCACGCCGTCGATTACCGCGCACCCGGCTGGACAGACGAGATCAAACAGCTCACCGGAGGCCGCGGCGTCGACGTTGCCTTGGAGATGACCGGCCCCGGCCACGTAGCCGAGACGCTCTCCGTGCTGGCGCCCTTCGGACGGCTGATCGGCTACGGCTACGTCGCCGAACAGGACCACGCGATCGACTCCGCGGCGTTGATGAAGTCGCTGTTCAACCCCGCCCCCGGCCACGAACTGATCGGCTTCAACGTCGGTTACTGGTACAGCGGGCGCCCGCAGGCATCGGCGGCCGCCGCCGCCCGGGTGATGGGCTGGCTGGCTGACGGCACGCTCACCGGCCCCCAGGTGACCACCTTCCCCCTGGCCGACGCGGCCGACGCGCACACCCGGCTGGAGCGCGGCGCCACCATCGGCAAAGTCGTGCTCATCCCCTGAAGGAGCAATCATGACTGTCGTTTTCGTGCACGGAGTCCCGGAAAGCTCGGCGATCTGGACGCCGCTGCTCGACGAGCTGGAGAAGCTGGGAGTGACCGACACCGTACGTCTGTCCCCACCCGGCTTTGGTGCGCCCCTGCCGGCCGGCTTCATCCCCGACGTCGACGGCTACCGAGATTGGCTGATCACGGAGCTCGAGCGCCTGGGCGAGCCGGTGCACCTGGTCGGGCACGACTGGGGCGGAGCTCACGTCATCAACGTGGCCATGACGCGCCCCGATCTCCTGAAGAGCTGGACCAGCGACGCGATCGGCGTCTTCGATCCCGAGTACGTCTGGCACGACCTCGCCCAGAGTTGGCAGACCGAGGGAGCGGGCGAAGCCTTCGTGGCCCAGATGTTCGGCGCCGCACTCGACCAGAAGACCGAAACCATGATGTCGTACGGCATCGACCACTCGACCGCCGCGCAGATCGCCGCCGCCCAGTACGCCGACATGGGCCACGCCGTCCTCAGTCTGTATCGCGCCGCGAGGCAGCCGATGATGGCCGACCTCGGTCGCAACCTACACCTGGCGCAGTCCCGCCCCGGACAAGTGCTCATCGCCGCCGAGGACCACATGGTCGGCTCCCTCCAGCAACGTCGATCAGCCGCAGCCCGGGCCGGCGCACAGGTCGAGATCCTCGAAGGCGTCGCACACTTCTGGATGGCACAGAAACCGGCCGCAGCCGCCCCCGTTCTCGCACGCTTCTGGGCAAGCCCGAATCATGAGTGACATAGCCCGCCCCGCCGCCCTCATACACTGCAGCGCATGCGTTTCTGACCAGGTGGTACGGCGAAGTGAACTGGCACCGCGACGTGGCCGGGTGGGAGGGAACAAGGCATCGCGTTCCAGGACTGTCCGCTGCCGCCCGAGGAGCTTGGGCGGCGTCCCGACGGCAAGATGGTCTTCTGGATCGAGAACCAGCGCGGCTACGAGTGGGCGGCCGATCTCACCGGCCCCGAGCCTGGTCCGCGAGCATCCGCGCCATCTCATCGACAGGCGGAAATATTTACGTAACAATGTTTCCAATCATGTACGGCTCGTGTCACCCTCGCAGTAGATCGACCACTCCGTGAGAGAGGACGTTCTCCGTGACAACGAATGCAGGTTCCGCAGGCGGAGCGCTGTCACGCAGCCGCCGCCTCCTGGTCTTCCTCACCGCGGCCGTCACTGCGCTGGCCGGCAGTGCGATCGTTCAGCAGCAGCCCGCACAGGCCGCGTGGAACCTCGTGTGGGCCGACGAGTTCAACGGGTCCGGCGCGCCCAGCAGCGCCAACTGGAACTACAACGTCGGCAACGGCCTCAACCCCGGCCTCAACGCGTTCGACGGCTGGGGCAACGGCGAGTGGGAGTGGTACCGCCCCGAGAACTGCACGCAGTCCGGCGGCAACCTCGTGATGCGGGCCAACTGGCTCACCACGCCCATCACGGTCAACGGCCGCAACTTCTACCAGACGTCGTGCCGCATGACGACGGACACCAAGAGGTCCTTCCAGTACGGTCGCATCGAGGCACGCATGGCGCTCCCCACCGCCACCGGCTCGTGGCCGGCTTTCTGGATGCTCGGTGACGCGTGCGACGAGACGTCCACGAGCGCCTACAACCCGGCGCAGACCTACTACGACCGCCTGCCCACGAACTGGGCCAGTTGCGGCGAGGTCGACATCATGGAACACGCGAACGCGAACGCGACCGTTACGAACAACATCTTCTGGGATCTCCGGACCGGCGTGTTCCCGTGGACAGCGGGTCAGAACGCCAACTACGTCGCGAACCCCGCCGTCAACAACGCCGCGGCCTTCCACGTCTATGCGATCGAGTGGACGGCCGCGCAGATCCGCTGGTACATCGACGGTGTGCAGACGCACGTGATCGACACGACACCGGCGACCTTGGAAGAGTTCCGCAAGCCGTTCCACGTCATCTTCAACCTGGCGCTGGGCGGCTCGTACCCCGGCCAGAACCCCGTACAGAGTCAGTTCCCGCTCACCGCATTGGTCGACTACGTGCGTTACTACCAGGACGGTGGGGGCACGACGCCACCTCCCACGGGCGGACCCGCGACCCAGATCAACGGGCCGGGCGGCAAATGTGTGGACGTGGCCGGGGATGACACAGGCGGCAACAGCGCGGCCGTGCAGCTGTGGACGTGCCAGGGATCTTCCGTGTCGCAGGACCAGCAGTGGAGCTGGAACGGCCAGACCCTGCGGACGTTGGGCCGGTGCCTCGACGTCAACGGTGCGGGCACGACCAACGGCACGCAGGTGCAGCTCTATGACTGCAACGGCAGCGGCGCGCAGAACTGGGTCCAGGAAGGTAGCCGGTTGCGCAACCCGAACTCCAACAGGTGCCTGGACGCCCCGTCAGGCTCGACAGCGAACGGCGCGCGACTACAGATCTGGGACTGCAACGGATCGGCCGCACAGTCCTTCGTGAAGGCCGCGTGACGACCAGCCGAGCTGCACGCTGACGGGTCAGGGTGCGGAAGCGGACAGGCTCCCGCACCCTTCCCGCCGTCAAGTCAGGACCGCAGGCGGGCCGCCCCGCACGCACGGCGTCACACCGGGTAGACCCGGTACCGCACGTTGCCGTCGTAGCGCAGACTGGTTACCGCCGTGATGATCGACCACAGGAAGTCCTCGTCCGGGCCCCACGAGGGCAGCGCAACCTCCGCCTCAACCGGCAGCGGCGTCCCCTCGTCCTCCACGACCGCACCCTCCGCATAGACGTAGTGCCGAGTGCGTTCGCCGCCGGTGAAGAGCGAGAAGCCGTACGTGCTGGAAACGCTGCTGAAGAACACCACCAGAGCGTCGACCGGCCCGGTCGGTTCCCAGCCCATGACGACGTCCATCCGGGGATTCCAGACCTGCGCCCAGCCAGCCGGGTCGGCGGCGTACAGCGCGTCGGGCTTCAGGGCGCTCGTGGCCCGATCAGCCTCGACCAGCTCACCGCTGAACTCGGTGATGGCGAGGTCGTCCACCGCCTCGTCCGCCGTGACGCCCTTGACGAACAGCACCGAGGTGTTCCATCCCATGATCAGAAGCCTTTCCACATACGTCGGGTCGTCCCGCACGTTGGGCCGAACCAGGCCCTCAGCGCAACGAGCGTACGGCTCGGGGACGGAACACCCGCTGCAGGCGTGGCGCTGCGACACGTATCCCAAGATCCCGTACGGCAGTTGTGGTTGGTGACGACCCCATCGGCGCCGTCGGACTTCGAGGAGACAAACGATGGCACGCACCACGACGAGCACGACTTCCGCCTTGGCGGCGGCTTTCGCCGTGGCCGCGGTCGTACCGGCGGTGCCGGTGGCGGCCGCACCGGCGTCGACGCCGGCCACCGCGATCATCCTGGAGCGGACCGGCGGCTTCGCCGGACGTAGCGACACGTTCGTGATCGATCGGTCGACGGTCGGCGGCCGCACTCCGCTGCGCGCGGCCGGCAGCGCCGAGTTCCGCTCACTGCGCCGTTCCTACCAGCTGCGGAACAACTGCTGCGACCGCTACACCTACCGCCTCATCGTCAGCTACCGCCACGGCCGGTCCAAGACGGTCGACACCGTTCAGGGCGCTCCGGCCCCACGCATCCTGCGATACGTCATCGACGAGGTGCAGCGCGTAGGACGCGAAAACCCGGACGGACCCACCCGCAGAGTCAGCTGAGCGGCTCCGGGCAGCCGGATCAGACGCAACCCCTTTCGTGCTGCCCACGTTGGTTTCGAAGCCGACCAGCTCGCCGTCGACCACTCTCGCGTACCGCGGCGACGACGTCAGGGACGTACGGCGCCATGTCTTAGCCTGGCGGCTTTGCAGGTAGACCCGATCTGGCTTTACGAACACCAGGCACCTCCAGCCGTCGTTCTCCATGCGGCGCGAAAGGTTCGAGTCGTGCTGCGCGCCCATCCTGCGTTCGTCGAGATCAGACGCGGGCGATGGCAGCTTGGGCGTCGGATCATGAGCTCACCACCGCCGTTGCCATATCACGAGCAGCAGGAATGGATGAGCCGCCCTTTCGACCACCTACTCAAGGCCGCCGAAAAGTCGTCTCAGCTCAGCTCAGCGGGCGGTCGCGTGAGCTGAGCGCCGGCGCGTCTACCGGCGTATTCCATGCCGGTCGCAACGGCATGATCCATCGGCAGCGTACGCCCAAGCTTTCGGGCCTCAGCACCGATGCCGGCGAGCTACCTAGTTATCGATCGGCGAGTACGAACAGAAGTGCTGCGAGGGTGGTGCCGGCGACGATGTGTCGCTTGTCGATGAGGCCGCGGATGTCGTCGAGGGGGACCCAGTCGATGCGGTCGCTTTCGAAGGCGTCCTCGGGGTCGCCGACGTGACGGGCGTTGTCGGCGCGGAAGATATGGTGTTGCGAGGTCATGATGCCCGGCGAAGGCTGGGTGTACATCAGGGGCCGGATCGTTCCTGTGGCGCGCCAGCCGGTTTCCTCTTCGGTTTCGCGGACAGCAGCGTCGGCGGGTGTTTCGCCGGGGCGCATGCTGCCTTGGGGGATCTCCCAGGCGTAGGTGCCGGCGATGAAGCGGTGCCGCCAGATCAGCAGGACGCGTTGCTGGTCGTTAACGACGACCAGGCCGGCTCAGGGGGCTGCGGTCCGGAGCGCGGCCAGCAGCAGAGGCCGGACCGAACCGCCGCCGACTCGTCGGTACATCTCTTGGTAGTGGGTGCGGGCCTGCTGCAGAACAGGACGTCGGCAGGGTCGGCCGGGCGGTGGCCTTCGCGTCCCACGTCCCGATCGTGGGGCGGGTTCTCCCCCTCCCACACGGATGTCGCGGCCTGCGGTCCCGCGAGCACGGCTCCGGGGTTGCGGCCGCTGGCGTCGGCGTGCCAGATCGCCATGGCTCGGTCGGTGGCCTGCACGAGCGACGGAGTCGCGCGTCGGTGGCCCGCCGTTGCATGCCGATGTCAGCCAAGGGGATCGTGCGGCGTAGTCGTCGGCCGAGGACGGTGCAGATCAACGTTCGTGCGGGATCGCGGGGGACGGCGTGGTCGCAAGAATGCGACCACCACGCGACCACATCGGCCCGGAATAATCTCGGGGGATATGCCTGAGACGGCATATCCCCTGGTCAAAGCTGGTCGGGCTGACAGGTCGGGCTGACAGTGTCCTGGCTCAGGAAATAGGAAACCCATGTCTCAAGTCATCGGAAACCGGTGTGTCGGGACATAGGAAACCCTGGATGCTGGTGATCGTCGCCGGGTGTCCAAAGCCCGTCTTGTGATCACCGCTGTCGTTGTCGAGGGTCGTAGCCAGGCCGAGACCGCCCGCGCCTACGGCGTGTCCAAGAGCTGGGTGTCGAAGCTGATCGCCCGGTACCGGGCCGAGGGCGCGGCCGCCTTCGAGCCGCACTCACGACGGCCGAACACCTCACCGACCGCGATCGACCCGCGAACAGTCGAGCTGATCGCGGCGATCCGTAAACAGCTCACCGAGCGGGGCCTGGACGCCGGACCGGACACCATCGGCTGGCATCTGCGGCACACCAACCACCTCACCGTCTCGCGGGCCACCATCGCCCGGCACCTGGCCGCCCAGGGCCTGGTCGTGCCCGAACCATCCAAGCGGCCGAAAAACTCCTACATCCGCTTCCAAGCCGAGCAGCCCAACGAATGCTGGCAGGCCGACTTCACCCACTACCGGCTCACCCGCCCCGACGGCCGCCCCGGTGCTGACGCCGAAATCCTGTCCTGGCTCGACGACCACTCCCGCTACGCCCTCTCGGTCACCGCCCACCCGAGGATCACCGGCACCCTCGTGCGCCAGACATTCCGCGAAACCGTTGCCACCCATGGTGTTCCGGCCTCCACACTGACCGACAACGGCATGGTGTTCACCACCCCGTCTGTCCGGCGGCAGCCGGTGCGGCAGCCGCGGCCGCAACGGCCTCGAACAAGAACTGCACCGGCTCAAAGTCACCCAGAAGAACTCCCGCCCGAACCACCCCACCACCTGCGGCAAAGTCGAACGCTTCCAGCAAACCCTTAAGAAATGGCTCCGCGGCCAACCCACCCAGCCCACCACCATCACCCAGCTACAAACCTTGATCGACGCGTTCGTCGACGAATACAACCACCGCCGCCCACACCACTCCCTGCCCCAACGCTGCACCCCGGCCACCGCCTACCAAACCCGACCCAAAGCCGAACCCTGAACCGCCCCGGGTTTGGTAGCGGCTAGATGGGTTGGGTTTCCGTCCTGGTAGGGCGGGGTTTGTGGGGTTGGTGCAGGGTTTCGAAGTCGGCTGGTGGCAGGTCCGCGGCGCCGGTGTGGATGCGGTGGTGGTTGTACCAGTCGACGTACTCGAGGGTGGCGATTTCGACCTGGTCACAGGTCTTCCACGGACCGTGGGGTTTGATCAGTTCGGTCTTGAACAGGCCTATGGTCGATTCGGCCAGAGCGTTGTCGTAGGCGTCGGCGAC
>NZ_JAENHP010000051.1 GCF_016834655.1 Paractinoplanes ovalisporus
GAACTCGGCTACCTCAGCCCCGATGAATACGAGACCGCCTGGCACACCCAGACCGAGCCAGATAACCTCACCCCTGCCCCGACCGGAGCCAGGTAACCCCCGCTCCCGGAAACCGGGGGGAACTCAGGTGGCAGCAGCCGGTGGCGTCGGTGGCCCGGTGAAAGAGCCACTGTTCTGGTTGCTGCAGCCGACAAGTAGCCGGCAAGCAGCAATGGTGGCCTCCGTGCTGGCGATAGCGGGCCTGGCTGCCTATGCCGGCCGATGTCAAAGCCGGCCGGCTCATGCCGACTGACGGCGCCGGACACGATGTCCCGGCGCCGCCAGCGGACCCGACAGCTCGCCGGTTTCCACTGCCTTGACGACGAATTCGGTCAGGGTCGCGGCCAATTCGGTGAAGTCTGCCGCGATGGTGGTCAGGCCCGGCGTGAAGGCGGCCGCCAGGGGGATGTCGTCAACGCCCATGACGGCGACGTCGTCAGGCACGCGTACGCCGCGACTCTGGAAGGCGGCGATGAGCGCCAGTGCACAGTCGTCGTTGAACGCGGCGACGGCCGTCGCGTTCGGTGATGTGATCCACCCGGTCACGAAAGACTCGACATCCGTGGCAGTCAGCGAGAGCCGGTGTGTGGACAGGGTGGCGCGACGTGCGTCGGCAAGATTGTGCAGTTTGTCGTGGAGCACCTTGTCGAGCTGCCGCTCAGCGGGCGGGGCGAGCGCAAAAACGATGTTCTGGTGCCCGCGGTCGGCGAGGTAACCGAGCTGGGTCATGCGAGCGTCGCCGGCCGCAGCGTCGGCAGGACTCAACCCTGGCGCGATGCCGGTTTGCGCGGGATTGATGACGTTGAGGCCGCTCTTGGCCAGCGCCTGCTTCATGGGGCTCTCGCGTGGCAGGACCAGGTCCACTACTGCGGCCGGGCCGAGGCGGGCCCAGGCCCGTACTGCGTGTTCCGTCTCCGAGTAGGGGGTGAAGTCGGTGATCAGGGAGAGCTGGTGCCCGGCGAGGCTGACGGTGCAGAGGTCGATCATCTGGCCGAGCACATGGTTGGCGCGGAGACCGGGCAGAGGAAGCAGAACGGCGCTGCCGCGACCGGTCCGCAGGGACCGGGCTGCGGTGTTCGGCTGGTATCCCAGCTCGGCGGCGGCGGTCCGAACGAGTTCGCGGGTGGCAGCGGAGATGCGATGGCCCTCTTTGCCACTGAGGACGTAGCTCACTGTTGCCGTGGAAACGCCGGCGTGACGAGCGACATCGGCGACGGTGACGGCCACGAATCCTCACTTTACAAGGTGCGAGATCGAAGATTAGCATCTGCGGTTAATCGATTAATCAAGGATGTGGCTTATGACAGTGCATGCAGCGTTGGAGCCGATGCTGACGGCTGCGAGGAACGCGCCACCGATCGACTGGACGCAACCCGTCAGCGGGCTGCGTGCCACCGCCGACGCCGGCGTGCGGTCAGCGGCCAGGATGGTGGCGGCCCCGGCTGTTCCCGTCACCGTGAAATCGACTGCGGCCGTTGCCGGCGGGCAGGCCGTGCCGCTGCGGATCTATCGCTCCGTGGACGCCCACGACGGCCGGGCCGCGGCACTGATGTTCCTGCACGGGGGCGGTTGGTGGATGGGAAGTCTCGAGACTGCTGACGAACTGTGCCGGGACCTCGCGGCGGTCTCCGGAGCCGTGATCGTGTCCGTCGGGTACCGGCTCGCTCCGGAACATCCCTTCCCAGCCGCCTTGGACGACGGGTACGCGGCATTGGAATGGATCTCACGCCACGCCGCCGCATGGGGCATCGACCCCGAGGCGGTCTCGATCGCAGGCGAGTCGGCCGGCGCCAACCTTGCCGCGGCGATCTGCCTGCGGGCGCGCGACCAGGGCGGCCCGCGCATCGTCGCGCAATGGCTCGACGTCCCCGCCCTCGACCTGACAGTGCCCGACTCGGCCAGTCTGCGACGGTTCGGAACCGGCTTCGGCCTTGACTCGGACGGCATCAAACAATGCGTGCGGTGGTACGCGGGCGACCACGATCGATCCGACCCTTATCTGTCACCTCTGCTGGCCTCGAATCTCGATGGCCTTCCCCCGGCCGTCGTTACCGCGGCCGAGTGCGATCCCTTACGGGACCAGGCCGAGGAGTTCACCCAGCGGCTTTCCCACGCCGGCGTGACGGTCCGCTACCGCTACGCACCCGGCTTGATCCACGGCACGACCTGGCTGACCGGTCTGCTGGCCGAGGCCCGTCGCGGCCAAGCGTTCGCCATCGCCGCCCTCGACGACTACCTCCGCGATCCCGTCCCACCGAAGCTGAGCCCTGTGATTTCACCGTTGCCGTCCCAGATCTGAAGGAGAGTCAAAGATGGCAATCACCCGCAGGGCCCGATACACGGCCGCGGTCAACTCGGCGCTGACCAAGGTGGGTGTCGTGCCCACCGCCGAGCGACTCAGCAGGTGGCCGGTCGAGAGGCGGGCCCTCACCCGGCCCGGCCGGATGCTGACCGGACCGGTGCGAAGCGACGTGTCCTCCACGGACCACCCGGTGCCGGGACGCCACGGAGCATCGGTACGCCTACGGTCGTACACCGTCGAAGGCCGCCATGACGCAGTGCCCGGACTGCTCTACATGCACGGCGGCGGTTGGATAACAGGCGGCCTCGACAGCTGCGACCATATCTGCCGGCGGCTCGCCGCAGACACCGGCGCAGTGGTCGCCTCCGTGGAATACCGCCTGGCGCCCGAGAATCCCTACCCTGCAGCCCTGCACGACTGCCTGGACGCACTCGCCTGGTTCGTTGACAACGCCGCACAGTTCGGCTTCGACCCGCAACGAACGGTCGTCGCAGGCGACAGCGCCGGTGGGAACCTGGCGGCCGCTGTCGTGCTAGCAGCTGTCGAACAGTTGACGTTCGCACCCGCGGGGCAGTTGCTCATCTATCCGTGCCTGGACCACACACGCAGCACACCCAGCGCGCAGAACTACTCCGGTCCGGGCCTGAGCGCCGCGGAGGCCACGGCCTGCTCCCAGCTCTACCTGGCAACGGCCGATGCATTGGACCCACTCGCATCTCCTCTGCTGTCGCCAGACCTGTCCGGCCTTCCACCAACACTGATCGTTACCGCGGGCTACGACTGCCTTCGTGACGAAGGCATCGCCTACCACAACCGCCTGCGAGCAGCGGATTGCTCCAGTCGCCTGCTGGACTGCCCGGACTACATGCACGGTTTTCTTTCCACGCCACGGCTCTACAACGACGTCGACGTGGTCTGGCAGCAGCTTGCCCAATTCCTGACCGAGGTCCGCCCGGCCCAGGTCTGATCGTTGTCCGAGGGGCCGTCCTACCGTCCGAAGCCTCAGCGTCGGGGACGTCGACCACCCTAGGATGATCGATATGGACAACCTGACGCATACGCTGATCAGTGTCATGGTCGGCGAGGCGATCCACCGGTCCATGCCCCCGTCGGCGGTGCTCAGTGACCGGTCCCGTCGCGGTATTGCCCTCACCGTGATGGCCGTAGGCGGCAATCTTCCCGACGCCGACGTCTTCTACACGCTGTGGACCGGCAGCACGCTGGACAACGTGCTGCATCACCGGGGCCACACCCACACCGTTACCGGGGCGCTCGGTCTGTCGCTGGTGTTGTTCCTGGCCGTCGGCCTGGGGTGGCGGTGCCGCAGAGTCAAACCTGGGCGGGCGGACGTCGGGCTCGTGGCCGGGCTGTCGGTCTTGGCGCCTCTGCTGCACATCGGTCTTGACCTGACCAACAACTACGGCGTCCATCCGTTCTGGCCGGTGGACAATCGCTGGTACTACGGCGACGCCGTTTTCATCGTGGAACCAATGTTGTGGGCTTGCGCGGCTGCGCTGCTGTTCGTTCTGCCGAGCCGGACCATGCGGATCCTCATCGCCGTCGTGCTCGCAGCCGGGCTCGGCCTGAGTTGGTTCAGCGGCTACGTCCCGCTCTCATTCGCGGCGGTGCTCACCCTGCTGACAGCCGGACTTGTCGCGATCAGCCAGTACGCTCCCGCGCGTGTGGCGCTCGCCGGCGGCCTCGCAGCCTGGCTGGCTCTGACCGCAACGTTCTTGGTCGCGACTCGGACGGCCGAACACCGGATCGAAGCGCTTCTCGCCGATCGTTTCCCGGCCGCTCGTACGCTCGACATCTCACTGACGCCCATGCCCGCCAACCCGATCTGCCGCGAAGTGTTCGCAGTCCAACGAACAGCGGACCAATACGTCGTACGCCGGGCGTTCCACTCGTTGGCGCCCGGTTGGGTTACGGCCACCGGCTGCGAGCGGTCGTACCCGATCGGTTCGGATGCGACAGCGCAACTGCAGCCAATTGCTCAACCCGCGACGAGGGAGATCGTCTGGAAGGGCGAGCTGGTGATGCCCGGAGGCCTGCTCGCCCAGCTCGGCTCGCAGTATTGTGCAGTCGGTGCCTTGCTCCAATTCGCTCGCGCGCCGTGGGCTGCACCGCGGGGCGACGGCTGGATCGCCGGTGATCTGCGCCTTGACCACGAACCAGGCCTTGGCCTGACCGAGATCAAGGTCAGTCCGACCACCGATGAATGCCCGCGTTTGCCGGCACCGTGGGTGCCTCCTCGAGAAGACCTGCTCGACGATTAGGCCGGGGTTGACACGGTGTTTCGCCCTCATCGACCGCGATGCGCTCATTTCAGCGCGTCGTCCCCTTTGCCGGTCAGCCCGACCGAGCAACTCAAGGACGCGAAAAGGCTCCGTCGGCGTGGTCGACCCAAGTAGCGTCGGGGCGGAGGTCAACCCATGACGAAGATTCTGATCACCGGAGCGACCGGCTACCTGGCCGGTCACTGCATCGCCGAACTTCTGGCAAGCGGTTACTCAGTCCGCGGCACGGTCCGTAACGTCGGTACCGCCGACGTCGCGCACTTGCACGCAATCGTCGACCGTGTTGGTGGTGACCTCGAGTTTGTCCAAGCTGACATGGCCCGTGACACCGGTTGGGCCGAAGCCGTCGAAGGATGCGACTACGTCTGGCACGTAGCGTCACCGTTCCCCGTCGGCGTACCCAAACACGAGGACGAAGTAGTCAAGCCTGCTGTCGAAGGCACCCTGCGAGTTCTCCGCGCTGTCAAAGCCAGCGGCACCGTCAAGCGCGTGGTCATGACCTCCTCAGGTCTCGCCGTGCTCAGCGGTCGTAAAGAAGAACGGGTTTTCACCGAGGAGGACTGGGGCTCGTCGACCGACCCGTGGCTTTACGCGAGAAGCAAGACGCTCGCCGAGAAGGCTGCCTGGGACTTCGCCGGTGAGTCCGGTCTCGAGCTCGCCGTGATAAATCCGGGGTCCATCCTCGGGCCCCTGATGCGTGCCGAGACCGGCAACTCGGTGGAAATCATCGGCAGACTGATGCGTAGCGATCTGCCGGCCGTTCCCAACGTGGGGTGGAACGTCGTGGACGTCCGCGACCTGGCTCACCTCCACCTACTGGCCATGGAGACACCCTCCGCTGCCGGTAACCGGTATATCGCAGGAGATGAGTTCATGTGGGCCCGCGATATGGCCCACCTCCTGGCCGATCGCTACGGAGCACGCGGATACCGCGTTCCGACCCGGGCGATGCCCTACGCGCTGATGTGGACGATTTCCCGCTTCCAGCCCAGCGTGCGCCCCGCCCTCGGCTTCTGGGGGCAGCGTGATCAAGTCACCGGCGAGAAGGCCCGCAAAGAGCTGGGCTGGACGAGCCGGCCCGCTGCCGAGACGGTGCTCGACACCGCCGAAAGCATGATCGAGCTAGGTTTGGTGCCGCGACGGTAGGTCTGCCGATGGGGCGCGTCCGAGTTGGCCTGGGAACTGCACGACCAACGTTTCCGTGGTCGGACGCTGACGGCCATGCTGACCGTGCTCGGCACCGTTCTGGGCATCGGAACCCTCGTCACCACCCTGGGCGTGGCAGCCACTGCCGGCAACCAGGTCGCCCGGCGCGGTCACCGTGCGGTGGACCACCGGCGACGAAGCTTTGGCACTGGGCCCGGCCCGCACCGTGGTGGTCACCACCGTGCTGGGCGCGGCGCACCTGACCGCGGAACAGGCCCCGACGGCGTTGAGCCCCAACGATCTCGCGGCTGGCTTCGGTCGTGGGAATCGGTCCCGTATGGGCGCCTCTCTTGGGCCCGGGGAGGAGCGTTTCGTCATGATCAATGTGCGTGAGTTTGGGGCCCGCCCTGTAGACGTTGGCGGGTGAGCGCGAGC
>NZ_JAENHP010000052.1 GCF_016834655.1 Paractinoplanes ovalisporus
CGGCGTGCCTGGGCGGCGTTTGGCTGATGAGGTGTTGCGGCGTGCCTGGGCGGCGTTTGGCTGATGAGGTGTTGCGGCGTGCCTGGGCGGCGTTTGGCTGATGAGGTGTTGCGGCGTGCCTGGGCGGCGTTTGGCTGATGAGGTGTTGCGGCGTGCCTGGGCGGTGCTTGACCTAGGAGGTGCTGCGGCGTGCCTCGAGGCGGCGCTCGACTCGAGAGGGGCTGTAGCGATGGCCGGCGCCTGACATCGGCCCGCCGAGGCCCTGAGCGCTTGTCCCTCACGCGACGTCAGGGCCCATAGTCGGGGTGTGGAGGAACAACTGACCGTGGGACGCGTGGCCGAGCTGGCCGGCGTGACCGTCCGCACGCTGCACCACTACGACGAGATCGGCCTGCTGCAGCCCTCGGCCCGCACCGGGGGCGGGTATCGCGCGTACGCCGCAAGCGACGTGGAACGCCTGCGTGAGGTGCTCGCCTACCGGCGTCTGGGATTCGGGCTGCGCGAGATCGCGGCGCTGGTCGACGACCCGGCGACCGACGCGGTCGCTCATCTGCGCCGGCTGCGCGGGCTGCTCGTCGACCAGCGTGATCGTGCCGCCGCCATGGTGACGGCCATCGACCGCGAGCTGGAGGCGCGGGCGCGGGGGATCAGGACAACACCGGAGGAGCAGCTGAGGATGTTGTACGACGTGATCGGAGCCGCCTACCCGGCCACGCGCCGCACCGAGCCGCGGATCGCCGCGCGGATCTGGGCGGCGCTCGGCGACGCGCGGACGGTGCTGAACGTCGGGGCCGGCACCGGCTCGTACGAACCCCCGGACCGCGACGTCACCGCGGTCGAGCCGTCGGCGGTCATGCGGGCCCAGCGACCCCCGGACGCGGCACCGTGCGTGGCCGCCGCGGCCGGGAATCTGCCGTTCGCGGACCAGTCGTTCGACGCCGCGATGGCGGTCAGCACCGTGCACCACTGGCCGGACGCGGTGGCCGGCCTGCGCGAGATGCGCCGGGTCGCGCGCCGCGTGGTCGTGTTCACCTACGACGCCGACTCCGCCGGGTGGCTCCAGCGGTTCTGGTTGACCCGCGACTACCTGCCCGAGTTCGCGGGCCTGCTCGACGGACGCCCGGCGCTGTCGGAGCTGGCCGGGGCGATCGGGGCCCGTACGGTGCCGGTGCCCGTGCCGTGGGATTGCGCCGACGGCTTCTTCGAGGCTTATTGGCGCCGGCCCGAGGCCTACCTGGAGGAGCCGGTGCGCCGGGCGGTGTCGGTGTGGACCCGGGTCGGGCCGGCCGCCGAGCGCCGGGCCGTGGACGCCCTGCACGACGACCTCGCCTCGGGGCGGTGGGCCGCCCGAAACCGCGACCTGGCCACCCTCGACGCCGCCGACATGGGCCTGCGCCTCCTCATAGCGTGACCGGCCGAAACGAGCGCGGCCGCGACAAGGCCGGCCGCGACGAGGCCAGCCGCGATGAGGCCAGCCGCAACGACGGCGGCCACGACGAGGCCGGCCGCAACGAGGCCAGCCGCGATGAGGCGGCCGGAGTCAGAACGACCGCGACGAGGCCAGCCGCGATGAGGGCCGCTGAAACGAGAACGCGCAGGTGAACGGGCCTAAGCGCCGCGCTCCCAGACGGCCACGGCGGCCTCGCCGTTCTGCGGGACCCAGCCCAGGGCGTCGGGCTGCCCGGGAGTGCCGGTGAAGGTCAGAGTCAGCGAACCGTGGCCGGCGTCGAAGCGTACGGGCTTGGTCTGCTGGGGGTCGTTCTCCCAGCCCTTGAGGTCATAGAGCGTGAACATGGCCGGATTGATCGTGAACGGCCGGGTCGCGTCGACCGAGAGAACCGCCTTGGCCGAGCTCTTGGCGAAGGACGCCGACTTGAGCGTCACCTTGGCGACCGGCTTGGCGTCCTTCGTGATCGTGACGACCTTGCCCGCCTGCACGTACTTGAGCTTGGGGTCGCTGTCGGCGATGGCCGGCGCGGGAGCGGCGGGGGCGGCCGCGACCGGAGCGGCTGCGGCGGCCGCGACCGGAGCGCCTGCGGCCGGAGCGACATGATCATCAGCCACGGCGACCCCGGCGCACGCGCCATTCGTGGCGGCCGCGATGGCGAGGCCGGCGAACAGGGCGATTGCGGGTTTCCTCACGTGATGTCTCCCGGTCTGTCTGGTGGTGAGTGTTCGGACAGTGCAACGGCGGAGAGCCACCACGGTTGTGTGCCGGTCGACACATCGTACAGACCGAAGCCTCCCTCATGTCCTCCGCGGGGCGGCCGATGAGGCGCGAGTGAAACGGGCCGTACCGGCGTTCTTGATCCTTCTGCTGCTCGCCACCGAACTCGGCCTGCACGTCGGCGGCACGACCATGATCGTCATCTACAGCTGCGCGATGATGCTGGTCACCTGTGCCGGCTCGGCGCTGCACGCGGTCGCGGCGTGGCGCAGTCGGGGCCGGGCCCGTACGGTGTGGTCGACCACCGCGGTGGGGCTGGCCTGCTGGGCGTACGCCGAGATCTCGGTCGGGGTGCCCGCCGTGCAGACCGGCATAGCCGACGGCCGCGGCACCCTCGCGACCATCTTCAACCTCGGTGCCCTGGTGCTGGCCGTCGTCGCGATGCTGACGATCCCGACCGCCCCGCGGACGGCGGTCGGCAAGGTGCGGATGGTCCTGGACGGGACCGTCGCCGCCAGCGCCCTGCTCGGCACGGCCTGGATGCTGGTCCTGGCCCCGATGATCAAGGTGTCGGGCGGTCTTTCCAACGCCGTCGTCGACCTCGCCTACCCGGTCGCCGCGGTCGCGCTGCTCGCCATCTCGCTGGTGCTGCTGGCGGCTCAGCCCGCA
Source organism: Paractinoplanes ovalisporus (assembly GCF_016834655.1). Lineage (GTDB taxonomy): Bacteria > Actinomycetota > Actinomycetes > Mycobacteriales > Micromonosporaceae > Actinoplanes > Actinoplanes ovalisporus. Next base: position 2,837 of record NZ_JAENHP010000052.1, read on the forward strand.
CGCCGGGCCACCGCGATGAGCGCGATCAGCGGCGGCATCGTCGTGCTGACCGCCACCCTGCTGGTCGAGGTCGTCGGGCAGGTCCTCGACCAGGGCTGGCTGCGGCCCTGGGTGCTCGGCGGTTACGTCGCGGCGGCGGCTTTGATGAGCGTCGCGCCGCTGGTCCCGCTCCCGGCTCGCCAGGAGACTCCGACCGCCCGTACGGCCGCAAGCCCGGTTCTCCCGTACGCACCGGTGGCCGTCTACGTCGTCGTGGTCGCGGCCCAGACGACGAGTGGCCACGCGCTCGACCCGGAAGTGGTCTGGGCCGCCCTGCTGATGGTCGTGGCGGTGCTGGGCCGGCAGTTCCTGGCGTTGCGGGCCAATGCCGCTCTCTCGCGCGACCTGGCCGCCCAGCGTGAACGGTTCGCGTACGACGCCGCGCACGACTCGCTGACCGGCTTGGCCAATCGCGCCGGCTTGCAGAGCGCGCTGGAGACCGTACGGGAAAACGCTTCTCTTCTTCTCATCGACCTCGACGACTTCAAGATCGTCAACGACACGCTGGGCCACGCCGCCGGCGACGACCTGCTGAGGCTCACCGCCGACCGGATCCGCCAGGTCACCGCCGATCATGGAGAAGACGCGTTTCCCGTACGGCTGGGAGGCGACGAATTCGCCGTGCTCCTGCACAGCGGTGGGGCCGTGAGGGGCAGTGAGGTGGCAGCCGCCATCGTCGAACGCCTCGGCGAGCCGACGCAGCTGCACGGCCGCCGTACCGCCGTGCGCGCCAGCATCGGCGTGGCCCCCGCCGCCCCCGGATCCGACGCCCAGAGCCTGCTGCGCGACGCCGACATCGCGCTCTACCAGGCGAAAGAGCTGGACAAAGGCGGGTGGCGGCTCTACGACGAGCAGCTCGACGCCACCATCCAGGCCCGCCGTTCCCTACGCGACGAACTGGCCCACGCCCTCCGGTCCGGCGGCCGGCTGCGGCTGGAGTTCCAGCCCATCGTCGACCTCGCAACCGGCGCGGTCGTCAGCTCCGAGGCCCTGGTGCGCTGGGACCGCCCCGGCCACGGCACGGTCGCGCCCGGCGACTTCCTGCCGGTGGCCCACGAGGCCGGCCTGATGCCGGCCCTCGACCGCTGGGTCCTCACGACTGCGCTCGCCGCCACCCCTTCGGCCGCCGCAGTGCCCGTCCACGTCAACGTCTCGGCCGAGTACCTGGCCGGCGGAACCGTCCTCGACGACATCCGGCGGGCGCTGGCCGACACCGGCCGCCCGCCGTCGGCCCTGACGCTGGAGGTCACCGAGACCGCCCTGATCGGCAACCTCGACGCCACCGCGCAACTGCTGCAGAGCGTCCGCGACCTGGGCGTCCGCGTGGTGCTCGACGACTTCGGCGTCGGCTATTCGTCCCTGACCTACCTGCGCCGCCTCCCGGTCGACGGCCTGAAGATCGACCGCTCGTTCATCCAGGAGCTGCACCGCGACCGCGAGGCCACGGTCCTGATCCAGACCATCATGACCCTGATCCACGGCTTGGGCCTGGACTGCGTCGCCGAGGGCGTGGAGACCGAGGCCCAGGCCGCCGCGCTGCGCGAGCTGGGCTGCCCTCAGGCCCAGGGCTTCCTGTACGGCCACCCGGCGCCCGCCGCCGAGCTCGTCCGCCAGGCGTAAGCCCGTCGGCGCCGGCCCAGGCTCATCCGTCCGGCCTCAGGGGCCGTCGGCGACTGCCCCGGAGCGCGGCGCTCGCCCGCGCCGGACCGGTCGTCTCCAGCCCCGCCCCGCCTGATTCCGTGCGAGGTTTCCGCTGTTCGCGCACCAGATCTTCACAGATGATCAATAGCGTTCCCCGACGTGGCGCTTACTGTCCCGACCCATCCGCTGATCGTGGCCCTCAAGGTGTGGCGGCCCCGATGGTTCGACGGGGTCGCCCTGGCCGTCGGTTCGATGGCGCCCGACCTGGCGTACGCGCTCGACGGCTTCAACCTGCCGGTCTGGAAGATGTCGCACGGCCTCCGCAGTTTCGTGTTCTGGTGTGTCCCTCTGACGATGGTGCTGACCTGGCTCATCCGCTGGGCGGCACCCGTGGTGGCCGGTCATCTGCCTTCGGCCGGACCATTGGCGTTGCGCGACTACGGAGTCCTCGGCCACAGCCGCCATCCTCTGGTGGTCAGCTGCTGGTCGGCCTTGATCGGGGCGGTCAGTCACCTCCTGCTGGACTTCGCCGAGCTGCACCTGCCGATGGTGGAGAACGTCCTGCATGTCCTCGGCTTCGCCGGTCTGCTCGCCCTGATGGCCCACATCGGCCGACGCCGCCTGCTCATCCAGTGGCACGGCGAGCCACCATTGCGGCCGTCACGTCCGCTACCTTTCTGGGCCGTAACCGTCGCCGTCGCAGTGCCACTGGCAGCCTTGCTCCCGCTTCTCCCCGGGGCCGAGCTGATGCACACCACGGGCAATCGTCTCCTCATCGTCGCCGGCTTGGCCCTGCTGACCGCCGCGGTCGTAACCACGCGTCTCCGGGCCACGCCGCCGGTGAACGCGTAGCGACAAGGCCAACTCTGGTCCCCGTCGTGCCTGCTCACCGCCGGCGACCATGCCGTGTGTGATCCGGGCGGCCGTGCCTTGTGGGATCCGAGTGGCCCCGCCGTGTGCGATCCGAGTGGCCGCGCGGGTGGGACGCGGGCGGGCCCGCCGTCACCGCAGAGGCGTGTCGGACCCCTGCGCATCCGGGTTTCTCTACTCACTGGCTGCTGTCGTCCAGCTGTGGAGCACGGTCCCGTTCTCCGGCCATCGCCATCCCGAGTGCTCCCGCACCTGCTTCCCCGACACGACAGTGGCCCTCCCGCAGACGACGAAACCTTCGTCCTCGTCAGGCAGGGCCAGACAGAAGTGATGGTCCTCGAACCGTTCCGGCACGCCGGCGTAGTCGAGCAGGCGCCGACGGCCCGCTCCTTCCACCAGCTCGATCGTCAGCCCTTCGTACGAGGTTCGCAGCTTCACCGCCCTCACCCCTTCGAACAGCACGCTCGCCGTGTTCCCTCGCTCGTCCGGATCGCTCCTGTGCAGAACCAGCTGCGAGTGCCCCACCCCGTAGACCCACCACCGAAAGCTCCCCTCGAGAACCATCCGCGCCACCCGTTACCTTTTTGATCGTCCCCGTTGGGGACGGCTCGGTCGCCCGGTCCGGTATGACTCTTCGCCCCTGTCGTTGGCATGATCCGGGGGTGTTGTCGCCGGGCCGGGTGGCATCGATGGACCGCT
>NZ_JAENHP010000053.1 GCF_016834655.1 Paractinoplanes ovalisporus
GCATCCACACCGGCGCCGCGGACCTGCCACCAGCCGACTTCGAAACCCTGCACCAACCCAACAAACCCCGCCCTACCAGGACGGAAACCCAACCCATCTAGCCGCTACCAAACCCGGGGCGGTTCAGCTTGTGCGCGCTGTTCGTTTGTCGCGGGTGTTGCTCGTTTGTGCGCGCGTTGCGCGTTTGTCAGCGGCGATGCTCGTTGAAGCGCGCCTGCGCTCGGTCGAAACCGGCCAGTGCCCGGTCCAGTCTGTCGTGGCCGGCCGGGTTGATGTCGGCCGGGACGATGTCGAGCAGCGGCTTTACCCACCACGAACGTCGGCTGTGCCACGGGTCGGTGGGTGCGGTGGGCGGTTCGGACGTCAGGACACTGCCGGAGATCCGCCGTACGCCGGCGACGTTACCGCCGTGTTGTTTCGCGAGCGACTCGGCCGTGGTCACCAGGGTTCGGGTCGCCTCGTATGCGCGGAGGTGCCGTAGCTCGCCGTCCACGGTCCGGTGGAACAGCCAGGCCAGCGCGGGGGAGATGAGCAGCGCCGCGGCTACGGTCAGCCACGAAGGAGCGGCCAAGGCGGCGCTCGCGGCCACGAACACTCCGCCCACGCCGTACGCGGCCGGGACGCCCCAATAAAGGAAACCGGGAGTGTGTATTGAACTCCGCCACAATGCGCGGCTTCCAGGGAGTCGGGTCGCCTGCAGGAAACGTGCGCCCAGCCCGGCGTGAACGGCGATGTCGGCCAGAGCCAGAAGCACGATCGCGATCCGTCCCCCGTACGACATGGGTCCAATCTGCCAGCCGCCTGGATCCCGTTACCTTTCCGTTACCTTCGCGGTGAAATCAGGGGAGCCTCTGGGGCGTGTCCGTGGCATCGCACGACACACCCCCCTGAAGGAGCACCCATGCGATCCCTCGTTTTCGGAACCGTCGCCGTCCTGAGCGCCGTCACCCTTTCGGCCTGTGCCAACGGCACCCCGACCACGATTCAGCCGGGCGGCGCCTCCGACCCGGCCACGACCGCTCCCGCGACGTCCGCGACCTCCGCACCCGCCGAAGCTGGGGCCGCCTCGTCGAAGGCCACAACCCCGCCGAAGGCCACTACGCCCTCGAAGACCACCACGTCGAAGCCTGCCAAGACGCCGACCTCCGACGTGAGCGAGCTGCGGCAGCTCGGCATCGACCTGAACAAGAGCGTGCTGATCGACGTGGCCGACGACGGTGTCGACCGCTGGCTGCAGATCGGCAAGAACGGCGTCGTCGACTTCACCGGCACCAGCCGGGTCGACTCCACGATGATGGCGCTCAAACCGGCGCCGGTCGCCGCCAAGAACAAGGTGCTGATCAAGCCGCCGTTCTGGAACGAGGACCTTGGCCAGGGCTCCTGCGTGGCCGACACCAAGGGCGCCGCGCTGAAGCTGGAGACCTGTGATGCTGGCCGCGCGCAGCAGATCTTCACGATCGTCCCGGCCGGCGACTCCGGTCAGTTCGAGCTGAAGGGCATGTACGGAGTGATCCGCGTCGACAACGGCAAGATCACGACCAGCGGGCAGGGGCGCACAGGCCTGCAGACCATCCTGTACGCGGGCTGACCCGCGCCCGCCCCGACGGAGTTCCGTGTGCGTCGCGATGTATGACGATCGCATCCAGCAGAGCCTCGATTCCTACTCCGACCACGTCCGGCGCAACGCGCACCTCTACACCGCCGCCGAGATCCGCCGCCGTGCCGACCGGCGCCGCCGCAACCAGGCGGTCGGCGCCGCCTTCGCCGCGGTCCTGATCGCCGCGGCCGGCGTCGGAACCGTCCTCCACCGCAGCCGCGAGCCGTCCGGCCACTACCTGCCGGCGGGCCCGACAGAACGAGGCGGTCGAGCCGGGCACGGCGTGACGCCGTCGTTCCCGACCGGGAAGCCTCCCCAACCGGCCCGGACCTCGGTCGACGCGGCTTCCCATCCAGGGCAGTCGTCGGCCGACGCGGCTTCCCGCCCAGCGCAGACGTCGGCTGGCGCGTCTTCCCATCCAGCGCAGTCGTCGGCCGACACGTCCTTCCGGCCGGCCGAGGCACCCTCTCGTACGTCGGACGTCAGCCAACTCCGAGATTTCGGCGTCGACCTCGAGACCAGCGTCCTGATCGACGTCACGGACGACGGCCTGGACCGTTGGTTGCAAACCGGGGCGGGCAGCCTGGTCGACTTCACCGGCACCCGCACGGCCGTATGTACGTAGGCGACAACGGCCTGACCGCCGAATCGCAGGGCGGCGGCTGGGGCGTCCTGCAGACAATCCGTTTCCGCTGACAGCTACGGGCGGTCGGGGTGCTCGGCCGGGCGTAGGGCAGCGACCGCGCCCAGGATCAGGACCCCTCCGAGGATGGCCGGCCAGGGAAGGCGTTCGCCGAGGAGCGTGGCGGCCAGCAGGGCGGCGGAGACAGGTTCGAGCAACGTCGCGATGGTTGCGGCCGAACCGGTCGTGGTGCGCAGACCGGCGTAGAGCAGGCCGTAGGCGAGGGCCATGGTCGCCAGGCCGAGGTAGGCGATCAGGGTCAGCGATCCCGGGCTGGTGCCGATCACCGGTTGGCCGGTCAGCGCGGCCACGATCAGGAACGGGAGCAGGGCGACGGCGCCGACCGTGGTGGTGCCGGTGGTCAGCGTCGTCGGATCGGTTCGCTGGGCCAGCGAGTGCCCCAGGACCGTGGTGGCCGCGTAGGTCACTCCGGCCGCCACGGCCAGGGCCAGACCCGCGTACGGGGAATTGCCTGGCGCTGTTGATCCGTGTCCGGCCGTCGCGCTGATCAGGACGAGGCCGGTCAGCGCGGCCAGCAGGACGGCGGCCTGGCGTGGTGACGGACGGGTGCCGGCGCGCAGGTGTTCCCAGGTGGCCGCGAGCACGGGAGCCAGGCCCAATGAGACCACGGTCGACACGCTCACCCCGACCAGCAGCACCGACACGAAGTAGAGGCCCTGGTAGGCGGCGGTTCCGCAGCCGACGAGCACGGTCAGCCCGGGCCGGGCGCGGAACAGGGCCCGGACGTCTCGCACACGCCCGGTCGCGGCGGCGAAGCCGATCAGGGCGACGGCGGCCAGCAGCATCCGCCAGGCGCTCACGGTCATGGCGCCCAGGTCGTCGCGCTCGTGCAGGAGGGTGACGGCCAGGCCGCCGGTGCCCCACAGCACTCCGGCCGCACTGATCTGCAGCAGCCCGAGCCGTCTCACCCGGGCGGGCGGGTCGCTCACGGCAGCACTGACACGTCGCTCATCCGAGCACGAAGCGCCGCGCTCGTTATCAGGTTGAGCGTTGCCGGCGTTGTCGAATTGAGCGTTGCGCTCATTGCCGGGGTGAGCGTTGCGCTCATTACCGGGTTGAGCGAAGGACGCGTTGCGGCGTTGAGCGTTGCGCTCATTGCCGGGGTGAGTGTTGCGCTCGTTACCGGGTTGAGCGAAGGACGCGTTGCGGGGTTGAGCGTTGCGCTCATTGCCGGGGTGAGTGTTGCGCTCGTTACCGGGGTGAGCGAAGGACGCGTTGCGGGGTTGAGCGTTGCGCTCATTGCCGGGGTGAGTGTTGCGCTCGTTACCGGGGTGAGCGAAGGACGCGTTGCGGGGTTGAGCGTTGCGCTCATTGCCGGGGTGAGCGTTGCGCTCGTTACCGGGGTGGGCGTTGCGCGCGCTGCGGGGTTGAACGTTGCGCTCACGGCTGGACTGAGTGTTGCGCTCATTGGGGGACGTTGCGCTGGTCTCGTTGGAGCATGGAATGCGGTATCGATGGCTGTACGAAGCGTTGCCCTCATCGGAGGACGAAGCCGGGGATGACCGGGTCGGTGTCGTCGACGATGAACGTGTGTTCGCCGGTCGGGTAGGCCATGCCGGTGACCTGGGGGACGACCGCTGGGTAGCCGTCCTCGGTCGTGGCCGCCACGATCGCGCCGGTGAAGACGGAACCTACGATCGACTCGTGAGTGAGCTGCGGTCCGCCGGCCGCGACCCGGCCCTCATCGGCCAGGATGGCGAGGCGGGCGCAGGTGCCGGAGCCGCACGGTGAACGATCGACCTCGCCGTCCGCGAACACGGTGACGTTGCGCTGATGGACGTTGCTGCCGGTGGAGGGGCGCTCCTCGAATAGGATCGTGCCGTAGATGCCGCTCAACCGCGCGTCTCGGGGGTGCGTGGCGTACTCGCTGTCGTTGAGTGCCCACTTGATCTCGCGACCCAGCGTGATGAGATCGCGGTAACGCTCCGGGGTCACGTCCAGCCCGGCCTGGGTGGCGTCGACGCTGGCGTAGAGGGCGCCGCCGTAACTTACGGTCACTGGCAGCTCGCCGCGTGACGTTTTCAGCTTGATGTCACGCGCTACGACGTAGCTCGGGACATTCACGAAATCCACGGCCACCGTACGGGCGTTCGCGCGATGCACCCGGGCGGTGACCCGGCCCGAGGGCACGTCGACGATCACCTCGACGCTGCCGTCAGCGGGCGCCGCGACGAGGCCGGAGTCGACCGCCCAGGCGCCGAGGGCGATGGTGCCGTGGCCGCAGGCGGTGGAGAACCCGTCCTTGTGCCAGAACAACACGCCTAGGTGGGCGCCGTCGTCGTCGGGTGGAACGATGAACCCGCCGTACATGTCGGCGTGTCCCCGCGGCTCGAAACAGAGCAGTTCGCGCAGGCGGCGGGCGTTCGCGCTGTCCAGGGCCAGGCGGCGGCGGTCGGCCACCGAGCTCCCGGGCAGCGGCACCGGCGGCTCCGGCACGATCCGGAACGGTTCTCCGGCGGTGTGGTAGTCGACCGTGCTGATCCGTTCCTGGGCCATGCCCCGAGACTAGGGCCTCACCGATCACGAGAGGCCGCGGCGTGGCCCGGGGCGTCTGGCTGACGAGGTGCTGCGGCGTGCCTGGGCGGCGTTTGGCTGATGAGGTGTTGCGGCGTGCCTGGGCGGCGTTTGGCTGATGAGGTGTTGCGGCGTGCCTGGGCGGCGTTTGGCTGATGAGGTGTTGCGGCGTGCCTGGGC
>NZ_JAENHP010000054.1 GCF_016834655.1 Paractinoplanes ovalisporus
CTGGCTTCGGTCGTGGGAATCGGTCCCGTATGGGCGCCTCTCTTGGGCCCGGGGAGGAGCGTTTCGTCATGATCAATGTGCGTGAGTTTGGGGCCCGCCCTGTAGACGTTGGCGGGTGAGCGCGAGCATGTCGATCAGCCAGCCGGGGCCGCCGGTGATGTCTCGGGCGCGGAGCAGGGTGTCGAGCTCGCGGTGCTCGATCGGGCCAGCGTGGGCGAAGTAGTCTTCGCAGATCTCGAGCAGCAGCGGTAGCAGGTCGTCGCCGGGTTCTTCAGGGTGCAATGGTGTCGTCCCCGATCGTTCAGCGTGGATGCCGGGGGTCAGGCCTGCGTCCGTGCTGGCGGCTCTGTGCGGGCGCGGGTTTGCGCGAGGCGGTAGGAGTCGGTGCCGGTCTCGATGATGTTGCCGCCGAAGGTGAGCCGGTCCACGATCGCGGCGCAGAGCCGCGGGTCGGTGAAGGTCTTGGTCCAGCCTGAAAAGGCTTCGTTGGACGCTATGGCGACGGAGGCTTTCTCTTCGCGTTCGGTCAAGACTTGGAACAGCAGCTCGGCGCCGCGTTTGTCGAGTTCCATGTAGCCCAGCTCGTCGATGCAGAGTAGGTCGACGCGGCCGTAGCGGGCGATGGTCTTGGCGAGGACTTTCTCGTCGGCGGCTTCGACGAGTTCGTTGACGAGCTTGGTGGCCAGGACGTAGCGGACCCGGAAGCCGGCCATGGCGGCTTCGGTGCCCAGGGCGATGAGCAGGTGGCTTTTGCCGGTGCCGGAGTCGCCGATCAGGCAGAGCGGTAGCCCTTTGCGGACCCAGTCGCATTTGGCGAGGGTATGGACAACGGCAGGGTCGACGTGGGGGTTGGCGTCGAAGTCGAAGACGCGAAGGCTCTTGTCGCGGGGGAAAGCAGCGGCCTTGATGCGGCGTTCAGAACGGCGCCGGGCCCGGTCGTCGCATTCGGCCATGAGCAGCTCGGCGAGGAACCCTCGGTAGGTCTGCTGGTCGCGGGCGGCGGCTTCGGCGAGGTCACCGAATTGGCCGCGAATGGTGGGCAGGCGCAGCAGCCGGCAGGCGGAGTCGATGGCTGCGTCGGCGGCTTGTTCGGTGAGGCCTCGGTGGCGGGTCATGGCCGGTTCCCTTCTGCGGTGCGCGGAGGCAGACGGAGCAGCTGGTCGTAGGCGGTGACGGTGGGCAGCGGCCGGGTGTCCGGGGGCAGCTGCGCGAGGCGCCGCTCGGTCAGCGAGACGACGTTGCTGACCGGCCTGATTCGGCGGTTGACGGGACGCGGGTGGTCGTCGGTCTCGGCGAACTTGCGGGCCTGCAAGGCGACGGCGTCCGCGGTGAGCGCTCCGGCCTGCAGCGCTGTGGCCAGCCCGGCGACGACGTGCTGGTGGGACATGTGCCGGTGCAGCAAGAGCACCTCGATCAAGGCGCGGGTGCCGGCGGCGTCGCCGTGGGCTTTGCGGACGGCTTCCCACCAAGCGTCGTGGACCGGAGTGAACCTACCAGCGGCCCGAGCCTGCTCGAGGGCAGTGGAGCCGGGTAGCGCGCCAGGTTTGCGCAGCAGTGCCTCCAGGTAGTGGTCCAAGTCGAGGCGGGTGCGCCCTTTTGCCATAAGCCGTTCGTGTCGGGCGACTTCGGTGCGGTCGTCATAGACGACCAGGTGGGAGGCGTGCAGGTGGACGCGAACCTGCCGGCCGACCAGCCGGACCGGCACCGAGTAGCGATTCGTGCGGATGGTGACCTGGCTGTAGCGGTCGACTCGGGGGCCGAGCCAGGTGCCGGTCTCGAACGGCTCATCCGGCAGCGGCACCAGGCGGGGCTGCTCGATCGCGAACATCTCGCCGATGGTGTGGGCCCGGGTGCCGATGCGGCGGGCGTCGTCGGCCGCGTCCCAAGCGTCGACCAAGGCGTTGAGCTGCTCAAATGAGTCGACCTCGGGAACGGGGACGAGGTGGTTTCGGCGGAACCAGCCGATCTGGCCCTCGACCCCGCCCTTCTCGTGCGCGCCCTGCAAGCCGGGCTGGCAGTAGAACGGATCGACGGAGAAGTGCGATCGGAACGCCGTCCATCGGCTGGTTTCGACCCGTTGGCGGGAGAACCCGAGGACCTGCGCGACCGCGGCTCGCAGGTTGTCATAGCGGATCTTGCCGGTCGGAACGCCACCGAGCGCGGCGAACGCGTGGACGTGGCCTTCGAGGAACGCCTCGGTCCCTCCGGAGGCGAAGATTCGGTGGACGGCCTTGCCACTGAACGACAACCGCAGTGCGAACAGCATGCAGGTCACCGGTTCGCCGCGCAGGTTGATGGTGACCTCGCCGAAGTCGACCTCTGCTTCCTCGCCCGGGCGGTGGGTCTGCGGGAAGAACACGTTGACCGGCCCGCGCCCGGCCTCGACGCGGATCTTCGGCTTGCGATCGGCGACATAGCGGCGCACCACCGAATAGGACACGTCCTGCATACCGTGCTCGGCGATCAGCCGGTCGTAGATGCGGGTCACCGTGTGCCGCTGCTTGCGTGGGGCGTCCAGATCCGCGCGCAAGATGGCGTCGATGATCGGCTTGAAGTCATCCAGCTTCGACACGCGCGGCGGCATTGCCTTGCGCGGCTGCGGCCACGCCGACGCCAAAGCAGCGCGGACCGTGCGCCGGCTCACCTGATATTTGCCGGCCATCGCCCGCACCGACATGCCGGCGCGTGAGTCCCGGCGGATCGCCGCGAACAGGTCGACCTTCGACATCAGCGGCATCGGCACGCTCCCGTCCCAGACCAGCCGATGTTCCCACCGTCCCAGGTGGGTCCGAAACTCGTGAACATCGAATCCACCCGATCGAGGTGGGGCCGAAACTGACGACCAATCCGCAGGCCAACTGCTGTCCCGGCCACCCTTGAATCGATGCTGAGCTCCGCTTGCCGGCACGAATGGCGGCACGGTCGGGCCATAGCCAGGTGAGCGCGATCCGTGCTCGGCTATGGCCCGGGTCCGGGCGGCCCGAAGGTCAGCTCGTCTGTCGGATGATCGAGTCGGCGATCCGCTCGGTGAGCCCTGGCGCGAAGAACGGATGGTGGCCCATGCCCGGCACGACCTCCAGCTGCGCGGCCGGGATCTGCGCCGCGAGCGCTTCGCCGTGGGCCGGGGGGAACAGCGGGTCGTCGCTGCCGTGGAGGACCAGGGTCGGCGCGGTGATGGCGGATAAGGAGGCCCGCCGGTCGTCGTCCCAGCGCCGCCCGGCGAGATCGTGATTCGAGGCAGCAGCGATGTTGCTGGCCCGGGCGTAACAGCGTTCGACGAACCGCCGTGCAGCGGATTCATCGAAAGGCAGGACATCGCCGTTGAGCACCCGCCAGGTCTGCACGTCGGCGTCCATGCGCTGCGCCGGGGTCGTCCGGGGCGCCTTCGCCGAGGCCATCACGTGGTCGAGGAACCGTGCAGTCGGAGGTGGGAGCTCGTCGGCCGAAGCCGGTTCTCCTGCCATGGCTCGCGCCCACGCCGGGCCGGGGTTGTTGCCCATCGGAGACGACGCCATCGAAGTCAGCGTATGCACCCGGGCTGCCTGGTGAACGGCAAGCCACTGCCCGATCGCCCCGCCCAGTGATATCCCCACAAGGTGCGCTGCTGTGACGTCGTAACCGTCGAGAACGGCGACCGTGTCGGCTGCCATGTCGGCGAGCGCATACGGATGCGCCGCGAAAGCGACGGAATCGGAACGTCCCGTGTCGCGGTGATCGAACCGGATCACCTGACGGCCACTGGTCACCAGCGCCTCCACCAACTCATCCGGCCAGCCGATGCCCTGTGTCGACGTGCCCATGATCAACACAACGGTAGGGTCAGCAGGCCGGCCGAAACGCTGCGTCCACAGCCGCACCCGCCCGGAACTAACAAACTTCTCGTCACCAGTAAGCATGCCGGGCACCGTAGCGGCCACCGAATCGACGCCAAGCAACTACCAGCTGTAGCCGAAAATTGAGCTTATGAGATAATTGAGGGAGGTGAGAGCGCCTGCGGGCGCCGCGCGCCAGGGGCTGCTCCAATGCCATCTGCCCAGCGCAATCCTCCACGGCCAGCCGAGGCCCGACAGCTTCACAATGCCCCACACCAAGGTGAGCGGCCCTCGCTTCAACAGGTGGTTGAAAACATGACGTTGATCAGTCATGCTTCAACACATGTCCGACCTCTTCGCTCGACCTGACCCCGCGGCGCAGCGCGCGTTGCGCACTTACCAATCCCTGACGTACCTGGTCGACCGGCACGCCAACAGTCCCGCCCGTCGATCACGGCAGGCGCATCCCGTGATGCCTACTCCACACGAGGTAGTTCGACTCGTAACGGGAATTGCCAACGGCTCAATCATTCCGGAGCCGGATGAGCAGGATTTAGATCACGACGACGTCGTCGCGGCGCTGACCCTGCTGCCCAGCGTTCGGGCCGATCTCGACTCCACCGAGCTAGCCCTGCTGAAGATTGCCCGGAGCAGAGGGATGACGTGGCAGGACATCGCCTTCGGCTTGGGACTCAATACGCCGCAGGCGGCCAAGCAGAGGTACGAACGTCTGGAAACACGTTCCGAAGACACCGGACGTACCGATAAATGATCCATCTCGCGGTCTCAAGCACCCACTAATAGGCGCAGCAAGCGTAGCAGGGTGGGTCCCAAACACGTGCACACAGAAACCGGTGCGTGTGACGTGGGACCAAAACGTGCGGCCAAGCGGGACCCTTACTCACGCTCAGAACCA
>NZ_JAENHP010000055.1 GCF_016834655.1 Paractinoplanes ovalisporus
GCCACGAACCACCACGCGCGCCCCACGCCACGAACCACCACGCGCGCCCCACGCCACGAACCACCACGCGCGCCCCACGCCACGAACCACCACGCGCGCCCCACGCCACGAACCACCACGCGCGCCCACGCCACGAACCACCACGCGCGCCCACGCCACGAACCACCACGCGCGCCCACGCCACGAACCACCACGCGCGATCACGACGCGGAACGACACTGTCGCCGGCTTTGAGCGCGCGTCGGATCGCCGCCTCCTACACCGAGGAACGGCCTCGCTCGCTAGAGCAACGCGATGTGATTCGAGTGGTCAGCCCTCGGCGAGCAGCTTTCGCAAGGGCTCGGCCTCGGGGGCGCCCAGGGCGTCGAAAAGGGACAGTGCCTCCTCACGGTAGGCGCGTTTGCGAGCGGAGGCAGCTGTGCAGTCGCCCAGGCCGGACAGCGCGCGGGCCAGCAGCAGACGTTCGCCCAGGGCGCGGGCCTCGGTGGCGGCCCGGGAGTAGGTCTCGGCGGCCTCGGCGATGTGGGCGGCGGCGGCCTGGGTCCGGGCCATCTCCAGGCGGTTCTCGCACGCCATGCCGGCCATGCCCATCTCCTCGAACGATTGCTGGGTCTGCTCGGAGAGAGCTAGCGACTCGGCCAGCCGGCCCTGGCTGCGCAGCACGGCGGCCATCGTGGTCATGGTCATCGTCTCCAGGTGGCGGCTTCCGACCGCCCGGGCGACGCGCATGGCCTCGTCGGCGTAGGAGACGGCCTGGTCGAGGTCGCCGGTCAGCTGGCAGACGTCGGCCAGGTTGTTGAGGGCCTGGGCGACGTCGACGCTCATGCCGTCGGGCCGGATCAGTTCCAGGGCCGCCAGCAGGCTGTCCCGGGCGCCCGCGTAGTCGCCGATCCGCTTGCGGACGTCGGGAATTCCCACGGCCAGCACGTACGCCTCCAGGTTGCGCAAGCCGGCCTCGCGGAACGTCTCGAGGGCCGCCTCCTGGGCCGCCAGCGCCTCGTCGAAACGGCCCAGCCGTTCATAGGAGACGGCCAGGTTGGCGGTGGCCCGGGCGGCGTCCACGGCCTGCCCGGCGAGTGACCACTCGCGTGCGCACTCCTCGTGAGCGGGCACCGCTCGGTCGTAACGGCCGGCTACCACGTACGCGTTGCCCAACGTGTTCAGCACGGCAAGCCGAGCCAGGCCGGAACCGTCGCCGGGCAGCGCCGTCAGCGCGCTCTCGAACACGCTGATCCACCGATCGACGCTGCCGATGGCGTAGCAGACCTTCCACAGCGGGTCGACCAGCGCCCGCACGTCGTCGTCGAGCCCGTGCCGCGCCCCGGCCACGATGGCCGCGGCCAGGTTGTCATGCTCGGCGGCGAACCAGCCTTGGGCGTCGCCGACGGTCATCGCCTCGCCGGCCTCCGGTTCGCTGAGCCCCGGCCGCAGCGCCTCGGACGCCCGGCCGGTGGCCGCACGGTAGTAGGCCAGCAACCGCCCCAGCGGCTCCACGGGATCCCCGGCCAGGCCGAGCGCATATTCGCGTACGAGGTCATGCAGGGTGAACCGCCCCGGCGCCCCCTCATCCACGAGCCGCGCCGCAACAAAGCGCTCGAGCGTCGCCCCGGCCCGGTCGGCGCGGGCGGGCGGGGTCATGGCGGCCAGGGCGGCGGCGGTGAAGTCGCGGCCGGGGATGACGCCGAGCAGGGCGAACGCGGCCCGGTCGGGTGGAGACAGCGCGGCTGTCGAGCGGTCGAGGACGGCCTTCACGGCGTACTGCTCGTCGTCGGCCAGGCGCAGCCCCTCGACCCGGCCGGCCGCGCGCAGCTCGGTGACGTAGTCGGCGATCGGGGTGGTGGGGCGGTCGACCAGATGGGCGGCGGCGATGCGGACGGCGAGGGGCAGGCCGCCGCAGAGGGTCACCAGGTCGTCGACCGCCTCGGGTTCGGCTACGCAGCGTGCGGCTCCCACCACCGCGTGCAGCAATGCTTTGGCGTCGGTTCCGGGGAGGGGCGACAGCGTGATCCGGCGGGCGCCGTCGCGGGCGATCAGGCCCGACAGCGACGTACGGCTGGTGACCAGCACGTGGCAGCGCGGCTCGCCTGGGAGCAGGGTGCGGATCTGGTCGGTGTCCTGGGCGTCGTCCAGCACGACCAGCATGCGTTTGCCGGCCAGCTCGGCCCGGTAGCGCGCGGCGGCGCCGTCGACCGTGGCGGGGATCTGGTTGCCGGGCACGCCCAGGCAGGCGAGCAGATGGTGGAGCGCTTCGGCGGTGCCGCGGACGGGGCGGTGATCGTACGAGAAAAGGTTGAGATAGAGCTGGCCGTCGGGGAAGCGCGCCTGGGCCCGGTGCGACCAGTGGACCGCGAGTGCCGTCTTGCCGACTCCGCCCAGGCCACCGATCGCGCAGACCACGGTGACCGCCGAGGGCTCGTCGGCGATCTCGTCGAGGCGGTCGAGTTCGGCCGTACGTCCGGTGAAGTCGGGGATGTCGCGCGGCAACAGCATCGGGCGGCCGGGCGCCACCAGCGGGTCGCCGCGCAGGATCAGCCGGTGCCGTTCCTGGATCGCGGGACCGGGTTCCACGCCCAGCTCGGTGTCGAGGCGTTCGCGCAGGTCACGGTAGACGGCCAGGGCCTCCGCACGCCGACCGGCCAGGGAGAGTGCGATCATCAGGTGTTCGTGCAGACGTTCCCGGTACGGCTGTTCGGCCGCGAGCGACCGCAACAACGGCAGCAGGTCGGCGTGCCGCCCGGCGCGCGCACTCTCCTCGACCGCGGTCAGACGCAGGTCGGTCAGGCGGTCGCGGGCCTCGTCCACCATCGGCACCCCGGTGACCCCGGCGAACGGCGTGCCCCGCCACAGGCCCAGCGCCTCATCGAGCAGCGTTCCCGCCTGGTCGGGCGGCGCGGCCGCGGCCCGCCGCACGAGCGTCTCGAGCCGTCCGGAGTCGAGTTCGTCCGGTTCCGCGACGAGCCGGTAGCCGGCCGTGGTGAGCCGGATGCGGTCGGGGTCGGGCAGCACCCGCCGCAGGTGGTGCAGGTAGACCTGGGTCGTCTTCCGCGCCGTACGGGGTGGCCGCCCGTCCCAGAGCTGGTCGGCCAGGCGGTCGATGGGCAGGGCCTCCCCGGCGCGCGCCAGGAGCAGGGCCAGTAGCCGGTAGGCCATCCCACCCGGAAGCGCGACCGTCTCGGCTCCCGACCGCACCACGAGCGGCCCCAGAACCCCGAACTCGATCGCCCCCATACCGGCCCGCCCGTCCGTCGCCCCCTCGGACATTCACCCGCGTCACCGTATCGCGCCCACCCCACCCCAACGCGCGACCAAACCGAACAACCGCAGCGCCCCGCACACGAGCTGGAAGGCCCCGGGAAAACGAGCACATACGCGCAACGCGCAAACGCGCAAACGCGCACCCGAGCACGACACGCGCACAAACGCGCAGTAAAGCAGCCAGCCACCGCGCACGCCCGACACGCGAAGCGCACACAAGACGGCAAACGCGCATCCCACCCGCCACGCGCACAAACACGCAAGCGAAGCGAGCAGCCACCGCGCACGCCCGACACGCGCGGCACGCACAAGACGGCAAACGCGCATCCCGCCCGCCACGCGCACAAACACGCAAGCGAAGCGAGCAGCCACCGCGCACGCCCGACACGCGAAGCGCACACAAGACGGCAAACGCGCATCCCACCCGCCACGCGCACAAACACGCAAGCGAAGCGAGCAGCCACCGCGCACGCCCGACACGCGAAGCGCACACAAGACGGCAAACGCGCATCCCACCCGCCACGCGCACAAACACGCAAGCGAAGCGAGC
>NZ_JAENHP010000056.1 GCF_016834655.1 Paractinoplanes ovalisporus
CTAGCCTCGGGCGTTCAGTAAGGGCTGCTGCTGGCGGCGTCCGGGAACGCGAAAGTGCCTTCTGATCTGGGATGATCTGACTTGTCTAGGATCAGAATCGTCCGTCACGGAAGGCACTCTCAAGGTGCAGAGTACCGGCACCCGTCCGAAGGTTGTCGTCGCCGGTGGGGCTCGGGGTGTGGTCGGTCATGCCGGCACCCGTCTGCTCACCGATCTGGCTGACAAGACCGGGTTGACCAGTGGTTTCGTTCAAGCGCTCGGGCTGGATCGGGTTCGCCGTCCGGCGCATGAGCCGGGTCGTGTCGCGGTTGATCTGGCGGTGTTACTGGCCGATGGCGGCGAGGCCATCGCGGATTTAGCGGTGCTGCGCCAGCAGCCTGACCTGTTCGGGTCGGTGGCCTCGGATCCGACCGCGTGGCGGGTCCTGGCGGCGATCGACGAACCGGCGCGGGCCCGGTTGCGGGTGGCTCGCGCCGCTGCGCGGGAGCTGGCCTGGGCTCAGTTGCTGGAGACCCGCCGTTCGTTGCCGGTGACTACGGTGCTCGGGCGGGCGTTGCCGGGGTTGGTGCTGGACATCGACGCGACGATCGTGCCGGCCCATTCGGAGAAGGAGTCGGCGGCGGCGACCTGGAAACACACATTCGGCTATCACCCGCTGTTGTGTTTCCTCGATGCCAGCGGGGAGGCCCTGTCCGGGATGCTGCGCCCGGGCAACGCCGGCAGCAACACCGCCGCCGACCACATCACCGTCCTGGGCCAGGCCTTGCAACAGATCCCGGACGCCTATCGGTATGGCAGCCCGATCCTGGTCCGCTGCGATTCGGCGGGCAGCAGCCACGAGTTCCTCGCCCACATCCGCGGCCTGCGCGAGCACGGCATGCACACGCAGTTCTCCGTCGGAGTCGCGATCACCGAACCAGTCCGGGCCGCCATCACCGCCGCGAAAGGCTGGGTGCCGGCGCTCGACGGCGACGGCAGCCTGCGTGACGGCGCGGAAGTCGTCGAACTCACCGACCTGGCCGGGATTGGCCTGCTGGCCTCGTTCCCAGCCGGGACCCGGCTGATCTGCCGTCGGGAACGCCCGCACCCCGGCGCCCAGCTCTCACTGTTCGACCAGGTCAACGGCCTACGGCATCAGGTCTTCGCCACCGACACACCCCACGGCCAGGGTTCGATCCAGTTCCTCGAGGTCCGGCACCGCTGCCACGCCCGGGTCGAGGACCGCATCCGCACCGGCAAAACCACCGGCTTCGGCCGGTTCCCCTCCCGCCAGTTCGCGATCAACCAAGCCTGGCTCGAACTCGCCCTGACCGGTATCGACCTGCTCGCCTGGACCCAGCACCTGCTCCTGGACGGCGCGATGATCCTCGCGGAGCCGAAGAAGCTGCGCTACCGGCTGCTGCACGTCGCCGCGAAACTCACCCGCACCGCCCGGACCACCACGCTGCGCATCGCCGCCGACTGGCCCTGGACCGACACCCTCATCACCGCGTTCCGGCGGCTCGCCGCACTACCGGAACCCGTTACCTGACAACGAAATCCGCTACACCAACAACCAGGACCCAGGGAGCAACCCGGCCTCCGGCCGGGCGATACCACCTGCCCTGGCCACTAACCTCGCCGCCAGCTCACCGCGGCAACAAACCCTCGCTGCTTAATGAAAGACGGAGGCTAG
>NZ_JAENHP010000058.1 GCF_016834655.1 Paractinoplanes ovalisporus
GGGGGGTGTCCCTATGGGTTTCGTCAAGCGGTGAGGGCGTGGTTGACGGGCCGGGTTTGGTAGGGCGTCTGGTCGCGGAGCATGGCGAACAGGACGTCGACACGGCGGCGTGCCAGGCAGATGAGGGCGGCGTTGTGTTTCTTGCCCTGGGCCCGTTTGCGGTCGTAGTAGGCCCGTGACGGCGGATGCGCCAGCGAGGCGAAGGCGGCGAGGAAGAACGCGCGTTTCAGATGCTTGTTGCCGCCCTTGGGTGGATGCTCGCCGCGGATGCTGCTGCCGGAGCGGCGGGTGACCGGGGCCAGACCGGCGTAGGCCGCGAGGTGGCCCGGCGTCGCGAAGGCGGTGCCGTCGCCGACTTCGAGCATGATGCGGGCTGCGGTCCTGACGCCGATGCCGGGCATCGAAGTCAGGACCCGGGGCAAGAGGGTGCGCATCGAGTATCTCCTCGACTTGCGCGGCGAGTTCGTCTCGTTGCCGCAGGACCTCGCGCAGGTTGTCCGCCAGCTTCGGCAGGACCGTCTCGGCGGCGGCCGTTCCGGGGACCACGACGGTCTGCTCGTCCAAGGCGGCCAGGATCCGTTCGACGAGGCGTTCGCCCATGCGCGGCGCGTTCTTGGTGGCGATCGACAGCAGCTTGCGGCGACCGGCCCGGCGGATCCCGGCCGGGCCACCGCAGCGTGACAGCAGCTCGAGGCCGGCCTTGTGCGTGAGGTTCTTGCCGAACGCCCGCTCCAGGGCGGGATGGATCTGGCTGAGCAAGCCCCGGATCCGGTTGGTCAGCCGGGTCGACTCGCCGGCCAGGTCGTCATCGAAACCGACCAGAACTTCGAGCTCTGCCAGAGCCTCGTCTGCGACATCGACCCGGCGAAGGGTGTGCGGCAAGGTGCGGGCCGCGTCCGCGATCACGTAGGCGTCGCGGGCGTCGGTCTTCGCGTTGCCCGGATGCAGGTCGGCGATTCGCCGCATCGCCAGGCCGGGCAGATAGGCGACCTGCAGGCCACAGGCCCGTGCCACCGCGACCGGCAGAGCACCGATCGAAGCGGGCTGGTCGACGACCATCAACACCGGCCCCTGCTGGGCAAGCCTGTCGAACACCTGCCGCAGCTTCGCTTCGCTGTTGACCAGCGCCGCGTCGTGCAGCCGTTTGCCGTCTCGGTCGAGCGCGACAGCATGGTGGCCGTCCTTGCCCACGTCCAAGCCGAGAAACACCTGGTAGTCGCCGTGCACCCGTATCGCCTCCCCGCGACGTCCGCCGGCTCGATCGCCTGGTCCGGCATCGACACCCGGCAGCCACGTTACGAAGAGACCAACCCGAAAAGCACGGGCGGTCGGGTCCCTATCAGCGGTCCATCGATGCCACCCGGCCCGGCGACAACACCCCCGGATCATGCCAACGACAGGGGCGAAGAGTCATACCGGACCGGGCGACCGAGCCGTCCCCAACGGGGACGATCAAAAAGGTAACGGG
>NZ_JAENHP010000059.1 GCF_016834655.1 Paractinoplanes ovalisporus
TGAGTTCCCCCCGGTTTCCGGGAGCGGGGGTTACCTGGCTCCGGTCGGGGCAGGGGTGAGGTTATCTGGCTCGGTCTGGGTGTGCCAGGCGGTCTCGTATTCATCGGGGCTGAGGTAGCCGAGTTCGCGTTGGATGCGGCGGGTGTTGTACCAGCCGTCGATGTATTCGAAGATCGCGTTCTCGGCTTCGTCGCGTGTTCGCCAGCTTGTGCGGTAAACCAGCTCGATCTTCAGGGTGGACCAGAAGTTCTCCATCAGTGCGTTGTCGTAGCTGTCGCCGACCGAGCCCATCGAGGGCAGGATTCCGTTGTCCCGTAACCGTTCCGAGAATCGGAAGCTCGTGTAGTTCGAGCCCCGGTCCGAGTGGTGGATCAGGTCGCCGTCGCGGACGTCACGCGACCAGATGCCGTACTCGAGCGCGGCCAGGATCAGATCGGTGTCACACCGGTTCGAGGTCTTCCAGCCGACGATCCTTCTTGAGAAGACGTCGCGGACGGCGGCCAGCCAGAACACGCCCTCACCGGTGGGGATCCGGGTGGCGTCGGCGACCCAGAGCCGGTTCGGGGCGGCCGCGGTGAACCGGCGGTTGACCAGGTCCGGCGCCGGCGTGTGCCGCGGATCCTGTTTCGTTGAGCCGCCGCGCCAGCCCCGGCGCAGGAACGCACCCTGCCACCCCTGCCCGGCCATCAGCCGCTCGACCCGTTTGCGGCCCACGGCGATGCCGTCGCGGCGCAGCTGTCGATGCACTCGGTCGGCGCCGTAGGTGTGGCCGGAGGCTTGCCAGATCTCGTGGATGTTGGTGAGCAGGCCGAGGTCGACCAGGTCGCGGTCACACGGCTGTTCGGCCTGCTTGCGCCAGGCATAGTAGGTCGACTCGGCGATGTTGAGGACCCGTAGCAGGAGCGCGACCGCGAAGCGATCACGGTGTTCGTCGATGAACGTCATGACCGTCGCCGGGTCGGGTCGAGCTCCGCCGCGAAATACGCGCTCGCGGCCTTGAGGATCTCGTTGGCCCGGCGCAGCTCAGCGTTCTCCTTGGCCAGCCGCCGGTTCTCCTCCAGCAGATCGGTGCTCGGCCGGTCCTGGCGCTCACCGGCGTCAGCCTCGGCCTGCCGGATCCAGTTGCGCAGCGCCTCGTGATGCACGTTCAGCTGCTCGGCCAGCCGCCGGATCGTCGGCTTCGGGTCCGACTCGCGATACAAGCGCACGGCCCGTGCTCGCAGCTCGTCGGGGTACTTCTTCGGTGCGGCCACAGATGCTTCCTCCCCATGATCAGTCGATCATGTTTGAGAAGCTCCCGGAAACCGGGGGGAACTCA
>NZ_JAENHP010000005.1 GCF_016834655.1 Paractinoplanes ovalisporus
TGAGGGGCGGCAGTGACCGTGGCCACGACGCCGCGCGCCTGGCAAGCCGCGCAACCAGGTACGGACCGTGAGGGGCGGCAGTGACCGTGGCCACGACGCCGCGCGCCTGGCAAGCCGCGCAACCAGGTACGGACCGTGAGGGGCGGCAGTGACCGTGGCCACGACGCCGCGCGCCTGGCAAGCCGCGCAACCAGGCACGCACGGCGAGGGGCGGCAGTGACCGCAACCACGACGCCGCGCGCCTGGCAACCAGGCACGCACCGCAAGGGCGGCAGTGACCCGTGACCGCGACGCCGCGCGCCTGGCGAGCCGCGCAGCCGGCAAGCACCACCGCAGGCAGCGGCAGTCACCGATACCAGCGACGCCGCACGCCTGGCGGGCCGTCCGCCGTCCTGTCCTGTCGCCGCGGAAAGCGTTTTCAAGCGACCCCGACCGGTCCCAGTCGGCCGAAGCTGCGCATCCAGGCCAGCAGGGCCGCGTATCCCGCGGCGTCGGCGGGGAGCTGATCGGTGCCCAGTACCCGGCCGACCTGGTCGATCACGGCGGCGGTGTGGGTGTCGACGCCACCAGCGACGTCGAACGCGGAGATCTCGGGTGTAATGCAAGCCATCGTCCGGTCGTTTCCGGCTGTAGGGGCAGGGCGGCACGCGCCAGCCGGGCAACGCGGACACGACAGACTTGGGGCCTCTGGCCAGGCTCCTATGAAGTCACACGCCACGACCGGTGAATGCGACGAGCACCTCCGGACCAGGGCCGACAGATCCCATCCAGGACCCGAAGTAAGCGGGCGGGCGGGTCGAACCCACGACCGGTGGTGCTCACCAAACATCCTCCATGCGGGTGGGGGTTTGGGATGGCCGTACGGGCGATCTTGGCGAGGATTGGCCTTAGCGATCGTTCAGGTTTCGCTCTAGGATGGCGGGCATGGACTCTGCCGAGATCGCTGCGGGACGGGAGCGCTGGCAACGGCGCTATGACGCCGCTCGCAAGCGGGACGCCGACTTCACGACGCTCTCCGGTGCGACGGTCGAACCGGTCTATGGGCCGCCCGCCGGGGTGGACTGGCCGGGGTTCGACCGCATCGGGTGGCCGGGGGAATTTCCGTACACGCGGGGGCTCTATCCGACCGGATATCGCGGGCGCACCTGGACCATTCGCCAGTTCTCGGGCTTCGGCAACGCGCGGCAGACCAACGAGCGCTACAAGATGCTTCTGGCCGCCGGTGGGGGTGGGCTGAGCGTCGCGTTCGACATGCCGACGCTGATGGGGCGTGACTCCGACGACCCGCAGTCGCTGGGTGAGGTCGGGCACTGCGGGGTCGCGATCGACTCGGCGGCCGACATGGACGTGCTCTTCGACGGCATCGACCTCGAGAAGACCACGACCAGCATGACGATCTCGGGGCCGGCTGTGCCGGTCTTCGTGATGTATCTGGTGGCGGCCGAGCGGCAAGGCGCCGACCTGCACAAGCTGGACGGCACGCTGCAGACCGACATCTTCAAGGAGTACATCGCGCAGAAGGAGTGGCTGTTCCAGCCCGAGCCGCATCTGCGCCTGATCGGCGACCTCATGGAGTACTGCGCTCGGGAGATCCCGAAGTACAAGCCGCTGTCGGTCAGCGGCTACCACATCCGCGAGGCCGGCTCGACCGCCGCGCAGGAACTGGCGTACACGCTGGCCGACGGCTTCGGCTATGTCGAGCTGGGGCTGTCGCGGGGGCTCGACGTCAACCAGTTCGCGCCGGGGCTCAGCTTCTTCTTCGACGCCCACGTCGACTTCTTCGAAGAGATCGCCAAGTTCCGGGCCGCGCGTCGCATCTGGGCCCGCCATCTGCGCGACGACTACGGTGCGACCAGCGAGAAGGCGTTGTGGCTGAAGTTCCACACGCAGACGGCGGGGGTTTCGCTCACCGCGCAGCAGCCGGTCAACAACGTCGTCCGTACGGCGGTGGAAGCGCTCGCCGCCGTGCTGGGTGGCACCAATTCGCTGCACACCAACGCGCTCGACGAGACGCTGGCATTGCCCACTGACGAGTCGGCCGAGATCGCCCTGCGGACGCAGCAGGTGATCATGGAAGAGACCGGTGTGGTCAACGTGGCCGACCCGCTCGGCGGCTCCTGGTATCTGGAAGAGCTGACCGACCGGATCGAGGCCGAGGCGGAAGAGATCTTCGCCCGCATCCGGGAACTGGGCGACGACGGCAGCATCACCGCGGGCATTCTGCGCGGCATCGAGGACGGCTGGTTCACGGCCCACATCGCCGAGGCGGCGTTCGCCTATCAGCAGGCCGTCGAGAAAGGCGACAAGCGGACGGTCGGGGTCAACGTGCACACCGCCACGGTCGCCAAGGAGCTCGAGATCCTGCGGGTGTCCCACGAGGTCGAGATCGAGCAGAACCGCGCGCTCGGGTCACGGCGGTCAGAGCGTGATCCCGTACGGGTAAAGGCCTCTCTCGACCGCATGGTGGAAGTGGCCCGCACGGGGGAGAACATGATCCCGGCCATGCTCGAGGCGGCGCGCGCCGAGGCGACCCTGGGGGAGATCTGCGGGGTGCTGAAGGACGAGTGGGGCATCTACCGGGAGCCGGCGCGGTTCTAGATCGAATCGGACAAAAGCCTCGCCGGTCGGGCGGATCTTGCGTAACCGTCCGGCAGGGCCGAGGATCGGCGGAAACACGCTCCTGTGACGTCCGATATCGGCGCGGCGGAGCGCCTTGTCTGCGTGCGAGACTAGGTAACCATGAGCGACCCACGGACCACTCCGTCGATCTTCACCCGCGGCGCGGTCGATCTCAGCGCGCTGCGCGCCCCGGCCCCCGCGCCGGCGAAGAATCCCGCGCCCGCCGAGGGTGCCCCGCGCACGGCCGACGACGGCCCGTCCGGCACCATCCCGGGCGGCCTGCCCGGCGGCCTGGCCCCCGAGACGATCATCGACGTCACCGAGGCCAACTTCCAGAGCACCGTGCTCGAGCGGTCCCTGAGCACCCCGGTCGTCCTCGACTTCTGGGCCGACTGGTGCGAGCCCTGCAAGCAGCTGTCGCCGATCCTCGAGCGGCTGGCCCACGCGGGCGGCGGCTCCTGGGTGCTCGGCAAGGTCGATGTGGACGCCAACCCCCGCCTCGCCCAGGCGCTGCGGGTGCAGGGCATCCCGATGGTGGTCGCGGTCGTCAACGGCCAGCTCGTCGAGGGCTTCACCGGGGTGCTGCCCGAGGCTCAGGTCAAGCAGTACATCGACGCGGTGCTCAAGGCCGGCGGCGTCTCCGTCGAGGCCCCGGCCGACCCGCGGCTCGACGCGGCCGACGACGCTCTCATGGGTGGCGACCTCGACGAGGCCGAGGCGGCCTACCGCAAGATCCTGGCCGAGCACCCGGCCGACGCGGCCGCCGAGTCGGGACTGGCCCAGGTCGAGCTCTACCGCCGCATCACCGGAGCCGACCCGGCGACCGCCGTGGCCAAGGCCGACGCGTCGCCCGACGACATCGACGCTCAACGGCTCGCCGCCGACATCGAGGTGCTGAGCGGGGAGGCGGACAAGGCCTACGCTCGGCTCGTCGCGCTCGTCAGGCGCACCTCCGGGGACGACCGTGACGCCGTACGCAAGCACCTGCTCTCGCTGTTCAGCGTGGCCGGCCCCGACGATCCCGCGGTGGCCGGCGCCCGACGGGCCCTGGCCAGCGCCCTCTTCTAGCCAGGGAGCCGCTCCGTGCGCCGCATCGCCGTCCTTGACGCACCGTCCAATCTCGGTCTGCGCCCGCCGACCGCGACATCGGTGCCGGGCTGCGCCAAGGCGCCCGGAGCGCTCCGCGACCACGGTCTGATCAGCAAGCTCAACGCCCGTGACGCCGGCTGCCTGACCCCGCCCCGCTACGACGCGGGCGACTGGCGGCCGGGCGACGGGGTGGCCCACGCGCAGCAGATCGCGACGTATTCGCGCCGGCTCGCCGACCGCATCGGGGCGATCCTCGACGCGGGCGAGTTCCCGGTGGTCCTCGGCGGCGACTGCTCGATCGTGCTCGGCTCCGGCCTGGCCATGCACCGGCTCGGCGAGTCGGTGGGCGGGCGCATCGGCCTGATCTTCGTCGACGGCCACTCCGACTTCCGGCACCCCGGCAACGCCTCCTATGTGGGTGCGGCCGCCGGGGAAGACCTCGCCCTGGTGACCGGCCGCGGCCAGGCCGACCTGGCCGCGATCGAGGGCCGGCGGCCATATTTCCGCGACGTCGACGTCGTGGTGATGGGCATCCGCGCCCAGGACGAATACCGCCTCGACCTGCAGGCCGCGGGCATCGTGACCCGCCCGGTGCCGGCGCTGCGCGTCGAGGGCGCCGCGCGCAGCGCCCAGTGGGCCCGCGACCAGCTGGTCGACTGCGCGGGCTACTGGGTGCACATCGACGTCGACGTCCTCGACCCCGCGGTGATGCCGGCCGTCGACGCCCCTTCGCCCGGGGGGATAGCCTTTCCCGAGCTCGAGATTCTGCTGGCCGGGCTCGTCGAGTCGCCGCACTGCCTGGGCGTCGAGATCACCGTCTTCGACCCCGACTACGACCCCGACGGCACGTACGCGGCCGAGATCGTCAGCGCCGTCACCGCCGGCCTGGCCAACGCCCACACGGTGACCCCACGCCCCGACCTGATCGCGGCCCGCGCCGACCTGAACGCCCCCGCCGCTTCCGACGTCGCCGTCTCCGATCCTGATGGCGCCGTGCCGGGCCGGTTGGGGCCGACGCCGCCCGTGTTCGACCGGGCGGCCCAGGATTCCGTCGCCGGCGCCGTAGAAGCGGGCCGGCTGCGCCCGGCGGGCTCAGACGATGCCGACACCGACATGGCGCGGCCCGGGCGACTGGGGCCGGGTGCTGGTCATCCCGATGACGATGCTGACTCTGACGTGGCACGGCCGGGACGACTTGGTCCAGGCCTTGGCCGGGCGGCCGATGATGCTGATTCTGATGTGGCGCGGTCGGGGCGGTTGGGTTCGGGCCTTGGCTGGGCGGCGGACGATGCTGATTCTGATGTGGCTCGGTCGGGGCGGTTGGGTTCGGGCCTTGGCTGGGCGGCGGATGACGCTGATTCTGATGTGGCTCGGCCGGGGCGGTTGGGCTCGGGCCTTGGTCGGGCGGCGGATGATGCTGATTCTGATGTGGCTCGGTCGGGGCGGTTGGGCTCGGGTTTTGGTCGGGCGGCGGATGACGCTGACTCTGATGTGGCTCGGCCGGGACGACTTGGTTCGGGCTTCGGCCGGGCGGATGCGCTGCTTGCGGGCCTGAACCGGGGTGGTCTCGACCGGGGTGGTCTCGACCGCGACGAGTCTGGTGTGGCCGGTGTGATCCGGCCGCGGTCCGGGCCGCCGCGAGTCGGGCGGGACGAATCGTTGATAGCCGGTCTCAATCGTGCTGGGCTGCGACCCGGCGGGTTGCGGCGTCCGGCCGCCTCCGCCTCCGTGGACGACGAGCACGAGCGTGAGCAGCGCCGGGCCTCCGCAGCGGCCGAGAGCGTGCCGTTGGCCGCGGCCGGAATGTCGGAGGGGCTTCCCGAGGCGCCCGAGGAGGTGGCCGTCCCCGCTTCGACCCTGATGGGGGTCGAGGAGGCGGACGAGTTCACGTCCGAGGGTTCGGAGGCCTCCGCGCCGGAGAACGCGTCCGAGGAAGCGGCCGACGCCGAGTCAGGTTCGGCCGAGCCGACGGACCACTGGGCCGCCGGCAGCGACCCGATTGACGACAACACCCCGGCCAACAGCAGCGAGTCAGCACACGGCGAATCGGCCGAAGAAGCCGCCGGGAACGAAGCGGTCGCCAGTGATGCGTTGGACGACGACAGCGGGCCGGTCGTCAGTGGCGAGCTGGGCGACGACGGCGGGCCGGTCGTGAGCGGTGAACTGGGCGACGATGGCGGGCCAGTTGTCAGTGGCGAGCTGGATGACGATGGCTGGCCGGTTGTAAGCGATGAGCTGGGCGACGACAACGGGCCGGTTGTCAGTGGCGAGCTGGATGACGACGGCGGGCCGGTTGTCAGTGGCGAGCTGGGCGACGACGGCGGGCCGCAGGCCGGCGACGAGCTGGACGGCAATGACGGGCCGCTCGGTAGCGGCGAACTGGAGGGCGACCCCGAGCTGGACAGCGGCGAACCGGGCGACAAAGCCGGCGCTGCCGAGGAGGCCGCGCGACGGCTCGTGCCCCGGCCTCTCGGTCAGGCGCCGCTTCTCGACTCCGAGCCGCTGCCCGCGACCCGCCCCGGCATGCTGCGTCCGCGCACTCCGGAGGACGAGCCGTTCTCGCTGCCGGCTCAGCGCCCCGCTTTCGACCTCGGCACGGGCACCCCAGCCGACATCGCCTGAGCAACAAGCCGGCCAACGCCTGCGCCACCCAGCAGTCCAGCGCCTCTGGCTGGACTCACTCTCCCCGAAGAACCCCTGCGCCCACGATTGTGGCGCCATCGGGCGATCTCCGGGAGGCGGCTGCCCGGCCGCTGTGGACAACTCTGGACTGTGGATAACGGCCGGGCCGGTTGGACGGGCTACTTGGCCAGGTTGCGGAGGAAGGTCTCGACGATCGGGACGGCGGCCTCCGAGCCGGCCCCGCCCTTCTGGACCATCACCGCGAACGCCACGTCGCCCTGCCAGCCGATGAACCACGAGTGCGTGTCTTCCGTGCCCTCGGCGAACTCGGCCGTGCCGGTCTTGCCATAGACCGCGCCGCCCGGGGTGTCGCGCAGGGCCGTCCCGGTGCCGGCCGTGACCACCTCGCGCATCATCTTGCGCAACGCCGTCACCGACGCCGGGTCGAGGGCGGCGCCGTCGGCCGCGGGGGCGGCGGGGGCCGGTTCGAGCACCAGCGCCGGCTGCTTGAACTGGCCGCGTGCGATCGCCGCGGTCGCGCCGGCCATGGCCAGCGGGCTGACCGCGGTCGCACCCTGTCCGAAGGCGGCCGCGGCCAGTTCGGTCGGGCTGTCGGCGGGGGAGAGCTTGCCGCTGAACGCGTCGACGCCCAGGTCCCACTTGCCGCCCAGGCCCAGCGCCTCGGAGGCCGCCTTCAGCCCGTCGGCGCCCAGCTTGGGGGCCAGGCCCACGAACGCCGTGTTGCACGACTTGGCGAAGTCGACGTGGAACGGCACGTTGCCCAGCGCCTCGTCGTGGGAGTTCTTGAACGAGCGCCCGCTCACGACCGCGTTCTTGGGGCAGGCCACGGTGGTGTCGGCCGTCGCCACCTTCTTCTGCAGGATCCCGTAGGCCGAGACCGCCTTGAACGTCGAGCCGGGCGCCACCTGCCCGGTCAGCGCCGTGTTGACCGTGCCGCCGTCGGGGCCGTTGGCCACCGCGAGCACCGAGCCGTCGCTCACCTTGATCGCGACGAGGGAACTGGGCTGCTTCTGAGTGGACAGCGCCTGATCGGCCGCGACCTGGGTGCGTACGTCAATCGTGGTCCTGACCGGTTTGCCGGCCGCCGGATCGGTGGTGAAGAGAGCCCGGGGAGCGTCCCCTTCGGTGTCGGTGCCGCCGCTGATCGCCACCGACACCCCGGCCGTGCCGCGCAGCTGGGTGTCGTACTTCTGCTGGAGCCCGCCGTGACCCACCGTGTCGCCCTGGACGAGCGTCTGCGGGTTCTTCTCGATGTCTTCGGCGGTCGCGGCGTCGACCGTGCCGAGCAGTGCGCGGGCGAAGACCCTGGTCGGCGCGAGGTCGCGATCTTCCTTGATGAAGACCGTGCCGTTCAGCGCCCGCAGCCCGGGCCGGATCTTGGTGTAGTCGGGTTCGCGCAGCGTGATGAGGTCGACGAAGGCGCCCGGGTCAGCGTTCTTGATGCGGTCGCCGAGGTTGGCCGTGTCGACTGTGACGCCGATCTTCTTGAACTCGGCGGCCAGCCCGGTGCGCAGGGCGGCCAGGTCGGTGACCCGCTGCGGCTCGACCCCGATCATGACGACCGGGCGCGGGGTGACGATGGGTTTGCCGGCGGCGTCGAGGATGCTCGCGCGGTCGGCCTTCAGACGCGCCACCTGGAACTTGTCGCCGCTGGTGAGGTCGCTGTGCAGGACCGTCGGTTCCCACACCACCCGCCAGCCGTCGCTGTTCTGCTTGGTCAGTCGCAGGGTGCTTTCGTACGACCACTTGACGTCGCCCGGCAGCGTCCAGTCGAGCTTGAGCGTGCTGGTCGCGTTGTCGCCGGTGGTCTTCGGTTCGCCCGCGGCGGTGACCGTGAGCGGCTGCTTGGCCAGGTCGCCGGAGACCGCCTTGATCTGTTCGAGCACGGTCGGCGCCGCGATCTTGCCACCGTCGGCGCCGACGAATCCCACCTTGCTCAGGTCGCCGGAGCGCCACCCGGCCACGAAGTCGTCGAGGGTTCCCTCGGGGCCGTCCTTCGAGCACCCGGCCAGCCCGCCCGCCACCAGTGCCAAGGTGACGGCGGCCCCGACCGCGCGGCGTACGGAAAGGTACGGACCGCTGTGCATGGGAACCCCTTTCGCCGGGTATCGCCCTGATCGTTGGTGACGGTAGTGAACCGATGCACGTTCCGCTGACCCCCCTCCGGTGAGATAGGTCAAATCTCCCGCCCATCGGACCGTTCGCACCGCGCCCGTCCAAGGGCCCGGCGGGGGGCTTTAGGCTGTCCTTCGACACGTTCGAACCCACAGTGTCGTGGGTGAGGGGAGCACCAGGCCATGGCTGTCGCCGACGAGGCAGCGACTGAATCCGATGCCGAACACGATCTCATCGCCGGACCGGGCCTGGCCCTGACCGGCCGACTCGGCGCCAGCGCCGAAGAGGGCGAGCTGGACGAGACGTTGCCCAACGGGGAACGACTCATCGCCCAGGCAGTGGAGGTGGCCGGCGACGACCATGCCACCGCCTCCCTGGTGGGACGATATTGGCGGTTCGCGCCGGACGAAGAGCTGGTGGGGCTCACCCCGCAGGAGATGTACGACGCCGCGATCAGCCACCGTGAGCTGGCCGCGACGCGCCTCCCGGGTGAGCTGAAACTCGCGATCACGCCGCCGGGCGGGTCGCAATGCCACACGATCCTCCAGGTCGTCACCGACGACATGCCGTTCCTGGTCGACTCGGTGATCGCCCTGCTCTCGGCCCACCAGCAACAGGTGCATCTGCTGGTGCACCCGTTGATCGTGGTGCGCCGCGAGCCGCTGGGCGCGCTCGACGAGCTGTGCGCCGACGTCGAGCCCGACGACGCGATCGACGGCGATCTGGTGGAGAGCTGGATCCGCATCGAGATCGACCCGGTCCGCAACACCGAGGCCCGTGACCAGCTGCTCAACGAGGTGCGGCGGGTCTTGACCGACGTCCGGGACGCGGTCGAGGACTGGCAGAAGATGCGGCAGCGGGCGGTGGTGATCGCCGACGAGCTGGCCGCCGCGCGGGGCTCCGACCGCAAGCTGCCGGTGCCCGACAAGGACGTCACCGACTCGATCGAGCTGCTCAAGTGGCTGGCCCACGACCACTTCACGTTCCTCGGCTACCGCGAGTACCACCTGGACGGCGACGAGCTGAACGCCGTTGAAGGCACCGGCCTGGGCATCCTGCGCGGCGACAGCAAGCCGCGCAAGCTCTCCACGATGGCCGACGAGGCGTTCCAGCGGGCCCTCGAGAAGCGCCTGCTGGTGATCACGAAGGCGAACTCGCGGGCCACCGTGCACCGCTCGGCCTACCTCGACTACATCGGCGTCAAGGTCTTCGACGAGGCCGGAGAGGTGATCGGCGAGCGCCGGTTCCTGGGCCTGTTCTCGTCGTCGGCCTACCGCACCAGCGTGCGTGAACTGCCGGTGGTCAAGCGCAAGGTCCGCGAGGTGCTCGACCGCTCCGGCCTGTCGCCGCGCGGCCACTCCGGCAAGGACCTCGTGCAGATACTGGAGACGTATCCGCGCGACGAGCTCTTCCAGATCAAGACCGATGACCTGTACGAGGCGGTGATCGGTGTCCTGCGCATGGCCGGACGCCGGCAGTTGCGCCTGTTCCTGCGGCGCGACGGCTACGGCCGCTTCATCTCGTGCCTGATCTATCTGCCGCGCGACCGGTTCACCACCGGCAACCGGCTGCGCATGCAGGAGATCCTGCTCCGCGAGCTGAACGGTGTGGGCGTCGACTACACGACCCGGGTGACCGAGCGGATGCTGGCCCGGGTGCACTTCATCGTGCGTACGGACCCGGCCGACCCGCCCGGCCAGACCGACCCCAACACGCTGGCCGAGATGCTGGCCGACGCCACCCGCATGTGGGACGACGACTTCTCGCTGGTGCTCGAGCGCAAGCTGGGCGAAGAAGCGGCGCGCGACCTCTTCTCGCGCTACGCCACGGCCTACCCCGAGAGCTACAAGGACGGTCATACCCCGTACGAGGGAATGCAGGATCTCGCCAAACTCGAGCTGCTGGAGGAGGAGGGGCAGCTCGAGATGCACCTCTACCGCAAGCGGCGACCGGGCCGCGACGGCGCGCTGGAGGCCGACGACCACGACATCCGGTTCAAGGTCTACCGCTACGGCGAACCGATGATGCTCTCGGCCGTGCTGCCGGTGCTGCACTCGCTCGGTGTCCAGGTGGTCGACGAGCGCCCGTACGAGATCCGGCGCACCGACGGCACGATCTACCTCTACGACTTCGGACTGACCCCGCCGGCCGCGCACCGTGAGCTGGCCGAGGTGCGTCCGCAGGTCGAGAACGCGTTCGCGGCCGCCTGGCGGGGCGAGGCCGAGGTCGACGGATTCAACGAGCTGGTGCTGCGGGCCGGGCTCACCTGGCGGCAGGTGGTGGTGCTGCGGGCATACGCGAAATATCAGCGCCAGGCCGGGTCGGTGTTCTCGCAGCGCTATCTGGAGTCGACGTTCATCGCCTACCCCGAGATCGCGCGCCTGCTCGTCCGGCTGTTCGAGACCCGTTTCTCGCCCCGGCTCGAGGCCGGCGAGGCCCAGCGTGGCCGGCTGGCCGACGAACTGGTCGAGCGGATCACCTCGCTGCTCGACGACGTGGAGAGCCTCGATCAGGACCGGATCCTGCGCTCGTATCTGACGCTCATCCAGGCCACGCTGCGCACGAGCTTCTTCCAGCGGGGTGCCGACGGGCGGCCCAAGTCGTACGTGGCCTTCAAGCTCGACCCGCAGGCCATTCCCGACCTGCCGCAGCCCCGGCCCAAGTACGAGATCTTCGTGTACTCGCCGCGCTTCGAGGGTGTGCACCTGCGGTTCGGCGCCGTGGCCCGCGGTGGCCTGCGCTGGTCGGACCGCCGGGAAGACTTCCGTACGGAGGTGCTGGGCCTGGTCAAGGCGCAGATGGTGAAGAACGCGGTGATCGTGCCGGTCGGCGCCAAGGGCGGCTTCGTGCTCAAGCAGAAGCCGGGCGACCGCGACGAGGCGGTGGAGTGCTACAAGCGGTTCATCACGGCTCTGCTCGACGTCACCGACAACATCCTCAGCGGCAAGATCATCCCGCCCCGGGACGTGGTTCGCCACGACGGCGACGACCCCTATCTGGTGGTGGCGGCCGACAAGGGCACGGCCACGTTCAGCGACATCGCCAACGAGATCTCGGTGTCGAAGGAGTTCTGGCTGGGCGACGCGTTCGCCAGCGGCGGCTCGGCCGGCTACGACCACAAGAAGATGGGCATCACGGCCCGGGGCGCGTGGGAGTCGGTCAAGAAGCACTTCCGCGACCTCGGCGTCGACACCCAGCGGGAAGACTTCACGGTGGTCGGGGTCGGCGACATGTCGGGCGACGTGTTCGGCAACGGGATGCTGCTCAGCGAGCACATCCGGCTGGTGGCCGCGTTCGACCACCGGCACATCTTCCTCGACCCGTCCCCCGACGCGGCGAGCTCGCACGCCGAGCGGCAGCGGCTGTTCGACCTGCCGCGCTCGTCGTGGGACGACTACGACCGCTCGCTGCTCTCGGCCGGCGGGGGGATCTATCCCCGTACGGCGAAATCGATCCCCGTCTCACCCGAGGTGCGCGCGGCTCTGGACCTCGGCGACGCGGCCACCATCAGCCCGGTCGAGCTGATGCGGGCCATCCTGCGCGCGCCGGTCGACCTGCTGTGGAACGGCGGCATCGGCACCTACGTCAAGGCGGTCACCGAGACGCACTCCGACGTGGGTGACAAGACCAACGACGCGATCCGGATCAACGGCGGCGATCTGCGCGTACGGGTCGTCGGCGAAGGTGGCAACCTGGGGCTCACCCAGCGCGGGCGCATCGAGTTCGCGCGGGCGGGCGGGCGCATCTACACCGACTTCATCGACAACACGGCCGGCGTGGACTGCTCCGACCACGAGGTCAACATCAAGATCCTGCTGGGCGGCGCGGTGACGGACGGGGAGATGACCCTGCCCGAGCGCGACGACCTGCTGGCCCAGATGACCGACGAGGTGGCCGCGCTCGTCCTGCGCGACAACTACGAGCAGGCGACCGCCCTGGGCAACGCACGGGCGCAGGCCCACTCGCTGCTGCCGGTGCACCAGCGGATGCTCAACGACCTCGAGGCGAGCGGCCAGCTCAACCGCGAGCTGGAGGCGCTGCCGACCGACGCCGAGCTGGCCGCCCGCGACGACGCCGGTGAGGGGCTGACGGCTCCGGAGTTCGCGGTGCTGCTGGCGTACGTGAAGATCAGCCTCGAACGGGAGGTGCTGGCCGACGAGATCGTGGACGAGGCGTGGACGAACAACGTGCTGTCCCGCTACTTTCCGACCCCGTTGCGCGAGCGGTGCGCGGGCCGGATGGCGGGTCACCGGCTGCGCCGCGAGATCATCGCGACCGTCCTGGTCAACGAGGTGGTCAACCGCGGCGGCACGTCGTTCGTCTATCGGGCGATGGAGGAGAGCGGGGCCTCGGCGGCCGACGTGATCCGGGCGTTCACGGTGGTGCGGGAGGCGTACGGGCTGGCCGGCATCTGGGCCGAGGCCGAGGCGCTGGACAACCAGGTGCCGACCGAGGCGCAGACGCTGGTCTTCCTGGAGTCACGGCGGCTGCTCGACCGGGCCGTGCGCTGGCTGGTGAGCACGCGCCGCTCGCCGATCGACGTGGCCGGCGAGATCGCCAAGCTGGGCGCCGGCGTGCAGTCGCTGCTGCCGCAGATGCCGTCGGTGCTGCTCGGCATCGAACGACGCTCGATGGACGAGCACATCGCCACGCTGGTCGACAAGGGCGTGCCGATGGACCTGGCCGAGCGGGTGACCTGGTGCAACTACGGTTTCGGCCTGCTCGACATCCTCGAGACCGGCGCCGGCACCGGAAAGCCGCCGGTCGAGGTGGCCGGGATCTACTTCGCCCTGTCCGAGCGCTTCCACATCGACCAGCTGCTGTCCCACATCTCGCGCCTGCCGCGGGGTGACCGCTGGCAGACGCTGGCCCGCATGGCGTTGCGCTACGACCTGTACGCGGCCCTGGCCGCCCTGACGGCCCAGGTCCTGCAGTCGACGTCGTCGGAGGAGACGGCCGACGAGCGCATCTCCGAGTGGGAGCGCGTGAACGCCGCCTCGATCGCCCGGGCGTCCAACGCCATGGGCAACGTCGCCGACACGCCCGCCGAGCTGGCGGCCCTGTCGGTCCTGCTCCGCCAGATCCGCACCCTGGTCAAGACGTCCGCGTCCTGACGTCGCCGTTCTCGTGAAGGGGTCGCCCTCGGGCGGCCCCTTCGCCGTGTGAGGCGGGTCCCTTCCGGCTACAGGTACCCCCAAGGGGTATAGGGTAGTGGCATGGAGCGGGTGATTGAGCTCGAGATCGGCGGGATGACGTGCGCCGCGTGCGCCAACCGCATCGAGAAGAAGCTGAATCGGATGGATGGCGTCACCGCGACGGTCAACTACGCGACCGAGAAGGCGCGCGCGACCGTGCCCGCCTCGCTCGATGCGGCCGACCTGATCGCCGTGGTCGAGAAGACCGGCTACACCGCGGCCGAGCCGCAGCCCGTTGAGGCGGCCGAACCGGCGGTCGCGAGGGACACGCTGCGCGACCGGCTGGTGATCTCGGCTGCGCTGAGTGTTCCGGTCATCGTGCTCGCGATGGTTCCGGCCTGGCAGTTCGACTACTGGCAGTGGTTGTCGCTCACCCTGGCCGCCCCGGTTGTGGTGTACGGCGGCTGGCCGTTCCACCGGTCCGCGGCCGTCAATCTGCGGCACGGCGCGGCCAGCATGGACACGCTCGTCTCGATGGGCACGCTGGCGGCGTTCGCCTGGTCGGTCTGGGCGCTGTTCCTGGGCGACGCCGGCATGCCGGGCATGTCCCACCCGTTCTCGCTCACCGCGCGGGAGGGCGACGCGATCTATCTCGAAGCGGCCGCCGGTGTGACGACGTTCCTGCTGGCCGGGCGCTATCTGGAGGCGCGGGCCAAGCGGCATGCGGGCGACGCCCTGCGGGCCCTGCTCTCGCTCGGCGCCAAGAACGTCACGATCCTCGAGAACGGCCAGGAGCGGGTCGTCCCGGCCGCCGATCTCACGGTGGGTGCGCTTTTCCTCGTACGGCCGGGGGAGAAGGTCGCCACCGACGGCGTGGTCGAGGAGGGGTCGTCGGCCCTCGACGTCAGCCTGCTGACCGGTGAGTCGGTTCCGGTCGAGGTGCGCGCGGGCGACCCGGTGACCGGCGCGACGATCAACGCGGGCGGCCGGCTGGTGGTGCGGGCGACCCGGGTCGGCGCCGACACCCAGCTGGCCCAGATGGCCCGCCTGGTCGAGGAGGCGCAGAACGGCAAGGCGGCCGTGCAGCGGCTGGCCGACCGGATCTCGGGCGTGTTCGTGCCGGTGGTGATCGCGCTGGCGGTTGGGACGCTCGGCTACTGGCTGGGCACCGGCCGGGGCGCGACGGCCGCCTTCACCGCCGCGGTGGCCGTGCTGATCATCGCCTGCCCGTGCGCGCTGGGCCTGGCCACGCCGACCGCGCTGCTGGTCGGCACGGGTCGCGGCGCCCAGATGGGGATCCTCATCCGCGGGGTCGAAGCCCTGGAGTCGACCCGGCGCGTGGACACGATCGTCCTCGACAAGACGGGCACGGTCACGACCGGGCGGATGTCGGTGGCCTCCGTTGCGGGCGATGAGCCCGGCGAGGTGTTGCGGCTGGCGGGAGCGGTCGAGGCCGCCTCGGAGCACCCGATCGGGCGGGCCATCACCGAGAAGGCGCGTGACGCCGGGCCGCTGCCGGGGGTCACCGGATTCCACGCGACGGCCGGGGTGGGCGTACGGGGAAAGGTTGAAGGTCGTGAGATCGCGGTGGCCGCCGGAAAGCCCGCGGGCTCGGGGGATGAGGCGGCCACATGGGTCGAGGTCACCGCGGACGGGGAACCCCTCGGGTGGGTCGCGCTGGCTGACGCCGTCCGGCCGACGAGTGCCGCCGCCGTGGCCGGGATGCGCCGGCTGGGGCTGACGCCGATGCTGGTCACGGGTGATTCGCCGGCCGTAGCGTCGGCGGTGGCGGCCGAGGTCGGGATCACCGAGGTCGAGGCCGGGGTGCTGCCCTCGGGCAAGGTCGACGTAGTGAAGCAGCTGCAGGCCCAGGGACGCTCGGTGGCCATGGTCGGCGACGGCGTGAACGACGCGGCCGCGCTGGCCCAGGCCGATCTCGGGCTGGCGATGGGCGCGGGCACCGACGTGGCCATCCAGGCGTCGGACCTCACCCTCGTACGGGGGGATCTGACCGCCGCCGTGGATGCCGTGCGGCTGTCCCGGCGCACCCTGGGCATCATCCGCGGCAATCTGTTCTGGGCGTTCGCCTACAACGTCGCCGGTCTTCCGTTGGCCGCCGCCGGCCTGCTCAACCCCATGATCGCTGGTGCCGCGATGGCGTTCAGCTCGGTGTTCGTGGTGCTGAACAGCCTGCGCTTGCGAGGGTTCAAGCCGGTGGAGACAGCGTGAGCCGGGTCGCGGCGGATTGCTCCCGAAATCCACATGCCGCGCCCGGCTCACCGTCTGCGTCGCGATGACTCGATCTGGTCCCGAAGGCCGAGTCGATTCGCGACGTCCCCAGACCCACCTGCGGACATAACGCTACGTGCCGGCGGGCGGACGCCGGAAGCATCCCGTACGCGAAATGGCCGTTCGGACAACACGGATCGGGCGACAGATCCGGATATCTCTGGACAGCAGGGTTTAAAGTCCTTTTGTCAGTTACTCACCGTGAAGACGGCCATGCGTTACCGAGGGTGATCAGTCGTCTTTACGGACCGTTTCGATCAGGGCCAGCACCTGGCGCAGGGCCGGTCGCAGCACGCGCAGCCGGGAGAGCGAGACCAGCCGGTCGATCAGCGGGACCGCGCCGTCGATCAGGCGCCGTGTGCGCCGCTGGCCGGGCGAATTGTCGTAAACCCAGAAGAGGATCACGCCCATCCAGCCCAGCCAGAGCAGCTCCGGCAGCTCCTTGCGCAGCTCGGGGTCGAGCTTGGCGTTGGAGCCCTCGACCACGTCCCGGAAGATCGCGATGGCGGCCTCGCGCGCCGGCGACGACTGGCTCGAGAACGGGCTGAGCGGCGAGGTCGGCTCGGCCGCCGTCTTGAAGAAGGTGGCGGCGAACGAGTGGTACGGCTCGTTTACGTCGATGCCCGCGTGCAGCACCCCCCGCAGCCGGGGCGCCAGTTCCTTCTCCGCCGCCAGCACCTCCTGGGCGGCGGCCCGGTGGGCGACCTGGTTCCGGTCGTAGAACCCCTGGATCAGGTGTTCCTTGGAGTCGAAGTAGTAGTACGCGTTGCCGACCGCGACCCCGGCCTCCTTGGCGATCGCGCGCATGGTCGTCTCGGCGTATCCCCGCTCGCGGAACAGCCGCAGCGCCGTCTCGAGGATCAGCTGACGCGTCTGCTCGCCCCGCGCCCGCCGGGGTTTGTCCGCGGGGTCCGGTTCAGCGGCAGCGGTCGTCACACCCGTCACCGTAGTACCCCACCTCCGTGCCCACCGCGTCGAACACCTGCGTTCGCGTACGCTCCCGGACCGCCGACGCCGCCGCGATGAACCGCTTCGCCGCGCCCGAGCCCATCCGCTCCGAGAGGCCCCGGTAATCGGCGAGGGCCCAGAGGCAGGCCGCCCACGCTCCCTCGCCGGTGTAGACCGAGCCCTCGTTCCCGATGACGGTCACGTCCCGGAGCGTGGCCTGATGGTCGAGCCCCGGGAACCGCCGCCGGGCCTCGTCCGATCCGGCCGGCACAAATTCCAGCGGTACGAGCTGGGCCCGCCCCTGGAGCCACATGCGCGCGGTCCGGCAGATCGGGCAGCCCGCGTCGTAGAGGACGGTGAACCGCTCGATCCGCCGGCCGCCAGGCGCGGCGGGGAGGGCCCGGCCGCCCCCTCGTTCGGCCGGGCCCGTGCTCGGTGTTGTCATGCCCGGGCCGGCGGGGCCTGGGGCGGCATCGGCGGGTGCATCGGCAGGCGGCCGGCCGGGGGCAGCGGCGGGACGGCCTGCTGCTGGCGGAGACGGCCCCGGCGGTAGCGGCCGAGGAAGAACACGTTGAGGAAGTGCAGAACCCCCAGCACGAGCAGCACCAGGCCGACCTTGCTCGACAGCGTCTCCAGGGCCTCGCTGGTGTCGGTGATCGTCTGGCCCGACCGCATGGTGACGGTCACGTAGCCGAGGTTCAGCAGGTAGAACCCCATGACCAGCAGCTGGTTGATCGCCTTGGCCAGCCGCTCGTCGTCGAACACGTCAACCAGGAAGACCAGGCCGTTGCGCGAGAGCGTGGTGGCGACCCAGATCGTCAGGCCGACGCTCACGAGCAGGTAGACCAGGTACATCCAGACCTTCGGGTCCATCGCGGACCGCCTTTCTCGAACATGTTCAACTTTGCGTCCACAGACTAAGCCCGTGACTTGAACATGTTCAAGTGATGTGACGCGTGAGTCATCCGCGCCGGTGTGCGGTGTCGTTGGGGCGGCAGTGCGGCACCAGGTGGATGCGGCGCCGGCCGGGCATGCGGCGCGGTCGGCATCGTGAAACCGGCGCCTCAAACGCAAAGGCGCGGCGCAGGAGCGATCCCTGCGCCGCGCGCGTCGTCCACAGCCCGGACGTTGTCCACAACCCCGCTCGCCCGGGACTCCGAAGATCGCCCAAACGCGGGACAATTCCGCCGAGGCGGTGAGCCCCCTGGGAGGGCGGGGACTGTGTCTACTACCAGTAACCCCTCGATGATCAGCTGGTGATCGGCTGACGGGTCCTGGCCTACTTCGAGATCGGCAGCTACAGCGCGGCCAGGCCCAGCGCCTCGGCGGCGGCCCGCCCATTGGCCAGGCTCGCGCCATGTGTGGTCACAAAGGCCCGCGCCCGCGTCGGCCGCCACGTCGACGGCCAGCCCATCTCGACCACGCCCACCGTGTGCGCCGCCGCCAGCTGCTCGATCAGCGCGCGGTGCGACTCCCGGCGGTGGCTGTGCCGGCCCACCACCACGATCGGCCTCGAGCCCGCGTGCGCCGTCAACTGGGCCGCCGACGCCGAGTCGGCCACGACCTCCAGCTGCTCCACACCGTTCAGGTGCGGCGCCAGGCCCCACGGCACCCGGCCCTCGGCGATCGAGTAACCCGACGCCAGCTGCACCACCAGCGGCGAACCCAGCTCGGTCAGCGAACCCTCGACCCGCACCGCCCGGCGGGCCGCGGCGTAACCGAGGTCGTCGGCGACGGACAATGCCGTACGCGGGGAGGCCGTCCACGACGCCATCGCGGTATTGCGGGTGACCGCCTCCTCCAGGCGCGCGGCCGGCACGCCCTCGACGATCGCGGCGACGACGGCCTCGACCAGCTCGTGGTCGACCTCGGCGCCGATGCAGAGCAGGTCGGCGCCGGCCGCGAGGGCCCGGACCGCCGCCTGCGGGATGCCACCGGCGGCGGCCGCGGCGCCCGCCATCTCCAGGGCGTCCGTGACGATCACGCCGTCGAAGCCGAGCGTCGAGCGCAGCAGGTCCTGCAGGGCGACCCGGCTGAAGGTGGCCGGGTCATCGCCGGTCAGCACCGGCACGCGGATGTGGGCCGACATCACCGCCCGGGCCGCGCCGGCCACCGCGGCGAACGGGGGCAGGTCGCGGGTCTCGAGGATCTCGCGGCTGACGTCGACCGTCGGCAGGGACAGGTGCGAGTCGGTGACCGTCGCGCCGTGGCCGGGGAAGTGTTTGGCGCAGGCCGCCACGCCCACCGACTGCAGGCCTTCGACGGCGGCCCGCGCGTGCCGGGCCACCAGCAGCGGGTCGGCGCCGAAGGAGCGGGTGCCGATGATCGGGTTGTCGTCGGCCGTGTTCACGTCGACGGTGGGGGCCAGGTCGAGGTTGACGCCGGCGGCCACCAGGTCGGCGCCGATCGCCGCGTACACCGCCCGGGTGAGTTCCTCGTCGTCGACCGCGCCGAGGGCCGCGTTGCCCGGATAGGGGCTTCCGGTGCGGTGCGCGAGGCGGGTGACATCGCCACCTTCTTCGTCGATCGCGATCAGCGCGTCGGGGCGTCCTTCGCGCAGCCGGGCGGTCAGCGCGGCCACCTGGGCCGGGTCCGCGACGTTGGTGCCGAAGAGGGTGTGGCCTGCCAATCCTTCGCCCAGGAGGGTGACCGCCCAGTCGGGAGCGTTCCCACCCTTGAAGGCCGCCAGCAGGGTGCCGAGGGCGAGGCGGCGGAGTGCGGGGTCGATCGCCATGATGTCCTTCCGGTGACGCAAGTCTGGTCTGTACACCCCGCGAGCTGCCATGATCGCTCGGTGTCGGCCCCGATTACGGGGCGCAGCTAATCTAATAGGAAACTATCCTAAAAAGTAGAGGATCCTGCCATGGCCTCCACCCGCCTTCCGGGCACGCCCCGGCTGCTGCGCGCGCTCAACGACCGCGCGGCGCTGGAACTGCTGCTCAACCGCGGTCCGCTCACCCGGGCCCAGCTCGGCGAGATGACCGGTCTGAGCAAGGTCACCGCGTCCCAGCTGGTGGAGCGTCTCGAGCAGCGCGGTCTCGTGCGCCGGGTCGGCGAGCAGGCCGGCGGCCGCGGTCCCAATGCCCAGCTGTACGCGGTGACACCCGGCAGCGCGCATGTCATCGGCGTCGACGTGGGCCCCGATCGGGTGGTCGCGGCCTGCGCCGACATCACCGGCTCGATCATCGGCCGGGTCGAGCGGTCCACCAAGGACACCGACGACCCGGTCGGCGTGGTGCACGACGCCGTGGTGCAGGCCGCGACCGACGCCGGCACCGACATGACCTCCGTACGCCGGGTCGTGCTGGGCACCCCGGGTCTGGTCG
Organism: Paractinoplanes ovalisporus; assembly: GCF_016834655.1. Classification (GTDB taxonomy): domain Bacteria; phylum Actinomycetota; class Actinomycetes; order Mycobacteriales; family Micromonosporaceae; genus Actinoplanes; species Actinoplanes ovalisporus. The sequence continues at coordinate 20,165 of NZ_JAENHP010000005.1, forward strand.
ACCCCGGGAGCGGCGAGATCTCGTTCGCCTGGGACCTGCCCCGCTGGCACCGCGGCCTGCTCGACGACCTGCGCCGCGACCTGAGCACGACGGTGGTCTTCGGCAACGACGTCAACATGGCCGCCGTGGCCGAGTCGACCACCGGCGCGGCCGCGGGCGTCAAGGACTTCGTGCTGATCTGGGCCGGCCGTGGCGTCGGTCTGGCCAGCGTCATCGACGGCCGCCTGCACCAGGGCAGCACGGGCGCGGCGGGCGAGATCGGCTTCCTGCCGGTGGCCGGCGCCGAGGTGCCCCGGCATCTGGGCCGCAAGGCGACCAAGGGCGGCGTGCGGGGCGCATTCCAGAGCATCGCCGGCGCCGACGCGGTCAAGGCGATCGGCAAGAAGTACGGCTTCCGGGGCGTGGAGGCGGCCGACGTGGTGCGCGACGCCGTCGAGGCCGGACCGGCCGGTGAGCCGGTGCTCGACGAGCTGGCCGGCCGGCTCGCGCTCGGCGTGGCCGCGACCTGCGTGGTCCTCGACCCGCCGCTGGTCGTGCTGGCCGGCGAGGTGTCCCAGGCCGGTGGCCCGGCGCTGGCCGCGCGGGTCGAGAACGAGGTGGCGTCGATCACCCTGGTCAACCCCAAAGTGGTGATCACCGGGGTCGAGGCCGAGCCCGTCCTGCACGGCGCTCTGCACACCGCGCTCGGCGCCGTACGCGATGAGGTGTTCGGTTCGACCACCGCCTGAGACGACCGCGGCGTGCGTGGTTGGATGGACGCGTGCGAGAGCCCGACGAAGACACCGTCATTGCCTTCGACCAGGTCAGTGTGATCCGGGGCGGAAATCATCTGGTCCGCGGCTTGACCTGGCAGGTCGAGCTGGACGAGCGGTGGGTGATCCTGGGTCCGAACGGCGCCGGCAAGACCACGGCGCTCAACCTCGCCTCGGGCCGGCTGCACCCGTCGCGCGGCGCGGCGTGGGTGCTCGGCGAGCGCCTCGGCCGCACCGACATCAACGAGCTGCGCACCCGCATCGGCCTGGCCACCGGCCAGTTCGCCGAGAGTGTGCCGCCGAGCGAGCGGGTGCTCGACGTCGTGGTCACGGCCGCCTGGTCGGTGGTCGGCCGCTGGCGCGAGCAGTACGACCCGCAGGACGAGGCCCGCGCCCGCCAGTTGCTCGATCAGCTCGGCATGGGCACGCTGGCCGAGCGCGAGTTCGGCACGCTCTCCGAGGGCGAGCGCAAGCGCACCCTGATCGCCCGGTCGCTGATGACCGACCCCGAGCTGATGCTGCTCGACGAGCCGGGCGCCGGCCTCGACCTGGGCGGCCGTGAAGACCTCATCGCCCGGCTCACCGAGCTCGCCCTCGACCCCGACTCGCCGGCCATGGTGCTGGTCACGCATCACGTCGAGGAGATCCCGCCCGGCTTCACCCACGGCCTGCTGCTGCGCGAGGGCACGATCGTCGCGGCCGGGCTGCTGGGCGAGGTGATGACCGCCGACAACCTGAGCAAGACGTTCGGGCTGCCGCTGGTCGTCGACCGGTTCGGCGACCGGTACGCGGCGCGGGCGGCCTGACCGGCATGGCCCCGCGGATCGTGGTCGCCGGCAGCGCCAACATGGACCTGGTCGGGCTGGCGCCGCGCCTGCCCCGGCCGGGCGAGACCGTGCTCGGCGACGACTTCCTGATGATGCCCGGCGGCAAGGGCGCCAACCAGGCGATCGCCGCGACCCGGGCCGGGGGCCACACCGTGTTCCTGGGCGCGATCGGCTCCGACGCGTTCGGGGTCAACCTGAACGCCCGGCTCAACGGCGCCGGCGTCGACATGCAGCACGTCCGCACCAGCTACGGCGCGTCCGGGGTCGCGGTCATCATGGTCGACCACCAGGGGGAAAATTCGATCCTGGTCGCGCCGGGCGCCAACAACACGTTCGTCGGGCTGACCGCGGCCGAGGAGTCCGCCATCGCCGCCGGTGACGTGCTGCTCTGCCAGCAGGAGATCCCGGTCGAGACCGTGGTCGCGGCGGCCCGCGCGGCCCGCAACGGCGGCACCCGGATGATCCTGAACGCGGCGCCCGCCCGCGCGCTGCCCGAGGAACTGCTGGCCACCATCGACCTGCTGGTCGTCAACGAGGTCGAGGCGCTGGCCGTGACCGGGGGCGACCAGATCGACGTACCGGGCCTGCTCGCCCTGGTGCCCCGGGTGGTGCTGACCCTGGGCGGCGGGGGCTCGCGATATGCCGACCGCGAGGGGCGTGACGAGGCCGTGCCCGCGTTCCACGTCGAGGTCACCGACACCACGGCGGCCGGCGACGCGTTCACCGGGGCGCTCGCCGTGGCCTGGGGCGAGGGCCGTGACCTGGTCGAGGCGGTGCACTGGGCCAATGCGGCCGGAGCGGCCTGCGTACGCCGGATGGGCGCCTCGAACGCACTGCCCACGCGTGCGGAGATCGACGAGGTCTTCCAGGCCGGCTAGGAAGCGCGGGCCGTCGTCACGAACCGGCTCACCTCGGAACGCAGCACCTCGGCCAGCTGGGACAACCCGGCCGTTCCGGGTGCGCCGCCGCCGTCGACCGCGATGGCGATGCCGTTCACCAGCCCGCTCATCTCGCGGATGCTGTTGGTCACCGTCTCCAGCACGGCCACCGCGTCCAGCGCCACTTCCTGCACGGTGTTGACCTGACCCAGGATCTCGGCACTGGACGAACCCGTCTCGGTGGCCAGCGTCTTGACCTCATCGGCGACGACGCTGAAGCCGAGTCCCGCCTCCCCGGCGCGGGCCGACTCGATCGTCGCGTTGAGCGCGAGCATCCGGGTCTGCTTCGCCACCTGGTTGATCAGATCCACCGCCGTACGGATCTCGTCCGACGCGCTCCGCAGCGAGGTGACCGTGGTCAGTCCCCGCTCGGCCTCGGACACCGCCTCGCGGGCGAAGTCGGCCAGCCCGTTCGCCGAGGCCCCCATCTCGGTCGCCGCCGTGGCCACCTGTTCCGAGACGGTCAGCACGGCCGATTCGAGCTCGTCGGCCAGCGCGACCCGGGCGGTGGCGGCCGCGGCCACCTGGTCGGCGCTGACGCTCATGGCCCGGAAGGACGAGGACATCTCGCCGGCGGCGTCCCGGAAGGCGCCCTGCAGACCGCGGGTGAGGATGCGCCGGTGGAAACGGCCCTCGGCGGCCGCGGCCGAGGCGGCGCCGGCTTCGCGCAGGAACGCGTCGCTCGTGTCGAGCAGGCTGTTCAGGGCGGACCGGGCGGCCACGGCCTCGGGCGAGTCGCCGATCGAGGGCAGGCGCGCCTCGAGGTCCCCGGCGGCGGCCCGGCGGCAGACATCGGTGATCAGCGCCAGGACGTCGCCGGTCACGCCCCCGCTCCGTTGGTCAGGCCCCAGACGTATTCGTCGTAGGTCTGGTCACCGAGCTCGTCGGCGAGCGCCTGTGTGCCCGCCTCGACCGCGGCCGGTGTGGACGGCTGTCGTTGCTCCGCGGCCCGGATCCGGTCGTAGAGGCGGCGCACCTCGGCCACCGCGGCGGGCTGGGGCAGCCGCCGGTTGGAGTGGTAGCCGACGACCCGGCCGTCGGCCGACAGTGACGGCGTGACGTGGGCGAAGACCCAGTAGTGGGCGCCGTCGGCGGCCAGGTTCAGCACGTACGCGAAGATCTCCTCGCGCCGGCCGAGCGTGTCCCACAGCAGTTTGAACACCGCCCGCGGCATGTCCGGGTGCCGGATCACGTTGTGCGGCAGTCCGACCGCCTCCGGTTCGGTGAGCGCCGAGGTGCGCAGAAAGACCTCATTGGCGTACGTGATGATGCCCCGCGGATCGGTCTTGGTGACGATGATCTCGTCCGGCCCGAAGGTGCGTTCCACACCGGTCGGACGCGCCTGAGTCGCTTTCATGATCTTTGAATGGTCACCGACGAGCGGCGGGCGTACCCCGGGTTTCGCCGAAAAGCCGGACCGGCCGGTCAGCGGGCGACGCGGCGGGCCCAGAGCACGAGCGGAACCTGCAGCGGCAGCCGTCCGAAGGCGATCGCACGCCGGGCCGGGGAGGCGTTGCGCCAGTCCACGGCCATCTTGACGTTGGCCGGGAAGACGCCGACGAACAGTCCCGCGGCGGCGATTCCCCCGAGCTTGCGCGTGCGGGGGTGGGCGATCGCGGCCGCCACGGCGAGCTCGGCCGCGCCGCTCAGGTAGGTCCACGTGCGTGGTTTGCCGGGCAACGAGCGCGGCACGATCGAGTCGAACGGGCGGGGCACGGCGAAGTGCAGCAGCCCGGTGGTGGCGAGCAACGAGGCGAGGGCGACCGCGTCCTTCTTCATCCGGCGGATCCTACCGGCGGGTAGCCGGCTCCAGCGCGCGCTGCAGGGCCCGGTAGATGCGGCCGAACCGGGCGGCGTCGGGCGTGCTCAGCAGCAGCACGTCACCGGCGGCGGTGCGGGCCCAGATCTCGCGGACCCGGCTGCCGCGGTCGTACGACCGGTCGACCCGTTCGAGCAGCACGTCGGCCAGCGGCGCGGTGGCCAGGCCGACCAGCACGCCACCGCCGGCCAGCGCGATCGTGGTGGCGGTGGAGGCGTCGATGACCAGGGCGACCGCGACCGCGAGCAGGCCCACGACGATCGGGGTGAGGATGGCCAGGCCGACCGCGCCCCGGCCGGCGATCGTGCTCCACCGGCGCCGCCCACTCGCGTGCCACACCTGGAGCAGTTCCTCCAGGCGCAGATCGCGTCCGTTCATCCGGACGCCGGTGGAGGTGATCCACACGTCCGGATCCCGGTAGTAGGTAGTCATCTTCATGAGGGTTACCCGTCGTAGGCTGACCTGAACCAACACTCAGGGAGGCGTGCGTGGGCGAGTTCGTGACGTTGGAGACTACCGACGGCATCGGCACGATCCGGTTGGATCGTCCCCCGATGAACGCTCTCAACACCCAGCTTCAGGAAGAGCTGCGGGCGGCCGCGCATTCCGCCTCCGCGGACGACCAGGTCAAGGCCGTCATCGTGTACGGCGGTGAGAAGGTCTTCGCCGCGGGCGCCGACATCACCGAGTTCACCAAGGTCGGCTACCCCGAGATGGCCGTCCGGGCGGCCGCGCTGTCGAGCGCGTTCGACGCCGTGGCCCGCATCCCCAAGCCGGTCGTGGCCGCGATCACCGGTTACTCCCTGGGCGGCGGCTGCGAGCTGGCACTGGCCTGCGACTGGCGGGTGGTGGCGGACGACGCCAAGCTCGGGCAGCCCGAGATCAAACTCGGCATCATCCCCGGCGCCGGCGGCACCCAGCGGCTGGCCCGGCTGATCGGTCCGGCCCGGGCCAAAGATCTGATCTTCTCGGGCCGCATGGTCGACGCCGAGGAGGCGCTGCGCATCGGGCTGGCCGACCGGGTCGCCCCGGCGAGCGAGGTGCTGTCGACGGCCGTCGCGCTCGTTCAGCCGTACGTGTCCGGTCCGTCCCTGGCCCTGCGGGCCGCGAAGCTGGCGGTCGACGGCGGGCTGAACACCGACCTGGCCTCCGGCCTGGCCCTGGAGTCCCAGCTCTTCGCCGGTCTGTTCGCCACCGAGGACCGCGTCGAGGGCACCACGGCGTTCATCGAGAAGCGTAAACCTACATTTACAGGGCGTTAGCTCTCGACCACATCGATCGCTTGCCATAAAGTCCGACACTGTGGAACCGGTTCCGGTCACGCGCAGGGTGCGCCGCACCGTGCGCATGGCCGTCGCTCTGGTGGTCGGTCAGGCGATGCTCTGTGCGCTGATCGGCTGGCTGACCCTCGGCCGCCACCGGTCCGAGCCCTCACGCCCGCCCGGTTCGGCGGTGGTCGACCAGCTCGCGGCGCCACCCCTGACCGGCCCGGTTCCGGCCGCCTCGCGCAGCGCGATCTCGTCGACGGCGCAGACCCGCAAGCCCGCCCCGGCCCGCCCGTCGCCCCGCCGCTCGACGGCCGACGCCGTTCCGCGGCCGGTGGTTCCCGAGCCCGACCGGCCCGAGCCGATCTCGGCGCCACCGGAAGATCCCCCGGTGGTGCCGACTCCGCCGACTCCGCCGACTCCGCCCGCCCCGTCGCCGCCCCGAACTTCGCCGCCCGACCAGCTCACGCCCAGCCCACAAACCACGCCGAGCCCGTCGGGCGCGGTGCAGGAGCCGGTCCGCGTGGGGGACGAATGCGATCCTGTGGGCTCTTTTGGGCGAACCGCCGAGGGGGAGCTCGTGCGTTGTGTGCGCGACTGGCGTCACGGCCCCCGCTGGAAGATCGTGTGACGGCGGGGACCCCCTAGACTCAGGGGATGGCCATCGACCAAGGTGAGCCGAAAAGGCATGCCCTCGGCGTGGACTTCGGCACCTCGAACACCGTCGCGGTGGCGCGCTGGCCCGACGGTCGCGCGCGCCCGATCCTGGTCGACGGCTCGCCGCTGCTGCCCTCCGCGGTCTACGCCGAGCCCGGCGGCAGCCTCGTGGTCGGCCGCGACGCGGTGCACAGCGCCCGGCTCGACCCGGTGCGCTTCGAGCCCAACCCCAAACGCCGCATCGACGACGGCCTGGTGCTGCTGGGTGAACAGGAATACCCGGTCGTCGACCTGATCGCCGGCGTGCTGGCCCGGGTCGCCGAGGAGTGGCACCGCGCGGTCGGCCCGGTGCTGCCCGACACCACGCTGACCTGCCCGGCCACCTGGGGCGCGACCCGCCGCTCGCTGCTGGCCGACGCCGCCGCCCGGGCCGGGCTCACCAACGCCCGCCTGGTCGCCGAGCCGGTCGCCGCCGCGACCTACTTCGCCGAGGTGCTGGGCCGGGACGTGCCGATCGGCTCGGTCGTGGTGGTGCACGACTTCGGCGCCGGCACGTTCGACGCCAGCGTGGTCGCCCGCACCGCCTCCGGCTTCGAGGTCATGGCGGTCGACGGCCGCGACGACATCGGCGGCCTCGACATCGACGCCGCCATCGTCGAACATCTGCGCACCAGCGAGTGGGAGCGGCTGCTCGAGCCGACCACGGCCCAGGAGAGGCGCGCCCAGCGGCAGCTGTGGGAAGAGGTGCGGATCGCCAAGGAGCGCCTGTCCCGCACCCAGTCGGCCGACTTCGTGGTGCCGCTGCTCGACACCGAGGTGCACCTCACCCGCGACGAGCTCGAGAAGCTGGCCCGGCCGGTGCTGGAACAGACCGTCCGCGTCACCAAGGGCCTGCTCGACTGGGCCGACCTGCCCGAGGGCCGCCTGGCCGGGGTCTTCCTGGTCGGCGGGGCGAGCCGCATCCCGCTGGTGGCCACGCTGCTGCACCGCGAGCTGGGCGAGGCGCCGGTGGTGATCGAGCAGCCCGAGCTGGTGGTGGCCGAGGGCAGCATCCTGGCCGACGCGGCGATGCTGGCGACCGGGGCGGCCGCGCCGGGCCTGACCTCCGAGCTGCGGCTGGTCTCGACCGGGCGGGCGGAGACGGCCACCGTGCGGGTCGTGGCCGCCCACGTGAAGGTGCCGGGCACGACCGGTCTGCAGCCCGCGGTCGACCCGTGGCCCGACGCCGACCACGGCTGGGTGCCCGACCCGCACGCGACCGTGCCGACGCCCAAGCCGAAGTTCGAGACCCCGATCTCGACGCCGCCGACCTCGTCCCCGCCGGTCTCCTCGGCCTCGCCGCCGCACGGCATCGCTCAAGCCTCGCCTCCGCACGGCATGGCCCCGGTCGGCCCGGCCCGCCCGATCTCGTCCCGGCCGGTCTCGCCGCCCCGCCCGCCGATCTCGCGCCCGCGCCCGCAGCCCCAGGTCTCGCAGGCCGTACGCCGGACGAAGAAGCGCAGCGGCTTCCTGCGGGCGGTGCAGGTGCTGTTCAGCGTCCTGATCATGATCGTGGTGCCGTTGGGGGCGCTCCTGGTGGCGTACGGCTATGGAAACGGCGAGTCGCTCACGGTCGACGCGGAAAACCTGATCCGGGATATCCGAAACCTTCTCGGTTTCTGAGGTGACTCACGGGTAACGTGCCTACACCGGCGACGAGGCTGAGGCTGAGGGGGCTACGGGTATGGCAGAAGTGATCGAGGGGCACGGCGGCGAACTGGCGCTGGCCGCGGCGCGGGCGTTCGGGGTGAACGAGATGTTCACGCTGTCGGGCGGGCACGTGTTCCCGCTCTACGACGCCGCGCACAAGACCGACTTCCCGATCTACGACGTACGCCACGAGCAGACCGCGGTCTTCGCGGCCGAGGCGGTCGCCAAGTTGCAGCGGCGTCCCGGCCTCGCGGTGCTCACCGCCGGCCCCGGTGTCACCAACGGCATCTCCGGCCTGACCAGCGCGTTCTTCAACGCCTCACCGGTGCTCGTGCTGGGCGGCCGGGCGCCCGCGTTCCGCTGGGGCTCGGGCAGCCTGCAGGAGTTCGACCACGTGCCGCTGATCGCCCCGATCACCAAGTACGCGGCCACGGTCGGCGACACCGACTCGATCGCCGGCGAGGTCCGGGCCGCCCTGACCGAGGCGCTCACCGCCCACCGCGGCCCGGCCTTCCTCGACATCCCGCTCGAGGTCGTCTTCTCCAGCGGCGAGGCGGCGGCCCCCGGTGAGCCGGCCGTGCCGGTGATCGAGGCCGACCCCGACGAGGTCGCCCGGGCGGCGTCGCTGCTGGCCACGGCCCAGCGCCCGGTGATCATCGCCGGGTCCGACGTGTGGGGCGGCAACGCGATCGCCGAGCTGCGGGCGGCTGCCGAGGCGTTGCAGGTGCCGGTCTTCACCAACGGCATGGGCCGGGGCGCGCTCCCGCCGTCGCACCCGCTCGCCTTCGCCAAGGCCCGCCGCCCCGCGCTCAACGAGGCCGACGTGGTCTGCGTGATCGGCACCCCGCTCGACTTCCGGCTCGGGTTCGGCGAGTTCGCGGCGGCCCAGGTCGTGCACATCGTCGACGCGCCCACTCAACGGGCCACCCACGTCGAACCGGCCGTCTCACCCGCCGGTGACCTGCGGCGCATCCTGGCCGCGATCGCCGACCACACGGGCGACCGCACCGACCACGCGGAGTGGATCTCGGGGCTGCGCTCGGCCGAGGACGCCGGCAAGGCGCGCGACGCCGAGGCGATGACGGCCGAGACCGACCTGATCAAGCCGGCCCGCATCTATGGCGAGCTGCGCAAGGTGCTGGCGCCCGACGCGGTCACCATCGGGGACGGGGGCGACTTCGTCTCGTACGCGGGAAGGTTCTTGGAGCCCTCGCAGCCCGGCACCTGGCTCGACCCGGGTCCGTACGGGTGTCTCGGCACCGGAATGGGTTATGCGATGGGGGCCCGGGTCACCTATCCCGACCGCCAGATCTGCGTGCTGATGGGCGACGGGGCCGCCGGCTTCTCCCTGATGGACGCCGAGTCCCTGGTCCGGCAGGGGCTTCCGGTCGTCATGGTGGTCGGCAACAACGGCATCTGGGGTCTCGAGAAGCACCCCATGCAGGCCATGTACGGCTACGACGTCGCGGCCGACCTGCAGCCCGGCCTGCGCTACGACGACGTGGTCAAGGCGCTGGGCGGCGCGGGCGAGACGGTCGAGAAGGCGGCGGAGATCGGCCCGGCCCTCGAACGTGCCTTTGCCGCCGGGGTGCCCTATCTGGTCAACGTGCTGACCGACCCCGGCGACGCCTACCCTCGCTCCTCGAACCTGGCCTGACCTACGGCTTGTCCTCTTCGCGGTTGTTTAGTTCCTTTTCCCACTGGGCGAGCATTTCGCGGTCGCGGCGGGACTGATCGGTGTCGACCGATCGGAGGAAGTCGGGGTCGTCGTCGGGTGAGGCCGGCGCGGAACGCCGTCGCACGATCCCGCCCTCGACGGGGGCGGGCCGAGGACGACCCCATGCGAAGTACGCGAGCGGGCCCAGCAGGGGGATGAGAAGGATCACCAGCACCCACACCACGCGGGGAGCGTTGCGGACGCGAGAAGCCGAGAGGCAGCTGATCAACGCCAGCACGAAGAGCACCAGCTGCACGGCAGCCAAGAAGATGAACAACCGGACCATGAGGCAATGATGACGCGCCCTGGCGATTCCGGCGACGATCAGAGCATGACAACCAGACCCGCGAGCGCGGCGAGGGCTACCACGAGGAGCGCGTACGCCGTGATCGCGCGTCGTCCGGGGTGGGGCGGACGCCGTCGCAGAGCCCGGGCCCGGCGGTAGGCCAACGCGATCAGGAACGTCCAGCCGAGGCCGCTGAGCGCCGCCAGGATCCACTGCGCGGCGCCGGCGTCCGGGTGGAAGGCCGGGCGCAGGGCGAGCAGACCGACCACGGTGGCCGACAGGCCCGTCCGCCGCCAGGCGAGCCGGGTGCGCTCGGCCGAGGCGCCGTGATCCGGCGTCCACTCCTGCTCGGTCATCGTGGCGACTGCAGCAGCACCGCGACGATCAGCAGCAGCGCGCCCAGCGCCACGACGACGGCCAGGATCGCGGGGAACTTCGAGCCGGGCAGCTCCTCGCCCAGCCGCATGGCCCGCTCGGTGCGCGCCCAGTGGTCGACGGCCCGCAGCGCCACGATGCCGCCCAGCACGAGCAGCGACACCGCGATGATCTCGCGCAGATAGGCGATCGGCAGCGGCGGCAGGAACTGGGCGCAGCCGAGACCGCCGGCGACCAGCGCCAGGCCGGTGCGGATCCAGGCCAGGAACGTGCGCTCGTTGGCGAGCGAGAAACGGTAGTCCGGGGTGCGGCCGACCGTGGGTGTCTTTTCCGGGTCGATCCAGCTCCGCAGGCGCACCCGCTGATTATTGACCGGATGGGTCAAGAAGGCGCGACGGCGTCCAGAGGCTGCGGACTTGGTCACTCACGCAGGCCTCGCGGGGGCGCCCGCAGCGGCACCACGGGGAGTCGGGCGCCACACGGCCATGGGTGTCCAGCACCATCGCCGGGCCGCGTGGTAGACGATGTGAGGCGGACGGAAGCAACCCGTCGGCCAGCGGAGTGGTAAGGCCGGACATTTCGTACACCTCCCTGCACCGACTGTAGCCACTGAGCAGGCGGGACGGGTGAGGTGAGTCACTCTTCGTGGCCGACGACGCCTAAGCTACCGGCGGGTAACCTGTCGGGAGGCGTCCGGCCGCAACGGTGCGTTCACAACAGGAGGTCGTAGGAGCGCGATGAACATCGTCGTACTGGTCAAGCAGGTGCCCGACTCCGGTGCCGAGCGCACGCTGAGCGCTGATTTCTCGGTGGAACGCGCGTCGGCGAACAATGTCATCAACGAGATGGACGAGTACGCCATCGAGGAAGCCCTGAAGATCAAGGAGGCGCACGGCGGCGAGGTCACCATCCTCACGATGGGTCCCGCCGGTGCGACCGAGTCGATCCGCAAGGCGCTGTCGATGGGCCCCGACAAGGCCGTCCACGTCTCCGACGACGCGCTGCACGGCTCGTGCGCCGTCGCGACCTCCAAGGTGCTGGCCGAGGCGCTCAAGACGCTCAACGCCGACCTGATCATCGCCGGCGCCGAGTCGACCGACGGCCGGGTGCAGGTCATGCCGCACATGCTGGCCGAGCGCCTGGGCATCGCGGCGCTGACCGGCGCGCGCAAGCTCACCGTGGACGGCTCACAGCTGACCGCCGAGCGGCAGACCGACGAGGGCTACGAGGTCGTCACCGCGGCCACCCCGGCCGTCGTCAGCGTGTGGGACACCATCAACGAGCCGCGCTACCCCTCCTTCAAGGGCATCATGGCCGCCAAGAAGAAGCCGGTGCAGGCGCTCACCCTGGCCGACCTGGGCATCGACGCCTCCGAGGTCGGCTCGGCCGGCGCGACCAGCCAGGTGCTGGAGTTCGCGCCCCGCCCGCCGCGCTCGGCCGGCACCAAGGTCACCGACGAGGGCGACGGCGGCACGCAGCTGGTCTCGTACCTCGCCACCGAGAAGTTCGTCTGAGAGGGGTCGGTCATGGCTGAGGTTCTTGTTGTAGTCGAGTCCGGCGTCAAGAAGGTCACGCTCGAGATGCTGACCATCGCCCGCGGGCTGGGTTCGGTGTCGGCGGTCGTTTTCGGTGAGGCCGACACGGCGAAGCTGGGTGAGTACGGCGCCGAGAAGATCTACGTCGCTTCTGGTGACGATGTCGATGGTTATCTGGTCGCGCCCAAAGCGACCGTCGTCGCCGAGCTCGTGAAGTCGGTGTCGCCGGCCGCCGTGCTGCTGGCCTCGACCCAGGAGGGCAAGGAGATCGCCGGCCGGCTCGCCGTCAAGCTCGACAACGGTCTGCTCACCGACGCGGTCGAGCTGGCCGCCGACGGCACCGCCACGCAGGCCGTCTTCGCCGGCTCGGGCATCGTCAAGTCTAAGGTCACCAAGGGCCTGCCGATCGTGACGATCCGCCCCAACTCGGTGACCCCGTCGGCCCAGGCCGCGACGCCCGCCGTCGAGCAGCTGACGGTGGCCGTGAGCGACGCCGACAAGCTGACCAAGGTCGTCGAGCGGGTCGTCGAGCAGAAGGGCTCGCGCCCCGAGCTCTCCGAGGCCGGCATCGTCGTCTCCGGTGGCCGTGGCGTGGGCAACGCCGACAACTTCAAGCTGGTCGAAGAGCTGGCCGACCTGCTCGGCGGCGCGGTCGGCGCGTCCCGCGCGGCCGTCGACTCCGGCTTCTACCCGCACCAGTTCCAGGTCGGCCAGACCGGCAAGACGGTCTCCCCGCAGCTGTACGTGGCGCTGGGCATCTCCGGCGCGATCCAGCACCGGGCCGGCATGCAGACCTCGAAGACGATCGTCGCGGTCAACAAGGACCCCGAGGCGCCGATCTTCGAGCTCGCCGACTACGGCGTGGTGGGTGACCTGTTCAAGGTCGTGCCCCAGGCGGCCGACGAGATCCGCAAGCGTAAGTAAGTGAAGTAAGTATCGATCGACCGGCCCGGTGCTTAGCGCCGGGCCGTTCGCTGTCTGGAGCGAGGCATAAGCTTTGGCCGTGACGGCCTACTTGGATCACGCTGCGACCACGCCGATGCTCGACGAGGCGCTGGCGGCATATGTTGCGGCGGCCCGCGAGGTCGGCAATCCATCGTCCCTGCACGCGGCCGGACGCCGCGCCCGGCGGGTGGTCGAGGAGTCGCGCGAGCGCATCGCGGCCGCCCTCGGCGCCCGGCCCTCCGAAGTGATCTTCACCAGCGGCGGCACCGAGAGCGACAACCTGGCGGTCAAGGGCATCTTCTGGGCCCGCCGGGCGAGTTCGCTCAACCGCAGCCGCGTGGTCGCCTCGGCGGTCGAGCACCACGCCGTCATGGACACCGTCGAGTGGCTCGGCTCGCACGAGGGCGCGCAGGTCAGCTGGCTGCCGGTCGACGCGCACGGGCGGGTCGACCCCGATGCGCTGGCCGAGCTCCTGACGACGTACGGGGAAGAAATCGCCGTCATCAGCGTGCAGTGGGCCAACAACGAGGTCGGCACGATCCAGCCGGTGGCCGAGCTCGCGCGTCTCGCCGCCCGGGCCGGCGTTCCGTTCCACACCGACGCCGTGCAGGCCGTCGGGCAGGTGCGGGTCGACTTCACGGCCAGTGGTGCCGCCGCGATGACGCTCACCGGGCACAAGGTCGGCGGACCGGTCGGCGTGGGCGCGCTGCTGCTCGGCCGCGAGGTGGCCTGCACCCCGCTGCTGCACGGCGGCGGCCAGGAACGCGACGTGCGGTCGGGCACGCTCGACACGGCCGGAGTGGCGGCCTTCGCCACGGCGGTCGAGATCACAGTCAAGAGCCAGGCCGCGTACGCGGAAAGGGTCGGCGAGCTGCGGGACGAGCTCGTGCGCCGGGTCGTCGCGGCCGTGCCCGACGCCGTCCTCAACGGTGACCCGTCCGACCGGCTGGCCGGCAACGCGCACTTCAGCTTCCCCGGCTGCGAGGGCGACGCGTTGCTGCTGCTCCTCGACGCGCAGGGCGTCTGCTGCTCGACCGGCTCGGCCTGCTCGGCGGGTGTCGCCCAGCCCAGCCACGTGCTGCTCGCCATGGGCGCCGACGAAGACCGGGCCCGCTCCTCGCTGCGCTTCACGCTCGGGCACACCAGCACCATGACCGACGTCGACGAGCTGCTGGCCGCCCTGCCCGGGGCCGTCGAGCGCGCCCGCCGCGCCACCGCCTGGAAAACGCCCCGTTAGTCTTGTGACCATGCGAGTTCTTGCGGCCATGTCGGGCGGGGTCGATTCCGCCGTCGCCGCCGCGCGCGCCCACGCCGCCGGCCACGACGTCACCGGGGTGCACCTGGCGCTTGCGCGAAACCCCCAGACCTACCGGACCGGCGCGCGCGGCTGCTGCACGCTGGAAGACTCCCGTGACGCCCGCCGCGCCGCCGACGTGATCGGCATCCCGTTCTACGTGTGGGACATGGCCGAGCAGTTCCACGCGAACGTGGTCGACGACTTCGTCGCCGAATACGCGGCCGGCCGCACCCCCAACCCGTGCCTGCGCTGCAACGAGAAGATCAAGTTCGAGGCGGTGCTCGACCGGGCCGTCGCGCTCGGCTTCGACGCCGTCGTGACCGGTCACCACGCACGCCTCGGGGCCGACGGACGGCTGCGCCGCAGTGTCGACGAGGGCAAGGACCAGTCGTACGTGCTGGCCGTGCTCACCCGGGCCCAGCTCGACCGCGCGGTCTTCCCGCTCGGCGACTCGACCAAGGCCCAGGTGCGCGAAGAGGCGGCCGAGCGGGGCCTGGCGGTGGCCGACAAGCCCGACTCGCACGACATCTGCTTCATCGCCGACGGCGACACCAAGGGCTTCCTGCAGCGGCAGCTGGGCTCCGCGCCGGGCGACATCGTCGACGGCCGCACCGGCGAGCGCCTCGGGAGCCACGACGGCGCTTACGCATACACGGTCGGCCAGCGCAAGGGCCTCGACCTGCGGGTCCCCGCCGCCGACGGCCGCCCGCGCTACGTCCTGTCGATCACGCCCGTGACCAACACGGTCACCGTCGGCCCGCGCGAAGACCTCGAGGTGAGCACCGTCACCGCCTCCAAGGTCATCTGGCACGGCGATTCGCCGGCGGTCGAGTGCGACGTGCAGCTGCGGGCCCACGGCGAGGTCTACCCGGCGACGGTCACGATCGACGGCGACACCCTGACCGCCCAGCTGGCGACGCCCGCCCGTGGGGTGGCGGCCGGTCAGGCCATCGTGGCCTACCAGCGCTCGGCCGAGGGCGACATCGTGCTGGGCTCGGCGACGATCACCGCGGCGGCGCCCCTGGCGGCCGCACGTGCCTGATTTTCCCTGGTCGCCGGGCTCGGCCACCGGGGTCGGGTCGCTGCCCGGCACCGACATCGCCGAGGCCCAGCGCATCGTCTTCGGCGAGCTGCCCGACCTGCCCCACCTGGCCGAACTGCCCGCCCGCGGCCCCGGCGCCGACATGATCGGCCGCAGCGCCGGCTTCCTGGTCGAACTGCCGGTCCAGCTCTACGCGGGCCGCTGGCAGGTCGCCCCGCGCCCCGGCAAAGACCTGCGGGTCACGGCCGACCTGCTCGAACGGGACCTCGACCAGCTCACCGAACAGGGCGAGACGTACGCCGGCCCCCTGAAGATCCAGTCGGCCGGCCCGTGGACCCTGGCCGCCTCGATCGACCTGCAGATCGGCGGCCGCCTGCTGCGCGACGCCGGCGCGGTCCGCGACCTGACCGACTCGCTGGCCGAGGGCCTGCGCCGGCACGTGGACGACGTCCGCAAGCGCCTGCCCCGCGCCGAGATCCTGTTGCAGCTCGACGAGCCGTCGTTGCCGGCGGTGCTGGCGGGCCGGGTGCCGACCGAGAGCGGCCTGGGTGCGTACCGTTCGGTCCCCGGCCCCGACGCCGCCTCGGCGCTGCGCACGGTGGTCGAGGCCGTGGGTGTGCCGGTGATCGCCCATTGCTGTGCCCCCTCCGTGCCGCTCCAGGTCTTCCGCGACGCGCGGGCGGCAGCAGTCGCTCTTGATCTGTCGCTGCTCAAGGATCTGGATCCGCTGGGGGAGGCGCTGGAGGCCGGGTTGGGTCTTTTCGCCGGGGCTGCTCCCTCGGTGCCGTCCCCGTCCCCGTCCCTGTCGTCGTCCGCCCGCCGGGTCGACGGCAAGTGGGTCGCCGAGCGGGTCTCGACGTTGTGGAAGCGGTTGGGGTTCCCGGCCGCGCAGTTGCCGCGCCAGGTGGTGATCACGCCGGCTTGCGGGTTGGCGGGGGCTTCGCCTGCTTACGTACGGGCGGTGCTGACCGCTTGCCGTGAGGCGGCGCGGCGGTTTTCCGAGGTTTGAGCTGGTTGTTCGGCCTTTGAGGCGGCGCCCGCCCGTTCTCGTGGCGTGGCGGCTCCCGGTCAGCTGGGCCCTGTTGGGGTTACCTAACGCATTACCCGCCCTACCAGGGGGCCTCCACCCTAGGCCCCATTGTTTCGTGGGATGGCGATCTTTGCGGGGTGGCCTGTGGACAACTTGGGAATGTGGACAACGCTCCGCAGGCGCGCCCAGCACGGAAAATGTCAGGGGTGGCGACTACCGTTCCACTCAGTTCTTCGAGCACGGAGGTTCCGGTGTCTGACCAGGCTGAGTCCGCTCCCGTCGAGCCCACTGACGCGCCCGGCGCGCCCACGGCTGAGCAGGAGGCCGCGGCCGGCAAAGATCCGACGCCCGAGGCGAGCGCCCGCCATGCCGAGCTGAGCGACGAGCTCCGCGGCCACCAATACCGCTACTACGTGCTCGATTCGCCCACCATCTCCGACGCCGAGTTCGACAAGCTGCTGCGTGAGCTCGAGGCGATCGAGAAGGAGTTCCCGGCGCTGCGCACGCCCGAGTCACCGACCCAGAATGTCGGCGGCACTTTCTCGACGCAGTTCACCCCGGTCGAGCACGCCGAGCGCATGATGTCGCTCGACAACGTCTTCGACGACGAGGAGCTCGAAGGCTGGGTCGACCGCACGCTGCGCGACGCGGGTGGGCCGGTCCAGTTCATCTGCGAGCTCAAGGTCGACGGTCTGGCGATCAACCTGACGTACGAGAAAGGTCGTCTCGTCCGTGGCGCCACGCGCGGCGACGGGCGTACGGGGGAAGACGTCACGCCCAACGTGCGCACGATCCGTGAGATCCCCGAGCGGCTGGCCGGCGACAACCCGCCCGACCTGCTCGAGGTGCGCGGCGAGATCTACTTCCCGGTGTCCGCGTTCGCCGACCTCAACGCGTCGCTGGTCGAGCAGGGCAAGGCGCCGTTCGCCAATCCACGCAACGCGGCCGCCGGCAGCCTGCGGCAGAAGGATCCCCGCATCACCGCCTCGCGCGGGCTGCGCATGGTGGTGCACGGCATCGGCGCCCGGGTCGGGTTCACGCCGACGTCGCAGTCGCATGCCTACGAGGCTCTGAAGGAGTGGGGGCTGCCGACGAGCGACCGGTGGAAGCTGGTCGACGACCTGGCGGGTGTCCGCGAATACATCGCCTACTACGGCGAGCACCGGCACGACGTCGAGCACGAGATCGACGGTGTCGTGATCAAGATCGATTCGGTGGCGCTGCAGGGCCGGCTCGGTTCGACCTCGCGGGCGCCGCGGTGGGCCATCGCGTTCAAATACCCGCCCGAGGAGGTCACGACCAAGCTCCTCGACATCGACGTGAACGTGGGCCGCACAGGCCGGGTGACGCCGTTCGCGGTGCTCGAGCCGGTGAAGGTGGCCGGGTCGACGGTCGCGTTGGCCACGCTGCACAACGCGCGTGAGGTCGAGCGCAAGGGCGTGTGGATCGGCGACACGATCGTGCTGCGCAAGGCGGGCGACGTGATCCCCGAGGTGCTGGGCCCGGTGATCGATCTGCGCCCCGACGACGCTCGTCAGTTCGTGATGCCGGCGAACTGCCCGGCCTGCGGCACCAAGCTGGCGCCGGCCAAAGAGAGCGACATCGACATCCGTTGCCCGAACACGCGGTCGTGCCCGGCGCAGCTTCGTGAGCGGGTGTTCCATCTGGCCGGGCGCGGTGGGTTCGACATCGAGGTGCTGGGTTACAAGGCCGGCCAGGCGCTGCTCGACTCCGGCGTGATCAGCGACGAGGGCGACCTGTTCTCGCTGACCGAGGAGCAGCTGCGGCAGTCGCCGTTCTTCGTCAACCAGGACGGCAGCCTGGGCAGCAACGCGGTGAAGCTGCTCGAAAATCTCGAACGGGCCAAGGACCGTCCGCTGTGGCGTGTGCTGGTGGCGTTGTCGATCCGGCACGTGGGTCCGACCGCGGCGCAGGCGTTGGCTCGCCAGTTCGGGTCGATGGAGGCCATTGAGGCGATCGTGGCCGCCACGCCGGGCAGCGTGGAAGAGGCCTCTGCGGTCTCGGCTGCCGCGCGCGATTCGTCGGTCGTCGCTGCGGCGGCCGGCACGCTTGCCGCCGCTGAGACTGCGCCCGCAGACGCCGACCACGCCGAGACCAGCGGCGACCGTCCCGACGGCGCCAAGGCTGACAGTGGCGCTGCGGCTGGCGGTGGTGCTGCGGGTGATGGCGGTGCTGCGGCTGGCGACGCGACCGGCGGCGATGACGCGAGCGACGGCGGTGCTGCGGCGGGGGATGAGGAGGACGGCTCGGGCAAGGCGAAGAAGGCCAAGGCCGAACCTGACGTGCTCGCGACCGTGGAGGGTGTCGGGCCGACGATCGCCGACAGTTTGCGCGAGTGGTTCGCTGTGGACTGGCACCGCGACATCGTGCGCAAGTGGCGTGAGGCCGGCGTCAAGATGGCCGACGAGCGGGTCGACGAGGGTCCGCGGCCGCTCGAAGGTCTCACGCTCGTCGTGACGGGAACGCTGTCGACGCATTCGCGCGATCAGGCCACCGAAGCCGTGACGTCGCGTGGGGGCAAGGTGAGCGGGTCGGTGTCGAAGAAGACCGCGTTCGTGGTGGTGGGCGACAACCCGGGCAGCAAGTACGACAAGGCGTTGTCGCTGAAGGTGCCGGTGCTCGATGAGGAGGGTTTCGCCGTCCTGCTCGCCGACGGCCCGGACGCCGCCCGCGAGGTCGCCGAGATCGGCTCCGACGGCTGACGGACGCGTCGGTTCCGAGGGCGCTGGGATCGGGTTCCGAGAGCTGACCGGCGCTTGAGCTGCTCCGAGGGCGCTGGGATCGGTTCCGAGAGCTGACCGGCGCTTGAGCTACTGCGTGGCTGGATGCCGTTGAAAGTCGCCGCCGTGGAGGACGCGGAGACCGTGGGCTATTGGCTACTGGGTGGGCTGGGGGACTGTGGGGCGTAGGGGGCGGTAGCGGGCCAGCCAATCGGTCAGGTCGGCGGCCGGCATGGGGCGGGCGTGGAACCAGCCCTGGGCCGCGTGGCAGCCGGCCTCGGCGAGCAATCGCCAGGTGCGCTCGTCCTCTACGCCCTCGGCTACCGCGCGCAGGCCCAGGGCCTCGGCCAGGTCGATCACCGAGCGGACGATGGCGGCGTCGCCGTGGTCGGTGGCCATGCCCAGGACGAAGGAGCGGTCGATCTTCACCTCGGCCAGGGGTAGGCGGCGCAGGTGCTGGAGCGACGAGTAGCCGGTGCCGAAGTCGTCCAGCGAGATGGCGATGCCCATGCGGTCCAGGCGGGTGATCGTGCTGAGCACCCGGTGCGGGTCGGCCATCAGCGCGCTTTCGGTGATCTCCAGTTGGAGCAGGTCGGGTGGGACGTCGTACCGGCTCAGCAGGTCGTCGACCCGATCGGCGATGTCGCCGGCGTGCAGGTCGCGCACGCTCACGTTGACGGCTGCCCGCAGGGGGCGGCCCGCGTCGCGCCACGAGGACAGCTGGGCCACCACGTCGTGCAGCACCCGGCCGGTGAGCAGACGCATCACCGGGGTCGGCTCGGCCACCCGGATCAGCTCCTCGGGACCGACCAGGCCGCGCTCGGGATGCCGCCACCGCAGCAACGCCTCCACCCCGACCACCGCCCCGGTCGCGATGGCGATCTGCGGCTGGTAGAAGAGCATGATCCCGTCCGAAGAGGCGGACGAACCGGAGGAGCCCGAGCCGCGGCCAACCGAGCCGTGCCCGCCGGCGCCGGAGACGTCCGAGCGGGAGCCGCCGGAACCGCGGCCAACCGGGCCGGAGACGCCGGCACCACCGAAATCCGAGCCGGACACGCCAGCGTCGCCGAAACCCGAGCCGGAGCCGCCGGAGACGCCAGAGCCGCCGAAACCCAAGCCGGAGCCGCCGGAGCCGCCGGAGCCGCCGAAACCCAAGCCGGAGCCGCCGGAGCCGCCGGAGCCGCCGGAGCCGCCGCCTGGACCCGAGACGGACGAGTCGTAGGGGGCAGCGCCACAACCCGAACCGGGGCCGCCGCTCAGGGCGTGCCGCAGGTCGGCCAGCAGAGCCAACCGGTCCGGCGTGTGGTGCGGCGCGTCGGGACCGTAGACGGCGACCTGGTCCCCGCGCTGCTTGGCGTCGTACATCGCGGCCTCCGCCTCGCGCAACAGCGTCGCGCCGTCGCCGCCGGGCTCCCGCTGCAGGGCTATCCCGATCGAAGCGGTCACGTCGACCGGCGTGCCGTCGAGGGCGAACGGCCGGTTCACCGCCTCGGCCAGATGATCGGCGATGCGGCGGGCAGTCGCGGGGCCGTCGACCCGGGTGGCCAGCACCGCGAACTCGTCGCCGCCGAGGCGTACCACCAGGTCGTGCGCGGGCACCACCTCGGCCAGCCGCCGCGCGACCTCGACCAGCAGGCGGTCACCGACGCCGTGGCCGAGCGCGTCGTTCACCGTACGGAAGCGGTCGAGGTCGAGAAGCAACAGCGCGAGCCGCCGCCCCTGAGCCTGCGACTGCACCGCCGCGTGCAGAGCGCGCCGGTTGGGCAGGCCGGTCAGCGCGTCCACGCGGGCCGCCCGCTCGAACTCGCCGGACGAGCGGACCATGCGGTGCACGGCGTGCAGGGCGAGCAGCACCAGCGGCACGAAGGCGAGCCCGACCTGGGCGGTGGCCAGCACGACCGGTCCGAGCAGCAGCAACGCGGCCGTGGCGAGCAACTCCACCCCGAAGCGTCGCAGGCGGCGCAAGCGCTGGAGTGCTCCGGGACGGTCGGCCCTCGACCGGGCCACGAGCGCCGCCAAGCCGTAGCGGGCAACGATCCACGCTCCGGCCGCCGCCACCGTGAGCAGCGCGTCACCCCAGTCCAGACCGGGCCCTATGTGCAGCGAGACCAGTTCGACCACCAGTGACGCCGCCCCGAGCGCGACCGCGTGCTGCACGGCCAGGTGCAGTGTGCGCTGACCCGGATGCCGCAGGCGCCACCCGGCCACCGTCACCGCGATCAGCTGGACCGCCAGCGCCGGGCCGTAACCCCAGGCCAGCGCGATGGCGAAGGTGAAGCAGATGGAGGGCAGGATCACCGAGCTCGCGCGCCGGTTGGCCACCACGTACGGCCGCGCGTCGACCACCACGGCCAAAGCGCCCATCATCCAGTACGCGGCCGGCAGCGCGCCGGAATATGCCCACAGGGCCGCATCGATCACCGCCACGAGCAGCCCGGTCACCGCGAAAGCCCGCCGTTGCCGGGCCCTCAGCGCGGGGTCGCGGGGGCGTGCGGCGTCCATGCGACCTCCACCAGGGCCGTCCATGCGACCTCCACCAGGGCCTCGATCAACCGACCGTTCCCACGATAGATCCACATGGGCAATTCACCATGAAACGGCCTCGCTGTTATCAAATCGGCATGAGCCGCTAAACGTGCATTCAACGTAAATTACGCCATCCGAGCGACGTCCGGGTGACCCGGCTGTCCCGGGCGTCGGCGCGGACGAGGGGCGAAATAGACTCGTACGGTCAGCGACTGCATTCGAGAAAGTAGGGCAGGATGGCCGCCATCTCCCGCGAAGAGGTAGCGCATCTCGCGCGCCTGTCGCGGCTCGCCGTGACCGAGGAGGAACTGGACCGGTTCGCGGGGCAGCTCGACGTGATCCTCCAGTCCGTGGCCCGGATCGGTGATGTGGCCGCCGACGACATCCCGCCCACCTCACACTCGGTGCCGCTGACCAACGTGTACCGCGACGACGTTCCGGTCCCGAGCCTCACGCAGGAAGAGGCGCTGTCCGGCGCCCCCGACGCGTACGAGGGCCGGTTCCGGGTTCCGCAGATCCTGGCTGAGGAGGACTGACGCCGTGTCTGACCTGACCAAGATGTCGGCGGCTCAGCTCGCCAAGGCGATCGCGGACAAGGAGGCGTCGGCCGTCGAGGTCGCCACCGCCCACCTCGACCGCATCGACGCCGTCGACGAGCGGGTGCACGCCTTCCTGCACGTCGACCGTGAGGGCGCGCTCGCCGCGGCCGCCAAGGTGGACGCGGGCGAGGTCAGCGGCCCGCTGGCCGGTGTGCCGATCGCTGTCAAGGACGTCATCGCCACCAAGGGCGTGCCCACCACGGCCGCCTCCAAGATCCTCGAGGGCTGGCGCCCGCCGTACGACGCGACGCTCGTCGAGCGGCTGCGCGTGGCCGGCACGGTGATGCTCGGCAAGACCAACATGGACGAGTTCGCGATGGGCTCCTCCACCGAATATTCCGCGTACGGGCCCACGAACAACCCGTGGGATCTCGGCCGCATCCCGGGCGGCTCGGGCGGTGGCAGCGCCGCGGCCCTGGCGGCGTACGAGGCTCCGCTGGCCATCGGCACCGACACGGGTGGCTCGATCCGCCAGCCGGGCGCGGTCACCGGCACGGTCGGGGCCAAGCCGACGTACGGGGGAACCTCCCGCTACGGCCTGATCGCGTTCTCCTCCTCGCTCGACACCCCGGGCCCCTGCGCCCGCAACGTCGAAGACGCGGCCCTGCTGCACTCGGTGATCGCCGGTCACGACCCGCGCGACTCCACCTCGATCGACCAGCCCGTGCCCGACGTGATCGGCGCGGCCCGTCTCGGCGCCGGCGGCGACCTGAGCGGCGTCAAGCTCGGCGTGGTCAAGGAGTTCGCCGGCGACGGTTCCGAGCCCGGTGTGCTGAGCGCGTTCCACGAGTCGCTCGAGGCGCTGGTCAAGCTGGGCGCCGAGATCGTCGAGGTCTCCTGCCCCCACTTCCAGTACGCCCTGCCGGCCTATTACCTGATCGCCCCCAGCGAGGCGTCCTCCAACCTGGCCCGCTTCGACGGTGTGCGCTACGGCCTGCGTACGGGCGACGACGGCAGCCGCTCGCTGGAAGAGGTCATGTCGCTGACCCGCGAGGCCGGGTTCGGCCCCGAGGTCAAGCGGCGCATCATCCTGGGGACGTACGCGTTGTCCAGCGGCTACTACGACGCCTACTACGGCCAGGCCCAGAAGGTCCGCACGCTGATCACGCGCGACTTCGAGGCCGCGTGGCAGAAGGCCGACGTGCTGGTCTCGCCGACCACCCCGTTCGTCGCGTTCCCGTTCGGCTCGCGCACGAGCGACCCCTACCAGATGTATCTGGCCGACCTCTTCACGATCCCGACCAACCTCTACGGCGGTCCCGCGATCTCCGTGCCGTGCGGTCTCTCCGAGGGCCTGCCGGTCGGCTTCCAGGTGATGGCCCCGACGATGGCCGACGACCGCATGTACCGGGTCGCCGCCGCCCTCGAGTCGGCGGTCGGCACCTTGACCCCACCCACGCTGGAGGCATCGGCATGACCACCACTGCGCTGCCCTCGTACGAGGACGCCGTCTCGCGCTACGAGCCGGTCATCGGCCTCGAGACGCACGTCGAGCTGGGCACGGCCACCAAGATGTTCTGCGGCTGCCGCACCGACTTCGGCGCCGAGCCCAACACCCAGGTCTGCCCGGTCTGCCTGGGCCTGCCGGGGGCGCTGCCGGTGGCCAACCGCGCGGGCATCGAGGCGACCATCCGCATCGGCCTGGCGCTCAACTGCGACATCGCCGAGTGGTGCCGCATGGCGCGGAAGAACTACTTCTACCCCGACATGCCGAAGAACTTCCAGACCTCGCAGTACGACGAACCCCTGTGCGTCGACGGCTATGTCGACGTCGAGGTCGGCGGCAAGAGCTACCGCATCGGCATCGAGCGGGTGCACCTCGAGGAAGACACCGGCAAGACCCTGCACGTCGGCGGCGCGACCGGCCGCATCCACGGCGCGACCGAGTCCCTGGTCGACTACAACCGGGCCGGCATCCCGCTGGTCGAGATCGTCACCAAGCCGGTGCCGGGCCTGGGCGCGCTCGCCCCCGAGGTGGCCAAGGCCTATGTCGCCGAGCTGCGCGACATCATCCGCTCGCTCGGCGTCTCCGACGTGCGGATGGAGCAGGGCTCGCTGCGCTGCGACGTGAACACCTCGCTCAACAAGCCCGGCGAGGAGTGGGGCACCCGCACCGAGACCAAGAACGTGAACTCGCTGCGCTCGGTCGAGCGTGCGGTCCGCTCCGAGATCATCCGGCAGTCCGGCCTGCTCGACCAGGGCACCCGCATCTTCCAGGAGACCCGCCACTTCCAGGAGACGACCGGCGACACCCGCTCCGGGCGCTCGAAGGAGACGGCGACCGACTACCGCTACTTCCCCGAGCCCGACCTGGTGCCGATCGCGCCCGACCCGGCCTGGGTCGCCGAGCTCAAGGCCGCCCTGCCCGAGAAGCCGAGCAGCAAGCGGGCCCGGCTCCGCGAGGAGTGGGGGATCAGCGAGACCGACATGGAATCGGTGGCCAACGCCGGCGCGGTCGAGCTGATCGAAGAGACCATCGCCGCCGGGTCCTCGCCCGCCGGTGCGCGCAAGTGGTGGATGGGTGAGCTGGCCCGCCGGGCCAACGAGACCGGTGTCGAGCTTTCCGCCGTGGGCGCCACGCCGGCCCAGGTCGCCGCGCTGCAGAAGCTGGTCGACGAGGGCAAGCTCAACGACAAGCTGGCCCGTCAGGTGCTCGAGGGCGTCGTGGCCGGCGAGGGCGACCCGGCGGCCGTCATGACCGCCCGGGGCCTCGAGGTCGTCTCCGACACGGGCGCGCTGACCAAGGCGGTCGACGACGCGATCGCCGCCAACCCCGACATCGCCGCCAAGATCCGCGACGGCAAGGTGGCGGCGGCGGGTGCGCTGGTCGGCGCGGTCATGAAGACCACGCGCGGGCAGGCCGACGCCAAGACGGTCCGTGACCTGATCCTGGAGCGCCTCGGCGCGAGCTGAGAAACACGGCGCGCGCGGCTGAGAAAGCGGCGCGCGCCGACTCGCGCTATGAGGTCGGCGAGAGCGACGGCGCGGGCGTCTCCTGGACGTCCGCGCCGATCACGTTGCGCTGCATCTCCACGTTGGACTGGCCGGTGCCGCCCAACCGGATGTCGTCGTACGCCTTGAGCTGCCGGTTCTCGTCGAAGTAGAGGACCGACAGGCTCAGCGGCGTCGGCTCCTCCTTCTCGAGCCCGCGCAGCCCGGCCCCGCCGGTCGAGCCCTCGATCATCAGCCGGGTGGCGATCGCCGCCTCGTCGCCGCTACCCGCGGAGGGCGCGGCCGAGGGTGACGCCGACGGCGCCGGAGTCGGGGCCGGCAGCAACTCGACCGAACGCTGGTGCCGATGGCCGGCCAGCACCAGCGGCACCACCCCGGAGAGCGGCTGCGCCATCGCCGGGTCGTGCACCAGCGCGATGTCGACCGGCTTGTCCGACGCGCGGATGGTGTCGGCCAGCTGGGTGCCGGCCCGGAAGAGCGGCGACGCCGAAGGGTCGTCGGCGTCCCCGGCGGCGGGTGTCTCGCTCTTGTCCGGCGTGAACTCCGGGTCGCCGATGCCGCCGATGGTCAGCCCGGCCACCGTGGTGATCTTGTTGTCGAGCACGATCGCGTTGCGCTGGCGGGCCACCGCGGCCTGGATCGACGCCGAGTCGTGGTTGCCCCGCACCCAGATGTACGGCACGCCGATCGACGGGATCGAGGAGGCGTACCCGGTCTCGGCCGTGCTGCCCCAGTCGACCAGGTCGCCCGTGTCGATCACGGCGTCGATGTCGAACGTCTGCACCACGGTGCGGATCAGCCCGTACGCCGCCGGGCTCAGATGCAGGTCGGAGACGTGCAGGATGCGGGTGGTGTTGCCGGCCGGCTCGTAGACGGGCAGCGTCGACACCGTCGTGTAGAGCCGGCTCACGTTGCTGACGATCTGCTGCAGCTGCTCGGAGTATCGCCCGTAGTTGTCGGCGATCCGGCGCGCGTCACCGACCACGGCCGGCGCGTTGACCAGCAGGCCCTCGTAGCGGGGTTCGGCGATCGAGTCGGGGCGCAGGGTGGTGGCCGCGAGCCCGAGGCTGCCACCGGTCACCAGCAGGGCCGTCACCCCCGAGGCGGCGACCCGGCGGACGTTGCGGAAGATCAGGGCGCTGAGCACGAGCGCGCTGATCACGGCGATGCCGAGCGTGCGCACGCCGAGCCGGATCACGCCCTCGCGGACGTCGTCGACCGCGTTCTCACCGGC
This sequence comes from Paractinoplanes ovalisporus, assembly GCF_016834655.1. Lineage (GTDB taxonomy): Bacteria > Actinomycetota > Actinomycetes > Mycobacteriales > Micromonosporaceae > Actinoplanes > Actinoplanes ovalisporus. The sequence goes on from NZ_JAENHP010000005.1 coordinate 46,391, forward strand.
CCGGCTGATCGCCGCCGGGTCGTCGATCAGGGCCTCGGTGCGGTTCTGGTCGAGCGCGGCCAGGTTGACCTTGAGGTGGATCGGGCCGTCGTGGCTGTCGAGGTGCAGTGAGCCGAGCGGCGGCAGGTCGACCTCGGTGCCGCCGAAGATCGACGGGTTTATCGACATCTCGGCGCGGAACGGCCCCACGTTGACGTCGGCGTGCGCGAACAGCATGGTGCCGACGACGGCGCCGCCCACGCTGATCAGCCCGATCACGGCGCCGATCCGGATCCGCCGGGTCCACCGGCTGCGCCGCACCGCACGCGCCGCCGACACCGCACGCTGCCACTTTGTCGCCTTCGAGGGCGGTTGCTCGGTCATCGTCGGCTCACCTGCCCCGCCCTTCCGCCCGTCAAACCGTGGTCCCTCCCACCGTGGCATCCGTCAGCTGCGGCCGGCGCCACCGTCGGAGAAGACCAGCCGAATGATCCGGTCGTCGTCGGGCGCGGGGTCGCCCTCGTCCTCCTGGTTCGACGTGCCGACCCAGAGCGACCCGTCGGGTGCGGCCACCATGCTGCGCAGCCGGCCGTACTCGCCGGTCAGCACCTCCTGTGGGGCGCCGAGGACGGTGCCGTTGCCGGTCACGTTGAGCAGGTAGGCCCGCTTGCCGAGCAGGCAGGCGGTGGCCACGGTCTGTTCCAGCGTGGCGACGCCGGCGCAGCCCGAGTTGGCGACCGGCCAGCTGAACATCGGATTGGTCAGCTTGGCGTCGCTGCCGGGGCCGTCGGCCTTGGGCCAGCCGTAGTTCTTGCCCTTGGCGATCACGTTGAGCTCGCCCGACTTCTTCTGGCCGCTCTCACTGGCGTACATCCGCTTGGTCTTGTCCCACGCGATGCCCTGCACGTTGTGGTGGCCCGAGCTCCACACCAGGCTGTCTTTCACCGGGTTGCCGGGCGCGGGCTTGCCGGCCGTGGTCATCCGCAGGATCTTGCCGCCGAGACTCTTCGGGTTCTGCGCCTGCGTGCCGGTCGGGGTGCCGTCGCCGGTGCCCGCATAGAGCAGACCGTCGGGCCCGAAGGCGAGCGCGCCGCCGTTGAACTCGGTCGAGCGGGGGATGCCGGTGAGGATCGGCGTCAGCCGCCCGCCCAGCACCAGCTTGCCGACGCGGTTGTCCTTGGCGGTGGAGTAGTAGACGTAGATCGTCTTGTCGGTCTGGTATTTCGGCGAGACCGCCACGCCGAGCAGGCCGCCGTCGCCCGCCGCCTGCACCTCGTTGAGCCGCTGGGCCTCGGTGACGGTCAGGCCCTCGGCGTCGGAGCCGGGGCCGACCTTGAGGATGCGGGCGGTGTCGCGCTCGGTGACCAGGGCCGACCCGTCGGGCAGAAAAGCCATGCCCCAGGGCACGTCGAGGCCCTTGGCGAGCACGGTGACCGCGACCTCCTGGCTGCCCTCACCCTGTTGCGGCGCCCCGTCGGAGGCGTCGGTCGAGGGTTTCGGCAGGTTGGGCGGGGCGCCCTGCTGGTCGGGATCGGGCGGGCCGAAGCTGCACGCCGAGGCGAGACCCAGCACGGCGGCGAGTGCCACCGAGACACCGCGGACCCGGCGGGAACGCACGATCACTCGACCTCCTCGAGACTCGACGCACCCCAGGGTAGCGACGTCAGCTGGGAGGCTGGTCGGAGTGGCCGATCTCCTGACCGCCGGCGGCGAGCACCCGGGGCAGATTGCCGGTCGTGACCGCGGTGAGCCGGATGATGTTGCCGTTGTCGAGCAGCGCCGAGATCTGCCCGCGACGACCGGGCGCCAGCTCGCTGATCCGGTCCCACGGCACCGGGGTGCTGCCGAACAGGGCGCGGACACGCAGCTCGCCCGGGTAGACGTCGGTGCCGGCACGCCAGGCCCAGACGTAGACGGCGGCCGGAATCAGCAGGAGCACGGCGAACCACGGCGATTCGCCGGTGAGCGGGATGCCGCCGACGAACGCGATCGCGGCGGCGACCATGAGGGCGCCGGTTCTGCGGACGCGAAGGAGGGGCTGGGAACGCACGCCGCCATCCTCCCACGCGTCCTCGGCGCATAATCTTGCGCATGACAGTCCTGCTGGCCATCGGTACGCAGAAAGGCCTGTTCCTGGCCTCGAGCGACGACGAACGCCGGACCTGGCAAGTCGGTCCGGCCCATTTCCCTGGCACGGCGATCTATACGGTCGGCGTGGACACCCGCGGCCCCCGCCCACGTCTGCTGGCCGCCGTCGACAACTCCCACTTCGGCCCGAGCATCGCGACCAGCGACGACCTCGGCGAGACCTGGCACGAGCCCGACACCGCCCCGATCGCCTTCCCGGAGGAGGCGGGGGCGGCGGTCGAGCGGGTCTGGCAGATCGTGCCCGGCCACGCCGACGAGCCCGGCGTGGTCTACGCGGGCTCGCAGCCCTCGGCCCTGTTCCGCTCGGCCGACGGCGGTCAGTCGTTCGAGCTGGTGCGTGGCCTGTGGGACCATCCGCACCGCCCGCAGTGGGGCGCCGGCTTCGGCGGTCAGGCGATACATACGATCCTGCCCCACCCCGACGACCCGTCCCGCCTGCTCGTCGCCATGTCGACCGGTGGGGTCTACCGCTCCGAGGACGGCGGCGAGAGCTGGGCCCCGGCCAACCAGGGCATCAAGGCCTACTTCTTCCCCGACCCGTGGCCCGAGTTCGGCCAGTGTGTGCACCGGGTGGCCCGCGACGCCGGCGACCCGGAGCGGCTCTACGCGCAGAACCACCACGGTGTCTACCGTTCGGCCGACGGCGGCGACAGCTGGCAGTCGATCGCGGACACCCTGCCCTCCGACTTCGGCTTCCCGATGGTCACCCACCCGCGCCGCCCGGGCACGGTCTGGAACTTCCCGCTCACCGCCGACAGCGAGCGGCACCCCACCGAGCTGCGGTGCCGGGTCTACCGCTCCACCGACGCCGGCGAGAAGTGGGAGGCGCAGCACCGGGGGCTGCCCGACGGGCCGTACTACCCGGTCGTGCTGCGCGACGCGATGTGCACCGACGACCGGGATCCCGTCGGTGTCTACTTCGGCACGCGGTGCGGCGAGGTCTTCGCCACCAACGACGAGGGCGACACGTGGACGACCGTCGTCTCGCACCTGCCCGACGTGCTCACGGTGCGGGCGGTGGCGGTCTGATGCCGGTGCTGCTGGTTCCGGGGGTGCTGCGGGCCGAGGCGGGCGGCCGGTCGCGGCTCGAGATCGCCGCCGGCGGCACCCTCGGGGCGGTGCTGGCCGAGGTCGGTGAGCGGTGGCCCCGCCTGGCCCGGCGGTTGCGTGACGAGCAGGGTGCCGTCCGCCGTTACGTGAACATCTATGTGGACGGCGAGGACGCCCGGCGCGGCGCGGGCCTCGACACCCCGGTCTCGGCCGGCTCCGAGATCCAGGTGTTGCCCTCGGTCGCGGGCGGCTCCGTTTGACCGAGCCGTGTCCATAGCCGACGATCCGAGCATGCGCAGGTGCACTACCCGGCCGTAACCTGTTCGGGGGACGCTCGTTGTCCGGTGCAGCTTCTCCATCGACCCCCACCCCTGTCCGACGAGCATCACAGAGGATCCGTCGACGTGGCAGCAACGCCCCCCACGCCCGCCGCCCGGCCCCACGGCCGGGCGTGGTTCCTGGGTGTGCCCGTGACGGCGGCCCTCGTGCTGCTGGCGGGTGTGGCCGGGCTGCTGCCGCCGGCGGTCGCCCTGGTCGTCGGGGCTGGTGGCAGTGCGCTGTTGGCGTCCGGCTTCCTCGTGCGGGCCGCGCTTTCCATCCACCACGCCGACCGTACGTTCGTGGCCTGCCGCGGCGCCGGTTTTGTCGGGATGGGAGCGCTCGCGGCCGCCCTCGCGACCCTGGTCACGCTGCTCTCCCCGCCGGGGGCCGCGGTGTGGGCGACCATCGCGTTCGGCCTGGCCGCCGCCTGCTACGCGGTCGGCACGCTGCTGCTGCCGGGCTCGGGCAAAGGCTGGGCCGTCCACTCCCGCCGCGCCTTCGACGGGCTCGGGCTGGGCGTGAGCCTGGCCTTCGCCGGCTATCTGCTCACTCCGGAAACGGCGACACATCCGGGCGGACTCCCGGTGACCCTGATCGGTTCCACCGGCATCGCGATCGTGCTGGTCGCGATGCTGCGCGGCTGGCCGGCCCGCCGCCCGGCGGTGCGCTGCGGGGTCGGGGCGATCCTGGTGCTCTGCGGGCTGGCCGCGATCGCGACGATGCTCACCGCGGGCGCCGGCGGCCCGATGCTGGCCGCCTTCGGGCTGCCGATCGTGCTGGGCCTGGCGCTGACGGCCGAGGGTGGCTCCCGCCGCGACCTGCCCGCCGTGCCGCTAGAGCCGCGCAACCCCGACCAATATCTGGCGAGCTATCCGCTGCTCGCCGTGCCGGCCGCGGTCGGCGTGGTGGCCGCGGTCTGGCACCTGATCGTGGCCCGCGAGTTCGACCCCACCAGCATCATCCTCGGCATCGCCATGGTGGCCGTACTGGCGATGCGCGAGCTTCTGGTCGTGCACGACATCCGGCGGTACGCGGGTCAGCTGCAGACCGCCGAGGCCCACTTCCGTTCCCTGGTCGCCGGCGCCACCGACCTCACCCTCGTGCTCGACGAGAACCTGCGGATCACCTGGCAGTCCCCGGCCGCGTCCCGCCTGTTCGGTCTCGACGACGACGAGGTCGTGGGCCGAGCGTTCCACGAGCTGATCCACCCCGACGACGCCGAGGCGGCGGGCGAGGTGATCGACCTGGTGCTGGCCGGCGAACACGCCGACGGGCCGCCGGCCCTGGTCACCGCCCGCATGCGCGACGGCGCCGAGCTGTGGCGCGACACCGAGTCGACGATCACCGACCAGCGCGGGGTGCCCGAGGTGGCGGCCCTGGTGGTGCACGTGCGCGACATCGGGGAGCGGCGTCACCTCGAGCGGACGCTGCACAAACTCTCCTACACCGACCAGCTGACCGGCCTGGCCAACCGGCGGGCGCTGATGCGTGACCTGCTGGCCTACCGCCGCCGCCCGGGCCGGCAGGGCACGCTGCTGGTGATCGACCTGCACGGCCTGGCCGAGGTCAACGACAGCCGGGGCCGCGAGACCGGCGACGCCGTGCTGATCGAGGTGGGCCGCCGCATCCGCAGCCTGCTCGCCGCCGAGGACGTGCCGGCCCGCCTCGGTGGTGACGAGTTCGCCGTGCTCACGGCCGACGGCGCGGTGCTGGCGTACGCGCTGGCCACCCGCATCGCGACCGTGCTGGCCGAACCGCACCAGCTACCCGGCACGATCGTCGAGGTGCACACCAGTGTCGGCCTGGCCGAGCTGGCCGGCGGCAGCGACTCCGACGAGGTGCTGCGGCACGCCGACCTGGCCCGCCGCCGGGCCCGCCAGCTCGGGCTCGACCGGGTGGAGTGGTACGACCCCGACGTCGAGATGAAGCTCAACCGCCGCATGGACCTCGAGCGCGAGCTGCTGGGCGCGGCCGAGCGGGGCGAGCTCGACCTGGTCTTCCAGCCGGTGGTCGACCTGCGCGACGAGCAGCCGGTCGGCGTCGAGGCGCTGCTGCGGTGGCGTCACCCGCAGCTGGGCACGATCCTGCCGCACGAGCTGCTGCCGATCGCCCGGGCCGTGGGCATCTCGGCCGAGCTCGACGAGTGGGTTCTCGACTCCGCCTGCAAGCATCTGTCGAACTGGGCCGGCGGCGACAACGGGTTCTGGCTGTCGGTCAACGTGTCACCCCGCGAGCTGCTGACCGCCCGCTTCCCCGACCGGGTGGCGACGACCCTCAAACGGTACGGCGTGGCCCCCGAGCGCTTGGTGGTCGAGGTGGCCGAGACGTGGGTCGCCGAGGACGTGCCGGCCATCGTGGCGTCCCTGGCCGGCCTGCGCAAACTCGGTGTCCGGGCCGCCCTGGACGACTTCGGCGCCGGCCAGGCCTCGCTGTCGCACCTGCGCCGCCTGCCGGTCGACATGCTCAAGCTGCACACGTCGCTGTCCAACTCGGGTTCCGAGGCGACGGCCGGCAGCGGCCCGGCGGTGATCGACGTCGTGGTCAGCCTGGGGCGCCGCCTCGGCCTCGAGATCGTCGCCAAGGGGCTGGAGACTCCGGAACAGATCGAGCGGTCGGCCAAGGCCGGCTGCCTCTATGGTCAGGGCTTCGCGCTGGGCCGTCCGGCCCCGGCCGAGCGCATCGAGGCCTACCTGGAGACCCACCGCTCCTAGCGGGGCGGCGGCGAAGGGCCGGGGACGGAACACGCCGAAGCCGGAGCTAACGCGGCGGTGCCGTGCTCCCACGGGGCGTCAGGTGGGCCGTGCCGGCCTCGACGTTGCTGACCTGCTTGCCGTCGATGGCGGCCAGCAGCTCACGGGCGGCGTGGGCGCCGTATTCGGCGATGTCGCGGGAGAGCGCGGTCAGCGGCGGGTGCACGAGGCTGCACAGCGGAGAGTCGTCCCAGGCCACGATGGACAGGTCACCGGGCACGGCCAGCCCCATCTCCTGCGCGACGGCCAGCCCGGCGACGGCCATCACGTCGTTGTCATAGATGATGGCGGTGGGGCGGTCGGCGCCGATCAGGAGCCGGCGCGTCGCCCGGCCGCCCTCTTCGCCGGTGTAGTCCGACGGCACCGTCAGGGCCTCGTTCAGGCCGAGTGAGGCGCAGACGTCGTTGAAGGCCCGGGTGCGCGTCTGGGTGTGCAGCAGACCGGGCAGGCCGCTGACCCGGGCGATCCGCCGATGGCCCAGCGCCACCAGATAGCGCACGGTCTCGGTGATCGCGCCGGCGTCGTCCGACCACACCTGGGCGATCTTGCCGGTGTCACCGGGGCCGCCGATCACGACGGCCGGCAGTTGCAGCTGCTGCAGCACCGGGATGCGGACGTCGTTCTCGCGGAGGTCGGTGACGATCACACCGTCGATGCGGCGCTCGCCCCACCAGCGGCGGTAGACCTCGACCTCCTGCTCGGGGGTGGCCACCACCTGCAAGGTCAGCGCGTAGGACCGGGCGGCCAGCTCGGCCTCGAACCCACTGATCAGGCCCATGAAGAACGGCTCGATGCTCAGGATGCGGGCCGGCCGCGACAGGGTCAGGCCGACGGCCCGCGCGCTCGCTCCGGACAGCGCCCGCGCGGCGCTGTTGGGGTTGAAGCCGATCTCCTGGGCGATGGCGACGATGCGCTGCCGGGTCGCCTCGGAGACGCCGGGCTGGCCGTTCAGCGCGTATGACACCGCGCCCTTCGACACGCCCGCCCGCCGCGCGATGTCGGCGATCGTGGGCCGCTTCACTCGGTCTCCTCTGTTCCTGCCGAGCCTACCGGCGGAGTTTACCGGTGCCGGAATCGGTAGAGCGCTCTCACGCGGAACCACGCCGGGATCGGCGGACGTCGGAGGCGTGTCTTGATCGGTTAAGTGTTGGCCGACACACCGCACTTTGTAAACAGTGATGGGGGCTTAAGTCGGTTTCGCCCCACTTAACGTCCACTGACAACGATGACAGATCACCGATGTAACACGGTATTGACACTCATCGAGTGGCGGCTTAGCGTCTCCACAACTTACCCGGTTCAGTAAGTCGTTCAGTAAGCACAGACTCTCCGGCATGGAGGCACCGATGAGACGGACATGGGGCGCGGTCGCGGCCGGCCTGGCGGCAACCCTGGTCATCGCTGGTTGTAGCGGGCGTGATCTCGAAGGCGACAACAAGAGCAACGGCGCGAGCGGCGAGCAGATCACGCTCAAGGTCGCGTTCTGGGGCGACATGGGCCTCGACAACCTCAAGGCCGAGTACGAGAAGGCCCACCCGAACGTCAAGATCGTGCTGAACACCGGCGAGTTCAACGCCCAGCACGAGGACCTGCAGAAGAAGCTGGTCGCCGGCACCGGCGCCCCGGACATCTCCGCGGTCGACGAGGGCTTCATCGTCCAGTTCCGCAACCAGGCCGACAAGTTCGTCAACCTGCTCGACAAGGGCGCCGGCGACTACGAGTCGAAGTACCTGGACTGGAAGTGGAAGGCGTCCATGTCGGCCGACGGCAAGCAGATCGGCCTCGGCACCGACGTCGGCGGCCTGGCCATGTGCTACCGCTCCGACCTGTTCAAGGCGGCCGGCCTGCCCACCGACCGCGAGGAGGTCTCGAAGCTCTGGAGCAACTGGGACCAGTTCATCGAGGTCGGCAAGAAGTACGTGGCCAAGACCGGCAAGAAGTTCGTCGACTCCGGCACCAACATGTTCAACCCCGTGCTCGCCCAGCAGCCGGTCGGTTTCTACAACGACCAGGAGCAGCTGCAGATGGACGGCGGCCCCAAGGTCGCGTTCGACGTGAGCATGAAGGCGATCGACGCCGGCATCTCGGCCAACCTGGCCAGCTTCCAGCCCAACTGGAACCAGGGCTTCAAGAAGGACCAGTTCGCCGTGCTGGCCTGCCCGGCGTGGATGCTCGGCCACATCCAGGAGACCGCGCCCGACCAGAAGGGCAAGTGGGACATCGCCGCGATCCCGGGCGGCGGCGGCAACTGGGGCGGTTCGTGGTGGACCGTGCCGTCGCAGGGCAAGAACATCGACGCCGCGGTCGACTTCGTGAAGTGGATGGTCCAGCCGGAGCAGCAGATCGAGGTCTTCAAGACGGTCGGCAACCTGCCCTCGCAGCCCGACCTCTACAAGGACCCGGCGGTGTTGGACTACAAGAAGGAGTTCATGAGCAACGCGCCCACCGGCCAGATCTTCGCGGCCACCGCGGCCGGCCTGAAGCCGCAGTACCTGGGCAAGAAGAACGGCCCGACCCGGGTGGCCGTGGAGAACGTGATCACGCGGGTGCAGCAGGGCGGGCTCAAGTCGGATGCGGCCTGGGCCGAGGCGGTCAAGCAGGCCGAGAAGGTCGCCAAGACCGGTAAAGCCTGATCCTTTTTTCGAGAAGCGGGGCGGCCGCCGGCCGCCCCGCTCTTCCCTAGGAGTGGCCGTGTCCCTCACCGAGCTCCGGCCGGCGTCGCATCGCCAAGCCCCGCCGCCGAAGAACGTCAAAACCAGGAGCTGGCTCTACCGGTTCGACAACAAGACCGTCCCGTACATCTTCATCTCGCCGTTCTTCATCCTGTTCGGGATCTTCGGCGTCTTCCCGCTGATCTTCAACGGGGTCGTCGCGCTGCGGAACTGGCGGCTGGACGACCCGACCCTGACCGGCTGGGCCGGCTTCGCGAACTTCTCCCGGCTGCTGTCCGACGAGGACTTCTGGAACGCGCTGGGCAACACGTTCGGCATCTTCATCCTCTCCACCGTCCCGCAGCTGCTGATCGCTCTGATCATCGCGAACCTGCTCAACCGCAAGCTGCGGGGCAACACGTTCTGGCGGATCGGCATCCTGCTCCCGTACCTCACGCCGGTCGTCGCCTCGACCCTGGTCTTCGCGATCTTCTTCGCCCGCGACAACGGCATGGCCAACTGGTTCCTGTCGCTGGTCGGCTTTGGCGAGGAGACCCCGCTGGACTGGCGGGCGCAGAAGTGGAGCGCCTGGATCGCCATCGCCACGATGGTCAACTGGAAGTGGATCGGCTACAACGCGCTGCTCTACCTCTCGGCGATGCAGGCGATCCCGAAAGACGTGTACGAAGCGGCGGCGGTCGACGGGGCCGGGCCGTGGCGGCAGTTGTGGCGGATCACCGTACCCATGATCCAACCGGTCGTGGTGTTCACCGTGATCCTGTCGACCATCGGGGGGCTGCAACTGTTCAACGAGCCGATGATGTTCGACGAGAACCCGCAGTCGGCCAGCGGCGGCTCGGCCCACCAGTTCCAGACCATCGCCCAGCTGATCTACAAGGTCGGCTGGAAGGACCTCGACCTCGGGTACGCGGCCGCCATGTCGTGGGCGCTGTTCCTGATCATTCTCATCGTCGCCGGCATCAACACCCTGCTCACCCGGCGCATCGGAGGTGACCGATGACCAGGACGTACGTCAATCGCGCGCCGCAGGACACCCGGGGGAGCTGGCTCACGTACGTCAGCCTCGGGGTCGTCCTGCTGTTCTCGGCCTTCCCGGTCTACTGGATGTTCGTCATCTCGACGAGCACCGACGAGGCCGTGGCCCAGATCCCGCCGTCGGTCATCCCGGGCGCGGAGTTCCTCACCAACGCCAGCGAGGTCTTCACGCTCAACGAGGTCTTCTTCGCGGCCTCACTGATCAACAGCGTCCTGGTGTCGGCCGTCATCACCCTCTCCACGCTGTTCTTCTGCTCGCTGGCCGGCTTCGCGTTCGCCAAACTGCGGTTCCGGGGCCGCAACGCGCTGCTGGTGGTGGTCGTGCTGACCCTGACCGTGCCGAGCCAGCTCGGCATCGTCGCGCTCTACATCGTGATGGGCAAGCTGGGCTGGAACGGCACCCTGCTCGCGGTCATCGCCCCCGGCCTGGTCAGCGCGTTCGGTGTCTTCTACATGCGGCAGTTCATCGCTCACGCCGTACCGGATGAACTGGTGGAATCGGCCCGTATCGACGGCGCGCTGAACATGCGGGTCTACTGGAACATCGTGCTGCCGGCGATCCGGCCGGCGCTCGCCGTGCTGGGCCTGCTCACTTTTGTCATGGCCTGGAACGACTTCCAGTGGCCGCTGATCCAGCTCAACGGCACCGACTTCCCGACCTCGATGGTCGCCCTGTCCGACCTGGCCAGCGGCAACTACGTGATCTACCGGCGGGTGCTGGCGGGTGCGTTCATCGCCACAGTTCCGCTGATCGTCCTGCTGTTGATCGGCGGACGGCAGATCGTCCGGGGGATCATGGAAGGCGCCGTCAAGTCCTGACCGCCCGCCCGGGCCCGCGCAGAAGGAGAACCGTGACCTCGTACCGACCCCTGCACGAAGGCTGGACCCTCACCGGAGGCGACATTTCCGGTGTTCCGGCCACCGTGCCCGGATGCGTGCACACCGACCTGCTGCGGGCCGGGCGGATCGACGATCCGTACCTGGACGCCAACGAGACGAAACTGGCCTGGATCGGGCGCACCGACTGGGAGTACACGACGTCGTTCGTGGCCACCCCCGGCGGTCGTACGGACCTGGTCTGCGCCGGCCTCGACACGGTGGCGGCGATCGAACTGAACGGGTCGGTCGTCGGCGCGACGGCCAACATGCACCGCGGCTACCGCTTCGACGTCAGCCCCCTGCTGCGCGACGGCGACAACGAGATCAAAGTCAAGTTCAGCAGTGCCTACGCGTACGCCGAGGGGCAGCGCGACCGGCTGGGGGCCCGTCCCAACGCGTACGAGGAACCTTTCAACTTCATCCGCAAGCAGGCCTGCAACTTCGGGTGGGACTGGGGGCCGACGCTGGTCACGGCGGGCATCTGGCAGCCGATCGGGCTCGAGACGTGGCGGACCGCCCGCCTGGCCGAGGTGCGCCCGCAGGTGACCGTGGCCGGCGGCGTGGGCCGGGTCGAGCTGCGCGTGCGCCTCGACCGGCTCGAGGACACCCCGGTCAAGATCACGGCGACCATCGGCGGCCGCACGGCCCAGGCCACGGTCGACGGCATCGAGGCCCTGCTGATCCTCACCGTCGACGACCCCGACCTGTGGTGGCCGCGCGGCTACGGTTCTCCTTCCCTGTACGACCTCGACGTCGTGCTGTCGGATGCGTCGGGGGAGCGGCTGGACGGCTGGTCGCGTCGCATCGGCTTCCGGGATGTGCGGGTCGACACGACCGACGGCGGGTTCACCGTCGTGATCAATGACGTGCCGGTGTTCGTCCGGGGAGTCAACTGGATCCCGGACGACGTGTTCGCCGACCGCATCACGCGGGACCGGCTCGCCACCCGCTTCCGGCAGGCGGCCGACGCAGGAGTCAACTACCTGCGGATCTGGGGCGGCGGCCGGTACGAGTCGGAGGACTTCTACGAGCTCGCCGACGAGATGGGATTCCTGGTCGGGCAGGACTTCCTGTTCGCCTGCGCCGCCTACCCCGAGGAGGAGCCGTTCCGCTCCGAGATCGAGGCCGAGGCCCGCGAGAACGTCGTCCGGCTGGCGTCGCACCCCAGCCTGATCATGTGGACCGGCAACAACGAGAACCTGTGGGGCCACGAGGACTGGGACTGGAAGCCCGCCCTGAACGGCCGCACGTGGGGCGCCGGCTTCTACTACGAGCTGCTGCCCCGCGTCGTCGGCGAGCTCGACCCGTCCCGGTTCTACTGGCCGGGCAGCCCGTACTCGGGGAGCCCCGACCGCTATCCGAACGACCCCGCCTTCGGCACCACGCACATCTGGGACGTCTGGAACACCGACGACTACACCAAGTACGGCGCCTACCGCCCGCGCTTCGTCGCCGAGTTCGGCTTTCAAGCCCCGCCGACCTTCTCGACACTGCGACGCTCCATCTCGGACACCGAGCTGGCCCCTGACTCGCCCGGCATGGCCCACCACCAGAAGGCCGTCGGCGGCGACCAGAAGCTCGAACGCGGCCTGGCCAACCACCTCCCGGCCCCGCGGGACTTCGACGACTGGCACTTCCTGACCCAGCTCAACCAGGCCCGCGCGCTGGCCTTCGGCATCGAGCACTTCCGGTCGCTGAGCCCGTTGTGCGCGGGCACGATCATGTGGCAGCTCAACGACTGCTGGCCGGTCACGTCGTGGGCGGCGGTCGACGGCGACGGCCGTAAGAAGCCGCTCTGGTACGCGATGCGCGACGCTTACGCGGACCGACTGCTCACGTTCCAGCCCCGTACGGGAAAGCCTCTGACCACCGGAGGCCCGCTCACCGACATCGAGCCCGGCTCGGTCGTCACGCCCGACGGAGCCCCCGCCCTGGTCGCGGTCAACGACGGGCGCGCCTCCTGGGCTCTGGAAACCACCGTGACCCGCCGCAACCTCGCCGGCGAGGTGCTGGCCTCGGTCGCCCTGACCGCGACCGTCGAACCGGGCCGGGCCGTCACCCTGACCCTGCCGGACGACGTCGCCACGCCCGCCGATCCGCGCACCGAACTGCTGGTCACCGACACCGGCACCACGTGGTTCTGGGTGTCCGACAAGGACATCGAGTGGCCCGCGGCCGACTTCACCGCCACCGTCGACGGCACCTCCGTGACTGTGCATGCCACGACGATCCTGCGGTCTCTGACCCTGTTCCCCGACCGCTTGTCGCCGGAGGCCGAAACCGACCGCGCCGCAGTGACCGTCCTGCCCGGCGAATCCGTCACGTTCACCATCCACTCACCCGAACCCCTCGACCCGAAGGCCCTGACCAGTCACCCGGTGCTCCGATGCGTGAACGATATGAAGTCGCCGGGTTGATCGCTTGGGGCCTGTGGACAGCGCGGAATTGTGGATAACCCGTCCCGCCCACCCGGATCCACTAGGATTTTCAGTAGGGTGGCCACCCCGGGTGGGTGGGGCCTTTATTCCGCGAGATCAACTTCAGGTCCTCAGTGGAGGGCGGTGATCGTGGCCGGCGTGCCCAGGGTGATGTCGTGGTCGGCGTGGTCGCCGGTCAGTTCGACCCGCGTCGCCACCGGGGCGTGGCCGCTGGCCGCCACCGTGTAGACGCCCGGCGGCAGGTCGCGCAGCTCGTAGCGGCCCTCGTGATCGGTCGTGGCCGCGCCCGCGACCCGGCCGAAACGGTCCACCGCCACCACCGACGCCTCCGGGATCGGGTGGCCCGAACCGGCTGCCCGGACGTTGCCGGTGAGCACGCCGCCGACGGCCAGGGCCAGGTCGACCGGGCCGGGCTCGTTGGGTGAGACCGTCCGCGACGCGGGCCGGGCGTGCGCGGCCGTCGCCGTCAGCGTGTACTCCGGGCCGTCCAGGCCGGGCAGCTGGTAGCGGCCGTCCGGCCCGGCCGTCGTCGTGGCCACGACCTCGCCCTGCGGGTTGGTCAGGGTCAGCGTGGCGCCGGGCAGGCCGCGGCCCGCCCGGTCGGTGACCCGGCCGGTCACCTGGCCGGCGCCCGCCAGCGACAGCACACGCCTTATCTCACCGGCGGCTACATTGATCACGGCGGCCGCCGGCTGGTGCCGGTCGGCCGCGCAGATCAGCAGGAACGAGCCGCCGGAGTGCAGCACCATCCGGTACGTGCCGTCCTCGCCGGTCACCGCGCGGGCCAGCTGCTGACCGCCGAAGTCGGTGATCGTCAGCGTGGCCCCGGGCAGCGGCAGTCCGCCCGGTCCGTCGATCCGGCCGCGCACCACCGCATCACCCGGGCCGGTGGGCTCGTCGGGCGCGGAGTACGCGGCCGGGGCGGCGGGGTCGTCGGTCAGCTGGGCAGTTTCCATGTCGGGCGTCCGTTCGTCGAAGAGCCGGGCCAGGTCGGCGTCGAGGTCATCCAGGTCGGTGCGGGCAAGTGCGTGTTCCGGAGGGGTCGAGGCCGAGGCCGCCGCCCCTCGCAACGGCACGTGCGGGAGGAACAGGAAGAGCACAAAGGCAACGAGCAGGATGGCAGCGGCGATGAGGAAGATGCCGTCCACCGCGTCCGAGAAGCCCGCCTTGAACGGATGTGCCAGGGCCGGGGTCACCCGCTCGAGGAACGAGGTGTCGTCCAGGGCGGATCCCTCGCCGCGGACCACCCCCATGAGGGCGGGCTCGGCGGCGGCCGCGCGCTGGGCGGTGGTGTCCGCCCGGAACGCGGCGGCGATCCTATCGCCCGCGGTGGCGAACAGGATGGACAGGAAGACGGCGGTTCCGGCGGTCGCGCCCATCTGCCGGAAGAACGTCGACGACGCGGTGGCCACGCCGATCTCGGACGGCGGCATGGCGTTCTGCACGGCCAGCGTGACCGGCTGCAGCACGAAGCCCAGCCCCAGCCCGAAGACTCCCATGTGGATGCCGGTGTGCCAGAACGGCGTGCCGACGCCCACGGTGTGCAGCAGCGCCAACCCGGCGATCATCAGCGCCGCGCCGGTCGCCGGGAAGACACGATATTTTCCCGTACGGGAAATGGTCTGTCCCGAGACGAGCGAACCGATCATGATGCCCGCCGTCATCGGCAGCAGCTGCAGCCCCGACTCGGTCGGCGTCGCGCCCCGCACGATCTGCAGGTAGAGCGGCAGCAGGGCCAGCCCGCCGAACATCCCCATGCCGGTCACGAACCCGCCGCCCGCGGTCAGCGCGAACGTGCGGTTCCGGAAGAAGCGCAACGGGATCAGCGCCGCCGCCCCCATCCGCGTCTCGGCGATCAGGAAGAGCACCAGCCCGGCGCCGCCGACCAGATAACAGACGACCGACCGGCCGGAACCCCATCCCCACGTACGCCCCTGCTCGGCCACGGTCAGCAACGGAACCAGGCACACGCAGATGGTCAGCGCGCCCCACCAGTCGATCCGATGCTCACGCCGGGTGTGCTGGATCCGCAGCACCCGAGCCACGACGACCAGCGCGACCGCGCCGATCGGCACGTTGACCAGGAACACCCAGCGCCAGCCGGCGATCCCCAGCAGCTCGTCGGTGCCGGCCAGGAACCCGCCGATCACCGGCCCGAGCACGCTCGCCGAACCGAACACGGCCAGGAAGAATCCCTGGTAGCGGGCCTGTTCGCGGGGCGGCACGAGATCGCCGACGATGGCCAGGGCCAGCGAGAACAGGCCGCCCGCCCCGAGCCCCTGAACCGCGCGGAAGGCGGCCAGCTGATACATCGACCCGGCGAACGCGCAGGCCGCCGACCCGACGACGAAGATCGTGATGGCGGCCAGGAAGAACCGCTTGCGACCGTAGATGTCGGACAGCTTGCCGTAGAGCGGCGTCGAGATGGTCGCGGTGATCAGGTAGGCCGTGGTCACCCAGGCCTGCACGCTCAGGCCCTGCAGGTCGTCACCGATCGTGCGGATGGCCGCGGTGACGATGGTCTGGTCGAGCGCGGCCAGGAACATGCCGAGCATGAGCCCGGCCAGCACCTCGAGGGTCTGCCGATGGCTTCGCGCGTCGGTGCTCACGCATCGACCAACGATGCGGCCTCACCGGAAGTTGCCCTTTGGGAAAGATCAATTTGCCGGGCTCCTCCCCTTTTCAGCCCGACCGGCTTGATCGGTTCAAGACCCGTTGTCGTCGCGCCGCTTGCCCATCGCCTTGCCTTCGATCCAGTAGGCCTGGGTGTACGTGTTCTCCTTGGTCGCGCCCGCACGCCCCCGGGCCACCGCTCGCACCGCCTTGAGTGAGCCCGACTCGCCCGCCGCCCAGAACTGCCAGCCCGGCCGGATCCGCTCACTGACCGCCTTGACCAGCGAATCGGTGCCCTGCCGGGGAACCCGGTGCACGGTCAGTCCCGGACGGCCGACCAGCGGGATCTGCTCGTCCTCGGCGTGCGCCTGCTCCAGCACGAGTTCCACGTCGACGCCGGCCGGCAGTGTGCGCAGAATGCCGTTGACCGCCGGAACCGAGGCGGCGTCGGCCACGAGCATCACCCCGCTCACCTCGTCGGCCAGCTTGAACGGCTGCGACCCGAGCGACACGACGGCCACCTGGCTCCCCGGCTCGACCTTGGTCGCCCACAGCGAGGCTGGTCCCGCCGGCTCGTGCAGCACGAAGTCGACCTCGATGGTGCCGGCCGTTTCATCGGCCTCGGCGATCGTGTAGGCGCGCTGGTATTCCCGCTTGCCGCCGTCCGGGTCAGGGATCCAGAACCGCAGCCAGGCCGCCGGCTCGGGCCGCACCTTAGAGAACAGCGTCGGCGCTTCGAAGCTCAGCCGGACGAAGTGGGGCGCGATCTCGCGTCGCCCGGTGACGGTCAGCACGTGGTCGCGCCCACCGAGAACCTTGATGACCGCGCCTTCCCAGCCACGCGCCATGAGGACCTCCTGTTGCCGTGTGGAGAGGTAAGGCTAACCTAACTCCCGACAACATCAAGTCCTCCTGCCCTACCCCTCCCGCCCAGGGGGTCCACCCTCATCCAGCGTGGCAAATCCGGGCCCGCAGCGTGGGGCGGCCTGTGGACAACGCGGGATTGTGGATAACCGAATCGGCGGCCCGGCGAGGCGTACCGTCGGCGCACCGGGAGGAGGTGGGACGTGAAAGCACGGACGTCGAACGACAGCGGCCACGCACCCCTCGGGTGCGTGGCCGCGGCAGACAACGATCTACTCAGGGACCTTGCGGTAGGCGCCGTCGCTGGCGCTGGTGGCCATCGACGCGTAGGCCCGCAGCGCCGCCGAGACCGGGCGCTGCCGGTCGGCCGGGCTGTAAGGCTTCGGGCGCCGCTCCTCCTCGTGTCGACGCTGCGCCAGGGCCTCGTCGTCGACGTGCAGGGTGATGGACCGGCCGGGGATGTCGATGCTGATCTCGTCACCGGTCTCGACCAGGGCGATCAGGCCCCCCGCGGCCGCCTCGGGGGAGACGTGGCCGATGGACAGGCCGCTCGTGCCGCCCGAGAAGCGGCCGTCGGTGATCAGCGCGCACGCCTTGCCCAGGCCGCGGCCCTTGAGGAACGACGTGGGGTAGAGCATCTCCTGCATGCCGGGGCCGCCGCGCGGGCCCTCGTAGCGGATGATCACGACGTCGCCCTCGACGACCTCCTTGCCGAGGATGCCGTCGACCGCCGCGTCCTGCGACTCGTAGACGCGGGCGGGGCCGGTGAACTTCCACAGCGACTCGTCGACGCCGGCCGTCTTCACGACGCAGCCGTCGGGGGCCAGGTTGCCGAAGAGGATGGCCAGGCCGCCGTCGACCGTGTAGGCGTGGTCGACCGAGCGGATGCAGCCGTTCTCGGCGTCGGTGTCCAGCGTCGCCCAGCGGTTCTGAGTGCTGAACGGCTGCGTGGTGCGCACGCCGCCCGGAGCCGCGTGGAACAGCTCCAGAGCCGCGGGAGAGGGCGACCCGCCGCGGATGTCCCACTCGCCCAGCCACGTGTCGAGGTCGGGCGCGTGGACCGAGCGGACGTCGGTCTTGAGGGCGCCGCCGCGGTGCAGCTCGCCGAGCAGGGCGGGGATGCCACCGGCGCGGTGCACGTCTTCCATGTGGTATTTCGGGCTGTTCGGCGCGACCTTGGACAGGCACGGCACCCGGCGCGAGATCGCGTCGATGTCGGAGACCGAGAAGTCGAGCTCGGCCTCGCGGGCCGCGGCCAGCAGGTGCAGCACGGTGTTGGTCGAGCCGCCCATGGCGACGTCGAGGGCCACCGCGTTTTCGAAGGCCGACCGGTTGGCGATGCTGCGGGGCAGCACCGACTCGTCGTTCTGCTCGTAGTACTGCCGCGCGATGTCGACGATCAGCGTGCCGGCCTTCTCGAAGAGGGCCTTGCGCGAGGCGTGGGTGGCCAGCGTCGAGCCGTTGCCCGGCAGGGACAGGCCGATCGCCTCGGTCAGGCAGTTCATCGAGTTGGCGGTGAACATGCCCGAGCAGGAGCCGCAGGTCGGGCAGGCCGAGCGCTCGATGGTGTCGAGCTGCGCGTCGGTGACGTTTTCGTTGGCGCTGGCGCTCATCGCGTCGACCAGGTCGAGCTTCTCGTGCACGACGCCCTCGATCGCGACCGTCTTGCCGGCCTCCATGGGGCCGCCGGAGACGAAGACCGTCGGGATGTTCAGCCGCAGCGCGGCGATCAGCATGCCCGGGGTGATCTTGTCGCAGTTCGAGATGCAGACCAGGGCGTCGGCGCAGTGCGCGTTCACCATGTATTCGACCGCGTCGGCGATCAGCTCGCGGCTGGGCAGGGAATAGAGCATGCCGCCGTGGCCCATCGCGATGCCGTCGTCGACCGCGATCGTGTTGAACTCGCGGCCGACGCCGCCGGCCTGCGCGATCGAGTCGGCGACGAGGCCGCCGAGGTCCTTGAGGTGCACGTGACCTGGTACGAACTGGGTGTAGCTGTTGGCAATCGCCACGATGGGCTTGCCGAAGTCGTCGTCGGTCATCCCGGTGGCGCGCCACAGGGCACGCGCGCCGGCCATGGTCCGACCGTGGGTCGAGGTCCGGGATCGCAGGTCAGGCATCCCCTCAGTGTGCCACTGCCAGAAGTAAGGACCGCCAATCACGTCCACAAGACGGGATTCCGGAACCGTCAGAGGGCTCCCTAAATAGATCGGCATCAGGCAGAGTGTTCGCGTGCAATCACCCTCCGGTGTGGAACTGGCCGGCCTCGCGAGCCTTCTGATCGCGGTCCCGGCCGTCGCCGTGCTGGGCGATTCCGGGCGTAGGCACACCGGCGCGGCCCGCCGGGCCCATCTGCTCCTGGCTGCCGGTGGTGCCGTCGCGACCGCGGCCGCGCTGGCCGGCGTCATCACTGTGCTCCTCACCACCTCGCAGCCGCCGCGCGTGGGCCTGGGCACGGCGGTCGCCGCGGGCATGGCCCTGGGCGTGCTCACCCTGCTGGTCGGGGCGGCGCTGATGCCGGGCGCGGCGGAGAGCGCGGGCGCGGCCGTACGGCACCTGCTGGACGGGCTCGTGATCGCCGCCGCGTTCTGGTTCGTCGGCTGGGTGCTGATCGCCGAGCCGACCCGCATCCTGGGCGACGCCACCCCGATGGCCTGTCTCTCGGTTCTCATCCCGGCCGGGCTCACGGTCGTCTCGCTCGGCCTCACCATCGTGCTGGCGCTGCACGCCCACCGTCCGAGGCTCATCACCGTACGGGTGGCGGCCGGGGTCAGCCTCGTGTCGGGCTCGGCGGTCGCCATCGCCAGCGGCATCTGCCAGGACCACGACGCCGTGGGGCTGGCCGGGGCGCTCCTGCTGCCGGCCGGCCTGGTCGTCATCGCGCGCGCGGTCAAGATCGCCGACCGCCCGGTCGAGGTCGTCGGCGACGTGACGGACCGCAACACGGCGTACGCGATCGTCCCGATGGTCGCCATGGTCGGTGCGCTCGGCTATCACCTGGCCCGCGGCGGTTCCTTCGACCTGTACGGCTTTCTGGGCGCCAGCGTGGAGGGGTTCGCGCTGGTCGGGCGGCAGTTCCTGGCCCTGCGCGACGTCCGGCGCTACACGCTGGAGCTGCGCGAACGCGAGGCCCACTTCCGCGAACTGGCCCACACCGACCCGCTGACCGGCCTGGCCAACCGCCGGGGCCTGCAGCGGGCGCTGCGCGCGAGCGGTGACTCGCGGGTGCTGGTCGGCATCGACCTCGACGGCTTCAAGACGGTCAACGACATGCGCGGTCACGACGTCGGTGACGCGGTGCTCACCGAGGTGGGCGAGCGGGTGCGGCGCAACCTGCTCGACGGCGACGTGGCGGCCCGGCTCGGCGGCGACGAGTTCGCGGTGCTCATGCGGGGCAACGCCGAGGAGGCCATGCTCACCGCGCACCGGCTCCTGGCAGTGCTGAGTGAGCCGTACGAGGTGGAAGGTCTGGCGGTTTTCCTCTCGGCCAGCATCGGGGTGGCCGATTCGACCACGCTCAGCCCGGCCGACACCGGCGAGCTGATCCGGGACGCCGATCTCGCGCTGCGCTACGCCAAGCTGCGCGGCAAGAACCGGGTCGAGCGCTATCAGGCCCGCTACGACGAGCTGCTGCGCCGCCGCGGCACGCTGGAGAACGAACTGCGTCACGCGATCGACCGCGACCAGCTGCGGCTCGTCTTCCAGCCGGTGGTGGCCCTGCCCTCGATGCGGCCGGTGGGCGCCGAGGCGCTTTTGCGCTGGCATCACCCGACGCTGGGGGCGGTGCGGCCCGACGAGTTCATCCCGGTGGCCGAGGAGTCGGGGCTGATCAACCGGATCGGCGCCTGGGTGCTCGAGCAGGCCTGCATCCAGCTCGCCGACTGGCTGTCGCGCGGCCACGACGTGTGGGTGTCG
Source organism: Paractinoplanes ovalisporus (assembly GCF_016834655.1). GTDB lineage: Bacteria > Actinomycetota > Actinomycetes > Mycobacteriales > Micromonosporaceae > Actinoplanes > Actinoplanes ovalisporus. The sequence continues at coordinate 67,055 of NZ_JAENHP010000005.1, forward strand.
GTCAACCTGTCGCCCAAGGAGCTGCACTCCACCGACTTCGCGGGTCACGTGGCCGACGTGCTCGAGCAGCACGGGGTGCCGCCGCAGCGGCTGGTGCTCGAGGTCACCGAACACGCCGTCGCGACCGACATGGAGGAGCTGATCAGCCGCCTGGCCGAGCTGCGGGCCACCGGCGTCCGGGTCGCGCTGGACGACTTCGGCGCGGGCTACTCGTCGCTGGGCCAGCTGCGCACGCTGCCGGTCGACATCCTCAAGATCGACCGTCTCCTGGTGGCCGAGCCGGAATCCCGTACGGGCATGGCCGCGCCCCTGGTCGACGTGGTGGTCCGGATGGGGCACCGGCTCGGGCTGGAGGTGCTGGCCGAGGGCATCGGCACCCCGGCGCAGCGGGCCGCGGTCGAGGAGGCCGGTTGCCGGCTGGGCCAGGGCTCGCTGTTCGGCTGGGGAGTGCCCGCCGAACACCTGGAGGCCCAGTTGCAGACGCTGCGTCAGGGCGGGTCGCCTCGGCCGCTGCCGGCGCCGCGCTCGGCCCCGCCGGTGGACGCCGCCGCACGCAGTCAGGTCGTCTCCCTCGGGCCGGGAATGCGCCAGCTCAGGGCGTTGCTGCCGAGCGATCCGGGATTCGTGGCCCCGCCGAGTGAGTCCGAGTGATCAAAATGTGGGATCAGTTGACTCACCGCTTGAGATGGGGCAAGGTTGGCAGCATGTGCTTCGCGTCCCGAGTACTTATGTGAGCGCACTCCAGCCCCGGTAAAGAGGGCCAGAGTGCGCTAGGTCCCGTGCTTCCCGCACGAGGGCCTTTTTTGTTGCTCAAGTACAGGACCGCCCAACTCGAAAAGGTATGAAGTGCCATGACGAGACCCACTCCCGAGACTCTCGCCCACCGAGCCAACCCGGCCACTGTCGCGGCGGCCGCCACCCCGGCCCCGGCCGTAGCCTCCCCGGTCCCGACCTCGGGCGCCGGCTCGCTCGTTCGGTCGCTCGAGGCGCTCGGCGTCGAGGTCGCGTTCGGCATCCCCGGCGGCGCGATCCTCCCCGCGTACGACCCGCTCTACGACTCCAAGGTCCGGCACATCCTGGTGCGGCACGAGCAGGGCGCGGGTCACGCCGCCACCGGCTACGCGCAGGCCACCGGCAAGGTCGGCGTCTGCATCGCGACCAGCGGCCCGGGCGCCACCAACCTGGTCACGCCGATCGCCGACGCATACATGGACTCGGTCCCGATCGTCGCCATCACCGGTCAGGTGGCCCGGCCCTCGATCGGCACGGACGCCTTCCAGGAGGCGGACATCCAGGGCATCACGCTCCCGATCACCAAGCACAACTTCCTGGTGCAGACGCCCGAGGAGCTCCCGAAGATCCTGGCCGAGGCGTTCCACCTGGCGATCACCGGTCGTCCCGGCCCGGTGCTGGTCGACATCCCCAAGGACGTGCTGCAGGCGCAGACCACGTTCACCTGGCCGCCGGCGATCGACCTGCCCGGCTACCGCCCGACCCTGCACCCGCACGGCAAGCAGATCCGCGAGGCGGCCCGCCTGATCGCCGCGGCCAAGCGCCCGGTGCTCTACGTGGGCGGCGGCGTGCTCAAGGCCGGCGCCACCGATGGGCTGCGCAAGCTGGCCGAGATGACCGGCATCCCGGTCATCACCACGCTGATGGCGCTGGGCGCGTTCCCCGACTCCCACCCGCAGCACCTGGGCATGCCCGGCATGCACGGCACCGTCCCGGCGGTCTACGCGCTGCAGAAGTCCGACCTGCTGATCACGCTGGGCGCGCGCTTCGACGACCGGGTGACCGGCAAGCTCGACTCGTTCGCGCCGGACGCCAAGGTCGTGCACGCCGACATCGACCCGGCCGAGATCGGCAAGAACCGGCACGCCGACGTCCCGATCGTCGGTGACGCCCGGCACGTGATCGACGAGCTGATCGCCGCGGTCTCGGCCACGGCCGAGGGCGCCGGGCAATATGAGGCCTGGTGGGCCACCCTGAACGAGCTGCGCGAGCGCTACCCGCTGGGCTACGAGGAGCCGACCGACGGCACCCTGGCCCCGCAGTACGTGATCGAGCGGCTCGGCGAGATCGTCGGTCCCGAGGCGATCTACGTGGCCGGCGTGGGTCAGCACCAGATGTGGGCCTCGCAGTTCATCAAGTACGAGCAGCCGGGCACCTGGCTGAACTCGGGCGGCGCCGGAACCATGGGTTACGCCGTCCCGGCGGCGATGGGCGCCAAGGTCGGCAAGCCGGACACCACCGTGTGGGCGATCGACGGCGACGGCTGCTTCCAGATGACCAACCAGGAGCTGGCCACCTGCGCGCTCGAGGGCATCCCGGTCAAGATCGCCGTGATCAACAACGGCAACCTGGGCATGGTCCGGCAGTGGCAGACGCTGTTCTACGACGGCCGCTACTCGAACACCGAGCTGGGCACGCACAAGCACCGCATCCCCGACTTCGTGAAGCTGGCCGAGGCGCTCGGCTGCATCGGGCTGCGCTGCGAGTCCAAGGACGACGTCGACAAGATCATCAAGCAGGCCATGGAGATCAACGACGCCCCGGTGGTCATCGACTTCACGGTCGGCAAGGACGCGATGGTCTGGCCCATGGTCGCGGCCGGCACCAGCAACGACGAGATCATGTTCGCCCGGGACGTGCGTCCCAACTTCGAAGAGGACGACCTCTGATGAACAAGCACACGCTTTCCGTGCTGGTCGAGAACAAGCCCAGCGTGCTCGCTCGCGTCAGCGGCCTGTTCTCCCGGCGCGGCTTCAACATCGATTCCCTGGCGGTCGGCGAGACGGAGAACCCGGACGTCAGCCGCATCACGATCGTGGTCAACGCCGACTCCTCACCCCTGGAGCAGGTGACCAAGCAGCTCAACAAGCTGGTGAACGTCCTGAAGATCGTCGAGCTGGACCCGCAGCAGTCGGTTCAGCGCGAGCTCCTGCTGGTCAAGGTGCGCGCCGATCGCGCGCAGCGCAGCCAGGTGCTCGAGACGGTCGAGCTGTTCCGGGCGAGGGTGATCGACGTCGCTCCGGACACCCTCACGATCGAGGCCACGGGTAACCCCGACAAGCTGGACGCGTTGCTGCGCGACCTCGAGCCGTACGGCATCAAGGAAATGGTCCAGTCGGGCCTCGTGGCCATCGGCCGCGGCTCCCGCTCGATCACCACCGGCCCGGCGCTCCGCGCCGCCTGATTCAACCCAAGAAGGAAAAGCAATGACCGCGGAAGTTTTCTACGACGACGACGCCGACCTGAGCATCATCCAGGGCAAGAAGGTCGCCGTGATCGGCTACGGCAGCCAGGGCCACGCCCACTCGCTGTCGCTGCGTGACTCGGGCGTCCAGGTGGTGGTCGGTCTGCAGGAGGGCTCCAAGAGCCGGGCCAAGGCCGAGGAGCAGGGCCTCGAGGTCAAGACGCCGGCCGAGGCGTCGGCCTGGGCTGACGTGATCATGGTGCTGGCGCCGGACACCGCGCAGCGCAAGATCTACACCGAGTCGATCGCGCCGAACCTGTCCGCGGGCAAGGCCCTCTTCTTCGGCCACGGCCTCAACATCCGGTTCGAGCTCATCAAGCCGCCGGCCGACGTGACCGTCGCCATGGTCGCGCCGAAGGGCCCGGGTCACCTGGTCCGCCGCCAGTACGTGGACGGCAAGGGCGTGCCGTGTCTGGTCGCCGTCGAGCAGGACCCGACCGGCGAGGGCCTCGCGCTCGCGCTCTCCTACGCGAAGGCGATCGGTGGCGCCCGGGCCGGCGTCATCAAGACCACCTTCAAGGAGGAGACCGAGACCGACCTCTTCGGCGAGCAGGCCGTCCTCTGCGGTGGCACGGCGGCGCTGGTGCAGACCGGCTTCGAGGTGCTCACCGAGGCCGGCTACGCGCCCGAGATCGCGTACTTCGAGTGCCTGCACGAGCTCAAGCTGATCGTCGACCTCATGTACGAGGGCGGCATCTCCCGCATGCGCTACAGCGTGTCGGACACCGCCGAGTTCGGTGACTACGTCAGCGGCCCGCGGGTCATCAACGCCGAGACCAAGGCCGAGATGAAGCGGATCCTGGCCGACATCCAGTCCGGCGAGTTCACCCGCCAGCTGATCGAGGACGACGACAACGGCCGTCCGCTGCTCACCAAGTACCGCGAGCAGGGTGCCGCGCACCCGATCGAGGTCACCGGCAAGAAGCTGCGCGACATGATGAGCTGGGTCGACCGGCCGATCACCGAGACCGCCTGATTTTCCCGCTCCACCCGCATGCCCGGCCTCCGCGGAGGCCGGGCATGCTGCGTTGTGATCCCTTTCTCGGCCCCGCGGGCGCCGCGCGGACATCCACGGTCTTGATCCTGTGATTGAATGCCCGCGGCGCCTAGGTATCGACCTCGATGATTGGTCGGTCGCCGCGTCCACGGGGGCATTTCGAACGTGAGGGGCCGGGCACCGCTGTGCCCGGCCTCCGCTTCCCCGTGCGGATCGCAAGCTGAACGGGGATGCACGCAGTGAGAGTTGTCCAGCGGATTCGGGTCGCGGCGCTGGCGGCGCTGGCCGCCGCGATCGTCGGAACCCATTTACACGCACCACCCGCACTGGCAGCGCCGGCACCGGTGCGGGCGGCCGCCGAGGCCGAGCCCGACACCCCCGACCTGCCGCCGCTGATCACCGAGACGTGGAACGGCTCGACCGGGCTGTCCGCGACCGAGGAGCGGTGGCGCAAGGCGGTTGCCGACGTGGCCGAGTTCACGGCCGAGCCGGAGGTCCGGGACGCGGCTCTGGCTGCGTTGGCGACGGGTGATCCGGCGACGATCCAGAAGTTTGCGATGGTCGACAAGCCGGCTCTCGAGAAGCAGGTGGCGGCCCGGAAGAAGCAGGAGGCGGCGGACAATCTGGCCGCGATCCGGGCGATGGCGGGCACCGGCGGTTCGTATTTCAACGCCGAGGTGCAGCGGGTTCTGGCTGGGACTGACAGCGACCGGGCGGCGTTTCTGGCCTATGGCGCGGGCATCGCGCGGGAGCGGGACGCGCAGGTCGCTCGTACGGCGGCCGAACGCGCCACCGCGCTGCGCGAGCGCGTACGGCTTGTGGCTGCGGCCGCTCCGGCCGAGTCGAACGTCCGGCGGGCGGCGGAGGCGGCGCTGGCCGGTGATGACGCGGCGATCTCGGCGTTTCTGAACTCTGGTTACCTGACTGCGGCGCGGGCCGATGCGGCCGAGCGGGAGCAGTATCTGAAGGACCTCGAGGCGCGGAACAAGGCGGCCGAGGAGCTGACCGAGCTGGCCCAGCGCTCGGCCCGGGCCAACGTCGCCCGTCGGCAGATGCTGGTGGCCCACGGCGAGGCCGTACGGGCCCTGCAACAGGCGGCGAACGCGATGGCCGCGGCGGCGAACGCGGCGCGGCACTCCGCACGGGTCCTCGACGGCAGCGGTACCACAGCGCAGAAGGCGTCCGAGCTGACGATCGCCAACACCGAGGCGAAGAGGCAGCTCGGGTACGCACAGGAGGCGGCCCGGCAGGCGTCGGCGGCCGCGCAGACGGCGTCCTCGGCGGCCGACGACCTGATCGACACCGGCCTGGAGTACGGCGCCGAGTGGTCGTTGATCTCGCAGGGCATGAGCGAGGCGGCCACGGCGGCCGTGGGCGCGACCCAGACGGCCCAGTTCGCGATCGACGCCACCATCGCCACCAACAGCGCGCAGGGCGCCCAGGCCCAGGCCGAGGCGCACGCCCAGCAGGCGATCAAGTGGCGGCAGCACGCCGAGGAACACGCCAAGTCGGCGGCGAAGCTGGCCGCGGCCGCGGCGAAGCAGACCGCCGCCGCCAAGACGGCCGCCGCGCGTACGAAGAAAGCTCGTGAAGAGGCCCAGGCGGCCGAGGCCAAGGCGTGGGCCCAGGCCGAGAAGACGCGCCAGCATCGGCAGGAGGCCGAGGCCCAGGCGGCCGAGGCCAAGCGCCAGCGGCAGATCGCCGAGGCCGAGCGTGCGAACGCGGCCCGGCACCGGGCCGAGGCCGAGCAGCAGGCGGCTATCGCCCGCAACGCCCGCGCCAACGCCGACTCGCAGGCGGCGATCGCGGCGTCGGCCCGGCAGAAGGCGGAGTCGTCCAGCGCGGCCGCCGAAGCCGCCGCCGGCCGGGCCTGGGACAAGGAGAGCGAGGCCGGGCGGGCGCGGGACGCCGCGGTGCAGGCCGAGCTCGACGAGCAGACCGCCAAGGCGTACGCCCAGGCGATGCGGGCCGGCGTGGCCGCGGCCGGCAGCCAGACCGAGAAGGAGGCCGCGCAGCGGGAGGCCGACGCGGCGGACCGGCAGGTCGGGGTGGCCAGTGGCGCGGCCCGGTCGGCCCGGGCGTCGGCGAACACGGCGACCGGCGCGGCGGCCAACGCCCGCGCCGCCGCCACCCAGGCCCAGCAGGCGGCGGACCGGGCCGCGGTCGCCGCCAAACGGGCCCGGGAAGCCGCGGCCGCAGCTGATGCGGCGGCCGACAAGGCCGAGGCGAGCGCGCGGGCGACCCACGCGTCGCGGGTGCGCGCCGATGCCAAGGCCGCGGTGGCCACGGCCGAGGAGACCAAGGCGGCGGAAGCGGCCCGGACGGCGGTTCGGCTGAGCGACCAGGCGGCCGACGAGGCCGTACGGGCCCTGTGGGCCGCCAACCGCACCAGGGACGAGGCCGAGGCGGCCACCAGCGAGGCGGTCGCGGCCTCGGTGCAGGCCGAGATCGCGGTGCGGGCCGCCGCCGCGGCGCGCGACTCGGCCGCGGGCATCGCCGAACCGGCGAACACCGCGATCGCCATGGTGTCGCCGTTCACCGGGGCCGACATCGACGCCGACTTCGTGCGACTGGTCGCCGAGCAGGCCCAGAGCATCGGCGCCGAGCAGGCCGCCGCGGCCCAGGCCCGGGCCGAGGAGGCGCTGACCGCCGCCCAGCGGGCCGAGGCCGCCGCCGACCGGGCCAACGAACAGGTGAAGCCGGCCTTCACCGCCGCCGCGCAGGCCGCCCGGTCGGCCGCGAACGCGGCTGCTTCGGCCGCCGAGGCCAAGAAGTACGCCGCCCAGGCGGCGGCCGACGGTGCGGCCGCGCGGACCGCCGCGGCCAGTGCCGCCCGGGCCGACGCCCAGGCCCGGGCCGACGCCCTGGCCGCACGTCAGGCGGCCAACGAGGCGGCGAGCGACGCCGCCATCGCCGGTCGCAGCGCCCAGGCCGCCCAGAACGAGGCCAACGCGGCCAACAGCGCGGCCACGGCCGCCGAGGCCGACGCGGCCGCGGCCCGGGGAGCAGCCGACCGGGCCGAGGCGGACGCCGCGGCCACCAAGCGGGCGGCCGAACGGGCCCAGTCCTACGCCGACAGTGCCGCCACCGCGGCGGCGAGCGCCCTGCAGCACGCGGTCGAGGCCCAGCAGGCCGCCGAGCGGGCCGAGGAGGCGGAACGGCAGAGGGAGCTGGACCGCCGTCGTGAGCTGGTCGAAGGCACGTCGAGTGCGCCCACCGGGGCCGAGCGCGACGAGTTGCTGGCCCTGCTGCTCGACGGCGAGGAGGACGAGTACAAGCAGCTCGAGGAGCTGGCCAACAAGGACCTGCTGGACTATCTGAAGGAAGCGATCCCGGGCCTCATCGAGGACCTGACCCCGTGGGGCGACATCAAGGGCTGCTTCATGGAGCGCAACTGGACGGCGTGCCTGTCGCTGGCGCTCACCTTCGCTCCGGGCGGTGGCCTGCTCAAGGCGGGCAAGATGGCCAAGAAGCTCCTCGAGCACGCGCCGAAGATCAAGAAGTTCCTCGACGACGTCAACAAGGCCCGCAAGCGGCTGGAGGAGCTGCGCGAGAAGGCCCGCAAGCGCAAGACCCCCGACACCCCGCAGGCCTGCCCGATCCGGCCCAATCCGGCGGCGTCCCGCGCGGCCGCGGTGGCGCAGGGCGGTGGCAGCAGCTGGTGCATCCCCGACGAGGACCGCTGGGAGGATTCCGGTGACATCGCCAACGGGCACGCGGACGGCAAGCACGCGTCCGAGTTCCCCGGCATGTCGCGGGAGGAACTGGGCAGACTGGTCGACGACACCATGCGCAACCCGTCCCGGGTCAAAGATCTGGCCCGCGGGCGCAAGGCCTACGTCAGCAAGGACGGCCGGACGGTCGTGATCCACGATCCGATGAGCCCCGACGGCGGCACGGTGTTCAAGGGCAAGACGAACAAGGACGAATTCGAGGAGTGGTGGGAGGATCTCGACTGATGTCCGAGACTCCGGTGCGACCGAGCGAGATCCTCAACGACGACGAGGCCGACCTGCTGAGGCGGGCCCTCAACGAGTGGCTCGGCCCGGCCCGCTGCAGCGACGAGATGGCGTACGCCATGGGTTTCGCCGACGCGGACGACCTGGTGCGGGGCGTCCGGGACCTCAAGCGGGCCCTCAAGGCGGACGAGCCGATCGCGCCGGTCGACTGGGCCCGCATGCTGCTGTCGACCGAGGTCGTCTTTGTCAGCGATCTCGTCGGATCGGGTTATGAGTGGTCGACCACTACCGGGCGTAGCGACGAGGGGACCATTCGTCTGCTGCGGGGTCTTCAACGTCAGCTCGGTAAAGTGATCAAGCCGTACTACGGAAAACGGCCCGCGTAGCGAAAGGGCCCGGTTTTCGTCCGTTCGCGTGCGAAAACCGGGGCCGTTCGCGTGAGGTTGCGATTACCTGAAACGTGCGTGTTACTTCCTGCTTACCTGGCCCGTTCCGAAACCGAATTGTGTGTTGTTCAGGCCTTTGCGAGAGCCTTCGGTTGGGTATCTTCGCGAGATGCGACTGGCTGATTCTTTTCGGAGTGAGCGCTTCGGCGCGGTCCGGATTCATGAGCTGCAGAGGGTGATCGAGCTCGACTCGGGCACCTCGGTCGGTGCGGGCAGCCAGATTGTGCCGGCCGAGGCGCTGCGCGCCATCGAATCGCAAATGGTAATTGTCGTTCCGTGTATGAATGAGACACGGACCGTCATCGAGGGTGTCCTCTCCGGCATTCCGCACGACTGCCTCATTGTGCTGGTCTCGAACAGCGACCGGGGCCCGGTCGACCGCTACGAGATCGAGGCGCAGACGGTCGAACAGTTCTGCCGGCTGGCCGGGCGGTCCGCGATCACCCTGCATCAGAAGGACCCGGGCGTGGCCGCCGCGATCAAGGCGGCCGGCATGCCCGAGCTGATCGACGAGGACGGTCTGGTCCGCAACGGCAAGGGCGAGGCGATGCTGCTCGGCATGGCGCTCGCCGCGATGACCGGACGGCGCTACATCGGCTATGTGGACGCCGACAACTACGTGCCGGGCTCGGTCCACGAGTACTGCAAGGTCTACGCGGCCGGGCTGCACCTGGCCGCCTCGCCGTACTCCATGGTCCGCATCTCGTGGCACTCGAAGCCGAAGCTGCGCGACAACCGGCTCTTCTTCAGCCGCCGCGGCCGCAGCTCGCAGATCACCAACGAGTGGCTCAACCGGTTCCTGGCCGAATACTCCGACTTCGGCACCGAGGTCATCGCCACCGGCAACGCCGGCGAGCACGCGATGACCCTCGACCTGGGCCTCAAGCTGCGTCTGGCCGGCGGGTTCGCGGTCGAGCCGTACGAGTACATGGACATGTTCGAGCAGTTCGGCGGCGTGCTCGAGAGCACCGACCCCGACGTCATGGCCAACTCGGTGCCGGTCCTGCAGATCGAGACCCGCAACCCGCACTTCCACGACAACAAGGGCGAGGACCACGTGCAGGGCATGCGGATGCAGGCCCTCAACGTGGTCTACCACTCGCCGGTGACGCTGCCGGCGGTCCGGCAGGCCATCGTCGAGTTCATGGTCGAGCAGGGCGCGCTCGAGGTGGGTCAGGAGCCGCCGCGCGAGCGGGTCTACCCGCCGGTCGGCACGCTCGACCTCGACCTGCTCTACGACGCGCTGGACGCCGAGGCGCTGAGCTTCCGTCAGCCCGACGGGCGGGCCCTGGCCGGTTTCGCGGAGGCGCCGCCCATCGACCGGGACAAGATTCCGAGGCGTGTCGCCTAGATGACGGGCGTGTGACGGCGGTCACATAACGGTGGATCTCCGGGGCTGCATACGATCGGGTCCCGCGATCCCCGGAGGCTGCCGCGTGACGCCCGTCGTACTGATCGCCGAAGAGCTCGCCCCCTCCGCCCTCGACGTTCTCGCCCACGACTACGACGTCCGCCACGTCGACGGCACCGACCGCGCGGCCCTGCTGGCCGGGGTGGTCGAGGCCGACGCCCTGATCGTGCGCAGCGCCACCCAGGTCGACGCCGAGGTGCTGGCCGCGGGCTCCACCCTGCGCGTGGTGGCCCGCGCCGGTGTCGGTCTCGACAACGTGGACGTCCCGGCCGCCACCGCACGGGGCGTCCTGGTGGTCAACGCGCCGACCAGCAACATCGTTTCGGCCGCGGAGCAGGCGATCGCGCTGCTGCTGACCGTCGCCCGGCACACGGCGACCGCCTCGGCCACGCTCAAGGCGGGCCGGTGGCAGCGCTCGCGTTACGTGGGTGTCGAGGTGCAGGGCAAGACCGTCGGGGTGGTCGGGCTCGGCCGCATCGGCGTGCTGTTCGCCCAGCGCATGGCGTCGTTCGGCACCCGGTTGATCGCCTACGATCCCTACATCCAGCCCGCCCGGGCCGCTCAATTGGGCGTGCGGCTGGTGGGTCTCGAGGAGCTGCTGCGCGAGAGCGACTTCATCTCGGTCCACCTGCCCCGCACGCCCGAGACCGTGGGCCTGATCGGCGAGAAGGAACTGGCCCTGGTCAAACCGGGCGTGCGGATCGTGAACGCGGCCCGAGGTGGCCTGATCGACGAGGCGGCGCTGGCGGCGGCCCTGCGCGACGGCCGGGTGGCCGGGGCCGGGATCGACGTGTTCGTCACCGAGCCGACCACCGAGTCGCCGCTGTTCGACTTTGACACCGTGGTGGTGACGCCGCATCTGGGCGCGTCCACGGCTGAGGCGCAGGACAAGGCGGGCCTGTCGGTGGCGCGCAGCGTGAAGCTGGCGCTCGACGGCGAGTTCGTGCCCGACGCGGTCAACGTGCAGGCGGGCGGGGTGGTCGACGAGGACGTACGCCCCCTGCTCGCGCTCGCCGAGAAGCTGGGAAAGGTCTTCACGGCCGTGGCCGGCGGGGTCGCGGCGACGGTCACGGTCGAGGTCCGCGGCGAGATCGTCTCGCACGACGTCGGGGTGCTGCGGCTGGCGGCCACGAAGGGGTTGTTCACCGCGGTGGTCGACGAACGGGTGACGTACGTGAACGCCCCTCAGCTCGCCGTGGACCGGGGCGTCGAGGTCGAGCTCGTGGTCAGTGACGAGCCGGCCGACCATCACAACCTGGTGACCGTGCGCGGTGCCCTGCCCGACGGCCGGGCGGTGAGCGTGGCCGGCACGCTGACCGTGCACGGCGTCCGTGAGATCGCCAAGCTCACCGGGGTCGACGGCTTCGACCTCGACCTCAACGCCGACGGCGTGCTGCTGTTCTTCCGCTACAGCGACCGGCCCGGCATCGTCGGCACGATCGGCACGCTGCTCGGCGAGGCCGGCGTCAACATCGCGGCCATGCAGGTGGCGCGGCGCGAGGCCGGCGGTGAGGCGCTGATGACGCTCACCGTCGACTCGTCGGTCGACGCGGAACTGCTCTCCACGGTGGCGGCGGCGGTCGGCTCGGAGCGGGGGAGCGCGGTGGATCTGCGGCTCAACGGCTCCTGACCGGCGGCGGATAGACCGTCCCGTCCTGCAGGTCGAGCAGATCCAGATTGAGCTCGGCGGCCAGGCGTTCGATCGCCTCGAGCACCTCGTCCGGGCAGTTCTCGTCGAGCCGCATCTGGATGTGGTCGGCCGCGGCGTGCAGCGGGGGATGGGCCCACGGCGAGCCGGGCGCCGAAGCGCGCGGGCCGCGGTCGGGATAATCACTGGTCAGGGCGTCATAGAAGGCGACGACGCGCGGATCGGCCGGGCGCTGGGGGTGCTCACCGCGCGCGCATCGCGCGTTGGCGGCCCGCACGGCGTCCGGCAGGTCCGTCTTGTCCATCGCCCACACCACGAGGTCGAAACTCACCGGCGCATGGTGCCATCACGATGCGCCACAGAACGGAAGAACCGCCCCGACACGCGGAAGCCGGTGGCGACGGGCGAGCGCCGTCATCGGCCCGCGGCCGGGCGGTGACGGCCGGTGGGCTGCTCCGGGCCACCCCGGCCGGACAGTCATGTGATTGAATGCCCGCGGCGCTCGCCCATCGACCTGGATGACTGTGTGGCTCCGGTCGATCACGACGTTCACGGGGGTAGGACGGCGTGCTTGTGCGTGCTTCGGCTGCCGTCTGACCCCCTCCTTCTGCTCCGGTCGCCGCGTGGGTGGCCGGAGTGACCATGCACGCGAAACGGGGAAACCAGTAGTGAGCATCAGAACGCGGATGAGAGCCGCGGCCATGCTGTCGCTGAGCGCCGCGATGATCGGAACCTTCCTGCACGCGCCGCCGGCCTCGGCCGCGCCCGCCGCGACGAGGACGGCGGTGCTCGCGCTCGCCGAGGACCCGCCCACGGTCGAGGTCCCGCCGCTGATCACCGAGACCTGGAACGGCACCACCGGCGTGTCGACCACCGACGACCGGTGGCGCAAGGCGGTTGCCGACGTGGCCGAGTTCACGGCCGAGCCGGAGATCCGGGACGCGGCTCTGGCCGCCCTCGCGACGGGTGACCCGGCGACGATCCAGAAGTTCGCCACGGTCGACAAGCCGGCTCTCGAGAAGCAGGTGGCCGCGAGGAAGAAGCAGGAGGCGGCGGACAATCTGGCCGCGATCCGGGCGATGGCGGGCACCGGCGGTTCGTATTTCAACGCCGAGGTGCAGCGGGTTCTGGCCGGCACTGACAGCGACCGGGCGGCGTTCCTGGCCTACGGCGCGGACATCGCGCGGGAGCGGGACGCGCAGGTCGCTCGTACGGCGGCCGAACGCGCCACCGCGCTGCGCGAGCGCGTACGGCTCGTGGCCGCGGCCGCACCGGCCGAGTCGAACGTCAAGCGGGCCGCCGAGGCCGCCCTGGCCGGTGACGACGCCGCCATCGCGACGTTCCTGAGCTCCGGCTATCTGGCCGCGGCCCGGCAGGACGCGGCCGAGCGGGAGCAGTATCTGAAGGATCTCGAGGCGCGGAACAAGGCGGCCGAGGAGTTGACCGAGCTGGCGCAGCGTTCGGCCCGGGCCAACGTCGCCCGCCGGCAGATGCTGGTCGCGCACGGCGAGGCCGTACGGGCGCTGCAGCAGGCGGCGAACGCGATGGCCGCGGCGGCGAACGCGGCCCGGCACGCCTCGCGGGTGCTGGACGGCAGCGGCACGGCGACGCAGAAGGCCGGCGAGCTCACCACGGCCAACAACGAGGCGAAGAGGCAGCTCGGGTACGCCGAGGCGGCCGCCCGCGAAGCGGCCATCGCGGCCCGGACGGCCACGACGGCCGCGGACGATCTGCTGGACACCGGGCTGGACTACGGCTCGGAGTGGTCGCTGATCGCGGAGGGCATGGCCGAGGCCGCCACCGCCGCGGTCGGCGCCACCCGGACCGCCCAGTTCGCGATCGACGCCACCATCGCCACCAACAGCGCGCAGGGCGCCCAGGCCCAGGCCGAGGCGCACGCCCAGCAGGCGATCAAGTGGCGGCAGCACGCCGAGGAACACGCCAAGTCGGCCGCCAAGCTGGCGGCCGCGGCGGCCAAGCAGGCGGCGGCGGCCAAGACCGCGGCCGCCCGCACCAAGAAGGCCCGTGAGCAGGCCGAGGCCGCCGAGGCCAAGGCGTGGGCGGCGGCCGAGCAGGCCCGCCGGCACCGTGAGGTCGCCGAGGCCCAGGCCGCCGAGGCCAAGCGCCAGCGGCAGATCGCTGAGGCCGAGCGGGCCAACGCGGCCGCGGCCCGGCAGCGGGCCGACGCGCAGGCCGCCATCGCCGCCAACGCCCGGGCCAACGCCGACGCCCAGGCCGGCATCGCCGCCACCGCGCGGCGGCAGGCCGGTTCGGCCGACACGGCCGCCGACGAGGCCAACAAGCGCGCCTGGGACCAGGAGAACAACGCCATGCGGGCGCGCGACGACGCGATGGCCGCGGAACGGGCGGAGCAGACCGCGAAGGCCGAGGCGGCCACCCGCCGGGCCTGGGCGGCGCAGGCGGCCGGCAGCGCCGACGCCGCCGAGGCGCAGCGGCAGGCCGACGAGGCCGGGCGGCAGGCTGGTGTGGCCGGCACCGCGGCCCGCAGCGCGCGGGCTTCGGCCAACACGGCGACCGGGGCCGCGGCCAACGCGCGTTCGGCGGCCGTGCAGGCCGACCAGGCGGCCGCCCGGGCCTGGGCGGCGTCCGAGAAGGCGCAGGCCGCCGCGGCCCGCGCGGACGCCGCGGCCGACGCCGCGGAGGCGGATGCCCGGGCCGCCCACGCGGCTCGGATGCAGGCCGACGCGCGGGCTGCGGAGGCGACCCGCCAGGAGGTCAAGGCGGCCGAGGCGGCGCGGGCCGCGCAGCAGCTCGCCTCGCAGGCGTCCGAGGAGGCCGTGCGCTCGCTCTGGGCGGCCCAGCGGGTGCGGGACGAAGCCCAGGCGGCCACCAACGAGGCGGTCGCCGCGGCGGCTCAGGCCGACATCGCGGTCAGCGCCGCGAACGCCGCGCGGGTCTCGGCGGCGGGCATCGCGGAGCCGGCCAACACCGCGATCGCGATGGTGTCGCCGTTCAGCGGCGACGACATCGACGCCGACTTCGTCGAGCTCGTGGCCGAGCAGGCCCGGGTGATCGGGGCCGAGCAGGCAGCGGCGGCCAAGCGCCGGGCGGAGGAGGCGATCGTCGCCGCCAACGCGGCCGCGGACGCCGCCCGGCTCGCCAACGAGCAGGTCAAGCCCGCCTTCGAGCAGGCCGCCAAGGCCGCCGCCTCGGCCGCGCAGGCGGCCCAGTCGGCCGCCGAGGCCAAGCAGCCGGCCGCGCAGGCAGCGGTCGACGGGGCCGCCGCCCGCGCGGCCGCGGCCAGTGCCGCCCGGGCCGACGAGCAGGCCCGGGCCGACGCCATCGCGGCCCGCAACGCGGCGAACGAGGCGGCCTCCGACGCCGCCATCGCGGGCAAGGCGGCGGCCGCGGCCCAGAGCGAGGCCGACGCGGCCAACGCCGCGGCCTCGCGGGCCGAGTCCGACGCGGCGGCCGCCCGGGGCTCGGCCTCGGCCGCCGAGCGGGATGCCGCCGCGGCCGAAGCTTCCGCCGCGAGCGCGCAGAAGCACGCGGACAGCGCCGCCATCGCCGCCGACAAGGCTCTCGGCTACGCGGTCGAGGCGCAGAAGGCCTTCGAACGGGCCGAGGCGGCCGACCGTGCACGGGAGCAGCAGGAACGCGTCGAGGACATCGAGGGCGGGGGCGGTCTCACCCCGGACGAGGAGCGTGACCTCCTCGCCTCGATGACGCCGGCCGAGCAGGAGCGGTACCGGGCGGCCAAGGAGCAGGCCGACCAGGGAATCCTCGACTTCATCAAGGCGAATGCCGGTGATCTTGTCCTGAGCCTGCTCGGGCTGGACAACATCAAGGGCTGCTTCATGGACGGCAACATCTCCGCCTGTCTGTGGGCGTTGGCCGACTTCATCCCGTGGAGCAAGGCCCTCAGCCTCACCGCCGACCTGCTCAAGTTCGCGCCCAAGATCGCTCGTTTCGTCAACGCCCTCAGCGGCGCCCGCAAGGAGGTCGACGAACTCACCGACCTCGCCAAGGCGCGCAAGAAGGCGGACGAGATCCCCTGCCTGGGCCGGGTCGCCTCGGTGAAGGCGGCGGGCGGCAAGGCGGCCGTGGGAGTGCGGGCAGCCGCGGCCGGCGATGCCTGTGAGATCCCGAAGACCGTGACCTCGGCGAGCCGGAGCGCCTCGTTCCGGCAGGCGAAGCGTGACCTCGGGATCCCGAACAACCAGGTTCCCGAGAAGGTGAACAAGGTTCCGATGACCGACCGGGACGGCAACCCGGTGCTCGATGCCAACAAGCAGCGGATCATGACGCGGGAGTACCACTTCACCCGCGAGGACGGCAGCAAGGTGGTCATCCAGGACCACTCGGCCGGGCACTACTACAACCAGGGCGGCACCGGCGACCAGGGGCGTCACCTGAACGTCCGGCCGATCGAGAACACCCGTACCGGCAAGGTCGAGGGAACCGCTCAGCACTACGAATGGTAGGTAGTCGGTATGGCTGGATGGACGGACGCACTGGGCAACCCGGAGGGCCTCCTCGCCGTGTTCGGCGGGGATCCGCCGGACCTGGCCGGGGTGTCCGTCCACGAGGTCACGATCGGGCGTGACGGTCCCGCGCTGACTGTCACGTTCGATCTGCCCGCCTACCCGGCCGACCCGCCGGCGAAGTGGGTCCGGGGCCGTTTCGACACGGTGCAGGTGCGGCTCCGGCTGACCGGGGTGACCGAGGTGGAGCTGCGCGGCATGTCGACCGGCCCGGTGGCCGACATCCGGCTCCGCGCCGGTGATCCGGTTCGCCTCGAGCTGGTTTCGCCCGGGCTGACCGTGACCGCGGTGGCGGCGTTCGCCGACGTGGCCGGGTTTTCCGCATATCAGCGAGCCGACACGCGGTGATGCGTCTTGCGCGTCATAAGTCCGCATCGCTAGCGTTGTCCGTGCCGCCCGGCTCGGGTGGGCCCGTCTTCGGGTGACGGTGCTCTCCTCGGCTTGGCGCGCGTATTCCGGCGGGACCGAGCCACGCGTACTCGTCGCATCAGCCCCCGTTGCCGTTTGCCGCGGCACGGGGGCTGTTCGCGTCCGGCGGCAGCGCCGGAAATACTGCCCGGTAGCATCCTTAACGCTCACTAGGTGGGACCGTCGTACCGAAGATCGGGACCGAGGCGCTAGCCTGAGGCGCGACGGATACGACCCTTGAGGAGCAGACGTGAGCGTGGCGCGGATCGCGGTGGTGGCCGGCGACGGCATCGGTACCGAGGTGACCGCGCAGGCCCGCAAGGTAATCGAGGCCGTGCTCCCGGGGACCGAGTTCGACGATTACGACCTGGGCGCCCGCTTCTACAACCGCACCGGCGAGGTCCTCCCGCAGGCCATCCAGGACGAGCTGGCCCGCCACGACGCCATCCTGCTGGGCGCCATCGGCGACCCCAGCGTCCCGCCGGGCGTCCTCGAGCGGGGCCTGCTGCTCAAGCTCCGCTTCGACTTCGACCAGTACGTGAACCTCCGCCCCTCGAAGCTCTGGCCGGGCACCACCAGCCCGCTGGCCGGCATCAAGCCCGGCGAGATCGACATGGTCGTGGTCCGCGAGGGCGTCGAGGGTCTCTACGTCGGCGCCGGCGGCGTGCTCCACAAGGACACCCCGGCCGAGATCGCGACGGAGGAGAGCCTGAACACCCGGCACGGCGTCGAGCGGGTCATCCGCGACGCCTTCGCCCGGGCCCAGCGCCGCGACCGCCGCCACGTGACGATGGTCCACAAGACCAACGTGCTGACCAAGGCCGGCGGCCTCTGGGCGCGCACGTTCGCGGCCGTCGCGGCCGAGTTCCCCGAGGTCACGACGGAATACCAGCACATCGACGCGGCCAGCATGTTCATGGTCAGCAACCCGCAGCGTTACGACGTGGTCGTGACCGACAACCTCTTCGGTGACATCCTCACCGACATCGCCGCGGCCGTGACCGGCGGCATCGGCATGGCGGCCAGCGGCTCCGTCAACCCGGAGCGCAAGTACCCGTCGACGTTCGAGCCCGTACACGGCTCCGCGCCGGACATCGCCGGCCAGGGCATCGCCGACCCGGCGGCCGCCATCCTCTCCGCATCGCTGCTGCTCGAGCACCTGGGCCACCACGACGAGGCCGGCCGAGTATCCGAGGCGGTCGCAGCCGAGGTCGCGTCCCGCACCCCGGGCGCCTCCCTGCGCACCGCCGAGGTCGGCGACCGCGTGGCGCAAGCTCTCTGAGCTTGCTCGCTTCTCTCTTATAAGGCCCCGTGCCAGGGGCCTCTTCACCCGCGCCCTTAGTTTTAACGAGCGTTCGGGGTAAGTTCATGAAGCACTACGGGTGCTTCCGCATGCCTCAATTCTTCTGTTGACGAAAGCAGGTCCACTTGTCATGAGCGGTGGTGACAACCTCGAGTTCGAGATCCGTCCGAACCCGGCACCCGTGGCAGATGCCGAGCGCGCCGCGCTCCTCGCCAACCCCGGCTTCGGCCGCATCTTCACCGACCACATGGTCACGATCCGTTACGCCGACGGCAAAGGCTGGTATGAGCCGCGCGTCGAGGCGCGGGCCCCGATCCCGATGGACCCGGCGTCCGCCGTCCTGCACTATGCGCAAGAGATCTTCGAGGGCCTGAAGGCGTACACGCTGCCCGACGGCGGTGTCGCGATGTTCCGCCCCGACGCCAACGCGGCCCGCTTCACCCAGTCGGCGCAGCGCATGGCGATGCCGTCGCTGCCCGAGGAGACGTTCCTCCAGTCGCTGCGCGAGATCATCTCGATCGACCGTTCCTGGCTCCCGCCGGGCGACGAGGGCAGCCTCTACCTGCGACCTTTCGCGTACGCGAGTGAGGTCTTCCTGGGCGTGCGCCCGTCGATGGAATACCTCTACCTGGTGATCGCGTCCCCGGTCGGGCCCTACTTCTCGGGCGGCGTCAAGCCGGTGTCGGTCTGGGTGACCCCCGACTACACGCGGGCGGCCCCCGGCGGCACGGGCGCGGCGAAGTGCGGCGGCAACTACGCGGCCGGCCTGTCGGCGCAGGCCGAGGCCATCGAGAACGGCTGCGACCAGGTCGTCTACCTCGACGCGGTCGAGCGGAAGTACATCGACGAGCTCGGCGGCATGAACGTGTTCGTCGTGCTCGACGACGGGACCCTGGTGACGCCCCCGCTGACCGGCACGATCCTGCCCGGCATCACCCGCGACTCGGTCATCAAGCTGGCCGAGCGGGCCGGCCGCAAGGTCGAGGAGCGCGCGATCAGCCTGGAAGAGCTGCGCACGGGTGCGGCCTCGGGGGCGATCCGCGAGGCGTTCGCCTGCGGCACGGCGGCCGTGATCACCCCGATCGGCACGGTCAAGTCGGCCGACGGCGCCTTCACGATCGCCGACGGCGGCACCGGCGAGATCACCGACGACCTGCGCAAGCAGCTGGTCGACATCCAGCGGGGCCGCGCCGAAGACCCGTTCGGCTGGGTCCACCGCGTCCTCTGACGGCCCGCGTCGGGCATCCGCCCATGATCTGACGGATGCCCGACCGGCTCCCGCCCGCCCCCGCCCGATGCTGGGTGCATGGGCGACGGCCGATATGCGCTGGTCGTGGCGGTTGATCGCTACGACCACTCGGAACTGCGGAAACTGAGGTCCCCGGCGGCCGACGCCCAGACGCTCGCCGACGTGCTCGGCGATGAGCAACTGGGCGGGTTCACGGTCGACGTCCAGCACAATCCGACGGCGTCTGAGATCGCCGAGCACGTCGAATCGGTGCTGGCGGCGCGGCGCAGCACCGATCTGGTGCTGGTGCACTTCTCGTGCCACGGGCTCAAGGACGACTCCGGCCGGTTGTATCTGGCCGCCTCCAACACCCGGCCGGACCGCCTGAAGTCGACGGCGGTCAGCTCGGCGTTGATCGGCCAGCTCATGCAGGACAGCCGGGCCCAGCGCGTGGTGCTGCTGCTCGACTGCTGTTACAGCGGAGCGTTCGCACACCATCTCGTCCACCGCTCGGGTTCGGACGTCAACGTGCACGACCAGTTCCGCCAGGACGACCTCGACGAGGGCCGGGGCCGGGTGGTCATCACCGCCTCCACGGCCATGGAGTACGCCTTCGAGGGGGCCGACCTGGCCGACGGCGCGGCGCCGCAACCGTCGATCTTCACCCGGGCCGTGGCCGACGGCATCCGCACCGGGGAAGCGGACAAGGACCGCGACGGCAAGATCGGCCTGACCGAACTCTACGACTACGTCTACGACCGGGTCCGTGTGGAGAACCCGAATCAGAACCCGACCAAGTCGGAGTTCGGCGTCCGCGGTGACATCTATGTGTCCCGCCGGCCGGCGCACCTCCGTCCGGTGGCTGCACGTGAGTCCGCCAAGGGAGTCCCGACGCCTCCGGGCCGGACGAAGGTGACGCGACGGTTCGTGCTCGGGGCCGCAACCGTGGTGACCCTGCTTGCCGCGGTGGTGTTGGCGCTGGTCGTGTTCCGTCCCGGCGACCCGGACCCGCTGCGCCGCTACCCCGAGCTGCTGAGCCTGCTCCCCGCCGGTATCCGAGGCAGCTGCGACCCGTACGCCCTGCCGAAAGCTCCGGTCGGTTCGTCGGTGCTGGCGATCTGTGCGACCGCACGGGAGTCGTACCGGGTGGAGTTCCATCTTCTTGCCACGGCGGAGCAGTTGGAGGTGCGGAAGGAAGGCGCCGTTCCGCGGCCGGACGACTGCTCCGGCCCGCCAAGCGGCAAGGGAAACGTGCAACCTCTGCCGTTGGTCGGCCGGGCCGGCTGGCTCTCGTGCCGCCCGATGGAGGAGAGCCCGCAGACCGGTGAACCGGCACACTATGAGGTCGCCTGGGCTCTCGAAGATCTGTTGTTCTATTGCGAGGTCCACACGGAGGGCACGACCGCGGCGAGCTATACCAGGGCTTACGCCGAGGCGAGGACCCTGCTCGAGCAGATCGGCTAAGGCTGCTCCAACAGGTGGGCCCGCATGGATGCCACCTGCTGGTCGGTCAGGCCGATCTCGGCCACGTAGTTCTCGACCGAGCCGTGCAGGGCGCGCAGATCGGTCAGGAACATCTGCATCGCCGCCGGCGGTGAGTCCCACATGTGCTGCTTGCCCAGCACGGCCGACGGGTGCTTCTCGAGCAGATAGTCGGTCAGCGGCAGCATCGCCTCGGTGGTCAGGGCGTAGTCGGCCGCGATGTCCTCGTCGGACACGCCCAGCAGCGACAAGGCCAGAGCGCAAACCGTTCCCGTACGGTCCTTGCCCGCCATGCAGTGCACGATGACCGGCGCCTGGGCGGGGTCGGCGATGATCTGCAACGAGGCCAGGATCGCCGACCGCCCGTCCTCGGCGAAGTTCAGGTAGCGGTCGGCCAGCCAGCGCTCGTGCACCACGTCGTCGGGGTGGTCGATGGTCTCCCAGTCGACGTGGTGGAGCACCAGGTTCTGATAGTCCAACCCGTAGCGCTCGGCGACCCGGCCGTACTTCTCGATCTCGAACGGGCGGCGCAGGTCGATCACCGTGCGCACGCCCAGAGCCTCGAAAGCGGCCGCGTCGTCCTCGCCGAGGCGATGCAGCGCGTCGGAGCGGAAGAGCCGGCGCCACCGGACCGTGCGCCCGTCGAGGCCGCGGTAACCGCCGACGTCGCGGAAGTTGTAGGTCGCCGAGAAGCCGAGGTTGCGGGGGAACTGTTCGACTGCCACGAGCCCAACCTAACCCGCCCGATCGAACGACGCTGTGACGTAGATGTGTCCCCCGGGCGAGCGATCGCGTCCCAATCCGTGGATTTCCGGTTCCACTTTCCCCAAGGCGTGGCATGCTTCGCAACGTGACCCACTCCGTGCTGATTATTCGCACCTAGCGCGCCGGCTGACTTCTTCGCCGACGCGCAGACCTCCCGCATCCGCGGGGGGTCTTTTTGTTGGTCACCCCAAGAATCCTTGAAGGGAACGCGCCATGGAGTACCAGGTCTTCGACACGACGTTGCGCGACGGCGGGCAGCGTGAGGGGATCAGCTACTCGGTCGCCGACAAGCTGGCGGTCGCGAAACTGCTGGACGAGTTCGGCGTGGGCTTCATCGAGGGCGGCTGGCCCGGCGCGATGCCCAAGGACACCGAGTTCTTCCAACGCGCCAAGACCGAGCTCGACCTGCAGAACGCGGTGCTGGTGGCGTTCGGCGCGACCCGCAAGGCCGGCGTCGATGTCGCCAACGACCCGCAGGTCAAGGCCCTTCTCGACGCCGAGACCCCGGTCGTCTGCGTGGTCGCCAAGAGCGACATCCGGCACGTCGAGCGGGCGCTGCGCACCACCGGCGACGAGAACCTGGCCATGGTCCGCGACACCGTCCAGCACCTGGTCGCGAACGGCCGCCGCGCGTTCGTGGACTGCGAGCACTTCTTCGACGGCTTCCGCCACGACCCCGAGTACACGGCGAGCGTCGTCCGCACCGCCATCGATGCCGGCGCCGAGCGGGTCATCATGTGCGACACGAACGGCGGCATGCTCCCCTCGATGATCACCAAGGCGATCACCGAGGTCGTCGAGCGTACGGGCGTCACTCCCGATCTTCTCGGCATCCACTGCCAGAACGACACGTCCTGCGCGGTGGCGAACACCGTGGCCGCCGTCGAGGCGGGCGTGAAGCACTTCCAGTGCACCGCGAACGGATACGGCGAGCGGCCGGGTAACGCCGACCTGTTCGCCACGGTCAGCAACATCCAGTTGAAGCTCGGGCTGCAGGTCCTACCGGACGGCTGCCTGGAGAAGGCGACGCGGGTCTCGTCCGCGCTCGCCGAGATCGCCAACATCGCCCCCGACACCCACCAGGCCTATGTCGGGGCCGCTGCCTTCGCTCACAAGGCGGGGTTGCACGCGAGCGCGATCAAGGTGGATCCGCTGCTCTACAACCACGTGGACCCGTCGGTTGTGGGCAACGACATGCGGATCCTGGTGACCGAGATGGCCGGCCGGGCCAGCATCGAGCTCAAGAGCCGCGAGCTCGGGATCGACCTGGCCGGCCATCCGGACACCCTCAGCACGGTCACCCAGCGGGTCAAGGACCTGGAGGCGGGCGGCTGGTCGTTCGAGGCCGCCGACGCGTCGTTCGAGCTGCTGGTGCGCGACGAGCTGCTGGACGGCAAGCTGGCCCGCCCGTTCAGCCTGGAGTCGTACCGGGTGCAGGTCGAGCACCGCGAGGACGGTTCCGTGGTGTCCGAGGCGACGGTCAAGGTTCGCGTACGGGGGGAGCGCGTGATCGCCACCGCCGAGGGCAACGGCCCGGTCAACGCGCTCGACGAGGCCCTGCGGGCGGCGCTGACCCAGTACTACCCGCAGCTGAAGAACTTCGAGCTCACCGACTTCAAGGTACGCATCCTCGAGGGCAGCCACGGCACCAACGCGATCACCCGGGTGCTGCTCGAGACCGGCGACGGCGAGCGCGACTGGACCACGGTCGGCGTGCACGAGAACATCGTCGAGGCCTCGTGGGTGGCGCTGGTCGACGCGCTCACCTACGGTCTGGCCTAATGACGAGGAACTGAAGCGAGGTCGGCCCGGTCGCCACCACGACGGTGTGCGGCCCGGCCGACCTCGGATGTGACGCTAGGCTCCCGGCCTTGCCTCCCCGCTGATCATCTCGATCGCGGCCGCCACCGGCATCGCGGGGAGCTGCCGGCCGTCGCGATGCCGCAGGGCGACCAGGCCGTCCGGCGCCTCCTTCTTTCCGACAATTCCCGCGTACGGGATCCGCCTCTCCGACGCCGACCGGATGCGCGCGCCGATCGACCCGTCGTGCGACGCCTCGGCCCGCAACCCGGCGGCGACGGCGGCCCGCACGAGCGCGTTCGCGGCGTCGCTCTGGTCCTCCGAGACGGGCAGCACGGCGAGCTGCACGGGGGAGTACCAGAGCGGGAACGCCCCGTCGTGCACCTCGATCAGATGCCCGAACAACCGCTCCATCGATCCGGCCAGGCTGCGGTGCACCATCACCGGCCGGGACCGCCCGCCCGACGCGTCGGCGTACGAAAGGTCGAACGCCTCGGGCTGGTGGTAGTCGATCTGGATGGTGGCCAGGCTCCACTCGCGGCCCGCGGAGTCGGCCACCTGCACGTCGATCTTCGGGCCGTAGAAGGCAGCCTCGCCCTCGGCCTCGACATGGTCGATCCCGGCTGAGGCAAGGGCCACCCGGAGCAGGCGTGAAGCCGACGCCCAGCCGGCCTCGTCCCCGCCGTACTTCTTGCCCTCCCCGCGCAGCGACAACTGGAACGACGACGGCTGGATCCCGAGCGCCGCATGAGCCTGCCGCATCAGCCGGAGCACGTCGGCGACCTCCGCCGCGGCCTGCGACTCGGCACAGAACACATGCGCGTCGTTGAGCTGGATCGCCCGTACGCGGGAAAGCCCGCCGACCACACCCGAGCGCTCGGCCCGGTACATCGGCCCGAGCTCGGCGATCCGCAACGGCAGGTCGCGGTAGGACCGCCCGCGGGACTTGTAGATCAGCGCGTGGTGCGGGCACAGGCTGGGCCGCAGCACGAGCTCGTCGCCGCCCATCGGCATCGGCGGGAACATGTCGTCGGCGAAGTTGCGCCAGTGTCCCGACTTCTCGAAGAGCTGCCGCTTGCCGAGCGCCGGCGAATACACATGCTGATACCCGTTCCGGCGTTCCAGGTCGTGGAGATAGGACTCGACCGCGTGGCGGGCCGCGGCGCCGCCGGGCAACCAGAACGGCAGTCCCGCGCCGATCAGCGGGTCGGAGTCGAAGAGGTCGAGCTCGCGCCCGAGCTTGCGGTGGTCGATGTGCATCGGAGGTCTCCCTGTCGAAAAAGGGCGAGAACCACCGGGCACAGAAAAGCCCCGGGCATCTCGCCCGGGGCCGTGTCTGTCGCTGCGGATCAGGTCAGCGCGAACGCACGCCGGGACATCCCGGCGTCGTCGTCCGCTGCGGCCTGAAGCTCATGACCCGATGCTAGGCCCGCCGCCCACGGCCGGCATCCGATTAACCGCCGCGGCGGTCGAGAAGGGGACGACACCGTACCGTCGTCTATGGCATGATCTCGCTCCTCGCCCTCTCCTTCGCCGCAGGGATCGTCATGCTCTCTTTCGTCAAGCGCGCCCGCCTCGGCCGTCTGCTGGCCCTCGCCGTGGTCCCGGCCCTGCTGCTGGGCATGGGCGGCGCCGCCGTGGCCGCCACCCACACGCTCACCGTCACCGTGATCAACCGCAACGGCGTCAAGGTCAAGGCGGGGATCAAGCTGGTCGACGTGGTGAGCAGCTCGAGCTACTCGGCGACCTCGGGCGTCGCCCGGAAGTTGCCCAAGGGCACGTACGCCGTCCTGACCTCGGTGACCACCGGCAACACGATCACGTTGTCGGGCAAGGCGGTGAAGGTCTCCGGCTCGACCAAGCTGACGATCGACGCCCGTCAGGGCAAGGGCGTCGGGCTCGCGATCAGCCCGGCCCCGACCGGCCTCGAACGCACCATCACGATGCGCGTCTGCACCCGGACCAGCGCGAGTGAAGGGGTCGACGCGTCCGCGTCCCCCGGCACGTTGCTGTACATCGTCCCGTTCGCCTCGAAGTATCTCGGCTTCGCCGCGCTCGGTTCGTGGAGCGACCACCTCGGCACCTCCACCAGCTATGCGGTGCTGCACCAGACCACGGGCGTGCCGGGCGGTCTGGGCCGCACCTTCAGCCGGAGCCAGCTGGCCACCATCGGGGTGGTCCAGAAGCGCGGCCCGTCCGGCTCGGTCTATTCCGACCTGGCGATGCAGGCGATCACCAGCGGGTGCGGCGACAGCCTGTACGCCGGGCTGGGCGGCACCGACCGGCCGACCGCCACCAAGGTGCTCGCCTCGCCCGGCACCTGGGACGTCCGGGTCAGCTCGTCGGCCGCCACGAAGACCGGTGAGACCTGGAACATCGGCAGCTACTTCGCGAAGCGCACGGTCAGCGCCGGCAAGTCGTACGGCGTGACCTTCTTCAACTCGGTCTGGGGTCCCAGCGCGCAACTGCCGGTCACGGTCAACGGGCGGATCTCCTTCGGCCTGAACGAGATGTTCGCCGACCCCGGGTTCCCCCGCGACGGCTCGGTCGAGGGCGGCGACAAGGCGCTGGCCACCCTGCAGTTCGGCGGCAAGACGGTGGCCGGCAAGCAGGACAAGGGCTGGGAGCCGGAACCGACCTATCTGGAGTACACGGTCAAGAAGGCCGGCTGGTACACGCTGACCAACACCGCGACCGCTACTACCCGGAGATCACCTTCCCGTCCGGGATGCTGTCCACGACCAGCCGGGTGACCTACCGGTTCTCGACCAAGCCGAAGGCCAGCGCGCTGGCCGGGGTCTACTCCGTGCACCTTCGCCCGACCGGGCTCAACCTGGTCAACCGGGCCAAGGCCGGCAGCACCACCAAGGTCGCGATCAACCTGCTGCGGACCGCGGCCAACCCCGACGCCAAGCGCGGCACCGACCCCAAGCTGAGCAGGATGACCGCGCAGATGTCGCCGGACAGCGGTCAGACGTGGCGCACGGTCCCGGTCCAGAAGATCGGCGGCACCTGGTACGCGACCGTCACCAACCCGTCGACCAGTGCGGTGGCCCTGAAGGTCCGCGCCACGGTCGCCGGGGGCGCGTACACCGAGGTCACTGTCTTCCGGGCGTACGGAATCGGCTGAGTCAGCGCCCGGCCAGGAAGTCGAGGATCAGGCGGGCGGTCACGTCGGGCGCTTCCAGGTGCACGTCGTGGCCCACGCCGGGGACGACCACGCGGTCGGCGGCCATCTTCTCCACCTCGTCGGGCGGGATCGAGCCGTGCTCGCCGAGGATCTGCAGCACCGGGACGGCCAGGCTCTGCCACTCGCGCCAGCGGGCGGTGGCGGCCACACCGGCGATGGCGGCCTTCATCACGTCGGGGTCGAAACGTGGCCACAGGCCGTCGGGGCGGCGTTCCAGGTCGGCCACCCAGGCCTCGGTGATCGGGCGGTCGCCGAGGAAGGCCCGGGCCGCGGCCTCGTCGGCGAACGGGACCGGCCACGAGGCGAAATAGGCGCGCAGCCGCTCGGGATAGTCGTCGGTCGAGCCGCCGACCCCGCCCTCGATCATCACCAGACCGCGTACGAGGGAAGGCTCCTGCGCCGCCGCCAGCATCGCGGTGTGCGCGCCCATCGACTGACCGACCAGGAAGGCGGGCTCGTCGAGCAGGGCCAGCACATCGGCCACATAGGCCGCACGGGACACATCGGAGGGGTGGCGCGGGCTGTGACCGTGGCCGCGCTGGTCGGGCACGACGACCCGGTAGCCGGCCTCGGTCAGCCGGGCCGCGAGAGGGGCCATCTCGTTCGCGCTGCCGGCCAGGCCGTGCAGGATCACCACCAGTGTCATCAGTCGGAAGGATAGGACCTTCGGTTCTTCTTGGTCTCGCCGCGGCGCTTCTTCTCGGCGATGCGGCGCTCGACCGAACCCTTGGAGGGGCGGGTGGCCCGCCGCACGCGCGGTGGCGCGGCGATGGCCCCGGCCACGAGACCGGCCAGGCGGGCCGCCGCGGCCTCCCGGTTGCGCAGCTGGGAACGGTGTTCCGAGGCCGTGACGGTGAGAATGCCCTGCACGAGCCGGTGGCCCAGCCGCTCGGCCGCCCGCTCCTTGAGCACCGGCGGCAGCAGCGCCGACCCGCCCAGGTCCCACGACAGTTCGACCCGGGAATCGGTCGTGTTCACACCCTGGCCACCGGGCCCGCTGGAGCGTGAGAAACGCCAGGCGAGCTCGGCCGCCGGAATAGTCAGCCGGTCATTGACCCGGACGTCATCCACCACGCCGCCCAGCATGGCACGCGGACAGGGCACTATGAACGGGTGACCTCAAGCGCGCCGGCAGTCGTGACCGGCTATCCGTGGCCCATCGAAACCACGCGCCTCGACAACGGCCTTCGGGTCGTCGTCAGCGAGGACCGGACCGCCCCGGTGGTCTGCGTCAACCTCTGGTACGACGTGGGGTCGCGCCACGAACCCACCGGCCAGACCGGTTTTGCGCACCTCTTCGAGCACCTGATGTTCGAGGGCTCGCAGCACGTGGCGAAGACCGAGCACATGCGCCTCGTACAGGGAAACGGTGGTTCCCTCAACGCGACCACCAACCCCGACCGCACCAACTACTTCGAGACCATGCCGGCCGAGCACCTGGAGCTCGCGCTGTGGCTGGAGGCCGACCGGATGGGCGGCCTGGTGCCCGCGCTCACCCAGGAGACGCTGGACAACCAGCGCGAGGTGGTCAAGAACGAGCGCCGCCAGCGCTACGAGAACGTCCCGTACGGGGATGCCTGGCTGCGCCTGCTGGCCCTGCTCTATCCCGAGGGCCACCCCTACCACCACGCCACCATCGGCTCGATGGAAGACCTCAACGCGGCCTCCCTCGACACGTTCAAGGCGTTCCACCAGCAGTACTACGCGCCCAACAACGCCGTGCTCACGGTGGCCGGAGACGCGTCGCCGGCCGAGGTCTTCGCGCTCGCCGAGAAATACTTCGGCCTGCTCGAGCCGGTCTCGTCGATCCCGCCCGCGCCCCACGGCCACCTGCCCGGTCCGGCCACCCAGCCCGTACGGGAGACCGTCACCGCGGCCGTCCCGGCGCCCCGGATCTATCTGTCGCACCGCACACACCCGTTCGGCACGGCCGGGTACGACGCGATCACCGTGCTCGCCGCGGTGCTCGGCAACGGCCGGGGCAGCCGCCTCTACCAGCGCCTGGCCGACGGCAGCCGGATCGCCCAGCCCGACTACATCGGCTCCTACGGGGTCGACCTGGCGCACGCCCCGGCCCCGCTGATCATCACCGCCACCGCGAAGGACGGCGTGCCGGTCGAGACCCTCGAGGAGGGACTGACCGAGGTGATCGGCAGCCTGGTGACCGAGCCGGTGACCGAGGAGGAGCTGTCCCGGGCCAAGGCGCTGCTGACCACCGCGTGGTGGCGGCAGGTGTCCACGGTGGGCGGCCGGGCCGACACGCTCTCGCGCTACACCACCCAGTTCGGCGATCCGGGCGCCGCCGCGTACCGCCTGCCGCAGTGGCTCGCGGTCACCGCCGACGACGTCACCGACGCCGCCAAGTACGCGCTCAAGCCCGAGTCCCGGGTGACCCTGACGTACCTGCCTGAGAACGGGGACAACGCATGACCCTCATCGCCACCCGCCCCGACCCGGGCGACGCCCGCCCCTACACGTTCCCCGACCTGCAACGGGTCACCGTCGCCGGCGGCACCGTCATCGGCGCCCACCTGCCCGGCCAGGCCCTGGCCAGCGCGATGCTGCTGCTCGACGCCGGGGCCGCCCGCGAGGCCGACGGCCGCGAGGGCACGGCCACCGTGCTGGCCAAGTCGCTGGAGGAGGGCACCGAGAAGCGCGACTCGGCCGCGTACGCGCTGGCCCTGGAGAGCCTGGGTGCCGAGCTGGCGCCGGGCGTCGACTGGGACACGTTCCGGGCCGGCGTCTCGGCGCCGGTTCCGCAGCTGCTCGACGCGGTGCGGCTGGCGGCCGAGGCGGTCCGCACCCCGCGGCTCGACGTGGCCGACGTCACCCGGGTCCGCGACGACGAGGTGACCGCGCTCCGCATGGACTGGGCCCAGCCCGGCCCGCGGGCCGACGCCGCCCTGCGGGCCGACCTGTTCGGGGCGGCCGAGCGCTTCGGCCGTCCGATGCACGGCGACCCCACGTCGGTGGCCGCCGTGACCGTCGACGACGTGCTGGCCTTCCACCGGGCCTGGCTGCGGCGCCCGGGTGTGCTGCTGGTGGCGGGCGACCTGAGCACGCTCGACCTCAAGGCGCTGGGCGAGGCGGCGTTCGCGGGCACCTCGGGCGAGCCGCTGGCCGTCGAGCCGCCGCTGGGTGTGCCGCTGCGCGACGAGCGCCGGATCCTGCTGGTCGACCGGCCCGGCTCGGTGCAGTCCACGCTGCGCATCGGGCACCGGTCACCCGAGCGGGCCACGCCCGACTACGTGTCGATGACGCTGGCCGCCACGGTGCTGGGCGGGGCGTTCACGTCCCGGCTCAACCACCTGATCCGCGAGGTCAAGGGCTACTCGTACGGCATCCGCGGCTCCTATGCGATGAGCCGGCGGTTCGGCCGCTTCGAGGTGGCCGCGGGTGTGCAGACGGCCGTGACCGCGCCCGCCATCGTCGACACCATCGGCGAGATCGCGCGTACGCAGGAAACCGGGGTGACCGAGGACGAACTGGCGGTGGCCCGGTCGTGGCGGGCCGGTCAGCTCTCGGTCGAGATGCAGACGCCGGGCTCGATCGTGGGCGCGCTCAGCACGCTGGTCGTGCACGGCCTGCCCGACGACTACTACACGACGTTGCGCTCGCAATACCTGGAGACGTCCCTGGCCGAGGTCAGCGACGCCGCCGCCCGGCACCTGCACCCGCACGCCCTGACCCTGGTCGTGGAGGGCGACGCGGCGGTGATCCGGGATGAGCTGGTGGCCGCGAAGATCGGCGAAGTGGTCGACGCGGAGATCTGAATCACGCGGCGTTTCAAGTGAACGGCCAGCTTCGACCGATAACTTGTCCGCCATGACGATCACCACCACACCGTCCGAGGTCCGGCCGGGCCGGCGGGTGAGGCGCACCGCGCTGCTCATCCTGCTGGCCCTGCCGGCCCTGGCCTGGGCGGTGGTGCGGCTGTTCGGCTGGGAGCACGGCGTCCTCGTGCAGCTGGTCGCCTTCACCCCGTACGCGGCGGCCTGGTCGCTGGTGCCGCTGACGATCGCCCTGCTGACCCGCAAATGGCTGGCCGCGGTGGTGGCGGCGCTGGCCACGGTGCTGCTGGCGGCGGCCGTGCTGCCCCGGACGATCCCCGACATGGACAAGGGCCCGTCGACCGGCGTCCCGATCACCGTCATGACGGTCAACATGTTCATCGGCGCGGCCGACCCGGCGGCGGTGGTGAAGCTGGTGCGCGACCACGACGTCGCGGTGCTGGCGGTGCAGGAGTTCACGCCCGAGTCGGCGGCCGGGCTGAGCGCGGCCGGCATCGACGCGCTGCTGCCCCACCACGCGCTGGCCGACGAGATCGGCACCACCGGCTCGGGTCTCTACTCCCGTTTCCCGCTGACCGGCCAGGGCTCGCGGCGCGGCGACGGGGGCGGGCTGCAGGACGGCAACCTGCAGGCGTACGCGACGATCCAGCCGCCCGGGGCCGGCCCGGTCTTCGTCGAGTCGGCCCACCCGCTGGCGCCCTACGCGCTGGCGGCCGAGGAGGCGTGGCGGGCCGACCTGGCCGCGCTGCCCCGGGCCGACCAGGCGGGCCCGCCCAAGCTGATCCTGGGCGACTTCAACTCGACGCTCGACCACGCCCCGCTGCGCGAGGTCATCTCGCACGGCTACCGCGATGCGGCGGCGGCCACCGGCAAGGGGCTGATCGGCACCTGGGGTCCGTACGACGGTCTGCCGATCCCGCCCGTGACACTCGACCACGTTCTGGTCGACGAGCGGATCGGCGTACGGGAATCGTCTGTGCACAGCGTCACAGGCTCCGACCATCGTGCTCTCGTTGCGACGGTCACTCTTCCCGCCGCGTCATAGTTGGTCTGGCGTGGAGTGGTTAGCCTCGCCGCCATGACGATCATCGCGCCGAGCCCCGGTCGCTCCCGACCACGACGAAAGGCCGCGCTGACCGTGCTGTTCTGGCTGTTCATCCTCCCGTTCGCGATCTGGGCCGTGATCCGCCTCGGTGGCTGGGAACGGGGCCCGGTGGTCCAGTTGTTCGCCTTCACCCCCTATGTCGCGGCCGCCGCCTGGCTGCCCGCGATCCTGGCCCTGGTCACCCGGCGGTGGACGGTGGCCGCGGCCGCGGTGGTGGTCGCGATCATGTTGGCCTCGGCCGTGCTGCCCCGCGCGCTCCCGAGCCGCGACAAGGGCCCGCAGCAGGGCGTGCGGATCACCGTGATGACCTCGAACATGCTCTTCGGCAAGGCCGACGCGGCGGCCATGGTCAAGCTGATCAGCGACCACGACGTCGCCGTGCTGGCCGTGCAGGAGTTCACCTCCGAGGGCAAGGAGGCGCTGGCCGAGGCCGGTCTGGGCAGCCTGATGCCGTACTCGTCACTGGCCGACAAGCCCGGCGCCGAGGGGTCCGGGCTCTACTCGCGCTACCCGATCACCTCGCCCGGCTCGAC
Organism: Paractinoplanes ovalisporus; assembly: GCF_016834655.1. Lineage (GTDB taxonomy): Bacteria > Actinomycetota > Actinomycetes > Mycobacteriales > Micromonosporaceae > Actinoplanes > Actinoplanes ovalisporus. Next base: position 98,882 of record NZ_JAENHP010000005.1, read on the forward strand.
GCGCAACGGCGGGGGCTTCATGCAGGCGTACGGCACCGTGCAGGTGCCCGAGGCCGGCCCGGTCATCGTCGAGTCGGCGCACCCCCTGGCCCCGTACGCCCGTTCGGTGCTGGGCCAGTGGCGCGAAGACCTGCTGGCCGAGCCGCGGGCGAACGACAGCGCCACCCCGCGGATCCTGCTCGGCGACTTCAACGCGACCCTCGACCACGCCCCGCTGCGCGAGCTGATCGCAAGCGGCTACCGCGACGCCGCCGACACCGCGGGCAAGGGGCTGATCGGCACGTGGGGCCCGTACGACGGCAACCCGATCCCGCCCGTGACGATCGACCATGTGCTGGTGGACGAGCGGATCGGCGTACGGGAGGTCAGCGTCCACAACGTCCCGCGCAGCGACCACCGAGCGGTGATCGCCGCCCTCACCGTCCCCGCCGCATCATGACCGTCACGGAGATTCCCGGTCTGGGCCCGGTGGTCGAGGACGACGACGCCGGCTGGTTCGAGAGTGAACCCGTCCCCGTGCCCGTTCTGGGCGGCCGCGAGTGCCGTTTCCTGGTCGAGGGCTACGACGGCGCCGACGACTTCCACGCCGCGATCCGCACGTTCCTAGCCCTCGACCGCGGCGCGCTGGAGGCGGCCACCCCGCACATCTACGCGTACTACCGCGACATCACCGAGCTGGTCGACGACGAGTTCCGCATCGACATCGCCGGCCCCGACCGGGTGCTCGACCACGTGCACCCCGGCTACGAGATCTCGGTGATCCGCGACGGCCCGGTCTACGTCTCCGTCGAGTGCAACTGCGACTGGGAGCCCGAACACGGCTTGCAGCTGATCTTCCGCGCCGGCGCCGAGATCACCAAGGTCGGCCCGTACGACGGCCACGTGACCAACTCCGGCGCCTACGCCGACCCCGCACTGGAGGGCGTGGTCTACCGCTCACTCCGCTGACTTCGTTCAATCCTTACGAAGCAGGCTGGTGAAGCCGGCTACCACCAGCAGCCCGATGATCCAACCGAGCGCGCTCAGCCCCCAGGTCACGGCCGCGGTCAGACGTGAGGTCTCGAAGTCGGGCGCCCAGTGGTCTCGTTGTTTGAGGCCGACGATCGGCAGCAGTGAGTCGACGCTGTACACGTACGGGTTGAAGCAAGGGTAGATGTCAGCATTGCAGGAATTGCTGGTAACCGCCCGACCGCTTGGCGGCCGAGTCGGTTTGATCGCGCCGGAGGGCGCCGCATGCGCGAAGTAAAAACCACCGAGCACCGCGGCGAGAATGAGAACCACCAAGCCGCGAAGCGGGGCGTAACCGTATCCGACAAGCGGTCGAGCTACCCATCGACTCGGGTTGCGCGCCGTTGTTGTTGCGTTCAGACGGGCAATGTGTGCGCGCTTGGCGTCGCGTGGGAAGCCTTCGCGGGCGTACAGGCGAGCCAGGTGCAGGTAAGGCTGTGCTGTGCGGCGGTCCAATGAGCCGCGTAACAGCCGTCGCCGGTGGTGCCAAGCAAAATCATCACTGAACAGGCGGTCATATGTCAGGCCGTCAAGAGCCAGGCCGGAGGCTACGAATTTGGGTTTCCCGGTCAGCCTGCGCCGCAGGGTGGTGCCGCCGATTCTGGCTTCCGGCCAAGCCGTCAAGTCGTCCTCGAGTACAGCGCAGCGCGCCGATCGAAGATTGATCACACCTACGACGTCGAGGTGCCGCACCACGATAGCGAGTGCAACGGTGAGCCCGAAGGCGTCGAGAGCTGATCGCCCGATGTTGGAAAACGAAACCTTCCGTTCCTCCGATCCGGACACGATGAAGTTTCCGCCGACGTTTGCCAAGCGCAGGACAACGTTCCCTTCGGCTGCGAAAGATCCGCCGATAAATAGGCTGCCCGCGATGCGCGCGTTCTCGAATGAGATCGCCGTGTCGCCGGCGCGCCGCCCACCGAAGCTGGAATCGCGAGCGTCGACGTCGGCGCACCGAAACAGGCTGTTTGCGAGGTCGACGCTACCTCCGATCTGAGCACCCATGAACGTGACCGCGCCATGCGCGGACAGGCCGTTCCGGAGATGCACCGGACCTTTGATCTCGGTTCGCTCAGCGGTGAGGCAGAAGCCGTCGGGCCCCTCGAGCGTGGAGCTGTCCATCTCCAAGGAGTCGCCGATGGTACACGCGAACAGCCGAATCGTCCCCGCAGAGTGCGCCTGCCGGCGGAACGCGACATTACCGGCGACGGTGCAGCGTTCCAACAAGATGCTGTAGCCGCGATAATTGATGAAGGATCCGCCGTCCAGGTTCACCGAGTCAAACGCCCCTCCAACGGCGCGTACCAGTCCGAGGGCAAGGAATCGCTCGCCGTCGACCTCACTCTGCAGTACCAGCCCGCCGCGGACTTTGGCGCCGTCGAGGGTCAGGGCCACGCGATCCGACCCGGCGCGATTCCGTACTTCACCGTAAGGGTCCTTGGTGCCGACGGGCCAGTGCGCGCCTACCAATTTCGATCCCGCAAAATTCAGTGATCCGTTGACTTCAATGCCACTCGCCAGCACGGCCCCGTTGACCTGGACGCGATCCATTCGGACACTCCGCTGCACGCTGGCGCCGCGAATGTCCAGCGCTTCCGGCAGAGTCGAGCGGACAACGGCGTCGTGCATCTCCATCGGACCGTTCACGGACAGATATCGCATCAGCACGGCGTCCTCCGCCAAGACGCCGCGCAGGTTGATGGCGCGGCAGTTCATGCCGATCGCCGAGAGCCCTCGGAGCAGCGTCGAGTCGTGGAGGTCGAGGTCAGCGATCGTGGCGGCGTCGAGCTGCAGCCTTCCGCTGATGACCGAGCGTGTGATCGACAGCATCTTAGTTGCCGCGCGTACCCGCGAAAGGTCTATATCCCCGATCAAGTAGGCGCCATCGATCATCACGTCGTGTCCGGCGCGAAGTGCGGTGGCCACCGCGGCGGCGGGCACCGTTCGGCCGCGCCAGAACTTGCTGTCCCGTTGGTCGACCTGCCTACCAGGGTTGGTTTTCTCTCCTAGTGCGAGAGGTTTCCCCTCGCTCAGTGCTCGTCCCAGCGCGGCCTGTGATCGTGACGGCATCTCGTGAGGTTACTGCCGCCTAACGATTCAGGACATGCCATCAATCGTTGGGAAATAGCATCCGATGTTTGCTGAGAGTGTGGTGCGGCCCGAACCTGGATCTTCGTGCCGCGGAACCCCGCTTGGTCTCAGGCGGCCCAGAAGATGGTGCACTCGCCGTGGTGGGCGGCTGTGCGGTAGAAGGTGGTCAGGTCGGCGTATGGGTCGGCCAGCCGGGTTCGGTATGACTCGATCTGCTCGTCGGGAAATGTCGGCGTCACGATTCTCTCGGGTGGCAGAGGCTGCCCGTAGGTCGGTGACTCGTAGTCGTAGTCGTAGTCGACCCGCAGGGTGTCCCGCTCGACCAAGGCGTCGCGCAGGTGTGGGGCGAGCGCGGCGAATGGTGTCCGCTCGAGTTGGGTGGCTGCCTCCGCCACCTGAGCTGGGTCCAGGCAGCGGGCGTCGCCGTGGGCGCCGAAGGCGGTCTGCTCGTCGGGGAACAACACGCCGGACCGGAACGGGTTGACCCGGAAGCCGGCGATGGTGAACAGGGGGCCGAACAGCTTCCACTCCCAGTCGAGTTCGAGCCGCTCCGGCTGGTCGAACGTTGTCACCCGGTCGTAGGCGGTGGCCGGGTCGGACCGGATCTCGTCCCGTAGTTCCGGTGACAGCCGGATCAGATCGCCGAGCAGGCTCATGACGGTCAGCGGCGGTTGGCGGGGGCGACCGCCTCGCGGCTGCGGGCCGCGCCCTCGGGGCCCATCAGCTCTTCGCAGACGCGGATCAGACGGGCCCGCAGGGCGGCGGCCCGGCGGGCGAACTCGCGCTGCCGGGCCACGTACTCAGCCTTGCCCTCGGGGGTTTCGATCTTGACCGGGGGATGGCCGTAGGAGCTCAGGTCGTAGGGGCTGGCCTGCATGTCGAGCAGCCGGATGTCGGAGGCCAGCGCGAAACAGTCGAGCGCCAGCGCGCCGGGCACGGCGGCGCCCAGCTTGGTCGCCCACTTGTGCACGTCCATCGCGGCGTGCAGGCAGCCGGGCTGGTCGAGGTCGACCTGGGTGGCCCGGGTGGGCTGCAGACGGTTGAGCCCGACCGCCTCGGGGGTGAAGAACCGGAACGCGTCGTAGTGGGTGCAGCGGATCGGGTGCTGCTCGACCACCCGGTCGGTCTCGGCCAGGCCCAGGCGCAACGGCAGCGGGTGCCGGTGGTCGGGGTCGCGATAGACCATGGCCCACTCGTGCAGCCCGAAACAGCCGGAGAAGACCGGGCGGGACGCCGTCGCGGTGAGCAGGCCGTGGATGTAACGCACGCTCTCGCCGCGGGCGTGGAGATAGGCATCCTGGTCGAGCGTGACCACCCCGTCGGGGTAGGTCATGTAGAACTTCCACGTCGAATGCTCGGCCAGGCCGTCGGGCGCGGGGGAGAGCCCGGCACCGACCCCGGGGTGCCAGCGGCGCAGCACAGCCGGCCGGGTGCCGTAGTAGTCGTAGAGAAAATCTTCGATGGCGTGCTTCTCGCCGGTGGCGCGGCGGGCACGGTGGCCGGCGGTCATCTCGTCGGCCCGCTCGGCGTGCGCCCGGGCAAGGGGAATCCAGGTGACCGAGGGCAGCGTCGTGGTGAGCGCCCTCACCTGCTTGATCCCCATGGCATCAGCGTATCCAGCCGAGGCGATCAACACGATCACCGTTAGGCGCGAATGCATTTGGCGTCGCGTTCGATTCCGGCATATGCGTCCAATTCGGTCTGTCGTCTTGCAGATACCGAATCTGTGCCTCGGAATGTAGTACACCTACTACACACTTGATAACGTGCTGGACATGGGAGGAATGGCTCTGACGGGGGCGCTCGCGGCCGGCACGCAGGTGCCGCCCGGCGAGCGGGTCATCGACGTCCGCGATCTGCGGATGCGATACGGGACGAAGGATGTCCTGCACGGTGTGAGTTTCGCCGCTCGCCGCGGGGAAGTGCTCGCGCTGCTCGGGCCCAACGGCGCGGGCAAGACGACAACGATCGAGATCCTCGAGGGCTTCCGCATGCGCTCCTCGGGCGAGGTGACGGTGCTCGACACCGATCCGGCCCGGGCCGGCGAGGCCTGGCGGGCCCGCGTCGGCGTGGTGCTGCAGTCCTGGCGCGACCACGGCAAGTGGCGGGTCCAGGAGCTGCTGGATCACCTCGGGGCCTACTACCGGCGCTACTCCACCGATCTTAAATCGCGGCCCTGGCCGGTCGGCGACCTGCTCGAGGTGGTGGGCTTGTCCGCCCTGGCGTCCACCCGCATCGCGCGGCTCTCCGGCGGTCAACGCCGCCGGCTCGACGTGGCGATCGGCATCGTCGGCCGGCCCGACCTGCTCTTCCTCGACGAGCCGACGGTCGGCTTCGACCCGGAGGCCCGGCGCGAGTTCCACGACCTGGTGCACCGGCTGACCGATGTGGACGACACCACGATCCTGCTCACCACTCACGATCTGGACGAGGCCGAGAAGCTGGCCGACCGCATCCTCATCCTCAACGACGGTCGGATCATCGCCGACGGTTCGGCCGACGACCTGTCCCGCCAGGTGGCCGGCGAGAGCGAGATCCGCTGGACCCGCGACGGGCAACGGTTCGTCCACTCGGCGGCGAACCCGACCCCCTTCGTACGGGAACTGCTGTTGCAGCACGGAGACGCCGTCGAAGACCTGGAAGTACGCCGTAACAGCCTGGAAGACACCTACATCCGGCTGGTCCACGACTCGGAAGGGAGGGCGCGATGATCGAGACGCTGCGGGTGGGCGCCGCGCGCGGGCTCATCGAGCTGCGCCAGACCCTGACCAACGGGCAGGACCTCTGGGGCTACTTCTTCCCCTCCGTGGGCCTGCTCATCACGGTGTTCTTCACCAACCAGGCCACGGTCCCGGGCACAAACTTCTCGCTCGGCGCGGCCACCCTGCCCAGTTCACTGGGCATGCTGCTGGCCTTCGGCGGCCTGCTCACCATCGCCCAGATCCTGGTCGTCGAGCGCGAGGACGGCACGCTGCTGCGGGCCAAGGCCACACCGCACGGCATGAACGGCTATCTGATCGGCAAGGTGATCGCGGTCGGCGGCATGACGCTGTTCTCGGTGCTGATCGTGCTGATTCCCGGGGCGTTCCTGGTCGACGGCCTGAGAGTCGACCTCGGCGGCGTCCTGACGCTGATCTGGCTGCTCCCGCTGGCCGTCGTGGCCACCATGCCGATCGGGGCCGCCGTCGGCTCGTCCATCGAGAACCCGCGCAACCTCGGTTTCGTCATGATGCCGATCTTCGGGCTGGTCGCGATCTCCGGCATCTTCTACCCCATCACCGGCATGCCGGGCTGGTTGCAGGCGGTCGCGCAGGGCTTCCCGATCTACTGGCTAGGGTTGGGCATGCGGTCGGTGTTCCTGCCCGACGCCCTCGCCTCGGTCGAGTTGGGCGACTCCTGGCGTCACTTCGAGACCTTCGGGGTGCTGGCCGCCTGGGCCGTGGCCGGCCTGCTGGTGGCGCCGATACTGATGCGGCGGATGGCGCAACGGGAGTCGGGTTCCGCGGTGGCGGCCCGGCGGGAACGGGCCCTGACCACGGTGGGTCGTTAGAGAGAGTCGATGAGCGAAGTCACCTACAACCGGATCGCGATGCTCCGGGCCGAGCGCGGAGTGTCGCGGCGGCAACTGGCCGACGCTCTGGGGGTCCACTATCAGACGGTGGGCTACCTGGAACGCGGCGAGTTCAGCCCCAGCCTCCACCTGGCCCTGCGGATCTCGCGCTATTTCGAGGTCCCGGTCGAGGTCATCTTCTCGCTCGACCCGTTCCCGCGGCTGGGCACGACGGTGAACGGAATGAACGGCGAGCGCTCGGCGTAGATTTCCGGTGAAGAACCGCAAGCCGTAGAGGGGATCAACCGTGCGATTCGCCCGTTTTGTTCATGCCGGAGGGGTGTCGTTCGGCGTCGTCGAGGGTGACGCGTCGGGCCTGACCATCGCCGAGATCGGCTCGCTGCCGTTCGAGGAGGTCCGGTTCACCGGTCAGCGCTGGGCCCTGGCCGACGTACGCCTTCTCGCCCCGATCTTCTCCAGCAAGGTCATCGGTGTCGGCCGCAACTACGCCGACCACGCCGCCGAGTTCGGCAACGAGGTCCCGAAAGAGCCGCTGATCTTCATCAAGCCGTCCACCTCGGTGATCGGGCCCAACGACGCGATCCGGCTGCCCCCGCAGTCGCAGCGCGTCGAGGAGGAGGGCGAACTGGCGGTGGTGATCGGCGCCACCGGGGCCCGCCGCCTCGACCGCGCGGGCGCCGAGAAGGCGATCTTCGGCTACACCATCGGCAACGATGTGACCGCTCGTGACCTGCAGCGCAGCGACCCGCAGTGGACGCGGGCCAAGGGCTTCGACTCGTTCTGCCCGATCGGCCCGTGGATCGTCACCGGCCTCGACGTGAGCGACCTCGAGATCCGCGCCGAGGTGGGGCGCAACCCCGAGGCGCTCGAGACGGTGCAGCTGGGCCGCACCAAGGACATGGTCTTCGACGTGCCGACCCTGGTGTCGTACGTGTCGCACGTCATGACGCTGCTGCCCGGCGACATCATCCTGACCGGCACGCCGGCCGGGGTCGCCCAGATCACGCCCGGCGACACGGTGTCGGTCAGCATCCAGGGCATCGGCGAGCTACGGAACCCGGTCGTCTCGCTCGACTGACCCTTCGGTCCCACGCTCTTCGATCCCGCGTAACAGCAGGTCCAGGCCGTACTCGTACGCGTCCTGGGCCTGTTCGTCGGCGCCCCGGTCGAACGCGCCGGCATTCCAGATCGAGGTCATCGTGGGGTGGCTCTCGACGTCGAACCAGCTCTCCCACATCTCGCCGCGCTGCATCCACCACTCGTCGGTGCTGAGCCCGGTGGTGCGCCGCAGCAGTGCGCTCTCCGCCTCGTGCCGGGCGGCCGAGGTCACCCACGAGGCGATGGCGGTGGCGGCCGGGCTCAGCCCGCGCAGCGGCAGCCCCAGCGTGGCCACGGCCGCCAGCAGGAACTCCGTCTCGGCCAGCGTGCCCGGGCCGACCGGCGGCCGCACCCGCGAGACCTCGGCCAGCCAGGGATGCGCCCGGTACATCGCGAAGGTGCGCTCGGCGAAGTACGCGATCCGCGGCCGGAAGCCGTCGTCGCTGCGCAGATCGCGTGACCACAGCACCTCGTCGACCATCAGATCGACCAGTTCGGGACGGGACGGCACGTACGTGTAGAGGCTCATCGTGGCCACCGACAGCTCGGCCGCGACCCGCGCCATCGACGCCGCCTCCAGACCCTCGGCGTCGGCGACCCGGATCGCGGTCGTCACCACGACGTCGACGCTGAGCCGGGGCGGGCGGCCGACCGCCTTGCGGGCCGGGACGTGCCGGCGCCAGAGCAGCGGAAGGATCCGCGGGCTGAATTCCTCCATGATTCCGTATACCCTACGGGAAGTCGTTTCCTTAGGGGGTACGGAAATGAAGATCCTGGTAACGGGCGCAACTGGCAACGTCGGGCGCATGGTCGTTGACGAACTGCTGGCCCGGGGCGCCGACGACGTACGGGCCCTGACCGTCGACCCGGCACGCGCCGCCCTGCCCGAGGGCGTCGAAGTTGTCCGCGGCTTCGTGGGCCGGCCCTCACTCGACTGGCTCCACGGCGTCGACGTGATGTACCTCGCCCCGCACATCCCGACCGTCGCCGAAACCTGCCGCGCCGCCGCCCGGGCCGGAGTCGGTCGCATCGTCGACCTGGCCGGCGCCAAAGGCGACCACTGGCAAGCGATCGAAGACGGCGTGGAAGCCTCCGGCGTGCCGTACACCCACCTCGAACCGGGCGAGTTCATGGCCAACGCCACCATCTGGGCCGACCAGATCCGGGCCGGCGACGAGATCCGCGACGCCTACGCCGACAGTGCCAACGCCGCGATCGCCCAGGAAGACATCGCCGCCGTCGCCGCCCACGTCATCCTCGGCGACGGGCACGAAGGCCGGTCGTACGAACTCACCGGCCCCGAATCACTGACCCGGCGCCAGAAGGTCGAAGCCATCGGCCGGGCGCTCGGACGTGAACTGCGCTACATCGAACTCACCCACGACGACGCCGTCCGGCAGCTCCAGCCCGCCATGGGTGAATACGCCGAGTGGTACCTGCAAGGCGCCGCCGCGCTTCTCCAACACCCCCAGGCGGCCACGCCCACCGTCGCCGAACTGCTGGGCCGACCTGCGAAAACGTACGAGCAGTGGGCCCGCGACCACGCCGACCAGTTCCGATGACGGAACCCGATTTGGTGGGCCCTGAAGCGTCAGGTAAGGTTTTCTCTCGGCACGGGAAACCGCGCCAATGGGGTATGGGGTAATTGGCAGCCCGGCTGATTCTGGTTCAGCTAGTCTAGGTTCGAGTCCTGGTACCCCAGCGCTACCACTCCCACGGAGGGGGCGGCGCTGGACTTCTGATAGAGTTCGGCCCGTCGCTGAAGCGGAAGCGGAAGCAAGAGAAAGTTCCTGGCCCCGTCGTCTAGCGGCCTAGGACGCCGCCCTCTCAAGGCGGTAGCGAGGGTTCGAATCCCTTCGGGGCTACATTCGGGTTGAGCCTGTCTGCGGAGTGCGCAGACGGGCTCATTCCGCTTACTACCTGGGGGCCGAGCCCCCAGACCCCACGTTCCGGTGCTTGCGCGACCCGTGAACCCGTGGGCTGGTCGGTGCTTGGGGGCTTCGCCCCTTGCCCCCGGAAAACCAGAGCGGTTCCCGTACGTACGGGGTTTCGTTTTCGGGTGAAAAATTGATCGGCTGCGGCCAGTAGCTTGAGGCTGTGGACGACATTACGGTGCGGCGCGTCAACTATGGCTACTTTGTCCGGCCTGCCGAGGAAACGGGGACGGGCGCCCCGCGTGTGGAGCCCACTTTTGGCTACCTGGTTGGCCACCCTCGGGCTGGGCAGATCCTGGTGGACACCGGCATGGGTGGCAACGAGGAAGTAGACGCCTGGTACCAACCCACGCGTCTTGGCCTGGCACCCGCATTGAAAGCTGCCGGTGCTGATGTTGCTGACATTCGTATGGTTATGAACTGTCATCTGCACTTTGACCACTGTGGGGGGAACCCGAGCTTGGCTGGGCGGCCGGTGTTTGCTCAGCGGGCTGAACTGGAGCTGGTCCGCGCGGTGGAGAGTCACACCTTTCCTGAGCTGGTGGATCATCCGGGGGCGCGGATCGAAGAGCTGGACGGTGAGGCTGAGATAGCGCCCGGCGTCTTCATCCTTCCGACCCCGGGCCACACCGCGGGCCACCAGTCCCTGGTGATCCGCCGCAACGACGGGGTGGTGATCGTCGCCGGCCAGAGCCACGACAATGCCAATCTCTTCACCAGCGATGCCCTGGGTCACCACGCCGGCGTCGGGACCCAACCCGCTTGGCTGGACCGCCTGTTGCGGATGGATCCTCGTCAAATCTGGTTCGCCCACGACAACGCGGTCTGGACCCCATAGAAGCGTCATGGATGTGGGGGTGGCTCCGAGGTAGCTGCAAAAGGGCTACTTAGGAGGATGTTGTGACTGCTGCGGTTGTGGAGCGCCGGGTTCGGCGTGGGCGTGGGCTTCTGGTTCTGGGTGTGATGGCTGGGCCGCTCTTTGCGTTGTCGAGTGGTGCTCAAGTGCTGGGGCGGGAAGGGTTTGACCTTCGGCGGCATCCGTTGAGTCTGCTTGTGCTGGGGGAGCTCGGGTGGATTCAAGTAGGCACGTTCGTGCTGACGGGGCTGGGTGTCTTGGCGCTGGCCGTCGGGCTCCGCCGGGTGGGGATCGGTGGGCTCGGTGGGCGGGCGATGGTGTGGCTGATCGGGGCGTTCGGTGTGGGGCTGGCGGTGGCGGGGGTGTTCGCGCCGGATGCGGAGAACGGGTTTCCGGTGGGAGCGCCTTCGGGATCCGTTGAAGTGATGTCGTGGCACGGGGTGGTGCATGCGACGGCGGCCGTGGTGGGGTTCACGGCTCTGGCGGGGGCGTGTGTTGTGCATCTTGTGCGGGCGGTTCGTCGTAGGGCGTTTGTTGTGGCGGGGCTCAGTGGGATCGTGGCGGTGGTGCTGCTTCTGCCGATGTCTCCGGAACACGCGAGCGTGCAGCTTGCGCTGACCGGGCTGATCTCGTTCGGCTGGACCACCGCGATCGCCCTGTCCGCCGCGGCTTCCGGGAGTGTCCGGTGAAATATCTGCTGCTCGCCTACACGCCGATCGCCGCCTGGGACGCGGAGAACGCGTCGGAGGAGGCGTACGAGGCCTTTCAGGTCTATACGAAGTTTCAGCAGGAGCTCGTCGCGACCGGGGAGTTCGTCGGCAGCGAAGGACTCGCGCACCCGGCGGTCAGCACGACTGTGCGCCGCACCGAGCAAGGTGTGGTCGCCACCGACGGGCCGTTCGCCGAGCTGAAAGAGGTGCTGGCCAGCTTCGCGGTCATCGACTGCGTGAGCCAGGAACGGGCGGTCGAGATCGTCGGGCGCATCGTCGCGATCCTCGGCGAGCCCATCGAGATCCGGCCGATCATGGGCGGGGAATTCACCGGGTGAGCACGCCGGGGCCCGCGGTCGAGCATCTGCTGCGCTCCGAGGCGCCGCAGGTGCTCGGCGCGCTCGTCCGGCGGTTCGGGCACTTCGACCTGGCCGAGGACGCGGTGCAGGAGGCCCTGCTCGCGGCGAGCCGGCAATGGCCGGTCGACGGCGTCCCGGCCGATCCGCGGAGCTGGCTGATCCGGGTCGGCTACCGCCGGCTGGTCGACCTGTTGCGCGCCGAGCAGGCCCGGCGCCGGCGGGAGTACGACACGGCGACGGCTGTGCCCGCCGCGCCGGTGTCCGCGGTGGACGACAGCCTCACCCTGCTGCTTCTCTGCTGCCACCCCTCGCTCACCAGCACCGCCCAGGTGGCCCTGACCCTGCGGGCCGTGGGTGGGCTCACCACGGCCGAGATCGCCCACGCCTACGGGATCGGCGAGAACGCCATGAGCGCCCGGATCAGCCGCGCCAAGAAACAACTGCGGGGTGTGCGTTTCACCCAGCCGGTCGAGGCCGGACGGGTCCGGCCGGTGCTCTATCTCATCTTCAACGAGGGCTACGTCGCCAGCAGCGGCGACCACCTCGACCGGGTCGACCTGGCGGACGAGGCGATCCGGCTGACCCGCATGCTGCACGGCTCGGCGGGCGGCGACAGCGAGACGGCCGGGCTGCTGGCGCTGATGCTGCTCACCCAGGCGCGGCGTCCGGCCCGTACGGGAAATGATGGTCGTCTGGTGCCTTGGGAAGAGCAGGACCGCTCGCGGTGGGACCGGGCGTTGATCCGGGAGGGGACCGATCTGCTCGATGCCGTGTGGGCCGAACCCGATGCGGGCCCCTATCGGATCCAGGCGGCCATCGCGGCCGTGCATGCCGCCGCGAGCGCGGGCGAGGAGACCGACTGGCCGCAGATCGCCGCCCTCTACGAAGGTCTGGAAGCGGTCAGCCCGACGGCACCCGTCCGGCTCAGCCGGGTCGTCGCGGTGGCCCAGGCGTACGGTCCGAGGCGCGGGCTCGACCTGCTCGACGAGCTGAACGAGCGGCACGATCTGGCCGGCGAACCCCTGACCCGGCAACGGGAACGCGCCGTCCGGGCCCATCTGCTGGAACGGACGGGCGAGCACGGCGAGGCGGCGCGGCTCTACCGTGCGGCGGCCGGGCTGACCGCCAACACGGTCGAGCAGCAGTATCTGCTGGGCCGCGCCGACCGGATCAGGCTGTCGGAACCCCCGGCGTGAGCCACGTCAGCGTGCCCGGCGGGAAGGCGGCGTCGATCTCGGCGCGGCCCTCGTGGAAGTGGGACCAGCCCTCGTAGTGCACAGGCACGATGCGGCGCGGGCGGATCCGGGCGCACAGCGCGGCGGCGTCGCGCCCCGACATGGTGAACCGGAACGGGCCGGTGAGGCCGAACTGCACCTTGCCCAGGTGCAGGATCGCGGTGTCCACGCGGAAACGCTCGGCCACCTCCAGCATGCCGGGGAAGACCACCGTGTCGCCCGAGATCCAGACGACCGACTCGGAATCCGGTGTCCGCAGCGCGAATCCGGTTGTGGGCCCCACAATTGGCACACTCCAGGCCGGGCCGTGCCGCGAGGGCGTAGCGGTGATCTCCACGTCCCCGATGGTGGTGGTCTGCCACGGCTCCAGGCCCGTGCCGCCCAGCCGGCGCGCCCCGGCCGGCGTGGTCACCACGACCGGCGCCGAGGGCAGCAGCGCCCGCCCGGCGTCGTCGAGGTTGTCGGCGTGCTGGTCGTGGGTCAGCAGGATGCCGTCCAGCGGACCCAGCGCGGATGCGGGCAGAGCCGGGCCGGCGGTCTTGCGTGACGACGTGCCCCAGCCGAACGCGTAGCGCCGGCCGGGGGCGTCGAACGTCGGGTCCACCAGCAGCCGCACCCCGCCCAGTTCGAGCAGGGTGGTCGGGCCGCCGATGTGGGTGACGGTCAGAGGGATCATCGGGCGTGGGCGAGGGCCCACTCGAGTGCCTTGTCGGCCACCTGCTCCCAGCCGGGCTCGGCGCACGTCCAGTGGGAACGGCCCGGGAACTCGAAGAACTCGGTCACCGTGCCCTCGCCCTTGTAGTGGTGGGCGTTCGACTTGTTTACCGACGCGGGCATGATGTGGTCGGCCCCGCCCGCGATGAACAGCAGCGGTGCGCGCTCCTTGTTTCCGAAGTCGACCCACGTCTCCTGCTTGCCGGGCTTGAAGTTCGCGATCAGCCCGTACGCCCACACCCAGCTGCCCGGGGCGGGAATGGCGTAGCGGTCGTAGGCGGCCTTCGAGTCTTCCTCGGAGAGCGTGTTGGTGAACGCGTAGTGCCACTGCTCGGCCGTGAAACCGGCCGCCTGGTGGCGTTTCGCGGGGTTGTTGAGGATCGGGAACAGCGACTTGAGCTGTGACGGCGGGTTGACGTAGATGCCCTCGGGCGGCGCCGAGTCGATGACCACACCGGCCGAGCCGTGCCCGCGGTCGAGCAGCAACTGGGTGAGCGTGCCGCCGAACGAGTGGCCCATGATGATCGGCTTCTCGGGCAGCGCGGTGATGATCTTTTCGAGGTGGGCGATGGTCTCGGGAACGGTCACCGTGGCGATCGGGGTGGTGTCGGCGCGCAGGGCCTCGACCTCGACCTCGAAGCCCGGATAGGCCGGGGCGACGACGGTGTGCCCCTGCGACTCGTAGTAGGAAATCCAGTGCTCCCAGCTGCGCGGAGTCACCCAGAGGCCATGAACCAGAACGATCGTGCTCATGCGCCGATCCTGCTGGGAGCGCGTCCATCGGCGAATCACGCGCCACACGTAGTCAGTCGTGCAGGGTCTCCTTGAGCTGCCGCCGCGACTTCACTCCGAGCTTCCGATAGACCTTGCGCAGGTGGTAATCCACGGTGTTCGCGCTCAGGAACAGGTGGGCCGCGATCTCGGCGTTGGTTCCCCCGTCCCGGGCCAGGCGCGCAACGGCGGCCTCCTGCGGGGTCAGGGCCGTTTCGTTCCTTTCCCGTACGGGGGAGAGCGCCGCCCCGCCGAGCGCGCGCAGCTCCTTGCGCGTCCGTTCGGCGAACGCCTCGGCCCGCACACCGGCGAACATGTCGAGCGCGACGGTCAGCTGCTCGCGGGCGTCGCGCCGGCGGCGTTGGCGGCGCAGCCATTCGCCGTAGACCAGATGGGCGCGGGCCAGGTCGCCGGGGCCGATGCCGCCGGAGAGAAGCTCGATCGCCCGCCGGTGGTGCGGTTCGGCCTCACCGGCAGGGGCCAGCAACGCCCGCGACCGTTCCAGGGTGCCGAGCGCGCGCGGGGTGCCGCAGGCCTCGGCGACCAGGGTGAGGTCGGCCGCGGCGAGTTTCGCGGTGCGCCGGTCGCCGGAGCGCAGCGCGGCCTCGACCAGTTCGGGCAGCGCCTCGGCATAACGGTGGGGCCGGCCCAGTTCGATCAGCCCGCTCAGGGTGTCGCGGGCCGACGCGTACTGTCCCTCGGCGTTGTCGAGCACGGCCAGGCTCAGCCGTGTCCACCCGTGCAGACCGCCCAGCCCGAGCGTCTCGAAGACACCGAGCGCGGCCCCGACCGATTCCCGGATGCCGGGCCCGGCCCGCCAGGTGGCCAGTTCCGGGTGCCGCCAGACCTGGGCCTGGTCGGCGGTCATCCCGAGCGCCGTGCGCAGGCGTTGCCCGGCGGCGTCGTGCCGGTCCGCCTCGTTCAGCCCGCCCAGCAGCGACCAGGTCATCGCGCCGAGGTAGTGCACGAGATCCAGAGCGTGCAGGGCTCCGCTGCGCCGTGCGGCCGTCTCAGCCCGGCGCAGCAGCCCTTCCTTGGCCGCGTCGTCCCACAGCAGCGTGCAGAAGTTGACCCCGACCACGAGCCGGGCCAGCAGCGCCTCGTCGCTCACGGCTGGGTCGGTGATCGCGGCGACGGCCCGTCGCACGGCCGGCAACCCACCCGCGTAGCCCTCGAAGGTGAAGGCCGCGTACCCGTCCAGGATCAGGCCGTCGAGGCCGGTCGTGCCGCGCACCAGCCGGGCCGCCTCGCCGGCGATCTCAGGCTCGCTCACCGTGGCCAGATGTTCGGCGCTGCGGGCCAGTTCGATCGCCTGCACCACGGCCCGCCGGGCCCGGTCGTGGTCGTCGCCGAACGCCCGGGCCGCGGCCAGACAGCGGGCCGCACCCAGCCGTTGCCCGGCCGGTGTGCCCGTGTTGACCTCGGCCAGTGATCGGGTCATCAATGCGCTGCCGCGCACCGGGCCGGGCAGCGCGCTCTCGTCCACGTCGTCGAGCAGCAGCAACGCCCGGCCGTAGGCCCCGGCCGCGAGCGACGCCTCGGCCGCCCGCACCTGGCGCACGGCCCGCAGCCCGGGCTCGGGGGTCAGCTCGGCCGCCCGGGTCACGAACGTGGCGCGGGCGGTGTGCCCGCCGCGGGCCGCGGCCCGGCCGGCCCGCCGCTCGAGTTCGGCCGCGGTCGCCTCGTCGGGCTCGGCCGCGGCCGCCGCGAGGTGCCAGGCGCGCCGGTCGGCGTCGGCCTCGGCGGTGATCGCGGTGGCCAAGGCGCGGTGGGCGGCCCGGCGTTCGGCCGGCGGGGCGCCGCCATAGATGGCCGAGCGCACCAGCGGATGCCGGAACGTCACCGCCGGGGAACCGGTGATCAGCCGGTCGGCCTCGGCCGGGCCGGCGTCGGCCGGCGTCACCTCCAGCAGGCGGGCCGCCGCGACGAGCCGGTCGGTGCTGCCGCCCGCGTCGGCCGCGGCCAGCAGCAGCCACGTGCGGGTGGCCGGGGGATAGGCGGCGATCCGGGCCGCGTAGTGCGCCTCGAGCCGGCTGCCGATCGGGGCCGGTTCGGGCAGCGCGACACTGCCGCCGAGCTGTCCGGCGGTGAGTTCGTGGCCCAGGTCGGTGAGGGCGAGCGGGTTGCCTCCGGTGGAGTGCACGACGCGTTCGGCCGTCACCCGGTCGACCGTCGTGTTCACCACATCGGTGAGCAGCGCCACCGCCGCGTCGTGGGGCAGGCCGCCGATCTCGCGCGCCTCGATGCCGGCCAGCAGCCCCAGTTCGTCGCCCTCGGATCGCAGCCCGAACAGCAGCACCACGCCCTCGGCGTGCAGGCGGCGGGCCACGAAGGCGAGGGCCCGCAACGATTCCCGGTCGAGCCACTGGGCGTCGTCGGCCACACAGAGCCGCGGCCCGGCCGGGCGGTCGGCGGCCGGGGTGCCGGCCAGCAGGGTGAGCGCGGCCAGGCTGACCAGATAGAGGTCGGGCGGCGGGCCGTCGGCGATGCCGCACGCCACCTCGAGCGCCGCCAGCTGGGTGGCGGGCAGCCGGTCACGGTCACCGAGCAGGGGAATCAGGAGACGATGCAAACCCCCGTACGGGAAATCGGTCTCGGGCTCGACACCACTGATCCAGAGGCATTCCGTCGCGCGGCTCCCGGCGTATCGCAGCAGGGCGGTCTTGCCGACGCCGGCTTCGCCGCGCAGCACCAGGCTCGCGCTGCGCCCGGATCGCGCCTCACCGAGGAGGGAATCGAGCGCGGCGCATTCCGTTTCCCGACCGAAGAGCCGCACGCCGGGACTCTATCGATCGGGAAGTCGTGACTACAGCCCCGAAAGTCGTTGCCCGGCCCGGACGACGGCCATCGCGTGCCGCTCCCCGGGACGGCGGCCCAGACGCTCGATCGGACCGCTTATCGAGATGGAGGCGATGACCCGGCCCGTACGGTCGCGGATCGGCGCCGAGACACTGGCCACACCGGGCTCGCGCTCGGCCACACTCTGGGCCCAGCCGCGCCGGCGCACCTCGGCCAGGGTGCGGCCGGTGAACTTGCAGCGGGGCAGCAGCGGCATGACCGCCTCGGGCGGCTCCCAGGCGAGCAGGATCTGCGCTGCCGAACCGGCCACCATGGGCAGCACCGAACCGACCGGCACGGTGTCGCGCAGACCACTCGCGCGCTCGGCCGCGGCCACACAGATACGCTCGTCGGCACGGCGCAGGTAGAGCTGTGCGCTCTCCCCGGTCGCGTCCCGCAATGCGGAAAGCAGGGGCTCGGCGGCGGTCAGCAGCACATCGGGCGCCGCGTTGGCGAGCTCGCCCAGGCGGGGGCCCGGGCGCCAGCGGCCCTGGGTGTCGCGCACCAGCATCCGGTGGATCTCCAGGGCCTGGGCCAGGCGATGTGCGGTTGCTCGCGGCAGCTTCGTACGGTCGACGAGTTCGGCCAGGCTGGCGCCGTCGACACACGCCGCCAGGATGACTACCGCCTTGTCGAGAACGCCGACACCGCTCATACTGTGTCCCACAAGCCGAAACATACCTCCCAGAATTTAGGATGTCCAGATGGTGGGAGTCACTCCGAGGACCCTGGCCGAAAAGGTCTGGGACGACCATGTCGTGCGTGCTGCCGAGGGTGAGCCTGATCTGCTCTACATCGACCTGCACCTGTTGCACGAGGTGACCAGCCCGCAGGCCTTCGACGGCCTGCGCATGGCCGGCCGCCCGGTTCGACGCACCGATCTCACGCTCGCGACCGAGGATCACAACACGCCGACCGGTTATGCCGACCCGGCCTTCAACACCCAGCGCGGCGAGCTCTTCACGATCGCCGACACGACCTCGCGGACGCAGATCGAGACGCTGCGCAAGAACTGTGCCGAGTTCGGTGTTCAGATCCGCCCGCTGGGCGACGTCAATCAGGGCATCGTCCACGTGATCGGGCCGCAGCTGGGCCTGACCCAGCCCGGCATGACGATCGTCTGCGGCGACTCGCACACCGCCACCCACGGCGCTTTCGGCGCCCTGGCGTTCGGCATCGGCACCAGCGAGGTCGAGCACGTGCTGGCGACCCAGACGCTGCCGCAGGCGAAGCCGAAGACGATGGCGGTCACCGTGGTCGGCGAGCTGCGCCCCGGCGTCAGCGCCAAAGACCTGATCCTCGCGCTCATCACGCAGACCGGCACCGGCGGCGGCAACGGCCACATCGTGGAATACCGCGGCGAGGCCATCCGCAAGCTCTCCATGGAGGGCCGGATGACCATCTGCAACATGAGCATCGAGTGGGGCGCCAAGGCCGGCATGATCGCGCCCGACGAGACCACGTTCGCCTACCTGGAGGGCCGCGAGAACGCGCCCAAGGGCGAGGCGTGGGACGCCGCGGTGGCGTACTGGAAGACGCTCGTGACCGACGAGGACGCCGAGTTCGACACCGAGATCATCCTGGACGCCGAGGCGATCAGCCCGTTCATCACCTGGGGCACCAACCCGGGTCAGGGCGCGCCGCTCGACAGCGTGGTGCCCGACCCCGACGAGTTCATCGAGGAGACCGACCGCAGCGCCGCCCGCCGCGCCCTGGAATACATGGATCTGGCGCCCGGCACCCCGTTCCGCGAGGTTCCGGTCGACGTGGTCTTCGTGGGCTCCTGCACCAACGGCCGCCTCGAGGACCTGCGGGCCGCGGCCGACGTGATCCGCGGCCACAAGGTGCACGACGACGTCCGCATGATGATCGTCCCCGGGTCGTACAAGGTGCGCGAGGCGGCCGAGGCCGAGGGGCTCGACAAGATCTTCACCGAGGCGGGCGCCGAGTGGCGTTTCGCGGGCTGCTCCATGTGTCTGGGCATGAACCCCGACACGCTCAGCCCGGGCCAGCGCGCCGCTTCGACCTCCAACCGCAACTTCGAGGGCCGGCAGGGCAAGGGCGGGCGTACGCACCTGGTCTCGCCGCAGGTCGCCGCCGCCACCGCCGTGGTCGGCAAGCTGGCCGCCCCCGCTGATCTGTAGAGAGCCGGGAGAGACTCCTGATGGACAAGTTCGTCACCCACAGCGGCAAAGTCATGCCGCTGCGCCGCTCTGATGTGGATACCGACCAGATCATCCCGGCGGTCTATTTGAAGCGGGTCACCCGCACCGGATTCGAGGACGGTCTGTTCAGCGCCTGGCGCGAGGATCCGGGATTCGTGCTCCACAACCCGGCCCACGCGGGCGCCACCATTCTGGTCGCCGGCCCCAATTTCGGTACGGGATCCTCGCGTCAGCACGCCGTCTGGGCGCTGCGCGACTGGGGTTTCAAGGTGGTCATCGCGGCCCGCTTCGGCGACATCTTCCGCGGAAACGCGCTCAAGGAAGGGCTTCTGCCGGTCCAGCTCGACCAGAAAGCCGTCGAGGCGCTGTGGGACCTCGGCGAGAGCGAGCCGGAAAAGCAGATCACCGTGGACCTGGAAGGCCGCCGGGTCACCGCGGACGACGCCTCGTGGTCGTTCCCGATCGACGATTTCAGTCGTTGGCGCCTCATGGAGGGCCTCGACGACATCGGACTGACCCTGCGCCACGCCGAAACCATCACCACGTTCGAGAAAAATCGTCCGTCCTTCAAGCCGGTTACCGCCTGAGGGCGAAAACCCTAGTCAGAGCACCGTTTTTCGCCCCTGCCGCATCCCCGGCAGGGGCGAATTCGTTGTAACACAAGGGTTTTTTTGACACGAATGTTTGTGTCCGCTGGTCAGAGGGCATACGGTGCGCGCAGAATGGCTCGCATTGGGCCAGTGAGGCTCAGTTCTCACGTTTGGGAGGAAAATCGTGAACAAGGCCGAGCTCATCGAGGCGCTCGCAGCCCGATTGGGAGACCGCAAGTCCGCCACGGCGGCACTCGACGCGGTCATCGCCGAGGTGCAGGGAGCTGTCACCAAGGGCGATCGGGTTGCCATCACCGGCTTCGGCGTCTTCGAGAAGCGGGCACGCAATGCGCGGACCGCTCGTAATCCGCGGACTGGCGAGCCGGTGAAAGTGAAGAAAACCTCCGTGCCTGCGTTCAAGCCGGGCACTGCTTTCCGCGAGATGGTCGCGAGCGGAAAGGTCGCCAAGGCCGCTGCCCCGGCGAAGAAGGCGACTGCCACCAAGGCGACCGCCACCAAGGCCACCCCCGCCGCCACCAAGGCGACGGCGGCTCGGAAGACGACCGCGACCAAGGCGGCGCCGGCCAAGTCGACGGCGACGAAGGCCACGACCGCGACGAAGGCGACGGCCGCCAAGAAGACGGCCGCGACCAAGGCCACCGCCACCAAGGCGGCCCCGGCCAAGTCGACCGCCACCAAGGCCACGGCGGCCAAGAAGACCGCCGCGACCAAGGCCGCCCCGGCCAAGACCACCGCCGCCACCAAGGCGACGGCGGCCAAGAAGACCACGGCCACCAAGGCGGCCCCGGCCAAGTCGACGGCGACGAAGGCCACCGCTGCCAAGGCGACCGCTACCAAGGCGACAGCGGCCAAGAAGACCGCTGCCACCAAGGCCGCCCCGGCCAAGACCGCCGCCACCAAGACGGCGGCGGCCAAGAAGACGACCGCACGCAAGACCACCACGGCGGCGGCCGCCGCGACTCCGGCCCGGGCTCGCGCCACGAGCACGGCGCGCAAGTCCCGCTAGTTTCGCGGATCGCATCATGTTGGGCCGATAAGGCGTCCACCCTAACGGTGGACGCCTTTCGCGTGTGCGGGCGCGGAAAGCGTTGCTGGGCCTACCGTCCGGGACATGGAGCGCAGAGCATCACCGCGAGGGCCGGTCGGCAGGTCGCTGATCGCCACGCTGGTGTTCGCGGCGGCCGTCGTGCCGGGCTGGACGCTGGGCACGCTGGCCGAGCGGTACACCGGTTCGGCCCTGCTGGACTGGGTCGTCACGTGCGCCTGGGCCGCCGCGGCCGTGCGTGTGCTGGCGCCCCGGGCGTCGTACCGGCCCCGGGACGCGTGGCTGGGCCTGATCCCGGTCTACAACTGGTATCTCGTCTGCGTGCTGGGCTGGCGGGTGGCACTGCTGCCGTTCCGCGACTGGGAGCCCCGCGACGACGAGCTGTGGCGGGCGCGGTGGCTCACCGGCGACCTGATCGGTTACTGGCGGGCCGATCCGGTCGCCGTGGCCCCTAGAGCCGCTTCGGTTCCAGCAGGGAGCCGTCGCTCCAGGTGAGCAACCACGCGTCGCCCTTGGGCGTCTTGTAGGGCTCGGGGTCGGCCTCGTCGCGCAGCGCGGCCAGCAGGTGCGGGATTATCTTGCCCTGGCTGCAGACCACCGGCAGGCTCGTCGCGGAGCGCAGCTCGAGCAGGCGCTGCGCGGCCAGTTTCGCCTTGGCCGGCGCCTCCTCGGCCTCGGGCGGCTCGGAGAACGCGCCGTCCACCACGATCGGCATGCCGTCCAGCGCCGCCGCGAGCGGTTCCAGGGTCTGCTTGCAGCGCAACGGCGTCGCGGTGAACAGCCGCTGCGCCCCGATCGGCCCGCAGATGAGCGCGAACCGTTCGGCCTGGGCCTGGCCGGTCTCGTCGATCGGCCGCAGCGCGTCGTTGCCCGACCACTTCTTGCGTTCCCCGGCGTGCGCGTGCCGCACCAGCACCAGCACATCGGTCACCGGGGGCAGCGCGGCCACGTGCTCGATCAGGGCCCGTTCGTCGGCGTAGCTGACGCGCTCGGCGGCCTCGGCGAACGGCAGCCACTCGACCCGGTCGACCTCGTCGGTGTCCTGCACCGGGCCGCCGTCGCCGACGACCTCCATGAGCCAGTAGTCGACCGTCTTGGGTGTGCCGTCGGGCAGCG
This sequence comes from Paractinoplanes ovalisporus, assembly GCF_016834655.1. Taxonomy (GTDB): domain Bacteria; phylum Actinomycetota; class Actinomycetes; order Mycobacteriales; family Micromonosporaceae; genus Actinoplanes; species Actinoplanes ovalisporus. The sequence goes on from NZ_JAENHP010000005.1 coordinate 121,004, forward strand.
TGTAAGCCACCTGGGGCAGCCCCAGCCGGACGCGGCCCTCCCAGCCCGTCTCTTCCAGTACCTCACGTGCGGCGCCGACCAGCGGGTGCTCGTCGTCGTCGAGCTTGCCCTTGGGCAGCGCCCAGTCGTCGTAGCGCGGGCGGTGCACGAGACACACCTCGCCGCCCCGCACGAGCACTCCACCGGCGGCGCGAACCGTGTCGCTCATCTCAGGACGCCTTGCCGATCGTCCGGCGCAGCAGGGCCTCCTGGAGGTGGATGTGCGGCTCGGTGAGGTTGGCCGGGTGGCGGTGCCAGGTGCCGTCGCCGGCCAGGTCGAAGCCCTCGGTGCCGTCGCTCATCGACAGATCCAGCACATAGCGCAGCGACTCCTTGGCGGTCGGCAGCGTGACCCGCACCAGCGCCTCGACGCGGCGGTCGAGGTTGCGGTGCATCATGTCGGCCGAGCCGATCCAGTATTCGGCGTCGTCGCCCACCCCGAACCGGAACACCCGCGAGTGCTCCAGGAACCGGCCGACGATCGAGCGGACGCGGATGTTGTCCGACAGGCCGGGCACGCCGGGCCGCAGCGCGCACATGCCCCGGATGATGAGGTCGACCTTCACACCGTCCTGCGAGGCCCGGTAGAGCGCGTCGATCGTCTCCTCGTCGACGAGCGAGTTCACCTTGATCTGCACCAGCGCCTCGCCGCCCTCGCGGGCGATGCGGGCCTGCTCCTCGATGCGCTCGATCAGGCCGGACCGTACGCCGTGCGGGGCCACCAGCAGCCGGCGGTACGACCTCTGGCGGCTGTAGCCGGTGAGCACGTTGAACAGGTCGGTGACGTCGGCGCCGACCTCGGGATCGGCCGTGAGCATGCCGAAATCCTCGTACAGGCGGGCGGTCTTGGGGTGGTAGTTGCCCGTGCCGATGTGGCAGTAGCGGCGGATCTGGTTGCCCTCCTGCCGCACCACCAGCGCCGTCTTGCAGTGCGTCTTGAGGCCCACCAGGCCATAGACGACGTGGCAGCCGGCCCGCTCCAGCGTGCGGGCCCACGCGATGTTGGCCACCTCGTCGAAGCGCGCCTTCACCTCGACCAGCACCACCACCTGCTTGCCGGCGGCGGCCGCGTCGACCAGCGCGTCGACGATCGGGGAGTCGCCCGAGGTGCGGTAGAGCGTCTGCTTGATGGCCAGCACGTTGGGGTCGGCCGCGGCCTGCTCGATGAAGCGCTGCACGCTCGTCGAGAACGAGTGGTAGGGGTGGTGGACCAGGATGTCGCTCTCGCGCAGCCGGTTGAAGACGCTGCGCGGCACCTCGCCGTCGGCCAGCTGCGGGTGCGTGGCCGGCACGAACGGGCGGTCCTTGAGGTCGTCGCGGTCGCACTCGCCGAAGACCTGCCACAGCGCCGACAGGTCGAGCAGGCCGGGCACCCGCTGCACGTCCGAGCTGACCACGTCGAGCTCGCGCACCAGCAGGTCGAGCACGTGGTCGCTGATCGAGGCGGCCACCTCGAGGCGCACCGGCGGGCCGAAACGGCGCTGGGCCAGTTCGCGTTCGAGCGCCTGCAGCAGGTCTTCGTCGCGGTCCTCGTCGACCTCGAGCTCGGCGTTGCGGGTGACCCGGAACAGGTGCCACTCCTGCAGCTGCATGCCCGGGAAGAGCTGGTCGAGGTGGACCGCGATGAGCTCCTCGACGGGCAGGAACCGCGCCGCCCGGCTGTCGTTCTGCACCGTCACGAACCGGGGCACGTTGTTCGGCACCTTGATGCGCGCGAACAGCTCGCCCCCGGCGTCATCGGGGTCACGCAGCACGACCGCGAGGTTCAACGAGCGGTTCGAGATGTACGGGAACGGGTGCGCCGGGTCGACGGCGAGCGGGGTCAGCACGGGGAAGACCTGCTCGCGGAAGTAGGTGCGCTGGCGTTCCCGCTCCGGCGCGTCGAGGTCGGCCCACGTCACCACCTCGATGCCCTCGGCCGACAGCTTGGGCCGCACCTCGTCGGAGAAGCAGGCCGAGTGCCGGGTCACCAGGTCGGCCGTGCGCTGCGAGATCATTTCGAGCTGGTTGCGCAGCGACGAGCGGTCGCCGCCGCGCATCGGCAGCCCTGCGTTCAGCCGCCGCTTCAGGCCCGCCACCCGGACCATGTAGAACTCGTCGAGGTTGCTGGCGAAGATGGCCAGGAACTTGGCCCGTTCCAGCAGCGGGGTCTCCGGGTCTTCGGCGAGGGTCAGCACCCGCGCGTTGAAGTCGAGCCAGGAGAGCTCGCGGTTGAGGAACCGGTCCTCCGGGAGCTCGGGACGCTCGTCCGGCGCGGTCGGGTCGGGGATGTCGGTGCTGGCGGTCACCACAGGCTCCGTCGGTGTCGGATCGTCGGGTGCGGCTACCACGGTCTCGCCCACGGGTGCCGGATCGGTCGGGGTCGTACGGGTGAGAAAGCGGCCGTTCGGGCCACGCCGGCGGGGTTCGGGGGTCCGGGGCGAGGTGTGCATCGCACCATCATTGCCGGTTTCTGCGGAACGTGAAACGAACAAACATGCGAAGGCTTCAGGCAATCCCGGGAATTCTCACCTGGCGGACGCTTCCGTCCTGATCCCCCTCGATGTCGACCCGCTGGCCGAGACGGAGTTTGCGCAGCCCCGAAGCGTCGAAGGCGGCGGCGCCGAAGGCCAGCTCAGTGCCGTCGTCGAGCAGCAGGGTGCCGCTGCGGGAAGCGGGGTCGAATGTCGCAATCGTGCCTTGCATGCCTAGAAGCTACCGCTCATGCGGCCGAGACGCAGGCCACCTCGAGTCCCAGGTCACGCAGCAGCTCGCAGGTGTGCCGGCCGGCCCCCAGGCCCAGCACCGTGGCCAGATCGGCCGGGGTGTCGACGTCCTGCCGCAGGCCCGGCCAGTCGCCCGCCAGCGGCCGGGCTCCGGAGGCCGCGTGCGCCGCGGCCGAGCCGGGGCCGAAGCGCGGGTCGAGCGGTTCGCCGGGCGGCACGGCCAGCAGCACCGTGCCGCTGCCCTCGGCGTCGGCCACGAAGGCCCGCCCGGCCCGGGCCGCGGTCAACGCGGCGTCCAGCTGGTCGGGGCGCAGCGCGGGCAGATCCCCGGCGAGCACGGCGCGGTGCCGGCCCGGCCCGGCCACCTCGTCGGCGCCGAAGCGCATCGCCTCGTTGAGCCCCGCGCCCGGCCGGTCGGGCACCACCCGGGCACCCAGGGCGGCCACGGCGGCCGCGGCCACCGGGTCGTCGGTCACCACCAGCAGCTCGGCCACGGCCGAGGCGGCCAGCACAGCTGACGCCGTGTCGCGCACCATCGCCAGCGCGAGATCGGCGTGCCGGGCCGGCGGCACAGCGCCCCGCAGCCGGCTCTTCGCGGCGGTCAGCCGCTTGACCGGCATCACCGCAGTCCAGTCGCGCACCATTGGGCCAAGTCTGCCAGCGACACCGGTAAGGACCCCTACCTGGTACCGCAGGCTTCGAGCAGGCATGATTTCGTCGCAGGTACGAAGACGGGGCGGCGGGGACACGTCGCACAGCAGGCAGGAGGGGCCGTGGCGCACCGCAGGCTCGGGTTCTGGCGGCGTTTCGCGGCGATACTGGTGATCCCCGTGCTGAAGGTCTGGACCAAACGGACCTGGCTCAGCCGGGAGAACATCCCGGGTTCGGGCGGCGTGATCATCGCCGCCAACCACGTGTCGCACTTCGATCCGCTCATCGTCGGCTACTACATCTTCAGCACCGGCCGGTGGCCGCGTTTCCTGGGCAAGGCCAGCCTGTGGAAGGTCCCGGTGCTCGGCGGCTTCCTCCGCAAGGTCCAGCAGATCCCGGTGGAACGCGGCAGTGTGGAGGCGGTGAAGTCTCTCGACGTGCTGGTCGACGCCCTCCAGCAGGGCGGCGTCGTGATCATCTATCCCGAGGGCACGACCACCCGCGAGCCCGACCTGTGGCCGATGCGCGGCAAGACCGGGGCGGCCCGGCTGGCCCTGGTCACCGGCGCGCCCGTGGTGCCGGTGGCGAACTGGGGCGCGCAGGAGATCTTCGACCCGCGCACCAGCAAACTGCGCTTCCGGCTCCGTACGCCCGTGGTCGCCACCGCCGGAAAGCCGGTCGACCTGAGCAAGTGGCAGGGCGCCACCCCGACGCGCGCCGTGCTCGACGAGATGACCGAGGCGATCATGCACGACATCAGCGCCCTCGTCGGCGACCTGCGGGGCGAGACACCGCCCGCCGTCCGCTACGACCGCCCACGCCGCCAGGCCACCAACGCCGAGGACGCCTGATGGCCCGCGCGGCCGTGATCGGGGCCGGCGCCTGGGGCACGGCCTTCGCCAAGATGCTGGCCGAGGCCGGCGCCGACGTCACGATCTGGGCGCGGCGCGAATCCGTCGTCACCTCGATCCGCGAGCACCACCTCAACGAGAGCGCGCTGCCCGGGCTCAAGCTGCCCGAGCGGATCACCGCCACCAACGACGTCGCCGAGGCGGTCTCCGGCGCCGAGGTGGTGGCGATCGCGGTGCCGTCGCAGACCCTGCGCGGCAACCTGGCCGAGTGGGCCGGCGCGTTCGAGCCCGACTCCACGCTGGTCTCGCTGATGAAGGGCATCGAGCTCGGCACCACCAAGCGGATGAGCCAGGTGATCGTCGAGACCGCCCACGTCGACCCGTCCCGCGTGGTGGTGGTCTCCGGCCCCAACCTGGCCCCCGAGATCGCCGCCGAGCAGCCCGCCGCAACGGTCGTGGCCGGCACCGACCACGACCGTTGCCGGGCCGTCCAGCACGCGATCGCGCTGCCCTACATGCGCCCCTACACGAGCGAAGACGTGATCGGCTGCGAGCTCGGCGGGGCCGTGAAAAATGTGATCGCCCTCGCCTACGGCATGGCGGCCGCGATGGGCCTGGGCGACAACACCAAGGCGTCGCTGATCACCCGCGGCCTGGCCGAGACGGCCCGCCTGGGCGTGGCACTGGGCGCCGACCCGCTGACGTTCGCCGGTCTGGCCGGCCTGGGCGACCTGGTCGCGACGTGTTCGTCGCCACTGTCGCGCAACCGCACGTTCGGTGAGCAGCTGGGCCTCGGTAAGACTCTGGAGCAGGCGCAGGTCGCGGCCCGGCAGACCGCCGAGGGCGTCAAGAGCTGCCTGGCCATCCGCGACCTGGCTCGCGCCCACTCGGTCGAGGTGCCCATCACCGAGCAGGTCGAGCGGGTCTGCCACGAGGGAGTGGACCCGCGGGTGGCGGTGAAACTGCTGATGGGCCGGGAGATGAAACCAGAGTGAGCTATTCGGATGGCACCAGGGTCGTGCACGCGGGTCTGCCCGAGGCCGAGGCCGGTGACCCGTTCCTGCCCGGCCCCGTCTTCGCCGCGCCCTACCACCTCGACCCGGCCGAGGGCCAGGTCGGCGACAACGGTTACGGCCGCCCCGACAACCCCACCCGCCGCCTGCTCGAGTCGGCCATCGGCGAGCTCGAGGGCGGCCGCACGCTGACGTTCGCCAGCGGCCAGGCCGCGATCACCGCCCTGCTCCTCTCGGTGCTGCGTTCGGGCGACACGGTGGTCCTGCCCTCCGACGGCTATTTCACGGTCCGCAGCTTCGCCGAGAGCACCCTTCGCGACCTTGGCGTGACGACGGTCGCGGTGCCGACCGCCGGCCCGTACCCCGACTTCACCGGCGTCCGCCTGGTGCTGCTCGAAACGCCGGCCAACCCCGGCCTCGACGTCTGCGACATCCGCGAGGTGTCGGCCGCCGCCCACGCGGCCGGCGCCCTGGTCGCCGTCGACAACACCACAGCGACCCCACTCGGCCAGAACCCGCTGGCACTCGGCGCCGACCTGGTCGTGGCCTCCGGCACCAAGGCCCTGACCGGCCACTCGGACGTGCTGCTGGGCTACGTCGCCACCAACAACACCGAGCTGTTCACCAAGGTCGAGACCTGGCGCAAACACACCGGCGCGATCCCCGGAGCCTTCGACGCGTGGCTGGCCCACCGCTCGATCGCCACACTCGACCTGCGCCTGGCCCGCCAGAGCCAAAACGCGGCTGCGGTAGCCGCCCTGCTGGTCGGCCGCGAGGACGTCACCGGCGTACGGTGGCCCGGCCTGCATTCCGACCCGTCCTACGCGGTGGCCAGCACCCAGATGCGCCGCATCCCCGGCATCGTCTCCTTCGACCTGGGCTCAGCCTCGCGGGTAGCCCGTTTCCTGACCGCGGCGTCGCTGGTCTTCGCAGCCACATCGTTCGGCGGCGTCCACACCACAGCCGACCGCCGAGCCCAGTGGGGCGACGACACAAGCCCCGGTTTCGTACGCTTCTCCTGCGGCATCGAAGACACAGCAGACCTGCTGGCCGACCTGACGGCGGCGCTGGACGAGGCCTGATCCCTTCATCGGCCGCCCTTGCGGAGGCGTGACTGCTTGAACGGCCGCCCTTGCGGAGGCGTGACTGCTTCATCGGCCGCCCTTGCGGAGGCGTGACTGCTTCATCGGTCGCCCTTGCGGAGGCGTGGCTGCTTCATCGGTCGCCCTTGCGGAGGCCTGATTGCTTCAACGGCCGCCCTTGCGGCGGCGTTGGACGAGGCGTGACCGCATCGCGGGATAGGTTGCCCTTCATGAGTTGGGACAGCTTCACAGGCGATCAGGTGGCGGCGATGACCCAGGGCGAAAGCTTTTTCGCCGCGCCGGGGGAGCGTGAGTGTCCTGCTTGTGGGGCCATGACGTTGCGCGCGTATGTGAACGCCCCGTCCCAGGCCCGTCGGCCTACGTTGGTGAGCTACGTGTGGTGCTCGTCGTGCCGTCGTTTTGTGGGGACGCGGGCCAAGCATCCCGAAGGGTTGGTTTTCAGCGACCCGTTGGAGGCGCTGCCGGCTGGGGAGCGGCGGGAGTTGGAGCGGTCGTTGGTCGGGTTCCTTGAGCATTTGGATCAGCTCTGGGATGACGGGGTTTTGCCGCAGACGTTTGCTGCTTGAGGTCTTGGCTGGTTTTCGCTGGGCGGGCCGCGTCGCCTTTGCGGGTGTGGCTGCTTGGACTGCGTTGCTGGTAACGCGGCTGGCCAGGCGGGCGGCGTCGTGGTCGGGGTGGGTGCGGCCTCTTGCGGTGCGTGTTTGGTTGCGCGGCTGGCCAGGCGCGGGGCGTCGTGGTCGGGGTGGGTGCGGCCTCTTGCGGTGCGTGTTTGGTTGCGCGGCTGGCCAGGCCCGCGGCGTCGTAGTTGCGGTGGGTGCCGCCCTGGCTGCTGGGTGGGTGGTTGCGCGGCTGGCCAGGCGCGGGGCGTCGTGGTTGCGGTGGGTGCCGCCGCGCGAGCTTTGAGCATGGCTGGGCGTCTGGGCGAGCAATTCTGTGGCTTGCAGAGTGCCGCCACGTCGGGTGGTGGTCGGACGGGCGCTTTCCTTTGGAGGCGTGAGCTTTGTTGCTGACAATCGGTGCTGATTTGGTGGCTCGTGATTCTCGGTCGATGTTTGCTTGGCGTGAATTGTTGCGGTGGCTTTTCTTGCGTCTCGGTGAAAGGTGATGGATTTTCGGGGCGCGGGCAAAGGAGTGGACGCGGGCGAAGAGACGGGCGCAGGTGCAGTAGCGGGAGCCGGGGAAGAGGTGGGCGCGGAGCGTGGTGCCGGTTTCGGTTCTGGGGTGGCTTTCGGCGGGGTGGCTGCGCGAGTCGGGGGCGACAGTTTTTCGGGCGATGCTGCGACCTTCTGCTCTGGCTCCGCTCGGCGCTTCGGCGAGTCTGTGGTCAGCGTTTTGCCAGCACAAGAGCTCTTTGTTGGCGTTGCGGACTGTGGGCCACCGGACTGTCGGCGGCCGCGCTCGTCTTGGTCGAACTGTTTGCGCTCGCGTTCGCGCCGCAGCTGAAGCAGGCGCAACGCGTGGCGCTGGGTGAGCCCCCACGCTCGGTGCCGCGCGTGCTCTCGGCGAAACTCCTCGCCCGCCGCGGAATAGTTGCGACGCTTGGTTCGGTCGCGCATCTTGGCGAGTTCGGAAGAGGTGAACAATTGAAGCTGCCGCATGCCTAATTATCCCGCACCAAACCCGCCGAACGGTAATTCGATCATGCCAAAATAGAGGAGCCTGATCATCGGTTACGACATTTCGAAAAATGTTCCAGACCCGTGAAATAATGACCGCAAACGCAACCAGTCGGCAGCGCAACAGGCGCAAAGCTGACGGGGCGGCAGTCACCGTGACCACGACGCCGCGCGCCTGGCAAGCCGCGTAACCAGCGACGCACCGCGAGGGGCGGCAGTCACCGTGACCACGACGCCGCGCGCCTGGCAAGCCGCGTAACCAGCGACGCACCGCGAGGGGCGGCAGTCACCGTGACCACGACGCCGCGCGCCTGGCAAGCCGCGCAACCAGCGACCACGCAAACGGCGGCAGCGACCGTGACCACGTCCGGCAGCGCGCCTGACGAGCTAAGAATCCAGCGGCCGCTCTGCAGGCGGCGGCACCAAGCCCGACCACAACACCGCACGCCCTTGCGATCACCCCCACCCAGACTCTACGGTTCGTTACATGAGTAATGAACCAATGCAGTAGAGGAGGCGCCCGGTGTTCCACGACCGCAGCCCCATCTACCTGCAAATAGCCGACGGCATCAAAAACGACATCCTGACCGGATCCCTCAGGGAGGACGACCAGGTCATGTCCACCAACCAATACGCGGCCTTCTACCGAATCAACCCGGCCACCGCCGCCAAGGGGTTTGCTCAGCTTGTCGACGAGGGTGTGCTTTACAAGCGCCGCGGTATCGGGATGTTCGTCAGCCCGGACGCCCCGGGCAAGCTTCGCTCCGAGCGGCGGCAACGGTTCTTTGCCGAAGTGGTTGAGCCCATGCTGGATGAGGCGAAACGGGTCGGCATCGGGGTTGACGAGATCACCGACTATCTGGGGAGCCGGCGATGATCGAAATGCGGGGCGTCACCATCGCGTACGGGCGGACCGTCGCCGTTGACGGCGTGGATCTGACGCTGCCCGTAAACACCATCTACGGTCTTCTCGGCCGCAACGGGTCGGGTAAGACCAGTTTGCTCAGCGCGCTGGCCTCCTATCGCCGTCCGTCCGCGGGGACTGTGCTCGTGGACGGGGAAGAGGCGTTCGAGAATCCGCGCGTGGCCCGGCGGGTCAGCTTCATCCGCGACACGCTCGACGTCAGCGATTCCGAGCGGGTGCGGTGTGTCCTGCGTACGGCGGGAAGGTTGCGCGCCACCTGGGACGCCGACTATGCCGCCAAGCTGTCCGACATGTTCGAGCTCGACACCCGGAAGCGCGTCTCCGCCCTGTCGCGCGGGCAGCGTTCGATGCTGGGTGTGGTGCTCGGGCTGGCCTCGCGGGCGCCGCTGACCATTCTCGACGAGTCCTACCTGGGTATGGACGCGGTGGCCCGCACGCTTTTCTACCGGGAGCTGCTCGACGACTATCTGTCGCACCCGCGCACGATCGTGCTCTCGACCCACCTCATCGAGGAGGTGGCCGACCTGTTCGAGCGGGTGATCATCATGGACCGGGGGCGGGTCCTGCTGCACGACGAGACCGATGCCCTGCGCGGGCGGGGCGTCACCGTCACCGGGCCGGCGGCGCTGGTCACCGCGTTCGCGGCGGGGCACACCGTGCTGGGCGAGCAGAGCCTGGGTGGCGTACGGGCCCTGACCCTCGACGGCCCCCTCGACCCGGACGACGTGGCCCGCGGTGAGCGTGACGGCCTGGCGTTCGGACCGCTCGGCATCCAGGACCTCTTTGTCCACCTGACGTCGCAACCCCGGCCGCTGGAGGCAACCCGATGAGCGAGGCGAACCGGACGAGCGACGTGAACCCGATGAGCGAGCCGAACCCGAGCGAGGCGAGACGGACGAGCGGGACGAACCCCAGCGAGGCGAACCCGATGAGCGTCAACGCCGAACTGTTCCGGATCTTCCGCCCGCTCGTCCTCTGGATCGCGGCCATCATGATCGCGGTCGAGGTGACCGCGGTGGTCGCGATCCTGTCGGTCAACCCGATGCCGTTCAGCTTCTGGCTGGTCGTGGTCGGCGCCATGGCCAAATACTGGCCCCTGGTCGCCGGGATCCTGCTGATCAGCATGCATTTCCGGCTGTTCCTGGCCAACGGCTTCACCCGGCACGAATACCTCCGCGGCGTCGCCGTCTTCGGCCTCGCCGTCGTCCTCGCGTTCCCGGCCGTGGTCGTGCTCGGGCACGGCGTCGAAAGCACCGTTCTCGGCCTGCTCGACCAGCGCGGCGACGGCTACCCGCTGTTCCGTTTCGGTGACGCCGCGGCCGAATACCTGCACGTGCTTCCGGCCACGGCCGGCTACCTCGCGTCGGGCATCCTGATCTCGGCCGGGTTCTACCGGTTCCGGCCGTGGATCGCCGTGCCGCTCATCGCCCCGGGCGCGCTGCCCGGTCTCGTCGCCGACGGGCTGATCCGGATCGACGAGCACGGCGCGCTGACCCAGAACCTGCCGTTCGCGCTCGCGTTCACGCTCTCGGTGGCCGCGACCCTGGCGGCCGGAATCGCGGTCCACCGGGTGATGCGGGACGTGGCGGTGAAACGTACGGCGGGCTGAAAGGGCATCTATGCGGTGTCGGCGAGGCGCGACGGGTGCGATGCGGCGAAGTCGTAGAGCCAGTCGCGCGTCACCGGCATGTCGGAGCCCCCGGTGACCCGCGAGAGCGCCTCCCCGGGGGCGATCCCCAGCAGCACCAGCGTCGTGCAGGCCAGCAGCGTCGAGCGCCCTATCCCGCCGAAGCACTGGGTCACCACGAACCGTCCGGCCCGCACCTGACCGGCGAGCTGGCCGGCCAGTTTCACGACCTGAAGGGCCTCGTCCCGGGGTACGCCGCCGTCCGGCACCGGGAAGGAGACGAACTGCAGCCCGTACGCCGCGGCGGCCGCTGCCGTGTCGCCGAAGCCGAGCCGCTGCTGTTCGACGGTGGTCAGGGCCGAGACGAGAATGTTCACCCCGGCGCGGCTCAGCGCGCCGAAATGCTCGACCGGCCAGGCGTCGCCGCGCGGGTGCGCGATCGTCGCCAACTGCCCGGGCCCCGGCCCGGCGATCACATGGAGTGCTGCTCTCATGAACTGCCCGTTCCCCTGTCCCGGCCCCGAGGCCGGGTGATCCCGCGAGTGGCTAACGCAGAGTAGGGTCACCCCCGGCACGCCCGCTAGCGAGAGGCCCAAAGAAAGTGACGACCCCTCGGAAAACCCGCGTCGCGATCGTCTTCGGCGGTCGCAGTTCCGAACACGCGATCTCGTGTGTGAGCGCCGGCAGCATCCTGCGCGCGCTCGACCCGGACCAGTACGAGGTGCTTCCGGTCGGCATCACCCGCGAGGGTAAATGGGTGCTCGCCGGGGACGACCCCTCGACGCTCGCGATCATGGACAAGAAGCTGCCCGAGATCACGGCGGCCAGCGGCAACGCCGTCGTGCTGGCGGCCGACCCGACGGCCACCGAGCTGATCGTGCACGACCCCGCCGCGGGCATGTCCTCGCTGGCCGGGGTCGACGTCGTGTTCCCGGTGCTGCACGGCGCGTACGGGGAGGACGGCACCATCCAGGGCATGCTCGAGATGGCCGGCCTGCCCTACGTGGGCGCCAACGTCTTCGCCTCGGCCGCGGCCATGGACAAGGAATTCACCAAGAAGCTCGCGGTCGCCGAGGGCATCCCCGTGGGTCCGTACGCCGTCCTGCGCGCCGGGGCCGAGCTGAGCGAGCCGGACAAGGAGCGCCTAGGGCTGCCCGTCTTCGTCAAACCCTCAAGGGCCGGTTCCTCGTACGGCATCACGAAGGTCACCGACTGGGCCGACCTCGACGCCGCCGTCGCCACCGCGCGCGAGATCGACCCCAAGGTGCTGGTCGAGGCCGCGATCGTGGGCCGTGAGATCGAATGCGGCGTGCTCGAGGGTGAGGCCGGGGGAGCGCCCGAGGCGTCGCTGCTGGCCGAGATCCACGTGGACGCCAACGACTGGTACGACTTCGAGACCAAATACATCGAGGGCGGCCGCTACGACATTCCGGCCGACCTGCCGGCCGAGGTGACCCGTCAGGTGCAGGAGTACGCCCGGCGCACGTTCACCGCGCTCGACTGCGCCGGACTGGCCCGGGTCGACTTCTTCGTCACCGCCGACCACCAGGTGCTGCTCAACGAGATCAACACGATGCCGGGCATGACGCCGACCTCGATGTTCCCGCTGATGTGGGCCGCCACCGGGCTGGAATATCCCAAGGTGGTCGACCGTCTGATCCGGACCGCCCTGCACCGCGGAACCGGCCTGCACTAACCCTTGCAGCCGCTGGGGACCCCGACCGTGGTGGACTTCACGGTCTTGACGACCGGTTCGGAGAACTCGTTGGCCCACTGCCCGGTCTGCTGATAGCTGCCGGGCACGCTCACCTGCACGGCGACCTCACGGTCCATGGTGGTGAAGACGTCGGTGGCCGGGCCGTCCGCGGCCCACCAGCAGACGCCGTCCATCACGAGCATCGTGTCGCTGAGCGGCACACAACCCTCGTGACCGCCGTCGACCCGCTCGCACATCGTCGGCTGAGGCACGCCGCAGGCGAGGGTGACCGGCGGCTCGCCCCAGGCCGCATTCTGCTCGGGGCCGGCCGTCACCGTGCGGCCGGGCAGGTCGCGCAGGGTGGTCGGCAGCTGCGACGTGACCGCGAGACACACCTGGGTGGTGCGCGCGTCGAGCTTCGGGGCGGCCATCCTCACGGGCGTGGTGGGCACGGCGACCGGGGCGGAGGCCGAAGCCGCGGGACCGGCCTCGTCGTCGCCCTGCGGCACGATCTGGAAGAAGACGACGAGACCCACGATGACGGCGACCGGAACCGCGATCAGGGTGGCCCACACGGCCGCGCCGCGGGTTGCCGGATCGGGGGCCTTCGCCGGTGGCTTCTCGTCGAGGTCGACCATGTCAGAGGTTTACCACGGAGCAGGTGAGCGTCCGCATGATGCCCGGTACGTACTGGACTTTGCTCACAATGAGTCCGCCCAGATCGTCGACCGTGTGGGATTCGGCGAGAACCACCACATCGTAGGGCCCGGTGACCGCGTCGACACGCACTACACCGGGGATTTTGCCTATCGCGGCGGCCACGTCATGGGCCCTTCCGACCTCAGTCTGGATCAGGATGTATGCCTGTACCACGCTCCGACTCCATTCCGCCTCCGCCGTAACCCGAACGTGAAACTACCGTAAGGATCCGCCCGACAGCGGGACGCCACCACCGCCGAAGAAAGGCCGCACACTGTGAGCATTGCCGAGGCCGGAGAGTTCGGGCTCATCGCCCGGGTCGTCGCCAGGCTCGAGAACGGCCCCGCGACCCTGCTGGGGCCCGGTGACGACAGCGCTGTCGTCGCTGCTCCCGACGGCCGGGTGGTGGCCTCCACCGACGTGCTGGTCGAGGGCCGGCACTTCCGGCGGGACTGGTCGTCCGGCGCCGACGTGGGCCACCGCGCGGCCGCTGCCAACCTGGCCGACATAGCGGCCATGGGAGCCGTTCCGACGGCACTGCTCGTCGGTCTGTGCGCCCCGGTCGACCTCGAGCTCTCGTGGGCCGAGGAACTGGCCGGTGGCCTGTCCGACGAGGCCGCGCTGACCGGCGCCTCGGTCGTCGGCGGGGACACGTCGGCCAGCCCCACCCTGACGATCGCGGTCACCGCGCTGGGCGATCTGGGCGGCCGTGCTCCCGTGCTGCGCAGCGGTGCCCAGCCCGGTGACGTGATCGCGCTGGCGGGCCGGATCGGGCACGCCGCCGCGGGCTACACCGTGCTGTCCCGCGGCTTCCGCACCCCCAAGGCGCTGGTCGAGGCCTATCGACGACCCGAGGTCCCGTACGGGGCGGGTCCGGCCGCGTCCCAGGCCGGCGCGACGGCGATGATCGACGTCTCCGACGGCCTGCTGCAGGACCTGGGCCACATCGCGCGGGCCAGCGTGGTCGGCGTCGACGTGCACACCGACGCGTTCGAGGTCTCGGGCCAGATGCGCGACGCCGCGGCCGCCCTCGGGGTCGATCCGTTGCAGTGGATCCTCGGTGGTGGCGACGATCACGCGCTGGCCGCGACGTTCCCGCCCGGGGCCGCGTTGCCCGAGGGCTGGCAGGTCATCGGCAAGGTGCACGAGAGCACGGGAGTCACCGTCGACGGGCGGCCGTGGGGCGGCCCGGCGGGATGGGACCACTTTCGCTGATTAGGCTCGGCCCCGTGCTTCAGGGTGAGATCAAGATCAGACAGGCGGACTTCGCCGAACCGGCCGTACGGGCTCTGCTCGTCGACGTGCTCGGCGAACTCTCCGCGCGGTACGGCGGCACCGGCGACGACACTCCGATCGCCGAGGACGACTTCGCGGCGCCGAACGGGGCGTTCTTCGTGGCCGACGACGGTGAACGCCTCGTGGGCTGTGCGGGCTGGCGCCGGCACGGTGACGACGCCGAGCTGAAGCGCATGTTCACCGCGACCGCCGTCCGCGGCCGGGGGCTGGGACGGCGCATGCTGGCCGCGATCGAGGCGTCGGCCCGCGAGGCCGGTTGCCGCCGCGTGATCCTCGAGACCGGCGACAAGCAGCCCGAGGCGGTCGGGCTCTATCTCTCGGCCGGATACGAGCGGATCGAGGACTTCGGCTACTACAAGGGGCACGACAGCGTGCTGTCGTACGCGAAAGATCTGTGACCAGGTTTTGACCGGCCGGCCCGGAACCGTCGCGGACGGCTTCCGGGTGCAGCCGCCAGGCCAGGCGTTGGCGGACCAGACACTGATAGCCCCCGGCCGCAGGGCCGGGGGCTATCAGAACAAATCTGGATCAGGCGCGGGCGACCTTGCCGGCCTTGATGCACGAGGTGCAGACCTTGAGCTTCTTGGTCGTGCCGCCACCGGCCGGGGTGCGCACCGACTGGATGTTCGGGTTCCAGCGGCGGTTGGTCCGCCGGTGCGAGTGGGACACGTTGTGGCCGAAGCCCGGTCCCTTGCCACAGACGTCGCACACGCTAGCCACGGGTAACTCCTGAGTCGTAAAGCGAAACTTGAAGGCGCCCGGCGAACACGGCCGCGCAGGCAACCCGGCAAGGTTACCCGATGCCCGCCCCGAACAGCCAATCGCCCCCGCTCGGGTGCGCTCACGAGAAGTTGTCGGGGGACGACAGTACGATTTTCGCGTGCTCGAGACGCTGGACGCCGCCGCCGTCCGCCGCTGGTGCGGCGGGGGGCTCATGGCGCTCCGGGCCCATCAGCGCGAGATCGACGAGCTGAACGTCTATCCCGTCCCCGACGGCGACACCGGCACCAACCTGGTGCTCACCCTCACCTCGGCCCACCAGGCGCTCGAGGCGGCCGAGCCGGTCGAGCCGCCGGCGGGCGCGCTGCGGCGCATGGCCCGGGGCGCCCTGCTCGGGGCCCGGGGCAACTCCGGGGTCATCGTCTCCCAGATCCTGCGGGGCATGGCCGACAGCCTGGCCGCGTCGGTCGCCGTCCGGGGCGCCGACCTGGCCCGGGCGTTGCGGTCGGCCTCCGAGGCGGCGTATGCCGCGGTCGCCCGCCCGGTCGAGGGCACGGTCCTCTCCGTTGTGGCCGCCGCCGCCGACGCCGCGGGCCGCCTCAAGTCCGACGACGTGCTCGCCGTGGCCCGCGCCGCCGCCCGGGCCGCCGCCGAGGCCCTGGCCCGCACCCCGCAGCAGCTCCCGGCCCTGGCCCGGGCCGGCGTGGTCGACGCCGGCGGCCGTGGCCTGGTGGTGCTGCTCGAGGCCCTGGTCGAGGCCCTGAGCCACGACACCCCCGACACCCGCGCCGAAGACGCGCGCAGCAGAGACGCGGCCAACCGGACGGACCCGCCCGGCGCGCCCAAGAGTGACGCGCCCCGCGTGGGCGACGGTGGCGTGCTCGGCGTGAGTGGTGGCGGAGCGGGTCGCGGCGGCGTGCCTGGCGTGGGCAGCGTGCGCGGTGCGGGTGGCGGCGGCGTGCCTGGCGTGGCTGGCAGCGGCGTGTCTGGCGTGGGCGGCGATGGCGTGCCCGGTGTGGGTGGCGATGGTCTCTCTGGCGCGGAGCGGCCGGCGCCGGTTCCCGCCGACGCCGCTGTGGGGGAGTTCGGGTTCGAGGTGCAATATCTGCTCGACGCCGAGGCCGCCGCGGTCGACGGTCTGCGGCGCGAACTGGCCCGGCTCGGCGACTCGCTCGTGGTGGTCGGCACGGGCGACGCCGGCGTGGCCACCTGGAACGTGCACGTCCACGTCCCGGCCACCGGCATCGGCCCGGCCGTCGAGGCGGGCGTGGTCGCCGGCCGGCCCCACCGCATCACCGTCACCCCGCTCGACCGCGAAGACCCGCACGACCACCACCGGGCCCCGACCGGCCGGGGCGCCGTCGTGGTCGCGGCCGGCGACGGCCTCACCTCCCTCTTCGAGGCCGAGGGGGCCACCGTGGTCGGCCGCAACCCGTCCACCGGCGAGATGCTCGAGGCCGTCGAGCGGTCCGGCGCCCGCTGCGTGGTGCTGCTCCCCAACGACGCGAACACCCACGCCGTGGCCGTCGAGGCGGCGCGCGAGGCCGAGGCGTCCGGCCGTCAGGTCAGCGTCGTCCCCACCCGGTCGCCGGTGCAGGCGCTGGCCGCCCTGGCCGTCCGCGACCCGCAGAGGTCCTTCGCCGACGACGTCATCGCCATGGCCGAGGCCGCCGGCGCCTGCCGCTACGGCGAGGTCTGCACGGCCCAGCGCGACTCCCTGACCGTCGCCGGGCCGTGCCGGGCCGGTGACCTGCTCGGGCTGGTCGACGGCGAGGTCCACGTGATCGGCGACGACCTGGCCGAGGTCAGCGCCCAGCTGCTCGACCGCATGCTCGGCGGCGGGGGCGAGCTGGTCACCCTGGTGCTCGGGGCCGACGCCCCGCCCGGCCTCGAAGATTCCCTGCGCGGGCACACCGGGCGCGGCTGGCCCTTCGTCGAGCTGCAGTGCTACGCGGGCGGGCAACCCCGCTACCACCTGCTGGTTGGAGTGGAATGACCGAGACCACGACCGAGACCGTGACCGTGACCACGACTGACACCCCCCTCGCCGCGGTGCTCAAGAAGAACGAGGCGAAGGCCCTCGCCACCCACCTCGACCTGCACACCGCGGGCGACCTCGTCTACCACTTCCCCCGGCGCTACGACGAGCGCGGCGAGAAGGTCGACCTGCACGGCCTGCAGGTCGGCGAGCAGGTCACCGTGCTCGCGCAGGTGCAGTCCATGACCGTCCGGCCGATGCGCCAGCGTCGCGGCAACATGCTCGAGATCACCATCGGCGACGGTTCCGGCGCCACGCTGACCTGCACGTTCTTCAACCAGGCGTGGCGCGAACGCGAGCTGCGGCGGGGCCGGTGGGGGCTGTTCGCGGGCAAGGTCACCGACTTCCGCGGCAAGCGCCAGCTCAACAGCCCCGCCTATCAGCTGCTCAGCGCCGACGCCACGCAGGACGAGGCCGAGGAGGAGATCGAGGAGTTCGCCGGTGCGCTGATCCCGGTCTACCCGGCCGCCCAGGCGGTGCCGACCTGGGTGATCGCGCGCTGCGTCCGCACGGTCCTCGACACGTTCACCCCGCCCAAAGATCCACTGCCGGCCTCCGTACGGGCGAATCGCGACCTCGTCGGCATCGGCATGGCCCTGCGCGAGATCCACCGGCCCAGCTCCCGGGGCGCCCTCGAGACCGCGAAGAAGCGCCTCAAGTGGGACGAGGCCTTCGCCGTCCAGCTCACGCTCGTGCAACGCCGGGCCCGGGCCGCCGCGGCTCCCGGCCGGGCGCGGGAGCGGCTCGACGACGGCATCCTGGCCAAGTTCGACGCGAGTCTCCCCTACGAGTTGACCGAGGGCCAGGCGCAGGTGGGTGAGGAGATCGCGGCCGACCTGGCCCGGCCCCACCCGATGCACCGCCTGCTGCAGGGCGAGGTCGGCTCGGGCAAGACGCTGGTCTCCGTGCGCGCCATGCTCCAGGTGGTCGACGCCGGGGGCCAGGCCGCCCTGCTGGCGCCGACCGAGGTGCTGGCCACCCAGCACTTCCGCGGGATCAGCGCGCAGCTGGGCGCGTTGGGCCGGGCCGGTGAACTCGACGGCGATCCCGCGGGCACCCAGCTCACCCTGGTCACCGGTTCGCTCGGGGCCGCCGCTCGCCGGGCCGCGCTGGCCAAGGTGGCCGACGGCACGGCGGGCATCGTCGTCGGCACCCACGCCCTGCTCTACGAGGGCGTCGACTTCCACGACCTCGGCCTGGTGGTCGTCGACGAGCAGCACCGCTTCGGCGTCGAGCAGCGGGACGCCCTGCGCGCCAAGGCCGCGACCCCGCCCCACGTCCTGGTCATGACGGCCACCCCCATTCCCCGTACGGTGGCCATGACCGTCTACGGCGATCTCGAGACGTCCGTGTTGTCGCAGTTGCCGCGCGGCCGCTCCCCGATCGCGTCCCACGTCGTGCCGCCCGAGAAACCCGCGTTCCTCGACCGGGCCTGGCGCCGCCTGCGCGAAGAGGTGCAGAAGGGCCATCAGGCGTACGTGGTCTGCCCGCGCATCGGCGACGGCGGCACCGAGGAGGACGAGGAACCGCCGAGCGACAACGAACCGGCCCGGCGGCCCCCGCTCGCGGTCACCGAGGTGGCGCCGATCCTGGCCGAGGGCCCGCTGCACGGCCTGCGGATCGAGGTGCTGCACGGCAAGCTGCCGACCGACGAGAAAGACGCGATCATGCGCCGGTTCGCCGCCGGCGACGTCGACGTGCTGGTGGCGACCACGGTGATCGAGGTCGGGGTCGACGTCCCCAACTCCACGGTCATGGTCATCATGGACGCCGACCGCTTCGGCGTCTCCCAGCTGCACCAGCTGCGCGGCCGGGTCGGCCGGGGTTCCGCGCCCGGCATCTGCCTGCTGGTCACCGAGTCGGTCGAGGGCACCCCGGCCCGGGAACGGCTGGCGGCGGTCGAGTCCACCACCGACGGCTTCAAGCTCAGCGAGATCGACCTGGAACAGCGCCGCGAGGGTGACGTGCTGGGCGCCTCCCAGTCGGGCAAGCACTCGCATCTGCGCCTGCTGTCGCTGCTGCGCGACGCCAAACTGATCACCGAGGCCCGGGCCGAGGCGTCCGAACTGGTCGGCGACGACCCCGGCCTGAAGAAATACCCCGCGCTGGCCGCCTCGGTGGCCGCCCTGGTCGACGAGGAACGCGCCGAATACCTGGAGAAGGGATGATCCTGCACATCGTGCCCCGCGCCGCGTGGGAGGCCGCTCAGGCCGCCGGCGTCTACGAGGGCGACACCCTGGCCACCCAGGGCTACATCCACTGCTCGACCGAGCGGCAGGTCGACGGCCCGGCCAATTTCCTGTTCCACGGCCGTGACGACCTGCTGCTGCTGGTGATCGACGAATCCCGCCTGCCGGTCCCCATCACCTGGGAACAGGGTGACCCACCGCTCCCCGACGGCAGTCCGTTCCCCCACCTGTACGCGGCCCTGCCGCTCGACGCCGTAACCGCGGTCCACGAATACCACCCGCAGCCCGACGGCTCGTTCGCCCCACCGACCGGCCTCTGACAGCGCAGCCCGCTGGCTCCTCTGCCCCACCCACCGGCCTCCGACCGCACAGACCCGAAGGACCACCGACCGGCCTCCGACCGCACAAAAAAGCGCGCCGACCGAAGTCGGCGCGCTTCTCTGTCATGGCGATCAGGCGGTGAACTTCACCTTGCGGCGACGGGCCAGCATGAAGAGCACGGCACCGGCGGCCAGCAGGAGGGCCGCGCCACCGGCGATGCTGCCGGCGACCGGGCCGGTGACGGGCAGGCCGCCACCCTCACCCGGGGTCGACTCGGTGGGAGTCGGGGTCGGCGTCGCGTCGCAGTCGGCGGGCTTCTCCTCGTCGTCCCACTTCACCGGCTCGAACTCCTCGCCGTTGATCGTGGCGTTGACGACCAGGCCCTTCTCACCCTTGATGGTGACGGACTTCTTCTCGCCGGCCTTGACGACCAGGGTCTGCTTCTCGCCCTTGTTCGGGCTGAAGACCGCGGTGACCTCGGTCTTGCCCTTGCTGTTGTCGATGTCGAAGATCAGCGAGTCACAGGTGACCTCGTAGCCGGCCTCGAAGTTGGGCGCCGGGGTGCAGTCCGCGGGCTGCTCCCACTTGCCGACCAGGATCGGCTTGCGGTTCTCGCCCTCGAAGACCAGGACCTTCTCGGCGTTCTCGGCCGGGATCTCGACCGCCACCGGCTCGTCGCCGGCCTTGACGGTGACCTTCTTCTCGAAGTCCTTCGAGCCCTTGATCGTGAAGACGGCGTCGGCCGTCGCGTCCTTGCCGTTGGCCAGGGTGACGGTCACACCCTCACACGAGGAGGCGAGCTGCGCGTCCGGCTTCGGCGTCTCCTCCTTGGAGCAGGTGCCGTGGAACTTGACGAAGCCCTTCTTGTGGTCGTACTGGATCCACTCGTCGCTCCACTTGACCTGCACCTCGAGCTTCGCGAACTTGGCGTCGCCGCCGACTCGCTGGGTGCCGACGAGCGGCTCGTTGCTCTTGTGCGGGAACGCCGGGTCGGCGTCGTCCGGGGTGTGGACGATGCCCTCGACCGGGGTCGGGAACGACTCGACCTTGAGGAAGCGGTAGTTCTCGGCACCGGGCTCGTTGCCGTTGTCGGTGTTCACTTCCCAGGTGACGACCCACTCGCCGGTGGTCGTGTCACACGCCGCGCTGCCCTTCACGAAACTGTCGTGGGCACTCGCGGGCGACGCGAAGAACGCGACACCGGAAAGACCGATGAGCGTTCCGGCAGCTACGGCGGTCAGACGCCGGAGCTTGGACTTCAGCAGGTTCACGCCTACTCCTGTCTGGGGAATCAGGGGTACGGCGCAAGGAAGCGGCGAGCCTCTCGCCCGGCGGTATGGGGGCGACGGCCTGCGACGACGCCTCCCCACGTCGTCAGCCGACAGTCGGTGGAGACGTCGGCAACAGCGCCTGACCATAACGACTAATAAGAATCTGGGAAATCCCTCAGAGCCGCTTAAAGGTCTTGATGCAGATCCGTGATTTTCCATTTACCGAACGGATCGGTGTCGATGCCGAGAGTGGTCGGCGGCTGCGGAATTGTTCACTCCGTGGTTGCGGTGCGTAAGTGGTGAAGTAGCTTCGAGTCGTGTTCACCGCAGAACCGCGAGAGGCGCCATGACCAGGATCATTGCGGGCGCGCACGGCGGGCGGCGACTGTCCGCTCCGGCCGGTGCGCTGACCCGGCCCACATCGGACCGGGTCCGGGAGGCGTTCTTCAGCGCGCTCGACTCCATGATCGATCTGGCCGGCGTCCGGTTCGCTGATCTTTATGCGGGTTCGGGGGCGGTCGGTCTGGAGGCGCTGTCTCGCGGGGCAAGTCACGCTCTTCTGGTCGAATCGGACGGCAAGGCGGCGCGGGTGATCCGCGAGAACATCGTGGCGCTGCGCGTCGGTCACGCCGCGCGGCTGGTCACCGGCAAGGTCGCCCAGGCCGTCGCGGGCCCGCCGGACGGGGGCGCCTACGACGTGGTGTTCGCCGATCCGCCGTACGCGGTGACCGACGCCGAACTGGTCGACGTGCAGCAATCGTTGATCGACTTCGGCTGGCTGACCTCCGGCGCGGTCGTGATTCTCGAGCGGGCCAGCCGTGGCGGCGCGGTGACCTGGGTGGACGGCATCACTGCGGACCGCAGTCGCAGGTATGGGGAGACGACGCTTTGGTACGGTCGCCGATCATGAGACGAGCGGTGTGTCCCGGCTCCTTCGACCCGGTCACCAATGGACATCTCGACATCGTGGGCCGGGCCTCCCGGCTGTTCGACGAGGTGATCATCGGCGTTCTGATCAATCAGTCGAAGACGGGCCTCTTCACGATCGAGGAACGGATCGAGATGCTCGGCGAGGCGACCGCCTCGTACGAGAACGTCCGGGTCGCGTCCTTCCATGGCCTGCTCGTCGACTTCTGCCGGTCGCAGGGGGCGGCCGTGGTCGTCAAGGGCCTGCGCGCGGTCAGCGACTTCGACTACGAGTTGCAGATGGCGCAGATGAACATCGGGCTGTCCGGCGTGGAGACGCTGTTCATGCCGACCAACCCGCTCTACTCCTTCCTGTCGTCCAGCCTCGTGAAAGACGTCGTGAAGTGGGGTGGCGACGCCTCGGCCTACGTCCCCGACTTCGTCGGCGAGCGGCTGGTCACCCGCCTCAAGCAGAACTAGGGTCTGTTTCGTAGCTGAGGCGGGGCTGCGTCGAGGTCCAGATTCCGCCTGGCGGCGTCCCGCGAAAACCCGGTTCCAACACCGGGAGCCGGGCTTCCACGGGCCACCACCAGACGAAATCTGGACCGCGCCTCGCTCCCACCCCAGCTACGAAACAGACCCTAGCCGTACGCGGGACCTTCGGCGCGCCGGGAACGGGGCCGACGGTCACGCAGTAACGTGATCGGACCACGCTGTGTGGATCAGGCGGTTGGATGAGGAGTGAGGCACCGGTGGATCCGCTCGACCGCATCGACGAGATCATCGAGCTCGTGCAGGAAGCGCGAGCCGTGCCCATGTCGCGGATGAACTTCATGTTTGACCGGGGCGAGATGATCGAGCGCCTCGACGAGCTGCGCTCCGAGCTGCCGTCCGAGCTGCGCAAGGCGGCCGCCGTGCTCGAGGAGCGCGACCGGATCATCGAGGCCGGCCGCCGCGAGGTCGACCGGATCATCAGCGAGGGTGAGACCGAACACGCCCGCCTGGTCTCGGTCAACGAGATCACCGTCTCGGCCGAGCACGAGGGCGCCCGGATCGTCGCCGAGGCCCGCAGCGAGGCCCAGCGGCTGCGCGAGGAGGTCGACGACTACGTCGACACCGCGCTGGCCAACTTCGAGCAGTTCCTGACCCGGGCGCTGGCGTCGATAGAGCGTGGCCGCGGCAAGATGCACGCGCTGCGCGAGATCGGCACCTTCCAGGGGGAAGACACCGAGAGGCCGCTGCCGTTCTAGAGGGGTCGGCCTCAACCGAGGGCGATTCGACGGTAGGGCGGCAGCTCAGGTAACCTTTCCTGTCGGCCTACCCATGGCTGAGGAAACACTATGCCTAAGTCACCGCAGAGTCACCTGGATCCCAGGCAGCCGTTCGTCGTCGACACGACGAAGCTTCCACGGCAGCCTGGTGCGACGCGTGCCCTGAACAGGGTGATCGCGGCTCCGGTCGACCTCGGTCTGGAACTGATCTCGGTCCCCGAGGGGTCCGACGTCGAGCTCGATCTGACGCTCACGTCGGTCTCCGAAGGGGTCTATGTCAGCGGCAGGGTCCGCGGTTCGCTCACGGGCGAGTGCGGTCGCTGCCTCAACGAGATCAGCGAGTCCTTCGACGTCACGATCGCGGAGCTGTTCGCCTACGAGGACAGCACCACCGAGGAGACGACCGACGAGGACGAGGTGGGCCGGATGCAGGGCGACCTGCTCGACCTGGAGCCGGCTGTGCGGGACGCGGTGGTGCTGACGCTGCCGACCAACCCGCTGTGCCGGCCGGACTGCCCAGGCTTGTGCCCCGAGTGCGGGGTGCACTTCGACGACCTCCCGGCTGACCACAGCCACGAGGAAGTCGATCCCCGCTGGGCCGCTTTGCGCAACCTAACGAACACCAAGGAGTAGGTACCGTGGCCGTCCCCAAGCGCAAGATGTCGCGCAGCAACACCCGGTCCCGCCGGGCGAACTGGAAGGCGACCGCGGTCTCGACCGTGGCCTGCCCCCAGTGCAAGTCGCCGAAGCTGCCGCACACCGCCTGCTCGGTCTGCGGCACCTACAACGGCCGTCAGGTCCTCGAGGTCTGAGTCGCGCATAAGTGACGCGCCCGATCACCGGGCGGGTCGCACCTGCGCACCGGCGACCGATCGGTGCCACGGCTTCCGGACAGGTGACTGTCGGGGAGCCGGGCACCGCGCGGATCGCCGTCGACCTCCTCGGCGGGGACCATGCTCCCGCCGTCGTGGTTGACGGCGCTCTGCGCGCCTGCCAGGCCGACCCGGCCCTTCACCTGCTGCTCGTCGGCCCCCTCGAAGCGGCCGACGCGGTTCTTGCTGCCCTGCCACCGGGCGATCAGGCCCGGATCAGCACGCTGCCCATAGCTCCGGGCGACCCGGTCGACAGCTGGGTCGAGTCCGGGGTGCGCTCGGCTGTGCTCGCGGTCGCCCAGGGCGCCGCCGACGCCGTTCTCTCCGCCGGCAACACCGGCGCCACCGTCACCTCGGCCGCGCTCGGCCTGGGCCGCCGCCCGGGTGTGCGCCGGCCGCCTCTCGCCGCCGTGCTGCCCACCCGCGCCGGCCGGCTCCTCCTGCTCGACGTGGGCTCCTCGGTCGACCCCGACGAGGAGACCGTCGCCATGCACGCCCGCCTGGGTTCCGCGTACGCGAAAGTGGTCCATGGGGTTGATGAGCCCCGCGTCGGCCTGCTGACCATCGGCACCGAGCGCGGCAAGGGCGACCGGCTCCGACGCGCCCTGCCCGCCCGGCTGGCCGGCCTCGACCTGCCCGGCGGCGGTCGTTACGTGGGCCTGGTCGAGGGCAACGACGTGGTCACCGGCGCCATCGCCGACGTCGTGGTGACCGACGGGTTCACGGGCAATGTGCTGCTCAAGGGACTCGAGACCGCGTACGCGGAAATCGGCAGTCCCCACCCCGAGATCCCGGCCCGCGCCGCCCTGCTCCTCGGCGTCGAGGGCACGGTGGTCGTCTGCCACGGCGCCGCCAGCGGCCCCGATCTCGCCGCCGGCATCGCCTTCGCCGCCCAGCTTCATCGCCAAGCCGCGGTCGCGGCGATGGCCGAGATGATCGAAACACAACGAGGTGCCTCATGAGTGACAAGCGTCGCCGGCCGCCGACCCTGCCCCTGGAGGAGGCCTTCGGCGTCCCCCTCGAGCCCGGTCTGCTCGAGCGCGCGCTCACCCACCGGTCGTACGCGTACGAGAACGGCGGACTGCCCACCAACGAGCGCCTGGAGTTCCTGGGCGACTCGGTGCTGGGCGTCGTGATCACCTCGGCGCTGTTCCACAACCACCCCGACCTGCCCGAGGGCCAGCTGGCCAAGCTGCGCGCCAGCGTGGTCAACATGCACGCGCTGGCCGACGTGGCCCGTGGCCTGGGCGAACAGGGACTCGGCCGGCACCTGCTGCTCGGCAAGGGCGAGGAGACGACCGGTGGACGCGACAAGGCCAGCATCCTGGCCGACACGCTGGAGGCACTGCTCGGCGCGATCTATCTCGAACACGGCCTGGACGTCGCCGGCGAGGTCATCCACCGCCTGTTCGACCCGCTGATGGCCGAGTCGGCCGGCCGCGGCGCCGCGCTCGACTGGAAGACCAGCCTGCAGGAGCTGACCGCGGCGCTCGGGCTGGGCGTGCCCGACTACGTGATCGAGGACTCCGGCCCCGACCACGCCAAGACGTTCACCGCCTGGGTGGTCGTGGCCGGCGAGCGCTACGGCGGCTCCGAGGGGCGCAGCAAGAAGCAGGCCGAGCAGCGGGCCGCCGCGGCCGCCTGGCGCATCCTCACCGAGCGCACGAGTGAGCCGGACGGCGCGGTGCTGGACAAGCCGTCGGACGAGCCTGCGGACGAACCGGACCAGTGAGTCCCGAAGCGCAGGAACAGCCCGCCCAGCGGGAAAGGCTGTGGGACCTCGCGGGCGGCTGGCGCGGTGCGGGCATCGCGGTCGGCATCTTCGCGCTGACCCGGGTCGCTCAGCTGCTCATCCTGGGCTGGCTCGATGCGGCCGATGACGAACCTCTCGGCGTACGGGACCGCCTGCTCGTCTGGGACGGCGGGTGGTTCCTGCGCGTGGCCGTCGACGGCTACCCCCACGGCTACACGTTCGACGCGGCCGGCCGGATGGAGGGCAACGAGCTCGCGTTCTTCCCCGTCTACCCGATGCTCATCCGGTTCGTGTCCGCCCTCGGCATCCCGGCGAGCACGGCCGCGCTGGTGGTCAGCTGGCTGGCCGCGATCGGGGCGGCGGTCGCGCTGCACCTGCTGGGCACGTCGCTCTACGGCAAGCGCACCGGGTGGGCGCTGGTCGCCATCTGCTTCAGCGCGCCCGTAGCCGTCGTCTTCTCGATGGCGTACTCGGAAGGGGTCTTCCTCGCCCTGGTGGCCGGGATGCTGGCCGCCGCCCACCGGCGCGTGTGGTGGGCGGCCGGCCTGCTCGGCCTGGCCGCCGCCCTGACCCGACCGACCGGCGCCGCCGCGGCCGTGGCGCTGGCGGTGGCCGCGCTGCTGGCGGTCCGCGAGTCCCGCGAGAAGATCTGGCAGCCGCTCGGGGCGGCGATGCTGGCGCTGGCCGGGGTGCCGCTCTTCCTGGCCTGGGTGGGCTGGCGGGTCGGCGACCCCGCGGCCTGGTTCCGCATCCAGTCCGCGGGCTGGGGCACCGCCTTCGACTTCGGCTCCAGCACGCTGTCGTTCCTCGGCACGACCCTGTCGACCGGGGACGGGTGGGTGCCGATCAGCGTGGCCTTCATCCTGCTGGCCGCCCCGGCCGCGGCCGGGGTCGCGCTGGCGCAACGGCCGTGGCTGCCGCTCGCCGTCTACGGGATCATCGCCATGGTGCTCGTCTACGGCCAGGCCGGGTTCTACCACTCGAAGCCGCGCCTGCTCGTGCCCGTACTGTTGACGCTGCTCCCCGCCGCGATCGCCGCCGGCCGGGCCCGCCCCCGGGTCGCCGTGCTCGCGATCAGCGCGTGGGCCGCGTTCGGCCTCTGGTACGGCGCCTACCTGGTCGCCGTCTGGCCATACACACTCTGACCAGGGAGGGTCGCAGTGCCTGAACTGCCCGAGGTCGAGACCGTGCGGCAGGGCCTGGCCAAATGGGTCGTGGGCCGCACGATCAGGTCCGTCGAGGTGCACCACCCCCGCGCGATCCGCCGCCACCTGACCGGCGACGCGCACTTCATCGCCCTGCTGAACGGCCGCACGATCACCGACGTGTCCCGCCGCGGCAAATACCTCTGGTTCCCGCTCGACTCGGGCGACGCCGTGATCGGCCACCTCGGCATGAGCGGTCAGCTGCTCATGCAGCCGGCCGAGGCCGAGGACGAGAAACACCTGCGGATCCGGTTCACGTTCACCGACGACGGCCCCGAGCTGCGCTTCGTCGACCAGCGCACGTTCGGCGGGCTGTCGGTCTCGGAGGGCGGCGCCGACCTGCCCGACGAGATCGCCCACATCGCCCGCGACCCGATGGACCCGCTCTTCGACGACGAGCTGTTCGTGGCCAGGCTGCGGGCCAAGCACACCGAGGTCAAGCGGGCGCTGCTCGACCAGACGCTCATCTCGGGTGTTGGCAACATCTATGCCGACGAGGCCCTGTGGCGGGCCCAGCTGCACGGCGCGCGGCTCACAGATCAACTGACCCGGCCCGCCGTACGCCGTCTGCTCGCCCATGTGCGGGACGTGCTCGCCGAAGCGATCGTCGCCGGCGGGACCAGCTTCGACGAGCTCTACGTCAACGTGAACGGCGAGAGCGGCTACTTCGACCGGTCGCTCAACGCCTACGGCCGGGAGGGCCAGCCGTGCCACCGGTGCGGCACGATCATGCGGCGGGAGCAGTTCATGAACCGCTCCTCGTTCAGCTGTCCGCGCTGCCAGCCCCGCCCACGTACGATTCGGCGCTGACCAGCGGACTGGCGTCGGTGGCCAGCCCGAACCCGGCCCCGCGCCGGCCCATCAGGCGGCGGGCGGCGGTGAGCAGCGCCGTCGGCACGCCGTGCACGATGTGCCCGTCGCCCGGGCGGGTCCCGTCGCCGTCCCAGCTCTGGTAGGCCGACCACGGGCCCTCGAAGGTGCAGATGCGCACGCCCAGGTCCCGATAGAGCGGGTGGGTCGGCACGCCCGGGTTCAGCACCACGCGGTGCAGGCCGCGGCGGGCCGCCAGCCGCACGGTCAGCGCGACCGGGCCGACGCCGCCGGAACCGGCCGGGGCCCGGTCGAGGAACAGGCCCTCGGCGCCGTCCTCCCGCCAGGCGTCCACGTCGGCCAGCACGTCGGCCAGTGATCGGCTGCCCCAGTCCAGGTCGACCCGGCCCAGCGACTGGTGGAGTGAGCGGCGGTCGCCCGGCAGCTCGCGGACGATCCAGGTGTCGCCGTCCAGCGGCAGCTCGGGCGACGGGTGGGCGTACGGGGGGAACAGGGTCTTCACGATGTTCTCCGGTCGTCTGAGGGTTCGGCTGGCTGTGGGGTGCTTCGCCGGCGGCGGGGGTTTCGGTGGCGGCGTGTTTTCTGGTGGCGGCGCGTCTTGTTGCGGCGTGATCGCTGGGATGGGGGCTCGGCCGGCCGCGCGCTGTTTGGCCGGCTGTGCGGTCACCGGTACGGACGCCCGGCCGGACGCGCCGTGTTCTGTCGGGCGGGTGGCCAGTAGCTGCCTGGTCATGAGGACGGGGGCCCGGCCGGACGCGCCGTGTTTTGTCGGGTGGTTGGTCACTGGCTGCCTGGTCATTGGGACGGGGGGTCGGCCGGCTGGGCGGTCAGGGCGATGACGAGCAGGCCGGCGAGGTGCGTGGCGGCCAGCACGGCGACGGCGTCGGGTAACGGCCCGGACGACGGCAGCGGAAGGAACGGGAGGGCCGCGGTGGCGACCGGAGGCGCGGCGGCGAGGGTGGCGGCTATTCCCGTACGGGACCGGGCCGCGAGCAGATAGGTGATGGCGAAGACACCGCCGAGCAGGGTGCCCCCGGCCAGCCCGAGCACCCCCGACTGCGTGTCGGCGAACCCCGGAAGCCCCGCCGGAAGGCGGTAGGCGGCGAGCGCGAGCGACACCCCTACCGCGAACGGCGGCACCAGCCCGGTCAGCGTGATCAGGGTGACCCCGCGGACGTGCCGGTGGTAGTCGGCGCCGCTCTCGGCTGTGTCCAGGCCCGACTCGACCTGCCGGGTGTGCCACCCGATCAGCGCCTCGAGGATCGGCACCGCGAGCAGCAGGGGCAGCCAGAACGGCGCCGTCGACCCAGACGGACCGGCCTGCCAGACCAGCCCCACACAGATCGCCTGGGACGCGCCGATCACCAGGTAGCCGCCGCCGCGCCGCAGCTCGGCCGGGCTCAACCGGGGGCGGCGGGCGCGGCGGCCCGGAACGACGACCGGCTGGAACGCCCGGATCACGACGATCACGATCGCGGCCGGCAGGAGCGTGCCGACCGGCTTGATCTCGGCCAGCGTGATCCCGGCCAGGGCCCAGCAGGGCAGGCTCCACAGCACGATCGCCGCCTCGGCCCGCGTCACCAGGGCGGCGGTGACGGTGGCCAGGGTGCCCAGCCCGCCGAGCCCGATCACCAGGGCCAGGCCGCGGTCCGGGCCGATCACCGCCGGTGGTGCGATCCAGACGAGCGAGCACCACAGACCGGCCACGCCGGCGAAGCCGAGCCCGACGTGACGGGCCGCGGCGGAGGGGCCGGCGCGACGGGCGACCGAGACGCCCGTACAGGTGAGGGCCTGTGCCGCCGCCCAGCCCAGCAGGAACGTGGCCATCGGGACCGGCCAGGCGACGCGGGTCAGGGGTTCGGCCGCGGCGGCGGCGACACTGAGCGGACCCAGATAGAGGGCGCAACGCAGCAGCGCGGCCCACAGGTAGGAACGGCTCGGCGCGGCGCGGTGGGTCTGCGGAACGACCGGGCCGGCCGGGACGACCGGTGGCCGCTCGGGCATCGGCGTCAGCGAGTGCCGGGGAATGCCGGCGACACGACGACGCGTACGCCGGGAGGCCGTGCGCGAACGTGCGGGCGTGATCGTCATTCGTCCTGCCTTTCACTGACCAGCGGGCGCGGGGTGGCCGGTGGTTGGGGCCGCGTTTCGCCGGCCGGGCGCTGCGGGGTGGCTGGGGGGTCGGTCCGCTTTTCCCCGGCCAGCGGTTCGGTTCGCCTTTCACCGGCCTGTGGCTCGGTTCGCTTTTCACCAGCCGGTGGGTGCGGGGTGGCTGGGGGCTGGGTCCGTGTTTCACCGGCCAGTGGGTGCGGGGTGGCTGGGGGCTGGGTCCGTGTTTCACCGGCCAGTGGGTGCAGGGGCGCTGGGGGCTCGGTCCGCGCCTCGTTGACCAGCCACCGCAGGGTGGCCGGGGGCTGGTTGCGCGGCGCCGGCACCGCCAGCGCCAGCTCGAACGAGGGCGGCGCGGGTCGGGCCGCAAGATCGGCGTAGAGCGCGCCGTAGACCCGCACCACCCGGTCGTTGGTGAAGTGCATGAGCGCACGCCGGCGCGCGGCCTCGCCCAGGGCCCGTCGGCGGCCCGGCGCGCGCAGCAGGCCGACCACCGCGATCGCGAGCTCGGCCGGGTCGTCCGGCTGCACCAGCACACCCGCGTCACCGAGTGTCTCGGCGGCCGGGCCCACGTCCACCCCGACCACCGCGCGGCCCGACATCATGGCCTCGATCAGCCGGTACGGCGGGTCGGCCGGCCCCGGCACATGGGCCACGACATGACCGGCGGTGTAGCGGTCGCGCGGATCGGCGGGCAACGGGTGCAGCCGTACGGCCCGGCCCAGCCCCGTACGTTCGATCTGCTCGGCGCAGTAGTCCTCATGTGCCGCAGTGACGCCGACCAGGTGCAGCACGGTCCCCGGGATAGCCGCGGCGACCTGCTGGAACGCGGCCAGCAACGGGGAGAGTCCGCTGTCCGGCCCACCGGACCCGGCCCAGACCACGGCCGGGTCGGTCTCCGGCTCCGGTGCCCCCGGATACTCCGACGGGTCCACACCCGCGGGCACCTGCACGAGCTTGGTGGCCCGGGCGCCGTGCCGCAGGGCCCAACTGTGGTGATAGGAGCTGAGCGGGGCGATGAGCTCGGCCTCGGCGTAGCCGGTGCGCGCGACCGCCGCCCGGAACCGGCGCAACACGGTGCGTACGGCCGGCGAGAGTCGCTCCTCGTGCGGCTTGTGCCGGGCGACCGGGGCGCGGGCCTCGGTGAGCAGCAGCGGGATGCCCTGACGCCAGCGCCCGGCGAGCGCGGTGAGCAGCGGGGTGGTGCCGCCGATGCAGTGCACTAGGTCCGACTCGGGCAGGTCGACGGTGAGCGCGCCGAGCGCGTGCCGCAGCAGGGTGGCCGCCGTCCGGGCGTCGCGCACGCTGAGGCGGGGCAGGGGGAGTTCGCCCTCGCGGGCATGTCCCGTACGCCACGACTCGAGCAGCGCGTCGGCCAGCGGAAGACCCGGCAGAACAGCGGTGTTCTCGGCGATCCGGCGCAGCCCGTCGGCGAAGATCAGCTCGGCGTTCTCGGCCTCGCCGATCAGGCCGCCGCACAGCATGGCCGCCGCGGAGCGGGCACGTTCGGCGGCTTCGCGCTTCTCCTGACGGTTTTCCCGCCAGCCCGTACGGCCGTTCTTCCGCCCCTTGCCTTCGCCCGCACCCAGCTCCTGGCCGTCCGGCGCCCCGCCCCCGTCGACGTGGCCGTCCCGCGCCTTGTTCTCGTTCGCGTGGCCGTCCCGCGACCCGCTCCCGTCCAGGGCCCAGCTTCCGTTTGCTCGGCTGTCTCGCGCCTCACTCCCACTTGCGTGGTCGTCCCGATTTTCGAGGGCGTTGCCGGCCTGGTCGTTGTCGTGGTCCTGTTCCCCCACCCAGCTGCGGTGGTGGCCCTTGAGAAGATCGTCGAAATGGCCGACCTGACAACTGTCGTGGCGGCTCTCGCGTCCCTGGTCGTGGCACTGGTCGTGCCCGTGGTCATGACGTTGATCGGGGCATGGGTAGCGCCGCGGTTCGTGGCGCTGGTCATGTCTCTGGTCAGGTCGCTTGGAGTCACGCCCGACGGCGACGGCTCGCGCCGAGCCCACGTTGAGCGGAAGCGGATAGGCGGGCGCGGCCGGCGGTTCCCGATCCGTGACGGTGAGCAACTCGAACCGATAGCGGCGCAGCCCTTCGACGAGCGTGCGGCACCATCCGCTGAGGGCGTCCCTCCGGTACGGGTACCCGCCGCCGGTAAGCAGACAGATGCGCTCGCGCGACGGGGTCGGATTCACGATGGAGGCAACGAAACAGGCCGCCACTCGCCAGACACTGTGTCAACTAGGCGACACAATTACGCGCTTTTTACCCGATTTGCCGCCCTTTTTGTAACAAAAGTCCGTTCTAGCCTTCCAAGATCATGCCTCGCTCAGCCCTCACGGCCCCACCCGCATTGCCGCAACTCTCACTTCGTCGACGTCGTCGTGAACCTGCGCCGCACCGCAGCCGCCCGCGCGCTGTGCCGCGCCGCGCCGCCGAGCTGCGCCAGCCCGTGCGCCGCGCGGCCGGCGAGCTTTCGCGATCTTGATACGGCGACGGCCGGTCGTTCTTGTTTCTTCTGTGGCGGTGATGGCTTGCGGTGGTTCCGGGGTCCGCGGCGCGGGATTGGTCGGTTGTGGTGCGTGTGAATGGGGCGGTTGTGGGGAAGCGGGTCGCGCTCGAGAGGGTTCCGGAGTCAAGATCTGGGGGCTGACCGATCCGGGCATGCCAACTTTGGCGTCCGTTTTGGATCTTGTGATGCGTGAGAGGAGTGGGCCGAGGCAGTGTCAAGGAGCTGTTTGGCCTGATGACGGCCAATCGGGTGGCATGATTCACTGCTTCGCTACGGCGGGACGCCTCCGCAGCGCTTGACGGATTCTGGGCTACGGCGGACTATGGAGGTGTCGCCAGTCGCGCCCACTCATGCCCGGTTCCAGTCGGACATGAGCGATCTGCACCTTGAGAAAACTTTCCTAGGGTGCACGATTCTGTGCTCAAGCGTGCCCTTGGGTTCAGTGTGGGGTGCTCGCTGTGCGCGCGTTGGTCGGCCTCTCCGGCAACGCTATCCACAAGAAGAAGCAGTGCTTCTCAAGGAGTCACCATGGCGAAGGCCCTCTTTGGCCACGTAGGTGCGGCGCCCGATCGGCGCCTGCTCGACGAGGTCACCCGTCTGCGTTCCAGGGTGCAGGCCCTGGAGTTCGAGGTCACCCGCCTCCGGGCGGAAAACGATCGTCTGGCGGCAGCCGCCGCGGAGGCAGACGATTTCGCGCGGCTGACCGAGCCCGCGCTGACCTGAGCTCCACCCGGCCGCCGCAGCCGAGCTCCCGACACTCGTGGCGGCCATAGATCCCCCTTAGAACCAAAGACGCACACCCCGAAATCGCGCGCCTCCACCTCGTGGCGGCGCGCACCTTTTTGCCCTTTTCGGCCTCCTGGTCGCCTCTTCGCCTGCTGCCGATCCACCAATTGCGGTCACCATCCGACAATTCGCTCCGCGCTGGCAGCTCGCGTGATGGCTCGCTTCGTGCTGACGGCTCCCGCGGTGCTGGTGGTTGACGGCGCCATATCCCGCGCGGTGGCAGCGCCGGCCGGTTGGCAGGCGAAGTGCCGCGGCCCGCTGATGGGGGCCGTCGCGCAGCCGTACCCGGTAGGGCTGCTGCTGAGTGAGAAGTGTCGCACCCGCACGGAGGGAGCTGCGCCCTGCGGAAGGGAGCGGGAGAGTGTCGCACGCGCAGAGGTGTCGCGCTCGTGTGGAGGGGAAGTCGGGCCCGCGCGGAGGGGTCGCATCCGTGCGGAGGGACTTTGCGTTCGTGTGGGAGGGGCTTGACGGGGGCGTGCCCGGCTTTGAGCAGGGCTGGCTGGGTGGTGGGTTGGTTACCGGCGGTGGTGGTGTGTAGCTTTTTGTCTGGTTTCTGCGGGTTGCGGAGCGGCGGGTGGGGTCGTTGACACGTGCCGGGGGTACTCTGCGCCGAAGCAGAAACGACTGACCCCCGGAGATCCGTGCACCTCAAGAGCCTGACGGTCAAGGGCTTCAAGTCCTTCGCCTCCGCTACGACGCTGCGGCTGGAGCCGGGCATCACCTGTGTGGTGGGCCCCAACGGCTCCGGCAAGTCCAACGTCGTCGACGCCATCGCCTGGGTTCTCGGCGAGCAGGGCGCCAAGGCACTGCGCGGCGGCAAGATGGAGGATGTCATCTTCGCCGGCACGTCCGGCCGGGCGCCGCTGGGCCGCGCCGAGGTGACGCTCACGATCGACAACAACGACGGCGCGCTGCCGATCGAGTACACCGAGGTGTCGATCACCCGGCGGATGTTCCGCGACGGCGCCAGCGAATACGAGATCAACGGCAACCAGTGCCGGCTGCTCGACATCCAGGAACTGCTGAGCGACTCCGGCATCGGCCGGGAGATGCACATCATCGTCGGTCAGGGCCGGCTCGACGCGATGCTGCACGCCAAGCCGGAGGACCGCCGCTCCTTCATCGAGGAAGCGGCCGGTGTCCTCAAGCACCGCAAGCGCAAAGAGAAGGCGATCCGCAAGCTGGACGCCATGCAGGTGAACCTCAACCGGCTCACCGACCTCACGGCCGAGCTGCGGCGCCAGCTCAAGCCGCTCGGCAAGCAGGCCGAGGTGGCCCGGCGCGCGGCCGGCATCCAGGCCGACCTGCGCGACGCCCGGCTCCGGCTGCTCGCCGACGACCTGCACACGCTGCGCACCACCCTCGACAAGGAGATCGCCGACGAGTCGGCCATGCGGGAGCGCCGCGGCCAGGTCGAGGACGAGAACCGCGAGGTCCAGCGCCACCTGGCCGACCTCGAGTTCGCCCACGCCGAGGACGCTCCGCTGCTGCAGGCCGCGCAGGACGTCTGGTACAAGCTTTCCGCCCTGCAGGAACGGTTCCGCTCGACCGAGCAGCTCGCCACGGAACGGCTGCGTCACCTGGCCGCCACCCCCGACGAGGAACGGCCGGGCCGCGACCCCGACCAGCTGGTTGCCGAGTCCGAGCGGGTACGGGAGCAGGAGGAGGAGCTGCGCGAGGCCCTCACCGAGGACCAGATGCGCCTGGCCGAGGCGATCGAACACCGCCAGGACCTGGAGCGTCAGCTCGCGGCGGCCGAGGGTGCCCTCCGTACGGCCGCGAAAGCCATCGCCGACCGCCGCGAGGGGTTGGCCAAGCTGGTCGGCAACGTGAACGCGGCCCGCGCCCGCACCGAGGGTGCCACCGACGAGATCGAACGCCTGGCCGCCGCCCACACCGACGCGATGATGCGTGCCGAAGCCGCCCAGTCCGAGGTGGACGCGGTCGCGGCCGAGTCGTCCGAAGCGGACCGGGGCAACGTCGAACTCGACGAGCGGCACGCCGAGGCGGTCGACGCCCACGACCGGGCGGCCGCGGTCGTCAAGGAGCTCTCCGACGCCGAGCGGGCCGCCGAGAAGGACGCCGCCAGCTGGAAGGCCCGCGAGGAGGCGCTGGCGCTCGGACTCAAGCGCAAGGATGGCGCCGGTGCGCTGCTGGCCAAGGCGGGCGAGGTGCCCGGACTGCTCGGCAGCCTGGCGTCGGTGCTCACCGTCCAGCCCGGACACGAGGCCGCCCTCGCCGCCGCGCTGGGTTCACTGGCCGACGCGGTCGCGCTCTCCGGAGTGGACGAGGCCGTCGAGGCCATGCGCACGCTCAAGATCGCCGACGCCGGGCGGGCCGCGCTGGTCGTGGCGTCGCCGGCCGGTCCGGGCATGCAGGGTTCGCTCGACGCGCTGCGCCCGGCCCTGCCCGAGGGGTCGGTGTGGGCGCCCGACGTGATCGGCTGCCCCGACAACCTGCGCCCCGCGCTCAACCGGGCGCTGCGCGATGTCGTCCTGGTGCCGGATCATGGCGCCGCCGTCGCGCTGATCACCGCCAACAGCGAACTCCGGGCGGTCACGCCGGACGGGGACGTTCTGGGGGCGTACGCGGCCGCCGGTGGCTCCGGGAAGGCGACCAGTTATCTCGAGGTGCAGGCCGCCGTCGACGAGGCCAAAGCCCAGCGGGTCACCGCCGAGGAGTCGATCGTCGAGCTCAAGCAGCAGCTGGGCGACGCCCGGGCCGAGGTGGCCCGGCACAAGGAGGCCGTGAACGTCGCGGCCGCCGCCAAGCGGGCAGCCGAGGGCGTACGGAATCAGGCGGCCCGCCGGTTGGCCGAGCTCGGTGCCGCCGCCCGGTCGGCCAAGGCCGAGACCGAGCGTCTCGGCGCCGCCCGGCAGAAGGCGGAGTCGGCGCGTGAGGCCGACCTGATGCGCGTGGCCGAGCTCGAGGAACGGCTGGCGCTGGCCGAGGCGACCCCGATCGACGAGGAACCCTCGACCGAGGAGCGCGACCGGCTGGGTGCGCTGGTGCCGCAGGCCCGGCAGAACGAGATGGAGGTGCGGCTAGCGGTCCGTACGGCCGAGGAGCGCGTGGCCTCGATCGCCGGTCGCGCCGACTCGCTGCTGCGTCAGGCCAACGCCGAACGCCAGGCCCGCGAACGTGCCGCCGCCCGCCGGCAGGCGCGAGCCCGGGGTGCCGAGATCGCCAAGGCGGTCGCGCTGGGGGCCGGGGCGGCGCTGGCCCGCGTACGGACGTCTCTGGCCGCCGCCATCGAGGTCCGCGACGAGCTGGCCCAGGCCCGTACGCTGCGGGAGGCCGAGCTGCAGGAGGTGCGGGCCGGGGCCAAGCGGCTGGTCTCCGAGCTGGAGCGGCTCACCAACGAGGTGCACCGCGACGAGGTGGCCCGGGCCGAGCAGCGGCTGCGCATCGAGCAGCTCGAGGCCAAGGCGGCCGAGGACTTCTCGCTCGACGTCGACACGCTGATCACCGAGTACGGCCCCGAGCAGCCGGTGCCGCCGACCCAGGCCGACGTGGCCCAGGCCGAGAAGGACGGCAAGCCGGAGCCGCAGCCGGTGCCGTTCCACCGGCCCACCCAGGAGAAGCGGGCCAACAAGGCGGAGCGCGACCTGTCCCTGCTGGGCAAGGTCAACCCGCTGGCGCTGGAGGAGTTCGCGGCGCTGGAGGAGCGGTTCAAGTTCCTCTCCGACCAGCTCGAAGACCTCAAGGCCACCCGCAAGGACCTGCTGACCGTGGTCAAGGACGTCGACGACCGCATCCTCGAGGTCTTCACGTCGGCTTTCGAAGACACCGCCCGCGAGTTCCAGGTGGTCTTCCAGGTGCTGTTCCCGGGCGGTGAGGGCCGGCTGGTGCTGACCGACCCGGAAGACATGCTGACCACCGGCGTCGAGGTCGAGGCGCGGCCGCCGGGCAAGAAGATCAAACGGCTGTCGCTGCTCTCGGGTGGTGAGCGCTCGTTGACCGCGGTGGCGATGCTGTGCGCGATCTTCCGGGCCCGGCCCTCGCCCTTCTACATCATGGACGAGGTCGAGGCGGCCCTCGACGACGTCAACCTGGGCCGGTTGATTACGCTCTTCGAGCAGCTGCGGGAGAAGAGCCAGCTGCTGATCATCACGCACCAGAAGCGCACGATGGAGGTCGCCGACGCCCTGTACGGCGTCACGATGCGCGCCGGTGTGACCCAGGTGATCAGCCAAAGGCTCAAGCACGACTCGGAGGATTAGACCCACATGACGCGCGAACGCGCCCAGGCCCTGCTCATCGACCTGGACGGCGTTCTGCGCCGCTGGGATCCGGCCCCGATGATCGCCGCCGAGGTGGAGAACGGGCTGAAGCCGGCCGCCCTGCTGGAGACGGCGATGTCGTGGGACATCTACCGCCCCGCGATGGCCGGCGAGATCACCGACGCCGAGTGGATGGAGCTGGTCGCCGAGCGGCTGCCGCTCGACATCGAGGTGGCCCGCGCGGTGGTCACGCAGTGGCAGACCTACCGCGGCGAGCCCGACCCCGAGGTGCTGGCGTTCGTCCGCGAGGTGCGCGCCGCCGGCCGCACGGTCGGGCTGGCCACCAACGCCACCGACCGCCTGCGCGCCGACCTCGACGCCCTGGGCCTGGCCGGCGAGGTCGACGTGGTGATCAGCTCGTGGGAGATCAAGGCCCACAAGCCGGCGCCCGAGTTCTTCGAGAAGGCGTGCGAGCTGGTCGGCCTGGCCCCCAAGTTCGTGCTGTTCATCGACGACGACGACCGGGCCGTACGCGGGGCGCGCGCGGCCGGTCTGTCGGCCTACCGCTGGTCGGGCCCCGAACACCTCGACTACCTGCGCAAGGCCCTCGACATCTGAGCCGTCAGGCGCCGGTGGCGCCGTCGACGCGTTCGCGCAGCAGGTCGGCGTGGCCGTTGTGGCGGGCGTATTCCTCGATCATGTGCAGGTAGACCCAGCGGACACTGATGGTGCCGCGGGCCGTGCTGAACTCGTGATCCAGGGCCAGCGAAGCCACGGCAGCGTCGGCCGCCGCGCACTCGTCAGTGAAGGTGGCCAGGTCAGCCGCGGGGTCGGCGGTGGCGACGTCGTCGAAGTCGCTGTTCTCGTTGTCGTTCAGCGTGTA
The DNA here is from genome assembly GCF_016834655.1 of Paractinoplanes ovalisporus. Taxonomy (GTDB): domain Bacteria; phylum Actinomycetota; class Actinomycetes; order Mycobacteriales; family Micromonosporaceae; genus Actinoplanes; species Actinoplanes ovalisporus. The sequence goes on from NZ_JAENHP010000005.1 coordinate 159,112, forward strand.
GATCATCAAGGCCGTGCGGTCGCCGGCCGCCCGGAAGCGGAACCAGGAACGCTCGACCTGGGACATGTGGCGGACCAGGCCGAGCAGGGTCAGGTCGGACGGCGGGGCGGAAGCCGTCCTGAGCTGCTCGGCGGTCAGGCCGGCGCACTTGGTCAGCAGGGTCTGGCGGTGCCAGTCGAGCCAGCCCTGCAGCATGGCCCGCTCGGGGCCGGTCCGGGGTTCGGGCACGCGGTTCGCGGGTGGCGCAATCCAGGTATCCATCGACCGCCATCCTGCCGCAGAAGCCGGGTCAGCGGGGGTACGGCACCTCGGCCACCTCGAACAGGTTGCCGTCCTTGTCGGTGCCCTCGACCTTGGCCGTGGCGGCCGGGCCGTCGAGCAGCAGGGTGCTGATGGCGTTGCCGAAATAGGGGCCGGCCAGGCGCTTCCACGTCCAGGCGGGGCGGCGCACACCGGCCGAGCGGGCGACACCGCGGACGGCGTGGGCGGCGGCCCGCGACCAGCTGAAACGCATCAGCGGGCGCATGAACGCGGGCACCTGGTTGTGCACCGGCGAGCAGGTCAGCTGCATGACCGGCGTGGCCATGCGGGTGCCGAAGTCGACCTCGGCCACGTACGAGTGGTGGACGTCACCGGACAGCACGCTGATCGACGCGGGGGCCGCGTAGGCGCCGCCGGCCCCGACCCGGTGGCCGGGTGATCCCGTGCCGCCCTCGCCCAGCCGGCGGAACAGCTCGCCCAGGGCGTTGAACGAGCGGCTGAACGCGGCCCAGTGCTCGAGGTCGACCGCGCGGCGCAGCTTCTCGGCGGCGGCCGCCACCCGGGGGCGGTGCGACGCGGCCGTGCTCTCGTTCCACGCCTCCAGGTAGTGGATCGCGGGCGGCATCAGCCACGGCAGGGACGAGCCGACGACCAGGTGGTCGTACTCGCCGTGGGCCTGGTCGACGAACCAGTTCCACTCGCCGGCGGGCAGCATCTCGCGGCGGTCGGGGGTCAGCACGCGGCTGCAGCGGTTGTCGAGCATCACCACGCGGGTGCGGCCGACGTCGAGGGCGTAGCTCCACTGGTACGGCTGCTCCCCGCTGTCGACCACCCGGCCGAAGTCGTGCAGCAGGTCGGTGGCGTCGTCGACCGTGGTGACCTTCTGGAAGAGAGGGTCGACGGCCAACTCGTCGGGGCTCATGTTGCCCAGGTGCTGATAGACCCAGTAGGACGCCAGGCCACCGGTGATGCGCTCGAGCCACCAGGGCTTCTCGAGCATCTCCTTGTGCCACGACTCGGAGGTGTTCCAGTCGTCGATCAGCTCGTGGTCGTCGAAGATCATGACGCTCGGCACGGTCGCGAACAGCCAGCGCACCTCGGGGTCGCGCCACGACTCGAGGTAGAGCTTGGTGTATTCGTCGAACGTGATGACCTGGTCGTCCGGGCCGTCGTGGTGGGCCGGCCGGCGCCGCTTCAGGAACCGCTTGACCTTGGCCGAGGTGTTGTCGGCGTAGACCTGGTCGCCGAGCAGGACGATCAGGTCGGGGCGCAGTTCCGGGTTCTGCGGGTCGGCCATCAGGCGCCGGCTGTAGGCGTCGAGGGCGTCGGGCGGCAGTTTGCGGCTGTTGGAGCTGGGGGTCGCCTCACGGCAGGAGCCGAAGATCAGGCGTACGGGGGCCTCGGCGTCGTCGGCCGGGCGGGTGCGGATCACCGACGGCGGGTAGGTCGACTCCTGCGACGGCCAGACCTGGCGGTCGTCGAGGAACACCCGGTAGGCGCTGGCGGCGTCGAGGCGGAGCCCGTCGACGACCACGATCGCGTAGTGATGCCCGTACGCGGTGAAGGTGGGGGTGGACCCGGCGCCGCCGCCCTCGGCCTCGACACGCACGAACGCGGGTTCCGTGGTCTCGACCCAGATGGTGGCGCGGTCGCCGACGACGCGGCGCAGCAGCGGGCCTATGAGCAGGTGAGCGGTCACGTGAGAGAGCCTTGTCGCGAGGGGTCGAGGGGACTACATCCTCCTGCACATGTCATGCAAGTTGCCACCGGGCGGGCGACCACATGTGATGCGGGACGCCGCCGGACGGGCGACTACATGTGACGGAGGATGCCACTGGGCAGGCGACGCCACGCAGGCCGCGGACATCTGTCAGGATTTCGGCTATGGAATACGTCGTCGCCGCAGTCATCCTGCTCGTCGTCCTGCTGGCGGGCGCGATCGGCCTGGTCGTGCCCCGCATGCGCCGCCGCGAGCTCCCCCCGTCGGAGACCGGCGGCGACACGACGACGCTGGAGCGCCCGTCCGCCGCCGAGCCGGGGGTCGAGACGCCCCCGCTGGTGGTTCCGGCCGAGGTCGACGAAGGTCTGCCCCCGCTGATCGAGGCGCCGGTCGAGGAGAAGGCGCCGGAGATCGAGAGGCCGGAGCCCACGGCCGGCCGCCTCGTGCGCCTGCGGGCCCGCCTTTCGCGTTCGCAGAGCGTCTTCGGTCGCGGCCTGCTCAGCGTGCTCTCCCGCGACCACCTCGACGAGGACGCCTGGGAGGAGATCGAGGACAGCCTGATCAGCGCCGACGTCGGCGTCGAGGCCACCCAGGTGATCGTCGAGCGGCTGCGGGAGCGGGTCCGGGTGCTCGGCACGCGGACGGTGGCCGAGGTCCGCGAGCAGCTGGCCGAGGAACTGGTGGCCGCGCTCGACCCCGAGATGGACCGCAGCCTGCGGACCACCCCGCACGACGGCCGGCCCGCGGTGATGCTGGTGGTCGGCGTGAACGGCGCCGGCAAAACCACCACCTGCGGAAAGATCGGCCGGGTGCTGATCGCCGACGGCCGTACGGTGCTGTTCGGCGCGGCCGACACGTTCCGCGCCGCCGCCGCCGACCAGATCCAGACCTGGGGTGAGCGGGTCGGCGCCGAGACCGTCCGGGGCCCGGAAGGGGGAGATCCGGCCAGCGTGGCTTTCGACGCCGTGAAGCGGGGTATCGACACGGGCGTGGACACCGTGGTCATCGACACCGCGGGCCGGCTGCAGAACAAGGTCGGCCTGATGGACGAGCTGGGCAAGGTCAAGCGGGTCGTCGAGAAGCACGGCCCGGTCGACGAGACCCTGCTCGTGCTCGACGCCACGACCGGGCAGAACGGTCTCGAGCAGGCCCGCGTGTTCACCGAAGTGGTGGACGTGACAGGTGTGGTGCTCACCAAGCTCGACGGCACCGCGAAGGGTGGAATTGTCATCGCTGTCCAGCGCAAGCTGGGCATTCCGGTCAAGCTGGTGGGCCTGGGTGAGGGGCCGGACGACCTGGCCCCGTTCGAGCCGGCCGCCTTCGTCGAGGCTCTGCTTGGCAGCGCCGCGTAGTCTCGGAGGTCAGCGTTGGCAGCGGAGCAGGGGAGGGTGTTGGTGACGCAGGAGCGGGAGATCCCGCTGCACGGCGGGAACGTCAGCACCGTCTCCAAGGTCGGCGACACCGTGCGGCGCAACGCCGGCCCGTGGACGCCGGCCGTGCACGGCCTCCTCAACCACCTCGAGCGGGTGGGCTTCACCGGCTCGCCCCGCGCGCTGGGCATGGACGACAAGGGCCGCGAGGTCTTGTCCTACCTCGACGGCGAGTGCGGCGAATACCCCTTGGCGCCCCACTGGGTGACCGAGGAGGCGCTGGTCACGGTGGCCACGATGCTCCGGATGTTCCACGACGCGCAATACGGATTTGTGCCCCCGCCGGGCGCGGTGTGGCGCTCGTTCGGCCCGCCGCCGCCCGACACCGAGGTGATCTGCCACCACGACGCCGCCCCCCACAACGTGGTCTGGCGCCCCGACGGCACGCTCTCCCTGATCGACTTCGACCTGGCCTCGCCCGGCGCCCGCATCTATGACGTGGCCTACGCCGCCTGGACCTGGGTGCCGCTGTTCAGCGACCGGGATTCGTACACGCTGGGGTGGAAGCGGCCCAACCGGCCACGCCGCCTGCGGCTGTTCGCCGACGCCTACGGGCTGATCCCACGTGACCGGCACCGCCTGGTGCGCACCATCCGCAAGCGGATCGTCGACCACGTCGAGGGCATCCGCCGCATGGCCGCGGCCGGCGACCCGGCGTTCGTTCGCATTGTTCACAAAGGGCATCTCCGACGCCCGATGCGCGACCTGCGGCTGCTCGATTACGAGCGTCACACCCTCGAATATGCGCTTCGGTGATCGGCCGGTGACAATCGGCCGCGCCGACTGATGCGCTGATTGTCCCAGTTCACGCCCTTTTTCTGACTAGGGTGTGAGGCTTTCTTCACACGTACGAAACAGTCCGTCACGCGCCGGAAATCGCGCGTAGACCGTGCGTGAAACCTCCGACCGGAAGTCTCTCGTCACGAAACCGGCCGACCGGCGACGCCGCCCGTGGCTGTGTGAGGGGACACCTTAAATTCCGAGAGGAGGCAGCGTGGAGATCGACACCGGCAATACCGCCTGGTTGCTCCTGTCGTCTGCGCTCGTTTTGCTCATGACTCCGGGTCTGGCGCTGTTCTACGGTGGCCTCAACCGGTCCAAGGGCGTTCTGAACATGATGATGATGAGCTTCTCGAGTATCGGGCTCATCTCCATTCTCTGGGCTCTCTACGGCTTCTCGCTCGCGTTCAGCGCGAACGGCTCCGAGGGCGTCAACAACATCATCGGCAACTGGGGTTACGCCGGCACCAGCACCGGCTGGGTCTCCGAGATGTGGGGCGAGACCGGCATTCCCACGTACGTCTTCATGGCCTTCCAGATGATGTTCGCCATCATCACGGTCGCCCTGATCAGCGGTGCCCTGTCCGACCGGTTCAAGTTCGCCGGCTGGGTCCTGTTCGCGTTCGGCTGGTTCACCCTGGTCTACGTTCCCGTGGCCCACTGGGTCTGGGGCGGCGGCTGGATCGGCGCCGGCGTCAAGGCGCTCGACTTCGCGGGTGGTACCGCGGTTCACATCAACGCCGGTGCCGCGGCCCTGGCCGTCGCGATCGTGCTCGGCAAGCGCATCGGCTGGCCGCGCGAGAACATGCGCCCGCACAACGTGCCGTTCGTCGCCCTCGGCGCCGGCCTGCTGTGGTTCGGCTGGTTCGGCTTCAACGCCGGTTCCGAGCTGACCGTCGACAGCACCACCGCCGTCGCCTTCGTCAACACCCAGCTCGCCACGGCCGCCGCGGTTGTCGGCTGGCTCGTCGTCGAGTGGTTCCGCGACCGCAAGCCCACCCTGGTCGGCGCCTCCTCGGGTGCGGTGGCCGGTCTGGTCGCCATCACCCCGGCCTGTGGCTTCATCGCCCCGCTGCCGGCCGTGCTACTCGGCATCATCGCCGGTGCGGTCTGCGCCCTGGCCGTGGGCCTGAAGTACCGCTTCGGCTACGACGACTCGCTCGACGTCGTCGGCGTGCACTTCGTCGGTGGCTGGATCGGCTCGCTGTTCATCGGTCTGTTCGCCACCACCCAGGTCAACGGTGCGATCACCGACGTTCTGGGCGCCTCCGAGGGTCTGTTCTACGGCGGCGGCGCGACCCAGCTCGGCCGCCAGTTCGTCGGCAGCCTGGCCGTCACGGTCTACTCGTTCGTGATCGCGGCCGTTCTCGCCTACATCCTCAAGGCCGTCAAGCTCGGCCGGGTCAGCGAGGAGGACGAGGTCGGCGGCATCGACATCGCGGCCCACGGTGAGTCGGGCTACGACCTCACCCCGGCCGGTGGCTCCGGCGGGGGCGGCGCGTTCGCCATGGCCGGCCTCAAGCCGGGCACCGCGGTGGACGCCGACGGCAAGGCGGACGTCAGCCAGAAGGTCGCCGGTTAGATTCTCCTATGACTGCACCGATGGAAGGACTGAGCATGAAGCTGGTGACCGCGGTCATCAAGCCGTACCAGCTCGACGCGGTGAAGGAGGCTCTGCACGCGCTCGGCGTGACCGGCCTGACCGTGAGCGAGGTACAGGGCTACGGCCGGCAGAAGGGCCACACCGAGGTGTACCGCGGAGCGGAATACACGGTGGAGTTCCTGCCCAAGATCAAGGTTGAGGTGGTGACCGACGAGATCGACGTCGAGAAGATCGTCGACGCCGTCGTCACGGCCGCCAAGACCGGCAAGATCGGTGACGGGAAGGTCTGGGTCACGTCGGTCGACGACGTGATCCGGGTCCGCACCGGCGAGCGCGGCCTCGACGCGCTCTGATCGATCGCCACGTTGACACACATGCCCAGCGAGCCGCCGACCCCACCGCAGGTGCCGGCCGGCGGCTCGCTGGACAAACTTCGCGAACACATCGGCGCCGCGGCCCGGCAGGATCGGGCGGCGGCGCTCGACGCGTGGTTGCAGGAGTTGTTCCCCAGCCATCTGCCCGGCGTCAGCCTGGTGGCGGTCGGCGGGCTGGGGCGGCGCGACTGCGCGCCCTACAGCGACCTCGACCTCGTGCTGCTGCACAACGGCGCGGCCGGCATCGACCGGATCGCCGCCTCGCTCTGGTACCCGATCTGGGACGCCCGGCTCGGCCTCGACCACTCCGTGCGCACGCTGCCGGAGGCGCTGTCGGTCGCGCACGACGACGTCAAGGTCTCCCTCGGCCTGCTCGACGCCCGCCACGTGGCCGGCGACGCGGCCCTGACCGCCGAACTCGTGGCCGCCGCGGGCGACCAGTGGCGGCGCACCGCCGTCCGGCTGCTGCCCGCGCTCAAGGAGCTGACCGTGGCCCGGTGGGCGAGCCACGGCGAGCTCGCGTTCCTGCTCGAGGGCGACCTCAAGGAGGCGGCGGGCGGGCTGCGCGACGTCACCCTGCTGCGCGCGATCGGCCGGGCCGGGGTGGCCGACACCATGCGTCCCGCGGTGCGCGCGGCCAACCTGCGACTTCTCGACACCCGCGACGCCCTGCACCTCGCGGTCGGGCGCCGGGTCGACCGGCTCGTCGCCCAGGAACGTGCGGCGGTGGCCGACCTGCTCGACCTCGACGACGGGGACGCGCTGCTGCGCCGGGTCGCGGGGGACGCCCGTACGGTGGCCCACGCCCTGGACGACGCCTGGCGCGCCACCGACCGGCTCCGCAGCGGCCGTCGCCGGGGAATGCCGGCCGGAACACCTTCGCGTCGCCCGGTCGCGCGTGACGTGGTCGAGCAGGACGGCGAACTGGTCCTCGCCCGCACCGCGATCGGCCCGGTCCCCGACCCCAGCCTGTCGCTGCGCGTCGCCGCCGCGGCCGCCACCGTGCAACTGCCGATCGCCCGGGCCACCTGCGAGTGGCTGGCCGCGTTCTGCCCGCCGTTGCCCACCCCGTGGCCGCCCGCCGCCCGCGCCGCCCTGGTCTCGCTGCTCGGCTCGGGGCCGGGCCTGCTGCCCACCTGGGAGGCGTGCGACCGCTACGGGCTGATCGACGCCTGGCTGCCGGAGTGGGCGCGGATGCGCAGCCTGCCCCAGCACCACCCGATCCACCGGTTCACCCTCGACCGGCACCTCGTGCAGGCCGCGTACGAGGCCACCGCCCACGCGCGCGAGGTCGACCGCCCCGACCTGCTGCTGATCGGCGCCTTCCTGCACGACGTGGGCAAGGGCCTGCCCGGCGACCACAGCCTGGTCGGCGCGCCGATCGCGGGCGAGATCGCGACCCGGATCGGGCTGGCGCCGGCCGACGTGGCGACGATCGAGAAGCTGGTCCGGCTGCACCTGCTGCTGCCCGACGTGGCGACCCGCCGCGACCTGAGCGACCCGATGACCATTTCGGCCGTGGCCGAGCAGGTCGGCGACCCGGCCACGCTCGACCTGCTGCACGCGCTGGCCCGGGCCGACTCGCAGGCCACCGGCCCGGCCGCCTGGTCGGACTGGAAGGGCCGCCTGATGGCCGAGCTGGTCAGCCGGGTGCACACCGCGCTCGACACGGGTGAGCTGCCCGAGCCCCCGGCCCCCGACCCCGAGCTGCTCGAGGGTGACCTGCCCGCCGTCCACCTCGACGGGGACCGCCTGGCCGTGGCCGCCGCCGACCGGCGCGGGCTGCTCGGCGCGGTCGCCGCCTGCCTGGCCATGCACCGGCTCGACGTGGTCGGGGCGAACGCGAGCACGGTCGACGGGCGGGCCATCGTCGAGTTTTTCACCCAGCCCCGCTACGGCAGCCCGTACGACCCGGTGGCGCTCGCGGCCGATCTGCGCCGGGTGGCCGCGGGGGACGTGTCGGTGACCCAGCGGGTGCGGGCCCGGGCGATGAGCGCGCGGGGCGGCACGGCCTCGCCGCGGGTCGTCTGGCAGCGCGACGTAGCGACCGACGCCGCCGTGATGGAGCTGCGGGCGGCCGACTCGCCCGGTCTGCTCTACCGGGTGGCGAGCGCGCTCGACGAGGCCGGCGCCGAGGTGCGCGCGGCCCGCATCTCCACCCTCGGCGGTGACGTGGTCGACGCGTTCTACCTGGTCGGGTCGTGGGCCGAGGCGGCCGAGCGCGATCGGGTGACCGCCGCCGTGCTGGCCGCGGTGTAACCAACCGGTTCGTCGGGGCGTTGACCGGTGCATGCCGTCAAACCCATCCGGGCTGCTCGATGATCATGTGACGGCGGCCGGGCCCCGGTTCCGCCTCGCCCTGACCGCCACCGCCTCCCGCAACCGCTCGCTGGACGCCCGCGAGCTGCTGGCCCGGGCCGCACTGGGTGAGCACGGCACGCTCGACCAGCTGCTCACCGCCGCGCGGGGCGGCGACCGGCGGTGGCTGCGCCGGATCCGGCGGCGGATCGACCCGGGCCTGGTGGCCGCGCTCGCGCACACCCTCGGGCTGCAGGAGCTGACCGAGACCGACCGGGCCGACGCGCTCGCGCTGTTCGAGCTGATCCGGCGGGCCTGCGGGGCCCGGGCGCTCTCGCCGGCCAACCAGGCCCTGCACGCCCAGCTGGCGCTCGCGCACGAGGGCCCGGAGCGGGCCCGCAAGCTGATGCGGCGCTATCTGCGGATCGGGGAGGCGGCCCGGGCCGGCCTGCACGCCGACCTGCAGGCGGGCAAGCGGACCTGGCCCGCCGCCTTCCAGTCGCTGATGCCGGCCCCCGGACCCGTGGTGGCCGACGGCAACGGCGTGCCGTTCGACCGGATCATCTGCGCCGCACCCGGGCGGGTGGAGGGCACCCACCGCGTCTCGGTGATCGTGACCGCCTACCGCCCCGACCGCGGGCTGATCACCGCGGTGCGTTCGATCCTCGCGCAGAGCTGGGCCAACATCGAGGTGATCATCGTGGACGACGCCTCGCCGCCGGAGTTCGAGCCGGTGCTGCGCGAGGCGGTGGCGCTGGGCGAGCGGATCACCCTGATCCGGATGCCGGAGAACTCGGGGACGTACGCGGCCCGCAACGCCGGTCTGGACGCGGCCGGCGGTGAGTTCGCCACGTTCCAGGACTCCGACGACTGGTCGCACCCGCTGCGCGTCGAGCGGCAGGTGCGGCCGCTGATCGACGACCGCAAGCTGGTCGCCACCACCTCGGACGGGCTGGCCGTCACCGACCAGCTGATGTGCACGCGGCCCGGGGTGCGCAGCGGCCGGTTCAACCCGTCGTCGCTGCTGCTGCGGCGCAGCGCGGTGCTGCGTACGGTCGGTTACTTCGACCGGCTGCGCAAGGCGGCCGACTCCGAATACATCGGACGGATCCAGGCCGCGTTCGGGGCCGGACGGGTGCGGCACGTGGACTCGCCGCCGCTCGCCCTGATCCGGCTCTCGTCCGGCTCGCTGTCGCGGTCCGAGATCCGGGCGCACTGGATGCACCCGGCCCGGACCGCCTACATGTCGGCCTACCAGCGGCACCACCACCTGATCGCGGCCCGGCGGGCCAGCGCGTTCCGGCCCGCGGACGGGTCGGACCGGCCCTTCCCGGCGCCGGACCACCTGCTCGGCCAGGTGCGGGGGCGGGCGTACGACGTGGTGATGGTGGCCGACTGGCGGTTCCTGGAGAGCGCGCAGCGGGCGGCCCTGGACGAGATCCGGGCCCTGCACACGGCCGGGCTGCGGGTGGCGTTGCTGCAGCTCGACTCCTACCGGGCGATGCAGCTGCGCCGGGTCCCGCTCGCGGCGCCGGTGCAGGACCTGGTCAACGACGGCGTGGCCGACCGGATCGCGCCGGACGACCCGGTCGAGGCGGCGCTGCTGGTGGTGCGCCAGGCGGCGGTTCTCCAGTTCACTTCGGGCGACACTTCCCGCTGCCGAGCGGCCCGCGCCCTGATCGTGGCCGACCGGGCGCCCGTACGCTCCGACGGCAGCGACCACCGCTACGACCCGCCGACGTGCACGGACGCGGTGCGGCGGCTCTTCGGGGCCGACCCGCTCTGGGTGCCGCAGGACCCGGGCGTGCGGGCCGCCCTGCGGGAAGTGGGGAACCTCGACCCGGAGGACCTGCCCGTCGCGCTCGCCCCGGCCGGGTGGGTGGCCGACCGTACGGGCGCCTCGGCCGGAGCCCCGATCGCCGGAACCGACCTCTGCGACGCGGCGAACTGGCCGCCCGACGCCGCCGACAGCCTCGCCGTGTGCCGCCGCCTGCCCGAGGCGGACGTCCGCGTACGGCTGCCCGACCGCCCCGCCGACTCCCTCTCGGTGCCGCTGGAACCGACGTGGCTCGGCTATCAGGCGGCCGACCTGGCACCCCGCCCGTTCCTGCACCAGCTCGACTTCTATCTGCACTTCCCGCCCCGCGAGCAGGCCGAGTGGTTCTCCCGTCCGGCGTTCGAGGCCGCCGCCGCGGGATGTGTGGTGGCGACGCCCGCGCGCTACCGGGGCCTCTACGGCGACGCGGCCGTCTATTGCACCCGCTCCGAGGTGGAACCGCTGATCGCCCGCTACCGGGCCGACCCCGGCCTGTTCGCCGCGCAGAGCCGCCGCGCCCGGCAGACCGTGTCGGTCACCGGCGACCCGGCCCGGTTCGTCGAGCGGATCATGTCGCTGTTGCCGGCGTTGCTGACGATCCCGTAACGGGCCGGGTCGGGTGCGCGTTGACCTCGGTGTGCGCATCCCCATGACCCGGCTGCTCCGGCTCGCCCGCGCCCTCGTACGGCGGCTCCGCGGCCTGTCCCGGCGGCAGGTCGTGGGCGTGGTCGTCATCGTGCCCGTGGCCCTCGGCGTCGCGGTCGCGTCGATGATCGGTCAGGCCGCGGTCGCCACCGGCCTGCTCGCGTTGCTGCTGACCGCCGTGCTGGCCGGGGTGATCCACCTGTCCCGGCGGATCGGCGGCGTCCACCGCGCGACCCAGGAGACCGTGCGTGACCTGCGCGCCACCGTCGAGCAGCTGCAACGCCGGGTGATCGCCGCGGTCGAGAAGGAACGGCTCGCGGCCGGGGACCGGCACCGGGAGCTGACCGAGGCGATGGCCCGCACCGAGCGGCTCACCGGCCGCGGGGCCGAACTGCTGCTGCGCGAACAGAGCCTGGAGATCGAGGCCCTGCTGCAGCTCTTCCAGCTGGTGACGCCGCGGGCGCCGATGCCGTCGGGCGCCGGGCTGCACCCGACCGACCTGCTCGGGCTGGTGCACGTCGTCCGGGAACGCCGGCCCGCTCTGGTGGTCGCGCTGGGCGGTGGGCCGTCGGCGGTCTGGCTGGGCTACGCGCTGGCCGGCGCCGGCGGGCGGCTCGAGGTGGTCGACCACGACACGTCCCGGGTCACGGCTCTGCGGGCCCTGGTGGCCGAGCACGGTCTGGCCTCGGTGTCGGTGCGCCTGGTGGGGCTGGGCGAGCTCGCCGTGGACGGGCGGACCGGCGAGTGGTACGACGTGGACGCGCTGGACGGCCTGGCCGACATCGACCTGCTGCTGGTGGACGGGGCGCTCGCGCCGGCCGGGGCGGATCCGCTGGCGCCGGCGTTGCACGTGCTCGGGCGCAGGCTGGCGCCCGGGGCCGGGGTGGTCGTCGACGACGAGCCGGAGCGGGTGGCGCCACGGCAGGGCGGCGGCTTCGGCCTGACCGTGCGGCGGCGGTTGCCGGGCCGGTGGACCGTGCTCACCCATCCCGAGAACGTCGGAGCCGCCGTATAAATACCGCTGCCCCGCCGCGGGGGACGGCGGGGCAGCGGTACGCGGGATTCAGGGGGGTTCCCGCACCGGAGCGGCGGGGGCCGCTCCGAATTCCTGTGGTCTTGTGCCCTTACGAATCGGTTGCCCGGCGGCCGGGTTGACGATCCGCCCGGTTGCCGGACGGTTGCCAATTTCTCAGCCCTGCGAGGCCAGCCAGGCGATCCGCTCGGCGTACAGCTCGTGCGCGTGGTGCCGGCGTACGAAGTCGGCCCCGCGCTCGCCCTGGTCGCGCAGCGCCCGCCGGTTCGCGTGCAGCCGGCCCACGGTCTCCGGCACCTCGTCGGGCGAGCAGTAGACCGCCGCCTCGCCGAACGTCGGGGCGTACCGGTAGGGCAGCACGGCCACGCACCCGGCGGCGAGCGCGGCCAGCACGTCCGCGTCCGGGTCGGCCGGCTCGGAGTCCGGTGGCAGGTGCAGGTAGAAGTCGATCTGATAAAGGAACGAGCGCAGGCTGACGTCGCCCGGGCCGTAGACCAGCCAGCTGCGCGGCGGGCCGAACCGGCCGAACGATCGGGGCGCGGAACCGGCCGCGTCGAGCAGCCGGACGTCGAGGCGGGCGCTGTCGGGCAGTTCGTCGCGCAGGCGCCGCCACTCGGCCCGTCCGCCCCGGCAGTGCCGCCCGATCACCGGCCGGTCGGCCCGCGGGCCGCGCCGGTCGAGCCGCCACTGCGCGGCGTCGAGGGTGCTGGGCAGGTCGAGCCGGGCCAGCGCGGCGTCCCCGTCGGCGAGCAGCCGGCGCCCGTCGGCCCCGGCCGGCGCCCACAACGGCCGCCGCCCGAACAGGCGCACGGCGGCGGTCGCGGCCGATTCCGTCACGGCCGCGTCCTCGATCACGACCCGCTGGGCCCGCACGCCGCTGGGCAGGTCGGGAGCGTGCTGCAGGACCCGGGCCGACCGGGCCACCACGAGCCGGGCCCGCACGTCGTCGGTGAGCTCGACCTGGGTCAGCTCGCCGGTGTTGACCAGCTCCTGCACGCAGCGGTCGAGGTCGCGCGGGCCCTCCCGCAGGTGGGTCAGCACGTCGAGGTGCAGCAGGGCCGCCCGCAGGCCGCGCGCGGCCAGGGCCCGCAACTGGCCGATGCCGGCGACCCCCGCGCCGCCGGCCGGGGTCCAGTCGCCCGCGAGCACCACGTCGTACGCCCGGGCCCCGGTCTCGCCGAGCAACCGCCGCGGCACCGCAATCGGGCCCTTGCCCGGATGAGCGGCCCGGAACGCCGACAGGTACGACCGGCGGGCCGGGTGCATCCAGCCCGGCCGGTAGTCGGGGCTGGAGAGTGACCCCGCCGAGAGCCGGATCAGCGCCAGGGGAGGGCCGCCGACGTGCTCGATGGCCGCCCGCCCGAACACGGAACGGGCCCGTGCCACGTACTCGGCGTCGGCGCCCTTGCGGACGGGCTGGAAGTGGCCGAGCCGGCTCAGCGCCTCGGCCCGCCGCATCATCAGCGACGACAGGTTGTACGAGCGCGGGCTGGGCACGCCGGGCCGGGTGACCACCAGTTGCGGGGTGACGCGCATGCCGTTCGACGTGGTCGAGAAGACGGTGGCGTCGGCCAGCAGCGGCGCCACCTGACGTTCCAGCCGCAGCGGGTGGGACCAGTCGTCGGAGTCCTGGAACGTCACGAAGTCACCGGTCGCCGCGTCCAGGCCGGCGTTACGGGCCACATAGGTTCCCGCGTTGGCGAGCATCCGGATCACCCGTACGCGGGGGTCGAGGGCGGCCGCCGCGCGCAGCACCGGGTCGAACTCGGCCGGCGACCCGTCGTCGACGACCAGGATCTCGTGGTTGGTCCACGTCTGCCGCACGAGCGAGCGCACCGAGGCGAGCAGTTCCGGCCCGGGCTGCCAGGTGGTGACCACGGTGGTGATGCGACGGGGGTGCCCGGTCCGTTGCACCGGGCCGGTCGTCACCCGGTCCAGCGGCGCGCCCGGTCCGTCGGCCACCAGCACCCTCGGCGCCGGCAGCAGCGACGCGAAATTCCAGGTGCCGGTTCCTTTCCCGTACGGGTTAGCCAGGTCGACGGCGAGCGCGGCGCGCACCTCGTCGGGCACCGCGGGATACGCCGACAGCAGCGCCGCGGTCAGCACGAGATCCCCGGTGCCGTACGCGATCTGGCAGTGCAGCCCCTGATGAGCGCCCGTGATCGTGCCCACCGCGCGCAGCCGGTCGAGCAGGGTCAGCGCGTCGGCCTGGTCGTCGGCCCGCAGGTCCTGCAGCGCGATCACCCGCGCGAGCTCACCGGTGACCCAGGCGTCGCCGGATTCCGCGGCGGCCCGGGCCAGCGGGGCCCGGGCGGCGATCGACCGCGCCTGCAGGGCGGCGACGGCGAGCGGATGCGCTCGCGAGTTGGTGTCTCCCACGACAGTTCCAACGATCAAGGAGCCCGGGTGAATTGTCCGTATCGCCCGGTTGGTACGCGTCGTTGACCATGCCGTGTACGACGTCGCCATCCTGTCCGACCTGCGATATCCGGGCGGCAACTCGGCGAGCATCGTGGCCGAGGTCCGGGCCCAGGCGGCGGCCGGCCTGACCACCGTCCTGATCCACGTCCCCTCCCCGCACCTGCGCCACGCCCGCCCGTTCGAGTCGCGGATCGTGGCCTGCCTGCGCGACGGCCTGGCCGACCTCGCCGACGAGGGAGACGAGATCGCGGCCAAGGTGCTGCTGATCCGCCAGCCGCGCATCTTCACCGAGGACCCGGCCGTGGTGCCCGCGGTGCGGGCCGAGCACACCATCGTCGTGCTCAACCAGCCGCCCGGCGACGAGGGTGACGACCAGCGCTGGTACGTCTTCGGCGAGGTGCGCGAGCGGGTCGAGCGCTGCTTCGGCCCGGGCGTGGTGTGGGCGCCGATCAGCGCCCGGGTGCGCGAGAACGTGCAGCGCGTCGCGCCCGGGACCCCGCTGCCGGACACCGACTGGCACGAGATCATCGACGTCGCCGACTGGCAGGTCGAGCGCCGTCCACCCACGACGGTGCCGGTGATCGGCCGGCACGGGCGGCCCGACCCGGTGAAGTGGCCCCGCGACCCCGAGGAGCTGCTGCAGGCCTATCCCGACTCGCCCGACGTGCGGGTCCGCATCCTGGGCGGCGGCGAGATCGGCGTGCGGCGCCTCGGCCGGCGGCCCCAGGGCTGGGAGGTCGTCGAGTTCGGGGCCGAGTCGCCCCGCGAATTCCTCGGGAGCCTCGATTTCTTCGTCTACTTCCACGACCCCGAGTGGGTCGAGGCGTTCGGCCGGACGATCCTCGAGGCGATGGCGAGCGGGGTGCCGGTCATCGTCGGCCCGCACTTCCGGTCGATCTTCGCCGAGGCCGCGGTCTACACGCACCCGGGCGGCGTGCTCGATCTCGTCCAGCGGCTGCACCGGGACCGGCCCGCGTACGACGCCCTGGCCGCCCGCGCCCGCGCGTTCGTCACCGAGCATTTCGGCAGCGCCTCGCACATCGCCCGGCTGGCCTCGCTGGGTGTGCTCACCCGTGGGACCGCCACGCTGCCCCGCGACCGGATGCCCCCGAGCGCCCGCCCGACCCGGCGGGTGCTGCTCGTCGGCGACGACATCGCCCGCTTCCGGGCCGTCAGCCGTCGCCTGCCGGCCGACATCGAGGCGGTCGTGGTGGCCGGATCGACCGGCCTGCCCGCCGCGCACGCGGCCGGCTTGCTCACCGAATATCTGCCGTCGGCGGCCGACCTCGGCGTGCCCGAGCACCGCTGGACCGGCTTCGTGCGTGACCGGCTGCGTCACCTGATCGAGCTCTACGCCCCGCGGGCGGTGCTCGTCGGCGGGGTGCCGCACGACGGGATCGTGGCCGCCATCGAGCAGAACGAGGGCCCGCGCTGGCTCTGGCTGCGCCCGGCGATGTGGCGTCGCGGCACCGGCGGCGAGTGGGCGGCCCGGGGCGCGCTGTTCGCCGGCATCCTCGAGCCGGGCGAGTTCGCGGCCGGCGGCGACGAGGGCTGGACCACCACCGCCCGGGCCGGGGTGAGCGTGGTCGACCCGATCACCGAACTGCCCCGCAAGCCGCGCCGCCGCCTCGCGGAGAACACCCTGCTCTGCCGGGGCGTCGAGGCCACCCTGCCCGGGTTCACCGCGGTCACCGCCGCGCCGGGGGAACTGGCCGGGGTCGCGCTGGCCGTCTCGCGGGCCGACTACACCAACTTCCACGAGCTGCTGGGCGCCCGGGTGCCGACCGTCTTCGTGCCCGATCCCGCCGCCGGGGACGACGAACTGGCCCGGGCCCGCTTCGCCGCGGCGGCCGGGGTGGCGGTCTGTGCGACCGACGACGACGCGGCGGCCCAGGCCCTCGAGAAGCTGTCCGATCCGGCGGCGCGGGAGGCGCTGAGCCGGCGCTGCGCCGAGCTGTCGTTCGGCAACGGCGCCGGCGACGCCGCGGCCTGGCTGGCCGGGTTCTGCCGGGAACGATCCGAAGTGGAGAACAACGGTGTTCGATGAGCCGGACGCGGCCGATCTGGCGCTGGCCCGGTGGGAGGTGGCCACGCTGACCGGCCGGTTGCGCTGCGTCGAGGACGAGCGGGACGCGGCCGTACGGGACCGGGACCGCAACCGTGAGCTGGTGCTGGCCCTGCGCCGCAGCCGTTCCTACCGGCTCGGCCGGGCCCTGGTCGACCTGGCCCGCGACCCGATGCGGTTCGGCCCCTCGATCGCCGGCCGGGCGGCCCGGCGGCTGCGGCGGCGGGCGGTGATCGAGGCGGTGCGTCCCCGTACCCCGCAGGCGACCCCGGTGCCGGCCCGCGTCTACGTCGCGATCGGCCTGTCCCGTTCCGGCTCGCACGCGCTGATCCGCGCGCTGCGCCAGCGGGTGCTGGTCGACGCCGACCACCTGCCCGTGGTGGTCACCGACCAGCCGGCGCTGCGCGGCCTGCAAGTGCCCGGAGTGGTGCTCGAATATCTGCCCGACCCGGCGACCTGGTCCCGCCACGACCCGGTCTCACGCTGGGAGACGCTGCTGGCCGGCCGGGTGGCCCAGCTGTGCCGCGACCACCACGCCGCCCGCGCGGTCGTGATAGACCCCCGCGACCCGCCGACGCTGGCCCGCCTCCTGGAGAGTGCGGCCTAGCGTTACTGATCAATCGGTGCCGTCGTTGGCACGGCATGAGCGCTCCGCCCCTCGACGCCCCAGCCGTCGCCGTCCCGCGCGTCGGCATGCGTTTCGTCGTGGAGGGGCCGCCGGTCGGCGCGCTCTGGCGGCGGGCCCTGCTGCGCGCCGTGCTGGTGCCGCTGCCGGTGCTGGCCCCGCTGGTCGCGCTCGCGCCGAGCCGGGACCACCGGTTCAACCTCTACTGGCACGGCGGGATGTTCCGCGACGACCCGCTGCGGATCGTGCCGCACACCGTCGACTCGCTCCCCGGGTATCTGCGGCTGGGCAACTTCCGCCTCTTCGGCCGGATGCTCGAGAAGGCGCTCGACACGGTCGCGTACGCCCTCAGCGAGGTGCTGGGCCTGCCGGTGAACGTCGGCTTCCGGCTGGTCTCGTTCGTGTCGGCGGTGCTGTTGTGCGTGGCCGCCGTGCTGCTGGCCGAGAGTGTCGTCGCCCGCGGCCGGCTGTTCCGCCGTCCACCGTCCACAGTGGCCGCGGTGGTGCCGTTCGCGGTCGCGGCCGGGTTCGTGGCCGCCGGTGGCTCCAGCCCGATCGTGTTGTTCGGCGGCCTCTATCTGGCGTCGGCCGCGCTGGTGCTCGTGGTGACCGCGGCGCTCTGCCGCATCGACCCCGACCGCCCGTTCCGGCTCTGGTGGGCGCCGCTGCTGATGCTCGGCGGGGCCGCGCTGGCCGCCTTCAACGAGATCGCCTGTCTGGCCCTGCCGATGGCCACGGTCGCCGTCCTCGCGCGGGGATGGTTGGTGCTCGGTCTGCGCCCGGGCCGGTTGTTCACGGCGGCCCCGGCGCGGGCGATCGCGTTGGTGTGGCTGGGATTCCTGCCGGTCTTCCTCGCCGTGCGGGTGGTCATCCAGCGCTACTGCTCGACCGGCGACTGCTACAAGGGTTCCGACGTGCGGCTCACCGCGGACACGTTCGAGGCCTTTCCCGTACGCGCGATCGCCTGGTTGCCGCCTCTCCAGTGGCGTGCCGCCCTGGCCGGTGGCGGCATCGGCGGCCTCGTTCTGATCGTCGCCCTGATCGTGCTCGGACTGCTGGCCTGGCACGCGATCCGGGACCTGCCGCGCCTGTCGCAGGTGGGCCGGCGCGCGGCCCTGGCCCTGGTGCTGACCGCGGGCACGCTGGTGGTGCTGGGGGCCGCGATGGGTTCGCTCAACGCGGACGTGCAGCAACTAGTGACGGCCGGCAAGTGGGGGCACGGCTGGCGCGACTCGGCCGTGACCACCACGGCGGGGGCGCTGCTGCTGGCGGGCGGTGTCCACCTCGTACGGAAGCGGTGGGTCGTTCTGACGGCGGTGTTGCTGCTGGCGGCGGCGGCCACGGTGTCGGCGGGTGCCAACAAGCGCCAGCGCGACCTGACCATGGCGACGCCCGCGGCCCGGCTCGCCGACCGGGTCGCGGTTGAGATGGCCGACTTCGATCCCGGTCCCGAGGGGGCGGCCCGGCGGTGTGCGTTGCGGACGGAATTCGTGACGCTGTACGGCGATTCGCCGTTCTCGGTGCGCCGGTTCGACGAGTCGCTGGAGATCGCGGCCCGGCAGCGGGCGGACGTGGCGTTCTGCCCCGGCGTGACCGGCGCGCGTTGAGTTCGGCCCGGGCGGCGTGTCCGGCCCGCGTTGACTTCAGACCGGGCGGCGTGTCTGGCCCGCGCTGAGTTCGGACCGGGCGTAACCGCTGCGGTCGGATCGCGTTGACGCAGACGGGTTTCTGATCAGCGGGGAGGACTGTCATGCGCCGGTTGCGCAGCCTGACCAGGCGTCAGGCGATTCTGGCGGCCGGTGCCTGCGTGCTCTGTGCGGCGGTCGCGGCGGCGGCGCTCACCGGGAACGTCGGCCTCGCGCTCACGCTGCTCGCGGTCTTCTTCACGATCCTGTTCGGCGGCCTGCTGCTGATCGCGCGGCGGATCTCCGGGCTGGCCCGGGCCCAGCGCCGCCAGCAGAACGACGTGCGCGCGGTGCTCGACCAGACCCAGCGGCGGCTGCTGGGCGCCATGGAGGAGCTGCTGCTGCACTCGGGCGACCGGCACCGGGAACTGGACGACTCGCTGGCCGGCCGGATGCGGGACCACACCCGCGACATCGAGGCCATCGTCCAGCTCTTCCAGCGGGTGACACCGCGGGCGCCGATGCCGCCCGCCCACGCGCCGGCCGACCTGCTCGACCTGTTGCACCTGATCCGCACCCGCAAGCCGCGGTTCGCGCTCGAGCTCGGCAGCGGGACGGCGACGATCTGGCTGGCCTACGCGATGGAACAGGTCGGCGGCCGGCTCGTGTCGCTGCACCACGACGCCGATCGGGCCGAGCAGGCCCGGGCCTCGGTGGCCACGCACGCGCTGGTCGGGGTGGCCGAGGTCCGTGAGGCGCCGCTGCGCCCGGTGACGATCGCCGACCGCAGTTTCCCCTGGTACGACCTGGAGGCAGTGGCCGACGTGCACGACGTCGACCTGCTGGTGATCGACGGACCGCCCGCCTCGACCGGCCCGGACGCCCGGTTCCCCGCGCTGCCCCTGCTCACCGAGCGGCTGGCCGACGCCGCCGCGGTCTTCGCGGCCGACGCCGGGGTGCACGGCCGGTGGCTGGAAACGACAGAGGGCCTCA
Source organism: Paractinoplanes ovalisporus (assembly GCF_016834655.1). Lineage (GTDB taxonomy): Bacteria > Actinomycetota > Actinomycetes > Mycobacteriales > Micromonosporaceae > Actinoplanes > Actinoplanes ovalisporus. The sequence continues at coordinate 178,801 of NZ_JAENHP010000005.1, forward strand.
CCCGGGAAGGTGAGGCCCTGCTGTCCTATCGACGTGTGGTGCGGCAGTTGAGCCGGTCTCAGTAACCGAACTCCTGCGAGATGTAGGTGGTGCCGTTGGCCGAGAAGACAACGCCGACGCCGACGGCCTTGGCGGTGCAGTTGAGCAGGTTGGCACGGTGACCCGGGCTGGCCATCCACGCCTTCACGGTGTCGGCGCCGGTGCGGTAGCCGAACGCGATGTTCTCGCTCAGCGGGCGGTTGTAACCGGCGGTCTTGATGCGGTAGGCGAACGACGAGTTGCTGGCGCCGACGTGGCTGAACTTGCCGGTGCGGGCCATCCAGGTGCTGTGGCCGACGGCCGCCTTGGTGAGGCTCGGGCTGGCGACAACGGCCTTGCAGCCGTTGGCGGCGCGCATCTTGTTCGTGTAGGTCACGATGTCGGCCTGCATCGTCGCGGCGCTCGGCGCGGCAGCGGTGGCGGCCTGGGCGGAAGACGCGAACGCGACCATCACAAACAGGGTGGCGGGGATCATGGCGATCAGGGCCAGACGCTTGGTGATCGAAGAGCGCATCGACTGCCTTTCGTTGAGGTCCGCGTCGGTTCCTACCGCCGCGTTCACGGTTCTCTTCGGCCGCTGAGGCAGTGACGCTGACCCATATTCGGGTGCACTGGAGATGCCCTTCGGTTGCCGATCGGTTGACTGCCGCACCCCGGTTTCCGTGACGTTGCCGTGACGGTGCGTGCTGGAGATCGTTAGGCCCCGGAGAGCAGTGGAGAGGGGGTTTCACGGTGTCCACGACCGTTCACGACGTGGCGATCCTGGCCGACTTCCGCTTCGCCGGGGTCGGTGTCGCGGCCGAGGTGCACGCCCAGGCCGAGGCGGCGCTGACCACCCTTCTGGTGCACGTGCCGCGCGACGATCGCCCGCTGCCGTTCACCCCGCACATCCGTCAGCTGTTGCGGGACGGCGCGGCCGCGCTGGCCCGGGAGGACAAGACGGTTCCCGTACGCCTCCTGGTCGCCCGCGGTCCCGATCTGCTGGCCCGGGGGCGCGAGCGGGTGCGGGCCGAGCACACGCTGGTGGTGGCCGAGCAGGCGCCCGTCTGGTCGGAGGTGCCGGACGACGTCGACTGGGCGCCGGTCGACGACCGGGTGCGGGCCGCGATGCCCCTGCTGTGCCGGCTGACCGTGCAGAACTGGCACGAGATCGTCGACGCGTCGGCCTCGTGGCTCGACGACCCCGAACGCTTCCGGGCCCTGGAACGCACCTCGGGACACCAGTCGCACCTCAGGCGTCTCGCCGGTTTCGGTGTCCGGCCCCGGATCAGCGCGCCCGCCGCGCCCCGCGAGCCCGGCCCGGTGCCGCCCGCGCCCACCCGCCGGGTGCTGCTGGTGGGCTCGCCGACGCGGCTGACCGCGATCGCCCGCCGGTTGCCGGGCGATCTGGCCGCCGTCATCGCCACCCGCTCGGGTGCGGCGCCGCACGACGGTTTCCTCACCGAGCACATCCCGTCCCGCGAGGCGTTCGGCGCCCCCGAGGCGACCTGGAACCGGATGCTGCGCGACCGCCTCACCCACCTGGTCGACCTGCACCGGCCCGAGATCGTGGCGGTCGACGACCTGCCCTTCCCGGGGGTCGTCGAGGCCGTGCGCGACCGCCCCCAGGTGCTGTGGGTGTGGGTGCGGCGGGCGATGTGGAAGCACGGCGAGGGGCAGGAGTGGCTCACCGAGGGCAAGGTGTTCGACCACGTGCTCGAGCCGGGCGAGTTCGCCGCCCTGGCCGACGACGGCCTCACCGTGGCCGAGCGGCCGCAGGCCCACCGGGTCGAGCCGATCACCCTGCTCGACTCGGGTGACCTGCTGGAGGCGGCGGCGGCCCGCTCGGAGCTCGGGCTGGACGACCGGCCGGCCGCGCTGGTGCGGCTCGGCGACCCCCGGATCCCGGAACTGCTGGAGAGCCACGGTTTCCAGGTGCTGGTCCGCGACACCGCGGTGAGCCGCTACCTGCGCGCGTTCGACCTGGTGGTCAGCGCGGCCGGCTACGACGCCTACCACGAGCAGTTGCGCTTCGGGATCCCCACCGTGCTCGTGCCCGACCCCGGGGACGCGCTCGACGACCAGGCGGCCCGGGCCCGGCACGCGGAGGCGGCCGGCGTGGCGATCACCGTCGGCGACCCGGACACCGACCTGGAGAAGGCTCTGGCCGCCGCGGCCCGCCCCGAGAAGCGGGCCGCGCTGCGCCGTCGTTGCGAGGAACTGACCTTCAGCAACGGCGCCTCGGCGGCCGCGACCTGGCTCGGCGGGCTGGCGGCCCGCCACGACCGACACGGAGGCTGACGTGCCCGAGACCGCAGTGCAGATTCCTTCCGTACGCGAACCCCTCGACGTCGCCCAGCGGGCGCGCTGGGAGCTGGCCGCGATGGCCGGCCGCTTGCGCATGCTGGAGGCCAAGCTCGTCGAGGAGCGCCACCGCGGCGACGACCTGATGCGCGAACGCGACCGGGAGCGGCGGCGGGCCGACCGGTTGCGCCGCAGCGAGTCCTACCGGATCGGCTCCGGCCTGATCTCGCTGCTGCGGAACCCGATCGAGGCCACCCCGCGGCTGACCCGGTCGGTGCTGCGCCGGCTGCGCCCGGCCCGCCGTCCGGCTCCCCTGGCCCTCGAGCCGGGCCGCCCGTCGGTCGCCGTCGCGCCGCGTCCGCCCGTCCACCTCTACGTGGTGATCGGGCTGGAGTTCGAGGCGGTGCGCGAGTTCGTGCTGACCCTGCGGCAGCGCCTGCTCGTCGACCCCGACCACCGCCCGGTGGTGATGACCGACTGCGCGTCGTTCCCGCTGCTGCGCGAACTCGGCATCCTGATGGAGTATCTGCCCGACCGCACCACGTGGGAGCGGCACCGCCCGGACCGCTCGTGGGAGGACGTGCTCTCCGAGCGACTGTCCCGCCTCTACCGCGACCACGAGTCGGTGCGCACGATCATCATCGACCGCACCCAGCCGCCGACCCTGGCCGAGCTTCTGCGCTAGCGCCTGTTTCGCGGCTGGGGCGGGGCTGCGAAACAGGCGCTGGGCCATTTGTAACTTTTGCGCCCGCGTGGTCGTTGGGCGAGCGTGACCGTATCGAGCCCGTTGATCTCCGTGGTCGCGCCCGTCTTCAACGAGGGCGCCGGCGTGGAACGCTTCGTGGGCCGCCTCACCGAGGTGCTCGCCGGCGCCGGCCTCAGCCACGAGCTGGTGCTGGTCGACGACGGCTCGACCGACGACTCCTGGGACTACGTGGTCGAGCAGGCGATGCTCGACGAACGGGTCCGCGGCCTGCAGCTGTCGCGCAACTTCGGCAAGGAGGCGGCGGTGCTGGCCGGGCTCGAGCACGCGGCCGGCGACGCCGTCATCGTGATCGACTCCGACCTGCAGCACCCGCCCGAGGTCATCCCCGAGATGGTGCGGCGCTGGCGTGAAGGGGCGCAGGTGGTCGAGGCGGTCAAGCGCAACCGCACCGGCCAGGGCGTGGTCGGGCGGCTCGGCGGACGGATGTTCAACAAGGCGTTCACCGGCCTCACCCAGGTCGACCTGATCGACGCCACCGACTTCCGGCTGCTCTCCCGTCCGGCGCTGGAGGCGTTGCTGCGCCTGCCCGAGCACTCGTCGTTCTTCCGCGGCACCAGCAGCTGGATCGGTTTCCGCCGCAGCGCCATCGAGATCGACATCGAGCACCGCGCGGGTGGCCGCTCCCGCTGGACGTTCGGCTCGCTGTTCCGGCTCGCGGTCAACGGGCTCACCTCGTTCACCTCGGCCCCGCTGCACCTGGTGACCATGGTCGGCCTGGCCTTCGCGGCGTTCGCCGTGCTGCTCGGCGCGCAGACCCTGATCCGCTGGATCGGCGGCGACTCGGTGGCCGGCTTCCCGACCGTCATCCTGCTGCTGCTCGTGATGGGCACGTTCCTGCTGCTCGGCCTGGGTGTGATCGGCGAATATCTGGCGCGCATCCACGAGGAGGTGCGCGGCCGGCCCCGCTATCTGGTGCAGGAGAAGTCGGGCCGCGTCGCCGACACCACGGTTCCCGAGCAGTGGGCGCGTGCGCGGCGCTGAACTCCTGCGCTACGGCCTCAGCGGGGCCTCGAGTGCCCTGACCCACCTCGGCGTCGGGTTCGGGCTGGCCGCGGGGCTGGGGGTCCGGGCGGTGATCGCCTCGGGCGCCGGGTTCGTGGCGAGCGTCGGGGTCTCGTACGGGCTGCAGCGGTCCTGGGTCTTCCGCTCGACGGCCGGGCACCTGGTCGCGGGCAGTCGCTTCCTGACCGTGACGGCCGTGGCGTTCGCGCTCAACAGCGTCGTGCTCTGGCTCGGCACCGAGGCCTTCGGCGGACCGTTCGTGCTGGTGCAAGCGGTGGCACTGGTCGTCATCCCGGTGGTCAACTACGCCCTGAACTCGCGCTGGACCTTCCGCGTCCCTTGATTTCGATCATGTTTACGGGTGTCATGGTCGTGTGGCGGAGCTCACGGTCCACGACACCAACGGCATCCTCCGTCAGCCCTGGGTGCACCCCGACCGGACGAGCCGCGGCCTCGGCTGGGAGCAGCTCTACGTCTCGACCCAGAGCGAGCTGCCCTATCAGGCCAGCTTCGGCGGGGCGCCCAGCCACCTGGTGATCCTGCACCTCAACGGTCCGGTCACGGTGCGCCGCGGGCATCTGGGGCTGACCAGCTCGCGTACGGTGCCGCCGGGTGGTCTCTTCGTGCACCCGGCCGGCAAGGAACTCACCGTCGAGCTCGGCGGCGCGCTCGACACCGTGCACGCCTATCTGACCGACGACCTGCTGTGCCAGGCCGCCTCCCGGCCGGTCGAGCTGGCCGAGGAGCTGGGCGCGTTCGACCCGCTGGTCGAGCAGCTGCTGCTCACCCTCGACGGCGTGATGCGCGACTGGGAACCCTCGGCCCGCACCTACGTCGACCATCTCGGGCACGCGCTGGCGGCCCAGCTCGCCCGGCAGCACAGCGTGCGGGCGCGGCCGGTGCCGATGCCGCTGCGGGGTGGGCGCTCCGGGCTGTCCGACCGGCAGTTCCATGCCGTACGGGAGCTGGTCGAGGAACGCCTGGCCGAACCGTTGCCGCTGCGCGAGCTGGCCGCCGTGACCGGGCTGAGCGTCAGCCAGTTCGGGCGGCAGTTCAAGGCGCGCACCGGCCTGTCCCCGCATCAGTTCCTGATCCAGCGCCGGGTCGACGTGGCGGCCCGGCTGTTGCGCGGCACCGCCCTGCCGATCGCCGAGGTCGCGCTGCGCTGCGGCTTCTCCCACCAGGAGCACCTCACCCGGGTGCTGCGCGCCCACCGCAACACGACGCCGGCCGCGATGCGCGTCTCGGTCGGCGCTTAGGGCCGGGCATGGTGCGCTTTTTGTGCAGCGCGTAGGTGCAGGATCCGCGGCCGGGTGGCGCGGACGATGGACCGGTGGAGTCCTTCGAGTACACCGCGCACACGTCCCGGGTGATCTTCGGAGCCGGGAGTCTGGGGCGGCTGCCCGACGAGGTCGCGCGGCTGGGCGCCACCCGGGTTCTGCTGCTGGGCCGGCGCGCGCCTGACCTCGGTCCGCTGTCGGTGGCGCGGTTCGACGGCGTCGCCATGCACACGCCGGTCGAGGTGACCGAGCGGGCCCTCGAACTGCTGCGCGCCTCGGGCGCGGACTGCCTGGTGTCGGTCGGGGGCGGGTCGGCGACCGGGCTGGGCAAGGCGCTCGCCGCGCGCACCGGGCTTCCGCAGATCGCGGTCCCGACGACGTACGCGGGCTCGGAAATGACCCCCGTCGTGGGGGAGACCGCCGGCGGCGGGAAGGCGACGCGGCGCGACCCGGCCCTGGTGCCGCGGACCGTCATCTATGACGTGGAGCTGACCCTCGGGCTGCCGGTTCCGCTGTCGGTGACGAGTGGGCTCAACGCGATGGCCCATGCCGTGGAGGCGTTGTATTCGCCGCAGGCCAACCCGGCGATCGACAGTTTCGCGCTGGACGCTCTGGCCCGTCTGGCCCGGGCGTTGCCGGCTCTCGTGGACCGGCCGGACGACGCCGATGCCCGGTCGGACGCGCTCGTGGGGGCCTGGCTCGCGTCGATCTGCCTCGGGGCGGTCGAGATGGGGTTGCACCACAAGCTGTGTCACGTGCTGGGTGGGTCGTTCGGGCTGCCGCACTCGGAGACGCATGCCGTCGTGCTGCCGCACGTGATGGCGTACAACGCTCCGGCCGTTCCCGCGGTGATGCGGCGGATCGCGGGTGCTCTCGGCGTGACCGACGCGCCGGCCGGACTCGTCGACCTCGCCGCCCGGCTGGGGGCGCCGATGTCGTTGGCGTCGCTCGGATTGCGGGATTCCGACCTCGCCACGGCGGCGGAGTTGGTGACCGCCAAGCCCTATCCCAATCCGCGGCCCGTCGACGACGTTCTGGTGGTTCTGCAATCGGCCTTCTCGGGTGAACATCCTGTTTCCGGTGGCGCGCCTGGCATCGGGGCGGCGTTCTCCTCGGGTGGCGCGCCTGACATCGGGTGGCTCACCGACGAGGTGGTGGCGAGCTTCGCCGGGGCCTCCTCGGAGCGCCTGCGTGACCTGCTCGGGGACTTGGTGCGGCGGCTGCACGGGTTCGTGGCGGACAACGACCTCACCGAGGACGAGTGGAAAACCGCGATCGACTTCCTGACGCGTACGGGGGAGATGTGCTCGCCGACGCGGCAGGAGTTCGTGTTGCTGAGCGACACGCTCGGCGTCTCGAGCGCCGTCGACCTGTTGACCAATTCACGGTCGCCGGCGACGACGCCCTCGGCGGTGCTCGGGCCGTTCTATGTCGAGGGGCCTCCGGCCGTACCGCCGGGAACTGATCTTGCTGTTGATCTGCCCGGTGTGCCGCTGCGCGCGGACGTGCGGATCGTCGACCTCGACGGCAATCCGGTGCCGGACGCGGTGGTCGACGTCTGGCAGTCCAATCAGGACGGTTTCTACGACGTGCAGCTGCCCGACCTCGAGGGGCCGGTGCTGCGGGCGCGGTTCTCGAGCGACGCCGACGGGCGGGTGTGGTTCCGCTCGATCCTGCCGTCGGAATACCCGATCCCCGACGACGGGCCGGTGGGGGAGATGCTGCGGGCGACCGGGCGGCATCCGTACCGGGCCCCGCATCTCCACTTCATGATCAATGCACCGGGTTTCCGGCGGCTGATCACCCAGCTCTTCGTGGCCGGGGGCCGTTACCTCGATTCCGACGCGGTGTTCGGGGTCAAGGACGAGCTGATCGTCGAGTTCCCGGCGGCCCCGGACGGCACGCGCACCGTCGAGTTCACCTTCCGTATCGCGCCCCTGGAGGTCGGCCGTGCCTGATGTCGAGACCGATGTGCTCATCGTCGGGAGCGGACCCGCCGGTGGGGCGGCCGCGCTGTTGCTGAGCACCTACGGCGTACGGAACATGGTGGTGACCAAATACGGCCGCCTCTCCGACACCCCGCGTGCCCACATCACCAACCAGCGCACGATGGAGGTGCTGCGCGACGCCGGCGTCGAGGACCAGGTGACCGCCCAGGCCACGCCGCAGCACCTGATGGGCGACACGGTCTTCTGCTCCAGCCTCGCCGGTGAGGAGCTGGGCCGGCTGCACACCTGGTACACCCATCCGTCGCGGCTCGCCGACCACGCCCTGGCCTCCCCGTCGAGCATCTGTGACATGCCGCAGCACCTGATGGAACCGGTGCTCATCAATAATGCGGTCGCCCGGGGCACGTCGTTGCGCTATCAGACCGAATACCTGTCTCTGGAACAGGACGCCGACGGCGTGACGGCGACCGTGCGGGACCGGCTGCGCGGCGACGAATACCGGATCCGCGCGAAATATCTGATCGGCGCCGACGGCGGCCGCAGCAAGGTGGCCGAGGACATCGGGCTGCCCATGGTCGGCAAGATGGGCGTCGCCGGCAGCATCAACATCGTCTTCGAGGCCGACCTGACCGCGCTCACCGCGCACCGGCCGAGCACGCTTTACTGGGTGCTGCAGACCGGCTCCGACGTCGGCGGGATCGGCATGGGACTGGTCCGCTGCGTCCGGCCGTGGCACGAGTGGCTGATCGTCTGGGGCTACGACATCAACGGCGAGCCGCCCGACCTCACCGAGGAGTACGCCCGCCGGATCGCCCACCATCTCATCGGCGACGGCTCGGTGCCGGTCACCGTCAAGTCGTCCTCGGCGTGGACGGTCAACCACATGTACGCCGAGACCTACCAGAGCGGCCGCGTGTTCTGCATGGGCGACGCCGTGCACCGGCACCCGCCGTCGAACGGGCTCGGCTCCAACACGTCGATCCAGGACGCCTACAACCTGGCCTGGAAACTGCGGATGGTGCTGGACGGGTCGGCCTCGCCCGCGCTGCTGGACTCGTACACGGCCGAGCGTGCCCCGATCGGCCGGCAGATCGTCGACCGGGCCAACCGCAGCATCGGCGAGACCGCCCGCATCTTCGACGCGCTCGGCATGCTCTCGACCGAGGACCCCGAGCAGCTGCGCCGCAACATGGACGCGCGCAAGCTGAGCACGCCCGCGGCGGAGAAGCAGCGGCGGGAGCTGCGCGAGGCCATCGCGTTCAAGAACTACGAGTTCAACACGCACGGGGTCGAGCTGAACCAGAGGTACGTCTCGGACGCCGTCATCCCCGACGGAACCCCCATGCCGGTCAACCCGCGCGACGACGAGCTCCACCACCTGGCGACCACCTGGCCCGGCGCGAAGGTGCCGCACGCCTGGGTCGGCCGCGGTAGCTCCCGTCTGTCCACGCTGGACCTGGGCGGCCACGGCCGGTTCGTGTTGCTGACCGGGCTGGGCGGCGAGGCCTGGGTCGCGGCGGCGGCTTCCCTGCCGATCGACGCCGTGGTCATCGGGCCCGGCGCCGACTACGAGGACATCTACGGCGACTGGGCGCGGCTGCGCGAGATCAACGATTCCGGTTGTGTGCTGCTGCGTCCCGACAACCACGTGGCCTTCCGAAGCGCTGACATGGTTTCCGACCCGTCCGGCACGCTGCGGTCCGCGCTGAACCAGATACTGGGCCGGTGACTTTTCGCGTAGACCTGACCCTCGACACCCGTGACGCCGAGTCGCTGGCCCCGTTCTGGAAGCTGGCGCTCGGCTACGAGGACGAGCCCCCGCCCGCGCCGTTCACGACCCGGGACGAGTGGGTGGCGTCGTTCGGCTCGTCCGCCGACGACCCCGACGAGGGTGGCGGAGCCTGGCTGCACGACCCGGCCGGGGTCGGACCGCGGCTGAGCCTGCTGGACGTGCCCGAGCCCAAAACGGCCAAGAACCGGCTGCACATGGACATCCGCGTGGGGTCGTGGGCCGGGATCGAGGCCAGGGCGGCCGAGCTGGTCACCGCGGGCGGCCGCATCCTGAACGTCGTCGACGGCCACCACATCGTGATGGCCGATCCCGAGGACAACGAGTTCTGCCTCGGCGCGTAGGCGGGGGTCGTCCGGAGCGCACGGCCCACCCTGTAGTGGGAGGGGGAGGGGGTGGCCGAAATTTTACGCCGATCTTGAAGCCGAACCGGCCGCTGTCCACCGGACAAAACGACTTGTCCACAACGCTGTGACGGGTTTCAGAGGCGGTGGGCCGACGAGCCGGTGGTGGCTCCGCGGGTGTCGAAGAAGCGCTTGGCCAAACGGGCCAGCTCGTCGGCGTCGTACGCGCGATGGTTCTGCACCAGGATCACCAGGTCGGCCGACGCCACGGCGCCCAGCAGGTCGGCGGTGTGGGGCACGATCCATTCCGGCACGTACGGGTCGTGGTAGGAGACCGACGCGCCCAGCGACTGCAACTGGCGGGCCAGTGGGGTCGCGGGTGATTCGCGCTGGTCGGCGATGTCCGGCTTGTACGTGACGCCCAGCAGCAGGATCGTGGCGCCGTGCACGGCCTGGCCGTCGGCGTTCAGCAGGTTCTGCGCGCGACGGGCCACATAGGACGGCATGGTCGCGTTGATCTCCTGGGCCAGCTCGACGAAGCGGAACGGGTAGCCCAGGCGGCTGCGGACGTTGTGGGACAGGTAGTTCGGGTCGATCGGGATGCAGTGCCCGCCCACGCCCGGACCCGGATAGAACGCCTGGAAGCCGAACGGTTTGGTCGACGCGGCCCGGATCACGTCCCACAGGTCGATGTCGAGCTCGTGGCAGAACCGCGCCATCTCGTTGACCAGGGCGATGTTCACGTGGCGGTACGTGTTCTCCAGCAACTTCGCGGTCTCGGCCTCGCGAGTTCCCCGCGTACGCACCACGGTGTCGACGAACCGGCCGTAGAACCCGGCGGCGCGCAGCGTGCAGTCCGGCGTGAATCCCCCGACCACCTTGGGGGTGTTGCGCGCCCCGAACCGTTCGTTGCCGGGGTCGATGCGCTCGGGCGAGAACGCCAGGTGGAAGTCGGCCCCGGCGGTCAGCCCGGAGAGCTGTTCCAGCAGGGGCCGGACCACCTCGTCGGTGGTACCGGGATAGGTCGTCGACTCGAGCACCACGAGCATGCCGGGGCGCAGGTTGCGGCCGATCGCCGAGGTCGCCCCGGTGACCGCGGTCAGGTCGGGGCCGTCGCCCTCGGCCAGCGGGGTCGGCACGCAGATGACCGCGGTGCCGGCGCCCGCGATCAGCGACTCGTCGGTGGTGGGGGTGAATCCGCCGGCCAGCATCGCGGCGATGTCGGCGTCGCTGAGGTCGTCCACGTGCGAGCGGCCCGCGGCGAGCGACGCCACCACGTCGGCCCGCACGTCGAAACCGAGAACCGACAGACCCGCCCGTACGGCCTGCTGGGCCAGCGGCAGCCCGACGTAGCCGAGCCCGAGGATGACGACGTCGCAGCTCATCGAACCACCTCGGGAAGGGTGATCACGCGCTTCAGCTGGCGTGCGACCACCGGCGTACGGGCAATGGGCCCGGAAAGCTCCCACCGGGAGGGGAAGGGCAGATAGGCGGGCAGGAACTCGGCCAGCAGCGCCGCCTGCTCGGTCATCGCCTCGGGACCGGAGTCGGTGTCGTTGAGGCAGAACGCGTCCAGGTGCCGCCGGTGCAGCAGCCGGGCCAGCTGGAACGGCGTGGCCGGGTCGGCCAGGTCGGTGTAGAGGTAGTTGATCTGCCCGGGGGCGGCGCGGCCGGTCAGGTACGCGTAGTACTGCTGCAACGATGACAGCAGCGCGATGTCGTCGGGGTGGCGGAACTGGTGTGCGGCGGTCGCGGCCACCTCGCCGGCGAACCGCTCCTCGATCTCGGCCAGCACGCTGCGCCGCGACGGGTGCGGCGTGTGCTTCATCTTGCGGGTCAGCACCCGGCCGAACGTGCTCTGGATGAGCTGCCGGTTGTTCTTGCCGGCGGAGTCGGCCGGGGCGTCGGCGACCGAGCGCGGCGCCGAGCTGACGAGCGCGCCCGACGGGAAGAAACGGGTCAGCCCGCCCGGCGTGAAGAACAGTTCGGGGGCCACCGGCCGGCCCAGGAACACGTCGTCGTTGAGGTAGAGGAAGTGCTCGGCCAGGCCCGGGATGCGGTGCAGGCGCGACTCGATGGCCTGCGAGTTGAAGGTGGGCAGCTTCCCGGTGCCGCCGAAGATCTCGCGGTGGTCCACCACGGTCAGGTCGCCGCGGGTGGTGTCGAGCCACTCCGGCAGCTGGCCGTCGGTGACCAGATGGACGTGCCGGATCCAGGGCGCGTACGCGTGCAGCGAGCGCAACGAGTAGCGCAGCTCGTCGCGCGAGACGAACCGGGAGTTGTTGGCCGCCTGCCCGTTGGTGCCGGCCACCCAGCCGTTCGCGCGCAACGCCTCGGCCTTGCGCGCGTGCCAGGCCGGGTCGCTGCCGTCGACCCAGGTGTAGACGGCGTCGATCGGGAACGCGACCCGGTCGGGGCTCACCATCGTGAACACCTCGCGGGTGCGGTAGCGGCGGGTGGTGCCGGGCGCGCCGAACGGGCCGAAGACGGGTTCGGCCACGACGATCTCGGGTTCGTCGGCCGGGACCACGTCGGCCACCGGGTTGCTGCGCGGCCCGGTCAGGGTTCCGCCCTCGTGCCGCCAGAATTCAACTTCGCATCCGTACGCGGGACCGAGCGCGAGACGGCCCGCCGGGTCGGTCACGGGCCAGCTCACCCGCACGACCCGTCCCGGGATGACGCTGTCGAGCCGGCCCTCGCCGCGGGACGTGACGGCGGACAACGCGGCGAGCGTCTTCGCCCGGTCGGCCTCGTCCACGGCCACGCCCGTACGGGTGAGGGAAGCCACCGGGATGCGGAACCAGTCGACGCCGGCGCTGGTGAGGGTGTCCAGCACGCGGTCGAGGTTCTCCCGCCGTACGGAAGCGGGGTCGGCCTGCGGGGAACGCCGGGCCGTGACGCGCCCCGCCGCCGTGCGGAGCCGCAGAGCCGGCGCGTCCCCGACCGGCTTGAGCCGTGGACGCGGGCCGAGCGGCACGATCCGGCGGGCCACCCGCAGCCGGTCCGAGCGCGGCACCAGGGGCAGGACCCGCCGCTGCAGCTGATGGAGCACCCGCCGCCGTACGGGCCAGGGCAGAAGCCGGATGATCCGCACGCCGTCGTCCTTCCGCCGGTCCGATGGGTCACGACCTGTGTCTGGACCCCTCAACGGGCGTTGTCCGGCCGAGGTTGCGGCGCGTCACCTCGCGTACCTCTTGAATCGGTGGTATAGCGGCAAAACGGACACGATGGCGGGGTGGGTTCAGGGTTACCACCGATGCGCCGGGTTGCCCGGGTGAGTCATCGTGGAGTCCGCAGCTTCGACTCGGGGAGGCCGAGATGGGCAAGGCCGTGGCATTTCTGGTGGCGTTGATCGCCGGCGTGATCGCCGTCGGCTGGGTGGTCAGCTCGCTGATCGGCCCGGTGTTGTTCTACCTGATCGTGGGCGCGCTCGCGGTCGGCGGCGGCTACTACCTCTACGCAAAGGCCAAGAAGGGCCTCGCTCCCGGCACGCGCACGCAGCGCCGGATCGAGGCGGCCCAGAAGACCTACCGCATGCGGAACCGGTGAGGCTTCGGCCGGGCGGCTAGGCTTGCCTCATCGCCGCTCACTTTGACCAACGGGAAGTCTCACCGTGTTTGACACTTTGAGTGACCGCCTCTCCGGCATCTTCACCAAGCTCCGGGGCAAGGGCAAGCTCACCGACGCCGACATCGACGCCACCGCCCGCGAGATCCGTCTCGCGCTGCTCGAGGCCGACGTCGCGCTGCCCGTGGTCAAGGCCTTCATCTTCAACCTGAAGGAGCGCGCCCGCGGGGCCGAGGTCTCGCAGGCGCTCAACCCGGCCCAGCAGATCATCAAGATCGTCCACGAGGAGCTCATCAACGTCCTCGGCGGCGAGGGGCGGCGGCTGCAGTTCGCCAAGACCGCGCCCACGGTGATCATGCTGGCCGGTCTCCAGGGCGCCGGTAAGACGACCCTGGCCGGCAAGCTCTCGAAGTGGCTCAAGGCCCAGGGCCACCAGCCGCTGCTCGTGGCGGCCGACCTCCAGCGCCCCAACGCGGTCAACCAGCTCCAGGTGGTCGGCGGCCGGGCCGGCGTCGACGTCTATGCGCCCGAGCCCGGCAGCGGCATCGGTGACCCGGTCAAGGTCGCGAAAGACTCGATCGACGTCGCCAAGCGCACCGCCAAAGACATCGTCATCGTCGACACCGCCGGTCGTCTCGGCATCGACGAAGAGATGATGAAGCAGGCCCGCGACATCCGCGACGCCGTCGACCCCGACGAGGTCCTGTTCGTCATCGACGCCATGGTCGGTCAGGATGCGGTGCAGACCGCCGAGGCCTTCCGCGACGGCGTCGGCATCACCGGCGTGGTGCTCTCGAAGCTCGACGGTGACGCCCGCGGTGGTGCCGCGCTCTCGGTCCGCCACGTCACCGGCGAGCCGATCCTCTTCGCGTCCACGGGTGAGAAGCTCGAAGACTTCGACCTCTTCCACCCCGACCGCATGGCCAGCCGCATCCTCGGCATGGGTGACGTTCTGACCCTCATCGAGCAGGCCGAACAGGCCTTCGACGAGGATCAGAAGGAGAAGATGACCGGCAAGCTCCTGGCCGGCGAGACCTTCACCCTCGAAGACTTCCTCGACCAGCTCATCGCCGTGCGGCGGATGGGCCCGATCGCCAACATCCTGGGCATGATGCCGGGCATGGGCCAGATGAAGGACCAGCTGGCCGAGCTTGACGACAGCCACTTCGACAAGGTCACGGCGATCATCCGCTCGATGACCCCGGGCGAGCGCAGCAATCCCAAGATCCTCAACGGCTCGCGCCGCGCCCGCATCGCCAACGGCTCCGGCGTCACCGTCATGGACGTCAACCAGCTGCTCAACCGCTTCGCCGACGCGCAGAAGATGATGAAGCAGATGAGCGGCATGATGGGCCTGCCCGGCGGTGGCCGTCGCAAGGCCACGAAGAGCCCCAAGAACAAGCGCAAGGGCACGAAGGGCGGCAACAACCGTCCGCGTACGGGTGGTGGCGGCGGTGGCCTGCCCGCGGGCTTCCCGGGCGGCATGCCCCAGCTCCCGCCCGGCCTCGACCCGAACGCCCTCGGCGGCGCCGGCGGGGGTGGCTTCAACCTGCCCAACCTCGACTTCAACAAGCTGATGAAGCAGCAGAAGGACGACAAGGACAAGCGCTGACAACCGATTGGTGATCTAGGCATGGGTACAGTAGTCTGGTGACACCCCCTGAGGAGGTCCCGATGACTGCGGCCCTACAGCTGCCGAGCCCGCTGGATGAGAAGCGGGACTGGACCGTCGACGACCTGGCGAGCCTTCCGAAGGATCTTCGTTATGAGTTGATCGACGGAAGGCTCGTGGTGTCGCCGTCTCCGACCCCGCTTCATCAAGACCTCGGTGTTCGCCTGTTACTCGCCCTCGAAGCTGTCTGCCCGCCCGACCTCATGGTCGTCACCGACCTCTCCTTGCGGATCGATGCGCGCTCGGAACCACGGCCGGACGTAGTCGTGATCGACAGAAAGCTGGTCAGCGTCAGTCCCGTGCCGGTGGAGGCGGCCGTGCTGGCGGTCGAGGTGATTTCGCCCGACTCGACCATTCGCGATCTACATTCGAAACCACGGATGCTCGCGAAAGCGGGCCTGCCGAACTATTGGGTGGTCGACCCGTTCCATGCGGAAGGCATCGTCCTGGCTGTGTTCCGGCTCGGCTCGGACGGGCAGTATGCGCTGGTGACCGAGACCCACCGGGTTTTCGAGACCGACGTGCCCTTTCCGGTGACGGTTGATCTGCCGGCCCTCGAAGTTCGTCGGCGGATGCTTCTTGGTGGCTCCTTGCCGGAAGTCTGACTCACCTTCGGGTAGGACTGTCCTATGGCGTTTCATGTGCGCGGGGCGGTTCTGCCGGACGGGGAAGTCAGGGACCTCTGGCTGGTGGGCGACACGGTCACCTACGAGCCCGTGAGGGGTGCCGAGACGATCAGCGATGGCGGGTTCGTCGTGCCGGGGCTGGTCGACGCGCACTGTCACCTGGGGATCGCCTTCGGGGCCAAGCCGGTCACCAGCCTCGATCAGGCGCGCGACCTGGCCTACACCGACCGTGACGCGGGAGTGCTGGCGCTGCGCGACGCGGGGTCGCCCTACCCGTATCCGGAGCTCGAGGACGAGGACGGGATTCCCCGGCTGGCCCGCGCGGGACGCCACGTGGCGGCGCCGCGGCGCTACCTGCGCGACGTGGGCATCGAGGTGGACGGCGTGGCCGACGTGCGAGCCGCCGTCACCGAGCAGGCCAAGGCCGGCAACGGGTGGGTCAAGCTGGTCGGTGACTGGATCTCGCGCGACGCCGGTGACCTGGCGCCCTCGTGGGACCCCGAGACCATGGCGGCCGCGGTCGAGGCGGCACACGAGGCGGGCGTGCGGGCCGCCGTGCACACGTTCTCCGAGGAGGGCGTCGAGATCATGGTGCGGGCCGGCGTCGACTCGGTCGAGCACGGCACCGGGCTGTCGCTCGACCTGATCGACGAGATGGCGCGGCGGGGCACGGCCCTGGTGCCCACGATGATCAACATTCGGACCTTCGGCGGGATCGCGGATCGGGCCCGGGGCAAGTTCGACACGTACGCCGATCACATGGTCTCGCTGCAGGAACGGTTCCCGTCGGTGGTGCGGGCGGCGTACGAGGCCGGCGTGCCGATCTATGTGGGAACCGACGCCGGGGGCGGGATCCGGCACGGGCTGGTCGCCGAAGAGATGCTGATCCTCGAAGAGGCCGGGCTGCCGGCCGAGGAGATCCTGGCCAGTGCCTCGTGGCGGGCCCGGGAGTGGCTGGGCTTCCCCGGCCTGGTCGAGGGCGGCCTGGCCGACCTGGTCGTCTATGAGACCGACCCGCGCGCGGACCTGCGAGTGGTCCGCGCGCCGAGCCGCATCGTGCTCAAGGGCAAGGTCATTCTCTGAGCTGGAAGACCCGCACGTCCTTCGTGGTCGGACAGACCAGTCTGTCCGGTGTGTGAGCGCATGTGCCGGCCCGTGCGGGCAGAAGGCCGAGCCGGGTGACGGTGCCATAGGTGGTGTTCACGATCTGCACCTCACCCCCGGTGGTCGGCGGCATCACCAGCACGCGCCCGCCGTCCAACCACTCGACCTCGGCCTGGGTGGTCGTGCGGAACACCTCGCGACCGTTCCCGTCGATCAGCCGGGTCACGCCGTCGCCGCCCAGCAGCAGCTCGACGTCGTAGGCGACGAGCGAGGACCCGCCGACCGGCCCCGGCACCGACCAGATGACCTGGCCGGTGTTCGCGTCGACGGCGCGCAGCCAGGCCTCGGTGTCGCTCACCTCGTCGACCAGGCAGACCCGGTTGGCGCCGCAGACGGTCATGCTGCCGACCGTGTGCCCGAGCTTCCCGATGAAGATCTTTTTGGAGGCGCCGGTGGTCAGATCGGTGACGACCACCCGGTACGGCTCGGTGTCGCAGCACCCGGGCCCGCCGTCGTAGAACTTCCCCTCGTACGCGACCTTGCCCTCGGGCCCGCCGTTCGGAGGCGAGACCGGCGTCGTCGTCCGCTTCACGTCACCACTGACGATGTCGCGCACCTGCACCTGGCCCGACCGGCGCACGACCACCAGCCGGTCGTCGGTCAACGGGGAGCCGGGCAGCTCCTGGCCGTAGACGCGCATGCCGAGAATCTGATCGACCATGTCGCTGCTCGGGGCGATCGACCACAGCTTCCGTCCGGTCCTCAGGTCGTGGGCGTCGACCTGGCCCGTCCGATCGTTGCGCTGGACGAACACCCGCTCGTGCACCAGCTCCTCGCCCAGATGGCTGCTCGTGTAGGTCCACATCTGGCTGCCGTCGGCCGGGTCGAGCACCCAGTTCGAGCCGCCGCCGTTGCCGACCAGCACCGCGTCTTCCGTAGCGCTCACAAAAGCGCCCAGTTCCGGCCCGGTGGAGAACCCCTGGATGCGCCAGATGACCTCGCCCGTACGCAGGTCGGCCGCGACCACCGCGATCTGCTCGCCGACCTTCCAGGCGTCGTAGATCCGGTCCTTCACGATCGTCGGATGCGTCTCGTCGAGCGTCCGGCCGTAGGTGATCGGCTTGCCCACCGGCGGCAGCGGGCCGACGGCGGTGGGGGTCGTCGCGGTGACCGACGGGGACGGAGTGGGCGCGACCGTCTTGTCGGCCCGGCGCTGGCCCTGGCCGGCCGCCACACCGACCCCGGCCAGCACCACGCACACCGCCGCGGCCGTCGCGATGATGCCGTTGCGGGTGCGCTGCCGCCCCCGCTTGCGGGCCTGCGCGGCCGTGCTGAGCGGGATCAGGTCGGCCTCACGGGCCACCGAGGCGAAGATGTCGTCGAGGTCAGTTGGCATCGTCGGCTCCGTTCGTGGCCAGGGCAGGTGTCTCACCGAGGGCCGCCGCCAGGCCGGCCCGGCCGCGGGACAACCACGACTTGACCGTGCCGACCGAGGCCCCGGTCTCGTGGGCGATCTCGGCCACCGAGCGGTCGAGCAGGTAGTGCAGGGCCAGGGCGCGGCGGTGCACCATCGGCAACGAGCGCATCGCGCGGATCAGCAGCACCGTGTTCTCGGACGGGGGAGGGACAGGCGGGGGTGGTGGTTCGGCGGCGGTCCGGGCCCGGCGTACGCCGATGCGCCGCCACCGGTCGGCCGACAGCCGGTTGACCACGAGCCGTAACCAGGCCTCGCGGTCCTCGTAGTCGGCTAGGCGCCGCCAGCGCTGCCAGGCCCGCGCATACGCCTCCTGCACGAGATCCTGCGCGTCGCCCGGGTCGCCGGTCAGGCCGTACGCGTATCTGGCCAGGCGCCGGGAGGTGTCCCGGTAGAAGTCGTCGAAGTCCTCGGTCGTTGTCATCCCCACCGCCCTTCCACCTAGGACACGACATGCCCACCCGCAGGGTTGCGCACCGGCGCGACTAGGATGTCGCCTCATGGCCCGTGTGCTCACTCCCCGTGCGGAAGACTTCCCCCGCTGGTACCAGGATCTGATCTCCAAGGCGCAGCTGGCGGACAACGGTCCGGTCCGCGGCACGATGGTGATCCGGCCGGTCGGCTGGGCCATCTGGGAGCGCATGCAGGCCGACATGGACCTGCGCATCAAGGAAGAGGGCGTGCAGAACGCCTACTTCCCGCTGTTCATCCCCGAGAGCTACCTGCGCCGCGAGGCCGACCACGTCGAGGGCTTCTCGCCCGAGCTGGCCGTGGTCACCCACGCCGGTGGCAAGCAGCTGGCCGAGCCGCTGGTCGTACGCCCCACCAGCGAGACGGTGATCGGCGAGTTCATGGCCAAGTGGGTCGACTCCTACCGCGACCTGCCCCTGCTGCTCAACCAGTGGGCCAACGTCGTGCGGTGGGAGCTGCGGCCGCGCACGTTCCTGCGCACCACCGAGTTCCTCTGGCAGGAGGGCCACGACGCCCACGCCACCGAGGAGCTGGCGCGTCAGCACGCCCGCAACATCCACCGCAACGTCTACCAGGCGTTCATGGAGGAGCTGCTGGCCATCCCGGTCGTGCCGGGCCGCAAGACCCGGGGCGAGCGCTTCGCCGGCGCCACCAACACCATGACCGTCGAGGCCATGATGGGCGACACCAAGGCGCTGCAGATGGGCACCTCGCACGAGCTGGGCCAGAACTTCGCCAAGGCCTTCGACATCACGTACTCGTCGAAGGAGGGCACGGTCGAGCACGCCTGGACGACCTCGTGGGGCACGTCGACCCGCATGGTGGGCGGCCTGATCATGGTGCACGGCGACGACAACGGCCTGCGGCTCCCGCCGAATCTGGCGCCGATCCAGGTGCAGGTCATGGTGGTCAAGGCGGGCGAGGGCGTGGTGGAGGCCGCGAGCAAGCTCCGCGACGAGCTCAAGGGCGCGGGCGTGCGGGTGAAACTCGACGACCGGGCCGACATCCCGTTCGGCCGCCGCGCCGTCGACGCCGAGCTCCAGGGCATCCCGATCCGCATCGAGGTCGGGCCGCGTGACCTGGCCAACGGCAGCGTCACGATCGCGCGCCGGATCGACGGCTCGAAGACCCCGACCCCGATCGGCGACGTGGTGGGCGCGGTGACCAGCGCCCTCAAGGCCGACCAGCAGCGCCTGTACGACGACGCGCTGGCGTTCCGTGAGGCCAACACGGTCGAGGTCAAGACGCTGGACGAGGCGATCGAGGCCGCGCAGACGGGCTGGGCCCGGGTGCCGTGGTCGGCGGTCGGCGAGGAGGGCGAGAAGACCGCCAACGGCAAGGCCGTGACGGTCCGCTGCCTGACCCGCCCCGACGGCGGGATGCCCGACTCCGACGAGGAACCCGGCCTGGTCGCCTACCTGGCCCGCTCCTACTGATGCGGTTCGAGCCCGGCCGGCTCGTCCTGCACCGGGACACGCACCACGGCCGGCTCGGCTTCGTCCACCCGACCCGGGTGATCTCCGACGACGAGCGCGGGCTGCTGCTCTGGCTGGCCCGCGACTCGGTGGTCGCGATCGAGACGACAACCGACGGCCGTGGTCCCCGTGACATGCCGTCGTTCGTCGAGTGGGAGGCGGCGCCGAAGAAGGCGACGTTCACCACCTGGCGCGGCCCGGGCGTGCTGCGCTTCTTCCCGGCCGGCGCCGACCACTCGGTGTGGCTCTTCCGCGACGACGAGGGGTTCTTCAAGAACTACTACGTCAACCTGGAGGAGTCCGCGGTCCGCTGGGACGACGGCGCGGCCGCCGGCATCGACGTGGTCGACCAGGACCTGGACATCGTCGCCGCCCCCGACCCGGACACCGGTCGTCTGGAGTGGCAGTGGAAGGACGAGGACGAGTTCGAGGAACGTCTGGCCCGTCCCGACCTTTACTGGGTGCCCGACGAGGCCGCGGTCTGGGCCGAGGGTTTCCGCGTCGTCAAGCTGATCGAGGCGGGCGATTTCCCCTTCGACGGCACGTGGACCGACTTCCACCCCGATCCGACCTGGCCCACCCCCACCGAGCTGCCCCCAGGCTGGGACCGCCCGGTAGTCGCCCGCATTTGACTTCGGGAGCGCAACCGCTCACGCAGATGGAGCGAAGCGACCTCGGCGGGAGCGACGGTCTGTACCCACCACCCACCTACGACATCTGGCTTTTGATGTTGATTGGGGCTTTTCGCAGGCCGATTGGGAGTGGCGTCGGATCATCTGGCAGAATGGTCCTTCGGTATTCGGCTCGCGTGAGGCGCCCTCTAACCCCTCTGCGTTGCCAGTCCTCGAGGTTTTGGTGCACCTGTCCCCACGGGCGCGCCCACCCCTCAACCACGCAGTCATTCAGGAGCGTAAAGAACCGTGGCCGTTAAGATCCGGCTCCTGCGGATGGGCAAGATCCGCAACCCGCAGTACCGCATCGTCGTCGCCGACTCGCGCACCAAGCGCGACGGCCGCGCCATCGAGTACGTCGGCATCTACCAGCCGAAGGAACACCCCTCGCTCATCGAGGTCAAGTCCGAGCGCGTGCAGTACTGGCTCTCCGTCGGCGCCCAGCCGAGCGAGGCCGTGCAGCGCATCCTGGAGAAGACCGGCGACTGGCAGCAGTTCAAGGGTCTTCCCGCCCCGCCGCCGCTGCTCGTCAAGGAGCCCAAGCAGAGCCGCACCGAGGTGTACGAGGCCGAGGCCAAGTCCGCCGCCGGTGTCGCCGACACCCCGGCCAAGACCACGCCGAAGAAGGCCGACAAGGCCAAGGCCGAGTCGAAGCCCGCCGAGGCCGCCGAGCCGAACCGCGAGGCCGTCGCCGAGACCGCAGAGGACCCGGCCGGTGCCGGCGCCGACGCGAGCTGACGGGGCGCTCCGGCCGGCGCTGGAGCACCTCGTCAAGGGCATCGTCGACAACCCGGACGACGTCCGGGTCCGTCTGGTCGACTCGCGCCGCGGCAAGCGGCTCGAGGTCCGCGTGCACCCCGAAGACCTCGGTACGGTCATCGGGCGCGGCGGCCGCACGGCCAAGGCCCTGAGGCAGGTCATCGGGTCGATCGGTGGGCGCGGCATCCGCGTCGACATCGTCGACGCGTACTGACCGATGCTTCTCGTAGTCGGCCAGATCGGTAAACCGCACGGCATCCGGGGCGAGGTCTCGGTGGTCGTGCGGACCGACGAACCGGAAGAACGTTTTGTCCCCGGGTCGGTGTTCGTGACGGAGGTCCCCCGGGACCGCCGCGTGAGCACCGGCCCGGCGGCCGCTTCCGGGGTGCGTTTCGACGTGCCGAAGCAGCTCACGCTCGAGCAGATCCGCTGGCATCAGGGCCGTGGCATCGCGCAGTTCGAGAACATCTACGACCGCAACCTCGCCGAGGAGTTGCGCGGCGTGTTCCTGCAGGTCGACAGCGCTGACCTGGCGCCGCCGGACGACCCCGACGAGTTCCACGACCACCAGTTGGTCGGGCTGCGGGTCGAGTCGACCGACGGTGTTGACCACGGCGAGGTGCTGCGCATCGAGCACGCGCCCGCGTCCGACCTGATCGTGCTCAAGAAGGCGGGCGGCGGCACCGCGCTGATCCCGTTCGTGACCGCGATCGTTCCGACGGTCGATCTCGCCGGCGGGCGTGTGATCGTCGATCTGCCCGAGGGGCTCCTGGACCTCTAGATGCGCGTCGACATCATTTCGATCTTCCCGGACTACTTCGCCCCCCTCGACCTGTCGCTGATCGGCAAGGCGCGGACGACCGGGCTGCTCGACCTGACCGTGCACGATCTGCGGACCTGGACCAGCGACGTGCACCGGACGGTCGACGACACCCCGTACGGGGGTGGGCCGGGCATGGTCATGCGGCCCGAGCCGTGGGGGCAGGCCCTCGACGCCGTCGGGACGGGAACGTTGATCGTGCCGTCGCCCGTGGGCAGGCCGTTCACCCAGGCCGACGCCGCCGACCTGGCCGGTGCCGACCACCTGATCTTCGCCTGCGGGCGTTACGAGGGCATCGACCAGCGCGTGATCGACGACGCGGCGACCCGGATGCCCGTACGCGAGATCTCGCTCGGCGACTACGTGCTGTTCGGTGGCGAGGTCGCGGTCATCGTGATCATGGAAGCGATCACGCGCCTGTTGCCGGGGGTGCTGGGCAACGCGGACTCGCTGACCGAGGAATCACACGCGGCGGGGCTGCTGGAGGCGCCCGTCTACACCAAGCCCGCCTCGTGGCGCTCGTGGGAGGTCCCCGACGTCCTGCGGTCGGGGGACCACGGGCGGATCGCCCGGTGGCGACGGGATCAGAGCCTGTTGCGGACCGCGGGCCGGCGACCGGACATGATGACCGCGTATCCGTTTGATCATTTGGACAAAGCGGACAGGAAGACGCTGGACGAGGGCGGATTTCAGATCACGCCCCCCGATGTGGCAAAGTAGTGAGGTTGCCAATTTCGTCCCGCGCCGCGGGCCGACGTTGAGGATCTTCTGAGGTTGCGGAAGATCAGAAGTACCCACGCGCGCATCGAACTCCCGATGCGCCCCCAAGAACGAGGATGCAGCGATGAACACGCTGGACGATCTCGACGCCCAGTCGCAGCGCACCGACATTCCCGCCTTCCGGGCCGGCGACACCCTCAAGGTGCACGCCCGGGTCGTCGAAGGCAACCGCTCCCGCGTCCAGGTCTTCCAGGGCGTCGTGATCGGTCGTCAGGGCGCCGGTCTCCGTGAGACCTTCAAGATCCGCAAGATCAGCTTCGGCGTCGGCGTCGAGCGGACCTACCCGCTCAACAGCCCGGCGATCGACAAGATCGAGGTCGTGAGCCGCGGTGACGTCCGCCGCGCCAAGCTCTACTACCTGCGCGAGCTCCGTGGCAAGAAGGCCAAGATCAAGGAGCTTCGGGAGAAGCAGACCGTCTGATCCTCATCGATCCGAGCACACACGCATTACTCTTGCCGTGTGCCGGATGGGATCAGTGTGAACCCTTACAGCCCTACCGCCCGTAAGTCCCCGCGAGGGGAAATACTCGGGCGGTAGTGCTGTATCCGGGGTGGTTCGGCCGGTCGGCGGCGGGAGATGCGAAGCGTGGAACCTATGGAGGGCTACGGCCCGGCGTCACGACGGCGCAGGTCGATAGTCCGGCGCAAGGAGATGCCGCTGTGGCAGGAGCTTCCGCTCCTGCTGGTGGTGGCGTTCTGCCTGGCCGTTCTGATCCGCACGTTCCTGGTGCAGGCGTTCTACATCCCCAGCGGGTCGATGGAGAACACGCTGCTGGTCAAGGACCGCGTGCTGGTCAACAAGGTCATCTACGACATGCGCGACCCGGTGCGGGGCGAGGTCGTGGTCTTCCGGGGCGACGAGAACTGGACGCCCGAGGTCACCGAGCAGGTCAGCAACACGTTCGCGGCCAAGCTCGGCCGCACGATCGGCGACCTCGTCGGCGTCAGCCGCCCGGGGGAACGTGACTTCATCAAACGGGTGATCGGCCTGCCCGGCGACAAGGTCGCCTGCTGCGACGGCAAGGGTCGCATCACCGTCAACGGTGTGGGCATCGACGAGTCGTACATCGCGGACGGGTTCAACTCCGACCTCAACCAGCCGCCCAACCCGAACCAGTGCACCAGCCGGCGTTTCACCGAGGTGATCGTCCCGGAGGGTGAGATGTTCGTCATGGGCGACCACCGCGCGGTTTCGCAGGATGCGCGATGTCAGGGCCCGGTGCCGATCAGCAACGCCATCGGACGCGCATTCGTCATCGTCTGGCCGAGCAACCGGTTCACCAGCCTCTCCGTCCCGGACGTCTGGAAGGCGTACGCCGCCGACCATCCGACCGCGGCCGCTCCGGTGCTCGAACCGGTGCGCCCGGGCAATCCCGTGACTGAGGTGTTCGCCCTCCCGTTTCTGTTAAGTGCCGCGTTATCCGCGCGTTCCGGACTGCCGTTCGGGACACGGCGACGTAGGCTCCCCTCGTGATTGACGAGCAGCAGCAGACCGAAAAGCGCCGCAGTTCCTTCTGGCGCGAGCTCCCCATCCTGCTGGGCGTGGCGGTGCTGGTCGCCGTGCTGGTGCGCGCGTTCGTGCTCCAGACGTTCTACATCCCGTCGCCGTCCATGGAGCACACGCTCAACGTGCTCGACCGGGTGCTCGTCAACAAGCTCGTCTACGACTTCCGCGACCCGCGCCGCGGCGAGATCATCGTCTTCGAGGCGCCCACCGACTGGCAGTCGGGCGCCGAGGGCGAAGACTTCATCAAGCGCATCATCGGCGTGCCGGGCGACCACATCTCGTACACCGACTCCGACGGCAAGCTCAAGATCAACGGCGTGCTGCTCGACGAGCCGTACATCTACCGCGACGCCGACGGCACCCAGGACGCCCCGGCCGACGAAGACTTCGACATCACCGTGCCGGCCGACCGGCTCTGGGTGATGGGCGACCACCGGTCCGCGTCGGGCGACTCGCTCGAGCACTACCAGGACACCAAGGACGTCAACGAGGCGACGATCCCCGAGAACTCGATCGTCGGGCGCGCGTTCACGGTGTTCTGGCCGGTCGGGCGGGCCACGTGGCTCTCGGTGCCGGACGGCTTCAAGGCGATCCCTGACGCCCAGTGACAGCGGGCTAGGCTTGCCCGCGTGACCGTTGTCGAACGCCGCGCCGCCCGCGTGCTGCTCGTCGACCCGGCCGGCCGGGCCCTGCTGCTCCACGGCGGCGATCCGGCCCGGCCCGGCACGAGTTGGTGGTTCACCCCCGGCGGTGGGCTGGAGAGCGACGAGACGCCCGCTGAGGGCGCAGCCCGCGAACTCCGGGAAGAAGTCGGACTGAAAGTCGATCCGGCCGACCTGGGTGAGTCCGTCTGGCACCACGTGGTCGAGTTCAGCTACGACTCCCGCGACTACCGCCAGGAACAAGACTTCTTCGTCCTGCGCGTGCCCGGCTGGCAGGTCGACACCGCCGGCATGGACGCCGAGGAGAAGGCGACCATCACCGCACACCGCTGGTGGTCGGCCGACGAGATCGACGTCAGCTCCGAGTCGATCTATCCGGTCGAGCTGCCCGACATGCTGCGGCGGCTCTGATGCTGGCCCCTCCCCGCACCGTGGTCCGCCGAGAGGGCGGCCTCTATGCGCTCGAGCGTGCCCTGCAGCGCCGCGGCTTCCGGCATGTCGCCGGGGCCGACGAGGCCGGGCGGGGCGCCTGTGCCGGGCCGCTGGTGGCGGCCGCCGCGATCCTGCCCGAGGGCAAGCGCGGCGAGATCGACGAGCTGGCCGACTCCAAACTGCTCACCGCGGCCGCCCGCGAGCGCGTCTACGAACAGGTCGTGAAGCGGGCGCTGGCCTGGTCGGTGGTGATCGTGCCGGCCACCGAGGTCGACGCGCGCGGGCTGCACGTGTGCAACCTGGCCGCGATGCGCCGGGCGCTGGCCTCGCTGTCCACCGGCCCCGAATATGTGCTGACCGACGGCTTCCCGGTCGACGGCCTGGGCGTGCCGGGCCTGGCCGTGTGGAAGGGCGACCGGGTCGCCGCCTGCGTGGCCGCGGCCAGCGTGCTCGCCAAGGTCACCCGGGACCGCATCATGGTGGAGATGCACGACCAGTTCCCCGCGTACGGGTTCGCCGTGCACAAGGGCTACATCACCGACGAGCACAGCGCCGCGCTCAAGCAGCACGGCCCGTGCGCCGAGCACCGCTTCTCGTACGTGAACGTGGCCGCCGCCTCGGGACGCACCAACCGGCCGCCGCGGGCTCGCCGTCCCGTGACGCCCCAGCCAGTACTCTTTGATGCATCCGACACCGCGTCCCTCGTGCTTCTCCAGACCCCTGGAGGTACCGTCGGCGTGGCGTCGGGCGACCAGCCTCAGCCGTCGCCGTCGGTGGGGGAAGATGAGGCCATGGAGGGCGAGAAGCGATGAGCGCAGAGGATCTCGAGAAGTACGAGACCGAGATGGAGCTGCAGCTCTACCGGGAGTACCGCGACATCGTCCGTCAGTTCTCCTACGTGGTGGAGACAGAGCGCCGGTTCTACCTGGCCAACCAGGTCGACCTGCACGTGCGCAACTCCGACGGCGAGGTGTATTTCGAGGTCGAGATGCACGACGCCTGGGTCTGGGACATGTACCGCCCGGCCCGGTTCGTGAAGAACGTGCGGGTGATGACGTTCAAGGACGTGAACGTCGAGGAGCTGGAGAAGCCCGACATCTCCCTGCCCGACGACGCCGGCTTCGGCAACTGAGGCCAGAGTTGTCCACAGGGCCGTTCCGGGCGGTCCTGATGCGGCAGATTCCTCGGCATGGTGCTGCTGTCTCTGCTCGCTTCGCTTCTCTTCGGGTGGCCCGTCGTGCCGCCCACCGTCACGCGCCCCTTCGACCCGCCGGCCCAGCCGTGGCTGGCCGGGCATCGCGGGGTCGACCTCGCGGCGCCCCCGTCGACGGTGGTGCGCTCGGCCGGGGCGGGCACAGTGGTGTTCGCGGGCCGGGTGGCCGGGCGCGGGGTGGTCAGCGTCGCCCATGCGGGCGGGCTCCGCACCACCTATGAGCCGGTGACGGCCACGGTCGCGCCCGGCGATGTCGTCGCCCGGGGCGATCCGCTCGGGCGGCTCGAGCCGGGGCATCCGGGCCTGCACTGGGGGTTGCGGCGCGGCCCGGTCTATCTCGATCCGCTGGCGCTGCTCGGCCTCGGCCGGGTGCGGCTGCTCCCGCTCGACCCGGCTCAGCGGCGGTAGTCGTGCAGCAGCTGGGGGAGGCGCTCGGCGAACCGGTCGTACTCCTCGGGCCGGTTGTAGACCTGCGCGCTCAGCCGCAGCAGGCCCCGGCCGCCCCAGGCGTTGACCGCGGTCTCCACGGCCAGCTTGTCGGAGATGTGGTTGCGCAGCGCCTGCGCCTCGGGCGGGGTCGTGGCCAGACCGGCCGGCAGCGGCACCACCCGCATGGCCAGGTCGGGGTCGGCGGGCCGGGGCAGGTCGCCGACCGGCACGTCCAGGGCCTCGGCCACCACCCGCTGGCCATAGGCGGCGAGCGCCGAGTTGTGCGCCCGCACCTGATCCCAGCCGAGCGTGCGCAGCGTGAAGAGCCCGGTCGGCGCGGCCAGCCACGGCGAATAGTCGAGGGTGCCCTGAAACTCGACCGAGTGCGGGTAACCCTGGTCCTGCTCCCACGAGACGACCAGCGGCTCCATCTTGCGGCGCCACGGCGGGGCCACCGAGAGCAGGGCGGTGCCGCGGGGGGCGAAGGCCCACTTGTGGAAGTTGCCCACCCAGAAGTCGGCCCCGCTCGACGCCACGTCGACGGGCAGCATGCCGGGGACGTGTGCCGCGTCGACCAGCACCGGGATGTCGTGCTCGTGGGCGGCGGCGGTGATCTCGCGTACGGGGAAGGTCATCGCGGTCGCCGAGGCGATCTGGTCGATGATCAGCAACTTGGTGCGGCCCGGGCGCAGTGCCGCGCGCACCCGGCTGACCAGTTCGCCATCGGCGGCGGGCATCGGCAACGCGACCGTCCGCACGGTCGCGCCGGCTCGGCGGCAGCGACGGCGGGTGGCGAGGGCGACACTGCCATAGGCGTGATCGGTCACCAGCACCTCGTCGGTCGGCTCCAGCTTGACCGAACCGAGCACCAGCGAGGCCCCGGCCGTCGTGTTCGGCACCAGGGCGCTGCCCTCGGCGTCGGCGCCGACGAACGCGGCCAGGTGGCGTCGGGTATGGATGATCCGGTCGTTCAGGCCCTGCGCATAGAAGCGCAACGGGTTCGACTCGGTCTCGTCGCGCAGCCGTTGCTGGGCGCGCTGCACCCCGATCGGGACGGCGCCGAACGAGCCGTGGTTGAGATAGGACACACCCGGATCGATCGAGAACAGAAGGCGGGCGCCCGGGATGGGGGCGGGCGGTTCTCCGGCGCTCACGTTCCGATCGTACGACCTCA
This sequence comes from Paractinoplanes ovalisporus, assembly GCF_016834655.1. GTDB lineage: Bacteria > Actinomycetota > Actinomycetes > Mycobacteriales > Micromonosporaceae > Actinoplanes > Actinoplanes ovalisporus. The sequence continues at coordinate 207,089 of NZ_JAENHP010000005.1, forward strand.
CGCGCGCGGGTGCGCCTGTTTGAACGCCGCCCGCAGGCGTTCGGTCGACACGTGCGTGTAGATCTGCGTGCTCGACAGCGAGGAGTGGCCCAGCAGGTCCTGCACCGCGCGCAGGTCGGCGCCCCCGTCGAGCAGGTGCGTGGCGGCCGAGTGGCGCAGGTCGTGCGGGCTGGTGTGGGGGAGGCCGGCGGCCCGGGCGGCGGCATCGACGATCCGCCGCACGACGGTCTGCTGCAGGCGGCCCCCCTTGATGCCCAGGAAGAGAGCGTCGCCGCTGGTCGCGGTGGTCAGCTGGGGGCGGGCGAGCCGGCGGTAGTCGTCGAGGGCCTTCTGGGCGGGCAGGCCGTAGGGGACGGCGCGTTCCTTGGCGCCCTTGCCGAAGACCCGCACCACCCGTCGCGCCTCGTCGAGGTCGGCCTGGTTGAGGCCGCAGAGCTCGCTCACCCGCACCCCGGTGGCATAGAGCATCTCGAGAACGGCCCGGTCCCGCAGCGTCTCGGGGTCGCTCTCGCCCGGCTCGCTCTCGACCAGGGCGGCGGCCTGGTCGGCGCGCAGCACGGTGGGCAGGGGGCGGTGAGCCTTCGGGCTGACCAGGTGGGCACCCGGGTCGCTGGTGGTGCGGCCGGTGCGCAACGCCCACGCGGTGAAGGCGCGCGCCGCGGCGGCTCGACGGGCCTGCGACGTACGGGCGGCGCCCTGGCGCATCCGGGCCGCGAGCCACCCGCGCAGCAGCACGATGTCGAGCTCGGCGAGGGTGGTGACGCCCGTGTCGGCGGCGTGGTCGAGCAGCGAGATGACGTCACCCAGATAGCCCCGCACGGTCTCGGCCGAGCGGTTGTCGACCCGGGCGAGATGGTGGCCGAAGTCGTCCACCGCCTCGCGCATCGCCGGCGGCAGTCGTTCGTGCAGTTCCCGCGTCCCCATCATGTCGACGGTCTTCGCTTCGCGGGTGATCGTCAAGGGGCCACGCGCGCCTTGCCCGATGTTCCTAGACTGCCCTCACCATGGCAGTGATCCGCGGCATCCTCGTGCTGGCCCTGTTGGGCGTGCTCTCCGGCTGTTCCCTGCTCGACGCCGGCGCGACCCCGACACCGACCACCGCCCCGCCCTCGGCCAAGGCCGGTTTCGGCGGTCCCGACCCCACCCCGGTGGCCGCCGCGGTGGTCGACGAGGCGATGTTCCGCACGCCGTCGGAGAACATCTACTGCGCCCTGACCGAGTCCGAGGTGCGGTGCGACATCGTCCGCAAGACATGGTCGGCGCCCGTCAAACCAGCCGACTGCGAGCTCGACTGGGGCAACGGGCTCGTCGTCACCGGCGGGAAAGTCGTTTTCACCTGCGCGGGTGACACCCTTCTGGGCAGTGCCGAGAGCACTCTCAAGTACGGCGAGGCGTTGCGGGCCGGCACCGTGCGCTGCGACAGCGAGAGTGTCGGGCTGACGTGCAAGGACGAGAAGACGGGCCACGGGTTCACGCTCGCCTCGGCGCAGTACGAGATCTTCTGAGCCGGATTCTGTCGTACCCCCGTCCTACCGTTCTCCCATGGCTAGCTGGCATGAGATCGAGAACGAAGCGCCGGCCTTCGCCGAACGGGTGAAATCCCTGTTCGAGGCGGGCACCAACAAGACGATCGCCACGCTCCGGCGTGACGGTTCCCCGCGCATCAGCGCCAACGAGGCGAAGTTCGAAGACGGCGAGCTGACGTTCGGCATGATGGCCGATTCGGTGAAACTGGCCGATGTCCGCCGCGATCCGCGGATCGCCATGCACGCACCCACGCTCGAGCCGCCTGCCGACAACCCCGAGTCCGGCCCCGGTGACGCCAAGCTCGCCGGCCGGGCCGTCGAGATCCCGCCGCCGGCCGACTGGCCCCATGGCGAGTCGGGACTGTTCCGCATCGACATCCACGAGGTGGTGCTGACCTATGTCGGCGTCCCCGCCGACCACCTGGTCATCGAGTCGTGGCACACGGGCCGGGGCTACACCCGCCGCACCCGGGCCTGATCTGTCAAGGGCGGGTGAGCTGCACGCGGTCGGCCGGGTGCACCTTCTCGGTGCCGTCGGGTGAGGTCACGACGAGCACCGGCACGCCCTCGCCCAGCCGATACTTGCGGCGTTCGGCGTCCGTGGGCATGCGGGCGCCGGCGCGTTCGCCGCGGGCCAGCGGGATGATTTCCGTCGGCTCGGGCACGCGCACGAAGGTGCCCCGCGGCCGGTCGACGGTCACCAGGCCTTCGGTGCGGAGCTGCCCGATCGCCTGGCGCACGGTGGTGCGGCTGATCCCGTATTCCTGCGCGAGGCGCAGCTCGCTGGGCAGGGGTTCGCCGGGGCCCAGCTCTCCCGACTCGATCTGATTGCGGAGCAGGTCAGCCAACTGGCGGAAGACCGCACGGTCCGCGGAGGGATCGATCATGGCACACATTCTACGTGACCACGTCGCTCCGTCGTATTGTACGTATGAAGCCATGTAGGTATGATAATTCCGCCGCACTGAGAAGGCCTTGTCTTGATCGGGCGGCAGGGCGGGCGGCGGAAAGAGCCGCGAGACGGCCCGAGCCGTCGCCCGTTCTTCCGCTCCTCCGGGCTCTGGTCCGAGGGGCGCCGGCCCGAGGGGTGTCGATCGTGGACCTGCGCCCGGCCACCTCTGCGGTGACCCGCAGGCCCGGTTCCGCACGCCGACCGGGGCGAGGCCGGACCGGCGTCAGGTGGCTGTCTCAAGAAGTTGCTTCAGGCGGGGAAACGGTCGGACGGCGGCCCGTCGGGGTCTTTGGGGGCGAACCGCGCCCAGGCCACGAAGCGTTCGAACAGGTTGTCCGGAGCGAGCTGCCCGGCCGAGACGAGATCGCCGAAAGCGTCGTACATCTGCGTGGCCATGTAATAGATCAGGGTCGACCGGAAAACCGAGAACTCCTTGAGCAGGGTCTTGCGGGCTGTCGCGCACGGCCATTCCGCGCCGCAGATCGAGCAGTCCCAGCCGGGCCGGTTGCTCAGATGTTCCGGGGGCCGGGCCCGGCCGTGTCTGGTCGACGGCTCCGGCGGTGCATCTTGTTGATCGGTCATGGTTGTTCCCCCTGTGACGCCCGCCTTGCTCAGGCGGGGTGCTGGGCAGACCGGCGGGAGGCCGTGTCGGCAGTCGGGCCTCCCGCCGGCCTGCGGAGCACCCCGATCGACGCCGAGCCCGGCGGTCGAAGTGGACTGTTGGCAGGTTCGAGAGCCGGCTCGTGCCGCTGCACAAAACCGGCGTGTGCTGAACGAGCGAGGCGCGGCTCAGTCGCCGACGCGTCGCGCCAGGGGTCGCCTGAGCCTGGGGCGCGTCGGTGAGATGCGGACGTTCGGTGGCGGGGTCGGCCTGGTGAAGACGGCCCCGCCGGCGAGGATCCCGGAGGCTCGGCCGCCGCTTATGGACACAGGAAAGCGGCGGCCGCCCCCGATGAGCGTTGATCCGGTGCTCCGGCTGCTGCCCGGCGGCTTCTGGGGTCTCCGCGCCGGAGAGTGGGGACCGTCGGGCAGCAGCGTGACAGAGCAGTGGGATCGCTCTCTGTCTTGCCCGGTCTCAAATTTTCTTCGTAGTGGTACCTCCTTTCCTTTGCGGGGGCTGGTGTGTGCGGAGGAAGGTCCGAGGGGTGAGCCGCGCCGCGGGGAGGAAAGGGGAGCGGCGCGGCGGGGACGAGCGCGTCGATGCAGGGAGCGGGAAGACCGCAGCTGCACCGCCGCCAGAGCGACCGCCACTCGCGCCGGTGGCTGGGGCCGACGGGGACCAGTGGGGTTGACTGGCGACGTCTAGTCATGCGCCTACTATAGATGACGAGCGACTAGCTGTCGCCTATCAAGTTGATAATTGACTAATTGACCCACGCCTACGGTCGATCATGTGGCAGTGAAACCGATCAGGCTCATGGGCGCGCACGAGATCCGTATGCGTCTGGGTGGGGTCAGCCGGCAGCGCGCGTACCAGATCACCAGCCGCGCCGACTTCCCCAAGCCCATCGCCGACCTCCGGCAGGGCAAGGTATGGCTGACCGATGACGTCGAGGCGTGGATGAAAGTGCACCGGCGCGACCTGGACGACTCCGAGGACTGACCAGGCCGGCGCAGCACCGGACGACGGGCGACCGCGAGGCGCCCGCCGTCATGGTGCCCGCGAACCGGAACGGGACAGCGCCACGCCGTTCCCGCGACGTTCCACGAACCCGGCCAGCTCCAACAGGGACAGCCGCCGCAGGACGACCCGCAGCGCCACCCCGGCCCGCTCGGCCAGCTCCTCCGGCGTGACGGATCCCCGCCGGGGCACGGCTTCCAGGATCACCGCCGATTCCTCGTCGAGCGCGTCCCGCCGGCGTTCCGGCCCCCGCGGCACCGCTCCCGGGTACTCGCCGATGCGCCCCACCGCCTCCAGCACGTCGGGCAGCCCGGTCACCAGGGTCGCGTCGGGCCGGGACCGCAGCAGCTCGTGGCATCCGACCGACATCGCCGACGTGATCGGCCCCGGCACCACCATCGCCGGCCGTCCCAGGGCCAGCACCCGGCCCATCGTCTGGATCGCCCCGCTGCGCGCCGCCGCCTCGACCAGCACCGCCCCGGCGGTGGCGGCCGCGATCACCCGGTTGCGGATGAGGAACCGGTGTTTGAGCGGCTCCGACCCCGGCGGCCATTCGCTGATCAGCAGGCCCGTCTCGACGATCCGCTCGAACATGGCCGAGTTGGTCACCGGGTAGGGCCGGTCGACCCCGCAGGCGAGGACGGCCACCGTGCGCCCACCGGCCGCCAGCGCCGCCCGGTGAGCCGCCGCGTCGATCCCCAGCGCGCCGCCCGACACCACCGTCCAGCCGTGCGAGGCCAGCCCGTGAGCGATCTCGGTGGTGGCGTGAATGCCATAGCCCGACGCCGCCCGCGCACCCACCACCGCCACCGAGCGGTCGAGCGTCTCGCCCAGCGGCAGCGCTCCCCGGACCCAGAAACACAGCGGCGGCCGCACGTCCAGATTGATCTTCAGTGGTCCCTCGAGCGCGAGCGTGGCCAGCGACGCCACCCGTTCCGGCCATTCGTCGTCCGACGGCACCACGATGCGCGCCCCCAGCCGTTCGGCCCGTCGCAGCGTCAGGTCGGCGCGCCGCCGCGGATCCAGGTCGGCCGTCTTGGCCAGCACGGCCGCGCGCAACGACTGGTCGGGCACGTCGCCGCGCAGAAGCCGGACGAGGGCCTGCTCGGCGCCGCACTCCTCGACGAGCGCCCAGATCGCCCGGTGGCCCGGCTCGGCCAGCCAGGTGAGGGCCACCCGCGCCGCCCGGTCATCCACGGTTGTCTCCCATGCGCAGCTGGATCGCCTCGTTGACCTCGGCCCGGGCCGGTCGCTCGCGGCCGTCCAGGTCGGAGATGGTCCAGGCCAGGCGCAGCACCCGGTCGAAACCCCGCGCCGAGAGCAGTCCCTTGTCGAGCGAGGCCCGCAGGTCGGTGGTGTCGGCCAGGGGCAACCGCCACGGCGCACGCCGGAGCACCGGCCCCGGAACCTCGGCGTTGACCCGCCACCCACCGCCCGCGGACCACCGCTGGGCGGCCGCCCCCCGCGCTTTCGCCACCCGCTTCGCGATCTCGGCCGAGGAGGTCGCCGGTGCGGTGGCCGTGGTCAGCTGGGCGGCGCTCAGCGGCGCCAGGTTGAGCCGGATGTCGATCCGGTCGAGCAGCGGACCCGACAGCTTGGACAGATAGCGCCGCCGCACCACCGGGGAGCAGACGCAGTACTGGTCGCCGGCCGGATTGGCGCAGGGGCAGGGATTCGCGGCCAGCACGAGCTGCACCCGGGCCGGGAACTCGGTCGTGCCGCGCGCCCGGGCCAGCACCACCCGGCCCGTCTCCAGCGGTTGCCGCAGCGCCTGCAACGAGGCCGAGGGAATCTCGGCGGCCTCGTCGAGGAACAGCACGCCCCGGTGGGCGAGCGAGAGCGCGCCCGGCCGGACCACGTTGCTGCCGCCTCCCACCAGGGCCGCGGCCGACGCCGTGTGATGCGGGGCCTGGAAGGGCGGGCGCCGGATCAGCCGGCCGTCGCGGGGCAGCACCCCGGCCACCGACTGGAGCGCCGTCACCTCGAGGGCCGCCTCATCGTCGAGTTCCGGCAGGATCGACGGCAGGCGTTCGGCCAGCATCGTCTTGCCCGCGCCGGGCGCCCCGATGAGCGCCATATGGTGTCCGCCTGCGGCGGCGACCTCCAGCCCGTAGCGGCCCATCTGCTGCCCCGCCACGTCGGCCAGGTCGGGACCGGAGGGCGGTGGGGTCTCGTCGAGCGGCGGCGGTTCGAGGAGCGGTTCACGGTCGCGGACGAAGGCCACGAACCGGCGCAGGCTGTCGACCGCGCTCACCGTCACGCCCGGCACGACCGTGGCCTCGCGGGCGTTCTCGAGCGGCACGATCACCCGGGTCAGCCCGGCCCGGGCGGCCGCGGCCACCATCGGCAGCACCCCGCGGACCGAGCGCACCGCGCCGTCGAGCCCCAGTTCGCCCAGCACCACCACCCCGTCGAGCGCGTCCAGCGGCAGGTCACCCGCGCCGGCCAGCAACGCCGCGGCGATCGCGAGGTCGAACGCGCTGCCGTGCTTCGGCAGCGCCGCCGGCAGCAGGTTGACCGTGATCCGCCGGTTGGGCCAGGCCTCGCCGGAGTTGGTCACGGCCGCCCGCACCCGGTCGCGGGCCTCGTTCAGGGCGGCGTCGGGCAGGCCGGTCAGCACCACGGCCGGCAGGCCCTGGGACAGGTCGGCCTCGACCTCGACGACCTGCCCGTCCACGCCGCGCAGGCCGACGCACAAAACGCGTGCGTAACTCATCCGGACCCCGCTCAGAACGCCGAGCGGATGTGGGTGACCCGGTCGCGGCCGCCGGGCTGCCGAAGCACCTCGACCACGTCGAAGCGGATCTCCCGATGGCGTACGCCGGACTCGTCGAGCCACCGCAGGGCGAGGTGTCGCAGCCGGCGCACCTTGGCCCCGGTGACCGCGGCGGCGGGCGGCCCGAACTGACCGCCGCGGCGCGTCTTCACCTCACAGAAGACGAGGTCGTGGCCGTCGCGCAGCACGAGGTCGATCTCGCCGTCGGCGCAGCGCCAGTTCCGGTCGAGGACCACGAGTCCTTGCTCCTGCAGGTGCCGGGCCGCGACGCTCTCGCCGTACGCCCCGAGCTCTCGCCTTTGCGTCGTCATGGCGGACAAGGTGGCCGGTCCGGGGCGCCCGCGCATCCGGCCCGGTCCATGATCTGTGGACAGAGCGCAACTGTGGAAAACCGCTGTGTCACCGTCCAGGTGTGTTATGGGCCCAGCGGTGGCATTCACGCCCGTAGTCACCTAAGTTGCGAACTCGTGGAAGGACGCCGCTACGCCGATGACCCCGAGCCGAGCTGGTACTCCGGGGCGGGTCAGTACAACCGATCGACCGACCCCGAGGTGTCCGGCTCGATGCCGGCCGTGAACCCGTACGACTCCGGTATCCACGAGCGGCCCAGCGGTGCCTTCCGGCTTCCCGAGCAGCGGCCCTCGGCCCCCTCGTACGCGCTTCCCGACCAGGTGACGTCGACCGGCAGCCACGCCCGCCCGGCCGAGCCGGAGACGCGGGTGCCCGTACGCGGAACCGAGTACCCGACGATCCGGCCGACCGGCGACTCCGTGGCTCCGGTTCCCGAGCCGGCCCCGCCGATGGCCGGGCCCACCACTCTGGTCCCGCCGGTGAGTGAGCGGCGCAACAGCGTGTATCAGGGCCGTCGCCCGGTTACGTCGATTCTGGTGGCTGTCGTCACCGTCGTCCTGATGATCCCGGTTGTCCGGCTTCTTGTGGATGCGACGTTCACCGGTGACCCGACCGCCCGCGCGATCGTCCCCGCCGTCCTTCTCACGCTGGGCTTCACGCTCGCCGGCATCGGGCTGTTCACGGTGGCTCGCGGCGGGGCCCCGGTCACCCGCGAGACGTGGCTGCGACCCCCGGCGGCGTACCTCCCGGTGGGTCTGATCCTGCTCGTCGCGGCGGGTCTGGCCGTCGCCTAGGCCGGGCGGAAGCCCGCGGAGAAGGCTCCGCCGAAGCTTGGCGTATGCTGGTTGACGGCGACCGCCCCGTGCGGTCGACCTCGCGTGCCCTCTGTCAGGTTCCCGCTGTGCCGGGGCCGGCAGCGACGGCCCTCCCTGGTCTCGATCATCTCGGGTCCGACTGTGGCCGGCGACCGGGCGCCAGGACGCTTACCGCCGGTGAGCGTGACAACCAGGGACCCTAGGAGTAACCACCATGGCCGTCGTGACCATGCGCCAGCTGCTGGAGAGCGGTGTCCACTTCGGGCACCAGACCCGGCGCTGGAACCCGAAGATGAAGCGCTTCATCTTCACTGAGCGTAACGGCATCTACATCATCGACCTGCGCCAGACGCTCGACTACATCGAGAAGGCGTACAGCTTCGTCCGTGACACCGTCGCCGAGGGTGGCCACATCCTCTTCGTCGGCACGAAGAAGCAGGCGCAGGAGGCCATCGCCGAGCAGGCGACCCGCGTCGGCCAGCCCTACGTGAACCACCGCTGGCTGGGCGGCATGCTCACCAACTTCCAGACCGTTTACAAGCGGCTCCAGCGCATGAAGGAGCTCGAGGGCCTGGGTGACCTGACCGGCACCGCCGCCGGGTACACCAAGAAGGAGACCCTCCAGCTCTACCGCGAGAAGACCAAGCTCACCAAGACGCTGGGCGGTCTGCGCGACATGACCAAGACGCCGTCGGCGATCTGGGTCGTGGACACCAAGAAGGAGCACATCGCCGTCGACGAGGCCCGCAAGCTGGGCATCCCGGTCATCGCGGTGCTGGACACCAACTGTGACCCGGACGAGGTCGACTTCCCGATCCCGGGCAACGACGACGCGATCCGCTCCGCCGAGCTGCTGACCAAGGTCATCGCCGCCGCTGTCGCCGACGGTCTGATCGCCCGCTCCGGCCGTGGCCGTGGCGGCGCCGACGAGAAGCCCGAGCCGGGCACCGTCGCCGCCGGCGAGCCGCTTCCCGAGTGGGAGCGCGACCTCTACGAGGGCGCCGAGAAGAAGGCCGCCGACGCCCCGGCCGCCGAGGCCCCGGCTGCTGCTGACGCCCCGGCCGCCGAGCCGGTTCCGGCCGCTGCCGCTCCCGCCGAGTAAGTCACCGACGAACCTGACATCGAGAGAGAGTCATGGCTAACTACACCGCCGCGGACGTGAAGAAGCTCCGCGACCTGACCGGTGCCGGCATGATGGACTGCAAGAAGGCGCTCGAAGAGGCCAGTGGCGACTTCGACCAGGCCGTCGAGTTCCTGCGCATCAAGGGCGCCAAGGACGTCGGCAAGCGTGCCGGCCGCACCGCCGCCAACGGCATCGTCGCCCACTCGGGCAACGCGCTGCTCGAGCTGAACTGCGAGACCGACTTCGTCGCCAAGACCCCCGACTTCGTCGCGCTGGGTCAGCAGCTGGTCGAGCTCGGCGAGCAGAACAAGGTGGCCGACGCCACCGCTCTGCTGGCCGCCACGCTGGCCGACGGCAAGACGGTCGCCGACACGGTCCAGGAATACTCCGCGAAGATCGGCGAGAAGATCGTCGTGAACCGCTTCGTGATCCTCGACGGCACCGTCGCGGTCTACCTGCACCGCAAGGCGCAGGACCTGCCGCCGCAGGTCGGCGTGCTGGTGGAATACACCGGCAAGTCGGACGAGGCGGCCGACGCGGACGCCCGCGGCATCGGCATGCAGGCCGCCGCCATGCGCCCGCGCTACCTCACCCGCGACGAGGTTCCGGCCGACGTCGTCGAGTCGGAGCGCCGCATCGCCGAGGAGACCGCCAAGGAGGAGGGCAAGCCCGAGAAGGCTCTGCCCAAGATCGTGGAGGGCCGGGTGAACTCCTTCTTCAAGGACTTCGTCCTGCTCGAGCAGGCGTCGGTCGTCGACAACAAGAAGACCGTCAAGCAGATCGCGGACGAGGCCGGGCTGACCATCACCCGCTTCGTCCGGTTCGAGGTCGGCCAGGAGTAAGCGGGCCGCCATGTGAGGCAAGGGAGGCCGGGTACGCGATTCTGCGTCCGGCCTCCTTCTCCCATAAGGTCTCTGCTGAGCATTCGAAGGGAAGGCGGGTCTCATGACGATGGTGACCGAGCAGGCAGTACCGGTTGGCAGTCCGAACCCGCCCGCGCGGCCCCGCCGGGTCGTGCTGAAACTCTCCGGTGAGGTGTTCGGCGGCGGCGCGGTCGGCGTCGACCCCGACATCGTGCAGGGCATCGCCCGGCAGATCGCCACCGTCATCCGGCGCGGCATCCAGGTCGCCGTCGTGGTCGGTGGCGGCAACTTCTTCCGCGGCGCCGAACTGCAGAAGCGCGGCATGGACCGCAACCGCGCCGACTACATGGGCATGCTCGGCACGGTCATGAACGGCCTGGCCCTCCAGGACTTCCTGGAGAAGGAAGGCATCGAGACCCGCGTGCAGACCGCCATCACCATGGCTCAGGTCGCCGAGCCCTACATCCCGTTGCGCGCCATCCGGCACCTCGAGAAGGGCCGCTGCGTCATCTTCGGCGCCGGCGCCGGCATGCCGTACTTCTCCACCGACACCGTCACCGCCCAGCGCGCCCTCGAGATCCACGCGGACGTCGTGCTGATGAGCAAGAACGGTGTCGACGGCGTCTACTCCGCCGACCCCCGCGTCGACCCCGACGCCAAGAAGCTCGACCGCCTCACTTTCCAAGACGTGATCCAGCAGGGTCTCAAGGTCGCCGACCAGGCCGCCTTCAGCCTCTGCGAGGAGAACGACCTGCCCATGCTGGTCTTCGGCGCCCAAGGCGACGACACCATCGTCCGCGCGGTCAGCGGCGAGAAGATCGGCACGCTGATCACCGCCTGACGCCTTAACGTCCCCGCCAACCACCGAAGAAAGCAAGGAGGCGAGAAGAGCCGGTGATCGACGAGACCCTCTTCGAGGCCGAGGAAAAGATGGAGAGCGCGGTCGAGCACGCCAAGGAGGAGTTCGCCGCGATTCGCACCGGGCGGGCCACTCCGGCCATGTTCTCCAAGATCCTGGTCGACTACTACGGCGCGCCCACCCCGATCACGCAGATGGCGTCGGTCGGCATCCCGGAGCCGCGCATGGTCATTGTGAAGCCCTACGACACGTCGCAGCTCGGCCCGATCGAGCGGGCCATCCGCGACTCCGACCTGGGCGTCAACCCCAACAACGAGGGCACCCAGCTGCGCATCCACCTGCCGCAGATGACCGAGGAACGGCGTCGCGACATGATCAAGATCGCGCGCAGCAAGGCGGAGGAGGGCCGGGTCGCCATCCGGAACGTCCGCCGCAAGGCCAAGGAGCAGCTGGACCGCCTGGTCAAGGACGGCGAGGCCGGCGAGGACGACGGCCGTCGGGCCGAGAAGGAGCTCGACGACCTGACGCACAAGTACGTCGCGGTCGTCGACGAGCTCCTCAAGCACAAGGAAGCCGAGTTGCTCGAGGTCTGATGTCCTACCTCGATCCGCGTGCCGGGCAGAGCGCCGGCGACGACACGAGCGTGCCGGCCTGGCACGCGGGCGAGGACGTTCCGACCGGCCCGCTTCCTCTGATCCCCACGACGGAGGAGAAACCACAAATCGGACGTCGACGGGCGAAGGGCCCCGGGCGGGCGGGCCGCAACCTGCCCGCCGCGATCGGGGTCGGCGTCGGCCTGGTTCTGCTGGTTCTGATCTCCCTGGTCATCTGGCCCGACGCCTTCCTCGGCGTCATCGCCGTGGCCTCCGCCGTCGGCGTCTACGAGATGGTCCGCGCCCTGCGCACCACCGGCTCCGACGCCCCGCTGATCCCGCTGGTCGCCGGGGCCCTCCTGATGACCGGCCTGGCCTGGTACGACGGCCCCGACGCGCTGCTGCTCGGCCTGGCCGTGACGATCGCCGCATCGGTGATCTGGCGCATAGCCGACGGCGCGGCCGCGTTCCGCCGTGACCTTGTGTCCAGCGTCATGATTTCGATCTACGTGCCGTTCCTGCTGAGCTTCGGCGTGCTGCTCCAGCTGCCCGACGCCGGCGAGGACGGCCGGTGGCGCGTGCTCTGCACCCTGCTCGCCGTGGTGCTTTCCGACACAGGTGGCTACGCCGTCGGCGTCTTCTTCGGCAAGCACAAGATGGCCCCGTCGATCAGCCCCGGCAAGACCTGGGAGGGCTTCTCCGGTTCGGTCGTCTCGTCCGCCGTCGGCAGCGCCCTTCTGCTGTACTTCCTGCTGGAGATCCCCTGGTACTGGGGTGCGCTCTTCGGCGCGCTGATCTCGGTCGTGGCGGTCGCCGGCGACCTGGCCGAGTCGATGCTCAAGCGCGACCTGGGCCTCAAGGACATGAGCAACCTGTTGCCCGGTCACGGCGGCCTCATGGACCGGCTCGACTCCATCCTGTTCGCCGTTCCCACCGCTTACCTGCTGTTTGCTCTGATAGGGGCCAACACGTGAACGGCGCGCACACAGGCGAGCGTGCGAGACTGGATGCGCCATGACGATTCTTCCGGTCATCCCGACCAGCCTCGACCAGCCCGACGCGGTCGCCACCCGGCGCCGTCCGTCGATGCCCCCTCGCCACCTTGCCGACCTCGATCTGGCCGCCCGCAAGGAGGCCGTGAGCGCGCTCGGCGAGCCCGCGTTCCGCGCGAAGCAGATCTCCACCCACTACTTCGGCCGCCTCGTGCGCGAAGTCGACGCGATGACGGACCTGCCCGCCGCGTCCCGCGCCCGGCTCACCGGTGACCTGCTTCCCACCCTGCTGACTCCGGTCCGCGAGCTGGCCTGTGACGACGGCGCGACCCGCAAGACGCTGTGGCGGCTGCACGACGGCTCGCTGGTGGAAAGTGTCCTCATGGGCTACCCCGATCGGGTGACGGCCTGTGTGTCGAGCCAGGCCGGCTGCGGCATGGCCTGCCCGTTCTGCGCCACCGGCCAGCAGGGCCTGACCCGCAACCTGTCCATCGCCGAGATCGTCGACCAGGTGGTCTACCTGGCCGGCGTGGCCGCCTCGGGCGCCGTCACCGGCTCACCGCCGCGGCTGTCCCGGGTCGTCTTCATGGGCATGGGCGAACCACTGGCGAACTACCCCCGGGTGATCGAGGCTGTGCGCAGGCTCACCGCCCCGGCGCCGGAGGGCCTCGGGCTCTCGCAACGGCACATAACCGTCTCCACCGTTGGTCTGGTGCCCGCAATCCGCCGTTTGACGGCCGAAGACCTCAATGTGACCCTTGCGTTGTCCCTGCATGCCCCCGATGATGATCTGCGCGATGAGCTAGTGCCCGTCAACCAGCGCTGGAAGGTGGCCGAGGTGCTCGATGCCGCGTTCGATTACGCGGCCCGGACCGGACGCCGGATCTCGATCGAGTACGCCCTGATCAGGGACGTCAACGATCAGCCCTGGCGTGCCGACCTTCTCGGCAAGCTTCTACGCGGCAAGCTGGCGCATGTGAATCTCATCCCGCTGAACCCGACGCCGGGCAGCAAGTGGGATGCGAGTCCGAAACCGGTCGAGCGCGAGTTCGTCCGCCGGCTGCGCGAGGCCGGAGTTGCGACGACGGTCCGCGACACCCGGGGCCGGGAGATCGATGGCGCGTGCGGCCAGCTGGCCGCGGGCGAGCTCACGGAGGCGAGCGCTGGGGGCGCCGCCGCCGACGCGGAGGTGGCACAGTGACTGGGCTCAGGTCCCAGCGAGCGGAGTGGGAGACGTTGTGACGAGTCAGGGGCAACGTTTCCGGAGGCGTGCGCTGCGCCGTGGCTACAAGGTGGACGAGGTCGACACCTTCCTCGACCGGGTCGAGGCCACCCTGTCCGGCGAGCAGACCGGCCCGCCGGTCGGCGCTCAAGAGGTGCACGACGTGGTCTTCCGCGTCCGGTTCGGCGGTTACGACGAGTGGCAGGTCGACCTGCACCTCGACCGTGTCGAGCGACAGCTGGCCGAGCTGGAGGACCGTGGCGGCCGGGGCGCGCCCCCGCCCGACCCCATGCGTGACTCCCTGCGCGGCGGCCTCTCCGCGGCCAAGCCGGGCCTCGGCGCGGCCATGAGCGGCGGCGGTGGCATGGGCGGACAGGGCATGGGTGGCGGCATGGGCGGCCGGATGGCCCCGCCCACCGAGCGCCTGCCCGCTCCGCCGGTGCGTGACGACCGCTTCCAGCAGGGCCCGCCGCAACGCGGCCAGATGCCGCCCGACCCTTACGGCCGCTACGACGAGCCGACCGGTTACGGCCAGCCGCAGCAACCCCAGCTTCCGCAGCGGCCCTCGGGCCCGCCGGCCTACGACCGTGACCCCCGCGAACAGCGTGACCCGCGTGGTTACGACCGCGGTGGCTACGACACGGGCAGCTTCGAACAGCCCACCGGCGGCTTCGACGGCTTCGAGGCGGGCCGGCACGGCAAGGCCGACATGACCGCCGAGATCCGCATGCCGCAGCGCGAGCAGCAGGACCCGCGCGGCGGTTACGGCGGCCCGCCGATGAGTGGCCCGCCCATGAGCGGTCCGCCGATGGGCAACGCCCCGATGAGCGGCCCGCCGATGGGTTACGGCGAACCTCAGCAGCCCCAGTTGCCCCCGCCGATGGGCGAGCCCGGTGGCGAGCTCTACCGGGTCGACCAGTTGCGGCGCACGTTCCAGCCGCGGCGCTTCGGCAGTGGTTACGACCCGAGTCAGGTCGACCGCCTGTTCGAGGGCATCCTGCAGGCGATGACCGGGCGCGGGCCCATGCCCGTACCGGAAAATGATCTCGACATGCTGCAGTTCGGCCTGGTGCCGGGCGGCTATTTCGAGGCCGAGGTCGACGCCGCCCTGCGCGAGGTGAAGGACATCCTCACGCGGCGCCGGTGACAAGACGCGAAAAAGGGGCCCGAGGGCCCCTTTTTTGTTGCGCGAAAGCTTACTGGTCTTCCGGCTTGAGACCGTTGCGCCGCAGCACGGCGTCGACGATCACCGCGGCGACGAGCCCGACCGCGAAGACCACGAGCCAGATGTTCTCGGTGTTGCCCTCGTGGTTGCCCCAGAAGAACAGCAGCATGATCGCGGCCGAAATGATCGCCGCACGTCGCGCCCGCTTCCGGTTGCCCGGCTTGAGCTGGTCGGGGGCGTAGACCGGATCCGATTCGGCAGACACGGCTCAGTCCTTCCTCAAGGTCGATCTCATCTGAGGATCAGTCTCGCACGACGCCTCCGCGCGCGGCCCACCAACCCGGACCCGGTACCTTCGATGCGGTCAGCTTCTCGGATCGAGGGAGTAGAGCGGTGCGGATCACGGGCACAGGACACGCGAGCATGCGGATCGACACCGCCGCCGGCAGCATTCTGTGCGACCCATGGGTCAATCCGGCGTATTTCGCCTCATGGTTCCCGTTCCCTGACAACTCGCTGCTCGACTGGGAGACCCTGGGCGACGTCGACTACCTCTACGTGTCGCACCTGCACCGCGACCACTTCGACGCCGAGCACCTCAAGCGGTTCATCAGCAAGAAGGCCACGGTGCTGCTGCCGGAATACCCGACCAGCCAGCTCGAGGACGAACTGCGCGACCTGGGCTTCACGAGCTTCCTCAAGACCAAGTCGGACGAGGTGCACGAGCTCGACGGCGGCCTCAAGGTGATGATCCAGGCGCTGATCAGCCCCACCGACGGCCCGATCGGCGACTCGTCGCTCTGGGTGGAATACGACGGCATCCGGGTGCTCAACCAGAACGACGCCCGGCCGACCGACCTGACCCGCTTCAACGAGCTGGGCCACGTGCACGCCCACATGCTGCAGTTCAGCGGCGCTATCTGGTACCCGATGGTCTACGAGCTGCCCGAGGCGGCCAAGACCGCGTTCGGAAAGCAGAAGCGTGACCGCCAGTTCGACCGTACGTGGCGTTACATCGACGACCTGAAGGCCGACCACGTCTTCCCGATCGCCGGCCCGCCGTGCTTCCTCGACGACACGCTCTGGAAGTTCAACGACATCTTCGGCGACGAGGGCAACATCTTCCCCGACCAGTCGGTCTTCATGGCCGAGTACGCCAAGGTCGGCGGCACCAACGGCGTGGTTCTGCTCCCCGGGTCGGTGTCCGAACTGTCCGCCTCATCCATCGAGACGTCGCATCCGACCGACGTCGACGAGTTCTTCGCCAACAAGCAGGCCCATCTCGAAGAGATGCGCGAGCGCAAGGCCCCGGTCATCGCCGCCGAGAAGGCGAGCTGGCGTCACCCCGAGATCGACGTGCTGGGCGCCCTCAAGAAGCGCATCGAGCCCCTGCTCGAAGAGTCGATCTACATGGCGCAGGGCGTCGGCGGCCCGGTCCGCTTCGACCTGACCGACTCGTTCGGCCCCGACGGAGAGGTCGTCGAGTCGATCGTCGTCGACTTCCCCGGCAAGCAGGTCCGGCCCTACGCCGACGAGAAGGTGCGCTACCGCTTCAAGACCGGCCGGGCCCTGATCGAGCACCTGATCCACATCGACGAGGGCGACTGGGTCAACTCGCTGTTCCTGAGCTGCCGCTTCTCCGCCGCGCGCATCGGGCAGTACAACGAATACGTCTACGCGTTCTTCAAGTGCCTGAGCGAGGAGCGCCTGCAGTACGCCGAGGGCTGGTACGACGAGCACGAGAAGGCCGTCGAGGCCGAGGACACGGTGCTCGGCGACTGGACGGTCCAGCGGCGTTGCCCGCACCTCAAGGCCGACCTGTCCCGTTTCGGCATGGTCGACGGCAACGTGCTCACCTGCCAGCTGCACGGCTGGAAGTTCGACCTGCCCAGCGGACGGTGTCTGACCAGCGTGGGCCACAAGATCAGGGCCGAGAAGACCGAAAACTAAGGTCAAGATCTTCAGGTCCCGGCGGGGCGCGGGATACAGACCGTCGCTCCCGCGGGGACCCGGGCGGTTTTCGCTGGCCGCTGACGCGTCCAGAACGCGAAAGCCACCCGGGCGACGTGCGTGAGCGGTCGCGCCCAAGAACGCAACCCCGTTCGCCGCCCTGTGGACAACGGGGCGGCCTGTGGACAACTCAAATCAAGATCGCCCGAAATCCGATAGGTTCCCCACCCTGGGTGGGGCCGCCAAGAGTAGGCGGTGCTCGCCGGCGCCGACGCGGCCCGGAGCTGCGGCATGGTCTTGGACGCGGCAGCGGCGCAGCCGAGGGCTGCGCCACCGCTGTCGTCTCGCGCCCACCAGGCGTACGAAAGTCAGCTCAGGCCAGGTCGCGGAGGATGCGCTGGGCTGCGTTGTGGCCGGCGGCGCCGATGACGCTCCCGGCCGGGTGGGCGCCGGCCGAACCCGCGTAGAGGCCGTCGAGGCCCGTGAAATACGGCATCCGCTCGTTGAAGGCGACCGTGTTGTCGACGTGGTGGATGTGGCCGCCGGTGATGCCGAAGTGCTGCTCGATGCCCTGCGGGGTGAGCGGCATGGTGTCGGCCACCAGGTCACGGGTGCCGGGGGCGTAACGCTCGCAGATGTCGAGCAACCTTTCGACGTACGCGGGAAGTTCGGCCTCCCAGGTCGAACCGGCCGGCGTGTAGGGCACCGACTGCACGAACAGCGCCGACGAGTGGTGGCCGTCGGCGTCCTGCAGGGACGGGTCGACCGTGGTGTGCAGGTACCACTCGATGGTCGGCTCGTCGGGCAGCCGGCCCGCCTGCACGTCGGCCCACATGGCGCGGAGCGCGGCCATCGGGGAGTCGGCGCCGGGCTGACCGGCCAGGCCGGCCGAACCGGGCAGCAGGTGGATCGTGGAGCCGAACGGGGACGCCGAGCCGGGCGGCAGACACGTGAACTGCGGCAGGCCACGCAGGGCGAGGTTGAGCTTCAGCGTGGTGCCGGGGCGCTTCACCGCGGCCATGCGCTCGGTCAGCGACGACGGCAGCGAGCCGGACGGCACGAGGTCCATCAGGCGGTACGGGTCGCAGGAACCGAGCACGACCCGCGCGCTGATCGAGCGGCCGTCGGCCAGGACAACCCCGCTGGCGGCGCCGCCGTCGACCGTGACCGACTGGACCGGCGCCTCGGTGAGGATGCGCGCGCCGGCGGCCCGGGCGGCGTCGGCGAACGTGCGGGTGACCGTGCCCATGCCGCCCTTGGCGATCATCCACGTGCCGTCCGAGCCGGGCAGGCGGCACATGTTGTGCACGAGGAAGTTGTGGCCGGTGCCGGGGTCGTCGGGGCCCGCGTTGAGGCCGGAGAGCCCGTCGGTCACCGCGTACATGCTGACCAGCAGTTCGCTCTTGAAGCCGAACCGGGCGAGGTAGTCGGCGACCGATCCGCGGACGAGGTCGATGAACGTGCTCTGCAACTGCGGGCGGATGTAGCGGTCGGCGATCTCCTCGACGCTGCCGGGCTCGGAGAGCCAGGACGGGGCGAGGTCGCTGCGCAGCGCGCCGATCTCGACGCCCAGCTGCTCGTCGGCGGCGGCGTCACGCGGCGAGAAGAAGCGCTCGAGCTGCTCGCGGGTCGACGCGTGGTCGCGGCCGAACAGCAGATAGGGCGAGCCGGCCGGGCCCGGCGTCGGCAGGAAGTAGTGCGGATCGCGGCGCAGCACCGGGATGTCGACGTCGAGCGTGCGCAGCAGCTCGGGCGGCATCAGGCCCAGAAGATAGGAGCCGGTGGAGTGGCCGAGACCGGGCACCCGGGGGAACGGGTGTTCGGTGCGGGCGGCGCCACCGATCACGTCGGTGGCCTCGAGGACGACGACGTCGAGGCCGGCCCGGGCGAGCAGGATCGCGGAGACCAGGCCGTTGTGACCAGCGCCGATGATCACAACGTCGGACCGGGTGGGGAGTCCGGTGTCGGGGTGAGCGGTCATGACGACTGAGCGTAGCGCGTGGCGATTCGAACGATTATCAACTGTTCGTACGTGAAGATGATTCAACTCGGGCCTGGTAGGCGCTCGCGCTGCGGGTCGCGGCATAGCCGGCCAGCACGATGACGTGGAACAGATAGAGCCACAGACCGACCGCGACCGTGCCGCCGATCGCGTCGAACCCGCCGAACGGCGCGCCGAGGTCGATCGGGAGCGAGCAGAACAGCACGAAGCCGTGCAGGAAACCGGACAGGTTGGCCGCGGTGAACGAGCCGACCAGAACCGTCGAGAGCCAGCGCGGGCGGCCCGGCGCGACATAGCGGTAGACCCAGATCACCACGGGGGTCAGCACGAGCCAGGCGGCCAGGAAGGACAACACCACGCCCAGTACGGCGTACCACCCGCCCCGTAGCCAGAGCCCACTGGTCGAGGGCAGGGCGAGGAACATCGCCAGCAGCAGCGCAGGGGCCGCGGCCATCAGGGGCAGCCAGAGCAGACGGCCCCGCCAGCCGACGAGCGGTTCGCTGCCCGGCTCGCGGTTGCGCAGCGACACGAAGGCGCGGCGCAGACCCTCGCCGTACAGGGTGGCCGGGAGCAGGCTGGCCAGCGCGAACAGCGGCGTCAGGTGCAGCCCGGCCTCGATCAGGGCGCTCAAAGCCTGCGGCGCCCCGATCTGATCGGGCAGCGCCGCGATGGTGTGGCCGGTGAGACGGCGTACGCGGTCGGCGCCCGCGATCCACCCGGTGATCCAGATGGCGAGCAGGGCGATCGGGACCACCGCGATGCCGGCATAGAAGGTGACGGCCGCGGCGTGCAGGGCGAGATCGCGGCCCTGCAGCGACCGGAACGGCCTGGCCAGCGTCTGTCCGGCCCGTCGCACCCACCCCGTCATGACGATCTTCATACCCAGTTGTCCACAGGCCGACCCGTTGTCCACAGCCCGGACGGAAAGGCACGCGGCGGTATTCTGAGTCCGGCACGATCCCTCGCGGAGGTGTTCCATGGCAGCGCCCGCACACGATCCTTCCTTCGGATCGCTCGAACCCTCGTTCGACCTGCTTGGCAAGCTCGATCAGCCATGGACCGCTCAAATGGCCATCGACCTGCTGCCGGAAAACAACGGCCCGAAGGTCGAAGTTTTCCGCGGGAGCGTAATCGTGACACCACACGCAGGCTATGACCATCAGGCCGCCGAGCGTCAGCTGTCCTTCCTGCTGCACAAGGCCGCCCGGGCCGCGCGCATGTGGGCATACCCGGAGGTCAATGTCGTCTCCGGCGACGATCTCTTCATTCCTGATTTCGCCGTGCTGCGACGGTCCGGTCGCGGACACGTGACGATGCCGATCTCCGAGGTCGTGTTGATCGGCGAGATCGTCTCGACCGGCAGCCGGCGCAAGGACGTCATCGACCGGCCACGGGAGTATGCGGCGGGCGGTGTGCCTTTCTACCTGCGCGTCGAGTTCCGCAACCAGGTCCCCTCGCTTGTTCTGCACCGACTGATCGACGGTGACTACCGGCCGATCGTGGCCGCGGCGGCGGGAACGACGTTCACCATGAGCGATCCGTTCGCCTTCGCGATCGATCCGGCCGACCTGATGGACTCCGAGGACGACGAGGACTGAGCGCGGGCCGCGTGCGGGCATCCGGGAAGATGGGCGGCATGCGCGACCTCGTACTGCTCGGCTCGACCGGGTCCATCGGCACCCAGGCCATCGACATCGTGCGCCGCAACCCCGACCGCTTCCGCGTGGTCGCGCTCGGCGCAGGCGGCGGCAACGTCGAACTGCTCGCCTCGCAGGCGCTGGAGCTCGCCGTCGAGGTGGTGGGTGTGGCCCGCGCCTCGGTCGTGCAGGACCTCCAGCTCGCCTTCTACGCCGAGGCGCAGCGCCGCGGCTGGGCGACCGGCGACTTCAAGCTTCCCAAGATCGTGGCCGGTCCAGACGCCATGACCGAGCTCGCCCGCTGGCCGTGCGACGTGGTGCTCAACGGCGTGGTCGGCAGCCTCGGGCTCGCCCCCACCCTGGCCGCCCTCGAATCCGGCCGCATCCTCGCCCTGGCCAACAAGGAATCCCTGGTCGCCGGTGGCCCGCTCGTGCGCCGGGTCGCCAAGGAGGGCCAGATCGTCCCGGTCGACTCCGAACACTCCGCCCTGGCCCAGGGGCTGCGCGGCGGCACCGCGGCCGAGGTGCGCCGGCTGATCCTGACCGCCAGCGGGGGAGCGTTCCGTGACCGGCGTCGCGACGAGCTGACGAACGTCACACCCGACGAGGCACTCAAGCACCCGACGTGGGACATGGGCCCGGTCGTCACGATCAACTCGGCCACGCTGGTGAACAAGGGGCTCGAAGTGATCGAGGCGCACGAGTTGTTCGGCGTGCCCTACGACGACATCGAGGTGATGGTGCATCCCCAGTCGGTGCTGCACTCACTGGTCGAGTTCACCGACGGCTCCACGCTCGCACAGGCCAGCCCGCCCGACATGCGCCTGCCGATCGCGCTCGCGCTGGCCTGGCCGGAGAGGGTGCCGGGCGCGGCGGCCGGCGTCGACTGGCGTGAGGCGCACAACTGGGAGCTGCGCCCGCTCGACGACGAGGCGTTCCCGGCCGTGCGCCTGGCCAAGCAGGCCGGTCGGGAGGGCCACTGCCGTCCGGCCGTCTTCAACGCCGCGAACGAGGAGTGTGTGGCCGCGTTTGTCTCCGGTCGGCTACCTTTTCTGGGCATCGTCGACACGTTGGAACGGGTCCTCGCCGCG
Source organism: Paractinoplanes ovalisporus (assembly GCF_016834655.1). Taxonomy (GTDB): domain Bacteria; phylum Actinomycetota; class Actinomycetes; order Mycobacteriales; family Micromonosporaceae; genus Actinoplanes; species Actinoplanes ovalisporus. Next base: position 228,627 of record NZ_JAENHP010000005.1, read on the forward strand.
GCCCCTGATTTTGCCGAGCCGAGTACCGTCGAAGAGGTGCTCGCCGCCGAGTCATGGGCGCGCACCCAGGCACAGCAGATGATCGCTACTGCGGCAGAAGGAGCTTGATGCTGTACTGGCTGGGGGTGGTCGCGTTCGCGCTGGCCATCCTGATCTCGGTGAGCCTGCATGAGCTCGGCCACATGCTCACCGCCAAGGGCTTCGGCATGAAGGTGTCGCGCTATTTCGTCGGCTTCGGGCCCACCATCTTCTCCTTCCAGAAGGGCGAGACGGAGTACGGCCTCAAGGCCATCCCGCTCGGTGGCTTCTGCAAGATCGTCGGCATGACGCCGCAGGACGACGACGTCGCCCCCGAGGACCAGCCCCGCGCGATGTGGCGCTACCCGGTGTGGAAGCGGACGATCGTCATGTCGGCCGGCTCGATCACGCACTTCATGCTGGCCGCCGTGGCCGCATACTTCGCCGCCATCTCGCTCGGCCTGCCCAACACGGCCTACCCGCAGACCGACGCCGACACCCTGGCCGAGAAGCCGGTCATCACGATCACCGAGTGCACGTGGATCAACCTGCCCACCACGCAGCAGGAGTGCGTGCCCGGGCAGAACGGCGCGATCGCCGGCCCGGCCTACGCGGCCGGCCTGCGCGACGGCGACCTGATCACCCGCGTCGGCGACACCCCGATCACCACGTACGGGCAGCTCACTGAGGCGATCCGGGCGCTTCCGGCCGGTGCGGTGCCGGTCGAGTACCAGCGCAACGGCGCCACCGCGACCGCGAATGTCGACCTGGTCGCCGCCCAGCGGGCGCCGATCACCGACTCCGAGGGCGCGACCACCACGGTCTCGGTGGCCGGCGTGGGCTGGGACCAGCGCAGCGTGCCGACCATGATCGAATACGGCCCGGTCGAGGCGGTCGGCGCGACCGCCGACTACGGCTGGTTCCTGGTCGAGCGCACGTTCGAGGCCATGAAGCGGATCCCCGACAAGATCCCGGCCCTGTGGAACTCGATCACCGGCAGCGAGCGCGACCCCGAGACCCCGATCAGCGTGGTCGGTGCGAGCCGGCTGGGCGGCGAGGCCATCGAGAACGGCGTGCCCGAGCTGTTCCTCAACATCTTCATCTCGCTCAACGTCTTCATCGGCATCTTCAACCTGCTACCGCTGCTGCCGTTGGACGGTGGTCACATCGCGATCTCCTGGTACGAACGTGTGCGGTCGTGGCTCTACGCTCGTTTCCGTAAGCCCGACCCGGGCCGTGTCGACTACTACAAGCTGATGCCTGTCACCTATGCAGTCATCCTCATTGGCGGTGCGTTCACCCTGTTGACCGTTACCGCCGACATCATCAACCCGATCACGATCTTCAAATAGGTGATGCGAAAGTGACCGCTGTCAGTCTCGGTATGCCGGCCGTGCCCCCGCCGCCGCTGGCGCCTCGCCGGCACAGCCGGCAGATCATGGTGGGCAACGTGCCGGTCGGTGGTGGCGCGCCGGTCAGCGTGCAGTCGATGACGACCACGCTGACCTCCGACGTCAACAAGACTCTGCAGCAGATCGCCGAGCTCACCGCCTCGGGCTGCCAGATCGTGCGGGTCGCGGTGCCCTCGCAGGACGACGTCGAGGCGCTGCCCGCGATCGCCAAGAAGTCGCAGATCCCGGTGATCGCCGACATCCACTTCCAGCCGAAATACGTGTTCGCGGCGATCGACGCCGGCTGCGCGGCCGTCCGGGTCAACCCGGGCAACATCCGCCAGTTCGACGACAAGGTCAAGGAGATCGCGAAGGCGGCCTCCGACGCCGGCGTGCCGATCCGCATCGGTGTGAACGCGGGCTCGCTCGACAAGCGGCTGCTGCAGAAGTACGGCAAGGCCACCGCCGAGGCGCTGGTCGAGTCGGCGCTGTGGGAGTGCTCGCTGTTCGAGGAGCACGGCTTCCGCGACATCAAGATCTCGGTCAAGCACAACGACCCGGTCGTCATGATCCGCGCCTACCGGCAGCTCGCCGAGCAGTGCGACTACCCGCTCCACCTCGGCGTGACCGAGGCCGGCCCGGCGTTCCAGGGCACGATCAAGAGCTCGGTCGCGTTCGGCGCGCTGCTGGCCGAGGGCATCGGCGATACGATCCGGGTGTCGCTGTCGGCCCCGCCGGTCGAAGAGATCAAGGTCGGCCAGCAGATCCTGGAGTCGCTGGGTCTGCGCGAGCGTGGCCTCGAGATCGTGTCGTGCCCGTCCTGCGGTCGCGCCCAGGTCGACGTCTACACGCTGGCCGAGCAGGTCACGGCCGGTCTCGAGGGGCTGCCGGTGCCGCTGCGGGTGGCCGTCATGGGCTGCGTCGTGAACGGTCCGGGCGAGGCGCGCGAGGCCGACCTCGGCGTGGCTTCCGGCAACGGCAAGGGCCAGATCTTCGTCAAGGGTCAGGTCATCAAGACCGTGCCCGAGTCGATCATCGTCGAGACCCTGATCGAGGAGGCGCTGCGCCTCGCCGACGAGATGGGCGCCGACCTGCCCGAGGAGTTGCGCGACCTGCTCCCCGGCCCGCAGGTGACGGTCCACTAGCCGTTCGAGCCGAGCGCGGCGCTCCGAGCCCGGGCGTCGCGCGCTGAGCTGGGCGCCGCGTTTCGAGCAGGGGCGTCGGGCGCTGTGTTTAAGCTTGGCGCCGCGCTTGAGCTGTGCTTGTGCTGGGTGGTGCCGCGCGCTGCGTATCGAGTCGGGCGCTGCGCTTTGAGCTGGGCGCTCGGGTTTCGGGTGGAAGCGAGGCGCGGAGCGCCGGTCGGACCGCACGGCCGGCGCCGGCGTGCGGCGGGCCGTGCTCGCGCAGCGTGTGCGAACGGGCGGGAGCTCGCTGGTGCGGTTGTGGCGCGGCCACGATGCGTACGGAATAGGTTAAAAAAGGACCGTCGCGAAGGAGCCGGCCGACGCGAAACCGCACCGCGCGTAAACGCGCCGCGCTGCCGTGTTGTAGTCGTTCACGTAGAGGCTCACCGTGGGTGATACGCGCCTCAAGGCGTCGCGTGTCACTGCCGCCATTGCCGGCGCCGCCAAGCCCCGGCCGCGGAACTCCGGGTCGACCCAGACGCCCTGTACCTGCGTCGTGCGGTTCGTCACGATGGCCAGCTCGGCCTTGAAGATCACCCGGTCGCCGACGAACCGTGCGTACGCCCGCTTGCCCTTGACGAGCTCCACGATCCGACGCCGGTAGCCGCGTCCGCCGTCGTCGAGCAGCGGCGAGACCCCGACCTCTTCGGTGTACATCGCCACGGCCGCCGGGAACAGCGCGTCGACCTCGTTGGGCCGCACGAGCCGCACCTCGGGGTCGGCCGCGATCACCGGATCACGGTCGGCCACCAGCAGCGGCTGATTGGGCCGTACGTCGCGGGCCCGTCCCCAGTGACCGCCCAGCCTGTCCCACAGGTCGAGCACGGCCTCGGACCGCCCGATGATCGACGAACAGATGCGCGGCTCGGCCCCCAGCATCTCGGCGAACGCGGCGGTGGCGGCCGGCGTCGAGCAGACCGGCACCAGATGGGCCCCCGACCAGATCAGGGACTCGACGCGGCGGCCGGGCCCGTACCCGAAAATCCGCCCGTCGGAACGCCACCAGTTCAGCCCATGCGCCGCCACCCGCTCGGCGATCTGAGCGCCGGCGTAGGGGTCGCGGTCGAGCGTCTTCTCGACCTGCGCGCGCTCGGACTCACCGAGCTGGCGAATCGGCACCGTCAGCACAGCTATCACATTGCCAGATCTCCGGCCGTGCACACCCATCGCAACCCGCTCCCCGCAAAGAAACCCTTGCGGCCGATCTGTTGGCGATATATCGTCTAACTATCGACAACAGATCGGAGATAGTCATGAGGTACCAACACCCCGGCCCGCACGGCTTCCGCCACCGTGGTTTCACCTTCCCGCCCGGGTTCCCGTTCGGCGGTCCCGGCGACTTCGGTCCCGGCGGCCCGTGGGGCCCCGGCGGCCGCGGAGGAGGCCCGCGACGCGGCGGGCGCGGCGGACGTCCCAACGTCCGCACCGCCGTCCTGGCGCTGCTCCTCGAGCGGCCCATGCACGGCTACGAGATGATCCAGGAGCTCGACTCCCGCACCAACGGCATCTGGCGGCCGAGCCCCGGCTCGATCTACCCGACGCTGCAGATGCTCGAGGACGAGGGCCTGATCGAGCCCGAGGCTTCCGAGGGTCGCAAGAGCTACCGTCTGACCGAGGCCGGCCGCGCCGAGGCCGAGACGGCCGCGCAGACCCCGCCGTGGGGCACGATCGGCGACGACACCATGTCCCAGGTCCAGGATTTCCGCGACGCCGCGGTGGGCATCATGGGCGCCCTCAAGCAGGTCGGTTTCAACGGCACGCCGGAGCAGCGCCAGCGGGCCCTCGAGATCCTGAACGAGACGAAGCGCAAGCTGTACGCGATCCTGGCCGACGCCGAGTAACCGATGCCGGGAGACGGCCGCCAAGCGATCGTCATCGTCGTCACCATCGTTATCTCATCGGAAAGCGCACCCCGTGGTGGGTGCGCTTTTCCGTGTTTCTCGCGCTTCTTTTTCCGTACGCGGAAGCCCGCGCATCAACCGCAATCCACGACTCCTACGCCGCTGCGGCCGACCTAGCTGCACCCAACGGCCGTACCCGGCCTTCGGCACGGTGGCCCCACGCAGAAACGCGCAGATGTTGAGCGTGGCGTGCAGGGTTCCCGCGGGCGCGCTGGGGTGTGCACGGATGCGCGCGACGCGCGATGGATGTGCATAGCGGGCGGAAGTTGAGCGCGGCGCGCAGGGGATGCGCGAGGCGCGCGGAAGTTGAGGGCTGTATGCCGGGGGATGCGCGGGTGCGTTTGGGAGGGCCGACGCCCAGGGGCCAATCCTGGCGGCGTGCGCGGGGACTGGTCGGGGATGTGGGACTGGCGCCCTGGGTGTCAGCGGGGGAAGGGCGGAAACGTCAGCGGGGGAGGGCGAACGCCAGCGGGACCGAGGCGGGCTCGGACGGCCACGTGCCGAAGAGGACGGCGCCGGGGTGGGAGACAGCGCGGTCCAGGATGCGGGGGATTGTCAGGATCAGCTTGTCGGTCTCGATCACCGTGGGGTTGCCCGGGTCGACGTGCGTGATCGCGGTTACCGCGCGGGCCTCGGCGAACTCGTTGATCAGGCTGGTGGTGACCGTCATGCTCGGCTGGCGGGGCTCCAGGTGGCCGTCGACCTCGACGTATTCCTGGGCCTGGCCGCTGCCGGTGAGCAGCGCCTGTGCCAAGGCCTCGGCATAGACGACGTCGCCGGTGCCGTCGTAGACCCAGCGCCGGCCCAGCACGGAGTGCTCCATCGTGCCGACCAGCCACTCGTCCGCACCCTCGATCGGCGCCGCCCGGTACGTGAGCGGAATCTGGTATGTCGGACCCTTCCCGGCGGTGACCAGCATCGTCTCGATGCCGACCTCGCCTTCCGGGTCGTCGAACCGGTAGGACGCCACACGCTCGACCGCGGCGCCGGCCGTGCCCTGATACCACGAGCGGCTCGGGAGCCACGCCGCCAGCAGTTCAACCTTGGTGGGACTCAAAGTCGCCTTGTGGATCAATGCCATGCGCCGCATCGTAGTTTCCCCGCGCGCGCAACGGTTACCGGCAACCGGGCTGACTGTCCCGTCCGGCGGACCTGCCTGCGCGAATGTGACGCCCGTCAATCCGACGCGCCGGATATTTCGCCCATGCCGGGCCGGATGCCAGCGGCTCAGGCCGGCCGATATCAGTGGTCCATGGCGGAGCGGACGCGTCAGCGGCCCAGGGCGGTCAGCACGCCGATGATCTCCGTTACGTTTCCGGACTCGAGGGCCGGCGTCGGGAGCAGGGCCATCGCGGGCACGGTGATGCCCGCGTCCACGTAGGCCTCCACCTTGGCCCGGCACTCGGCGGGCGAACCGTGCACGATCAGGTCGTCGACCACCTCGTCGGGGATGGCGGCCAGCGCGCCCTTGCGGTCGCCGGCCGACCAGGCCTGCCACATCGGGGCCAGCACCTCGCCGCGGCCCAGCCAGCGGTGGAAGGCGGCGTACGCGGGAACCGTCAGGTAGGCGGCGATCATGCGACGGCCCACCCGGCGGGCGTGGTCGGCGTCGTCGGTGGGGCAGACGAAGATCCGGGCGGCGACCTCGAAGTCGCGCTTCACCTCGGACAGGGCGGTCCCGACGTCGGCCGGGGAAAGCCAGTTCAGGATCACGCCGTCGGCCTCGGCGGCGGCCAGGCGGAGCATTCCCGGGCGCAGCGCGGCCAGCAGGATCTGCGGCGGGGCGGCGGGGGGACGCTCGAGCCGGAAACGCCGTACGGAAAAGGTCTCGAACTGGCCGTCGACGAGCTCACCGGCGAGCGCCGCCCGCAGGAAGCGCAGCATGTCGCGACTGCGCTGGAACGGCTCGGTGAACTCGGCCGCGTTCCAGTCCCCGACCACCACGGGGGACGACGCGCCGATGCCCAGCTGGAACCGGCCCGGCGCCGCCTCGGCCAGGGCGGCCGCGGTCATCGCGAGCAGACCCGGACCGCGCGTGAAGACGGGGGCGATGGCCGTGCCGAGCCGGAACTGCGGCGCCCACGCGGCGGCGAGCGTCAACGGGGTGAACGCGTCGGAGCCGGCCACCTCCGAGGTCCACAGATCGGTGAACCCGGCCTCGCTCAGCACCTGGTAGACGGCGGCGTGCTCGGAGAGCGGAATCCCGCCCAGGGGAACGGTCATGCCCCATCGCATCGACATGTCCATGATCCTGCCCTGGCGCGGCAGTGAGGTCCACCACCGGGCGGTGGCATCGACGGGCGTCGCGGGTATGTTTTTGAACTGACCAGTCAGTCTAAGTTTGAGGAGCCCGTCATGCCGGTGCTCATCGCGCGCGGGGCGGGCGTCCGCCGGCGCCGTCGCCGCGGCCAAGACCCGTGGCTCTTCCGCGACCTCGACGTGACGGTCGAGCCCGGCGATCTCGTCGCGGTGGTGGGCCCGCCCGGCAGCGGCCGGACGACGGTGTTGCTCGCCCTGGCCCGGCGTTTCCGGCTGGCGTCGGGCCGGGTCACGCTCGAGGGCCGCGCGTCCCTCGGCTACGTGCCCGAGGTCTCGACGCCCGAACCAGTCTTCACCGTCACCGAGCACATCCGCGAGCGCCTGGCGTTGCTGGGCCGCCCATGCTCCGAGGCGGCCACGGTTCCGTTGCGCGGTCTCGAGGGGGACAAGCAGGGTCAAGAGCTTTCCCCGTACGAGAAACAGCTCCTCGGACTGGTCCTGGCCGAGCTCGCCGACCCGGCCGTGATCGCGCTCGACGGTTTCGACGACGGCCTGAACGCCCGCGAGCAGGAGTCGCTGCTCCGGCTCATCACCGAGGTCGCCGCCCGGGGCGTGGCCGTCATCGTGACCGCCCGCGAGGCCTCCCCGGCCGACTTCACCACGGTGATCCACCTGGGCGCCGACGCCGCCCAGCCGGTCGGTGCCAGCCCCGCGAGCGGCTCGCGCGACAGCGGCGACGCGGGCGACACGGACGCCGACATGGGCGCCGACGTGGGCGACGCGGGCGGTGCTGGCGGCTCGCGCGACGGCGGCGACGTGGATGGTGCGCCGGGCTCGCGCGATGGCGGCGGCACCGGCGGATCGCGCGGCGCGGGTGCCGACGTGGGCGACCCGGGCGACCCGGGCGGTGCGGAAGACGACCGCGACGCGGGCGGTGTGGGTGACGAGCGCGCCGCCGAGCTGGATGACGACGAGACGGGAAAGGGGGCGGAGCGGTGAAGGGACTTTCCACGGTTTCGCTGGCCGGGATGGAGCTGCGGCGGTTCCTCCGGGGGAGGCTGACCCGGGCCGCCCTGGTCACTCTGGCCGTCATTCCGCTGCTCTACGGGGCGCTTTATCTGTACGCGTTCTGGGATCCCTACGGGCGGCTCAACCACATCCCCGCGGCTCTGGTCGTCGAGGATCGAGCGGCCACCGCGAGCGACGGCACCACCGTGCACGCGGGCAAAGACCTCGCCGACGAGCTCATCGACCGCGAGATCTTCGACTGGCACGTCACCGACGAGGCCGGCGCCGAGAAGGGGCTGGCCGACGGCAGCTACCAGCTCATGCTCCGCATCCCGGCGGACTTCTCGGCCGACCTGGTCACCGGGCCCGACGCCGCCAAGCAGCCGCAGCTCGCGCGACTCACCGCGGTCAGCGACGACGCCACCAACTATCTGTCGGGGGTCTTCGCGCGCACCGCTTTCGACGAGGTCCGCAGTGCGGCCGCGGCCTCGGCGTCGGCCGGGTATTTCGACAAGATGCTGATCGGGTTCACCGATCTCAAGGAGCAGACCGCGCAGGCCGCCGACGGGGCCGGGAAGCTGCGGGACGGCGCCGGCAGTGCCGAGAACGGCGCGGACAAGCTGGCCGGCGGGCTGGACGACGCCGAAAGTGGCGCGGGACGGCTGCGGAGCGGTCTCGGCACGGCCACGACCGGGGCCGGAGACCTCGCGGACGGGCTGGCCCAGCTCAACGCGGGCGCCCAGCAACTCGCCACCGGCACCCGGCAGGCGGCCACCGGCGGGCGGCAGCTCGCGAACGCGGTCGACGACGCCGCCGACAAGGCGGGTCCGCTGCTGCGGGACAACGCCGAGCGCATCGCCGACGCGGCCGACCTCGTCGCCCGTGGGGCGGACACGCTGGCGGCCAACATCGGGGCCATCGACAGCGCCGCCGACCGGGCCGTGCGGAACGCCGAACAGCTTCAGGACTATCTGAACGGCCTGCCCGACGACACCGAAGGCATCACCGAGGCCCGGGCGCTCGCGGGGCGTCTGGTCAGCGCGGCCCGCCAGGTGCGAACCGAGATCGACGACGCCGACCTGGCGAGCCTGCGCACCGAGCTGCGTCAGGTCGCGGCGACGGCCCGGAAGATCTCGGCCGCGGCGCCGCACCTGGCCGACGACGTGCGGGCCGCCCGTACGAAGGTCGACCAGCTCGCCGCGGGTCTCGACCGGCTGGCCACGGGCGCGGGGCAGCTCAGCACCGGCACCGCTCAGGCCGAGCAGGGCGCGCAGGACCTTCAGGGCGGCCTCTACCGGCTCTCCTCCGGCGCCCGCGAACTCTCCGGCGGTCTGTCCACGCTGGCCAGTGGCGGTCACAAACTGGCCGGCGGGCTGGGTGACCTGCAGGGCGGCGCCGAACAACTCGCCACGGGGCTGGCCGACGGCGCCGACAAGATCCCGGGCTACGGGGACGATCCGGGTGACCGGGCCGACGTGCTGGGCGATCCCGTTTCGCTCGACCGCAGCGTCCGGCACCCCGCGGGCACGTACGGGGTCGGCTTCGCCCCGTACTTCCTGGCCCTCGCCCTGTGGGTCGGCGCGATGATCACGTTCATGGTGCTGCGCCCGCTCAACCGGCGCTACCTGGTCAGTGAGGCCCCCACGTACCGGATCTTGCTGGCTGGTCTGCTGCCCGCGGTGGCCGTCGGTCTCGTGCAGGCGACTCTGCTGTTCGTGGTCGTGCACTTCGGCCTCGGGCTCGACCCGGTGCACCCGGCAGCCACGTGGGGACTGCTCGCTCTCACCGCGGCCGTGTTCGCGGCCATCATGCAGCTGCTCGGCGCGGCGTTCGGCGCCCCCGGTCGCATCCTCGCCCTGGCGCTGCTCATGCTGCAGCTCACGTCCTCCGGCGGCACCTATCCGGTGCAGACCACGCCGGGGTTCTTCCAGGTGGTCCACCCGCTGCTTCCCATGACGTACGTCGTCCAGGCCGCGCGCCACACCATCGACGGCGGCCCGTGGGGCACCGTGCTGCAGGGGGTCGCGCTCCTGGTGGCGTACGGGCTGGGCGCCTTGACCTTGACCTTGCTGGCCGCTCGGCGGAGCAGGCGCCTGACGCTGAGCGACCTGCACCCCGAACTCGTGCTCTGAAACACTGTCATCGTGACGACGGACGGGCGGACGCGGCGGCGGGAGGACACCCGGCAGCGGCTCTTCGAGGCGGCGGTGGAACTCATCGCCGAACAGGGCTTCTCGGCCACGACGGTGGACGACATCGCGCTGCGGGCCCAGGTCGCCAAGGGCACGGTCTATTACAACTTCAAGTCGAAGACCGACCTGTTCGAGGAGCTGCTGCGGCACGGGATCGGGCTGCTGACTGAGGAATTCCGCACGGCGGTGAAGGGCCTGCCCCCACGTGAGGCGGTGGCCGCCCTGATTCGGAGCCAGCTCGAATACATCCGTCGCTACCGGGCGTTCGCGCAGTTGCTGCTGTCGGAGATGTGGCGCACCAACCGGGAATGGCAGCAGACCCTCGTGCTGCTGCGCGAGCAGGCCATCGGCGTGATCGCGGAGACCGTGCAGGCCGGCGTCGACTCCGGTGACCTGCCGGCCGACCTCGACGTTCGGGTGGCGTCGTCCGCGCTGTTCGGCGTGGGCCTGGTCGTGGCCGTCGACTGGCTGGTGTTCATGCCGGAGCGACCCCTCCAAGACGTGGAGGAGTCGCTCCTGGCGATCGTGCGGCAGGTAGGCGGGGCTCCCAATCCCCATTCATGAAGACGTGGAGGAGTCGCTCCTGGCGATCGTGCGGCAGGTAGGCGGGGCTCCCAATCCCCATTCATGAAGACGTGGAGGAGTCGCTCCTGGCGATCGTGCGCAGGGTCGGCGGAACTACGACATAGCCTTCGAGCGCCACGCCGTCGCCCACGAGGTGCGGCCGTTGGTGCGCAGCAGCGACCCCTCGTAGACCCGGGTGCCGATGGCCAGCAACCCGGCCGCGGTGACGGCCATGACGACGAGCGCGACGATCGGCTCCCAGACGGCGGCGTCGCCGTTGAAGATGCGGACCGGCATCGCGACCGGCGCCGAGATCGGCACGTACGACAGGATGCGCATCACCAGGTCGTTCTCGCCGAAGAAGATCACCGCGAAGAACGGCAGCATGACGGCCATCTGCACCGGCTGCGACGAGCTGCTCAGCTCCTCGGGCCGCGACGCCATCGCGCCCACGCCGGCCCACAGCGCCGCCAGCATCACGAAGCCGACCACGAAGAACGCCACGAACCAGCCGATCGTCGGCTCCAGCAGCCGCAGCACGCCACTGTCGAGCCCGGCCAGCCTCGATCCGACCAGCGTGACGATCGCGATCAGGCCGACCTGGACGAACGCCAGCAACGAGAGCGCGGCCACCTTGCCCGCCAGCAACGCCCGGGTCGGGACGCTGGCCACCAGGATCTCGACGATGCGGGTCTGCTTCTCCTCGGTGACGCTCTGCGCGATCTGCAGGCCGAACAGGAACGACGTGAAGAAGAAGACGAACGCCAGCGCGAACGGGACGATGTAGGCCAGGAACGGGTCGACCGCGTCCGGGTCCAGCAGCCGGGTGGGAGGTGCCGTGCTCAGCGCCCGCACCACGTCGGTCGGGGTGTCCGACATGCCGAGCACCTCGGGCCCGGAGACGACCGCGGCGTCCACGTCGCCGTCGCGCAGCAGCTTCTCGGCGGCCGCGTCGTCGGCCACCACCCGCACCTCGAGGTCGGCCTGCTGCAGGGCCGTGGCCGTGGTCTGGTCGGCGACCGCGACCGAGGTCGGCCCGCCCGAGAACACGGCCGGCAGCACCGTCACCGCGATCGAGAACAGCAGGAAGAACGCGGTGCTGAACAGGAACGTCTTGTCCCGCAGCTTGACCTTGATCTCGCGGGCGGCGACGACCTTGGCGGCGGCGTAGGTGCTCATCGGACGACCTCTCGGAAGATCTCGGTCAGGGTCGGGACGACCGGGCCGAAGGAGCGCACCGGGCCACGTTCGAGCGCGGCCAGCAGCACCTTCTGGTCGTCGAAGCCGGCGTCCAGCGTGAAGACGGCCCGGGCGCCGTCGAGGTCGATCAGCTCCACCCCCGGCTGGTCGCGCAGCCAGCCGGCGTCGGTGTCGACCAGCATCTGATAGCGCGGTTCGGCGTGCTGGGCGCGCAGCGTGGCGCGGTCACCGGCGGCCCGGATCCCGCCGTCCGCGATGATCACGAGGTCGTCGCACAGCCGCTCGACCAGTTCAAGCTGGTGGCTCGAGAAGAGCACCGGCGCCCCGGAGGCGGCCCGGTCGCGCAGCACCTCGACCATCGTCTCGACGGCGATCGGGTCGAGCCCCGAGAACGGCTCGTCGAGCACCAGCACCTCGGGGTCGTGCACCAGAGCGGCGGCCACCTGCGCGCGCTGCTGGTTGCCGAGCGACAGCTTCTCCAGTTTCTCGCCCGCGCGCTCGCCGAGCCCGAGACGTTCCAGGAGCTTTCCCGTACGCTCCTCGGCCGCGCTGCTGCTCAGGCCGTGCAACCGGCCGAGATAGACGATCTGGTCGTGCACGGTCATCTTCGGGTAGAGGCCGCGCTCCTCGGGCATGTATCCGAACCGCTGCCGGATCTCCCGGGTCAGCGGCTTCCCACCCAGGGTCACCTCGCCGCTGTCGGCGGCCAGGACGCCCAGGATGATCCGCATGGTGGTGGTCTTGCCGGCGCCGTTCGCGCCGACGAAACCGGTCAGCTTGCCGCCGCCGACGGCGAACGAGACGTTCTTGAGAACTGCCCGGTCACCGAAGCTGCGGCTGACGGAATCGACGTTCAGCACGGTGGTCATGCCTTTAGACGCTAGGCAATCGGGCCGCTCCGCGCGTCCGGCTCGAGCATGATCCACCGGGTCCTCCGCGCGGAGGACTACCCGCCCGGGCGGACCACCCCGAGTTCGTACGCCAACACGACCGCCTGTGTGCGGTCACGCGCGCCGAGCTTGGTCAGCACGCGGCTCACGTGGGTCTTGACCGTGGTCTCGCCCAGGTGCAGCGACGCCGCGATCTCGGCGTTGGTGGCGCCCCCGGCCAGTTCGACCAGCACCTCGTGCTCGCGCGGGGTCAGCTCGTCGAGGCGGGCCGCGGGTTCCGCCCGTACGGTCCCCGGCCGCGCGAACGCCGAGATCACGCGACGGGTGATCTCGGGCGCCAGCAGCGCGTCGCCCCGGGCCACCACCCGCACGGCCTCGACCAGCGACTCCGGCGAACTGTTCTTGAGCAGGAACCCGCTGGCGCCGGCCTCGAGCGCCGCGAACAGGTAGTCGTCGCGGTCGAACGTGGTCAGGATCAGCACCGACGGCCCACCCCCGGTGGCGACGATGCGGCGGGTCGCCTCGAGCCCGTTCATGCCGGGCATCTCGACGTCCATGAGCACGACGTCGGGGGCGTGCTGGGCGGTCGCCGCGACGGCCTGGGCGCCGTCCTCGGCCTCGCCGACCACCTCGATGTCGTCCTCCATGCCGAGGATCACGCGGAAGCCCGTACGCACCAGGCGGTGGTCGTCCGCGAGGAGGACCCGGATCACGACGCCACCTTCTCTTCCGTGCTTTCCCGCTGCTTGGGTACGGCCAGGGGCAGCCGCGACCGTACGCGGAAGCCGCCCGTGTCGCCGGTCCGGTTGGCCGCCTCGACCGTGCCGCCGAGCAGAGCCACCCGTTCCCGCATGCCGATCAGACCCATCCCGCCGGTGGTCCGCACCGCCCCACGTCCGTCGTCGGCCACGTCGATCTCCAGCTCGCGGGCGAGGTAGCGGATCCGGACGTCGACTGTGGACGCGCCGGCGTGCTTGAGCGCGTTGGTCACGGCCTCCTGCACGATCCGGTACGCCGTCTGGGACGTCGACGCCGGCACCTCGGCGGCCGTGCCGTAGACCGCGAAGTGCGGCGTGAGCCCCGCGTCGCGCACCCGGTCGAGCAGCTCCTCGACCCGTTCGACACCCGGGCTGGGCGCGGTCACCGGTTCGTCGGCCGTGCGCAGCGCGCCCAGCATGCGCTGGAGTTCGTCCACCGCCGTACGGGCGCTCTCCTCGACCGCCGTCAACGAATCGCGCGCGGTCTCGGTGTTGCGGTCCATCGCCCGCCGCGCCGCCGCGGCCTGGATGCCCATGACCGACACGTGATGCGCCACGACGTCGTGCAGTTCCCGCGCGATCCGCAGCCGCTCGGTGACGACCGCCTGCTCCTCGGCCGTGGCCCGGGCCAGCCGCAGTTGCTCGGTCTGGTCGACCAGCACGGCCTCACGCCGCGCGGCCAGCCAGGCGATCTCACCGAAGAAGTAGGAGAAGCCGAACACCACGACGTTCATCAGAACCTGGCTGACCAGGGCCGAGAGCAGCGGCGGCAGCTCGCCCGTGCCGTCGGCGAACGCGTCCTCCGGGATGCCGTCGACGGAGATCAGCCACGCGACGGCGAGCCACCCGAACATCGCACCGATCACACCGATCCGCAGCCAGCGGGCCCGCGCGTGATCCCGCCCCCAGGCCCCTTCGGCATAGATCGCCGCGAAGATCGCCCCCGACGCGAACTGGATCTCCTGCGCCTCCCGGACCTGCCCCACGATGAACACGACGGCCGTGACCAGCAGGACCACATCGGGGTGGCTACGCCGCCAGATCAGCGGAAACGTGATCGCGAAGGCGAAGCCAAGATGCTCGAAGGCGCTGCGCTCGACCCCCCACACGAACTGCCCCACGCTGCGGGCCAGCATCACATAGAGCAGCGCGGCCGCCACCACGACAAGGCCGATGACGAGGTCGATGCGGCGTTGCCGGGGCGTGGGCCCAGGTCGTCGCCAGTCGTCGAGGCTGGACATGCCCCCGAGCGTGCCACACGACCAGCACAGACGCGCCGCCCAGACCCGCGCGACGCCGCAGCCCCGCCCGCGATGCTTACGCACGTCGCACCCAACGCCGGCCCACGCTAGCCCGCAAGATCGCCGAATGGCCCAAGATCGTCGGCGCGCAAGATCGCTGGAGAGCCACCGCCTCCCCCACCCTCCCGAGGGCAAGGGCGAGAGTAGGCGGTCGGTACGACAGGAACGCGCGGCTGTCCACAGGTCGCGGCGGGGCCGGGACGGCGTTGTCCACAGGCGCCCGCCGCGGTCACCAGGGCCGACGGCGCACCGTCGATGTGCAACCGGCAGGCGGATGTCAGGATGCGCTGTAGTACTGCGTTTTGGCGATGTCGGGGTGAGTTTGGGTGGGGATGTCCGCGTCGTCGTCGGGGGTCAGCGTGCCGCCCAGCTCGATGATCCGGCGGTGGGCCGCGGCCAGGCGGTCCTCGAGGGTGACGATGCGGCAGGCGGCGGTCAGGAGGTAGCCCTCGTCGAGGAGCTGGCGCACTCGCTGGGCCAGCAGCAGCTGGTGACGGGAGTAGCGACGGTGGCCGCCGTGGGAGCGCTCGGGCTCGATCAGGCCGGCGGGGCCGAGGCTGCGGAGGAATGCGGGGGTCACGCCGATCATGTCGGCGGCGCGGCCCATCGTGTACGCCGGGAAGTCGGCGTCGTCGAACGACGTGCTCATACTGCCTTCCGAGGGGTCAAACGGGTCGTGTCCGGGGTGTCCGGTACACAATCCAAGGCCCCGGCGGGTAACCGGGGCCTTGGCTTTTCAATTCTGATGCCGGCCGTCGCCGGCGCATGCGGTTGTCCGCCTGCGTGCCGCTAGCGGACCACCTGAGTGATGGGCATCGGCTGCGATCACCTCTTGTCGGGTCGGGGACGTAACGATTGCGCGTTGCTGCGGTATCTCGTCCTCCTTAGCCAACTCAGGGTCTGCGATTGCGTGTCGGCTGTGCGTGGCCGACCCAGAAACCATATGCCGATCACAGCCGGATTTCTAGTACCGACGCTGCAGATTTTTTGGACAAATCGGCGGCGTGATCCACGTTGCCGCAGGTGGGGGCGGGGGTGCTGCGCGGGGAGGGGGAGAGGTTGCCCGGCGTGGCGAGTCAGGTTGAGGGCGGCGGCGCGGGACGGGCGCGTGGCGCGGCGATGCCGCGTGAGAGAGAGGTGACCGCGCCCCGCGCCGCCGCGGGTAGGGCGTCTATGGACGCCCGAGGTGTTCGCGAACCTGCCGAGGGCCCGCGCGCCGTGATGAGTGCGGCGTCAGAACACCGGCAGGGCTCGTCCGGAAGTGTTCCGATGCCCTGTCATGGCTATGAGTGTGCCCGCGCCGATAGGGGCAGAGCAACGCAATTAACTCTGCGCATTGACTGGTGTAACAGAGCGGAGAGATCATCACGGCACGCCGTGGCCTCGGTCACAGCACCCCTTCGGTAAGGGAGCCGCACATGAGCGTCAACCCCGCACCCAGCACCGACGAAGAACGCCTTGCCCAACTCGGCTACCAGCAGGAACTGCATCGCCGACTGTCCGGCTTCTCGAACTTCGCGGTCTCCTTCTCGATCATCTCCATTCTGGCCGGCGCGATCACCTCGTACGGGATCGCCATGACCGCCGGCGGCCCGATCGCCATCACCCTGGGCTGGCTGTTCGTCGGCATCATGGTGACCTTCGTGGCCCTGGCCATGGCCGAGGTCTGCTCGGCCTATCCGACCGCCGGCGCGCTCTACTGGTGGGCGGCGGCACTGGCCAAACGCAACAAGGCCGCCTGGGCCTGGTTCGTGGGCTGGTTCAACTTCCTCGGCGAGGTCGCCGTCACCGCCGCCATCGACTTCGGTGCGGCCATCACCACCTCGGCGTTCCTCAGCCTGACGTTCGACATGGAGGTGACGACCGGGCGCACGTTCCTGATCTTCCTGGTCATCATCGTCGTGCACGGCCTGCTGAACACGTTCGGCGTCAACCTGGTGCGGTTGCTCTCGGACGTCAGCGCCTGGTGGCACCTGGTCGGGGTGGCGGTCATCGTCGGCGTGCTGGCGATCGTGCCGGACACCCACAAGCCGATCTCCGAGGTGTTCACCGAGGTCCACAACGCCACCGGCTTCACCTTCGCCGGGGCGGGCGTCTACGCCGTGCTCATCGGTCTGCTGATGGCGCAGTACACCTACACCGGGTACGACGCCTCGGCGCACGTGGCCGAGGAGACGCACGACGCCGCGAACGCCGCGCCGCGGGGCATCGTGATGTCCGTGGTCGTCTCGGTGATCGCCGGTTTTGTGCTGCTGTTCGCGATCACCTGGTCGATCCAGGACTACGAGGCGCAGCGGACCACCGACCTGGGCCTGCCGCCGGCGCAGATCTTCATCGACGCCGCTGGGCACAACACGGGCACGTTCCTGCTGTTCATCTGCATGGTCGCGCAGTGGTTCTGCGGCATGGCCTCGGTGACCGCGAACTCCCGGATGTCGTACGCCTTCGCCCGCGACGGCGCGCTGCCCGGCTCGCGGTTGTGGAAGCAGGTCAATCCCCGTACGGGCACCCCGACCAACTCCATCTGGCTCTGCGTGACCCTGTCCACGCTGCTGGTGCTGCCGTCGCTGTGGAACACGACGGCCTATCTGGCGGCCACCTCGGTCGCGGTCATCGGTCTCTACATCGCGTACGTGGTGCCGGTGTTCCTGCGGCGGGTGAACCCGGACTTCGAGCGGGGCCCGTGGCACCTCGGCCGGTGGAGCGCGGCCGTGGGCTGGATCGCGATCGTCTGGGTCGTGATCATCTGCATCCTGTTCATCCTGCCGACGGCGAGCCCGATCACGGCGGCCAACTTCAACTACACGATCTTCGCGGTCCTGGTCGTGCTGGCCTTCGCCACGATCTGGTGGTTCGCGGGCGCCCGTAAGTGGTTCACCGGGCCGAAGCAGAACCTGATCGAGAAGGCTCATCACGGCGAACAGACGATGCCGACCGAGAACTGACACAAAAATGGGGGCCGGGCTCGAAACGGGGCCTGGCCTCCCGCACAGAGGGGGACAACCTGATGGATCTCGAGGAACTGGACGTCTCCGTCGACAACGGCAGCATCGACACGGTGCTGCTGGCGCTGACCGACATGCAGGGCCGGCTGCAGGGCAAACGCCTGCACGGCCGCTACTTCGTCGACGAGGTGGTCAGCGGCGGCAGCGAGGGTTGCAACTACCTGCTCGCGGTGGACGTCGACATGAACACCGTGGACGGCTACGAGATGTCCTCGTGGTCCAGCGGTTACGGCGATTTCGTGATGAAGCCCGACTTCACGACGCTGCGCAAGGTGCCCTGGCAGGAGGGGACAGCCCTGGTCCTGGCCGACCTCGAGACCACCGGCGGGGAACCCGTCTACGCCTCGCCCCGGCAGATCCTCAAGCGCCAGCTCGACCGGCTGGCCGAGCACGGTCTCACCGCGTACGCGGGAACCGAACTGGAATTTGTGCTCTTCCAGGACTCCTACGAGCAGGCGTTCGACAAGAGCTATCGCGGCCTGGTGCCGGCGAACCAGTACAACGTGGACTATTCGCTGCTCGGGACGGCCCGGGTCGAGCCGCTGCTGCGCCGCATCCGCAACGAGATGTACGGCGCGGGGCTGCTTCCGGAGAGCGCCAAGGGCGAGTGCAACTTCGGGCAGCACGAGATTGCGTTCCGCTACGCCGACGCGCTGACCTGCGCCGACAACCACGTGATCTACAAGAACGGGGCCAAGGAGATCGCCGCCCAGGAGGGCATGTCGCTGACCTTCATGGCCAAGCCCAACGAGCGGGAGGGCAACTCCTGCCACATCCACTTCTCGCTGCGCGGCCGCGACGGCAAGTCGGCCATGCTCGGCGACGGGCCGGCCCACCTCAGCGAGACCGGGCAGCGGGTGCTGGCCGGGCTGCTGGCCACGATGCGCGAGTTCAGCCTGCTGTTCGCGCCGAACATCAACTCGTACAAGCGGTATCAGGCCGGGTCGTTCGCGCCGACCGCGCTGCGCTGGGGTGTGGACAACCGCACCTGCGCGCTGCGGATCGCCGGGCACGGCCAGGGCATGCGGGTCGAGAACCGGGTGCCGGGCGGGGACGTGAACCCCTACCTGGCAATCGCGGCCCTGGTCGCGGGCGCGCTGCACGGCCTCGAGAACAACCTCGAGCTGGAGCCGGAGACGCCGGGCAACGCGTACGAGGACGCGGCCGCCGAGCGGGTCCCGACCACGCTGCGGGAGGCGCAGCAGCTGTGGCTGGGCAGCGAGGTGGCGAAAACGGCATTCGGGGCCGACGTGGTCGGTCACTACGCCAACATGGCCCAGGTGGAGCTGACCGCGTTCGACGCCGCCGTCACCGACTGGGAGCTGCGCCGCGGCTTCGAGCGGATGTGATCATGAGCAGCGTGACTGATGTGATCAACCCGTCCACGGGCGAGGTCTTCACGACCGTGCCGTCCCTGGACCTGGCGGCGACGGATGCCGCCATCGAGCGGGCGGCCAAGGTGTTCCCGGCCTGGCGGGCCGTCGCGCCGGGCGACCGGGCCCGGCTGCTGCGCCGCTTCGCCGCCCTGGTCGACCAGCACCTCGACGAGCTGGCCGGGCTGGAGGTACGCAACTCCGGCCACACCATCGGCAACGCCCGCTGGGAGGCCGGCAACGTCCGCGACGTGCTCGACTACTACGCCGGCGCCCCCGAGCGGCTCAGCGGCCGCCAGATCCCGGTCGCCGGCGGCCTCGACGTGACGTTCCACGAGCCGCTGGGCGTGGTCGGGATCATCGTGCCGTGGAACTTCCCGATGCCGATCGCCGGTTGGGGTTTCGCCCCGGCGCTGGCGGCCGGCAACACGGTCGTGCTCAAGCCGGCCGAGCTCACCCCGCTCACCGCGATCCGGCTCGGCGAGCTGGCTCTGGAGGCGGGCCTGCCCGAGGGCGTCTTCCAGATCCTGCCCGGCAAGGGGTCGGTCGTCGGGCAGCGGTTCGTGACCCATCCCGCCGTACGCAAGGTCTGCTTCACCGGATCCACCGAGGTCGGCAAGTCGATCATGGCGGGCGCGGCCGACCAGGTGAAGCGCGTGACCCTGGAGCTGGGCGGCAAGAGCGCCAACATCGTCTTCGCCGACGCCGACCTGGAGAAGGCCGCCGCGTCGGCCCCGTCCAGCGTCTTCGACAACGCCGGTCAGGACTGCTGCGCCCGGTCCCGGCTGCTGGTGCAGGAGTCGGTCTACGACAAGTTCCTGTCGCTGCTGGAGCCGGCGGTCAAGGCCTTCCGGGTCGAGCAGCCGTCCAGCCCCACGGCCGAGATGGGCCCACTGATCTCGGCCGGCCACCGGCAGACCGTGACCTCGTACGTCGAAGGGTCGGACATCGCCTTCCGCGGGAGCGCGCCGACCGACAGCGGCTGGTGGTTCCCGCCGACGGTGCTGCTGGCCCACTCGACCGAGGACCGCCACTGGCGCGAGGAGGTCTTCGGACCGGTGCTGTCGGTGCTGCCGTTCTCCGACGAGGACGACGCGGTCCGGCTCGCCAACGACACCGAGTACGGCCTCTCCGGCTCGCTCTGGACCCGCGACCTCGGCCGTGCGCTGCGGGTCTCGCGAGCCGTGGAGACCGGCGCGCTCAGCGTCAACAGCCATTCCTCGGTGCGCTACTGGACGCCGTTCGGCGGCATGAAGCAGTCCGGCCTCGGCCGTGAACTGGGCCCCGACGCGTTGCTCAGCTTCACCGACGTCAAGAACGTGTTCATGGCAATGGGAGATTAAGTGGAGCGTCTACAGGACCGGGTCGCCGTCATCACCGGCGCCGGCAGTGGGATCGGTCTGGCCACGGCCCGGCGGTTCGCCGCCGAGGGAGCCAAGGTCGTCGCCGTCGACATCTCGGAGGAAGCGGGCCAAGCGGTCGCGAAGGAGACCGGCGGCGAGTTCGTCGCCTGCGACGTCTCCGACGAGGAGCAGGTCAAGGCCCTGTTCGACGGCGTGGCCGAGCGCCACGGCCGGGTCGACATCGCCTTCAACAACGCCGGCATCAGCCCGCCCGACGACGACTCGATCCTGGTCACTGGCCTGGACGCCTGGGAGCGGGTCCTCAAGGTCAACACGACCAGCGTCTTCTTCTGCTGCAAGTACGCGATCCCGCACATGCAGCGCCAGGGCAAGGGCTCGATCATCAACACCGCGTCGTTCGTGGCCCTGCTCGGCGCCGCGACGTCGCAGATCGCCTACACCGCGAGCAAGGGCGGGGTGCTGGCGATGACCCGGGAGCTGGGGGTGCAGTTCGCCCGCGAGGGCATCCGGATCAACGCGCTCTGCCCCGGGCCGGTCGCCACTCCGCTGCTCATGGAGTTGTTCGCCAAGGATCCGGAGCGGGCCGCGCGCCGCCTGGTGCACGTGCCGATGGGCCGGTTCGCCGAACCCGAGGAGATCGCCGCCGCGGTGGCCTTCCTCGCCTCCGACGACGCCTCCTTCATGACCGCCTCGCAATTCGTGGTCGACGGCGGAATCACGGGAGCCTATGTAACTCCGCTTTGATGTGTTTAAAGTCCCGTTTCCACGGGCATCGCCCCTGTACACCCTGGTGATCAGTGGGGTGAAGGGGTCGAATCCCCGCCCTTGCCGGTCGATCCCGGTGGGGGTGGGACAGAGGGACCCGGGCGCGGCGCCGCCTCCGCATATGGAGGCGACGCCGCGCGCCTCTTTTCCGAGCCGTTTCGGTGGTTGATCCGAAACGTGATCTGGTTACGGTGGGGCGATGCGTCCGATCATCGGCATCACGACCTATGTGGAACCGGCCACCTGGGGCGTCTGGCGCGATCTGCCCACCACCCTGATCCCGCACGACTACGTGGCCGCGGTCAGCCAGGCCGGCGGCCGGCCCGTGCTGATCCCCGAGCACGAGGACACCGACGTGCTCGGCATCCTCGACGGCCTGGTGCTGGCCGGCGGCCCCGATCTGAGCCCCGAGCTCTACGGCGCCGAGCCCGAGCCGCTGACCGTGACCCGCCCCGATCGTGACCGGGCCGAAATACTGCTCGTCCGGCGGGCGTTGGAACAAGAAGTGCCCGTCCTCGGTGTCTGCCGCGGCATGCAACTCCTGGTCGCCGCCGCCGGGGGCCGGCTGCACCAGCATCTGCCCGACGTTCTGGGCCACGACCGGCACCGGCCGGCCCCGGGCGTCTACGGCGAGCACGAAGCCTCGTTCGTCCCCGGCAGCCGCATCGCCGGTCTGATGGGTGACGACCTGGCAATCCGGTGTTTTCACCACCAGGGTGTGGCCGATGCCGGAAAGCTCACAGTGACCGGCCGCACCGAGGACGGCCTGGCCGAGGCGGTCGAGGATCCGGACCGGCGGTTTGTTCTGGGTGTGCAGTGGCACCCCGAGGTGATCCGTGACGAACGGCTCTTCGGCGCCCTGGTGACGGCAGCAAGGTAAAAGAGCGGCAGCAAGGTAGAAGACCGGGAAACAAGGAGGAAGGCACCGAATGCGCAGGCCCCTGATCGGCATGACGGCATACGCCCAGCAGGTGACGTACGGCAGCAACAACCTCATGGCGGGCATGCTCCCCATGACATATGTGCGAGCCGTGCACGCCGTCGGTGGCCGAGCCGTGCTGATCACCCCGGACGACCCCGGGACCGACGTGCTCGAATCGCTCGACGGGATCGTCTTCAGCGGTGGCGGGGACGTGGACCCGGCCTACTGGGGGGCCGAGCGGCACCCGGCGACCGAGGTCGACAAGGAACGCGACGAGGCCGAGATCATGCTGATGCGCGCCGCGCTCGCGGCCGACCTTCCGTTGCTCGGCGTCTGCCGCGGCATGCAGGTGATGGCGGTCGTCGGCGGTGGCACGCTCCACCAGCACCTGCCCGACCTGATCGGCCACGACCGGCACCGGGCCGCGGCCGGCACCGACCCGCTGGCCGCCGACGCTTCCGCCTACGGACGGCACGACGTCATCACCGAGCCCGGCTCGTTCGCGCACTCGCTGATCGGCGGGCACACCGTCGTGAACTCGTTCCACCACCAGGCTGTCGACAACCCCGGGTCGTTCACCCCGACCGGCTGGTGCCCCGACGACCACGTGATCGAGATCCTCGAAGACCCTTCCTACACGTATGCCGTGGGGGTGCAGTGGCACCCGGAGCGCACCGCCGATCTGCGCTTCTTCGCCGCGCTCGTGGAAGCCGCGGCCACCCGCTCCGGACTGAAACCGGAAGCCTTCGCCGCGTAACCACGCCGGGCACGGGCGTCCCTTCCGGTGTTACGGTGCTCAACCGTACCGGCGGAACGGTTCGCCGGTTGTTGACGCGTGGGAGGACCCATGGGCGCGAGCTCGGACGGCGCCCTTCCGAGTCAGCTCCGCACGGCGTTCGAGCGGGGCGGCGAAATGGGTCGCCGGATGGCCGGGTTCGACTGGTCGACCAGTCCGCTCGGACCGCCGGCCGATTGGCCCCCCGAGCTCCGGGGTGCGGTGGCGACCATGCTCGCCTCCCGGGCGCAGATCATCATCTTCTGGGGCCCGGAGCACTGCTCGCTCTACAACGACGCCTACATCCCGGCCATGGGCACCAAACATCCGCAGTTCCTGGGCCGTCCGGGCCGTGAGCTGTGGGCCGAGACCTGGTCGGTGCTGAAGATCCTGTTCGACGGCGTGTTCCGGGACAACGAGGCGTTCTGGGCCGCCGACCACCCGTTCATGCTCGAACGGCACGGCTTCCTCGAAGAGACCTACTTCGACATCTCCTACGACCCGATCCGCGGCGCCACCGGCTCCGTCGAGGGCATCTTCTGCGTGGTCAGCGACACCACCGGGCGGGTGCTCGGCGAGCGGCGGGTGCGGACGTTGAGCGCGCTGGGCTCGCGCCTGGCCGATTCACCCGATCAGGCGGCGCTGGCGGCCGAGGCGGTGGCGGTGTTCGCGGAGAACGCGGCCGACGTCCCGTACGCCGAACTGGTGCTCGACGACCACGAGGGACCGATCCACCCGGTCGTACGACGGGTGATCGCGACCGGGGAGACGGAGCCCGCGGCGCTGCGCAAGATCACCGACGCTCCGCCCTCCGCGGCCGACGAGGCGCTCGTGCTGCCGATCACCGTCGGCACCGCCCGGGTCGGGGCCCTGATCGTCGGGGTGAGCCGCTATCTGGCGCTCGGCGGCGGCTACCGCGACTTCCTCGACCTGGCGGCCGCGCAGATCTCCCGGGCCGTGGGCAACCTGCGGGCGTACGAGCAGGAACGCGCCCGCGCGCTCGAACTGGCCGCCCTCGATCGCGCGAAGACCAACTTCTTCTCGAACGTCAGCCACGAGTTCCGTACGCCGCTGACCCTGATCCTGGGTCCCCTCGAAGACCTGCTGGACGACCCGGAACTGCCCGCCGAGCAGCGCGAACGGTTGCAGGCCATGGAACGCAACGGCCTGCGCCTGCTCAAGCTGGTCAACACGGTCCTCGACTTCTCGCGCCTGGAGTCCGGGCGGCTGCGCGCCGCCTACCGCCCGACCGATCTGGCCGACTACACGTCCCGGCTGGCCAGCACCTTCCGCTCGGCGGCGGAACGGGCCGGGCTCGAGCTGGTGGTCGACGCGCCCCCGCTGCCGGCGCCGGTCCACGTCGACCGCGAGATGTGGGAGAAGCTCGTCCTCAACCTGCTCTCGAACGCGGTCAAGTTCACCGCCCACGGGCGCATCGAGGTGCGTGTCCGGGTGGCCGACCGCGGCGCCGAGTTGATCGTGCGGGACACCGGCGTCGGCATTCCGCCCGACCAGCTGCCGCTGCTGTTCGACCGGTTCCACCGGGTCACCGGAGTGTGGTCGCGCAGCTACGAGGGCACCGGCATCGGCCTGGCCCTGGTCCGCGAACTGGCCGAGCTGCACGGCGGGTCGGCCGGGGTCGAGAGCGAGCCCGGCGTGGGCAGCGCCTTCACCGTCACGATCCCGTTCGGCACGGCCCACCTGCCCGCCGACCGGGTCGCCGAGAGCGCCGAGAGCCCCGTCCCCGAGATCGACCCCCGCCCGTACGTGGAAGAGGCCGAGCACTGGGGGACGGGTGACGCGCAGCCGGAGCCATCGCCGGAGCCCGCCGCGACCGGACGGCCCCGCGGTCGCATCCTGCTCGCCGACGACAACGCCGACCTGCGGGACCACCTGTCCCGGCTGCTGCGCACGCTGTGGGACGTCACCACCGCCGTCGACGGCCGGGCCGCGCTCGAACTGGCCGAGCGGCAGCCGTTCGACCTGGTGCTGACCGACGTGATGATGCCGCGGCTCGACGGGTTCGGCCTGATCGCGGCCCTGCGCGCCGGCGAGCGCACCCGCGACATCCCGATCGTCGTGCTCTCGGCCCGGGCCGGCGAGGAGGCGTCCAGCGAGGGCCTGGCCGCCGGCGCCGACGACTATCTGGTCAAGCCGTTCTCGGCGCGCGACCTGACCGCGCGGGTGCGGGCCAACCTCGACCTCGGGCAGGCCCGCCGCCAGGTCCTGCACCGCCTGCGTGAGCTGGTCGACACGGCGGCCGCGGTCAACTCCGTCCGCACCACGGCCGAGGTGCTCGACGTCGCCGCCCAGCACGTGCGCGACATGGCGTCGGCCGGTCGGGTGGTGGTCACCGTCCCCGGGGCCCGGGCCGAAGTGGACGCCGGCGCCGACCCGGGCGCCCGGCCCGACGTGGTGCTGCCGCTGCCCGACACCTCCGGCGCGACCGTCGGTGAGCTGCGGGTCTGGGCCTCGCCGCAGGCCACCCCGGAACCGGCCGTGCTCGCCCAGCTGGCCCGCCTGATCGGGCTGCGGCTCGAGAACGCCCGGCTCTACGAGGCCGAGCACCGGATCGCGAGCACCCTGCAGCACAGCCTGCTGCCCCAGTCGCTGCCGCAGCTGCCGGGCATGATCGTGGCCAGCCGCTATCTGCCCGGCAGCAGCGAGGCCGAGGTCGGCGGCGACTGGTACGACGTGATCGCCGGACAGGACGAGCAGCTCTATCTGGTCATCGGCGACGTGGTCGGCAAGGGTGTGCAGGCCGCGGCCGGCATGGGCCAGCTCCGCAACGCGCTGCGGGCGTACATCCTGGAGGGTTTCGACTGCGGCGAGGCGCTGACCCGGCTCAACCGGCTCGTCGACAACCTGGGCCGGCGGCAGTTCGCGACCGTCGTGTGCGTGCGTTACGACCCGCGCGAACGGCGGCTGCACTTCTCGTCGGCCGGGCACCCGCCGCCGGTGCTGGTGCCGCCGGGGGAGCTCGGATCGTTCCTCTACGACGCGGCGCTCGGGCCACCGATCGGCGCTCTGACGAACGTCGAATACCCCACGCTCTCGGCCGCCCTGCCCACCGGGGCGCGGCTGCTGCTCTACACCGACGGACTGATCGAGGACAGGCGGATCGGCATCGACGCCGGGCTGGCCGAGCTGACCGCGGACGCCGCCAAGCCGGCCGAACACGTGGAGGACCTGCTGGACACCCTGCTGGGAAAGGCGGCCCGGCGCCCCCGCCGCGACGACATCGCCCTGCTCGCCCTCGAGACCACCGAAGCGCGCGAGTTCGTGCTGCGGCTGCCGGCCGAGCCGACCCAGCTCAGCGTGCTGCGCCGGCGGCTCGACGATTTCCTGACCGGGCACGAGGTGCCCGAGGCCGACGCGTTCGACCTCACGGTCGCGGTGTCCGAGGCGGCCGCCAACGCGATCGAGCACCCGGTCGACCCGGCCGAGCCCTTCATCACGGTGGAGGCCTCGCTGGACAACGACGCCGTGACGGTCGTCGTCCGCGACACCGGCAGCTGGCGGCCGAGCGAGGGCGGCGGGTTCCGGGGGCGCGGGCTGGCCCTGATCGGCGCGTTGTCCGAGCTCGCGGTGCTGCGCTCGCCCGAGGGAACAGCCGTGACGTTGCGGCGGGAGCTCAGCCCTTGAGCCAGGGCTGGGTCGAGAGGCCCGAGATCTCGAGCACCCGGCGCACCTGCGGTGAGGGCAGGACCGTCAGCGCGCCGGGGTAGTGCTCGGCCAGCCGCAGCAGCGCGTGGATGGCGGCCGAGTCGAAGAACGTGACGGCGTGCAGATCGAGGGTGGCCGCGGCCACGTCGTCCCGGGCGGCCGTGCGGAACATGGTCTCGGCGGTGGACATGTCGACCTCGCCGCTGACCGTCACGACGACCCGGCCCGCTTGCACGACCGCCGTGGCCGTGAAGTTCTGGTCCGCCCGCTCTTGATCCACGCTGACACGATTACACAGGGGCCCGACACCGGCAAGAACCGCCCGTTCGGGCTCAACTGAGCCGTTATCGTGCGGCCGCCGCCACACCGGCGGGGCGGGCGTCCGGCGATAGGCTCTGGATATGACCGAACCGATCTACGGCCCCGCAGGCGAGGGCCGGGAGGGCATGTCCCGGGAGGCTCAGCAATGACCGTTCGCGCCCCGCTGGCGCCGGGGAAGCAGTCGCCCTGGCGCGCCGTCCCGGCGTCGATCGTCCGCCCGGAGTACGTCGGCAAGAAGCGCCCGAAAGAGTGGCGTGGCTCCCACGTGCAGACCGCCGAGACCATCGAGAAGATGCGGATCGCCTCGCGGCTGGCGGCCCAGGCCACCCAGCTCGCCGGGGAGCACTGCAAGCCGGGCGTCACCACCGACGAGATCGACCGGGTCGTGCACGAGTTCCTCTGCGACCACGGGGCCTACCCGTCGACGCTGGGCTACAAGGGCTTCCCGAAGTCGTGCTGCACGTCGCTCAACGAGGTGATCTGCCACGGCATCCCCGACTCGACCGTGCTGGAGGACGGCGACATCATCAACGTCGACGTCACGGCCTTCCTCAACGGCGTGCACGGCGACACCGACGCGACGTTCTGCGTGGGCGAGGTGAGCGAGGAGGCCCGCCTGCTCGTCGAGCGCACCCACGAGGCGATGATGCGCGGCATCAAGGCGGTCGCACCCGGGCGCCCGATCAACGTCGTCGGGCGGGTCATCGAGTCGTACGCGAAACGGTTCGGCTACGGCGTGGTCCGCGACTTCACCGGTCACGGCATCGGCGAGACGTTCCACTCCGGGCTCTACATCCCGCACTACGACAACCCGCGCCTCGACACGGTGATCGAGACGGGCATGACCTTCACCATCGAGCCGATGATCACGCTGGGCACCCACGAGTACGACATGTGGAAGGACGGCTGGACGGTCGTCACCAAGGACCGCCGGTGGACGGCCCAGTTCGAGCACACGCTGGTGGTCACCGACGACGGCGCCGAGATCCTGACCCGGCCGTGACCGAGGTCGCCGAGCACCACCACGCCGACGTCTCGGGCGGCTGGCTGCGGGCGGCGACCTTCGGCGCGATGGACGGGCTGGTCACCAACATCGCCCTGATCGCCGGGGTCGGCGGCGGCGGGGTCGACCGCGGCACGCTGGTCCTCACCGGGGTGGCCGGCCTGGTCGCCGGCGCCATCTCGATGGGCATCGGCGAATACACCAGCGTCCGCACCCAGAACGAACAGGTCGCGGCCGAGCTGGCCAAGGAGCTGCGCGAGCTGCAGCGCAACCCCGACGGGGAAGCCGACGAGCTGGTCGGCATGTGGGTCGCCCGCGGGTTGCCCGAGCCGCTGGCCCGTGAGGTCGCCGACATCCTCAAGGAGCACCCCGACCAGGCGCTGCGGGTGCACGCGCAGGAGGAGCTGGGGGTGGTGCCCGACGAGCTGCCCAGCCCGTGGACGGCGGCCGGGTCGTCGTTCGTGTGCTTCGCCGTCGGCGCGCTGATCCCGCTGCTCACCTATCTGCTCGGCTTCGACAGCCTGTGGCTGGCGCTGGGGGTGGGCGGGCTCGGCCTGTTCGCGGCGGGCGCGGTCGTCGGCCGGTTCACGGCCCGTCCGTGGTGGTCGGGCGGCCTGCGGCAGCTCGCCCTGGGTGCGCTGGCCGCCCTCGCCACGTACGGCATCGGCGCGCTGATCGGCGTCGGCGTCTGACTATTCGAGGAACTCCTTCAGGGTGCCGTCGACCGGGCGGCCCCGCGCCGTCAGGTCCTCGGCCTGCGCGTCGAGGATCTTGCTCAGCTCCTGCACGTCGGCCCCGGCCAGCCCGGTGCGTTTGACCGCGTCGGCCTGGTTGCGGAAATAGGTGCGGCTGAGCAGGCCCGCGACCAGGGCGGCGTGCAGGCGGGCCTCGGCCATCATCACCAGCGCGGCGTCGGTGTCGTAGTACTCGGCCAGCCGCACCGCCCGGGCGTGCGCGGCCGCCGCGATCTCCCAGTCGTGCCGGGCCAGGCCGCTGAACTCGAGCGGCCGGGCCTCGGCGAGCCGGCCCAGATGGGCGTCGCGTTGCCGGGCGAACAGGCCGTGGGGGTCGTGCAGCGGTCGGCTGGTGACGAACCGCTCGGCCTCCAACGGCCAGCGCGGGGTCAGCTCGCGGGCCCGGCGCAGGCCCTCCTCGGCCGTCGTGACCTGCAGGTCGACCAGGATGCCGTCGACCCGGCGCAGCGCGGGCCGGGGACCGTGGCCCGGGCGGTAGGTGAGCACGACCAGGTTGACGTCGCTGGAGTCGTGGTCGTCGCCGTGGGCCAGAGAGCCGTGCACGCCGATCGCCTGCACCTCGGCCGGCCAGCGGTGTCCGACGACGTCGCTCAGCCGGGTGGCCAGGCGGCCCCGGGGCGAGGTGAAGTCGATCTCGTCCTGCACCCGCTCATTCTCGGGCATCCATGCGTATGCGGTAGATGTACAGCGCGTAGCTGGAGAAGGGACTTAACGGATTTCAGGGACGCCCCGGGAACGGCAGCGTCACCGGGCTCACCGCGGCCAGGCGGCGCCAGCGGGTCGCCCGTACGGCCGCCTCGGTCATCGCGGCCAGGGCCGTGGCCCGGTCGTTGCCGGTGGTCACCGGCAGCACCGGCCGCCAGGCCTGGGCCACGCCGTCCTCCACGTGGATCGCCAGCTTGAGCGCGCCGGCCCGGTCGGTCACCTCGAACGGCAGCTGGTAGCCCGCGGGCGACGGCGCCGAACTGGCCTGGAGCTGGGCCAGCCGCCCGACGAGGTAGTCGCGCCGGCCGCGGTGCGCCTGCTCGGCCGTGCGCGCCTCGGTCACGTCACCCGTGGTGCTCAGGTTGACCCCGATGATCCCGTACGCGTAGATGGCCGCCTCCTCCGCCGCGAGGGCCGCTCCGAGCTGGGGGTTCATCGCAGCGCCTCGGCGTGGGTGGCCCGGCTGGCGGCGATCGAACCGATCAGGGCGGCGCGCTCGGCCGGGGCGGCCCGGCACAACGCGACCGCCGACTTCTGCGCCGCCTGCTCGGCCGAGCGCAGCGTGGCGATCGTCTCGGCCGGGGCGCCGACCGGCGGGCTCGCGCTCGGGCCGGCCGAGGGGGGCGTCTTGCCGATCAGCCGCGAGATCTCGGCCGCGTGCGTGCGGTGGTCCTCGGCCAGGGGCGTGAGCCGGGAGGCCAGACCGGGCTGGGCCGCGACCGCCCGGTCGTAGGAGGCGGCCAGCGCGACCGCCTCGTCGAGCAGGGGCTGCAGCGGATCGGGCTGCTCGGGCGGCGCGGGCTCGTCGTCGAAGAGCCCGCACCCGCTCAGGGCGGTGGTGGCCACGCCGGCCACGGTCGCTCCCAGGACCCGCCGGCGGCTGTACCCCGTGATGCTCATGCGCACCGCGCCAGTCAACACCATGGGGTACACACCGTGACCTGCGGATGGCGCGGAATCGGTGCGGCGGCGAACCGGCGCGAGCCCGGGCGCGTTACGCTCTGTCCCAGCCGCGGGGCTTTCCGGCCCGGCGGCATATAGTCGTTTGTCCGATTGTGAGAGAAGGGTCGAGCACCGATGACGCAGCGTGGTCGCGCCGGGTCCCGGCCCGGACAGCGCCCGGGGCAGCGCCGCCGTCGCGAGGACGAGGAATCCACCGTCCCCGCCGCGCCGCGCATCGACCTGACCGCCGCCCGCGCCCGCGTGCGCGAGGTGATCGAGCCGGTCGTCACCCGCGCGGGCTACGACCTCGAAGACGTCAGCGTCACCCGGGCCGGCCGCCGGCACCTGGTGCGCGTGCTGGTCGACACCGACGGCGGCATCAGCCTCGACGACGTGGCGATCGTGTCCCGCGAGATCTCGACCGCCCTCGACGCGGCCGACGAGAGCGGTGGCGAGGTGCTGGCGGGCGAATACCAGCTCGAGGTCGGTTCCCCCGGCGTCGACCGCCCCCTCACCCTGCCCCGCCACTGGCGGCGCAACCGGGGCCGGCTGGTCGCGGTCAACGGGCTGACCGGCCGCGTGGTCGACACCGACGACCAGGGTGTCGTGCTCGACGTCGACGGCACACCCCGCGAGCTGCGCTACGACGAGCTGGGGCCGGGCAAGGTGCAGATCGAGTTCAAGCGGCTGGACGAGGCCGAGTTCGACGACGAAGACGACGATGAGGACGAAGGGGAGGGCGAGGAATGAACATCGACCTCGCGGCGCTGCGCGCCTTGGAGCGCGAGCGGGAGATCCCGTTCGACACGATTCTGGCCGCCATCGAGACGGCCCTGCTGACCGCCTACCGGCACACCGAGGGCGCCCAGAGCCACGCCCGCGTCGAGATCGACCGCAAGACCGGCGTCGCCTCGGTGCTGGCGCAGGAGCTCGACGACGAGGGCACCGTGGTGCGTGAGGTGGATGACACCCCGCACGACTTCGGCCGCATCGCCGCCATGACCGCCAAGCAGGTGATCCTGCAGCGTCTGCGCGAGGCCACCGACGAGCAGCACTTCGGTGAGTACGCGGGACGCGACGGCGACCTGGTCACCGGCATCGTGCAGGCCGACGCCGCGCGGGCCGAGAAGGGCATCGTGATCGTCGACCTCGGCAAGATCGAGGCGGTGCTCCCGCAGTCCGAGCAGGTGCCCGGCGAGTCGTACGACCACGGGTCGCGCATCCGGGCGATCGTGGTGCACGTGGCCAAGGGCTTCCGCGGCCCCCAGGTCACCCTCTCGCGCTCCCACCCGGCCCTGGTCAAGAAGCTGTTCGCCCTCGAGGTGCCCGAGATCGCCGACGGCACGGTCGAGATCGCCGCGATCGCACGTGAGGCAGGT
Source organism: Paractinoplanes ovalisporus (assembly GCF_016834655.1). Classification (GTDB taxonomy): domain Bacteria; phylum Actinomycetota; class Actinomycetes; order Mycobacteriales; family Micromonosporaceae; genus Actinoplanes; species Actinoplanes ovalisporus. Next base: position 260,268 of record NZ_JAENHP010000005.1, read on the forward strand.
CACCGCACCAAGATCGCGGTCCACTCGACGGTCCCGGGCGTCAACGCCAAGGGCGCCTGCATCGGCCCGATGGGCCAGCGGGTCCGGGCCGTGATGAGCGAGCTGCACGGCGAGAAGATCGACATCATCGACTGGTCGGACGACCCGGCCCAGTTCGTCGGCAACGCCCTCTCGCCGGCAAAGGCCCTGCGTGTCGAGGTGGTGGACGCCGCCACCCGGACGGCCCGGGTCACCGTGCCCGATTTCCAGCTGTCGCTTGCGATCGGCCGGGAAGGCCAGAACGCGCGGCTCGCGGCCCGGCTCACCGGGTGGCGGATCGACATCCGGCCGGACAACGAGCCCACTGGATCTTCGGACCGTTCCGCACCGGCCGACCGTGATGCGGCCGAGGCGGGAAGCTGACCGGATACGCGTCCGGGGCATACGAGGGGTAGACTTTCACGTGGTCGGTCCGACGCGAACCTGTGTCGGTTGTCGCAAACGCGCGCCGGCCTCCGAGTTGATTCGGTTCGTCGCGGCCGGCTCCGGGGATGATCTCCGGCTCCAGCCCGATCCGAACCGCCGACTGCCGGGTCGGGGAGCGCATCTGCATCCTGATCCGGCTTGCTTCGCGCTGGCGGAGCGGCGCCGGGCCTTCGGGCGGGCGCTGCGTCTCCCCGGTGTTGCTGACACCGGAATGCTTGCCGAGCACATCCGTGTGGTCTCCATTCCACTCGGAACGACCGATGACACGGCCGCCGTGGCCGCGTCACGACCCAGCAAGGTAGGACGACCCAGATGAGCACACGATGAAGTCCCTGAAATGAACAGGCTTCTAGTGCACGAGTGAGGTCGTTGCGGGTGCGCTCGCACGACCTCGAAGTGAGGAGTGCAGTGCCAGGAAAGGCCCGCGTACACGAGCTCGCGAAGGAGCTCGGGGTCGACAGCAAGACCGTTCTCGCCAAGCTCAAAGAGATGGGCGAGTTCGTCAAGTCCGCATCCAGCACGGTCGAGGCTCCGGTGGCCCGGCGGCTGCGTGGTGCCCTCGAGGCAGGTTCCGCTCCGGCGGCCCCGGCCGCGTCGGCGCCCAGTGCCCCCGCCCCCACCTCCGCCCGTCCGGCTCCGCCCAACGCGCGGCCCCAGCCGCCGCGCAAGCCGGCCGCCCCGGCCGCGGGAGCGCCCAGCGCCCCCACGTCCCCGGCGGCGCCGTCACCCGGTTCCTTCGCGCGTCCCAAGCCGCCGGCCGGCCGCCCGGGCCCCACGCCCGGTCCGGTCGCCAAGCCGGCGAGTGCCCACGACATCGAGGTCGCAGCGGCCGAGGCCCGTGCCTCGGCGCTCAAGGCCGAGCAGGAGGCCGCGGTCAAGGCCGCACAGGCCGCCCGCACCCGCGACGCCGAGCGTCGCGCCCAGCAGCCGCCGGCCGACGGCGGCTCGCGTCCCCGTCCGGGCCCCAACGCGGTTCCGCCGCGCCCGGGTTCCCCGGCGGCTCGTCCCGCGGCGCCCGGTGCTCCGGGTGGTCCGCGTCCCGGCCCCGCCGGTGGTGCCCCGCGCCCGCCGCAGCGTGGTCCCGGTAACAACCCGTTCGGCGTGTCCGGCGGCGGTGGGTCCCGGCCCACCCCGAACGCGATGCCCCGGCCCAACCAGCCCGGCATGCCGCCGCGGCCGAGCCCGGCGTCGATGCCGCCGCGGCCCAGCCCCGCGTCCATGCCCGCGCAGCGCCCGGCCGGTCCCGGCCGTGGTGGTCCCGGCGGCGGCGCCGGTCGTCCCGGTGGTCCCGGCGGCGGCCGTGGCGGTCCCGGTGGCGGCGGTGGCGGCTACCGTGGCGGCCCCGGTGGTGGCGGCGGTGGCGGTGGCTTCCGCGGCGGTCCCGGTGGCGGCGGCGGTGGCGGTGGCTACCGTGGCGGTCCCGGTGGTGGCGGCGGTGGCGGTTTCCGTCCCGGTGGCGGCGGCGGTGCTCCGGCCGGTGCCGGCGCTCCCGGTCGTCCCGGTGGTGGCGGTCGCGGTCGTGGCGGCGGTGCCGCGGGTGCCTTCGGGCGTCCGGGTGGCCGGCCGACCCGCGGTCGCAAGTCGAAGAAGCAGCGGCGTCAGGAGTTCGACAACCTGTCGGCTCCGCAGATGAGCTCGGGCGCCCCGCGTGGTCAGGGCCAGGAGATCCGGCTCTCCCGCGGCGCGTCGCTCTCCGACTTCGCCGACAAGATCAACGCGAACCCCGGTTCGCTGGTCCAGGAGATGTTCAACCTGGGCGAGATGGTGACGGCGACCCAGTCCGTCTCCGACGACACCCTGCTCCTGCTGGGCGAGCACCTGGGCTTCGACGTCCAGATCGTCAGCCCCGAGGACGAGGACCGCGAGCTGCTCGCGCAGTTCAACATCGACCTCGACGCCGAGGTCGCGGAGGACCGCCTGGTCAGCCGTTCGCCGGTCGTGACCGTCATGGGTCACGTCGACCACGGTAAGACGAAGCTGCTCGACGCGATCCGCAAGACCAACGTGGTCGCCGGCGAGGCGGGTGGCATCACCCAGCACATCGGCGCCTACCAGGTGCACTACGAGCACAACGGGGACGACCGGGCGATCACCTTCCTCGACACCCCGGGTCACGAGGCGTTCACCGCCATGCGTGCCCGTGGTGCCCAGGTGACCGACATCGTCATCCTCGTGGTCGCGGCCGACGACGGCGTCATGCCGCAGACGGTCGAGGCGTTGAACCACGCCAAGGCGGCCGAGGTGCCGATCGTGGTCGCGGTCAACAAGGTCGACAAGCCCGACGCCAACCCCGAGAAGGTGCGTCAGCAGCTGGCCGACTACGGCCTGCTGGCCGAGGAGTACGGCGGCGAGACGATGTTCGTGAACGTGGCCGCCAAGCCCGGGATCGGCATCGACGAGCTGCTCGAGGCCGTCCTGCTCACCGCCGACGCGTCGCTGGAGCTAACCGCTCCGATCGACGGGGCGGCCCAGGGCGCGGTCGTCGAGTCGCACCTCGACAAGGGTCGTGGTGCGGTCGCGACGGTGCTGGTGCAGAAGGGCACGCTGCGGGCCGGCGACTCGATCGTGGCGGGCGGCGCGCACGGTCGCGTCCGCGCCATGCTCGACGAGAACGGCAACCAGGTCGCCGAGGCCCTGCCGGCCCGTCCGGTCCTGGTGCTCGGTCTGACCTCGGTGCCCGGCGCGGGCGACACGTTCCTCGCCGGCGAGGACGACCGCACGGTCCGGCAGATCGCCGAGCAGCGGCAGGCCCGCCGCCGCGCGGCGAGCTTCGCCAACTCGCGCACCAAGGCCACCCTCGAGACGCTCATGGAGCAGCTCAAGGAGGGCGAGAAGACCTCGCTCACCCTGGTCATCAAGGGCGACTCGTCCGGTTCGGTCGAGGCCCTCGAGGACGCGCTGTTCAAGATCGAGATTCCGGACGAGATCCAGCTCAAGGTCATCCACCGCGGCGTCGGTGCGATCACCGAGAGCGACGTGAACCTGGCGTCGGCTTCCTCGGAGGCCACCGCCACGATCATCGGCTTCAACGTCCGGGCCTCGAACAAGGTCAAGGAGATGGCCGACCGGGCGAACGTGGAGATCCGCTACTACAGCGTGATCTACCAGGCCATCGAGGAGATCGAGGCCGCGCTCAAGGGTCTGCTCAAGCCGGAGTACGAAGAGGTCGAGCTGGGCACGGCGGAGATCCGCGAGGTCTTCCGCTCGTCCAAGATCGGACTCATCGCCGGTTGTATGGTCCGCACCGGTCTCATCCGCCGCAACGCCAAGGCCCGTATCCTGCGGGAGGGCACTGTGGTGGCCGAGAACGTCACGATCAGCTCGCTGCGCCGCTTCAAGGACGACGCCACCGAGGTCCGCGAGGGCTTCGAGTGTGGTCTGACGCTGAGCGGTTTCGGCACCCCGCAGGTCGGCGACGTGATCGAGACCTTCGAGATGCGTGAGAAGCCCCGCGCGTAATTGCGAGTGCTGGTGAAGCGCCCCCGTCCGCGGCAACGCGGGCGGGGGCGCTCGCTATGTGAGCCCACCCCGTCCGCGGCAACGCGGGCCGGGGCGCTCGCTTGGTGAGCCCGGCGGCGGAGGCGCTGACCGGGTCCTGACAAAATCGACGGCATGTCCCGGTACGTTCTTCTGCTCGCGCCCTCCGCCAACCGCGTCTACGCCGATCAGGCCGCCCAGCTCGCGATCGCCGAACTGGCCGGTTTCGCGCCGGCGCTCTCAGCCGGCCTCGACGACATCGAGGTCACCACGCTCGGCGGCGTGGAATATCTGGCGTTCACCGGCGAGCTGAGCGTGCGCGACGTGGCCTACCTGTCGAACCTCTCGGCGGCGTACGCGCTGTTCGAACGCACCGGTGACGACCACCTGCGCCCGGTCATGATGACGCCGCTGGCCCGCTACGACAGCGACCTGATCACCATCCCGAAGTACGCCGGCAAGACCAACGAGCAGTTCACCAAGCTCGTCCTCAACCTCACGATCCTGGCCTCGGCGTGGCCCGGCCGTCTGCTCGACGGCGGACTGACCGTGCTCGACCCGCTGTGCGGCCGGGGCACCACGCTCAACCAGGCGCTGATGTACGGCTTCGACGGCATCGGCATCGAGATCGACGGCAAGGACGTCGAGGCGTACAAGCTCTTCCTGCAGACCTGGCTCAAGCGGAAGCGGCTCAAACACACCGCGGACCTCGTTCCCGTACGGCGTCAGGGCCGTCGCGCCGCCCGCCGGCTCGAGGTGACCATGGCCGCCAGCAAGGACGACCACAAGGCGGGGGCGGTGCAGAAGCTCGTCGTGCTGCAGGCCGACACCACCCAGCTCGAGGGCCTGTTGCGCGGTGGTGTCGCCGACGTGCTGGTCGCCGACCTGCCCTACGGGGTCGCACACGGCTCCTACGACGAGGACGGCGGCATCACGCGGCGCCCGCTCGACCTGTTGGAGCGGGCCGTGCCGCAGTGGCTGCCCCTGCTGCGGCCGGGCGGAGCGATCGGGCTGTCGTGGAACACCAAGGTCGCCCGGCGCGAGCTGGCCGAGGACATCCTGCAGGCCAACGGGCTGGAACTCGTGCCCCAGCTGCCCCTGGTGCACCGGGTCGACCAGGGCATCGAGCGGGACGTGCTGATCGCCCGGCGAAATTGAGCCGCGAACTGTCGTACCCCGGCAGTACCCTTCGCGCTGATGTATACCGAGACCGCAGTGTTCGACCTGCTCCTGCCCGGCGACTCGCGTTCGCTCAAGCAGAAGCGCTCCTACGTCCGCCCGATCCTCGCCATGCTGAAGAAATACGAGGTCAGCGCGGCTGAGGTGGGCTTTCACGACCTGCACGCCCGGGCCCAGCTCGGCGTGGCGGTGGTGGCGGCCGAGGCCGCTCAGGCCCGGGCCGTCATCGACACCTGCGAGAACCAGGTGGCCGGCCGGCCCGAGGTCGAGCTGCTGTCGGTCAAGCGCCGTCTCTACGGCGACGACGACTGACGCGGACGGCCGACGGGGACGTTCGGGCCGGCGGGCTCGTGGGTAGGCTTTCAGCAGTTGGGCGGGGGCTTTTCTGACCCGCGGGATCATAGTCGGAGGTGGGCGATATGTCGGACCCGGCCAAGACGCGTCGGCATGCGGAACGCGTACGGGAACTGGTGGCGTCGCTGGTACGTGAGATCAAGGATCCCCGGCTCGGCATGGTGACCATCACGGACGCGCGGATCACCGGTGATCTGCGCGAGGCCACGGTCTACTACACGGTGCTCGGCGACTCCGCGGAGCAGGCGGGCACCCAGGCCGCGCTCGAGAGCGCCAAGGGCATGCTGCGCAGCCGTGTGGGCCACGCCCTGGGCCTGCGGCACTCGCCGAGCCTGGCCTTCGTGCTCGACAACGTGCTCGACCACGCCAAAGAGATCGACGACCTGCTCGCCGAGGCGCGCCAGCGCGACCAGGAGGTGCAGCGGCTGTCGGCCGGCAAGCAATACGCGGGCGACGCCGACCCCTACAAGAGCGACGACGAGGACGACGACGAGACCACCGAGCGGGTCGGCGCCCGCGAGGACCAGAGTTGACGTCGTCTGAGGTAATGCGGCCCGGCACTGAGCCGGGCCGCTCGTCTTCCGGCATCCGCGACCGCGACTGGGACGCCGCCGTCGCCGCGATCCGCTCCGTGCCCCTCGACGCCGAGGTGCAGCTCATCTGTCACGTCAACCCCGACGGGGACGCGCTGGGCAGCATGCTCGGCTTCGCCCTGGGGCTGCGGCAACTGGGCTTCACCGGCCTGCGCGCGACCTTCCCAGGCGAGTTCGACGTTCCGGAGCCCTACCGCGCTCTCCCGGGCGCCGACCTGCTCGTCGAGGAGCGGGAGGCGTACGCGGAACCGGCCTTGATCCTGATCTTCGACGTGGCGTCCGAATCACGCCTGGTCGGGCTGGCCGGCCGGCTCGACGGCGCCGCGCCGGTGGTGGTGCTCGACCATCACGCCTCCAACACCAGCTTCGGCGATGTGAACCTGGTCGACCCGGCCGCTGTCGCGACCTCCGTGGTGGCCGACGAGCTGCTGGTCCGGCTCGGGGTCGAGCTCGACGCCGAGATCGCCGAATGCCTCTACGTCGCCCTGGCCACCGACACCGGCTCGTTCAAGTTCGTGCGTTCGCCGTCGGTGCACACGCTGGCGGCCCGGCTGATCGCCACCGGCATCAGCCCCGGCGAGATCGCGCGCCGCATCTTCGACACCCGCCCGTTCGGCGCCATGAAGCTGGCCGGCGAGGTGCTGGGCCGGGCGCTGCTCGAACCCGAGGCGGCGGGCGGGCACGGCATGGTCTGGACCTACGCGACCAACGCCGACCTGGAGCGGCACCACCAGAGGCCCTACGTGCTCGACTCGCTCATCGACCCGGTGCGTGGGGTGGCCGAGGCCGACGTGGCGGTGGTGGTCAAGGAACTGGTGCCGGGGGAGTGGTCGGTGTCACTCCGCTCCAAGGGGGGTGTCGACGTGAGCGCGGTCGCGGTCGCGCTGGGCGGCGGGGGCCATCGCTTGGCGGCGGGTTTTACGGCGTACGGAACCCCCGGTGAGGTCATCGCCCAGATCCGCCCGTTGCTGGACGCCAACCTGGCCTGACCTGCACTGCAAGGCGCGCGCTCTCATGGAGGGCGCGCGCTTTTGTGTTCCCGGGTGACTGTCGGGTATCCGCCCGCTGTCTCGATTCGTGGGAACCGCGCTCCAGAAGGCGGACCTGAACGATAGTTTGGTCCCTGAACGGTGATTTGGTTTTGCGCGGCCGTGACCACCGCCCGCCGTGGAACCTCGAGCCACCCGGGTTCACCCATCCGGGTCGCGTCACCCAGCGCCGAGCGCCCGGCGATCCCGGGCCGGCCCCGATGTGACGCCTGCTCGACCGATCCCTGCGGCGTGTGCCCGTTCGGCCGCGCCCACACCCACCGTGGAAGGACCACGATCATGGCTGCCAAGCCGAAGCCCCAGAACACCGACGAAGCCCGCGAGGCTGCCCGCCGCGCCCTGCAGACGTCGATGGACACCCGCCAGTAATTCGGGTAAGCACCACACTGAATTGCAGTCCTTACGGCTGGGCGGGCATCATGACTGTCCATGAGCCCGCCTGCCCAGCCGCACGCCGCACCTGAACAGGCGTCCGCCCGCCGCATCGCCCAGCTCGCCCTGCCGGCGCTGGTCGTGCTGGCCGCCGAGCCGCTCTATGTGCTGGTCGACACCGCCGTGGTGGGCCACCTCGGTCCCGTGCCGCTCGCGGCCGTCGCCGTCAGCGGTTCGGTCATGTCGCTGGCCGCCTGGCTCGGCGCGCTCATGGCCTATGGCACCACCGGCCGCGCCGCCCGGCGCTTCGGTGCCGGTGACCGGGCCGCGGCCGTCGCCGAGGGTGTCCAGGCCTCCTGGCTGGCGCTGACCGTCGGCGTCCTGCTGGCCCTGCTGGCCCAAGCCTTCGCCGGACCCCTGGCCCACGCGCTGGCCGGCGATCCCGAGACGGCCGAAGCCGCCGCCGGGTGGTTGCGGGTCGCCGCGCTCGGCGCTCCCGGCCTGCTGCTCGCCGCGGCCGGCAACGGCTGGATGCGCGGGGTGCAGGACACCCGCCGCCCCCTGATCTTCGTGCTGGGCGCGAACGTCCTGTCGGCGATCCTCTGCCCCCTGCTGGTCTATCCGGTCGGCTGGGGTCTCACCGGCTCGGCCGTCGCCAACGTGATCGCCCAGAGCGTGTCCGGCGGCTTCTTCCTGTACGCGCTGGTCCGCGAGACCCGGCAGCTGCGTCCCAGCCCGCAGATCATCGGCCAGCAGCTGCGCCTCGGGCGTGACCTGCTCATCCGCGGCGCCGCCTTCCAGGCCTGCTTCCTCTCGGCGACCGCGGTGGCCAGCCGATTCGGCGTCGAGTCGGTCGGCGCCCACCAGATCGCCCTGCAGCTGTGGTTCTTCAGCGCGCTCGCCCTCGACGCGGTCGCGATCGCCGCCCAGTCGCTGGTCGGGGCCGCGCTCGGTGGCGGCAGCGCGGACGACGCCAAGGCGGTGGCCCGCAAGGTGACGATCGCGGGCGGGCTGTCCGGTGTCGTGTTCGCCCTCTTCGTGACCGCGGGCGCCGGGTCGATCCCCGGCTGGTTCACCCCCGATCAGGGGATCCACGACCAGGCGGCGGTCATCTGGCCCTGGTTCATCGGGCTGCTGCCGTTCGCCGGGGTGGTCTACGCGCTCGACGGGGTGCTGATCGGCGCCGGCGACGTGCGTTTTCTCCGCAACATCACGCTGGCCGCGGCGTTGCTGGGCTTCCTGCCCGCGATCTGGATCGCCTACTTCTTCGACCTCGGCCTGGGCGGGGTGTGGGCCGGGCTGGCCCTGCTGATCGCGATCCGGTTCGTCACGACCGTGTGGCGCTGGCGGTCGGATCGGTGGGTCGTCACCGGAGCTTCCCGGAGCTCCTAGCTTTCTGGCGCGGTGCGCGGTCTTCCGGGTGGTGCCGTGAGAGCGGGTCCTCCCGGGGGCTTTCCAGGGTGGTGCCGTGACAGTGGGTCCTCCTAGGGGCTTCTAGGGTGGTGCCGTGAATGCGGACGGACTCATCGTGGTGGACAAGCCGGCGGGGATGACCTCGCACGACGTGGTGGCGCGCATCCGGCGGCTGGCCAAGACCCGGCGCGTCGGTCACGGCGGCACGCTCGACCCGATGGCGACCGGTGTGCTGATCATCGGGGTCAACCGGGCGACGCGCCTGCTCACGTACGTGATCGGCTCGTCCAAGAGCTACGCCGCGACGATCCGCCTGGGCCAGTCGACGATCACCGACGACGCCGAGGGCGAGATCACCGCCACGTCCGGGGTCGACGAGGTCACCGACGTCGCGATCCACGACGGGCTGGCCCGGCAGCGCGGCGAGATCGACCAGGTGCCGAGCGCGGTCAGCGCCATCAAGATCAATGGGGAGCGGGCCTACAAACGGGTGCGCGAGGGCGAAGAGGTCTCGATCCCGGCCCGCCGGGTCACGATCTCGCGGCTCGACGTGCTCGATATCCGGCACACGGCCGACGCGGTCGACGTGGATATCGACGTGACGTGCTCGTCCGGCACATACATCCGGGCCATCGCCCGCGACCTGGGAACGCTGCTCGGCGTCGGTGGCCACTTGACGGCGTTGCGACGTACGGCGGTCGGCGGCATGACGCTGGCCGAGGCGCGCACGCTGGAGCAGCTGGAGGCGGTCGCGCCCGACGTGGTGACGCTCCCGATGGCCGAAGCCGCCCGGCAGGCGTTCCCGCAGCGCGAGGCGACGGCCGACGAGGCGCGGGTGCTGAGCCACGGCGGGCCGCTCGCGCCGGTGGGTATCGAGGGCCCGTATGCGGTGTTCGCGCCTTCAGGTGAGGTGCTGGCGATCGTCTCGGAGCGGGAGGGGCGGGCGCGGGCCGAGATCGTGCTGGCGCCGGCGTAGCGGGGGCAGGCGTCGAGCGGGCCGAGATCGTGCCGGCTCTGGCGTAGCGGGGTGTCAGCAACGCCACGGGCCGGCGGCTGTGGACAACGCTCCGCGCGGCCTTGACAGGGCGTAACGTCCCTGCCGTTCCCCAGGGCGGGTGGGGGTTTGGGATGGCCGCTCCAGCCGATGAACCTCGTACAAGGAGCGGATACCGAGAAATGCCTATAAAAGCCGCTCAAACGGCATGTAACGGCCGAGGGGGCGGGCTATACGCTGTGCGGGACGCAAGGGCTGACGGAGGCGCGTGAACATGCAGCGGTGGCGGGGATTCGAGGCTGTGCCCGGTGGGTGGGGGCGCTCGGTCGTCACGATCGGGGTCTTCGACGGCGTGCACCGCGGCCACCAGGCGATCATCGGGCACGCGGTGAAGCGGGCCCACGATCTGGGGCTGCAGTCGGTGGTCATGACCTTCGACCCGCACCCGGCCGAGGTGGTTCGCCCGGGCTCGCACCCGGCCGTGCTGACCGAACCGGTGCGCAAGGCCGAACTGATGGAGCAACTGGGTGTCGACGCGCTCTGCGTGGTGCCCTTCACCCCGGCGTTCTCGCAGCTCAGCCCCGACGCGTTCGTGCACGACGTGCTGGTCGAGGCGCTGCACGCGGCCGTTGTGGTGGTCGGTGACAACTTCCGCTTCGGGCACCGCGCCGCCGGTGACGTGACGCTGCTGGAGCGGCTGGGCGTGCAGTTCGGCTTCACCGTCGAAGATGCGCCGCTGGTCACCGAGGACGGGCTGGTCTTCTCCTCGACGTACATCCGCAGCTGTGTCGACGCGGGGGACGTGCGCGCCGCCGCTGCTGCTCTCGGGCGGCCGCACCGCCTGGCCGGCGTGGTCGTGCGCGGCGACCAGCGGGGGCGCGAGCTCGGGTTTCCGACGGCCAACCTGATGGTGCACCGCTATGCGGCGGTGCCGGCCGACGGCGTCTACGCGGCGTGGCTGATCCGCGGGGGCGAGCACGCCGCGCGCCTGCCCGCGAGCGTGTCGATCGGCACCAACCCCACGTTCTCGGGGCGCGAGCGGAGGGTCGAGGCGTACGTGCTCGACTTCGCGGGTGACCTCTACGGCGAGCGGGTGAGCCTCGACTTCGTGGCCCACCTGCGCGAACAGCGGACGTACGACGCCATCGAGCCGTTGGTGGCCCAGATCAACGCCGATGTCGAAGAGACCCGCGCGCTGCTTCGATGACACCCTGGTAGGGTTGAGGTGACGCTGGATGTCCAGCGACCGGTCCCGCCTGCCTGCCCGACGCCGCGGGCCGCGGAGAAACCGCTTCTCACCGGCAACACAGAATTACGGAGAACATGGCGCTCGATCAAGAGACCAAGACCAAGATCATCGACGAGTACAAGGCGAAGGACGGCGACACCGGGTCGCCCGAGGTCCAGGTCGCGATGCTCACCAAGCGGATCGCCGACCTGACCGAGCACCTCAAGACCCACAAGCACGACCACCACAGCCGTCGTGGTCTGCTGCTGCTGGTCGGCCGCCGCCGCCGCCTGCTCAACTACGTTCAGAAGAAGGACATCCAGCGCTACCGGTCGCTCATCGAGCGCCTCGGCCTGCGCCGATGACTTGACGGGGGAGTGGCCGCCTGGCCGCTCCCCCGAGCTTTACCACCCACGGACCCGCGCGGTGATGCCGAGGCGAGCCACCGGTCCTCGGTAGTGGTTCCCAGGCCATGCGAGAGGTTTTCCGACCAGCGCGATCGAGCGAGGTCTGAACGACCCTCGTCCTGGGCACTTCGATCGAAGACCGGCAGCCTAAAACCGCGATGTGCAGACCGCCGGGTCCTCGACGAAGGAGTACCGCACCACATGACAGAGCAGAACACCGCTCTCGGCACCGAGTTCCGCACCGCCGTCATCGACAACGGCTCGTTCGGCACCCGCGAGATCACGTTCTCCACCGGCCGCCTCGCCAAGCAGGCCGCCGGATCGGTCATCGTCCAGCTGGGCGAGACCGTCGTCCTCTCCGCGACCACGGCCAGCAAGCAGCCGAAGGAGCACTTCGACTTCTTCCCGCTGACCGTCGACGTCGAGGAGCGGATGTACGCCGCGGGTCGCATCCCCGGCTCGTTCTTCCGGCGCGAGGGCCGTCCCAGCGAGGACGCGATCCTCACCTGCCGCCTGATCGACCGGCCGCTGCGCCCGTCGTTCACCAAGGGCCTGCGCAACGAGGTCCAGGTCGTCGAGACCGTCCTCGCGCTCGACCCCGCCCACCCGTACGACGTGGTCGCCATGAACGGCGCCTCGATGTCGACCAAGCTGTCCGGCCTGCCGTTCAGCGGCCCGATCGGCTCGACCCGCGTCGCGCACATCGACGGCCAGTGGGTCGCCTTCCCGACCATCGAGGAGCTCGAGCGGGCCACCTTCGACATGGTCGTCGCGGGCCGCACGCTGGAGGACGGCGACGTCGCGATCATGATGGTCGAGGCCGAGGCCACCCCGAACGCGGTCAAGCTGATCGCCGCCGGCGCCACCGCCCCGACCGAGGAGGTCGTGGCGAGCGGTCTCGAGGCCGCCAAGCCCGCCATCCGCGAGCTGTGCCGCGCCCAGAGCGAGCTGGCCGAGGTCGCCTCGAAGCCGGCCGTCGAGTTCCCGGTGTTCCTGGAGTACCAGGACGACGTCTACTCGGCCGTCACCGAGGCCGTCCGCGCCGAGACCGCCGAGGCACTGAAGATCGCCGCCAAGCAGGAGCGCGAAGAGGCCCTCGACCTGGTCAAGGCCAAGGCCCACGACCTGCTCGACGAGCGTTTCGAGGGTCGCGAGAAGGAGATCAGCGCCGCCTTCCGCTCGGTCACCAAGAGCGAGGTGCGCCAGCGGGTGCTGCGTGAGCAGGTCCGCATCGACGGCCGCGGCCCGCGCGACATCCGCCCGCTGACCGCTCAGATCGGCGTGCTGCCCCGCGTGCACGGTTCGGCCCTGTTCGAGCGGGGCGAGACCCAGATCCTGGGCGTCAGCACGCTGAACATGCTGCGCATGGAGCAGGCGCTCGACACCCTGGCGCCCGAGAAGTCCAAGCGCTACATGCACAACTACAACTTCCCGCCGTACTCGACCGGTGAGACCGGCCGGGTGGGTTCGCCGAAGCGCCGCGAGATCGGTCACGGCGCGCTGGCCGAGCGGGCGCTGGTGCCCGTGCTGCCGTCGCGCGAAGAATTCCCGTACGCGATCCGCCAGGTCTCGGAGGCGCTGGGCTCCAACGGCTCGACGTCGATGGGCTCGGTCTGCGCCTCGACCCTGTCGCTGCTGAGCGCCGGTGTGCCGCTGAAGGCGCCCGTCGCCGGCATCGCCATGGGCCTCATCTCGGACGAGGTCGACGGCAAGACCCAGTACGTCGCGCTGACCGACATCCTGGGCGCGGAGGACGCGTTCGGCGACATGGACTTCAAGGTCGCCGGCACCAGCGAGTTCGTGACCGCCCTGCAGCTGGACACCAAGCTCGACGGCATCCCGTCCGACGTGCTGGCCGGCGCCCTGCAGCAGGCCCACGACGCCCGCGCGACGATCCTCGGCGTGATGGAGGCGGCGATCAGCGCCCCGGCCGAGATGTCGGAGTACGCCCCGCGCGTCACCTCGGTGAAGATCCCGGTCGACAAGATCGGCATGGTCATCGGCCCCAAGGGTCAGACGATCAACGCGATCCAGGACGAGACCGGCGCCGACATCTCGATCGAGGACGACGGCACGATCTACGTCGGCGCCACCAACGGCCCGTCGGCCGAGGCCGCGGTCGAGCGGATCAACGCGATCGCCAACCCGACGCTGCCCAAGGTCGGCGACAAGTTCCTGGGCACGGTGGTCAAGACGGCCGCGTTCGGCGCGTTCATCTCGCTGCTGCCCGGCCGCGACGGCCTGCTGCACATCAGCAAGGTCGGCGACGGCAAGCGCGTCGAGAAGGTCGAGGACTTCCTCAACGTCGGCGACAAGGTCGAGGTGTCCATCGCGGACATCGACGCCCGCGGCAAGATCTACCTCGACAAGGTCCGCCCCGAGGGCGCGGAGGCCCCGGCCGCCGCGGAGGGCGGTTCCTCCGAGGGTGGCCGTCCGCCGCGTGAGCCGCGGGGTGACCGTGGCGAGGGTGGTGGCGAGCCCCGCCGTCGCCGGTCCCGCCCGAGCGGTGACCGCGGTGACCGCGGTGGCGAGCGTCGCGACTAATCACCAGTGACAACGAGTGACCGCGGGTCGGCTGCCAAGCCGGCCCGCGTTTCTACCAGGACCCTCTCGGACGGCGCCAAGCGCACCGTCCTGCCTTCCGGGCTGCGCATCGTCACCGAGGCCATCCCGACCACCCGCAGCGCCGCCCTCGGTGTGTGGGTGGGCATCGGCTCGCGCGACGAGACGCCCGGCATGTCCGGCGCGTCGCACTTCCTCGAGCACCTGCTCTTCAAGGGCACGCACAAACGCACCGCGCTGGAGATCTCGTCCGAGATCGAGGCCGTGGGCGGCGAGACCAACGCCTTCACCACGAAGGAGTACACCTGCTACTACGCGCGGGTGCTCGACGCCGACCTGCCGCTCGCGGTCGACGTGCTCTGCGACGCGGTGGCCGACTCGATCATCGAACCGGCCGACGTGGAGACCGAGCGTGGCGTGATCCTCGAAGAGATCGCGATGCACGAGGACGAGCCCGGTGACGAGGTGCACGACGTCTTCACCGAGGCGATCTTCGGGACGCACCCGTTGGGCCGGCTGATCTCGGGGACCGAGGAATCGATCACCCCGATGACCCGGAACCAGATCAACGGGTTCTACCGGCGGCGCTACACCGCCCCGAACATCGTGATCGCGGCCGCGGGCAACCTCGACCACGCCACGGTCGTCCGGCTCGTGCGCAAGGCGCTGGCGGGCACGGCGCTCGACTCCGCTCCGGCGGCGCCGGCCGGACCCCGTACGGGATCGAAGCGGGTGCCCACCCAGAAGCCGCACACCGTCGTCCGCAACCGCGACACCGAACAGGGCCACCTGGTGCTGGGCGGGGTCGGGATCGGTCGCCGCGACGAGCGCCGGTTCGCCCTGGGCGTGCTCAACAACCTGCTCGGCGGCGGGATGTCGAGCCGGCTGTTCCAGGAGATCCGCGAGAAGCGGGGCCTGGCCTACTCGGTCTACTCGTACGCGAGCCAGTACGCCGATGCCGGCCTGTTCGGCGTCTACGCGGGCTGCGCGCCGGGCAAGGTGGAGGAGGTCCTCGACCTCGTCCGCACCGAGCTCGAACGGGTGGCGGTCAAGGGCGTCAGCGCCGAGGAGATCGCGCGCGGCAAGGGCATGGCCAAGGGTTCGTACGTGCTGGGCCTGGAGGACACCGGCTCGCGGATGAGCCGGCTGGCCAAGGCCGAGCTGCTGTACGGCGATCTCATGTCGGTCGACGAACTGCTGCGGCGGGTCGACGACGTGACCCCCGACGAGGTGAACGAGATCGCGACCGAGCTGCTGGCCCAGCCGATGTCGCTGGCCGTGGTCGGACCCTTCGACGAATCCGCGTTCGGCCCCCACCGCTAACCTTGGTGCCCGTGACCACGCTGGAGACTCCGCCGCCGCCCACCCCCGCCATCACGCCCGATCAGCGGAAACGCCGGATCGTCGGGATGCTGGTGTGGGCGGCGGCCTTCGCGGTCTTCGTGTGGCTGGTCGGGGTGCCGACCAGCGACCCGATGACCGCCTTCGGCTGGTTGTGGCTGGCCACGATCGCCTGGCGCAACTATCTGCCCTGGCGGGAGCACCTGCTGTTCCTGCGCGACTGGGGTCCGGTCGTACTGCTGCTGGTCTTCTACAACGTGTCCCGGGGCGCGGCCGACGAACTGTTCAAGCCGCACGTCTATCCGCTGATCGACGCGGACGTGGCCATGTTCGGATGGCTCACCGACGACAAGATCCCGACGGTCTGGTTGCAGGAGCACCTCTACACCAAGGCGGTTCCGTGGTGGGAAGTGATCACCACCCTGGTGTACATCTCGCACTTCCTGGCCGTGCCGACGGTGGCCGTGGTGCTGTGGGTGCGCAACCGTGGCTTGTCCTACCGGTTCATGCGCCGGTGGATCACGCTCAGCATGGCCGGCCTGATCACCTACTTCCTCTACCCGGCGGCCCCGCCGTGGTGGGCCTCCCAGTACGGCTATCTGAGCGATCACGTCGAGAGGTTCTCCTCGCGCGGCCTCGACGTGATCGGCCTGCACGGCGCCGGCAACACCCTGAACGCCCTGCAGGTGCACCAGTCCAACCCGGTCGCCGCGATGCCGTCACTGCACACCGCGTACGCGATGATGGCCGTCGCCTTCTTCCTGCCGATGGTGCGCAAGCGGTGGTGGCCGTTGCTGCTGGCCTACCCCCTGGCGATGACCTTCACCCTGGTCTACACGGGCGAGCACTACATCATCGACGTGCTGGTCGGCTGGCTCTACGTGGCGGGCACGTTCGCCGTCGTGGCCTTCGCCGAGCGCTGGTGGGCGCGGCGCAAGGCTGCGATAAATTATCCGGGTGACTCAGCAACCTGATTCGATCCGCGTCGGCGTTCTCGGTGCCCGGGGCCGCATGGGCCTCGAGGTCTGCAAGGCGGTCGACGCCGCCGGCGACATGGAACTCGTCGCGATGATCGATCAGGGCGACGAGCTGTTCAAGGCGTCCGACGCCGGCGCCCAGGTGTTCGTCGACTTCACCACCCCCGACGTGGTCATGGACAACCTGCACTGGGCGATCGACCAGGGCATCAACATGGTCGTGGGCACCACCGGCTTCACCGGGGAGCGTCTCGACCAGGTTCGCGGCTGGCTCGACGCCAACCCCGGGGTGGGCGTGCTGATCGCCCCCAACTTCGGGCTCGGCGCGGTGCTGATGATGCAGTTCGCGACCCGGGCCGCGCGGTATTTCGAGTCGGTCGAGGTCATCGAGCAGCACCACCCGCGCAAGCTGGACGCGCCCAGCGGCACCTCGACCCACACGGCCAAGCTGATCGCGCAGGCCCGGGCCGAGGCGGGTCTCGGCCCGATGCCCGACGCGACCAAGGAAGAGGTCGACGGGGCGCGGGGTGCCGACATCGACGGGGTGCGCGTTCATTCCGTACGGGCGTCGGGTCTGGTCGCCCACCAGGAGGTGTTGTTCGGGTCGCTCGGCGAGACGCTGACGATCCGCCACGACTCCCTCGACCGGGTGTCTTTCATGCCCGGCGTCCTGCTCGGCGTACGCAAGATCCTCGAGCGTCCCGGTCTAACCGTCGGCTTGGACTCGTTCCTCGACTGACAACCCCTCGGGCAGGCCGGTGAGCTTGCCGCCCTCGAACGACACCGGCCGGCCGGCGATGATCAGGCCGGTGACGGTGGGGGCGTCGGGGAGCGGGCGGAGGCGGACCACGCCGTTGGGCACGTCGGGGTCGAGGCCCAGCAGCGACTGGACGATCAGCACCGCGGCGGCGGCCGCCCACGCCTGCGGGTGACACGAGGCCGGGTACGGCATGGGCCGGCTGATCTCGGCGCGCGCGTCCCCCGCGTACAGCTCGGGAAGCCGGAACCCGAACGCCTCGCCCGCGCTCAACAGGCCGTCGACCAGGCGCCCGGCCTCGGCCGCGAAACCGCCCCGGGCCAGCCCGGCCGCCACGATCGCGGTGTCGTGGGCCCAGACCGAGCCGCAGTGGTATGACAAAGGCGCGAACCCGCCGTCGTCGGCCGACATCGTGCGCAGGCCGTAGCCGCCTGACATGCCCTCGGAGCCGAGCGCCGCGGCGACCCGGGCCTCCTCGTCGCCGGTCAGCATGCCGGTGCCCAGCAGATGGCCGATGTTGCTGGTCAGCGAGTCGACCGGGTGCTTGTCACGGTCGAGCGCGAGCGCCGGGTAGCGACCGCCGTCGACCCAGAACGCGCCCCGGAACCGGGCCGCGAGGTCGTCGGCATATTGCCGCCAGCGGTCGCCACCGGGACGGCCGAACGCGTCGAGCAGGGCGGCGCCGTCGAGGGCGGCCCGGAAGGCGTACCCCTGCACCTCGGCCAGCGCGATCGGCGGGTCGGCGAGGCGGCCGTCGTGGAAGCGGACCGCGTCGTGCGAGTCCTTCCAGCCCTGGTTGGCCAGGCCGCGGCCGGTCGGGTCGAGGTATTCGAGGAAGCCGTCGCCGTCGGGGTCGGCGTGGTCGGCGAGCCAGCCCAGCGCCGCTTCGAGCGCGGGCAGCAGCGCCTCGACCTCGGCCGGGTCGTGCCCCCAGCGCCAGGCGTCGTGCAGCAGGCTGATCCAGAGCAGGGTGGCGTCGATCGTGCCGTAGTAGACGGCGGGCAGCCGCCCCTCGACGTCGACGTCCGAGCGCCGCAGCTCGTGCATGATCTTGCCGGGGGCCTCGCCGGTCGCGGGGTCGACCCTGGTGCCCTGACGGCGGGCCAGCACCCGCAGCGTGCCCAGGGCCAGGTCGGTGCCGAGGGGCAGCATCATGCGGGCGGCCCACAGGCTGTCCCGGCCGAACAGCGTGAGATACCAGGGGACGCCCGCGCCCAGGAACGTGTCGCCGTCGTCGATCGCGGTGGTGAGGCGCAGGGCGGCCAGGTCGTCCAGGGACTGGTCGAGCAGGCGGGACAGCCGGCGGTCGGGGCCGGTCACCGTGGGGCGGGAGAAGGAGCCGCGGGGGCCGGGGAACATGACGGCGTGTGGATCGTCGACCTGCAGTGACCAGCGCAGGACCACCGACTCGCCGGGCGGGATCGTGATCGTGCGGTTGAGGTCGCCTTCCAGGCGTACGGGAAAATTGTCTTTCCTGGCCGATATGCTCCCGGATTTGACTGCCTCGATCGGCGCGAGATCGGAGGCGGTCTCGATCGTGAGAGTGGTCGTGACGGGGGCGTCGGCGGTGGAAAAAATCGTGATCTCCTCCTCGAGGCCACCAGGGCGGACCCGGCGAAGGCGGTCGACCCGGACCGTCGGATCGGGACCCGGATTGCCGAGCCGGCGGGCGAGCGAAACGAACCGCGTGGCACCCGGCCCGGCCTGCGCGTGCCCGATCGGCTCGGGCTCGTGGCCGTCGAGACGCAGCACGGCCAGCGACAGCACCCGCCGGTCGGCGTGGAACACCCCCTGCACCCCGGCGGCCCGGATCTGACCGTCGGGCCCGGAGAGCGCCGAGGTCGGCGCGGCGAGGGTGGGCACCAGATCGTGCAGAAGAGGCTGGAGAGGCAAGAGAAACTCCCGGGTTGACAGCGTGCCGGGGTGCAGGCAAAGTGCGAAACAACCCCGTAACTTGATCGATCCAATCCTGCCCTATCAGAATTTGATCGTTCAAGACCTAGAGAGGCCTCACTTCGGTGGAAAAGGTGACGATCGCGACGGTGGCCCGCCGGGCCGGTGTCTCGCGCCAGACAGTGTCCAACGTGATCAACACGCCGGATGTGGTGCGCGAGGAGACCCGCGAGCGTGTCCGCGAGGCGATCACCGCGCTCGGCTACCGGGTCAACCAGGCCGCGCGGCAGATGCGTACCGGCCGGTCCCGGCTCATCGCCGTCCGCATCGAGCCCGCCCGCGACGGCATCAACGGCTCGGTGCTCGACCGCTTCCTGCACGGCCTCACCGACGCCGCCGGGCTCGCGGGCTATCGCGTGATGCTCTACACCGCCGACGGTGACGACGCCGAGATCGCCACCTACGACGAGCTGCTTTCCGCGTACGACCTGGACGCCTTCGTCCTGACCAGCACACACCACGGAGATCCCCGTACGTCGTGGCTCGCGGCCCGCGACGTGCCGTTCGTGACCTTCGGCCGGCCGTGGGGCGCGCCCGACACCCACTCCTGGGTCGACATCGACAACGCGGCCGGCACCGCCGCCGCCACCGAACACCTGCTCGCGGCCGGTCACCGCCGGATCGGGTTCCTCGGCTGGCCGGCCGGTTCCGGGGTCGGCGACGCCCGGCGCGAGGGCTGGCACCGGGTCCTGGGCCCGTGGGGCCCGTCGGCCGCCACGGTGGACGGGGTCGAGCCCGGCGCCGCGGCGGCATCATCCCTTCTCCGGAGCGACGATCCGCCGACCGCTCTCGTCTGCGCCAGCGACTCCCTCGCCCTCGGCGCCCTCCAGGCCGCCCGCGAGACCGGCCGGGACTGCGCGGTGGTCGGGTTCGACGACACCGCCGTGGCCGGCGCGATCGGGCTGACCAGTGTCAGCCAGCCGCTCGCCGAGGCCGCCGCCCGCTGCATGGGCCTGCTCGGCGAGCTCCTCGACGGCCGCGCGCCGTCGTTCCCGACGACTGTCCTGCTCCCTCCGTCCCTGGTCGTCCGCCAGACGGCCTGACTCCCCTGGAGACACCCATGAGAAGCAAACTCTGCGGCGCCACCCTCGCCGCCGTCCTCATCGCCACCAGCGCCTGCGGCAGCGGCTTCGACGACAACGGATCAGGCACCAGCCAGTCGAGCTCCGGGCCGGCCGACCTCAAAATCATGATCGCGTCGTCCGGTGACGCCGAGACCAAGGCCGTGCGCGACGCCACCGCCCAGTGGGCGACCAGCAGCGGCAACAAGGCCGAGGTGATCCCGGCGCAGGACATCGTGCAGCAGCTCGGCCAGGCCCTGGCGGGCAGCACGCCACCGGACGTCTTCTATGTGGACGCCGCCCGCTTCGCCGACTACGCGAGCGTGGGCGCCCTCGAGCCCTACGCGCAGGACATGCAAGGGGTGGACGCGTTCCTGCCCAACCTGCGGCAGAGCTTCACGTACGAGGGAAAGGTCTACTGCGTTCCCAAGGACACCTCGACCCTGGCCCTGCAGATCAACACCGACCTGTGGACGAAGGCCGGACTGACCGACGCCGACATCCCGACGACCTGGGACCAGCTGCGCTCCACGTCCGAGAAGATCAAGGCCAAGGGCATCACCCCGCTGGCCATCGGCGACACCCGGGACCGCATCGGCGCCTTCCTCGTGCAGGCCGGCGGCTACTGGGTGAGCGCCGACGGCAAGCAGGCCACCGGTGACACCCCGCCGAACGTCGAAGCCCTCACCTATGTGCAGTCCCTGCTCAAGGACGGCCTGGCCAAGTATCCGAAGGCGCTCGACGCGGGCTGGGCCGGCGAGGCGTTCGGCAAGGGCAAAGCCGCCATGGCGATCGAGGGCAACTGGATCAAGGGCGCCCTGAGCGCCGACTTCCCGACCATCAAGTACACGGTCAAGGAGCTGCCGGCCGGGCCCAAGGGCAAGGGCACGCTCAGCTTCACCCAGTGCTGGGGCGTCGCCGCCAAGAGCAAGTTCAAGCAGCAGGCGGTCGCCTTCGTGCAGGCCATGACCACGGCCGACCAGCAGCTCAGCTTCAGCAAGTCGTTCGGTGTGATGCCCTCGCGGCAGGACGCGCAGGCCACCTACCAGCAGCAGAACCCGGACGACGCCGCGTTCGTGGCCGGCGCGCAGTACGCCCAGGGTCCGGTGAACGCGCCCAAGATGGACAGCGTCCTCGCCGACCTCGACGCCGGCCTGCAGGGTCTGCAGAACGGCCGCCCGGCGACGGTGCTGCAGCGCTTCGACAAGAACGCCAAGACGGCCCTCGGGGGCTGACCTTGTTCTCCAGGAAAGGCATCCGCGGCAACGAGCAGCCGGCCGGCTGGCTGTTCGTCGCCCCCGCCGTGCTCATCCTCGGCCTGTTCATGCTGCTGCCGATCCTGATGGCGCTGTGGGTCAGCCTCACGCGGTGGAACGGCCAGGGCAGCCCGTTCACCGGCGACGTGCCCTTCGCCGGGCTGGACAACTACACCCGGCTGTTCACCGACGAGGGGCTGGCCCGCCAGGACTTCATGACCAGCATCCGCAACAACGCCTACTACGTGTTCTTCGTGGTGCCGATCCAGACCGTGCTCGCGCTCGGGCTGGCCCTGATCGTCAACAACCGGCTGCTCAAGGGCAAAGGCTTCTTCCGTACGGCGTTCTACTTCCCGTCCGTGACCAGCTCGGTGGCGATCAGCGTGGTCTTCCTGTTCATGTTCGCCAACGGCGGGGCGATCAACGCGATCCTGGCCGTCTTCGGCATCGAGGGGCCGCAGTGGTTCTCCGACCCGCGCGGGCTCCTCCACATCGTCCTGTCCAAGTTCGGAGTGTCTTCTCCTTCGCCGCTGGTTGATCATGGGGTCTTCGGCCTGTCGTGGTGGGACTGGCTCTCCGGGCCCAGCGTGGCCATGTGCGCGATCATCTCGCTGGTCGTCTGGACCACCTCGGGCACGTTCATGGTGATGTTCCTGGCCGCCCTGCAGAACGTGCCGGTGCAGCTCGAGGAGGCCGGCCGCATCGACGGCGCCAACCGGTGGCAGCTGCTGCGCCACGTGATCCTCCCGCAGCTGCGCCCGACCACGTTCCTGGTGGTGACGCTCGGGCTGATCGGCACGTGGCAGGTCTTCGACCAGATCTACGTGATGAGCCAGGGCAACCCGGCCAAGACCACGCTGACTCCCGCGTTCCTGTCCTACCGGACGGCGTTCCGCGACTTCGACTACGGCTCCGGGGCGGCCATCTCGTTCGTGCTGTTCCTGATCATCGTGCTGCTCACGCTGCTGCAGCGGCGCATCACCCGGGAGCGTGACTCGTGATCCGACTGCCCCAGTTGCTGTGGTGGCTCTCCTGGGAGCGTGACTTGTGATCCGTACGCTGGCCTCGCGGTTCCTGGGTTATGCGATCTTGATCTTTTTCGCGCTGGTCTTCCTCTATCCGTTCGTCATCCAGATCGCGAACTCGTTCAAGACCGAGGCGAACGCGGCCGACAACCCGCTCTCGCCCATTCCGTCACCGTTCGTCACCGATTCCCTCGTACGCATCTTCGAAGGCACCGGCTTCCCCACCTGGCTCGGAAACTCGGTGCTGGTCACGGTCGTGGTGACGATCGGGCGGGTGGCGTTCGCCTCGATGGCCGGCTACGCGCTGTCCCGGCTGCGCTTCCCCGGACGCAGGGCGCTCTTCGCGGGCCTGCTGGCGCTGATGGCGGTGCCCCCGGTCGTGCTGCTGATCCCGAAGTTCCTGGTGCTCAACCAGCTCGGCATGTACAACAGCTACGCCGGGCTGATCGTCCCGCTGCTGGCCGACGCCACCGGCATCTTCGTGATGAAGCAGTTCTTCGACTCGGTGCCGGTCAGCGTCGAGGAGGCGGCCCGCATCGACGGGGCCGGCTCGTTCCGGATTTTCTGGTCGGTGGTGCTGCCGATGGCCAAGCCGGCGCTGATCACGCTGACCATCCTGTCGTTCACCGGATCATGGAACGAGTTCCCGCACACGCTGGTCTCGGTGCAGGACCCGGGCTTGTTCACGCTGCCGCGCGGGCTGGCCGACCTGGTCAGCGGTTCGCTGGGGGCAGGCACGCAGTATCCGCTGAAGCTCGGCGCGGCCCTGCTGGCAACCATCCCGGTGGCCATCATCTTCGTGATTTTCCAGCGCTACTTCGTCCGCGACGCCTCCGCCGGCGCCGACAAGGGCTAGTTCCCGCCCCGCCGCCCCGCCACCAGGCCCGCCCGTTCCCGCCAGACCTAGGGTCCCAACTAGGCCTACCCCACCCAACCGGGGGCGGGCCCAGAGCCTACGCCGTTGGCGGGCGCCGGGGAGGTTATCCACATTCGGAGGTTATCCACAGGCGGCCCGGCGGCGGCTGGACCACTGCGGCTAGGTTGTCGTGCTGTGAACCAGCTATCCGTCCGTGGCCGCCGGGTCCGGGTGCTCGCCACCCTGATCGCCGGGGTCCTGCTGCTCGCCGGCACCCTGTGGGGCACCGACGACGACTTCCCGTTCGGGCCCTTCCGCATGTATTCGACGGCGCCCGACCCGAACGGCGACGCGCGGGACACCCGGGTCGAGGGCGTCGACGCCGACGGGCACACGGTCGCGATCACCGAGGGCAACAGCGGCATCCGCCGGGCCGAGATCGAGGGCCAGCAGCAGGCGTACGTCGATGAGCCCGCCCGCCTGGGGCAGGTGGCCGAGGCGTACGCGGAACACACCCCGGGCGCTTCGCCGCTGCGTACGGTCCGCATCGTGATCCGCTGGCACGGCATCGAGCACGCCCGACCCACCGGCACCTGGCGCGACGAGGTCGTGGCGGAATGGACGCGCCCATGAAGTGGCTGTTCGCGCCGGTGCCGCTCGGGCGGATCGCCGCCTTCCGCACGCTGGTCTACGTCTTTGTGGCCCTCGACCTGACGGTCTTCACCCCGTGGGTGCTCTCGCACGCCAACACCCCCGGCGACCTCTACCAGCCGCTGCTCATCGGCCGGATCCTGCATCTGCCGACGCCGACCCACCTGCTGGTCTGGGCGGTGTTCTGGGCGCTGATCGTGCTCTCACTGGCCGCCGCCACCGGCCGGGCGCCGCGCATCCTGGGCTGGGCCGTCTTCGCGCTGTACCTGGAGTGGATGGTCATCGCGATGAGCTACGGCAAGGTCGACCACGACCGGGTCGGGCTGCTGGTGGCGCTGGCGGTGCTCCCGACGATCGGGAAGGCGCGTTTCGGCGACAAGACGCTCTCCGAGGCCGCGGGGTGGGCCCTGCGGGTCACCCAGATCGCCGTGATCTGCACCTACTTCCTGGCCGCGTGGGCCAAGCTGCGGTTCGGCGGCATCGACTGGCTGACCAGTGCGGTGCTGGCTCAGGCGATCATCCGGCGGGGCACCTGGCTGGCCGACCACATCGCCGTCGTGCCCGGGCTGCTCATCGCGGCCCAGGCCGGCATCATCCTGTTCGAGCTGCTGAGCCCGCTGATCTTCGTCATCCCGCAGCGTTTCCGCTGGATGGGCGTGGCCTTCTTCTACTCGTTCCACGTGATGACGTTCTCGATGATCACCATCTCGTTCGCGCCGCACCTGGTCGCGATGGCGAGCTTCCTGGCGCTGGAGCGGGTGCGTCCGATCGAGCGGGTGCGCCGGCGGCTGGGCCGCTCCCGGGCCACACCCGAGCCGACAAAACCGGCGCCGACGGGCTAGCAGCGCCGACGGGCTAGCAGCGCCGACGGGCTAGCAGCGCCGACGGGCTAGCAGCGCCGACCGGCAAGCAGCGCCGGCCAGCAAGCGTTGTCGGCCGGCGAGAGGGCCGGCCTCAGGCGTCCTTCCCGTAGAGCAGGTCGCGCTGGGCCTGGGGGAGCGAGCACGCCGCGGTGCCCCCGGGCAGCAGGTGGCGGTGGCCGGAGATCCAGCGGTAGGC
This sequence comes from Paractinoplanes ovalisporus, assembly GCF_016834655.1. Classification (GTDB taxonomy): domain Bacteria; phylum Actinomycetota; class Actinomycetes; order Mycobacteriales; family Micromonosporaceae; genus Actinoplanes; species Actinoplanes ovalisporus. Next base: position 285,297 of record NZ_JAENHP010000005.1, read on the forward strand.
CGGCCACGCCGCCAAGCGGATCGGGCCGAACTGCAGCGCGCCGCCCGCCAGCTGCCACGCGCGGCCCGCGTCGTTCAGCATCAGGGCGATCGCGTCGGGGCCGGCCGCCGTTGTGCCGTCGGCGCCGACCCACTGCACGGCTTCCTCGCACTCCTCGACCGTGAGGCCCAGCGACTCGAGGTCGGCGAACTGCCACGGGATCACCCGGGCGTGGGTCGGGATGCGCGTCTCGATGAACTCGGCGCAGGTCGTGCAGAACGAGCAGTCGCCGTCGTAGACGAAGGTCGGCGTGGTCACGCGTCTATTCTCCGCTCAGCGCCACGTGCAGCCGCAGCTGGGGGACGAGCATGTCGTCCACGTCGAGCGCGCGCCCGGCGCCGTCGGGCTCCCAGCCGGCCGAGCCCAGGAACTTCTGCATCGCCTTGTCCTGCTCATAGGCCCAGGCCACCGCGTACGTGAAATGGTCGTCACGCCAATGGGCGACCGCCGCCGACAGCAGCCGGCTGCCGTGACCGCGGCGGCCCCAGCGCGGCTCGACCAGCAGATCGGTGATCGCGGCCACCGTGTCGGGCAGCGGCGGCTCCTCGGGCGCCAGGGCCTGCTCGTCGGCCGGGCCGAACGCGGCGAACCCGACCGTCTGGGTCGCCGACTCGCTCTGCTCGACCGAGACCAGCACCCGGTGCCGGTCGGAGGGCGGGCGTTCGATGGCCTCGGTCCAACCCCTTCCCAGGTACGCCTCGTCGAGGTTCGCGAGCACATGGGCGGGGAACATGCGCCGGTACGCCGAGCGCCACGTGGCCAGCTGGATGCGGGCGATCTCCGCGGCGTCCTCGGGACGGGCGGGACGGACGAAGCCGATTGCCATGCGGGGAGCCTACAGAGCGGTCGCGTAGCGCAGTTCGGGCAGTTCGACCGTCGAGCCTCGCGGCGACCACGTCTGCCGGGTGCCGTCCCACGCGAGGCCGACCCGCTCGTAGAAGCTTCGCGCCGCGTGGTTCTCCTCGAGCACCCACAACCGCATGCTCGGGTAGCCGCCCGCGGTCAGCCCGGCCCGCGCCGCCTCGACCAGCCGGCGGCCGGTGCCGCGTCCCCAGTGGTATGGGTGCACATAGACGGCGTACAGCTCGCCCTCGCCGGGATCGTTGCGGTCGGGTCCGAAGGTGACGAAGCCGGCGACGCGGCCCTCGTCCACCGCGATCAGGGTCTCGGCGCCGGGGTGCGGGTCGCTGCGGCGGCGCGCGGCGAAGGCGGCCGGGTCGAGCGCGGCCAGCACGTCGGCCGGGACAATTCCCTCGTACGCGACCTGCCAGGTCCGCACGTGCAAGGCCGCCACCTCGTCGTAGTCGGCCTCGGTGATCCGCCTGATCTCGGTCATCCGGCGATTTTGTCGTACCCCTGCTCTAACGTGCTCGCCGATGGCTCTCCCAGACTCTCTCTCCGTCGCGCAGGCCCGCCGGGTGACGCTGGCCGCGCAGGGTTTCGCCGACCCCAAGCCGGGCGGCGCGACCGATCTGCGCCACCTCCGGCGGGTGCTGCGCCGCGTCCACCTGATCCAGATGGACTCGGTCAACGTCCTGCAGCGTGCCCACTTCATGCCGCTCTACAGCCGTCTCGGGCCCTACCCGGTCGAGCTGCTCGAGCGTGCGGCCTACCGCAAGCCCCGCGACCTGTTCGAGTTCTGGGGTCACGAGGCGTCGCTGATCACCACCGACCTGCAGCCGCTGTTCCGCTGGCGCATGGAACGCGCGGCCGAGCTGGCCTGGGGCGGCATGCGCCGGGTGGCTCGGGAACAGCCCGAGCTGGTCGAGCGGGTGCTCGGCGTGGTGCGTGACCGCGGGCCGATCACGGCGGCCGAGATCGAGCACGACGAGCCCCGCCAGAAAGACAACTGGGGCTGGAACTGGTCGGCGGTCAAGCAGGCGCTCGAGTGGCTGTTCTACACGGGCCAGGTGACCGCGGCCGAGCGCACCACGTCGTTCGCCCGGCGTTACGACCTGCCCGAGCGGGTGCTGCCCCAGGCCGTGCTCAACGCGCCGACCCCGGCCCCGGCCGACGCCTTCCGGGCCCTGGTCGAGCTCTCGGCCCGGGCCCTGGGCGTGGCCGCCGAGCCCGAGCTGCGCGACTATTTCCGCCTTCCGGTCGACGGCTTCAAGCAGGCCGTGGCCGAGCTGGTCGACGATCGGGTGCTGCTGCCGGTGAGCGTCCCGGGCTGGAAGCAACCGACCTATCTGCACCACGAGGCGAAGGTGCCGCGCTGGGTGCGGGCGGCCACCCTGGTCAGCCCGTTCGATCCGCTGATCTGGGAGCGCGGGCGCACCGAGCGGCTGTTCGGCATGAACTACCGCATCGAGATCTACGTGCCCGCCGCCCAGCGGCTCTACGGCTATTACGTGCTGCCGTTCCTGCTCGGCGACCAGTTGGCGGCCCGGGTCGATCTCAAGGCCGACCGCAAGACGGGCCGCCTGCTGATCCCGGCCGCGTGGCTCGAGCCCGAGGCCGACCAGGAGGAGACGGCCGCCGCCTTGGCCACCGAGCTGCACCGCCTGGCCGCGTGGCTGGGCCTGACCGAGGTCACGCTGCCGGAGCGGGGCGACCTGGCCGGCCCGCTGGCCGCCGCCCTCAAAACGATCGCCGCGGATGGGGCCGGCGTTTGAGCACGATCAGCGCAGGCGGGTGGTCGAGCACGATCAGCGCGGGCGGTGGTCGAGCACGATCAGCGGGGGCGGTGCTTGAGCGCGGGCGGCGACGGCGCTCGGGCGCGCGCTGGAGCGACGGTGATCTTGGGGGAGTGGCAGTGAGCCGGGCCGGTGTACCGTGACGGTCATGACCGCCGCCACCTCGCGACCGTGGCTTGACGACCAGCCGGTTCAGGGGCCGCCGGTCCCGCCCGAGTGGCTGGCGTACTACGCGCAGCAGCGGGCCGCCCGCGAGCCCGACCGGGTGACCCGGTTCGTCCAGAAGATCTGGACCAGGTCGCCGATCTGGGCCGCCCCGGTGGCGTTGCTGGTCTGCATGGGTGGCGCGGTCGGCTACACGCTGGCGACCCACCCGGCCGAGGCGGGCGCCGGCGACGCACCCACCTGCCTGCTGAAATACACCACCGGCTTCGTCTGCCCGGGCTGCGGCGGCACCCGCGCGGCCTGGTTCCTGCTGCACGGCGACGTCCCGGCCGCCGCCCGCCACCACGCCCTGTTCACCTTCGCGGTCCCGTTCCTGCTCTACCTCTACGTCGCCTGGGCCGCGAAGCGCCTCTTCAAATGGAACCTGCCGCAGCTCAATCTGAGCCCGGCCGTCCTGATCACGTTTGTCGCCGTGTGGGCGGTCTGGAGCGTGCTGCGCAACCTGCCCTGGGCCCCGTTCACCGCGCTCTACGTCTGACCGGGTCGTCCTATAGGTTGTGGGTATGACGCACGACCCGCGACCCTTCGGACGGCTGCTGACCGCCATGGTCACCCCGTTCGCCCCGGACGGCTCCCTCGACGTCGAGGGCGCGGCGAAACTGGCCACCTACCTCGTGGACGAGCAGCGCAACGACGCGCTCGTCGTCAGCGGCACCACCGGTGAGTCGCCGACCACCACCGACGCGGAGAAGGACACCCTGCTGCGCGCCGTGGTCGAGGCGGTGGGTGACCGGGCTCAGGTCGTCGCGGGTGTGGGCACCAACAACACCGCACACACCATCGAGCTGGCCCACGCCGCGGAGAAGGCGGGCGCGCACGGCCTGCTGGTCGTGACGCCTTATTACAACAAGCCGCCGCAGTCGGGCGTGGCCAGGCATTTCCTCACCGTGGCGGACGCGGTCGGTCTGCCGGTGATGGTCTACGACATCCCGCACCGCGCCGGCACGGCGATCGCCACCGAGACGATGTGCCGCATCGCCGAGCACGATCGCATCGTGGCGGTCAAGGACGCCAAGGGCGACTTCGTCGCCAGTTCCTGGGTGCTCAGCCGCACCGGTCTGGCCTATTACTCCGGCGACGACGCGGCCACGCTGCCGCTGCTGTCGATCGGCGGGGCCGGCCTGGTCGGCACCTCCACCCATTTCACCGGTGTCCTGGCCAAAGACATGATCGAGGCCTTCGAGCGCGGTGACAACGCCGCCGCCCTGACCCTGCACCGGCAGGCTTTGCCGCTGTTCACCGGCATCTTCCGGGTCCCGGGCACCATGCTGGTCAAGGCGGGCCTGAACGCTCAGGGCCGCCCGGCCGGTCCGGTCCGGTCGCCGCTGGTCGACGCGACCGGTGCCGAACTCGACCAACTGCGCCAGGACGCCGCCGCAGCCGGCATCTCCCTGTGACGGGCGAGACCGGCCACACGACGAAAGACAGATAGAAGCGAATGAGTCAAGCCCACGCGGAGCTCGATCCGCCCCCGCCGCTGCCCGAGGGCGCCCTGCGCGTCATCCCGATGGGCGGCCTCGGTGCCATCGGCCGCAACATGACCGTGCTCGAGTTCGACGGGAAGCTGCTCGTCATCGACTGCGGGGTGCTGTTCCCCGACGTCGAGCAGCCCGGCGTCGACCTGATCCTGCCCGACTTCTCGCCGATCCTCGACCGGCTCGACGACGTCCAGGCGATCGTGCTCACGCACGGCCACGAGGACCACATCGGCGCGGTGCCCTACCTGCTCGCCCACAAGGCGGACATCCCGCTGGTCGGCTCGGAGTTCACGCTGGCGCTGGTCGAGGCCAAGCTGGCCGAGCGCCGCCTCGACCCGTACACGTTGACCGTGCGCGAGGGGCAGACCGAGCGTCTCGGACCGTTCGAGTGCGAGTTCTTCGCGGTCAACCACTCCATCCCCGACGCGCTCGCGGTCGCGGTGCGCACGCCGGCCGGGCTGATCCTGCACACCGGTGACTTCAAGATGGACCAGGTGCCGCTCGACGGCCGCATCACCGACCTGGCCGGTTTCGCCCGGCTCGGCGCCGAGGGTGTCGACCTGCTGCTCTCCGACTCGACCAACGCCGAGGTGCCCGGCTTCGTGGCGCCCGAGCGTGACATCGGCCCGGTGCTCAGCTCGATCTTCGGCAAGGCCCGCGGCCGCATCATCGTGGCCAGCTTCGCCTCCCACGTGCACCGCGTGCAGCAGGTCATGGACGCCGCCTGGGAGTACGACCGCAAGGTCGCGCTGATCGGCCGCTCGATGGTGCGCAACATGGGCATCGCCCGTGACCTGGGCCTGCTGAACATCCCGGACGGCCTGCTGGTCAACCTCGACGAGGCGACCAACATGCCGGGCGACGAGATCGTCTTCATGTCGACCGGGTCGCAGGGCGAGCCGATGAGCGCGCTGGGCCGCATGGCCACCGGCGACCACCGGCACATCACCATCGCCCCCGGCGACACGGTCGTGCTGGCCAGCTCGCTGGTGCCGGGCAACGAGACCTCGGTCTACCGGGTGATCAACCGGCTGTCCCGGGCCGGCGCCACGGTCGTGCACAAAGAGACGGCCAAGGTGCACGTCTCGGGTCACGCCCCGGCCGGTGAGTTGCGCTACCTGCTCAACGTCGTACGCCCGAGCAACCTCATGCCGGTGCACGGCGAGTGGCGGCACCTGCGCGCCCACGCCCAGCTCGGCGTCGAGACCGGGGTCGCGCCCGACCGGGTGGTGCTCTGCGAGGACGGCGACGTCGTCGACCTGGTCGAGGGTCACGCCCGGCACGTCGGCCGGGTGCAGAACCGGTACGTCTACGTCGACGGCCTCGCGGTCGGTGACGTCAGCGAGTCGCTGCTGACCGAGCGGCGCATCCTGGGCGACGGCGGCTTCATCTCGGCCACCGTGGTGATCGACTCGGTGACCGGCAAGGTCGTCGGCGAGCCGAACATCTCGGCCAAGGGCTTCAGCGAGGACCCGGACGCGTTCAACCCGGTGATCCCTCTGCTGACCGCCGCGCTGCACCGCTCGGCCGAGGACGGCATCACCGACACGCACCAGTTGCAGCAGGTCGTGCGGCGTACGGTCGGTCGCTGGGTCAACGACGCCTATCGTCGCCGGCCCATGATCGTGCCGACCGTCGTAGAAGTCTGAGGCAATTTAAACCTTTCGCTGCCCTGTTCCGTACTTCTGGTCACGACGGTGCCGCCCCCACGGCACCTGTGGCGAGGGGAGTACCTCAGATGCAGCGCAGACGGATCGCCGTGGCGGCGGCGGTCGTGGTCGCGGCCGGGGCAGCGGTGGCTTTCACCCTGCCCTCCATGGCCGGCACCACGCCGTCAAGCACCACCGCCCAACCCGAGCCGGGTGGCGTCGCGCCGCAGCTTCTTGCGGCGATGAAGCGTGACCTGGGCCTGGACGGCGATCAGGCGACGGCTCGCCTGGCCCGGTCGAAGTGGGCCAGCGGCGTGACCTCCAAGCTGTCCGCGCAGACGGGCGCCGACTTCGGCGGTGCGTGGCTGGCGACGGACGGCAACACGCTGAAGGTCGCCGTGACCGACCCGGCCGCGGAAGAGGCGGTCCGCGCCGCCGGTGCCGAGCCGGTGCTGGTCAAGCGCAGCGAGCAGGCGCTCGTCAAGGCCAAGGAGGCGCTCGACTCGGTCGACTCCGACGCCGAGGGCATCACCGGGTGGTACGTCGACGTCAAGACCAACAAGCTGGTCGTCGTGGCCAAGCCGGGCGAGGTCTCCGCGGCCAAGAAGCTGGCCCGCGCGGCCGGTGTCGCCGCCGGGACCTACTCGGTGGTCACCAGCGAGGCCCAGCCGAAGCCGCTGTTCGACGTGCGCGGCGCCGACCCGTACTTCATCGCGGTCGACGGCGGCACCGCGCGCTGCTCGATCGGGTTCTCGGTCGAGGGCGGCTTCGTCACGGCCGGCCACTGCGGCGAGGTCGGCACCACCACGACCGGCTTCAACCAGGAGGCCCAGGGCACGGTTCGCGCCTCGACCTTCCCGGGCGACGCCGACATGGGCTTCGTCGAGGTCAACGGCGACTGGACCCCGCGTGCGGTGGTCAACGACTTCGAGGGCAACGAGCTCCCGGTCGCCGGCAACACCGAGGCCCCGGTGGGCGCCGCGGTCTGCCGTTCCGGCTCCACCACCGGCACGTTCTGCGGCACGATCCTCGCCAAGAACCAGACCGTGGTCTACCCGGAGGGCGCGGTCACCGGCCTCACCCGCACCAACGTCTGCGCCGAGGGCGGCGACTCCGGCGGTCCGTGGCTCAGCGGCGACCAGGCCCAGGGCATGACCTCGGGCGGCTCCGGTGACTGCACGGTCGGCGGCGAGACCTTCTTCCAGCCGATCAACGAGATCCTGGCCGCCGAGAACCTGACGCTGGTGACCAGCGGGGGCGGCGACAACGGCGCCGGTGGTGGCGAGGCCGAGCCGGCCCCGCCGGCCGAGTCCGCGAACGCCTGTGACGATCAGGCCGTGCAGCGCGCGGGCAGCCTGCCCCGCGCCCGCACCGCGCAGGCCCAGCCCGACGGCGCCGCGTTCCGGTCCAACGCCGGCACGCAGACCGCCTGCCTGACCGCCGCCGACGGGGCCGACTTCGACCTCTTCCTGCAGCGGCTCACCAACCGGGGCTTCCGCACGGTCGCCAGCGACACCGGCGACGGTGACAAGTCGATCACCTTCAACGGCCGCTCCGGCACGTACCGGTACGTCGTCGTTGCCACCTCCGGCAACGGCTCGTACAACCTGGGGTTCAGCACCCCGTGACGCGCCCGGCCACCAACCCTGCCTAGGTGGCGAAAGCGCAAGTGATGCCCGGGAGACCCAGCGGTCTCCCGGGCATCAGCACGTCGGGAGAAGAATCAGGAGGCACATCGGGAGAAAACCTAGGACGACTGCCGCAGCTCGGCGACCTCGTTCGCGAGCTGAACACTGGTGGCGACGGCGGCGATGATCACCTGGTCGAGCTGCTCGGGGGTCACTCCCTTTTCCCAGTCGCTGATCACCTCACCGACCACCAGCACCGTGCCGTCATCGTTGACGTGCACGTACGCCTTGGGGAAGAGCTGGTCGTGGTTCCAGGCGTTGCAGAACTCGTACAGCCGGGGAACCTCGTCCATCCCGAACAGGTGCTGCACCATCGCCCGGACCTGGAGCACCTCCTGCTGCTGCCCGATCCGGAAGAAATAGATCAGGTTGCCCTGGAAGTTGCCGCCGATGTCACCGTCGGCGTCCTCGAAGTACTTGAATTCCCGCGCGTCGAGCGCGTCCGTGATCATCTGCTTGGTGAAGGGCTGCACCCGACGACCCTACGTCGTGCGTCGTGGCTCGGTGCGCCTCCCGGATTCATGAGCATCGCGGCGATACGGTGTGACCATGGCGGGCCGAACCTCTCCGGCGAGCCGGGGTCGCGCCGCGTCCACGTCGCGCGGCGCCGCGACCAGTCGTGCCCGGCAACCGGCGGCGCGCCAGCCCGCCCGCAAGGCCACCAAGTCGACCCGCCCGGCCGCCCGCCGCTCGGCGGCCCGCGCGCGCCCGTCGATGGGCTCGGCGATCGCCACCAGCATGGGCCGCGGCCTGGGCGCGCTGTGGATGGGCCTGGCGCACAGCGTCGGCTGGGCCGCCCGCGGCGTCGGCCGGCAGGCCGCCACCGCCAAGGAGATCGATCCGGAACACCGCCGCGACGGCGCCGGCCTGCTCATGCTCGGCCTGGCCATCCTGGTCGGGGTGGCGGTCTGGGCCAACAGCGCGGGCCCGGTCGGGCAGTGGCTGGCCGACTCGACCCACCTGTTTTTCGGCGGGCTCGCCGTGCTGCTCCCGCTGCTGCTGCTCTATGGCGCGGTCCGGTTGATGCGCAAGCCGGCCGACCCGGAGCACCGCGGCCGCTCGGTGGTCGGCTGGACGGCCCTGGTCGTCGCCACCGCCGCGCTGCTGCACCTCAGCGAGCGGCCCACCGACGACGTGGGCATCACCAAGGCGGGCGGCCTGCTCGGCTACGCGTTCGGCGCGCTGCTGGAACGGGCGGTCACCGCCTGGGTCGCCGTGCCGCTGCTGGTGCTGCTGTTCGTCTTCGGCCTGCTGGTGATCACGGCCACGCCGATCAACAAGATCCCCGAGCGGATCATGCTGCTGGTCGACGTGCTGATGGGCCGTTCCACCGAGCGGGCCCCGCTGCCCACGCCGGAGCTGCCCGACGACTACGACCCCGACGGCGACGACGACGAGGAGGAGCCGGCCAAGAAGCGCCGCCCGTCGCGCCGCCGCCAGGGTTCGCTCGCCGACATCGGCCTGGCCGAGCCCGAGCCGGTCGCCGAGGAGGACGACTTCCTGCTGCACGACACCGTGGTCGTGCCCAAGCAGCCCAACGCCGGCAAGAAGAAGCCCGAGCCGCCGGAGCACTCGGAGCCGCTGCCGACCCGGGCCGAGCAGCTCGAGATCAGCTCGGTGCCGGGCGACTACCGCCTGCCGCCGCCCAGCCTGCTCGGCAAGGGTGCGCCGCCGAAGTCGCGCAGCCGCGCCAACGACGAGATCATGGCCGCCCTGTCCGGGGTGTTCGAGCAGTTCAACGTCGACGCGATGGTCACCGGCTTCACCCGGGGGCCGACGGTCACCCGCTACGAGGTCGAGATCGGGCCGGGCACCAAGGTGGAGCGCATCACCCAGCTCTCGCGCAACATCGCGTACGCGGTGAAGTCGCCCGACGTGCGCATCCTGAGCCCGATCCCGGGCAAGAGCGCGGTCGGTGTCGAGATCCCCAACACCGACCCCGAGAACGTGTCGCTGGGTGACGTGCTGCGCTCGCGGGCCTCGACCGCCGACCACCACCCGATGCTGGTCGCACTGGGCAAGGACATCGAGGGCGGCTTCGTGGTGGCCAACCTGGCCAAGATGCCGCACATCCTGATCGCGGGCGCGACCGGCGCCGGCAAGAGCTCCTGCCTCAACTCGCTGCTGGTGTCGCTGCTGACCCGGTCCACCCCCGACGAGGTACGGCTGCTGCTGGTCGACCCGAAGCGGGTGGAGATGACCGCGTACGAGGGAATCCCGCACCTCGTCACGCCGATCATCACGAACCCGAAGAAGGCCGCCGACGCCCTCGAATGGGTCGTCCGCGAGATGGACATGCGCTACGACGACCTCGCGGCCAACGGCGTACGCCACATCGACGACTTCAACCGCAAGGTCCGCAACGGCGAGATCACCGCGCCTCCGGGCAGCGAGCGGGTCATGAAGCCGTACCCGTACCTTCTGGTGATCATCGACGAGCTGGCCGACCTGATGATGGTCGCCCCGCGCGACGTCGAGGACTCGGTCGTCCGCATCACCCAGCTCGCCCGGGCCGCCGGCATCCACCTGGTGCTGGCCACCCAGCGCCCGTCGGTCGACGTGGTCACCGGCCTGATCAAGGCCAACGTGCCGTCGCGTCTGGCGTTCGCGACGAGCTCGCTGGCCGACAGCCGGGTCATCCTCGACCAGCCGGGCGCCGAGAAGCTGCTCGGCCGTGGTGACGGCCTGTTCCTGCCGATGGGCGCGTCCAAGCCCGTCCGCATCCAGGGCGCCTGGGTCGACGAGAAAGAGATCGCGGCGGTCGTCAAGTTCTGCAAGGACCAGCGCGAGCCCGAGTTCCGCGAAGACGTCACCGAGGCCCCGGCCAGCAAGAAGAAGCAGATCGACGAGGAGATCGGCGACGACCTGGAGCTGCTGGTCCAGGCGATCGAGCTGGTTGTGACGTCGCAGTTCGGCTCGACGTCGATGCTGCAGCGCAAGCTGCGGGTCGGTTTCGCCAAGGCGGGCCGCTTGATGGACCTCATGGAGACGCGCGGCATCGTCGGCCCGTCCGAGGGGTCCAAGGCCCGCGACGTACTGATCAAGCCGGACGAGCTCGAGGAGAGCCTGGCCACGCTGCGGGTCGATTAAAGATCAAGGTCCCACGGCCGGCGTACGGTCGCGGGCCGGCGCTTCCAGCCCCCGCGCGTCGCCGAACATGGCCGTGAACTCCCGGTCGATCTCGTCGTCGGCCCGCGCCGGCGGGGTGAAGGCGTCGCGGAACAGCCGGTGGGCGACGACGATCAGGGCGGCCAGCATCAGCAGGGCGGCGATCGTGGGCAGCACCGGGACGACCCGGCCGAACAGATAAGGCTGGTAGGAGAGCAGCGACGACGCCTGCACCAGCAGCGGGACATACCAGAGCCGGGGCATGAAGACGGCCAGGATGATCGTCGTCACGTCGGCCAGGAAGAAGTACCGCTCGTGCATGCCGGGCAGCAGGAACGGCACCAGGATCGAGAACAGGGCGGCGATCAGCACGATCCGTTCGGTGGTGAGTTCGACCGAGCGCGCGATCAGCACGTAGACGACCCCGATGACCACCGCCGCGCAGAACAGGTAGCCCAGCATCCGCAGGCTGTCCTCCCGGATGCTGCCGGTGACCAGGGCGAACACGTTGGGGGCGCGCAGGCTCAGCTCGGGCACGTTGACGGCCTGACGGTTCATCGAATAGATCGTCAGCAGCTCGACCGGGTCGCGGCCGAAGACGACGGCCGGGACGTCGAGCAGCAGGTACGCGGCGGGGGCGGCCAGCAGCGTACGCCAGGGAATGCGGCCGGCCAGGACGAGCAGCAGCAGGAGCGGGAGGATGAAGACGCCCTGGGGTTTGAGGGCGACCGCGACCCCGCACAGGGCCACACCCCACCACGGCTTGTCCCGCAGCAGGTAGTAGACCCCGCCCAGCGCCGGGGCGGCCCACATCGCGTCGATCTGCCCCCACCATGAGGCGTTGAGCACAACGGTCGGCAACAGCACCACGACCAGCGCCGCGGCGACCGGGATGCGGCTGTTCGGATAGCGCAGCGCCACGATCCGGTAGGTGAAGAACGCCAGCACGACGTCGAACACCACCCACATCGCCTTGATCTTGAGGATCAGCGGGCCGGGCACGAGGTGGAGGAACGCCAGCAGATAGACGAACGGGGCGTTGTAGTTGCCGACATCGGCCCCGATCGCCCGCCAGTCACCGACCCGGCCCAGCTCGCGGTACCACTGGAAGAAGATGTTCATGTCGTTCGTCTTCTCGCGGAAACCGGCCCAGCGGGCCAGGATCGCGATCACGACGAGGGCGGCGATGAGCAGCCACTCCGCGTGCCGGGCGGGCGTCTTTGAAGTCTGCATGGTGACCTGGGGTACGGCCCCGGCCCCCGATCGGATCAGTGCGCGGGTGAACGAGGGTGGGAAGACGGCTAACCTTGCCTGGTGTCGGTAACTCCTTCCTCCCGCCGTGTCGCCCTGCTCACCCTCGGATGTGCCCGTAACGAGGTCGACTCGGAAGAGCTCGCGGCCCGCCTCGACGCGGGCGGATGGCAGGTGAGCACCGACGCCGACGGGGCCGATGTGGTGGTCGTCAACACCTGCGGTTTCGTCGAGAAGGCCAAGCAGGACTCGATCGAGACGCTGCTGGCCGCGGCCGACACCGGGGCCAAGGTGGTCGCGGCCGGGTGCATGGCCGAGCGCTACGGCAAGGAACTGGCCGACAGCCTGCCCGAGGCGTCGGCGGTGGTCAGCTTCGACGACTACACCGACATCGCCGCCCGCCTCGACGGGGTGATGGCCGGCGAGAAGTTCGACGCGCACACCCCGCGCGACCGCCGCGAGCTGCTGCCGATCACGCCCGTGCAGCGCCAAGCGGCCAAGGTGGTCATCCCCGGGCACGCCACGGTCGACGAACACACCCCGGCCCACCTGCGCAAGGTGCTGCGCCGCCGGCTCGACAACGGCCCGGTCGCCAGCCTCAAGCTGGCCAGCGGGTGCGACCGCAAGTGTGCGTTCTGCGCCATCCCGGCCTTCCGCGGCGCCTTCGTGTCGCGCGACCCGCAGGAGCTGCTGGCCGAGGCCGAGTGGCTGGCCCGGAGCGGCGTGCGTGAGCTGGTGCTGGTGAGCGAGAACAGCACCTCGTACGGGAAAGATCTGGGTGATCCGCGCCTGCTCGAGAAGCTGTTGCCGCAGCTGGCCGCGGTCGACGGCATCGTGCGGGTGCGCGCGAGCTATCTGCAGCCCGCCGAGACCCGGCCCGGCCTGGTCGAGACGATCGCGACCACCCCCGGCGTCGCCCCCTATTTCGACCTCTCGTTCCAGCACTCGAGCGAGCCCGTGCTGCGCCGGATGCGCCGTTTCGGCTCCACCGACCGGTTCCTCGACCTGCTCGCCTCGGCCCGCGAGCTGGCCCCGGCGGCCGGCGCCCGCAGCAACTTCATCGTCGGCTTCCCCGGCGAGACCAAGGCCGATGTCGACGAGCTGGTGCGGTTCCTGTCCGAGGCCCGGCTCGACGCGATCGGCGTCTTCGACTACAGCGACGAGGACGGCACCGAGGCGGCCGGGCTCGACAAGAAGGTGCGGGAAGACACCATCAAGCGCCGGTACGACCGGGTCGTCACGCTGGCCGACGAGCTCTGCGCCCAGCGGGCCGAGGAACGGCTCGGCTCGATCGTCGAGGTGCTGGTCGACACGGTCGAGCACGGCGAGGTCGAAGGCCGCGCCGAGCACCAGGCGCCCGAGGTCGACGGCTCCACCACGCTCGTCTCCGACACGTCCGGGGTCGACCTGGCCGCCCTGCGCCCCGGTGACTTCGTGCGCGCGCGGGTCACCGCGACCGAGGGCGTCGACCTGGTCGCCGTGCCGGTCGAGATGATCTCAGCGGCGCCGGTGTCCCCGCGGTGACCGACGAGCCGGTCCCGGTGTCCGCGCCGCGGACGGTCTCGCCGTACAACCCGGCGAACATCCTCACCGTGGTCCGGATCGTGCTGGTCCCGGTGTTCCTCGGGCTGGTGGTCTCGTCGCAGCTCACCGGCACCGGCCAGCGGATCGTGGCCTGCCTGGTCTTCTGCGTGGCCTCGGCGACCGACTTCGTCGACGGCTGGATCGCCCGGCGCTGGTCGATGGTCACCTCGTTCGGCAAGGTGGCCGACCCGATCGCCGACAAGGCGCTCACCGGCACGGCGCTGGTGCTGTTGTCGGTCTACGACCGGCTGCCCTGGTGGGTGACGTTGCTCATCCTGGTGCGCGAGTGGGGCATCACCGCGCTGCGGTTCTGGGTCATCCGCTACGGCATCATCCCGGCCAGCCGCGGCGGCAAGCTCAAGACCGTGCTGCAGATCGCCGCCATCGCGTGGTACCTGTGGCCGGTGCCCGAGCCGTTCGACATCATCGGCCCCGGGCTGATGGGCGCGGCGACGGTCGTGACGGTGGTGACCGGTGTGGACTATGTGATCGAGGCTCTGCGCCTGCGCCGCACGGCCCGGCGCATAGACTCCTCGGGTGGAGAATGAGAATCTCGCGGCGGCCGCGGCCGTGCACCGGCTGGTCGACCGCCATGAGACCTTCGCCACCGCCGAGTCGCTGACCGGCGGCCTGGTCGCGGCGACGGTCGTGGAGATCCCGGGCGTCAGCGCGGTCTACCGCGGCGGCTTCGTGGTCTACGCCACCGATCTGAAGCACACGCTCGCCGGCGTACGGGAAGATCTGCTCGCCGAACGCGGACCGGTCGACCCCGATGTCGCGGCGGCGCTGGCCGAGGGGGCCCGCGCACGCTGCGGCGCCGACTGGGGCGTGGCGACGACCGGGGTGGCCGGGCCCGACCCCCAGGACGGCAAGCCGGTGGGCCTGGTCTACGTCGCGGTCGCCGGGCCGGCAGGCACCGAGGTGCGCGAGCTGAAACTCGAAGGAAACCGCGCCGCCATCCGGACGGAAAGTGTGACGAGAGCACTACAGCTGCTTGCAGACTGTCTCTGAGCTGGGAATGTTGCCCCGGCCTGATCGGTTGCACAGATGCCCCGCTGTCGGGCGGCCCCGGAATTCGGCGGGGCGGGATGTCGGTATGGCCGGCAGCGGGTACGGTTGCGGGAAGCCTCCGGCGTGTGCCGGCGGCCCCGCCGCAGGAGGAGGTGCCATGGTCCTGCTACGCCGGGTCATCGGCGACGCACTACGGGCGCGCCGGCAGGGGCAGCACCGCACGCTGCGCGAGGTGTCCACCGCCGCGAATGTCAGCCTCGGTTACCTGTCCGAGATCGAACGCGGCCAGAAGGAAGCGTCCAGCGAGCTGCTCGCCGCCATCTGTGACGCTCTCGGCGCACGACTCTCCGAGCTTCTCAGTGAGGTCAGCGACACGCTGTCCCTCGCCGAGGACATGGACGGCGTGCTGCTGCCGGTGGACGACAACAACAAGAAGACCGTGACGAGCGAAGGCAACGTCTCCGTCAAGGTCCGGCAGGAATCGCCCCTCAAGGCGACCCTGCACGCGACGAGGAAGCCACAACGCGACGTCGTCTACGCCGCCTGAGAGATCTTGTGATCGGGCCGGGTTCCGCTCTTCGGAGCGGAGCCCGGCCCGCTTCTTGTCCGCAGGCCTGTGCAGATCCTGTGACTGCCTCGGGGACGGCCCCTCGGGATCGACCCCGAGCAGGGATTGCGCGTAGCCTCGATGCGTGGGGGAGACCCTGAGATCCCCCGGAGGTCACGTGACGTCGGTGGCGTCGAGCTGACACGATGGCATGACCACACCAGGTAACTCGCCATCGCGACAGCTCCTCGATCTGCGTCGGTGGCGGACCCGACTGAGCGACATTGAGGGGATACCGCGAGATGGCGAATCCGTTCGTCAAGGGCTGGCGATACATGATGGCGCTCTTCGGCGCGAAGATTGATGAATACGCCGACCCGAAGGTTCAGATCCAGCAGGCCATCGAGGACGCGCAGCGGCAGCACCAGGCGCTCGTGCAGCAGGCCGCGGCAGTGATCGGAAACCAGCGTCAGCTGGAGATGAAGCTGTCCCGCCAGATGTCCGAGGTCGAGAAGCTCCAGGGCATGGCCCGGCAGGCGCTCGTCCTGGCCGACCGCGCCCGCGCCGGCGGTGACGAGTCCGAGGCCCAGAAGTACGAGTCGACCGCCCAGACGCTGGCGACCCAGCTGGTCTCGGGCGAGCAGTCGATGGAAGACCTCAAGACGCTGCACGACCAGGCGCTCTCGGCGGCGGGCCAGGCCCGCAAGGCTGTCGAGAACAACGCGATGGTGCTGCAGCAGCGCATCGGCGAGCGGTCGCGCCTGCTGAGCCAGCTCGAGCAGGCCAAGATGCAGGAGACTGTGGCCAAGTCGCTCGAGTCGATGTCGTCGCTGGCCGCGCCCGGCAACACCCCGTCCCTCGACGAGGTGCGCGACAAGATCGAGCGCCGCTACGCCGACGCGATGGGCCGCGCCGAGCTTGCCTCCAACTCGGTCGAGGGCCGCATGCTCGAGGTCCAGAAGTCCAGCCTCGACATGGCCGGTTCGTCCCGGCTCGAGCAGATCCGCGCCAGCATGGCGGGCGACAAGCTCGGCGCCGCCCCGGCCCAGCCCGCGGTCGAGCAGGCCGGTCCGGCCTCCGACCCGGCCAGCGTGGCCCGGCTCGACGAGATCCGGGCCAGCATGAATCAGAAGCGCGGCGACACGACCGCCGCCGGCTGAGAAGTTTGACGGGGAGGGCGACGGTGGACGAGCGGACCAGATACTTCCGGCGACTCAAGCGGCTGCGCAGCTCGGCGCGGCGGTGGAGCGTGCTGGGAGGCGGGCTGGCCGCGGCCACCGCCGTCCTCACTCCCTATGCGGGGATCGGCTGGGCCGACGCGATCTGGGCCGGCGCCGCCGGTTCCTCGATCGCGCTGGCCTGGTGGCGTCACAGCGACCACCGCGAGCTGGCCGCCACCCCGGCGCCGCCTCCGCCCCCGCCGATGGTGCCCGGGGCCAAGCTCACCGCGGCCCTCGAAAGGTTCCCGGCCGGCCGCACGGTGATGAACGAGGTGCGTCGGCAGAAGAACCGCTACGCCCTGCGGGGTTCCGCGATCACCCAGGCGTGGGACCGGCTCGACGCCGCGTCGACGACGCTGACCGCGCTCGCCGGCCGGCTCAACGGCCCCGGCGAGGGCGCCCTGCTCGAGGCCGCGGTCGCCGAGGAGTGGCTGCGCGACCTCGGCCAGCGGGTCGCGAGCGTCGAACGGGCCCTCCCGCTGAGCCCGCCCGGGCAGCGGACCGGCCTGGCCGAGTCCCACGGGTCGCTCGCCACCCAGTTCACCGAGGGCGTCGACGCGTACGAACGTCTGGTCGCCGCCGCCGCGAGCTATGTCGCCGAAGACGGCCACCCGGTCACCGACGGCCGGCACCCGGCGCTGGGCAGCCTGGTCGACGCCACCGACCGTCTGCGCGGCCTGGCCGAGGGGCTGTCCGAGCTCAAGCGCACCCCGACCACGGTGTTCAAGCAGGCCGCGGCTGACAACGCGGGCACCAGTAAGTGATCCGTTCGCCCTTCTCGTCCTTCTGAATCGCGCTTCCGCAGCGCCGGCACGGCTTCGCGCGCCGACCGTACACATAGCTCGTCTCACCGCGCCGCAGTGAACCCGTGGTGGTCTGCGTCCAGCGGCCGCGGTTCGAGGCCACCAGCTTCTGCGCGAGCGTGACCGTGCCCTTCAGGTCGGCCACACCCGAGACCGGCGTCCACGGCCACAGTCCACGCAGGAACAGCGTCTCGGCCTTGTAGAGGTTGCCGACCCCGGCCAGGTTGCGCTGATCGAGCAGGGCCTCGGCGATGGTCGTCTCCGGGTGCGCGGCGATGCGGCGTACGGCCTCGTCGGCGTCCCAGTCGGCGCCCAGCAGGTCGGGCCCGAGATGCCCGACATGCCGTTCCTCGTCGGCGGTCGGATAGAGCGCGAGCTCGTGCAGGTGATAGCCGACGGCCACCGACCGTTTGGTGCGCAGCACGATCCGGATCAGGTGGGCCGGGCGCGCGGTCCAGCGTTCCCCCGGCGCGTACGCCCGCCAGGCGCCCTCCATCCGCAGGTGCGAGTGCAGGGTGAGCGGCTGCTCGCCGTCGCGGGTCAGGCGCAGCAGCAGATGTTTGCCGCGGCTGGCCGACTCGGCGACGGTCCAGCCGCTCAGGTCGGTGGTGGCCAGCTGCGGCACGCGGAAGTCGGAGCCGGTGAGCTCGTCACCCAGCAGGGCGCGTTCGATCACGCGCGCGGTGTTCCAGACGGTGTCGCCCTCGGGCATGGGGTCAATTCTTCCCGTTTTCCGGCCCGGGAAGCATCGGGCCGGGTGGGCTTTCCGGGTCAGCCCCGGCTTCCCGCGTTCGGTGGGCTCTCCGCGTCGGGCCTGGCTTCCGCGTTCGGTGGGCTTTCCGCGTCGGGTCCCGGCTTCCGCTTTCGGTGGGCTTTCCGCGTCAGGCCCGGCTTTTCGCATTCGGTGGGCTTTCCGCGCTCAGCAGAGTTGCGAGCGCCGACTCGTCCGCACCCGTGTCCGGGACATCGGTGGGAACCGTCTCGGCCAGCCCGGCGGCCCGGATCGGGTCGGCGGCGTCGAGGTCGATGCCCCGCCGGGCCGCGATCCGGCGGACGGCGGTCAGCAGCGTGGCCGCGTCCTTCCCCCGATCGAGGCGGGCCAGCGCGTACGCCCCGGTGTGCAGACAGGCCAGCACGTTCCCGACGTCGTCCTCCGAATCAAAAAGATCCCGAGCTTCCCGTACGGCGGTGAGCGCCTCCCCGGGCTGAGCCGGCACCCCCCGGTCCGGCGGTCAGCAACGCCCGCGCCCGCAACAGCCCGCACATCGCGGCCGTCCAGCCCTGCCGGGCCGCGACCGCCTCGGCGCCGGCCCGCGCCAGCACCCGCCGGCCCTCCTCGATCTCGCCCGCACCGGCCAGCGCCGCCCCGAGCGACATCGTGGCCGCGGGCAGGATCCACTCCTCGCCGATCGCCCGGGCCGCCTCCATCGAGCGGTGGGCGGGAGCGACCGCCCGGTCGAAGTCGCCGCGGAACGACCAGTACAGCGACTCGTAGTAGGCGCCCTGCGCGGCCACGATCTCGCCCTCATGGTCGGGGTGGTCGCGCAGGACCTCCAGCCCCGCGTAGAGGTCGTCGGTCGCACCCAGGTCACCGCTCATGTAGCGCAGCAGGCTCGCGCTGAGAAAGGCCCGCGCCCGGTCGGTGGCCGCGCCGTCCGGGGCGGCGGCCAGCACCGCCCGCAGCAGCGGCAGCCCGTCGGCGACCAGGCCGCCGCGGAACCAGAACCACTCCAGCAGCCCGGCCGTGCGCAACGCGGTGGCCGGTCGGGCCCGCAGGTCGTGCTGAATGCCCGTACGCAGGTTGGGCAGTTCCCGGTTGAGCACCCGGATCGAGTGGGCCGACCGCTCCCCGCGCAGCAGCGGTGCGTGATGCTCGACCAGCCCACGCACCCAGGCCGCGTGCCGTTCCCGGCTGCCGGACGGGTCGGGGTCATGCTGGCGGCACCAGGCCCGCACGATCTCGAGCAGGCGGTAGCGGGCCGGCGTGACGGTCGTGTCGGCGGCCACGACCGAGCGCGCGACCAGCGCCGACAGGGCGTCCAGGTCGTCGTCGACGGCCGACAGCGGGAAACCGCCCTCGAACGGCCACAACCGCAGCAGCAGGGCCCGGTCGTGGGCCCCGAGCAGGTCGACGCTCCAGGCCACCGCGGCCTCCAGCGTCTCGTGCGGGGCGAGCGCGCCCCGCGGCACCGGGCCCAGCGCCGGGAACCGGTCGTGCAGCATGTCCAGCAGCTCGGCCAGGCCCAGCACGCGGGCCCGGGCGGCGGCCAGTTCGAGCGCGAGCGGGATGCCGTCGAGGGCCGCGGCCAGCCGGGCCAGCGTCGCCGACTCGGCCTCGTCGGGGCGCCAGCCGGGGCGTACGCCGGTGATCCGGTCGGTCAGCAACGCGATCGCGTCGGCGGCGGGCAGCGGCGCGACCGGCAGCAGCCGTTCCCCGTCGACCGCGAGCGGTTCCCGGCTGGTGGCCAGCACCCGCAGGCCCGGGCAGCGGGTCAGCAGCTCCAGCGCCAGGGCGGCGGCCGCGGCCACCACGTGCTCGCAGTTGTCGAGCAGCAGCAGACCCGGCCGGTCACCCAGGGCGGTGGCGATCGCGTCGGTCGTCGCCCCGCGCACCCCCATGGCGGCGGCGACGGCGGCCGGCAGCAGCGCGGGCTCGGTCACGTCGGCCAGCCGGACGAACCACGGATCACCCGCGGCGGCGTACTCGACCGCCAGCCGCGTCTTGCCTGCCCCGCCCGGACCGACCAGCGTGACCAGGCGCGCGGTCTGCAGCAGCCCGGCGAGAGCCGCCAGCTCGGTGGTGCGCCCGAAGAAGTGCGACAGCGGCCGTACGGCGGGAGCGGGCCGGGACGGCAGCAGAAGTCCCGGATCCTGGGCCAGCAGCCGGCCCTCGAGGCTCTGCAGCGCCGGACCGGGGTCGATGCCGAGGTCGTCGGCGAGCCGCTGCCGCACCCGGCGCAGCGCGGCCAGAGCCTCGGCCTGCCGCCCACCGCGATAGAGGGCCAGGATCAAAAGCTCCCAACGGCGTTCCCGGTACGGTTCGGCGCGCACCGCCGCTTCCAGGCCGCCCACCACGCCGGGCGCGTCACCGGTGGCGAGACGGGCGGCCAGACGCTCCTCCTCGGCGACCGCCCGCAGCTCGTCCAGCGGGGTACGGGCGTACGTGTGGGGAAGGTCGGCATAGGCGTCGCCCCGCCACCGGGCCAGCGCCGCGTCGAACCGCCGTACGGCCTCACCGGGACGCTCGTCGGCCAGCAGTTCCCGGCCCCGGCGCACGTCGGCCGCGAACCGGGCGGCGTCGGTGTCGTCCACGGCGAGGCGGTAACCCTCGCCGGCCCGGGGGAGAGCCGCGTGGCCCAGCGTGCGGCGCAGCCGGGAGACGTACGCCTGAACGGAAGACGTGGGATTGGCGGGCGCGTCGTCACCCCAGATCGCGTCGGCCAGCGAGTCTTCGGTCACGGGGCGGCCCTCGGCCGCGAGCAGGGCGGTGACCAGGCGGCGCGGCAGCGGACCGCCCAGGTCGGCCGGCACCCCGTCCACCTCGACCTCGGTGGCGCCGAGCACCTTGCCGATCAGCACGCGCCCGTGTCCGGCCTGTTCCTGCACGGGTTCGCCGCGGTTGGCCTGTTCCTGCACGGGTTCGCCGCGGTTGGCCTGTTCCTGCACGGGTCAGAGCATAGGAGTGCAGGCCGCTTGCAGGCAGTCTGCAAGACGACCCTGCGACCTTGAGCGCATGACTTCGACCACGACCTCCGAACGCACCGACACCTGGGACATGATCATGGTTCACCGGGTGTTCCGGCGCGAGTTCCGCATCATGCCGGCGCTGGTCCGCGCGGTGACACCGGGCGACACGGCCCGCGCCGAGGTGCTCGGCGAACACCTGGCCAACGTCGCGCTCGGCCTCCACCACCATCACACGGCCGAGGACGAGCTGGTCTGGCCGCTCATGCTCGAACGCGCCCGCATGCACGCCGACCTGATCAACCGGATGGAGGCGCAGCACGAACGCCTCCACGAGCCGCTCGCCCGCATCGACGAGATGCTGCCGCGGTGGCGGGCCCGGGCGCTGGCCGCCGACCGGGACGCGCTGGCCGACGTGATCGCCGAGGCGGCGGCCGCCCTCGACGAGCACCTGGCCGACGAGGAACGTGAGGTGCTGCCGCTCATCGAGCACCACCTCACGCCCGCCGAGTGGAAGGCCGTGGGTGACCGCGGCAAGGAGGTCATCCCCAAGGGGAAGATGGCCCTGGTCTTCCTGGGCGCCGTCCTCGAGGAGGCGTCCGACGCCGAGCGCCGGCGGTTCCTGGCCGAGCTGCCGGTGGCCGCGCGGGTGCTGTGGCGGCTCACCGGGGAACGGACCTACGCCGCGGCGCGGGACCGGATCCGGCGCGGTTAGGCGCCGGATCGCTCGGCTGCGTCGCGCTGCTTCCCTGCTCCGGCGCGCTGCTTTCCTTGGCTTGGCGGGCCGCTTTCTTCCTCCGGCGCGCTGTTTCCCTCGGCTTGGTGGGCCGCTTCCTTGCTCCGGCGCGCTGCTTCCCTCGGCGGCGGCGTGCTGCTTCCTTGCTCCGGCGCGCTGCCTTCCTTGGCGTGGCGTGCCGCTTGGCTCTAGCGGGTTGCGATCTTGACGGTGTCGCCGGGGCGTACCGAGAGGACGACGACGGCGCGGCCGTTGTTCACGGCGATCGCGACGTGACCGGCCGAGTCTTCGAAGACCAGCAGGCCACCCTTGTCGACGTCGGCGAACGTGCTGCCCAGGTGGGCGCTGACCGTGGCGTTGACCACCAGATCGGCGCCGAGGCCGCGCAACATGTCGCCGGTCGCCGCCAGCTGCACGTTGCCGAACCGGTCGACGGTCAGCACCTCGGCTTCCAACCAGCCGTCGCCGACCGTGACGACGGGGTCGGGAAGGCGTACGAGGGAATGCCTGTCGATCTCATCGCCCAGCTCGGACGGCTTGCCGCCGAGGGCGAGACGCGCCGCCGCCGGGGCGAAGACGTCACGCCCGTGGAAAGTGCTGGAGATGGCACCCTCGCCGCGGATCTCGTGCGCCGCCTCGACGCCGCCCAGCGCCTCGGCGGCCCAGATCAGCACGCCGTTGTCGGGGCCGACGAGCAGACCGTTGGGGGTGGTGACCACGACACCGCGGCGCGACGTGCCCACGCCGGGGTCGACCACGGCGACGTGCACACTCGGCGGCAGGTGAGGCGCCGTCTGGGCCAGCACCGCGGCGCCGCGGGCGACGTCGGCCGGCGGCACGTGATGGGTGACGTCGATGACGCGCACCTCGGGCGCGATGCGGGCGATCGATCCGTGGCACGCCGCGACGAACCCGTCGAACGTTCCATAGTCGGTGGTGAGGCTGATCCATGCGTACGCGGCCATGGTGAGAAACGTTACTGCCTTGCTACGGATCGTGTGTGGCAGGTTCCACAGGGCGCGCCGGGAGCGATCTGGCAGGGTTGGGTGATGCGTCTCGTGATCTTCACCGAGCCCCAGCAAGGGGCAAGCCACGACGACCTGCGCAAGGTCGCGCAGACCGCCGAGGCCAGCGGATACGACGGGTTCTTCCGCTCCGACCACTACGTGACGATGGGCGGCGACGGCCGGCCCGGCCCCAGCGACGCGTGGCTCACCCTGGCCGCGCTCGCCGTGCAGACTTCGCGGATCCGGCTCGGCACGCTCGTCACGTCCGCGACCTTCCGGCTGCCCGGCCCGCTGGCCGTCGCGGTCGCGCAGGCCGACCAGATGAGCGGCGGGCGCATCGAGTTCGGGCTCGGCGGCGGGTGGTTCGAGGCGGAGCACACCGCGTACGGAATCCCGTTCCCGCCCGTGGGCGAGCGTTTCGACCGGCTCGAGGAGCAGCTCGAGATCATCACCGGGCTGTGGTCGACGCCGGTCGGGAGCACGTACGACTTCCAGGGCAAGTACTACCAGCTCAACGACTCGCCGGCGCTGCCCAAACCGGCCCAGTCGCCGCGCCCGCCGGTGATCGTGGGCGGCCACGGCAAGAAGCGGACCCCCGCGCTGGCGGCCCGCTACGCCGACGAGTTCAACGTCCCGTTCTCCAAGATCAGCGACGTGGCGCCCACGTTCCAGCGGGTGCGGGCGGCGTCAGAGGCCATCGGCCGTACGGCGTTGCCGACGTTCTCGGCCGCAGCGGTCCTCTGCGTCGGCCGCGACGACGCCGAGGTGCGCCGCCGGGCCGCCGCGATCGGCCGCGAGGTCGAAGAGATGCGCGAGAACGGCGGCGTGGTCGGCACTCCGGCCGAGGCCGTCGAGATCATCGAGGCCTACCGGGCGGCCGGTGCCTCCCGCCTGTTCCTGCAGGTCCTCGATCTGAGCGACCTCGACCACATCGAGCTGGTCGCCGCCGAGGTGGCGTCGAAGCTCTAGTTTCCCGACCGGCGCCCACCTCCACGGGTGGGCGCCGGCCGCCGTCCCGTCGTCCTGCTGCCGCCTGCTTCTGCGTGATCGGCCGCCATTTCGGTTCCGCCTGCTGCCGCTCGCTTTCGCGCGGTCGGCTGCTGTCCCTTCCGTCCCGCGCCGCTTGCTTCCGTCTGGCTGGCTGCTGGGTCCCGGTTTCAGGCGGGCTGGAAACGGGCGCGGTTCGCCTCGGCCCAGGCTCGGAACGTCGCCGGGCGGCGCCCGAGGATTCGCTCGACGTCGTCGGTGAGGACGGCGTTGCGGCCCTCGCGGACGAACCGGGCGCCCTCCGCGAAGACCCCGATCTCCCCGGCGTCCATGTCCTTCGTCGTGGCCCCGCCGCCGATGACTTCGCCGAGAATCGCCACCTGTTCGGGCACCGTGATCAGCTCGGGCCCGGTCAGCGTGTAGGTCTGTCCATCGTGGTCATCACCGGTCAGCGCCTCGGCTGCCACGGCCGCGATGTCGGCCGGGTCGATCACACCCTGCTGCCCGTCACCCCAGAAGTTCGGCACCGGCCGGCCGCTCCGCAGATCGTCGGCCCAGGCCAGCGAGTTGGAGGCGAAGGTCGTCGGCCGCAGGATCGTCCACACCAGCCCGCTGCGGCGAACCGCCTCCTCACCCGGCTGATGCCAACTACCCAGTTGGTTGTCCGGTACGGGCGTTTCGGGAGTCCCGATGGCCGACAACTTCACCACTCGCCCGATCCCGTTGGCCCGGGCCGCCTCGAGATAACGCCGGTCGTGCTCGACGATCTCGGGCCCAGGCGGCGCGACAAGATAGATCGCCTCGGCCGGAACGATCGAGGTGCTGACCGCGAGCCCGTCCCGCACGGCGACCTTGGACGGATCCCGCGTGACGGCGGTGACCTCCCGTCCCCGCGCGAGCAGCGTCTCGACCAGGGCGGAGCCGGTGGTGCCGGTGGCACCGAGTACCAGAATCATGCTCCTCACGATCGTGGCCCCGCCCCACATCCGTATTGGAACTTTCGGCACTGCCCGCCCACCGTTCCCCCGGCTAGCGTGGTCCCATGCTGGCCGACGTCGAGGTGGTATCGGGCCTGACCGACAGCGCCACCGTGGTCCAGATCCCCGACCCGGCGACGGCGCTCGCTTTCCGCACGACCGCTTCCGGCCGGAGCGACCTGTTCGTCGTGGGCCCGCGCACGAGGGGCCGCTACCACGCGGGCAAGGGCGTCCCGGTCTGCGTACGCCTCCGCTTGCGGCCCGGAGTGGCCCGGGCCCTCTTCGGCATCCCGATCCAGGCGCTGGCCGACCGAACCGTCCGGATAACCGACCTCTGGGGCACCGACGGCGCCGCCCTGACCGCCTCCTTGAAGGCGGCCGCCCCCGACACCGCTCGTGTGCTCGACCTCTTGCAGAACGCGGTCGGTTCCCGTCTCGGCTTCCCCACCGAGGGCGCATTCCCGTCGCGCGCACCCCGTCCGCCCGACCCGTTCACACCGACAGCCACCGCGCAGCCAGTTCCCACGAGAGCCGACAGCCAGTTCAGCGTTCCGGCCGGGGCAGCGCTGTTCGGCGCTTCGGCCGGCGCGGTGGGGGTCGGCAGCCCGGCCGGCGCGATCCGGGTCGACAGCTCGCCCGAAGTTGCGGCAGCGGAGGCCTGGGCACCGGACGACGGTTTGCTGGCCGCGGCCGTGCGGTCGTTGTCGGGCGGTTCGCGGCGCCTCGCCGACGCCGCTGTCGACCTGGGCGTGAGCGAACGACACCTGCGCAACGTCTTCGCCCGCGAGATCGGCCTGTCGCCCAAACACTTCGCCCGCATCACCCGCCTGCGCCGCGTGCTCGAAGAGGCCGGCACCCGCCAGTGGTCATCCCTGGCTGACGACGCCGGCTTCTTCGACCAGGCCCACATGATCAGCGACTTCCGTGCCTTCATGGGCGTGACACCCGCCGCCTTCACCGCCGGCCGCCTCCCGCCCACCACCCCCTGCAGCGAGCTGACCCGCCTCACCGGCTGACCTCGGCGACGACCCGGACCGTGCGAATCGACTCGGCCCGATCACCTGCCCGATCTGACCCACCGCCGGTCCTCCCCAGCCGGGGTGGGTCGGTGCATCACCGGCTGATCGCACCCATATCCCCATAGGCCAACCCTCGTGCGGTGTCTTCATCGGCTGACCGCACCCGAACACCGGCGACAACGTCTTCCTCGATCATCACCGGGTCCCGCCGCCCGCCGGTCCTGTTGCCCGAGCAGGGCCGGCGATCACCGGAGGTCAACCTTCGAGGGGCAGGCCACGGGCGTCTTCGTTCCAGGAGACGATCATCCGCGCAGACGCAACCCCCTCGGTGTTGTTCGGAAGCCGGCCGCGGTCAGGGCGTCTCGCAGCGGGGAGGCATGGACGGATTCGCCGTCGGCTCGTTCCACCGACATCGGGCCCAGGGCGCCGGACCGCACCGAGGCCGCCAGCGCCTGGCCGGCCGCCACCAGGGCCTCCGGGTCGTCCGTGAAGGACAGCAGGGTGCGGCCGCCGCGTTCGACGTAGAGGGTCAGGTCGCCGCCGACCAGGATCACCAGGGCACCCGCCTTGCGGCCCGCCCGGTGACCGGCCTTGGCCACCGGCTCGCCGTCGCCGCTGTCGATGATGCGTTCGGGCCAGGGCAGGGCGGCGCCGTACGGGTTGGCGGGATCGGTCGACGCCAGCACCACGGCCGTCGTGCCGGTGCGTTTGGCCAGCTCGGCGGGCTCGGCCAGCGCCCGCAGGCGGTCGACCGCGCCCGGCACCGCGAACTGCGCCGCCCCCAGACCCTCGACGAAGTAGCCCCGGCGGGCCGCGCCCCGCTCCTCGAGCGCGCCGAGCACCGGATAGACCCCCGCGAAGCCGCCGACCGGGCCCTCGGCCATGACCGCGCCGCGCGTGACCACGCCGTGGCGTTCAAGCAGCAGGTCGGCCAGGGCGGCCGCGCGACGGGTCGGGTCGAGATCACGGTCGGGCAGCCGGGACCAGCGACCGGCCATGTTCGGCGGGCCGCCACGCGCCGGCATCACGGCTCGGCCGGGGCGGCGATATCGCGTACGGGCGGGGGCGGCCTTTGATTTGTGGGCGCCGCTGCCGCCGAGCAGGGCCCGCAGCGGGGCGAGCGTGTCGTTGGTCAGGTGGCCCGCCCACACCAGGTCCCACACGACGGCCGACAACGCGGTGTCGTCGGTCGAGCCGACCCGGTCGGACAACGAGCGGAAGAACAGCGCCTGCCCGTCGTCCAGCGCGTCGAGCACGGCCTGGTGCAGCGGCGTGGCGGCGAACTCGTCGTCGGGCGGAGGCAGCAGCAGCGGCGCGGCGTCGGCGTAGGCCAGCGTCACCCAGCCGTCGTTGTTGCCGATCGACCCCGAACCCGCCCACAGCACCTCACCGCCGCCGCTCAGCTCGTCGAGCATCGGGGGCGCGTAATCCGCCACCCGGGCCGGCAGCACCAGCCGCTCCCACGCCGAGGCCGGCACGGCGATGCCCTGCAGCTGCTCGATCGAGGCGGCCAGGGCGTCGATGCCCCGGGCGTTGCCGCCGATCTGATGCCAGCGCGGCAGGAACGCGGCCAGCACCCGCGGCGGCACCGGCTCGATCTCGCGGCGCAACGCGGCCAGGGACCGCCGTCGCAGCATGCGCAGCACCTCGGCGTCGCACCACTCGCTGCCCGCGCCGCCGGGGGAGAACTCGCCCTGCGCCACCCGGCCGGTCGCGGAGAGCCGCTTGAGCGCCTGTTCCACCACGAAGACCCCGAGCCCGAACCGGGCCGCGCAGGTCGCCGCCGCGAACGGGCCGTGCGTACGCGCATAGCGGGCCACCAGGTCGCCGAGCGGATCGGCGACCGACGACAGGTAGGCCTCGGGCAGCCCGACCGGAAGCGCCACACCGAGCGCGTCACGGTAGCGGCCGGCGTCGTCGATGCCGATCCAGCGTTCCTCGCCGGCCACGCGGATCCGGATCGCCCGCCGGTTCGTCTCCAACGTGGACATCCACGATTCCTCGACCCCGCGCACGGCGAGCTCGGTCGGGGACAGGTCGCCCAGCAGGCGCAGCAGCTCGGCCGCGTCTTCGGCGTCGCGCGGCTGCCGTTGCGTGGTCAGCCACTGCAGCTGGGCCTCAGTCTCGCCGACCACGTCGGGGTCGAGCAGCTCGCGCAGGTCGACCCGGCCCAGCAACTCGCCGAGCAGCGTCGAGTCGAGAGCCAGCGCGGCGGCGCGCCGCTCGGCCAGCGGGGCGTCACCCTCGTACAGGAAAGCTCCGACATAGCCGAAAAGCAGGGACCGGGCGAACGGCGAGGGCCGCGGGGTCTCGACCTCGATCAGGCGCACCTTGCGGCCGGCGATCTCGCGCATCAGGCCGGTGAGGCCGGGCAGGTCGAAGACGTCTTGCAGACACTCGCGGGCCGCCTCGAGCGTGACCGGGAAGTCGGCGAACTCGCGGGCCACGTCGAGAAGCTGGGCCGACCGCTGCCTCTGCTGCCACAGCGGCTGACGGCGGCGCGGGTCGCGGCGGGGCAACAGCAGCGACCGGGCCGCGCACTCGCGGAAACGCGACGCGAACAGCGCCGACGTGCCGACCGACTCCTCGACCAGCTGGGTGATCTCTTCAGGGTCGAACGCCACCAGATCGGCGCCGGGCGGTTCCTCGGCAGTGTCGGGCAGGCGCACCACGATGCCGTCGTCGGAGGGCATGACCTGACCGTCGACGCCGTAACGCTCGGACAACCGCCGCGCGATCGCCAGCGCCCACGGCGCGTTGACCTTCGCCCCGAGCACACAGTGGACGGTCATGCGCCAGTCGCCCAGCTCGTCACGGAAACGTTCGACCACCACCGTACGGTCGTCGGGCAGGTTACGGGTGGCCTCACGCTGCTCACGCAGGTAAGCCACCAGGTTGCCGGCGGCCCACTCGTCGAGACCGGACTCGCGCAGCGTGGCGGTCGCCTTGTCGTCGGCGGCCCGGGTCAGCGAACGCAGCTGGGCGCCGATCGCCCGGCCCAGCTCGATCGGCCGGCCCGGGGAGTCGCCCTTCCAGAACGGCATGCGCGCCGGGGCGCCGGGCGCGGGGGAGACCAGCACCCGGTCGGGCGTGATGTCCTCGATGCGCCACGACGTCGAGCCCAGCAGGAACACGTCACCGACCCGGGACTCGTACACCATCTCCTCGTCGAGCTCGCCCACCCGCGACGCCCGCTCCGAACCGGCCAGGAACACGCCGAACATGCCCCGGTCGGGAATCGTGCCGCCGCTGGTGACGGCGAGACGCTGCGCGCCGGGACGGCCGGTCAACTCGTCGGTGCCGCGGTCCCACACCAGGCGGGGACGCAGCTCGGCGAACGCGGTCGACGGATAACGCCCGGACAGCATGTCGAGCACCGCGTGCAGCGCCGACTCGGGCAGCTCGGCGAACGGCGCGGCCCGGCGCACCAGGGCCGCCATCTCGTCGACCTGCCACGCGTCGAGCGAAACCATGGCCACGATCTGCTGGGCCAGCACGTCGAGCGGGTTGCGCGGGTAACGCAGCTCCTCGATCGCGCCGACGGACATCCGGTCGGCGACCACGGCACACGACACCAGGTCGCCGCGATGCTTCGGGAACACGACCCCGCGCGAGACCGCGCCCACCTGGTGACCGGCGCGGCCGATGCGCTGCAGCCCCGCCGCGACCGACGGCGGCGCCTCGATCTGCACCACGAGGTCGACCGCGCCCATGTCGATGCCCAGCTCGAGGCTGGACGTGGCGACCACGGCGGGCAGGACGCCGGACTTCAGCGCCTCCTCGATCTGCTTGCGTTCCTCACGGGAGACGCTGCCGTGATGGGCCCGCGCGACGACCGGGGGCGCGCCGCCGGACTGCCCAGCCTGGGCCATGACCTGGGCCGGCGGTTTCGCCGCCTGTTCCAGCTCGACACCGGCCCGCTCGGCGGCCAGCTCGTTGATCCGCGCGCACAGACGCTCGGCGCCACGCCGCGAATTCGTGAACACGATCGTCGACCGGTGGGCCTCGATCAGGTCGAGCACCCTTTCCTCGACCGCGGGCCAGATCGACGGGGTGTTGCGACCCGCCCCCGGATCGTCGGGGTCGACGTCGGGCACCTCGTCGAGACGGGTCATGTCTTCGACCGGCACCTCGACCGCGACCTCGATGGTCTTGGCCGTCGGCGGCTGGACGATCTCGACGTCGTGGGCGCCCCCGAGGAACCGGGCCGTCTCGTCGATCGGGCGCACGGTGGCCGAGAGCCCGATGCGCTGGGCCGGGCGCCCGAGCAGCGCGTCGAGCCGTTCGAGCGACAACGCCAGGTGAGCGCCGCGCTTGGTGGCGGCGACCGCGTGCACCTCGTCGATGATCACCGTCTCGACCCCGCGCAGCGAATCCCGCGCGGCCGACGTGAGCAGCAGGAACAGCGACTCGGGGGTGGTGATCAGGATGTCGGGCGGAGTGCGGGCGAACAGTCGCCTCTCGTCGGCCGGGGTGTCGCCCGTACGCATGGAGACCGTGATGTCGGGAGGAGCGAGCCCGAGCCGCCCGGCCGCCTGACGGATGCCCGTGAGCGGAGCCCGCAGGTTGCGCTCGACGTCGACCGCGAGCGCCTTGAGCGGGCTGACATAAAGCACCCGGCAGCGCCGCTTCGGATCTTCGGGCATGGGCTCGCGGGCCAGCCGGTCGAGCGACCACAGGAACGCGGCCAGCGTCTTGCCGGAGCCGGTCGGCGCGACCACGAGGGCGTTGCGCCCGGCGCCGACCGCACGCCAGGCGCCGGCCTGCGCGGCGGTGGGCTCGGCGAAGGCCGCCGTGAACCACTCGCGCGTGGCCGGACCGAACTGCTCCAGGACTTCTCGCATGGACCCATGTTCCCTCGGGGGTACGACAAAAACTGAACCCTCGCGAAAGGGTCATCCGGGCACGGGAGGGACGTCCGGCCAGCGGAATTTCTTGACGTCCCGGACCATGGTGCGGTCGAGTCCAAGACGGATATACATGGGCGCCACTGGATGGAGGAGGTTCCGTGCTCGGAAGAACCCTCGCGGCCGGCGCGGCGGCGCTCGCCCTGGTGATGATCGGTACGCCACCGGCCCACGCGGCGGCCGGCAACGGATATGTGCGCCTGGCCCACCTCTCGCCCGACACGCCGGCCGTCGACGTCTATCTGAGGTCGGAGTCGGGCGCGGTCGAGCCCCAGACATTCAAAGCGGTGGCGTACGGCGACATGTCCCGCTACCTGCGCCTGCCCGCGGGCAGCTACCAGGTCGCCATGCGCAAAGCAGGTGCCCCCGCGAGCGAGAAGCCGGTGATCACGACCCAGGTCGGCGTGGAGGACAAAGGCGCCTACACGGTCGCCGGCGTGGGCCGGTTCGCCGACCTCGGCCTGCGCGTCCTCAAGGACGACCTGCGCCTGCCCGACCCCGGAAAGTCGAAGGTCCGCGTCATCCAGGCCTCGGTGAAAGCGCCGGTTCTCGACGTCGCCGGCAAGAGCGGCGCGAAGATCGCCGACGGTGTCGAGTTCGCCACCACGACGGCCTACCGCGAGGTCAACCCCGGCAAGTGGAGCGTGCGGGTCGAGCCCACGGGCGGCGGTCGCGCCAGCGAGCTGCCCTGCACCCTGGGCGCCGGCAGCGTCTATTCGCTGGTGGTGCTCGACGACGATGCGGGCGGCCTCAAGCCCGAGCTGCACGTCGACGCCGAACGGCAGGGGACGGTCCCGCTGGGCAGCGTCGCGACCGGGGCCGGTGGCAGCGCGCCGGGCTCGCCGGTTGGTGGCGCGCTGATCGCGGCGGCTGCGGCCGCCCTGGTCGCCGGCGCCCTGACCATGGTCCTGCGTCGTCGGCTCCGCACAGCCTGAGGCCCACCGGTGACTCCCGACGACGACGAGACCCCGCTGATCGTCCGGGTCCCCGCCCGCCCCGCCCTCCCTGCCCTCCCTCCCGCCCCCACCCCGCTTGCCCTCGGTCCAGCCTTTCTCAGCCCAGCCGCTCTCCCCGCGCCGAACACCGACGCGCCCGACGCGCCCGACGAGCGCGGCGAACACGGCGAGCGTGAGGCCCCGCTGCGCGATGCGTACGGCGCCACGCCCCCGTACGGCACCACGCCTCCCTACGGTGCGAACGAGCCCGCCACGCCTCCGTGCGAGGCGCAGGAGCCCGCGGCCGCCCACGAGCTGCCGGCGCCGGTGGCCATGGGCGAGATCAGCTGGGTCGCCCGCGGCAAGGCCAAACTCGTCAAGCCCGGGACGGTCCGCGCCCGCGCCCTCGTGCCCGGTGCGCTGTCGATCCCGCGGCCCAAGCCCAGCCGGCACCTACGTCTGGGACAAGCCGCCGCCCCCTTTCCGCGCCGCGTCTTCCCTAAAGCTCCGCAGACGACCGACCCCGAAACCCCGGCCGAGATCCCGGAACCGGCCACCATCGTTCCGCCACCCATCCGGGCGGCGATCCCCGGTCACCCCGAACGGCCCGGTGGCGGCCCGGGAGACATGCGCGACGTGGCTGCCCGGAAAGACGACCCCAAGTCCATGGACACTCACTCCTCCTCGCCGGTGGGCGGCCAAAACCCCGTACGGGGAAACGGTTTTGATGACGCCCCGAGTCTGCCGCCGGGGAAGCCTCCGGCCCAGCTGCGAAAGGACCGCCCCGACCCAGTACCAAAGAGGGGGGTCGCGCTCCCCGTGGCCGCCGCAGCGCTGGCCGCCGCCATCGCAGCCACCGGATATCTGGTCATGACCGACCGCGTCCCCGCCGACCTGGGCCGCTGGGCCGGCATCACCGCCGGCGCAACCGCGACCAGCGCAACCACGACCGGAGCAACCAAGGCGGCCACAAAAAACGGAACCGCGGAACGACCCGCAGGCGACCCTTTCGGCAGCATCGCCGCGGCTCCCACCGGCGCCCCCACCCGCCTGAGAGTCGGCGCGATCAAGATCGACACGCCCCTCGAAACCTTGAAGATCGGCCCCGACGGCGCCCTCCAGCCGCCGAAGAAGTTCGCCCTGGCCGGCTGGTACGCGGACGGCACCGCCCCCGGCGACAACGGCCCGGCCGTCATAGCCGGCCACGTCGACTCGCGGGAGGGCCCGGCCGTCTTCTACCGCCTGCGCGACCTCACCACTGGCGACCGCATCGACGTCGTCCGCGGCGGCGCGACCCTCAGCTTCACGGTCACGGCGATCCGCTGGTATCCCAAGACCGAATTCCCGACCGAGGAGGTGTACGGCCCGACCCCGGACCGCCAGCTACGGCTGATCACCTGTGGCGGTGTCTTCGACCGGACCCTGCGTTCCTACCGCGACAACCTCGTGGTCTACGCGGTGGCCGGGTGATCGCCGTTCCGCTGTCCGGGCGGCCGAATTATGGTGGGAAACGAGTCGACGGGTGGGGGCGGGATGGCGGTCGGACGCATGCTCGTCGCCGGTCGGTATCGTCTCGGCGAGCCGGTCGGCTCCGGTGGCATGGGCCGTGTCTGGCGGGCCCGCGACGAGATGCTCGACCGTGACGTGGCGGTCAAGGAGTTCGTCCCGCCCGACTGGATGACCGACGAGGAACGCGCCCGGCTGCGTGACCGCACTCTGCGCGAGGCCCGCAGCGCCGGACGGCTGAACCATCCCCACGTCGTACGCATCTATGACGTCGTCCACGCCGACGGCCTGCCCTGGATCGTGATGGAGTATGTGCCGTCGCGCTCGCTGCACCAGGTCATCCACGAGGACGGCCCGTTCTCCCCGGCCACCGCCGCCCGCATCGGCGTGGCCCTGCTCGACGCGTTGCGCGCCGCCCACGAGGCCGGGGTGCTGCACCGCGACGTGAAGCCCCACAACGTGCTCATCGGCTTCGACGGCCGGGTGGTCCTGACCGATTTCGGTCTGGCCACCTTCGTGGACGACGGCGCCGTCACCGGGCCCGGCCTGGTGGTCGGCTCCCCGCAGTACGTGTCGCCCGAGCGCGCCCGCGACGGCACCTCCAGCCCGGAGTCCGACCTGTGGTCGCTGGGCGCGACCCTCTACGCGGCGGTCGAGGGCCGTTCCCCCTACGCG
Source organism: Paractinoplanes ovalisporus (assembly GCF_016834655.1). GTDB lineage: Bacteria > Actinomycetota > Actinomycetes > Mycobacteriales > Micromonosporaceae > Actinoplanes > Actinoplanes ovalisporus. The sequence goes on from NZ_JAENHP010000005.1 coordinate 318,969, forward strand.
CGCGAGAACGCCATGGCCACCCTGATGGCGCTGGCCACGGAGGAGCCCGACCCGCCGGCCCGGGCCGGGATGCTGGGCCCGGTGCTGACCGGCCTGCTGCGTCGCCAGCCGCGGGACAGGTTGACCGCGGCCGAGACCGAACAGCGTCTCCGCATGATCCTCGCGTCCACCCCGCCCCCGCCCCGGGTGCCGTCGCCGCGCCGGGTGCCGTCCGTCATCGGGTCCGAAATTGATCATCCGAGAGAGGCGACGCCGACCGGCCGGTCCCGCCCGGCCCTGGTGGCGGCCGGTCAGTCCCGCCCGGCCCTGGTGGCGGCCGGCCTGGCCCTGGTGGCGGTGCTGGGTGTCGGCGGCATCCTCGCGAGCTACCTGATCCAGGAAACACCCACTGCCGGCCCCACGCGGCCGCCGGCGAGCGCGCCACCCTCGCCGGCCGTGGCCGCGGGTTTCTCGGCGGCGGCCTGCGCCCGTCCGGCCCCCGCGAACCTCCCCAAGCTCCCGCTGCCGGGTGCGCCGCGCGGGGGCAACGACTGGGCGCTGACCCCCGGCTGGTCCTACTTCACCAACGGCCGCGGCTTCCACATGCCGGTGCCGGACGGCTGGACCTGGCAGCGGATCGGCACGACGTACTGCTTCCGCGACCCGGTCGGCGACACCGTGCTGAGCCTCGACACGGGCCGCAACCCGGCCGGCGACCCGGTGCAGGCGTGCCGCGCCGAGGCGGCCCGGCTCGTGCAGGCGGGCGCGCTGCCGGGCTACGAACTGGTGACGCTCGAGAAGAAGCCGCTCCTCAACAAGACCGCCGACTGGGAGTACCGGTACACCGCGGACGGCGTCCGCATGCACGCGCAGACCCGCTGGTTCGTGAAGGCCGGCCGGGGCTTCGCGATCAGCTGGACCACGCGCGACTTCGACTGGACCGGCGACCTGGCTAAGATCAACATGGCCCTGACCACCTTCTACGCACAGCGTTAGGTCACCCGGTTCACAGCAATCCTTCAGCCGGAGTTGTTAGGGTTTCCGGTCATGAGCGGCAGTAGACAGCCGGGCTCGGCCCGGCGTCCCGTCAGATCTTTCCGGCCGTGTTGATCGTCACCGGCCTCCTCCTGGTGCTTGTGGTGACCGCGGTCACCGGCTATTTCGTGGCGCAGGAATTCGGCTATGTCGCGGCCGACCGCGGCAAGCTGCGCCGCGACGCCGAACAGGGCGACCAGGCCGCCGTCCGAGCCCTCAAGGTCACCGAGCGCCTCTCGTTCGTGCTCTCCGGCGCGCAACTCGGCATCACCGTCACCGCACTGCTCGTGGGTTACGTCGCCGAGCCGTTCATCGGTGAGGGGCTGTCCGAGCTGCTCGGCGGGGCCGGCGTGCCGACCGCGGTGAGCATGCCGGTCTCGGTCGCGGCGGCGCTGCTGATCGCCACCATCGTGCAGATGGTGTTCGGCGAGCTGGCCCCGAAGAACCTCGCGATCGCCCGCGCCGAGACCCTGGCCAAGGTGCTCAGCCGCTCCACGCTGATGTATCTGACCGTTTTCGGGCCGATCATCCGGTTGTTCGACCGCACCGCCGCCGGCCTGCTGCGCCGCATCGGCATCGAGCCGATCGAGGAGCTGCCCGAGGGCGCGACCGAGGAGGATCTCGAGCAGATCATCCGTGAGTCGCGGGCCAACGGCGGTCTCGACGCCGAGCTCTCCACGCTGCTCGACCGTGGTCTCGACTTCCGGGGGCGCACGGCGGCCGAGGCCATGATCCCGCGCGTCGACGTCCACACCGTGCCCGCGACAGCGAGCGCGGCCGACGTCGTGGCTCTTCTCGACACCCACAGATCCCGTTTCCCCGTACGGGGTGACGTGGTCGACGAAATCGTGGGTGTCGTCAGCATCGCCGACATCCTGGCCATCGCCCCCGCCGACCGCGCCACCACGCCGATCTCCTCCGTGATGTCGGCCCCCGTGCTGGTCCCGTCGTCGCTGCGACTGCCCACGGTCCTCGAACGCCTGCGCTCGGCCCACCGTCAGCTCGCCTGCGTGGTCGACGAGTTCGGCGGCTTCGCCGGCATCATCACGCTCGAAGACATCGCCGAGGAGCTCGTCGGCCAGATCCGCGACGAGGACGACGAGGAGGAGCCCGCCCCGGTGCGCCAGCCCGACGGCTCGTGGCTCGTCCCGGCCCGCTGGCGGATCGACGAGATCACCGATGCCACCGGCGTCGACCTTCCGGTCGGCGACGACTACGAGACGGTCTCCGGCCTGGTGCTGGCCCGGCTCGGGCGGGTGGCTCAGGCCGGCGACTCGGTCACCCTCGACGGCGGTTCCCTTTCCGTACGGGTGGAGAGCGTCGACCGGCACGTCCCCCTCACGGTTCGGATCTCACGATGAACGCGCTCTGGGTCACGTTGCTGCTGATCGGCAACGCCTTCTTCGTCGCCGCCGAGTTCGCCCTGGTGGCGAGCAAGCGGCACCGTCTCGAACAGTCCGCGGCCAACGGCAGCCGGGCGGCCAAGGCGGCGCTCGACGGCACCCGTGAACTCTCGGTCATGCTGGCCGGCGCCCAGCTGGGCATCACGCTGTGTTCCCTGGGCTTGGGCGCGCTCGCCGAGCCATCGCTGGAGCACCTGTTCGGCCCGGCCCTGCACGCGATCGGCCTGCCCGACGTCGCCAGCCACGTCATCGCGTTCCTGCTCGCCCTGATCATCGTCACGTTCCTGCACCTGGTGATCGGCGAGATGATGCCGAAGTCGTGGGCGATCACCCACCCCGAGCGCTCGGCCATCCTGCTGGCGCTGCCGTTCCGCATGTACGCGAGGATCGTCGGCCCGGCCCTGCGCGTGCTGAACGCGCTGGCCAACCTCGCGCTCAAGCCCTTCGGCGTGCACCCGCAGGACCAGCTGGCCCAGGCCCACGGGCCGGCCGAGATGCGCATCCTGCTCGACCGTTCGCGGGCCGAGGGCCTGATCGAGGCCGAGCAGAGTGAGCTGCTCACGAGCGTTCTCAGTCTGGCTTCCCTTCCCGTACGCGATGTCATGCTCCCGACCGCACAACTGGTCTCGCTGCCCGAGGCGGCCTCGGTCGCCGACATCGAGCTCGCGTCGCTCACCAGCGGCCGCGCCCGCATCGCCGTCACGGACGAGGACGGCCGAGTGGTCGGCGTCGTGCACGTCCGTGAAGCCGTACGGGCCAGCGCGACCGGCCGGGCCGCGACCGCGGGCGAACTGATGGAACCGGCCTACCTGCTCGACGCCGGGGTCAACGTCGTCGAGGCGGTGGCCGCCCTGCGCGCCGGCCGCACCCAGCTCGCGATCGTCACCGGCGACGACGCGGCCCAGGTCGGCTTTGTCGCCCTGGAAGACCTGCTGGAACAGGTGATCGGCCGCTTCGACGACGAGACCGACGACCTGCCCGCCACCGCGAACGCGTGATCCCGTCCGACCCCTCGGCCCGGGCGTGTTCCCGCGGCTGAGGTCCCTTCGACCTCGACCCGGCGTATTCCCGACCTCGCGTGTTCCCGACGACACCCGACCCGGCGTGTTCCCGACGACCTCGACCCGGCGCGATTCCGACGGCCTCTCGCCCGAGCGCGCTCCTCGCGCCTGAAGTCCCCTTCGACCCCTCGGCCCGGCGTATCCCGCGCCGGGTCTCCCAAGCCACCCCAACGTCAATTCAAGGAGGAATGACCCGGTGGTCTTCAAGAAGATGATGCGCGCCTTCGGCGTCGGCGGCCCGACCGTCGACACCGTGCTGGCCAACCCGAACACGCGGCCCGGACTGGCCCTTGAGGGTCAGGTGCGGATCGCCGGCGGTGACCACGACGTCACCATCGAGGGAATCGTGCTGGGCCTGGTCACCCGCGTCGAGTCCGAGCACGGCGAGAATCTCATCGAGTTCCACCGGCTGCCGGTCGCCGGCGCCTTCCAGCTGCGCAAGGGCGAGCAGAGGGACCTGCCGTTCTCGTTCCCGATGCCGTGGGAGACGCCGATCACCGACGTCTACGGCCAGCGGCTGCACGGCATGACGATGGGGCTGCGCACCGAACTGTCGGTGGCCAAGGCCGTCGACAAGGGCGACCTCGACCACGTGGCCGTGCACCCGTTGCCGTCCCAGGAGCGCATCCTCGACGCGTTCGCGCGGCTCGGCTTCCGCTTCAAGAACGCCGACCTGGAACACGGCGCGATCTACGGCGTACGCATGACGCTGCCGTTCTACCAGGAGATCGAGTTCTACCCGCCCCCGCAGTACGCGGGTGCCATCAACGAGGTCGAGGTCACTTTCATCGCCGACCCGCAGGGCGTAGAGGTGGTGCTCGAGTTCGACAAGCGCGGCGGTTTCCTGCAGCCCGGCCACGACGCGTACGGCCGTTTCCGCGTCTCCCACGCCGAAGCCGACACCACCGACTGGACCGCCGTGGTCGAGCAGTGGATGTCCGAGGCCACCGGCCGCTACCAGGGCCTCCGCTCCGCCGGCGGTTTCGGAGCCCCCGGCCACGGCGCTCCCGGCTATGGCGCGCCCGGTTACGGAGCTCCCGGCCACGGCGCCCCCGGTTACGGCGCTCCCGGCTATGGCGCCCCCGGCCACGGTGCCCCCGGTTACGGCGCGCCGGGCTACGGCGCCCCCGCTTACGGCCACGGCGGTCACGGCCACCACGGCCACTACGCAGGCCACGGCCACGGAGGCCGAGGCGGCATGGGCATGGGCGGCATGGCCATGGGCGTAGCCGGCGGCGTAGTAGGCGGCATGATCCTCGGCGAGGCCATGGAAGAGGTCTTCGAGGGCGACGACGGCGGCGGCGGCGAAGAGGAGTGACCCTCCCCGGCTGAGCGTTCCATTGGGGCGAACGCTCAGCCCGTCCGCGGGTGGCCCGGTTCAGGCCGGGCCACCCGCGACACCCTTCAAACGGCCCCAGCCACATCGCTCACAACACAGCCCACCAAAGTGCGTTCGCGCCACGCTCGGCCCCCGCACCGCTGATCCACGCCCGGGTCGTCTTGATTTGGACGCCGACGCGCGTCGACCGGCAGCCCTACGTTGACCGCGCTCGCGTTGACCGCGCTCGCGTTGACCGTGCCCGCGTTAACCGTGCCCGCGTTAACCGTGCTCGGGTTGATCGTGCTCGGGTTGATCGTGCTCGGGTTGACCGCGCTCGTGTTGACCGCGCTCGTGTTGACCGTGCTCGCGTTGACCGCGCCGACTCCGCCGATCCCGCGTTCTGGTCAGCCGACGCTGGCGGTGGCCAGCTTGATGCTGAAACCGACGAACAAGGCGCCGACACCTGCCGCTGCGCCGGCGGCCAGACGGCGGCGACGCTGGAACTGGCCGGCCAGGAACTTGCCGCCGAAGATCAGGGCGGTCAGGTAGAGCGCGCTGAACAGCTGGACCACCGCGCCCAGGATCAGGAACGACAGGGCCGGATGGGCGTAGCCGGGCTCGACGAACTGGATGAAGAACGAGACGAAGAACAGGATCGCCTTCGGGTTGAGCAGGCTGATCACGGCCGCGCGGCGGAACGGGCTGCGCAGCTCGGCCGGCTCCTCCAGCGCGAGCGCGCCCGGCTCGCCCCGGCTGCGCCACTTGCGCCAGCCACCCCGCACGATGCCGAACCCGACCCACAACAGGTAGGCCGCGCCGGCGTACTTGATGACCAGGAACAACGGCGGATAGGTGCGCAGCAGCGACGCCGCCCCGGCCGCCGACAGCACCATCAGCACGGCGTCGCCCAGGAAGACCCCGGCCGCGGCCTGATAGCCCGCCCGCACCCCACGCCGGGCCCCGACCGACAGCACGAAGATCGAATTGGGCCCGGGCAGCAGGATGATCGCCAACGTGCCGACCACGTACGTCCAGAAGTCGGTGATCCCCAGCATCGCGCCCTCCTAGGCGGCCGCGAGGGCGGTGGATCCACCCGCGGCCAACAGCTCCCGCAGACGGTGCCCGGCCCCGGGCCACTCGTCGGCGGTCATGCCGAACACTACGGTGTCGCGCCACGAACCGTCCGGCCGCTGCTTGTGCCGCCGCAGCACCCCTTCGCGAACCGCCCCCAACCGGGCAATCGCCTGCTGGGAGCGCTCGTTGCGGATGTCGGTGTGCCAGAACACCCGCTCGGCCCCGAGGGTGTCGAAGGCATGCTCGAGCAGCAGCAGTTTGGCCTCGGTGTTGACGCCCGTGCGCCACCACGGTCGCCCGACGATCGTGTGCCCGATCGCCAGCGCCCGCCGGTCGGGATCGACGTCGTGATAGCTGGTCATCCCGATCACCCGGCCGGTCGCGGGGTCGACCTGGGCCCAGCAGATCTGGCTGCCCGACCATTGGAACCGCAGCAACCGGGCCAGATAGTCACGCATCGCCTCGGTCGTCTGGGGCGCGCGGGTGGGCAGGTGTTCCCACACCCCGTCGTCGCCGGTGGCCTCCACCAGCCCGGCGGCGTGGCCGAGGGTCAGCGGCTCGAGGCGCACATGCCGGCCGGCGAGCGGCACGGGGAAGGCCCACGGCAGGCCGGCACCGGGCAGATAAGCCGGGACGTCGGCCTCGACACCGGCGTCGGCCTCGGGCGGGCCGAACACCCGGCGTACGGGAAGAACGCCCGCCCAATGTGGCAACGCGAGGTCGTCGGGGTCGTCGATGACCCCACCGCGCCGCGCCCGGGCCGAGACCTCGACCAGGGGCAGCGCGAGCACGCTGGTCTGCGCCGCCTCCTTCGTGTCGGCTGGGCGGCTGTCGGCGGACCGGCCGGCGCCGACCTTGTCGACCAGGGCCGCCATGGCCGCCAGCTTCTCTTCGGGATCGGTGACCAGCCGGGCCCGGCCGTGCACGATCACCGAGCGGTAGTTGGCACTGTGGTGCAGGTGGGACCGGGCATAGACCAGCCCGTCGAGCAGGGTGACGCTGACCGCGACCGGCACGTCGCCGCCGCGGGCCGACAAGCCCATGCGGCCGCCGGACGAGCCGTGCAGATAGAGCGTCTCGCCGACGCGCACGTGCAGGGTCGGCAGCACCCGCGGCTCACCATCGACCGCGAAGCCAACGGTGCAGTCATACGCCTCGTCGAGAATGGCGTGCGCCAGCGCGCGGTCGTAGTGCATGCGGTCGCGGTAGCGGGTGGCAGTCGTGCGGCTCGTCCGGGGGTAGGTGTCGGACATTCGAGGCCTCCCTGCTTGTGTTCTGCCTTGCTTGCGTTCTGCTCTGTACTAGTACAGAATTCCTCGTGTGTCAGCACAGTATCAGGTCACGGGTGACAGCGCCGCCTCGATTTCCGCGAGCATCGAGGAGGGCGTCCGCCGTGGTGACTGGGTGTTCGGCGCGGCCCTCCCGTCGGTCCGCGTCCTCGCCGAAGACCTGCACGTCAGCCCGGCCACGGTGTCGAAGGCCTATCAGGAGCTGCGGCAACGCGGCGTGGTCGAAACCGAGGGCCGCCGCGGCACCCGCATCCGGTCGCGTCCGCCAGTGGCCGGTCCGCGGTCCGCGATGCGTCTGCCTGTGCCCGCCGATGTGCTCGACCTCTCGTCCGGCGAGCCCGACATCCGGCTGCTGCCCCCGCTCGACCGCGCGCTGCGGGCGGTCGCCGAGACCAACGGCCCGCCCCAGGGTTATGCGTCGGCCGCCGCGATGCCCGAGCTGATCGAGGCCGCCCGCCCCCGCCTGGTCGCGGGCGGCATTCCGGCCGCCGAAGCCGAGATCACCGTCACCTCCGGCACCCTCGACGCGATCGAGCGGCTGCTCACCGCCCACCTGCGGCCGGGCGACGCGGTCGCCGTGGAAGACCCGGGCTGGGCCAACCTGCTCGACCTGCTGGCCGCGCTCGGTCTGCGCCCGCTGCCGGTCACTGTCGATCAGCAGGGCCCCGACCCGTCCGCGATGGCCGGCGCCCTCCAGGCCGGGGCCCGGGCCGCGGTCGTCACTGTCCGCGCGCAGAACCCGACCGGTGCCGCCGTCAGCGAGGCCCGGGCGGCGGCGTTGCGGGTCCTGTTCGGGGGTCATCCGGGCGTCCTGGTGATTGAGGACGACCACGCCGCCGAGCTGGCCGAACACTCGCCCCACGTCATCGGCCCGGTCACCGGCGCGTGGGCCCTCACCCGCTCGGCGTCCAAGCCGTTCGGCCCCGACCTGCGCATCGCCGTGCTGGCCGGCGACGAGGCCACCATCGCCCGGGTCGTCGGGCGCATGCGCATCGGTTCCGGCTGGGTCTCCACGGTCCTGCAGCGCATGCTCCTGCACCTCTGGCGCGACGACGAGATCACATCGGCGATCTCCGAGGCGGCCCAGACGTACGGTCGTCGCCGGCGCGCCCTGCTCGAGGCTCTGCGTGCGAGGGGCGTCCCCGCCGAGGGCGACACGGGCATCAACGTGTGGGTGCCCGTCCCCGACGAAACGCGCACGGTCGGCCTGCTGCGCGACGCGGGTTACGCCGTGGCGCCGGGTTCGCTGTTCCGGGTGGCGACACCTCCCGGCGTACGGATATCAATCGGCCCTTTGCTTGAGGAGGAGATTCCCGCGCTGGCCGACGCGGTGGCCACGGCCGTGCGTCCACCGTCGCTCTACACGCCGACTCGTTAGGGGGTCCCGGATGCTTCTCGGGGCTGGTTTCGGGTAGAACCTTCTCCATGCCTAGGACCGACGCGCCGGTCGGCGCACAGCAGTGGGTGCCGTCCGGGCCGCGGAGCATCGAGCAGCTCAAGTCCGCCGCGGCCGGCTGTGAGGGCTGTGAGCTGCACGCCGACGCGACCCAGACGGTCTTCGGGCGGGGAGCGGCGAACGCCCGCGTCGTGCTGGTGGGCGAGCAGCCCGGCGACGTCGAGGACCAGAAAGGCCTGCCCTTCGTCGGTCCCGCTGGCCGCCTGCTGCGCGAGGCGGTCGACGACTCCGGCCTCGACGCCGGCGACGTCTACATCACGAACGCGGTCAAGCACTTCCGGTTCGAGCGGCGCGGCACCCGGCGCATCCACCAGAATCCGGGCCCCGCCCACATCACCGCCTGCCGCCCCTGGCTGGTGGCCGAGTTCTCGCTGCTCCAGCCCGAACTGGTGATCATCCTGGGCGCCACCGCCGGGCGTGCGCTGCTGGGCCCGTCGTTCCGGGTCACCCAGCAGCGCGGCCGCCTGATGCCGTGGCCCGCCTCGGCCCAGCACCCGGAAGACTTCCCGGTCGCCGAGATCAACGCGCTCGCCACGATCCACCCGTCGGCGGTGCTGCGGGCCGACAACCGCGAGATCGCGTACGGCGGACTGGTCGACGATCTCAAGGTGGCGGCGTCGTCCCTGAAGTGAGCAGGTCGTCCAGGCCGTCGAGGATGCGGTCCAGGCCGAAACGGAAAGAACGGTCCGAATCCCGTACGGCGTTGTACTCCTGCCCCGCCGCGGTGCCGACGCGGCCCGAGATCGGGTAGGCGTCGAGCGGCATCAGGCGCTCCAGCACCGGCGCGTTGACCTCCCACCACTCGAGGTCCGAGATGCCGGACTGCTCGGCCACGCGCAGGGCGTTGACGTCGGCCCGCGCCGAGGCGGCGGTGAAGTCGCTGATCAGCGTGATCGTCTGATCCATCTGCAGGTCGGTGAAGCCGGCGCCCTCGATCGCGGACAGCTGCCACTCCCACCGGTCGGAGCCGTTCGGCCCGATCCACGGGCGTGGCTGTTCCACCTGGAGCAGCCACGGATGCCGATGGAACTCGTCCCACATCTGCCGGGCCACCGCGGTCAGACGCGTACGCCAGTCACCCTCGTGCGGCGGCAGGCCGGGCTCGCCCATCACCTCGTCGACCATCAAGCCGATCAGTTCTTCGCGGCCCGGAACGTACGTGTAGATCGACATCAGCTTGAGGCCGAGCCGGTCCGCGACCTTGCGCATCGAGAACGCCGGTAGCCCCTCCTCGTCGGCCACCTCGATCCCGGCACGGATCACCTCGTCGACGCTGAACCGCTGCTTCGGTCCCCGGGTGCCCTGCGGGGTCCCCAGCTTCCGCCGCCACAGCAGGGTCAGGGTGCGGTCGACGTCCCGATTTTCCATGTGCGGATCTTACTTCGTGTGGTGTACGGTGTTCGCGCGACAAACACCGTAAGGCATACGGAGTTAGGGGCTGCGATGAATCTGGTGGCGGATGGACTGCGGAAGAAATACGGGGATGTTCAGGCGCTCGACGGCTTCGACCTGACCGTGGCGCCCGGCGTGATCCACGGGCTCCTCGGCCCGAACGGCGCCGGCAAGACCACGGCGGTCAAGGCGCTGGCCACCCTGATCGACGTCGACGGGGGCACGGCGAGGGTCGCGGGTTTCGACATACGGAACCAGGCCTCTCAGGTGCGGCGGCGGATCGGCCTCGTCGGGCAGAACGCGGCCGTCGACGAAATTCTCGGAGGTCGCCAGAACCTGGTCATGTTCGGCCGGCTGTACGGCCTGAGCGCAGTGGACGCCCGCAGCCGCGCCGATCGGCTGCTCGACATGTTCGGGCTGGTCGAGGCGGCCGACCGCGCGGTGTCGACCTACAGCGGAGGCATGCGCCGCCGGCTCGACATCGCCGCCGGTTTCATCCTCACCCCGGCCGTGCTCTTTCTCGACGAACCCACCACCGGGCTCGACCCACGGGCCCGCAACGAGGTCTGGGCCAGCGTCCGCGAGGTCGCCGCCGCCGGCACCACGGTGCTGCTGACCACGCAATACCTCGACGAGGCGGATCAGCTGGCCGCGCGCATCTCGGTGATGAACCACGGCCGGGTGGTCGCCGACGACACCCCGGCCGTCCTCAAGCGCCAGATCGGCGGCGACCGGGTGACGGTGACGATCGCGGCCGGCGAGTCTCTCGACCAGGTGGCCGAGCGGCTCGGCGCCGCGATCGGCATCCCGGCCGTGCCCGACCTCGAGGCGCACAGCCTCACGTTCGAGGTCGGCTCGGGCGTCGCCGGGCTCTCCGCCGTCGTCCGCGCCCTCGACGAGTCGGGCATCACACCGGACGACCTGGTGCTGCGCCGGCCCACCCTCGACGAGGTCTTCCTCACCCTGACCGCCGCTCCGAAGGAGACCGCGCGATGACCACGACGACGGCTGTCCGGGCAGGTAAGGAGACCCGCACGATGACCACGACGACCGCTGTCCGGGCGGGTAAGGAGGCCGCGCGATGACCGCCGTCCGTGCCGGCTGGGTTCTGACCCAGCGGAACCTGGCCCACTGGGCCCGTCAGCCCTGGACCCCGATCTTCGGGCTGATGTTTTCGATCATGCTGCTGCTGGTCTTCGGCTTCCTCTTCGGCGGCGCGATCAGCGTGCCCGGCGGCGGCGACTACATCACCTTCCTGCTGCCCGGCATGCTGGCGCTGAGCATGATGTTCGGCGTCGAGAGCACGGCCACCGCGATGGCCGCCGACGCCCGCAAGGGCATCACCGACCGGTTCCGTTCGCTGCCCATCGGCAGTGCCTCGGTCGCCCTCGGCCGGGTCGGCGCCGACATGGCCAACTCGACGGTCGAACTGCTCGTCCTGCTCGCCGGCGGCCTGCTGATCGGCTGGCGGATCACCTCCGACCCGGCGTCGGCGGTGCTGGCCGTCCTGCTGCTGTTGCTGTTCCGGTTCGCCATGCTCTGGATCGGCATCTTCGTCGGGCTGTCGTTCCGTGGCGAGGGCGCCACGATGGCCGTCCAGGTGCTGGTCTGGCCGATCGGTTTCCTGTCCACCGCCATCGTCTCGGCCGAGACGATGCCCGGCTGGCTGGGTGCGATCGCCGCCTGGAACCCGCTGTCGGCCACGGCGTCGGCGACCCGTGAGCTGTTCGGCAACCCGACCGGCATCACCGAGGGGCCGCTGGCGGATGCGGCGGTGTGGCTCGCCCTGGGCTGGCCGTTGCTGCTCACGGCGATCTTCCTGCCGCTGTCGGCGCGGGCCTACCGGCGGCTGCGCGGCTGAGACCGTACGCCGGGACCGGCGACGCGAATGGGTACGCTCGCGGGGTGCGGTTGACGGATTTCTGGGCGCGGCTGGAGGAAGCCTTCGGCGCCGCCTACGCGCGCAGCATCGCGGCGGACCATTCTTTTGCCGGTCTCGGCGACCGGACCATCAACAAAGCGATTGCGGACGGTATCGATACGGCCACTATCTGGCGTGCAGTTGTCGCCGCGTACCCCGATCGGGTGCCTTCCCGCCTGCATTAACGCGATTTTCGTACACCCGTTCTGGCGTGTCACTCGATAGTCGTACACGTGTTCGGCTATTGTCCACAACGGCTTGGTCATCCACAGGCTGGAGCGGGGCGGTCGATTTTTGTCATACCCACCGCCTACCTTGTTGCCCGTGGTGAACAGAAGCGCATCGGCGAAGACGCCCGCGAAATCGAGTACAGGGGTGGCGGACATGGTGGCAGGACCTGACCGGGACAAAGCGCTCGATCTGGCGTTGGCTCAGATTGACAAGCAGTTCGGCAAGGGCTCGGTAATGCGGCTCGGGGAGCGGCCGGTCGTCGAGACCGCCATCATCCCGACCGGCTCCATCGCGCTCGACGTGGCGCTCGGCGTCGGCGGCCTGCCGCGCGGCCGGGTCATCGAGGTCTACGGCCCGGAGTCCAGCGGTAAGACGACCGTCGCGCTGCACGCGGTCGCCAACGCCCAGCGCAACGGCGGCATCGCGGCCTTCATCGACGCCGAGCACGCGCTCGACCCGGAATACGCGAAGGCTCTCGGCGTCGACACCGATGCGCTGCTCGTGTCCCAGCCCGACACGGGTGAGCAGGCGCTCGAGATCGCCGACATGCTGATCCGCTCCGGCGCGCTCGACATCATCGTCATCGACTCGGTGGCCGCGCTCGTGCCGCGCGCCGAGATCGAGGGCGAGATGGGCGACAGCCACGTCGGTCTCCAGGCCCGCCTCATGAGCCAGGCCCTCCGCAAGATCACCGGCATCCTGAACAACTCGGGCACGACCGCGATCTTCATCAACCAGCTCCGCGAGAAGATCGGCGTCATGTTCGGCTCGCCCGAGACGACGACCGGTGGCCGCGCGCTCAAGTTCTACGCTTCCGTACGCCTTGATGTCCGGCGCATCGAGAGCCTGAAGGACGGCACCGACGTGGTGGGCAACCGCACCCGCGTCAAGGTCGTGAAGAACAAGGTGGCCGCGCCGTTCAAGCAGGCCGAGTTCGACATCATGTACGGCAAGGGCATCTCGCGCGAGGGCTCGCTGATCGACGTCGGCGTCGAGCAGAGCATCATCCGCAAGTCCGGCGCCTGGTACACGTACGACGGTGACCAGCTCGGCCAGGGCAAGGAGAAGGCGCGCGAGTTCCTCAAGGAGAACCCCGACGTCGCCGCCGAGATCGAGAAGAAGATCCTCGAGAAGCTGGGTGTCGGCCAGACCACCGGCGACGCCGCGGGCGGCCCCGAGCTCCCGCCGGTCGACTTCTGATCGGTAGGTCCGCATCGTGCCGGCCCGGCGAGGCGCGCGTTCCGGGCGTGGGTGGGACCCGATTCCGCCCCGTCCCGCCCGCGCCTACGATGAGCACCCGCCCGGCGAGCCCTCCGCCGGCGACGACCAGGAACGCGGCAACGTTCCCATCCGTCGCCGTCGGGCCTCGCCGGGCGGAATCCCCTACCGTGACGACCTTTTCATCGACTCCGACGACGACGGCCTTGCCGATACTCCCGGCGCGCGTGGCGAGGCGACACGCCGCGGTCGCGGTGGCGCCGCCGGCGCGCCCGGTCGGGGGACGCGGCGTGGCTCGGGTGGCGGCTCTCGCCCGGAGGACGACGCAACGTCACATGGTCTCGGCGGTGCTTCCGGTGGGTTCGCCGGTTTGGTGCGGCGTGGCTTCGGCGGCGCCTCCGGTGAGGGTGTCGAGGTGACGTGGGACGACCTGACCGGCGGTTCCGCGCGGCCGGCGGGTTCGGCGCGCGGTGATCAGGCGCGCAGCGGTTCTGGTGCGTCGGCGGGGTCGGTGGATGGTCGTTTCGCCGAGCCTGGCGGCTCGGCGTGGGATGGCTCCGCGAACGCTGGCGGCTCGGCGTGGGATGGCTCCGCGAACCCTGGCGGCTCGGCGTGGGATGGCTCCGCGAACCCTGGCGGGTCGGTGTGGGATGACTCCGCGGGCCCTGACGGTTCGGCGGATGAGGATTTCGGTGCGCCTGCCCGTTGGTCGCGTGGTGGTTCGTCGCGTCGTGATTCTGGTGACGACTCGGCCGGCGCGGCGCGCGGTGCGTGGGGCGGTGACGGATCCGAAGAAGGTGGCCGGTCGCGGCTCGGTGGCTCTCGTGGACGGTTCGGGGAGTCCGGGTCCGGGGGAGCGGGCGGACGTGGCTCGCGTCGTGGACGTCGTGGTGGCGACCGGGAATCCGGGCCGGGCGAGAACAAACGGAACGAGAACACGCGGAACGACAACAAGCAGCCGGCCCAGAGCGAGAGCGAACGGGCGCGCGAGATCTGTCTGCGTCAGCTCGCGGTGCGGCCGCGCACCCGGGCCGAGCTGGCCAAGGTGCTCGCTCGCAAGGAGATCTCGGAAGAGGTGATCGCCGAGGTTCTCGACCGTTACGACGAGGTCGGGATCATCGACGACGCCGCGTTCGCCCTGGCGTGGGTGTCCAGCCGGCATCACGGTCGTGGGCTGGCCCGGCGAGCGCTGGCCAATGAGCTGCGCCAGCGTGGTGTCGACGCCGAGGTGGCCGGCGAGGCCCTCGAAACGGTCGACGACGAGGACGAGGCCGCAACGGCCCGCGCCCTGGTCGACCGCAAGCTGCGCACGGCCCGCGGTGAGCCCGACGCGGTGTTCCGCCGCCTGGTCGGCATGCTGGCCCGCAAGGGTTACTCCGCCGGTGTGGCCATCCGGGCGGTCAAAGACGCCTTGGCCGCCCGCGACGCTGAGGCGGCCGAGTTCGCAGACCAGATCGACGCCGACGCCATGGCCTCCGACGCCGACCCCAACTCCTGACGCCTCCGACGCCGACCCGATTCCTGACGCCTCCGACGCCGACCCGATTCCTGACGCCCCTCCGACACGTCCCTGCCGCCCGCCGTCACGCCGCGTCGTGCCGCGTGCTTCTGGGTCGTGCCGCGCTTCCGCGTTGTGGCTCGGCTGTAATCGGGGTGGAACCGGAGCGTGGGTGACTGCGCCGGCGGGGTTCGGGGCCCTGGCCTGGGTGCGCTGTGAGTCTGGTGCGGAGTGTGATGGGCCGGCGGCCGCTTGGGTGAAAGTGGTCTATATAGGTAACGATCTGTGTCCGGAAATCCACATATCGCTGGGTGTGGATGGCGCGAGATCTCTGATCTGGGCTACGTTGCTGGCCGGATCGCGGGGGTCTCTGGCATGTGGAGTGTCCCCGCTGCACGAAAAACGGGGAGGGACATGCGGATCAATCAGCTTGCGCGCCACCGGGGTGTGCGCGTGGTCGCGCGCCTCGGTGTGTTGGTCGGGGCGGTCGGCGTCGCGGCGCTCGCCGGTGGGCACGCTGCCAGTGCGGCGACCACGCAGACCGCCACGCGTGGCGTTGTCATCGTCACCGAGGACCCGAAGGACGTCGGCGCGGCCGCCGACGAGGAGACTCCCGGCGACGACGAGACTCCGGGCACGCCGGGCGAGAACCCCGGCGGCGGTGGCGGCGAGAACCCGCCCGGCGACGGCGGGGAGACTCCGCCCGGCGATGGTGGCGAGACTCCGCCTGGCGATGGTGGGGAAACCCCGCCCGGTGACGGTGGGGAGACTCCGCCTGGCGATGGTGGCGAGACTCCGCCCGGTGACGGTGGGGAGACTCCGCCGGGTAACGGTGGCGAGACCCCGCCCGGCAACGGCGGGGAGACCCCGCCGAGTGACAACGGTCCGGGGGAGACCCCGCCGACCGACGACACCGGCACGGGTGGCGGCACCGGCGAGGACGACCAGGACGGCGGCGTGTCCGACGACCAGGACGACGACAACGACACCGGCGGCGGTGGCGGCTCGAGTGGTGGCGGCGGCCTTCCGGTCACCGGCATGAACGTGGTCGGCGTGGCCGGCCTCGGGGCGTCCGTGCTGGTCGGCGGCGTGGTTCTGATGCTCGTGACGCGGCGTCGGCCCGACACTCGGGCCTGACGGAACCGACTCGGTCCGGCCAGGCGCCGAGGCTCGGGCCTGAGATGCAGGGGCCGAGGCGCGGAACCGGGTCCTGAGTGCGATAAAACGGATCGAATCCGGTCGTGGCGACATGCCGCGGCCGGACTCGTCATTATCGGTGTCGCGACGATCGAATGTGATCGAATTCCCAGGTGGCGGGGGTCGTCGGCGGACATCGGCGTTCGCCACTGATTGGTAATATGCGGTGTTGTGACCGAGTCTTCGCAGCAAGGAAGGCGGGGCTACGGTCCCTTCCCGGAGGGTGCCGAGCCGACCGCGCCGATCAGCGCGCAGCCGCCCGCCGAGACGATCCCGCGCCAGACGGTCCGAGGCCCCGGCGCGGCCGCACCGGGCAACCCCAGCCCGGCATCGTCGCACCAGGTGGCCGCGGGTCACGGCCCGGCACGGCCGGGTGACCCCGCCGGCACACAGCCGTGGGTGACGAGCGAAACCCCAGCGGGCGAGACCCCGACGAGCGGCGCTCCGACGAGCGGTACTCCGTCCAGCGGCGCGCCCTACCCGGGAACCCCGACAGGCGGTACTCCGTCCAGCGGCGCGTCGTACCCGGGAACCCCGACAGGCGGTACTCCGTCCAGCGGCGCGCCCTACCCGGGCACCCCGTCGGGCCCGCCGTACGGCTCGAACCCGACAATCGGCGGCGGCTACATCCCGACGAGCGGCGGCGGCTTCAGCCCGACGAGCGGCAGCGGCTACGGCCCCTTCCAGAGCAGCCCCGCCCCCGACCCCTTCGGCGAGCGCCAGGAGGGCTGGACCGAAACCCCGTACGGCTTCAACGCCCCACCCGGCCGCCGCATCGAGCCGACCCCACCGCCCGAGCGCAGCCGCCTGGTCCTGGGCATCCTCGCCGGCCTGGTAGCGGGCCTCCTCCTGTTCGGCACGGGCGGCTGGTTCGCCGGCCGCGCCACCGCTCCGAAGGCCACCCCGGCCACGACCGAGCCGGCCCCGGCACCGACCGCGAGCGGTCAGCTCGGCGTGTTCGAACAGAACCAGGTGGCGATCAACCAGCCCGACTTCGCCGGCACCGGCCTCACCGCGATCTCCGAGGGTTTCCTGCCCTATTTGTCGGCCTGTTCGCGTCCCAAGGCCAACACTGGCGAGAAGGCCCGCGTCCGCTGCACCCTCGACGGCATGAGCGCGATCTTCGTGGAATACAACTCGACCGCCGACCGTGACAAGGCCCGGGTGAAGGCGCTGGGTCAGGCCGTCGACGCCCGCACGCTCACCCCGGGCGTCGCCCCCGCGGCGGAAAGGGCCACCCCGTCGGGCCGAACCACGGGCAATTACGTGGAGTACGCGTACCGTCTCACGGAGAGTGGAACCACCCGGACGGTCAGCGGCATGTGGTGGGACGACGCCGACACCCCGGTCGCCGGTTACCTGCTGGCGTACTGGAAAGAGGGTCTGGGTGAGAAGTGGGATCCGATGCGCGATCTCTGGTCCCGGTACGCCTGATTTGCCCACCGGTATCGTGAGCTGGGCGTAAGCAGGTCTGTGCCCTAAGTCCCATCCGCTGCCGAATCATGGATCCTTGACCGAAGTGGCACTCGCGACCTAGCCTCGCGTTACACAAGGTTTGTTCGACCATCGCATGCAACACGCACAACATAGATCGCATAACTTTCCGGCATCACTTGTAGCCAGCAAGCAAGGCCCCGGCGCCCGACCGCAGGCGTCGCGTGGCTCGATATATGGGCGGTTCAGCACCGTTGTCCCCCTCGAGGGCGGCGGCTCGATGACGCCTGCGGTCGTCTGCCTTGGTCGGGCATCCCGCAACTGGCCGGCGTGCTCACAACGCGCCCGGCGATCGAGGGGAGACGCGGCAGATGACGACCGCCCTGGACTGGGTGCTGGTGGTGGCGATCGTCGTCCTCGCCGCCATCGTGGTGGCCGGCATGGTGCTCGGCGCACGGGCGCTGCGCCAGTTGCACAAGGTCCGGGCCGACGCCCAGGGGCAGGGTCAGGCCGTCGACGACGCGCTCGCCAAGGTTGAGGACGCCAACGCCAAGGTCGACGACGCCAATGCCAAAGCGGCTTCCGTACGGGCGGAGGCCGCCGCCGCCAAGGCCGAGGCCAGCGCCGCCCGCGCCGAAGCCCGCCGCGTTCTCGAAGCGGCGCACAGTGAAGCCGACACGATCCTCGAGCACGCGCACCGCCAGGCCGAGGCCGACGCCGAGCAGGTCCGCGCGGCCGCCCGCCGCCAGGGGGAGCGCGAGGTCGCCCTGCTCAACACGACCGCCAAGGAGCAGGCGGCCGAGGTCGAGCGCCGCACCTCCCGCATCGACGAGCGCGAGCGCCTGCACGCCGACGAGGTCGAGCGCCTGGTCGAGCGGGAGCGCCGCCTGGCGACGATGGACGCCGATCTGGCCGGCCGTGAGAGCGCCCTGGCCGGCCGCGAGGCCGAGCTGGCCGGTGCCGAGGAGACGAAGCGCCGCGAGCTGGAACGGATCGCCGGCCTGACCGCCGAGGTCGCCCGCACCGAGCTCGTCGAGAGCATCGAGGCGCAGGCCAAGCGCGAGGCCGCAATCCTGGTGCGCGACATCGAGAGCGACGCCCGCAGCACCGCCGACACCCGCGCCCGCCACATCGTGGTCGACGCCATCCAGCGCATCGCCAGCGAGCAGACCTCGGAGAGCGTGGTCAGCGTGCTGCATCTGCCGAGCGACGAGATGAAGGGCCGGATCATCGGCCGCGAGGGCCGCAACATCCGCGCGTTCGAGTCGGTCACCGGCGTCAACCTGATCATCGACGACACTCCCGAGGCGGTGCTGCTCTCCTGCTTCGATCCCGTACGGCGTGAGGTCGGCCGCCTGACCCTCGAGAAGCTGGTGCTGGACGGGCGCATCCACCCGCACCGCATCGAGGAGGTCTTCGACAGCGCCAAGAACGAGGTCGACATCCTCTGTGACCGGGCCGCCGAGGAGGCGCTGGTCGACGTCGGCATCACCGACCTGCACCCCGAGCTGGCCAAGCTGCTGGGCCGGCTGCGCTACCGCACCAGCTACGGCCAGAACGTGCTCAAGCACCTCTCCGAGACCGCCCACATCGCCGGGATCATGGCCGCCGAGCTGGGCCTGGACATCCCGACGATGAAGCGCGCGGCCTTCCTGCACGACATCGGCAAGGCGCTGACCCACGAGGTGGAGGGCAGCCACGCGCTGATCGGCGCCGACCTGGCCCGCAAGTTCGGCGAGTCCGACGACGTGGTGCACGCGATCGAGGCGCACCACAACGAGGTGCAGCCGCAGACCATCGAGGCCGTGCTGACCCAGGCCGCTGACGCCTGCTCGGGCGGGCGGCCGGGGGCCCGGCGGGAGAGCCTCGAGGCGTACGTGAAGAGGCTGGAGCGCATCGAGGAGATCGCCGCCGGCAAGGTCGGCGTGGAGAAGGTCTTCGCGATGCAGGCCGGGCGCGAGATCAGGGTGATGGTGCGCCCGGACGACATCGACGACATCGGCGCGGCGGTGCTGGCCCGCGACGTGGCGAAGCAGATCGAGGAGGAGCTGACCTACCCGGGGCAGATCCGGGTCACGGTCGTCCGGGAATCACGAGTCACCGAGCTCGCTCGTTAGTCCCAGCTGCTCGCGCAGGATGTCGGCGTGGCCGCAGTGCTGCGCCAGTTCCCGCAGCAGGTGCAGATAGATCCAGCGCAGCGGCAGCGGACCGCGACGGTTGCCGGTCAGGGTGTCGTCCAGCGAGAGATCGGCGACGGCCCGCCGAGACGCCTCGACAGCGGCGGCAAAATCAGCCCGTACGGAAGCAATGCTGTCCGAATCATCCAGGATGAACGACTCGTCGGGGTCGGCGGGAATGCCGATCTCGGACCGGGGACGCCCCGTGACGGCCTCGTCGAACCACACCTTCTCAACGAAGGTCGCGTGCTTGACCAGCCCCAGCAGCGTGGTGCGGGACGGCACCAGGGAACGCCGCACCTGCTCCTCGGTCAGATCGTCGAGACAGTCGTGCAGAGCCCGGCGGTGCTCGTCGAGGAAGACCTCGAACTGGGCTCGTAACGGCTCGTTGGTGACGTCGTCCGTGGAGATCATGGCGGCAGCATCGCAAGCGTCACGGCGCGAGGGCAAGCCGGAATACCACTGTGGCCCCGGAGTATGTCCGGGGCCACAGCGACATCGTTCGAACGGTGTCAGGAAACGCCTCCGCCGCCCATGCTGGGCCCGATGGTGGCCTGCTCGGCCGCCGTGCCGGCCTCCCGAGGCGCGCGACCGCGGCGACGCGTGCGTCGCGAGAGCCACCCGGCGAACGAGGTGAGCAGCGTGTTGACGATGATGTAGATGATCGCGGCCACGATGGCGGCCTGCAGCACGTTGCCGTAGTTGGCCGAGAGGTTGTTGACGCCGAGCTGGATGAGTTCGCTGTACGAGATGATGTAACCCAGCGCGGTGTCCTTCACCAGCACGACGAGCTGGCTGACGATCACCGGCAGCATCGCGCGGGCCGCCTGCGGGATCAGGATCTGGCCCATCACCTGGCTCTTGCGCATGCCGATCGCGTACGCGGCCTCGCTCTGCCCCCGGGGCACCGAGTGGACGCCGGCCCGGAACGCCTCGGCCAGCACCGACCCGTTGTAGAGGGTCAGGCCGATCACCACGGCCCAGAAGATCGACATGGGCTGCTCGGTGATGAACGGCACTCCGAAGAAGATGAAGAACATCATCAGCAGCAGGGGCACGGCCCGGAAGAACTCGACCACCGCGCCGGCGGGCAGCCGCACCCACCAGTGGTCGGAGAGCCGGCCCACGGCGAAGATGATGCCGAACGCCAGCGACAGCACCATCGCGACCGCGGCCGCCTTCAGTGTGTTCAGCAGGCCCGGAATGATGTAGTCGTTCCAGGTGGTGCCGTACGTGAAGGGCTTCCAGAGCACACCGTCCCACTGGCCCTTCGCGTCGAAGCGCGAGTAGATCCAGTAGAGCAGCCCCAGCAGGGCGATGCCGAAGACGATCGTCAGGACGAGGTTGCGCGCCTTGGCCTTGGGCCCCGGGTGGTCGTAGAGGACGGCGTCGGTACTCATCGCTTCACCGCCAGACGGTTGGCCAGCCAGCCGAACGCGTAGCCGGTGGGGATCAGAACCAGGGCGAAGGTGCCGGCGAAGACCAGGAAGATCGGGATGACGTTGTCGCCGTTCTCGTTGATCAGCTGCTTCATCGCGCTCGACGACTCCATCAGGCCGATCGTGCCGACGATCGTCGTGTTCTTGCAGAGCGCGATGAGGATGCTGCCCAGCGGCGCGATGACCGCCCGGCCGGCCTGCGGCAGGATCACGATCGTCAGGGTCTGCAGGAACGTCATGCCGATCGCGCGAGCCGCTTCGGCCTGACCCGGGGGCACCGTGTTGATGCCGGAGCGGATGGCCTCGCAGACGAACGCCGCGGTGTAGACCGAGACGCCGATCACGCCGAGCCAGAAGTTGTTCAGGTCGATGTCGTCGGCGAGCGAGAGGCCCAGCGTCGAGAAGAGACCGAAGTAGCAGAAGAAGATGATCAGTGTGAGGGGGGTGTTGCGGAAGATGTTGACCCAGGCGGTGCCGAAGCCACGCAGCACCGGAATCGGCGACACCCGCATCGCGGCGAGAACGACGCCGAGCACCAGAGCGCCGACACCACCGGCGAGCGTGAGCTTCAGGATCCAGAGGAACCCGGTGATGTACACGTCCCGGTTCAACGGGTCGGAGAAGACGTCCATCGGCACCTTCGATGAGTGAGGTGGAACAAAGGCGGCGGGGCCGGTCGCCCGGCCCCGCCGACTAGATGAGGATCAGCTGCAGTTGGAGAGCGCCGCCGTGTCGAGCTCCGGCGCGGCCGTGCCGCTCTTGCCGAGCGTGTCGTCCCAGGCCTTCTTGTACGACCCGTCGGTGGCCGCGGCCTTCAGGATGTCGTTGATCTTGTTGCAGCCCGCGGTGTCGTCCTTCTTCAGGCCGATGCCGTACGGCTCCTCGCTGAACGGCTTGCCGACCACCTTGAACTTGCCCGCGTACTGGTCCTGCGCGGCGTACCCGGCGAGGATGATGTCGTCGGTGGTGACCGCGTCGACCTGACCGCCGGCCAGTGCCGTCACGCACTTCGAGTACGAGTCGAACTGCTGGAGCTTGGCGTCCTTGTAGTCGGTCTGGATCCGCTTGGCCGGGGTCGACCCGCTCACCGAGCAGACCCGCCTGCCGGCCAGCGCCTCGGGACCGGTGATCGTCGAGGCGGTCGGGACGAGCAGGTCCTGGCCGGCCTTGTAGTACGGCCCGGCGAAGTTGACGACCTTCTTGCGCTCGTCGTTGATCGTGTATGTGGCCACGACCACGTCGACCTGACCCTGCTGGATGTACGGCTCGCGGTTGGAGGAGACCGTGGTCTTCCACTCGATGCCGGACTCGGGGACGCCGAGACCCTTGGCAATGATCTTGCCGATCTCGATGTCGAAGCCGGCGTAGGTGCTGCCGGTCTGCAGGCCGAGGCCGGGCTGGTCGGCCTTGACGCCGATCACGAGCTTGCCGCTGGAGGCCTTGCCCTCGATGCCGCTCGCGCCGCTGCCGCTGCCGGTGCCCTCGTCGTCCCCGCCGCACGCGGCCACGGCCAGCGCCATGGTGAGCGCTCCGAGCGTGGCTGCCAATCGGGTGATGCGCATGATTGTCGCTCCTCGAATTCGTATCTGTCTTATGGACTGAGAGCTTTAGTGCGTGAGGATTTTGGAGAGGAAGTCCTTGGCGCGATCGCTCTTCGGATTGGCGAAGAACTCGGCCGGGGGAGCGGACTCGACAAGCTGGCCGTCGGCCATGAAGACCACACGGTTGGCCGCGTGGCGGGCGAAGCCCATCTCGTGGGTGACGACCACCATCGTCATGCCCTCCTTGGCGAGCGAGGTCATGACCTCGAGCACCTCGCCGACCATTTCGGGGTCGAGGGCGCTGGTGGGCTCGTCGAACAGCATCGCCTTGGGCTGCATGGCCAGGGCGCGGGCGATCGCCACCCGCTGCTGCTGGCCGCCGGAGAGCTGGGCGGGGTATTTCTCCGCCTGGTTGCCGATGCCGACCCGGTCGAGCAGGGACATCGCCCGGTCGCGGACGACCGCCGGCTTCTCCTTGCGCACCTTCACCGGGCCGAGCATGACGTTCTGCAGGATCGTCTTGTGCGCGAACAGGTTGAAGGACTGGAACACCATGCCGACTTCGCTGCGTAGCCGCGCGAGCGGGCGACCCTCGGCGGGCAGCGGCTGCCCGTCGAAGGTGATGGTGCCGTCGTTGATCGGCTCGAGCCGGTTGATCGAGCGACAAAGTGTGGACTTGCCGGAACCCGACGGTCCGATCACGACAACTACTTCGCCCTTGGCAACGGAGAGACTCACGTTGTCGAGAACATGCAGCGGACCGAACCACTTGTTCACTTTGTCGAGGACGATGAGAGCCTCGTCGGACACTGCTGGACCACCGTCCCTGTTCTGGCGGATCACCCGGATGGGCACACTCTATGTGGGCCCTTGTATCGGTTCACACCGAGAATGGTCACGGAGCGGTAACACAGGAAGTGCGAGGCGCGAGCATTGTCCACCATGTTCGGTATGGCTGACATGGATCCGACAGGCGGCCTTTGGAACTGGGCGGCCTCCTCGTCCCTCTCGGGAGAGCGGGTCCAAGGCGCTCTCGCGGGCGCGCTGGAACGCACCGTGATCTCCCTGGATGCGGAGGGTATGGACGGGGCGGTGCTGTGCGACGTCTATCACGTCAGCGGCGACTTCCCGACGCTGATCGATGTCTACCTGGCCCCGGAGACGATCGCGGAAACCACCGCCGCGAGCGCCGTCGCCGTCCGGCTCGAGGTGGAGATCATCCTTCCGGACGACTCGCTGAACCCGACACGCTACGTGTTGGCCGACCCGGCCGGCGGCCTGCGTCACGTGCACGTCGACGAGGTCGAGACCGACGACGGCCCCGAGAGGCGGCACGTGCGCCCGTGCACCGGCGACGATCCGGCATGCGCCGCGGCTCCCGAGGACAAAGCGGCCTGACGTACCCTGGTCAATTGCCATGACTAGTGAAATCGCCGGCGCCTCGCGCACGTACGACGTGCGCACCTACGGCTGCCAGATGAACGTGCACGACAGCGAGCGCATCTCCGGCCTGATGGAAGATGCGGGCTACGTGCGCGCCGCCGATCCCGAGTCGGCCGACGTCGTGGTCTTCAACACCTGCGCCGTGCGGGAGAACGCCGACAACCGCCTCTACGGCAACCTCGGCCACCTGCGCCCCACCAAGGTGAAGAACCCCGACATGCAGATCGCGGTCGGGGGCTGCCTGGCCCAGAAGGACCGCGGCGACATCGTCAAGAAGGCCCCCTGGGTCGACGTCGTCTTCGGCACCCACAACATCGGCTCGCTGCCGGCCCTGCTCGAACGCGCCCGGCACAACCAGGAGGCCGAGGTCGAGATCCTCGAGTCGCTCGAGGTGTTCCCGTCGACGCTGCCGACCAAGCGCGAATCGACGTACGCGGGCTGGGTCTCGATCTCTGTGGGGTGCAACAACACCTGCACGTTCTGCATCGTCCCGTCGCTGCGCGGCAAGGAGAAGGACCGCCGCCCGGGCGAGATCCTGGCCGAGGTCGAAGCGCTCACCAAAGAGGGCGTCCTCGAGGTCACGCTGCTCGGGCAGAACGTCAACTCGTACGGCGTCGAGTTCGGCGACCGCCTCGCCTTCGGCAAGTTGCTGCGCGCCACCGGCGAGATCGAGGGCCTGGAGCGGGTCCGGTTCACCAGCCCCCACCCGAAAGACTTCACCGACGACGTGATCGCCGCGATGGCCGAGACGCCCAACGTCTGCCACTCGCTGCACATGCCGCTGCAGTCCGGCTCCGACCGTGTGCTCAAGGCCATGCGCCGCAGCTACCGCCAGGAGAAATACCTCGGCATCATCGACAAGGTGCGGGCCGCCATGCCCGACGCCGCGATCACGACCGACATCATCGTCGGCTTCCCGGGCGAGACCGACGAAGATTTCGAGCAGACCCTCGAAGTCGTACGCCGGGCCCGGTTCTCCAGCGCGTTCACCTTCCAATACTCCAAGCGTCCCGGCACCCCGGCCGCGATCATGGACGAGCAGCTGCCCAAGGCCGTGGTGCAGGAGCGTTACGAGCGGCTGATCGCGCTGCTCGAAGAGACCACCTGGGCCGAGAACAAGAAGCTGGTCGGCGAGAAGGTCGAGGTGCTCGTCGCGGTCGGCGAGGGGCGCAAGGACGAACGTACGGGCCGGATGAGCGGCCGGGCCCGCGACGGCCGCCTCGTGCACTTCGCGACCGGCGACCTCACCCCGCGCCCCGGCGACATCGTCGAGACCGTGGTGACATACGCGGCTCCGCACCACCTGAACGCCGACGGGGTGCCGCTGACCCACCGCCGTACGCGGGCCGGTGACGCCTTTGAATCGGGCCGCACCCCCAAGCTCAAGGGTGTGTCGCTGGGCCTGCCGACGATCGGGGTTCCGGCTCCGCTGCCGGCGGCCGAGGGCTGCTCGCTCTGATCCGTTCCAGCAGGGCCCGGGTCGCCGGCGGGTCGGGCGGCTCACCGGCGACCGCGACGAGCACGCGCCGCATGCGTCCGGGCAGAGGCACCACCCGTACGCTCTCGTTCCGGTGTGCCGTGAGAGCCAGCGCGGGCAGGGTCGTCACGCCGAGGTCGCGCGCCACGAGCTGCTGAGCGGCCACGTAGTCGTCGGTGGTGAACCGGATGTCCGGGGTGAAACCCTCGGCGGCGCAGGCCCGCAGCAGCTCCTCGCGGCACCGCTCGCACCCGCCGATCCACCGCCGGTCCCGATGGTCGGCGAGCCGGTCACCGGGCCAGCCGGCCGGCGCGACCAGGTAGGTCTCGTCCTCGAACAGCGTCTCGGTGCGCAGCCCCGCCACGTCCGGCCCGTCGTCGTGCGTGAAGATCACCGCCACGTCCACCTCGCCGCGGCGCAGCAGGTCGATCGCCTCGGGCGGTTCGGCCTCGCGGAACCGCAGGTCGACCCCCGGATGATCGGCGTCGAAGGCCGCGGCCGCCGCCGGGACGAAGGTGCCGAGCGCGGAGGGGAAAGCCGCCAGCCGTACGCGTCCCGCCCGCAGCCCGGTGTGCGCGGCCAGCTCGTCCTCGGCCGCGTCGAGACGCCCCAGGATCTCCTCGGCCCGGTCCGCGAGCAGCCGCCCCGCCTCGGTCAGCCGGATGCCGCGCCCGGCCCGCTGGACCAGCCGGGCTCCGGTCTCGGCCTCGAGCCGCGCCAGATGGTGGCTGACCGACGGCTGGGCGTAGTGCAGCGCGTCGGCGGCCGCGGTCACCGACCCGTGTTTTGCGACCGCGACCAGGACCCGCAGACGAGTAACGTCGAGCATCCGGCCAATCTATCGACCCTGTCTATAGGTTCGTTCGAGATCCGGCATTGGACTGATGCATGGGTGCACCCCGACGATCAAAGGCATGGAGTTCTCGTACGCCGCCGTCCGCGCCGCCGTCCGCCCGCTGCCGCCCACGCCGATGTGGTCCTATCCCGTGCTCGACGCCGCCGTCGGCGCCACCGTGCACGTCAAGCACGAGAACACCCAGCCCATCGGCGCCTTCAAGGTGCGCGGTGCGCTCAACCTGCTGGCCACCTCGCGCGGCGGCACCGTCACCTACTCGACCGGCAACCACGCCCAGGCCATGGCGTACGCGAGTCACCGCTTCGGCCAGCCGTGCACGGTCGTCATGCCCGCCGCCGCGAACCCGTCCAAGGTCGCCGCCGTCCAGGCCTGGGGCGCCACGGTGGTGCTGACCGGCGACACGCTGGCCGACGCCGAGGCGCACGCTGTCACCTTGGCCGCCGAGACCGGTCAGCGGCTGGTCAGCCCCGGCGACACGCCCGAGCTGCTGGCCGGAGTCGGCACCCTCTACGAGGAGATCCTCACCGAGCGGCCCACGCTGTCCGCGATCATCGTGCCGGTCGGCAGCGGAACCGGCGCCGCAGCCGCGGCCGTCGTGGCGGCCGAGATGGCCCCGGGCTGCGAGGTCATCGCGGTGCAATCGGCCGCGTCACCCGCCGCCCACGATTCCTGGCGAGCCGGTGACCTGTGCACGCGCCCCAACCAGACCCGCGTCGAGGGCCTGGCCACGGGCCGCGGTTACGAGCTGCCCCAGGCGCTGATGCGCAAGCACCTGACCGACTTCGTGCTGGTCTCCGACGAGCGCATCGCCGAGGCCCAGCGCCTGCTCGCGGCCAAGGCGCACACGCTGGCCGAGGGAGCGGGGGCGGCCGCGTTGGCGGCGCTGCTGGAGTTCCCGGACCGGTTCGCGGGCCGGGAGGTGGCGGTCGTCTGCTCCGGGGGCAACGCCTCACCCCGTGAGCTGGCCGATCTTGCCTAGGTACGACTCCTAATCAGTCCCCGCCCTCCACCGGGGGCCGGAGCCCGGCGCAAGCCTATCGGTGGGGTCTGACAAAACCGCGCGTTATCCACAGCGGCCGTCGAGCGCAAAGCCAGCTGTCCACAGGGCCGCACGAGACAGGGCCGCACGAGACAGGGCCGCACGAGAAAGGGCCGCACGAGAAAGGGCCGCACGAGAAAAGGGGCGCACGAGACAGGGCCGCACGAGAAAGGGGCGCCTCGGAAAACCGAAGCGCCCCCAAAATCCCGTACGGAAATTAAGAAGCCTGCTCAGCCAGAGCGAGGAACTGCTTCTTCGAGTTGAGCGCCTGCTCAGCCTCACGCACCCGCTTGGCATCCCCGGCGGCCTTGGCCCGCTCGAGACGCTGCTCGGCCTCGGCCACCTGCTCACGCATCTGCTGGAGCAGCGGGTTGTCCTGCGGCGTGGTCTTGCGCCAGGCCGAGTCCATCGCCACGCGGATGCGCTCTTCGGCGGCCCGCCAGCGACGGTCGAGCGAGGCGGCCGACTCGCGCGGCACCCGGCCCGCGTCGTGCCACGCGGCCTGGGCGTCACGCAGCTTGTTCTGCGCGCCGCGCGGGTCGGCGTCGACGTCGAGCGCCTCGACCTCGGCCAGGATCTGGTGCTTGCGGTCGAGGTTGCCCTTGTATTCCGCGTCGCGGGCCGAGAAGACCTCGCTGCGGCGGGTGAAGAACGCGTCCTGAGCGGCGCGGAACCTTTCCCAGAGGCGCTGCTCGGCCTCCTTGGCGGCGCGCGGCGCGGCCTTCCACTCGGCCATGAGTTCCTTGAGCCGGTTCGCCGTGGCCGACCACTCGGTCGACTCGGACAGGCTCTCGGCCTCGGCGACCAGCTCTTCCTTGGCCGTCTGGGCCTGCTTGCGCTGGCCGTCGAGGGTGGCGAAGTGGGCGCCGCGGCGGCGGGTGAAGCCGTCACGGGCCGTGGCGAACCGCTTCCACAGCTCGCCGTCGGTCTTCTTGTCGACGCCGCGGATGGTCTTCCACTCGTCGAGGATCTCCTTGAGCCGGTCGCCCGCCGACTTCCAGCCGGTGGACTCGGCGGCGATCTTCTCCGCCTCCTCGACCAGCGCGGTCTTGCGCACGACGGCCTCGGCCCGGGCCGTCTCACGGGCCGCACGCGCCTCGCCGGCCTTCTCGTCGGCCAGCGTGGCCAGGCGGTCGAGCCGCGTGGCGAGGCCGTCGATGTCGCCGACCACGTGCGCCTCGTCGAGCTGCTGGCGCAGCCGCTTGACGCTGGTCAGGGAGTGCGCCGCGTCGGCCGCGCCGGACTTGAGCCGGGCCTCGACGAGCTCGACCTCGGTCACCAGGTCGGCGAAGCGTCGCGCGAAGTGGGCCAACCCCTCCTCGGGGGTGCCCGCCTGCCAGGAGCCGACCACGCGGTCGCCCTCGGCGGTCTTCACGTACACGGTGCCGTCGGCATCCACCCGCCCGAAGGCCGTCCAGTCGTTCATGACCCATCCTCGTCTTCCCGGCATCCCCGATCTCACCTGATCGGTGACCACCGCCACGGCGCAGTCGAACGCCCAGCTTCTCCAAGGCATTCTTTCTCGCGCATTGTCACAGGTCCAACCCGGTTACGGGGAAGCGCCCGCCGATGATCGTGTCCAAACCTTGGCCTACCGTTGCTCCGTGCCGTTCGCAGGAGCTCCCCGCGTGATCACCGTCGTCGGGCCGACGGCGGCGGGCAAGTCCGCACTCAGCATCGCTCTCGCGCACGAAACGGGCGGCGAAGTGGTCAACGCCGACTCGATGCAGCTGTACCGCGGGATGGACATCGGCACCGCGAAACTCACCTCGGACGAGCGGGAAGGCGTACCTCATCACCTGCTCGACATCTGGGACGTGACGTTCCCGGCGGCCGTCGCCGAATACCAGGCGCTGGCCCGGGCGGCGATCGACGACGTCCTCGCGCGCGGAAAGACGCCCCTTCTGGTCGGCGGCTCCGGTCTCTATGTGCGGGCGGTTCTCGAGGAGTTCGAGTTCCCGGGCACCGATCCCGCCGTCCGGGCGCGGCTCGAACAGGAGCTGGTCTCGTCGGGCCCGGCCGAGCTGCACGAGCGGCTGCGGGTCAGCGACCCGGTGGCGGCCGAGAAGATTCTTCCCTCGAACGGGCGGAGGATCGTGCGCGCGCTGGAGGTGATCGAGCTGACCGGGCAGCCGTTCACCGCGGCCCTGCCGTCGCCGACGCCTTATTACCCGTCGGTGCAGATCGGGGTCGACCGGGCCACCGACGACCTCGACGAGCGGATCGCGCTCCGGGTCGACCTGATGTGGCAGGCGGGACTTCTGGAAGAGGTGCGCGCCCTGCTTCCCTTGGGGCTGCGCGACGGCCGTACGGCTTCCCGGGCGCTCGGCTACCAGCAGGCGCTGGCGGAGATCGACGGTGACATGACCCAGGACGAGGCCAAGGCCGACACCGTACGGGGAACTCGCCGTTTTGTGCGGCGGCAGCGCTCGTGGTTCCGGCGTGACCCGTCGATCACCTGGTTGGACGGCGCCTCGCCGACGCTGTTGGCGGATGCCCTCGCGCTTACGCGATGATGGTCGGCGTGCATTTCACCAAGGGTCACGGCACCGGCAACGACTTTGTGATCATCGAGGACGTCGACGGCGCCCTCGACCTCACCGCTGAGCAGGTGGCGCAGCTGTGTCACCGGCGGTTCGGCATCGGCGCCGACGGCGTCCTGCGTGTCGTGCGCAGCGCGAAGGAACCGGCCGGCGCGGGTCTGGCGTCCGAGGCCGAGTGGTTCATGGACTACCGCAACAGCGACGGCTCGATCGCCGAGATGTGCGGCAACGGGGTGCGTGTCTTCACCCGCTACCTGGTGTCCCACGGTCTCGCCGCCGCCGACCCGAGCGGCATTCCGGTCGCGACGCGAGCCGGCGTCGTGGTCGCGGTTGTCGAGGGCGACCAGATCCGGGTGCACATGAGAAGCCCTTCCCTGTACGCGGCCAGCACCGCGACCGCCGGCCCGCTGACCTTCCCGGGCGTGGCCGTCGACTGCGGCAACCCCCACCTGGTGTGCGGCCTGCACGACGGCCTGTCGCTGTCGTCGCTCGATCTGCACGTGGCGCCGGGCTTCGACCGCGCGCTGTTCGCCTCCGGGGTGAACGTCGAGTTCGTGGTCCCGGCCGAGCCGCTGCCCGAGACCGACCTGCACGTCGAGATGCGCGTGTACGAGCGTGGTTCCGGCGAGACGCTGTCGTGCGGCTCGGGCGCGCTGGCCGTCGGCGCGGTCGCCCTGCGCGACGCCGGCCTGGCCACCGGCACGGTCGCGGTCGACCTGCCCGGCGGTCGCCTGACGGTCACCCACGACGAGCAGGACCGCTGGTGGCTGGCCGGTCCGGCCGTGCTGGTGGCCACGGGCGAAACCGTCTGATGCACAACGTCGCGCACCGCGGCTATTCCTGGGTCGCGCCCGAGAACACGCTGCCCGCTTTCGAGGCGGCCGTGCGAGCGGGCGCCACCCATGTGGAGTTCGATGTGCGCACCACGGCCGACGACGTGCCGGTGGTCATCCACGACCGCACCCTCGACCGCACGACCGCGGGCTCCGGGCACGTCTGGGATCTCCCGTACGCCGAAGTGGCCGCCCTCGACGCCGGCGCGTGGTTCTCATCCGCGTACGCCGGGGTCCGCGTCCCCACGCTCACATCGGTCCTCGAGCTGGTGACCGGCCCCGAGCTGTTGCTGGAGATCAAGCCGCCCGCGACCCGGCCCCAGATCAAGACGATCCTGGAGCTGGTCACCGCGGCCGGGGTCCGCGACCGCACGATCGTGCAGAGCTTCGACCCCGAGATCGTGCGGCTGGTCCGCGAGGCCGACCCGTCGATCCGCCGGGGCCTGCTGCGCCTGCGCTTCGAGGCCGACACCCTGGCCCTGGCCGACGAGCTCGAGGTGGTCTGCCTCAACCCGTCGACGGCCGATGTGCTGGGCGACCCGGAGACGGTGGCCTCGCTGACCGCCCGGGGCGTCGCCGTGATGCCCTGGACGGCCAACGACATCGCCGAGTGGGAGCCGCTGACCCGGGCCGGAGCGGTCGGCCTGATCACCGACAGGGTCGCCGAACTGACCGGCTGGCTCGCCCGCTAGAAGGTCTCTTCGGGGGCGGTGTCGAGGTCGGCCTCGGGCAGGGCGGCCGTGTTGTGGGCGGTCGCGACCGGGCCGCGTACGGCCGCCCGGATCGCCGCCGCCACCGCGGGCGTCACCTTCGGGTCGAAGACGCTCGGGATGATGACCGTGGGGTTGAGCTTGTCCTCGCCCACCACGTCGGCGATCGCGCGAGCCGCGGCCAGCGCCATCTCCTCGGTGAACTCCTCGGCGCTCACGTCGAGCATGCCGCGGAAGACGCCCGGGAAGGCCAGCACGTTGTTGATCTGGTTGGGCTGGTCGGACCGGCCGGTGGCGACCACCGCGGCGTGCCGGCGGGCCTCGCGCGGGTCGACCTCGGGGTCGGGGTTGGCCAGCGCGAACACGATCGACTTGTCGGCCATCTTGGCCACGTCGTCGCCGGTCAGCAGGTTGGGCGCGCTCACGCCGATGAACACGTCGGCACCGACGATCGCGCCCGGCAGGTCACCCGAGTAATTGGCCTTGTTGGTGTGCTCGGCCAGCCACTGCCACGTCTCCGTCATGTCCGGCATGCCGCGGTGCAGGGCGCCCTTCCGGTCGTACGCGATGATGTCGCCCACGCCCTGGCGCAGCAGCAGCTTCATGATCGCCGTGCCGGCCGCGCCCGCACCCGACACCACGACCCGCACGTCCTCGAGCCGCTTGCCCACGACCCGCAGCGCGTTGGTCAGCGCGGCCAGCACGCAGATCGCGGTGCCGTGCTGGTCGTCGTGGAAGACCGGGATGTCCAGCTGCTCGCGCAGGCGGGCCTCGATCTCGAAGCAGCGCGGCGCGGCGATGTCCTCGAGGTTGATGCCGCCGTAGGCCGGAGCGATCGCCTTCACGATGCTCACGATCTCGTCGGTGTCCTGCGTGTCGAGCACGACCGGCCACGCGTCGACGCCGCCGAACCGCTTGAACAGCGCGGCCTTGCCCTCCATGACCGGCATGGCCGCGGCCGGGCCGATGTTGCCCAGGCCGAGCACGGCCGAGCCGTCGCTGACCACGGCGACGGTGTTGCGCTTGATGGTCAGGCGGCGGGCGTCGGCCGGGTTCTCCGCGATCGCCATGCAGACCCGGGCCACACCCGGCGTGTACGCCCGGGAGAGCTCGTCACGGGTGCGCAGCGCGACCTTCGACTGGACCTCGATCTTGCCGCCCAGGTGCAGCAGGAAGGTGCGGTCGGAGACCTTGCGGACGTCGACGCCGTCCTGCTCCTCCAGCTGCTTGACCACCTGGTCGGCGTGGTTGGAGTCGGCGGTGTCACAGGTGAGGTCGACGAGCACGCGCGTGGGGTCCGAGTCGACCACGTCGAGGGCCGTCACGATGGCGCCGGCCTCGCCGACACAGGTGGTGAGCCGGCCGATGGACGAGGCGTCCGCGGTCACAGCTATCCGGATCGTGATCGAGAATCCTGCGCTCGGCAGGCGGGTCGTCACCACGGTGTTCCCTCCGACATTGGTGGGTGCGTCACCGTAATCTTGCCCCCGTGGAATATGGGATTCCATCCGGGTGGTTGTAGTAGTGCCCAACACTCGTTCGACAACGCCCGGCCACGTTATGTGGATGCGCCCATCACGGTGACGTGCCACGATCGGGGCCGAGGAGGTCACCTTTTGCGAAACACTTACCAGGCACCCGTACTTGAGGTTGACGAGCCGGATGTGACGTCCGGGGAACTCGAGCTCGAGGAGCGGCACTCGCTGCGGCGGGTCGCCGGCCTCTCCACCGAGCTCACCGACATCACCGAGGTCGAGTACCGGCAGCTGCGGCTCGAGCGGGTCGTCCTGGTCGGCGTCTGGACCGAGGGAACGGTCGAAGACGCCGACAACTCGCTGACCGAGCTCGCCGCGCTGGCCGAGACGGCCGGCTCCCAGGTGCTCGAGGGTCTGATCCAGCGGCGTTCCCGGCCCGACACGGCCACCTTCATCGGCCGGGGCAAGGTCGACGAGCTGCGCGACGCGGTCATCGCCACCGGGGCCGACACGGTCATCTGCGACGGCGAGCTCTCGCCTTCGCAGCTGCGGAATCTCGAGCAACAGATCAAGGTCAAAGTCGTCGACCGTACGGCCCTGATCCTCGACATCTTCGCCCAGCACGCGAAGAGCAAAGAGGGTAAGGCCCAGGTCGAGCTGGCCCAGCTGCAATACCTCCTGCCGCGTCTGCGTGGTTGGGGTGAGTCGCTGTCCCGTCAGGGTGGTGGCGCCGGTGGTGGTTCGGGCGGTGGTGGCGTCGGGACGCGTGGTCCCGGTGAGACCAAGCTCGAGACCGACCGCCGCCGCATCAACCAGCGCATCGCCAAGCTCCGCCGCGAGATCAAGGCCATGCGGACCGTACGCCAGACCAAGCGCTCGCGGCGGCAGAGCAGCGGCGTTCCGGCCGTGGCCATCGCCGGCTACACCAACGCCGGCAAGTCCAGCCTGCTCAACCGCCTGACCCAGGCCGGTGTGCTGGTCGAGGACGCGCTGTTCGCCACGCTCGACCCGACCACCCGGCGCACCGCCGCCGAAGACGGCCGCGTCTACACGCTGTCCGACACGGTGGGCTTCGTCCGTCACCTGCCGCACCAGATCGTCGAGGCGTTCCGTTCGACGCTCGAGGAGGTCTCGTTCGCCGATCTCGTCGTGCACGTCGTCGACGGCGCCCACCCCGACCCCGAGGGTCAGGTCAGCGCCGTGCGTGAGGTGCTGGCCGAGGTCAGTGCCGACGCCATCCCCGAGCTTCTGGTGATCAACAAGATGGACGCCGCGGACGAGGAGACGGTGCTGCGGCTCAAGCGCGCGTGGCCCGACGCCGTCTTCGTGTCGGCCCGCTCCGGCGCGGGCATCGCCGAGCTGCACCAGGCGATCGCCGAGAAGCTGCCGAAACCGGCGGTCGACATGAGGGTTCTGCTCCCTTATGACCGTGGTGATCTGGTCGCCCGTATTCATCGGACCGGTCAGGTACTCCAGACCCGCCATTTGGAGGAAGGATCCGAGTTGCGGATCCGGGTCGACGAGCGGCTCGCGAGCGAACTGGAGTCGTTCCGCAACTGAGCGTTTCTCACGACACGTCCGGCGTGGCACCCGCCACCTGGGTTGATTAACGCGTAACACCGGCACGCGACGCCGCATGCGACACTGATCGGATGCGGCGTCTCGTGTTCCCGGTGATCGTGGCCTCCGGGCTGGTGATGATCGGCTCGTCCGCGGCGTTTGCCGAGGATCCAGCCCCGACGGTCAGTGCGCCCTCGGTGGCCGGCAAGAAGATGTGCGAGATCAAGGACGAGCGGATCACCGAGGCGTCCGGCCTGGTGGCGACCCGCACGGGCTACGTCGTGATCAACGACAGCACGGACACGAGCGCCAACAAACGCATCTTCTTCCTGAACACCAAGTGTGAGGTCACCGACGCCGTCAAATACAGCGGCAAGGGCCAGCTCGATCCGGAAGACCTGATCCTCTCGCCCGACGGCAAGACGCTGTGGGTCGCCGACATCGGCGACAACAACTTCGACAACGACAAGAGCCGGCCCACCATCGGTCTCTGGTCGCTGCCGGCGACCGGCAAGGGCGAGCCCGTTCTACACCGGCTCTCCTACCCCGAGGGTGACAAGCACGACGCCGAGGCGCTGCTGCTCAACGGCGACGGCACCCCGCTGATCGTCACCAAGGAGATCGGCCGGCCGGCGGGCGTCTACCAGCCGACCGCCCCGCTGAAGGACAACAACGAGGAAGGCGTGCCGATGCGGCGCGTCGCCGAGATCCAGCCGTCCGCCACGCAGACGGCCGGCGGGCCGTACGCGCGGATCGGCAACAAGACGATCAGCGGTGGCGCGGTGGCGCCCGGCGGGGGCAAGGTCGCCCTGCGGACCTACACCGACGCGCTCGAGTGGGACGTGCCGAACGGCGACGTGCTCGCCGCGATCAAGGGCAAGCCCCGCACGACCGGCCTGCCGAACGAGACGCTGGGCGAGGCCATCGCCTACAGCCCCGACGGCAAGTACTTCTACACGACCTCGGACATGAACGGCGAGAAGGAACCGCCGAACTACATCCTCCGCTACACGCCGGCCACGAAGATCGCGACGGTGGCCAAGGAGGCGGGCGAGGACTCCGGCGGCGCGTGGTACGCGAACCTCGAGCTCAGCGACATCACCTACGCGGTCGGCGGCGTCGGCCTGCTCGGCCTGATCCTCGTCGGCGTCGGCGCGCTGGGCATCATGCGGCACCGCAAGCGGGTCGCGGCCTCGCCGGTCGTGTCCGACGACGACGACAAAGACTTCAAGAACCCGCTCGAGGGTGAGCCCGAGACCGAGCTGATCGGGGTCGGCGGGGCGCCGCAGCGCAACGGGGTCTACGGCGGGGCCCGCTCGGGGCCGGTCAACGGATCGTCCGGCGCCAAGTCGGGTGTCTACGGCGGTGCCGGTGGCAGCGGCGCGGGCGCCAACGGGCAGCGACCCGGCAACGGCGTCTACGGCGGTTCGGGCCCGGCCAAGGGTGGGCAGCAGCCCGCGCGGGCCGGTGTCTACGGCGGTGCCAAGCCACCCCAGGGCCAGCAGCCGCCGCGCGGTCCGCAGGGTCAGCCTCCCCGTGGGCCGCAGGGTCAGCCGCCTCGCGGTCCCCAGGGTCAGCCTCCGCGTGGCCCGCAAGGTCAGCCTCCCCGTGGGCCGCAGGGTCAGCCGCCTCGCGGTCCCCAGGGGCAGCCTCCCCGTGGCCCGCAAGGTCAGCCTCCCCGTGGCCCGCAAGGTCAGCCTCCGCGTGGTCCCCAGGGGCAGCCGCCTCGGGGTCCGCAGGGTCAGCCTCCGCGTGGTCCCCAGGGGCAGCCGCCCCGGGGTCCGCAGGGTCAGCAACCGCGCGGTCCGCAGGGCCAGCCGCCCCGGGGTCCGCAGGGCCAGCCGCCCCGGGGTCCGCAAGGTCAGCCCCCTCGTGGCGGCGGGGTCTACGGCGGCGGTCAGAACGAGTTCCGGGCCCGCCCCGAGGGCCGCTTCGACGGCCCTCGGCGTTGACCTCTTCTCCTGGCCCGGCTTACTGGACCCAGCTTGTCTAGACCCGGCGCAGCACGGCCACGACGCGGCCCATGATGGTCGCGTCGTCGCCGGGGATCGGGTCGAACGCGGGGTTGGCCGGCATCAGCCAGACGTGCCCGTCGCGCTGGCGGTAGCTCTTCACGGTCGCCTCGCCGTCGATCATCGCGGCCACGATGTCGCCGGCGTTCGCCGTCGGCTGCTGACGCACGACCACCCAGTCGCCGTTGCAGATGGCCGCGTCGATCATCGAGTCGCCCTTGACCTCGAGCATGAAGACCTCGCCCTCGCCGACCAGCTCGCGTGGCAGCGGGAAGAACTCCTCGACGGCCTGCTCGGCCAGGATCGGGCCACCGGCGGCGATGCGACCGACGAGCGGCACGTACGCCGGCTGGGGGCGCGCCGACCGCAGACCCTCCTCGTCGACCATCTCGCTGGGGGAGCGCACGTCGACGGCGCGGGGCCGGTTGGGGTCGCGCCGCAGGAAGCCCTTGGTCTCGAGCGCCTTCAGCTGATAGGCCACGCTGGACGGCGAGACCAGGCCGACCGCCTCGCCGATCTCGCGCACGCTCGGCGGATAGCCGTAGCGCTCCACCCAGTCACGGATGAACTCGAGGATGCGCTTCTGGCGGGCGGTGAGGTCGGCGGTGACGGGCTCGGGGAACTGGCTGACCACGGGAGTGACCGAGCGCAGCTGGGGCGCGTCGGCGGAGCGTCCGCGGCTCGGTGTGCGGCGGCGCAGAGCGGCTCCGCTGTCTGGCTTGGTCTGATGTTGCCGGCTGCTCGTCCGGTCGTCGGTCGACACGTCCGCCCTCCCTGTCGGCCAGTGCCTGGCGGCACGTGGTGCGTTCGCGGTGCCGGGCCGCGCGCCGTGGGGATGGCGTTCGCCCGGACTGACCCCTCTTGAGGGAAGACCGTAATAGCGCGGTACGACATATTCAAACATCTGTACGACATTCCTCCGGCGTGTCGCCCGGAAGTGCTCGACTTCCGTACGCCTGTTCTGATAGACCGTCGTACGGGCGTTCGATCGAACGCTCGTACGAAGATCGAGTTTCGGCGGAGGAAACGGCATGGTGGCGAACGGGGTTAGGCACGTCGAGCCTCCGCTGCGACTGACCCGGCGCGGCCGGGCCGTCATCCTCGGTCTTCTCGTGGTGCTGGCGTCGCTCGCCAGTGCCGTGTTGTTCACCACCGCGTCGCGGGCCGACGAGCCGCCCGCCGGCCCGCCGCCTACGATCGTCGTCCGGTCGGGTGACACGCTGTGGGACATCGCGTCCCGCGAGATGCCGCGGCGCGACGCCTGGCAAGCGATGGATGAACTCCGCCGGCTCAACGGCCTGTCGAGCTACCGCGTGGCCGAAGGTGATGTTTTGATCTTGCCGCGGGGTGCCTGAACGCGGCGGTCCGAGGTGGTTGAGTGCAGCGGTCCGTGACCGCCGGTCAACCGCTCGTGTTGAGTCGGAAAATACGGCGCGCCGACGCGCCGCTGAGCTTGCGCCGGTGTCCGCTGCGGCATAGCGTCTACCCCAACATCTAGTAGTTACAAGGGTGTAAGTCATCCACTGGTTGGGGTTCACCTCCCCGGTTTATCGACAGGCTGTGAACGGCGCGAGCTGGTGAGTCATCAGCGAAACGCCGGGCTTTTGCATGCCTGCGTCAAGCCGTCGGAGGGCTCCGGAGGGAGTTCGCGGTGCGCTGCCCGTACTGTCGTCACGCCGATTCACGCGTGGTTGACTCGCGAGAGGCCGACGACGGTCAGTTGATCCGTCGCCGTCGATCGTGCCCCGAGTGCGGCAAGCGGTTCACCACGGTCGAGGAGGCGGTCCTCGCCGTTGTGAAGCGCAGCGGGGTCACCGAGCCGTTCAGCCGGGCCAAGATCATGAGCGGGGTCCGCAAGGCCTGCCAGGGCCGGCCCGTCGACGAAGACTCGATCGCCCTGCTCGCGCAGAAGGTCGAGGAGACCGTCCGGGCCAAGGGTGCGGCCGAGGTGCCCAGCCACGAGGTGGGCCTGGCGATCCTGCCGCCTCTGCGCGAGCTCGACCAGGTGGCTTATCTCCGGTTCGCCAGCGTCTACAAATCCTTCGACTCGCTCGACGAGTTCGAGAAGGAGATCAGTGCGCTGCGCGAGGCGGCGACCGCCCGCGAGACCGGGGTACGCCACCCGGTGACTCCGCGGTCCGGCGGTCGCGCCCCGCGGGTTTGACGACGTAACAGACGTAGTAGCGGCATTTTTCGAGGGGGAGCAGTATGGCCGGGGACGGCATCACAGCAGGTCGGCAGCGCAGCCGTGCGAACGGCGCGAGCGCGGCCGGCGGGGGGCTGCGGGTCGAGCGGGTGTGGACGACCGAGGGGGTCCACCCGTACGACGAGATCGAGTGGGAGCGCCGCGACGTCGTCATGACGAACTGGCGTGACGGCTCGATCAACTTCGAGCAGAAGGGCGTCGAGTTCCCGACCGCGTGGAGTGTCAACGCGGCGAACATCGTCACCACCAAGTACTTCCGCGGCGCGGTCGGCACGCCCGACCGTGAATGGTCGCTCAAGCAGCTGATCGACCGGGTCGTGTCGACGTACCGCAAGGCGGGCGAGAAGGGTGGCTACTTCGCCACCAAGGCCGACGCCGAGCTGTTCGACCACGAGCTCACCTGGATGCTGCTGCACCAGGTGTTCAGCTTCAACTCGCCGGTCTGGTTCAACGTCGGCACCAAGTCGCCGCAGCAGGTCAGCGCGTGCTTCATCCTCTCGGTCGACGACTCGATGGACTCGATCCTCGACTGGTACAAGGAAGAGGGCCTGATCTTCAAGGGCGGTTCGGGCTCCGGCGTGAACCTGTCCCGCATCCGCTCGTCCAAGGAGCTGCTGTCGTCCGGGGGGACCGCCAGTGGCCCGGTGAGCTTCATGCGCGGCGCCGACGCGAGCGCCGGAACGATCAAGTCCGGTGGCGCCACCCGCCGGGCCGCCAAGATGGTCATCCTCGACGTCGATCACCCCGACATCGAGGAGTTCGTCCGCACCAAGGCGCGTGAGGAAGACAAGATCCGCGCCCTGCGCGACGCCGGCTTCGACATGGACCTCGGCGGCGACGACATCGTCTCCGTGCAGTACCAGAACGCCAACAACTCGGTCCGCGTCTCCGACGAGTTCATGCGGGCCTACGAGGAGGGCGCCGAGTTCGGCCTGCGCGGCCGGCTCGACGGCGAGGTCATCGAGAAGGTCGACGCCAAGAAGCTCTTCCGCGACATCGCCCAGGCCGCCTGGGAGTGCGCCGACCCCGGCCTGCAGTACGACGACATCATCAACGACTGGCACACCAACCCCGAGACCGGCCGGATCACCGCGTCCAACCCGTGCTCGGAATACATGTCGCTGGACGACTCGTCCTGCAACCTGGCCTCGCTCAACCTGATGAAGTTCCTCAAGGCCGACGGCGGCTTCGAGACCGAGAAGTTCGTCAAGAGCGTCGAGTTCATCATCACCGCGATGGAGATCTCGATCTCGTTCGCCGACTTCCCGACCGAGAAGATCGGCGTCACCACCCGCGCCTACCGTCAGCTCGGCATCGGCTACGCCAACATCGGCGCCCTGCTGATGGCGTCCGGCCTGCCCTACGACTCGGAGCAGGGCCGCAGCGTCGCCGCCGCCATCACCTCGGTGATGACCGGCACGGCGTACCGTCGCTCGGCCGAGCTGGCCGGCGTCGTCGGGCCGTACGAGGGTTACGCCCGCAACGCCGACGCCCACAAGCGGGTCATGCGCAAGCACGCCGCCGCCAGCGACGACATCCGCCCGACCCACCCGATCGCGGCCGAGCTGGCCCGCGAGGCCGGCAAGCAGTGGCAGGACGGCCTCAAGATCGGTGAGAAGAACGGCTGGCGTAACGCCCAGGCGTCGGTGCTCGCCCCGACCGGCACCATCGGCCTGATGATGGACTGCGACACCACCGGCATCGAGCCCGACCTGGCCCTGGTCAAGTTCAAGAAGCTCGTCGGCGGCGGCTCGATGCAGATCGTCAACCAGACGGTCCCGCGCGCCCTGCGCCAGCTCGGTTACCCCGAGGAGCAGGTCGAGGCGATCGTCGAGCACATCTCCGACAACGGCAACGTCGTCGACGCGCCGGGCCTCAAGCCCGAGCACTACGCCGTCTTCGACTGCGCCATGGGCGAGCGCGTGATCTCGCCGCTCGGCCACGTGCGCATGATGGCCGCCGTGCAGCCGTTCATCTCGGGCGCCATCTCCAAGACGGTCAACATGCCGGAGTCGGCGACCGTCGAAGAGATCGAGGAGATCCACTACCAGGGCTGGAAGCTCGGCCTGAAGGCGCTCGCGATCTACCGCGACAACTGCAAGGTGGGCCAGCCCCTCTCGGCCGCCGGCAAGAAGACCACCGCCGCCACCACCGAGACCGCGGTCGAGGCGCCCGCGGCCGAGGTGGAGAAGGTCGTCGAGAAGGTCATCGAGTACCGCCCGGTCCGCAAGCGGCTGCCGAAGAAGCGCCCGTCCGAGACGGTGTCCTTCTCGGTCGGCGGCGCCGAGGGCTACCTCACCGCGTCGTCCTACCCCGACGACGGCCTCGGCGAGGTCTTCCTCAAGATGTCGAAGCAGGGCTCGACGCTGGCCGGGGTGATGGACGCCTTCTCGGTGGCCATCTCGATAGGCCTGCAGTACGGCGTCCCGCTCGAGACGTACGTCAGCAAGTTCACCAACATGCGCTTCGAGCCGGCCGGCATGACCGACGACCCGGACGTGCGCATGGCGGCGTCGGTGATGGACTACATCTTCCGTCGTCTGGCGCTCGACTTCCTGCCGTACGACACCCGGGCCGACCTGGGCATCTTCACGGCGAAGGAGCGGGCCGCGCAGGTGCAGGCCGAGGCCGCCGCCGAAGCCGCCGCGGTCGACCTGGCCGGCATGGCCGCGTCCGCCCCGGTGTCCGCGCCCGTCGGCGCCGCGTCCGCCCCGGCCGACGCCGAGGCCCCGGTCGCCGAGCCGGAGAAGGCCGCGCCGTCCGCGGTCGGTTCCTCGACCGAGCTGCTCGAGATCGTGACCGGCCACTCGGCCGACGCGCCGCTCTGCTTCACCTGCGGCACCAAGATGCGCCGCGCCGGAAGCTGCTACGTCTGCGAGGGCTGCGGCTCCACCTCCGGCTGCAGCTGACAGCCATAGGCAAGTGACGAAGGGCGGTTCCGGGCT
Organism: Paractinoplanes ovalisporus; assembly: GCF_016834655.1. Lineage (GTDB taxonomy): Bacteria > Actinomycetota > Actinomycetes > Mycobacteriales > Micromonosporaceae > Actinoplanes > Actinoplanes ovalisporus. The sequence continues at coordinate 360,734 of NZ_JAENHP010000005.1, forward strand.
TCCGGAGCCGCCCTTCGCCTGTACTACGGTGTGGCGATGCGTCTCGTCCACGGTCTGGGCCAGGCCCTCGCCGTCTGGGTGGCGGTCCTGCTCGTCGTGCTGCTCGTGCCCCGGCTCGCCGTGCTGTGGGTCAGCCTCGGCATCGGACTCGTGTCGGTGATCCTGCTCGGCCAGTGGCACCGCCGGCGGTCCCGCCCCGACGCCGCCGTCGGAGCCTTCGCTGGGGCCGTGCTGTGGCCGGTCCTGATCGGCGCCGCCCTCATCGCGATCAACATCGTCTCCAGCTCGATGTCCGCCTACGAATAGGGCCCGACGGGGTGGCGGGGGAATCCAAGGAGTGACAGCCTCGGCGGATGGCCTACGACCGATCCGCCGTGATCAAGTCACGGGTGAGCGCCCCGCCCGAGCGCGTGTGGTTCGCGCTGACCGACGCGGGGGCGCTCACCGCGTGGTACTGGCCGGCCTCGATGAACCCGCGGGCGTTCTCCGAACCGGTGGTGGGCGGGCGCTTCGGCGTCGACGCGGGTGAGATGGGGTTCGCGGGCGAATACCGTGAGCTCGACCCGCCGCGGCGTCTTGTGCAGTCGTGGCGGTGGGCCGGCGACGACCGCGACAGCCGCGTCACCATCGAGCTCACCCCGTCCGGCGACGGCACCGAACTGTTGATCGTCCACGACGAGCTCGACGAGGAGACCGCCGAGATGTACCGCGCCGGATGGGAGAGCTGCCTGACCCGCCTCCCGGCCTATCTGGCGGCGTCTACGCCGCGTGCAGAAAGTCGGTGATCAGCCCGGCCAGCACGGCGGGCTGCTCGATCACCATGGCGTGTGACGCGTCGGCCAGCTGGATGTAGCGCGGGTGTCCGGCCTCGCGCACCTGGTCGAGCAGGTAGCGGCGGTGCGCCTCGTAGAGGTCGGCGAACGGTTCCTGCTCGGGGAGGTTCCGGGTGGCGAGCACGACCAGTTCGGGGCACGTGGTTCCGGCGTACACCGGGCCAAGGTCAAGACCGTTCATCAGCGTACGCAATTGGGTCGTGGCCGCCGCCGACGGGCGCAGTGACGTCTCACCGTTCTCGTGCGCCAGGTTGCGCCGGAACCCCTCGATCCACACCTTCTCGTTGGCGCCCATGTCACGGGCCGCGGCCCGCTGACGCTCGACCAGGTCGGCCAGCTGGTCGGCCTCGATCACCTGGCCCGCCATCGACTCCATCTGGTCGAACACCGCGTGCAGCCGCGTCAGCTCGGCCTCCGCCTTGTCGAGGTCGAGTCCCGGCAGCTGCGCGGGTGAGGTGGGCGGCGGGTTCCCGTCCAGGCTCACCACGCCGGGCGCCTCCGGGTGCCGCTGACCCCAGAGCGCCGCCAGCATGCCGCCCAGCGAATGCCCCACCACAGCCGGTCGTTCGATCTCCATCTGTACGCAGACCGCCGCCAGATCGCCCAGCGCGGTGTCCCAGCTCCACGGCCCTTCGCCGGAACGCCCGTGGCCACGCAGGTCCACTGTGATCACCCGGTGGTAGGGCCGCAGCGCCCGGGCCAGCGTGGTCATCATGGCCAGGTTGCCGCCCGCGCCGTGCAGCAACAGCAGCGGCGGCTGGTCACCGCCGAAGTCGCGCACGGCCAGCGGCACGTCGCCCGCGTCGATCAGCCGGTCATTGATCATCAGAATCTCCCGGTGGGTCTTGAGAATCGGAAAGAGCGCGCAGGCGATCCCGTACGGCCTCAGAGGGCACCCCGCCGTCCGGATGTCTCGGGAGCCGGCCGCGTTTGACCAGGTCGTGCACGCCTTGACGGGTGATGCCGAGCATCGCGCCGGCCGTCGCGTAAGGGATCGACGCGAACCACGGGTGACCCAGCCGCCGTGCCATCGTCTGCCCGAGCGGTGTCGCCCACCAGTCGGCCGGCGGGTCGAAGGGGCCGTCACCCGGATAGAGCGTCGCGATCAGCCGTGCCATCGCCATCGTGGCCGTGGTGTCGTCGTCGCCGCGGATCGCCGAGGCCCAGCCGCGCGCCCGCAGACGCACCAGCTGCCGCAGCGCGTCGACCGCGTCGTCGCCCTCGAGCAGCACCTCGAGCGGATCGAGCAGGCGCACGTCGAGCAGCCGCACGATCTGGTCGAGAAGCGGGTCGTCCCGGGTCACGCTGCCATCCTCCGGCTACTTGACGGCGAGTGTCAAGTGAACGCGCGCGGACGCGGTCTTCCGCTGATCCATCGGGACCAGTACGGTATGCCCCGAAATCACTCGGGAGGATCACTCGTGCGATCGCGTTCCGTCGTCCTCGGCGTCGTTCTGCTGCTCGCGCTGACGGGCTGTGACGAGAGTGACGACGAGGCGGACGCCGCCCCGCCGCCGCCCGTGAACGTCGTCCAGCAGCCTGCCGCCTCCGCCGGTGGCGCCTGCATCCTCTGGGACTACGCGTTCATCCAGGAGAAGATCGGCGTCGCGTTCGACGTGGCCGCGTCCGACCAGGTCGACAACACCTCGACGTGCGTCGTGCAGACCTCGGCCGGCGACTATCCCGACCTCATGTTCTCGGTCGTGGAGAGCTCGCAGGCGAGTTCCGCGCAGTTCCTGAGCGATCTCAAACCGTCGAAGGCGACCACGGTCAAGGGGATCGGCAAGGCGGCCTACCGGCTCTACACCCCGCCCGCCGCCGGTCGCGGGCCGATCATCGAGATCGGCTGGCTCAGCGGGGCGAAGCAGTTGCAGACGCTGCGCTTCACCTTCGCCCAGGACGCGACCGCCGCCGCCGTGACCGCGATGAACCCGAAGCTCATCGCCCTCGCCAAGGCGATGGTCACGACGAACGGCTGAGCGCGCTTCCCTCACGGGGTCGCGCCCCCTTGTCGCCGCGGCGCATCCCGTGCGCGGAGCGGCGGCACCCTTTGCTATCGCGCCGCGCCTCTTGTCAGGAGCGGCGGCGCCTTTGTCAGCGCGCCGCGACGAACACCCGGGACGCCACCTCGCGCGGCAGCCGGATCTTGTCGCCCGAGCGGTCGATGGTCACCCCGTCACGCTCCTGGGCCACTGTCACCGTCGTGCCCGGGTCGATGCCGGCCGCGTGCAACTGGCGCAACACGTCGGCGTTGGTCTGCACGCTCTCGCAGATGCGCTGCACCACGACGCTGCCGGAGAGGCCCGGGAACGCCAGGTTGCGCTCACCGGAGATCTCGGCCGGGTCGGGCGCGCCGAACGCGTCGAGGCCGGGGATCGGATTCCCGTACGGCGAACGGGTCGGCTTGTTGAGCAGCTCGTAGACCTTCTTCTCGACCGAGTCGCTCATCACGTGTTCCCACCGGCAGGCCTCTTCGTGGGCCTCCTCGTAGGGCATGCCGATCACATTGACCAGCAGCAACTCGGCCAGGCGGTGCTTGCGCATGACGGCCACCGCGGTCGCGCGGCCGTCGTCGGTCAGCACGAGGTGCCGATCGTTCTCGATCGTCAGCAGGCCGTCACGCTCCATGCGCGCGACCGTCTGACTGACCGTAGGACCGCTCTGGTGCAGCCGCTCGGCGATGCGTGCCCGCAGCGGCGGCACACCCTCCTCTTCGAGCTCGAGGATGGTGCGCAGATACATCTCGGTGGTGTCGATCAGGTCGTGGTTGTGCAATGACGCCTTCACAGTGCGGCCCTCCCAGCAGCGATAATACCTCGTTGCCGGGGGTTGACAGACGCCCCGAGCAGGTGCTGAGAGCCTACCTGACCACGTAGGCAACCGCCGTGAGGGAAAAGCGTCGGTGGCGCGTGGCAGCATGACCCTCATGGTGGATCCGACGACCACGGTGGTGTGGGATCGAGCTCTGCTCGACTACGACATGGGCGATCACCCGCTCAACCCGGTGCGCGTCGAGCTCACCATGGCCCTCGCCCGCGAGCTCGGTGTTCTCGACCGCCCCGGCGTTCACATGATCACCCCCGAGCCGGCCGGCGAAGTCGACCTGACCAGGGTTCATCGCGCCGACTACCTCGACGCCGTACGCCATGCGCCGCTCGATCCGTTCTTCCGCGGCTGGGGTCTCAACACCGACGACAACCCGGTTTTCGACGGGATGCACGAGGCCTCCGCGCGCATCTGCGGCGCGAGCATCGCGGCGGCCGAGGCCGTGTGGCACGGCACGACCAAGCGGGCCGTGAACGTCGCCGGTGGTCTTCATCACGCTTTGTCCGCCCGGGCCGCCGGCTTCTGCGTCTACAACGATCCCGCCGTCGCCATCGCCCGCCTCCTCGACCAGGGCGCCCAGCGGGTGGCCTATGTGGATGTCGATGTCCACCACGGCGACGGCGTCCAGGCCGCCTTCTACAACGACCCCCGTGTGCTGACCGTCAGCCTGCACGAGTCTCCGCTCACCCTCTTCCCGGGCACGGGCTTCGCCGAAGAGACCGGCGGCCCCGGCGCCGAGGGCATGGCGGTCAACATCCCGCTGCCGCCCGGCACGGGTGACGCGGCGTGGCTGCGCGCGTTCCACGCGATCGTGCCGTCGGTGCTCCGCGCGTTCAGCCCCGAGATCATCTTCAGCCAGTGCGGGGCCGACGCCCACCGCCTCGACCCCCTGGCCGACCTGCGGCTGTCGGTCGACGGTCAGCGCGCGGCCTATCTCGCGATGCGCGACCTCGCCGACGAGCTGTGCGACGGCCGCTGGGTCGCGATGGGCGGCGGGGGCTACGCGCTGGTCGAGGTCGTGCCCCGCGCCTGGACCCACCTGCTGGCCGTCGCCACCGGTGAGCCCATCGAGCCGGCCACCGCCGTCCCGGCGCCGTGGCGCAAGCTGGCCGCCGAGCGTTGCCCGCGAGCCGTCGTGCCCGAGACGATGACCGACGGAACCGAACCACCGATCGAGCGCTGGCAGCCCGGCACCACTCCCGACGCCGTCGACCGCGCGATCCTGGCCACCCGCATGGCCGTGTTCCCCCTGCACGGCCTCGACCCCCACGACCCCCGCGACTGACCTCCGCCCGAAACGCCACACGCAGGCCCTCGTTCCTGAACCCTCAATCCCGGCAGAGCGCCGCCCGGCGCCCTACCCGACGACCGGCAGAGCGCCGCCCGGCGTCTCACCGCCACGACTGACGAAGCGCCGCCCCGGCGCCTCACCCCGACGAACGGACCATCGAGCGCTGGAGAGGAGGAGAGCCGTGGACATCAGTGCCGACGTCCTGCTCTCCGACGGGAGTGCCGTCCACCTGCGACAGATCCGTCCCAGCGACGCTCCCGCCATCGTGGAGTTCCACTCCCGCATGAGCGAGCGCACGCGCTACCTGCGCTATTTCTCCCCCTACCCGCGCATCCCCGAGCGTGACCTCGAACGGTTCGTCAACGTCGACCACCACGACCGCGAGGCCTTCGTCATCGTCAGCGGGTCCCGCATCATGGCCGTCGGCCGCTACGAACGTCTCGGCCCCGACTCGCCCGACGCCGAGGTCGCGTTCGTGGTGGAAGACGCCCACCAGGGTCGCGGCATCGGCTCGGTGCTGCTCGAGCATCTGGCCGAGGCCGCCCGGGCCAACGGCATCACCGGTTTTGTCGCCGAGGTGCTTCCCGAAAACGCCGGCATGCTGCGCGTCTTCAGCGACTTCGGCTACCAGGTGCAGCGCAAGTACGCCGACGGCGTCGTCCACCTCGGCTTCCCGATCGCGCCGACCGAGAAGTCCCGCGAGGTGCAGGAGTCGCGCGAGAAGATCACCGAGGCCCGCTCGATCGCCCGGCTGCTGGCGCCGCGCGGTGTCGCGGTCTACGGCGCCAGCCAGAGCGGCCAGGGCATCGGCGCCGCCATGCTCGGCCACCTGCGCGACGGCGGCTACACGGGCGCGATCGTGCCGGTTCACCGCAGTAGCGACCGGGTGGCCGGCCTGCGCGCCTACCCGTCCGCCACCGAGGCCGGCGTCGACATCGACCTCGCCCTCATCGCCGTGCCGCCCGAGGGTGTGGAAGACGCGGTGGCCGACGCCGCGGCCAGTGGTGCCGGGGGCATCGTGGTGGTCTCCGCGGGTTTCGCCGAGACCGGGGCCGAGGGCGCGTCCGCGCAGCGGGCGTTGATCGAGGGCGCGCACGCGGCCGGGTTGCGCGTCGTGGGGCCCAATAGCATGGGGGTGGCCAACACCGACCCTTCCGTACGGCTGAACGCCACGCTCGCCCCACGTCTGCCGGCCGCCGGGCGGGTCGGGTTCTTCAGCCAGAGCGGTGCGCTCGGTGTCGCGCTCCTGGCCGAGGCCGACCGTCGCGGGCTGGGCCTGTCCAGCTTCGTCTCCGCCGGCAACCGCGCCGACGTCTCCGGCAACGACCTCCTGCAGTACTGGCAGGACGACCCCGGCACCGACGTCGTCCTGCTCTACCTCGAGACGTTCGGCAATCCGCGCAAGTTCGCCCGCCTGGCCCGCCGCATGAGCCGGGTGAAACCGGTGGTCGCGGTCTCCTCGGCCACCCGCCCGGCCGGTCTCGCCGGCGACCTGCCCGGCCCCGACGTGCATGCGGTCACCGCGTTGTTCGCCCGCTCGGGTGTCATCCGGGTCGACACGGTGCAGGAGATGTTCGACGTCGGCCTGCTGCTCGCCCACCAGCCCCTGCCCACCGGCCGCCGCGTGGCCGTGGTTGGCAATTCGTCCGCCCTGTCGGAGTTGGCGGTGGCCGCCTGCCGGGCCAACGGCCTGACCGTCGCCGAGGGTTACCCGCTCGACATCAGCCCGCAGGCCGGCGCGCACGACTTCGCCGACGCCCTGGCTGACGCCGCCATCGACACCCGCGCCGACGCCCTGGTCGTGGTGTTCGCGCCGCCGCTGCCGGGCCAGCTCGCCGACGAAGACGCCGACTTCGCCGCGGCCCTGGCCAGCGTCGCGCTCGCCGGCGAGAAGCCGACCGTGGCCACGTTCCTGCTCGGCAGCCTGCCCCCGCGCGTCCCGGCCTACCCCTCGGTCGAAGAGGCGGTCCGGGCCCTGGCCCGCGTCGCGACCTATTCCGAGTGGCTGCGTCGCCCGCCTGGCCGGCTCCCGGTGCTCGAGGGGGTCGACCCGCTGGCCGCCGAGGTCGACGGGCCGCCGTCCGACCTGCTCGCGGCGTACGGGATCGAGGTCGTGCCGTCCACCCTCGCGGCGAGTGCCGACGAGGCGATCGCGGCGGCGTCCGCGCTCGGTTACCCGGTCGCTCTCAAGGCGGCCGGCGGCGCCCTGCGCCATCGCATCGACCTCGGCGCGGTCCGGCTCGCGCTGGCCGACGAGGAAGACGTGCGTTCCGCGTACGGGGAATTGTCCGGAGCCTTCGGTCCCGACGTGCTGGTCCAGACGATGGTCCCGGCCGGGGTGGCCTGCCGCATCGAGGTGATGGAAGACCCGGCGTTCGGCCCGGTTGTCGGGTTCGGCCTCGGCGGAGTGGCCAGTGAGCTGCTCGGCGACCTCGCCTGGCGGGCCGCCCCGCTGACCGACCGCGCAGCCGAGGCCCTGGTCGTCGAGCCCCGCGCGGCGCCGCTGCTGCACGGCTACCGCGGTTCGGCCCCGGTCGACCGTGAAGCCCTGATCGACCTGCTGCTCCGAGTGGGCCGTCTCGCCGACGACCATCCCCGTCTCCGAGGCCTCTCCCTCAACCCGGTGCTGGCCCGCCCCGACGGCTTCTCGGTCCTGCACGCCACCACCGAGGTCGGCGACCCCACCCGCCGCCCCGACACCGGCCCCCGACGCCTCCGCACCCCGTGACCACCCGCCGCGATGGCACCGGCCCTGCCGCCTCCGCACCCCGTGACCACCCGCCGCGGTGACGCCGGCCCCCACGCGGCCTCCGCACCCCTGACCGCCCGGCGCGGTGACACTGGTCGCGGCGTGCGGCCTCCCTCCGTACGGGAAGCCTGGGAAAAGCGCGACCGCCCGGTGAGCCGAAGCTCGCCGGGCGGCCTGGTGTCTCGGTCAGCCCGTGTAGGCCTCGAGGCGCGACGCACGCTCGGGGTCGCGGAGCTTGAGCATGGTGACCTTCTCGATCTGGCGGATGCGCTCGCGGCTCAGACCGAACTCGCGACCCACCTCGTCGAGGGTGCGCTGACGGCCGTCGTCGAGACCGAAGCGCAGGCGGATGACCGCCGACTCGCGCTCGCTCAGGGTCGCCAGCACGATCTCGACCTCACTGCGCAGCTCGCCCGAACCGGCGCCGGCACCGGGCTGGGCCGGGTCGACCGCCGCCACGAAGTCGCCGAGTGCGCTCTCGCCGTCCTCGCCGACCGCCTGGTCGAGGCTGACCGGCTCCCGGTCGTACGAGATCAGCTCGATGACCTGGAACTCCGGCACGCCCATGGCCTCGGCGATCTCGGCGATGCTGGGCTCACGACCCAGCGTCGCGGCCAGGTCACGGCGGCTGCGGACCATGCGGTTGACCTGCTCGACCATGTGCACCGGGATGCGGATGGTGCGCGCCTGGTCGGCCATCGCCCGCGTGATCGCCTGGCGGATCCACCACGTCGCGTACGTGGAGAACTTGTAGCCCTTGGTGTAGTCGAACTTCTCGACCGCGCGGATCAGACCCAGGTTGCCTTCCTGGATCAGGTCGAGGAAGGCCATGCCCCGCCCGGTGTAGCGCTTCGCGATGCTCACGACGAGCCGCAGGTTGGCCTCGAGCAGGTGGTTCTTGGCGGCCTTGCCCTCCGCGACAATGATCTGCAGGAGGGGGGCCAGGTCTTCGGTGGCCTCCGGGAGCTTCTCCTCCGCGTACAGGCCGGCCTCGATGCGCTTGGAGAGTTCGACCTCTTCGACCGCGGTCAGCAGCCGGGTGCGGCCGATGCCGTTCAAGTAGGCACGGACCAGGTCGGCGGAGACGCCACGCTCGTCCGTCGCGTCCAGGTCGGTCAGGAGCTCGACACCATCGGTCATGCTGTTCTCAACGGCAACCGCCGCCTTGGACTCCGACGCCTTCATCTGCAGGACCACCTTTCAGTCCCCTCCCCGCTGAATAACCGTCTCGTGCAAACCCAGCCCTTGCGTGCCGGTGATCGATAGCTTGGCCTGGAGCGCGTTAAGCCGAGGTGAGGCAAGCGTCCAGGTGGCATGAATCAGGGAGAACCCTGACGTCGCCAAGCCGACAAGTGACCGGATTGCCGGTACTCGTCGCGTGTTGCGCGCCGATACTGTTCCCCAAACGCCCACTAGGAGGAGAAGGTTCAGTGGTCTTCAAAAAACTGATGCAGGCAATGGGTGTCGGTGGCCCGTCGGTCGAAACAGTGCTGGCCAACCCCAATTGCCGGCCCGGCGGATTCCTCGAGGGCCAGGTGCACGTGGTTGGTGGAGACCACGCCGTCGATGTCGAATATGTGGCAATTGGCCTGATGACGCGCGTCGAGGTCGAAAGTGGCGACAGTGAATACAACACCAACCAGGAATTCCATCGTCAGCGTTTGACCGGTTCGTTCCGACTTGATCCCGGTGCGCGCTATGACGTCCCGTTCCGGTTCGATGTGCCCTGGGAAACACCCATTACTGAGGTGTACGGGCAACGGCTGCACGGAATGACGATGGGCCTCGCCACCGAGCTCGAGGTGGCGCGCGCGGTCGACAAATCCGATCTGGACGCGGTCATGGTGCACCCGCTGCCGGCCCAGGAACGGATCCTCGACGCGCTGCTGCGGCTGGGCTTCCGCTTCAGCAAGGCCGACGTCGAACGCGGCCGGGTCTACGGCGTGCAACAGCACCTGCCGTTCTACCAGGAGATCGAGTTCTACCCGCCGTCCGCGTACGCGAGCGGCATCAACCAGCTCGAGCTGACCTTCCTGGCCACGCCGCAGCACCTCCAGGTCATCCTCGAGATCGACAAGCGTGGCGGCCTCTTCACCGAGGGTCACGACGCGTTCGGCCGCTTCGACGTCGACTACGCGACGGTCGACCAGGTCGACTGGACCGGGCAGCTCGACAACTGGCTGCGCCAGTCCGCCCAGCGTCGCGGCCTGTTCTTCTAGTCCCCGCCGCGCGGGGTCCGCGTCTTCGAGCCCGCATGTCGTGCTCGCGGCGTTCGCGTTCGCGTGCTCGTGCTTGCGTGGCTCGTGCTTGCGTGGCTCGTGCTTGCGTGGCTCGTGCTTGCGTGGCTCGTGCTTGCGTGGCTCGTGCTTGCGTGGCTCGTGCTTGCGTGGCTCGTGCTTGCGTGGCTCGTGCTCGCGTCGCTCGCGTTCGCGTGGCTTGTGCTCGCGTCGCTCGTGTTCGCGTGGCTTGTGCTTGCGTGGCTCGTGTTCGCGTGGCTCGTGCTCGCGTGCCTCGTGCTGCGTCGCTCGCGTGTTGCGCTTGTGCCGCGTGTCGAGTTCGCCTCGGCCGGATCTAGAGCTCGAGCAGGATCGTGCGCGGTCCGACGTTGATGCTTTCGACCAGCATGTGCGCCCGGAAGCGGCCGGTTTCCACGGTCGCTCCCCGGGCGCGCAGGCTTTCCACGTACGCGGTGACGAGCGGTTCCGCCACCTCAGCCGGCGCGGCGGCGTTCCAGGTGGGCCGGCGCCCCTTGCGCGCGTCGCCGTAGAGCGTGAACTGGCTGACCACGAGCAACGGCGCCGAGGAGTCGGCGGCCGATTCCTCATTGTCCAGAATTCGCAGCTCATAGGTCTTACGTGCCAGTTCGGCGGCCTTGGCCGGAGTGTCGTCGTGAGTGACGCCGACCAGCACCAGCAGCCCGTCCTCGATCTTGCCGACAACTTCGTCGTCCACGGTCACGCTCGCCCGGCTGACCGTCTGCACCACTGCTCGCACTTCACTCGACCCCTCGTACGCGCGCCGCCGCGAGGGGCAGCATGGCAACTTCACCAACCGACATCGTGACCTGCCGCGACCGTATAGCCACTGCTTCATCCAACGCGCGAAGCGGTTCCCCCGGCGCGAGCTCGAGGAAAACATCGAGCATCGCTCCCACACCGTCCCGAATCGGATGCTCGATCGCCCCGGTCGCTATCTGCGCCAGAATCAGAGCCGTGAACGCCGTGTCCAGGTCGGCGTCCCCGTCCCCCGAGTTGTGCCAGTCGATCACCACCGGCCCGCGCCCGGTCATGACCACGTTCTCGGGATGCAGATCAAGGTGAACAACCGTCCCACCCCCACCCGCCAGCGGCGGCAGTTCATGGAGCCGCCGAAGCAGATCGGCCAGAACACCCGCCCCGTCGCGCAGCGTCATGTTCCCCGCAAGCAGATCGGTAGCCATGGTCGGCCCATCCAACCGCTCCAGAACCAGATCGGCCCCGTCCGCCGCGAACACCCGGGGCACCGGATAACCCAGCCCGCTGACGTGCCGCATCACCGCAGCTTCGTGCGCGGTGTCCCCACCTTCGCGATACCGCCGCAAAACCGTGCCGTCGCCGAGCGCGTAAACGTCAGCTTCCCGCCCAAACGCAAACGGTTCCCCCAAGCCACTCACGCCGTGACGCTAGCCCACCGCGCCCTTACCCGTGACCCCACCGACCTACCGCGTCCTCACCCGTGACCCACTGGCCCACCGCGCGCTAACCCGTGACCCACTGGCCCACCGCGCCCTTACTCGTGAGCCCACCGACCTACCGCGTCCTCACCCGTGACCCACTGGCCAACCGTGCCCTTACCCGTGACCCACTGGCCCACCGTGCCCTTACTCGTGAGCCCACTGGCCTAACGCGGCCTTACCCGTGAGCCCACCGACCTACCGCGCCCTCGCCCGTGAGCCCGCCGACCTACCGCGCCCTCGCCGACCCACCGCGCCGTTACCCCTGAGTCCGCCATCGTGGTCCAAGACGGCCGCTACCGCCCCGTCCCGGGCGAGGTCGCGGCGGGACGAGGCGGTAGCGGTTGAGCCCGTAGGTCAGTCGACCGCGTTGCTGCTGGCGTCGCTCGTGTAGCCGTCGACCGGCGTCTCCATCGCTCCCGTGGTGGCGTCGCCGGTCGTCGTGTTGGCGACGCCGGGCCCGGAGCGCGGGTGGGTACGGAAGCTGTTCGGTCCCGCGTTGCCCCCGGTCGTGGTCATCACGCCATGTTCCGGGTGCGGCCCACCGTCCTGGAGCTGATCGGTGTCGGTGCCCGCGGCGAGCGTGCTGGACAGGCCGGGGTCGTCGTCACCCTTCTCAGGGCGGTAGGTCTCGGGCTCGTCGAGAACCCCGGGCGCGTAGTCGCTTCCGATGATCTCCCGTTCGATGCTCTCCTGCGAGTCGCTCATTGTGTTCCCTCCCGACAATTCGGCGGCACTCAACGTGCCCCGGCCGGCCCGGGGTTAAAACCGGAGTGACGCGTCGCACGGCCATCATGCTCGCTCCCGTACGACGTCGGTACCCGCCAGTTGAGCCCGAGCCGGAATCACGCTGCCCACCAGAGCCAGAAGCAAACACGTTCCGACGGCGGCCGCCGCGATCATCCACGGCACGTTCACGGCAACCGAGGTGCCGGTCTGTTCCCGCAGACCCACCGTCGACCCCCAGAGCCCGAGCAGCGCGGCCGCACACCCGAGCACCGAACCGATCGTCACAACCAGAGCCGACTCGCCCGCGACGGTAACCAGAACCTGCCGCGGCGTGGCTCCGGCCAGCCGCAGAAGCCGGTAGTCGTTCGCCCGGCGAGCGCTGGCCATGAAGAGCGTGTTGGCAACAGCGAGTGCCCCGTAGCCGACAGACACCCCGATCAGCAACAACGTAAAGATCCACACCAGACGGTCTTCGTCCGAGCCCGACTCCCTCGCATAGGTAGCAACGTCGACCACCCGTGCTCCCGTCGTTGCCGTGGCCACGGTTCCGTCTGCAACCGGCAGCGCGGGAGCAAGCGCCGACGGATCGTGCAGCCGCACCACGTCTCTGCCGACCACAACTTCGGCCGGGATCTCGCGGTCCGGTACGACGTCCGCCACCCGCAGCTGTTGCGGCTCCCCATCGGCAAACGTGACAACAACCGTGTCACCCACGCCCCGGCCCGTTTTCGCCGCCCGCGACTCACTCAGCACAACCTCCCGCGCTGTTCCACTTCCGTCACGGCCACGTGCCTCGACCGGCAGGCCATCTGCCTCGACCGGCTGGCCATCTGCCCCGGCCGGCCGGTCGGATGCACCGTGCCGGCCGAGCCCGCTCAGTTCCTGCGAGACTCCGGCCGCGGTGGCGACGGTGTCGCCCAGGTAGGCGACCGTGGACAGGGTCGCGGTGGGGGCCGCGGCGTCGGTCAGGCCGGGTGTCCGGTCCGGGACGAGCACGGTTCCGGCCTGGGCCGCATGGGCCCGCCGGTCGGCGTACGCGTTCTCCGCGGTCTGGACGTTGCCCGCAATGAAGACCGCGAAAGCGACGGTGAGCAGGACAGGGGCGGCGGTCGAAGCCGTGCGCCGCGAGCCGGTCAGCGCACTCTCGCGGACGATCGTGCCCAAGGCGCCACCAACCGGCCGTAGGACGGTCCGTGTGATCAGCGGCACTACCGCCGGCGCCAGCAGAGTGGCCGCGACCACCAATGCCATGGCGCCCAGCAACGCGTACGTGCCGAGGTCAGCCAGGTCATCCGTCACCACGGTGGCCACCGTGGCGCCGACACCCATGACAGCGAATGCCAGACCCGCCGCCCACCGACCGCGGGTCATCGGCCGCATTTCGACCTCGGCCTGCCGTAGGGCGTCGAGCGGTCGCACGCGAGCGGCGCGGCGCGCGGCCAACAACCCGCCGGCGACCGCGACGAGCGGTCCGATCAGGACTCCGGCCACTACCGGCCAGAAATGCACCCGTGCTCGGAACGACTCGGGCTCGAAGCCGGCATCGACCAGCACCCCGCCGGTCCACGGCGCCAGGATCAGTCCGAGCGCGGTGCCGGCCGCGCCCGCGGCCAGACCGGTCAGGGCCGCCTCGCGCAGAACGGTGATCCTCACCTGACGAGGCGTCGCGCCGATCGCCCGCAACAACCCGATCTCGCGGCGCCGCTGATGGACCGACAACGCGAGCGTCGAGGCGATCACGAAGGCGCACGAGAACACGGAAAGCGCGGCCATCGCGCTCAGCACCTGAAGACCGATCCAGCGCGTACGGGCATCGGCCCGCGGTTCGAGATCAACCAGCGCGGCGCCGTACAGCACCGTCGCGCCGGGCGCGGCCGCTTGAACGTCGTCCGGATCGGGATTGCCGGTCAGCCCGATCACCCGTACGCCGGGAGCCAGCCGCGCGGCCTCACTGTCCGCGACGTAGAGCCGGTCTGCCGCCATCAACCCGGTGACGGTCCACGTCGCCGGTCCGGAGGCGGTCAGGATCGTCACCTGGCCGCCCGGCCGAACGCCGAGATCCGCGCCCAGGACTACCTCGCCGGCTGCGGTGGCGGGGCGTCCCGCGGTCAGTTTGTCGCCGGCCAGTGCCGAACTCGCCCAACCGTGGCCCTCGCTCATCTCGTCGACCGGATGGCCGGACAACACCGGCTGCGCGTAGAACCGGCGATCCGCGACTGCCGAGTGGACGCCCGGAAGAGCGGCCAATCGGGCAGCCAGAGCGGCTGCTTCGCGGGACGACCAGGGACGCGTCTCGGGGAAGGGATCGGCCGGGGTGGTGACCGAGGGGCTTTGCACCGCGACTGCCACCGCGGCGAACCGGTCGGGCTTGTGTGGTGCGGCCGAGGCCAGCAGCGTGAGAGTCACCGTGACCACCGCCGTACCGAAGAGGACCGCGACGAACGCACCCAACCTGTCTCGCCTCAGCATGTCGACTCCGCCCGGGCCATGCGGGCCGCGATCGCCTCGGCCGAGGCGCCGTCGAGACGATCGACCAGTCGCCCGTCTGCGAGCAGCAGCACGGAGTCGGCCACGGCGGCGGCCATCGGGTCGTGCGTGACCATGACGATGGTCTGGCCCCGGCTGGTCGCCAGGTCGCGCAGGAGACCGAGGACCAGGTGGGACGTCTGGTTGTCGAGCGCACCGGTCGGCTCGTCCGCGAAGATCACGGCGGGCCGGGTGACGATCGCCCGGGCGATGGCCACACGCTGTTGCTGACCACCGGACAGCTCCACGGGGCGATGCCTGGCCCGGTCGCCCAAGCCGACCTCGTCGAGCGCGGCAGTCACCTCGGAAGGACTGAGGCGGCGGCCGGCCAGCCGGACGGGAAGAGCGACGTTCTGCGCGGCGGTCAGCGACGAGATCAGGTTGAAAGCCTGGAACACGAAGCCGATCCGCTCGCGGCGCAGCAGGGTCAGGCCGGTCTCGTCGAGGTCGCCGAGACGGACGCCGTCGACGGTCACTTCGCCGGACGTCGGACGGTCGAGGCCGGCGACACAGTGGAGCAGAGTGGACTTGCCCGAACCGGACGGGCCCATGATCGCGGTGAAGGTCCCCGCCGCGAGGTCGACGTTGACCCCATCGAGGGCGGTCACCAGGCTCGGCCCCGAGTCGTACTCCCTCCGGAGGTCTCTGATCGCAAGCATCGGTGTCGTCATGGCGGAAAGCTTCGCGACTTCCGGATCGAATGTCGTCAACCCGTGGTTCGGCGAAATCGGCTCAGAAAATCGAACCGTGGTTTGACGCGGGCAGGCGCCCCGGGTCGTTAACGTCGCCTTCGTGACTGCTGCATCGCCTTCCATCCTCATCCGGAGGCTCAGCCGTGGTCAGCTGCTCGCGATCGACGTGCTGCTGGCCGCGGCAGCCACCGGCCTCGGCTCGTTCGCCGCGGCCGAGACGCCGTTGCCAACTCAATCCGGCTGGTTCGAGCCGGCCTGGGTCTCCGCCCTGATCGGCTTGGCCCTCGGCGTGCCGGTCGCCCTCCGTCGCCTGTGGCCGATCACGATGACCGCCGTGGTCCTGGCCATCACCGCACCGGTAGTCATCAGTGGCGCGATCCCGAGCTATGCCGGCGCGGCGCCCATCGTCTCGCTCGGCCTTGTCCTCTATACCGTCGGTGTCGAGATTTCGCGGCGGCCGTCCATTCTGGTCGTCCTGGTGAGCGTGACGGCCTTCGCGGTGACGTTCGCCTTCACGCCCAGCGAACCGTTCGAGATCATCTTCGTGGCCTGGGTGGTGGCGGCGTGCTGGGCGACCGGCCGCACGGTCCGGGAGCGCCGGGCGTTCGCGACCTCACGGGCGGAGCAGGCGACCGCGCTGGCGGTCGAGCAGGAGCGGCTGCGTCTCGCCCGCGAACTGCATGACATTGTCGGGCACAGCATGAGCATGATCGCGATCAAGGCGGCGATCGCCGATCACGTCGGCGACGACCACCCGGAGGAGATGCGGGCGGCGCTGCGCATCATCGGCACAACAAGCCGTCAGACGTTGGGGGAGATACGCCGGGCGCTCGCCCTGGTGCGAACCGAGGCTGCCCTGAGGCCGGCACCGACCCTCGCCGACCTCGGCGAACTGGTCGAGAGTGCCCGCTCGACCGGCCTCACGGTGGAGCTCCAGGTCGACGTCGACGAGGTCCTGCCCAGCGACGTCGGGCTGTCCGCATACCGCCTGGTGCAGGAGGCCCTGACCAATGTGGTGAAACACTCCGGGGCCGGCACCTGCCGCATTGATGTGAACAGCCTTGGAAGCGAGGTGACCGTGCACGTCGCAGACGACGGCCCCGGCACCGGGCGCGCGAACGCCGCAACGCGAACGCCGGCCGCAGTGCCCGGCGGGTCGTCGGAAGGGCGTGTGGCGCCGGATGGGCCGTCGAAGTCCGGAACGGCGTTGGGAAAGCCGGCTGAGCTGGGAGCGCCGCCGGTGAGGCTGGTTGCGCGGGGTGGGGCGCCTGACCCGATCGTGTTGCCGGGTGGGTCGCCCGGGCGGGTCCTGCCGTGGGGTGAGCCGGACTCGCGCGGTGTGTTGCTGGGGCAGGGGCTGATCGGGATGCGGGAGCGCGTCGCGCAGTTCGGTGGGGAGTTCAGTGCGGGGCCGGCGCCGGGCGGGGGCTGGGCGGTTGTGGCGACCTTGAGGTTTGCACCGTGAGCGACATCCGGGTGGTCATCGCGGACGACCAGGCATTGGTGCGGGGGAGTTTTCGGGTGCTCATCGACACCACGCCCGGCTTTGCCTGCGTGGGGGAGGCGAGCACGGGGGCGCAGGCGGTCGAGGTGGCTCGGCGGGAGCGGCCCGACGTGCTGTTGATGGACGTCCGGATGCCGGAGATGGACGGGGTCGAAGCCACCCGCGTGATCTGCCAGGGTGCCGATGCGCTGGAGACGAAGGTGATCATGTTGACCACCTTCGACCTGGACGAGTATGTGATCGGGGGGTTCCGGGCCGGGGCCAGCGGGTTCCTGCTCAAGGAGGTCATGCCCGACGATCTGATCGGCGGGATCCGGGCTGTTGTGGCGGGTGACCGGCTGATGGCGCCGGGGCCGATGGGCCGGTTGATCGACGCTTACATCGCGCTGCCCGAGCGGCCGTTGACCCCGCTTCCGCAGATCACCGGGCGGGAGCGTGAGGTGCTGGTGCTGGTCGCGCGGGGGCTCTCGAACGACCAGATCTCGTCCACGCTCGGGGTCAGCATGTCCACGGTCAAGACCCACATCAACCGCCTGCTCACCAAGATCGACGGCCGCGACCGGAGCCACCTGGTCATCGCGGCCTACGAGGCCGGCCTGTGATGAGCGGGTGCGGTCCGACGGGCGGGGGTTGGGTGGTCGCCTCGGTGGGCATCGCGGCTCGCGAGGCCGGCCTGTGATGAGCGGGTGCGGTCCGACGGGCGGGGGTTGGGTGGTCGCCTCGGTGGGCATCGCGGCTCGCGAGGCCGGCCTGTGATGAGCGAGTGCGGTCAGATGGGTGGGGTTGGGCTGGTCGCCTTCGTTCGGGAGTATCGCGGCTCGCGAGGCTGGCCTGCGGCGATGGGCTGGGGCGGCTTGATGGGCGTGGCCCGAGGGGCATGGCTGGGACGACTGTTTCCGTTGAGGCCGCCGCGTCCTGGTCCTTACTGCGGCGGTGAGGGAGTGGTCTTTCCGGAGGTGGTGTGAGGTTGGTGGGGAACGGGAGGGCCTGCGAAGATGAGCGCCATGACGCTTTCGCTGCCGATTGATGCTGAGGCCAACAAGCTGCTGTCTGCCGATCCGTTGGCGCTGCTCATCGGCATGGTGCTGGACCAACAGATTCCGCTGGAGAAGGCGTTCAGCTCGCCGTATGTGCTGGCTCAGCGGCTGGGGCACGCGCCGACGGCGGTCGAGTTGGCGGAGTTCGATCCGGACGGGCTCATCGCGATCTTCGCCGAGCCGCCGGCCCTGCACCGGTTCCCCAAGGCGATGGCGGTCCGGGTGCAGGAGGTCTGCCGGGCGCTGGTCGACCGGTACGACGGGCAGGCCGCCAACCTGTGGGAAGGCGTCGAGGACGGCGCGGAGCTGCTCAAGCGGGTGGCGTCGTTGCCGGGGTTCGGCAAGCAGAAGTCGCAGATCTTCGTCGCGTTGCTCGGCAAGCAGTACGCAGTTCAGCCGGCCGGGTGGCGTGAGGCGGCCGGTGGGTACGGCGAAGACGGCTCGTTCAAGTCGGTGGCCGACATCATCGACGACCAGTCGCTGAGCAAGGTTCGCGCCTACAAGAAGGAAATGAAGGCTGCGGCCAAGGCCTGACCCCACTTACGAACCTGAGCCCAGCCTGGCTGCTGGGCGTGCTCGTGGACGTTCTGGAAGTGGTCCGGGGGCGCGCTGGGCGTATCGGTGCGAACGGTGCAAGGATGAGGGGTCGATCGGAGACCCCATCGTGAAGAAGCAGCCGGTTCTGATCACCGACGCCGCCCGGAGCCCGGACGATCAGTTCCGCAGTCGGCAGATCCGCTACGTGACGATGATGAGCATCCGCGCCGCCTGCCTGATCATCGGCGCGGTGCTGATCAGTGCCCGGCCGCCGTGGCTGCCGTTCTGGCTCATTCTGTGCGCCGCGGGCATGGTGTTTCTTCCCTGGGCGGCCGTCCTCATCGCCAACGACCGGCCGGCCAAGTCGAAGGCCGAGCGTGCCGCCGACGCCGCTGCTCGCGAAGCCAAGTCGCAGGCCACGCTGCCGCAGCACACCGCCGAGAAGGCCGAATACCTGACCATCGACCTCGAACCCACCGACACCGGCGAGCGCTGGATCCCTACTGAAACCCGCGACCGGGAAAAGGGCTGAGCCGGCCGGGAAAGGGCAGGCGGGCCAACCGGAAAGGGCCAACCGGAAAGGGCCGACCGGGAACGGGGCCGACCGGGAACGGGGGCGACCGGGAACGGGACCGGCCGGGAACGGGGGCGACCGGAAAGGGGACCGGCCGGGAAAGGGCTGAGCCCATCGGGAGAGGGGCCTGCCCGGGAGTTGGGCTGAGTCGACCGAAGGAAGGCCCGCCGAGGGAAAGGCAAGTCGGGGGAACGCTAGGCCACCGACGGACGGGCCCCGATCAAGGAGACCGCCTCCGCGCCCAGGGCGGCACCGGCCTTCAGAGCAGCCGCGGGAGACTCGCCCGCGCACCAGGCCGCCAACAACCCCGCGGCGAAAGCGTCGCCCGCCCCGGTGGGGTCCTTCATAGGAACCCGCTCAGGAGCCACCGAGTGGACCGCGCCGTCCCGAGAGGCCCAGGTCGCGCCCGCGGCCCCCTGCTTGACGACCACATGACGTACGTGGGCAGTCAATCGCCCCGCCTGCTCGGCCGCGGAGCCCGCACCGGCGAGTTCGTCCGCCTCATCCGCGTTGCACAGCAGCAGGTCGACCCCGCGTACCCAGGTCAGGAAAGCCGAAGCCCCCACCGACCGCAACGGAGCCGCCGACGCCGCGTCGACGCTGGTTGTCATGCCGCGCTCGGCCGCGGCGGAAAGAGCGGCCAGACCCGCTGCCCGCGACCCTTCGTGCAGCAGCGGATAACCCGACAGATGCAGATGCCCGCCGTCAGCGGCCAGGACGGCGGCCCGCACATCGGCCGGATCCAGCCGCAGCGAGGCGCCCCGATCGGTGATCATCGTGCGTTCCTCGGGACCGGCCAGGACCACGATGCTGCCTGTGGCCACGCCGGAATGGACGCTGACCGCGCACCGCACGTCGGCCGCGGTCAGCTCGGCCACCCGCTCGCGGCCGGCCGGGTCGTCGCCCACCGCGGCGACCAACGTGACGGGACGGCCGGTGTGCGCGAGCCAGGCGGCCGTGTTCGCGGCCTGGCCCCCGCCGCCCACGGTGATCGCGGCCGCCGTGTCCGAGCCCAGCTCGATCGGGCCGCTGTGCGCTACCAGGACGTCGGTGACCAGGTCACCCACGACGATGATCACGCGGAGACGCTGAAGCCGAGCGGGGCCGACGACGAGGTGGCGGTCGCGACCGCGATCTTGGCGGCCAGCTCGGCGTTGCGCAGGATGATCCGTACGTTGACCTCGAGGCTCTTGCCCTGGGTGCTCTCGTGGAAATGGCTCAGCAGGAACGGGGTGACCGCCTTGCCGGTGATCCCGGCGCGCGCCAGCAGCGAAAGGCCCTCGGCCAGCGTGTGGTCGTGCAGGGCCGGGTCGAGCTGCTCGTCGGCGGGCAGCGGGTTGGCCAGGATCAGCGCGCCGGCGCCGACGTTCTGGTCGGAGCGGGCCCGGATCACGTCGGCCACCTGCTCGGGCGAGTCGAGTTCCCAGTCGACGTCGAAGCCGCCGTCGGTGATGAAGAAGCCGGGGAACCGCCGGGTGCGGTAGCCGGCCACGGCGACGCCCAGTGTCTCGAGCCGTTCCAGCGTGGCGCCCACGTCGAGGATCGACTTCACGCCGGCGCAGACCACCACGATGGGCGTCTCGGCGAGCGTGGTCAGGTCGGCCGACTCGTCGAAGGTGACGTTCGCCTCGCGGTGCACCCCGCCCAGACCGCCCGTGGCGAACACGCCGATGCCCGCGGCGGCCGCAACGGCGCTGGTCGCGGCGACCGTGGTGGCGCCGTCGGCCCGGCGTGCCGCGGCCACGGCGAGGTCTCGAACCGAGAGCTTCGCCACGCCGGCGGCCAGGGCCAGGTGCTCGATCTGCGCGTCGTCGAGGCCCACCGTCAACTCGCCGCCGACCATGCCGATCGTCGCGGGAACGGCGCCCTGATCCCGTACGGTCTGCTCGATCTCACGCGCCACCCGAAGGTTGTCCGGGTGCGGCAGACCGTGCGAGATGATCGTGCTCTCCAGCGCGACCACCGGCCGGCCGTCCCGGCGCGCGCGGGTCACGTGCTCGCCGTATCGAATCGCGAAGTCAGTCACGAGAGCTACCGTACGGGGCCCCGACCTCACCTGGCCAAAGACCGGTGAGCTGGTCGTTGGACCGGCCCGGTCCGAGGTGTCACACTTGCGGGTTGGAGCTTTCGTAAGGGCCGCCGAGGCCGGGGGGACCGGCGGTAATACCCGAGAACGTGAACGAAGGGCAGATGTCGTGAGCACGGAGATTCTGGAGCGTCCGGAGACCAAGGATGCCGACACCGGGCCGGAGATGTTCCACTACGTGCGCAAGGAGAAGATTGCCGAGAGCGCGGTCATGGGCACCTATGTAGTGGCGCTCTGTGGCGAGAAGTTCCCGGTGACCAAGTCGCCGAAGCCGGGTTCCCCGGTGTGTCCGCAGTGCAAGGAAATCTACGAATCGATGCAGCGCTGACCAGTGACGGCCTCCTCGCCGCTGATCTGATCGGTGTCGCGGTCTTCGCCGCCTCGGGCGCTTCAGCCGGAGTCGCGAAGCGGCTCGACCTGTTCGGCATCGCGTTCGTCGGATTCATCGCGGCGCTCGGCGGCGGCATCCTGCGCGATCTGGTGATCGGTGCGGTGCCGCCGCTGGCCTTCGCCGACTGGCGGTACGCGGTCACCGCGGTCGCGGCCTCGCTGGCCGTCTTCTGGCTGCACCCTCGGCTGGCCCGATGGCGCCGGCCCGTCCTGCTGCTCGACGCGGCGGGGCTCGGACTCTTCACCGTCACCGGCACGCTCAAGGCGCTCGACGCGGGCGTGCCGGCGGTCGGCGCGTGCCTGATCGGCATGCTCACCGCGATCGGCGGGGGCCTCGCCCGTGACCTGCTGACCGGCGAGATTCCGGTGGTTCTCCAGCGTGACATCTATGCCGTTGCGGCCCTGGGCGGCGCGATTCTTGTCACGATCCTGCGCGGGACAGACGTCGCGGATCCGATCACGCTGAGCGTGTCGGCGCTGCTCATCACCGGTGTACGGCTGGTCGCGCTCTACCGCCGATGGTCGGCTCCGGTGGCTGCGCCGTAACCCGCGCGGGGCCGCCGTCGCGGCTATGCTAGTTGCCGCCTCCGGTCACGTGCCGGGGGTGTTTTCTTGAGGGAAGGGATCGTCGCAGCTTGAGCCCGCCACTGCCGGATCTGGAAACCTTCCCGCCACTTCGTGACTGGCAGCGCAAGGCTCTCGTGGGCTACCTGCGCCGTCGCGGGGACGACTACATGGCGGTCGCGACCCCCGGCGCCGGCAAGACGACTTTCGCCCTGCGGATCGCCGCCGAACTGCTGGCCGACCGCACCGTCGAAGCGGTCACCGTGGTCTGCCCCACCGAGCACCTCAAGGTGCAGTGGGCCTCGGCCGCGGCCCGGGTCGGCATCCAGCTCGACCACGAGTTCCGCAACTCCGACGTCCACTCGTCGCGTGACTTCCACGGCGCCGTGCTCACCTACGCGCAGGTCGGCATGGCCCCGGCGGTGCACCGCCGCCGCACCATGACGCGCTCGACGCTGGTGATCCTCGACGAGATCCACCACGCCGGCGACTCGCGGAGCTGGGGTGACGGGGTCAAAAACGCTTTCGAGCCCGCCGTACGCCGTCTCATGCTCACCGGCACGCCCTTCCGCTCGGACGAGAACCCGATCCCGTTCGTCACCTACGAGCGGGGCGAGGACGGCCTGCAGCGGTCGCGGGCCGACTCCGTCTACGGATATTCCGACGCGCTGCGCGACGGCGTCGTGCGTCCGGTGCTGTTCATGGCCTATTCCGGCGAGACCCGCTGGCGGACGAACGCCGGGGACGAACTCGCCGCCCGCCTCGGCGAGCCGATGACCAAGGACCTGATCGCGCAGGCCTGGCGGACCGCGCTCGACCACCGTGGCGACTGGATGCCCCAGGTGTTGCGGGCCGCCAACGCCCGGCTCACCAAGCTGCGCGAGCACGGCATGACCGACGCGGGCGGCCTGATCATCGCCAGCGACCAGCAGACCGCGCGGGCCTACGCCAAGGTCATCGGCGAGATCAGCGGGGAGCCGGCCACGGTCGTGCTCTCCGACGACGAGGGCGCCTCGAAGCGCATCGCCGTGTTCGCCGCCTCGCAGGAGCGCTGGATGGTCGCGGTGCGGATGGTGTCGGAGGGCGTCGACATCCCACGGCTGGCGGTCGGCGTCTATGCCACCAGCGCCTCGACCCCGCTCTATTTCGCCCAGGCGATCGGCCGCTTCGTGCGGGCGCGGCGCAAGGGCGAGACCGCGACGGTGTTTCTGCCCAGCGTGCCGCACCTGCTCGGGTTGGCCAGCGAGATGGAGGCCCAGCGCGACCACGTGCTGGGGCTGCCGAAGCAGAAGGACGGCCTGGACGACGACCTGCTCGAGCGCGCGCAGCGGGAGGAGAACGCGGAGGGCGAGCTCGAGAAGCAGTTCGAGGCCCTTTCCGCCACGGCCGAGCTCGACCAGGTCATCTATGACGGCACCTCCTTCGGCATGGGGGCGATGACCGGCACGGCCGAGGAGGAGGAATATCTCGGGCTGCCCGGGCTGCTCACCGCCGACCAGGTCTCGGTGTTGCTGAACAAGCGGCAGGCCGAGCAGATGGCGGCGCAGAAGAAGCGCAAGGCAGCCGAGCCCCCGGCGCCGGCCCAGCGGGAAGCGCCCGTGCCGATGACCGCGGGGGAGCGGCGCAACAGCCTGCGCCGGCAGCTGAACACCCTGGTCGCGGCGCATCACCACCGCACCAACCTGCCCCACGGCAAGATCCACGCGGAGCTGCGCCGGCTCTGTGGCGGGCCGCCGAGCGCCCAGGCCACGATCGAGCAGCTCGAGGAGAGGATCGCGACGATCCAGACCATGTGACGCCCGTACGGCTTGTCGCCGCTCCGCCCTGAAGTCATGTTAAGCAGTCTTGACGTCAAGTCCCCTTGACGTCAAGAGGACTTCACATCATGATGGACGCATGACGACGACAATTCTCGATCGGGTCGTGCGCTGGAATCTCGATCCCGACGGCGACTGGTACGGGGACGAGCGCGAGCGCTACCGGTGGTATGAGGGAATCGCCGCCGCCGCTTCGATGCAGTGGATCGGCGTCCCCTGGGCGGCGGCGATCCTGGTCTGGCCGCTGGGCCGCTCCGTCGTGCTCCCGTTCGCGGTCGTGCTGTTCCTGATGCTCGTTCCGATGCTCATCTGCATGTGGTACGTGCGATCCCGCCGTGTCGACACGACGCCCCGTGTCGTGAACCTCAAGCGCGTCCTGTGGGGCATGGCCGGCGGCCTGCCCTATGCGGTGTTCCTCGTCGGGGCGCTCCGTGCGTATGGCCCGGAGGAAGCGACCTGGGTCGGCGCGGCCGTCGGCGGCGTCATCGGCGGAGCGGGTGGCGTCGTGGCGCAGATCGTCAACAGCCGCCGCCGGCGACGCCTCGAGGCCGTCCCGACCGCGGACGAGGACTGATGGCGCCACCGGCCGGGCCGGTGCGGGCTCCGGAGGCGGGCGGGACGGCCGGGGTGCGCATCCGGGCCGCGCGCAAGGAGGCCGGCCTGACCCAGCAGGGGCTGTCGAGCGCGGTGCAGGTGAGCCGCCAGACCATCATCGCGATGGAGACGGGCGACTACGCACCCTCGGTCTACCTCGCGTTGAAGGTCGCCAGGGCTCTCAACACGACCGTAGAGCTGCTGTGGGGCGCGGAGGTGGACGCCAGCGGGCTCAGCTGACGCGAGAGCCGCTGGGGCCGTCTGAGACCGGCGCGCGGCGGGGATTTCCGGGCATGAAAAGGGGCGCCCCACACCGTGGGCGCCCCTTTATCGAGTCTTGCTCGGGGGGTTGGGGACTCTTCAGTTGGAGTTAGACATCATGTCCGCGCCACGCCAGGTGAACTCCGGGTCCGCCGCGTACTGCACTGCGATCTTCACCAGGTCCTCGGCGTACCGGTTGGCGTGGTGTCCGCAGAACACCAGCTCACCGCCACCAGCCAGAGTCAAACGGAGCTTTCCAGCTGCATTGCAGCGGTCGCACCGTTCATCGGCTGCGGTGCCGGCCACACTACCCGCCGGCGGCGTGAGAGTCGGGGTCATCGCCTTCCTCCTCTGTTCGAACCGATGAACATGTTCCTCGGCTACTGCTCACCATCGTGCAACACCCTGCACCGTTGCAGCCTTCCCACAGTGCCCCGGGGGGACCGAGGTCACACCGTGTTGGGCTAAGTGTGCCGTGGTCCAAGGGTGCCACGTCAACGATCACTTCTGCACAACGGTCTGATCACCACCCGATGTTGTACGGGTGGTGACCATTCGGGCACGCTTTGTTGACCGAACGCCCTAGTCCAGGTAGTCGCGCAGAACCTGGGAGCGGGACGGGTGTCGCAACTTCGACATCGTCTTGGACTCGATCTGCCGGATGCGCTCACGGGTGACCCCGTACACCTGGCCGATCTCGTCCAGCGTGCGCGGCTGGCCGTCGGTCAGGCCGAACCGCAACCGCACCACGCCCGCCTCGCGCTCGGAGAGCGTCTGGAGGACCTGCTGCAGCTGATCCTGGAGGAGCGAGAACGACACCGCGTCGACCGCGACGACCGCCTCGGAGTCCTCGATGAAGTCGCCGAGCTGGCTGTCGCCCTCGTCGCCGATCGTCTGGTCGAGCGAGATCGGCTCCCGGGCGTACTGCTGGATCTCGAGGACCTTCTCGGGAGTGATGTCCATTTCCTTGGCCAGCTCTTCCGGCGTGGGCTCACGGCCCAGGTCCTGGAGGAGCTCACGCTGGATGCGGCCGAGCTTGTTGATGACCTCGACCATGTGCACCGGTATGCGGATGGTGCGGGCCTGGTCGGCCATGGCGCGCGTGATGGCCTGGCGGATCCACCAGGTGGCGTACGTGGAGAACTTGTAGCCCTTGGTGTAGTCGAACTTCTCGACCGCGCGGATCAGACCCAGGTTGCCCTCCTGGATCAGGTCGAGGAACGCCATGCCGCGGCCCGTGTAGCGCTTCGCGAGCGACACCACCAGACGCAGGTTGGCCTCGAGCAGGTGGTTCTTGGCGCGTTCGCCGTCCCGCCCGATCCAGCGCAGGTCGCGCTCCATGTTGCGCTCGAGCTTCTCCTCGCCCTCGTCGCAGGCGCGCAGGCGCTCGGCGGCGTAGAGCCCGGCCTCGATCCGCTTGGCCAGTTCGACCTCCTGCTCGGCGTTGAGCAGCGGGACCTTGCCGATCTGCTTGAGGTAGGCGCGGACGGAGTCGGCCGAAGCGGTGAGCTCGGCGTCGCGACGCGCCTGCTTGAGCGCCTCGGACTCCTCGTCGTCCCACTCGAAGTCGCCGTCGGTGGCCGAGCTGGCGGCGTCGGTCGCGGCGGCCGCGACCATCGCGGGCGGCTCCTCGACGACGACGTCTTCGATCTCGGCGGCGAGCTCTTCGGGATCGATCTCCTCGCCGTCGGCGGGGCCCTCCTCGCCGGGCTTCGCGGCCTTGGCGGGAGCGGCCTTCTTGCCGGGGACAGCTTTGGCCGCGGCCTTCTTCGCCGGCGCCTTCTTGGCGGGCGTGGTCGCGGCCGGGTCGTCGCCGGCCTCGGGCGCGGCGGCGGCCTGCTTGGGAGCCGGCGTCGCCTTGCGGGCCGGGGCGGCCTTGGCCGTGGTGGCCTTGGAGGCCGGGGTCGCGGCCCGGGCGGCGGAGACCTTGCGGCGGGTGCTCGCCGAACCGTCGACGGCCACGGTGACGCCCGCGTCCATGAGACCGCGAAGGATCTTCTTGGCCTGGGCCGGGTTCACCTGGGCGGACTCCAGGGTGCGCGCGACCTCGACCGACGTGAGCTGCCCGCCCGCACCCTGTGCATGGGCGATCAGGGCCTCGGTGAGAGAACGAACGTCGGCACCGTTCTGGTGGGCTTCTGTCACGAAAGACCTTCCGGAGGCAATCAGGTTGAGCACGGCCATGAGCCCAGCGCAGCGCACGGCGAGGAGGCTGGCCGGTGTTGGTGTGGGGACCCCCGGGACGCGGAACATCGGTGCTCGGTGTCCGCGAAGCGGTGGGTAGGCGTGAATTGTAGCGCCGTCGAGCGAGATCCTCCCGTCACAGCACGCCGCTCGGGGCCGCCGACCTCGCCGGAGACGCCCGGCGCGAGAATGGTATCGGCGGAAAGGGCAGAGACGTGAGCGAGTTTCCGGCCGGCAACGGCCCGCAGGACGACGGCGGAAAATCCGGCGAACAACCTGGTGAACTTCTGGACCTGGCGGTCCGGGTGGCCCGCGAGGCGGCGGCCACCGCGCGACGGATGCGGGCCGAGGCGATCGGTGACGTCCAGACCAAGAGCACGGCGACCGACGTGGTGACGGCCGCCGACAAGGCCGTCGAGCGCCAGGTGGTCGAGGCGTTGCGCACGGCCCGCCCGGGCGACAGCGTGCTGGGCGAGGAGTACGGCAGCACCGAAACCGAGGAGTACGGCAGCACCGAAACCGAGGAGTACGGCAGCACCGAAACCGAGGAGCGCGGCAGCACCGAAACCGGGGGGCGCACTGAGCCGGGGGCCGTCCGGTGGATCCTCGACCCGATCGACGGCACGGTGAACTACCTCTACGGCATCCCGCAATACGCGGTCTCGCTCGCGGCCGAGGTGGACGGCGTGGTCGTGGCCGGGGTCGTCGTGAACGCGGCCACCGGTGACGAGTGGACGGCGACCCGGGGCGGCGGCGCCTGGCGCGGCGACCGCCGGCTGCGCGGCTCCGGGCCCGACGGGCTGGGGCAGTCCCTGGTCGGCACCGGGTTCAGCTACGACGCGCGACGCCGGGAACACCAGGGCCGGGTCGTGGCCGGGCTGATCACCCGTGTGCGGGACATCCGCCGTCTCGGCGCGGCGGCCCTCGACCTGTGCGCGGTGGCCGAGGGTGTGCTCGACGGCTACTACGAGAAGGGTCTCAATCCCTGGGACTGGGCCGCCGGCGGTCTGGTCGCGACCGAGGCCGGCATCGTGGTCTCCGGGCTGAACGGCGCCGCTCCGGGCCTCGACATGCTGGTGGCGGCCCCACCGGCGATCTTCGGCCCGCTCCACGACGCGCTGGCCGAGCTGGACGCAAGCGGCGGCCCGTAGAAGAACGGCCTCAGGCGGCCCCTGAGCGCCTGCCACGCCCCGGGGGCACCCGCGTACGGGGTCTAGGAGTCCTTGGCCTTCTCGACGGGCTTGAGGCAGGAACCCGGCGGCAGGGTCGGCTCGCCCACCTCGACCAGCGACTGGTTGACCTCGGTGGTGGTGGCGAGCTGCCGGAACTCGTTGCCGATCACGATGTCGACGACCTGGCCCTTGCGCTTGGCGCTGTAGGACATCTTGGACTGGGCCAGGAAGTAGGCCCGCAGCAGCTGGGCCTTGCCGACGGTGTCGGGGCCGTAGCGGATCTCGGCCACGCCCTTGTACTTGGTCTTGCTCTCGGCCGGCTTCTGCGTGGTGAACCGCCGGTTCTTGAACTCGGTGGTGACACTGTCGGCCAGGCCGGGCGTGTCCGTACCGTTGTAGACCTTGACCGAGACCTCGGCCGGGTCGTCGGGCAGGCGCAGATCGGCCCTCGGGGCGCCGGCCGGGCAGTCCTCGCCGGCGGTCGTTCCGCCCTGGGTGTCCCGCACCAGCGCGACGATGACGAACACCACCGCGGCCACGGCAAGCACGCCGACGACGACGAGCGCTCGTACGCGCGCAAAGCTCATGGGGCTGGCTCCAGGGAGAAATCCGGGGTGTCAGGGCCACCGGGCAACGGGCGGACCTGTCGAGAGGTTAGCGTCTGTCCGCCAGGCATGCGGAAACAGGGAATACTTCCGGCGCGTTGACGATGATCCAGAGGCTGATACCCCTACTTTGATGTCGCCTCGGTCACATCGGGAACAATGGGCCGCCCGTGCGCGTACAACAGTGCCGCGACAGCGGTAACGTTCCGCGCTCACCGGGGGAGTTTCACGTGTTAGGGGCAGTGTCAGAAATCGTCCGGCGGAACCGGGAACCGAAACAGCGTCGCGGGCGTTACTAACGCCAAGTGACACATCGATACAGGAGAGTGAAGACCGATGGCCACCGACTACGACGCTCCGCGTCGCGATGAGGTCGACCTCGGCGAGGACAGCCTCGAGGAGCTCAAGGCCCGCCGCGCCGACTCGCAGTCGGGCGCAGTGGACGTCGACGAGGTCGAGGTGGCGGAGAGCTTCGAGCTGCCCGGCGCCGACCTGGCCGACGAGGAGTTGACCGTCAAGGTACTGCCGATGCAGACCGACGAGTTCCGCTGTTCTCGCTGCTTCCTCGTTCATCACCGCAGCCAGCTGGCCGCGGAGCGGAACGGGGAGCTGATCTGCCGCGAGTGTGCCTGACCGGCCACTCGCAGCAGCGCACCACCACCCGGCCGCGGTTCGCGGTCGGGCGTCAGGCCGTTGCCGGGGTTTGACCCGGGGTCGACACCGGGCATCACCATGAAGAGATGAGCCCGGGGGCCCACAACGGGAGGACGACGACGATGAGCGGAACGGATCACACCGCCGGGACGGGCGTGCCGGGAGCCCTGGAGCAGACACCTGCCAAGAACCAGGAGCTGGCCTCGGTCGACGCCGAGCTCGGACAGACAGTGGCCGCCCTCACCGCCGACGACCTGGAACCGGCCGGCCGCCGGCAACTGCTCGGCCGGCTCGTCGCGGACATCCGCCGCCGTGGACTGGGCCAGATGTTCAAGCCCAAGGCCGCGGTGCGCTGGATGGCCGACGTCGTCACCGACGTCGCGCCGCACGTGCCGATCCGTGACCTCGAGACCCTGCGCCGGCATTTCCCCGGGCTGGACGACGACGATCTGGCCGACCGTCTGATCCGCAACGCCGCGCGGTCGACGGCCGGGGTCGGCGCGGCCGGGGGTGGCGTGGCCTCGATCGAGTGGATCGCACCGCCGACCCTGCTCTCCGCGCCCATCCTGCTCGGCGCCGAGACCGTCGCCGTGGTCGCGATCGAGCTCAAGCTGATCGGCGAACTGCACGAGATCTACGGCCAGCCGGTCCGGGGCAGCCTCGGCCAGCGGGCCGCGGGCCTGGTGCAGGCCTGGACGCAGCAGCGCGGGGTCAACCCGCTGGTGCCCGGCGTCGGCGTGGCCACCGTGCTCGGCACCGCCGCCCGCCGTGAGCTGCAGACGACGCTGCTCAAGCGCTTCGGGCGCAACCTGACGACCCTGGGGCCGATGCTGACCGGGGCCGCGGTCGCGGGCTATCTCAACCGCCGGGCCACCCGCAACCTGGGCGAGCACGTGCAGAAAGACCTGCGTAAGGCGCACCGCAAGGCGCTCGGAGGCTGATCAGGCCTTCGGGGAGCGGGCCTCGAGCAGGGCGGTGGCCAGCTCCACCGGGCGGCGGGTGCTGACGATCCAGTAGGGCGTGGGGTCTTCGGGGTCGTCGAGCAGCACCTGGACGGCCGGGCCGACCCACGGGCGCTGGATCACGAACGCGTACGGGTGAGCGCCCACCCCGAGCGCCTCCCGCTTGCCCGCGGTGTCGAGCGCCACGACGTCCTTGATGACCGACACCGGCAGGCGCGCGTCGTCGACCTGGAACTCCCCGTCGGCGACGGCCACCCGGATGCGGCCGGTCCAGAGCATGGCGGCCGCGGTGAGCGGCACCAGCACGGCGAACGGGACCCACTCGGGCATGGCCGGGAAGCCGAGCAGCACCTCGACGGCCACGATCGCCACCAGGATCAGCGCGACCGGCCAGAACCACCACGTCAGGCTGAGCCGCTCGAGATAGGCGGGGGGTGTGGTGGTGCGCGCGGGGGACTCCGGTGTCACCCTGGAAGGGTACGGCGCGCCTCCGCTGCCGGGCACGGCAGGATGGCAGGGTGAGGGCCGCCCGCCGCCGCACCAGTGAGGATTCTGAGCCTTGACCGACGTAGTCATCCCGATCCGCCTGCTCGAGAAGGACCTGCCGCTGCCGGCCTACGCCCACCCGGGTGACGCCGGCGCTGACCTGGTCGCCGCCGAGGAGGCCGAGCTGGCGCCGGGGCACCGCGCCAAGGTGCGTACGGGCATCGCGGTGGCCATCCCCGAGGGGTACGTCGGGCTGGTGCATCCGCGATCGGGTCTGGCCGCCCGCCTGGGCGTGACCGTGCTGAACGCGCCGGGTACGGTCGACGCCGGTTACCGCGGCGAGATTCTGGTGATTCTGGTGAACCATGACCCGGAGAACACCGTCAAGATCTCCCGGGGCGATCGCATCGCCCAGTTGGTGGTCCAGCGGGTCGAGCGGGCCTCGTTCCATGTGGTCGACGAGCTCGACGACACCGCTCGTGGCGCCGGCGGGCACGGGTCGACCGGCGGGCACAGCGCGCTGCCCACGCAGCAAGTCTGAAACGGAAGGTGTCACTGATGTTCTCGCGTAAGCGCGGCGGCCCCAAGCACGTGCGTGCGACCGACGCGCCGCCCTCGGAGGCCCTGAAGCAGAGCTTGGCCGCGGGTGACGAGCCGCCGCCGCCCGACCGCGGGCCCTGGGACTCGGCGCACGCGCCGGACGACGTGCAGCGGCTCGACCTCGGCAGCCTCCTGATCCCGGCCGTCGACGGCGTCGAGGTGCGGGTGCAGGCCAACCCCGACGGCGCGGTCGAGCAGATCGTGCTGGTCGACGGCGAGAGCGCGCTCCAGCTGGGCGTGTTCGCGGCCCCCCGTTCCGAGGGCATCTGGGACGAGGTGCGCGAAGAGATCGCCAACGCCATGAAGTCCGACGGCGTGCCGCCCCGCGAGCTCGACGGCCCGTACGGGATCGAATTGGCGGCCCGGGTCAACACCCCGGAGGGCCCGGCCGACGTGCGGTTCGTGGGCGTCGACGGCCCGCGCTGGATGGTGCGGGCGCTGTTCCAGGGTGCGGCGGCGGCCGACCCGTCCCGCGAGGGCCGGCTCGGCGAGGTGCTGACCGGTCTGGTGGTCGTCCGCGACGCCGAGGCGCGGCCGGTGCGCGAGGCGCTGCCGCTGCGGCTGCCCAAGGAGATGACCGAGCAGGCCGAGCAGGAGCAGGCCGCGCAGACCAACGGCGCCGGTCCCGCCTAGCACCTCGTGACCGCGGTCACCCAGGGCGTACCCTCTAGGAACGGCACGGCGAACGCGGCCGTGCCGTTCATCCCGGCGGGGGCTAGGAGAGGTCATGACCACCGACGAGCGCACCGGCCTGCGCCGGTTCTTCGACCGGTTGACCGCCACCGATTCCGAGCTCGACGCGCGGGATCTCCAGCGTGAGAGCGCCAAGTGCGGGGCGGTTCCGGCCGGGCAGTGCACCCGGGGTCAGGTCGTCTCGGTCTCCGGTCGTCTGCGCACGGTGGCATACACTCCCCGCACGAACCTGCCGACGCTCGAGGCCGACCTGTGGGACGGCAGCGACGTCGTGACCCTGGTCTTCCTGGGCCGGCGGTCGATCGTCGGCATCGAACCGGGGCGTCAGCTCACGGCGCGGGGCCGTATCGCGATCCGGGACGACCGTAAGGTGATCTACAACCCGTACTACGAGCTGGAGGCGCCCCGGTGACACCCGGCAGCGAGCCGCGTCACGCCGCGCACGAAACCGTGGAGGAACGGCTCGCCGAGGAGGTCGTCGAGGAACTCGACCTCCACACGGTCGAGGACGCGAAGGACAAGAAGGACGAGGACGAAGAACCGTTCCCGTCCATGAGCGAGCAGATCTCCGAGCAGCTGGGCGGAGTGCGCGGGCTGATCGAGTCGAGCCTGCCGGTGTTCGCCTTCGTGATCCTCAACGTGGTTCTCGGCGACTCCGTGGTCGGGCTCGAGAAGCGTACGGCGCTCTATTGGGCGATCGGCGGGGCGGTGTTCTCGGCGCTGGCCATCGGTGTCTTCCGGCTGGCCCGCAAGGAGCCCGTCCGGCACGCGGTGAACGGCCTGTTCGGCATCGCGGTGGGCGCCTTCCTGGCCTATCGCTCGGGCAACGCCGAGGATTTCTACCTGCCCGGCATCCTGCTCACGTTCGGCCAGGCCGCGGCCCTGCTGATCTCCGTCTTCGTGCGTAAACCGATCATCGGCTACGTGTGGGGCGTGATGGCCAACAAGGGCCAGCAGAACTGGTTCGGCAACGCGCGGCTCTTCCGGACGTTCCAGTGGCTCACCCTGGTCTGGGTGGCGTCGCTGAGCGTGCGCGCCGGCATCCAGTACTACCTGTGGGCCGCCGGCGAGGCGAACGCGCTCGGCATCGTGCGCATCCTGATCAGCTGGCCGATCTACGCCGCCACGTTCGCCTTCACCGCCTGGGCCATCCACCGCGTGACCAGCGAGCAGAAGGCCGCCGAAGCCGCGGCCTAGCCCAACTCCCGGCCGTCGATGCCCAGGACGACCGCGCGGATCTGGTCCTCCACCTCGGCGGTGCAGACGAAGATCAGCTCGTCGCCGGCCTCGAGCGGGTCGTCGGCGGTCGGCACCATGACCCGCTTGCCGCGCAGGATCGCCACCAGCGCCGAGTCGCGGGGCAGCGGCACGTCGCGCACGGGCTGACCCTCGTACGGGGCGTTGTGGGGCAGGGTGATCTCGACCAGGTTCGCCTCGCCCTGGCGGAAGGTCATGAGCCGTACGAGGTCTCCGACCGTCACCGCCTCTTCGACCAGCGCGGCCATCAGGCGGGGCTTGCTCACCGAGACGTCGACGCCCCACTGCTCGGTGAACAGCCACTCGTTCTCGGCGCGGTTGACCCGGGCCACCACGCGGGGCACGGCGAACTCGGTCTTGGCCAGCAGCGACACCACCAGGTTGGCCTTGTCGTCGCCGGTGGCGGCCACCACGACGTCGCAGCCGGCCACGTCGGCCTCCTCGAGGCTGCTCAGCTCGCACGCGTCGGCCAGCACCCACTCGGCCTCGGGCACCCGCTCGGGCCGCAGCTGGCGGGGCTGGCGCTCGATCAGCATGACCCGGTGCCCGTTGCCGATCAGCTCCTGCGCGATGGACCGGCCCACGTTGCCGGCCCCGGCGATGGCGATCCGCATGGTCAGTGCCCTTCCCTGTCGGGCCCGGAGGCGATGTCGAGCACGGCGCCCACCGTCTCGTCGGTGACCAGCATGAACACCTGGTCGCCGTCCTGGAGCACGGTGGACGGGGTGCCCAGCGTGCCCATGCCGAAGCGCATCAGATAGGCCACCCGGGCGCCCGAGCGCTCCTCCAGTGACCTGATGGTGCGGCCGACCCAGTCGCGGTGCAACGGGGCCTCGACGATCGAGACCACGCTGGTCGGGTCGCGGAACACCTCGACCGTGCCCTCGGGCACGAGATGACGCACCATCCGGTCGGCGGCCCAGCGGATCGTGGCGACGGTCGGGATGCCCAGCCGCTCGTAGACCTGGGCCCGCTTGGCGTCGTAGATGCGGGCCACGACCCGGGCCACGCCGAACGTCTCGCGGGCGAGACGAGCCGAGATGATGTTGGAGTTGTCGCCGCTGGAGACGGCCGCGAACGCGTCCGCCCGCTCGATGCCGGCCGACCGCATGACGTCGCGGTCGAAGCCGACGCCGGTCACCGTGGTGCCGCCGAAATCCGAGCCCAGCCTGCGGAAAGCGTCCGCGTTCTGGTCGATGACGGCCACCGAGTGACCGCGCTGCTCGAGGTTGGCGGCCAGCGTCGAGCCGAGCCGGCCGCACCCCATGATCACCACGTGCACGTGTCGCGTCCTCCCGCATGGGTGCTACTGAGTGAGAGATTGCCATGCCCCCGCCAGAAGCGGTGGCCGGGGCGGGGTACAGGGCTGGAACCGCGGCCGTACGCTTTGCACTCGTGGCCAGTACGACCTCCCTCGCGAAACGCCTGCTGCTGGGCCGGCCGTTCCGCTCCGACAAGCTGCAGCACACGCTGTTGCCCAAGCGGATCGCGCTGCCCGTGTTCGCCAGCGACGCGTTGTCGAGCGTGGCCTACGCGCCGGACGAGATCCTGCTGACGCTCTCGATCGCCGGCGCCGGCGCCTTCTGGATCTCCCCCTGGATCACCCTGGCCGTCGCGGTCGTGATGGTCACCGTGGTCGCCAGCTACCGCCAGAACGTGCACGCCTACCCGTCCGGCGGCGGCGACTACGAGGTGGCGACGGTCAACCTGGGCCCGCGGGCCGGTCTGGGCGTGGGCAGCGCGCTGCTGGTCGACTACATCCTCACCGTGGCCGTCTCGACCTCGGCCGGCGTCAACAACCTGGGCTCGGTGGTCCCGTTCGTCGCCGAGCACAAGGTGGCCTTCGCGATCGGTGCCATCGCCCTGCTGACCGCGCTCAACCTGCGCGGGCTGCGCGAGTCGGGCACCGCGTTCGCCGTACCGACGTACGCCTTCATCATCGTGATCGTCGGCATGATCCTGACCGGTCTGTTCCGGGTGTTCGTGCTCGGCGACGACCTGCTGGCGCCGAGCGCGGGGCTGGTCATCACGGCCGAGGAGGACCACCTCACCAGCTTCGGGTTCGCCTATCTGCTGCTGCGGACCTTCTCGTCGGGCTGTGCCGCGCTGACCGGCGTCGAGGCCATCTCGAACGGCGTGCCCGCCTTCAAGCCGCCCAAGAGCCGGAACGCGGCGACCACGCTGATGCTGCTGGGCGGTCTGTCGATCATCATGCTGGTCGGCATCGTGCTGCTGGCCCGGGCGACCAAGCTGCAGTACGTCGAGGACCCCACCCTGCAGATCGTGTCGGGCCCGGCCAACTACGTGCAGAAGACCGTCACCGCCCAGTTGGCCGAGACGATCTTCGGGCCGGGTTCGGTCCTGCTCTACCTGGTCGGCGCGGTCACCGCCCTGATCCTGTTCCTGGCCGCCAACACCGCCTTCAACGGCTTCCCGGTGCTCGGCTCGATCCTGGCCCAGGACCGCTATCTGCCCCGCCAGCTGCACACCCGGGGCGACCGGCTGGCCTTCAGCAACGGCATCATCTTCCTCGCCATCGCCGCCATGGTGCTGGTGGTGGCGTTCCAGGCCGAGACGACGCGGCTGATCCAGCTCTACATCGTGGGCGTGTTCGTGTCGTTCACGCTGTCGCAGGGCGGCATGATCCGGCACTGGAACCGCCTGCTGCGCACCCAGCGCGACCCCGAACGACGACGACGGATGATCCGCTCGCGCGCGATCAACGCGTTCGGCATGGGGCTCACCGGCGCCGTGCTGATCATCGTGCTGATCACCAAGTTCCTGCTCGGGGCGTGGATCGCGATCGCCGCCATGGTCGTCATCTACGGGCTCATGCTGGCCATCCGCAAGCACTACACGCGGGTCTCGCAGGAGCTGCAGCCCACCGACGAGCGGCCCGTGCTGCCCTCCCGCAACCACGCGATCGTGCTGGTCAGCAAGGTGCACATGCCGACGCTGCGCGCGGTCGCGTACGCCCAGGCGACCCGGCCCGACACGCTCACCGCGGTCACGGTCAACGTGGACGACAAGGACACCCGGGCGATCCAGGAGGAGTGGGAGCGCCGGCAGATCCCGGTGCCGCTGACCGTGGTCGACTCGCCCTACCGGGAGATCACCGGCCCGATCATCGACTTCGTCAAGGGCGTACGGCGGGGGTCCCCGCGCGACGTCGTCACGGTCTTCGTTCCGGAATATGTGGTCGGTCGTTGGTGGGAGAACCTGCTGCACAACCAGAGCGCGCTGCGGATCAAGGGCCGGCTGCTGTTCGAGCCGGGCGTGATGGTCACCAGCGTGCCCTGGCAGCTGCGGTCCAGCCAGGACCGCAACCTCGACCGGTTCGACCAGAGCCTGACCCGGGTGCCCGCCCGCGGCCCGCGTGTGCGGCCGCCGGCCGAGCCGCCCGCGAGCGAGAACACGGAGACCCGGACGTGACCCCGAACCCGGCCTGGGAAGAGAACGAACGCGTCGAGGTGACCGTGGGTGCCCCCGCGCACGGCGGGCACTGCGTCGCGCGGATCGGCGGGGAGCACGGCCAGGTGGTCTTCGTCCGGCACGCGCTGCCGGGCGAGCGGGTCACCGTCGAGATCACCGAGATCCACAAGGGCTTCCTCCGGGGCGACGCGGTGGAGATCCATGAGGCGTCGCCCGACCGGGTCGAGCCGCCTTGCCCGTTCGCCCATCCGGGTGGCTGCGGCGGCTGTGACCTGCAGCACGCGTCGGGCGAGGCGCAGCGGCGGTGGAAGGGCGCCGTCGTCGAGGAACAGCTTCGGCGTCTGGCCGGGCTTTCCTACGACGTACGGGTGGAGGAACTGCCCGGTGGTCTGGAGGGCTGGCGCAGCCGCGTGCGGTACGCGGTCGACGCCGCCGGACGGGCCGGGCTGCTCAAGCACCGTTCGCACGAGGTGGTCGCGATCGACCGCTGCCGGATCGCCCACCCCGCCATCCAGGGCCTCGACCTGCTGAAGCTCGAATGGCCGGACGCCGACGCGCTGGAGGCGGTCGCGACCACCGGGGGCGACGTGGCTGTGCTGGCCCGGCCCTCGGGCAGCGGCGGTGGCATGCTTCCGCCGGACGACCCGGCCGAGGGCACGACGCTCGGCGGGGGCGGTCGCGTGCGTCTCTCCGGCCCGGCCGAGGTGACCGAGGAGGCGGCCGGCCGCAGTTGGCGGGTGCCGCCCGAGGGTTTCTGGCAGGTGCACCCGGCCGCGGCCGAGACCCTGGCGGCGGCCGTGGTCGAGATGCTGCGCCCGGCCGAGGGCGAGACCGCCTGGGACCTCTACGGGGGCGCCGGGCTCTTCGCCGCCGCCCTGGCCGGGCACACCCACGCCCGTACGACGGTGGTCGAGTCCTCGGCGATCGGGGTGGCCGCCGCCCGGGAGAACGTGGACGCCGAGGTGGTCGAGGCCCGGGTCGACGCGGCGCTGTCCCGTCGGCGGATCACCGGCCCGGTCGACCTCGTGGTGCTCGACCCGCCCCGGGCCGGCGCCGGGGCCAAGGTGGTGCGTTCGGTCGTGGCGGCCGGGCCCCGCGCGGTGGCGTACGTGGCCTGCGATCCGGCGTCGCTCGCCCGGGACGTGGCCACCTTCCGCGAGCTGGGCTGGCGGCTGAGTGAACTGCGCGCCTTCGACTGCTTCCCGATGACCCAGCACGTGGAGTGCGTCGCGCTGTTGGAACCCTGACAGAATCCTGGAACCTGTCTCAATAGACTCCGATCGCTTTGAAAGATCGGAGAAGATCCATGTCCATCGGACGTCGTTCCCTGCTCGCCGCCGCCGGTGCCACCGCACTGGGCGCGACGATCGCACCCACCGCCGCCGGGGCCGCCCGGTCCCAGGAGCCGCCCCCGCCCGCCACTGCCGACGAGGCGATCGCCGAGCTGCTGCGGGGCAACCGCCGGTTCGTCCACGGCACCACCCGTCACCCGCACCAGAACGTGGCCGCGATCCACCGGCTGGCCGCGGCCCAGGACCCGTTCGTCATCACGCTGGGCTGCGCCGACTCCCGCGTACCGTCGGAAATTCTCTTCGACCAGGGTCTCGGTGACATCTTCGACAACCGGGTGGCCGGCAACATCGTCGACGACCTGCTGCTGGGCAGCATCGAATACGCCGCCGAGCACTTCGAGCCGCCGCTGCTGCTGGTGCTCGGCCACGAGCGCTGCGGCGCGATCTCGGCCACGGTCGACATCCTGCGCGACGGCGGCGAGGCGCCCGGCCACATCGCCGCCATCGTCGAGGCGCTGACCCCGATCGTCGAGCCGGTTCTCGACCGGCCCGGCGACCCGGTCGAGAACGGCGTCCGGGCCAACGTGCGGGCCCAGGTCGCGGCGCTTCTCGCGCAGAGCAGGATCATCCGGGAGAAGGTCGAAGCCGGCCGCATGGGCGTGGCCGGCGCCCGCTACGACCTCGACACCGGCAAGGTCACCCTGCTGTAGCGACCGCCTTCTCGGCGGCGGTGATCGCGTTGCGGAACAGCATCGCGACGGTCGTCGGGCCCACCCCGCCCACGCGCGGGGTGATGGCCCCGGCGACCTCGGCGCACTCCTCGGCCACGTCGGGCAGCAGGCGCTTGCCCTCGTAGCGGACACCGGCGCCGACCACCGTCGCCCCCGGGCGCACGTGTCCGGGCTGGATGATGCCGGGCACGCCGGCGGCGGCGATCAGGATCTCGGCCCGCTTGGTGTAACGCTCCCAGTCGGGCACGCCGGTGTGCACCACGGTGACGGCGGCGTTGGCGGTCGGCCGCTTCTGGGCCAGCAGCATGGCCAGCGGGCGGCCCAGGGTCGCGCCGCGGCCGAGGATGACGACCTCGCGGCCGGCGACCGGGATCTCGTAGTGCGCGAGCAGCGCCTCGATGCCGGCCGGGGTGCAGGGCAGCGGGCCGGGCAGGCCGACCGCGAGCCGGCCCATGTTGAGCGGGTGCATGCCGTCGACGTCCTTGTCGGGGTCGAGCGTCATCAGGGCCGCGTCGTAGTCGAGGTGGGCCGGGATCGGGTATTGGATGAGCACGCCGTGCACGCTGGTGTCGGCGTTCAGCTCGGCGATCACGGCCAGCAGGTGTTCCTGGGTGATGTCGCCCGAGAGGTGCCGGTGCGGCGAGTCGAAGCCGAGCTCGGCCGCCTGCCGCTGCTTGATGCGGATGTAGCCGGCGCTGGCGTCGTCGTCACCGACGAGGACGGTGGCCAGGCTGGGCGTGACGCCCTGGGCGGTGAGCTTGGCGGCGCGCTCGGCGACGTCGGCCAGGACGGCCTCGGCTACGGGCTTGCCGGGAAGAAGACGTGCGGACATGCGACCTCCTTGTCGCACGGGGGCCCAGGCGGTCGGCAACCCCGTGACAGGCTTCCCGATGGTCGATCCATCCCCGGTGCCGCCAGTCGCGTCCCTACCAGGATGCCCGACGCGCTCCGCGGGCCCGCGACCGGGTTGTTACCGTGTGGTAGATCACGTCCGAGCGCAGGTCACGAGGATGCGTCGGTTGTGTGTAGGACCCGCGGAGAGCCCAACGGCTGGGATGCGGGGTCGCGACACGCCGATAGACTTTGCCCCCATGAGCGAATCCCTCCCCGCCCCGGACGGCATTCTGGCGACCATCACCGAGCCGGGTGACCTCAAGCGCCTCAGCAGTGAGCAGCTGACCCTCCTGGCGGCGGAGATTCGTGACTTCCTGGTCGCCAAGGTGTCGCGCACCGGCGGTCACCTCGGCCCCAACCTGGGCGTCGTCGAGACCACCCTGGCCCTGCACCGCGTCTTCGACTCGCCCCGCGACCGGATCCTGTTCGACACCGGCCACCAGGCGTACGTCCACAAGATCGTCACCGGCCGGCAGGACGGCTTCGACCTGCTCCGTCAGCGCGGCGGCCTCACCGGTTATCCGAGCCGGGCCGAGAGCGAGCACGACTTCATCGAGAACTCGCACGCCTCGACCGCCCTGTCCTACGCCGACGGCATGTCCAAGGCGTTCGCGCTGCGCGGTGAGGACCGTCACGTGGTGGCCGTGGTCGGCGACGGCGCGCTCACCGGTGGCATGTGCTGGGAGGCGCTCAACAACATCGCCGCCGCCAAGAACCGCCTGGTCATCGTCGTCAACGACAACGGCCGGTCCTACGCGCCGACGATCGGCGGTCTGGCCGACCACCTCTCCACGCTGCGGCTCAACCCTGGTTACGAGAAGGTGCTCGACCTGGTGAAGGACGCGCTGGGCTCGACCCCGGTGGTGGGCAAGCCGGTCTACGAGGTGCTGCACGCGGTCAAGCGCGGCATCAAGGACGCGGTCAGCCCGCAGCCCATGTTCGAAGACCTCGGCATCAAATACATCGGGCCGGTCGACGGTCACGACCACCAGGCCATGGAGTCGGCGCTGCGGCGGGCCAAGGGCTTCAACGCGCCGGTCATCGTGCACTCGGTCACCCGCAAGGGCTACGGCTACCGCCCGGCCGAGCAGGACGAGGCCGACTGCCTGCACGGCCCGGGCGGCGCGTTCGACGCCGAGACCGGCAAGCTGCTGGCCCCGGCCAAGCTGAAGTGGACCAACGTCTTCGCCGACGAGCTGGTCAAGATCGCCGACGAGCGGCCCGACGTGGTCGGCATCACCGCGGCCATGGCCGAGCCGACCGGCATCGCCGCGTTGGCCAAGAAGTACCCCGAGCGCGCGTACGACGTGGGCATCGCCGAGCAGCACGCCGCGACCAGCGCGGCCGGCCTGGCGATGGGCGGCCTGCACCCGGTGGTGGCCGTCTACGCCACGTTCCTCAACCGCGCGTTCGACCAGGTGCTGCTCGACGTAGCGATGCACGAGCTGCCGGTCACCTTCGTGCTCGACCGGGCCGGTGTCACCGGTCCCGACGGCCCGAGCCACTACGGCATCTGGGACATGAGCGTCTTCGGCGTCGTGCCCGGCCTGCGCATCGCCGCCCCGCGCGACGAGGCGACCCTGCGCGAGGAGCTGCGCGAGGCGATCGCCGTCGACGACGGCCCGACCGTCGTGCGCTTCCCGACCGGCGCGGTCCCGGCCGCGCTGCCGGCCGTACGCCGGGTCGGGCAGATCGACGTGCTGCGCGAGGACGACCGCAAGGACGTGCTGCTGGTCGCGGTCGGCTCGTTCGCCGGCCTCGGCCTCGAGGTGGCCGAGCGGCTGGCCGAGCAGGGCTTCGGCGTCACCGTGGCCGACCCGCGCTGGGTGCGCCCGGTCCCGATCGAACTGAGCGGCCTGGCCGCCCAGCACCGTCTCGTGGTCACGCTGGAGGACGGCGTGCGCACCGGTGGCGTCGGTGACGCGGTGGCGGCCGCCCTGCGTGACGCGGGGGTCGAGGTGCCGCTGCGCGACTTCGGCGTCCCGACCGGCTTCCACCCGCACGGCACGCGGGCCGAGATCCTGACCTCGCTCGGCCTGACCGCACAGGACGTGGCCCGCGACGTCACCGAGTGGGTCGCGAAGCTCGACCAGCAGCCGGAGCTTCAGCCCAAGGCATGACGGGCGGCGCGGAAAAACGGTGATAAGCCCCTGAACCGGACGGGGAAGGGGCACTTCCGTTATCTGCTCGTTATTTTTGGAGCATGACGGTTCAGGGCACCACGGTGATCATCGATTTGGGTCTGGAACGAGGAGAACCTGATTCGTACGATTCGCCGCAACGCTCGACCTTCCCGGGCTGGTTCCCGGCCGCCGTTCTCGCGGTCCTCGTCATGTTCACGGCCGGGGCCGCGGCCGCACCCGGAAAGCCGGCCTTCACCGAGGTGTTCAGCCTGCAGGTCGGCCCGGCCGACGCGTACGCGCTGACCGACGACGGCCGCCTGCTGGCCCAGACGTTCGGCTCGCTCAGCGCGTACGACCTGCGCGACGGCGAGACGCAGTGGGAGGCCGGGCCGACCGCCCCGGCCTTCCGGCTGCGCCTCGGGTCGGGCCTGATCCTGATGCGGCCGTGGACGGTCGGTTCACGCGACCCGGGCACGACGGCGGTCTCGCTCGACGACGGCGCCTCCCGCTGGAACCGCTCGGGCAACGTGATGACCCTGGCCGGGTCGCCGACGCTGCTCTCGGTCTCGCCCGTCCGCAGCTTCGGCGGCGCCAACCGGCGGGTGCAGGGACCGGTCGACGCGATCGACCCGGCGACCGGACGCACCCTCTGGACCGTCAACGTGCCGTCCAGCGCCGTGCTGGCCGCCCTGCCCGGGGTGGGCGACGAGGGCACCCGCATGCTGCTCGTGCACGACGACCGCACGATGGCCGTGCACGACCTGGTGACCGGCGAGCGGCTGGTGACCGGGAGCGTGCCGGCTGCCGACTACGACCCGTCCAACCCGGTGGTGGTCGGCGGGACGATCCTGCTGCG
Source organism: Paractinoplanes ovalisporus (assembly GCF_016834655.1). GTDB lineage: Bacteria > Actinomycetota > Actinomycetes > Mycobacteriales > Micromonosporaceae > Actinoplanes > Actinoplanes ovalisporus. The sequence continues at coordinate 403,397 of NZ_JAENHP010000005.1, forward strand.
GCACCCGGGACGGCCGAACATGGAGTTCTCCGCGTACGACCCGCAGACGCTGCGCAACCTGTGGTCGGCGCCGGCCGACGGGGCGTACGAAATCGAGGTCTGTGGGATCCTGGCCTGCCTGACCGGGCCCGACGGGATGCGCGCGATCGAGCCCACCACCGGCGACGTGGTCTGGGCGAGGCCGGGCTGGCGGGGCATCCAGCAGTTCGGCACGAAGTTCGTCGCCTACGGCTCGGCCGAGAACACCCGGCCTCTCGGGCTGATCGACCCCGACACCGGCGAGCTGCAGGTCGACCTCACCGGATGGCGCCCGATCAGCGGAACGGCCACCGAAGACGAGCTGCTGGTCACGCGGGCGAGCGAACCCGGAGGCCGTACGATGGTCGCCGTCGCCCAGCCGGGCGAGACGCAACCGAGGCTGCTGGGCACGCTGCCGGCCGGCACGGGTGACTGCCAGGCCGCGACCGGGCGCCTGGTGTGCCGCTCGATGTACGGCCAGCTCGTGGTCTGGGCGTACGGCCAGAAGGGGTAGACCGTTGGCGTTGATCGAGCTGGACCTGACCGCCCAGCCCGACCAGACGCTCACCCCTCCGCCGCCCGCCCACCGCTACCGCGTTCCCGGCCTGCTGGTGGTCTTCGTGCTGGTGCTCGCCGCCGGAGGCGCCGCCCCCGTCCTGCCGGTGCTCTGGCGCTATCTGGGCGCCGTGCCCGCACCCGGCGGCCCCGAGGCGCCGTTCCAGCTCACCGGCGGGCGGGTCTACACGGTGGCGGCCGCGGGCACGGAACGCGTCACCACCGCCTGGGACCTGACCGGGTCGCCCCGCAAGCTGTGGACCGTCACCTTTCCGGCCCGGCTCTCCGGCCCCGACGAGATCAGCTGGGGCACGGTCGACGCCGAACAGGCCGGTGACGTGGTGATCTTCGCCGACGGGCCGGACACGACGGTCGTCGACGCCGGGACCGGCCGGATCCGCTGGAGCTCACCGGTCGCCGTCACCCCGCTGCCGGGCGGCCGGGTCGGCGTCGTCCAGGAGCACGACTTCCGCGCGGACACCGTCTATGACCAGGCCTCGGGCGAACCCGGGATGCTCTATTTCTCGGCCACCGGCGAACCGCACACCGAGCCGCCGCTGCGCACCCACGTGCGCGGCGTCGACCTGAGCAACGGGCGGGTGCGGTGGACCCTGACCGTGGCCGGTTCGGTGAACCTGACCGTGCCGCCGGGCGACGAGCCGGCCGCGCTGCTGCTCTCCTCCGACCGGCTGAGCCGCATCGACGGCGAGACCGGCCGGGTGGTGCGCTCCACCCCGCTGAGCCGGGACAAGGGACGGGCGCCGGCCAGCGGCGAGATGGTCGACGGGCTGATGATGGTCTACTACGGCCACCGCGGCGTCGTCTCGGAGGAGGTGGCCTATTCCACCGCCACTCTGCAGCGGCGGTGGTCGCGGCCGGTCCCCGAGATGATGCTCGACCCGGCGAACTGCACCGGCATGCACTGCTCAGGCGGCCGTCAGGCCCTCGACGTGCTCGACCCGGGTTCGGGCGAGGTCCGCTGGCGCGCCCCCACCGACGTCGACCTGACCAAGTACGGCGGGTACGTGGTCGAGGTGGGCATCGAGTCAGGCCTGCCCGTGCGGCTCGTCGACCCCGGCACCGGCGTCACCCGGGTCGACCTGACCGGCTGGCGGGCCGAGGTGGTGGGGGAGGCCGGCCAGCCGATCGTGCTGCGGCGCAGCCTCGACGCCGGGGCGAGCGCGTTCGGCGTGGTGGTGCCCGACCGCGACACGATTCAGCCCCTCGGCGTGACCGGGGGCCCGGTCAGCGACTGCACCTCCGACGCGCGTCACGTGGTCTGCCGAACCGACGGTGGTCTGCGAATCTGGGCCTATCGGGCCTGATCTACCTCACACCGCCCGTTCGGCGCACAATGAGCGGGGGTGCGCCGTGGCGAACGGAGTCATCGAACTCGGCGAGGTGCCCCGCGAGACACCCGCCGCCGCCTTAGGGACGGACCGGCTGATGCCCCGCCGGGCGCTGATGACGCTGCTGTCGATCGTGCTGCTGGCCGTGCCGGCCGGCGCCGCCCCGATTCCCCAGCTCGACCGGCCGACCGTCGTCCCGGCCCGGCTGGGCGACACGATGTTCCTCGCCGGCGACCGGATGATGCTGGTCAGCGGCTCGGCCACGCTCGTTTCCCAGATCAGCCACCGGGTCGTGCGCAGCTTCGCCCTGCCGAGCGCCCGCCTGCTCAGCACCACCACGGTCACCGTCTCGGGCGGCATCAACCAGGTGGTCCTGGCCGGCGACACGGTCGTGGTGTCCTACCAGGTCGACGCGAGCGGCACCTGGGCCACGGTCGCGGTCGAGGAGGGGACCGACCGGACCCGCTGGCGCAGCACGTCGCGCCTGATCGCCGTCTCGGAGGCCGACGGGCTGGTGCTGCTGGGCACCGACACCGCCGTGACCGGCATCGACCTCAGCAGCGGCAAGGCCCGGTGGCGGCTGGTCCGGCCCACCGACGGCTACATCGCCGAGACCGGTTGGGACGCCGACTATCCACGCTGGCTGGTGCTGCTCACCGACTCGGGACGGCTGGAGAGCCACGACCCGCACACCGGCGCGTTGCTGGCCGCCCGGACGCTGCCACCGCGCCCCGGCCGCGCCAACGGGCTCATCTGGCCGGTCGACGACCTGGTCATGGCCGACGACGGCGCACCCGGTTTCGCCGCCTATCAGCTGCCCGGCCTGACTCCGCTGTGGCACACGGACGCCGACCTCTCCGGCAGCTGGATGCAGGCCGCCTGCGGGCAGCTGATCTGCACGTTCCGGCAGCAGCGCGGGCTCACCGCGATCGACCCGGACACCGGGCGGGAGCTGTGGGAGAACCCCGATTGGGCGTACGCCGAACCGGTGGGCGGGCGTCTGCTGGCCACCCGGGCCGAGCGCGGTGTGGACGACCCCGGCCTGTGGGTGATCGACCCGGCCACGGGACAGGCCCTGGGCAACTTCGGCGGGTGGGAGTTCCTGGCGCCGGCCGCGAACGGGAGCTTCTACGCCAAACTCGACGTCCGGGGCGAATACCTCGTGCACTACGGCCTTCTCGACCCGGACACGCTCTCGGTCCGGGTGCTCGGCACGGTCGACGACGTGTCGAACAGCTGCCAGACCACGGCCGGTCTGCTGATCTGCCGGCTGATCGACGCCTCGGTCGCCATGTGGCCACTTCGGTAGCCTTCTGCTCACAGCCTCTTCACACCCGGTCGGCGAGGCTGGGCCCGGCGGTTTCACGGAGGTCTGCGGTGCGTGTACTGGTAGTCGAGGACGAGCGGAACCTCTGCGACGCGATCGCGCGAGGGCTGCGACGCAAGGGGATGGCGGTCGACGTCGCGTACGACGGTCTCCAGGGCCACGAAATGGCTTACGTGACCAGGTACGACGTCGTGGTGCTCGACCGTGACCTGCCCGGCATGCACGGCGACGAGATCTGCGCCGCCCTGGTCGAGTCGGGCGCGCTCACCCGGGTGCTGATGCTCACGGCCAGCGGCACCGTCGCCGACCGGGTCGAGGGCCTGCAGCTGGGTGCCGACGACTACCTGGCCAAGCCGTTCGCCTTCGAGGAACTGGTGGCCCGGGTGCAGGCGCTGGGCCGGCGGGCCACCCCGGCCGCCCCGCCCGTGCTGACGGTCGGCAACCTGGTGCTCGACCAGACCCGCCGGGTCGTCACCCGCGGCGGCACCCCGATCGAGCTCACCAACAAGGAGTTCGGCGTCCTCGAAGAGCTGCTCAAGGCCCGCGGCGGGGTCGTGTCGAGCGAGGAACTGCTGGAACGGGTCTGGGACGCCAACACCGACCCGTTCACCACGACCGTCCGGGTGACCGTGATGACGCTGCGGAAAAAGGTGGGCGACCCACCGCTGATCGAGACCGTGGTCGGCGCGGGCTACCGGGTGCCCGAACCGGTCGTCCTCTCATGACGGTCTATCTCGGCCGCAACAAGCGGGGCCCGGGCTTCACCCTGCGACCCACCCTGCGGCTGCGGCTCACCCTGCTCAACGGCATCCTGCTGGTCGGCGCCGGCGCGATCCTGGTGCTGCTGGCCTGGCTGCTGGTCGGCGACGTGATGCACCCCGGCGTGGGGCTGCAGCCCGGTTCGACGGTCACGCTCACCGACGGGCGCTCGGTCGACGCGGCGCAGTGGCAGGAGACGCTGATCGACCAGGCGGCCCGCGAGATGCTGGTCAAGGGGCTGGTCGCGCTCGTGGCGATCGGCATCATCGGCATCGCCGGGGCCTACGCGGTGGCCGGCCGGGCGCTGCGCCCGCTGCACACCGTCACCCAGACCGCGCGGCGTCTCGGCGAGGAGACGCTCGACCAGCGCATCAAATACTCGGGCGCCGACGACGAGGTGGCCGAGCTGGCCCGCACGTTCGACGCGATGCTGGACCGGCTGGCGGGCGCGTTCGAGTCGCAGAAGCGGTTCGTCGCCAACGCCTCGCACGAGCTGCGCACACCCCTGGCGGTGATGCGCACCGAGATCGACGTGACCCTCAGCGACGACGAGGCCGACGTCGCCGAATACCGCCGCATGGCCAAGGTGGTGCGCAACGCCTCTGAGCGGGCCAACGGGCTGGTCGACGCGCTGCTGGTGCTCGCCCGCTCGGAGGCGCAGTCCGGGCGGCGGCTGGTGCGTAAGGTGCCGGCCGACATGGCGACCAGCGTGACCAACGCGCTTTCGGCGGTGAAGGCCGAGGCGGAACGGCTCAAGCTCGACGTGACCACCGACCTGCGGCCGGCCCCGGTGGTGGGCGACCCGTCGCTGCTCGACCGGCTGGCCGGCAACCTGATCGAGAACGCCATCCGCTACAACCACCTGCTGGGCCGGCTGTGGCTGCGCACCGAGACGGTCAACGGGCAGGCCCGGCTGATCGTCGGCAACACCGGCTATGAGGTCGAGCCGGGCGACGTGCCCGGGTTGTTCGAACCGTTCCGGAGGGGCGGCTGGGAGCGTACGGGATCGCGGGGTTCCGGTCTTGGCCTGTCGATCGTGCGGGCCGTCTGCGATGCCCACGGCGGGACGGTGTCGGCGGTGGCCCAGGCCGGGGGTGGTCTCGAGGTGACGGTGTCGCTGCCGACGGCCGACACGACGCCGGTGGTGGCCGCCACGGCCTCGGTGCCGCGGGCGAAGGGACTGGGCGTCGCCTGAGCGCTCCGGGGTCTCGCTTTACGCGGTCTCGCTTCACGCGGTCTCGCTTCACGCGGTCTCGCTTTATGCGGCCTCGCGTCGGATCGAGCGCCAGCGGGACGGGCTGATGCCCAGCTCGGCGGCGAGTTCGGTCTCGTTCAGCTCGGGGCGGGCGGCCCGGATCTGCTCGGCCAGGGCGACCGTCTCGGCCGGCGTGCGGCGGGTCTTGCGCTCGGGTTCGGGGGCCGACGCCGTGACCGTGCGGGTCGTCGTGCGCTGGGCCGGGACGCTCCGAGCCGCGGCTGCTGGCTGCGGCATGCCCGAACGCGTGGTCGGCGGCCGGGGCGTGGCCAGGGGATAGCTGCCGGTGTCGGAGCGGGGGAGCGCGGCGGCGACCTCGGCCAGGGCGGCGGCGGTGGCCGGGTTGAGCGCGGACGCTCCCGCTCGCGGGCCGTTGACACGGGCATGAGCGGCGCTGAGCGGGCTCGGGATCAGTCCCGGAAGAGGTGCCGGGACCGGGACCGGGACCGGGGCCTCTTCGCGGATCGCCGGTGCCGGTGCCGGCGGTGCGGCCGGCTCCCGCGCCTCGCGCTCCAGCGTCGAGATGCGCCCGCCCAGCTCGACCAGGCAGATGCTGGCCACCACGATCAGGCCGTCGACCGAGAGCGGAAGAAGATAGGGCGACGCGCCGGTCTCGCCGTAGCGGGCGGCCACCCCGACCATGTGCCAGTAGGAGACCCAGGCCGCGATGCCCGCGATGATCGCGGTGGCGGCGAAGCGCAGAACGGCCAGGTAGCGGCGGTGGACCGGCACCCGGGAGATCAGCTCGACGGTGAGCAGCAGGGCCAGCGGCGGCCAGGCCGCGATCGCCTGGCTGATCGGGTTGTCCAGGGCGTGCAGGATGTTGGCGACCACCGAGGCCGCCACGCCGAGCAGCAGCGTGGCTCGTACGGCCCAGCGGACGCGACGCAGTTGCTCCAGGACCACCGGACCTTCTCCCTCAGCGTGTTCGTCGGATCGACCGGCGCCCATCCTGACCGCTGCGGGTTACGACAACGCCTCCGGGGCGGGAACCGTGACCGGTCCGTTCCGGAGGCGATGCGACTATGTGATCGTGTTGCCCGGCGTGTCGACTTGACGCGTCAACGCTTCTTTTCGACCTGGGCCCGGAGCTTGGGGAACTCGGCCTTGGCACTGCTCACCGAGCTGAAGTACCAGATGAACATGCCGACGCTGCCCTCGTCGGCCCAGGTGCAGATCGCCATGTCGATGCCGGAGGTCTCGGAGCTGCCGCACTTGGCGGCCCCGCCCAGCGTGCCGGTCGGCGCGGTGGTGATGTTGTCGATCTTCAGCCCGCCGATGCCGGCGCCGTAGAAGGTCTGCTCCAGCTCGGTCTTCGGGTCCTTGATCGGGGCCTCGGCCGCCGCCACGATGACGATGTCCTGGTCGGCGATGTCGCCGTAGAGGGCGCCGACCGTGTTGGTGGCGCCGGGCACCGACTCAAGGCCGTTCTTGAGCTGGTCGGCGATCGCCTTGAACTGGGCCGAGGTCAGCTTCTTGCGGCCGCCCAGGGTGGTCGGCTCGGCGATGGTGACCGTCGTCGACGGCGCCTCGGTGGTCGGGTCGGTCGTCGGCTCGTCGGTCGGCGACACCGGCGCGGTCGTGGAGAGGTCGCTGACCGCGTCGTTGATGTCGTCGGCCTTGTCCTTGCCGATCATGTAGAGCGCGGTGACACCACCCACGCAGAGCACCAGCACGATCGCGACCGAGACCAGGATGATCGGCAGGGCGCGGGACTTCTTCTTCGGCGGCTGCGGCGGCGGGAAGCCGGGCTGGCCGCCGTAGCCGGGCTGCTGCCCGTACTGGGGCTGCTGGCCGTACTGAGGCTGGCCGTATTCGGCGCCGGACACGGGCTGACCGTAGGCCGGCGGCTGCTGACCGTACTGCGGCTGCTGCCCGTACGAAGGCTGGCCGTAGTCGGGCTGGCCGGATGACGGGTAGGGCGTGGTCGGCGGGTTGTACGGCTGACCCTGATAGGGCGGCTGACCCTGGTTCGGCTGGCCGGAAGACGGGTCGCCGGGGTAGGGCTGGCCGGGGTACGGGGGCTGCGACATCGAGCGCTCCATCAATCGGGTACCGCGCGAGCCTAGCGGCACGCCGCGAATGTGCACGTCACCCGTTCGCCGGTGGCGGGACGGGCCATGTGGGCAAATCGGATGAGAACGTGACGACGCCCCGTACCAGAGGGTACGGGGCGTCGGCAATCAGACCGTCACCGTGGGTCAGGCGGGCAGACCGGCCACCCCTCGGGGCAGGAACCGCTTGCCGGTCACGCGCTCGGAAGTGCCACTGCGGTCCAGGTACGGCGTCACACCACCGAGGTGGAACGGGTATCCGGCGCCGAGGATCATGCAGAGGTCGATGTCCTGCGCCTCGGCGACCACGCCCTCGTCGAGCATGATGCGGATCTCCTCGGCCAGGGCGTCCAGGGCCTTCTGGCGTACCTCGTCGGCGCTCAGCGGCGCCGTGCCGCCCGCGACCAGCTTGGCCACCTCGGGGTTGATCTCGTCGTCGACCATGACGGGCAGGCCGGCGTCGACGATCTTCTTGAGGTTCTCCGACTCGGCGAACCGGTCGGGGAAGGCCGCGTGCAGGGTCTCGCCCACGTGGTAGGCGACCGCCGGGCCGACCAGCTGGAGCAGCGCGATCGGGCGCATCGGCAGGCCCAGCGGGTCCATCGCCTCATTCACCACGTCGAGCGGAGTGCCGGCGTCGATGGCCCGGAAGATCTCGCTGGTGACCCGGGTCAGCAGCCGGTTGACCACGAACGCCGGGGCGTCCTTGACCAGCACCGACGACTTCTTCAGTTCCTTGCCGACCGCGAATGCCGTGGCCAGCGTCGCGTCGTCGGTCTGCTCGCCCTTGATGATCTCGAGGAGCGGCAGCACGGCGACCGGGTTGAAGAAGTGGAAACCGACGACCCGCTCGGGGTGCTCGAGGCCGGCCGCCATGTCGGTCACCGACAGCGAGCTGGTGTTGGTCGCCAGGATCGCCTCGGGCGTGACGATCTTCTCGAGCTCGGCCCAGATCTGCTTCTTGAGCTCGAGGTTCTCGAAGACGGCCTCGATCACGAAGTCGGCATCGGCGAAGACGGACTTGTCGACCGACCCGCTGACCAGGCCGCGCAGCTTGGCCGCGGTGCCCTCGTCGAGGCGGCGCTTGGCGACCAGCTTGTCGATCTGCTCGGTGACGTACGACACGCCCTTGTCGACGCGGGCCTGGTCGATGTCGGTGAGCACCACCGGCACCTGCAGGCGGCGCACGAACAGCAGGGCCAGCTGCGACGCCATCAGACCGGCGCCGACGATGCCGACCTTGGTGACCTTGCGGGCGAGCGACTTGTCGGGCACGCCGACCGGGCGCTTGGCCCGCCGCTGCACCAGGTCGAACGCGTACAGGCTGGCCCGCGACTCGTCCCCCATGATCAGGTCGGCCAGCACCTGGGTCTCGGCCGCGGTGCCCTCTTCGAAGCTCGCGTCCTTGGCCAGGGCCAGCAGCTCGAGGGCCTTGTTGGCGCTCGGGACGGCGCCGTGCAGCTTCTCGTCGAGCTGCTGCTTGGCGAAGAAGAGCACGCCCTCCCACATGTCCCGGTCGACCTCGGGCCGCTCGACGGTGACGTCGCCCTTGACCACGCCGGCCGCCCATTCGAGCGAGCGCTCCAGGAAGTCGGCCGGTTCGAACAGCTCGTCGGCCAGGCCGAACTCGCGGGCCTGCTTGGGGCGCAGCACCTTCTGGGTCAGCGGGTTCTGCAGGATGACCTGGGCCGCGCCGGGAACGCCGATCAGGTTGGGGAGCAGCTGGCTGCCGCCCCAACCGGGGACCAGACCGATCGCGACCTCGGGCAGGCCGAGCGCCGCCGCGCCGCCCGAGACCGTGCGGTAGTGACAGTGCAGCGCCACCTCGAGGCCGCCACCGAGCGCGGCGCCGTTGATGAAGGCAAAAGTCGGAATTTCCGAGTTCTTGAGCCGGGCGAAGACACGGTGGCCGAGCTCGCCCAGCTCAACCGCCTGCTCGCGACTCGTGAGGTACGGAATGCCGGTGATGTCCGCGCCGACGCAGAAGATGTACGGCTTGCCGGTGATCGCGATGAAGGCCGGGTCCGCTTCGGTGGCCACCGTGATCGCCTCGTCCAGGCTTCTCAACCCCGCGGGCCCGAAGCTGTTCGGCTTCTTGTGGTCGAACCCGTTGTCCAGCGTGATCAGGGCGGCCTTCTGCTGCCCCACCTGGACAAACCGGACAAGCGCCTTGGTGACGACCTCGTTCGGGTGCTCGATCACTTCGCCGCTCCGTCCCAGTTCGGGTTCTCCCAGATCACGGTGCCGCCCATGCCGATGCCGATGCACATGGCGGTGAGGCCGTAACGGACCTCGGGGTGCTCGGCGAAGTGGCGCGCGAGCTGCGTCATCAGGCGGACGCCGGAGGAGGCGAGCGGGTGGCCGATCGCGATCGCGCCGCCCCACGGGTTGACCCGCGGGTCGTCGTCGGCGATGCCGTAGTGGTCGAGGAACGCCAGCACCTGAACCGCGAACGCCTCGTTCAGCTCGAACAGGCCGATGTCGTCGATGGTGAGGCCGGCCTTCTTGAGGGCCTTCTCGGTCGACGGGATCGGGCCGTAACCCATGATCTCGGGCTCGACGCCGACGAAGCCGTACGACACCATCCGCATCGCGATCGGCAGGCCCAGCTCGCGGGCCGTCTCCTCGCTCGCGAGCAGCGCCGCCGTGGCGCCGTCGTTGAGACCGGCCGCGTTGCCCGCGGTGACCCGGCCGTGCGGGCGGAACGGGGTCTTGAGGGTCGCGAGCTTCTCCATCGAGGTCTCGCGCGGCGCCTCGTCGGCCGTGGCCAGGCCCCAGCCCTGCTCGGCGCTGCGCAGCGCGACCGGCACCATGTCGGGCTGAAGCTTGCCGTCGGCGTACGCCTTGGCCGTCTTGAGCTGCGAGTTCAGCCCGTAGCGGTCGGTCCGCTCCTTGGTGATGCCGGGCAGGCGGTCGTGCAGGTTCTCCGCCGTGGAGCCCATCACCAGGGCCGACGGGTCGACCAGTTTCTCGGCGATGATGCGCGGGTTGGGGTCGACGCCCTCGCCCATCGGGTGGCGGCCCATGTGCTCGACGCCGCCCGCGATCGCCACGTCGTAGGCGCCCATCGCGATGCCGCCGGCCACGTTGGTGACCGCGGTCATGGCGCCGGCGCACATGCGGTCGACCGCGTAGCCCGGGACGGTCTTGGGCAGCCCCGAGAGCAGGGCGGCGGTGCGGCCGATGGTGAGCCCCTGGTCGCCGATCTGGGTGGTGGCCGCGATCGCGACCTCGTCGACCCGGTCGGGCGGGAGCTGGGGGTTGCGGCGCATCAGCTCGCGGATGCAGCGGATGACCAGGTCGTCGGCGCGGGTCTCGGCATACATGCCACCCGCCTTGCCGAACGGTGTGCGGACGCCGTCGACGAAGACGACCTCGCGTACTTCACGGGGCACAACAAGCCTCCTTGCAGGCGAGCCCAAGCTGTAAAGGGGATGCTACTCGTCGGTAACTAACGTCTGCCACCGCCTGGCGAAAACCTCACAACGACGATCCAAGGCGGAGATCGATATCCATGTTCAGGCTGGGGTGGACGCTTTCGTGCCCCGAATCAAGCGGGCCCTGAATCAAGATCAAATGCCGAATGTCCTGGCTGGGTGGTGGGTGGCCGTGGCTCCTGCTCAGGCCGTCAAACCTGAAGATCAAGTGCATGATGTCCCGGCTGGGTGGTGGGTGTCGGACCGTCGCTCCCGCGGGGGCCGCGGCGGCTTTCGCTGGCCGCTGGCGCGTCCAGAACGCGAAACCCACCACGGCGACGTGCGTGAGCGGTGGCGCTTCACCCACAAAACCACGTTGGGGCTGGTTGGTGGGGGTTTCGCCGAGGCCGTTCGGGCGAGGTGGGTGAACGCGGGGTGAGCGTAGCTTCACGCTATGAGCAAGCCGTTCAGGTGCCGCCTGGGGTGGCACAAGTGGGCGCGGCGCGCGAACCCGGAAGGCGTCCGTTACTCGCAGTGCGAACGCTGCGGCACAGACGACGGCCGGGCCAAGGTGCACTGGAGCGCCGGAGCGTGACAAGGGGCACACCCGGCAGCCTGTGGACAACGCGATTTCTTGTCAGCGGGCGGCCGTACGGTCGTCACCACTCCCAAAGGGGCGGGGGAGGGGGCGGCGTAACTTCTACGTAGGTCGCCGCCAGTTCTCGGGCAGGGGGAGGGACGGTCGCCACCAGTTCTCGGGCGGGGGTGGGGACGGTCGCCACCAGCTCTTGGGCGGGGGAGGCGGCGGTCGCCACCAGCTCTGGGTGGGACACGGGATGCGGCGGCGTAACACGTGGGGCGTAACAAGCGAACGGGCCGAACGCGGAAATGCGCTCGGCCCGTTGCGTGGTGTCTCTCGGGTGGTGGACGGCTTCGGCAGCAGCTGTCCCGTGGTGTTTGTCAGGTGGTGGAGGGCTCGGGCAGCACTGCGGCCAGCTGGTCGGCCAGCAAGGTGACCTGCCAGCTGCGGGCGCCGAAGCCCCGCAACGTGTCGCCGACCGTCTGCGCGTTCACCTCGTCGGGTGGGGACCAGGCCAGACGCCGTACGAAATCGGGGCTGATCAGGTTTTCCGGCGGCAGGTTGTGGCCCTCGGCGGTGGCGACGACGACCGCCCGGCAGCGGGCCAGGCGGGCCGCCGCCACCGGGTCGCGCTCGGCCCAGCGGTGCGGCGGGGGCGGGCCCTCGACCGGCTGGTTCACCGGCAGGGCGTCGTCGGGCAGGGCGCGGGCCTCGTCGAGCGCGTCGAGCCACACCCGGGCCAGGCGGCGCACCGAGCGGCCACCGAAACCGGCGATCGCGAGCAGCGTGCGCTCGTCCTTGGGGTCGGCCTCGGCGGCGGCGACGATCGCGGAGTCGGGCAGCACCCGGCCGGGGGCCGAGTCACGCCGGGCGGCCACGCCGTCGCGGGCGTACCAGAGGGCACGGACCCGGGACTGGGCCCGCGCACCACGTACACGGTGTATTCCCGACGTGCGACGCCACGGGTCGGGGCGCACCCGCGGCGGGCGGTCGGCACTCGCGACCAGGGCCGCGAACTCCTCGGCGGCCCAGGCCGTCTTGCCCTGCCGGTCGAGCTCGGCCGCCAGGTGGTCGCGCAGGTCGGTGAGCAGCTCGACGTCGAGCGCGGCGTAGGTCAGCCACGACTCGGGCAGCGGACGGGTCGACCAGTCGGCGGCCGAGTGGTGCTTCTCGAGCGAATAGCCCAGCAGCTGCTCGGTGAGCGCGGCCAAGCCGACCCGCTCGAAGCCGGCCAGGCGGGCCGCCAGTTCGGTGTCGAACAGGCGGCGGGGCTTCATGCCCAGTTCGGCGAGACACGCGAGGTCCTGGCTGGCCGCGTGCAGCACCCACTCGCTCTCGGCCAGCGCGGCGTCGAGCGTGCGCAGGTCGTCGAGCGGCATCGGGTCGATCAGCACGGTCCCGGCGCCGGCCCGGCGCAGCTGGACGAGGTAGGCCCGCTGGGTGTAGCGGTAGCCGGAGGCGCGCTCGGCGTCGACCGCGACCGGTCCCGACCCGGCGGCCATCCGGGCCACGACCTCGGCGAGTTCGTCGTCGGTCTCGACTGGTCGAGGGGTGCCCTCACGGGGTGCGGTCAGCGGGACGGGTTCGGGACCGCCAGACGTCGGGTCGGGCGAGTCGGCGTGCGGTCGTCCGTCCCTTTCGGGCTCCGGCGTGTCCCGACGGCGCAGGGGTGCTTCGTCGGTCACTCCGTTACCGTACGGGGACCCCACCCCGCCTGCTTGCAGCCGGGTCCCGGCGCGCCGTTTCTCGATCGACAACTCGGCTGATCCGAAGCGCGGTTTTCTCCGTACTACCTCCCGCAGCGCCGATACCCGGGAGGCCGCGCCGGATGACCATGACCTACGAACCGTTCACCCCCGCGGGCTCTGGTGAGCAGCGCCGATACGACGGACGGCGCCGCGCCGAGGAGGTCCGGGCGACGCCCGAGGGACGCTGGGCCGAGCCGGCCGCCGACCCGTGGGCCGAGCCGCGGCCGGATCAGTGGGCCGATTCGCGGGCGGATCAGTGGACGGATTCGCGGGCCGGTCAGTGGGCCGAGCCGCAGCCGGATCAATGGGCCGAGCCGGCGCCGAGGCAGCAGCAGTGGGTCGAGGACCCGCAGTGGGCGACACCCGCACCGATCCCTCAGCAGCGCCACACGGGAGAGCAGCCGCGCTTCACGGGAGAGCAGCCGCGCTTCACGGGAGAACAGCCGCGCTTAACGGGAGAACAGCCGAGGTTCACGGGAGAGCAGCCGACTTGGCAGGGCGGTCTCGCCCGTACGGCGGAACCCGAACCGATCCCCCAGCGCGCCCCCTCGACCGGCAACCGCCTCAAACCGCTGATCATCGGTGTCGTGGTGCTGCTGCTCCTGGTGGCGGGCTGGCAGGCGTACCGGATCGAGGGGATGAGCCGGCACAACCAGGACCTGGCCTCCGCGTTCTCGGCCGAGCAGGACCGCACCGACCGCCTCGAGAAGCAGCTGGCCGGCGTGTTCGACCCCGAGGGCGTCTCGTCGGGCGTGCTGCCGAGCGTGTTCCGGGTGCGCGCGGGCAACTTCACCGGCACCGCGTTCTCGGTCGGCAAGAAGGCCACCGGCAACCAGGCCAACCTGTTCACGAACTACCACGTGGTCGCCGAGACCTGGACCGACGGCGGCCGCCGGGTCTCGCTCGAGCGCGGCAACACCCGCATCAACGCCACCATCGTCAAGGTCGACAAGGCCAAGGACCTGGCTCTGCTGCGGGCCAACCAGAAGATCGTCAGCCTCGGCACGTCGACCACGCAGGTCAAGCCGGGCCAGCCGATCGTGGTGGTGGGCGCGCCGCTCGGCCTGGACGACTCGGTCACCACCGGCGTGATCAGCGCCTACCGCCCGAACGACGCCGACGGCCCGACGATCCAGTTCGACGCGCCGATCAACCCGGGCAACTCGGGTGGTCCCGTGGTCAACGCGAACGAGCAGGTGGTCGGCGTGGCGACGGCCAAGGCCAAGGACGCCGAGGGCATCGGCCTGGCGATCCCGATCAAGACAGCCTGCGAGACATTCGCTGTATGTTAGGCCTTCGCTGCCCGCTCGGCGAGAATTTCGCCCCGGGAGGTCGATGACTTGGGCGCTGAAAACGGCCTCGCTTCGCTAGCCGTTTCAGAGCCCAAGTCATCGACGGGCGAACTTCGACTTTGGTTGCACTCGAACCACCGGTTGGTTGCGCTCAACCCACGCGCTGGGCGCGGTCGCCTAGGGCGGTCACGCCGGGTGGGGGGAGGCCGGCCGTCGAGGCCAGCATCGCGCACCAGCCCTGCAGGTGGGCCGTGAAGTCGTCGCCGGTCGGGGTCCAGGACGCGCGTACCTCGAGGTCGGCCGTCGGCGCCGGTCCGGCCAGCTCGCCGAACCGGGTCGAGGTGGTCTGGGTGATCGTGCCGCCGATCGCCGTGTACGCCGCCGCGTGCTGGTCGAGCGCGTCGGTCAGCCACGTCCAGGCCACCGCCGACAGCATCGGGTCGCCGGCCAGGTCGTCCTCGAGCTCGGCCGTGACCAGCGTGACCAGGCGGATGTCACCGTGCCAGGCCTCGTGCCCGGCCGGGTCGTGCAGCAGGATCAGCCGCCCGCCCGCGACCTCGTCGCCCGAGCGCAGCACGGTCGCGCTGATCGCGAACGCGTAGGGCGCGAGCCGCTGCGGCGCGGCGATCTCTTCGAGCAGGATCTCGGGGCGTGGCGCCGGAGCCCGCAAAGCGTCGACCGCGCGGGCGAACGCCGGAGGGACAGCGGAGGGGGACGCCATGGGGGAAGACTATGCCGCCACGCGGTGTCCGTCGCCGATCGGCGCGCCGAGCGTGTCGTGGCACGATGGCGCGGTGACTTCAGTCTTGAACGATTCGCCTTTTGTGCGGGCATGCCGCGGCCAGGACGTGCCGCACACCCCGGTCTGGTTCATGCGGCAGGCGGGCCGGTCACTGCCCGAATACCGCAAGATCCGCGCGGGGGTCGGGATGCTGGAGTCCTGCCGGCGGCCCGAGCTGGTCACCGAGATCACCCTGCAGCCCGTACGCCGGCACCACGTCGACGCCGCGATCCTGTTCAGCGACATCGTCGTGCCGATCGCGGCGGCCGGGGTCGACCTCGACATCGTCGCCGGCACCGGGCCGGTCGTGGCCGAGCCGATCCGGGCCGAGGCCGACCTGGAACGGCTGCGCCCGATCACCCCGGCCGACGTCGACTTCGTGGCCGAGTCGGTGAAGCTGCTGGTCGCCGAGCTCGGCGCCACCCCGCTGATCGGTTTCGCGGGCGCGCCGTTCACCCTGGCCAGCTATCTCATCGAGGGCGGCCCGTCGCGCACCTATCTCAAGACCAAGGCGATGATGTACGCGGCCCCGAAGCTCTGGGACGCACTGCTGTCCCGCCTGGCCGACATCACGCTGACCTTCCTGCGTACGCAGATCGACGCCGGGGTCAGCGCCGTCCAGCTGTTCGACTCGTGGGCCGGCGCGCTGAGCGAGGCCGACTACCGCGAACACGTGCTTCCCCACTC
The DNA here is from genome assembly GCF_016834655.1 of Paractinoplanes ovalisporus. Lineage (GTDB taxonomy): Bacteria > Actinomycetota > Actinomycetes > Mycobacteriales > Micromonosporaceae > Actinoplanes > Actinoplanes ovalisporus. The sequence goes on from NZ_JAENHP010000005.1 coordinate 419,218, forward strand.
GGCCCGGGTGCTGCGGGGTCTGGCCGACGCCGGCGTGCCGCGCATCCACTTCGGAGTGGGAACGGCCGTGCTGCTGCGGGCCATGGGCGAGGCCGGCGCCGACGTGGTGGGGGTCGACTGGCGGACGCCGCTCGACCACGCGACCGGAATCATCGGGCCCGATCACGCCCTACAGGGAAATCTCGACCCGGCGATCCTCTTCGCGGGCTGGGATGTCGTGCGGTGCGAGGCCGACCGCGTGCTCGAGCAGGGCCGGGCCGCCCCCGGGCACGTCTTCAACCTCGGCCACGGCGTCATGCCCGAGACCGACCCCGACGTGCTGACGCGCCTGGTCGCCCACGTCCACGAGGCGTCCGCCCGGTAGGGCCCAAAGTCCCACCGGATCCAATTCACACCTTCCGACCCCAGCCGTACGGGGGGTCGCGGCGCCTGGGAGGCTGGATCCCGTGCGAAAGCGGGTTGCGGTCATCGGCGGCGGCATCGCCGGTCTGGCGGCGGCGATGCGTCTGCGCGACCTGACGCCGCCGGCCACCGAGATCATCGTGTACGAGCAGAGCGGCGCCCTCGGCGGCAAGCTGCGCACCGGTGAGCTGGCCGGCGTGACCGTCGAGCGGGGCGCCGAGTCGTTCCTGATGACCGGCCCCGACGGCGCCGAGTCGGCCGCGGTCGCCCTGGTCAAGCGTCTGGGCCTGGAAAGCGCCCTGGTGCATCCGCACAAGGTTCCGGCCGCGCTGGCGTTCGGCGGGCGGCTGGCCCCGATGCCGGCCGGCACCCTGGTCGGCGTCCCGGCCGACCCGGCCACGCTGGGCGACATCGCGCACGCGGCGCCCGGTCACGACGCCGACGGCGGGCGGCCGCTGCTGGGCGAGGGTGCCGACGTCGCGGTCGGTGAGCTGGTCCGCGAGCGTTACGGCGCCGAGGTCGTCGACCGCCTGGTCGACCCGATGCTCGGCGGCGTCTATGCCGGCCGGGCCGACCGGCTGTCCCTCGAAGTGACGATGCCCCAGCTGGCCGCGGCCGCGCGGGTCGAGCACACGTTGTCGGCGGCCGTGCGGTCGGCGCAGGCGGCCAGCCGTCGTGTGCCCGGCCGGCCGGTCTTCGGTGCGCTCGAGGGCGGGCTGAGCCGCCTGGTGGGCGCGGTCGCCACGGCCGGTGCGGCCCGGATCAGCCTCGGTCTTCCCGTCCGCGAACTGGCCCGCACCGCCCACGGCTGGCGCCTGCTGCTGGGTCCGGTGCCGGCGCCGCAGACCGACGACGTCGACGCGGTGGTTCTGGCCGTGCCGGCCAAACCGTCGTCGCGGCTGCTGGCCCCGATCGCGCCCACCGCGGCCGAGGCGGTCGGCGGGCTCGACTACGCGAGCGTGGCGCTGGTCGCCCTCGCGCTGCCGCCCGGCACGCCGCTGCCCGAGCTGAGCGGGTTCCTGGTGCCGCCGAGCGAGGGCACGCTGGTCAAGGCGGCCACCTTCGTCACCCGCAAGTGGGAGCGCCCCGAGGGTGGCCCGGTGATCGTGCGGGTGTCGCTGGGCCGGGCCGGCGAGCAGGAGCGCTTGCAGTTCGACGACACGGTGCTGGCCGAGCGGGCCCACCACGAGCTGGGCGAGCTGATCGGCGCGCCGCTGCCGCCGCCGGCCGCCACCTGGGTGCAGCGCTGGGGTGGCGGGCTGCCGCAATACGCGCCGGGGCACCGCGACCGGCTGGCCGTGGCCCGGGCCGCGCTGCCGCCGGGGCTGGCGCTGGCCGGGGCGGCGTTCGACGGGGTGGGCATTCCGGCCTGCATCGCCAGCGGGGAACGGGCGGCGGAAGACGTGAGCAAGGTCTTGGAGGACGCATGAGCGAGCAGCAGCAATCGAACGCGGCGCGGATCAACGAGCTGAACGCGACGATCCGCTACACGATGTGGTCGGTGTTCCGGGCCCAGGCGCCGTTGCCGGCGTTGCGCGACGAGCTGGCGACCGAGGTCGACGGGCTGTTCGAGCAGCTCGCCCATCCAACCACCCCGCCCTCCACCCAAAATCCGACTGAAGGCTCTGCCGAGGTGACGATCCGGGGAACGTACGACGTCTCGGGTCTGCGGGCCGACGCCGACGTGATGATCTGGTGGCACTCGGGCTCACCGGACGCGCTCCAGGAGGCGTACTCGCTGTTCCGCCGTACGGCGCTGGGACGTCACCTGGCCCCCGTCTGGTCGCAGATGGCGCTGCACCGGCCGGCCGAGTTCAACAAGAGCCACCTGCCCGCGTTCCTGGCCGGCGAGGAGGCCCGCCCGTACATCTGCGTGTACCCGTTCGTGCGCTCCTACGAGTGGTACCTGCTGCCCGACGAGGAGCGCCGCTACATGCTGGCCGAGCACGGCAAGATGGCCCGGGGCTACCCCGACGTGCGGGCCAACACGGTGGCGTCGTTCGCGCTCGGCGACTACGAGTGGATGCTGGCCTTCGAGGCCGACGAGCTGCACCGCATCGTCGACCTCATGCGCGACCTGCGGGCCTCGACCGCGCGCCGGCACGTACGCGAGGAGGTCCCGTTCTACACGGGCCGCCGTCGTTCGGTCAGCGAGCTCGTCGCCACGTTGCCCTGACGTTCCTCAGCCGAGCACTGCCGGCCGGGGCGCTCGCGTACGGCGTCCCGCTGTTGACGGCCCTGTTCGTCAGCGCCGGCGACGACTCCGGGCAGTGCCGCGAGTCGGTCGAGGCCGGCTGGAACCTGCGCTAGGCGCGGTGCATGGGGATGTGCGGGATGCCGTCCTCGATGTATTCGGGGCCGGTTTGGGTGTATCCAAACTTGGCGTAAAAGTCGACCAGGTAGGCCTGGGCGTCGAGGACGCTCGGGCGATTGCCGATGATCGTCAATGCCTCGTCCATGAGCCGGCCCGCCAGGCGGGCGCCGCGGGCGCTCTTCGCGGTCACGACGCGGCCGATGCGCTGAACGTCGCCGTCGTCCAGAACGCGGATGTATGCCCGGATCTCGCCGTCGCGCTCGAACCACAAATGCCGCGTACCGGGCTCGTCGTCACGGCCGTCGAGATCGCCGTACACGCATTCCTGCTCGACCACGAAGACGTCCGCGCGCAGTTTCAGGATCCCGTACAGGGTCGTGGTGTCGAGGTCTCGGAAGCTGGCCGTACGCAGGTCGTCAGTTGACTCGGGGTGCATGCCGAAAGGGTAAGCGGCGTGCCGTCACCCGTATCGCGGCGTGCCGTTATAGGGATGGAAGCCCGAGCTGTGGAGGTCTTGATGATCAAGAGGAACAGGCTCTTCGGCAACAAGACGCGGGTGACTTTCAGTCTGCCGGTCAACCAGCCGGCCGGTCCCGTGAGCGTGGTCGGCACGTTCAACGGCTGGGAGCCCGGTGCGCACGAGCTGAAGCCGCGTCGCGACGGGACCCGTACGGTCAGCGTGACCGTGCCGCCCGGCAGCTATCACTTCCGTTACCTGGCCACCGACGGCCACTGGTTCGACGACGAGAACGCCGACGCGTTCGGCCCGCACGGCGGTGAGATCCGGGTCTAGGCCTATCTGTTCGCACCAGGAACACGCCGCTCGAAGGGACCGCCTGACGCTCGTGTCGCGGGGAAGCTGAAAAGCGAATAAAACTACTCATCTTTCGCTAACCTGGCTGCATGACCACGTACGAGACTTTGGACCTGCAATCGCGGGTCGCGCGGTACGAGACGGCGCTCGAGGAGCTGCGCTCGGCGCACCACGACGTCCGGGCCGTGCTCCAGGATCAGGTGCTCTACGAGCGCTGGCAGCAGATCGGCAACGAGCTGGGCTTCGTCGGCGGTGCCGGCGCCGGCTCGAACGGGCAGCAGCAGGATCTGCAGTCCCTCAACCAGCAGATCCCGCAGATGTCGGAGTCCTGGGCCAGCTAGGCCCGGTTGCCACCGGGAGGACGCCGACGGCGCCCGGTGCCGGCCGCACCGGGCGCGCCGCGCGACTCGGCCCCACGATGTGCCGGGCCGGGCCGTGCGGCGGGTATTTTGGCTGCCATGCCCGTCGACACCCAGTACGAAGACCTGCTCAGCCGGGTCCTGAACACCGGCACGCCCAAGAGCGACCGCACCGGCACCGGCACGGTGAGTCTGTTCGGCGAGCGCCTGCGCTACGACCTGTCGGCCGGGTTCCCGCTGATCACCACGAAGCGGGTGCACTTCAAGTCGGTCGCGGTCGAGTTGCTGTGGTTCCTGCGCGGCGAGAGCAACGTCGGTTGGCTGCGCGACCAGGGCGTGACGATCTGGGACGAGTGGGCGTCGGAATCCGGCGAGCTCGGCCCGGTCTACGGCGTGCAGTGGCGCTCCTGGCCGACCCCCGACGGCGGGCATGTCGACCAGATCGCCGGCGTGCTCGACACGCTGCGCCGCGACCCTGACTCCCGCCGCATGATCGTCTCGGCCTGGAACGTGGCCGACCTGCCCGAGATGGCGCTGTCGCCGTGCCACGCGATGTTCCAGTTCTACGTGGCCGACGGCAAGCTCTCGTGCCAGCTCTACCAGCGGAGCGCCGACCTCTTCCTCGGCGTGCCGTTCAACATCGCCAGCTACGCGCTGCTGACGCAGATGATCGCCGAGCAGGTCGGCCTGCTTCCGGGTGACTTCATCTGGGTCGGTGGCGATTGTCACATCTACAACAACCACGTCGAGCAGGTGACCGAGCAGCTGTCCCGCGAGGCGTACGAGTTCCCGCGCCTCGAGATCGCGCCGGCGTCCTCGCTCTTCGACTACAAGTACGAAGACTTCACGGTGGTCGACTACAAGCACCACCCGGCTCTGCGGGCCCCGGTCGCCGTATGACGGTCCACATGATCTGGGCCGAGGCCAACGGGCGCGTGGTCGGCGCCAACGGTGAGATCCCGTGGCGGCTGCCCGAAGATCAGGCCATGTTCCGGCAGCGCACGACCGGTGCGACCGTGGTCATGGGCCGGGCCACCTGGGATTCGCTGCCGGAGCGGTTCCGGCCGCTGCCCGGCCGGCGCAACGTCGTGCTGACCCGCGATCCGCAATGGACGGCGCCGGGGGCCGAGGTCGCGCACTCGATCGACGAGGCTCTCGCGTACGGGGAAATCTGGGTCATGGGTGGGGAAGCCGTCTACGCGGCCTTCCTCCCGCACGCCGACCACATCCTGCGCACGCGGCTCGAGCTGGATGTCCCCGGCGACACCTACGCCCCCGATCCGGGTGAACGGTGGGTCGTCACGGCGTCGGCGGGCTGGCAGACTTCGCAGAGCGGGCTTCGCTTCGTCGTCGAGGAATTAGTTCGCGAAGGGCAATCGACCGAGCCTCGTAAGATCGGCGCAACGCGGGCGGGCTAGTCTCTTCGGCCGACGGGAGGGCCGAATCGCATTCATGATTTATGGGGCGAATCGGTCTTTACGCCAGAGCTAGAAGGAAGAAGTGCCCATGCCGCAGAGCCTCGTGTCGCCGGTGACCCTCTCGGTCGTCACCCCGATGTACAACGAGCGCGAGGCGGTCGACCACTTCGTGGCCCGGTTGCGGCCGGTCCTCGACGCCCTCGCCGTGCCGTACGAGGTGGTCGCCGTCGACGACGGCAGCAGCGACGCCACGGTGGCCCGGCTGCTCCAGTTGCGCGCCGACTGGTCCGAGCTGCGCGTCGTCTCGCTGCGCCGCAACGTCGGCCACCAGACCGCCCTGCGGGCCGGGCTGCGCGCCGCCCGCGGTGACTACGTGGTCAGCATCGACGCCGACCTGCAGGACCCGCCCGAGGTGATCGGCGAGATGCTGGCCAAGGCGCTCGCCGAGAAGGTCGACGTCGTCTACGGCGTACGCAGCGACCGCAGCACCGACACGGTCTTCAAGCGCAACACGGCCGGGGTCTACTACTGGATGATGCGGCGCATGGTCGGCCCGTGGGTCAGCGACCAGGCCGGCGACTTCCGCCTGATGAGCCGGGCCGTGGTCGACGTGCTCAACGAGCTTCCGGAACCGCGCCCGGTCTACCGGCTCGTCGTGCCCTCGCTGGGGTTCTCCAGCGCCGAGGTTCCGTACGTGCGTGAGGAGCGCGTCGCCGGCCACACGAAATACCCGCTGTCGCGCATGATCCGGCTGACCTTCGACAGCGTGACCGGCTTCTCGGCGGCGCCGCTGAAGATCGCGACCTGGCTGGGGCTGCTCAGCTTCGTGCTGTGCGTGGTCCTGATCGTGACCGGGCTGATCGCGTGGGGCACGGGCGGGGTCGTCCCGGGCTGGACCTCGCTCTACATCGCGGTGCTGCTGCTCGGTGGCATCCAGCTGATCTGCCTCGGGCTGCTCGGCGAATACGTCGGCCGCATCTACATGGCCACCCAGTCGCGGCCGCCGTTCCTGGTCGCGTTCGACACGGCGACGACCCCGCCCGACTCGGTGGAGTCGCTGGAGGGGGTCAGCGTGGTCGCGGACACCCGCCGTACGGCCGCTTAATCGGTCTTGACCAGGATCTTGACCAGCCGGTCGAGCTCCTGGGACGGGTCGGCGGCCAGGCCCATGTGCACCGGGCCGGCCCGCAGGATCGTGCTGCGCGGGGCGACCAGCCAGCGGAAACGTTCGCCCAGGCTGACGTCGCCGGCCGCGCCCTTCCCGCCGCAGGTGGCGTCCCACGAGCTGAGCGCGGCCTTGATCGCGGGCACATCCGCCTTCGGATCGAGCGCGAGCAGCCTGTCCTCGCGCAGCTCGGTGCGGGCGGACAGGAAGTCGCGGCGCTGGCAGTAGAGGATGACGCCCACGTTGATCAGCTCGCCGCGCTCGATGCGGGGCACGGCCTGGATCACGGCGTACTCGTACGGGATTCTCACGGCAGCCATGCCTCCGGGCGCTCGGCACGGGCGGAGAGATGTGTCAGGTAGGCCTCGCGGTCGCCCTCGTCCAGCCATTCCCCCGGGACCTGGGCGATGACGTCTTCGAGCAGTTCCGGCGTGATGCGGGCGGCCAGCGCCGGGCCCTCGGTGGCGAGTTCGGTCGCGTACGGCTTCAGAACGTGATCGTCCCACTTGTACGCACGGTGCACGACGGCGGCGGCCCGTGGCCAGTTGTGATGGAAATACAGCGTCGCTCCGTGGTCGATCAGCCAGAGGCCGCCGTGCCACATCAGCAGGTTGGGGTTGCGCCAGCTGCGGTCCACGTTCTCGACGAACGCGTCGAAGGCCACCACCCGCGAGGCCAGTCCGGCCTCGACCGGGTGCACGACCGGGTCGTAGCCGAGCGAGCCGGGCAGGAAGTCCATGCCCAGGTTGGCCCCGGCGCTGGCCTTGATGAGCTCCTGGATCTCCTCGTCGGGCTCGGCGCGGGCGACGACCGGGTCGAGGTGGATCTCGGTCAGCTCGGGCACGGGCAGACCCAGCCGGCGGCCCAGCTCGCCCGAGATCACCTCGGCCACCAGCGCCCGCGGGCCCTGCCCGGCGCCGCGGAACTTCACGACATAGGTGCCGAGGTCGTCGGCCTCGACCACGCCGGGCAGGGAGCCACCCTCACGCAGCGGGGTGACATAGCGGATCGCAGTGACCTGACGTAGCACCCCTAGACGGTATCGGGCCCCTGCTTGCGCAGCTCATCCACCTTGGTCATGGCCTCGCGCAGGTCGGTGAGCCACTGGTCGGTGTGCTGACCGACCAGCTTGACGCACCAGGCCAGTGCCTCGGACCGCGACCGGGCGACGCCGGCGTCGACGAGCGTGTCGAGAATCTGGCGCTCGGGCTGCCGCAGGCGCGTCATGACCGGGGCGGCCAGATGGGTGAACAGCTCGTTGGTGTCGCCGCAGCGCACGCCCCAGGCGACCTTGCGCTGGTAGCGGTATTCGATCTGCCGGGCCACCCGCATGCGGCCGTCCCGGGTGTTCTCACGGAACTGGTGGATGCGCCCGGCCTGCGCGGCGGCCCGGTCGGCGTCGGTGATCTCGGCGCCCAGCTCGGGCTCGCCGATCCGGCCCCAGATGATGATCTCGTCGCGGTCGACGACAACTTCGGGGCGCTCGGTGAACCAGCCGTCCGGGATCGCTCCGGCGACCCAGCCGGGGGCGTCCTCGGCGTTCGGTGGCTCGGTTCGTCCGGGTGGTGCGGTGCGGAATCTCATGGTCGTCCTCCCCCTTGCTTTCTTGATTACATGATTACACCGTTCCTCACGTTGCGACCACCACTACACGTCGGGGTGGGCGCGGGCGGTTTTGGGGGCGGCTGGCGGGAGGGCGGCCTAGCGTCGGTTCATGGACTATCAGGTATCGGTCAAATGCGAACAACTTGCCGAGTGGTACATGCGCGTCAAGGGGCTTGCCGATGCTCACCACGGGCATGCGACGGGTGATCACTTGAAGGCCCTCGCCGGCGAGATCCACGACCTCGTGCCTTCCGAGTGGTGGGCCAGTCAGCCCCAGCCTCTGGACAATCGCGTCCGCAACTGAGGCCCTGATTCGGCGCCGCGGGGGCCACCGAAGCGGCCGGGAGCGGGCACACTGGGCGGCATGGAGTTGCCGATCAATCCGCCGGTCAAGCCGATGCTCGCCAAGCCCGTCGCCGAGATCCCGCCGGGCCAGGTCTATGAGCCCAAGTGGGACGGCTTCCGGTCGATCATCTTCCGCGACGGGGCCGAGGTCGAGATCGGCAGCCGCAACGAGAAGCCGATGACCCGCTATTTTCCCGAGGTCGTCGAGGCCGTGCTGGCCAACTTCCCCGAGCGGGCGGTGATCGACGGCGAGATCATCGTGGCCGACACCGCGCGCAACACCCTCGACTTCGAGGCCCTTCAGCAGCGCATCCACCCCGCGGCCAGCCGCGTGAAGCTGCTCAGCGAGCAGACGCCGGCCAGTTTCGTGGCGTTCGACCTGCTCGCGATCGGCGACGAAGACCTGACCGAGCAGCCGTTCAGCGTGCGCCGCGACCGGCTCGCCGAGGTGCTGAAGGACGCCAAGCCCCCGGTCTACGTCACCCCGGCCACCGACGACCACGAGACCGCCGCGCGCTGGTTCGCCGAGTTCGAGGGCGCCGGACTCGACGGGCTGATCGCCAAGCAGCGCGACCTGACCTACCAGCCCGACAAGCGGGTCATGACGAAGATCAAGCACAAGCGCACGGCCGACTGCGTGGTCGCCGGCTACCGCGTGCACAAGTCGGCCGACAACCGGATCGGCTCGCTGCTGCTCGGCCTCTACGACGAGCGCGACGTGCTGGTCAGCGTCGGGGTCATCGGCTCGTTCCCGATGAAGGTGCGCGAGGAGCTCTTCGAGGAGATGCAGCCGCTGGTCACCGAGTTCGAGGGCCACCCGTGGAACTGGGCCGCCCACATGCAGGGCGAGCGCACCCCGCGCAAGAACGAGGTCAGCCGCTGGAACAACGGCAAGGACCTGTCGTTCACCCCGCTGCGGCCCGAGCGGGTGGTCGAGGTGCGCTACGACTACATGGAAGGCATCCGGTTCCGCCACACCGCCCAGTTCGAACGGTGGCGGCCCGACCGCGAACCGCGTACGTGCACCTACGAGCAGCTGGAACGACCCGTCCAGTTCAACCTGGCCGAGGTCCTCACGAGCCGCTGACCGACGAACTGTCAGACCGACCGGATAGCCTCGTGGCAGCAACCCGCCGTCGAAAGGTCCGCATCGTGCAGCGCCGCTCCCGTCTGGTCGTCGCCGTCCTCGCCGCGGTCCTGGCCGTTTCCGCAGGGTGCACCGTGCCCTCGTTCGCACCCAACGGGTCGGGCGAGACGCAGGCGCCCGCGACCGCCCCGTCCTCGGGGGCGAGCGGCAGCGCCGACTGGCGGCCCTGCCCCGACATCCCGCAGCAGCTCGTCGGTCAGTCCGCGCCCGGCATGACATACGACTGTGCCGACGTGAGCGTCCCGCGCGACTGGAACAACGCCGGCAACGGCGAGACCTACTCGATCGCGATGATCCGCATCCGGTCGTCGAAGCAGCAGGGCCGCATCGGCTCGCTGCTGATCAACCCGGGCGGTCCCGGCGGCTCCGGCATCGACACGTCGGTCTACCTGTCGTTCGGCGAGGCCTTCGGCGGCCTGCCGACCGAGGTCACCAATAAGTTCGACATCATCGGCTTCGACCCGCGTGGCGTCGGCCGCTCCGACCCGGTCAAGTGCATCAGCTCGGAAGACCAGGACGAGAGCTTCGCCGCCACGCCCGACCCGGTGAGCCAGGCCGACTTCGACAAGCTGGTCGCGCTCAACAAGCGGATCGCCGGCGACTGCGCCTCCAAATACGGCGACCAGCTGCCCTACTTCTCGACCGAGCAGGCCGCCCGCGACATGGACTCGCTGCGCACGGCCGTCGGCGACGACAAACTGACCTACCTCGGTTTCTCGTACGGAACCCTGCTCGGCGCCACGTACGCCCAGCTCTTCCCGCAGAACGTGCGGGCGCTGGTGCTCGACGGCGCGGTCGACCCCAAGCAGAACTTCGTCGAGGGCTCCGAGACCCAGGCCAAAGGCTTCGAGCGCGCGTTCACCAACTTCACCAACTGGTGCAAGGCGACGCCCGACAAGTGCCCGATCTCGGCCGACCCGCGCAAGGCGGTGACCGACGCGCTGAGCGCCGCGGCCACCAAGCCGGTGCCCGGCAGCGACGGGCGTCAGGCCACCAGCGGCTGGATCTTCGTGTCGGTGATCTCGTCGCTCTACACCGAGTCGGGCTGGGCCAAGCTGGCCGACGCGATCGCCGAACTCAAGCAGGGCAACCCCAAGGGCGTCTTCACGCTGGCCGACCAATACGCCGAGCGCAAGCCCGACGGCACCTACAGCAACCTGTTCGACGCCAACCTGGCCGTGAACTGCGCCGACACCAACGACGCGCCGAGCCTCGACGAGGTGCGCCGCCTGCAGGGCGAGTGGCGCCAGAAATACCCGCTGTTCGGGGGCGCGCTCGCGGTCGGCATGCTGCCCTGCGCGGTCTGGCAGGGCGGGCGCGACCCCTACCCGGCCGGCGCCGCCAAGGACGCCCCGCCGATCGTGGTCGTCGGCACGACCGGTGACCCGGCCACGCCGTACGAGAACACTGCCGACCTAGCCTCGATGCTGGGCGTCGGGCATGTGCTGACCTGGGAGGGCGAGGGCCACACGGCCTACCCGAACACGCCGTGCATCGTGAACGCGGTCGACTCCTACCTCATCGATCTGAAGGTGCCGCAGGAGGGGCTGCGCTGTCCGGCAAAGTGACGCCGTCGCGCTCCGCCATGGCCTCGAGCAACGCCCGTACGCGGCGCAGGTTGTTCTTGAGCTCCTCCTGCTCCTCGTGGTGGAACGCGTCGGAGTCGACGATCAGCTTGCTGGCGAAGTGAGCCGTGATCAGCGGGATGACCACCAGCACCATGATCGAGATGAGCAGTCCGGCCAGCACCCGGGCCTGCCACGACGCCGGTGAGATGTCGCCGTAGCCGACGGTCGACGCGGTGACGACCGCCCACCAGATCGCGTCGCCGACCGACTTGTCCTCGAAGAAGTGGTAGAGCACGCCGCAGACGACGATCAGGATGGCGTACGCGAGGATCAGCGTGCCCGGCGAGTTGGCCAGCCAGACGATCCCGCGATAGATCCGCTTCAGCGGCGTGAGCAGCACATGCATGGCGTCATGGTGCCTGAGAGGCGCTTGCCCGCGTAGGTCCGCGCGGACATTAATAGACTGCCCCGATGAAGTTCCGCACCGCCGCCCGGGCCGACGTCCCGGCCGTTCTCGCGCTGCTGGCCGACGACGAGATCAGCCGTTCCCGGGAAACCGTCACCGAGGAGGCCGACGCCGCGACCTGGTCCGCCTTCGACGAGATCGACGCCGACCCGAACAACGAACTGCTCGTGGCCGACGACGCCGGCGAGATCGTCGCGACCTGTCAGCTGACGTTCATCCCCGGCCTGAGCCGGGGCGGGGCCCGCCGCATGACCATCGAGGCCGTACGGGTGCGCACCGACCGCCGCGGCTCCGGCCTGGGCAGCGACTTCATGGGGTTCGCGCTCGACCGGGCCCGTGAACGCGGCTGCCGCGTGGCCCAGCTGACCACCGACAAGCGCCGCGGCGACGCCCACCGCTTCTACGAACGGCTCGGCTTCGTCGCGTCGCACGAGGGCATGAAGCTAGCCCTCTGACTCCGAGGGCTCCGACGACTCCGACGCCCAGTTCGCGGCGTTCTTGCGGCTCGGCTGCACGCGCGGCGGCTCGCCCGGCATCTTCGGGTGGTCGGGCGGGTAAGGCATGTCGCCCAGACCGTTCTTCTCGTCCCGCTCGACCCACTCCAGCAGCGGCGCCAGGTCGTGCGCGACGTCGTCAATGGCCGCGTGCGGGTCCCCGATCTCGGCGAACCGCTTCGGCACGGTCCGCAGGTCGAAGTCGTCCGGCTCGACGTCGGGCAGCTCGTCCCACGTCACCGGGGCCGAGGCGGTGGCGCGCTCGTTGGCGCGCAGCGAGTATGCACAGGTGATCGTGCGGTCACGGGCCATCTGGTTGAAGTCGAGGAACACCCGCTCGCCGCGCTCCTCCTTCCACCAGGCCGTCGTGATCAGCTCGGGCCGGCGCCGTTCGGCCTCGCGGGCCAGCGCGATCGCGGCCCGGCGCACCTCGACGAACGACCAGTCAGGCTTGATACGCAGGTAGATGTGCACGCCGCGGCCGCCCGACGTCTTCGGGAACCCGACCCAGCCCAGATCGTCGAGCACCTCGTGCAACACACCGGCGGTGCTCACCACATCGGCGAACGACGTGCCCGGCTGCGGGTCGAGGTCGATACGCAGCTCATCCGGGTTGTCGGGTCTGTCGCCGCGGACCGGCCACGGGTGGAAGACCACGGTGCCCATCTGCGCGGCCCACGCGACGTGCGCCAGGTCGGCCGGGCACAGCTCCACCGCCGTACGCATGCTGGGGAACTTGATCTGTGCCGTCTGGATCCAGTCCGGAACGCCGCGGGTGGGGATGCGCTTCTGGAAGAACGCCTCGCCCTCGATGCCGTCGGGAAACCGCTGCAACGTGGTCGGCCGGTTGTGCAGCGCACGCATGATCCCGTCGCCGACCGACCGGTAGTAGTCGAACACGTCCCGCTTGGTGTAGCCCTTCCGCGGGAAGACAATCTTGTCAGGGCTGCTGAGCCGCACCTGATGGCCGGCGATCTCGATCTCTTCGGCGGGCGCTTTCGGCATGCACCGACCATAAGCCCTGTCCGGCGCCCTGGTGATCCCCGAAGCCGCGCCCGAGCCGTCATTTACCCGGGCGTTCGTTCCACCCGAGCTGTCGTTCCCTACGTGCGAAGCTTCGTTCCCGGGCGTCCGTTCCATGCCTAGCTTCGTTCCCGGACGTGCGTGACGTCGTATCCGGCGTCTTCCAGCGTGCCTGGCGTCGTTCCGGGCGTGCGGCTTCGTTCCCGATGTCGTTCGCCCGGTCGTCGCTGCGCTCAAGACCTGGATGTGGGTAGCTGTGGCTCCTGCTCAGGCCGCCAAACCTGAAGATCAAGTGCAGGATGTCCCGGCTGGGTGGTGGGTGACGGACCGTCGCTCCCGCGGGGACCGCGGCGGCTTTCGCTGGCCGCTGGCGCGTCCAGAACGCGAAACCCACCACGGCGACGTGCGTGAGCGGTCGCGCTCCCAAAGACCAACCCCGATCAGGTCACGCTTCGGTTTGGTAGCGGGCGTGCAGGGGCCACTCGTCGTCGCTTGCGGCCACCCCCAGACGACTCGGAGGCGCGCCAGGGTGAGTCCCGACCAGGCCGGCTTCGGAGCGTTGCCAGAAACGCGCACCCCGACCAGGCCGTGCGCCAAGCACTGTTGCCGGCGCTTCAGCTGTAGCCGCCCTGTCAGATCGCGCTGACCGTCCTGCCGCAGCTCTTGACCACCCCAGCTCTTCCCCACCCCGGTCACTGGGTGGGGCGAGTTAAGCAGGCGGGTATGACACTTTCCCGCCGTCGTCCACAACCCGCTACTTCCCCTTGTCCTACAACCCGCTACCTCTTCAGCGCCGTCAGCCCAGACGCGCTGACCTCCGGCAGCGGTGTCGTTGCAGTGCCGGATGGGGTGATCGGACGCGCGCCGGAGCTCGCAAGCGGCCTCGGCGCTGAATGAGGGCTGAGGTGGCTGGGCCGTGTGGGTGGCGGACTGTTGTGTGGATTCGAGGCGCCGCACTGTCGTCGGGCCTGGACGCGAGGTCGTGCCCGGCGAACACCCCTGCTGAGCCGGGCCGCCCAGCCCGGCCGTGACGCCGAGCTCACCGGGCCTTCAGCCGGGCGCGTGGTCGGGGTGGCCGACCAGCACCCGGGTGGGCGCCGGCCGTGGGATGACCGCTGTTACGCGTTCTTCGGGTCGAGCTTGATCGAGAGGCTGTTGACGCAGTGCCGGGTGTTCTTGGCCGTCAGGTGCTCGCCGCGGAAGACGTGGCCCAGGTGGGAGTCGCAGTTGGCGCAGCGGATCTCGGTGCGGACCATGCCGTGGGAGTAGTCGTCGATCTCCTTGACGGCGCCGGGGATGGCGTCGTCGAAGGACGGCCAGCCGCAGTTCGAGTCGAACTTGTCGCCGCTGGGGTAGAGGGCGGCGCCGCAGGCCCGGCAGTTGTACATGCCCTCGGTCTTGGTGCTGACGTATTCGCCGGACCAGGGCGCCTCGGTGCCGGCCTGACGCAGAACCCGGAACTCGTCGGGGGAGAGGCGTACGCGCCACTGTTCCTCGGTGGTGGGCAGGGTGGATTCGTTGGTCGCCATACATCAAAGGTACGACGCACCGGGGGTGCGGCCGGGGTGGTCGCCGTCACCGTTGAACCAGGGCATGGAAGATGTGTCGCCGGCCACTTTCAGGCCCACCTCGCAGCAGGCTCTCGGACGAGGGCTCTACCTCGGTTCACTCGTGGCAGTGGGGGTGACGCTGCTGGCCGCCATGCTCACCCTGACCGGCTTCATCGAGCCGCCGCGGGGCGTGACCTGGGCGGCCATGTCACTGGTGCCGCCGCTGGGCGGGGCGATGGTGGGCATCCTGGCCGGTCGGGTCACCGGCACTCAGATCAGTGCGCGCGGGATCCGTACGCGGTCCGTCTTCAACGGTGACGTGGCGCCCTGGGACGAGGTGGTCGACCTGCGGGCCGAGCGGCGTGGGGCACGGACCGTCGTCTCTGTCTATCTGAACTCGGGCGCAAGTGTGCAGCTCCAGGCCCCGTACAGCGGCGAGCTCTTCGCCTCCGACCCTCGATTCGAGGGCAAAATGTTCGCTTTGTCCCATCTGTGGCGGAGTCACCGTTTCGGTGGTCTTCCGGGATGATGACCCGCCGAGGGGGCTTAACGGGTAAATCGGGCAATTGCCGCTAAGCTCCCCTCCGGACCTGGAAACACCGGAACAGGAATGGATAACTCCTCATGAGCACAATTCGCCGGATCATCGCCGTCGGACTGCCCGCCGCCGGCCTGACCGCCGCTCTCGCGCTGGGTGTGTCCCCGGCCCTGGCCACGTCGGCCACCGTCGACCCGGCCGCGATGCCGGTCGTCGCCGCTACCGGCTACGGCACCCCGGACGCCACCGACGACGACGAGCCGACCCGCGGGCAGGGCGGTTACGGCACGCCGGGCGCCACCACGGCGACCCCGGACGAGTCGCCCGACACGGACACGCCGGACACCGACACCCCGGACACCGACACGCCGACCCGGGGCAACCCCGGCTACGGCCCGACGCCGACCGCCAGCGTCGACACGGTTCCGCCGGGTGTCAGCCCGACCACCAGCAGCCCGGGCGTGGCCCCGGCGACCACGACCCCCGGCGGCGGCGTGAGCCCGGCCGGAGCGCTCCCGGTCACCGGTACGCCGATGGCCGCGATCGTCTCGATGGGTGCCCTGCTGGTCGCCGCGGGTGCGGCGTCGGTCTGGTACACGCGTCGCCGCCGCAGCGCCTGACGCATCTTCCACTAACGAAAGCCGCCCGGAACCCGGGCGGCTTTCGTTTTTGTGGACAGCCACCGGAAAACGTCGTACCCGCCTGCTTAACTCGCCCCACCCAGTGACCGGGGTGGGTTTTGTTCTGAGAGCGCGACCTGATCACGCGCTGCCGGGGTGGGTTTTGTTTTGAGAGCGCGACCTGATCACGCGCTGCCGGGGTGGGGTTTGTTTTGAGAGCGCGACCTGATCACGCGCCGCCGGGGTGGGGCTTGTTTTGAGAGCGCGACCTGATCACGCGCCGCCGGGGTGGGGGTTCGGTTTGGAGAGCGCAACCCGCTCACGTGCGTCACGGGTGCGGTTCGCTTGGGAGGGCGGGCAACCCGCTCACGCGCTTGCCGTGGCCGGGCTTGTTCTTGGGGGTGCAGCCACACACGCGCGTCGCCGGGGTTGGGGTTTGGTTTGAGCGCGACCGCTCACGCACGTCGCCGTGGCGGGTTTCGCGTTCTGGACGCGCCAGCGGCCAGCGAAAGCCACCGCGGCCCCCGCGGGAGCGACGGTCCGCCACCCACCACTCAGCCGGGACATCATGAATTTGATCTTCGGGTTTGGCGGCCTGGGCAGGAGCGACGGCCACCCACCACCCAGCCGGGACATCCGGATCTTGGTCTTAAAGCACGAACGCATCCGTCCAGAGTTGGCGACTCTTGCCGGACAACGCCTGCATCAGCCCCACTGCCTGATTGTCGGTCAGGCCGGCCACGAAGTCGATCACGGCACGCCCGCGGGCCCGTTTGAGCAGGTCCGGCGTGTCGTCGGGCAGCTCGGCCTCGGCCAGCTCGACCAGGTCACGCAGGCGGCTCGGGATCCGCTCCACCTCGTCGGGGTCGGTGAGCCAGGCCAGCAGCGCGTCGACCAGCGAAGCGACCAGGCGGCCCTGGCCCCGCTGGTGCAGCGCGAGGTCGGGCCGGGCCAGCACGAAACGGTTCTGGACGAACTTGAGGATCTGCACCTCGTGCCACTGGGCTGTGGCGAGTTGCACATGGCCGGAGCGGATGGCGGGGTCGGCGATCGTCTCGACCGACTCGACCAGGCGGCGGGTCCACGTGGCCGAGAACGCCGCGACCTGGGCCTCCGCCTCGAGCGAGCCGTCGAACGGGCGGGCCAGCAAACCGTCGACCAGTTCGGCCCGCACCAGCTCGACGGCGGCCGCGAAGGCCTCGTCGTCGGCCATCCAGCCGTCCTTGCGGTGCAGCTGGCGGCGCAGCGACTCGATCGCGCCGCCGGCCCGGTTGGGGTCGGTGTCGGGGCCCCAGCGCTGCCAGGCCATCAGCTCGGTGGCCACGGCGCCCTGCTGCAGCACGCCGACGCGGTGCACGTCTTCGAGGTCGTGGATCGCGTAGGCGATGTCGTCGGCGGTGTCCATGACCGAGGCCTCGACGGTCTGCTGCCAGTCGGCGACCCGGCCCGCGAACGGGGCCCGGGCCGCCCGCATGTCGCCGGCCTCGGTCGAGTAGGCGCCGAACTTCACCGAACCGCCGTCGGGATCGTCGGCCGCGGGGGCGGCGCCGCGCGGGGCGGGGTCCATGTGACGGGCGTGGCCGCGGCGGATCCACGGGTATTTCAGGATGGCGGCGCGGACCGCGTTGGTCAGGTTGAGCCCGATGGTGGCCTGGCCGCGGATCTCGGTGCTGGTGACGATGCGGTAGGACTGGGCGTTGCCCTCGAAGCCGTCGCGCAGCTGGAGCCGCTGGCGGGCGACCCGGTCGAGAACCCGCTCGCCCAGGTGGCCGAACGGCGGGTGGCCGAGGTCGTGGGCCAGGGCGGCCGCCTCGACCACGTCGGGGTCGCAGCCGCCCAGCTTGTCGGCCAGGCCGGGGTCGACGCGCTCGGCGATGGCCCGCGCGACCTGGGCCACCTTGAGGCTGTGGGTCATCCGGTTGTGCACCAGCAGGCCGGCGCCCCCGGGACTGATGACCTGGGTGACGCCGGCGAGCCGGGCGAAGAACGGCGAGGCGACGATCCGGTCGCGGTCGACGCGGAACGGGCTGGCGGCGAGGTCGCCGGGAGCGACCAACCGGTCGCCGAAGAGGCGCTGAGCCCGGGGATCGTCCATCCGCCAGAGATTACCGGGCCTGCAGGGCGTCCAATGCGACGGACATGGCCGCGACCAGGCGACGGTCCACGTTCGGGTCGTGGATCGTCACGACGTAGCGGTCGCGCAGGCCCCACTTCTTGACCACGGAGAACACCGGGCGGTCGCCCAGCACGAAGTCGAAGTGGTAGGGCAGCCACGACAGCGCCTCGACGAAGCGGCGCAGCACGGCCACCCAGACGTTGGTCTCGCGGCCGATCATCTCGCCGAAGCCGGGCTGCTCGAGGTGCCACGTCGAGCGGATCAGCGACTCCTTGAAGTTCTTGCGGAACAGCCCGATCGGGGCGCCGCCGGCGTCGACGATGTCGTACGTGGCGCCCAGGTCGATCACCTGGCGGGCCTTGAAGCCCAGCACCGGCGTCGTCTTGGTGTCGTCGGTGTAGAGCGTGACCTGCTCCTTGAACGCCATGCGCTTCTGCTGCGCGAAGGCGAGGATGCCGGCCTCACTGCCGTCCGGAGCGGCGGCGTGGATCTCGTATTGGTTGACCATCAGCCGGATGCGCTGACGGACGATCAGCTGCTGCTGAGTCTGAAGGGTGTTGACAGTCACGGCTGAGCAGTGTGTCACAAACTCCATCCGGTGGCGGGACCCTTGTCCGGACCGTCAAACTGGTCGAATGGCGAAGCGAGGACGTAGGGGATCATTGATTGCGCTGGCGCTGGGAGCCGCGGCGGTGTGGGCCGCCCGTGACATCCCGCGCCAGATGGGGGCCAAGGCCAAGGGCGAGCGGCTGGCCCGCATGCAGGCCTCGCCCCAGTTCGCGGAGGGCAAGTTCCACAACACGGTCCCGGCCACGATGCTGGACGCCGCCTCGATGCCGAAGGTCTTCGCCGCCACGCTGCGCGATCGGGAGCGCCGCCACCCGCGCCTGCCCATCCCGGTGGTCACTCCCGACCCGGGCGTCACCGCCGACGGGCTGCACGTCACCTGGTACGGCCACTCCTCGGCGTTGGTCGAGATCGAGGGCCGGCGGGTGCTGCTCGACCCGGTGTGGAGCGAGCGCTGCTCCCCGTCGCGGCTGGGCGGCCCCCGGCGGCTGCACGAGCCGCCGGTCGCGCTGCGTGACCTGCCGCCGCTCGACGCCGTGCTGATCTCGCACGACCACTACGACCACCTCGACATGGAGACCATCCAGAACCTGGTCGACCTGCAGGCCGCGCCGTTCCTGGTGCCGCTGGGCGTGGGCGCGCACCTCGAGCGCTGGGGCGTGCCGGCCACCCGCATCGTCGAGATGGACTGGAACGACAAGCACCGCGTCGGCAGCCTCGAGTTCGTCTCGACTGCGGCCCGGCACTTCAGCGGGCGCGGGCTCGGCCGCGACGGCACGCTCTGGACCAGCTGGGTGATCAACGGTCCGAGCCGCAAGGTCTTCTACTCGGGCGACACCGGTTATTTCCCGGGCTTCGCCGAGATCGGTCAGGAGCACGGCCCGTTCGACGTGTCGCTGGTGCAGGTCGGGGCGTACAACGAGTCGTGGCCCGACATCCACATGTTCCCGGAAGACGGCGTGGCCACCCACGTCGACGTCCAGGCCGGGCTGATGATCCCGGTGCACTGGGCGACGTTCAACCTGGCGCTGCACGACTGGTCCGAGCCGGCCGACCGCACGTGGCGTGAGGCCAAGGCCCGCGACGTACGGCTGGCCGTGCCGCGCCCCGGTGAGCGCGTCGACGTCGACAACCCGCCCGCGGTGGACGGCTGGTGGCAGCAGATCGCGTAGCGGCCGCGCTCCTGGTCTTCGGCAACGGGCCGACCGGTTCGTTGGTGCGGGCGCGGGCGGCGATCGCTTACCCGCCGGTCGAGCGCATCGTCTTCGCCGGGGGCTGGGAGCAGGCCCGATCGGGCGCGGCCGAGCCTCCGGAGGGCTGCCGCGAGGGTGACCTGATGCGTCGGGTCGCCCTCGACGCGGGGGTGGATCCGGTTTCCGTACGTATCGAGTGCCGTTCCCGCAGCACCCTGGAGAACCTGCTCAACGTCGTCGAGGACGGCCTGCTCGACGGTCTGCAGCTGGGCCCGGCGCGGCCGCTGGGGCTGGTCACGCACGCCTGGCACCTGCCGCGGGCGCGTTTTCTGGCCCGCAAGGTGCTGGGCCTGCCGTCGCGGGCCCTGGTCGACGTGCCGGTCCCCGGGGTCTCGCCGCTCGTCGAATACGGGATCCGGGCCGCGTCGAGGGTGTGCTTCTTCGGCGTACGTGACCCGGCCGTCCTGCTGCGCCGCGAGCGCCGGATGGTGACGATGTTGCGACGCGGGGTATAGCTGCGGCCATGCTGCTGCTTCTCCCGGTCTACCAGCCGTCGCCCGACCGGCTGCAGGCGTTGTCGGCCCAGTTCGACCAGGTGGTGATTGTGGACGACGGGAGCACGACGCCCGTGTCGGTGCCGGGTTGTGTGGTGCTGCGGCATCCGTTCAATCTCGGCAAAGGGGCCGCGTTGAAGACCGGTTTCGCGTACGCGGCCCGGGAGCATCCGGGTTCGGCGGTGATCTGCGCCGACGCCGACGGGCAGCACTCGGCCGAGGACATCCGGCGTGTGGCCGAGCGGGTGGAACAGACCGGCCGGCTGGTCCTGGGTGTGCGCCGGGTGCGGCGGATGCCGGCCCGCAGCCGGATCGGCAACGCCGTGACGAGGTCGCTGTTCCGGGCGGCGACCGGGCGGTGGGTGCGGGACACGCAGACCGGCCTGCGCGGATATCCGGCCGGGTTGCTGGACTGGCTCGGCTCGATCCCGGGCGAGCGGTTCGACTACGAGATGACGGTGCTGCTGCGGGCGGCCCGCGATCGGCACCCGATCGAGCAGGTGCCGATCGCGACGACCTATCTCAACGGCAATGCCTCGTCGCATTTCGGGTCGGTCCGTGACGCGGCACGGATCTACCGGGCGCTGCTGAGATTCGTCGTGACTGATCGCTAGTTGCCGGCGTCGTAGGCGGCCGCGAACATCACGGCCAGGATCACCAGCATGACGGTCATGAACTGGGCGGTCGCGACCCAGGCGTGAGGCTGGGTGTGGCGGTTGGCCTTCTTCTGCCGCCTCGTCGCCCGCCAGGCCGATGGATTGTGACCGTGGCGGTAGCCGACGACGATGACGGTGGCCGCGGTCAGAACGGATACGACGCTCACTGCGGAACTCTGGTGGAACGTCATGGCGTGCCCCCTGGAGATGCGTAGCGGTGCCGGATGGAAAGGCCAGTGTGGGGGCCGCCGACCGGTGCAATCCAGGGGATATGCGGGCAGATACGGACCTAAGGTGCTATCGCCGGGCTTTGCCGGGACGAAGGTGGCTGTCGGCTATCCGACTGCCCTCCGCAAGCGGCCCAGGGCCAGGAACGGCGCCAGCGTGACGAACAGATAGATCGAGCCCGCGGTCAGCACGGCGTTGCGCAGCCCGGTGGCGTCGACCGAGAGCCCGCCGAGCAGGGCGCCCAGCGGAACGCCGGCGAAGGAGAGTGCGCCGATCACGCCCAGGACGCGACCGCGCAGGTGGGGCGGGATCCGTTCGTAGCCGACCGCGGACAGGATCGGGTTGAGCACCGAGGCGGCCAGGCCCGCTCCGAGGGCGACCGCCAGCACGGTCCACTCGTCGTCGGTGAGGGCGAGCGCGAACAGCTTGGGGGAGCCGGCGATCAGCGAGCAGATCGCGAACGTGGTGACGCGGGGGAGGCGTACGGCCAGGACCGAATAGATCGCCGCGCCGATCACCGCGCCCAGGCCGAAGACGCCGCCGATCAGGCCCAGCGCGGTCGGTCCGGCGCCGGTGTCGCGCACCCAGACCGGCAGGAAGACAGCCATGAACGCCTGGTCGGCCAGGTTGGTGACGAAGAGCATGGACGTGACGGCGACGACCAGGCGGTCCCGCCGGATGAAGGCGAAACCGGCCGTGCCGCCGGCGGCTCCCGGGCCGGGGGACGGGCGCGGCACGCGGACGGTGAGGGCGACCGCGACCGCGCAGAACAGGAACGACGCGGCGTCGATGGCGAGGACCAGGGCGGGCCCGTACGCGGTGACCAGCAGCCCGCCGAGCGGGAGGCCGACGAGCAGGGCGGCCCGGGCGATGCCGTCGAAGAGTGCCGTCGCGCGGGCCATGGGCGTACCGGAGATCTCGACCGTGACCGGCAGGAGCGTGCGTTTGGCGACGTTGCCGCAGCCGGCGACCGTGCCCGCGACGGCGACCGCCGCGACCAGCCGGCCGAAGGTCAGCTGGCCGAGCAGGTGCAGCAGCGGGATGACGCCGACGGCGACCGCGCTCGCGGCATCGGCGGCGACGGCCACGCGGCGGGGGCCGATGCGGTCGGCGAGCGCGCCACCGGCGATCCCGGCCAGCACGAACGGCAGCGTCTGGGCGAGGGCGACGATGCCGACGCGGGTGGCCGAACCCGTGGTGACGAGGACCAGCCAGGGCACCGCGACCGAGGCGATGTGGCTGCCGGTGAGCGAGACCGCCTCGGCGGTCAGCAGCCCGGTGAGTGGGCGCCGGCTCATGGCATCGGCAGGATCTGCCACTGCACGCTGACCCGGGCCGCGTCGGCCGGGGCGGCCTCGGCGTACTCGTCGATCAGGGCCTTGATGCGCCCGCGCAGTTCGACGGCCTGGGTGGCGGAGAGGAGGGGCTGCTCGGTGCCCAGGAAGAACGCATTCTGCCAGGCCTCCGACATGCCGGGCAGGTCGCCGATCGTCGCCTCGACCCGCTGGAAGTCGGCCGTCGCCACCGCGCGCAGATAGCCCTCGGTCGCTTCGCCGGCGGCCCGGCCGGTGTCGGCGTCGAGGTCCGTACGGGCGTGGGCCGCGCGCCACCAGCGTTCCCGGCCGGAGCCGCCGCCGGCGTCCTCGACGAACCCGTACGTGGCGAGTTGCCGCAGGTGGTAGCTGGTGGCGCCGCTCGACTGGCCGAGCAGCTCGGCCAGTTTGCTGGCCGTGGACGGGCCGCGCTCGCGAAGGAGGTTGAGCATGCGGACCCGGAGGGGGTGGGCCAGCCCGCGCAGAGTTCGCGGGTCGAGGCGTGCGCCATCATCGCTGTCCATGAATGCAAAGGTAGCTTTGCAAAGTTACCTTTGCAATAGTCGGACGGGCGGCGGGTCAGGACAGGGGCGACGGCTGCCGGGGGACGCAGATCTGGACGGCTCCGGGGGCGACCTTGGCCGAGAACGACTTGGTCTTGGCGCGGGCGCCGCCGTCGAGTTCGTATTCCATCTTGGACTGCAGCTTCACGTCGACGCGGCGGGCGCGTGTCGTGCGTACGAAGGGGGAACTGTCGCTCCGGCCCACGGCCATCGTGCCGAGGGCACGCGCCCACTGCAGGGCGCCCTGCGCCGTGGCCACGCCGACATCGAGCCAGCCGTCGTCCGGTTTCGCGTCGTCGAAGGCCCGGATCCCGCCGGTGATCGTGCCGACGTTGCCGATCAGGACGCAGCTGGCCTCGTCGTCGAACCACTTGGTGCCGTCGATCTTGATGGTGGCGGTGGCCGCGGACTCGTTCACGTGACGCACGCCGGCCCACACGTAGGCCAGTTTGCCCAGCCGGTCCTTCAGGTTGCGGTCGGCGTCGCTGATCATCGCGCCGTCGAAGCCGACGCCGGCCATCACGCCGAAGTACTCGCCCTCGAAGCGGCCGAGGTCGATGCGGTGCGGCGAGCCGTGCAGGGCGATGTCGACCGCCTCGGGCAGGTCGGCCGGGATGCCCAGGTTGGTCGCGAGCAGGTTGCCGGTGCCGGCCGGGATGATGCCGATCGGCACCTTGGAACCGGCGGCGACATTGAGCGAGCGCTGCACCATGCCGTCCCCGCCCCAGACGATCAGGCGGTCGATCTTGGACTTGAGCGCCTTCTTGACGGCCGCGGGCGCCTTCTTGCTCTTCGGCACCTCGTACCAGAGCAGGTCGTCGATCCCGGCGTCGGTCAGGCGGCGGCGCAGTTCGTCCAGGCCGCCGCCCACCGTCTTCTTCTGGTGCGCGACTACGGCAATGGTGCGGGGGGTTCGCATGTGGAGCGAACTACCCGAACCGTCCTTCCGGTAATCAGCTCACCGTTTCGCGCATGCGCTGCTCGGCGGCCGCGCTGCGGATCACCATGAGGCGCAGCTCGAGCTCGTCGGAGACCATCGAGGCCAGGTGTTCCAGGGCCTTGAGCTGCTTGGGCGTGGCCTCGCGGGGCCGGTTGTCGATCACGTTGACGGTGCCCAGGCGGTATCCGTCGTGGGTGCGGATCGGCGCCGCGGCATAGAAGCGCAGGCCCAGCTCACCGCGGACCAGCGGGTGCTCGAGCGTACGTGGGTCGACGGCCGCGTTGTTGATCACGTAGACGTCGTCCTGCGCGATGACCGACGCGCACAGGCCGGGCTCCTTGCCCACCTCCCGTACGCCGGAAAGCCCCTGGCAGGCGGCGAGCCAGACCCTGTCCTGCTCGACGAGCGACACGGTGGCGATCGGGGTGTCGAAGATGGCGCCCGCCACGAACGCGATCCGGTCGTACGCGTCCTCGACCGGCTGGTCGACCAGCCGGTAGCGCCGGACGGCCGCGAGTCGCGCCTGCTCCTCCGGACCGACGTTGTCCAGATATTCGTACGCGTTCAACGACACCGGATTGCTGTTCGTCATGGCCGGTGATCCCCCTCACAGTGGCAGCGATCTGCCGAGCCTAGAAAGGGTGCCGGTGTCCCGCAATGCTCTCGGTGGGCGAATTAAGTTCCCAGGTAAGCCACAGTCGCGAATGTCGCACAAACAGTCGGTCAGCGGGTATTCCCCGTCCTGTGACAGCACCCAGCGCCGCCGTGATCGGTCAGTTCGCCCGCGACCTCGTTCTCACCGTAGACCGCCTGCCCGAGCGCGGCAGCTCGGCGGCCGCCGGCCGGCGCCTCGAACAGCTCGGCGGCAAGGGCGCGAACCAGGCCGTCGCGCTGGCCCAGTTGGGCGTACGTCCGTTTCTGATCGCGGTGGCGGGCGACGATCCGATGGGTGGCGAGCTGCTGGCTCAGGCGGAGAGCGACGGCATCGACGTACGCGGGGTGGTGCGCCGCCCCGGCGAGCCGACCGCCCTGATCGTCGAGATCCTCGAACCCGACGGCACGTATCGCTACGTGGAGCATCTGCCGTCGCTGCTCACCGAGGCCGACGTGCTGAGCGCCCGCGAGACGATCGCCGCGGCCGATGCCGTGCTGATCCAGCTGCAGCAACCGGTCGAGGCGACGCTGGCCGCGGCCCGCATCGGGCGCGAGGCCGGACGTCTGGTCGTGCTCGACGGCGAGATCAAGGACAAGAGCGTTTTCCCGTACGCGGATGTGGTGCGCGCCGACGAGCGGGAGTCCGGTGGTCTGGGCGAGGACGTGCTGGACAGCGGCCCGCGCCTGCTCGCGATCGCCCAGGAGGACGGCAACCTGTTCGTGTGGAAGGGCGGCCGGGTCAAGATCCCGCTCGGGGACGCGGAGGTGGTCGACACCACCGGGGGCGGGGACTCCTTCGTGGCCGCGCTGACCGCGGCGCTGCTGGCCGGCGGGTCCTACGAGGAGGCGGCGCACCGGGCCTCGGCCGCGTCCGGGTCGACCGTCCAGCATGTCGGCGGCCGTCCGGAGCTGAACCGATGAGCCGGATCGCACCGGCCGAGCCCTGGGCCGTACGGGAGATCGGTCTGCCTTCCGACGATGCCGGGCGGCGTCAGGCCGAATCGCTGTTCGCGCTGGCCAACGGGCACATCGGGCTGCGCGGCAACCTGGACGAGCCGCAGCCGTGCGGGATGCCGGGGACGTTTCTGAACTCGCTCTACGAGGAGCGCGAGCTGACCTATCCGGAGGCCGGGTACGCGTTCCCCGAGCGTACGGAAACGATTGTCAACGCCCCGAACGGCAAGCCCATCACCCTCACCGTCGGCGGGGAACCGTTCGACCTGGAAACCGGGGAGTTGCGGCGGCACGAACGGGTGCTCGACCTGCGCGCGGGCACGCTCACCCGGGAGGCCGTCTGGGTGTCACCGGGCGGGGTCGAGGTGCGGTTGCGCAGCGTACGGGTGGTGTCGTTCCGGCGTCCGTCGGTGGCCGCGATCCGCTACACGGTCGACGCCGACGCCGAGCTGCGGGTCGACTCCGACCTGATGGTCGACGAGGCCCAGCCCCCGCCGCGCGACGACCCCCGGGCCAGCGCCGTCATCGCCGACGCCTTCGTGCCCGTCTTCCACGACCGCGACCTGCTCGTGCACCGCACCCGTCGCAGCGGCATCACGGTGGCCGTCGCGGTGACCCACACCGGGCACGACGGCGAGATCGTCACCGGGCCCGACCGTCTGCGCTGGACCGCCACGGCACACGGGTCGCTGTCGTTCGACAAGATTCTCGCGTACGGGTGGGACGGGCTGGACCAGCGCGATCAGGCGCTCGCCGACCGGGACGCGGCCGCGCGCGCCGGTTTCGACGAGCTGCTGGCCGAGCAGCGCGCCTATCTGGACGACTTCTGGGCGTACGCGGACATCGAGCTCGACGGCGACGACGAGGTGCAGCAGGGGACGCGTTTCGGGCTCTTCCACGTGCTGCAGGCGGGCGCCCAGGCCGGGCCGCACCCGATTCCGGCCAAGGGGCTGACCGGCAACGGGTACGACGGGCACACGCTGTGGGACAACGAGACGTACGTGCTGCCCGTGCTGACGTACACGCATCCGGCCTGCGTCGGCCAGGCGCTGCGCTGGCGGCACAGCACCCTTGACCAGGCCCGTTCGAGGGCGCGTGAGCTGCGGCTGGACGGCGCGGCGTTCCCGTGGCGCACGATCAGCGGTCCCGAGTGCTCCGGCTACTGGCCGGCCGGGACGGCCGCGCTGCACATCAACGCCGACATCGCCGACGCCGTGCTGCGCTACCACGCGGCCACCGGCGACGACACGTTCATGCGCGAGGCCGGCGACGAGCTGATCGCCGAGACCGCGCGGCTGTGGCGCAAGGTGGCCTACCTCGACGAGGAGGGGGTCGCGCACATCGCCGGCGTGACCGGTCCCGACGAGTACACGGCACTGATGGACGACAACGTCTACACGAACCTGATGGCCCGGCGGAACCTGCGGGCGGCGGCCCTGGACGAGGTGTCCGGGCACATCGCGGACCGGCTGGCCGTGCCGTATTCCCCGCGGCGGGAGGTGCACGAGCAGTCGGCGGGCTTCACCCGGCTCGACGAGTGGAAGTCCTTCGACGACGAGTCCTATCCGCTGATGCTGCACCACCACTACCTGAACCTCTATCGCAAGCAGGTGGTGAAACAGGCCGACCTGGTGCTGGCGATGGTGATGTGCGGCGACGAGTTCACCCGGGACGAGAAACGGCGCAACTTCGAGTACTACGAGGCCCGTACGGTCCGGGACTCGTCCCTGTCGGCGCCGATGCAGGCGGTGCTGGCGGCCGAGCTGGATCACTTGTCGCTGGCCCACGCCTACCTGTCCGAGGCGGCCCTGCTCGACCTGCGCGCGGGCGGCGAGTCGGGCGGCGACGGCCTGCACATCGCGGCCTGCGCCGGGGCGTGGATCGCGGTGGTGATGGGTTTCGGCGGTTTGCGCGACTCCGGCGGGCGGCTGGCCCTCTCGCCGAAGATCCCGCCCGGCCTGACCCGTCTGCGCTTCCGCCTGCGGTGGCGCGGAGCCGCCTTGTGCGTGACGGTGACGCCGGGCGTGGTGACCTACCAGGCGGACGGGCCGATCAGCTTCCGCCACTACGACTCGGAGACGTCGCTGCGCGCCGGCGAGGAGGCAACGTTCAAACTCGACCCGGTGGACGACCTTCCCGCACCCCCGACGCCGCGCCCACCCACACCGCCGGGCTGACGTTGCCTTTGGCCGTTTCTTCGGGTGTCGCGTTGCCCTTTTCGGTGCGTCCGCGGTCGTTCGACGTCGGCCCGGGATGGTGCGTTGTCTGGTGCCGGTCGGCGCTGTGCGCTGCTGTGGCCGCTTAGGCTGGCCGGGTGACGGTCTGGGTGGCGCTGCTGCGCGCGGTGAATCTGGGAGCGCGCAACAAGGTGCCGATGGCCGCGCTACGCACCGCACTGGAGGCGGCCGGCCTGCCCGACGCCCGCACGCTGCTGCAGAGCGGCAACGTCGTGGTGAAGTCCGACCTGGACGTGGGCCCGCTGATCCGCTCGGTGCTGCACCGGGAGTTCGACGTCGACCAGCCGGTGGTGGTCCGCAGCCGCGACCGCCTGTCCGAGATCATCGCCGCCAACCCGTTCCCCGAGGCCGCTCGCGAACGGCCCACGATGATGCGCGTGACGTTCCTGGCCGAGCATCCGTCCCCCGAGGCGGCCCGCTTGCTCGAGACCCACGACGACGTACGCCTGGTGGAGCGCGAGATCTACATCGACTACCGCGACCGCGTGCACGGCAATCCGGTCAACACGAGCATGGCGGCGAGGCGCTTGTCCCAGCACGGCACCGAACGCAACTGGGCAACGGTCCTCAAGCTGGCCGACCTGGCCGCCGACTTCTGACGGCTGCCACGCTGCGCTGGATCTTGGTGCTCTGAATCTTGTTGCTCTGGATCTTGGCGGTACGGATCTTGGTGATACGGCCATCCCTAACCCCCACCCGCCCTGGGGAATAGGAAGGGACTTTACGCCCTGTCAAGCGGGGGAAACGGGTTATCCACAGGGGACGATCAGTGGTGGCCCTCACCGGACTCTTCGGCCCATACGCGCCAGTTGTCGAGGTCGCCGTAGAGGCCGGGGGTCAGCCAACCGGGGGCCGAGCGGCGGAACACGCCGGGGTCGAGGGCGCCGGCGCCGTCGGGGAGGGCGCCGACCAGGTGGGGGACCAGTTCGCTCAGGTTGGCCCAGTGGACCAGGTCGGGGTCGGCGGGCCAGGCGCCGATGACGACCCCGGCCGGTACGCCTCGGCGGGCCAGCGCCTCCAGCGTGAGCGCGGTGTGGTTGAGGGTGCCTAGGCCGGCCCGGGCCACCACGATGGTGCTGATGCCCAGGGTGGTGGCCAGGTCGGCCACGGTCCAGGACTCGCCCGAAGGGCGCACGCCCATCGGGACCAGCAGGCCGCCGGCGCCCTCGACCAGCACCAGGTCGTGTTTGTCGGCCTCGGCTCGGATGGCGTCTACCACCTCGTAGAGCTCCAGCGGCGGCATCTCGGCCACGGTGGCGGCGGCCAAGGGGGCCATGGGCTCGGGGTATTCGGCCAGGGTGCGGGTGGTGTCGGGGGCGGCCAGGCGGGTGATGACGTCGATGTCGGTGGGCTCGCCGGTGTTGATGCCGGTCTGGCCAGGCTTGATCACGGCTACCCGGAGGCCGGACGACTGGGCGGCCGCGGCCACCGCCGCGGTCACGATGGTCTTGCCGACTCCGGTGTCGGTGCCGGTGACCAGGACGATGCCGCGCCACCCACCGGTCTCGGGGCGGCGGGGGGCCGGCTGGGCGGCGGGGGGTGCCTGCGCTTCGAGCTCGACCGCGATCTCTTCGGCGATCGCCTCGCCGCTGGGCAGACCGTCGGCGCCGGGGGCGGGAATCAGGGGCTCGGGCAGGGGGTGGCCGGGTGATGCCGGCGCGGGGGAGACCGGGGCCGGGGCGCCGGGCGCGGGCGAGACGGGTGCGATATCGGGCGCGGGCTCAGCGGGCGGGGCGGTGGCGGCGGGATCGGCTGGACCAGTGTGCGGGGTCGGAGCTGCGGTCAACCCGGGTTCGTCGCCCGGCGTGGTGCCGTCGGACTGAACAAGGCGATCCGGGTCGGCGGAGTTGGAGGTGTCGGCCGGCTCAGGCGCGGCAGCGGCAGTGAGGCTGGAAGCGGAGTCAAGGCCGGAAGTGTCGGGCGCGGCGTCACCAGGCTCGGCGGCACGCGGGGCGGGGACCGGGGCGGTGACGGCCGCCGAAACCGGGGAGGCGAGCGCCTCCAGTTCGACCGGCGCGAGGATCGCTGAAGGGTCGAGGGTGCTGACGGTGAAGCGGCCGGCCCGGCCGGTCAGCACCACGGTGGCAGACGGCAGCCGGCTCAGGACGCCGGTCAGGTCGGTCGAAGCGGGGGTCACGGTGAACACTCCACGATCACGGCCAGGGCGCGGGCGAAATCGGCGTCGGAAACCCCCGCGTTGAGGGTCAGGCGCAGGCGGGAGCTGCCGTCGGGGGTGGACGGCGGCCGGAAGCAGCCGACCGCGACGCCGCGGTCACGGCAATCCTCGGCCCAGGCCAGCGCGGCCTCGGGACCGGGGGCCATGACCGACAGCACGCCGGCGGCGGGCGGGGAGACCTCGAAGCCGGCTTCGCGCAGGCGGGCCACGGTGAGGGCGCCGCGCGCGAGCAGGCGGGCCCGGCGGTCGTCGGCGAGGCGGGCTGTGCGCACGGCCTCGTGCACGCCGGCGGCCACCGCGGGCGGCAGCGCGGTGTCGTAGATGAACGTGCGGCCGGTGTCGATCAGGTGACGGATGAACTGTGGCGGGCCCGCGACCACGCCGCCGGCGCCGCCGAGCGACTTCGACAGGGTGGCCGTGACGACCACATCGGAACGGCCCGCGAGACCGGCCGCCGCCACCCCGCCGGCGCCGGCCGGGCCGAGCAGACCCAGGGCGTGGGCGTCGTCGACCAGCAGCAGCGCACCCCGGGCCGCGGTGACCTCGTGAAGCTCGGCCAGCGGCGCCAGGTCGCCGTCGACCGAGAAGACCGACTCGGTGACCACGAGGGCGCGACCGCCGTGGGCGTCGAGCAGCTCGGCGACGGCCCGGGGTGAGTTGTGGGGCGCGACCACCGTGCGTACCCCGGAAATCTTGCAGCCGTCGATCAGCGAGGCGTGGTTGTAGGCGTCGGAGACGATCAGGTCACACACGGCGGTGAGGCTGCGCACGGCGGCCAGGTTGGCCAGATAGCCCGACGAGAACACCAGCGCCGACCCGGCGCCCATCCAGCCCGCCAGCTCAGCCTCGAGGTCGGCGTGGGCCACCGAGGAACCGCGCACCAGGCGGGAACCGGTGGCGCCCAGACCATAGGCCCGCAGGCCCCGGACCGAGGCCTCGATCACCTCGTGGTGGGTGGCCAGGCCGAGATAGTCGTTGCCGGCCAGGTCGACGACGGGGTCACCGGCCGGGCGAGGCCGCAGCCGACGGGTCAGCCCTGCCTTGGACCTGCTGACCGCCAGGCCCTCCAACGACTCCAGCCAGCCGGACAAGACACCTCCAACGCCACGAGAACGCCCACCGAGGCGATCACGAGAAAGGGAAACTACCACCCACCACCGACAGTCCTACCGGTGCTGAGACTTCCGTCCAACCGCCACGCCCACCACCTCGGAACCGACGGAAAGCTTGTTAGGGTGCGGGCATGTCAGAGATCCTCGATCGGGCCCGCGCCCAGGTGCTCAACGACGGCGTCGGTCTCGACGAGGCGCAGACCCTCGAGGTGCTGCGACTCGGCGACGACGAGCTCCCCGAGCTGCTTCAGCTGGCCCACGACGTACGCATGAAGTGGTGCGGCCCCGAGGTCGAGGTCGAGGGCATCATCTCGCTGAAGACCGGCGGCTGCCCCGAGGACTGCCATTTCTGCTCGCAGTCGGGGCTGTTCGCTTCCCCCGTACGCTCGGTCTGGCTCGACATCCCGTCGCTGGTCGAGGCGGCGAAGCAGACCGCGGCCACCGGCGCGACGGAGTTCTGCATCGTGGCCGCCGTCCGGGGCCCCGACAAGCGCCTGATGGACCAGATGCGTGAGGGCGTCAAGGCGATCAAGGCCGAGGTCGACATCCAGGTCGCGGCCAGCCTCGGCATGCTCAGCCAGGAGCAGGTCGACGACCTGGTCGACATGGGCGTGCACCGCTACAACCACAACCTGGAGACCTGCCGGTCGCACTTCCCCAACGTGGTGACCACCCACACCTGGGAGGAGCGCTGGGGCACGCTCAAGATGGTGCGCGACTCGGGCATGGAGGTCTGCTGCGGCGGCATCCTGGGCCTGGGCGAGACCTTGGAGCAGCGGGCGGAGTTCGCGGCCCAGCTGGCCGAGCTCGACCCGCACGAGGTCCCGATGAACTTCCTCAACCCCCGCCCGGGTACGCCGTTGGGCGATCAGCCGGTGGTCGAGGGCAAGGACGCGCTGCGGGCCATCGCCGCGTTCCGCCTGGCCATGCCGCGCACGATCCTGCGGTTCGCCGGCGGTCGCGAGATCACGCTGGGTGACCTGGGCACGCGGGACGGGCTGCTCGGCGGCATCAACGCGGTGATCGTCGGCAACTACCTGACCACCCTGGGCCGTCCGGCCACTTCCGACCTGGAGCTGCTGCAGGATCTGAAGATGCCGGTCAAGGCGCTGTCGGCGACGATCTGATGTTCTGTGACCGCTGCGGCGAGCCGGCCGCCCAGGGTGATCACTCAGGGTGCGCCGCGGCGCGTGAGCTGGAGCCGCCGCGCTTCTGCCCCGATTGCCGGCGGCGGATGAAGGTGCAGGTCGTGCCGACCGGCTGGACGGCCACCTGCGTCGAACACGGCACCCGCACCTCGTAGGAAGACCCATGGTGGCGACGGCCCGAAGGCCGCCGCCACCTCTCTCACCCGTCACCCGAAGGCGGCAGGAGCCAAGTCGCCGCGAAGCGGCAGCTGCGTCACCCGAAGGCGGCAGGAACCAGGTCGCCGCGGAGCGGCAGCTGCGTCACCCGAAGGCGGCCGGAGTCTCTTTCCCTACCGGTCCCACCGGACGCGCGCCCGGCACCGGCAGAGTGACGGTCGCCATCCCGCCGTCACGGTCAGCCTGACCCGCGCCCAGCCGCCGCAACGTGCGCAGCATGGCCACGTTGTCGGCCGCGGTGTGGGCCATCAGCGCCGCGAAACCGGACCGCTCGGCGTGCGCGAGCATCCGCCGGAGCAGCGCCGTCCCCAGGCCGCGGCGCTGCCAGTCGTCCTCGACCAGCATCGCGACCTCGGCCAGGTCACCCTCGGCGAGCAGGTTGGCCATGGCGACCACCCGGTCACCGGCCAGCGCGATCAGCGTGCGCCCGGCACCGGCCGGTTCGAGCAGCCGCGCCAGCCGGGCCTCGCTCGGGGCGCCACCGCCGAGATAACGGCGCTGCAGGGTGGCCGCGGAACTGCGCTCGTGCAGACCGCGTACGGCCTCCAGGTCGTCGATCCGGGCGGCCCGGATGACCAGCTCGGTGCCGTCGGGCAGCAGCAGCGTGATCTGCTCGTCGTCGCGGCGCAGCATCGAGCCGGAGAGCTCGACCAGGGCCTGGGCCCGGGCGTATTCGGCCGGGGTGAACGCGGGCATGCGCCGCAGCACCTCGAACGAGCCGCCGGCCGGGTCGGCCAGGGTCATGCGGGCGGCCTCGTAACCCGGGCGGCCGCTCAGGGGCTCGGGACGCCACCGCACCTCGGTCGCGTCGAGCAGGGCGACCAGCGCCTCGCCCAGTGCGTCGGGATCGTGCACCAGACGACCGGCGAGCGCCAGTGCCCGCGTCGGCTGGTCGACCAGGCCCTGGGCCTCGGCGCGGGACACGTAGGCGTCGCGGCCGCGGCCTTTGGTGACCGCGGCCAGCAGGTCGGTCTCGTTCATCGAGTCGGGCGCGTCGACCAGGAAGTCGTCGACCGCGCCGGCTTCGGTGGTGTGCACCTGGACGGCGAGGATGTTCACCGACCGCAGAGCGAGGCTCGCGGTCAGGACGGAGAGATAGCCCGGCCGGTCGTCAACCGTTGCCCGGATCCGCCACAGCGCCATGCCGGCACTCCTTTCGGCGAGTCACGTCAGCTTCGTACCGGGGTCAATTCTCCTCCGCCGCTGTTAAGCGCACATTGCTTGAGCTGGGATTTCGGGATGAGTCCGATCACAGAGTGGAGGGCACGGCGGCGGTGTCGAGCCGGTCGCCCAGGATCACCGCGGCCGCTCGCACCAGCTGCGCGACCCGGTCGACCTCGGTGATGTGGAAGGCGGCGGCGGGCAGATCGTCCTCGTCGGTGCGGGCGATCACCAGCACCAGCCCGGCCCGGCCGAACGGGGCGATCGCGTAGCGCGTGTTCTCGGGGCCGGTGAGCGGCCGCGCCCGCAACGGGGTGATCTCGGGAAGCTGCAGCGGGGTGGGTGCGCGCCAGCTCGCGTACGCGATGGTGGCCTCGGACCCGATGCTGAAGCCGGGCTCGGTGGGCAGCGGGCGGGGCGCACCGGAACGGGCGGCCCAGTCGGCCGGCACGATCGCGGCGGCGGCCCAGTCGGCCGCGAGCAGCCCGGGCACGGCGTCGACCAGCGTGGCCAGACCGTCGGCGGGGTTCGCGGCGACCTGGGCCAGCAGCTCGGCGTCGTGGCCGCCCGAGACCGGGGCTCCTATCGCCTTCCACACGCCGTCGACCTGAACGCCGGGGATCGCGGCGAGGCCGGCCAGCAGGCGCTCCACGCGGGAGGCGCCCGGCCAGACGACGGTGAAGTCGTCGACGGCCCGGCCGCCGAGACGTTCCAGAACCACCACCTGCACGATGTCGGCACCGGCGACGCCCAGCGTGCGAGCCACCTGTCCGAGGGCACCGGGGCGATCGGGCAGAGTGACTCGAACCCGCAGCAACATGCGACTCCTCCCGTTCTGCGGACGGCACGGCGATGCCATCCCCGTAGGCGTACAGCCTGCCAATTCGGCGTTTCGCCCGGGTTGCGGCGCCGTGTCCTTCGCCGACAAATCCCGAGGTAGGGTCGAGTTCGTGATCTGCCAGGCCTGCCGGGAGCGGAAGCACGAAGAGTGCCGCGGTGGCTCGTGGTGCGACTGTCAGCACCGCACCGCCGAGCCCGTTCCGCCCGTGACCGGGCCGCCCGGCCCGTGACGAATTATCCCGCGTGGCCGTCCTCGGCGGACGGCCTGACCGAGCTCTATCCGCGAAATCCGGCACCGACGCTGCGGATGAACTTCATCGCCAGCGCCGACGGGGCGGTGACGGTGGACGGGCTCTCCGGCGGGCTGCACGGTCCGGGCGACAAAGAGATCTTCGACTCGCTGCGCATGGTCTGTGACGCCCTGGTGGTCGCCGCGGGCACCGTACGGGCGGAGAACTACGACGCCTTACGCCTGACCCCCGAGGCGCGGGCGTGGCGGGTGGCTCATGGGCGGCCCGAGTTCCCGCTCATGGTGATCGTGTCGCGGTCGCTGGAGTTCGACCTCGGCCAGCTCGTGTTCTCGGACGCCCCGATCCGCCCGATCGTGCTGGCCACGGGCGGGGCCGAGGCCGCGCACCTGGCCGATGCGGCCGACGTCGTGCGGGTGCCCGACCTGGGGGCCGGGGTCGCCGCGCTGCACGAGCGCGGGGCCACCCAGCTGCTCTGCGAGGGCGGCCCCAGCCTGTTCGGTTCGATGATCGCGGCCGACCTGGTCGACGAGCTCTGCCTGACGGTGTCGCCGCTGCTCGTCGGCGGCGGCCCCGGCCGCATCGCGACCGGGGCCGTCACGGTCCCTCGGCGCATGTCCCTGCGTCACGTGCTGACCCTCGACGACATGCTTTTCCTGCGGTACGTCCGTCAGGGCAGCTGACCGACCTTGTCGACCACCGCCGTGCGGAGCTGCGCCGTGTACCGCGAGACGACGCCCTTCGGGTACGGCTTGAGGTGTCCCACCACGACCACCCGTTCGCCCAGGAACTCGTAGGTCCGGGCGTCGAAGATGTAGTCGAAGCGGACCGGGCCGGAGAGGCGGGAGACCGCCATGCCCCTGCGCCCGGCCAGGTCGGCCCGCTTGACCAGGATGGTGCCGGGGATGGTGGCGGCCGCCTCGTAGAGCGCGGCTCGCGAGTCCGGGGTCAGGTACTTCTCGCGGAGGGTCTCACCGAGCTTGTCCCAGGCGGCGGCGTCGGGCCCGTCTTCGGCCGCGGTGCCGGCGTCGACCGTGTAGAGCCAGTCCCGCATGGCCTTCGACTCGGTGGGCAGCCCGGTCAGGTAGGGCGTCGTCCCGTCGGCGTCGAGCGGCACGTGGAACTTCTCGCCGGTCCGGGTCACCGTCTGGATGAGCAGGCCGGCGGTGGATCCGTCCACGGGGAGCCAGATCTTGCGGTTGATCTCCTGGGGTGGCACCCAGGTCGGCTTGGTCTCGAGGTTCTCGATGTTGTCCTGGGCCTCGATCGACTCGAAGAAGAGGACCTGGCCGGGCCCGACCCGCAGCACCGGCTCGGCGCGGACCTCGGCCGCGGCCAGGCGCAGCAGCCCGGCGGCGTCGCTGGCGTTGCTCGGGAGCACCGGGGCCGACGATCCCGCCGGTCCCTCGGCTCGTGGGGCCGGGGCGGCGGGCCGGCTTTCCGGCTGGGTGACCACTCCGGCGGCCACGGCCACCGCGGCGGCCAGTGCGGCCGCCGGCGCCAGCCGCCAGATCCAGCGGCTGCGGCGGGTGGGCTCGGCACCGACGGTGAACATCGCAGCGCGGGCCCGGGCGAGGGATTCCGGGGCGGGTGGTGGCACGTCGGCGCGGAACTTCTCGATCAGGCTCAGGTCATTCATCGTCGGTCCCGTTCTCGAAGGCGAGGTGGGGCAGGGCGGCGCGCAGGCGTTTGCGGGCGCTGTGCAGCCGGGAGCGGACGGTGCCGAGCGGGATGCCCAGGGCCTCGGCGACCTCCGGATAGCTGAGCTGGGCCTGACTGATCAGGGTCAGCACGTCGCGTTCACCGGCGTTGAGGCGGGCCAGGGCGGTGGCCAGGACCCGTACGTGCTCGGACGCGGTGACCTGGGACGCCACCTCGTCGTCGTGGCCCGCGAGCGCCGGGTCGACGCCCGTGCGGGCCAGCGCGCGATACATGCGGGTCTCGGCCCGCCGGTGGCCGCGCAGCAGGTTGGCCGCGATCCCGTAGAGCCACGGGAGGGCGTCCGGCCGGCTTCCGTCGTACGCGGTCCGGCTCTTGAACGCGGTGAGGAAGGTCTCGGCCGTCAGGTCGTCGGCGAGCGTGCCCCCGACGCGGCGCGAGAGATAGCGGTGGATGGTGGTGGCATGCCGGTCGAAGACCGATCCGAACGCCTCGGGCTGGGTGGCGGAGAGCTGGATCAGGTCGCCGTCGGTGAGCTCGGCCCGCATGGCCGTCGGTCTCATGCGCAACCCTTCCGGTCGATGGGAGTTCCGTCACCCCGTCTTTGACCGATCGGCTCACATCGGTTCGATTCCTCCGCGCGCCTCCACAGGCTGAGCAAGATCTTGTGGATAACTCTGTGTATGAGCACCAGAAGTTGTGGACAACGAGTGCCAACCCATGGTGGCTGCGAGTTCTGTCGTACCCCTGGTGCACGATGAGCGGCGTGTCTGACGATTCTTCCCCCGTCGGGCGGGTGCTAGGTACAGCCGATGCGACACCGCTCCAGTTCTGGACGGCCGTGACCCCGGGCAGTTACTTACAGCTCGACGACGTCGTGGTCACCCAGCGTGACTTGCCGGACCGTGAACCGGTGACGATCGCCGGGGTGGTGACCCAGGTGCGGGCGCGCCACGAGGGCGCCCAGTTCGACTCCGACGTCTTCGCCATCGCCGAGGGCACGCTGCCGGCCCTGGTGCAGGAGGCGGCCGAGATCACCACCACGCGCGTCGACCCCGAGCTCTACGTCCCGCCCTCGCCCGGCTCGATCGTGCACCGCGCGTCCGGCGAGGCCCGCGACGCCGCCCTGCACTTCGACCGGATGGAAAGGCGCATCCCGATGGGCACCGGCCGCGACGGTGTGCCGGTGTTCCTCAACGCCGACTTCCTCGACGGCACCCGTGGCGCCCACGTGTCGATCTCCGGCATCTCCGGCGTGGCCACCAAGACCAGCTTCGCGACGTTCCTGCTTTATTCGGTGTTCCGGTCGGGCGCGCTCGGCGCCGACGGCACGAACGCTCGCGCGCTGATCTTCAACGTCAAGGGCGAGGACCTGCTCTTCCTCGATCACCCCAACACCAAGCTCGACGAGGCGACCCGGGCCGGCTACAAGCTGCTCGAGCTTCCGGCGACACCCTTTTCCGACGTACGGGTCTATGCCCCGCCCCGCGCCGGCGACTCGTCCGGCGCCCCCGATGTCAGCAGCCGCCTGACCGGGGTCGACACGTTCTACTGGACGCTCGAGGAGTTCTGCGCGCTGCGCCTGCTGCCCTACGTGTTCGCCGACGCCGACGACGAGCGCCAGCAATACACGATGGTCGTCCACTCGGTCACCGCCCATCTGAACCGCCACGCCGTGCCGGCCGAGGGTGGCATCAGCATCGACGGGCGCCGCATCGGCTCGTACGGGGATCTGGTCGACCACATCGTCGAGCAGCTGACCGACGACGAGACCCGGTCCACCTGGGCCGGCAGCGCGGTCAACATGGGCACGGTCAACGCGTTCGCCCGCCGCCTGATCGGCAGCAAGCGCGACCTGGCCCGGCTGATCCGCGGCGACCTGGCCCAGCGCCGCCCCCACCAGATCAAGACCGCCGAGTCGGCCCAGGTCACCGTCGTCGACCTGCACAACCTGCCCGACCGCGCCCAGCGGTTCGTGGTCGGCGTGACGCTCAAGACCGAGTTCGAGGAGAAGGAGAAGGCCGGCACCGGCCGCCCGCTGCTTTTCGTGGTGCTCGACGAGCTCAACAAATACGCCCCGCGCGAGGGCACCTCGCCGATCAAGGAGGTGCTGCTCGACATCGCCGAGCGCGGCCGCTCGCTCGGGGTCATCCTGATCGGCGCCCAGCAGACGGCGAGTGAGGTCGAGCGGCGCATCGTGACGAACTCGGCCATCCGCGTGGTCGGCCGGCTCGACCCGGCCGAGGCGGCCCGCCCGGAATACGGCTTCCTGCCCCCGGCCATGCGTCAGCGCGCGCTGCTGGCCCGCCCCGGCACCATGTTCGTCAACCAGCCCGACATCCCGGTCCCGCTCTGCGTGGAGTTCCCGTTCCCGGCCTGGGCCACCCGCAAGTCCGAGTCCGGCCCGCCGCCCGAGGGCACGATGAAGTCCATCGTCCAGGGCGCCGACCCGTTCGCCGTCGTGGGCAGCCGTGGTGGTTCGTCCGACGACGACATTCCGTTCTAAGGTTCCGCGATGCGCATTCTGCACACGTCCGACTGGCACGTCGGCAAGGTCCTCAAGGGGCGCAACCGGCACGAGGAACACATCCGCGTGCTGGCCCAGGTGGTCGAGACGGCCCGGGCCGAGCGCCCCGACCTGGTCGTCATCGCCGGTGATCTCTACGACACGGCGGCGCCCACGGCCGACGCGACGCGGGTGGTCACCCGGGCGCTCACCGCGCTGCGCAACACCGGCGCCCAGGTGGTGGCGATCGGCGGCAACCACGACAACGGGCCGGCGCTCGACGCGCTGCGCCCGTGGGCCGAGGCAGCCGGCATCACCTTGCGCGGCGCCGTGAAGGACAAGGCCGACGAACTGCTGATCAAGGGCGAGACCGCCGACGGCGAGAAGTGGCAGCTCGTCACGCTGCCGTTCCTCTCCCAGCGGTACGCGATCCGGGCCGCCGAGATGTACGAGCTGACCGCGGCCGAGGCCACCCAGACGTACGCGGATCACATCGCCCGCCTGATCGCCAAGCTGTCCGAGGGCTTCGACCAGCCCGGCGTGATCAACCTGCTGACCGCGCACCTGACGATCGTCGGGGCGTCGGCCGGCGGCGGCGAGCGCGAGGCGCACACCATCATGGGTTACGCGGTTCCGGCCACGGTCTTCCCGCGTAACGCGCACTACGTGGCGCTCGGCCATCTGCACCGCGCCCAGCAGGTCATCTCGCCCTGCCCGACGCGGTACAGCGGCAGCCCCCTGGCCATCGACTTCGGCGAGGAGGAAAACGTCTCGTCGGTCGCGATCGTCGACGTGAGCATCGACAAGGCGGCCCGGGTGCGTGACGTGCCGATCACCGGGGCGGTCCCGCTGCGGACGGTCCGGGGAACGCTCGAACAGCTCTCAACGGTGAACCTTCCGGATGCCTGGCTCCGTGTCCTGGTGCGCGAGAAGCCGCGGGTCGGTCTCCGCGAGGACGTGCAGGAGCTCCTGCCCAACGCCCTCGAGGTGCGGATCGACCCCGAGATGATGCCCAACCGGGTGGGGGAGCGGATGGCACAGCGGGCCGGACGGTCGCCGCGTGAACTCTTCGGCGACTACCTGGACAGTCGCGAGAACGCCGAGGACGGCGTCCGCGAACTCTTCGACGAGCTGTACGACGAGGTGAGCACTCACTCATGAGCTCTTTCCGGCCGTCCGTTCGTATCGGAGTGATGTCATGAGGCCTATTCGGCTTGATATGGCCGGGTTCACCGTCTTCCGCGACGAGACCACGGTCGACTTCACCGACGCGGACTATTTCGCGCTGGTCGGGCCGACCGGCTCGGGCAAGTCGACGGTCCTCGACGCGATCACCTTCGCGCTCTACGGCACGGTCCCGCGCTGGGGCGGCGCCCGCGGCATCGGCAACGCGCTCGCCCCGTCGGCCACCGAGGCCCGGGTGCGGCTGGTCTTCGAATCGGCCGGCGACCGCTACGTCGCGACCCGCGTGGTGCGCCGCGACGGCCGCGGCAACGTCAAGACCGCCGGGGCCGGCCTGCAGCTGATGCCGGCCGGGTTCGACGTCACCAAACTCGACACCGGCATGGACCTCGACGATCTCGGTGACGTGCTGGCCGGCACCCCGGCCGAGATGGACCAGGCCGTGCTCGACGCCGTCGGCCTGCCGTTCGAGCAGTTCACCAGCTGCGTCGTGCTGCCGCAGGGCCAGTTCGCCGACTTCCTGCACGCCAAGCCGGCCACCCGCCAGCAGATCCTGGTCAACCTGCTCGGCCTGCACATCTATGAGGAGGTGCAGACCAAGGCGACCGGCCGGGCCCAGACGGCCGAGGGCAAGCTGGCCGTCGTCGACCAGAGCCTGGCCGGGCTGGCCGACGCCACCGACGAGGCCGTCGAGGCGGCCGAGCAGCACGTCGGCCGCATGCGCGAGCTGACCGCCGCCGTCGAGCAGGCTGTTCCGGGCCTGCGGGCCCGGCGGACGGCCGAGGCCGAGGCCGCTGCCACCCGCGACGAGCTGGACGCCGAGTTGCGGCAGCTCTCCTCCGTGCGTACGCCGGAGGGAAGCGTGGAGACCGCCGGCGTGACCGCGGCCGCCCGGGCGAGTGCCGCCGAGGCCGCGGACGAGGTTCGCGCCGCCGAGGAGAAGGAGGAGAAGGTCCGCGGGGAGCTCGCGGCCGCCGGCGACGCCGGATCGCTCAGCCTGATGCTCGACCGGCACGCCGAGTTGGAACGCCTCACCGGCCAGCAGGAATGGTTCGCCGGCGAGGTGTCGGTGGCCGAGGTCGAGCACAAGGACGCCGCGGCCGCTGCCGCGATCGCCCAGAGCGCCCACCTCGGAGCCGCCCAGCTGCTGGAGCAGGCTCGCCTCGACTACGTGGAAGCCCAGCGCACCGACCGTGCCTCCGCCCTGCGCGCCCACCTCGCAGCCGGCGACCACTGCCCGGTGTGCGAACAGACCGTGACGACCGTGCCGCCGGTGTCCGAGGAATCCGCGGTGCGGGCCGCCGAGACCACCGGCAAGGCCGCGCGCGCCGCCGCCGAGATCGCCGAGGCGGCCTGGCAGCAGCGCGACGCCGTGGCCCGCAAGCTCGAGAGCAACCTCGAACGCAAGCGCGCCCAGCACGAGCACCACCTGTCGCGGATGGCCGAGGCCCGGGCCGCGGTCGCCGAATCGCCCGGGGTCGACGCCCTGCGGCGTCAGCTGGCCGAGATCGAGAACCTGCAGAAGCAGCTCGACCGGGCCGGCACCGCCGTGCGGAGCAGCCGGTCGGCGCACCGGCAGGCCCAGGCCGCGGTGGTCGCCGCCGAGGAACGTCAGCGCACCGCGTGGCGCGAGTTCGACGCCGTACGGGATCGGGTGGCCCGTTTCTCCCCGCCGCCGGCCGACCGCGAAGACCTGGCCGGAGCGTGGTCGGTGCTGGTCGACTGGGCCGGCGCCGAGACGGCTTCGCGCGCGACCGCCCGTGCCGCGGCCGAAGAGGCCGTGGCCACCGCGCACCGCTCGACCGTCGCCGTGCTGCAGGAGATCGCCGCGCTGTTCACCGCGGCCGGGGTCGCGGTTCCGCCGTCCGACGAGTCCGCCATCATCCGGGCCGCCGCGGTCGCCGTGGAACGCTCCGAGGCCGCCTGGCGCCGGCTCTCCGACCGCCGCGACCAGGTCGGCGAGCTCACCGAGCAGCGGATGACGCTGCAACGCGAGCAGCGGGTGGCCAAGTCGCTGGCCGGGCACCTGCGGGCCAACAACTTCGAGCGCTGGCTGCTCGAGGAGGCGCTCGACATGCTGGTCGACGGCGCGTCGCGGATCCTGCGCGAGCTCACCGGCGGGCAGTACGACCTGATGCACGACAAGGGCGAGTTCTTCGTGATCGACCACCACGACGCCGGGCTGCGGCGCGGGGTGCGCACGCTCTCCGGCGGCGAGACGTTCCAGGCCTCGCTGGCCCTCGCGCTCGCCCTCTCCGAGCAGCTCGCGGGCATGTCGACCACGGCCGCCAGCCTCGAGTCGATCGTGCTCGACGAGGGCTTCGGCACGCTCGACGCGGCCACCCTCGACGTGGTGGCGGCGACGTTGGAAAACCTGGCCGCCCGGGGCGACCGCATGGTCGGGGTGGTCACCCACGTCAACGCGCTGGCCGAACGGGTGCCGGTGCGGTTCGAGGTGCACAAGGACGCGCGTACCGCGCACGTTTCGAGGGTGGGCCTTTGACCAGGATGTACGTGGACGCGTGGGACCCGTCGTACGGATCCTCCTTCGAGGGCGGCGGTGAGGGCGGCGACGGCCCGGCCTCGGCCAGCAGCGCGCAGGTCGACACCGATGTCGAGGTGCCGGCCGCCTCGTGGGCGCCGATCGACGTCTCGCCCTCGGTACGCGCCCCCGACGTGGTCTTCCTGGTCGACGGCGTGCGGCGCAACGACGCCGGGCTCTGGACCTCCGAGGAGGACGGAACCTCGTACGCGGGGCTCGCCGCCTCGTACGCGGCCGGGGTGGTCCGCTGCGACCTGGCCCGCGGGGCGGCCGAACTGGTGGGTGCGCGGGTCGGCCGGGGCCTGTTCACCGCGAGCCCGTCGGCCGAAGACGTACAGGCCGGATCGGTGCGCTACGAGGTGCACCGCATCCACGGCGCGGGAGAGGCGAGCAAACTGCCGGCCGCCGTGCAGGGGCCGCTGACCGCGCTCGAGATCGACATCTCATCGGCCGCGCGCGAGATGGGCGCGTCCTTCGCGGGCGACGACCTGCTGGTGGTCGACGGTCCGTTGCGTAACCGGCGGCAGCTGCCGCGCACCATCGGATACGTCAAGACGCAGCAGAAGCAATACCTGCCGGCGGCGCTGACCGCGGTTGTCACGTCGCTGCGGCCCAGCCAGCGCACGCCCGTCTTCCACCTGGGCACGGTGTGGGGCGGCTGGTCGTGGTACCTGCGCCTGCCCGGAGCGTCGGGGGCGCCATGGTCGGGGATCGTGCGGGTGGAGTGTTCACCCGACCTGAGCCCCGAGATGGCGATCGAGCTGGCCGAGATCTCCGTGGCCACCCTGCCCCGGTTCGCGTCGTCGGCCTACAAGGACCCCCGCGCGCCGCAGAATCTCGTGCCCATCGCCGGGCTGGAGCGCCGCCTGCGCGGCATGCTGGGCGATTCCCGGGTGCTGCACCGTGCGCTGACGCTGGCTACGGCCCGTTCCCGCTGACGGCTGGGCCGGGCCTGCGGCTGGGCTCTGCAGCGTTTCTGCCGGCTACTGGGCCGGGCCGATGATCGTGCGCAGGAGGCCGGGGTCGATCTCGTTGCCCTCGCCGGCGACCAGGTGGGCGGTGCCGACCAGGGTCAGAGCCAGGTTCCGGGCGTCGGTGGCTTCCGCCACGCGGTTCCAGTCGCGCTCGGCGATGAGATAGCCGGCGATCATCTCGGTGGCCTCGGCCAGGTAGGGGATGCCGAAGTCCCGCTCGCCGCGCAACCGGACCCGCAGCTCGTCGCGCGCCATGATCAGGCCGATCAGGGCGAGCCCGAGCCGGTTGAGGACGCCGTTCAGGACGTCCGCGATGTTCTCGGCGACATCGCCGGTGCCTGCGTTGGAGCGCATGGTGGCGCCCCACGCCTCGAACCCGACGATGCGCCGCTGCACCAGCTCGACCAGGAAGTCGTCGAAGTCGGCGAAGTGCCGGTGCAGGACGCCCTTGGCGCAGCCGGCCTCGGCGGTGACGGCCCGGCTGGTCAACGCATTGGAGCCGTCGCGCAGCAGCACCCGCTCGGCGGCGTCGAACAGCTGCCGTCGTACGTCGCGTAACGCCACCCC
Source organism: Paractinoplanes ovalisporus (assembly GCF_016834655.1). Taxonomy (GTDB): domain Bacteria; phylum Actinomycetota; class Actinomycetes; order Mycobacteriales; family Micromonosporaceae; genus Actinoplanes; species Actinoplanes ovalisporus. The sequence continues at coordinate 463,352 of NZ_JAENHP010000005.1, forward strand.
GGTCGGCACCAGGCATCTCCCTTCGGTCGTCGCGCTATCAGTCTCCCTGACGCCGGTCGGCCTTGGCCGTGGACCGAGTGGGCGCATGCCCACTAGAGTGGGCGCATGCCCACTCCTCATCGTGAACGTCGTATCGCGGAGTCGTTCGGGGTTGATGCCGCCCGGTACGACCGCACCCGTCCCCGCTACCCGTCCGGGCTGATCACGCGGATCGCTGCCGGTGTCGCCGGACCGGCCGTGCTGGACGTCGGTATCGGCACCGGCATCGTGGCCCGGCAGCTACGCGCGGCCGGATGCCGGGTCCTCGGGGTGGAGCCCGACCCGCGGATGGCGGCCTTCGCCCGGGCCGAGGGCTTCGAGGTCGAGGTGGCGAAGTTCGAGGACTGGGACCCGGCCGGTCGTACCTTCGACGCGGTGGTGGCCGGTCAGACGTGGCACTGGGTCGACCCGGTCGCCGGAGCCGCTGCGGCGGCGACGGTGTTGCGCCCCGGCGGCCGCCTGGCCCTCTTCTGGAACGCCGGGCAGCCGTCTCCCGCCGTGGGGGATGCCTTCGCCGAGGTCTTCCGGCGGTTGATGCCCGGCAGCCCGATGAACGGCGCGCCCGGGGTGTCGGCCGCGCAGGGGTACGGCATGCTCGCCGACCGGGCCGACGATGCCATCCGGGGGAGTGGGGCGTTCGGGGCGCCCGAGCGCTGGACCGACGAGTGGGAACGGGTCTACACCCGCGACGAATGGCTCGACCAGTTACCCACGCAGGGTCTGTTCACCACGCTGCCGGCCGATCAACTGGCTGAGCTGCTGGAGGCCGTGGGCGCGGCCGTCGACAAGGTGGGCGGCAGCTTCCCGATGCACTTCACCACCGTCACGACCACAGCGGTGCGGGTTCGCTGATTCCCCGCGTAGCGATGCGGCCCGGCGTCAGCTGATCTTGCGTGGGGCCAACTCCGGCCGGCCAGCTGATCTTGCCTGGGATCAACCCGGGCTTGCCGCTGGCTGATCTTGCGTAGGGACAACCAGCCCAAAACCCGCCCGCCTAGGGGGTCCCCCACCCTAATCCGTGGCGCCGGCGAGAGGCCTGCGTTGTCCACAGTCTACCGCCGAGCGATCGCGCCGGGCCGCGTTGTCCACAGGCGGTGGCGGCGGCGCTACGCATCGCGGGCCACTCGGGAAATACGACAGAAAGGGCCAATTGGGATTTTCACGACACGCATCGCTCGAACGGGCCGGATGGAGGCCAGATATCCCCCGAACGGGCAAGACGTGGCTTTGGGAGCGCTCCCACCTGATGGGACCGGAACGCTCCGGAAGGGCGTGCCTACTTAGCGGTAACGCCGCACCGGCAGTGCGTCAGGGCAGCTCAGAACGACGTTTCATGGGACGCGTGTGGCTGAGTATTATTCGGCTGCCCTGACAGTCATATCGGTGCAGATCGATGAAATATCCATGCGCCTCGTGACCCCCCACACGAGACCGGAGGACCGTTTGAGACCGCTCCCCAAAGTTTTCCCGTCCGCGTTGATCCCGAGGGCTGTCCCCAGCCGTATCTCAGGCGACGGGGAAAGCTCCGGGCGGAGGTATCGATGCATGCGGTGGCCGAACATCGGCTGGCGCCGGGCGGGGTGCGCCTGATGACACAGCAGCGTTCCGGTGGACGGTGGCAGTCACTTGACGGAGGCCGTAGTGCGGACGATGGTGGTTCTTCGGTGATTCCTAGGCAGGCGCCGCGGCATGAGGCCGCGACCCCCGCGGGGGCCAGTCACGAAGACACTCTGGTCAAGATGCTCTATGAGGAGCACGCGGGACCTCTGCTGATGTTCGTCCTGCGCCTGACCGGCGGTGACCGGCAGCGCGCGGAAGACATCGTGCAGGAGACCCTGCTCCGGGCGTGGCGCAACGCGCACCGTCTCGGCGCCCAGGGCCAGCAGTCGCTGCGTCCCTGGCTGGTGACCGTGGCTCGGCGGATCGCGATCGACGATCACCGCAGCGCGAGCGCCCGGCCGGCCGAGACGTACGACCGTGAGCTCGAGAGCTTCCCCAGCCAGGCCGACGACACCGACCGCGTTCTGCAGTCGATGACGGTCTCCGACGCGCTGCGCGAACTCAGCCAGTCGCACCGCGAGATCCTCATCGAGACGTACTTCCGGGGCCGCACGGTGCCGGAGGCGGCGGAGAAGCTCAACCTTCCGTTGGGTACCGCCAAGTCACGGGTGTATTACGCTCTGCGTGCGTTGCGGACGGCGTTGCAGCAGCGGGGGGTGACCGAATGACACAGGAAGACCACTTCGACGTCGCGTCGTATGCACTGGGTGTGCTCGACGAGCACGACGCTTCGCGCTTCGAGGACCATCTCATCGAGTGCTCGCGTTGTGCGTACGAGCTCGAATCGTTCGTCGAGGTCGCCGACCTTCTGGCCGACGTCGACGCGAATTCGGTGATCGCCGCCGAGGAGACCCGGCGCGACGGCTTCATGCTGCAGAAGGTGATCGGTGAGGTCGCCCACGAGCGGCACCGGGCCAACAGTCGCCGGCTCTACTCGCTGGCCGCCGCGGTCGTCATCTTCGCGATGCTGTCGATCGGCGCGTTCTTCGTGGGCGGGCAGGTGTTCGGCAACGACAGCGCCGACCCGTCCACCACGAACACCGCCCAGCGCGGCAACACCCAGCTCGACCCGCTGCCCAACACGGACGGCGGACCGGGCATCGGCGGCCCCGACCTGACGGGTGAGCGCTACGACGGTTCCGACCCCCGTACGGGAGTGGCGGCGTCGGTCGCGTTCGAGAAGAAGGCGTTCGGCACCCAGGTCTCGTTCGCCATCTCCAACATCAGCGGTCCGAAGGAGTGCCGGCTCGTCGCCGTGCACACCGACGGCACCACTGAGCCGCTGATGTCGTGGACGGTGGGGGAGAACGGCTGGGGCACGGCCAAGAACGCCGAGCCGCTGCTGCTGCAGGCCGTGACGGCCACCCCGCGCGACCAGATCGCCCACGTGCAGGTTCAGGAGGTCGCCGCGAACGGCGCCGGCGAGACGCTGGTGCGCGTTCCGTAACGACCCCAATACGGAAAAAGGATCCCGGCCGAACGGCCGGGATCCTTTCTTTTTGCTTAGCCAAGCAGCTCCCGCGGGGTCCCGCCAAAAACTCGGAAATTGATGGGAACTTTCTTCAACCGCCGTGACCCCGTCCGCGTACTACAGCCCGGAAACGCCAGACGAAGAAACAGCCTGGAGGGCAAGTGGTTCCGGAGAAGCGAAAGTTGATGGTCGTCGGCGCCGCACTCGCCGCGGCGTTCGCAGTGACCGGCTGCGCCCCGAAGGGATACAACGGCGCGGACTACGGCGACTCGGCCGTGCCGGCCGGGGCCAACGCCGAGGCCACCGCGGACCCGGCGGCGACCGCCGACCCGTCGGCCACGAGCGACCCGGTCGCCGAGGCCGACCCCAACGCGACCGACGGCCCGGGCGACCCCAACGCCGCCCCCGAGCTCAGCGCCGACGAGGCGACCAACTCGCTGACCGGCACCAAGGTCGCGCGGATGGGCAAGGTCGTCGTCAACGACGAAGGCTTCGTGCTCTACCGCTTCGACAACGACGGCAACAACCCGGCCAAGTCGAACTGTGCCGGTGAGTGCGCCGAGATCTGGCCGGCGGCCCTGACCAACGACGGCAAGCCGACCCTCAAGGGCGTCGACTCGAAGCTGGTCGGCACGGTCACCCGGGCCGACGGCAGCAAGCAGCTCACCCTCAAGGGCTGGCCGCTCTACACCTACATCGGTGACAAGAAGCCGGGCAACTGGAAGGGCCAGAACGTCAACGGCTCCTGGTTCGTGATCCAGCCCGACGGCGCCAAGAACCTCACCTGCCTGCCCAAGGTGTCCAAGCCCGTGGCTCCGCCCGCCGGTGACGATTCCGGCGCGGATTCGGGTGACGACTCCGGCACCGGCAGTGACTACAGCTACTGATTAGTCCGCCGCTTAAGAACTCCTTTAACAAATCGCTCTTTCGGAGGTTGAGGAAAATGCTTACCACTCGCACTTCGCGCCGTACGACGCGATGGTTGGTGGGCATTTCAGCGGCGGCTCTGACGTTCCTGCTCGCGCCGGTGAGCCCGGTTCAGGCGGCTCCCGGCGACCCGATTCCGGTGCCCAGCTCCAACGGGCTGAGCGACAAGGGCGTCGGCGCGATCAGCGACGCCGACAAGGATTTCGTCATCAAGGTCCGGCTCGCCGGGCTCTGGGAGATCCCGGCCGGCAACATGGCGGTCGAGAAGTCGAACGACCAGCGGGTCGTCAAGATCGGCCAGTCGATCGCGGCGCAGCACGTCGTGCTCGACAAGCTCGACCGCGAGGTCGCCAAGAAGCTCAACATCGACCTGCCGAGCAAGCCGAACGACGACCAGCAGTTCTGGCTGCAGGAGATGAAGGACGCGAACGCGACGACGTTCGACCAGATCTTCATCGACCGCCTCCGCGCCGCGCACGGCAAGATCTTCCCGGCCATCGCGACGATCCGTTCCACCACCCGTAACGACTCCGTGCGCAAGCTGGCCCAAGAGGCCAACCAGTTCGTCATGACGCACATGACGCTGCTGGAGTCGAGCAACATCGTCGACTACGCGGCGCTTCCCACAGCTCCCGCCCCCGCGAACCCCGGCAGTGGACCGGTCCCGGTGGACGGGCAGATGCTCGCGGCTGCCAGCAGCAGTGGCGGTATTCCGGGCGTCAGCACCACCGTGATCCTGCTCGTCCTCGCCGCCGCTCTCGTGGCCGGCGTCATCACGTCCATGCGCATCTTCCGGGCCCGGTAGCCCCAACCGAGTCCAGTCGCGTAAGAGAAAGGTGTCACCCCCATGCGAAGGTCCAAGTACCGGCGCGCATCCAGGAGCAGTAACAACTGGTTCAGTGGTAAGCGCCGCATCATCGCGGTAGCCGCCACGCTGGTGGCCTTCGGCGGCATCGTGACCGTCACCCAGGTCTCCAACGCGAGCACCGACCGGACGCAGAAGAAGGCACTGGCCGCGTGCGACCAGGTGCAGGCGCCGAAGCGTACGAACCTCTCCACGGAGACGAAGCGAGGCACGTACTCCACCAACGGCGGCCGGGTCACCCAGCACCCGGACGACGGCGCGGGTGACACCGTGTCGACCCAGACGCTGCGTACGCGTTGCCGCAACTGGGTGATGAACAACGTCGGCAACAACAACGGCGGCGGCAACCAGACCCCGCCCACCGAGGCCGCGACCACCGCTCCGGCCGCCGACCCGAGCGCGGGTGGCGAGCAGGGCAACGGTGAAGAGGGCAACAACGGCGGCGACCAGGGCCAGGGCGACAACGGCCAGGGCGACAACGGCCAGGGCGACAACGGTCAGGGCAACGGCGAAGAGGGCAACAACGGCGGTGACCAGGGCCAGGGCGACAACGGCCAGGGTAACGGCGACAACGGCCAGGGCAACGGCGAAGAGGGCAACAACGGTGGCGACCAGGGCGGCGACCAGCCCGACCCCGAGCCCACCGAGGAGCAGACCACTCCGCCTCCCGGCGCCGGCCTGGGCGTGCTGACCAACAGCTGTGACACCAGCAACCTGACCCCGCACAACGGCTTCCAGGAAGGCAGCCGCTGCGTCTCGACCGAGTTCGGTGAGGTCGGCGAGGCCAGCGCCAACCCGAGCCTGCTGATCACCAACGCGCCGACCCGGGTCGCCCCGAACACCCCGTTCACGATCACCGTGAGCACCCGCAACCTGATCCGTGACCGGTTCCTCGCGGCCGGCCAGGGTGGTTACTACGTGGAGTCCTCGGTTCTGGCCAACGGCCTGGTCCGCGGTCACTTCCACACCGCCTGCCGCATGCTGGCCAGCACCAACGAGGCCCCCGCGCCCGACCCGGTCCCCGCGTTCTTCGTGGCGACCGAGGACAGCCGCGGTGGCGCCCAGCCCGACTCGGTGCAGATCCAGGTGCCGGGCCTGCCCGACGCCGGCACCGCGCAGTGCGCCTCGTGGGCCGGTGACGGTTCGCACCGCATCCCGATGATGGTCCGGGCCAACCAGACGCCCGCCTTCGACGTGGTGAAGATCCAGGTCGGCAACCGCCGTGGCGGCGGTCGCAACTGATGAAGATCTAGGAGCCACGCCGCGAATCCCGGAGGCGAACCTGACCGGGGCTGGGGTCACCGACATGACCCCCGTCCCGGACAGGGCCCCCCATCGCCTCCGGACCGTCGCCCATCCCCCTGACGGACGACAGCAGCGGCCGCTCCATGGCGATCCGGACCACTCGGGTGTCCGGTCGCCCCTTCCGATGGCCCTGACCGGGAGCGCGGTCAGGGCCATCGGGCTGTCCGGTCGCGCTGGGGCCGATGGCCCTGACCGGGAGCGCGGTCAGGGCTATCGGCTTGTCCGGTCGCGCTGGGGCCGATGGCGCTGGGCCTTTCCGATGGCGCTGGGTCCGTCCGGGCGCGCTGGGGCCGGTGACGCCGCCGGGCCGGTGGGCAATCGTGCGGCGAAGTGGCAGAGTGTGCCGGTGAGCTCGACCCGCACGCTGGCCCCGCCGGAGCGCTACCACTTCGGCGCCTCGGTCCGGCCGCTGGTGGTCCCCAAGCACGACCCGTGCGGCCGCTTCACCGGCGACGACCTCTGGCTCGCCCTGCGCACCCCCGACGGCCCGGCTACTCTGCACCTGTCCCGCTCGAAGACGGACCTGACGGCCACCGGCTACGGCCCGGGCGCCGAGTGGGTTCTCGAGCACGCCGACGCCATCGCCGGCCTCCGGGACGATCTGAGCGGCTTCCCGGCCCTGGCCGCGGCGCACCCGCTCGTCGAGCGTCTGGCCAGGACCTTCGCCGGCGTACGGCTTCCGCGCACCGGCCTGGTCTTCCGGAGCGTTCTGCGGGCGGTCCTCGAGCAGAAGGTCACCGGCAAGGAGGCGCACCGGGCGTACCGGCTGATCTGCGCCCGCCTCAGCGAGCCGGCGCCCGGCCCGGTCGAGCTGCATCTCCCGCCCGACCCGGCCGTGATCGCGGCGACGCCGTACTGGGTGTTCCACCCGTTCGGGGTCGAGCAGCGCCGCACCCAGGCCCTGCAGCGGGCCGCCCTGGTCGCCGACCGGCTGGAGCGCTGCGCCGACGCGGCCGAGGCCACGACCCGGCTGACCGCGCTGCCCGGCATCGGCCCGTGGACCGCGGCCGAGGTGGTCCGGGTCGCGTACGGCGATCCCGACGCGGTGAGTGTGGGCGACTTCCACATCCCCAACACGGTGGCATGGGCGCTGGCCGGCGAGACCCGCGGCACCGACGCCCGGATGCTGGAGCTGCTGGCGCCGTTCGTGGGGCACCGGGGCCGGGTCTGCGACCTGTTGGCCCACGGCGGCATCGGGGCGCCCAAGTTCGGACCGCGCATGCCGATCCGCTCGTTCGCGCGCTTCTGAGGGGGTCAAGGGCGACGGCGCGGGCGGGTCATTGGGCGTGCGCGCGGGCGGGTCATTGGGCGTGCGCGCGGGCGGGTCATTGGGCGTGCGCGCGGGCGGGTCATTGGGCGTGCGCGCGGGCGGGTCATTGGGCGTGCGCGCGGG
>NZ_JAENHP010000060.1 GCF_016834655.1 Paractinoplanes ovalisporus
CCTCCCGGGGTACTTTTCACCATTCCCTCACGGTACTCGTCCGCTATCGGTCACCAGGAAGTATTCAGCCTTACCAGGTGGTCCTGGCAGATTCACAGCAGATTCTAGGAGTCCGCTGCTACTCGGGAAAACTCCAAGGAGGTCATGGACTTTCGTATACGGGGCTCTCACCCTCTACGGCCGGCTTTCCCACACCGTTCCACTAACCCATGACTTTGTAACTCCTCGACACACTGTCAGATGCATCCTGAAGCTCCCACAACCCCCCGTGCGTAACCCCTGACAAGTATCACACGCACAAGGTTTAGGCTAAATCCGCTTTCGCTCGCCACTACTCACGGAATCACTTTTGTTTTCTCTTCCTACCGGTACTGAGATGTTTCACTTCCCGGCGTTCCCCCCACCCAGCCTATGTATTCAGCTGAGGGTGACACGACATGACTCGTGCCAGGTTTCCCCATTCGGACACCCTGGGATCACAGCTAGGTTGACAGCTCCCCCAGGCCTATCGCGGCCTCCCACGTCCTTCATCGGCTCCTGGTGCCAAGGCATCCACCGTTCGCCCTTGACAACTTAACCACAGAAAACAAGATGCTCGCGTCCACTGTGCAATTCTCAACCAACGACCAACCCACAACCCGAAACGCGTCCCACCAAACCCCAGCCAAGCTGGTCGGTATGAGATGCCAGGTCATGCCTGGTGCTGAAGACCAACCACTCCCACTCGGGGAGCCCCGCGGCTTTCGCATCACGGGCGCCGGACCATGCCGGCTTCGGGTTGTTCTTTCAGATACCCAACAGGGTGCTCTCTTGTGCGCCCTCCCCAGCCGCATTCCCCACCTGCTTTCCATGCCGCCGGCGCCGAAGCACCCGCAGGCCGTACTCACGTGAAGAACCGTTGCCGGTTCGAACTAGCCAGTGTCTCCGCCTATGAGCACCCCACCACCGCGTTCGGGTGGTGCGGGCTACTGGACCGGTTTCCCGGTCTAGTTGCTCCTTAGAAAGGAGGTGATCCAGCCGCACCTTCCGGTACGGCTACCTTGTTACGACTTCGTCCCAATCGCCAGCCCCACCTTCGACGGCTCCCTCCCCGAGGGGTTAGGCCACCGGCTTCGGGTGTTGCCGACTTTCGTGACGTGACGGGCGGTGTGTACAAGGCCCGGGAACGTATTCACCGCAGCGTTGCTGATCTGCGATTACTAGCGACTCCGACTTCACGGGG
>NZ_JAENHP010000061.1 GCF_016834655.1 Paractinoplanes ovalisporus
AGGTTTTGCCGATGCCGATGTGGCGTAGCTGGCCGTGGACGCGCAGGGTGACGGTGCCGGCTTTGCTGATTTTGTCGTGGCGGACCCGGTCGTGGGTGTCGGCGGTGCGGTCGGTGCCGGGGCTGGCTTTCGGTCGGGCCTGGTAGGCGGTGGCCGGGGTGGCCCGGTGCGGCAGGGACCGGTGCGGGCGGCGATGGTTGTACTCGTCTTTGAACGCGTCGATTTGGGCTTGCAGCTGGGTGATGGTGGCCGGCTGGTGGGGTTGGGCGCGGAGCCATTTCTTCATCGTTTGCTGGAAGCGTTCGACTTTGCCGCAGGTGGTGGGATGGTTCGGGCGGGAGTTCTTCTGTGTGATGTTTTGCCGGCGCAGTTCGGTTTCCAGGGCGGTTCTGCCGCCGCGGCCGCCGGAGAACCGCACGGTGTAGACCATGCCGTTGTCGGTCAGGGTTGATGCAGGGTATCCGTGCTGGCCGGCGGCGTGTTGGAAGGTGGCGTGCACGATGGCCGCGGTGATCCGGGGATGCGCGGAGATGTGCAGGGCGTAGCGGGAATGGTCGTCGAGCCAGGTGATGATTTCGGTGTCGTGGCCGGGTCGGCCGTCGGTGCGCGTGAGCCGGTGGTGGGTGAAGTCGGATTGCCAGGTCTCGTTGGGCTGTTCGGCTTGGAAGCGGATGTAGGAGCTTTTCGGCCGCTTGGCCGGCTCGGGCGTCACTTGTCCGGCGCGGGCCAGGATCCGGTTGATCGTGGCCCGCGACAGGGTGAGCGCGTGGTGGTGCTGCAGGTGCCAGCCGATGGTGTCGGCGCCGGCGTCCAGCCCGGCCTCGCCGAGCTGTTTCCGCAGTCGTAGGACGATCTCGACCGCGGGTGCGGCGGTGGCGCCGGGCCGGGTGTTCGGGGCGCGGGAGCGGGCCTCGAACGCGGCCTCGCCCTCCACGTTGTAGCGGGCCATGAGCCGGCTGATCCAGCCCTGGGAGACGCCGTAGGTGCGGGCGGTCTCGGCCTGCGATGCGCCGGCCAGGACGGCGGTGATGACGAGTCGGCGTGTGGACACGCCGCACCCTGCAACCACCCGACCGGGCGGCTACGACGCCATGCCGATGTCCGGAGACATACCTATTCCGATGACGCGAGACACCCTATTCCGATGTGCTGAGCCAGGACACT
>NZ_JAENHP010000062.1 GCF_016834655.1 Paractinoplanes ovalisporus
GCGGGTACGGGAATATCAACCCGTTATCCATCGACTACGCCTCTCGGCCTCGCCTTAGGCCCCGACTCACCCAGGGCGGATTAGCCTGGCCCTGGAACCCTTGGTCATTCGGCGGAAGAGGTTCTCACTCTTCATTCGCTACTCATGCCTGCATTCTCACTCGTATGGCGTCCACGGCTGGGTCACCCCGCCGCTTCACTCGCCATACGACGCTCCCCTACCCATCCACACCACTGCACGACTGAACAAGTTCAGACGCGGATGTATTGTGTGAATGCCACAGCTTCGGCGGTGTGCTTGAGCCCCGCTACATTGTCGGCGCGGAACCACTTGACCAGTGAGCTATTACGCACTCTTTAAAGGATGGCTGCTTCTAAGCCAACCTCCTGGTTGTCTAAGCGACCCCACATCCTTTTCCACTTAGCACACGCTTAGGGGCCTTAGCTGGTGATCTGGGCTGTTTCCCTCTCGACTACGAAGCTTATCCCCCGCAGTCTCACTGCCGCGCTCTCACTTACCGGCATTCGGAGTTTAGCTGATTTCGGTAAGCTTGTAGGCCCCCTAGACCATCCAGTGCTCTACCTCCGGCAAGAAACACACGACGCTGCACCTAAATGCATTTCGGGGAGAACCAGCTATCACGGAGTTTGATTGGCCTTTCACCCCTAACCACAGGTCATCCCCCAACTTTTCAACGTTGGTGGGTTCGGTCCTCCACGCAGTCTTACCCACGCTTCAACCTGCCCATGGCTAGATCACCCCGCTTCGGGTCTAGAACACGCGACTAAAAACGCCCTCTTCAGACTCGCTTTCGCTACGGCTACCCCACACAGGTTAACCTCGCCACGTGCCACTAACTCGCAGGCTCATTCTTCAAAAGGCACGCCATCACCCCAGCACAAAGCTAAAGGCTCTGACGGATTGTAGGCGAACGGTTTCAGGTACTATTTCACTCCCCTCCCGGGGTACTTTTCACCATTCCCTCACGGTACTCGTCCGCTATCGGTCACCAGGAAGTATTCAGCCTTACCAGGTGGTCCTGGCAGATTCACAGCAGATTCTAGGAGTCCGCTGCTACTCGGG
>NZ_JAENHP010000063.1 GCF_016834655.1 Paractinoplanes ovalisporus
GCGAGGCTGAACTGGTGGTGCAGGGCCATTTCGACGCCCTGGTCCCAGGTCAGCGACCGTTTCAAGTGCGTGGGCAGGGCGGCGACGGTGTGCAGGAGGGCGTCGCGGACCTGTTCGGCGTTCTGGCCGCGGCCCAGGTGCAGCAGCAGGACGTAGCGGGTGGAGCGTTCGACCAGGGTGCCGATCGCGGACCGGTTGTCTTTACCGATGATCAGGTCGCCTTCCCAGTGGCCGGGCACGGCCCGGTCGTCGGCGTCGGCCGGCCGTTCACTGATCATGATCATCGGGCTGGTGAACCGGGACCGGCGTTGCCCGGGTGTGCGGCGGGGCCGGCGCACCGCCCGGCCGGTGCGTAACGCCGTAGCCAGCTCGCGGCGCAGGCTGCCGCGGCCCTGGACGTAGATAGCCTGGTAGATGGTCTCGTGGGACACGTACCACTCACTCTGCTCAGGATGGTCACGGCGCAGCCGGTGACTGATCTGCTGCGGGCTGTGCTTGCGTTCCAGCATGGCCTGCACCGCATCGTGCAGTACCGGGTTGACGGCGAGTTTGCGGGGTTTCGGGCGCGGCCGCCGGGCTTCGGCGCGGTGCTGCGCCGCGTGCGGCCGGTAGTCGCCGGTGACCGGGTGGGCGTTACGGGCGATCTCCCGGCTGATCGTGCTCTTCGACCGGCCGAGCTCAGCCGCGATCGCGGTCCGGGTGACACCGGCATGAAACCGGTCAGCGATCACGATCCGCTCATCGGTCGACAGATACCGGGCCGACACCCGTGCCCGGCGGGCTGCGGCCGCCGCACGCACGGCTTTCTCCTGGGCCCACTGCTTGGCGTTCCGCGCCGCCCGCGAGTCGGGATGCCGCCACTCGTAGCCGGTCCTGCGGTCGACGCCGACCCGCCGGCACGCCTCGCCGGTACCTACTCCCTGTTCCACAAGATCCAAATATGCGCGCCGCTGTTCAGCCTTGCCCAACCCATTGACCCAGCCCGCACCAGAACCCTCGAACACCTGACAACCCC
>NZ_JAENHP010000006.1 GCF_016834655.1 Paractinoplanes ovalisporus
GGAGGGGAAACGCCCGGTCTCATTCCGAACCCGGAAGCTAAGCCCTCCAGCGCCGATGGTACTGCACTCGGGAGGGTGTGGGAGAGTAGGACGCCGCCGGACTCAACGTGAACAGTAGGCCCACCCCACACGGGGTGGGCCTACTGCTTTTTGTGCCCAAAACGCGTTGCCGGGTTGATGCATGCGCGGGCTACCGTGGGTTGTTCAACCGGCGGTCATCCGCACGCCAGGTTTATCGGGGAGTGTCACTGGCTATGCGTCGTACCGTGGGGATCGTTGCCCTTGTCGCCTTGAGCACCGCCGTTGCCGCGCCTGCGCATGCTGGGGAGCGGCCCACCGAGAGCCAGCTGCTGGAGATCACGGCGTCGGTCGAGACGCCGGCGCTCTTCGACGACGAGGCCGGTGGGGATGCGGACGCCGACGATCCGGCGATCTGGGTCAACCGGGCCGACCGTGAACGCAGCCGGGTGATCGGCACGGCCAAGAACGGCGGGCTGCGGGTCTATGACCTGGCCGGCCGCGAAGTGCAGTCGATCTCGCCGCCTGAGGGTGGACGGTTCAACAACGTCGACCTGGTGACCGGGTTCGGGCGAGGGCGCCAGGACTACGCCGTCGTCACTGACCGCGGGCTCGACAAGCTTCGTATCTTCCGCATCGAGGCGTCGGGACGGCTCACGGACGTGACCGCGGTCGACGCACCGCTGCTGTTCTCGAAGGACGACGCCGAGGTCGAGACCCAGGCGACCGGGTACGGCCTGGCGACGTACGGGAAATATGCCATTGTCAGCCGTCGTCACACCACGCGTCTGGGAATCTTCCGGCTCGAGGAACGGAAGAACACCGTCTCCTACCGGATCACCGACACCCTCGACCTGCCCAAACAGTTCCCCCTCGCGAACGGCACGACCTGGACGCCGTGCCTCGAGCCGGGTGAGGAACCGCAGATCGAGGGCATGGTTGTCGACGCCGATGCCGGTGTGCTCTACACCGCGCAAGAAGACGTCGCGCTGTGGAAGATCCGGCTCGACCGGGATCAGTTCGCCGGCGTGCCGCGGATCGTCGAACGGGTCGCCGAGTTCGGGGCGAAGGGCACCTACGACCCGGAGACCGAGGAGTGCACGCTCGGCGAGCCCGCCCCCGAGGCCGGCCGCATCCGGGCCGACGTCGAGGGCGCCACGATCTATCCGACCGGCAAGCGGGACGGCTACCTCGTCGTGTCGAGCCAGGGCGACAGCAAGTTCTACGTCTACGACCGGCGCACCAACCGGCCGATCAAGAGCTTCCAGGTGATCGACGGCAAGCGGGCCGACGGTGTGCAGCACTCCGACGGCGCGGCCGCCACCAGCGTGGCGTTGCCCGGCTACCCCAACGGTCTGCTCGTGCTGCACGACGGCGAGAACAAGCCGGACGACGGCCGGGTCAGCACCAACTTCAAGTACATCGACTGGAAGAAGCTGGGCCTGAAAGGCTAGGAAGGCCCCGGCTGAGGAAGAAGAAGCTGGGCCGAAGGGCAGGGGCAGGGGCTGAAGGGGAAGCTGGGCCCGTGCGGCGGGGCTGAAGGGGAAGCTGGGTCGCCGGGGCCGGTCCCGCCCAGTCCCGCGTCGCCCAGCTGGAGGAAGCTGGACCCCGGGAAGGGCTATGCCCCGAGCAGAGACTTCCGCACCCGGCCCCGGGCTTGGTGGATGCGCGACTTCACGGTGCCCTCGGGCAAGTCGAGGTGGCCGGCGATCTCCCGGTAGTCGAGCTGGCAGATGTCCCGCAACACCAGCGGGGCCACCAACTCGGGCCGGTCGCTCTCCAGCAACTCCAGCGCGTCCAGCAGGTCGAGCCGGGAACCGGCGATCACGCTGGTCGTCCGCGGGTCGGCCACATCCACCGGCGGGAGCGCGTGGGCCTGCTCGGCCGCGCGGCGTTTCAACGACCGGTACGTCTGCCGGGAACAGTTCGCGATGATCACGTGCAGCCACGTCGAGAACTTGGACCGGCCCTCGAAGCGGCCGATGTTGCGGGCGACCTGGAGCAGAACGTCCTGTGTGGCCTCTTCGGCGTCCTGCCAGCAGGGCAGGAACCGCGAGCACCGCCGCAGCACGTTGGGCCGGATCTTGCCGAGCAACTGTTCGAGAGCCACGGCGTCGCCGCCCGCGGCCCGCAATGCGAGCTCTTCTTCCACGCTGCCCCCGTAAAGATCATCGACGGCCTCATAATGACGGTCGTGTCCATGCCCAGCAAGATCGGTCGATACCGCGTGGAACGGCGTCTCGGCGCCGGTGCCTTCGCCACGGTGTGGCTGGCCGAGGACGAGGCGCTGGAATCGTGGGTCGCGATCAAGGTGCTCGCCGACAACTGGTCGCACCACCCCGACGTACGGGCGCGTTTCGAGCAGGAGGCCCAGATCCTGCGCCGGGCCGACTCCGAACGGCTGGTGCGGGTGCTCGACATCGGGGAGCTGCCGGACGGGCGTCCCTATCTGGTGATGACGTATGCCGACGGGGGCACCCTGGCCGAGCGGATCGAGGCCGGTCCGCTGCCGATCACCGCCGCCGTGGCCATCGCCCTCGACATCACCCGGGCCGTGGCCGTGCTGCACGACTCCGGGGTGCTGCACCGTGATCTCAAGCCCTCCAACGTGCTGTTCCACACCGTGCGCGGCCGGCGCCGGGTGCTGGTGGCCGACCTGGGGCTGGCCAAGGAGATCGCGCACGCGTCGGGCTTCACCGTGGTGGCCGGCACGCCCGGCTACATGGCCCCCGAGCAGCAGGTTCCGGGCGGCGGGCTCGACGTGCGGGCCGACGTGCACGCGATCGGCGCCATGCTGTTCCAGATGCTCACCGGCCGTACGCCGAGAAAAGGCGGGACCGCGCCGGGAAAAGGCGGGACCGCACCGGGGAAAGGCGGCTCCGCGCCGTCGAAGCTGCGTCCCGGCGTACGGGGAAATCTTGATCGGGTTGTGCAGCGGGCGTTGGAGACTGATCCCGCCAGGCGCTGGCCCACCGCCGCGGCCCTGGCCGACGCGCTGGAGGGGGCCGCCGCGCCGCCGCCGGCACCGAGACGCTGGCCTCTTCGTGTCGTCGGAGTGGCCGTCGCGAGTGCCGCCGTCCTCGCGACCGGGAGTGCGGCCCTGGCCCAGCCGACCGCCGAGGGCTGGCAGCGGGTGACCGACGCCAGCGGTGTGCTCTCGGTCGCGGTGCCGGCCTCGTGGGCGCATCAGTTCGCCGACGGGGGCTGGGATCCGGCGGCCGTCGGCCTTCCGGCCGGACGATCACCGGGGCTCGCGGTGGGTGTCGACCTCACGGACTGGGCCAACCCTTCCGGTACGTCACCAGGTGTCTTCGCCGGCCTCAGCGACGCGGCGTCCGGGGCGGTGCTTCCCCCGCACAACGGCTGTGCCCGGGCCCCCGACCGCCGGATCGTCATCGACGGCCTGACCGGCCGGGTGCAGCGCTGGACGGGGTGCGGGGGCACGTCCACGTCGTACAGCGAAGTGGTGTTGTCGGCGTCCGGTGGCCGGGGTGTCTATCTGCAGATCAGGCAGGACGACCCCGGCGACCGCACGGACGAGGTGCTCCGCGGGGTGCGGATCATTCGTAGCAGCCGTACTTCTTCGACTGGAGCGCGACCGAGGTGACCTTCCCGTCACGGGAGATGTCGAGGCGGTAGACGGCGTCGTTGTTGCCGGGCACGTCCACCGTGCCGTGGCCGAACTTCACGCCCGGGTCGGCCGCGTTCTGCCAGTTGTTGTAGGCCATCATCACGTCGGCGTAGGTGCTGCCGATCCGGATCCCCTCCGGCGTGTGGATCGTGCCGTGCACGACGATGGCCGCGATGCCGCCGTCCTTGTTCCAGTAGACGTCGTTGACCGGGCTCGGGGTGCCGGTCACGGTCTGCTTGAGGCGCGCCCGCCACGGGCAGTTCGTGTCCGGCTGCGCCGCCCACCGCGTGATCAGGCCGGTCGCCGTGGCTTCGTCCCGGGTCATGCCGAGTTTCAGAGCGCCGTAGCCGGTCGGCCCGATCACCTTGGGGGTCGAGGGCTTCGACGACTTGGAGGTGGCGGGCGGGGCCGACGGAGACGACGGGGACGGGGACGACGACGGGGGCGGGGTGGTCGGCGCCGCGGAGGTGGCGGACGGCGGCACGGCCGGGGCGGCCACGCCGCTGACGTGCTCGACCCCCTTGGTGCATCCGGTCAGCAGGACGGCGCCGGCAACAGCAACGGCCAGGAGGGTGGTACGCATGATCGGGGTCCCCGTTCTCGTTCATCGCATGACGGTGTCGTTCAGTGCGATGCGGACCCCGGCAGACTAGTTCTCGAGATCAGGTCACGAAAATATAACGGCCTCAGAAGTGTTCGACCGTCATCGTTCCCACGCCCGACGTGGCGTCGACGTCGTAGCGTGCGGCCGCGCCGTCCCAGCCGTCCTGCACCCAGGACGACCCGCCGGCGACCCCGGTGTGGGTCTCCCCGTTGATCGTCACGCTGCCCGCACCCCCTCGGGCCGAGACCCGCACGGGCGCCTGGCCGGCCACCCGTACGGAAAGAAGGCTGGCACCGCCGCCCAGAGTGACCTTCTGGGTCCCGTCGGCGGCCGGCAGCACCACCGACGCGCGCGCCGTGCCGGCACTGAAGTTGACGTCGCCGCCACGCCCGCCGCTCAAGTCGACCGTCTCGTCCTGGGCGCCGCCCGCGAGCCGGACCTGCCACCGCACATCGTCGCTGAGCACGACGTCGAGAACCGCGGGACCACCCCGGCCGGTGTCGCGCAGGCCCGCCACCAGGTCGATCCCCTCGATCGCGGCCGTCGGCGCCACCTTCGAATCGTCCGGAGTGGACAATTCGTACAGATCGCCGCCGAGGTCGCCGAGCCGCACCCGGACGACGTCGGCGCCGCCGAAGAGCTGGAACGAGGACACGTCGCCGTCACCGCGGATGCGGTGCGAGGTGCCCTGGTGTTCACCCAGGACGTAGCCCGGCCGGTTCTCCGGGTTGCGGTCACGGCCGTCACCGCCCGCCCAGTCGCACCCACCGACCAGGCTGACCACCAGCACCAGCGCCACCGCCCGCGTCCTCACAGCGGGAAGGTACCCACCGCGTACAGCTCCTAGTCGTTTGACCAGCGTTCGGGATCCGGCCACGACTCGTACGGTGTGAAGGACATCGAAGACGCCCATCGTGACTGCATGCGAGTCGCTCTGGTCACGGAGTCGTTCCTCCCCGATGTGAACGGCGTCGCCAACTCGGTGGTGCGCACGGCCGAACACCTGCTTCGGCGCGGGCACCAGCCGATGGTGATCGCACCGCAACCACCCCCCGCGGTGCGCGATACTCCGGTCTCGGTCCCCTATCCGGTGGTCCGCATCGCTTCCCTGCCCATGCCCGGCTATCCCCAGATCCGGCTCGGCCTGCCCACCCCCACCCTCACCGGTGCCCTGCGGGCGTTCGGCGCCGACCTCGTGCACCTGGCCAGCCCGTTCGTGCTCGGCGCGTGGGGCATGCTGGCCGCCCGCACACTGCGCCTGCCCACGGTCGCGGTCTATCAGACCGACGTCGCCGCGTACGCCCGGGCCTACAAGGTCGGGATGACCGAGGGCGCCGCCTGGAAGTGGATCAAGACGGTCCACAACCTGGCCTCCCGCACCCTGGTGCCGTCGACCGAATCGGCCACCGCCCTGGACGCGCACGGCGTCGAGCGGGTGCATCTGTGGCGGCGCGGCGTCGACGACGAGCTGTTCCACCCGAGCCGGCGCAGCACCCAGGTCCGCCGCGAGCTCGCCCCGGACGGCGAGGTGGTGGTCGGATTCGTCGGCCGGCTCGCCGTCGAGAAGCAGATCGACCTGCTGGCCGACGTGAGCCGCCTGCCCGGCGTACGGCTGGTGATCGTCGGGGACGGACCGGCCGCGCCGCAGCTGCACAAGGCGCTTCCGGCCGCGACCTTCCTGGGTGTACGGCGCGGGGTCGAGCTGGCCGCGCTCTACGCCAGCTTCGACATCTTCGCCCACACCGGCCCGTACGAGACATTCGGTCAAGCCGTGCAGGAGGCCATGGCCAGCGGGCTGCCGGTGGTCGCGCCCCACGCGGGCGGGCCGGTCGACCTCGTCGACGACGACCGCACCGGCTTCCTGGTGCCGCCGTTCGTGGCCGAGGGCTTCACTTCCGCCGTACGGGATCTGGTCTCGGACCCGGGGAGGCGTGCGAGGTTCGGCGCCGCCGGACGGCAGGCGATCGAGGGTCGCAGTTGGTATGCGGTGGGCGAAGAACTGCTCGGCCACTACGGTGAGGCGTGCAATGTCGGTTACGTCGAGCGACGGGCGGTTGCCGCGTGAGAATTGTCCGGGTGGCGAACTTCGTGACGCCCCGGTCCGGAGGCCTTCGCACGGCATTACGCCACCTGGGCGCCGGTTATCTGGCTGCGGGACACGAACCCGTCCTGGTCGTTCCCGGTGCCGGCGAATCCGACGCGATGACCGATCAGGGCCGGGTGATCACGCTGCCCGGCCCGCTGGTTCCGGGCATGGGTGGTTACCGTGTGTTGCTTGACCGCGGCCGTCTAAGTTCGACGCTGAGTGAGCTGCGACCCGACCGCATCGAGGTGTCCGACCGGTCGACGCTGCGCTGGCTCGGGCGCTGGGCCAGGCGGCGCGGCATTCCGTCCATGATGGTCTCGCACGAGAGCCTCGACGGGCTGCTGCGGCTGTTCGGGCCCGGGATCAGCCGGCGCGCGGGTGACCTGATCAACGCGCGGACGGCGGCCGAGCACGACCAGATCGTCTGCACCACCCGGTGGGCGGCGTCGGAGTTCGCGCGTCTCGGCGTGACCAACCTGCGGCAGGTTCCCCTCGGTGTCGACCTCGACCGTTTCAGCCCCGCGAACCACGACGTGCGGATGCGTACGCTCTGGTCGGCCGCCGACGACGTGCTCATCCTGCACTGCGGGCGGCTCTCGCCCGAGAAGAAGCCACGCCGCTCCCTCGAGGCCGTGGCTGCCCTGCGCCGGTCGGGTGTCCCCGCCGTGCTCATCGTGGCCGGCGGTGGCCCGATGCGCAGCGCGCTCCAGTCCGAGGCAGCCGATCGGGGCCTTCCCGTACGGTTCCTGGGGCACCTCACCGACCAGGCGAAACTCTCCGCCCTGCTGGCCACTGTGGACGTGGCGATCGCACCCGGCCCGATCGAGACGTTCGGCCTGGCCGCCCTCGAGACGCTGGCCAGCGGCACCCCGGTGGTCGTCAGTGCCGAGAGTGCCCTGCCCGAAGTGATCGGCGACGCCGGCGTGGCCGCCCCCGGCGAGGGCCCGGCCTATGCCGAGGCCGTGCGCTCGCTGATGTCCCGCCCGGAGGCTGCCCGCCGGGCTGCGGCCCGCGCTCAGGCCGAGCTGTTTCCGTGGGCGCAATCGGTGGCCGGATTCCTGGCCGCACACGAAGCGCACCAACTACTTTTCCGTTTTCCGGCAAGCGAAACGTATTAGTGGCACTCGTCTTTTCGGCTATCAATCGTCCGGGTTACCCGGCGTGTTGAATGCCCTATTTCGCGGCTTCGGGATGCTTTCCTGATCATGCAACACGGAATCGGAAAGACATCCGCCCGGAAAGGGGAATCACCATGAACAAGATGACGCGAATCCTGATGACGGCCGGTCTGGGTCTGCTGGCCGGCGCGGCCTTCGGCGTCGGGCCGGCACAGGCGGCGGACGCCTCCTCCGCGGCTGCGGCCAAGTCTCAGCCGAGCCGGACGGCGCAGGCCGACCAGCACCGCGGCCGTGACGTGGTGGTCGGCTACTACCGCTCCTACCGCGCCTGTGAGCTGGCCGGACGCATCGGTGAGCGGTTCGGCCGGTGGAACGACTACGACTGCGACTACCAGCGCCGGGGCTTCAAGCGGGGCCTGTTCGCGCTCGAGGTCGAGCGGGGCTGGGGCTGGAACGACCGGGGTCACAACCGGGGTCACAACCGTGGCTGGGACCGCGGCCACCGCTGACAATTATTCCCCGCGCTTTGGTGAGCGACGCTGAGAAGGAGGCGCCCCGGAAGCCATTTCGCTGAGCACTCCCCGCAGGTCCCCGATCGTGGGCCGGACGCATTTGCGCCCGGCCCACGATTTGTTTTCGGGTCTTATTCCGGGAGGGGTTCGAGCAT
Organism: Paractinoplanes ovalisporus; assembly: GCF_016834655.1. Lineage (GTDB taxonomy): Bacteria > Actinomycetota > Actinomycetes > Mycobacteriales > Micromonosporaceae > Actinoplanes > Actinoplanes ovalisporus. Next base: position 8,125 of record NZ_JAENHP010000006.1, read on the forward strand.
GGCCGCCTCGGCCGCGATCGCCTGCTGATAGAGCGTGTTCCACGCCGCGGCCTGAGCGGCCGCGTTCTCGCGCTCGCGCTGCCAGTCGGTGCGCGCGTCGAGCGAGGTCTCGGCGATCGTCAGCCAGTTGTCGCTGGTCGAGGTGGCCGCGGCCTGCGAGATCAGCAGCCAGGTGTCGGCCTGACGCAGGGCGACCTGCTCGGCGTCGGCCCACGCCACCTTGGCCGGACCGGTCTGCGCGCCCACCGCGTTCCAGGCGCGGGCCGCGGCGGCCCGCATCTGGGCCTGGGCCTCGCCGGCCGTCTCGCGCGCGGCCTTCTCGGCGGCCTGCGCCTCGATGACCAGCTTGGCCGACTGCACCCGCCAGCGGCGGTCCTCGTCGGCCAGCCGGGTGCGGAACATCTGCATGTCCAGGCCGGAGGCGCTGACCCAGCCGTAGCGGAAGAACTCGGCGACGTCGGCGTCGGTGGTGCCCGGCGCGACGGCCCGGCCGGCCCACGCGCGCACCTGGGCGCCCGGGTCTTCCGTGCTCAGCATGGTGACGTAGTCGCGGTCTTCCTGACGGATCAGCTCGGCCGCGTGGTTGTCGAACTCGATGTTGCGGCGGTCGAGATCGAGCGCGACCGCGTAACCGGTGCTGGAGAACTCGGCGAGCTCGGCGTCGGTGCCGATCAGTGCGTGCTTGGCCGCGGCGTTGACCCACGGGTAGGTCGTCGGCGGGTGGGTGTTGAGCATGCGGGTGGCGTAGGCCACGTTGCGGCTCCTGGTCGTGGCGGCCCGGGCGATGGCCGCCTCCCACCCGACGTTCAGGAAGTCGGTGATCGCCTGGGCGCCGGCGCTGGAGAGCAACGCGCTCCGGGCGGCGCTGCGGACCTCGAGGCGGGGCTCGTCGGTCGACAACCACTTGACGAAGAGGCGGTCGGCCTCGGCCGGGTCCCACTCGTCGGCCATGACCGACGCGCCGGACGGCACCGCGGCCCAGGACACCGCCGGGACGGCGACGACGCCCATCACCGCGGCCAGCGCGAGCGCTGCTGCACGCGTACGCATATTCAGTTCCCCCGTGGATACATTTCACTAGATCGATCGCTCTGCGGTCGCGCCATTGAAGCATGAAAGCCCGTGCCCCGGGGGTGCGGTCCAACGACGTTGGTCACAGCGTTGCGGCCTTGTGCCCGAGGGTGACCGGCGGCTAACGTACCCGCCGACATCGATCTCCATTGCTCTCGTGTGGCTGTCCCCTGCGTGCGAACGCCAGGTCGAAGGCTGCCCGGGGCCGGTGGAGCTTTCGAACTCACCACGGGGACTAATTTCATGACATCGATGCACCGCTCCACTTGGGCGCGGCCGTTGCTGGCTGCCGGTGTTGCGGTGGCCGCTCTCACCGTCACGACCACCGGCGCCGCGCAGGCCGCACCTCGCCTGTCCGCGCAAGCCCTCGCCCAGGCCGCGGCCACCTATGAGCAGAAGCTCGCCGTCGCGGTGAAGTTCGGCCGCGGCGACGACTTCGCCCTGCCCGAGCTCGCCGACCGCGACTTCGTCGTGGCGATCTGGAATCTGGTCAAGGACGACGCGGACCAGGCCGAGGTCCGCCTCGCCGCCGAGGCCGCGTTCAGCGCCGAGCCCGACTCCATCGACCAGGCCTGCCTCCAGTTCATCGTGACCGGGGTCTACGAGGCGTTCGACCGTGACCTGGCCCGCGAGAAGCGTGAGGCGGACGAGAAGCGCGCCAGCGACGTGGCCCGCAGTGCGGCCGCGGCCAGCATCGACGTGGTGGCCGACGCGGCGCTGCTCAACGGGAGCGACGCTGACTTCGTACGGCTGATCTGGGAAAGGGTCGCCGACGACGTCAAGTGGCCCAAGGTGAAGGCGGCGGCGCGGGCGGCTCGCGACGGCAGCGACTCGGACCGGACGGCGTTCATCGCGGCCGGCATGGCCGCCGCCGCCCGGCAGGACGTCGACGACCGGATCGCGGCCGACGAGGCCAAGACCGAGGCCGAGAAGGCGGCGGCCCGGGCCCGCGAGGCCAAGAAGGCGGCGGCCAACCGGATCGGCCTGACGGTCACCGAGGAACTGCTCAACCTGCCCGACCGTGACTTCGTCACCGTCGTCTGGAACTTCGCCACCGACGGCACCGAGGTGCAGGCCGCGGCCATCATCGCCGCCCGCAGCCTCGACCCGGCCGTGTGGAAGGCGTTCATCGACACCGGCATCCACGACGCCAAGAACGCCGACATCCGGATCGCCCTCGAGCGCGAGGAGGCCGAGGACCGGCGGCTCGTGCAGGCCATCGTCGACCGGGCCGTGGCCAGTTCGCAGCGCGGCCTCGCCGCCGCCGCCCGCGCCGCGTTGGCCGGCGACGCGGCGACGGTCGCCTACTTCCTGCGCGTCGGGCAGTACCAGGTCGGCCAGGACGTCACGCAGTTCGCGCTCACGACCACGCGACTCGGCATGCTCACCGCGGACGGCACCGCGTACGTCAAGGAGGGTGGTCTCGACGCCCCCTGGGTCAAGCAGTACACGAACGTCAAGCAGCTGGTGCTGACCAGCAACCGGATCGGCGTGCTCACCAACGCCGGCGTCGCCCTGGTCAAGCTGGGCGGCCTGAGCGCCGGTTGGACGCAGCAGCACACCGGGGTCAAGCAGCTTGTGATGTCGGCCGACCGGATCGGCGTGGTGCGCACCGACAACATCGCCTGGGTCAAGCAGGGCGCACTCAACGCGGGCTGGGTCAAGCAGTACGACACCGCCGTCACGCAGCTGGCCCTGTCCGGCACCCGGATCGGCATCCTGCGCCCCGACCTGGTCGCCCTGGTCAAGGACGGCACCACCGCCTCGACGAACTGGAGCGTGCAGCAGGGCGCGGTCAAGCAGCTCGTGCTCTCCGGGACCCGGATCGGCGTGCTGCGCACCGACAACGTCGCCTACGTCAAGGAAGGCGCACTCAACGCGAGCTGGGTGACCGAGCACAGCGCGGTCCGGCAGCTGACGCTGGCCGGCACCCGCATCGGCGTCGTGCACACCGACGGCATCGTGCGGGTCAAGGAGGGCGGGCTGTCCGCGCTCTGGACCCAGGTGCGCACCAACTCGTACACGATGGCGCTGGAGACCAACCGCATCGCGGTGATCGCCAACGACGGTGTCGGCTACGTCAACTCCGGGACGGTCGCGTCGGAGTTCACCACCTTCAAGATGGCGGCGAACCCCTCATGAAGAAGCTCGCCCTGGCCGCCGGAGTAGCGGTCTCCCTGGTTCTCGGTGTGCAGCCCGGGTCGGCTCTGGCCGCCCCCACCTCGGTTGTCCTCGCCGCCTCGCAGGCTTCCTGGGACCAGAAGCTCGCCGTCGCCGTGAAGTTCGGCCTCGGTGACGACTTCGCCCTGGTCGAGCTGCCCGACCGCGACTTCGTCATCGGCATCTGGGACCACGTCAAGGACGACCCCGAGCACGTCGAGGTGCGGGTGGCGGCCGAGACGGCGTTCGCCGCCGCGCCCGAGGACACCGACCAGCTCAGCTACGAGTTCATCATCACCGAGGTGTACGCCGCGTTCGACCGTGACGTCGAGCGCGAGCGGCAGGAGGCCGAGGCCAAGCGGCAGAGCGACCTGGCCCGCAGTGCGGCCGCGGCCAGCATCGACGTGGTGGCCGACGCGGCGCTGCTCAACGGGAGCGACGCTGACTTCGTACGGCTGATCTGGGAAAGGGTCGCCGACGACGCCAAGTGGCCCAAGGTGAAGGCGGCCGCGCGGGCCGCTCGCGACGGCGCCGACTCGGACCGCACGGCGTTCATCGCGGCCGGCATGGCCGCCGCCGCCCGCCAGGACATCGACGACCGGATCGCCGCCGACGAGGCCAAGACCGAGGCCGAGAAGGCCCTGGAGCGGGCCCGGGCGTCGAAGAAGCTGGCCGCCAACCGGATCGGGATGCCCGTCACCGACGAGCTGCTCAACCTGCCCGACCGTGACTTCATCATCCGGGTCTGGAACTTCACGCCCGACGGCTCGGAGGTCCAGGCGGCCGCGATCGCCGCGACCCGCAGCCTCGACCCGGTGGTGTGGAAGGCCTACATCGACACCGGCCTGCACGCGGCGGTCGAGCGGGACATCCAGATCGCGCTCGAGCGCAAATACCAGGCCGACCGGGCGCTGGCGCAGCAGATCAAGGCGACGGCCACCAAGAACAAGGACCTGAACCTGGTCTACTGGACCGACAAGGCGCTGGCCGGCACCCCGACCCAGCTCGACGACTTCCTGCGCGCCGGCCAGTACGACCTCGACCTGTCCACCAGCTTCGGCGCCGGCGAGGTGCTGCCCAGCTGGTCGAACACGGTGGCGTGGACCGGCGGCATCGTCAACGTGAAGCCGATCTGCTGCACCCTGACCGGGCCCGAGCTGGGCGTGCGGAACGAGCCCGGGCACACCGGCTCGACCTCGCTCATGTACTCCGGCCTGGACAACAACACGACCAAGTCGTACGCGTACCTGAAGTCGATGGCGCTGAGCCGGATCACGGTCAAGTCGTCGACCAGGCTCTCGTACTGGATCTATCCGCAGTCCAACACCGTGCGTCCCGAGGTGAAGCCCGCGAACAGCACCTGCGTGGCGATCGACCTTCTGTTCAGCGACGGGAAGAACCTGCGGGACAGCTTGCTGAAGGACACCAAGGGCAACCGGGCGCACCCGGCGTTCCAGTGCAACAAGGTGACGGTCGGCAAGTGGAACGAGATCGTCGTGCCGTTGGGCGCGCTGGCCGGCAAGAAGGTCACGACGCTGGTGGTGGGCTACGACCAGCCCGGCAACACGGGCGGTTACCGCGGCCTGATCGACGACATCAAGATCGCCGACTGACGTTCGCTTCACTGTGGAGGGCGCGGAGCTTCGGCTCCGCGCCCTCTCGCCGTCTCAGCTGATGGTCAGGGTGTCGGCGACGTGGCTGGTGACGAAACCCCAGGCCGTGCTGCTGGTGTCCACCCGGTTGGCGAGCCCCTGCCAGCCGGCCGCGGTGGGGTCGGTGGTGCTGCCACCCTGGACGTTCCGGGTTCCCATGGTGACCCCGACGAGGCCGTAGCTGCCGCTCGGGAACCGGAAGAGCACCGCGCCGCCGCTGTCACCGTTCGCGCCGCCGCCCCGGACGCTGGTCGTCACGAGAAGGCCGTTGTCCCAGGCGTTCGTGGCTTCGATCGAGCGCCGGACGTCCCGCGTCGGGTCGCCGCCGCCGCTGGGCGAGGTGGTGCCGAATCCCCACCGCTCGACCTGGTCGACCCCGAGGAAGCGGGAACCGCTGAGCACCGGCATCGGCGGCACGTTCTTGACCGGATTCCGCAGGTGCAGCAGGGCGACGTCACAACGGCCGCCGCGGCGGCGCTCAGAGCGGCGATTCGAGACTTCATGGTGGTCCTCCGAGGTGGTGGTCGCGCTGATTCACTGCCACCACGGGGCCCGGGCCAACCCGGTTCACGAGATCGCCCGGGAGTGTGAAACAAGCGGAACTACTCGGCCGTTCGGGTTGGAGGGCCGGACCCAGGGTGGGTCGGAATCGGCCTGGGAACTGCGGAGAACGACGCTCGGCGGCCGGGCGTCGGACGTTGAGCCCATGAACAGAGATCGACCCAAGCCACTACGGTGAGTGCGCCGAACCAGGGGACCGACGAAGGACGGTGGCTGCGGGTGGGCGTCTACACGAGCGTTCATGGATCGCCGTCGCCGTTGCCGGCCGTGCGGCTGGCCGGAGAACTGCGCGGCCTGATGCGTGGCCGGACGGTTGCCGACGTTGTGCTCGACTCCCGTGGTCGTGTGACGCGAGACGACATCGACCGCCTGCTCAACGGCGAACGGATGCCGGAACCGGTGGTGGAGTCGTTCCTGCTGGCATGCCGGGTTCCGACCCCCGAGCTCCGGCACTGGCTGCTCCGATATCGCGAGGTCCACGACGCGCCCGAACCGGCGGCGCCGGCCGAGCGGGCCGGCTTGGACGCGCCGGCCGAGCGGGCCGGTCTCCTCCATCGGATCGAACGGCGGCCCGGGCTGACTGCCCTGGTGGCTCTGGCGACATTCGCCGGGCTGGTGGTTGCGGTGCTGGCGGCCGTGCCGGACTGGCGGGACATGCTGCTGAAGGACGACGAGGCACAGGTCGGCCCGCCCAGCCCGCAACCGAGCACCGCCCCGGCCACGCCGGCGCCGGCGGTCAGCGTCAACAACGGCAACTTCTGCGTCTTCTACGGCGACAACAATCACGACAACTGCAATGCGCTGACCCTCGCGAGCGTCAAGCCCAGCGAGACGTCGGTGCTCTGGGTGTGGTTCAACGGGTCGCCGTCGGAGCTGCCCACGCCGCCCGCCTACACGTCGACGAACTATCCGTGCGGTGACTGGATCGACTGGCTGCGCGCGAATCCGAGGTTCTACTTTCCCGATCTCCACAAGGCGATCGTCCTCACCGGGGGCAGCAGCGAGATCGTCAGCATGAGCAACATGCGGGTCGACACCGTCGGACCGGTCGAGCCGGCCCGGGCCGGCACCTGGATCAAGTGCGGTTTCTTCGGCGGTTCCGACGACCGGTTCCATGTCCGGTACAGCACCCTCGACGGCACCACCCAGGTGCAGGAGGGCGAGGAGGACAACCCCGGCAGTTACGGCCCGTGGGAGCCGATGCCGGAACGCAAGATAACGCTCGACGGTGTGCAGGTCACCGACGTCGGCTTGCAGGTCGTGTCCCGGCCGGGCATGCGGTACAGCGGAACCGTCACGGTCAGCGTGCAACTCAACAAAGCCGGCCGTGCGGTGCAGATCGGCAACAACAAGCAGCCGCTGCGGTGGATCGGAATGGCGCCCGGCACGGGGCCGGACGAGAGCGAGATGTACGCGTACAACCAGACGAGCCAGGCGTGGGTGAAGGGCTACAACCCGATGTACGACACCGTCGAATGAGAGAGCGCGGCCGGGACGACCTTCGTCCCGGCCGCGCTTTCTGGTCAGGTGTTGATGGCGCCCAGCACGGCGGCGTTCGTGGTGCCGCTGGCTGCCCGGTCTCCGGCGGCCTTGGCCTGTTCCGGGGTGGCGCCGCGCGCCATTGCCTTGGCTACGGCCTCGGTACGCAGCTGTTCTCTTTTGTCGCTGCGCCTCTTCTTGAACCGGCTCCAGATAGACATCTTTGAGATCTTCCCGGGTGTGGGCGGCTCAAACCGGCACCGCCGGAGCCGAAGCCGCGGCGTTGCGGGCGCGACGGATGGGCCAGCTCACGCCGCCCAGCAGCACCAGAGCTCCGCCCAGGGAACCCCAGATGTACGGCGCGGCCTGCCTCACTTGAGTTGTGCGCCGCCCCGCTTCGCGGAGTCCCCGTGGCGCCGCCGGACGCTATCAGGATCTGGCTGGTGAAGGGCGACCCCGGCGACGACCAGGACCACGCCGGCGATGTCGCGGGCGGTGGGGATCTGGGTCAGCACGATCACGCCGATGACGGTGGCGGTGGCCGGAAGTAGCGCCACCATCAGGGCGTACGTGGCGCGGGGCAGGCGGGCCATGGCGAGCTGGTCACTGACGTACGGGATGACCGACGAGCAGACCCCGACGCCGGCGGCTGCGGCCAGCGCAACCGGGTCGGTGAAAGCCGGCGCGGCGGGGACGATGCCGAGCGGCAGGGCGATGACCGCGGCGATCAGCATCGACAGGGCCAGGCCGTCGATGCCGGCGACCTGCTCGCTGCGGGCGACCCGGTGGCCGAGCACGATGTAGAGCGCGAACAGCATGGCGTTGGCGGCGGCGAAGACGATGCCGAGCGGTTCGGCCACCAGCCGTACGTCAGTGAGCAGGTAGACCCCGGCCACCCCGGCGACCAGGGCAGCGATGTTGCGGCGGGTCCGGGCGGCGAACGCGGCCAGCACGATGACCGGCAGGAACTCGATGGCGGCGACCGTGCCCAGCGGGAGCCGGTCGATGGCCAGGTAGAACACGCTGTTCATGACGGCGAGGACGGCCGCCCAGCCGGTCAGCAGCCAGCGGGTCGGCCGGTCCAGCGACGCCCACAACCGCCACGGGCGTCGCCACACCGCGAACACCAGCGCGGCGGTCGCGATCCGCAGCCACGCCACGCCGAGCACGTCGATGCGGGCGAACAGCAGCACCGCCTGCGCCGGGCCGAGGTAGTGGAAAATCGCGCTGACCACGAAGTAGACGTGCGGCGGCAGACGGAGCCTGGTCATGCTGTCTATTGTCGAAAAGGCCACAGCTCGAACACCATGCGCGAACGAAGGCGGGACGGGCGCGAGATGGGTCAACGGGAAAGCTCCGGGCCGATCGGCCATCCTGCGGGAAACCCGCTGATCGACGACACCAACCGGCGGCTGCTCGACGCCCTCGGCGCCGACCCCCGGGCCACCGCGGCTGAGCTTGCCCGGCAGATCGGGATGTCCGCTCCGGCCGTACGGGAACGCTTGTCACGCCTCGAAGAGACCGGTGTCATCCGCGGTTACCGTCTCGACATCGACCCCGCGGCGGTCGGCCTGCCCGTCGCCGCGTGGGTGCGCGTGCGGCCCGGGCCGGGTCAGCTGTCCCGGATCGCCGAGCTGGCGGCCCGCACCCCGCAGGTCAGCGAATGCCACCGCATCTCGGGCGAGGACTGCTTTCTGCTCAAGGTGCACGTCCCCACGATCGAAGACCTCGAAGCCGTCCTCGACCAGTTCCTGCTCTTTGGGCAGACTCACAGCTCCTTCGTCGTGGCCACTCCGGTGCCGCCGAGAAACCCCAGGCGCGGGACGAGACGTACGTAGATCACCATGCCGATCACCTCGACCAGCGTCTGCGTGACGACGACCGCGGCGGTGATGCCGAGATGGTCGGGCAGGGCCAGGGCGAGCGGCAGTACGACCAGGGAGTTGCGCGTCGCGCCGGTGAAGACGATGGCCCGGCCGGCGGGGGCGTCGAGCCGGAACAGGCGGGCCACACCCGCGCCGCCGAGGGCCATGACGATCAGGAACAGCGCATAGAACGGGACCACGCCGGCGACCCGGCCGACGTCGCCGGTCAGCTTCGGCACCTGGGAGGCGACCACGACCAGCAGGGTGGCGACCATCAACGGCACCATCGTGGTGCTCATCGCCCGGCCGAACGACGGGCGGGCCCACGCCTGGGTGGCCCAGGCCAGGGCGAGCGGGATGACGATCAGAACCAGGAACGCCTCGAGGAACGGGCCCGCCTCGACCGTCTCGGCCAGGTCGGCGCCGAGGAACAGAAGCAGGTACAGAGGCAGCAGCAGCATCTGGGCGATCAGCAGCAGCGGGGTGGCGGCGAGCAACCGCCGGCTGCTGCCGCCGGCCAGGCCACTGAACACGATCACGTAGTCGACGCACGGGGTGAGCAGCACCAGCAGCACACCCATGCGGACGGCCCGGTCGGCGGGCAGGAACGCGAACATGGCGGCCACCACCAGCGGCACTACCACGAAGTTGACCACCAGCGCCGCCGCCAGGAACCGGCCGTCGCGCAGCGAGCGGAGCAGGTCGCGGGCCGGCACCTGCAGGAACGTCACATAGAGCAGCAGGCCGAGGACCGGGTTGATGACGTGTTCCAGGCCCGGGCCGGCGCCGGGAGCGGCCAGGCCGACGGCGGCGCCGGCGGCGATCGCCAACAGATAGAGGGCGACCTGGTGCCGTTCCATGAACTCAACCACGCCCTCCATTCTGATCATGGGATGAGGTGCCGATCGTCAGGTAGGGCAGCGGGCAGTCGGCGCAGGTGCAGTTGGTCAGACTGTCGCAGCGGGCGTCGACGACCTCGGTCAGGGTGGACCGGATGGCGGTGAGGTCGGCTATCTTCCGGTCGATCTCACTGATCTTGTCGATGGCCCGTTGCCGTAGGTCGGCGGTCGGGTGGCGGCGACGTCCGGCGTCGAGGAGCTCGGCCACCTCGTCGAGGCTGAACCCGAGCCGCTGCGCCGCCTTGATGACCTGGAGCAGCGCGACGGTGTCGGGCGGATAGATCCGGTGACCGCCGAGCGACCGGCCCGGCTCGCTGAGCAGCCCACGACGCTCGTAGTACCGCAGCGTCTGAATGTTCACGCCGGCCCGCTCGGCGACTTCCCCCGTACGCAGGCCGCTCATCCGGCGCGACCGATGAGAGCCGCCAGCACATTCGCGTACGCGGGTGGGACCTCGACGTCCAGCAGCACGCTCTCCTCGTCGGCGGAAGGGGTGGCGCTGACGGTGAACGTGAAGAAGGAGCAGCACTCGGTTTCGCGCGCGGTCAGGTCCCGTACGCGATCGGCCAGCCCAGCCGGCCCGGTCAGCCGCAGCCGTGCGTGTGTGGCGTCGATCCGCTCGGCCGTGGTGACAGTCGTGAACAACTCGTCGAACTCGGCCAGCCGCAGCGGCTGCTCCACCGTCGGCAGTGTGCAGGCCTCCGGAACTGTGAAAGACATGCTCGACCTCCCCAGATCGCTGTCCGTTCGACGGTAAGCCTGTACCTGGGTACCGGATGCAACCCCGCGGGCGCACGTATCGTCAGGCGCATGGACGAGCTCGCCCCGCATCCGGTGATCATCGACTGCGACCCGGGGCACGACGACGCCCTGGCCCTGCTGCTGGCCGTGGGCGATCCGCGGTTGCGGCTGCTCGGCGTCACAACCGTCGCCGGCAACCAGACACTCGACAAGACCACCCGCAACGCGTTGCGGATTCTGGCCCTGGCCGGGGTCACCGACGTTCCGGTGGCCGCGGGCTGCGACCGGCCCCTGGTCGGCGACCTGGTCGTGGCCGAGAACATCCACGGCGCGTCCGGGCTTGACGGACCCGACCTGGACGGTCCGACCGGCACGACCGTGGACGTGCACGCCGTCGAACTCATGCGGCGCCTGATCGTGGCCTCCGACGAGCCGGTCACGCTGATCGCGACGGGTCCGCTGACCAACGTCGCGCTGCTGCTGCGCCTGCATCCCGAGGTGCTGCCCCGGGTCGGCCGCGTCGTCTTCATGGGCGGTTCGACCGGGCGGGGCAACACGACCCCGTACGGGGAATTCAATATCGTCACCGACCCCGAGGCCGCCGGGATCGTGCTCAACTCGGGCCGGCCGACCACGATGATCGGCCTCAACGTGACCCATCAGGCCCTGGCCACCGCCGAGATCATCGACGGGTTCCGGGCTCTGGGCACCCGCCTGGGCACGGTCTGCGCCGAGTTGATGACGTTCTTCGCGTCCACCTACCGCCGCGAGTTCGGTTTTGACCACCCGCCGGTCCACGACCCGATCGCCGTGGCCGCCGTCATCGACCCGGCGCTGGTCGAGACGGTCGCCGCCCCGGTCGCGGTGGAGCTGACCGGCACCCTGACCCGCGGCGCCACCGTCGTCGACCTGCACCACCGTACGAGGGAAGCTCCGAACGCCGACGTCGCGGTGGGCCTGCAGGTCGACGCGTTCTGGAAGTTGCTGATGACCGCGGTCCGCAACCTCGGCTGAGGACTCAGTCGCGCTGCCGTCGTGGTGCCCTCTCAGGTCAGGCCCTGCTGCTGGGCATAGCTTGCCGCCTCCGTACGGTTCCGGGCACCGATCTTGGCGAAAGCGTTGTTGATGTGCGTCTTCACGGTCGTCTCGGCCACGAACAGGGCGGCCGCGATCTCCGCGTTCGTCCGGCCCTGAGCGATCTGCCCCAACACCTCGGCCTCGCGTTGCGTGAGCCCGTCGGGCAGACCGTCCCGGGCCGGCGCCGTCGCCGGGCGGGCCATCGCCTCGGCCACCCGCGCCGCCACCGCCGGGTCGAAAAGCGCGTGCCCCTTCGCCGCCGCCCGCAACGCCATCATGATCTCGGCCCGCCCCGCGTCCTTGGTGAGATATCCGCGAGCACCCGCGGCCAGCGCTCCGGCGATCGATTCATCATCGGCGTACGTGGTCAGCACCACCACTGCCACCTCGGGGAACTCCGCCCGTACGCGGGCCGTCGCGGCCGCACCGTCGAGCACGGGCATCTTCAGGTCCATCAGAACCACGTCGGGCCTGACCTCGGCCACCAGCTCGAGCGCCCGCGCACCGTCGCCGGCCGACCCGACCACCTCGACGCCGTCGGTCAGTTCCAGCAGAGCGGTCAGACCCTCCCGTACGAGCTGCTGGTCGTCCACCACCAGCACCCGCAGCGGCTGGTCGGTCATCCCGGCACCTCCGCGCTGACTCGCCACGCGCCGTCGACGACGCCCGCGTCCAGCGTGCCACCGACGAGGGCGATCCGTTCACGCGCGCCGATCAATCCGAACCCCGTTTCCCCCGTACGGCCGGAGCCCGCCGGATTGTCCACGACCAGCCGGACGGACGACCCCGTGAAGTCCAGCGTCATCGTGACCGGCGCACCCGGCGCGTGTTTGGCCGCGTTGGTCAGCGCCTCCCGCGCGGTGCGTTGCAGCGACACCTCGGCCCCCGACGGCAGAGCACGAGGCGTCCCGTCGATCCGCAGAGTCACCGTGTGCCCATGATTTTCCCGGTGTACGACCACCAGGTTGTCCAGGGCGCGGGCCAGCGACGGCACGTCGGACCGCAGGGCCGCGACCGCGGAACGGGCCTCGGTCATGCCGTCCGCCGCGAGCCGTCGGGCCCGCCGTACGCGCTCGGCTGCCGCCTCGATGTCCCGCTTCTCGGTGAGCTGAGCCTCGGCCACTTCCAGCTGCACCCCGAGCGCGCCCAGCGAATGGGCCAGCACATCGTGCAGTTCCCGGGCGATGCGCGCCCGCTCGTCCAGCGCCGCCGCCCGGGCCTGCGCCTCCTGCGCCCGCAAGGTCTGCTCGGTGCGCAGCCGATGTTCCCGCCGGTGCAGGCTGAACAGCACCACCACAACCACCACCCCCGGCTGCGTCAGCATCGCCGTCGGCCCGTTCCCGGCCAGCCGCAACGCGACGAGAAGGACCACGATCAGCGCGCCGGTCAGCGACAGGATCGCCCACAACGGCATGCGGGGCAGCAGCACAAAAGTGAAGAGAGCCCCGTAGAGGAAAAGGTGGGCGGCGCCGTTGTGCGGCATGGCCGAAACAGCCGCCGGCAGCAACGCCGCTACGGCCAGGGCAGCCCGCGCCGGCGCCGGAAACCGATTGTCGGCGGCCACCCAGAAAACCCAGGCGGCAAAACTCAGAGCGAGCACCGGCCGCACTTCCACACCCGGCCAGAAACCCAGCGCCCACACGAACAGCCCGGTCAGAACGATGCGCACCAGCCAGCCCGTCTCCGGGTCGTCCGCCCTGATCAGGCCCAGACCGCGACGAGCCAGCCGGCGCAGCATCAGTTCTGTTCCCGGATCACGGTCAGAATCAGGTCGAGCACGAGAAGACGGTAGGCGACAAACGCGAGCCCCACCACGGCGGCCACCACAAGAAACGCAACTACGACGCGTCCGGTCACTTTCCCACCCTCCTGATCGAGCACTTTGCCCACCACGGCCCCCGCGATACGCTCGGCACGGCTGCGGCGGTTTCCGCTGAGCAGATAGTTCGTCGCTTCGATTACGGCTTTGCTGCGCGAGTTCCGCTCGTCCATGCCTTCGAAGTTACGAAAATCCCGGGTGGAGCCGGCACCTTCAGAGGGTGGAGATCCAGGTGGAGAAGCCCCGGCCGTCCGGCCACGCCGCAGCCGCGAGTCATGCCGGGCCGATCCGCATCCGGTCGGGCCGTCCGGCCGCGCAAGTCGTCGCAGACGCGGAATTTCAGGGCGGCAAGATACGGAATCCAGGACCTGCAAGATACGGAAAACTCTGCCTGCAGATGCGGAAAAGCCACAAGACCCCTCTCGAAGCCGGGCAGGCGTTGACCGGCCGGGTCGAAATCCTGGAGGTGCTGCCGTTGACGCAGGCCGAGATCGAGGGGTCTACCGGCGGCTTCATGCCGCTCTGACGGAATAGGGCCACCTGGTGGAGACATTCGCGGTCGGCGAGATCCTCCGGCAGGTGACCTGGTCGGACGCGCCGGTCGCGGCCCGTCACTTCCGTACGCCGGAGGCCCAGGAAGTTGACCTGGTGCTCGAGCGCGATGACGCGCGGAACGGCTCGCATTTTCCGCGCGCAGGATCCGTCCGAACTGGTGGGCCGCCGGGGACTCGAACCCCGAACCTATGGATTAAAAGTCCACAGCTCTGCCATTGAGCTAGCGGCCCGCGATCATAGAGTACCTGTGGCCGATCGGGTTGCCTCGCAGGTATGCGGCTGTGGCCGTTTGCCGAGGTCCGGCGGGTCGGGCGGGTCATCTGCCCTCTTGCGCCTGGGTGGGTGAGCTGAGATGATCTAGGGCTTTGCGCTCGCCGGGGGCGGAGCCTGTTCATCCTGCGTATGACCTGGGTGTGGATGCGGTGGAACACGGCCGGTGCGCCAGATGGAGAAGTAAGCAGGTTATGAGTTTTGAGACGATCCGCGACACGCTTGTTGCGGCGGGTTTTGAGTTTGTTCAGCGGGAGCTCCGTGTCCCGGACGCTCGGACCAGCTGGCGTCCCGATGTTGTCGCCTGGGCCGCGGACGCCGACGGGATGCTTGTCCCCTGGGTCACGGTGGAAGCCAAGACGGCGAAGACCGGCAGCCGTCCTGAGGTCGGGTTGGCCGCGCTGGCGCGGGCCCGTGATCTGCTCGGCACCGCCGACCACTACGTCGTGGTCGACGGCACGGACTGGTATCGGGCCGACGCCGGCATCCAGCGTCTGGTGCGGGTCGACGGGCCGGAGCCACCGCCGTACGGAGGGCGCGGAGAGATCGCCGACGTCGATTTCGCGGTGGCGCTGCTCAGCGACGAGTTGTGGAAGGTGGCCGACCGTCATCGAGGCGGTGAGCGTCCCATCGACCCCGAGGAGTTCCTCAAGCTGGCCGGCTTCCGCACCCACACCGGCGCCTGGGTTCCGATCCGGAAGGAGACCCTGTGGCAGGCGCGCCGCCGCGCCCTGGTCGACTTCGAGCGCCGGGGGCGGGAGGGCGGACTCTTCACCAGCCACAAGACGATCGCCCGGGCGGTCGCCGAGCTGGCCGGCGCCAAACTCACCGAGGACCTGCTCGATCCGTTCTGTGGGGCGGGCTCGTTCCTCTGGGACGCCGTCGAACTCGCCCAGCGGAACGGCACCGGGCTGCGGGTCGCCCGAGGGTACGACCTCGACCGGCGGACCGTGGACGTGGCGCGGTCGATCGCCGAGGTCAGCCCGGTACCGGTCGAGGTTGTCGCGGCCGACGCTCTGGAGGCCGATCTGCCCCGGTCGGCCTGCGTGGTGTCCGGGCCGCCGTTCGGTCTGCGATTCTCCGAGCCCCACGAGCTGATGGACGGCTCGAAGACTCGCAACGGCGACAGTCTGCTGCTGGACCGGCTTCTGCGCCTCCTGAAACCGGGCGGCCGGGCCGTGCTGCATCTGTCGTTGAACATCACCTTCCGCGCCGATGTCGAGTCCTACCGGCGTTACCTGGCGACGCACTTCCGGGTGGCGGCCATCCTCGGCCTGCCCAACGGCGCCGTTCCCGGGGCCAACGTCCGGACCGTCCTGATGGTGGTCGACGCTTCTGAGCCGGGAGACACCTTCGTGGCTCAGCTCGGCGAGGACTGGGAGACCCAGCTCGCCCCGGACGGCGCCGCTCTGCAGGCCGCGCTCAAGCACATCGACGGGGAACGGCCATGATCTCGTCGACGGTGACGTCTTTGCGCGACGCTGCCACGTGGGACCCGGCCGCCCTGACCGCGGCCGCGCTGAGCTGGCCCGGCCCCGGCACGGCGTTGGCGCGGCTGCGAGATGTGACCTCGGCACTGCCGGCGGAGAGCTGGGTCGAGCGTGACGCGCCGGTCATCACCCCGGCGAGCCTCGATCCGGTCGGCGGCGGTGTGCGCCGGCGCAGCCTGAGATACCGGGGTGCCGCCTATCAGGTCCGAGACGCCGGTACGGGATTGCACCCCGGCGACGTGCTGGTGCCGACCTCCCCGGACCGGCCGTTGCTGCTGGTCGGAACCGAGCATGTCGGTGCCCTGGTTTCGTCCTCCTTCCTCGGGCTGCACGCCGCGGACGCCGACCTCGGACTGTGGATCTGGGCGGTGCTCAGCAGCAGTTCCGGCCGCATGTTCCGCACCCACATCGCGTCCGGCACGGCTCGAACCGCCACCACGAAGGCCGCCCTGCTTGACCTGGCCGTCCCGCTGCCGTCTCCCGCCGACCGGGCGCGGCTGCGCCGGCGGTTGAGCGACATCGAGCTCACCACCCGACGCGCCGAGGAGGAGGCCCGCGAGACCTGGTGGCGGATCACCGACCTCGCCGACGGCGACTGGCAGACCGCGCTCGCCACCCCGACCCCGCAGGCGCTGGACGACGGCGTCCCGCTGGGCGAACTCTGCCGTCAGATCGTCCGGGGAAGCAGCGCCGGGTACAGCACCGAACCCGGCCCGGATCTGCTGCCGGTGACCGACATCGGCGTGCTCGGTGGCCGGCCGGTCCGCCGGTGGACGCCGCCCGGGCCGAACACCGTGGTGGCCGAGCCGGGTGATGTGTTCGTGGCCGTGGCCGGCAACCGGCCGCACGCCGCGCCGGCCACGACGACGACCGTCGTCGACCGGAACCTCTTCGTGCTGCGCCTGCACGACCCGGCCATCGGGCCGGCTCTCGTGCGCTATCTCAACGGCCAGACCGGGTACGGCCTGCGCCAAGCTCTCCTGACCGGCAGCGTCATCCCGAATCTGACGAAGGCCGGCCTGGCCCGTCTGCCCGTGAACCTCGACAACGCCGTAGGCGATGAACCGCAGGCGCCCCTCGACGTCCGGTTGGAGCGCGCGCTGTGGGGCTGAACTGCGAACTGTCGCCGCTGGTCTTCGCCGAGCTCTACCGCATGCTGGCCGGGAGCTCTGCCCATGCCGATCTCCTCGAGGAACGACTCGACGAGATCGGGCAAGACCTGTCCTGGCTGACCGAAGCGGCCGACCGGTATGAGAAGACCTGGCAGCGGGACTTGGAGTTCACTACCGAACCGCTCGACGACGCGCACGCGCTTCTGGCCAGCTGGCTGCTCGCCCCGCTGCGGGCCGGCGGTTCGAGTTACGACTTCGGCGTCGATCTGCGTACCCGTGTGACCGAACGCGTCTTCGCGGAGGTGCCGCAAGCGCCGTCGCAGCTCCCCGCCATGTGGAAGCCGGTCGTGGTGGGCTGGACCCTCGGCATGGTGGTCGGCGACATCGACCAGAACCTTCCGGTTGCCCCGGCGATGCTTCCGCAGGACCCGAATGTTCGGACCGCCTACGAGGGGCTGGTCGAGCACGTCCTCCATCTTTCGAAGCTCACGCCGCCGTGGCCGGAGATGATGGGAACGTCCACCTTCTGGCGCGGAACCGGCCTGGCCGAGGGCATGCAACCCGAGGCGGAGAACGGCAGCAGCGCGGTCACCCAGCTTGTCGTCG
The DNA here is from genome assembly GCF_016834655.1 of Paractinoplanes ovalisporus. Classification (GTDB taxonomy): domain Bacteria; phylum Actinomycetota; class Actinomycetes; order Mycobacteriales; family Micromonosporaceae; genus Actinoplanes; species Actinoplanes ovalisporus. Next base: position 25,482 of record NZ_JAENHP010000006.1, read on the forward strand.
CGGTGCGCCGAGGCCTGCCCGAACACGTCGGCAAGCAGATCGGCCGGCATTTCACCCAGTTCGCGGAACGCCGGAACACGCTCTCGCACATCGCCAACAAGGCCGGCCAGCGAAGTTTTGCCGAGGTCCGGGAGGATGCCCGCGAGTGGGAGCAGATCCGGCTCACGATCATGGGAATCACACAGTTCCTGTGTTCCCAGATCGCTGTCGACCTGACCGAGTCGGCGTCGCGGGCGGTCCGGGAGGAGACCTGGGAAGAGCTGATCTGGCAGCTCGCTCTGTGACGATGAGTCTTGGAACTGTCATGGTTATGAAGGGCTTCCGACAAGAGCGTCCGGCAAACAGGAAGCATGGACGTACGAAAACCCGTAGTGGTCGGGGTGGATGGGTCGGACGGGGCGGCCGCGGCTGTGCGGTGGGCGGCTCGGCATGCGCGGGAGACCGGCCTTCCGCTGCGGGTGATCTATGCGGCCGGCACGTCGGAGCCGGTGGCGGTCAGTGAGCGGGTGTTGAACGCCGCGGTTGTGGAAGCTGGGTCGGGGCTGGATTTTTCCGCGTACGAAGTTCCCGGTGACCGGGTTCCGGCGCTGGTCGGTGCTTCGAAGGACGCCTCGCTGCTCGTGCTGGGGGAAAGTGAGCGCGGGCGGCTTGCGACTGCTCTGACCGGGTCGGTTGCGGTTCGGGTGGTGGCCGAGGCCGAGTGTCCGGTGATTGTCGTGCGCGGGGACACCGATCCGGTCGGGCCGGTGGTGGTTGCGGTTGACGGGTCCCGCTCGAACGAACCCGCCCTGGCCTTTGCTTTCCGTGAAGCCGACCGGCGCGAGTGTGCGTTGTTCGCGGTGCACGCCTGGCAACAGCCGCTGGTGCCGACGGGTGCGGGCACGCTGGCGGCGGCCGCCACGGCGGGAGCTGCCTCGCGGGAGGAGTGGGCGGCCGCGGCCCAGCGACTGCTGACGGATGCTCTGGTGCCGTGGCGTGCCACGTTTCCGGCCGTGGCGGCGTACGAGCGCCTGGTCGAAGGGCCGGCCGAATCGGCGGTGACCCACGAGACCGCGGGGGCGGCCCTGGTCGTGGTGGGGTCGCGTGGGCGCGGTCAGCTCGCGGGGCTGCTGCTCGGCTCGACCAGCCAGGCCCTGATCCGCGACTCGGACTGCCCGGTGGCGGTGGTCCGGAGCACCGAACAAAGAGCCGAATAAAGCCGGACGAAGAACAGTCAGGGTCGGCGGCTGAAAAAGACGGCGCTTTCGACGGCCCTCTTCCAGTTCGCGTATTCGGAAGCGCGCCGGGATGCGTCCATGGCGGGCTTCCACCGGCCGGCGGAATGGCGGTTCTGCCGCAGGTCGCGCAGGTCGGACCAGTAACCGACGGCCAGCCCGGCGGCGTAGGCGGCCCCGACCGACACCGTCTCGGCGACCATCGGACGCACCACCGGCACGTCGAGGAAGTCGGCCACGGTCTGCATCAGCAGGTTGTCGGCGGTCATCCCGCCGTCGACGTTCAGGGCGGTCAGCGCGAGTCCGGAGTCGGCGTTCATGGCGTCGACCACGTCGCGCGTCTGCCACCCGGTGGCCTCGAGCACCGCCCGGGCGAGATGACCCTTGGTGATGTACGACGTGAGGCCGACGATCACCCCACGGGCCTCGCTCTCCCAGTACGGCGCGAACAGTCCCGAGAACGCCGGCACGATGTAACACCCGCCGTTGTCGCTGACCGTGCCCGCCAACGTCTCGATCTCGGAGGCGGTGCCGATCAGGCCGAGCCCGTCGCGTACCCACTGCACCAGCGAGCCCGCGATGGCGATCGACCCCTCCAGCGCGTACGCGACCTCACCCGCCCCGATCCGGTAACCGACCGTGGTGATCAGGCCATGGTTCGAGCGCACCGGTGTGGGTCCGGTGTTCATCAGCAGAAAACCGCCGGTCCCGTACGTGCATTTGGCGTCACCGGGCGCAAAACACGTCTGCCCGAACAGCGCGGCCTGCTGGTCGCCGATGGCCGCGGCGATCGGCACCCCGGGGAACGCCTCGCCGTAGATCTCGGACGACGACCGGATCTCGGGCAGCATCGCCGGCGGGATGCCGAACATGTCGAGCAGTTCCGGATCCCAGGACAGGGTCGTCAGGTCCATCAGCATCGTGCGGCCGGCGTTGGTCACGTCGGTCAGGTGCCGGCCGCCGGTCAGGTTCCAGATCAGCCAGCTGTCCATGGTCCCGAACAGCACCTCGCCCCGCTCGGCGCGCGCCCGCAGATCGGGTGAGCGGTCGAGCAGCCACTTCACCTTCGTGGCGGAGAAATAGGTGGCCGGCGGGAGGCCCGTACGGGCGCGGATCAACTCGCCGTCCAGGGAGTCGAGCATCGACGCCGTCCGGGTGTCCTGCCAGACGATGGCCGGCGCCACCGGCGTGCCCGAGGCCCGGTCCCAGAGCACGACGGTCTCGCGCTGGTTGGCGATGCCGATCGCCGCCACCTGCGACAACCCGATCCCGGCCTCGCGCAGCGCCCGCGGGATCAGCCGCTGCACGTCCCGCCAGATGCGGGCCGCGTCGTGCTCGACCCAGCCGGGCCGCGGATACGACTGCGGGTGCTCGCCGCGTGCCACCGCCACCACGGTCGCGCGCCGGTCGAAGAGGATGCACCGGGTCGACGTGGTTCCCTGGTCGATGGCCAGGACGTAACGCTCGGTCACGCGCGTGGCCCGGACAGGTCGCGGGTGACGGCGCGGGCGGTCGCGGTGACGTGGTCGACCAGCGCCGGTCGCGCCTGCCGCCGTGTGTCGCAGAGCCGTTCGACCGGCCCCGAGATGCCGATTGCGCCGACCACCAGTCCTCCGAAGCTGCGCACCGGCGCCGCTATCCCGCCCCGTCCGGCCTCCCACTCCTCGACCGACAGGCTCCAACCCCGGTTCCGGGTCTCGCCGAGCGCCCGCGCCAGATCACGGGGCGAGGTCAAGGTCCTTCGCGTGTACGCCTCCAGGCCCGCTCGCACCGCGACCTCGACTGCCGGGGCGTTGTACGCCAGCAGCACGTGACCCAGTGCCGTCGCGTGCGGGGGCAGCAGGCGGCCGGTGTCGAGCGACTGCATCGAGTCGTCCGGCCGGAAGACGTGGTGCACCACCACGACCCGGTCGTCGCGCAGGGCGCCGATGCGCACCTCTTCGCCGCTGCGGGCGGCCAGTGCGTCGGCCCAGTTGAGCGCCCGCCCGCGCAGTTCGTTGAGGTCGAGGCCGCCGTCGCCCAGCTCCAGCAGGCCGCGGCCGAGCCGGTAGCGGGCGCTCTGCGTGTCCTGCTCGACGAAGCCGATGTGTTCCAGCGTGCGCAGGATGCTGTGGGCGGTCGATTTGGGCAGGTCGAGCGCGTCGGCGATCTCCTTGACCCGCAGCCGGCCCGCGGCCAGCAGCCGGAGCACGGCCGACGACCGCTCGATGGACTGGATCAGGCCCGGCACGTGCGACATTGTCGCACGCTGACCGTTGTCGACGCCGGTGTTGCTTCCTAGTTTCGAGCACAGGACGGCCCGGGGAGGGAACCATGTACGTCGGCGCGATCGACCAGGGCACGACCAGCACCCGCTTCATGATCTTCGACCGCTCCGGCGCCGAGATCGCCCGGCACCAGCTCGAGCACCGGCAGATCTTCCCGGCCGCGGGCTGGGTCGAGCACGACGCCACCGAGATCTGGGAGAACACCCTCAAGACGATCGACGTGGCGCTCGGCGGCGCCGGGCTCGGCCCGTCCGACCTGGCCGCCATCGGCATCACCAACCAGCGCGAGACCGTCGTGCTCTGGGACAAGGACTCGGGCCGGCCGGTGGCCCCGGCGATCGTCTGGCAGGACACCCGCACCGAGCATCTGGTGCGCGACCTCGACGCCGCCCTGATCCGTTCGCGGACCGGCCTGACCCCGGCCACCTACTTCTCGGCGACCAAGGTGCGGTGGCTGCTCGACAACGTCGACGGCCTGCGGGCCCGCGCCGAGCGGGGCGAGATCCGGTTCGGCACGGTCGACAGCTGGCTGATCTGGAACCTGACCGGCGGCCGGCACCTGACCGACGTGACCAATGCCAGCCGCACGATGCTGATGAACCTCGAGACCCTCGACTGGGACGACGAGTTGCTGCGGCACTTCGTCATCCCGCGGGTGATGCTCCCGGAGATCCGCTCGTCGGGCGAGATCTATGGCGAGGCGTTCCCGGGGGTGCCGATCGCCGCGGCCATCGGCGACCAGCAGGCCGCGCTGTTCGGGCAGACGTGTTTTGCGCCCGGTGACGCCAAATGCACGTACGGGACCGGCGGTTTTCTGCTGATGAACACCGGCACCGAACCCGTGCGGTCGAACCACGGGCTGATCACCACGGTGGCCTACCGGTTCGGCGAGCAGAAACCCGTCTATGCCCTGGAAGGCTCGATCGCGGCGGCCGGCGCGGCCGTGCAGTGGCTGCGCGACCAGCTCGGCGTGCTCGACTCGGCCTCCGACAGCGAGACGCTGGCCGGGCAGGTCGAGGACACCGCGGGCGTCTCCTTCGTACCGGCCTTCTCGGGTCTGTTCGCGCCCTACTGGCGGCCCGACGCACGCGGCGCGATCGTCGGACTGTCCCGCTTCCACACCGCTGCGCACATCACCCGGGCCGCGCTCGAGGCCATCTGCTATCAGACCCGCGACGTCGTCGAGGCGATGGCGCAGGACAGCGGCACCACGCTGGAGAGCCTGCGCGTCGACGGCGGCGTCACGGCCAACGCGCTCTGCATGCAACTCCAGGCCGACATCCTCGGCGTGCCGGTCAGCCGGCCCGCGGTCGCCGAGACCACCGCGCTCGGGGCCGCCTACGCCGCGGGCCTGGCCGTCGGCTTCTGGACCTCCCTGGACGACCTGCGCGCCAACTGGCACCAGGACCGGCGCTGGCAGCCGGGCTGGACCGCCGAGCGCCGCGCGGACGGCGTCACCCGATGGCGAGCCGCCATCGACCGAACCCTCGACTGGATCTCGTGAGATGGGGACCCTCATGCAAACCGGACTGATCTCGCCTCAGACGCGCGCCGGCGCGCTGGCCGCCCTGTCGAGCGGCGACGAACTCGACGTGCTGGTCATCGGGGCCGGTGTGGTGGGCGCGGGCTCGGCCCTCGACGCGGCCACCCGGGGGCTCTCGGTCGGGCTGCTCGAGGCCCGCGACTTCGCCAGCGGCACGTCCAGCCGTTCCAGCAAGCTGATCCACGGCGGGCTGCGCTACCTCGAGATGCTCGACTTCTCGCTGGTCCGTGAGGCGCTGCGGGAGCGGGGACTGCTCATCCAGCGGCTCGCTCCGCACCTCGTACGGCCGGTGCCTTTCCTCTATCCGCTGCGGCATCGCGCGTGGGAGAGGCTGTATGCCGGAGCCGGTGTCGCCCTCTATGACACGCTCGCGCTCTCGGGCTGGGGTGCGGGGTTGCCGCGGCACCGCCACCTCAGCAAGACCGAGGCGTTGCGGGCGTTCCCGTCGCTGCGTCCCGACTCGCTGGTCGGCGCCATCCGCTACTACGACGCCCAGGTCGACGACGCGCGCCACACCATGTTCCTGGTGCGCACGGCGGTTGCGTACGGGGCTCAGGTGGCCAGCCGCACCGAGGTGATCGGTTTCCGGCGTGAGGACGGCCGGGTCGCCGGCGTGCGGGCCCGCGATCTCGAGACGGGCCGCGAGTTCGAGGTGCGGGCCAAGGTGGTGATCAACGCGACCGGGGTGTGGACCGGCGACAGCCAGGCGCTGCTGGCCGGCCTGGGCGCCGAGGACCAGTTCCGGGTGACCGCGAGCAAGGGCATCCACCTGGTGGTGCCGCGCGACCGCATCTCGGGCGGCACCGGCATGATCCTGCGCACCGTGACGAGTGTCCTGTTCGTCATCCCGTGGGACCGGCACTGGATCATCGGGACCACCGACACCGCCTGGACCCTGGACAAGGACGACCCGGCCGCCTCCGGACGCGACGTCGACTATCTGCTCGACGAGGTCAACAAGGCCCTGGCGACACCGCTGACCCGCGACGACGTGCAGGGCGTCTATGCCGGTCTGCGCCCGTTGCTGTCGGCCGCCGCCTCGACGACGGCCAAGCTCTCCCGCGAGCACGCGGTCGGCACCCCGGTGCCGGGGCTGGTCGTGGTGGCGGGCGGCAAATACACCACCTACCGGGTGATGGCCAAGGACGCCGTGGACGCGGCCGTCCGTGACCTCGCAACGCCGGTGCCGCCCTCGTGCACCGACCAGGTTCCGCTGCTCGGGGCCACCGGATACCAGGCCCTGTGGAACCGGCGCGCGACCCTGGCCCGCCAGGCCGGTCTGCAGGTGGCGCAGGTCGAGCACCTGCTGCGCCGCTACGGCACCCTGACCGGCGAGCTGCTGGCGCTGATCGCCGGCGACCCGGACCTGGGCGAGCCGGTCGCGGGGGCGCCCGACTATCTGCGGGCCGAGCTGGTCTATGCGGCCACTCACGAGGGCGCCCGGCACCTCGAGGACGTGCTTTCCCGGCGTACGCGGATCTCGATCGAAACCCCCGACCGCGGAGTGGCCGCCGCCCGCACCGCCGCGCCGCTGCTCGCCCCGGCGCTCGGCTGGACCGAGGCCGACGTGGCGCACGAGATCGCCGCCTACACCGCGCGGGTGGCCGCCGCCCGGGCCGCCCAGCAGCAGCCGGACGACGAGTCGGCCGACGCGACCAGCCGCACCACCCTGCTGGCGGCCGCGGCCTGACGGGTCAGCTCTCGCCGGGTTCGCCGGAACCGCCGAGGGCCCGGAGCACACGCTCCGCGGCCCTCCGCCGGCGTTCGTCCCGCGAATACACGGTGATGGCCGCCGCGCCCATGACGATGAGCGAACGGGTGGCGGGCCAGATGACCAGAGCGATTCCGAGTACGGTGGGATCGAGGTAATCGAGCACGAGGGTTCTCCTTGGCGAGGCCGGGCAACATCGCTCCCTCGAGGATTTCCGAGAAACGGCTCCGATCGGGATTGCTTGACCAGCCGCCAACGGGCCCTGACAACACTTCCGGCCGGGTCACACACGGCTTGACAGGATCTGTCGTTTCTCGACCCGCACCCATGGTCAGTTGTTCGGGCGGTGACCTCATGGAATCCTTAGTGGTCTGACATCGTGGATCTGCGACGCGGCTCGGAGCGTGCGGGGTGCCCATCGCTTTGCCAGGCCCGGAGGTGCCGGCGGGCCCTCGCCGCGATCTCCTGGAGCCACTGCACGATCTCTACAACCATGCCGGAAAGCCCGCGACGCGGATCATCAGCAAGCGCATCGACCTTGTGAAGCGCGCCGGCCCGCGAAACGAGAACGAGTGGGCCGACCTCGATCCGGTTTCGCACGAGACGATCAATTCCGTTCTCCGCGGAAAGACGGTGCCGAGCTGGGCCCGCCTCAAATCGATCATCGTGGCGCTCAACGACATGTCGGAACATTGGGCCGACGTTCACCAACTGCTTCGCGATTTTAATACCCTCTGGATTTCGGCCAGCGCGCCGGAACCCGCGGACGTGCCATTCTCGCTGCCCACCTCCACCGTTCGGCCGGCCCTGCCCGCACCGTCGGCGACGGTCGCGTTCCGGGTGCACGGCGAACTGCCGGCCCGTTCCCCCTTCTTCACCGGCCGGGAACACGTTCTCGACGAGATCGAGGCCCGGTTGCGGCGCTCGCCCGAGACGCCCCTCGTCCTCTTCGGCCCGATCGGATCCGGGAAGACGCAGCTCGCCGCGGAATACGTCCGGCAGCACGCGGGCGACTACGCGATCACGTGGTGGGTGCGGGCCGACAACGTCGAGCTGGCCCTGGAATCCCTGTTCCGGCTCGCGCGTGACCTCGGTCTGGTCGCCGTCGACGGCCAGCAGGCGTTGGAGGAGCTCTTCGCCCTGCTCGCCCGGTCGGGGCCCTACCTGCTGGTCTTCGACGGGGTGATCAGCGGTGACATCCAGAGACTGATCCGCATGCGGGGCGGCACCGTCGTCGTGACCACCCGCAACGCCACCTGGGCCCAGGAGAGCCGGCACGACCGGTTCGAGGTGCCCGACCTCGACGAGGCCGAGGCCGCCCAGCTGTTGCGCAAGCAGGACGCGCAGCTGACACCCGAACAGATCGTGCGGGTCAGTTCCGTGGCCGGCCGGTCGCCGCTGGGCCTGGCCGAGGTCGCCCGGCTGCGCGAGGAGGGCGCCGCGACCTGGGAAGACCTGGCCGGCCGCCTGGCCGATCCGGTCGAGCACATGCTGACCGGGCCCGGGGCCGAGTCGTCCGGGGTGGCCGCCGAGATGCAGTCGATCGTGCGGGGCCTGCTCTCCGCCGAACCCGAGCTTCTTCCCCTGCTCACCCTGCTGCTCGGGTTCGGGCCGAGCCGGGTTCCGCTGTGGATGCTCCGGGCGGGCGTGCGCGGCGAGCTCTCGGCCAACGCCCGGTCCGCCCTGGGCGACGTGGCCGTGCTCCGCGGTCAGCTGCAGGCGCTCACCCGCATCGGCCTGGCCCGCGGACCGGCCGACGGCGAATGGATCGAGATGCCGGCGATCGTCCGCCTCGTGCTGCGGGAACGGGTGCGCACGGCGTGGGGCGAGATCAACCGGCGCGACGTCGCCGACATCCTCACCCTGGCCGATCCGGCCCACCCCGAGGAACCGGCGACGGCGGACCGGCACGCCGCGATCGCGCCGCACGTGCGGCCGGCCGACCTGATCCGGTTCTTCCGGCGACCGGTCTATCGGACCCTGCACCACCAGATCCGCTTCCTGTTCCGTTCCGGCGATCTCGGCGCCGCGCAGCGGCTGGGCAACGACGTCATGGCCGCCCTGCGGGACCAGGACCAGCTGGCCCCCACGGACGAGCTGGTGCTGCAGATCCGGCGGGACCTGGCCAACGCGCTGCGGGCCGACGGCCGGTACGCCGAGGCCGAGCGGTTGACCGGCGAGTCCATGGAGCTGATCGAGGACGACCCGTCCCATCTGCCCGGCCACGTGATCACGCTCGATCTGGCTCGGAGCCGCGGGCACGACCTTCGCATCGCGGGGCGCTACCGGGAGGCGTACGAGCTCGACCGGTCGACCCACGCCCGGCACGTGAACGCCTTCGGCGCGGACGACCAGCGACGCCTGGCCAGCCGCTACAACCTGTCGGTCAGCCGGCGGTTCCTCGGCTTGTTCGAGGAGGCCGAGGCGGATGACCGGGAAGACCTCGACGCGCTGCCGGCCGACCGCGCCGGCGACGACCGCCACCGCCTGCGGCTGACGAACGCGCTGGCCGAGGACCTCTACGGGCTGGGCCGCCACGAGGAGGTGGGCAACCTGCTGGCTCCCCTGACCACGGGGGAGCGGGGACGGGAGCTGGTGCGGGCACGCCGCATGACGGCCGTCGCCTTCCGCCGCCTGGGCCGCCTCGCCCCGGCTGTCGACCAGCTCGGCGCCTGCTATCAGGCCTGCCTGCACCAGGAGGGGCCGCGGCGCGAGCTGACGCTGGCGGTCGGCATGAGTTACGGCAACGCTCTGCGGGCGCTGGGCCAGCACGAGACCGCGCTGCACTACTGCCGTCAGGCGGCCGAGGGCTACGCGGCGGCCATGGGCGAGCGGAATCCGCTCGTGTCCGTGGCCCGGGTCAACACGGCCGCCGTCCTTCTGGCCCAGGGCCGGGCGGCTGAGGCCGTGACGGTGCTCGACGAGGCGTACGACGCGCTGACCGGGCAGCTCGGCGAGCAGCATCCGTTCACTGTCGTGGCCGCGGTGAACCGGGCCGCCGCGACGGCGATGACCGATCCGGCCGAGGCCCGGTCGTGGTCGAGCCGGGCCTACACCCTGGCCTGGAAGGTTTTCGGGCCCGACCACCTCGACACCCTGCTGGCCGCCGCCGGTTTCGCGGCCGACCGGGCGGTGCGCGACGAGGGCGACGGGCCGGCGCCGAGCCTCGACCACATTCTGGCGGTGCTGCGGCGGCGTTTCGGGGCCGGTCATACGCTGGTGAGCCAGGTGGCCGGCGGGGTCAGAGTTCTGCTGGATGTCGAGGTTCCGTCTGCTTAAACCCCGTCCGAGGCAAGTTTTGTCAAGTCTTGTCAGGTGGCGTGGAAAGCGGGAATAACGGTCACGCCGACGCGATTAGATGAACTCCTGTGTCCATCTCCGGCAGGTTCCCTCCACTGCCCGGGCGGGGAGGTAAAAGTTGAAGGTCGAATCTGCTCCGGAAGCACCGGACGGCGAGCCATGGGCACCCCTCGTCGACCTTTCGAGGGTCCCTCTCGATCGCGCGGTCGGGGAGGATAACGAGATCATCGAACGTGCCCTGGGCCGCGTGCTGCGCAGCCTGCACGACCGCGACGGGGTGATCAGCTCGTTCGGTTCGTTCGTCTCCGACAGCTGATGCCCGTCGCCGACGATGTCCGGGCGGCGCACCGGAGAGCGGCGCCCTGGCCGTACGCCGAACTCGACATCGCCGCGCTGCGGGCCGGCGGGCACGAACCCGTCCCGTTCCGGGAACTGGTTCTCAAGATCCATCAGCGGTGCAATCTCGCCTGCGACTACTGCTACGTCTACGAGCACGCCGACCAGAGCTGGCGCGAGCGGCCCCGCACGATGCCGGACGAGGTGCGCGACGCGGCGCTGGACCGGTTCGCCGCCCACGCGCGGCGGCACCGGCTCGACCGCGTACGGATCGTGCTGCACGGCGGTGAGCCGCTGCTCTACGGCGCCGACCGCATCGCCGGGCTCGTCACCGCGGCGCGTGAGGTCTTCCCGGCCGGCTGTCAGGTCGAGTTCGGGATGCAGACCAACGGCGTCCTGCTCACCGAGGCCACGGTGGCGACGCTGGTGCGGCTGGGCGTCGCGGTCGGGGTCAGCGTCGACGGGACCCGGGCCGATCACGACCGGCACCGGCGCATGCCCAACGGGCGGGGCAGCTTCACCGCGGTCGAACGTGCCCTCGAACTGCTGCGTCGGCCGGGCAACCGGAGGGCGTACGCGGGCCTGCTCTGCACCGTCGCCGCCGAGACCGATCCGATCGCCTGCTACGAGCAGCTGATGAGCTTCGAGCCGCCGGCCGTCGACCTGCTGCTCCCGCACGCGAACTGGGACAACCCGCCGTCCCGGGCGCACGCCGGCTGGCTGATCGCCTTCTTCGACCGGTGGTACGCCGACCGGTCACCGACCCGGATCCGGCTCTTCGACGACACGATCAACCTGGTGCTCGGGGGCGCGAGCCGCAGCGAGCAGATCGGCCTGAGCCCCTCGGGTGTGCTGGTGGTCGAGTCGGACGGCGCGATCGAGCAGGTCGACGCGTTGAAGAGCGCCTATCCGGGCGCGTGCGCGACCGGGCTGAACGTCCGGACGGACTCCTTCGACGCCGCGCTCGACGACCCCGGCATCGTGGCCCGGCAGATCGGCCCGCTGGCGCTGAGCGACGAATGCCGGGCGTGCCCCGCCATGGCCTTCTGCGGTGGCGGCCACTACGTCCACCGTTATCGCGCCGGCGCCGGGTTCCGCGCTCCCTCGGTCTACTGCGCCGACCTGCGGGTGTTCGTCCGCCACGTCTACGACCGCATCCGCGCCGACCTCTTCTCGCGAACCGGGAGTCAGCCATGATCGACGTTCACCAGCTCCGCCGCGCCACGTTCGAGCAGCTCGCGACCGGTCTGGGCGGCCCCCAGGCGATCCATGACCTGCGGGAGGCCCAGGTCAGCAAGCACCTGCTGCTGATCCGGCTCGTCCTCGAACAGTTCCCCGACGGCGGGGCGGCGCTGCGCGAGCTGCTGGAACGGTCACGGGCGGTGGCGCCGGCCCGCTTCCGGACGGTCGTCGGCGCTCCGCTGGTGGGCGGCTGGAGCGCGATCGCGGGCCGCGCGGTGACCCAGGACGTGCTGGCCGAGGCCGACCGTGACCACCTGGCCGCCATCGCCGTCGTAGCCGCGGCCGCGGCCGGGGTGGACGGTTCCGTTCAGGTGCCGGTCCACGAGAGCGGGGCGGTGCTGCCCGGGCTGGGCGCGGTCGAGGCCGGTGACGCCCCGACCGTGACGGTGACCTCGTCGAACGGGCGGCTGCTGGCCACCACCGGCCGCGGGGGGCTGGAGGTGCCGGCCGACCCGTCGGACGAGGTGCCGGGCTGGCTGCCGGTCCGCCGGATGGCCGCCCCCGGGATCGACCTCGGCCTGGACGACCTGCACCCCTACCGGCACGGCTATCACGTCCCGCCCGCCACCCGGCTCTCCGCGGCCGAGGTGGAGCAGTGGAGGCAGATGTTCGCCGAGGCGTGGGCGCTGCTCACCGGCAACCTGCCGGAGCGGGCAGCGGAGATCGCGGCCGGTCTCGAGACGCTGGTGCCGCTGGCTCAGACGGATCCCCGCGCCGCCCGCAGCGCCACGCTCCGGCACGCCTTCGGGGTGTTCGGCCTGACCCTGCCGCCCACCCCGCACGACTTCGCGGTGACGCTGGTCCACGAGTTCCAGCACTCCAAGCTGAGCGCCCTGCTCGACCTGACCCGGCTCACCGACCCGGCCGACGAGGGCCGCTACTTCGCGCCCTGGCGCACCGACCCGCGGCCGCTGGCCGGCCTCCTGCAGGGCGTCTACGCCTTCGTCGGCGTCGCCGACACGTGGCGGGCGCTGCAGGGGCCGGTCGCGGTCGCCACGGCCCGTTTCGCCGAGGCCCGGCTGCAGGTCGACCGGGGCCTGACCGCCATCGAGGAGTCGGGTGCGCTGACCCGCGACGGCGAGGACTTCGTGGCGGGGTTGCGCCGGACCGCCGACCGGTTGCTGGCCGAGTCTGTTCCGGCCGAGGCCGACACGGCAGCGAAGGCGACGCTGGCCCACATCTACGACGCCTGGCGGGAGCACAACCGGGCGTAACCGCGGTCAGGTCGGCGGCGGCTCGATGTCGCCTTCCAGACGCCGGCCCGCCGCGACCAGCAGAACCTCGGGATGCTCGGCGCCCAGCAGTTCCCGCAGACGACGATGCGCGTCGTCGAACACCTCGGAGGCCCGCTCCGGCTCGCCGGTGGCTCGCAGGTCGTGGGCGAGATTGACGATCCGCATCAGCACGTAGGGGTGGTCGCCGGCCGCCTGGCTGAGCTCGACCACGCGTTTCGAGAGGGCAAGAGCTTCCTCCGTACGACCGGTGGCCGCGTAGTCGGTGGCCAGCGAGGTGCCCGCGCAGATCGTGTAGGCGTGGCCGGGGCCCAGCTTGTCCCGCAGACGCGCATAGGCCGTCTCGTCGATCCCGGTCGCGGCGCCGACCTCACCCTGGGCCCGCAGCAGGACGGCCTGGTTGACCTCGGCCGCCAGGGTCAGCGGGTGTTCGTGGCCGAAGTCGGTGCGGTAGCGGTCGAGCACCTTCTGCATCAGCTTGGCCGCCGGCTCGAGCTGCCCGGCCTGGCGGTAGGCGTTGGCCAGGCTCATCGCGGCCACCACGGAGTGCTCGTGCACCTCGTTCAGGGTGCGGACGGTGCGTTCGTGCGCCTCCCGCATCACCTGGACGGCGTCGTCGAGCCGGCCCAGCTTGCGCAGGGTGATCGCGTGGGTCCGCTGGGCCATGAGGGCGAGCGGGTGGGTGTCGCGGATCAGTGTCTTCTGCAGCGGCAGCCACTCCTCGAGCCGCTGCAGGGCCTTTTTGTACTGGCCGAGGCCGTAGTAGTTGCGGGCCACGTTGATGTTCATCCGGAAGGCCTCGACGTCGCGGCCACTGCCCGCGTAGTGCGAGGCGACCTCCTCGTCGAGGGCCCGCGCGGCGTCGAACTCGCCCATCAGCCGCTGGTCGACGGCGACGTTGCTGCGCACGCGGAGGGTGTAGACCTCGTCGTCGCCGAAGACGTCCTTGTGCAGGCGGGCACTCTGCTGGTCGAACTCCAGCGCGTCGCGGTATTGGCCGTCGATGCGCATGACGTGGCCGAGCTGGTTGCCGGTGATCAGCGTGAAGGCGTTGCGGGGGCCCAGATTCGGGTTGCGCACGAACCTCTCGTAGGTGTCCCGGATGATGTCGGCGGCCAGCTGGCTGTCGCCCAGCTGCCGGGTGGCGTTCGCGACCTGGGCCCGGGCCAGCAGAGTGGACTGGCCGTCCGGCCCGAGGTGGGGATCGGCCGGGTCCTCGGCGGCCCAGCCCTCGGAGGCGTCGGCGGCCAGCTGCCGGCTGCTGTCGAAGTCGCCGGTGATGTAGAGGAACCGGGCGTGGTCGAGGACCGTCTGGCGGCCCTGCGGCGTACCGGAGTGGATCATGTCGGCGGGACGCAGGTGCGGGCCCATCTCGCTCTGCAGGTCGAGCTCGCCGATCTCGTCGGGGTCGCCGGGGTTCGCGACGGCCAGAAGGTTCTGCACGTTGCGGAGGGCCTGGTCGCGCTCGGCGGGGTCGAGGGTGTCGCGGAGCACGCGCTGGACCAGGCGGTGCACCTGCAGACGGGGTGACTTGTCGGCGCTGGCCGGCGTGGTCGCCGACGGGGAGCGGCTCACGGTCTTGGCCAGGCCGTAGCGGCGCAGCTCGCGGACCATCTGACTGGTGCGCATGGAGTCTTGCAGGGCCCGGCTCAGCGGGGCGGACAACGCGGCGCTGCTGCCACGGCGCAGCAACGACTGGCGGATGCCGTCGCCGCCCAGGAACGCGAACATCGCGAACAGCTCGGCCAGCGTCTCGTCGAGGCCGCGCAGCTTTTCCATGGCGACCGCCACGAACGCGGCCACGGTCAGCGGATAGCCCGGCGGCTTGCCCTCGTTGAGCAGCTCGATGCGGTCGTCGAGCAGGTCGATGTACTCCCGGATCGGCATGAGGGTCGCGAGGTACCACGCCGCGGCCTGCTCGAGCGCCAGCGGCAGGTCGCCGAGCTTGTCGGCCAGCTCGTCGGCCTCGACATCGGTGATCATCGAATGGCCCGCGTCGTCGGTGGCCCGCTTGGTGAGCAGCTCGATGCTCTCCTTGCGCTGGAAGACGTCGACCTCGATCGCGATGCCGATCGTGCTCCACTCCTCGTTGCGGGTGGTCACGATGACGTGGCCGCCGGTCGACGGCAGCAGGGGAGTGAGGCGGGCCGGATCGTCGGCGTTGTCGTAGACCAGCAGCCATTCGCGGTCGCTGCCGGCCAGCCAGTTGAGCACCGTGCGGGCGGTCTCCTGCTGGTCGTCGGCGAGCGGCAGGTCGAGGCGCTGGGCGAGCTGGGTCAGCGAGGACAGCACGGTCGAGATCTGCTCGGCCGGGATCCACCAGATCAGGTCGTACTGGTCGAGGTGGCGATGCACGTATTCGTTGACCAGCTGGGTCTTGCCGACGCCGCCCATGCCGTTGAGCGCGGGCGGCAGCACCGAGGTCGTCGAGTCTTGTTCGAGGGCGCGGCTCAGGCGTTCGAGCAGCTCGATGCGGCCGGTGAAGTTGCGGTTGCGGATCGGGATGTCGCCGTTGATCCGCTCCTCGGGACGGTAGACGTGGCGGCGGGAGGAACGCGGGCGTACGACGGTGAGCTCGGCGAACCGCTGCGCCGCGTCACCGCGGTGCCGCGCGACGATGATGTCGCCGAACGCACGCAGGTCGGCCGGGGCGTCGAGCAGTTCGTCGAGCAGCGCGGCGAGATCTTCGGCGGCGTCGTCGGACCGGGCGAACATGAGATCACGAGTCAGCGCCTCGCTGAGCTCGGCGACGCGGCTGTCGCGGGTCAGCCGGCTCTCGAGACCCGGCACGCGTAGAAGAACCTCGATGAGGTGACTGCGGGAGATACCCAAGTCCGACACAGCTTCTCTTTCCGCAGCGCCGATAGTGCCCGGACGACAAGGATATCGGAAATGCCCTGGTGGGGGGTATCGGTGGAAACGCCGTATGGCGCGATTCGGCCGACCGGCTCAAGTGGACGCGGCGGTCAGGCGGGCCAGGCGGCGGGCCCGTTTGCCGGCCTCGGCCGAGCGCCGCCGGTGGCCGTTGGCCTCGTCCAGGGCGGTGGCCTCCTGCTCCAGTTCGGTGAGCAGGTCACGGGCGGCCCGGGGGTCGCCGCGGTCGAGGGCCACGTCGGTGGCGGCCCGCAGGGCGAAGAAGATGGCGTATGCGGAACCGAGGCGGCGGGCGGCGTCGAGCAGGCGGGCGGCGGTAGCGGTGGCGGCCTCGGTGTCGCGTGTGGCCCGCTGGGCCGCGACCAGGGCGTCCAGGGGGAGGCGGAGCGCCTCGTCGCCCAGGGGCTCGGCCTCGCGTACGGCCGCGGTGGCGTGCCGGACGGCGTCGTGCGGATGCCAGCGGCTCAGGGCACACCGGGACAGGCCGACACGGGCCCGGTAGCGACCGGTGGCCCCCGCGCCCGGGTCGTCGAGGACCGCCCGGAAGTGCGGCACGGCGTCGTAGTGGCGACCGGCGCCGACGAGGATGTCGCCCAGCCGGTAACGGATGGTCGTGAGCGTGGCGCCGGGGGCGCCGGGCACATAGGCCGCCAGCGCCTCCTCGGCGGCGGCGACCGCCTCGTCCCACTCGGCCAGCTCGCGGTGGGTGGCCGCGCGCTGGATCAGCAGGCCGCCGCGCCACTCGGGGCGGCCGATCGAATCGAGGTAGCGCTCGGCCGCGTCGAGCACCGGGAACAGCGAGCGCAGCGGCACGCCGGCGAAGCGGGCCGACTCGACCCAGTGCATGTGGGCGGCGGCCACCTCCCAGGGCGGCCGCGCCGGATTCCGGGCGGCCGAGGCGAGGACGCGGGTGTAGACGCCGAGGGCCGACCCGTGGTCGCCGGCCGCGGTCAGTGCCGCCGCCTCGGCGATCAGGTCGTCACCCACACCCTCAGTCTGGACCCTCAAGGATTAGCCGGTATCGGCAGAAGGGCTCCGGATGAACAGGCAAATCGGGCTCTGAAGGCATGTCGCCCCTGGTCGCCACGCCGTCGCGGGGTCACCATTCCGGTCGGGCCGCAGAAAGCGTCCCGGGGGAAGAGGGGGTCCGGTGACCGAGTACGACGCCGAGCAGATGACGGCGGGCTTTCGTTCCATGACCATGCTGACCGCGCTCGTCCGGCGCGGCGGGCGACCGGCGGCGGTGGCGCCGACCATCCCGTTGCGGGCGGCCGAGAAGCAGTACGGGTGGCTTCCCGTGACCGTCAACGGCGGCGAGCGCCGGATCGCGGTCGTGACCAACCTGCGCCTGATCGTCGGCGAGGAGATCCCGCTCTGGGCGATCACGGCCATCCGGCCCGGCGCCATGCCGTGGTCGGTCGCCCTCGAGGTGCGCGGGCGGGCCGAACCGCTGACGCTGAGCGGCCCGTGGGTGCCGTGGATGAGCGTGGTGCTCTGCGCCGAGCTCTACCGGACGGCCTGGCCTCCCGCGTTCGCGCCGGTCGCCGCGGTGCCGGCGCCCCGGCGTACGAGGGAAGGGGTCTGTGTGGCGGGAGGTAAATAGACCATGAAAAAAGAATCGGACTCGGTGGACCGGACGGCCTCGCACTGCAACGCTAAGCAATGTGTATGACTACGACCTGTTGGTGCTGGGCTCCGGACCCAGCGGTCAGAAGGCCGCGATTGCTGCCTCCAAGCTCGGACGACGGGTCGGCATAGTCGACCGGCGGGACATGATCGGCGGCGTGTGCATCAACACCGGCACCGTGCCCTCGAAAACGCTCCGTGAAGCCGTCCTCTATCTCACCGGCCTCAGCCAGCGTGATCTGTACGGCAGCAGCTACCGCGTCAAGGACGAGATCACGGTGAGTGACCTCGCGGCCCGCACGCAGCACGTGATCAGCCGCCAGACGGACGTGATCCGCAACCAGCTGGCCCGCAACAAGGTCACCATGATCACCGGCACCGGCCGGTTCGCCGACGCCAACTCGATCTGGGTCGACGGCGGCAGCGGCCGCGAGAGCAAGGTCAGCGCCGAAAAGATCATCATTGCGGCCGGCACCCGGCCCGCGCGGCCCGACAGCGTCGACTTCGACGACCGGACGATCGTCGACTCCGACGGCGTGATCAACCTGCAGTCCGTGCCGCGCAGCATGGTCGTGGTCGGGGCCGGGGTCATCGGCATGGAGTACGCGTCGATGTTCGCCGCGCTCGGCACCAAGGTGACCGTGGTCGAGCGGCGCGATCAGATGCTCGACTTCTGCGACGACGAAATCATCGAATCGCTGAAATACCACCTGCGCGACCTGAGCGTCACGTTCCGTTTCGGCGAGGAAGTGGCCGCCGTCGAGCGTCACCAGACCGCCGCGCTGTGCATTCTCAAGAGCGGAAAGAAAATCGTCGCCGACACGGTCATGTATTCGGCCGGCCGGCAGGGCCAGACCGACGACCTGGCCCTCGAAGCGGCCGGACTCCAGGCCGACCGGCGTGGCCGCATCGAGGTCGACAACAATTACCGTACGGCGGTCGACAACATCTACGCCGTGGGCGACGTGATCGGTTTCCCGGCGCTGGCCTCGACCTCGATGGAACAGGGACGCCTCGCCGCCCACCACGCCTGCGGCGAACCGGCCCGCGAGATGCACCAGCTCCAGCCGATCGGCATCTACACGATCCCCGAGATCAGCTTCGTCGGGAAGACCGAGGACGAGCTGACCGACTCGGCGACACCGTTCGAGGTGGGCATCGCGCGCTACCGCGAGCTGGCGCGCGGGCAGATCGTCGGTGACTCGTACGGAATGCTCAAGCTCCTGGTCGCCCCCGACACCGGAAAGTTGCTCGGTGTGCACGTCTTCGGCACGGGCGCCACC
Source organism: Paractinoplanes ovalisporus (assembly GCF_016834655.1). Taxonomy (GTDB): domain Bacteria; phylum Actinomycetota; class Actinomycetes; order Mycobacteriales; family Micromonosporaceae; genus Actinoplanes; species Actinoplanes ovalisporus. The sequence continues at coordinate 44,110 of NZ_JAENHP010000006.1, forward strand.
GAGATCGTCCACATCGGGCAGGCCGTGATGGGCTGCGGAGGCACGGTCGACTACCTGGTCGACACGGTCTTCAACTATCCGACCCTGTCCGAGGCGTACAAGGTGGCGGCTCTCGACGCCGCCAACAAGATCCGCAACATCACCCGGATCGACGGCTGACCAGGTGGGGCGCCCGCTGCCGGCGGGCGCCGCTCCCGCCCGTTGAGATGATCATTACTGCGAAATTTTTGTTACTTACCTCGAAGTGACCGTCAGCAGTGTGGCGAATCGGCATAAGTGGGCCACCCCCCAACGTTGGAAATCCGATCTCTTAAGGGGAACCAAAGCCGAGGTGGGAGCGGTCGTGAAAAAGAATCAAGTACGCTTCGGCTATGTCATGGATGGCCAGTGCGCGGCACGGCGTACGGGAGGCGCCCGCCGGTCTGGCGCTTCTTCAGGAGCTGCTGAACACCCGCGCGCCCATGTCCTACGGCACCGACCTGCTGCTCAGTGCCGATGACGCCCAGCGATGGCTGACCGAGGCGCTGGCCACGTGGTCCCGGGTCTCCGGCCTGCCGGCGCCGACGCTGCTGATCTCGTCGTCCGACCTGCGCTCGCTGCGACGCCTGCGCAACACCTTCGAGAACGTGCTGCTCACGACCGTCAACTCCGGTCCCGAGGGCGCGCTCCCGCCGGCCGACGTGCCGGTGAGCCTGGTCCCCGACACCGACGGCTGGGTCCGCATCGTCCCCACCGGGCGGGGGACCCGCTGGCTGGCGTCGGCGCTGTGGGCCGAGGCCCTGCTGGCCCAGCAGGGTGGCATCTGGCCCCGGCTCAAGCTCTGCAACAACTTCGAGTGCCGGGCCGCGTTCTTCGACACGTCCCGCAACAACAGCGGCGTCTGGCACGACGTGAGCACGTGCGGCAACACGGCCAACCTGCGGGCCTTCCGTGAGCGTCGCCGTCTGATGGGCGGGAGCGGCGCCCTGCCGCCCCGGCCCACCGTGCAGGGCCCGCCCAGCCTGATCTGACTTCACCCTGGCCCATCGGGCAGGGCCCGCCCGGCCTGATCTGACCTTTTTCCCGTCCGGCCGGGTGGGAACTCTGGGGCCGGTCCGCGCGACTATGTATTCATGGCTTGTGAGCGGTGGCGCGAGATGCTTTCGGCCCAGCTGGACGGCGAAGACGATCCGGCTGGGCGGCCCGCGGTCGACGCGCATCTGGCGGGGTGCGCCGGATGCCGGGAATGGCTGGATGGGGCCACGTCGGTCAACCGGCTGACCAGCATGAGCATGGCCGCTCCGCCCGACCTGACGGCGTCGATCCTCGCCGCGCTGCCCGGATCGGCCGGCGGCCTCGCCGTGGTCCCGTCCGCGGCCGGCGATTCCGGTCCCGCGGGTGACAGCTCCGCGGCGGTCACCGGGCCGCGGCGCTGGGGCGGGCTGGTCGCGCCGGCGGGTCTCCGGGGGGTGCTGCGGCGTTTTCCGGTCGCCACCGTGCTGCTCGTGATGCTGGCCGCGGTGGGGGCCGTGCAGCTGATCCTCGGGCTCGACCAGATCGGCGGCGGGGTCGTGGGCGCCCACGTGCACACCGGGCTCGACGCCACGCCGGGGCACCTCTGGCACGAGTCGGCGGCCTGGAACGTCGCCGTGGGTGCCGGCTACCTGTTCATCGCGCTCCGGCGGACCCGGCCCTCGGGGCTGGTCCCGATGCTCACGGCCTTCGTCGGGATGCTCCTGCTGCTCTCGGTCAACGATCTCACCGCGGCCCGGGTCGACGCGGCCCGGCTGATCAGCCACGGGTTCGTGATCCTGGGATACCTGCTGATCGTCGCGCTGTCGCGGATCCCGGGCGGGTTCGTGAGCACCCCGCCGGGGGCCCGGGTGGGCGGCGGCGCCTGGCGGGCCAGCTTCACCGCCGACGACGAGCAGATCGCCGAGCCGGTGCGGCCGGGGCTGCGGCTCGTGTCGCGGGGCCCGATGACCGCCGAGCACGAGGAGCGCCGGGCGGCCTGAGCGCCGTGTCCGAGTGTTGGGCCCGGGCGGCGGCCTGAGCGCCGGGCCCGGGCGGCTGAGCGTCGGGCGGCGGCGGGCAACGGCGGGCGGCGGGCAGCGGCAGAGGCGGCTTAGCGGGACGGCGGCCGGACGGAAAGCTCGCGCCAGTCGCCGGGGGCGGCGAGCAACGCGCGGACCGTGTCGAGGGCCGCCTCCTCACTGTCGTACTCGAAGAAGTGGGAGACACCCTCGGCGCCACCCGCGCGCTGCTCCACGTACCACTGGTCGCCGCTCACCCGCAAGTAGACGTCCTTGCGGGCGACGCGGCCCCACTTGCCGTTCCACCAGTGCTTACGCTGTTCCATCCCGGCAGCGTATCGAACATCTGTTCGAGCAGCGCCGAGCGGGGATGATCTTTTTGGGGAAAGTCAGCGCGGGGGTTCCTGCTGGTGACGCCCCGGAGTGTCGCCGTAACCGCGGGTCGGCGACGACTGGGCCACCAGGGCGTCACGGATCTGGGTGAGCAGCACGATGTCTTCGGCGGGGGCCTTCGGCGGCGGCTCCTCACCGCGGCGGCGGCGCTCGGCCAGGATGTTCAGCGGCAGGACGACGAAGAAGTAGAGCACCGCGGCGGTGATCAGGAAGGTGATCAGCGAGTTGATGAACGTGGCCCAGTCGAACGGCACGCCATTGATCTTGAAGGTGCCCTTCTCCAGGCCCTTGCCGCCACCCATGAGCTGGATCAGCGGCTTGATGAAGCCGTTCGTGAAGCCCGTCACGACTCCCGTGAACGCGGCACCTATGACGACACCGACCGCGAGGTCGACGACGTTGCCGCGCATGATGAAGTCTTTGAAGCCTTGGAACATCTTGTTCACGAAGCTCTCCTGCGCACCGAGTGATCGTTTCGGCCGCAGGTTCCCACGACCGGTCGGCGACAAACTACGCCGATCGGGACGAGGTCGAAAGAGTCGGAGAGGGCGTGGTCAGTCGAGCGCCGGCTCCTGGGCGCTGACCGCCTCGTCGACCGTGGGGTAGGTGCGCAGCACCTCGACCAGACCGCTGACCTCGAGGATGCGCAGCACGCCCCGTTGCGGGGCGGCCAGGCGGACCGTGCCGCCGGCATCGTCGGTGCTGTTCTTGGCTCGGACGAAGACCGACAGCCCGGTGGAGTCGCAGAACGACACCTCGGCCAGGTCGAAGACCAGACGGGTGCGCCCCTTCTCCAGCAGGTCGCTGATCTGGTCCTGAAGCTGGGGCGCCGTGGCCATGTCGAGCTCACCCGCGACCGACACGACGACCATGTCGGCGCGCTGTTCCGTTTGTACCGTCAGAGACATTCAGGACCTCCAGTTATGAGCAGAACGGTACTCCAACACGTGTGCTCCGTGCAGAACGGGGAACCCCAACCCGTTATTTGGCTGACAGCAAGTACCGGAGCCCGCGATGGTAAAGTCCCGCCCGTTGTAGGAGCAGGTCAGGCAGTACTGAGGGAGGCAGCGGTGACGCTGAACGCGGATGAGGCGGCCCGCTTCGCCGCTCTGCTCGAGGAGAACCAGGATGCCCTGGTGTCGGCCTGGACCGACCGGGTGACCACTTCGTTGCGGGGACGGTTGAGCCACGCCGAGCTGCAGCGGCAGACCTCCGAGCTGCGGCGCGGCTTCCAGCAGGCGTTGGCCGGCACAGCTCAGGGGATCAGTGACGCCGCCGCCGCCGAGCTGCGCGCCCAGCTGTCCGAGCTCTCCGCGAGCCGGGCCCGGCAGGGGTTCAGCGCCACCGAGACCGCGGTCAGCGTGTTCGCGTTCAAGGAGGCCGTGCTGGCCACCCTCGACAGCAGCGGCCGCAACGACGCCACCACCCTGCGGGACTATGTCGCCTTCTCCTCGTTCGTGGACGACGCGGCGCTCTTCACCTTCGACAGCTACGTGCGCGTCCGCGAGGAGCTGATCGCCGACCAGGCCGAGCAGTTGCTCGAGCTCTCCACCCCGGTGGTGAAGCTCTGGGAGGGCGTCGTCGCCGTCCCGCTGGTCGGCACGCTCGACTCGGCCCGGGCCCAGGTGGTCATGGAGCGGCTGCTGCAGACCCTGGTCGACACCGGATCCCCGTACGCGATCATCGACATCACCGGTGTGCCGGCCGTCGACACCCAGGTCGCGCAGCACATCCTCAAGACCGTGGTGGCCGCCCGGCTGATGGGCGCCGACTGCATCATCTCGGGCATCCGCCCGCAGATCGCGCAGACCATCGTCGCGCTGGGCATCGAGTTCGGCGACATCGCGACCAAGGCCTCGCTGGCCGACGCCCTGCGCTACGTGCTGGCGCAGACCGGCAAGAAGGGGCGCTGACGTGGAGCGCGTGCCGATCCTCAAGATCGGTGACATCCTCCTCGTCTCGATCCAGATCGACATGGAGGACCAGGTCGCCCTGCAGCTGCAGGAGGACCTGGCCGACCGGATCGTCGCCACCGGCTGCCACGGCGTGATCATCGACATCAGCGCGCTCGACATCGTCGACTCGTTCGTCGGCCGCACCCTGGCCACGATCGCCGCCATCTCCAAGGTGCTCGACGCCGACACCGTCGTGGTCGGCATGCGCCCGGCCGTCGCGATCACGCTGGTCGAGCTGGGCCTGTCGCTGCCCGGCATCCGGACCGCCCTCAACGTCGAGCTCGGCATGGAGATGCTCGCCCGCGAACGTGCCACGGACGGCGAGGACGACGACGAGGACGGCGTGGAGGACACCGAGACGCCTGCGGTGCCCACGCCGTGAACGACCAGGGCGAGCGGGTCGAGGTCACCTCCGATCGGGATGTCGTCCGGGTCCGCCAGCTCGTGCGTACGGCCGCGGTGGCGGTGAAGCTGTCTCTGGTCGACCAGACCAAGCTGGTGACCGCGGCGAGCGAGCTGGCCCGCAACACGCTGGTCTACGGCGGGGGCGGCTGGGTCGAGGTGGCCCCGGTCGACAGCGGCCGGCGCAAGGGCATCCGGATCGTCTTCGCCGACCAGGGCCCGGGCATCGCCGACCTCGACCTGGCTCTCACCGACGGCTACACCACCGGCGGCGGGCTCGGCCTGGGGCTGAGCGGCGCCCGGCGACTCGTCGACGAATTCGACATCGCCACCGCGGTCGGCGAGGGTACGACCATTACCGTGACCAAGTGGTGCCGATGAGCGGAGGCGCGGTGGCGTCGCTACCCGAGGGGCTTCTCGACGGGGGAGCCTGGTTCCGGGTGGAGGCCGCCCCGAACGCGTCCACCGTCCGCCGGTCGGCCGAGCGCCTCGCCGTCGAGCTGGGCATGCCCGAGCGCCGGATCAACGACCTCTCGATCGTGGCCGCCGAGGCCGCCGGCAACCTGGCCAAGCACGCCGACGAGGGCGTCCTGCTGGTGCGCGCGGTGCGCCGCGGCGGGCAGGCCGGCGTCGAGCTGATCGCCCTGGACCGGGGGCCCGGCATGGCCGACCTGGCCCACTCGTTCGGCGACGGCCACTCCACCGCGGGCACGCTGGGCATCGGACTGGGCGCGATCGTCCGTCAGGCCACCTGGTGCGACATGCATTCCGTGCCCGGCAAAGGCACCGTGCTCGCCGTCCAGGTGTGGCCGGGCGAGCCGCCGACGACCCCGTGGGCGGCCGGAATCACCCGGCCCATCACCGGTGAGCCGATCAGTGGGGACGCCTTCGCGGTCCGCGACGCCGACGGCCGTCGTCAGGTGATGATGTGCGACGGCCTGGGGCATGGCGGGCCGGCCGCGGCCGCCGCGCACGAGGCGGTCCGCGCGTTCATCGACGCCCCGGCCGCACCGCCCGCGGCCGTGCTCGAGCACCTGCACCGCCGGATCAGCCACACCCGGGGTGCCGCCGTCGCCGTCGCCGAGCTGGACGCCGGCGCGGGCCTGGTCCGCTACGCCGGGCTCGGCAACATCGCCGGCACTGTGCTCACGCCCGGTCTGCCCCGCAAAGGCATGGTCTCGCTGCCCGGCATCACCGGCCATCAGCGCCGGCAGATCCGCGAGTTCGACTATCCGATCACCCGCGACGCGATCGTGCTGATGCACTCCGACGGTGTCGTCGACCGGTGGGATCCGGCTGACTACCCGGGCCTGCTCGTCCGTTCGCCGCTGGTGATCGCGGCGACGGTGCTGCGCGACGCGGGGGTGCGCCGCGACGACGCCGGCGTGCTCGTGGCGCGGTTGCCGTGACCGGCCCGGCCGACGTGTCCACGCCGCTGCTGCGCCTGCGTCTGCGGGTCGAACAGGACGTCTTCCTGGTGCGCCAGCTGGGCCGTGAGGTGGCCCGCGAGGTCGGCCTGGAGCAGCAGGACCAGACCCGGCTGGCGACCGCCCTGAGCGAGGTGAGCCGGGTGTTCCTGGCCGGGGGCACCGATGCCGATGTGACGTTCACGGTCCGGGCCGACGGGGTAACAACCGCCTTGTGGGTGTCGGTCGAGCGGTCGGTGCCCGGTGGCGAGGAGCAACTGCGGGCCGAACTGGGACAGGTCGGCCGCCTGGTGGACAAGATGGAGGTCGGGCAGGGTGAAACCGGTACGGTCGTCTGGATGGCCCGACGTCTGCCGGTGACTGCGCCAAGGCTGACCCCGGAACGGCTGGAGGAAATCCGTGCCGGGTTGGCCCGTCATGTCCCGGGAAGTCCGCTGGACGAACTGAACGTGCAGAATCAGCAGCTCATCGCCGCCCTCGACGAGGTGCGGGCGCAACGCGACGAGTTGGCCCGGCTCAACGAGGAGCTCGAGGAGACCAACCGCGGCGTCATGGCGCTCTACAACCAGCTCTCCGAGGAGCTGGAAGAGACCAATCGCGGCGTGGTGGCGCTCTATGCCGAGCTGGACGAGAAGTCCGAGCAGCTCGCCGCGGCCAGCGAGGCCAAGAGCCGGTTCCTGGCCAACGTCAGCCATGAGCTGCGGGCCCCGGTCACCGCCGTCATCGGGCTGAGCCGGCTGCTGGGCGACGAGGGCTCCGACCCGTTGACCGTCGAGCAGCGCCGCCAGGTCGACCTCATCCGCAGCTCCGCCAGCGATCTGCTCTCCCTGGTCAACGACCTGCTCGACCTGGCCAAGGCCGAGGCCGGCCGGGTCGAGCCGAACTGGGAGCGGGTCGACCTCAAGGCGATGTTCGGCCAGTTGCGGGGCACGCTGCGGCCGCTGGCGACCCGGCCCGAGGTCGACTTCACGATCGACGAGCCGGCCGTGGCGTCGATCCGTTCCGATGAGGTGCTGCTGGCCCGGGTGCTGCGCAACCTGCTCACCAACGCGCTCAAGTTCACCGCGGAGGGTGAGGTGCGACTGACCGTGCACACGGTCGGTGACGACCTCGAGTTCACCGTCAGCGACACCGGCACGGGCATCCCGGCCGAGCTGCACGATCGGGTCTTCGAGGAGTTCTATCAGGTTCCGGGGAGCCGGGCGCTCAGCGGCAAGGGGACCGGCCTCGGTCTTCCCTATGCGCGGAGGCTGGCCGGGATCCTGGGCGGCGCCCTGCGGGTCGATTCCACTCCCGGAGAGGGCAGCACTTTCACGTTGAGATTGCCGGCCTCATGACGAACCCGGCCACCGTCCTCGTCGTCGATGACAGCGCGACCAAGCGCTATCTGCTGGTTAGCTGGCTGACCCGGGCCGGTTTCACGGTACGGCAGGCCGAGACCGGCCGGGAGGCGCTCGAGGTGCTGCCCGGCTCCGGCGTCGATCTGGTCGTCCTCGACGTCAAGCTGCCCGACATGAGCGGCTTCGACGTCTGCGAGAAGATCAAGACCGATCCCGCGTACGGGGCCCTGCCCGTGGTGCACGTGTCGGCCCACGCCGTCGACGTCGTCGACCGCACCCAGGGCCTCAACCGCGGGGCCGACGCCTATCTGGTGGAGCCGATCGAGCCCGACGAGCTGATCGCCACCGTCCACGCCGTGCTGCGCTACTACTCGGCCCGGCGCCGCGCGGAGTCGCTGGCCGCGCGGATGGTCCGGCTTGCCGAGGCCACGCTCGCCATCAACACGACAGCGACCCTGCCCGCCCTGCTCGAGGCGGCCGCGGCGGGCGCGCTCGAGATCTTCGGTGGGCCCGTGGTGGTGCTGGCCGAGGGCGCCGACGGCGAGGGCATCGCCGCGGCGGGTTCACCTCCGGTCGTAAGGGAATGGCCTCTGCCGGCCGAGATGGTCGCCACCGGATCGCTGGTCCGCACCGATGACGTCGCCGACTGGGCCGGAGTCGACTGGCCCGAGGGTGAATCGGTGGCGGTGGCCACGGCCCGGCTGCGCAACGACCGTCCGCCGATCTATGTGGCCGTGCCCGCCAGCAGCCAGAACCCCGGCTTCCCGGTGCTGCGGCAGCTCTCCCAGACGGTGGCGGCGGCGGTCGAGGCACAACGCACCTACGACGAGGAGCACCGGATCGCGGTCACCCTGCAGCGCAGCCTGCTGCAGTCGCACCTGCCCGAGGTGCCCGGCATCGAACTGGCCATGCGTTACGAGCCGGCCGCCGCGCAGACCGAGGTGGGCGGTGACTTCTACGAGATCACCATGCTCGACGGCCGGCTGCTGGTGGCGATCGGTGACGTCGCCGGCCACTCGTTGCACGCCGCCACAGTCATGGCCGAGGTGCGGCACGCCGTCCGCGCGTACGCCGTCGAAGGTCATCCGCCGGGCGAGGTGCTGCGGCTCGTCAACAACTTCATGCGGACCGTGCTGCCCACCGACTCGGCCACCATCTGCCTGCTCACGCTCGAACCCGAGACGGGGAAGGTGCGGATGGCCAGCGCCGGTCATCTGCCGCCGCTGATGCACACCGGCGACGGCCCCCGCTTCCTGGAGCCGCACGGGCCGCTGCTGGGCATCAACGCGCCCCGCCCCGGCGACCTCGAGTTCGTGCTGCCGCCGGGCGGGACGCTGGTGCTCTACACCGACGGCCTGGTCGAGCGCCGGGACGCTGACATCGACGTCGGTCTGGCGGCGCTGGCGCACGCGTCCGGCACGGTCGAGCCGAGCCTGGACGCGTACTGCCGCCGCCTGATGGTCCAGCTCGGCGGAGCCGGGCAACAGGCCGACGACATCGCGATCGTCGCCCTGCGCCGCCGATAGATCCTCAGTAGATCCCGGAGTACTGCTGGTATCCGGTGCCGATCTGGACCCGGTCGCCGAAGGTGCCCTGCCCGGTGCCGTAACGCCGGAACAGGTTGCCCGAGGTGTCCCGGAGGACCAGGTCGTTCTTGCCGTCCTGGTTGAGGTCGCCGGCCCCGATGACGGCGTTGTAGCCGAGCCAGCCGGTCCCGACGACGCGCAGTCCGGATTGGAAGGTGCCGTCGCCGTTGCCGAGCATGGCGTACATGGTGCTGGTGGGGTCGTACTGCATCATCAGGTCGGCTTTGCCGTCGCCGTTGATGTCGCCGTTGCCGACGAACCGGCTGTAGCCCTTGTAGCCGCCGTCGATCCGGCTGGCGGTGTTGAAGCCACCTTTGCCGTTGCCGGTGAACAGCAGGAGGGACCCGCTCTCGCGGTCGCGGGCGATCAGGTCGGACTGGGCGTCGCCGTTGAGGTCGCCGGTGTGGATCAGGGCGTCGTAGACGTTCCAGTTGCCGGGGATCACCAGCGAGGTGTTGCTGCCGATCGGCGGGCTGTCGCCGCCCAGGTAGACACGCAGGCTGCCGTCGGAGCGGCGGACCAGCAGGTCGTTCTTGTAGTCCTTGCTGATGTCGCCGAACGGCACGAGACCGTTGAGCGCGCCCAGCGACTCGGTGCTGCCGTCGGTCACGGTGACGGTGTCGCCGGCCCCGAGCTGGGTGGTCTTCCAGCGGCCTTGACCGGTCGTAGCGCTGGTGAGCGCGAGCAGGGTCGGCTGGCCCGAGCAGTCGTAGTTGTGCAGCACCGGCTTGCCGCCGCAGTACACGCCGAACAACCCGGTCGCCAGGTCGGAGGGACCGCTCTTCAGGGTCCAGCGGTATTGGCCCCGGCTCGCCCGGTCGCCTTCGAACTGACCGTCCCAGGCGACGGACGCGTTCATCCGGACGGCGCCCCCGGCGACCTCGACGGTGCGGCCCGAGCGCAGCTGGGTGATGGCCAGCGTCGTCGTCTCGACCGGCTGGGTCAGCGACGCGGTCACCGTGAACAAGCCCGGGACCGTGGTGCTCTCGGGCGCCGACGACACCCCGGCCGCCGGGGCCGAGGGGGTGACGCCGGGGTCGACGATGTGTACCGCGTTGTCGGCGTCGACCCAGGCCACGTCGCCCCCGAACTTGTCGACGGCCCACGTGATGTTGCGGTCGTCGGCCAGGTCGCCGCGGGGGAAGGTGGCCATCGTGACGGCCGCGCCGAGCGTGCCGCCGGTCAGGTCGAGGCGGACCAGGGCGCCGTTGGCGTCGTGCCGCACCAGGTAGTTGTCGCCGAGCAGGTACTGCCCGGACGGCACCTCGATGAGCTTGCGGGTCGCCAGCTCGACAACGCCCGACGTGCCGTCGGCGCAGCTCCAGAGCAGGTGCTTGCCGGTCACCTGCAGGTCGGTCTTGATGCAGGTCGCGCCCGTCGGCAGCGGCTGGGCGCCGGGCGTGCCGGTCCGTAGGTTCCACGGCTCGACCTGGCCGCCCGCGTGGGCCCGGTACAGCGTGTCGTACCAGAGGGCGGCGGCGGGCGTTCCCTCGAAGGGGATCGGTGCGACCTGGGTGAAGACGGTCTGTGAGATCGCCGAACTCACCAGGCGGTAGTTGGGGGAAGCGTCAACTACCTTGGCGGTCGCCGCGACCTCCTGCAGCCGGGCGTTCGGGTCGGACGACCGCAGCATGTAGGACGTCGCGGTGTTGCGGCTGACGTAGGCCGAGCCGTTGTTCGCTCCGTCGGCCATCCGGACGCAGACGACCCCGGTCTCGCAGGGCACCGGTGTGGTCAGGGCGACGTCGGCGACCGGCGAACCGGTGCCGGCCGCGCCGGGCCCGATCTGCTGGGCGAACATCCGGTAGTCGGTCGAGTCGGCCGGCCCGGGCAGGGCCGCGACGTGCCGCACGACGCCCGAGGAGAGCGTGACACCCGCGTTGACCATCGTGTTGCCCAGCGGCAGCACCACCGACTCGTCGCTCGTGGTCGCCTTGCGGACCGACCAGTCGGCGGGCCCGGAGCCACCGGTGAAGAACACACCGTCGGGGCCCTGCAGCGGGATACTGCCGCCGCGCGCCACGACCTGGGCCGGCTCGGCGGCTCCCAGGCGATAGCGCAGCACCGGCTGGTTCTCGCCGTCGACCGTCGGCTGGACCCGGATCACGGTGTTGCCGGCCAGCCCGAGGTACTGCACGGGGGTCGAGGCGGGCAGCGGGATCAGGTCGGGCTCGGTCGCCGTGCCGTCGAGGATCGAGGCGCGGGTGAAGCTGCGTACGGCGTCGGCGTAGAACAGCCCGACGCGGTCGCCGGTGAGAACGACCCGGCTGGCGGCCGGGACGACGGGCAGCAGGGAAACCTCGCCCGAGGCGGCGTCGAGCAGCCCGTAACGGCCGTCGGCGGGCACGCCGAGCCGCAGCACGGCGTGGGTGTCGTCGCCCGCCACGATGCTGATGGTCAGCGCCGTCTCGGGGACGCCGGTGACGGGCGCCGACGTCCACGAGCCGTCCGGGGCCAGCCGCCGCAGCCGGGCGACGTTCGGCGAGCCGGTCTCGATCACCAGCACGGTGTCACCGATCAACCGGTTGTAGACCAGGGACGGGCCGGACGGGATCGCGCGCCAGGTCATCGTGCTCAGGTCGAGCGACTGGCGGGTGGTCTCGGTGACCGGGTGGCCGGGCGTCGAAGCGAAGAGCTCGACCGTGTCGCCGCCGACCGGGACGATCGAGGCCGGGGCCAGACCCAGCAGCTCGGTGACGGTCGTGCTGCGGCGGTCGGCGTACGTGGTCCAGACGTACGGCGAGATGGTGTTGCGCCGGTGCAGGAAGCCGGTCTTGCCGGCGACGACCTGGGTGTCGTTGACGTTGATCGGGTAGGCGGGTGCGGGTATGACCCTGATCTCGGACGGCGCGACGGCCGCCTGAGCGATGCCGGGAACGGCCAGGCCGGCGGCGACGATGACGCCGCCGGCGGCTGCCGCGAGGATTCTGTTCACGTTTCCCCGTGTCAGTAGATGCTGGAGTACTGCTGGTATCCGGTGCCGATCAGGGCCCGGTCGCCGAAGGTGCCCTGTCCGGTGCCGAGGCGCTGGAAGAGGTTGCCGGCGGTGTCGCGCAGGACGAGGTCGTTCTTGCCGTCCTCGTTGAGGTCGCCGGCGCCGATGACGGCGTTGTAGCCGAGCCAGCCGGTCCCGACGACGCGCAGTCCGGATTGGAAGGTGCCGTCGCCGTTGCCGAGCATGGCGTACATGGTGCTGGTGGGGTCGTACTGCATCATCAGGTCGGCTTTGCCGTCGCCGTTGATGTCGCCGTTGCCGACGAACCGGCTGTAACCCTTGTACCCGCCCGCGATCTTGATGCTGGCGGTGAAGCCACCGGTGCCGTTGCCGCTGAACAGGAACAGTGCACCTGACTCACGGTCACGGGCGACGAGGTCGGACTGGCCGTCGTCGTTGAGGTCACCGGTGTGGATCAGGGCGTCGTAGACGTTCCAGTTGCCCGGGATCAGCAGGGAGGTCTTGTTGCCGAACGGCGGTTCCTCGCCGCCGAGGTAGGCGCGCAGGCTGCCGTCGGAGCGGCGGATCAGCAGGTCGTTCTTGTAGTCCTTGCTGATGTCGCCGAACGGCACGAGACCGTTGAGCGCGCCCAGCGACTCGTCGCCGGCACTGTTGAGCACGGTGGTGCCGTTCGGGCCGGGCTCGGTGAACTGCCAGCTGCCCTGACCGGTCGCGGCGCTGCTGAGCGCGAGCAGCGTCGGCCGGCCGGTGCACTCGTAACTGTGCAGGGTCGGAGTGCCGCCGCAACCGACGGTGAAGAGCCCGGTGGCGACGTTGGTCGAAGCGCCGTCCACAGTGGCCGCCAGCGTCCAGCGGAACGTGCCCTTGGTGGCCCGCCGGCCCCCGATGGTGCCGTCCCACGAGAGGCTCGTGGTGACCCGTGCGGCGCCGCCGGTGACCCGGGCGGTCTCGGTGGACCGCAGGGGTGCGACGGTCAGCGTGGTCGACTCGACCGGCCGGCTGAGCTGAGCGATCACCGGGAGGGCGCCCGGCAGGGTGATCGCGGTGGGCACGGTCGTGACGCCGGCCGCGGGAGCCGAGGGGGTCACCCCGGGGTCGACGACGTGGACCGCGTTGCCGGCGTCGACCCAGGCGGCGTCGCCGCCGAACTTGTCGACGGCCCACGTGATGTTGCGGTCGTCGGTGAGGTCGCCGCGCGGGAACGTGGCCATCCTGACCGGCTCGCCCAGGACGCCGCCGGTGAGGTCGTAGCGCAGCAGGTCGCCGTTGGCGTCGTGCCGGACCAGGTAGTTGTCCGCGAGCAGGAACTGGCCCGCCGGTACTCCGATCAGCTTGCGGGTGGCCAGCTCCACCACCCCGGCCGTGCCGTCGGCGCAGGCCCAGTAGACGTGCTTGCCGGTCGCCTGCAGCTCGGTCTTGGCGCAGGGCGACCCGGTGCCGACCGGCTGCAGGCCCTGGACTCCGGTGGCCAGGTTCCAGACCTCGACCAGGGCGCCGGTGCCGGCCCGGTACATCGTGTTGAACCACAGCGCCGAGGCGGGCGCGCCGGCGAAGCTGAGCTTCGTACCGTTGGCCCGGAAGACGTCCTGCGAGTTCGGGTAGTTGACCAGACGGTAGTTGGGTGACGCGTCGACCAGCCGGGCGTTCGGCCCGATCGCGGGCAGGACGGTGCCGAGCGGGACCGACCGCAGCTGCGGGTTCTCCGGCTCGTCGCTCAGATAGGCCGACCCGTTGCTGGCCCCGTCGATCGCCCGGACGCAGATCACGCCGGCCTGGCACGCCGCCGGGTTGACCAGCGGGCCGTCGGCCACCGCGGAACCGGTGCCCGGCGCGCCGACCCCGAGCTGCGTGGCGTACTGCCGGAAGAGGGGCGAGACACCGGGCCGGATCAGGGCCGTCGTGTGCCGCACGACACCGGTCGAGATGCTGACACCGGCGCTGGTCATGGCGGTCAGGGGCAGCACGACCGACTGGCCGTCCGCGGTCGCCTTGCGCACCGACCAGTCGCTGGTGCCGGTGCCGCCGGTGAGAAGAACCCCGTCCGCGCCCTGCAGAAGGGTCTCCCCGCCCTGCGCCACGACCTCCGTCGGCGTGGTGCGGCCGGCGGCGTAGCGCAGAACCGGCAGCTTGCCGGTGGAGTTGATCGACGTCGTGGCCAGGATCAGATCCTCGCCGGCCAGGCCGACGTGCCCCGAGTTGATCGTGGACACCTCGATGGGGTCGGGCGCGGTCGCCGTGCCGTCCAGGATCTCCTCGCGGTTGAGGATCTCGGCCGTTCCGCTGGTGAACAGGCCGACCGCCTCGTCGGAGAGCTTGTACCAGCCGGCCGCGGTGGTCGTGGGCAGCACACCGATCTTGCCGGTGGCGGCGTCCAGCAGGCCGTAGCGCGGTCCGCCGCCGTTGGAGCCGAGCCGCAGCAGGGCGCCCTTGCCGTCGCCGTGAGCGATGGTGACGGTGGTCGCGTCGGCCGGGACACCGGTGACCGGCACCGCGGTCCAGGAGCCGTCCGCGGCCCGCTTGCGCGGCTCCAGCTCGGACGGGCTGCCCTCGGAGATGGAGAGCAGCGAGTCGCCCATCAGCCGGAACCGGGCGATGCTCGGTCCCATCGGCACCTCACGCCACGTCATCGTGGCGAGGTCGAGCGCCTGACGGGTCGTGTCGGTGACCGGATGGCCCGGTGTCGAGATGCCGAGCACGACGGTGTCGCCGCCGGCCGGGGTGAGGTTGGTGGCGTTCACCCCGGCCAGCTCCTCGACCACCGTGGTGCGCCGGTCGGCGTAACTGGTCCACAGCCACGGCGTGCCGAAGCGGTGCAGGTATCCGGTCGCCCCGGCGAACAACAGCTCGTCGGAGATGTAGGAGTCGATGGTCGGTGCGGGCAGAACCCGCACCTCGGACGGTGCGGCGGCCGCCCGGGCGATGCCCGGGACGGCCAGTGCGGTAGCGACGAGAACGCCGCCGAGTGATACTGCGATGGATCTCTTCACGTTTCCCCCGTGAATCAGTAGAGACCTGCGTAACTCTGGTAGCCGGTGCCGACGAGCAACCGGTCGCCGAAGGTGCCGGTGCCGGTTCCGAGACGCCGATAGACGTTGCCCGCGGCGTCACGGAGCAGAAGGTCGTTCTTGCCGTCCTCGTTGAGGTCCCCGGCGCCGACGACCACGTTGTAACCGAGCCAGCCCGTACCGACGACCTTCAAACCGGCCTGGAAGGTGCCGTCGCCGTTGCCGTAGAGGGCGTACATCGTGCTGGTCGGGTCGTACTGCAGCATGAGGTCGGCTTTGCCGTCGCCGTTGATGTCGCCGTTGCCGACGAACCGGCTGTAGCCCTTGTAACCGCCCTCGATCTTGGTGGCCGCGTTGAACCCGCCCTTGCCGTTGCCGGTGAAGAGGTAGAGCGCGCCGGTGGACGTCTCGCGGGCGATCAGGTCGGACTGCCCGTCGCCGCTGACGTCACCGGTGTGGATCAGCGCGTTGTACGAGTTCCAGTTGCCGGGGATGACCAGCGACTTGCTGTTGACGTTGGGCGGCCCGCCGTCGCTCAGCAGGACCCGCAGCGAGCCGTCGGAGCGGCGCACCAGCACGTCGTTGCGGTAGTCCTTGCTGATGTCGCCGAACGCCACCACCGCGGTCGGCCCCGCCCACGAGCTGATGTGGTTCGTCGGCAGCAGGCTCGTGCCGGGCGGGTTGGTGAAGAACCAGCGGCTGAGGCCCGTGGCGCTCGGGCTGAGCGCGAGCACGGACGGCCGTCCCTGGCAGTCGTAGCTGTGCAGGGCCGGCATCCCGTCGCAGACGACGACGGTTCCGTTCGCGACCGGGGTGGTGGTCGCGTCGGCGGTGACGGACAGCGTCCACCGGTACGTCCCGCTGGCCGCCCGCTTGCCCGCGATGGATCCGTTCCAGGTCGCCGCGGTCTCATAGCGCGTCGGCCCGGAGGCGGGTCCGGTGACGGTGGTCCCGGTACGCACCTGGGTGAGGGTGAGCCGGGCCGAGTCGACCGGCCGGGTCAGCCGCACGGTCGCCGAGAACGCGTCCGGCAGGGTCACGGTGGTCGGGGCGTAGTGGTAGAGGGCGGTGGGCGCCGACGGGGTCACGCCCGGGTCGACGATGTGCGTGGCGCTGTCGCCGTCCACCCAGGCGACGTCGCCGCCGAACTTGTCGACGGCCCACGCGATGTTGCGGTCGTCGGTCAGTTCGCCACGCGGGAAAGTGGCCATCGTGACCGCGTCGCCCAGCGTGCCCTCGGTGAGGTCGTGGCGTACGAGAGCGCCATTGTCCTCGTGCCGGGCCAGGAAGTTGTCGCCGAGCAGGTGGAGGCCCGCCGGGACCGGGATGTTCCGGCCACCGACCTTGTCGTAGACGCCGGCCGGGCCGCTCGCGCCGCACGTCCAGTAGAGGTGCCGGGCGGTTGCCTGGACCTCGGTGGCGGTGCAGTCCGATCCGGTGCTGACCGTGGTGCCGGCCAGCCCGCTGTCCAGGTCCTTGCCCTGGATGGTGCCGGCCCCGGTGGCGGTCCACAGTGTGTCGAACCACAGGGCGGCGCCGGTCACCGGGCCGGTCGAAAGGACGGTTCCGTCGTACCGCACGACGTACTGCCGATCCGGACCGGTGCCGTTGACGATCCGGAAGCGGTTCGAGGCGTCGACCACGGTTCCGCCGGTGGACGGCAGGGGCGTGGCGGTGATGTGCGAGGTCGATTCGGTCGACGTCATCAGCGAGACCTCGGACGGGTCGGCCCTCATGTAGGACGTCCCGGTGGCGAAGCCGTCCACGGTGCGTACGCAGGTCTCGCCGGTCTGGCACGGAATCGGGTCGTGCAGGGCGTGCTCCGGGGCGGCCGGACTGCCGGGTCCCGCGGCGAACTGGTGGGCGGAGAGGCGGTACTCCGTGGCCTCACCGGGACGGTGCCGCGCCGTGACGCGGCGCAGCATGCCCGAGCTGAGCGTGACCCCGGCGTTGATCCTCGGCCCGGTCAGGGACAGAACCACCGGCTGGCCGTCGGCGTCGGCCCGGCGAACGGCCCAGTCGGCCGGTCCGGAACCGCCGACGAACAGCACACCCTCCGGCGCCTGGACGATCTCTTCGTTCGCCTCGGCCACCTTCGCCGGGGTGGTGTTGTCGCGGGTGAACCGCCACAGACCATCCCGCGTGGGGCTCGGATTCTGGACGACGACATCGCGCCCGGCGAGCCCGGCCCGATGGGTGTAATAGCCGTCGGGCAGGGTGATGGTGTCCGGCTCGTCGGTGAGCGCCGACCGGGAGAACGTCTTGGCCGCGGCCGGGAGCAACAGCCCGACACGGTCCTCGGTCAGCACCACCCGGGAGGCGGCGCCGGCGGCGGGCATCAGTTCGGTCCGGCCGGTGCTCGCGTCCAGCAGGCCGTAACGGGTGCCGAACGAGCCGCCGAAGCGGAGCACGGCATGGGTGTCGTCGCCGGCCTCGATCGTGATGTTGGACGTGCCCTCGGGAACGCCGGTGACGGGGGTCGTCGTGGTCGTGCCGTCCGCCGCCGTCCGCTGCAGTTCGGCCTCGTAGATGGCGACGAGCAGCAGCGAGTCGCCGATGAGGCGGAAGTACTGCCGGTCGTTGGGCTTGGTCACCGCGCGCCATGTCATGGTGCCGAGGTCGAGCGTCTGACGGGTCGTCCCGGAGCTCGGGTGGCCCGGGGTCGACGTCCCGACGCCGATGACGTCGCCGCCCATGCCGGTGATCGACCCGGCGCCGACGCCGTCGAGGGCGTCGACCACGGTGGTGACCCGGTCGGCGTAACGGGTCCACAGCCACGGCGTCGAGCTCATGCGGCGATGCAGGAATCCGGTTGTCCCGGCGAAGACCGGGAGGTCGCGCTGGTAGTCGGCGGTGTCGTTCGGGTAGGCCGGGGCAGGGACGACGGTCACCTCGGACGGCGCGGTGGCCGCCTGAGCGATGCCGGGAACGGTCAGACCGCCGCCGGCGACGATGACGACGCCGGCGGCGGCCGCAAAAGCTTTCTTCATGATTCCCTGTGTCAGTAGATGCCGGAGTACTGCTGGTATCCGGTGCCGATCTGGGTCCGGTCGCCGAAGGTCCCGTTGCCGGTGCCGAACCGGCGGAACAGGTTGCCGGCGGTGTCGCGCAGGACGAGGTCGTTCCGGCCGTCCTCGTTGATGTCGCCGGCGCCGATCACGACGTTGTAGCCGAGCCAGCCGGTGCCGACGACCTTGAGACCGGCCTGGAAGGTGCCGTCGCCGTTGCCGTAAAGGGCGTACATGGTGCTGGTCGGGTCGTACTGCATCATCAGGTCGGCCTTGCCGTCGCCGTTGATGTCGCCGTTGCCGACGAACCGGCTGTAGCCCTTGTAACCGCCCTCGATCTTGACGCTCGCGTTGAACCCGCCGGTGCCGTTGCCGGTGAACAGGAACAGCGCACCCGAGTCGCGGTCACGGGCGACCAGGTCGGAGCGCCCGTCCCCGTTCAGGTCACCGGTGTGGACGAGGGCGTCGTAGACGTTCCAGTTGCCCGGGATCAGCACCGACGAGTTGCTGCCGAACGGCGCCTGGTCGCCGCCGAGGTAGGCGCGCAGGCTGCCGTCCGAGCGCCGGACCAGCAGGTCGTTGCGGTGGTCCTGGTTGATGTCGCCGAACGGCACCAGGCCGTTGAGCGCGCCCAGCGACTCCGGGCCGCCGTCGAGCAGCAGGGGATTGGTGGGGCTGCCCTGTTCGAAGAACCACCAGGAGCCCCGGCCGGTCGAGGCGCTGGTCAGCGTCAGCAGCGACGGCTGGCCGGTGCACTCGTAGCTGTGCAGGGGCGGGGTGCCGCCGCAGAACACGGAGAAGATCCCGTCAGCCACCTCGGAGGTGCGTCCGTCCACTGTGCCGGAGATCGCCCACCGGTAGAGGCCCTGGGTGGCCCGCTTGCCGTCGACCATGCCGTCCCACGAGAGGGCCGCGGTGACCCGGGCCGGGCCACCGGTGGTGCGGGCCGAGACCTTTCCCGTACGGACGGAGGTGACCGTCAGCGTGGACGAGGTGATCGGACGGGACAGCTGGGCGCTCGCGGTGAACGTGCCCGGCATGGTGAGACGTCCGGTGTCGGTGGACGAGGGCCCGACCGGGTCGGACGGGTCGACGCCCGGGTCGACGATGTGCACCGCGTTGCCCGGGTCGACCCAGGCCACGTCGCCGCCGAACCGGTCGACCGTCCACGAGATGTGGCGGTCGTCGGCCAGCTCACCGCGCGGGAAGGTGGCCATGGCGACCGGCTCACCCAGCGTGCCACCGGTCAGGTCGTAGCGCAGCAGGGCGCCGCCGGCGTCGTGCCGCACGAGGTAGTTGTCGCCGAGCAGGAACTGATGCCCGGCCGGAACCGGGATGCTCTTCTTGGCGGCCAGGTCGTAGACACCGGCCGGCCCCTGCTGACCGCAGCTCCAATAGAGGTGCTTGCCGGTCGCCTGCACCTCGGCCGCCTGGCAGGGCGCGCCGGTGCTGATCAGCTTGTTGTCGGGGTTGCTGATCCGCAGGTCCCAGGGCGCGAGCACGCCGTCGGGCTGGGCGCGCCACAGGGTGTCGAACCACAGCGAGGCGGCCGGGGTGCCGGGGAAGGACCGCCAGTCGCCGTCGGCCTGGTAGGCCCACTGCGAGGTCGGCGTGTTGACCAGCCGGAAGCCGGGCGAGGCGTCGACCAGCGAGGCGTCGGTGGTCTGCAGGTCCCAGGCGGTGTCGCCCGGGGTCGAGCTGCGCATCAGGCGGTTGCGGGGGCCGGAGGCCACATAGGAGGCGCCCTGGCTGTTGGAGCCGTCCACCATCCGTACGCAGGTGGCCCCGGTCTCGCACGGCAGCGGGTCGACCAGAGCGATGTCGTTCACCTGGGAGCCGGTTCCGGGGGCGCCGACGCCGATCTGCTCGGCGAAGAGCCGGTAGTCGGCCGCCTCGCCCGCCCGGGGCAGGGCCGCGACGTGCCGCAGCACGCCCGACGAGAGGGTGACACCCGCGTTGACCATGTCGCCGACGAGCGGGAGCACCACCGATTCGCTGGTCGCGGTCGCCTTGCGCACCGACCAGTCGCCGACGCCCGACCCGCCGACGAAGAGCACGCCGTCGGGGGCCTGCGCGGGGAACGTGTCGGCGCGCGGCACCAGCGTCGTCGGCTGGCTGCTGCCGACGCGGTAACGCAGCACCGCCTTGTCGGTGAGCGTGATGGACGGGGTGACGATGATGTCCTCGCCGGCCAGCCCGATCAGGCCCAGCGAGACGGTGGAGGGGAAGGTGACCGCCCGGGGTACGGTCGCCGTCCCGGCCAGGACTTCGGCGCGGGGAAGGCTGCGGGCCCCGAAGTTGGTGAACATGCCGATCCGGTCCGCGGTGAGCACTACGTCCTGGGCGGCGGGGACGTTCGGCAGCTCGGCGACCCGGCCCGAGGCGACATCGAGCAGCCCGTAGCGGGCAGTTCCGGAGACGGCATAACGGAGTACGGCGCCGGTGGCGTCGGCGGCGGCGATGGCGAGGTTCGTGGCTCCGTCCGGGATGCCGGTGACCGGAACCTCGGTGGATCCCCGGCTCAACTGCACGACGGCCGGGGTGTCCCGGCTGATGGTCAGCACCGAGTCGCCCAGCAGCCGGTTGTACGACTCGGCGGCGCCCATGGTGATCTCGCGCCAGGTCATCGTGGCGAGGTCGAGGGCCGGGCGGGTGGTCGTGGTGACCGGGTGGCCGGGAACCGAGACGCCGAGCACCACCGTGTCACCGCCGCCCGAGGTGATCGCCGAGGTGGCCACGGCGGCCAACGCACCGACCACTGTGGTCCGGCGGTCGGCGTAGGTCGTCCACAGCCACGGCGTGTCCGACGCACGGCGGTGCAGGAAACCGGTGTCGCCGGCGTGGGCCAGCGTCTCGGTCGGATAGGTGGGATAGGCCGGGGCCGGAACGACCCGGACCTCGGAGGGGGCCGTGGCCGCCACGGCGACGCCGGGAACGGCCACACCGGTCGCGATCAGGAGGCCACCGAGGGCGGCCGTCAACGTCTTCTTCATCAGTAGATCCCCGTGTATTTCTGGTAGCCGGCGCCGATGAGCTGGCGGTCGCCGAAGGTGCCGGCGCCGGTGCCGAGGCGGCGGTAGAGGTTGCCGGCCGCGTCGCGGACCACGAGGTCGTTCTTGCCGTCCTCGTTGAGGTCGCCGGCCCCGATGATCAGGTTGTAGCCGAGCCAGCCGGTGCTCACGAGCCGCAGACCGGACTGGAAGGTGCCGTCACCGGCGCCGTACATCGCGTACATCGTGGTGCCGAGCAGCAGGATGAGGTCGGCCTGGCCGTCGCCGTTGATGTCGCCCGGCCCGACGAAGCGGTCGTATCCCTTGTAGCCACCGGCGAGCTTGACGCCGGCCGCGAAGCCGCCCGTGCCGTTGCCCTTGAAGAGATAGAGGGCGCCGGTGTCGGTCTCGCGGGCGATCAGGTCGGACTGCCCGTCGCCGCTGACGTCCCCGGTGTGGATGAGGGCGTTGTACTTGTTCCAGTTGCCCGCGATCAGCAGCGACGTGCGGCCGCCGAAGTTCGGGTCGTCGCCGCCGAGGTAGACCCGGAGCGAGCCGTCACTGCGGCGGATCAGCAGGTCGTTGCGGAAGTCCTTGCTGATGTCCCCGTACGGCACCACGGCCGTGACGCCGTTCCACGACTCGGTGAAGCCCTGGTCGTGCAGCGCGGCCGTGGCCGGATCCGAGATCAGCCAGTGCCCCTCACCGGCCGGCGACTGCCGCAGGCCGAGCAGCGACGGCACCCCGGTGCACGAGTAGCTGTGCAGGGTGGGCACGCCGCAGTTCACCGTGATGAGGCCGGTCGTGACGGCGGCGGTCGAACCGTTCGCGGTCACGGTCCAGCGGTAGCGGCCGCTCGGCACCCGCTTGCCGTTCTGATAGCCGTTCCACGACAGGGTCACTGTGGTGCGGGCCGGGCCACCGGTCGAGGTCGCGACGACCGTGCCGGTGCCGGCGTCGGCGATCGTGAGCTTCCACGAGTCGATCGGCCGGGTCAGCGTGATCCAGCGGTTCCAGGCGCCGTCGGTCATGTACCAGACGTCGGTCGAGAACGTCTCGCTCGAGGTGAAGACGCTCGGCGCGGACGGGGTCACGCCGGGGTCGACGATGTGCACCGCGTTCTGCCCGTCGACCCACGCGACGTCGCCGCCGAACTTGTCGACGGCCCAGGTGATGTTGCGGTTGTCGGCGAGCGAGCCGCGCGGGAACGAGGCGAGGCGGACCGGTTCGCCGACCGTGCCGTCGGTCAGGTCGAGGCGTACGAGGGTGCCGTTGTCGTCGTGGCGGACCAGGTAGTTGTCGCCGAGCAGGTAGAGGCCCGCGGCCAGCGGCAGGTTGACGCCGCGCACCTTGTCGTAGACGCCGGCCGGCCCGCTCGTGCCGCAGGTCCAGAAGACGTGCCGCGCGGTGGCCTGCACCTCGGAGGCGGTGCAGTTCGAGCCGGTGCTGAGCGTGGTGCCCGTACGGCCGCTGTTGAGGTCCTTGCCCTGGATCGAGCCGGGCGCGGTGGCGCTCCACAGGACGTCGAACCACAGGCCGGCGCCGGTGACCGGGATGCTCGTGTACCGGTCGTAGCCCGGGTCGTAGACGTACTGCGACGCGGGCGAGGTGCCGCGGACGATCGCGTAGTTGAAGGACGCGTCGACGACGGCGCCGCCGGCCGGGGGCAGGACCTTCTCGACGTGGCTGGTGTGGATGTCCTGCCGGCTGATCACCGAGATCGAGTCCTCGCCCGGGGCCCGGCTGACGTACATGGTGCCGTAGTGGTTGCCGTCCACCGACCGGACGCAGGCCACCTGATCGGCGCAGGGCACCGGGTTGTCGAGCGGGCCACCCTCGAGCCGCTTCGGGTCGTCGGCGCCGGGCACCAGCTCGTGGTTGAAGACCTGATAGTTGGACTCGGAGACGGCCTCGATGTGCCGCAGCACGCCGTGTGCGAGCGTCACACCGGCGTTGGTGAGCGGCTGCATGTCGCTGATCCGCAGGACGATCTGCTGGCCGGCGCCGGTGACCCGGCGGATCGCCCAGTCGGCCGGGCCGGTGCCGCCGACCAGCAGCACACCGTCCGGCGCCTGCTGCATGTGCGGGAGGGAGGTCTGGGCGAGCGCCACCGCCGTGCCGGTCTCGCCGGGCGCGGTGAGCCGCTGCGCCGGGACCTGGCCGGTGCCGGTCGGAACGACGATCACGTCGCGGCCCGCGAGCATGGCGCGGTCGGCCGGAATCGCGGCCTCCGGGTTGATCACCTCGGCCTCGGCGCGGCCGGCGACCACACCGGAACGGTCGTAGGTGTGGGCGACGTCGGAGGTGAGCAGCGCGACCCGGTCGTCGGTCAGCCGGGCGGCGGTCGCGATGCCCGGGAAACCGGCCGGGATCAGCGCGACCTCGCCGGTCTTCAGGTCGAGCAGGCCGTAGCGCGCGGCGCCGCCGACGGCGAGCCGCAGGACGGCCGACGTGTCGTCACCGGTCAGGACGGCCGGGGCCGGGAACGTGGTGCCCGTTTCGAGCCCGCTGAGCGGCACCACAGTGGCCGACCCGTCGGGGGCGATGTGCCGCATCTCGAGCAGCGACGCGCTCGCGCTGTTGCGGGAGAGCATCGTGCCGCCGTACACGAAATGCAGGTTGGTCTGGCTCTTCGGCTTGGCCAGTTGCCGCCACGTCATCGTGGACAGGTCGAGGGTGGTCACCGTGTCGGCCGAGGTGTGGCCGGGGACGCCGGAGAGCGTGACCGTGTCGCCGCCGGACGGGACGAGGTCGCTGCGCGAGATGCCCTCGAGGCCCTCGACCAGCGTGGTGGCACGGGTGTCGTACCGCGTCCACTGCATGGTCCCGGTGCCGGCCCGGCGGTGCAGGAACCCGGTGCGGCCGGCGAACCAGATCTGCTCGACCTGGTAGCCGGTGACCGTGTCGGACGGGATGACGGTCACTTCGGACGGAGTGGTGGCGGCCTCGGCCGGGGAGGCGACCGAGACGCCGACCGTCAGAACGAGACCGGAAACGACCGCCGCGATCGCGCGGCGGGAAGCACTGTGCATTTATAGCCCCCGTATTGATCGACCGGATCGTAGACATTCACCGTCGCCGTTTCAACAGTGATGTCTCCGGTCGGCCCGGGGGCCCTGCTAATTGCCGCTGAGTCCCAGCACGTCGAGCGTCCAGGAGAGTACGAACGCCTCTTCGCGCCAGGCGTCGTAGCGCCCGCTGGGACCGGAGTGGCCGGCGCCCATCTCGGTCTTGAGCAGGTAGTCGCCGTCGGGGGCGACCGCGCGCAGCCGGGCCACCCACTTGGCCGGCTCGTGATAAAGCACGCGGGTGTCGTTCAGGCCGGCCATCACGAGAATTCGCGGATATTTGAGCTCCGCGACGTTTTCGTACGGGCTGTAGCCCTTCATATATGCGTAGACGTCGGATGATTCGATCGGGTTGCCCCATTCTTCCCACTCGGTGACCGTGAGCGGGAGAGAAGGGTCGAGGATGCTGGTCAGCGGGTCGACGAACGGCACCTCGGCCAGGATCCCGGCGAACTCCTCCGGCGCCAGGTTGGCGATCGCACCCATCAGCAGGCCACCGGCCGAGGCGCCCCGGGCGACCAGCTGAGCGGGCGTGGTCCAGCCGCCGCGGGTGAGGGCCTGGGCGCAGGCGATGAAGTCGGTGAAGGTGTTGCGCTTGGTGAGGATCTTGCCCTGCTCGTACCACCGGCGGCCCATCTCGCCGCCGCCGCGGATGTGGGCGATGGCGAAGACGACGCCGCGGTCGAGCAGCGACAGGCGGGCGATCGAGAAGTACGGGTCGACGCTGGTCTCGTACGACCCGTAGCCGTACAGCAGCATCGGGGCCGGGCCCTGCTCGTGCACGCCCTTGCGCGCGACGATCGAGATCGGCACCCGGGTGCCGTCGGACGCGATCGCCCACTCACGGAACTGCTCGTAGTCGGCCGGGTCGTAACCGCCCAGCACCGGCTTCTGCTTGCGCAGCATCATCGAGCGGGTGTTCAGGTCGACGTCGTAGACCGAGCCGGGCGTGACCATCGACGTGTATCCGATGCGGACGGTCGCCGTGTCGTACTCCGGGTTGCCGGCGAGGCCCACCGCGTACAGAGGCTCGGGGAACTCCATCTCGTACGAATCGGTGCTGCCCGCGGTCATCACGCGCAGACCGGTCAGGCCGTCGCGGCGCTGCGAGACGACGATGTGGCGGGCGAACGCGTCGACCGACTCCAGGCGGGTGCCCGGCTCGTGCGGGATGAGATCGACCCAGTCGCCGGGATGGTCGGCCGAGGTGTAGGCCAGCGCGAAGTCTTCGGCGTCGCGGTTGTGCAGGATGAGGAAGCGGTGGCCGTGGTGCTCGATCGAATATTCCACGCCCTGCTCACGCGGCGCGATCAGGGCTGCCTCGGAGTCGGGGGCGTCGGCCGGGATGACCCGGACCTCGGAAGTGATCTTGCTGCCGGCCGAGATGACGATGAACTTGTCGCTGCGGGTCGTCTCGACGCCGACCCAGAAGCGCTCGTCCGCCTCCTCATAGATGATCACGTCTTCGTCCGAGGGGCGGCCGATCGTGTGGCGCCAGACGCGGTGCGGGCGCCAGGCCTCGTCGACCGTGACGTAGAAGAGCGAGCCGGCGTCGGTCGACCACGCGCTGTCGTAGAACGTGTCGGGCACCTCGTCGGCCAGCACCTCGCCGGTGCGCAGGTCCTTGACGCGCAGCGTGAAGCGCTCGTCGCCCGAATAGTCGGTGGAGTAGGCCAGCCAGTTGCCGTCGACGCTGACGTCGAACGCGCCGAGAGCGAAGTAGTCCTTGCCCTCGCCCAGCTCGTTGCCGTCGAGGAGCACCTGCTCGTCGGCCTGGTCGGTCATCGACGGCGGGTCGGTCTCGCCGGGGCGCACGGGCACCCGGCAGTGGATGCCGTACTGCTTGCCCTCGACCGTGCGCGTGTAATACCAGTAGTCGCCCCTGCGGGAGGGCACGCTCAGGTCGGTCTCGAGGGTGCGGCCCTTGATCTCGTCGAAGATCGTGCCGCGCAGGGCCGCCAGATGGGCCGTCGCCTGCTCGGTCCACGAGTTCTCGGCTTCGAGGTAGGCCAGGGTGCGCGGATCCTCCTTGCCGGCCAGCCACGCGTATTCGTCGGTCACGGTGTCGCCGTGGAAGGTGCGCTCGGTGGGCACCTGGTCTGCCGTGGGTGGGCGGTCGGGAGTCTGGATCGTCACCTGCCCTAGGTTACCGGTCCGGTTTTCCCGGCTTCCGGAGTTCTTGCGCCTGTGGACCGCGCTCATTCGAACACGTGTACGATATGCCAGAGTGGACGATCTTCAGACCGTTCGATCCGCCGCCGTCAACGATTCCGCTGTTTTGACAAGACCCGCTGTTTTCGACAAGACCCGCTGTTTCGACAAGACGTGGAGGGCCCGGTGCCGTCGCAAGATCCCGATCGGGTGCTCAGTGCGCTTGTGGACATCTGCGGACCCGACTATGCGCGTGCTGCCCGCTCGATCGACACGGTCTCCGGCCGCCGGGTCGGCCACGTCGCCGTGCCGGCCACGGCCCGGGCGGTGGCCGATGTGCTGCGCCTGGTCGCCGACGAGGGCCTGAGCGCCCTGCCGCGGGGCAGCGGCTCCAAGATCGACTGGGGAACGCCGCGGGCCGGGGTCGACGTGCTGATCGACACGGGCCGGCTCAGCGGCATGTGGAACCACGACGTCGAGGGCGCCACGGCCGAGGTCGCGACCGGCACCCCGGTGCGGGCCCTGCAGGCCGCGCTCGCGTTGCAGGGTCAGCGCCTCGTGGCCGACCCGCCCTCCCGCGCGGCCACGGTCGGCGGCATGCTCACGGTCAACGAGTCCGGGCCCCTGCGCTACCGCTACGGCACGCCCGCGGAATACGTCACCAGCGTGGCCTACATCGACCGGGTCGGCGAGGCGGCCTCGTCCGACGGGGAGGACGGCCGACCCGGCCTGGCCGAGATCGACGGTGTGATCACCGCGGCCACGCTGCGTCTGGAGCCGCTGCCGCAGGCCCGCCGCTGGGTCGGGGTCGCCGTGCCCACCCCGATGCAGCTGGGAAAACTCGTCGCCGCGGCCGATGAGGCCGAGCCCAGCGCGATCGAGGCCGATCTGCCGGCCGGCGGTCAGGGCGGCACCCTGGCCGTGCTGTTCGAGGGCGCCGAGGCGTCGGCCGTCGAGCGGGCCGAGTCGCTGGCCGCCGCGTGGGGCTCCGGCGCCGTGGTCACGCCGATCGCGCCGCCGTGGTGGGGTGTCTATCCGTTCCGCCGCGACGACGTGGCGCTGCGGCTCTCGGTCTCCGCCGCCGACCTGCCGGCCGCGCTCTATGCCCTGGGCGACGCCGTCGGCGGGCCGGTGCCGGTGCGCGGTTCGGCCGGGCTGGGCAGCGTCCACGCGGTGCTGCCGGGCAGCCTTCCGCCGACTCGCATCACCGAGATCGTCGAGAGCGTCCGGCACGTCCTGCTCGCCCGCAACGGGCGGGCGGTCGTCGTCGCGGCGCCGGCCGAGGTGGCCCACGAGGTCGAGATGGCCGGGCGGCTCGACTTCTTCTAGTGCTTCCTAGTGCAGCACCGCATACCTGCTCGACGCGGCGGCCGGGTGCCGCTCGGGGATGTAGTCGCTGCCCACGGCGTAGGTCAGATAGGCGAAGGCGCCGATCTGGGCGGTGCCGGTCAGCGCCAGGTGCCGCGCGGTCAGGTGGCGGGGCAGCAGCGGAGCGCCGCGGCCGAGCACCACCGGGGCGATACCCAGGATGATCTCGTCGAGCAGGCCCTGGTCGACGAACTGGCCCACCAGGTCACCGCCGCCGACCAGCCAGACGTTCTTGCCCTTGGCGGCCACCAGCATCGCCTCGTGCACCCGCTTCACGTCGCCGCTGACCATGAAGATGTTGGCGTCGGGCACGAGCGGCAGCTCGCGGTTGGCGAAGACCCAGCACGGGATGTCGCCGTAGAGGTCGTGCCAGTTCTGCGGCTGGGCCAGCACGTTGTCGTTCTCGAGCACCCACTCGTAGGTGGTCGCGCCCATGGCGAACGCGCCGACACCCGCGAAGAAGCCGCCGAAGGGGTTCTCGTTGCCCCCGTCGACGTCGAAGAGCCACTCCAGCGAGTTGTTCTCATCGGCGATGTATCCGTCGATGCTCGTCGCCGTGTAGTACTGAGTTTTCGCCATGACAAACACCATGCCACGAAATATCAGGCTTAAAGGGGCGAATCGGCTGCCTTAAGAGTGGCTGTGCGCAGGCTGTGCCGCCGTCCTTCTCAGGCGCCGTCGCGTGGGTCAGGATCGCGGTGTCAGGCCGAGCCTGTCAGGAGTCGTTTCGCGGGCCGGACCGCGATGTCGGGGCGGACCGGTCAGGCGTCGTTGCGCAGGACCAGGATCGCGATGTCGTCCCGGGGCTCCTCGACCGAGAAGTTAATGGTGGTGGAGCGCAGCCGGGCCGCCATCACCTCGGCCGGATAGCCGGCCAGCGGCCCCGCCGCGTCGCGCAGCCGGCTCGTGCCGAACAGCTCCCGCCCGCGCCGGCGCTCGGTCACGCCGTCGGTATAGAAGATCAGCGAGTCGCCCGGCTGCAGCCGCACGTCGACGTCGGGCGAGGTGATCGACTCGAGCAGGCCGAGCGCCGTGCCGCCCTCACCCACGAACGACGTCTTGCCGTCCCCGTTGACCAGCACGGCCCGGTCGTGGCCGGCCAGGTGCAGGCAGACGTCGAGCACGCCGCCGGCCGAGCGCGTGACCGAGGCCATCGCGAGCGTGCAGTAGCGCCCACCACCCCGCTGGACCAGCGTCTTGTTGACCCGGCAGAGGATCTCGCCCATCGGCTTGCCGTCGTCGACCAGGATGCGGATCACGTCGCGGACCAGGCCGGTCACCGTCGCCGCCTGCACACCCTTGCCCGACACATCCCCGACGACCACGATCCAGCTGTCGGGGCCCGAGGGCACCACGTCGTAGAAGTCGCCGCCGACCTCGGAGCCGGTCGGCACGTATTCCGCGGCGAATCCAACCCCCTCGACCTTGGGCAACGCCGGGGGCAGCAGGGAGGCCTGGAGCGTACGGGCGACCTTGTGCCTCTCGTCGTGGATGCGCGCGTTGTCGATCGCCAGGGCCGCGCGCCGGGCGACGTCTTCCAGCACGTTCACCTCGTCGGCGTCGTGCCGGATGCGGTGGTGCCGGCCCACGGCCAGCGTGCCCAGCCGGGTGCCCCGAGCGACCAGCGGCACCGCGAAGCCCTCGGTCGGCGCGCCCAGCATCACCTGGGTGCCCAGGCGGGAGGCCTCCTCGAGGCGGGTCAGGATCGAGTCGGGCCCGGTCTCGGCCAGCGTCTCGTGCAGCTGGGGCAGCAAAGCCTCGTCGGTGTGCGTGGCCGCCGCCAGCTGCAGCCGGCCCCAGGCGTCGGTGGTGTGCACCGCACACCACTGGCCCAGCCGCGGCACCACCAGCTGCGGGATCAGCGCCATCGTGAGGTTGACGTCGAGCGACTGGGCGAGCAGCTCGCTCGCCTCGGCCAGGAAGGTCAGCCACGTCTGGCGGCGCAGGTCGGCGCGGCGCAGGCGGTCGTTCTCCAGATGGAGCGAGAAACGCTCGGCGACCAGCGTGGCCAGCGGCTGGGCGAAGCCGACGGGGGAGGCGTCGAGCTCGAGCTCACCCGCGTACGGCCGTTGGACCAGCAGCGGCACCCGGATCGTGTCGGCGTCGTCGCGCGGCGCCCGGCCGTAGCGGGCCAGCATCTGGCGCCCGCCGCCGTCGCCGCGGTCGAGCCGGATCACACCACCGGCCGCGCCGGTCAGCCGCGCGAGCTGGGCCAGCAGGTCGGCCGCGAACTCGGCCACGCCCTCCTCGGAGTGCCGCTCGGGGTTGACCTGCAGCAGCGTGGTGAGCGCGCCGACGCTGGGCGTGCCGTCCTCGGGGGCGTTCATCGTCGCGGGCACCACGGCGGTGACCTCGCCGGTCGGGGCCCGCTCGAGCCGGAACCAGACACCCTTGCCCGAACCCTCGTGCACCGTGCCCCAGCGGCTCGCGAAATGGTCGACCAGCAGCAGGCCACGGCCCCGCTCGGCCACCTCGCCGATGTCCACGCTCTCGTTGCGCGGCCCGATCGCCAGCTGCTCGACCGGGCCCGGCGCGAAGTCGGTGACCGTTACCGTCAGTCCGGTCGTGTCGGCGCGCACCTCGATGTCGAGCTCGGTGTTGGCGTGCACCACCGCATTGGTGGAAAGCTCGGTGGTCAGCAGCAACGCCTCGTTGAGCAGGCTTTCGAGCCCGGCCTCCTCGAGGACCGAGCGCACGAGGGCGCGCGCGGCGGCCGGGGTTCTCCGGTCGTTGGGCAGCCGGACGCGCCGGACCAGCCCACCCGAAGGGGTGTCCGAGATCGCATCGGCCACTGACACGCATGCATCCTCTCCTGTAGGTGGGCCCGTGCACAAAGTCGTCTCTCGCATTGACCCGGTCGAGCGAGAGAGGATAGGGAGCCCACGCCGGATGGACAGCGAGTGAGGACAGCATGACCGCGGCCAAAGAAGCCAGCGTCGGCCTGCCCGACGACACCGCCGTGCTCGGTGAACTCGCCGAGGCCCTGCGGCGTGTTCGCCGAGGCGATCTCAAGGTGCGGCTGCCCCGCCGCAGCGGGACCGCCGGTGAGGTCGCCGATGCGTTCAACGAGGTGGTGTCGCTCCAGGAGCGGCAGAATCTCGACCTGCGCCGGATCAGCCGGATCGTCGGACGCGACGGCCGGCTCACCGAACGCCTCGACGACGAGGGCCTCGACGGCTCCTGGGCCGACAGCGTCCGATCAGTGAACTCCCTGATCGATGACCTCGGCCGGCCCACCACGGAGATCTCCCGCGTCATCGTGGCCGTCGCCGAGGGTGACCTCTCGCAGCACATGGCGCTGGAGATGGACGGACGACCCCTTCGGGGTGAATTCCTGCGCATCGGCCGCACGGTCAACACCATGGTCGACCAGCTGTCGTCGTTCGCCGACGAGGTGACCCGGGTGGCCCGCGAGGTGGGCACCGAGGGCGAGCTGGGCGGCCAGGCCGACGTCCGGGGCGTGGCCGGCACGTGGAAGGACCTGACCGATTCGGTCAACACGATGGCGTCGAACCTGACCCACCAGGTGCGGTCCATCTCACAGGTCGCGACGGCCATGGCGCGGGGCGATCTGTCCCAGAAGATCACGGTTTCGGCCCGGGGTGAGGTCGCCGAGCTGTCCGACACCATGAACGGCCTGACCGACACCCTGCGGCTCTTCGCCGAGCAGGTGACCCGGGTCGCCCGCGAGGTGGGCACCGAGGGCAAGCTGGGTGGCCAGGCCGAGGTGCCGAACGTGGCCGGCACCTGGAAGGACCTCACCGACTCGGTGAACTCGATGGCCTCGAACCTGACGAGCCAGGTGCGCAACATCGCCCAGGTGTCGACGGCGGTGGCCAAGGGTGACCTGTCGCAGAAGATCACGGTGGCCGCGCAGGGCGAGATCCTGGAGCTCAAGGACACCGTCAACACGATGGTCGACCAGCTGTCGAGCTTCGCCGACGAGGTCACCCGCGTGGCCCGCGAGGTCGGCACCGACGGCCGGCTGGGTGGTCAGGCCCAGGTGCGCGGCGTCTCCGGCACCTGGCGCGACCTGACCGAGAACGTGAACCAGCTCGCCGACAACCTCACCGACCAGGTGCGCAACATCGCCCAGGTCTCCACGGCGGTCGCCAAGGGTGACCTGTCGCAGAAGATCACGGTTGACGCCCGGGGTGAGATCGCCGAGCTCAAGAACACCGTGAACACCATGGTCGACCAGCTCTCCAGCTTCGCCGAAGAGGTGACCCGCGTGGCCCGCGAGGTCGGCTCGGAGGGCAAGCTCGGCGGCCAGGCCCAGGTGAAGGGCGTCTCGGGCACGTGGCGCGACCTCACCGACAACGTGAACTACATGGCCTCGAACCTGACGAGCCAGGTGCGCAACATCTCGTCGGTCACCCAGGCCGTGGCCAAGGGTGACCTGTCGCAGAAGATCACGGTCGACGCCCGCGGCGAGATCCTCGAGCTCAAGTCGACCGTCAACACCATGGTCGACCAGCTGTCCTCGTTCGCCGACGAGGTCACGCGTGTGGCCCGCGAGGTGGGCACCGAGGGCAAGCTGGGCGGTCAGGCGCAGGTGCGGG
Organism: Paractinoplanes ovalisporus; assembly: GCF_016834655.1. Taxonomy (GTDB): domain Bacteria; phylum Actinomycetota; class Actinomycetes; order Mycobacteriales; family Micromonosporaceae; genus Actinoplanes; species Actinoplanes ovalisporus. The sequence continues at coordinate 76,333 of NZ_JAENHP010000006.1, forward strand.
GCGTGGCCGGCACGTGGCGCGACCTCACCGACAACGTCAACTCGATGGCCTCGAACCTCACCGGCCAGGTCCGCAACATCGCCCAGGTCTCGACGGCGGTCGCCAAGGGTGACCTGTCGCAGAAGATCACGGTCGACGCCCAGGGCGAGATCCTGGAGCTGAAGTCGACCGTGAACATCATGGTCGACCAGCTGTCGTCGTTCGCCGACGAGGTGACCCGCGTGGCCCGCGAGGTGGGCTCGGAGGGCAAGCTGGGCGGTCAGGCGCAGGTGCGGGGCGTGGCCGGCACGTGGCGCGACCTCACCGACAACGTGAACTACATGGCGTCGAACCTGACGGCCCAGGTGCGCAACATCGCCTCGGTCACCACGGCGGTGGCCAAGGGTGACCTGTCGCAGAAGATCACGGTCGACGCCCGCGGCGAGATCCTGGAGCTCAAGGACACCGTCAACACGATGGTCGACCAGCTCTCCAGCTTCGCCACCGAGGTCACCCGGGTCGGCCGCGAGGTTGGCGTCGAGGGCAAGCTCGGCGGTCAGGCCCAGGTCAAGGGCGTCTCCGGCACCTGGCAGGACCTCACCGACAACGTGAACCAGCTGGCCTCGACGCTGACGATCCAGCTGCGCGCGATCGCCGAGGTGTCCACCGCCGTGACCCGCGGCGACCTGACCCAGAGCATCGCGGTCGAGGCCCAGGGCGAGGTGGCTGAGCTCAAGGACAACATCAACCAGATGATCGTCACGCTCCGCGAGACGACCAAGGCCAACGCCGAGCAGGGCTGGCTCGACTCCAACCTGGCCCGCATCGGTGGCCTGCTGCAGGGTCAGCGTGATCTCGGCGAGGTCTGCCGCATGATCATGACCGAGGTGACCCCGCTGGTCGACGCCCAGCTCGGCGCGTTCTTCCTGGTCGACAACGAGCAGGCGGTCATGCGGCTGCGGCTGGCCGCCTCGTACGGCTATGTCGCCCGCAACCACGAGGTGACCTTCGGGCCGGGCGAGGGGCTGGTCGGTCAGGCCGCGGTCTCGCGCCGCACGATCCGGGTGCGGGCCACCCACGACGGCATCCTGACCATGCGCTCCGGCCTGATGTCGATGCCGCCGAACGACCTGGTCGTGCTGCCGGTGCTGTTCGAGGGCGAAATGCTCGGCGTGATCGAGTTCGCCTCGGTGGCGGCCTTCTCCGGGTTGCATCTCACGTTCCTGGAGCGGCTGGTCTCCACGATCGGCGTCGCCCTCAACACCATCCAGGCCAACCGCCGTACGGAGGAACTTCTCTCGCAGTCGCAGCGTCTGGCCCGCGAGATGCAGGACCAGTCGGCCGAGCTGCAGCGCACCAACGCCGAGCTGGAGGACAAGGCCCAGCTGCTGAGCGAGCAGAAGGCCAACATCGAGACCAAGAACCGCGAGATCGAGCAGGCCCGCCGCGGCCTGGAGGAGAAGGCGCAGCAGCTCAGCCGGGCCAGCGCGTACAAGTCGGAGTTCCTGGCCAACATGAGCCACGAGCTGCGCACGCCGCTGAACTCGCTGCTGCTGCTGGCCCGGCTGCTGGCCGACAACAACGACACCAACCTGACCGAGAAGCAGATCGAGTTCGCCCGCACGATCCACAGCGCCGGCACCGACCTGCTCTCGCTGATCGACGACATCCTCGACCTCGCCAAGATCGAGGCCGGCCGGATGGACGTCGAACCCGACCAGGTCGACTTCGAGGGTGTGCGCAGCTACGTCGAGCAGGCCTTCGCGCCGCAGGCCAACGAGAAGGGCCTGGAGTTCCGGGTCTGGCTGCAGCCGGGGCTGCCCGAGTCGATCCTCACCGACACCCAGCGGCTCCACCAGATCCTGCGCAACATGCTGTCCAACGCGGTCAAGTTCACCGACAACGGCTCGGTGACGCTGAGCATCTTCGGCGCCCCGCCCGAGACCGACTTCGAGATCCCGGCGCTGGCCGCGGCCCGGCAGGTGATCGCGTTCGCGGTGACCGACACCGGCATCGGCATCAACGACGAGAAGCTGGCGATCATCTTCGAGCCGTTCCAGCAGGCCGACGGCACGACGACCCGCAAGTACGGCGGCACCGGCCTGGGGCTGTCGATCAGCCGCGACCTGGCCGCCCTGCTCGGCGGCACGATCGTGGTCTCGTCCCGGCCCGGTGAGGGCTCGACGTTCACGCTCTACATGCCCGACGCGCTCAGCGCCGAGGCCATCCCGCCGCTGAGTCTGCCCACCCTGCCGTCGACCACGGTCGTGGTGCAGCCCGCGCCGGCCCCGCTCGACATGCCGCTGATGGAGATGCCGGTGCTCAGCCACCGCCCCGAGATCGAGGGACATGTGGTGAGCCCGGCCAGCCGTCAGCTCGACGGCGCGACCGTGCTGATCGTCGACGACGACGTGCGCAACGTGTTCGCGCTGACCAGCGCGCTCGAGATGCACGGGCTCAACGTCCTGTACTCCGACAACGGGGTCGACGGCGTCCGCAAGCTGGCCGAGCACCCCGAGGTCGACATCGTGCTGATGGACGCGATGATGCCCGACCAGGACGGCTACGAGACGACCCGGGGAATCCGCCGAAATCAGCGCTTCCAGGATCTCCCGGTAGTCTTCCTGACGGCGAAGGCGATGCCCGGCGACCGGGAGTCGGCGCTCGCGGCCGGCGCCAGCGACTACATCACCAAGCCCGTCGACCTCGATGAGCTGATCGAGCTGATGGCCCGCTGGGTGAACGCCGACAAGACCACGGAGCCGGACCTGGGCTGAGGTCCACGAGGGGAGCACGGTGGCGGAGCGCGCGAAGGCCCTGCTGGTCGACGATCGCAAGGACAACCTGCTCGCCCTGGAGGCCATCCTCCAGGGCCTGCCGGTCACCCCGGTGGCGGTCGAGAGCGGCGAGGCCGCGCTGAAGCAGCTGCTGACCGACGATTTCGCGGTCATCCTGCTCGACGCCCAGATGCCCAACATGGACGGCTTCGAGACCGCCGGCCACATCAAACGGCGGGAACGCACCCGGCACGTGCCGATCCTGTTCCTCACCGCCGCCGACCGCGACGCCCAGCTCGCGCTGCGGGGCTATGCGGTCGGCGCGGTCGACTACCTGACGAAGCCCTTCGACCCGTGGGTGCTGCGGGCCAAGGTCTCGATCTTCGTTGATCTGTGGAACAAGACACAGCAGCTCAAGGCCCATTCCGAGGCGACCCGTGAGCGTGAGGCGCAGTGGCAGCGGCTCACCGAGACGGTCGACGAGGCAGCGCGGGTGCTGCGCTCGGGCGGCGACGAGGCGGCCGCCGAGGCGCTGGCCCTGCTCGAGAAGGCCCGCTGGGGAAACTGACCCCTCAGGCGGTGCTGCTGATCATCAGCGCGCTGCGCAGGCCCGTGATGTCGAGCACTCGGAGCAGGAAGTCGCCGACGTTGGCCAGAGCCAGGACAGAACGGGCATGTTGCGCCTTGCGGCTGAGCACCACGAGCGTGCCGAGGCCCTGGGAGTCGCAGAACGTGACGCCGGCCATGTCGAGCACGATGCGGGCGGGCGGATCGGTCAGAACCTCGTTGACCAGCGTCGACAGGTTCGTGACCGTGAGCACGTCGATTTCCCCGGCGAGGTGGAAGATGACCTCGTCGGGTGCGTGCTCAGCTGTGATCGACAGCTCGGGTCGCTCCACGCGGCCAGCCTATCGCCTGTGCGCATGTTCGGCCTGTTGGGCACGACCGTATCGGGGCGTTCCCGACAACACCGGTGGCCGCTGCGCGTCATCCTCGGGTGATGTGAGGAACCCTCTTGAGATTCCCGCCGGACCGCGCTGACACAATGGGAGCCGCTGTGACCACCTCATACCGCGCCGAGGGCCTCCCCTACCCGGAGGACGCCCCGGTCTCCCAGGCCCTGTTCGACCGCGCCCAGGCCATCGTGCCGGGCGGGGTCAATTCACCCGTGCGTGCGTTCCGAGCGGTCGGCGGCACGCCCCGATTCATGGACCACGGCAAGGGCCCGTGGCTCACCGACGCCGACGGCCGCCGCTATGTCGACCTGGTCTGCTCGTGGGGTCCGCTGATCCACGGTCACGCCCACCCCGAGATCATCGCGGCGATCACCGCCGCCGCCTCGCGGGGCACCAGCTTCGGCACCCCCACGGCGGGCGAGGTCGAGCTGGCCGAGGAGATCGTCCGCCGCACCCCGGTCGACGAGGTCCGCCTGGTCAACTCGGGCACCGAGGCCACCATGACGGCGATCCGGCTGGCCCGGGGCTACACCGGCCGTTCCAAGATCGTGAAGTTCGCCGGCTGCTACCACGGCCACGTCGACGCGCTGCTGGCCGCGGCCGGCTCCGGGGTCGCGACGCTGGGCCTGCCCGACTCGCCCGGCGTGACCGGCGCCGCCGCCAGCGAGACGATCGTGCTGCCGTACAACGACGTGGCCGCCGTCGAGGAGGCCTTCCGGCAGGACGGCGCCGACATCGCCGCGATCATCACCGAGGCCGCGGCCGGCAACATGGGCGTGGTCGCCCCGCGCGACGGCTTCAACCAGCGGCTGGCCGAGATCGCCCACGCGGCCGGCGCCCTGCTGATCGTCGACGAGGTGATGACCGGCTTCCGCGTCTCGGCCGGCGGCTGGGCCGGGCTCGACCCGGTCGACGCCGACCTGTTCACCTTCGGCAAGGTCATGGGCGGTGGCCTGCCCGCGGCGGCGTTCGGCGGCCGCCGCGAGATCATGTCGCGGCTGGCCCCGGCCGGCCCGGTCTATCAGGCCGGCACCCTCTCGGGAAACCCGCTGGCCTGCGCGGCCGGCGTCACCTCGCTGCGGCTCGCCGACGAGTCGGTCTACAAGCGGCTCGACGAGCTCTCGGCCACGGTCGGCGCGCTCGCCTCCGACGCCCTGACCACCGAGGGCGTCCCGCACCGGCTCTCGTTCGCCGGCAACATGTTCTCGATCTTCTTCACCGAGTCCGAGGTGGTCGACTACGAGTCGGCCAAGACCCAGGACGCGGGCGCGTTCAAGGCGTTCTTCCACGCGATGCTGGCCCGGGGCGTCTATCTGCCGCCGAGCGCCTTCGAGTCGTGGTTCGTCTCGACCGCGATCGACGAGGAGGCGCTGGAGCAGATCGCCGCCGCGCTGCCCCATGCGGCGCGGGCGGCAGCGGGGGGAGCGGCATGAGCAAGACGACCGTCCACGTGCTTCGGCACGGCGAGGTCTTCAACCCGAACAAGATCCTGTACGGCCGGTTGCCCGACTTCCATCTGTCGGAACTGGGCGCCCAGATGGCCGTCGCGGCGGCCGAGGCGCTGGCCAAGCGCCCGATCACCCACGTCGTGGCCAGCCCGCTGGAACGCGCGCAGGAGACGGCCGTCCCGATCGCCAAGGAGTTCGAGCTCGACATCGCCACCGACGTGCGGCTGATCGAGAGCGCGAACTACTTCGAGGGCAAGAAGGTGTCGGTCGGCGACGGCGCGCTCACCAACCCGCGGCACTGGTGGGTGCTGCGCGACCCGATCACCCCCTCGTGGGGCGAGGCCTACCTGGTCATCGCGCAGCGCATGTTCGCCGCGGTGCAGGCGGCCCGGGTCGCCGCCGAGGGGTCCGAGGCGGTCTGCGTCTCGCACCAGCTTCCGATCTGGACGCTGCGGCGCTATATAGAGAAGAAGCGTCTCTGGCACGACCCACGCCGCCGCCAGTGCGGCCTGGCCAGCCTCACGTCCTTCCACTTCGAAGACTCGAAGGTGGTCGGCATCGACTACTCCGAGCCCGCCGCCCATCTGGTGGCCCTCTCCGCGACTGCCAAGACCGCCAAGGGAGCTTGACCATGCGCCGCCTCGCCGCCGTCCTGGCCGCCGCCGCTGTCACGGCCGGCGTCCTCACCGGATGCGGCGGGGAGGACAATTGGGCCAAGAAGTGCGGCACCGCCGGCGGGGTGGTGGAATGCGGGCCCGATCAGCGCACCGAGGTCAAGCCGGTGAGCGGGGAGCTGCTCGACGGTGGCAGCTACGACCTCGCGCAGGACCGGGGCAAGGTCGTGGTGGTCAACTTCTGGGGATCGTGGTGCGCGCCCTGCCGGGCCGAGGCCGACGACCTGGAGAACACGTTCCAGGCCACCAAGGACAAGGGCGTCACGTTCATCGGGGTCAACTCCCGCGACGACAAGGACGCGGCCCGCGAGTTCGAGCGCGGCCGGGTGACCTACCCGAGCATCTACGACTTCGAGGGCCGGGTCGGCCTCCAGTTCGACGTGACCAACACCGCCATGCCGTCGACGCTGATCATCGACCGTCAGGGCCGGATCGCCGTCGCGATCCGCCAGGCCACCACCGTCACGCAGCTGCAGCCGCTGGTGGAAAGGGTGGCCGCGGAGGGGAACGGCTGATGGGTGAGAGCTTCGCCGGAATCGCCGGCACCGGGCCGCTGCTGCTGGCCATCGGGGTCGCGGTGCTCGCCGGGCTGGTCAGCATCCTGTCGCCGTGCGTGTTGCCGCTGCTGCCGGGCTATCTCTCCTACGTGACGGGCCTGGCCGGCTCCGACCTGGATGCCAAGGAGCCCGCCGAGGCCGGTGGCGGCGTGGCGACGCTGGCCCGGCCCAAGGCGCGGACCGGTCGTGTTCTGGCCGGGACGAGCCTCTTCGTCCTCGGGTTCACGGTCGTCTTCACTATCCTGACCACGGCCGTGGCCAACCTGACCTTCCTCGTACGCCATCAGGACGTGCTCAACATCGTCCTCGGCATCCTGATCATCCTGCTCGGCGTGGCCTACCTGGGGTGGATCCCCGGCATGCAGCGCGAGGCCCGCATCTCGAAGCTGCCCGCGGCCGGCCTGCTCGGCGCGCCGGTCTTCGGGGCGATCTTCGCGTTCTCGTGGATCCCGTGCGTCGGCCCGACCCTGGGCGCGGTCATGCTGCTCGCCTCCACGACCGGGGAGACCAGCCGCGCCGTCACGCTCGCCGTTGCGTACAGCCTGGGCCTGGGAATTCCGTTCGTGATCTTCGGTCTTTTCTTCCGCAAGCTGCTCGGCGTCTTCCGGGCGATCCGCCGGAACAGCCGCTGGGTCACCCGGATCGGCGGCGTGCTGCTCATCCTGGTCGGTCTGGCGCTGGTCACCGGCGGCTGGGCCCACTTCCTGGTGTGGCTGCGGGTCACCTTCGACTTCGGGGGGACGGTGCTGTGACCGTCGTCGAGGAACGCCCGGCTCCGTCCTCGGCGCCGCCACCGAGACGCGTCAACCGGCTCTGGGCGCTGCTGCGCAACTCGTGGCGGCAACTGACCAGCATGCGTACGGCGTTGGTCCTGCTCTTCCTCCTGGCCGTCGCGGCGATCCCCGGTTCGGTCTTCCCCCAGCGCGGGGTCAACGCCGAGCGCGTCACCCGCTATTACCAGGCGCACCCGCAGCTGGCGCCCTGGCTCGAGCGGCTCGGCGGTTTCGAGGTCTACTCCTCGGCCTGGTTCGCCTCGATCTATCTGCTGCTGTTCACGTCGTTGATCGGCTGTGTGGTTCCGCGCCTGCTCGACCACGTCCGTGCGCTGCGCCAGGCCCCGCCCGACGCGCCCAAGCGGCTCAACCGGCTGCCCCAGCACGCCGAGCCCTGGTCGCAGCCCGGTGTGCCGGCCGAGGTGGCCAAGTCCGTCGCGGCCGGCCTGCGCCGTCGCCGGTTCCGCACCAGGCTGCGCGAACGGGAGGACGGCAGCTGGACGGTCTCGGCCGAGAAGGGCTACCTCAAGGAGACCGGCAACCTGCTGTTCCACGCCGCCCTGCTGGCCGTGCTGATCGGGGTGGGCTTCGGGCACTGGTACGGCTGGCACGCCAACCGCATCCTGATCGGCGGCAACGAGCTGGGCTTCTGCAACACGCTCACCCAGTACGACGACTCCACGCTCGGCCCGCGCGTCGAACCGGCCGACCTGCCCAACTTCTGCCTGCGGCTCACCGACTTCGAGGCGACGTTCCAGTCGACCGGCCAGCCCCGGACCTTCTCGGCCACGGTCGGGGTCAGCGAGGACAACGGCCCGTACGAGACCCGCAAGTTCACGGTCAACGACCCGTTGCGGCTCGACGGCGCGAACGTCTATCTGCTCGGCCACGGCTACGCCCCGATCCTGAAGTACACCGACCGCTACGGTGTCTCGCAGACCAAGGTCGTGCCGTTCCTGCCGATGGACGCCATGCAGACCAGCGAGGGCGTCGCGCAGTTCCCCGACGTCAACATCGACCCCAAGAGCGACAAACGGGACTCCACGCTGCAGATGGGCTTTGAGGGGCTCTACCTGCCGACCTCGCCCACCGACGGCAGCGCGACGTCGGCGTTCCCGGCCGAGAACAACCCGATGCTCTACCTCAGCGCCTACCGCGGAGACCTCGGGCTCGACGTCGGCACGCCCGGCTCGGTCTACTCGCTCGACCAGGGCCAGATCGCCGGCGGCGACCTCAAGAAGGTCAGCGGCGACCGCCCGCACGCGCTCAAGCTGGGCGACACGTGGACCCTGGACGACGGCACCAAGCTGGAGTTCGTCGGCACCCGCCCGTTCGCCACGCTCTCCATCCGGCACGACCCGACCCAGGTGCTGGCGCTGGTCGGCGCCGTGGTCGGCCTGCTCGGCCTGATGCTCTCGCTGGGCGGTCACCGCCGTCGTGTCTGGTTCCACGTGCAACCAGATGCCGACCTGGCAGGTTCGCCCGGAGAGTCCGGCGGTACGTTGTTGACGGCCGGTGGTCTGCCCCGCACCGACTATCCCGGTTTTGAAGACGAGTTCAAGGCACTGGTGAAGGCCGCCGAGGAAGGGACACCCTGATGGCGGAGTTGTCGAATCAGCTGATGGCGGCGGCCGTCCTGGCCTATCTGGCCGCGATGGTCTGCTACGCGGGCGAATACGCGTTCGGCAAGCGCAGCCGCATCGGCCGCGCCGCCGTGCGCCCGGCGAAACAGCTGGTCGGCGCCGGTGCGCCGGTCTCCGACGACGTGGTGCCGGACGACGCGCCGGTGGTCGAGGAGCCGGTCCGGCGTGACCGCGGCGAACTCGTCGGCCGGATCGCGGTCGGCGTCAACCTGCTCGCCCTGCTGCTGCACCTCGGCGGCCTGGTCACCCGTGGCGTCGCGGCCGACCGCATGCCGTGGGGCAACATGTACGAATACATCCTGGCCACCACGTTCATCGCCTCGGCGGTGTGGGCCGGTGTCGTGCTCGCCCGCCCGGCCGTCCGCCACCTGGGCCTGTTCGCCACGCTGGCGCTGGTCGTCATGCTCGGCGCGGCCAGCATGATCGCCTACACCCCGGTCGGCCCGCTGGTGCCGGCGCTGCACTCCTACTGGTTCATCATCCACGTGTCGACGATCATCATCGGCTCCGGCATCTTCCTGATCGGCGCCGTGCCGGCCGCGATGTTCCTCATCCGCAACGGGTACGACGAGGGCAAGCGCCGCTTCCCCTACACGCTGGGCAAGCACGTGCCCGAGGCGATCGCGCTCGAGCGGCTGACGTTCCGCCTGCACGCGTTCGCGTTCCCGCTGTTCACGTTTGGCGCGCTCATCGCCGGGCCGATCTGGGCCGAGGCGTCGTGGGGCCGCTACTGGGGCTGGGACCCCAAGGAGGTGTGGGCGTTCATCTCGTGGATCGTCTACGCCGGTTACCTGCACGCGCGGGCCACACCCAGCGTCAAGCGCACGGTGGCGACCTGGATCGCGCTGCTCGGCTTCGTGACCATGCTGATGAACCTGTTCGGCGTCAACCTGTTCTTCGAGGGTCTGCACTCGTACGCCAACGCCGGCTGAGACCCCGCGGCCGCCCTCAACGGCGGCCGCAGTCGCCCGCCGTCCACGTGTCGTAGCGGGTCAGCCAGTCGAGGCAGAAGCCGCCGCTGAGCTCGCGCTTGGCCGGGTCGGTGCCGGTCAGCGTGGGCACGTCGTCGCGCCAGAACCGGGGCGACCCGCCGTCCGCGGGCCGCAGCCGCACGTTGTCGACGGTCACCGGCGGCACGTCGACCCGGCCCGGCCGCCCCGCGTCCACGTGCACCTCGACGTACTGCTCGATGGTCGCGGTGCTGCCCAGCGGCAGCTTCTGGGCGGTCAGCAGGTTCCACCGGTCGCCCCACCACAGCCAGGCGCTCCACACCCCGTCGGAGTCGGCGTGCAGGTCGAGCCACACCTTGTCGCCTTGCTTCAGCGTGTACTGGTCGTAGAACTGCCAGGTCTTGGTGTTGGTGTTGAACGTGTAGACCTTCTGGCGGCCCGGGTCGGCCCATCCCGTCTCGGCCCATCCCGCCTCGAGCCAGTTGATGGTGCCGCGGCCCATGTTGCGCTTGACCATGAAGCGGCTCGCCACGAAGTCGTACGTGCGGGGACGGATCGTGGTGTCGACGACCGACATCCGCCCGGAGACGCCGGCCCACTCGCCTCCGGTGTTGGCGCCCAGGTGGTGGTAGCCGCTCGGGGTGAACCCGGTCTGGCCGCGCCGCGCGATCCGCACCCCCGACTCCAGGATGTGACCTGCCGCACGACAGGCCCCCGGGGTCCGTTCGCCGGCCGGCCGGGTCGGCGCCCGCTTCGACTTGGCGGCGGGCGGGCAGGCCGGCAGGGACCGGATCGCAGCCTCTCCCGCGTGGGTCCTCTTGCCTGCGGAAACGGCCGGCGGAGCGGGAATCAGCGCCGTGGTCAGGGCCGCCATCGCGCACCACAGCACCGCGTTCCGGATCTTCACCTGCACCTCGTCTGCGCCGGAGGGGACAATTGCCCACTCAACGCGAATCGGACATGGTGAGTGACGGTGATCGCCCGCGCGCGGAACTGTCGGACCGGTGCGCGAGACTGGTTGTCATGGCGCCTCGTGGGTTTCCCTTTGAAGATCTGCAGAGCTTTCTCGACGCCCTCGAGGCGGCCGGCGAGCTGCGCCGGGTGACCGTCCCGATCGACCCGTCGCTGGAGATCAGCGAGGTGGTGACGCGTACGGTCCGCGAGGGTGGCCCGGCTCTGTTGTTCGAGCGACCCACCCGCGGCTCGATGCCCCTGGCGATCAATCTCTTCGGCACCGAGAAACGGATGGCCATGGCCCTCGGGGTCGAAAATCTTGACGAGGTGGGCGACCGCATCGGGGGGATGATCAAGCCCGAGCTTCCGGTCGGCTGGTCGGGCATCCGCGAGGGCATCGGCAAGGTGCTCCAGCTGAAGTCGCTGCCGCCCCGCAAGGTGAAGACCGCGCCCTGCCAAGAGGTGGTGCTCAAGGGCGACGAGGTCGACCTCGGCCTGCTTCCCGGCCTTCAGGTCTGGCCCGGCGACGGCGGCATCTTCCACAACTTCGGGCTCACCCACACCAAGCACCCCGAGACCGGCAAGCGCAACCTGGGGCTCTACCGCCTTCAGCAACACTCGAAGAACACGCTCGGCATGCACTGGCAGATCCACAAGGACTCCACGGCCCACCACGCCGTGGCCGAGCGGCTGGGCCAGCGCCTGCCGGTGGCCATCGCGATCGGCTGCGACCCCGTGGTGAGCTATTCGGCGTCGGCGCCGCTGCCCTCCGACATCGACGAATACCTGTTCGCGGGCTTCCTGCGCGGTGAGCGGGTCGAGATGGTCGACTGCCTGACCGTCCCGCTGCAGGTGCCGGCCGAGGCCCAGATCATCCTCGAGGGCTATCTCGAACCCGGCGAGCGGCTGCCCGAGGGCCCGTTCGGCGACCACACCGGCTTCTACACGCCGGTCGAGCCGTTCCCGGTGCTGCACATCGAGTGCATGACGATGCGTAGGAAGCCGATCTACCACTCGATCATCACGTCGAAGCCGCCGCAGGAAGACCACGGCCTCGGCAAGGCGACCGAGCGCATCTTCCGGCCGCTGCTCAAGATGATGATCCCCGACATCGTCGACTACGACCTCCCGTCGGCCGGCGTCTTCCACAACTGCGCGATCGTCTCGATCAAGAAGCGCTACCCGAAGCACGCCCAGAAGGTCATGAACGCGATCTGGGGCGCCCACTCGATGGCGTTCACCAAGCTGATCGTGATCGTCGACGAGGACTGCGACGTCCACGACTACAACGAGGTCGCCTTCCGCGCGCTCGGCAACGTCGACTACGCCCGCGACCTGCTGCTCACCGAGGGCCCGGTCGACCACCTCGACCACGCGTCCTACCAGCAGTTCTGGGGCGGCAAGGCGGGCATCGACGCCACCCGTAAGCTGCCGTCGGAGGGCTACTCACGAAGCTGGCCCGAAGAGATGACGATGTCGCCCGAGGTGATCAGCCTGGTGGACAAGCGCTGGAAGGAGTACGGCATATGACGGCGATCGCGGCGGTGCCCGAGAAACCCGGCAAGGTCAAGGCGTTCCTGCGCCTGGTCGCCATCGAGCACTCGGTGTTCGCGCTGCCGTTCGCCTATCTGTCCGCGCTGGTCGCGCTCGACCGCCTCGACACCGGCATCCACTGGGTCGACCTGCTGCTGGTCACGGTCGCGATGGTCTCGGGCCGCACCTTCGCCATGGCGGCCAACCGCATCCTCGACCGCAAGATCGACGCCCTCAACCCCCGCACGCAGAACCGCGAGCTCGTCACGGGCGCGGTCAGCCTGCGCACGGCGTGGACCGGGGCCGCGGTCTCGCTGGTGGTGCTCTTCGTCGCGGCCGGCCTGCTCAATCCGCTCTGCCTGCTGCTCTCGCCGCTCGCCGTGATCCCGCTGGTGATCTACCCGTACGCCAAGCGGTTCACGAACTTCCCGCATTACGTGCTGGCCCTGGCCCAGGCCGTGGCCCCGGTCGGCGCCTGGCTCGCGATGACCGGCACGTTCGACGGCTCGGGCCCGGCCTGGCTGCTCGGCGTCGCGGTCGGCCTGTGGATCGGCGGGTTCGACATCATCTACGCCTGCCAGGATGTCGAGATCGACCGCAAGATCGGCGTTCACTCGACCCCGGCCCGGTTCGGCGTGCGCACCGCGCTGCACATCTCCACCGTCACCCACGTGCTGACGTTCGCGCTGTTCGTGTGGTTCGGCCAGATGGTCGGCCTGGGCTGGCTCTGGTGGATCGGCCTCGCCCTGACCGCGGTCGCCTTCGCCTACCAGCACATCGTCGTCACGCCGAACGACCTGTCGAAGGTCAACCGGGCCTTCTTCACGGCCAACGGCTTCGTCGGCATCGCGCTGTTCCTCTTCGCGCTGCTCGACCTGATTCTTTTGTAACCCGCCACGTGTCGGCGTCCGTCTAACTCTCGTGAGTGACAAGGACGCCGAGTTCCGGGAGTTCGTGACGGCCCGTCTCGACTCCCTGCGCGCGCTCGCGTTCCTGACGTGCGGCGACTGGCAGGTCGCCGAAGACGCCGCCGTCACCGCCCTCAGCAAGCTCTACGGGCGGTGGAACCGGGTCGACAACCGGGAGGCGTACGCCCGCACGATCGCGGTGCGGGCCGCCATCGACGAGACCCGACGGCCGTGGTGGCGGCGCGAACAGTCGCACGGGGACGCGCTGCCCGAGATGCCGGTCGACGGTGGGCACCACGCGGTCGACGAGCGGCTGCGCATCCAGCAGGCCCTGAGCCGGTTGCCGGCCAAACTGCGCGCCGTCCTGGTGCTGCGCTTCCTCGAAGAGATGAGCGTGCAGGAGACGGCGGCCGCGCTGCGCTGGCCCGAGGGCACCGTGAAGGCGTACACGTCGAGGGGTCTGGAGGCGCTTCGGCAGATCCTGGACGAGCGGAGGGAGGGGCGTCGTGCGTTCCGAAATGGGTGAGCTGCTCGAGGAGGCCGCGCAGGGCGCGCCGCCGCTGCGGCACGACGCCGAGTCGGTGCTGCAGGTCGGTCGTCGCCGGCAGCGACGCCGCCACGCCGGCTGGGCGATCGCGGCCGTGGTGGCGGTGACCGCCGCGATCGGGGTGCCGCAGATCGCCCGGCGCGGGCCGTCTCATCCGGTCACGCCGCCGCCGACCCCGGTGGTGATCACGACACCGGTCAAGGGCGCGCTGCTGCCGTTCGTCACGCGTTTCCAGGGCTACGAGACCGTCGGCTTCCGCGTCACCGATCCCGAGATGGTGTCCACGTCATGGAACCTGGCCTCGGTCTCGTTGGCCGCCAGCAGCCGGAAAAATGACTGGATGAAGCTACTGGTGTATGAACCCGGCACCGACCCGGTGGCCCGCTATCCGGGCGCGAAAATCATCGCCGTTGCTCCGATCAACGGCCGCCGAGCCTTCTTTCTCCAGCCGGCCGGTGCGAGCGACCGGGATCGCTCCCTCTTCTGGGAGTACGCCGAGGGACTTTTCGCCCGACTGATGCGAGCCCAGCCCGAGACGTCTGACCTGGACATGCAGAAGGTGGCCGATGGCTTCCGGCTGAGCCCGGAGAAGCCGGTGAAGGTCCCGTTGCGGGTCGGTCATGTGCCCCCCGACTACCGGCTGGTGGCCGTGTCCGGCCCGCTCCAGAATCTGACTTTCGAGCATGTGGATCGGGCGGCCGCGCGGATGGCGACGCCGGACCGCGACTACGACAACCGGTACACCGGCACCAGCCATCGGAGCCTGTCCATCAGGCTGATGCGCGTGCCCACGGGTGCTGATCCTGACCCGGACCGGGTCACGTGCAAGTCGGACACCTGCTTCCGCTCGGTGGCCGGTGGCCGATATCGGCTCCTGGTGGGTGGCGGGCACGGCCTGGAGGACGACCGCCGGGTGCTGGAGTCGATCACCATGGCCGACCTGGACGATCCGGCCGGCTGGATCCCGGTCAACGAGGCCGTGCCGGAGTCCGTCCAGCTGCGGGTGCCGTAGATGCCTGTAACCGTTTCTCCAGTGACCTCCGTCTAACCCGCGTGAGCGACAACGAGGCCGAGTTCCGCGAGTTCGTCGGGGCGCAGATGGATTCGCTGCGCGGGCTCGCCTACCTCACGTGCGGCGATTGGCAGGTGGCCGAGGACGCGGTTCTCTCGGCCCTCGCCCGCCTCTACGTGAAGTGGGGACGGGTGGAGAACCACGATTCCTATGCCCGTACGGCGGTGGTCCGCGCGGCGATCGACGAGACGCGCCGACCCTGGTGGCGTCGCGAGCAGTCGCACAGTCACGCCATGCCCGACATGGCGGCCCCCGACGTCATCCCGCACGCCGACGACCGGATGCACCTGCGTGAGGCCCTCCTTCAGGTGCCGGTGAAGCACCGCGCGGTTCTGGTGCTGCGGTTCCTGGAAGGGCTGAGCGTTCCGCAGACCGCGGCCGCGCTGCGCTGCCCGGAGGGGACCGTCAAGGCGTACACGTCCCGTGGTCTGGAGACGCTGCGGCGGATCCTCGGTGTCGACATCAGCCTCGACGAACGGACGGAGGCCCGTCATGAAGCTGTCTGACCTGCTGGAAGACGCGCCTCCGCCACGGTTCACGGTCGATGACTTCATCCGTGCCGGACGTCGGCGTCGTCGGCGGCGGAATGCCGGGTGGGCGATCGCGGCCGTGGTGGCGGTGGCCATCGCGATCGGGGTGCCGCAGATCCTCACCCGGCCCCCGTCCCACCCGGTGAACCCGGTGCCCACGCCGACGCGGGCCCTCGACCGGCTGTTCAAGACCTACCAGGTCGGCGATCTCACGGTGGGCGATCCGGAGTGGGTCGGGGTGAACAACCAGACCACCTACATCGGGCGGGACCGGCCACCTGGGCGTCCGCTGCGCGCGGTCGGCATTCTCAACGTCTATCGCGCCGGATTCGAGCCGACGCGCGCCTGGGCCGAGAAAGTCACCCCGACCGACCCGATCGGCGGGCGCCCGGCCTACTTCGCCGCGGCCCGTCCCGCCCGGGACAACGGGATCTGGAAACCGGTCCGGGTGCTGGTCTGGCAGTACGCCGACAACGCGACCGCCGTGGTCACGGCGTACGACCGCTATCTGGGTCTCGACGACGCCGAGATGCGTGCGGTCGCGTCGCGGTTCGTTCTGCAGGCCACACCACAGCCGATCCGCCAGCGATACACCGTCAGCTGGACACCGCCGGGCCTGCGACTCGCGGCGGTGGAGTATTCGATGCGGGGCCCCGGGTCGGTGGTGTTCGTGCCCGAGGCAGCGGCGGCCACCTTCGAGAGCACCGCCCTTGACGGCGAGACCGCGGGTTTTCTGGCCAACCTCGACACGAAGAACCAGAATTTCGGTCCGATCGCCGTCCCGCCGGGTGGGATGGTCATGGACCTTCTCGGCGGGGGCCGCAGCGACCAGGGTCCGGTCCCCGAGTGCGGACCGAAGCGGTTTCCGGACTTCAACGCCGAGACGAACGCGTCATGGACGAGACAGTGTGTCGCCCAGATCGTCCCGATCTCCACCGCCGGCGACCCGGACAGTACGACCGGGCTCTATCTGACCGTCCGCGCCGGCGACGCCGTGCCCCTGGACCATCTGCGGCAGGTCGCCGCGTCGAGCAAACCGACGGGCCCGATGGCGAGGCCGGATTCGTGGAAACCGTCGGTGGAGGCCTTCCCCACTTCTGCCCAACTGCCGCGCGACTAGGAGGCACACTTGGGACATGCGTGAACCGTGGGTCGTGGGTGTCTCGGGTGCCTCGGGCACGCCCTATGCCCGGGCCGTGCTCACGGGGCTGCTGGACGCCGGCGAGGCCGTCGACCTGGTGATCTCCAAGGCGGCCCGGCTCACCATTCTCGACGAGACCGGCGCCACCGTACGCGATGCGCACTGGAAGGACGACGTCGGCGCATGGCTGGGCCGTGACCTGGGCGACCTGTCGTACTGGCCGGCGGGTGACCTGGCCGCGGGTCCGAGCAGTGGCTCCTACCCGGCCCGGGGCATGATCGTGGTGCCGGCCAGCACGGCGGCGTGCGCGGGCATCGCCATCGGCCTGTCCAAAGACCTGCTGCAGCGAGCGGCCGAGGTGAATCTCAAGGAACGTCGACGCACAGTCATCGTTCCCCGCGAGACACCGGTGACACGCAGTCACCTCGAGCACCTGATCGCCCTGCACGACGCCGGGGCGGTCGTGCTGCCGGCCAGCCCGGGCTTCTACGGTTCGGGCGCCCAGGCGACCGCACAACAGCTGGTCGACTTCGTGGCGGGCAAGGCGCTGGACGCACTAGGCGTGCCTCACACGCTCCTGACCCGGTGGAAGGGCGAGCTGAACGCTCAGCGCAACCCGTTGGGCGGGCCGTAACCCATGCCCGGGTTGGTGGGACCAGCATTCCGGGGCCGGTTGGCGGCGTCGTCCTCGCGCATCTCCTCGACCACGCCATCGCCTTCCAGCAATGCGCGGACCTCGGATTCGCGGAATCGGCGGTGGCCACCTGGCGTGCGAATGCTGCCGATACGTCCGGCGGCGGCCCAGCGCGTGACCGTCTTCGGGTCGACGCGGAACAGCGCGGCCACCTCGCCTGGTGTCAGCAGACGATCTCCAGTGTCCACAGCCCCCTCCTCGCGTCGGTCATTTGGAGCGGCCGTGATCACGGTGAGTGTCGGCGTGCTCGATCGGGACGTAAAGCCATTAGAGCATTGCCCCGGAACCGAGTCCCTGGAATGCGGAAAAAGCCCTAATTGCGACAGTGATCGTTATCCTGCCGCCGTTTTCGCCGCTACCGGGCGTGAGTGACGATCTGCCACCCGTTTAGGGTCATCACCATGGACTCCATCGACCTCCGCCTGATCGAGCTGCTACGGGAGAACGCCCGCTCGTCGTATGCCGAGCTCGCGCGCAAGGTCGGGCTGTCCGCTCCGGCCGTGCACGAGCGGGTCGGCAAACTCGAGGCAGCCGGCACCATCCGGGGTTATCGGGCCGAAGTCGACCACGAGGCGCTGGGCCTCGGGGTGACCGCGCTGATCGGCATCATCGAGGACTCGGGCGCCGACACCGACGACGTGCTGACCGCCGTGCGGGCCATGCCCGAGGTCGAAAGCTGCTATTTCATGGCCGGCGTGGAGTCGTACCAGCTGACCGTCCGGGTCGGCACGATCGCCGAGCTCGAGCAGCTGATCGTGCGCATCAACCGCACACCCGGTGTCGCCTCCACCCGTACGGCGATCGCGCTTTCGACCAAATGGGAGAACCGGCCCCAGCCCGGTCTCGCCTGAAAAAGCCATTTCCCGTACGGCGTGAGGTGGCGCTCGGCCGGCCGTCGCGTTGATGTCGTCGTCCGGCCGCCGTCGCCGGGCAAGCGGGTTCGGGCGTGATCGCCGGGACCGTCCATCGAGGCCGATGCCCCGGGAAGGCCGGTCAGAGGCCGCCTGCGCCGCTCAATCCGCCCTCTTGGGGCGTGGATCACCCGCCCGGACGGCCAGGCCCGGATAGTCGATTACGAAGCCGTCGTCGTCGATGGCCAGGTCGGCGCTGAACGTCTCGGTGGCGAATCGGACCCGGCCCTCGCCGAGCGCGGTGTAGATCTGGTCGGCCTGCACGATCTCGAGGCTCGGCAGCAGCACCCAGGCCACACTGACCCGGTGCGCGACACCGGTGTCGCCGGCGGCCGGGTGGTGCAGCCCGAGACGGCGGATCGGGAGCGTGTTGGTGAGCGGGGAGCCGCTCAGGTCGACGTCGAACGCGCCGTACAGCAGATCGGGGTCCTCGGTTCCCGGCAGGCCCGCGCCCGCGTGCCCGGCCGCCGACAGCACGGCGTCGAGGTCACCCTGCTCGGCGGTGGTGGCCCGCCAGCGCCCGGCGGCCAGTTCGAGCCGGATGCTCCGCTTCCAGCCCGCCCCCTCGGCGACGACGTCGAAGAACCCCGTGACCCAGGCCGGATCCGTACGCAGTTCGTACCGGCACGTGTAGGGGACCGGATCGACGGCCAGGGCCGTCCCGCGGGCGTAGAGCCCGTCCGACGCGTCGACCAGGACGTGCTCGGACCCGGCAGTGTCCTTGCGTTGCCAGAACAGGGCGGAGGTCAGCATCCTCCCTGTCTACCCGGGCCGCTGCCTCGTGAAAAGCCACCCGCTCACGCCGCGGCCAACTTCCCTGACGGCCCGTCCTCGTTCCGGAGGGTGGGAAAGGCGAACGCCGACACCTGCGTCGGCGCGTGACGGCCGGCCCCTCGTTCCGGCGGGCGGAAAGGCGAACGCCCGGCACCTGTGGATGCCGGGCGTTCGTGGTGGTTCGTCAGCAGGCGGCTGGCGCGGCCTGCGTGGACCCTCTTCGGTCAGTAGCTGCGCGCGGGGCGGGCGGTGCCGTAACGGCCCGACGGGCCCTCGCGGCGGTCGTTGCGCTGGTTGTTGTCGCGGCGGAATCCGCCGGTCCGCTCGCCGTTGCGGCCATAGCCGCGGTCGCCGCGGGAACGGTCGCCACCACCGGCGTAGCCGCCACGGTCGGAACCAGTGCGGTCGCCACCGGCGTAACCGCCCCGGTCGCCGCCGGCGTAGCCACCCCGGTCGCCCGAACCCGTGCGCTCGCTGTAGCCGCCGCGCTCGGGACGGTCGCCGTACGAACGCTGCGGACGGTCACGGTCGCCGTAGCCGCCGCGCTCCGGGCGGTCGCCGTAGGACCGCTGCGGACGGTCACCGGACGGGCGGTCGTCGAAGGACCGCTGCGGACGGTCACCGTACGAGCGTTGCGGACGGTCACCACGGGGACGGTCGCCGTACGAGCCGCGCGGGCGGTCGCCGAAGCGGCCCCGCGGACGGTCGCCACGCTCGCGGCGGGGCTCCGGCTCGTCGACCACGGGAACGCCGCTCGGCTCGCGGGCACCGGTGATCTCGATCAGCTTCTCGTCGCCGTTGCGCACCCGCACCTCGGCCGGCGCGACCCCGGCCTTGGACATCATGGCCTGGGTGCTGCGGCGCTGCTTGGGCAGAACCAGCGTCACGACCGCGCCCGACTCGCCGGCCCGGGCGGTGCGACCGGCCCGGTGCAGGTAGTCCTTCGGGTCCTTGGGCGGGTCGACGTGCATGACCAGCGAGATGCCGTCGACGTGGATGCCGCGGGCGGCCACGTCCGTCGCCACGAGGACGCTGGTGCGACCCTCCTTGAACTCGGCGAGCGTGCGCGTGCGGACCCGCTGGGTCTTGCCGCCGTGCAGCCCACCGGCCCGGACGCCGACCTGCCGGAGCTGCTCGACCAGCCGGTCGACGCCCATCTGGGTGCGGGCGAAGACGATCGTCTTGCCGGCCCGGTTGGCGATCGCCGCCGCGATCGGGAACTTGTCGTGCGGCGGGATCAGCAGCAGGTGGTGGTCCATGGTGGACACGCTGGCCTCGGCCGGCGCGGTCGAGTGCGTGACCGGGTCGTGCATGAACCGCTTGACCAGCGCGTCGACGTCACCGTCGAGAGTGGCCGAGAAGAGCAGCCGCTGCGTGCCCTCGGGCGTCTTGGCGAGCAGCTCGGTGACCTCGGGCAGGAAGCCCATGTCGGCCATCTGGTCGGCCTCGTCGAGAACGGTGATCTCGATGTCGTCGAGCTTGCAGGCGCCCCGCTCGATCAGGTCGCCGAGCCGGCCCGGGGTGGCGACCATGACCTCGACGCCGCGGCGCAGCGCGTCCATCTGACGGTCGTACGGAACGCCGCCGACCGCGGTCTTCAGGAACACGCCGACCGAACGACCCAGCGGCATCAGCGCGTCGGCGACCTGCATGGCCAGCTCGCGCGTCGGCACCAGGATCAGGGCCTTGGGGTGGTGCGGGCGGGCGCGGCCGCCCTGGGCGATGCGGGCCAGCAGCGGCAGGCCGAACGCCAGGGTCTTGCCGGAGCCGGTCTGGCCGCGGCCGAGAACGTCACGGCCGGCCAGCGCGTCGGGCATGGTCGCGGCCTGGATCTCGAACGGCGTGGTGATGCCCTCACGCGTGAGGACGCGCACGAGCTCGGCCGGCAGGCCCAGCTCGGCGAAGCTCGGAACGACGACCGGTTCCGCGACGGGCTCCTCGGTGGTGGCTTCCGGAGCTTCGACGGCCTCGACGGCGGTGGTGGCTTCCGGAGCCTCGACGGCCTCAACGGCGGTGGCTTCCGGAGCCTCGACGGCCTCGACGGCTTCGGTCGAGTCGGCGTCGGTCGCGACAGCCTCGGTGGCGTCGGCCTCGACCGTGACCGAGGTCTCTTCGGCAACCGGAGTCTCGGGGGTCTGGTCTTCGGTGGAACGGGGTTCGAAGACGGACGGGAACGTGCTGGGATCAGCGAAAGTGGTCAAGAGAACCTCTCTACGGGGGCGCATGCTCGCGAATGACCCCGCCGCGGCTGTGGTGATAGCCGACCGCTGAAATGCCCGCAAGAACGCCCGTGGCGTGCGCCGCAAGGGCACGCCGCTTCAATAACTGTCATAAGTGTACGGCTCAACGTTTCGCACGCCGACCGCATTCCGCGCCGCTAGTGGGCAGGCTCACCGCACGCGTGACGCACGGCACGAGACCCCTGAGGCGCAAACCCGACCAGCTTAGGTCGCGTCCGGTGATGCGCCAAATCCGGCGACCGGCGTCACCGGCCGCCGGCAATCATGAGAAGACGCCGCTCATCCAGTCGCTGAACGAGCTTCCGGCGGTCAGCAGGAACACCACGCTCACCGTCACGAGCAGGCCCAACACGACCAGCATGGCGACCGCGACCTTGAGGTTGCTGCGCCGCCGGTCGATCACCTCGTCGCGCCAACCCTGGGCCAGGATGTGTCCGGTAAGCGACCCGGAATTCTCCACGGCGTTGGTCGAAACGGGCATCGTCGCGTCGATCGTCTCGTATCCGCCGGTTCCGTAGAGCGTGCCCGGCGGCATCCCCGGTTGCGTCCCCGGCTGCATCCGCTGCTGCGGAACGGCCATCGTCGGCTCGGGGTCGAAGCCCGGCGGGTAGGCCGGCGCGCCACCGACCTGAGTGGCCGGTGCTCCGCCGAGCTGGGTGGTGGGGGCGCCGCCGGCGTGGGTGGCCGACGGGCCGGACTGCTTGGCGGGCGCGCCGCTGACCGGGGGTGCCGGCGCGGTCGGGGGCTCCTCGTTCGGCCGGGCCGAACGGGCCGGCGAACCGAACGGCTGAGTCGGATTCGCACCGAAAGGAGCCTGCTTCGGATCCGGCCCGACGACCCCGTACGGGGTGGTGGCGGCCGGCGAGCGCCCTCCGGTGGCGGGCGGCACGGTGTACGACGGCAGGCCGCTTCCCCTCGACGGGATCATCGGCGGCGGCGGGACGATCGGCTGCGGCGGACCGGGCACCGGGCTCGGTCCGGGCGGACCCGGAACCGGGCTGGGCGACGGTCCCGGCGGAACCGGCGACGGTCCCGGGCCGGGCGGCACGGGCGAGGGGCCAGGGCTGGGCGGAACCGGCGACGGTCCCGGGCCGGGCGGCACGGGCGAGGGGCCAGGGCCGGGCGGAACCGGCGACGGACCGGGACCGGGCGGAACCGGTCCGGGCGGCATCGGGCTCGGCACCGGGCCGGGCGTCGGGCTCGGCGGCGTGGGTGCCGGCCCGGGGGTCGGGCTCGGGAACGGTCCCGGGGTGGGCGCCGGGAACGGGCCGGGCGACGGCGGGGCCGGGAACGGGTCGGGCGGCCGGATCGGATCGGGTCGTCCCGGGTCGGGGCGCTCCGGTTCCGGCTCGGTGGGCTCCGGACGCGACGGCGGGGCCGGCACCGGGGCCGGCGGCTCGGGCTTCGAGGGCTCCGGCTTCGACGGGTCGGGCTCGCCGGGCTCAGGGTCACCCGGCGTCGGCTCGGTCGGCTGCGGATCTCCGGGCTGCGGGTCTTTGGGCTGCGGGTCCTTGGGCTCGGGGTCGCCGGGAGCGGGTTCGGGCGTGGTCGCGACCGGTGGCCGGGAGCCGGTCGGCGGCGGCGTGACCTTGGCCCGCGCCACGACGGAACGGCTCTCCTGCCCCGGCTCACCCGAAGCGGGCGGCGCCGAGGTGGGAACGGCCGCAGAGCCCGAGACGGGAGCTGAGGTCGGTCGAGCCGAGCCGGACGCGGATCCCGAGACCGGGGCGCCGCTCGGCCGGGCCGAAGCGGATCCCGCGGCGGGCGGCGCCGAGGTGGGAACGGCGGCGGAGCCGGAGACGGGGGCCGAGGTGGGTCGGTTCGAGCCGGATCCCGCGGCGGGCGGCGCCGAGGTGGGAACGGCGGCGGAGCCGGAGACGGGGGCCGAGGCGGGTCGGTTCGAGCTGGATCCCGTGGCGGGCGGCGCCGAGGTGGGAACGGCGGCGGAACCGGCGGCGGGGGTCGAGGCCGGGACGACGGGCGCCGAGGGGGCGGCCGAGACCGGGGCCGACGCGACGACGGTCGGCTTGACGACCTTGGCGCCGGCGGCCTCATCGGAGGACTTGCTGCCATAGAGCTTGGCCTCACCGGTGCCCCACCCCGCGGCCCGGGAAGCGCCGGCCGACTCGGGGCTGATCGAACCGGGCACGGTGGCGCGGGCGGCACCGGAGCTGAGCGAGGTGGGCAGGCGGCGGCTGGCGCCGTCGACCCGCTCGGGCACGAGCTCGGAGGCGGGGCTGACCGGTCGCGCCGACCCGACGGCCTTGCTGCCGCCCTCACCAGGCACACCCGAAGCGGGCGCACCGGAAGCGGGCGCACCGGAAGCGGGCGCACCGGAAGCGGGCGCACCGGAAGCGGGGGCGTCGGAGATCGGGCCGCCGGACCTGGGCGCGTCCGAAGTGGGCGCGTCGGAGGTGTCAGCGTCGGGGAGCGGGCCGCCGGACGTCGGCGTGCCCGAGGCTGGAGTGCCCGAGACAGCGGCCGACGCCTTCGCTGAACTTCCGTCACCGGTGGGCTTGGCCGCCCACAGGGCTCCGGGCGCGGGCGGCGGTGGCGGAGCGTATCCGTCCTGGTCGCCCGCCGGCGTCCGCGCAGCGGGCGGCTTCATGCCGTCGCTGTCCGGTGCCGCCTGCCGCTCGTCCATGGATCCTCCCGACCGCCGCGTGCCGACGGGATTCGGTCGTCGGGCGCTGCAATAACCGTGCCATATCCGTGCTCGTCAGCACACCCGGCATCAACCGGACCATGCCCCCGGCCCGGCCCGGACCACCGGAAAGGCGATATTTGATCGCCTCGTGGCCGAGCGTGCCAACCGGCAAGACCGAAGCGGACGCGAGGCCCGGAACGGCCGTCAGGAGCCGGAAGAGGACGCCTTGCTGCTCGCCGACTCGGCCGCGTTGGCCGAGCTGGTCGTGCCGGTCGGCGTGGACACCGAGTTGGACGCGCTGGATCCACCAGAGCTGGAACCGCCGGAGCTGGAACCGCCCGAGCTGGACCCACCCGAGCTGGAACCGCCGGAACTCGAGCCACCGGAGTTCGACCCGCCGCCCGAGGGGCTCTCGCCGCCACCCGTCGCCGGGGGCGTCGTGGCCGGCGGCGGATTGGTGGCCGGTGGCGTGGTGGCGGGCGGGGTCGTGGCCGGGGGTGTCGTTGCGGGCGGCGTGGTGGCGGGCGGCGTCGTCGCCGGCGGCGTGGTGACCGGAGGCGTCGTGACCGGCGGCGTCGTCACCGGCGGGGTGGTGACCGGAGGCGTGGTGCCGGGCGGGGTCGTGCCGGGCGGGGTGGTTCCCGGAGGCGTCGTGCCCGGCGGGGTGGTTCCCGGCGGTGGCGTCGTCGGCGGCCGGCCCGGCGTGGTCGGGTTGCCGGGCGTCACCGGGTCGGGGTCGGGGCTGCCCAGCTCGGGACCCTGGACGATGCCTTCGATCGAGCCGAACACCCGCGTGGCCTGGAACAGGCGCGACCAGCGGACGGGCGTCAGCCGCACGTTGAGACCCGTGCGCGGGGCCTCGACCATCATGCCGTCACCCGCGTACATCGCGACGTGGTGGATGCCCCGCCAGCTGTTCGTGTAGCTGAAGAACAGCAGGTCGCCGGGGAGCAGCGAGTAACGCGAGACGACCTTGTTGCGGGTCTGCCAGTACTGGTCGCGGGAGACGCGGGTCAGCTGGAAACCGACCGAGCGGTATGCCGCGTACATCAGGCCGGAGCAGTCGTATTCGTCCGGGCCCTCTTCGGACCAGACGTATGGGTCGCCGCGCTGAGCCAGCGCGAACCGCAACGCCTGCATGGCCCGGGCGTCGGCGCCGCGACCAGCCTCGGCCCCGGCCAGGAAGCCCGCGCCGAGCGCGCTGTCGACCCCGGCCTGGCTGGCCTCGGCGGCGGCGATCTCGTCGGCGTGCGCGAGCTCGAGGCGCTGCTGGGCGGCCTGCTTCTGGGTCAGCTGGGTGTTGAGCTTGGTGTATTTCGCCGCGAGATCGGAATAGCGCGCGCTGCTCACCGTCTGGTCGTCGAGGGCGAGCTGAGCGGTGATCTGGGCCAGCTCGATCTGACGGGCGATGGCCTGCTGGGTGCCGTCGCCGCGCTGGAGGCGGGCCAGGTCGCCGAGGTCGGAGAGCCCGCCGAGGCCACCCGGCGGCATCGCGGCGGCGTCGATCACCGACTGGGCGGCGGCGTCGGCGGCGGAGGTCTGCGCCGTCTGCAAGGTCTCGGACGCCTGCTTGTATTTCAGCTGGGCCGCGGTCTGCTGGTCACGGGCGAGATCGCGGTCTTGTTCGAGCTGGATCAGCTGGTCGCCCAGGGTGGCGACCTCGTTGCGACCCTTTTCGATCTGCTGGAGGACCGGGCTCGAAGCGGCGCCGGCCAGCGAGGCGGCCGGGGTCGCGGCCTTCTGACCGGGCATGGCCAGGGTGCCGAGGGCCATCGGGCGGGAGCCGACGTCGGGCACGGCGACGCTGAACGTGTCTTGCGGGGCGGCGGCCGGGTCGGCGAAGGCCGGGACGGGCTGGAAAAGGGCAGCAATAGTGGCAGCCACGGTCGAAAGCAGCACAGGACGCCACAACAGGGGCGCGCTGCGTGATCGCCGGACTCCAACTCGTGCTGTCGCCATGTGCTCCCCGTCCGCCGCGGTGTCGCCACCGCATGCCGTTCCCCCTAAAGACTTACCTCACGCCTTGCATGCCTGTCGATTGATCGAAGGTGAAAGAAGGCTGGGAATCCGGTGACCAACCGCGTGACCTGCACCGCCGCCCGAACGGCCCGATCAAGATCACTAACGGCAGGACGTACGCTCGACGGCGAGGAACCGAAAGAGGGGCGCACACCACATGGATGCCGGACTGAAGCGCGAGCTCGAGGCCAAGGTCTACGCGGGTGAGCGGTTGAGCCGTTCCGACGGTGAGGCGCTCTACGCCAGCGACGACCTGGCGTGGCTCGGCCGGCTGGCCCACCACAAGCGCACCGAGCTCAACGGCGACCGCGTGATGTTCAACGTCAACCGGCACCTCAACCTGACCAACGTGTGCAGTGCCAGTTGTGCGTACTGCTCGTTCCAGCGCAAGCCGGGCGAGAAGGACGCGTACACGATGCGCATCGAGGAGGCCGTGGCCAAGGCCAAGGAGATGGAGGACGAGCAGCTCACCGAGTTGCACATCGTCAACGGCCTGCACCCCTCGCTGCCGTGGCGTTATTACCCCAAGGTGCTGCGTGAGCTGAAGGCCGCTCTGCCCGATGTGAAGCTCAAGTGCTTCACCGCCACCGAGGTTCAGTGGTTCGAGAAGATCAGCGGCCGGCCGGCCAGTGAGATCCTCGACGAGCTGATGGACGCCGGGCTCGAGTCGCTGACCGGGGGCGGCGCCGAGATCTTCGACTGGGAGGTCCGGCAGCACATCGTCGACCACAACACCCACTGGGAAGACTGGTCGCGCATCCACCGGCTGGCCCACGAGAAGGGCATGAAGACGCCGGCCACCATGCTCTACGGCCACATCGAGGAGCCCCGGCACCGCGTCGACCACGTGATGCGGCTGCGCGAGCTGCAGGACGAGACCGGTGGCTTCGCCGTCTTCATCCCGCTGCGCTACCAGCACGACTTCCACGACTCGCAGGACGGCAAGGTGCGCAACCGGCTCCAGGAGCGCACCACGATGGCCGCGCCGGCCGAGTCGCTCAAGACGTTCGCCGTGTCGCGCCTGATGTTCGACAACGTGCCGCACGTGAAGTGCTTCTGGGTCATGCACGGCCTCTCGGTCGCGCAGCTCACGCTGAACTTCGGCGCCGACGACCTCGACGGCTCGGTGGTCGAATACAAGATCACCCACGACGCCGACTCGTACGGCACCCCGAACACGATGCACCGCGACGACCTGCTCGAACTCATCTGGGACGCGGGTTTCCAGCCGGTCGAGCGCAACACGCGGTATGAGGTCGTGCGTGAGTACGACCGGGCGCCGTCCCTGGCCGAGCGGCGCAGCGAGCCGCAGAAGGTCTGGGCCTGAGCCCAACGCGTACGCTGAACCCGTCATGACGGACACGCAGAGCGAGCGCCGCCCGCGCCGCGACCCCAGTGGACGCCTGGCCACGATCGGTGACCTCGTCGGCACCGCCATGGCCGGGCTGGTGACGGGCGCCGTCCTGCTGCTGATCCTCGAGGCGATCCTGTCGCTGACCCACGTCTCCGAGTTCGGCGACACCAGCGGCTGGCTCGCGATCATCCTGCCGGTCTGGCTGTTCGTCGAGGAGTTCCGGGCCGAGGGCTTCGGCGCCTCGCGCGTGGTGGTCGCCCTGCTGTCGGCCGGTTTCGCCGTGGCCGCCGGCATGACGGTGGCCGGTTTCGCCGCGAGCCAGTTCGAGTTCCCGACCTTGGTCAGCGGGCTGGCCGGTGCGGCCGGCTTCACCGTCGTCTACTGCCTGATCTGGTTCTACGGCCTGCGCTGGCTCAACGACCGCAACGGCTAGGGAGAGGGAAAATGAGTCCCGCCATCAAATACACGCTGGGCCGGATCGGCCTGTTCGTGATCGTCCTCGGGGCCCTTTCCTTCGCGCCGCTCAACCTCCTGGTCGCCGGCATGATCGCGATCGTGGTGTCGGCCGTCGCGTCCTATTTCCTGCTCGCCAAGTGGCGCAACGAGATGAACGAGCAGCTGGCCGGCGCCGTCACCCGCCGCAAGGCCGAGAAGGACCGGCTGCGCGCCGCCCTGGCCGGCGACGAGGAAGCGGCCTCCGAGGGCGACCGCGCCAAGTGACATGCGGTTGATCAAGCTCCGCGTGGGATAGCGTCGGAGGGACCGCGTTCAGCGAAGCCGGTGCGAGTCCGGCGCTGTCCCGCAACTGTGTGCCCGTTCCGTGCCGGGACGGGCGAGCCAGGTCGCCTGGACGCCGGTCGCGAACCAGCGCTCCCGGGGAGGGGCGCCTCGCGGACGGACCGCCCCCGAGGCCTCGTCGGCGAAGCACCCGGCCGACATCCGTCGGCACAGCACCCGGCCGACCGGAGGACCTCATGAAACGCGTGCTCACGGCTGCCCTCGCGGCCACCACCCTGCTCGTCGCCGGCGCCTGCGGCGGCAACGACGACACCGACACACCGTCGGGCACCTCGCCCTCCAGCGCGGCCAGTGCGTCGTACCCGGTGACCGTCGGCGACCTCACGCTGGACAAGCAGCCCGAGAAGATCGTCTCGTTGAGCGCGACCGCCACCGAGATGCTGTTCGCCATCGGGGCCGGCCCGCAGCTGACCGCCGTCGACGACCAGTCGAACTATCCGGCCGACGCGCCGAAGACCGACCTGTCCGGATTGAAGCCGAACGCCGAGGCGATCGCGGCCAAGGATCCCGACCTGGTCATCCTCTCCAACGACATCGACAAGATCGTGTCGCAGCTGGACGCTCTGAAGATCCCGACCTTCCTGGTGGCGGCCTCGACCGACCTCGACGGCACGTACGAGGAGATCGGTGAGCTGGGCACGCTGACCGGGCACAAGGCCGAGGCCGACGCGCTCAACGAGAAGATGAAGGCCGACATCGACAAGATCGTCAAGGACGTGCCGAAGCGGAGCACGCCGCTGAGCTACTACTACGAGCTCGACCCGACGTTCTACTCGGTCACGTCGAAGACGTTCGTCGGCTCGATCTTCTCGATGTTCGGCATGGAGAACGTGGCCGACGCCGCCGACGCGGACGGCGCCAAGGGCGGCTATCCCCAGCTCTCCCAGGAGGCGCTGGTCAAGTCCGATCCGGACACGATCTTCCTGGCCGACAGCAAGTGCTGCCAGCAGTCGCCGCAGACCGTGGCCGCCCGCAAGGGCTGGAGCACGATCACGGCCGTGAAGAGCAATCAGATCTACGCGCTGGACGACGACATCGCCTCCCGCTGGGGCCCGCGCACGGTCGACCTCGTGCGCGCCATCGCCGACGCGGTGGCCAAGGTCCCCGCGTGACAGCTCTGCTCCGGGACAACCGGAGCGCCGTGCTCAAGCCGGCCGGCCTGCGGGCCGGCTGGCTGGCCGGTGGTGTCGTCGCGGTGCTGATCGCCCTGATCGCCGGGCTGGCCTTCGGCTCGGTGTCGCTGCCGCCGGCCGGGGTCGCGGTGGAAATGCTCAACCTCGTCCCCGGCGTGCATCTGCACAGTGGACTCTCCGACCGCGAGGTGGCCATCCTCACCGAGCTGCGGCTGCCCCGGGTCGTGCTCGGGCTGCTCGTCGGTGGCCTGCTCGCCCTGGCCGGGGCCGCCTACCAGGGCGTCTTCCGCAACCCGCTGGCCGACCCGCACCTGCTCGGGGTCGCGGCCGGCGCGGGCCTCGGCGTCACCGCGGTGATCTCGCTGCGGGCCGGGGCGACCGGTGACGCGACGGCCGACCTGCCGATCGGGGTGCCGGTCGCGGCCTTCGCGGGCGCGCTGCTCGCGGTCGCGCTGACCTGGCTGCTCGGTGCGGCCGGGGGTCGCGACCGCTCACCCGCCACGCTGATCCTGGCCGGGGTGGCGGTCTCGTCGTTCCTGGCCGCAGGGCAGACCTTCCTCATGCAGCAGCACGTCGACACGCTGCGGGAGGTCTATTCCTGGCTGCTCGGCCGGCTGGCCACCGCCGGCTGGCACGACGTGCTGATCGTCCTCCCGTACGCGGTGGTGACCGCCGTGATCGTGCTCGCCCAGCGCCGCGAGCTCGACGTGCTGACCGTCGGCGACGAGGAGGCGAGCGGTCTCGGGCTGCATCCGCAGCGCAGCCGCTACCTGCTGATCGTGGCCGCCTCACTGGGCACGGCGGCCGCGGTCTCGGTCTCGGGCCTGATCGGTTTCGTCGGCATCATCGTCCCGCACACGATGCGACTGCTGGCCGGGCCCAGCTACCGCTCGATCCTGCCGCTCTCGGTGCTGTTCGGGGGCGCCTTCCTGGCCCTGGCCGACCTGCTCGCCCGTACGGCCGGAGGTCAGGCCGAGATCCCGATCGGCGTGGTCACCGCCTTCTTCGGCGCGCCGTTCTTCATCGTCGTGCTGCGCCGCAGCCGGGCCGGCGCCGCATGATCAGGGTCAACGACCTGCGCGTACGCCTGGACGGCAACCCGATCGTCGACGGCGTGGACCTGGACGTGGCCCGGGGCGAGTGGGTCATGGTGATCGGTCCCAACGGGGCCGGCAAGTCGACCGCGTTGCGCGCGATCGGGGGCCTTCTTCCCTTCACCGGCACCGTCGAACTGAACGGCCGGCCGGTCGACACGCTGCCCCGCCGCGAGCGCGCGAAGACGATCGCCATGGTCAACCAGACGCCGACGGTGCCGCCCGCGATGCGCGTCCTCGACTACGCGCTCCTCGGCCGTACGCCGTACATCCCCCCGCTCGGCCGGGAATCCGCCACCGATCTGGCCGCCGTCGAGGAGGTGCTGGAGTCGCTGGACGTCGCGCAGTTCGCCGGGCGGCGGCTCGAGACGCTCTCGGGCGGCGAACGGCAGCGGGTGTTCCTGGCCCGCGCGCTCGCCCAGGGCGCCGGCATCCTGCTGCTCGACGAGCCGACCAGCGCGCTCGACATCGGGCACCAGCAGGAGGTGCTCGAGCTGATCGACCGGCTGCGGGCCGAGCGCGGCCTGACCGTGCTCGCCACCATGCACGACCTCTCCGTCGCCGGGGAGTACGCCGATCGCATGGTGCTGCTGGCCGGCGGGACCGTGGCCGCGGCGGGACCGGCCCGAGCCGTGCTGACCGAGGAGAACCTGGCCGAGCACTACCGGGTCCGCGTACGCATCATCGAGGGCG
Source organism: Paractinoplanes ovalisporus (assembly GCF_016834655.1). Lineage (GTDB taxonomy): Bacteria > Actinomycetota > Actinomycetes > Mycobacteriales > Micromonosporaceae > Actinoplanes > Actinoplanes ovalisporus. The sequence continues at coordinate 107,132 of NZ_JAENHP010000006.1, forward strand.
AGCACGGTCCGCTGGTGGTACCCGTACGGGGCTAGGAAGGTCTGCCGGCGAGGACGGCGAACCAGCCGCCCTGGGCGTCGGCGAGCACGGCGTAGCGGCCGATCGGAAGAGTGGTCGGGGGACGCACGATCGAGCCGCCCAGCGTGAGCGCCCGGTCCGTCGCGGCGTCGCAGTCGGGCACCGCGAAGTAGACCGTCCAATGCGGACCCACGTCATCGTGCCATTCCTCGGCGAGCATCGGCTGGATCCCGCACACGGGGGTCTCGTGCACCTTCGCCACCACGTACGGGATGCCGGACATCGAGCTGTTGCGGAACTGCCAGCCGAAGACCGCCCGGTAGAACCCCATCGAGGCGTCGAGGTCGCGGGTGTTCAGCTCGTTCCAGGTCAGCGCGCCGGGCACGTCGAACAGTTCGGCCCCGCGCATCGTGCCCGGCTCCCACACGCTGAACGGCGCGCCGCCCGGGTCGAGGAACGCGGCCATCCGGCCCTGGTCCTGCACGTCGAACGGGGGCACCAGCACCTTGCCGCCGGACGCGGCGACCCGGGCGGCGACCCCGTCGGCGTCGTCGGTGCCGATGTAGGTGCTCCAGGCGGTCGGCTGGCCCACCCCGTAGAGCGGGCCGGCGCCGGCGACCGCCCGCCCGTTCAGCAGGAAGGTGGTGTAGTCGCCGGCGACGTCCGCCGTCCAACCGAACAGGCGCGTGTAGAACCGTTCCGCGTCAACGGGATCGGCGGTACCCAGATCGACCCACGCGGGTGATCCGGGAGTCGATGGGGTCATGGCCGCATCGTCGCATCGCGCACCTTTGGACGGGCTTAAGTGTCGTGGTTCTAGCTGAACCGCCGACCCTCGTCCCGTCGATAGGCCCACACGGCCACCCAACCTAGGGTGATCGTCCAGCCCGCCAATGCGGCGATCGAGCTGAAATCGTACGGAAAGTCACTGACCGCGGCCCACATGAGCCGGGCCGCCCCGCCGGTCGGCAGGTAGGGCGCCAGGTCCTCGACGAACCCGGGCGCCATGCCGGGGCCGGTCATCAGGCCGCCCAGGAACGCCAGCGGGAAGAACAGCAGCTGAGCCACCACGACCGCGGCCTTCTGGGGCATCGAGTAGCCGATCGCGAGTCCCATCAGGATGAACGGGATGGCGATGACCACGGTCGTGGCCAGGGCGACCAGGAAGGCGGTCATCGTCACGGTGGCCTCGGTGAGGAACGCGGCGATCAGGATCACCGGCAGCAGCGAGACCAGCATCAGGGTCAGGCCGGCCATGACACGACCGGCGAAGCGCGGTCCGGCCCCGGCGGGCAGAGTGCGCACGTACGGATCCCAGGGCTGCGCCCGGTCCTCCGACACCCCCACGCCGTACTGGAAGAGGTTGGTCGACATCACCGAGAACGTGACCATCGAGGCGGTCGCGGCCGTCGCGTACTCGGCGTTGCTGCCGACGAACGGGACGACAAAGGCGAGCATCGCCGCGGCCGGGAAGAACGCGCTGCCGAACAGGGCGATCGGGATGCGGGCGGTCTCGATCAACTGGAACCGGGCATGGGTCATCGCGAGCGAAGTCATCAGGATCTCCTCAGGCTTCAGGCGGCGGCCGGGGTGCGGTCTTCGGTGATGGTCAGGAACGCCTCCTCGAGCGAGGTCGGGCGCACCTCCAGGCCCCGGAAGGGGACCTCGTGAGCGACCAGGTCGCGCACCAGGCGGTCGGCGTCGGGGGTCAGCACGTGCAGCCGGTCGCCGTCGCGCTCGACACTCGCCACGCCGGCCAGTTCGGGCAACGCGTCGCTCAGGGTGAGGCTGACCCGGTGGACGGCGACCAGGCCGCGTACGGCGTCGACCGTGTCGTCGGCGAGCACCCGGCCACCCCCGATCACCACCACCCGCCGGGCCAGGGCCTCGATCTCTTCCAAATAATGGCTGGTCAGCACGACCGTGCCGCCCTCGGCCGAGAACGAGCGGATGCCGTCCCACAAGAACCGCCGGGCCTGCACGTCGAGGCCGGTGGTGGGCTCGTCGAGGAACACGATGCGTGGCCGGCCGACGAACGCCAGCGCGACGGCGACCCGGCGCTTCTCCCCGCCGGACAGGCCACCGGTCTGACGCCGGACGAGATCGGTCAGCCCGAACCGGTCGAGCAGCTCGCCCTTGGGCAGCGGATCGTCGTAGTGGGCGGAGACGAAGTCGACCACCTCACCCACCCGCAGCGAGGCGGGCAGGCCGGTCTCCTGTGGAGTGACGCCGAGGTGTCGCCGGTTCTCCGGACGGCGGGGGTCGCCGCCGAGCAGCTCGACCCGCCCCGACGTGGGCCGCCGGATGCCGGTCAGCAGGTTGACCAGGGTGCTCTTGCCGGCGCCGTTGGGACCGAGCAGACCGACCAGCTCGCCGGCCTCGACCTCGAAGCTCACGCCGTCGAGAGCCAGCTTGTCGCCGTAGCGGCGGGTGACGTCTTCGGTGCGGGCCAGGATCACGACTGCTCCTCAGGGGTTCAGCAGCGCGCGGAGCGCCGCGGTGTAGTCGTCGAAGGCGAGCCGGCCGCGGCGGGTGAGCCGGACCAGGGTGGCCGGGGTGCGGCCCTGGTGGGTCTTGGTGACCTCGACATAGCCCGCGTCCTCGAGCTTGCGCAGGTGGACCGAGAGGTTGCCGGCGGTCATCCGCAGGGATTCCTGCAGCTGGGGGAAGGTGATGCGGTCGTGCTCGCCCAGCACCGAGAGGGCCGAGACGACGCGGAGCCGGGCCTGGGCGTGGATCACCGGGTCGAGCTCGGTGACGAGTGGTTCGCTGTTGTCGCTCATCGCAGGCGCTGCCACCCGATGATCCCGGCCGCGATCATGCCGCCGCCCCCGGCCACGGCGACGATCAGCGCGTGCCAGCCCGGGCCGATCAGGATGCCGGCGACGTTGATGGCGCTGGTCCAGGCGCCGAGGACGAACAGGTCACGGTCGTTCCACACGGCGCCGCCGGCCATGTGCAGCGCGCCGGTCAGCGCGACCATGCCACCGGCCCACAGCAGGCCCGCCTTGTCTTCCGGCAGCAGGTCGCTGAACTGGCCGAAGAGGATCGAGAAGGCGGTGAAGGCGATGGACCAGCTGACGCCGTACATGATGCCCTGGCGGGTGCTGGGACCGGAGACGCGGCTGCTGACCCGGCTGCCGGCGATGCCGGTGGTGATGCCGGCCGCGACCATCAGCAGCGCCAGGCCGGTCAGCGGGATCCACTCGGGCAGGTCGACGAAGACCCGGCCGTCGGGACCGAAGCGCAGGAAGAAGAGCGTGAAGCCGACGAGCCAGGCGATGCCCCACGGCCAGAACATCATGCGCGGGTCGGGCGACAGGTCGCGGCCGAGGTTGTGACGCTCCCGCTCGATCAGGGCCAGGGACTCGGCCGGGTCGAGCGGGGGCGCGTCGTCGTCGATCGGGGTCATGCAAAGAACTTTACCGCACAAAGTCAAAGAGGTTTGTGCCATAAAGTTGACTAGGCGGATGCGAGCGGTCCCGGAAGCGGTTTCGCATGTACGACCGACAGCCGCGAGACCGCGCGGGTCAGCACCACGTAGAGCCGGTTGAGACCCTTGGCCTCCGCGTCGGCGATGTCGGCCGGCTCGTGGACGACCACATGGTCGTACTCGAGGCCCTTGACCATCGTGGCCGGCACCACCTCGACGCGGGGCTCGTCCTCGATGCCGGCCGCCGCCAGGTGCCCGCGCAGCCGGTCCACCGCCGCGTCGGCCGCGATCACCGCGACCGAGCCCTCGTGGGTCAGGGCCGCGGTCACCTCGGCCAGGGTCTCGGCGTCCAGATCGGACGGATCGGTCACCGCCACGATCGCCAGGTCACCGTCGCGGCGCAGCGACACCGCCTCGGGCACGTCGACCCCGAGCGCGGGCAGCAGGCGGTTGGCCAGGGCGACGACCGAGGCCGGCACGCGGAACCCGACGGTCAGCGGCACCACCGCCGCCTCCGGTTTGCCCAGGTGGGCCAGCGTCTCGGGCCACTCGGCGGCGGCCCACGGCGCGGTGCCCTGAGCCAGGTCGCCCAGCACGGTGATCGACCCGTGCTCGCTGCGCCGGGCGATCGCGCGGGCCTGCATGGGGGAGAGGTCCTGCGCCTCGTCGACCACGACGTGCCCGAAGCTGGGCTCACGGTCGAGCAGCCCGGCCGCCTCGTCGATCAGCACCAGGTCGGCGACGCTGAACTTGGCCGACTTCACGGTCCTGGGCGGCTTGGCCCAGCGGATCGCCGCCCGCTCCTCGTCGGTCAGCACGCCCTCCGGCGGGTCGGTCAGCACCTCGGCGACCAGCGCTTCCGGAGTGACCGCGGGCCAGGCCGCCTCGAGGAAGGCCGTCACCGGGGCGACCTTGCCCATCTTGCGCAGCCACCCCTCACCCGGCGAGTTACCGGTGCGGTATTCCGACTGCCGCTGCAGAAGAGCAACCACACGCGCCCGTACGCGGTCACGCCCCACCGCGTACGGAAGGCCCTCGCGCCGTGCCTCGTCGACGATGCGCCGCAGCGGTTCGGCGTCGATGCGCCACCGGTACGAGCCGTCCGACACCATGATCGGTTCGGTGGGTTTGGTGAGCTTGCGCCACAGCGCCCGGCTCAGCACCTCGGCCATCCGCACGTCGTTCTTGACCAGGGTCGCGGCCGGGGTGTCGACGGCCCGCACCGGAACCCGGGCGACCAGATCGTCCACCGTGCCCTGCTGCACCTCGACCTCGCCCAGGGCGGGCAGCACGGCCGAGATGTACGACAGGAAGGCCGTGTTCGGCCCGACGATCAGCACGCCGGAGCGCCGCAGCCGTTCCCGGTGCAGATAGAGCAGGTAGGCCGCCCGGTGCAGGCCGACCGCGGTCTTACCGGTTCCGGGCGCGCCCTGCACACAGATCGAGTCGGCCAGGTCGGCCCGCACCAGTTCGTCCTGCTCAGGCTGGATGGTCGCCACGATGTCGCGCATCGGCCCGACGCGGGGCCGCTCGATCTCGGCGGTCAGGATGCGGCTCTTCGTGCCCAGTTCCTCGCCGCGGTCCAGGTGTTCGTCCTCGAAGCTGGTCAGCTCGCCCTGGACGAACCCGAACCGGCGCCGGGTCGCGACGCCCTGGGGGTCGCGCACGCTGGCCCGGTAGAAGGAGCGGGACAGCGGCGCCCGCCAGTCCAGCACCATCGGCTCGCCGGCGTCGTCGGTGACGTGGCGCCGGCCCACGTGGTAGGCCGCGTCGTCGATGTCGAGGCGGCCGAAGAACAGTGGCGTGGTCGGGTCGTCGGCCAGCTCCTTGACGCGGCGGGCCATGTGACGGCCCAGCTGCTCGGCGGTGTAGGCGTCGCCGGCCACCCGGTCGCCGGTCGAGAAGAGGGCCTCGGCGCGGCCTCGCATGCGGGCCAGAGCGGCCCGCGACTCGGCGAGGTGGTGGCGTTCGGCGGAGAGTTCGGTGTCCAGATCGAATGCGGGCACGGTGCATCCTCGGGCCGGTGTTGCGTCGGCTGCTCGCGTATCCGGGGGGCTGCAGGTCACCGCCCGGCGCGAAGGGACGTCCGCTGCGGTGCATGCTCACCACGGCCGTCAAGCGGCCGTCCACGTTACGCCACGTGAAGCGTCCGCCTCCACCGAATTAATCTGGCCGCATGACGGACGAGCGTGGGCGGGGCGGCGGGATGCGGATCACGGACCCGCAGGTGATGCGGGCTCTGGCCCATCCGGCGCGGATCGCGATCGTCGAGCATCTGAACAGCACCGGGGCCGCCGTGACGGCGACCGAGTGTGCGGAACTGGTGCATCTCTCGCCCAGCGCGACCAGCTATCACCTGCGGGAACTGGCCAAGTATAGGCTCGTGGAGCAGGCGGCCAGCCGAGGTGACGGGCGCGAGCGGGTCTGGCGCAGCACGAGCACCGGGTTGCGGATCGACACCGACCGGAACGACCCGGAGACCGCGTCGGCCCGGGCGGCGCTGGTCGACATCTTCCTCGAGCGCGACATGGCCCGGGCCCGGGAGTTCATCGCCCGCGCCGCGAGCGAGCCGGAGGACTGGCTCGAGACGTCCACGCTCAGCAGTCATCAGCTTCTCCTCACGGTCGACGAGCTGCGGGAGCTCAGCGAGAAGTTGAACGCGCTGGTCGATCCGTACCGGGCCCGCCGACGGCAGGAAGATCCGCCGGCGGGGGCGCGCCGGGTCCAGCTCACCTACATGGCGTATCCCGACGAAGCCCCATAAACCTCGCACGCTCTAGCGCCGGCGAGACGTGAAGGATTATTTTCGAAGTATGTCCTTCACATCTCGCGATGACACGCGCTGGCGTGACGTGTACGTCGTGGCGGGATCGCGCGCGGTCTCGGTCTGCGGCGACTTCCTGGCCGCCACCACGCTGGCGCTCGTGCTCCAGCAGGGCGGCCACGGCGGCCTGGCCGTCTCGGGGCTGATGCTCGCGGCGAGCCTGCCGCTGGCCGTCCTCGCGCCGATCACCGGCCGCCTCGCCGACCGGGCCGACAGCCGGACGATCCTGGCCGTGGTGCCGCTGCTGCAGGCCGCCGTCTGCCTGGCCCTCGCCTTCGCCACCCATCCGGTGGCGATCATCGGGCTGGTCGCGCTGCTGGCCTGCGGACTGGCGTTCACCCAACCGGTGCTGGGGGCCCTGCTGCCCGAGATCGCCCGCCGGGAGGATCTGGCCAAGGCGAGCGGCCTGACCCAGACCGCGGGCAACATCGGCATGCTGGTCGCGCCCGCCCTGGCCGGCATCCTCGTGGGCCAGACCGGTGCCCGGTTGCCGCTGCTGCTCGATGCGGCGAGTTACCTCGCGCTCGTCGTGGCCGCGCTCTCCCTGCGTACACGCCGAAAGGGTCTGGGAACCGGAAAGGCGGCGCTGGTGCCATGGCGGCTGCGCGACGACCGCACGCTCAGCGTCATGGTCGGCGTGCTGGCCGCCTCGATCGCCGGAGTCAGCCTGATCCAGGTCGTCGAGGTGTTCTTCATCCGGGACACGCTCGGCGCCTCGACCACGGACTTCGGCTTCGTCGCGGCCTCCTGGACCGTCGGGATGCTGCTCGGCAACGTGATCTTCAGCCGGGTCCCGCCACGGCGCATCACCGTGCCCGCGCTGCTGGTCGTGGTGGCCGGTTCCTGCCTGCCCCTCGTGCTCGGCGCGACCGCGCCCGGTCCGTACTGGCTGATCCCGCTCTGGATCGCCGGTGGCGTGTGCAACGGCGGCATCAACGTCTTCATCACGGTGATCGTCGCGGGGCGTACTCCCTCCGCTGCCCGCGGCCGCGCCTTCGCCGCCCTGAACGCCGCCGTGCAGGGCGCGGGCATGATCGGACTGCTCGTCGCGGGCCCGCTCGTCGAGGTGGCCGACCCGCGGCTGCTGATGGCCGTGGCGGGGGCGTTCGGCCTGGTCATCCTCCTGTCGAGCATCCCCCTGGTGCGACGTGAGCCACCTTCGGTTCCAGCCACGAGCGAAGCGCCACCGGTGCGGGATAGCGTCGGAGCATGAGCGACAGCGCCGGTCGGCCCCGGGTCGGGCACATCCAGTTCCTCAACTGCCTCCCGATCTATTGGGGTCTGATGCGGTCCGGCGCCCTGCTCGACGTCGACCTGCGCAAAGACACACCCGAGCGGCTCAGCGCCCAGCTGGTGGCGGGCGACCTCGACATCGGCCCGATCACGCTGGTGGAATACCTGCGCCACGCCGACGACCTGCTGCTGCTGCCCAACCTCGCCGTCGGCAGCGACGGGCCGGTGCTCAGCGTCAACCTGATCTCGACCCGGCCGCTGGCCGAGCTCGACGGCCGCCCGGTGGCGCTCGGCTCGACCTCCCGCACGGGCGTGATGCTGGCCCAGATGCTGCTGTCCGAGAAGTACGGCGCCGAGCCGGAATACTTCCGCTGCCCGCCCGAGCTCACCCAGATGCTCATCGAGGCCGACGCGGGCGTGCTGATCGGTGACCCGGCCCTGCGCGCCATGTACGAGGCCCCCCGCTCGGGCCTCGAGGTCGTCGACCTGGGCCAGGCCTGGCGCGACTGGACCGGCCTGCCGATGGTCTTCGCCGTCTGGGCCGTCCGCAAGGACTTCGCGGCCGCCCACCCCGGCATGGTCAAGGACGTGCACGAGGCGTTCCAGCGCTCGCGCGACCTCTGCCTGGGCGAACTCGACGAGGTGGCCGCGGCCGCCGCCCGCTGGGAGCCGTTCGACGCCGACACCCTGGCCACGTACTTCCGGGCGCTCGACTTCTCGCTCGGCGAGCGGCAGATCGCCGGTGTGCGGGAGTTCGCCCGGCGTGCGGCGGCTCGCGGTGAGGTGCCCCCGTTGCCCGCCGAAGGCCCGCTTTTCGCCGAAGTTTGATCTCTGTCAGCGCAGGTCCTACGCTGCGCGGACTATGCGCAGACTCGCCCTTCCCGCGGCCGTGGCCGCCCTGGTCCTCGGCGGTCTCGCCGCACCCGCCCAGGCCGCGCCCGAGCCCGATGAAGCGCTGGTCGGCGTGGTGCTGCCCGAGCAGGTGGCGGTGATCGCCGGGCAGACCAAGACGGTCCGGGCCGAGGTGTTCAACGCCGGCCGGACCACGGCCCGGAACGTGCGCGTGGACTTCGGTGGCGTAGACCCGGCCCTCGCCCTCACCCTGCCCGCCGGCTGCGACGCCACCTCGTGCCCGGTCGGCGACCTGGCTCCCGCCAGCAGCAAGGTCCTCACCCTGAAGATCGGCGTGACCGGCGACAAGCTGGCCTCGACGTTCACCGTCACCACGGGCGCCTTCGAGACCGAGGTGACCGTCGTGCGCTCGGCGGGCGGCGTCGACCTCGAGATCGAACCGATCCCGGGCCTGAAGCTCGGCCGTGGCCAGTCCGCGACCCTGCCGATCACCGTGCACAACACCGGCACCGAACCGGTCGACTCGGTCGGTCTCGTGGTGCTCGGCGAGGCCGGTCTCACCGCGCTCGGCGCCTATCGGAACTGCCTCTCGCTCGACGACATCGAGGAAGACCTGGACTCCGGCGCCGGCGTGATCTGCAAGTTCGACGAGGAATTCGCGCCCGGCTCGACGTTCACCGTCCCCGGCAGCGACCCGCTCAAGATCAAGGTTGACCGGGACGCGGGCGGCCCGTACACGTACTCCGCCGCCGTCATGGCCGTCGGCGTGAACGACGCCGACGCCGCGCTGCTGGCCAGGAAGAAGACCGGCAAGGTGCTGACCCTCAACGCGCTGCGCACAACCTCGGACATCACCGACGGCGACGCGCCCGAGGACATCAACGAGGACGACAACGTCGCCCTGTTCGGCGTGGCCGTCGGCAAGTCGGTCGCCGACCTCGCCGCCGTGGGCGCCACCGCCGAGGGCGACCGCGTCACCCTGAACGTCGGCCTGCGCAACAACGGCCCGACCACGCTGATCCCCGGCAACGACGACTTCACCTGGTTCCCGAGCGTCCAGGTCACCCTGCCCGCGGCTCTCGAACTGACCGATGTGGACATCAACTGCCTGCCCGGCGCCGACGCCACCGAGTGGGACTTCGAGGGCGCCGGAACCGTCGACGGCCTCGTCTACACCTGCTTCCCCGAGATGGGGGCGGCGGTCGGCGAGACCGTCGAGTTCGAGTTCGGCGGCACGGCGACCGGCCGCGGTGAGGGCTCGGTCGTCGTCGACGGCGGCGTCCAGGACACCAACGCCACGAACAACCGGGCCGCGATCATCGTCACCTCCGACGGGGGCGGTCAGGGTGGCGGGCTCCCGGTCACCGGCGCGCCTGTGGGGTGGGTCACGCTGGGCGGGGCGCTCCTGCTGATCGCGGGGGCGGTGGCGGCCTTCGTCTTCCGCCGCCGGCGAGTGGTCACGACGCTTTAGGAGATTTCGTACGGGAGGTCGCGCGCACCAGAAACACCGGGGTTGTCCTGATCTGCTCGAGTCCCCGGCTTCGGTCGCGTCCGACCAGGCATCCCGGGAGGCCCCACGTTCCGGTCGTCCCCGGTCGATGCGTCAAGCGGGCTCATACACGTTGCCCGTTCTTGCTAGCGTCCGACGGATCATGATGAGTCCCGACTTCGACGGGCACGAGCGGGCCCGCTGGGCCGGCCGGGCCACCGTCTACGACCGCAGCTTCGCCCGCCTCTGCGCCCACCCGGCCGAGGCGCTGCTCGACGCGGCCGGTGTCGACAAGGGACACCGCTTGCTCGATGTCGGCACCGGAACCGGCACGGTGGCGGCCCTGGCCGCCGCCCGCGGCGCGACCGTGACCGCGGTCGACGCCGAGCCGTCGATGCTGGACCTGGCCGCCGAGCGCCTGCCCGCCGGCGCCACGGCCCTGGCCACGCTGCCGATACTGCCGTTCCCGGCCGGAATCTTCGACGCCACGGTGGCCAACTTCGTCATCAACCACGTCGGCAACCCGGTCGCCGCCGTCTCCGAGCTGGCCCGGGTGACCCGCTCCCGGGGGCGCGTGGCCGTCACCGTGTGGCCGTCACCACCGCCCACGGCCCAGCAGCTGTGGTCGTCGATCTTCGACGCGGCCGGCGCCGAACGGCCCTCGTCGTTGCCGAGCCTGGAGCCCGCGAAGGACTTCCCCCGTACGGAATCCGGCCTGTCCACGCTGCTCGGCGCGGCCGGCCTGACCGAGGTCACGTGCACCACGATCGCGTGGACGCTGCACATCGCCCCCGACGACTGGTGGGCCGGACCAGCGGCCGGGTTGAGCAACGCAGGCCTGATCCTGGCCGCCCAGCCGCCGTCGGTAATCGCCGAGATCAGGGCCGCGTTCGACGAGCTGACCGCCCCCTACCTGTCGGACGACGGCTTGCTGGCGTTGCCCACGCAGGCCCTGCTGGCCGGCGCTCAACGCCCCTGACCGCCGGTCTGCTACGGCACGGACAGGGCGGCGAGCGGAGCGTCGGCTCGGAAACGGGCGGCGTCGCGGCTCGGGGGTGCGCCGAACTGGCGGCGGTACTCGCGGCTGAACTGGGACGGGCTGTCGTAGCCGACGTGGTGGCCGACGCCGGTGACGTCGTTCGGGCGGGTGGCCAGCATCAGGCGAGCCTCCTGCAGGCGGATCTGTTTCTGGAACTGGATCGGGCTCATCGCGGTGACCGACTGGAAGTTGCGGTGGAACGCCGACACGCTCATGCCGGCCAGGCGGGCCACGTCCTCGACGCGGAACGACTCCCGGTAATGGTCGCGAATCCACCGCACCGAGCGGGCCACGTGCGCGAGGCTGCTGTCGGCCAGGCCCAGCTGCCGTACGGTCGCGCCCTGCTCCCCGGTGACCAGCCGCCACAGGATCTCGCGCCGGATCAGCGGCGCCATCACGGGAATGTCGCGGGGGGTCTCGAGCAGTCGGAGCATCCGTACGGCGGCATCGACCAACTCGGCCGGGGCGTCACTGACCGCAATGGCCGACGGGGCTCCGGTGACCGGTGGTAGGGAACCGTCCGGTGCCTGGAGCAGCATCTCCGCGATCTCGGCCGGGTCGAGCACCAGCCCGAACCCCAGCGCCGGCGCCTCGGTGTAATGCCCGGTCACCGGCAGGTCGATCGAGGCCACCAGGTATTGGCCGGCGCGATATTCGAAGACTCGTTCCCCGAGCGCGAGCGTCTTGGCCCCCTGCGCGATGAGGGCGAGCACGGTTCCCGACATCGAGGCGCTGTTCTCGTACGCGGTAATGGCCCGCCCGATCAGCACGCCGTCGATGGCCGTGGTCGCCTCCGGCCGCGCATGCCGATCCAACAGGCCCCGCAACTCGCCCAGCCGACTGCCACCATCTGACCTCACCGTTCCACCCTGCCGCACATCGAGAGGATTGGGCAAGCAAGGGCGACTCGCGTTCTACTCCACAACCCCGAGCCCTGGTGACATGGAAGGAGAGAAATTACGCCGTACGGGAAGAGGGGTTGAATTATGCGAGTCGCGGTTGTGGTGGGTGGCAGTTCGGGGATCGGCCAGGCGGCTGCCGTCGAGCTGGGACGCCGGGGAGTCGGCGTGATCGTCACCTACAGCGGCAACCCCGCGGGCGCCGAGGACACCGTGGCCGCGGTCGAGAAGGAGGGCAGCACGGCCGTCGCGTTCCGGCTCGATGTCGGGCGCACCGAGGAGTTCCCCGAGTTCCGCGAGCGGGTCGCGGGCGCGCTGCAGGAGAAATGGCAGCGTGACACCTTCGACTACCTGGTCAACAGTGCCGGCTTCGGCGGGATGGCGATGTTCGAGGACGTGACCGAGGAGCTGTTCGACCGGTTCCACCGGGTGCTGCTCAAGGGGCCCTACTTTCTCACCCAGACCCTGTTGCCGCTGCTCGCCGACGGTGGGGCGATCGTCAACGTCAGCAGCAACTCGGCGCTGCCCACGGGTGAGGCCGATCCGGGTTACACGGCGTACGCGGCGATGAAGGGTGGCCTCAACGTGTGGACCCGGGTGCTGGCCAAGGAACTCGCCGGTCGCGGGATCCGGGTCAACGCGGTGTCGCCGGGACCGACCCGCACCCGGCTCGCGGATGCCGACGGCGTGGTCGGGTTCGACGCGTACCCGGAGGTCATTCCGATGCTGGCCGCGAAGACCGCGCTGGGCCGGCTGGGCGAGCCGGACGACATCGGGGTGGCCGTCGCCGCGCTGCTCGGCGACGACGGCCGGTGGATCACGGCCCAGAACATCGAGGTGTCGGGCGGCTTCGGCCTCTAGGTTCAGGCGCCCAGGGCCTCATCCAGCGCCGCGAGGTCGGCCGCCGACAGCTCCCACGAGCCGGCGGCCGCGTTCGCGTGCACCTGCTCGGCGGTCGTGGCGCCGGCGATCACGCTGGTCACGGCGGGTTTGGCGGCCAGGCCGGCGATCGCCACGTCAAGCAGGCTGTGCCCGCGATCGGCGCCGAACGCGGTGAGCGCCTCGATGGTGTCCCAGTCGGCGCCGTCGACCCAGCGCTGGTAGCGGGGGAGCGACAACCGGGTGCCCGGGGCCGGCTTTTGGTCGCGGCCGTATTTGCCGCTGAGCAGGCCCGAGTCGAGCGGGAAGAACGGCAGCAGGCCCAGCCCGAACTGCTCGCAGGCGGGCACGACCTCCTTCTCGACGTCGCGGTGGAGCAGGCTGTACTGGTTCTGCGCGCTGATGAACGGGGTCAGGCCGCCGGCCCTCGCCGTCCAGTCGGCGTCCGCGATCTGCCAGCCCGCGAAGTTGGAGTTGCCCAGGTAGCGCACCTTGCCCGAGCGTACGAGGTCGTCGAGGGCGGACAGCGTCTCGTCGATCGGCGTACGGGGGTCGGGTTCGTGCATCTGGTAGAGGTCGATGTAGTCGGTCTCGAGCCGCCGCAGTGACGATTCGACCGCCCGTACGATGTAGCGCCGCGAGCCCCGGGCGCCGAAGTCGTTGCCGTTGAGCCGCCCCACGTCCAGCCCGAACTTGGTGGCCACGATGACCTCGTCGCGGCGGCCCTTGAGCGCCGCGCCGAGGCATTCCTCGGAGGCCCCCGGGTCGGTGCCGTAGCGGTCGGCGGTGTCGAACAGCGTGATCCCGGCCTCGAACGCGGCGTCGACGACCTCGCGGGTGCCGTCCATGTCCAGCTTGCGGCCGAAGTTGTTGCAGCCGATGCCGACCACGGAGACGACCAGGCCCGAGGTGCCCAGCCGGCGGTAGCTCATCTCACTCATGAGCACGACCCTATGCCCGTTCGGGCCGACGTTTGCCCGGGACGCCATCACATCGGCACCCGTCTATTGACACAGCTCGGAAACAAAACGGACTCTTTTCTGAGAGCGCTCTCCCCGTTCCGTTCCCCCTTGAAACGGATGGTGTTCCCCGTGCGTAAGTTCCTGCGATCCTTGGCCGCCCTGGCCATGACCGTGCCGATCGCGGTCGCGGTTTCCCCGCCGACGGCCCAGGCCATCGGCCCGAACATCCTGCCCGTCACCGTCTCGAACAACACCGGACGCGGCGACGCCGTCTACCTGTACGTCATCGGTATCCAGCTGTCGTCCGGCCGCCTCGGCTACGTCAACCAGGGCGGCACGTTCAGCCCGTGGACCGGCGGCGCCATCCCGCCCGCGCCCGCTCCCGACGTCGCCATCAACGGCGCCGGCAACGGCGGGTCGACCACCATCAACTTCCCGCGCGGCTTCTCGGGCCGGGTCTACTTCTCGCTCGGGCAGAAGCTCAAGTTCTTCCTCACCCCGGACGGTCTGGTGCAGCCGGCGCCGTGGGCAGGCGGCGACGCGAACCGGGACATCCTGTTCGACTGGAGCGAGTTCACCTACAACGACTCGGGTCTGTGGCTGAACAGCTCGCAGGTCGACATGTTCGCGGTGCCGCACGCGGTCTCGGTCACCGGGGCCAACGGCGCCACCAAACGTACGGGTGACCTGGTCGCCAACGGGCGCGACAACATCATCAACGGCATCCGCAACGCGGGTCTGGGCAGCACGGTCTACTCCCGCTCGGACGGCACGGTGCTGCGGGTGCTCGCCCCGGGCAAGGCGGCGGGCGCGGGCCTGATGAGCACCACGTACCTCGACCCGTACATCGCGTCGGCCTGGAACGCGTACACCGGGAAGAACTTGACCGTGGTGCCGTTCGCGGACCAGCCGAACACGCGCTACACCGGGCGCACCTCGGGCAACGTCATGCGTTTCACGAACTCGTCGGGCGCGCAGGTGGCGTCGTTCAACCGGCCGTCGTCGGCGTCGGTGTGGGGCTGCGACGGCGACCTGCCCGCGCCCAACGACCTGGTTGTCGGACCGATTTCCCGTACGCTCTGCGCCGCGCTCAACCGGGGCACGCTCGGCACCATCGACACCCAGCCCAGCACCAACGCGGCCGACTTCTACAAGAACAACCCGACCAATGTGTACGCCAAGGTGATCCACGCCAACATGCAGGACGGCAAGGCGTACGCGTTCGCCTTCGACGACGTCGGCGCGTTCGAGTCGCTCGTGCACGACGGCGACCCGCGTTCGGCCGGCATCCACTTGACGCCGTTCACCGGTGGCGGCGGCCCGACCAACCCGCAGCCTACGGGCGTTCCGGTGATCAGTTCGCTCAACAACAAGTGCATCGACGTGCCGAGCTCGAACTTCGTCGACAGCGCGCCGCTGCAGATGTGGACCTGCAACAACTCCGGCGCCCAGAAGTGGACCTTCACCGGAGGCACGCTGCAGGCCGGTGGCAAGTGCATGGACGTGCAGGCCGCGGGCACCGCCAACGGCACGCCGATCCAGCTCTACACCTGCAACGGAACGGCGGCCCAGCAGTTCGTGCTGAGCGGGGCCGGTGACCTGGTCAACCCTCAGGCCAACCGTTGCGTCGACATCAAGGAAGTGAACCCGAACGACGGCGCCCGCCTGCATCTGTGGGACTGCCTGGGCGCGGCCAACCAGAAGTGGCGGAAAGGCTGACAGTCCGCGCTGAGATCGGCCCCACCGCGACTCGTGGTGGGGCCGTACCTTTGTCGCATGATCTTCCTCGGGGGCGGCGGCAGCGAGAACGACGAGGCGAAACTGTGGGACGAGGTCTTCCTCCCCGGCCGCCGGATCGCGCTCTGGCCCGAGGCGATGCCCAGCAGCCGCCATCCCGACGTCGAACAGTGGTTCCGCCAGGCCCTCCACCCGCGCGGCGAGTTCGTCATCGCGTCGCCCGCTTCCGAACTCGCTGATGTGGACGTCCTGGTCATTCCCGGCGGAAACACGTACGAGTTGGTGGCGGCGGTCCGCGATCGCCTACCCGCCCTGCGCGCTTTCCTGGCCCGGGGCGGCCACATCTACGGCGGCAGCGCGGGCGCGATCCTGTTGGGCGCCGACATCGACATCGCCGGCATCCTCGACCCCAACGACATCGGCCTGACCGATACCGCCGGCGCCGACCTGCTGGCCGGATACGTGGTCTACCCCCACTTCACCCCCGACCAGTCACCGACGGCGGCGGCGTGGGCCACGAGTCACAACGTCGCCGTCCTGGCCATCCCCGAGACGGCGGGCGTCATCGTCGACGGCACCACCGCCCGGAACGCCGGCCCCGCCCCCGTCGACGTCTTCACCCCGACCAGCCACGCGTCCCACGCCGCCGGCGACTCCTGGCCCCTGACCGCATAGCGCCGACCTCACTACCTGTTGGCGGCATCGCCGCCATTTCCCGGCCCCTGACCGCACAGCGCCGACTTCGCTACCCGTTGGGGGCATCGCCGGCATTTCCTGGCCCTCGATCGCTCAGCGCCGACCTCGCAGCCCCGAATCTAGAATCGGCCGGTGGACATTCCCATGCGTGAGTTGACCGATGACGATCTGGCCCTGATCGAGTTCGCGCGGGAGATCGTGGACGCCAACACCGACGGCGAGTTCGGGGTGCACACCATGGGCGCCGCGGTGCGCGAGGCGGACGGGCGTATGTTCGGCGGTATCAACATCTACCACTTCCTGGGCGGCCCCTGCGCCGAACTCGTGGCCCTGGGAAACGCTCGGGCCTCCGGCGGACGCGAGTTCACAACCATCGTCGCCGTGGGCAACTGCGAGCGGGGCACGGTGGGCCCGTGCGGCCGTGACCGTCAGATCCTGTTCGACTACCACCCGCGCATCCGCGTTCTGCTGCCGACCGAACAGGGCATCCGCAGCGTCGCCGTCACCAACCTGATGCCGTTGGCCGCACGCTGGGACGCCGCCGAAGGAACACAGCCCTACGACCCGAGCGACTTCACCATCCACAATGGGCAGATCTCGTAACGCCTCGCGGCGTACCGGCGTGCGGCGAGCGTCCAGTTCGGAGACTCGGCGCCGCCGCTGCCGATCCACGCGTGCAGGTCCAGCGACGCTCACGCCTCAGGTGGGGGCGCGTCGAGGTCCTGCCGCAGCAGTTCGCCGGAGCCTGGCCGGTCGCCGCCGGTAGCGCGGTCGCGGTAAGCGGGTTCGGAGGCTCGGCGCCGATCCGCCCGTGCAAGCCCAGCGGCGCTCACGCCTCGGGTGGGGGTGCGGCCAAATCGCGGTAGGCGGGGCGTAGCAGGTCGACGAGCGGGATGTGACGGACGCGGATCGCGGGGGCGTCGAGGGCGCGCAACAGCAGCTCAGGCGGGGCCGTGATGCGGGACGGGCGCTCGCGCAAGCGGCTCAGGCTGATCGCGGGGGTGTAGAAGTCGGCGAGGTGTTCCTCCAAAGGGGACTCTTCAACCGCGAGGGGGTCGACCGGCGGCGTCGGCTCGGGAGTTCCGCGGAGCGCGTCGAGCAGCGCCTCGCGCGGGCGGCCGCGCCAGGCCAGCACCAGGAAAGGGTCGGTGTCGAAGGCCTCGGCCAGCACGTACAGCACCGCCGAGCCGTGCTTGCAGGGCACGCTCCAATCAGGACAGCTGCACCGGATGTCGAGACGATCGGGGAACAGGGGCGCTTCGTGGGCGGCGAACAGCTCGACGATCTCGTGGGGCATCTCGCCCGCCAGCAGAGCCGCACGATAGAGGGCCTGTGAGCCCAGCGCATCCGTCAGCTCGGTCCACTGTGTTTCGTCGAGCGCCGTGATGTCGATCGTGACCTCGTACGGCTGCGGCCGTGAGCCCTGCACCCGGCCGGTGACCCGACCCGCCGTCAGCGCGAAGTCCATCACCTGGCCCTTGCGCGCGTAGGCCCGCCCTCGCGCGAGCCGGCCCCCGTCGCAGATCTGCTCGAGCACGTCGACGAACCGGCGCGACCACCAGCTGTCGCCGATCTTGCCGCGCTTAGCCCGCACGGCGATGCCGCCCTCGACCTCGATGGGCCGCGCGGTCTCGAAGAACCGTCCATTGGGGTCGATCGGCATGTCAGCGCACCGCCGCGGGGTCGAGCGCGAACAGTTCGCGCAGCTGATCGGTGCTGAGGTCGGTGATCCAGTCTTCGCCGGTGCCGACGACCGACGACGCGAGTGCCTTCTTCCGTTCGATCATCGCGTCAATCTTCTCCTCCAGCGTCCCCGAGCAGATGAACTTGCGCACCTGCACGTTGCGCGACTGTCCAATGCGGAAGGCGCGGTCGGTCGCCTGGTCTTCGACGGCCGGATTCCACCACCGGTCAAAGTGGACGACGTGGTTGGCGGCGGTCAGGTTGAGCCCGGTGCCGGCCGCCTTCAGCGACAGGAGGAACAGCATCGGCTCGTCGTGGTTCTGGAACCTTTCGACCAGTTCGTCCCGCTTCGGCTTCGACAGTCCACCGTGGAGCCACAGAACCGGGCGGTCGAGGTGTGCCGCCAGGTAGGGCTGGAGCAGCGAACCCCACTCCGCGTACTGCGTGAAGATCAGCGCCTTGTCGCCGTCCTCGATGATCTCCTCGGCGAGCTCTTCGAGCCGGGCCAGCTTGCCCGAGCGACCCGGCAGCCGGGAGCCGTCTTTGAGCAGGTGGGTGGGGTGGTTGCAGACCTGCTTGAGCTTGGTCATCGCGGCCAGCACGTTGCCGCGCCGCTGGATGCCCTCGCTGCCCGAGATCGCCTCCATCATGTCTTCGACAACGGCCTGATAGAGCGTCGCCTGCTCGGGCGTGAGCGTGCACCAGACCTTCATCTCGTTCTTCTCGGGCAGGTCCGAGATGATCGTCTTGTCGGTCTTCAGCCGGCGCAGCACAAACGGCCCGGTCGCCCGCTTCAACGCGGCGGCGGCGTCCTCGTCCTGGCGCACCTCGATCGGTTCCTGGAACCGGCGCCGGAACCGCTTGACCGGCCCGAGCAGGCCCGGGTTGCAGAAGTCCATGATGGACCACAATTCGGCCAGGTGGTTTTCCACGGGCGTGCCGGTGAGGGCGAGACGCGTGCGGGCCGGGACCGATCGCACGGCTTGGGCCTGCCGGGTGCCGCTGTTCTTGATGGCCTGCGCCTCGTCGCACGCTACGCGTCCCCATTGGACTCTGTGCAGCGCCTCGATGTCGCGAACAGCCGTGCCGTACGTGGTGAGCACCAGATCGGCGTTGCGAACCGCCACGTCGAAGTCTTCGCCGCGCTGCCGCGTGCCGCCGTGATGCACATAGACCCGGAGGCTGGGCGCGAACCGGGCCGCCTCCTTCTGCCAGTTGCTCACCAGAGACATAGGACAGATGAGCAGCGTCGGTGCGACGAGCGAACCGGCCGGGGACGGCGTGGCCGCGTCGGCGGTTGTGGCGGCAGCGACGTTCGAGCCAGCGGTTGTGGCGACCATGACGGTCGCGTCGGCGGTTGCCGCGGCAGTGATGGTCGCGTCGGCGGTGACGGTTGCACCGGCTTCGGCCCGTTCGGCGAGCAGCAGCGACAGGGTCTGGGCCGTCTTTCCGAGGCCCATGTCGTCGGCCAGGATGCCGCCGAGCCCCAGGCGTGACAGGAAGTGCAGCCAGGAGAGACCGCGTTCCTGGTAGGGCCGGAGCGTGCCCTGGAAATCGGCCGGCGTCGGCACCGGCGCGAGACGTTCGGCGGCCTGCCCGGAGAGCAGGTCACCCAGCATCCCGTCGGCGTCGACCTCGACCAGCGGCAGATCTTCCTCGCCGCCGTCCATGACCTGCTGCAGCACCTCGCCCGCGGTGAGCTCACCCTCCCGCCGTTTGCCGACGGCCTTGAGCGCGGCCTTGAGCTGACGGTCGTCGAGCTCGACCCACTGCCCCCGCACGCGGACCAGCGGAACCTTGAGCCGGGCCAGCTCGGCCAGCTCTTCCGCGGTCACCACCCCGTCGCCGATCACCAGGTCGAGCTTGAAGTCGACCAGGTCGTCGAGACCGAACCCGGAATCGGCCACGGCTCGCGTTGCGCTGCCCTTGCGGGACTTCGACCGGGTGGTGAGCTTGAGCCCGACCCCCTTGCGGCCGGCCCACGCCGGCAGCTGCACACCGAACCCGGCCGCCTGCAGCAGCGGCGCGGCCTGACGCAGGAACTCGTGCGCCTCGCCGGTGTCGATCTCGAGCCCGTCCGGTTCCTGGTCTTGCAGGGCGAGGTGGAGCAGCGGGAACAACCGCACGGCCCGCCCGAGCCCGGCCAGCAGCGTCTCGTCGGGCCGGGCCGGCAGCCCTGGGAACCGGCCGCCCTCCCACACGTCGGCGGCGCTCAGGTAGAGGCTCGGGTCTTCGGCCGACTGCAGCGCGAACTCCAGCCCCCACGCGTCGCTGCCGACCTCGGGCTCGCTGAGCCGGAAACTGACCCGGATGGGCCCGTTGGCCTCGTGTGCCGCGCGGAGCCACTCGGTCAGCGCCTCGCGCAGCTCGCGCTCCTCGGCCGGCTTGGCCCCGGGCAGGGCCGGGTCGGCCGCGGTGAGCGCCGCGATCCACCGGTCGGCGAGGGGTCCCTTGGGGCCGGTGCGGTGGCCCAGCAGAATCCGCTCGGGCATGACCGCCCGGGCCGCCCCGTCGAGCAGCGAGGCCAGCGCATCGCGCAGCGTGACGGCCACTCCGGCGTCGGCCGCGCGGGCCTCGGCCGGCACTGTCTCGGCCGCCGCCGACTCGGCCGCCGCTGACTCGGCCGCCGTTGTCTTGGCCGCCGCAGCGGCGGTCGTCGCGTCGCCGGTGCCCGCGGGGACCGGGGAACGGACCACGGCCGGCATGGCGGCGGCGAAGTCGCGGTAGGTGGCGGCGTCGGCCCCGGTGATGACCGGACGCCAGCGGGCGGTCGCGACACCCGCCTCGGTGACCAGCTGGGGCAGCATCCGGCCCCGGCGAGCCAGGTCGCAGGCGTGACCGGCCAGCACGCTGAGGTAGCGCAGCGACGACCCGGCCAGCCACGGTCCGGCCGGGTCGGGCTCGGCCAGCGCGGCGAGGGCCGCGAGCGCGGCGTCACCCGGCAGCAGCAGGACCGGCACCGACCACTCGGCCAGCCGGACCCCGCGGCTCGCCGACTCGACGCCGGTGTCGGGGGAAGGGAGCGGGCCTCGGGCCGAGCTCGGCAGCCGCAGGGTCAGCGACCCCGCGACCGCCTTGGTCAGCGCGTCGCGGACGTCGTCGGACGTCTCGGTCAGCTCCGCGAGCAGCGCCTCGGCGCCGGGCGCGAACGGATGCGGCCGCTGCTGGGCCCGGGACCGGGTCGTCGACGGGAGATCCGGATCTTCGGCCCAGAGCGCGAGCTGACCCGGCCGGTCTGTGCCCGGCACCCAGCCGCCATGCACGACGAGCACACCCACCCCCTGAAAGAACGCATCGAGACTAACGACCCGGGCCCGCCGAAACGACTCGCGACCCGGCCGCCACTCCACCCAGAGCGGATCGGCCAGCGGCAGAGCCCTCGCCGTCAGCCGTGAGACCGAACCGCAGGAGAACCCGGACGGGTCGAGGCGTCGAACCATACGGAACAGATCAGCGGACGCGGACCGGCCCTGTGGCGGAGGTCCCGTTCGCGGACTGCGTCGTCGCAGGCCGCGGATCGCGAGAACGTCGAGCAGCCGCACGAGGGTCGCCGAGGTCTTGGGGGTGAAGCCGACCTCCGGAACGGAGTCCCAGGGTGCGGCGAACCGTGACCTGCGGCGACGACCGTAAGAGCGACGCCGGCCGCGCGTCTTCCAAGGCTGAGGATGCACAGGAGGCCTCCGACGTCAGCTCACGCGGAGAATCACGAGAAACTTGCCAGAGACGGACAACGAGCGGGGCACGTCGTCAACAGTGATCGTCACAGGTCGCCTCCCCCGAGGACGGAAGTCTGTACGCCGTACATAATACGGCGTACAAGAAAGGAGTGCCACCCCGTGGCCGAGGCTCGACGCACCATCGATCTGCTGTGGTTCCCCGAGGCGGGGGAGAAGCGGCGGGGCCGCCGCCCGGGCCTGAGCGTGTCGCGCGTGGTCGAGACCGGCATCGCGCTGGCCGACGCCGAGGGGCTGGAGGCCGTCTCCATGCGCCGGGTGGCTCAGGAGCTGGGCGTCGTCCCGATGACCCTCTACACCTACGTGCCCGACAAGGCGACGCTGCTGGAACTGATGCTCGACCGCGTCTACCTCGCGATGACCCGGGTGGACCGGCCGGACGAGCCGTGGCGCGACCGCCTGGCCGCGATCGCCGAGGAGAACCGCCGCCTCTACGCCGAGCACCCGTGGGCGGCCGACCTGCCCGCCGGTCGCCCGCCGCTGGGCCCGGGTCTGATGGCGAAGTACGAACACGAGCTCACGGCGTTCGCGGGCTGTGGCCTCGACGACGTCGCCACCGACGCGGCCCTGACCTTTCTGCTGGGGTTCGTGCAGTCGTCGGCCCGGACCGCCGCCGAAGCGCGCGACGACGCCGGGTGGTGGGAGGTGAACGGCCCGGCCTTGGCCGTCGTGCTCGACGAGCAGGCCTATCCCACGGCCGCGCGCGTCGGGGCGGCGGCGGGCGAGGCGCAGGGGGCCGCGATCAACCCCGATCATGCGTACGCGTTCGGCCTGGACCGAGTGCTGGACGGGCTCGGAGTGCTCATCGCCACGCAACGTGCCGACTGACGGCGAGGGAGCCGGGGACGTAATCTCGACTACGTGACGGCGAACCCGGAGATCGACAGCATCCTGCAGCGCGCCGCTGACGGCGGACGGATCACGCCCGAGGAGGCGCTGCTCATCTACACCGACGCGCCGTTCCACGCGCTGGCCGAGGCCGCCGACACGGTGCGCCGCCGGCGTCACCCCGAGGGCATCGTCACCTATCTGATCGACCGCAACATCAACTACACGAACGTCTGCGTCACCGCGTGCAAGTTCTGCGCCTTCTTCCGTGCCCCGAAGCACAAGGAGGGCTGGGCCCACCCGATGGAGGAGATCCTGCACCGCTGCGGCGAGGCGGTCGATCTCGGCGCTACCCAGGTGATGCTGCAGGGCGGTCACCACCCCGAGTTCGGTGTGGCGTACTACGAAAATCTCTTCTCCTCGGTGAAGCAGGCCTACCCGCAGCTCGCGATCCACTCGATCGGCCCGAGCGAGATCCTGCACATGGCCAAGGTCGACGGCGTCTCGATCGAGGAGGCGGTGCTGCGCATCAAGGCCGCGGGTCTCGACTCGATCGCCGGGGCCGGCGCCGAGATGCTGCCCGACCGGCCGCGCAAGGCGATCGCCCCGCTCAAGGAGAGCGGCGCCCGGTGGCTCGAGGTGATGGCGGTCGCGCACCGCCACGGCCTGTCGTCGACCGCGACGATGATGATGGGCACCGGCGAGACGCACGCCGAGCGCATCGAGCACATCCGCATGATCCGCGACGTGCAGGACCTGGCCGTCGCCAACGGCTACCGCGACGACGCGGTGGAGACTGGCCACCAGGTTGGGGGCTTCCGCGCGTTCATCCCGTGGACCTACCAGCCCGAGAACAACCACCTGAAGGGCCGCACCCAGGCCACGACCATGGAATACCTGCGGTTCCTGGCCATGTCCCGGCTGTTCTTCGACAACGTGTCGCACCTGCAGGCGTCGTGGCTGACCACGGGCAAGGACGTCGGCCAGCTCTCGCTGCACCTGGGCGTGGACGACCTGGGCTCGATCATGCTGGAGGAGAACGTCATCTCCTCGGCGGGCGCCCGGCACCGGTCGAACCTGCACGAGCTGATCTGGATGATCCGCACGGCCGACCGCATCCCGGCCCAGCGCGACACGCTCTACCGCCACCTCGCGGTGCACCACACGCCGGCCGACGACCCGACCGACGACCGCGTGGTCTCGCACTTCTCGTCGATCGCGATGCCCGGGGGCGGCGCCGGCCGCACCCAGCTGCCGCTGGTCGAGGCCCAGTAGAAGCCCGAAAAGCCGAAGAGACGTACCGCCATTGACCGTTCGGTCAGGTAGCCCTCCCCAAACTGTGGAGGGCGGGTATCTCCTTCGTAACGAGCCCTGTGAACCTCTGTTGCGGGTGTTCCACAGGCGGTTACGTTGCCTGCGTAAGGCCTGAGAACTTCCTGACGCAGAGCCGGGGATTCATACCGGTGATGGTCGCGGACCCGACCGATGGCGGTCGTATATATAACGCACAAGGAATCGGGCGGGATGGTTACCCATCCCGCCCGATCTGTGTCTCGGGTGAGACAGTTGACGCGTGACGCGCGCAGATCTGGACAAGCAGCCGCATGAGGTCGCCGAGATGTTCGACGGCGTGGCCGAGCGGTACGACCTGACCAACACGGTGATCTCCTTCGGGCAGGACCGTGGCTGGCGCCGCGCCACCCGCGCGGCCCTGGGTCTGCGGCCGGGCGAGCGGGTGCTCGACGTCGGCGCCGGCACCGGCATCTCCACCGACGAACTGGGTCGCTCGGGTGCCTTCGCCGTCGGGGCCGACCTCTCCACCGGCATGCTGCGGGCCGGGCGTCGCGTACGCCCTCAGGTCCCGCTGGTCGCCGGTGACGCGTTGAAGCTGCCGTTCGCCGACGAGACGTTCGATGCCGTGACGATCTCGTTCGCGTTGCGCAACGTCGTCGATATCGAGGGCGCGTTGCGTGAGCTGGCCCGGATCACGCGTCCCGGCGGGCGGCTCGTGATCTGCGAGTTCAGCACCCCGACGTTCGGTCCGTTCCGCACCGTCTACATGCAATACCTGATGCGCTCGCTGCCGTCGGTCGCCCGCGGGGTGTCGAGCAACCCCGACGCGTACGTCTATCTCGCGGAATCGATCCGCGCCTGGCCCGACCAGCCGGCCCTGGCCGCGCGGATCGCCGCGGCCGGACCGTGGAGCCGGATCGGATGGCGCAACCTGACCGGCGGTGTCGTGGCCCTGCACCGCGCCACCAAAGCCTAGGAGCTGCACCGCGCCCCAAAGCCTAGGAGCTGCACCGGGCCACCAAGGCCGAAAGCTGCACCCGGCCACCAAGACCGGCCTGAAGAGGGATAAATACGCCTTTTGCCGCGAAACGGCGAACGGCCTGTTTGGCTCGGCTCATGACGACCTTCGGGCAACTCGAAGACACCGACATCGACATCGCGATCGACGAACGCGACGCCGGCGAGCGCCGCGGCATGGAGCTGGCCACCCGGCTCCGGATGGTCGCCGCCGAAGACCCTGACCTGGCCCAGGAGCTGGTCGACAACCTGATCGTCGCCCTCGACAAGGCGATGGGCGGCAACTTCCGCGAGTACCTGGACGGTGACGCCCGCACGGCGGCGGACAGAGTTCTCGCACAGGGCAATTCACCCAGCTGAAACAGTTAGGGTTCCCTAACCCGAACGACCTTCAATGGCCGTCCTAGACTCCGACTTGGCGCGCTTGTGAACTGTTTCACGAGCCGCTGCGAGACGGAGGTGTGGTGTGCGCAACCAAGTACCATCCGGGCGAATAGCCGACGAGGCTGATGTCATCGTCGTCGGGGCCGGTCCGGGAGGATCAGCGGCGGCCTATCACATGGCGCGGCACGGGCTCAGAGTCGTGCTGCTGGAGAAGACCGAGTTCCCGCGCGAGAAGGTGTGCGGCGACGGGCTCACCCCGCGTGCCGTCCGCCAGCTGGTGCGGATGGGCATCGACACCTCGGAGAAGGCCGGCTGGCTGCAGAACAAGGGTCTGCGGGTCATCGGTGGCGGCGTACGCCTGGAACTGGACTGGCCCGATTTGGCCAGCTTCCCGAACTACGGCCTGGTGCGCACCCGCCTCGACTTCGACGACATGCTCGCCCGGCGGGCCGTCGAGGCCGGCGTCAAGCTCTACACCAATACCAACGTCAGCGGTCCGGTGCTCGACGACGACGGGCATGCGGTCGGTGTGGTGGCCAAGATGGGCCCCGAGAAGGAGCCCGTCGAGTTCCACGCCCCGCTCGTGATCGCCGCGGACGGCGTCTCGGGCAAGCTCCCGATCGCGATGGGCCTGACCAAGCGCGACGACCGCCCGCTCGGCGTGGCCGTCCGGCGCTATTACCACTCGCCGGTCCGCGCCGACGACGACTACCTCGAGTCGTGGCTCGAGCTGCGCAGCGCGCAGGACCGCGACCGCCTTCTCCCGGGCTACGGCTGGATCTTCGGCATGGGTGATGGCAGGGTGAATGTGGGCCTCGGCATTCTCAACAGCTCCAGCGCGTTCGGCAAGACCAACTACCGCGCGATGCTGACCGACTGGCTGGCCGGGACGCCGGCCGACTGGGGCATGCGCGACGAGTCCAACGCGGACGGGCCGATCCTCGGCGCCGCGCTGCCGATGGGCTTCAACCGGGTGCCGCACTACACCCGCGGCCTGATGCTGGTGGGCGACTCGGGCGGCATGGTCAACCCGATGAACGGCGAGGGCATTGCCTACGCCATGGAGAGCGGCGAACTCGCGGCGGAGGTCGCGGTCCAGGCGCTCGCCCGCCCGGCCGGCGCCGACCGTGAGCGCGCCCTGCGGGCGTACCCGGCGGAACTGAGCCTCAGGTTCGGCGGCTATTACCGCCTTGGTGGCGTATTCGTGAAGTTGATCGGGAATCCTCAGATCATGCGGATTGCCACGAAACACGGCATGCCGCATCCGACTCTGATGCGATTCGTTCTGAAGCTGCTGGCCAACCTCACGGACCCGCGGGGAGGCGACAGCATGGACCGGATCATCAACGGCCTCAGCAAGGTCGCTCCGGCGGTATGAGCACCCCGCGGCCGACACGATCAAATCGGACTAATAGTGTGAACCGGCTAATAGTCGACCAGGAGACACGATGACGATCAACCCATACGTCCCGATCGTCGGGTTACTGATCCTCGGCGCGCTCTTCGCGTTGTTCTCGGTCTCGATCGCGCCGATCGTCGGCCCGCACCGCTACAACCGGGCCAAGCTCGACGCTTACGAGTGCGGCATCGAGCCGGCGCCGCAGCCGGTCGGTGGAGGCCGCTTCCCGGTCAAGTTCTATCTGACCGCGATGCTCTTCATCATCTTCGACATCGAGACCATCTTCCTCTACCCGTGGGCCGTCTCCTTCGGAGCGCTCGGCCTGTTCGGGTTCGTCGAGATGGTCCTGTTCATCGTCACCGTCTTCATCGCCTACACGTACGTGTGGCGACGCGGCGGACTCAACTGGGACTGATGCGTCATGGGTATCGAAGAGAAACTCCCTGCCGGAATCCTGCTCACCTCCGTAGAGAAGGTCTCGAACTGGGCGCGTAAGTCCTCGTTCTGGGGCGCGACGTTCGGCCTGGCCTGCTGCGCCATCGAGATGATGGCGGCCGGTGGCCCGCACTACGACCTGGGCCGCTGGGGCATGGAGGTCTTCCGGGCCTCGCCCCGCCAGGCCGACCTGATGATCGTCGCGGGCCGGGTGAGCCAGAAGATGGCGCCCGTCGTCCGCCAGATCTACGACCAGATGCCCGAGCCGCGCTCGGTGATCTCGATGGGCGTGTGCGCCTCGTCCGGCGGCATGTTCAACAACTACGCGATCGTGCAGGGCGTCGACCACATCGTCCCGGTCGACATCTACCTGCCCGGCTGCCCGCCGCGGCCCGAGATGCTGATCGACGCCATCCTCAAGATGCGCGAGAAGGTCATGGCCCAGCCGCTCGGCCCGAACGGCAAGAAGATGCTGGAGGCCCGCAAGGCCGAGGGCAAGGTGCCGATCGTCGCCCCGGGCGCGATGCCGTCGTCGTACCGGGTCGACAAGGCCCGGCGTGCGGAGTGGACCCAGGCGGTCAAGGAAGGCCGCGAGGAGCAGCTGCGCATCGAGAACTGGATGAAGCTGCAGCCGCACCTGCGGGAGGGTGGCAAATGACGGTCGAACCCAGCAGCCCGGAAGGCGCCAACCTCGGCGCCCCGGCCCAGACGCCGTCCAGCCCGCAGAAGGGCATGTTCGGCATCACCGGCACCGGCGACGTCTCCGGCTTCGGCGGCCTGGTCCGCCCGCGCCATGAGGTGGTCGGCAGCCCCAAGCCGTACGGCGGGTACTTCGACGAGGTCACCGACGCGCTCGAGGAGGCCTACCCGGGCTTCGCCGACGCCGTCGAGAAGGTGGTCGTCGACCGCGACGAGCTGACGCTGCACATCGTGCCCGAGCGGATCGCCGAGGTCGCGCAGATCATGCGGGACGACGATTCGCTGCGCTTCGAGCTCTGCTCGTCGGTCTCCGGCGTGGACTACCTGAACAGCGACGCCCGCCGCCTGCACGTGACCTACCACCTGGCCTCGATGACCTACCGGCGACGCGTACGGCTCGAGGTGGCCGTGCCCGCCGGCGGCAGCGTCCCCACGGTCACCAGCGTCTACCCGACCGCCGACTGGCAGGAGCGGGAGACGTACGACATGTTCGGGGTGATCTTCACCGGCCACCCGAACCTGACCCGCGTGCTGATGCCGGACGACTGGGAGGGCCACCCCCAGCGCAAGGACTACCCGCTCGGCGGCGTGCCCGTCGAGTACAAGGGCGCCGAGATTCCGCCTCCTGACCAGCGGAGGGTCTACCAATGACACAGTCCGGATACGCAAGCGAGCGCGAGACCACCGAGGGTCGCGTCTTCACGGTCACCGGCGGCGACTGGGACACGGTCACCGGCAGTGTCGACCCGCTGAGCAACGAGAAGATCGTCGTCAACATGGGTCCGCAGCACCCGTCCACGCACGGCGTGCTGCGGCTGGTGCTCGAGCTCGAGGGTGAGACGGTCACCGACGTCCGGCCGGTCGTCGGCTACCTGCACACCGGCATCGAGAAGAACCTCGAATACCGCAACTGGACCCAGGGCACGACGTTCGTGACCCGCGCCGACTACCTGGCGCCGCTGTTCAACGAGGCCGGCTACTGCCTCGCGGTCGAGAAGCTGCTCGGCATCACCGACGACATCACCGAGCGGGCCAACACGATCCGGGTGCTCTTCATGGAGCTCAACCGGATCTCGTCGCACCTGGTGTGGCTGGCCACCACGGGCATGGAGCTCGGCGCGATCTCGATGATGCTGTACGGCTTCCGCGAGCGCGAGTACATCCTCGACATCTTCGAGGAGACCAGCGGCCTGCGGATGAACCACGCGTACTTCCGCCCGGGCGGCGTCGCGCAGGACATCCCGGAGTCGGCGATCAAGAAGATCCGCGACTTCCTGGTCTATCTGCCGAAGAAGCTCAAGGAGTACGAGGCGATGCTCTCCGGCCAGGTCATCTGGCAGGAGCGTACGCAGGGGGTGGCCGTTCTCGACGTCACCGGCTGCCTCGCCATGGGCGTCACCGGTCCGGTGCTGCGCTCGGCCGGCCTGGCCTGGGACCTGCGCAAGACCATGCCGTACTGCGGGTACGAGAACTACGAGTTCGACGTGCCGACCGCCACCACCGCCGACGTGTGGGGCCGCTACCAGGTGCGCCTGGCCGAGATCCGCGAGTCGCTGAAGATCGTGGAGCAGGCCCTCGACCGGCTGCGCCCCGGCCCGATCTTCATCGCCGACAAGAAGATCGCGTGGCCGGCCCAGCTGGCCGTCGGCCTCGACGGCATGGGCAACTCGCTCGAGCACGTCGCCAAGATCATGGGCCAGTCGATGGAGTCCCTGATCCACCACTTCAAGCTCGTGACCGAGGGCTTCCGCGTGCCGGCGGGCCAGGTCTACGTCGCGATCGAGCACCCGCGCGGCGAACTGGGCGTGCACGCCGTGTCGGACGGCGGCACCCATCCCTACCGGGTCCACATGCGGGACCCGAGCTTCGTGAACCTCCAGGCCATCCCCGCGATGGCCGAAGGCGCGCTGCTGGCCGACGTGATCGCCGGCGGCGCGTCCCTCGACCCCGTGATGGGTGGGTGTGACCGCTAATGACTGACACCTCGGTGGAATTCTCCCCCGCCGCCGCTCCGCTCGCCGAGAAGCTGCTCCCGGCCGCGCTCGAGATCATCGCGCGCTACCCGGCCGACCGCAGCCGCTCGGCCCTGCTGCCGTTGCTGCACCTCGTCCAGACCGAGGACGGGCACGTCAGCCCGAACGGCGTCGCCTTCTGCGCCGAGATCCTGGGCATCAACAAGGCCCAGGTCGGCGCGGTCGCGACCTTCTACACGATGTACAAGCGGCGGCCGACCGGCGAATACCTGGTCAGCGTCTGCACCAACACGCTCTGCAACACGCTCGGCGGCCAGCAGGTCTACGACGAGCTGTCCGAGCACCTCGGCGTCGGGCACGACGAGACCACGGCCGACGGCCGGATCACGCTCGAGCACGCCGAGTGCCTGGCCGCCTGCGACTACGCGCCGGTCGTGACGGTCAACTACGACTTCGCGATCGACGAGGCCACCCCCGAGGCGACCATCGGCCTGGTCGAGCAGCTGCGCAACGGCGAGCGGCCCACGCCCAGCCGGGGTTCGCGCATCTGCTCGCTCAAGGAGATGCAGGTCCAGCTGGCCGGGTTCGCCGACCCCCGCGAGGGCGCCGTCGCCGACGGTGTGGCCGGGGCGCCGACCCTGCGCGGCGTGACGCTCGCGCAGGAACACGGCATCGCGGTCGCGAACTTCAACCCGGACACGCCGATCACCAAAACGAAGCCGGCCCGCGAGGAGAAGACCAAGCCGGTCAACGCCGCCGAGGCGGCCGGTGTGGCGTCCAACAAGCCCGCCGCCGACGCCAAGCCGGCCGGGGACTCCCGCGGTAACGAGGTGAAGAAGTGACTCAGCCACGGCGTGAGGTTCTCCAGAAGCTGACCCCGGTGCTCACCAAGCGCTGGCTCTCGCCGGACGCCTGGAAGATCGGCGTCTACGAGCGGCTCGACGGCTACGCGGCGCTGCGTAAGGCCCTCGACGTGCACCCCGACGACCTGATCCAGCTGGTCAAGGACTCGGGCCTGCGCGGCCGGGGCGGCGCCGGCTTCCCGACCGGTCTCAAGTGGGGCTTCATCCCGCAGGGCGACGGCAAACCGCACTACCTCGTGATCAACGCGGACGAGGGCGAGCCGGGCACCTGCAAGGACCTGCCCCTGATGACGTACGACCCGCACTCGTTGATCGAGGGGGCGATCATTGCCTCGTACGCGATCCGGGCGAACCGTGCGTTCATCTACATCCGCGGCGAGGCCGTCCACGCCGCCCGCCGCCTGCGCAACGCGGTCGAGGAGGCGAAGGCCAAGGGCTACCTCGGCCGCAACATCCTCGGCTCGGGCTTCGACCTGGAACTGGTCGTGCACAGCGGCGCCGGCGCCTACATCTGCGGCGAGGAGACGGCGCTGCTCGACTCGCTGGAAGGCTTTCGCGGCCAGCCCCGGCTGCGCCCGCCCTTCCCGGCCATCGCGGGCCTGTACGCCAGCCCGACCGTGGTCAACAACGTCGGGACGATCGCGAGCGTGCCGTACATCGTGCTCGGCGGTCCGGACTGGTGGAAGAGCATGGGCACGGAGAAGTCGTCCGGCCCGATGATCTATTCGCTCTCCGGCCGCATCGCCAATCCCGGCCAGTACGAGTGCGGGCTCGGCATCACGCTGCGCGAGCTGATCGAGCTGGCCGGTGGCATGAAGCCCGGGCACAACCTGAAGTTCTGGACCCCGGGCGGATCGTCCACCCCGCTGCTCACGGCCGAGCACATCGACACCCCGATGGACTTCGAGGGCGTGGCCGCGGCCGGGTCGATCCTGGGCACCACCGCGATGCAGATCTTCAGCGACCAGGACTGCCCGGTCTATTCGACGTGGCGGTGGCTGGAGTTCTACCACCACGAGTCGTGCGGCAAGTGCACCCCGTGCCGCGAGGGCAACTACTGGATGGTGCGGACCTACCGCCGGATCCTCAGCGGCGAAGGCACGTACAAGGATCTCGACACCCTGCAGGACACCGCCGACAACATCTTCGGCCGGTCGTTCTGCGGTCTGGGCGACGGCGCCGCGACTCCGGTCATGTCGACGCTCAAGTTCTTCCGCCAGGACTACCTGGACTACATCGAGGGCCGGACCGCTCCGCGGCTGTCCGCCAAGGCTCTGGTTGGAGCTCACTGATGACGGACGTAGCCAAGAAGGCTGACACGGTCACCCTCACCATCGACGGCATAGAGGTCACGGCGGCCAAGGGCGAGCTGGTCATCCGCGTCGCCGAGCGGATGGGCATCGCGATCCCGCGGTTCTGCGACCACCCGCTGCTGGCCCCGGCCGGCGCCTGCCGCCAGTGCCTGGTCGACGTGGAGGGCCAGCGCAAGCCGGTCGCCTCGTGCACCCAGACCGTGGCCGAGGGCATGGTGGTGCGCACGCAGCTCACCTCCGAGGTCGCGGCCAAGGCCCAGGGCGGCGTGATGGAGCTGCTGCTGGCCAACCACCCGCTGGACTGCCCGACCTGCGACAAGGGCGGCGAGTGCCCCCTGCAGAACCAGGCGATGACCAACGGCCGGGCCGACTCGCGGTTCAAGGAGCACAAGCGCGAGTACGAGAAGCCGATCCACATCAGCAGCCAGGTGCTGCTCGACCGCGAGCGCTGCATCCTCTGCCAGCGCTGCACCCGGTTCTCCGAGGAGATCGCCGGTGACAAGTTCATCGACCTGATGGACCGCTCGTCCGGCGAGCAGATCAACGTCTACCGCGACGACTTCTTCGGCGGCACGGGCACCGGCGACGGACAGGTCGGCGAGGGCGAGGGTGACGTCGCCTTCAACTCGTACTTCTCCGGCAACACCATTCAGATCTGCCCGGTCGGCGCGCTGACCAGCGAGCAGTACAGGTTCCGGGCCCGCCCGTTCGACCTGGTCTCCACACCGACCACCTGTGAGCACTGCGCGGGTGGTTGTTCGCTGCGGGCCGACCACCGGCGCGGCAAGGTGCTGCGGCGTCTGGCCGGCGACGACCCGGCGGTGAACGAGGAGTGGAACTGCGACAAGGGCCGCTGGGGCTTCCAGTACCAGGTCGCCAACGACCGGATCATGAACCCGCTGCTGCGCGACACCGAGACCGGTGAGTTCCGCGAGGCCTCCTGGAGCGAGGCGCTGCTGGCGGCGGCCGAGGGCCTCAAGGCGGCCACGGCCAAGGGCGTCGGGGTGCTCGCGGGTGGCCGGCTCACGGTGGAGGACGCGTACGCGTACGCGAAATTCGCCCGGGTCGCCCTCGGCACCAACGACATCGACTTCCGGGCCCGCCCGCTCAGCGCCGAGGAGGCCGACTTCCTGGCGTCCTCGGTTGCCGGGGTCTCCGACGTCACCTACACCGACGTCGAGAACGCGCCGTCGGCCGTGATCGTGGGGCTCGAGCCCGAGGAAGAGAGCGGCATCCTCTTCCTGCGCCTGCGCAAGGGCTTCCTGCGCAAGAAGCTGCAGGTCACGGCGGTCGCGCCGTACCTCACCCGCGGCTTCGGCAAGATGGGCGCGACCCTGGTGCAAACCGTTCCGGGCGACGAGGCCCGGGTGCTGGCCGAAGACCCGGCGGTCGCCGCCGCGCTGGCCGCCCCCGGTTCACTGCTGCTCGTCGGTGAGCGCCTGGCCACCGTGCCCGGTGCGCTTTCGGCCGCGGCCGCGCTCGCCGCCCGTACGGGAGCCCGGTTGGCCTGGGTCCCCCGCCGGGCCGGCGACCGGGGCGCGATCGACGCCGGCGTCCTGCCCAACCTGCTGCCCGGTGGCCGCCCGGTGGGCGACCCGGCCGCCCGCGCCGAACTGTCGCTGGCCTGGGACGTCGAAGCCGGTGCGCTGCCCAGCAAGCCGGGCCGTGACACCGACGCCATCGTCGCCGCGGCCGCCGCCGGTGAGCTCGGTGG
Organism: Paractinoplanes ovalisporus; assembly: GCF_016834655.1. Classification (GTDB taxonomy): domain Bacteria; phylum Actinomycetota; class Actinomycetes; order Mycobacteriales; family Micromonosporaceae; genus Actinoplanes; species Actinoplanes ovalisporus. Next base: position 140,528 of record NZ_JAENHP010000006.1, read on the forward strand.
CCTGCTGGTGGCCGGCGTCGACCCCGGTGACCTGTCCGACCCGCGGCTGGCTGAGCAGGCGCTCGACCACGCGGGCTTCGTGGTCAGCCTGGAGCTGCGGCACAGCGCGGTCACCCGCCGCGCCGACGTGGTGCTCCCGATCGCCCCGGCCGCCGAGAAGTCCGGCACCTACCTCAACTGGGAGGGCCGCCTGCGGTCCTTCGGCACGGTCCTGCCGAGCACGGCGATGACCGACGGCCGGGTGCTCGAGGCGATCGCCGCTCTGATGAACGTGACGCTCGCTACCGGCGACGTGATGGCCATCCGCCGGGAGCTGGGAGCAATGCCGCTCACCAAGGCGCCCCGCCCGTCGGTCCCCTCGGTTGCCGCCGCGGCGCTGCCCGAGCTCGGCGAGAACGAGGCCGTGCTGGCCACCTGGCACCACGCGATCGACCAGAGCTCGCTGCTCGAGGGCGACGAGGCGCTGGCCGGCACCGCGCGGACGCCGGTGGCCCGGATCGGCAAGGACCTGGCCGAGTCGCTCGGTGTGATCGACGGTGACGCGGTCACCGTCGGCACCGACCGCGGCGCGATCACCCTGCCGGCCGAGGTCACCGACCTGCCGGCGCGGGTGGTGTGGCTGCCCACCAACTCACCGGGCTCGTCCGTCGGACGCAGCCTCGGTGTGACCGCGGGTGCGGTCGTCCGGATCTCCGCCGGCGCCGCCGGCCCGATCCTCGCGTCGGAGGCCTCGGCATGAACGACATGATTCTGGCGGCCCATGCCGTCGATCCCACCTTGCAGACGTTCGAGAACGACGTCTGGTGGATCTCCCTGATCAAACTGTTCGGCGTCTTCGTCCTGCTGCTCCTGCTGACGCTCTTCACGATCGTCTACGAGCGCAAGGTCGTGGCCCGGATGGCGGTGCGGCCCGGTCCCAACCAGGTCGGGCCCTGGGGCATCCTGCAGAGCCTCACCGACGGCGTGAAGCTGCCGTTCAAGGAGGAGATCATCCCGAAGACGGCCGACAAGGTCGTCTACTTCATCGCTCCGGTGATCTCGGCGACGGTCGCCTTCACGGCGTTCTCGGTCATCCCGTTCGCGGGCGTGGTCCCCATGTTCGGCCACCAGACGGCCCTGCAGCTGACCGACGTGCCGGTCTCGGTGCTGGTGCTGCTGGCCTGCTCGTCGATGGCGGTCTACGGCGTCGTGCTCGCCGGGTGGGCGTCGGGTTCGACCTACCCGCTGCTGGGTGGTCTGCGGTCGAGCGCCCAGATGATCTCGTACGAGGTCGCCATGGGTCTCTCGATCGTCGCGGTGTTCATGACCGCCGGCTCGATGAGCACCTCGCAGATCGTCGCCGCCCAGGCGCACGGCAACCCGGTCAACCTCTTCGGGTGGGAGGTGACGACCCCGAGCTGGTACGCGGTCCTGCTGCTCCCCAGCTTCGTCATCTACTGCATCGCGGCCGTCGGCGAGACCAACCGCGCGCCGTTCGACCTGCCCGAGGCCGAGTCCGAGCTGGTCGGTGGTTTCCACACCGAATACTCGTCGTTCAAGTTCGCGCTGTTCTTCCTGGCCGAGTACATCAACATGATCACCGTCTCGGCGTTCGCCACCACGCTGTTCCTCGGCGGCTGGCGCGCCCCGTGGCCGATCACCTGGTTCTGGGAGGGCGCGAACTCCGGCTACTTCGGGCTGATCTGGTTCTTCGCCAAGGTGCTCCTGCTGCTGTTCGGTTTCATCTGGCTGCGGGCCACCCTGCCCCGCATGCGCTACGACCAGTTCATGCGCTTCGGCTGGAAGGTCCTCATCCCGGTCAACCTGGTGTGGATCCTCTTCCTGAGCTACGTCAAGGTCGCCAACAACGAGCTGTCGCAGCAGGCCAAGTGGTTCTCGATCGTCGGCATCGTGGTCGTCGTCCTGCTGATCGCCATGCTCTGGCCGGCCGCCCGCAAGCCACGCCAGCTCTCCGTCGAGGAGGAGCTGGCCTCCAGACCACCAGGAAGTTTCCCGGTACCACCGATGGATCTTCAGGTTCCCCCCAGTCCTCGGGCCCGCCGGGCGGTGGCCGAACGCGCCCCCGCCACGGTCGGGTCTCCGGAAGAAAACAAGGAGGTGTGACGTGGGTACGTTCACCGGCTCCTTCAAGGGCTTCGGGGTGACCTTCGCGCACATGTTCCGCAAGGTCGTCACGACCGACTACCCGTTCACGCCGCCGACGCCGGCGCCGCGCTACCACGGCCGGCACATCCTCAACCGGCACCCGGACGGCCTGGAGAAGTGCATCGGGTGCGAGCTGTGCGCCTGGGCCTGCCCGGCCGACGCGATCTATGTCGAGGGCGCCAACAACACCGACGAGCAGCGGTTCTCGCCGGGCGAGCGCTACGCCGGGATCTACCAGATCAACTACGCCCGCTGCATCTTCTGCGGGCTCTGCATCGAGGCCTGCCCGACCCGTTCGCTGACCATGAGCAACGAGTACGAGCTGGCCCGCGACAGCCGCCAGGACCTGATCTTCACGAAGAAGGAACTGCTGGCTCCGCTGCTGCCCGGCATGGAGCAGCCGCCGCACCCGATGCGCCTGGGTGACACCGACAAGGACTACTACGTCGGCGCGCTCGACAACCCGGGCACCTCGGCCGGCGCCGAGCGGGCGCCGTGGGCGACCAACGAGGCCGAGGACGCCACCGGAAGCGCCGCGAAGGAGGCCGTGTGATGGACCACGTGTCCACCGGCGAAGCGGTCGCCTTCTGGATCCTCGGCTCGATCGCCGTGATCGGCGCTCTCGGCATGGTGATCGCCCGCAACGCGGTGCACTCCGCGCTGTGGCTGGTCGTCACGATGCTCTGCCTGGGCTTCCTCTACGTGGTCAACTCGGCGCCGTTCCTGGGCGCGGTGCAGATCATCGTCTACACCGGCGCGATCATGATGCTGTTCCTGTTCGTGCTCATGCTGGTCGGCCGGGACGCCTCGGACTCGCTGATCGAGACGCTCCGCGGCCAGCGGGTGGCGGCCATCCTGCTCGGTCTCGGCTTCGCCGCGCTGGTCGGAACCGGTCTGGCCCGCTCGCTCGGCGACGTGCAGGCGGTCGGCCTGACCGAGGCGAACGCGAACGGGAACGTCCAGGGACTCGCGTCTCTGCTCTTCACCCGCTATGTGTTCGCCTTCGAGGTCACCTCGGCGCTGCTGATCACCGCCGCCGTCGGCGCGATGATCCTGGCGCACGTCGAGCGGGCCAAGGAAGACGTGGTCAACCAGGTGACCCGCATGAAGCAGCGGTTCCGCCCGGGCAACTACCCCGGTCCCAAGGCCGGACCCGGCGTCTACGCCAACACCATGTCGGTCGCCGCCCCCGCGCGGCTGCCCGACGGCAACGGCGCCGAGCGCAGCATCTCCCCGATCCTGCCGATCCGTGAACTCACCGCGGACGAGGCGGCACCGAAGGGAACCGAGAAGTGACTCCCGACTACTACCTGGTGCTCGCGGCGATCCTGTTCACCATCGGCGCCGCCGGGGTGCTCGTGCGCCGCAACGCGATCGTGCTGTTCATGTGCATCGAGCTGATGCTCAACGCCGCGAACCTGGCCCTGGTCACCTTCAGCCGCATCAACGGCAGCCTGGACGGCCAGATCATCTCGTTCTTCGTGATGGTCGTCGCGGCCGCCGAGGTCGTGGTGGGTCTCGCGATCATCATGTCGATCTTCCGTACGCGGCGCTCGGCGAGCGTCGACGACGCGAACCTTCTGAAGTACTAAAGGGGCCTTCACGTGGAACAGACAGTGGAGTACGCCCCCGCGACGGGGGCGCTGAGCGGAATTTGGCTGCTTGTCGCCATTCCGCTCGTCAGCGCCGCGATCCTGCTGCTCCTCGGCAAGCGGGCCGACAAGTGGGGGCACTGGCTCGGCGTCCTTGCGGTGGCGGCCTCCTTCGTGCTCGGGTTGATCTTCTTCTTCAGCCTGCGCGGCCTCGAGGCGGAACAGCGGTCGGCCGAGCTGAGCCTGTGGGACTTCATCGCGGTCGGGAACCTGCACGTCGACTTCGGGCTGTTGTTCGACCCGCTGGCCGGCGTGTTCGTCCTGCTGATCACCGGTGTCGGCTCGCTGATCCACCTGTACGCGGTCGGCTACATGGAGCACGACGAGGGCCGGCGGAAGTTCTTCGCCTACTTCAACCTCTTCGTCGCGGCGATGCTGTTGCTGGTTCTCGGCAACAACTACGTGATGCTCTACTTCGGCTGGGAGGGCGTGGGTCTCGCGTCCTACCTGCTGATCTCGTTCTGGTACACCCGGCCGTCGGCGGCCACCGCCGGCAAGAAGGCGTTCCTGATGAACCGGGTCGGCGACGCCGGCCTGGCCATCGGCATCTTCGTGATGTTTGCGACGCTCGGCACCACCCAGTACGACGAGGTCTTCGGCAACGTCAGCGCGCTGAGCTCGACCACGGTGCTGATCCTGGGCCTGCTCCTGCTGCTGGGCGCGGCCGGCAAGTCCGGTCAGTGGCCGCTGCACGCGTGGTTGCCCGACGCCATGGAGGGCCCGACCCCGGTCTCGGCCCTCATCCACGCGGCGACGATGGTCACCGCTGGCGTCTACCTGATCGCCCGCTCCAACGCGATCTTCACCGCCAACACGGTGCTGCAGACGGTCGTGGTCAGCGTCGGTGCGCTGACGCTGCTGATCGGCTGCATCATCGGCGCCGCCAAGGACGACATCAAGCGGGTGCTGGCCTGGTCGACCGTCAGCCAGATCGGCTACATGTTCCTCGGCGTCGGGCTCGGCGGCGGGGCGTACGCGCTGGCGATCATCCACCTGCTGGCGCACGGCTTCTTCAAGGCCAACATGTTCCTCGGCGCCGGTTCGGTCATGCACGGCATGCACGACCAGGTGGACATCCGGCGCTTCGGCGGCCTGCGTAAATACATGAGGTGGACCTGGCTCACCTTCATGATGGGCTGGCTCGCGATCATCGGTATCCCGCCGCTGTCCGGTTACTTCTCCAAGGAGCCGATCATCGCGGCGGCCTTCGAGCGCGGCGACTGGACCTCCTGGCTGTACGGCATGGCGGCGCTGCTGGGCGCGGGCCTGACCGCGTTCTACATGACCCGCCTGTTCGTGCTGACCTTCCACGGCCCCGAGCGGTACACCGAGGACAACAAGCACCCGCACGAGTCGCCGTTCATCATGACCGTGCCGCTGATGCTGCTGGCCCTCGGCTCGATCGGCGCCGGCTGGCTGATGTCGACCTCGGTGCCGGGCTGGCTGGAGCCGGTCTTCGGGGCCGAGGAGGCGCACCACGAGGCGGTGCTGCCGCACTCGCTGATCTCGATCCTGGGCATCGTGGTCTCGGTCCTCGGCGCGGGTCTGGCCTGGGCCATGTTCCGCCGGGGGACGGCGCTCGAGCCGCAGCCGGCCGGGGTCGTGGTCACCGCGGCCCGCCGCAACCTCTACACCGACGCGATCAACGAGGCGGTGTTCGAGCGGCCCGGCATCTATCTGACCCGGGCGCTCGTCTTCCTCGACAACAGGGGCATCGACGGGCTGGTCAACGGCATCGCGGCCGGCATCGGGGGCAGCTCCGGCCGACTGCGGAGGCTGCAGACCGGCTTCGTACGCTCGTACGCCCTCTCCATGCTCACCGGTGCCGTCGTAGTCGTCGGCGCCTTCCTCGCGATCCAGCTTGGGTGGTTGGCGTGAACGACTTTCCGTTTCTGTCCATCCTGACGCTTCTGCCGTTGGTGGGCGCCATCGCGGTGGCGCTCATCCCCAAGGCCAAGGCCGAGCTCGCCAAGACTGTGGCGTTCGTCTGGTCGCTGGTCGTGCTGGTGCTGAGCATCTTCATGTGGATCGCCTTCCAGGTGGACGGCGACCGCTTCCAGTTCCGCGAGTCGTACGCCTGGATCCCCTCGTGGGACGCCCGGTTCACGTTCGCCGCCGACGGCATCGCGCTCGTCATGCTGATGCTGATCGCGATCCTGTTCCCGATCGTGATCCTCGCGTCGTGGCACGACGTCGAGAAGACCAACCGCTCGGCGCCGGTCTACTTCTCGCTGCTGCTGGCCTTCGAGTTCACGATGATCGGCGTCTTCGCGGCCGCCGACATCTTCCTGTTCTACGTGTTCTTCGAGGTCATGCTCATCCCGATGTACTTCATCATCGGCTCGTTCGGTGGCCAGCGCCGCCAGTACGCCGCGGTGAAGTTCTTCCTCTACAGCCTCGTCGGCGGTCTGTTCATGCTGGCCGCGGTGATCGGGCTGTGGGTGGTCGGCGGCCACACGTTCGACTTCAGCAAGCTGGCCGAGGCGGGCGCGTCGATCGACCAGAACACCGCGCGCTGGCTGTTCCTCGGCTTCTTCGTGGCGTTCGCGATCAAGGCGCCGTTCTTCCCGTTCCACACCTGGCTGCCGGACGCCGGTGGTGCGGCCCCGGCCGGCGCCGCGGCCCTGCTCGTCGGCGTGATGGACAAGGTCGGAACGTTCGGGATCCTGCGCTACTGCCTCTCGCTGTTCCCGGAGGCGTCACGCTGGTTCGCCCCGGCGGCCCTGGTGCTCGGTGTCATCGGCATCATCTACGCGGCACTGCTCGCGGTCGGCCAGAACGACCTCAAGCGCCTCGTGTCGTACACGTCGATCGCGCACTTCGGCTTCATCGGCATCGGCATCTTCGCGTTCACCACCCAGGCCGGCACCGGCTCGGTGCTCTACATGGTCAACCACGGTCTCGCGACCGGCCTGCTGTTCATCGTGGTCGGCATGTTCGTCGCCCGCCGCGGCTCCAACCTGATCAGCGACTTCGGTGGCGCCGGCAAGCTCGTCCCGGTCCTCGCCGGGGTGTTCTTCTTCGCCGGTCTGGCGTCGCTGGCGCTGCCCGGCACGGCGCCGTTCATCAGCGAGTTCCTGGTGCTGATCGGCACGTTCACCGTGCACCCGGCGTACGCGGTGGTGGCCACGGCCGGCATCATCCTGGCCGCCGCCTACGTGCTCTGGATGGTGCAGCGCACCACGCAGGGCACCCTCAACCCGGCCCTCACCGAGGTGCCGGAGATGAAGAAGGACATCACGCTCCGCGAGAAGGTCGTGGTGGCCCCGCTGATCCTGTTGATCATCCTGCTCGGCTTCTATCCGAAGCCGGTCACCGATGTGATCAACCCGGCGGTGCAGGCCACCATGCAGGACGTCGGCGTCGAGGATCCGGGGCCGACAGCGGTCGTCGCTAACGAAAGGGTGGGCCGCTAGCCATGGGAGAGCTCTCACTGCCCGGGATCGACTACGGCGCACTGCTGCCGATGCTGATCCTCTTCGGGGCGGCCTGCCTCGGGATCCTGGTCGAGGTGTTCACGCCCCGCCGGTCCCGCAACGGCATCCAGCTGACCCTCGCGTTCCTCGCCCTCGCGGCGTCGTTCGTGGCGGTGATCGTCCAGCACAGCACCCGGAAGATCACGATCGGCGGCGCGGTCGCCGTCGACGGCCCCACGGTCTTCCTCCAGGGCGCGCTGCTGGTGCTGGGTGCGGTCTCGCTCATGCTCATCGGTGAGCGCTCGATCGAGCGGGGCGGCCCGTTCGTCTCGCAGGCGGCCATCACGGTGGGCTCGCAGAAGGACGTCAAGCAGGCGAACGACCAGCCCGGTATGACCGAGGTCTACCCGCTGACGATCTTCGCGATCGGCGGCATGATGCTCTTCGTCGCCGCCAACGACCTGCTCACCATGTTCGTCGCGCTCGAGGTCTTCTCGCTGCCGCTCTACCTGCTCTGCGCGCTGGCCCGCCGCCGGCGTCTGCTCAGCCAGGAGGCCGCGCTCAAGTACTTCCTGCTCGGGTCGTACGCGTCCGCGTTCTTCCTGTTCGGTGTGGCGCTCGTCTACGGCTTCTCGGGCGGCATCTCGCTCTCGGCCGTGCACGACGCGGTGGCCAACCCGCAGCGCAGCCAGATCCTGCTCTACGCGGGCCTGGCGATGATCGCGATCGGTCTGCTCTTCAAGGCCGCGCTCGCGCCGTTCCACGTGTGGACGCCCGACGTCTACCAGGGCGCGCCGACGCCGATCACCGCGCTGATGGCGGCCTGCACCAAGGTCGCCGCGTTCGGCGCGCTGCTGCGGATCCTGTACGTGGCCTTCGACGGTGTGCGCTGGGACTTCCAGCCGGTGCTGGGCGCGATCGCGGCGCTCACGATGCTGGTCGGCGCGATCCTCGCGGTCACCCAGACCGACATGAAGCGCCTGCTGGCCTACTCCTCGGTCGCGAACGCCGGCTATCTGCTGGTCGGCGTCCTCGCGCTCAACGAGGAGGGGCTCAGCAGCACGATGTTCTACCTGGTGGCGTACGGCTTCTCGGTCCTCGCCGCCTTCGGCATCGTGACCCTGGTGCGGGACGCCGACGGGGAAGCGACCCACTTGGCCCGCTGGGCCGGTCTGGGCCGCAAGAGCCCGCTGTTCGCCGCGACCTTCACGTTCATCCTGCTGGCCTTCGCCGGTATCCCGCTGACCAGCGGTTTCACCAGCAAGTTCGCGGTCTTCGGGGCGGCCGTCGAGGGCGGCCAGACGTGGCTGGTCATCTTCGGCGTGATCACCAGCATGCTGCTGGCGTTCCCCTACCTGCGGGTGGTCGTCATGCTGTGGCTCTCCGAGCCCAGCGAGACGACGCCTACGGTCTCGATCCCGGGCTTCCTCACCTCGGCCGCCCTGGTCATCGGTGTGGCCGCCACGATCGCTCTGGGCGTGGTCCCGGCCCCGCTGATCGACCTCACGCGAGACGCGGCGCAGTTCGTACGCTGATATCACTCCACTGACGAGAAAGCCCCGGGCCTGGTGGTCCGGGGCTTTCTCGTTGCCGGTCCGTGCGCTCGGTCCGGCCTTCAGATGGTCGTCTCAGGTCAGCCGGGCGGTCGGCCCAGCTTGTGACTCAGCTCGTGTGGCTCAGCCGCGGTCGGCTCGTCTCGTGTGGCTCAGCCGCGGTCGACTCGTCTCGTGTGGCTCAGCCGCGGTCGACTCGTCTCGTGTGGCTCAGCCGCGGTTGACTCAGCTCGTGCGGTCGGCGATGAAGTCGCAGAGGGCTTCCATCGCCCGCTTGGCCTCGCCGTCGGGCAGCGGCGCCAGCTCGGCCCGCGCCTCTTCGGCATAGGTGCGGACCGTCTCGCGTGCCCGCTTCATGGCGGCCGACTCGCGCAGCAGCGTCAGCGCCTCGGCGTGCAGGTCGTCGTCGGTGATCGGGCCGCTCGCCAGCAGCTCACGCAGCCGCACGGCCGAGGCGTCGGTGTCGTCACCGGCCAGCGCGTAGAGCACCGGCAGCGTCGGCACGCCCTCGCGGAGGTCGGTGCCCGGCGTCTTGCCCGACTGCACCGACTCGGAGGCGATGTCGAGCAGGTCGTCGGAGAGCTGGAAGGCGATGCCGATGGTCTCGCCATAACCCGCGAGGGCCTCGACGAACTCGGCCGGAGCGCCCGAGAACAGGCCGCCGAACCGGGCCGAGGTGGCGATCAGCGAGGCCGTCTTCTCGGTGATGACGTGCAGGTAGTGCTCGATCGGGTCGCTGCCGCGGGGGCCGACCGTCTCGGCGATCTGACCGTGCACGAGCCGCGCGAACGTGCGCGCCTGCAGCTGCACCGCCTCGGGGCCGAGCGAGGCCGCCAGATCGGCCGCCTGGGCGAACAGGTAGTCGCCGACCAGGATCGCCACCGAGTTGGTCCAGCGTGCGTTCGCGCTCGGGGCGCCGCGGCGTACGGGGGCCTCGTCCATGACGTCGTCGTGGTAGAGCGTGGCCAGGTGGGTCAGCTCGACCACGTTGGCAGCCGCGATGATCTCGGGCGCGGACGGGTCGCCGAACTGGGCGCCGAGCGCCACGAGCATCGGCCGGAACCGCTTGCCGCCCGCATCGGCGAGATGGCGCGCGGCCTCGGCCACCAGTGGGTCGGCGCTGGCCACGTTGGCCCTCAGCGCCTCCTCGACAGCGGCCAGCGTCGCCGTCACCCTCTCGTCGACCACGGGATCGATGTCGAGGCCGAGCGACGACAGCGTCATGTCACCGGTGCTCACCACGCTTTCACGATGCCACATGGGTCCGACGACTTCGGCCCCAGGGGTCGCGCCAGCAAGATCAAAATCCGGATCTGGCACACGTACGGCTCACGCCCGGACCGCCCCTATGCAGTGGGCTCCGGGGTGTGGCGCCTCAGCAGGTGGCTGCCCAGCAGCATCGCCCCCGCCGCGGCCAGCATGAGCCCGGCCGCGACGAACCACATGGTGGGGTAATCGGTCGTGCTCGCCACGGCGCCCAGCCCCAGCGGGCCCAGGCAGCCCCCGGCATAGACGCCGGTCTGCGTGATCGAGGTGGCCGCGGCCGGTGCCTGCGGGTGCAGGCGGACCACCGCGAAGTTCATCAGGCCGGGCCACGACCAGCCGAAACCGAAGCCGAGCACGACCCCGGCGACCAGCGGCAGCCCGCCCGGCACGGCGAGCAGGGCCAGGCCGGCGGCCCCGGTCAGCAGCAGGCCGGCGATCACGGCGATCGAGCGGTCGGGCCGGCGGTCGGCCAGCCAGCCGCCGAGGACCCGGGCGACCACGCAGACCGCACTACCCAGCGTGAGGGACAGACCGGCCGGACCCGGAGAAATACCGCGAGCTACCGCGGAATCGACGAGGAACGTGCCGAGCGCGTTGGCCGCGGCGGCGGCGAGCGTGGCCGCGACGCCCACGACGATCAACGCCCCGGTCGCCTGTTTCGCGGTCCGGACCGAGGTACGGCGGGAATGGGAAGTCTCGGCCGGAACGAGCAGCAGGGCGCCCGCCGCGAGCACGGCGACGAAGACGAACGCCCACCGCCAGCCCAGGGTCAACGCGACCGTCGGCACCGCGGCGCCCGAGAGCAGGGTCGCCACCGGGATGGCGGCCTGCTTGATGCCGAAGGACAGGCCCTGGCGTCGCGGCGGCACGTGCCGGGACAGGGTCGTGTTGCTGGCGAGCTGACCCATCGCGTTGGCCCCGGCGCCCAGGGCCAGGATCGCGATGAGACTCCACAATGTATTGGCGAAGGCCGCTACGCCGAGCAACGAGGCCGAGGCGAGCGCGATGCCGGCCCGAGAGACGCGCGTGGCGCCGTAACGCTCGACGAGATAGCCGGCCGGCACGGAGGCGAGCGCGCTCGCGCCGAAGTACGCCGACACCGCGAGCCCGAGCCCGGCCGGGGAGAAATCGAGTTCGTCGCCGATCTGCACGGCGAGGCCGCCGACGAGGAACACCGGGACACTGACCGCGATGGTCGTCGTCAGGGCGCCCGTCGATGCCCGGAATGCGCTGGTCGGCGCGCTCGGTGGAGAAAGGATCTTGAGCTTCGCCATCTCCCGCAGACTAAGCCGGGAGAATGCATCCGTGCGCGCTGAGTGCTAATGACCACACGGCTCGTGTAAATCGATCGTGATCCACATGCTTTTGGCATTCCATCGGAGGAAGATTATTCATATGGTGTAAGTCCCTGGCGTCGGAGGTAGCAGTGCGCGACCCCCTGGCGGAGCCGTCCGACCTGATTCGGAGCGTGTCACGCGCCCTGCGCGTGCTCGAGTCGGTCGGCCGGGCGCCCCGCGGACTCACCGTGAAGCAGATCGCGCGACGGTGCGAGTTGACCGTCGCGACGACGTACCACCTGGTGCGCACCCTGGCCTACGAGGGTTACGTGATCCGCCGTGAGGACGGCACGTACATCGTGGGCCTGGAGATCGCGGACCGGTACCGGGAGCTGGTCTCCGCCTTCCGGGGCCCGCCCGCGGTGGGGGAGGCGCTGCGGCGCGCCGCGCTCGACAGTGGTTACACCCACTATCTGGGCCGCTTCGTCGGCGGGCGTATAGCGGTGACGGCCTCGGCCGAGGGCGCACGGTCGCCGTTCGTCGACGACATGTCGCCCGGCTTCGACGAAGGCGGTCACGCCACCGCCCTCGGCAAGGCTCTGCTGGCGACGCTCACCCCGGATCAGCGGGCGCGATATCTGCGCGACTACGGCATGCGGGCGTTCACCCCGGCCACGCTGACGACCCCGGAAGCGCTCGAGGCCGACCTCGCGGCCGGTGAGCGGCGCGGCATGCAGCTCGAGATGGGCCAGTTCCGGCAGGGTCTGGCCTGCGCATCGGTGCTGGTCATTGCCGACCGTGACATCGAACGGCGGCTCGTGCTGGCGTGCGCGTTGCCGGCCGCCGAGATGCTGACCTCGGCCCGGGTCGTGCGGGCGAAGCTGACGGCCGCCGCCCGCAACGTGGCCGAGGCGCTCTCCGCCGGAGAGTCGGCCACGGCTTGACGGCGGTGCGGGATCTGGTCGCGCCGGCGGCGGTGCGGGATCTCGTCGCGGCCTGACATGCGTACCTAAGACTCCGTTGAACCTCTGGTGCATCCCTCACGTAAAGCAGGGTGCAAGGGGGATGTCGGCGGAGGGTGGTGACGGGTGCACTGCGAGCACGAGCACGACGACGGGGCGTACGTGCTGGGCGCCTTGTCGCCGGCGGAACGAGCGGCCTACGAGGGGCATCTGGCCACCTGTTCCTTCTGCCGGGAGGCCGTCGCCGACATCTCGGCGCTGCCTGACCTGCTGTCCCGGCTCGACGCGAAGGAGTTCGCGAAGCTCCTCGACCCGTCGCTGACCAGTGGCGAGGGTCACCCCGGGGCGGCTTTCCGCGACTGGGCGACCAGCGAGTGGCAGACCCTGGCGTCCGATGCCAAGCGGCGCACTCCCGATGCCAAACGACGCAAAAACGGCAAAGCTTTCCGCGTACGGGCATTGAGCACCGCCGCGGCCGCGGTGCTCGTGGCGCTCATCGGTCTGGGCGTCTTCGCCTGGACGCGTGACAACGCCGCTGCCGACGCGCCTCCGAGCGGTCCCGCGGTGGCGATGACCGCCGTGCAGCGGTCGTCCCCGGTGTCCGCCTCCGTGCGTCTGACCAGCACTTCCGGCGGCACCAAGGTCGACCTCGTCTGCTCCTACAGCGCCGAGGCCACCCGGCCGTACACGTTCACTCTGATCGCCTACGGCCCCGACGAGGAGAAGGAGTCGCTGGGCTCCTGGAAGGCGATACCCGGCGCGGAGTTCGAGATGCCCGGCGTCACGCACTTCGGCATCGACAGCCTCTCGCGACTTGAACTGGTGCAGTACGACGGAAAGGCGCTGCTCGCCTACGACGTCCCCTGATCTGTTGATTCCAGGTCAGCGGGGTGGCAGGGTGGCGGCCGGTTCGACGGTGGCGGCCGTCGTTCCGGCCGCCGTCTCTCCCCGGCGGGGGCGGCGGCGGAGGGCGTCGACCGTGAAAATGATCAGTGCCAGCCACACCAGCGCGAAACCGGCGAGGCGGGCCGGCGGCATCGGCTCGTGATAGATGAGCAGCCCGACGGCGAGCTGAAGGATCGGCGCGATGTACTGCAGGATCCCGATCCCGACCATCGGCACCCGGTTGGCCGCGGCCGCGAACAGCAGCAGCGGAAGCGCGGTGGCCAGCCCCGAAAAGATCATGAGCACGGTGTGGGTGGCCGAGACGTGCCCGAACTCGGCGTCACCGGCCGTCGTCAGCCAGGCGACGTAGACCAGCGCGGGCAGCGCCAGCACCGACGACTCCACGAACAGGCCCTCGGCCGGCGGCAGCGACATCCGCTTCTTGACGAGGCTGTAGGTGCCGAAGCTGCCGGCCAGGATCAGGGCGATGTACGGCAGGTGGCCGTAGTCGACGGTCAGGACGGCCACGGCGACCGCGCCGACGCCGACCGCGACCCACTGCAGCGCGTGCACCTTCTCGCGCTGCACGGTCACGCCCAGCAGCACGATGACGAGCGGCGTGATGAAGTAGCCGAGCGCGGTCTCGACGACCCGGTCCGAGTTGACGCCGTAGATGTAGGCGCCCCAGTTGGCCCCGATCAGCAGGGCGGCCAGAGTGAGGCCGCCGAGCAGTTTCGGGCTGCGGGCGAGGCGCTTGACGAACGCCCAGTTGCGCATCGCGGCGAGCAGCAGGCTGACGAACACGACCGACCAGATCACCCGGTGGGCCAGGATCTCCAGCGGTGACGCGGGTTGCAGGTGCTTGAAATAGATCGGGAAGAACCCCCACAGCACGTACGCACCGATGCCGTAGAGGTATCCACGCCGCTCGTCGCTCATGCCCCTCACCGTAAGGTTTCGAGCGTGTTGCGCCCCTTGCATATGGCCGACCTCACGGCCGTCGCCGCGCCGGCGGACGACGTGCGCCCCCGCGCATGGCCGACCTGACAGCTGTTGCCGCGCCCACGGACGACGTGCGCCCCTGCGCATGACCTCACGGCCATTGCCGCGCCCACAGACGACTCGCGCCCTTGTGCATGGCCGACTTCACGCCCGCGAACGACGAAGCCCGGCCCGCCCCTTTCGTACGGGACGCGGCCGGGCTGTAGCAGGTGCGCAGACCCACCCCGCAGACGCGCGACGGGCCGGTGGTGGACGACGTCGCGTGCTTCAGTTTGTCGTCGTCGGGATGTGATCAGTCGTCGCCGTCGGGGACGAGCATGTTGAGCAACCAGCTCACGATGCCGACAAGCAGCGCTCCGAGCACGGCGCTCGGCCAGAACTCGTCCACGTGGAACGGCAGGTCGAACTGACCGGCGATCCAACTCGTCAGCAGGAAGAGCGCGCCGTTGACGACCAGCGCGATCAGCCCGAGGGTCAGCACGTAGAACCCGCAGCCGACAACCTTGATGATCGGCCGCAGCACCGCGTTGATCACACCAAAGATGACCGCGACGATCAGCAACGTAATGATCTTCTGCGACACGGAGTCGGTCGTGAGTTCGATGCCGTCGATCAAGACGGTGGCCAGCCACAACGAGAACGCCGTGATCAGAAGCCGAATGATGAGGCCCATGGCCCGGAATGGTGCCACGATCACGCCACTCCCGGCCGCGACACACCCCGATCTTGTCGATGTCGTTGCGACAATTCTCCCATATCGACCGCACCCACGGACCGGCGCGCCCCTGCTGTCTCTGCGGAACGCTGCTCCCGGCCGTCCGAATCCGCCCTGCCTGGTCGCTCTGCCGCTCCCGGGTCGCATCGCCACGCGGCCGCCCCGTCGCACTGCCAGCCAGTCGCATTTTCCGGCCGGTCGCGCTGCCACGCTGCCGCACTGCCGACTGGCTGCCCACGTTCCCAGCTGACCGGACGCCGCGTCGCCCACCGGCCAGTCGCTGCGCCGCCGGCGCGTTGTGGGTGGGGTCAGCGGCCGGGTGGGCCGACCAGCTGGGTTTCGATGGGGGTGTGGGCCAGGGCGGCCCAGCGGACGGCTCGGCGGTTGACGACGCCGACCATGTCGGGGCGGATCCGGGTCATCCACTGGGCCACCTCGCCCAGGCCCAGGGCGCCACCGATCAGCGTCGCCTCCTCGGGGCGCAGCGGCTGGAGGATCAGCAGGTCGGCCCGGGACGCCACGTCGACGTCGGCGGCCGAGAACTCGTCGCGGACCACGAGCGTGGCCTGCCAGCCCTCGCCAGGGCGGTTGTCGGCGCCGACGGGGCCGATGTCGACAACGATCAGAAGCGGGTGCAGGGCCGAGCCGGGCGGGATCTCGATCGGGCGGCCCGGCGGCACCACGGCGATCGACTCACCGGGGACGGCGGCGCCGCGTACGAACGGCTCCCAGGCCCTCGGACGGGCCGTCTGCACCACCACGCGCGCGCCCAGCGCCATCGCCCGCAGAGCGACGAGCTGAGCACACCGGACGCCGCCCACCAGCAGGGCGCGGGTCTGCTCGGGCCGGAAGAGGCGGCTCACCACCGGGTTGCCGTGGCGGTTGCGGCCCAGCATCAGACCCGACGTGCCGACCGGCAGCTGAAGGCCCTCCAGCAGCTCGGCCGGCTGGACGCCGTCGGCCGGCAGGCCGGGCACGGCACTCGGGACGCCCCCGAGCGGCAGCGTGGCGAACAGCCCCTGAAGATGCTCGCCGTCGAGGCGCTGGGCCGACGCGTGTTCGGCCGACAACAGCTTGCGCAGCGCCTGGGTGGCGACGCCCAGCGACTGGGGCTCGGGCGTGGCCAGGCGGACCGTCATGTCGAGCGGGGTGGGGCCGTGCGCCGCCTGCGGGCCGGCGATCAGCGACACGGTCGTCGCGGAGGCGGGCAGCGTGAGCATGCGGGACACCAGCCGCCGGGAGGTCTCGACCCGCGGGTCGGGCCAGCGCCGCAGCCGGAACGTGGTCTGGCTCAGGCCGCCGATGCGCAGACCGGGCCACGTCTCCTGAGCCGTGCCGACGCCGTCGTCGTGGGCCAGCTCGGCGATGACCCGTAACGCGGCCGCCTCACCCAGCGGGCGGGCCGGCACCGCGGACAGGCGGCGTACGAGCTTGCGAACCAGGCCGGACAGCGACCGGCGCAGCTCATCCTCGGACCAGCCCTCGGCCCGCAGCACCCGCACCGCGAGCAACGCCCTGCTATGGCCGAGCAGGCGGCCCTCGGTCAGCTGACGGTACGAGTTGGCGGGCGTGCCCGCACCGGCGCGCAACGCGGGGGCCGGAGCCCCGGTCATCAGCAGCTGGATCAGCACCGGCGGCAGCTCGGCCTCGGCCGAGGGGAGCAGGGAGGCGGGGGAGGGCAGATCGGGCGCGTCTTCGGCGAGCAGGCCGGCCGGGTCGCCCAGCTCGAGCACCGCGGTGAGGCCGTGACCGTCGACGACGACCGCCGCCGGGTCGCCGGCGAGATCGGTCTGTTCCACGCGGGCGCCGGGCGCCAGGAAACGCAGCAGCGCCGTCGGCCCGGTGTCGATCGCGGCGGTGTGGCGGCGACCGCCGAACCGGAGCCCGACGCCGAGCCACTCGAACGCCCAGCGCCGCCGCAGCCGCAGCCAGGTCAGAGCGAGGATCGCCACGGCCAGGACACCGCCCGCGACGCCGCCGATCGGGCCGTTGACGGCGCCGACCGCCACCGCCACCGCGGCGACCTGGGTGGCGACGAGCTGACCGACCCGCATGCCGAACAACCGTCCACGTCGGAGCGGCCGCGCGCCTGCCTTCGGTTGTGGTTTCGCCGGGCCGGAGAGCTCGCGGTAGTCCCGGTCGCCCGCTGCCACGCCAACCGTCACGACACACCGCCTTTCCCCGCGTCTGTCCTTGTGCGGCGCCTATCGTATTTGCTTCGCCCCACCGGACGTGGGCCCTGTGGACAAGCGGAAAGTTATCCACAGGCCTTGATGCCGGGCTTTCACGCCTTGACGAGTTTCGCTACGGTCGGCGACATCAATGAAGAGTAGTCGGCCGCTCACGGCCCGCCCCCCAAGGCTTGTGGTCAGGGGTTAGCCTGGTGGCCAGCGTCGATATGTCGCAGGTGAATGATCACCGTCCGTCCACAACGGATCACGACATGGGTCGGCGAACCGACGAGAAAGCGGGGTGACTTCCGGGTGGCCGGAACGCAGGTAACAGCGGACGAGATGGCGGCGGCGGCGAAAAACTTCGACAACGTCAACGCGGGGCTGCAGCAGATGCTGTCCACGCTGATGAACGAACTGTCGTCGCTCAGCGGCACGTGGAAGGGCATGGGCGCCGCGGCGTTCGATCAGGTCAAGGTGCAGTACGAGACCGACCTCAAGTCGCTCAACTCGGCACTGGCCCAGACCGCGGAGTCGATCCGCGTGTCCGGCGTGAACTACACCTCGACCGATGACGACGCTGCCAGCCGCGTGACCGGCTCCGGTGGCTCCTTCTCGCTGCCGCTCTGATCCGGGGGAGACAAGACATGGCTAACGACGGAATGTTGCTCGTCAACTTCGAAGCCCTGCGCGGCGCGAGCGACCACATCAACAAGGCGATCAGCACGCTGCAGCAGCAGCTCAGCGACCTCGAGCGCGACGCCAAGCGGCTTGTCGACTCGTGGGACGGCGAGGCTCAGCAGGCGTACTACCAGCGGCAGGAGACCTGGCGCCGGTCGGCCAACGACCTGACCACGATCCTGCAGAACATCAAGGGTGCGGTCGACCAGTCGGCCGACGACTACGTCAGCACCGAGAAGTCGGCGACCGCGCGCTTCCAGTGAGGGTGCGGCCCTGCCGCATCCGTGAACGGCCGGACCAGTCATGCGACTGTCCCGGCCGTTTCGCATTTCTCGGAGCGGACAGGTCAACGTCGCGGTGTGCGCGCCAGGGCGCCGGTGACGGGCCGGCCGGGGGTGTCGCGGCGTGGGCGCGAAAGAACTGTTGTGCGTCTGGGCGGGCAGCGCACCGGAACGCGGGCATTGCGGGGCGGCCGGCAGGCGATTCGGGGTGGAGATCACGGACGGGGGAACGTACGTCCGTTAGGTCCGTTCTTGCGAAGCTTGGTGTCCCTCGAACGCGTACTGGTACGTCTGGGCGATACGGCTACGATCAGTTGTTGATTGATCGCTTCGAGCGACCGAAACGGCGTTCCGGAGAGCTTCCGGGCGCATACTTAGGGCTTCGACCACCCGCTTTACTCATCTGCGTACTGCCGCCCATTGTGATCGTGGCCTGACCTTGTAGGTTGTACGCGTTGAGATGGCCTCGTCGCGCGGTGGGGAGAGGTGGACGTGTCCGAGTGGGAGCCGGCTACGGACGCCGAGGTCGCTATGCGCGATGCTTTGCGCACCGACGACCAGGAGTCGTACTTCCGTATTCTCTCCGGCGTTGACCTGCTCTTACCCGTCTCCGCCGATGCGCTCGCGGGTCTCGCGCCGCTCGGCTGGGGCACGTGGAGCACGGGCGGCCGCACACACGTGCTGGCCTTCACGTCGACGTCAGCATTGCAGGCCTGCCTGGCCGACTACACGGGTTCGGCCCGTCGCGTGCCGTACGCGGAGCTCGCCAACACCTGGCCCAACCTCGAGTGGTGGCTGGCCGTCAACCCCGGCCTGCCGATCGAGGGATATCTGCCGGCCTGGTTCGTGGCCCAGCTCTCGCGCGGCGACCTGAGGCTGCCGACCCGCGGCCCGGGCCGCGCCGAGTCCTCGACCAGCTCGGGCAAGATGCAGGACCTCCAAGCCGCCGCGATGGCTGCCAACGCGGCCGCCGCCCGCACCGAGGAGCCGGCCCGTCCGGGCGGCCCCACCCACGAGGGCCAGCCGCTCACCGCGGCCACGGGTTCCTACCCGCAATATCCGACGCCGGCCGCCGCCTCCTACGGTCAGGCCGCTGCCGCTTCCTACGGTCAGGCCCCGGCCGCCTACGGCCAGGCCGCTGCGAACACGTACGGCGGCGCTTACGCCCACGGACCGGGCGAGCCCCCGGCCAGCGACCTGCCCACCCGCACGCCCTCCGGCCCGTACGGCCAGCCCGGGCAGCAGTCTCCCGCCGGCGGTCTGCCGACGCGGACGCCATCGCCCGGCCCGGGTCAGGCCGAGCCTCCGGCCTACGGTCAGTCTCCGGCCGGTGGTCTGCCGACACGGACGCCGTCGCCCGGCTTCGGTCAGGCCGAGCCGGGCGGTCTCCCGACCCGTACGTCTTCGCCCGGCTTCGGTCAGGCCGAGCCGGGTGGGCTGCCGACCCGCACGCCGTCCGCCGCCGGTGGCCTGCCCGCTCGCACGGCCCCGGCCGCGTTCGGCCAGCAGCCGTCGAGTGCCCCGCCCGCGGCCGACCGCCCGGCGAGCGCCCCTCCGGTCTACGGCCGTCCGGCGAGTGCGCCGCCCGCAGCCGACCGCCCGGCGAGCGCCCCACCCGTCTACGGCCGCCCGGCCGGCGCGCCGCCCGCAGCCGACCGTCCCGCGAGCGCTCCTCCGGTCTACGGCCGCCCGGCCAGCGCCCCTCCGGCGTACGGTCAGCCGACGAGCCCGCCGCCCGCGAGCGCACCCCCGGCGTTCGGCCAGCCCGCAAGCGCGCCGCCCGCATACGGCCAGCCCACAAGCCCGCCCGCATACGGCCAGCCCACGAGCCCGGCGGCCTATGGCCAGCCCGCGAGCCCGGCTGCGCCCGGCCACGCTCCGGTCCGTCCCGGCGGCTTGGAAGCGCCGGCTTCGCCCGCCGAGGCCCGGCCCGAGCAGGTCGGCCCGAGCGGTCTTCCGGTCCGCACCCCCGGCACGGTGCTGCCGAGCGGTCTGCCGTCGCGCAGCCCGAGCGCGGCGCCGGCCTCCAGCCCGGCGTCGGCCCCGCCCGCGCCCGCCGTGGTGCCCCCGGCCTATCAGGCGCCGGCGGTTCCGCCGACGGGTGGCCGCCCGACGTCGATGGACGAGAGCGCGCTCGCCGCCCTCCAGGACCCGAGCGGTCCGCTCCCGGTCCGCACCCCGATGGCGCAGACCCCGCCGCCGCCGGACAACTTCGCCCCGCACAACCCGGACGAGACGCCGTTCGACCCGAGCTGGTCGGCGTCGGCCCCGCCCGCGAGCCCGCGCAGCAGCGCCCTGACCGACCTGCCGCGTCGCAAGCCCGCCGAGAACGGCCAGTCGGCCGGCTTCCCGCAGGGCCCGGCCTCGGCCCAGGCCGCAGCCGCCCAGCGCCAGCCCTCGGCGATGCCGCCGATCTCGGCACCTCCGGCTCCGGCGGCATCAGCGGCCCCGTACGCCCCGCCCGGAAGCCCCGCCGGCAGCCCGCCGGCCGGAAGCCCCGGAAGCCCGCCGTCCGGAATGTCGTCGGCGGGACTGCCGCAGAGGGGCGCGTCCCAGGCCGGAATGCCGCCCGCCACAACGTCGCCGGCGGGAATGCCTACCGAGCCCAGCCCGGGCTTCGGAACCCCGCTGCCCCGCCGGCAGGCGACGTCGCCGGCCGAGCGCCCCGGTCTCACGTCGTTCCCGGCGTTCCAGACCAAGTCCGAGGCCGCCGCCCCGCAGCCGATGGCCCCGCCGGTCATCCCGGGCTCGCCCGGCAGCGACCGCCCGGCCCGGCTCGGCGCCCAGCCCTCGTTCGAGAACCCGGCCCCGCTGAGCCCGCCGCCCGCGCCGAAGGTCGACTTCCACCCGGCCAACGACGTCGAGCAGGACCTCTTCGACGCCGCGAGCGTGCACAACACCGACACCTTCCTGTCGACGCTGCTGCTCGCCACCGTGCTCGTCCCGGTCGCGAACCACTCCCGCCCGGGCAGCGCGCCCGGCGAGTCCGGCTTCGCGTTCCGCACCGAGCAGATCGACGGCGAGACCTTCCTGGTCGTCTTCACCAGCAAAGACAGGCTGGACGAGCACCACACCGCGCCGACCCGCACGGTGGGGGTCAAGTTCGTCGACCTGATCCGCAACTGGCCCGACCCGGCCTGGTCGTTCGCGGTCAACCCGGACGGCCCGATCGGCGCCAAGTACCCCGGACCGCAGGTCATCGCGCTGGCCAGCTGGGCCGCCGAATCCGGCCTGGGCAACGACGCCGACGGCCCGGTCGAGGACACCCCGGTGCCCGCGCCCGAGCCCGCCAGCGACGACAAGCAGCACGCCACGGTCATGCAGAAGACCCTGCCGCCGGACCAGGTCGACTACTACCTCGAACGCGGCTACGACCGGGTGGCCGGGTTCGTGCACCGCGCGACCGAGGTCGAACACCTGCGGACGCCGGCGGAACTGCTCGGCGCCCTGGGCCTGAGCTACGACACCTCACCGCACCAGGCCGACGCCAAGGAGGCGTACGTCCTGCGCTGGCCCGCCTATCGTCCGAGCCTCTACCGGATCCCGTACGGCGGTCAGAACGAGCAGGCCCTGCGCGCGATGGACGGCTGGGTCATCGAGCGCGCGCCCTTCCGGGGCAACGGTTTCGCGCCCGGCGAGGGCCGCGACGTGATCGCCGAGTTCAAGGTGGACAGTGTCCGCCTGCCGCACGGCGCGCAGCTGTGGCGCATCGACGTCGACGGCAACGAGCGCATGGTCGCGATCTTCGACAACGACGGTCCGCTCTGGCGCCGGGTGGGTGAGCAGTGATGCGTGACGGCTACGTGGTCGCCTGGCAGGGCAGCGAATACGACGCGGCGCCGGACGGCGACAACGTGCGGATCTATCGCACCGACCCGGCCGACGGCTTCGACGAGGTGCGTCCGGGCCGCTATTCGCGGGTGCTGACCCCCGAGGAGTACGACGAACTGGTCTACGTCCGCACCACGTGCACGTGGCGTGGCGCCCCGTTCATCGTGCTCGCCGAGGCCAACGCGTGGTTGCGGGTGGAGTACACCGGCGGTCGCGCGCCGATCGCCCGCCAGCTGGGCCTGGAGGAGTTCGACTTCGGGGTCTACCAGGGCTGGGCGCCGCTCCACGAGGTCTCCGACCTCCACGAGCAGCGCATCTGAAGACCTTCACGAGCAGCGCATCTGAAGACCTTCACGAGCAGCGCATCTGAAGACCTTTACGAGCAGCGCATCTGAGGCGCTAGTTGGTCTTCAGCCAGCGCAGCACTTCGCCGGTGACCACGTCGGTCGCCTCCTGGTGCAGGAAGTGTCCGACGTCGGGGATCAGCCTCCACTCGTACGGCGCAAGAACGTAGCGCCCCGACCCCTGCGCGGTGCGGGGGAGGGTAGCCGTGTCGAGCCCGCCGTGCAGTTGCAGCGTCGGCGTGACCAGGGGCTTCTGCATCAGCTTGACGAAGCGGTAGCCCTGCAGGCGGAGGGCACTGCGGAACACCCAGCGGTAGGCCTCCAGGGCGCAGAACGCCGCCTGCGGGATCTGCATGGCCTCACGGCAGCGGGCCACGTAGTCCTTGAAGTCGGGCGTCTCTCTCCACTGCGGACTGGTCCAGTTGGTCATGAGCTCGCCCACCATCGCCGCGTCGTCGCGGGTGAGGACGTGTTCGTAGCGCGGCACCTGGAAGCGCAGCACGGCCGAGGAGGCGGCGAACTGGCCGCGCGGGTCGGCGAACAGCGCCGCCCGCAACCGCAGCGGGTGGGCCGCACCGAGCACGACCAGCCGGTTGACCAGTTTGGGGTGGAAGGCGGCGGCGGCCCAGCCGATCATGCCGCCGGCGCCGGCCCCGACGATCGTCGCGTTGCGTTCGCCGAGCGCCCGGATCAGCCCGGTGACGTCGGCCGCCATCGTGTAGCCGTCGTAACCCCGTGGCGGCTTGTCGCTCGCGCCGTAGCCCCGGAGGTCGATCGCGGCCGCCCGGAAGCCCGCGTCGGCGATGCGGGGCAGCACGTCGTGCCACGCCCACCAGAACTCCGGGAAGCCGTGGAGGAAGAGCACCAGCGGGCCGGTGCCGGCCTCGACGACGTGGAAGCGGCTGCCGTTGGCACCGACGAAGCGATGGGTCCAGGGTCCGTCCACCAGCACGCACGACTCGTCCACCCGACCGCCCATGGCCTCCAGCCTAGGCGTTCGGGTCGAGCGCGACCGCGCGGCGGCCGCAACCAACGCGCGACGGGCCGGTGGCGGGCGTAACCGGGCCGAAACTCAGTCGGATCCGATCATCACGCGGTCGAGGACGGCCGGCTTGCCGGAGCCGCAGTCGACCGGGGTCTTGCCGGGGGTGATTCGGGCCTGCACGTGGTCACCCTTGGCCAGCGGCAGCGGCTTCTTGGAGTAGACCGACCAGGCCACGCCGTCTTCGGACTTCAGGCCGTAGCAGGGCCCGGAGCCGCCCTTGGTGACGGTCGCGGTGATCGAGCCGACGCGCAGCTGCGAGAGGTCGCCCGGCGCCGGGGCGGCGATGTCAGCCGGGCGGCTGGGCGGCGGAAGGGGCGAGCTGTCGCTGTCGGCGGGCTGGCCGGGCGGCGCGTTGGGATCGGCGGCGGCCGGCGGCGCCTCCGACCCGGTGACCGTGCCGGGGGAGGGCGAGACGGCGGGGCCGGTGCCTCCGGCCGGTGTCACGTCGTCGCGTGAGCAGCCGCCGACCAGCAGCAAGGCCAGTGCCAGCGCACCGGCGACGCCCGCGGTGGACCTGACCATGACCTGTACCCCCGTGACCGACGATCGCGGCCGACCCGGACCGCGGCGCAAAGCGTAACGGTTTCACGTCGTGCGTGGGGTACCGCGGCGCCCGGGGTGGTCCCGGGCGCCGCGTCAAAGGCGTCAGTCCTCGGACTTGCCGGTGTTCATGCCCTTCGAGATCAGGTCCATCACCGCGGAGTCCTGCAGCGTGGTGACGTCACCGAGCGACCGGTTCTCGGCCACGTCCTTGAGTAGGCGCCGCATGATCTTGCCGGAGCGGGTCTTCGGCAGCTCGGGCACCAGCATGATCTGGCGGGGCTTGGCGATCGGGCCGAGCGTCTTGGCCACGTGGTTGCGCAGGTCGACGTTGAGCTGCTCGCCCGCGTCGCCCTCGGTGTCCACGTTGCCGCGCGGGATCACGAACGCCACGATCGCCTGACCGGTCGTCGGGTCGGTCGCGCCGACCACCGCCGACTCGGCCACGGACGGGTGCGAGACCAGGGCCGACTCCACCTCGGTGGTCGAGATGTTGTGGCCCGAGACCAGCATGACGTCGTCGACCCGGCCGAGCAGCCAGAGCGCGCCGTCCTCGTCCTTCTTGGCGCCGTCGCCGGCGAAGTAGATCCATTCGTCCGACGAGCTCGAGTCGGCTCCGGCGCCGAAGCGCGACCAGTACGTGTCGAGGAACCGCTTGTCGTCGCCCCAGATCGTGCGGAGCATCGACGGCCACGGGTCGCGCAGCACGAGGAAGCCACCGCCGCCGTTGGGCACCGACTGCGCCTGGTCGTCGACCACGTCGGCCGTGATGCCGGGCAGCGGGGTCATGGCCGAGCCGGGCTTGGTCGCGGTCACACCGGGCAGCGGCGAGATCATCACGCCACCGGTCTCGGTCTGCCACCAGGTGTCGACGATCGGGGTGCGGTTGCGGCCGATGTTCTCGCGGTACCACATCCACGCCTCGGGGTTGATCGGCTCACCGACGCTGCCGAGCACGCGCAGCGACGAGAGGTCGTACCCGGCCGGGATGTCGTCGCCCCACTTCATCATCGTGCGGATCAGAGTGGGGGCGGTGTAGAGGATCGACACCTTGTACTTGTCGACGATCTGCCAGAACCGGTCGCGGCCCGGGGTGTCCGGCGTGCCCTCGTACATGACCTGGGTGGCGCCGTTGGAGAGCGGCCCGTAGACGATGTAGGAGTGCCCGGTGACCCAGCCGATGTCGGCCGTGCACCAGTAGACGTCGGTCTCGGGCTTGAGGTCGAAGACGGCGTTGTGCGTGTACGAGACCTGGGTCAGGTAGCCGCCGGTGGTGTGCAGGATGCCCTTCGGCTTACCGGTCGTGCCCGAGGTGTAGAGGATGAACAGCGGGTGCTCGGCGTCGAAGGCCTGCGCCTCGTGTTCCGGGCTGGCCTGCTCGACCGTCTCGTGCCACCACTTGTCCTTGTCGGTCCACGCGACGTCCTGGCCCGTACGGCGTACGACGAGCACGTTCTCGATGCTCGGGCTCTTCGCGACGGCCTCGTCGACGGTCGGCTTGAGCGCCGACGGCTTTCCGCGCCGGTAACCGCCGTCGGCCGTGATGACCAGCTTGGCCTCGGCGTCAGCGATGCGGGTCGAGAGCGCGTCGACCGAGAAGCCGCCGAAGACGACGCTGTGGGTGGCGCCGACGCGGGCGCAGGCCAGCATGGCGACCGCGGCCTCGGGGATCATCGGCATGTAGATCGCGACCCGGTCGCCGGCGGTGATGCCCAGGTCGGTCAGCGTGTTCGCGGCCTGACTGACCTGCTTCAGAAGTTCCGCGTACGTGATGGTGCGGGTGTCGCCGGGCTCGCCCTCCCAGTGGATGGCGACCTTGTCACCCCGGCCCGCCTCGACGTGCCGGTCGACACAGTTGTAGGCGATGTTCAGCTCGCCGCCGATGAACCACTTCGCGAACGGCGGGTTGGACCAGTCCAGAACCTGGTCCCACTTCTTGGCCCACGTGAGGCGGTCGGCCTGCTCGGCCCAGAAGGCAAGCCGGTCGGCCTTGGCCTCCTCGTACGCTTCCGCCTTCACATTGGCGGCCGCGGCCAGGGCCTCGGGCGGCGGGAACTGCCGCGTCTCCGAGGACAGGTTTTCCAACGTCTCACTCATGAGGGCGGCTCCTCTTCACTGCTGACCCGGGCATCTTCGTTGCACACTAGTTGCGCCGATGGACACCGGCGAGGGTTGTGCGGCTGTGCGCGCCAGAACGTCCCGCACGCGCGCCGGGTGACCATTAGCTGATTGATACTGCGCGAATCTTGCCAGTTCTGAGCCCGTTTGTGCAGCCCATGTTTCGACCGTTTTACCGGCTACGGTGTTCCCGTGGATCCACTATCCCCGCTACTCGATCTTGCCGACGTCGCTCCCGCCCTGGCTGAGGCCCGTGAGCGTGTCGACGCCGCGATGCGGCACCGGGCGCTGCGCCGGCACGGCGGTCAGGTGGCGGCCGAGGCCAGTCTTCGCGCAGCCGTGGCGAGCGCCGCGCTCGAGGGTCATCCCTACGAGCTTGATGACGTACGCGGGGGGACCGTCACCGATCCCGTCGTGCAGGGGGCGTTGCGGGTCGCCGAGGGCGTGGGCGGGCTGGTCGACCTCTGGCCCCGCGCGCCGCGCCAGGTGCTGGCCAAGCTGCACGTGCTCGCCGCCGGGGGCGTGGTGCCGCCGGCCGAGCTGGGCCGGCTCACCGGGGCGGCCGACCGCGTCGACATGCTCGCCGGCCTGGTCGCGGGCAACGACCGTACGCCTCCGCTCCTGCTCGCCGCGATCGTGCACGCCGAACTGATCACGCTGCGGCCGTTCGCCGGTCCGGCCGGTGTCGTGGCCCGGGCCGCCGCCCGTCTGACGCTGATCAGCCGCGGATTCGATCCGCGAGGTTTGGTGGCGGTGGAAGTGGGGCATCAGGCCCGGGAACCGGAGTACGTCGGTTCGGCCGGCGCCTATGCCACCGGCACGCCCGACGGGGTGCGGTCGTGGCTGCGTCACTACGCCGCCGCGGTCACCGTCGCCGCCGACGACATCACCGCTATCGGTGACGATGTCCTGGCATCCGTATGACCGGACGTTGAACCATGCATTTGTGCGGACAGCGGAAGTGATCGCCGGCGGCTTCTAGACTTTGTCGCGTGGAGACGTGGGAGCGCCCGTACTCGCCCGGCGCCGGTCGCTGGCTGGTCATCGGGTGGGAAGCCTTCGCCCTGGGCCTGGTCGCCTGGACCTCGATCGAGACGTTCGCGCTGGGCTGGCACGGCGTTCGCCTGCTGACCTGCGCGCTCGCTGTTCTCTGGGTGCTCGGGGCCTACCGGATCATGCAGATGGGCGCCTACGTCAGCGACGGTGGGCTGCGCATCCACGGCCTGCTGCGCTCGCGCACGATTCCGTGGGAAGACATTGCCCACGTACGTCTCCACGAGGCCAGCCACCGGATCGGTCCCTGGAAGATTCCCAGCGGCATGACCGTGCTGGTCGAGCGGCGCGACGGCTCGACCATCAACACCGAACTGTGGGCGCAGGGAGTCGATTTCCACTCGCGGCCCAAGCTGTTCCGCGCCGTCTATCACGAGCTGCGGAACCGGCACCTGGCCGCGCAGAACGCCTGACGGTTCTGGGCCCTCTTCCGCGAGCACCGCAACCGGCACCGGGCCGTCCTTTGTGACGGGGCTGCGGAACCGGCGCTGGGCATCTTTGTCACGGGCTGCGGAACCGGCGCCTGACCGTGGAGAAATTTAGAGCCGGCGTCCCTTGAGGGGCGCCGGCTGCTGCGCGTCCGGACCGGGTTATCAAGCGTGCACCTGGGTCGTTGTCGCCAGTCCACGAGCCTCGCGGCTCCTCGATCGGAGCCCAGGGGGCCGCGGTCCCGACGCAACGTGCCTGCCGTGGCTGATCGCGCGTGGGTTCCCGGTGGCCGTGCACGATTTCCGCTGCCGGCCGACCGGAAACCCGGCCCTTCGGCGACGAACCTCGCCAGTTCTTTCTACGCCCGACGGGGCATGATCGCCAGAGCTTCGGCCCGGCAAAACTGGCTTTCGGTATTAGTCAGACCAAAGCCATTCGCGCTGCTCATTGGGGTTGCGCACGCGGGCGCGATCACTGAGCGCAACGCGCACAGATACGCATCGTCTCCGGCTGAACGGTATTCACGCAAGGGTCGGAACGCGCCCGGCACCTCGGAAAATCGCCGGCCCTCAGCCCGTACGGGGAAATGGTCTTGATCTTCAAGCCGGTGTGCGCGTGCGGCGGTGGCGGGCGTAGAGGGCCAGACCGATCGCGGCGCCGACGCTCACACCCAGGGCCGCCGCGGCGACCGGCACCGCGGGACGATCACGCAGACGCCGGCTCAACGGAATCGGGTGGCGGAACTCGAGGACGGGCCACTCGTTCTCGGCGGCGGCCCGGCGCAGAGCCCGGTCGGGATTGACGGCGCTGGGATGACCGACCGCCTCGAGCAACGGAAGATCACTGCTGGAATCGGAGTAGGCGTAGCAGTCGGCCAGGTCGTAACCGCGCTCGTCGGCCAGCTCGCGGACGCCGACGACCTTGCTCGGGCCGGCCGCATAGAACTCGACCTCACCGCTGTAACGCCCGTCCACGATGCTCATGCGGGTCGCGATGATGTCGGTGATGCCGAGCAGCGCGCCGATCGGGCGGACCATCTCGTCGCCCGATGCGGAGACCAGCACGACATCGCGCCCGGCCGCCTGGTGCTCGGCGATCAGCGTCGCGGCCTCGGCATAGACGTACGGGTTGATCAGCTCGTCGAGCGTCTCGGCCACGATCTGCTGCACCTGCTCGACCCGCCAGCCCTTACAGAGCGCGGCCAGATAGTCGCGGGTGCGGGCCATCGCCTGTTCGTCGGAGCCGCCACCCAGCCGGAACATCAGCTGTGCGTAAGCGGACTGGACCATGTCACGGCGGCTGATCAGGCCGTCACGGTAGAACGGCCGGCCGAAGGCCAGCGCGCTGGACTTGGCGATGACCGTCTTGTCGAGGTCGAAAAACGCGGCACTCAGGCCCACGGGCGGCAAGTGTAGTCGCATGGGGCTCCCCGCCGTCGTCCTCGCCGCGCCCGAGCGGTCCGGCCGTGACTGCCTGTGAAATCGGTCAGACGGGCAGCAGTATCGCAGTGAGCAACAATCAGTACTCGACTGTGCTGCTCTTGTGAGGCATGCTTGTGCTGTTGCGATCGGGATTCACGTTGTGACGGTCGCGCCCCACCATTCAAGAACCCTCGGTGATTGCGCCCCCCGCGATCACCGAGTCGATTCGGCTCGACCCCCCCGGAGCCGAATCCTCGGACGGCCCCCGTCTCCCCCGACGGGGGTCGTTCCCTATCCGCGGGCTCTTCCGGGGTTTCCCGATCTGCTTTCCTTCCGGACGCCGGTTTTTGGCCTTCCAGACGACCGTTTCGGAGCTTCTAGGCGCCGGTGGCCCGGGTCTGGCCGGCCGTTTCGGTCTCGCCTCCGGCCTCAACGGTCGCGCCCAAGCCGAAAAAATCGCAGAGCCCCGTCACCTCGAGCACCCGGCGGAAGGCCGGGCTGGGGTTGATCACGAGGAAGCGGGACTCGATCTCGGTGGCGGCGCGGTAGCCCTCGATCAGCGCGCCCAGACCGGTCGAGTCGATGAAGGTGGCGGATTTCAGGTCGACCCGCACGGAAGGCGGGGACCACTCGGTGACGGCGTCGCGCACACTGCCGGCCAATTCGTCCGCATTCGAGAAGTCGACCTCACCCACGACGGTCACGGTGGCCGAGCCGTCGGCGTCGAGCGAACGGTTGATCGAGCTTTCCATGCCAACCCCATTGGTCCGTGTCGGACCCCAACATACCCAACCGTCGCTGCTTCCACTCGTCGGCGACAACCCACTTTCCATAGCAGATCGACCGTACGAAGACGCGATATCCACAGGGCATCGAGTTGTCCACAGGCTCGGCGGTCGCCGCTCGCCGCCGCCCGGACGGGTCGCCAGGGTGGGCGCCACAACCGACGCCCCGCGCTGGAGACCGCCGATGCCCGCTGCCCGTCTGCCCCTCGTCGTCACCGCCGACCCCGACCTGCTCGACGACCTGCTCCGCCTCGCCGCCGCCGGTGGCACCCAGGTCGACGTGGCGCCCGACCCGGCCGCCGCCCGCGCCCGCTACGGCACGGCCCCGCTCGTCATGATCGGCGCCGACCAGCTCGACGCCTGCCTGCGCGCCCGGCTGCCCCGCCGCTCCCGGGTTGCCGTCGTCGGCCGCGGCGAGGTGGCCGAGTCTAAGTGGACCGCGGCCAACGCCCACGGCGTCGAACACATCGCCGAACTGCCCGCCGCCGAGGGCTGGGTCGTCGACCGCTTCGCCGAACACCTCGAACAGCCGGTCGGACGCGTCCTGGCCGTCATCGGCGGGCGCGGGGGCGCCGGCGCGTGCACCCTGGCCGCCGGGCTGGCCACCACCGCGGCCGCGGCCCGCCGCCGCACCCTGCTGATCGACGCCGACCCGCTCGGCGGCGGCCTCGACCTGATGTTCGGCTGGGAGTCGCGCGACGGCCTCCGCTGGTCGGCGCTGGCCGAGGCCGGGGGCCGGGTCGACCCGCCCGCCCTGCTCGAGGCGCTGCCGCACCACGGCGACCTCGTGGTGCTCTCGTTCGACCGCGAGGCGACACCCGTCGTCCCGCCCGAGGCGATGGGGTCGACCATCGACGCCGGCCGCCGCGCCCGCGACGTGATCGTGGTCGACCTGCCCCGCCGGCTCGACGACGCCGGGGTGCTGGCCCTCGAGTGCGCCGACCAGGCGGTGCTGATCGTGCCGGCCGAGGTGCGGGCGTCGGCCGCGGCGGCCCGGGTCGCGCGGATGGTGCAGGCCCACCGCAGCGAGCTGTCCCTGGTGGTGCGCGGGCCTGCGCCGGGTCGGCTGCGGCCCCGCGAGATCGCCTCGGCGCTCGGGCTGCCGCTGATCGGCACGCTGCGCCCCGAGCCCGCGATCAGCCAGCTCGTCGAGCGGGGGCGGCCACCCGGGGCCGACGGCAAGGGGCAGCTGGCCGAACTGTGCCGGCGGATCCTGGCCGAGCTGCTCGGGGACGTCTCGGCCGAGGTGGCGGCGTGACCGCGTACGGGGGTCTGGGCAGCCGGCTCGCCGCGTCCGCGCCGGCGGTGGCTGACCGGGTCCGTCACCGGTTCGCGGTCGACGGCGGGGAGGCGACACCCGCCGCCGTCGTGCACGCCGTCCGCAGCGAGTCCGACGCTGCGGCGCTGGGCGAC
Source organism: Paractinoplanes ovalisporus (assembly GCF_016834655.1). Classification (GTDB taxonomy): domain Bacteria; phylum Actinomycetota; class Actinomycetes; order Mycobacteriales; family Micromonosporaceae; genus Actinoplanes; species Actinoplanes ovalisporus. The sequence goes on from NZ_JAENHP010000006.1 coordinate 171,513, forward strand.
ACGGCCGTGCTGCGCCTGGCCGACCGCGTGCACGACCAGCTGGTCGGGGCCGGGCCGCTCGCTCCGCTGCTGGCCGATCAGCAGGTCACCGACGTGCTGGTCAACGGCTTGGCGGTCTGGGTCGACCGGGGTGCGGGCCTGACCCGGGCGCCGATCGTGCTGGGCAGCCTCGAAGAAGTCCGCCGCCTCGCCCAGCGCCTCGCGGCCGCGTGCGGGCGGCGGCTCGACGACGGCCAGCCGTACGCCGACGCTCGGCTCCCCGACGGCACCCGGCTGCACGCGGTGCTGCCGCCGGTCGCGACCGACGGGCCCTATCTGTCCCTGCGGACGTTCCGCCAGCGGCCGTTCCGCCTCGACGACCTGGTCGAGCACGGCACCGTCTCGGCCACGGTCGCCCCGCTGCTGGCCGCCGTCGTCGCGGCCCGGCTGGCCTACCTGGTCGTCGGCGGCACCGGCAGCGGCAAGACGACCCTGCTGGCCACGCTGCTCGGCATGGTGCCGCCCACCGAGCGGATCGTGCTCGTCGAAGACGCCGCCGAGCTGCGGCCCCTGCACCCGCACGTGGTCGCCCTGCAGGCCCGCACCGCGAACGTCGAGGGGGCGGGCGCGATCGGGCTGACCGACCTGGTGCGGCAGGCGCTGCGGATGCGGCCCGACCGTCTGGTGATCGGGGAGTGCCGCGGCGCCGAGATCGCCGATCTGCTGGGCGCACTCAACACCGGCCACGACGGCGGCGCGGGCACGCTGCACGCCAACACCCCGGGCGACGTCCCGGCCCGGCTCGAGGCGCTCGGGTTGCTCGGCGGTCTGCCCCGGGCGGCCCTGCACGCCCAGGTGGTGGCGGCGCTGCAGGTGGTGCTCCAGGTGCGGCGTACGGATCGGGGCCGTGTCCTGGAATCGGTGAGCGTGCTGCTGCCCTCGGGCGAGGAGCGCCTGGCCACCGTGGTCCCGGCCTGGCGGCGGCGACGCGGGGCCGGTCCGGCGGCCGGGGCGCTGGCCCGCATGCTGGCCGTCCGCGGTGTCGCCGTGCCCGCGATCCTGACCCCGCCGGTGGTGGCGCCGTGACCTGGGGGCCGTTGCTGCTGGCGGTGGGCGCGCTCGCCGTCGTGCTGCCGAGCGGATGGACCCGCCGGATGCCCCGCACGTCGCCGGTGGCGCTCGGCCGTCGGATCACCGCGTCGGCCCGGCGGTCGCCACGGCGGACGGTGGCGGGCGGCGTCGCGACCGCGGCGACGATCGGCCTGTTCGCGGGCGGCCCGGTGGCAGCGGCGATCGCGGCCGCCTACGCGGGTCTCGCCGGGCGGGCCCTGGTGCGGCGCTCGGCCCGGCAGCGGGCGGCCAAGGAACGCGCCGCGGCGCTCGACGCGCTGGCGTCGCTGGCGGCCGACCTGAGGGCCGGGCTGCCGCCGGCGTCGGTGCCGGCCACCGGCAACCGGCTGGGGCGGCTGACCGCCTCGGTGTGGCACCTCGCCGAGAGAACCGGTGCGCCCGCCGCCGACCTGGTCGAACGCATCGAGGCCGACGCCCGGGCGGCCGACCGCGCTGCCGCCTCGGCGTCGGCCCAGGCGGCCGGGGCCCAGGCCACCGCGATGCTGCTGGCGGCGTTGCCGGTGGCGGGCCTCGGTCTGGGGATGGCCATGGGAGCCGACCCGTTCCAGGTCCTGCTGCATACGCCGTTGGGCGCGGCGTGCGGGCTCGTCGCGGTGGTGCTCCAGACGGCCGGGCTCCTGTGGTCCGAGCGCCTGACCCGAGGGGCGGCCCGATGACTGCGACCCAAGGCGACCCGATGAGTGCGGCCTACGAGCGATCCGGCCGACTGGTCGAAGACGCGGGCCTGATGAGTGCGGGCTGCGAGCTCGACGAGTTTCTGCGGGCCGGGCAGCCGGGGCGCGTGCCGTTGCGGTCGTGCTGCATCGCCGTGCTGCTGGCCGTCAAGGGGGAGCGCTGCCAGTCGCTGCCGGTCGAGCGCGCCCACGAACGGACCTGCGCATCGTGACGGCCCTGCTGGTTGTGGCGGCGGCCCTCGTGCTGGTCGTCGCCCCGGTCACCGGTGGACGCGCGGTGCGGCGCCGGCTCGTGCGGCTGAGACCCACGGCCGGGGCGTCCGCGACCGACGGCGGTCGCATGCGCGTCCTGCTCGCCGTCGGGGCCGGCGTGATCGTGGCCGGGTTCTTCGCGACCTGGTGGGGCGTGGGGCTGGGCGTTGTCGCCGGGGTGGGGGCCGAGCGCTTCCTGCGGCGGCGCGAGCCGGCCCACGTACGGCAGGAACGCCGCGCCGCCGCAGCCGACCTCCCGCTCGGGGCCGACCTGCTGGCCGCGGCGCTGCGGGCCGGCGCACCGGTCGACGGGGGCGCCGCGGCGGTGGCCGACGCGCTCGACGGCCCACTGGGGACACGGTTGCGGCGGACGGCACGCTCCCTGGCCCTCGGGGCGGCGCCGGCCGAGGCGTGGGAACACCTCGACGGCGTTCCGGGCGCCGAGCGGCTGATCTCGGCCGCCGTGCGCACCAGCGCGAGCGGAGGTGCGCTGGCCGGGGCGCTCGGCCGGCTCGCCGACGACTTGCGGGCCGACCGGGCGGTCGCCGTCGAGGCCGCGGCGCAGCGGGCCGGGGTGCTCATCGTGCTGCCGCTCGGGCTCTGCTTCCTGCCCGCCTTCCTGCTCGCCGGGCTTGTCCCGGTGCTGATCGCGGTCCTCGGGGACGTCCTCTGACCCGGGGCCACCAGGGCCGGCCGCGGGCCGGTCGTCAAGGCCGGCCGCGGGCCGGTCGTCACCACAACCGAAGGAGAACCACCGTGCGCAAACTGCTCGCGAACTACGCCCGCCTGCGGGTCGAGGCCGCGGACGCCGGGATGAACACCGCCGAGTACGCCGTCGGAACGCTGGCCGCCGTCGCCTTCGCCGGCATCCTCTACAAGGTCGTCACCGGCGCCAGCATCACGGCGGCGCTGTCCGGCATCATCGGTCGGGCGCTGAAGTGACCGGGCGCCGGTGGCCCGGCCGCGACCGGGGAGCCTTCACCGCCGAGCTCGCGGCCGGGCTGCCGGCGCTCATGCTGCTGCTGTTCGCCGGCTTGGCGGCGGTGTCAGCGGTGGCGGCCAAGGGCCAGTGCCTCGACGCGGCACGCGAGGCCGCCCTGGCCGAGGCTCGCGGCGGTTCCGGAGCCGCCGCGGGCGCCCGGGTCGCCCCGCCGGGCGCCGCAGTCGAGCTGACCGGCGACGGCGAGGCGGTGACGGCCCGGGTGCGCGCCCACCTGAGGGTGCTCGGCGCCAACTTGCCGGCAATAACCGTCGAGGGCACAGCAACAGCCGCCCGCGAACCCGAGGCGATCCCATGAGGCGCCGCGGTGGCGCATCGTCAGGGTCGGGGGCGGTGCCGTGAGGAGGCTGCGGTGGAGCGTCAGGTGCCGCGATGGTGCGTCTTCAGGGCGGGGGCCGGTGCCGTGAGGGGTTGTGGTGGCAGCAGCTCGCGAGCCGGCGCCGGCTCCAGGAGAGATCGCGGTGCGGCGACGATCCTGGTGCTGGCGATCGGCCTGACCCTGACCGCGGCGGGCCTGGCCGGTGCTTCCGTCGGCGCGGCCCGGGTGGGCCGTCACCAGGCGCGCGCGGCGGCCGACCTGGGCGCGCTGGCGGGCGGCGCGAGGGCGGTCTTCGGCCCGGAGACCGCCTGCGCACGGGCCGCCGAGTTCGTGGCCGCCAACCACGGCCGCATGACGTCGTGTGTGGTCGAGGGTCTGGAGATCGTCGTCCAGGCCGAGGTGGTCGTCCACACCGTCGTCGGCATCAGCGGCCGCGCAACCGCGACTGCCCGAGCCGGCCCGATCTACGCCGTGCCGAGTTGACCTGCTCGCCCGACCAGGCAAAGTCGGGTGGATGTGAGCGCGCACGTCAGCTGTCCCACGATGCCGACATCAGTCCTTCGCTCCGTGGGACGGGGAGAGCTGGGTTACTTTTCGGCCGGAGGCTCATCGTCCGCACTCCGCGCTGGGAGGACTCAAGCTCATTTGGCATCCCCGGAAGGTTCGGCCGGGTCTGCGGCTCTCTTCGCCGATCGACGCTTGACGGAACTTAGTGCGCGACGAACGCGGGAGCCGGCCGAGCCCGTCCTGCTGATCCAAGGCTCAACTTCGATGCTGCGCAGTGCCTCGATGGGCTGTTCACGCTCATCCGGCTTCATCGGGATCACATGCTTGCTCAGAAAACGCTGGTCCATCCACTTAGCGAGGACTGGACGAAAGCAAGCACCAACTTAACCAAAACGGGCGACGTCACCACTATGGTGCGCCCGGTTGCTCACAAGACATCGCGCCCCTACAACCGCTGCCAATTACGCACGCGTTACGCCGTGGCGAGGGCGGCCAGGACGGTCCGCAGCACCTGGACGGCTCCGGGCTTGTGCAGCGGATTGTTGCCGTTCCCGCACTTCGGGGACTGCACGCACGCCGGGCACCCCGCCTCGCAGGCGCACGCCCCGATGGCCTCCATCGTCGCGGACAACCAGGCCTCGGCCACGGCGTAGGCACGCTCGGCGAAACCCGCCCCGCCCGGGTGGCCGTCGTAGACGAAGACCGTCGGGGCCTCGGTGTCCATGTGGTTGGCCGTCGACAGGCCGCCGATGTCCCAGCGGTCGCACGTCGCCATCAGCGGCAGCAAACCGATCGCGGCATGTTCGGCCGCGTGCAGGGCGCCGGGAACGTCGGGCGGTTCCACGCCGGCGCGGTCCAGGGCCTGGGGTGAGACCGTGAACCAGACCGCGACCGTACGCAGTTCGCGTACGGGCAGGTCCAACGGCCTGGTGTCGATCACCTCGCCGGTTGCGATGCGGCGGCGTTGGTACGAGACGACCTGGCTCGTGACCTCGACGTCGCCCAGGAACAGGCCCACCGGTCCGGCGTCCACGTGGGAGCGGATGCCCAGCACCGACACGTCCGTCACGTCGCGGGCGTGGGTCGACCAGTCGGGTTCCTCGTGGTGCACCAGGGCGATCGCGTCGTCCAGGTCGAGGTTGTCGACGACGTAGGTCACGCCCTGGTGCAGATAGACCGCGCCCGTGTGCAGCATGACGTGGGACGACGTCTGGTCGATCGTGCCCAGCAGGCGGCCGGTTGACGACTCCACGACCGAGACCGGGGCGCCGCCGGCGCCGCGCAGGTCGACGTCGGGGCGGCCGGGATGCGTCCAGTACCAGCCCGACGGTCGTTTCCGTAGCGCGCCCGAGGCAGTCAGGCCTTCGACGGCGGGAAGGGCCGCCTCCCCGAACAGCTGCAGATCGGACGATGTCAGCGGCGCCTCGGAGGCCGCGCAACACAGCTGCGGGCCCAGCACGTACGGGTTCGCGGGGTCGAGCACCGTCATCTCGACCGGGCGGCCGAACAGCGCCGACGGGTGGTGCACCAGGTAGGTGTCGAGCGGGTCGTCGCGGGCGATCAGCACCGCCAGGGCCTCGCCGCCGTCGCGTCCGGCCCGGCCCGCCTGCTGCCAGAGCGACGCCCGGGTGCCGGGGTAGCCGCAGATCAGCACCGCGTCCAGGCCGACCAGGTCGACGCCCAGTTCGAGGGCGTTGGTCGAGGCCAGCGCGAGTAGTTCGCCCGAGAGCAGGGACCGTTCGATGTGGCGGCGGTCCTCCTTCAGGTAGCCGGCCCGGTACGCCGCCACGCGGTCGCCGAGCCCGGGCACCACCTCGTCGAGCGAGCGCCGCGTCATCGTCGCCACCACTTCGGCGCCCCGGCGCGAGCGGATGAACGCCAGCGTTCTCGTGCCCGCCACGACGGCGTCGGTGAGCAGGTCGGACGTCTCGCTCAGGGCGGAACGCCGTACGGGGGGAAGGTCTGGCTCCTCGGGCGGCAGCAGCGGCGGCTCCCACAGCGCGAAGGTCGTCGCACCGCGCGGTGACGCGTCCTCGGTCACCGCGGTCACCGGCAGGCCGATCAGCCGCGAGGCCGCGTCGGCCGGATCACCCGAGGTCGCGGAGGCCAGCACGAACGTCGGCGACCCTCCGTAACGGGCGGCCAGCCGGCGCAGACGGCGCAGCACGTGCGAGACGTGCGAGCCGAACACACCGCGATAGGCGTGGCACTCGTCGATCACCACGTATCTCAGGCGGCGCAGGAACGTCCCCCAGCGCGCGTGGCCAGGCAACATGCCGTGGTGGAGCATGTCGGGATTGGTGAGCACCAGCCGCGAGTGCTGCCGGATCCACTCCCGTTCCTCGCGGGAGGTGTCGCCGTCGTACGTGGCCGGCCGCACCCCGTCGAGGCCGAGCTTCGTCACCGCGCGCAACTGGTCGGCCGCGAGCGCCTTGGTCGGCGAGAGGTAGAGCGCCGTCGCGCGCGGATCGCCGAGCAGCGTCGAGAGCACCGGCAGCTGATAGGCGAGCGACTTGCCGGACGCGGTGCCGGTCGCCACCACGACGTGGGTGCCCGCGGCCGCCAGGGATGCCGCGGTCGCCTGGTGTTGCCACGGCTGGGCGATGCCGTGCGCGGCCAGGGCGGTGATCACTTCGGGTGACGCCCAGGAGGGCCAAGGAGCGGTTTTTCCCGTACGGGCGGGGATCTGCTCGACGTGGGTGATGGGGGAGTCGGCCGCCGGGACGCGGGCCCGCAGCCGGTGCAGCAGCTCGGCGGGGTTGTGGGCGGTCGACGTCACGCGCGCCACTGTGACACCCGAATGACGTCAACCTCAAACGGGTACGACGGTGGAGCCGGACGAAGGGTCCGTGCCGGTCAGTGGTTAGATTCGCTGGGGAGTTTCGCCCTGGATCAGCGTGCCCCGCAGGGAGGAGGAGCGATGGAGCTGTCCCTTGCGACCCGGACTGTCGCCGAGCACACGGTGCTCGAGGTGGGCGGCGAGGTCGATGTCTACACGGCGCCGAGGTTGCGTGAGCGCCTCGTCGAGCTGGTGGACAGCGGGGTGCGTAACGTCGTCGTCGACCTCGGCGGGGTCGAGTTCCTCGACTCGACCGGCCTCGGTGTGCTGGTCGGCGCGATGAAGCGGCTGCGGGTGGCCAACGGGCGGTTCAGCCTCGTCTGCTCCAAGGAAGCCCTTCTCAAGATCTTCCGGATCACGGCCCTCGACCAGGTGTTCCCGATCTTCCCCACGATCGAGGCGGCGACCCGGGACAGCGACGGCAGCGCGAATTCGTGATGGCGACGGTTCGGCTTTCCTTCTCGCCGGCCCCCGTGCATGTCCGCACTGCACGGTTGGTCGGTGTTGCGGTGGCCCGGCGCGCCGGGGTCGCCGAGGAACTGCTGGACGAGGTCCGGCTGGCGATCGGTGAGGCCTGCACCCGTGCCGTCGCCCTGCACAACCAGTACGGTCTGCCCGACCTGGTGACCGTCGAGATGTCCGATTCGGACTCCTATTCCGTACGGGTCATCGACCACGCCCCGATCGAGGCGAGTGTCGGCCTGACCAAGCTGCCACCGGACGAACTGGCCGACGAATCGCTGACCGACGAGGCGCTCACCACCGGGGTGGGTTTCGCGCTCCTGGCCGGTTTTGTCGATGACCTCCAGGTGCGCCCGGTTGAGGACGGCCCGGGCACCGAGGTCCGTATGGTGTGGCCCGTTCAGCGGCGCTGACCGAAAAAAGCAAGTCAAGAACCATATCAACTGACATCTATACCCACCGACGCGCCCGCTAACACAGCGGCGAACATCACCACGACACGGCCGGATTCAGGTGTGACCATCACCACGATTGGCCGCTACAGTACGCGAGTTATCAGCTACTGCTCCTGGTCCCGCGGCCGCGGGACCCAGTTGTCGTTTCCCCTTGGACGGGGATGCGCCCGGACGGATACGTCCGCCGCACCGGGCGCGGTCGGTGTACAGGAGGACATTGATGTCCGGGACCTCATTAAGTGGTTCTAACGTCACATTTGTCATCGTCGCCCTGGTCTTCGCGCTCATCGCGCTGGGCTTCGCGGCGATGTTCGTCCAGTCGGTTCTCAAAGCCGGCCGGGGCACCAAGAACATGCAGGAGATCGCCGGAGCCGTCCAAGAAGGCGCGTCGGCCTACCTGTTCCGCCAGTTCAAGACCCTCGCCATCTTCGTGGTGATCGCGGTCGTCCTGCTCTTCCTCCTGCCGGTGCACGACACCGACAACGAGGTTTGGGTCAAGATCGGACGCTCGCTGTTCTTCATCGTCGGCGCGGTGTTCAGTTCGTTCATCGGCGGCGCGGGCATGGCGCTCGCCACGCGGGCCAACCTGCGGGTGGCCGCGGCGGCGAGTGAGCAGGGCGGTCGCGAGACCGCGATGGGTATCGCCTTCCGCACCGGTGGTGTGGTCGGCTTCCTCACGGTCGGCCTGGGCCTCTTCGGTGGCGCGCTGGTCGTGCTGATCTTCCGCAGCGACGCCCCGACCGTGCTCGAGGGCTTCGGCTTCGGCGCCGCGCTGCTCGCCATGTTCATGCGGGTCGGCGGCGGCATCTTCACCAAGGCCGCCGACGTCGGCGCCGACCTGGTCGGCAAGGTCGAGCAGGGCATCCCCGAGGATGACCCGCGCAACGCCGCCACCATCGCCGACAACGTGGGCGACAACGTCGGTGACTGCGCCGGCATGGCCGCCGACCTCTTCGAGTCGTACGCGGTGACCCTGGTCGCCGCGCTGATCCTGGGCTCGGCCGCGTTCGGCCAGGACGGCCTGATCTTCCCGCTGATCGTCTCGACGGTCGGCGTCGTCATCGCCATCCTGGGCGTCTTCATCACCCGGCTGCGGCCCAGCGACCGCAACGGCCTGACCGCCATCAACCGGGCGTTCTACATCTCGGCGGCCGTCGCGGCCGTCGCCGTCGCCGTGGTCAGCTTCGTCTACCTGCCGTCGAGCTTCGCCGGCTTCGACGACGAGGGCATCGCCGCCGACATCCTGGCCAGCGGCCGCGACCCGCGCTGGATCGCCGTCGGCGCCGTGGTCATCGGCATCGTGCTGGCCGCCGCCATCCAGGCGCTGACCGGCTACTTCACCGAGACCAACCGGCGTCCGGTGCAGGACATCGGCAAGTCGTCGCAGACCGGCGCGGCCACCGTCGTGCTGGCCGGAATCAGCGTCGGCCTGGAGTCCGCCGTCTACTCGGCCCTGCTGCTGGGCGCCGGAGTCTTCGGGGCGTTCCTGCTGGGCGGCTCGTCGCTCACCCTGTCGCTGTTCGCGGTCGCGCTGGCCGGCACCGGCCTGCTCACCACGGTCGGCGTCATCGTCGCGATGGACACCTTCGGCCCGATCTCGGACAACGCGCAGGGCATCGCCGAGATGTCCGGCGACGTCGACGAGAAGGGTGCGCAGATCCTCACCGAGCTCGACGCGGTCGGCAACACCACCAAGGCCATCACCAAGGGCATCGCGATCGCGACGGCCGTGCTCGCCGCGACCGCCCTGTTCGGCTCGTACACCAACAGCCTGGCCACGTCGCTGGCCGACGCCGGCATCGACGCCGGCCAGGTCGGCAACGAGATCCTGGGCCTGCTCAACATCGCCAACCCGCGCAACCTCGTCGGCCTGCTGGTCGGCGCGGCCGTGGTGTTCCTCTTCTCCGGCCTGGCCATCAACGCCGTGTCCCGCTCGGCGGGCGCGGTGGTCATGGAGGTCCGCCGCCAGTTCCGCGAGTTCCCCGGCATCATGGACCGCACCCAGCGGCCCGAGTACGGCCGCGTGGTCGACATCTGCACCCGGGACGCGCAGCGCGAGCTGCTCACCCCGGGCCTGCTCGCGATCATGGCTCCGATCGCCGTCGGCTTCGGCCTCGGCGCCGGCGCGCTCGCGTCCTACCTGGCCGGTGCGATCGGCACCGGCACGCTCATGGCGGTCTTCCTGTCCAACTCCGGTGGCGCCTGGGACAACGCGAAGAAGCTGGTCGAGGACGGCAACTTCGGCGGCAAGGGTTCCGAGTCGCACGAGGCGACGATCATCGGCGACACCGTCGGCGACCCGTTCAAGGACACCGCGGGCCCGGCCATCAACCCGCTGATCAAGGTGATGAACCTGGTCTCGCTGCTGATCGCCCCGGCCGTCGTGGCCTGGAGCATCGGCAGCGACCAGAACAACCCGCTGCGCATCACGATCGCGGTCGTGGCGGCGGCGATCATCGCCGGTGCGGTCGTCTGGAGCAAGCGCAAGCCGATCTCGATGGGCGAGGACGCCCCGTCGAACCCGGCCGGCGACTCCTCCCCGACCGCCAAGGTCACCGCCTGATCCACGGGCACGGCACCAACGCGGGGCACCCGGTGACGCCGGGTGCCCCGCACCATAGATGAGGTTGTCGGACGTTGCCCGTACGCTGCTTCCCATGCGCCCGGCCCGACCCCTCGTTCTGCTGGCTCTTCTCGCGCTCGTCGTCTCGCTCGGCGCCTGTTCGGGTTCGCACAGCGCCCGCGCCTGGGCCGCCTCGGTGTGCACCACTCTCGAGCCGTGGCGCTCCGAGATCGGTTCCCTCACCAGCCGCACCCAGCAGCAGATGGACAGCGCGACCACGCCCCGCCAGGCCAAGGAAAATCTGATGCGCCTCTTCACCGGCGCCGCCGACGCGAGTGAGAAGGCCCGCGCCGGAGTGGCCAAGGCCGGCGTGCCCGACGTCGACAACGGGCAGCAGATCGCCGACGGCTTCACCGGTTCGCTGGCCGCCACCCGCGACGCCTACGCCAAGGCCAAGAGCGGCATCGAGGTGCTCCAGACGGCTCCCGCCCAGACCTTCTATCAGCAGGTCGGCCAGGTCGTTCAGCAGCTGCAGACGGACTATCAGGCCAGCGGCCTCGACACCAGCAAACTCAACTCGACCGAGCTGCAGACCGCCTTCGACGAGTTGCCCGAGTGCCGGTGAGATGACCGAGCCGAGAATCGCCCGAGTGCCGGTGAGATGACCGAGACGGGGTGGCCGCTGATCCCGCGCGAGGTGCTCCCCGCGCCGGTCCCGGCTGCCAAACGCCCCGCTCACCCGCGTGCCGACCCGCCCGCCGAGGCCGGTCGTCAGCTGCCGTTCTTCGGGGCCGAGACGATCGAGCCGTCGCCCGCCGATCTGGCCGGGTTGCTGGCCGGGCCGGGGGTGCTCGGTCGCATGGGCGGCACGGCTCGCGTCTCGGTGCCGGTCGACGCCGCCTGGCGGGTGCACGTCCTGGTCGGTGAGCTGGTGATCCGCGGGCTCGTGGTGAGCTGGCGTCCGACAGATCAAGAGCCTTCCCTCGTACGGGATGTCGTGTATGCCCCGTTGGAAGAGGATTCGCCGCCCGAGCTCGACAGCGACGCCGACCCGCCTGCTAAATCCGCTGAATCAGAAATGTCCGATAAGGGCCGAGCGCGAAGGGAGGGCCAGGCTCATGCGGAGGCCAGCGGCGTTCCCGTCATCGAGGGCGACGACGTCTCCGCCATCGAGGGGCGAAACGCCGGGGAGCAGGGCGAAGGCGAGCCGGTGAGCGGGTCGGAACCGGAGGGCGGCGACGAGCCGGAACCCGAGCCGGCCGGTCCCAGGTTCGAGGTGCTCACCGCGTACTCCCGAAGATTGAACGGTCTTGCTCAGGCCTGGCCCCAAGCCGCCTCCCAGCTTTTTCTCAGCGGCCCGCGCCTGCGCCTCTGGGTGGCGGCCGCCGGCGAGCCGGTGCCCGGTGGTTACGCCCTCGGTCTCGACCCGGCCAAAGACGTCGCGGAGATCGACGCGGCGCTGGTCCGGGCCGGTCTCGCCGGGCGCCCGTCCGCCGACGGCCGACGCTATCTGATCATGGGGAAGAGGCGGGTCGCGCGCCTCGCTGAGCTGGTCGGAGACAGACCCGCGGCGGCGCCCGAGCAACTGTGGCCGGGCGGCGCGGGTGCGTGATCTTCCTGGATTGTGTGCGACACGACAGCATGTCGGCGGTGTACGGTGTCGCCGTCGGAGGCATACGGTGGCCGGACCGTTACCATCCGACTCCGGGGTTCCCGGGGAATGCTGACTCGTCCGGCGCGTTACGTTGAAAGTCTGTGTTCCGCCGGGTCCGTCTGGTGGAACATGGCGGAACGCTGAGTTCGAAGTTTGGGAGTGCCGTGCCGAGTGACACCAGGACGACCCGTCTGGTCATCGTCGAGTCCCCGTCGAAGGCCAAGACGATCGCCGGTTATCTGGGGCCCGACTATCTGGTCGAGGCCTCCATCGGCCATGTCCGTGACCTGCCCAAGAACGCCGACGAGGTGCCCGAACAGTACAAGGGCGAGTCGTGGGCGCGTCTCGGGGTCGACGTCGACAACGGCTTCCACCCGCTCTATGTGATCTCGGCCGACCGCAAGCAACAGATCGCCAAGCTGAAGAAGCTGGCGAAGGAGGTCGACGAGATCTTCCTCGCCACCGATGAGGACCGCGAGGGTGAGGCCATCGCCTGGCACCTCCTCGAGACGATCAAGCCCAAGGTCCCCGTCCACCGGATGGTCTTCCACGAGATCACCCGGCCCGCGATCCAGGCCGCCGTGGCCAACCCGCGCGCCATCGATCAGAATCTGGTCGACGCCCAGGAGGCCCGCCGCATCCTCGACCGGCTCTACGGCTACGAGGTCAGCCCGGTGCTCTGGAAGAAGGTCATGCCGAAGCTCTCGGCCGGCCGTGTCCAGTCCGTGGCGACCCGCATCGTGGTCGAGCGGGAGCGCCAGCGCATGGCGTTCCGCACGGCGGAATACTGGGACATCAACGCCCTGCTGGCCGTCCGGGGCGAGGTCGACGGTCCGCGCCAGTTCGGCGCCACGCTGATCGCGCTCAACGGCGACCGCATCGCCACCGGCAAGGACTTCGAACCCACGACCGGCCGTCTCAAGCCCGGCGCGGCCGTGACGCAGCTCGACGAGAGCGGCGCCCGGGGGCTGGCCGCGCGCCTCGAGGGCCAGGAGTTCACCGTCACCCGGGTCGAGGAGAAGCCGTACCGCCGCCGGCCGTACCCGCCCTTCATCACCTCGACGCTGCAGCAGGAGGCCGCCCGCAAGCTGCGCATGTCGTCGGCCCAGGCGATGCGCACGGCCCAGCGCCTCTACGAAGAGGGCTACATCACCTACATGCGTACCGACTCGGTCAACCTGTCGGAGACGGCCATCGCGGCCGCCCGCCGGCAGATCGCCGAGCTCTACGGCGAGCGCAGCGTTCCGCCGGAGCCCCGCCACTACAAGGGCAAGGTCAAGAACGCCCAGGAGGCGCACGAGGCCATCCGGCCCGCCGGAGACAGCTTCCGCACCCCGGCCGAGGTCTCCAACGAGCTCTCGGGCGACGCGTTCCGGCTCTACGAGCTGATCTGGCGCCGCACGGTCGCCTCGCAGATGACCGACGCGGTCGGCAACTCGATCTCGGTGCGCATCCGGGCCGTCTCCACGGCTCAGGAAGAGGCCGACTTCGGCGCCACCGGCAAGACGATCACCGAGCCGGGCTTCCTGAAGGCCTACGTCGAGTCCTCCGACGACGAGAGCGCCGAGGCCGAGGACGCCGAGCGTCGCCTGCCCAACCTCGTCAAGGACCAGTCGCTCGACGCCGACGAGCTGAACGCCGCGGGCCACCACACCAGCCCGCCCGCCCGTTACACCGAGGCGTCGCTGGTCAAGGCGATGGAGGAGCTCGGCATCGGCCGCCCCTCCACATACGCGTCGATCATGCAGACGATCCAGGACCGCGGTTATGTCGAGAAGCGCGGGCAGGCCCTGATCCCGACGTTCATCGCGTTCGCCGTGATCAACCTGATGGAGCAGCACTACCCGCGCCTGGTCGACTACGGCTTCACCGCCGCGATGGAGAACGATCTCGACGGCATCGCGGGCGGCGACCACGCCTCCCTCGACTTCCTGACCTCGTTCTACTTCGGCAGCCAGACCGCCGGGGCCGACGACGAGATCGCCAAGGCCGGCGGCCTGCGCAAGCTGGTCACCGAGAACCTGAGCGCCATCGACGCCCGCCTGATCAACTCGATTCCCCTCTTCGACGACGAAGAAGGGAGGCACATCGTGGTGCGGGTCGGTCGTTTCGGGCCGTACCTGCAGCGTCAGATCCCCGGTGCCACCGAGGAGCAGGCGAACGACAAGGCGAACCGGGTCTCGATCCCCGAGGGCGTCGCGCCCGACGAGCTGAACCCCGAGAAGGTCAAGGAGCTCTTCCTCGGCGGTGGCGGCGAGCGCAGCCTGGGCGACGACCCGCAGACCAACGAGCCCGTGCTGATCAAGTCGGGCCGGTTCGGGGCCTATGTGCAGAGCGGGGAGCGGCGCGGTTCGCTGTTCCGCTCGCAGACGCCCGAGACGCTCACCCTCGACCAGGCACTCCAGCTGCTCAGCCTGCCCCGGGTGGTCGGCAAGGACCCCGAGGGCAACGAGATCATCGCGAAGAACGGACGCTTCGGCCCGTACGTGCAGCGCGGCACCGACTCGCGCTCACTGGCGAGCGAGGACCAACTGTTCACAGTCACCCTCGACGAGGCGCTGGCGCTGCTGGCGGCCCCGAAGACCCGCGGGCGGGCCGCGGCCAAGCCGCCGCTGCGCGAGATGGGTCCCGACCCGGTGACCGAGAAGCCGATGGTCATCAAGGACGGCCGCTTCGGCCCCTATGTCACCGACGGCGAATACAACGCGTCGCTGCGCGGCGACCAGACCCCCGAGAACCTGACGATCGAGCAGGCCTCGGAGATGCTGGCCGAGAAGCGGGCCAAGGGTCCGGCGCCGAAGAAGCGGACGGCCAAGAAGGCGCCCGCCAAGGCCGCCGGCGAGACGGCCGCGAAGAAGGCTCCGGCCAAGAAGGCGGCGGCGAAGAAGGCCACGCCCGCCAAGAAGGCCGTGGCGAAGAAGGCGACGCCCGCCAAGAAGGCCACGCCGGCCAAGAACGCGGCTCCGGCCGCCGCCAAGAAGACGGCGCCGGCCAAAGCAACGGCGAGCGCGGAGTAAATAAGGTCTAGGCTCCGAGCACCCGGTCCAGGTAGTCGTTGGTGAACACCCGGGCCGGGTCGAGCCGGTCGCGCACGGCCACGAAGTCGTCGAACTTCGGATAGACCGGGCGCAGATCCTCGGCCGTACGGTAATGCAGTTTGCCCCAGTGCGGCCGCCCGCCGAGCGGCTGGCAGACCGCCTCGAACGCGCGGAAGTACGGCTCGTAGGGCGCCCCGGTGAACTGGTGCACCGCCACGTAAGCCGATTCGCGCCCGTAGCCGTGCGAGAGCCAGACGTCATCGGGGCCGGTGAACCGCACCTCGACCGGGAACTGGATCTTGAACGGCAGGCCGTCGATGATCCGGGGCAGCGCGTCGAGCACCTCGGGCAAAGCCTCGCGCGGGATCTCGTACTCCATCTCGGTGAAGTGGACCCGCCGCGGCGTGCAGAAGACCCGGTCGGAGCGCTCGGTGTAGGTGCGGGCGGTGAGCGCGCGGGCGGCGATCGACTGGACGGTGGGGACGACCGCCGGCACCCGGCGACCCAGCTTGCAGACGCCCTGCCAGACCGTGTTGGCCAGGAACTCGTCGTCCATCCAGCCCCGGAACGACGACAGCGGCCGGTCGTTCTCGGCCACCTTGTTGTTCCGCTTGAGCTGGGCCCGGTCGGTGTACGGGTACCAGTAGAACTCGACGTGCTCATTGCTCGGGATCCACTCGCCGAGCCCGGCCAGCACGTCGGCCAGCGCCATCGGCCGCTCGTCGGCCAGCAGCGTGAACGCCGGCACGCAGCGCAACGTCACCTCGACGAGAATCCCCAGAGCGCCGATCCCGAGCCGTACGGCGGGAAAGATCTCGTCGTCCTTGCTCACCGTGAGCACTTCGCCCGAGGCGGTGACCAGCGTGACCGCCTCGACACAGGTCGCCAGGGTGCAGTGGTTCGCGCCGGTGCCGTGCGTACCGGTGGAAATGGCTCCGGAAATCGTCTGGGCGTCGATGTCACCGAGGTTGGGCATGGCCAGGCCGTGCTGGGCCAGGATCTCGTTGAGCTTCCACAGCGGCATCCCGGCCTGCACCGTGACCAGCGGACCGTCGACCGAGACGAGGTCGGTGAGCTGGTGCATGAGCATCCGCTGGTCGTTCGCGACCGCGATGTCGGTGAAGGAGTGGCCGCTGCCGACGACCTTGACCCGGCGTCCGGTTTCCGACGCCACCTTGACGTGGCCGACCACCTCGTCGACAGTGCCAGGGGTCAGGACGTCTACGGCGAGTGACTGCTGGTTGCCGCCCCAATTGATCCACCGACGGGCGTTCCGGGGAGTAGTCATTCAGGCTTTGTCCTCCGTACGAGCGGACACCGGCACCGCGCGTCCCGTCGATGCCCCTCGCTCGTTGATCCGAGTAACGTTCCGATTATCACTGCTGAGAGGGAGTGGCGACGCGTGTCGACACCAACCGTCACCACCGGGCCGCTGCGGCGTGTCCCGGTGCAGGGCAGAAGCGTTGCCCGGGTCCAGCGCATGCTCGACGCCTGCGCCGAGCTCGTGGACGAGGTCGGCTATGAGGGCCTGACCACCACGCTTCTGGCCGAGCGCGCCGAGGTCGCCATCGGCTCGGTCTACCAGTTCTTCCCCGACAAGAGGGCGATCGTCCAGGCACTGGCGATGCGCAACATGGATGCGTACCTCCAGGGTCTGTCCGACCGGTTCGGCAGCGAGACGTTCGCCCACTGGTGGGACGGCGTCGACGCGGCGATCGACATCTTCATCCAGATGCACCGCTCGGTGCCCGGCTTCCGCACGCTGCACTTCGGTGACGTGGTCGACGTGCACCTGCTCGACATCGAACGCGACAACAACGCGGTCATCGCCGAGCGCCTGGCCGAGCTTCTGGTCGATCAGTTCCAGCTGATGGACCGGGCTCGCCTGCGGTTCTCGCTGGAGATCTCGGTGGAGGCGGCGGACGCGCTGATCAAGCTGGCGTTCCGGCGCGACCAGAACGGCGACGAGTCCGTTCTGACCGAGGCCAAGGCGCTGATCCGGGAATACCTGCACCGCGCCGTGACCAACTGAACGGTCACCCGAGGAAAGCATGACCCTCTCCCCGGTACGTCGGGGCCGGCGTCGCTGACTCGCCGTCGACCAGCTGAAGCTCGTTGACGTGCTCGCACAGCTCGCCGGCCTTGGCGTGACGGAACCAGACCCGGTCGCCCGGCCGCAGCGTGCTCGCGACGTCGCCGACCAGCGGCGTCTGCACCTCGCCCGGGCCCTCGTCGGGCTTGAACCTGAGGCCCTCGGGCAGCCACGGGGTGGGCTGCCGGGACGTCTCGGCCGGTCCCGACGCGATCCAGCCCCCGCCCAGCACGGTCGCGATCCGCGGCGCCGGGCGGCGCACCACACTGAGCGCGAAGAACGCGGCCGGGGTCGGGCGCCACGCGGAATAGGCGTCGAACAGCGTCGGGCCGTACAGGCCGGAACCCGCCGTGACCTCGGTGACCACCGGGTCGGCGCCGGTCGCGGCCACGCTGCCGGTGCCGCCGGCGTTGACGAACTCCAGGTCGGCGTGCTCGCGGACGGCTTTGACGGCCTCGGTGCGCCGCCGCACGATCTCGGGGAACGAGCGCGACTGCATCAGGCGGATCGCGCGGCCCCGCAGCGCCCGGCCGGGCGGCAGGTCACCCAGTCCGGCGATCTGAGCCTCGTACGACATCATCCCGACCAGCCGGAACCCGGGGCGCGCGGTGAGGCGTCGAGCCAGCGCCGAGGCCTGCCCGGCGGAGTGGACGGGGGAGCGGCGCACGCCGACATGCAACCCGCCGGCGGGACGCCACGACGAGTCGAGATCCAGACACAGCCGTACGGCGGGACGGTCGCCCGGCGGAGTGACCTGATCCACCAGATCGAGGTGCGACGGGTGGTCCACCATGATCGAGATGGCGTCGGCCAGCTTGGTGTCGGTGGTCAGCTCGCGCAGCGCGGTGCGGTCGACCGACGGGTACGCCACCAGCACGTCATCGGTCAGACCGGAGCGCACGAGCCAGATCGCCTCGGGCAGTGTGTATGCCATGACGCCGCGCCAGCCGGGCCGGGCGAGAACGCGTTCCAGCAGCGTACGGCAGCGAACCGACTTGCTCGCCACGCGCAGCGGCTTGCCGTGGGCGCGGGCCACCAGCTGATCGGCGTTGTCGTCGAAGGCCGCCAGGTCGACCGCCGCCACGGGCGTCTCGAGATGGGCCGTGGCCCGGTCGAGCCGCTTTTGCAACGCCTTGCGTTCCTCGATCACGCCCGCACCGTATCTCCGTTCCTATCAATGCGAAAGCTCTTCACTTATTCGATACCCGAACGTGGGTAAACCGGCGGCTACGACCCGCCCGATAGAGTGCACCCTGCGGTAATCACGGGAGGTACGGCCATCGACACCGAAAAGCGGGAAACCGGCCCGGTCGACTTGTCGGGCGCGGCGGCGCTGCGCTCGGTGCTTCGCATCCGGCCCTTCCGCCGCCTCTGGCTCGTGCTCGGCCTCGCCTCGTTCGGCGACTGGATCGGCCTGCTGGCCACCGGCATCTTCGCCGCGGCCCAGTTCGAGAGCAGCGTCGGCCAGGGCGCGGCGTTCGGCGGCACCATCGCCGTCCGCCTGCTGCCCGCGCTGCTGCTCGGCCCGATCGCGGGCGTGTTCGCCGACCGCTTCGACCGGCGCTACACGATGGTCATCACCGACCTCATCCGGTTCGTGTTCTACGGCTCGATCCCGCTCGTCCCGCTGTTCGGCGGGTCACCGGGCGTCACCGTGCTCTGGGCGACCATCGCCACGTTCATCGGCGAGACCATCACGCTGATCTGGATCCCGGCCAAGGAAGCCGCGGTGCCCAACCTCATCCCGAAGTCGCGGATCGAGGTCTCCAACCAGCTCACGCTCGTCACCACGTACGGCATCACGCCGATCCTGGCCGCGCTCGCGCTCTCCGCTCTCACCGCGGGCATCCAGCAGTCCGGCGCCACCCTGCCCGACTGGGCCCAGCCCGTGCAGATCGCCCTCTATCTCAACGCGATCTCCCGGCTCGCTACTGCGCTCACCGTCTTCTTCGGCATCAAGGAGATCGGCGGCAAGAGCGCGGAACGTCAGGAAGCCGCCCAGCAGCAGAGCATGACCCGGCAATTCCTCGACGGCTGGAAATACATCGGGACCACCCCCCTCGTACGGGGTCTGGTGCTCGGCATCTTCGGCGCGTTCGCGGCCGGCGGCGTGGTGATCGGCGCCGCCAAGACGTTCGCGACCTCGCTGGGCGCCGGTGAAGCCGCGTTCTACCTGCTCTTCGGCACCATCTTCATGGGCCTGGCGGTCGGCATCGGCCTCGGCCCGATGATCATCCGGGACCTGTCCCGCCGTCGCTGGTTCGGCATGAGCATCGTGCTGGCCAGCGGCTCGGTGATGTTCCTGGGCGTGGCCTTCCACCTGTCCATGGCCCTGGTCGGCGCGCTGCTGGTCGGCGCCGGCGCGGGCATGGCGTTCCTGGCCGGCACCACTCTTCTCTACGGCGAGGTCGACGACGCCGTACGGGGAAGGGTCTTCGCCGTTGTCCAGATCGGCGTGCGGATGGTGTTGCTGCTCGCCATCACGCTCTCCGGTTTCCTCGTCGGCCTGGGCAGTTCCCGCCGCGTCGAACTGGGCGTCGTGCATTTCGACGTCTCCTCGACCCGCGTGTTGCTGCTGGTCGCGGGCGCGATCGGCGTGTTCGTCGGCATCGGCTCGTTCCGCCAGATGGACGACAAGCGCGGCGTGCCGGTCCTGGCCGACCTGTGGGGCTCGCTGCGCGGCCGTCCGCTGGCCCCCGACGAGCAGTTCGTGCGCAGCGGCGTCTTCGTGGTCTTCGAAGGCGGCGAGGGCGCGGGCAAGTCGACCCAGGTCACCCGGCTCGCCGGGCTCCTGCAGGCCGAGGGTCGCGACGTGGTGGTCACCCGCGAGCCCGGCGCCACCGATGTCGGGGCGCGCATCCGCCACCTGGTGCTCGACAAGAGCGAGGCCCCGTCGGCGCGGGCCGAGGCGCTGCTCTACGCGGCCGACCGAGCCCACCACGTGGCGACGGTGGTGCGGCCCGCCCTGGCCCGGGGCGCGGTGGTGATCAGCGACCGTTACGTGGACTCCTCCCTGGCCTACCAGGGCGCCGGCCGCACGCTGCCGGTCGCCGAGATCTCGTGGTTGTCGTCGTGGGCCACCGGCGGCCTGAAGCCCGACCTGGTGGTGCTGCTCGACGTCGACCCCGGAGTGGGCCTCAACCGGGTGGACTCGCGCGGCGAGGGCACAGACCGCCTGGAGAGCGAGTCCCGGTCGTTCCACGAGCGGGTGCGATACGCCTTCCTCGACCTGGCCGCCGCCGACCCGAAGCGTTACCTGGTGCTCGACGCGGCGCGGCCGCTCGAAGAGATCACCGACGCGGTGGAGACCCGTCTGGCCGGCCTGCTGGGAGCGAACGAGCCCAGCCATCCCGCGCCGGCCTCGACCGACCTGCCGCCGGAGCCCGATTTCGACGCCCCCGACCTGACCACACCGCCCGACCGCCGAACCGGCCCCACCGACCGCCGCGGCGCCGATCAGCCGACCACCGACTTGTTCGCTCCCACCGAGCCGGTCCCCGCCCCGACACCCCTGACCCCGACCACACCGGCCGCGTCTCCGGCCGCCTCAGTTTCGGATGGCCCGGTTGCGGACGGCCGGGTTGCGGGCGGCCCGGTTGCGAATGGCATGGCCGGAGACGGCTCGGTTGAGGCTGCCCTTGTTGCGGACGCCCCCACGCAGCCGATCCCGGCGGCCGAGGTAACCCAGCCCGTCGAGCCCCGCCCGTCGGTCGACGCCACCCAGCCGATCGATTCCCGCTCAGCCGCTGACCTGACGCAGCCGATCGACCCCGGTTCGGTAGCCGAGGCCACCCAGCCAGGCGAAGCGGGTTCGACGCGCGACGCCACGCGGCCGATCGATTCCCGCGCGGTGGTCGAGGCCACTCAGCCGATCGAGTCCCGTCCGGCCGTTGACGTCACGCAACCGGTCGACCCTGGCTCGGTGGCCCCGGCCACCCAGCCGAGCGAAGCGGGTTCGACGCGCGACGCCGCGGATGCCACGCAGCGGATCGATGCCGGGTCGACGCGGGATGCCACGCACCCGACCGGATCCCGTTCCGCCGGTGACGTTGCTGACTCCTCGCGGCCGGCCCCGTCGAACGCCGACGAACGCCCCCGCCACCACGCCAACGGCCGCGACGAGGAGCCGCCGCTCGAAGAGATGGCGGAACTGCTCGGCATCAACGACGACGAGACCCCGGACGGCCCCAACCGCTACAGCGGCCGTCGCTGACCTCTCGCTTCTCCCGCACGACCGTCCGGAGGGACGCGTGCGCCGTTTCGGACTGATTGGCCCAGCGGACCACGGCGTCCCGTTGACCACCAGCACCCAGGCCGAGATGCGGCCCGACGAACCGGGAACCACCGTCTTGGCCGCCCACATCACCAGGGCCAGCTGCAGACTTCTACAGCCCCACCACTTCCGGCGACGGCTGCGTCCCCGATGACGCCGGGTCAGCCGCGCAAGGGCGAAGTGTTGTTACTCCCTGCTCTCGCCCCGCCAGCGGTGCGGTGACCTGGCCGACGAGGCGGTGCGAGCCCGGTCGGTGACCGTCGGCATCGGTGTCGCCCGCGTTGCCGGCCCGAAGCTGTGCCGTCGGCTGCGTCTCGGACGGCGGTGGGTCAGCCGCGCCAGAGGGTCAGCATCATGGCCTCCACGGCGATCTCGGGCTTGACGTTTTCGTCGATGGCCTGGCGGCAGGCCAGCACGGCCTCGAGGCGGCGCAAGGCACTCTCGGGGGACCAGCGGCCGGCCGCGGCCTCGGACTGGGCGGCCACGTCGGTGTGCACGACGCTGACCGGTGCGCGCATGTTCGTGACGAGGACGTCGCGGTAGAAGCCGGCCAGGTCGACCAGCGCACGGTCGAGCGCGTCGCGTTTCGAGCGGGTGGCCCGTGACTTCTGGCGGCGCTCCAGGTCTTTGATCTGGCCGGCGGCGCCGCGCATCGCGCCCGCCGCGCCCCGGCCCGTGCCGCCGGCGCCGAGCGCCTGTTCGAGGGAGGCCCGCTCGGCTGCGTCGGTCTCGACCAGCTGCTCGGCCGCCTCGGCCTCGGCCGCCTTGATCAGCGCGCTGGCCGCCTCGAAGCAGGCACCCACCCCGCTCAGGCGGCGCGGCACCGACAACACGGCATCGCGCCGGCCGCGGGCATCGGTGTCGTTCGCCAGGCGCTTCGCCCGGCCGACATGCCCCTGCGACGCGGCCGCCGCCCAGGCCGCCACGTCGGGCGCGATGCCGTCGCGACGGACCAGCACCTCGGCCACCGCGTCGGCCGGCGGCTGCCGCAGCGCCACCACCCGGCAGCGCGACCGGATCGTCACCGAGATGTCGTCGGGGTGGGTCGAGGGGGTGCAGAGCAGGAACACCGTGCGCGGGGGCGGCTCTTCGATCGCCTTGAGCAGCGCGTTTCCCGCCTGCTCGGTGAGGCGGTCGGCATCTTCGATCACGACGATCTGCCACCGCCCGCCCGAGGGCGCGCTCGCCGCCCGCAGCACCAGCGCACGCATCTCGTTGACGCCGATCGACAGACCCTCGGGGACCACGAACCTCACGTCGGCATGGGTCTTGCCCAGCGTCGTGTGGCAGCCGTGGCACTCGCCGCAGCCGATGCCACCACGCTCGCACTGCAGCGCGGCCGCGAAGGACCGCGCGGCCACCGACCGGCCGCTGCCGGGCGGGCCCGTGAAGATCCAGGCGTGGGTCATCGCGCCCGCGGCCACCTGCTCACCGGCCACGACCCGGGCCGCGGCCGCCGCGGCCTGGCGCAGCGTGGCAACCGGCTCATTCTGGCCCACCAGATCGGCGAAGACGTCACTCACGGCACCGATGGTATTGCGCCCCACCGACAGAAGCGCATCCGTCATCCACAGGCCCGGCAGTTATCCACAGTGGAAAACCTGGCGTAGCGAAGGAGTCACTCTTCCGGGTACGTTCTGGTCCCGGTGCGCGACGGCGCGCTGACGCACGGTGAGGAGCCTCGGCATGGCACGTGAGATCGACGAGGCGTGGATCAGCGAGGCCATCGAGAGGCATCGACGTGTGGAGCAACTGCGCGACGACTATGAACGAGCGGTCGGGTCACATCATGTCTCGGTCCACTCACCCGACGATTCGATCGAGGTCACGGTGACCGCTGCCGGCCAGATAACCGACATCCAGATCCACGGTGGTCTGCAGCATCGCCGACCGGCCGAGTTCGCCCGCGAGCTGCAGGCCGCGGTCGCCAGTGCCGCCGAGGCCGCCCGCTGGGCCCGCGAGAAGCTGCACGACGAGATCTTCGGCCGGCTGCGGTCGCTGGGGGAGGCCTGAGCATGGACGAACTGGCCGATCGACTCGACCAGGCGGCCGACGCCCTGGCCGCCGTCGCACGCGAGGTGCCCACCCTGACGGTCACCCCGGCCGTGTTCGGTGTTGTCGATGCCGGGGCCGAGCCGGAGCCGGGTGGCGCCGAGGCCGCGTCCGGGCCGGGTCGGGCCGGGGTCGCGTCCGGCCTGGGTGGTGCCGGGGTCGCATCCGGCCTGGGTGGTGCCGGGGTCGCGTCCGGCCTGGGTGGTGCCGGGGTCGCGTCCGGCCTGGGTGGTGCCGGGGTCGCGTCCGGTTCCGGTGCAGCGAGTGCGTCCGGTTCCGGTGCTGGGGGTGCGTCCGGGGCAGGTGCCGGGATCGCGCCCGGGTCGCGTGGCGCCGGGGTCGCGCCCGGGTCGCGTGGCGCCGGGGTCGCGTCCGGGTTGAGTGGTGCCGGGAGCGTGGGCGGGCCGGGTCTGCCCGGGCGTCTCGGCCGGTCGCTCCACGAGCATTTCGGCGCCGTCCTCGAGGCCCGGGCCCATGAGGCCTCCTCGGCTGCAGCGCGCCTGGCCGACATGGCCGGCTCGGTGCGCACGACGCGACGGCACTATGCGGAAACCGATCACGCGGTCGAACGCCGCTTCACCCGGGAGTTGTGATGGACCGGCTCGACCAGGTGCTCGATTCCGCGATCCCGCTGCTCAAGCGGGCCGAAGACGTTATCGGCGCGGCCGGTGCTCCGCCGGGTCATCCGGTGTGGGGGCAGCTTCGGCTCGTACGGCTGATGCCCGCCGACGCCGCGCACGCGGTGGCCGCCCTGCGTCCCGAAGCCCTGGCCGAGGCCGAGCCCGAACTGCGCGCCGACGCCCGTGCCTGTGCCGAAGCCGCCGTCCTGCCGCCGCCCGGTGAATGGGAGGGCGAAGCCGCCGAGGCCTACGACGACCTGCGCCGGCGCACCGCCGCCCACCTGTCGGGCGGCGACGACAGCCTAGACGAGCGTTTCGAAGCCACCGCCGACCTGGCCGCCGCCCTGCACGACTGGATGACCCGTACGCGGGAACACCTGGCGGCCGCCCTGGCCGACGCGCTGATCTCGGCCGAGGCGCTGACCCTCACTGCTGCGGCGAGCCACCCACCCCTGCCCGCCGAGACGGCCGCGGCCGCCGATCTCACGGCTTACGTCCTGCGTACGATCGCCGCCGACTACGCCGAGGCCGAAGAACTCCTGGCCGGCTCGCAGCGGCTGGCCGAACCGATACCGCTGTGATATTCCGGCCGGCGCGGCGGTGATGAGGGCGAGTCTGGCCCCGTACGGAATGGGGTCGTCGCTGTGCGCCGCAGGGACCGCGTCGGGCACCTGATCCGGCTGCGTGCCCGGGTGTACGCATGGGCGCGGCGCCGCATTCGGATAACCGGAAAGAACTCCGAATGCGACGCCGCGTCCTCCTGCACCCCCCGCAGGTGTAAGACCACTCAACGCTACTGATCGATGAATGTCTTGGGGTTGAGCGGGCTTCGAACCGCTCGGTGGAGACGGGAGGGGACAACCGTTCGGGTCCGACTCATCCATCAGGAGATCGACATGACTCCATCTGGATGACTCCGGTTCCGGAATCCGCCCCGGGCCGCTCGCTTCGCGGCAGCAGGAAGAGGGTCGCTCGCCGCACCGCAGTGAGAAGACGGCCGGGTCCCACTCGCCATGCCGCAGTGAGATGTGGGTCCGGAATCCCGCAGGCCCGTTCGCCGTATGGAAGCGGGATGCTCGGGGCATGGGAAGCCGAGCGGGCGGCCCACCAGCTGGTTCGCCGGCGGGCCGCCCACTTGTGTGATCACACCCGAGTGATCACGCCTGGGTGCGGCGGCGTCGCAGGCCGATCAGAACGGCCCCGACTCCGGCCAGCAGCAGAGCGCCGCCGGCCATGGCGATCCGGTCGAGCCGGGGGCCCGTCACCGGCAGACCGCCGCCCTGGCCCGCCGGGGAGACGGCGGGAGCCTCGGGCGAGACGGCGGCCGCCTCCAGCAGGCCCATCGACATGGTCAGCGTGAGGTCGGAGCCGCTGCCGTAGCCGTCCTGGCCGCGGCCCTTCGAACCCGAAGACTGCGTCATCGCGACCTTGATCGACGCGGCCCGGGCGGCGATGGCGTGTCCCTTGATCGCGTGCCGGACGTCGCCCAGCGAGACCCGCAGCTTGATCCCCTTCTCGGGCGCGGTGGCCGACTCCGGCTGCGGGGCCGAGACCGGCGGCAGTCCGGGAATGGTCGGAACCGGCATCGGCGCGGTCCGTCCGAGCCCGGTCAGCCCCTTCAGCGACGCCGACTCCATCGTGTGCCGGTCCGGGGTCAGCGCGATGTCGACGTGCTCGCCCGCGGCGGACAGGCGCTTGGTCGCGATGCCCTCACCGGAGACCTCGACGACCGCGGGCCGATAGCTGACCTTGCCCCCGGAGGTCGCGGACATGGCGGCCTCGAGGGTGGGCGCCCGCAGCACCCGTACGCGGACCTTGCCGCCCGCGAGTTCGATGAGTCCCGCGGTGACGGTCGAGCGGGCCGCCGTACGGGCCTCGTCGTTGTGGTGTTCGATCGCGGTCGTGCCCCGGCTCGTCATCGTGCCGGGAACGCGGACCAGGTCGCCCTTGAGCAGGCTCAGGCTCGACAGGGAGACGTCGGAGCGCCCCGTCTCGCCGGCGACGCGGCCGCACGCCATGCCCGGGTCCCACTGGGCGTGGGTGCCGATCCGGCCCTTGCCGAGGGTCAGCGGGCCGGTCCGGCCGGCCGGGGTCGAGCGCTGGGCCGCCTTGGCGTTGGTCGGCGGGGCCTGCTGGAGCAGCGGCTTCGCGACCGCCGGGTGGCCGGAGCCGTCAAGCAGGCGGGCATAGGCGGCCGCGGAGATGCGGGCTTTCGCGATCATTGCCGTACGGGCCTCGCCGAGCCCGATCTCCGACACCGCAGCGATGGTCTTGTTGCCGTCGCTCGTCGGGCGGGCGCGCTTGTCCGAGACCCGGCCGTCGCCGTCGTCCTCGGCCCCGGTGCCGTTCACCCGGTCGGCCCGTCGGTCGCCATCGCCCGGGTCTCCGGCCTCGGCGCCGCGTGCGTCCGCCCCGCCGGCCTTCGCGCCGTCTGTGCTTGCGCCGTCTCCGGTCGCGCTGTTTCCGGTCGCGCCGACTCCACGCGCGCCGTTTCCGCTCGCGCCGCCCGTCTTCGAGCCGGCCGGGCCGGTGTGACCATTGCCCGAATTGTCAGCTTCGTCGCCGGTCGGTTCACCGCCACCGACGCCACCGGTCAGGCCGTCCACCACGTCGCCACCCTGCTCGGCGATCTTGTCCACCGGTCCGCGCCGGGCCGGCGGCACCACGTCGGCGACCCCGTCGGTCCCGGTTGCCGCCTTGGGCGCTGCCCCGAGATAGCCCAGAACCCCGGTGCCGATCATCCCGATGCTCTCGCTGACGGTGTCGCTGTCCTCCGGGTCGGGTACGACCGAGTCGTCGTGCCCGCTCAGAACCCGGCCGGCCGCGCCCCCGGCCGTGCCCTCGGTGCCGGCCTTCTCGCGGTCCCGGCCGTCGCGCACCTTCGGTCGTTCCGCCGACGAGCGGATCTCCAGCTTGTTGATCCTCAGGAGCTCGGCCCCGGACTGCGCCGCGAAGTTCTCGGCCCGTTCGCAAGGGGCGGGCGCCGCGAGTGCGGGCTGCGGTGCGGTGAGGGCGCTCGCGAATCCGAGCGCGACGACACTGGCGGCCAGCGACCTGGCGGGCGTCATGTGGCAGTTCCCTCCGGAGATGGGCCGCGCTGAGCGGCGTCTACGGGTCTGCCCAACGAAGGTCGATTAGGGCGGTTGCGATGCATCTATGCGACAACCCCGACGGGTAGCCCAAAACCGGCATTTGGTGCGGGCTGTGCGGCGTCGTAGGGTGGGAGCATGGGCATGCTGTGCGCGGTCAGTTTCAACCGGTACGGCCGCCTCTACTACCTCGATCCGGGCGAGTTCTCGCCCCAGGTCGGCGACCGTGTGCTCGTGCCCACGGACGACGGCCCCGAGGTGGCGGAGTGCGTCTGGGCGGCGCAGTGGGTGAGCGAGGACACTTCGGGGTTCCCCAAGGTGGCCGGGCTCGCCGATGACAACGATCTGCGACGCGACGAGCTGCTGCGCAAGCGCAAAGCGGAGGCCAAGGTCGCCGCCAAAAAGCTGATCAAGGCCCACGAGCTGCCCATGAAGGTGGTGGCGGTCGACCACGTGCTCGACCAGACCGGCTCAGGCAGCGCCCGCACGACGATCTATTTCACCGCCCCGCACCGGGTCGATTTCCGTTCCCTCGTGAGGGACCTGGGCGCGACCCTGCACTGCCGCGTCGAGCTCCGCCAGCTCTCGGCCCGCGATTCCGCCCGGGTCCAGGGCGGCATCGGCTCATGCGGCCGCGACTTGTGCTGCGCCACGTTCCTCACGGACTTCGAGCCGGTCACCATCCGCATGGCAAAGGACCAGGACCTCCCCCTGAACCCCTTGCGGATCTCCGGCGCCTGCGGCCGCCTGATGTGCTGCCTGAAATACGAGCACCCGCTCTACCAGAAGTTCCAGGCCACGGCGCCCGCTGTCGGCACGAGGGTGACCACCCCCGAGGGCGACGGCCGGGTGGTCGCCCACAGCGTCCCGAAAGACGCGGTGGTGGTCCGCATGGACGCCGACGGTTCCCGCTGTTCCTGCAGCCGAGCCTCAGTCTGCGGCCCGCGCCAGGCCCACGACGAGCAGTACAACTAGCCGAGCCGCAGCTCTCTCACTCGTCACACCACCACCCAGCTGCCGGGCGGCAGCTCTCCGCTCGTCACGCCACCACCCAGCCGCCGGACGACAGCACTCCGCTCGTCACGCCACCACGCAGCGGCCTTGCGGCTGCTCTCCGCTCGTCACGCCGCCACGTGGCCGCTCTTCCACTCGTCGCGGCGCCTGGTGCCGGCGCGGCGTGTCAACGCCGCCGCAGTCACCGATCTCCATCCCGACACGACCGCTTCGGTGGTAGGTCACGTGGTCTGGCGGGCCGTGACCAGCAACGGGACCTCGCGGGCACGGCTGTTGAGGCGGCTGCCGGACAGATTCCTGTGCGGCGTCGCACGCTTCGATGCGGGACAAGTCACGTGGTCGAGCGGTGCTCAGCCGTCCAAGACGCATACACCGGCCCAGGCCCACAGAGGCGCCCAGCTAGCAGTCGGCAGCCACCAACTCGGCCCCATCTCGACGCGCCATCACGTGCGGCCCGTCGGCGTCCCTCGGACGGGCGTGATCATGCGGCAGTGTCGGGCTCAGCGGACTTCGATGGGCGGCTCGATTCGGGTCGGGGTCAGCGGGCCGTTGGGGTGCAGCCAGGAACTGTCGGGAGCGCCGTGCGGATCGGCCGTCCACTTGCGGCAGATCTTCTCCACGGCGATGGGGTGGATGGTCAGGGTGCCCTCGCGGTCGATGTGCATGCGCAGGAAGCTCTTGGCGTCTTCGATGCCCTGGCCCGCGAACAGCTCGTTGACGTTGACGCCGACCAAGGACGCCAGCAGCAGGTAGAGCGCCGTCACCTGCGTGGCCAGGAAACCGAACACCGGCCCGTAGACAACGGCGGCCACAACCAGCGGGCCCGGCCACGTCCAGTCGTGGAACGGCAGCTGGAGCCACAGCCACGTGCCGAACACGGCGAGTCCGATGTGGGCGAACGCATGCAGCAGGCCGGCTATCCAGTGGCGGGCATGCTTCGGTTTGTCGGCTTTGGGGGGTTGGGCGAAGGCCACCGACCCGCCGATGATCAGCACCAGCATGACGGACAGCGGGATGCTGAACAGGCGGGCCACGATGCCGGCGCCGTCGGTCGACGCGCCCGCCATCGCCAGCATGGTCAGCACGTGGATGATGCCGAGCATCGTGACGAAGCCGGGGTTGCGGGTCGGCACCCGGTGAAACACGCTCCAGCCCATACGCTTGGAGGCGGCAGCGTCCGGATAGGACTTGCGGAACGCGTACGGCTTGCTCACGCTGCGATTGCGGGTGAGCGTATCGGGCTGCGGGACGATCA
This sequence comes from Paractinoplanes ovalisporus, assembly GCF_016834655.1. Classification (GTDB taxonomy): domain Bacteria; phylum Actinomycetota; class Actinomycetes; order Mycobacteriales; family Micromonosporaceae; genus Actinoplanes; species Actinoplanes ovalisporus. The sequence goes on from NZ_JAENHP010000006.1 coordinate 200,781, forward strand.
GCTCGTTCGGGAGATCCTGCGTGCCGAGCAGATAGGCACCGCCGCCCCCACAGGTGATCATCTCGCGGTCGGGGTCGCTGTAGCGCGCGTAGTGGTGCATGTCGCCGGAGACCAGCACCCGCGTGGTCGCCCCGGTCGGGTCGAGGATCTTGCGGATGAAGTAGTCGATCGCGTCGTAGTCCTCGGGGGCGTCCTTCGCCTTGACCCACTTCGGCGAGGGGGTCATGAGGATGACGCGGTCGTGCGGCCCGAGATGGTGGGCCGCCTCTTCGAAATATTGCAGCTGAGGGTCGTCGATGTACGCCCCGAACTGCTCGTCGATCGCGAACAACCACCAGTTCGCCGGCAGCTTGACCGCGAAGTAGGACCGGCGCTGCTCGGTGCGCCAGCCGCCGATGTGCCCGTCTTTCCGGCGGGCGAAGAGCCGGATGAACGCGGTGAGACCGTCGTACCAGTCGTGGTTGCCGGGCAGCGCGAACAGCGTGGGCTGAGGGGCGCCGGCGGGCGGCTCGGGCAGCGCGGCGCGGTAGGGCCCCTTCATGCGGCTCTCGTAACCGTCGCCGCTGGCCAGCGGATAGACCTGATCACCGCCCATGAGCAGCAGGCGGCCGCGGGGCAGGGAGGCGCCGCCGACCTCGAGCCGCGGCTGGGCCAGCAGGTAGGCCACCGAGTAGGTCGCGTTGAAGCCGTCACCCAGGTCGGCCACGTAGTCGAGCCAGAGCTCGCCATCCTCCGTACGGGAATGGTCGAACCACCCGCCGTCGAGCGCGTTCTGCAGCTCGCGCTTGTCGAGATAGGCGCCGAAGAGGACCGCCAGCAGGGTGCGCACACCCGTGCTGAGCAGCAGAAGCGGGGCCAGCCAGCCGACCGGTCGCTGCGGCGTGAACCCGAGCTCACGCGGGTGCATGCCGGTCGGCCGGCGCGGCACGACCTGACCGGTGGGCGGAGGCTGCGGGTGATCGTCGGTCACGCCTGGCACACTAGCCCCCGCCCCCGACAGAAACCCTGTCCGATTACGGCGGACCGGAGTGCCGCCCCCGCCGAGACGCCCGGGGCCGATACCGTACACTTGATTCTCGTTGCCGCCTTAGCTCAGTCGGCTAGAGCGACGCACTCGTAATGCGTAGGTCGACGGTTCGATTCCGTCAGGCGGCTCCACTGCGAAGGCCCAGGTCAAGCGACCTGGGCCTTCGTTTTTGCCCGTACGGAGTCACGCCTTCGCGAGGCGGCCGACCAGCTCGTCGCAGAACGCGGGCAGGTCGTCCGGCTTGCGGCTGGTGATCAGGTTGTCGTCGGTGAAAACCTGCTCGTCGACCCAGGTGGCGCCGGCGTTGGACAGGTCGGTGCGCAGGCTGGGCCAGCTCGTCAGGGTGCGGCCGTCGACGACACCGGCCTCGATCAGCGTCCACGGGGCGTGGCAGATGGCGGCCACCGTTTTGCCCGACGCGACGAAGTCACGCACAAAGGCAACGGCGTCGGGGTCCGTACGGAGGAAATCGGGGTTGGCGACACCGCCGGGTAGGACGAGTGCGTCGTAATCAGCGACGCTCGCTTCCTTGACCGGCTTGTCGACCCGGTGTTTGCCGCCCGGGTCCATGTGATTGACGGCTTGAATCTCGTCGTCGTTGATCGAGACGAGCTCGGCCGTGCCACCGGCTGATTCGACCGCCTTGCGCGGCTCGGTGTATTCGACTTCTTCCACGCCGTCCGCGGCGAGGAACGCGACGCGTTTGCCCTGAATCGACGGTGCCATCTCGGCGCCCCTTTCTCGTTCGGATCAGGGCGCCGAGAACCGTGCTGACGCCCTAATAGCCGCGATTCCCGACGGCGGCGCGCGCAAACGCCGGCGTACGGCCGTTGGCCAGCTCGCCGCCGAACCAGGCGCCGAAACCGGAGATGGCCAGCGCCAGGATCTCGAGGAGGAACAGCCCGACACCGGCCTGCCGGTCGGGGTCGCCGACGCGGACCATGAGGATCACGGCGAACAGGAACAGCACGCCCATGTTGAGCAGCAGGCGGAGCACCCCGATGCGCTTGGCGTCGGGACGGCGTACGAAGGCCAGGTCGATCGCGCCCGCGAGGGCCGCGGCCACACCGCCCACCAGACCGGCGACAATGTTCCAGTAGGCCAGCGATCCAACGATCGCCGGGGCACCGAGCAGGTTGGCCACGTCGAAGATGACGGCCATCGCGAACAGGCCCAAGGGGAACATCACCAGAATCGGCTGCACCGCCTGGCCCGCGATCTTAAGTCGGCTCTCCATGCGGGTTATCGCCCTTCTACCTGCGAGATCACAGGTTCGAGGTTGGCATCCGACGGTGCCCTACCCGGTCGGTTCGTCTATGAAACGCCACAAGGTGGTCAGAGTGACGCATGCTACCCATCGTTCATTCGGCTTCTACTCAATCTGCAACATGGCAGATTGATGCGTAGCGGACCGCCGGGAGGCATGTTCTACTGGACTGACAAGGGCGGAGTTGGAGGGGAGACGGTAAACAACGGCACCCGGCGGCAACCGGGTGCCGTTCTTGCCTTCGCGGGCGATCACTGTGGTCTTCGTGCGGGGCGGACGACGTCTCCCTCCAGCGCCATCCTGGCCCGGTCTCCCGGCTTGTCGCAAGAAGCCGGGAACAACGAATGCGCCATGAGCAAACGCTCCACTCGATCGTGATGGACGGCCGGCTCCGTGTCGGTTCCCAAACTCGCACCACGTCGTCGGCCGTCCTTCGCACCCGAAGTGAAGCGCTTGGCACCTCACGCGTCCGAAGTGATTCGATGATGGACGGGGAGTCGCCGACGATCGCTCGCCTGCGGGTGCAAGATTGAAGCCTTGGCCGATGGTCGCCGGCGTCGCGGGGAAGCTCTGGTCGGCCGGCGCTCGACACCGCAATCGGTTCGAACAACTCTGGGCCGCGGCCCTCAGTGAGGGCGACACGACGCGGTTCCTCAAGGGGCGCATCGACGATCTGGCGGTCGGCTGATACCAGCTCTCAGCTGCGACGATCCGCCATGAATGACCCCGCCCGAACCTATCGCGGGCGGCGAACGCATCGATGACGTCTGAGTGGCCGCAACGAGGCGCCTACCCGGCTTGTGCTCAATCTGCTACATGGCAGGTTGATGGGTAGCGTGCTCGTCGCTCAGCGTGCTGTACTACCTGTAGGGCAACAAGGGCGGGTTGGAGGAAAGGCGGCTTGACGGCGGCGCCCGGCGGCAACCGGGTGCCGTTTCCGTCTCTGTGATGCCTTCTAGCTACGCCGAAGATCTTCCGAACTGGCGAGGCGGGAAAACATCTCTCTCTGAGCGCCATATTGGCGCGGTCTTCCTTTCCTCGCAAGTACGCAAGCGGAAGGAATGCGCCATGAGCAAACGTCTCTACTATCGCAGTCCGAGCGTCGTGATTACCGACGAGCTGTTTGTCCGCCGTGGAATGCCGCTGACCAGCTACGCCGTCCGCGATCTCCACAACGTCGGCGTGGTTCGGGCCGGCAGCGCGCCGGGTTCCCCGACCACCGTGCTCGCCGTGGCTGCCGGTACGGTGGCCGCCGTCGGTGCGGGGTGGACACTCCTGGAGCCACCCACCGCTTACGGGATCGGACTTCTGGCCGTGACTGTGCCTCTGGCGTGCACCATTCCCTCAATGGTGCGACGTGGCAACCGTGCGTGGGAGCTGCGCGCGATCTATCGGGGATCCGACGTAACGCTCTTCTCCAGCTTCGACGAACGTGAGTTCAACCAGGTCAAGCGTGCTCTGCGACGTGCTATCGAGCAGGCGCCTCCACCCCGGAAGGGCCTCGATCTGGCCGCTGCTTGATCTTCAACGAATCACCTCACCCCAACTTCCCTCGTCTGGTAGGACGTAGTTAGGATGGCCGCGACCTTGCGGACTGCCATTAGGCAATCCGCGAGGTAGCAGGTTGTTTGATCCCAAACGGACTACTTCAACGATGAAGGACCGATGGCCGACGGCGAATCGCCTACGATCGCGCGCCTACGCGTACGCATCGCTGTTCGCGAGGCGCGTGAGGCCGCTGGTCTGACGCAGGCGCAGGTCGCCGAGTCTCTGGAGTGGTCCCACAGCAAGGTCATCCGGATCGAGAACGGCGACAACACCATCTCGATCCAGGACCTGCGAGGTTTGCTAGCACTGCTCAACATCCAGGACAAAAAGCGGGTCGATGCGCTCCTGGCCGATGCCCGGATCGCCCGCAAACGGCAGCCGGAGCAGTCAGCCTGGTGGAAGAAGTCGCCGTTCCGCGAGGAGATGTCCGATCCTCTGCGACGCTTCGTGGAGTACGAGGCCGAGGCGTCCGAGATTCGTTCCTTCAACATTTTCTATGTCCCTGGTCCGCTCCAGACTTCTGCCTACGGCGCTGCCCTCACCGCGATGTGGAAAGGCGACGGTGAGGCACTGTCGGAGGAGAGCGAAGGCGGCGGATTCACGGAGAAGAAGGTCGAGGCGCTGGTCGACGCCCGACGTCTGCGCCGGGAAGCGATGCAGCGCCGGAGCGGGTCGCTGAAGTATCTCGTTCTGTTCGACCAGTCGGTCCTGATGCGGCCGATCGGTGGCGCCAGCATTTTCGCTGCTCAGTTGCAGCAGATCGTCGATCTGGCCGGAGCCGGGTTCACCAAGGTGCGCATGCTCCCGTTCGATCTCCCCATCGCCATTGCCAACAACGGGAGCTACGACCTGCTCCAAGTGGGTGAGGACGGCTCCCGCAGTGAGGTGATGTACCGCGAGAGCGGCCCGAAGGACGAGATGGTGGAAAACCGGCCGGTGACCGAGCGGCACCGTCATAGATTTGATCAACTTTGGGAAGCAGCAACGGCTGAAAGCGACACGATCAACTTCATCCGTACGCGAATCGATTCGTTGGCGAAACCTAAGTGAGGTCTAGCACATGAAATCGAAAACTGCCATGTAGTACGTTATTCGAAGCAGGAGATATTAGATGGTTGAGGTCGTTCCTTCTGAGTGGCGTCGGAGCACCCGATGCACCGGTGGTAACTGCATTGAAGTAGCCAAGGTCGACGGTGGCTACCTCATCAGGGACAGCAAGAACCCGGACTCGGGCCAGCTCTCGTTCAATGACGCGGAGTGGGATGCTTTTGTCGCCGGAGTGAAGGCTAACGACTTCACTTTCTGAGAATAGTTCTGCATGCCCGCCCCGCGCTGAACACGGCGCGGGGCGGGCGTCGTAGGGATAACTTCGGCATTCCTTAGCGGCGTGGCGACGCCCGTGCGCTGCAAAACGGGCGAAAGCCTTCATGGCGGGTCAAATTTCCGGTCATCAAGGTACATAGTGTGCGCACGTCCCGTGACTGAGCTATTCATTCCTGCCGTGCCTAGAACCCGTCGCCTACCGTGGGATTCGGGAACCGGCACGGAGGTGTGCAGATGAACCAAGGAAACGAAGGCCCACAGTGGCGTAGCTCCAGTCGTTGCTCCGGGGGCACTTGCGTCGAAGTCGCGAAGGTCGGGGATCTCTACCTGATTCGTGACTCGAAGAATCCCGGCGCCGCCGCTCACTCGTTCACCGAAGAGGAGTGGCTCGCGTTCGTCGCGGGTGTCAAGAACGGCGAGTTTGTCTTCTGATTGGGGGGAAGCTCGCGGAAGTGCTGGTGGGTCGTCGGCCGAGGGCGGCATACTGCGCTGGTGAGGGCTGACCCGCACGCTGCCCGCTTTGCCGTTCTGCATGACGCGGCCGAGGCGTTGCTGGACGAGCTGGCGGAGCGGTACACGGTTGACCGCCGGGAGAGCAAAGAACTGCTCGGTCCGGCCGATGCCCTGGTGCGGATGGAAAGGCTCATGCCGCGTACGCCCGCGGCCGCGCCCCTGGCGGTTGCGTTCACCGAGGCTCCGGGACTGGCCCTGCGTCTCGGGCGATGGTGGGTCGAGACCCTGCCGATGTGTGCCTGCGAGGTCTGCGACGAAGACCCGTCACGCCTGGTCGAGGTTCTGCGGACGCAGGCGTCGGCCCTGGTCGAGGGCGGGTTGTGGGAGCGGGTGCGGCGCGGGGTCGGCGGGTCCTGGTTCGAGAGCCGGCTCATCGGTGACGGCATCAACGCCCGGCGCGACGGGCCACTGACCAGGGGCGACGCACGCGAGGCGCGGCGCAGCGGATTCGCCGCGGCCGTGCAATGGGCGCCCTGGCCGCATCGGGCCACCAACCTGTCCGGGTCAGGCTCGGAAAAGGGCTAACAGGGCCCGTACGCCGGGACGCCTGATCGCGTGGGCCATGGAAAGGTCACCCCGGCAGAACGTCTCGAACGCGCGCCAGCCCAGGGGCGTGGCCATCGCCAGGTGCACGACACCGGGCAACCGGGAGAAGGCGTTCAGCAACCGGCGCCCGGCGGTCATCTCGGGCACCAGCTCGGCGGCCACCCGATGTTCGTACGAGGAAAGGTCGTTCCACGCGGCGCCGGCCCACGAACCGGACCGCAGCGCGTAACTGATGCCCTCGCGGGTCCACGGCTCGAGCAGGCCCGCGGCATCGCCGACGACGACCACCCGGCCCCGGCGCAACGGAGCGTCGGGGTGCCGGCAGCGTGTCAGGTGGCCGGAGTCGCGCACGACCGGACGGTCCGCGAAGCCGAGCCGCGAGACGAAGTCGTTGAGGTATTCCTTGGTCGCCGCGCCGTGGCCCTTGGCCATGATCACGCCGACCGTGAGCTCGTCCTCCTTGGGGAAGACCCATCCGTAGGAGCCGGGGAACGGGCCCCAGTCGAGCAGGACCCGGCCCTGCCACGCCGCCCGGTCGGCCGGGGTCGCGGCCAGCTCCACCTCGAGGCCGAGGTCTTGCTGCTCGAACGTCACGCCCACGTAGCGGGACGTGATGCCGGCCGAGCCGTCGGCACCGATGACCACGCCCGCCGTGATCTGGTCGCCGCCGGCCAGCGTCACGGTGGCGACGTCGTCGTTCTGCTCGACCGACCGGACCTGGGAGTTCTGCCGCACGACGGCGCCCGCGGCGACCGCCGCCGAATACCAGGCGTGGTCGAAGTCGTCGCGGCGGACCAGGGTGAGGAACGGCCGGCCGGACGCCCGGCGGGTGAAGGAACGCCGTCCGTCGCGCGTGAACGTGAGAGCGGAGATCCGGTCACGGGCGGGAACGTCGATGTGGGCCGAGGCGTACGACAGGGAAGTTCCGATGAGACCGCCGCCGCAGGTCTTGTAGCGCGGGTGCTCGGCGCGTTCGAGGACGATCGTGCGGGCCCCGGCTGCGGCGGCCGCGCGCGCCGCGGACAGTCCGGCCGGGCCGCCGCCGACCACCGCAACATCCCATGCCGGCTGTTCGCTCACGAGCGGGAGTCTAGCCACGAAGTTATGTACGCTCGTACGCATGAGTACGATGCGCGAGCGGATGCTCGCCGGTGAGCTGTACCGCGCCGACGACCCGGCTCTCTTCGAGGACATGGGACGCGCCGCGTCTCTGTCCCACCGCCTCAACCTCGCCGACCCGGCCGACCACGTTCTGCGGCGTGAGCTGCTGACCGAGCTGCTGGGCGGCTTCGGCGAGGACAGCGAGATCCGGCCGCCGTTCCGCTGTGACTACGGCTACCAGACCTTCGTCGGGGCCCGCACGTTCGCCAACTTCGGGCTGATCAGCCTCGACGTGGCGACCGTCACGATCGGCGACGACGTGCAGATGGGCCCCAACGTGCAGCTGCTCACCGCCTGGCACCCGGTCGCGGCCGGTCCCCGCCGGGACAAGTGGGAGGCGGCCTCGCCGATCGTCATCGGCAACAACGTCTGGCTCGGCGGCGGGGTGATCGTCCTGCCCGGCGTCACGATCGGTGAGAACACCGTGGTCGGCGCGGGTGCCGTGGTCACCAAGGACCTGCCACCGAACGTGGTCGCCGTCGGCAATCCGGCCCGGATCATCCGCGAGGTCGAGCCGTGACGGCCGTTCCCGCCGCGCGCTCGCCGCGGCGCTACGACCCCGACCGCAAGAGCCGGATCATCGACGCGGCCCTCGAGGTGATCGCCGACCACGGCGTCGCGGGCACCACCAGCCGGCGCATCGCGGCCGCGGCCGACGTGCCGCTGGGCTCGATCACCTATCACTTCAGCGGGATCGAGGACCTGCTGGAACAGGCCTTCCGGCGGCACTCCGAGCAGATGTCGCCGCGCTACGAGGCGCACTTCGAGCACGTGACCGACCTGGCCGGGTTCGCCGACGCGGTCACCGACCTGATCCACGGCGGGGCGGGTGGCGACGCGCGGGACTGGGCCGTCGCGTACGAGCTCTATCTCGCGGCCCTGCGCGACCCGGCGCTGCGGAGTGTGACCGAGTCGTGGATGCGCCGGTCACGGGCGGTGCTGGAGCGTTTTGTCGATCCGGTCAGCGCCCGGGCCGTCGACGCCTTGATCGAAGGACTCGTCATGCATCTGACCCTGTCCACCGCCACCTTCGACCGCGCCGACACCCGCGCGATGGTCGGCCGTTTCCTGGGGATAGCGCAGTGACGGAGAAACGGGCAGTGACTGAGGAACGAGCAGCGCCGGAGGTGCGAGCGGCCACCCGGGCCGTCTACGCCGCCTTCATCATGGCCGGGGTCGCGGCCGCCAGCTGGGCCTCCCGCATCCCGCAGGTGCGCGACGAGCTCGGGCTCACCCCGTCCCGCCTGGGGCTCGTGCTGCTCGCTCTGGCCGCCGGCTCGATCGTCTCGTTGCTGCTCGCGGGCCAGATCGTCGATCGCTTCGGGTCGAGCCGGACGGTGGCCGCGATGGGCGGGCTGCTCGGCCTGGCCATGCTCTCGATCTCGGTCGGCTACGAGTTCGGCGTGCTCCCGGTCGTGCTCGCCCTGTTCGCGTTCGGCTTCGCGAACGGCGCCTGGGACGTCGCCATGAACGTGCAGGGCGCGATCGTCGAGCGCCGTCTCGGGAAGGCGATCATGCCGCGCTTCCACGCCGGTTTCAGCGTCGGCACGGTCGCGGGCGCGCTGGTCGGCGCGGGTGCGGTCGCGGTCGGCGTCTCGGTCACGATCCACCTCGCGGTCACCGCGGTGCTGATCGCGGCGATCGTCATCGTCTCGGTGCGGGCCTTTGTCCCCGACGACGCGGGTCCGGCGCCGACCGTGACGCCCTCCGACCCCACGATGATCGGCTCCAACCCGCCGGTCATCTCGCGGGGCGAGCGTTTCCGGCAGGCCGTGTCGACGTGGCGGGAGCCGCGCACGATCCTGGTCGGCATCTTCGTGCTGGCGTTCGCCTTCACCGAGGGCGCCGGCATCGACTGGATCAGCGTCTCGATGATCGACAGCTACGGCACTTCGGCGGCGGTCGGCACGCTGGCGTTCGCCCTGTTCCTGAGCGCGATGACCGCCGGCCGCTGGTTCGGTCCGGCCCTGCTCGACCGTTACGGCCGGGTTCCCGTCGTACGGGTCCTGGCCGCGGTGAGCCTGGCCGGCCTCGCGCTGTACATCCTCGGGCCGTCGACGCCGTTCGCTTTTGTCGGCGCGCTGTTCTGGGGGCTGGGCGCGTCGCTGGGCTTCCCGGTCGGCATGAGCGCGGCCGCCGACGATCCGGCCCACGCGGCGGCCCGGGTCAGCGTCGTCGCCTCGATCGGCTACTGCGCGTTCCTCGGCGGCCCGCCCCTGATCGGCTTCCTCGGCGACCACGTGACCGTCAAGAACGGCCTGGCCGCGGTGGCCGTCCTGCTGATCGTCTCGCTCACGCTGGCCGGGGCGGTCAAGCCACTGCCCGAGCCCGCCGTACGGTGAATGACATGCCCAAGCCTCAGATGAGTGCACCCCAGCCCGCCGCCGACGAGATGCCGGCCCACGTGTTCGGGGTGGTGACCGAGGACGGTCGCTGCGTCACATGCGGTGACGCCGTGACCGACGTGAATGCCGAGCCGCTCGACTACGAGGAGTTCCCGGACGGCACCATGGTCGTCCGATCGGTGGTCTTCGTGGTGCTCCCCTGCGGCCACGACTTCACGCGTGAGGTGCGGAGCGCCGGCTGACGGCGGGGCGGCCTGGACGCGTACGGGGAAATGGTTGGTCGGCGGCTCGAGGCCGAGCTCACTTCATGACCAGCCGGCCGGTCGACTCGAACTGAGCCAGGTCGGCCAGCACCTCGTCGATCACGAACGACTTCGGCCCGGGGAGCGCGTCGAGCGGGAAGAAGCCGGCGTCGACCGATTCGTCGGTCTGGCGCAGCAGCTCGCCCTCCCAGGTGTGGATCCGGAACGACATCAGGATCTGCTGGTAGGAGTGGCCGTAGTCGTTCGTGTACGTGTAGGCCGAGTAGAATGCGAACGGCGTGAGCGAGGTGGCCCGCAAGCCGGTCTCCTCCCACGTCTCGCGGATCGCGCACTCCTCCATGCTCTCGCCGAGTTCCATCGCCCCGGCCGGGATGGCCCAGCGGTGGTTGTCGGAGCGCTGGATGAGCAGCAGACGGTTCTGATCGTCGAGGATCACCCCGCGCGCCCCGACGAACAGGATCGTGTCGGTGTCGCCGATGCTCGCCCGCACCTTGCCCAGATAAGACTCAGCCCACGTCAATCCCACGGCGCAACTCTAGTCATGCCGACTTCTTCACGGCCTTCTTGGCGGGCGTGGCCTTCGCCGCGGTCGTCTTCTTGGCGGGCGTCGCCTTCTTCGCCGGGGCCTTCTTGGCTGCTGCCGTGGTCTTCGCAGCGGGCGCCTTCTTCGCTGTCGACGCTGATCCGGAGCCGCCCGCTGCGGCATCCTCGCCGCGCGCCTTCTTCGCCCGCTCGACCGAGGCCTTGAGCGCCGCCATCAGGTCGACCGCGGCCGCCGGGGCCTCCTCGGCCTCTTCCGGCTGCACGATCTCGCGGCCCTCGACCTTGGCGTCGATGACCTCCTGGAGCGCGGCCCGGTAGTTGTCGGTGAACTCGTCGGCCTTGAAGCTGCCGGCCATCGAGTCGATCAGCGAGCTGGCCATGGCGAGCTCGGCCGGGCGGGTCTCGATGTCTTCGTCGAGGAAGCCGAAGTCGGGGGTGCGCACCTCGTCGGGCCAGAGCATCGTGTTGAGCACCAGCACGTCCTCGTGCACGCGCAGGGTGGCCAGCTGCTCCCGCTGCCGGATGGCGATCTTGACGATGGCGACCCGGTCGGCGTCCTGCAGGGCGTCGCGGAGCAGCACGTACGGCTTGGCCGCCTGCCCCTCGGGCTCGAGGTAGTACGCCTTGGCGAACAGGATCGGGTCGATGTCGTCGGCCGGCACGAACTCCAGCACGTCGATCGCCCGGGACGTGGTCAGCGGCAGGTCGGAGAAGTCTTCGTCGGTCAGGATGACCATCTCGCCGCCGCCGATGTCGTAACCCTTGGCGATGTCGTCGTAGCTGACCACTTCGCCGTCGATCGAGCACGTGCGCTGGTATTTGATGCGGCCGCCGTCGGTGCGGTGCACCTGGTGGAACCGGATGTCCTTCTCCTCGGTGGCGGAGTACAGCTTGACCGCGATGGACACCAGCCCGAAGGAGACCGCGCCCTTCCAGATCGCTCTCATGTCCCCTCCAGATACCCCGTTCGGGAAAAACCCCTGATCAGGATCGCATCACTGAGACTCCTGCGTAAGGTGTTCGTCCCTGCCTATGGTGATCGGGTGCCCGGTGCGCCATTGTCTCCCATGCTCGCGACCTCGGGCGCGCTGCCGGCCGGGCCCGGGTGGAGCTACGAGTTCAAGTGGGACGGAGTCCGTGTCCTCGCGCTCTTCACCGGGGGTCCACCCGACCTGTTCGCGCGTTCCGGTGCGGTCGTCACTGCCGCATACCCCGAGATAGCCGATCTTCACCTGCCCGAGGGCACGCTGCTCGACGGCGAGATGGTCGTGCTCAACGACGCGGGCCGGCCCTCGTTCACGGCGCTGGCCGAGCGGATGCACGTCCGCGAGCGGCTGCGGGCGGCCCGGCTGGCGGCGACGCTTCCCGTCACGTACATGATCTTCGACCTGCTCTACTACGACGGCGAGGACCTCACCGGCCTGCCCTACCTGGCCCGTCGCGAGAAACTCGAGGAGCTGGGGCTGGCCGCGCCCCGGTGGATGGTGCCGCCCGCGTTCGGTGACGGGCCGGCGACCGCGCAGGCGGCCCGCGAGAACCATCTCGAGGGCGTGGTGGCCAAACGGGAGGACTCGGTTTATCTGCCGGGGTCGCGCTCGCCCGACTGGGTCAAGGTCAAGTTCGACCGTACGGGCGACTACGTGATCGGTGGGTGGCGCGCCGGTGTCCGCAAGCTCGGCGGCCTGCTCGTCGGCGTGCCGACCGCGGACGGACTGGCGTTCCGGGGCCGGGTCGGCGGCGGCATCGGGGCGGTCGCCGAGAAGGAGCTGCTGGCCGCGCTCGAACCGCTGGCCCGGAGCGATTCGCCGTTCGTGGCGGGTGCGGTCCCGCGTGAGGATTCCCGGGGCGCGCACTGGGTACGGCCCGAACTGGTGGTCGAGGTGCGTTACGGGAACCGGACGCCGGACGGACGGTTGCGGTTCCCCCGTTTTCTGCGTTTGCGTGACGACAAGTCTCCCGAGGAATGCGTGGAGGAGGACGAGGATGGCCGGTGAACGGTTTCCCGTCTCGATCGACGGACGCGATTTCGAATTGTCCAACCTCGACAAGCTGATGTACCCGGCCGCGGGTTTCACCAAGGGCGAGGTCATCGACTACTACACACGGATCGCGCCGGTGATGCTCCCGCACCTGGCCGGCCGTGCGGTCACCCGCATCCGTTATCCGAACGGCGTCGACGGGGTGCATTTCTTCGAGAAGAACAAGCCCGGCGGTACGCCGTCCTGGGTGCGCCTGGAGACGCTGCCGGTGCCCGGGTCGACCAAGAGCCGGGAGACGATCGACTTCGTCGTGGTGGACGACCTGCCGACCCTGGTCTGGCTGGCCAACCTGGCCGCCCTCGAGCTGCACACGCCGCAGTGGCGGATCGGTCAGGATCCCGACCTGCTGGTGGTCGACCTCGATCCGGGCGCGCCGGCCGGGTTGCGGGAATGCAGCGCGGTGGCGGTTCTGATGCGCGACCGGCTGGCCTCCGACGGGGTGGCCGCCTATCCGAAGACCTCGGGCAAGAAAGGCATGCAGTTGTGCTGCCCCATCTCGGGCACCCAGGATTCGGAGTTCGTTTCCCGGTACGCGAAGAGGGTCGCCGAGGAACTGGCCACGATGGTGCCCGGCTCGATCACCGCGAAGATGGCCAAAGCCGTACGGCCGGGAAAGGTCTTCATCGACTGGAGTCAGAATGCGGCCGCCAAGACCACGGTGACGCCGTATTCGTTGCGGGCCCAGGAGGTGCCGACCGCCTCCACGCCGCTCACGTGGGACGAGGTGGAGGCCGTCGCGACCGGGGCCGAGGAACCGCGGCACTACCGGGCGTCCGACGTGCTGGAGCGGGTCGAAGAGCACGGTGACCTGCTCGAAGACCTGCTCACGCCGGGGCCCGCGCTGCCGGGGTAGCGGGTACCTTGCGACGCAAGGTACTGTGTGCCGCATGGCAGATGTCTCGCAGTTGTCGACGAGTCTGCGCCGCGGCACGTTGGAGTTCTGCGTCCTGTCGATGGTCGAGCTCGAAGACAGGTACGGCAACGAGATCGTGCGTCGGCTGGGCGAGGAACCCAACCTGGCCGCCGGGGAGGGCACGATCTATCCGCTGCTCTCGCGCCTGCGCCGCTCGGGTTGGCTGGAGAGCAAGTGGGTCGAGTCGCCGAGCGGACCACCGCGGCGCTACTACGGGTTGACCTCGGACGGGCGCTCCGCGCTCGACCATTTCCGCACCGAATGGGTGTCGTTTCGACAGACCGTCGACCGTCTCGTGGGAACCGGGGAGGCCGCATGAAGACCAGGCAGAACGATGTCGTCGCGGAATATCTGCGCGAGGTCGACCAGCGGCTGGCCGGGATCCCCGTGCTCCAGCGCCGGGAACTGCTCGCCGACCTCGAGGCGCACATCGCCGCCGAGCGGGTCGACCGCAACCTCGACAGCGAGGGTGAGCTCATCGAGATGCTCGAAAAGCTCGGCAGCCCCGAGGTGGTGGCGGCGGCCGCACACGAGGAGGCCGGCACCCAGCCGAGGGCGCCCCAACCTCCCCGCCGGCGGCTCTGGCCGTGGTTCGTCGGAGTCGGCGCGCTGCTGGTCGTGTTCGCGTTCTGCGCGTCCGCGCTCTTCCTGGCCCGGGTCGATTCCACCGAGCAGCCGGCCCCGCCCGAGCCCGCGGTCACCGCTCCCGTGCCCCAGCCGACCTCATAGGGCGTACGGCCCGTGCGGCCGTACGCCCGGATGTCGTCAGTCGATCTGGGGGAGCGCCGGGCCGAGGATGTCGTCGGCGTCGACGATCGTGTAGGCGTAGCCCTGCTCGGCCAGGAAGCGCTGGCGGTGGGCGGCATATTCGGTGTCGATGGTGTCGCGGGAGACCACCGTGTAGAAGTGGGCCTGGCGCCCGTCGGCCTTGGGGCGCAGCACCCGGCCGAGGCGCTGGGCCTCTTCCTGCCGGGAACCGAACGTGCCGGAGACCTGGATGGCCACCGCCGCCTCGGGCAGGTCGATCGAGAAGTTGCCGACCTTCGACAGCACCAGCGTGCGCAGCTCACCGGCCCGGAACGCGTCGAACAGGCGCTCGCGCTCCTTGTTGGTGGTCGAACCCTGCACGATCGGGGCGTCGAGGTATTCGCCGAGCTGGTGCAGCTGGTCGAGGAAGCCACCGATGACCAGCACCGGCTCGTCGGGGTGTTTGTCGACCAGCGCCTTCACCACCGGCAGCTTGGTGCGGGCGGTGGCCGCCACCCGGTAGCGCTCCTCGGACTCGGCCACCGCGTAGGTCATCCGCTCGGCGTCGGTCAGCGTGACCCGCACCTCGACGCACTCGGCGGGCGCGATCCAGCCCTGGGCCTCGATGTCTTTCCAGGGGGCGTCGTAGCGCTTCGGACCGATCAGCGAGAACACGTCACCCTCGCGGCCGTCCTCGCGCACCAGGGTGGCGGTCAGGCCGAGCCGGCGACGGGCCTGCAGGTCGGCGGTGAACCGGAAGATCGGCGCCGGCAGCAGGTGGACCTCGTCGTAGACGACCAGGCCCCAGTCGCGGGCGCCGAACAGGTCGAGGTGGGTGAACGCGCCGCCGCGGCGGGACGTGAGCACCTGATAGGTCGCGATGGTGACCGGCCGGATCTCCTTGCGCTCGCCCGAGTATTCGCCGATCTCCTCCTCGGTCAGCGACGTGCGGGCGATCAGCTCGCGCTTCCACTGCCGCCCGGCCACCGTGTTGGTCACCAGGATCAGCGTCGTGGCCTTGGCCGTGGCCATCGCGGCCGCGCCGACCAGCGTCTTGCCGGCGCCGCAGGGCAGCACCACCACGCCCGAGCCGCCCGCCCAGAAGCCGTCGACCGCCTCCTGCTGGTAGGACCGCAGGGTCCAGCCGTCTTCGGCCAGGCTGATCTCGTGGGCCTCGCCGTCGACGTAGCCCGCGAGGTCTTCGGCCGGCCAGCCGAGTTTGAGCAGCGCCTGCTTGAGGCGGCCGCGCTCGGACGGGTGGACGGCGATGGTCTCGTCGTCGATCTTGGCGCCGAGCATGCCGGCCAGCTTCTTGGACTTCGCCACCTCGACCAGCACGATCTTGTCGAGGCCGCGCAGCACGAGGCCGTGACCCGGGTCGTTGACCAGCTGGAGACGGCCGTAGCGGTCCATGGTCTCGGCCACGTCGACCAGCAGCGCGTGCGGGACCGGGTAGCGCGAGTATTTGATCAGGGAGTCGACCACGCTCTCGGCGTCGTGGCCGGCGGCGCGGGCGTTCCAGAGGCCGAGCGGGGTCAACCGGTAGGTGTGGACGTGTTCCGGAGACCGTTCCAGCTCGGCGAACGGGGCGATGGCCATCCGGCACGCCTGCGCGTCGGGGTGGTCCACCTCCAGCAGAAGAGTCTTGTCGGACTGGACGATCAGAGGTCCGCCGCTCACTGAATCACCCTTCGAAGAGCACTAACCGACCCTCCAGTGTGACACGGAAACCCGGGCAACCCTCCGGCCCCGCGACTCGTTGATCAAGAGGCCGCACGCGTTCGGGGGCGTGCGGCCACTTCTACGCCTGATCGTCCGGTACCGCGGCCGTGATCCGGTGCAGCGCGAACGTGTGCAGGGTCTCGGTTCGTTCGTCCTCGGCCCGCAGATAGCCCGCACTCAGCGACACCGGCCGCACCAGCCGCGACAGAGTCGCCCCGTGCGAGTCGACATAACCCACCCAGACCCGGACCTTTTCCCGTACGGCCTGTTGCAGCACCGCCATCGCCTGCCCGTGCTGCTGCACCGAGGTGAGCCCCGGCACGCCCTGCCCGTTGGCCGCGCGCACGCTGACCGGGGCCCGGCGGGCCGCGCGGGTGGCGATGTCACCGCGCCGGATCTGTTCGACCACGCCGGCCAGCCGCGGCCCGGCGAGCACCGGCGGACCGGTCTGTTCGGCCAGGCGCGAGGCCACCGACGAACGGGTCGGAGCTCGCCGCACCTTGGGCCGGGTGAGCACGGCGGCGCCCCCGGCGTCCTCGGCCACCGGCGCGAAGCCCGCCTCGCGCAGGCCGCCCAGCAGCCGCGCCACCTGCAGCGGACTGACCAGCACGGTCGGGGCGATCTGGCGCAGGCCGAGCGGAGCGAGCCGCTTTTCGGCCATCACCTCGGCCAGCAGCGCCTCGTCGTCGCTGCGCAGGTAGGAACCGGCCGACCCGGCCCGCAGCCCGCCGTGCTTCCGCGCGGCGTCGTCGATCATGTAGGTCAGCGTCTGCGGCACCGGGGTGCGCGACCGGCGCCGGAACAGCGAGTGCAGGTCGGCCGCCGTGTAACCGACGTCGAGGGCCCGCCGCACACTGGCCGCGGTGACCCGGAACACGCTGGCGCCGCCGGCCGACTCGGGCTCGGCGATCACGTCGAGCTCGGCCGCCAGTTCGGGCTCGGGCGGACCGGGCACCACCACCGACAGATCGGCCTGCACGAGCACGTGGTCGACCGGGGCCGGCAGCAGCGCGTCGAGCGTGCGGACGGCGTCACCGGGCGGCTCGGCCGAGCCCGGCCGCACCCCGAGCGGGTCGGTGTCGCCCTCGTCCACGTCTTCCAGCAGCAGTCGCCCGTACGAGGTGATGGCCCCGAGCGCGCTCACACCCAGTTGCGCCGCGCCGGCCAGGGCGTCGCGGTGGGCCGCCTCACGCCCGCGCGAGCGCCGCGGGGTCTGCCAGGCGAGCAGGCCCAGAACCTCGTCGACCTGCGGTGCCGTGCCCGGTTTGAGGTCGGCCAGCACGAGCAGGCCCTCGCGCCGGGCCAGCGGGGCGCCGGCGCGCTCGGCGTCGGGGGCGAGCGCGTTGATCGGGCGGTCCCGGTCGTCGCGCTGACCCACCAGGCCCGGCTGCCGGGTCATCGCGAGCCACGCGTGGGCCAGGGCCGACCAGCGCTGGGCGATGCTGAGCGCGCGCCACAGGTCGTACGCACCGGTGGGCAGGAAGATCTCGTCGACGGTTCCGCCGGCCCGGCTCACCGTGACCGAGCGGCTCGTGCCGGACGCGTCGGTCTCGCCGAGCAGCCCCGACGCGTACGCGATCTCGAGCAGCAGCGCGGCCCCCGGCTCGTCCAGCCCGGCCGCGCGGGCGAGACGCTTGAGATCCCGTACGCCCAGACCACCGGCCCGCAACACCGGAGCGGGCTCGGCCGCGAGCGCCTCCAGCAGCGACTCGGTGCTGCGGACGGCCTCCATCACCTGACCCGCGCCGGCCGAGTCGACCGACTTCGGGTCGCGGGTCGTGCCCTCGGGGATCGGCGGGAACGGCCGCAGCGCACCCAGCGGGCCGGTGTCACGCCGCAGCAGCATGCCCACCTCGCGCGGAAGCTCGACCAGCTCGCCGTCGGGGCGGGGCGCGCGGCCGGCTTCGCTGATCGGCACCAGCACGTGGTTGTCGACCAGCCACTGCACCGGCTCGGCGACCGACTCGCGACGCAGGGCGCCGATCGGCGGGCCCACGGCGAGCCGGTCGAGCACCGCGCGGGCGCCGGGCGGGGCGGCCAGGACCGTACGGCGCAGCTTGGCCTTGTCGGCGCAGAGCGCGGCCGCCTGCGGGTCGAGGAAATCGGCGGGACGGCCCAGGCCGGCGGGGTAGGGGGAGGTGACCTCGTCGATCGCGCCGACCAGGTGGAGGGCGTCCGCACCGCCGTACAGGAGGAAACGCACTCGCAGCCGGTCGACCGCGACCCGGACGTCGTCGGGCGCGACCCCGGGGGCCAGTTCGAGAATGGCCTCGACCGAGGTGGTGGCCGTCTCTTCGGAGCGGCTCAGGCGGGCCGCGTCGAGGATGTGGAGGGTGAACTCGTCGAGGCCGTCGAGGCAGCGCGCGACCGAGCCGCGGGACTGCGCGCGCACGGCGAGCGCGGAGATGTCGGCGGGCACGGGCACGACGAGGTCGGGACGCAACTGGACGAGCGCGCTCAGCGCCTCGTCGGTCAGCGACCGGAGTTGATCGGCGAATGTGGTGGCCATCGTGTTCAACGCTAGCCGCCGTGGGACGATATTGAGGTGTCCGGCATGGCCCGGACACTGATCCGTACGGACGCTGAAGGGGACATCTGTGGCCGCGAAGAACAAGTTGCCCGGGACCGACGTCAAGGGCGGCGCGGGCCCCCGCCAGACGCAGTCGGTCGACATGAAGGGCCACCTGAACGTTTCCGAGCTCATCTCGGACCGCGCGGCGGCGCCGTCACCGTTCGGTGACGACCAGACCTTCCCGCTGCCGGTGGACCGCCTGAACTACATCCCGTCGACCCCCGCGTGACGCTTTTCTCACACGTGCGCCGGGTTCGTCGATGATGAGCCCGGCGGTCGGGTTCGACCTGGACATGACCCTGATCGACTCCCGGCCCGGCATTCACGCCGCCTACCGGGCGCTGACCGCTTCGACCGGCGTCTTCGTCGACGCCGACCTCGCGGTCACGCGCCTGGGGCCGCCGTTGCGCACCGAGCTGGCGCACTGGTTTTCGGCCGACCAGGTCGAGGAGGCGGTCACCACCTATCGCGCCCTCTACGTCGAACACGCGATCACCCCGGCCGTGCCCACCGAGGGCGCGGTCGAAGCGTTGGCGGCCGTCCGCTCGCTGGGGCTTCGGGTGGTGGTCGTCACCTCGAAGCTGGGGCGGCTGGCCGCGTTGCATCTCGACCACCTCGGCATGGTCGCCGACGAGCTGGCCGGTGACCTGTTCGCCGAGGGCAAGGCGGCGGCGCTGGTCGAGCATGGTGTGCGCTGGTATGTGGGCGATCACGTGGCCGACATGGTGGCGGCGCGAACGGCCGGGGTGCCTGGGATCGGTGTGACGACCGGGCCTTGCTCAGCCGACGAACTCTGGGACGCCGGGGCCGCGTACGTGCTGAAGGATCTGACCGCCCTGCCCGCTCTGCTGCGCGAGATTGCGGTTGGGCCGACGGGCACCGCTTAAGTAGCCTTGCGGTGAGCGGTTGTTTCCATTGAGTGAAGTTGAGGTCAGCGGTGCCCACGGGTCGAGTGAAGTGGTACGACGCGGCGAAGGGATTCGGATTCGTCACCAGCGATGAGGGCGGCGACGTGTTCCTGCCCAAGGGCGCGCTGCCGGCCGGGGTGGCCGAATTGAAGACGGGTCAGCGCATCGAGTTCGGTGTGGTCGACAGCCGCAAGGGCGCCCAGGCCATGGGCGTCAAGCTGATCGACGCCCCGCCGTCGCTGGCGGAGCTGCGACGCCGCCCGGCGGAAGAGCTGCACAGCATGGTCGAAGACATGATCAAGGTCCTCGAGTCGCAGGTGCAGCCCGGACTGAGCCGCGGGCGCTACCCGGACAAACGAGTCGCGCAGAAGATCGCGCAACTCGTGCGTGCCGTCGCGAAAGAGTTCGAAGTCTAGATAAAAGGTTTCACAGCAGGCGTCAGACCCGCCGCTGCCGAACGCTGCAACAGGGCGTCGGCGGCGGCGAGTCCGTCTCGGCCCAGCTCCAGCGTGAACTCGTTCACATAGAGGTCGATGTGCTGCTGCACGACCTCGGGCTCCATCTCCTGCGCGTTGGCCAGGATGAACTCGCGGCTCGCGTCGGGGTTGGCCCAGGCCATGCTCACCGAGTTGCGGATCCACTCGGTCGCCTGGGCCGGGTCGACCACGCCCCGCTTGGCGAGGATCGCGCCCAGCGGGATCGGCAGACCCGTGTCGGCCTCCCACCACTCGCCCAGGTCGGCCAGCGCGTGCAGGCCGTGGCGCTGGTAGGTGAAACGGGCCTCGTGGATGACCAGACCGGCGTCGTACTTGCCCTCGGCCACGCCCGGCATGATCTGGTGGAACGGGACGACCTCGATGCGGCCCGGCGCCCGGTCGGCCGACCAGAGGCGGAAGAGCAGATAAGCCGTCGTACGGTCGCCCGGCACGGCCACGGTCTTGCCGGTGAGATCGACGCCCGGTTCCCGGGTGAGCACGAGCGGACCACAGCCCCGGCCGAGCGCGCCGCCGGTGGGCAGCAGCTCGTAGTCGTCGAGCAGCCACGGCAGAGCCGCGTAGCTGACCTTGACCAGGTCGAACTCGCCCCGCTCGGCCGCCGTGTTGGTCACGTCGACGTCGGCGAACGTCAGGTTGACCTCGGGAGCGCCCGGGATGAGCCCGTGCACCAGAGCGTGGAAGACGAACGTGTCGTTGGGGCACGGAGAGACCGCGAGTGAAAGCGCCACGGCGTCCACGCTAGACGCGTCACCCGGTCATCGGGCGGCGCGACAGGTGTCTCTCATCCCACACGCCCTCCGCGTGCCTTTCTCGCCGCTTCGCTCCGGGCTCCGTTCCGGGCTTCGTTCCGGGCTTCGTTCCGGCAAGTTATCCACAGGCTTTCCACAATGCGCCGGAAGCTGTGGACAACGCCGCGAAGGCCTCCTTGAGCCGCCACGCCGCCCTGTCCCGAGGCCCGATCGGGTTGGAGATGCTGCGCAGCTCAACGAAGGGAAGCCCGGCGGCGGCGACCGCCACCCCGTAGCCCTCCATGGCCTCGGCCACGGCCTGTGGATAACTTCGCGCCAGCCGCTCGGCGGTGGCGGTGGTGCCGGTGACGGTGCTCAGGGTCACGACGTCCCCCGGGACCGCTGTGGGCAGGGCATCGGTGAGCGCTTTCACGAGCGCCGGGTCGGCGTCGATCACGCTGGTGCCGAAGCCGAGCTCGTCGACCGTGAGGAAGCCGTCGGGGGTTTCGGCGCCCAGATCGGCGGCGATGCTGCGGACGCCGACAACGACTGATCCGACCGGCGCCCGCCCGACGAAGCCGCCCGCGATTCCCGCTGAGACGACGGCGCGGTAGGGCCCGTTCCCGCTCGCGCTTCCACTCCCACGCCCGCTCGCGCTCGCGCTCGCGCCTGCGCTTGCCAGCAGCCGGGCCGTGCCGGCCGCAGCGGCCGCGGGCCCGACACCGACAGTTTCGACGACGACGTGGTCGGGGTCGGCGCCCGCCCGCACAGCTTCGGCCTCAGCGGCCACAGCGGTTACGACCAGGAGGGGCAGAGTCATCGGGCGGCGTCCTTGAATCTCAACGGGGCTCCTCGCGGTGCTTAGTGACGGTCCCGGCTGCTGTGGCTGGGCGCGATGGTGACAGCTCCGGAATCCGTGGCTTCGTGACGGGCCCCGACAGCCGCGGCGGTCGGACCCGGTCGCACGTCCTTGATCGTCGTCTCTGTAGCGCGCCTTACCTAGCGCCTTACCTAGCGCATTACCCGCCCTACCAGGGGGCCTCCACCCAACACCCATCCTGGCGGAAATTGGCGATCAACGCGGACCTGGGGGTGTCCTGCCTGTGGACAGCGCGGGATTGTGGATAACCCCCGGGCGGGCCGGTTGGCGAGCATGATGGGCGGGTCTCAGCGGTCCGGGTCGTTGGTGGGGGAGGAGTTGCCGTTGGTGGGGTGGTCGGCTGAGCTCGGGCGATAGACGTGGAAGCCGGGCGGGGCCAGTGCCGGGTCGGGCTTGGGCTCCTCCTGGGTCGGCGGCGGAGGAGGCGGCGGCGGGGGTGGCGGCTCGGAGGCGGCCTTCTTGTCCCTGCGGCGACTGAGCCAGCCCTTTTTGGGCTCGCCCAGGTCGACCTTGGTGGGGTCGGTGCCGCGCGGGGGCCGCGCGGGCTGCGCCGAGGGCTGCCCGGGCCGCGACGAGGGAGACGTGGGCCGGTTGGGGGGTG
The DNA here is from genome assembly GCF_016834655.1 of Paractinoplanes ovalisporus. GTDB lineage: Bacteria > Actinomycetota > Actinomycetes > Mycobacteriales > Micromonosporaceae > Actinoplanes > Actinoplanes ovalisporus. The sequence continues at coordinate 222,924 of NZ_JAENHP010000006.1, forward strand.
GCACGTTGTTGGCTCGGGTCCGGGTCGGCACGGTTGGTGCCTCGGGCCACGGGTCGGTCGGCTCGGCGGAGCGGGTGGTCCGTGTCTGGCCGTCACGTGACTCGCCGGGAGTGGACGGCTGGCTGTCGGCGTGAGAACGGCCGGGCGAAGCGGGGCCAGGTTCGGCGGAGGTGCCGACGGCGGGTGAGACGGGCGTGGGGTCGTCGACCCGGCCGCTCAGGCGTTCGTTGTGCAGGCGCGTGGCGATGTAGCCGGCCCGGACCGCGGCCGCGACGGCCAGCAGGGCGGCCAGGCCGACGCCGAGGCGGCCGGGGAGCGGGATGATGCCGATGCCGCCGCCCAGCACCCAGGCGATCATCAGGACCGTCTCGGAGTGGGCGAACGCGCTGGCGCGCAGGCGTTCGGGGACGCGTTCCTGGATGCTGGCGTCGACCGCCAGCTTGGCAATGCCGCTGAAGATGGCCACCACCAGCGCCAGCAAGGTGACCGTGGCCAGGCTGTAGAAGAGCGTGGCCAGCACGCCCGTCGCCGCCGTCACTGTGAGGCCGGCTGACTGCAGGGCCAGCGGGCGGCGGATGCGCAGACGGGTGCCGACGGCGGTGGACAGGAACGTGCCCACGGCCAGGGCGCCACCGATCAGACCGACCGAGCCCTGGCGGCCGATGTCGTTGCCCAGGATCGTGGTGTCGAGCTGGTCGGCCATGATGACGAAGGCCAGGAACAGCAGCATGAAGCCGTAGAGCAGGCGGAGACTGGCGGCGCCGATCAGCGTGGCGACCACCAGCTTGCCCGAGAGCGGGCGGTCCTCGCCGCGGCCCAGGCGCAGCATCGTGCGCCACGGGCGGGGCACGGCCTCGGGCGGGTCGGAGTCGGCGCGCGGTGGCAGGCGCAGCGACACCACCATGCCCACGATAAAAATGATCATCGCCACGCGCAGGGGCCACTGCGGGCCGAACTTGAACGCGAGCAGGCCGACGGGGGCGACCACGGCGCCCGCGAACGTGCCGTAGACGCTGGCCCGGGCGCCGACCTGAGACAGGCCGATGCCCTCGGGCAGAAGTCTGGGCACGGCGGCTGACCTGGCTACGCCGTACGCACGGGAAAGCGCGAGAACCCCGAAAGCCGCCGGATAAAGTCCCCAGCCGAAAAGGTGATCGGAGATCACGTAGGCCAGGAAGGCCCGGCCGAGCATCGTGACCGCGAGGGCGTAGCGGCGGCCGTGGCGGAAGTGGTCGAGCAGCGGGCCGACCACGGGGGCCAGCAGCGCGAACGGCACCATGGTGATGAGCAGGTAGAGCGCGACCTTGCTGCGGGCCTCGCCCAGCGGGACGTTGAAGAAGATGGTGCCGGCCAGGCCGATCGCGATCAGCGTGTCACCGGCGCAGGAGAGCGCGTGCAGGTCGAAGAGCCGGATCATGCCGGTCTCGTTGGCGGCGCCCTTGGCCCGCGCCGTGCCGACCCGGCGGGTGGCCCACGCTCCACCGCGCACGGAACCGCGCACCAGCAGGCGGGCCGCCTTGACGCCGGTGCCGACGGTGCGTCCGAGAGAGGGAAGCAGCGGCATGGCACCCATCCTGACTGATGGGAGCGAGCGGTGTCCCGTTCCGGGACCGGCAGAATCCGGGGGAGTCGGTGCGGAACAGGTGACCGGGTGGGGGACAATAGACAGGTGACGACTCGGACCACCACGCGTGCCGCCCGCCTCGACCAGGTTTGTGCCGATGCTGTCGGGGTCGCTCGGGGCGCCATCACCGATGTGGACCCGGCTGACGTCGGCGACCACCTCGAGGCCATTGCCGAGGGCGACCGGGTTGTGACCCACCTGTTCGAGAGTCACCTCGCGGGCTACCGCGGCTGGCGCTGGGCGGTCACGGTGACGCGGGTGCCGCGCAGCCGCCACGTCACCATTTGCGAAACCGTGCTGCTGCCGGGGCCCGACGCGCTGCTCGCTCCGGGCTGGGTGCCGTGGAACGAGCGCCTCCAGCCGGGCGACCTCGGTGTGGGCGATCTCATGCCCACCGCGCCCGACGACGAGCGCCTGGCCCAGGGCTACGTGTTGAGCGACGACCCAGCCGTCGAAGAGGTCAGCTGGGAACTCGGCCTCGGCCGCTCGCGGGTCATGTCGCGGGAGGGCCGCATCGACGCCGCCCAGAGGTGGTACGACGGTGAGGCCGGTCCCGAGGCGCCCATCTCAGTGGCCGCCCCGCGCAACGCCCGCTGCGGCACCTGCGGGTTCTACCTGCCGCTGGCCGGTTCGATGCGTTCGATGTTCGGCGTCTGCGGCAACCTCTACGCCCCCGACGACGGCCGCGCCGTGAGCTCCGACCACGGTTGTGGCGCCCACTCCGAGGCCCTGCTCGGCACGCCCGAGCCGCAGGCGCCGGTCGACGAGCTGCCCACGGTCTACGACGACAGCGAGGTCGAGTCGGTCGCGGTCAGCCGCGGTCACGGCTCGGTCGAAGAGAGCGAACCGGCCGAGGACTACGGCCACAGCTAGGCAGACCACCTAGGCCTCTGACGTCACCCTGAACTCGGGGTGAGTCAGCGCGCGGCGGCGGCGACGGTGCCGGTCGTGGACGATCATGGTGATCAGGCCGGGGATGCCGGCCAGGAACCCGGCGATGCAGATCTGAAGCCAGCGGTCGGGGCCGTCGGCCAGCCACACGATGAGGGCGGCGACGGCGAACGCGGCCAGGCCGCCGACGGCGAACGGGACCATGGGTGGGTCCAGCGGCTCGACACGGGGCTGCGGAGTGCTCACACCGACAGGATAGGTCCGCGGAGATCACCGGTGGGTCCCTGTGACAGGGCCGACACAGCCTGGTTTTGCGCAGGTCATCGACTGCTGAGACCATGCCCGCGAAGTTTCCTCGTGAACCGGAGAGGGCCGCATGACCGCCGCAACCGATACCCGTACACCGAAAAATGGTTTTGATCGGTTCTTTGAGATCTCGGCCCGGGGCTCGACCCTCGGCCGTGAGGTTCGCGGTGGCCTGGCCACCTTCTTCACGATGGCCTACATCGTGGTGCTCAACCCGCTGATCCTCGGCAACGGGGTCGACGGTGACGGCGCCCAGCTGGCCATCACCGCCCTGGCCGCGGGCACGGCGCTGGTGGCCGGTCTGATGACCATCCTGATGGGCGTCGTGGCCCGGTTCCCGCTCGCTCTGGCCGCCGGCCTCGGTGTGAACGCCCTGGTCGCGTATGAGATCGCCCCCACCATGACCTGGGCCGACGCGATGGGCCTGGTCGTCATCGAGGGCGTGCTGATCGCGATCCTGGTGCTGACCGGTCTGCGCACGATGGTCTTCCGGGCCGTTCCGACCCAGCTCAAGACCGCGATCGGCGTCGGCATCGGCCTGTTCCTGATGATCATCGGGCTGGTCGACGCGGGCTTCGTGCGCCGCATCCCGGACGCGTCCGGCACCACCGTCCCGCTCGAGCTCGGCGTCGGCGGCAAGCTCTCCACCTGGCCCACCGTGGTCTTCGTGGCCGGTCTGCTGTTCACGCTGGTGCTCTTCGTCCGCAAGGTGCGCGGCGCGATCCTGATCGGCATCCTCGGCAGCACCGTGCTGGCGATCATCGTGGAGGCCATCGCCCACCCCAAGGGCTGGTCGCTGAACACCCCGAAGCTGCCCGAGAAGATCGTCAGCTCGCCCGACCTGTCGCTGCTCGGCCACTTCAACGTGCTCGACTCGTGGTCGCGGGCGGGCTGGCTGGTCGTGATCATGTTCATCTTCACGCTGCTGATCACGGACTTCTTCGACACCATGGGCACGATGGTCGCCGTCGGCCAGGAGGGCAACCTCCTCGATTCCGAGGGCATGCCGCCGCGTACGCGGGAAATTCTGCTCGTCGACTCGGTGGCGGCCGCCGCGGGTGGTGCGGCCAGCGTGTCGAGCAACACGTCGTACATCGAGAGCGCGGCCGGTGTCGGTGAGGGCGCCCGCACCGGAGCCGCCAACCTGGTCACCGGCGTGCTCTTCCTGCTCGCCATGTTCCTGGCGCCGCTGGTCACCGTGGTGCCGTTCGAGGCCGCGTCGACCGCGCTGGTCGTGGTCGGCTTCCTGATGATGACCGCGGTGAAGCAGATCGACTGGAGCGACTACACGATCGCGATCCCGGCGTTCCTGGCCATCACGCTGATGCCGTTCACCTACTCGATCTCCAACGGCATCGGCGCCGGCATCATCACCTACGTGCTCCTCAAGGCGGTCACCGGCAAGGCCCGCGAGGTCCACCCCATCCTGTACGGCGTGGCTGTGCTCTTCGTCCTCTACTTCTTGCGTGGCCCGCTGGAGACTTGGATCCTGTGACCTGCGGTGACCGAGGTCATGTGCGTTTCCAATGTCGTTAGCCTGGCTCATTAGCTAGGCTAAGAACCGTGATGGAGTGTCCCGTGGTGGCGGATCGAGGCACAGCCGATGAGCTGGCCAAGGCCCTGCGCGAGGCGATCATGCGACTGAACCGGCGGGTCCGTCAGGCCCGCCCGGTCGGTGATCTCACCTTCAGCCAGCTCTCCGCGCTGACCAGCCTCCAGCTGGCCGGCGCGCTGACCCCGCGTGAACTGGCCGACGTCGAACGCGTCCAGCCCCCGACGATGACCAAGATCGTCGGGAAGCTGGAGGAACGTGGCCTGGTCGCGCGGACCCCGCACCCGACCGACGGCCGGCAGGTCATCCTGTCGGCCACGGAGCAGGGACGGGCCGTGCACGCCCAGTTCGAGAAGGCGCGGAACGTCTGGCTGGCGACCCAGCTGGCCGACCTGGCGCCGGACGAACGGGAAACACTGGCCCGGGCCTCGGAGATCCTGCAGAAGATCTCCCGCGCCTGAGGGTTCGGCTACGCGGCGCTTCGTCACGAGACGATGACGCGTACGACCGAACAGGAGGCACAACCGCGTGCGGTCAGTGCTGGACACCACATTCCGGTCCCTCAGGGTTCGCAACTACCGGCTCTTCGCCACCGGCCAGCTCGTGAAGCTGGTCGGCGTGTGGATGATGTTCACCGCCCAGGACTGGCTCGTGCTCGACCTGTCCGGCAACTCGCCCAGCGCGCTCGGCCTGGTGACGTCGCTCCAGTTCCTGCCGGTCCTCCTGCTGACCCTGTACGCCGGTAAGCTCGCCGACCGCTTCGACAAGCGCCGCCTGCTCGTGATCGCCAACGCCGCGTTCGCGATCACCGCGATCGCCCTCGCCGTGCTGGTCGCCTCGGGGCACGCCGAGCTCTGGCACGTCTTCCTCTTCGCCGGTCTGCTCGGCATCGCCAACGCCGTCGAGACCCCCGTCCGTCAGGCGTTCGTCTCCGAACTGGTGGAACTGCCGCTGCTGCCCAACGCGCTCGCCCTGTCGGCCGCGACCTTCAACACCGCCCGGATCGGCGGCCCGGCCCTGGCCGGCGTCGCGCTCGCGCTCTTCGGCACCGGCCCGGTCTTCCTGATCTCGACCGTCCTGGCGATCGCCCCGATCTTCAGCTACACCCGCATGCGCGCGGCCGACCTGAGGCCCGCGGCCCGGCAGGCCAAGAAGGACGCCCGCATCATGGACGGCCTGCGCTACGTCGGCCGGCGCCCCGACCTGGTGCTGCCGATCAGCCTGATGTTCGTGGTCGGCATGATCGGCTTCAACTTCCCGGTCACCCTGGCCGCCCTCGCCAAGATTGACTTCAACGCCGGACCGTCCACGTTCGGCCTGCTCACCACCGCCCTGGCCGTCGGCGCGCTCGGTGGCGCCCTGGCCGGCAGCGCCCGCCGGGCCCGGCCCAGCTCGCACCTGGTGATCGGCGCGGCGATCGCGTTCGGCGCGCTCGAGTTCGCGGTCGGCTTCGCCCCGAACTTCGTGGTCGCCATGCTGGTGCTGATCCCGACCGGGTTCTTCTCGATCTACTTGGCCCAGGCCGCGAACCACCGCGTGCAGATGGGCGTCGACCCCGAGTACCGCGGACGGGTGATGGCCCTCTACGTTCTGGTCTTCCTCGGCACCACGCCGATCGGGGCGTCGCTGGCCGGCTGGTGGGGTGAGCGGTTCGGGGTGGCGTCGAGCATCTCCGGCGCCGGGGTCGTCTGCTTCGTCGCCGGGCTGATCGCCCTGGTGTGGCAGCTCCGCACGAACGGTGAGCGGATCGAGATGACGCTGCGGCCTCGTCCCCGCCTGACGCTGGTGCCTCCGGCGCCGGTCTCCATCCCGCCGGTCGCGCCAGCAGCCCCTCCCAAAGTCGCGGAAAGGGCGGCCTGACGGGTATTTGGCAGGAAAGCCTATTCCGATCCGGCTCGGTTCCCCTTTAGCGTCAGTGCGTGGCCTACGCGCACATGGTTGTGCTCACGGCGGCGCTCGTTCCTCTCCTGCCGTACGCGGTAGTGGTCGTCCGGCGGAGGGAAGAGCTCCGCCGCAAGCGTGCGTGGACCCCTCTCGACCAGGCGTGCCACGAGGTCGACCCGGCCGCCGTGGTGGCCCGCCTCGGCCCGCCGCCGATCGAGTGGCTGGCCCACGACCTGCGGCGTCTCGAGCGTCAGCGCCGCGGTGGGGTCACGCTCGAGTCCGACCGCTGGTTCGAGGCCGTGATGCGGGCCTACGACGACCGCCTCTGCATGGCCTGCGAGTGCCTCGGGGTGGAGCAGAACCTGCGCCCGCTCCACGGCATCGACCGCGAGATCGAGCGCGTGCGGGTCGTGGGTGCGCTCGAAGCGGCCGGCCTGGACCTGCGCTGAGGGGCCGGCCTGGACCTGCGCTGAGGCGCCGGCTCAGACCTGCGCTGAGGTGCGCCGGCCGGCCATGAGCGCGGCCAGGATCAGGGCGACGGCCGCTCCGGCGATGCTGGGCAGGCCGACCTCATCGCGTACGGCGTAAGAAGCCGCCGATGTCGCCAAAACACCGCCGCTGTAGGCGAACGCGACCGGCAGCGCCATGCGGGCCGCTCGCTCGGGCAGGGCTGCGGCCACCGCCAGCGCGACGATCAGGATCAGATCGGGCACCAGGAACATGTTGTCCGAGCGCCAGGAGTCGTGAAGGAACAGGAAGACGAAGGTGCTCAGGCTGAGCGTGGCCCCTACGAGTCGGCCCCAGGCTACGAGTCGCATGTCTACACCGTAGACAAGCGCGCGGCCCATGTCTACGGCGTAGACTTCGGCGCTGTGCGGTTGACCCCTGCCCTGATCACCGAGGCCACGCTCGCGCTCGGCGACCGTGAGGGCGAGAAGGCGATGTCCATGCGGCGCATCGCGAACGAGCTCGGCTGCGACCCGATGGCCATCTACCGCCACTTCCCCAACCGCGAGGCCCTGCTCGACGCGGTCGCCGACCAGATCGTCGACGAGGTGCCGCCGCCGGCCGAGGGCGAGCCGTGGGACGAGCGCATCCGGGCCGTGCTGACCGGGATGCGAGCGGTGGCGTTGCGCCATCCCGGGATCGCCGGTCACGTCGCCGCGCGGCCGCCGCTGGGCTCGCGGGGGCGGCGCTACGCGGGCGGGCTGCTGGCCGCGCTGGCCGAGGCGGGGCTCCCGCCGGCCGACGTCGTGCGGGCGTTCCAGGCCCTGATCGCCTACTCGGCGGCCGGCTTGCGGATGGCGGTCGACGCGGGAGAGCGCGACGCCCGCTGGCACCAGGTGAGCGGCGCGATGGACGACCTGCCGGGCGACGCCATGCCGGTGGTGGGTTCGGAGGAGCAGTTCGAGTACGGCTTGAGGCTGCTGCTCAACGGGATCCGAGTGGAGGGCCGGTTATCCACAGCCGAGGGTTGTCCACAGGGCACCCCACGTTGATCGCCGGAAATGGGGACAATCGATTTGGGGGGATCCCCCGCGGGGTGAGTTGCTTGGACGGCGGAGTGAGGTGCTTGGTCCGCGGGTGGCGCGTGGTGCGTGGTCCGTGGGTGGCCCGTGGTCCGCGGGTGGTGCGTCAGGTTGTCGCGTCGCCTGTCGCTGGAAGGGCGCGAATCTTGATCAGTTCCGCCAGCAGTGTCTCGGGGAGTCGTAGCGGCGCGAGCAGATCGCGGACGTAGCCGGCGCGGACATCGGGACTCATGCTGTTCCACGCGTCGCCGCTCGAGCGTAGGTGACGGCGGACCGCTTCGACGCGGGTCTCGTGCCCGTCGGCCGCTCGCCAGTTGGTCCAGCCGTCTCCGGGGTCGGCGGCCTCGAGAGCGTCAGCGAGGCGGTTCTGCACCGCGGCGATGTACGGGCTGCCGGCGTAGATGCTGGTGAGATCGTCGCCTTTGCTTTCGAACAGGAAGCGGTGCAGGGCCAGAATCTCGCGGTAGTCCTCGACGCGCACGGCATCAGTGTTCACAAGCGGCAGTATGCCGTTCAGAGAAGCCAACTGGCGAGGCGGTTGTAGCGGCCCTCGGTGCTCTCGAGCAGGGTGAACCCGGTTACCGGCCACGGGGCGCCCTCGTAGGCGGCCAGGGCGTTCCGTAGGGCCGGGTCGGGGGTGTAGGAGACCGTCAAGTGGGGCTGGAACGGGCGGCTGTCGCTCGGGAAGCCGGCCAGCGTCAACGCGTCGCGGATGCCCTCGCGCAGCTCGTGCAACTGAGCCACGTCACCGTCCACTCCGGCCCACGAGACTGAGCCGAAACGACCGCCGCCCGACAGGCGTAGCTCGAACGGGGGCGGGGACGGGACATCAGCCAAGGCCTCGGCGACCGGAGAGGCTGCAGCGTCGCCGAGGAACACCAGCGTGAGGTGCCACTTGTCGAGCGCGGTCAGGCGGGATGACGACGGCAGGGCGTCGAGCAGCGGCGTGAGGGCCGACGGCGGTGGGTAGACCGCGACGAAGAGCCGGGTCAGGACGACTCTCGGGCCGCGGGGCCGCCGCCGAACAGGACGTCGTCCCAGCTGGGCAGGCGCTTGCGGGGCTTGGCCTCGTCGGTCTCGCCGGACTGCTGCTGGCCCTGGCCCACCGTGCGCCGGGGGCGCAGGACGGCCAGCGACGGCACCGCCGGGACCTCCTTGGGCAGGTCGGAGTCTTCGTCGAAGGCCGAGCCGGAACCGCCGCCGAGCAGGGCCGCGGCACCGCCGGCGACCGGGCGGCGAGGCGTCTCGGCGGGGCCGGCGTCGAGGCTGCGGCTGCCCGCGGACGGGCTGAGCGGGCGGTCGAGCGAGGCGAGCAGCGCGTCACGCCCGGCCCGGATCGGGTCGCGGGTGGGACGGGCGGCCGGAGTTTCGGCGGCGGGCAGGCCGTGGCCACCGCGAGTCGGTTCGGCCGAGCGGGACGGGCCGGGCAGGCCGTGACCGCCGCGCTCGGTGAAGGCGCGCTCGGGAGCGGGCTCCTGACCCAGGATCTGGGTCGGCCGCTCGGCGCACAGGTATTGCGCCATGTCGTCGTGCGGCGACACGACCTGGCGGCCCTTGTCGAGGTCCCAGATCGCCTGGGCCGTCGCCTTGCCGGAGGGCCAGGTGGCGACGATGCGCCACGTGCCGTCCTCGCGGCGGAACGCATCCCACGAGATCTTCTCGGTGTCGATGCCGTGCTGGGCCAGGCGGCTGTCGACCACCTCGGCCAGCGGGGCGCCGGAGTCCGAAGTCTTCAGACGGGTGCGGCGGGCGTGCTGCGCCAGCATGGCGCGTTCCTGCAGCACCGGACCCGCGTAACGCAGGACGCGGTCGACCGGCACGCCGGCGATGCGGGCGACCTCTTCGGCCGACTCACCGGAACGGATGCGGGCCTGGATGTCGCGTGGGGACAGCACGGGCTGGGCGTCGGGCGCCATGACGGCGACGGCCGTGCCCGGTGAGACCGGGTGCCCATCGCTGCCGATCGCGCCGGAGACCCGGTCGTCGATCGGGAGAGCCAGGAGCCGGCCGACCTCGTCGGCGAGCACCATGGCCTGGCCGTCCTCGGAAAGGGCGACGAAGCGTACCGGCCGCATGCGTTGCCTCCGTCCCGTCGCGTTGGCCTTGCCACCCGAGCCTCATCGACCCGGGCGCATTGGGGAACACGGTACGCGCCTTGGTCACCTAATGGTGGTAAGCCACGCCGCCCAAGTTCGCTGAGCTGCGATGATCTTGAAAATTCAGAACCTTCAACTGCGGATGTACGCAGGGCGGGGTGACCAAGAGCACTAGGTCAGAACCCTGCCGGACGACGCGGCCGGCTGCAACTCCGGGCCGCAAAGCGGGCGCCGGCCGTAGTGGGTGGTCACGCGAAGGTGTCCCCGCACGAGGGCCACGCGCGGGCTAAGGTCTCCCGTTCGTGACCGGATTCCTGCGCGCGGGACGACTGGCCCGCCTCGCCCCGGCCGATCTCACCGTGGCCCAGGCCGGGCGTCTGAGGTTCCCGTCGGCGTCACGGGTCGAGAAGTTCACCCGTGACCTGGAACGAAACGGCGCGTTGCGGGCGCTGCTGCGGGCCCATCGGGGTTGGCTGGCGCTCTACTGTGTCGCCGGGCTGGGTGTCGTCGCGCTCGGGCCGGCCGTGCCCGCCCTGGTCGGCCGGGTCGCCGATGAGCTGCGGGCCGGTGCGGTGACGCCTTCCGTAGCCGCGCTGGTCGTCGGGGCCGTCGCGCTCGCGGCTGCCCTGCGCTGGCTGTCGACCTGGCTGGTGCGCGCGCTGCTCTACCAGATGACCACCCTGCTCAAGGGTGCGATCTTCGCCCGGCTGCAGCGGGTCGATCCGGCGTGGACGGCCGGCGGCGGCCGCTCGGTGAGCACCTTCCTGGTCACCGCGCCGCAGCAGGTCGCGCAGATCGCGTTCGGGGCCGAGTTTGTGGTCAACACCGTGCTGGTGCTGGCCCTCACCGGCTATCTGTCGGTGGCGTTCGGGTGGGTCGGGCTCGCGGTCGCCGGGCTGGTCGGGATGCTGGTCGCCGGGTGGCAGAGGCTGGTGCGCCGCGAGACCCGGGTGATGCACGGCTATCTGGCGTACGGGCACCGGCGCGTCGCGCTGGTCGACACGGTCACCCGGCACTGGGCGTCGATCGCCCGGCAGCAGTGGTCCCGGCCCGTGCTCGAAGCGGCCGAGCAGGCCCGGGACGGCCAGCTCGCGGCCCTGCGGTCGGCGTCGCGGCCCGGGGCGGTGCTGGCCGCGCTGGCCGGTGGCGGCACGGCGCTGGTCTGCCTGGTCGCCGTGGTGCTGGCCGGCGACCTGGGCGCGGGCCTGGCCCTGCTGCTGGTCGTGCAGCTGCTGGTCGCCGCGGTCCGCGAGAACATGTCGACCTATGGCGCGGTGGCCTGGGCCGCGACCATGACCGCCGACGTCGAGGCCCTGTTCCGCGAGGCGCCGCTGATCGCGCCGGCCGGCGACCCGCCCCGGCCCGGCGAGCGGATCGTCGTGCTGGGCGATTCCGTCGCGGTCCGGACCTATCTGGACGACCGGCCCGGACGGGTCGCCGTGGTCGCCCGCAACGAGCCCGAACTCGACGGCACGATCGCCGACAACGCGACCCTGTGGAACACCGCCTCGACCGGGCTGAGGGACGGGCTGAGGGACGGGCTGAGGGACGGGCTGGGGGCGGCGGTCGCGCGGGCCGGGCTGAGCGGGCTCTTCGCGGCGCGCGGGGACGACGGGCTGGCGACCGGGCAGCGACGGCTCTCCGACGGCGAGGCGGTGCGGCTCAGCGTGGCCCGGGCCTGGCTGTCGGCGCCGGACGTGCTGGTGGTGGACGACGCGTTCTCGGCCCTCGACCCCGCGACCGCGGCCCAGGTGAGCGCGGGTGTGTTCGGCGAGGAGGAGGGGCCGGCGCGGGTTTACGCGGGCACCCGCACCGACCCGGCGGCCTGGGCGGACACGGTGGTGCTGTGCGGGCCGGACGGTGTCGACGTGCGCAAACGGGCCGATGTGACGGCGGATGATCTGGCCCGTTGTCTCCCGGCCGAGGAGGCCCGCCGGTGGGCCGCGGCCCTGGGGCCCGCGTCGGCCGACATGCCGAAGGCGCCGCTCAGCACCCGCTCGCAGGACGCCGCCCGGGAAGGCGACGGCTCGGGGGACGCCGCCCGGGAAAGCGACCAGTCGCGGGACGCCGCCCAGGAGGGCGCCCGCTCGCGGGACGCCGCCCGGGATGCTCCGTTCACGGCTCGCGCCCGGACGGGCGTACTGGACGGGGTGGGCCTGGAATCCGACGTGGAGCCGCCGAGCCTGCGTGCGGCGGCCGCGCGACTGGCCGCTCTCTTTCCCCGGCGGGTGCTGGCGCTGACCGGGGTGCTGCTGGCCGGGCTCGTGGTGACCGAACTCGCCGTGGCCGGAACGCTCGGCGCCGAGCGGGTGAACGTGGTCGCGCTGGCGGTTCTGGCCGGGGTCGCCCTCGCCGTCGAGGGCGGATACCGGTTCGTGGTGCTGCGCGGCCCGTTGCCGGCGACCCGTCGGCTGCACCGGCGAATTCTCGAAGGGATGCTCGACCGGGGCCTGACCGAGGGCTCGGCGACCGCGGCCGGGCGGTTCACCGACGACTTCACGACGACCGAGCTGTGGTCGCCGGGGATCCTGCTGCGGGGCGTACGGGCCGTGCTCGCGACGGCGGCCTCGGTCACCGCGATGGTTCTGGCCGCCCCGGTCGCGGCGGCCGGAGTGGTGATCCTGGGCGTCCTGGCGGTGGTGCGTTACCCGTCAATGCGGCGGGCCGGCATCCGCGGCCGGGCCCTGCTGGCCGCGACCCGGGGGCCGCTGCGCACCTATGCCGGAGCCGTGTTGACCAGCCGCTCGTTCGTGCACAGCAGCGCCCTGCGGCCCGGTCTGGCCGCTCGCTTCCGTGACCTGCTGGCGATGGAGCACCTGGGCCTCTACGCCGCCCACGGCACCCGGATGGCGATCGTGGCGTCGGTCGAGGCGGCCGGGGTGCTGCTCTTCGCCGGCACGGTGGCCGCGGCCGCCTGGGCGCCGGTGGGCTGGACCGGTCTGCTGGCGGTCGCGGTCTATGCCGCGTACGCGATCGGCGAACGTTTCGCGGCCGTGGTCGAGGCCCATCAGGAAGTCGACGGCACCACTCAGGTGCTGGCCCGCGTCTACGCCCTGCTGCCCCCGGCGACCGACCCCAAGCAAGCCGAGCAGACCGAGCGAACCGAGCGAACCGAGCGAACCGAGCGAACCGAGCAAGCCGAGCGCGCCACAGCCGGTCCGGGGCCGGAGCCTGACCTGGTGACGCCGGGCCAACTGACCGTCCTGCGCGGTCCGTCCGGGGCCGGCAAGAGCACGCTGCTGAGGACCGTGCCGGGCCGCCTGGTCGAGAACGAGCCGCCGCCGCTCCCGATCCCGCTCGGCGAACTGCGCCGGCCCGACGCGCTCGCCCTGACCGGCCGCTGGTCGGCGACCCTCGGCCTGCCGAATGCCGAAAAATCAGGACAGCTGGCCGAGATGAGCGTCACCCACCGGCAGCTCGTGGCGCTGGCGACGGCCTGCGCGGACGAACCCGATGTGTTGCTGATCGACGAGACGACCAGCGCCTTCACCCCGGCCGCCGAACGGCAGCTGCTCACGCTCGTGCGCGAGCGCCTGCCGCGGGCCGCCATCGTGGCCGTGCTGCACCGCCCGGACAACACCGACCTGGCCGACCGGGTGGTCGAGCTGGGTCAGAGGCGCTCGGCAACGTAGTCGATGCAGGTGGTCAGCGCGGTCACGTCGGACGGCTCGACCGTCGGGTAGAGCGCGACCCGCAGCTGGTTGCGGCCCAGCTTGCGGTAGGGCTCGGTGTCGACGATGTCGTTGGCCCGCAGCACCTTGGCGATCGCCGCGGCGTCCACGCCCTCGAAGTCGATCGTCGCCACGGCGGCCGAGCGCAGCGCGGGGTCGGTGACGAACGGGGTCGCGTACGAGGAACGGTCGGCCCAGCCGTAGATCGCGGCCGCACTCTCGGCGCTGCGCTTCACGGCCCACGACAGACCGCCCTGCGCGTTCATCCAGTCAAGCTGCTCGGCCGCCAGGAACACCGTGGCCAGGGCAGGCGTGTTGTAGGTCTGCTCGAGGCGCGACTGCTCGATCGCGGTCACCAGGTCGAGGAACTGGGGGATGTAGCGCCCGCTCGCCTTGATCTCGAACGCGCGCTCGATCGCCGCCGGGGACATCAGGGCCAGCCAGATGCCGCCGTCGGAGCCCAGCGCCTTCTGCGGGGCGAGGTAGTAGACATCCGTCTCGCGCAGGTCGACGTCGAGGCTGCCGCCGCCCGAGGTGGCGTCGGTGAGCAGAAGCGCGCCCTCGTCGACACGGCGGACCGGAACGGCCACGCCGGTGGACGTCTCGTTGTGGACCGAGGCGTAGACGTCGACGCCGGCCTCGGCCGTGAGGTAGGCCGCGGAGCCGGCGGGGGCCCGGTGGATGGTCGGCTCGGCCAGGAAGGGCGCGTCGGTCACGGCCTTGGCGAACTTGGCCCCGAACTCACCGAACTCGGCGAACTGCGCTTTCTCCCGTACGAGACCGAACGTCGCCGTCTCCCAGAAGGCGCTGGTGCCGCCGTTGGACAGGACCACCTCATAGCCCTCGGGCATCGAGAAGAACTCGGCCAGGCCACGGCGCAGGCGGGCCACCTGCTCCTTCACCGTCTTCTGCCGGTGGGACGTGCCGAGGAACGTGCGGGACACCGCGGACAGCGACTCGACGCCCTCGGGGCGCACCTTGCTCGGGCCGGAGCCGAAGCGTCCGTCGACGGGGCGAAGGGTCTCGGGGATCCGGATGTCAGTCACGGTCAAACATTATGCGGCAGGTTGTCGTAGCCCTCGACCTGCTCCGGCTTGCGCGGCGCCGCTCCCACATAGCGGACGGACGGGTGCACGACCCGGCCCAGCTTCTTCTGCTCCAGCACGTGCGCGCTCCAGCCGGCCACCCGCGCGCAGGTGAACATCGAGCTGAACATGTGGCCCGGCACCTCGGCGAAGTCGAGCACGACGGCCGACCAGAACTCCACGTTGGTGGGCAGTGGCCGGTCGGGCTTGCGCGCCTGCAGCTCGGCCAGCGCGGCCTGTTCGAGCGCCACCGCGACCTCGTAGCGCGGGGCGCCCAGCTCGCGGGCCGTGCGCTTGAGCACGCGCGAGCGCGGGTCTTCGGCGCGGTAGAGCCGGTGACCGAAGCCCATCAGCCGCTCGCCGCGGTCGAGGACACCCTTGACGTACGACTCGGCGTCGCCGCTGCGCTCGACGTCTTCGAGCATGGTCAGCACCCGGGCCGGGGCGCCGCCGTCGAGCGGGCCGGAGAGCGCCCCGATGCCGGAGGAGATGCAGGCGGCCACGTCGGCCCCGGTCGAGGCGACCACGCGGGTGGTCAGCGTGGAGGCGCTCATGCCGTGTTCGGCGGCCGAGATGAAATAGGCGTCGACCGCCTTGACGTGCCGCGGGTCGGGCTCGCCCCGCCAGCGGCGCATGAACCGCTCGACGATCGTCTCGGCCTTGTCGATGTCTTTCTGCGGCACGGCCGGCAGGCCCAGCCCGCGGGCGGCCTGGGCGACGAACGAGAGCGCGGTGACCGACACCCGGGCCAGGTCGCGCCGGGCCTGGTCGTCGGAGATGTCGAGCAGCTGGTCGAGACCCCAGTAGGGGGCGAGCATGGCGACCGCCGACTGCACGTCGACCCGGATGTCGCCGGAGTGCACCGGCACCGGGAACGGTTCCGCCGGGGGCAGCCCGGGACCGAAGCGCCCGTCGACGAGCAGGCCCCAGACATTGCCGTACGAGACCTGGCCGATGAGGTCCTCGATGTCGACGCCGCGGTAACGCAGTGCGCCACCGGCCTCGTCGGGGTCGGCGATCTCGGTCTCGAAGGCCACCACGTCCTCGAGCCCGGGCTTGAAGTCGGTCACGACCCTCCTGCCACCAGAATGCTGTAGGTGTTTCATCTTGCTCGTCAGGTAACGGCAGGTCGACCCACCGCGATGTGCTCTCCGCGACACCCATCCTCACCGACCTGACGGACGGCCCGAAGCGACTTAGGGTCGTTTGCGGTGCTAACGATCCCCGGAAGCACGGTCCCAGGAAGCACGATCCCCGGAAGCACGATCTCCGGAAACGGAAAATCAGAAAGCTGGAACGCTCGTGACCCTCGAACCGCCGTCGCCCGCGAGCATGCGACGTGACTACACCGCGCGCGGGGCGCTGCTCGAGACGGACCTCGCGGCCGACTGGCGCACCCAGTTCGAGGCGTGGTTCAGCGACGCCACCGGGTTCGGGCTGCCCGAGCCGAACGCGATGATCGTGTCGACCGCCACCCCCGAGGGCCGGCCGAGCGCGCGCACGGTGCTGCTCAAGGAGTACGACGAGCGCGGGTTCGTGTTCTTCACCAACTACACCTCGCGCAAGGGGTCCGAGCTCGCGGCCAACCCGTACGCGAGCCTGGTCTTCCCGTGGTTCGGCATGCAGCGCCAGGTGCTGGTGGCCGGGGCGGTCGAGCGGGTCGGGCGGGCCGAGACCGAGGAATACTTCGCCTCCCGGCCGCGCGGATCGCAGCTGGGCGCGTGGGCCAGCCCGCAGTCGTCGGTGCTGCCCGACCGGGAGACGCTCGACGCGAGCCTGGCCGCCGTCGAGGAGCGCTTCGGCGACGGTCCGGTGCCGCCGCCCGGGCACTGGGGCGGCTTCCTGGTGCGGCCCGAGACGGTCGAGTTCTGGCAGGGGCGGAGCAGCCGCCTGCACGATCGGCTGCGCTACCGCCGTACGGGAAACGGGTCTTGGGTCGTCGAAAGGCTGGCGCCGTGAGTCAGGACGCGGTCGAGGCCACCGAGAAGGTGACCGAGCGCCGGTCCTGGGTGATCGACATCCGCCCGCTGAGGGTGACCGCCTACCGCCGGATGTGGATCGGCAACGGCGTCTCGTTCTTCGGGTTCCAGTTCACCTCGGTGGCCGTCCCGGTCGAGATGTACGCGATCACGAACTCCTCGGCCTGGGTCGGGCTGCTCGGCGTGGCCGGTCTGGTGCCGTTGCTGATCTTCGGGCTGTGGGGCGGCGCGGCGGCCGACGTGGTCGATCGCCGCAAACTGCTGCTGGCCAGTTCGATGCTGGCCTGGATCGCCACCGTCGGGCTGCTCGTGCAGGCGCTGTTCGCCGTGAACAGCGCCTGGCTGCTGCTCGCGCTGACCGCCGTGCAGTCGGCCGGCTTCGCGATCAGCTCACCGACCCGGCAGGCGATCATCCCGCGCATCGTGCCGTCCGGGCTCGTCCCGGCGGCGAACACGCTCGCCTACACGACCACCACGGCCGGGGGCGTGCTCGGACCGCTGGCGGCCGGGCTGATCTTCGCGGTCTCCGGCACCGGCGCCGGCGTCACCACGGCCTACCTGGTCGACGCCGTGCTGTTCACGATCTCGTTCTGGGCCACCTGGCGGCTGCCGCCGATCCCGCCGGTCGAGCACGGGCCGGGCGAGGACAAGCCCACCGCCGGCCTGCGCGGCATCGCCGTCGGCCTGCGCTTCCTGGTGACCCAGCCGGTGCTGCTGCTCTCGTTCGCGGTCGACATCGTCGCGATGGTGTTCGCCATGCCGCGGGCGCTGTTCCCCGAGGTCGCGGTCGACCGGTTCGGCGGCGACTGGGCGGTCGGCTGGCTGTTCAGCGCGATCGCGATCGGCTCGGTGGTGGGCGGCCTGACCTCGGGCTGGATCGGCCGGATCAAACGCCAGGGCCTGGCCCTGGTGATCGCCGTGGTCGCCTGGGGCATCGCGATCGGGCTCTCCGGCCTGGCCCACAGCCTGTGGCTGATGGTGCTGCTGCTGGCCGTGGGCGGCGCGGCCGACCTGGTCAGCGCCGTCTACCGGCAGTCGATCCTGCAGGTCTTCGCGCCCGACCGGCTCCGCGGCCGGCTCCAGGGCGTGTTCACGGTCGTGGTCGCGGGCGGACCCCGGCTGGGCGACCTGCGGGCGGGCGCCACCGCCGACCTCACCTCGCCCGCCGTCTCGTGGGCCGGCGGCGGGTTCGTGGCCGCCGGTCTGGCCGTCGCTCTCGCCGCCGCCTTCCCGGCCCTGCTCAGATACCGCCCGCCCGCCGTGCAAGCCGCCGCTACGGACGACGATGCGAACCGATAATGTCCAAGCCATGACGAGTGTCGTTGCCGCGAAGTCCGGCACCCAGTGGTCCATCGAGTCGGACGGGCAGAGCGCCGTCGTCGTGGAGGTCGGCGGCACGCTGCGCGGCTATTCCGTCGGCGACGTGCCGGTGCTCGACGGCTTCGAGGCCGACGAGCTCTCCCCGGCCTCGGCCGGTCAGATCCTCGCGCCCTGGCCCAACCGCATCCGCGACGGTAAGTACACCTTCGAGGAGCAGTCCTACCAGCTCTCGCTCACCGAGCCGGCCCGGCACAACGCCATCCACGGGCTGGTCAACTGGAGCAGCTGGACGCTGGTCGAGCAGACCGCGTCGTCGGTCACCCTGCAGTTCGAGCTGCCCGCCCAGATCGGCTACCCATGGTGGCTGACCCTGCGCTCCACCTGGTCGATCTCGGCCGACGGGCTGCGCTGCGACCAGACGGTCGTGAACAACTCGCCGTCGAACGCGCCCTGGGGCTACTCGGTGCACCCCTACGTCCAGCTGCCGGGCGTGAGCGTGAACGACACCCTGCTGCACGTGCCGGGTCGCACCCGGATCGTGGCCGACGGCCGCCTGCTGCCGATCGGCTCGAACGCGGTGGCCGGCACGGAGTACGACTTCACCGAGCCCCGCAAGATCGGTGACCTGGTGCTCGACACCTCGTTCGGCGACATCACGCACGATGCCGACGGCATCACCGAGGTGACCATCGCCGACCCGTCCTCCGACCGCAAGGTCGTGGTCTGGGCCGACGAGAAGTTCAAGTTCTGGCAGGTCTTCTCGGGCGACACGCTGCACGGTGAGCGGTTCCGCCGGTCGCTGGCGATCGAGCCGATGACCTGCCCGCCCGACGCGTTCCGCACCGGCCGCGACCTGATCGTGCTGGCCCCCGGCGAGAGCTGGTCGGCTTCGTGGGGAATCCGGGGCTGACCCGCAGTGGATTTCGAAGAGGTTCTGCGCAAGCGGCGGATGGTCCGGAGCTACGACCCGGACCGTCCGGTCCCGTCCGAGATCGTCGACAAGATCGTGCGGCACGGGCTGCGGGCGCCGAGCGCCGGCTTCTCCCAGGGCTGGAGCTTCCTGGTCCTGACCGAACCGAAGGACCGCGAGCTCTACTGGTCGTCGACCGCCGGTGACGGCGCGCCCGACGAGTGGCTGGCCCGGATGAGCACGGCACCGGTGATCGTTGTGTGCTTCTCGAACAAGTCGGTCTACCTGGAGCGTTACGCCCAGCCTGACAAGGGCTGGACCGACAAGGACGAGGCGCGCTGGCCGGTGCCGTACTGGGACATCGACACCGGCTTCGCCGCGCTGTTGATGCACCTCAGCGCGGTCAACGAGGAACTGGGCTCCTGCTTCTTCGGCATCCCGGTGCCGGCTGTCGCGGGCTTCAAGGAGGCGTTCGGGGTTCCGGACGAGTTCAACCCGGTCGGGGTGCTCACCGTCGGCTATCGGGCACCGGACAAGAGGTCTCCGTCACTCAAGCGCGGGCACCGCCCGGTGGACGATGTGGTGCATCATGGCCGATGGGCCGCGCCGAGAGAGGGTTAGGCTGTGCTGATGGGTTCGGGAGAGGGGGATCGGCCGTGATCTTCAAGGCGGTCCGGGACGGCGCTCCGTATCCCGATCACCACACCACCCTCAAGGCGTGGGCCGAGATCCCGCCGCGCCCGATCCGGCTGGCCGATCTGATCACGACGAAGCGCGAGCTGGCGCTCGACAAGCTGCTCGCCGAAGACTCGACGTTCTACGGCGACCTCTTCCCGCACGTCGTGGAATATCAGGGCCATCTCTACCTGGAAGACGGCCTGCACCGCGCGCTGCGGGCGGCGCTGCAGCAGCGCAACCAGATCCACGCCCGGGTCCTGGTCGTCGACTGATGGTCGCGCCGCTCGATCTTCTCGACCTCGACACGCTGCTGAACGACGAGGAACGCGACATCCGCGAGGTCGTGCGCCGGGTGGCCGACGACCGCGTACGCCCGCACGTCGCCGGCTGGTACGAGTCGGGCACCACCCCGGTCCGCGAGCTGGCCCTCGAGTTCGGCAAGCTCGGCCTGCTCGGCATGCACCTGACCGGCTACGGCTGCGCCGGCGCCTCGGCCGTCTCCTACGGCGTGGCCTGCATGGAGCTCGAGGCGGCCGATTCCGGGGTGCGTTCGCTGGTCAGCGTGCAGGGTTCGCTCGCCATGTACGCCATCTGGAAGCACGCCTCCGAGGCGGAGAAGCAGCGCTGGCTGCCCGGCATGGCGACCGGCGAGCTGATCGGCTGCTTCGGGCTGACCGAACCCGACCACGGCTCCGACCCAGCCAACATGTCGACCCGGGCCCGCCGCGACGGCGACGACTGGATCCTCGACGGCGGCAAGATGTGGATCACCAACGCGCCGGTCGCCGACGTCGCCGTGATCTGGGCCCGCGCCGAGGAGGGCGTGGTTGGCTTCGCGGTGCCGACCGACACGCCCGGCTTCTCGGCGCGCGAGATCAAGCACAAGATGTCGCTCCGCGCGTCCAGCACGGGCGAGATCACGCTCGACGGCGTCCGCCTTCCCGATTCGGCCCGCTTCCCCGAGGCGCGCGGGCTCAAGGCGCCGCTGTCCTGCCTGACCGAGGCCCGGTTCGGCATCATCTGGGGCTCGATGGGCGCGGCCCGTGACTGCCTGCGGGTCGCGATCGACTATGCGACCACCCGGGAACAGTTCGGCCGGCCGATCGGCGGCTTCCAGCTCACCCAGGCCAAGCTGGCCGACATGTCGCTCGAACTGCAGAAGGGCTTCCTGCTCGCGCTGCACCTGGGCCGCCTGCGCGACTCGGCCGGCTCGCTGCGGCCCGAGCAGGTCAGCGTGGGCAAGCTCAACAACGTGCGCGAGGCGATCGCAATCGCGCGGACCTGCCGGACGATTCTGGGCGGCAATGGGATCAGCGGGGAATATCCCGTTATGCGCCATGCGAACAATTTGGAGAGCGTCCTCACCTACGAGGGAACATCCGAGATCCATCAGCTGGTCATCGGCCAGAAATTGACCGGATTGAACGCTTTCGCCTGACGGTCCGCTGCGGATGTCGTACCCCCCTCGTACCTTGAAGTCATGGCCAAGTCACCGGACGCTTCCACCTCCACCGACGTGGGAGAGCCGACACGGGAATACCCCGCCGTGCCGACGGAGCAGCCCGCCGCGCCGCCCGAGACCGCTTCGGCGCCGCCCGAGCCCGCACCCCGCGTCAGCGGCTTCGCACGCCTGCTGATCTTCACGTTCTTCGTCTTCGCGCTGATGGTCGCGGCCTGCCTCGGCCTGCGCGCGGTGAACGTGCTGCCCAGCTTCGACAACCCGTTCTCCGACAAGACCACCGACCGCAGCCAGCCGGTGCTGCTGCAGTCCATGCGTGACCTCAGCCGCTACGTCGCGGCTGACGGCACCTTCCAGGTCATCGTCGACCTGCAGGAGAACAAGGAGAACATCCCCGACTTCCTGGTCAACCGGCGCACGCTGTTCGTCGGCTCGGGCACGGTCGAGGAATACGTCGAGTTCGGATCCCTGGCCGACGACGCCTTGACGATCGACAACGACAAGAACACGGTGACGATCACGCTGCCGCCGCCACAGCAGGGCACGGCCAACCTCGACATGCAGAAGAGCTATGTCGTGGCCGAGGAGCGTGGCTTGTTCAACCGCATCGGCGACGCCTTCCGCAGCGACCCGGGCAAGCAGCAACAGGTCTACGCCCTAACCCAGCAGCGCATCACCGAGGCCGCCCGGGCCAGCGGCCTCGACGCCCGGGCCAAACAGAACACCGAGCGCATGCTCGAGAGCCTGTTCACCCGGCTCGGCTATCAGACGGTGACCGTCACGTTCGATACGCCGTAGGAGCAAGGCACACCGTAGAGGCAAGACGCGCCCTTGAAGCAGGACGCGCCCTTGAAACAGAACAGGCCGTAGAAGCGACACGGGCCTCGCCGGAAGGCGAGGCCCGTGCGGAAAAGTGGCACCCGTAACGGTGAAACCGGGCGCCGCCGGCCCGGGGGCGGGGTGGCGGCGCCCGGCGTTCTACCGGCGCTTCGGGGGGAGCGCCGCGGCTTACTCGTTGGGCAGCATGACCCAGAGGATGATGTAGATCAGGAACTGCGGACCGGGCAGCAGGCACGAGATCACGAAGATCAGCCGCATGATGTTCGGCGAGACGCCGAAGCGGCGGGCCAGGCCGGAGCAGACGCCGGCGATCCAGCGGTCGTTCCGGGGGCGAGCGAGACGGCGTGTCACAGTCACTTCACTCCTTCATCGGGGGCTACCGGCTGCTTGCCGGTGCATGTACTCAACGGTAAGGACGCGGTGACCGTCCGCCCTCGGTCCGCAGGTGGAGAAGGGCGACCCGGCTCCCGTAAGGGTGACCCGTACCCCCGTACCATCCGCTGTTAACCTGGGTGCCGATTTGCCGCCTCTGACACGCTCAGGGGCGAGTGGCAGGCCCTTAAGCAGGCCCTAGGAGGCATGCGGTGACAGACCGGTGACGCTGGCCGTCCTGCACGCCGGCACCGGCAACGCCCTCGACCCGTCCGACGCCGACCGGCTCGGCGCGGAACTGTCGGCGGCCTTGCGCTCGGCCGGTGCGAGCAGCGTCGACCGCGGTCCCGACGCGCTGCGCGAGGTGGCCCGCCGCGCCCAGGAACCGGTGCTGATCAGCGAGGACAACCTGGTCGCCCACCCCAGCCTGCTGTGGATGCTGGCCACCGAACCGGCCGGCCGCAGCACCGTGCTGGTCGTCCCCGACCCGGCCGGTGACCTGCGCGAAGACCGCGGCAAGATCCTCCCGGCGGGCGAGGGCCCCGGCAACGTGCGCTACGGCGGCGCGATGTGCGTAGCCCCGGCCGACCTGCCGCTGCTGGCCCAGGTCGCCGAGAAGGGCGACGCCGACCTGCTGCCCGCCCTGCTCGAGGCCGGTCTGGTGCCGGTCGCGACCCCGCTGCGGCTGCTCCGGGCCGAGCTGGTGCACGACACCGACGAGCTCGCGCGGGCCCGGCAGCGGGTGGCGGCCGTCGACGAAGACCGGGCGCGCCTGCGCATGGCGGTCAAGGAGAAGGACGACTTCTTCACGACGTACGCCGTGAGCACCTGGTCGCCGCTGGTCACCAAGCTCTCGGCCCGGCTCGGCCTGACCCCGAGCGGCGTCACGGCGATCTCGGTGCTGTTCGCCGTCGCCGCCGCGCTCGCGTTCTGGCAGGCGTCGCGCCCCGCCATGATCGCCGGTGGCATCCTGCTCTACCTGGGCTTCGTGCTCGACTGCGTGGACGGTCAGCTCGCCCGCTACACCCGGCGGTTCGGCGCGTTCGGCGGCTGGCTCGACACGATGGCCGACCGCGCAAAGGAGTACGCGGCGTACGCCGGTCTCGCCGCCGGGGCCGAGCGCATCGGGCTGCCGTACGCCTGGCCCCTCGCCATCACCGCGATCGTGCTGCAGACCGTGCGGCACATGACCGACGGCTGGTACGGCGCGCTGCACGACGAGGCCGCCGCCCATCCGCGCCCGCAGGCCGCCGGGGGAGTGGGCGCCCGGCTCAGTGCGGCGTCGACGCGGGTCCAGGGCGACACGGGCTCGGTGGCGTACTGGCTCAAGCGGATCGTGGTGTTCCCGATCGGGGAGCGCTGGGCGCTGATGTCGGTGCTGGCGATCTTCACGAACGGGCGGATCGCGCTGGCCGGCATGGTCGTCTGCGGCCTGTTCGCGATGGCCTACACGCTGGCCCTGCGCTCGCTGCGGGCGATCAGCATGCGGGTCGGCGTGCTGGACAAGGTGGACACCTCCCGCTTCCGCGACGACGGTTTCCTCGTACGGGCCGGGCTGAGCCGAGTCAAGGCGCCCGCCCCGCTCGGGTTCGCCGCCCTGGCCGCCGTCGCCGCCCTGGCCCTGGTGATCCTGCTGCTCACCGGCGTGGTCGAGCCGCCGGCCAAGGTCGCCCTCGCGGTCACGGCGCTGATCGTGCTCGCGGCCGGTCTGCCCGCCCGGGCCCGGCACGGCGGCCCGCTCGACTGGCTGATCCCGGCCGGCCTGCGCGCGGCCGAGTTCCTGATCGTGGTCGCCGTCGGCGCGTCCGGCTCGGTGCCGACCCCGGTGACCTACCTGCTGATCTTCATGCTGACGCTGCACCACTACGACCTGGTCGCGCGGATGGAGAAGATCGCGCCCGCGGGCCGGGCCGGTGGTGATCCGCTCGGCTGGGACGGCCGGGTGGTGGTGCTGACCGTCGCCGCGCTGGCCGGGGTGCCGACCGCCGGCGTGGTGGTGCTCGCCGTGCTGGTCGGCGGCATGTTCGGATTCAACGCGATCGCCGACTGGCGGACAGGTGGCACCCGCTCGTGACTCTCCTGAGCATCGTTCTGCCGGTCTACAAGGTGCAGGGCTACCTGCGTCAGTGCCTCGACTCGCTGCTGAGCCAGTCGTTCGCCGACTTCGAGATCGTCGCCGTCGACGACCGCTCGCCCGACTACAGCGGCGCGATCCTCGCCGAGTACGCCGCACGCGATCCCCGCGTACGGGTCGTGACCGCCCCCGAGAACCTGGGCCTGGGCCGTGCCCGCAACCTGGGCCTCGAGCACGCCGTCGGCGAGTACGTCTGGTTCGTCGACTCCGACGACTGGCTGTCCCCCGGCTCACTGGCCGCGGTGGCCGCCCGGCTGCGCGCCACCGACGCCGACCTGCTGATCGTCGGCTGGGACCGGGTGCACTGGGACGGCCGGGTGCAGCTCGGCAGCGCCCGCAAGCCGCTGGCCGAGGCGCCCGAGGTGTTCTCGGTTGAGCAGTGGCCGCGGGTCCTCAACATCCTGCACGTGGCCTGGAACAAGGTGGTCCGCCGCGAGTTCCTGCTGCGCCTCGGGTTCGTCTTCGAGGCCGGCTGGTATGAGGACGTCTCGTTCTCGTTCCCGGTCATGCTGGCCGCGCCCCGGATCAGCACCCTGCCGCGCACGTGTGTGCACTACCGGCAGCGCCGCACCGGCGCGATCACCCGGACCGTCGGCGACCGGCACTTCGAGGTCTTCGACCACTGGGAGCACGCGCAGGCCCTGGTCGCCAAGTACGCGTCCCCCACCGACGAGGTGCGTGGCCTGCTCTTCCGCCGGATGATCTGGCACTTCCTGCGGGTGCTGCGGCACGACGCCCGGGTGCCGCGCGAGTCGCGGGCCCGGTTCTTCGGCCGGATGAGCGAGATGTACCGGCAGTACCTTCCGCCCGACGGCTATCCGCAGCCGGGCGGGGGCGAGGGCGTCCGCTACCGCATGGTGGCCCGCGGCTCGTACCGGTCGATGCGCGCGTTCGACTTCGCCCTGCGCACGCTGCGCCGGGGCAAGCGCCTGGTCCGCCGTACGGGCGGGTTCGTCAAGCGCCGCTCGCGGCAGGCCCTCGGTCACCTCTACTACCGGGCGCAGCTGCGCATGCCGGTCGACCGGTCGCTCGCGCTCTACGGCGCCTACTGGTACCGCGGGGTCAGCTGCAACCCGGCCGCCGTCGCGGCCAAGGCCGCCGAGCTGGCACCGCACATCCGCCACGTCTGGGTGGTCGCTCCGGGTCGCTCCGGGTCGCTGCCGCCGGGCACCGACCATGTGGTCGCGGGCACCCTGCCGTACTACCGCGCCCTGGCCCGGGCCCGCTACCTGGTCAACAACGTCAACTGGCCGAACCGCATGGTCAAGCGGCGCGGCACGACCCACGTCATGACCCACCACGGCACCCCGCTCAAGAAGATGGGGGCCGACCAGGTCGACCACCCGGCGGGCGTACGGGATGCCGACTTCAAGGGCCAGATGCGGCGCGCCGACCGCTGGGACTTCAGCGTGACCGCCAACGCGCACACCACGATCGCCTGGGAGTCGGCCTACCCGACCTCCTACCAGACGCTCGAGGTGGGCTACCCGCGCAACGACCGGCTGGCGCTGGCGACGGCGGCCGACAGCGCCGCGGCCCGCGAGAAGATCGGCGTCACGGCCGGCTCCGGCCCGGTCGTGCTCTACATGCCCACCCACCGCGAATGGCTGCCGGCCGGGCAGCAGGTGGTCGACGTCGAGCGGCTCGCCGAGTCGCTCGGGCCGGACGTGGTGCTGCTCGTCCGCAAGCACTACTTCTCGGCCACGACCGAGCTGCCCAGCGCGGGCACCGTCGTCGACGTCACCGACCACCCCGTGGTCGAGGACCTCTACCTCGCCGCCGACGTGCTGCTCACCGACTACTCGTCGGCCATGTTCGACTTCGCCGTGCTGGACCGGCCGATCGTCGTCTTCGCGCCCGACTGGCCGGTCTACCGCGACCTGCGCGGCACGTATTTCGACCTTCTCGCCGAGCCGCCGGGCGCGGTTGCGACGGATTTCACAGCGCTGGCCGACCTGTTCCGCAGCGGCGCATACGCGGACGAGACGACCCGGGCCGCCCGCGCGGAGTTTCGGCAGCGCTTCTGCTATCTCGACGACGGGCACGCCGCGGAGCGCATTGTCCGCCGTGTATTCCTCGGGGAAACGGCGTAACCAAGCAGTGACCCAGCGCGAATGGCACGTTCACCCGATGGCGTGACATCGATACTCCTCGTCAAATTAGGCCGATCGCCGGCCGTCGTGGGACCGGGATCACATTGATGGAGCCCGGCAGGGGAGGTAGACGGTGTCAACCGTCTCGCTCAAGGACGTCACGAAGGTCTGGCCGGACGGCACGATAGCCGTCAACAACGTCAGCCTGGACGTCGACGATGGTGAGTTTCTGGTCCTTCTCGGGCCCTCGGGCTGCGGGAAGTCCACCATCCTCCGCATGATCGCCGGCCTCGAGGATCCCACCGAAGGCGACATTCTTCTCAACGGCGACCCGGTGCTCGAACTCGCGCCGCGCGACCGCAGCATCGCCATGGTCTTCCAGGACTTCGCCCTCTATCCGCACATGACGGTGGGCGACAACATCGGCTTCCCGCTCAAGCTGTCCGGGGTCGAGCCGGCGCCGCGCGGGGAACGGGTCGGCGACGTCGCCGCCGCGCTCGGCATAGGGGACGTGCTGCGGCGCAAGCCGAGCCAGCTCTCCGGCGGCCAGCGGCAGCGGGTCGCGATGGGGCGCGCGATCGTCCGCCGCCCGGGCCTGTTCCTGATGGACGAGCCGCTCTCCAACCTCGACAGCGGGCTGCGGGCCGAGTTGCGGGCCGAGATCTCGAGCCTGACCCGCGAGCTGGGTGTCACCACCATGTACGTGACGCACGACCAGGCCGAGGCGCTCACCATGGCCGACCGGGTCGCGATCATGCGCAAGGGCATCCTGCAGGACGTGGGCACCCCGACCGAGGTGTACGGGCGCCCGGCGACCCTCTATGTGGCGGCCTTCCTGGGTGCGCCCCGGATGAACCTGCTCGAGGCGTCGGTCTTTGTGCACCTCGAGCGCTACATCGAGCTGAACTTCGGTGAGCAGGCGCTCTACCTGCCCTGGAACGACATCCGGGCCCGCGCGGTGGCGCACTACCACGGTGAGCGGATCGTGGTCGGCATGCGGGCCGAGGCGCTCACCCCGGTCGCGCCGGACCAGCCGGGCGACGTGCTGCGTGGCCGCATCCGCTATCTCGAGCACCACGGGCACGAGTCGCTGGCCTACCTCGACATCGGCGCCACGGCGATCGTCGTCGACGAGATGGGCGCCCGGGCGCGTGAGGACGAGGAGCCCACCGGGGGCGCGCTCAAGCGGTTCGGCGGCGCCCTGCAGCGCCTCGCCGGCCGGTCGAACGGCACGGCCGTCAAGACCCGTGAGAGCGAGCAACAGAGCGTGCTCAACGACCCGGGCCGCCACCACCGCCGCCCGGCCGAACTGGGGGTGCGGCTGGCGCCATACCCGCCGGTGCTGCCCGGGCATCCGCTCGCGGTCGCGGTGAAGATGGACGCGCTGCACTTCTTCGACGAGCGCGGCGACCGGATCGACGTCGGCTGGCGCTGACGTCGTCTTGCGCTGATATCGGCTTGCGCTGACCTCGGCGATCTACCCGAAAGGCTCCCGCTCAGGCGGGGGCCTTTCCCCGTTTGCGGTCATGGCGTACGGTTCCGCTCACACGTCGGTGCGATGGCGTATCGACGGTACGGACCCGACCTCTAGGAGGTAGGCACGTGGCTAACGCGTCTGGGCTCTTGGTAATCGAGCGCATCCTGCGTGACCGGCAGGGCATCTGGCAGCAGGTCGTGGAGGATCGTGACCTGCCCAAACTCACCGGGCAGATGCTGGTCAGCTCGGTGGTGGCACTGGCCGTCTACGGCGCGGTGCTGGGTTCCTTCCACAGCGTGCTGATGGCCCTGACCTCGGCGGTCAAGCTGCCGCTGCTCTTCCTGGTCACCCTGGCCATCAGCCTGCCCACGCTCTACCTGTTCAACCTGGTGTTCGGCGCCCGGCTGTCGATCCGGCAGTCGCTCTCGATGGTGATGGTCGCGCTGACCGTGACCGCCATGCTGGCGCTGGCGTTCGCGCCGATCAGCCTGTTCTTCCGGATCACCGCGCCCGACTACGCGTTCTTCAAGCTGCTCAACGTGGCCATCCTCGCGCTGTCGGCCCTGATCGGGCTGCGCTTCCTGACCGGCGGCATGCGGGTGCTCAACGAGCACGGCCTGCTCGCGCCCAAGCCCGTCGAGGCCGCCCCGCCGGCCGCCGCCGAGCCGGCCAAGGCCCTCGTGACGGCGGGCGCGCCGGCCGAGACCGCCAACGGCACGGCGGCCCAGCCGGCGCCCGTTCCGGTGCAGATCCCGCCCGGCTTCGGGCACCACCCGCCGCAGCGCCCGGGGCAGCGGCCGGTGGGTCAGCCGACGCCGCCCAGCATGACCCTGCTCTACATCTGGATCCTGCTCTTCGGGTTCGTCGGCACCCAGCTCGCCTGGACGCTGCGCCCGTTCTTCGGCAGCCCGAACATGGACTTCAGCCTGTACCGGGACATCAACGGCAACTTCTACGCCGAGATCTTCCGGACGATCGCCGACCTTTTCTGAGCCCCGCCGGCTCTTTTATCGTGGACGCGTGGTGCCACTGAGGTGGCACACCGCGTAGGCTGCACCACGGTGGAGGAAAGAGTGAGGCAGGGTGTGCGACCGGCTCCGGGCGCGGAGCCGGTGGAGGCTGGTGTCTCGCCGACGGTCCTCGCCGAGCCGGTGCCCGCCGCCGCGGGCCGGCTGCTCGACCGCCGCTTCGGGCGTGACGAGATCACCCTGGTGCGGCACGAGGTGTCGGCGCGGCTCGGGACAGCCGGGCTCGGCGGCGACCGGCTGGCCGGCTTCGTGCTGGCGGTCAACGAGGTGGTCACCAACGTCGTGCTGCACGCCGGCGGCAACGGCCGGCTGCTGCTCTGGCTGGCCGGCGACTCCGCATGGTGCTCGGTGACCGACTCCGGCCCCGGCATCCCCACGCACTACCTGACAACTCCAGAGATTCCCGAGGCATATGAGGTGGGTGGCCGCGGCATCTGGCTCGCCCACCAGCTGTGTGACGAGGTCACCGTGGCGACCGGCCCGATCGGTACCACGATCGGGTTGCGGATCATGGTCGCCACGCCGATCGACACACACCGGCAATAGCACTTTGAACTGCCCGTAAACGCGCCGTCGAAATGTGAAGCCGCCCTTCCGGGCTCATGGGTGTCCGGGTGCGACTACATTGGGCGCGTGCTCGGACTACCTCCTCAAGTGACCGCATGCCTTTTCGACCTTGACGGCGTGCTCACCCAGACCGCCCTTGTGCACAACGCCGCGTGGAAGCAGACGTTCGACACCTTCCTCGAGGCGTGGTCGGCGCAGCACGGGCAAGAGTTCGTGCCGTTCGACCCCGGCGCCGACTATCACAAATATGTCGACGGCCGCCCCCGTGCCGACGGTGTCCGCACCTTCCTGGCCTCTCGGAACATCACCCTCCCCGAGGGCACCCCGGACGACGGTCCCGACCAGCAGACCGTGAACGGCGTCGGCAACAAGAAGAACCTCCTCGTCCTGCAGAAGATCAAAGAAGGCGCCGTCCAGGTCTACGACGGGTCCGTCGACTATCTGAAGGCCGCGAAGGAGGCCGGCCTGCGCCGGGCCGTCGTGTCCGCCAGCGCCAACTGCAAAGACGTGCTCGAGGCGGCCGGCATCGCGGACCTCATCGAGGTGCGCGTGGACGGTGTCACCGCCCGCGAGCAGAGCCTGCCGGGCAAGCCCGCGCCCGACACTTTCCTCTACGCCGCCGAGCAGCTCGGCCTTCCGCCGGAAAGCTGTGCCGTCTATGAGGACGCCCAGGCCGGCGTGGCCGCCGGACGGGCGGGAAAGTTCGGGATCGTGGTCGGGGTTGACCGGGTGGGTCAGACTCAGGCCCTTCTGGACAACGGTGCCGACATCGTCGTCACCGACCTGTCCGAACTCCTGACGCGCTGAGCACGTATCAGCGTTTACATCATCAAGACTTTTCCCTTGCTCATTTTCGAGAGGCACCACCGTGATCCGTGAACGGGCTTATCCCGTCGACCCGTGGCACATCCGGGAGACCCGGCTCGACCTGGACCTGCTGGCCCAGTCAGAGTCGGTGTTCGCGCTGGCCAACGGACACATCGGGATACGCGGAAACCTGGACGAGGGCGAGCCCCACGGCCTGCCGGGCACCTATCTGAACTCGTTCTACGAGCTCCGCCCCCTGCCGTACGCCGAGGCCGGATACGGCTTCCCCGAGTCCGGCCAGACGATGGTCAACGTCACCAACGCCAAGCTCATGCGGCTGCTGGTCGACGACGAGCCGTTCGACGTGCGCTACGGCGAGCTGCGGTCCCACGAGCGCGTGCTCGACCTGCGGGCCGGCACGCTCGAACGCACCGTCGAGTGGGTGTCCCCGTCGGGGCAGGCGATCCGCGTGCGCACCGTACGAATGGTCTCCTTCACCCAGCGCTCGGTCGTGGCGTTCCTCTACGAGGTCGAGCCGCTCGACGGCCCATCGCGCCTGATCCTGCAGTCCGAGCTGGTCGCCAACGAGCAGCTCCCGCCGATGAGCAAGGACCCGCGGGTCGCAGCTGTGCTCGACCACCCCCTGCAGTCCGAGGAGGTTCTCGAGCAGCGCACCGGCGGTCTTCTGGTGCACTGCACCAAGGCGAGCGACCTGCGGATGGCCGCGGCGATGGAACACCTCGTCGACGCGCCCGGCAAGCACGCGGTGACCACCGAAGGCCACCCGGACTGGCTGCGGACGACCGTGGCCTGCAAGCTCGAGCCGGGCCAGAAGCTGCGCGTGGTCAAGCTGGCCGCGTACGGCTGGTCCAGCCACCGCTCGCTGCCCGCCGTGCGTGACCAGGTCGGCGCCGCGCTGGCCAGCGCCCGGCTCGACGGCTGGGAGGGCCTGGTCGAGGCTCAGCGCGAATACCTCGACGCCTTCTGGGACCACTCCGACGTGAAGGTCGAGGGCGATCCCGAGGTGCAGCAGGCCGTACGCTTCGGCCTCTTCCACACGCTGCAGGCCGGTGCCCGGGCCGAGCAGCGCCCGATCGGCTCCAAGGGCCTCAGCGGCCCCGGCTACGACGGTCACACGTTCTGGGACGCCGAGACCTTCGTGCTGCCGGCGCTGACCTACACCCAGCCGTCCGCGGCGGCCGACGTGCTGCGCTGGCGGCACTCGACGCTCGACCTGGCCCGGGAGCGGGCCCAGACGCTCGGCCTGCAGGGCGCCGCCTTCCCGTGGCGCACCATCCGCGGGCAGGAGTGCTCGGCGTACTGGCCGGCCGGCACCGCGGGCTTCCACATCGGCGCCGACATCGCCGACGCCGTCCGCCGTTACGTGCAGGCCACCGGCGACTACGACTTCGAGCGCGAGGTCGGCCTCGAACTGCTGGTCGAGACCGCGCGGCTGTGGCGCTCGCTCGGTCACCACGACCGGCACGGGCGCTTCCACATCGACGGGGTGACCGGCCCCGACGAGTACACGGCCGTGGTCAACGACAACATCTACACGAACCTGCTGGCGCAGCAGAACTTCCTGGCCGCCGCCGACGCCACCAAGCGTCACCCCGACCTGGCGCGCAAGCTGGGCGTGGACGACGAAGAGACGGCGAGCTGGCGGGACGCGGCGGCCGCGACGCATATCCCGTACGACCGGGAACTGGGTGTCCACCAGCAGTCCGAGGGCTTCACCCGGCTGCAGGAGTGGGACTTCGAGAACACGCCGCCCGAGGCCTACCCGCTGCTGCTGAACTACCCGTACTTCGACCTGTACCGCAAGCAGGTGGTCAAGCAGTCCGACCTGGTCATGGCCATGTACGTCCGCGGTGACGCGTTCACGCCGGAGGAGAAGGCGCGCAACTTCGCCTACTACGAGGCGCGTACGGTCCGGGACTCGTCGCTGTCGGCCTGCGTGCAAGCGGTGATGGCGGCCGAGGTGGGCCACCTCGAACTGGCCCACGACTATCTGGGCGAGGCCGCCCTGATGGACCTGCACGACCTGCACCAGAACTCGCGGGACGGCCTGCACATCGCGTCGCTGGCCGGCACCTGGATCTCGCTGGTGGCCGGTCTGGGCGGCATGCGCGACTTCAACGGCCAGCTGTCGTTCGCGCCGCGCCTGCCCAGCCGCATCAACAACATGGAGTTCTCGCTGCTCTGGCGCGGCCTGCGGCTGCGGGTGAACGTGACTGCCGAAGACGTGACCTACTCGCTGCGCAACGGCGGCGGCTCGGCCCGCCTGGTGATCAACCACCACGGCAAGGACGTCGAGGTCACCCAGGTGAAGCCGGTGACCGTGCCGATCCCGCCGGCGCACCCGGTCGGCCCCGCGCCGACCCAGCCGGCCGGCCGGGCCCCGGTGCGGCGCGCGACGAGCTGACCCGCACGTTCCGTTCGCAAAAAAGGCCCCGGGTCACCCCGGGGCCTTTTTGTAGCTGCGGTCAGAGCATCGACACGTGCACGTGGTCGGTGTGGTCGCTCGGCCCGCTGTAGGACTTCCAGCCGCTGGCCGGGAACCAGATCTGCTTGTACCAGATGACGTAGTAGATGCCGAGCCGGTCGGCATTACGC
This sequence comes from Paractinoplanes ovalisporus, assembly GCF_016834655.1. Taxonomy (GTDB): domain Bacteria; phylum Actinomycetota; class Actinomycetes; order Mycobacteriales; family Micromonosporaceae; genus Actinoplanes; species Actinoplanes ovalisporus. The sequence goes on from NZ_JAENHP010000006.1 coordinate 255,842, forward strand.
ACCAGGAACGCCATCAGGTTGTTGCCGTACGTGCGGGTGTCGGCATTGTGGGCGGGCGCGAAGCCCTTTTTCTGCAACGACCAGTCGCAGGCCCGGCCCTTCGGATGCTCGAACGGCCCGCCGTTGCGGTGACAGCCCACGAACCGATTGAAGCCGGCCTTCTTCACCTCTTTGTACATGTGCATCGTACGGGCGGTGACACAGCCGCTGGTGGTCTCGTCCTGCACGTTGCAGCCCTCGGGCGAGAAACCGCCGTCGGAATTGCGCGGCGCGGGCGCCGCCTGGGGCGATTTCGCCAGCACCAGACCGTGCGTGAGGCTTTCCCCGCCGACCAGCGCGAGCGCCTTGTCGGCCGACTCTTTCTGCTTCCTCATCGCGACGAGGTTGGTCTGCTGCTTCCTGACCTCGGCGTCGAGCGCGGCCTTCTTGCTGTTGACGTCGTCGATGGCCCGGTTGAGCTCGGCCAGCTTGCGGTCCTGCAAGGCGTTGATCTCTTCGAGCGAGACCGCCTTGGCCAGGAAGTCGTCGGAGTTCTGGCTGCCGAGCAGGAAGCCGGCGGCCCCCAGGTGACCGGTGCGGTACTGCTGACCGGCGATCGCGTTGACCTCGGGCAGCAGCGCGAGGCGCCGGCCCTCGGCGAGCTTGATCTCGGCGGCCAGCTTCTTCTGGGCGGCGGTGGACTTGGTCACCGCGGACCGGGCGGCGACGAAGCGACGGTTCGACGACTCCAGCACGTCGTCGAGGGTGGCATTTTCTCCCACTGAGCTGCCGCCCTCGTCGGGGGTGGCGGAGGTGCCGTCGCCCGGCTCGGCGCTCGCCGGGGAGGCGGGCACGGCCAGGAAAGAGATGGCCACGATCGGCGCCAGGGCAAGCATCAGCCACCGGCGGGGTCGTACGGTCAATGCAGTTCCTTCCGGTAAACCGCCGACCGGGTTAGCTGACGGGTTCGGGACGGAAGCGATCCCTACCGCTTGCGCGGATGCACCCCACTGACCTGGTTCCCCGGCTCGCCTCGCGGCGATTGGGCGGTGGCCTGCCGGCACCTCGGGGGCGGCGCCTCGGTGGCAGAACCGGCGGCCAGTTTACCCGAGAGTCCGCCCCGCTTCAGCGCTCGGGAAATGGCAATTTCGTAGTTGTCCGAACACATTCCGTAAGTGCCGTGACGGGCCGTCGCAGGTGAATAGCGGTGCGTATGAAAACTGTCGATCAGTCGATGTAATGGGTATGGTCGGTCACGGCCCCCACCCCCAGGGGACCGCCGCCTAATCGTCTTCGGACGAGCCGGGGAACCAATCTTTCCGGGGTGAATCCGCGTCCGCGCGGTAGGGATCACTTCCGTCCCGAACCCGTCAGCTAACTCGGTCGGCGGCCGACGGAAGGAACAGGTGTGCGGCACAAGACTGTCCGGCGACGAACGGCGGCCCTGCTGGCCCTGCTCGTCGCGATCTCCGGGCTGACCCTCGCGGTGGCCGGTCCGGCCTCGGCGGCGCCGGGTGACACCGGCGACGACGGCGAGGGTGCTCCCAAGTCCCTGATCCAGCAACTGCAGGCCGCCTCCAAGGGCTTCGTCGAGGCCAAGGAGGCCCTGGCGCGGTCCAAGAGCCGGCAGGCCCAGCTCGCCGCCAAGGTCAAGGAGCTCGACGCCGAGCTCGCGCCCCGGCAGGCGGCCATCGACGAGATCATCCAGCAGTCGTACCGGACCGGTCGTCTCGGCCCGATGAGCGCGCTGCTCACGGCGGGCTCGGCCGGCGGCTTCCTCGACCGCGCCGAGACGCTCGAGACGGTCGCCGTGAAGGAGAACCAGGTCGTCGCCGACCTCAAGGCCACCCGGGACGCCCAGGCCCAGGCCAAGCTGGCCATCGACATCGAGGTGCGTAACCAGCAGAAGCAGGTCAACGTGATGGCCAAGCGCAAGGTGCAGGCCGAGAACGCGTTGAAGGCGGCCAACACCGGCGGGGATGCCGACGAGCCGACCGACGGCGGGTCGAGCGACAAGGCCACCCCGGCGCCGCGCAACCGGGACGGGTCGCTGCCCGACGAGAGCTGCAGCGAGAACGACCCCACCACCAGCGGCTGCCTGACGCCGCGCACGCTGCACGCGCTCAAGCAGGCCCAGGCCGACGGCTTCACCCGCTATGTGGCGTGTTTCCGGCACCAGAACAGCGGTGAGCACCCCAAGGGGCAGGCGTGCGACTTCGCGGCCGAGAAGAAGGGTTTCGGCGGCGTCGCGTCGGGTGGTGACAAGACGTACGGGACCAACCTGGCCAACTACTTCATCAACAACTCGGACCGGCTGGGCGTGCTCTACGTCATCTGGTTCAAACGCATCTGGCTGCCGTCGAGCGGCTGGAAGGCGTACTCCCGAGGTAACGGGGACCCTTCCAGCGACCACACCAACCACGTGCACCTGTCGGTGCGATGACCTGGCGGGGGAGTGCGGGACCTACCTATTTGTTGACGTAGGTCTCGTACTCCTTCAGCACGTCCTCGGTCGAGCCGTCGGCGCGGATGACGCCCGACTCGAGCCAGATGCTGCGCTCGCACGTGTCGCGGATCGACTGCTCGCTGTGGCTGACCAGGAAGACCGTGCCGGCCTCCTTGCGCAGGTCACGCACCCGCTGCTCGCTGCGCTTGCGGAACTTGGCGTCACCGGTGGCCAGCGCCTCGTCGATCAGCAGCACGTCGTGCTTCTTGGCCGCCGCGATCGAGAAGCGCAGCCGGGCCGACATGCCGGACGAGTAGGTCTTCATCGGCAGCGAGCTGAAGTCGCCCCGGTCGTTGATGCCGGAGAACTCGATGATGTCGGCCGTCTGCGCCTTCACCTCGGCCGGCGACATGCCCATGGCCAGGCAGCCCAGCTCGACGTTGCGCTCGCCGGACAGGTCGTTCATCAGGGCCGCGTTCACGCCCAGGAGGGACGGCTGGCCGGCCGCGTAGATGCCGCCGCCGCGCTCGACCGGGAGCAGCCCGGCGATCGCCCGCAGCAGCGTCGACTTGCCCGAGCCGTTGGTGCCGATCAGGCCGATCGCTTCGCCCTTGTAGGCGACGAAGCTGACGCCCTTGACCGCGTGCACCTCGCGTACGGCCGCGCTCTTCTTGCCCGTGACGATGCGCTTGAAGCTGGCTAGCGGCGTGTTCGAGCCGGCCGCGGCCGACCCGTAGATGCGGTAGACGACATGCGCGTTGTCCGCGATGACGGTCGGTTCCCGCTCGTTGTCAGCCACGGCCGTAGCCCTTCTCTCCGCGCCAGAAGTAGACGTAACCACCAAAGCTGACCAGGACCGTCCAGATGATCGCCTGGATCCACAGGAGGCCGACCGGCTGGGCCAGCGTGACGTTCTCCATCAGCGCGTGCCGGATCAGCTCGATGAAGATCAGCATCGGGTTGGCCTCGACCAGGGCCAGCTGCCACCCGTGCAGCCGCTCGGCGAAGAAGGTCACCGGGTAGAGCACCGCCGAGCCGTACATCCAGATGCGCAGGATGTACGGGATGAGCTGCCGGATGTCGGTGACCTTGGAGATCAGCCGGGACACGAACAGCGCCAGGCCCGCGTTGAAGAACGTCTGCAGGATCAGGGCCGGGATCAGCAGCAGCCATTCCACGGTGATCGGCTCGCCGGTGAGCAGCACGATCGCGATCAGCACGACGATCGAGGCGATCATGTTGCGGACCTCGACCAGGGTGACCGCGATGGGCAGGCTGGCCCGGGGGAAGTGCAGCGCCCGGATCAGCGCCATGTTGGCGGTGATCGACTGGGAGCCGGCCTGGACCACCGTCTGGGTGAACCCGAAGATGAAGACGCCGGCGCAGAGGTACGCGATGAAGTTGTCGACGTTCTGCTTGGTGTTGATCAGGACGCCGAAGATCAGGTAGTAGACACCCGCGTTGATCAGCGGCGTGAGCAGCTGCCAGACCACGCCCAGCTTGGTGCTGCCCAGCGAGGCGCTGACCTTCGCGTTGGCGAAGGCGGCAATGAAGTGCCGGTAGGACCAGAGGTGCCGGGTGTATTCCGGCAGCCTGGGCAGGCGCCCGGCCTTGGTCAGGCCGTGCTCACGGGCCAGCTCCTTGAGCGATGGCCCGGTGTCGGACTCGGCAACCGCCGTCTGAGCCATGGGGTGGTGCTCCGATCTCGTCGGCCCGTGCGAGGAGGCGGGCCCTGGTTCTTTAGGCGAGAACACTCAATCAGCATGTCAAGTCTCGGCCGATGGAACGGCCTCGTATCGACGTGACCGGAAGGTTATCGGACCAAACGGCGGAACGCAACCGTAACGTCCTGGCGTATAGTGACCGTGTGGCGACAGGAAAGCGTGCTCCCGCCGGGGCGGCGGTGCTCCGTACCGACATCACCGTGGCAATTCGTGACGCGGTGATGCACGAGCTGGCCGAAGTGGGTTACGGCCGGCTCTCCATCGAGGCCGTGGCGCGGCGCGCCGGCGTCGGCAAGACCGCGATCTACCGCCGCTGGAGCAACAAGCTCGAGATGGTGCTCGAGATCGTCTCCGACGTGGCCGGCCGCAGCGTGCCACTGCCCGACACCGGCAGTTTCGCCGGTGACCTCCAGCTGATCATGATGATCGTCAGCCGGGCACTGCAACACCGGATCGCGTCGCAGATCATTCCCGACCTGATGGCCGAGGCCGCGCGCAACCCGCAGATCGCCGAGACCCTCCAGAAGGCCCTGCGCACCCACCAGCAGGCGGTCGGCGAGAAGCTGGTCGGCCAGGCGGTGGCCCGCGGTGAACTGCCCGAAGGTACCGATCCGGACGTCGCGGTCGATCTGATCCTGGGGCCGCTCTACTGGCGTCTGGCCGTCTCGCGTTCCAAGCCCGACGCGGAATACCTCGAGAAGCTGATGACGGCCGTCACGGCGGCTCTGCGGGCCGGCGGGAGCTGAAAGCAACCCGGTCGCACCGGTCGGTCGGGTCGAGCCGGGCGCGCATCTGCCGAAGGTAGGGGCTCTGAACCCCTGACCTCCGGAGCAGCCATGCGCAGTCACCACGCCGACACCGCCGTTCTGGACGCGGCCGTGTTGCTCGCCGGCGCTTGGAAGAGCGCTGACGGCTCGGTCCGCCTCGACATCAAGACCGACGGAACGTACGCGGGGAAGGTCGTTGGTCGCAAGCGTCGGCCGCGCGGCACCTACGACCTGAACGGTCGCACGCTGACCCTCAGCGACGACTCCGGCCTGCACACGCCCGTGATCGTCGGCGACGGAGTGCTGGAGATGGCCGGTCACCGGCTCGGGCGTGCCAATTAGCAACTGGTCGTAACCCCTACCCCTCCCTACCGGGGGCGGGCCCAGACCCTACTCGGCCCGCCTGAAGATCGCCGGGTTGTCCACAGGCGCGGAGTTGTCCACAGGCTGAGCTTCCAGCCGCCTCCAAGATCGCCCCCACTCGATAAAATCGCCGAGGGTGGGGGACCCCCGGTGGGGCGGGCCTCTGATCATTTGAGGCTCAGGCGGCGGCCGGCTCCAGTTGGGGCGCGTCGGGGGTCGACGACGGGCGGCGGTCCAGGCGGAAGCTCAGCGCGGCCAGCAGCAGGCCCGTGACGGCCAGCAGCACGCCGATCCAGGCCGCGGAGAGGTAACCCCACCCGGCCGCGATCGTGACGCCGCCCAGGGCCGCTCCGGCGCTGTTGGCGATGTTCGAGGCCGACTGGTTGACGGCCGCACCCATGAGCTGGGCGCCGGGAGCCACGGCGATCAGGCGGGCCTGCAGGGCGGGGCCGATGAACAGGGCCGCCGCGCCGACCAGGAAGGCGGCCGCGAACAGGCCGACCGCGGTGTGGGCGACCACGCCGAACAGGGCCACGGTGGTGATCATGGCGGCGAAGCCGAGCAGCATGGTGCGGCGCAGATTGTGGTCGGCCGCGAAACCGCCCACGGCGTTGCCGACGGTCATGCCGACGCCCATCACGGCCAGGACCCACGGCACGTACGACTCCGACAGGCCCGTCACATGCGTGGTGACCGGGGCGATGTAGCTGTTCACGGCGAAGAAGCCGCCGAAGCCGACCGCACCCACGGCGGCCGCCAGCCACACCTGCGGGGAACGGAACGCGCCCAGCTCGGCCCGTGGCGAGCCGCCGGCCACCGGGGCCACCTCGGGCACGGTGAAGAGCACGAAGAGCAGGGTGAGCGCGAAGACGCCGGCCACCGCCAGATAGGCGATCCGCCAGCCGGCCGCCTGACCCAGGCTGGTGATCAGCGGGACGCCGAAGACGTTGGCCGCGGTCAGGCCGCTGAGCACGACGGCGAACCCCTTGCCCTGGCTGCCCGGGCCGAGCATGGAGGCGGCGAGCAGGCCGGCCGCCCCGAAGTAGGCGCCGTGGGCCAGCGCGGCGACGAAGCGACCGGCCAGCACCAGGCCGAACGTGGGGGCCAGGGCGGAGGCGATCGTGCCCGCCACGAACAGCGTGAGCAGGCCGAGCACCAGGCGGCGCCGGGGCATGCGGGCGGTCAGGGCGGCGATCGTGGGCGCGCCGACCACCACGCCCAGCGCGTAGACCGTGATCATCCAGCCGGCCGTGGCGACGGCGTCCGGCGCCGAGCGTGCGTAGGCCGTCGGCAGCAGGTCGCGGGCCAGGTCGGGCAGCAGGCCCATGGCGACGAACTCGGTGAGGCCGAGGCCGAAGCCGCCCAGGGCGAGGGCGAGCAGGGCCGCCCAGCGGCGACCGGCGGTGAGGTTCTCCACCTGATCGACTCTAGAACGTTCTAGTTGCGTCGGTGGTAGAACGTTCTAGTCATCACAGGTAAATTCTCCGGACATGACGGTGGGGGATCGGCGGACGACGCTGGCCGACGTCGCAGCCGAGGCGGGCGTCTCGGTGGCATTGGTCTCGATCGTGATGCGCGACGCCCCGGGCGCGAGCGCCGCCACCCGGGAACGGGTGCTCGAGGTGGCGCGCCGGCTCGACTACCAGCCCGACAGCCGGGCCCGGCTGCTGCGCAGCGGACAGAGCCGCCTGCTCGGCGTGGTCTTCGGGGTGCAGCACCCGTTCCACGACGACCTGCTCACCGGGCTCTACGACGCGGCCGAACGGATCGGCTACGAGCTGACGCTGAGCGCGGTCACCCCGCGGCGTGACGAACGTACGGCGATCTCGGGTCTGCTCCAGGACCGGTGCGCCGCGCTGGTGCTGCTCGGGCCGCAGATCCCGACCGCCGAACTGGCCGCGCTGGCCGATCGGCTGCCGGTCGTGGCCATGATGCGTACGGTGCGGCAGCGGCAGGTCGACGTGGTGCGCACCGACGACGCCCGCGGGCTGCATCTGGCCGTCGACCACCTGGTCGAGCTGGGCCACCGGAACATCGTGCACGTCGACGGCGGGCGCTGGCTGTCCTCGGCCGAACGGCGTCAGGGCTATCGCGACGCGATGCGGCGGCACGGGCTGGAGGCGTACGCGCGGGTGGTGAACGGTGGTTTCGGCGAGGAGGACGGGGCCCGTGCCGCCCGGGAACTGCTCGACGACCCGCCGACCGCGGTGGCCGTCTTCAACGACCTCAGCGCCACCGGCCTGCTCGACGTGCTGCGCCGGCACGGGCTCGAGGTTCCGGGCGACCTCAGCGTCGTGGGGTACGACGACAGCAGCTTCAGCCGGCTCGCCCACATCGACCTCACCACCGTCGCGCAGGACATTCCGACGATGGCGACCCTGGCCGTGGCCCGCGCGGTCGAACGCATCGACGGCGCCCAGGTCGCGCACCGCGAGGTGGTGATCCCGCCGCGCCTGGTGGTCCGGGGGACAACCGGGCCCGCTCCCGCGCCCGCCACCTAAGCATCCGGCGTTCTGCGCCGAAAAGAGGCTCATGAGGCTTCGAGGGACGGCCCTGGTGGTGGTGCCGTTCCTGCTGAGCGCCTGTGGCGGCGGCTCCGACCCGTCGGCGAACTCCAGCCCCACGGCCGACGCGGGCGGCGGCGCCTGGGTCAAGGTCCAGCCCGGCAACCCCACGGCCAGCCCCTCCGTCAAATACACCGGGTCGCCCCGGCCCGGGTTGCCGCCGGTGTCCTTCATGCCCACGAGCACGGAATGCGCGGTGCCCTGGGACTCCGACATCGAGAAGGTCCTCATCCCGATGACCGTGACGGTGGGCCAGGGCTCGCTGAAGGTCCAGTGGCCCAACCGCTACGGCAACCGCTACCGCGTCGCCGCCGTTCCGCAGGAACTCGTCAGCGGCGCCCAGCCCGAGCCGGTCTGGCAGACCATCACCACCGGCGGCGAGTGCACGGCCAGCGCCACGATCAGCGGCCTGACATCCGGAGCCGCGTACGTCGTCTGGCTGGACGCGCCCGACACCCCGCGCGGGCCGGACAACTCCCGCGGTCTCTACAGTGGTCGTTCCTCGGTCGTGAAGCCTCAATAGCACTCCGCTTGCAGGCAATGATGTGCACTGCCGATGCCTGATAATACCTACACCCCACCGCGTATCCGTTTTTCCGGTTGACGATGCGTTGACGGCGTCGTGTATCGTGGCGATCGACGTTGACGCATGTCACTGTCTGTGACATGGAATTCTGCGGGGGAAAAATGAAGAAAAATGTCACGCGCCTAGCGACCGTCATCAGTGCGGTGGTGGCGACAATCGCGATTTCGGCGTCGGCCGCAATGGCCGCGACGACGTGGTCGAAGGCGGCCAGCTTCGGCAAGGCGATCGCCACGATGACTCCCAGTGGTGACCTCAAGTTGCGAGTGGAAGCACAGGATCTGCTGGGTGACAGCAACGCCGTCACCGCCGAGGTGGACATTGTCTCCGGCGACCAGACCACGCACTGGCGCGTGGTCAACAGCTTCGGCTACGGCAGCTCGCAGACTTTGGAAAAGCGTTTCGACGGTGGCAACGTCGGTTTCAGCGGCCACGTGAAGATCCGGATCTGCAAGTGGCGCCAGAACGGTATTCCGGGCGGCCTTTCCTGGGGTTGCACGGCGTGGGCCTCGCGGTCTTACTCGCTGTGACCCAGTCTTGATCAACTGAATATTGAAATGGTCGCCCGGGTGCACCCGGGCGACCATTTATTTTGCTTCAGGAGGCGATGGTGTTGCGGCCGCTCCACTTAGCCGCGTAGAGGCGGTCGTCGGCCTCCCGGAAAAGCGTCTCGCCCGACATGCCCTCGGCGAGCGCCGCCAGTCCGACGCTCACGGTGAGTCGTACGCCGGGAAGAATGTCAGTGCGGGCCACGGCGGCGCGGATACGTTCGGCCACTTCACGGCCCACGTCGAGGTCGCCCCGCAGGAAGACGGTGAACTCGTCGCCGGCGTAGCGCACCGGGATGTCGTCGGGGCGGCAGTGCGCCCGCAGGATGCGGGCCACCTCTCGCAGCGCCCGGTCACCGGTGGCATGCGAGTACGCGTCGTTGATCGCCTTGAAGTGGTCGACGTCGACCAGCAGCAGCACCGTCGGAGCGGTGAGCCGGCCCTGGTCGATGCGCTCCATCAGCAGGTCGAAGCGGCGCCGGTTGTCCAGCCCAGTCAGCGGGTCACGCAGCACCTCGCGCTCGGCCCGCGCCCGGGCCGCCTCCGACTCCTCCCGCTGCCGGGCCTGCCGCAGCATCGCGAGCCTCTGCTCCCGCAGCCGCCACAGCTCGCGGGTCTGCCCCTCGACCGCCTCGAACAGGTCACGCCCGGCCTGCCCGTCGTCGGCGGCGAGCGCGGTCAGCGCCAGTTCGAACCGGATGATCGGCTTCTCGTCGGGCCGGGTGCCGAACCCGCACAGTTCCCGGGCGGCGACAAATTCCGTACGGGCCTCGCTCAGGGCGCCCTGGGCGCGCAGACTGATGCCGAGGGCCAGATGGGCCATCCGGGCGTACCGGTGGTTCTCGGCCTCGCGCAACGGCATCACCGCCTCGCGGGCCAGCTTCTCGGCCGGGATCACGTCGCCCAGCTTGGCCAGCGCCGGCGCCAGCATCGAGGCCGCGATCACGTCGTCGGGGCGCTGTTCGACCTGCTGCCGGGTGATCTCGGCGCTGCGCCGCAACCGGGTCGCGGCCTCGTCGTGCCGGCCCACGTGGCTCAGCCGCAGACCCCAGTGCAGCAGGGTCGCCGCGTGCACGAGGGCGAAGTTGGCGTGGGTGATGCTCAGCCGCTCGTATGTGGACGCGGCGATTTCGTACATCTCGGCCGCCGTGGCCGCCTCGGCATACGAGCACAGCGCCGAGATCCGCCGCTCGCCGTCGGTGAACGGCCGGTCGAGCAGCACCGCGGCGCGGGCCAGATGGCCCATCCCGAGGAAGTAGCGTCCACCCAGGACGTCGAGTTGAGCCAGGTCGCAGAGCGTCTTGGCCTCGCCCAGGCTGGAACCGGCGGCCTGGTGCAGGCGCAGCAGCCGCTCGCCGAGCTCGGCCGCCTCGGCCAGGCGCCCCAGGAAGAGGTTGGCGTACATCTGCCCCTGGACGAGGAACGGCACGCTGCGTTCGTCGCCCACGGCGTACGCGATGGCGAGGTAGGCGTCGGCGGCCTCCAGCGCCTCGTGACCGTGACCGGTGTTGGCCAGACGGTGCACCCGGCGTGCCAGCAGGTGCAGCGGCCCGAACGTGGTGACCGGCACCGGCAGCCGCGCACCCCCCGCGATCTCGCCGTCCATGGTCCCAGTATCAACATTGGACGGGCGATCACCTACGGCGGATGTCTATCGATCTGGTGGACGTGGTGTCGCGTACCGGTCGAGACCGTCGACCAGCAGCTCGAGACCGAGGTCGAAACGGGCCTCGGGACCCCCGCCCATCAGGTCGTCCGCGTATTTCCGGACGTTCGGATAGCGGTCGGCCGGCAGCTCCTCGAAATATGCCTTGGCCTGCTCGCCGAGTTGCCCGATGTAGGTCTGCTTGTCGCTGCCGGCCTCGCGGACCTGACGCCGCCAGATCGAATATTCGTACGCGTCGGCGGTGATGTAGAGAAATATCCGATCCATCGCCCACGAGGCGATCCGGGACGGTATGCCGCCGGCCAGCATCATGCCCAGCATCGCCTCGGTGATGAGCAGCGCGTTGGGCCCGGTGGGGATGGTCGCGAGCGCGGCCCGGGCCAGGTCGTTGTGCGCGATCATCGCCGCGTGCCCGGCCCGGGCGAGTTCCTTGACCTGTTCCTTCCACCGCGGCGGGTCGAGCTCGGGGATCTCGACCAGGCCGCACATCTCGTCGAACATGAGCTGGAGCAGCTCGTCCTTGCTCGCCACGTGGGCATAGAAGCTGGCCGGGCCGGTGTCGAACTCGGTCGCGAGCCGCCGCATGCTCACGGCGTCGATGCCTTCGGTCTGCACCAGGCGCAGGGCCGTCCGCACGATCTCGGTCCGGGTGAGCGGGGTCTTGGCGGGCCGGGCGCGGCGGCGCCGGCCGGGCGGCCAGTTCAGGTCGGTCATCGCCGGCAAATTTACTTTGACGCGAACGGCGTTCGCTAGTAGAACGGTGTTCGTATCATACGAACACCGTTCGTCAGGGGTCTCATCATGTATTCCGTAATCGAAGCGGAGCAACGAACGCCGTACCGCTGGCGCTGGGTCGCGCTCTTCGTGATCCTCGCCGTCGAGGTGATGGATCTGCTCGACGCGCTCGTCACCAACATCGCCGGGCCGGCCATCCGGGCCGAACTGGGCGGCTCCTACAGCCTGATCCAGTGGCTCGGCGCCGCCTACACGCTGGCCATGGCGATCGGCCTGCTCACCGGGGGCCGCCTGGGCGACATCTTCGGGCGCCGTCGCCTGTTCCTGATCGGCGCCGCCGGGTTCACCCTGGCCTCGCTCGCCTGCGGCCTGGCCCAGACGCCGGGCCAGCTGATCGCCGGGCGGGCGATCCAGGGCCTGTTCGGCGCGGTGATGCTCCCCCAGGGCCTCGGCATGATCAAGCAGATGTTCTCGCCGGCCGAGCAGGCCAAGGCGTTCGGCGCGTTCGGCCCGGTCATGGGCCTGTCCTCGGTCGGCGGCCCGATCCTGGCGGGTTGGCTGGTCGACGCCGACTTCTTCGGTTCCGGCTGGCGGATGATCTTCTTCATCAACCTGCCGCTCGGTGTCTTCGCGGTGATCGGCGCGCTGCGGTTCCTGCCCGAGTTCAAGAGTGAGCGCGTGCCGCGCCTCGACTGGCTGGGTGTGGTGCTGGCCGCGGCGGGCGCGTTCCTGCTGCTCTATCCGCTGGTGCAGGGTCGCGAGCTGGACTGGCCGGTCTGGTGCTTCGTGCTGCTGGCCGCCGGCGTCGCCACCTTCGGGTTGTTCTCGATCTATGAGGCCCGCCGGGATCGCCGTGGGCTCGACCCGCTGGTCACGCCGAGCCTGTTCCGCAAGCGTGCGTTCAGCGGCGGCCTCGCCGTCGGGCTGGTGTTCTTCGCGTCTCTGATCGGCACCGGCCTGGTCTTCACCTTCTATCTGCAGATCGGCCTGGGCTATTCGCCGCTGAAGGCCGGTCTGACCACGCTGCCGCAGGCCCTGGGCACGGTGGCCGGCTTCGTGGCGGCCGGTTCCGGTCTCAGCGAACGCCTCGGTCGCAGACTGCTGCTCATCGGCACGGCCGTGATGATGGCGGGCACGGCCGGGTTCATGCTCACGGTCTGGCTGGCCGGCGCCGCGATCTCCCCCTGGCGGCTGATCCCGGCCCTGGTCGCGATCGGCGCCGGCATGGGCCTCGCGATGGCGCCGTTCTTCAACATCGTGCTGGCCGGCGTGGACGACGAGGAGACCGGTTCGGCCTCGGGCGCGTTGACCTCGGTGCAGCAGCTCGGCGGGGCGTTCGGCATCGCGGTGCTCGGCACGATCTTCTTCGCGCTGGTGCCGGGCCAGGTCGCCGCGCACGTCGACCCGTCGTCGGCCGAGCTCCAGTCGGTGCTCACCACCGCGGGCGTGCCCGCCGACACGCAGAACGCGGTTGCCCTCGGTCTGCGTGACTGCCTGCGGGACCGGGCCGGTGAGGACGATCCCGACGTGGTGCCGCCGAGCTGCCGGTCGGCCGCGGCCGATCAACCCCAGGTGCGTGCGTACGCCGGTGAGCAGGTCCGAGCCGGCTTCCAGGACGCGACGGTGCTGACCGCCGGGGTGGCCCTGCTGTTGCTGGCGTTCGCCTTCGGCCTGTCCTTCCTGCTGCCCCGCAAGGCGCGGCCCGACGCCTGATCGCCGTTCAGGCCGAGCTTGGGATCGTGGGCAGGCCGGCCTCGCGCCACGCGGCGAAACCGCCCTCGAGATCGGTCGCGCGGGACAGGCCGAGATCCTGCAGGGCGGCCGCCGCGAGGCTGCTGGTGTAGCCCTCCTGGCAGGTCACGATCACTTCGAGGGCGTAACTGTCGGCAAAGGACAGCCGGGCCTCGCTGCGCGGGTCGAGCCGCCACTCCAGCACGTTGCGTTCGATGATCACGGCGCCCGGGATCTCGCCGAACTCGGCGCGCTGGGCGGCCGGGCGGATGTCGACCAGGACCGCGCCACGACCCACCGCGGCTGCCGTCTCGAGCGGGCCGACCCGGTCGAGACGGGCCCGCGCGTTGGCCAGGATCTCGTCGATGCCCAGCGACCCGGGCGGGGCCACGGTCACCACTGCGCACCGGCCCGTTCCACCGTGAGCACCTCAAGGCTCTCGGGGCCGACGCGGTATTTGGTCATCGTGGTGAGGGCCGGCCCGTAGACGTGGACGCTGACCGCCGGCCGGTGACCGCGGTTGGTCATGCGGTGCACGTGGTGGCTCCCGAACCGGCGGCCGGCGCCCTCGCCCAGCTCACGGGCGGTGACCCGGGGCGCGTGGCCGTCGGTCAGCGACACCGTGTCCTCGGTCAGGGTGCCGCCGAAGACGTGGAACGCGCCGGCCGAGCCGCCGTGGTCGTGCCACTCGGTGCCCTGCCCCGGCAGCCAGGTCAGCAGCCACACCTCGTAGTCGTCGGCGACGTGCAGCCGGTGGTACCAGCGGTCGACCGGGTTGAACCGCGGCGCGACCGCCCACTCGTCGGGCTCGGTCGCGAAGCGGGCGGCGATGGCGAGATGGTCGAGTCGGGTGTCGACGGCGGTCACGGAAGCTCCTCGCTTTGCATACATTGCCTATCAGTCCTATAGGTTTACCGCCACAGTGCCGTCCAGGATAGCGGGAATCGCACGTGTGTGGCGGAAATCAGCCGATCAGGGTTGCGCGCCGCTCATCGGCACGCGCAAGCGCAGGTCAGCTCGGACAGCAGGCGCTGGCGCACCGCGCCAGATCAATCGCCAGGTCGGCGATGAGAGGGATACCCATCCGCTGCATGGTCAACATGGTGGGCGCTTTCGACCGTGATCGTCAAACGGCGTCCAGAATTCGGGAAGCGCGGTAGGTCACCACCAGCCGCGGCGTTTGGCCCAGGTCAGCAGGAGGGCCGACATCACGGTCATGATCGCGAGGATGGCCAGCAACGGGCCGGCCTGGGTGCGGTCGTTGACGATGATGTTCATGCCGTAGATCGACGACAACGCCGTGATCGGCAGCGTCACCACCGCGATCACGGCCAGCCGCTCGGCCGCGATCGTCATCTTGGTCTCGGCCCGTACGCGGTAGAACTCGATCACGCCCTGCAGGTATTCGCGCTCCCCGTCGGCCAGGGCGCGGATCCGGGTGAGCTGGTCGACCACGTCGTTGATCAACCGCAGCTCCTCGGGCGGCACCCGGGTCTGCAGCGCGGCCACCCGGCCGTACACCTCGGCCCCGAGCGCGCCCATCGTGCGCACCGCGAGCAGGCCGTGCCGGGCCTGGAACAGCTCTTCCAGGAACTCCTCGGGGTTGCCCATGTGGCCGCCGGTGACCCGCTGCTCCAGCTGCCACACGTCGGAGGTCAGTTCCTCGATGAAGGCCTCGAGCCGATGGGTCAGCGCTGACGTGATCGCATGGGACAACTCGAACGGGGAGGACGGGCGGAATCGTCCACTTTCGAGCCGGCGTTGGACGGCCGATGTCTCGCGGAGTGCGACCTCGATCGGCAGATTCGGATTGATCGGCCCGTGCACGGTCACGACGTATTTATCGCCGATCAACTGATCGAGTTCGAGATAGTGGACATGCCCGGATGGTCCGCGTTCCGGACCGTGCAAGATCAGGAGTTGTTGATGCGGATATATCCGGACACGAGGCACGCGATTTCGTTGCATACAGTCACGGACGGCCAGAGGGTGGCAATCTAACACGTCGGTCAGCATCGCCACGGCTTCGTCACTGCATTCCGGAATGTCCACCCAGACAAGGGTTTCCGGACGTTCCAGGAGACCGGCCACATCGGCCACCGAGTGTCTCTCGACGGTGTGGCCGTCGAGTGCGAGGACCGTGATCGCGGCCATGCTCACACGCTAGACCTGAAAGAAGCTCGCGGCACTTAGCCTCTTTCCTGACAGCAAGTGAATCCCGCCCTCCGGAGTCGTCTCGATACGCTCAGTCAGCGAAATTCGTCTTTTCCTCACCGGATCGGCTCAGCGCCTCAGCCGTTAAGGCGGAAATCGCGCTGAGCAGGCGCTGTGGAATCGAGAAAGCTATATGGTGACGTCGCCGCCGAGAACCGGTGCCGGAGGCAACCTCGCCCGCTCCCGGAAGAACCCCCGATCAACGAGGACGGACAAGTGTTGAAGTCACGCCGCGGCCTCCTGGCCGCCGGCCTTGCGATCGCCGTGATCGGCGCGATTGGCGTCGCCTCCACGGTGAATGCGGGTGCCGACCAGATCGCGAGTCCGCCCGAGGCGAGCTCCGCTCCGGCCGACGCCGACGCTCCCGACTCACAAGCCCCGGCTGACGAAGTCGTCGCCGACGATGTCGCTGTCAAAGAGCCGCCCAGACTGCCCTGGGGCGACACGCCCAAGAAGCTCAGGAAGGGCCGCGGTGGCGCGTCCAGCAAGTCACTGCGCGACCAGGGTCTCTCCGCCGCCCCGCCGGACGCCAGCGGCTCGGTGATTCCGGAAGGCGTCGAGGCGCCGAAGGGCCGCAGCACCCGCACCAGCGTGCTGCGCACCGAGATGACCGACGCTGTCCCGCCGAAGCCCCTGGGCCTCAAGGCGGAGGAGAACAAGGTCAACTACATGTACAACGTCGGCTCGCAGGCCGCCGACACCGCCGGCGTCTACGCCAACATCACCATCGGCCGGCCGGAGCTCGACAAGACCGACTACCACACGCTGGCCGAGCTGGCGCTGCAGTCGGCCGACGGCCAGCAGGTCGTCGAGGTCGGCTGGACGGTCGACCGCCTGGTCAACGGTGACGACGACCCGCACCTGTTCGTCTTCAGCTGGATCAACGGCAAGCCGACCTGTTACAACAAGTGCAACTGGGTCCAGTCCGAGGGGTCGATCGCCCCGGGCGCGACGCTGACCTACGGCGTCACCAAGAAGTTCGGCATCCAGTACTACGAAGACGGCTGGTGGATCGCCTACGACACCGACTGGATCGGCTACTTCCCCGAGAAGCACTGGAACGCCGAGGGCGTGAAGTTCAACCGCTCCGGGTTCGTCCAGGTCTTCGGCGAGGTCGCGGCCTCCAAGGACCTGTCCTGCACCGACATGGGCAACGGCACCATCTCGGCCAAGGACACCGCGGCCCGCGTTTCGAGCGTCACCTTCGTCGAGGGCCCGACGGTCGAGATGTACATCCGCAGCACGGCCGAGAAGGCCTATCCCGTTTCGCAGCTATCGACACGCTCCTTCCGGTACGGGGGTCCCGGCACAGGAGTCTGCGGCTAGTCGAGGCGCGACATGTGACGCGATGCCCGGTCCCGGCGAGGGGGACCGGGCATCGTTCTTTATTCTGAGAGACCCTGTCCAGGGGCGATCGAACCGAGTTCACCGTTGCGGTGTACAACGTGGTGGCGAACCGGAGTTCGAGAAGGCGGGCGGGATGAGGCGACGGGTGAGCCCCGACGAGGAGCTGATGACCGCGCTCTACACCGAGCACTACGCGGTCCTGCTCAGCTTCGTCCTGCGTTACGTGCATGATCGGCATCGCGCGGAAGACCTCGTACAGGAAACGCTTCTGCGGGCCTGGAAGCACATCGACCACCTGGACACCGACCCCGGCCGCACCCGGTCCTATCTGCTGACCATCGCCCGCAACGTGGTCACCAACGCGTGGCGGGCCGAGCAGCGCCGCCCGCACCTGGTGGCCGACGAGGCCGCGGTGAACGCGATGCCGTCGGCCGACAACGTCGACGAGATGGTCGAGGGCTGGCTGGTGGCCGAGGCGCTGGAACGGCTCTCGGCCGATCACCAGGCGGTGGTCCGGGCCATGTACTACGAGGGCCAGAGCGTCGCCGACGCCGCTCGCAAACTCTCGGTGCCGGAGGGCACGGTCAAGTCCCGGGCGTATTACGCGGTGCGGGCGTTGCGCACGGTGTTCGAAGAGATGGGGGTGCTGCGGTGAGCACCGACCACGACGAGCTGCACCGGCTGCTCGGGGGCTATCTGCTGGGTGGGCTCGACGAGGCGGACACCGACCGGCTCGACGCCCATCTGCGCGACTGCGACCGCTGCCGCGACGAGCTCGACCGCCTGGCCGCCGTGCCTGAGCTGCTGCGCCGCCTGCCCGAAGCGCACCGGGAAGAGCCGGGTGTCGCGTTCTCGCCGGTCAGCATGTCGGCCAAGCCGAGCCAGGAGAACATCGACGGCCTGTTGCGCCGGATGCGGGCCGAGCAGTCCCGGCAGAGCCGGGTGGCCGGTGTCCGCTGGTTGGCCGCGGCGGCCGTGGTGCTGGTCGCGGTGGCGATCGGCTTCGGCGTCCTGCGCGGCAACCGGGAGAACCGGCCGCCTCAGGTGCTGCCCAGCCCCGAGTTGGTGACCGCGCAGTTCCAGCCGGCCGAGGGCAGCGGCATGGCCGGTCAGGCCGTGCTCACCCCGAAGACGTGGGGGGTGTCGGTGGCCCTCGACGTGAGCAGGCTCAAGGGCCAGGGCCCCTTCCACTGCGAGGTGCGCGGCCTGTCGGGGCAGGTCGAGCAGGCGATGGTGTGGGGCCCCACCCCGAGCGGCAACGCCAAGGTGATCGGGGCCAGCTCGATCCAGCTGACCAATGTCAGCCGGATCGAGGTCCTGGACCACGACCGGCACGTGCTGGGCACGGCCGATCTTGAATAGCGGCGTGGCCCGCGAAGAATAGCTACGTGACTCTTCGGAGCCGTACGAGATAGGTCTGGGCCACCACGACCAGGGCCAGGAACGCCCCGCTGATCACCTGCTGCCAGTTGCTGTTCAGATTGCCGACCTGGTTGATCAGGTTCTGGATCACGCCGAGCAGCAGCACACCGGCGATGGTCCCGGCGATCGTGCCGGCGCCACCGGTGAGCAGCGTCCCGCCGATCACCACGGCGGCGATCGCGTCCAGCTCCATGCCCGTGCCCAGCACGGTCACGCCCGAGCCGAGCTTGGCCGCGTTGATCGCGCCCGCGAGCCCGGCCAGCAGACCCGAGAGAACATAGACCCAGACCTTCGTACGGCGGACCGGCACGCCCATGAGGCTAGCCGCGTCCTCGCTGCCGCCGACCGCATAGATCGAGGCGCCGAAACGGCTGCGGGCCAGCACCACGATGCCGATCACGACGAGCGCCGCCACGATCCAGACCTGGTAGCCGATGTCGAGGAACGAGCCGTTGCCGAGTTTGCGGAACGCGTCGTTCTGCACCAGGTAGGTGTTGGAGCCCTCGGAGCTGATCGCCCGCATGAGCCCGCGCGCGCCGAGCAGCGCGGCCAGCGTCACGATGAAGGGCGCCATCCGGGTGTACGCGATGAGGAGTCCATTGGCTAGGCCGATCGCCCCGCACACGGCGAGCGGCAGCAGGAACGCGGCCAGGATGCCGTACTGCGAGGCCCACGCGGCCAGCACGCCCCCGAGCACATAGAGCGACCCGACCGACAGGTCGATGCCGCCCGTGATGATTACGAAGGTCATGCCGAGAGCGATCAGCATCGGCGGCGCGGCCGCGACCAGGATCGTCGCCGCGTTGTCGAAGCTGCGGAAGTTCTCGAAGGTCGCGAGCGCGATCAGCACCACGACGATGAGGACCGCGAGGGCGCCCTGCCGCTGGATCGTGCCGACGATGCGGTCGGTGCGCTCGGCCTTGCGGACGTCCTCGGCGACGATCGCCGGGGTTTCCGGTTCCGAGACGTTCGTCATGGTCACCGGGTCTTCCTCTCTCGGGCCACGTAGACCGCGATCAGAATGATCACGGCCTGCACCATCTCGGTGGTGGAGGGCTGCAGGTTGTGCTTGATCATCGTGGCGATCACGAGCTGCATGAGCAGGGCGCCGGCCACCGTGCCCAGCACCCGGACCTTGCCGCCGGTCAGCGGGGTGCCGCCGACCACCACGGCCGTGATCGCGGACAGCTCGATGAGCAGGCCCACCGAGGACGCGTCGCTGGACTGGATGCGGGCCACCGAGAGCAGACCGGCGATCGAGGCGAGCACCGCGCACACGATGTAGACGGTGATCAGCACCCGCTTGACCGGCAGGCCGGCCAGCTCGGCGGCGGGCCGGTTGCCGCCGATCGCCAGCAGCCGGCGGCCGAAGACCGTGCGGCGCACGACGAACCCGACGATCAGCACCATCGCGGCCGCGATCCAGACCAGCACCGGGATGCCGAGCAGGTCGCCCGAGCCGAGGTAGAGGAAGTCGGCGTTGCGGATGTCGACCAGCTTGCCCTCGCTGATCACGACCGCGAGGCCGCGGCCGCCGACGAACAGGGCCAGTGTCGCGACGATCGGTTGCAGGCCGACCCGGGCCACCAGGATGCCGTTGATGAAGCCGACGGCCACGCCGGCCAGCAGGGCGACGATGATCGCGGCGACCACGCCGTACCCGAGATAGAGCGGGATGAAGGCGGCCGCGAGCGCCATGACCGAGCCGACCGAGAGGTCGATGCCCTCGGTGCCGATCACCAGCGCCATGCCGAGCGCCACGATCACGATCGGCGCCACCTGGATCAGCTGGATGCGCAGGTTGCTCCAGGTCGCGAAGTACGGGGTGAAGAAGATGTTGTAGACGACCAGCAGCACGATCGCCGCGTAGACGCCGTACTTGGGCAGCCAGGCCTTGAGCCGGGCGGCGTCGACGACGGGCCGGGCCGCCACCGTTTCAGTGCTCACGGGGGGCCTCCGTAGCGATGGTCGACATCAGGTCCTCGGCGGTGACCTCGGCGCCGGTCAGGGTGCCGACCACGACGCCGTCGCGCAGCACCACCACCCGGTCCGAGCCCTCGACCAGCTCCTCGGCGTCCGACGAGACCAGCACGACACCGAGTCCTTCGGCGGCCAGTTCGTCGATCAGCGACTGCACCTCGGCCTTGGCGCCGACGTCGATGCCGCGGGTCGGCTCGTCGAGCAGCAGCACCTTGGGGTCGGTGGCGAGCAGGCGGGCCAGCAGCACCTTCTGCTGGTTGCCGCCGGAGAGGTCACCCACCGCCTGGTCGGGGCTGGACGCCTTGATCCGCAGACGTTTCATGTACTTGTCGACGATCTCGTCGATCTTCGCGTCCGAGACGAACCCGCCGCGGGACACCCGGGGGAGCACGGCCAGCGCGATGTTTTCGCGCACCGAGAGGCCGGGGACGATCCCTTCGGCCTTACGGTCCTCGGGTTGCACCGCCACACCCGCTTTCACCGCCCGTACGGGGGTGGGCTTCTTCAGCTCTTTGCCGTCGACCTCGATCTGACCGCTGTCCAGGTGGTAGGCGCCGCCGATGGCCTTGACCGTCTCGCTGCGGCCGGCCCCGAGCAGCCCGCCCAGCCCGACCACCTCGCCGGGGCGCACGTCGAAGCTGACGTCGTGCAGCTTGTGCCGGCTGTTCAGCTCGCGCACGCGCAGGACGGGCGCGGCCTCCTCGTCGCCGGTGGCCGATCCCGAGAAGGCGGTCGCGCCCTCCCGGCGTACCTCGGCCATGTCGCGCCCGAGCATGAGCGACACCAGCTTGATGCGCTCGAGGTCGGCCAGCTTGCCGGTGTGCACGAGCTTGCCGTCGCGCAGGATCGTGACCGCGTCGCAGATCTCGTAGAGCTCGTCGAGACGGTGGCTGACATAGACGATGCCGATGCCCTTGGCGTGCAGGTCACGGATGACGCCGAACAGGGTCTGCACCTCGCGCGGCTCGAGCGAGGAGGTGGGCTCGTCCATGATGACGACCTTGGCGTCGATCATGACGGCCCGGGCCAGGGCGACCATCTGCTGCGCGCCGAGAGCGAGCGTGCCCAGCTGGCGGCGGACGTCGGTGGTGACGCCATAGCCGGCCAGCACCTCGCGGGCCTCGCGGTCCATCCGGCCCCGGTCGATCAGGCCGAACGCGTTGCGGGGCTCGCGGCCGAGGAAGAGGTTCTGCGCCACGCTCATCAGCGGGACGAGGTTGACCTCCTGGTAGATGGTCGAGATGCCGGCGCGCTGGGCGTCCATCGGGGTGCCGAACTGCGCCGGCTGGTCCTGGTACTTCAGCTCGCCGCCGTCCGGCTTGTAGACCCCGGTGAGCACTTTGATCAAAGTGGACTTACCGGCGCCGTTCTCGCCGACGAGCGCGTGCACCTCGCCCGGTTGCAGAGTGAACGAGACCGAGTCGAGGGCGCGTACGCCCGGAAATATTTTCGAGACGTCGACGACTTCGAGCAACGCCATGCAGCTCTCCTGTTCGGTGCCGGGCGGGTGGTCAGGGAACCACCCGCCCGGTGGCTCTCCGCTACCCCAGTGGGGCCGCGTTGTTCCAGGTCACGTCGGCGTTGTAGCTGCCGGCGTTGTCCCATGTGTTGCCACCGCCGTTGGTGGCGATGTAAACCGCTTCGCCGTAGTGGCGCCAGTAGTAACCGGGATAGTTGATCGATTCGAGCGAGATGTTGCCCGATCCGCCGTTGAGGCCGGGCTGACCGCAGAAGGTGGCGTCCTGCTGGAACGTCGCCGAGCCGTCGTTGGTCGCCGTCTGCAGCCGGTAGTTGGCGTGCCGGAGGAAGCGGCCCGGATAGTTGACCGATTCGAAGGTGTAGCAGCTGTTGTCGGCCAGACCGGTGCGGACGGTGAAGGTGGCGTCCTGCCGGTCGGTGGCCGAGCTGCTGGTGCTGATCACGTCGGTGCGGGCCAGGCTGTCGCGGTGCCGCAGGTAACGGTTGTCGTAGCCGGCGGTGGTGACCCGGAACGACCGGCTCTGCCCGACGGTCAGGTCGGCGCCGCTGCGCCACAGCGGCGGACCGACGGCCCAGGTCGCGTCGTCGTTGAACGACCCGCCGGTGCTCGCCTCGACCCACACCTCTTCGCCGCGGTGCCGCAGGTAGCGGCCGGCGAAGTTGGCCGACTCGAGCGACGTGCCGCCGCCGGAGAGGCCGGGCCGGGCGCAGAACGTCGCGTCCCCGGCGAAGGATCCGCCGGTGTTGGCCTCGCGGTAGACCCGCGAGTCGCGGTGACGCAGGTACTGGCCGGGGAAGTTGCGCGACTCGAACGAGTAGCAGGACGCGTTCGACAGGCCGGCGCGCACGTAGTACGTGGCGTCCTGCCGGTCGGTCGTCGCGCTGGACGTCGAGATCACGTCGGTGCGGGCCGCGCCGCCGGCGTGCCGCAGGTAGCGGTTGGTGTAGCCGGGCGTGGTGACCCGCAGCGAGGCGAGCCGGTTCACCGAGAGCGTGGTGCCGTTGGCCGCGCCGAGGACCCGCAGGTTGACCTCGCGGACCCGGGCGAAGTCCATTTTGCGCACCTGACGGTCGTACGTGTAGAAGCCGTTGAGCTCCTCCTCCACGTCCGTCGGCTCGGTGTAGACGGATCCGGACAGGCCGTTGCCGTTGATCAGGTCGACCAGGCGGCTGGTGATCTGGATGTAGCGGTTGGTCAGCGCGGTCGAGTCGGGCAGCCACTCGTACGCGAACTTCCCGGTGGTCGGCCACTCGTGCCCGGCCGAGCGCAGGCCCAGGCCGCCGTACTCGCCGTTGACCACGAACCGGGTCGCTGTCGGCGGGCGGGTGATGCCCGGACCGACGTACATGTGGTCGTCGATGACGTCGCCGTTGCCCGGGTCGGGGTCGGAGTCGCAGCAGTTGGAGCCGGAGTTGTGGTTGACCATCCGGGTCGAGTCCCAGCTCTTGACCAGGTCGGCGATCCGGCCGGCGTCGTACTCGCCCCAGCCCTCGTTGAACGGCACCCACTGCACGATCGACGTGATGCCCTTGTGCTCGTCGATCATCTCCTTGAGTTCCTTCTCGAACCGCGTACGACCCACCGTCGACGGCTCCCGGCCGCTGGCCAGCGCGGGCATGTCCTGCCAGACCATCAGGCCCAGCCGGTCGGCCCAGTAGAACCAGCGGTCGTTCTCGACCTTGATGTGCTTGCGCACCATGTTGAAGCCGAGCGCCTTCTGCTGCTCCAGGTCGAAGCGCAGCGCGGCGTCGGTGGGCGCGGTCGAGATGCCGTCGGGCCAGTAGCCCTGGTCGAGCGTGCCGAGCTGGAAGACGAACTTGCCGTTGAGCGTCGGCCGGAGCACACCGCCGAGCATCGCCTTGCCCAGTGACCGCATGCCGAAGTAGCCGCCGACGGCGTCACCGCTGGCCAGGGTGACCCTCAGGTCGTACAGGAAAGGGTCGTCCGGGGTCCAGAGATGCGCGTTGGGCACCGGGACGCGGAACGACGAGCCGACCGTGCCGCTGGCCGAGCCGACCACCGTGCCGCCGGAGAGCACCTGCGCGGTCACCTGCTGGCCACTGGCGTTGGCGGCCTGCACGACCAGGTCGAGGCCGCCGGCCGACACGTTCGGGGTGGTGTCGAGCCGGGTGACGCGGGCCGGGTTGGTGGGTTCCAGCCAGACCGTCTGCCAGATTCCCGAGTACGGCGTGTACCAGATGCCGCCCCGGCTCAGGCGCTGCTTGCCGACCGGGATGTCCTGGCCGTTGGTGGGGTCCCAGACGCCGACGATGATCTCGTTGCTCCCGGAGCGGAGAGCGCTCGTGATGTCGTACGAGAACTTGTCGTAGCCGCCCTCGTGCGTGCCGAGCAGCGTGCCGTTGACCCACACCTTCGACTGCCAGTCGACGGCGCCGAAGTTGAGCTGCACGTTCTTGCCCGACCAGCCGGCCGGGACGGTGAACGAGCGCTTGTAGTACGAGTAGTCTTGGCGCCGCATGATCCCGGAGAGCGCGCTCTCGATCGGGTAGGGCACGAGGATCTCCTCACCGAGGGTCTGTCCCGTCGGCGGGGTGTTGATGTTCGACGCTCCGGCGAACTGCCAGATGCCGTTGAGGCTCTGCCAGTCGGTGCGCGTCAGCTGGGGGCGGGGGTATTCCGGGAGCGGGTTGGTGGTGCTGACCTGGTTGGACCACGGGGTGGCCAGCGGTGGTGTCTTCGGAACGAACGCTGCTGCGGGCGAGGCGAACGCCACGACCGCGCCGGCGCTGGCCGTGATGGCCGCTACGGCGAGGGCGAGGAGCCTCCGGGGATGTGCAGTCACGTTCTCTCTCCTTCGAAAGAGTGAGCCGTGCGAGGACGCACACATACTGACGTGATCGCACACGACGCAGCAATAGACGAACTTCAATCTTTCTTAACTGCGCGGAAACGGCCGCCGACGGCGTGGAGCAGTCGGGCGGCCGCAGCGGAACGAGCGGCGGCCGCGGGACCGGCCGGCCGCCGTGGGGGAACGGCCGGCGGGGCCGCGAGGATCGCCCGCGGCGCCGCCGGCGTCCGCTCAGTAAGCCGCGCTGATGTCCGTCTTGGCGTTGTCGGCGCCGTACTGCCGGTCCTGGATGATGATGTCCTGGCCGACCGGCTCACCGTTGAAGAACTTGGTCGCCGTCTCGAAGGCGAGCGGGCCGAAACGCGGGTTCGACTCGATCACCGCGGACGCCCAGCCGTCCACAATGGCCTGCACAGCGCCCTTGGTGCCGTCGATCGACACGACCTTGACG
This sequence comes from Paractinoplanes ovalisporus, assembly GCF_016834655.1. Taxonomy (GTDB): domain Bacteria; phylum Actinomycetota; class Actinomycetes; order Mycobacteriales; family Micromonosporaceae; genus Actinoplanes; species Actinoplanes ovalisporus. The sequence continues at coordinate 280,651 of NZ_JAENHP010000006.1, forward strand.
TCACCGGCCTTCTTGGCGGCGCCCTTGAGGGCGGTGATGGCGCCGAGGGCCATCTCGTCGTTCTCGCCGTAGATGCCGTTGATGTCCGGGTTGGACTGCAGTAGTTGCTCGGTTACTTTCTGCCCTTCCTCGCGCGAGAAGTTGCCCGTCTGTTCGAAGACGACCTCGATGTCCGGCGCGACCTTGGCGATCTGGTCCTTGAAACCGCTCGTCCGCAGCGTGGTCACGTTGTTGCCGGGCGAGCCGAGCAGGATCGCGACCTTGCCCTTGTTGCCCATCGCCTTGGCCATCTCGTCGGCCGCGCGCTTGCCCTGCTCGGCGAAGTCCGACCCGATGAAGGTCAGGTAGTCCTTGCACGGGGTGGCGTTGATCTTGCGGTCGATCGTGATGATCGGGATCTTCTTGGCCGACGCCTTCGCGAAGACGGAGTCCCAGCCGTCCGAGTTGAGAGGCGCGATGACCAGCAGTTGGACGCCCGAGTCGATCATCTGCTCGACGTCGCTGATCTGCTTGTTGAACTGTGAGTTCGCGTTCGTGAAGGTGGGGTTGCTGATGCCCAGCTTCGCCGCCTCGTCCTTGATGGACTGGGTCTCGGCGATGCGGAACGGGTTCGCCTCCTTCTCCGACTGCGAGAAGCCGACCTTGGCGGTCTTCAGGTCGATCTTGGTGCCGCCGTACTGGTCGATCGTGCAGGTCGGGCCGCCGGCGTCGGCTGACTGCACCACCTGGGCGCCGGCCGACGCCGGTGTCCCGGTCGAGGCCGTGTCGCTGTCCTCGGACTTGGCGCACGCGCTGACGAAGAGAAGGGCCGCACCGAGAATCGCGGCCGCCGGCCGCCAACTGCGGTGAGAAACGCTCATGACAGAGCTCCTTAGCGGTGGATGTGACATCGGGGAGTAACCACCTGGAAACACATTCACGCACTATCGAACTTTTTCTGTCAAGGCATGGCCCCATAGACGCGCAATAACGAACGTGTATCAAAGTCATCGATGCGCGGAGCGGCCACTCCGAACAGGATCAAACCATGGATGTCGATGTGCGCGCGACGTCCCAGCGCGCGGACATCGAGGCGTACAGACGCCGGGCCTCGTCGGGGCGCTCCCCGCTGAGCACCGCGGCGTCCTCGAGCGCCGCCGCGAGTTCGAGCACCCGGCCCACCTTGCGGTAGTGCGCGGCCGCGGTCCGGGCCGGCGCCGGATCACCGAGCAGCAACGCCTGGCAGCGCAGGTTGGCCGCGTACGCCCGGGCCGGTCGCACCTCGCGGGCGGCCTCGGTGGCGCAGATCGAGGCGGCCCGCTCGGCCACCTCGGGACGGTGGTGACGCTGGGCCAGCCGCAGCACGTCGGGCAGCCACTGGTGGCGCAGCATCATCGGCGCGTACGCCGGTTGCAGCAACGGGCCGAGCAGGTCGAGCGCCTCGGCCGGACGGTCCTGCTGCTCGGCCGCCAAGGCCCGCGCGACCAGCAGGAAGTCGCAGTTCTCGCGCTCGGCCTCGCTGGCCGGCACCGCGTCGGCGGCGCCCAGATGGGCGGCGGCCAGGTCGGGTGCGTCGCGGTGCAGCGCGATGAGGGCGGCCACCCCGTGCAGCAGCATCGTCACCGCGCCCGGCTCGCGCTGCCCGTGGAAGGTGATGCCCGGACCGTCCTCGGTGACCGCGCCCACCTCGGCCAGCGCGTCGTCCCAGCGACCGAGCCAGTAGTCCTGCACCGCGGCCGCCACCTGCAGACCGGCCGGGGCGCCGCGCAACGTCTCCTGGGCCTCGTCGAGCCGGTCGAGGTTCTGCAGCGAGAACAGCCGGTTGTCGAGCAGGTCGACATAGGTGCCGCCCAGCTCCGGGCGCCCGCGCACCACCTCGAGGGCACGGTCCACATGCTCCAGGGCCCGCTCGTGGTCACGCCGTATCGAGCTGGTCAGCCAGATCGTCTGCAGGGCGAAAGCGGTCTCGTACGGGCGTCCGGCCGCGGCCGCCTCGTCGTGCACGACCCGGGCCCGCTGCTCGGCCGCGTCCAGATCGTCGAGGTCGCCGCGGTGGAAGTTGGCCAGCAGCACCCGGTGCCGCGAGCGCCAGATCTCCGGCACCCGCTCGTCGTCCACCGCGTCACGCAGCATCGCCTCGGCCTCGGCCGTCTCGCCCCGCCGGTGACGCATCGTGGCCAGCAGCTGGCGCATCTCGGCCCGGTCGGCCGGATCGGTGGCGAGGCTCATCGCCTCCTCGGCCTGGTTCATCGGCGCCCGCCCCTGGCGGAACTCGAGCCGCACCAGGGCGACCAGCAGCACACCCCGCTCCGCGGCCGAGGGCAGCTCGGTGGCGAGCGTGCGCCGGATCAGGTCACCGGCGATCTGCGGCGCCCGGCGCACCACCGCCGCGTGGTGCTTGACCAGCCAGTTCAGCACCCACGAGTCGACCACCGGGGCGGAGGCGTTGAGCTGCTCGGCGACCCGGATCAGCGGGCTGCCGCCGGCCGCCAGCACCTCGGCCGCATGCCGGTGCAGGCCCGCGCGCAGGGCCGGGGGCACGCTCGCGACCAGGGCCTGCCGCAGGAACGGATGCCGGAACGCCAGGTCGGTGCTGCTGTCGACCAGCACAGCAGCCGCCAGCGCCTCCTCCAGCGCGCCGACCAGGTCGAGCGCCGAGCGGCCGGTGACGGCCACGACCTCGCTGACCGAGAACTCCGAGCCGAGCAGCGCGGCCAGCCGCAGCACCTCCCGGGTCTCGGGGGAGAGCACGTCGAGCGCGGCATGCACGGCGTCGAGCAGGGTCTGCGGGGGATCGACGGTGACCTCGGGACCGATGTCGGCCCGGCCGCCGCTGATCTCGACCGCGTCGCGCTGCCGCAACGCCGCGATCAGCTCGCGCGCGAAGAGCGGGTTGCCGCCCGAACGGGCCGCCAGCGCGCGCAGGTTGTCGCCGGGCGGGGCGCCGACCAGGGCGGTCACCATGCGGTCGAGTTCGCCGGGGGCGAGCGGGCCCAGGTCGAGCGGCATCCGCTGCCGGGCCAGCACCTTGCGGCGCAGGTCGGCCTGGTGCGCGTCGGGCCGGGCGGCGGCCACCAGCAGCAGCGGCAGCCGGGGGACCAGGCCGAGCAGCCGTTCCCACACTCGCACGGTCGCGCTGTCGGCCCACTGCATGTCGTCGACGACCAGCACGAGCGGGGACGAGGCGCACGCCGACCGCACGGCGGCCACGATGACGTCGTCGGCCGGTTCCTTCTCGAGCCCCAGGGCCCGCGACAGCACCTGCAGCGGCACGCGCGAACCCAGCTGGTCGGCCGCACCCCAGGCGACCCGGCAGCCGAAGCGGGCGGCGTCGGCGAACGCGTGGGTGAGCAGTTCGGTCTTGCCGATGCCGGGCTCGCCCGAGATCCACACGGCGTTGCCGATGCCGGCCGCGACCGAGCGCACCAGCCCCCGCAGGTGATCAATCTCGGCCACCCGCCCGACCCACGAGCGACCGCCGAGACCGTCACGCAGCGCCTTGGCGATCGGCGTCGGCACGATGGTGCGGTATTCGTGGGCGGCCCGGCGCGGGCCCCGGTCGCGGTCGCCGGCGCCGGCCAGCAGCTGCCGCTGGAGCGAGCGCAGCGCCGGCCCGGGCTCGATGCCGAGCTCGGCGACGAGCGTGCGGCGGGCCGTGCGGAACACTTCCAGCGCCTCGCCGTGCCGGCCGGCCCGGTGCAGCGAGCGCATCAGCAGTTCGTGGAGCGGTTCGTGCAGCGGGTGGTCGCGGACCAGCGCGGTCAGCTCGGCGATCAGCCCGTCGTCGCCGCCGGCCTCCAGGCGCAGCCGGGCCCGCTGCTCGGCCGCGGCCAGCCGCAGCTCGGCCAGCCGCTGGCGGTCGAGTTCGAGGAACGGGCCGGCCAGGGTGGCGTACGCGTCCCCGCGCCACAGCGCCAGCGCGTCGTCGAGCCGGGCGACCGCGGCGGTCGCGTCCCCGGCAGCCAGCGACTCGGCCGCGGCCGCCCGCAGACGCTGGAAACGGGCCGAGTCGAGGTCGTCCTCGTCGACCCGCAGCAGGTAGCCGCCCGAGCCGGTGCTCAGGCTCTCCGCCTTCAGCACCCGGCGCAGCCCCGAGACGTACGTGTAGATGCTGCCGACCGCGGTCGCCGGCGGCGAGTCGCCCCAGATGGCGGAGATCAGCTCGTCGCGGCCCACGACCCGGCCGGCGTGCGCCGCGAGCACCGCGAAGACCGCCCGCTGGCGCGCGGGACCCAGTTCGAGCTCGGTCTCCTGCCGCCAGGCACGGACCGGCCCGAGCACGCTCACGCGCACGTTCGCCACGTGTCCTCCCGGGTCGGTTCCCTGTCAACATCGAGGGAGACGGGCCGGGTGTCAATGGATAACACAAACCGCACTTACGGGCACTCATGAGCCCGCGTCCTTCCGTGCGGGCGCCGGCCTCTGCTGAACTGGTTCACCGGCCTTCCGCGTGCGATGAAGATTCCGTGAAGGTTCCGTGAAGGCTCGTTTCCGACACTGCTTCCCTGACCTACGGGAGGCAGCCATGGAACAGACCCGGATCGCCGTTCAGGCGACGGACCCGCTCAGCCACGCCGGTCTCGCCGCGTTGCTCCAGTTCCGCGGCGATCTCACGGTGCTACGCAACGCCCAGCGCGGCGAGGCCGACGTGCTCGTGGTGGCCGCCGAGCGGCTCAGCACCGAGGTGGTGGCGACGCTGCGCCGCGCGACCTCCGAGACCAGCGCCCCGGTCGTCCTGGTGGTTTCCGAGATCGACGAGGGGGACCTGCTGACCGCGGTCGAGTGCCGCGTGGTCGCGATCCTGCCGCGCGGGGCGGTCTCGGCCGACCGGCTGGCGCACAGCGTGAAGGCGGCCGCGTCCGGTGGCGGGGTGCTGCCGCCCAACCTGGTCGGCGAACTGCTCAAGCACGTCGAGCGGATGCAGCGCGACGTGCTCACCCCGAACGGGCTGAACGCGTCGGGCCTGACCCCGCGCGAGATCGACGTGCTGCGGCTGATGGCCGACGGCTTCGACACCAACGAGATCGCCGGCAAGCTCTGCTACTCGGAGCGGACCGTCAAGAACGTGATCTACGGCGTCACGCACCGGCTCAAGCTGCGCAACCGATCCCACGCTGTGGCATATGCGCTACGCGCCGGGATGATCTGAGCGGTTTCATGAGGGGCATGGACGCCCCGACCAAACTCAAGCCCGGTGACCGCGTCGCCGTCGTCTCGCCCTCGTGGGCCGGCCCCGGGGTCTACCCCGCGGTCCACGAGCGAGCCCTCCAGCGCATTCGGGACGATCTCGGCCTGGAACCGGTGGAGTTCCCGACCACCCGCAGGCCGGGTGCGCCGGCCGCCGAACGAGCGGCCGACCTGATGGCCGCCTACGCCGATCCCACGGTCCGGGCCGTGTTCGCCGCGATCGGCGGCGACGACCAGATCACCGTGCTGCCGCACCTCGACCCGGCGCCGTTCGTGGCCGACCCCAAGCCCTACTTCGGCTACTCCGACAACACCAACCTGCTGAACTGGCTCTGGACGCACGGCGTGGCCGGTTATCACGGCGGCTCGACGATGGTGCACCTCGCGCGTGACCTCCACCCCGCGCACCTCACGTCGTTGCGGGCCGCGCTCTTCGAGACCGTCGACCTGCCGATCACCGAGGTGAACGAGTTCAGCGAGGAGGAGTCGAACTGGGCCGACGCGGCGTCGCTGGACACGCCCCTGGCCGCCGTTCCCAGTCCCGGCTGGTCCTGGCACCGGCCCGACACGGTCGTGACCGCGCCGACCTGGGGCGGCAACCTCGAGATCGTGCACTGGAACCTGGCCGCCAACCGGTGGATCCGGCCGGTCGAGCGCTACGCCGGCTCGATCCTGCTGGTCGAGACGTCGGAAGAGATGCCACCGGCCGACGAGGTGTTCCGCATGCTGCGCAACGCCGGCGAGCGGGGGCTGCTCGAACAGTTCCCGGCGGTGCTGGTCGCTGCGGCCAAGGCGGCCCTCTTCGGGGAGCCCGCGTCGGCCGAGGATCGCACCCGATACCGGGACGACCAGCGCGAGGCCGTGCTACGGGCAATGGCCGCCTACAACCCGTCGGCGATGGTCGTCTTCGGGATCGATTTCGGACACACCTCGCCGCAGTGGATCCTCCCGTACGGCGGTCGCATGACGGTCGACGGCCCGAACCGGACGATCACGGCGCACTACTAGCGGTTTCGCGGGGCTGAACCGGCGGCGCGCACGGGTCACAGAACGAGCGGGCCGGGGCCTTGGCCGGCAGCCGCTTGGGCACCAGCAGGAAGGCGAGCACGGCGCCGGCCACCATCAGCCCCGCGCAGATCATCATGGTGTTGCGATAGACCGGCGCCAGCTGGGCGGCGTCGGTCAGGTTGCCGCTCCCGAGACCGGCCGCGAGGGGCAGCACCGCGACCGCCAGCAGACCGGCCGCCCGGGCCACGGCGTTGTTGACCCCCGAGGCGATTCCCGCGTACGCGTCCTCCAGCGCCCCGAGCGCAGTGGCGGTCAGCGGTGCCACGAGTGTGGACAGCCCCAGCCCGAAGACCAGCACCGCGGGCAGCACGTCGGCCCAGTACGTCGCGTCGCTGCCGATACGTGACATCAGCACCAGCGCGACGGCGCAGATCAGCGGGCCCACGGTCATCAGAATCCGTGGCCCGGTGCGCTGCGAGAGGGCACCCGCCCGGGCCGAGAGCACCAGCATCAGCGCGGTCGTCGGCAGCAGGGCGATGCCACTGGCCAGTGGCGTGAAGCCGGAGACGACCTGCAGGTTGACCACGAACAGGAAGAACACCCCGCCGTTGGCCGCATAGACCAGGAACGTCACCAGGTTGGCCCCGCTGAACGCCTTGTTGCGGAAGACGCGCATGGGCAGCATCGGGTGCGGCGACCGCTGTTCGGCCAGCACGAACGCGATCATGGAGCCGAGGCCGATCGCGAGCGAGATCAGCACCACCGGGTCGCCCGGTCCGTTCGCCGGCCACGCGGTGAAGCCGTACGTGAGCCCGGCCAGGCCGGCCGCCCCGGTGAGCACGCCGGTGACGTCGAACGTGCGGGCCGCCTCGGGATTGCGGGACTCGGGCAGGTGCTTGGCGCCGACCCACAGCACGATCGCGGCCAGCGGCACGTTGATCAGAAAGATGTAGCGCCAGTCGCCGACCTCGACCAGCCAGCCACCGAGGAACGGGCCGAGCGCACCGCCGATCCCGCCGAGCCCCGACCAGGCGCCGATCGCCCGCGAGCGGTCCTCGGCCGCGAACGACGCCTCGAGGATGGCCAGCGCGCCCGGGGTGAGCAGGGCGCCACCGATGCCCTGCAGGACACGGGCGGCGATCAGCATCTCGACGTTCTGGGCCAGGCCGCAGAGCAGCGAGGCGAGGGCGAACCAGGTGACGCCGAGCAGGAAGACGCGCTTGCGGCCGTAGCGGTCGCCGAGCGAGCCACCGAGCAGGATCAGCGAGGCCAGGCTGAGCGCGTAGCCGTTGACGGTCCACTGCAGGCCGGCGGCGTCCGAGCCCAGGTCGCGGCCGATCTCGGGCAGCGCGATGTTGACGACGGTGGAGTCGATGAAGGCGAGGCTGGAGCCGAGGACGGTGGCGAGCAGCACCCAGCGTCCGGACGCACTGTGATAGCGCACCGGCGCACCGGCGGTGAGATCCATGCCGCGACACTAACCCCGCTCACGCGGTGCGGTGTACCAGAGAGTGGTCCGTGATGTGAGCGTACGTGCACATGTCATGGAATGAGCACGTACGTGCCCACGGCTGGCTATGTGCACGTACGCGCACGGGAGCTATGATGTGCACGTACGTGCATAGGGAGGGCTCGTGCGTCTCAGCAACGCAACCGACCTCGGTGTCCATCTCCGCGATCGGCGCCGTGCGTCCGCGATGACCCAGGCTCAGCTGGCCGTTCGCGCCGGGGTCAGCCGACGCTGGCTCTCCGACCTCGAAGCCGGCAAGCCGACGGCCGAGATCGGGCTCGTCTTCAAGGTCGTGGCGGCGCTTGGCCTTTTCCTCGACGCGCGCCCCGAGCCCGAGCCCGAACTCGATCTCGACGCTTATCTGGATTCTCTTGGCGGGGGTTCGGCGCCCGGCTCGCCGGGTGGAGGGCCGACGTGAGCCGGGAACTGGTGGTGATGCTGGGCGGGCGCCGGGCCGGAATGCTCCGTCAGGGCAACGACGGCATCCTGACGCTGGAGTACGACGCGGACTACCGGAGTGCCGAGACCTCCCTGCCGCTGTCCCTGTCGCTCCCGCTGACCCGTGGCGCCTACACCGGCTCTGTCGTCCGTGCCTACTGCCAGGGGCTACTGCCCGACAACGAGAACGTGCTCGAACGTTGGGGCCGCGAATTCCAGGTCTCCGCCGGCAACCCGTTCGCCCTGCTGAACCACGTCGGCGAGGACTGCGCCGGGGAGGCCCAGTTCGTTACGGGTGAGCGGGTCGAGGCAATGCTCGCGTACGAAGGCAAGGTCGAACCGCTGACTGAGGAAAGGCTCGCCGAGCGGCTGCAGATCCTGCGGCGGGACCCGTCCGCCTGGCACCTGGCCGGCACGGGTCAGTTCAGTCTGGCCGGCGCGCAGGCCAAGACCGCGCTGCACTTCGACGCGACGAGCGGCCGGTGGGGTGATCCGTCCGGCGCGATCCCGACGACGCACATTCTCAAACCGGCTATCTCCGGTTTCGACGACCACGACCTCAACGAGCATCTCTGCCTGCGGGCGGCCCAGAACCTCGGTCTGCGCGCGGCCAGCTCGCGGGTGCTTTCGTTCGGCGGGGAGCGGGCCGTCGTGGTGGACCGCTACGACCGGTTCCCGGCGGGCGGCGGCCGGATCGTCCGGGTCCATCAGGAAGACATGTGCCAGGCGCTCGGGTTGCCGCCGACCGCGAAGTACCAGAGCGAGGGCGGCCCGGCACCGGAGCAGATCATCGACCTGATCCGGCGGGTGGTGACCCCCGCGGTCGTAGCCGAGCAGGAGGTCGGCCGCTTTGTCGATGCGCTCGCGCTCAACTGGCTGATCGCGGGCACCGACGCGCACGCCAAGAACTACTCGCTCCTGCTGCGGCCCGGGCAGGCCCGGCTCGCGCCGCTCTACGACGTCGCCAGCAGCCTGCCGTACGACGACATGTATCTGCCCCGGCTGCGGCTCGCCATGAAGATCGGCTCGGAGTACCGGGTGGAGGCGATCACCGGGCGCCACTGGGCCGCTTTCGCCGAGCGGAACCGGCTCGACCCCGCGCGGGTGCGGGAGCGGATCGGCGAGCTGGCCGGGCGGCTTCCCGACGCGTTGCGCGAGGCGGCGGCCGCCGACGCCGTGCGGGCGCTCGGCAGCGATCTGCCCGGCCGGCTGGTCGCGCGGATCACCGAGCACGCCGCGCGCTGTGCTGGAGCGCTCGGCGGAACGTGAAACTAGGGTGGGATGCATGATGCGTGCAGCCGTCTTCTCCGAGCCAGGTCCCGCGTCCGTTCTTCAGATCACCGAGCGGGACCTGCCGCCCGCCGGTCCGGACGAGGTGCGGGTCCGGATCGTTCTCTCCGCGGTCAACCCCACCGACACCGGCACCCGGGCCGGCCGCGGCGTGCCCGACGGCATCTCGCCGCCGCGCGTGCCCAACCAGGACGGCGCCGGCGTGGTGGACGCGGTCGGTGACGGCGTGCACGGGCTCGAACCCGGTGACCACGTGTGGGTGTGGGACGCCGGCTACGGCCGCGAGAACGGCACCGCGCAGGAGTACGTCGTCCTGCCCCGCCGTCAGGTCGTGCGGATGAACGACGACGTCCCGTTCGAGGTCGGCGCCGACCTGGGCATCCCCGCGCTCACCGCGCACCGCTGCCTCACGCTGGCCAGCGACGGGCCGGACAGGCTGGAGCCGGGGGCCCTGGAAGGGCGCACGGTGCTGGTCGCGGGTGGGGCCGGCGCGGTCGGCAACGCGGCCATCCAGCTCGCCAAGTGGGCCGGCGCGACCGTGCTGACCACGGTCTCGTCCAAGGAGAAGGGCGAACTGGCCGCGGCCGCGGGCGCCGACGTGGTGATCAATTATCGCGAGGAGGACGTGGCGGCCCGCGTGCGTGAGGTCAGCGAGACCGGACCGCACATCGTCGTCGAGGTCAACACCGAGAACCTCGCGCTCGACCTCGACGTGATCGCCCCGAACGGCAACATCGCCATCTACGTGGCCGGCAAGGTCGCCATTCCGAGCTTCAAGGCGATGCTCAAGAACGTCAGCCTCGACTTCGTGCTGACCTACACCACCTCGGCCGAGGAGAAGGACAACGCCGTCGCTGCGGTGGCCGAGGCCGTCAACGCCGGCGCCTTCCGGGTGGGGGAGGAGGCTGGGCTGCCGATCCTGCGCTACCCGTTCGAGCGGATCGCCGACGCCCACGAGGCCGTCGAGAACAACGCCGTGGGCAAGGTCGTCATCGAGGTGACGCAGCCCTAGCCAGCAGCGCGTCCGCCACCCGCTCGACACCGCGGCCGTCCACCGCCGACCAGGCCCGCTGGGCCAGCTCGGTGCGGGCGGCCGCGTCGGTGAGCAGCCGTTCCAGCGTGTCGACGGCGTCGGCGCCCAGGTGGCCCAGCCGGCCCAGCCCGGCCCCGAAACCGCGGGCGATCGTCCGGTCGTACCCGAGGATCTGGTTGTCGACCACCCAGACCAGCGCGGCCGGTAGGCCCAGGCAGAGCAGCTCCCAGGTCGACGTGCCGCTGGCGCTCACCGCGAGGTCGGCCTCGGCCAGCAGCTTGGGCAGGTCGTCGGTGGGCGGGATGATGTCGAAGCGCTGCCCCTCGCCGGGCACGACGGCGTGCAACTCGTCACGCAGGCTCTCGTTGGCTCCGATGATCGTGGCGTCGAAACGCGCCCCGGTCTGGGCCAGCCGCACGGCGATCTCGGGCGCGGCGCGGTAGGCGTCGGTGCCGCCGAAGAAGGCCACCACCTTGGGCGTACGGGCGTCGGTGTGCACCGGCGGCGTGACCGGCCGCAGCGACCGCACCGAACCGCGCAGCAGCGCGTAGTCGAGACCGGCCAGGCCGAGCGCGCCGTCGACCTCGACCACCGAGTCGAGGTTCTGGTCGACGTAGATGTCGGCCGTCTGGCCGCGGAAGTCGCCGTCGACGATCGCCAGCACCGGCCGCCCGGTCGCGCGGACCGCGACCGAGTGTTCCGGCGGCAGCGTGTAGGAGTCGATGACCAGGGCGTCGAGCTCCAGCTCCTCGACCGCGGCGACCAGGCCGGCCGGGTCGGACGGGGGCGGGAGGCAGGGCAGGCCGCGCTGGGTGAGCTGGCGTTCGGCCCACTCCACGCCGCCGAGGTCACCCAGGAAGACGACCACGACGCCGCGGGAGACCAGCTCCTCGGCCAGCGCGACACAACGGACCAGATGCCCGACGCCGGTGCGGGCACCGGCGTCGCAGCGAATACCGACGATCGTCACCGTTACGCCTGGACCAGGGCCTTCTGCAGGACGTGGGCGTTGAGCTCGATCAGGTCGGGGCGACCGGCCAGCCAGTTGGCCAGCTCGCGCACCGAGATCGGCTCGTCGCCGAAGTGGCCGACGATCGCCTCGATGAGCTTCCAGTCGTCCTCGGTGTCGAGGGTGAGCCGCAGGTGTGACAGGTCGGGCTGCATGGTCAGCCCGATCACGTCGAAGTCGTCCGCGTGGGTGTAGATGTACGACGTCACGTGGGTGCGGTGGTGCTCGGTGGCGAGCGCGTCGACCGCCAGCAGCACCGGCGTCCGCACGACCTCGACGTCGAGGCCGCGGGGGAGCGTACGGGTGATGGAGGTGGTCATGTAGTCGACGCCGGACGCGGTGAACACGCGGTGGGCCAGCGCGACCAGGTGCGGGTCGAGCAGCGGGCAGTCGGCCGTGAACCGCATGACGACGTCGCTCTCGTGCTGCCCGAGCACGCCCAGGAAGCGGGTCAGCACGTCGTCGACCGGACCGCGGTAGCAGGGGATGCCGATCGCGGCGCACTCGGCCACGACGGCGTCGTCGGCCGGCTCGATGGTGGTCGCGACGACCAGGGTGTCCAGCACGCCGCTCTGCTGGGCGGCACGGACCACACGCTCGAGGACACTGCGGCCGCCGAGCTGGCGCAGCACCTTGCCGGGGAGGCGCGAAGAGCCCATCCGGGCCTGGATGATGCCGAGGGTTGTCATTTGAGTCCTTTTCGAAGGCGGTTCCGTGCCTTGCGGGCGACCCCAAAGCCGATCTTCGCGACGCGGAAGCTCACCGTGCCGCTGAACAGGGCGACCTGTTTGCGCAGCTTGGTGAGTTCCTTGTCCCGCTTGTTGAGCTCGCGTTCGTACCACTGGGCGCGGGAGGTCGCGTCGGCGATCTGCCGGCGCAGCGCCCGGAGCTGTTCCTCGTGCTCGCGGCGGGAATCGGGAAGGGGGATCTCGGCCTCCGCCGGGACGGGCGGGACGTCGTCGGGCAGGCCCGCGGCGCCGTGGAGGACCGAGGTGAGCGTCTGCAGATCGGTGGCGGCGGGCCAGGGGTGGGCGTAGCCCCCACCGAGGAGCGTCTGTGCGAACCGGCGGATCACGTCGGTCTGCGGGGGGATGCTGGGGTCGAGCACTGCGAAGGCGTCGTGGTGGACAACGACGTTGTCGGCGGTGGATTGCGGGAGGGCGGCGGCCCAACCGGTGAGCAGGCGCCGCAGCAGCGGCAGATCGTGGCGCAGGGCCGCGCCGAGCAGCAGCTCCTCGAGCAGCCGGCCGGCCGGGAGGGGCCCGTTGAGCACGTCGCCCTCGCCGATGAGCACCCGGCGGACCCAGGCGCCGTCGGGGCCGGGCGCGATCTCGACCACCGGGCCGTCGCCGGCCAGCACCGGCGGCAGGTTGAGGACGGCCGCGGGGCGGGGTGCCTGGTGGGCGACGACCAGCCAGGAGGCGGCGAACTCGGGACCCAGGCCGCCACGGACGGCGGCCGCGGCGAGCCGGCGGGGATCGCTGAGAACGGCCTTTTCCGCGTACGCCTGACCGACCGCCCCCGCGGCGACGGCGGCCAGCACGTCGGCCGGGCCGTCCTGCAGCGCGTTCGGGGTGGCGATCAGGGTCGGCGACTCGGGCACCGGCCAGGCCGAACCCAGCCAGTCGATGGCGAGACCCTCGGCCGAGAGCTTGCCGGCCAGCCGGGTCGGGTTGCCGGGCTTGGTGTCGAACTCGCCCAGCGGCCGCCATGCGCTGTCGGTCTGGGCCGAGGTGGCGGTCGTCGGGTCGACCAGGCGGTGCACGCCCAGCTCGTTCTCGACGGCCAGCAGCAGAGTTCCGCCGGGGCGCAGGGCACGCTTGAGGGCCTGCAGGCTCGCGGCCCAGTCGAGCTGCTCGTCCTCGACCGAGCAGAGCCGGTCGAGCCCGTCGAGGGCCACGATCACGTCGTACTTCTCGGCGTCGGGCAGTTTGGCCAGCGTGCCGCAGAGGACGGTGCGGCCGCGGGCGTCGAGCTCGATCGCCTCGGGCTCGGAGCGCACCAGGCAGGTGACCGCCGACCGCTCGGCCAGGGCGTCGATCAGCTCGTCGGTGTGCGGGCCGGCGACCAGCACGTCGGCGCCGGCCGGGAGCTGGCCGGCCAGATATCCGAAGAGGGCACCCCCGGCGCGGGGGCGGTCCTCGGTGAACGACGGCATCTCACCACCGATCATCTCGATCATGCGGGCACCTCGGCTGGACGTGACTCAGCGTGCGCGGATTCGGCAGTGTAATACCCCGTCCAACCCAGCATCGCGCGCAGCTCCGCCGGTGACGCCAGGTAACCGTCTCCCAACTCGCTCATGGCCGAGGCGCGGGCCGCGGCGGCGTCGAGACGCTTGCCGTGCAGCTCGGGCCAGCTCCGCCGGATGCGGTCGGCGGTGGGGCGGTGTTCCTTGTCGAGGTGCATCGGGTCGCCGTAAACGGCGCCCTCACACCCGGCCGCGATCCCGTGGAAGATCGCGCTGCTCAGCCGGTTGGACGCCACGCGCTTGTGTTTGCGCAGCTCGGCCAGCTGGTTGTCGAGGAAGTCGATGTCGGTGTCGCGCCACTGGTAGCCGCGGTAGCCGTGGCAGATGACCCGGCCGTACTTCTCGTACGAGGCCCGGACGGCGTCGTTGCGGTATTCGTGCCAGTAGAGACAGAAGGTCACCGGGCCACCGCGCTCGGTTTCCATGATCTCTTCGACCTGGCGCTGGTGGTCGCCCGCGATGTGCTGGCCCTCCCACCCGTGGAAGGGGTACCAGATCGTCCCCTCCCGAGGAGCGGGCGTCGGATCGGGCCGCATGGTCAGCAGGTAGAGAAACGGGGCGCCGACGACCGTGGCCTGGCGGCGCCCCATCGACCAGGCGCGGCGCCGGGTCTGCTCGGAATAGACGAAGATGGGCCGGCCCGGCACGTAAGGCGTGCCGGCACCGAGCCCGTCGACCACGTTCCACCCGTGCTGCAGGTAGCCGTTGATCCGGGGCGGATGCTCCGGATCTAACCCGCAGTATTCGGCCAGGATGTGCGCGTGGCCGTAGAAGTGGTTGGCGTGGTGCACCCGCTAGCTCCCGAGGATGTTACGCAGCGTCTCCACAACGCGGTCCTGATCGGCGTCGGAGAGATCGACGAAGAGCGGCAACGATAGCTGTTCAGCGTAGAAGGTCTCCGCCACGGGGCACATGCCCCGCTGGTAGCCCAGGTCGGTGAACACCGGGTGCCAGTAGACCGGGATGTAGTTGACCTGCACGCCGATCCCGGCTTCGCGCATCCGCTCGAAGACTTCACGCCGACGACCGTCCAACACCCTCACGGGATAAAGGTGACGCAGCGGGTCGACGCCCTCACGCTGGATCGGCAGGCGCAGACCCGGCACGTCGGCCAGCAGCTGGTCGTACCGCGCGGTCAGCTGCTGGCGGCGGGCCTTGAACGCGGCCAGCCGCTTGAGCTGCGAGCTGCCGAGCGCGCAGAGCACGTCGGGCAGCCGGTAGTTGTTGCCGAACTCGTGCACCTCGTAGAACCAGGCGCCCTCGTCCGGGTGACGCAGGTCTTCGCGGACGACCCCGATCGTGCGGAACGTGCGGGCCCGCTGGAGCAGGTCGGGCCGGATCGACGCGACCGCGCCGCCCTCGGCCGTGGTCATGTTCTTGGTCGGGAAGAACGAGAACGTCGTCAGATCGGCCAGCGAGCCCACCGGGCGGCCGTTCACGGTCGAGCCGATCGAGTGGGCCGCGTCGCCCACGAGCACCGCGCCCACGCCCTCCGCGATCTTGCGGAGCGCGTCGTAGTCGGCCGGGTGGCCCGCGTAGTCGACCGCGCCGATCGCCTTCGTGCGCGACGTGACCGCGGCCTCGACCGCGGCCGGGTCGATGTTGGCGGTCTCGTCCTCGATGTCGGCGAAGACGATCTTGGCGCCCAGCAGCGACGCCGCCGAGGCCGTGGCCACGAAGGTCATCGGGGTGGTGACGACCTCGTCACCCCTGGTGACGCCGGCCGCCGCGTACGCCGTGTGCAGCGCCGTCGTGCCGTTGGTGACGGTGACCGCGGGAGCGCCCGCGACCGCCTCGATGTCGGCCTCGAACTGCGCGACCCGGGGGCCGGTGGTCAGCCAGTCACTGCCGAGGGCGGCGACGACCGCCTCGACGTCGGACTGGTCGATCGACTGCCGCCCGTACGGCAGCATCAGTTCTCCTCGAGCAGCTTGCGCATGTCCTCGACGGAGAGCCAGAGGTCGTTGTTGTCGGAGCGGTAGTTGAAACCGTCCGGAACCTCTTCGCCGCCCTCGGGGGTCTCGTAGCCCCAGCTGGCCACGACCGGCTGAACCACGTAGCGGTCGGGGAAGCGCAGCGTGCGACGGCTGTCGTCGGAGGCGATCATCTCCTCGTGGAGCTTCTCGCCCGGCCGGACGCCCATCTCGTGGGTGGCCGAGTTCGGGGCGACGGCCTCGACCAGGTCGAGGATGCGCATGCTGGGGATGCGCGGCACGAACAGCTCGCCACCCTGCATGGTGTCGAACGAGTCGACGACGAACTTCACGGCCTGGGGGAGCGTGATCCAGAAGCGGGTCATCCGCTTGTCGGTGATCGGCAGGCTCTTGCCCTCGGCGGCCAGCTTGCGGAACAGCGGGACGACCGAGCCCCGGCTGCCCATCACGTTTCCGTAACGGACGACCGCGAGGCGGGTCGGGTGGGTGGCCGCGTAGTGGTTGCCGGCGATGAAGAGCTTGTCGGCCACGAGCTTGGTCGCGCCGTAGAGGTTGATCGGGCTCGACGCCTTGTCGGTGGAGAGCGCGACGACCTTCTTGACGCCCTTGTCGATCGCGGCGTCGATCACGTTCTGAGACCCGTTGATGTTGGTCTCGACGAACTCCGACGGGTTGTACTCCGCCGTGTCGACCTGCTTGAGAGCGGCGGCGTGCACCACGTAGTCGATGTTGTGCATCGCGCGCTCGAGCCGCGCCTTGTCCCGGATGTCGCCGAGGAAGAAGCGCAGCCGCGGGTCGTCGCCGAACATCTGCCGGACCTCGTACTGCTTCAGCTCGTCCCGGGAGAACACGACGATGCGCTGCGGGTCGAGGTGGGTCAGGGCGTAGTTGAGAAACGCCTTCCCGAACGACCCGGTAGCACCGGTGACCAGGATCGATGATCCGCTGAGTACAGACACTTTGATTTTCTCCCGGGGGGTGGGACAGGACGCAGTACGAGCCGGAAGCATAACCAGCCGACCAGCAGATTTCTGGGCCAACCCGAAACGCAAACCTTAGTTCACCTGGTGTTCAGATAGAGTTGCCCTCTGGTTAACCGCGTGCGACGAGGTTAAGAATCCTCTGTTCACCCAGCCCCCTTGGAGAACCCCTGTGAGTGACCTGCAGAGACTGCGCGAGGCGTTCCGCACCGCACTGGACCTTCCGGCGGACGCGCCCGTGGACGACCTGCAATACCAGGACAACGAGAAGTGGGATTCCCTCGCTCACATGTCTCTGGTGGCCGCCATCGAGGACGAGTTCTCCGTGATGATTGACACAGACGACGTCATCAACATGTCGAGCTTCGCCGAGGCGACCCGCATCCTCGGCAAGTACGGGGTTGACTTCAATGAGTGATCGGGTGGCCCTGGTAACAGGCGCCTCCCGGGGAATCGGTCGGGCCACCGCCACGCGTCTCGCGGAGCAGGGGCACGACCTCGTGCTGCACGGTCATCGCGCCGATGCGATCGCGGCCGTCGCTGAGGAGTTGTCCGGCAAGTATGGCGTAACCGCGCTGAGCGGCCACGGTGACATTGCCGACCCCGCGACCAGCAAGGCGCTCGTGCAGCTCGCCTTCAGCAACTTCAAGCGCCTGGACGCGCTGGTGGTCAACGCCGGCACCCACGCGGCGGGCATGCTCGGCATGACCGACGACGCGACCATCCAGCGCCTGTTCGCGGTGAACTCGGCCGGCGCGGTCTACACGCTGCGTGGCGCGACCCGCCTGCTGGCCCGGGGCAAGAACCCGGCCGTCGTCCTGGTCTCGTCGATCACCGCCTCGCGCGGCATCGCCGGCCAGGCCGTCTACTCGGCCTCCAAGGCCGCCGTGGCCGCGCTGGCCAAGTCGGCCGCCAAGGAGCTCGGCAAGCAGGGCATCCGGGTCAACGCGATCGAGCCCGGCTTCATCGCCACCGACATGCTCGACACTCTCGACGAAAAAGGCCGCGAGGAGCGCATCGCCGACACCGCCCTGGGCCGCCTGGGCGAGGCCGACGAGGTCGCCGACGTGATCGCGTTCCTCCTCTCCGAGCAGGCCCGGTTCGTGACCGGCCAGGTGCTCGGGGTCGACGGAGGATTGACGCTGTGAATCTGTTCCACCCCGGTGCCCGTGTGATCGACGCGGCCACCGGCGAGACGCTGACCGAAGACATGATCGAGGCGGCGGCCGCCGCGCTGGCCCAAGAGCCGGGCGGGGTGGTGTTCCACCCGTTCGAGACGACCGTGCCGGCGATCGCCCGCTATCTGGCGGCGTTCCGGCTCGGGCGTCCGATCGTGCTGCTCGACCCCGACGGCGACCACGCCGCGCTGGCCGAGCGGTTCGCCACCACCGAGGTGCACCCCGACCTGGCCCTGCTGCTGACCACCAGCGGCTCGACCGGCAACCCGAAGCTGGTCCGGCTGAGCGCCGGCGCCGTGCGGACGAACGCCGAGCAGATCGCCGAGGTCCTCGGCATCACGCCGGAGTCGGTGGCCGTCACGACGCTGCCGCTCTTCTACTCGTACGGGATGTCGGTCCTGAATTCGTACCTGCTGGCCGGTGCCACGGTGGTGCTCGAGCGCACCGGCATCATGCAGAAGGACTTCTGGGCTGCCGTGAACGAGCACGGCGTCACCTCGATGGCGTTCGTGCCCTCGCAGTACGAGATGCTCCGCCGGCTGCGCTTCGACCCGGCGAAGTACCCGACGCTGCGGACCCTCACCCAGGCCGGCGGGCGGCTGCGGGCCGAGCTGGTGACCGACTTCGCCGAGCGGATGGCGACCGTCGGCGGCCACCTTTTTGTGATGTACGGCCAGACCGAGGCGGCGCCGCGCATGGCGACCCTGCCCCCGGCCCGCATGGCGGAGAAGACCGGTTCGGTCGGCCTCGCCCTGCCCGGCGGCGAGTTCACCGTCGAGGACGACGAGGTCGTCTACCGCGGTCCGAACGTGATGATGGGCTACGCCGACACGGCGGCCGACCTCGCGCTGGGTGACACCCAGGGTGGCGAGCTGCACACCGGTGACCTCGGTCGCATCGACGACGAGGGATTCCTGTTCATCACCGGCCGCATCAAGCGGATGGGAAAGGTCTTCGGTGTCCGGATCAACCTGGACGACGTGGAGAAGAACTTCCCGGTGACCGCCGTGGCCGGCGACGACAAGCTGGTCGTCTTTGGCGTGGGCATTTCGGACGACGAGGCACGCGGCCTGCGCACCAAGATCGCCGAGTGGCTCGGGACACATTTCTCCGGCGTCGTAGTGCGTAGTGTTGACGCGCTGCCGTTGCTGCCCAACGGCAAGACCGACTATCGGGCGCTGGAGTCTTCGTTGTGAGTGTCTTCACCCTGTCTCAGGCGGCGAAGGAGGGGGTCCTTCTCAAGGAGCTCTCCGCGCTGACCGAGCATCACCGGGAGAACTGCGAGCCGTACGCGCGAATCCTCGCCGCTTCCGGCTACACACCCGCCACGTCGGTCGCGGGCCTGCCCTGGCTGCCGGTCCGGCTGTTCAAGAACCTCGAGCTCAAGAGCATCCCGGACGACGAGGTGTACAAGGTCCTCACGTCCAGCGGAACCACCGGCGCCGAGGTCAGCAAGATCTACCTCGACAAGGCCGCGGCCGCCGAGCAGACCCGCAAGCTGGGCGCCACTGTGCAGAGCGTGCTCGGCCCCAAGCGGCTGCCGATGATCCTGGTCGACACCAAGGCGATGCTGAAGGACCGCAAGTCGTTCAGCGCCCGCGGCGCCGGCGTGCTCGGCATGTCGAACTTCGGGCGCAACCACGTCTGGGCGCTCGACAACGAGGGCCACGTCGACGTCGAGGCGCTCAAGGGCTTCCTCGAGCAGTACGGCGACGAGCCGTTCCTCATCTTCGGCTTCACCTACCTGGTCTGGCTGCACCTCTACGAGGTCGCCAAGGACAACGGGCTCGACCTCAGCAACGGCATCCTGATCCACTCGGGCGGCTGGAAGAAGCTGGTCGACCAGGCCGTCTCGCCCGAGGAGTTCCGCAACCGGCTGGCCGGGGTCGGGCTCACCAAGGTGCACAACTACTACGGGATGATCGAGCAGATCGGCACGATCTTCCTCGAGGGCCCCACCGGCGGCTCGCTCTACTGCCCCGACTTCGCCGACGTGGTGATCCGCGACCCCGAGACGTGGGCCGAGCAGCCGGTCGGCCAGCCCGGCCTGATCGAGGTCATCAGCACGCTGCCCACCTCGTACCCCGGTCACGTGCTGCTGACCGAAGACCTCGGTGTGGTGCACGGCGTCGACGACGGCGACTGGCCCGGCAAGCGGTTCTCGGTGATGGGCCGGCTCCCGCGGGCCGAGGCACGCGGCTGCTCCGACACCTACCGGGAGGCAGCGTGATCCAGTACCGCTTCGGCGTCGAGGGCGACCTGACCGCCCCCTCCGACGACCGTCTCACCGTCGGCGACCCCCGGGTCATCGACTTCCTGGCCAAGCTGGCCCGCAAGCTGCTGGCCCCGGCCGTGGCCCGGCGCCACCCCGAGCTGGGCTCGCTCGGCTTCTTCCTGCGCCCGGCCGAGCTGCACCGCACGGTCGAGCACATGAAGAACGGCGACGCCCTGGTCTTCCCGCGCGGCAACGTCTTCCACATCCCGCCGGCCAACGTCGACACGATCTTCGTCTACTCGTGGGCGCTCTCCGCGCTGGCGGGCAACCACAACGTCGTACGGATCTCGGAGCGCTCGGCCACCGCCGCCGACACGATCCTGACCGCGCTCAACGAGGTGCTGGCCGACGCCGACCCGGTGATCGCCCGCACCCAGCGCATGATCACCTACGGCCGGGACGACAAGGTCACCGCGGCGCTCAGCCAGTGGGCCGACCTGCGGGTGATCTGGGGTGGCGACTCGGCCGTCGAGGCCATCCGCAAGCACCCGCTGCGCCCCTCGGCCCGCGATCTGACCTTCCCCGACCGCACGTCGTGGGCGGCCCTCTCGGCCGACGGCTGGCGGGCCGCCGACCCGGCCCAGCGGCGCGCGGCGGTGCTCGGCTTCACCAACGACTCGTACTGGTTCGACCAGGCCGCCTGCTCCTCGCCGCGCACGGTCTTCCTGGTCGGGGACGACACTGACGGCGTACGGGAAGAATTTGTCTCTCTGCTTCTCGACATGGTCGGGCAGCGCGGCTGGGAGATCGACGCCGCCATGGCCGTCGAGAAGCGGGTCAACGCGTACGGCATGGCCGCGACCGGCGCGATCTCGGCGATGGAGTTCCCGGCGAACTCGGTCACCGCGATGTCGCTGATCACGGTGCCCGACGCCCCGCGCCGCTGGATCGGTGCCGGCGCCTTCCCGTTCGCCCAGGTCGGCTCGCTGCTCGAGTTGGTGCCGGCGATGAACCGGCAGGACCAGACGTTCAGCCACTTCGGGTTCACCAGCGAGCAGCTGCGCGAGTTCGCGCTGGCTCTGGGCGGACGCGGAGTCGACCGGATCGTCCCGTTCGGCCAGGCGCTCACTTTTGGTTCCATCTGGGACGGTTATGACCTACCGCGCGAATTCACCCGGTTGACGACGCTCGTAGAGTGACGGCCGTGCTCGAGACCACCGAGGCGCCGCCGCCACCCGCAGCGACTCCCTCGGTGGTCCCCCGACGACGCCCCGCCCCGGTCCACCGCCACCTGCGGTGGCCGCTCGCGATCCTGCCCTGGATCTTCCCGGCCGTCCTGCTCGTCCTGGCCCTGCTGAACACGGGTGTGTCGGGCCGTGACATCGCGCTCTACGCGTTCTACTTCGCGATCGACATCGTGCTGCCGGGCACGCTGGTCTACCGGCTGCTGCGCGGCAGCCGCGGCAACGTGCCCGAAGATCTGGGCCTCGGCGCCGCCACCGGCATGCTGCTCATGCTGGGCGGCTGGGCGCTGTGTGCGTTCCTCGGCACCCAGGTGCTGCTGCCGTGGTGGCCGGCGCTGATCGTGGTGCCGTTCCTGGCCGTGCCCCGACTGCACCGGCACTGGCGGGTGAGCCGTCCCCGCCCGCTGCCGCTGCGCTGGTCGTGGATCGTCGCGGGCGGCCTGGTGCTGCTCGTCGGCTCGGAATACCCCGGCTGGACCACCACGCCGCTGCCGCCGGCCGGGGGCGTGATCTATCAGGACCTCTGGTACCACCTGGCCCTCGTGCACGAGATGATGCGCTCGATGCCGTTCCAGGTGCCGCAGATGGCCGGGGACTCGCTGACCTACCACTACCTCTCCGACGCCGACATCGCCACGGCCAGCATGGTCACCAAGATCGACCCGGCCGTCGTGATGCTGCGCCTGTGGATCGTGCCGGTGGCCGGCACGGCGGTGCTGGTGATGGCGGCGCTGGCCCGCACCCTGAGCGGCAAGTGGTGGGCGGGCGCGCTGGGCGGGACGACCGCGATCCTGGGGTTGCCGCTGCTGCTGGGCGCGGCCACCACCGCGCTCGGCGTGAACCCGGTCAGCCCGTACAGCCCCTCCCAGACGTACGCGGTCCCCTTGCTCGGCCTGCTCGTGGTGCTCACCGTCGACGTGTTGCGGGGCCGCGGCCTGGGCTGGGCCTGGCTGCTGATCTTCCCGCTCGCCCTGGCCTGCGCCGGCGCCAAGTCGAGCGCGCTGCCGCCGTTCCTGGCCGGGCTGCTCGCGGCCGCCGTGATCGTGGCCTTCCGGCATCGCCGTCGTCTGCTGCCCACCGCGGCGTTGTTCGCGCTGACGATCGGGGCCGTTGTGCTCGGCTTCCGCCTCTTCGCGGGCGGTGGGGCGGGCACCCTGGGCTTCCAGCCGCTCGCCATCCTGTTCTGGGTCGTGCCCTACCGCCAGACGATCGGCTATCAGGACGTCATCGACAAGAACATCTTCCTTCCGTACGGGGTGGAGCACACCGGAACCGCGGGCCGCGCCTTCATCGCCGGGGTGCTGATCTGGTGGCTGCTCATGCAGGCGCCGCGCATGCTGGCCCTGGCCGGCATCGTCGCCCGTCCCACCCGCACCGAACCGGCGATGTGGCTGCTGGCCGGCATGACCGCGGCCGGCGCCGGGGCGACGTTCCTGCTCTGGCACCCGTCGGCCAGCCAGATCTACTTCTACATGGGCGCCGCCCCGTTCGGCACGGTCGCGGTCGCCTGGCTCATGGCCGCGACCGCGCGCAGCTGGCGGCCGGTGCTGGCCGGGGTGCTGGCCGGCGGCATCTGGGCGCTGATCGCCCCGCAGATGTTCCCGCCGCGGGTCGACCGGGTGGTGCGGTGGGCCCTGGTGCTGGCCGAGCCGATCGTCCGTACGGCGGTCATCGCCGTCGGCGTGGCCGCGATCGCGCTGATCCTGCGCCGGGTCTTCACCGGCCGCACTCCCTGGCAGGCCCTGCCGGCGGGCATCCTGGCCGCGGTGCTCGGCGCCGGGCTCATCGGCGGGGCCCAGCGGCAGATCCAGGAGGTGGACGCCGCGCTCTCCGCCGTGCCCACGCCCTCCGAGGAGGATCCGGGCAAGGTGATCCTGCCCGAGGAGATGCTGGCCGCGGAGTGGCTCGACGACCACGCCGGCCGGGACGACGTCGTCGCCACCAACGTGCACTGCACCCCGATCGACTGGACCTCCGGCTGCGACGCCCGGGCGTTCTGGGTGGCCGGGCTGGGCGGACGCCGTACGGTCATCGAGAGCTGGGGTTACACCGACGCGGCGGTGGCCGAGGACGGTGTGAACGGCGAGCGCTACATGCGGCAGCCCGCCCCCGACTTCGAGCGTTACCAGCTCAACCAGAAGGTCTTCGCGGACGGCCAGGAGGCCGACCTGGCCGAGTTGAAGCGGCTCTACAACGTGAGGTGGCTGTTCGCCGACGACCGGGCGGCCGGGGTCGTCTCGTCCAACCTCGCGCAGATCGCCAAGGTCCGGTTCACCTCCGGCCCGGTGACGATTTACGAGTTGCCGTGATGCTTAGGGTGGGGTTAACCCTACCGTCGACTCGGCGGTGAGCAGGATCGGAACGGAGCGCGCCGATGCCTAGCGTCAACGACATGACGACGTACGCCTCCCCGCCCACCCGCTCTCCGCTGGTCCGACTGGCGCGCCAGATCGGCATCGACACTCAATACGTGCTGATCGGCTTCCCGCTCGGCATCGTCACCGTCTCGCTGTTCATGAGCCTGTTCTTCACCGGACTGGGCCTGATCATCATCTGGGTCGGCCTGCCGATCCTGCTGGCCACGCTGATGACCGCCCGCGGTTTCGCGACGCTGGAGCGGGCCCGCATCGGGCCGGTCTTCGGCCGCAAGATGCCGCACCCCTATTACAAGACGGCGCCGGAGGGCGCCGGCCTCATCCGTCAGATGCTGGCCCCGGTCACCGACGGCCAGACCTGGCTCGACCTGCTGCACGGGATGTTCCGGTTCATCCCCAGCACGGTCTCGTTCAGCCTCGTTGTCACGTGGTGGTCCGGCGCCATCGGTGGCCTGACCGTGCTGCTCTGGGACTGGTCGATCCCGCGCCCCGAGGACAACACCGACCTGCCCGAGCTGCTGGGCATGGGCGACGGCACGGCGACCCGTCTGATCTTCTACTTCGCCTGCGGTGTCTTCTTCGCCGGCACGCTCTACCCGGTCGTCCGCGGCGCCGCGCTGCTCGAGGCGTTCTTCGCCCGCGGCCTGCTCAACGGCGTCAACGACCTGCGCGAGCAGGTGGCCGAGGCCAACGCCGCCCGCGAGGTGGCCCAGCAGCAGAAGGCGGCCGCCGTCTCGGCCGAGGCCACCGCGCTGCGCCGGCTCGAACGCGACATCCACGACGGCCCGCAGCAGCGCCTGGTGCGCCTCGCGATGGACCTGGGCCGCGCCGAGCAGCAGTTCGCGACCGACCCCGAGGCGGCCCGGGCCACCGTGGCCGAGGCCCTCACCCAGACCCGCGAGACGCTGGACGAGCTGCGTGCCCTGTCCCGCGGCATCGCCCCGCCGATCCTGGTCGACCGCGGTCTGCAGGCCGCCCTGACCGCGCTGGCCAGCCGCTGCACCATCCCGGTCGACCTCGACGCCCCCGTGGCCGAGCGGCTCGAACCGGCGCTGGAGTCGACGGCCTACTTCGTGGTGGCCGAGGCGCTGACCAACGTCGCCAAGCACAGCTACGCCAACGAGGTCCAGGTCAGCGTGCGGCGCAACGTCAGCGGCCTGCTGGTCTCGATCGCCGACGACGGCGTGGGCGGCGCGAGCGTGGCCAAGGGGCACGGCCTGGCCGGCCTCGACGACCGGGTGCGTGCGGCCGGTGGGGTGCTCGACGTCGACAGCCCGGCCGGGGGAGGGACGAGGCTCACCGCCGCCCTGCCCGTGTGAATCCGGGAAATCTGACAGCATGACCCCATGCGAGTGGTGATTGCTGACGATGCGGTGCTGTTGCGTGAGGGACTCGTCAGGCTCGTCGAAGAGAACGGCTACACCGTGGTGGCAGCCGTCGGCGACGGGCCTTCCCTCGTGTCCGCGATCGTCGAGCACAAGCCGGACGTGTCCATCGTGGACGTCCGCATGCCGCCCTCGCACACCGACGAAGGGCTCCGGGCGGCGGTGGAGGCGCGCAGCCGGGTGCCCGGCACGCCGATTCTGGTGCTGTCGCAATACGTCGAGGTCTCGTACGCCGACGATCTGCTGGCCGACCGCCTGGGCGCGGTCGGCTATCTGCTGAAAGATCGGGTCTCGCTGGTCGCCGAGTTCCTCGACGGGCTGCGCCGGGTGGCCGGGGGAGGCACGGTTCTCGACCCCGAGGTGGTCAGTCAGCTTCTCGTACGCCGTCGTCGTGACGATCCGCTGCGGGCGTTGACGCCGCGCGAGCGCGAGGTACTCGGGCTGATGGCCGAGGGCCTGTCGAACAACGCGATCGCCCGAAAGATGGTCGTCACCGACGGCGCGGTCGAGAAGCACGTCCGCAACATCTTCACCAAGCTCGCGCTGCACCAGGACGAGGAACAGCACCGCCGGGTGATGGCAGTGCTGGCCTACCTCCAGGGGTAGGGCTAACCCCACCCTCGATACGCGGGTCAGCTGTATCGATTGGGATCTCCCCGGTTCATAGCGTCTGTGGCATGAAGAAGCAGCATGGGGAGCAAGTAAAGGGACTCGCGGCCCGAGCCGCGTTATGGAGCGCCCGCCACCGGGCGCTCGCGATCCTCGGATGGATCGCCTTTGTCGTCGCCGTCACCGTCCTCAACGGACACTTCGGCACCCTCGAGGCGACGTCGTCGGACCAGGGACACGGGGACTCTGGTAAGGCGGACCGGATCGTCGAGGCGGCCGGGTTCCCCGAGAAGCCGGCCGGCGAGATGGTCATCGTGCAGAACCGCGCCGGCACCGACCGCGCGGCCGCGATCACCGACGTGACGGCGGCGCTGAAGAAGACCACCGACGTCATCGACGTGCAGAAGCCGGTCGAGTCGCCGGACGGCCGGTCCTCGCTCATCACGTTCAGCATCAGCGGCGACTCGGAGACCGCCTCCGACCGGGTGCAGCCCTCCCTCGACGCCGTCGCCGCCGTGCAGGCCGAGCACCCCGACCTCTACATCGGACAGGGCGGCTCGGCCAGTGGTGACAAGCTGATCGGCGACAAGCTCGACCAGGGCCTCACCAACCTCGGGATGCTCTCGATCCCGGTCACCCTGGGCATCCTGCTGGTCGCCTTCGGCGCGGTGGTCGCCGCCCTGCTGCCGGTGCTGCTGGCCATCATGGCCGTGGTCGCCGCGATGGGCCTCCTGGCCTTCGCCAGCCGCCTGGCCCCGACCGTCGACACCACCGTGCACGTCATGCTCCTGGTCGGCCTCGCCGTCGGCGTCGACTACTGCCTGTTCTACATCCGCCGTGAACGCGACGAACGCCGCAACGGCGCCGACCCGCACCGCGCCCTGGTGATCGCCGCCCAGACGTCCGGCCGCTCGATCTGGATCTCCGGTCTCACGGTCATTGTCGCCATGGCGGGCATGTTCTTCACCTTCGACGCCACGTTCGTCAGCTTCGGCGTGGGCACGATCCTGGTGGTCGCCACGACCGTGCTCGGCTCGCTGACCGTTCTCCCCGCGCTGCTCTCGGCGCTGGGCGACAAGGTCGACGCGGTGAAGATCCCCGGTCTTTACCGCAAGCGCGGCGACGGCCGGATGTGGAACGGTTTCCTGCGTCTGGTGCTGGCCAAGCCGCTGATCTCGGCCGTGCTGGCCGTCGGGGCGCTGGCCGCCCTGGCCGCACCCGTGCTCGACCTGCGGACCAAGGCCGAGGGCATCGAGGACATGCCGGTCAGCCTGCCGATCGTCCAGGCCTACAAGGCGGTCGACGAGGCCTTCCCCAGCGAGACGTCACCGGCCGACATCGTGGTGCAGTCCCCGGCCGTACGGGGGGAGCGCTTGGACTCGGCGGTCGCGCGGCTGCGCTCGGCGGTCGAGGCCAGCGACGGCAAGTTCACCGGGCCGGTCGAGGTGGACATCAACCCGGCCGGGACGGTGGCGGTCGTCTCGGTCGGACTGGCCGATGCCGCATCCCTCTCCGAGCTGCGGGAGTCGGTCGTCCCGGCTGCCTTCGGAGACCTGCCGGCCCTGGTCACCGGCGAGGCGGCCTGGAACGCGGACTTCAACGCCCGTCTCGACGCGAGCATGCCGTGGGTGTTCGGCTTCGTGCTCGGACTGGCCTTCCTGCTGCTGCTGGTCTCGTTCCGGTCGGTCGTCGTGGCCGTCACCGGGGTCGTCCTGAACCTGCTCTCGGTCGCCGCCGCGTACGGGATGCTGGTCTTCGTCTTCCAGTACGGCCACTTCGAGAAGCTGCTCGACTTCCAGGCCTCGGACGGCATCACCAACTGGATGCCGCTGTTCCTGTTCATCATCCTGTTCGGACTGTCGATGGACTATCACGTCTTCGTGCTGAGCCGGATCCGCGAGGGGCACGACCGTGGCCTGCCGACCAAGCAGGCCGTGCGCGAGGGCATCGGCCGCACGGCCGGGGTCATCACCAGCGCGGCGATCGTCATGGTGGCGGTGTTCGGGCTGTTCGCGACGCTGCCGCTGGCCTCGACCAAGCAACTGGGCATCGGCCTGGCCGCGGCCGTGCTGCTCGACGCGACCATCATCCGGGCCGTGCTGCTGCCGGCCGTGATGGCGATGCTCGGCGAGAAGAACTGGTGGCTGCCGAAGTGGCTGGGGTGGCTGCCGGAGGTCGCCCACGAGCCGCCGCCGGCCGTCACCGACGCCGACCGGCCGGAGCGGGAACTGGCCCGCGTCTAACCGCCGTGCAGCAACAGTTCCGCGCCGACCGGTCGGTAACCCGCCGACTGGAAGGCGCGGATGCTGCGTGCGTTGCCGGCCGCCTGCTGCGACCAGAGCACGTCACCGGCCGGGATCAGGTGGCGGGCCGACCGGGCCAGCGCCCGGCCCAGCCCGCGGTCGCGGACCTGCTCGTCGACCTCGATCGAGACTTCCCAGCGGCCGGCCACCCCGCGCCCGACCGTCAGCAGGCCGCCGCCGGGCGTCAGCCACGTCCGCACGTCGTCGCGGTGCGTGTGGGCCCGGCGTACGCGGGGATGGTCTTGATCCTGCTCGGTCAGGGGGAGTGGCGGCGGGCCGGGGAGCGCGGCGGCCACGGTCAGCAGGTCGATGGTGTCGGTCGCGCGGCCGGTGCGGTCGAGCAGGGCGGCCAGGAAGCGGGGGTTCATGGTGGCGGCCAGCGCGTCACAGCCGGTGGCGGCGAGGGTCGAGCGGATCCAGCTGGGGTCGTCGTCGAGGAAGATCACGGTGTGGGCGGTGAAGGCCACGACGCCGGCGTCGCGGTCGCTGGGCTGGGGGACGATCGTGGTGCCGCCGTCGGGCGGGGGGAACTCACCGGCGGCGGCTGATGCCAAAATCTCGGCCAACTTCATCCCACGATCCTGCATCGGGCGGGCTTACGGGTGGGGCGAAATTCCGGCGCCTGTGGACAGGCGGGGCCCCTGTGGACAACCGGCCGGCGGGGCTTGACAAAGGGGTAGCGTCCTACCCCATCTCCCCGAGGTGGGTGGGGGTTTGGGATGGCCGGACCGCCCGCACAAACCGGCAAAACCGGCCTAAATCGCGGAGCCGGACAAATACCCCAGTGAAGCGGCGGCCAGACCGGCGGCCAGACTCACGCCGACGTAGAGGGCGGCCCGTCCCCGCGCACCGGTCGTGAACAGGGTCAGCGCCTCCAGGCTGAACGTGGAATACGTGGTCAGGGCCCCGCAGAAGCCCGTGCCGAGCAGCGACGTGACGCCGTGCGGGGCGGGCAGGCCGATCAGGAAGCCGAGCAGCAATGAGCCGGCCACGTTGACCACCAGCGTGCCCAGCGGGAACGTGCCGGCCCGGCCGCGCAGGGCCTGGTCGGTGAGGTAGCGCAGCGGCGCCCCGATCGCCGCGCCCAGCGCGACCAGCAGGGCCGTCACCGGGACACTCGCGCGTTCGGCGCAACCAGCATGGTCGTCACCGGGGCACCCGCGTGGCCAGGGCGGTTCCGGCCCAGACGGCCAGCAGTGCACCGATCACGGTGGTGGCGAAGTAGACCAGCGCGACCACGGCCGGGGAGCCCAGCACGTCCGTCATGGCCGTGGAGAAGGTGGTGTAGCCGCCCAGGAAGCCCGTGCCGAGGAAGGGGCGCAGGTAGCGCTGCTGCGGGCGGAACCGGGCGATCCACGCGACCAGGGCGCCGATCAGGAAGCAGCCGGAGATGTTGATCAGCCAGGTGGCCCAGGGAAAGCCGCCTGGCTCGTGCTGGAGGGCGACGTTCAGGGCGTAGCGGGCGAGCGCGCCCAGCACCCCGCCCGCCGAGATCGCCCCGATTGTCCGGCCGTCCATGCTGATCACGCTAGACGCCACCGAGGGGCAGGCGTGACCGGGGCGGACGTGGCGGCGTCCACCCCGGCCGGCCTGTGAGCGTCCACTGTAGGCGATGATCTTGAGAAGTGCCCCTCGATCGGGAAGTTACGCTCTGATCGGGTGATGTGTGACACAACGGCGGCTCACGAAACGGGGCCGTATCGGCGCTGTTCGCAGGCCATCTGCGGACAATTCGGCCGCGCGGCTCGCCGCGGCGACCGGGGAACGATTACCTAACGGTCCGCGCGAAACCTAACCTTGGGTGGTACCTTTCGGCGTCGACTTGACGGGCCGCGGCACGGCCAGGCCTGGCAATATCGCGCGCCCGAGCGAACCGAGATGGCGGCGCACCAGCAGCCGGCGATGGACGAGGGAATGCATCACGCCAACTATCACTACGGTCACGCCCACCTGTTGGCCCGCTACTGCGATCTGCCCGATCCGCTGCACCCGCCCCGCCTGCAGGGCTATCTCCAGCACGGCTGGAACATGGGTGACGGCCTCGCCCCGGGCACTCCGTTCGTAGACGGCAGCAAGATCTTCGTCTGGTCCGAGGAGACGCGTCGTCGTTCCTGGTCGCAGGGTCGCCGCGACGTCATCGTGGTCGGTGCCCCGTTCGCGTACCTGCTCGAGATGGAACCCGAGCCGGCCGACGCCCCCGAGCCCGAGGGGACGATCTTCTACCCGTTCCACGGCTGGGAGGGTCAGCAGATCAGCGGCGACCACCAGAAGCTGATCGACGAGGTCAAGGCCGTCGAGACGGGTCCGGTGACCGCCTGCCTGTACTGGAACGAGTACAGGATGAAGAGCGTGCGCAAGATCTACGAAAACGCCGGTTTTCGGGTGATCTGTCACGGTTACCGTGGTTTCTGGTGGCGTGACCACAACCGCGAGTTCCTCGTCGGCCAGCTCAAAGAGCTGCGTAAGCACCGCCGAGTAGTGTCGAACCGGCTGTGCAGTGCCGTCTGGTACGGCGCTCTGGCCGGCCGGGAGGCCGCCGTCTACGGCGACCCGATGGTCCTTGACAACGCTGACCCCACGTTCGGCGGCGAGCCCCGTCTACGCCGGCAGTGGCCTGAGCTTTATGGGCACCAGACCGACAACGCGGTCACCCACGCGCTGGCCCGCCGGCAGCTGGGTGCCGACGAGTTGGCCCAACCCGACGAACTGCGCGCCATCCTGGGCTGGCCCGCTTCCACAGAGAAGGTGAAGTGATGTCGGAGCGCTCCGCTGCCCTGCTTCCGAACCAGGGTACGGACTTCGAAGCCGCGCTCTCGGCGCCGCCGGTGAACAACCTGCGGCGTATCGGCGGCGAGATGTTCGCCTGGAGCGACCGCGACCCGCAGCGCAGCGAACCGCTGCCGCGCGGCGCCGTCCTTCGCCATCTGCTGAGCCAGTACGCCGGCCCGGGCCGCACGGTCCTGGTCGCGGGCCCGCACGCCGAGGAGGTCGTGGTCGCCCTGGCCGACAGCGGCGCCTCGGTGAGCTGGCTGCTGCGTTCGCTGATCGACGCCGAGGAGGCGGCCCGCAACCACTCGCGGGTCACCGTCCTGGCCGGCGCCGCGATCAAGCTCGACGCCGCCGAGAAGTTCGACCTCGTGGTCGCCGCCGACGGTGTCGACCGGCTGAACTCGGCCGAGGGCGAGCAGATGTCGGCCGCCCAGCTCATCGACCGCCTCGCCGCGGCCGTCCAGCCCGACGGCGTGCTGCTGCTGGTGCACGACAACCACTTCGGTGTGCACCACACCGTCCGGCTCGAGCCCGGCGACCGCGAGCGTCTCGACTCGGACTGGTACGACCCCGAGGACGACAACGACACGCAATACCCGGCGTCGCCGGAGCAGCTGGCGGCCCGGCTCGCCGAGTCCGGCCTGACGGTCGCCGCCTCGTACGCCGCCTTCCCCGAGCCGGCCGCCCCGACCGTGCTGGTCGGCCCGGGCCTGCTGGGCGAGGTCTCCTCCCCGCTGCGCCCGCGCCTGGGCACGGCGCTGTCCCAGGCCTTCGCCGCCGCCTATCGTGGCCGAGCGGTGCTCAGCGACCCCCGTCGCCTGGTCCGCCGCGCGCTGCGGGCCGGTGCCGAGGGCACGGTCGCCCCGGCCTGGCTGGTCATCGCCCGCGGTTCCGACCAGGCCACCGCGGTCCCGGCCCACGAGCTGCTGATCGGCGACGCGCACGGCACCTTCGCGTACGAGGTGGCCGCCTCCGCCGACGGCGCGGTGCGCACCACCGTCCTGGAGCAGCTCGAAGGCCCGATCGAGCGGGAGGGTCTGCGCCGCATCAGCGAGCCGGAGGCCCCCGGCACCGACGACGGTTTCGTGCTCGAGGAGCGCCTGCTGCACCTCGCGGCCACCAACGACCTGCGCCACATGCGGATCGAGCTGGCCCGCTACGACTCCTGGCTGCGCTCGCAGGCCCAGGAGGGCATGCTCACCGGCCCGGTCGCCCTGGCCGGCCTGGCCGACGTCTTCCTCACCGAGGACGGCCCGTCGCTGCTGCCGACCCGCTGGGAGCCGGTCGAGCCGATCCCGCTCGAGACCGCCGAGATCCGCGCGGTCTGGCTGTTCGCCGTCCAGCTGGTCACCTCGGGTCAGCCGCACCCGTGGTCGATCGCCTCGTCGGCCGTCGACCTGACCGCGATCCTGCTCGGCATGGTCGGCCTGGGCGTCGACGCCGACCGGGTCCGGGCGGCGGTCGAGCTGCACGTCCGGCTCGAGACGGCCGAGTTCGAGCTGAGCCTGTCCGACCAGCACGACCGGCGGCTGCAGCTGCTGTCCGTGTCGCCGGGCTCGGCCCAGGTCGACGTGGCCGGTTTCCGCGAGCTCACTGAGGCGCTGTGGCGTCAGCGCTACGAGGCGAGCCATCTGCTGGCGATGATGGACTGGACCGAGCAGATGATCAAGTCGCGCGACCTCGCGGTCAGCAAGATGGACTGGGAGGTTCAGTTCTACAAGAAGACCTGGGCCGGCCGGTTCCTCTGGGTCTCGCGCAGCGCCTACCGGGTGCTCATGCGCGACGGCCGCAAGTTCGTGCGGGGCCGCCGGGCGCGCAAGGCGGCCGAGGCGCAGTCCAACGCCGTACGGTGACGGCGGGCTCGGCAGGCCGCCGAAGCGCAGGCCAAACGCCGTGAAATGACAAAATCGGGGGCCCCGGGTGGGGCCCCCGATTTTTTCTCTCTTAGACCAGGTCCCAGCTCAGCGGGGTGCCCTTGGCCGCGTCGGCCGTGAAGGTGCGGCCCATGACCAGCCCGATCGAGTCGGGCTCGAGGCCACCGGTAGGACGGATCGACCGGACGTTCTCCGGCGTGACCTTGTCGCCCGCCTTGACGTCGGCCACCACATAGAGCGACCGGCGGAAGCGCAGGCCCTCCTTCTCGGCCTCGGTCGGGCCGATGTGCGTGGTGCCCAGCGCCTGCCAGGCCCGCTCCGACTCGATCCGCAGCGCCTTGAGCTCGGCCGGCTCCAGCGAGAAGGCCGAGTCGACGCCGCCGTCGGCGCGGTCCAGCGTGACGTGCTTCTCGATCAGGCAGGCGCCGAACGCGACCGAAGCGATCGGCACACCGATGCCGTGCGTGTGGTCGCTGAGGCCGATCGGCAGCTCGAGCATCTGGGCCAGCACGGGGATGCGGCGCAGGTTGGTGAACTCCGGCGGGGCCGGGTACGACGCCGTGCAGCTGAGCACGGTGATGTCGGTGGCGCCGACACCCTGGGCGGCCTCGACCGCGGCCGCGATCTCCTTCACCGACGCCATGCCGGTGGAGATGATGATCGGCTTGCCGGTGCTCGCGGCGAGGCGGATCAGCGGCAGGTCGGTGATCTCGGACGACGCGATCTTGTACATCGGGGCGTCGAGCTTCTCGAGCAGTTCCACCGCCGTACGGTCGAACGGGCTGGAGAACGGCGTGATGCCCCGCTCGCGGGCCCGCTCGAAGATCGGCTGGTGCCAGTCCCACGGCGTGTGGGCGCGCTCGTACAGGTCGTAAAGATAGGCCTCGGACCACAGCTCGTGGCCCTTGGAGATCTGGAAGCGCGGGTGTTTGACGTCCACGGTCATGGTGTCGGCCGTGTACGTCTGGATCTTGATGGCGTCCGCGCCGTTGTCGGCCGCCGCGTCGACCAGCGCGAGCGCCCGGTCGAGGGAGCCGTTGTGGTTCCCGGACATCTCCGCGACGATGTACGGCCGCTTGTCGGGCCCGAACTTAGTCATTACTTCCCTCTCTCCGTCCAGACGACGGTCTTCATCTCGCCGTCGACGAGCCGTTCGTAGCGCCGCGTCTCCTTGAAGCCGAACCGGCGGTGGAGCGCGAGCACCTGCTTGTTGTCGGCGAGTGTTTCCCCGCCCAGAGTCTCCAGGCCGAGTGGGCCGAAGGCGTAATCCACGGCTTCCTTCTCGAGCCGCATCCACGCCGCGAGCAACCGGTCGCCCAGGCCTTCGCTGTCGAGGTAGAACGACCAGGTGTTCTCGTTGAAGATCACGACACCGGCCGGCGTCCCCCGATCGTCTTCGTAGATCAGCACATCACGCCAGCGGTTTTCCCACCACTTCGCGTGCTCCTCGGGCTTGATCTCGTGCGTGGTCAGGCTCACCGCACGCACCGACTCGTGGTTGCGCCAGGGCAGGATCATGTCCCGTTCGGCGTAGGTCGCAGGTCGCAGCACAGTGACAAAGTATGGCCGCCCCGCGCTCCGTTCCGCCGGGGACCTCGGTCACAGCGCGATTCCTCACCTTTGCCGGTCACCCGCCGATGACTCCGGAAGCAATTTTCTCACCGAGAGGCGGACCGGATGGGCGTGCTCAGGGGTCGGCCCGGCCGACCACTCCTCGCGTCCGGGTTGTTGCTGCTGTTCGCGGTGGTCGCGTTCGCGATCAACTCGGTCGAACCGGTGATCCCCTGGGTGGTCCTCTGGTTGCCCGGCGTCATCGCGGCCGGGGTGCTCGGGGTCGAGAGCCGGCGAACCGCCCGCACCGAGCACCTGCCGCCGCAGGTCCGGCAGTTCTGGGGCCGGATCGCCGTGGTCTGCGTGCCGGTCGGCCTCGGCAACGCGGCCCAGGCCTATCACGTGCTCAGCGCGCCCGACCCGGCCCGCGCGGGTGTCGGGGCCGGGCAGATCGTGTTCCAGGGCATCGCCGTCCTGCTCGTCATGTATGCCCTGCTCCGCCTGCCCTACGGCACCCAGACCCGGGGCGAGCTGTTCCGGGTGGTGCTCGACGCGAGCACCGTCATGCTGGCCTGCGCCGTCTTCCTGTGGCACTTCTCGGCCCGCTACGCGCTCGAGGACGACCCCCGGATGCAGTACCCGGCGCTGGCGCTGAGCCTGCTCGCGCTGCTCGCCGTCTTCGCGGTCGCCAAGTTCCTGCTGACCAGCCAGAACCACATGGCCGCGGGCGCCCTGCGCATGATCGGGGTCGCGGTGGCCATCGGCGCCCTCGGACCGATCCTGCGACCGCTGATCGCCCCGGTCGACCCCAACCTGTTCCCCGACATGATCGACCTGCCCGCGCTCTTCTTCTGCGCCGCGATCGCCACCCGCCGTCAGCGCGCCGCCCGGACCGGTCCGCTCCGCGGCGCGAAGCCGGTCCGCCGGCGCCCGTTCAGCTTCCTGCCCTACCTGGCCGTCGCCGCCGTCGACGGGCTGCTGCTCGCGGTGAGCTGGCAGGCCGACAGCGCCGACCGCCGGATCGTGGTGGTCGCGGCCGTGCTGCTCACCGCGGTCGTTGTGATCCGCCAGATGACCGCGTTCCGCGACAACGGCCGTCTGCTTCAGCGCCTCGACCACGGGGCCACCCACGACGCGCTCACCCAGCTGCCCAACCGGGTGCTCTTCCACGAGCGGCTGCGGCGGGCCGTGGAGGCGCCCGACCGCCGGCCCGTCGCCGTCGCGCTGATCGACCTCGACGACTTCAAGGAGGTCAACGACACGCTCGGGCACGAGGTCGGCGACCAGCTGCTGATCGCGGTCGCCCAGCGCCTGAACGGCTGCGTACGCGCCGAGGACACGGTGGCCCGCCTCGGCGGCGACGAGTTCGTCGTGGTGCTCGACGGCGCCGACCCGCAGGCGGCCGACCTCGCCGCTCAACGCATGATCGACTCGCTCCGGGCGCCCGTGTCGGCCGACGGGCACGAGCTGCCGATCCGGGCCAGCATCGGCATCGCCGACGGGCGCGCCGGGGATGACCCGAGCGTGATGCTGCGGCAGGCCGACATCGCGATGTACGCCGCCAAGGCCATTCCCGGTACGGCGTCGTTGCACTACCAGCCCGAGATGGCCGGTAACGCCGACCTGGGTGCCGAGCTTCCCGGTGCGATCCGTGACGACCAGCTGTTCCTGCTCTTCCAGCCGATCGTCGCCCTCGACGGGGACCGCCGTGTGCTGGGCGCCGAAGCCCTGGTCCGCTGGGCCCACCCCGCGCACGGCACGCTGGCGCCCGACGCCTTCATCCCGGTCGCCGAACGCACCGGGATGATCGTCCCGCTCAGTCGCTGGGTGCTGCGGGCCGTGCTGAGCCGCATGTCGGCCTGGCCGGCCGGCACCGCGGTGAACATCAACATCTCGGCCCGGGACCTGCGCGAGCCCGACTTCGCCGAGACCGTGGCCGGTCTGCTCGCGGAACACGGGGTCGCTCCCGGACGGGTCACCCTGGAGATCACCGAGTCGATGCCGGTCGAGCCCGGGGAGTCCCTGGCCGTGCTGCGCGACCTGCGCGACCTCGGCGTGAAGTTTGCGCTCGACGACTTCGGCACCGGCAGCTCGACGCTGAGCCTGCTGCACGACGTGCCGGTCGACGAGGTCAAGCTCGACCGTTCGTTCAGCCAGGCGGCGCCCGATGACCGGCTCACGGTCGCGGCCGGCGTCGCGCACCTGGCCCAGGCGATGAGCCTGCACGCCGTCGCCGAGGGGGTCGAGACCGAGGAGCAGGCCGAGCGGCTGCGTGGGCTCGGCTACCGGGCCGCGCAGGGCTACCTGTTCGCCCGCCCTATGCCCGCCGCCGACTTCGAGGCGATGCTGCCCTTGACGTCCGTCCCCGCCTAGAGGTTCGTCCCCGCCCAGTAGATCGTCCCTGCCTAGAAGTAGCCGGCCAAGTAGGTGAGGGAGGCCGCCCGGTCCTCGTTCGCCGTGTGCGGGCGGCGCAGCTCGTCGGCGTAGATCGCGATATCGGCCAACATCCACCACAGCCGGTAGAACCCGATCAACTCCGGCGACACCCTCCGCCCGGTCTCCCGCTCGTAGCGCCCCAGCAGTTCGGCGTCGTCACCCGGCCCGCTGCCGAACATGGCGCCGGTCAGCATCCACAGGTCACGCTCGGCCGGCGCCAGAAGCACGGTGTCCCAGTCGATCAGTCGAAGACCTTCCGCCGTACGCAGGAAGTTGCCCGGATGTGGCTCGCCGTGCGTGACCACCCACCCCGCCGGGTCACGTGCGGCCCGGGCCAGGTCGTCGAACTCGGCCAGCCACCCGCGCACCCGTTCCGCATGCTCGGCCAGCACCCGGTGGGCCGCCTCGCCGTAGGGCCCGGACGTCCACGGCCGTGCGAGGCCGTTCAGGGCCTCCTCGAGCCCGGCTCGCCCCGGCAGCCGCAGGGCGGTGCGCGGCGCCGTCGAGGCCACGGCCGGGGTGGCCCGGTGGAGCGCGATCAGCAGGTCGAGCACCCGGTCACGCTGCTCGGGCGGATGCGGCCCGAAATCACCGGCGACGCCCTCGACCATCGGGTAGACGGAGAGCAGGTGTCGAGGGCTCAATGCCCGTACGGTCGTGCCGTCCTCCGCGGGCACGGGAGCGATCACGAAGGGGAGCCGCAGTGCCGTGGCCGTGCTCAGAGCCCGTTCGAGCCCCGCGGCGTCGCCCCGGGTGTCGACCGTGACGAACCACCGGCCGCCGACCGCCCAGTGGTAGCCGCCGGCGCCGACGGGCAGGTAGGTCAGCTTCCCGTGCACGCCCCATCCGGCGGCGAGTCCACGCCGCAGATCGTCGTCGATCAGGCCCTCAGGTCGCTCCCGCATGCCGAGCATTCTGGCCCGCCGGCCGACGGCCCGGGGTCCGCCCTGTGGACAACGCGGGAGTGTGGATAACCCTGGGCCGCTCCCCACGGCGACCTACGCTGGGCGCGCGCGCCTCTTCCTTAGACCCAGGGCGGGTGGGGGAGGTGGTGGCGTAACTGCTCATCCAGGGGCGGCGGTGACGCGACCGCCCATCCAGACGCGACCGCCCATCCAGACGCGACCGCCCATCCAGGGCGGCGGTGACGCGGCCGCCTGTCCGGGGAGGCGGGGCGTGGGGATCAGGGGAAGAGCAAGTCGTTGAGGGCGGCGCCGGTCAAAGGCTCGGCGAAGTAGTAGCCCTGGCCCATCTCGCAGTTGCCGCCCGCCAACGACGTCAACTGGCCGGCGTGCTCGATGCCCTCGGCGACCGTCGAGAGTTGCAGCGCGCGGCCCAGCTGGATGATGCCGTGGGTGAGGGCGGCCGCGGTGGGCTCGTCCACCACGTCGTCCACGAAGGATTTGTCGATCTTGATGATGTCGACCGGGAAGCGGCGCAGGTAGGCCAGGGACGAGTAGCCGGTGCCGAAGTCGTCGATGGCCAGGCGCAGGCCCAGCGCCTTGAGTTCCTCGAGGCGCCGCAGCGTGGCCGGGCGGTGGTCGACCAGCAGCGACTCGGTCAGCTCGAGCACGAGCTGCGAGGCCGGCAGGTGGGCGTCGGTCAGCGCCGACTCGACGACCTGGATCAGCGAGGCCTGGTCGAGCTGCACGGCCGACAGGTTGACGCTGACGGTCAGCGGCGGGCCCTCGCGGCGGGCGTTCCACTCGGCGACCCGGGTGGTGGCCTCGCGCAGCACCCATTCGCCGATCGGCACGATCATGCCGGTCTCCTCGGCGAGCGGGATGAAGTCCATCGGCGGCACGATGCCGCGCTCGGGGTGCATCCAGCGGATCAGGGCCTCGACGCCGGTGATCTCGTTGGTCCGCAGGTGCACGATCGGCTGGTAGCGCAGCTCGAACTCGTGCCGCAGCACCGCGCGGCGCAGGTCGGCCTCCAGCGCGATGTGGGCCTGGAACGCCTCCTGCATGGCCGGCTCGAACACCTCGTACCGGTCCTTGCCGAGCTTTTTCGCCTGATACATCGCAAGGTCGGCGTGGACCATGAGCACCGAACCGGCGTGCTCGGCGGGCGCGCTGAACGCGACGCCGATGCTGGAGCTGATGAACGTCTCGGCGCCGAGCAGGTCGAACGGCTCGCGCAGCGCGGTCAGGATGCGGTCGGCGATCGGCATCGCCTCGGCCGCGCTGTTCAGGCCGGGCAGCAGCACGGCGAACTCGTCGCCGCCGAGACGCGCGGCCGTGTCGCCCTCGCGCAGGCAGCTCTGGATCCGCGACGCCACACCGGTCAGCAGTTTGTCGCCCGCCGCGTGCCCGAGTGAGTCGTTGACGACCTTGAAACGGTCGAGGTCGACGAAGAGGACGGCCCCGCCGGGACCGGTGGGGCTGAGCGTCTCCTCCAGGCGGGTCTGGAACAGGGCCCGGGTGGCCAGGCCGGTCAGCGCGTCCAGGAACGCCTGGTTCATCGCCTCCTGGGTGCGCGCGTCGGTCAGCGCCAGGCTGAGGTGGTCGGCGAAGGCCTGCAGGATCTCGCGGGCCGGCTTGTCCCAGTCGCGCGGCCGGCCGTAGGTGCCGACCGCGATGCTGCCCGAAACCTGCCCGTTCTCGTGCACGGGCGTGGCCATGATCGAGCGGAGGTGCGCGGAGGTCATGGGGGACAGCGCGATCGGCGAGGTCGTGTAGTCCTCGACCGCGATCAGCTCGTCGCCCAGGATGGCCAGGCCGGAGACGCCGCCGGCCGTGACCGGGACGCGCTGGAGCTTGGCCGCCACGTCGGCGGGCACGCCGGTCGACGCGACGACGCTGCCCACCGAGAGGTCGTCCCGATCGAGCAGGCTGATCGCGACCATGTCGACACCGAGCAGGTCGCGCACGGCGGCGGCGACCATGTCGAAGACCTGCGGTACGGGCATACGCCGCCCGATGGCCCGCTGGACGTTGCCGAGCTCCTCGAAGACCCGGCGGCCGTGGTCGAGGTAGCCGAGCAGCCGGCCGTTCTCCTCGGCGTAGCGGCGCTCGGACTCGATGACGTGCAGCGACTGGAGGCTGAGCTCGAGCACGCGGGCCATGCCCCGGAGCAGGCACACCTCTTCGGCGGTGAACGGGCTGCTGACCCGGCCCAGAACCAGCACGCCGGGACTTGTGCCGCTGATCGTGGCGAACGTGACCGCGTACCGGCCGTCGCCCAGGTCGAGGCTGGCGCGCCGGCCGACCGCGATCTCGGCCAGCGTGTACGCGGGAACCTGGTCGGCGGGCAGGCCGATGGAGGCCACCACCCCGCCGTCGATCATCAGGATCGCGACGTCGGCGTCGAGGGCGCGCGCGGCGCACTCCACGGCAGCGTGATGCGCGGCCGGTCCGGCGGGCCGGTCGGCCACCGCGGACAGGAACTCTGTCAGTTGATCCGTCGCAAGCACGGGTTGTAAGTCGGCCCTGGCGGGGCGGATCTGAGGAATCCAGGCTCGCCCGAGCTCACATGACCGGTCACGATGTGGTCATGATTTCCGCGCAAACGGTCAAGTGTTTTGGGAGCTTGATCATACTTTGAGGTGATCTTGCCCGGAGTTCGCGACCGGGCAAACGGGCAAGTAAACAACGAAACAGCGGAGCTTGTGATGGAGGCCACAGGTTTCTTCGGTGTTACAAATAGGTCGGTCAACGAGGGCGGAGGTGGCGGCAATTGAATGCGGACGAGCGGCAGCATCAGATCGTCGCGCTGGCCCGCCGGCACGGTGAGGTCGAGGTCGCGAAACTCGCGGCGGAACTCGACGTCTCGGCCGAAACCATTCGTCGTGATCTGCGGCTGCTCGAAAAGCACGGCCTGATTCGGCGTACGCATGGCGGCGCGTACCCGGTGGAGACCGCGAAATTCGAGACCGACCTCGCGATGCGGACCATTCGCGGCGTCCCCGAGAAGCGACGGATCGCGGCCGCCGCGGTCGGGCTGATCGGAGACGCCGAGACGATCTTCATCGACGAGGGCTTCACTCCTCAGCTGATCGCCGAGGCGTTGCCCACCGACCGGCCGCTCACCGTGGTGACGGCCTCGCTCAACACCGCGGCCTGGCTGGCCGCCTCCACGCCGGCCACGGTATTGCTGCTCGGGGGCCGGGTGCGGGGGCGCACCCTGGCCACCGTCGACCACTGGGCCGGCAACATGCTCTCCGGCTTCGTGATCGACCTGGCCTTCGTCGGGGCCAACGGGATTTCCCGCGAGGTCGGGCTCACCACGCCGGACCCGGCCGTCGCGGATGTGAAGGCGCGTGCGGTGGCGGCGGCCCGTCGTCGCATCTTCGTCGGCATTCACACGAAATTCGGTGTCCGCACATTCTGTCGATTCGCCGAGATATCTGATTTCGAGTCACTGGTCACGGACACCGCATTGCCGGTTTCCGAGGCGAACCGCTATGCCCGGTTGGGACCACAGGTCATCCGGGTCTGAATCAAAGTTTTACTACTCCCTACTCGCCGTTTTCGAATAAAACGGAGGTTCCACCATGCCCAGAAAACTCGCCATGGCGACGGCTGCCGCGGCAGCCGGCGTGCTGCTGGTGACGGCCGGCTGTTCCGGCGCCGGTTCGACCGGCGGCGGCAGCGGCGACTCCGCCGACAACACCATCACGGCGCTGATGGTCGGCAACCCGCAGATGGAGGACATCCAGAAGCTGACCGCCGACAACTTCACCAAGCAGACCGGGATCACCGTGAAGTTCACGATCCTCCCGGAGAACGAACTTCGCGACAAGGTGACCCAGGACGTCGCCAACCAGGGCGGACAGTACGACGTCGCCACCGTGGGCGCCTACGAGGTGCCGATCTGGGCCAAGAACGGCTGGCTGCACGAGGTCTCGACGCAGGCCCAGGCCGACTCCGCGTACGACGTGAACGACCTGATCAAGCCGATGGTGTCGTCGCTGAGCGGCGAGGACGGCAAGATGTACGCCGCCCCGTTCTACGGCGAGTCGTCGTTCCTCATGTACAACAAGGAGCTCTTCGAGGCCAAGGGCATCACGATGCCCGAGAAGCCGACGTGGGCCCAGGTCGCCGAGTACGCGGCCAAGCTCGACGACAAGAGCAAGGGCATCTCGGGCATCTGCCTGCGCGGACTGCCCGGCTGGGGTGAGCTGTTCGCGCCGCTCACCACGGTCGTCAACACGTACGGCGGCACCTGGTTCGACAAGGACTGGAACGCCCAGGTCAACTCGCCCGAGTTCAAGGCGGCGACCGACTTCTACGTGAACCTGCTCAAGCAGCACGGTCAGCCCGGCGCCCCGCAGTCCGGCTTCACCGAGTGCCTCAACACGTTCGGCCAGGGCAAGGCGGCCATGTGGTACGACGCCACCTCGGCGGCCGGCACCCTGGAGGACCCGAACGCCAGCAAGGTGGCCGGCAAGGTCGGTTACGCGTACGCCCCGGTGAACAAGACCGAGTACTCCGGCTGGCTGTGGACGTGGGCGTGGGCCATGCCCAAGACCACCAAGAAGGCCGACGCCGCCTGGAAGTTCATCTCGTGGGCGACCAGCAAGGACTACGAGAAGCTGGTCGGCGAGAAGCTCGGCTGGTCGCGCGTTCCGTCCGGCAAGCGCACCTCGACCTACTCGATCCCGGAGTACAAGGAGTCGGCCAAGGCGTTCGCGGACGTCACCCTCGGCTCGATCGAGCACGCCGACCCGACCAACCCCGGTGTGCAGCCCCGGCCCGCCCTGGGCGTGCAGTTCGTCGGCATCCCCGAGTTCGCCGACCTCGGCACCAAGGTGTCGCAAGAGGTGAGCGCGGCCATCGCCGGCAGCAACACGGTCGACAAGGCCCTGGCCGACGGTCAGAAGCAGGCCGAAGACGTGGCGAAGAAGTACAAGTAAGTGAGCACCTCCACGGTAGCCCGGCCGAGCAGGCGGACCCAGCCGCCTGCTCGGCCCACCAAGGGCGGAGCAAAGGACCGCTGGGTGCGACGGGCGCCGCTGCTGCCCGCGCTGATCTTCGCGATCATCGTCACGCAGGTGCCGTTCCTGTACACGCTCTACCTCTCGACGCTGAGCTGGAACGCCCTGCGGCCCGGGGACAAGCCGTTCGTCTGGCTCGACAACTACGTCACGGTGCTCTCCGACTCGCGGCTACGGTCGGCACTGCTCAACACCGTGGTCCTCACGGCCGGCGCGGTGATCTTCTCGGTCATCCTCGGCCTGGTGTTCGCGCTGCTGCTGGACCGCAAGTTCCTCGGCCGCGGGATCGTCCGGACCATGCTGATCACGCCGTTCCTGGTGATGCCGATCGCCGCCGCGCTGCTCTGGAAGCACGCGCTTTTCAACCCGACGTACGGCCTGATCAACGGTCTTTTCGGCGGCTCGACCGACTGGGTCTCGTCCTATCCGAAGGCCGCGGTCATCACCACGCTGGTGTGGCAGTGGACGCCGTTCATGATGCTGATCCTGCTGGCCGGCCTGCAGTCGCAGTCGCACGAGGTGCTCGAGGCGGCCCGCGTCGACGGCGCCAACGCCTGGCAGATCTTCACCAAGATGACGATCCCGCATCTGCGGCAGTACCTGGAGCTGGGCGCCCTGCTCGGCTCGATCTATCTGGTCAACACGTTCGACGCGATCTTCAGCATCACGCAGGGCGGTCCCGGCACGGCGACGACCAACCTGCCGTACGAGATCTACCTGACGATGTTCCGCAAGTTCGAGTACGGCGAGGCCTCCGCGGCCGGCGTCATCGTGGTGATCCTGACGATCATCGTGGCCACGTTCGCCCTGCGGGTCATCTCGGGCCTGTTCAAGGTGGAGGAGAACCGATGAGGGCCCTGTGCATGGTGGAGGAGAACCGATGAGGGCCCGGCTGCAGAACTCGGTCTGGGGCGTGGTGGCCTGGATCGCGGGGATCATCTTCGTGTTCCCGGTCATCTGGATGGTGCTGACCAGCTTCAAGCAGGAGGCCGACGCGGCCACCAACCCGCCGAGCTGGTTCTTCGCGCCAACCCTGGCCCAGTACGGCCAGGTCTTCGACCGCAACATCACGCCGTTCCTGCTCAACTCGCTGATGGCCAGCGTCTTCTCGACGATCCTGGTCGTGTTGCTGGCGACCCCGGCCGCCTACGCCCTGTCGTTGCGGCCGGTGGCCAAGTGGAGCGACTCGCTGTTCTTCTTCATCACGACGAAGATGATGCCGGCGGTGGCGGCCTTCCTGCCCGTCTATCTGCTGGTCAAGCACCTGGGCATGCTCGACAACGTGTGGACCATGGTCATCCTCTACACGAGCATGAACCTGCCGCTCGCGGTCTGGATGATGCGGTCGTTCCTGCTCGAGGTGCCGCGCGAGGTGCTCGAGGCGGGCGAGGTCGACGGCGCGAGCCTGATCACCTCG
Organism: Paractinoplanes ovalisporus; assembly: GCF_016834655.1. Lineage (GTDB taxonomy): Bacteria > Actinomycetota > Actinomycetes > Mycobacteriales > Micromonosporaceae > Actinoplanes > Actinoplanes ovalisporus. The sequence continues at coordinate 324,564 of NZ_JAENHP010000006.1, forward strand.
ATCCGCAAGATCATCCTGCCGATCGTCAGCCCCGGCCTCGCGGCCACCGCGCTGATCTGCTTCATCTTCGCCTGGAACGAGTTCTTCCTGGCCGTCAACCTGACGGCCACCAACGCCAGCACGTCGCCGATCTTCCTGGTCGGGTTCATCTCCAGCGAGGGCGCGTTCCTGGCCCGGCTCTGTGCCGCCGCCACGATCGTGTCGCTGCCGGTGCTCATCGCCGGCTGGGTGGCGCAGAACAAGCTGGTCCGTGGTCTGTCGATGGGAGCCGTCAAGTGAAAGCGGCGGTCGTGGTCACGCCCGGGACGATCGAGATCCAGAACGTCCCGGACCCGGCCCCCGGTCCCACCGAGGTGGTGGTCAAGCCGGCCGCGGTCGGCATCTGCGGCACCGACCTGCACATCATGGACGGCGAGTTCGCCCCGTCGTTCCCGATCGTGCCCGGTCACGAGTTCGCCGGCGAGATCGTCGCCGTCGGCTCCGAGGTCTCCGACTATGCGGTCGGCGACCAGGTCGCGGTCGACCCGTCCCTGTACTGCGGTTACTGCTATTACTGCAAGCGGGCCCGGGGCAACCAGTGCGAGAACTGGAACGCGATCGGGGTGTCGGTGGCCGGTGGCGCGGCCGAGTTCGTGGCGGCGCCGATGGCCAACCTGTTCCAGCTGCCGAGCCACCTCGCGGCCAAGGACGCCGCTCTCATCGAGCCGCTTTCCTGCGCCGTACGGGGATTCGACGTGCTGCCCCGGGCGATGGCCACCTCGTACCTGATCTATGGCTCGGGGACGATGGGCCTGATGATGCTCGAGCTCGCGAAGCGGGCCGGTGCCGAGTCGGTGTCCATGGTGGACCTCAATCCGGCCCGGCTCGAGACCGCCCGCAAGCTCGGCTGCACCGCGGCCACCACCTCGGCCGACGAGCTCGACGCCCCGCGCGGCTGGGACGTGGTCATCGACTGCACCGGCGCCGAGGCGGCGATCAGGGACGGTCTGGCCCGGGTCGGCCGGGGCGGCACCTTCCTGCAGTTCGGCGTCTCCAACTACGACGCCCGGGTGGCGATCGAGCCGTACGAGATCTATCGGCGCGAGATCACCATCACCGGCTCGATGGCGGTGCTGCACAGCTTCGACCGGGCCGGTCAGCTGCTCGCGGCCGGGGTGCTCGACCCGTCGATCTTCGTCAGCCACCGGTTCCCGCTGGCCGACTACGCGTTCGCTCTCGACCAGTTCCGGGCCGGGGTCGGCAGGAAGATCCTCATCGAACCGTGAGTGAACCCTTACGGCCAGTTGTCAGGTAGTCACTCTTCAGATCAAATAGATGGGTGAGTACGACCCTGGCTCCGGGCCGGCTCGGCGCGGCCGCCGTCGCGTTCTTCGCGCTCGCCGCCACCGCGCCGATCGCGGTGCTGATCAACGTGGTGCCCGCCGCCTCTGCCACCGGCGGCGGGCCGTTGGTCCCTCTGAGCTTCCTGGCTCTGGGCATCGTGCTCCTGCTCTTCTCGGCCGGATATTCGGCCATGGCCCACCGCGCGCCGTTCGCCGGGGCGATGTACACCTATGTCACCCGCGGCCTGGGCCGTCCGGTCGGCGTCGGCGCCGCCTGGCTCGCCCTCGTCTGCTACCAGGCCATTCAGCTCGGCCTCTACGGCATGGTCGGCGCGGCCGCGGCGCCCATGCTGAACAGCTGGTTCGGTCTGGAGACACAGTGGTGGACGGTCGCCGCCGCCTGCTGGTTGCTGGTCGCGCTCTGCGGTCCCATCCGCTCCGAGGTCGGCAGCGGCCTGATCGCCCTGCTCGTGCTGGCCGAGGTCGCGGTCACGGCCGGGTTCACCGCGGCCAACATCATCGACCCCGGCGGCGGCCAGATCACCCGGGCCACCCTCGTGCCGTCCGGCGTCGACATGGGCGCCCTCGGGTTGTTGCTCGTCGTGGGCCTGCTCGCCTTCGCCGGTTTCGAGACCACCGGCACGTACGCCGAGGAGTCGATCCGCCCGCGGCGAGATCCCGGCCTGGCCACGTACGTGACCGTGGCCGCGATCGCCCTCCTGCTGGCCACCGCCTCGTGGTCGTTGAGCACGGCCGCCGGGGCCGGGCAGGTCACCGCGCTGGCCCGCGGCCGCGGCTCCGAGATGCTGTTCGACCTCGCCGCCGGTCGCCTCGCGCCGTGGGCCGTCACCCTGGGCCGGTTGATGCTGCTCACCGGCCTGTTCGCGGCGATCCTGGCGCTGCACCACGCGATCTCCCGCTACCTGTTCGCCCTGGGCCGCGAGCGGGTTCTCCCGGCCGCCCTGGGGCGCACCTCCCGGCGTACGCTCGCACCCCGCTCGTCGTCCTTGACACAGTCCGCCGTGGCCGCGTTGCTGCTGGCGGGAGCGGCCGTGGCCGGGGTCGCCGATCCGCCGCTGGCCGGCCGCCGCCTGGTGATCGCGGGCGGGCTCGGCATTCTGGTGCTGTTGCTGGTCACGTCGGTGGCCGCGCTGCTGCACCTCAACCAGGTGCCGAACGGCGAGGGCGCGTACACCCGATTCGTCGCCCCGGTGCTGTCCACAGTGGCGCTCGGCTCGCTGGGTTATCTGGCCTTCCGTGATCTTGGTGCGTTGTTCGGCGTACGGGAAAGCCTGTGGGTTGTGCCTCTGGCCCTGGTGACCGTCGGACTGATCGGTGCGCTGCACGCGCTGATACTGCGGGCCACCCGGCCGGTGATCTATGCGGGCATCGGCCAGGGTGGTGCTCCGGTGGTGGTAACGCCGCAGGTGCCGCGACCTCGAGCCGCCGAGGAACCGCAAGAGCCTCGAGAGCCGGGCGCGCACCGGCCTGAGCGTGTGAACCGCTGATGCGCGCGCCGGATCCGCGACCCGAGAGGGTACGGATCCGTGCGCTCGGCATGGACCCGGCAACCGGCCGGTTCCGGCCCAACGAGGCGGTCACCGCCGTACGCATCGAGGTGGAACTGGGCGTACGCCTGACCCGGGCCGAACCCGGTCATCGGGCGGACTGGTTCGACGAGGGCGGCCGCTCCTACGACGCGGTGGGCCCGTTCGCGGCGCACCGGTTCGATCAGCAGTGGACGCGGTTCTCGCAGCAGATCGTGCTGCACCTCAAGAAGGCGGACCTGGTGCCGGTGGACGTTTCGCTGTTCACCGCCGACCAGGTGGCAAGGGTGGAAAGGTTCCTGGCGGAGCGAGGTCTGGCACCGCGTGTCTTCATTCTTGGGCGGGCACAATGGCGGCACTCATCATGGTCCGGCCGGGCCGGGACTGGCAGTCGACGGGTGGTCTGTTCGAGTGGACGCTGGAATACCTCATTCCGCGGCTCGGCGACCAGAAGACGGCCGACTGGCTCCGCATGGTCGTCGCGGAGAACCTCGGCAGCCTCTGGATCCCCGACCTCCCCGACGCCGGCCAGGAGGAGATCTACGCGCTGCTGCGTGCGGACCTGGTCGCGACCGCCCGTCGTGAGCTCCCCGACGGGCCCGCCAAGCCGGCGGCGCTCACGCAGCTCCGCGAGCTCGTGGCGCTGACCTGGTCCTAGGAGAAGAACTCCTGGATCTCGGTCAGGGTCAGATAGCCCCGCTGTTCGCGCTCGTGGGCCGCCGGGGGCAGGCGTTTCGCGGTGACCGGCACCTCGGGGGCGTCGGTCGGCAGGCTCGGCACCTGTGGTGTGGGTGGCAGCGCGGTGAGGGTGAGGGCCTGCCGGATCACCTCGAACATCGCGCGGACCTCCTCGGTCGCGGCGCGGGTGGCTGCGGCCGGTGGGGTGCCGTCCGGCAGCGCGCAGGTGAAGTTGGCCCACAGGCAGTCGTCCAGCCGGCGGATGTCGGCGCTGGGCCGCAGGTGGTCGAGCCGCCCCTCGGCGACGATGCCCAGTTCGCAGGCGGAGAGCCCGGTCTGCTGCCACCAGGAGCGCCAGCGTGGGTCGGCGTCCAGGGTGCGGGCGACGTGGCGCAGGGCCGAGACGTGCTCGCGGGGAGCGCGGCCGCCGCCGGTGGTGGTGCCCAGGTGCGGGCGCAGCCAGGAGCAGGCCTCCATGGCCGGTACGTGGTCGAGGGTTTGCTCGTCCATGACTGCATGGTGACATTTCGTCCGGTGTGCGTCAGCTCGACAGTCCGGCGCTTTCGGGGGAACCGTCATTCATAAGCTGGTGATATAAAAGGGGAGTGCAGCCTGCCACCGCCATCACGGACACTGATGCCGCCATCGCCTCAGGGTTCGAGCGCTTCTACGAGACGCTCCGCCGGCTCACGCCGCGCGGGCCGCTCAGCCTGACCGCGGCGTCGACGCTGCGGCGGCTCGAGCGCTCCGGACCGCACCGCCTCAGCGAGCTCTATGCCCCCGAGGGAATCAGCCAGCCCGCGATGACGCAGCTGGTGACCCGCCTGGAGAAGGAGGGGCTGGCCGAGCGCACGGACGACCCCACCGACGGGCGGGCCGTGGTCGTCAGCATCACCGACGCCGGCCGGGCCGCCGTGGCCCACCGTCGCGCGGTGCGGGCGGCGGCGCTGTCCGAGCTGTTGCAGGGCCTGACCCCCGAGGAGCACGCGGCCGTGGTGGCCGCGCTCCCGGCCCTCGAGAAGCTCAGCGACTTCGCCGCCGAGCGGGCCACCTAGCGGCTCCGGGTCGCCGGCTCCCCCTAGCCGCGCGGCCATCGGTGCCCGAAATATACCTAAATAGGAGGCCTGCGTGCTATCCGTGGATCATCCGCGCTACAAGTGGATCGCGCTGTCGAACACGACCCTCGGCACCCTGCTGGCGACGATCAACGCGTCGATCGTGCTGATCTCGCTCCCCGCGATCTTCAAGGGCATCCACGTCGACCCCCTCGAGCCCGGCAACGTCAGCTATCTGCTCTGGATGCTGATCGGATACATGCTGGTCACCGCGGTCCTGGTGGTCACCCTGGGACGACTCGGCGACATGTACGGCCGCGTCAAGATCTACAACGCCGGCTTCGCCATCTTCACCCTCACCTCGATCATCCTGTCGCTGGACCCGTTCGACGGCAGCGGCGGCGCGCTCTGGCTCATCGGCTGGCGGGTGCTGCAGGCGGTCGGCGGCGCGATGCTGATGGCCAACTCGGCCGCGATCATCACCGACGCGTTCTCGGCCAAACAGCGCGGCATGGCGCTCGGCGTCAACATCGTCTCGGCCCTGGCCGGCTCGTTCATCGGCCTGGTGCTCGGCGGTGTGCTGGCCGAGTGGGACTGGCGGTCGATCTTCTGGGTCAACATCCCGCTCGGCATCCTCGGCACGGTGTGGGCCTACCGCTCGCTGCACGACACCGGCGTCCGCCGCAGAGCGAAGATCGACTGGTGGGGCAACGCGACGTTCGCGGTCGGGCTCACGGCGGTTCTGGCGGCCATCACGTACGGAATCCAGCCGTACGGCGGGCACACGATGGGCTGGACCAACCCGTGGGTCCTGATCGGACTGATCGGCGGGGCGCTGGTGCTCGTCGCGTTCGGGGTGATCGAGACCCGCGTGCCGGAGCCCATGTTCCCGCTGGCGCTTTTCAAGAACCTCGCCTTCACCAGTGGCAACGCCGCCAACCTGCTGGCCAGCGTGGCCCGCGGCGGTCTGCAGTTCATGCTGATCATCTGGTTGCAGGGGATCTGGTTGCCGCTGCACGGTTACGACTACGAGTCGACCCCGCTCTGGGCCGGCATCTACCTGGTCCCGATGACGATCGGCTTCCTGGCCGCCGGTCCGGTCGCGGGCTTCCTGTCCGACCGGTTCGGCCCGCGCCCGTTCGCCTCCGGTGGCTTGCTGGTGATGGCTGTGTCCTTTGTGGGCCTGCTGCTGTTGCCCGGCAACTTCAACTACGTGGTGTTCGCCGTGCTCATCTTCGTCAACGGCCTCGGCGGTGGCCTGTTCGCGGCCCCCAACACGTCGCTGATCATGTCGAGCGTCCCGGCCGACATGCGCGGCGCCGCCTCCGGCATGCGGGCCACCTTCCAGAACGCCGGGCAGGTGCTGTCCATCGGCATCTTCTTCTCGCTGATGGTGGCCGGCCTGGCCGACTCGCTGCCCGGCACCCTGAGCAGCGGCCTGACCGGCCAGGGCGTTCCCGCCGACACGGCCGCGTCGATCGCCGCGCTGCCGCCGGTGGGCACCCTGTTCGCGGCCTTCCTCGGCTACAACCCGATCGGCGAACTGCTCGGACCTCAGGTGCTGGGCGCCCTGCCCGCCGACAACGCGGCCCGCCTGACCGGCCTGGAGTTCTTCCCCCAGCTGATCTCCGAGCCCTTCCACGACGGCCTGGTGATCGTCTTCTGGCTGGCCATCGCGATGGCCGTGGTCGGCGCGATCGCTTCCCTGGTCAAGGCCAAGCCGGCCCCGGCCTCCGACTTCGTCGCGCACGAGTCCGAGGTCAAGGCCGAACTCTCCGACGCCCAGCCCCTGAGCCCGGCCACCCCGGTCGCCGAGCCCCTGGACGGCGAAGGATCCATCCGTACGGTTTGAGCCGGAGTTACGCGGGCCCGCTGGTCGACGGCGGGCCCGCACGACCTAGGTCTGCGGTCCTCGAAGCTCGTCGCGCCACTCTGCGAAGCGTCTGCGCATGGCGGCTATGCGTTCAGAATCGGCTTGGTAGGCAGCAAAGCGTCGATCGGGGTATCTCGTCAGCATCCCCAGCAGGTCGGCGAAGACCATGCGGTCGAAGCCGGCATCCGCGTGCTCGGCAAGTTCGAGCAGTTGCTCTCGCGTGAATCGGCCCGTCGTCAATGCGGCGTCGACATCCAGGAAGTCCCGCGGTTCTGCCCTGGTGAAAAGCGCTGACATCTTTCCCGCGACAACGTCGTCGATGTGCAGGACCGGGCCGACATCCATCATCACCGGCGGAAGCGAGCGCCAGTTGGCAGCCAGCTCAACCTTGTACGCCTGCTGGGGCGGATCGGGCTCGATGACCGCGAGGCGGGCGAAGGTCTCGAACTGCTGAGAAGACCGGGCTCCATCCTCAGCCGGCTAGCGCCTGCGACGACTGAGCCAGCTCGGGGAACCTGGCCTGCCAGAGCGCCCGCAACCGTGCGGGGAGCCACAACGCGGGCCACAGCCGGCGCAGGGTCTCGTCGTGCAGCCACCGGCGCAGGTCGTCCTCGGTGGCCGCCTGGTTCAGAACGGTCTGGTAAAGGACCTGCATGTCGCCGGGGTCGTCCAAGTCGTAGGTAGCGTCACCTGACCAGTCGAGGGACCGGTCGAGGTTGACCGTGCCGCTGACCGGACCACGGAGATCGGCCAGGCTGGTGGCAACCACGTAGTGCCTCTGGTCCGCATATCGCGAACCCGGTGGCGCACTGCTTGCCATTTCCCCTCCTTCTCCCGGCATTTCGATTCTACGGTGAGCTACGCCGGCGCGGCGGGCTCAGAGCGTGGCGGCGGCCAGCAGGGAGGCGGCTATGCCGCGGGCGGTCAGGGCGGCCTCGGCCCGCTTGTCCATGCGCGCGCCGACGGTGGCGCCGTCGTAGAGGACGACCAGCTGGTCGGCCAGGGCGGCCGGGTCGCGGGCGCCGGCGTCGCGGGCCAGCTCGTGGAACAGGCCCCGGGTCCAGGCGCGGTTGGCGGTCGAGACCTCCTCGACCGGGCCGCCGGCGGGGGACTCGGCGCTGGCGTTGTAGAAGGCGCAACCCCGGAAACCAGCGGCGCCGGCCAGTTCGGCCAGCACCTCGAACACGCCGAGCAGGCGGTCGCGGGGGTCGTCGTAGCGCTCCAGACCGTCCAGCATGCGGGTGCGGCGCAGGCTGTGCCGGCCCTCCAGGTAGGCCCGGACCAGCTCGTCCTTGCTGCCGAAGGTGCTGTAGAGCGAGGCCTTGGCGACGCCGGCGCGCTCGATGATGCGGTCGATGCCGACGGTGTGGACACCTTCGGCGTAGAACAGCTCGTCCGCGGCGGCCAGCAGGCGGTCGCGGGCGGAGGCCTTGCGGGCCGTGGAGGGTGATGCGGCGGACATGCGGTTGACGATACCAGACAGGTCTGTCTAGTCTTCGGCAGTGAATCAGACAGACCTGTCTGTCGGAAGTCGAAGCCAAATGCCCGGAGGCAACCCCATGACCGCCGTCGCCCAGCCGGTGCGAAGCAGCAGCCGACGACTGTCCCGCCCGGTCGCCTTCGCCGCGATCGCCGCCATCTTCGTGACGTTCGCCGCCGCGTCCGCCGCGCCCTCCCCGCTCTACGTCGTCTATCAGCACCTGTGGGGCTTCTCCGCGACCACGCTCACGGTGATCTTCGCCGTCTACGTGGTGGGCCTGATCGGGTCGCTGGTCATGCTCGGCGCGCTCTCCGACCACATCGGCCGCCGTCCGGTGCTGGCCGCGGCGATCGGGCTCGAGGCGATCTCGCTGATCCTCTTCCTGACCGCCGGTGACGTCGGCATCCTGCTCACCGCGCGGTTGCTGCAGGGCATCGCGACCGGTGCCGCTATGACCACCTTGGGCGCGGCGCTGGTCGACCTGAACCCGCCGCACGCGCCCGGACGGGCCGGCCTGATCAACGGCATCGCGCCGGTCGCCGGTCTGGCCATCGGCGCCCTGGGGTGCGGGGCGCTGGTCCAGTACGGCCCCTCGCCCACCCACTTCGTCTGGGCGCTGCTGCTGGCCGGCATGATCCTGGCCGCGATCGTGGTGGCCCGCATCCCCGAGACCTCGGCCCGCCGCCCCGGCGCCGCCGCCTCCCTCGCGCCCAGGCTGGGTGTTCCGGCCCGTCTGCGCGCCGACGTGCTCGCGCTCGTGCCGATCATCGTGGCGAGCTGGGCCATCGGCGGCCTCTACCTCTCCCTCGGCCCGTCGGTCGCGGCCGGCGTGTTCGGGCTGAGCAGCCACCTCATCGGCGGCCTGGTGGTCACCCTGCTCTGCGGCACGGGGGCCCTGACCTCGTACGCGCTGCGGAACGTCCCGACGAAGCGGGTGCTCACCATCGCCGGGAGCCTGCTGACCGCCGGTGCCGTCGTCAGCGTCGCCGGGCTGGAGTGGAGCAGTGCCGCCCTGGCCGCGGCGGGCACCGTGATCTCCGGGGTCGGGTTCGGCGCGTCGGCGCTGGCCTCGTTCGGCACGCTGGCCGTCCTGGCTGCCCCGCACGAGCGGGGCGAGCTGTTCGCGGTCGCGCTCGTCATCGCGTACGTGGCCTTCAGCGTCCCCGCTGTGATCGCCGGTTTCGCCGCCACCTCGGCCGGACTGCACGCCACCGCGCTCGTCTACGGACTGGTGGTGGCGGCCCTCGGCGCAGTTGCCCTCATGGCCCAGCGAATTTGTACAAAGGGCTGAAAAACCGTTCGCTCCGGCGTGGACGACCCCCGATCGGGTCGCCCACGCCTCACCATATTGGGGCGAATTGGACACGAGAGGCTGGCATGAGACGACTTCTGGCGGCGGCCACCACGATCGCCTTGGCGGTGATCGGAGCCCCCGGCGACGCGCGGGCGGCGAACGAGCGGACCGACGGGCCGGGTTACGCGCGAGCCGCCCACTCGATCCGGTGGAGCGCCTGCACCGACCCCTCCCTGCGTACGCACAAGGCCGACTGCGGCTTCGTCAGCGTGCCCCTGGACCACTCCGCGCCGAACGGCAAGAAGATCCAGATCGCGGTGTCGCGGATCAAGCACACCGTCCCGGACGCCAAGTTCCAGGGCGTCATGTTCGTCAACCCGGGCGGGCCGGGGGCCAAGGGCCGCGGGCTGTCGGTGCTCGGTTCGCTGGTGCCGAAGCAGGCCGGGGCGGCGTACGACTGGATCGGCTTCGACCCGCGCGGTGTCGGCGCCAGCAAGCCGTCGCTGAGCTGCGACGACGACTATACGGGGTACAACCGTCCGCCGTACGTGCCGACCAGCTCGAAGATCGAGAGGACCTGGCTCAAGCGGACCGAGGCGTATGCCAAGGCGTGCGCGAAGGCCGGCGGTGACCTGCTCGGCCACCTCAAGACGCTCGACACCGTGCGGGACATGGACCTGATCCGGTACGAGCTGGGCGCCCGTCAGATCAACTTCTACGGCTTCTCGTACGGGACCTACCTGGGCCAGGTGTACGCCACGCGCTACCCCGAGCGCGTACGCCGCATGGTGCTCGACGGCGTGGTCAACCCGACCCGTGTCTGGTACGACTCGAACCTCGACCAGGACCTGGCGTTCGACCGCAACATCCAGGTCTATTTCGCCTGGCTGGCCGAGAACCACAAGGTCTACCGCCTCGGCCGGACCGCCCGGGAGGTGCGTAAGCGCTTCTACGACGAGCAGAAGGACCTGACCCGCAAGCCGGCCGGCGGCGTGATCGGCCCGTCCGAGCTGACCGACATCTTCCTGCAGGCCGGCTACTACACGTTCGGCTGGGCCGACATCGCCCGCGCCTTCAGCGGCTGGGTGCGCGAGGGCGACCCGAGCGGGCTGCGCAAGCTCTACGACGCCAACAACCCGCAGGGCCGGGACGCCGACAACAACTACGCGGTCTATCTGGCCACCCAGTGCACCGACGCCGCCTGGCCCAAGAGCTGGACCAAGTGGACCTCGGACAACTGGGAGGTGCACCGCAAGGCGCCGTTCGAGACCTGGGCCAACGCCTGGTACAACGCGCCCTGCCGCAACTGGGCGGCGCCCAGCGGCATCCCGGTGACCGTCTCGGGCGAGACCGTCCCGCCGGTCCTGATGATCAGCGAGACGCTCGACGCGGCCACCCCGTTCAGCGGCGCCCTCGAGGCCCGCAAGCGGTTCCCGCGCTCGGTGCTGGTCGAGGGGGTCGGCGGCACGACCCACTCCGGTTCGCTCTATGGCAACCGGTGCGTGGACGACACGATCGCCGACTACCTGGCCACCGGCAAGCTGCCCGAGCGGCAGTCCGGCGAGCGCTCGGACAAGCGCTGCTCGCCGATCGAGCCGCCGGCGCCGGTCGCCGCGGCCACGGCCGACACCAAGGCCAAGCGGGTACCCGTGCCCGCCGAGCGCCTGGAGATGCAGAAACTCATCGCCGGCCGGTGATCACGCTCACGACCCCCGCCCACGGGCGGGGGTCGTTGGCTATGCTCGTTTCTGCGAAGGGGAGTAGCTCCCAATGTCGCGGTCGACATACTGACCCTTGATCGTCGAAAAGGGTCCGGCCGCGCGGCCTTCACCAAGGCGAGCGAGACCTTCGACCATGGCTGCACACGTGCGGCCGGGTCGAGGTCGCCCTGAGCCGCTTCTGCCCGGTCCGCTTGATACCGGGAGAACATTTCTGTGGAAGGCTTCCTCGTCGCGACGGCGGTCAGCTTCGCCGTCATCTTCGTGGCCGAACTGGGCGACAAGTCCCAGCTCATGGCCATGACGTTCGCGACCCGATTCAAGACGCTGCCGGTGCTGATCGGCATCACCGTCGCCACCGCGATCGTCCACCTGGTCTCGGTCGGCATCGGCTACGGCCTGGGCGCGACCCTGCCGACCGGCTGGATCAACCTGGTCGCCGCCCTGGCCTTCCTCGCCTTCGGCGCCTGGACGCTGCGCGGGGACAAGCTGACCGACGACGAGAAGACCAAGGCCGAGCGCAGCACCGGCTCGGCGATCCTGGCCGTCGGCGGCGCGTTCTTCCTGGCCGAGCTGGGTGACAAGACCATGCTGGCCACGATCACCCTGGCCACCCAGTACGGCTGGTTCGGCACCTGGCTGGGCTCGACCATCGGCATGGTCGCGGCCGACGCGCTCGCCATCGTCGTGGGCCGCATGCTCGGCCGGCACCTGCCCGAGAAGGCCATCAAGTACGGCGCGGCCGCACTCTTCGCTATCTTCGGCATCTGGTTGCTGATCGAGGCGATCATCGAGCTGCGATAGGGGTCTGCCGTGCAGCAGTACCGGGCCGAGCTGAACGCCGACGTCACCTTCACCACCGGCGGGCGCCTGCAGGCGCAGGGCCTGCGGGTGGAGGTGCCGCACCTGGAGGTCACCGAGGCCGACCTCGCCATGATCCTGGTCGGTTCGCTCGGGCTGCGCGACGTCGAGCGGGTCGAGCTCAGCGGGATCCGGACGTTCGCCGAGACGACGCCGCCGGCCGGGCCGCCCGGGTCGCCGAGGCTGCGCTTCGTCGAGCTCAGCCACGTGATCTCGGGCGGCATGACCACCTATCCGGGCATGCCCGCCCCGGTCGTCTCGGCCCACCTGACCTGGGAAGACTCCCGCCCGCAATACGCGCCGGGCACCGAGTTCAGCCTCGACCGCATCGAGATGGTCGGGCAGACCGGCACCTACCTCGACACGCCCCGGCACCGCTACGCGGGCGGCACCGACCTGGCCGGGATGCCCCTGGAACGCCTGGCCGACCTGCCCGCCGTCGTCGTGCGCACGGCGGGCAGCGGGCGCCGGGCGGTCACCGAGGGCGACCTCGAGCCGTACGCGGTGGCCGGTCACGCCGTGCTGCTGCACACCGGCGGCGACCGGGGCTGGGGCACCCCGGATTACGCGACCGACGCGCCCTATCTGACCGGCGAGGCGGCCGCGCTGCTGGTCGAGCGGGGCGCGGCCCTGGTCGGCATCGACTCGGTCAACCTGGACGACAACACCCCGGCCGCCGCGGGTGAGCGGCCCGCGCACACCGTGCTGCTGGCGGCCGGCATCCCGATCGTCGAGCACCTCACCGGTCTCGGGAACCTGCCGCCGCACGGCGCCCGCTTCACCGCCGCGCCCCCGCGGATCACCGCCTTCGGCACGTTCCCGGTGCGGGCCTTCGCCCAGGTGCCGTACTACGAGCCGCACGACCACAACCGGTCGGCGGGCTGGATGCCGAGTCGCTGATCTGGCCGAAAGCCCTCATTCGGCGCCCGAACCCGCCGATTATTCACATGTGAGCACCATCCCCCTGCGGACCGGCGGCCGCCGATGACGGAGCGGCCCGTCACCAGTCCGGCCGCCCCCGACCAGCTGCTGGACACCGGTCCGCGTGCCTTCAGCGGCGCCACCGAGGTGGCCGTCGCCCAGGCCGCCACGCTGTTCGAGCAGCTCGAGCTCGAGCGGGCCGTCGCCACGCTGCTGCCGGTGGTCAAGGCCGACCCTGGCGCGATCGAGGGCTGGATCCTGCTGGCCCGGCTGCGGCTCGCCCTCGACGAGGCGGCCGACGCGCTGGACGCGGCCGACCACGCCATCCAGATCAACCCCGGTGACCCGCGCCCGCTCGCCCTGGCGAGCCGCGCGCTGACCGTGCTCGGCCGGCACGAGGACGCCGTCACCATGGCCTACCGCGCGGTCATCGCCGACCCCCGCAACGCGCTCTGGCACGACCGGGTGGCCTGGGCGCTGCTCTCGGCCGACCGGCAGATCGCCGACGCCGAGCAGGCCGCCCGGACGGCGATCGGGCTGGACCCGACCGAGGCGCACTACTACTACACCCACGGCGTGACGCTGGAGACTCTCGGGCACACCGACCAGGCCCGGCAGGCGCTGCTCACCTCGCTGCGCATGGAGCCGGAGAACCCGGTCGCCCAGCACCGTCTGGCCGTGCTCAACGGCGAGGCCGAGCGCGCACCCGAGGCCAGGAAACGCGGCTGGAAGCTATTCGGGCGCCGGGGCTGACCGGTACTTACGGCGGATGGCGAGCCAGAACAGCCAGCCCAGCCCGATGATGAAACCGAAGCTGATCAGGCGGTAGAGCACCACCGCGGCGACCGCGTACGAGCTCTCCAGCCCACCGGCGACCAGCCCCAGAACCAGAGCGCCGTCGACCACGCCGAGCCCGCCGGGCACGATCGGCACACTGGCCGCGGCCATCCCGGCGCAGTAGGCGATCACCAGCCCGACCGGGTTGATCTCGTCGGCGCCCACGGCGACGCAGCACAGCCACAGGCAAAGCGCGTCGAAGAGCCAGTTGAGCAGGGCCAGCACCACGGCCAGGGCGAAGTTGGCCGGGTGGACCCGCACCTCGCGCAGCTGTTCGACGAAGCCGAGCAACCGGTCGTGGCCGTGCCCGGGCGGTCGCTTGCGCACCCGGTTGACCCCGCCCAGCACGGCCCGCACCGGGCGGTCCAGCAGCTGGGGATGCTCGGCCAGCTGGCGTACGCCGAAAGCGACCACCACGGCCCCCACCGCATAGAACACCAGCGTGTGCCAGCTGCCGGTGTTGCGGGCCAGCAGGCCACCGACCGCACCGATGACCACCAGCGCCCCGGCCGACAGCACCCCGCTGAGCGCGATGCACCACGACGCCACCGCCGGCGAGGCACCGAATCGGCGCAGCTGCTGAAAGTTGAAGGTGGTGGAGAAGACCGGGCCGCCCGGCAGCGTGGCGCTCAGCGAGTGAGCCGCGTACGCGGTGGCGACGTGCCGCTTGATGCTGACCTTGGTGCCGGCCCCGCGCAGCAGGGCGCGCTGCATGCGTGCGTACGTGCCCATCGAGGCCAGCTCGGCGGCGACCGCGGCCGCCACCCAGTTCCAGTGCGGGGCGCGCAGCTGGGCCAGCGCTCCGGCCAGCGCCGACCAGCCCAGGACCAGCTCGACGCCGAGAACGATCACGACGAGGACGGCCACGGTCGGTCCCCGTCGCCACCACGGCGGTAAAACGGTCGTGGGCCGGGCGGACTGCTGCTGCACGGCCATTGCCCTCAATGCTCGCATCCGGGAACGGACGGCGCTGGACTTCAGCGTGTGTACGCGAGCAGATCCAGACCGCGTACGGAAGCGGGCTCTTTCGCCTGCACCTTGAGCGTGTTGTCGGGGCCGAAGAGCGACAGCAGGGTCTTGCCGTCGTCCTCGGTGCGCACCAGCAGGTTGCCGTCGGTGTCGAAGACGGCGCCGACCACCGAGCCCGAGACCGGCAGCACCGCGAGATCTCCGGTCGCCGTGTCGATCACCGCGTCGGCCGTGTCGGTGCCGGTCGTCTGCTCACCCGTCGTCTGCAGCGGCACGGTCACCCGGGCGCCGGTCGCGTCGACGCTGGTCGGCTTGCACGCGGCCAGCCCGTCCGGGTTGTCCTGCGGCTGCTTGTCGCCCAGCACCGGCACCGTCGTGCTGGTGCCGGCCTCGGCCCCGGCCACCTTGAGCCCGCAGTAACTGGTCGCGTAGACGAGCGTGCTGCCGTCGCCGGACCAGCGGAAATGCTGTCCCGAGGCGAGTCCCTCGGGCAGTGGGGTGATCTCGCCCGACTCGAGGTCGAGCACCCCGGGGGCGGACTCGGCGACCAGCAGCCGGCTGCCCTCGGGCGACCACACCGGGGCCTGCCCGACCGCGTCGATGTTGGCCGCGACCTGTTTCGTCTCGCCGCCCGCCTCGCTGACCAGGAGCTTGCCGTCCGAGACGTACGCGATCCGGTAGCCGTCGGGCGAGATGCCGACCGAGGAGGGCGCGTCGGAGAGCACGACCTCGGTGTTGCCGTCGGACGGGGACATCCGGACGACGTCGGGGCCGGTGCCGTGCTCGGCGTAGAACACGTGTCCCGGCATGTCGGACAGCGTGCGTGATTTCGGCTTGGCCGGCTTCGGCTTGTTCGCGGGCTTGTCCGGCCGGGGCGGGCGGGCCGGCGAATCGTCCTTGTCGCCGGGAGTGGCGGACGAGGCGGAACCCGAGGACTGCGCCGTCGAGGACAGTGACGGCAGGACCGAGGAGGCCGACTGCGGCGCCGCGGCCACCGGCACGTTCTGCTGCTTGCCGTGCGGCATCTGCCACAGGCCGCTCGCCAGCACCACCAGCACCACCATGGCGGCGCCGGTGCCGACCGCGGCCTCCTTGCGGGCGATCCGGCGCGAGCGGGTGACCGCCCGCTCGTACATGTCGGCCGGCTCGGCGATGTCGGCCAGGTCGTGCAGCGAACTGCGAAGGCGATCGTGGTCTCTGGGCCGCTCTTGTTCGGCGCTCATCGCCCCGCCTCCGGCGCGTCAGCGAGCATCCGCAGGTCGGGCAGCATGGCCCGGAGGCGATCGAGGGCACGGGCGGTCTGGGTCTTCACCGTGCTGACCGAGACGCCGAGCAACTGGGCCGACTCGGCCTCGGTGTGATCCTCGAAGAACCGGAGCACGATCACGGCGCGCTGCTTGGCGCTCAGCGTGAGCAGGGCCCGGCGCAGAACCAGCCGCTCGACCGTGGCGTCGGAGTGGTCGTCGCCGCCGGTCTCGTGGTCGGGCTCGAAGTCGGCCGGCATCACCTCGGCCACCTTGGGACGGCGCCAGAACGACACCTGCGCGTGGTACATGACCTTGCGGGCGTACGCCTCGGCGTTCTCCGTCTTCTCGAGGCGCTGCCAGGCCCGGTGGGTGCGGGCGAGAGCTTCCTGGACGAGGTCTTCGGCGAGGTGCTGGTCGCCGGTCAACAGGTACGCCGAGCGCAACAATGCGTGCGTCCGGGTACGGACGAAATGCGCATAGTCGGCCTCACGGGCGTCCATTCGAAGGTGTCCGTTCGAGGTGTCGAGGGAGACGTGAGCGTACCCAGGCGGCTCAATCACCGCACTCCCGGTCACGTCGACCCCCTCCACCCCGCGCACGCCGGGCGATGCCACCCCGTGTGGGCACCGACCTGCGGTTTCACCGTGTGATGCCGCCCCGTGCAGGCACCATCCGGCGCCTAACAAGACGCTCGGAGGGAGCTTGCCGGACGACAACCGTTCGGCCCATTTTTCGGCTCCTCCGAACGGCTGATCGCCCCGGTGTCGCCGCCCTCACACCGGGCGGGCCGCGTTTTCTGTAGCGTCGATGGGCATCGGTCTGAACGTGGGCGCCGCGGCGCCCGGAACGGAGGACCCGCATGGCACGCCCCCGCATCGTCATCGTCGGCGCCGGATTCGCCGGCTTCACGGCCGCGCGTACGATCGCCCGGCTCTCCCGTGGCGGCGCCGAGATCGTCGTCGTCAACCCCACCGACTACTTCCTCTACCTGCCATTGCTGCCCGAGGTGGCGGCCGGCATCCTCGAGCCCCGCCGGGTCACGGTCTCGCTGCAGGCCACCCTTCCCGGCGTACGCCAGATCCTGGGTGAGGCCGACGGTTTCGACCTGGACAACCGCACGATCACCTATCGCGACCCGGAAGGGCGGCCCGGTTCGCTCGGCTACCACCGCCTGGTGATCGCGGCCGGCAGCGTCAACAAGCTGCTGCCGGTGCCCGGAGTGACGGAATACGCGCATGGCTTCCGCGGCATCCCCGAGGCGCTCTATCTGCGAGACCACATCACCCGCCAGATCGAGCTCGCGGTCAACGCCCCGACCGAACGGGAACGCCGGGCCCGCTGCACCTTCGTCGTGGTCGGCGCCGGCTACACCGGAACCGAGGTGGCGGCCCAGGGTGTGCTGTTCACCGAGGCGCTCGTGGCCCGGCGTCCCGAGTTGCAGGGTCACGTGCGGTGGCTGCTGCTCGACACGGCCGACCGGCTGCTGCCCTCGCTCGACCGGCGCCTGAGCGACGCCGCCGACGAGGTGCTGCGCGAGCGGGGTGTCGAGCTGCTTCTGGGCACGAGCGTGAAGGAGGCCACCGAGGACGGCGTGCATCTGTCCACGGGCGACTTCGTGCCGACCTGCTCGCTGATCTGGTGCGTCGGGGTGCGGCCCGATCCGGTGGTCGAGGGCCTCGGCCTGCCGCTGAAGAACGGGCGGCTGGTGGTCGACGAGTTCCTCAACGTCCCCGGCCATCCGGACGTCTACGCCGTCGGCGACGCGGCCGCGGTGCCCGACCTGACCCGCCCGGGCGAGTTCACCGGCATGACCGCGCAGCACGCCACGCGGCAGGGCGCCGCCGTGGCGAAGAACATCGCGGCCTCGTACGGGCATGGCCGCCGTCGCCCCTACAAGCACCACGACCTGGGTTTCGTCGTCGACCTGGGCGGGCTCGACTCGGCCGCCAACCCGCTCGGGGTGCCGGTCAAGGGCCTCCCGGCCAAGGTCGTGACCCGCGGCTACCACCTGCTGTCGATGCCAGGGAACCGGGTGCGGGTGGCGGCCGACTGGCTGCTCGACGCGGTGCTGCCGCGCCAGGGGGTCCAACTCGGACTGGTGCCCGGCCGGGCGGTGCCGTTGGACAGCGCCGCGCCCGAAACGCCGTGAGCAGGGGGGTTAAGCAAACATTACAAAGCGTTCACAAGCCATAATTCCGGCATGCAATCATGTTGGCTCGCCTTGTCGGTTCTCCTCGTCGCCGCTGGTGGGGTCCCGGCGGTGGCGGCCCCGGCGGCGCCGGTCCTCATGGCGCGGTACGCCTTCAACGTGCCGCCCGGCACGATCGTCGACGACTCCGGCCGCGGCCACACCCTGCGGATCATCTCGGGGCACGGGGGAGCGGTCCGCCGGGTCGTGCACGGCCGGGGGACGGCCCTGCTCTTCCCGTCGCGCTGCGTGCAACAGGTCTGCCCGCACGTGGCACTGCAGACGCCGTCCACCCCTGACCTCAACCCGGGTGCGCGCAACATCTCGTACGGCGCCGATGTCTATCTGAGCCCCACGCAGACCAGCAAGGGCCAGAACGTGGTGCAGAAGGGCTATTCGACCCGGGGCAGTCAGTGGAAGCTGCAGATCGACGGCGCCGCCGGCCGGCCCAGCTGTGTGCTGGTCGGCGACCGCAATCCCCGGATCCGCATGGTCACCAGCCCGTTCACGGTGGCCGACGGCCGCTGGCACCGGGTCCGCTGCTCGCGGATCGGCGGCACGCTGTCGGTCTGGGTCGACAACGTGCTGCGCGGCCGCATCGGTGTGCCGCCGCGGCTCTCGGTCACGAACAACCGCCCGCTGAGCATCGGCGGCAAGGGCGCCTACGCCGACAACGACCAGTTCAACGGCGCCCTCGACAACGTCTGGATGCAGGTCGGTTAGCGGCGTTCGGCGAGCCCGTCCGACACCGCGGTGAGCAGGTCGGCCCGGGTCGTGTCGCCGGAGAGCTCCCACGCGAACGCCCCGCCCAGCCGCTTGTCCCGGGCGTACGTCATCTTGGTCCTGATCGTCTCGGGGGTGTCGTAGGACCACCATTGGTCGCCGCAGAAGGCGTACGCCGTGCCGGCCACCGTGCCCGTCGGTGGGCAGCGCCCGACCAGCGATTCATAGTCCTCCAGGCCCTTCTCGTAACGCCCGGCGGCGGGTCCGCGGCCGGTCCCGCCGGGCTCGGGGTCGCTCACCCCGGTCCAGCCCCGGCCGTAGAACCCGACGCCGAGCAGCACCTTGGACGAGGGGACGCCGAGCTCCAGCAGTTTGTCCACGGTGGCCGAGGTGGTCGACGCCTCGCGCGGGATGCCCGGGTAGGGGGTGAGTGGCGAGTGCGGCGCGGTCTTCGGCACCTTGCGGACGTCCTCGCCGCCCGCGCCGAAGTAGTCATAGGTCATCGCGTTGAGCCAGTCCGCCGTCCCGGCCGCTGCGCGGTAGTCGGTGGCTTCCAGCTTCGTCACGTCACCGGGCACCGCGGCCGTGACCAGCGCCTGCGGCCCGAAGGCGGTGCGCAGCGACCCGAGCACCCGGGGCAGCGCGTCCGGCCCGCTCTTGTCGCAGGAGACGCCGCACGCGTTCGGGTATTCCCAGTCCACGTCGATGCCGTCGAAGACCCCGGCCCAGCGCGGGTCGTTCACCAGCGTGCGGCACGACGCGGCGAACGCCTCGGGGTCGCGGGCGGCCGCGGTGAACCCGGCCGAGCCGGTCCAGCCGCCGAACGACCACAGCACGCGCAGCCCCGGGTGCTTGGCCCTGAGCCGGCGCAACTGGCCGAAGTTGCCCCTCAGCGGGTCACCGGGCCGATCGGCGACACCGTCCACGCTGCGGCCGGCCTCGATCGGCTTCTCGTAGTCGGCCCAGCGGTCGGAGGCCGTGCACCGGCCCCCGTCGACCTTGCCGAACGCGTACAGCAGATGGGTGAGACGGCCCGCCGTCCCGCTCGTGTCCAGGTCTTTCACCTGGAAGTCGCGGGCGTAGACACCCCAGTTGGTGAAATAGCCGACCACCTTGGGCGGTGGTTCCGGTGCCGGCTCGGGCGCGGGTGGGGACGACGAGCAGGCGGCGAGGCCCAGCAGGATAAGGATGATCAAGACGAATCGGGCGCGCACCGCTCCGAAGCTATCCGGACGGGACAAGCACGCCACAAGTGATCACTCGTCCGGGTGTACCGCCGGGGCCGGGTGATTCCGGGCACGGTCGTCCACCCCGTCGGCCCGTTGTGCGATTGTTTGGCGGTGGCCATCAGCCCGCACGAACCCCCCGCCGCTCCGGTTCTCCGCAGCTGGCGGGCCGAGCTGCGTGCCCTGCTGAGCTGGCGGCGGATCCTCAACCGGCTGCGCGCCGTGCTGCGCAGCGCGCTGGTGACCTTCGTCGTGCTCACCGTGACGCTGTGGCTGATGCCGGGTGTGGAGAGCAACGACATCGTCGACACACTGGGCCTGGTCGCGATCGTGGCCGGGGTGGGCGCCGTGCTGCGCCCGTTGCTGCTGCTCGGCATCACCGCCCTGGGTGGCTGGGGCGCGATGCTGCTCGGCGTGATCGCGCAGGTGGTCGTGATCGTGGTTGCGCTCGAGCTCGACCCGGCCAACCGGATCAGCGGCCTGCCCTCGCTGGTGATCACCGCGATCCTGGCCATCATCGGCGCCGCGATCGTCGACTGGATGGCCGACAGCGGCACCGACGACACGTTCGTCCGCGAGGCCCGGCGGCTCATGCGCGGCGTGCGGCGGCGTCAGGCCCGGCTGGCCGGTGGCCCGGTCCTCACGTTCCGCCGTCCGCGTCAGGGCGCCGAGCCGGGCCTGCTGATGGTGCAGTTCGACGGCCTGTCCGAGCCGGTCCTGCGCTGGGCGGTGCGGGCCGGCAACCTGCCCACGCTGGGCCACTGGCTGCGTTCGGGCAGCCACACGATGCGCGGCTGGCACACCGGCCTGCCCTCGACCACACCCGCCTCGCAGGCCGGCATCCTGCACGGCGCGACCCGGCAGATCCCGGCGTTCCGGTGGTTCGAGAAAGACACCGGCAAGCTCATGGTGACCAACCGTCCCCGCGACGCGGCGGTGCTCGAACCGCGGCTCAGCGACGGTCGGGGCCTGCTGCGCGACGGCGGCGTGAGCATCGGCAACGCGTTCAGCGGCGACGCCGCGGTCAACCTGCTCACCGTCAGCCACGCGGCGCTGCCGGGCCGGTCGGCGCGCGGCTGGGCGGCGTTCATGGCTTCTCCGTACGGCTTCACCCGGGCCCTCGTGCTCGGCGTGGGCGAGGTCTTCACCGAGCTGCACCAGGCCCGTCAGCAGCGCCGCCGCAACCTGCAGCCCCGGGTCAGCCGGTCGGGCGCGTTCCTGGCCCTGCGGCCGGCGTCGATGCTGCTGCGCGACGTCAACGTCTCGCTGATCGCCGAGCAGATGGCCCGCGGCGCCCCGGCGATCTACTGCGACCTGGTCGACTACGACGAGGTGGCGCACCACGCCGGCCCGGCCCGCCCCGAGTCGATGCGCCAGCTCGAAAGCCTCGACCGCATGCTCGGCGTGATCGAACGGCTGGCCCCCGAGGCGGCCCGCCGCTACCACCTGGTGGTGCTCTCCGACCACGGGCAGAGCCAGGGCGCGACGTTCCGCCAGCGCTACGGCGAGAGCCTCGACGAGGTGGTCGAGCGTTTCTCGGCCGGCGACGAGGCCGAGGCGCCCGAGTCGCCGGCCGAGTCCGAGGCCACCGAGGAGCCCGAATTCCCCGAGCCGCCGGTCGCCCCGCTGCTGGTCGTCTCGTCGGGCAACCTGGCGCTGGTCTATCTGACGAAGTTCACCGAACGGCTCGACCGGGCCGCGATCGACCGGCAATATCCGCGCCTCATCCGTGGTCTGGCCGCGCACCCGGGCATCGGCCTGGTGATCGTGCGGGACGCCGACGGCCCGGTCGCGCTCGGCACGTCCGGCAGTCACCGGCTCAGCGACGGCACGGTCCAGGGCATCGACCCCCTTCTCCCGTACGGACCTCGCGCGCGCTACGACCTGCTGCGTCACCAGGAGGCGGTGCACGTCGGCGACCTGGTGCTGATCAGCTGCGTCGACCCGGTGACCGAGGAGGTCGCGGCCTTCGAGGAGCTGGTCGGCTCGCACGGCGGTCTCGGCGGCTGGCAGACCGACGCCGTGCTCGTGCATCCGGCGCGCTGGCCGGTGACCGAGGCCGAGCTCGACGGCCCCGACGCCGTGCACCACCAGCTGGTCGAGTGGCTGGCCATGCTGGGGCTGCGCACCCAGCCGCCGGCCGCCGACGACGAGGCCCTGCAGCTGGAGCACGAGGCCCGGAAAGAGATCTTCGAGCGGCCCGGATCACCGAGACTTTCCCGGACGCACGACGGTTAAGCACTTTGTGCCGCGACTCCCACTTGTCCTCCTAGCTCTGGCCGCCGTGCTCCTCCCCGCCTCCGCCGCCCCCGCGGTGAGCCCCACGGCACGCTCGACCGCGCCCACCTTCAACGGCAGCGTCTACGCGATCACCCACCGCGGCGCGACGACGTACGTCGGAGGGACGTTCACGACCGCCACCGCGGGCGGACGCACCTATGCGCGGGAGCGGCTGGCCGCCTTCGACTCGCGCACCGGCAAGCTGCTCGACTGGGCGCCGAGCGCCGACGGCGTGGTCCGGGCCCTGGCCGCCACCGAGGACGCGGTCTACGCGGCCGGTGATTTCCGCGCCGTCAGCGGCGAGCCCCGCGATTCCCTGGCCCGGCTCCACCCGACCAACGGCGCCGTGCGTTCCTTCCGCCACACCCTTTCCGGTACGCCCTACGCGCTCGCCACCGGCAACGGCCGGCTCTACCTGGCCGGCAGCTTCACCCAGGTCACCGGGGAGAAACGGGCCAACCTGGCCGCGTTCTCGCTGACCACCGGCAAACTCGACCCGGCGTGGCGGCCGGCCGCCGACGACACGGTGCACGCGCTCGCGGTCACCGGCCCCCGGGTCTATCTGGGCGGCGGCTTCCACCTCGTCGGCGCGGTCAAGGGCACGTTGCGGCTGGCCTCGGTCAACGGTGTGAGCGGTGCGGTCGACCCGGCGTTCCGGCCCCGGGTGCCGGCCGAGGTGCGGTCGATCTCGCTCGACCCGACCGGTGTGCAGGTGGCCACGGCGGGGGTGGGCGGCCGCGCGATCTCGTACAGCTACACCGGCGCTCCGCGCTGGCAGCGGGTGTTCGACGGGGACGCCTCGACGATCGCCTCGGCCGGTGGCATCACCTATGTCGGCGGGCACTTCGACAACGCCTGCCTGACCGAGCGCAACGGCGTCAAGGGCGGCTGTGTGGACGGTTCGCGTCCGCGCTTCAAGCTGGTCGCGGTGACGGCGAAGGGGCAGCTCACCTCGTGGGCGCCGAAGGCCAACGGCGTGATCGGCGTACGGGTGCTCAGCGTCAACCACGTGGCCGGCACGATCGAGGCCGGCGGTGACTTCACGACGATCGACGGCCGGGATCGTCGCCGGTTTGCAGCCTTCTGACCGCGGCCACGCGCTGGCTGATCCACCAGTAGCGTGCCGGCGCCAGACGGGCCAGCAGGTCGCCGCCCTTGGCCACCCCGCCGATGACCAGACGGGACCGGCGGTCGTGCACGGCGGCCACGATCTGCTTGGCTGCCTCCTCGGCCGGCATGGTCAGCGCCCGCTCGGCGAAGCGCCGCGCCTGCTCGGCCTGGGCGCCGCCGGGGTCGCCCGCGCTGAGCCGCGCGTTGGCCGCGATGCCGGTGCGGATGCCGCCCGGGTGCACCACGGTCACGCCGACGCCCTGCGGCTCCAGCTCGTGGCGCAGCGCGTCGGAGAAGCCCCGGACGGCGAACTTGCTGGTCGCGTAGGCCACCTGACCGGCCGGCGCGATCAGCCCGAACAGGCTCGACACGTTCACCACGTGTGACCCCGGCCGGGCCAGCAGCTGGGGCAGGAACGCCTTGGTCAGCCGCACCACGGCCAGCAGGTTGATCTCGAGCAGCCACTCGAAGTCGGTCAGCGAGTTCTGCTCGAAGCTGCCCATCAGCGTGACGCCGGCGTTGTTGACCAGCAGGTCGACCCCGCCGTGACGCGCCGCGACCTCGGCCGCGAGGTCGAGCCGGTCGCCGCCGTCGCTCAGATCGATCTCGTACGTCGTCACGTCCCGCGCGCCGAGTTCACCGGCCAGCCGGGCCACCTCGGCCAGGCCGTCCGCGTTCCGGTCGACGAGCACCAGCACCGCCCGCCGCCGGGCCAGCTCGAGGGCGAGGGCCGCGCCGATGCCGCCCGCGGCCCCGGTGATCAGGCACGTGCGTCCGGCGAAGGCGAACCGATCACTCATCGGTCCATTATCGGCCTCTGATCCCTAGACTGCGGCTCATGACCGCGCCCCGCTCCGTTGCCCCGACCGTCGAGTCGCAGGCCGTGCTGGCTCCGCTCACCGACGCCGCGATCTTCCTGGTGGCGACCGTCCGTCCCGGCGGCGAGCAGGTCGTGCGTGACCTTCTCGAAGACATGGGCGGGTTGCAGCGCACCGTCGGCTTCCGGCTGCCCGCCGCCCAGCTCTCCTGCGTCACCGGCATCGGATCCGACCTGTGGGACCGCCTGTTCGCCGGCCCCCGCCCGGCCGAGCTGCACCGGTTCCGCTCGTGGAAGGGCCCCCGGCACACCGCGCCGTCCACCCCCGGCGACCTGCTCTTCCACATCCGGGCCGGGCAGATGGACGTGTGCTTCGAACTGGCCGGCAAGATCGCGGGACGGCTGGCCGGGGCCGGCGAGATCGTCGACGAGACGCACGGCTTCAAATACTTCGACGAGCGCGACCTGCTCGGCTTCGTCGACGGCACCGAGAACCCGACCGGCGCCAAGGCCCGGGCCGCGGTGGTGATCGGCGACGAGGACGAGGCGTTCGCCGGCGGCACCTACGTGCTGGTGCAGAAATACGTGCACGACCTGGCGGCCTGGAACGCGCTCAAGGTCGAGGACCAGGAAGCCGCGATCGGCCGCACCAAGCTCGACAACGTCGAGATCCCGGACGAGCAGAAGGCGCCGAACTCGCACCTGGCCCTCAACGTGGTCGAGGACGCGGACGGCAACGAGCTGAAGATCCTGCGCGACAACATGCCGTTCGGCTCGGTCAAGGAGGGCGAGTACGGCACGTACTACATCGCCTACGCCGCCACGCCCGACATTCCCGAGCTGATGCTGCGCCGGATGTTCCTGGGCGAGCCGTACGGCACGTACGACCGCATCCTCGACTTCTC
This sequence comes from Paractinoplanes ovalisporus, assembly GCF_016834655.1. Lineage (GTDB taxonomy): Bacteria > Actinomycetota > Actinomycetes > Mycobacteriales > Micromonosporaceae > Actinoplanes > Actinoplanes ovalisporus. The sequence continues at coordinate 349,615 of NZ_JAENHP010000006.1, forward strand.
GACCGCCCTGACCGGTTCGTTGTTCTTCGTCCCGACCGCCGATTTCCTCGAAGACCTGCCCGAGGCCCCCGCTAGTTGAGGGCCGCGGCCAGGTCGGCCAGCGTCTCCAGCCGCAGGTCGCCGTCGAGCCCGCGCAGCGCCGCGGTGTGCGCGCCCGCGGCCCGGCCGGCCTGCAGGCCCACCTCGGCGTCCTCGACCACCAGGCAGTCGGCCGGGTCGACGCCGAGCAGCTCGGCCGCGCGGCGGTAGCCCTCCGGGTCGGGCTTGCCGGCCGCGATGTCGTCGGTCGTCACCAGCACCGGCGCCACGATCCCGGCCGCGTTGAGCCGGGCCTTGGCCAGCCGCGTGTCGGCGCTGGTCACCACGGCCCAGCCGATGCCCCGGGTGGTGAGCAGCAGGAGCAGTTCGTGCGCGCCGGGAGTGGCGTGCACGTCGGAGAGGTCGTCGTACTGCAGTTCCAGCTGCCGGGCCGACGCCACGACCATGGCCGCCTCGTCGAGGTGCGGCAGGAGCTTGCGGACGGTGGCGATGCTCGGGCTGCCGTGCGCCATCTCGTACGCCTCCCGGCCGTCGACCCCGTACTCGGACGCCCAGGCCAGCCACGACCGCTCGACCGCCCCGTCGGAGTCGACAAGCGTGCCGTCCATGTCGAAGAGGACCGCCCGCACGGCGGTCACGTCGAACGGGCCAGGCTTGATCTCGGGCACCGGAACCTCCTGCTCGTGGAGTTGATCTCACCCCGAACATACTGATGCGGCGCCCGCCGAGGCAGGCGCCGCAGAGCGGTCAGTGGGTCAGCGCTGGGCCGGGCGCCGCCGGGGCGTGGCCGGGGCCTGCGTCTCCACCACGGTTGTGGTCTTGCGCGGAGCGCGTGCCCGCGGGGTGGCGGCCGATGCGGCGGCCTTGCGAGCGGTCGACCGGGCGGCGGTGGCGCGGGCCGTGACCGGCTCGACCGGCTGCTCGGTCTCGACCGCCGGCGCGGTCTCGGCCGGAGGCTCGGGCTCGATCGGCGGCGGAGGCACGACGGCCGGCAGCGCCGGGCTCACCGGGGTGGACGCCGCGGCGCGGTCCTTCTCCTTCTCGCGCCGCACGAGGTCGTGCAGCACGCTCTTGCCGTACTTCTCCTCGAGCGTGGCCGCCTTGCTCTGCGCCTTCTCGGCCCGGGAAACGGCCTTCTTGTGCGCCTTCTCCAGGCGGTCCTTGTCGCGGGCCTGGGTCTTGAGCGACCGCTTGAGCCGCTTCGCCTCGGCCTCGGCGTTCCGCAGGGCCTGCGTCTGCCGGCGGGTCATGTCGGCGTTGGTTCGCAGCCGGTTCTCCAGCTCGGTGACGGTCGTCTTCGTCTTCGCGGCTGCTTCGTGCGCGGCCGTGGACTGCTCCCTACGGCGGTCGAGCTGCTTGGTGCTCACGACTTTCTCCTTCCGTCTCATCTTTTGCCTACCCGTGCGACGGCGGGGCAATCTCTTCGGACGCCGTGTCCTCGATCGCCGGCTTCTTCGCCCGCCGGCGCCGGATATGGCGTACGTGCAAGGTCACGTAGGTGGCCACGGCGAGCACCACGGCCGCGATGGCCAGCCATTTGTACTTGTGGGCGTGTTCGATGATCTCGACGAGGTGGGTGCCGAGCAGATAGGCGACGGTCGTCCAGAGGCCCACCCAGAGGGCGGCGCCGATCGCGTTGTAGATCAGGAACGTGCGCCACGGCATCGCCGTGATGCCGGCGATCACCCCGTTGAGCTGGCGCAGCCCGTCGATGAAGCGGGCGACCAGCACGACCCGGCCGCCCCGGCGGGCGAAGAACCCCTCGGCCCGGGCCAGCCGCTCGGGGGTCAGGAACACGTATTTTCCCCAGCGCAGCGCGAGCTTGCGGCCACCGCGCACGCCGATCCAGTAGCCGATGTTGTCGCCGAGCACGGCCGCGACGAACGCGATGGCGGCGACGGCGAAGATGTTCAGCCGGCCGGCGCCCGCGTAGATCGCCGCGGCGACCATGATCGTCTGACCGGGTGCCGGGACCCCGAAGCTTTCGACCCCGATGACGCCGGCGACGGCGAAGTAACCCCATCGGTCGAGGATCGGGGCGACTCCGTGCAGGAATCCGGGCAGGTCGGCTTGTGGAGGCATCGGCTCAACCGTAGCCGGGACGCGCCCGGCGAAACCTGGGGAGTCACTACTGCGGCTGGTCCTTTGTGCGGTGAAGCAGCCAGTTGACCCCGTCGGTGTGAATCAGCGCGTACCGGTGTGAGCCGTCCCGGCCGTGCAGGGTGAAGACGATCCGCTTGTCGTTGCGGTCCTCTTGCTCCCACCAGCCGATGTCGGCGATCGACTTGTCCGGATCGGTGTAGGTGAGGTGGTCGAGGCCGTGGTCGGGCACGGCGACGGCCAGCCGGTTCTTGGCCGGGTCGGTCGGCAGGCCGCGCGGGACGGCCCACGAGCGCAGCACGCCCTCCTCCTCGAGCCGCAGGTCGAAATGCGGCCGGGGTTTGCGGTGGTCATGCAGCACGAACGCGGGCTCCACCCTCGAACTGTATGCGGGTTCGGACGTCGGCGAGGGGCAGAGTCGGCAGGGTCCGCCGCAGGCGTGCGATGCCCCGCAGGTCCTCCCGGGCCGTGGCGACGATGTCGACCTTGCTGTTCGGGTCGTCCACCCAGTCGACCGGCACCTCGTGTGTCCGCAGCCCGGCCCGCTCGGCCAGCACCAGCAGCTCCGTGTCGAAGAACCAGTTCGTGTCCTGCACCATCGGCAGCACCGCCCGCGCGGCCCCGGCCCGGATCGCCTTGAAACCGCACTGGGCGTCGGTGAACTTCGCCCCCAGGGTCGCGCGCAGCAGCAGGTTGTAGCTGCGCGAGATGAACTCCCGCTTGGGCCCGCGCACCACCCGGGAGCCGCGCCGCAGCCGCGACCCGATCGCCACGTCGGAGTGCCCCGAGATCAGCGGCGCCACCAGCGGCAGCAGCGCCGCCAGGTCGGTCGACAGGTCGACGTCCATGTACGCCAGCACCGGCGCGTCCGAATTCAGCCACGTGTACTTGAGGGCACGTCCCCGGCCCTTTTGGGCGAGATAGACCGCGGTCACCTCGGGCAGTTCGACGGCGAGCCGCCCGGCGATCAGGGGAGTGTCGTCGGTGCTGGCGTTGTCGGCGATCGTGATGCGGAACGGGAACGGCGAGACCGCGCGCAGGTAGTCGCGCAGGCGGCGCACGCTGTTCTCCACGTCGGCGGCTTCGTTGTAGACCGGGATGACGATGTCGACCACTGGCTTCATGCGGTCAACGATCGTCGCGGCGACTTTCTTCAGGGTGTGGCAAAACTGTGTGACCTCTGTGAAAGTACCTCCATGCGCCCGAGATCAGCCCTCGCGCTCAGCGCCCTGGCCGTCGGCACGTTCGCGCTCGGGATGACCGAATTCGTCATCACCGGCCTGCTCCCCGAGATCGCCGCCGAGTTCACCGTGTCGATCCCCACGGCGGGCCTCCTGATCTCCGCGTACGCCCTGAGCGTCGTGATCGGCGGCCCGCTGCTCACCGCCCTGGTCGCCCGGCGGTCGCGCAAGCCGGTGCTGATCGCCCTGCTCGGTTTCTTCGTCGCCGGCAACCTGATGTCGGCCGTCGCCACCGGCTTCGGGCTGATGATGGCGGGACGGATCGTGGCCGCGCTCTGCCACGGCTCGTTCATCGGCATCGCCACCATCGTCGCCGCCGCCCTCGTGCGCCCGGAACGCCGCAGCAGCGCGATCGCGGCCATGCTCAGCGGCATCACGCTCGCCAGCGTGGCCGGGGTGCCGCTGGGGACGCTGCTCGGCCAGCAGTTGGGGTGGCGGGCCACGTTCTGGGCGATGGCCCTGCTCGGCCTGGCCGCCGCGCTGGCCACGGCCGCCTTCGTCCCGCCGATGCGCGCGGCGGCGGGCGCATCGGCCCAGTGGGACGCGTTCCGCAATCCCGCCGTCTGGCTCGCGCTGGGCATGACCGCGCTCGCCTTCGGAGCCGTCTACGCCCCCTTCACCTATGTCGCGCCCCTGATGACCGAGGTGGCCGGGTTCGGCTCGGGCGCGATGCCGTGGCTGCTCGTCCTCTTCGGGCTCGGCCTGGTGCTCGGCAACGTGATCGGGGCCCGCGCCGCCGACCACCGTCTGATGGGGACGATCGTCACGGCGTCGGTGGCGATGCTGATCGTGCTGGTCCTGTTCACCTGGACCTCGCACTCGCGGGTTCCGGCCGCCGTCACGCTGTTCGCGCTGGGCGTGGTCGCGTACGCCACCGTGCCCGGCCTCACCACCCGTGTGATCACCGCCGCCGACGGTGACGGGCAGAACCTCATCGTGTCCTCGGCCGCGGTCTCGGCGTTCAACCTCGGGAACGCGGCCGGCGCGTACTTCGGTGGCCGGGCCATCGCCGCCGGGTGGGGATTCGACTCAACGCCCCTGGTGGGAGCCGCGATGGAGGTCGGCGCGCTGGTCCTCGCCGCGCTTCTGGTGGTGACCACCCGGACGAGGCAGACCAGCCGTTCGGTGGAGGTGGGGTAGGGAGGCGGCTGCTTTGCTCGGTGGTCGTTTCGAGAGCGTCGCCGAGAAAGGTAGTCATGGGGGTTCTGGCACCCGCGCGTCGTCACCGCCGCACTCTGGCGATCGCCGCGCTGATCGGCGCCGTGGTCGTGAGCCTGTCGGCGTTCGCGCTGCAACGCGCCGACGCGGCCACCTATTCGACGGTCCAGCCGGGCTCCTTCACCGGGTACGCGTTCGACGCCTGCACCGCCCCGACGAGCGCCTCGATGAAGGCGTGGAAGGCCAGTTCGCCGTACAAGGCGATCGGCATCTACATCGGCGGCGTGAACCGGGGCTGCGCCCAGCCGCAGCTCACCGCGGCCTGGGTGAAGGAGCAGGTGCAGGCCGGCTGGAAGCTGCTGCCGCTCTATGTGGGACTGCAGGCCACCTGCACCACGATCGGCGGGGGCCGCAAGCTGATCGACAACGCGACCGCCGACACGCAGGGCCGCGCCGCCGCCTCCGACGCGATCGCGCAGGCGGCGGCCCTCGGTCTGGCGCGCGAGAGCATCATCATCTACGACATGGAGTCGTACCGGACGGACGACGCCGTCTGCCGTAAGGGTGTGCTCGCGTTCATGAACGGCTGGACCGCCCGGCTGCACGACAACGGCTACTTCTCCGGCTTCTACTCCAGCGTCGCGTCCGGCGTGTCCGACCAGGTCGTCGCCTACACCACGCCCGGCTACACCCGGCCCGACTATGTGGACTTCGCCCGCTGGGACCAGAAGGTCACGGTGGCCGACCCGCTCATCCCCGGCACGGTCTGGCCCGGCAAGCGGCGCATGAAGCAGTACCGGGGCGGCCACAAGGAGACGTACGGCGGCGTCACGATCAACATCGACAACGACTACGTCGACTTCGCGCCGCTGCCGAAGACGAAGGCGGCCGACTTCACCGCGAACGGCTGGTCGGACGTGCTGGGCCGCTCGTCGACCGGCTACCTGTCGGCGTTCCCCGGCAACGGCTCGCTGGTCGACACCAACCAGCGGCGCACGCTCGGCAGCGGCTTCGGCGCGATGAAGGAGATCGTCCGTATCGGCGACCTCAACCGAGACGGCCGGGAAGACGTGATCGCCCGTCAGACCAACGGCGACCTGTGGTTCTACCCCGGCACGGGCACCGGTTTCGGCGCCCGCAAGAAGATCGGCGCGGGGTGGCAGGTGCTCCGTGAGATCACCGCGATCGGCGACCTCACCGGTGACGGCTACCCCGATCTGCTCGCCATCTCCAAGGGCCACAACCTTTACCTGTACGCGGGTCAGCCCGGCAGCAAACTGAGCGGCGCCAAGCTGGTCGGCGGTGGGTGGTCGGACAAGTCCGAACTGGCCGGCGCGGGTGACTTCAACCGCGACGGCTTCCCCGATCTCGCCGCGCGCGTCGCCTCGGACGGCAAGCTCTATCTGTGGACCGGCAAGAAGGGCGGCTTCACCGGCAAGCGGCTGGCCCTGGGCGCCTCGGGCACCGACCTGCGTGACCTGATCGGCGTCGGTGACTTCGACCGTGACGGCTTCCCTGACCTGGCCGCCGTGCAGAAGTCGACCGGCAACCTGGTGCTGCTGAACGGCGCCGGCAGCAGCGTGCGGGCCCCGTTCCGCCTGGCCGCGGGTTACGGCGGCATCGCCCCGCTCGCCTAGGCACGCGCTGGAAACACTTGTGGCCGGCCCGAACCGGGCCGGCCACAAAACTCTGGGGTGCTGATTTACAGGGTGTCGGCCGCGAGCTGGCCGCGCAGCTTGGTCAGCGCCTTGGTGAGCAGCCGCGAGACGTGCATCTGGGAGATGCCGATCTGGTCGGCGATCTGCGACTGGGTCAGGTTGCCGTAGAAGCGCAGCGTCAGGATCTTCTGCTCGCGCTCGTCCAGCGTGGCCAGGGCGGGGCCGAGGGCCACGCGGGTCTCGGCCAGCTCGTACTCGTAGTCCTCGCCGCCGAGCGTGTCGCCGAGCTCGGTCGTGCCGTCGGCGCTGATCGGGGTGGACAGCGAGGTGGCGTTGTAGGCGCGGGCGCCCTCCAGGCCCTCCAGCACGTCTTCCTCGCTGACACCCAGGTGGGTGGCGACGTCGGCGACGGTCGGGGAGCGGCCCAGCGAGTGGGTCAGGGTTGCGTTGGCCTCGGTGATCGCCAGCCGGAGTTCCTGCAGGCGGCGGGGCACGCGCACCGACCACGTGCGGTCGCGGAAGTGGCGCTTGATCTCACCGATGATGGTGGGGATCGCGTAGCCGGCGAAGTCGACGCCGCGCTCGGGGTCGAACTTGTCGACCGCCTTGATCAGGCCGACCGTGGCGGTCTGCACGAGGTCGTCGGTGGGCTCGCCGCGGCCGGAGTAGCGGTGGGCGAGGTGGCGGGCGAGGGGCAGCCAGGCCTCGATCGCCCGGTCGCGCAGTGAGGCGCGCGACGGGTGACCGGCGGGCATCGCGGCCATCGCGTTCAGCAATTCGGCGGCGCTGTCGACGGGCGCGTTGGCCCCGGCCGGAAGCGTCTCAGTCTGCGTCTTGCTGCTGGTCTCGGTGACGGTCATGTCGGTTGGTCCTCCCTGGCACCTGTCCGGAGAGCCGGTCCTGATCTAGCTGGACCCGGTCGGTCGGGTGTCCCTATCTGCAGGCTGACGGCGATCGATGGGATCACCGTCAACCGCGCACGCTTGGCCGTTCGGTTATGACCAACCTAGCCGACAAGGCCAGGAAAGACTAGCCGAAAGTATGAGTTACTTTGCGTGATAGCAAATATACGTAGAGGATCTTGTTCGCCGAGTGGCGTCCGTCGATCCCTCGCACACCAGGGATTAATCCGTACAGCTGACCTAGTGGCCTGTCCGGGCCAGTGTCAAACGTTGTTGAGCGGGAAAAGATGAGGGACATGACCAGGCTGAGCTCCACGGCACCCCATCCCGACGCCGTCGAGCTGCGTGCGTGGCGGCTCGACAGCTTCGGTGAGCTGCGCAAGTTGCGGGCGGCATTGCGGGAGGCGATCGAGAGGCAGACGGCCGAGACCGACGACCTCTTCGACAAGATGGCCGTGGTCGCGACCGAGCTGGCGACCAATGCGCTGCGGCACGGCCTGCCGCCGACCGAGGTGCGGTTGCTGCGCGAGGATGACCACCTCATCCTCGACGTCGCCGATCACGATCTGGGCACGCTCCCAGAGGTCGACGCGGATCGCCCGCTGGGTGCCGGAGGCCTCGGACTGCAGCTCACGCAGACCTTCGCGATCGATGTCGGCTGGTATCAGACCGAGAAGACCAAGCATGTCTGGGCGAGCTTCCCGGGCTGAATCCCTCCGGGCCTGATAGAAATGCGCCCGTGGCGGACTCCTATCAGATCGGCCGGGCCGCGGCGATCCTGCGGCCCCGCGGCGAACTGGACATCAACGCGCGCGACGACCTGCGTGCGGCCATCCTCGAGGCGCTCGACGGGCCGGCCGGCGTCACGGTTGATCTCACGGATGTCACCTTCATCGACTCCGAGGCGCTCGGTGCGCTGATCGACGGCTACAACGCCGCGGTCACCCTCGAGGCCGGGTTCCGGGTAGTCGGCGCTCAGGCCGGGGTCGCGCGTGTGCTCACCGTCTCAGGCGCGCAGGCGCTCTTCGACAGTGCGCGGGAGCCGTCCGGCTCGTAACCTGCGGCGGTGCAACTGATCACCGCGGCCGTGCTGCTGGTCGCCGTGCTGGCGTTCGCCGTCATCCGGCCGCGGGGTCTGCCCGAGGCGGTGGCGGCCGTGCCCGCGGCCGGCCTCGCGATCGCCTTCGGCCTGGTGTCCCCGGGCGACGCCGGGGCCGAGTTCCGCGAGCTCGGGCCGACCGTCGGCTTCCTCGCCGCGGTGCTGGTGCTCGCGCATCTGGCGGCCGAGCACGGCGTTTTCTCGTACGCGGGAAGGGTCGCGGCCCGCATCGGCGGCGGTGACCCGAAGCGGCTGCTGGCGGCGGTCTTCGTCGCGGCCTCGCTCACCACGGCGCTCCTCAGCCTGGACGCGACCGTCGTGCTGCTGACCCCGGTTGTGCTGGCCACGGCGGTCCGCGTGGGCGCCCGTGCCCGCCCGCACTCGTTCGCCTCGGCCCACCTGGCCAACTCGGCGTCGCTGCTGCTGCCCGTCTCGAACCTGACCAACCTGCTCGCGTTCGCCGCCAGCGGCCTGACCTTCCTCGGCTTCACTGCCCTGATGACGCTGCCCTGGCTCGCGGTGATCGTCGCCGAATACCTCGTGTTCCGGCTCTACTTCCGCGGCGACCTGCGGGTGCGGGAGGAGCCCAGGCCCGACGGCGGCAACGGCCCGGCACCCCGGTACGCGCTGATCGTGCTGGCCGTGACGCTGGCCGGTTTCGCCGTCGCTCAGCCTTTCGGCGTGCACCCGGCCTGGGTCGCCGTGGCCGGCGCGCTCTTCCTGGCCGTGCCCCACCGGGTGCCGCCGGCCACCCTGATCCGCGAGGCCAACCTGCCGTTCTGCGCGTTCGTGCTGGCCCTCGGGGTGGTGGTGCTGGCGGTGCAGCAGCACGGCCTGGAGAGGTTGCTCGGCGCGATCGTTCCCGACCACGCCGACCTGCTCGGCCTGCTGGCCGTCGCGTTCCTGGCCGCCGCCCTGGCCAATCTGCTCAACAACCTGCCGGCCACGCTGGCGCTGCTGCCCGTGGTCGAGGCGAAGCCGGGACTGCTGCTGGCCATGCTGATCGGGGTGAACGTCGGTCCGAACCTGACCTATGTGGGTTCGCTGGCGACCCTGCTCTGGCGGCAGATCCTGCACACCCACGACGCGGCGCCCGACCCGCGGGACTTCCTCAAGCTCGGGGTGCTGACCGTGCCCGTGGCGCTACTCGTCGGCGTGGTGGCGCTGTGGCTGGGCCTCAAGGTCATGGGCTAGAAAAAAGCTCATGGGCTAGAAGACAGGAGCGCACCCTCGTCGCCGCGCCGGTATCGGTCCGGGGAACGGCCGAGGTGATCCGGTGGGGGATTCGGCGACGGGGTGCGTCCGACGTAGTCAGTCTTGTCGATACCTTTGTTACAGGCAAGTAAAACAGGTTACGGAACTTAGTTGGCCGGCGGAGCGCCGCTGGGCGGGGTCCCGCCCTGGCCCGGGCCGCCACCGCCGGGGGCGCCGCTGGGCGGGGTGCCGCCCTGGCCAGGGCCACCGCCGCCGGGCGCCGAGCCTGCGCTCGGGGTGGTCGTGGTGTCCACCTTGACGGTCAGGGTGACCGCGAACCCGCTGGAGACGTCGCCCGAGACGGCACCCGTCTGCAGGGCCGCCTCGTCGTCGCCGAACACGTTGTCCGAGGCCAGGGTGATCTGGCTCAGGTTGCTCACCGACGACGAGTAACCGGTGGTGGCGTACACCTTGTCGCAGACGTCCTTGGGCAGCGCGACCTGCGAGGTGGCGATGGCCTTGGTCGAGTCGGTGATGTCGGCCTGGCCCGGGTAGACCTCGAAGTGGATGTGCGGCCACCGGCCGGTGTAGCAGGCGGGGAAGATGCTGGTGAACTTGACCTTGCCGGAGGCGTCGGCGATCTGGACGCCGCGCAGGTAGTTCTGGTCGGTGACGCCCTCGGTGTAGAGCGAGTAGCGGCCCTCGCGGTCGCAGTGCCACACATAGACGGCGACATCCTTGAACGCCGCGTCGTTGTTCGCCATGTCCAGGATCGTCAGCTCGAGGGTCATCGGGACGCCCTGAGCGGTGCCGCTGGCCGTGCCGAAGCTGGACCGGATGTCGCTGCGGACCACGCCGCTCTGCTCCAGCACGTCGGGCCCGTTCGACCCGTCGCCCGGATAGGGACCGGCCGTCTCGTCCGGGATCTCGCCGGTGGAGGTCGACGAGGACGCCGCCGTGGACGACGAGGAGGACGAGGTCGTGTCGTTGTTGCTGCTGCAGGCGGCCAGCCCGAGCACCGCGGCGCCCAGGCCCACCCCGCGCAGCACGTGCCGCCGGCTGGCCAGCGTGGCCAGGTCGAACCCGAGCCCCTGGTCGACGACCTCCTCGTCGGGCCGGGGGAGCCGTCGTCCCTCATAAGCCGGTCTGGGGTCCTGTGCCATCGGTTCGCTCCTCATCGTGTTGCCGCACGCTTGAAAGTCACCGTAAGTCCGGTTCTTGTGGATTTGCTTTGAGTTCGCTGTCCCTCACCCCTGCATGACAGGCCTGTTACAGGGGAAGTTCTCCTACCGGTATAGGAGAGATAATTCTGTCGGACTGTTGACGGAAAAATAGAGGCGCGCCTACGGTGGCGACGTGTCCGGTTCTCAAGGCGTACATGCGCTGGTCAGGCGTGCTCACGAGGAGCGCGTGCTGGCGATTCTGCGCGAGCGCGGCGGGCTCAGCCGGGCCCAGATCGCGGCCCGATCGGGCCTTTCACGCACGACTCTTTCCGAAATAACTGGCGACCTTCTCGCACGCGGCGCGATCGTGGTCGTCAATACCGATGCCCGCGACCGGGCCGGCAGCGGCCGCCCGGCCGAACTGCTCGCGCTCGATCCTCGGTCCGGCCAGTTCCTCGGGGTCGACCTCGGGCACACCCGGGTCCGGGTCGCGGTCGCCGACGCCGCCCACGAGGTCATCGCGAGCGCTGTGGAGGAATATCCACCGGGCAGTTCGTGGCCGCTGCGGCTGGCGGCCGGCGTCGACCTCATCGACCGGGTCGCCCGCGAGCAGGGCATCATCCTCTCCGCGCTGCAGGGCATCGGGGTCGGTGTCGCCGGTCCCTATCCGGCCGGCGGCTCCCGGGCCGACGTGCTGGCCGCCTTCTCGGCCCGCTTCGCGGCGCCGGTGATCGTCGACAACAACACCCGGTTCGCCGCGCTCGCCGAGGCCAGCGGCGAGGCCGAGGCGGCCGACGTCCTCTATGTGCGCCTAGCCGACGGCATCGGCGGCGGCCTGGTCGTCGGCGGCCGGCTGGTCTCCGGTGCGGGCGGCGCGGCCGGCGAGTTCGGCCACGTCAAGGTCGACCCGGCCGGTGGGGCCTGCCGCTGCGGCAAGCGCGGCTGCCTCGAGACGGTCGCGGCGGTGCGCCCCGCGCTGGCCGCCGCCGGCGTGCGCGACCTGGGTGAACTGGCGCTCCGGCGGGAGGAGCCGCGGGTCCGCGCGGCGATGGACCGGGTCGCCGACGCGCTCGGCCGCGTGCTCGCCGACGCCGCCCTGATTCTCAATCCTGAACTGATCGTGATCGGCGGTCCGCTGCCGTTCGCCGTGCCCGGCATCGTGACCCGGGCCGGGGCCGTCATCGCGGCCGAGATGATCCCGCTCGGGGCCGGCCCGCTGATCCGGGCCGCCCGGCTCGGTGACGACGACGGCGCCCGCGGCGCCATCACCGCTTGTTTCCTGCAGTCCCCACTGCTCGCCGACTATCCCGCCCCCCGAACCCCTGGGAGCTTGTCATGACCGTCGTCCAGGTGGACACCGAGGTGACCACCGGCAGCCCGCCGCCCCCGGAGCGCCGTCGTCGCGGCGTACCGAAGTCTTTGTGGAACGCCCTGTCGGTGGTGCTCGGAGTCGGGGTGTGGTGGGGCTTCTCGCTCACCGGTTTCGACATCCCGGCGCCGCCCGAGGTGCTGAAGCGCGGAGGCGAGCTGATCGCCGACGGCACCCTGGCCGACGACGTGCTGGCCAGCCTCGGCCGGGTGCTCGCCGGGTTCGTGCTCGGCGTCGCGCTCGCCATCCCGGTCGGCTTCCTCATGGGCTGGTACGGCGTGGCGCGCGGCCTGCTCGAGCCCTGGGTGCAGTTCTTCCGCACGATCCCGCCGCTCGCGATCATCCCGCTGGCGGTGGTGCTGATGGGCATCGGCGAGACCCCGAAGATCTTCGTCATCTTCCTGGCCTCGTTCCTGGCCTGCGTCATCGCCACCTTCCAGGGCGTCGTCAACGTCGACAAGACGCTGATCAACGCGGCCCGGGTGCTGGGCGCCAAGGACGGCACGATCTTCGCCCGCGTCGTGGTGCCGGCCTCCACGCCGTTCATCCTCGTCGGCATGCGGGTCGGCCTCGGCTCGTCCTGGGCCACGCTGGTCGCGGCCGAGCTGATCGCCGCGCAGCAGGGCCTGGGCTACCGCATGCAGAGCGCGCAGCTCTACTACGACCTCCCGACGATCTTCGTGGGCCTGATCAGCATCGGCGTGCTCGGCCTGCTGATGGACCGCGTGCTGCTCCTCGCCGAGCGCCGTCTGACGAACTGGCAGGAGCGCCGATGATCACCATTCAGAACGTCCGGAAGACCTTCCCGATCAAGGGCGGCGAGTTCGTCGCGCTGGGCGGCGTCGACCTCGACATCGCCGACAACGAGTTCGTCACCGTCGTCGGGCCCTCGGGCTGCGGCAAGACCACGGTCATGAACATCCTGGCCGGGCTCGAGACGCCGACCAGCGGTCAGGCCCTCGTACGGGAGAAGGAGATCACCGGTCCCGGGCCCGACCGCGGCGTGATCTTCCAGCAGTACGCCCTCTTCCCGTGGCTCACCGTCCGCAAGAACGTCGAGTTCGGACTGCGGACGGCCGGCGTGGGCCGCGACGAGCGGCGCGAACGGGCCCAGCACTTCATCGACCTGGTCGGCCTGCACGACTTCGCCGACGCGCTGCCCCGCACGCTCTCCGGCGGCATGAAACAGCGCTGCGCCATCGCCCGTGCCTACGCCGTCAACCCGTCGATCCTGCTGATGGACGAGCCCTTCGGCGCGGTCGACGCCCTCACCCGCGTACGTCTTCAGGAACAGCTGCTCCAGACCTGGAGCCAGGAGAAACGCACCGTCGTCTTCATCACCCACGACGTCGACGAGGCGGTCTTCCTCGCCAACCGGGTGGTCGTCATGGCGGCCCGGCCCGGCCGGATCGTCGAGATCGTCGACGTCGACCTGCCCTACCCCCGTACCGAAGAACTGCGGCTCAGTCCCGCCTTCACGGCGCTGCGCAATCGCGTGTGGAGCGCCGTCTATCACCAGGAGCCAATTGCATGAAACGTCTTCTCGCCGCCCTCGCGGCGGCCTCTCTTCTCACCGTGGCCGCGTGCGGATCATCCGATGACAACGAATCGTCCGGTGGCACCACGAAGGTCAACTTCGGGTACATCGCCGACTTCAACGGCGCCAGCCTGCTGGCCGTCGCCGACGACCAGAAGCTGTGGGAGAAACACGGCATCGAGGTCAGCACCAAGGTCTTCACCAACGGCCCGCTGCAGATCACCGCGATCAACGCCGGCGACCTCGACTTCGGCTACATCGGCCCGGGCGCGGTCTGGCTGCCCGCCTCCGGCAAGGCCAAGATCGTCGCGCTGAACTCGCTCGGCAACGCCGACCGGGTGATCGCGCAGCCCGGCATCACCGACCTCGCCCAGCTCAAGGGCAAGAAGGTCGGCGTCCCCGAGGGCACCTCGGGCGACATGATCCTGACCCTGGCGCTGGAGAAGGCCGGCCTGTCCGCGACCGACATCCAGCGCGTCCCGATGGACCCGGCCACGATCGTCTCGGCGTTCGCGTCGGGCCAGATCGACGCCGCCGGCATCTGGTACCCGCTGCTCAACAACATCAAGCAGAAGAAGCCGGACCTGGTCGAACTGGCCAAGAACGAGGACTTCGCCGACAGCGTCTCCTTCCCGACCGCGTTCGTGGCCGGCAACGAGGCCGTGAGCGGCAAGGCCGACACCGTCACCAAGGTCGTGCAGGTGCTGCGCGAGGCCATGGACTTCCGCGCGGCCAACCACGACAAGGCCGTCGAGCTCACCGCGGGCCTGCTCAAGCAGCCGGCCGACGCGGTCAAGGCGGACGCCGCCAACAGCAAGATGCTCGACTCCAAGACACTGGACGGCTACACGGCCGACGGCACGGTCGACAAGTGGCTGAAGGGCATGGGCGACTACTTCGTCGGCGCCAAGAAGCTTCCCGACAACCCGGACCCTTCGACCTACTACCTCGGTTCCGTCTTCACTGGAGCAGCATCGAAGTGAACTTCCTCTTCCTCATGACCGACCAGCACCGGGTCGACACGCTCGGGGCGTACGGCAACACCCAGGTCCGTACGCCCCACCTGGACCGCCTGGCGGCGACCGGGACCCGATTCGACCGGTGGTACACCCCGACCGCCATCTGCACACCGGCCCGGGCCAGCCTGCTCACCGGGCAGGCGCCGTTCCGGCACAAGGTGCTGGCCAACCACGAACGCAACGTCGGCTACCAGGAGGACCTGCCGGACGGCACGTTCACCTTCCCGGTCGCGCTGCGCGAGCAGGGTTACAACGTGGGCCTGATCGGCAAGTGGCACGCCGGCACGATCAAGGCCCCGGCCGACTACGGGTTCGACGGCCCCCACCTCACGGGCTGGCACAACCCGGTCGATCATGAGGACTACCGGGCGTATCTCAAGGAGAACGACCTTCCCCCGTACGAGATCACCGACCGGATCCGCGGGACGCTGCCCAACGGCGGCCCCGGGAATCTGCTCGCCGCCCGCCTGCAACAGCCGATCGAGGCGACCTTCGAGTACTACATGGCGACCCGGACGATCGAGATGCTGCGTCGCTACGCGGCTGATCCTTCGAAGCCCTTCTACCTGGCCACGCACTTCTTCGGGCCGCACCTGCCGTACATCGTCCCCGACGAGTACTTCGACATGATCGATCCGGAGACGGTCGAGCTGCCGAAGTCGATCGCCGAGACGTTCGAGGGCAAGCCGCCGGTGCAGCGCAACTACAGCGCCCACTGGACGTTCGACACCATGCCGATCGAGGTCACGCGCAAGCTGATCGCGGTCTACTGGGGTTACGTGATGATGATCGACGAGCAGGTCGGGCGGATCCTCGACGAGGTCGACCGGCTCGGCCTGACCGACGAGACCACGGTGTTCTTCACGTGTGACCACGGGGAGTTCACCGGGGCCCACCGGCTGCACGACAAGGGGCCGGCCATGTACGAGGACATCTATCGCACGCCGGGCATCGTCCGGATCCCGGGAGCGCCGCCGCAGGTCCGGGACGAGTTCGTCTCGCTGCTGGACTGCACGGCGACGATCCTCGACCTGGCCGGCGTCTCGGCGGAGGCCGCGGTCGACTCCCGTAGCCTCGTCCCGCTCGTGCGGGGTGAGCGGCCCGAATGGCAGCGGGACATCGTGGCCGAGTTCCACGGCCACCACTTCCCCTATCCGCAGCGCATGCTCCGCGAAGACCGCTACAAACTGGTCGTCAACCCGGACTCGACCAACGAGCTCTACGACCTTCTCCGCGACCCCGACGAACTTCTCAACATCTATCACCACCCGGAGATGGCCGAGGTGCGCGGGCGGATGATGCGGCGGCTCTACACCCTGCTGGTCGAGCGGGACGACCGGTTCTACCACTGGATGACCTCGATGTACGACGTCGGCACGGTGGACCACGACCCGACCCTGAGCGGGCTCGACGAGGCGTCGTACCGATGAGCGGGCGCCGGCCGAACATCGTCATGATCCTCACGGACGACCATGCCGCCCACGCGATCTCGGCGTACGGGTCCCGGGTCAACACGACGCCCCGGATCGACGAGATCGCCCAGCTCGGCCGGCGCTTCGACAACTGCTTCGCCACCAACTCGCTGTGCTCGCCGTCGCGGGCCAGCATCCTGACCGGCACCTACAGCCACGTCAACGGCGTGACGACCCTGGTCACGCCGATCGACGCGGCCCAGCCGAGCTTCGTCAGCGCGCTGCGCTCGTCGGGCTACCGCACCGCGATGGTCGGCAAGTGGCACATGGGCGACGGCCCCGGGCACGACCCGCAGCATTTCGACTACTGGGATGTGCTGATCGGCCAGGGTGACTACGTGGACACGGTCTTCCTGGATAAATCGGGCAAGCGGGTGGTCGAGGGCTATGCCACCGACGTCATCACCGACCTGGCCCTCAACTGGATCTCGTCGCTGCCGGCGGACGATCCGTACTGCGTGCTGATCTATCACAAGGCGCCGCACCGGCCGTGGGTTCCGCCGCCTTCCTTCGCCGGCCGTTACGTCGATCCGATCCCCCTGCCGCCCACGTTCGACGACGACTACGCGACCCGTACGTCGTCGGCCCGTCGAGCGGCCATGCGGATCGCCGAACACCTCACGCTCGAAGACCTGAAGGTTCCGCCGCCGGACGGCTTGTCGTACGAGGAGGAGGCGCTCTGGAAGTACCAGCGGTTCATGGAGGACTACCTGCGCTGCGTGGACTCGGTCGACGACAACGTGGGCCGGGTGACCGACTTCCTGCGTACGCGGGGAGATTTTGACGACACCCTGCTGATCTACGCCTCCGACCAGGGCTTCTTCCTCGGCGACCACGGGTGGTTCGACAAGCGCTTCATGTACGAGGAATCGCTGCGCATGCCGCTCGTCCTGTCGTACCCGGCCCGGGTCGCCCCCGGCGTGGTCGGCGAGATGGTCACCAACGTGGACTGGGCGCAGACGCTGCTCGAAGCGGCCGGGGTGCCCGCCCACCCGCGCATGCAGGGCCGCAGCTTCTGGCCGCTGCTGACCGACGGATCATACGAGCCGGCCGAGGGCGTCTACTACCGCTACTGGGAGCACGACGACGTGTTCCACAAGGCGCCGGCGCACTACGGCTACCGGACATCGCGCTACAAGCTGATCTACTTCTACAACGACGGCATGGGCCTGCCCGGCTGCGGCTGGGGGACCTACCCGCCCGAGTGGGAGCTCTACGACCTCCTCGTCGACCCGGCCGAGGTGCGCAACGTGTACGACGATCCGGCGTACGCGGGAATCCGGGAGGAACTGACCGTGGCGATGTGGAACGAGCAGGCCCGCCTCGGGGACAAGCCACACCCGAGCCAGCCCCGGCCGGTGACGTCATGAGCGCCTGCTGCAGCCCGTCGGCCTCTTCGCGCGGCCCGTCCGGCGTCGTCGCTCCCACCCGCCGGGGTCGGCATCCGGTGCCGCAGGCGTCCGTGCCCGGGCAGACGTTCGCGATGGGTGACGCCTCCGGTGACGGCGCCCGCCCCGACGGCGAAGAGCCGGTCCATCCCGTACGGGTATCGCCGTTCCAGATCGACGCCACCACCGTGACCGTGGCCGACTTCCGGGCGTTCGTGTCGGACAGCGGATACCGCACCGAGGCCGAGGCGTTCGGCTGGTCGGCCGTGTTCCATTCGGTTGTTTCTTCTTCGGACGCGGACCACGTGGTCGGCAGCATGGCCGGGACGCCGTGGTGGCTGGGCGTCTCCGGAGCCGACTGGGCCCACCCCGGCGGCCCGTCCACGACGGCTCTCGATGACCACCCGGTGGTGCATGTCAGCTGGAACGACGCACAGGCCTACTGCACGTGGGCCGGCCGGCGGCTGCCCACCGAGGCGGAATGGGAATGCGCGGCCCGGGGCGGCCGGGAGTCACTCCGCTACCCCTGGGGTGACGACCTGCCGCCGGAGTGGGCCTGCAACATCTGGCAGGGCACGTTCCCGACCGAGAACACGGCCGACGACGGTTGGGTGACCACGGCGCCGGCCCGCTCGTACGCACCCAACGAATACGGTCTCTACCAGCCGATCGGCAACGTGTGGGAGTGGTGTGCCGACTGGTTCTCACCCCGGTACTACGCGATGTCCCCTGTGGATGATCCGCAGGGCCCTTCGCTGGGCGCCGCACGCGTGATCCGCGGTGGCTCCTACCTGTGCCACGACTCGTACTGCAATCGCTACCGCAATGCGGCCCGCTCGTCGAACACTCCCGATTCCTCGACCGGCAATACGGGCTTTCGTACGGTCGCCCTCTGATCCCGCTACTCCCGTCGATCGTCCCTGTTCGCCCCTTCATGATCTGTCCCTGTTTTGCCGGCCAAGGATCGACCTGATTTGCCCGTTCGCAACGTGCTCGTCCTCGACCGCCGTCAACGTGTCCAGCCCATGATCACCCGCAACGTGTCCAGCCCATGATCACCCGCAACGTGTCCGGCCCATGATCACCTCCAACTTGCCCGGCCCACCCGACCAGGGGGCCTCCACCCTAAAGAGGTGCGGGGTCGATGGCCGAGTTATCCACACTGGCGACTTATCCACAGGGGCGCCCCCAAGCCCCGCCCGTCGCCGCTAGCGTTCCGACCCGATTCCCCTCGTCCCCGGGAGCCACGGATGGCCCGCACCCGCACCACCACACTCTGGCTGTTTGTCTTGATCATCGCCGCCTTCGCCGTCGCGCCGAGCCCGGCCGGAGCCGCCCAGCCCGCCGCCGCTACCTACACCAACCCGGTCAGCGCCGGCACCGTCGACACCTTCCCCGACCCGGCGGTCATCAAGGGCAAGGACGGCAAGTGGTGGGCCTACGGCACCACCAACCCGATCTTCAACAGTCGCGGCGAGACCGGCGAACACATCCTGCCGACGCTCAGCTCGACCGACCTCGTGCACTGGACGTACGCGGGTGACGTCTTCCCGCTCACCGCCAAACCGAGCTGGTGGCCGGCCGGCACCCGGCCGTGGGCGCCCGACATCCGGTACTACAACAACGCCTACCGGCTGACCTACTCGCTGTCGGTCGGCGGCATCGGGCTCGCCACCAGCCCGGGGCCGAACGGGCCGTGGACCGACCGCGGCCAGATCCTGCCCGCGGCCAGCGGCTGCCCGACCGGCGCGATCGACCAGGCGATGTTCACCGACACCGACGGGTCCTACTACCTCTACTGGGGCAGCTACGACACGATCTGCGTGGCGCGGATGAACGCCGAGGGCACCGCGATCTCGGGCGCGGTCACCCAGATCGGCCACGGGCGGCGCATGGAGGGCGGCTTCGTCGTCCACCGCGGCGGCTACTACTATTTGTTCTATTCGGACGGTGGCTGCTGCGACGGCGCGTTCAGCGGTTACACCGTCAAGGTCGGCCGGGCCACCTCGCCCCTCGGGCCGTTCACCACGCCCACCGGGGTGCGGCTCACCGACCTGACCAGCAAGGACGGCAACGTGCTGGCGGCCACCGGCAACGGCTGGGTCGGGCCGGGACACAACTCGCTGGTCACCGACCTGGCCGGGCAGGACTGGCTGGTCTACCACGCCATCCCGCAGAACGACCCCGACTTCCCGCCGGTCACGGGGGCCAACGGCGCGACGCTCAACCTCACCAAACGGCCCCTGATGATCGACCGGCTCGATTGGATCAACGGCTGGCCCACCGTACGGGCGGGGGCCGGCCCGTCGCGAACCGCCGAGACCGCGCCCGTCACGTCGTGGACCGTGGGCAGCACCTTCGACTTGGGGGCGGCCGGGTTCACGGGTGGCTTCACGTGGTCGGGCGGCCTGCTCACGGCCACCGGCGCGGCGACCTCGCTCAGCGCGGGCTCGGTGAGTGGCAACGTGCGGGTCGAGGGTGACGTGCGGGGAACGGCGGCCGGCATCTCGTACGGGCCGGTCACCGCCTGGCTCGACAGCGCGTCGAAGCGGCTGGTCGTGGACGGCGCGGTGTCGGGTTCGCAGGCGCTGCCGGCCACCTTCAACTACCAGTCGTGGCACACGATCGTGCTGACCCGGCGCGGGAACTCGCTGGTGGTCACGGTCTCGGCCGACCGGCTGCTGCAAGACGTGGCGACGGTGTCGGTCACACTGCCGGCCTCGTTCACGGGTGGGCGGTTGGGAGCGGTTTCCCGTACGGGACCAGCCGATGTGGACAACCTCGGTGCCGCGCCGCTCTACACGCCGGTCACGCAGCTGGTCGCCGATCCGCGGGTGGGGGCGTTGCTCCCGGCGTACTCGGACGAGTTCAACGGCACCGCCCCGAACGCGGGCTGGAGCTGGGTCCGGCCCGACGCCACGGCCACGGTCAGCGGCGGTTCCCTCGTGCGGCCCACGCAGGCCGGCGATCTCGCGCTGGGGTCGAACAGCGCCGGTGTGCTGCTGCGCGACGCGCCGGCCGGGCCGTTCGTCGTCGAGACCAAGCTGCAGTTCGACGGCGTACGGGGGAATCAGCAGGCCGGGCTCGTCCTCTATGACCATGACGACCGGTTCGTGAAGCTCGCCCACTCGGTGCTGCCGCTCAACGGGATCGCGAACACGTTCCTGCAGCAGACCGAGTTCACGAAGGAGGACCGCCGCGTCTCGAACAACGCGGTCACGTCGGGTCCGTCGTTCGGCGGTCCGGCCCCGGCGACCATGTGGCTGCGCGTGCTCTACCGCGACGGCGTGGCCCGCATGGCCTCCAGCCGCGACGGCGTGACCTGGGAGTGGGGCGCCGCGTGGACGATGCCGCGGCCGCTGCGGATCGGTGTGGTCGCGATGGGCGGCACGGGCGCGACGGGGCGGTTCGACTACGTCCGCACGTACGCGGTGGGCTGACCGGCCCGGGCGCCGGGGCGGGGAGCCCGAGGCGCCCGGGCGTTGGGGGAGCCTGGTGGGGGCCGCTTGGGGGCGGCCCTCACCAAGGCTCAGAGCACCGCTGCGGTCAATTTCCGTACGGCGGCAGTGATCTCGGGAGTGACGTGGGCCCGCAGCGAATCGTCGGGCTCGCCGGTGGGGCCGAAGATCGTGCCGGGGCCGGCCTCGGCGGTGGCGGCCCGGATCACCGCCGCGGCGGCCTCGGTGACCGGTCGCTTCACGCCCTCCTGGATCGAGCTCCACATCGGACGCATCGCCGGGGGGAGCATGCGCTCGGCCATCGCGGCCGCGTTCGGCGTGGCGGCCGGGCCAGGGTCGGCCAGCACCAGCGTGATCCCGCGCCGGTGCAGATCGCCGGCCACGTCCAGCGACCATGCGAGGTTCGCCAGCTTGGCCCGGCCGGTGACGGCCAGACCGTAGTACTCGCCGGGCAGGTCGACCTCGGCGAAGACCGGTGTCGCGGCCATCATCGCCGACGACGTCACCTGTACGATCCGGCTCGGGTCGGCCATCGGGACGGTGGTGGTCAGCATGTACGGCGTGAGGTGGTTCAGGGCGAAGCTGCCCTCGATCCCGTCGGTGGTCTCCCAGCGGTCGACCCACATGCCGCCCGCGTTGTTGACCAGCAGGTCGAGCGGGCCGTCGGCCGCCAGTCGCCCGGCCAGTCGCCGTACCTCGGCGAGGGACGAAAGATCGGCCGCCACGAACCGGGCCCCCAGCCGCTCGGCGGCCTCCTGACCGCGGGCCGGGTCGCGGGCCACCAGCGTGACCGCGTAGCCGGCGCCGGCCAGACCGCGGGCGATCTCGTAACCCAGACCGGCCGTTCCAGCGGTGACTACCGCCTTCTTGCTCATGTGATTTCTCCCCTTTGATGGTGATGTGCCGGCCGGGCAGACTTGAGTCTGGTGCGGGGCGTCGCCGCCGGGTAGGGAGCCCACGGCATGCTTGCGATGTTCGGAAGGCATGGCAGCTGCTGGGCGTCGCCGCCGGGTAGGGAGCCCACGGCATGCTTGCGATGTTCGGAAGGCATGGCAGCGCTCGGGAGCAGCGGGCTGGGAATGCGTGGCGAGCGAACGGGGGATGAGATGAGTGACCTGGATCTGCGCCGCCTGCGTTACCTGGTGGCGGTCGCCGACGAGGGTGCCATCACCGCCGCCGCTGAGCGGCTGGAGATGACGCAGCCCGCGCTGTCCCGGGCGATCCGCGCGCTCGAGGCCGAGGTCGGCGTGCCGCTGCTCGTGCGCGGGCACCGTGGCGTCGAGCCGACCGAGGCCGGGCGCGTGCTGCTCGACGAGGCCCGCGAGATCGATCGGCGGGTCACCCGGGCGGTCGGCCGGGCCCGGCGGGTCGCGGCCGGCGACGACCGGCTGCGGGTCAGCGCCCGAGGCTGCGACGTGGCCGTGGTCGAGCGGCTGACCAGGGAGTTCGAGGGTTCCACGGCCGTGGTCGCCGACTGGCGGACACAGACCGACGGCCTGCGTACGGGCGAGGCCGACCTGGCGTTGATCCGGGGCGGATTCGACCGCCGGGGTCTGGACAGCGACGTGCTCGCCGTCGAGCCGCGGGTGGCGCTGCTGCCCGAGGGGCACGCGCTGGCCGGCCGCGACGTGCTCGACCGGGATGACCTCGCCGGCGTTCCGGTGGTGGTCTGGGCGACCGATCAACCGGCCGAGCGCGAGTTCTGGCTGGGCTTCCCCGGTTCGGTCGCCGGGCCCGAGGTCAACGACATGCTCCAGCTGCTGGCCGTGGTCCGGCTGGGCCGGGCGGTCGCCTTCGTGTCGAGCGCCCTGCCCGTCGCCGCCCAGCCAGGCGTGGTCGTCGTGCCCGTCAACGACCTGTCACCGGCCGAACTCCGCCTGGCCTGGCGGGAGGACGAGCGTTCGCCGGCGGTGGCCCGCTTCGTGCGGCACGCCGCGGCGGTGCTCCCGACCGGTTAGGCGGCGCCCGTCGGGGGCGCGGTGTGGCGGGCGGCCTGGCGCAGGTCGATGTCCTCGATGAGTTCGCGGGCGATCTCCTCGGGCAGGGTGCGGTCGTGCACCGCCTTGCCCACGGCCAGTCGCTGCGCCTCGAACGACGCGTCGATGTCGGCCGCGGGCTGGGCGGCCGCGTCGGCCGCGATCTGGCGGGCGCGTTCGCGCAGCTGCTCGGTCTCGGCCCGTTCGGCGCTCAGGTCGAACTTGAGTTTGCGGGCCAGCCAGCCGATCGTCGTGCCCTGGATCAGCAGCGTGCCGAGGGTGACGAACAGCGCGATGGCCTGGATGGCGTCGCGGCCCGGGAACTCGGCGCCGGACGCGGTGTGCTCGGGGATCGAGGCCGCGGCGGCCAGCGTGAGGATGCCGCGCATGCCCGTCCACCCGACCAGCAGCGTCTCCCGGGTGGTCGGCGCGGGCAGCGGCACCCCGCCATTGCGCTCGTGGCGTTCCCGCCAGCGCTGGTAGCGGGCCCGGAAATAGACGTCCTGCTCGACCCGGCGCTGTGTTCCGCGTTCCTTGAGCTGCCAGCGCCCGAACAGGAAGTAGACGCCGGCCAGCCGGATCACGATCGCCGCGACCAGCAGGACACCGGCCGCCACCAGCGTGCGGATCAGGCCGGGGTCCTCCGACTCGTACAGCTCCTCCAGGACGAACTTCAACTGCAGGCCGATGTACGCGAACACGAACGTCTCGAGCAGGAAGTCGAGCACCTTCCAGACCTGCTCCTCCTGCAGGCGGGTCTTGTAGGCGCCCGGGTACTGGTGCTGGGGGTCGAGCGTCAGGTTCACGCTGATCGAGAACGCGGCCATGACCACCGCGAGGATGCCCGAGGCGTGCACCTCCTCGGCGGCCAGGAACGCCGTGAACGGCACGAGCAGCACCAGGGACGTCTCGAGGGTCGGGTTGCGCAGCCGCTTGCGGATCCGGAGGGCGAAATACGCGAACAGGGCACCGATGCCGACGCCGATCGACGCCGTACGGAGGAACTCGACGATGCCGCCCTGCCAGGTCGTGTGCTCGCCGTTGACCGCGGCCACGGCGATGCTGAACAGGGTCAGCGCGGTCGCGTCGTTGACCAGGCTCTCGCCGGTGAGGATCGAGGTGACCCGTTTCGGCAGTCCGATCTCGTCGCCGTGCGAGACGGTCGTGATCGTGTCGGGCGGGGCGAGCACCGCACCCAGCACGAACGCCACCGACAGCCCGAGCGTGGGCAGCAGCCACGACGAGAGGAACCCGAGCGCGCCGCAGGTGACCGCGACCAGCACGACGCCGAGGGCCCAGATCGCCCGGATGTTGGCCCCGAAGTTGGCGAACGACGCGCCGCGGGTGGCCGAGTAGAGCAGCGGCGGGATGACGATCGCGAGGATGACCTCGCTCTCCAGCTCGAGGCGCGGCACCCCGGGAATGAACGACGCGGCCGCCGCCAGCACCACGATGATCATGCCGGGTTCGACGCCGCGGCGTTTCGCCATCGACGACACGAAGATGCCCAGACCGATGATGAGCAGGATCTGTACGCCGTTCACGCCGATCAGATTAATGAACGGATCAAGGCTCGACCGGGCCGACCGGGGACGAAATCATCGTCCGGCGGGGAACTCGCGGCCAGGTTGTGGGAGACCTCGCAGGAGCCGACGGGTGTGCTCCGGCCATCCTCCGCCGGTATGCTCAGCGACGGGCCGTGACTGGCGCGTCAAGGTGGTCAACCATCGGGGAGCGGCTCCGACGTCGAGACATTCGGCGGCGACCTGCCGTGCGCCTGGGCCTCTGCATAGTGATAGAGAGGTCCCATGTCCGAGCTGAACGCCGAATCGCACGCCTTCCGCTCCGCCCTCGAGGTGGTCCGGTCCGTCGAGCCCCGCATCGCCGACGCGATCGCCAAGGAACTGAACGACCAGCGTGAGTCGCTCAAGCTGATCGCGAGCGAAAACTACGCCTCGCCGGCCGTGCTGCTGGCCATGGGCAACTGGCTCTCCGACAAATACGCCGAGGGCACGATCGGGCGCCGCTTCTACGCCGGTTGCCAAAATGTCGACACCGTCGAGTCGGTCGCCGTCGAGCACGCGAAGGCCCTGTTCGACGCGCCCTACGCGTACGTGCAGCCGCACTCCGGCATCGACGCCAACCTGGTCGCCTACTGGGCCGTCCTGGCCGACCGGGTCGAGGTGCCGTATCTCAAGAAGTTCGAGAAGCGCCAGATCAACAACCTGACCGACGCCGAGTGGGCCGAGCTGCGGCAGGCCTTCGGCAACCAGCGCATGCTCGGCATGAGCCTCGACGCCGGCGGCCACCTCACCCACGGCTTCCGCCCGAACATCTCGGGCAAGATGTTCGACCAGCGCTCGTACGGTGTCGACCCGGCGACGGGCCAGATCGACTACGCGGCCCTGCGCGACACCGCCCGCGAGTTCAAGCCGCTGATCATCGTGGGCGGCTACTCCGCGTACCCCCGGAAGGTGAACTTCGCGACGCTGCGCGAGATCGCCGACGAGGTGGGCGCGACGTTCATGGTCGACATGGCGCACTTCGCCGGTCTGGTCGCGGGCAAGGTCTTCACCGGCGACTTCAGCCCGTTCCCGCACGCCCACATCGTCACCACGACCACCCACAAGTCGCTGCGCGGCCCGCGCGGTGGCGCCGTCTTCGCCCAGCCCGAGCTGGCCGACCAGGTCGACCGTGGCTGCCCGATGGTGCTCGGCGGCCCGCTCGCCCACGTCATGGCGGCCAAGGCGATCGCGTTCGCCGAGGCCCGGCAGCCGTCCTTCGCCACCTACGCCCAGCAGATCGTCACCAACAGCCAGGCGCTGGCCGAGGGCCTGCTCAAGCGGGGTGTGCAGCTGGTCTCCGGCGGCACCGACAACCACCTGGTGCTGATCGACGTGCACCCGTTCGGGCTGACCGGTCGCCAGGCCGAGCAGGCCCTGCTCGACTCGGGCGTGGTCACCAACCGCAACGCGATCCCGAACGACCCGAACGGCGCCTGGTACACCTCGGGCATCCGCATCGGCACCCCCGCCCTGACCTCCCGGGGCCTGGGCGTGGCCGAGATGGACCAGATCGCCGAGCTGATCCACACGGTCCTCGCCGGAACCACTCCCGACGCGACCTCCAAGGCCAAGTTCCACCTCGACCCGGCCGTCTCCGACCGCGTGCACAAGCAGGCCCACGAGCTGCTGGCCGGCTTCCCGCTCTACCCCACGGTCGACCTGGGCTGATCTCTTTCGTTCGCCGTCCCGCAGGCTCCTTTCCCGGAGCCTGCGGGATTTTTTCTACGCCGACGCCGACGCCGACGCCGACGCCGACGCCGACGCCGACGCCGACGCCGACGCCGACGCCGACGCCGACGGAGCGGTGCTGGTGGCGACGAGAACGGCCCGGCCGAGGGTGTGCGGCAGCAGGCTGATGTTGAACATCGCCAACGACTGCCCGTCCGGAACGTCGAGCGTGTCGACACTCAGGGCCGTCACGCAGAGGAAGAGCCGGTGTGTGCCGGTGCCGGCGGGCGGGTTGACGCCCGAATAGCCCGCCACGCCCAGGTCGTTCGGCACGTGGCGGGCGCGGCCGGGAAGGGCGGCCGCGGCGTTGTGGGCCAGGCCGGTCGCGGTCGCCGGGATGTCCTTGACGATCCAGTGCCAGAGGCCACCCGGGATCGGGGCGTCGGCGTCGAAGGCGGTCACGACCAGGCTGCGTGTGCCGGCGGGCAGGTCGGCCCACCCCAGCTGCGGGGACTGATTGCCCTCGTTCGCATAGGCGTCGCGGGGGAGCGCGCCGCCCGCCTCGAAGTCCGTGCTGGTCAGGGTGAAGGCCAGAGCCGGAAAAGCCAGTTCGTACGGGTCGTAAGCCATCGATGCACTCCAGTTCTACAGTCTCGCTGTACAACGGAAAAGTACAGCATTGCTGTAGAGTTCGGCCAGTGAGTGACGACATGGAGATCGCCGAGGACCTGCGGGCGGCCGTCGGTGACTTCGTGCGCCAGGTGCGGGCGTACGAGACGATGCCGCCCGGGCAGGCCGGGGCGCTGGGCCACCTGGTGCGGGAGGGCCCGCTGTCGATCGCCGACCTGGCCCGCCGGGAGCGGGTCAAGCATCAGTCGATGACCCGTACGGTCGGGTTGCTGGAATCGCAGGGCCTGGTCACGCTCGCGCCGGCCGAGCACGACCGCCGTCAGATGGTGGTGGCCGTCACCGGGGCCGGAGCCGCCCGGCTGGGTGAGCAGCGTCAGGTCCGGGCCGGTCGCATCGCCGAGGCCATGGCCACGCTGGGCGCCGAGGAACGTGAGCTGGTCGCCCGCATCCCGGCGATCATCCGAAAGCTCACTCCCTGACCCGCCGTCCGCGGCTCACCCTGGGGCCGGCGTCCGCGGCTCACCCCTGGGCCGGTGTCCGCGGCTCAGCCTCTGACCCGCCACCCGCGGCTCACACCCTGACGTGCCCGAGGCGGGTGGCCAGCCAGCGCAACGTCTGCAGGCCCTGCTCACGCTGCATGTCGCGCAGCCGGCGCGGGCCGGGCAGGTGCCATTCGCGCCAGGCTCGGCCGGCCAGTCCGGCCAGCGCCACGTTCACCGCGTCGGGCGGCGCGTCCGGCCAGCAGGAGAGCAGTAGTTGCTCGGGGTCGTGACCGCAGGCGGCCACGTCGGGGGCCAGACGCACTACGTCCATCCAGCCGGGCGCGGTCCACAGGTGGGTCCAGTCCACGATGACGAGCCGCCCGTCGGGGCGCCGCAGGAAGTTGTCGCGCCGCAGATCGCCGTGGTGCAGGGCGGCGTCGTGTCGGGCGCGGCCTCCGGACAGCGCCGGCAGCCAGCGGCTCTCCAGATCTGCGAGCAGGCCGATCGGCAGGTCGACCGGCAAAGCGATGTCGCGCACGTGTTCCACGCACTGACGGGCGCCGGGCTCACGGTTCAGCGCCGCCCAGGTGCCAAGGCGAGGGACAAAGGCTTCCGCGTACGGCGTTGTGCCCGTGACAGGGGAGGGGTCGAGCAGTTCCCGCGTACGCCGCAGGACCGTCACCAGCTCAGGCAGATCCGCCGCCGCCCACCGTGTCACGGGATCGCCCTCGACCACCTCATACGCGGCGACCCACCAGCCGTCGGCCGAGGCGCTGCCCACCAACCGTGGGCCGAGCGAACCGGTCACGCCGGCCAGAACGACGCCCGCCTCGTCGCGCGTCGCCTTGATGAAGAGCCGCTTCCCGCCCGCACCGGTGACCAGCGACGCGATCGACGGCGTGAAACCCGAGTCGGCGGGTTGCTCGTCCGCCAACGGCTCACCGAGCAGCCGGACGACCGCATTCCGGACGGCCCGGGGCGCGTCGGTCACTCGTGGCCGCTGGAAGTCCTCCACGCCGGCGACAGTACGCAGGCCGCGAAGAAAAGAGGCAGACGAGGGCGGCGGTGACTGGAAAGCAGGTGGTGGCGTGGGAGGTAGCTGCATCGGATGGCGGCGGTGGTGACTGGAATGGGCGGCGCCGGAACGAGGAAGGGGACGGTGGCACGGCGAAGGCGTGATGACGGGCGAAAGGCCGGCGCCGAAACGAGGAAGTGGCGGCAGGGGGCGGTGCTACGGCGAAGAGGCGATGACGGGCGAAAGGCGGCGTGACGCAATGGAAGCGGTGGTGGTGACGGGGGAAAGACGGCGGTGACCGGCAACAACAGCCGCGACAGGACGAAGGCGGCGGTGGCGCGGGAAAGGAGGTGGCGGCTGCTGGGGAGCGGTGGCGGTGGCGCGGGGGAAGGTGGCTGGAGCTGGCGACGGCGGCCCGGCGAAAAGGGCGGCGGCGGGACGAAGGCGGGGTGACGCGGCGACGGTGGCGGGTGGGGGCGCGGTCCGGCGGTTCTGGAGTGTGCGGGTCGCGTAGCCTCGGGCTCGATGGAGCCGTCGCGGGTGTTCGCAGTGCTGGCCGAGCTCGCGCCGGCCGGGGGTGACCGCGAGTTCGACGTCAGCCGTGGTGGGCAGCCGCTGGTGTGGCTCGACGACGCCGAGCGGGTCGGGCGCACCAAGGAGGCGAACCGGCTCGCCGCGATCGGGGTGCTGCACCGCGAGGAAAGGCCTCTGCGCCGCGGTTGGGGGCTGCTCGTCGGGCGGGCCGAGGTCGAGGGCAGGACGCGCAAGATCCGGGTGCCGTTGCTGAGCCAGCCGGTCCAGCTCGAACGGGGGCTGCTCGGCTACCGCGTCGTGCCGGCCGGGGACATCGAGATCACGCCGCTGATCGGGGACCGTGACCTGGCCGCCGCGCTCGAGGCGGCGCCGGGGCTGGCCGGGCCGGGATGGCTCGAGGCGACCGGCAGCAAGGCCTGGATGTGGTCGGCCGCCGAGGCGACCGGGTTGCCGGTCGACGCGCTGGCCACCGGGCGCCGCGCCCCCACCGACCGGGTCGTGCTCGTGCCCGAGGCCGCGCTCTATGTGGTGCGGGACGTGTTCGGGGCCGGCCTCGCCGACGGTCTGCGCAGCTGGGCCGGCCGCGACCTCACCGGGACGGCGCTGGCCGCGCTCTACGGGGAGAGCCCGGAGCATGAAGAGGACCGTACGGACGTGGTGTCGCCGTTGCCGTTGAGCGAGGCCCAGGCCGAAGTGGTGCGGCGGGTGCGCACGGCGCCGATCACCGTCGTCTCGGGGCCGCCGGGCAACGGCAAGAGCCACGCCGTCGTCGCGGCCGCGCTCGAAGTGGTCCACCGCGGCGGGTCGGTGCTGGTCGCGACCCAGTCGCCGCACGCCGCCGAGGTGCTGGCCGGGCTGCTGGAACGCTATCCGGGCCCGGTTCCGGTGCTGTTCGGCGACGCGGCCCGGCGGGAGAGCCTGGCCACCGAGCTGACCGCCGGGCTCGGCGACGGCGCGAGCGACGGTGAGTTGCGGGCCGACGCGGCGAGGGTCAGAACGGCCCAGGGTTCCGTACGGGAATTGCGCCTCGAACTGACGAGGGCCCTCGAACTCGAATCACGGGCGGCCGAGCTGCCGGACTGGCAACCCCGGCTCGCCGAGCTGA
Organism: Paractinoplanes ovalisporus; assembly: GCF_016834655.1. Taxonomy (GTDB): domain Bacteria; phylum Actinomycetota; class Actinomycetes; order Mycobacteriales; family Micromonosporaceae; genus Actinoplanes; species Actinoplanes ovalisporus. Next base: position 379,387 of record NZ_JAENHP010000006.1, read on the forward strand.
CCGCCGAGGTGCCTGGCGCGTTCCGAGAGGGCGTCGATCTGGAGCGTTCGCGGGCGCGGCTCGACCGGGGTGGCCTGGCCCGGTGGTGGACGTTGCGGCGGCTCGGCAACCCTTCCCTCGTACGGGAAGCTCTGACCGCGGCCGCCGCGCAGCGTGCCGCCGCCCACCTCGCCGCAACCGGCGGCACCGACCTGGAGTCGCGGTGGGCTCGCCTGCACGAGGCCGAGGGTGAGCTGGCCCGGGCCGTCGGTGACGCGATGCGCCGGGATGCGCGCAGTCAACAACGCTGGGACCGGGCCGCGCGCCGGGGTGCCGCCGAACTCGCCGCGGCGTTGCGGGCCGGGCGCAACCGTCGTCGTGAACTGCTCGCCACGATCGAGGCCGGGCCGTTGGTACGCGCTCTCCCACTCTGGATCGGCACGGTCGCCGACGTCGAGGATCTGCTGCCCGCCGCGCCCGGGATGTTCGACCTGGTGGTGCTGGACGAGGCGTCCCATGTGGACCAGGTGCGCGCGGCGCCGGTGCTGGCCCGGGCCCGGCGCGCTCTGGTGGTCGGCGATCCGCGGCAGCTGCGGTTCGTCTCGTTCGTCAGCGACGTCGACGTGGCCGAGGTGCTCGCGCGGCACGGGGCGGACGAGCGGACCGACGTACGGCGGGTGAGCGCCTACGACCTGGCCGCGGGAGCCGCCCCGGCGACCTGGCTGGCCGAGCATCACCGCAGCGTGCCGCACCTGATCGGGTTCTCGGCGCGGCGCTTCTACAACGACCGGCTCGACGTGCTGACCCGCACTCCGGCCACCGAACGGGCCGACGCGATCGACGTGGTGCGGGCCGAGGACGAGGTCGCGGCGGTGCTCGAGCTTGTCGAGAAGACGGCCGCTTCGGGCGTACGGGGAATCGGGGTGATCTCCCCGTTCCGCCCGCAGGCCGACGCCCTGGAGGCGGCGCTGGTCGAGGCGTACCCGGTCGAGCGGATCGAGGAGCTGGGCCTGCGCGTCGGCACGGTCCACGCGTTCCAGGGCAGCGAAGCCGACGTCGTGATCGTCTCGCTGGGTCTGAGCGCCGACGACTCGCCCGGGCGGCGTCGTTTCGTGGCCGATCCCAACCTGTTCAACGTCATGGTCACCCGGGCCCGGCGGAAGTTGATCGTGGTGACGGCGCTGGACGAGCCCACCGGTCTGATCGGCGATTTCTTCGCGTACGCCGCGTCGCCGCTCGCTTCGGCCCCGCTCGCGGTTCTGCCCGCAGCCGGCACGGGCTGGGCCGCCGAGCTGGCGACCGAGCTGAACCGCCTCGACGTGATCACCCGGCCCGCGTACGCCGTCGGCCGCTGGACGATCGACCTTTGCGTCGGCCCGCCCGAGGCCCCGCTCGGTGTCCTTTGCGGACCCCACCCCGACGGTCCCGAGGCCCACCTGGCCCGTCGCCGCGCCCTGACCCAGGCCGGTTGGCGCCTTTACGACGCTTTCGCGAGCCGCTGGGGCGGCGACCCGCGCCGGGCCGCTCTGGAAATAGCCAGCTCCCTGTGACTCGCCGGCTCCTGGTGACTCGCCGGCCGCCTCAGAGGGTGATCAGACGTACGTCGGTCAGCGTGCCGTCGTGGATCTCGGCGGTCTGGTAGGTGCAGTGCGGCTGGCGCCGGCGGTCGGTGGGGGAGCCGGGGTTGAGCAGCCGCAGGCCGTTGGCCGCGGTGGTGTCCCACGGGATGTGGGAATGGCCGAAGACGAGCACGTCCACCTCGGGGAAGCGGGCCGCGCAGCGTTCGGTCCGGCCCGTCGACTGGCCCGTCTCGTGCACCACCGCGAACCGCAGACCGGCCAGGTCGGCGTACGCGATCTCGGGCAGACGGGACCGCAGTCCGGCGCCGTCGTTGTTGCCGTAGCAGGCGATCAGGCGGGACGCCCGCTCCTCGAAGGCGTCCAGCGTGGCCTCGTCGACCCAGTCGCCGGCGTGGATCACGACGTCGGCCGTGTCGATGTCGGCCCACAGCCGGGGCGGTAGGTCGCGGGCCCGCTTGGGCAGGTGGGTGTCGCTCGTGAGGACCAGACGCACCCGTTCAGCGTAGAGCGCTTTCCTTGGCCGTACGGGAGTAAGATTAGCCGAATTGAGGGGTTCGAGTGTTTAATCAAGTCGTGGCGGAACCGGTTCCGTGGTCTTCGTTATCGGACCGTCAAGTGACCGGAAGGGCAGCCGACGCGCGGCCCTGAACTGTGGTTTTGCCCGAAGGGGCAGCTCTCGCGCCGAGGTTTCCGGCACAAGGCCGGCGAGGTTCCGGAACCGTGTTCATCTATGGACAGCGGATGAACGCGTCCATAGCGTCGGTCGCGGGGGAGCGCTCTCCAAACACCCCGAGGAGAGTTCGGCCTTCCCTAGGGCGCAAGAGTCCCCCTTGCGCATCCCCGCCCAAGGAGAAGCAATGACCATCCCCGTCTCCTCCGCACCTGTGCGGAGGCGCTCCCCCTGGCGATTGGCCGCGGTCAGCGGCCTCGTCGCCACCGTCGTCGCGGGTTACGCCGCGATCACCGCGGTCGGCGCGAACGCCGCCGAAACCCTGCTCTCGCAGGGCAAACCGGCCACCGCGTCGTCCACCGAAGCCGCCGGCGCCTATCTCGCCTCCGAGGCCGTCGACGGCAACGCCGGCAGCCGCTGGTCGTCGGCGTTCAGCGACCCGCAGTGGCTGCAGGTCGACCTGGGCAGCTCGCAGGCGATCAGCCGCGTCGAGCTGAACTGGGAGACGGCCGCCGCCAAGGCCTTCCAGATCCAGGTCTCGGACAACGCCAGCAGCTGGACCAGCATCTATTCGACGACCACCTCGACCGGCGGCAACCAGAACCTCACGGTCAACGGCACCGGCCGGTACGTGCGCATGTACGGCACCCAGCGCACCACCGGCTACGGCTACTCGCTGTGGGAGTTCAAGGTCTACGGCGGCGGCACCACCACACCCCCGACCACGCCGCCGCCGACCACCCCGCCCCCGACCGGCGACCCGATCCCGGGTGGTGGCAGCCTCGGCGCCAACGTGGTCGTCTTCGACCCGTCGATGTCGAGCGCCAGCATCCAGGCGCGGGCCGACCAGATCTTCGCGCAGCAGGAGTCGGCGCAGTTCGGCACCGGGCGCTACGTGCTGGCGTTCAAGCCGGGCACCTACAACAACCTGAACATCCAGGTCGGCTTCTACACGTCGATCGTCGGCCTCGGGCAGAACCCGCAGGACGTGCGGATCAACGGTGACATCACCGTCGACGCCGGCTGGTTCCAGGGCAACGCCACCCAGAACTTCTGGCGCAGCACCGAGAACGTGTCGGTCTACCCGGTGAACGGCACCAACCGCTGGGCCGTCTCGCAGGCCGCGCCGTTCCGCCGCATGGACATCCACGGCAACCTCAACCTGGCCCCCAACGGCTACGGCTGGGCGTCCGGCGGCTACATCTCGGACTCCCGGATCAGCGGCAGCGAGGGTCAGTACTCGCAGCAGCAGTGGTTCACCCGCGACAGCCAGATCGGCTCGAACACCAACGCGGTGTGGAACCAGACGTTCGTCGGCGTGCAGGGCGCCCCGGCCGCCAGCTACCCGAACCCGCCGTACACGGTCATCGGTCAGACCCCGGTCATCCGCGAGAAGCCCTACCTCTACCAGAGCGGCAGCGACTACGCGGTCTTCGTGCCGAACCTGCGCACCAACACCTCGGGCGCGACCTGGGTCAACGGGAACACCCCGGGCTCGTCGATCCCGCTCTCGCAGTTCTACGTGGCCAAGCCCGGTGACACCGCCGCGCGGATCAACCAGGCGCTCGCGCAGGGCCTGAACCTGATCTTCCAGCCCGGCATCTACCACATCAACCAGACGATCAACGTGACCCGGGCCAACACCGTGGTGCTCGGCCTCGGCTACGCGACGATCATCCCGGACAACGGCGTCACCGGCATGCAGGTGGCCGACGTGGACGGCGTGAAGATCGCCGGCGTGCTGTTCGACGCGGGCACCACCAACTCGCCGAACCTGCTGGTGATGGGCGCGGCCGGCTCCTCGGCCAACCACGCCGCCAACCCGTCGACGGTCCAGGACGTCTTCTTCCGGATCGGTGGCTACATCGCCGGCAAGGCCACCAACAGCCTGCTGGTGAACAGCAACAACGTGATCATCGACCACATCTGGGCCTGGCGGGCCGACCACGGCAACGCCGGCACCTACGGCTGGACGGTCAACACGGCCGACAGTGGCCTGATCGTCAACGGCAACAACGTGACCGCGTACGGCCTGTTCGTCGAGCACTACCAGAAGACCGAGGTGCTCTGGAACGGCAACGGCGGCCGCACGTACTTCCTGCAGAACGAGCAGCCGTACGACCCGCCGTCCAACGCCGCGTGGCGCACCGACGGTGTCCTCGGCTACCCGGCCTACAAGGTGGCCGACAGCGTGCAGACCCACGAGGCGTGGGCGATGGGCAGCTACGCGGTCTTCCTGGACAACCCGGCCATCCACTCGGCCAACGGTTTCCAGGCCCCCACCCACGGCGGCGTGAAGTTGCACAACATCTTCACGATCTCGCTGGGTGCCGGAACGATCGACCACGTGGTCAACAACATCGGCGCCCCGGCGCAGGCCAGCAACGTGGTGCCCTCCACGGTCACCAACTTCCCGTGACAGTTCTCTTCCGATGAGAGGCGGCGCCGCGGGTCATCCCCGCGGCGCCGCTGTCTGTCCGTCCGTGCTTTTTACTGCCCGACCCGCATCCGCTCGCACAGCCCTCGCAGAGCGGTTCCGCCGGCCCGGCGCCGCGCCCGGTCGAGCAGAGCCCGGGTCGTCTCCTGCAGCAGCGGCGACGAGTGGACGTGTTGCGGGGCCACACGTTCCGCGACGAGCAGGTGCCGCACGGCCTCGTCTTCACGGGAACGCATCCCCGCATAGGCCCGCGCCAGATCCGTGTGGAAGAAGACCAGCCGCGATTTGACCTGGGCCGCGCTCAGATCGACGGTTGAGGCCATCGCGACCGCGCGGGCGGAGTCCCCGGCGTCGATCGTGGTGCCGATCCGCCACAGGTTGACGTTGGCCGGGCCGAAGAAGAGTGCGTGGGTGGCGGTTTCCCCCGTACGTGCGGCGATCCGCGCTGCCTCGACGGCCCAGGCGTCGTCGCGGGCCGCCACGGCCCCGACCAGATGCAGCACTCCCGTGACCTCGAGCCCCGGATCGGCGGCGCTGACCGCCTGTTCGGTGATCGTGAGGGCCCGCCGCCGGGACCCGCAGTTGATCGCGGCGCAGGCCCGGGAGAAGGCGGCCAGTCCGAGCAGCGCGGGGTCGCCGATCTCGGCGGCCAGCTCGTGGCAGCGTTCCGCGCCGACCCAGGCGTCCCCCGGATGGCCCAGCGCGCGCAGCAGGGACGAGGCCAGGAACGTCGCTTCGCACAGCATCCGCAGAGCCGGGCCGCGTTCGGGCCCGTCGCACGCCGCGTACAGGTCACCGACGAGCCGGGGCGCCAACGCCATCGCGCGGTCGTACTCGCAGTCGTGACGCAGGTCGCGCAGCAACGTGAGGTCGCGGTCGAGCTCGGCGACCGGCCGCGCCGTACCCCGGGCGTCCGTCACCGGGTCGATGTCGACCAGCGCCTGCCGCAGCGCGGCGACACCGGCTTGGGCCTCGGCGGCCCGGCGGTCGGCGGTGGGCATCGGCGTGCCGGTCAGCTCGACGATCGAGCACTCCAGCGCGACCGCGATGTCGGCCAGCACGAACCGGTTGTCGGCCGCCTGCAGTCCCCGCTCGATCCGGCTCCACGAGGCGTGCGAGATGCCGGCCCGGTCGGCCGCGTTACGGATGCTCCACCCACGCATGAGCCGCCGCGCCCGGATCCGGTCGCCGATGATGGGGTCAGGCTTCGCCGATCGTGACATCGCAGTCTCCCTCCGATGTCTACTGACGGTAGGCGCCGCCGGGCCCGCGACGTCTCGCCTATGTACCGGTACGTCGCCGATCCGATCCGCCCGCGAACGGTCGCACAGTTCGAGTCATGAAGAAGACAGCCCGGCGCCTGATGATCGGCACCTTGGTGCTGGCGTTCGTGGCGCAACTGCTCGAGGTGCTGAACGGTGTGCTCACGCTCGTCTCAGGCCTCACCTGACGGCGCGGCCACCTGCCAGAGCGCGCTGACCGGCATGGCCCGCATCCGGTCGCCGAACGGGAGCGTCGAGTCGCCGGTGTGGAGGACGACCCCGGCGATGAAGTCGTCGCCGAGACGGTCGGCCAATCTGCGCAGTCCTCGGAAATCGTCGGATCTCACGGTCGAAGCGGCCTTTACCTCGACGCCGACGACCTGGCCGGCCCTGTTCTCCAGCACGGCGTCGACCTCGAACTTGCTGTGGTCGCGGTAGTGGAAAATCTCCACGGCCTGTTCCGACCAGGTGAGCTGACGCGACAGCTCGGACAACACGAACGACTCGAGCAGCGGCCCGAACTGCGCTCCGGGCCGGAGCAGCGCATGAGCGTCCACGTCGAGCTCGTTCGCGGCGAGCCCGGAGTCGACGAAGACCAGCTTGGGGGCGGCCGTGGCCCTGGTCCCGAGATTGCGCGACCAGCCGGGGATCCGCTTGACCAGAAAGATCTCCTCCAGCGCCTGGAGGTAGCGGGCGATCGTCGGGCGGCTCAACCCGAGCGCTGACTCCAGCGAGTTGGCGCCGATGACGGTCGCCGACCTCGCCGCCAGCAGCCGTACCAGCTTGCGCAGCTCTCCCTTGTGCTGGATGTCCGACAGCTGTCGGACGTCACGGTCTATGAGCGCCTGGACGTAGGAGTCGAAGAAGCGCTGACGGCGCCGGGCATCGTTGCGGACGGTGGCCTCGGGGAGTCCGCCTCGCACGATCCTGGCGGCATAATCGGCACGGGTCACGGACGACTGGTGCCTCAGTGCCGGGCCGAGTGTGAAGATCGCGTCCACGAAGCCGTCCGGCGCACCGTCGATCTCCCCCTGGGAGAAGGGCCAAAGTTCGACGGTCTCCATGCGTCCGGGAAGGGCGTCGGGGGCGGCGACCATCCCGTACAGCTGCGATGAGCCGGTCAGCAGATAGCGGCCTGGGCGGGGATCCCCGTCGACCGCCACCTTGATGGCGAGCAACAGCTGCGGCACGCGCTGGATCTCGTCGATGACCAGCAGCTGCGGGGAGTCGACGAAACCCTCCGGGTCGGCGATTGCGGCCGCGCGGTCGGCCTCGCGATCGAGGTCGCGGCGGTCGGCGAGCCGGTCACCGGCGACGACCTTGACGAGGGTGCTCTTGCCCGCCTGGCGTGCGCCGCTGATGAGCACCACCCGGGTGTCAGTCAGCGCGGCCACAACCTGAGCGGCGGCTCGGCGCGGAACCAGATCTGAGGTTGACACACCTCATCCTAGCTGGGAAATGTTCGATCCGCGGCGGTGAAGCTTTCGATTTGCGGCACCTTGGCCTTTCGATTTGCGCCGCGTGCGTGTTCGATTTGCGGCGCATGAGCCTTCGTTCTGCGGGACCCGCGGGTTCGGTTTGCCCCTCAGCCGGCTACAGCTCGCCCGAGCCGCGGGGGATCAGGGTGGTGGGGATGCGGATCTCGCGCGGTGCGCCGTCGTAGCCGTCGATGCGCTCGAACAAGGCCTCGGCCGCCGTGCGGCCCATCCGGGCCGGGTCTTGGGCGACCACCGTGACCGGCGGGTCGAGCAGGTCGGCCAGCGGGAAGTCGCCAAAGCCGACCAGCGCCACCGCATGCTGGCGGCCCAGGCGGCGCAGGGCCCGTACGGCCCCGAAGGTCACCGTGCTGCGGGCCGCGAACAACGCGGTCGGGGCGCCGGGGCCGCGCAGCATGGCGATCGCCGCCTTCTCGGCCTCGGTCGGATCGTGCAGATCGTGCACCGCGGGGCCGGCGCGACGGCCCAGTGCGCGCTGGTAGCCCCGGTAGCGGTCGCGGGCGGTGGACAGGTGCCGGTGGCCGCCGAGGAAACCGATCTGGCGGTGGCCGTGGGCGATCAGGTGGCGGACGGCGCCGGCCGCCCCCGAGACGTTCGTCGAGACCACGGTGTCGCCGGTGGCGCCGGCCGGGATGCGGTCGACGAAGACCACCGGCATGGTGTGCGGCTCCAGCTCAGCGCCGCTCGGGGCCAGGATCAAGCCGTCCGTCTGGCGCTCGGCGAAAGCGGCGGCCAGATCCCTTTCCCGTACGGGGTCATGGTCGAGACTGCCGGTCAGAACGTGGATGCCGCGGGACCGGGCCTGATCCTCGACCGCCCGGTGCAACGCGGCCGAGAACGGGTGTGACACGTCGTCGAGCAGGACCCCGATCGTCCGGGTGCTCCGGTCGTGGCGGCGCAGCATGGTCGCGCCGACGTGGGGACGGTAGTCGAGCGACTCGACCGCCGCCTGGACGCGCGCCACCAGGTCGGGGGCGACCGTGGTCTCGCCGTTGACCACCCGCGACACGGTCTTGAGGCTGACCCCGGCCGTGCGGGCCACGTCGTTCATGGTCGGTCGCTGAGGCGTCATCCTTCGACCTCCATCGATGTTGATCACGCTGTGCAACATCTTGGAAACCCATTGTTGACATGCCGTGAAGGCGGGCGTCTACTTCGAGACAACGTTGTCTCTCAATGCGCGAAAGACCGCTAAATCGGTTCGGGAGGAGACATGCGCGATCCCACCATGTCCAGAGCAGGAAGGATGCTGGCCGCCGGCTGCGTGGTGACCCTCGTGCTCGGCACGGCCGCCGCCTGCAACCGGGGCACCGGCGAAGACGTCGTCGGTCTGATCACCAAGACCGACACGAACCCCTTCTTCGTCCAGATGAGAAAGGGCGCTCAGAACGCCGCCAAGCAGCAGGGCGTCGAGCTGCAGAGTTTCGCCGGCAAGCAGGACGGCGACAACGAGGCGCAGGTGCAGGCGATCGAGAATCTGATGTCGTTCGGCGCCAAGGGTTTCCTGATCACCCCGAACGACTCCAAGGCGATCGTGCCCTCGATCGACAAGGCGCACGAGCAGGACATGCTGGTGATCGCCCTGGACACGCCGGTCGACCCGCCCAACGCCGCCGACGCCACCTTCGCCACCGACAACTACCAGGCCGGCAAGCTGATCGGGCAGTGGGCCAAGGCCAAGTTCGACAAGGACGGCAAAGAGGCGAAGATCGCCATGCTGGACCTCAACGCCAACCAGGTCTCGGTCGACGTCAAGCGCGATCAGGGCTTCCTCGACGGCTTCGGCATCGACATCGGCGACCCCAACAAGATCGGCGACGAGAACGACCCGCGGATCGCCGGCCACGACGTCACCGACGGCGCCGAGGACGGCGGGCGGACCGCGATGGAGAACCTGCTGCAGAAGGACTCGTCGATCAACCTGGTCTACACGATCAACGAGCCCGCGGCGGCCGGCGCCTACCTGGCTCTGCAGGCGGCCGGCAAGGAGAAGGACACCGTCATCGTCTCGATCGACGGCGGCTGCCCGGGTGTCGACAACGTGTCCAAGGGGATCATCGGGGCCACCTCGATGCAGTTCCCGCTGAAGATGGCGCAGATGGGCATCGACGCCATCGCCGCGTACGCCAAGGACGGCACCCGGCCGCAGGCGACACCCGGCAAGGACTTCTACGACACCGGAACCCAACTGATCACCGACGACCCGCAGGCCGGCGTGGAGGCGAAGGACTCCGCGTGGGGCAAGCAGAACTGCTGGGGTTGACATGGCCACCACCACGACCGCTCCCGCCGACTTCGACGTACAGAAGAACGACTCGCTCGGCCTGCGCATTCAGCATCTGCTGCACTCGAATCCCGTACTGGGACCGCTGGCCGTTCTCATCGTGGCGATCATCGCGTTCTCCATCGTCAACGCGCGTTTCCTGACCGCCACCAACCTGTCGCTGGTGCTGCAACAGGTGACGGTCATCGCCGTGCTCGCCCTCGGTCAGACGCTGATCATCCTGACCGCCGGAATCGACCTGTCGGCGGGCGCGATCGCCGTCTTCTCGTCGATCCTGATGGCCGAGTTCTGCGTCAAGGCCGGCATGCCGGGAATCATCGCGCTGCTGCTCGGTTTCGCCTGTGGCACCGCGATGGGCGCGATCAACGGCTTCCTGGTGACGCGGATAAAACTGCCACCGTTCATCGTCACGCTCGGCACGCTGACCATCTTCTTCTCGCTCAACTCGGTGGTGAGCAATTCCGAGACCGTACGCGGAACCGACATGCCCGGCCTGATGACATGGACCGGCGACTCGATCCCGATCGGCAACTTCCGATTGACGTACGGGTCGATCATCATGCTGCTGCTGTTCGCGTTCTTCTTCTACGCCCTCGGCAACACCGCGTGGGGCAAACACGTCTACGCCACCGGCGACGACACCGAGGCCGCGCGGCTCGCCGGCATCCAGACCGGCCGGGTGCTCTTCTCGGTCTACACCGTGGCCGGCCTGCTCTATGCGATCGGCGGCTGGATCCTGATCGGCCGGCTCGCCTCGGCCAGCCCCAACGTGGGCGTCGAGTACAACCTCGACTCGATCACCGCCGTCGTGCTCGGCGGCACCAGCCTCTTCGGCGGCCGGGGCAGCGTGATCGGCACGCTGATCGGCGCGCTCATCGTCGGCGTGTTCCGCAACGGCCTGCAGCTGGGCGGCGTCGAGGTGGTCTGGCAGGGCTTCGCGATCGGCCTGCTGGTGCTGGTCGCGGTCTCCCTCGACCAGTGGATCAGGAAGGTGAAGACATGACCGCCACGACGGGAAAGCACGCGGCCACGCAGACCCCCGTGCTGCAGGCGAAGGGTCTGACCAAGCGGTACGGGCGGGTCGTCGCGATCAACGGCAGCGACCTCGAGCTGTATCCCGGCGAGATCCTGGCGGTCATCGGCGACAACGGCGCCGGCAAGTCCAGCCTGATCAAGGCGCTGTCCGGTGCTCTGGTCCCCGACGAGGGCGAGATCTTCCTCGACGGCCAGAGAGTCCATTTCCGTACGCCCATGGACGCGCGCACCGCCGGCATCGAGACCGTCTATCAGACCCTCGCGGTGGCGCCCGGCCTGGACATCGCCGACAACCTGTTCCTGGGCCGGGAGCAGCGTCGTTCCGGCCCGCTGGGCTCGGTGTTCCGGATGCTCGACAAGGGCCAGATGCGCTCCGAAGCGAAACGCCACATGAGCGAACTGGGTGTTGCCACGTTGCAGAACATCGGCCAGGCCGTCGAGTCGCTTTCCGGCGGCCAGCGGCAGGCGGTGGCGGTGGCCCGGTCGGCCGCGTTCGGCAGCAAGGTGGTGATCCTCGACGAGCCGACCGCGGCGCTCGGCGTCAAGGAGGGCAACCGCGTCCTGCAGCTGATCCGCGACGTCCGCGACCGGGGGCTGCCGGTCATCCTGATCAGCCACAACATGCCGCACGTGTTCGAGGTGGCCGACCGCATCCACATCCAGCGGCTGGGCCGCCGGGCCACGGTCATCACCCCGAAGTCCCACTCGATGAGCGAGGCGGTGGCCATCATGACGGGGGCCGCCGAGCCCCCGCCCCAGGCCGCCTGAAAAGTTCTCGAAGCAGCCGGCGCCGCTGTCCCGGGCGCCGGCTACTTCTTCTTTTTCTTGCCCTTGTTGTCGTCCCCGAACATCTCGCCGAGCATCGCGTTGTCCCGCTCGGTGGCGGTCTTCGGCTCCCTGACCGCAACCTTCCAGAACACCGCCACGACCACCAGGAGCCAGGCCCACCAGGGAATACCCGATTCCGGCCCGAAAAGCGCCGTGGTCACATCCGACGCGGTAGTGAGGTACTGCTCCATCCGTGGCTCCTCGCTCGCTGAAAACGTCGGCCCTGTGATCGGCCGGCGAGCGCCGTGCCTGAGCAGTTCGGTCAACCTTTGACCGCGCCCGCGGTGAGGCCCTCGGTCAGGAAGCGCTGGCCGAACGCGTAGATGACCACCACCGGGATGCTGACCAGCAGCGACGCCGCAGCCAGCTGGCCCTGCGGCACGACATCTCCGGCGATCATCGACTGCATCCCCACGGGCAGGGTCTTGAACTCGTCCTTGGTGATGAACACGAACGCGAACAGGAACTCGTTCCAGGCGTTGGTCAGGGTGAACAGGGCGACCGCGAGCAGGCCGGGCTTGGCCAGGGGCAGCACCACCCGGCCGAACGCCTGGACCCGGGAGCAGCCGTCGACCAGCGCCGCCTCCTCCAGGTCGGCCGGGATCGACGAGAAGTATCCGGCCAGCAGCCAGGTCGCGAACGGGATGGTGAAGGTCGGATAGGTCACCACCAGCGACCACAACGAGTCGGTCAGCCGCACCCCGATGAGCAACTGGTACAGCGGGATGAACAACAGGGCGCCCGGCATCACGTAGGTCAGCAGCACCGTGACGGTGAAGCCCTGAGCCCCGCGGAACCGCAGACGGGCCAGCGCGTATCCGGCCAGGGCGGCGCACACGAGGGCGACGATCGTGGACGCGGCCGACACCATCAGGGTGTTGAGATACCAGCGGCCGAACGGCTGGTTGGTGAACAGCGCACCGAACTGCTCCCAGGTCCACGGGGCCGGCCACAGGTCGTCGACGCGCGCGACGACCTGTCCCTCGGTCTTGAAGGCCGTGACGGCGATCCAGTACAGCGGGCCCAGCACGAAGGCCAGCAAACCGGTCAGGGCGACACCCCGCCCGGTCCTGGACACCACGGACGACGTACGGCGGCCGCCTTTGTCCTGCAGCACCGAGACCACCCGGCCGACCGCCGCCGCGATCAGCAGGATGACGCCGAGAATCAGGGCCGCCTTCCAGAAGATGTGCGGTGACGCCCAGGCCAGCAAGCCGGCCACCAGCACGCCGAAGGGCCACAGCGGGACGCGGCCCGGGCCGGCGCCGGCGTCCTGACGCAGCAATCGGACCAGGAAGAATACGAGCCCGGCGATGACCGGCAGCATGACGAGGGTGACCGCCGCCCCGGCGCCGTACTGGAGCTGGAGGATCGCCTTGGAGTAGGCCACGAGGACGTACGGCGCCGTGACGTCGCCCGGGCCGCCCTGGGTCAGCAGCCAGATCAGGTCGAAGTTGTTGAACGTCCAGATCGACGAGAGGGTCACCGTCACGGTGATCACGTGCCGCAGGCCGGGCAGCGTCACGTGCAGGAACCGCTGCAACGCCGAGGCGCCGTCGATGGTCGCCGCCTCGTACTGGTCGGTGGGGATGGCCTTCAGGCCGGCGAGGAAGCAGACGGTGAAGAACGGCACCCCCTTCCACACGTTGACGAGGATCACGGACGGCATGGCCAGTGACGCGTCGGACAGCCACCCGGCGGGCCAGGCGTCGACAAGGTGCGTGGAGGCCAGCAGCGGCCCGATCCCCGAGGCAGTGAGCAGGGTGTTGACGCTGCCGAAGATCGGGTCGAGCAGCGCGCGCCAGCTGAACGCGGTCACCACCGTCGGCACCACCCACGGCACCAGCAGCAGCCCGGTCAGCAGGGCCCGGCCGCGGCCCAGGTTGTGCAGCAGCAGGGCCGCGGCCAGGCCCAGCACCACCTTGAAGATCTCGGCGTAGGCGGTGAAGACGAAGGAGTTCACCACCCCCGTACGGAACTGGTCGTCCCCGGCCAGGGCCAGATAGTTGTCCAGGCCGACGAACACGCTCTCCGACCCGTGCCGTTCCGTGGTGCTGGTGATCATCGACCGGACGATCGGCACCAGCACGAGCACACCGACCAGCACGGCCGTGGGCGCGAGGAAGAGCGTCGCCAGCCGCCAGTCCCGGCCCAGCCGCCGCTGGGTCGGGGTGAGCGAGCCCGGCCCGGGTTCGCGCACGAGCAACCTCACTGCGGCAGCCCCTGCTGGGCGAAGATCTGCACCATCTTGGCGTGGGCCGCGGTCACGGCCTGGGCGGCCGCCGTGCCCTGAACAACCTGCTGCATCATGTCGGTGAGCACGTAGGCCGCGACGACGGCCTGCTGGCCGGCGCTGGCCTTCTGCGGGAACTTCAGGCCGTTCCTGGTGGCCAGCGGCAGCGGCTGCTGCGACATGGTGCGGACCATGGGGAACGCCGGGTCACCGCTGGTGAAGTAGGGGTCGGCGTCCCAGACCTTCTCCCAGGCCGGCATGACCAGGCCGGGCGCCTCCTTCGACACGCCGACCAGTGCGGGCGCGCTGACCAGGTATTGCGCCAGCAGCTTGGCCAGCGCCGGATTCTTGGCGCCCTTGAAGACCACGAAGCCCTGGGACTGGCCGAGCAGCAGCGACTTGTCGGTCGCCGGTCCGATGCAGTCCGAGAAGACATGGGTGTTCTCGTACACGGGGTTCTTCTTGGTCTTGGAGTCCGCGTAGACGCTGAAGCTGTTGCGGGTGTAGCCGAGGACCCCGGCCAGCCAGTTCTCGTTGTTGCTGGTGTCGGTCCAGCTGGCCACTCCGGGCGGCAGCATCGGCTTGTACTTGGGATTGGTGTAGATGTCACCCAGGAAGGTCACCGCCTGCACCGTCTCCGGGGAGTCGAAGGTGACCTTCCGGCCGTCGTTGGAGGCGATGGCTCCGCCGTACGAGTTGATCAGGGCCTCGATCATGCCGTTGCCGTCGCCGGACCGGTTGACCATCATGCCCCAGCCGAACCGGCGCTTACCCGGGTCGGAGATCTCCAGGCACAGGTCGCGCAACTCCTCCCAGGAGTAGACGTCCTTGGGAGCGATGCTCTTCTCCTGCATCCAGTCCTTGCGCAGGAACGAGCCGATCCCGATGAAGTGGTACGGGATGGCGTACCACTTGCCGTCGAAGACGCAGAAGTTCTTGGCCTCCGCGCACGGCTCGCCGTACTGGGTCGTCAACGCCTTGACGACGTCGGTCACGTCCTCGAGGTCGCCCAGCGCGTGGAACTGCGCGATGAAGCGGGAGTCGGTCATGAAGGCCAGGTCGCGCGCCACGCCGCCCTTGACCTCGGTGTCGATCTTGGCCACGACGTCGCCGGCGTCGGCCTGGACCAGGCTGTTCTCAATCTTGGTGCCGGTGGCGTCGGCGAACTTCCGGATCGAGTTGTCCAGAGCCTCGTTGGCCGCGTTGGAGTAGAGCTTCTGCGACAGCAGCCCCATCGCCGAGCCTTTCATCGACGACGCGGCGTCGAGCAGGTCCTTCGGCACCTCCGCCTGCACGTTGCCGGTCGACGAGGAGGTGCCGCCGC
Source organism: Paractinoplanes ovalisporus (assembly GCF_016834655.1). Lineage (GTDB taxonomy): Bacteria > Actinomycetota > Actinomycetes > Mycobacteriales > Micromonosporaceae > Actinoplanes > Actinoplanes ovalisporus. The sequence goes on from NZ_JAENHP010000006.1 coordinate 394,515, forward strand.
ACGCGGCCAGACCGGCCGCGCCGAGCACTCCCACCCCCATCCCCAGAAAGCCGCGCCGGGACCACGACGTTCCATCCCCCATGACCTTCGCCTCCTTCGCCCAGTCTGCGTTCGAAATATCGAACCTCGTTCGAGATATCGTCGAGAGTGGACGCGACGGTAGAGGACCCCGATGAAGGGTGTCAATGTCTCGATACGGCTTTTGGCCAGGAGCGGTAAGCGGGCTATCGGGGCTGGGCCGGGTAGCCCATGCGGACCGACAGCGTGGCCGCCCCGTCCCGCACGAGCGTGGTCCACTCGTCGTGCGCCTGCGGGGTCCAGCGGATGATCGGCGCCGAGACGCTCATGGCCGCGATGACGACCCCGGCGTGGTTCCGGACGCCCGCGGCGACGCACCGCATGGCGCTGTCGGACTCGCCGATGTCGACCGCGACCCCCTCGGCCCGTACGCCGTCGAGATGGGCCCGCAGCCGGTCCGGGTCGGTGATGCTCTCCGGCGTCATGCCCGGCAGGACACCCTTCGCCAGGACGGCGTCCAGCGTGGACCGGTCGAGGCCGGCCAGCAGGACCTTGCCCACCGCGGTGCAGTTGGCCGGCAACCGCCGCCCGACCGCCGAGACCATCCGGACCGGGTGGGTGCTGTCGACCTTGACCAGGTAGATGACGTCGGCTCCGTCGAGCACGGCCACGTGAACCGCCTCGTTGCACGCGGCGCCCACCTCGCGGGTGACGCTCTGCGCCTCGCGAACCAGGTCGAGCCGGCCGGCGAACGCCGCGCCGAGCTGGAACAGCGGCATGCCGAGCCGATATTGCACCGGCTGGCCCGGTACCGGGATCAGATAGGAGCGTTCCACGAGCGTGACCAGAAGCTCGTGAACGGTGGTGCGGGGCAGGTCGAGCCGTTCCATCACGTCGCGGGCCGACAGCTGGGGACGGTCCAGGAACAGTTCCAGGATGTCGAGCGCGCGGACGACCGCCGGTACGACACGGGGCATGTCGGTCATCCCTTCGAGCGGCCGGGTCCAGCACTGCCGAAAAGCGTAACCACGTCTTCCGCCCTCTCTGATTCCGGCCTGTTTCCGCACGTCACGAACCTAGGATGGTCAAATGTCGATATCCCTTCACCGTCTGCGGGCCGGGCAGTCGTCGCGGTGGGCAGTTCGCTCGGGCCGCGAATGGCGCGAGCTCGACGGCTCTCTGGCCGGCCTGCTCGCCGTGCCGCTCGATCAGGCCCGGGCCACGATCGAGACCGCCGCTCGGGAGGCCACCGCCGGCGAGATGCCCGGCGAACGGGTTCTGCCCCCGCTCGACGAGCAGGAGGTGTGGGCGGCCGGTGTCACCTATCTGCGCAGCCGGGACGGCCGCAAGGAGGAGTCCGGGCACGGCTCGCTCTACGACCACGTCTACGACAACGAGCGCCCGGAGATCTTCTTCAAGTCCAGCCCCTGGCGCGTGGTCGGCGACGGTGAGGCGGTCGGGATCCGCAGCGACTCCGGATGGGACGTGCCCGAAGCGGAAGTCGGCCTGGTGCTCAACTCGGCTGGGGAACTGTTCGGCTACACCCTGGGCAACGACATGAGCAGCCGGTCGATCGAGGGTGAAAATCCGCTTTACCTGCCGCAGGCGAAGGTCTACGACCGTTGCTGCGCCCTGGGTCCGGCCATCGTGCCGGCGTGGACGGTCGGCTCGGGCCCGATCCCGGTCGGGTTGCGGGTGCTGCGCGACGACCGCGAGGTCTTTGCCGGCACGACCTCGACGGCGGCGATGGCCCGCACCTTCGACGACCTGGCCGGCTGGCTGTTCCGCGCGCTGAGCTTCCCGACCGGCGTGGTGCTGCTGACCGGCACCGGCGTCGTACCGGAAGCCGGCTTCACCACCCGGCCCGGCGACCAGATCGAGATCACGTCGGCGCCGCTGGGAACGCTGACCAATCCCGTGGTCGAGGTCGGGACCGCCTGAACGGCTGCGGCCCCGCGGTCGCGGCCGACGCGCGGGGCCGGTTCGCGGAGGGTCAGGCGCCCCAGCCGGCCTGGGTGCCGCCCACGCGGTCGGCGATGATTTTCTCGTCGTAGCCGCTCCGGCGGTAGGCGGCGATCGGGTCGGGGTCGAGGCCGGCGTCGGTGCGGACCTCGGCCAGCAGGGGGCGGACGTCGGTGTTGTAGGCGTCCATGAAGACCGCGTTCGCCTCCAGCACGTCGCCGGCCAGCTGGGCCCGGGTCAGGGCGTCGCGGTCGACCAGCAGGGCCTTGGCCGTGGCCTCCTGCACGTTCATCACCGAGCGGATGATCGCCGGGATCTTGCGCTCGATGTTGTGGCACTGGTCGAGCATGAAGGCGATCCCGTACGCGGGGTCCAGGGCGCCGCCGCGGACGATCTCGTACATGATGCGGAACAGCTGGAACGGGTCGGCCGCCCCGACCATCAGGTCGTCGTCGGCGTAGAAGCGGCTGTTGAAGTCGAAGGCGCCGAGCTTCTTCTGGCGCAGCAGGAACGCCACGATGAACTCGATGTTGGTGCCGGGCGCGTGGTGGCCGGTGTCGATGCAGACCGTGGCCCGCTCGCCCAGCTCGATGCAGTGCGCGTACGACGTACCCCAGTCGGGAATGTCGGTGGCGTAGAAGGCCGGCTCGAACAGCTTGTACTCGAGCAGGATGCGCTGGTCGCCGGTGAGCCGGTCGTACGCCTCGCGCAGCGCCGCCGCCAGCCGGTCCTGGCGGTCGTGCAGGTCGTCCTGGCCGGGATAGTTGATGCCGTCCGAGAACCACAGCTTCAGGTCGCGCGACCCGGTCTGGCCCATGATGTCGATCGCCTCGAGCAGGTGATCGGTGGCCTTGCGCCGCACGCCCGGGTCGGGGTTGGTGACCGAGCCCAGCTTGTAGTCGTCGTCCTGGAAGACGTTGGTGTTGATCGCGCCGATCTCCACCCCCAGGTCCCGCGCGTACGCGGTGAGGGCCGCGTAGTCGTCCACCTTGTCCCACGGGATGTGCAGCGCCACGGCCGGGGCGATGCCGGTGAACCGGTGCACCGCCGCCGCGTCGGCGATCTTCTCCTCGGGGTTGCGGGGCACGCCCGGCTGGGCGAACACCTTGAAGCGGGTGCCGGAATTCGCGTAGGCCCACGACGGGGTCTCGATGCGCTGTGCCGTCAGGGCGCGCTTGACGGCGGCGAGGTCGGTCATGGGGTCTCCTGAGAATCCTCGGAAAGGTGGAACACCTCGGTGAGTTGGGGGAACCCGTCGTTGGGTCCGCCCCCGGCGAAGAACTCCGCCATTTCCGACTGCCACCTGGTGTTGACGTCCAGCGCCGCCATGGCCGCCTGGGACGCCTCGAGATCGTCCGCCTCGACGTAGCCGATCAGCAGCCCGTCGGTGCGCAGAAAGAGGGAGTAGTTGCGCCAGCCGGTGGCCCGGAGTGCGTCCTGCATCTCGGGCCACACGGCCTGGTGCCGCTCCACGTATTCCGCCATCCGCTCGGGGCGGATCTGCAGGGAGAAGCAATAGCGCATTTCCTGTACGGCTTTCTGTCGGCGGCTAGAAGTTGAACTGGTCGATGTTTTCCTTGGTGAATTCCGTCGGCGGGCCGAGGACGATCTCGCCGTTCGCGCCGATCGTGTATTCGCCGAGCTTGCCCGCCTTGAACTTCTCGCCCTCGGCGCCGGTGATCTGACCGGAAGCCATCGCGGCACCGGCGTAAGCGGCGAGGTAGCCGATGTCGGCCGGGTTCCACAGCGCGAACTTGGTGACGGTGTTGTCCTTCACGTACTCGCGCATCTGGTTCGGCAGACCGAGACCGGTCACCGCGACCTTGCCCTTGTAGCTGGAGGACGAGATGTACCGCGCCGCCGCCGCGATGCCGACCGTGGTCGGGGCGACGATGACCTTCAGGTTCGGGTACGACTGCAGCAGGCCCTGAGCCTCCTGGAAGCTCTTCTGGTCGTCGTCGTTGCCGTACGCGACCTTGACCAGCTTCAGCTTGGCGTAGTCGGGCTTCTCCAGCTCCTTCTTCATGACCTCGATCCACGAGTTCTGGTTCGTGGCGTTCGGGGTCGCCGACAGCACCGCGATCTCACCGCCGTCGCTGCCGGCCTGCTCCAGGGCCATCTTCGCGAGGGACTCGCCGATGCCCTGGGTGGTGGCCTGGTTGATGAACGCGTCGCGGCAGTCCTTGCTGGCGTCCGAGTCGAACGTGATCACCTTGATCTTGGCGGCGCGGGCCTGGTTGAGCGACGGGCAGACCGCGTTCGGGTCGTTGGCCGCCACCACGATGACGTCCTGCTGCTGCTGGATCAGCGTGTTGATGTACGAGACCTGCGACGAGGCGGACGCGTCGTTCGGGCCGACCAGCTTGTACTCGCCCTTGAGCTCTCCGACGGCGACCTTGCCGCCGCCGGTCTCGACATCCGAGTACGGGTTGTTCAACTGCTTCGGCAGGAAGGCGATCTTGAGGCCCTCCTTGAGCGCCGCGTTCGGATCGGCGGCCGCGGAGGCCTGCGTACCGGAACCGCTGTTGGTGTTGCTGTCTTTGGTGGTGCCGCCGCAGGCGGTGAGCCCTGCGACGAGGAGTGCGGCCGAAGTAACGGACAGTAGCGTCCGGGGGGAGCGAAGCACTGCGTACTCCAATCTCTCGGGTGTTATCGCGCGGCGGCCTGCCGCAGTTTGCGGCGGTGCCAATTGCCGCGTACGGCGGTGGTGATGTTGGGAAGCAGCACGGAGAGCACGAGCAGGGAGCCCGTGACGATGTTGAGCGCCTGCCCGGAGACGTCCTCCAGGCGCAGCGCGTTCTGCAGCGCGGTCAGCAGCACGACACCGGCGAGCACACCGGGCAGGCTGCCCTTGCCGCCGAAGATCGAGACACCGCCGAGAAGGACGGCCGCGACCACGGCGAGTTCGAGGCCCGCGCCGTTGTCGGCCCGGGCGCTGGAGTAACGGAGTGTCCACAGCACACCGACCAGGCCGGCGACGGCGCCGCTGACCACGTACAGCCAGAATTTGGTCCGGGCCACCCGGATGCCGGAAAAGTGCGCGGCCTGCGCGTTGGCGCCGATGGCGTAGAGCGAGCGGCCGAACGGGGTGGCGTGCTGGACGATCCCGAAGATCACGGCGAGAGCCACGATCAGGATCAGGACATTGGGTACGGCGCCGTCCCCGATCGTGCCGGTGACCCAACCGGTGTAGTTCCACGGGAAGTCGGCCACCGCGCCGTCACCGAGCACCACGAACGCGAGACCGCGGTAGAGCGCCAGCGTGCCGATGGTGACCGCGAGCGAGGGCAGGCCGAGACCGGTGATCAGGAAGCCGTTGACCACACCGCAGATCGCGCCGATGACCACGCAGAGCGGGATGATCGTCTCGATCGACAGGCCCTGGTTCCACAGCCAGCCCATCATCGAGCTGGTCAGGCCGAGGGTGCTGGCCACCGACAGATCGATCTCGCCGGTCACGATGATCATCGTCATCGGCAGCGCGATCAGGATGATCGGCAGCAGGTCGAGCACCATGAACGTGAAGTTCCGGCTGGTGCCGAAGTTCTCCACGCTGAACGAGGCGATGATCAGCACCAGGACGGTGAGCACGGCGATGATCGTGTCCCAGCCGGTCAGCCGGCTTCTCCACGCGGGCCGGGTGTCAGACATGCGCGTCCCTCTTCCGCAGACTGCGGCCGATCCGGACCGCGACCAGGCGGTCGGCGCAGATGGCCAGGATGATCAGCGCGCCGACGATGGCCTGCTGCCAGAACTGGTTGATGTCCAGCACCGCCAGGGCGCTGCCGATCACCGTGAGCAGCAGGGCGCCGAGGGCCGCACCCCAGACCGTGCCGCTGCCGCCGAAGACGGCCACCCCGCCGACCACGACCGCGGCCACGACGTTGAGCTCGTAACCGTTGCCGGCGGCGGCGTCGACCGTGCCGAACCGGGCCGCGTAGAGCACCCCGGCCAGACCGGCCAGGGCGCCACTGAGGACGAACGCGCCGAGCAGGTTCCGGGCGACCTTGATGCCGGCCAGCTCGGCCGCGGCGGGGGACGACCCCATCGCGTACAGCTCGCGCCCGACCCGGTAGTTGCGCATCATCAGCGAACCGGCGCCCACCACGATCAGCGCGATCAGCACCAGCCAGGGGATGCCCAGCAGGTTGTCGTTGGCGAAGGTCAGGAAGTGGCGGGGCAGCTCGTCGGCGTTGACCTGGGAGCCGCCGGCCCAGGAATACGTGATGCCGCGATAGATGTAGAGCGTGCCCAGCGTGACGACCAGCGCCGGGACCTTGCCGTAGCGCACCAGCACACCGTTGAGCAGCCCGGCGACCGCGCCGACGGCCAGGCCGGCCAGGATCGCCACGATCATCGGCAGGTCCTGGTTGTTGCTCATCATCGTGGCCACGGTGAACGCGCTGAGGCCGAGCACCGAGCCGACGCTGAGGTCGATGTTGCGGGTGATCACCACGACGGCCTGGCCGGTGGCCATGACCGCGAGGATCGCCGTGTTCAGCAGGTTGTCGCGGATGCTCTGGCCGCTCAGGAAGCGCGGGTTGTCGATTGCGGTGTACGCCACGAGGATCGCCAACGCGAGCACGATGCCCAGTTCCCGCGTCTTGAGCAGGTTGCCGGCCCTTTTCTGGGCCGGGTTCCCGAGCGGGGCGTCGGTCGGTGCCGACCGGTTCGAGGTAACGGTCATGCCGCGCCTCCGCTGACTTCGAAGCCGCTGTTCATGCTGGGCCTCCTGGGGTTTGCCCTCCTGGCCCTGCGTGCGCTTCGCTGACTCCGGTGCAGTCGGTCATACCGCGACCTCCTGGCCCATGGCTGCGTACATCACGGACTCCTCGGTCGCTTCGCCGCGGGTGAGCTCGGCCGTGACGCGGCCCTCGCGCAGCACGATGATCCGGTCGGCCATGCCCAGCACCTCGGGCAGCTCCGACGAGACCATGACGACCGCGAGGCCGTCGGCGGCCAGCGACGACATCAGCCGGTGCACCTCGGCCTTGGTGCCGACGTCGATGCCGCGGGTGGGCTCGTCGACGATCAGCAGCTTCGGGCCGGTGGCCAGCCACTTGGCGAGCACGACCTTCTGCTGGTTGCCGCCCGAGAGCGTGCCCACCGCGTCGGACAGCCGGCCCAGCTTGGTCTGCAGCCGGCGGGTCCAGGTCTCGGCCGCCTCGCGCTCGGTGCCGCCGAACAGCAGCCCGAGCCGGGCCAGTTTGCGGGCGCGGGGCAGGGTCACGTTGCGCTCGATCGACAGGTCCATGACCAGGCCCTGCTGGCGGCGGTCCTCGGGCACCAGCGCCATGCCGGCGGCCATCGCGGCCCGGGGCTCGTTCCGCTTCAGGCGCCGGCCGTGCACCTTGACGGTCCCGCTGTCGTACGGGTCGACGCCGAACACGGCCTGCATGACCTCGGAACGGCCCGCGCCGACCAGCCCGGCCAGGGCGACGATCTCCCCGGCCCGTACGGAAAAGGAAATGTCTCGGAAAACGCCCTCACGGGACAGGCCCTCGACCTCGAGCACCACCTCGCCCGGCTCGACCTCCTGCTTGGGGAAGAGCGCGCTCAGGTCACGCCCGACCATCCGCCGGATCATGTCGTCGACGCTGAGGTCGGCCACCATCTCGGTGGCGACGTGCCGGCCGTCCCGCATGATCGTGACCCGCTGGCAGAGCGCCGTGATCTCCTCGAACCGGTGCGAGATGAACATGATCGCCGCACCCTCGTCGCGCAGCGACCGCACCACCGCGAAGAGCCGCTCCACCTCGACCGCGGAGAGCGCCGCCGTGGGCTCATCCATGATCAGCACCCGGGCCTCGGCCGAAAGGGCCTTGGCGATCTCGACCAGCTGCTGGTCGGCGATCGAGAGGCCACGGGCCGGCCGGGTCGGGTCGAGCGGCACACCCAGGCGGCGGAAGAGGCGCTCGGCGTTGGCGTGCATCTGTTTGCGGTCGATCTGCCGGAGCCGGGTCAGGGGCTGGTTGCCCATGGCGATGTTCTCGGCCACCGACAGGTCGGGGAAGAGCGTGGGCTCCTGGTAGATGACGGCGATGCCGGCCGCTTTGGCGTCGGCCGGGCCGGAGAAGTCCACATCGGAGCCGTCGACCCGCAGGGTGCCGGTGTCCGGCCGGTGCACGCCGGCCAGCATCTTGACGATGGTGGACTTGCCGGCGCCGTTCTCGCCGACCAGGGCGTGGGCCTCGCCCGGATGGAGCGGGAAGCTCACTCCCTGTACGGCCGCCACCGCCCCGAACGACTTGGAGACGTTCCGGACTTCCAGTCGCGCGGGTTCGTGGTTTTTGTTGTCCCGCTTGGCCGTGCCGGTCGTCGCCTGCGTGGGACGGGTTGAGGCGGGCTTCGTCGTCTCGTCGGGTGCGGGTGGTGCCGCTTTCTCCTGCGCGACGTTGTCCTGCTGTTCCTGCGCGGCTTGCTTGTCCGGCGCGGCGCTGTCTTGCGCGGCTTTCTCGCGTGTGGGCGGCGCGGCTTTGTCCTGTGTGGTCTCGTTCGTCGCGGGCCCGGGGGAGTGGTCGGTGGTGGGGTCGTTCTTTATCTGGCTGTTCTGCGCGGGCCGGTTTTCGGGCCGGGCGTTTGCCTCCGCCACGGGCCACCTCCACGTCGCTTGTGTGCACGGTCTTTGAAATGTTTCAATGACGGTTGAAATGTTTCATCACCGCTGGGACGAACGTAGGTGGCCCCGATCACACCTGTCAAGCACTGGGAGGAAACGATGTGGAAACACGTCCGTCGCGTCGCCGTCGCGTACCGTAAGATGCGGCTTCAACGTTTCAACTCCCTGCTCAGGAGGTCCTGGTGCTGAACGGCAGGACGCCGTCCGTCAAGGACGTGGCAGCGGCCGCCGGCGTCTCGCTGGGCACCGTCTCCAACGTGATGAATCGGCCCGAGGTGGTCAGCGCACGCACCCGTGAGCGCGTCGAGCGGGCGATGGCCGAGCTCGGGTTCGTCCGCAACGAGTCGGCCCGGCAGTTGCGGGCCGGCACGAGCCGCACCCTGGCCTACGTGATGCTCGACGGCACCAACCCGTTCTTCCACGACGTCGCGCAGGGCATCGAGTTCGCCGCCGAAGACGCCGACCTGTCGCTGTTCATCTGCAACAGCAACAGCCGCGCGGCCCGCGAAGAGGTGCACCTCGACCGCCTGCTCCAGCAGCGCGTGCAGGGCATCCTGATCACCCCCGTCGACCCCGCCGCCCCCCACCTCGACGAGCTGGTCCGCCGGGGCGTCCCCTTGGTGATCGTCGACCGCGTGCGAGGCGCCGACAGCTGCTGCTCGGTAGCCGTGGACGACGTCCTGGGCGGCCGCATCGCCGTGGAGCACCTGGCCGAACAGGGCCACACCCGGGTCGCGTTCATCGGCGGCCCCGAGTCGATCGGCCAGGTCCACGAGCGTCTGCAGGGCGCGCGCGAGATCTGGGAGTCGCTGGGCCACGACCCCGAAGACCTGATCTACCTGCCGACCGACTCCCTCTCGGTGGCGGAGGGCCGCTCGGCCGGTGAACGCCTGGCCGGCCTGGCCGCGCGGCGCCGCCCCACGGCCGCGTTCTGCGCCAACGATTTGCTGGCGCTGGGCTTGCTGCAACAGAGCATCGGCGCGGGCTTGCGGGTCCCCGACGACTTGGCCATCGTAGGTTTCGACGACATCGAGTTCGCCGCCGCGGCGGCCGTGCCCCTGACGTCGGTGCGTCAGCCCCGCCAGGAGCTGGGCCGGGCAGCCGCCCAGCTGGTCCTCGACGAGGCCACCAACCCGAACCACCGCCACCAGCAGTTGCAGTTCCAGCCCGAACTGGTGGCCCGAGCCTCAACCGCCACCCGCGCCCGCGCCCTGTAGCTCATCCAGGGGTCCCGCCCGGCTCGTGTCCTGCGGTCCCGTTTCGGCCTCGCGCCCTGTGGTCCCGTTTCGGCCTTGCGCCCTGTGGTCCCGTCGCGCGCTCGGTTCCCTGCCGGCGGCGCGGCTCCCGGCATCGGCGGACCGACGTGTGGATCTTCGCAACGCACCGAACAAGATCGTTGTCGGGCGGAGCAGCCACCACCTCCCCCGCCCGCCCAGGGAAAGAAGACGGGGTGAACCTACCTCGGAGCGGCACCACGAGGGCTGCGATGTGCACAGAAGCGGCTATCCGGAATCGGGGCTATCCACAGGCCTTCGGGCGGCAGGGGTTGCGTGCTCACGGACTGCGATCGCTGGCGTCGTCGGCGCTACCTGGAGTCATAGGTGGGCGCTTTGTCGCTTGTGGTACTGAGTGGGTCGCGCCGACAACCGGTCCTCACGCACGGGGCTGCCCTAACGACCCGGCTCAATCGCGCACGCCGTGGACGATTCCGCGACCGTCGCCGCCCACCTGCTGAGCCGGGCACGACCAAGCCGCAAAGCCGGTGGTCGGTTGTCGGGAGGGCGTGCTGAGTAAGCCGCGCCTGCCGGATCAGCATTCTGAGTGGGTCGTGCCTGCTGGGAGGACACGCTGAGCGGGTTGCGCCCGTGGGAAGGGGGCAGCTGCTTGGGTGCCGTTCCGTGGTGGTCCCGCGCGCACTTGGCGCCGCACCCGCTAGAACGTCAGGACAGTGCCCTGGGCGGGTCGCGCCGGCCGTAACGGCGTCCTAAGCAGCCACACCAGCCAAAGGGGCTCGCTGAGAGGAGGCGCACCCATGGGACGGCTGTGGAGTGGGCCCGAGCCGGACAGAGGCCGAGCGTGCTCGCGATGCCCGGAACGACCTGGCATCAGGCCGGCGCGAGGGCGAGGGGAAAGGGTGCGACGCCCAGCCGGCCCGCGGCGGCCGCGGCTGACGGTAGCCGCGGACGCCGGAGGGGGGTGGGCCGGCTGGACGTCGCGAGGGGGGATCAGAAGTTCGAGCCGAAATAACCCGAGTCGACGGTCTGGATGTGGAGCAATCCGGCCAACCGGCTGGTCACCGGGCGCGCCTCCAGGTGGAGGCGGGCGATGTTCAGGCCGCTGTCGCCGATGACCGCCAACAGGGCCAGCTCGCCCACCGCGTAGACCGACAGGTAACCGCCCTGGTTGCGGATCGTCACCTCCTGGAAGGTGCCCTGGTTGAGGGCTGCGCCGCAGGTGCGGCTGATGCCGTGCGCGCCCGCGGCCAGGGCCGCGATGTCGTGGGGCTCGGGGCCGGCCACCGTGTCGTGCAGGATCAGCAGGCCGTCGACGCCGGCGATGACGCAGCCGCGCACCCCGGTGACCTGGTGGCGTAGCGCGGCCAGCTCGGCCCGGACGGCCTGGAACGGATCGGAGGGTTGCACGTCTTTCTCCAGGGGTGGGTGGCCTGCGGGAGGGGTGGAGAACTACAACGCGCGCAGGGCGACCAGCACGCGGTCGAGCACTTCGTCGTCCGTGACGTACGGCCGGCCCAGCAAGCTGAGCAGGTCGGAAGCTTCGTCGTCGGTCTCGGGCTGATCGAGACGGTGCCGTCGGGGGAGCAGTCCTTCGGCGGTGTCGGGGACCTGGATGGCGTCGCTGAGGTCGACAGTGCCGCCGCCGAGGTCGCGGGGGAGAAGGGAGGTGCCGTTGAGAGATGTGGTGGGTGAGGTGAGCGCCCGCGGTGAAGCGGATACGGGCGCCAGCTCCCGCGCGTACGAGGCCAGGATCGACCCGAACTCGCGCCGCGCCATCGCCAGGTTGGCCCCGGCCCGGCGCAGCACCAGGTGGGCGACGAGCGGCGCCTCCGAACCCACCAGCCGTACGACGTGGAACGCGTCGACGCTGGTGAGAAGGATGTCGCTGAGCTCGTCGCCGCCGTTCCCGTCGAGGAGCACGAGACCGGCCGCCGCCGCGGCGAGTGTGACGGCGGCGGCGGATTCCTGTTCGGTCGGCGCTGTCTCACCCGCCCACCACAGCACTCTTGGACCTTCTGGGTCCAGCAGAGACACCGCGTGGGCGCCGGGGATTCCCAGCGCCTCCGTCAGCGGCGGCACGGACATCAGCTGAGGCCGGCGTCCAGCTGCTTCATGACGAGACGGGACTGCGTCAGGATCATGCCCGTGTTCGCGGTCTTGCGGGCGACCACGACCGCGGCGAGTTCCTGGTTGGTGCTGCGCAGGAAGACGTGCACGTGCGACTCGCTCTGCGCCATGAACTCCTGGAAGTAGTGGCGGTCGTCGAGCACGCCGTAGCGGGCCTTGAAGATGTCTTCGATCATCACCACGTTGCGACCCTGGAACAGGTCGAACGTGGCCGCCGCGAGCAGGTCGAGCACCTCGCCGGGGTGCTCGTCCAGGGTGTCGACGGCAAGCAGCATGCCGGTCGACATGTCGACGAGGCCGGCGCCGACGCACTCGGGCACCTGGGCGCGGAACTGCTTCACGGCGTCGCCGATCAGCTGGGTGGTGCTCCGGATGCCGAGTCCGGTCTCGTCAACGGCCGTCATACGTCGAGCTCCGCTTCGATCTTCCGCAGCTGGTGCCGGGCCAGACCCAGGTTGGCGCGGTTCTTGTTCAGGGCCAGGTAGAGGAAGAACGCCTCGTTCCCACGGCCCTGGAGCAGACGGATCAGGTGGTACTGGGTGTCGAGGGTGATCAGGATGTCCTCGATGGTGTCGGCCAGGCCCAGCATTTCGAGCGTGCGGACCTTGGCGCGGATCACGTCGGTGTTGCCGGCGGCGGCGATGTTCATGTCCATGTTCAGACCGCCACCCATGACACCCAGCGTCAGACCGCTGGTGTAGTCGACGAGCGCAACGCCGATCGCGCCCTCGATCGTCATGGCTTCCTTCAGGGAAGTCTCGATGTTCGCCACTTGCTCCTCCTCCTCGCGCCGTCACTGTCGGTCACGAGCTTGGGACCCGTGCGGGTTGTCGGCGCCAACAGTGGCACGTCATAGGTGCTATGAGCAGTGATCAGGGACCAATTCGTGCAGGTCAGACCGAAGATCGAGGGGTCGCATGATCGGACGACCCCGTCGGGGGTCAACCGAACGGCATGGAGATGGCCGTTTCGTCGGATGGACACGATGCATCATGCCCCACCAAACGGAGTGGAAAGTTTCCTTGAGCGACGGCCGGGGTCACTGCCAGGTAGAGAAGCCGAACATTACCTGAGTGACGGCTGGGAGCCGTGATGTCTTGACCGGCGGTGCCACGGGGCCGTAATCTGTCGGCAATCAATGAAACGTTTCACAGCCGTCCAAACCCCCTCGAAGGACGCCATGACGAACCCCGCAGTCCGTGACCTCCTCGATCGCAGCAACCGGCTCGGCGCCGACCCGCGCAACACCAATTACGCCGGCGGCAACACCTCGGCCAAGGGCCGTGAGACCGACCCGGTCACCGGCGAGCCCACCGACCTGCTGTGGGTCAAGGGCTCCGGCGGCGACCTCGGCACCCTCACCGAAAAAGGTCTCGCCGTGCTCCGCCTGGACCGGCTGCGGGCATTGACCGGCACCTATCCGGGCGTCGAGCGCGAGGACGAGATGGTCGCCGCGTTCGATTACTGTCTGCACGGCCGGGGCGGGGCCGCCCCCTCGATCGACACCGCCATGCACGGCCTGGTCGACGTCGCGCACGTCGACCACCTGCACCCCGACTCCGGCATCGCCATCGCCACCGCGGCCGACGGCCCGGCGCTGACCAAGGAGATCTTCGGCGACCGGGTGCTGTGGGTGCCGTGGCGCCGCCCCGGGTTCCAGCTCGGGCTCGACATCGCCGCCGTCCAGAAGGCCAACCCGCAGGCCATCGGCGTCATCCTCGGCGGCCACGGCATCACGGCGTGGGGCGCTTCGAGCGAGGAGTGCGAGCGTAATTCGCGGGAAATCATCCAGAAGGCCGCGGAATACCTGGCGCAGAACGGGCAGAAAGCGCCATTCGGCAAGGCCAAAGCGACAAGCCTCGCAGAAGACGAACGACACGAACGTGCGGCGGAACTTTTCCCGGTTCTTCGAGGCCTGGCCTCCACTGACCGTACGCAGGTCGGCCATTACACCGACACCGCCGAGGTGCTCGACTTCGTCAACAGCGAACGCCTGGAGGAGTTGGCTGCCAAGGGCACGAGCTGCCCCGACCACTTTCTGCGCACCAAGGTCAAGCCGATGGTGCTCGACACCGCCCCCGACGCCCCGCTCGACGAGGTCGTGGCCCGGGCCAAGGAGCTGCACGAGGCCTACCGCGAGGACTACCGCGGCTACTACGAGCGGCACGCCACCGCCGACAGCCCGGCCATCCGCGGCGCCGACCCGGCCATCGTGCTGGTGCCCGGCGTCGGCATGTTCTCGTTCGGCGCCAACAAGCAGACCGCCCGCGTCGCCGGCGAGTTCTATGTCAACGCCATCAACGTGATGCGCGGCGCCGAGTCGGTGTCGACCTACGCCCCGATCGACGAGGCCGAGAAGTTCCGCATCGAGTACTGGGCTCTCGAGGAGGCCAAGCTCCAGCGGATGCCCAAGCCGAAGCCCCTGGCCACCCGCATCGCGTACGTGACCGGCGGCGGTTCCGGCATCGGCCGCGCGATCGCCCTGCGCCTCGCGGCCGAGGGCGCCTGCGTAGTGGTCGCGGACCGCGACGCGGAAGCCGCAAAACGGACGGCGGACGAGATCGGAGGCAGCGACGTCGCGGTGGCAACGGAAGCCGACGTGACCAGCGTGGCCGCGATCGAGAAGTCTCTGCAGGAAGCGGTGCTGAGCTTCGGCGGCGTCGACCTCGTCGTCAACAACGCCGGCCTCTCCATCTCGAAGCCGCTGCTGGAGACCACCGAGCAGGACTGGGACCTGCAGCACGACGTGATGGCCAAGGGCTCGTTCCTGGTGTCGCGCGAGACCGCCCGCATCATGCTCGCGCAGGGCCTGGGGGGCGACATCATCTACATCTCCAGCAAGAACTCGATCTTCGCCGGGCCCAACAACGTGGCGTACGGGGCGACCAAGGCCGACCAGGCCCACCAGGTACGTCTCCTCGCCGCCGAACTGGGGTCCCACGGCATCCGGGTCAACGGCATCAACCCCGACGGCGTCGTCCGGGGTTCCGGCATCTTCGCCGGTGGCTGGGGCGCCAAGCGGGCCGCGGTCTACGGCGTTCCCGAGGAGAAGCTGGGCGAGTACTACGCGCAGCGCACCCTGCTCAAGCGTGAGGTGCTGCCCGAGCACGTGGCGAACGCGGTGTTCGCGCTGACCGGCGGCGACCTCACCCACACGACCGGCCTGCACATCCCGGTGGACGCCGGCGTGGCCGCGGCCTTCCTGCGATGACGAAGAGCTTCGCCGCGGTCGACCTCGGCGCGTCCAGTGGACGCGTCATGGTCGGCCGCGTGCAGAGCCGCGAAATCCAGATCGAAGAGGTGCACCGGTTCGCCAACGAGCCGGTGCGGACGACAAATCTGCACTGGGACATCCTGAGCCTCTATCGCGAGGTGAAGGAGGGCCTGAAAAAGGCCGGCCCGGTCGACAGCATCGGCATCGACTCGTGGGCGGTCGACTACGGCCTGCTCGACGCGAGCGGCGCCCTGCTCGGCAATCCGGTGCACTACCGCGACGGCCGCACCGACGGTGTCGAACTCGACGGGATCCCGGACGAGAATCTGTACGACACGAACGGCCTGCAGAAGCTGCCGATCAACACGATCTATCAGTTGGCCGCCGCGAAGGACACACCGCAGTTCGGGATCGCCCGGCGGATGCTGCTCATCCCCGATCTGCTGGCCTACTGGCTGACCGGCGAGATCGGCGCCGAATACACCAACGCCTCGACGACCGGGCTGCTCGACGTGCGTACGCGGGAATGGTCGTCGCCCTTGATCTCGGCGCTGAAAATCAAGCCGTCGCTGTTCCCGCCGATCTGGATGCCGGGCGCGACGATCGGCGAGCACGAGGGCACAAAGGTCGTCGCCGTCGGTTCGCACGACACGGCGTCGGCGGTCGTGGGAGTGCCGGCCGAGGGCGAGAATTTCGCCTACATCTCGTGCGGAACGTGGTCGCTGGTCGGCCTGGAACTGAACGGGCCGGTGCTCAGCGCGGAATCGCGGAAGGCCAACTTCACCAACGAGGGCGGCGTCGACGGCACCATCCGCTATCTGCGCAACGTGATGGGTCTCTGGCCGCTGCAGGAATGCATGCGCGAATGGGGTTCACCCGACATCGGTGACCTGTTGCGGAAGGCGGCCCGCGAGAAGCCGGTGGTGATCGACATCGACGACCCGGTCTTCATGCCGCCCGGCGCCATGGCCGCGCGGGTGGCGAAGGCGGCCGGACTGCCCGCCGACGCGAGCCCGGCCCTGCTCACGCGGTGCATCATGGACAGTCTGGCGCTGGCCCACCGTAAGGCGGTCGAGCAGGCCCAGCAGCTTTCGGGCCGGCATGTCGACGCGGTGCACATCGTCGGCGGGGGCGCTCGCAACGAGCTGCTCTGCCAGCTCACCGCGGACGCCTGCGGCCTGCCCGTGCTGGCCGGTCCGGTCGAGGCCACCGCGCTCGGCAACCTGCTGATCCAGGCCCGCGCGGCCGGGGTGATCGAGGGCGACCTGGCGGCGCTGCGGACGGTTCTGCGCGAGACTCAGCAGATAGTGCGGTACCAGCCCTCAACGAGGAGGTAGCCCGTGCGGATAGCGTTGTTCGCCACCTGCCTGGCCGACACGATGTTCCCCGCGGCGGCGAAGGCGACCGTCCAGCTGCTGGAACGGCTCGGCCACGAGGTGGTCTTCCCCGAGGCGCAGACCTGCTGCGGCCAGATGCACATCAACACGGGCTATCAGAAAGAAGCGGTTCCCCTCGTACGCCGTTACGTGCGCACCTTCGAGTCGTGTGACGTGGTGGTGGCGCCCTCCGGCAGTTGTGTGGGCTCGATCCGGCACCAGCACGCGACCGTCGCCCGGCAGGCCGGCGAGCCGGGTCTGGCCGCGCGCGCCGAGGCGGTCGCGAGCCGCACGTACGAGCTGTCCGAACTGCTCCTCGACGTGCTCAAGATCGAGGACGTGGGCGCCTACTACCCGCACCGGGTCACCTACCACCCGACGTGTCATTCGCTGCGGGTGCTGCGGGTCGGCGACCGGCCGCTGCGGCTGCTGCGCCAGGTGCGCGGCCTCGACCTGGTCGAGCTGCCCGCGGCCGAGCAGTGCTGCGGGTTCGGCGGCACGTTCTCGGTGAAGAACGCGGACACGTCGACCGCCATGCTCGCCGACAAGATGCGGCACGTGCTCGACACCGGCGCCGACGTCTGCACGGCCGGTGACGTGTCCTGCCTGATGCACATCGGCGGCGGCCTGTCCCGGCTGCGGACGGGTGTACGGACGGTCCACCTGGCGGAGATCCTGGCATCGACGGAGGCGCCGGCATGAGCACTCACGCACCCAAGGGCGTCGGGCATCTGCGCGGTGACGAGCCGTTCCCGGCGGCGGCGAAGGTCGCTCTGGCCAACCCGCAGCTGCGCCGCAACCTGCAGCACGCCACCACCACCATCCGGGGCAAGTCGGGCCGGGTGATCGCCGAACTGCCCGACTGGCAGGAGCTGCGCTCGGCCGGGTCGGCCCTCAAGGCGTACACGATGGCGAATCTGCCCCGGCTGCTCGAGCAGCTGGAGGAGAAGGTGACGGCCGCGGGCGGGGTCGTGCACTGGGCGGCCGACGCCACCGAGGCCAACCGGATCGTCACCGACCTGGTGCGGCGGACCGGCGAGCAGCGCGTCATCAAGGTCAAGTCGATGGCGACCCAGGAGATCGGGCTCAACGAGGCCCTGGAGGAGGCCGGGATCACGCCGGTCGAGACCGACCTGGCCGAGCTGATCGTGCAGCTGGGCCACGACAAGCCGTCGCACATCCTGGTGCCGGCCATCCACCGCAACCGCTCGGAGATCCGCGAGATCTTCCTGCGCGAGATGCCCGGCGTCGACCCGGACCTCACCGACAACCCGCCCGACCTGGCCGGGGCTGCTCGCCGCTATCTGCGGGAGACGTTCCTGTCGACCCGGGTGGCGGTGTCGGGCGCGAACTTCGGGGTGGCCGAGACCGGCACTCTCGCGGTGGTCGAGTCCGAGGGCAACGGCCGGATGTGCCTGACCCTGCCCGACACGCTGATCACGGTGATGGGCATCGAGAAGGTCGTCCCCGCGTGGGCCGACCTCGAGGTCTTCCTCCAGCTGCTGCCGCGGGCGTCGACCGGCGAGCGGATGAACCCGTACACGTCGATGTGGACCGGGGTGACGCCCGGCGACGGGCCGCAGAACTTCCACCTCGTGCTGCTCGACAACGGGCGTACGGCCGTCCTGGCCGACGAGGTGGGCCGCCAGGCGCTGCACTGCATCCGCTGCTCGGCCTGCCTCAACGTGTGCCCGGTCTATGAGCGGACCGGCGGGCACGCCTACGGGTCGGTCTATCCCGGCCCGATCGGCGCGGTGCTCTCGCCCCAGCTCACGGGGGTGGAGGACAACAGTTCCCTCCCGTACGCGTCGTCGCTGTGCGGCGCCTGCTTCGACGCGTGCCCGGTGAAGATCGACATTCCGTCCATCCTCGTGCACCTGCGGAACCAGGCCCCGCATCCACGGTCCGAGAAGGCAGCGATGGCGGCGGCGGCGTACGCGATGGACCGCCCGCGCGTCTATGAGCGCGCCCAGAAGGCGGCCCGGATCGCCAAACTGCTCGGCAAGCGGGGGCGGGGGTTGCCGCCGCCGCTCAACGGGTGGGCCGCCAGCCGTGACCTGCCCGAGCCGCCCGCCGAGACGTTCCGGGATTGGTGGCGGGGACGATGAGCAGCAAGAACCTGATCCTGCGCCGGATCCGGGAGGCGCTGGGCGACAACCCGGCGCAGCCGGAGATTCCGCGTGACTACCGGCGCGCCGCCGAGGCTCCCGTCGACCTCGATCTGCTGGTCGAGCGGCTCGAGGACTACAAGGCCGTCGTCCACCGCACGTCGGATATCTCGGACGCGATCAGCCGGATCGTCGGCGACGGTCAGGTGGTCGCGCCCCCGGGAGTGCCCGTCGAGTGGCTTCCGAGAGGGAGCAAAACCGACAACGGACTTACCGCGGCCGAAATCGCGGAGTCCGACGGCGTGGTCACGGCGGCCGCGGTGGCGATCGTGGAGACCGGCACGATCGTGCTCGACGCGTCACCGGACCAGGGCCGCCGCATCCTCTCGCTCCTGCCCGACCTGCACATCTGCGTGCTGCGCCCCGACCAGGTGGTGGCCTCCGTGCCCGAGGCCGTGGCCCGCCTGACCCCCGGCCGCCCGCTGACCTGGATCAGCGGCCCCTCCGCCACCAGCGACATCGAACTCAACCGCGTCGAGGGGGTGCACGGCCCCCGCAACCTCCACATCGTCCTCGTCGAGGAGGCAGCATGATCCTTACCCCGAAGCCCCGCCGCAAGATCCGTATCGGCCTGGTCGCCGGCGGGCTCGGCACCTACTGGCCCCAGTTCCCCCACCTGCTCCCGCAACTGCAGGAGTCCGCGCGCTACGTCTCCGAACGCTTCCAGGAGATGGACGCTGAGGTCACCGACGTCGGGTTCATCTCCGACGCGCAGGAGGGCACGGCCGCCGCCGAGAAGCTGCGCCAGGCCGACTGCGACCTGATCGTCCTGTTCCTGACCACCTATCTCACGTCGTCGATGGTGCTGCCGATCGCGCAGCGCGCCACCAGCCCGATGCTGGTCATCGACCTGCAACCGACCCAGAAGATGGACCACGCCTCCTTCGACACCGGCTCGTGGCTGGCCTACTGCGGGCAGTGCCCGGTGCCCGAGGTCGGCAACCTGTTCCGCCGCGCCGGCATCCCGTTCCGGTCGGTCACCGGCTGGCTGCGGCAGGAGTCGGCGTGGGCGCGCATCTCGCAGTGGATCACCGCCGCCCGCGTCCGGGCCGCTCTGCGCGAGGCCCGGCACGGGCTGATGGGCCACCTCTACCCCGGCATGCTCGACGTCTCGACCGACCTCACGTTGCTGCCCACCACGTTCGGCTCCCACGTCGAGGTGCTGGAGTTCGACGACCTGCGCGAACGCACCCTCGCGGCCACCGACGCCGAGGTGGCCGAGCGGATGGATCTGGCCCGCAAGATCTTCGTGCTGGACGACACGGTCAACGAGGAGGACTTCGCCTGGGGCGCCCGGGTCTCGGTCGGCCTCGACCGGCTGGCCGACGACTTCGACCTGGACAGCCTGGCCTACTACCACCGCGGCCTCGCCGGTGAGCAGCACGAACGCCTCGGCGCCGGGATGATCCTGGGCGCGTCGCTGCTGACCGCCCGCGGCATCCCGGCCACCGGCGAGTACGAGCTGCGGACGACCGTGGCCCAGCTCGCCACCCAGGTCGCCGGTGCGGGCGGGTCGTTCTGCGAGATCCAGGCGCTGAACTTCGAGGACAACGTGGTCGAGATGGGCCACGACGGCCCGGCCCACCTGGCCGTCAGCTCCAAGCAGCCGCTGCTGCGCGGCCTCGGCGTCTATCACGGCAAGCGCGGCTGGGGCGTCTCGGTCGAGTTCGACGTACGGCCCGGGCCGGTCACCCTGCTCGGGCTCGGCCAGGACCGGGACGGCTCGCTGTCGTTCATCGCGGGGGAGGGGACCGTGGTCGAGGGGCCGCTGCTCGCGATCGGCAACACCACCAGCCGCGTCGACTTCGGCCGCGACCCCGGCGAGTGGGTCGACGACTGGAGTGCCTCGGGCGTCGGCCACCACTGGTCGCTCTCGCTCGGGCACCGCGCGGCCGACTACAAGGCCGCGGCGAGTTTGCTGGGCATCGAGTTCCGCCAGGTGTGAGCCGGGTATGGGGTGGTCATGACGATTGCCGTGACCACTCCCACCGGACATGTCGGCTCCCGCGTCGTCCAGCTGCTCGTGCAGGCCGGTGAGCGGCCGCGCGTGCTCGTGCGCGACCCGGCCAAGCTCCCGGCCGAGCTGCTGCCACTCGTCGAGGTGGCGCAGGGCGACCTGCTCGACGCCGGCTTCGTGAGCGATGCCCTCAAGGGGGCGGACGCGCTGTTCTGGGCCTCGCCCGAGTCGTTCACCTCACCCGACCCGCTGGCCGACATGGTCACCATGGGTCAGAACGCCGCTTCCGCCGTACGGGGTTCCGGTGTCCCCCGGGTGCTGCAGATCAGCAGCGTCGGGGCGGAACTGCGCGGCGGCGCCGGCCTGATCGACGGGCTGGCCCGCAACGAGGAGGACCTGGCGGCGACCGGCACCGACCTGCTGACGTTGCGCTGCGGCTACTACTTCACCAACCTGCTCGGCATGCTCGACCCGTTGCGCGAGGGCGTGCTGACCACCACCGCCCCGCCGTCGCGACGCATGCCGTGGGTCGACCCGCGTGACGTGGGCGAGGTGGCCGCCGCGTGCCTGCTGGCCGGCTGGTCGGGGTCGTCGGTCGGCGCCGTGCACGGCCCGTCCGACCTGACCTGGACCGAGGTGGGCGAGATTCTGACCGCCGCGCTGGGCCGGCCGGTCTCGATCGTCCAGATCACCGACGAGCAGCTGCGCGAGGCGCTGACCGGCGCCGGCCTGAGCGAGGCGGCCGCGTCCGGCGTGGCCGGGATGACCTCCGGCATTCCCGGTGACTTCCGCCCCGAACAGCCCCGCGACGTGCGCACGACGACACCGTCGACGCTGGCCGGATGGGCGTACGCGAACCTGCGCCCGGCCCTCTCCGGCGGGACTTCAAATTGATCCACTTTGGATTACACTGCGCGCATGGTCGACGAGACGCGGGTCCATTCGGCGCGGCGCTACAACTACTGGCTCGGCGGCAAGGACAACTTCGCCGTCGACCGTGAGTCGGGTGACCTGATCGCCGCGAACTTCCCGACCATCCGCGTCACGGCCGTCGAGAACCGCGGCTTCCTGCGCCGCGCGGTCGAGTTCCTGGCCGGTGAGGCCGGCATCCGCCAGTTCCTCGACGTCGGCACCGGCCTGCCGACGGCGGACAACACCCACGAGGTGGCGCAGCGGCTGGCCCCCGACTCGCGGATCGTCTACGTCGACAACGACCCGATGGTTCTGGTGCACGCCCGCGCGCTGCTCACCAGCACCCCCGAGGGCCGCACCGCCTATCTCGAGGCCGACCTGCGCGAACCCGGCCGGATTCTGGCCGACGACACGTTGCGCGACGTGCTCGACCTGGACCAGCCGGTCGCGGTCATGCTGATCGCGGTGCTGCACTTCGTCCGCGAGACCGAGGTGGCGGTGAGCATCGTGCGGACGCTGCTCGACGCGCTGCCCTCCGGCAGCTACGTGGTGATCAGCAACGCCACCGGCGACTTCGCCGACCCCGAGACCAAGGCCCGCTTCGACGCGCTGATGGCCGCCGGCAAGCTCGACGCCTTCGTCCGCACCGCCGACGAGGTCCGCGAGCTGGTCGACGGCCTCGAGATCCTCGAGCCGGGCGTCGTGCCGGTCAGCGACTGGCGGGCCGACGGGGAATCCCAGCCGCGGCCCAAGCCCAGCGAGGTCGCGGTCTACGGCGTCGTCGCCCGCAAGCCGTAAGCCTTAGGATCACGCGGGTGACCACACCGATGCGGGTGCCGCCGTCCGAGCCCGAGCGGGAACACGCCGCCGAGCTGCTGCAGAAGGCGTGCGGAGACGGGCGCTTGACGCTCGAGCAGTTCAGCATGCGGGTCGGCCTGGTCTGGGCCGCCGAGAACACGGATGAGCTGGCCCGGGCCACCGAGGGGCTGGGTCAGACGCCGATCGTCGGGTCGGCCAGCACGGTCGACAAGGTCGTCACCGTCTTCAGCGAGAACAAGCGCCGGGGCCGCTGGCGCCTGCGCGAGTCGCGGCTCAAGGTGTTCACCCTGTTCGGGTCGACCGAGCTCGACCTGCGCGAGGTGCTGACCGACCAGGACGTCATCGAGATCGCCGGCACCTGCACGTTCGGCGAGCTCAAGGTGATCGTCCCCGAGGGCGTCGAGGTCGACCTGACCGGCACGGTCGCCTTCTCGTCGCGCAACATGCACCTGGCCGCCGTGCCCCGGGTGGCCGGCACCCCCGAGGTCCGCGTCCACATCACGACGTGGTTCAGCAACGTCGAGGTCGTCTCCCGGCCCTACACGCTGCCCAAGGCCTGACGCCCGAGCCATCTAGCCGATCTCGACCCACACGTCGTCGAGGATGCCCTGGAACTGGTCGTTGTCGGCGAACGAACCCTTGCCACCGATGCTGAACGGGATGTGGTTGCTGACCGACAGGTCGGCCGGCAGCGTCGCGCGGCCGCGGACCACGTCGTCGACCAGGATGCTCAGGCGGCTGCCGCTGCGACGGCATTCCAGCGTGTGCCAGCGGTCGTCGGCCACCCCCACACCGCTGATCGCGGCGTGGATGACCGTCCGGCGGTCGTCGACCAGCACACAACTGGGCCGCCCGGCCAGGCCGTCGATCTGCAGCTTGTACTGGCTGCCCCGGATGGAATAGCCCTTCTGCATCACGTTCTCGCCCTTGGTCGTCTGGTCGGCGGCCAGACGCACCGACGCGCCGTAGCGGATCGGCCGCTTGCCCGGGTTGAGTTCAGCCGTCGTGGGCGCGCGCAGGGCGATCCGCGGGCAGGGCTCGTCGTGGCAGGGCGTGGGGAAGACGAGGGCCTTCCCGCCGTTGCGGGCCACCGTGGCGTAGGCCCCGCCGTTGCGGCTCACCGGGCTGAGGTCGTGGCCGTGCCCGGTGACGTCGGCCAGCAGCGACGGCCCGTCGAAGGTGTAGCGGACGGTGAACGTGCTCGCGTCCGAAGGCACCGTCGCCGCCCCGGCCGAATTCGTCACTCCGGCCACCAGCAGCAGGATCAGGGCGCAGAGAAGGGAGCGTCGGGACACCCGGATCACCCGAACGACGCGTAGCGCCTCTGGGCCTGCCCGCCGATCGTGGTGAAGTCGCCGCCCGCGGCCACCGTGCCCCGGTCCGGGTCCACCGCCAGCGTGCGGACGCCGACCACGCCGTTCGCCTGGGGCGCCCAGCGCGAGAGCGAGCCGTCGCGCTCCACCGCGGCCAGCTTGACCCGCCGCACCGACCCGGCGTCGCACTCGCCGTTGTCCGCGTCGTCGCCGTTCGCGCAGGCCCGGTCGAAGTGCCCGCCCACATAGGCGACGCCGTCGAGCACCGCGACGGCCTGGGCGTCACCGTCGAAGACCCGCGTCCACCGGTTCCGCCCGGCCGACGTGAACGCCATCGCCCGGCCGCCCGCCCCGCCCATCGCGGCGTAGACCCCCGAACCGTCCACGGCGAGGGCGTGCACGACGGCCGGCGCCGAGGCCCGGAAGCCCCGGTCGGCGTCGCCGCTGCCGTCGCCGCGCACCGCGACGAGGTGACGGCGGAAGGCGCCGCCCAGATAGACGCGTTGCCCGCGCACGGCGAGGGCGTTGACGACCCCATCGGCCCAGGGCGTCCAGTCGTCGTCGAGCCGGTCACCGGCCAGCGAGAACGCGGCCACGTGCCCCCGGTCGTCGCCGTCGACCCCGGTGATCGTGCCCGCCGCGTACAGGCGGCCGTTGCCGACGGCGAGCGCGCGCACGCTGCCGTCGATGCTGTGGTCGAACGAGGCGACCCCGCCGTCCCCAGCGTCGATCCGGGCGATCGCCTCGCGGTCCTCGCCGTTCACCTCGTCGAAGTCCCCACCCACGTAGACATAGCCGGGCACGACGGCCAGGGCCCGTACGGTGTCGTCGGCCGAAGGCGCCCAGTCGAGCAGTTCGCCGGTGCGTCCCGAGAAGGCGGCGATCCGGTTGCGGGTCACGGTCCGGCCCTCGATCGTCATGCGGGTGAAGGAGCCGCCGACATAGACGGTGTCCCCCCGGTAGGCGATCGCGTAGACCGAGCCGTTGAACGAGGGCGCCGACCGGGCCGCACTCGCGCCGACCACCGCGAGGGCCGGCTGCCCGGAGGCGCACACCGCGAGGGCCGCAACCCCGGCCACCACCGCGCGCCGTACATGCTGAGAGATACGCACGCCGTGTCAACGCGCCACGCACGGAAAGGTCGCGACGGCGGATAGGATCATTGTCGGGTGTGCCGGGAAGTCTGGTCGGCGATCGCTTCGCCGACCCCTGGAGACGCCCGTGCCCACCCCCGCGCGCCTGCTCGCTGCCCTGCGCACCGAGACCACCGCCGGCTTCCTGCTGCTCGGCGCGGCCGTCACCGGGCTGATCCTGGCCAATTCGCCCTGGTCGGATGCCTATCACCGGCTGGCCGGGGCCGATCTGGGGCTGACCGTCTCGCAGTGGGCCTCGGACGGGCTGCTGGCCGTCTTCTTCTTCGTGGCCGGGCTGGAACTCAAGCGCGAGTTCGTCGCCGGTGACCTCCGCGATCCGCGCCGGGCCACGCTGCCGATGGCGGCCGCGGTCGGCGGCATGATCGTGCCGGCCCTGCTCTACACCGCGATCGTCCTGGTCGCCGGGGGTGACGGCCTGAGCGGCTGGGCGGTGCCGGTCGCCACCGACATCGCGTTCGCCCTGGCCGTGCTCGGCGTGATCGGCCGGAGTCTGCCGCCCGGCCTGCGCCTGTTCCTGCTCACCCTGGCCGTGGTCGACGACCTGCTGGCCATCGCCGTGATCGCGGTCTTCTACACCTCCTCCCTGCACCTCGTCCCGTTGCTGCTCACCGTCCTGCCGCTCGCCGCATTCGGGTTCGGAACCCAGCGGGGTGTCCGCGCGTGGTGGGCCCTGCTGCCCCTGGCCGCCGCCACCTGGGCGCTGATGCACGAGTCGGGGGTGCACGCCACGGTCGCCGGGGTGCTGCTGGCGTTCACCGTGCCGGTGCGCGGGCCCGCCCTGGCCGAGCGGTTCGAGCACTGGTGGCGGCCCGTCTCGGCCGGGATCGCGGTGCCGGTGTTCGCCTTCTTCGCGGCCGGGGTCACGGTCGGCGGCAGCTTCGGGACGGTGCTGGGCGACCCGGTCACGATCGGCATCGTGGTCGGGCTGGTGCTCGGCAAGACGATCGGCATCACCGGCGCCACCTGGCTGGTGCAGCGCTTCACCCGGGCCGAGCTGCCCCGCGACGTGGCCTGGCCCGACCTGCTGGGCCTGGCCATGCTGGGCGGGATCGGCTTCACCGTCTCGCTGCTGATCGGGGAGCTGGCCTTCGGCGCGGCCCCGGAACCGAAGGTCGGCGTGCTCGGCGGATCGCTGATCGCGGCGGTGAGCGCAACCGTGTTGCTCCGCGCCCGCGACCGGTACTACCGGAAATCTCAAGACGTCCAGGACGCCGTCGATTAACTCGCCGTGTGGCGACGCGGGAAGACCAGGGCGGGTGTGCGGACAAGCGCGCGCCTGTTCGCCACGTACGCCGTAGCCAGTCTGGTCCCGATCGGCGTGCTGGGCGCGGTGATGCTGCACGGCACCACCGAGGACGCCGCCCGCTGGGGCCAGGACCAGGGCCGGGCCCAGGCCGCGGTGATCGCCGAGATGGCGGTCGCGCCCGCGCTCGACGAGGCCGACCTGAGCAGGGGCCTCACCACCGAGCAGCGGTTCCGGCTGCAACGGGCCACCGACCTGGCCATCTACAACGACTCGGTGCTGCGCCTGCGGGTCCGCGGCTTCAACGGCCAGGTGGTCTTCTCCGACGACGGCTCGACCGCCGGCGGCGTGTCGATCAACGACCCGGCGTTCCGCTCGGCGTCGGCCGGGCACACCGAGGTCACCCTGCTGGCCGCCCCCGAGACGCCCGGCGGGCAGGTCATCCGGGTGCTGCAGCCGATCGTGGCCAGCGCCAGCGGTGAGGCCCAGGGCGTGCTCGAGCTCTACCTTCCGTACGCGCAGATCGCGGCCCGCCTGCACGAGCAGACCACCGTCACGTACTGGCGGCTCGGTCTCGGTCTGGGCGCGCTCTATCTGGTGCTCGGCCTGATCTCGTGGTCGACCACCCGTTCACTGCGCCGCTACGCCCAGCGCCAGGCCCACGAGGCCCTGCACGACGCGCTGACCGGCCTGCCCAACCGGGCCGCCTTCCACGAGCGGGCCCGCGAGGCCGTGGCCCAGGACGGCGAACCGGGGGCGGTCGTGCTCGTCGACCTCGACCGGTTCAAGGAGGTCAACGACACCCTCGGCCACCACGCGGGCGACGAGCTGCTGGCGGTCGTGGCCGACCGGCTGCGCTCCGGGCTGCGTCCGGCCGACACGCTGGCCCGGCTCGGCGGTGACGAGTTCGCGCTGATCCTGCCCCGCAGCGATGCCGCCGCCGTTCGCGGCCTGCTCGACGAGCTCAGCGCCGACCTGGCCCGCGAGGTGGTGCTGGACGGCGTGCCGGTCAGCGTCGAGGCCAGTTTCGGTGTCGCGCTCTATCCCGAGCACGGCCACGAGGTCGAGGAGCTGCTGCGCCGGGCCGACGCCGCGATGTACCACGGCAAGCGCGGCTCGTCCGACATCGTCGTCTACGCCGGCGAGAACATGGCCCACCCCACCCAGTGGCTGGTCGTGCAGGCCGAGCTGCGGCACGCGCTGACCCGCGACGAGCTGGTCCTGCACTACCAGCCCAAGGTCGACCTGCGCTCGGGCGAGATCGTCGCGGTCGAGGCGCTGGTGCGCTGGCAGCACCCGCAGCGCGGCCTGCTGCCGCCCTCGGAGTTCCTGCCCGCCGTCGAGCAGTCCGGGCTGATCGAGCCGCTGACCGCGTGGGTTCTGCGCCGCGCCCTGGCCGACCAGGCCATGTGGACGGCGACCGGCCGGTCGTGGGCGGTGTCGGTGAACGTCTCGGCCCGCAATCTCGAGAAGCCCGGCTTCACCGACTTCGTCTCGGGCCTGCTGGCCGAGCACGGCACCGCGCCCCACCGGCTGCTGCTCGAGGTCACCGAGACCGCGCTGGCCGCCGACGCCCGCTGCGCGGCCCAGGCCGTGATCGACCTGACCGCCCGCGGCATCGGGATCTCGGTCGACGACTTCGGCACCGGCTACACCAGCATGTCGCAGCTGCGCGGCCTGCCGATCGCGGAGGTCAAGATCGACCGGACGTTCGTCCGGGACGTGCTCGACGCCCCGCCGAGCCAGGCCATCGTCCGCGCGGTCATCGCGCTCGCGCACGGCCTCGGCAGCCGCGTCACCGCCGAGGGGGTCGAGTCACCCGAGGTGGCCGGCTGGCTCGCGCAGGCGGGCTGCGACGAGGCCCAGGGTTACCTCTACTCGCGCCCGGTCCCGTGGCGCGAGGTCGGAACGTACGAGATCACCGGAGCTGCTCAGTGAAGCGTGCCCTGCTCGCCGTCGCCCTCGTCGCCGTCACCGCCGGATGCGCCGCCCCCGGGGCGACCGGCACCACGGCCACCGGTGACGCCGGCATCGCGGTCGACCAGACTCTGCACGCGAGCCTGCCGGACGCCATCCGGGCCCGCGGGACGATCCGGTTCATGACCGACGCCAGTTACGCGCCGATGGAGCAGTTCGCGGCCGACGGCCGTACGATCATCGGCTTCTCGCCCGACCTGGCCAGCGCGATCGGCTCGGTCCTGGGGGTCCGGGCCGAGATGGTGCAGGGCGACTTCCACACCGCGCTCGACGACATGGCCGCGGGTGAGTACGACGGGGTGCTGTCGTCCATGAACGACACCCCCGAGCGGCGTAGGAAGGCCGACTTCGTCGACTACTTCTCGGCCGGCACGGCGATCATCGTGCAGCGTGGCAACCCCAAAGGCGTCACCGGATTCCGCGCCCTGTGCGGACTGGTGGTGGCGACCGAACGCGGCACCGTGCAGGCCGACCTGCTGAAGCGGTCGCAGCGCGCCTGCGGGGACAACCCGATGACGATCAAGCTCTACAAGACGAACGCGGACGCGCTGGTCGAACTGCGGACCGGGCGGGCCGGCGCGGTGCTCAACGACTTCCCGCCCGCGGCCTACCTGGCCACGGACACCCGCACCAAGGCCTACTACCAGCTGGCGTCGACCACCCAGTATGAGCCGGGCCTGTTCGGCATCGCCTTCGCCAAGGGCGACCCGGCCCTGCGCGACGCCGTCCAGGCCGCCTTCGACCGGCTGGTCCGCACCGGGGTCTACACCGAACTGCTGCAGCGATGGGGCATCAGCGACGGCGCGATCGCCAGCGGCACGGCCTACACCGATTCCTAGAATCGTTTATTGTTCGGTCGTCATCAATATTGACAGGGGCTGAGCAATGACGGTCTGGCGCGGCAACTCGCGCGGCATCCTGGCCACGGTCGCCGCGGCGGCACTCATCGGGGCCGGAGCCGCGATCGCCGTGTCCGGCCCGTCCGGGTCCACCGGCACGCTGACCGTGGCCCGGGGCGGCCCCGCGACCCCCGAGTCGAGCTCCCCTCCGGTCGAGGCCGGGCGGTCCACCCCGCCCGCCGCCAAGCCCGCCTTCGTCGCGGCCGCCCGCGCGGCGGTCACCGGCCACAAGACCGCCGTCCGCGCCGGCAACGGCGAGAAATACCAGGCCAAAGACGTGGTGGTCGACGCCGACGGCGGCCGGCACGTGCGGTTCGAGCGCACCTGGAAGGGCCTCGACGTGCTCGGCGGCGACTTCGTCGTGCACACCACCGGCTCGGGCTCGTTCACCGGCGCCACCGTCGCGCAGACGTCCGCGATCGAGGTCGGGCGCGAGCCCGAGGTCACCCGTGGCGCCGCCGTCGCCGCGGCCCAGCGGGAGCACAGCGGCCGGGCCGAGGCGCGGCTGGTCGTCGACGCCTCCGCGGGCGAGCCCGTCCTGGCCTGGGAGGTCACCGTGGCCGGGCGGCACGTGGTCGTGGTCGACGCGACGACGGCGGCCGTGCGGCGCAGCTGGTCGCTGGTGAAGACGGCCGACGAGGGCACCGGGCACGGCGTGCACACCGGCGACGTCAAGCTGGCCACGACGCGTACGGGGGAAGGCGCCTTTGAACTGACCGACGCGGGCCGGGGCGGCGGCACCACCCGGGACGCGCTGAACAACACCGCCGCGCCCACGCGGAACAACTCGAAGGCGTTCACCGACGCCGACGACGTGTGGGGCAACGGCTCGATGACCGACCGGGCCTCGGCCGCCGTCGACGTGCACTACGGCATGGCCCGCACCTGGGACTACTTCGACACCACGTTCGGCCGGTCCGGCATGGGCGGCGACGGCAAGGGCGTCACCGCCTACGTCCACCACGACGTCAACGACGCCAACGCGGCCTGGGGCGACTCGTGCCGCTGCATGTACTTCGGCGACGGGTTCAACGGGGCCACGCCGTGGACGTCGCTCGACATCGTCGCCCACGAATGGGCCCACGGGTTCAACCTGCGCACCGCCGACCTCGACTACACCGGCGAGGCGGGCGGGCTCAACGAGGCCAGCAGCGACATCTTCGGCACGCTGGTCGAGTTCGCCGTGAACAGCCCGGCCGACCCGCCCGACTACCTGGTCGCCGAGAAGGTCGAGACCGACCCGCTGCGTTACATGGACGATCCCCACCGCGACGGCGTCTCGCCGTCCTGCTGGAGCTCGTCGGTCAAGAACCTCGACGTCCACTACTCGTCCGGCATCGGCAACAAGTTCTTCTACAACCTGGCCGTCGGCAGCGGCACCACCCGGTGGGGCACGAGCACCCCGTGCGGCACCGCAGGCCCGGTCACCGGCATCGGCAACGAGGCCGCGGCCCAGATCTGGTACCGCGCGATGACCGCCTACATGGTCTCCAACACCAACTACTCGGGGGCGCGCAAGGCGACCCTGCAGGCGGCCACCGACCTCTACGGTGCGGCGAGCGCCGAGCGGGCCGCGGTGCAGGCGGCCTGGCTCGCGGTCGGTGTCACCGGTTCCGACCCGGTGCCGGTCGAGCCGGTCAAACCGGTCGTCGAGCCGTACAAGCTGCCCGACACCCTGGTCGGTCAGCCGGTCGAGTTCCAGATGACCGGGCACGACCCGCAGCGGCAGCCGATCACCTGGTACCCGATCTTCCTGCCGACCGGTCTGGCCATCTCCCCGAGCGGCCTGATCACCGGGACCCCGACCGAGAAGAAGCAGTGGGTCGTCTCCATCGGCGCGCGGGACCCCGACGGCAACCTCAACAGCGCCGGCGCCTACTGGTTCATCAAGGGCCCGCCGGTGCTGGTGGCTCCGCCCGCCGACGGCGAGTTCCACGTCGGCGAGCCGGCCTCGGCCTCGGTGACCTTCGACGACGGCGCCGACGCCACTCTGGACACCCTGAACCCGATGAAGGTCGAGGTGACCGGTCTGCCCGAGGGTCTGACCGCCGCCACCGGCCCGGTCACCGACAACAAGATCACCGCGACCGTGACCGGCACGCCCACGAAGGCGGGCACCGGGACGGCGGTATACACGGTGACCGACGCCGACGGCGGCACGGCGACCGCCTCCCAGCCGTGGACCGTGGGCCCGCGGCTGCGGCCCACCGCGCCCGAGGGCGTCACGGTCACCGCCGGCGCCGGAACCGCCCTGATCAAGTGGGACGCCCCGCCGGCCGACGGCCCCGAGATCACCGGCTACGTCGTGCGGTCGCAGCCCGGTGGCGAGCAGACCCTGCCCGCCACGGCCCGCTCGGTGACTCTGACCGGCCTGAACACCACACAGGCGTACACGTTCGGCGTCAAGGCGACGAGCGGCGGTGGTGACAGCACCGAGAAGCAGGTGCGGGTGGATCCGACCGCCCTGA
Organism: Paractinoplanes ovalisporus; assembly: GCF_016834655.1. Classification (GTDB taxonomy): domain Bacteria; phylum Actinomycetota; class Actinomycetes; order Mycobacteriales; family Micromonosporaceae; genus Actinoplanes; species Actinoplanes ovalisporus. The sequence goes on from NZ_JAENHP010000006.1 coordinate 425,976, forward strand.
CGATCGCGCCGGCCTCGCTGATCGCCGGTTACACCAACCCGGTCACCCTGACCGGCTCGGTGATCCGCGACGGCGACGGTCCGGTCGGCGGCGCCCAGGTGCATCTGGAACAGCAGACGGCGGGCACCACGACGTGGACCCGGGTGACCACGGTCAAGACCGGCGCCGCCGGCAACTGGAGCCACGTGGTCAACCCGGCCGTGACCACCTCCTACCGCGTGGTCTTCCCGGCCGGGGCGAGCGACATGTGGCCGGCCACCTCGCCGGTCGCCGCCATCACGGTCCGCTACGCGGTGACGGTCACCCCGTCCACCACATCGACCACGGCGACCCGGCCGGTCACCTTCACCGGCACGATCCGCCCGGCCACACCGGGCGTGATCGCCAGCCTCCAGCGCTACACCGACGGCGAGTGGGTGACCATCCAGAGCACGCCGGCCACCACCAGCGGGTCCTATTCGATCTCCCGGGCGTTCGCGCGGGGAACATGGAACCTGCGGGTCGTGGCCAGTGGCGGCGGCACCAACGCGTACGGCTTCACCTCAGCCGTCCGCCTCACCGTGAGCTGATCACTCGGGGACGTTGCGGCGGCGCAGCCCGGTGACCCCCACCGCGGTCAGGGCCGCCGCCACGACCGTCAGCGACACCAGCGGCAGCGCCGACAGATCGCCGCCGGGCAGCTTCGGGACGTGGGTGAACGGCGAGATGTCAAGGAACCACTGGTCGAGCTGGAGGGTCTGGCCGACCAGCAGCACCAGCAGGCACATCGCCGGCGGCGCCCAGGCGACCGCGGACAGGCGTGGCACCAGCCCGAACGCCAGCACCGCGACGCCGGCCAGCACCCACACCGCGGGCAGCTGCACCAGCACCCCGCCGAGGATCTCGCCCAGGTCACCGTCCGGATAGGTCAGCGACGTGGCCAGACCCTCGACCGCCAGCACCACGGCCGGCCCGAGCAGCGCGAAGAACAGGTTGGTGCCGGCCCAGGTGTAGCGGGACACCGAGGTGGTCAGCACCGCCTCGGTGTGGCCGGTCTGTTCCTCGTCCCGCATCCGCAGCGTGGTCTGCACGCCGTAACAGGCCGCGATCAGCCCGACGATGCTCGCGATGCCCGCGAAATAGCTGTCGACCAGCGCGTCCGAGCCGCCGAGCCGGGTGAAGACGTCGCTCAGCCCCTGGTTGCCGGCCGCGATGTCGAGCACGCTGGCGCCGACCCCGCCGAAGATCAGACCGAGCAGGGCGAACCCGATGGTCCAGGCGACCAGCATCCCGCGGTGCAGGCGCCAGGCCAGCCCGAACGGCGAGCTCAGCCCGGCCGGCGCCGAGGCCGGGCCCAGGCGGGCCGGCAACTGCCCGACCCCGAGGTCGCGGCGGGACTGCAGCCGGCCCGCAACGGCCACCGTGACGACCGTGAACGCGAGCGCGAGCAATGCCGGCCACCAGTCGTTCACGCCGTACGGGAAGAGGTGTTGCACCCATCCGATCGGCGAGAGCCAGCTCATCCACCGCAGCGACCCGTCACCGACGGCCGAGGTGTCACCGCCGACCCGCAGCACGAACGCCGCCGCGAGCACGGTCAGCGCGATCGACCGGGCACCGCGCGCACCGCTGGTGAGCTGGGCCGCGACCGCGCCCACCCCGGCGAACACGAACACGCTCAAGGTCATCTCGGCCCCGAAGGCCAGCGAACCCGCGGCCGGCAGGCCCTGGCCCACCATCGCCGCCGTCAGCACCACACCCATCAGCAGCCCGGCCGCGCACGTGGTGAGCACCGCCGCCGCCAGCTGGGCGTGCCGTCCGACCGCGGCCGCGCCGATCAGCTCGGTGCGGCCCGCCTCCTCGTCGGCGCGGGTGTGCCGGATGACCGTGAGCAGCGCGCACAACCCGGCCAGGACCGGCAGGAACCCCGCCCGCCAGGCCACCAGCTCACCCAGCGACGACCCGTGCAGCGGGCCGTAGAGCGTCACGAACCCGGTGTTGGTCGCGCTGAGGCGGGCGTAGTCGATGCGCTCGGCGTCGGTCGGGAACAGCCCCTCGAACGAGGCCACATATCCCGCCGGCACGAGCCCGAGCAGCACCGCCCACACCGGCATGATGATGCGGTCACGGCGCAGGATGAGACGGACGAGCCGCCCGGCGCCGGTCATCGCTCGTCCTTCTGATATTGCCGCAGGAACAGCTCCTCGAGCGACGGCGGCTGGCTGACCAGGCTGCGCACGCCCACCTTGACCAGCTTCTGCAGGGCCGGTTCGAGCGCGTCGGTGTCGACGTCGAACCGCACCCGGTCGTGGTCGAGCTGGAAGTCGTGCACCCCGGCCAGCGTGGCCAGCCCGTCCGGCGGCCCGGCCAGTTCGGCCTGGATCGTGGTGCGGGTCAGGTGGCGCATGTCGGTCAGCGTGCCGGTCTCGATCGTGCGGCCGTCCCGGATGATCGTCAGCCGGTCGCACAGCGCCTCGACCTCGGACAGGATGTGGCTGGACAGCAGGACCGTACGGTCGCCGCGGCGCTTCTCCTCCAGGATGACCTCGCGGAACACCTCCTCCATGAGCGGGTCGAGCCCGGAGGTCGGCTCGTCCAGGATCAGCAGCTCCACATCGGACGACAGGGCCGCGATCAGGCCGACCTTCTGCCGGTTGCCCTTGGAATAGGTGCGGCCCTTCTTGCGCGGGTCGAGCTGGAACCGTTCCAGCAGCTCGGCCTTGCGTCTCGGGTCGAGCCCGCCGCGCAGCCGGCCCAGCAGATCGATCACCTCGCCGCCGGTCAGCGCGGGCCAGAGGGTGACGTCGCCCGGCACGTAGGCCAGCCGTTTGTGCAGCTCGGTCGCCTCGGTCCAGGGGTTGCCGCCGAGCAGCTGGACCGCGCCGCCGTTGTGCCGCGACAGGCCGAGCAGGATGCGGATGGTGGTGGTCTTGCCGGCCCCGTTGGGACCGAGGAACCCGTGCACCTCGCCGGTGGCCACGTGCAGATCGAGCCCGTCGAGGGCGGTGACCTTGCCGAACCGTTTGACGAGCCCCGTGGCAGTGATGGCCTCGGTCATGACTTGTCCTTTCCGGCCGTCAGCCGGTCGATCGCGGTCTGTGCCTGGAGCGCCTGCTCCGGCGTGATGAGGGGTTGGCTGAACAGCTCCAGGGAGGCCTGGAGCATGCGGCCCCATTGCTTCGGCTCGGTGACGTCACCGTCGAGCGCCCGGGACATGAGGTCACGCATCGTGAACATGGACATCTTCATCACGGCGAGCACCGCGACGAACGCGCGCGTGTCGGAGACCTTGAGATCGGTGCTGGCGAGCCACTGCTCGCCGTACTCCAGCATGCGGTCGAAGATCGCCTGCCCGGCGGGTGAGCCGTCCATGGTGGAGCGGATGAGATAGCGCTGGAGCAGGGCGATCCGGGTGTCGAAACCGTCCAGCGTGTTGAACTCGGTGAAGCGGCCGCTGAGCTTGGTGACCTCGTTGAGCGCCCACTCGTCGCAGGCGTCACGGAGGCCCTCTTTGGACCCGAAATGGTGACGCAGCAGGCCGGAGGATACGTCGGCCTGCTGCGCAATGTCACGGATCGTAGCCCCGTCGACGCCACGCTCCGCGAACAACTCGATGGCGGCGTCACGGATGCGTGCTCGGGCGGTCAAGTCGCTACTCACGCGTGTAATTTACTACACGGTTGTGTAGCCGAAGTGTCTGACTTTAAGAACGAAGATCAAATGCCGGATGTCGTAGCGGGGTGGTGGGTGCAGACCGTCACTCACGCCGAGGGCCGCGGCGGGCTGAGCTGGGCGCTGGCGCGCCCAGAACGCTCAACCCACCACGGCGACGTGCGTGAGTGGTTCCGCTCACAAAGTCGTTATCGCAGCGCCTTCAGCGTGGTGCGTGCCTCTTTGGCGGCTGTGCGGATGGGCTCGATCTGCTTCTTGATGGCGGCCGCGTCGGGGCCGGGCTTGATCGCAAGCAGAGCGTCGACCTGGCCGTTCAGGATTTTCTCGACCTTGGCTGCGCCCTCGCGGTCATCCAGCTCGGCGGCCGCCGCCAGCTCGGCGTCGATGGCCGTGGCCAAGCGGACCTTGGGGCCGGTCAGGATGAAGACGCGGAAGTCGACGACGACGCTGCGGGCGGCGTCCTTGCCTGTCTTGTCGCGCAGGGCGGTGAGGCCGCTCTTCTGCTCGTCGACGAGCTTGCCCAGCGCCTCCTTGTGCGCCGGCTGCAGGTTCTTGGCCTTCTCGATCGTGGCGTCGAAGCGCTCGAGGGCCTTGAGCCGGCGGTCGACCCGCTCGGCGACCGACCGCTTCGAGCCCGCGGCCCGCAGGTCGTCGGCCACGTCGGCGGGCTCCTCGAGCGCGCCCATCTGCTGGTCGGCCGAGACCAGCAAGGTGTCGATGGCCTGCGCGGCGCCGGGCTGGGCGGCGCACGCCCCGCCGGCGAGCAGGACCCCGGAGAGCAGCAGGGGAACGAGGATTCGTCTCATGCCGCTGAGCGTCCCGGTCGCCGGTCAGGGAAGTGCGAACCGTTTGTAAGAGTTGTGTCAGGCCCGCCCCCGGTCGGGGAGCAGCCTCTCCTCGTGGTCCAGCTCCCGCTCGAGGATGCGCAGACCCTCGTCGTTCAGGTTGCCGGCGTCACGCCAGCGCAGCAGCTCCTCGCGCTGCGCCTCGATCACCTTGCGCCGCACCATCAGCGCCGCCTCGTACTGCGGCGACACCGGAACCTCGTCGGAGTCGGACTTCTCCAGCATGTCGAGGCGCCGGCGGTAGCGCTCGATCCGCACCTCCAGCTGCTTGCGCATGTGCTCGATGGCGACGTCCTCGACGTGGTCGTGCTTCTCTTCCTGAATCTCGTCGAGCCGGGCCAGGGCCGCTTCCACCGAGGCCGTCCGGGCCTCGTTGCGCTCGCGGGCCTCGTCGGTCTTGTTCGCCCGCAGGCCCAGCCACTGCACCAGCGGCGCGAAGGTCAGACCCTGACCCAGCAGCGTCACCAGCACGACCACGAACGCGCAGAAGTGCAGCAGGTCGCGCTGCGGAACCGTCTCGGGCAGCGTGAAGATGGCGGCGAGGCTGATCACGCCGCGGGTGCCGGCCCAGCTCAGCGCGGTCACCTCCTTGCCGGTGAGCGCCTTCTCCCGCACCTTCTCGACACGCACCGGATCGCCCGCCTCGTCCTCGGCGATCGGGCCGGTCTCGCCACCCAGGCGCATGTGCAGCGAGCGTGGCAGCACCTGGGTGAGCAGCAGCCACAGCGGGCGTAGCAGCAACGTCACACCCACGGTCACCGCCACCGCGATGACGATGGTCGACGTCTCGTACTCGGTCAGCCCCTCGACCACGGTCGGCAACTGCTGGCCGATCAGCAGGAAGACCAGGCCCTCGAGCAGGAAGTCGACCAGCCGCCAGACCGCGGTGGTCTGCAGCCGGCTGGCGGCGGCGCTGTGCCGGGACGAGTCGTGACCGATGATCAGACCGGCGATGACGACGGCGAGCACACCCGAGACATGCACCGACTCGGCCAGCACGTACGCGGCGAGCGGGGTGGCCAGCGAGATCGCGTTCGCGGTCAGCGGGTCGTGCCGCAGGTGCCGCAGATAACGGACGACGTAAGCGACCACGACACCGGCGACGACACCGCCCGCGGCCTTGATGAAGAACTCGAGCGTCGCGGCCGGGAACGAGAACCCGCCGCCCTCGGTGGCCGCGATCGCCACGGTCAGGATGGTCAGCGCGGTCGCGTCGTTGAGCAGGCCCTCACCCTGGATCAAGGTGATCATCTTGGGGGGCAGGCCGGCCCGGCGACCCACGGCGAGCGCCGCCACCGGGTCGGGCGGGGCCACCGCGGCGCCGAGCGCGATGCCGGCCGCCAGCGTCGCGCCGGTCACCCACAGGTTGAGCCCGACGCCGATGAGCAGCGCGGTCGCCAGCACCAGCAGCACCGACAGACTCACCACGGTGCGCATGTGCCGGCGGATGTCGAGCAATGACGCGTCGAGCGCCGCGCTGTAGAGCAACGGCGGGATCACGTACGTCATGATCAGCTCAGGTTCGAGCTCGACGTTCGGCCCGGGCAGCACGGCGTACGTGATGCCCACGATCGTGAGCAACGCGGCGGCCGGCAGCCCCGTCTTTTCGGCGATCATCCGGATCGCCACGATCACACCGACCGCGGCCAGGATGAAGAGCAGGGTTCCCTCGACGTGCACGTTGAACATCTTTCCCTGCCCGGCCCCGCCGATGAGGCCGGGCGGGGAAAGCAGTTGTCAGTAGCGGTAGTGCTCGGGCTTGTAGGGGCCCTCGATGTCGACCCCCAGGTATTCCGCCTGCTTCTTGCTGAGCGTGGTCAGGCGTACGCCCAGGGCGTCGAGGTGCAGCCGGGCCACCTTCTCATCCAGATGTTTCGGAAGAACGAACACCTGCTTCTCGTACTCACCCGGCTTGGTCCAGAGCTCGATCTGGGCCATCACCTGGTTGGTGAAGGAGTTCGACATGACGAAGCTGGGGTGGCCGGTGGCGTTACCCAGGTTCATCAGACGCCCCTCGGAGAGCACGATCACCGAGTGACCGTCGGGGAAGCGCCACTCGTGCACCTGCGGCTTGATTTCAACCTTATCGATTCCGGGCACCTTGGCCAGGCCCGCCATGTCGATCTCGTCGTCGAAGTGGCCGACGTTGCCGACGATGGCGTTGTGCTTCATGGCCGCCAGGTGCTCGGCCGTGATGATGTCGGTGCCGCCGGTGGTGGTGATGAAGATGTCACCCTGGGCGACGACGTCTTCGAGCGTGGCGACCTGCATGCCGTCCATCGCCGCCTGCAGCGCGCAGATCGGGTCGATCTCGGTCACCACGACACGGGCGCCCTGGCCGCGCAGCGTCTCGGCCGCACCCTTGCCGACGTCACCGTAACCGCAGACCACGGCGAGCTTGCCGCCCAGCATCACGTCGGTCGCCCGGTTGAGGCCGTCGACCAGCGAGTGCCGGATGCCGTACTTGTTGTCGAACTTGCTCTTGGTGACCGCGTCGTTGACGTTGATCGCCGGGAAGAGCAGCGTGCCCTCCTTGGCCAGCTTGTAGAGCCGGGCCACACCGGTGGTCGTCTCCTCGGTCACGCCGCGGATGTCGGCCGCGATGCGGGTGAACCGCTGCGGGTCCTCCGCGAGGCTGGCCCGCAGGGTCTCGAGGATGATCCGGTATTCGTGGTTGTCGTCCTCGGTGGCCTGTGGAACCGCGCCGGCCGCCTCGAACTCGACGCCCTTGTGCACGAGCAGGGTGGCGTCGCCGCCGTCGTCGAGGATCATGTTGGGGCCGAGGCCGTCACCGAAGTCGAACAGCTGCATGGTGGCCCACCAGTACTCCTCCAGCGTCTCGCCCTTCCAGGCGAACACCGGGACACCGGCGGGCTGCTCGACCGTGCCGTTGGGGCCCACGACGACGGCCGCGGCCGCCTCGTCCTGCGTCGAGAAGATGTTGCAGGACACCCAGCGGACCTTCGCGCCGAGCGCGATCAGGGTCTCGATCAGCACGGCGGTCTGCACGGTCATGTGCAGCGAGCCGGCGATCCGGGCGCCGGCCAGCGGCTTGCTGTCACCGAACTCCGAGCGCAGCGACATCAGGCCCGGCATCTCGTGCTCGGCCAGACGCAGCTGGTGACGACCCGCCTCGGCCAGTGAAATGTCGGCAACCGCGAACTCGACCCCGTTGACAGAGGTCAGACGGCTTTTGACAAGATCGGTACTCACGCGAGGGCTCCTCCCTCATCAGGAGGCGCCCTTGGGGTCAGAAACCCGGGCCGAGCGTGGCGGAGACCGGCCAGAAAACCGGTTCCGTCGCAGCGCCTCTCGACGCGGGCAGGTACTACCTTAGCCTTTCGTTCGTCCGGCAGCCGCCGCACCGCCCTCCCCCGTCCCGAGGACTCGCCCCGGTCATGAGGCTTCGCACTCAGCTTACGCTGACAGTCACCGCCCTCGTCGCGCTCGTGGTCGCGCTCGCCGGCCTGGTCATCGTGGTGCGCATCGACCACCGTGACCGCGCCGACCTCGACAACGTGCTGGCCACCCGGCTCGAACAGGTGCGGGCCGCGGCCACGAAGAACGGCTCGCTCCCCACCGACGGCAGTTACGCGATCCGCCTGATCCAGGGCGGCGAGATGCTGAAGCAGGTCGGTTCCTCGGCCGGGTTCCCGTTGCCCGCCAAAGACGGTTATTCGACGGTGAGCTCGGGCGACGACGAGTGGCGTTCGGTGGCCGAGACCCTGCCCACGGGTGCCCAGATTCAGATTCTGGTGAGCCTGGACGACCTGAAGGGGCAGCACACCGATAACGTGCTGGTCGTGGATCTGCTGGTGCTGCTCGCCGCCGTGTTGAGTGCGGCCGGGGTCTGGTTCGCGACGGGGTTGGTGTTGCGCCCGTTCCAGAGGCTGCTTGTCGCCGCCCGGGACCTCGACCCCGCCGACCCCGAGCAGAGGTTGCCCGAGGTCAAGAGCCCGCGCGAGGTCACCGAGCTGACCGCCACCCTCAACGACTTGCTGGACCGGGCGCGAGCCGCCGCCCCCTCCGCCACCCCCGCCTCCTCCTCCGGTCTTTCTCCGGCCGCAGCGGGCTCCCCGGCCGCCACAGACGCCTCCTCAGGCGACCCCGCCGCCGTGGCAGAGCCCACCGTCGAGATGCGCGCAGTCGAGCGCAGGCGCACGGCCAAGCCCAAGACCGCACCCAGCTCCGAGATCGCGCCCGATTCCGGTCCCGCCGCGTCTGCGCCCGAGTCCCAAGCCCAGTCCACGTCTGACGCGTCGTCGCCCGCGCCCGGCTCCGGGGCTACGTCCGTCGCGTCGCCCGCGCCCGGTTCCGAGGCCGTGTCCGCCGCGTCGTCGCCTGACACCGCGTCCGGTTCCGGCTCCGGTTTCGGGGATGCGTCCGCCGCATCGTCGCCCGAGATCGCACCCACCTCGTCGTCGTCGCCCGCGCCCGCCGGTTCGTCGCCCGAGCTTCAGCTCGCGCCCACGTCGCCTGGGTCCGCTCCGGCCGGTTCGTCGCCCGAGCCGGTGCCGGCCGCCGCCGCGTCCTTTGCCCCGGCCGCCCCGGCCCCTTCCCCGGCCGTCGCCGAGCTGCGCCCGAGCCTGGCCGACCTCGGCTTCCAGCTCGACCAGCTGCTCGACAACCCCGAGATGCCGGCCACTCAGCGCCACCTCATCCTGGCGCTCATGGCGGACGAACACCGCCGCATGACCGCCCTGATCGACGGTGACGCGTGACCAGTCGCGCAATGGGCTGACCAAACATCAAAGTCCTTCCATAAGCCCTCAGAAACCCCTCATCCTGTACGGGCGAGGGCAGATGCCCTGCGTGTGCGAGAACGCTACCGCCGGACCACCCGCCCCAACCGCCCTGTGGATAACCAGCCTTCCCCTGTGGATAACCCAATCTCAGAACTCGCCCCGAGGCGTAGGGTCGCCCCCATCCCTGCCCCTGGGTGGTCGGGGGTGGTGGTGGGCCAAAAGCAGCTGAGCGCGTGCGCGCAGGGGCCGGCAGCGACGAGGGCGGAGGGAGCGGACGTGCAGCACCCCTATCGGATAAGCGAGATCGCCGCCCAGGCCGGCCTCAGCCAGGCCACCGTTGACCGGGTGCTGCATGCGCGCGGCGGCGTGCGGCCCGGCACCGTGCGCGATGTCCACCAGGCCATTGCGGCGCTCGACCGGCGGCGGCAGCAACAGTCGGAAGATGTGCCGCTGCCCGCCCGTGTGGTTCCGATCGACCTGGTCGTGGAAGACCGGGACCGGGTCGAGGCTGCCCTCCGGGCCGAGCTGGGTGGCCTGCGCCCGGCGGTGATCCGGCCCCGCTTCCACTCGGCGGCTGACCCGGTCGCGGCGCTGGGACGGGTGGCCCGGTCGCGGTCGCAGGGGCTGGTCGTTCAGGCGCGCGAGACACCTGAGCTGGTCGAGGCCGTCGGGCGCCTCGAGATTCCGGTGGTCACTCTTGGAACCGACCTTCCGGCCAGCAAACGCGTGGCCCACGTCGGGCTTGACGAGAGCGAAGCCGGCGCCACGGCGGCCTACCTGGTCGAACAATGGCTGGCCGACCGGGCCGGCGTCGTCCTGGTCGTGGGCGGAGCAAGGAGCGATCAGGCGGCGGTCGTGGGCGGAGCAAGGAGCGATCAGGCGGCGGTCGAGGGCGGAGCGAAGAGCGAGCGGGCGGCAGCGGCCGGGAGCGGCGCGAAAAGCGAACGAATAGCAGGCTTCGAAGCCGAACTGCGACGGCGGGCGCCCAACCGGCGGGTGCTGATGGTGGAGGCGGGGAGCGTACGGCGGGAGCTCGCCATGAACCCCTCGGTGCGAGCCGTCTATGACCCGGGCGGCGGGACCGCGGCCGCCGTGGTGGAGGCGTTCGCGGCCGAGCGGCGCAACTACGACGTCTTCGTGGCGCACGAGCTCGACGACGACAACGCCGACCTTCTGCGGGCGGGGCGGCTCTCCGCCGTGCTGCACCACGATCTGCGCGCCGACCTGCGGCAGGCCTGCGTGGCCGTCCTTCAGGCCCTGGGGGCGCTGCCGGGGCCGGTGCGGTCGGCCCCGGCGAGCGTCCAGGTGATCACGCCGCTGAACATTCCCGGAAATTGATGCGGCAGCGCTGTCCGGATCGGGGGGCCGGCGTTCGTCACCCGGGTGACAAGCTGATCGAGCCGATGAAGGGGACAGCGATGAAATACATGATGTTCGTCTGCAGCGACGCCGAGCCCGAGACCGACGAGTCGCGGGTCCCGGACATCGAGGTCTGGGTGGCCGAGAACGACGCCGCGGGACGACGCGTCACCGGGAACGTGCTGGCACCGCCGAGCGCGGCCACCACCGTACGGGTGCGCGGCGGCGAGACGATGCTGACCGACGGGCCGTTCACCGAGACCAAGGAGGTCATCGTCGGCTTCGACATCCTTGAGTGCGCCGACCTGGACGAGGCGATCGCCGTCGCCGCCGCGCACCCGATGGCCTACGCCGGGCGGATCGAGCTCCGGCCCTACGCCGACATCTGAGGATGGAAGCCGTCGCGCGGGCCCACCGGGAGAGCTGGAGCCGGATCGTGGCCACCCTGATCCGGGTGACCGGCGACTGGACGCTGGCCGAGGACTGCGCCCAGGACGCCCTGGCCGTGGCTCTCGAACGGTGGCCGCGCGACGGCGTCCCGGACAACCCGGGCGCCTGGCTGATGACGGTGGCCCGGAACCGGGCGATCGACCACCTCCGGCGCGCCGCCGTCGAGGGTCGCAAGCTGCGGGAGGTGGCGATGACCGAGCCCGGTCCGGACGACAACGAGATCGGGGACGACCGCCTCCGGCTGATCTTCACCTGCTGCCATCCGGCGCTCGCTCTGGAGGCCCGGGTGGCGCTCACCCTGCGTACGGTGGCGGGGGTCTCGACGGCCGACATCGCCCGCGCGTTCCTGGTGACCGAGTCGGCGATGACCCGGCGGATCACCCGGGCCAAGTCCAAGATCTCGGCGGCGCGGATCCCGTACCGCGTGCCCGAGGGTGACGCGCTCGGTGAGCGGCTGCCGGGTGTGCTCGCGGTGCTCTATCTGCTCTTCAACCGCGGTTACGACGGTGAGCCGCTGCTGGCCGGCGAGGCGATCCGGCTGGCCCGGCTGCTGACCGAGCTGATGCCGGGCGAGTCCGAGGTGTCCTCGCTGCTCGCGCTCTTCCTGCTGCAGCACTCGCGGCGGCACGCCCGGCGCGACGAGGCGGGCGAGCTGGTCACGCTGGACCGGCAGGACCGGGCGAAATGGGACCGCGCCGCCATCGCCGAGGCGCTGGAGATTCTGCTGCGGACACCCATCGAGGGCCCGTACGCCCTGCAGGCGCGCATCGCCGCATGTCACGCGGCCGACGACACGGACTGGCGGTCGATCGCGCTCTGGTACGACGAGCTGGCCCGCGTGCAGCCCACCGCCGTCGTGGAACTGAACCGGGCCGTGGCGCACGGGTACGCGTACGGGCCCCGCGAAGGACTGGACCTGCTGCGGGCGATCAGCAAAAGCGTGCTCGAGAACTACCCGATGGCCAAGGCGGTCGAGGCCGACCTCACCGCACGCGCCGGGGACTCCGAGAGGGCGGCCGCCCTGTTCCGTGAGGCGGCCGCGGCGACGCCGGACGGGCCCGAACGCCGCGCGCTGCTCTCACGCGCCGACAAGCTCTAGCACCGTCCCGCCGGCTCCGGCCCGCAGCAGCCCGAGCGCGGCCGCCACGACCTTGGTCGGCGGGATAAGCGGCGCCGCTTGCGCCCGCTCCTCGGGGGACATGGCGGCTACCTCGGCGTGGGCCCGGTCGAGGCCGATCCAGTTCGGCACCAGGCAGGTGACCCGGGTGCCGCCGATGCGGGCCGGGTCGCCCAGCGACGTGGTGAAGCGGATCAGGCCGGCCTTGGCGGCGCCATATTCGGGGGAGCCGTACGGGGCGTCCTCGGTCCCGGCCGATGAGGCGATGTTGACGATCGCGCCGCCGCCGAGCGCGGCCATGGGTTTCAGGGCGAGCTGGGTGAGGTGCATGGGCGCGCGCAGGTTGAGGTCGAGGGTGCGGCCCCAGGCCTCGGGCGCGGCGTCGGGGAACTGCTCGCCGGGGGTCCAGCCGCCGGCATTGTTGATCAGCACGTGCGGGCCGCCGGCGTCGACGGCCCGGGCGATCAGGGATTCGGCGTCCGTGGGGGAGGTGACGTCGCAGCGTACGGCCGTGGCGCCGGTCTGGCGGGCGGTCTCCTCGGCCGCGTCCAGGTCGACGTCGGCGGCGAACACGTGGGCGCCGTCCTCGGCAAGACCGGCCGCGAGATAACGGCCGAGCCCGGAACCGGCGCCGGTCACGATGGCGATGTCCATCAAGACGACGCTAGGCGAGAAGCGGGCGGCCCGCAGCTCAAGCAGCGGCCAGCCGGTTGGAGGCATCCAACGCCCGCGTCGACCAGCGCACCGCGTCCATGTACTGCGGCGCCAGGTCGAAACTGCCCAGCTCACCCCGCTCGTACGAGTCGACCGCGCGCAGCACCTGCCCCAGCCGCCCGCTGCCGGTCGTGAGCGCGGCCGCCACCGCCGGAGCGAGCGGGAACTGGTCGCTCATCTCGGCCGTCGGGATGCCCAGCACCCCTGCCACCCCGGTGATCACCCCGGCCATGAACGCCGCGTCGGGGGCGGCCCCGAACCACTGCGCCACGTTCTCGCAGAGCCGGGCCCGGGTCAGGACCCCCAGCATGTGCTCCTCGGTGGCCCCGCCGACCTCGTCCAGCACCATGAGCATCGCCCATTGCCGGATGTGTTTGAGGCCGACCATCACGATGGCCTGCCGTACGGAGGAAACGCGGTTGGCGTGCCCGGCGGCGACCGAGTTGCTCGCCCGCAGCACCCGCAGCGACAACGCGGGATCGCTGGCGATGATCGAGACGATGCGCGGCATGTCGGCGTCGGGGGCGCTGAGCGCGGTGACCAGTTCGAGACGGCGCAGCCGGGAGGGGGAGAGGCTGGCCACCGTCAGCACCTGCGGGTGGCTCAGGGCGTACCCCTGGCGCAGTTCCATGCCGTAGCGGTCGGCGATCGCGAGCTGTTCCTCGGTCTCCAGCCGTTCGGCCACGAGCTGGATGTTGGGGAACTGGCGGACGGCCGCGACCACCTCGTCCAGGTTGCTCAGGTCGCCGTCGAGAAGATCGAGTTTCACGTACGAGGCCAGGCCGAACAGCCGCTCGTGCCCGGCGCCCCAGACGAAGTCGTCCAGTGCGATCTTGTAGCCGGCCTCGGCCAGGCGCGTGATCCCGGCGATCACCTCGTCGTCCATCTCCACCGTCTCGAGCACCTCGAGCACCACCTGGGCCGGCCCGAACGGCAGCGCCAGCTCACCCGAGAGGAACTCGCGGGTCAGGTTGATGAAGCACAGGCGGTCACCGGCGACCTCGCGGATCCCGAACTCGGTGAACGCGTTGATCATGACGGTGCTGGTCGCGTACGTGTCCTGACGCCCGGCCGCGACCGCCTCCATGCTGCCGCGGAAGAGCAGTTCGTACGCGACGACGTCGCCCTGTGCATCGAAGATCGGCTGACGGCCGACGTGCACGAGCTTGGTGCCGTCCGCGGAGTCCGATGTCTTCACGCGCTGCCTATCGGCCGGACGGGTGTCGAGTTGACGCTTTAACCGAGGTTGATCCACCGGTCAGCCACCACGGACTCGAATAGGCGAGGCCGAAGTCGTTGCACGCGTGACCCACGGGACCGGGTGTCTCGTTGTCGCGGGCCGGGTCCGAGAGCCGCAGCACGACCCAGTCACCGTCGGACACGTCGAGCGGCACCACGAACTTCACCACCTGCCCGGTCCGCACCTCCAGCATCCCCACCACCTCGGGCGCGGCCGGGCCGGGCCGCAGCACCTGCAGCGAGAGCGGGCGACCGGTCAGCCCCTGGCCGCCGTCGAGGTCGAGGCGGAAGGTCACGTCACCCTTGGCCAGCGGCAGACGACCTCCCATCCGTACGCCGTCGGCCGTGGCGTCCAGGCGCAGCCCGTCGACCCGGCTCGCGAAGAACCGGCGCGCCCGCATCGCGGCCAGCACCCCGTCGCGGGTGTTCCCGGTGACCCAGAGCCCCGTACGTCCCTTGCCGTCGTCGTGCCCCCAGTCGCTGCCGTGCTCGTCGGGGGTGCCGGTCAGGCCGGTCCGCCAGCCCGCGTTGAGACAGGCCACGAGCGGGGACGGGTGGTCCGGCCAGCCGCCGAAGACGTAGTCGTCGCCGCTGTTGAACATCTCCAGCGCCACCATGTGGTCGGCCAGCCGGGCGTCGTACGCGAAATCGCCGAACACCTCCCGCTGGCGTCCCGGGTGGTTGAAGCTGCCGATCCCCGAGGTGCCGGCCAGCCACTCGTACAGCTTCTTCTCGTCGGCCGCGGCGCTCAGGTCGGCGAACTCGTCGGTGAACCAGACGTTGATGTGGCCGATGTGCGAATGCGACCACTCGAAGCCGCGCAACGTCGTGTAGGAGCCGGGCTGGTAGGCCTGGTCGGCGAGCTTGCCCAGTTTCTTCCACTTGTGGCCGGTGATGCCGGTGAATCCGGAATCGGTGGCGTGGTCGGTGAGCGCGGCCACGTCCAGACCGGCCGTACGCATCGAATCGAACGCCAGCTCGGGCACGCCCATGCCGTCCGAGAGCAGCGTGTGGTTGTGCAGGTCGGCGTGCACCAGCGTGGTGCCGCGGCTGACCCGGGACAACCGGCTGGCGGGTGCCGCCGACGCGGATGCCGGGCCCGGCGCGGCGGCCAGCGTGAGCAGACCGCCGGCGCCGGCCAGCAGAGATCGACGGGAGACGGGTCGGTGGGGATGGAGGTGGCCTGAGGTCACCCGAGGAGCATGTCAAGGCCGTCCGTGATGATCAGGCGAATCGCGCAACGACCCTGTCCAGATTGCCCCGTATGAGGTCATCCGTTCAGCCGGTGGTCTGCCACAGGCTGTCGTCCCCGGCCATCAGCCGCGTGGGGCCGCGCTCGGCCACGGCGACCGGCTCGACCGGTGAGTTCCGAGAGTCAACCCCGGTTTCCCGTACGGGCGGAGGCGGCGCCGCCGGGGCCCAGCGCCCGTCGTCGACGACCCAGGCGGCGGGCTGCTGGTCGGCGCCCGTGCCGGTGATCAGCCAGCTCCCGTCGGGCCGGGCGGTGATGCCGGTCGCGGACGTCCCGGCCCGATCCGACTCGTCCAACGTGAAGGTCACGCCGTCGGAGGAGAGCCAGGCCGCCGCCCCGCTGGTCCGGGTCCCGGCGATCGCGAAACCCTGACGGCTCGCGGCGATCGGGCCCACGTCGATGGCCTCGTCACCCCCGTACGTCTCGAACGGGGCCTTGTTCTCGGTCATCCGCCCGTCCGCCTGCCGTCGCCAGGTGCTGACCCGGGGGTTGCCGTGGGCGCCGCCCGGCACCGAGCCGACCATCGCCACCCGGCCGTCCGCGCAGGCCACGCTCCGGATGATCTGTCGCGGGCCGTAGTAGCTCTCGGGCCGCGGGACGAACCGGACCTCGGTCCACGGGTCGCCGGTCCATGCCGCCGGGCGGGTCTCGGTGGCGCCGGTCCGCACGGCGCCCACGGCCCACCACGTGCCGTCGCAGTCGGCGACGTCGGTCAGCACCACCGGGCCGTCCGCGGGCAGATCGATCCGGGTCCACGTGGGCGTTTGCTCCGGCTTGCTGCAAGCGGCGACCAGCAGCACGGCGAGGATGAAAGAAAACGAGCGCTTCACGTAAGCATCGAGCAATCTGCCGAAAACTCTGGACCGAACCTTGTGGACTGCGTCACAGCAATCTTATGGTCACTCCACCCCACCCGGTGCCCGTCCCGCCGCGGGGAACGCTCCCCTCGAGAAAGAGCCTCGTTGATGCCTTCGTCCTTCCGGCGGCCGGTCCTCACGGCCATCGCCGCGTTGAGCGCCCTCACGCTCCTTCCGTCCCCGGCATTCGCTTCGCCCTCGTCCTCGGCCGTGGTCACCCGCGCCGCCCTCGATCCCTCCCTGGTGGCCGGTCGCGGCGCCTCGGTCGCGTTCTCGGAACAGGAGGCCGAGCGCGCCAAGACCAGCGGCACGGTCATCGGCCCCGACCGCACCGCCTACACGCTGCCCGCCGAGGCCTCCGGCCGTTCCGCCGTGCGGCTCACCCCGGGCCAGTACGTCGAGTTCACGCTGCCCAAGGCGGCCAACGCGATCACCGTGCGCTACAGCATCCCCGACTCGGCGACCGGCGGCGGCCTGACCGCGCCCCTGACCGTCAAGGCCGGCGGCACCACCCGCACGATGACGCTGACCTCGCAGTACTCGTGGCTCTACAACCAGTACCCGTTCACCAACGACCCGGGCGCCGACCTGCTGCACCCCGACTGGTGGATCACCGAGTGCGCCTGCGTGCCGGCCCAGACCACACCTGCGCCGGTGATCAGCAAGCCGTTCCGGCCCGCCCACTTCTACGACGAGCAGCGCCTGCTGCTGGGCCGCACGGTCGCGGCGGGGGAGAAGGTGCGCCTCACCGCGTCGTCGGCCGTGCCGTGGACGGTCATCGACCTGCTCGACTCGGAACAGGTCGGTCTCCCGTACGTCAATCTGATCGCGGCCAACGTGCTCGCGTTCGGCGCCGACCCGACCGGCCGCCGCGACTCCGCCCCCGCGTTCGACAAGGCCATCGCGTTCGCGAAGAAGGCCAGGCTCAAGGTGTACGTGCCGCCGGGCGTCTTCCAGGTCAACCGCCACATCATGGTCGACGACGTGACGATCGAGGGCGCCGGCAACTGGTACACGATCATCAAGGGGCGTGAGGTCGCCCTGCCGACGCCCGCGCCCGACGGCTCGGTGCACACCGGGGTCGGCTTCTACGGCAAGGACGCGGCCGACGGCGGCAGCCGCAACGTGCACCTCTCCGGCTTCGCGATCCAGGGTGACGTACGGGAAAGAATTGACACCGACCAGGTCAACGGGGTCGGCGGAGCGATGAGCGACTCGACGATCAAGGGTCTGCACATCCAGCACACCAAGGTCGGGCTGTGGTTCGACGGGCCGATGAGCAACACCCGGGTCGAGGGCAACATCATCGTCGACCAGATCGCCGACGGCCTGAACTTCCACACCGGAGTCACGAACTCGGTGGCGCGCAACAACTTCATCCGCAACAGCGGCGACGACGCGCTCGCGATGTGGGCCGAGAAGACCACCAACGCCGGCAACACGTTCGACCGCAACACCGTGCAGACCCCGGTGCTGGCCAACGGCGTCGCGATCTACGGCGGTAGGGACATCACCGTCTCGAACAACCTGATCGCCGACCCGGTCCGCGAGGGCAGCGCTCTGCATGCCGGGTCGCGCTTCGGGGCCGAGCCGTTCACCGGCACTCTTCGCTTCACGGGGAATACGACGGTCCGTGCCGGCACCCTCGAACTGAACTGGAACATCGGGCTGGGTGCGATCTGGATCTATGCGCTCGACCGCAGCATCGACGCCGCCATCGAGGTCACCGGCGACCACTACCTCGACAGCACCTACAACGCGATCATGATGGTGTCGGAGTGGTCGGTGAAGGACCTCTACTCGATCCCGGACGCCCACTTCAAGGACGTCCGGATCGACGGCACCGGTACGAGCGTGCTCAGCGCCCGGGTGGCCGGCGGCGCGTCGTTCGAGAACGTCGACGCCCGCAACGTGGGTGCGGTCGGCGTGAACAACTGCGGCAGCTTCGGCTTCACCCCGGCCGGATCCGAGTTCACCGTCACCGACCGTGGTGGCAACGACGGCTGGCTCGCGCCCTGGATGCTGCCCAACACGATCACCTGTGACGACCGCCCGCCGGTCGTCGCGCCCCCGGCGCCCTCTCCCTGGTAGCCAGTTCGCCGCGGTCGCCTCGTCCGAACGATTCGGGCGGGGCGACCCGGTCTTGGTAGCCTTCTCGATCGGGAGTCTTCAGTCGGGAGAGGTTGCGTTGAGTCAGACACTGCTGGTCACCGGTGGCGCCGGTTTTGTCGGTTCCGCCCTGATCAAGTCCCTGCTCGAAGACTTCCCGGCGGCCGCGGTGGTGTCACTCGACAACTACTTCACCGGCGTCCCGGAGAACCACGTGAACGACCCCCGGGTGACCTACCTCGACGGCTCGACCGCCGACCTGGCCAAGATCTGGGCCGATCGGGGCCTGCCCCGCCCCGAGATCGTGTTCCACCTGGGCGAATACTCCCGGATCGTCACCTCGTTCGAAGACCACGACCTCACCTGGGACTTCAACCTCCTCGGCACCAAGGAGGTGGTCAAGTTCGCGGCGGCCCACGGTGCGAAGCTGATCTACGCGGGTTCGAGCTCGAAGTTCGGCAACGACGGGCAGGACGAGAACCTCAACCCGTACGCGTGGACCAAGGCCAAGAACATCGAGTACATCAAGAACTACTCGAACTGGTACGGCCTCGACTACGCGATCACGTACTTCTACAACGTCTACGGCCCCGGCCAGATCACCAGCGGCAAGTACGCGACGGTGATCGGCATCTTCGAGGACAAATACCTCAAGGGCGAGCCGCTGCCGGTCGTCTCCCCGGGCACCCAGACCCGCGACTTCACCCACATCGACGACATCGTGCGCGGCATCGTGCTGGTCGCCCAGAAGGCCGGCGGCGACGGCTACCTGCTCGGCGCCGGCCACGAGTGGCCCATCCTCGAGGTCGCGAAGATGTTCGGGGTTCCGTACGAGCTGACCCCGGCCCTGCGCGGCGAGCGCACCCGCGGCCAGGCCGACACCACCAAGGCCGGCGAGCTGGGCTGGGCCCCCGAGCGGCGCCTCGACGACTACATCGCCTCGTTCGTGGCGGCCCACCCGCGCTGACGTTTACCAACGCTCCATCTGGGGATGCGCCGGCCATGGACCAGCGGCGCACCCCCGTACTGGAAGCGATCGAGAAGTTCCGCGAGGGCGACAGCTACACCTTCGCGCTTCCGGGACACCGGTTCGGCCAGAAGCTCGATGACCGAACCGTCTCTGTGCTCTCCCGGGGGGCCTTCGAAGCCGACGTGATCACCGCGAAGGCGGTGGTCTCCGAGGCCGAGGAGCTGATGGCCGACGCCGTCGGAGCGCGGCACGCGGTGTTCACGACCTGCGGGTCCAGCATTTCGATGCACACGGCGATGCTCACCGTCATCGGGCCCGGCAAGCGGGTGCTGGTCGACCGCAACGTGCACAAGTCCGTGGTGGCGTCACTGATCCTCTCCGGCGCCGACCCGGTCTGGCTGCGGCCGCGCTGGGATCACGAGAACCAGATCGCCCACCCGGCGAGTGCCGAGGACGTCGAGGAGGCGCTGCGCCGGGAGCCCAACGCCGCCGCCGTCCTCATGATCACTCCGACCGAGTACGGGACCGGTGCCGACGTACGGGGAATCGCTCGTCTCTGTCATCGCCGCGGCATTCCGTTGCTGGTCGACGAGGCGTGGGGTGCGCACTTCCCGTTCCACCCCGACCTGCCGACCGCGGCCGTTCACGCCGGCGCCGACCTGGCCATCCAGAGCCTGCACAAGGCCGACGGCGGGCTCTGCCAGGCCTCGATGATCCTGCTCGGCAGCGACCGGGTGGACCCCGTCGACCTGCGGCGGCAACTCGACCTGATCACCACGACCAGCCCGTCCGCCCTGGTCTACGGCTCGATCGACGGCTTCCGGCGGCGCATGGTGTCGGACGGCCGCCAGCTGCTCGACCACGCCCTGGGCCGGATCAACCATCTGCGCGCCCGGCTGCACAAGATCCCCGGTCTCGAGGTGCTGGACGAGACGATCATCGGGCACGACAGCGTCGCCGAGTGGGACCCGTTCAAGCTCTCGGTCGACGTCTCCGGCCTGGGCATCAGCGGCTACCAGGCGAAGGACTGGATGTCCGGCCGGGAGCGCCTGGTGATGCAGCTCGGCGACGCCCGCCGGGTGGTCTGCTCGCTCACCTACTCCGACACCGAGGTGGCCCTGGAGCGCCTGGCCGACGCGTTCGAACGGCTGGCCGCCGAACCGCCCGCGCCCGACCGGCCGGCCCCGGCCGTGCCGCCGCTGCACGAGCTCGACCTCGAGCAGGCGATGAACCCGCGCGAGGCCTGGTTCGCCCGCACCGACCAGGTCACCGACCCGGCCGGGCGCATCTCGGCCGAGATGATCAGCCCCTACCCGCCGGGCGTCCCGGTGATCCTGCCCGGCGAGCGCTTCAACGCCGAGGTCGTCGACTACCTGCGCGCGGGCGTGGCGTCCGGCATGACCCTGCCGGACGCCACCGACCCGTCGATGAAGACCTTCCGCGTCGTGCAGGAGAGGAGCTAGACCCTAGGGCGTCGGCTCGGCCGGTGGGGTGGTGGGCAGGCTTTCGCAGTCGGTCATCACCTCGTGCGTGCCGGTGGGGGGTGCGTAGCACGAGTCGGTGTCGCCGCCGCCCGAGAGCGTCTCGGAACCGGAGACGGAACCGGCCGGCTCGGACCAGAGGAGGTCGTTGCCGTCGCTGCCGTAGAGGCGGTCGGCGCCGGTACCGCCGAACAGGATGTCCTCGCCGGTGCTGCCCCAGAGCACGTCGTCGCCGGGGCCACCGACGACGAAGCCGCCGCCGGCGCCGGCCCAGATGGTGTCGTTGCCGGCCTCGCCGTATCCGTCGCCGCTGAGGCCGATGCGGATCACGTCGTTGCCGGCGCCACCCCGGACGATGTTCTCGCCCGTACCGCCGTCGAGTTCGTCGTTGCCGCCCTGGCCGAACAGCTTGTCATTGCCGGTGTCGCCCCGGATCACGTCGTTGGCCGTGCCCCCGTAGAGGGTGTCGTCGCCCGCGCCGCCGTCGATCAGGAGGGCGCGGCCGGTGCCGATGTAGACGGTGTCGTTGCCGCCGCCCGCCTCGACCGTCTCGTCCCCGGGGCCGGCGTCGATCAGGTTGGGCCCGTCGTTGCCCCAGATGTAGTCGTAGCCGGGAGTGCCGGTCACGTTCTCGATCTGGTAGAGCCAGTCGTTGTCCGGGATCATGACGCCGAGCGTGTGGACCTCACCGCGGCCGTTCCGCAGATCGATGTTCCCGCTCGCGGTGGCGGCCGCGTAGGCGTACGAGATGGTGTCGGTGCCCGCCCCGCCATAGACCATGTCGCCGCCACCGCCGCCGGCCAGCCAGTCGTTGCCGGCCTCGCCGTACATGACGTCGTTGCCGGCCCACCCGTTGAGCACGTCGTTGCCGGCGCCGCCGTACATCTTGTCGTTGCCGACGCCGCCGCTCAGGTTGTCGTTGCCGTCGCCGCCCGAGACGACGTCGTTGCCGGTGCCGGCGAGGATGCGGTCGTTGCCCGCGTCGCCGTACAGGCTGTTGGCGACGTTGTTGCCCGTGAGCGTGTCGTTGCCCGCGCCCGCCGAGACCAGGGCGGTCAGGCCGGCGGTCTTGTTGACGAACGTGTCGTTACCGTCGCCCAGGCTCACCCGCAGTGCCTTGGGCGCGCTCTTCGGCGTACAGGTGACCTTGGTGCTGTCGCCCTTCACGGCCTTGCAACCCGAGCCCGCCTTGACGGCGACCCGGTCGTCGACGGTGACCGTGCTGCCCGCATGAGTCACGACGACGCTGTTGGTGGCGCCCGCGGCCGCGACGAACTGCACCGTGGTGCCCGAGACCGAAGCGGTTCCGGCGGTGGCGGCCTCGGCCGACTCGGCCGAGAAGATGGTCGAGGCGACGGCCGTGGAACCGGCGGCTACGACGAGAACAGCGGGGAGCAACCACTTCCGGCGTGACATGTTCGTCCTTTGTATAGGGCGGGGAGTGGGATCATAGACGGTCTCAGGGCTTCGGTTCCGTCGCCGGGGTGGTGGCCAGGGTCTCGCAGGTCACCTCGTGCGTGCCGGTGGGCGGCGCGTAGCAGGTGTCGGAGCCGTCGCCGCCGGCGACGACCTCCGAGCCCGAGTTCGATCCGGCCGGCTCGGACCAGAGCTGGTCGTCGCCCTCGCCACCGTTCAGCCGGTCGGCGCCGGTGCCGCCGAAGAGCTGGTCGCCGCTGTAGCCGCCGATCAACTGGTCGTTGCCGGGGCCGCCGACGAGCAGGTCGCCGTTGATGCCGGCCCGGAGCACGTCGTCGCCGTCCTCGCCATAGATCGGGCCGCTGCCGCCGGACGCCTGCAGGACGTCGTTGCCGCTCCCGCCGCGGATGACGTTGGTGCCCTCGCCGCCGTGCACCAGGTCGTTGCCCGCGCCGCCGGTGATGACGTCGTTGCCGGTCTCGCCCCACAGGGTGTCGCCGTCGGCGCCGCCGTCGATGACGTCGTCGCCCGGACCCGCCAGCACGTAGTCGGCGCCCGCACCGCCGTAGACGACGTCGTGGCCGCCGCCCGCCTCGATGTGGTCCTTGCCGGCGCCGCCGTCGATCACGTTGCGGGCGCTGTTGCCGTAGATGTGGTCGTTCCCGGCCGTGCCGCCGACGTTTTCGATGCCGCTGAGGAAGTCGTTGTCCACCGGGCTCGGACCGGTGGCGGCGACCACGCCGGCCCGGCCGTCGCGCAGATCGATCATCGCCGAGGCGGTTCCGGCGTACGAGTAGGTGACCAGGTCGATGCCGATGCCGCCATAGATGGCGTCGCTGCCGGTGCCACCGGCCATACGGTCGTCGCCGTCCTCGCCGAACATGGTGTCGGAACCGGCCCAGCCGTTCAGGGTGTCGTTGCCGGTGCCGCCCAGCAGCCGGTCGTTGCCGACGCCGCCGCTCAGGTTGTCGTTGCCGGCGTTGCCATAGAGCACGTCGTTGCCGTCGGTGTCGGACAGCGAGTCGTTGCCGTCGCCGCCGTAGTGCACGTCGTCGCCCGGGCCACCGGCCATCACGTCGTCACCGGCTGCGCCCGAGAGGATGTCCTTGCCCGAGCCGCCGTACAGCCGGTCGTTGCCGTCCTGCCCGTAGAGGGAGTTGCCGGCCGAGTTGGCCCGCAGCGAGTCGTTGCCGGTGCCGCCGAAGACCGTGGCCTTCAGGGCGTACGTCCCGGTGGTCTGGTTGACGAACGAGTCGTTCCCGTCGCCCAGGCTGACCCGCAGGGCCTTCGCGCGGCTGGCCGGCGTGCAGGTGACCTTGGTGCTGTCGCCGCGGACCGCCCTGCAGCCCGAACCGGCCTTGACGGCGACCCGGTCGTCGACGGTGACCGTGCTGCCCGACAGCGTCACGACGACGTTGTTGGTCGCGCCCGGCCCGGCGGTGAACATCACCGTGGTGCCCGAGACCGACGCCAGACCGGTGGTCGCGGCTTCGGCCGATTCAGCCGACACGATCGTCGAGGCGACCGCGGTGGAAGCGGCGGCTACGACGAGAACGGCGGGGAGCAACCACTTCTTGCGCGACAATGTTCTTCCTTCGGGCGGCGCACCGGAATGCGGGGCGGGGAGTGGATCATAGACCGGCTCTCCGGGGCTGTGACCAGGGCGGCGACCTTCGTATCCGTCTGGGCCCGTACGGAATCGGCGGTTTTGATCTTGAGCTTCCGATTGTTTCCCGCGCCGATGTGATCTCGGGCTTCCGGTTGCTCGGGGCGCCGATGATGGGCGTCATGCAACCTGGCCGGAAAGCCGATCGTCATCGGGGTGTGAGACGAGACAGAGGCTCGGGCCGAACCGAGCGAGACGAGCAGTTCCACGAATTTGTGGTCAGCCGGCGACCTCGGCTTCTGCACACGGCGACCCTGCTGACCGCGGGCGACACCCACCTGGCCGAAGACCTCGTCCAGGCGGCGCTGACCAAGCTCTACGTCGCCTGGCCGGCCTTCCAACGGGCGGACAATCCGGACGGTTATGTCCGCCGCGTGCTGGTCAACACGTTGATCGACGAGAAGAGGCGGATCTGGCGGCGCCGGGAGCAGACCATGGCTGTGCTCCCCGACGTCGCCGGTTCAGGCCCCGCCGGCTCCGGTCCCGCCGGAGACGCCGTGCGGCAGGCGCTTCGCGAACTGCCCCCACGCATGCGGGCGGCGGTTGTCTTCCGCTACTTCTACGACCTCGACGTGGCAGCCACAGCGGACGCGCTGAGCTGCTCGGAGGGCAACGTGAAGAGCCAGACCGCCCGGGGTCTGGACCGTCTCCGCGCCGCGCTGAACCAGGCGCAACCCACCTTTCTCAGCCAGGGAGCCACCCCATGAACGACCTGCGTGACCACTTTCACGAGATCGCCGGGCCGATGACCGCAGTCGACAACAACCAGGTCGAGGCCGACCTGACCCGCGGCCGCCGCGCGCTGCGCCGCCGCCGTTCCGTCCAGGCCGTAGCCGGTTCGGCGTTCGGCGTCGCCGCGCTGGCCGCCGCGATCGCGGTCGCCACCAGCACCGGCGCCCCCACCGCACCGGCCGACCGCACCACCGCCGGCGCACCGACCGTCCAGCTGGTCGCCTACAAGGGCGAACAGCCCAAGGGCTTCACGGTCGACAAGGTGCCCGACGGCTGGTTCGTCCAGACGAGCGAGCAGGGCTACCTGACGATCGCCCCCGAGAAGGCCAAGAACCCCGGCCCCGACGTCAACCCGTCGGAGGAGCCGGTCTACAACCCCGACTCGTTCGAAGACAAAATCGCCATCATGCTCGAGTCGAAGGACCAGAGCGGCCCGTCCCGAGAGGGCAAGAAGGTCAAGGTAGGCGACAAGGAGGGCGTCCTCCTCAAGAGCCTCCAGGGCGTAACCCCCGACGGCAAGGTCCCACCCGCCGCCGGCGGCGACACCGGTTGGGAGCTCTGGCTGCAGCAGCCGTCCGGCATCTACTTGATCGTCCAGGTCTGGCAGGGCGTGGGCCTGACCGAGTCCCAGATCGTCGAACTGGGCGCCGGAGTCCACGTCCACAAGGACGCAGTCCAGGGCGTCGGCTGACCCCCAGAAACACGGCCCGCGACCGAAAGTCCACCCGGTCGCGGGCCGTTGTCGTCATCTGTCCGTCGAACGATCGCCTTGCCCCGGTCCGGGAGTCGCGGCGAAGGTCAGCGTCTCCTCCTTGAGGATGTCGCGATTGAGGACGGCCAGATAGACCTCGTCGACGCTGCCGTAGCCGGCATACGCGAAGTCGAATCCGAGCTTCTCGGCGGTCTCGCGCACGACCGCTTCGCTCGGGCCCTCGACCTCGACGTATGTGGAAAGCCCGGGCCAGGTGTCGACGTCGAGGGTCACTTCGCCGAGCTTCCATTCCTCTCGGTAGTTTTCCTGGTAGCGCAGGGCTTCGAAGCCCATCGCCTCCAGCAACGCCTTCGCTGCGAGGAAGTCGTCGACCTGAATCTCGGCTTCGAGGGTCGTGTCGATCGCCGACACATCGCTGGTGGTCTGCTTGTAGGTCATCGTGACTCGCCGGCCCTCGTCGCGCAGCCGAAGCCAACCGCCGCGCTCGGCGATGTCCTTGTTCGTGAAGACGAAGCGTCGCATCAGAGTGCGAGGCATCACGCATAGGCCACCCTGCGCCCTGAGCGTGTGGCGGAAGGCATCGGTGTCGATGTCGAGGAAACGGGCCTCGAACTCGGTATCCATGAACTTTTCTCCTACGGCCGGGTCGCGATGACCAGGCCCATCCGGTGAGCGTGTTCGTTGAGCTGCTCGACGTGAGGCGCGTTCTATGAGCAGCCCGGCCTCAGGGCGTACAGGCGGGCCGAAGTTGCCTTCATGCGATGGCAGACGCCTTTCGCTATGGGGCTGGTTCGCCGCCTGGTCGGGACGAACCGTTCGGGTCGCGCGGCTGCGGAATGACCGGGCGGCTCCACTTGTCGGATTCGGTCATCGCGGCCGCGACCACCTCGGCCGGCGGTGGTGGGGGAACGGGCAGCGGCGCGCTCAGTCCGGCGTGATCGCGGTGCGCCGCCAAGGCCGCCCGGTGATAGCCCTCCAACTGTGCGGCGAAGGTGTCGTCGGCATAGATCGAACCGTCGACCAAGGGGCCCGGACGGCCTTCCAGCACGGCCACCACGTCCTCACCGGCCAGCGTCTTGTGTGTTTCCAGCGCATGCGCCAAGGCCAGCACGTCGCGGCGGTTCTCCTTCAGGATCGTGGCGGTGCGTTCGAGCATTTCGCCGAGGTTGTCCTCGATGCGATCGGCCAGTGCGCGTCGCGCCGCGAGTTCGTCGGAACCCTTGGGCGGCCCGCCGGGAGTGCCGACTCCGAGACGGCTCGACGTGGCGTACGAGGAAACGGTCGACCCCATTCCCCAGACGCCCTCCATGTTGGTCGCCACCGCCGTCGCCGATTCGAGGTCCCCGGAGACGCCGGACGAGCTGTCGCCGTCGAAGAACATCCGCTCGCCGGCCAGCGAGGCCAGCGAGACGTAGATGTCCGACTCGTAATGGCTGCGCCACGTCGTGAACTGGTCCTCGGGCGGGATGCTGGCGACCATTCCGAGATAGCCGCTGCCCTTCTCGATGGTGGCGATGTCGATTTCCATGTGATGCCGGCTGCGATAGGCGACCACGGCGTGGCAGGCCTCGTGCACCGCGACCGCGTGCCGTTCCCGCTCGATGTATTCGACGTTCTCGGCCGGTCCGAGCTCCTTGAGCTGCTTCGCCTTGATGATGTCGCGCCAGGTGATGGTGTCGCGGCCGTCCCGGATGGCGGTGATCAGCGCCTCGTTCACCATGTCCTTGATGGTGGCGCCGGTCGCGTACGGGGTGATGGTCGCGAGCTTGTCGATCTGTTCCTCGTCCAGTTCGTGCTTCACCTTGTCGAGATAACCCTCGTAGGTGCGCACCCGGCCCGCCTTGCTCGGATAGCCCACCTTGTAGATGCGGTCGATGCGTCCGGGCCGCAGCAATGCCTCGTCCAGTGCTTCGGGCAGGTTGGTCGCCATCATCACGAGGATCCGGTATTTCGGCGGCGGCTTCGGTCGCATTCCCAGGGCCCGGCGCACGTGCCGGTTGATGAAGCCGCGCGGTTTCTTGAGGCCGGACAGCTCGGTCAACAGCGCTTCCAGGGTGCCCATGCCTCCGCCGCCGCCCATCCCGCCGCCGTACATCATGGCGTTCCGGGTGACCAGTAAGCGCGAGTCGTTGGACATGTAGGACATGCCGTTGCAGGCGGTCGGGGAAAAGCCGCGGGGGAAACCGCCCTGACCGCCGCCCTGGGCCAGCGCGCCACGGTTGCCGAGCGAATCGGCCTCGTCGAAGAACACGATGACCCCGCCGTAGCGCAGCGCCAGTTTGCGCAGCTTGCGGAAGAGCGATTTCACCTTCAGAACGCCTACGCCGAAGAACATGTTGATGAACGCGCCGGGGTCGACGAAGACGTACGGCTTGCCGGTCTCGCCCGCGACCGCCTCGGCCATCAGCGTCTTTCCGGTTCCGGGCGGCCCCCACAGCAGAATGCCGCCGGGAACGTACCCGCCCTTGGCCTCGATCGCTTCCGGGCGCTCCAGATAGACGATGTTCTCCCGTACGCGTTCCAGCACGTGATCCTGCCCCCACACGTCGGCGAATCGGGTCTTCACGTCGTCCGGGTAATAGACGTCGACGCCGCCGCGGGACAGGAACCAGAAAATCGCCGCGAACTGCCCCACGGCGATGAACAGAATAAAGATGACCTGCAGGAACATCGGCGCCGCGGACCACAGCAACGCCGGCACCTGGAACAGCGCGAGCGCGGGCGAGGTGTCGAGCACCGAACCGAGGATCAGCGCCACCACGCCGATGAAGACCAGCCACTTGAAGATGCGGATCAGGCGGAACCGGGTCCAGTCCGAGAACAGCCGGTGCGACGTACGCTCGACGCCGCCGAAGATTCCGTGCGTCCACACGCGGTGGTACCAGGAGACGTGTTCGCTGAGCAGATAATGCAGCTGGCGCAGCACCTCGACGCCGGCCAGCACCATCAGCGTGATGCCCTTGCCGTCGGTCAGCTGATTCCGCATCGCGTCGGTGAACGGCAGCAGCGGATTGTCCGCCATGGCCGCCCAGACCAGGCAGAACCACGCGATCGCGAAGAGCAGCAGGAATTTGATCCGGTCCCAGAAGGCGAGGGGTTTGCGCGTGGTCCGTTCCCTTTCGCGCGGCCCCGCATCGGGCGGGCGCAGACCTTCCATTCGCTAACTCCTCACCGTGAAGGACGTCGCGATCGTGTCCAGTTCGTCGGACCGGTCGCGGTAGCAGCTGGTCGAACACCGGATGATCAGCAGGTAGAGCTTGCTGCCGTC
This sequence comes from Paractinoplanes ovalisporus, assembly GCF_016834655.1. Classification (GTDB taxonomy): domain Bacteria; phylum Actinomycetota; class Actinomycetes; order Mycobacteriales; family Micromonosporaceae; genus Actinoplanes; species Actinoplanes ovalisporus. The sequence goes on from NZ_JAENHP010000006.1 coordinate 454,559, forward strand.
GGTGTTGAGCAGCGCGGTCTGGTCGAACGTGTGCATGACACCGCTCGCCAGCTCGTAGTCGTAGACGATGCGGACGCCGTGCAACCCGCCCTCGGGCGTGAGGACCTCGTCGCGCACCAGCTCGAATCCGGTCAGTCCGAGGGCCGCGCCGGCCGACGCCTCGCGGGCCTCGGCGGTCACCGGCAGGAACGCGTTGCGCAGCATGTCGAGGGAGACGGCGTTCTGCTGGGGTTCGCTGAGATCGGCCACCCGGGCGTACACGATGGGCTGTGCGGTGATCCCGCTCGTGAGCAGATGGGTGGCGTCGGGGACGGCCGAGGCGTCGTAGGCCACCGACCACCACGCGTCGCGCCGCAACTGGGCGGTCGCCGAGTCGGGATTGGACCCGCTCAGCGTGTCGTCCACATCGCCGGTGTCCGTCTCGTGCCACTCGTGCGGCACCTTGAAATAGGTCTTCTGCCCCGAATTCTTGACGTACGTGAATTCCGGTGCCCCGCATGCGGCACCGCCCGCCACCAGGATCAAGGCGAGCGCGGCCGCCACCGTTCGTCTACGCATCTGAGTCCACCGCTCTGACGCACGCACACTGTCCGTACGGGCAGTATCACCCCGAGCTGTTACGAACTCGTACCGTCCTTTTGGGCTGAACGCGCTTGCCTATCGAGACATCCAGATGGTTAATTCTCCTGCCGGCGCATCGCCGGCCACGGGGAAGGAAACCAAGTGAAGAAAGCCTTTGGGGCGGCGCTGGCCGCTGCCCTGGGTGTGGTCCTCGGCGTCCCGGGCGTGGCGTCCGCCGCCTGGCACCTCGACGCCCCGCCGCAGGTCATGAGCGGCTGGACCGATTCCGCCAAGCCGGGCAAGGCGTTCCCGGCCGCCGGACAGCAGGATTTCCCGCTCGGCACCTGGACCGACGAGGCCGGGGTCACCCGCACGTCGCGGGTGTACGCCACGTTCGACCTTTCCGCGTACGAGGGAGCGAAGCTCTCGGGCGGCACGGTCTACGTCCAGGAGAACACGCGCGCCGACTGCACCAAGCGGTCGATCGAGATCTGGCGTACGAAGCCGGTGTCGGCCGCCCCGACCTGGAACAAGGCTCCGGCCGAGCTGACCCGGCTCGACGGCATCCAGACCGCCGGGGTCTGCGCGCGCACCACGATCGGCTTCGACGTGAGCGCCGGCATCGCCGAGGCGGCCGCGGCCAAGCAGCGGCTGGTCACCTTCGAGCTGCGGGTGCCGGCCGAGCACGAGGCCGACCCTTCGTACGCGAAAACGCTCTACTGGTATTACGACATCAAGCTCAACCTGTCGTACAACCATGCGCCCAAGGTCGACAACGCGCACCTCTACAACGCGGGCTTCCCGTGTACGCAGCTGAAGCCGTACCCGGTCGTCTCAGGTTTTGCGGGTCGCCTCCAGGCCCTGGTCACCGACGTCGACGCGGACGCCGGCACCGCCGACGGCGAGCGGCTGACCGGCGAGTTCGCGCTGTGGCCGGTCGGCAGCCCCGACGACCGCAGCGTCTACACCGACAGCAACGCGCGCTCCGGTTTCGTGGCCAACGCCAACGTTCCCGTGACCACTCTCGTGCAGGGCAAGTCGTACGGCTGGCAGGCCCGGGTCAGCGACGGCACCGAGACCTCGGCGTGGTCGAAGAAATGCTTTTTCACGTACGACGGCAACGCACCCTCGGCCCCGGACGTGACCTCGACGACCCACCGCCCGAATGAGTGGGGCCCGGTCGGGGTCGACCCGACGTTCGTGTTCGACGGGCACAAGGACAAGGACATCGCCGGTTTCCAGTATTCCTGGACCGACCTGGGCGTCTCCGGCGTCTGCGAGGGCGGCGAATATCTGCGGCTGGTGTGCCACGACCCGTTCACCGAGCCCCGTACGGTGCGGGCCGACGTGCCCGGTGGCAAGGTCACGCTCACGCTGAACCCGGACGCGACCGGCCCGAAGCGGCTGTCGGTCCGCTCGCTCGACGCCGCCGGCAACACCTCACCCACCAAGGTCTACGAGGTGCTGATCGCCGGCAACGAGCCGGCCGTCACGGTCGAGAGCGGCACGCCCCGCTGGAACGAGGAGGTGCTGCTCAAGCTCACCCCGCACGACGGCGTGCCCGCGGTGTCGGAATACCTGATCGAGCGCGAGGGCGTCGACGGCGTCGAAACCCGCGAGGCGGACGAGAACGGGGTCGCGTACTTCAGCTTCATCGCGAGCAATCCCAACTACGAGACCATCACCGTCCGCAGCCGCAGCGCCAACGGCTTCACGTCGGCGCCGTCCCGCTGGTGGACGACGTTCGCCCCGTACCCGGAGGTCGAGTCCGGCGTGTACGACGGCACGACCGGCCCGTCCGGCGGCGTCGGCGTGCCGGGCAGCTTCACCTTCTTCCCGCCCGCCGGCTGGCCCGAGGTGGCCTCCTACCGCTACTCCTTCGACGGCGACGAGCCCACCACGATCGACGCCGGCGAGAACGGCCGGGCGACCGTCACCTGGACACCCACCACCGAGGGTTACCACTGGCTGGAGGTCCAGGCCGTGAAACCGGACGGCACGGTGGGCGACTACAGCAATTACTACTCGTTCGAGGTGGCCTCGTCATAAGCCGCCCGTAAAGCCACTTTCCGGTCCTGATCGGCCCGCCGCCGTGCATCGGCGAGTTCTTTGATGAGCCCGTCGAGTTGCCGCTGCACATCAAGCAGCCCACGCTCGGCGGCGGGCCCTTTCAGCCGTTCGACATCAAGTCCCTTACGGACTCCCGCCCGCTCCAGCAGCCGCCCGATCCGCGGCCCCTCAGCCCGCACCTCGCGAACCACTTCCTGAACCCGCTGCCGCCCGAACTCAGCCTCGTGCCAGCTCTTGTCGTCCCGTTTCGCGGTCGTCGACACAATCTGGAAGCGCAGGTCCTCGCAGGCTTTCAGGGCTTTGTCACAGGCCCGCACGGCGTCGGCTTTCGCGCGATAGGCCGGGTCTTCGCGCAGCAGCAGAGGTTCCAACAGCCCATCCACCCGTACGGCGTAGGTCTCGTATTTCTCGCGAGCTGCGTCCCGCGCTTTCTCCGTCGCTTTGCGCGAGCCCCGGGCCCGGCGATATTGCTGGCTGCGCTGGTCGTTCGCGCTGAACAGCCCCCCGAGAAGCCGGTCGCGCCAGTCCGTCCCGGTTTCCGCCGCGGCGCTGTCCCGTTCCGCCTCGGCCGTCGCCCGTTCGGCTTCTCGCAGCTCCCGCCCGGCCGCCCGAAGAAGAGCAAGGTGGGGCGCCAGAAGAAGCCGTTCCTCGTCGCTCAGCACCCCATCACCCCTTCCTCCTTCTTTCCTTACCCCTTCAGGGCCCGGATCGTCCCGAGCGCTTCCGCGTACGAGTGGAACCGCACCCCCTCACGGCGGGCGCGTTCGGCGAGCGTGAACACCAGACCGCGTACGTGGGGAAGGTTTTCGATGATTTCCCGCACGTTGACCGGGGCGAAGTCCAAACCGACCAGCATCGGATGGCCGGCCGCGAGGTCGTCCAGGTCCGCGATCTGGAACTCCTCCTCGTATTCCGGGGACTGGTCGCGCAGAAAGGCCCACGAGTCACGGTATTCCGGCAGCACATCGGCCTGGAAGAACGAAACCTCGAGGTCCGGCTCATCTTTGTAGGCGCTCAGCACCCATCCCGGATCGTCGTCGTGAGCGATCTCGATACCGCCGTACACGATCCCGATCCCCGCAGCGCTCAACCGGGCCCGCACCTCGGCCGGTGGCAGCACGGTCCGCACCGGCTGCACCATCCGGGCGTGCATTGCTTGAGCGATCCGCAGGATCCGCGCCGGTTCATCGTCGAGTTCGAGAAGCGGCACCAGCGAGGCCCGCGACAGCGCCCCATCGATCGCGGCCGCCTGCTCGACCGTGATCTCCCGCCTGTCCTCGAACCGCGGATCCGGCGTGAGGTCCACCCCGAGCAGGTCAGCTCCCGCCTTCTCCAGTGCGAGAGCCTCATCCACCGACCGGACCCGGTCCACCTTGATCAGCTCATTCGTCATACCGCACCACGTTCCCGCCCAGCTCGTCGGCGCCCCGGAAGTCTCGCGGGATCACCCAGGTCTTCCCTTGCGTGCTCGTAGAGATTTTCCAGTACGGCGACCCGTCCGGCGTGTGCCGCCCACCGCCCGGATGAACCTGAATGTTGGTGATCTCCGGATGCCCCTCGATGCGCACCTGCTGGGCCCGCTGAGAAGTCCCCCTCTTGGTGCTCTGCTCGACATGGGCCCGGTATCCCGCAGCCTCGAACTGATCAGCGATGTCTTGGGCCGAGCGCCCGTTCAGCGATTGGGGGTTGGAGACAATGTTGTCGACGAAGTCCGCCCCGGTTCCGCTTTCGGGCCGCGCCGCGCTGAGCTCAGGCCCCTCGTTCCCGCGAGACGTACCGCCGACGGCAGCCGGCCGGGGCCCATCGACTCTCCCCGCGTCAAACCGGGCTGCGGTCGCATCCTCGTGGGCCCGCATGCTCCCGCCGCCCCCGCCGGGCCCTCTGGCACGAGGCGACGACGGCGACGCGTCCTCCGCGTCTCCGCCATGCCCACGAGGTCTCGACGCCATGCAGTCCCCCGAGCCGGGTGATGATCACCATCAATGTCCCATCGTAGGATCCGACCGCCACCCCCGAGGTGAGCCGCCGCTTGGCCGAAGAGGGTCACCTGATGGAGATCGAGCCCACGGCTGAACACCCGGACCTGCCTGGGATGGAGCGAGCCCGGGCCTACAAAACGTAGGTCCGGGCTCGCTCGATGTCTCGAGAAATCAGAGGGTGCCCCCGGTAGTGTCCTGGCTCAGCACATCGGAATAGGGTGTCTCGCGTCATCGGAATAGGTATGTCTCCGGACATCGGCATGGCGTCGTAGCCGCCCGGTCGGGTGGTTGCAGGGTGCGGCGTGTCCACAC
>NZ_JAENHP010000007.1 GCF_016834655.1 Paractinoplanes ovalisporus
GACATCACGGCGCTGCTGCAGCCCCGGATGGACGCCGTCTACATCGGTGACGCACCCGTGTCGTCGCTGACCACCGTGAACGACCAGCTGAACAACCTCTTCAAGGTCGCCCAGTAGAAGACCGGGATGCCTACCGCCACCAGTGCTTGCCGTTGGTGGCGTTGTAGTAGACGGCCTTGTACGCGGCGTCGGCGATCGTTCCGCAGCCCCGCGGGTTGCCATGCTTCGCGCAGATCGTCAGCATGTCCTGCTTGAACCGGTTGTTCACGCGGTCGAGACTGGCCGACGACGTGTCCAGCCCCTGGTGCTTCGGGCCGAACGTCTTGTTCCCCAGGTCGTGCCGGTGGCAGGCGTCGAGAAACATGGCGTCGAGATCGATGAACCAGGGTGCCGAGCAGCCGTCGGTGTCCCAGTTCAGCGGATCCCTCGACTTCTCGAGGCCGCGCTGGACGGCGACGAAGTTGTCGAGGCTCATGTCCTGAAGGCTGCGGGCCTCGCCGAGCATGTCGGCCCGCGAGGAGCTGCCGACCTTCGTGCTGCGCCCGTCCCAGACGACGTATCCGGTGGTGAAGAAGTTGAGCCGGCCGCCCGCCCACGGACCGGCGGCGTCCACCTCGTCGGTCAGCGGCATGCCCAGCCGGCCCTCGGCGTATCCGTTTCGGGCGTACACCTCGTTGATCTCGCCATGCACCTCGTGGGTGCCGGTCGGGCCGGAGAAATAGATCGAACCGTTGGTGAAACGGCTGCCGTACCGGCCGTTCGAGAACGATTCCCCGCTGGTCGGCAGGCCCAGAACACCACGCTCGGCGGCCATGGAGAAGTACTTGTCGCGGATGACGCCGCGTACGTCCCAGGCGCCGGTTCCGGCCGACCAATAGATCGACCCGGTGCGGAAGTGCTGCCCACGCCCGTTGTTGACGACGGCGAACTCGCCACTGGTGGGCGCGCCGAGAGGGCCGTCCGGGCCGCCGAGGGCCTGGTAGCGGGCGCGGATGTCGAAGCAGACCGGAGTTCCCGCGTACGGGGTGCAGCCGGAATCGCCGTTGCCATAGTGCCGGGCGGTGCCGTACGCGTACACCTGACCGGTGCTCGACATCGCGACCACCCCGCGACCGTCGCCGGTCAGGTCGAGCGCCGTCATCTCCCCGCTGAACCGGGTCGGGTTGGGCTGGGCGGTCGCGCTCCCGTAGGCGTAGAACTGCCCGGCCGAGCTCATCGCCATCACACCCTGGCCGTCGGCGGTCAGGTCGAGGCCGACGATGCGCCCGGAGAAGCCCGACGGGTTCTTCTGGGCCCGGGCGGTGCCGTAGGCGTAGAACTGCCCGATCGAGCTGACCGCCATCGCGCCCCGGCCGTCCGCGGTGAGCGCCACGTCGACGATCTCGCCGCCGAACCCGACCGGATTGTTCTGGGCCCGGGCGGTGCCGTAGGCGTAGAACTGCCCGGCCGAGCTGACCGCCATCGCGCCCTGACCATCGGCGGTGAGCGCGACCCCGACGATCCGGCCGCTGAACCCGACCGGGTTCGGCTGGGACCGGGCCGTGCCGTAGGCGTAGAACTGGCCGGCGGAGCTGACCGCGAGCGCCCCGCGGCCGTCCGCGGTGAGCGCCACGTCGACAATGTCACCGGTGAAGCCGGCCGGGTTGCGCACCGCGGACGCGCCGCCGAACGCGTACATCTCGCCGCGCGTCGACGACAGCAGGTATCCGTCCCCGCCGGACCGGGCCGCGATGCCCGTGAAGGCCCGGCCGACCGCGGCGTCCGCGTCGCCCAGCAGCAGCGGGCTCGCCCCGCCGATCAGGGCCGCGGTCAGCAGGGCGGCGCCCACCGTCCGCCGTGGACGGCGCGTCCGGTGCGGACGCCGGTGCCGGGCCGGTGGGGGAGGAGAGGATTGATTCGCCTGATTCACTCGAACGACTCCAGCCATAGGTCCGATGGCGGTTGATGTCACCGGTCGCAAGACCGGCACCGGCCGCCACCGGTGCCGGCCCGCTCCTGCGAACCGCACTCCGCTCCCCGCGACGGTCACCGTTCACCGAGGAATGTTTCGCGGTCTCAACCTAGGAAGGCCCGACCCGGCGCGATAGCGGGGAAAGCCCTCAGAATCGCGCCGCGGAATGCGAACACCCATGAGGCGAATCATCTTCGGAAGAGCCGGCAACGCCGGAAAGATCAACTCTGCTGTGCGTCCAACCAGCGGAGGATGGCGAGGACGCGCCGATTGTGGTGGGAGTCCGTCGGCAGGTTGAGCTTCCGGAAGATGGCGGTCAGGTGCCGTTCGACGGCGGGCTCGCTGATCAGCATCCGCGCGGCGACAGCCCGGTTGCTGAGCCCGGAGGCGACGTGCCGCAGCACCTCACGCTCGGCCGGGGACAGCTCCTCGGGCGCGGCGTCGGAGATGCGCTGGGCGATGATCGCGTCCAGGACGAGTTCGCCGTCGGCCACCCGGATGATGGCGTCCTTGAGCACCTCCTCGTCGCGGACGCGGTCCTTGACCAGGTAGCCGACGCCGCCCGGGATCTGCTCGACGAGTCGCCGCGCGTAGGCGTGGAACTCGTATGTGGAGAACACGAGTATCCCGACCCGAGGGTGCAGGCGATGCAGCTTCTCCGCGACACGGAATCCCTCCCCGTCGCCGGACGGGGGCATGCGGGCGTCCAGGACCACCACCTCGGGTGGATCGGCCGCGACGCCGGCCAGCAGCGCGGGCCCGTCGCCGACGGCGAGGACGACGTCGAATTCCAGGGCGCGCAACAGCTGCGTGAGGCTGGTCCGGAAGATCGCGCTGTCCTCGGCGAGTGCTACTCGCACGGGATCACCCCCTCGATGACCGTGCCCTCGCCGGGTGCACTGGTGATGGTCAGTTCGCCCCGCAGCGACCGGACACCCTCCCGGAGCGCCTCGAGCCCCGAATCGGGTTCGGCGCGGGCCCCGCCGCGCCCGTTGTCGCTGATCCGCACCGTGGCGACCCCGTCGGCGACTCCGGTGGTCACCGCGACCGCGGTCGCGTCGGCGTGCTTCAGCGCGTTGTTCACCGCCTCACTGGCCAGCCGGTACATCAGGAACTCGACTTCCAGGGGTGTCCGCCGATCGTCGATGTCCAGGGTGATCGGCAGCGGGACGCCGTCGAACTTGCGGCGGAGAGCGGAGTGAAGGCCCTCCTCGAGCACCTCGGGATGGATGCCGCGGGCCAGGTCGCGCAGCTCCTTGACGGCCACCTGCACCGCGGCCTGCGCGTCGTTCACGGCGTCGCCGAGCTCTGTGGTCTGGTCGGTTCCACCCATCTGCCGGCGCAGGTGGACGCGGATCCGGGTCAGGTGCGCCTGCACCGCCTGCAGGGTCGAGTTGACCCCGTCGTGCAGCTCGTGCCCGATGCGTTGCATCTCGTTCAGCGACGCCCGGGTCAGGCGCCGGCGTGATCTCTGCGACTGGGACAGCTTGGTGGTCAGGTCTCTCTGCAGCACCCCGTCGTTCAGAGCGATGCCGCACGCCACGGCGGCGGCGCGGACGGCGTTCTCCCGGCGGTGCAACGTGGGGTCGACCAGGAGCGCGCCGATCGATCGGCCGCCGCGGTCCGGGACCTCGACCTGCCAGCGCGTGTGCTCACCCAGCTCCAGCGGATAGCCGCTCGGCGCCAGGTAGCCCGACGGCGACGCGGACCGTACGGCGAGCACCAGGGTCTGATCGTCGAGAACGCGCCGGAGGGCGGCCTGCATCTGCTCGATGGTCTCGCTGCGGGAGATCAACCGGATGTCGTCCTCGCTGAGCCCGCTCTTGAGCCGGCGCTGCAGGATGCTCACGATGAAGGCGACCGGAGCGACCAGGGCCGCGAGCGTGGAGAGAGCGCGTAGTCCGTCGGTGAAGTGGCCTCTCACGTGCAGTTGGACCGCGATGAGATACAGCCCGCCGACGACTCCGATCGAGACGGCGGCCGCCGTCGCGGGCAACATGTCCGCGCGTTCGAGACCTTGCGAACGCCGTACCCGGTAGATCAGCAGCACGGGCAACATGAGAGCCAGCACGGTCACACCGCCGCCGACCACACTGCTGACGAGTTCGGACAGCGGCCGGTCGGCGACGATCGTGGGCCACCACGCGCCGGCATCCCACCGTTTCCATTCCGGCCGGGAGAGCGCGGCGACGACAAGTTTGCCGCCGAAGACCCACACCGCGAGCGTCACGAAGTAGACCTGCTCATGGCGACGCCGGAGCGCCGGTTCGGGATAGCGCACGAGGGCCAGCCCGCCGACGACGAACCACCCGTATCCGAGAACGAACGAGATCAGCGGAACCGGGCCCACGTGCCATTCCGGTGGCCAGATCCACCACCACGACACGGCATAGCAGAAGGAAGCACCGATCATGCCCCAGCCGAGCCGGCCCGTGCGGCCGTCGGAGAGCAGGAACGCGCCGGTCGCGGCGAACGAAGCGACGTCCAGCAGGTAGAGGACGCCCAGGAGGAAGTCGTCCTCCCACCGGGGCGCCCACGACAACCCGGCGAAGACCCCGGCGACCACGGTGGCGATCACCGGCCCCCACCCGACGACACGTCGGCCCGCCGCCCCGGTGTGGACATCGACCATGGTTCCGATGCTGGCCGAGAGCCGCCGCACCTGGCAATGGCGATCAGCCGGCCGGGGAGCTGGATCTTGATATTGAGGGGAAACCCTCAAAATTCCCGGTGCTACTGCGCGGTGCGCAGCGGCTTCAGGGCCTCGCTCACCTTGGCCAGCTCGTCGAGCACGGCGGTGGCGGCGGCGACGGTGGTCTCGTTCGGGGTGAACTGGCCCGTGTCGTCGATGAGGTTGCGGACGAACGGGATGTTCACCGACTCCGGGATCATGAACATGCGCAGCGCGTACGCGGTGGTCTGCAGGGCCAGGGCCGAGCGGGTGCCGGCGGAGACGCCGCCGTAGCTGACGACGCTGGCCGGCTTGTAGTTCCACTCGGCGTGCAGGTAGTCGAGGGCGTTCTTGAAGGCCGCGCCGAGGCCGTAGTTGTACTCGGGGATCACGAAGACGATCGCGTCGGCGGCGTCGACCTTCTCGCTCCACCGCTTGGTGTGGTCGTTCTGGTAGTTGCGCAGCCGCGGGTGGTGCGGCTCGTCGAGCAGCGGCAGGTTCTCCTCGGCCAGGTCGGCAACCGTCACCTGGAAGCCGCCGTGGGCCTTGGCCGCGTCGACGAACCACTCGGCGACGGTCGGGCCGACCCGTCCCGGACGCGTGCTACCGACGACCACCAGTAAATTGAGCTCGCTCATATCGTTCCCTCGGACGCGAAGTATTTGCGTAAGCAACTTTAACGGATCCGAGGGTGGCCCGTGTGCCCCTGAGTCAGAAGCATCACATGCCTATCTTTCCGGCGATCAGCTCTGACTTTACCGGGCGGACAACGGCAAGGCTGCCCCATGCGCCGGCGTACGGGCCGCGCCGCCGTCAGGCGGCCACGGGCGTGTGGCAGCCGCAGGACTCGCGGTGCTCGATCGAGGCCGGCAAGCGGATCGTCCGGGGCTCGCGCCGCTGGTCACCCAGGCGTTGCAGGGCCATCTGCACCGCCCGGCTGCCCATCGCGTGGAACGGCTGGGCGATCGACGTGACGCTGGGCGAGACGATGTCGGCCCACTCCAGGTCGTCGAAGGCCACCACGGCGAGATCCGACGGCACCCGTACGCGTTCCCGCCGGATCGCCCCGAGCAGGCCCATCGTCATGTTGTTGTTGCCGCAGAACACCGCCGACGGTGGGTTCGGTCCCCGCAGCATCTCCTCGGCCGCCGCGTAACCGCCGCGGACCGTGGACCGGCCGTCCCAGATCAGCGCGGGGTCCACGTCCAGGCCGGCGCCCTCGTGGGCCAGGCGGAAACCGGTCTCACGCTCGCGTGACGTGGACAGGCCGGTCAAACCGGTGATCATGCCGATCCGGTCGTGGCCGGCCGTGATCAGGTGCTCGATCAGGCGCCGTGTGGCCAGGGTGTTCTCGGAGCCGACCTGGTCGAAGCCGCGGTCCTCGAGACGGTCGGCGAGCACGGTGGCGACCCGCGCGTCGCGCAGCAGCGGGCGGGTGCGGTCGCGCCAGCCCGCCGTCGGCACCACGATCATCGCGTCGACGTTGCGGTCGAGCAGTGCCCGCACGGCCGACGCCTCCTTGGCCGGGCTCTCCCCGCTGGCGCTGAGCAGCAGCGTCGCCCCGGCCCGGGCGGCCTCGGCGTCGATGCTGTCGATCAGCTCGCCGAAGTACGGGCTGGACATGGCCGGCAGCACCACGCCGATGGTCAGCTTCGTCTCGCGGGCCCGCGCCACCCGCATGTCGTAGTAGCCGAGCGCCTCGGCCGCCTCCAGCACCCGGGCCCGGGTCTCCGCCCGGACGTGCCGCGTGCGGTTGAGCACGTGCGAAACCGTCGTCAGCGACACCCCGGCCGCCTCGGCGACGGAACTCATCGTGATCACGTCGTCTGTGTTACCCGGGGGTGTCGAGCTTGCGCAAATGCTTGCGCAAACAGTGGAGCCGCATGGCCCTCGATTCTTAGCCTCGACGCAATCCACCCGGTAACGACCAGCGCAGATGTGCTCACGTCGCGGTTTCGGGGTTTGCGCAAGAGGAGTCGAAGAGATGTCTACCGAAGTCCAGCGGGCCATCGACGAGGTCGCGACCGCCGTCGAGAGCGTCACCGAGGCGGAGCTCGACGCCATCGTGGACGAACTGCTCGCGGCCCGGCGGATCGCCGCTTTCGCCGGTGGCCGCGAGGGTCTGGTGATGCGCGGGCTGGTCATGCGACTGTTCCACGCCGGTCTCGACGTGCACTACCAGGGCGAGATGACCACCCCGCACATCGGCGAGGGTGACCTGCTGATCCTGTCGTGCGGGCCGGGCAACATCTCGATGGTCGAGGCCCTGGCCGGTGTCGCCCGGCGGGACGGCGCCCGTCTGCTCTATCTGACCGCGCAGCCGCAGAACCCGCCCGCGGACAAGGCCGACGTCGTGGTCAAGATCACCGCCCAGACGATGGCCGACGACCAGGCGTCCCAGGCCGTGCTGCCCATGGGTTCCGCGTACGAGATCGCGCTCTTCGTCCTGGTCGACCTGATCACCAACCGGGTCCGCGAGCGCCGCGCCGAGTCGGCCGAAGCGCTGCGCTCGCGCCACACCAACCTCGAATAACCCTGCGACACGAACGCCAACCAAACCGACATATCCCCCTTAAGGAGCCACACCAGCATGCGGGTACGCACCCACCTCCGTTGGATAGCCACCGCCGGCGCCGCCGCCCTGCTCGTCTCCGGCTGCTCGGTCGACTCGGGCGGCAGCAGCGAGGGCGGCGCCGCCGCCGGCGCGGCCAGCCCGGCCGCCAACTGCGCGATCGCCACCGCCGCCGACCCGGGCAACTCGCAGCCCGCCGACGACACCCCGATCGCCGAGAACGCCCCCAAGCTCGCCCAGAAGGACACCTACCGGGTCGCCTTCAGCCAGAACGCCAACAACGGCGCCTGGCGCATTGCCGAGACCCAGAGCATGCAGGACGAGGCCAAGCGTCTCGGCTACCAGATCCAGGTCACCGACGCTCAGAACAACCAGTCCAAGCAGATCCAGGACATCCGCAGCCTGATCGCGCAGAAGCCGGACGCGCTGTTCGTGGCCCCGATGACCGAGGAGATCGGCACCGTCATCGGCGAGGCCAAGGCGGACGGTATCCCGGTCTTCCTGATCGACCGCACGGTCTCGGACTCGCAGGCCAAGGCGGGCACGGACTACGTGACGACCATCGTCTCGGACTTCGTGCAGGAGGGTAAGCGCGCCGCGTACGCCCTGGCCAAGGCCACCGGCGGCACCGGCAAGGTCATCGCGCTCGAGGGCACCACGGGATCGTCCTCGGCCGTCGACCGCAAGAAGGGCTTCGAGGACGCGCTCAAGGAGTGCCCCGGCCTCGAACTGGTCGCCACCCAGGACGCCGACAACCAGCGGGCCCGGGCCCAGGACATCACCGAGTCGCTGCTGCAGGCCAACCCCGACGTGACCGCCGTCTATGCCCAGGGCGACGACATGGCCATGGGCGCGATCGCCGCGATCCGGGCCGCCGGCAAGGTGCCCGGCAAGGACATCCTGGTCGTCTCGGGTGACGGCTCCAAGGAGGCGCTGCAGGCGATCGTCGACGGCACCATGGCCGCCAACGTCGAGTGCAACCCGCGCTTCGGCCCCAAGGCGTTCGAGATCATGAAGCAGTACGCGGCCGGCGACGACGTACCCACCAAGATCCTCAACGAGGACCGGCTGTTCGACGCGTCCAACGCCGCCGAGTTCGTGAACCAGGCGTACTGAGTGCGATGACCGACGTGACCCATGAGGGCCCGCTGCTCGAGATGCGCGGGGTGACCAAGTCGTTCCGCGGCGCGCGGGCCCTCGACGACGCGACCATGACGGTCGGCCGCAACCAGATCCGGGCGCTGATCGGGCAGAACGGCGCCGGCAAGTCCACCCTCATCAAGATCTTGACCGGTGTGTACCGGCGAGACGGCGGCGAGGTGCGGCTCGACGGCAACGCGGTCGACTTCCGCTCGACCGCCGACGCCCAGAAGGCCGGCGTCGTCACCATCTATCAGGAGGTGAACCTGGTCCCGAAGCTGTCGGTGGCCGAGAACATCTTCCTGGGCCGGTTCCCGCGCCGTCGCGGCTTCGTCGACTGGGCCACCATGCGCTCCGGCGCCCGCGACGCCCTGGCCAAGCTGTCGCTCGACATCGACGTGACCCGCCCGCTGGGCAGCTACCGCGTCGCCACCCAGCAGATGACGGCGATCGCCCGCGCGGTGTCGCTCGAGGCGCGGCTGCTCGTGCTCGACGAGCCGACGTCGTCGCTGGCCGAACGCGAGGTCGAGACGCTGTTCGGCGTGATGCGCTCGCTGCGTGACTCCGGCGTCAGCATGGTCTTCGTCTCGCACCGCATGGACGAGCTCTACGAGATCTGTGAGGACGTCACGGTGCTGCGCGACGGCCGTACGGTCGCCGAGGAGAGCCTGGCCACGCTCAACCAGTACGAGCTGGTCAGCAAGATGCTGGGCCGGGCGGCGGAACAGGTGGCGTCGGGTGCCCGCACCTCGGCCCGTCCGAAGCAGCAGGCCGAGCCGGTGCTCGCGGTGAGCGGCGCGGCGTCGGCTCCGCGTCTGCGTGACGCTTCGCTTGCGGTGTACGCGGGTCAGGTCCAGGGCGTGGCCGGGCTACTCGGCTCCGGCCGTTCGGAGCTGCTGCGCTCGGTGTTCGGCGCCGACCCGCTCGACGCCGGCGAGATCAAGGTCAACGGCAGGACCGGTTCCCTCCGTACGCCGGGGGAAGCGATCGCCGCCAGGGTCGCGTTCCTGACCGAGGACCGCCGGGCCGAAGGCATCGTTCCCCACCTGTCGGTGCGCGACAACCTGACTTTGGCGCTGCTCCCGAAGCTGACGAAGCGCGGCATCGTCGACCGTAAGCGGCAGAGGCAGATCGTCACCGACTACATCGCCCGCCTCGGCATCAAGGCCCAGGCCGACCAGCCGATCGTCGAGCTCTCCGGCGGCAACCAGCAGAAGGTGCTGCTCGCCCGGTGGCTGGCCACCGAGCCGGCGGTGCTGCTGCTGGACGAACCCACGCGGGGCATCGACGTCAGTGCCAAGGCCGAGATCCTGGCGCTGGTCGACAAGCTGGCCGCGGACGGCATGGGCGTGCTGCTCGTCTCGTCCGAGCTGGAAGAGGTCGTCAGCGCCTGCGACGACGTGACCGTGCTGCGCGACGGCGTGTCGGTGGCCCGGGTCTCCCTCGACCGGCTCTCGGAGGAGTCGCTGATGGCCGTGATGGCGAGCGGCGAGGCGGTGCCGCCGTCCGAAGCGTCTTCGCCGGACGTGCCCCAGAAAGACAAGGCTGATGACTGACCTCGCGACGCGGCCGGCCGAGACCTCGGTCCTCCGCAAGATTGACTGGCCCACGTTCATCCGGCGCTACGGCGCGGCGATCGTGCTGGCCCTGCTGGTCCTGTTCAACATCATCTTCACCGAGAACTTCCTGGACCTGCGCAACATCCTGTTCGTGCAGCTGCGTCAGGCGGCGCCGACCGCGATCGTCGCCCTGGGCATGGCCCTGGTCATCGCGACCGGCGGCATCGACCTGTCGGTGGGCGCCGTGGTCGCGCTCTCCGGCCAGGTCACGGCGGTGTTCCTGCTCGACGGCGTGCCGCCCCTGGTCGCGCTGCCGATCGGCATCCTGGTCGGCGTGGCCGCGGGCCTGTTCAACGGCACGCTGGTCTCCCGGTTCGGCATCCAGCCCATGATCGCCACGTTGGTGCTGTTCACCGCCGGGCGCGGCCTGGCCCAGGTCGTCACCGGTGGCCGCATCCAGACCGTGAACCAGCCGATCGTCGAGTTCCTCGGGCTCGGCGTGGTCGCGGGGCTGCCCATCTCGGTGTTCTCGCTGATCGTGGTCACCGTCGCCATCATGCTGGTCACCCGCTTCACCCCGGCCGGAACCAAGCTGCTGGCGGTGGGCGGCAACGAGCGTGCGGCCGGCCTGGTGGGCATCCGCACGAAGCGGGTCAAGACCATGGCGTACGTGGTCGCGGGTGGTCTTGCCGGTTTTGTCGGCCTGCTCGAACTGGGCCGCATCCAGGCCTCGGACGCGACCAACGCCGGGCTCAACATGGAGCTGGACGCGATCGCGGCGGTCGCCGTGGCCGGCACGACGCTGGCCGGCGGCACCTTCTCGCCCGGGCGCACGATCGTCGGCGTCCTGATGCTCCGGCTCCTGCAGAACACCCTGGTGGCCCACGGCATCCCCCGTGAGGTCGCCCAGATCGCACAAGGACTCATCATCGTGGCTGCCATCTATCTGCTGCGCCGCTCGCGGGACGCGCGATGAGCGCCGCCACCGCCGACGTCGCGACCGTCGGGCACCGGCTCGCCCTCCAGCGTCGCGGCACGGTCGCCGTCCTCGTGCTGGTCGTGCTGCTGGCGTCGCTGCGTTACGGCGACGCGTTCTACTCCGGGATCAACCTGACCTCGTACTTCGACGACGCGGTCAAATACTCCCTGATCGCGCTGGGCATGACCTTCGTGATCATGACGGGCGGCATCGACCTGTCGGTCGGCTCGGTGATCCTGCTGGCCGGCGTGGCCGGGGGACTGGCCAGCCCGCACGGCGCGGTCGTGGCGGTGCTGGTCGGCGTCGGCACGGGCGCGGCGGTGGGCGCGGTCAACGGCCTGCTGATCGCGCACTCGCGACTCGAACCGTTCGTGGTCACGCTGGCCACGCTGCTCTGGGCCCGCGGGCTGGGCCTGCA
Organism: Paractinoplanes ovalisporus; assembly: GCF_016834655.1. Taxonomy (GTDB): domain Bacteria; phylum Actinomycetota; class Actinomycetes; order Mycobacteriales; family Micromonosporaceae; genus Actinoplanes; species Actinoplanes ovalisporus. Next base: position 11,291 of record NZ_JAENHP010000007.1, read on the forward strand.
ACTGGCCGACACGCAGACCGTGGTCTACGGCAGCGGGGCGCTGACCTCCCTGGCCCGCGACAAGATCTTCGGGCTGACCACGGGATTCTGGCTCATGGTGGTGCTGTTCGTGATCGCGGCCGTGGTGCTCAAGTTCACGGCGTGGGGCCGTACGGTGCTGGCCATCGGCGACAGTGAGGAGTCGACCTCGCTGCTCGGCGTGCCGACCCGGCTCAACAAGTTCTCGGTCTATCTGCTCTCCGGTGCGCTCGCGGGCCTGGCCGGCGTGGTGCTCGGGTCGCAGACCGGCTCGGTCAGCATGGACACCGGCGTCGGCTGGGAACTGATCGCGGTGGCGGCCGTGGTGGTGGGCGGCACGCTGCTCACCGGCGGCGTCGGCTCGATCGGCGGCACCCTGGCCGGCCTGCTCCTGCTGCAGGTCATCTTCACGATCATCAACTTCGAGAACGGCCGCGGCGGCATCGAGATCAACTCGTACTGGCAGAACGTCGTCCGCGGCGCCTTCCTGCTCGTCGTGGTGCTGCTGCAGACCGGCGTGGGCCGCGGAAGGAAGAAGTCGTGACGGCGACCATCGGCGGCCCGCCGACCCTGCCCTGGGACACGACGACGCTGCACTCGCTGCGCCAGCGGGTCGAGGACCGCCTGCTGGTGCAGGACCGGGTGCTGATCGGCCTGACCGGCCCGCCCGGCGCCGGCAAGTCCACCATCTCGGAGCTGCTGGTCAGCGGTCTCGACGAGCTGCTGCCGGGCCAGGTCGCGCTGGTGCCGATGGACGGCTACCACCTGGCCCAGTCGGCGATCGAGCGGATGGGCCTGGCCGACGTCAAGGGCGCCCCCGAGACGTTCGACGGCGCCGGCTACGTGGCCCTGCTCCAGCGGCTGCGGCTGGAGACCGACACCACGGTGTACGCCCCCGAGTTCCGCCGCGAGATCGACGACGCCGTGGCCGCGGCCGTCGCCGTCCCGCCGCGCGTCCGCGTGATCATCACCGAGGGCAACTACCTGCTGCTGGACACCGCTCCCTGGACCCAGGTGCGGACCCTGCTGGACGAGGCCTGGTACGTCGAACTCGACGACGGCACGCGCATAGACCGCCTGGTCGAACGGCACGTGCGCTTCAAGGACGACCCGGTCACGGCCGAACGCCGCGCCCGGGGCTCCGACCAGCGCAACGCCGACCTGGTGGCCCGTTCCAAGAACCGGGCCGACCTGGTCCTCGTCCACGGTTGACGCCCGCGGGGCCGCGCGGCAGCCTCTGCCCCGCGTGCCCTGCGGGCCGCGCGCGGGGTGGGGGCGCTATCGTCGCCGCATGGGGCGGGGGCGCGAGGCCAACCTGGGTCTCGAACTGCGAGGGGCGCTGCGCGCGTTCGGGTTTCCGCCGGTGGCCAAGGCCCGCCGCGACGGACTGCTGGCCGTCGGGGGTGACCTCGGGCCCGAGCGGCTCCTGGTGGCGTACGCGAACGGGATCTTTCCCTGGCCCTCGTCGGGCTCGGAGTCGTTGCCCTGGTTCTGCCCGAGCCCCCGCACCGTGATCGTGCCGGGGGAGATCAGCGTCAACCGCAGCACACGCCGGGTCGTGCGGCGGGCGCCGTTCACGCTCACCTACGACCGGGCGTTCCCCGAGGTGATCGCGGCCTGCGCCACCGTTCCGCGCGACGACGACGGCACCTGGATCACGCCCGCCATGCTGCAGGCCTACATCCGGCTGCACGAGCTCGGCTTCGCCCACTCGGTCGAGGCCTGGAACGGGCCCAAGCTGGTCGGCGGTCTCTACGGCGTGTCGCTGGGCGGCGCCTTCTTCGGCGAGTCCATGTTCCACCTCGAGTCCGACGCGTCCAAGGTGGCCCTCGTCGACCTGCTCGACCAGCTCCACATGTGGGACTTCCAGCTGGTGGACTGCCAGATGACCACCCCGCACGTACGCCGTCTGGGCGCCGTCGAGTTGCCCCAGCCCCAGTTCCAGGCGCGGTTGGCCAAGGCACTGGAGCGGGACACTCGACGGGGACCCTGGGAGCGGGTGCGTTAGGCCACCGTGGCCGGGAAACGCTGCCACACCCGGTGCTTGGCCAGCAGCGGCTGCAGTTCGGTCAGCGCCGCCGAGCCCGAGTCGGCGCTGATCACGCCGGGGGAGCCGGCGATCCCGGCCTGAGCCAGCACGTCGGCGCCGCCACCCCACGCGGCGATCGCCTTGGCGTGCCGCCAGGCCTCCTCGACCAGCAGCAGCACCCGCGGGTCGACGGTGAGCGAGGCCTCGGCGCCCGCCTTGGCGTCCCGGGCCGGGGCCGCGTCGGGGGCGGGGGCCGGGGCGCCCGCGAGCAGGATGGCGTCGAACTCGACGGACCGGGCGGTGGCGAACGTGCGCTGCACGGTCACGCCGTCGATCTCGCCGCCGTGCGGGGCGATCACCAGGGGCGTCATGCCGGCGTTGAAGATCTCCGTCCGGACCGCGGCCACCCCGTCGAGCCCGGCCGCCGGGTCGACGACGATGCCGATCAGCCGGCCGTCGGCGGGCCACTCGCCGGTCACCTGCGACAGCGCCGGGCTCGGCTCGACCTCGACGAACTCGACCGTCGGCGACGGCACGGGCAGGCCCAGACCGGTGGCCACCTGTTCGCACAGCACCGGGTCGATGTTGGCCAGGCACTGCACCTGGCGCTCCTTGATCGCCTGCTCGTAGCACTTGGCCAGCTCGAACGTGTACGCCCGGATGATGTGCTCCTTCTCGACCGGCGACATGCTCAGCCAGAACTGGCGGACCTGGCTGTAGTGGTCGTCGAACGAGACCGGGTTCTCGCGCACCTTGGTCGACTCGGCCACCCGTACGGGAATGTCGAGGAAACCGGTGTCGGTGGTGGACGGGTTCCCGCCGTCGAGCGAGTTCGGCCGGTACGGCGCCACGCCACCGTGCACCGCGTGCTGGTGGAAGCCGTCCCGCAGCATGTCGTTGACCGGGCAGTGCGGCCGGTTGATCGGGATCTGCGAGTAGTTGGGGCCGCCCAGCCGGGTGAGCTGCGTGTCCACGTACGAGAAGAGCCGGCCCTGCAGCAGCGGGTCGTTCGTCACGTCGATGCCGGGCGGCAGGTGCCCGAGGTGGAACGCGACCTGCTCGGTCTCGGCGAAGTAGTTGGTCGGCACCCGGTTGAGCACGAGCTTGCCGACCCGCTGCACCGGGGCCAGCTCCTCCGGCACGATCTTGGTCGGGTCGAGCAGGTCGATGCCGGCGAACGTCTCCTCCGGGGTGTCGGGGAAGACCTGCAGGCCCAGCTCCCATTCGGGGAAGGCGCCGGACTCGATGGCGTCGTACAGGTCACGGCGGTGGAAGTCGGGGTCGACACCGGAGGCGATCTGGGCCTCCTCCCAGTCCAGCGAGTGCACGCCCAGCTTCGGCTTCCAGTGGAACTTGGCCAGCACGGTCTCGCCGGCCTCGTTGATCAGCCGGAACGTGTGGACCCCGAAACCCTCCATGGTCCGGTAGGAGCGGGGGATGCCCCGGTCCGACATGTTCCAGATGGTGTGGTGCTGGGCCTCGGTGTGCAGCGAGACGAAGTCCCAGAACGTGTCGTGGGCGCTCTGGGCCTGCGGGATCTCGCGGTCGGGGTGCGGCTTGCCGGCGTGGATGATGTCGGGAAACTTGATCGCGTCCTGGATGAAGAACACCGGGATGTTGTTGCCGACCAGGTCGAACGTGCCCTCGTCGGTGTAGAACTTCGTCGCGAACCCGCGCGTGTCGCGTACGGTGTCGGCCGAGCCGCGTGAGCCGAGCACGGTCGAGAAGCGTACGAAGACCTGGGTCTCCTTCCCCTTGGCGAGGAACCCGGCCCGGGTGAGGTCGGTGGCGGTGCCGTAGCCGGTGAACACGCCGTGGGCGCCGGCGCCGCGTGCGTGCACGACCCGCTCGGGGATGCGCTCGTGGTCGAAGTGCGTGATCTTCTCACGGAAATGGTGGTCCTGCAGCAGGATCGGCCCGCGCGGCCCGGCCTTCAGCGAATGGTCGGTGTCGCGCAGCCGCGCGCCCTGGGCGGTCGTAAGGAACTCTCCCTGCTGACTCTTCAGCGTCTTGTCGGCGCCGGTGGGGGCGCCGGTCGGCGTGACGGTCTCGGGGGCGTCCTGCTCGCTCTTGGGCGGCAGCGGCTCGATCGGCGTTGTCGGCTCGTCGACCGTCGGGGTGCCGCTTCCCGGCGAGCCGGGGATCCGGTCTCCGAGCGCCTCGGCGACCTTCGACGCGGCCTTGTTGGCGGCCTTCTTGACGGCCTTCTTGGCTTCCATGAACCCGGTCCTCCAAAAACATTTGCAACATCGCAAAGGAATGACGGGACTCGGCTACCCGGGGCCCGGGTCGACAAACTGGAACCAATAAGAAAAAAGAACCGGTTTCCCCGTACGCATGACACGCGCGCGGCGGGGTACGCGGGGTTCTTTTCAGGCCGGGGGCCAGGGCGGTCGAGTTCCGCGCCATTCAGGCCGGGGCCGGGCGGGTCGAGTCCCGCGCCATTCAGGCCGGGGCCGGGCGGGTCGAGTCCCGCGCCATTCAGGCCGGCGCCGGGCCGGTCGAGTCCCGCACCACGAGGGTGTGCCCGGTGGAGCGCCGGCGGGGACGGGTCGCCGGCGGACGCAGGGCCAGCGCCAGGGCCATCTTGCCCATGTCGGTCATCGGCAGGCGGATCGTGGTGAGGCTGGGGGCCAGGTCGGCGGCGACCGAGACGTCGTCGAAGCCGACCACCGACATGCGTTCCGGCACGGGTACGCCGTGGGCCCGCAGCGTCGACAGGGCGCCCATGGCCATGGCGTCGTTCAGGGCGATGATCGCGGTCGTCCGGGGATGGTCGCGCAGGATCAGCTCGGTCGCGGCCACGCCTCCGTCGCGGGTGAAGTCGGTCTGGATCACCGGCAGGTCCGCCATCGACCGGCCCGCGCTGGTGATCGCCGCCGCCACGCCGGCCATCCGGTCGACCACCGTGTTGAGGTCGGCCGACCCCGACGCGATGGCGATGTGGCGGTGGCCGAGCTCCAGCAGGTGTTCGCCCAGCGCTCGGCCGCCGGCCTCGTTGTCAGGCAGCACCGCGTCGACCCCGAGTGAGTGCCGGCCGATCACGGCGACCCGGCCACCACCCCGTACGTAGGCCGACAGCTCGTCGCGGGCCGCGGTCTCGTGGCGGGTGTCGGCGAAACCGGAGCCGGCCACGATGATGATGCGGACCCGCTGATTGATCAGGTGCCGGATCTGGCGCAGCTCGTGCTCGGGGTCGCGGCCGGAGTGGCAGATCTGCACGAGCAGGCCCTGTTCGTCGGCGACCCGGATGACCCCGCCCGCGATCTCGGAGAAGTAGGGGTCGTCGACCTGGTGCACGACCAGCCCGACGGTCGAGCTGGCGCCGCCGGCCAGAGTTCGCGCGTACGGGTTGGCGACGTACCCCATCTCCTCCGAGATCTGCCGGATGCGCGCCGCGACCTCCTCGCTCACGCCGTCGCGGCCGGCCAGCGCGCGCGAGGCCGTGGCCAGCGAGACGCCGGCGCGTTCGGCGATATCGACGAGGCGGAGCCTCACACCGGGCTTGGGCATGAATCAACTCTCCACGAGCCGGAATCGGGCCGGATCAACGGGTCGGGTCAACTCCACGGACGACAGGGGGACCGCCGGGCGGGCGCCAGGCGGATGCCGGGCGGGTGCTGGGCGGGTGCTGGGCGGTCTGCCGGGCGGGTGCTGGGCGGACTGCTGGGCGGGTGCTGGGCGGACTGCTAATAAGTTTCCGGGGTGTTGCATGTGACGCATCGATCACTTTAGGCTACGTAAGCGCTTTCGCAAGCGCTTACGTCCCGGCAAAGGAGCTGCGAGGATGCGTTCACCCGCGAGACGTACAACCTGGGCCCTGGCGCTCAGTGCCGGCCTGACCCTCGGCCTCGCCGCCTGCGGCGGGGGCGACGAGGGCGGCGGAAACAGCGCCGACGATCCGATCGTCGTCGGCATCTCCCTGCCGCTGACCGGCGACTTCTCCGAACCCGGCAAGGGCGTCCAGGAGGGCTACGAGGCCTGGGCGAAGATAACGAACGACAAGGGCGGCCTCCTCGGCGGCCGCAAGATCGAACTCAAGATCCTGGACGACCAGTCCAACGCGGACCGGGTCGTCGCCGACTACGAGCAACTCATCGGCAGCGACCAGGTCGACCTGGTCGTCGGTCCGTTCTCGACCCGCCTCGTCGTCCCCTCGGCACGGGTCGCCCAGGAATACGGCATGCTCTTCGTCGAACCCGCGGGCGCGGCCGCCGAGGTGTTCAACCAGGGCTTCAAGAACCTGTTCTACGCGGCCCCGGCGGTGGCCGACGACCACTACAACCACCTGGCCGAATACTTGTTGGCGATGCCCGCGGGCGAGAAGCCCAGGACCGTCGCCTATGCGGCCATGGACGATCCGTTCGCGCAGGGTACGGCGTACGGGCTCAAGAAGAAGTTGGAAGCCGCCGGTGTGAAGACCGTCGTGGACGAGGTCTACCCGCCCAACACCACCGACTTCGGCAGCATCGCCGCCAAGATCGCGGCCGCGAAGCCCGACATGGTGGTCGGCGGCTCGCAATATCAGGACGGCGTCAACCTGATCGTGGCCCTGCAGCAGCTGAACTACCAGCCCAAGCTGGCCGCGTTCTCGACCGCCCCGACGAGCCCCGAGTTCGCCAAGGCGATCGGCAACAAGACCGAGGGCATTCTCTCGCCCACCGGTTACAGCCAGGACGCGCCGTACGAGAGCAACAAGGAGTTCGTCGAGAAGTTCAAGGCCCAGTTCGGCAAGGTGCCCGAGGAGGACCAGGCCAACGGCTACACCACCGGCCAGGTCGTCGCGGCCGCGGTCGAGGCGGCCGGCTGCGCCGAGCAGGGCGACTGCCAGCAGAAGCTGATCGACTGGCTGCACGGCAACACGGTCGACACCGTCGTCGGCCCGCTCAAATGGGACGCCACCGGCAAACCCCAGGGCGCCCACATGATCCAGCAGTGGGTCGGCAACGACATCAAGATCGTGCTGCCGGCCGACGCCAAGGAGGCCGACCTGGTCTACCCGAAGCCGGCCTGGTGATTCGATGCCGTCCGGTGCGCTGCTGTTCCAGAGCATCATCCTCGGTCTGCTCCTCGGCGGGCTCTATGCCCTGCTCGCCGCGGGGCTGACCCTCTACTTCGGCATCATGCGGGTGGTGATGATCGCCCACTCGGCGTTCCTCATCCTGGCCGCCTACCTGGCCTGGTGGACCAACGACCGGCTCGGCCTCGACCCGCTGTTGTCGCTGGTGGTGACCGTGCCGCTGTTCTTCGGCGCGGGGGTGCTGCTGCAACGGGGACTGCTGTCGCGCCTGCGCCCGGCCACCCTGACGATGATGTCGGTGCTGATCACGTTCGCGATCGCGCTGATGATCGAAGGTCTGCTCGGGTACGCCTTCACCGGCACCCAGCGCCGCATCCAGCTCGGCTACGGCACGGCCAGCTTCGGGATCTTCGGGGCCCGGGTGGCCGTGGTCAAGCTGATCGCGTTCGCCCTGGCCGCGATTTCACTGGTGGCGTTGTACCTGCTGATGAAGCGCACCCAGTTCGGCTGGGCGCTGCGGGCCACGATCCAGCATCAGGACGCGGCCCGGCTGGTCGGCATCGACACCGAACGGACGGCCGGCTTCGGCTTCGGGCTGGGGCTGGCCACCGCGGCGGTCGGCGGCACCGCGTTGTCGCTCGACACCACCATCTATCCCAGCCTGCACTGGCACTGGATCGGCCCGCTGATGGCGATCATCGTGGTCGGCGGCCTGGGCAGCGTGCCCGGCGCCGCGGCCGCCGCGTTGCTGCTCGGCCTGGCCCAGAGCCTGTTGCAGATCCCGATGGGCGCCACGTGGGCCCAGACCGTGTTCTACGTGGCGCTGTTCGCCACGCTGGCCGTCCGGCCGCAGGGATTCTTCGGAGGCCGTCTTGCCCAACGCTTCTGACGCCGCACACTCGCCCAGAAACGCGCAGCCGCCCGCCGGTGCACATTCGCCCAGCAACGCGCAATCGCCCGCTGGTGAGCGTTCGCTCAGTGACGGGCAGTCGCCCGCCGGTGCACATTCGCCGAGCAACGCGCAGTCGCCCGGTGGTGAGCGTTCGTTCAGTGACGGGCAGTCGTCCGCCGGTGAGCGTTCGCTCGGTGGTGCGCAGCCATCCGGCAGTGCGCATTCGCTCGGCGGCGCCACGGGTCTCCGGGCTGCCCGCAACTGGATGCCGCTGGCCGCCGGCGCCGTGCTGATCGTCGCGATCGCGATGTTCCCGAGTCTCGCGCCCAACCCGTACATCCTCAGCTCAGGGGTGATCGTCCTCAACTGGGCGGTGCTGGCCACGGCGTGGAACTTCGTCGGCGGCTTCACCGGCTACATCTCGCTCGGCCACGGCGCCCTGGCCGGTCTCGGCGGTTACGCGACCGGGCTGCTCATCACGAAAGCCGACCTGCCCAGCTTCGTCGCGCTGATCGTGGCCGCCGTGCTCGTGGCCGCGCTGGCCGTGCCGATCGGGTTCGCCGCGTTGCGCGTTCGTGGCGCTTCGTTCGTCATCGTGTCCATCGCGCTGGTGCTCATCCTGTTGCTCGTCTTCCAGAGCTGGTCGTCGGTGACCGGTGGCTCGCGCGGTCTGGTGGTTCCGCGCCCGTTCCCGGGCATGTTGCGGCCGGAGCATCACCGGGTCTTCTTCTTCCTGTACGGGGGATTGCTCCTGCTCGCCCTGGCCACGTGGTGGCTGCTCGACCGGTCGCGGTTCGGCATGGGGCTGAAGGCGATCCGGGAGGACGAGGACAAGGCGGAGTCGCTCGGGACGCCCACGTTCGCGTACAAGCTGACGGTCTTCGTCGTGTCGGCGGCGTTCACGGCGCTGGCCGGCGGGCTGTACGCGCTGTGGTTCGGCGACCTCGACCCGGTGTTCCAGTTCAGCGTGCTCACCGGCTCGTACATCGTGCTCATGGCGCTGCTCGGCGGCGTGCGCAACCTGTACGGCCCGGTGCTCGGCGCGATCGTCGTCGGTGTCGCGCTCGAATACTTCAAGGTCGAGTTCGGCAACACGCCGCTGCACCTGGTCACGACGGGCCTGCTGCTCGGCCTGGTCGTGATGTTCATGCCGGACGGCGTGATCCCGTCGCTGACCGCGCTCGTCAAGCGGCTGCGCAAGCGGGAGGACAGTTCGATCCGCGAAGTGACCGCGGCCGACCTGGCCGAACAACGCAAGCGCGAGCGGGAGGCGGCCAACTCATGACGCCCGGGAATTGCGCGTTCACTCAACAACGGACAGCGCCGGCCCGGGTGCTCGATCGTGCGCGTTCGCTCAGCAACGGACGGCGGATGGCCGTTCGTGCGCGTTCGCTCAGCAACGGACGGCGGATGGCCGTTCGTGCGCGTTCGCTCAGCAACGGACGACGGATGGCCGTTTGTGCGCGGCGGCCGATGCGCGTCGATGAAGGGGGCTGCGCGTGACGCTCAAGACGACAGGGCTGCGCAAGGCGTTCGGGGGTGTCGTCGCGATCGACGGAGCCGACGTCGCGTTCCAGCCGGGAAAGGTGAACGCGCTGATCGGGCCGAACGGCAGCGGCAAGACGACGTTCTTCAACTGCGTGACCGGCATGATCAAGCCGGACGAGGGTTCCGTGCACTTCGGCGATCGTGACCTGACCGGGCGGGCGCCGCACGTGATCGCGCGGGCCGGGGTCGGACGGACGTTTCAGCTCTGCCGCACGTTTCCGCGCATGACGGCGATCGAGAACGTGCTTTCCGCCGTACGGCCGGGAGGGTTGTTGCACGGTCTGCGCAGCGCGCATCGGAAGACCGAGATCGACCGGGCCCACCACTGGCTCACCCGGCTCGGCATCGAGCACCTGGCCGGGGCGGAAGCGCGCACCATGTCGTGGGGGCAGCAGAAACTGCTCGAACTGGCCGGCGTGCTGATGGCCGAACCGAAGACGATTCTGCTCGACGAGCCCGCGGGCGGCGTGAACCCGGCGCTGCTGGACCGGATCGGCACGCTCGTGCGCGAACTGAACGCCGAGGGCCGCACGTTTGTGATCGTCGAGCACAACATGGACCTGGTCATGAGCATCAGCGATCACATCGTGGTGTTCGACCGCGGACGGCCGATCGCGGCGGGGCCGCCGGCCGAGATCCGCGCCGACGAACGAGTGCTGGGGGCCTACCTTGGTGTCTGAGATCGAACTGGTCGACGTCCAGGCCGGCTACGGACGGGCCGCTCCGGTGCTGCGCGGCTTCAGCGTCGCCGTTCCGGCCGGCACGGTGGTCTGCCTGGTCGGCCCGAACGGCGCCGGCAAGTCCACGGTGCTCAAGGTGGCGTCGGGGCTGCTCGGGCCACGATCGGGCCGGGTCATGGTCGGCGGCCGGGACATGACCGGCGCCGGGCCGCAGAAGATGCTCGCCGAAGGCGTCGCGCTGGTGCTCCAGGGCCACAGCGTGTTCCGTGAGATGACCGTCGAGGAGAACGTTCTGCTCGGCGGATACACGCTCAAAGACCGTACGAGGAAAGCGAAACGCGCGGCCTTCGTCAAGGAACTGTTCCCCGTCGTGGGCGAACGCTGGCACTCGCTGGCCGGGCTGCTCTCGGGCGGCCAGCAGAAACAGGTCGAGTTCGCGCGTTCGCTCATGGTCGATCCCAAGGTCGTGCTGCTCGACGAGCCGTCCATGGGTCTCGACCCCAAGGCCACCAGCACCATCTTCGAACAGGTCGTGCGGATGCGCGACGCCGGGACGGCCGTGCTGCTGGTGGAGCAGAACGCCCGGCGCGCGCTGGAGACCGCCGACCTCGGGTGCGTGCTCGATCTCGGGCGCGTGCACATCTCCGGGCCGGCCGCCGATCTGCTGGCCGACCCCCAGCTCGGAGAGCTCTATCTCGGCGGCCGTCCCGCCGAGAAACCGCCTGCTGTGTGAGGCGGGCCCGGCGACCGTCCCGCCGAGAAGCCGCCTGCTGAGGCGGGCCCGGCGGCCGTCCCGCCGGGGAACCACCTGTCACCCGCGAGATGAGAGGTGTTCCATGCGAAGAACAGGAGCCGTCGCTGTCTCCGCCGTCCTCGTGGCCACCCTGGCCGCATCGCCGGCCGCGGCCGGCAACTCCGGAGCGAGCGACGTCCATCCGTCCCTGCGGCCGAACCTGGTCGCCTACTACGACTTCGACCATCCGATGCGCGGCGACCCCGCGCTCGAACAGGACCAGGGCCGATCCAGCACCGAGATCGAACTGGTCAACGGCGGGGCCGCCATGCGGGTCGCCGACCGTGCCTATCCCGGGGGTGGGCGCGTTCTGCAGACCCGGCAGGTGAACCCGGGCGTCACCGGGAACGACGACTGGAAGGCCGGCACCTGGTCGGCGAGCGGCGTGCGCACGTTGCGCGCGTTCAGTGGCGTCGAGGGCAGCACGGTCATGGGCTGGTTCAAGCGGTCGATGGACGGGCCGGCGGCCGGTTTCAACGCGATCGGACTCGCGGGCGTGCTGACCGGCGATTCCGACGGTCACGGCGTACGGGCGCTGCTGGAACTCATCGATGTGAACGGCGAGCTGAAGCTAGTCGCGCTCGGCCGCCGCATCGACGGCGGCAACTCGCAGACGTTTGCCGCGAACGAGGACTGGAAGACGCTGCTGCCCAAGGACGAGTGGGTGCACCTGGCCGCCACGTTCGACTTCACCCGGGGCACGATGGCGCTCTATCGCAACGGCAAGCCGGTGCCCGGCTTCTATACCCGCACCGACGACCCCTGGCTGGTCAACGGGCCCGGTCCGCATGTCACCACCGCGACCGACCCGCGCGGCATCAAGATCGGCGGGAGCTTCCCGCAGAACACGCTCGAACGCAATCCGTGCGACTGCCGGATGGACGCGCTGATGTTCCTCGACCGCTCGCTGACGGCGCGCGAAGTCGCGAACCAGTACCGCCTCTATTAGGAGCCTCTTCATGCGCCGTATCTTGTTAGCTTTGATCTTAGTGTCCACATTGGTGAGCGCGCCCGCCTATGCCGCCGATCCGGGCCCGATCTACGACCCGGTTCCCACCGAGCCGGTCACCTCGAAGCTCGGGCTGGTCCTCACCGAATACGCCCAGTTCCCCAAGAGCGAGACCAATCCGCCGCTGATCGACCAGCGGCTCAACCGGGTCGCCCGGATCAACACCATCATGGAACTGCCCGACGGTTCCGGCCGGCGCGCGGTCCCCGACCTCAACGGCAACCTCTACATCGTGAAGAACGGCGTCCCGAGCGTCTATCTCGACGTCGCCGCCACGTTCGCGCCGCAGTTCTTCTCGGGCCGCGGCCTCGGGCAGGGCTTCGGATACGTGGCGTTCCACCCCGACTTCAAGCGCAACGGCCTGTTCTACACGATCCACACCGAGCAGGCGTCGCAGACCACGGCGGTGCCCGACTACGCCCAGACGAACGTGCTCTTCCACGGCGTCATCAACGAGTGGAAGGCCACCGACCCGGCCGCCGACACGTTCGCCGGCGCCCACCGGGAGCTGCTGCGGATCGGCTTCGGCGGCCAGATCCACGGCATCCAGGAGATCAACTTCAACCCGACCGCGCGTAAGGGCAGCGCCGACTACGGCAAGTTGTATCTGGCCGTGGGCGACGGCGGGCTCGGGGTGAACAACACCGATCCGCAGAACCTGGCCATCCCGCACGGCAAGCTGCTGCGCATCGACCCCGCCGGGCGCAACTCGCCCAACGGCAAGTACGGGATCCCGCCGTCCAACCCGTTTGTGAACCAAGCCGGGGCGGCCGGGGAGATCTACTCGTACGGCTACCGCGACCCGCACCGGTTCAGCTGGGACCGCGCCACCGGCAAGCTCTACCTGGGGCACATCGGTGAGCACGCCATCGAGGCCATCTACGAGGTCCGGGCGGGCGACAACATGGGCTGGAGCGAGCGTGAGGGTGCGTTCGTCTTCGACAAGACCCCGGCCACGGCATGCGACCGGCTGTTCCCGCTGCCGGCCGACGACAGCGGCTACACCTACCCGGTCGCGGCCTACGACCACAACCCGGCGCCCGGCTGGAACTGCACCTCCGACGTCGGCGTCGCGGTGGCCGGCGGCTTCGTCTACCGCGGCCAGGACGTGCCGGCGCTGCGCGGCAAGTACGTCTTCGGCGACCTCGTCGACGGCCGTGTCCTCTACACCGAGGCCTCGGAGATGCGCCGCGGGCGGGCTCCGGCCACGATCCACCGGCTCAACCTCTTCACGGCGACCGGCACCCCCGTACGGATGCAGGATCTGTCGGCACCCGGGGCGCCCGGCGATCCGAACCGGGTCGACCTGCGGTTCGGCACCGACGCCCGGGGCGAGCTCTACATCCTGGCCAAGGCCAACGGGAAGATCTGGAAGGTCACCGGCACCAGGACGTACGCCGGAGCCTCGGCCGGACACGTACGCGTGGCCCCCGCGCCGCGCGCCTCGAACTGGGCGCCCGTCACGCCCTCGAAGTGGCAGTTCACCAACGGGCAGGTCATCCTGGCCGAGGCCGGCAGCGAGCGGCCCGGACCGCGGCGGCCCTTCGAATACGCGGTGCTGAGCGCCGGGCCGGCGTGGAAGTCGGTCGACATCCGGGCCCAGGTGCGGCTCGACGAGCCGGTGACCCTGACGAACCGCGACGTGATCATCGTGTTCGGCTACCAGTCGGACACGCAGTTCTACTACGCGCACCTGTCGACGGACAACACGATCCTGCCCCACAACGGCATCTTCAAAGTCAACAACGCCGACCGCGAGCGGATCGACTACCAGTGGAACGGCCGCTCGCGCGGAGCGAACCCGGCCGTGGTGGACGAGAAGTGGCACGACGTACGGGTGAAGCACCTGCCGGCCACCGGGGAGATCGCGGTCTACGTGGACGGACGCTCGGACCCGCTGATGACCGCGCGCGACACCACGTTCAGTTCGGGCCGGGTCGGTTTCGGTTCGTTCGACAACCGCGGACGCCTGCGGGACCTGACCGTCACCGGCACACCCGCCGCATAACAGATCATCCTAGGTCCACCCCGGTCATCCACAATCCCGCGTCATCCACAGCCCCCCGAACAGAGATCGCCAAATCCGGTCACTCTGTTCGGGGGTGTCCCCATGCGCTCGTCAAGCGGTGACGGCGCGGGTTTCATCGGGGGCGTCGTCGCGGGGCTCGGCGGACAGGTCGTCGTTGCGGCCTCTCGGGCCAGGCAGATCAGTGCGGCGTTGTGTCTCTTGCCTTGGGCGCGTTCGGGGTCGTGGCTGGCCCGTGACGGTGGACGCCCCGGCGAGGCGAACGCGACGATGGGGTCAGCCGGGTCGATTCGGCGGCCGCCCGGTCGCCGATCTGGTCCCGACACCGGCCGCCACACTTCCCGCATGCAGTTGGGTGACCGGCTCGGATGAGCTCGCTCGCCGAGCTGTGCGGCCGCTGACAGTCCCCGACTGGGAGCCGCCCGATTGAACTCCGCTCGGATTCATCCGCGCCTGGGTGCAGCCATTTCAGGATGCTCGGCAACGATGCGAGCGGCCGGAGCGATCGAACAGCCCGTCAGCGCGCCCTCGGCGACTGGTCAGCCGGGTCCCGTCCCCTACCTGCCACTTGGCATGACTAGTGACGTGTGGAGATTCGGTCGGCCGGAGGTCTGAATCGACTCGGCCCCGGAGTGCCTGGGGGAGTCATCAGCCACGCGACGCGGCGGGCGCGATCCTGGGATAGATGTGTGCTGAAGGGGCGGAAACTGGACAGGACAGCGACGGGCCGGCGTTCCCTGGTTGGGGGCGCCGGCCCGTTCGTGTTGTCCGGGCGGCGGTCAGGGGGTGACCCCTTCCGCGGTGCCGGCGGTGCCGTTGAGGGTGGATTCGGTGCCGGTCACGTCGATGCCGCTGGTCACGTCGGTGACGGTGGGCTCGGTCGGCTCAACCGTCGGCTCGAGGGTGGGCTCAACCGTGGGCTCGGTGGGCTCGCCCGCGGTGGTGTCGGTCGGCTCGGGAGTGGCGGTGGCCGTGGGTTCGGTGGTGGGCTCGCCCGCGGTGGTGTCGGTCGGCTCGGGAGTGGCGGTGGCCGTGGGCTCGGTGGTGGGCCCGGCCGTAGTGGTGTCGGTCGGCGCAGGGGTGGCGGTGGTGGCGGGCTCGGGAGTGGCGGTGGCGGTCGGCGGAGCCGGCGTGGCGGCCGGGCCGGGTGCGGGCTGCCCCATCGGGCCGCCGGGTGCCGGTTGTCCCATCGGGCCGTTGGGGGCGGGCTCGCCCATCGACTGGCCGGGGGCGGGTGCGCCGTCGGGGCCCACGGGCTGGGCCCACGGCTGGGCGGGCCAACCGGCGGGGGCTCCGGGCATCCCGGGCAGACTCGCCAGGTCGGGCAGCTTGATGTCGCCCATGACGATCACGACGACCCGGGGTTCGCCGTTGGGGCCGGGGACGACGTACGACATGGGTGCTCCCGCCGGCGCGGTGGCCGGGTCCGGCTCGGCGGCGAACGCGGACGACGTGGGGCCGAGAGCCAGGGCGGCGCCGGCCGCGAGGCACACGCCGGCGGACAGTTTCCTACGCATCTGATTTCCCTCTCAGGACTTCGCTGGGTCCCGGACAGCTCAACACAACAATGCGTTCGGCAAGCGCGGTTCATCGCTATTCGCGCGGCCATTTTCCGGCGGCCGGAAAGAACAACAATTCGGCGCGGATAATGCTCTTGGAAGCGGGTATGCGGGCACTTCGATGCAGTGTCGCGTCTTCATTTCGTACACCTGGCGCGAAAGCGGACCCCACGCGGTGGACCGTATTTCCCGTGATGAACAGCGCGTTTCCGGATCGGGCGGGCGGGGTATCGCACGGTGCCGGCGTCGGCCGGGGAAAATGCGGAAAGAGGGTCGCCATGGCCTGGATGGACGAGGTGCGGGCACGGGCGCACGCGCGGCTCGAGCAGGCACGCAAGGGCGCGGGGGCGCCGCCGTTCGTGGGCGACATACCCGTCGGTGCGGGAACCCCGGTCGTGGTGGTCGACGCCCCGAGCCGCGACGAGGACGGTCTGCCCCGCCCGGTCCGGGTCGGCGCCGCGTGGGCCTGGCGTCTCCTGCTCTTCTTCGCGGTCGCCTGGCTGCTGTTGCGCATCATCGGCCAGCTGCGCGTGGTGGTCATCCCGGTCATCGTCGCGGTGCTGCTGGCCGCGATGTTCCAACCGGTCGCGGCCTGGCTGCGCAACCGGGGGATGGGCCGGTCCACGTCGGCCGCGCTGGTGCTGGTGGCCTCGCTGATCATCGTCTTCGGCGGCCTCGGCCTGATCATCAACACGTTCGTGGCCGAGATCGGCACGCTCAGCTCCCAGGTCGGCGACGGCGTCCGCGAGGTGCAGGACTGGCTGGCCCGCGGCCCGCTGCACATCTCGCAGCAGCAGATCGAGGACTACATCGCGCAGGCCCAGCGGGCGGTCACCGAGAACCGGGGTGCGCTCACCTCGGGTGCGCTGACCACCGCCACCACCGTCGGCGAGGTCGGCACCGGCTTCTTCCTGACGCTGTTCACGCTGTTCTTCTTCCTGCGTGACGGCGATCAGATCTGGCGGTTCCTGTGTCGGCTGCTGCCGCAGGGCGCACGGGTGCCGACCGCCCGGGCCGGGCACTACTCGTGGCACACGCTGGTCGCCTACGTGCACGCCACCGTGCTCGTCGCGTTCGTCGACGCGATCGGCATCGGCATCGGCCTGTTCGCGCTGCGGGTGCCGCTCGCCCTGCCGCTGGCCGCGCTGGTCTTCCTGGGCGCGTTCATCCCGGTCGTGGGCGCCACGGTCAGCGGGGCCGTCGCCGTGCTGGTCGCGCTGGTCGCCGTGGGGCCGGTCAAGGCGCTCATCCTGCTCGGTGTCGTCATCGCCGTGCAGCAGCTCGAAGGGCACGTGCTGCAGCCGCTCATCATGGGCCGGGCCGTGGCGCTGCACCCGCTCGCGGTCATCCTGGCCATCGCCTCCGGGGTCGTGCTGGCCGGGATCGTGGGTGGCCTGATCGCCGTGCCGCTGCTCGCGGTGCTCAACACCGCCGTCCGTTATCTGGTGCGCCATCCCGACGGGGAGCCGACCCCCGACCGCGAACCGCCCGGCACGGAACCTGCCGCGGAAGACTCGACTCCGGAGGAGCCCCCGCCGGGGCCGGAAACCCCGCCTCCGGCCAAGACTTCACTCGCCTGAGCAACGGGGAGTTGGGCCGCGAGGTGAGCGGCGGGCGGCGTGGTGAGCGGCGGGCGGCGTGGTGAGCGCGGCGGACGGTGGGTGAAGGCCGGGCGAAAGGTGCTGGCCTGACGGGCCGGTCGGCGCGAGGATGGCGGAATGCTGGAGTTGCGCCTGCTCGGCGCGTTCGAGCTGCGCGCCGGGGGAGAACCGGTGACGCTCACCTCCACGCGCGCTCAAGCGGTGCTGGCCTGCCTGGCGTTGCGCGGCGGAACCCCGTACGGACGCAAGCAGTTGGCCTTTGCCCTGTGGCCCGGATCGACTGAGCAGCAGGCGCGCACCAACCTGCGGCACGTGCTGCACACCTTGCGCGGCGCGGTGCCGGGTCTAGACGGACACCTGCGTGTGACGCCGCAGACCCTGACGCTGACCGGTGTCACAGTGGACGTCGCGGCGCTCGGCGGATCCACTGTGGACGAGTTGCGGGCTGCCGCCGACGCCTATCGCGGCGACCTTCTGGAGGGCTGGTACGACGACTGGGTCACCGCCGAGCGCGACGAGTGCCGCCGCCGGATCGTCGAAGTCCTCAACACGCTGGTGCCGCTGCTCGAACAGGCCGGGGATCGGCCCGCCGCGATCCGTTACGCCGAACGGCTGCGCGCCCTCGAACGCCTCGCCGAGGAGCCCTACCGGCTGCTGATCCGCCTCTATGACGCGATCGGCGACCGGGCGCGGGCCGTCCGGACCTATCACGAGTGCGCGGCCATGCTCCGGGACGAGCTGGGCGTCACCCCGTCCGAGGAAACCCTTTCCCTGTACGCGGTCCTGCTGCCACCCGCCACGCCGGCGCCCGTGGTGAGCGCCGTCGCCCCGTTCGTCGCCCGCGAGGACGAACGCCGCCGGCTGATCTCGCTGTGGCGCCGCGCCGCCCCGGCCCACCTCGTCGTGGTCGGCGGCGAACCCGGGATCGGAAAGTCGCGTCTGGCCGAGGAATTCCGCCTCTGGGCCGCGCGGCAGGGCGCCGCCACCGCTTCCGCCCGGTCCTATCCGGCCGAGGGCGAGCTCGCGTACGCCCCGGTGGTCGCCTGGCTGCGCCGGCTCGGCGTGGGCGGCCACGAATCGGGCGGGCTGGAGCCTTTGCTGCCCGACCCCGACCAAGAGCAGGGCGCCCGGCTGCGTCTGTTCGAAGCCATGGAACGCGCGCTGCGCCCGGGACCCGGCGGGCTGCTGCTCGTGGCCGACGACCTGCACGCGGCCGACCGGGCCACCTGCCAGTTCGTCCACTATCTCGTACGGGAATCGCCCGGGCCCCTGCTCGTCGTGGCGACCGCCCGCATCGCCGAGATCGACCCCGGCCACCCGGCGCACACCCTGCTGGACGGCCTGAAGATCCTGGGCCGCTGCACGGAACTGCCGCTGGAACGCCTCGACCGGGACGCCACCACCGCGCTCGCCGGGCGGCTCGGGCACCGGATGTCGGGTGCCGACGCCGCCCGGCTGCACGCCGAGACCGAGGGCAACCCGCTGTTCGTGGTCGAGACCCTGCGCGCGGGATGGGACGCGCTCACCCCACGCGTGCAGGCGGTTCTGGAGGCTCGGCTGCGGCAGCTTTCCCCGTACGCGCTGGAACTCGCCGGAATCGCCGCCGTGGCCGGGTCGTCCGTGCCGGTCGGCGTGCTGATCAGGCAGACCGACGAGCAGCAGGACCCGGCGGCCGGGCTCGACGAACTGTGGCGGCGGCAGATCCTCGTCACCGGCGGCGGGGACACGTACGACTTCAGCCACGACAAGCTGCGCGAGGTGGCGTACCGGATGCTCCCGCCCGCGCGCCGGCGCCACCACCACGCCCTCGTCGCGGCCGCGTTGCGCGAGATGCCCGACGTGGACACGGTCGCCGGTCGGATCGCGGTGCACCTGCTCGAATCCGGCGCGCGTGACGACGCGGTGGACTGGTTCGTGCGCGCCGCCCAGGCCGCCCAGCGGGTCTACGCCGACGCGGAGGCCGTGGGTCTGCTGCTGCGGGCGGCCGGGCTGGTCCGCGGTCAGGATCGTGAACTGGACGTGCTGACCGCGGTGCCCGGGCCGCTCAGTTCGGCCGAGGGATATGCGTCCCCGCGCCTGCGCGAGGTTCTGGACCGGGCGCTCGCGATCGCCGGGCCCGCCCCGGCCGCGCCGCTGTTGCGGGCCCAGGCCATGGCGGTGCTGTCGCGCGGTGACTTCCAGGCCGCGCTGCGGCACGGCGCCGAACTGCGGGCGCTCGGGGAGGACGACGACGTGCTCGCCGTCGAGGGTGACTTCGTGCAGGGCGTGGCGGCGGCCTGGCGGGCGGACAACGCCAAGGCCCGCGAGCATCTGTCCGCGGCGCTCGCCCGCTACCGGCCCGGGAACCGGTCGGCCCACCTTCTCGCGTACGGGCAGGATCCGCAGGTTCTCTGCCTGGTGCGGCTGGCCCACGTGTTCGTGCGGCTGGGCGATCCCGGTGAGGCCCGGCGGCGGCGGGACCGGGCCCTCGAACTGGCCCGGGCCGGCGGCCACCCGTTCACGCTGGGCGGCGCCCTGTTGTTCGCCGCGCTCTGCGACCTCGACCTCGGCGACCGGGCGGTGCTGCCGGAGCGGGCGGCCGAGCTGAACGAGGTCTGCGCGAAGGTCGAGGCGGCGCCGATCCGGGTCTTCGCCCAGGCGCTGAACGGTCTCCTCGAAGGGTGGCCCGGCCTGAGCCGCATCGACGCCGCCCTGGCCGATCCCGGCCGGTACAGCGCACCCGGGGTGCCGGCCATGCTGCTGCGCCTGCGACTGGAGGCGGTGCGGGCGCTCGACCAGCCGGACGAAGCGCGTGCGACGGCCCGGCGCCTGCTCGACGACGGCGTGCTGATCTGGGACGGCGAAGCCCGGGCGGTTCTCGGGGAACGCTGACGGAACGCACCCCGGAGCACACTGCCGGGCATGACAACCACGATTCACCGGAACGCGTTCGGGCACCTGCGCGGCGACTTCCGGGGCGCCCTGCTGCGGCCGGGCGAGGAGGGCTACGACGAGGCGCGGCGGGTCTGGAACGGCGCGTTCGACCGGCGTCCGGCCCTGATCGCCCGCTGCGCCGGAGCCGACGACGTACGGCGGGCGGTCCGCTTCGCCCGCGACCAGGATCTGCCGATCGCGGTGCGCGGCGGCGGGCATTCCGTGCAGGGTTACAGCGTCGCCGACGGTGGCCTGACCATCGATCTGTCGTTGCTCAAGGCCGTCGAGGTCGATCCGGTCACCGCGACGGCGCGCGTGGCCGCCGGGCTGACGTGGGCCGAGTTCGACCTGGCGACCCAGCGGCACGGTCTGGCCACCACGGGCGGCTCGGTCAGCTCGACCGGGATCGCCGGCGTCACGCTCGGCGGTGGCTTCGGGCATCTGATGCGCCGGTACGGCCTGAGCGCCGACAACCTGCGCGGCGCCACGCTCGTGACGGCCGAGGGCGACCTCGTCCGCGCCGACGACGATCTGCTGTGGGCGCTGCGCGGCGGGGGCGGGAACTTCGGGATCGTCACCAGTTTCGAGTTCGACCTGCACCCGGTCGGGCCGGTGGTGCTCGGTGGGCCGATGTTCTGGTCGCTCGACCGGGCCCGGGCGGTGCTCGAGTTTCTGCACGAATGGGCGCCGGGGGCGCCGGACGAACTCGGTGTCGCCCTCGTCGCCACGCAGTCGCCGCCGGTTCCGGCCCTGGCCGGCACGCCGGTGGTGGGGCTGCTGCCGGTGTGGTGCGGCGATCTGGCGGTGGGGGAGCGGGTGCTGGCGCCGCTGCGGGATCTGAGGCCGATCGCCGACCTCGTGCGGCCGATGCCGTACCGGGCCGTGCAGTCGTTGCTCGACCTGGCGGCCTCGCCCGGGTTGTGTTCGTACTGGCGTTCGCTCCGGATGCCCCGGCTGCCGGTCGACGTGGTGCTCGACCTGGCCGCGACCTTGCCGACGCCGTTGTCGCTGCTCAACGGCTGGGTGATCGGCGGCGCGGCGAGTCGGGTCGCCCCTTCGGCCACCGCGGTGGGGGCGCGGACACCCGGGTTCGAGCTGCGCCTGATCGCGAACTGGACCCCGGGGCCGGGCGACGGGGTCGCTCCCACGCCCGGCGAGGTCGCTTTTGCGCGCGGCGAGGTCGTTTCTGCGCGTGGCGAGGTCGTTTCTGCGCGCGGTGACGGGCATCGCGACTGGGTTCGTCGCGGGTGGGAGCGGCTTCGCCCGTACGCCGACGGGCAGTTCGCGACGTTTTTGTCCGACGAGGACCCCGTGACCGCGTACGGGGAAAGCCTCTCGCGGCTGACGGCGGCCAAGGACCGCTGGGATCCGCAAAACGTGTTCCGCCTCAACCCCAACATCCAACCGAGCGTCAGGAGTGCACGATGACCATTCTGGTGACCGGATCGACCGGCAATGTCGGTGCCCATGTTGTTCGTTCGCTCAACGCGCGCGGCGAGCGGGTGAGCGTTCTCGGCCGGAACGTGCAGGCTCGCTCATTCGACGGTGAGCGTTTGTTCCTCGCCTGCGCGAACGTGCCCGAGCAGGTTGCGTTCGAGTGTGCGGCGATCGACGCCGCCGTCGCGGCCGGGGTCAAACAGATCGTGAAACTGTCCGGGCCGGACGCGTCCGTGCATTCATCGCTCGTATTCGAACGGTGGCACGGCGAGATCGAGCAACACCTGGCCGCCTCGGGCATTCCGCATGTTCTGCTCCGGCCGCGCACGTTCATGACAAACCTTTTCGCGTACGCACCGGCGACCGTCCTGCGCGCCCCGGCCGGTGACGCGGCGATATCGTTCATCGACCCGCGCGACGTCGCGGACTGCGCGGTCGCCGCCCTGACCGGGGACGGCCATGAGGGACGGGTCTACACGCTGACCGGGCCCGCGGCCCTGACGTACGCGCAGATCGCCGCCGAGTTGTCGCGCGTCCTCGACCGTACGGTGGCGTTTGTCGACGTCAGTGACGACCAGGCCCGTGGGGGACTGCTGGCCGGCGGGGTGCCGCCGTTCCTCGCGGACGCGATCGTGGACATCTTCCGGTCGCAGCGCGCGGGCACCATGGCGGACACCACCGACACCGTACGGCGGTTGACCGGTCACGATGCACGATCCTTCGCGGAGTTCGCGCGGGATCACGCCGCCGTTTTCCGAGGTTGACTCCCGGGCGCGCCGGGATCACGCCGCCGTTCTCCGGGCTGACTCCCGGGCGCGCCGGGATCACGCCGCCGTTCTCCGGGGCTGACTTCCGAGCGCGCCGGGATCACGCCGCCGTTTCCGGGGCTGACTCCCGGGCGCGCCGGCCGGGGTCAGGGTCGCAGCGTGACGAGGCTGAATCCGGGCCGTCCGGCTGCGTGGGGCCGGCTCCCACCCCGACGATGAGCGGGCGGGATCGGCCTACCTTCACGCATGTCAATATTGAAGATCCGTGATTTGACCCCTAGGTTGCTTGTCAACGGGGATCGGCGGCCTGACCAGGGCCGTCCGTCCTCGCCGGATCACGAGCCGGATCGACGAGGAGGAACCCTTGGACACGCACTCGCGCCCCTCAGCGCTGAGCCGCAGGCGCATGCTGGCCGTCACGCTGGGTGGAGCGGCTACCGTCGCCCTGCCCGCGCCCGCCTGGGCCGCCACCGGGCAGCGTCCCGGCGCCGCGCTGCCGCCCACGCTCACCGGCCACGACATCAACGTGGCCAAGCAGGTCTCGGCCGAGCGCGCGCTCGCCCACCTCAAGGTGCTGTCGATCGGCATCGGCCCGCGCATCGGCGGCACCCGGTCGGAGCGGGTCGCCGCCGGATACCTCGCGGGTGTGCTCGACAAACTCGGCTACGACGTCGAACTCCAGCCCTTCCCCGTCGCCGACAAGTTCCTGGCCCAGCTCAGCTCGCCCCGCGGCCTGCCCAACGACCTGAACTGGCAGTGCGGCGCCTCGCCCCACGCCGCCCTCGACACCAAGGTGCGCGGCGACGTGATCGACGCCAAGCTCGGCGGCGAGGCCGACTACCCGGCCGACGTCAAGGGCAAGATCCTGCTGATCGACTACGTGGCCGACACCCGCGAGACGGTGGTCAACCTGGCCGTCGCGCGCAAGGCCGCCGCCGTCATCTTCCTGCCGGCCGACCTGGTCGAGCCCCGCCGCGCCTCGGCGTTCAGCCCGCAGCTGCCGGGCTTGGCCACCACGCCTGCGCCCATTCCGGTGGTCGGCGTGGCCCAGGCCCAGAAGCACCGCCTGCGCGCGCTGCTCACCCGCAAGCTGACGCTCACCCTCTCCACGGTCGCGCACCGCGGGCTGACCTCGAACAACGTCATCGCCAACCAGCCCCGCCGCTCGTCGACCGGTCCGGTCGTGATGGTCAGCGCCCACTACGACACCGTGATCGGCGCGCCCGGCGCGAACGACGACGGTTCCGGCACCGTGCTCTGCCTCGAACTGGCCCGGGTGCTGCGCAAACTGCCCACGAACGCGCAGGTCCGGTTCGCGCTGTGGGGTTCGGAGGAGCAGGGCCTGATCGGTTCGCGCTACTACGTGGCCCAGCTGCCGCAGGCCGAACGCGACCGGATCCTGGCCGTCTACCAGAACGACATGGTCGCCACGAGCTGGGACCCGGCCACCCGCTACTGGTTGCTGTCGTTCGACGGCCTGGCCAACCGCGCCACCGATGAGGTCGCCGCGGCCGCCGCCCGTCTCGGCTACCAGCCGCGGATCAGCCCGGTCACGTTGCGCGGTTCGTCCGACCACCAGTCGTTCCAGGAGGTCGGCATCGCCGCGGCCAACTTCTCGTGGCGTGGCGAGGAGTCCCCGGCGCTGCTGGAACCGCCGTACCACAGCCCCGAAGACACGATCGCCAAGAACATCAGCCTCGAGCGTCTGCAGGTGTCGCTCGAGCTGATCGGTTCGGCCGCCTACGCCACCGCGCGCTAGACCCCGGCCGCTGTCACGAACCGGCGGCGGGTGTGGTCGCCCATGCTCCGCCGTCGTCGCGGTTCGGTGGCGGGTGTGGTTGCCCATGTTCCGCCGTCGTCGCGGTTCGGTGGCGGGTGTGGTTGCGCATGCTCCGCTGCCATCCCGGTCCGGTGGCGGGTGTGGTTGCCCATCCTCTGCCTCCATCGCGATCCGGTGGCGACGCGGCAGTGCTTATGCTCCGCCGCCGTTGCGCGCCGCCAAAGCGCGCAGCAGCGGCGGGGCGTCGTAACGGTCGAGCATGACTTCGATGAAGCCGAACGAGTCGCCGGCCGCGCGCAACGCGTGGCGCAGGTCGGCGGCCGTTTCGGCCCGGTGGTAGTCCACCTTCGCCCCGGTCAGCGCGGTCACCAGCGTGGCCCAGTCCCAGTTCGCGACGTTGTTGTAGGCGGCGTCCGGGCTCTGCAGCGCCCGCTCGATGGTGTAGCCGCCGTTGTTGAGCAGCAGCACGATCGGCTTGAGCCCGGTGGCCGCGATGCTGCTCAGTTCCTGCACGGTCATCTGGGCCGCGCCGTCGCCGATGATCAGCACCGGGCGCCGTCCCGGGTCGGCCAGGCCCTGCCCCAGCACGGCCGGCAGCGCGTACCCGATCGAGTTCCAGATCGGCTGCCCGATGAATACCGTGTCGGCCGGAAGCCGCAACGAGAGCGCGCCCCAGGCCGACGTGCCCGTGTCGGCGATGAGCGCGGTGCCGCCGGGCAGCCATTCCTGCACGATCGACCAGAGCGCTTCCTGCGTGAGCGGCGCGTCGTCGTCCACATCCGCGCTCATGCCGCCTCGGGGCGTGTCGCCACGGTCGGCAAAACGAACAGAAGCGCAAAGTTCCTTCACCGTACGCATCATGTCCGGGAACCAGCCGTCCACCCGCCGCCCGAGCCCGATCGTCACGGTCGTGGCGTCGAAGTGCACAGTCTGCGCGTCGGCCGGCCGGTGCGTGAAGAAGCCCGAAAGCACGTCGGTGTTCACGGTCCCCAGTTCCAGGACCAGATCCGATTCCCGTACGAGCCGAGCCGTCACCGCGTCGACCATCGTCCCCGCGTAGTCGCCCCGATAGAGCCGATCGTCCTCGTCGACGACCCCCTTGGCGGCGATCGACGTGACGATCGGAATGTTCGCGGCCCGGGCCGCCGCCAGCACCGTCCCCGCCATCCCGAAACGCGCAACCAGATGCCCAGCCACGATCACCGGCCGCTCCGCCGCACCCAGCATCTCCGCGAGCACCCGACGGGCCGGGCCATCGTCCGCAGCCGCAGCCGCAGCCGCAGCCGCAGCCGCAGTCGCAGTCGCAGTCGCAGTCGCAGTCGCAGTCGTGCTCGTTTGCTGCACGCCGGGTTGAGCGATGGTGGTCGTTTGTTGTGCGCCGCGCTGGTTGATGCCAGTCGTTTGTTGTGCACCGGGCCGAGCGTTGGTGGTCGTTTGGTGCGCGGTCGGATGCGCGGGTTCGGCCGTTTGTGATGTGGCTGGATGGCGAGCGATGCCGATTGTCAACGGTGTGGCCAGGGGAGTGGGGTCTACCGGCAGTGCGGCCAGATCCTGGGGGATGCTCAGGTAGGCGGGTTTGCGGTGCGTCATCGCGGCGACCAGCACGGCGTCGATCTGGTCGGTCGCCCGGTCCACGCTCAGCGTCTCCTGGTGCACGGTTACCTCGGCGTAGGCGTTGGCGAACCGGTCGAAGACGCCGTCGGCCAGGGTGTGGTGCACGAGCCGGCGGGTGGCCACCGCGGCGGTGGAGGGGCTGCCGGCGATGTGCACGACCGGGACGTCCTCGGCGGCGCTGCCGGCGATCGCGTTGAGGCAGCTCAGTTCGCCGACCCCGTACGTCGTGACGATCGCGGCCAGGCCCCGGCGGCGGGCGTACGCGTCCGCCGCGTAACCGGCGCCCAGCTCGTTGGGTGAGCCGACCCACGCGAGCCCGTCGACGGTGGCCAGGTGGTCGAGCAGCGTGAGGTTGAAGTCGCCGGGCACACCGAACAGGTGCGTGACCCCGCATTGGAGCAGGCGGCGGCCCAGATAGTCGGCGAGCGTGACGGTAGCCATGGCCGCTACTCTCGCTACGGCTGATCATTCTGAGCAAGATGTGGCCACGTGACTGAGCATTCTGCTCAGATCAGATACCCATTCCCGGGATCGGTCCGGTCATGTTGATCATGCCGAGCACCGCCGGACCCGACCGGCGCGCGGTTCGCGGCAACATGCTGGGGTCGTCGGCGCACGTGATGGTGGCGTCCTCGTCGGCGGTTCCGGACGCGTGACGTGGTCGAGGGCTCTGGTGTGGGGGTTCAGGCGCGGCGGCACGTCTGAGCGGGTCGAACCTTAGAGCGTCTGGTCTGCGGGTGACGGTGGCGCGATTGAGCAGGTCGAACGTCGGGGCGGGGGGCAGGTGGCGGTGCGTCTGAGGAGGTCGAGGGGGGATGTGGGGGTTTGTGGGCGGCGGGCGCGTCTGACGAGGTTGAACGTCGAGTGTCAGGGTTTGCGGGCCACGGCCCCGAACTCGTCGGTCTCGCGGAGGTCGTCGGCGGTCGCGCCGGGTGGTGGACGCCAGCGGGAGCACGGCACCAGGCCGGGGTCGAGCACCTCCAGGCCGTCGAGGAAGCGGGCCAGCTCGGCGGGATCGCGCAAGTGGTAGGAGAGGGGTGCGTTGGCGTTCCAGACGTCGATCGCGGCTGAGAAGGCGGGTCCGTCCAGCACGTTCGTGCCGTCGGCGGTGACCAGGTAGCTGCCCGAGGGCAGGGACTCCATCAAGGTCTGGACGATCGACGTGGCCTCGTCGAGGTCGGGGATGTGGCCGAGGATGTTCATCAGGATCAGGCCGACGGGCTGGGACAGGTCGAGGCCGGAGGAAGCGATGACCGCGCCGGGATCGCGGGCGTCGGCGTCGACGTAGACGGCGCCGGTGGAGCCGGCCGCCAGCACCGTGTGGGCGTGGGCCAGCACCAGCGGGTCGTTGTCGACGTAGACGACCTGGGCCGACGGGGCCACGGCGTGGGCCACCTGGTGGGTGTGTTCGGCCGAGGGGATGCCGGTGCCGATGTCGAGGAACTGGCGGATGCCCTGCTCGGCGGCGAGGAACGTGACCGCGCGCTTGAGGAAGGCCCGGGAGCTGCGGGCCACCACGACGATGTCGGGGTAGAGCTTGGCGAACTCGTCGCCCACCGAGCGGTCGGCGGGAAAGTTGTCGGTGCCGCCGAGCCAGTAGTTCCAGACGCGGGCGGAGTGGGGGACGCCGGTATCGAGCTCCGTCATTCTTGCGACTCTAGTGTGGACGGAAGGCAAAGCACACGGGCCGACGTCAAAGCGCACGCCCGGACCGGGCGGCGGACAGAAGACGAAGCTCAGGGACAAGGCGGTTTGCGGACGGGTGGCAGGCTGCGAATGTGCCTGCGAACCGCGTTGCCCGCCTGCTGTCGCTGGGCTGCGCTGTGGCCGCCGTCCAGATGAGCGTCTTCGTGACGGTCGCCGGACTGCTGCGCCCGGGCTACGACTCGAGCCGCAACTGGATCAGCCAGCTCTCGCTCGGCCCGGGCGGGTGGCTGGCCGACCTCAACCTGGTGCTGTGCGGCCTGTGGCTGGTGGTCGGGGCCGAGGGCCTGCGACGCCGGCAGCGACGGGGCGTGGCCGTGCTCGTCGCCGGGTGCGGCGCTTGCCTGGCCGCTTTGGCGGTGCTGACGACCGACGCCGGGCTCGGCTATCCGCCCGGTGTCGCCCCGACCCACACCACGGCCGGGCTCATCCACCAGATCGTCGGGATCGTTCTCGGCATGGCCGGCATAGCGGCGGCCGCCCTGCTCGGCCCGCGGGCCGCGGCCCGCACGGTCGCCGCGGTCATGGCCGTCACCTTCGTGACGGCCAGCGTGCTGGTGCTGCTCGACGCGGGCGGTGTGCTGCCGGGCAACCCCAGCGGCCTGCTCGAACGGGTCGCGCTGTTCCTAGGTCTGGGTTGGATCGGCGTGACATCGGCGTTGGGCGGGGCGGCGGGGGAGGCCAGAGAAGAGGCCGGCCTGGCGCTGGAGAAGGCGAGGGTCGAGGTCGGCATAACGGCGGCGCCGGGCGCGGCGGCGGGGGAGGCCTGAGAAAAGGCTGGTCTGACATCGGCGCCGGGCGCGGAGGCGGGGAAACGAGGGTCGAGGCAGGCGTGATCTCGGCGTTGGGCGGGGAAGGCGAGGGTCGAGGTCGGCGTGACGTCGGTGCCGGGTGAGGAGACGTGGGAGGCGACGTCGGTGCTGGGCGCGAAAGGGGTCAGAGGTGCGCCATCGGGTTCTTCCGGGAGCGCACCCGGCCGCCCGAACGCAGCTCGAACAGCAACCGCAGCAGGGGGAACAGCGCCAGCAGCAGGCGGGCGGTGATCCAGGCCCGCAGCTGCGACCCGCGCGGCACCAGCGTGCGGTGGGTCCGGTATCCGGCCTCGCTCATCAGCAGGTAGCGCCGGTAGTCGCCGTAACGGTCGGCGATGCGCCGGGCCGATGTGGCGGCGCGCAACCGGGGTGCGTACGCGATGTGCCCGCCGCCGGCCGAGAGGTGGATGCCGAGGTCGACGTCCTCGTGGGCTTCCGCGGCCGCGCACAACGCCGGGCGTGCGGTGCGCCACGCGGACGCCCGGATGGCCATGTTCGCGCCGAACAGCCAGTCCATCCGCCCGACCACCGGCAGGCTCCACGCGCGCCGGATCGCCGCGTCGCCCAGGCCGAGCATCGGGGCCAGCGCCACGTCGTAGTACGTGGCCGGGCCGGTCACCGCGTCGACGCGTGGGTCGTCGAAGGCCCGCCGCACCCGGCGCGACCAGTCGGGCGGCAGCCGGGTGTCGGCGTCGATGCGGCCGATCACGTCCCCGGTCGCCGCGTCGAAGCCACGGTTGCGGGCGTGCTGCACGCCCTGCCGGGGTTCGCGAAGCACGATCACACGGCCCGCGTACGGCGTGAGGACCTCGGCCGTACGGTCGGTGGAGTTGTTGTCGACGACGATGACCTCGTGCACCGGCTCGTGCTGGGCGAGCACGGCGTCGAGGCACGGCCCGAGGAAGTCCTCCTCGTTGTAGACCGGCACCACCACCGACAGGAGGCTCATGGAGCGGGCGGCGCCGGAGGAGTGGGCGGCGCGTGGCGGGCGGCCGGAGACGGAGTTGCGGGCGGCGCGTGGCGGTCAGGCGGCGGTGGAGAAGCAGACGGCGCGTGGTGGGCGGGCGACGCCGGAGGAGCGGGCGGCGCGAGCCGAACCGGTGGAGTCGGAACCCGGCCGAGCACGATGCCGAAATTCTCCCGGTACGCGGCCAGCACCTGCTCGTCGGTGTCGAGCACGGTCTCCGTACGCTGTCCGCCGCCCGTGCGGATCAGGGTGCGCCCGCTGAGCGAGACCCGCCCGTCGCCGTCCAGTCGCGAGCAGACCGGGGCCCGGCCGAAGTGCGAGTCGGGTGACGTGGAGTGCCACCAGCAGGTCGGGATGAAGTCGGTGAGGGCCCGCACCCGGCGTTCGATCCGGTATTGCGGCTTGCCGTCCAGGGTCACGTCGACGTCGTCGCTGCCGTGCACGTCGACCAGCGTGAACACGCCGCCGGGGTCGGTCTGCGGCTCGGTGCGGCGGAAGTCGAGCGGGTCGGTGCTGTGGCGGCCGAACCCGACGTCGGCCAGCCACGGCCCGTCGCCGTCGGGCGCGGTCACCAGCAGTGCCAGGTGGTCGAAGGGCGGGCCGAGCCGTTCGCCGTGCACCCGGGCCCCGACCCGCTCCACCTCGAAGCCCAGGTCTTCCAGGAGCAGGGCGAACAGGCCGTTGAGCTCGTAGCAGAAGCCGCCCCGGCGCCGCCGCACGATCTTGTCGAACAGGGCGCCGGGGTCGAGCGAGATGGTCTCGCCGAGGTGGATGCTCAGGTTCTCGAACGGCACGGTCCGCTGGTGGGCCCGGTGCAGTTCGCGCAGCCCGGCCGCGTCGGGAGTGAGCGGCCGGTCCAGGTCGATCCGCGCGAGGTAGGCGTTCACGTCCATGCTGGACAGCCTAAGCGCGCATCACCGTCGCGATGGGGATTCCGGCCGCGCGCAGGGCCGGGATGAAACCGCCGAGCACGCCGGCCACGAGACCCGCGATGATGCCGGCGATGCCGGCCTCCCACGGGAACTGGACGTCGCTCAGGATCGGCTGCGAGTTGCCGACCAGCATCGTCACCACCTTGAGGCCGGCCGCGGCGGCCCCGATCGCGGCGGCCGCCGTGAGCAAGCCGGTCAGCAACGTCTCGGCCAGCACGATGCCGGCCAGCAGCGAGCGGGGCGTGCCGACCGCGCGGCGCAGCGCGAACTCCTCGACCCGTTCACCGACCGTGGCCAGGCCGACGTTGAGGATGCCGGCCACGCCGATCAGCAGCACGAGACCCGCCATCGAGAAGAACACCAGCCGCATCAGGGTGAGTTGCTTCTCCTGATCCTTGCGCGACTCGACGGTGTAGACGTACGGCTCGTTGCCCAGCGCCTTCAGCTTCGACACGACGACCGGCTCGACCGGCGATCCCGGGCTCATCAGCAGGCGCATCTCGCCGCCGGTCATCGGGTCGGCCATCCGCGAGGTGGGCAGCCAGGTGGTGAGCTCGTCGAGGCGTACGTAGGCCCGGGGTTGCATGTCGCCGTCGTCGACCACGCCCACGAACTGGGGCGTGACGTTGGCCGCGGCGCCCCCGACGCGCATCTCGGCCGGCACCCGATACTGGTTGAAGGCGTCGGCGGCGGCCCGGTTGAGCACCAGCTTGGGCGACATCGCGGGCACCTTGGAGAAGTCGAGCCACTGGCCGGTGACCGTGCGGAACGGCCGGAACTTGCGGACGTCGCCGGAGAGCGCGGTGAGCCGCACCTCCACCGCCTGGCCCTTCACACCCGGCGCGGGCTCGCAGCCCACGTCGTTGCAGACCATGGCCGGGCCCCAGTCCTGGTCGAGCGGCGCCGCGCCCGGGTTGACCGGGAGCACGCCGGGTTCGCCGACGATGCCGCTGACGCCCATCATCGCCACCGCGTCGGAGCGGCCGTGCACGGTGGCGGCCAGCATGTCGGTCGACGCCTGCTCCATCGGCATGTCCATCACGCGGGTGCCGTCGTAGCCCTGGGTGATCTCCAGGTCGGCCAGCAGCGCACGTTCGGCGATGCTGGCGCCGGCCTGCACGACCACGACCGCCAGCACACCCAGGAACAGGCTGATCATCGAGAGCAGGGTGCGCAGCTTGCGGGCCCGGATGCCCTGGAGACCGATGATCAGCGAGGACCGGAACCGGCCGGACAGCCGCCTCATCGGACCGCCACCCGCTCGGTCAGCACGCCGTCGACGAGGTCGTGGATGCGGCCCATGCGCGCCGCGTGGTCACGGTCGTGCGTCACCAGGATCAGCCCGCAGCCACGCTCGGTCGCCGCCAGCAGCGCGTCGATCACCAGCGTGCCCGTCTCGGTGTCGAGCGCGCCCGTGGGCTCGTCGGCCAGCAGGACCTTCGGATCCCGTACGAGGGCACGCGCGATCGCCACCCGCTGCTGCTCGCCGCCGGACATCTTGGTCGGGCGGCTCTTGGCGAGATGGGCGATGCCGACCTGGTCGAGCGCCTCCAGCACCCGGGTCCGGCGCTGCCGCCGGGGCAGCCAGCCCTGACCGTTGACCAGCGCCATCGCCACGTTCTGGGCCGCGGTCAGGTGCTTGAGCAGAAAGAACCGCTGGAAGACGAACCCGAAGTGGGAGCTGCGCAGCTTGGCCGCCCGCCGCTCGGGCAGGCGCGCGATCTCCTGCCCGTCGAGCTGGTAGCTGCCCTGGTCGGGCCGGTCGAACAGGCCGATGACGCTGAGCAGCGTGCTCTTGCCCGAGCCGGACCGGCCCACGATGGCCACGCTCTGCCCGGCGTCGACGGTCAGGCCGACGCCGTCGAGGATCGTGCGGGGCTGTTCCTGGCCCTTGAGAACCTTGGTGATGCCGTCGAGGGCGATCAGCGTCGTCATCCGTTCGGGCCCTTGCCGCCGTCACCCTCGGCGCCCGGCTCGGCCGCGGGCAGGTCAGGACCGGGTACGGCGATCGTCTCGTCGCCCTTGAGCCCTGACTTGATCTGCACGACCTTGCCGTCGGTGAGGCCGAGCACCACGTCGACCGTCTTGCGCTGCTGGTCCGCGCCGACGATGTCGACCTTGCCCTTGCCCTGCACGCCGGCCACCGCCTCGACCGGCAGCACCATGACCTTGGACGCCTTCGCGGTGACCACCTGCAGTGTCACCTGGGCGCCGTTGATCAGCTTGACCCCGCCCGGAGGGGCGCAGACCAGCCGCATGCCGGTCGCCTCGGAACCCTCGTTGCCGCCGCCGGTGTCTTCCTGTGTCGGGGGCTGCGCGACCGGGGGAGCGCCGGACGCCCCGGTGGTCGGCTCGGTGGTGGGTGGCGGTGGCTCCGGGATCGAGCCGGCGGGCAGAGCCGCGATCGTCCCCAGGGCCGTACACGCGAAGGGTCCGGGTCCGTTCTTGATCTGAGCCCGGACGTTGGTGATCGCGCCCGAGATGCGGTAGGCCTGAGCGCTGTCGATCTCGGCGACGATGCCGTAACCGGAGTGCTTGGCCGAGATGATCGGCATGCCGGCCGTGACGTCGGCCCGGTCGTCCATGAGCCGGCCGGCCAGCATCGAGCCCTGCGGGATCATCACCCGGCGCGGGGCCCCGTCGGAGTCCCACACGGTCGCGACCCACTTCGGGCGTACGGCCGGGACTTTGGACGGCTGCTTGTCGAGGTAACGCAGCTCGCCGTCGGTCGGCGCGACGATGCCGAACACCGGGTTGATGGTGACCGAGCCGGCCAGGCTGATCTGGTTGCTGAGGTCCTGCCGCGTCGGCTTGACCGTGGTGAGCACCGTGCCGTGCGCCTCGAGCCCGGGCGTGGTGACGGATTCATCGGACGAATCACACCCGCAGAGCACCGCGGCCAGCAACGCCGCCGCTCCCACTCCGGTCACTCTGCGTGTGTCCATCGTTCCCCTTTGCCTGACTTTTCGGACGGTCGGGTTCGCGTCCCGCGCGACCCGGCCGGGCAGAGGTTACAAGGATCATGCAAGCGTCGATGTCCCAGCGCCGCCCACCTGCGGCAAATACCTTGAGGTGATGGGGAAGTGGCTCCGCGTGATCGCGGACCTCGGCGTCCGAACCAAGATCCTCGGCGCGGTCTGCGTCGCGATCCTCGTCGCGGTCGTCGTGGGAACGGTCGGGCTCAGCGCTCTGGGTAGTTCGAGCGCGGCCGCCGACAAGATCTATGCCAGCAACGTGGCCGGGGTGAACGAGCTCGGCGACATCCGGACGGCGCTGGCGCGGGCCCGCCTCGACGCCGCCAATTTCATGATCTCGGAGACGGCGGCCCGAAAGGACGAGTACCGCCAGGCCTTCGACGCGGACCTCAGCGAGCTGCAGACCTCGCTGGCCGCCTACCGCACCAGCGACCCGGTGGTCGACGACGCCGCGATCGCCGAGCTGGCCGACGACTTCAGCAACTTTGAGCAGCTCACGAAGAACAGCCTGTTCCCGGCCGGCGCCCGCAACGACATCGACGCCTGGCAGACCGTCCGCGACAAGCAGCTCGCCCCGCTCATGGACGAGGTCGAGGGCGATCTGGTCGGCATGCGGTCGGCCGAGAGCGCCGACGCCAAGGCCAACGCGGACGCGGCCCGGGCCGGTTACCACCGCAGCCGGACGATCTCGATCGCGCTGCTGGTGACCGGCGCCCTGATCGCCCTCGCTCTGGGCGCGGTCGTGGCCCGGCAGATCGTCCGCTCGATGACCCGCGTCCGCTACGTCTGCGAGGGCCTGGCCGACGGCGACCTCACCCGTACGGCCGGACTGACGTCCCGTGACGAGCCGGGCCGGATGGGCCAGTCCCTCGACATGGCGGTGACCCGGTTGCGGGAAACGGTGATGACCATCGACCGGTCGGCGGACGCGCTGCGGGGTGCCTCGTCCCGCATGTCCGGCGTCGCCTCCGAGATCGCGGTGTCGGCCGACGAGTCCGCGGCCCAGGCCCAGACCGTCTCCACCTCGGCCGAGCAGATCTCGCGCAGCGTCGACGCGGTGTCGGCCGGCAGCGACGAGATGGGGGCGGCGATCCGGGAAATCTCCCGCAACGCCGGCGAGGCGGCCCAAGTGGCGAGCGAGGCGGTCGGACTGGCCGTCACCACGTCGGCGACCATGACCAAGCTGGGCGACTCGTCGGCCGAGATCGGCAACGTCATCAAGACCATCACCTCGATCGCCGAGCAGACCAACCT
The DNA here is from genome assembly GCF_016834655.1 of Paractinoplanes ovalisporus. Lineage (GTDB taxonomy): Bacteria > Actinomycetota > Actinomycetes > Mycobacteriales > Micromonosporaceae > Actinoplanes > Actinoplanes ovalisporus. The sequence continues at coordinate 45,621 of NZ_JAENHP010000007.1, forward strand.
GCTGGCGCTGAACGCCACGATCGAGGCGGCCCGGGCCGGTGAGTCCGGCAAGGGGTTCGCCGTCGTCGCCTCGGAGGTCAAGGACCTGGCCCAGGAGACCGGGCGGGCCACCGAGGACATCTCGTCCCGGGTCCAGGCCATCCAGGCCGACCCCAGCGGCGCGGTCGTCGCCATCGAGGAGATCAGTCAGGTCATCGCGCGGATCAGCGACTTCCAGACCACGATCGCCTCGGCCGTGGAGGAACAGACCGCGACCACGGCCGAGATGAACCGCAGCGTCGGCGAGGCGGCCGCCGGCACCGGCCAGATCTCGTCGAACATCGCCGGTGTGGCCGACGCGGCCCGGCGGACGAGCGAGGGTGTCGCCCAGTCCCGCCAGGCCAGCGAGGAGCTGGAGACGATGTCCGGTGACCTCAACGCCCTGGTCGCCCGGTTCCGATATTGATCTCCTTAACGGCCGGGACATCGGGCCGCGACACGTCCGACACCGGGCCTGCCTAGAACTCCTTCATGGACGTACTCGCAGCTCTGGGAAGACGGACATTTCTGCGCGCGGCGGCCGCGGTCGGGGTGGGCGGGATCGCCGCCGCCACACCGGCCGCCCCGGCGTCGGCCTCGGCCGGCATCCTGCAGCCGGGCCGGGGGCCGATCCACGGCAAGCACTATCTGCGGTCACGGCCCGACGAGGTACGGTGGGGATATGTGCCGGCCGTGGGCAGCGCGCCGGTGCTGCGGATGCGGTCGGGCGAGACGGTCACCGTCGACACCGTTTCGCACGAGGGCATTCTGGAGGACCAGGGGCGCGATCCGGTGGCCTGGTTCGCCCGGCACGGGGTGTCCCGGCACGAGGTGCTGGCCGACGCGATCGACATTGCGCGGTCCTACGACCGTACGCCGCGCAATTTCGACGTCGACGGGCCGCACGTGGTGACCGGGCCGATCCATGTGGACGGAGCCGAACCGGGGGATGTGCTGAGGATCGAAGTGCTTTCGGCGCTGCCGCGCGTCCCGTACGGCGTGGTGTCGAGCCGCCACGGCAAGGGTGCGCTGCCGCGGCTCGCCGGGGGCGCGGTCCCGGCCGGGATCACCGAGGCCGAGATCATGCCGCCGGTCGCCACCGACGGACGGGCGAGCGGTGACCCCCGTACGTACGGGAATGTCTCGATCTTCACTCCGGTCCGCTCGAAGCGCGGGAAGCTGACCGGGGTGCTGCCGCCGGCCACGTTCCCGCTGGCGCCGTTCATGGGGATGATGGGAGTCGCGTTCGCCTCGGCCGCGTCGCCGACCGATCCGCTGCTCAACTCGATCCCGCCCACGCTCGGCGGCGGCAACATCGACATCAACCTGCTCGGGGTCGGATCGACGTTCTACCTGCCGGTGTTCGCCGAGGGCGCGTTGTTCTACGCCGGGGATCCGCACATGGCGATGGGTAACGGGGAGGTGGCACTGACCGCGATGGAGGGCTCGCTGCGGGCCACCTATCGGCTCACGGTGGTCAAGGCCGGTCGTCGCGGGGCGCCGGCGGTGGCGTTCGGCTATCCGTTCGCCGAGACCGCCGACGCGTGGATCCCGATCGGGCTGTCGGATCCGGACGGGTCGCGCGACGGGCAGGGCAACGATCTCGATGTCGCCATGCGGCGGGCCGTGGTGAACGCGCTCGACTTCCTGGAGGGCCACCTCGGGATGGACCGGGCGGTGGCCTACGCCTATCTGTCGGCGGCCGCCAACTTCGAGGTGTCGCAGGTCGTGGACCGGACGGTCGGTGTGCACGGGGTGATTCGCAAAACCGACTTCAACTGATTTCCCGTACGGGGCAGCCCGCGTCGCTGGGGTGCGTGGCTCCCGTCGCCCTCCCACGTGCGGGCGGCGGAAGCCGTACGGGCGCTAGATCTTGCCGGTTCCGGCGCCGGCGGTGACCGTGGCCTTGACCGTGTTGTTGGCCTCCGGGGTGTACGAGTAGGGGATCGCCGCGACCGAGGCGCCGTTGCGGACCTGCTCGGTGCCGGAGTTCACCTTGTAGTTGTTGAGCACCTTGAGGTTGCCGGGGTCGGAGTCGCCGGTCTGGGTGACCGTCGGGTTCTTCACGTTCTCGAAGTAGTTGCGCTCGACGTAGACGCCCGCGTTCTCGGTGGACGCCACGCCGTACGAACCGATGTTGCTGTAGTAGTTGTTGAGCACGTGCACCGGGTTGGCGAAGCGCACGCGCGGGTGCCGCTGGTTGGTGCCCTCGAACCAGTTGTGCACGTACGTCACGCGCAGGTGTCCGATGTCCTGCGAGCCGTTGTCGTCGCTGTGGCCCAGCAGCATCGACTTGTCGTGGTTGTGCAGCCGGTTCCACGACACCGTGATGAAGTCCGACCCGCGCTTGATGTCGATCAGGCCGTCGTAGCCGCTGGCCAGATCGTTGTGGTCGATCCAGACGTTGGTCGTGTTGGTCTGCACGTTGATCGAGTCGTCGCTCGCGTTGCGGAACACCATGTTGCGGATGATCACGTTCTTGACGCCGGACAGGTTGAGCCCGCCGCCGGTGATGCCCGAGCCCGAGCCGACGCCGATGACCGTCTTGTTCGACGCGACGTTGTACATGCCGGAGATCGAGATCAGGCCGCTGACGCGGACGGTCTGGGACGTGCTCGCGCTGAGCGCGCTCTTGAGGGCGGACGCGCTCGTGACGGTGACGACGGTGCCGGCCGAGCCGCCCGGGGTGCCGCCGTTGAGGCTGGCGTAGCCGACCGGGCTGCTCTCGGCGGCCGACGCCTCGAGCTGGCCGACGGCGATGACGCCGCCGACCATGAGGACGCCGGCCGAGACGGCGGAGACGAGCGTCCGGCGACGCTTTGTTGCGGGCATGATTCCTCCGTACGTGGGGGGTGCGGCGCCACGTGTCGGTGGAGGCGCGTGGCGCCCTTTCGCGCCGGGTAAGCGCTTACCCGGCGGCCAACAGGGTAAGCATCAATCGTGGTCGATGTCACGGGTTGGCCGGAATCGGGCACCTATGAAAACAATCCACGGTTATTTGCAGGAAGGTTCAAGAAACGTTGTTTGCGGAGATCTTGTCCGCTTGTGATACGGGCCGCCCCCGGAAACGCTCAGACCGCCGCCGCCCGGCCGATGAGCATCCACATGCTGTCGCGCTGCTATGCCGTCGTCACCTGGGCCCTGGTGGCGTCGTACCTGGCGTGGCCGTCCGCGCTGCAGCAGTGGCCGTTCCTCATGGTGACGATCGGCGCCGCCATGCCGGCCGTGGTGCTCGCGCTGCGCCGCGCACCGGCCGATGGGCGGGCGCCGTGGTGGCTGATCCTGATCGCCCTGGTCTTCTACAACATCGGCAACGTCATCTGGATCCGGCTGGCGATGGCCGGCGGCCGGGCCACCGGTGACGGCAGCGCGGCCGACCTGTTCTATGCCGTGGGCGGAGTGTTCGTGCTCGGCTCGGCGATCGCCCTGGTGCGCCACCGCGGCCGCGGCGACGTGGGCGGCGTCATCGACTCGGTGATCACCGCGGTGGCGCTGGGCGGGGTGCTGTGGACCGCGCTGCTCCTGCCCGCGCTCAACGCCCAGAACGTCGGCGCCGGCCGCCAGGCCTCCCTGTTCGTGCTCGTGCTGGTCATCAGCGGCACGCTGGGCGCGATGGTCCGGGTCTCGCTGTCCTCGGCGTCGGGCCGCCTGTTCAGCCTCGGCGTGGCGCTCACCCTGGCCGCGTACGTGGCCTCGGCGCTCACGGTCGACGCCACGGGCGCCCGCCCCGACTGGACGAACGTGGTGTTCCTGGCCGCGTACGCCGCCCTCTGCTCGGCCGCCCTGCACCCGTCGGTGGCCGCGGTGACCCGTCCCGGCGCGACTCCCGACGACGACCTGAGCCGGGGCCGGCTGACCTTCCTGGGCGTGATGCTGGCGCTGACCCCGCTGGTCGGCGGTGGCCGGGCCCTGCTCGGCCTGCCCACCGACGGGGTGCTGATCGCGGTCTCGTCGGCCGCCCTGGTGCCGCTGGTCATGGTGCGCATCGCCCGCCTGGCCGGGCAGCGCCGCGAGGCCGAGCAGGCCCTGCACCGCCTGGCCACGCGGGACGCACTGACCGGCCTGCCGAACCGGGCCGCCTCCCTTGAGGCGCTCGACGCAGACCTGGCCGCCTCGCTCGGCACCGATCGGTCCGCCTCCCTTGACGCCGACCGCATCGCCTCCTTCGGCGCCGGCCGGCCCGCCGCCGAAGACCTGGTGGTGCTCTTCTGCGACCTGGACGGCTTCAAGCCGGTCAACGACCGCCTCGGGCACGCGGCCGGCGACGAGCTGCTGATCGAGGTGGCCGCGCGGCTGCGCGCCTGCGTCCGCGACGGCGACATGGTGAGCCGCTTCGGCGGGGACGAGTTCGTGCTGCTCTGCCGGGGCGCCGACGCCGTGGACGCGGTGACCGCCCGGATCGCCGCGATGGCCGAGCGGCCGTTCACCGCGGGCGGCGAGCAGGTGCTCATCGGCCTCAGCGTGGGGGCCGCGTGGGCCCGTCCCGGCGAGACGGCCGACGAGGTGCTGGGCCGGGCCGACCTGGCCATGTACGAGGCGAAGAAGTCCAAGTCCGTGGGTGCCCTGAGCCTCGTCCTGGCCTGACTCCTCAGTTGTCCCTGAGGCGGGGCAGCGAACCTTTCCGGCCCCCTGAACCTCGTCCCGGCGTGGACGAGCTTTTCCGGGCGGGCTGTCTTGGGCCACATGCTGGCGTGAACGAGCTTTCCCGGCCGGGCCGTCCTGAGCCGCGTGCCGGCCTGAACAAACTTTTCCGGACGGGGCTGTCACGATGTGGCGGCGACCGGACATGGGAAGTGACGTGGGCATCGAGGATGAGGATCGCTTCCGGCAGATCTACGAAGGTTCGTTCGAACGGCTGCTGCAGTACGCGCTGCGGCGGGTCGGGCAGCCCGCGGACGCGGCGGACGTGGTCGCCGAGACGTTCCTGATCGCGTGGCGGCGGGGCCGGCAGATACCGGACGGGGATGAGGCGACGCTGTGGCTCTATGGCGTCGCCCGCCGGGTGCTGGCCAACCACCACCGGGGCGGGGTCCGGCGGGAACGACTCGGCGAGCGGCTGAGACAGCGGCTGCGCGAGACCGTCGGCGCCGATCCGGGTCACGAGGTGCCGGAACGGCTCTCGGTCCGCAGCATGCTCTCGCGGCTGGCCGAGCCCGACCGTGAGGTGCTGATGCTGACGTTCTGGGAGGGGCTGGAGCCGCGGGAAGCGGCGGTGGTCCTCGGGGTGAGCCCGACCGTGGCGCGGGCCCGGCTCTCACGGGCCCGCGCCCGCTTCCGCGATCTGGTGGACCCGTCCGATTCAGTGGTGGCCGCGCGTGGCCGGGAGGAGGAACGATGACCGGCAAGTCGTACGACCAGATGCTGCGCGACGCCGACCCGTACCGCTCGGGCTTGGCCGTCGCACCCGACGAGGAACTGCTGGGTCAGATCCTGGCCGAGCCGCAGACCCCGCGGACCTTCTACCGGCTCGCGGTCGTGGGCGTGGCGGCCGCGGTGCTGGTCGCCGCGGTCGGGGTCGCGGTCGCCCTGAACCGCACGTCGGCCGCGCCTCCGGTGCCCGCCGCGCCGTCGGCCGTTCCGAGCTCGGCTGTCCCGACCGAGGCTGTCCCCTCCCAGGCGGCACCGCCGGCGTCGAGCTCGCTGCTCGAACCGGAGAAGGTGCAGAAGGCGGCCCAGGAGGGTCCACGCTTCGTGTTCGGCGAGCCCGGCTGGAAGATCATCCACCTCGAGCCGTTCGGCGACCACATGGGCGAGATGGCGTGGGAGAAGGGCGACCGCATGATCAACTCGTCCTGGTTTCCGAAGAAGGAGTACGACGGTCGCCGCTCGGACAAGGACAAGAGCGCCGAGAAGGTGAAGGTCGGCGACCAGACCGGCTGGATCGTGACCCTCGGCCTGGGCCAGGACAGGGTGACGACCGAGCCGAGACCCGGCGACGGCGTCTTCGCCACGATCGACGGCGGGCCCGGCTTCACGCGGGCGCAGTTCAAGGCCTTCCTCGCCGAGACGCGCGTCGTCAGCGTCGAGGAGTGGATCGCCGAGGCGAACGGGACGGTCACCCGCGAGGGTGAGGCCGGCGACCGGGCGGCCCGGATCTTCGCCGAGGGCGACCTGCCGGGGCCGCCGCAGAATTGGGACCACGACGTGGTCCGGACGATCACGACCGGGGACGCCGTCGCCTTCGACACCACGCTGACGAAGCTGACAACCTGCGCCTGGCTGGCCGAGTGGAACAAGGGCGGCGCCGCCCGTACGGAGGCCGGAAAGGTTTTGAAGAACAGCCGGAACTGGCCGCTGCTGACCGACCTGGAGAGCCGCGGATCCGACCTGCGGAAGACCATCACGAGGATCACGGACGACGTCGTGAACGGCGGCGCCACCGAGGCCGAGGTGGAGGCGTACCGCAAGTCACTCTGTTGATTTTGCTGTTTGTCCGGCGTGGGACCGGGGAAGAGGATCACGGACCGTTTGATCCGATTCGAGGAGATGTGATGAGTGCTGTGACTGATCCCGCCACCGTGAGCGAGTGCCTTCGCGCCGGGGCCGGCTTCTCCCAGGGCGACCTGAACTGGATCGCCGAGCAGTTCGGCACGCTCGACTCACGCCTGGCCGCCTTCCACGCCGACTCGACCGAGCTCGAGGTGTCGGTGAAGGACCGGGAGGCCCGCGGGCAGAAGGTCACACTGGAGTGCTGGATCGCCGGACGGCAGAAGATCGTCACCACATCGACCGAGGAGGACCTGCGGGCGGCGCTCAACGACGTCCGCGACGACCTGCGCCGCAAGCTGAACGACTCGAAGACCAAGCAGGAGCCTCGCCACAACCGTCACCTGCGCGAGGCCGGCGAGGTCGAGACCGACGGCGAGCTCGTCGAATAACGCTCAGGAACCCGGTCGCCGGGTGCTGCCCTCGTCCACGATTCTCGTCGCGATGTTGTCGAGAGCCTGGTCGATCAGCGCCCGGTCGGCCGGGTCGGTCATCGTGATGTCCTCCAGGCGCGCGTCCAGCCAGTTGCGGTAGGCGCCCTGCACCCGGTCCAGCTGCTCCTGACCCGCGTCGGTGAGCCGGACCGTGTCGCCCTCGCGGCGGGCGTAACCGGCCTGCACGAGGCCGGTGAAGGCCGGCTCGATGACTTCGGGCGGCATCCGGTGCGTACGGGCAATGGCCGTCATCTCGGCATGGCCGCGTGCCCGCGTGTGCAGGTGTGTCTGGCCCACCGCCCACAACTGGGCCGGTGGCAGCGTGGTGCCCGACTCGGCGACCAGCCGTTCGATCTCGTCGCGGTCGTCGCGGGCCTTGAACATGGTGTCGCTGATCGCGCGTTCGAGCTGGGTGAGGCGGTCGCCGGACTGCGGCGGCGAGAAGCCCTCGCCCACGTCGGTGGCGGCGGCGCGGGCGCTGTCCCGCAGCGGCAACTCCTTGAGCAGCCATGCGACCAGGAATCCGAGCAGCGCCACCGGGACGACCCAGCGGAAGACGTATCCGATCGTCTCGGCGTACGCGGAAATGATGGGTGCCGCCTGCGCCGCCGCGAGCTTGTGCAGAGCCTCGGGACTGGCCGCGGCCTCGGGCGGCGCGCCGGCCGCGAACGCGTCGGCCAGGTTCGGCGTCAGCTGGTTGGTGAACAGCGTGCCGAAGATGGCGGTGCCGAACGAGCTTCCCAGCGTACGGAAGAAGGTCACGCCGCTCGTGGCGGTGCCCAGATCCCCGTACGGGACGGTGTTCTGCACGACGATGGTGAGCACCTGCATCGACAGGCCGATCCCGGCGCCCAGCACGAACATGTACAGCGACTCGAGCCAGGCGCTGGTGTTCTGGTCCATCGTGGACATCAGGTAGAGGCCGAGCGTCATCACGGCGCCGCCCGCGATGGGGAAGGCCTTGTACCGGCCGGTCCGGCTGACCAGGTTGCCGGACAGGATCGAGGTGAGGAACAGCCCGGCCACCATCGGCAGCGTCCGCACGCCCGAGTCGGTGGCCGAGACGCCGTTGACGTACTGCAGATAGGTGGGCAGGAACGTCATCGCGCCCAGCATCGCGAACCCGACGATGAAGCTGAGCGTCGAGCAGACGGTGAACACCGAGTTCCGGAACAGATGCATGGGCAACATCGGTTCCCGTACGCGGGTCTCGACCACCACGAACGCCGACAACAGCACCACCGCCGCCGCGAACAGACCCAGGATGACCGGTGAGCCCCACTCGTACTCGTTGCCGCCCCACGACAACGCCAGGATCATGCTGGACGCGCCGGCCGCCACCAGGCCGATGCCCGCGTAGTCGACGATCGGCCGGGCCGCCGACCGGATCGAGGGCAGCGCCCGGGCCGACATGGCCAGCACGACGATCGCCACCGGCACGTTGACGTAGAACGCCCAGCGCCAGCTCAGATGGTCGGTGAACAGCCCGCCCAGCGTCGGCCCGACCACGGTCGTGACGCCGAAGACCGCGCCCAGCGCACCCTGGTAGCGGCCGCGGTCGCGCAGCGGGATCACGTCGGCGATCAGCGCCATCGCGGTCACCATCAGCCCGCCGCCGCCGATGCCCTGGATCGCCCGCGCCCCGATCAGCATCACCATGTCCTGGGCGACGCCGCACAGCACCGAACCGCCGACGAAGACGACCGTGCTGATCTGGAAGACCAGCTTGCGGCCGAACAGGTCGCCGAACTTGCCGGCCAGCACCGTGCTGACGGTCTCGGCGAGCAGGTAGGCCGTCACGACCCACGACATGTGCCCGGCGCCGCCCAGGTCGGCGACGATGGTCGGCAGCGCGGTCGACACGATGGTCTGGTCGAGGGCCGCCAGCAGCATGCCGAGCAGGATCGCCGTGAAGACGACGTTCACCTGCCGCCGGCTGAGCACCGCGGGCGGGGCCTCCTGGGTCGTCACCGTGGCCATGCGCCCAGTCTTTCGGCCCGGCCCGCCGGGTGTGGCGACAATGCGGAAATGGAGCGGGGCTCAGCGCGGGCGGGCCAGGCCCAGGTCGTACGCGACAATGGTGGCCTGCACCCGGTCCCGCGCCCCGATTTTGGGCAGCAGCGCGTTCACGTGGGCCTTCACCGTGCCCGCGCCGATGCCCAGGGCCGCGCCCACTTCGGCGTTGGACAGCCCCTTGGCCAGCTCGACCAGCACCTCCCGTTCGCGTGGGGTCAACGCGTCCAGCCGCGGGTCGGGCACACGGGCGGCGGTGAGCGCGCCCGCGGCGAACGCATCGATCAGGCGCCGGGTGACCGCGGGGCTGAGCATCGCCTCACCACCCGCCACGGTGCGGATCGCGTCGACCAGCACGGCCGGGTCGGAGTCCTTCAGCAGGAAACCCGACGCACCCGCTTTCAGGGCCTGATAGACGTACGCGTCCTGGTGGAAGGTGGTCAGCACGATGACCCGGGGCGCGGACCCGGCCGCGGTGACCTGGGCGGTCGCGGTGAGCCCGTCCATGCCCGGCATGCGCACGTCCATCAGCACGACGTCGGGCCGCACCCGGGCCGCCAGATCGACCGCGGCCGCGCCGTCACCGGCCTCACCCACCACCTCGAGGTCGTCCTGCGAACCGACGATCGCGCACACGCCGGCGCGCACCATCACCTGGTCGTCCACGACCATCACGCGGATCGTGATGATGACACCTCCTGAGCCGGGCACAGGCCGTCGAGCAGGCCACGCATCGCCGCCAGGGCCTCGCGGGCCGCCTCGATGACACCGTCCAGGTCATTGTCCCCGGCCGCTTCCGGCACCCGGGCGGCGGCGGTCAGAACGGTGGCGCGCAGCCCCGCCGCGACCCGGGCCCGCTCGTCACCGGCCCGCAGCGCGGCCTCGGCCGACACCACCGCCACGGCGTTCTCCTCGTGGTCGAGGCGGCGCTGCCGGCGGCGTCGCGCGGCGAATCCGGCCAGCCAGCTCCCGGAGAACGGGGCGGCCAGCAGGAACCAGCCGAACACGGCCATCACCAGGAAGCCGGTGGGCCACGGGAAGTTGGGATCGCCGACGGTCATCATCAGGCCGAAGGTGACCGCGGCCGAGAACAACCCGGCCACCAGGCCGATCCAGGTGAGCTTCGGGCGTTTTCCGTACGCGGCCAAGGCGTACAGGGCCGTCAGATCCGCCCCCGTGCTGAACAGGAAGAGCCAGGCCTCCTCGGGCGGGAGCACCTCGGTGGCCACCAGCAGCGGGCCGGACCAGCCGGTCAGCGCCACCGCGATCAGCGCCGTCCACGGATGCTGCCGCCGCCACAGCAACGGCGCCGCGTGCGCGACCACCGCGAGCAGCACCAGTGTGGCGGCCGCGGGCGACGCGCCCTCCTCGTCGATCAGGAGGCCGACCCCGGTCAGTGGCAGCAGAAGAGCCAGAAGGACCAGACCCGCGTCCAGTACGACCTGACTCCGCAGCCAGACGCGCAGCCGCGCGGGTGCCGCTTCGGCCGGGAGGAATGCCCGCACCTCCCAGCCGCCCCCTTCTGCCGGGCCGGCTGTGACCGTTCCGCCCAGGGCGGCCGCGCGGTCGCGCATGCCGGCCAGGCCGCGGCCGCCGCCCAGGCCGGTTGTCGCTGTTGTCGCTGTTTTGGCTGGGGAGGTGGTCGCGGGGCCGTCGTCGGCCACGATGAGGGTCGCGCCTGCCTCGTCGTATGTCTGAGTTATGCGTACGGTCGCTCCCGGCGCATACCGCAGGGTGTTGGTCAGGGCTTCCCGCGCGATGCCGTGCAGGGCCTCGGCCCTGGTTCGGGCTGCGGCCGCTTCTTGGGCTGTGGCCGTGTTTTCGGGCATGGCCGTGTCTTGGGCTGTGGCCGTGCTTTGGGCCTCGGTTTTGCTTTCGGGCGCGGCGGTGTTTTGGGCTGTGGCCGTGCTTCCGGGCGTGGCCGTGCTTCCGGGCCTGTCCGTGCGTCCGGGCGTGGCCGTGTTTTTGGCCTCGCCCGACTCGGACAGGTGCACGACCTGACCGAGTTGCCGGAAGTCGTCGGCCAGGTCGGCCAGCGTGACCGCCTCGGGCGTGGCCGGCAGCACGGCGACCAGTTGGTGCAGCGCGACCATCGTCTCGCGGCCGGTGCGGGCGGCGAACGCGAGCGCCTCGTCGCGCAGCTCGGCCTTGCCGACGAACTGGGCCGCCGTGGCGTTGACGACGATCGAGGTGAGGTGGTGGGCCGTCACATCGTGCAGTTCGCGGGCCAGCCGGCGCTGCTCGGCCGCCGCCGCGTCCCGGCGCGCCTCCTCGGCCTCGACCAGCCGGCGCGCGGCCGCCGAACGCTCCCCGAGCCAGCGCCGCCGCACCCGCCCGGCGGCGGCGACCAGCGAATACATGACGAGGCCGACGAGCAGATCGAGCGGTTCGTCGGCGACGACCAGCACCACCTGAACGGCGAGCATGCCCAGCACAGCCAGCACGGTCGCCCGCCGCGAACAACGCAGCGCGACGTTGAACAGGGCCACCGACTCGGCGATCGAAAGCACGAGCAGGGCGTCGCCGGGATAGAAGTATTCCTGCTGCGGCGCGGCCCAGGTGCCGAGCGCGAGCCCGCTCGTCACGACCGCCGCCGCCACCAGGGGCCGTGAACGGCGTAGCGTCAGGGCCCCGGCGACCAGCGCGATCACGGCGAAGCCGGTGATGTCACGCAGGGTCGTTCCGAGGGCCGGCCAATACGCGAGCTGGGCCGTCGCGATGAGCGCGGGCAGCAGCCAGACCTTCCAGCGGGACATGATGGCTGACAGCCTATCCATGCCGTAGGGCGGGGCCGTCTTCTGTCGGTGACCTGTCTATGCCGTGCGGGTCGGCGCTTTCGTTGGCGGCTTGTCTGTGTCCTGCCCGTGCTCGGTGTTTTCGCCCGTGGCCCGCGTGTGCCTGGTGCTTGTCGTCCGTGGTCTGTCTGTGTGCTGCGCTTTTCCCTGGCCTGTCTCCGTCTTGGGTGCTTTTGTTCCTGGTCTGTCTGCCTCCTGGGGTAGGGCCGGATTTCGTTCATGGCCTGTCTATGCCCTGGGGCAGGGGCCGGTTTCCGTCCGCGGCCAGATTCGCCGGGCCGGGGGAGCCGACAGAATTTTCCCCATGTCCGCCACGCCGTACCACCGTCTCGCCCGCACCCCCGCCCACCGCTGGTGGCGCCCGGTGCTGGGGACCCTGTTCATTCTCGCCGGAGGCGTCTTCGCCACGCTGGCCGGCTACATGGTCGTCACCGCCGCCGCCATGCTGGCCGGCCGTCCGAACAATGTGGACGGCATGGCCAGCTTCGGCGAGCACGCCGACCTGGCCCTGGCGTTCCTGACCATCGCCGTCCTGCTGCCGCTGACCCTGCTCGCCGCCCGCTGGATCCAGCGTCGCCCGGCCGGGACGCTGTCGTCGGTCACCGGCCGCCTCCGCTGGCCGTTGCTGGCGAAGTTGGCGCCGGTCGCGCTGATCGCCGTGGTCGCCCTGATCGCCGGCGGTGTCGGACTCTCGGCGCTGACCGACGGCGCCGACTCCGGCCTCGGCGACCCGCTGGCCGGATGGGGCCCGTTCGCCCTGTCCATGCTCCTGCTGCTGGTAGTGGTTCCCCCACAGGCAGCCGCCGAGGAGTACTTCACACGCGGCTGGCTGCTACAGGCGACCGGCGTCTGGTTCCGCCGCCCCTGGGTGCCGATCGCTTTCCAGGCGCTAGTCTTCGCCGCGGCGCACGGGTGGGGGACCCCGTGGGGTTTCGCCGACCTGTTCCTGTTCGGCGCGGTGACCGGCTGGCTGACGGTCCGCACCGGCGGCCTCGAGGCGGCGATCGCCCTGCACGTCATGAACAACCTGGTCAGCGCCGGCATCGCAGCCGCCTACAACCAGCTGACCATCACCGAGACAGCAGCCGACATGCCGTGGCAGATGGCCGCAGTAGACGTGCTGGTCCTCACGGCGTACGCCCTCGTGGTCCTCAAGCTGGCCGAGCCCTACGCTTCCGTCGCGCCAGAACCCTCCACGCCGCCCACAATTCCCACGGGCCCTGTCGCGTCGCCTCTTCCTGCGGGCCCTGTCGCGTCGCCTCTTCCTGCGGGCCCTGTCGCTTCGCCTCTTCCCGCGGGTTCCCCTGCGTCGCCGCTCGTTTCGGAGGAAGGTCACCTTGTCTCAGCGCGGGTCGGATTGCCGTGGCGATGAGGTTGGGGGCGGGGCGGCCTGGCGCTGAGCGCGGTGAGCCGCCATCCGGACCGGGTCGTTGACGAAGCCGTAGCCGCGGTAGCCGCCGACCCGCTGGACGACCTCGAAGAAGACGCGCCGGCCGATCACCGGGGTGAACCTTTGCAGGTAATACCCGTGGGCGTCCTCGTCATAGAGGGCGTCCACAGCCGTCGTGCCGCGAGCGGCGAGGTCATCGAGGTAGTTGCGCGGGATGGGCACGGTGTCTTCGACCAGGGTGATGTCATCGGTGAGCAGGGTGATGTGCTGCGGGTGGGGGACGGCGGGCGCCCAGTCGCCCCGGCGTAGCAGGGGCACGCTGAGCGAGAGACGTACGCTGCGGTCCTCGTTACGGACGGCAAGCGTGCGCATCAGCCCGTACGGCGCCGCGAACTCGCCCGCCTCGTCATCGGTCATGCCGAGAACGCTGCGGTAGAAGAGCGCCGCCTCGTCATAACGGTCGAACGGCTGCGCCAGCGAAAGATGGTCGATCGCCCGCACGGTCCGCCCGGTCGCGGTCTCGCCGGTCGGCAGGAAGTCCCCGAGCCAGGCGTGGTCACCGCGGCAGAAGAACACTTCGGTGCCATCGGGCGCGGCCACCGCAGTCATCTCGGCTTCGCGCCAGCGCCGACGCCGGGGCAGCGGTTCGGCCAGCAGCTCGGCGGCCCGTTTCGCGCTCGCGGCCGGGTCCGCACTCTCCAGCGCGAACGCCCGGATAGCAGCCGACCCTTCAGCCAGCCGCGGCGCGCCGTAGTTCAACAAAATGCGCGCGGCCCCCTGTTCCCACAGCTGCACAGCTTTGGACCGATGCTGACCGGTGTGGGCAAAACCCAGGCCTCGCAACAAACTCTCCAGCTCAGGCCCGGTCCCACTATCAACACCCAGTTCAGCGAACGCGATACCGGCCAGACGCGGCGCAGGCGTGAGGACGCCGGCGTCCACAGGCCCCCCGCCCTCAACACGCCGTGCAGTTTCCACATGCCGTCTGTCGTCCACAGATCGCGTGTTCTCCTCAGGCGGTGTGTCGCCCTCAGGCAGGGTGGCGTGCACAGGTCGCGTGTCGTCCACAGGCCGCGTGGCGTGCACAGGTCGCGTGGTGTCCACAGGCCGCGTGGCGTGCACAGGTCGCGTGGTGTCCACAGATCGCGTGGCGTGCATAGATCGCGTGTCGTCCCCGGGCCGTGTGGCGTGCGCAGGCCGCGTGTCGTCCACAAGCTGCGCCTTATGGACGGGGCGGGCTGTGGAAGCGGCAATGGTGGGGTGGGTCGTGGGGGTGAGGGCGCCGGCCAGGGCGATGAGGGAGCGGCGGGCGTCTATGGCCGTACGGTGGGGGTCGGCCTGTCGGAAGACGTCGTTGAAGACCTCTAGTGACAGCGACCCGGCATAGCCGGACTGCAGGACGGCCTGGGTGAAGCCGATCAGGTCGAACCGGCCCTGCAACGGGAACAGGCGGTGGTGGCGGCTCCACTGCAGCACGTCCATGCCGAGGCGGGGTGCGTCGGCGAGCTGGAGGAAGAAGACGCGTTCGCCGGGCAGGTGGGCGATCTTGCCGTACTCGTCGGTGCGGGAAAGGACGTGGAACGAGTCCAGGCAGAGGCCCAGGGCGGGGTGATCGGCGCGCTGGACGATGTCCCAGGAATGCTCCCAGGTCGAGACGTGACGGCCCCAGGCCAGGGCCTCGTAGGCGATCCGCATGCCGCGTTCACCCGCCCGCTCGGCCAGGCGGCGCAGCTGGCCGGCGACCAGGGCGTCGTCGTCGATCGTGTCGGGCGCGACCGACGAGCAGATGAGAACGGTGTCGGCGCCGAGGCGGGCCATCAGGTCGAGCTTCGCGTTGAACCGTCGCTCGACGGCCTCGAACCTCGCCGGGGGAGCGCCCTCGGCGTCACGGAACGGCTGGTAGAGGTCGACGGTGAGGCCGAGGTCGGCGACGCGGGCCCGGATCTCCTCGGGGGAGCCGACGGAGGCGATCAGGTCGTTCTCGAAGATCTCCACGGCATCGAACCCGGCCGTCGAGGCGGCGTCGAGCCGTTCCTCGAGGCTCCCGGAGAGGCACACCGTGGCGATGCTCGTCCTCATGCCCGCCCTCCATCTATGTACGAACCAGTACGTTCAATCTAGAAGCGACACATCAGCACGGCAAGACAGGAACCAGGTTAGGATCCTAGGACGCTCAAGAGGGTGTGTGGGGTGAGATGTCGTGACTGAACAGCCGCGACGGAACAGCCGTAGTTTGAGCAGCCGCACCGGCACCCGGACCCGGCTCCCGGCTCCCGGCATCGAAGGAGAAGTCGTCGGCGGTGCGCCTGCGCAACGCGGGCGCGCGGCTGATGAGCCGGGCGGCATGAGGCGCGTTCGAGGCGGCGCCGGGATGTGCGTTTGGCGTGCGTGTTGGGATGCGCGCTTGAGATGTGCGTTTGAGCAGCCGGTGCGCGTCTGATGGAACGGGCGGCCTGGAAGGAACGACGGAGCGACGCGAATCTAGGCTGGCGGGCATGGCTGAGGTACGGCTCGAAGCGATGACCGAGCAGGAGTTCGGGCCCTGGCGGGCGGAGGCGGAAGCGCACTACGCGCGGAGCGTCACCAGCTCGGGTGTGCCGGCTGACGTGGCGGCGGCGGAGGCGGCCGAGACCTACGCGAACTTGCTCCCGGACGGTCCGGCCACGGTGGGGCATCACATCTGGCACGCGTACGACGGTGACCGGCGCGTCGGTTTTCTCTGGTTGAAGTTCTCGGGGCGGGGCGCGTTCGTCTACAACGTGGCGGTCGAGCCGGAGCTGCGCCGTCAGGGTTACGGCCGGGCCATCATGGAGGCCGGCGAGCGGTGGAGCCGGGAGAACGGCGCGTCGACGATCGGGCTGCACGTCTTCGCGCACAACCACGGCGCGCTCAGCCTGTACGAGCAGCTTGGTTACGCCGAGACCGGCCGCAAGATGGCGAAGCAGCTTTAGCGGCCGCGCGATGGCGGGACTGCCTCAGATCCAGCCCTGTTCGCGGGCCAGGCGGGCGGCCTCGTGGCGGTTGGCGGCGCCCAGTTTGCCGGCCGCCGCGGAGAGGTAGTTGCGGACCGTGCCGGAGGAGAGGGAGGCCCGGCGGGCTATCTCGTCGATGGGGGCTCCCGAGGCGGCCAGGATCAGGACGTCGGTCTCGCGGACGGTCAGGGGGCTCTCGCCGGCGCTGATGGCCTCGGCCGCCAGTTGGGGGTCGACGTAGCGGCCGCCGGCGGCGACCGTGCGGATGACGCCGGCCAGGATTTCGGCGGCGGCGGTCTTGGGCAGGAAGCCGCGTACGCCGGCGGCCAGGGCCCTTCGCAGGTGGCCGGGGAGGCCGTGGCTGGTGACGATCATCGTGCGGCAGGCGGGGACGTCCCGGTGCAGTCGTTGGGCCACGGCGACGCCGTCGAGGTCGGGTAGTTGCAGGTCGATGACGGCTACGTCGGGGTGCAGGGCGCGGGCCATCGACAGGGTTTCGGCGCCGGTGGCGGCCTGGGCGGTGACGGTCAGGTCGTCCTCCAAGGCCAGCAGCGCGGCCATCGCACCCCGGATCAGATGTTCGTCGTCGGCCAGCAGAACGCGGATCACGAGGCCCCCGACCCGGGCGGAGAGGCGTGCGGTGGCGCTGAAAGGGGTGCGGAAGGGGGCGCGGCGGGTGGTGTGAGGGGGAGCGAAGCGGCCAGCCGGAAGCTGTCGGGTGCGGTTCGGGTGGCGGTCGCGGTGCCGCCCAGGGCGGTCAGGCGTTCGGTGAGACCGGTCAGCCCGTTGCCGAGCTCGAAGGGTGTGTGCGGGGCGCCGTCGTTCTCCAGCGTCAATGACACCGTACGGGCCGTGGTGGTCAAGGTGATCCGGCAGGTCTGGGCCTCGCTGTGGCGCAACACGTTCGTGGTTCCTTCGCGGACCACCCAGCCCAGGGCGGCCTGGGCGGATTCGGCCAGACCGGCGCCGGCGGCCTCGCCGCTGACGTGGCAGGTGATTCCGGCCGACTCCAGCAAGGTGCGGGCGCCCGCCAGTTCGGAGGGCAGGCCGGCCGCGCGGTAGCCGCCGACGACCGTTCTGAGGTCGGTCAGGGCGGCCTGGGCGATGCGGCGCACCTCGAGCATCTCGTCGGCGGCCTCGGGGCGGCCGCGCTGGGCCAGGCGGGCGGAGAGTTCGGCCTTGAGCGCCACGACCGAGAGCGTACGCCCGAGCACGTCGTGCAGGTCGCGGGAGATGCGCAGGCGTTCCTCGGCGACGGCCAGCCCGGCCTGCACGTGGCGGGCCTGGTCGAGTTCGCGCACCAGGCCCAGGGTCCAGAGGGTGACCCGGGCGGCGGGGGCGAGCACGGCCAGGATGACCGCGAGCGTGAGGGCCGAGGCGGGGCGGTCGACGATGGCCAGGGTCACGCAACCGGCGGATCCGACGGTGCTGAGCACGATGGTTGCCGAGACGTGGGTGGCGAGGGCGACCGCGTAGAGGGCGGTCACCATGAGCAGCACCGGCACGAAGGGGCTGTCGGGGTGGCCGGGTGTCGGCCGGGGGTAGGTGACGACGGCGGTGGCCGCGGTGATCGCGGTCCACAGGCCGGTGGCGGCGATGAGGCGGGCGGGGCGGGGGCCGTCGGGGTAGTTGGCGATGCCGGACCGCATCAGCAGGACGCAGAGCACCACGTGGACGGTGGTGGCGGTGATGATCGGCACCACTTCGGGGCCGATCCGGTCGCCGACCAGGATGGCGCCGCCGGCGATGAGGGGCACGAGCAGCACGTTGCTGTAGAGCGTGACCTTGATGTAGAGCTCGAACCGGTCGGTCTGGCTGCGCATGTCCCCTCCTCGCCGCACGTGTCCTACGGAAGGAACCGCATCTCGGGGTAGCGGGCCGAGGGTGCGGCCAGCAGCCGGCCGTCGCCGTGGCGCAGGTGCCGGTCGAAGAAGGCCAGCACGTAGGGCCGTTGCACGGCGATGGACCGCTCGCCGTTGATGCTACCGATCAGGGGCCGGCTGTCGGCCGGTGGCGTGCCGAGCTGGGGGAGCAGGGTCTGCAGGTCGGTGAAGGACAGGTGGGCGGTGTCGCCGAGTTCGAGCCAGTAGCGGGGGCCGCGCAGCCGATCCCACATCTGGGGCCAGGTCTCGTCCTGGTCGGGGCCGTCGTGGGCGGCGCCCAGCATCAGGAACGGCCGGCGCAGGCCGGTGGTGAGGACGCGGCCGAAGAGGGTGCCGTCGAGGTTGGCACCGGCCCGTACCCGGCGGTCGACGCGCAGGATCTCGGCGGCGGTGGCGCCGCCCAGGGAATGCCCGGCCATGCCGATGCGGGTGAGGTCGAGGGTGTCGCGCAGGCCTTGAGGCAGGGGCCGGCGGGCGGCGTCGGGGTTGTGCCCGCGGGCGATGGCGGTGAGCCGGTCGAGCACGAAGCGGGTGTCGGCGACCCGGACGGCGAGGGCTTTGGCGATCATCGCCTGTTCCTCGGCCGGGGTCTGCGGTTCCGGTATGGCGAGGGTGGCGAGGCGGCCGTCGGGGAACTCGACGAAGTTGGCGTCGTGGGTGTGGTCGACGGTGACCACGACGAAGCCGTGGGAGGCGAGTTCTTCGACGAGGGCGGTGCTGGCGGTGCGTTCCATACCGAGGCCGGGTGACCAGAGCACGACCGGGTGCCGGCCCGCGGCGGCGGGGGCGCCGGTGTGCCCGTGGGTGACCGGCAGGACGGCGCCGGAGCCCGGGGGCGCCATCCGGGCGGCGATCTGGGGTGACACCCAGTCGGCGCGGGGGTATCCGCGGACGGTGGCGGCCGGGTACCAGATCTGGGCCATGAGTTCGCGGTGCTTCTCGGCGGGCACCCACGGGTCGGGGCGCGACGGGTCGACCAGGTGCAGCGACACCGTCCCGATCGGGAGGGGGCCGGTGGGTGCGGGCAGGGTGAGCTGAATGTCGGTGGCGGCGGGGGCGGCCGGGCCGGCGGCGAGGGCGGCGGCCAGGGCGACGGCGGCAATCTTCATGTCGTCGAGTCTCGGACCGGCGCGTAGCGGTCCGTAGTGCCGCCGCTCACCGGTCACCGATGACATCTGTCATAAAGCCCCGCCCGCTATTACCGGCCGGTAATTTGCTGCTCTTTACGTCGGACATTTCATGGACGTGTCGTGAACATTTGTCGGAACCGGACGTCGTAAGGGAAACGCGATTTCCAATTGATACGTCTCAATCACCGTGGTGGGCGTTGCGTCGGTGATCGGCCACGCTGTGTCCATCATCGACCGCCTAAACCCAACCGAATGCGCCCCGGTAGTGGATCCCGGCAACACGGCCAAGTCCGACGTAAGCCCATGTTGTCCTGCGAAACCGGCGCCAGCGGTCGCACCCCGGTTACGCCGCGCGACCAGGTCGATTGTTAACGGTCCATTACCCGTACGTGGGGAAATGGCTTGTCAGCACGATCAAGTGACGTCGTCACAGTGTTTTGAAAACGATCGAAGAACGACCGGGGATATCACTGCCGTCGATTCCCGTCAACTATCGGGAATGGTCGTGCCGCGGACAGGCCGATCGACCCGCGGCAATCCTTAATTCTTGCTTAGACTCGCCGCTGGCACGCCCCGCCCGTCCACCTCACTCCCGTCCACCGTGGAGGTTCCTCGATGGCCGCTGCCCGCCTGCCCGCCTACCGCCGTGCGGTACGCGCTCTGGCCGCCGCCCTCTGTACCGGCATGCTCGTGGCCGCGGCCTCACCCGCGGCCGCCAAGCCCGCCAAACCCAAGGCCCCGCCTCAGATTCCCGGCTACGGCCAGGTCGCCCCGCCGCGCGTCGCCCCGCCCGCCCCGCTGCCCGAGCGCGCCGGCAAGGTGACCCTCAACAAGAGCACCCCGCTGGCCCGCCCCACCACCAAGCTGGCCGGCCTCAACGACAAGGTCGCCCTGCGCGCGCTCGTCGTCGCCACCAACACCGACGACTTCGGGGTGCCGACCTGGAAGACCACCCTCGACCGGCTCGGCGCCGCCTACGACGTGCTCTACAGCGCCACCACCCCGCTGACCGTCGACACCCTCGTGCGCGCCGACGGCACCGGCAAGTACAACGCGATCCTGCTGACCAACACCATGCTCGTGTACGCCGACGGCGGGAACTACCTCAACGGCCTCGACCCGAACGAGTGGAACATCCTGTGGGCGTACGAGCGGAACTTCGGTGTGCGCCAGGCCGCGCTCTACACGTCGTACGGCTCCTGGCCCGAGGACTACTGCCTGCGCTCGGCCGGCGAGACCTCGGTCGGTGACACCCCGCTCAACGTGAACCTGACGAGCGCCGGCGCCGGCGTGTTCGACTATCTGAAGGCGGACGCCGCGATCCCGGTCGTGCAGTCCTATGTGTACAAGACGAGCATCGCCCCGGGCTGCGCCGCCGACCCGATCGCCACCGACGGCACCAACGTGCTCGGCGTGCGCTCGACCTCGACCGACGGCCGCGAACGCCTCGCCCTCACGTTCACGCTGAACCAGTACCTGCTGCAGTCCGACGTGCTGGTCTACGGGCTGGTCCGCTGGGCCACCAAGGGCCTGTTCCTGGGCGAGCAGCGGCACTACCTCAACGTCGACATCGACGACTGGTTCAACACCGCCGACCACTACTACCCGGACGGGCACATCGAGTACGACCCGGGCTTCAAGGTGTCGGCGCACGACATGGTGAACCTGGACCAGCGCCAGGACGCCCTCGGCCTCGGATTCAAGTTCAACCTGGCGTTCAACGGCGCCGACATCGACCCGTTCGCCGGCAACCAGTGCAGCCCCGGCGGCGGTCCCAACGACCTCACCGCGACCACCAAGTGCCTCGCCGGTGACTTCCGCTGGCTCAACCACACGCTCAACCACCCCGAACTCAACCACACCAGCTACGCCGCGACGTACGGGGAAATTCTCGACAACCGCAACGCCGGCGCCGCCATCGGTCTCACCGAGTCGGCCGGTGTGCTCAAGACCCCCGAGTACTCGGGTCTGGGTGTCTACACGGTCGACCCCGACGACGACACCGGCGTGCCGGTCGACCACGGCCTGGAAGGTTCCAACCCGAACCTGCTGCAGGCCGCGAAGGACCTGAACATCAGGTACCTGCACGGCAACATGTCGTTCGCCAGCCACAAGCCGGCCCACTTCAACGCCTCGATCGTGCACCCGATGGAGCCGGCCGTGGAGGTCGTGCCGGACTGGCCGACCAACGTCGCCTACTTCTGCACGACGCCGGAGGAGGAGACCGCCTTCTACAACTCCTTCTACGGGCCGAACGGCAAGTTCCCGTACTGGCCGACGAACCGCACCTACGAGCAGATCGTCGACTACGAGACCGGCATCGCGTTGCAGCACGTCGCTTCCGGCGGCATCAACACGCACACGCTGCACATCGCGAACGTCCGCGACTACGGCAACGGCCGCACGCTGGCCACCGACTGGGTCGAGGCCACCGTGGCCAAGTACCAGGCGATCTACTCGGTGCCGCTGCTGAACCTGGACTGGGCCCAGATCGGCGCCTACACCAGCGTCCGCACCCAGCACTTCGCGGCGCTGGGGGCCGGGGTCGACGCCGTCTACGACCGGTCGGCGGGCACGGTCACGGTCACCTCCCCGGCGGCCGGAACCGTTCAGGTCAGCGGGGTTCAGGCCGCGACCTCCACGACGTACGGGACCGATGTCACCGCCCCGCTGGCGCTCGCCGCCGGCACCGCGGTGACCGTGACCGCCGCGCCGAGGGCGTAACCGGCACATGCGGATAGCACTCGTGTCCGAGGGGACCTATCCCTACGCGATGGGCGGCGTCAGCATCTGGTGCGAGCAGCTCATCAAGGGGATGCCCGACTACCGCTGGGAGGTCGTCGCGCTCACCGTCGACGGCTCCGAGCAGTCCGTCTTCGCCACCCCGGCGAACCTCGACCGGGTGCATTCCGTGCCGTTGTGGGGCGGCCGTCGCGCCGACAAGCGCGACGGCCCGCCCGGGCCCGCCTTCACCGGCCCGTACGAGATGTTCCTGCGCACCCTCATCACCCCGCTGGACACCCTGAACGCCGAGCAGGGACGCGGCCTGTTCCTGCTGGCGCTCCGGGGCCTTTACGAGTATGCCGAAGCGGGCGGGAACCTCGGCGAGGCGCTGGTCTCGAACGAGGCGGTCACGATGATGCTCGACGCGTGGCGTGACCTGCGTGTCGAGGAGACCTCGGGGGCGCCCACGGTGGCCGACGCGATCCAGGCGACGTGGCTGCTCGAGCACATGCTGCGGCCGCTGAGCGCGCCCGCGGTGCAGGCCGACATCGTGCACTGCTCGATGAACGGCCTGTCGATGCTGGTGGCGATGGTCGCCAAGTGGAAGCACGGCACTCCGCTGGTGATGAGCGAGCACGGCATCTACCTGCGCGAGCGCTACATCTCCTACCTGCACGACGACGCTTCCCACGCCGTACGGGTGATGGCGTTGAGTTTCTTCCGTTCGCTGGCCGGCGCCGCCTACCTCATCACCGACGTGCTCGCGCCGCACTCGGCCTACAACCGGCGCTGGCAGCTGCACAACGGCGCCGACCCGGAACGCATGTGGACGATGTACAACGGGGTGGAACCGGCCGAGTTCCCGGCCGCCACCTCCGAGCCGTCGGTGCCGACCATCTCGTTCATGGGCCGCGTCGACCCGCTCAAGGACCTGCACACGCTGATCCGGGCGTTCGCCATCGTCCGCAAGGAGATCCCGGAGGCACGGCTGCGCATCTTCGGCGGCACCCCGGCCGTCAACCGCACCTACCACGAGTCGTGCGAGCAGCTCATCACCGAACTCGGCCTCGACGGCGCGGCCGTGCTCGAGGGCCGCATCGAACGGGCCGTCGACGCCTACCACGCCGGCAGCATCGTCGCGCTCACCAGCATCTCCGAGGGCTTCCCGTACACGGTGGTGGAGGCGATGGCGTGCGGGCGGCCCTGCGTGTGCACCAACGTGGGCGGGGTGGCCGAGGCGGTCGGTGAGACCGGCCGGGTCGTGGCGCCGCGCGACCACGCGGCCGTCGCCGAGGCCTGCATCGAGCTGCTGCGCGACGACGAACTGCGCCACAACCTCGGCTACGCGGCCCGTGCCCGCGTGCTCGAACACTTCACGCTGGCCCAGTCGCTGCAGATGTACCGCGACGTCTACGAGAAGCTGGCCCGCCCGATCGAAGGCCCGGCCATGCCGCGTCTGCGCCCGGCCGCCCCGGCCTGGTTGGGCGTGCGATGACAGTCGAAGCTGAGCTGGCTGGAGACGACGCGGTGCCCACCGCGCCCGCGACCCATCCCGTGGTGCTGCCACGGATCTCCACCGACCCCCTGGACATGCTCGTCGACCGGATCCGGCCGTCGGTCGCGCGGGCCGTCGAAGCGCTTCAGGTGGCCGCCGCCCTGGAGGCCGACGGCGTCACCGACCGCATCGCCCGGGTCGAGTACGGCTTCCCCGACGTGTTCGCACTCGCCGGCGAGGTGTTCCGCCGCCTCGGGCCGCCCGCCGACGACCCGCCCGCCCCGGTCGCCACCGGCCACGGCCGCCGCCAGACGTTGCGGCTGCTGCTGCACGGCCCCCTCTACGCCCTGCCCAGCGCGGTGTTCCCGGCCGTGCTGTCGGTGCTGGGGCAGCGCCACGCCATCGTTGCGCTCACCCTGGCCGGGGTGGTCGGGTGGGCGTACGCGGGCACGGTCGCCTTCGCCGCCTACAAACTGCTCGGCGCCAACCGGCCGCACCGCGCGGCCCGGCTGCTGCGCTTCTCGCTGGCGGCCGCCCCGCTCACCGGCGCCCTGCTCGGCGCCGCGCTCGGCGACTGGCGGCTCGTGCTGCTGGCCGCCGGGCAGCTCACCTACCAGCTCGCCGGCACCGTCCTCATGTTCTACCGCCGCGAACTGTGGCAGGCCCTGGCCATGGTTCCGGCGGTCGTCACCGGCCTGGCCTACCTGCTCGGCCCGGTGCTGCGCGACGCGGCGCTGGTCACCGCGGCGGCCGGGATCCTGGCCGCGTTCGCCCTGGCGCTGTGGTGCACGCTCAAGAAGGGCGGCGCCGACGAACAACCGGCCCGGCTGCCCCGGCACGCGCTGGCGGGCGTCACCGCGTACGGAATCCTCTCGGCTCTGCTGCTGCTGCACGCCGCCGCGCCCTACCTGTCGGACCGCCTCGACATCGCCGTCGCGGTGGCCCCGCTCATCCTGTCCATGGGCTTCGTCGAATGGCGCGCGGAACGGTTCCGCGCCCAAGCCGTCGGGCTCACCCGCACCAGCCGGCGACCGGCCGACTTCGAAATCGGCCTGGCCCGCGCCATCGGCCGTGAGATCGCGCTGTGCACGGCGGTCCCGGCCGCCCTCGGCGTCGTGCTCGTGGCCGTCCTGCGCTCCACCGACCCGGCCGTCATGGTGATGGTCGCCGCCCACGTCGTGCTCGGCGGCGCCTACTACACCGCGTTCCTGCTGGCCGGCTTCGAACGGTTCGGCCGGCTCTGCGCGTCGCTGACCGCCGCCCTGGCGCTGCACCTCGGCGCTGTTTTCCTGCTCGGCCGGCCGGTCGCTCCGCTGACCGACACGGTGCTCTATCTCGGCAGCGTCCTCGCGCTGCTGGCCCTGTTCCTGCTCGGCCTGGCCCCGTCCGTCCGCCAGGTACGCCACTTCCGGTAGATCACGCAAGGGGGAGATCTGCATGCACGCGGTGATTCTCGCCGGCGGCAAGGGGGTGCGGCTGCGGCCGTACACCACCACGCTGCCCAAGCCACTGATGCCGATCGGTGACAAACACGCGATCCTCGAGATCGTCCTGGAGCAGCTCGCCGGCTGCGGCTTCACGTCGGTGACCCTGGCGATCAACCATCTCGGCCCGCTCATCAAGGCGTTCGTCGGTGACGGCGCCCGCTGGGGGCTGCGGGTCGACTACATCGAGGAGGATCGTCCCCTGTCGACGGTCGGACCGCTGTTCGGGCTCAAGGACACGCTGCCCGACCAGTTCCTGGTGATGAACGGCGACGTGCTGACCGACCTCGACTACGCCGACCTGCTCAACCAGCACACCGTCAGCGGGGCCGGGCTCACCGTGGCCATCGCCGAACGCACCCACAAGGTGGAGTTCGGCGTGCTCGACGTGGAGGCGTCCCGCATCACCGGTTTCCGTGAGAAGCCGAGCCTGCGCTACCAGGTCAGCATGGGCGTGTACGGGATGAGCCGCCGCACCCTGGCCCCCTACCCGGCGGGCCGCTCGTTCGGCTTCGACGAGCTCGTGCTCGACCTGCTCGCCCGCCGCGAGAACCCGGCCACCTACCCGTTCACCGGCTACTGGCTCGACATCGGCCGCCCCGAGGACTACGACGAGGCCAACCGCATCTTCGACGAGCTGCGCCCGCTGCTGCTGCGCGAACGCGCCGGGGAGCCGGTATGAGGATCCTTCTGTTCGGCTCGTCCGGGTTCATCGGGCGTCACGTCCGCGCCGCCCTGGAGGACGCGGGTGAGCTCATCACGCCCGGCCGTGACCGGCACGACCTGGTCAACGGTGACCTGGACGAGCTGAAAGCGCTGGTGCGCACCGAAAAGCCGGACGCGGTGGTGTGCTGCGTGGGTGCGCTCACCGGCACGGCGGGCGAACTGATGCGGGCCAACGCCATGGTGGCGGCCAACCTGCTCGAAGCCGCCCCGGGCGCGCGCCTGGTGCGGCTCGGCTCGGCCGGGGAGTACGGGGTCGTCCCCAAGGGGCACGCGGTGGCCGAGGACGACCGGCTGGAACCCGTTGGCGCGTACGGGGTCAGCCACGCCGCCGGTACGCGGTTGTTCGCGCTGGCCGACAACACGGTGTCGTTGCGGGTGTTCAACCCGATCGGCTCCGGGCAGCCCGCCGAGAACGTGCTGGGCCGGGTCGCGGCCCAGCTGCGGGCCGGGCAGCGGAGGCTGACGCTGGGACCGCTGGGCGCCTACCGCGACTTCGTGGACGTGCGCGACGTGGCCTCGCTCATCCGCGCGGTCGTGACCGCCGACGCGGTGCCGCACAAGGTTTACAACGCCGGCAGCGGGCGGGCGGTGACCGTGCGCGAGGCGGTCGGGATGCTCGCCCGCGAGGCCGGGTTCGACGGGGAGATCCTCGAACAGGGGGCCGGGCCGCAGCGGTCGGCCGCCGTGAACTGGATCCGGGCCGACATCAGCCGGGCCGCCCAGGACCTGGGCTGGGCGCCCGCCTACGACCTGAGCGACTCCGTCAAGAGCATCTGGGAAGACGCGTGAGAAGGGCGGTGACGGTCATGGCGGCGGTTCTGGTGACCGTCACCGCCTGCACGTCCGACCCCACCCCACCGTCCGGACCCTCATGGGCCTACCAGCTCCAGGACTATCGCGACGGCCGGCTCGACGAACTCGCGTCCGGGCCGTATCAGACCGTCGTGATCGACCTGGCCCGTGACGCCCATACCGACTGGTTCACCGCGGCCGAGATCGCGAAGGTGCGGGCCACCGGCAAACGGGTTCTGGCCTACTTCGAGATCGGCAGCATCGAGGACTTCCGGCCCGAATACCCGCGGCTGGCCAAGGATCTGATCGCCAACGAGTGGACCGACTGGCCCGGCGAATACTTCGTGCGGTTCTACGACGAGCGGTGGTGGCGTGACGTCGTGCGCCCCCGCGTCGACCAGGCGCTGAAAGCCGGGTTCGACGGCGTCTACCTCGACACCCCACTGGCGTACGAGGAGATCTCGCTGGACGCCGTGCAAGGGCGTGACCGCGACGCCCTGGCCCGGGACATGGCCTCGCTCATCGCGCGGATCTCGGCGTACGGGAAAGCTCGTCGCCCCGGTTTTCTCATCGTGCCGCAGAACTCGCCGGAACTGCGGCACCAGCCCGGATACACCCCGGCCATCGACGGGATCGGGATGGAGGAACTGTTCTTCCTGGCCACCGACGAACCGTGCACCGAGGACTGGTGCGCCGAGAACCTGGCCGACACCCGCGCCCTGCGCGACGCCGGCAAATTTGTGCTCAGCGTCGACTACGCCACCCGGGCGGCCGACGTGAAGACCGCCTGCGAGCACTACGCCACCGAACGTTTCACCGGCACGGTCACCGTGCTCGAACTGGACCGACCCGCACAACCCTGCCCCTAGAAGAGTTCCCGGAGGAGAGAAACCGCATGCCACAGACGATCGGAGTCGTCGGCCTAGGCTACGTCGGGCTGACACTGACGGCCGCGCTGGCCGACAAGGGCTACGTCGTGCACGGCGCCGACGTGTCGAACCACGTGCTCGACACCCTCTCCCAGGGGCGCTCGCACATCTTCGAACCCGGCGTCGAGGAGATCTTCGCCGACAAGGTCGGCAAGACCGTCCACGTCGCCGAAACGTTGCCCCGCAACACGGTCGACGTCGCCGTCATCAGCGTCTCCACGCCGGTCGACGAGACCACCCGCCGCCCCAACCTGGCCAACCTGGCCGCCGCCGCGCGCAGCGTGGCCGCCACCTGCGCGCCCGGCACCCTGGTGGTGGTGCGCAGCACCGTGCCGGTCGGCACCAGCCGCAAGGTGGTGCTGCCCGAACTGCGGGCCGCGTGGGGCGACAACGTGAAACTGGTGATGGCCCCCGAACGCACCATCCAGGGCCAGGCCCTGCGCGAACTGGTCGAACTGCCCCAGGTGGTCGGCGGCCTCGACGACGCCTCCCGCGACGCCGGACTGGAGTTCTTCGGCGGCCTGGCCCACACCGTGGTGCCGGTCTCCAGCCTCGAAGCGGCCGAACTGGTGAAGCTGTCCAACAACTGCCACACCGACCTGATCTACTCGTTCGGCAACGAGATCGCGCTCATCGCCGAACAGCACGGCCTCGACCCGCTCGAGGTCATCCGAGCCGCCAACGTCGACTACCCGCGGCCCGACCTGTCCAAGCCGGGCTACGTCGGCGGCGGCTGCCTGTCCAAGGACCCGTACATCATGCTCGACAGCGCCGGCGACTACACGCCGTTCCTGGTCGGGCAGGCCCGTGCCCTCAACGAGCATCTGCCCAAGCACGTGGCCGAGATCGTGGTGCGGCTGCTGCGCGAGATCCGCGGCGAGACCCGCGGGCTGCGCCTGGCCGTGCTCGGGTGGGCGTACAAGGGATGGCCGCCCACCGACGACATGCGGGGCACCCCGATCGCCACCATGATGCCCATCTTCAGCGAGGCCGGCATCACCGTCACCGGCCACGACCCGATGGTCACGGCCGAAGTGGTGCGCCAGTACGGCGGTGACCCGGTCAGCCTCGACAAGGCGTTCGCCGACAGCGATGCCGTGCTGGTCATCAACGACCACCCCGACTACCGGGGCGTCGACATCACCGCGATGCTGGGCGACGCCCGGCCCGCGCTCATCTTCGACTCGTGGCGCATCCTCGACGCGGACGCCATCCGCGCCGCCGGAATCCGCTACGCCGGCCTGGGGCTGGTGGCGGCATGAGGGCCCTGCTGCTCGGCGGCGCCGGCTTCATCGGCGCCCACCTGGCCCGGCGCCTGATCGCCGACGGCCACGACGTGACCATCGTCGACGACTTCTCCCGCGGCCGCTCCGACACCGCCATTTCCGAGCTGGGCGCCCAGGTGGTCTCGGGCGACCTGACCGACCCCGCCTTCTATGCCGGGCTGGAGCACGGCTGGGACCAGATCTACCTGCTCGCCGCCGTCGTGGGTGTGCGCAACGTGGAGAAGGACCCGGCCCGCGTCGTCCGCGTCAACACCCTCGTGGCCATGCACCTGCTCGACTGGCTCCAGCCGGGCGAGCGGGTCTTCTTCGCCTCGACCAGCGAGGTCTACGCGGGCGGCGTCGACGCGGGCATCGTGCCGGTGCCGACACCCGAGACGATTCCCACGATGATCTCGGACATCACGGCACCCCGGTTCGCGTACGCGGTCAGCAAGCTCCTGGGTGAGGCCGCGTTCCTGCACACCGCGCGCGCCCGCGGGTTCGACGCCGTGGTCGGGCGCTTCCACAACGTGTACGGGCCGCGGATGGGCGCCGACCACGTCATCCCCGAGATGTCGCTGCGGGCCCGCTCCGGCGAGGACCCGTTCCGGGTGCCCGGCGCCGACCAGTTCCGCGCGTTCTGCCACGTCGACGACGCGGTCGAGGCCATGGTGCGCCTGATGGCCACGCCGGAAGCGGCCGGGCAGATCGTGCACATCGGCAACGACCGTGAGGAGACCAACATCGGCGACCTCGCCAAGCTGGTGCTGCGCGTGGCCGGGACCAGTCCCGTCCTGGCGCCCTCCGACGCCCCGGCCGGGTCGGTGCACCGCCGCTGCCCCGACCTGTCCAAACTGCGCGAGCTGACCGGCTACGAACCCACGGTCACGCTCGAAGAAGGCGTGCGGACAACCTTCGCCTGGTACGCCTCACACGGGCGGCCGTCATGAGCGAACGCGCACCGATCTGCTTCTACTACGGCAACGGCAAACTGGTCGACCTGGCCGAATACCCGCGCGTGGTGCTGCAGCCCGACTTCTACAACGCCGAGGAGATCGCCTTCCTCAAGGCCAAGGGCGTGCACGTGCTGGCCTACCTGACCCTGTCCGAGGACACCGGTCCGCCCGCCGATTGGCAGCGCACCGAGGTCAACCCCGACTGGGGCGGCAAGTTCGTCCACGTCGGACACCCGGACTGGGTGTCGCACGTGGTCGGGCAGGCCCGCGACGCGCTGGCGGCCGGGTTCGACGGGCTGTTCCTCGACACGCTCAACGTCGAGCTGACCTTCCCCGAGGACGTGCCGCACCTGCTGACCCTGGTGGCCGCGCTGCGGGCCGAGGCCGGATCGGCCTACATCCTGGCCAACCGGGGCTTCGGGATGCTGCCGCGGCTGGCCGAACTGGTCGACGGGGTGGTGTTCGAGTCGTTCTCGGCCCGCTGGACCGACGAGGGCTACGCCGCCTGGCCGGCCGACACCCTCGAGTTCCACGCGCAGATCGCCGAGCAGCTGCTGCGGCTGCAGCTCGACCTGTACGCGCTGGACTACGCCGACGACCCGGGCCTGACCGACTTCGCGATCCGCCGGGCCCGGCAGTTCGGCATGCAGTGCATCGTCAGCGACCGGGCCCTGTCACGGGTTTGAGTCGCTGACATTGCGGTAGACGGCGAACGTGGTCCGCTTCCGGAGTCGGAAAACCGATCGACTCGTAGAGGCGGATCGCGCTCGCGTTGGCGGCCGAGGTGTGCAGGTCGCCGAGCTCAATGGTGCGCAGCCGCGGACCGCTTTCCCGTACGCCTGAGCGAACCGCGCGTGCTCACCGCGGAGTGAAGCCACGACCGGGTCGTCGAGCCCGGCCCCGACCGTGGTCACCGGTCCAGCCCGAGGTTCTCGCGCAGCGTCTCACCCTCGTACTCGGACCGGAACACGCCGCGCTCCTGCAGCAGCGGCACCACCGTGTCGGCGAACTCGTCGAGCCCGCCCGGCGTCACGTGCGGCACCAGGATGAAACCATCGGCGGCGTCCTCCTGCACGAGGTGGTCGATGCGGTCGGCAACCGTCGCGGCCGAGCCGATGAACGTCTGCCGGCCGGTCACCTCGATGATGAGCTCGCGGATCGACAGCTTCCCAGCGGCCGCTTTCGCACGCCACTCCCGCGCCACGGCGATCGGGTCACGGTGCATCCGCACGCTGGCCCGGCCCCGCGCGATGTGCTCGTCCGACACGTCCGGGTCGACTTCCGGCAGCGGCCCGTCCGGGTCGTACGAGGAAAGGTCGCGGTTCCACAGCTGCTCCAGGAACTTGATGGCGGTCGCCCCGCTGACTTGTTGCCGCCGCACGATCCGCGCCTTCTCCTGCGCGTCGTTGT
Source organism: Paractinoplanes ovalisporus (assembly GCF_016834655.1). GTDB lineage: Bacteria > Actinomycetota > Actinomycetes > Mycobacteriales > Micromonosporaceae > Actinoplanes > Actinoplanes ovalisporus. The sequence continues at coordinate 76,523 of NZ_JAENHP010000007.1, forward strand.
CGGTGTCGCCGAGCACAAAAGTGGCCGCCGGCAACACCTTGAGCGAGTCGTGGCCGCGGCCGTAGCGGGCCAGGCGGTCCTTGACATCGGCGTAGAACTTCTGGCCGTCCTCGAGGGTTCCGTGACGACTGAAGATGGCGTCGGCGGTGGCGGCGGCGAACTCGCGGCCCGCATCCGAGTCACCGGCCTGCAGGATCACCGGGCGGCCCTGCGGGCTGCGTGGGACGTTGAACCGGCCCGCAATGTCGAAATGCTGGTCGGTGTGCCGGAACGTTCCAGCCTGTGGGTCGCGCAGGAAGACGCCGCTTGCTTTGTCGGCGGCGATGGCGTCGGCCGGCCACGAGCCGAACAGTTCCTTGGCGGTCGCGAGGAACTGGGTGGCGCGGCTGTAACGGTCCTCCTCGGCCAGGAAACCGCCGCGGCGGAAGTTCTCGCCGGTGAAGGCGTCCCAGCTCGTGACGACGTTCCACGCGGCCCGGCCGGCCGAGAGGTGGTCGAGGGAGGCGAACTGCCGGGCCACCTCGTACGGCTCGTTGAAGGTGGAGTTGATGGTGCCGGCCAGGCCGAGCCGCTCGGTCACGGCCGCCAGCGCGGCGAGAACGGTGAACGTGTCGGGCCGGCCCACCACGTCCAGGTCGTAGATCTGGCCGCCCTGCTCGCGCAGCCGCAGGCCCTCGGCGAGGAAGAAGAAGTCGAACTTGGCGCGTTCGGCGGTCTGCGCGAGCTTCACGAAGGAGTCGAACTCGATGTGGCTGCCGGCGGCGGGGTCGCTCCAGACGGTGGTGTTGTTGACACCGGGGAAGTGCGCGGCGAGGTGGATCTGCTTAGGCAACGCGGGCTCCTTCGGCGGCGGCGTAGCGGTTGGCCGGGCGCTCGAGACCGAGCAGGCCGCGCAGGGTGGACGCCTCGTACTCCGTACGGAAAACGCCTCTGGACCGCAGCTCGGGGACCAGGCCGCGGGTGATGCCGCGCAGGTCGTGGGGGAGGCGGCCCGGGCGCAGACGGAAGCCGGTGAGGCCCGCCTCCTGCCACTCCTGCAGCAGATCGGCCAGCTGGGCCGGGGTCCCGGCGAAGACACGGGCGTCGGAGGAGAGCTGCGCCGCCTCGCGTTCGGTGGGCTCGAGGAACACCACCAGGTCGGCGAAGACGTGACGCACCTTGACCTGCGAGACGATCTCCCGGGCGTTCGCGGCGTCGGCCGGCGTCACATAGACGACGTCGGCCGCCTTCTCCGCGAACCGGTAGGGGATTTCGCTGTGGGCCAGGGCGGTGACCACGGGCTGGCCCTGGGGCGGGCGTGGGGTGATGGACGGGCCCTTGACGCTGAAGTGGCGGCCCTCGAAGCCGATGTAGTGCAGCTTGTCGCGATCGATGAAGCGGCCGGTGGCGGCATCGCGGATCTCGGCGTCGTCCTCCCAGCTGTCCCAGAGCCGGCGCACGACCTCCACGTAGTCGGCGGCTTCGTCGAACAGCTCCTGGACGGAGCCTTCTTCTTCGACGCTGACCGTCCGGCGCCCGAAGTGTGCCGCCTCCTGAGGTCGCGCGGACAGCTGCACCCGCCAGCCCGCGCGGCCCCGGCTCACGTAGTCGAGGGTCGCGATCGCCTTGGAGATGTGGAACGGCTCGGTGTGGGTGACGGTGGCGGTCGGGACGAGCCCGATGTGGCGGGTCAGCGGGGCGACCCGGGAGGCGATCAGCACGGCGTCCAGGCGGCCCTGCACCAGCGTGGGGTCGTCGGTCTGCACGCCCAGCGCGTCCTCGATGGTGACGAAGTCGAGCTTGCCCGCCTCGGCCTCGGCGACCAGATCGATCCAGTAGCGGGCGGTGAACAGCTCGGCCGGGCGGGCGTCCGGCTCCCGCCAGGCGTCCGGCGCCCAGCCGGCGCCGTCCAGCGCCACCGCGAGATGCAGGTGCGTCACCGGGTCACTTCCCCTCGATCGGCAGGCCGGGCGGGTTGATCTCAGGCGCGTCGACGCTCTCGTTCGCGAGGTTCCAGCGGTCCAGGATCTTCTTGTAGTCACCCGACTTGACCAGCTCGTCCAGGGCCGCCTTGTAGGCCTCGACCAGTCCGCTGCCCTTCTTCGTAGTCAGCGCGATCTTGCCCTGCAGGGTCGAACCGGCCCCCGAGTAGGTGCCGACGATCTCGCTCTCGCCCGCCTTGGCCACGTGGTAGGCCGAAGTCGGGTTCGGGCCCAGGTAGAGGTCGATCGCGCCCGATCCCAGAGCCAGATAGGTGGCCTGGTTGGTCTGGTAGTACTTGATGTCCACCTGGGGCAGCCCCTGCTTCACGGCCTCCTCGCTCCACTCGACGAGGATCTTCTCCTGGTTGGTGCCGGAGCCGACCGCGACCTTCTTGCCGGCCACATCCTTGGGGCCGCTGACCTTGAGGCCGCTGCCCTTCTTGGCCTCGAACGCGAGCTCGTCCTTGCGGTAGGTGGCGAAGTCGTACTTCTGCTTGCGTTCCTCGGTGACCGTGATGTTCGAGGCGCCGACGTCGTACTTGCCGCTGTCGAGACCGATGAACAGGTTCTCCCAGCTCGTGTTCTGCAGATCCGGCTTCAGGCCGAGGACGCCGGCGACGGCCACGGCGATGTCGGGCTCACTGCCGATCAGCGTCTTGTTGTCGGTGGCGGTGAAGGCGAGCGGCGCGAATCCGGCGCCGGCCGCCCCCACTCCGATGGTGAGCGTGCCCTTCTGCTTGACGGCGTCGGGCAGCAGGGCGGCGGCCGCGTCCACCTTGGCCGGCACGATGCGCTGCTGGTCGGGGCCGTCGTTGATGGTGACCGCGGCGGCCTGCTGCACGTCGGCGGCGGCCGGGGGTTTCTCGTCCGGCGCGGCGCAGGCGGCCAGTCCCGCGAGCGCGGCGATGAGGAGCACTGCTGATTTCGTACGCATGGAGGGGTTGCTCCTTCTAGACCAGGACTTCGGAGAGGAAGGCACGGGTGCGTTCGTGCCGGGGTTTGTCGAGGACCTCGGTGGGCGGGCCCTGTTCGAGCAGACGGCCCTCGTCGAGGAAGACGATGGTGTCGGCCACCTCGCGGGCGAAGCCGATCTCGTGGGTGACGACCACCATCGTGGTGCCGGCCTTGGCCAGGTCGCGCATGACGTCGAGCACCTCGCCGACCAGTTCCGGGTCGAGAGCCGAGGTGGGCTCGTCGAACAGGATCAGCTTGGGCCGGCGGCCCAGGGCCCGGGCGATCGCGACCCGCTGCTGCTGGCCGCCGGAGAGCTGACGGGGATAGGAGTGCGCCTTGTCGGCCAGTCCGACCCGCTCGAGCAGCTCGATCCCGCCGCCGGCTTCGGCCACGTTCTGCAGCGCGGTCATGTGCGGGAACAGGTTGAACGTCTGGAAGACGAACCCGATGCGGGCGCGCTGCTTGAGGATGTGGCGCTCGCTCAGTTCGTGCAGCTTGGTGCCGGCCCGGCGGTAGCCGATCAGCTCACCGTCGACGCGCACCCGGCCCCGGTCCACCTTCTCGAGGTGGTTGATGCAGCGCAGCAGCGTCGACTTGCCCGATCCCGAGGGGCCGAGGACGACCGTGACGCTTCCGGCCGGGACGGTCAGGGTGATGTCGTGCAGGACTTCGAGCGTGCCGAACGACTTGTGCACACCGCTGATCTCGATCATCGGACGTACCCCCGGGAGTAGCGGCGCTCGACGTAGTGCTGCAGGACCGACAGGGCGGCGGTCAGGACGACGTACCAGACGGTGGCGACCATCAGCAGCGGCACGACCCGTCCGTTGCGGCCGTAGATGACCTGCACCTGATAGAACAGCTCGCCGATGGCCAGGACGTACACCACCGAAGTGCTCTTGAGCAGGTTGACCAGTTCGTTGGCCGCGTTCGGCAGGATCGCCCGCATGGCCTGGGGCAGCACGATGCGGCGGAACTGCCGCAGCCGCGGGATGCCCAGCGCGGCCGCCGCCTCCATCTGACGCGAGTCGACCGACAGGATCCCGGCGCGCACGATCTCGGCGGCGTACGCGGCCTCGTGCAACGCCAGGCCGAGCAGGGCCGCCCCGAATGCGCTGACCAGGCTCGAGGTCTCGAAGTGGAGGAAGCCTGGGCCGAACGGGACGCCGATCTGCAGCCGGTCGTAGAGGTAGCCCAGGTTGGCCCAGAACAGCAGCTGCACGATCAGCGGCACCGAGCGGAACACCCAGATGAACGTCCAGGACACCGTACGGAGAACCGGGTTCTTCGACAGGCGCATCGGAGCGAGCAGGATGCCGCCCGCGAACCCGAGCACCGCGCCCGCGAAGGTGAGTTCGAGGGTGATGAGCAGCGCGTCCATCACCGACTTCTCGAAGAACCAGCCGAAGAACGTGCCCCACTCCCAGCCCGGGTTGGTGACCAGGCCGTGCAGGAACTGGGCGACGACGAGCAGGACGGCGGCGGCCGCGACCCAGCGCCAGGGGTGCCGGGCCGGCACCACGACCAGGTCGTCGGGAGGGTCGGTGCTCGGGCGGCTGGTTGCCGCGCGAGCCGAGGACAGAAGACTCACGGGGGTCCTTCCGGCGAGGGGCTGCTTCCGACGCTAGGGCAGCACCCCTAAAACCCTCAATACCTATCGGGTGTATATGTTTTACGGGCCTGTCAACGACGCGGGCCGCCGCCGGCCCGGCCCTTGCTTATCTCCTATTCAAGCTATAGGAAAAAGGGGGTCGACCTCTGGAGGTGGAGATGCGTCGCCGGTCCCGGCTGATCGCCGCCGTGACAACCGCGCTGGTCGCGGGCTGCTCCGGCAGCGCCGGCACCGACTCCGCGGCGGCGGGCTGCTCCGGCAGCGCCGGCACCGACTCCGCGGCGGCCGGCTCGCCGGCAGCGGGACGGGCTGGTGGTCGAGCAAGGACGTGTTGACGACGTTTTTCAACGTCCTCAACACGAATACACCCGTGCACTGATTGACGCGGTGCCGACGCTGGAGGTGTCGCGATGAAGTTTCTGTTGATCACGTTGATTGCCGAGCAGGACGCGAGCCGGCCCGCGCGGGAACGACTGCGCGAGGTTGTGGACAACGCCGTGCTGGCCGAGGAGCTGGGGTTCGACGGGTTCGGCGTGGGGGAGCGGCACGAGCGGCCGTTCTTCTCGTCGTCGCCGCCCGTCGTGCTCAGCCACATCGCCGCCATCACCTCGCGGATCCGGCTGTTCACCGCGGTGACCACGCTCAGCCTGCTCGACCCGGTGCGGGCGTTCGAGGACTACTCGACGCTCGACAACCTCTCCGACGGCCGTCTCGAGCTCATCATCGGCAAGGGGAACGGCGCGGCGCAGGCCAAGTTGTTCCACGTCACCGCCGACGATCAGTGGGACCGCAACCGCGAGAGCTACGAACTGTTCCGACGCCTGTGGAGAGAGCCGCGTGTCACCTGGGCGGGGCGTTTCCGGCCATCGCTGACCGACGCCGAGACCTGGCCCCGCCCGCTGCAGCAGCCGATCCGGGTGTGGCACGGCAGCGCCACCAGCCGCGAGTCGGTCGACCTGGCCGCCAAGTTCGGCGACCCGCTGTTCTCGGCCAACGTCACCAACCCGATCGAGCCCTACGCGGAACTGATCCACTTCTACCGTGAGCGGTGGGCCCACTACGGTCACCGGCCCGAGGACGCGCTCGTGGGCGCGGGCAGTGCCGGTTTCTACGCCGCCCGCACATCGCAGGAAGCCGTCGAGACGTACCGGCCGCTCTACGAAGCCCGGATCGCGCTGTTCCGCAAGGTGGGCGTCGAGCCGGTCTTCCCCACCCTGGAGGACGCGATCGAACGCAGCTCCATCCTGGTCGGCAGCCCACAGCAGATCATCGACAAGGTTCACCGCTACCACGCCGAGTTCGGTCACGAGGTCATGCACCTGCACGCCGACGCCGACGGCCTGACCGACAAGCAGCACCGGGCCACGCTGGAGCTTTTCCAGTCCGAGATCGCCCCGGCGCTGCGCCGCGACATCCCGAGCCGCCCGTTTCCCGCCACCCTTGGAGGAATCTCATGACCGTGCCGCTGTCCATTCTGGACCTCGCTCCGCTGGTCTCCGGCGGCACCGTCGGCGACGCCCTGCGCCGTACGCTCGACCTGGCGCGGGCGGCCGAACGGTTCGGCTACCACCGTTACTGGGTGGCCGAGCACCACCTCACGCCCGGGGTGGCCAGCTCGCAGCCGGCTCTGCTGCTGGGGCAGATCGCGGCCGCCACCGAGCGGATCCGGCTGGGGTCGGGGGCGCTGCAGACGGGGTATCTGACGCCGTTGGCCGCGCTGGAGCAGTTCGGGTTGCTCGACGCCCTCTATCCGGGCCGTTTCGACCTCGGGCTGGGTCGCTCCGCCCAGCGCCGCAAGACAGCCGTCACCGAGGCCTCGTCACCGTCGTCCACAGCTTCCGAGGCCGTGCGGGTGTCGTCCACAGGCTCTGAGGCCTCGTCACCGTCGTCCACAGCTTCTGAGGCCGCGCCGGTGTCGTCCACAGGTTTGGGGGCGACGCCTGCGTTTTCCACGGGTTCGGGGGCGGCGTCGGCGGTTTCCACAGCTTCTGGCTCTGGGGCGGTGTCGTCCACAGGTGCTGAGGCGCGCGAGGTTGACGGGCTGCTCATTCCGGAACACTTCGACTTCACGGCGTTGGCGACGTCGCCGCGGGCGGCGCTGTTCGGCAAGCTGCTCAAGCAACCCGGCGCCGAACCGCTCGACCTCGAGCAGGTGGTGGACGACATCCAGACACTGATCGCGGGGCAGTACACCGACGGGCTCGGGAACGAGGCTCACGCCGTACCCGGGGAAAACGCCGACCTCGAACTGTGGATTCTCGGCAGCAGCGGGGGCGAGAGCGCTCGGGTGGCCGGAGCACGCGGGCTGCCGTTCGCCGCGAACTACCACGTCGCGCCGGCCAAGGTGCTCGAGGCGGTGGACGCGTACCGGGCCGCCTTCCGCCCCTCGAAAGTTCTGTCGGCGCCGCACGTCATGGTGAGCGCTGACGTCGTGGTGGCCGAGGACGACGCCACGGCCGAGCGGCTTGCCATCCCGTACGGGCTCTGGGTCCGAAGCATCCGCAACGGCACCGGCGCGATCCCGTTCCCGTCGGTCGAGGAGGCGCTGGCCCACGAGTGGACCGGCGCCGACCGTGAACTGGTGGCCGACCGGCTCGACACTCAGTTCGTCGGGACGCCGCGCAGGGTGGCCGAGCGGTTGGAGACCCTACGGCGGGTGACCGGAGCCGACGAACTGCTCGTCACCACCATCACGCACGAGCACACGGACCGTGTCCGGTCGTTCGAACTGCTGGCCCGGCACTGGCAGGGCCACTAGCTCACGGTGACGCCGGCCCGTGCGACCAGTTCGGCCGACTCGGCCAGGAATGCCGCGCGGTGGCTCTCGGTCAGGCCGGGGGAGGGCAGGATGACGGCGCCCTTTCGGTCGAGCAGGGCGCCGCTGTGGCCGTCGAGGTCGGGTGACATCAGGACAGGCGTGAGGCGTTGCGCATACCGGTCGGCGCTGGTCGTGACGAGGCCGAGCGCGCCCTCGAAGAGGCGGTGGCGGAGGGTTCCCGGGCCGAAGAGGTTGCCGCGGATCTCGGACTTGACGAAGCCGGGGTTGAGGCCGAGGACGTCGAGGTGGGGGTACCGGGCGGCGGCGTCGAGGACGAGGATCTCGTTGCCGGCCACGGTGTTCATGTGCACGGGCATGCTCTTGTACGTACGTTCGGCGTTCAGGTCACCCAGGGTGCCGGTCTGGCCGTTGCCGGGGAAGCCCATGACGAACACGCGGGGCCGGCCGTTGGCGCCTTGCTCGTACGGCCCATGTTCGTTTGATCCTTGCTTGTGCGCGCCTTGTTCGTTTGCGCCCTGGTTGTGCGCGCTCTGTGCGTTCGGGCCCTGCTCGTTCGCGCGTTGTTTGTCTGCGCCCAGCCTGTCGGCGATCGCGCGGAGGATGACGAGCCGGCTCAGGTAGCTGACCGCGGTGTCACGTTCGATGCCCTCGGCCGTCTCCTGGCGCTGGGGCGCGGCGAGGATGCCGGTGGTGAAGATGAGCAGGTCGAGCGACTCGGCCGGCAGCTGCTCGGCGACACGTCCGGCCTCGCGCATCAGGCCGAGGTCGGCCGGGCGGAACTCGATGCCCGGCACGTCGGCGTCACGGAACGTACGGCCGACCACCGTTACATGTGCCCCACCGGCCGCCAGGGTGCGGCTCAGGGCTCGGCCGATGCCGCCGGTGCCACCGATCACGGCGACGTTCAGGCCGGTCACGCCGGCGGTCCGCAGGGGCCGGGGCATCGTCTCGTCGCGCTTCATCGCCGTGCTCCTTCGAATCGGTTGACCCGTTCAATGGTTGAGCGAGTCACGTATCCGAGAGTAGCCTAATGCGTGAGTCAGTCAACTGTTGAGTCGGCGTAGTAATCTTGGTCGCATGTCGTCGACTCGAGAGGTCCGGTTCGCGCAGGCGAGCAGGCTGTCGCAGCTGCTGATCGGGATCGCCGAGCAGGCGCGGGCCGACTTCACGTCCACGGTTGCCGAGTTCGGGCTGCCGGTGCCGCTGGCCCGGGTGCTCGTGCTGCTCACCACGCCGGCGCCGATGCGCGACCTGGCCGCGCAGATGCACTGCGACCGGTCGTACATCACCGGTCTGGCCGACCAGCTCGAGGAGCGCGGCCTGATCACGCGCATCCCTGGCCGCGACCGGCGGGTCAAGCTGCTGACGCTGACCGAGGCCGGGGTGGCGTTGCGTGACCAGGTCTCCGAGGCGGTCGCCGAGCGCAACATCATCCTGCGCCGCCTCAGCGACGACGAGCGGAGCACGCTGGCGCCGCTGCTGGAACGCCTCTACGACGGCGACCCCGACAACGCGTGCGGCCCCGAAGACCCGGCGTGCGGCCCGACCTACCTGGCGGGTCAGGCGTCACCCGGTTCGCGCTGAGATTCCCGCGCTGCCCACTCAGCGTCTCCTGCGTCGCTTCGTCGCTGCGTCGTGATGCGGCCGCGAGCGTGCGTGCCCGCTCGCGGCCTTGGCCGGTCGACTGCGTGGGTCCGCTCGTGCCCTTGGCCGGTCGACTACGTCGCCCCTGCTCACGCCCTCGGTCTTCCGACCGCGTGGGCCCGCTCAGGCCCTCGGTCCCCGACCGCTCGTGCCCCAGTTCGGCAGCGTCGCCCCCGCTGGACGGAGGCGACGCGTATCAGGCGATGGCGCAGCCGGTGCCCTTGAGCGAGTAGGACGTCGGGGCCGGGTTCGTGCCGTTCCACGAGCCCAGGAAGCCGAACGAGGCCGACGCGCCCGGGGCGAGCGAGCCGTTCCAGGCGGCGTTCGTGACGGCGATCAGGCCGTTCGACTCGGTGACGGAACCGTTCCAGAGCTGACTGATCTTCTGGCCGGCGCCGAACTGCCATCCCAGCGTCCACGTTGTCCACGCGGTGGTGCCGGTGTTCGTCAGGCGGACGTCGGCCTGGAATCCGCCCGGCCACGTGCCCGTCACGCGGTAACTCACCGAACAGGCCGTCGTCCCCGGGGTGCCGCCCGTCGAACTGGGGCTGCTGACGCTGGGTGACGGGCTGGTGGGTGACGGGCTGTTGGGGGTCGGGCTGGTTGTGGCCGGGCTGGTCGTTGTCCCGATCTTGGTGGGGTCGACGACACCCCAGTACGCAGACTTGGCCTGCAGACGTGTGTCGAACAGGAGCGGCGCGTCCTTGCGGGTCACCGGGAACGTGTCGAGCCACGTGTTGTCGTCCGCGAGCCCCCACAGTGTCACCGAGGTGATCTCACCCTCGTACTGGCGGAACAAGGCGAACATCCCGCGGTACACGTAAGCCTGCTGCAACAGCCGATCGGCCGGCGGCGTCGGGAACGACTCGCCGTTGCTCGTGTAGATGCTCACGTCCATCTCGGTGACCTGCTGCTCGATGTTGAGCGGAAGGAACTTGTCGAGCATCGCCTTGGTGTCCGAAACGCTCGGCCATTGCACGTTGATGTGCATCTGATGCCCGACGCCGTCGATCGGGACACCTTCGCTCTTCAACTGCGCGATCAGCGCGTACAGCTTGTCGCGTTTGGCCGGCACGTTCGTGTTGTAGTCGTTGATGAAAAGCTTGGCGTGCGGCGCGACTTCGCGGGCCACACGAAACGCCGTACGGATGTAATCGAGGCCCGTCACCGTGAACCATGTGCTGCGCCGCAGACCGTCCGTCTGGTTCTCGTCGATCACCTCGTTCACGACATCCCAGACGCCGATGTCGGTGCCGTAGTGCGCGGCCACGTTGCGGATGTGGTTCTCGAGCCGTTCGAGCAGCAGGGCCTTGTCCTCGGCGGTCGCCGTCATCGGCTGCCCGTCGGCGCCGGTGAACACCCACGCCGGCGTCTGGTTGTGCCAGACGAGCGTGTGCCCCCGCACGGCCAGGTCATGGGTCTTGGCGAAAGAGATCAAAGGATCGGCTTGCGCGTACGTGAAATTGCCCTCGGACGGTTCGGTCGCGTCCCACTTGAGCGCGTTTCCGGGCGTCACGCTGGAGAAATGCTTCGCGAGCAGCTGGCCGTGCCCGGTGACGATCTCGGCCCCCGTAATCGCCGCGCCGACCGGGAATTCGTCCACCACATCGCGTACGGAGGGAATATCGGTCTGAATCGGCAGCGCCGGCACGTAGCTCGCGGTCACGTCGTCGATGTAGAAGGCGCCGGTCGTCGAGGCGGTCTCCACATAGAGGCGAAGGAACTCGACATCGGCGGCCACCGTGTAACGCCCGGTGAGGTTGACCCAGCCACCGTTGGTGACAGCCGTGTTGCCCACCACCTGGTCGTAGGAGGCCACCCCGCCCGTACGCCGTTCCACGCTGAGCCGCGCGTTGTCCGAGCCCTCGGCCATGCGGACCCAGGCCGAGATCGTGTACGCCGTCCCCTTCTCGAACGTGTCGAGCACGTCGAGTGAGGGCCCTTGCCAGGTCGCCGTACGCCCCGTGACCGCCAGGCTGCCACTGCCACCGTGCGCCACGGCGGTGCTGTGGGCAACCGCCTCGGAGGCGCGACCAGCCCACCCTTGGCTGGTCCCGTCCTCGAAGTCCTTGCTCAGAACGGTGATCGGGGCGGGTTCGTCGGCCGCCCCGGCGTCGGTCGTCGCCACCACCACCGCCGCGACGGGAAGGGCGGCCACGAGTGACACCAGAGCAAGCCGCAGAGAAGCACGCATAGAACGTCCTTAGAGACGCAGCCAGAAATTGACAGTCATAGTTGCATGGGAGCGCTCCCAAGGCAACGATGATGGTAAATCGGCAGCGCGAAGGGCAGGGGACGGCGCTGCGGTGCGGGCAGCGTGTTGGTTTTGGGCCGCTCCGAGCGGGCGCTGGTCAGGCGGTGGGAGGTTCCCAGAGCAGGATCTGGCGGTGGTGGGTGAAGCCGTTCCGCAGGTAGAAGTCGACGGCTCGGCGGCCCGAGTGGACGGTCACATGGAGCAGCTTCCGGTCCTGGGCCTCGGCCAGGATCGCGGCCATGAGGGCGGAGCCGATGCCCTGGTTCCGGTGCGACTCGCGAACCATGACCGACTGGACGTCCCCGAAGCGGCGGTCCAGCGACTCGTCGCCGGGCACACGTTCGGCGACCAGCAGCCACGCCGAGCCGACCACCTGCCCGTCAATCTCGGCCACGAACGGCAGATGGGTCATCGTGTGGGCGGCCACCCAGCCGGTGAAGGCTTCGAGGTTGTCGGCCGCGATGCCCCGAAGCTCCGCAAGCGCCGGCACATCCGCGACGTCAGCCATGCGTACCATCACCCGTCGCAGCCTAAAGGTGATCACAACAACCGGCCAATCCGGGCTGGAACCGGCTGGACGACGTCGTGACGATGTGATGCCGCGAGACAAGTCAAGGCGGGCGAGCCCTCGGCACCCGCCGATCCGCTCCTGAACCGGCCGCATCCGGCGACGGCGTCCAGGACGGGGGTCTCTGGGTTGGCGAGGGGCGTAGCTAGCGGTCGACGACTCGGTGGGTTGGGGCGTAATCGACGCGCGGGCGTTCGAGGTGCCGGTCAAGCCGGGCGTGCGGTTCCGCGACGGGGCCGATGGCTAAGCATTTCGGGTCTGGAAGGTCAGTGCTGCGGCTGCGGTCAGCAACGCGGCCCACACGGTGGTGGCCAACGCTGTGGTCGGGGATGAGGTGGTCAGCAGGGTGTCGGGGAGCCACGACGAAGCTGTCGGGAAACGGGCGCGCAGCAGCGGGAACGCGACCATGAAAGCCGACAAGGACACGGCAGCGGCGGCCAAAGGGTTTCTTGTCAGGGTTCCGCAGGCGGCGCCCAGCAGCGTTACGGCGACCAGGTAGAGGGCGGTCGCCGGGTGGGGTGTGGCTGGGACGAACCAGAGGGTGGCGACCAGGAGCGGGAGAGCGGCCAAGATGGCAGTCGCGGCGGTGGTGGCGGTCTTGGCGGCCAGAAGAGGCAGACGGCGTGGGACGGTCAGCAACGTGGCTCGGATCTGGGCGCCTGGCTCGTATTCCTGAGTTGCGGACAGCACGCCCAGGATCAGGAAGCCGGCCTGAGTCCAGCGAAGGGCCAAGCGGATCGGGTCGTCGGCCACGGCGGCGCGGTGGGCTGCATAAGCGACCAGCAGGGTGGCCAGCCACGTCAGGAGAATGGTCCAACGGAGGGCGGGGAGGGTGGCCAGCTTGCGGAACTCGGCGTTCACGATGGTCACGCGGGGCGCCTCCGGAACAGGAACGCCGCCACGGCCAGCAATGCGCCCACCCAGAGGGTCATGACCACGCCGGCTGTGACCGGAGGGATGGTCTCGTCGGCGGGGTGGGAACGCAGGAACATGTGGGCGCCGACTATGTCGGGCAGGTAGGCGGCCAACGGGGTCAGCTTGGTCAGCAGGTAGGAGACCGAGACGACTGAGCTGTTCACGATGAAGAGCGTCAGCGTGACGATGCCGTTCCGGAAGATAAAGGTGATGGCGTACGCCAACAGGGCGAGCAGGATCCAATAGAGAACTGCGGCGGCGACCCGGACCGGATCGAAGCTGGGTGCGAAGGGCATGAGCGACCGGGTCAGGACGATGGTGGTCACCGCGGTCACGGCGCCCTGCACGCCCACCACCAGGGCCAGCGCTGACCCCTTGGCGGCCAGCAGACGCTTGCGGCCGGGCATGGCCAGCAGCGTCGACGTCATCTGGTGGGCGCCGGGGGAGTCGTCGCCCGTTGACGTGTATTCGCTGCTCACCACGACCACGCCCAGGATCAGGGCGCCCAGCAGGCCGATGCCCAGGTTTTCGTAGCCCACGTCGGCGGGGTCGGGCAACTGCCCGGAATCGGCCATGCGGCGCAGCGCGGGGGCGTTCACGAAGACCAGTAACGGGGCGGCGATCAGGCCCAGCACCAGGCCCACCCACGCCGTCGGCAGGCCGAGGAGTTTGCGGAGCTCGGCGGTCACCATGGGGTGGGGGTCGCGGTCAGGGCCAGGAAGGCCTCTTCGAGGGAGTCGTGGCCGGCGGTGACCTCGGCGACCGTGCCCCGGGTGATCACGCGGCCGCGGTCGATCACGACCACGTCGTCGGCCGTGGAGGCCAGCTCGGTCATCAGGTGGCTGGAGAGCAGGACGGTGCGTCCCTCGGTGGCGCACTGGCGCAGGAACGTGCGCATCCAGCGGATGCCCGCGGGGTCGAGACCGTTGATCGGCTCGTCGAGGACCAGCACCGGCGGGTCGCCCAGCAACGCGGCGGCCAGGCCCAGACGGCGGCCCATGCCGAGCGAGAAGCGGCCGGCACGCTTGCCCGCGTCTTCGGACAGGCCCACGATCGACAGCACCTCGTCGACCCGTGAGCGGGACAGGCCGTTGCTGGCGGCCATCCATCGCAGGTGTGCGCGCGCCGACCGGGCCCGGTGTGCGCCGCTGCCGTCGAGCAGGGCGCCGACCACGGTCAGAGGGCGCGGCAATGATGCGTACGGAAGGTTGTTGATCAGTGCCGTGCCGCTCGACGGGCGGTCGAGGCCGAGCAGGATGCGTACGGTAGAGGTCTTGCCCGCGCCGTTGGGACCCAGGAAGCCCGTGACGCGGCCGGGCCGGGCCTCGAAGGACACGCCGTGCAGGATGCCCGGGCGGGTCACGCCGTCGATCGAAATCATGCGACGAGTCAACCGGAGGCGGGCGCTGGAATCGTCAAACCACGGGTCCATCTTTTCGACCCCCAGATCTCAAACCCTGGTTTGATTTCAGACCCTGGTCGGAGAACTACAGTCGGCGGCATGAACGCAAGGCATCGTCCCGAGTGGCGCTCCCGGGCCGTTCCGGTGCTGGTGGCGGTGGCTACGGTCGCCGTCGTCGCAATGGTGACCGGAAGCGCCCAAGGCGCCGTCGCCACCATTGTTCCGCTGGTGGTGGTCGGCGGGTCGGTGGCGGCCGCGGTCTGGGCCGTGAGGCGGTGGCGGGCCGACCGCCGAGCCTATGAACAGCGGCTGACCAAGTGGGCCGTGGTCGAGGAACGACTGAAGATAGCGCGCGACCTGCATGACATCGTGTCGCACGGACTGGGCCTGATCACCGTGCGGGCGGCATCGACCCGGCATCTGGAGAAGCCGGCCGAGGTGGACAGTGCGTTGACCGATATCGAACAGGTCAGTCGCACCGCGACGGCCGAGTTGCGGCGGATGTTGGACGTCCTGCGCGACAAATCCGGTGACGCGCCGATACAGCCCGCGGATGACCTCACGGTGCTCCCGGAGATCGTCCGGGCCGCCGAGACAAGCGGCGTCCGGCCGGAACTGACGGTCACCGACCTCGGAAAGGTGTCACCCGGCGTGCAGTTGGCCATCTGCCAGACCGTAAGGGAAGCCTTGAGCAACACGGCCCGTCATGCGGGACCGACCGACGTACGGGTGGTGGTCCGCCGTGATGAGGAGACGCTCGTGGTCAGCGTGGTCGATGCGGGCGCGACGCCGGGGTGGCGGCGCGAACCGGGTGCCGGCCACGGGCTGGTCGGACTGCGGGAACGCATCACCGCGCTGGGCGGCACCTTGGCCGCGCGGCCGAAGAACGGTGGCTTCCAGCTGACCGCACGGATCCCCGACGAGGTCGTCGCGTGACGTCACGGGAGCGCGTGATGGCGGCGGCCGCGTGCTGGCGGTGGGCTGATGGGGGCGCAGAAGCGAGCGGCGGAACGCGTGGCGGCGGTGGACTGGTGTGGGTGCGGGAGTGAGTCATGGCGGTGGGCGCGTGCGGTGGGTGAACGCCGAGCGGCTGGTAGGCGCGTGGCGGTGGGAGATCGCTTGGCGGAGGTCGGGGTGACGGCGGGAGAAGAGGCGCCTGTACGGGTTCTGCTTGTTGACGATCAGCCGCTGCTTCGCCACAGCCTTGCGCTGATCATCGACAACGAGGTTGACCTCGCAGTTGTGGGGCAGGCCGGCGACGGTGCCGAAGCCGAGGTGTGTGCTCGGGAGACCCGGCCCGACGTCATTCTGATGGACGTTCGCATGCCGCGGGTCGACGGGCTCGAAGCGACCCGTCGGATCTGCGCCGATCCTGCCCTCACCGGGGCGCGAGTGCTGGTGCTCAGCATGTTCGAGCTTGACGAATACGTCCATGAGGCTCTGCGCGCGGGTGCGTCCGGTTTTCTGCTCAAGGACGCTCACCCGGAGCAGTTGCTGGAGGCCATCCGGCGGACTCACCGTGGTGAGTCGCTGTTCGCGCCGTCGATTCTCACGCGGCTTGTCGATCACTTCCGGTCAGTGCCGGGACCGCATCGTGAACGACCGTCGCTTCGAGGACTTACCGTGCGTGAGGTTGATGTGCTCGCGCTGGTTGGGGGCGGGTTGTCCAACGACGAGATCGCGGCCGCGCTGGTGATCTCGGTGAAGACCGTGAAGACGCATCTGACGCATCTTCTGGCCAAGCTTCGTGCGCGTGACCGGGCCCAGTTGGTTATCGCGGCGTACGACGCGGAGCTGGTCACACCGCGGATTGCCGGATCGTTCGTCCAACCGGGACACTGGCGCGGTGACCGATGACCTGGCTTCGAGGCTCAACGTCGAGGTGCCGCACAGTGCCCGTGTCTGGAACTACTGGCTCGGCGGCAAGGACAACTTCGCCCCCGACCGGGCGGTCGGTGATCAGGTGAAGGCCGTCTTCCCCGAGATCGTCGACGCGGCGCGCCAGACCCGGGCGTTTCTCGGGCGGGCGGTCACGTTTCTGGCCGCCGAGCAGGGCGTCCGGCAGTTCCTCGATGTCGGCACCGGCCTGCCGACCGTCGACAACACCCACGAGGTCGCGCAGCGTGTCGCCCCCACCGCGAAGATCGTCTATGTGGACAACGACCCGCTTGTCCTCAGCCATGCCCGAGCGCTGCTGACCAGCACCGATGAGGGCGTCACGACGTACATCGACAAAGATCTGAAGGACGCCCGCGCGGTGATCGCGGAGGCCCGGCGCACCCTCGACTTCTCCCAGCCGATCGCGCTGATGATGCTCGGCGTGATGGGGCACGTGGAAAGTCCGGCCGAGGCGCGCGACGTCGTAAGGGGGTTGGTGGCCGAGCTGCCGTCGGGAAGCTTTCTGGCGATGTCCGACGGTACGGCCACGAGCGAGCGGGTGATCGAGTCGCACCGGCAGTACAACGAGAGCGGCGCCGTGCCCTACCACCTGCGTTCGGTCGAGGACTTCACCGCGTTCTTCGACGGTCTCGCCCTGGTGGAGCCCGGCATCGTGCCGATCCCGGAGTGGCGGCCGGCCGACGACACGAAGATCGTCGTGGACGGGTACGCGGGAGTCGCGCGCAAGCCCTGACACGCGGGAGGGGCAGCACGCGCGAGCCCCCCGACACACGCGAGCCCCCGACACGCGTGAGCTATGACGCACGGGGCGGTGACGCGCGCGAACCCTCGACGCGCGGAGCTGTGACGCGGGCGCGCGAGCCGGCTCGACTGGGCGAACTTTGGGATACCGGAGCCGCGATGCGAGTGGGCTTTGGCGGGGTCAGGCAGCCAGGTCGAAGTCCATGCGGCGGGTGGCGCGAGGCTGCGGAGCCGACTCGAAACGGGCCAGGTCGCCTCGCGTCGACTTGAGGCGGGCCAGGTCGGCGTGTGCCGATTCGAGGCGGGCCAGGTCGAAGCGGGCCAGACGCGGCTGCTGCGGGGCCAGGTCGCGCAGGACGGCGATCAGCAGGTCGGCCATGGTCAAGCCGAGGGCCCGGCAGATCGCGGCCAGCAGTTCGGACGACGGTTCTTTGCGGCCGCGCTCCACCTCGGAGAGGTGCCCGATCGACATGCCGACGGCGTCGGCGACCTCGCGCAGCGTGCGGCGTTGCGCCTGCCGTGTTTGCCGCAGCACGCGGCCGATCAGCTCCCGCAGCATCATGTGACGACCCTAGCCCTTGAGCCGCGTTCCGTGGTTCCCGCAGGCAGCGTGGGCGCTAATCGGCGTGCGCGGTCGTGGGACGGGGCCGGCTGGTCGGTTCGTGTTCGCGGTCGGCGGCTCGTCTGCGTGGCCGTGGGGGTGCGGGCTGGCCGGCCGTCTTGCGATCGCGGTCGGCGGCTCGCGTGCGCGGTCGTGGTGTGCGGGTCAGCCGGCCGCTTTGCGTTCGCGGAAGGCGATCATGTTCATGCGGTTGCCGCAGCGTACGGTGCAGAAACGCTTGGAACCGTTGCGGGACAGGTCCAGGACCAAGCCGTCGCAGTCGTCGGCCTCGCAGATGCGTAGGCGGTCCATCTCGTCCATGCGGATCACGTCGGCGAACGCCAGGCCCATCTCGGCGCGCATGCGTTCGGCCAGCGGGGCGTCGGGTGAGGTGGCGTGCATGTGCCAGTCGAGCTGGTCGTGACGCACCAGGAAAGGCAAGGCCTTGGCGTCGCGCAGCATGCGGTTGACGACCTCGACGGCCTCGTCGCGGTTCAGGTCCCAGATCGAGCGGAGCAGCGTACGGGTGTCTCGCACCTCACGAAGCTCGGCCTCGTCGTGGTCGATGCGCCCGGTATAGGAGAAACGCACCAGCAGCTCGGTGAGCTGTCCGGTCGTTGCGAGCTCGTCCGAACCGCTGCGTGAGCTGCCCGGAGTCGTGTTTCCGAGCGCGACCACGAAGTTGAGGGACTCCTCCGTGTCAGGGGCAAAAAGCAATTTGACTCCTCACCGAGACCGGCCTAGCGTCAGGGTCATAAGCAATTTAGCTCATGACGGCAGTGGGGCCGCCGCGCAACCGCCGGTGAAGTCAGGGGAGGCGTCGTGAATCTCGCACCGAAGCACGTCGGACTGGCCGCGATGATCCTGTCCGCGGTGTCGTTCGGAACGTCCGGCGCGTTCATCAAGCCGCTGCTGGAGGCCGGGTGGTCGCCGGCGGCCGCGGTCACCGTACGTGCCCTCGCCGGCAGCCTGGTGCTGCTCCCGTTCGTTCTGTTCGCGCTGCGCGGGCGCTGGTCGGCCCTGTGGCGCGCCCGGTGGCGGGTGCTCGGCATGGGCGTGATCGCGGTGGCGTTCACCCAGCTCACGTACTTCGCCGCGGTCGCTCGCATCCCCGTCTCGACGGCTCTGCTGATCGAATACCTGGCGCCGCTGCTGCTCGTGCTCTGGGCGTGGGCGACCACGCGACGGGTGCCGCGCCCGACCGTCATCCTGGGTTCCGTGCTCGCGATCGGCGGCCTGGTGCTGGTGATCGGCCCGGGCGCGCTGCAGGCGGTCGACCCGGTGGGCCTGATGCTCGCGTTCGCCGCCGCGATCGGCTGCGCTGTCTACTTCGTCGTCGCGGCGCGCCCCTCCGACGGCCTGCCGCCCGTGGCCCTGGCCGGTTCCGGGCTGCTGCTGGGCGGTCTCGTTCTCGGTCTGGTCGGCCTGACCGGCGCGATCCCGTTCGAGACGGTCGGCGGCAGCGTTCCGATGCTCGGCGCCACCGCCCCCTGGTGGGTTCCGCTGGGCGTGGTGGCTATTGCGGGCACGGCCATCGCGTACGCCACCGGGATCGCCGGTTCCACCCGGCTGGGCTCGCGCCTGGCGTCGTTCCTGGGCCTGCTCGAGGTCGTCTTCGCGTCGATCTTCGCGTGGCTGGTGCTGGGCGAGTCGCTGACGCTGCTCCAGATGTTCGGCGGAGCCCTGATCCTGGCCGGCATCGCCACAATCCCGGGCGAGCCGACCGCCGCGGTCGCCGAAGGGGCGAACGAGAGCAGCGAGAACCACGACGGTGACAAGAAGGAGGGCGAGGAGCCGGTGACCGCGCCGGTGCCGGCCTGACCGCGTCCGGGGATCTGCCGGCTCGCCGCTACGCCCCGCTTGACCCCCGTTGCCACGCAGGCCCGTCGCATTTGCTCGCTCGTGGCATAGAGGGAAGACCGCTTTCCCGTACGGCCGGACGACCGTGACGCCGCCTGCCCGCCGCGTCGGGCGGTCGTCGTGCCGGTCCGTTCTCGGGCCCTGTCCAGCCTTGCCGCTGGTGGTCAGGCGTGTGCGCCGACCGTCACCTCGCCGATCGTCAGCGTCGGGGTGGCGGCGAGCGCGTGACCCAGGCGCTCGACCTCGTCATCCAGGGCGGACAGCCGGGCCCGTGACAGCGGCGACAGGGGTTCCACGGTGACGTGGACCCGGCGCCCCGAGCGGCGCTGGTGCCAGACACCCGCGGCCCGCCCGTCGATCAGCAGAACGGGATAGTTCCCGGCCTGCCCCCGGGCCAGCGCCCGCTCGAAGGCCCGCCCCGGAAACACCTCACGGCGCGGGTGCGACGCCACCGTGTACGCGTCGAAGTACGGCAGCAGCCGCAAGGTGGCGTCGCCTTCAGAAAACGAATCGTCGTTCGTCAAGAGCCACGCCTGCCGACCAGCAGCACCGGCACCGGCGACTCCGGCGGCGGCACCAGCGACTTCGGCAGCAGCTGCGGCCCCGGCAACAGCGGCGGCATCGACGGGGGCGGCATCGGCGCTGATAACGCTCGCGGCATCACGGGCCGGGGCAGCACCTGCGGCGGCACTCGCAGCGTTCACGTTGGCGGCACCATAAGCGGCGGCGTCGTCGCTGGCGGCTGTGAACGGCTCCAGCATCTGGCCCATGGCGGCGAACGCCTTCGTCACCACCGGGACGGGTGTCGAGAGCCACCGCGCCACCTCGGCCGGCGTGGCCGGGCCGTAGGACCACAGGTACCGCCGGATCACCTCGTGCAACGCGGCCGTCGGCTCCCACGCCGTGAAGCCCGGCGACCACAAGGACGGGCTCGTGTAGGTCACCTTGCGTCCCCGCAACGGGCCGAAGCACAGCACCCCCTGCGTCAGCGGCGAGCCGACGATCTGACGCCACCGCGGCCAGTAGGTCTGGAACGCCGGCATCACCAGGTCACCCGCCCACGAACCGGTCCGCTTCACCACCTCGTCCGACAGCTCGTCGACGGTCAGGCATTCCCCGGCTGTCCGCACCGCGTCGTCGAGCGCCGCCACCACGTCGGACGACTGTGCGGGTGACATCCGGACGTCCGCGGCGAACGGGTTGGTGTGCGGCAGCGCGGCCAGCGCCGCCGTCCACAGGCCCAGGTCGCGGGTGGGCAGCAGGTGCACGGTCCCGCGCGGCCCCCACGTCTTGACCAGTGTGCGGTCGGTCCAGAGAGCTTCCCGTACGGCCGCCAGCGTGCCCCCGCCCATGCGGAGCGCAACCGAGGTTTCGGCCGCCGACATCACCTGGGCGTGCGCGCCGCACATCGCCGCCACCACGTCGGCGCAGTCGGTGCCGGGCGAGGCCAGGTAGTTGCGGACGACTCGGCGGCGGAGGACGGATGACCACATGCAGGCCACGCTAGCGGCGATTGCGGCCAGTTCCCGACCGCAACAACCGCCCACCCGGATCACGCCAGTGGCGCAGGAAAAGCAGCACCGCCTACCCGGATCACGCTAGCGGCGCAGGAAAAGCAGCAATCGCCTACCCGGATCACGCCAGTGGCGCAGGAAAAGCAGCAACCGCCTACTCGGATCACGCTAGCGGCGCAGGAAAAGCAGCACCGCCAGGACCCGCCGCGACTCGCCGCCGGTGGCCGGCAGGCCGAGTTTGCCGAAGATGCTCGACACGTACTTCTCGACCGCGCGCAACGTCAGCACGAGGCGGTCGGCGATTCCCTGGTTGGAGTGTCCGCTCGCCATCAGCTCCAGCACCTCGCGCTCGCGCGGCGTCAACCGGCCGAGCGGATCGTCGGGCCGGGGCCGCGCCACCAGCGACGACACGATCACCGGGTCGACCGCGGTGCCGCCCGCGGCCACCCGGCGGAGCGCGTCGGTGAAATCCGTGACCTCCGCGATGCGGTCCTTCAACAGGTAGCCGGCCCCGGAGGCGGAATCGGCGAACAGCGTCATGGCCAGCGCCGGTTCGACGTGTTGCGACAGGACCAGCACGCCCGTACGGGGGAAGGCCGCTCTTATCTCGACCGCCGCCCGCAAACCCTCGTCGGTGTGGGTCGGCGGCATCCGGATGTCGACCACCGCCACCTCGGGCGCCAGGGCCGCCACCGCGCGCAACAGCGCCTCGGCGTCGCCGCACCGGGCCACCACCTCGAACCCGGCGTCGGTCAGCAGGCGGGCCAGCCCCTCACGCAGGAGCACGCTGTCTTCGGCGATCGCTACCCGCACGGCAACTCCGCCCGGACCCGCGTGCCGCCGCCGGCCGGGCTCCACACCCGCAGCGTGCCACCCAGCGCCTCGACCCGATCGGCCAGTCCGCGCAACCCGCTGCCGAGCCGCGTGTCGGCCCCGCCCACCCCGTCGTCCTCGATCTCCACCACCAGCCGGTCGCCGTCGGAGTGCAGGCAGACCCCGGCCGAGGAGGCGCCCGCGTGCCTTCCCACGTTGGTCAGGCTCTCGCACACCACGTAGTACGCCGCCACCTCGACCGCCTCGGGCAGCCGCCCGTCGAGACGCACGTCGAGCCGCAGCGGCACCGGCGCCGGCACCGACTCCACGGCCACCGCCAGCCCGTGCGCGCTGAGCACACCGGGATAGAGGCCGCGGGCGATGTCACGCAGCTCGGTCAGCGACGTCGCCACCTCGACCCGGGCCTCGGCCACCGCCTCCCGCGCCGCCGGGTCGCCGCCGAGCCGGGCCTCGATCAGGCTCAGCCGCAGCGACAGGCCGACCAGCCGTTGCTGCGCACCGTCGTGCAGGTCGCGTTCCAGGCGGCGGCGCTCGCGGCGGCCGGCCTCGACCACTCGCGCTCGGGAACCCCGTACCTCGGCCAGCCCGGCTTTCAACTCGGCCCGCAGCCGCCCGTTGTCGAGCACCATCTCGACCGCCGCCACGACGGCGTCGAGCAGGTCCCGTTCCGCCGCCACGGCCGGGTGGTGGGCGATCGCGGCCACCGGTTCACCCCCGCGCCGGATCAGCGTCGCCGAGGCGGGCAGCTCGGCCGGGGCGCCGTCGTGGTCGACCCAGCTGCGATATTGCGGCAGCCAGTAGAGCAGCCGGGCGGTCGGATCGCGCAGCACCCGGGCCAGCGCGGGGGAGAGGTCGCCGGGCGCGGTCCGCAGCTCCACCATCAGCTCGCCCAGCGCGGCCCGGGCCAGCCGCGCGTCGAGCAGCCCGACCAGGAACGCCACCGGGGCCAGGCCCAGCACACCCAGCGTGACCGCCTGCACCAGCGCGAAACCGGGAACCGAGAGCACGCCCATGACCAGCAGCACGGCGAGCGACACCAGGCCGAGAGCGAACGCGTCGACGAGCCATCGGACCGAGCGGCGCAGGGGGAGGTTGTCGGCCTTCCTCCGTACGGCGAGAAGCCCGACCCCGGCCAGCAGCAGCGCGCTCAGCGTGACCAGTTCGACCGCGTGCACCACGGTGGCGGCGGTGGGCGCGTCGACGATGCGGAGCAGGTTGCCGGGTCCGAACGCGCCCAGCGTCATGGCCGTCAACTGCAGACCGACCGAGGTCCCGTACGCGATGAGGACCAGAACGCGTGCCGTCCCGTTCAGCCGCCCGGCCGGGAAGGCCAGGAACACGTGCAGGAACAGCACCACCACGAGCAGGTCGAGGGCCTGTCCCACGGTGAACAGCACCGGATCGGACGACCAGGCCAGGGTCGACAGCGCAGCCCCGAACCCGACCAGAACCATGAGCCGCCCGAACGCGCTGCCCGGCCGGCGCGTCCACGCCAGCAGCCCGCAGAACACGTACGCCAGCAGGATCCAGACGAACAGCGTGGCCTGCGGGAGCCGGTCGGCGGCGCGGGCCAGGGCGAGAGACATCGCCGCTGCGGCCACCGCGGCCGAGGCCAGGGCCACCCGCAGCGTACGGCTGGGAACCTTCTGCCCGTCGATGCCAGCAGGATAGGCGCGCCGGGCGGCCGCGAACATGCCAGAAAACCGGCCTACGGCTTGCGGGTACGCACGGTGCCGCGCGACCCGCACAGCGACGACCGTCGGGGCATGTCCACCATTACCGCGGCGATCCGCCGCCACCCCCTCGTCTCGTTCTTCACCATCGCGTTTGTCGTCGGATGGTCGCCGTGGCCGTTCGGCATCGAAGGAACCAGCCTCCTGCCGGTCGCGCCGCTGGTCGCCGCCCTGATCGTCGCCGCCGTCACCGGAACCCTGCGCGACCTCGGCCGCCGCATGATCCGCTGGCGGGTGCCCTGGTGGTGCTACCTGGCCGCGGTCGGGCTGCCGCTGGCCGTCATCTTCTCGACGGTCGCGATCGCCCGCGGCGCCTCGTGGCAGTTCGCGTGGGCCGACATCGCGATGGTGTTCGCGCTGCGCTGGGTCAACCCGATGGACGGCCCGCTCGGCGAGGAACCCGGCTGGCGCGGGTTCGCCCTGCCCCGCCGGGACGCGCTCCACTCCCCGCTCGCCTCGGCGGCCGTGCTCGCGTCGCTGGTCGCGCTCTGGCACCTGCCGCTGGTCTTCGTGACACAGGGGAACCACATCGGCTGGATCGGGCTGCCGATCACGTTCGTCATCACGTTCGTGTACTGCTGGCTGTTCCGGCGTTCGGACGGCAGCGTGCTGCTGACGATGCTCTTCCACGTGGTGCAGGGCACGATCACCCCGGAGACCTTCGGGTACGAGGGTTCCGACATCGACCGCGTCCTGACGTACGGGCTCGTCGCCTGGACCGTGATCGCGCTCGCCACCATGGTCCTCGACCGCGGCGCCTGGACCCGCCGGCCCTCGACCCCCGAGGCCCGTCGCCCGGACGGTGTGCTGACGACCCCGATCGTGCAGCCCTGAGCATTCTCAGGGTGATCTCGGGGTAGAGCCCGATGGTTCGGCGGGCCGGGGAGCGGAAGGCTGATCCTGTGCTCGCCGAACTGATGAACGCCGCCACCGCCTTCGTCGACTGGCTGTCCACTCTCGACCGATGGACGGTTCTGGTCTTCACGTTCCTGTCCGCCGCCGTCGAGATGACATTCCTGGCCGGTCTGCTCGTGCCCGGCGAATCCGTGGTCATGCTGGCCGGGTCGCTGCCGGACGGGCCGATGGGCTTCGTGGCGGTGCTGGCGGTCGGCACTGCGGGTGCGCTCGCCGGTCAGATGTGCGGCTACGCGATCGGCCGCGCCTTCGGTCCCCGCCTGCGCGGAACCCGGCTGGGCCGCCGCATCGGCGCCGAACGTTTCGACCGGGCCGAGACCTACCTGCGTGAGCGCGGGGCCCCGGCCCTGGTCGCGGTGCGGTTTGTGGCCGTGGTGCACGCGGTGGTCCCGATCGTGGCCGGGGTGGTGCGGATGCCGTTCGGCCGGTTCGTCCTCTGGTCGGGTCTCGGCACGGCCCTGTGGGTGGGCGCCTTCGCCGGCGTCGGGCTGATCACGGCGGGGGCCGACGCCACGGGCGGTCTCGGCCTCGTGCTCACCGCGGTCGGCGCGACCTGCCTCGGCGTGGTGCCGTTCCTGGCCCGCCGCCTGCGCCGCCCCGCTGCGGCGGTCGCTGCCTGAGACGCCGAACGGCCAGGGACCGTACGGCGGGAACTGGTCTTCCGGGGTGAACCTGCGGGCCACGTACGGGGGATGGCATGCCCGTTTGTCACGCCGCTGATGGGGGATGCAGGCGTGATGACGAGCGACAGTGGTCAGCGGCGGGACGTGGTGGTGCTGGGCGGTTCGGCCGGTGGGGTTGAGGCGCTGCGCCAGGTGGTTGCGGGTCTGCCGGCCGATCTGCCGGCGGCGGTGCTCGTCGTGCTGCACATACCGGCTCAGAGCGCCAGCCGGCTGGCGGCGATCCTGGACCGCTGCGGACCCCTGCCGGTGCGCGCGGCCGAGCACGGGATGCCGCTGCGGGAAGGCCAGGTTCTGGTGGCCGTGCCCGGGCGGCATCTGCTCGTCCGGGACGGGCACGTGCTGCTCAGCGGCGCCCCGAAGCAGAACCGGGCCCGCCCGTCGGTCGACGCCCTGTTCCGTAGTGTGGCGCGCTGGCGAGGATCCCGTACGGTGGCCGTGGTCCTCTCCGGAAACTTGGACGACGGCGCCGTGGGGCTGGCCGCGGTCGATGCCGCCGGTGGCGCCTGTCTCGTGCAGGACCCGGAAGACGCGGACTACCCGGGCATGCCCCGCGCGGCGCTGGCGGTCGTTCCCCGGGCCGAACGTCTGCCCGCCGTCGACATCGGTTTCGGCATCGTGCAGCTGCTGGCCGAACACATCGAACCGACATCGTCCAGCCCGGACGCCGACCTGCTGGCGGAGACCGACATGGCCGAGAACTTCAACGACATCCCGCAGCGTCGGCAGCCCGGACGTCCGGTCGCGCTCAGCTGCCCCGACTGCACGGGCGGCATGAACGTCGTCGACACCGGGCCGGCGCTGCACTACACCTGCCACATCGGGCACATCTGGTCGCCGCAGAACCTGCTCGCCGCCCAGCAGGAAAAGATCGAGCAGGGACTGTGGACGGCGCTGAGCCTGCTCGAGGAGCAGGCCCGCCTCTACGAGGACCTGGCCGGCCGGCACCGCGGCAACACCACCGGGCTGGCCGGGGCCCATCAGCGGGCGGCGGCCGAGGAGATCCGGGCGGCGGCCGAGGTGATCCGCAAACACTTCCCGGACATCGTGCTCGACGACCTCGACGACGTACCGGGCCTCGACAGCATTTCGGGTCTCGACAGCGCTCGTAGTCTCGACAGCGTTCGCGGCCTCGGCGGGTGAACGTCGGCGGGGTGCCTCGACGGGGCTCCCCGGCGGCGTGCCTCGACGGGGAGCCTCGATAGGAGCCTCGACAGGTGCGCCTCGCCCGGCGATGCTGAGGTCTGGCGTCGTAGGGAGGCGAGGCATGATCGCGCGGACCTGGCACGGCTGGACGACGGCGTCCCTGGCGGACGAGTATCAGCATCACTACGCGACGGTGGTGGCGACCGAGCTGCGGGGCATCCCGGGTTTCCGGGGCGCCCGGCTGCTGCGCCATCAGAGCGGCGGCGAGGTGCGGTTCACGTCGATCACGTTCTTCACCGACGTCGACGCGATCCGGGCCTTCGCCGGCGACGAATACGAGTTCGCGGTCGTGGCCGAGCAGGCGCGCAAGGTGCTGACCCGCTGGGACGAGCGGGTGGTGCACGACGAGGTCGCGATCTTCGTTACGGGCTGAGGGTCAGCCCCGGCGGATCGTAGGCAGCCGGGACGCCCTCACGGTGGCGCGACGCGGGCCGACGACCTGGCCCTGGTCGCTCACCTCGACGCCCTCCACCTCGTACCAGAGATCGCCGTCGTGCTGCAGCGGCGAACCGGCCAGCACGCGGTTGATGTGCATACGGAGCGGGCCGGTGCCGTACCGGTAGTCCTCCTCGGCGAAAGTCCAGAGGGTGCCCGCGGGTCTGTCGTCGATGGTCATCTCACCTCGCGGGGTCGGGTCCCCTCCCAGGGACGGCTCAATCGGGAACGCTGGCGTCCATCCTGCGCTGTCCATTGCAGCTGCACAAGGGCATCTGCACGTGCACGTGCGCTTGCACGAGGGATTTATGTCCGATTGTTGGAGGGATCGTCCGACGAACGCACCGGTGATTCCGTGGAAGCGGGTATCCGTCCGGTTACACGCTGTGCTACCCAGCCGGCGGGGACGTGACGTCCGGTAAGGACGTACTCGGCCACGACCCGGTTCGTCATCGTGTCGAGCAGAGCCCGCGGAGTGCGCCCACGACCCGCCATCAGGACCTGATCACCGGATTCGAGCACCGTGTCGTCGTCCGGCCCGAGCGTCGTCTCGTCACCCCGGAGCAGCATCAACGGCACCGCGTCGAGCCGCTGCCCACGATCACCGGGAGACCGCAGAAGATCGCCCAGCCGTACGCCGGAGGGCAGCCACGGCCGCAGCCCGGGCGCCTCGGCGTCGGTCAGGTTGACCTTCCACACCGGCCCCAGCTGCATGCCGCAGTACGCGCGCATCCGCTCCAGCGTGTCCGCGGCCCACTGCTCGCCCAGCGCCGGCATCTCCTGCAGGAAGCGCCACAGCAGCGGTGTGCTCAGCCGCGCGTAGATCTCCCGGGCCGCCATCTCGCTCGGCACCAGCAGCCAGTCGATCTCCATGGCGGCGAAAAGGGGAGCGTTCTGCGGGCGGTTCTGCCGGGCGCCGATGAACAGCGCGTTGTTCTCCTTGCGGGCCGCCGCGACCAGCGACAGGTTGGTGGCGTCGTTGTCGGTGCCGGCCACGAACCCGGCCGCCGTCGCGAGGTCGGCCGCGGCCAGCACCGACGGTTCGGACGCGTCGCCCTCGATCACGGTCAGGCCCGGGTCCTCGTCGGGGTGCAGGTCGATCACGGTGACCTCGAGGCCGTCGGCGCGCAGGTCGTCGACCAGCTTGTGGCCGAACCGCCCGAAGCCGCACACCACCCAGCGCCCCGTCGCCGGCGGCCGGCCCGGCGCGGGCATCTCGGCGCCCTCACCCCGCACGAGCCACGACATCAGCAGGTACGCCGAGGGCGCGCGCAACGCGATACGCAGGTGATCGCCGTACCGGTCGAAGGGGTTGACCACGGTCGGCGAACCGAACGCGTGCATGCGGTGCTCGATCGCCGGGGACACCGTACGGGCGATGACCGGCAGCCCCGGACGGATCAGCGCGGCCGTCATGGCGACGATCAGGTTGACCTCGTCGTCGTCGGTCAGCGCGACCACGCCCTCGCAGCACGGGTGCTCGAGACCGGCCACGCCCAGGTGGTGCGGGTTGGCGGCGTTGGCGACCAGACCCGGGATGTCGGCGTGGTACGGGTCGATGTCGAGCGTGTCGACGTGCTCGGGGGAGCTGTCGACCACCACCATGCGCCGGCCCAGCGCGTCGAGCGCGTGCCCGAGCAGCTGGCCGGTCTGGCCGTAGCCGACGACCAGCAGGAACGGTTCCCGCAGGCGCTTGACGGTGCCGGTGAAACGGCGCAGGGCCAGCGCGTCGCGGAACGCCCGGTCGCGCAGGGTGGCGAGCAGCGAGCCGATCGCGTACGCCCAGCCGATCACCGTGAGATAGATGGTGGCCGTGACCCAGAGTCGCTGGGCGCCGGTGAACGGGTGCGGGATCTCGCCGTACCCGATGGTGGTGGCGGTGTAGCTCATGAAGTAGAACGCGTCGAAGAACCCCATGCGCACTGGGTTGCCGTCCGCGTCCTGCCCCGGGATCAGCGTGAGGCCGAAGACGCTGATCGCGAATATCAGGATGAGCACGATGAGGGGCGCCCGCATGCGGCGGAGCACCAGAAAGACGGTCGGTGACCCTTCGGTGGGCCGGGCGATGGTCGTACGCCGCTTCATGTTTTTGTCCGCGCCTCGGCCGTCATCTGCGCTTTCACCCGCGCCGTGGCCGTCGTTTGCGCCTTCACCCGCGCCGTGGCCGTCATCTGCGCTTTCATCCGCGCCTCGGCCTTCACCGGCGCCGGAAGGTCGTCGTCTCTATCACCAGCAGCGCGACCGAGACCAGGTTGGCCAGCAGCGCGCCGCCGGACAGCGACACCACGCTCGCCGTGTTCTCCGGGGTCATGCCGGCGCTCGAGATCTGCGTCGCGTAGACCCACGTGATCGTCGCCGCGATCAGCTGCAGGTCGGCCACGAGGCTGGTCGCCAGGTGCACCGCCCCGATCTGGGTGCGGTCGCCGAACTTGAGCACGGTCGCGATCAGGTTGACCACCACCGCCGCGAACAGCTCGTATTCGTTGTGCAGGGCCGCATCGTCGATGTCGCCGATGAAGAACCCGAAGTTGAGGGTCGCGGCCAGCAGCACGAAGAAGCCGAAGATCACCTTTTCCAGACTCACACCCTCACCCCGGGACACACGCTAATGCAGCAGCGGTTCCCCCGCCCGCCGGATCGCCGCTCAACTTCGCGTCTTATGGTTCGCCCGTGACCGTTCTCCAGCATCTACCCGACGTGGGACTTTCCGACGTGGGGCCGGCCCTGGACGGCTCCGAGCCGTTCCTGGGGGAGTTGCCGCCCGACTATGCGGCGACTCTGCGCGTCGCCAACGGGTTCACCGTGCACCGGGGGATGAACCGGGTCTTCGGCGTCCGGCCCGACCGGCACATGGATGTCCGCTCCTGGAACGACGAGCAGGCGTGGCGTTTCGCCTGGAACGGCCGCGCCGACTCGTTCCTCATGGTCGGCGGGACCGCGTTCGGGGATCAGTACGCACTACGCCGCCGCGCCGACGGTTCCTACGACGACGTGGTGTATCTGCTCGACGCGAACCTGCTGGGCGCGCGGCCGGTGTTCGACTCGTTCGAGCAGTTCCTCGAGCGCGAGATCGTCCACAACGCGCTCACCCCGACCCACCCGGTCGCGCTGGCCTGTGTCGCGAAGTTCGGGGAGGTGCCGCCCACCCGGAACGTCGTGCTGACCCCGTCCATGTTGCTGGGCGGGCCCGAGGACGTGGCCACCATGGTGACCATCGACAGCTACACCGCGATGATCTATGGCGGCGACATCTATGCGGCGGTGATGTCGGTTCCGGACGAGGCGCCCGTGGTGGGTGTCGAGCCGTGGTCGGACGACGAGGGGCGGCAGCGGCTGCGGGTCAGGTTCGGAGAGGGAGATCCGGGTTGGGGCGCAGCGCCACTTTGACTGCTGAGGCGCGGGGGCCGGCGGCGGCGGTGGTCAGGGCGGTGCGCCACTCGGGCAGGTCGTGGATGTGGGTGACCAGGCCGTCGACCGGGTAGGCGGGGTCGGCCAGCCACTCGACCGCCTGCGCCATCGTGTGGCGGCCGTCCAGGGCGGGTTCGGGGCCGAAGTTGACGCTGCCCTGCACGGTGAGCTGTCGGTTCCAGACCAGCGACCAGTCGACGGGCTGCCTGCCGGCGCCGCCGACCAGCACGAGCATGCCGCTGGGGCGCAGCAGGTGCAGGCCCAGGTCGATCGTCGAGGACAGGCCGACACAGTCGAAAACCACGTCGACTCCCTGTTCCAGCAGCGGGACACGGGTGAGCCGGGGGCGGATGACCCGGCCTCCGTGCAGACCGGCCAGGGTTTCCACGACCTCCGGGCCGGGCGGCAGGGTGCGGTCGGCGCCGGCCCTTTCCGCGTACGGGGGAATGAATGTGCCCGGACCCACCGCCGTGATGTCGAGGCCGGGGTGCAGCCGGCGCAACGCGGCGATGACGAGCAGGCCGATCGTGCCCGGCCCGATCACGACCGCCCGGTCGCCGCGACGCTTCCACTGCAGGGCCGCGTGCAGGGCGATCGAGGTGGGCTCGGCCAGCACCGCGCGGCGTGACGGCAGATCGCCCACCGGGTGCAGCTGGGACTCGTGGGCGACCAGCACCTCGCCCCAGCCGCCGCCGAGTGCCGCGTCGAAGCCGAGTGCGGGGGCGTGGCACCCGGAGACGCCGGGTTGGTCGAAACGCTCACAGACGTACGGGAAGCCGTCCTGGCAGGACCGGCACGGCGGGAACCCGCGGTGGACACAGGACACGATCGGGTCGACCACGACACGCTCGCCGGAGTCGGTGACCGCGACGATCTCGTGGCCGAGAATCTGGTGGCGCGCGGTGTAGAAGGCGCTCAGCACCAGCGACGACTTGGCCTGGGCGACACCGACGTCGCTGCCGCAGATGCCGGTGAGCTCGGGCCGCAGACGCACCCAGCCCGGGGCCTCGGGGAGCTTGGGTTCGGGCCAGTCGTCGCGCAGCGAGAGCAGGGCCCCGGCGTTGATCCCGACCCGGTGGGCGGCTTTTGTCAGCAGATATCGAGGCACTGCCAGATTTGTCAGGATAGCGTGCATTTGTCGAAGCGCCTTCCCTAACCCCCACCCACCTCGGGGAGCGGCGGTGATGACCCTACGCCGTGTCAAGCCCGGGGCGGGGTTTGTCCACAGGCGACTGTCTATCCACAACGGGGCGGCGGCGCAAGTGCGTTCTGTGCTAGTCCCCGTGCATGTCGTCCTAGCGTGGCTGTCACCGTCGCCGCAGGATGTGGACCAAGGGCGGAAACATTCCCGCTACTCGATGGAAACAGATCCGTCCCGGGATGTGCCGCGATGGCGTGCGCTCCGATCCAGTCCGCATGACCGACTCCGAGCGATGCAGCACCTCGAATGAAACGTATCAACCTCCAAAGGGGCCCCGGATGAGAAGAACTCTGGTACTGGCCTTACTGGCACCGATCGCCATCGCCGTCACCGCAGCACCCGCGTCGGCTGCTCCCGCGCTCGCGTCGGCCGCCCCCGCGTCGGCTGCCCCAGCGGCGTCCGCGGCGCCCACCGCCGCCGAGTGCAGGACCTATCCCTGGATGGACACACGCAAGTCGCCCGAGAAGCGCGCCCAGGCACTGCTCGCCGCGAGCAGCCAGCATCAGAAGTACCGCTGGCTGGTCGAGCAACCCGCGAACAGCCCGCAACAAACCGAGTGGACAGGCGGCGTCGTCTATCCCGTCCAGGTGCCGTGCACCCCGACCGTCGTCTACTCCGACGGGCCCGACGGTGTGCGGTTCACGCCGGGCGTCACCGCGTTTCCGGCCACCATCGCGACCGCGGCCACCTTCAACCAGCCCCTCGCGTACGCGAAGGGGGCCGCCCAGGCGACCGAGGCGTTCGACAAGGGCAAGAACGTGCTGCTCGCCCCGGGCCTGGCCGGCGGCCGTACACCGTTGTCGGGGCGCACGCCGGAATACCTGGGCGAGGACCCGCTGCTGACCGGGCTGCTCGCGGCGGCCGGCACCAAGGGCATTCAGAGCCGCGGAGTGCTCGCCACGCTCAAACACTATGTCGCCAACGAACAGGAAGTGGACAGGCAGACAAGTTCGTCCAACGCGGATGAGCGAACGTTGCGCGAAATCTACGACCTGCCGTTCGAAATCGCCGTCAAGCGTGGCGGCCCGGAGAGCGTCATGTGTTCGTACAACCAGATCAATCACGTGTACGCCTGTGAGAATGCGCGTTTGAACAACGTGCTCAAGGACGACATCGGCTTCGACGGCTACGTGATGAGCGATTTCGGTTCCGTCCACTCCACCGCGCCCAGCCTGGTCAACGGGCTCGACCAGGAGCTCAACCGACCGATCTGGTTCACACCGGCTCGGCTCGACGAGGCCCTGGCGGCGGGGCTGATCACGCAGAAGCAGATCGACGCGGCGGCGTTCAAGGTTGTGCGTTCGTACATTCGGGGTGGACTGTTCGATCGTGCACTTCCGGCCACGCCGGTGGAGGACGCGTCCACAAACGCGCACAAGGCGATCGCTCGCGCCACCGCCGAGCAGGGTTCCGTGCTGCTCAAGAACAACGGACTGCTACCGCTCAATCCGCGCAGGAACGATCAGATCGCGGTCATCGGCGCCACCGCGTCGAGCACACCGACCAACGGCGTCAGCGCGTCGTCGGTGTGCAGCCTGCCGTGGCGGTTCGGCAACCCGACGACCCTGCAGTGCGAGGATCTGGTGTCGCCGGAAACGAGCATTCGCGCACGAGCGGCCCGGAACGGCGCCACCGTCGCCTTCGACAACGGCAGTGATCTGACGGCCGCCGCCACGGCGGCCAGGAACGCCGACGTCGCGGTCGTGTTCGCGTACGTACGCATGGGTGAATTCACCGACCTGACCGACCTCAGGCTGCAGGGCAACGGCGACGCGCTCATCGAGGCGGTGGCGGCGGCCAATCCCCGTACGGTGGTCGTGCTCCAAACCGGAAGCGCCGTCGAGATGCCCTGGCTGTCGCGGGTGCCGGCCGTTCTCGAGACGTGGTACGCCGGTGAGCAGATGGGTCCGGCGGTCGCGTCGCTGCTGTTCGGTGACACCAACCCGTCGGGCAAGCTGCCGATGACGTTCCCGAAATCGCTCGCCGACACGCCCACCGCGGGCAGCGCCGCGCAGTACCCGGGCGTGGTGACCGGCGGCATCCGGCAGGTCGACTACAACGAGGGCCTCAAGGTCGGCTACCGCTGGTACGACAGCCAGGGCATCGCGCCGCTGTTCCCGTTCGGCCACGGCCTGTCGTACACCACGTTCAAGTATTCGGATCTGCGCGTGTCGGCGTCACGCGGCGAAGTGAACATCCGGGTTCGGCTCACCAACACCGGCCGGCGGTCGGGCACCGAGGTCGCTCAGGCGTACGCGACCCTGCCCGCCTCGACCGGGGAACCCTCGAAGCGGCTCGTGAGCTTCCAGCGGGTCACGCTCGCGCCGGGGCAGAGCCGCACGGTCGACCTGTCGCTGTCCCGGTCCGACCTGGCCGATCTGCACCTGCTGCAGTACTGGTCGGGCGGGTGGAAGACGGCCCACGGAACGTACGGCGTGCAGGTCGGCGGCGTGCGGGCGAACTTCCGCCTGTAAATGGTCGCGGGGGGCCGTCAAAGCCCCCCGCTTCGCCACTCATTCGGGCAACGTGACGTCTTCGTTGCCCTTGAAGTCCTGCGGCTCGCCCTCGCCACCGGCCGCCGGGTCACGGTGGCCGAGGGCCGTCTCGCCGGGCAGCTCCTCCATCCGCTCCTCGGCGATCTCCTCCAGCTGGGCCTCGGTGTCCTTGCTCAGATCCGACATGACGTACCTCCGACGTGGTCTGCTTCTACGGATTTGCTAAGGCTCTCCCGCTGGGCCCTCGAAGAGCGCCCGGTTGTCGCGGCTCCAGCGGACGCGGTCGGCCGTCTGATCGAGAAAGCCGGTCTGCTGCCACTCGGCCTGCGGTTGCATACCCTGCGCGGCGAGCCGGCGGGCCCGCTCCCAGACAGCCTCCTGCTGCGCGATGACCTCGTCAACCAGACCCACAGCTTCCATCCCGTACGCCTCGGCGAACAGTTCCAGGCGACGGCGCCGGTCGGGCACATCCGGGTAGGCCAGCCACTGCCGGCACATGTCGTCGTCGCGGAACGGCGCCACGTATTCCAGCGCGTAGGCCACGTCGTGGACCGGCCGCCCCGGCCACGCGTAGTCCCAATCAAGAATCCCGACCGGTTGGGTGCCGTGCCAGACAAGGTTCCACGGGCCGAAGTCGCCGTGCAGCACGATCTCGCCGTCACCGGTGAACCCGGCCCACCCCGCCGCGGCTTCCGGGCGAAACCCCCGTACGGCGTCGTGGTAGTCCCGGAGCAGCCGTGCCATGGCCACCAGGCCGCGCTCGTCGACCACCCGGGCCCACCCGTCGGGGCCGGAGTCGCCCTCGACAAACGTGAGTACTTCGCGCCCTTCGTCGTCGATGCCGAGGAACCGGGGAGCGTACGGGAAATCGATGTCCTCAAGGTGCCGCAGAAGCTCATGCACGCTGGCGGACCACGGTTGCAAGGGCCGCCGTACGGTGTCGCCGACGCGAACCACCTCACGGTGCGGCTTGTCCTGCAACATCTCATGATCCACCATGCCCGCGACGGTAATAGCTATCGTCGCCGCATGCTGCGCAGAATCCAATCGCCCCCGGTTTGATATCGGCCCGGTCTCCCGGAGGATCGAGTCATGTCACGCCCTTCGCCGTACCCCGCGGAATTTCGTGAGCGGGCGGTGCAGATGGTCGCCGAGGTACGGCCGGGTTACGCCGCGGTCGCCCGGAAACTGGGTATCGGCACTGCGGAGACGCTGCGCAAGATGGGTCCGCCAGAATCAGATCGATGACGGGCAACCGGCCGGGACCACGACCGATGAATCAGCAGAGTTGAAACGGCTGCGGCAGGAGAACGCCGAGCCGACGTGAGCCGGTCCCTTCGGTAAGGGCTCGATCTGCGCCGCGTCAGGCCGGCGGGGTTGCTCGCAGCGGCACCGCCACCTCCGCATACCAGCCGTCGACATTGACGACGACCCGATAGGGAAAGGTCGTGGCCTGGTTACAACCGTTCGACCGGAAATACTCGACCACGTGTTCGGTGCGGCCGTAGCCGTCGGTCTGCCAGTTCTGGAAGCCGATACGCTGGCCGTCTGCTCGGAGCTGGTGAATGTTGATGTTGGCGTCGGGAGGGAAGCCGCTTGCCGTGAGCTCCACGCGGGCTCCGTCGTCGCGGCACACGTCGCCGCGGATGTCCACTGCGACCGCGGGCGTCCCGGTCAACGGCGGCAGCCACGTCATCCGGCTCGGCCACTGGTCCGGCCCAGGGGTTTCAGGGCCGCTGGTCACACGCAGCGACGTCTTCTTCGTCCGCCTTGATGTGCGGTCGGTGACCTGGACAGACCAGGCACCGTTGCTGCCGGCGACGCCCATGTCCTGCAGCGGCCACCAATACAGGCCGGTCGCGAACTTGCCGTCGGCCCCGACGTAGGTTGCCGTGCCCAGGTAGGTGCCGCCGTCTGGCGTCCTCCAGTCGATGTCGGCGAGTCCCTCCGGCTGGAATCCACTACCGCGCAGCATCACCGGGACCGGTTTACCCGGATTGACGATCGCCGGGTCGTCGAGCCAGATTCGAATCGGCTCTCCCGTCGCGGGCACCTCCGGCCCGGGGACCAGGAACGGTTCGTCGTCGGCGGGAGCGACGTCGACGAAGGTTCGAGTGGTCGTGGTCGGAACCGGCTCCGGGCACGGGCTCAAGCCGATGTGGCAGCGGATCTCCGGGACCAGCACCGCCACCGCTGCACCGGCCACGATCGCCACGACGCCGACGATGATCGTGGTGATCTGCAGGGTGATCGGGCGGCTCATGGCTTTGGCCGCAACAGGATGGCGCCGGTCGCTGTGCGGTTGGTGCCGTCCTCGATGGCGCGTGCCTGATAGACGGACTCGGTGCAGGACGCCGACCGCCACAGGGTGATCACCGTGACGCGGCCTTGCCCGTCGACGCGTACGCCTTGGGTCAGTACGACCTCGTTGCTGGGCGATCGGTATTCGAGCCGGACCCTTGCGTCAGGGGTGTAGCCCTCGAGGTTGATGGTGGCGAATGCGCCGGTGCCGTCGCAGAGAGCCCCGCTGGTGCCGCCACGGACGCTCGCCGGCCGGAACGCGCTGGCTTTCGGCTCCGGCCACGAATCGGGGTCGGGTGTGCCGTCGTCGCTGTGCACGGTCAGTTGAGCGGCGTCGTCCCAGCCTGAGGTACGGTCGGTGACCCGTACCGTCCACCCACCGTCGTTGCCGGCCCTCTTCAATTCAGGGTCAGGCCGCCACAGCAACGCGTAGTCGAACAACCCGCGGTCGTCGGTCTGTGCCGCGTAGGTTCCGGCCGTCTTCCCGTCGGGGCGCGACCAGACGATGTCGACGCTGCTGTAGGCGTAGAACCCGCGGCCGCTCAACCCGACCTGGACGGGCTTGCCTTGGTTGGTGAGTTCGGAGATGGTGAGGAGAACCTCGGGCTGGACTCCCGCTGGCGCTACCGGCGCCGGTAGCGTCGCGTTGTACGGCATGCGGGTGCCGCTGAGCGGCTGCCCGATGGTGTGGGCAATGCCCGTCCAGTTGTCGGCGGTGGCGGGGCACTTGTCGAGACCCAACTTGCACCGGATCTCGGGAACCGCGATCGCGAACGTCGCTCCGACCACGATCGCGATGACCGCCACGACGATGCCGATCAAGGCGAGGACGTCGGCGCGCGGCCAGCCTTGGCGAGGCGGTGCGACGGTCACGTCCGGCCTCCTGCTGTCACCCGGCGACCCAGTTTGTCCTATGGCTCGACACGTCCCGGCAAGGATACAGATGAGTGGTGCCGTTATTGCCGGCTGCATATCACCCGTCGATGGGCTGACCCAGCGATCGTCGCGTCGATCCGGCATCGATCTCCGAACGCGGAACCGGCTCGGGCGGTCCTGACCACATTGCCGGCATCGATGCCGGCGGGAACCTGGTGCCCGGCCGTGCCGCATTGAACCGCGGAATCTTGACCGCCCCCACCAAGGGGCGGCCTTGGGGAGAGCGGCAGTCGCCGGCCTGCTCGGGTGTTAGCTGTTCGTGGACTCCTGAGGAATGAGGGTTATCGCGAATGTGGCGACGGCAATGAGTTCTTCACGCGTTGCGCCCAGTTCGGCTCTAGTCGAGAGGCCCTGCCACAAGGTCTGCACAAGATCGGCGAGCATGGTGGCTTGCACGGTGGGCGGCAGTTCGCCGGCGCGTGCTGCCTGCTCGAGGCGACCTCGCAGGCGTGCCTCGTCGGTGCGCTGGAGGCCGGCGACGTATTTGCGTACGTCGAAGGTGGAGGAGGTGTCGGCCATGACCGCGCTGCTTGTCAGGCAACCGGGGTGACCCTCGTCGGTCCGGGTGAACTCCGTGACGGACTCGAGCAGGAGCCGCTCGACGACTGCGGCCGCCGTGGGCTCGGCCACGGCCCGCTCGTAGATCGCGCTGTAGCGCAGCGCATAGCTGCGGATCGCTTCGGCGAACAGGTCGGCCTTGGTTCCGAACGCGGCATAGAGGCTTGAGCTCGAGATGCCCAGGGCTGCCGTCAGCATGCGGGTCGAGGTGCCGGAGAAGCCGTGCTGCCAGAACAGGTGAGCGGCATGACGCAGCGCCTCGTCGCGGTCGAATGCGCGGGGCCGGCCGGCGGGTCGTGGTGCCATGTTGACGATTCTAGAGCAGATGCTCCAGAATCAGATTATGGAGCGAATGATTCAGAATAGAGTGGCCGTCGAGGGCAGCTCGGTGGTCGTCGACGTCTACGGGGATCCGGACGGGCCCGCGATCGTCGTGATCCCGGGCGTGATGTCCGACTCCGCGGCCTGGTCCGAGGTGGCGCGGCACCTGCGGGGCTGGCGAACCGTGGCCGTCGTCAACCGGCGCGGGCGGCATCCCTCCGGCCCGCTGACGGATGCGTACGACGTTCAGACCGAGGTGCTCGACGCCGAGACGGTGCTGCGTCAGTTCTCCGACGTGCGCACACTCTTCGGCTGGAGCTACGGCGGCCTCATCGCGTTGCATCTCGCGACCGCGATCCCGGTGGCGCACCTCATCGCCTACGAGCCGATCATGGCTCCCTTCGGCGCGGCGGCCCTCCCGGACCTCAAGGGTGCCTATGAGGCCGGCGACCTCGATCGCAGTGTCGAGGTCGCGCTCGGGCAGGTCACCGGTATGCCCGGCCCGGTCATCGAGTCGTTGCGATCCGACGCCACGCTCTGGGCCGGCCTCCGCGGGCTCAGCTCGCCGATCTATCACGAGACCCGGTCGGTCAATGACGCTCCGCAACCGGACGAGTTTGCCCGGCAAGCTGCCCGGATCGACCTGATCGTGGGTGAGCGCAACCGCGGTCGGGCGCCTTACGGCACCACGTTCGACGACGTGGCCCGCCACACTCCGCGCGCGGTCGTTCATGAGCTGGCTGGGCAGGCGCACCTGGCGCACCTGGAGGGCCCCGATCGGCTCGGCGCGCTGGTGAGCCGGCTGCGTCACGCCGCAGTCTGACCCGGTGCCCGCCTCGACCGAAGCGGGCACCGGGTCAGTTCGTTACCACCTCAGGAAGTTGTCCTGGGTCTGGGCGTTGAACGTGTCCGCCCGGAAGAACTTGGCGATCGCCGTGCGGACGTCCTTCAACTCCAGCACGTCGACGCCCTTGGTGATGTCGTTCGAGTAGATGAAGCCGTTGTACCAGTACGCCGACCAGGAGCCGCCGCCCGTGAGCTGGGTCGTCGACAGCGGGCCCCGCTCCCAGAAGGCGATCTCCTTGGGCCGGCGGCTGTCGGTGAAGTCCCACACCGAGATGCCGCCGAGGTACCACGCCTGCACCATGATGTCGCGGCCGGGAACCGGGATCAGCGAGCCGTTGTGGGCCACGCAGACCTCGGTGTCGGCGTTGTAGCGCGGGATCTTGTAGTAGCTGCGGAACTCCAGCTTCTTCACGCCCCGCTTGCTGACGATGTCGTAGATGGCGTCGGCGCCGCGGTTCGGGCCGATCGCCTCGTTGCAGGTGGCCGCGCCGCCGCCGCCGAGCTCGTCGGTGAAGACGACCTTGGTGCCGTTGTTGTTGAACGTGGCCGAGTGCCAGAAGGCGAAGTTGACCTCGTCGCGGACCGTGGTCAGTACCTTGGGTGCCGTGCGGTCCCTGATGTCGAACAGCACGCCGTCGCCCATGCAGGCGCCCGCCGCCAGGTCCTTCTCGGCGTAGACGGTGATGTCGTGGCAGCCCGTCGTGGCGGTCTTCTGCGGGGCGCCGGGGAAGCCGCCGTCGGGGAAGACGACCGGGGTGGCGACCACAGCGGCCGCCGTGGGGTTGCGCAGCGGCACCTTGACGATCGAGATCTTGTCGTGCGGCAGGGCGCAGTTGGGCTGGTCGGAGCCGGCCAGGTTGTACGACGAGACGTAGAGGTACACGTTCTTGTCGCCACGCTTGCCGGGGACCAGGGTCTGCGTGTGCGAGCCGCAGTCGGTCTTGACCGACTTCAGATACTTCGGCGTCAGCGGGTCGCTGATGTCGAAGATCTTGATGCCTTCCCAGCGGTCGCCGGGGGCCGCGGTCGTCGAGGCCACGTTGTCGCAGGTGTCGTTGGTCCGCTGCGAGTCGGTGCCCAGGAACAGCAGGTTCCCGGTGATGGAGATGTCGTTCTGCGAGCCCGGGCAGAGCACCTGCGCGGCGACCGTGGGCGCCTTCGGGTTCTTGACGTCGTAGACGTAGAAGCCGTCGTAGTTTCCGCCGTACGCGTAGCGTCCCTGGAAGGCCCAGTCGGTGTTGGTGCCGGGCAGGACACCCGATTTGTCCAGGTGGGCGACCTGCTTGAGATTCGGGCTGCTGACGATCTCGTCGACGCCCGGTATCGTGCCCGGATCAGCGGGCGCCTTGGCCGCACTGCTGCCCGGGGCCGTCAGCAAGCTGAGGACCAGGGCAACCGAGCTGATGGCGGCCAGGCGCTTGAGCATCCGCCCTCGTGGGGCAAGGTGCTTCATAGGGCTCCCTCCGTTTGATGCAACAGCGGCGAGGTGTCGCGCACGATGCGTATTCACCGTTGTCGCTACAGTAGTGGCCGGAACCCGTTCCGGGAACATCTCGGTTGATCTATACGGGAGGCGTGTTGGGCCGGGTAAGGACATCGACGCTCGTCGCAGCGGCGGTCGTGGTCGCGGGTGCCGTGACGGTGGCGGTCGCGGCCCGGATGGGCTCCGACGAGTCCGCGGCGGCGCCCCGTCCGAGCGTCAGCGCGACCCCGCCGCAACGGGTGGTGCTGCCGGGCGGGCCCGGCGACGAGGCCGTGGTGACCGACTCCAGCCAGGTCAAGGCGCCCGACGGGTCGACCTACAACGGCATCGACACCGCGTTCGTCCAGATGATGATCGTGCACCACGAGCAGGCGATCGCGATGGCGAATCTCGCTCCCGGGCGGGCCGCCAACACCCGGCTGAAGGGCCTGGCCGACCGGATCGCGGCCGCCCAGCCGTTCGAGATCAACTTCTTGAAGGCGTGGCTGAAGGACCGGGGGCTGCCCGAGAACGACCCGGGTCACGACCACAGCACGATGCCGGGCATGCAGTCCGAGGCCGACATGGGCGCCCTGGCCGCGGCCAAGGGGGCCGCGTTCGACACCCGGTTCGCCACCATGATGACCGCCCACCACACCGGCGCCCTGCAGATGGCGGGCGATGTGATCAAGGGCGGGGAGGACGAGAAACTGCGCGAGGTCGCCAACGAGATGGCGGTCGAACAGGGCAGCGAGATCCGGCGCCTGGCGCAAGTGACTGCCGGGTAACGTGTCGGCATGCGTACGGCTCTGACCGAACTGCTCGGCGTCGAGCACCCCATCGTCGGATTCAACCGATCGCCGGCCGTCGTCGCCGCGGTCACCAACGCGGGCGGGTTCGGCGTGCTCGCCGCCTCCGTCTACGGCGCCGAGGAACTCGACGCCCAGCTCACCTGGATCGAGGAACAGACCGGCGGGAAGCCGTACGGCGTCGATCTGCTCGTGCCCGAGAAGTTCGTGCCCGGTGACCCGGCCGACCTGGTCGCGAGCATGCGCGCCCAGATCCCCGAGGAGCATCTGCAGTTCGTGCGCGGCCTGCTCGAGAAGTACGGCATCCCGCCCGCGCCCACCGTCGACCACCAGCACGTCGCCGCCTCGCTGACCACGCCGGGCGCGGTCGCCCTGCTCGACGTCGCGTTCAAGCACCGCATCTCGCTCATCGCCAGCGCGCTCGGCGCCCCGCCGCCCGAGCTCGTGGCCCGCGCCAAGGCCCAGGGTGTCGTCACGGCGGCCCTGGTCGGGCAGGCCCGGCACGCCGAACGGCAGATCGCGGCCGGCGTCGACGTGCTGGTCGCGCAGGGCACCGAGGCCGGCGGCCACACCGGCACGATCGCCACCATGGTGCTCACGCCCGAGATCGTCGACATCGCGGGCGACCGTCCGGTGCTCGCGGCCGGCGGGATCGCGGACGGCCGGCAGATGGCGGCCGCTCTGGCGCTGGGCGCGGCCGGGGTCTGGTGCGGCTCGGTCTGGCTCTCCAGCGCGGAAGACGTGGCGGTCGCGGCCATCAAGAACAAGTTTCTCGCCGCGAGCAGCGCCGACACGTTGCGCTCCCCGACGCGTACGGGGAAGCCCGCCCGTCAGCTGCGAACGGCCTGGCACGACGAGTGGGACGCGCCGGGCAGCCCGAAACCGTTGCCGCTTCCCTTGCAGCCGATGCTCGTGGACGACGCGTGGCAACGGATCGACGCCGCCGCCGAGGCCGGGCACGAGGGCGCGCTCAAGCTGGAGTCGTTCTTCGTCGGGCAGGTGGTCGGTTCGTTCCGCGACATCCGCCCGGCCGGCGAGATCACCCGGCAGATGGCGGCCGACTGCGAGCAGCGCGTGCGCGAGCTGGCGGGCCGTCTTTCATGAGCTTTCCCCGTACGCCGGTAGTGGTGGGCGTCGGTGAGGTGAGTGAGCGGATCGGCGAGCCGGGTTACGCGCGGCGCTCCCCGGTCGACCTCGCCGCCGACGCGGCCCGGGAAGCGTTCCGCGACGCGGGAATCGAGGCGTCCACGGTGGACACTGTTGCCGGTGTGCCGCAGTTCGAGATCTCGCTGCCCTGGGCCACGCCACTGCTCGGCGCCTCCGACAATTTCCCGCGCTCGGTGGCGGCCCGCCTCGGGGCCGAACCCCGGCGGGCCGTGCTCGAGGTCGGTGGCGGTCAGGCGCCGCAGCATCTGGTGAACGAGTTCGCCGCCACCATCGCGGCCGGCGACGCCGAAGTGGTGCTGCTGTTCGGATCCGAGGCCATCTCGACCGTCGGCTACTACGCCACGCGCGACGACAAGCCCGACTTCAGCGAGAGCCC
Source organism: Paractinoplanes ovalisporus (assembly GCF_016834655.1). Classification (GTDB taxonomy): domain Bacteria; phylum Actinomycetota; class Actinomycetes; order Mycobacteriales; family Micromonosporaceae; genus Actinoplanes; species Actinoplanes ovalisporus. Next base: position 118,910 of record NZ_JAENHP010000007.1, read on the forward strand.
CGGCGGCCGCCTGGAAGCGCGCGGGCACGGCCTCGACGGCATCATCTCGATGCACCACGTGGCGCACGGCCTCTCCGACACCCCGTCGCAGTACGCGCTCATCGACAACGCCCGGCGGGCCCGGTTGAAGATGTCGCGATCCGAGTACTCGTCGGCCATCGGGCAGCTCTTCGAACCGTTCACGGCGGTGGCGGCGGCGAATCCGCACGCGGCCGCCCCGGTTTTCCGCGATGCGGCGACGCTGATGACGCCGACCGAAGCGAACCGGCCCATCGCCGACCCCTACACGCGTTATGTGGTCGCACGCGACAAGGTGAACCAGGGTGCGGCCGTGCTGCTGATGTCGGCCGAGGCGGCGCGGAAGTACGCCGTACCGCAAGAGAAGTGGGTTCATCTGGCCGGGCACGCCGATCTGCGCGAGCGGAACCTGACCGAGCGGGCCGACTACGGTGCCTCGCCGGCCGCCGCGAAGGCCGCGCAGCACGCGCTCGAAGTAGCCGGGATCGACGCCGCTGAGCTGTCCACACTCGACCTCTACAGTTGTTACGCCGCACCGGTGTTCCTCGTCGCCGAGGCGCTCGGGCTGGCGACGGACGATCCGCGCGGGCTGACCGTGACCGGCGGGTTGCCCTTCTTCGGCGGGCCCGGCAACAACTATTCGATGCACGCCATCGCCTCGGTGGTCGGGCGGGTGCGGTCGGCGCCCGGGAGCTACGGCTTCGTCGGGGCCAACGGGGGCATCATGAGCAAGCACTCCACGGGCGTCTACACCACGGTTCCGTACGAGTTCCGGCCGTCCCGCAGCGAGCAGATCCAGGCCGATCTGGACGCGGTCCCGGCCGCCCCCGAGGCGAGCACGGCCGACGGCGGGGCGGTCATCGAGACGTACACCATCAAGCATCTGCGCGGCGGCGAGCGGGAGGGGATCGTGCTCGGCCGGCTCGACGACGGGCGGCCCTTCGTGGCGCGCGCCAACGCGATCCTCGACCTGCTGACCGACGGCGAGCCGATCGGCGAACGGGTGACCGTACGCTCCACCGCCGACGGCAACGTGATCGCCTGAGTTGATTCACTGCGAGGCGGTCCGGCCGGTACGCTCCGGGCGGTGACCGCCGTTCTCCGGGTTCTGCTCGTGCCGCTCGCCATGCTCGCGCTCGGGCTGGCCCTGCTCGGCGTGACGTTGCTGGGCGTCCCCTATCCCTACGACGCCGGCGTGACCTCCAGCGGATACTTCTTTCTCTTCCTGGCCGGTGGGCTGGTCGTGCTGACGATCCGGATGTTCCGGGGCGGCCCGGCCGCGTGGGTGGGCACGCTGCTCGTGGCCGGCTCGGTCCTGCTCGTGCCGGCCGCGTTCTGGCTCTCCGACCTGCTCGACGGCCTCGGGCAGGTCGAGTCGCGATACGCGGTGGAGATGACGGCCACCGCCACCGCGCCCGCGCCGATCTTCCCGCTGGCCGACGCCGGCACGTTCCTCGTGCTGACCGGGGCGGCTGGGGCGGTGCCGCTTCTGCTGCTGCCCGGCACCCGTCGCGACCTGCGCGCGCGGCGGGTCGATGCCGGCCCCGGCAGCGGGGCCGGGGCCGGCCCGGGCAGCGGGCTTTAAACGGCTCGCAAGCCGATTGCAAGCGGGAGCCGCGACAGTCTCTCCGTCCCTTGACGGAGGAGAAACAGCATGTCCCGCTTGCTCGGCCGGCTCGGAAGCTCGGCCGCCGCCCACCCCTGGCGCACGATCGGCGCCTGGCTGCTCGTGCTCGCCGCCCTCACCGGGCTGTCCGTGGCGTACGGCGGCACGCCGCAGGACGACTACAACGTGCCCGGCACCCAGTCGCAGGCCGGCACCGAGTTCCTGCGCGAGCACATGCCGCAGATGTCCGGCACCGACGCCCGCGTCGTCGTGCACTCGGACACCCCGATCGACCGGGCGGCCCTGGAAACCCTGCAGACGCGCCTGTCCCAGGTTCCGGGCGCCGCGGTCGTCGCGCCGCCGCGTATGTCGGCCGACGGTGACACGGCCCTGATCGGCGTGCAGTACAACGTGCCGGTCACCGACTTCCACGGCACCGAGGGCGTGGACGCGCTCGAAGCGGCCGTCGAACCTCTTGTCCAGCAGGGGTTGCAGGTCGAACTGGGCGGGCAGGTCCCCGAGAACGTGCAGGCGCCCAGCGGCACCGCCGAGATGGTCGGCATCGTCGCGGCCCTGCTCATCCTCGGGTTCGCGCTGCGTTCGGTGGTCGCGGCCGGCCTGCCGATCGGGGTGGCCATCGCCGGTCTCGCGGCCAGCTCGGCCTGTGTCACCCTGCTGGCGCGGGTGACCGACGTCAGCGGGATCGCCCCCACCGTCGCCACGATGGTGGGCCTGGGCGTCGGTATCGATTACGCGCTGCTGCTCGTCGCCCGGCACGTCGAGGGGCTGCGGGCGGGTCTGTCGCCGCTCGAGGCCGCCGCCCACGCCAACGCGACGGCCGGGAAGTCGGTCGTGGTCGCCGGGCTGACCGTGCTGGTCTCGTTGTTCGGGTTGAAGCTTTCGACGCTGCCGGTCTACTCGTCCTTCGGGTACGCCACGTTCTTCGCGGTCACCTGCGTGATGGCGGCCGCGCTCACCCTGGTGCCGGCGTTGTGCGCGCTGGCCGGGCCGCGCCTGAAGGTGCGGCAGCAGGTGGGGCCGACCCTGACCGCGCGCTGGGCCACCCGGGTCGGCCGCCGGCCGGTGCTCGCCACTGTCGGGGCGCTTCTGGTGCTGGCCGTGCTGGCGGCGCCGATGCTGGGCATGCGCACCTGGCCGCAGGACGCGGGAAGCCAACCCGAGTCCAACACCACCCGTACGGCGTACGACCTGGTCGCCTCGGAATTTGGCCCGGGCGCCAACGGGCCGCTGGTGCTGGCCGTCGACCGGGCCAAGGTGCCCGATCTGGGGACGTTGACAGCGGCCGTGCGGGCCGAACCGGGTGTGGCCACGGTCACCCAGCCGGTGGTCGAGGGCAACGCCGCCGTCGTCGTGGTCGAGCCGTCGACCGGGCCGCAGGACGAGGCGACCAGCGAGCTGCTGCACCGCCTACGGTCGGACGTGCTGCCCGACGGGGTTCTGGTGACCGGTCTGGTGGCGGTGTTCGCGGACATCTCCGACCGGCTGGCCGAGCGCTTGTGGATCGTGGTCGCGTTCGTGGTGGCCCTGTCGCTGGGGCTGCTGACCGTGCTGTTCCGCGCGCCCGTGGTCGCGGTCAAGGCGGCCGCCATGAATCTGCTGTCGGTCGGGGCCGCGTACGGCGTCCTGACCGTGATCTTCCAGAACGACACGACCGCGCGACTGGTCGGCCTGCCGCACGCGGTCGCCGTGTCCAGCTGGGTGCCGGTGCTGCTGTTCACCGTCCTGTTCGGACTGTCGATGGATTACGAGGTGTTCCTGCTGTCCCGGGTCCGCGAGGACTGGCTGCGCACGCGCGACGCCCAGGGAAGCGTGATCCGGGGCCTGTCGGCGAGCGGCCGCGTCATCACCAGCGCGGCGGCCATCATGGTGGCGGTGTTCACCGGGTTCGCGCTCGACCCCGACGTAACGGTCAAGATGATCGGCCTGGGCATGGCGACGGCGGTGCTGATCGACGCCACCGTCATCCGGATGGTTCTGGTGCCGGCCACGATGACGCTGCTGGGCCGCTGGAACTGGTGGCTTCCGGGCCGGCGCACGGACCGGCGGGAGGCCGCGCTCATGGGATAGCGCGGCACCGGCGACGACGCGGCCCCGAGAACCGTCGGCGTAGCCACCGGGGAAGCTCGCGCCGCCCGCGTAATCGTCTTTCCGGTCGATGGCCGCGTCAACCATGTCGGGCCGGTCGACAACCTCGCTCCAACTGCCCATGAGCCAGGGCCGGCCGCCATCGTCGGCGCCGCGCAGGGACGGGGACGCCATCAGCCGCGGGCGGTGGGAAGCAGGGCCGCCCAGCGGGCGTCCTTCGTCGGCGGCAGGCAGAACCCGAGCTTGACGCACAGTTCACCGAGCAGTTCCCGGACGATCTCGCGAGATTCCACGCCGACCACCATAGAATCTGCCGGTGCCGATGCGACTGTTCATCACGCTGAACGCCCGCCTGCGACCGTTCGACCGGGGCGACCGCTACGAGGACCCGCTCGACGAGGCGCTGTCCGCCAAGTTCACCGGCGTCGAGGTGACCGGCGGGGGCACGATGCTCACCGCCGAGCGCGAACCGGCGTACTGCGACATCGATCTGGACGTCGAGGGCGACCCCGAGGAGGTGCTCGCGCTGGCCGTAGCGACGCTCGAGGCAGCCGGCGCCCCGAAGGGCTCGACCGCGGCCGTCGACGAGGGCGAGCCGGTCCCGTTCGGCGTCACCGAGGGCGTGGCCATTTATCTGAACGGCACCGACCTGCCCGACGAGGTCTACCGCACCAGCGACATCAACGAGCTGATCACGGCCCTGCTCGAAAGCCTCGCCGCCGAGGGCGACATGCAGTCCTACTGGCAGGGACCCACCGAGACGGCCCTTTACCTGTACGGCCCGTCGGCCGCCCGCATCCGCGACCTGACCGCCGGCGTGCTGGCCCGCTTCCCCCTGGCCGACCGCTGCCGCGTCGTCGACCTGCCCCTCACGCGAAGCTGACCCTCCGCCGGCCGGCTCCGGTCACGGCCGAGGCTCGAACCACGTCACCGACCGGGTGCGCCACCAATAGAGAACGGTCCGATCCTCCGGCCACGGCCGCAGCTGCACGCCGCGCGGCTCGAAGCGGTCGCGGCCTGGTGAGATGGGACGCCAGCCCGGGATGACGGCCTCACTGTCCTCGGCGGGCCGCACGAACCGCAGACCGTGCTCGTCACAGGCGCCGAAGCTCGCGTAGTTGCGCTGGGCCTCGATCAGAGACACGCGGTTGGCGCCGGCCGGCCAGTCGGGCCACCGCAGCTGCAGGGCGTCGTCCTCCCAGAAACAGACCGGACAGATTTCGTACGAGCCGGGCGGCTCGCCGATGGTCTGATGGCCGCAGCACACGCACGGGTAGACGATCACGAGTGGCATCCGCGGCTGAAAGGCGTCGTGCACCATGTCCTCATCCCCGTCGACGCAGCTGTCTCACCAGCCAAGGTAGCTGCGGGTCAGCGCGGCGATGTGTTCGACCTCCTCGACGCCGGCGGACTGGTTTGCGTGGCCATGGGACAGCACCGCCACCGAGACGTCGGTGTCCTCGTCGCTGATGCGGCCGATGCTGTTGACGATCCAGCGGCCCTGCTCGGCCGAGCGGGACAGCCAGCCGTTCTTCAGCGCCACCTGTTCGCCTGAGAAGGAGGCGGCGCTGATTCCCCAGTTCTGGTCGGCGTTGACCGATGACATCAGCGACAGGATCAGCTCGCGGGACTTGCGGTTCAGCGGGCTCTGCGCGGCGGTCAGGGCGCCGATCAGGCGGGTCTGGTCGTTCGCGGTGGTGTGGCTGAGCCCGACCTGCCCGGCCGGGTCGGTGGCCCGCAGCCCCAGGCGGTCGCCGGCCTGGCGCAACCCGTCCGCGCGGCCGAGGTCGTCGTAGACCCGGGCCGCGGCGTCGTTGTCACTGGCGACGATCATCTTGCGTACGCGGGCACGTTCGTCCTCGGTGAGCTCGCGGCCCTCGTCCTGGGCGCGTAGCAGCAGCGCCGCCAGCAGCTCGGCCTTCACGATGCTGGCCGTCTCGAACCGGCGGTCGCCGCGGTAGTCGTAGCTTCGGCCGGAGCGGCGGTCCACCACCGCGACCGAGAAATCGGGCGCGTCCGCCGCGTACTTGTCCAGCACACCGTTCAGCCGTTCGACGCGTTCCGCCCACGAGCCGGTCGCCTTCGACTTGTCGACCAGGTCGCCGCGCTGCGGCCCGGGAAAGACAAGGGCCTTCCCCCGCGGTACGTCGGTGCCCAGTGACGCCAGATCAGTTTTGCCCGGCCGTCCGACCCGGGGTGGCGGGGGCAGCGCCTCGCCCGACCGGCCCCGCATCGCGCCGGCCATGAAGGACCGCCAGATCCGGTACGGCATGCCGTCGCCGTTGACCGCCTTACCGCCCTTCTCGCGGATCGGGCCGGGCAGTTCGCGGCCGACCCAGACCACCGCGGCCAGATCCGTGGCCCACCCGGCGGTCCAGGCGTCGGACGAGTCGTCGGTGTTGCCCCACTGCTGGGAACCGGTCTTCGCGGCGGCCGGAACGCCCGGCACCCGGCCGTGGTGATCCACCACCTCGGACAGCACGGCGCCGACATCGGCCGCCACCGCGCTGGAGAGCACCTGGCGCGTCTCCGTCTCGTGCTCGTAGAGCTTGACGCCGTCGGCCCGGGACACCGACCGGACGAAGTGCCGCTCGGCCCGCCGTCCGCCCGCCGCCAGGGTGGCGTACATGCTGGTCAGATCGGCCGGGGTGACCGGATAGCGGCCGAGGGCGATGTCGGAACGGGTGCGGCCGGGCTCCGGCTCGCCCTTGGCGTCGACCAGCGTCTCGCGGTCGCCGTAGCGGCGGGGCACACCGAGGCGGTGGGCGAGGTCGCGCACGGCGTCCGGCCCGATCTGCTCGGCCAGCGCGTAGAACGGGGTGTTCAGCGAGTACACCATCGCGATGTTCAGCGGGCACACCGGGCACTGCAGGTTCTTCTGGTTGTAGAGCGGGGCGCCGTCGCGATCGGAGAACAAGCGTGGCGACGTGCCGTTGTAGAGCGACTGGTAGCTGATGTCGCGTTCCTCGGCGGCGGCGAGCACGACCGGCTTGAAGGTCGAGGCGGGCGGACGGGCGGCGAGCGCGTCGTCGAAGTATCCGCGGCCACGGTCGCCGCCGTAGTAGGCACGGACGCCGCCGTCGCCGGGGCCGACCGCCACCAGGGCGCTGCGCAGTTCCTTCGGCTGCCCGCGCAGGGCGGCTCCGATGCTGCTGGTGGCCGCTTTCTGGATACCGGCGTCGATCGTGGTCGTCACCCGCAGCCCGCCGGTGCGGATCTGCTGCCGGCTGATGCCCGCGGCCACGAGTTCGTCCTCGACCCGGTCGGCGATCAGGCCGGCCGGTCCGCCGACGGCGCTCGCGGTCACCGATTCCGAGGCGACTTTCGGGTACGGGGCCCGGTCGGCCTCACCCTCAGGCAGCCAGCCCTGCTCGGACATGGCCCGTAGGACCCACACCCACCGTTCCCGGGCCCACTTGGGGTCGGCCGCGGGGTCACCGCGCGTCGGGTCCTTGACCAGAGCGGCGAGCACCGCGGCGCGGTATGCGTCGAGCTGGCCCACCCCCGTACCGAAATAGGCGCGGGAGGCCGCCTCGATGCCGTACGCACCCCGCCCGAAATAGATCGTGTTGAGATAGCGCTCGAGGATCTCGTCCTTGCTGTACCGGTGCTCGACCTTGAGCGCGAGCACGGCTTCCCGGGTCTTGCGGCTGACCGTCCGTTCCTGGGTCAGGTAGGCGTTACGCACGTACTGCTGGGTGATCGTGGACGCACCCTGCCCCGAGTCGGTGACGACGTTCGCCCACAGCGCCCGCACCAGCCCGCGCACGGACATGCCGAAGTGGTCGTAGAAGCCGCGGTCCTCGGCGGCCAGGAAAGCCTGCCGCACCACGGGCGGAATCTGCTCGAGCGTCACATCGGTGCGATCGGTCAGGCCGACCCGGGCCAGCACCGTCCGGCCGTCGCGGTAATAGAGCACCGAGGCCTGGGGCGGCGCCGGATCGGGCGGCAGGTCGACGCTCGCGACGTAGACGACGGCCACCGCGCCCAGCGCCAGCTCCATCGCAGCGACGGCCGCGGCCGTCCACCGGCACCACCGGGGCCACCGCCGGAACCAGTCGATCGGCCTCTTCCACGCGGCCCTGCCGATCGACTTCCACGCGGGTCTGCCTTCCGACCTCCACGCGGGTCTGCCTTGCGACGAAGCCATGCGCACGGTTCCCTTTCGCGGCGGCGAGGGCGCCGGCCGGCGCCATAGACCAAGACGGATGGCGCCGCGATTTCGTGCAACCTGACCTATGTGGTTCTTTTCACCGCCAACCTGTGCAACCCTCGGTTTTCCCGCAATCACCCGCTAACTGTTCGTGACCGGGCCCGAATATGGGCACTGACGGGGCGCCTGTGTTGTTTCGGAGGACCGGCCGGGGGTCTCATGGCAGCCATGACTGACGACGAGCGGCAGCTTGCCGTGGATTTGTTCAACGGGGTGTGGGGTCTGCTCGAGCGGGACGACCGGACCGTTGAGGACGATGACCGGATGATTCACATGGCCCACGCCTCGCGGTATCACTGGGGTGAAGTGGGGGAGGCGGTCAACCGCAGCCGTGGGGAGTGGCAGTGTTCGCGGGTCTATGCGGTTCTGGGGCGGGGTGAACCGGCGCTGCATCACGCGTTGAGGGGGCTGGCGATCTGCCGGGAGCACGACATCGCGGATTGGGATCTCGCCTTTGCGTTTGAAGCGCTTGCCCGGGCGTACGGGGTGAGGGGTGAGACGGACAAGGCGCGGGAGAACAAGGAACGCGCGCTGGCCGTGGCGATCGCAGATGACGAGGATCGGGAGCTGTTGCTCAAGGACCTGGCGACCGTGCCGGCGTGAAGCGCGAGGATCTGGCGACCGTGCCGGCGTAAACAGCGCGAACTCGCTGCGCGGATCGGGCAGGATGCTTGGCGTGACGGGGCGGGCACTGAGTTTCGGGGCGCAGGCGGGGGCGTACGAGCGGTTTCGGCCGGGGTATCCCGATGAGCTCTTCGACATGGTCATGGCCTATGCGGAGCGGCCGGTGGGGAACGCGCTCGAGATCGGGGCCGGCACCGGTAAGGCGACCCGGCTGTTCGCGGGGCGAGGAATCGCGGTCACCGCGACCGAACCGGACGAAGGCATGCTCGCCGAGCTGCGCCGGCACGTGCCGAAGGACGTCCGGACGGTTCGGGCCGCATTCGAGGAACTGCCGGTGGGGGAGACGTACGGGCTGGTCTACGCGGCGGCATCGTTGCACTGGACGCGGCCCGAAGGGCGATGGGCGCGGCTGGGGGGATGCTCGAGGCGGGTGGGGTGTTCGCCTGCTTCGGCGGGCCGGTCGATCTGGCTGACCCGGCGGTGGATGAGGCGGTTCGGGCGGTCCGGGCGCCGTTTCTCGAGAGCGACGACGTGACGCTGCCGGGCCAGACCGATCAGTGGCCTGGCCCGGAACTGCGGGAATCAGAACGGTTCACCGATGTCCGGCAGGCCGTGATCGAGCGGCGCTGGGCGGTGAGTGCCGACTACTACGTCGGGCACCTCTCCACCATTTCCGCTTATCTCGAACTGCCGGTGGAGCAGCAGGAGCAGCTGTACGACGCGATCCTGCGGGTTGTGCCCGAGACCGTTGAGCTGACCGCCGACGTCGTGGTGCACCTGGCCCGGGTCAGCCGATGACGAACGGCTTGCCGAGCGGGAGCTTCCGGCCGGACTCGTCGTAGGCGGACCAGTTGGCCACGTCGGGGAGTTCGCCGGGGGTCACCTTCTGCTTCTTGTAGTTGGGGTGGGTCTTGTCGGGCTTCAGATAGACATCCTTGAAGTCGAACCAGAACAGGACCACCTCCGGGTCCTCGCTCCAGACCGCGGTGTCGGCGGTGACCGTACGGCCCCGGGAGTCGACGGTGATTGTCGTGGCGGGGCCGACGTAGTAGCCGTACATGGGCAGGTCGACGTAGTCCAGGTTGGACGGCAGGCCGATGGCGTGGAAACCGGGACTGCGGTCGGGGGCCACGTCGTCGAACTGGTTGTGGCACGGCCCGAGCTTTCCCGAGGTGTCGGCGGCGCACGCCCGTACGCCGAAAGTGATGTCGGGGTAGGCCTGATTGACGTTGTGGAACGCGGTCACCACGATCTCGTGCTTGCCGGAACGGAGGCCGGTGGCGACGGGCTGGCCCCAGGAACCCTCGGCGTCGACCGCGGCGGCCGGCCAGACGGTGGCGGGAGGCGCCGTGGTCGGCCAGGCGACGGCGGTGACCGCGACCAGGGCGGCAGCGACAACGGCACCGTACCCGAAACGGCGCTTGCGGCGCAGGCGTCGGCCCGCCCGCATGATGTCGGCGATCGCGGGCGGGCGGCCCTCGTCGGGCTGCTGCAGCGCCGCGCGGAAAGTGTCGAGGTCGGTCATGAGCAGGCTCCGTTAGCGGCGAAGTCGGGGGAGTCGAGGGTCACGCGCAGTTTGGCCAGGGCCCGCGCGTTCAGGCTCTTGACGGTGCCCACGGCCACACCCAGCTCGGCCGCGACGTCCTTCTCACTGAGGTCGAAGAAGTGCCGCAGCACGACGACCGCGCGTTCCCGGTCGGCCAGCCGGGCCAGGGCGTCCAGGAGCCAGCGCTGATCGGTCACATCGCCCGCGAGGTCCTGCGGTGAGGGGCGTTCGGGCAGCTGGTCCCGGGCGTCCTCGCGCAGCGGCCGGCGCCACTGGTCCTTGAGGTGATTGACCATGACCTTCCGGGCGTACGCGTACGGGTCCTGCCGCCGCACCCGGCGCCACGCCGCATACGTCTTGACCAGCGCCGCCTGGGCCGCGTCCTCGGCGTGCTGCGCGTTGCCGGTCAGCAGGTAGGCCGCGCGGCGCAGCCGATGGAAGCCCGCGGCGGCGAACTCCGAGAACTCCGTGTCACCGCGCGCCATGGGCCGTCCTTCGTCGTGTCATACCATCTGGACGCGCGAGCCGCCCCGAAGGTTCGCTGGGACGCGGCGCAGCGGGAGGTCGCTGGGACGAGGCGTCGCGGGAGGTTCGCTGGGACGAGGCGTTGCGGGAGGTCGCTGGGACGCGGCGCGGCGGGAGGTTTGCTGGGACGGGGCGTCGCGGGAGGTTTGCTGGGACGGGGCGTCGCGGGAGGTTCGCTGGGACGAGGCGTCGCGGGAGGTTCGCTGAGACGGGGCGTCGCGGGAGGTTTGCTCGGACGAGGCGCGGCGGGAGGTTTGCTGCTGTGAGCCGCAGGCGGGTGTCACGCGTCCCGGGCCCGGGCGCCGCCGCGGAAGTGAACGGCGGCCAGCAGAGCGCCCGCGGCCAGCAGCAGGGCCAGCGCCCCGAAACCGTAAGTCAGCGTGGCCACGGTGGCGATGCCGGCGACCAGCAGGGGGCCGCCCGCGTCGCCCAGTTCGCGGCCCAGCTCGGCCGAACCCATCGTCTGCCCGAGACGCTCGGGGGGAGTGCTCGCGGCCAGGGCGGCGAAGCCCAGCGGGGTGATCAGGCCGGTGCCGGCGCCGATCAGAGCGGCCGCGATCAGCACGCCCGCCAGCCCCGGGAGCATCGCCGCGGCCAGGCCGGCCGCCGTGACCGCCAACCCGGCCGTGAGCCCGGCGCGGCTGGAGAGGCGGCCGTCGTCGAGGGCGCGGCCCGCCCGTGGCTGCACGACCGCCGCCGCGGCGGCCAGCAGGGAGACGGCGGCGCCGGTGGCGATAGTGCCGAGACCGGCTTGGCGTCCGGTGACGGGCAGGAAGCCGACCCCGACCGACAGCGCGGCGGTCGCGGCGGCCAAGGCGCCGGTCGGGCCGAGGAAGGCGGGGTGGGCCAGACGGCGGACCAGGTCGAGCACGGTCTGCCGGGTCTTGGGCAGGGGCGGGACGACCGGGACGGCGAGCCCGGCCCAGACGGCGACGGCCGCGCCCAGCAGCGCCAGCACGATGAACAGCAGACGAAGGCCGCCGGCCCACACCAGCACCCCACCCAGCAACGGGCCGAGGGTGTAGCCGATCGACTTGTAGAAGCCGTACGAGCCGAACGCCCGCCCATGCTTGACGGCCGGGTTGAGCCGGGCCACCAGCGCGGACGCCGACGGGGAGAACGCGGACGCGGCGGCGCCCTGGCCGAGGCGGGCGGCCCAGAGCCAGCCTGGGCTGTCGGCGACGACGTAGACGAGGGAGGCGGCCGCGAACGCGACCAGGCCGCCGATCAGCACCGGGCGGGCGCCGATTCGGTCGGCGAGCGTGCCGAACAGGGGCTTGAGCAGCACCTCGGCCCCGTCGTAGAGGGCGAGCAGACCACCCAGCACCAGCAGCGAGGTGACCGCGTCGTCGGAGAATACGCCGAGGTTGGCGGCGATGCCGTGGGCGCCGAAGGCGGTGGTGAAGCCGGCTGCGTAGAGGGGCCACATCGGCCGTACGGGCGGCGGGTTCGACACCCGCGGAATCTACCCCGCGCCCGTCGGGGGAGTTCGGTGCGTGCGGACACGTTCGAGTGGTGGCTGCACGGAGTGGGTGGCGGGACAGCGACCGCCGCGGACGCCACGGTTCGGCCGGCCGCCGAGGAGAGACCCGGCGGCGCGGGCTGATCACAGAGGTCAGGCCGGGGTGAAGGTGACTACTCGCACCGCCGAGGAGAGACCCGGCGGCGCGAGCTGATCACAGAGATCAGACGGGGGTATAGGTGACCACTCGCACCGCCGAGGAGAGACCCGGCGGCGCGGGCTGATCACAGAGGTCAGGCCGGGGTGTACGTGACCACCCGCAGGTCGGCGCCCGCGACCGTGAACGTGTCGCATCGGAAGGTGGCCGAGCCGAACGTCTTGGGCCCGTTGCGGTGTTCGGCGACCACGCCGTCGGCCCACATCGTGCGGAACCGCCGGCTCACCCGCCGCAGCGAGACGATCAGGGCCCGCAACGAGGGATCGTCGGGGTAACGGACGGCCGCGGCCCGCACGTCGCTCACCAGGGCCCGCTCGAAACGCTCGGTGTCGGCGGCCGGACGGCGAGGACGGGGCGCACGGCCGGTGAACTGCTGAACGAGGGGTTCAAGGTGAACGCGGCCGACCCGGGACTCACCGCGACCGACCTCAGCGCGGGCCTGGGACGGCCGGTCGAGGAGGCGGCCGCGATCGCCGTCGAGCTGGCGACCCTGGGGCCGTACGGGCCGACCGCGGGCTTTTTCACCGACGGGCGGTCAGCGCATCACTGGTGATCGTCGGGGACCAGACCGGTGCGGACGGCGTGCAGGGCGGCCTGCGTACGGTCGGCCAGGCCCAGCTTCATCAGGATGCTCGACACGTGCGTCTTCACCGTCTTCTCGGCCACGACCAGCGCCCGCGCGATCTCCCGGTTCGAGCGGCCCTCGGCGATCAGGGCCAGCACGTCGCGTTCGCGGGCGGTCAGCGAGGGCACGTCTGAGGGCGCCCCGAGCAGCGTGGCCGCCACCTCCGGCTCCAGCAGCAGATGACCGGCGTGCACCGAGCGGACGGCGGCGACCAGCGCGTTGGGGTCGACGTCCTTGGAGAGATAGCCGCGGGCCCCGGCGCGGACGGCCGGCACCAGGCGGGCCCGGTCGGTGAAGCTCGTGACCACCAGCGCCTTGGCCGGCAGTCCGCGGCGGCGCAGCTCGTGCAGCACCTCGACGCCGTCCATGCCGGGCAGCACCATGTCGAGCAGAACCACGTCGGGCTCGGTCTGCTCGGCCAGTTCGAGCGCGGTCGGGCCGTCGGCCGCCTCCCCGGTCACGGTCAGATCCCCGGCCAGTTCCAGAAAAGTCCGCAGCCCACGGCGTACGGCGGGATGGTCGTCGACGATCAGCACGCGGATCTCAGACACCGGGCACCTCCAGCCGCACCACCGTGCCACCACCGGGCGACGACGTGATCGTGGCCCGGCCGCGGACCGCGCAGGCCCGCTCCCGCATCGAGCGCAATCCGAGGCTGCGGCCCGCTTTCAGGGTCGCGTCGACGTCGAAGCCCATTCCGTCGTCGGCCACCTCGAGGGTGGAACCGGCGAGCCGCACCTCGATGGTCCGGGCGGCGGCATGCCGTACGGCGTTGTGCAGTGCCTCCTGGGCCACGCGCAGCATCACCGTCTGCTGGGCCGGGGTCAGCGCGTCCGGCGCCTGTTCGGCGTAGGACAGCCGGGGGCCGCCGGGACCGGACGCGCGGTCGAGGATCTGCACCTGTTTGCGCAGCACGTCGGGCAGGCCGTCCTCCTCGAGGCGGGCCGGCCGCAGTTCGAGCACGGCCGCGTGCAGCTCCTCGGCCGCCTCGCGGGCCAGCGTCGAAACCTCGGCCAGCCGGGCCCGGGCCGCCGCCGGATCGCGGTCGACCAGCAGGTCGGCCGCCTGGGCGGTGAGCCGCAGCCCGAACAGCCGCTGGGCGACCGCGTCGTGCAGGTCGTGGGCGATGCGGGCCCGCTCCTCGGCGATGGTCAGCTCGCGGTTGCGGGCATAGAGACGGGCGTGGGTCAGCGCGATCGCGGCGTGCGCGGCCAGGACCCGTACGAGCTCCTCGTCCTCCGAGGTGAAGCCGCCGGGCTTGTTGGCCAGGTAGAGCGCGCCCAGAATCTCGTCGCCGCTGGTGATGGGCACCCCGAGGAACGCCTCGAGCACCGGGTGGGCCGACGGCCACCAGTCGAACCGGGGGTCGGCGCGGATGTCGTCGAGGCGCTGGGCCTGCGGTTCGCGCAGCATCACGGCGAGGAAGCCGTGCTGGCGGGGGAGCGGGCCGATCGCCTCCTGCTGCTCGGCCGGCACGCCGGAGACGAGGAACTGGGCGAACGAGCCACCGTCGTCGGGGACGCCGAGCGCCGCGTATTCGGCCTCGGCCAGTTCGCGGGCGGTGTCGACGATGGTCTGCAGCACCTCGGGCACGGTGAGCTGGTTGCTGACGGCCAGCACGGCCGCCGACAGCCGGCGCGCGGTGTGCAGAGGTTCCACGCGCCCACGATAACTTCGGCCGCGGCCGGAAACCTCTGTCGATGGTCCTAGGACCAAGGTCCCGCGAGGAAGGCGACCCTGGCCCGAGGCCGGGCACCGGGGGCGGCGAGCAGGGTCGAGGCATGACACAGACAGCCGTTATCACCGGTGCCTCCCAGGGGCTCGGCGCCGCCCTCGCCCGTGGATTGTCCGGCGCGGGGTGGAATCTCGTCATCGATGCCCGTACGGAGAAGGATCTTGAAGCCGTCGCGGCGTCGCTCAACAACGTCGTGGCCATCGCGGGTGACGTGGTCGACGACGACCACCGGGCCGAGCTGGCCGCGGCCGCCGACAAGCTGGGTGGGGCCGACCTGCTGGTCAACAACGCGTCGACGCTCGGCGGCAGCCCACCCCCGGCGTTGGGCGACTTCCCGCTGCCCGCTCTGCTCGGCACGTTCGAGGTCAACGTGCTCGCCCCGATCGCGCTGACCCAGCTCGTCCTGCCCCAGCTGCGGCAGTCGCGGCGCGGGGCGGTGCTCAACATCAGCTCGGATGCGGCCGTGGAGGCGTACGAGGGCTGGGGTGGTTATGGCGCCGCGAAAGCCGCGCTGGATCACGCGAGCCGGGTGCTGGCCAAGGAGGAACCGGAGCTGCGGGTGTGGTCGGTCGATCCGGGCGATCTGCGGACGAGGCTGCAGCAGGAAGCGTTCCCGGGCGAGGACATCTCGGATCGGCCGCTGCCCGAGACCGTGGTGCCGTGGTTCCTGAAGCTGCTCGACGAGCGCCCGGAGTCGGGGAGGTACGTGGCCCGATGACAGTGACCACAGTGGACTTCGAACTGCCCGCGGGCCTGGAGGCGCGGTCTCCGGCCGAGGCGCGGGGTGTCGACCGGGACGGCGTACGCCTTCTGGTGAGCCGTGGCACCGAGGTGAGCCACCACCGGTTCACCGACCTGCCCGGCCTGCTCGAACCGGGCGACCTGCTCGTGGTGAACAACTCGGCCACGCTGCCGGCGGCGATCGAGACGGCCGATGGCGTGCGGCTCCACGTCTCGACCGAGCAGCCCGACGGAACCTGGTTGGTGGAGCCACGCCAGTTCGCCGGCGCCCGGCCCGGGCTGCGATTCATCGTGCCGGAAGGGTCGCTCACGCTGCTGCGGCCGTTCACGTCGCGGCTGTGGGTGGCGGCGGCGGACGTGCCGGGCAACCGGGTGAGCTATCTGACCCGGCACGGGCGGGCGATCCGCTACAGCTACACCGATCGGGACTGGCCGCTCGGGGTCTATCAGAACGCGTACGCGACCGAGCCCGGGAGCGCCGAGATGCCCAGCGCGGGGAGGCCGTTGACGGGGGCGGTCCTCGCCGCGCTGGCCGGCCGGGGCGTGCTGGTCGCGCCGGTCACGCTGCACACCGGGGTGGCCTCGGCCGAGGCGCACGAGCCGCCCTATCCGGAGTGGTTCCGGGTGCCTGCCCCGACCTCGCGGCTGATCGCCCACGTGCGGGCCGGCGGGCACCGGGTGATCGCGGTCGGCACGACGGTGGTGCGGGCCCTCGAGAGCGGCGCCGGCGAGGGCTGGACCGACCTCGTGATCGAGCCCGACCGCGAGATCCGGATGGTCGACGGGCTGCTCACCGGCCTGCACGAGCCGCGCGCCTCGCACCTGAAGATGCTCACGGCCGTCGCGGGGGAGGCCGCGCTGCGGGCGGGCTACGAGGCGGCGCTGCGCGAACGCTACCTGTGGCACGAGTTCGGCGACGTCCACCTGTTGCTGCGCTGACCGGTATGCGGAGGGTCACATTGCACGGCGGCCAGGGCCTCGCGGGCGGTAGGAAGGAGCTCATGACGACGGTGGACCTGGCCGTGCTCGACAACCCCGTGTGGGGCGCCCTGCTCGGCGTGCAGAGACCTTTCGCTTCCGTACGCGGGCAGGCCGCGCGCTACCTCCCCGAGGTGTCCCCGTTCGCGGCCGTCGAGGATGCCGCCGACCCGGCTGCCTGGGCCGATCTCGCCGCCCTGGCCGGGCCGGAGGAGACCCTGCTGGTGCCGGGCGCCCCCGAGGGCCCGGTGCCCGGCTGGGAGCTCATCGGCGGCGGCCGGGGTGTGCAGCTCACGGGCGAAGACCTGGTCGCGGCGCCCGACCCCGAAGTGGTGAGGTTGGGCGAGGCCGACGTGCCCGAGATGCTCGACCTGGTGGCCCGCACCCGGCCCGGGCCGTTCGGGCCGCGCACCCGCGAACTCGGCTCCTACCTGGGCATCCGCCGCAACGGCGTGCTGGCGGCGATGGCCGGGGAGCGGGTGCGCCCGCCGGGCTGGACCGAGATCAGCGCGGTCTGCACCGACCCCGCCTACCGCGGCCAGGGCCTGGCCAACCGGCTGGTCCGGGCGGTCGCGGCGGTCGTCCGGGAGCGGGGCGAACGGCCGTTCCTGCACGCGGCCGGCAACAACGAGAACGCCATCCGGCTCTACCTCGCCATGGGGTTCCGGCACCGCCGCGACATTAATTTCCATGCGTACCGGAAGGCGACGCGCTAGTCTCGAAGTCCGCCGACTGAGGAGCGCGACGTGTTGGGAGACGACATCTCCGGGTGACCACACCCCGGTTCTGTCTGTCGTCCCCTGTTTCAGCGATCTTCCGCGGAGCTTCCTCATGTCTTTTGTCGTGTGCACCTCCCTGTCCTTCTCCTGGCCCGACGACACCCCGGTCTTCGACGACCTGACCGTGTCGATCTCGGCCGGGCGCACCGGTCTGGTCGCCGCCAACGGCACCGGCAAGACCACCCTGCTGCGGCTCATCGCCGGTGACCTGCGGCCGAGCGGCGGCACGGTCACGCTCGGCGGCCCGCTCGGCTATCTGCCCCAGCACCTGCCGTTCGCGAGCGACCAGACGGTGGCCGAGGTGCTCGGCGTCGACCGCACGATCGCCGCGCTGCACGCCATCGAAGCGGGCGACGCGGCCGAGGAACACTTCACCGCCGTCGGCGCCGACTGGGACGTCGAGGAGCGCAGCCGGGCCGAGCTCGACCGGCTCGGACTGGGCGAGGTGGGCCTCGACCGGCGGCTGGACACGCTCAGCGGCGGCCAGGTGGTCTCGCTCGGGCTGGCCGCGCAACTGCTCCGGCGGCCCGACGTGCTGCTGCTCGACGAACCCACCAACAACCTCGACGGAGAGGCCCGCGAACGGCTGATCGCGGTGCTGCGGGCGTACGGGGGATGTCTGGTTGTCGTCTCGCACGACCGCGCGCTGCTCGACGAGATGGACCGGATCGCGGCCCTCGACCACGGTGAGATCCGCTGGTTCGGGGGCACCTTCACCGCGTACGCGGAAGCGGTCGAGGCCGAACGCGAGGTGGCCGGCCGCCAGGTGCGCAACGCCGAACAGGACCTGAAACGGCAGAAACGCGAAGCGCAGCTGGCCCGGGAACGCTCGGCCCGCCGCATGTCGACCGCGGCCCGCAACCTGGGCAGCGCCGGCCTGGCCCGCATCCACGCCGGCAACCTGAAGAACAGCGCCCAGGTGTCGGCGGCCCGCGGCGGTGAGGTGCACGCCTCGCGGGTGGCCGACGCCCAGGCCCGCTACGACGAGGCCAGCTGGGCCGCCAAGCAGGACGACCGCATCGTCATCGACCTGCCGCAGACCGCGGTTCCGGCCGGGCGCACTCTGTTCTCGGGGCAGGAACTGGCGGCCTCCTACGACGGGCGCACGGTGTTCGAGGGGATCGACCTGATCATCCGGGGGCCGGAGCGGATCGCGCTGCTCGGCCCGAACGGGGCCGGCAAGTCGACGCTGATGCGGCTGATCCAGGCCGGCGCGGGGCCGCGGGTGGCCTATCTCTCGCAGCGCCTCGACCTGCTCGACGACGAGCGGACGGTGGCCGAGAACCTGGCGGCGTTCGCCCCCGCGTTGCCCGACGCCGAGCGGATGAACCTGCTGGCCCGCTTCCTGTTCCGCGGGTCCCGGGCCCATCTGCCGGTGCGGGTGCTCTCCGGCGGCGAGCGGTTGCGGGCCACCCTCGCGTGCGTGTTGTTCTCCGAGCCGGCGCCGCAGTTGCTGCTGCTGGACGAGCCGACCAACAACCTCGACCTCGACAGCGTGGCCCAGCTGGAGGCGGCCCTGACCGCGTACCGGGGCGCCTTCGTGGTGGTCAGCCACGACTCCCGGTTCCTCGACGCGATCGGGATCGACCGGACCCTCCGGCTGCCGTGACAGAAAAGGGCCGCCCCGGGTGGGGCGGCCCTTTCACGCTGAAGCCGATCAGGCGGCGTACTTCTCCACCAGACCGCCGAGGGCCGGAAGGGCGGCCTCGATGTGCTTGGCGGCGCCACCGCGGACGGTGTTGTAGGCCTTGACGACGACGGCCTTCTCCGAGGAGTGGGCCATGTCGTCGGTGACCTTCAGCAGGGCCGGGGTGACCTCGTCCTGGCGCTTGACCAGGTAGTCGCCGAACGAGCCGCCGCCGGCGACCTGGAAGTCGGCCCAGAACGGCTGGAGCGCCTCGAGCATCGACGGGACCAGGATGTTGAGGGTCTCGACGTAGTAGCCGGGGGCGAACGAGGTGACCGCCTTGTAGGCCAGCTTCACGGCACCGGCCGAGATGCCCGACTTGTTGGCGAGTTCCGACTCGACCAGCGCCTGGGCGTCCTTGACGATGGCCTCCTTCGTGGCCGGGTTCGCGGAAAGGTCAAGAAGGTTGGAAACCATGGTTGTGCGCGCTCCTCATCACAAGACGACGGCCAGCAGACTACTCAATGAGGAATCACTTTCAACTCCTGCCTCTCCCGTCACGTGAGATGCCCCGCCGTGGCTAGGATCTTCCGGCTGAACGTCGATCCGGATGGTCCTTCCGGCCGGTGTTTCGGGGTCGCGCCGCGCTCCGGGTTCTGCTAGGCCCCGGGAAGAGTCCGTTCGATGTCGTCACGCTTCGTAACATCGACCACCGCGCCTCGGCGGCCGGCGCGGCAGGCGGTCGCCTCGAGGGTTCATCAAGATGCCGGACGAGGTGGATAGGATCACCCGCATGCGGAAGGACGCCCAGCTCGGCCTCGGCGCCGCCCACGCCCGCCGGTCGCGCGCGTGACCGAGATCCTGATCGTCGGTCTCGGCGGCACCATCGCCATGACGGCCCTTCCCGATGGCGGGGTCGCTCCCGCCCTCAGCGCCGATCAGCTCGTCGCCGCCGTGCCCGCGCTCGCGTCGGTGCCGCTCGAGGCGCGCAGTCTGCGAGCCGTGGCGGGTTCCGGGCTGACCGTCGACGACCTTCTCGCCGTACGGGAAACGTTGGTGTCTTCGTTCGCCGACGGGGTGCGCGGTGCGGTGATCACGCAGGGCACCGACAGCATCGAGGAGACCGCCTACGTGCTCGATCTTCTGCACGACAGCGAGCACCCGATCGTCGTCACCGGCGCGATGCGCAACCCGACTCTGCCCGGCGCCGACGGCCCGGCCAACCTGCTCGCCGCCGTGCGGGTCGCGCACGCCGATTCGAGCCGTGGTCTCGGTTGCCTGGTGGTGATGGCCGACGAGATCCACGCGGCGGCGCGGGTGCGCAAGAGTCACACGATGAGCACGGCGGCATTCACCTCACCCGACGGCGGGCCCCTGGGTCACGTCGCCGAGGGCCGGGTCAGATTCACCCATTTTCCCGTACGCCGTCAGCGTGTGCCCGTGCCACGGGGAGCGCTCGCCCGGGTCGGTCTCTACACGGCCACGCTGGGCGATGACGGGAGCCTGCTGCCCGCGTACGCCTCCTCGGTGGACGGTCTGGTCGTCGCCGGCTTCGGCGTGGGGCACGTGCCCGAACCGTGGGTGGGCCATCTGAGCGTGATCGCCGAGCGGATCCCCGTCGTGCTGGCCTCGCGCACCGGGGCGGGCTGGGTCGGGGTGTCGACGTACGGGTTCCCCGGCTCCGAACGTGACCTTGTCGCGCGGGGGTTGATCCCGGCCGGCGACCTGCATCCGTACAAGGCCCGGGTGTTGCTGCAGTTGCTGCTCTCGTCCGGTCAGGATGTGCGGGCCGGGTTCGCCTAACTTCACGGCTGTTTCAGACGGGCTTCACGGGGCTTTCCGGGGCTTTCCGGGGCAACTTTGATCTTCGGCCTTCGATAGCGTCCGGCTCATGGCATGGACGACAGCGTTGCTCGCGGTGCTTCTGTCCGGCCCGGTTGCGCCGGTGCCGGGGGCGGCCGGTATCGGTGACCCCTACTATCCCGACTACGGCAACGGTGGCTACGACGTCACCCATTACGACATCCGCCTGCGCTACCAGCCGTCCACCGACGAGCTCTCCGGCACCACCACCATCCAGGCCCGCGCCACCCAGGGCCTGAGCCGCTTCGACCTCGACTTCCTGCTCGACGTCCGGTCGGTGGTAGTCGACGGTCGCCCCGCCCGGTTCACCCGCCGCGGTGACCACGAACTGGTGGTCACCCCGGCCCGGCCGCTGCGCTGGGGCGACACCATGACGGTCCGGGTGACCTATTCGGGCATGCCGTCTACCAAGGTGGGTGCGGGGTTCACGGCCTGGTTCCGTACGCCGGACGGCGCCCTCGCCGCGGGCGAGCCGGAAGAGGCGTGGTGGTGGTTCCCGTCCAACGACCACCCGGCCGACAAGGCGCGCTTCGACATCTCGGTGGCCGTCCCCGACGGGGTCGAGGTTCTGAGCAACGGCACCCTGCCCCGCGCACCGTTCCCCGACGGCCCCGGCTGGACGCGGTGGAGCTGGCACTCGGCCCATCCCATGGCCACCTACCTGGCCTTTCTGGCGATCGGTCAGTACGACGTGGAACGCACCCGCTCGGCCGGGGGAAGACCCGGGATCCACGCGTACTCGCAACTGCTCACTCCCGAGCTCGAGGCAGCCGCGCGGGCCAGTGTGAGCCGCACCAGCGAGATCATCGACTGGGAGAGCACCGTCTTCGGCCCCTACCCGTTCGAGTCCGAGGGCGGCGTGGTGACCCCGCCCGGCGCCCTGCCCTATTCGCTGGAGACCCAGACCCGGCCCACCTACGGCACGACCCATTTCCGGCGTGGCGCCAACCTCGGCGTGATCGTCCACGAGAACGCCCACCAGTGGTTCGGTGACTCGGTCTCCCTGACCAGGTGGAAGGACATCTGGCTGAACGAGGGCTTCGCCACGTATGCGGAGTGGCTGTGGTCCGAACACACCGGCGAGGCCAGTGCCCAGCAGTTGTTCGACGAGCTGTTCGACGCTTTCCCCGACGACGACACGGTGTGGACGCTGCCGCTCGGCGACCCCGGAGTCCCCGTCATCACACCCGAGATCTACTTCCGCGGCCCGATGATGCTGCAGGAGCTGCGCGTCACCATGGGCGACCCGGCGTTCTTCCGCCTCCTGAAGGCGTGGCCGGCCGCCCACCGTGACCGCAACGGCGATACGGCCCAGTTCATCACCCTGGCCAACCGCATCGCGGGCCGCGACCTGGGCGCTTTCTTCCAGGCTTGGCTCTACACACCGTCCAAACCAGCCCGCGTTCAGGCCCATTTCACCGGGTTGCCGGTGGCCAGCGAGGCCGCGCACAGCGTGCGCAGCAACCCGAGCCGGTAACCCCAGTCCTCCGCCGACTGGGGGCGGGTCACCACGGCCAGCCGTTCCGGGGTGGTCGGCAGGATGCTGCCGATCGGCCACAAGGGCAGCCGCGCGGTGCCGTGGTCGCCGGTGAGCTCGACCAGGTCGCCGGGCAGCGCGCGCTGCGTGAACCGCCTCGCCCGGAACACCTCGGCCGGCGGGTCGGCGCCGGTGTCCAGCACGAAGAAGCCGTCCGCGTCGATGCCGGTGTGCAGTTTCCCCGTCCAGCCGAAGACCGACCGGTGCGATCCGACGCAGCCGTGGATCCCGTGACCGGTGTCCTCGTCGCGCAGCACCGTCTCGTCGACCGTGCCCACCTGGCTCTCGAACAGCGCGAGCTCGGTCAGGAAGTCCGGCACGTCGGCCGCCGGGATGCCGCCGTCGTTCGTCGTGGGCAGGACCTCGTGCATGGTAGGCAGCAGCGACCACCCGATCGCCTCGCACGTCTGCCGGAAGTACCGCTGACCACCCAGGCTGCCCAGGTCGGCCCACGTGACCTGGAAGTCGTCGTGTTCGCACCCGTCCCGGAACCACTGCCGCGCCACCGGATCCTCCGGCGTCAGCAGATCGAGCCAGCCGTCCTCGTCGAACCCGATCGGCCCGTCCAGCCCGGCGTCCTTCCAGCAACGGCAGTACACGAACCCGCTGAGCCCCACGCCAGGCACCGTAGTGGACCCCGCCCGGAACCACTCGGGCGGGTGAGCGGAGGCCGTACGGCGGCCGGCCGCGGTGGGACGCCGTAGCGTCCGGGCATGATCAATCCGGGGACGGAGCCGGTGGTGGAGGCTCGGGAAGAGCTGGCCGTGGCCAACCTGGAGGCCTTTCTTGCCGATGTGCGGCGGCGGGCCGCCGTGATGGACGAGGTTCCGATCCGGCGCCGGGTTGCCGGGCTGGACGGCGAGCCGGTCCGCGACCCGGGGGCCGACCGCGACGGCCGGTTCGGCTGGGATCTGCCCATGTCCGACGGGCGGGTGGTCCGGTTGCTCATGCCGGGGGCCGAGCTGACCGCACTCCGCGACGACATCACCGCGCAGGCGCCCTGCCTCTATGTCAACGGCGCCGCCTGGTGGTGGGCCGGCGCCGTCGACTCGGTGGCCGGCGAGGGCCTGACCCTCGCCTAGCGAAAAAAGAGTCAGCCGAACCAGGCGGCGGTCGCGGGTGGGAGGGTGTCACTGATCGTATCGCTGGCCAGCAGCAGCGAGGCGGGGTCGGCGGCGGCGGGCAGGGGAGCGGCGGTGTCGCCCACGTTGACGACGCCGACGAAGTCGCGGCCCCGGCGGAACGCGAGCACGTTCTCGGCCGCGGGCAGCCACGTCAGGTCCTCGGCGGCCAGCGCGGGTATCTGGTGGCGCATGGCCAGCGCGGTCCGATAGAGGCTCAGCATCGAGGCCGGGTCGGTGGTCTGGCGCTCGACCGTCAGGGACCGCCACGACGGGGGCTGGGGCAGCCACGTCTCGTGGCCGGGGCCGAAGCCCAGCGACGGCGTGGTGCCCGACCACGGCAGAGGCACGCGGCACCCGTCACGGCCGGCGGCCGCGCCTCCGGAGCGGAAGAAGACGGGGTCACGCCGTACGCGGTCGGGAAGGTCGGTCACCTCGGGCAGTCCCAGTTCCTCGCCCTGGTAGAGGTAGGCGCCGCCGGGCAGGGCGAGCATCATCAGGATCGCCGCGCGGGCCCGGCGCAGGCCCAGGGTGCCGCCGCCGTAGCGGGTGACGTGGCGGGTCTCGTCGTGGTTGGACAGCACCCACGTGGGCGGGGCACCGACCTGGGCCAGCGCGCCGATGCTGTCGTCGATGGCCTGCCGCAGCGCCGATGCCTGCCAGGGCGCGCGCAGCAGGGCGAAGTTGAACGCCGTGTGCAGCTCGTCGGGGCGCAGGTAGAGCGCCAGCCTTTCCACGCTCTGCACCACCACCTCGCCGACGAACATCCGGTCGCCGGGGTAGTCGTCGAGCACCCGGCGCCAGCCCCGGTAGACGTCGTGCACCTCGTCGACGTCCCAGTGCGGGTGGCTGGCGCCGGCCCGGTCCAGGTCCTCGCCCAGGTCGGGCATCTGCGGGTCCTTGGCCAGCCCGTGCGCGACGTCGATGCGGAAACCGTCGACGCCGTGGTCGAGCCAGAACCGCAGGATCGAGTGGAATTCGTCGCGCACCTCGGCCGCGGTCCAGTCCAGGTCGGGCTGTTCGGGCGCGAACAGGTGCAGGTACCACTGGCCGTCGGGGGCGCGGGTCCAGGCGCGGCCGCCGAAGTTGCTCGTCCAGTTGTTGGGCGGCTGGGCGCCGTCGACGCCCCGGCCGTCGCGGAACAGGTAGCGCGCGCGGGCCCGGCTGCCCGGTCCGTCGGCCAGCGCCGCGCGGAACCACGGATGCTGGGCCGAGGTGTGGTTCGGCACCAGGTCGATGATGACCCGCAGGCCGAGCGCGTGCGCGTCGCGGATCAGCGCGTGCGCGTCGGCCAGGGTGCCGAACGTCGGGTCGACGTCGCGGTAGTCGGCCACGTCGTAGCCATTGTCGGCCTGCGGTGACGGGTAGAACGGGTTGAGCCAGACGGCGTCGACCCCGAGGTCACGCAGGTAGGGCAGGCGGGACCGGACACCGGGGAGGTCGCCGATCCCGTCGCCGTCGGAGTCGGCGAAACTCCAGACGTATACCTGGTAGAACACCGCGCGGCGCCACCAGGCCACCGGGCTCACCGAGCAGCCGTGTCGGACGAGTCCATGCGTTCGCGCAGTTCCTCCTCCTCGAGGCTGGCCAGGTCGGCCGCGGCCGCCTCGTCACGGGTGAGATTGTTTCCCGTACGGGGGTCGAACAGGTGCATCCGCCGCGTGTCGGCCCAGAACTCGCCCTCGTGGTTCTCGCGCAACCGGCTCATCGCGTCGATCGAGATGATGAGCTGGGTGCGCAGGGCCTCGCTGTCGAGTTCGGCCGCCAGGTCGGACAGCTGCTTGGTGACCTCCTCGTTGGCCTCGAACGGGATGTACGCGTACTGCGAGTCGCCCAGCCACTCGGTGACGTCGACCCGGGCCCGGAACACCGCGCCCTTCTCCCGCCGCGACGCGTCGACCACCTTGGCGTCCTCGAAGTGCTCGGGGCGGATGCCCGCGATCAGCAGCTGCCCGTCGGTCACCTTGCCGGCCGCGATGGCCGGCAGGTCGACTTCGAGGAACGGCAGTTTGAGCCGCTGCCCGGAGACCACGGCGGGCAGGAAGTTCATCGGCGGCGACCCGATGAACCCGGCCACGAACATGTTGACCGGCTGCTCGTAGAGTTCCCGCGGCGAGGCGACCTGCTGCAGGAAGCCCCGGCGGAGCACGGCCACCCGGTCGCCCAGGGTCATGGCCTCGGTCTGGTCGTGGGTGACGTAGACGGTCGTGGTGCCCAGGCGGCGTTGCATGCGGGAGATTTCCGTACGCATCTGGCCGCGCAGCTTGGCGTCCAGGTTGGACAGCGGCTCGTCGAACAGGAACGCGTTGACCTGCCGCACGATGGCCCGGCCCATCGCGACCCGCTGCCGCTGGCCGCCGGAGAGGTTGGCCGGCTTGCGCTGCAGGTGCTCGTGGAGTTCGAGCATGTCGGCGGCCTCGTTGACCCGCCGCCGGATCTCGTCCTCGGGCACGCCCTTCTTCAGCCGCAGCGGGAAGGCGATGTTCTCGAAGACGGTCAGGTGGGGGTAGAGGGCGTAGTTCTGGAACACCATGGACAGGTTCCGGTCGCGCGGGGCCTTCTCGTTGACCCGGTCACCGCCGATCACCATGTCGCCCGAGGTGATGTCCTCGAGCCCGACGATCATGCGGAGCAGGGTCGACTTGCCGCAGCCGGACGGCCCGACCAGGATCATGAATTCGCCGTCGGCGATGTTCAGGCTGATGTCGTTGACGGCCTTGAAACCGTCGCCGTACTCCTTGACGATGTTGCGCATCTCGATGGCGGCCATCCCATTATCCCTTCAGCCTTTGACGGCGCCGTTGGTGAGACCGGCGACGATCTTGCGTTGGAAGAGCAGCACGAGGATGACCACCGGAATGGTGACGACCACGGCGGCGGCCGCGATCGGCGCGGTCGGCTGCGAGAACTGCGAAGCGCCCTGGAAGAACGCGAGCGCGGCGGGCACCGGGCGGGCGGCCTCGCTGGAGGTCAGCGTGATGCCGAAGACGAAGTCGTTCCACACCGCGAAGAAGGTCAGGATCGCCGCGGTGAACACGCCCGGGGTGGCCAGCGGCACGATGACCCGACGGAACGCCTGCCAGGCGGTGGCCCCGTCGACCTGCGCGGCCTGTTCCATCTCCCACGGGATCTCGCGGAAGAACGCGGCCAGCACATAGACCGACAACGGCAGCGAGTACGACAGGTACGGGATGATCAGGCCCAGCCAGGTGTCGTAGAGCCCGATGTTGCGCCACAGGTCGAACAGCGGGGTGGCGATCGCGATGACCGGGAACACCGTGATGGCCAGGGCCACCCCGAGCACCAGCCGCTTGCCCGGGAAGTCGAGGCGCGAGATGGCGTACGCGGCCAGGGTGGCCAGGATGACCGAGATCGTGGTGGCGATCAGCGACATGCCCACCGAGTTGCGCAACGCCGTGGTGAACAAGTCGGACGCGAACACCGTCTTGTAGTTCTCCCAGCTCCACGTGCTCGGCAGGAAGGACTTGTTGGTGATGTCGTCGCCCTCCTTGAACGAGAGCGAGATGATCCACAGCACCGGGATGATGGCGTACGCGATGATCAGGATGGCGCCGGCGATCCAGAACGCCTGGGTCCTGCGGCTGACCTTCACTTCTTGTCCCCTCTCTGCTGGGACAGGTCCGTCTTGAAGACCTTCACGAACATCACCGCGATCAGCACGACCAGGACGGCCAGGATGACGCTGACGGCCGAGCCGAGCCCGACCATGACCCGGCTGATCGTCTGCCGGTAGGCCAGGAACGACAGCGTCTCGGTGTTCTGCGCGCCGGCCGTCATGATGAAGATGCTGTCGAAGATCCGGAACGCGTCGAGCGTGCGGAACAGCAGGGCGACCATGATGGCGGCCTTCATGTTGGGCAGGATCACCCGTTTGACGCGCTGCCAGGCGGTGGCCCCGTCGACCTTGGCCGCTTCGAGGTAGTCGTCGGGGATCTGGGCCAGACCGGCCAGCAGCAGCAGCGACATGAACGGCGTGGTCTTCCAGATCTCGGCCACGCAGACCGTGAACAGGGCCGACCAGGTGCCGCCGAACCAGTCGTACTCACCGAGGCCGAACACCCCGTTCACGAAACCGTACGTGTTGCTGAACGCGTAGGCCCACGCGTACGAGGAGACGACGGTGATGATCCCGTACGGAATCAGGATCGCCGTTCGCAACGCGGTGCGCAGATAGAGCGCCCGGTGCATGACCATCGCCAGCGCGAAGCCGAGCACCAGTTCCACCGAGACGGTGACGATCGTGATGAGCGACGTGATGCCGAACTGCTGCCAGAACAGGCCGTCGGTCAGGATCGTCAGGTAGTTGCCGAGGAAGACGAACTCCCGGCCGGACGGGTCGGTGAGCCGGAAGTCGAACAACGACAGCCAGATGGCGTTGAGGATCGGGTAGCCGGTGACCGCGACCATGGCGATGAACGCCGGCCCGGCCAGCA
Organism: Paractinoplanes ovalisporus; assembly: GCF_016834655.1. GTDB lineage: Bacteria > Actinomycetota > Actinomycetes > Mycobacteriales > Micromonosporaceae > Actinoplanes > Actinoplanes ovalisporus. The sequence continues at coordinate 146,687 of NZ_JAENHP010000007.1, forward strand.
TCCAGCCCAGGTTGCGTTCCTTGCGCGTACGGTCGGTCAACCGGATCCGGCGGGCCGCGCGGGTCTCCTTCGGCGGGCGAGGAGGCGCGGCGGAGGTGGTGGTGCTCATGGCCGCTCCTTAAATCAGTCGCTTGTTGGACAGGACGTCTTCGAGCAGCTGGTTCGCCTCTCGCGGGGTCGTCTCGGGCGACAGCGCGTCCGGCGGGTGGAACGCGGTCTGGATCGAGCCGGTGACGTCGCCGTAGTAGGGGCTGACCGGCCGGGGTGTCGCCGCGTCGAGACCGGTGCGGATCTCGTCGGCCATCGGGAACTTCTCGCGGATCTCGGGGTCGTCGAAGATCGCGCTCAGGGCGGCCGGGTTACCCGCCTTGATCATGAATTCCTTCTGGCTCTGCGCCGAGACGAGGCAGCGGACGGCCTGGACCGCGAGGTCCTGCTTGCGGCTGAAGGCGCTCACCGACAGGCCGAGGCCGCCGGAGGGCGCCGCGCTCTCGGTGCCGGCGTCGACGCGCGGGTAGGCGGCCCAGCCGACGTCGTCCTTGAAGTTCGCCGGAAGTGTGCCCTCCTCGATCGCCGAGTCGAAGGCGGCCCACACGTACGGCCAGTTGACCATGAAGCCGCCGTTGCCGGCCTGGAACGAGGACCGTGAGTCCTCCTCGCCCGCCGTGCTGAAACCGGCCGGGACGGCGGGGGAGACCGCGAGGTCGTGCATGATCCGGGCCGCGTTCGCGCCGGCCGGGCTGTTGATGCCGCCCTTGACCTCGTTGGCGGGCAGGTTCTCGGATCCGGACTGCAGGATCGAACCACCCGAGGACGAGATCAGCGCGTTGACCCAGACCATCAGGCTCTCGTTGCGGCGGCCCTGCGCGGCCAGGGTGACCCCGGCCTGGGTCGCGCCCTTGATGAGCTGGTCCCAGGTGACCGGGCCGGCGCTCGGGTCGACGCCCGCCTTGGCCAGCACCGACTTGCGATACCAGAGCAGCTGGGTGTTGCCGTAGAGCGGCGCCGAGTAGAGGGTGTCGCGGAACGTGGACTGCTTGAGCGGGCCCTCGAGCACACCCTTGGAGAATTCCGCGCGCTCGCTGTCGTTGAACGGGCGCAGGAACTCGGCGTTGGCGAACTCGGCCATGAACGGCGGGTCGACGCTCACGATGTCCATCGACCGGTCCTCGGCGGCGAGGCGGCGCAGCAGCTGCTCGCGCCCGCCGGCGGCCGTGTTGGGCAGCCGCTGGATGTTGAACGAGTAGGCGCCGCCGGACTCGGACGAGCAGCGGGTGGCCACGTCCTCCTGGGCGGCGTCGGCGATGTAGTAGGTCAATGTGGTCGAACCGCCGTCGCCGCCACCGCATCCGGAAAGGCCGGACGCGAGCAGGGCGAGAGCGGAGCCGGCTACGCATGTCTTTCGGAACACGGTGCCTCCTTTGGAACCGCTTGCAGATTTCACCCTCATTGTGATGTGCGTCATATGTCAAGAGTCACTATGTGCACGCTCTGCGTGATCGGAAACGCTTCCAGAGGTTGCTACGCTCATCGCTGTGCCGCCCCACACCAGGGTCAACATGGCCGATGTCGCGCGCCGGGCCGGCGTGTCGATGGCCACCGCGTCCCGCGCGCTGAGCAACCACCCGCACGTCGCCGAGGAGACCCGGGCCCGGGTCCTGGCCGCGGCCGAGCAGCTGTCCTATGTGGTCTCACCCGAGGCGTCACGCCTGGCCGGGGGCGCCACCGACCGGGTCGCCGTGGTCGTGCCGCACATCTCCCGCTGGTTCTTCGCGACCCTGCTCGAAGGGCTCGAGGCGGTGTTGCGCGACGCCGACCTCGACGTGCTGCTCTACCACGTCGGTGACGCCGCCGACCGCCGCGATTTCTTCCAGCGGCTGCCCGCGCGCCGCAAGGTCGACGCGGTCGTCGTGCTGGGCATGCCGGTCATGCACGGCGAACGCGAGCGGCTCGAATCGATGGGCGTGCACATCGTCGCCGCCGGCGGTCAGGTCGAGCACTACCCGTACGTCTCGATCGACGACGCCGCGGCCGGGCGGCAGGCCGTCGACCATCTGCTCTTCCTCGGCCACCGCCGGATCGGCATGATCGCCACGGTGGAGCCGACCGAGCCCGGCTGGCCCGCGAACCCGGGCCGAGCCCGGGCCTACCGCGAGGCGCTGGCCGAGGCGGGGCTGCCGGCCGAGCCCGGCCTGGTGGTCACCGTGCCGTGGGGCGGTGTGCCCGGCGCCGACGCGATGTCCCAGCTGCTCAGCCTGCGCGAGCCGCCGACGGCCGTCTACGCCCACTCCGACGAGGTGGCGTTCGGCGCGATGCGCACCCTGCGGCGGGCCGGGCTGCGCATCCCGGAGGACATGTCGGTGGTGGGCATCGACGACCACCCGATGGCCGAGCTCGCCGATCTGACGACGGTGGCCCAGCCCGTACGGGATCAGGGGGTCGCGGCCGGTCGTATGCTGCTGGCCCTGCTCGCCGGCGGTGAGCCCGAGGGTGGCGGCACGGTCGCGACGCGGCTCGTGGTGCGGGGCTCGACCGGGCCCCCTAGGCCGGGCAGCTCGCGGGCTCGGTCATCGTCGCCGCGTCCAGGGCGTCGATGACCAGAGCGGTCACGTACGGATCGGTGGGCAGCCCGCTGTGTGTGGTGCGGGCGGCCGGGCAGAGCGTCTGCAGTGGAAGGTTGATGGCGCCGTCGAGCCGGGCCGAGTCGGGCGGCTGCACGGTCTCGTCGTTCTCGGTCCAGATCGACAGCCAGGGCAGTCCGTCCGGCAGCTCCTCGTCGACGCGGTCGAGCAGGTCGCTGCCCGGCGCCAGCTCCTGGCAGGCGGTGGGGCACTGGCCGCGGGCGAAGGTGGCGCCCAGACCGGCCAGCTTCGTGCCGTGCAGGGGTGAGCCCAGCGTGACGACCCGGCGGGCCTTCTCGGCGCCGCGATGATCCTCGACCCAGAGCCGGGTGACCACTCCGCCGGCCGAATAGCCGATCACGTCGACGCTGGGGGCGCCCGCGCCGAGCGCGTCGGTGACGGCCGCGTCGAGGGTGCCGGCCTGCTCCTCCAGCGAGCCGGTGCCGTCGCCGGGCAGGGTCAGCACGGTGGCGGCGCGGCCCTCGGCGGTCAGGCGCCCGGCGAGCTCGGTCAGCGCGGTGCGGCTGCCGCCATAACCCGGCACCAGCAGGATCGGGCCCGGTTGAGCCTGGTCGGGCCGGGGGCCGTCGTCCGGGTCGGCGCCGAAGATCCGCACGCCGATCAGCACCAGCAGCACCACGGCGACCAGACCGGCCGCTCCGAGCACCAGATACCGCACGGGATCATCATGGCGCAGTGACGATTGGCACGCTCCGAAACCTTTCAAATCTGGTGGGCAATCGTTTGAACCCACGATGGACCGGTGAAAACGGAGTAGGAAGCCGAGCCCTGGGAGGGGAACGCGATGCCGGACGGTCCGGTGCGCAGCGAGGTACGGACGCGGGATCAGAACGCCGCGGTCGAGGCGGTCCGGCGGATCGCCGAGCATCGCTCGCGCATTGTCGTCCCTGATCCGCGGGGTGTCAGCTTCGCCGTCCGGTCGGCCCAGCTGGACTGCTGGGGCACCGACGACGTCGTCATGGCGGGTCTGCGCTACGACACCACCATGGAACCGTTGTCGCAGCTGATCGCCGGGATGTGGCGGGCCGGCCACGGCTCGATCCGCTCCGGCGGCGACGAGGTCGCGATGGGTCCGGGGGACGGCTTTCTCTACCCGCTGGCCCGGTCGGTCGAGGTCGACAATCTCAACCCCGCCAAGTCCCTCGTACGGCTTCCGGCCGTCTACGTCGCCGACGTGGCCGAGGAGCTGACCGGCCTGCCCGCCGGCGATCTGCACTTTCTCGGGATGCGGCCGATGACCGAGGCCAAGCGTGACAACTGGGTGGCCACGGTCGCCTTTCTCGTCGACCACCTGAACGATCCCGCCTGGGCGGTCCCGCCGCTGCTCGCCGAGCAGCTCCAGCGGCTGGCCGCGACCGCGCTGCTGCGGGTCTTCCCCAACACCACGATGACCGTCGCCCGTGTGCCCCCGAGTGGCCGCACCAGCCCCGCGGTGGTCCGGCGGGCCACCGAGTTCATGGACGCGAACGCCGCCCGCCCGCTGACTGTCGCCGAGATCGCCGAGGCCGCGGGCGTGAACCCGCGGACGCTGCAGGCCGCCTTCCGGCACCACTCGGCGATTGCGCCGCTGACCTATCTGCGCCGGGCCCGCCTCGAACGGGCGCGGGCCGAGCTGCGGGCCGCCCGCCACGGCGACGGCACCACCGTGGCCGCCGTCGCGAGCCGGTGGGGTTTCCACCGGCCGGCCCGGTTCGCGACCGCCTACCGCGCGGCGTTCGGGGAACCACCCCGGCTCGGCGGCTGAGCAGAACTCAGGGCAGCAGCTGGTCGAGAACGGGCCGCTGCTTGAAGATGCCGTCGCGCTGGCCGAGCAGCGCCACCCGCTCGATCGACTGGCGGTTGATGTCCTCGGGCCAGCTGGGCAGGATCATCGCGATCCGCACGGTGTCGGTGATCTGCGTGTACGTCCCCACGACGTCCCGGACCTCCTCCGGGTGGGCCGCCGCATACCGCAGGGACTCCCTGATCGCCTCGGTGAAATCGGTGACCAGTTTCGGCTTGGCGGTGATCGTGCCCTGACTGGTGAAGTAGAGCGCCACGGTCAGGTCGGCCGCGGTGTCCACGAAGTTCGACGCCACGATCCGGCCGCCCTGGGTGAGGACCGCGCTCAGCGTCGGCTCCACCACCCACGCGGCGTCCACGGCGCGGCTCTGCAGCGCGCCGGGCATCTCGGGGAACGGCATCGCCACGAACCGCAGGTTGTCGGCCTTGCCACCGGCCCGGCGCACCGACTGCCGTACGGTCGTGTCGCCCAGGTTCTTCAACGTGTTGACCGCGATGCTCTTGCCGGCCAGGTCGCGGGCCGAGCGGATCTTGCTGGCGTCGGGCACCACGATCGCCGAGAAGTCGCGGCCCGCCCGCCCGTTGGACGCGACGCCCGCCGCCACCGCCTTCAGGGGTGCGCCGCCGGACTGCGCGGCCAGCAGCGAGGTCACGTTGCTGAAGCCGAACTGGTATTTGCCCTCGAGGACACCCCCGACGATCGCGGCGCCGCCCTGCTCGGGCGAGAGCGTCAGATCGATGCCGCGGCTCGAGAAGAACCCCTTGGCCTTACCGAGATAGATCGGCGCCACATCGATGATCGGGATGACTCCGACGTTGATCTTCGTCGCCGCGGCGGCGGCCCGCGCCTTGTCCTTGCCGTCGGTGCAGGCTGCCGTGCCGGCAAACAGGGTCAGAACGACGGCGGCGGCCACGATCCGGCGCATGGTGTACTCCTCGGGTCACGCGGCGCAACTGTGCACCGCGCGAAACGTACACGATCAATCGCGCTCCGGGGTCGGGCGTAAAGGGAAATTTCAATGTCTGCCTGGATGACTCCGGTGACGTGGTCAGAGAGACGCGGCCAGCTTGCGCAACGCGTCGGCGGCACCGGACATGAGCGGCTCGCCGTGTCCGGGAAGGATCGTCTTGATGTCGAGCGCGGCCAGCTTGCGTACGGAAGCCTTGGCCTGTTCCTCGTTCTCGGTGTATTGCGGGTCGGAGGAGGCGAGCCCGTCGGTGGTCCGCAGCGCGTCGCCCGAGACGAGGGTGCCGGTCGAGGGGTCGAAAATGGAGACGTGCCCGGCCGTGTGACCCGGGGTGCCCACGATTCGCAGGCCGAAGACCTCGTCGCCGTCCTTCAACCCGACCAGCTCCTTCTCGGAGACGAGGCTCGAGACGTCGGCGGCTCCGGTGTAGAACTTGGCGTTGGTCGCCTCGGCGGTCACGCCGGCGAGCGAGCCGGCGTGGTCGGGGTGCTTGTGCGTCATGATCACGTGCCGGACGGCCGAGAAGCTGCTGCCGGCCGCGGTCAGGCCCTGCCCGATGGCGTCCTCCGAGCCCCCGGTGCCGAGGTCGACGATCGCCGCGTCGTTGCCGCGCACCAGAAGGTAGGCCGAGACGAACGACAGGTTGACCCGTTGCCAGCCGCCCATGCTTCCTTCCGCGGACGGGACCGCCGCCGGCGCCGAGGATGTGGCCGGTGGGGATGACGACGAGGAGCAGGCGTTGAGGACGGCCACGCCCAGCACCCCGGAGCCCGCCGTGAACAGGAGCCTTCGACTGATCCGCACATCACGCATGCTCCGATGCTGGCCCGGTCCCCGAGATGATCGCCACCGGACCGCGTTCTTCGTGTCCGATTCTTGTTCTGTGTGTTTGCTGAATGCCGGGTAAAGGATCGGCCGTACGGGGTAAGGGCACCGGCATGACGGAGTACGGAATCCACGCCTCGCACGAGCAGATCCCGCCCGCCGAGCTGCTGGCCGCAGTCATAGCCGCGGAACGCGCCGGCTTCGACGCGGCGATGTGCTCCGATCACTTCTCGCCGTGGAGCAGCCGGCAGGGCGAATCCGCCTTCGCGTGGTCCTGGCTGGGCGCCGCGATGCAGGCCACCAACCTGTCGTTCGGCGTCGTGAACGCGCCCGGCCAGCGCTATCACCCGGCGATCATCGCGCAGGCCATCGGCACGCTGAGCGCGATGTACCCGGGACGGTTCTGGGCCGCGCTCGGCAGTGGCGAATACAGCAACGAGCACATCACCGGCGAGCCGTGGCCGCGCAAGGAGGTACGTGAGGCCCGGCTGCTCGAAAGTGTCGGCGTCATCCGCGACCTGCTGGGCGGCGACGAGGTCACCCGCGACGGTCTGGTGAAGGTCGATCGGGCCCGGCTCTGGACCCGGCCCGAGGTGATGACACCGCTGATCGGTGCGGCCGTCAGTACGAAGACCGCCGCGTGGTGCGCGCAGTGGGCCGACGGCCTGGTCACGGTCAACGCGCCCGAGGACCACCTGCGCGCGATGATCGAGGAGTACCGCGGCGCCGGCGGGCGTGGGCCGCTCTGCTTGCAGGTGCACCTGAGCTGGGCCGCCACCCAGCACGAGGCCGAGGCGATCGCCCACGACCAGTGGCGCAGCAACATCTTCGCGCCGCCGGTCTGCTGGGACCTCGAGACCGTCGACCACTTCGACGTCGTCTCCGAGAACGTCACGGTCGACCAGGTCGCGAAGGTCGTCAACATCTCGGCCGACCTCGAGGAGCACATCGAGAAGCTGCGCGGGTACGCCGCTCTCGGCTTCGACCGTATCTATCTGCACCACGTCGGCCAGGACCTGACGCCGTTCATCGAGACGTTCGGCGCCAAGGTCCTGCCCGCCCTGCGCTAGGCGGTGCTGCAGTTCGTGCGGAACTGGTAGGTGGTGGTGTTGGTCTTGCTGCCACCCAGCCAGTCGATGCGCATGCCCGCGGCCGACCCGTCCAGCGCGCCGCCGCGGGCCACCACGACGAGCAGGTTCGCCTCTTCGCCGGCCCGGATCGTGGCGTTCTCGGCGGGCACCCGCGCCTCCCAGGTCTGGTTGGCCGCCGGGGGATAGGCGGCCGTGCCGATCGGGGTGCGGCCGCTGCCGAGCGGCACGATGAAGGCCTTGCCGCCCTCGACGTTCTTCGCGTCGACCAGGGCGACCTTCTTGACCGTGAGGTCGGCGCCCGCGGGCGCGCGCACCACCTCGCCGACCACCATGGAGGCGCCCTCGGTGAGACGCACACAGAGCGTCACCGGGTCGCCACCGAACACCATCTCGTCGTTACTGTCCGAACCGCAACCGGCGGCCGCAACCACCAGTGTTATACCGAGCGTGGCCAGGCCACTGCGCCGAATCATGGCTGGGGACCGTACGCTCGAATTGTTACGGCGTGATCTCGGTGCGTAATTATCTGTAAGAGCCCTCAGTGACGACGGATTCCCTCGCAGACAGTTCGATCAAGAACCGTTTCCGGCGCGTACGACGGCACCCCGGCCCCCTCGCCGTGACGGGGTGACCGGGGTGCGTGACGATGCGGTCTAGGAGTTCGCGGTCGCGTCGTTGATCAGCATCTCGGGGTGGCGGCCGAGAAACTCGGGCAGGCGGTCGGCCGAGGTGGCCTCGAACAGCTTGCGGGTGTCGTCGGTGATGCCCTCGCCGCCGTTCTCGCCCTGGGCGAACGTGCCGCCGTTGGTCTTGATCGGGATCAGGTCGCCGGCGGCCAGGCCCTTGAGGCCGAAGATGAAGCTGTCGACCGGCACGCCGTGCGTGTCCATCCGGAGCGACTTGCCGGCCGCGGCCAGGATCTTGGAGACCTTGGTCGGGTTGCCCATGACGCCCGAGCTGCTGGCCTTCTTCGCCATCGCCCGCAGCAACTGCTGCTGGTGCCGCTGGCGGTCGTAGTCGCCGTTGGTCGAGTGGCGCAGACGGGAGAACTCGAGCGCCTCCCACGGCTGCATGGTGCGGCAGCCCTTCTCGAACCAGAGCGCGTTGCGCGGCGGCGACTTCGGGTCGGCGCCGTGGGCGTACTCGACCTTGCCGTTGTTGACCACGTAGTGGCTCGACCACATGCGCTTGTCGACGCAGAGGTGCACGCCGCCCATGGCCTCGAGGATGCCCTTGAAGCCGTTGAAGTCGATGACCATGACGCCGTCGAACTCGATGCCGGTCAGCTCGTGCACGGCCTTGGTGGCCAGCTTGGCGCCGCCCTGCCAGCCGCGGCCCTTCTGCGACCCGAAGAAGTAGGCCGAGTTGATCTTGTCGGTGGTGCCGCGGAAGCCCATCTCGTCGTCGGCCGGGATCTTGGCCACGGTGTCGCGGGGGATGGAGATCATGTACGCCTGGTCGTGCGAGGCGGTGATGTGCAGGATCAGGATCGTGTCGGAGCGGGACTGCTCGTCACCCCAGCCGGTGCGGGTGTCCAGGCCCAGCATCAGCATGTTCATCGCGCCGTCGGGGAGCTTGCCGGCCGCGACCGTCTTGTTGCCCAGCCCGTCGTTGTCGAGCACGCTCGACGTGGTCTCGATGTTCGACGTCAGCTGGTTGAGGAAGTACTTCACGACCACGATGCCGCCGACACCGACCAGGGCGAGGATCACGCCGAAGGTGGTCAGGATCTTGGTCCAGAGCGGCGCCTTGGCGCGCTTGGCGGCCTTCTTGCCGTTCTTGCCGTTTCCGCCACCGCCGTACGTATTGCTCCGATTGGGGCGGACGTCACGATCGCCTCGCATGGCGGTCTGTGCCGGCATATGTGATAGCTCCCTCGTGACACGGGCGTTAGGCAACTCCGAAGCCGGAGACCGCCCGCGCCGGACTGAACGCCGTGAGAACAAATATATGGTCGCGTTGCAATAGTCAACCCCGCTTGACGAGCGGTAACCTCCCGACAACGTTTCGGATGCAGAAGACCCGATTTCCGTACGCTGGGTAGCGGGCTGAACGCGTCGAGCGGTCCCCCTCATTCTTCGACAGAGGTCGAACCACTGCTTAGCCCAGTGCCCGATTTCGGGCGCTTTCTCGTTCCGCGCTCATCCTGGAAGCCATTCGCCCGCGGCTATGGCAAATGGCTTTCGCGCCGTTTCTGGGAATTGGCTGGATGGACGTGGCGGAAACGTCGATAGAGTGCCGCCGTGGATGCTGGGACTGATGAGTTACGTGATGCGCACAACGTGCTGGCCGAGTTCTATGCCGAACACCTGAGCGGGGTGCTGGAGAAGTCGCCGGTCGAACGGGCCGTGCTCGACCTGTTCTGCGAGCTGACCCTGGCCGCCGACCTCGGCGGCGAGGTGGCCGACGTCGGATGCGGCACCGGCCGGTTGCTGCCCTATCTGGCCGGCCGTGGGGTGCGGCCGCGCGGTGTCGACCTCGCGCCGGGCATGGTCGAGGTGGCCCGGCGCGACCACCCCGGTTTCCCGTACGAGGTGGCCGATCTGCGTGCCCTCCCGTTCGCGGACGCCTCGCTGGCGGGTGTGGTCTGCTGGTACTCGCTGATCTTCCTCCCGCCCGAGGCCCGTCCGGTCGCCTTCGCCGAGCTGGCCCGGGTCGTCCGGCCCGGCGGATACCTGGCCACCGCGTTCAAGGACGGCGACGGCGAACACCGGCGGGGCGGCCGCACCGTGGGCGTCGAGTTCGACGCGTACTGGATCGGGTCCCGGGAAGTAGCGGGACACCTGGTCGCGGCCGGCTTCACAGTCGTGTTCCAGGGCGGCCGCCCGCGCGAGGAGGGGGAGTCGACGCCGCAGGGTTACCTGATCGTGCGAAGGGACGCGTGACCGCCGTACGGGAACGCCTGTGTGTCTTTCCCACGAGGCCGCATGAGAAGGGCGGGTGCGCCGGCAACAGCGCACCCGCCCGGAGTCCGGAGCGTCAGACGCCGGCGACCGAGGAGATCCAGGAACGGTTGTAGGCGACGCTGCCGTAGTACTGGCGGCTGGTGCCGTCCGCGGTCGACGCCACGCCGACCTGGGCTCCGTTGTAGACCTGCGGGCCGCCCGAGTCGCCCCGCCACGCGTTGCCGTTGATCCGCGTGCTGCCGATCGCGCGACCGCCGTACGCGTCGGTCTGGTTGGTCGAGGTGACCTGGACGGTGGCGGTCTTGAGCGTCGTCGAGGCGCTGCAGCCGCTGTAGCAGGTCATGCCCCAGCCATAGATCGAGTTGGTCGAGCCGACCGGCGGGTAGGCGCTCGACAGCGGCATGTACGACGTGGTGATCGGCGACGCGAGACGCATCAGGGCCAGGTCGTACCGGGTCGAGGTGCTGCTGACGGCCCGGGTCGTGCCGCCCGACGTGCGGTTCACGCTGCCCACCCGCACCGACATCGTGCCCGAGATGCAGTGCCGCGCGGTCAGCACGTAGTTGGCCGAGATGATCGTGCCGGAGCAGGTGAAGCTGCCGTTGCTGAGCACGGCCGCGGCCCACGGCGCGGACGAGACCGTGCCGCCGCCGATGATGTTGGTGCTCGGGTCCTCGACGGCGGCCGCCGCGGCCGAGGGGATGGCGAGGGCGCCGGTGAGGGCGGTGGCAAGCGAAGCGACGACGATGCGGATGCGCACGCCGACTCCTTTCGGGGGGTCGTTCGGCCCGAAGCCCGGTGCGGCCCGGATCGAAGGCTGTCGAAGTACGGTACGACGCCCCGGCCGGAAACGGTTACAGCCCAGTTCGCACCTATCACCGTGTGATGACCGCCGATAGCCTGGCCCGGTGGACCATCGCATGTTCGTCGGCGGGGCCTGGGTGCCCGCGCGCTCGCAGCAGACCACCACCGCCACCAGCCCGTCCACGGGCCAGACACTGGGCCAGGTGGCGGAAGGCGACCGCGACGACGCCCGGGCGGCGATCGCGGCGGCCCGGGAAGCCGCGCCGGGCTGGGCCCGGCTGTCCGCGTTCGAACGGGCGGCGCTGATGCACCGGGTCGGCGACGTGATCGAGTCGCGCCGCGACGACCTGGCCCGCATCCTCACCCTCGACCAGGGCAAGCCGCTGTGGGCGGAGGCCTACGACGAGGTGGACGAGCTCGTCACGTACTGGCGGATGGCGGCCGAGGACGGCAAGCGGCTCGGCGGCCACCTGCCGAACTCGTCGTCGCGGGGCAAGCGGGCCCTGCTGATCCGCCGCCCGCGTGGCGTGGTCGGCGTGATCACGCCGTGGAACTGGCCCTACACGATGCCGGCCGAGCTGATCGCGCCCGCCCTGGCTTCGGGCAACACGGTGGTGTGGACACCCGCGCCGTCCACGTCGGTCGCGGCGGTCGACCTCGCCGGGTGCATCGCCGACGCCGACCTGCCCCCCGGGGTGTTCAACCTCGTGACCGGGCCGGGGCCGGTGGTGGGCGACGAGATCGCGCGCAACCCGGGCACCGACGCGGTGGCGTTCATCGGCTCGACCGCGACCGGCCGGCTGGTCGCCAACGCGGCCTCGGGCAAGGCCACGCTGCTGGAGATGGGCGGCAACGGACCGGTCGTGGTCATGCCCGACGCCGACCTCGACCGTGCGGTCGAGGGCACGCTGACCGCCTGCTTCCTCTGCGCCGGGCAGAGCTGCACGGCGGGGGAGCGGCTGCTGGTCCACCACGACGTACGGGCGGAGTTCGCGGCCCGGCTCGTCGCCGCGGTCGAGGACAGGATCCGGCTCGGCGACCCGCTCGACGACGCGACCACGATGGGGCCGCTCAACAACGCCGGGGTCGCGGCCAAGATGGACGAGCACGTCGCCGACGCCGTGAGCCGGGGCGCGGTGATCCTGACCGGCGGCGCCCGCGACAAGTCGTTCCAGACGGACCTGTACTGGCAGCCGACCGTGCTCGACGGCGTTCCGGCCGATGCCCTGGTCGCCGTCGAGGAGACGTTCGGGCCGGTCGCGCCGATCGTCGGCATCGGCTCCCTGGACGAGGCGATCGAGCTCACCAACGCCTCCCGCTACGGGCTGCTGGCCGCGATCTACACCCGCGACCTGCGGCAGGGGCTCGACTTCGCCGATGCCGTCCGTACGGGCTGGGTCAACGTCAACGAGTCGTCGAACTACTGGGAGAGCCACCTGCCGTTCGGCGGGCGCTCGGGTTCGGACAGCGGCCTGGGCCGGGTCGGCGGCAGCCACCCGATGGAGGCGTTCACCGAGCTCCAGACGGTGATCATCGGCTGACGGCCGTCGTCAGCGGCTCGTGCGTGGCTCGTCAGCGGCCGGCGCGACGCTACGGCCATGACCGATACCGCCATCGTGGCCGAAGGGCTGCGCAAGACCTACAAGGGCGTCGCCGCGCTCGACGGGTTCCGGTTGAACGTGCCCGCGGGAACCGTGTGCGGGCTGCTCGGGCCCAACGGCGCGGGCAAGACCACCGCCGTACGCATCCTCGCGACCCTGCTCAGCTTTGACGCCGGACGGGTCGTGGTGGCCGGGGCCGACGTCGCCCGCGAACCTCGGCTGGTGCGTGAACGCATCGCCCTGACCGGGCAGTACTCGGCCGTCGACGGCTCGCTCAGCGGGCGGCAGAACCTGGTGCTGTTCGGGCGCCTGCACCACCTGGGCCGCCGGGCCGCCCGGGCCCGCGCCGACGAGTTGCTGGAGCAGTTCGACCTGACCGGCGCGGCTGACCGTTCCGCCTCCGAGTATTCCGGCGGCATGCAGCGCCGCCTCGACCTCGCGGCCAGCCTGATCCGGGCGCCACGGGTGCTGTTCCTCGACGAACCGACCACCGGGCTCGACCCGCGCAGCCGCAACCAGGTCTGGGACACCGTCCGCAAGCTCGTCGCCGACGGCACCACGGTGCTGCTGACCACGCAGTATCTGGACGAGGCGGACCAGCTGGCCGACCGGATCAGCGTGGTCGACACCGGACGGGTCGTCGCCGAGGGCACCCCCGACGAGCTCAAGGCCGAGATCGGCGCCGACCGGCTCGAGGTGGTGGTGCGCGACGCCGACCGCCTGGTCGACACCGCTGCCCTGCTGAGCCGCGTCGCCGGCGCCGAGGCCGACACCGACCCGGACACCCGCCGCCTGCGGGTGCCGGTCACCGACCGGGTGGACGCCCTGGTCGAGACGGCCCGGGCGTTGCGGGACGCCGGGATCGCCGTTGACGACCTGGGCATCCGCCGCCCGACCCTGGACGAGGCGTTCCTGCGCCTCACCGGCCACGCCGCTGCCGCTCTTGCCCCGCTTTCCCCGGAGGAGACCCGATGACCAGCGCCCTGGCCGACGGCTGGACCATGACCGGCCGCTACCTGCGGCACGTCGTGCGCGAACCCGAACAGATCATCCTCTATTTCTCCCTGCCCATCATGTTCGTGCTCGTCTTCGGCTATGTGTTCGGCAGCGGCATGGCCGTCGGCGGCGACAGCTACCGCGAGTTTCTGCTCCCCGGCGTGTTCGTCATGACCCAGCTGTACGGGCTGGGCGCGACCGCCACGGCCATCTCGCTCGACATCAACCGCGGTGTGGTCGACCGGTTCCGCTCGATGCCGACCGCACGCTCCGCGCTCATGGTGGGCCGGAGCGCCGCCGACCTCGTACGGGCCCTGATCGAAATGGCCGTGCTGCTGGTCTGCGGCCTGCTCGTCGGCTGGCAGGCGAACCGGGGCCTGGCTCCCGCCCTGGCCGCGATCGGCCTGATCCTGCTGCTGCGCCTGGCCCTGACCTGGGTCGGCATGTATCTGGGCAGCGTCGTGCCCAACCCCGACACGGTCAGTCTCATCGTGTTCCCGCTGGCGTTCCCGCTGACCGCGCTCTCCAACGTGTTCGTCGCCCCCGAGCAGATGCCGGCCTGGCTGGGCGCGATCTCGCAGTGGAACCCGATCTCGGCCACCGTCGCCGCCGCCCGCGAACTGTTCGGCAACCCCGGCCTCGGCGGCGACGCGTGGCCGGCCGAACACGCTGTGCTGCTGGCCGTGGCCTGGCCGGTCGCGCTCATCGTGATCTTCGCCCCGCTCGCGGTGCGGCGTTACCGGATGCTGGGCCGATGATCGCCCCCGCTGGTCCGCAGGTGCGAACTATTCGGCCGGTCGGCGCATGGTCCAGGCGTCGGTGATGAGCTCTTCGAGACGCGCCACGGTCACTTCGGGCAGCCGGCACATCACCAGCGGTAGACCCTCGTACGACGGGGGCGCGAAGAACAGGTCGGGTTCGCCGAGGACGAGAGCCTGTTTCTCGGCCTCGTCGCCGACGTAGAGGACCGCGATGTCGACCCGGATGACCCGCGGCTTACCGGTCTCACGCTGCGGATATGACCAGACGAAGCCCCGGTTGCCGACCCGGAAGTCGAAGCCGTCGCTGTCGATCTCGACCACGTCGGGCAGGGCCAGGGCCAATCGGCGTACGTCGTCGGCGTCGGCCACCGCAGAACCCTCCCGCACCTGTCAGCTCGGCGACCGACTCTATGCCACGAGAGGCGGATCCGAAGGATCTGTGCGTAGTATGCGGCGGCACAGTTGTAACAGCAGGGGAGTCGAGGAGCACGATGCCGCTAACGCCAGCCGACGTTCACAACGTGGCTTTCAAGAAGCCGGCGATCGGCAAACGCGGGTACGACGAGGAAGACGTCGACGCGTTCCTGGACGAGGTCGAGCAGGAGCTGATCCGCCTCCTCGAGGAGAACCGTGCCCTTCAGGACCAGGCGCAGCGTCCCGGTCCGGCCGGGCCGGCCGCGTCCGGGCCGGGCAACCGGGCCCTCGAGGCCGAGCTGTCCGACCTGACCGCCCAGCTGGGCCGGCTCCAGGAGGCGCGGGCCCGGGCCGAGCAGAACGCCCGCAGCATGCAGACCCAGCTCGACCGGGCCCGCCGCGAGACGCCCTCGGCGCCTCCGCCGCCCGCGTCCGACGCGGCCGACTCGCCGGTGCTGATGATGGCCCGCCGCACGGCCGACGACCACATGCGTGACGCGCGGGCCGAGGCCGAGACGTTGATAGAGGGCGCCCAGTCGGAATCCGACAAGATCACCAGCGACGCCCAGCTGACCGCCAGCACGATCGAGAGCGACGCCCGCCGCAAGCACACCGAGGCCATGAACGGCCTGGTCGACCGGCGTAACGCGGCCCTCGACGAGATCGACAAGCTGGGCCGGCTGGCCCAGACCTACCAGCAGGCCCTGGGCGACCACGTCCAGCGTCAGCTGCAGGAGCTCGACAGCGCCTCGGGCCGCGAACTCGACTGATCACGTGCCGTGATCCCGGCGGTTCACCAGGTATCTTCCAGTCCATGAAGACGGTGAGCCGCCGGCTCGCGCTGTGGCGTTCCGACCTCGAGGCCGGCGTGTGCGCGGCCCCCGAGGAGTGCGAGGCCGAGCAGCGCGCCCGGGTGGTGATCGAGCATCGGCCGCAGGGCGGCGCGGCGACCCGCGCGGAGTTCGACTGCGACCTCCGGCAAGACGTGGAGTGGCAGTTCGACGGCCTGACCTGGCCCGCCGACATCCCGCCGGGCACGTTCGTCACCGTCGAGTGGCACGCCCGCAAGAACGAGGCGGTCATTCGCACGGCACTGCTCGAGGAGCCACTGACGGTCGACGGCGTCGAATACTGGCACGAGTACGACCCGAAGGTCGTGACCCGCGACTCGCGCGCCGACAAGTCGAACCGCTCGCAGGTCCTGCACGCCGTACGCAAGCTCGGTCGGGTCTTCGACGACGGCAGCGCCGTGCTCACCGAGGAACTGCTCGCCAGACGGGCCGGCCTGGGGCGCGGCCAGAAGGGTGCTTTCCTGCTGCGCAACGCGATCGACCAGCTGATCCGCGAGGGCTTCCTGACCCGCGTGACCGGCAGCGTCGACTCGGCCGGCCACCCGTCCTACCCGCCGCTCGACGGCCAGGCGACGGCCGACATGGTGTTCTACGCCCCCATGGTCGAGCCCATCCCGACCGAGTCCCACCGCGGCGAGCACTGGGTGACCGGCTTCATACGCAAACTCCCGCGCGGCGCCCAGCCCACCCAGAGGCAGCTCGACCTCTACCACCAGGCGTCCCAGTTCCAAGACATCGGCCCGCTCGAGCCCGGCTACACGTTCGTCCAGAAGCACCACCGCAACGGCTGACGTCCGTTCCGACCTACAGTGCAGGCGTGACGGTTCGCGCGCGGTGGAGTCCCGGTTGGTACAACCTCGACCAGTCGTTGAAGGTCGGTGACCGCGGCACCTTCGCGTTCCTCCGGGATCTGCCGCCGCCGGGCTACGACGTGATGCTCGCGAACAGCGTCGGCACCCCCACCCACCACTGGAACTACTGGCTGGCGACGGTGGAATCCGTCCACCACTCGCATTTCGGCGCCCTCACCGAGGTCGACACACGCCCTTTCGGCCAGTACACCTTCACCCTGACCGACGGCCGGTGGGTGACGATCGAGGCCGAGGAGGGTCCGGGCCACGTCAACGCCGCGAGCCCCGGCTTCCCGCGCGCCGACTGCGATCCCGCCTGGGCCGACACCGACGGCTGGGCGCTGGACGTCATCCTGACCGACGTCGTCCCGCACCCCACCGATCCCGCGGCGCCGAGCTGAGGGTGGCGGAGAGCGTCCAGCGGGGGCGTGGTCTGAGGTTGGCTTGACCCCGACGCGACGTCATGGTTTGGCATGGGGGCATGAACCGCGTGTCGTCGGCCTATCTGGCCTCCTACGTTCTGTCGATGCTGGGCAACTCGATCGCCGGGGTGGTGTTGCCTCTGCTGGTGTTGCAGACCACCGGCAGTGTGCTCGCCACCGGTGCCGTTGCGGTGGCGTCGGCTCTGCCCGCGGCGGTTGCGGGGCTGGTCATGGGGGTGGTGATCGACCGGATCAACCGCCGTACGGCCTCGGTGCTCACCGATGTGGTGTCGGCGCTCTCGGTTGCCGCGCTGCCGCTGGTCGATGCCACCGTGGGGCTGGCGCTGGGATGGTTCGTGCTGTTCGCGGTGATCGGGTCGTTCGGTGACGTGCCGGGGCTGACCGCGCGCGAGGCGATGATCCCGGGTGTGGTCCGGTCGGGGCGGATGGGCGCCGAGCGGCTGCTGGGCCTGCGGGAGGCGCTCGGCGCGGTGGTGATGCTCGTCGGGCCGGCGGCCGGGGCGGCCCTGATCGCGGTGTTCGACGGCGTCACGGTGCTGTGGGTGACCGCCGCGGCCTCGGCTGCGGCCGCCACGGTCACGTTGCTGATCCCGCGGGCGGCGGGCGCGATTCCGGCCGCCGCTGCGGGCCCTCGCCGGGTGGTGCTGCGTGACGGCTGGCAGACGCTGATCCGGTCGCCCTTCCTGCTGATGACCACGCTGCTCAGCGTGGGCCTGGTCGTGGTGCTGGCCGGTTTCCAGGCGCTGGTCCTGCCGGTGTATTTCACCCTGCAGGAGCGGCCCGCGATGCTCGGACTGGTGCTCAGCGCGCTCGCCGTCGGGCTGCTGATCGGCGGTGGCACGTACGCCGCGGCGGGCGGTCGCGGGCGGCGGCGGACCTGGTTCCGCACCGGGATGCTGATCACGATCGCCGGGTTCGGTGCCATGTCCACGCTGGCCTCCCCGTGGCTCGTGCTCGGCGCCGCGGTGCTCGTCGGGCTGGGCAACGGGCTGTTCGGCAGCCTGATGGGGGTGCTCATGGTCGAGCGGATCCCGGAAGCCCTGCGCGGGCGGGTGATGGGGCTGCAGAACTCGCTGCTGACCGTCGCCCCGGCGCTCGGTATGGGCGGCGCCGCGCTGCTGGTCGACGGTTCCGGAGCTCGTACGGGGGCGGTCGTCCTCGCGGTGGTCTGGCTCGTCACGGGCGTCGTCGCGTTGGTCGCGCGCGGCCTGCGCGACCTCGAACCCCGGCCGGCGCCCGCGCACGAGCTCGCCGAAGCGGCGTGAGCGGGCGCGACGTGAGCGGCGCGGTGCGAGCGGGAACGGCGCGGTGCGAGCCAGTACGGCGTGAGCGGGCGTGGCGCGAGCGGGTGCGATGTGCTTGGGCGCCCCAGCCCCCGTACGAAATCGGGCTCGTAGGCTGACCGGAACGGGGAGGCGTGGATGAACAGCGGCGAGATCGCCCGCATGGCCGGGGTCAGCGTCCGCACCCTGCGGCACTACCACCAGGTCGGGGTGCTGCCCGAACCGGCGCGGCGGGCCAACGGCTACCGCGAATACACGGTGAACGACCTGGTGCTGCTCCTGCGGATCCGGCGGCTGGCCGAGCTCGGCATCGCGCTCGAGGAGATTCCGCCGATGCTGGCGACCGGCGGCCGGGCCGACGCGGTGCTCGACGACCTCGACCGGGAACTGGCCGCGCAGATCGAACGGCTCACCGCCCGCCGCGCGGTGATCGCCCGGCTGCGGGCGGCCGGGGCCAGCCCGGACACGCCGCCCGAACTGGCCGAGCTGCTGGAGAACGACCGGTCGGAGCTGCCGGCGGAGTTGCTCCGGCACGACCGGGAGATGACCCTGCTGCTGCATCACCGCCTCGACCCGGATGGGCGGGCCGCGCTGGCCGGGCTGCTCACCCAGGTCACCGGGCCGGAGATGATGGCGACCGTCACCGCCCTGACCGCCCGGTTCGCCGCGCTCGGCCCGCACACGGAAGGCGAGGAGGTCGACCGGCTGGTGGCCGACTACCGCGCCGCGCTGGGCGGGCTGAGCTACGACGGGTGGACCGAGGTAGATACCGGGACCGGGGCGCTCCTCACGGCGTACCAGGAAACGGTCTTCAACGACGCTCAACGCGAGTTCCTGGCCCGGCTGGCCGAGTCACTGTGAGAAGGGCCGTAGCATCGCCGCTTGTGCAGGTGATCGATTCTCGTCAGTTCCGGGCCGGGGCCTGGTTCGTCGCGGTGACGTTCGCGGTCGTCACGCTGGTCAACGCGGTGTTCCTGTTCGCGCGCGAGCCGGCCGGGGCGTGGTTCCCGTTCGTCGCGCCGCTGGTGCCCGCGACCGTCTCGCTGCTGATCGTGCGGGGCATGGGACTGGCGGGCGGGGTCGAATTCTGGTGGGCGCTGCGGCCCCCGAACCGGCGCGCGCTGGCCGACGGGGCGATCGGCGGCCTGCTCATCGCGTTCGTCGTCTCGGTGGCCGCGGCCGTCCTGGCTCATCTCGCGGGGCTGGCGACGCTGTGGCCGGCCGACGTGATGCTCTCGATCGCGACGACCCTGCCGATCGCGCTCGTGCTGTCCACCGTGAGCACCTTCGTGGAGGAGGTCGGATGGCGCGGCTTCCTGCAGCGCGCGCTGGCGCCGTGGGCATTCTGGCGCAGCTCGCTCACCGTGGCCGCCGGTTGGGCCGTGGTGCAGGCGCCGGTCTATGCGGTGTCGGCGATGCTGGGGGACATGTCGTGGCAGCGCGCGGTCATCTGGTCCGCCTCGCTGGTGCCGAACAGCATCCTGCTCAGCGCGTTCGTCGTCCGCTGGGGCAGCATCTGGCCGGCGGTCCTGGCCGGGGCGATGCCGACCGCCACGCTGGGCCTACTCCGCGACTCGATGTGGTTGAGCCCGGCCGAGGACCTGCTCATCGCCGGGATCGGCGCCGCGCTCGCGGTGGGGACGGCGGCCATTCTCACGCGAGCGCGGCCGGGCCGGTCGAGCCGGAGCGAGCCAAGTATGGCCCGGTGACGCTGTGCGGGTCGGCCGCCACCTCGGCCGGCGTGCCCCGGGCGACGATCCGGCCGCCGTCGGGGCCGCCGGTCGGGCCCATGTCGATGACGTGGTCGGCGCAGGCCAGCACGTCGAGGTCGTGGTCGATCACGACGATCGTGGCGCCGTCGTCGAGCAGGCGGTCGAAGACGCCGACCAGCGTACGGATGTCGACCGGATGCAGCCCGGTGGACGGCTCGTCGAGCACGTAGAGCACGTCGCGCTGGCTGCTGCGCAGGCGGGCGGCGATGCGCAGGCGCTGGGACTCGCCACCGGACAGCGACGGGGTGGGCTCGCCCAGGCGCAGGTAGCCGAGTCCGACGTCGACGATCGGCCGCAGCGGCCGGGCGATGGCGGGTACCTCCGCGTAGAGCTCCAGGGCCTCACGGACAGTCAGGTCGAGCACCTCGGCGATGGTGCGGTCGTCCACCCGTACGGAAAGGGTGTCGTCGTTGAATCTCGCCCCCTGACACGTCGGGCACTGCACGTTGATGTCGGGCAGATACTGCACGTCCAGGTCGATCGAGCCGAGCCCCTTGCAGGTCGGGCACTGGCCGTCCTTGGTGTTGAAGGAGAAGTGCCCGGCCGATCGGCCCGAGGCGGCGGCGAAGTGGGCGCGGACGGCGTCGAAGGCACCCGTGTACGTGGAGGGCGTCGAGCGGGCGTTCAGGCCGATCGGCGTGGCGTCGATCTCCACCACCTGTCGCAGCGGTCCCAGATCGAACTTCCGTACGTGGGTGGGCAGCGGGTCGCCGGCCAGCCGCGCCCGGGCCGCCGGAACCAGGCTGTCGAGCACGAGCGCGGTCTTGCCCGCCCCGGACGGACCGGCCACCCGGTCAGCCGGTTGATCGGGAAACCGGCCGTGACGTCGCGCAGGTTGTAGAGCCGCTTCACGGTGAGCGTCAGCGACGCCTCGGAAGCGCCGCGCGGGGGACGGGTCACCGCGGCCCGGCCGGCCAGGAACGGCCCGATGATCGACTTCTTGTCCCGCATGAGGGCCGACGGTGCGCCGGTCGCGACGACCGTGCCGCCCAGCCGGCCCGCGCCCGGTCCCATCTCGATGATCCAGTCGGCCGTGCGGATGACGTCGAGGTCGTGCTCGACGATCACCACCGAGTTGCCGTTGCCGGCGAGCGCCCCGATCGTCTTGCGCAGCCCCTCGACGTTGCCCGGATGCAGGCCGACCGAGGGTTCGTCGAGCACATAGAGCATGCCGGTGGTGGCGGACCGCACGGTCGAGGTGAGTTCGATGCGCTGCCGTTCGCCGGTCGACAGGGTGGCGCCGGCCCGGTCCAGGCTCAGATAGCCGAGGCCGAGGTCGAGCAGCGGCCGGACCGCCGTCTCCAGCTCGCGGGTCAGCCCGGCGGTCAGCCGCTCGAGCGACGAGGGCATCAGCGGCGCCAGCGAGGCCACGAACCCGGCGATCGCGTCGAGGTCGAGCGCGCTGATCTCGGCCAGGTTCCGGCCGTCGAGCCGTGAGGTCAGGGCCTCCGGGCGCAGCCGGGTGCCGTGGCAGACCGGGCAGGTGTGCGAGTTCAGGTATTTGCTGTTGTCCGACTTCTGCGCGGCGGTGACCGCGTTGTCGAACGTCACGTTGAGCCGCACCGGCCGCCCGTCGCGGCCCGAGACGGTCACTTCCTGCTTCACTGGCTCGCCGGTCATGACGAGCTCCTTCTCCGTGCGCGAGAGCTTCCCGTACGGGACATCGAGCCGCACACCGAGCTCACCCGCAGCGAACATGCTGAGGCGCCGGCCGCCCACGTTCCACGGCAGCACGGCGCCCTCGGCGATCGTCTTGCCGGGGTCGGGGACGAGCGTGGCCGGGTCGACCTCGAAGACCGTGCCGATGCCGGTGCAGCGTGGACAGGCCCCGTACGAGTTGAACGCGAACGACTCGGCGCCCGGGGCCTCGAACCGTACGCCGCAGGTCGGGCACTGGATCTCCATGGCCTGGGTCTCGATCGAGGGCGGCACGTCGTGCCCGTTGGGGCAACGGTGCGTGCCGAGCCGCGACATCGTCAGCCGCAGCACGTTGAGCACTTCGCTCATGGTGCCGACGGTGCTGCGCGGCCCCGGCACGGGCGGGCGTTGCCGCAGCGCGAGGGCGGGCGGAAGGTGGTCGATGCGGTCGGCGTCGGGCCGCTGGGCCTGGGTGAGCCGCCGCCGGCTGTAGGTGCTGAGCCCTTCGAGGAACCGGTGCAGCCCCTCGGCATAGAGCGTGCCCATGGCCAGGGAGGTCTTGCCCGAGCCGGACACGCCCGCGATGACCACGGTCCGCCACAGGGGGACGTCGACGTCGAGGTCGCGCAGCGTGTTGTGCCGTACGCCGCGGGCTTCGATCGCGCGGGGCAGGGTGTCCGGCAGGGGCGGCAGCTTCATGATTCAGTTCTAACCCATGCCGAGGCCGCCAGCGTTGTTGTGCCTCGGTCATGGCGTTCGGGCGGGTCTCTGACTCGTGCCGGGGCTGGCGTTTTGCGGTTATGGCGTTCGGGCGGGTCTTTGATTCGTGCCGGGGCTGGCGTTTTGCGGTCATGGCGTTGGGCGGGTCTCTAGTTCATGCCGAGGGCCGCCAGCGCTTTTGTGGCCTCGGCCACGGCGTTGGCGCCGTCCGGGCCTCCGACGTCGGGGGTGACCCGGCGGTACCAGGCGGCGGCCTCCTGCGGGTCGTTGCGGGCCTCGGCGACCCGGCCCAGCGCGAGATAGATCGTCAGGCGGGTGCCCTCGGCCGTGTAATAGCCCGACGGGCATTCGTCCAGGGCGGTCAGGCACAGCTCGTACGCCCGTTGCGGGTCGCCGGCGCGCAGGGCCAGTTTGCCCTCGGCCAGGCGGGTCGCCGCGGTGAGTTCGGGTGCGCCGCACTCGGCCGCCAGCCGCAGAGCGTGGGCGAAGTCGTCGGCCGCGCCCGCGTGGTCGCCGCTGAGCATGCGGGCCTCGCCCCGGGAGCGCAGCAGGTCGGCCAGGTCGACCTGGGAGCGCAGTTCGGCGGCCAGGCGCAGCGCCTCGTCCATGGGTGCGCGGGCGGCGGCGTGATCGCCCCGGAAGACGGCCATCTCGGCCAGGCCGGACAGGGCCAGCATCATGCCCCAGCGCTCGCCCAGCGCCCGGAAACCGGCCAGGGCCTTCTCGAACTCCGGTGTCGACCGCTCGGGATGCCCGTCGAACAGGGCCAGCCAGCCGCCGCCGATCCCGGCCAGGGCCTCGGCCCACGGCGAGCCCTTCAACCGGGCCATCAGGGCGTCCTGCACCTCGATCAGGTGGTCCTGGAACTCGGCCGGCGGCCCGGCGGCGATGGCCGACAGATAGAGCAGGAACGGCTGGGTGGGCGGACGCTCCAGGGT
Organism: Paractinoplanes ovalisporus; assembly: GCF_016834655.1. Taxonomy (GTDB): domain Bacteria; phylum Actinomycetota; class Actinomycetes; order Mycobacteriales; family Micromonosporaceae; genus Actinoplanes; species Actinoplanes ovalisporus. The sequence continues at coordinate 169,973 of NZ_JAENHP010000007.1, forward strand.
GGACAGATAGAGCGCCGGATGCGCGCCCGGAACGGCCGGACCGGTCAGACCGGCGTTGATCGTGCACAGCACGTACTCCTCGGCCAGACCGGCGGGCGCGGCCAGCCCGACGCGGCCGAGCAGTTCGCGGGCCAGTGCTGAGGCCTCGCCGCGCGCGCCGCGCAGCCACCAGTAGAACGACAGCGCCGCCACCAGCCGCAAACCCACCTCGGGCGGGCCGTGTCGCAGGGCGGCGTGCAGGTTGTCGCGGTCGGCGTCGAGGCGGTCGAGCCACTCGAGCTGTCCGGATGTGCGCAGGTGGGCGTCGGCGGTCTGCGCGAACGACAGGAAGTACGCGGCGTGCGCGCGCACGATGGTGTCGCTTTCACTCGCGCTCAGTTGCGCGTTGATGTCGGTCCCGGTCGGTTGCGCGGTGGCGTTGCGTTCGCTCAGTTGCGCGTTGCTGCCGGTTTCGCGCGGTCGCGCGGTGGTGTTGCGCTCGTTTGGCGGCGTGGTGGTGTTCGTGTCGCTCAGGTGCGCGGAGGTGGTGTGTTCGCTCAGGTGCGCGGAGGTGGTGTGTTCGCTCAGGTGCGCGGAGGTGGTGTGTTCGCTCAGGTGCGCGGAGGTGGTGTGTTCGCTCAGGTGCGCGGAGGTGGTGCTTTCGCTCAGCTGCTCGGCGCAGAACGCGCGGATCGTGGACAACATGCGGTAGCGGGCGCCGTCGCGTTCGATCAGGGACTTGCCGACCAGGTCGTCGAGCACGTCCAGCGTGTCGGCGCCGAGCCCGCACACCTGCTCGATCGCGTCGAGGCCGCCGCTGCCCCGGAACACCGTGAAGCGCCGGGCCAGGGCGCGTTCCGGTTCGGTGAGCAGATCCCAGCTCCACGCGACGACGTTGCGCAGCGTGCGATGACGTTCGGCGGCGGTGCTGCTGCCACGGGAGAGCACGCGGAACCGGTCTTCCACGCGGCGGGCCAGTTCGTCGACGGGCAGCACCGGCAACCGGGCCGCGGCCAGTTCGACGGCCAGGGGCAACCCGTCCAACGTACGCACGATGGCGCGCACGGCCGGCTCGGTGCTCGCATCGAGCGTGAAGCCGGGTGCCACCTCGGCCGCGCGATCGGCGAAAAGCCGTACGGCCACATCGGTGGGAAGCCCCGGAACCGGCAACCGCACCTCGCCGGTGACGCCCAACGGCTCGCGGCTCGTGGCCAGAACGCGCAGATTCGCGCATCCGGCGAGCAGCCGGGCGGCGAGGGCGGCCGCGGCGGCGATGACGTGTTCGCAGTTGTCCAGCACGAGCAGCACGTCCCGGGTGGACAGCGCGGCCAGCAGCCGCTCGACCGTGTCAGGGCCGTCGCTGCGCCGGTCACGCAGACCCGTTTCGCGCAGACCGAGCGCGTCGGACACGGCCCGGGGAACGTCGTCCGGCCCGGCCCCGGCCAGCTCCACCAGGCACGCCTCGGCGCCAGTGTGCCGCGCGGCCACCTCCAGCGACAGGCGGGTCTTGCCCGCGCCGCCGGGGCCGAGCAACGTCACCAGCCGGGCCGTGCGCAGCGAACGCGCGACCCGGTCGAGGTCGTCATCGCGGCCGACAAAGCTGCTCAGCTGCGCGGGCAGACGGTGTTTGGGCGTGGCCGGGCCGCCGCCGCGCAGCACGGAAGTGTGCACGGCGCTCAGTTCGGGGGACGGGTCAGTGCCCAGTTCCTCGGCCAGGATCTGCCGGGCCTGGTCGAACACGGCCAGCGCCTCGGCGGGCCGGCCACCGGCGGCGAGTGCGCGCATGAGCAGTGCCCATGCGTGTTCGCGCAGCGGGGCGGCGGCGAGCAGCGCGCGCAGTTCGTCGACGGCGTCGCCGGACGGGCGCAGGGCCAGGCCGGCCTCGACGCGGTCCTCCACGGCCTGCCGCCGCGACTCCTCGAGCCGGGACGCCGCCTCGGCCGCGAACGGCGCCGAACGGACATCGGCCAGCGCCTCACCCCGCCACAGATCGAGCGCCTCGCTCAGGTGCGCACTCGCCGTTTCGTAGTCCCGCTGACGTAACGCCTCGCGACCGGCCACGGCGAGACGGACGAACCGATGCACGTCGACCTCGTCCGGCTCGACGTCAAGGCGGTACCCGGAACCGTCGTACGAGATGGGAATGTCACGCCGCAACCGCGAGACGCCGGACTGCACCGCGTTGACCACGCCGGCCGGCGGATCGTCACCGTAGACATCGTCGATGAGCCGGGGGAGGGGAACTGTGCGGCCGGCGTCGAGCAGCAGACGCGCAAGCAACGCACGCTGCCGCGCACCGCCGGTCACCGCGGACCGGCCGGCCAGCGTCGGACCCAGGACCCCGTACGGCATGGGCCCATTGTTCTAGGTCGTCATCCCCGTGAGCGAGGCGGCCAGCGTCCCGTTTGCCTGGCCGCTCGTTTCCTCGCCCGTGTCGCATGCTCGTTCCTGAGCGAGCCGCGCAGTTTCCGGCTCCAGCTGCTCGTTTCTGGGCGAGCCGTGCAGCTTCGTGAGCTAACTGCTCGTTTCCATGAGCGAGGTGGCCAGCTTCCAGTAGCCGCAGAAGTAGACGCGGTCCTTGTCGACGCCGCGGTCCCGGCACAGGTGACGCCGCACGGTGGTGACCATGCCCGACTCGCCGGCGACGAAGGCGTACGGCGTTCCGTCGGGCAGATCAAGTTCCTTCGCCGTACGGAGGACGACATCGCTCGTGCCCGGGGCGGTGCCCGCGCGGTGCAGCCAGGTGAGCGTCGCGCCCTCGGGAACACGCACCGGGATCTCGTCGGCGGGGGAGTCCACCTCGAGCAGTGCGATCGCCGGCATCCCGGCCGGCAACGCCTCGAGGGCGGCGGTGATCGCGGGCAGCCCGGTCTCGTCGGCCACCAGCAGCTGCCAGGTCGTGTCGGCCGGCGGCGCGTAGTCGGCGCCGTCACTGAGCACGCCGATCCGGTCGCCCGGTGCCACCGTCAACGCCCACGCCGAAGCCGGCCCGCCGTCACCGTGCAACACGAAGTCGATGTCCAGTTCGCGGCGCTCATGGTCGATGCGCCGCACGGTGTAGTTGCGGCAGAACGGCCGCCGCTGCTCCGGAATGGCCTGCAGCGCCGGCCACCACTGCTCGGAATCGGGCAGTTCGAGCACGCCGTCGCGCGGCAGGAAGATGCGCACGAGGTGGTCGGGCGCGAGGTATTCGAACCGGTCGACCTGATCGCCGGTGAGCGTCACCCGGCGCAGGTGAGCGCTCAGATCGCGCACTCGGGTGACGGTGGCGTGCATCGGGCGGCGAACGAAGTCGGTCATCGCGCTCCTCGTGGATCTCGGCTACCGATGCGTACGAGGGTTAGGTTAGGCTCACCTGTCTCACGAGCCGGGGTGGGTCTGCGGGTCGACGGCCGACTGCGCGGGCACCGGTCGCGTTGGAGACCACGCTCTGGTCGCGGCCCCGAAGTGGACCGACACCGCGCGCTTCTCGGCCGCGCGCTTCTCGGCCGCGCGCTTCTCGGCCGCGCGCTTCTCGGCCACGTGCTTCTCGGCCACGTGCTTCTCGGCCACGTGCTTCTCGGCCACGTGCTTCTCGACCACGTGCTTCTCGACCACGTGCTTCTCGAACGTGGGCGTACGGACACGGTCGCGTCCCAACTCGCGTGATCCTGGGGGTGTAGTCCAGCGGCGGCGGGCCTGCCTCTCTATGGTGATCGGCATGCCTGCCTCTCTGAATGCGGACAAGACAAAGTCCGCGTTACGCACCACGGCCGTGTTCTCGGCCCAGACGCTGATCGTGCTGCTGCTGGCGTACGTGGTGCTGTGGATGATGGGCCGGGCCTGGTCGGTGATCTGGCCGCTCGTGATCGCGCTGCTGCTCACGACGCTGACCTGGCCGGTGGCCCGTTTCCTGCGCTACCGGTGGAACTGGAAACCGGCCCTGGCCGCCGGCGTCGTCACGGTGCTGTTCCTGGTGCTGATGGCGGGCGTCGTCGTGGTCATCGTGGTGCCGGTGGCGAACCAGTCGGGTGAACTCGCCGACGGAGTGGTCAACGGTATCCAGCAGGTGCGCGAATGGGCGTCCGGCCCGCCGCTCAACTTCGGCGACGACGACATCAGCCAGACCCTCGACACGGTCGTGGCCGAACTGCAGAGCCGGGCCAGCAGCATCGTCAACTACACCCTGACCGGCCTCAACACCGTGGTCAGCGGCGTGGTCACGACCGTACTGGCGCTGTTCCTGATGTTCTTCTTCCTCAAGGACGGGCCGCGTTTCCTGCCCTGGCTGTCCCGTCAGCTGCCCGGCCGGCTCGCGGTCGACGTGCCGACGGTGTTCAACCGCAGCTGGGACACGCTCGGCGCGTTCGTCCGTTCGCAGGCGTTCGTCGGCCTGCTCGACGCGGTCTTCATCGGCCTCGGCCTGTGGATCGTCGGCGTGCCGCTGGTGCTGCCGCTGGCCGTGCTGACGTTCATCACCGCGTTCATCCCGATCGTGGGTGCGCTGTTCGCGGGGTTCGTGGCCGTGCTGATCGCGTTGGTGACGCAGGGGTGGGTCGACGCGCTGATCGTGCTGGCCATCATCATCGCGGTGCAGCAGCTGGAGGGGAACGTCTTCCAGCCGATGATCCAGAGCCGGGGCCTGGGCCTGCACGCGGCGGTCGTTCTGCTGGCGGTGACCCTCGGTGGCGGGCTGGCCGGGATCGTGGGCAGCCTGCTGGCGGTGCCGGTGGCGGCGCTGGTGTCGGTGTTCTACAACTACGTGCGCGAACAGCTGACCGATGCCGAGCCGGAACCCGATCCGGAGCCGGAGATCCCACCCGAGCCCGGGCCGGAGGACGGCGAGCCGAGCATGGTCTGAGGGCCACTCCTCCCGAAGGGGCACGACGCGCGTCGTGCCCCTTTGTCGTGCGCAGCCTTCCCGCGCGTACGGTCATGTCGCCCGGCTGGCCGGAGCGTTGCGCCGCGCGTCGTACCTGTGCGCCCCGACCCGTACGCGAGCGCCGCATGCCGTACGCGTAGTGCCGCGCCTTACGCCGTACGCGTCGCGCCGTGCCTTACGCCGTACACGTAGTGCCGCGCCGTACGCGTCGCGTCGCGCCGTGCCTTACGCGTCGCGCGGTGCCTCACGCCGTACGGAAGCCTTGACGCCTTGACAGCCTGTCAACGTTAACGCAATCATTCAGAAACTTCGTTCCCATCCCCGCTTGAACCGCGTAGCTGCCTTACGGTTCAAAATGTTAACGATCACAAATTTGGAGCGCGATGAAGACTCGTCTCTCCCGCTGGCTGGCCGCCCTCCTCGGTGCGGTCGCCGTGCTCACCGTCCCGGCCCCGGCCCATGCCGCCACCACGCTCGTCTACGCCACGTTCAAAGGCGACGCCCAAGCCGACGAGGAACTCTGGCTCTACCAGTCGACCAACGGCGGCACCAGCTACAGCGTCCTGGCCGACACGAACTTCCACGGCCCGACCGGCGTCCTGCGCGACCCGAGCATCCTCAAACACAACGGCCGCTACTACATCGCGTACACCGTGCAGTCCTGGACGACCAACTCGACGTACTTCAACGTCGCCAGCAGCACGAACCTGACCACCTGGACGAACATCGCGAGCATCCCGTCCGGCATCGCGAACACCCGCTTCACCTGGGCGCCCGAGTTCTATGTCGAAGGCAGCACGGTCCGCATCATCACGAGCGTCGCCGCCACCACGTGCTCCAACTGCTTCCGTCCGTACGTCTATACGGCGCAGAACACCGCACTCACGTCCTGGAGCGGCCCGCAGCAGATGTGGGGGCTGGGGACGAACCACATCGACACGTACGTCGTGAAGTCCGGCAGCACCTGGCACGCGTTCACCAAGGACGAGACCGGCAAGTACATCGAGCACTGGACCACGACGGCCAACCTGACCGAGGGCTGGATCAACCGCGGCCGCCTGTGGTCCTCCGGCTATGAGGGGCCGTCGCTGGTCCGGCTGGACGACGGCACGTGGCGCATCTACGTCGACCGTTACAGCACCGGCCAAGGCATCTACACCGCGACCAGTTCCAACCTCAACACCTGGACCGGCCTGAGCCCGGTCGCCTGTTCCGGTTGCCGGCACGGCACCGCCATTCCCAAGTAGGAACCCGCCCCCGCGTTTTCTCTCGCCGTCCCTTGCTAGGAGCCCCCTCATGAAACGTCGAACCCTGCTCACCGCAGCCGGCGCGGCTGGTGTCGGAGCGCTGCTGCGTCCCGGCGCCGCGCAGGCCGCCACCTACACCGGTTACGCGATGGCCTACTTCACCGAGTCACCGACCATGGCGGCCGCCAGCTACAACCTGCACCTGGCGGTCAGTTCCGACGGCCTCAACTGGACGCCGCTCAACCAGAACAACCCCGTCGCCGACCCCAATCAGGGCAGCGGCGGTCTGCGCGACCCGTTCATCCTGCGCAAACAGGACGGCACGTTCGTGGTGCTGGCCACCGATCTGAACGGCACCGACTGGGCGTACCAGAGCCAGTACCTGCACGTCTGGGACTCGGCCGACCTGCGTACGTTCCGCAATTACCGCTTGTTGAAGGTGCACTCGCTGGCCACACACGCCTGGGCGCCCGAAGCGGTCTGGGACGCGGCCCGCAACCAGTACGCGGTCGTCTACTCGGCCGTCGTCGGTGGCCACAACGTGCTGATGGTCAGCTACACCACCGATTTCGTGACCGCGACGACCGGCCAGGTGTTCTTCGACCCCGGCTACGACGCGATCGACGGCAACTTCGTGACGGTGAGCGGGGTGAACTACATGTACTACAAGAACAACACGAACAGCACGCTGCTGGGCACCCGCTCGAGTTCGTTCAATCCCGGCAGCTTCAGCGTGTACACGAGCGCCATCGGTCCCGGCCGCGGCGTCGAGGCGCCGCAGATCGTCAAGTCGAACACGGCGAACACCTGGCACATGTGGGGCGACACGTGGAGCCCGAACGGCCGCTTCTTCTGCTGGCAGAGCACGAATGTGGCCGGCGGCTCCTGGTCGTTGCTGAACGACCGCGCCTACACCCAGCCGCTCAACTCCAAGCACCTGGGCATCACCCCGATCACCGCCGCCGAGCTGTCCGGCCTGACCGCCCAGTTCGGAACCCCCGCGTGGCGCCGCATCAAGTCGTACAACTTCCCCGACCGCTACGTTCGGCACGCGAACAACGTGGCCCGCATCGACGTCTACCCCTTCGATCCGTACCAGGACCAGCTGTGGACTTTGGTCCCCGGTCTGGCCGACTCGTCGGGCGTCTCGTTCCGTTCGGTCAACTTCCCCGACCGCTACCTGCGTCATTCCAACTACGCGATGGTGCTGGCCCCGAACGACGGCACGGCCACGTTCCGCGCCGACGCCACGTTCTACCAGGCGGCCGGTTTCGCCGATGCCTCGTGGACGTCCTTCCGTTCGTACAACTTCCCGGACCGCTACCTGCGCCACTCCGGCTACGTGCTGCGCATCGACCCGATCACCAGCAGTTCCGCCACCACCGACAAGCAGGACGCCACCTTCCGCGTCGGCTACTGACCGCCCTCACTTTTACGCGACCGTTCCTCCCACCGGTGCTGTTTCCTCCCGCCGCCGCTGCTACTGGGGTGCTTACCGGTCGACCGGCGTGGCCGGGACTGTGGTGGCGGCCCAGCTGGCCAGTAGTCGCAGCGTGTCGTGAGCGGGGGTGCCGGCTTCGGCGCTGTAGGCGGTCAGGGTGAGGCCGGGGTCGGCGGGCAGGGGCATGGCTTCGAAGGCGAGCTCGAGCCGGCCGACGACGGGGTGCTGGAAGTGTTTGACGCCGGTGTGGTGCAGGCGCACGTTGTGCGCGGCCCAGCGGGTGCGGAAGTCGTCGCTGCGGGTGGCGAGCTCGCCGACGAGATCGGTGAGGTCTTTGTTGTACGGGTCGCGACCGGCTTCGGTGCGCAGCAGGTTGACGGTCGTGTCCGCCGCGGCGCCCCAGTCCGGGTAGAGCTCCTGGGCGGCCGGGTCGAGGAAGCAGAACCGGGCCAGGTTGACGGGCCGGGCCGTGGTGGTGAACGCGGGTGAGTAGAGGGCCTGCCCGAGTGGGTTGATCGCGAGGATGTCGAGGCGGCCGTTGCGGATGAAGGCGGGTGCCTCGGTCATGGCGTCGAGCAGGCTTCGCACTCCGGGCCGGACCTGCTGTTTGGTGGGGCGTCGCCGGGCCCGTGGGCTGGTGTTGGCGGCGCGGGCCAGATCGTGCAGGTGGGAGCGTTCGGCGTCGTCGAGTTGCAGGGCGCGGGCGATGGCGTCGAGCACGCTGTCGGAGACTCCGGTGAGGTTGCCGCGTTCGAGGCGGGTGTAGTAGTCGGGGCTGACGCCGGCGAGCATCGCGACCTCGGCCCGCCGTAGCCCAGCGACGCGGCGGGTGCCGCCGAAGTTCGGGAGGCCGGCCTGCTCGGGTGTGATCTTGGCGCGCCGGCTGGCCAGGAATTCGCGTACGTCGCCCTGGGTGTCCATGTCCGCCACGGTACGGGGCCCGGCGTTTGGCAGAGGGGTTCTGTCATTACCTGCTAAGCCAAGCCCTCCCACCGGCCACTGGCCCCGGGGTTCCATGGAGAACGTAACCCGCACCACATCGAAGGAGCATCCGTGGAACTGCTGCCCGTACGCCCGACCGTCAAGACGCCTGCGCAGGCGTTCACCGGCGACGTCTACATGACCCCGATCTACTCCGGCACCGGCCCGTCGCGGATGACCGCCGCCCTGGTCCGCTTCACGCCCGGCGCCCGCACCAACTGGCACTCGCACGCCGTCGGGCAGACCCTGCACGTCACCGAGGGCGTCGGACTGGTCGGCACCCGCGACGGCCAGGTGCTGCGCATCCGCGCCGGTGAAACCGTCGTCTGCCCGCCCGACGAGGAGCACTGGCACGGCGCCGCCGCCGACACCTTCATGGGCCACCTCGCCCTGCTCGAGGCCAAGCCCGACGGCGGCGACCCCACCACCTGGCTCGAACCGGTCACCGACGAGCAGTACGAGCAGGCCGACAAACAGGACCGATGATGACCGGCACACTGAACCAGCAACAACGGGCGACCGCCGCCATCGCCGCCTTCACCGCGACCGGCCGGATCCCGCAGCTGCGTGACGCCCTCGGCGACGGCCTGGACGCCGGACTGAGCGTCAACCAGGTCAAAGAGATCTTGGTGCAGATGTACGCCTACGCCGGCTTCCCGCGCAGCCTCAACGCCCTCGGCACCTTTATGGCACTGCTCGAACAACGCCGTGCCGACGGCCACACCGACCCGGCCGGCGACGAACCGAAATCGTTGCCCGCCGGCACGGACATGCTCGAGGTCGGCACCGCCAACCAGACGCAGCTGTCCGGCGCGCCAGTCTCCGGGCCGCTGTTCGACTTCGCTCCCGCCATCGACCGGTTCCTCAAGACCCACCTGTTCGGCGACATCTTCAGCCGCGACAACCTCGACTGGCAGAGCCGCGAGATCGCCACCGTCGCCGCCCTGGCCGGCCTCGAAGGGCTCGACAGCCAGCTGCAATCACACTTCCGCATCGCCCTGAACACCGGCCTGACCGGAGCCCAGCTCCGGGAACTCGTCACCGGCCTGCCGGAGCACAACGGCCGGACCGCGGAGCTCCTCAACCAGGTCCTGACCGGCCGCTGACACCGTCGAAGAAGGCATTCACATGATCCTGAACGAGACGTACACCCTGTCCACCGGCGTGCAGATCCCCAAGCTGGGCCTGGGCACCTGGTTCATCGACGACGACAAGGCCGCCCAGGCCGTCCGCGACGCGATCGCGATCGGCTACCGCAACATCGACACTGCCCAGGCCTACAGCAACGAGCGTGGCGTCGGCGAAGGGGTCCGCACCAGCAGCGTGCCCCGCGACCAGATCTTCGTCTCCACAAAACTGGCCGCCGAGATCAAGAACTACAAGGACGCGGCCGCCGCGATCGACGGCTCCCTGACCACGCTCGGGCTCGACCACATCGACCTGATGCTGATCCACAGCCCGCAGCCGTGGAACGACTTCCGCGGCGGTGACTACGCCGACGGCAACCGCGAAGCTTGGCGCGCCCTCGAAGACGCCCACAAGGCCGGCAAGCTGCGCGCCATCGGCGTCTCCAACTTCCAGCAGCACGACCTCGAGAACATCCTCGAGGCCGGCTCGGTCACGCCGCATGTGAACCAGTTGCTCGTGCACGCCGGCAACACCCCGACCGAGCTGATCGCCTACTGCCAGGACAAGGGCATCCTTGTCGAGGCGTACTCGCCCATCGCACACGGCGAGATCCTGAAAAACCCGGACGTGACGGCGATGGCCGAACGATATGGCGTGACCGTTCCGCAGCTGTGCATCCGCTACACCCTGCAGCTGGGCACTGTGTCCCTGCCCAAGACCGCGAACGTTGAGCACATGCGCAGCAACGCCCAGGTCGACACCGTGATCTCCGCCGACGACATGAACCTGCTGCGCGACCTGCACGCCCGCGACTACGGTCAGCACAGCCAGTTCCCGGTATACAGCGGTAAGTAGCGACACCGTCGCAGCGCTTCGCCAAGCACCGCATCGGTGCGGCGCTCGGCGACCGACCGGGAGGTGAACAGCCTCCGGCCGGCCACAATCCATCGGCGCCAGCCCCCCGCAAACGGGACTGGCCGCCCTGTCGTTTCGGTCTCGGACGTGCGCGGGCGGGAAATCGACACCGTCCTCGTGATTGCGCCGCATCGGTTCGCCGAACCGCGTGACCTCTACGTGGCGATGACGCGCGCCACCCGCTGCCTCTACCTCATTGAGCTGCTGGAAGCGTGAGTTTGTCCCATGCCGGGTCGGGGCGGAAGTCCATGTGAGTGCCGTCGAACGGATGCGCGCCGGCCTCGGCCAGCTCGATCAGTCGCTCGCTCTCGGCCCGGATCTCGGCCGCGGAGGCGGGGTCGAAGTATTGCGGGTGACCGATTCTGGCCGCGAACTCGTCCTCGTCCTTCCACGCCCACCGGCGATCCGGTTGAACCACGACATCGAGCACGTGGTCGGTCGTGTCGACGCCATCGCCGCGGCGGGTGGCGGGCGACTCCAGGTTCACGTACCAGCCGGAGAACAGGCCGTCGCGGAAGAACCACCAGATCGAGTACGCGGCTCCGGGCGGCATCAGCACGAGTGTGTCGAAGTCGCGCCACGGCCGCCGTACGAGTCGCGGCGCGCGCATCTGGTCGAGCGCGACGTCGTGCAACGTCTGCCCGTTCTCAGTCAGCTGGCCGACCTCGGTGCCCACCGCCATCCACAGCAGCAGTCCCGCCTCGTCGTCGGCGACCACGAACATCGGCTTGGCGAATGTGTTCTGCCCGTCCCGCCAGTACCTGCGCAGAACAACCTGACCGAAAGCGAACGGCATGGAGTGACACTATCCGGCCACGTGGACAGGGGGATCGTCGTGCCGCGAACCGCCTGCCCACCTGCTGTACAGGTTGATCGGTGTGGTCGACGTGTTGATTCCGGCGGTGCTGCACGGGTGTTGGCTGGTGTGGTCGAGAGGGTGATTCCGGCGATGCTGTACAGGTTGATCGATGTCGTCAACATAGTGAATGCGGCGGGTGGTGTGTCGTGTTGATCGGTGTCGTCAACATGTTGATGCCGGCGGTGCGCGCAGGCTTGGACGTTATGTTGTTCAGGGCTCGACCGGTGGCATGAACTGGCCTGAGCCGGCGGCAGAGGGCGGGCCACCCGGAGTGAGCGGCCCGCCCGCGCGTCATGACGCGCTGCAGGTGAGCGTCGGCGTGCTGTTCGTTCCGTTCCATGCACCGAGGAAGCCGAACTGGGCTGACGCGCCCGCGGCCAGGCTGCCGTTGTAGCTCACGTTCCGGGCCGTCACCGAGGAGCCGCTGCTGGTCACGGTGGCGTTCCAGGCCTGCGACACGGTTTGGCCATTACCGTACGTCCAACTGACCGTCCAGCCCTTGATGGCGCTGCTGCCGGCGGTCACCTTGACGTCCGCCTGGAAGCCGCCGCCCCACTGGCCGACCACCGCGTACGTGGCCGTGCAAGCCCCGGTTGGCGGGGGAGGCGTGGTCGTGGACGGGGTCGGCGACGGCGAGTCGGTCGGGTGTGTGGGCGACGACGTCGGGGTGCTGCCGAAGATCGTGGCCTGCTTCGCGGTGGCCTTGAGGCCGTACGCGCCGTTCACGATCCGCTGACCCCACGTGGTGAGCTGGGTGGCGTCGAAGTTCGTCGTCATGTCGAGGATCGGGTCGGTGTTGCCCGACCAGGACCAGCCGAGCCAGCCCAGGTTGCGCTTCTGGGCCTCGGACAGGATCGTCGCGTCGTCCACCTCCCCCGACGCGAACTGCCATCCGAACTCGCCGATGACCAGCGGCCAGCCCTTGCTCTGGAACGTGTCCAGGTAGTTGACGATCGAGCTTGACGTGTTGAACACCGCGTACATATGGATCGACAACACGGTGTTCTTCTTCGTGTCGGCGTCCAGGATCGTCTGGCCGTTGTCACGCATGACGTACGTCCAGTCCTGTCCCCAGTTGGGCGCGTCGACCATCAACAGGTGCTCGAAGCCGTTCGTACGCATTTTCTGGATGGCGGCGACCGTCGCGGCCGTCCACTGACCGGGGTTCGTGTTGCCGATCGGCTCGTTGCCGATGTTGATGACGACATAGTCCTCCTGGCCGACCAGCACACTCTTGAGGCCGATCCAGTAGTTCACCGCCTGGTCGAGCGTGTACGCGGCGCCGTCCTCGCCGTATCCCGTCGTGTCGTGGTTCTCGAGCACGCAGATCATCTTGTTCTGCTTGCACAGCGAGATCACGTTCGTCACGTCGGACGCGGTGTTGGTCGTCCAGCGGCCGCCGCTGAGCACGACCCGTACGGTGTTGGCCCCGGCCGCCTTGATGTCGGCGAACGAGCCGGTCCGGTTGGCGTACCAGGCGTGGGGATGGTTGACGCCCCGCATCACGAACGTCGAGCCGTTGGACTCGACGATGTTGCGCCCGACGATGTGCAGTCCGGTGGCCGCGTAGGCGGGCCCGGTGAAGAACAGGACGGCCGCGGCGGCGGCGAGCAGAGCGGTGGCGAGGACGGTGAGTTTCCTCTTCATGACCTACCTCAAAGTGGGGGACGTGACGTACCGTCAGCGCGCCCACTCATGCCCTGCCTCGGCCGTGACGGGTTGTGCCCCCGGCCGGTGCGGCGCATCACGCCGTTACCGCAGCAGCGCCGGCCCCGGTGTGTGGCCCGGCGCAGTCGCGGTGACAACACCGTAATCCCCGTCGAACTACATCGCAATCAATCAATACGTCAACCGCCGCAACCTGCGAACCGCCCCCGGCTGTGGAGCGGGCACGGTGGCGGCCGTCAGTCGGCGGGGGTGGGGGTGGGGGCGGCTGGGGCCAGCAGGCCCGCGAACGGGTCGGGCAAAGCGCGCCAACCGTCCTCGCCGGTGGCCAGCTCGGCGTCGTCGAGCAGGCACGACGTCAGGCGCCGGGTCAAGGCCGGCACGTCCAGGCCGAGGCCGACGAACGAGAGCGCGGTCGCCCGGTCCCCGTAGTAGGGATCCCAGTCCAGGTCGGCGGCCAGGCGGCGCAGGGTGTGGACCTCGGGCCAGCGCTCCGCCGGCACCGACGCCAGCCAGCGGCCCAGTCCGCCCAGCACGATGCCGCCGCCGGCCGACTCCCAGCCGATCACGGTGTCGGGCTGGCTGGCGATCCAGGCCTGGCCACGACCCCGCAGCGCCCCGCCGGCGACCTCGGCCAGCGCGTCGTGCAAGCGGGCCGGATGGAACGGGCGGCGGCTGCGGAACAGCATCGCGTTGACGCCGTACTCGCCCTCGGGGTCGTGGATGCCGATCGGGAACCCGGAGATCGCCCGCCCCAGGATGCCGGGCACGCCCGGGTCGTGCCGGCCGGAGTGGCGCAGCGAGGCGGCGAGCCCGGTCACGTCGATGGACGGCGTCGACCCGACCCGGACGTGTGCCGCCCACGGCGCGAGCCGGTGCAGCAGCGAGTCGACACGCCCGTTCGTGAACGCGTCGTTGCCGGGCCGGTCCCACACCAGCAGCGTGTCCGCGAACTCGACCTGCCGGCTGACCACATCGGCCACCCGTCGCCGGTCGTTCCCGGACGAATGCAGACCCCGGTCGGGCAACCGCTCCCGGCTGCCCAGATCGTCGAGGAAGCTCGCCGCCTCCACGACGGTCACGTACGAATCGAAGCGCACGCTCTCGTTCACGGCCGGGGACGCGTTGCACGCCGCGGCCAGGGCTTCCGGTTCCACCGCGGGCGGGAGGGCGAGCAGCAGATCACGCCCGGGCCGCTCCCGCGCCAGCCGTACGAGCGCCGGCAGCACATCCTCGCGGAGCGTGCACGACACACAGCCGTGCACCAGGCGCGTTTCCACGTTCTCCACCACTCGCGCCGAGTCGCGCACAGTGCGACGAACAACCCCTTCCCGTACGGCGGAAAGGTCGTGGCTCAACAACACCAGGCCCGGATCCGCCAGCAACAGCACGCGAGCGGCCGCGGCCGTGGCGGCCGGCGAGAACCCGGCCAGAACAGTCACCCGAGAACGTGGATCGGTCATGTCCTTCATCTTGTTGGAAATGATTTCCAATAGCAAGTAGGCGCCCGGGATCCGGCCCGCGTCGTGTCCGTTTGTGCAGTCCGCGTGCAGTGACTTCATGCTGCTGGCGCGGTGCCGATTTCGTTTTGCGGACAGTCCCCAGTGAATTGATGAGAAGGAGATCTATTCAGCCGAACGGCCGATGCGAGTGATCTGGATCACGTGGCATGGTGCGCAGCGACCGCGTGATCACGCTCCGGAGGCAGCCATGGTGCACCCTCGGTACGGACCTCCCGACCGGCCGCCCGCGCACACCAGCGCCGAGTCCACTGCCAACCCGCCCGCGGAAACCGTTGAAGCCGAGACGGCTCCACAGTGGAAGACAACCTCCGGGCCGCCGCCGCGTTGGCAGAGGCCCGAGACCCACCTCGCACGTTCAGCCCAGCTCGCCGATACGCGCCGGCCGTCGCCGGAGCCGCAACCCGTCTCCCGTGCGTCAGCCCCGGTTCCGCGCTTCGTCGGCCAGGCCGCCCCGGCGACCGGCCAGACCGGCCGTCCACCCTCAACCCCGGCCGCCCGGCCCACGCGTCAGCCGGGTTCGCCGACCGCGCGTGGCGGCGTGCCGGCGATCGGGCCGACCGGGCGTTTCACCTTGCCGAGGCCCGGACCGGAGGCGGCGGGGGAATCCGCGCCGACCTATCCGGGTGCGCACTTCGCGCCGCGGCCGGCCGTGCCGGGACTGCGATCCGCCGAACCGCCGGCCCTGCCCCCGCATGCGCCTCCGCTGCCCGCCTGGGCCCGGCAACCCGACGACGCGTCGCACCATCCGGTCGACGGCCGCGGGCAGCATGTCGAGGATGCCGGCCCGCGGACGAACCGCCTGGCCGGCGTCCGGGAAGCATGGATCGCCGGGATGCGGGCCGATTCGGCTCCACCGTCGACGCCGAAGGTCATTGAGTCCACAAAGGACTCAAAGCCGCGAGCCGAACCATGGCCCGCGCAAGAAGCCGGTGCCTGGCCCGCTCAAGAGGTCGGCGCCCGGCCCGCGCAAGAAGGCGACGCCCGGCCCGCGCAATGGCCCGAAGCCGGCTCGACCCGATGGGCCGAAACCCGTTCCCTGCCATCGCCGGGAACCCCGCCCGCGCAATGGCCTGAGGCCCGGCCCGCGCCGTGGGCGACGGGGCAACCGGTGGCGCCACCCATCGAGGACCGAACGGACCAGGCGACGACCGCCGGCGAGCGGACCTCGTCGTGGGCAACCGATCGGCCCATCGCGCGGCACCGCAGCGGGGAGTGGCCCACCGTGCGTGACCGGCTCCCACGGCGGACCACCCTCGGCGAGGGGCGGGCCGACAAGAGCCGGTGGCACTGGCTGCTCCTCGTTCCGATCGTGCTGCCCCTCATGCCGGTCATCTACAACCGTGTCGATCCCACGCTGCTCGGGATGCCGTTCTTCTACTGGTGCCAGCTCGGGTTCGCGTTCCTGGCCAGCGGCGTCATCGCGTTCGTCCACAAGAAGGTCGGATGAGTACCCAGCTGACCGTCTTCGTGGCGGTCTTCGGCGCGGTGGCCGTCATGGGCTTCGCCGCGGCCCGGTGGCGGCGGCCCGACTCCATCCACACGCTCGAGGAGTGGGGGCTGGGCGGGCGCGCGTTCGGCAACTGGGTCACGTTCTTTCTGCTCAGCGGCGACGTCTACACCGCGTACACGTTCGTCGCCGTGCCCACGCTCGTCTACGGCATGGGCGCCGCGGGGTTCTTCCCGGTGCCGTTCCTGGTGATCGTCTACCCGATGCTGTTCGTGGTGCTCGCGCGGTTCTGGTCGGTCTGCCACGTGCACGGTTTTGTCACGCCGGCCGAGTTCGTTCGTGCGCGTTTCGGCTCGAAAGGCATCGGAACCGCGGTCGCCGTGCTCGGCATCGTCGCCACCATGCCGTACATCGCGCTGCAGTTGATCGGCATGGAGGCCGTGTTCGAGGTGATGGGCCTGCCCAAGGGCTGGCCGTTGACGCTCGCTTTCTTCGTGCTGGCGCTCTACACGTTCAACTCCGGACTGCGCGGACCGGCGCTCGTGTCGATCGTCAAGGACGCGCTCATCCTCTGGGCCGTCCTCGCGGTGCTGATGATCGTGGCGATGACACCCGGACAGTGGGACACGATCTTCCGCATCGCCGAGAACCGGTACGCGGTCACCCCGCGTACGGACGACGGTTTGTTGTTGCCCGCGCAGAGTCAGCTGAATTACGTCACGCTCGCGCTCGGTTCGGCCGTGGCCCTGTTCCTCTATCCCCATACGCTCACCGGAGTGCTCGCTTCGCGCAACCGCGGGACGCTGCGCCGCAACCTGGCCGTCCTGCCGATCTACACGCTCACGCTCGGCGTGCTCATGCTGGTCGGTTTCGCCGCGCTCTACGACGGGGTCACGCCGGTCGGGGGCAATGCGAACACCGTGGTGCCGCAGTGGTTCAACGAGAACGCGCCGGCCTGGAGCGCGGGCCTGGCGTTCGCCGCGATCGGGGTGGGCGCGATGGTGCCGGCCGCCATCATGTCGATCGCCGCCGCGAACCTGTTCACCCGCGACATCTACCGTGTCTATCTGCGTCCACAGGCTTCGGCGCGCGAGGAGACGTACGTCAGCAAGTCGGTTTCGCTCACCGTCAAGTTCGGCGCGTTGCTCATCCTGCTGCTCCTGAACACGCAGTTCGCGATCGATCTGCAGCTGATCGGCGGCGTGGTCATCATGCAGACGTTGCCGGCGGTCGCGCTCGGGCTCTACACGAACTGGTTCCACCGCTGGGCGCTCGGCTGCGGCATGGGCGCGGGTCTCGTGCTCGGGGTCTTCATGCTGTGGCAGGTGCCGAAGCTGGGCGGCGCCGACGGCCGGCAGGTCATCCGGGAGCACTTCGGCGGTTCGGCCTGGCCCCTGGACAACCTCGGGCTCAACACCCAGGCGACCATCTACGTCGGTATCGTCGCGCTGGCCGTCAACCTGCTGATCGCGGTCGCGGCCACGCCCGTGTTCCGGGCCCTGGACATTCCGGCCGGCGTCGACCTGACGCGCGAACACGACTACATAGCCGACGAAGGCGATCCCACCGTACGGCGGATGACCGAGATCATCGACGGCGACCCGCTCCCGGAGGAGAAGCCGGTCTCGTTCTTCACACCCGTCGGCCCGCGAGCACAGGGCGACCCCCGAGCGGCACCACCGGACGACGACCAGTCCCGCCGCGCCTATCCACGCCTGTGAGCCGGTACGCGTAGCGCCGAGCGGGTGCGCGTATCTGCGTCGCGTGGGCGTGAGCGAGGTGCGCGTTTGCTGCGCGCGAGCGGGACGTGAACTCGAACGGACGTGCGCGTTTCGAAGAAAAGTGCGCGCGTCTGGGAACCTCGCATCGTGCTGTCGCGTGTATCGGGCATGGTGGTTCCGACGACGTCCTCCCGGCCCGTTCTGCTCACCCCGGGTGAGACGGACGGGTTCGAGGCGTTCTACCGCGCGAACGTCGACCGGATTTATCGCGCCCTCGCGGTGACGTTGCGGCGTGACGAGTTCGCACACGAGGCGGTCGACGAGGCGATGGCCCGCGCCTATGCGAAGTGGGCGACCGTGGGCACGCTCGACAACCCGGCCGGCTGGGTGTTCCGGGTCGGGCTGAACTGGGCGACCTCGTGGTGGCGCAAACTCCGCCGCGAGGCGCCGCCGGATGCCGCCTCCGAGCACCCGTCCCGCGACACGATCCCCGACGGCACGCTGCTCGCACTCGCCGCGCTCCCGTTGCCGCAACGGGCGGTCATCACCTGCCGCATTCTGCTCGACCTGACCACTGCCGAGACGGCCGACGCGCTCGGGCTGAGCGAAGGAACCGTCAAGAGCCGCCTGTCGCGGGGCCTCGCCGCCCTCCGCTCCGAGCTGAGCACCGAGGAGTGACCATGAGCATGGACCAGATTCCGCGCGACATCGACGTCGCCGTGCGCGCCGCGGGGGCGAGCAGCCGCCCGTACGGGGGAGAGCTGCCGGACGTCTACCGCCGCGCCCGCCTCCGCCGCACCCGGCGCCGGGCCGCGGCCGCCTTCACCACGATCGCCGTTGCGGCCGGGCTCGTCGGGGGCGGGCTCGTCGTGCGACGTCACACCGAGGTGGTGCCGCCGGTCGAACCCGCCGTCACGAACTGGGCGACGCAGAGGCTCCTGCTGTCCGGGGCGGCGGGGCAGTACGCGACGGCGGCCCACCCCGATCCGGTCGAGCTGCGCGGCGGCCTGGCGACCGGCGAGCTGACGCCGGACGGGGCGCTGACCACTCACCGGGTCATCGGGGGTGGCGAAGACGACCGGGTGATCGGTCTGCCCGACGGCCGGCTGCTGTCGCTCGGGCCGCGCGACAAGGAGCCGGACCCGGACCGCGCCTCCGGCATGACATCAATGTTGACGATCGTGTCGCCCAGCGGCGACATCGTGCAGCGGGACGTCGACCGTGCCGAGCCGCTCGAACTGCTCGGAGCCGACGCGACCTTCGCCTACCTCTGGCGCCCCACCGGCATGTTCGCGCACGACCTGTCCACCGGGCTGGAGAGGCTGGTCATCTCGGCGCTGATGATGGACCTGCCCGACGCCGATCCGGCCGGCGCGCTCGACGCGTCCGACGTGACCGGCGACCGGCTGGTCGTCGCCGAGCGGGCCCGTGCGTGCGAGCCGATGGTGTACGACATCGCCTCGCCGCAGGGAATCCGTTCGCTGCCGCTGAGTTCGCTCGGTTGCCGGTCCGTGATCGGTCTGCGCTTGTCGCCGTCGACCGGGCGCCTCGCCGTGACTTATCAGGACCAGAAGGGCCTCGTACGCGTCGCCGTGTTCAACACCGAGGACGGGCGAACCCTCGCCGACCGCGCGGTCACGTCGGCGGGCAACGAGCCCGGGTCGTCGGCGGGTGACAAGCCGGGCCGGGCGACCGTCAACATGGCCTGGACGGATGAGCGGAATCTGCTCGTGGTGTCCGTTCCGAGCGGGCCGGGAGTGCACGTTCTGCGGCCGTTCACGGTTGCCACCTGAGCGGTCGTGGCGCCCACCACATGGCTCGGCCGCCCAGGCGCATCAGGGCCGGCACCAGCACGCCGCGGATGATGGCCCCAGCGGTCCCGATGCCGATCAACCGCCGGCTACTTCGAACCGCTGACCACGCGGTAGGAAGCGTCGTCGAAGTCGGCGTACGCGCCCTCGCGGCCGAGGTCCTGCACCCACAGGCCGACGAACGCGCCGGTGAAACCCCAGGCGGCCGGCTCGCCGTTGACGACCCGAGCCGCGTACTCGTCGGACAGCGTCGTGGCGTCGAGCACCGGGCCGGCCGACTGCCAGGTCGCGCCCGGGAAGGCGTACGCGAAAGTGAGCGACGGGCCCTCGAAGCGCAACCGGAGCCGGACCGGGCCGGGGGAGAGGATCGGCGTCCGGACGCCTGGGACCACCGTGACCTGACCGCTGTCGCAGGCGAGCAGATCGATCACCGGTTGACCGTCATCGTCGGCGGTGACGTGCAGGTAGTACCAGTTGCGCGTGCTGTAGTAGGCGGTTATCCCGGCCAGCTGCCGATAGTTGCGGGGCTCGAATTCCATGGTCGCCTCGAACGTGCAGTCGGTCGCCACCACCCGCCGCGCCACCAGGCTGGGCCGGTGGCGGCCCATCGGCGACAGTCCGCCGTGGATGCGCAGGTGGGACGGGCGCGCCGAAAGTGACACCCAGTCGGGCGTGGCGGGCCGCCGCAGCGTCGACCAGTTGACCCCCAGTTCGGGGCTGTCGAAGGGGTCGTCCTCGGAAAGCGAGGGCGGCGCCGACGGGACCGGCGAAATGAAGCGTGGCGCGGGCAGCGCGGACGCCGGCACGCCCCCAGCGATCCGCGGCCAGCCGGAATCGGTCCAGGTCACCTCCTGCAGCGCCGTCTCGCGGCCGAGCACGCAGCGCCCGAGCGGCGAATAGGGCCGCCCGACCAGGTGCGCGAGATACCACTGCCCGTCCGGCGTCTCGACCAGGCTGCCGTGCCCGGCCTTCTGCAACGCCAGCGACGGGTCGCCGGCCGACGTCAGCAGCGGGCCGGACGGGTCGGCCAGGTAGGGCCCGAGCAGGTGTGCCGAGCGCGCGACGGTGACCTGGTGCTCCCAGCTCGTGCCGCCCTCGGCGGTGACCAGGTAGTACCAGCCGTCCTTGCGATAGAGGTTGGGCGCCTCGGTGACGGCCGCCGCGGTGCCGGTGAAGATCATGTGCTCCGGTCCGACCAGCGCGCGGGCCTGCCGGTCGTACTGCTGGATCGAGATGCCGGCGAACCGGTTCCGGCCGGGCCGCCAGTCCGCCACCATCGACAGCATCCAGGTCGTGCCGTCGACGTCGTGGAACAGCGACGCGTCGAAGCCGCGGCCGTGCAGCACCACCGGACCGGACCACGGCCCGATCGGTGTCGGCCCGGTGACCAGGAAGTTCTGCGGATCCCAGTAACCGCCGGCGAAGGTCGCCACGTCGGAGTAGAGCAGGTGGAACTGCCCGTCCGCGTACGAGAGGTTGGGCGCCCACACCCCGTTCGAGTCGCCCGTGCCGACCAGGTCGAGCAGGCGTTTCTCGGTGAGCGCACCGCCGAGCGGCGTCCAGTCGACGAGATCAATCGAGTGATGCACCCGTACGCCCGGATACCACTCGAACGTCGAGGTGGCGATGTAGTAGTCGCTGCCCACCCGCAGGATCGACGGGTCGGGGTGGAAGCCCGGCAGCACCGGATTGCTGATCTCCCGCACCGAGACCTCGACACTCGTCAACCGACGGCCCTCCCGACTGGTGCCCGTAAGTTCCGGAGACTATCGCAAGTTCCGTCCGTACGGGGCGGCGCCGTGATGCCACCCCTGATCAATCGCACCGGTAAACCTCGGATCGGCCGTCCGGTGGCCGATGAGACCTCCCGGTGACGACGGGAGGACAGGTGCGGACTGAGCAGCGCGGCGCGCGGCTGATCGACCTGCTGTGGCGGGACACCGCCCTGCGCGTTTCGGTTGCGCTCACCTTGCTCGGTTGCGCGCTTTTCTTCGTCTTCGACGGCGATTCCGTACGCCAGGTGCAGGTCTACTGGGCGTTCCAGGTGCCGCTCGACGCCGCGCTGGCGCTGGGCGCGTGGCGTATCCGGGAGATCTCGCCGCGGCGGTTCCGGACGTTCTGGACGATTCTCGCCTTCGCCGGCAGCTGCTTCGCGGTCGGCGACGCCGTGCAGACGGTGCTCACCTTCGTGCATACGGACAGTCCGTCGATGAACGGCGGACTCGTGCAGACCGCGTTCTTCGCCGTCGGCATGAGCAGCAACGTGATCGCCTGCCTGATCTTCCCGCAGGGCCTGTCGACCCGCCGCGAGAAGTCGATCTTCTGGCTCGACGCCACCACGGTCATCGTCGGCGGCGGCGTCACCGCGTGGTGTTTCGCGGTCAATCCGCTCGGCGGCGCGCACTCCGACCGGCTCACCGCGAGCCTGACCGCGGCGCTGGTGGTCGTGGCCGCGTTCTCGGCCACCAAGGTCGCGCTCATCAAGGCGCCGCCGATGGCCCGGATCGCCGCCTGGCCCATGGTCGCGGCGGCCAGTATGCAGGGCATCAGCACCTTCCTGCCGGGTGACTTCCAAGAGGCTTCCCACCCGTACGTCTTCACGATCCGTCTCGTGCCGTCGCTGCTGATCGCCGTGGGGCCGTGGGTCCAGGCCGGTGTGCTGCGCAGCGGACGGACCTACCGCGCCACCAAGCGTCGTCCGTACAGCCTTCTCCCGTACGGGATGATCGGGCTGACCTTCGTGATCTTCTTCGCGATGCTGCCCGACCAGGCGTCGTCCCAGCTGTGGGGTGCGGCCATCGGCGTGGTCGTGATCAGCTGCCTGGTCGCCGGCCGGCAACTCGTCGCGTTCCACGACAACATGCAGCTCATCGACCGGCTCGACGTGGCCTTGGACGAGGTGCGCGGCCACGAGGCTCAGCTGCTCGCGCAGGCTTCGACCGACGGGCTCACCGGGCTCGCCAACCGCACCCGGTTCGCCGCTCTGCTCGACGAGGAGATGTCCGCCGCCGACGGTGTGTCGGTGCTGCTGATCGATCTGGACGACTTCAAGACGGTCAACGACACGCTGGGCCACGCGGCCGGCGACGCGCTGCTCGTGAGCGTTTCCGAGCGACTGCGCGACGCGGTCCGTACCGGTGACGTCGTCGCCCGTCTGGGCGGCGACGAGTTCGCGATCCTGCTGCCCGGCGCCGACGCCGCCGCGGCCGGGTGGGTCGCCGACGACATCCAGCGCCGGCTCACCGAACCCATGGACGTCCGCGGACACGTGCTGGTCACCCGGGCCAGCGTCGGCGTGGCCCGCTCCCGTCCCGGCGACGACCAGTCGGTGCTGCTGAGCAACGCCGACATCGCCATGTACGAGGCGAAGCGGCGCGGCAAGAGCATGTGGGTCGAGTACACCGACGCGATGGGCGCCCGGATCAGCGCCGAGGCCCGGCTCAGCCGGGAGATGGCCCAGGCCGTCGAGCGCGGCGAGTTCACGCTGCTCTACCAGCCGATCGTACGGCTCTCGGACGGTGTGCTGACCGGGGTCGAGTCTCTGATCCGGTGGAACCACCCGACCCGGGGTCTGGTCACGCCGGGTGAGTTCATTCCGGTCGCCGAGCGTACGGGCCAGATCGTCGCCGTCGGCCGCTGGGCGTTGCGCGAGGCCTGCCGGCAGGCGGCGGAGTGGCGGCGTTCGTTCCCGGCCGCGGCCGAGCTGC
Source organism: Paractinoplanes ovalisporus (assembly GCF_016834655.1). Classification (GTDB taxonomy): domain Bacteria; phylum Actinomycetota; class Actinomycetes; order Mycobacteriales; family Micromonosporaceae; genus Actinoplanes; species Actinoplanes ovalisporus. The sequence continues at coordinate 193,258 of NZ_JAENHP010000007.1, forward strand.
GGGTGGGCGTCAACGTCGCCGGCCGCCAGCTACGCGAGCCCGGCTTCGTGGCCGAGGTGGACGCGGTGCTGACCGAGACCGGCCTGCCGCCGTCGCACCTGAACATCGAGGTGACCGAGACGGCCGTCTTCGACGACGAGGAGTCCACCGAGGTCCTGTTCGACCTGCGCGGCCACGGCGTACGGCTGTCGCTGGACGACTTCGGCACCGCCGCGTCGTCGCTGGGCCTGCTGCTGACCACGCCGGTCACATCGCTCAAGCTGGACCGCTCGTTCGTCGAGTCGATCACCACCGTCGGCCGTCAGGCGGCGGTCGCCAACGCGGTGAGCCAGATGGCCGCCGCGCTCGAGCTGGCCTCGGTGGCCGAGGGCATCGAGACGGCCGAGCAGCGCGTCGTTCTGCAGGACCTCGGTTACCGCTACGGCCAGGGATTCCTGTTCGCGCGCCCGTTGCCGGCCGCCGAGATCGCCTCGGCGTGGTTGAGCGGCCACGCCCGCCTTCCCGCCTGAGCACCGCTTTCCGCTCGCCATCGCGACTAGGCTGTGAGGTGATGCGGGCTTCGGGCCGGTGCCCGCTGACCGGGGGTGGGGTGATGTCGGCGTCGCACGAGGACAACACCGGGCACACGAAGGTCATCGCCATCGTGACGTCGGCCGGGGGCCTGGCCGCGGTCAGCGCCGTCCTGCGGATCCTGCCGGAAGATCTGCCCGCGGCCGTGCTGGTGGTCCAGCACCTCGGCGGTCAGGGAAGCGTGCTGGTGGAGATCCTGGCCCGCCGCACCCGCCTGCCCGTGGCCTGGGCGCAGCCCGGCGCGCCCCTGGCTCCCGCCTGCGTGACGGTGTGCCCGCCCCGGTCACGTCTGGAGGTGCTGCCCGACCTGACCTGCTCGGTGACGTCCCGCGACGGTGCCGTCGACGAACGACCGCTTGATGCCGTGCTGCTCTCCCTGGCCGAGTGCGTGGGCGAGAATGCCGTGGGCGTCGTTCTGACCGGAATGGGCAAGGACGGCGCGCACGGAGCAAAGGCCCTGCACGACGCGGGGGGCCTGGTCATCGCGCAGAGCCCGGACACCGCCGACCACCCGGCCATGCCGCAGGCGGCGGTCGACGCCGGCGGCATCGATCTCGTGCTGCCGCTGCACGAGATCGGCGCCGCGCTGGTCGACGCCGTCCTGGGCCGGCGGCTTCCCGTGCCCGCCACCGAGGCCCAGGCGATCCGGGACGTCTTCGGCAGCGAAGGGGTGACCGCCTCGATGGCAGCCGAGATCGATTGGAGCCGTACGCCGGTCGGGCGCGTCTCGGGCTGGTCACCCGTGCTCCGGACCGCGGTCGGCATCGTCATGGCCTGCCCCGACGTGGCCAACCTGTGGTGGGGTGACGACCTGCTCTTCTTCACCAACGACGCCGCGTTGACGGTCCTCGGCGGCCGCGAACGGACCGCGTTCGCCCAGCCCTACCGCGAGACGTTCGCAGACGTCTGGGAGCAGGTCGAGCCGGCGCTCGAACGCGCGCAACAGGGGAACTCCGCCCGCTACGCCGCCGTGCCGTTCCGATATGTGCGGGACGGGCGCCTGCAGGACATGTGGACCGACATCACCGACACCCCGATCAAGGACGAGAGCGGGCGGGTCGTCGGGGTCATCCGGGTCGCCCACGAACGTACGGCCGAAATCCTCTCGGCGCGCCGGCTGACGACGCTCAACGCGCTGGGCCCCAAGGAGCGGACGAACAACCGCTGGGAAGCGCTCGGCGCCGCCGTCGAGGTCCTGAGCGAGGCGGCCGACGTGCCGTTCGCCATGGCCTACCTGCTCGACACGCAGGCCCGGCGGGCCGGGCTGGTGGCGGCGACCGGCGTCGAAGCGGGCGGGACGATGGCCCCGCGCGAGCTGTACGTGACACAGGACGAGGTCTGGCCCGTACACGCGGCCGTGACGACCGGTCTCCCCGTGGTCGTGGAAGACATCAGCGTCCGGTTCCGGGGACATCTCGCGGGCGCCGACCGGCTGATGCCGCACCGCGCCGTGGTGCACCCTCTGCGGGACGACGCCGACGACCGGATCGCCGGCCTGCTCATCGTCGGTGCCGACCCGTTCCTCTCCTTCGACGACCGCTATCAGGAATTTCTCGCGCTCGTGGCCGCCGCCGTCGCCGCCCGGCTGGCCGAGGCGCACGCCCGCCAGCGGGAACGGGAGCGGCTGGCGCGGCTGGCCGAGCTCGACCGGGCGAAGACCGAGTTCTTCTCGAACGTCTCGCACGAGTTCCGCACGCCGCTGACGCTGATGCTCGGACCGCTCGACGCGGCGCTCGAAGGGGCGGAACCGCTTCCGGACAGTCTCGTGTCCGAACTCGAGGTGGCGCGGCGCAACGCCCGGCGGCTGCTGCGGCTGACCGGCGCCCTCCTCGACTTTTCACAGGTGGAGGAGGGCCGGTTGCGGGCCCACCTGGAACCCACGGACCTGGCCGCCCGGACCCGCGAGATCGTGGCCCAGTTCGACAGCGCGGTGGCCCGGGCCGGTCTGACCATGCGGACGGCGATCGAGCCGGTCGGCCAGCCCGTGTGGGTCGACCCCGAGATGTGGGAGAAGATCCTCGCCAACCTGCTCTCGAACGCGTTGAAGTACACGCTCAAGGGCTCGATCGACGTGGAACTGCGCGGCCTGCCCAAACACGCCGAACTGGTGGTGCGTGACACCGGCGTGGGGATCCCCGAGAACGAGCTGCCCTACATCTTCAAACGCTTCCACCGGGTGCACGACGTCCGAGGCCGTACGCAGGAAGGGGTCGGGATCGGGTTGGCCCTGGTCGAGGAGTTGGTGCGCCGCCATCACGGTCGCGTGCGGGCCGCGAGCTCGGTCGGGTCCGGGACAACGATCACCATCTGGATCCCGCTCGGCCGGCGGCGGTCGGCCCCGAAGGGTGAGGACACGCCGCCGGCCGCGGTCACCTCGGCCGTCGCCGCCGGCCTGGCCGAGGAGGCGGCCCACTGGGACAGCGCCGGCGATGACGGGCGCGTGTGGGACCTGGACGATTCTCCGAACTCGCACGTGCCGGGCGCCCGGATCCTGGTCGTCGACGACAACCACGACATGCGTAACTATCTGCAACGGTTGCTGGCCCCCCGCTGGACGGTCGGGCTGGCCCGCGACGGCGGCGACGCACTCCAGCTGGCCCGGCGTGACCCGCCCGACCTGGTGCTCAGCGACGTGATGATGCCCGGGATGGACGGCTTCGCGCTGCTCTCCGCCCTGCGCGCCGACAGCGTGCTCGCCAACGTGCCCGTCGTCCTCGTCACCGCCCGGGCCGGGGAGGAGGCCGGCATCGAGGGGCTGCTCGCCGGCGCGGACGACTACATCGTCAAGCCGTTCTCGGCCCGCGAACTTGTCGCCCGCATCGGCGCCCAGCTGGAGCTGACGGTGATGCGGCGGCGGAAGGGCGAGCTCGACGCGTTCCGGGTCGCCCTGACCGATACGCTCCGGACCCTGACCGACCCGGTGGAGGTCCAGGCCCGCGCGGCTGCCGTCCTCGGCAGCACCTCGGCGCGAGCCGTGCCTATTACCAGGAGTTCGACGCCGCCGCCGGCACGTTCACCATCCATCGCAACTACACCGACGGGTTGCCGTCTCTGGCCGGCACCTACAAGCTGGCGGAATACGACGACGAGCTCGTCGAGGAGTCACACCGAACCGGCCGGCCCCTGGTCGTGCGTGACGCCGCCGACCTCGATCCCGAGGCCGCCGCTTCCTGGGCCGCTCTGTCGGTGCGATCGGCTGTGGCGGCACCGAACATGCGCTCCGGGGTGTGCGTGGCGGCTCTGGGGATCACCAGCGCCGAGCCCCGGAACTGGACCGACGAGGAGATCGCGCTCGTCGAGGAAACGGCCGAACGGACGTGGGCCCACGTCGAGCGGGTCCGGGCCGAGCACGAGCTGCGCCAGTCCGAGCAACGCTTCCGTACCGTGGCCGATGCCGTCCCCGCCCTGATCTGGCAGAACGACGCCGACGGCCGCAGCGTCTTCGTCAACCGGTCCTTCCGCGACTACACCGGCCTGACCGACGCCGAGGCGAGCGGCGAACGCTGGCAGTCACTTGTGCACCCGGACGAGGCCGAGGCCTACAGCGCGGACTACTTCCGGGCCGTACGCGACCGGACGGACTGGCACGGCCGGAACCGGATGCGCCGCCGGGACGGTGTCTGGTGCACGTTCGACCACTACGCGTCGCCGCTGTTCGGTGTGGACGGAGCGTACCTGGGCCACGTCGGTGTCTCGGTGGACGTCACCGATCGTCGTCGATAGCGCCCGGGGTTTCAGTCGCGCAGGAGAGTCGAGGCGATGGCCCGGCCGTTCTCCGTCCACGGGACCGGGCGCATGGTGGCCGGGTCGAGGCGGACGTTGATGCGGCGGCCCTCGGCATAGACGATCTCGGCGTCGGCCGACGTCACCTGGAAGCCGTAGTCGGCGCTGGTCGTGCCCATGCGGTCGAGCCAGAAGCGGACGTCGATCTCGCCGGTGCCACGGATCGGGCGGTGGAACGTGATCTGGTATTCGCGGACCACGTTGAAGGCGTCGGGCGTGGTCGGACGGCCGCCGGTGAACGACACGCCGCGCTCGGCCCACCACACGACGATCGCCCGCTCCACGAGCACGGCGTATCGCGAGTTGTGGAGAACGCCCATGGCGTCCAGGTCGTCGAAGTGCACGGACTGCGGGACAACGGCGCCGTGGCTGTGGACTGCGGTGGTCATCGGGTCTCCGGAAGGATCGTCGGGTCGGTCATGACGGCTCTCAGATGGTCGAGCAGCGCTCGGCGGGCGTGGCCGAACGTGACGCCGGGGCCCAGCACCGGGGCCTGCATCACGGCGCACACACCCAGAGATTCGGTTTCGTAAGCGATGTCGCCCGCATCGGTTCCGGCCCGCAACTCGCCGTTGGCCACGGCGTCGGTGGCCAGGCCGGTCAGGAACCCCATCCACTCGCGCAGCTCGGCCGCCAGCCGGTCATGCACGGCGCCGGGGCGGGCGTTGAACTCGAAGTGCGCGTTCGCGAAGAAGCACCGGCCGGGCAGCGCACCGGACTCGTAGAAGTCGAGCCGCCGGTTGTGCACCGCCCACAGCCGCCGTACGCCGCGAGGTTCCGCCAACGCGGGCCGGATCACCTCGTCGGTCCACTGCGCGCGGGCGTGTTCGATCACCGCCAGCTGGAGCGCCTCCTTGGACCGCCAGTGCGCGAACAGACCCGACTTGCTCACCCCGAGCGAGTCGGCGACCTGGCTCAGCGAGAGCCCGTCGAGCCCGGCCGCCGTCGCCAGCTGCAGGGCCCGGTCGAGCACGGCGACGCGGGTGCGCTCGCCTCGAACCAGCCGGCCGTCCTGGGTCATGACCCGACCCTACTAAACGACCGACCGTTCGTAAATATTGTGTCGTGTCGGCTGGACCACGCGGATCGTTCCCGTTGGCTGCGCGGCTACCGCGGCATCCTCGGCCTCGTCACGCTGGTGCCGCGCCGTCAGCCGCGCTTCGAATAGTTCACGCCGTCGAACGGCCAGACCTCGGCCAGCCACTGGCTGACCGCGCGGTAGAGCGGCTGATCGAGGGCGGCGTGGCCGGCGCTGACCCAGGAGCGCACATCGGCCACGCCGGGCGTCCGGGACGGATAGATGTAAACACAACCGGCCAGTTCGGAGCCGACGAACACGGAATAGGTGAAACCCTCGCGATTGGCGAAATCCTTCTCGTGCTTGCGAAGGTCCTGCTCGTTCTGTTCGAGGGTCATGTCGAACGGCCACGGATAGGTCTCGAAGCCGGGCGTTTCCCGGATGTGGCTCATGCTCGACTTCCACGCCGCATAGTCGACGTCGTTCCAGAGGTGGGTGATCTGCTTCAGGTGAAATTGATCAAGCACCGCGAGCTCGACCGGAACACGAAAGTCGTCCGGCACGAAGGCCGGCTTCGATGCGGTTGCGGAAGCCATGTCTGTCGTCCCCACGTCTAGGAAGCGCTGCACGGAGCATAACGCTTGGGAACGCCCCAGGAGGCGATGCCACCGCAGGATGATCAAAGGGGCTTGGCGATCCGCCAGTCACGCGTGAATTGCCGCAACGTCGACTCCCGGTAGAGCGGTTCGATGGCGACCCCGCCCTGGGCGTCGGCCCGTTCGATCGACAGATAGGCCCACACCCCTTCCGGCGAGATGTTGTCGCGGTGCCGCTCGAGCAGAATCGGTTCGCGTCGTTCCAGCAGCTGCATGTCGAGGTCGAGAATGCAGACCGACGTCACGAGTTCCTCGGGCAGCCAGCGGAACTGCAGGTTCTCCTGTGCCAGCTCCATCGGCACCTCGGAGTCCTGGATCAGCTCGCGGAACTCCGCGACCTGCGGCAGCCACTGGGCCCGCTCGCCGTAGAGCAGGTATTGATAGGGGCGGCCCATCCGCAGGTTCTCGGCCACCACCTCGAAGAACGCACCCGGTTCACCGTCGTTGGTGTCCGACTGGAACAGGGCCGTCATGATGCGCATCCGGGTTATGCACGCCTCCATGCCGATCGCCTCGGCATCCGTCACGAAGCCGACCGGTCCCAGCGTGTCCCGGTTCTCGACCAGCTCGCGGGCGGCCACGTCGATGTGCGTCTGCAGCCGCCGCGAGATGCGGGCCACCATGTCGAGCTGGCGGCCGCGCAGATCGCTCGCCTCGACCACGGCCCGGCGGATGTGCGCCCGCATCCCGGCCTGGTCGTCCTGGTCGGGAGTGGCCGGGCGCTCGCCGAAGACCAGATAGTCGAGGCTCACGTTGAAGTACTCGGCGATCGCCAGCAGCACCTCGAAGCTCGGTTTGATCCGCCCGCGCAGGTAATGCGAGATCGTCGCCTCGTTCTTGCCGATCGCGCGGGCCAGCTTTTTTCTGTGCCCGGCTTCCGCCGGCGTGTTCAGCAGATTGGCGAGGACTGTCTGAAAAGCAACGCTGCGCTGGCCTGAGGACATCCGCTTTACCCCGACGCATCTGACGACGTGATCAATTCTGGGCCCTCTTTACTCACGCTACAAAGGGCTGACTCCACAGTACATTCCGGCGTTGCCGGGCTGGTCGTGCCGCCCGTACCGTGGTCGCACGAAGGGAGACTTCCCATGACCAGGATGATGATCCGGTCGGCGGCGGCCCGCAGATATGTCACGTCATTCATATGGCCCGGGTGCGTGGTGATCGTTTCCGTGGTGCTCGTCGTCCAACCGGCCACCGAACGGTATTGCGTTGCCGTGCTCATCGCCTCCGACGTGATTCGGCGGATCTCCGAACGCGATTTCCGCGGCGACCCGCGACGCTCCGAGAACGGACAGGAAAGATGATCGAATTGCGTTCCCCGGCGAATCTCACCCAGTATGAATGGCGCGGGCTCGGTCTGCCCTTCAACCTGGCCGACGGCCACGCCCACCAGCTGCAGGACAGCGCGCAGCGCGAGATCGTCCGGCGGCTTCCGACGATCTTCGCCGACGGTGAGCGGACCCGGCAGGCCGATCTCGAGGCGACCTACCGGGAGGCCTTCTACCGCCTCGCCGGGCAGCACAGCGCCCTCGGCCGCGCCACCCTGCTCTGCACCTCGGCCTCGCAGGCGATCGACCTGATCGCCTGCGCCCTGGCCCGCCGCGGGATGTCGGTGACGCTGCTCGAACCCTGCTTCGACAACCTGGCCACGCTGCTGCAGCGCCGGCAGGTGCGGCTGGCCCCGGTCAACGAGGCCGCGCTGGCTCCCGGGCGGATCGCGGCCACCGTGGCCGGGCTCCGGACCGACGCGCTGTTCCTGACCCTGCCCAACAACCCCACCGGTTTCAGCCTCGACCCGTCGGTCTTCGAACACCTCGCGCACCGATGTGCGGCCGAGGGAATCGTGCTGATCGTCGACTGCACGTTCCGCTTCTTCGACGCCCGGCCGGCCTGGGACCAGTACGAGATCCTGGCCCGCTCGGGTGTGCGGTTCATCTGCGTCGAGGACACCGGCAAGACCTGGCCGACGCTCGAACTCAAGTGCGGGATGCTCGCCGCGAGTCCCGAGCTCTACCCGGCCCTCGTCGAACCGCACAACGACATGCTGCTCAACGTGAGCCCGTTCGTGCTGCGGCTGCTGGTCGAATATCTCGCGGACTCCGAACAGCGCGGCCTGGACCGCACAGTGCGCCGCCACACGCGCGTCAACCGGGCCGCCCTGCGTGAGGCGATGGCCGGCTCGATCCTCGTACCGGACGGCCGCAGCCCCGAGATCAGCGTCGAATGGGTCCGGGTCGAAGGGGCGGCGCTGACCGGGCGTGAGGTGGTGGACGTGCTCGCCGCGGCCGGCATCGGGGCTCTTCCGGGCGAGAACTTCTTCTGGAACGAGCCGGGGCGGGGTGCTCGGCACCTGCGGTTCGCGCTCGCCCGCGACCCGGTCATGTTCCGGAGTGCCTGCCTGCGGCTGAGGGAAGTGCTCGGGACGCTGGACGGTGCGCGTTGAGGATCATCTATCTGGACGAGCCGACGTACTTCCCCGAGCCGTGGCGCCGCCGGTTCGAACGGCTCGGGGAGCTCGAGGTCTTCACCGACCGGCCCGACGCCGGCACCGCCGTCGACCGGCTCTCCGCCAGCGACATCGCGATCGTCGAGTGGACCCATCTGCCGGCCGGGGTGTTCGAGCGGGTGCGCCGGCTGCGGCATCTGGCCCTGGTCACCACCGGCTACGACTTCGTCGATCTGGACGCGGCCCGCTCGGCCGGGATCGCCGTCAGCCACTGCCCGGCCTACGCCGCCCAGGCGACCGCCGAGCACGTCTTCGCGCTGCTGCTCGCGGTGACCCGCCGGTTGCGCGCGGCCGACGAAGCCGTGCGGGCGGGCGCCGGCCACCTCTACCCGCCGTTCCTCGGCATGGAGCTGGCCGGGCGGACCCTGGGCCTGATCGGCAAAGGGCGGATCGCCCGCTCGGTGGCGCGCATCGCGGACGGCTTCGGCATGACTGTGCTCTCGACCGACAGCGTGGGCCAACCGGTCTCCCTGACCGAGGTGCTGCGCCGCAGCGACGTCGTCTCGGTGCACGTGCCCTTCGGTCCGGCCACCCGCCACCTGCTCGACGCCGGCCGGCTCGCGCTGCTCCGCGACGAAGCCATCCTGATCAACACCTGCCGGGGCGGGATCATCGACCAGGCGGCCCTCGCGCGCATGCTGGCCGACGGGCGTCTGGCCGGGGCGGGTCTGGACGACCTGTCGGCCGAGGCGGCCGATGACATCCGGGGTCTCGACAACGTCGTGCTCAGCCCGGGCACCGCCTGGTACACGGGAACGGCCCGGGAGGCCAACCTGGTCGAGCTGCACGACAACCTGACGAGCTATCTGGACGGCCGCCCGATCAACATCCTCAATTGACGCCGTACGGGCCAAGGTCCCGTACGGGAAAGGGGAGCGTGACCGTCAGTCGAGAGCCGGCATGGACGCCTGGCCCTTGTCGGCGATCACGAACGGGGTGTCGATGTCGGGGGTGCCCTCGCCGATCGAGACGGCGGCCACGCCCGTGCCCGTGTGGGCGATCTCGCCGGTCGGGTCCTGGATGATGTAAGTGGTGGTGCCGGTGTAGATGGTGTACGTGGGTTTGCCGTTCGACTCGCCGGTCTGGCGGAAACGGAACTTCTGGTCGGCGGCGGACGCGTCGCACGAGGCGGTCTTCACCGGGGCGGGCTTCTGGCCGGCGCCGAGCTTGGCCGACAGGCAGAACGGCTCGGCCCCGTCTCGCAGCTTGGCCGTCTGGATCCAGTACTGGTCGCCGCCGGGAGTGAGCGGCTTGATCACGAACAGGTCCTTGTCGCCGAACTTCTCGGACAGGCCGATCTTGCCGTCCGGCACCACGCCGAGCGTGGCCTCGCTGTTCTTCGGCAGCAGGTGGACCTGACGGGTGCCGCTGAAGACGCCGCCCTTCGTGCCCGACGACGAGGACGAAGCCGACGGTGACGGTGACGGCGAGGACGACGACGGGGACGCGGAGGGCGAGGAACCCAGGGTGGCCGTGGCCGGTGGGGTCGCGGAGGGACCGGGAGCGGCCGACTCGGTGTCGTTGGCGCAGGCCGTGGTCAGCATCAGGCCGGACAGCACGACGGCGGCGGGAACGATCCGGGAAACGGTACGCACGGGAGCTCTCCTCAACAGGTGGGGTTGCCTTGTCGAGGTGCAGCTTTCCGGACATTCCGGCGCGGGAACCGGCCCGGAATGGGACGTGGCATCAACAGGGGAGACCCGGCGATCGCGGTCTCCCCTGAAACAGGCCTCGGGTCAGAGGGGCTTGCGGCCGACCGCGCCGTACGCCTCGATCTCTTCGATGCCGTCGCCGTCGGGACGCCACGAGCTGATCTGGGTGAGGCCGGGCTCGACCAGTTCGAGGCCCTCGAAGACCGTGGACAGCTCGGCCGGGCTGCGCAGGATGTAGGGCACGCCGCCGGCCTGGGCCAGCCGCTCGGCGCCCTCGACGACCGCCTGGGACGTGTCGGTGCCGTCCCAGAAGACCAGGAAGCTGCCCGCGGGCATGCGGGACATGACGGTGTCGACGATCGAGCGGATCACCGCGAGGTCGGGCTCGTAACCCATGACGCCCATGAACATGACGGCCACCGGCTCGTCGAAGTTGAGCGCGCCCTCGGCCTCGGCCAGGATCTTCTCGGGGTCGTGGTAGTCGGCGTGGACGTACGTGGTGACGCCCTCGCTCGTCGTGCCGACCAGCAGGGCCCGGGCGTAGGCGAGCACCATCGGGTCGTTGTCGACGTAGACGATCTTGGCCTCGGGGGCGATGCCCTGGGCCACCTCGTGAGTGTTCTGCATGGTCGGCAGGCCGGTGCCGATGTCGAGGAACTGGCGCACACCCGCCTCGGCGGCGAGATAGCGGACGACCCGGATGAGGAACTTGCGCGACTGGCGCGCCATCACCACGATCTCGGGGTAAACCTGGGCCACGGCGTCACCGGCGGCGCGGTCGGCGGCGAAGTTGTCTTTCCCGCCCATCCAGTAGTTCCACATGCGTGCCGCGTGGGGCACGTCGGGCTGCAGCTCGGCGGGGGCCTCTTGGTCCGTCATGGGGACGTTTCTATCGGCCCGGAATGCGTTGCGCAAGCGCCCATTGTGGATATTCAGGAACGGTCCAGATCGGCGATGACGCCTTTCAATATGTCGGGGGTGCGCGCGGGCGGGGCGGCCTCGATGATGAGCCGGCCGAAGGCGGCCGCGTAGTCGTCCACGTCCTCGCGTTTGTCCAGGTAGAGGGCGCTGGTCAGGTGCTCGATGTAGACGACGTCGTCCAGTTCCTCGTGCGGGAAGCGCAGAATGCTGAACGCGCCCCCGGCCGCGGCGTGGCCGCCCGAGTCGAACGGGATCACCTGTAGCCGGACGTTCGGGTCATCGCACGCCTCGAGCAGGGCGACGATCTGTTCCCGCAGCACCTCGCGCCCGCCGATCAGCCGGCGCAGCACCGCTTCGTCCAGAACCGCCCAGAACGTCGGCGAGTCGGGCCGGGCCAGGGTCTCCTTGCGCCGCATCCGCAGCTTGGCCAGCCGTTCGACCTCGTGCTTGCTCGGGTTGGTGTGCGCGAGGCGGATCACCGCACTCGCGTACGCCTCGGTCTGCAGCAGCCCGGGGACGAACTGGATCTCGTACGTGCGGATCAGCTCGGCCGCCTGCTCGAGGTCGAGGTAGCTGTGGAACCAGCTCTCCAGCACGTCGCCGTAGGACTGCCACCAGCTCGGCGAGTTGGCCGCCTTGGTCAGCTCCAGGAGGCGTTCGTGCTCGGCCCGGTCGTCGACGCCGTAGAGCAGGAGCAGGTCGGTGACGTCGCGGGCCTTGAAGCCGACCCGGCCCAGCTCCATCCGGCTGATCTTGGATTCGGACGCCCGGATGCGGTAGCCGGCGGCCTCCCGGCTCACCCCGGCGGCGAGGCGCAACTCGCGCAGGCGTCCACCCAGCTGGAGCCGACGCACGGTCGACCCGCCGCTGTCCCCACGCCCGGTCATGATGATCTGCTTATCAAAGAGGTGGCCGGTCCGCTACGGCTTGCGCCCGACGGCGCCGTACACGTCGCCGGTCGCGCGCACGGCACGGTCGGCGGCGACGTTGTCGGTGCCACCGAGCAGGTGGTTCCAGACTCGGGCCGTCTCCGGCACATTCGTGTCCAGCCTGGCCAGATCCTCTGTCACGCGAACATCCTCACCTCGGTGGACCCCAGCGTCCAGTGTGGATCCTCTACGTTCGACGATCGCGATCATACCGAGCGTCGGGCACGGACAGTACCGCACCCGGCGTTGCTTCGCGCCTACTCTCCGGATGATTCTTCCAGCGGAACGGCCGGTGGCGTGGGAAAAGCCGGACGTTTACGACGATCTGGTCCCGGCTTCGACGTCCCCACTTGGCGGGTTCGGTCGCGCTTCCGTCCGCAGGGCTACCCGGTGCGTCCGGCCGGTCGGCTCGGTCGCGCTCTCGGCGGGTCGGGTCAGTCATGCCCTCGGCCGGTCGGATCATTCGTGGGGGAGCAGGTGGCGCCAGGCCGCGGCGACATAGTGGCCCGGTGACGTGCGATAGGCCGTCAGTTCAGACCTCAGATTCCCCCGTACGGCCTGAGCCCGCGCCCCGGGCACACGGCGCTCGATCCGGTCGGGCACCGGGATGCCGGCCGGCCACGGAACGGCGTCGTCCGGAGCGAAGTCGAGTCGGACGGCGGCCAGCAGAACGGCGTTGGGCCGCCAGGGCTCGCCGCCCCGCAGCACGTGACGTCGCAGCTCCTGCACGTGGGCGGCCAGTTCGTGGAGCGCGTCGGGGTAGGCGTGCGCGGGGTCGCCGTCGCCCCAGTCGTCGAGCTCGGCCGTGAGGTAGGTGCCGTCGTCATCCCGTACGCGCAAACGGTCTTCGGGTTGATCGCGGCCCGGTGGCTTGGACCGGTCGCGCTCGGTGTGACGGGGATTGCGCAGCACGGCGACGGTGTGGGCACGCAGCGACTCGGCCTGGCGGGCCCGCAGGGGAAAGCTGGCGGTGGCGTCGGCGTACGCGGTGCCGTCGTCGTAGACCGCCAGCGGCGGCGGGGTCTGGACGAGCTCGCCCGGGAAGAAGAACCCGGTCGGCCGGGCCCATTCGAAGATCGGCCACCGTACGGCGGCCCGCGCCGCCACTCCGGTGAGCCCGACAACGGCGGCCGCCCCGCCCGCGACCAGAAACGCCCTACGGTCCATGATTGGCTACTTTAATTGGACAAAAGCCCCAGGAATGGTGTTTCGCGAAACCGGCATCCACGTGATGGTGGATGTTCGTGTTGCGCGTGGTGGTGGCTGTTCGTGTTGCGCGTGGTGGTGGCTGTTCGTGTTGCGCGCGGTCGCCGGGCGGCCTCGCTCAGGGCGCGGTCGTCGGCGCCGAGGGCCGTGGCGTTGAACGGGATGGCGACAGGCGCGAACGTGCGCGATCAAGGTTCGCGCGATGCGGCAGAATGGCCCGCGTGCGGGAAGTGGTGGACGGTGTCTTCGAGCTGAGCCTCGGGTTTGTCAACATGCACCTGGTCGTGACCGACGACGGCGTGGTGCTCGTCGACACCGGGCTGCCGCGCAACTCCAAGCGGATCGACCGCGCGCTGCGCGGGCTGCGCAAGCAGATCGGCGACGTGACCGCGGTGCTGCTCACCCACCACCACTTCGACCACATCGGGAACGTCGCCGACGTTCGCCGCCGGTCGGGAGCGCGGGTGTTCGCGCACGCGGCCGACGCGCCGATCATCACCGGGGGGATCCAGGCGCCCGAGCCCAAGGGGCTGGCCAGGCTGGCGACCCGGCTGATCGGCACGGCCGAGCCGACCAAGCTCGACCAGCTGATCACGGGGGAGGAGTCGGAGCCGCTCGACGGCTTCACCGCCCTGCACACGCCGGGGCACACCCGGGGGCACGTGTCGTTCCTGCTCGACCGGGCCGGCGGCATCCTCTTCGCGGGTGACACGGCCTCGGGCACGCGCGACGGCAAGGTGACCTCGGGGCCGACGCAGGTCTCGATCGACGCCGCCGAGCAGGGGCGCAGCCTGGCCAAGCTGGCCACCTACGAGTTCGAGCACGCCGTCTTCGGGCACGGGCGGGCCGTCTCGGGGCACGCGGTGGAACGCTTCCGCGAGTACGCCGGCAACGGCCCGGGCGCTTCCTGAACGCCGGCGCGCGCGATCGAGTCACCGCGCTCGCGCAATGGAAAACCGGCGAGCGGCCAGAAGCGGGCTCCGGCGCGTGGAGTGGCCGAAAGGTGGCCGGCCCTAGACGAGGTGGTGGATGCCCAGCGTGAAGGACGGGCGACGGCCGTCGCGCAGGGTCAGCAACTCGCGGATCTCGGGGTGGGGCATCTCGGCCGCCCCGGCGCCGGAAATCGGGCGTGGGCGCCGCGGCTCGGCCCGGCCGCCGCTGCCGCCACGGCCGGGGTAGACATAGAGGCCGTGCGCCGGGTCGGGCACCGCGTCGAGCGCGGCCGAGACCAGCGGCAGGGCACGATAGGCCGTCCAGGCCTCATCGGTGTGGAAGGCGATCTCGAAGAGCACGCCCCACTGATGGACGGTCCATTCCCAGCGGTACGCGCCGTTGGTGATCGCCGCTTCGACGAGGTTGTTTCCGAGCGACTCACGCCACGCACGCGCGGTGCCGCGAGGACCGTCCAGGACCTCGACCGACCACCAGCGCATCTCCATGCGTCGACTGTAGAACCGCCGGGGGATCCGCAGGTGTGGTTGCCGAAATCTGGCACATCCGACCGGAAATGATCAGCTCCAATCGCCGCCTTGAAGGTCCACGAATTGGGGAGGCCGATTTCCGTACGCGTCGGCCGAAAGGATGGTTGCCGCATGTGCAACGCGTTCCTAGGTTGATTCTGCCGATATCGGATCGGCTCAGAGAATGATCTCGAACTGGCGCATCTGTCGGGGGGACAGAATGAGAATCACGCATGCGCTGAAATTGTCCGCGGCCGTGGGGACGGGCGCGCTCATGGTGGTCGCCGGCGTTCCGGCCTACGCCGGTGGTGGTCACGCCGGCAAGGCGCCGATCAGGACGGTCACCACCGGGTTGGACGGCCCGTTCGGGCTCGACGTGGTGTCGCCGCACGCGGCACTGGTCGCCGAGTCGGAGAGTGGTGAAGTCACTGCGGTCAATCTCCGGTCGGGCGCGCGAACCACGCTGATCTCGAAGATTCCCGGGGCGGCGGGCGTCACCGCTTCCCGGGGGAAGATCTTTGTCGTGCTCGGCGGGCCCAATCCGGAGGGGCCGCCTCCGCCGCCCTCGAAATATCCGCCGGCCTCGGTTCTGATGGCCGACCGGAACGGTAAACACGTTCGCGTTGTCGCCGATCTTCTGAAATACGAGTTGAAGCACAATCCGGACGGTCAGAAACAGTTCGACAAAGCCGGAAAACCGTACGACGCGCTGTCCAACCCGTTCAGCATGACCGCCACCCGGTGGGGGCTGCTGGTGGCCGACGGTGGCGCCAACGACGTGCTGCGCGTCGACCCGTGGACGGGCAAGGTGTCCACATACTTCGTGCCGCCCAACCCGCGTACGAAGGAATGTCTGGCCAAGGGTGCGCAGGCGAATCCGGGCACGGTCGGCTGTGACTCGGTGCCGACCGGCATCGCGGTCCGGGGCCCGTACGTCTATGTCTCGACCCTAGGCGCCGAGAAGCCGGGCGCGTCGGTGATCTACCAGCTGGACGGACGCACCGGCAAGGTGCTGCGCAAGTACGGCGGGTTCACGTCGCTCACCGGCGTCGCGGTCAGCCCGCACGGCACGATCTACGCCTCCGAGGTGCTGTTCGGGGCGCCGGCCAGCAATCCGCCGCCCGGGTTCGACCCGTCGAAGGTGGGCCGCCTGACCCGCATCCGGCACGGGCAGGCCACGCACGCCGCGGTCACCATGCCGACGGGGATCGAGTATGCGAACGGCAAGCTGTACTCGACCTCGTGGAGCATCGCCGGCCTGTTCGGCGTCAAGCACGCCGGCCGTCTGGTCGAGGTGGACGAGCGGGCATTCCGCTAGAGATCCGCGAGCCGCCGGGGTGAGGACCAGATCACTCCGGCGGCCGCGTCATCCAAAGCAAAGTTCCTTCCCCGGTACGCTCGGACGCCTCGTCTGAAACAGATCACCCGACGCGTTCCGGGAGCGACATCGTGCAGCCGTACCGCATCTTCCGCATCACGGCCGTGGCCGAGGCGTTCTCGTGGGCGGGGCTGCTCGTCGGCATGTATCTGAAGCGGGTCGCCGAGGTCACCGACATGGGGGTCTGGTTCTTCGGCCGGCTGCACGGGGCGCTGTTCGTCGCCTACATCGTGGCCGCGCTGTGGGTGGCCCGCACCGAGCGGTGGTCGCTGCTGCGCACGCTGGTCGGCCTGGCCGCGTCGATCCCGCCGTTCACGTCGCTGATCTTCGAGCGCTGGGTGGCCCGCCGGCGCCCGGCCGAGCCCGCCGTCGAGCCGTCCGTCGCGGGCTGACGCCAGCCCGTCGGACCGCGTCGCGCTCGTCGCCGGTTGACGGCCACGCGGTGGCCCGTGTCGCGCCCGTTGCCGGTTGACGCCAGCCCGTCGGACCGCGTCGCGCTCGTCGCCGGTTGACGGCCACGCGGTGGCTCATGTCGCGCCCGTTGCCGGTTGACGGCCACGCGGTGGCCCGCGTCGCGCCCGTCGTCGGCTCAAGTGCTCATCCGTCGCCGCACATTTCGGGAATTTGATTCTTTGTCGTTATCGGCCGGACCGGCGAACAATGGCCGGAAAGGCGAATGGCGGCCCGAACGACTAGCCGTGGCCCGAACGGCGAAACGGCCGCCCGGAAAGGCGAGACGACAGCCCGAAACGTGGAAACACTACTCCACCGTTCGGATGAACCCGGCCCCATCATTTCAGGGCTGCATTAAACGTCTTGTCGCCGCTCCCGCCCGGCGGCGATCGTCTTTTGGCCGGGTCGGCCACGAGCCGGGTCGACGCGAGTCCGTCCGTGTCGGATATGCCGTTATCGGGGGTGCATATCCGGACTGCTCGAATCGTGCCCGCCGCTCGTGGCGACGCCCGTCCTTCCGTGCGCCGAACGGGGCCGTACGGACATTTGTCGTGTCCTGATTGTTTCGGTGTCGCGCTCTCCGGATAGACTTCCGGCCGTGATTGCTTGCTAGGGGGCAACTGGGGGCCGACGTGTTGCGGATCCACTTCACGCCGGATGACATCGGCCGTGTTCGGATCGCGGGTGAGCCCGATCCGCTGTGGGAGACCATCTTCAGCGTGTGGCGCCTGCGCCGTCCCGGTCCCGAGCTGATCTATGGCCGCTGGCGCGGACACGCCATCAAGGCCAGCCGCCGCGACGACCTCGAGATGCTGTTGCCGCTGGTCCGGGGCGCGTACTACCCCGACTTCCTCACCCCGGCCGAGGGCTCGGCGGGTCTGTTGTCGGCCATCGAGGCGATCAAGTCGACCCCGGCCACCCGGCTGCGCGACGAGCTCGAGGAACTGGTCCGCCACGCCGGGCCCCAGCCGTCCTGGCTGGGTCAACTGGCCGACGGCGACACCGAGATCCTGGAGCGGCTGGCCGGCGCGCTGCAGTCGCAGTACGAGAGCGCGATCTCGCCGTTCTGGGGTGAGGCCCGCGCCCACATCGAGGCCGAGCGGTCGCGCCGCGCGCGGGTGCTGCTCGACCAGGGCGCGGAAGGGCTGCTCGACAGCTTCCGGCCGATGATGCGCTGGGAGCCGCCGGTGCTCGAGGTGGACACCCCGTTCGAGCAGACGCTGCGCCTCGACGGGCGGGGGTTGTTGCTCGTGCCGTCCTACCTGTCGTGGGGGACGCCGGACACGCTGCGCGACACCACGCTGCCGCCGGTGCTGGTCTATCCGATCGAGCACGACCTCACGCTGCGCCCGGGGGTGCGTCCGGCCGAGGGCGCGTCGCTGGCCGCGCTGATCGGCCGCACCCGCACCTCGCTGCTCGAATCGCTGGGCGACGGCCGGACGACCTCCGAGCTGGCTCGCCGCGTCGGGGTGAGCGCGGCGTCGGTCAGCCAGCACACGGCCGTTCTGCGCGAGGCCAAGCTCATCCACACGAGCCGGGCCGGCAAGGCCGTCGTGCACACCCTGACCCCTCTGGGAGAGGCGCTTCTGGGCGATTTGCCCTGACGCCCCTTACCATCGAGTGATGTAGATCACTCGATCAAGGGGGCGAGACCGCCATGACCGACGCACCCGCCAAGACCGATGTCGAGAAACGCCTGCTCGGTGGCGCTACCTACCGCAGTCTGGGCGAGCAGCAACTGTCCCCGGCCGAGGAGCGTTTCGAGAAGGGCCGCCGTACGGCCGGACTCTTCCTCGCCCCGGCCGTCACGATCATCTTCCTGGCTCTCCCGCTCAGCATCCCGGCCGGTCAGCAGGTCCTCGGCGCAGTGCTGCTGGGCGTGATCGTCCTGTGGGTCACCGAGGCGGTGCCGATCCCGGTCGGCGGCCTGATCGGTGTCGCGCTGATCGTCGTCTTCGGGGTGGCCGAGGCGACCGACGTGCTCGCGCCGTTCGGCTCGTCCACGGTGTTCACCTTCATCGGCGCCTTCATCCTGGCCCAGGCGATGCTCAAGCACGGCCTGGCCCGCCGGTTCGCGTTCCGCATCCTGTCGCTGCCCGGTGTCGGCCGTTCGACCGCGCGCGTCATCATCGCGTTCGGCGTGGTCACGTGCGCGCTCTCGGCGTTCGTGTCGAACACGGCCACGGTCGCCATGCTGCTGCCCACGGCGCTCGGCATCCTCTCCGTCATCGCGAAGCTGCTGCAGGACCGGGGGCTGGTCGAGCCCGGCTTCGACCCCACCCGGCTGCGGGTGGGTGCGGCGCTCATGCTGATGCTGGCGTACGGGGCCTCGGTCGGTGGTCTGCTCACGCCGGTGGGTTCCCCGCCCAACCTGATCGGCCGCGGCCTGATCGAGGAGGCGACCGGCGAGCGCATCTCGTTCGCGCAGTGGATGGGCATGGCCGCCCCGGTCTGCCTGCTCATGTTCGTGGTCCTCGCGGTCGTCCTGCTGCTGCTCAACAAGCCGGAGATCCGCCGTATCGAGGGCGTCGAGGAGTACGTGGCGGCCGAGCGGGCGAGCCTGGGCCGGTTCTCCGCGGCCGAGCGCAACACGCTCATCGCGTTCCTGGTCACGGTCAGCCTCTGGATCTTCCCGGGCGTCGTGGCGGTGGTCGCCGGCACCGAGTCCGCCGTCTACGACACGGTCAGTGCCCGGCTCAACGAGGGCATCGTGGCCGTGCTCGGCGCGTCCCTGCTGTTCCTGCTGCCGACCTCGTGGGAGCGGCGCGAGTTCACCCTGAACTGGAGCGACGCCGCGCGCATCGACTGGGGGACGATCGTGCTGTTCGGCACGGGCATCATCTTCGGGTCGCTGCTGGCCGACACCGGCCTGGCCGAGACGATCGGCACGTCGAGCGCGGACGCCCTCGGGCTCGGCGGGACGTTCGCGATCACGGCGTTCGCGGTGGTGCTGGCGATCGTCGTCTCGGAGACGACCAGCAACACGGCCTCGGCGGCCGTGGTCGTGCCGATCATCATCCCGATCGCGGTCGCGGCCGGGATCAACCCGCTGGTGCCGGCGCTGGCGGCCACCTTCGCGGCGTCGTTCGGCTTCATGTTGCCGGTCTCGACGCCCCAGAACGCGGTGGTCTACGGCTCCGGCGTCGTCCCTATCACGACGATGATCCGATCCGGGGTGTCCTTCGACGTGCTCGGTGCGATCATCATCCTGCTCCTGCTGCCGTTGATGGTCGCGGCGGTGGGCCTGGGCTGACGCCGAGGTCCGGCGCGGTCGGCTCCTGACCGTCGGACTCGGGGAGGGCGGTCGGCTCCTGACCGTCGGACTCGGGGAGGGCGGTCGGCTCCTGACCGTCGGACTCGGGGGCGGCGGCTGGCCCCTGGCCGCCGGACGGGGACAGGCTCTCGGCCCGGGCGGCCAGGTCGACCCGGGGCAGCAGGCGGCCGTCCGGGTCGGCGCCGATCTGCACGAGCGGGCTCTCGTCGAGCCGCCCGGGCGCGCCGGGCCCGGTGGTGTCCTGCTGCCACACCGAGTCCTCGATCGCGCCGAGCGAGTCCACCACGTACCCGATGTGGTTGCCCGCGTGCTCGACCAGCAGCACCCGGCTGGTGGCCGGGTCGGTCGCGGGCGGGCGGCCGACCCGCCGGTTGAGGCAGACCAGGGAGACGACGCTGCGGCGGTGGGTGAAGAGCCCGAGCACACCGTCGGTGGCGCCGGCCAACGGTGAGACGTCCGGCGGATACGCCAGGATATCGGCGATCTGGGTGAGCGGCGTGGCCACCTCGGCGTCGGCCCGGTAGGTGCGAGAAGACCTGTCGGCCGGGTCGCCCGCGATCTGAACGCCGGGCCGGCGGTCGGCCATCCGACAGGCCCGGGCGTCGGCTCGTTGACAGGGCGTCAACAGGGTCGGCGGGATGCTGGGCCCTTCCGGGGGAGGGACTGACGATGGCCGGCGATCGGGTGCTCGTGGTGGGCGGGGGGATCTCGGGGCTCGCGCTCGGGCGGGCGCTGCGGCGGCGGGGTGTGCCGTTCACGCTGGTCGAGAGGCACGAGCGCGCCGCCGACGCCGGGCTGGCGATCAACCTTCCGGGCAACGCCGTACGGGCGGTGGCCGCGCTCGGCCTGCGGGAGGAGCTCGAGAAGGCGGGCCGGCCCACCCGGCGCCGTGAATACCGGTCGGCGCGGGGGCGGCTGCTGTTCGCCGTCGACGAGGACGCCTTCTGGGGCCCGGACGCGCGGCCCCGGTGCGTACGCCGCGCGGATCTGCTGGCCCTGCTCGAGGACGGCACCGAGGTGAGCTTCCGGACGGTCGAGAACGTACGGGCGGACGGCACGGTCACCTTCGAGGGCGGCGAACAGGAGACGTACGGGATGGTCGTGGGCGCCGACGGTGTGCGGTCGGCCGTGCGCGCCGCGCTGTTTCCGGGCGCGGGCACCAGGGCGGCGCTGCTGAGCCGGGCCAGTTGGCGGTTCATGGCCCCCAACCCGGGCGTCGGCTGCTTCACCGTCTGGTCGGGCGGGGCGGGCGCCTTCCTGATGATCCCGGTCGACGGCGACCAGGTGTACGTGTTCGCGTCGGCCACGGGCGGCGGCCCGGTCGCACCCGATCCGGCGTGGCTGCGCGCGGCGTTCGGGGACTATCCGGATCCCGTACGGGCGGTGCTCGACACGCCCTCGGAACCGCACCATTCACCGATCGAGGAGGTGCGGCTCGACCGGTGGGCCGACGGGCGCTGTGTGCTCATCGGGGACGCCGCCCACGCCACGGCGCCGGTCTGGGCGCAGGGGGCCGCGCTCGGCATGGAGGACGCGGTCGTGCTGGCCGGGCTGCTGGCCGAGGGGGACTGGGACACGGTCGGGACGCGTTTCGAGGCCCGGCGCCGCGAGCGGGTCGCGCATGTCCAGGCCGTGACCGACCGGTTCACCAAGGTGGCCGCGATGCCGATCCGGCTGCGCAACGCGGTGCTGCCGGTCATGGGTCCGATCTCGTACCGGGGGGCGTTCGGTCCGCTGCGAGACGGATCAGTTTCTGGCTGACCGCGGCGCCGTCCGGGTGCTGCAGGTCGTTGAACAGGGCCAGCGCCTCGCGCCAGGCCGGGGCCGGGTCTCGGCCCAGGGCGGCCAGGGAGTCGCCCATGCGGTCGAGGGTGGCGGCGTGCTCGAAGACGTCGGGCATCTCGCAGTAGAGGTGGCGGGCACGCTCGTAGCAGCTCAGGGCCTGGGCGAACCGGCCCGCGCGGTGGTGGATCAGGCCGAGGCTGTCGCTGGCGGCCGCGATGCCGCTGACGTCGTCGAGGGCCTCGAACTCGGCCAGGGCCGAGGCGCAGAAGGACAGGGCGGGGTCGAGCCGGCCGAGCACGGCGTTCCACCAGCCGACCTCGTTGAGCGTGACCGCCACCGCCCGCCGGTTGCCCGACTCACGGGCCGCGGCCAGGGCCAGCCGGGCGCTCTCCAACGCCGAGGGCGCCTGGTCGACCAGACCGAAGAGCCAGGCCTGCAACGTCCGCAACCGGTAGATCCGCCACGGCCCGGCGGCCAGCGGGACCGCCCGTTCGACCTGGCGCAGCGCCTCGTCGGGCCGGTTCAGCCAGCCCAGCGCGCGGGCCACCGCGATCAGCGACTCGGCCACCTCGTCCTCGTCGTCGCGCTGCTCGGCCGCGGCCAGGGCGACCAGCTGGGCCTCGTGGTGCTCCGGCCACCGGCCCTGCCGGATCTGGTCGGCCGAGGTCATCCGCGGGATCTGCACGGCGTGCCGCAGCCGCCCGAGCTGCAGGCCGCGTTCGGCGACGGCGGCCAGGTTCAGCGCCTCGTCGCGCAGCCAGGCGCTCGCCGCGGCGTCGCCGGCCGGGGTGAGGACCACGGCGCCGGGTGCGGGCGGTTCGCCGTCGGTCACGTGGGAGTACGGCCCGACCAGGCGATCGGCCGCGGCCGCGGAGTGCAGGTAGTGGTCGAACAGCCGGGTCGTGGCCTCGGGGTCCTCGCCGTCGTCGACCTCGGCCGCGTACGCGCGCAGCAGCGCGTGCATCGTGAACCGGCCCGGCGCGGGGGAGCTGATCAGGTGGGCCGCCGCCAGATCGGCCACCGGTGCCTCCGGTTCGCCGATGAGGCTGGCCGCGGCCGCGGGTGTGAAGTCGGGCCCGGGATGGCGGGACAGCAGCCGGAACAGCCGGGCCGCCCGCTCCGGCAGGCGGTGGTAGGACCAGGCGAACGTGGCGCGCGGGTCGGTCGCGCCGTCGCCGGTCGCGATCGCGTCGAGCCGGCGGCCCTCCTCGCGCAGCTGGTCGGCCAGGGCGGACAGCGGCACCTCGGCCGCCTGGGCGGCGACGATGCTCAGGGCCAGCGGGAGCCCGTCGCAGAGCCGGATCACCTCGTCGGCCTCGGGCGGCGGGTCGTAGCCGAGCCGGGCCGCCAGCAGCTCGCGGGCGGCCGGAGCGTCGAGGAGGCCGAGGGTCAGGGCGGCGGCGCCGGGCGCGACGGCCAGCCCGTTGAGGCGGGTGCGGCTGGTCACCACGGTCAGGCACGAGTCGGTGCCGGGCAGCAGCGCGCGCACCTGGTCGTCGTCGGCCGGGTCCTCCAGCACGATCAGCATGCGGCGCCCGGCCGCGAGGCTGCGGAACAGCCCGCCCAGCTCGGTCTCGCCCGCGGGCAACCGGTCGGGCGGCACCCCGAGCGCGACCAGGAACCCGCGCAGCACGTCGGCCGGGCGGCGGCGGCTCGGCCGGCGACCACGACGACCGAGCAGGTCGGCGTGCAGCTGCCCGTGCGGATAGTCGCCGGCGACCGAGCGGGCCCAGTGCACGGCCAGGGTGCTCTTTCCCACGCCCGCGGTGCCATAGAGCAGAACCAGGGGAGCGCGGGGTCCGGCCGGGTCGGTCAGCTCGGCCAGGCGGGCCATTTCCCCCGTACGCCCGGCGAAGTGGGCCGTGACGGCGGGCAGCTGGTGCGGGACCGTGGCGTCGGGGGAGTCACCGCCGGGAACACCGAGGAGCGGATCCCGTACGCGGATCCGGTCGGCCAGCGATCGGGTGGGCGCCCCCGGTCCGGCTCGCGCGGCCAGCCGCTCGTACGTCTCAATCGCCGTTCCGTAGTCACCCGCGAGGTAGACGGCGTGCATGAGCAGGCGGACCGCCCGTTCGTCCTCCGGGTTCTCGGCCACCAGCCGTTCCGCGTCGGCCAGGGCCCCGTCGACGTCGTCGCAGCGTAGCCGGGCCTCGCCCAGCCGGGTCTCGGCCTCACGGCGTTCGCGTTCCAGCCGCCGCCGGATCCCGGCCGCCCAGTCGCCCGGCACACCCTCCAGGGCCGGGCCGTGCCACAGCTGCAGACCCTGTCGGAGCCGTTCCCGCGCGGCCGCCCAGTCACCCCGCGCGACCAGCTGCCGGGCATCGTCGGCCGCGGCCCGGAAACGGTGGACGTCCACCTTGTCGGGTGGCACCTCGAGCCGATAGACGCCGCCCTGACCCTGCCGGGGGAGCGTGAACCCGTGCCGGCGCAGCGCCAGGCGCAGGTCACCGACGTAACCGCGGCGCGTCTCGGGGTTGCGGGCCTCGGCACCCCACAGCGCATTGTCGAGGAATGTCTCGGTGACCGGGCGGGCCTCGGCCAGCAGCAGCGCGGCCAGCACACAGTGCACCTTGGGCAGCTCGGCGTGGCGTCCCAGATGCACGCGGGCGTCTCCGTCGTAGAGGCCGACCGGGCCGAGCAGCCGGAAATCCATGCCTCCATGTTCCCCGTGGGATTCCCCGTTACGACAGTCAATGTGCCGACATGGACATCGAAAGCGACGGCAGCCGGATCTTCGTGCGGGTCGACCGGGGCGAGGACGTGGTGGCGACCGTGCGGCTGGCCGTGGAGCGGCTGGACCTGTCGGCCGCGGTGGTCACCTCGGGTGTCGGGATGGTGCAGGCGGCCGAGCTGGGGTCGGCCGCGGGCGGCGGGAAGCGGTCGTTCCCGGGTCTGCTCGACCTCAGCTCGCTCTCGGGCAGCGTGCTCCGGCGGCACGGCACGCAGGTCGCCCGCCTGCAGGCCGTGCTCAACGACGCCCGCAACCGTACGGTCGGCGGCCGCCTGATCGCGGCGCGCTGCCACGGCGTGGTCGGCGTGCTGCTGGCCGCGGTGGACCTGTCCATGGATGTCAGCGAGCCGCCCCGGTGAGCCCGCCGTTTCTCCCGGCCGTGCTGCGCAGGCTGAGCCCGCCGTTCCTTCCGGCCGTGCTGCGCCGGCTTAGCCCGCCGTTTCTCCCGGCCGTGCCGCGCCCGTTTAGCCCGCCGTTCCTTCCGCCCGCCCTGCGTCTGCTGCGTCCGCGCGAGCCGATCGAACAGCAGCTCAGTTTTGGCGAGGCGATCTGGACCTCCCGGGAGTACGCGGACAAGGCCGCGGGACTGCTGGCCGTGACCGGCACCTGGCGGGCCGTCGTCTACGGCGCTCCCGGCAGCGGCAAGTCGGTGTTCGCCGCGATGGCCGCGCAGGGTCTGGCCGGCGACGGCGCCGAGGTGGTGCCGCTGGTGTTCTCGCTCAGCACCCGGCGGCACCCGGACGACCTGTCGGCCTGGCTCAACCGCCGCCTGCCGCAGGCCTATCCCGAGCTGCGGCACGTATCGGCGGCGGGGCCCGGCGGCCGGGTGGCCCGCCTGGTGCGCAGCGGGCGCTACCTGTTCGTGCTGGACGGGCTGGACGAGATGCCGCGGCGGATGCGGCGCTGGGCCCTGGAAGAGGTCGGGCTGCTGTTCGGCCCGGACGACCCGGTCGTGCTGCTCACCGCGGACGCCGGCCTGGACAACCCGCTGCCGCTGGCCGGCGCGCAGCACATCGGCATCGAACCGGCGCCGCCGGGCGCGGTCGCCGACTACCTCGACGCGCTGGGCCGCTTCGAACGGCCCAACCTGGCCGGGGCCACCGCCGGTTTCGACACCCTGGCCAAAATAGTACGCAGCGACCCCGGTGGTCCGGTGGCGGCGCTGCTGTCGCGCCCGCTCGACCTGTCGCTGACCGTCCAGGCGATGAGCCGCGGGCTGCTCTGGCCCTCCGACCTGGCCGACTGCCTGCTGGTGGGTGGCCTGGCCGGCGCCCGCGAGGTGCTGCTCGCGCTGGAGGTGGCCGGGGTGGTGGGCCGCCGCTGGGACTCCCGGCGGCTGGGCCGGTTGGCCCGGCGCATGCGCGAGGCCGGGGTCCCGCCCTCGCGCGGCCTGGAATCGCTGGTCGACGCCGGGCTGCTGCGACGTGAGGGTCGTCTCTACCTGTTCCGTCACGCCGAAATCGGCGACTTCGTAGCTACCCTGGTCTGAGCTCCGCCGGTCAGGTCCGTTCCCGGTGACGGTCATTACAGCGGGTGGAGCTCGCCACCCCGGGCAGGCTAACGTGTCGATGTCTTTCAAACCTATGGGCTTTATGGGTTTTAACGGCTCGACGACGACGGTGTCAGGGTGCTGAGTGATTGAGATCAAGGGGCTCCGGAAGACCTACCGGGCCAAGGGGCGGCGCGACCGGGAGGTCGTCGCGGTCGACGGTGTCGATCTCACCGTCGGCGAGGGCGACGTGTTCGGCGTGCTCGGGCGTAGCGGGGCCGGCAAGAGCACGCTGCTGCGCTGCGTCAACATGCTGGAGCGGCCCGACGAGGGTTCGGTCTCGGTCGGCGGCGTGGAACTCACCGCGCTCAACCGGCGGCGGCTGCGGCTCGCCCGCCACGGAATCGGGATGATCCACCAGCACTTCGCGCTCCTGTCATCCCGTACGGTGGCCGGGAATGTCGCCTTTGCCCTGGAAGTCACGGGAGTGTCGCGGGCCGAGCGCCGCACCCGGGTGGCCGAACTGCTCGAACTCGTCGGGCTCGACGGGCGCGCCGACGCCTACCCGAGCCAGCTCTCCGGTGGGCAGAAGCAGCGCGTCGGCATCGCCCGCGCCCTCGCCGCCCGGCCGAAGGTGCTGCTGTCCGACGAGGCCACCTCGGCCCTCGACCCCGAGACGACCGACTCCATCCTGCGGCTGCTGCTCGACCTCAACCGGCGGCTCGGCCTCACGGTTCTGCTGATCACCCACGAGATGACGGTGGTCAAGCGGATCTGCCGGTCGGCCGCCGTGATGCGCGACGGGCGGTTCGTCGAGTCCGGCGCGGTCGCCGACCTGCTGCACCAGCCCGGCTCCGAGCTCGCCCGCGACCTGTTCCCGCTCGACGCTCCGGTGTCGGTGCCCGGCCAGACGGTCGTCGACGTCACGGTGGGTGGTGAGGACGCCGACGTGCCCCTGCTATCCGAGGTCTCCCGGCGGCTCGACATCGACGTCCAGGTGCTGGCCGGCTCGGTCGAGACGCTGGCCGCGGGGCGGGCCGGGCGCTGGCGGCTCGCCTTGCCGGGCGACGGCGCCGCCGCCATCCACTACCTGCGCTCGCGGGGCGCTTCCGTCAGCACGCCCCCCGTCGACTCGCTTTCGGCCGGCTCGCCTGCCGCTGGCTCGTTCTCGGCCGGCTCGCCTGCCGCCGGCTCGTTCTCGGCCGGATCGCCTGCCGCTGGCTCGTTCTCGGCCGGATCGCCTGCCGCCGGCTCGTTCTCAGCCGGCTCGCCGGCCGTCAGCACGCCCGAGGAGCCGTCGTGACCTGGTCCGAACTGTCCGAGCTGCTGGCCGTCGGACTGCGTGAGACGGCCTGGATGGTCGGGGTCTCCACGGTGCTGACCGCGGTCGGTGGCCTGTTGCTGGGCGTGCTGCTCGTGCTGACCGCGCCCGGCGGACTGCTGGCGGCGCCGGTCGTGTCGTCGGTGCTCGGCTTTGTCGTGAACGTGGCCCGCTCGCTGCCGTTCATCATCCTGCTGGTCGCCGTCATCCCGTTCACCCGGGCCGTGGTCGGCACCACCATCGGCACCGACGCCGCGATCGTTCCCCTGACCATCGGGGCGATCCCGTTCTTCGCCCGCATCGTCGAGGCCGCGCTGCGTGAGGTCCCGCCCGACGTGGTCGCCGCGGCCACCGCGATGGGCGCCACCCGCAGCCAGATCGTCGGCAAGGTGCTGCTGCGCGAGGCCCGCCCCGGCCTCGTCGCGGGCCTGACCATCACCGTGATCGCGCTGGTCGGCTATTCGGCCATGGCCGGTGTGGTCGGCGGCGGCGGTCTCGGTGACCTGGCCATCCGGTACGGCTACCAGCGCTTCGAGACCGAGGTCATGGTGGCCACGGTCGTGGCGCTCATCGCGTTCGTCCAACTCGTCCAGATGGCGGGCGACCTCCTTGTCCGCCGGCTGTCCCACAAGTAGCCCTCGGCTGCTTCCTTCAGTAGCCCTCGGCTACTCCCTTCAGTAGCCCTCGGCTACTCCCTTCAGTAAGAAGAAAGGTCCGACCATGCGCCGCTCACTCGCCGCAGTCGTCACGTCCGCCGCCCTCCTCCTGGGGATCGCGGCGTGCGGTGGCAATGACAGCGAGGCCGCATCCTCCAGCGACACGCTGAAGGTCGGGGTCAGCCCCGTGCCGCACGGTGAAATCCTCAAGTACGTCGCCGACAACCTGGCCTCGGCCGAGGGGCTGAAGCTCGACATCGTCGAGTTCAACGACTACATCCAGCCCAACGTCGCCCTGCAGGAGAAGCAGCTCGACGCCAACTACTTCCAGCACATCCCCTACCTCGACGAGGAAGTGGCGGCCAAGGGCTACAAGTTCACCGCCCTGAAGCCGGTGCACATCGAGCCGCTCGGCGTCTATTCGAAGACGGTCAAAAACCTCGCCGATGTGCCCAGCGGTGGCGTGGTCGGCATCCCGAACGACCCGTCCAACTCGGGCCGCGCGCTCAGCCTGCTCGCCGCCAACGGGCTGCTCACGCTGAAGGACGGCGTCGGGGTCAAGGCCACCGAGAAGGACATCACGGCCAACCCGAAGAATCTGAAGTTCAAGGCCCTGGAGGCGGCCCAGCTGCCGCGCAGCCTCGAGGACACGGCCCTCTCGGTGATCAACGGCAACTACGCGATCGAGACCGGGCTCAAGCCGGCCACCGACGCGCTCGCCTTGGAGAAGGGCGAAGACAACCCGTACGCGAACCTGGTCGTGGTCCGAACCGGCGACGAGACCGACGAGCGGGTCGTGAAGCTGGAGAAGCTGCTGCACTCCGACGAGGTCAAGAAGTTCATCACGGACAAGTACCAGGGGTCGGTGCTGCCCGCTTTCTAGAACGGACCGGGACCTGGGCCGGGGCCGTTGTGGTGGCCGAACAGGGCGTCGAAGATGACCATGCCGCCCAGCGCACCCGCCCCGGCCCCGAGCGCGGTCTTCCACCACGGCCGCGAGTAATAGCCGGCCGGGGCGCGCGAGTCGCCCGGGAAGTAGTACGGCGTCTGCGGACCGGCCTGGGGCGCGGCCTGATAGGTCTGCCCCTGGACGGTTACAGACCCGGGCGCGGTGATCTCGGGGCCCGGGTCGAGGCCCATCGCGGTGCGGGCCGTACGCACATAGGCCAGCCCTTCCAGAGCCGTCTCGCGGGCCAGCCCGAACTGCACCACGGTGTCCGCCCGGTCGAGCTGGCCGCCCGCCGCGTGGTAGCGCTCGGCCGCGTCGGCCAGAGCCTGCCGGGCGGCCGGGTCGTCGCTCTGCAACGTCATCAGCTGGCCGCCCAGCCGTTCGTACCAGCGCTGGGCCTCGGCCCGAGCGTCGGCCAGGGCCTGATCCGGGCGTACGCCGGTGGGCCCGCGCAGCCCGGCCATCAGGGCAAGCGCCCCGGCGCCGAGCATCAGCACCAGCAGAAGAAGTGTCATGGCCCGACGTTAGGGTCGCGTCCTGTGGCCCGCTCCGCCGTGAGCTGTGTCCCCGCTTGGAACCCCGCCGCCATCTGTGCGCGGTGCGCTCACCTTGGGGCGCTCGTCTTTATGCGGTGTGCTCACGACCGCGTGTCGCTTGTTTGTGCGCGGTGCGCGCGCAGTTTGGGGCGCTCGTCTGTGTGCGGAGTGCTCACCATGGCGTGTTGTTCGTTTGTGCGCGGTGCGCTCACGACCGTGCGCTGTTCGTTTGTGCGCGGTGCGCTCACGACCGTGCGCTGTTCGTCTTGCGCGGTGCGTTCACCTTCGCGCGCCGCACCTGTGCGCGGTGCGCTCACCTTGGGGAGCTGGCCTTGCGCGGGGCGCTCACGATCGCGGGCGCTCACCTTTGCGCGGTGCCCAATCTTTTCGTGGCCGTTCTTTTGCGGCGCTTGGTGGGATGACCTGAACGGTATGGGCCGGAATCGTTGCGGGTCGGGTCGACCGTACGGTGCACTGTGGACGTGATCCGACTTGGTGCGGCTCTGCTTGCCGCGAGCCTGATCGTCTCGCCCGCCCTGGCCTCTCCCGCTGTCGCCGCGCCGGGATCGCCGTCACCGGCCGCCGCGCCGGGATCGGCCGCCGGGCCGGGATCATCGTCGCGGGCCGCCGCGCCGGGATCGCCGGCATCGGCCGCGGGGGCGGGGTCGACTCGGGAGTTCGGGAACGGGCCGGAGCGCAACGAGGTCGCCGCCTCCGCGCCTGCGGCGTCGCTTGCTGCGTTGCCGGGGGCGCCGGCCTGGAAGCCGTCGTGGCGGGGCTATCCGCGACAGCACGAGCTGCGCGTCTACCCGGAGAACCCGGAAGACCGCGCGATCAAGCTGGGCCTCGTCCCGTACCACGGAATTGCCCCGAAGTTGAACGCTCTGCAGGCGGCCTCGAAGCGGGTCTCGGCCGAAGTCGTCGGCAGCTCGGCGCTGGGCCGCGACCTCTATCTGGTCACCGTGACCGCGCCCGAGACGGCTGCCGAGTCGGCCCGGCAGGACCGCTGGCGCGCGCTCATCGAGGACAACCCGCGGGCGGCGGCCAAGGACCGGGAACTCGCGCGCGGCTACAAGACGCCGGTGTGGATCAACGCGAACATCCACGGCGACGAGTGGGAGGGCACCGACGGCGCGCTGCGGGTCATCGAGCGGCTCGCCACGGCCGGTGACGCTGCCACGGCCGCGTTCCTCCGGCGTACGCGGGTGTTTGTGACCGTCACCAACAACCCCGACGGGCGGATCGCGGGCACCCGGGCGAACGGCGCCGGGTTCGACATCAACCGTGACCACGCCACGAGTTCGCAGCCGGAGTCACGGGCCGTACGGGATGTACTGATCGCGACGCAGCCCCTGGTCATGCTGGACGAGCACGGTTACACCGGGACCACGCTGATCGAACCGGCGACGCCGCCGCACGGGCAGAACTACGAGTACGACCTCTACATCAAGCATGCGCTGCCCAACGCGCTCGGCATGGAGGCGGCGATCCAGCGGCTCGGGCACGCCGAGACGCAGCACGCCGACATCCCGTTCCGCGACTACGCGCCGGGTGACTGGGACGACTGGCCGCCGATCTTCACGCCGATGTACGCGATGTACCACGGCGCGATCGGGCACACCGTCGAGATCCCGCTGCGGGTCAACCGGGGTGACTACACCTCGTTGCCGGTCGAGGAACTGCGGCGACGCTCCGGAATCAACACCGATGTCGTTTCCGCGACGATCGAGGCGACCCTGACGTACGCCGACACGCACCGCTCGGCTCTGCTGGCCGACCAGATCGAGCAGTTCCGGCGGGGCTGGGCCGGGGAGCCGGCGGTCACCGTGCCGGACGGGTACGTCGACGGCTACGGCCCCGAGGACCGCTACTCTACGTTCTTCCCACGGGCGTACGTGATCCCGGCCGGCACCCCCGCCGCGGCCCGCCTCGTTGATCACCTGGTCGCCCACGACGTCCGGGTGGAACGTGCCCGCCATGCGTTTGCGCTGAACGGCCGGCGGTACGACGCCGGCACCTATCTGGTCGACATGCATCAGCCGAAGCGGGGACTGGCCAACGTCCTGCTCGAGGCCGGGCGCGACATTTCGGACCTGGTCCCGCAGATGTACGACATCAGTGGGTGGAGTCACGGCCTTCTGTGGGGCGCGCGGGTGGACATCAGCCGGTACGCTGCCCCTCGCGTGTCTTCCGCGCCGGTGGCCGCCGCCACGGCCACCGGCGCGGTCACCACGGGTAAGGGCCGAGACCTGGCCCTCACGCTCCGCGACGGCGCGGATGTGCAGGCCGTGAACGCGCTCCTCGACCTCGGCGTGAAGCCCACGTTCGCCGGCGCCTCGACCGTGATCGTCCCCGCCTCGGCGCGCCCGCATGCTCTCCAGGTGGCGGACCAGTTCGGTGTCACCTTCACCGCCGCCCCGCGCGCTGCCGGTCCGCCCACCGGCAGCGCTCCCGCCGCGAGCGCCGCTGTCGCTGATGGGCGTGGCGCGGGTGCGGCTGCCGTCGGTGGATCCGCCGAGGGTGGTGCTGGCGCTCTCGCACCGGGCGCGCCGGTCGCGGGTGGCGCTGTTGCTGATGGGCGTGGCGTGGGTGGCGTTGGCGCTCTTGCACCCAGCGCGCCCGTCGCGGGTGCCGGGCGTGCTTTCGCGGCGGGCGTGCCTGTCGCCAAGCCTGTGCTGGCCGCGGCCGTCGCCGCCGATGAGCTGTTCGTGTTGCGCGAGATGGGCTTCGACGTCCGTACGGTCTCGACCGCCACCCTCAACGCGGGCGCCTCACTGTCGGGGGTCGACACGCTGGTGGTGTCGTCGGGCCTGAACTACGCCCAGCTGAACGCGACCGGTAAGGCCACCATCGACGCGTTCCTGGCGGGCGGCGGTGGCGTCGTGACCCGAGGTGCGACCGGCGCGGCCTTCAACACCGCGACCGGCCTGCTGAACGCGACCGCGGTCGCCGGGCGCGGCGACGCCAACGGTGTCGTCGCCGTCAGCAACACCGGCCCGGTCGTCGGCGCGGGTTCGCTGCCGCACTCGTTCGTCTACTCGCCGCTGTGGTTCACCGGCACCAGCTTCACGGTCGAACAGCGTTACGCCGCGACGTCGCCCCTCGTGGCCGGGCACTGGCTGCCGTCGGCTCCCGGCGTCGGCGGTCCGGCGCAGGCCGCGGGCCAGGCGTCGGTGGTCTCCGGCACCACCGCCACCGGCGGCCGCGCGGTCCTGTTCGGCACCGAACCGCTGTTCCGGGCCCACCCCAAGGGCCTGTACGCCCAGTTCGCCCGCGCCCTGTTCTGGACCTCCGCCTGACCGCCACCACGCCCGGCTCGCTCCTCGTGGCCGGCACTTCGCAGCGCAACCGCCGTGATCCGGCCGGGCGGCACCCGGCAAGTCTGAGCCTGACCTGCGCGATCTGGCCGTCGCGGGAGCCTGCGTCGGCGTTAATCGGGAGCATGGGCGGGGGAGTGATCAGTAGGGTGCCGGGATGCGTTCCCTGCTGCCTCGGTCCTCGCCGGTTGCGTCCGGAGTCAGCTCACGGGCGGTCGCGGCCGTGCTCGACCGGCTCGAAGCGGCATCGGTCGAGTGCCACTCGATCATGGTCGTGCGCCACGGTCACGTCGTCGCTGAGGGTTGGTGGGCGCCCTATTCCGCCGTACGGCCGCACCTGCTCTATTCGCTGACGAAATCGTTCACGTCGGTGGCGGTGGGACTGGCGGTCGGCGACGGGCTGCTCTCGCCGGACGACCGGGTGGTCGACGTCCTGCCCGACCACGTTCCGGCCGGCCTGCCGGAGCAGGGCCGCGACATCACCGTTCACCACCTGCTGTCGATGACGGCCGGGCACGACACCGACAGCCTCGCCGAGGCCTGGCAGCGGGAACCGGACGACCTCGTACGGGGCTTCCTGCGCGTGCCTTTTCCGTACGCCGTGGGAACGCGGCACGCCTACGACAACGCGACCACCTACGTCCTGGCCCGGATGGTCGAACGGGTCACCGGCCGTGGCCTGCCGGAACTGCTCAACGAGCGCCTGTTCCGGCCGATGGGCATCGACCACGCCGAGTGGGACCGGGTGGCGAGCGGGGCCGCGTTCGGGTTCCACGGGCTGCACCTGACGACCGAGGCCGTGGCCGCCTTCGGGGAACTGCTGCTGCGTGAGGGCCGCTGGGGCGACCGCCAACTGGTCGCACCCGAGTGGGTGCGGCTCGCGACCCGCCGGCACATCGGCACCGGGCCCGCGGAGGTCAGCGGCGGCGATCCCGAATGGCTCCACGGGTACGGCTACCAGATCTGGATGTCGCGGCACGGCTACTTCGGCAGCGGCGCCTTCGGTCAGCTCTGCATCGTCGTCCCCGAGCACGATCTGGTCACCGCGTTCACCTGCGCCGCGACTCAGGAGCAGCCGATTTTCGACGCGCTGTGGGAGTGCCTGCTGCCCAGCCTCGACCAACCCGCGAGCGCGCGCGACGACGAGCTGCTCGCCGACCGGCTGCGTCAACTGTCGTTACCGCCGGTGCCGGGCACGGCCGACCGGCGCGCCGTCGAAGCGGAACTCGACGCCGAGGCCACTGTGCTGCCCGGCGGAACCACGGTGACCGTCGACCCGGTGGACGGCGGCTGGACGCTGCGCCTCGGGCCGTCGCTCACCATCGAGGCCGGTCACGGCGAATGGCGGGAAGGCGCCCCGCTCGGCCGCCCGGTCGTCGCTTCCGGCGCCTGGCAGGGTGACACGTTCGTCGCCGACATCTGTGTCATCACGACGCCCCACCGCGTCCGGCTGACCGTCGGCGCCACCACCCGGACCGCCGTGGCGACGTGGAACATCGAGCCGCTGACCAAGCCCGACCTGACGCTGCATCTGCGCGCGCCGCTGATGACCCGCCCCGACGTGGCGTAGACCCGCGCTCCCGCCGCCGCGCCAGCCGGCCTCGCCGTGCCCGGCCGCTTCGTGAGGCCGCGCGCCCACGCCGCCGCGCCAGCCGGCCTCGCCGCGCACTGCCGTTTCGCGAGGCCGCGCGCCCACGCCGCTTCGCCAGCCGGGCCTGCCGCCTCCCTGGCCGAGCGTTTTCACGGCCGCAGCACTCCCGTAAGCGGGTCGTACGGCAGGTCGCGGTGCTGGCGGGGCTTTCCGGTGATTCCGCGTACGTCGGTGGTCAGCCGGCCCGCCACGACGTCGTCGGAGGTGGTGACCGTGCGCCACAGGTCGTCGTCGCGCAGGATCAGCACCGCGCCGGTGAAGTCGCCGGTGGGCGAGACGATCGAGTAGCGCGGCCCGGCCGGCGGCGTGATGTCGAGGCCGCCGTCGGTGCGGATCGTGGTGGTGACGACCAAGTTCTCCTCGGCGTCGCGGATCGGGGCGGGCTGCCCGGCCCGGTACGGCCTGCGGCCGCTGCCCTGCACGTCCTGACCGTTGTAGAACGTGCGGCCCTGCTTGTCGACCCAGAAGTGCGGCACGGTCGCCTTGGCCGCGCCCATCGTGGGGCGTCGACCATCTGAGCTCCCTACGAGGTCGCGGGGGCAGCGGTTTCCGCGGCAGTGTATCGCTTGCTCAGTCGCTTGTAAGGGCGGCTGCGCAGGGCGATCGCGGTGGCGATCAGGCCGATCACGCCGGTGATCATGAACACCAGGGCCAGGCCGCGGGCGGCGCCGGTGCCGAACCACGACCCGATCAGGCGGGCGCCGGCGCCGTCGGTCATGAACGGGATGAACACGAACTGTGCGATCGGCGAGATGAGGAACGCGGTGAGCGGCGACGCGGCCTGCTCGACGGACTGCGCGAAACCGAACACGCGGCCCTGACGTTCGTACGGGACGACTTTCTGCAGGATCGTCTGCTCGGCCGCCTCCGCGTAGGGCACCACGAGCATGTACAGATAGAGGCCGACGGTCAGCCAGACGATCGATTCGCGCAACGGGAACAGCAGCGTGACGGTCCAGCACACGATGTTGACCATCAGCAGGAGCCAGACCGGGTTCTTTCCCAGCCCCGTACGGGAAATGAGCAGTCCCCCGACGATGAAACCGGTGCTCAGGGCGCCCCAGAGCAGACCCCAGCCCTGCACGGACATCATCGAGAGCCCGTACGCGTCCAGGAGCGCCATGAACACTCCGCCCAGCAGATTGTTGAACGCCGAGAAGATGATCAGGGCGGTCAGGCCGGGGACCTGCTTGATGACGCTGATCGTGCCGCGCAGATCGACCTTGCCGACCGGAGCCGTCTCCGGCCCACCCGCCGCCAACTCGCTCGCCGTCGGTCCGTCGCCGGCCGCCGCCTCCACCTTGGCCGGCATGGCGGGCGCGGCCGCCGCTTCCGAGGCGCGCCCGGCGGGCACCCGCACCAGGCCGAGGTGCACGATCGACAGCGCCAGCACGACGACCCCCGCCACCAGCACCCAGAGCATGCCGCCGAGCGCGACCAGCAGACCGCTGATCACCGAGGTGACCAGGAACGACACGCCCGACGCGGTGCCCACCAGGCCGTTGGCGCGGTCGCGTGTGTCCTCCTCGATCAGCACGGTGACCATGGTCTGCAGCGCGATCATCCGGATGTTGCCGGCGATCACCCCGGCCATGAGCAGCACGATCAGGACCCAGAGGCGCACGCTCGCCGGATCACGGAACTCCTCGCGCGGCGTGAGCTGATAGAGCACGAGAGCGATGACGTACGTGGTCAGGGACACGCCCGCCGAGACCTGCATCATCGTCTTCTTGGGGTGATGGTCGACCAGGCTGCCGAACCAGATGCCGGTCAGCGCCGTCATCACCAGGAAGATGCCCGAGATGACGCCGGTCGCGAACACCGACCGCGTCTCCAGGTAGGTGTAGAACGTGATCGCGAACCAGACCGTGAAGTTGGTGACCGACACGAGCAGCGCGTTCGCCAGCAGCTGGTAGAAGACGCGGACGTGTCCTTGGATGGCGACCATGGTCCCCACGGTATGACCTGAAGCACCCTTCAGGTCCAGGACCTGGGCGGTGTAAGACTGTGGTGCCCGGCTGGCAGGCTTGAGGAGGCCACATGTTCGACCACTTCGTGGTCTCCGTCGTGGTTTGTCCGGTGCTGGTTGCCCTGGCGGTGCGCTGGCTGTCCGACCGGCTGCGCCCCGAGCAGGCCGTGACCGTCCTGGTCATCTCGATCGTCACCGCCGCCGCGGCCGGCCTGGTCAGCCTGGGTGCGTTCGCGGTGAAGGCGGTCGCCGAGCTGCACCCGGTCGCCGTCCGGCTCGGGTTCTCCGACGCGGTCGTGCGCGCCGACACCGAACGCGAGCCGTGGGTGTCGGCGCTCTCGGCCGTCCTGCTGGTGGCCGCGCTGGCCGGCATGGCCCGGGTCTGGTGGCAGCACCGACGCGAGCTGGTGGTCGCCGCCGAGTTCCGCGGCCTTCCGGTCGACGCCGACCGGGTCACCATGATCGACGACGTACGGGCGGAGGCGTTCGCGGTCCCCGGCGCGCCCGGCCGCGTGGTGGTGACCACCGGCATGCGCTCGGCCCTGACCGACCAGCAGTACGGCGCGTTGCTGGCCCACGAACGCGCCCACCTCGACTCGCGTCACCACCACCTGGTGCTGTTCGCCCGCTTGGCCGCGGCCGCCAACCCGGTCTTCCGGTGGCTGACCCGCCGCATCGAATACCTGGTGGAACGGGCCGCCGACGAGCGGGCGGCCGAGCAGGTGGGTGACCGCCGGGTGGTGGCCCGCGCGATCGGCGCCGCCGCCCTGCGCGCATCCGACACCCGGCTCGGCCTGTCGATGGCCCCCGCCGGCTGGGACCTGCGCAGCGCCGGCGTGGTGCCGCGCCGCGTGGCGTCGCTGCTGGCCCCGCCCTATGCGGCCCGGTTGCTGGCTCTGATCGTCCTGCCGCTCGCGGTGGCCGCCGGTTCGGTCGTCTGGACCGGCGAGTGCGTCGCCGACCTGGGCGAACTCCTGTACGCCGCGGGCCTGCTGCACTGACAGCGCGCTTCGCTCAGTCGAGGGCGATGTCGGCGTAGATGGCCGCGTGGTCGGACCCGGCGTGCACGGCCGCGGTCATCGTGTCGTAGATCGGCCACAGCCGGCCGCGCCGACCGCCCCACACCCCGCGCCGATGGATGCCGCCCCCGGTCGCGCGTTCGAACAGCCCCGGGGACAGCAGCACGTAGTCGAGCTTGTTGCGAGCAGTGCAGTACCCGTACGTGCCGGGCCGGCCGTTGTCGTCGAACGCCGGATGCTCCGAGATGTCGCGCAGGTCGGTGCCGGACAGCAGCGGCGCCAGGGGAGCGCTGTCGGGCGTGTCGTTCAGGTCGCCCACCACGGCCACCAGGGCGGTTCCGGCCACGACGAGGTCACGGTAGATCGTGGCGACCCGGGCCGCTTGACGCTCCCGGATGGCGTCGGAGGCGACCTTCCCGCCGTACCCCTTGGACTTGAAGTGGTTGACCAGCACCGCGACACGCGCGCCGGCGGGGGAGCGGAAGTGGTATTCGGCGCAGTCCCGGCTGAACACGCGGCCGCGAGCGTCGGTGTCGTCGACGTGGCTGACCTGTCCGACCAGCGGATAGGCGGCCGTGGACAGCACGCCCACGTCGATGCCGCGCTCGTCGTTGCCGTCGACCACCATCACGTGCGGATAGCGCGGGCGGCCGTCCGCACCGACCAGTCCCGCGTCCGAGAACCGCTTGAGCGCGAACCGGTTCTCGGCCTCGACCACCCCGACGATGTCCGCGCGAACATCGTCGAGCACCCGGGCCGTGTTCACGAGCGCCAGCTCCTGCACGCGATCGGTGGTCAGCTCGACCCAGCCGATCCAGTCCGCTCGTCCCTGCGCGACAACGTGCACTTTCCCGTCCCGCGAGCGGCGCAACAACCGTCCGCGGTTCTGACGCAAACGCGCAAAACGCGCAGTGTCACCGTTGCGCAGACCCAGACGGCCAAGTTCGCGCAGGATGTCGTGCTTGATGCTGTCCGTATAGACGGGTTCTTCGAGCAGCGTCGACGCCGCCTGAAACGCTTCGAGCACCGGACGCCCGGCCGACCATGTCCGCTGGTCGAGCGCCCGCGCACGGTTGAAGAGGTTCTCGACGTTGTACGACGCGACCCGCATGTACCGCACCCACCTGCGCGCGTTCGACCCCGCAGGGTCCATGAGCGGCCCGAACACGTTTCGGGCGCGCGTTACTGGAACAGGTCAAGGTCCACAGCGTTCGCGATCGCCTCCATGCCGGCGTCGTTCGGGTGCAGGTTGTCGCCCGTGTTGTAGCGGCTGTTGTACCGCTGCGGGTCGCTCTGGTCGTGGGTCGCGGTGTCGAGGTCGATCACCGCGTCGCAGCCGCTGCCGTCGGCCTTGATGAAGTCGTTGACCGCGTCCCGACCGGCCTCGCCCTGCTCACTCCAGTAATCGGTTCCCTTGTACGGCGTGAGCGTGGCACAGAACACCTTGATGCCCGCGTCGTGGCCGCGCTGGATGAGCTGCTGGAGCCCCTGGACCAGCTGGTCGCCGCTGGGCGGGTTGCTGTCGCCGAGGTCGTTGATCGCCGCGTCCGAGATCACCACCCACTTCACGCCGGTCTGCGCGAGCACGTCGCGGTCGAACCGGTTGACCTGGCTCTGGCCGGCGCCGTCCTTGAGCAGCATGTTGCCGCTGATCCCCGCGTTGAGCACACCGACGTTGCGGTTCGCGGCCAGCAGCCGCCGCGCGAGCTGGTCGGGCCAGCGCCGGTTCTCGGCGAACGTGGAGTCGAACCCGTCGGTGATCGACGCGCCCAGCATGACGACCGCGCCTTCCGAGGCGGGGTTCTGCACGTCGACGCCGGCCAGGAACGCGTAGTTGTCGAACGTCTGCGCGCCGGTGAGCGTGGCCTTGGTGGCCTGGTTGCCCGCGGCGACGTAGTTGTGCCGGTTGGCGAACGCGTGCTGCGTCACCGAGCCGATGCGCTCGGGCACGTACGCGGTGACCGCGACGTCGCCGCCCGCGGGCATGCTGAACTGGACCGGATCGCTCACCATGGTCTGGCCGGCCTCGATGGTCACCGAGTCGTTGCCGCTGAACGTCACGTGCGCGTTGGTCGACGCGTCGACCGTGTTCGCCTGCAGATGGTGGGCGAGGTAGACGGCGCTGACAGTCAGCGGGTCGCTCCCGAACTCGTTCGACAGCTTCACGCGTACGGTCTCGCCGCCGATGCTCGTCCGGATGATCTGCCGGACCGTCTGCTGCTCGAACGCGCGCCCGCCGTTCTGCACGGCCACCGCCCAGCTGCCTGTCCAGGGGTTCTCGGCGGGGCTCGGCTCGGTGCTCGGGGTCGCGCTGTTCGGGTTGGTCGGGCTCGCCTCGCCGCCGTTCTCGTTGCCGGACGAGTCTCTGCGCACGAACACGACCACCGCCACGACAAGGACCACGAGGGCTGCTGCGACCGAAATCGTCGTCTTCCGGGTCCAGTTCACCGCGACCACGGTACTGGGTCCGGGCACCCCATCCGCCTTGGCATGAGCTGGGAGGTTCCTGACAGTGAGCGGTGTAACGCGCCCGTCACATCACAAGATCCAAAACGGCCCGTCACAAGCGTGAGGTGAGCGGTGACTTGATGCCGTACGCAAGCGCATGGACGGAGGAGGAACAGTGAGCAGCAACACCCGGATCCCGAAGACCAAGCCGACCGGCATCCTTGGCGCGACAGTGACGTTGGCCTCACGGCGGATGGTCGGCGACGTGCCGGAACCGCTCGAAGTCGTGTGGCACAACCGGAAAGTCACGATGTTCAGCCTGCGCATGGCACGGTCGCTGCAGAAGTGGGACACCTGTGACGAAAGCCTGAAATCGTACGCGCACATGGCCGTGGCCAGCCTCGTCGGGTGCGGCTTCTGCCTGGACCTGGGCTACTTCAAGGCCCACAACGACGGCCTCGATCTGCACAAGGCGCGCGAGGTGCCCTCATGGCGTACGTCGCAAGCGTTTGATCCTCTGGAACGCGACGTCCTCGAATACGCCGAGGCGATGACGGTCACCCCACCCACCGTCACCGACGAGTTGTCGGCGCGGTTGGTGAAGGCGCTGGGGCCGTCGGCGATGGTCGAGTTGACCATGTTCATCGCCCTGGTCAACACGATGACCCGCTCGAACGCGGCCATGGGCATCGGCTCGCAGGGGTACGCCGACGCGTGCGGCCTGGCCCCCATGCCCGCCCGGGCCTGACCGCACGCGCGCCGGCGCTGTCCCGTGGTGCCGATCGCAACGTGTTAGTGCCGCGCTACCGCCTGGTGCCGATCAGGACGTCTTCGGCGCCCGCGCATCACGATGGTGTCGGCGCCCGGCGCTACGGCTTGGTGCCGATCACCACGCCGTTGGCGCCCGGCGCGTCGAAACGAACAGTGCGGACATCAGTGAAGCCGGCGCCGCTCATCCACTGTTCGTATTCGGCGTCGGAATAGTTCCGGCCGCCCTCGGTCTCGACGAGCATGTTCATGCCCATCAGGGCCGCGGGCGCCGGACCGGTGCGCTCGGCGTTCAGCAGCAGCTCGGAGACGACCACCCGGCCGCCGGGCTCGAGCGCCTCGTACGCCTTGGCCAGCAGGGCGCGGTTCGTCGCCTCGTCCCAGTCGTGCAGGATCATGCTGAACAACACGACGTCATGCCCGCCCGGCAACGTCGTGTCGGTGAGGAAGTTGCCGGCCCGCGTCGTGATCCGATCGCTCAACTGCGCGCGCTCGATGTTCGTTTGCGCGATCGTGCACACGTGCGGCAGATCGAACACGGTCGCGCGCAACGACGGCAGAGCGCGGCACAACTCGATCGGATAGGCGCCTGATCCGCCGCCGACATCGAGCAGTTTCCCGTACGGGCTCAGGTCGATCGCGCCGGCCAGAGCACGCGCGGTGAAGATGGACGTCGAATACATGGCGCCCCAGAAGCTTTCGAGCATCTGCGGGTCGGCCGTGTCGAACATCGACTCCTGTGTGGAGGGATCCCACGTGAGGGGTTTGTCGCTGCGCAACGCCTCGCCGATGCGGTGCCACGGCAGATAGGTGCGCTGATCGCAGTAGGCGACCTGGCCACCGAAGTAGTAGGGCTTGCCCCGCACCAGAAACTCCTCGGCCAAGGCGCTGTTGCGATAGTCGTCGCCGTCCTTCTCCAGCAGGCCCAGTGAGGCGCAGGCCGCGAGCAGCAGGTCGGCCGGCCGTTCGGGCAGGCCCAGTTCGCTCCCGGCCTGCGCGACGGTGAGCGTCCGGCCGTCCCGCAGCCTGGTGAAGAGGTCAAGTTCGACGGCGGCCGCGAACGTCTTGAAACTCCAGAACCCGGTTACCAGCCCCATCAGGGGCGTCGGCGTCAGCATGCATCGATCATCTCAAATCGGTGGGCCGCCCCGCCCGATTCCGTTGCTCTGGCCGACTTCCGGTACACATGGGTCACTTTCCGGAAGCCGTGACACGCCGGTTCGTCGGCACCCCCGAGCAGCAGAAAGCGGGCCTCATGGGCGAGCCGCCGGGCGGGACGACTACGGGATGGCCAAATGCGACGTGATCGATCAGACCTACGCGCGCATCTTTCTCGGCGGCGACCACGTAGCGCGTACGAATTGATCCGCGCCGCCGACCGCTTTCAGGGCGTATAGACGTCGGCCATCGCGGTCACGGTGCCGTTCGAGGTGGTCACCTCGACCAGGCCGCCCTCGCCGAGCCGCTCGGCCAGCTTGGCCGGGGTGATGGTGCAGGTCCCGACGGTGACCGGGTCGCCGGCGCAGCGCTCCGGGTCGTCGAACGTGCTGAACAGCTTCGGCGTGGCCGAGGTCGGCAGGGTCACCCGCATGCGGCTGTCCTCGGTCAGCCAGGCCTGCTCGCACGGAGTGTCCGATGAGGACTTCAGGTGGAACGCCTGGCAGTACTCGTCCCCGGTCATGAAAAGCACCGGCTCCACCACGACCGACCGTGTCTTCGGAAAGTAGCCGTGGACCTTGACGATCGACTTGGTGCTGCCACGGCGGACATCGGTGAAAGAAAGGGCCGAGGCCGCGGCCTCCCCAAAGGGCCTGATCTCGGCCTGGGTGACGACCGCGCCGGCCAGCACATCCTGATCCTTCGCCTGATCGGCCGGGCCGACGCCGAAGGCCACCTTGCCGGCCAGCAGGCTCGGATCGGTCAGCCTGGTCTCCAGCACCGCCTCGCCGTCGACTGTCACCGTCGCCGCCTCGTCGCGCAGGCTCAGCACGACGTCGCGGCGCTGCCCGGGGACGAACGGGGCCTGGTCCGTCTCACCGAGCTTGGCGTTCTGGACGGCACCCTCGTGCCGGATCCGGACCGTCCGCGGGCAGAGGTCGAGCCAGTACGAGGCTTCACCGGCCGTACGGAACTGGATCTCCGCGCAGGACTGGGCGTTGGCCACGGTGACGCCGGCCGAGATCGACTGGTTGCCGGCGAAGGTTTCGGCGGTGCCCGGGCACACCATGGCGAAACTGGGCGTCGTCATGGTCAGGCCGCCGCCCTGGAACGAGCAGCGGCCGCCGTACGCGTCGGTGGTGGCCTTCCACTGGCCGGGCCGGTCGAGGGCGTCGACCACCCACGGGCCGCGCACCGCGCCCGGCACCGGCATCGCGGCCGCCGCGACCGTGGGAGTCGGGTGGGTTTCCTCGTCAGCCGTGCGACTGACCAGGCCGACGGCCGCCATGAGCACCGTCGCGGCGGCGGTGGCGGCGAGAACCGTCCATACACGCCGGCGCCGTCCCTGTGCGCCCGCGACCGGTGCGTGGATGCCCGGCGCGTCGGCGATGGGTGCGTTGACGTTTCGCGCGTCGGCGATGGGTGCCTCGGCCATTGCCGCACCGCTGATTTGTGCGCCGCTGATTCGTGCGCCGTCGATTGGTGCTCCGGCGATTGGTGCGCCGGGGCGTTTGTCGCCGCCGAAGAGGCCGGGCCGCCTTCCGCCGCCGAGCAGCGCCGGTCGCTTTCCGCCGCCGAGCAGCCCGGGCCGCTTTCCGCCGCCCGAGACGTGCCGGCCGGAGAGCTGCGCCGCCTCCGCCGCCTCCCGTAGCCGCGGGTCGAGGGACGACGTACGGCTGAACGCCCGTGGGTCGGTGTTCTGAGCGAGCAACAGGTTGAGTAGTTCGTGCGCGGCCGGCCGGTCCTCCGGGTCCTTGGAGAGCGCCAGCGCCACCAGGTCGGCCAGCGGCCCGGTCAGGCCGGTCAGGTCGGGCGGCTGGGTCAGGATCCGGGCGGCGGTGGCCACCGGCGAGTCGGCCCGGAACGGGGTGCGGCCGGTTCCCGCGTACGCGATGACCGCGCCCCACGCGAACACATCGGCGGCCGGAGTGATGTCCCGGTGGTTGCCGTCGAACCGTTCCGGCGCCATGTACGCGACCGTGCCCACCATCTGATCGGGATGGGTGTGCTGGCTGGTCACCTCGAGCGCGCGGGCGATCCCGAAGTCGATGACTTTCGGCGAGCCCAGCGCGAACAACACGTTCTGCGGCTTGAGATCGCGGTGGATGACGCCCGCGCCGTGGATCGCGGTCAGCGCGGTCGCCACCCCCACCGCCACGCCGTGCAGGCGGCTGTCGGCCAGCGGTCCTTCACGCGCCACGACTTCGTTCAGGCTGGGCCCGTCCACATACTCGACGACCAGGTACGGCGTACGGTGATCGGGGTCGGCATCAAGAACCGCGGCCGTGCAGAACGGCGGCACCTGCCAGGCCCGCTTGACCTCACTGCGGAACCGCCCCCGAAACTCCTCGTCGTGGGCATACTCCGGCTTGATCATCTTGATCGCGACCAGAGGCCCGTCGCCCCTGTCATCGCGCAGGCTTTCGTCGCGCCGGCCGAGGAAGACCGACCCCATGCCCCCTTCGCCGAGCCGAGCCAACAGCCGGTAGCCACCCAGCGACGTCGGGTCGCCGGGGCGCAGCGGGCTCTTCATCGCCTCAACCCATCGAAGTGAACCGACAAGACCGGCACACAGTACGCAGCCCAGTCACGCCCGAAAAGCAGCGACCCCCTCCTCGCCGGGGCCGTCATGCCTCGCGCCCCGCGTCGGCGGTCATGTCCCGTCACGCCTCGGCGGTCACGAGGGCTGCAGGGCGGCGGGGAAGCGCTCGATGTTCGCGACCACCCACTCGCGCAGGGCGGCCAGCGGCTTGCAGGCGTCCCAGCCCAGCGGCGTCAACTCGTACTCGACGTGCAGCGGAACGGCCGGATACACCGTACGGGTGATCAGGCCCTGGTCCTCGAGGCGCCGGAGTGTGGCGGTGAGCACCTTGGGGCTGACCCCGTCGAGGCGGTCACGCAGGGCTCCGAATCGTCGGGGGCCGTCCTCGAGGGCGCCCAGTGCGAGCGCGCTCCACTTGTTGGCCAGCAGATCGAGCACCTGGCGGCACGGGCAGGAGGCGTCGTACACGTCGTGTTCGCGGCCGCAGCTCGTCGTGGTCACGGGGCCACCGTAGTACCCAAGGGGAACTAATGTCCCTTGCCGGTAACCAGGGTCACCGGCATAGCGTCCGGCCCATGAGCGAAACGATGCGCGCTGTGGGTTACCGCGCGAGCCTGCCGATCACCGACCCGTCCTCACTGCTCGACTTGGAGGTGCCCGTACCGGCGCCCGGCGACCACGACCTGCAGGTGCGGGTGCATGCCGTGTCGGTCAACCCGGTCGACGTCAAGGTGCGGGCCGGTAGCGACCCGGGCGGCGAGCCGCGCATCCTCGGTTTCGACGCGGCCGGCGTTGTGGAAAACGT
This sequence comes from Paractinoplanes ovalisporus, assembly GCF_016834655.1. GTDB lineage: Bacteria > Actinomycetota > Actinomycetes > Mycobacteriales > Micromonosporaceae > Actinoplanes > Actinoplanes ovalisporus. The sequence continues at coordinate 238,211 of NZ_JAENHP010000007.1, forward strand.
GGGCGCGTCGGTCACGCTGTTCCAGCCCGGCGACGAGGTCTGGTACGCCGGTTCGATCGCCCGCCCCGGCACCAACTCCGAGCTGCACCTGGTCGACGAGCGGATCGTCGGCCGCAAGCCGCAGTCGCTGGACTTCGCCGCCGCGGCCGCGCTGCCCCTGACCGCGCTGACCGCTTGGGAGTCGCTGTTCGACCGCTTGCGCCTGACGTCGTCGAGCCGCGGCCGCTTGCTGGTGCTGGGAGCCGCCGGCGGCGTGGGCGCGATCCTCGTGCAGTTGGCCCGGCAGCTCACCGATCTCGAGGTCATCGGCACGGCATCACGCCCCGAATCAACTCAATACGTGCTGGACCGCGGCGCCCACTCGGTAGTCGACCACCACGGCGACCTGCCCGCCCAACTCCCCGGAGGCGTCGACTACGTCTTCAGCCCCCACTCAGCCGGCATGATCGACACGTTCGCCCAGATCATCCGCCCGTACGGCGCGGTGGTAGCAATCGACGAGCCGCAGGGCTTGGAGCTGACCCCCCTCAAGTCCAAGAGCATCGCGTGGCACTGGGAGCTGATGTTCACGCGGCCGCTCCACGATCCCGGGAGCACAGCCCAGCACGAGATCCTGACGCAGGTAGCAGCCCTGGTAGACAAGGGCACAGTCCAGTCAACATTGACAACACGTATCAACGGAATCAACGCAGTCAACCTGAGGGCAGCCCACGCAGCCCAGGAGGCCGGCACCGCAGTAGGCAAAACAGTCCTGGCCGGCTTCTGACCTGCTCGCCCTCGCGCAGCAGCCCGCCAACCCGAAGACCAGCTCGCCAAACCAGCCACGGGACGACGTGCTCAGCGCCTGAACGCACGTGTCAGCGGAGTCGATGCGGTCAATGTTGATGGCCTCGCGCTGGCCGGGTCTGTGCGGTCAACGTTGATGGCGTCGCGTCGGCCGGGTCAGTGCAGTCAACGTTGACGGTCTTGGGTTGGGAGGATCGGTGCGGTCAACATTGACGGTCTCGTGCCGGTGGCGTCAATGTGCTCAATGTTGACGGTCTCGCGGCGGCGGGGTCGATGTGCTCAATGTTGACGGCCTCGTGTGGGCAGGATCAACGTGGTCAACGTTGATGAATGTTGTCGGGTTGAGTTTGGCTGAAGCGGCGGCGGTAGTTGGCTGGGCTGACGCCTACGTGGCGTTTGAAGAGGGCTCGCATGTTGGCCCCGGTGCCCAGGCCGGAGCGGCGGGCCACGGCTTCCAGGCCGTGAGTGTCCTGCTCGATCAGGCGGCAGGCCAACGTGACGCGTTCGACGGTCAGCCAGGCCAGCGGGGTGGTGCCCAGCTCGGCGCGGAAGCGGCGGTGCAGGCTGCCGGTGCTCATTCCGGCCCGGCGCGCCAGGTCGGCGACCGTGATGGGCTCGTCCAGGCGTTCCTGAGCCCACGCCAGCGCGGGAGCCAAGGACTGGTCGGCCGCGGGCGGCATCGGACGCTCCACGAACTGGCGCTGGCCGCCGTCACGGTAGGCGGCGAACACCAGGCGGCGGCTCACGTGGTTGGCGATCTCGGCGCCGTGGTCGCGGCGGACGATGTGCAGGCCCAGGTCCAGCGCGGCGGCGCTGCCGGCCGATGTCAGCAGGTCGCCGTCGTCGACGAACAGGACGTCGGGTTCCAGCTTGACCGTGGGGAAGCGCTGCCGGAACTCGTCGGCCAGGTTCCAGTGGACCGTCGCCCGGCGGCCGTCGAGCAGGCCGGCCTCGGCCAGGGTGAACGCGCCCGTGCAGAGGCCGACCAGGCGGGCACCCCGCTCGTGAGCGCGGCGCAGGGCGGCGAGAAGCGCGGGGCGGGACGGCGTCTCGACGTACGGGCGGTTCGGCACGATCACGGTGTCGGCGCGGTCGATCTCGTCGAGCCGTGCGGGCGCGCCGACGTTGAACAGGGCGTCGCGCATCGGTGTCGACCTGCGGGGAGCGGCCACACGCAGGTCGTACAGCGGGAAGCCGATCTCGGGCCGGAGCGGGCCGCCGAAGATCTCGCAGGCGCAGCCGACCTCGAAAGGGTTGGACTGTTCGTCGACGACGAGCACGACCCGATGTGAGGATCCTTGCGGCATTGGTCATTCCTACCAGGGTCGCGCGACCGCCGGCGGCCGGACGATCGGTGCATGCTCACCAAGTTCGCAGTGGCCGGCGAAGCGGCCGCCCTCACCGAGTTCTGGTCCCAGCGGGTGCTCACCACGGCCAACGGCAACCTGTTCAAGGTGGCGAAGGGGACACGTTCGACGAATTGGCACGCGCACGACGACCAGGACGAGACGTTCCTGCTGCTGTCCGGCGAGATGACGGTCCAGCTGCGCGACGGCGACGTGCGCCTGCTCCCCGGCGACCTGCTGGTCATCCCGCGTGGCGTCGAGCACTGCCCGCGCGTCGAGGGCGACGAGGCCCACTTCCTGCTGATCGGCCCCGACGTGACCTCGAACGCGGCGGGCGGCAAGCCGGACTGGAGCCACACCTGACGCGTGCCGGGGTGACGCTCAGCCCGCCGTGGGCGGAGGCAGGCTCACCGTCCCGCGAAGGCCGGCCCTGCTTCGCCTCGGCGGTCCGACCTCATTCAGCTGCTGAATTCGCACCGCCACGGCGGCGGCCCGGGGTCGTGAAGCTGAGACACCGCTGAGGAGCGTGTAAAGAAACTTTGACTCGGTGTCCGGGATTCTTTACCTTCGAGGCATGACAAAGCAGGAGCGGCGGGCGTGGAGCCTCGCCGTCGCCAGTCTCATCTCGTACGGGGTCTACCTCGTGCTGCTGCTTGTGGATATCTCCTACGTGCCCGCCCTGCTGTGGACAGTGGGCGGCGCGATCGTCGCCAACATGGCCGTCGACATGTCGTTCGGCCGTGTTGAGAAGCCCGACCAGCGCGACCGCGAGATCGGGCGCTTCGGCGACCACATCGGCCAGTCCCTCGTCGTCGCGGGCGCGGTCGCGGCCATGGTCATGGCGCTGTTCGAGGCGCGCTACTTCTGGATCGCCAACGTCATCTACCTGGCGTTCGTGCTCTCCGCGGTCCTCGGCTCGACCGCCAAGATCTTCGCGTACCGGCGGGGCTTCCACCCGTGGTGAAACCGACCCGCATCGTCAACCAGATCCGCTCGCTGCGCTTCACCCACGGCGAGATGACGCAGGCCGACCTGGCCGACCGCATCGGCGTGACCCGGCAGACGGTCATCGCCATCGAACAGGGCCGCTACTCGCCGTCGCTCGAGGTGGCTTTCCGCATCGCGAGCGTCTTCGGCGTCGGCCTCGACGACGTCTTCCAATACCCGGCGGAGGAGCCCTCATGAAGGCCATCGTCCACAACATCTACGGCGACGCCGACGTGCTGCACGTGGCGGAAGTGCCCACCCCCACCCCCAAACCCACCGAGGTTCTCGTACGCGTGATGGCCGCCGGTGTGGACCGCGGCGCGTGGCACGCGATGACCGGCCTTCCGCTGGTCTCCCGCTTGGGATTCGGCCTGCCGCGGCCCCGCAACGGCACACCCGGACTAGACCTGGCCGGTGTCGTCGAAGCGGTCGGCGAGCAGGTCACCGACTTCAAGCCGGGTGACGAGGTGTTCGGTAGTGGCTCGAGCAGCTGGGCCGAGTTCGCGCGCGCCAAGCCCGCACGACTTGTCCACAAGCCCGCCCACCTGACTTTTCCACAGGCAGCCGTCATCCCCACGTCGGGCGCGACGGCCCTGCACATGTTGACGCCATCAACTGTTGACGACAGCAAGGTTCTGGTCATCGGTGCCGGTGGCGGGGTCGGTTCGTTCACCGTGCTGCTCGCCAAGGCACGCGGCGCGCACGTCACCGCGGTGTGCAGCACGGCCAAGACCGATGCCGTACGGGGTTTCGGCGCCGACAACATCATCGACTACACCCGGGAACCGCTCACCGGCTCGTACGATCTGATCGTCGACATCGCCGGCAACCGCCCACTGTCCACGTTGCGGGCCTTGCTCAAGCCCACCGGCACGCTGTCGATCGCCGGCGGCGAGAACGGCGGCCGCTTCTTCGGCGGGTTGGAGCGCAACCTGCACGCCTTCGCGATCGCCCCGTTCGTCAAGCACAAGCTGCGGGCCCCGATCGTCATAACCAAACGCGATGATTTGAAGGCCTTGACCGGCATCGCCTCACCGTTGGGGTCCACCTATCCGCTGGCCGAGGCCCCCACCGCCATGCACCAATTGGCAACGGGTCAGATAGCGGGCAAGGCAGCCCTGACCATGTAGGCCTGACCGTCTCGCCGTGCGGCATACCCCGGGCGGCCGATGCGGCGCGAACGTAGGAACCTCGACGCGGTCTCGCGCGGGGGAGAGGACGCCGTGTCGCGCTGCGGGAAAACGCCGCGTCGAGCGCGGGGGCACACACCGTCTGGCTCGGGCGATAAACACTGCATGTCACGCGGGGATGGAGGCGCCATGTCGCGCGGGGGAGAAGCGGAGGCGCTGGCTGCGGGCGCCCTCGACTGGATGATGGTGTCGGCCGACTCGGTTGACCGGTCGCTTTACAGCGGCGGAGCGGGAGTGGTGCTCGCTCTTCTGGAGGCGCAGCACCACTTCCGGGACGATCGGTATGGCGATGCGGCTCTGCGCGCCGCGACGGTGTTGACGGATGCGATCGACGACGAGGCGGATGCGTCGCTGTATTTCGGGCTGACCGGGGTTGCTGTTGCCCTGCGGGCGGTTCACCGCAGGCTCGGCGACGAGGGGGCGGGCCGAGCGGCAGACCGGGCCCTCGGACTGGTGCGAGCGCGGTTCGACAAGGACAGCGGGCGTTGGGGCGAGATGTTCGAGCTGCTGTTCGGCAACGCCGGCATCGCTCTGGGCGCATTGCACGCGGGCGATCGGGACCTGACCGTTCTGGCGGCGACGCCCTATCTCGACGCCGCCGACCCGACTCCCGGCGGCGTCAACTGGGCGGTACGGCCCAGCCCGGCCCGCTCGCACCACATCGCCCACGGGACGCTGGGCATCGTGTATGCACTGGCTGCCGTCGGTGGCGACGACTTCCTCGCCGTGGCTCGGGCGGGCGCCGCCGACGTGGTGTCGCGCAACGAGGCCGGGCCGGACGGATTCCTCGTCCCGCATTCCGACCCGCCGCACCGGCCCGAACTGATCGAGCGCTACAGCTACGGCTGGTGCAACGGCCCCACGGGCGACGCGCACGTCTTTCGCCTGCTCCGATCCGTGACCGGCGACCCGTCCTGGGCTGCGCTGGGCGACCGCTGCTGGCACACCGTCACGCGGAGCGGTCTTCCCCAGCGTCTGCGCCCCGGCTTCTGGGACAACAACGGGCGCTGCTGCGGAACCGCCGGCGTGCTCGCTCTGGCCTGCGACCGCCACGTCGAGCAGGCCGAGCCCTTGGATCTCGCCGGTGTGCTGGTCGACGACCTCATCAGCCGCGCCACCGTCGATGCCGACGGCGCGCGCTGGTCCAACTACGAGCACGGCGAGACGCCGAGCGCCCTCGAACCCCAGGCCGGTTGGGCCATGGGCAACGCCGGCATCATCCGCGAGCTGCTGCGCTACGCCCGCATCGAAACCGGCGGCGATCCCACGTACGCGGTGCCGTGGCCCGACCACCCACCCGCGGAACAAGGCCGCTGACCGCCCGCAATAGGACCGCCCGCCCGTCGGGCAAGGCCGCTGACCGCGCCAATATTATTGCCACCGGCGCCCGCATTGACTGGCGCGAATGCGTGCCGAAACATGCCAAGCATGGTCACTCGCCGCGCGCTTCTTGCCCTGGCCGGTGCGACCGGCGGGGCCATGGCCCTGCCCCGGCCCGCCGAAGCCCGCGCCGCCGATCCGGTCGCCGACGAATATCACCGCCTGCTGCTCGTGCACACCCGGTGGGTCGAGCAGCAATGGGATCCGGCCATCGGCGCCTACCGCTCGGCCGACTTCCGGTTCGCCGCCGTGCTCGGCAACGCCGTCCTGCTGACCGCCGACGGGTACGACGCCGAGATGGCCGGCGTCGACGCGGCCACGCTCCGGCAGCGCACGCTCGCCACCATCACGCGGTTCGCGGCCACCAACCGTCTCACCGGCGGCACGGAGTGGGGGCAGCGGCTGTTCTGGGACTCCACCTTCGAGCTCTACTTCGTGCTCGCCGCGCGGCTGCTGTGGCCGGAGCTCGACGCCGCCACCCGGGCCCGCGTCGACACCATCGCGCGCGGTCAGGCCGCGTACGCGTACGGGCTCGGCACCGCCGACGATCCGCTCAGCGGAAGCTGGACGCCCAACGGCAGCGCGGGCGGCTTCCGCGGTGACACCAAGCTGGAGGAGATGGGCGTCTATGCCCAGGCCATCGCTCCGGGCCTGGCCTGGGCCCCGGCCGGTGACGCCGAGGCCGCGCGCTGGCGGGAGAGGTTCGTGTTCTGGGCCGCCAACGCGAGCAGCCTTCCGCCCGCCGACCGGGCCAACCCGGCGCTCGTGGACGGCCGCGCGGTCAGCGCCTGGAACGTCGCCCGCAACCTGCACGACACGTTCGTGGTGGAGAACCACGAGTCGGTCAACCCGCACTACCAGGCCGAGCTCTGGCGCACCGCGGGCCGGGCCGCCGCCTGCTTCTTCACCGCCGGCTCGCCGATGCCGGAGGTGCTGACCCGCCAGCCCAACGGCCGCGAACTGTGGGCGACGCTGCGCCTGCTCGCCAGCGACGCCGGGGAACCCGTCATGCCGATGGTCGCCGACCGCTATCACCTGTACGGGCGGGACGTGCTGCCGTTGGCCTTCCTGGCCCAGGTGCAGGGTGACCGGCACGCCGCCCGCGCCGAGGCCGACCTGGCCGCCCGGCTCATGCCCTACCTGCGCTACGCCCCCGAATACCGGCTGACCAAGTTCAGCGGCGAGGAGAAGTACGAGCCGGAGGCGCGCGCCGAGCTTGCCATCGCCTACCTGTTCCACCGCCGGCGGACGACACCGGTGTCACCGGTCAACAGCAACGAGTTCTTCGCCGCGGCCGCGGGAACCCGCGATTTCGGTACGGCGGTAGGCCTGACCGCCCACCAGAGCGCCGCCGGTTTCGCGGCCGCCGTGACCAAGGCGGGTTACGTACGGTTCCTCTGGCAGCCCGGCCACGACAACTGGCTGATCGACACCCGGTCGCCCGCGTTCCTGCCGCCCCAGACGACCACCCCGGCCCGCCAGTGGACCGCCGCCTGGACCGCCGTACGCGACGGGGTCGACGCCACCGCCACGGTGCTGCAGACCCCCGCCGGCTGGGCCGGATACGCCACCCTGCCCACCGGAACCGTCGTCTACGCCGGCCCCGGACCATCCACATTGACCCTGTTCAACTTGACCATGCCGGGCGTACCCGGTCTCGACGGCCACCGCACGTTCACCGGCGCGGGCGGCGCCGTGACACCGGTTCCCGGGCTCGGCGACGGCGGCACCGACGAGATCACGTTCGCCGCCCGGCCGGCCCGGCACGTGCGCTTCACCGGCCGCTCGGCCGCCAACCAGTACGGCTACTCGCTGTTCGCGTTCGAGGCCTTGGACGCGACCGGCGCCGACCGGGCCCGCGGCCGCACGGTCACGGTGTCGTCGGCCGACCCCGCCTACCCGGCCGCCAACGCCGTCGACGGCAGCACCACCACCCGCTGGGCGGTCGCCCGCGCGGAACGCAGCCGGGCCGACAGCTGGCTCGCCGTCGACCTCGGCGCCACCGTCGAGCTGACCGGCGTACGACTTGTCTGGGAGGCCGCCTACGCCATCGCGTACGTGGTGGAGACCTCGACCGACGGCACCACCTGGACCACCGCCGTCACCGCCCCCGACACCGTGGCGATGGGCGCGTGGGCCGGGATCGACGGCCGGGCCGGGCTCGTCGCGCACGGCGCCGACGGCCCGATCGCGGTGTCGTCGGCGAACGTCACCGTTCCGCCCGCCACCCTGATCGAGGGCTACTCCGGCGCCGCGACCGACCTGGCCGCCGCCGCGAGCCGTCGCCGGCCCACCGGCGGCCCGGCGACGCTGCGGCTCAGCGACGCCGACGGCTTCCTGACCCTGCTCAACCTGTCCGCGACCGCCCTCGACGACGTGGTGGTGAGCCTGCCGCCCGGCAACCGCCTCTACCGCGGATCCTCGGTCGTCCGAGCCGACGGCGGGCTCGACCTGACCACCTCGGTGCCCGCGGGCGGCGGCGCGGTCGAACCGGTGCGGTTCGAGCTGAACGGCCGCGCCCCGGCCGGAACCCGCTTCGCCGTCACCGATTCCCACCACGTCACGGTCACCGCACCCGCCGGCAAAGCGGTCGACGTACGCCTGAGCGCCGGTCCCCGGCCCGTACGCGTGCAGGTGCCCGCCGGCGCCGTACGCACCGTCACCGTGGCGCACGACGCACCGCTCACCCCGACCACCGACCTGGCTCGCGGCCGTACGACGTTCCCCACGTCACCGCTGCCCGCCGGCATGGGCGAGCCGTCCCGGGCCGTCGACGGCAGCCCCGCCACCGCGTGGCGCCCCGGCCCGGACGGCCGGATGGTGGTCGACCTCGGCGCCCCCTGCGCGGTCCAGGCCGTGACGCTGACCTGGACCGGGGGAGCCCACCCGCCGGCGGTCGTCGAAACCTCGGCCGACGGGTTGACGTACACCCCGTTCACCGCACCGGCAACCGCCCGCTACGTCGCGGTGGCCGCCCCGGGCTGGCGAACCGGCAACCCGGAGCTGGTAGAGCTGAGGGTCGGCTAGGGTCTGTCCTGTCGATCACGAGGGGCTGCGGCGTGGCCCAGGCGGCGCCTGACGGCGTCCGCGAAGCGCCCACATCCAACACCGGGATGCGGACACTTCCCGGCCGACGCCAGCCACCACCTGGACCTCGCCTCACTCCCGCGTGATCGACAGGACAGACCCCAGGCGTCACCCGATAGGGTCGGCACCCGTGGAAACCGACGACCTCGCCCGGCTCGAAGACCTCATCGGTGACGCGAGGGTGGTGGCCATCGGCGAGTCCGCCCACTTCGTGCGCGAATACACCGCGCTGCGTCACGACCTGATCCGGCACTTCGGTTTCACGACGGTCGCCATGGAGTCGGGTTTCAGTGAGGGCCTGGCCGTCCGCGACTGGATCCGGGACGGCGTCGGCGATCCGGCGCCGGACGGGCTGACCTACCGGTTCGGGCAGAGCGCCGAGATGCGGGGACTCCTCGAGCATCTCCGCGCCACCCGAAGCGACTTCTGGGGTCTGGACCTGCCGGGAGACCTCGGTAGCCCCGGCCCCGCCTTGGACCACCTCGACCGCCGCGCGCCCGAGCTTCGCGAAACCCTTTCCCACGTACGGCGTCTGACCGCGAAGTTCGCCTCGGCCTACACGATTCCGGCCTTCACGGCGTACCGGGAAATGCCGTTGATCGATCGTGACGCCTTGACGCTGGCGCTGGCCGAGGCGGGCACACGTTTCGACGCGACCCCGCACCGGCGGAGCGACGACACTGCGATCAACCGTCACGAGCTGAGCCTGCTCGTGCTGTGGGATCAGATGCTGCGGGCCCAGGTCGCCGCGGTCGAGGGTTCGGCCCGGCACGCGGGGCTCAACATCCGCGACGGCGCGATGGCCCGTACGGCCGAATGGATCCTCGGACGCACACCGGGGCGCCTCCTCGTCCTGGCCGCGAACTCGCACATCCAGCGCCGGCATCCCGCGTTCGAAGTGCTCGGCAGCCACCTCTCGGCCATGCTCGGCGACGACTACCGCGCCATCGGCGTGACCGCGCTGACCGGCCGGGTCGCCACCCGCCGGCTCGCCCCGGAGGCGCCCGCGATGGCCGAGACCGTGCTGGTCGAGCTGCCGGCCCCCGACGAGGGCAGCATCGAACTCGAGGGCCCCGGCCTGCACGACACGCGCGGGTCCAAGGCCGACAAGATCAGACTGCTTGATTCGTACGCCGTGGGGCCGGTCGCCGAGGCGTTCGACGCGGTGGTGTGCCTGCCGGTCAGCACTCCCACCGAGCAGGCGTTGTGGGCCGGCGGCCGGTGACGGCACCCCACGTGCGGGGTCGGAACACGTGGGGTGCCGTCGGTCTCTACGAGAACCGGGCCGCGATCCAGTTGGCGACCGTGGTCGTGCTCTGGAAGACGGCGCCGTCGTGGGTGGCGCCGTCGATCTCGACGAACTGCACCGGCTGGCTGTAGACGCTCAGCTCGGTGACCAGCGGGCCGGCCGTGATGACGTACGGGACCGCCTCGTCGGCCGTGCCCTGCACCAGCAGGATCGGTGCGGTGGTGGGCTTCTGACCGGGGTTGACCCACTTGGACAGCTTGGTCACGATCGCCGGGGGAAGCGCGCCGCCGACCAGCAGCTGCGAGGCGGTCAGGTCGGCGTAGGCGGCCAGGATCTCGTTGAGGCAGCCGCTCTGCAGCACGCCGGTCCTCTGCCGGGCCGGGGCGGCCAGGATGGTGGCCGGCACGACCGTCGGGTCCACCGCCTGCAGCCCGTAGAGGGCCATCACCAGGTAGCCCTGGGCGGGCGTGCCGGGGATGAGCGGCGCGAACAGGTCGGCGTTGGAGACCGGGGCGATCGCCGCCGTGCCGCGCAGGGTCAGCGCGCCGTCGTAGGCGGGGGCGATCTCGTTGACGAACAGGGCGCCCTGACCGCCCTGGGAGTGGCCGTCGATCACGTACTGGGTGCCGAGGGTGGCGTCGAGGTTCTTGGCCGCCTTGGCGCTGTCGATCATCGAGCGGGCCTCGCTGAGGCCGACCAGGTAGGGGTGCGACAGCGCGGTGCCCAGACCCGGGTAGTCGGGGGCGGCGACCGTCCAGCCGCGCCCGAGCAGCTCGGCGATCGCGGCCCGCGCCTCGGGCCAGAACACGGCCTGGCTCGCGGAGGGGGCGCACTGGTCGGCCAGGCCGGTGGTGCCGTGACCCCACACCACGATCTTGTTGTTCTTGCCGGTCTTCGGGGTCAGGATCAGCCCGGTGGCGGTGATCGGAACCGCGTTGACGTTGGTCGACAGATACGAGACGCGTCTGCCGTTGGCCAGCGGCGCCAATTCGGCCGGAAGGGTTGCGGTGGTGCTGGACAGAACCGTGCCGGCCAACTGGGCGGCACGGGCCGGATCACCCGGGAAAAGTGCTGCGGAAAGGGCGAGCAGAATGGTCGTGGCCGCCGCGATAAATGCCACGACAGGGTGCCTTTTCAGGGCAGGGTTCATCAACGATGCCTTTCGGAAATGGTGTGGGGCGCGGCGAGGACGCGACGGGAAAATAACCGGACCTGGCCATGGGCGGGCCAGGTCCGGGCAAGGGGTGATGCCGGTGGAAAGGGGAGTTCGGGGGAGTGGGGAAACCTAGCGGTGCGCGAGGTGGTCGGCCACGCTGCGCAGGGCGGCGACGGTCTCGGCGTCGCGGCGCTCGTCGTCCTGGGTGGGCCAGGCGCTGCACTTGACGATGACGACCTCGGCGTCCGGGTCGACGAACAGATATTGCCCGTGGACACCCAGGCCGGTGAACGCGTCGCGGCTCTCGCTGCCGAGGGTCCACCACTGGTTCGCGTAGCCGTAGTGGGCGTAACCGCTGGGGCCGAGCGAACCGACCGCGAGCTGGGGCCGGTCGTTGCCACGGCTGCGGCGCACCCACTCGGCCGGCACGATCTGCTCGTCGCCGGCGACACCGCCGTTGGCCATGAGCAGGCCGACCCGGGCCACGTCGCGCGCGGTGGCGTTCAGTGAGCCACCACCGATCGCGGTGCGTGGCCGGCCACGCGTGAGCCAGTAGTACGCGTCGCGGTCGCAGCCCAGCTTCTGCCAGAGCTTCTCCGATGCGTACGTGGCCAGGCTCTGTCCCGTCGCCGCCTCGAGGACCCACCCCAGCATCTGGGTGTCGAAGGTCGAGTAGTTGAACCGTTCACCCGCCGGCGCGGTCCGCGTTGCCGCGCGGACCACGTCGGCGATGTCTCCGCCACCCATGATCGTCTGCTCGAACTGCTTGATGCCGCTGTTGGGCACCTCCCAGGTCTCGAGGTCGCCGACGCCGGTGGTCATGTCGAGCAGTTCGGCGATCGTGTTCTCCTCGTACGCGGTGCCGAGGAAGTCGGGCCGGTAGTCGGTGATCCGGTCCTTCTCGCTGCCGATCAGCCCGTCGCGCAGGGCAATGCCGACCAGGATGGACGTCACCGACTTGGACAGGGAGAACAGCTGCATGCGCGAGCGTGAGCCGGTGAAGGCCCCGGGGTAGGTCTCGTGCACGATCGTGCCGCGGTGCAGAACCACAAAGGCGGTCGAGTGCGTACGGCGGTGCAGGTCGGACAGGGTGAAGTCGCGGTCTTGAAAGCGGTAGCGCACGTTCAGCGGCCGGATGCCGACCGGAAGGGGAAGGTGGGTGGCGCCGCGGGCGACGCGCTCGGTCGGCATCAGCCAGTTCATGTGGGTGAAGGTCCACTCGTTGAACGGCCGGCGCATGATCAGATCGCCTTGCTTGTCCCACCAGGACGGCTCCCGGGAGGCGGCAGGGCGCTCCGTCGTACTTGTCATGGGTGTCCCCCGTTTTTCGCCTGTCGTTCGAACACTTCGCGCAGTGTCAGACCGGACGGATCGTCGATCGGCTCCAGGTAGGCCGCCATCAGCCCCAGGACCCCCTTGCCGACCAGGTTCCCGGTGGGGCCGCTGTCGGCGATGTCCGCGCTCGGGTCGCCGAGGTGCCGCACGGCCAGACCCTCGGTCACGGCGGCCAGGAGGTTCGTGAACTCCCGCATCGTGATGCCCTCGCGGAGCTGGTAACCCCGGGCGGCGATCGTCTCCTCGTAGATCTTCATCCACGGTTCGAGCGCGCCCGCGTAGTTGTTCGCGATGGAGCCCCGGATGCCGTCGTTGCGATGGGCCGTCGCCACCATGATGAGCTGCAATTTGAACAGCGGCATCCGGCAAAGGGCCATCAACTCGTGGTAACTGGACCGGTCCACGGCGTCGACCAGACTGTCGTCGGTGGCCAGCCAGTCGCCCCGCGTCTCCACATCGGCCCCGTACTGCGGGTCGTAGTTGATGGCGTGCAGCATGAACGCGAGCAGGTCGTTGAGGTAGTCGTCGTGGCTGGCCCAGGTGGATCGGTAGGGTCCGGCGCCCTTCTGGCGCAGGAAGGGCAGCTCGAGCTCTTCGACCTCGGCCGACAGCGCGCGCTCGGTCAGGAAGCTCAGGCCCGACCAGTACTGCTTGCGGCCGTCACCGGTCGCGGTGGCGGGCCGCTGGGCACCGAGGTTGCGCTCGATCAGGTTGGCGCCGGCCTTCAGGTAGGACGCCACCTTCAGCGAGTTCACCAGGGCGGCACGCGTCGACTCGCGCACCCCCTTGACCCGGGTGACGATGCCCGAGAAGTCCGCGCAGTAGGGGTAGGGCAGATCCTTCTTGCCGTACGTCATGCAGCTGATTCTGCTGGGAATCGACAGACCTTCAAGTGCGCACGTGCGTAGTACTCGCAGGCTTAGCCTTCGGGCATAACGCACGCACGTACCGTGACTGCTTGGCTGCGCAGAGTGTATTTTCCCTGGTTCTCAGGGGTGCAGAGCGCGGAGATAAGCCGTCGCGAGGGTACGCCGCGTAGGGGTACCTGACTGGGCAAGTTGCGTCATCCGCGTGTCGAGCCGCCGATATTCCTCTTCGGAGAGGGCCGCCGTCATGGCTTCGCCGTAGGTCGGCGCGAGCGGATTGGGGGAGATCGCCTTACGTGCCTCCCAGTCACCGATCGGCTCGGCCGGCACATCCAGTTGCGCTCGGTAGTCGACCTCGACGCCGTCGAACCCGGCCTCGGCCGCCCAGCGCAGCAGGTCCCGCTCGTCGAAGTCGGTCATCGGGTTCTCGCCGCGGCGGGCGCCGTCGCGGTAGACGGCGACCACTTTGGCCAGCAGGTCGGCCACCTCGGGGTCGCGCAGCCCGAACAGGCTGTCGGGCCGGTGCTCCAGCAGAAAGCGGTTGACCGGTTCGAAGATGGACAGCCGGCCGCCCGGCTTGAGCACGCGGAAGAATTCGCGGAAAGCGGCCGATTTGTGGTCGCAGTAAATGAGAACGGAACGGGTGGTGACCACGTCGACCGAGGAGTCGGGAATCATCGACAGATCCTCGGCCGCGGCGTGGACGAAACTGCACCGTTTGTCGTTGCCCGCGCGCTGCCGGCATTCCTCGAGGCCCGCGTCGGACACGTCGCTGAAGATGACGTGCCCGTCGGGGCCGAGACGCTCGAGGGCGCCGAACGCGATGAGTCCCGTTCCGGCGCCCACGTCGAGCACGGTGTCGTCGGGCGCGAGAGCGGCCCGGTCAAGGACCTGGTCGCGGAAGACCTCCAGGCTGAAGGCGTGTTGTGCCCGCAGTTCGGCGTTCCCGCCGTCGCGGCGCTCCAGCAGCCACCGCGTCCACTCGTCCGACCCCATCGGATCACCGTAGGGCACAAGACATCTCGATGGGTGAGACATCAATGCGTGGCAATGGAACCGTGATCTGTCAGGCCTTGACGACGGTCGGCCCGGCCCACGTCGGCCCGGCCCAAGCGGCGTCGACCACGGTCGGTCCCGCCCAGGTCGGGCCCGCCCATCCGTCCCAGTTGGTGCCGGCCACTGTGGTCTCCACGGTGGTCACACCCTTGCCGGCGAGCGCGGCCCCGCCCACACCCGCACCCAGCAACACGGCTCCCGCGACAGCGGCCCCCGTGCCCAGCACGATCAGTCCACGGCGTGCGATTCGGTTCATGATTGATGCCCCCGTTCCTCGGTCGTGGCATCAGCGTGCCGCCGGCCGCACGGTCGTGACCAGCGGCAACGCTTCTCGGGAACATCCCGGGACGGCCCGGGTCAGCGCCTCCCGATCGCCCAGCCGACCGCCCCCGAGGCCGCCATCAGTGCGCAGACCGTGATCAGCGGGGAGACCCGGCGCGCGCGGACCTCGCCGGCCGGCCACCGGGACTGCTTGCGCTCACGCTGAGCGCCCTCCCAGAGCCGCCGCAGCCCCGCGTGGTCACCGCCGCCCAGGTCGGCCAGCGCCGCCACCACCTCCCACGGCGGCAGCGCCTGCCCGGCGAAGTAGCGGGACAGCGACGAGTCGCTGACGTGCACCTTCAAACTGAGTTCCCGCAGCGTGAGCCCGGCCTCGGCGCGCAGGGCCCGAAGCCCGGCCACCAGTCTCGTGTGCGTCGATCCCATGTCCATCGCGGTTCCTTCCCCCATGTCGGTCCAGCGATGGCGTTCATTGTGGTCACCCCGGGACGGTCGCGGGGTCCTCTCCGGACGGTCCCGGATCAGCGAGTTCGAGCACATGGCGCACGGCCGGGCGCCCACCGCGTACGCAGTCGCCGACCGGGACGAAGCCGCTTCTGCCCAGCACAGCCCGCGATGCCGCGTTGGTCACCCCGGCGTCGGCGGTCAGGCGCGAGAGCCCGTACGCGTCCCGGGCGAGCTCACACACAAGGCGTACGCCCTCGGTGGCCACGCCCCGGCCCGCAGCCGCCGCGGCGACGCGGAAGCCCAGCTCGGCCGCGCCGTCCTCGACGTCGACCAGGTTGAAGCGACCCACCACCTCGTCGCCGTCCATCAGCACGTGGAAGTGGCACACGCCGGCCTCCTGCTCGGCCAGCAGCGCGGCGTGGTGCTCGGCGAACCGGTCGAAGTATTCGTCGCCGCGGTCGGTGATGAACCGCGCGAACCACTCGCGGTTCTCTGTCTCGAACCGCAGCAGCGCCGGCGCGTGACCCGGCGCGAGACGTTCGAGCCTCACCGGCCCTCGACTCGTTCAATCATGCGCCTATCTCAGCACGGCCGGTCCCGCGTTACATGCCCGCGGTCACCGCCGCCGACACGGCCAGCATGATGGCCCACTTCGCGGCCATCGTCACCGCGAAGGCCAGCCAGTAGCGGGACTGCCCGGTCGACTGCTCCTTGGCCAGCCGCCCGGCCCGCAGCGCGGCCGCGATGCCGAAGACGCTGAGCACGCTCGTGGCCACGACGACGCCGGCGATGTGCGGCGCGTCCCGGCCGGGCCGGTCCACCATCTGCCGCCGTACGCCCTCGACGTCCCAGCTTGCCGCTGTCATGACAATTCCCCCCGTTGTGTGGTCCGACCTTTTCATCGGCCACGGCCGGGCCGGCTTCAGTTGCGACCCGGGAGTTTTCCGGTTCACGCGGAGGGAGCGCTGGTGTGCACGTTGCGGGACGTGCGTGCCACCCACGCGACCACCGGCCCGACGGTCAGGGCGGCCACGGTGAACAGGGCGGCGATCAGCCACCAGCCCCAGCCGCCGGTGTGCACGGCCAGGAAGGTCAGCGCGGCCGGGCCGATCATCGACGAGATGCCGGTCGTGGTGCGGGCCGCGCCCAGATAGAGGCCGCGCTGCTCGGGCGGGGGCACCTCGGTGACGAAATACCACTCCGCGGCCGACGACCACAGCTCGGCGCCGGTCAGCAGCACCACCCCCAGCGCCAGCACGGCGATCGTCACCCAGCCCTGCGTGCGGCCGCTGACCACGAAGACCAGGCAGGCCGCGGTCGCCGAGAGCGCCGCCCACCGCACCAGGCGGGCCGATCCGGCCATGCTCACCGCCTGCCGGGTCGCCGGGACCTGGAGCAGGACGGCCAGCACGGTGTTCAGCGCGAAGAGGGCGCCCAGCACCGGTTTCGGCGCGTCGGTGCGGGTGATGGCCCACAGCGGCACGATCGTGGTGAACAGGACCTCGCTGAAGTAGAGGATGGCGAAGACGCCGGTCAGGGCCGTGTACGGGTGATCGCGCAGCACACCCCACGGGCGCGGCCGCTCGGCGCTCCTCTCGGTGTGCACGGCCGGCATGCGGGCCACGAAGCAGCCGCTGACGAAGATGCCGGCCGCGTTCAGCAGCACCAGAACCAGCAGACCGGGGCGGGAGTCGAGCGCGATGGCGGCGGCCCCCAGTCCGGCGCCGATGGTGAAACCCAGATTGAGGTACGCCCGTACGAAAGCCATCGTGCGCACCCGGATCTCCTGGGGCACGGCCGCGGCGGTGTAGACCGTGCGCCCGGCATCGGTCAGCCCCTGCGAGAGCGCCTGCAGCCCGAGCACCGCCACGAACGACCAGAACGCGCCGACCAGCGGGTAGAGCAGGAACGCGACCACCCCGACGGCGGAGCCGATGACCCAGGCCCGCCGGCCACCGACCCGGTCCGCGAAGTGGCCCAGCGGCATCGGCAGCACCAGCCCGAGCGCCCCGGCGACCGAGAAGCCGAGCCCGATCTGCACCGGCGTCAGACCCGCGTACGCGGTGAAGAAGACGACGCTGCCGGTCAGATAGACGCCCCACCCGACCGCGACCAGCGCCGACTGGGCCACCAGCTGGCGTGGCAGCCCGCGCGGAGGCAGGACACGTTCCATCACATCGATCACGGTAAACGCGGGTGAGCCGCGTGTGGTACATCTGCGTTCCATGGGCCGCGGCAGCACCCCGGAACCGGACCGCAGGAACTCCAGGCTCGAGCGACGCCCTCCTGAACTGACGACGTTTCGCGGGCATATCGGGAAACGCATACGCCGTGGCAACCGGACGGCGTCCTCAATGGAGGCGACGTGTTGCCTACCGGACGGGGACGTGGATCGTGGAATGGGGTTCGTTGCGCGGGGTGGGACGGCGGCCGCTGCTCGCCCTGAGTGGGCTGGCCGCGGCCGGGGTGCCGCTGGTGAAGGTGGGGGAGCCCGCGGCCCGGCGGCCGGTTGAGGATTACGAGCGGTTCGTGGCGCGGCTGGCCGCCGAGGACAGGTTCTCCGGGGTGGTGATGCTGGCGCACAAGGGGCGGACGGTGTTGTCGCGTGCCTACGGCATGGCCGATCGGGAGCGGGGCATCCGAAACCATGAAGCGACCGCGTTCAATCTGGCCTCGGCGAGCCAGCCGTTTCTGGCGGTGGCCGTCCTGCAGTTGATGCAGCAGGGCCGGCTGGCGCTGTCGGACACCGTGGGCCGGCACCTGAGCGGCCTCCGGCCCGAGATCGCCGAGAAGGTCACCATCCACCACGTGCTGACCGGCACCTCGGGCATGGACGCGCCGATGCCGGACTGGCGGCACGTGTATCGCAGCCGGGAAGAGGTGCGCCGGCACCACGTGCAGTGGGCGCGGCAGGCGACCCTGGCCGGTGTTCCCGGATCGGGGTCGAACGGGCACCTGCCCGGGGCCGGTGTCGGCCTGTCCATGGCGGCGCAGATCGTCGAGGCGTTGTCCGGCCTGACGTTCTGGGACTACGTACACCGGAACGTCTTTGACCGCAGTGGCATGCGCGGCTCGGGGTTCTACACGCGGACGCAGTGGCTCGCCGACGAGCGGATCGCCCACCCGTACATGCTCCAGGCCGACGGCCGCCTGGTCGACGCCGTCCGGAACCTCGATCTGGGCAGCGTGAACCCGAACATCCTGGGCCGCAATCCCGGTCGCGCCTTCATCGGGTACGCCTCGGGCGACGGCTTCGTGACCGCGCCCGACCTCGTACGGTTCGCCGAGGCGCTGCGCACCGGCACCGTTCTCGATCGGGTGCACGCCGGCCTGTTCGCCGGAGCCAAACTTCCCGGCCCGGTGGCGACGTCGTTCGACGGCTACACCATGCCGATCCACATCACCGAGGGCCAATGGGTGTTCGGGCGCGGTGGAGGCGGCCCCGGCGTCGGCGCCAACTGGAACGTCTATCCGGACACCGGCTGGGTCGGCGTCGTGCTCAGCAACAGCGACAACTCGGCGCTGCTGGAGATCCTGGAGAAGGAGGCCGAGGTCGTCACCGGTGCTCCAGCTGCGGCTGCCGCAGTCCGCTGACGAGCAGGGTCACGATCTTCCGTACGTCGTAGTCGGGGTCGACCGGGGTGAAAGCAACCAGGTCGCCGACCGCGCGGATCAGCTGGTAGGCCGTGATCGGGGCGACGACCTCGCCGGACGCCCGGGCTGCCTCGAGCATGTCGGTCAGCACGGGCACGAGGCGCTCCACGAACAGCACGTGGAGGCCGGTGAAGCCGTCGGGGTCGCCTTCCCAGACCCGGGCCAGTCCGTGTTTCGTCCCGAGGAAGTCGACGAACAGGTGTATCCAGCTCAGGATCGCGGCGAAGGGCGAACCGGCCGACTCGAGCAGGGCCGGCCCGGCTTCCGCGCACGCGTCGACCTGGTGGCGGTACACGGCGACGACCAGGTCGGAGCGGGTGGGGAAGTGGCGGTAGAGCGTCGCCACCCCGACCCCGGCGGCCGCTGCCACCTCGCGGACCGGCGCGTCGACCCCGGAGGTGGCGAACACCGACGCCGCCGCGTCGAGCAGGGCGCCCTCGTTGCGTTTGGCGTCGGTGCGACGGCGTCGGGTGGCCGGACGCGGCTCGGAGGTGTCCACCCCTGAATGATCGCACGTGGCCGACGTGTTGTGGAACACGGTTCCGTTAAGGCATTGCATAACGGAACCGTGTTCCATATCTTAGGTGGAACAGCGATCCGTTTTCGCGGATCGTCCGCCCCGGAAGGACCAGAATGTCTACTTCAACCACCGCCTCTCAGGTCATCAGCGTCCGTCCGGTGACGCTCCCGGCCGCCCATCGCGGCGACGACCTGCAGGTGCGGATCACGGCGCCCGTCGCCGGCACGGAACTCCCGGTCATCGTGCTGGCGCACGGCTTCGGCGGGTCGATGAACGCCTACGACCCGCTGGTCGACCACTGGACGGCCAACGGGTTCGTCGTCGTCCAGCCGACCTTCCTCGACTCCGCCACCCTCGGGCTGACGCCCGCCGACCCCCGCTACCCGGCCATCTGGCAGATCCGGGTCGACGATGTCGAGCGGGTCATCGACGAACTCGACACGGTGATCGGCGCGGTGCCCGGCCTGGCCGGGCGGGTCGACACCGGCCGTCTGGCGGTCGCCGGTCACTCCTGGGGTGGCCAGACCGTCGGGATGCTGCTCGGAGCCCGCGTCGTGGGCGCCGACGGCCGGCCCGGCGAGGACCGCACCGACAAGCGGGTCAAGGCCGGAGTGCTGCTGGCCACCACCGGAACCGGCGGCGCCGACCTGACCCCGTTCGCGCAGCAGAACTTCGCGTTCATGAGCCCCGACTTCGACCAGCTCACCACGCCCACGATCGTCGTCGCCGGCGACCGCGACCAGTCGATGCTGTCCACGCGCGGCCCCGACTGGTTCACCGACGTCTACCACCTGAGCCCCGGCGCCCGGCACCTCGTCACCCTGACCGGTGGCGAGCACACCCTCGGCGGCATCCACGCCTACGGCTCGACGGACACCACCGATGAGAGCCCGGAGCGTGTCGACCTCGTACGCCGCTCGACGACGGCCTTCCTCCAGCAGGTCCTCGAGGTCGACCCGGCCGCCTGGAGCACGCTGGTCGCCTCGTCCACCGAGCCGGCCGGCCGCATCGAATCCAAGTGATCCCGGAGCCGGCCGGGGTCGCTCTCCGGCCGGCTCCACCGCGACCAGGGAGCCTCAGCGTGATCAAGCATCAGCATCCCCTCGGCAGCGGCTTCACGGCTGCCTCCACCGCCGACGACGTTCTCGACGGCGTCGACCTGACCGGCGTCAACGCGGTCGTCACCGGTGGTCACTCCGGCATCGGCAAAGCCGTCACCCAGGCCCTGGCGCGCGCGGGCGCGGCCGTCACGGTCCCAGCCCGCAATCCGCGACGCGCCGCCGAAGCCCTGAGCGCGACGGCGAACGTGACTGTCGCCCCGATGGACCTGCTCGACCCGGGCGCGATCGACGCCTTCGCCTCGGAGTGGGTGGCATCCGAGCGTCCGCTGCACATCCTGATCAACAACGCCGCGGTGCCCACGCCCGGAACGGTTCAACGGGACAGCCGAGGCTTCGAGGTGCAGTTCGCCACCAGCCATCTGGGGCACTTCCAGCTCACGCTCGCCCTGCACGAGCCACTTCGCCGCGCCGGCCGGGCCCGGGTCGTCAACGTCTCGTCCGGCGCGCACCGTTTCGGGCGGATCCGCTGGGACGACCCCAACTTCGTTTCCTCGTACGACCCGGGAAGCTCGTACGCCCAGGCAAAGCTCGCCAACGTCCTGTTCGCGGTCGCGCTCGACGAACGGTGGGCGGCCGACGGCATCCGGGGTTTCGCCGTGCACCCCGGCGTGGTTCTGGGAACACAACTCAACAGCGGCGGCAGCCGGGCCGACTACCAGAGGATGGGTCTCGTCGACGCCGCCGGGCAGCCCGTCATCGATCCAGCGGCGGGCAAGAAGACCGCCGAACAGGGCGCCGCGACCGTCGTCTTCGGCGCCGCCAGCCCGCAGTTGCACGGCCTGGGCGGCCTCTATCTCAACAACAGCGACGTCGCCCCGATCGACGACCGCACCCTGCCCCCGACCGCCGACGCGATCCCCGCCGACGCGATCTCGCACGCACTGGACACCGAGACGGCGGCTCGCCTGTGGACCCTGAGCCAGACCCTGCTCCAGGACCGTCAGGCAATGCCGTAGCGGACGTGACTCGACATGTCCCCCAAAATATGGGCGGCGCCCAGGTCGAATGCGATGTCCTGATCGCCGCCGTGGTTGAGTCCACCCAGCCGGTTGACCTCGACATACCAGGGCGACAGGTCGGACCGCGGCCCGTCCGGGCTCATGGCGGTGCCACCCAGGTGCTCCATGGCGAACTTGTCGTAGAGGTTCGGCACTTCCACACACCCGTCGTCGGTCGGGGACAGGCCGGCGTTGGGATCGTCGCGCTCGCGCAGCCAGAGGGGCCCGGCCGAGGCGTACGAGGGAATCTTGCCCTCCGGATCATCTTCCCCCTCAACGGGTGCGGCGGTCGGAGCGGGCCGCGCGGTCGGCGGCCCGGTCAGCTCGGCCTCGGTCAGCCACAACAGCGCGAACACCTGGTCGACCCCGTCATCGGCGAGGTGGAGATGCGGGTGGACGGTGCCTTCCGGCCCGCTCGGGCCGCGCCAGTAGAAGGCGTCGCACCACTGGAACACCGACACCCCAACCAGCTCGTCGCCGCGCCGCCGATAGCCCTCGGGCAGCCACAGCGTGAACCGGTGGTGCATCGGCTGCCCGGTCCGCGGCGTCCGGGGCCACACTGCCGGATCGATGGCCGGCCCGTGCGCCCCGGCCCAGCCAGCAGCCAACGCCCCGCCGACGGCCTGCTCATTGACGCTGATGTCGTACGCCTTCACAGCCACGACACCCACACTAAAGTGCAGGCCGTACGCGCGCTGATGCCCGGGAGGGGGAGAAGTGGCTGAGGATCTGGTTGTCGATCTGCGGGGCCGGCCGATGGAGACACTGGACGACTTCTGGGATGCGGTCGCCGGTCCGTGCGGACTTCCGTCGTGGTTCGGGCGCAACATCGACGCGTGGTGCGACACCATTCAGACCCGGGGAATCTCGGACGTGATCGACAGCCACGGCGCCGTCGTTGTTCACGTCGACAAGCGCGGACTCTTCGCCAGGAACGATCGCGAGACCCGGAATCTGAAACGAAGCTTCGCGGGTCGTCAGTCGAAACTCGTCATCCATCCTTACGAGGCTGCTTTGAATGGCGAGCATCAACGGCCCTGACGGCGACGAGGATCAGGCGGGTCCGGCGGGGGCGATGAGGTCGAACGGCACGCGGTCGGTGGGGACTCCGTTGACCTGGAGGGCTATCGCGTGCGGGCCGGGGTGGTAGCGCCGTGTGGTGATGATGCGGAACGAGTGCTTGCGGCGTACCTCAAGAGTTTCTCCGGGGTTGACGGTGGCCGTTGTCAGTTTGAAGGTCTTGGCGGTCTGCGTGCCGTTGGCCCGCTGATGGTGGACCACGTAGTCGATCGCCAGGCGGGCCGGCTCGTCGCCGGCGTTGTGGACGGTCGCGTGGAACTCGATGGTGTCTCCCACGGCCACGATCGGCGTGTTCAGGGTGGGGCCCTCGATGCGCAGGCTGGTCGCGGCGGTGAAACCCAGCGCGGCCAGCGCTCCGGCGTCGCCTCGTTTGATCAGGGTGCGGAGGGCGTGCCGTACGGTCCGGGCGGTGTTCTGGTCGGGAGAGGCCAGCCAGCGGGTGACCGTGTCGACGACCAGGGCCGGATGGTCGCGGCTCAGGTCGTTGAGGTGGTTGGCGACCGAGCGGCGCACGTAGTCGCTGGGGTCGCGATAGAGGGCGTCGAGGATCGGCACGGTGACGCCGTGCCGGCTCAGGATCTCGGGCACCCGCACCGACCACGGCAGGTAGGGGCGGGCACCCTCCGAAGCCAGCCGCCGCACGTCGGTGTCGTCGGAGCGGGTCCACTCGAGCATCGTCGCGAGGGCGCGGTCGAGGTCGTGGCGCAGCATCGTGCGGATGGCGAACTCGGCCGTCAGCAGGCCGGTCAGTTCGGCCAGCAGCGCCATCGCGTCGTCGAAGTCGCTGGGGACGGGCGAGGCCACCGCACGGGCGGCCACCGCCGAGGTGACCGGCCAGACCATCCAGCCTTCGATCCGGGCGGAACGCGCGATCCGCGCCAGTGCGGAGTAGTCGCCGGGGATGTCGGTCAGCAGGGCGTCCCGCAGCAGGTCCGCGCGCTCCCGCAGGGCCAGGCCGTCGAACCCGCGCGCGGCCGCCTCCAGGGTCGGCAGGGGCAGGTCAGGAGCGGTTTCCCGTACGGCGTGAGTCAGGTTCTCGGCCGTCCGGGCGCTGAGCAGTTCGTCGGCGAAGGGCATGGCACCCATGATCCGTCATGGGCGCAGCGCGGCCGCCGCCCGTACGAGGGAAGCGTTGTCGGGGGCGGTTGTGCCGTCGGGCAGCAGGACGGAGTCTTCGAAACCGACCCGCGTGTCGTGGCCCCGGCGGAACGCGTCGCGTACCAGGGGCCACGTCCAGTCGTTCATGCCGTGGGTCAAGCGGGGGCAGGTTGAGCCGGCCTCGTCGAGCAAGTCGTTGACCTGCTGGGCCACCGTTTCGGGCGGGCCCTGGAGGAAGTAGGGCTCGCCGGGGTCGAGTTCGATGCTGACCCGGCTCACGAGCGGCAACAGGCCCGAACCGAGCAGCGCGGGCATCTCCTGCGGCGACCACAATCCCACGTCGATGCCGATGCCGGCCTCCAGCATGGCCGCCATGACGTCGGCGAAGCCCTCCTCCGAGAGGTTCACCGTGGCGACGTCGACGCCCTCCCACTCCCGGATCATCGCGATGCGGTCGGCGAGGCCGGGCACGATCCAGGCGCCCGTGGTGAGGCCGATTTCGATTTTCCCGTACGCGACCTCGCGCACCCGCCGGCACGTCTCGTTCACGACCGCGGGGTCCAGGGTCTCGGCGCCCGAGGAATCGCGGACGTGCAGATGCACGCCGTCCGCGCCGGCCGCGAAACACCGGGTCAGCTCGGCGGTCAGCTCGTCCAGGGTGACCGGCATGGCCGGATGGACGTCCTTGCCCCACGGACCGTTGGGGGTCACCTGCAGCATGGTCATATGCCCAACCTAAGCGCACGCCTGCGTCTCGAGCCCGTAGCCCCGCGCCACGCCGCCGACCTGCTGGCCCTCTACCGCGATCCGGCGGTCGCCGAGTGGTACGGCCGATGGACCCGCGCCGCGATCGAACGCGAGACCCGCCGGATGGCCCGGGGCTGGCAGATCGACGGCGTGCACAAATGGATGGCGTACGACCGGGTGACCGGCCTGTGCGTGGGCCGCGGCGGCCTGTCCCGGGCCGTGGTGGACGGCCGCGACCGCCTCGAACTGGGCTGGGTGCTGCACCGCCGCTACTGGGGTCGCGGCTTCGCCACCGAGATCGGCCGGGCGGGGCTGGAGTTCGCGTTCGGCCCGCTGGACGCCGACGAAGTCGTCTCGTTCACCGAGCGGCGCAACCGCCGGTCCCGGGCCGTGATGGAACGGCTCGGCTTCCACCACACGAAGAACCTGCTGATCGAGGGCGTGGGATGTGCCCTGTACGAGCTCAGAAGGCCGCGATAGGGCTATGCGCGCGTTCGCGACGCGACAGGGTACGCAGCACCGGAAGAAAGCCGTGCCGCGCCAGGGACAGCCGGGTGAGACAGACGGCGACCGCGTCGGCGGCTTCGGGCGGCACCGCGGGGGTCGGGACGGACAGGCTCACGGCCAGGTCGTCGAGGTGGACGGTCAGCTCGACCAGGCGGGTCAGCAGGCACTGGTCCAGCGGCAGCACGTGGGCGAAGACCCGCACCGGCCGGTCGGGGGCCAGGGTGGGCAGCCGGGTCGCGAGGCGGGCGCGGGCCGCGTCGAAGTCGGCGGCCAGCGCGGCCGGACCCGCCAGGGCTTCCTCCTCGCCGGTCTCGCGGATGCGGCTGGGCACCACGCCGTCCAGGTCGGGGGCGGGAGCCGCGCCGGCCAGGTAATAGGCGACGGTGTCAATCGGGTCGCCCTCGCCCGGGGGTGCCGCCAGCCAGCGCTCGACGTTGAACACGGCCCGGGCCAGATGGCCGGCCAGGCCGCTGATCCGGAACGACGTCAGGGCGCTCGGCTGCTCCCAGCGCGCGACCAGCTCAGGGGAGTGCAGCAACTCGGAGACGACCTCGGCGGTGTCCAGGAACGGGCGGATCATGTGTCGATGTTGTCAGTCACCGGGATGGTCCCGGAAGCGGAGGACGACGATGCTCCGGTTTCGGCGGCGAAACGACCGCGGCGTCCGGCGGAGTGAATGTCGCGAGGTCCGGCGGAGTAGCTGTCGCGGCGTCCGGCGGCTTCGCGCGCGGCGGCGGGTTCAGCCAGGGCTGTGAACGCCGCCCACGGCATGCGATCGACCGCCTCGGCCGTGCCCTCCTCCAGGATCGCCCGGTAGGCCTGCGAGGCCGCCCGCGCCGCGGCCAGCAGGGCGGCGAGCGGATGGAGAACGAGGCGCACCCCGAGCGCGGCCAGCTGGACGTCGGGCAGCAGCGGGGGAGCGGCGGCCGACTCGGAACGCGTCAGCACCAGCGGAACCCCGGGCAGCGTGGCCCGCAGCAGCGACAACTCGCCATGCGTGCCCACACCGGCGGGCAGCACGGCGTCGGCGCCCGCCTTCACGAACGCGCGGCAGTCCTCGACCACGGCGTCCAGCCCACCCACCGCGTACGCGTCGGTGCGGGCCACCACCGCGATGCCGGGCGCCTGCTCGTGCAGCTCGGCGTGCATCTCGTTGACGACCACGCCCGCGATGCCGGCCCGCTCGTAGGACAGCGCGGTCCACACGGCACCCTGCGCGGTCTCGAAACCCGTGCCCGCGTCGGCCAGCAACGGAAGGCCGCCGAGGACCGGGCCGAGGGTGGCGGCGCGGTCGGCGATCTGCGTGGCCGGGATCCAGCCGACGTCGGGCCGGCCCATCATCACCGAGGCCACGGCCGCTTTCGCGAGGTACACCGCGCGGTGGCCGGCCTGCACCGCGAGCGTCGTGCTCAACGGGTCGAAGACACCCGGAACGTGGGTCACGCGGCCGGCCGACAGCAGCTCTCGGAAAGCGTTCATGACCGAGTATTCAACGCGAGTCGGCCCGGGGACTGACAGCCCACCCAATACATTTACGATCATCTCTATGGAAGAGAGCCGGTCCCGGTCCGTTGCCGCCGTCGAGAGGGCCATGGACGTGCTGTTGCTCTTCGGGCGCAGCGACCGCCCCAATCTGGGCGTCACCGAGATCGCGGCCGCCCTCGGGCTGACCAAGGCCGCCGTGCATCGCATCCTGACCGCGCTGCGCAACCGTGAGCTCATCACGCTCGACCCGCAGAGCCGGCGGTACGCGCTGGGCCACGCCGCCGTCGCGCTCGGACGTGCCTATCTGACCCGGGCCGACGTACGGGAAATGGCCGCTGGAGAACTCAAGCACCTCTCCGGCCGCACCGGCGAGACGGCCACGCTCTCGCTGCGCCGGGGCGACACCCGCCTGTACGTGGATCAGGTCGTGCCCGACCAGGAGCTGCGCCTGGAGGTGACCGTCGGCGTCCCGTTCCCGCTGCACGCCGGCGCGTCGTCCAAGATGTTCCTGGCGTTCGACCTGGACGGCTATCTCGACCGTTGCCGCCTCGAGCCGCTGACCGACCGGACGATCGTCGACGCGTCCCTCCTGCTCAAGGAGCTCGACCTGATCCGTGAGCGCGGCTACGCCACCTCGTACGGGGAACGCCAGCCCGCGGCCGCCTCGATCGCGGCCCCCGTCTTCGACCACGACGGCCGGGTCGCCGCCGTGATCAGCGTGGCCGGCCCCGAACAGCGGTTCGACCCCGAGGCCGACCCGCGCACCGCCGAGGACCTGCTCGCCGCCGCCGCCCGCATCTCGGCCCAGCTCGGCTTCACCCCGCGACCCGGCAGCTGACGAGACGAGCTACGCGGGCCGGCAGCGGATGTCGTGGTCACTCACCTTTGTCCTCCCGGTGCGAAGACGGCGCGGCGTGGGTCCCTCCGGCGCGGAGGCGGCGCAGCGTGGGGACGGCGTTCGTCGCGGCGAGGGCCCAGAGCACGAGCAACGGCTGGAACAGCAACCGGATCGCGCGGGCGGCGTCGGTGTCGAGGCCGAAGGCGTCCCGATGCTCGGTGAACTGGGCGATGTTGCCGGGCAGGATCGCCACGAAGAAGGCCGCGGTGACGGCCCCCACGATGCCGCGCGCGGGCTGTCGCCAGGCCACGAGCAGCGCCACCGCCAGGCTCAGCTCGACCACACCGGATGCGACCACCACGAAGTTCTCGTCGATCGGCACCCACGACGGCACCTGCGCCTGGAACTCCGCGCGCGCGAAACTCAGGTGGGCCGTGCCGGTGAACAGAAGCAGCAGACCCAGCAGAACCTGACCCACCCCGCGCACCGGTCAGGGCCGCCTGCCGGTGAAGGCGTTGGCCGGCCGCCCGATGCGGGGCCGGTCGCCGATCGGCCGGGGTGCGTTCCGGTTACTCACCCGGCCACGATAGCCGGACCGGGGAGCGCGCCGGCCCTATGCTCGGCGGCGTGATCTTCGGAGTGGGGCAGCGCCGGTGAGACGTCCGGGCGCGCCGGTGCTGGATGAGCGGCGCATCGGCCGGTGGGGTGCGGCCGCCGTGCCGTGGTGGGTGCCGCGGGTGGTTCTTCTGCTCGGGTGGGTGGCTGCCGTCGGAGCTGCGGTGGCCGGCGACTCGCGGCCCTGCTCGACCGTGGATCCGTTGGTGTGCGGTCCCGACGTGACGTTCGCGGTGGCGCTCGTCGTTCTGTTGGCAACCCCGGTCCTGTTGTGGTGGCTGCCGTTGGCCGGCTGCGCGGCCGGGATCGCCTTTGCCGTCGCCGATCTGGTCTACGACGACGTGCCGGCCGCGAACGTGGCCTTCGCGATCCATGCCCTGCTCTGCCTGGCGGTCGCGGTGTGGCTGGTCGCGGCTCGGCGGCGTCAGGCCGGAATCGTCGCGGAGGTGGCCGGGACGGTACGGCTGGACTCGGCCCTCGCCGAGCGGCTGCGCGACAGCTTTCCCGGCTGGGGCGGCCGCACGCTGATCGCGGCGGTCCTCGTGCTCGCCGGGGCCGGTGGCCTTGCCTGGTACGGCCATCGCGCCGGTCAGGTGGTGGCACACGAGTCGGCGGCCGTACGGGTCGACGCCGTCGTCCGCAGTGCCGACAACGACGAGGGCGAGATCGTCGTCGAGGTTCCGCAGCCCGTACGGGTGGGGGTCCTGGACCCGTACGAGGCCGGGCAGGTCGTCCCCGTGCTGGTGGACGGCTCGTGGGTGCGCCCGGTGGCCGAACCCGAGGATGTGACGGGGTGGCTCAGCGCCGGGCTGGGCGCGCTCGCGTTGGCCGCGTTGCTGCTGGTTCGCGAGCAACGAATGCGCTCGGCCCGACGGCGCCTGTTGTCGGGCGAGCTGCCCGCGGTGGAACTGACCGCCGAGCCGGACGCCGAGAACCGGGCCGTGCTGGCCGGTGACATGGCGCTCGTGCCGGTGGTGGCGTCGCCGCTGACGTTGTCGCGCCCGCACCTGACCGGTGAGGACGTCGACTGGGCGGACGGCTGGGGCGGCCCGGCCGAGCCGCAGACCGTGACGGTGGCCGGCGACCTGCGCGACGGCGGCTGGGTCCTCCTGGTCACCGACGACGCCGTGCTCCTGCCCGAAGCGCCTCTGCGGACGCCCCGGAACCGCCCCGAGATGCCCGAGGACCCACCCGGCGAACCCCTGCCCGACACCGACCCGGGCGACCTGCCCGAGCTGCCCGTCGTCCTGCGGATGCCGCCGCGCGACCGGGTGTTCGGCGCGCTGCTCCTGCTCGGGTTCGCCGCCGCGCCCGCGCTGGTGCTGACCGGGCTGACCGACGGCTGGTGGGACTCCGGCATCGTGCTCTGGGTGGGCGGCCTGATGACGTACGGGGGATGGGATCGTCTGAACGCCCGGGTCAGGCTCACGCGTGGCGGGCTCGTCGTGCACGACCGCTGGCGCGTCCACCACGTGCCCTGGCATCGCCTGCGGGAGGTGCGACGCGACGACAAGGGGCTGTGGCTCGAATGGGAGCCCGATGTCACGTTCCGGATGAGCGGCGTGGACGAGCACTGGGGACCGGTGATGATGCGGCTGCGCGACCTCTCCCTGGCCGCCGGCGACCCGGGCGGGGATGTCACCGGCCGGCTGAGCGGCGGTCTCGTGGTCGGGCTCGCCTACCTCGCCGTCGTCGCGGTGGCGCTGTTCGGGATCGGCGGATGAAGGCCCTCACGGGGTTCGGGCACGAGTTGGAGGCACTGGGCTGGGTCAGCGACCTGCTTGTCGGCGGGTCCTTGGCCACCGGGGACTATCGGCCGGGTGTCAGCGACCTCGACCTGGTGGCCGTGACGGACGGTCCGGTCGGCACCGAGCGCCAGGCCGCGTTGGTGGCCCTGCACCGGCGCCTGGACGACACGACCGCGAAGGGGCTGAAACTGGGCTGCTCGTACGTCGACTCCGACCGGCGTACGGAGGCCGGCGCCGAACATCCGACGTGGACACACGGGCAGATGGTGCAGCGCATCGTTTCCGGGGTCACGCGGGCCGAACTGGTCCGCCACGGGCACGCCGTTTTCGGCCGGGCGCCCCGGGAGCTGTTCCCGCCCGTGACCGACGACGACATCCGCCGGGCCGCCCGCGCCGAACTCGTCGGACCGTGGGCCTGGGCCGCCCGGCGTCCGTGGGTGTGGCTCGACCCGGGCTTCGCCGATCTGGGGCTCACCTCGATGGCCCGGGGGCGGCACGGCCTGCGTACGGGGCAGCTTCTCACCAAGAGCGAGGCCGTCGAGCGGGCGGCCGCGCCGGTCTGGCTGGTCGAGCAGTTACGTCTGCGGCGCCGGGGCGAAG
This sequence comes from Paractinoplanes ovalisporus, assembly GCF_016834655.1. Lineage (GTDB taxonomy): Bacteria > Actinomycetota > Actinomycetes > Mycobacteriales > Micromonosporaceae > Actinoplanes > Actinoplanes ovalisporus. The sequence goes on from NZ_JAENHP010000007.1 coordinate 268,386, forward strand.
CCGTTTCCTCACCGCGCCTGCGAACGGCCTGGTTCGCGTGGCGGGATGCCTGGCGGACCACCCGCCGGGCACGCCATTACGGGCCGTTCTGAAATGTCGCCGACAATGTCCAAGATACGTCAGCAAAGCCGGTGGCCGGTGGGTGCGGCGGCGTAGTTAGCTGAGTCCTCGGCATGCTGACCTGAGGAGACGGAGATGTCGGACACGGACCAGCTCACCCAGACCATGGACATGAAATCGGCGGACTTTGTGGCGGAGGCGGTGGTGGGGCTGCCGGCCGAGAAGACCAAGGAAACCGCCGGGAAAATCCTCGAGGGGATGCCCGCCAAGGACGCCCAAGAGGTCGCCCGCAGCGTTCTGCCCGAGGCACCATCGGGAATCTGGTACATGCTTATCGGCGGCCTCTTCGCGGTCGCCATTCTCTTCGGTTTCCTCACCTATCTGCTCATCAACAACGGCAAGAGCGCCGAAGCCGTTCTCGGCCTGGCCACCGCCGCCCTCGGAGGCGTGGTCGGCCTGATCGCGCCCAGCCCCCTGGCCAGGTCCTGACTCCCCGCCCGTCCACGGGTCCGCAGCGGGGAACCGGCGCTGCTGGGGCGACGTCCAAGGCGGCATGCTCACACGCCGGATGATCATTGTTGGCCTGGCCGTGGCGGTTGTCGCCTCGGCGGTGACCGTCGCCTCCGTCGTGGCCGGGCGGCCGGAGCCCGCCTGCGCGTGCAGCATCGAGCCCAACCTCCGGGGTCCCGCGCGCGATGCGGCCGTACGGTTCGAGGCTGTGGTTCGGCAAGGTGATGTCGCCGGCGCCTGGCCGTTGCTGACCGACGCGGCGCGCACCCGATACGACGACATCGCCGGCTTTCGGCCGGTGTTCGACCGTCTGCACGAGGCCCTGAACGGGACCGGCGGCCCGGAGAAGGCGGCGGACGGCTGGCACGCGGTCGACGACCGGATGCTCAGCAACCGGCCCAGTGAGGTCGTGGTGGTGCGCCACGAGACCGGGCCCACGCGTATGGTCTGGTCGCTGCTGGTCCTCGCGCCCCTCGGCCACGTCGGCGACGAGCGCGTCGATCCCGAGCCGCCGGTGCTGCGCCTGACGGCCGTCCGTGACGGGGACCGGGTGCGGGTCGAGCGGCCCGGCGGCGACCTGAGCCGTGCCTCGTTCGTGGCGATCGACAGTGCGGGTCAGGAGTCACGACCCGGTCGCGAGGGCGGAAACACGCTGTTCTGGAGCCGGCCACCGGAGGGCCCGGTCGTCATCGTCGCGGTCGAGCGCGGCGCCGCCGGCCCGCGGATCGGCGCCGCCGTCGCGTAGCCGTTCCTCAACTCGGGGGCGCCGCGTCCGATCTTCTGCGGACCGGACCATCGGCGCACCCGTGAGGGGACCATGCAGACACCGCGGCGACGCACGTCAGCGGCACATCTGTGCCTGGCGTTGCTCTACGCCGCTGTGCTCGTCGCGGCCGGGGTCGGGCTGAGCGCCGGCGGGCAGGCGTACGACATGGTCGTCGAGATTTCCCGTACGAGCTTCGGCGTCGCCGGGCTCATCGCGGCCGTGCTCGCCGCCCGTGGCCCGGGATTGTTGCCGCGGGCGCGTCAGGCGTGGCGGGCGGTCGCCGTGAGCTTCGCCGTGCTGATGGTGACGCCGGTGCTGGCGTTGCTGACCGACGCCTCCGACACGCTCGACGACGTCAGCCACGTCGCCTTCGTGGGTGCGCTGCTGATCGCCCTGCAACTGTTCCCGCTGGCCGGCACCAGCCGTCGCGACCGCTGGAAGACCCGGCTGGACGCGGCCGTGGTGCTCGTCGGCGGCTTCATGCTGCTGTGGTTCTTCGCTTTCGGCCCGTACGTCGACCAGCACGGCTGGACCGGCACGGTCATCGTGACCGCGGCCGTGCTGCCGATCGTCGACCTGGCCCTGCTGTTCAGCGTCGCCCGGGCCCTGCTGCGCGGCGCCGAAGGCTCGGCCCAGCAGGCGTTGCGGCCCCTCGCGGCGGGCGCGATGGTCCTGTTCGCGGGCGACGCCGTGCACGGCTACCTCAACGGCCACGGGCTGGCGTCACTGCACTCGCCGTGGCAGTTCCTGGCCTGGCTCACGGCCGACGCGCTGCTGGTCGCGGCCGCCGTCGAGCAGTGGCGTCCCACCGTACGGCGTGCTCGTCGCCTCTCCCTCTCGGCTCGGAACCTGCCCTACGCCGCGGTTGCCGCCGCCCACGCCCTGATGCTGCTGGCCGCAGTCGAGGAGGGCAGCCTGTTCCCGTGGGGCGGCCTCGCGCTCGGCGGCGCCACCATCAGCGCGATCGTGCTGATGCGCCAGGCCCTCGTGCAACGCGAGAGCGACGAGCGCGCGGTCACCGACGGGCTCACCGGGCTGGCCAACCGGGCCCGCTTCCGCGAGACCTCCAACCGTTCGCTGGCCCGCGGCGAGCGTACCGGCCGTTCCAGCGCGGTGCTGGTCATCGACCTCAACGGCTTCAAGGAGGTCAACGACACCCTCGGGCACAAGTCGGGCGACCTCGTGCTGGTCGAGTTCGCCAAGGCGCTGCGCTCGGCCGTGCCGTCGTGGGGGCTGCCGTGCCGGCTGGGCGGCGACGAGTTCGCGGTCGTGCTGCCCGACCTCCAGTTCCCCGAGCAGGCGTACGACGTCGCCGGCGCGCTCGCCTCGGCCCTGGCCCCCGTGGTCGTCGACGGCCGGCTCATGCCGCTGGCCGCGAGCATCGGCATCGCCGTCTCGGGCCCCGGCGAACTCACCCACGACGTCATCGTGCACCGCGCCGACCTCGCCATGTATCGCGCCAAGCGGCTGGGCCCGCAGACCCGCTGGGCGGTATGGCAGGAATCCTTCGAACAGGACATCCGAGCGGCGGCCTGATACCGCCCGGCGGATACAACGCATCGCGCAACCTTGCCCGTCGGCTTTTCGAAGAACAAGCGCGCATCTGCGAAGTATTCGGCCGGCCAAAATTTGATCAATAGCCGCATTGACACGCGGTGCATCATGGCTTCCGTGACAGTTGATACGCATGATCACGTCCTTTCGGAACCGGAGCGTGGCCGCGCTTTCCCGGGCGACTTCGAAAAGTCGCCGGCCGGTTACTCCCAGGATTTCGAATGCGAGAAGAGCCTTCCCGGTATTGATCGTCCCGAGCTCGGCGGCGCACTTCAGGCCCTGAGCGGAGACATTCTGACCAAGCGCTCGCTGGAGGTCTCCGCCACCAGCTTCATTACGATCATGAGCATCATTCTCGGCGTGGCGCTGGCGCTTCTGGCCGAGAAGACCTTCCCGACGCCGTCCCTGCTGGTCGGCTCGCAGGCCGTGTGCATGCTGATGATCTTCATCTTCTCGTTCTACTATCACCTCTCCATCAGCATCACGCTCCGGTGGGCGCCGTCGATCGTCGACTGCGCCCTGCCGTTCGTCCTGTTCAGTCTTGAGATCCCGCCGTCCTACTTTCTCGGCGACGTCTCCCGGTGGAATTCCTGGATCGCGGTCCTGTTCTTCTCTACCGCGGCCGGCGCCGGGAGCACGATAATCTGGTCGCCGATCTCGCATTTCGGCGGTGATCGGTACGGCCAGAAGATGCTGCACCGCCTTTTTGTGGAACTGTCCGTGATCCTGGTTTTCGGAGCGTCCCTGCTGGTTGGCGTGGCGGTGGTCGCGCATTTAACCCGAGCCGGTGACCTGGGCTGGGGTCTGCTCAGTTGCGCCATCATCATCGCCATGCTCGTGACCATGGTGCTGCGCATGGAATTCCGGCTGGCTCGGTTCTACGCCTATTTCGGCGTGAACCGGCCGCCGTTCAACTAGTCGACGAAGCGGGGCATCACGCGGCGTACGGCGACGGGATCGCCCGGGCCGCCGCCCGCCTTCGACTGGTATTCGGGGACGCCGACACAGGTGAACAGCAGGGTGACCAGACTGCTGGGCTCGTGCAGCAGCGGCGGCACCTCGGTGTCGAGGAACGTCATGCCCGTCGCGCTCACCCCCACCGCGTACGCGGCCAGGTGCAGGCGACCCTCCACGATTCCGGCCGCCAGCTGCGCGGTGCGGTAGGCGCGGTCGTCCAGGCCTTCGCCGGGCACGGCCGCGATGACCACGTACGCCGCCTCGGCCGAAAGGGACTGGCCCAGCGAGACCCGTTCCAGTTCGGCCCGCAGGTCGCCGGTCTCGACCGGGTTCTCGAGGTCGGGCCAGCGGTAGATGCCGGGCTCGACCCCGTCCACGCCGTGCACCACCACCCAGTGCGGCACCTCGATGCCCCGCAGCGCGGCCTCCATCGGCCACGTCAGCGACTCACGCGGCACGGTCTTCGTCCGGTCCATGCGTCGCTGCGAACCCCGCCGCCGGATCACCGCGTCGAGGGTCTCGCCGTCCGTCGCGGGCTCGCCGATCTCGGCGCCGACCGGCCACGGGTTGCCCTCGGCGGTGCCGTCACCGGCCCGCTGCGCGCCGGTGACCAGGGGGAACTCGACCGGCGGCAGCTCGCCGGGAGTGGCCGGGCCGGTGGCGGCGACGGCCGGCTCGCCCGGGCCCAGCGTCAGCAGCGCGAGCGGGAACTCGTGGACGCCGTCGGCGCCGACCAGCCCGGTGATCTGCTCGTCGGGGAAGACGGTGCGCAGGCGCGGCCCGTACGCGGCGGCGGCCGCCTCGAGCTGGGCCAGCAGCGTGCCCGCGTCCCAGTAGAGGTGGCGGAACCCGCGTTCGGCGTAACGCCAGCCCGTGCGCCACGGCACGCCGGTGACGACCAGGGTGGTCGTGTCACCGACGGCCGGCGGGCCGACCTGGACCAGGGCGTGGGCGATCGGGTCGTACCAGTGCACGCCGTCCTCGACGCCGGCCACGTCACGCGTGACCGCGTACACCTCGAGCGGGAATCTCGCCCCGGCCGAACCGGCCGCCCGGAACAGCAGCCGGCGCCCGTTGCGGGTCATCGTGCGCACGACCCCGGCCCCGAGAAACAGGACGCGACCCAGATGCGCGGCGTCCAGCGGCTGCGGGGGAGAGGCCTTTCCCGACAGTACGGCGGTGGCGGGCACCCCCGAATCGGGCAGCTCCCGCGGCAGCGGCGTGACCGGCAGCCCGTCCGGATAGCCCTTGAGCGGCGGTGGGGCCGTTTCGAGGTCGTTCGGCTTCAGGTCGTGACGCACGCGCGGGTCGTCGACGGGCACGTCCCACTCGCGGTCGGTGGAATAGGAGGTGAGGCGGTGCAGCAGTCCGGCGCCGGTTTCGTAGTCCACAGCGATACTCTGCCATTCGGACACCCACGACACACGAGGACGAACCATGCCGACGCTCTTCACGAAGATCATCAACGGCGATCTGCCCGGCCGGATCGTCTGGTCCGACGAGCGGGTGGCCGCGTTCCTGACCATCGCGCCGCTCACCGCAGGGCACACGCTGGTCGTGCCCCGCGAGGAGATCGACGAGTGGACCGACCTGCCGGCCGACCTGCTCGGCCACGTGATGACGGTCAGCCACACCATCGGCGCCGCGCTCAAGAAGGCGTACAGCGCCCCTCGGGTCGGTCTGGTGGTGGCCGGTTTTGAGGTGCCGCACGCCCACGTGCACGTGTTCCCGGCCTGGGAGATGGCCGACTTCGACTTCGCCCGGGTCGACCCGGACGTGCCGGCCGAGCGCCTCGACGACGACCTGAAGAAGATTGAGGCCGCCCTCGGGCGCTGATCCGGCATTACGAGTCGCAGGCGATGCCGTCTCCGTCGCGGTCCAGGTCGTAGATGTCGTCGCCGATCACGGTGACCGGTCCGTCCACGTAGGCCGGGCCGTTCCCGCTGCCGCCCGCGCAGTCCACGTCGCTGGCGATCGGCACGCATCCGCTGTAGTTCGGGTCGCAGTTGCCCCCGCCGGCCTCCTTGGTGCCCACGGCGACGACCTTGGTGACGGGCTTGCGCGTGACCTCGGTCTTGACGATGCGCCGGGCCGTCGGCTTCCCGTCCGTGTACGTGGTTTCCCAGGTCACCGTCTTGACGCCGGCGACACCTTTGGTCCGTACGCGGGTCTTGCCCTTGGCCAGGCTGTCGTCCTCGACCTTGCGGGTCTGATACGGGATCCGCTCCTTGACGACCATCCGCTTCGTGGTGACGACCGCGGTCGTGGCCGGGGCTGTGGTCGCCTCCGGTTCCGGCTGTGTGGTCGCCACCGGCGCCCCGGTCGCCGCGCTGGTCACGACGGGAGCCTCGGGCGCCCCGGCCGCCGTGGTCGTCGCGATCGGCTGCACCTCCGCGAGCCGGTCCCCGCTGACGTTCTCGGTCTTCGGTTTGTCCCCGGCCAGCGCGCCGATCACGGTGACCCCGCCGCAGCAGGGCAGAATCAGCGCGACCGCAACGACTCCGGCCCGCTGCCAGGGCGAGAGGCGTTGCCAGAACCCCTTCTTGCGGGGCGGTTGACCGGGCCACATCGGTCCGGGCTGGTTCGGTGTCGGGTAGGTCACCGCGCCATTGTGTTCGTCCTCTGTGTCCACCGCGTCCGCGCTTCGACCGACCACCCCTCCGTCGAAAGAACCAAAGTGCGAACGCCTCTTTGCAACCGCGCTCGTCCGGCCGGGGGAGCCGTTCCGCGTCCCCGCTCCGGGGCCGATCACATTCAGGGTCGCCCATATGGGCAGCGAAAACGGCCGTTGCGGGGATTGCCCGGCGTCACCGGGTGACGAGAATGGTCGGCGCGGCGGGGGCAGGCATCCGCCCTCTGGATGGTGGGGTCTGGGGCATGAACGGCTGGCAGCTGTCCGGCTACACGCCTGTTCGTCCGCTCGGCGCCGGGGCGTCGGGCAGCGTCGTGCTCGCCACCCACATCGAGACGGGCACCCCGGTCGCGATCAAATATCTGACGCCGGGCCTCGGCGACGACGCTCAGTTCCGGGCCGCCTTCCGCCGCGAGGCGCAGCTGCTCGGCGAGATCGACGACCCCAACATCTCCCGGCTGTACGAATACGTCGAGTCCACCGGCGGCGCGGCGATCGTGATGGAGCTGGTCAACGGGGTGTCGCTGCGGCACATGCTGCGCGAGCACGGCCCGACCACCCCGGAATCGGCGCTCTGCGTGCTGAAGGGTTCGCTGGCCGGGCTCGCGGCGGCCCATGCCCACGGCGTGGTGCACCGCGACTACAAACCCGAGAACGTGCTGGTCACGGCCGAGGGGCGGAGCAAGCTGGCCGACTTCGGCATCGCCACTCCGGTGGGCGAGGGCGCCGACACGGTCGTCTCCGGCACACCCCGTTACATGGCGCCGGAGCAGTGGACGGGTGTTCCGGCGACGCCGGCCTGCGACATCTACGCCGCCACGGCCACCTTCTTCGAATGCCTCACGGGCAGTCCGCCGTACGACGGGCCGAGCCTTTTTGTCCTGTACGAGCAACACGCGAACGCGCCCATCCCGACCGATCCGGCCCCGGCGCCCGTGCACGATCTGCTGCGGCTCGGTCTGGCGAAACAGCCCGGCGACCGGCCCCAGCATGCCCTCGCCTTCCTCGACATCCTGGAGCGGGTGGCCGGAGCGGCGTACGGACCGGAGTGGGAGGACCGTGGTCTGGGGGAACTGGCGCGCCGGGCGGCCCTGCTGGCCGCGCTGTGGCCGTTTCCCGACGGCAATGCGGGAGCCACCAGTTTCGCGTCGACGACGGTCGGCAGCACGACTTCCGGCCGTACGGGGAAATTGCTCCGCAGCCGCAAAGGGGTCACGCTGGCCGGCAGCGCGCTCGTCGCGGCCGTGCTGATCGGTGGGATGGGCTACCGCCACGCCGCCGCCGGATCCCCGGCCGACGCGGACTGGGAAGCGGGACCGGTGGCGGCTCAACCGGCCGTCGCCGGAACGACACCACCCCCGGCCGGTCCCTCGACGGCGCCGTCAGCATCCGCCGGCGGCACGGCGACACCGACCACGACGACCACCCCGACGCTGCCGGCCACCACCGCGCCCACGCCCGCCACCGCCGCGCCCGGAACACCCAGCACCAGCACGAGCACCAGCGCAACTCCTTCGACGCCTTCGCCTCCTTTGCCGAGTCCGTCGACCAGCACCTCCCCGACGCCCCGGCCCGACACCACCGCTCCGACGGTCGGGGCGGTGCGGTCGAGCCGGGCGTCGCTGGAGGGGGAGAAGTGCCAGTACGGCGTCCGGACGAGCACCATCACGGCCGCCGTCAGCGACGAATCCAAGGTGGAGGTCAGCTTCCGCTACACCCTGGGCGGCACCACCTCGACGGTGGCGATGAGCTCGAACGGCAAGGGGCTGTACCAGGGGATGCTCGGGCCGCTGCCGATGCCGAGGGCGGTCACCCGCATGACGATCGCCGTGGTCGCGGTGGACGCGGCCGGCAACACGGGCCGGTCGGCCTCGCCGGCGTCGGTGACCCTCGAGAACACCTGCACCCCCGGTTAGGAGCGCGCCGTGTCCGCACCCGAGGAGCCCGTCGGCGGCCGGGATATGCCGCCGCCGGCCGACCCGTGGGCCACCATCAACCGTCCCGCCCCCACGGTGTTCCAGGGCGGGCCGGACGGCGCCTTTTTCGCCGACCCGGACCGGACTGCCGTCATGGGTTCTCCAGGTGCGGCTCCGGCCGTGGGCTCGCCGCCCGGTGCGGGCCGTGTCGCGGGCTCGTCGCCGGGCGCAGGCCCTGTCGCGGGTGATCCGGGTCGGACCGCTTTCATGGGCGATCCCGGGAAGACGGCTCGCCTTACTCCGGCGGGTCCGTCGTCGGCTCCCGCCGCCCAGGAGGTGCGCTTCGGGCCCGGTGTGCCGCCGACGCCCGTACCCGCTCCGGCCTGGCCGGCCGTGGTGGCGCCGGCCCGTCGCCGCCCGTTGTGGCGCCGCCTGGTCTCGGTGCTCTCCGCCCTGGTCACGCTCGCGCTGGTCGTGGTGGTCGGGCTCTATCTGTGGCAGCGGCTCAGCCCGATCGAGGTGGAGAGCGCCACGGTCGCCGTCGCCCGTCCGGCCGGAAGCCGCTGCGGCGTCACCACCGACGTGGTCGCCACCGTGCGCACCAACGGAAAGAGCGGCGTGATCCGCTACCAGTGGCTGCGCTCCGACGCCGGGCCGGGCGCCATGCTCAGCGAGCAGGTCGGCCGCGGGCAGCGCACCGCCACCCTGACCCTCAAGTGGACGTTCAGCGGCGTCGGCACCACCACCGAGACCGCCACCGTCAACATCCTCGAACCGTCGCCGCTCCAGGCCACGACGCAGGTCGCCTACAACTGCCGCGGCTGATTTTCCCGTACGGCATTCAGCAGCGCGGACGCCTGGACCCGCAGCCGCTCACGGTCGACCGGCTCCCACACCAGCTCGTCGCAGATGTGCACCGAACTGCCCGGCAGGGAGGGTAGATATCCGGCCGGCCAGAGATGCGGGTATTCCGGTTCGCCCGCCCGTTCGCGGCCGGCGTAGTCCTGCGGCCAGGACAGCTCGAAGACCGTACGCATCGGGGAATTGTGTCGTACCCGGGCCGTAGGGTTTCGCCGTGACCGAGGACCGCTTGTATTTCTTCTCCGGTTCGGCCGACCGCCCGCCCGGTCAGGGCGCCCACGAGCGGGTTGCCGACCCGGCGCGTTATGCGACGCTGGCCCGCGTCAAGCACTGGCGGCGCATGCTGTCGAACTTCTGGCCGGCCGAGTTCACGCTGGGCGAGCGCACCTTCCGCACGGTCGAACACGCCTTCCAGGCCGCGAAGATCGCCCTCGTCGACCCCGCCTCGGCCGAGCGGTTCGCGCTGCAGAGCGGCAATGAGCTGGCCCGGGGCGACGGCCTCGCGGCCCGCAAGCAACGCAAGCTGGTGCTGCTCGACGCCGCGCAGCTCCGGCAGTGGGACCAGCAGAAACACGCCGTGATGCGGGACGCGATGCGGGCGAAGTTCGGCGCGCATGAGCCTCTGCGCGCGGTGCTGCTGGCCACCGCGCCGGCGCACCTCTGGCACGGCACCGGCCGCGGCCAGCCACCGACCCGCATTCACGACTTGGAGGTGATACGAGACGCGTTCGGAGCCTGACTGACCCGCTCGCACGGCCCCGAGTACCCGGCGGCCCGATCGGGAGTGATCCGCGGGCACGTCTTGTCGCGCGCGAGCATCCGGTCGGCATGGCCTTGTTGCCGTGCGGGTTGGCGTGCCGAGCCGTGCCGAGGTGCGAGCCGTGTCTGGGTTGGCGTGGCCGAGCCGCTGAGCGGGCTGTGTCTGGTCTGGCGGGTCGTGCCGTCGAGGGGCGGTGTGTGGTTGGGGTGATTGTGTCGCTGGGCGGGCGGCGTGCGGGTTGGTGGGGCCGCGCTGCCATGGGGGCTGCGTCCGGGTTGGCCTGGCCGAAGGGGCTGTCGGGCGGGCGGTGTCGAGGCGGCACTGTCCGGCGGATCAGAGGGATTCGAGGAAGCGGGTGGCGCGGTCGGCGAACAGGTGGGCGCCGCGTGCGGTGGAGAGGCTGCGGGCGCGTTCGGCGGCCGCGCGGACCAGCGGTTTCGGCTCGCCGGCGGCGGCCAGGGTTCGGGCGCGTAGCAGCAGGAGCAGGCCCTCGGCGTACCGCTGGCCGTGGCTCTGCAGGAAGGCGTCGGCGCGGTCCAGGGTGGCCGCCGCCGATGCCGGGTCGCCGGCAGCCAGGAACATCTCGGCGATCAGACCGCAATAGAACGCCAGGCCCCAGCGTGGCGGGTCCAGCAGCGTCGTGGTCAGCAGCTCCTCGGCCTCGGCGGCCGCTCGGGCCGGGTCGTCGCCGGTCAGGGCGCGCGTCCAGCACCACGTCTGCCGCAGGTAGGGGTCGACGTGGACGAAGAAGCGTTCGGGGTCGGCCGCCTGCCAGCCCTCCACGGCTCGGCGTCCCAGCTGCGGGTCACCGGCCATCGACGCGACGATGCCGGTGTAGTAGGCCCAGACCGAGGTCATGTACGGGTCGTCACGCGCGCCGGCCTCGACCGCGTCGAGCTGGGCCCGGGCCGCGGCGACGTCGCCGTGCAAGGCGGTGACCATGGCGCGCAGGCAGGGCCACGGCAGCTGAACGTCATGGCGGTGCGCATCCTCACCGTCGCGGTGGTGCCCGTCCTCGCTGTCCTGGTGGCGCGCGTCTTCGTGGTCGCGGTGGTGTGCGTTCTCGCTGTCGTGGCCGTGTGCGTCTTCGCGGTCGTGGTGGTGTGTGTCTTCACCGTCGCTGTGGCGCGCTTCCTCGCGGCCGCGGTGGTGTGCGTCTTCGTCGTCGTGGCGGTGTGCGTTCTTTCCGTCGCGGGTGGTGTTGTCGAACAGGGCCCGGTTGTCGCGGCCCATGTGCCGGAACGACTCGGTAATGTCGCCCTGCTCCCACTGGTGCAGGCCCCAGGCCTGGTGCCCGTAGGCCCGTACGAGGGGATCTCGGGACGCCTGACCCTGGTCGCGTAGCCGGTGCACGAGCTGGTCGCGATGTTCCTGGGCGGCGTGGGCGGAGGCGATCCAGCGGATGTAGAGGAAGTCGGCGGCCTGCGCGTCACGGCCGAGCCGGCGGGCCAGATCCTCGGCCCGCTCCAGCACCGCGAACGCCGGGCCGCCGTAGCGGGCCATCCGCCGGATCACGATGGCCAGCAACGACAGCGCCGACAGCTCCAGCGCCTCCAGCCCGGCCGACCGTGCGAGCCGGACGGCCGACTGGAGCTGCCGGTCGGCCGCCTCGAACGCGGCCATGGTGGCCGCCCGGCGGGCCGCGTGCACCAGCGCCCGCGTGGTGCGGGCCGGATCGGCGAGCGGACCGGCCGCCCACAGATGGTGGGCCAGGCTTTCGACGTCACCCTCCACCATGTCCGCCCGGCTTCTCGGGTCGTCCTGCGGCGGGGGCGCCGGGTTCGCGGCGTCGTTCTCCAGCGCGGTCGCCGGGTTCGTGGGCTTGCTCTTCAGCGCGGTCGCCGGGTTTGCGGGCTTGCTCCTCAGCGCGGTCGCTGGGTTCGGGGACTCGCTCTCCAATGCGTCTGCCACGCTCAGGTGCAGGCGGGCGGCGACCGAGCGAGGTGTCGACTCGGCGACCGACTCGCGGACGAGGTCGTGGGTGAAGCGGATGGCGTAGGGGTCTCCGGGGCGGTTCCCGACGAGGCCCAGCGCCGTCAGGGGTTCGAGCAGGTCCAGGACGGCCTGAGCGTTGAGCCCGGCGGCTCGGGCCAGCAGCGCCAGGCTGACGTCGCGGCCGATGATTGCGGCGACCTGCAGCAGGTCGCGGGCCGGTGGGTCGAGGCCGGCGATCCGGTCGCGGACCACGTCGCGCACCGCCGACGGCACGCCCGGCTGCCGTGCCGCATCTTCGGTGAGCGTGCCGTCGCCGGTCAGCAGGCGGGACAGCTCCCGCACGAAGAACGGGTTGCCGGCGGTGCGGGTGTGGATGCGGCGGGCGGCGCCGGCCCCGGGCGCCGCGCCGGTCTCGCGCTGCACGAGGGCGGCTACCTCGTCGAGGCTGAGCGGGCCGAGCTGGACACGGCGGTGACCGGGCACGCGGCCCGCGACGGCCAGCATCCGTGACAGCTCCGAGCCGGGTGCGGGGGCCCGGTCGCGCAGCGCGCCGACCACCGCCGTGCCGCCGGGCAGGCGGACCGCCAGGTGGGCGACCAGATGCAGCGACGCCTCGTCGGCCCACTGCAGGTCGTCGAGGAGGAGGACCACCGGGCGCCGCCCGGACAGGTGAGCGAGCAGACCGGCCACCCGCTCGAACATCCGGAACTGCACACCCCGGTCGGGCAGCGCGGCCTGCGCGGGCGGCTCGAACAGGCGGCTCAGCTCCCCGGCCCGCCAACCGGCGCGCGACTCGGCGGGGACGGCCTCCAGCAGCGCGCCGACCGCCTCGACCCACGGCCACATCGACGGGGCGCCGTCGCCCTCGAGGCAGCGGCCCCACACCACCAGGGCACCGCGTCGTCCGGCCTCGGCGGCGACCTCCTCCAGCAGCCGGGTCTTGCCGACGCCGGGCTCACCCTCGACCAGGGCCAGGCCGGTGCCGCCACTGAGCGCCGATCCCACCGTCCGCCGCAGCGCACCGAGTTCACCGACCCGTCCGACGATTCCCGGCACCGGCGGACGGCCGGCCGGCGCGACGATTCCGGGCACCGGCAGACGGTCGGCCGGCACGGGGACTCCCGGCATCCACAGGCGCTCAGGCGGCGCGGGGATTCCCGGTACGGGCCCGTGGTCGGATGGCGCGGGGATTCCCGGAAGCGGCGGGCGGTCGGACGGCGCGGGCGTTCCCGGAAGCGGCGGGCGGTCGGACGGCGCGGGCGTTCCCGGAAGCGGCGGGCGGTCGGACGGCGCGCGGGTTCCCGGGACCGGTGGGCGGGCGGCCGATGCGGGCGAGCCGGCGGGACCGAGCACCCGCCGGTGCGCGGCCTCCAGAGCCGCGCCCGGATCGACACCGAGTTCGTCGGCCAGCCGGGCACGGACCGTACGGAAAACTGAAAGCGCCTCCGCCTGATGACCGGCCGCACCGAGCAACGCGACCAGGCCGGCCTGAACCGGCTCGTGCAGGGGCGCCAGCCGGGCCGCCTGGCGCAGGTGGACCAGCACCGGCTCGGGACGGGCCAGCGTCAGGGCGAGCGGCGCCGCGGCCACGCACGCGTCGAGGTATTCGTCGAGCAGGGCGGTGAACAGCGGCGTGGCGGCGGTTCCGGGCGTGAACTCGGTGCCGGGCACGCCCTGCCAGAGAGCCAGCGCCTCGATCGGCCGGCCGGCCCGGGCCAGCTCGCGGAACGCGATCAGGTCGAGCGTTCCGGCGTCGGCCTGGAACACGTAGCCGCTGCCGCGCCGCAACAGATATGAGCCGGGCGCCCGGGCGGGCAGGCCGGGTTCCAGCAGCCGGCGCAGCGCTCCCACGTACTTCTGGATCACGTTGAGCGCGCTCGGCGGGGCGTCCTCGCCCCAGATCAGGTCGATCAGCTCGCCCGCCCCGACCGGACGGCCGGGCTGGGCCAGCAAGAGCGCGAGCAGGTAGGACTGCTGCCGCGGGCCCGGGTCCAGTTCCACGCCGTCGCGCCAGAGCCGCAGCGGCCCGAGAATCTGGATGGTCAGAGGCACGCCGCAGCCTAGCGCCTGTTCCGTGGCTGTGGCGGGGCCGGCTGTAGCCGGTGGACGGTCTCCTCTACCGTGCTGCTCATGGGGGACGAATCGATGGGCTTCGAGTACTTCGTGATCGCGTTCGTGGTGGGTGTTCCGGCGGTGTTCGGGCTGGCGGCGATCGTGCTCGGCATCCGGCGGTGGCAGCGGGTTCAGCGGCTGCACCGGGACGGGCATCGGATCACCGCGGTCGTCGACGGGAACCAGCGGGAGGCGCGGAGCGAGCGGAGCGACGTGTTCCTGCCGGTGGTGCGGTTCCACACCCGCGAGGGCCGTGACGTCCGTACGGCGCTCGACAGCTCGCCCAGCCATCGCGAGCACCTCACCGACGTCCCGATCGAGATCGTCTACGACCCGGCCGACCCGCAGCGCGCCGTGCCCGCCGACAGCCGCGGCGGCGGCCTGTTCGGAGCGGTCGCCGTCGGGCTGTTCTTTCTCGCCTCATCGGCCGGGATCTGGTTCCTCGTGACAACCACGGGTTTCCTGGACTGACCTGGATAATCGTCGTGTGAGTGAGGGCGAGCGGACGGCCGACGGGCGCTACCTGATCGTGAACGGGCGGCGCTGGCGGGCCACCGATCCGGCCATCCCCGACAAGCTGCGTCAGGAACTGGTGAACGAGCTGATGGCCGCCCGCCGGCTCGTCCGCAGTGATCCGGAAACGGCCCGTCCTCGCGTGCAGGACGCCAAAGTAGCCCTGGGTGAGCGAGGCGACCCGTGGTGGGAGCCGACGCCCGACGGCCAACGGGTGCGCCTGGCCGCGGCGATCCGGGCGCTGCTGCGGCACCGCCGCCCCGAGTCCACCATCTGCCCGAGCGACGTGGCCCGGGTGGCCGGCGGCGAGTCGTGGCGCGACCTCATGGACACGGCCCGTGAGGTGGCCGCCGAGCTGGCGCAGGAGGGGACGATCGTCGTCCGTCAGCACGGCGCCGACGTCGACATCAGCACCGCGACCGGTCCCGTCCGCCTCGCCCGCGGCCCTGGCTGGCCGTCGCCGGACTGACCCCGGTCGGGCGCGGTCAGGTCAGGGCGAGGCGGCGCAGCTCGGGGGAGGGGGCCAGCCCGAGGTCGTCGTGCAGGAGGCGGCGGCAACTCTCGTACTGGCGGGCGGCCGCGCCCCGGTTGCCGGCGGCCCGGTGGGCCCGGATCAGCGCGAGGTGGGCGCTCTCGCGCAACGGCTCGGCGGCCACGGCGGTGAGGGCGGCCGCGACCGCCTCACCCGGCCGGCCGGCGGCGATCAGGTGGTCGCCGAGCGCCTCCAACGCGTGCAGGCGCAGCTGGCGGAGCTGTTCGCGGGGGACCAGGAGCCAGTCCTCGTCGTCCCACTCCGGCAGCAGGTCGTCGGCCAGCTCGTCGCGGACCCCGGCCTCGAGCAGCGCCGTGTCGAACCGGCGCGCGTCGAGCAGGCGGGCCGCGAGTTCACGGACCCGGCTCAGGTCGGTGTGCACGTGGGCGGCCAGCCGCAGGTGGCGGCCGTCGGTGTCGATCAGGCCGGGTTGGATGCGATGGGTGCGGCACAGCGCCGACCGCAGATTGGGCCCGCCGCGGGCCGGGGTGGCGTCCGGCCAGAGCGCCAGGGCGACGTGCGAGCGTTCGGCCGGGCGGGTCTGCACGGCCAGCAGGGCCAGCAGGCGCTCCGCGGTCGGGAAAACGGGAACGACCTGGCCTTCGACGGTCAGCGTGAAGCCGCCGAGAAGCATGAGTTCCACCCCACCCATCCGCCCAGCCTCACACCGGCGCCCAGCCGTGTCACGGGCGGTGTCGACATGACGACTGGCATGCGCAGAATGACGAGATGGAAGTGCTTGTTCTCGTACGGGATCCCGACCGTTACGCCGAGGCGATCGACGCGTGGCGGCAATCGGCCACGGTGACCCAGGAGCTGCGGCCGTGGCTGGCACTGGTGTCGCCTGCGGGCCCGCAGGTGCCCGAGATACCGGGTACGCGCTGGTTCGCCGGTGACGTGCCGGAAGACGTACTGGGGGAGTTGCCGCCGGCGGCCCGGTTGTTCGTGGCCGCTTGGCGTCAGCGACAGGAACCGAAGGACCGGCCCGGCGACGGATTGCCCTGGGACACGCCCGGTCACCTGCCTCCGGACAGAGGCGATTGACGATATGTCCACGCCCCGGTCACGGCCCGCGTGGCCTACTTGCCGCCGGGGATGAAACACGTCGTCCCCAGCTGGGAAAGGGGACGGCGATGGCCGGCGACCTGGGAATCACCGAACGGACAGTGTGGAACCAGCCGGAGGCGGCGCTGGCCCCGGCCGCGGGCGAGCAGGATGAGCGGATCATCCATCGGTACGGCCGGTTAGGCATCCTCGCGGTGCCCCGGGGCGGCCCGGCCGACAGCGCGGCCGAGGCGATTCCGGCCACGGACGAGCTGAGCGACGTCGAACGGATCGGCCTGTCCGCGTTCCGGTTGCGCGAGTCGGCGGAATTCCGTACGAGCAAGGACAACCGGCCCCGCGACGGCGAGACGTGGGACATGCCGGACTGCACCACGATCGTGCCCCCGCCGCCCGACGCGCAGCTGACCCAGTCGATCACGCCGGGTGCGCCCGCACCGGCGCCGACCAGCGCCTACCTCGAGGGCTCGGTCGCGGTCGGCATCATCATCGTGCAGGGGCCGACCGCGGATCTGCAGTTCACCGACGCCGAGGCGATCAAGGCGGTCGCCGAGGTGCAGAACGGGCTCGGCTTCTACGCCGTACAGAACCCGCTGGCCGGGATCACCTTCGCCTACGACATCCAGAACGTCACGCTCACCACGCCCGCCGACCCGGCCGCGGCCGACAAGGAAGCGATCTTCCGGGACGGGGCGATGGCGGCCATGGGCTTCCCGGCGAACTGGAACGGTGTCGTCGCGTACGTGGAAAGCCTGCGCTCCGAATTCGGCACGCGCTGGACCTACTGCGCGTTCATCACCAAATATCCGGTCAACCACTTCGCGTACGCCTATTTCGGCGGCCCGCACCTGGTGATGGACTACCGCAACGACGGGTGGGGACCGGACAACATCGACCGCGTGTTCGCGCACGAGACCGGGCACATCTTCAACGCGCCCGACGAGTACGCGGCGAGCGGGTGCACCTGCGGCGGAGCGTTCGGCCGGTACGGGGTGGCCAACGGCAACTGTGAGACGTGCGCGGCCGGAGGCGGGGTCAGCTGCCTGATGAAGGCCAACGACTTCGCGCTGTGCGAGTACACCCCGAGCCACCTCGGCTGGTCGCCGCAGTTGGTGATCCGTAACTTCGGCTACTCGGCGGGTGGCTGGCGGGTCGAGAGCCACCCGCGCCTGATGGCCGACACCAGCAACGACAAGCGGGCCGACATGGTCGGTTTCGGCAACGCCGGTGTGTACGTGTCGCGGGCGCTGGCCAGCGGCGGGTTCGAGCCGCCGGTGCTGCGCGTCGGCGACTTCGGCTACGTCGCGGGTGGCTGGCGGGTGGACAAGCATCCGCGCATGCTGGCCGACACGACCGCCGACGGGCGTGCGGACATCGTCGGTTTCGGTGATGCCGGGGTGTACGTGTCGCGGGCGCAGGCGGACGGCTCGTTCGACGCGTTGCGTCTGGTGGTCCCGGACTTCGGCTACGTCGCCGGTGGCTGGCGGGTGGATCGGCATCCGCGGTTCATGGCCGACACCACCGCGGACGGGCGGGCCGACATCGTCGGTTTCGGTGACGCCGGGGTGTACGTGTCACGCGCGCAGGCGAACGGGTCGTACGACGCGTTGCGCCTGGTCGTGGCGAACTTCGGCTACACCGCGGGCGGCTGGCGGGTCGAGAGGCACCCGCGCTTCATGGCCGACACCACCGGCGACAAGCGGGCCGACATCGTCGGTTTCGGCGACGCCGGGGTCTGGATCTCCCGCGCCCAGCCGAACGGCTCGTACACCGCACCCCAGCTGGTGGTGAACAACTTCGGCTACACCGCCGGCGGCTGGCGGGTCGAGAAGCACCCGCGGTTCGTCGCCGACCTGACCGGCGACGGGCGGGCCGACATCCTCGGCTTCGGCGACGCCGGAGTCTGGATCTCACTGGCCCAGGCCGACGGTTCCTATTCGGCGCCCGAGCTGGTCGTGGCGAACTTCGGTTACGTCGCTGGGGGCTGGCGGGTCGAGAACCACCCGCGGTTCCTGGCCGACACCACCGGCGACGGCCGGCTCGACATCGTCGGTTTCGGCGACGCCGGTGTCTGGGTGTCCCGCTCGCTGGGCGGCGGCAAGTTCGAACCGCCCGGACTGGTCGTGACGAACTTCGGCTACGTCGCGGGCGGCTGGCGGGTCGACAAGCACCCGCGCTTCGTCGTCGACTCCACCGGCGACGGCAAGGCCGACATCATCGGCTGCGGCGACGCCGGCGTGTGGTTCGCCCGCTCGTAGCGGGGCCGCTTCCAGGGCCGGCGCCCGCTTTACGGCGGGCGCCGGCCCACACGCGCCCGCGCTGGGCTCCACGGCAGGCGCCGGCCCACGCGTGCCCGCGCCCGGCTTCACGGCGGGCGCCGGCCCACGCGTGTCCACGCTCGGTTTCACAGCGGGCGCCGGTCCCCGCGCGTCAGATCAGAGGCAGGCCGACCAGGGCGCCGAGTGCGCGCATCGACGTGACCAGCGCGGTCCCCGCCGTGGCGAGGGCGCCCGCGTCGCGCAGGCCGGCGGCGAACCGTTGCAGGTGTGATCCCGCCGCGGCCTTGTCGGGCAGGGCGCGCTCGGCCTCGTCCAGCCGGGCCTCGGCCGCCTTGCGTTCGGCGCCGGTCAGGCGGAGCTCGTCCAGCGCCTCCCGCAGACGGTCGATCTCCTGGGTCAGTTGCGGCGCGGCGCCGCCGATGTGCTGGTCGCGGCCGGCCAGATACTGGTCGCGACCGGCGACGAACTGGTTGCCCGAGCCGGTGTTGACCGGGCCGTGGACGTTGCCGAACGTACTCATGCGTTTCCCCTTCGTTCCGCACGTTTGCGGGCGGCCTTGGACATGCCGCTGCCGATGCCGGCCAGGACGGCTCCGAACAGGAACGCGGCCGCGCCGACGGGCAGGACCGGCACGCCCGGGACCAGTTCGACGGCCATCGGGTCACGCCCCACCGGGTCGTCGATCGAGGAGCCGAACGCGACCATGAAGAAGTAGCCGATCAGCGCGAACCCGCCCAGCGAGAGCAGCCAGCCGAAGATCATCAGGAAGCGGCCGAAACCGCGGCCCTGGAACATCTCGTCCGAGGCGTCGTAGTCGTTGGTGTACGTGAACCGGTCGCCGATGTGCTGATCCCGGCCGGCCACATACTGGCGGCCCGGCCCGGTGTTCACCGGCCCGTGCACATCACCGAACCGCATGGGCTGCGCCTGCGGCCGGCGCGCCGGTGAGTCGTACCGGAGCCGGACGTCTCCCAGCCGCACGGTGTCACCGGGATGCAGCGGCCTCGTTTCGCCCCGCAGCCGGTCATGGTTGACCCAGGTGCCGTTGGTCGACCCGAGGTCACGCAGCGCGACCTGATCGCCGTGCCGCGACACCAGAACGTGCCGTCGGCTGACCGTGCCGTCGGTGACCAGCCCGAGCGGATTGTCCCGCCCGACCGCGGTCTCCCCGATCGGGATGTCCCACGCCGCATGAGTGGCCGGCCCGTCGATCACCACCAGCCGATGCGGTACGTCCCACCCTTCATCCATGCCCGCGAAGGGCGCCGACGACCAGCCCGCGTACGTCTCTGTCGGCTACCCGACCCGGGTCAGGCCGTGGTGGGTGTGTGGACGGGTGCCCGTCGTGGCCAGACGCAGCAGACGACGACCGCGAGGATCGGGATCAGCGACAGGAGGGCGAGCGGCTCGGCCCCGAGGAACACGAAACCGCCCCAGTACACCGAGGGGCCGTGGCCGTTGCGGTGGGTGTTGGCCAGCAGGGAGCCGGTCGAGGTGGGGATGTTGCCCAGGCCGGCCGGGGCGAGCAGCAGCAGCGTGGTGACGCAGAGTCCGGAGTACATCCGCTGCCGGCCCGGCCCGTAGCGGCGCATGCGCTTCGAGGTGTAAAGCCCGAGCAGGGCGCCGAGCAGTGCGCCGGCCAGGCCGCCGAGGACGGTGTCGCGCACGTGGCCGGGCGGCTCGGCCCACATGAGGTCGAAGTTCAGGGCGGACGGGTTGGACTCGGCCTGGGTGATCTGCACCGCGGCGAGATAGCCGCTGCGCGTGCCGGTCACCTCGGCGAACCCGCTCTGTGGACCCGTGGTGTGCACGTCCTGCCAGCCGTGTGCGCGCATCTGCCGGGTGACGTCGGCGGCGACCTGCTCCACGCGAGCGTGCGGGGGCATCATGCCGGTCACACTGGTCCGGCCGGCGCGGACGCCGGTGCCGCCGAACAAAGAATTCTTGCTGTACGGGTTCCAGAAGGTGTGCCGCCCGTACTGGTCGGCCCGGTCGTCGAAGGGGACCGGCAGGACCGTGGGCGCGAGCCCGATGGCGGTGGCCTTGTCGGGCGCCATCGGGTCCACGTCCCGCCAGGCCAGCCACGACCCGAGCGCAATCCCGCCCAGCCCGCCGAGCACGGCCGCGAACGCCGCGATCACAAACGCCCGGCGCCCGAACTCGGCGACACGCCGGCCGAGGCCGTGCCGCAGCAGCAACGCGGCCTCGCGCGCGGCCGGCCGCGACCGGCCCGGATCGGCGGCGTCGAGCAGCGTCGCGAGGATCTCCGGGCCACGCTCGCGCCGGTACGCCCGGGGGTAGGCCAGCAGCCACCGCCGGTACCCGCGGGTCAGGCGCGCGGTGCGGATGTCCTCAGGCACGGTGATCCCTCCGGGGTCTCAGGCCGGGCGGGGAGCACCGGCGGGCCGGACTCCGTACTTGCCGCCGCTGGGGGGTGAGGGGTTGTCGGAAGCCGACGCGCGGTGGCTCAGCCGTTGGCTGACCATCCGTGCGTCGCGCCGCATCTGCTCGGCCTCGGCGGCCAGCGTGGCGATGCCCTGATCGGTCAGCCGGTAATAGCGGCGGAGCCGGCCGTCGACCGTTTCCTCACGGTCGACCTCGACCAGGCCTTCGTCGCTGAGCCGGTCGAGCGCCGCATACAACGTGCCGGCGGCGAGGCGCGTCTTGTCGTCCGACAGCCGCGCCACTTCTTTGATCACCGCGTATCCGTGCAGCGGGGCCGGAGCGAGCGCCGACAGGATCAGAAAGCTCGGTCGCCGCATGCTCGCCATGCCCGCCAATATACAGTTGATCGTCATATAGGCGAGCCCGCTAGCCCCACCTCAGCTACGAAACAGGCGCTCGTTAGGGTGCCGGGGTGATCGACAAGCTGCCCCTCGACAGCCCGCTGTGGGACGGGCTGTCCGCCTGCTACTCGACCGCCAACGCGATCGCCCGGTTGCGGGAAGTGGTTTCGACTCGGGAGCTGGGCGAGCCCTGGCGCGAGCTGTGCGACGAGTTGCTGCACCAGGGATCGGTGTACGGGGTGACGTCGGCGGCCATTCCGCACCTGGTCGAGCTGGCGCCCGAGCTGCCGATGGACGCCCGGCGGACGCTGTGGATCGAGATCGGGTTCATGGTCACGGCCGGGGCCGGCGAGTTCGAGTCGCCGCCGGCGGCCGGCCTCCAGGAAGGTCTGACCGCGGCGCTGCGCCGAGCGGACGTTCTTGCGGTGGGTGACTTCCTCGCCGACGGGGCGGTCCCGCCGGGCGAGGTCGGGTATTTCGCCCTGTCGTGCGTGGCGTTCACCGGGCACCCGGTCGGCCGGGCACTGTGGGAGTTCCTGTCGCCGGGTGAGGGTTACGTGCGGATGGTCTGCGCCGGGTGCGAGGCCGAGTACGAGGTCGGCGGCTTCGCCGATCCGATCGGGCCGCCGTGCCCGCCGCCGGTCGTGGAGCTGCCGCCGCTCGGCCTCGAACCGTGGCCGAGCCTGGCCCGGGCCATCGACGACGTGGATCTGGGGCCGGGCTGGTCGGGCTTCCTCGATGCGGCCCGGCAGGTGGCCGCCGCCGGTGTGCCGGTGCACGCCCCGGCCGATGCGGTGTGGTGCCTGGTCGCCGCGATGGTGGCCCTCCAGGGCGACGACTCGGTTCCGTGGGCGCGCACGCTGGCACGCCTGGCCGGGCACCTGCGCTGCGTCGAGTGCGACCAGGTGTATTCGATCGCGGACCTGATCAACGAGCAGGACGACGTCGAACCGGTCGATCCGGCCTCGGCGCCGGCCGAGACTGTCGCCGACGGCGTGACCGGGTTCCGGCCCGCCCCGGGCGGGGTTCCGGCTTCGGCCGCCCTGGAGGCGCGGGTGCGATGGCGGGTCGGGAGCAGGGCGGTCGACGCACTCGCCGCGCTGGGCGAGGGGGCGGTTCTGGCTGCGGGTCCGTCCGGGACCACGGCGTGGGACGTTGAAACCGGCGGTCAGGTGCTGCCGGTAATGCCCGGCCCCGCGGTCAGCGTCTACGCCCCCGACGACACGGTCATCGTCACCGCCGACCCGGACGGCGCCCTGCATCGGTGGGAACGGTCGACGGCGAATCCCCTCGGCGAGGCCGTACGCGGTGGTGGAACGCCGGTGCGGTCGTTGGCGGCGGTCCTCGTGCCCCACGCCCGGCACGAGCACGCCGTGCCGTGGCTCTCCGTGATGCAGGGACGACGCCTGCTCGCGGTCGGTGACGCCGGTGGCGGGGTCGAACTGTGGGAGCCACTGGCCGAGCGGCCACACGTCGAGCTGTTCCGGCGCGAGGACCGGGCCGTGGCCGGCCTGGCCGCCCTCGACTTCACCGACCAGCCGTCGTGGAGCGGCACCGACCTCATCGTCCTGTACGGCGACACCGTCGTCGACGTGTGGGAGTCGGCGGCCGTGCACGGGAACCGTTCCACCATGGCGCCGGACCCGGCCGGGCTGGCGGCGATCGGTCACGAACACATCGTCGGCGGCGTCGTCGCTCCCCGGCGGCTCGGATATCGGGCGCCGGTCCTGCTCGCCGACCGCAACGGCACGGTCTCGATGTGGGAGACCTTCGGCGTGCGCCTGAACGACCCCCTGCCGCCGGATCCCCGGCACCGCGACGTGATCGGTGTAGCCGCTGTGCCGTACGGGGAAAGCATTGCCGTCGTCACGGTCAGTCGCGCCGACCGGAACCTGCGGATCTGGCAACCGGCGCGGGGTTCCGTCGCGCTCGTCCCGCTCGACGTGAGTCCGCGCTGTGTGACGGCGGTCGGGCGCACGGTGGTCGTCGGGCATGACGACGGAGTTCTGGCCGTGACGGCGGGTGGCGAGGGTACGACATGATCGGCGGCGTGCCTGGGGTCCGCCGATTGCTGCTGCTGGTGCTTGTGGTTCCGCTGCTGGCCTCGTGCTCGGAGCCGTGGCGGGCCGCCGACGGGCTGATGCCGACGGCGACGCCCAGCGCACCGGCGCCATCGGTCGTCGCGAGCAGCCCGGCCGGTCCCGCGGCTCCGGAGGCGGTCGAGGCGGTGTCCGCGTGCTCGCTGACCGGCGTGCTCATCACGGCCGATCGGGGGGATGCGGCGGCGGGATACCGGGAGATGGGCCTGCACATCCGGAACTGCGGCACCGAGCCGTACGAACTGAGGGGGCGCCCGGACATCGTCGTGCTCGACGAGGACGGTCGTCCGCTGAAGATCTCGGTCGAGGCCAGCCGGCACTACACCGCGGCGCCGGGGCGGCTCGTGCTGAAACCGGGCGCGGGGGCGATGGCCGTGCTGTCCTGGCGCAACACCGTGACCTCGATCAGCGGCGGGGTGGACACCGGGGAGTCGCTGGCGGTGGCCGTGTCCGAGGGCGGGATGCGCCAGCTCGTCACCCTGCCGTCGACGCTCGACCTCGGCAACACCGGGCGGCTCGAGACCAGCGCCTGGTTCTGACGGCGGCCTCGAGCCGGGATGTGCGCGGTGGCGGTGCCGGTCAGGACGGGAGGCCGCCGACCTGGGTGTTCACCCAGGCCCGGATCGACGGCAGGTCGCCGTAGATCGAGGGGGCGGTGGCGCAGGTCGAGCTGCTGTTGCCGGCCCGGCTGGTCACGCCGATCAGGTTCCAGCGGCCGCTGACCGTACGGACCTGAGGGCCGCCCGAGTCGCCGTAGCAGGCGCCGGCCACGCCGCCGGTGTTGTTGGTGCAGATCTCGTACGCGGAGTCGATGCCCGCGCAGCGGCTGTCGGCGACGATCGACGTGTCGAGCTGGTGGGCGATCGTCGGCGCGGAACCGCAACCGCGCGGGGCGCAGGTCTGACCCCAGCCGATGATGCGGGTGGCGGTGCCGACGGCCCCGGAGGTGGTCGGGATCGGAGCCGGAGCATAGGTGACCGACGACGCCAGTTCGAACAGCTTCACGTCGATCCGCGGGTGACTGACCGCGCGCCGCACCGAGACGACGGTTCCGCCGCTGCTGCGGTTGATGCTTCCCACCCGTACGGAGGAAGGGGTCGGGCAGTGTTTGGCCGTGACCACCCAGTTCGACTTGATCAGCGAACCGGTGCAGCCGGAGGTGTACACCATGAACGGGTAGTTCTCCGTGGCCTGCTGACCACCGACGACCGACGGGCCGGGCGGGGGTTCGGCGGCCGCGGCGGGAGTGGCCGGGAGTAACAGGCCGGTGACGAGCAGCGCGAGCAGGGTCCGGGCGAGGAGGCGCATAGGGATCGTCCTGTCTGGCCGGTGCGGGATGGAGGCGGGCGGGTTGCCCGGCCACACCGTAACCGTGAATAGACAATCATCGATACATGTCAAACAGGGCCTATCATGAGCTGATGGCGATTCGTGGCGGTCTATCCACCGTACGGTCGCTGATCGCTCTGCTCGCCGTGCTGAGCACGCTGGCCCTCACCGTCGCGCCGGTGGCCGCGGCGACCTCGGCCATGGAGCGGCTGGCCGGCCCCGCGAAGCCCGGTGACCTGCACGTGATGACGTTCAACCTGCGCTACGGCAGCACCGCCACGCCCAACTCGTGGGCCCAGCGCCGCCCGGTGATGCGCAACCTGCTGGCGACCGAGCGGCCCGACCTGATCGGCATCCAGGAGGGGCTTTCCGAGCAGCTGAGCGACATCGTCGGCGACCTCGACGACGCCTACGGTTATGTGGGCAAGGGGCGGCTCGGCGGCACCCGGGGCGAGTTCTCGGCGATCCTCTATCGCAAGGAACGGCTGACCCCGCAGGCGTACGGAAATTTCTGGCTCTCCAACACCCCGGCGATACCCGGTTCGGAAACCTGGGGCGGCTGGTCGGTCCGCATGGTCACGTGGGGGCGGTTTCTCGACCGTACGACGGGAAAGCAGTTCTACGCCGTCAACACCCATCTCGACAATGCCAGCGAATACGCGCGTTTCCGGGCCGCCATGCTGATCCGGCACCGCATCAAGGCCATGGGCCCGATCGTCCTGACCGGCGACTTCAACAGTCCGGCCCGGCTCGGCGGCCATGTCTACGACGTGCTGGTGGCGCGGGCCGGTCTGCGGGACTCGTGGATGACGGCTCAGGAGCGCGGGCCCGCGTACGGGACCTTCCACGGTTACCGCCCCCTCGTGTCGGGCGGTCCGCGGATCGACTGGGTGCTGACCTCGGCCGATGTGGTCGTCACGGCCGCGCTGATCAACACGTACCGCCGGGGGAGCCAGTTCCCGAGCGACCATCTGCCGGTCCAGGTGCGCGTGCGGCTTCCCTGAGCGCGCGCCCGAGCCGCGGCGCAGCGGCCGTCATCGCGACTCACCGTAGCCGGACCGGCGCGAAAGGGCAGACTCGGTTAACAATCATTGCTGTCAGGCGTTGATGTTTATCAATATGTACTTTGTGAAGCGCGTTGTCCTCGCCGTTGTCACGTTCCTCGCCGTCGTCCTCAGCGGCACGCCCGCGCAGGCCCGGCCCACCACCGAACCGGAGGCCGTGGCCTCCACCATTCCGCTCGCGGCTGCCGTCATCTGCTCCGTGAACTGCGACATGCTCGACCCGTCGAAGGCCAAGCAGGACACGTTCCCGGTCCCCGACAAGACGCAGAACGGCCGCCGCATCTCCCTGCACTTGTCCGACGCCGACGCCATGGCGTGGGGCAGCATCGACAACGGCGGCTCCGGCGACTCGGTGTGGCTCGACCGCACCTTCGACGGCGGCGCCACCTGGGACGGCCTGCTCGGCAAGGCCTCCGTCCCGGGCGGCTGGACCGGCACCCGCACCCTCATGTACAACCTGTCGGACCCGTCGCACCACCGGCGCGGGATGATCCGGGCCTGCGGCGACGCGTCGGGCATCCAGTGCACGGACTGGGTGCGTACGGGAGCCTGTGATGTGGTCTGTGATCACTCCGCGGCCGGATCCGGGGACAGCCAACCGGTCCCGTCCACCACCCTCAGCGGCCGCACGATCGCGCTGCACACCGACACCCGGGGCATGGTCTGGGCCACCATCGGCGGCGGGGCGGCCGGCGACGAGCTCTGGCTCGACCGGTCGTGGGACGAGGGCTCCTCCTGGGGCGGCGGCTCCTCCCTCGGCCGGGTCAGCACCCCCAGCGGCGCCACCGGCACCCGCACCGCGCTCTTCGCTTCCCGAGACACCAAGGCTTTCCTGTACGGGGGTGCCTTGCGCGCCTGTGGACGGGCGGTCACCGGTAACAACGGCAGCTGTACGGCGTGGGCGCGGCCCTCCGACAACCGGGCCGCGGCCGCCGTCGACGCGCTGATGTACAACTACCAGCCGGACACCGCGTGGTGGCTGTCGAGCTGGTGGAACACGGCCGACTCGATCACCGCGGTGATGGCCTGGATGAAACGCACCGGCCGTACCGACTACATGTGGGCCGTCGACCGCACGTTCACTGTGAACCGGGTCGCCTTCCCGGCCGGGGTGAAGAGCAGCGACCCGATCGAGGGCAACTTCATCAGCCGGGCCGTGGACGACGCCGGTTGGTGGGGGCTGGCCTGGGTCCAGGCGTACGACCTGACCCGCGACGCCAAGTACCTCAACGAGGCGGTGACGATCGCCAACTACGTCAGCAGCTTCTGGGACACCTCGACCTGCGGTGGGGGCGTGTGGTGGGACCGGGAACGCACGTACAAGAACTCGGTCACGATCGGCCTCTACATCCGGCTGGCGGCCGCCCTGCACAACCGCATCGCGGGCGACACGGCCTGGCTCAATCGGGCGACGACCGGCTGGAACTGGTTCGTCAACAGCGGTCTGATCAATGGGTCCAATCTGGTCAATGACGGCCTGACCCGGGCCTGCGCCAACAACAACGACACCGTCTGGACCTACAACCAGGGCCTGGCGATCGGGGCGGCGGTCGAGCTCTATCGCGCCAACGGCAACGCGGCCGTGCTGAGCAAGGCGCGGGCGCTGGCCGATGCTGCCACCGCCAACGGTGTGCTGACCAAGAACGGCATCCTGACCGAGGCCTGCGACGCCGACAACCGTACGTGCGACGACAACGGCAAGCAGTTCAAGGGCATCTTCATGCGGCACCTGATGGATCTGGCCGACGTGACCGGGCAGGCGAGCTATCGGACGTACGCCCGTACGCAGGCCGATCGGATCTGGTCGGCTGATCGGGACACGCTCAACCGGCTGGGGGAGCGCTGGACCGGCGCGACGTCCTCGTCCTACCCGAACGCGCGTGACTGGCGTACTCAGGCCTCGGCGTTGGGTGCGTTGCTGGCCGCCACCGACCCGCCGGCCGGAACCAACCCGCCCCCGACGACGCCGCCTCCGACCACGCCGCCAACGACACCCCCGACGACCCCTCCGGCCACGCCGCCAACGACGCCGCCGACAACGACACCTCCGACAACGACACCTCCGACAACGCCTCCGAGCGCCACGGCCTGGGCGCCTGGGGTGTCTTATCGGCAGGGCGACGTCGTCACGTACGGCGGTCTGCGGTATTCCTGCCGGCAGCCGCACACCTCACAAGAAGGCTGGGAGCCGCCCTACGTACAGGCTCTGTGGCTGGCGCTCTGACCGCCGGCGGCGGTCCCCGGCGGCAACCGGGGACCGCTGTCTTCTCTTGTGCGCGGAGTACCCCGTACCCGCCCTCGCCGTCGTGGATCTGCACGCGGTGGTGTGCTGTGCCCGGTGCGCCGTTACCTGTCTTGCGTGCTGGGCATGCGTTGTGAAACGGGGAGTCGAACCCCCGCGCCTGCCCCCGGCGCGCCAGGAGTGGGCCGGATAACCCGCCGGCCCTCGGGTCTGTGCACGCCTCCACGTCGGCTACCTGCTCCGCGCCCGCTCAGTCGAGCAGATCGACCTCCCAGTTCATCCGCTGGATCACCGTGTCCACCTCGCGGATCTGCCGGGCCAGGTCGTCGGCCTGCCGCCGGATGTCGGCGACCGGCAGCGCCGGGATCATCTTGAGCTCCGAGCGCAGCTGCCGGTATCCGCGCTGCCCCTCACCGGCCGCGGCGTCGGCGGCCGCGGTGATGATGCTGTGCCGCAGGCGCAGGACGTCACGACGGGCCAGGGCGTCGGTCAGTGTGCCGCCCTCGGCCGGGGTGGCGGCGTTGGTGCGGTTGATCCGGCGGATCAGCGACTCGAGCTGCGTGAGCACTTCGCCCGCCTCGACCAGAAGCGCGGCGGCGTCTTCGGCCGGCGTCTCACCCTCCTGGAAGCGGGCGCTGCCGGCGATGCGCGAACGGAGCTGTTCCGCCCGGCGCGACGCGTCCGCGCGCAGCGCGAGGGCCTCGGCAAGTTTCATCGCAGCAGTATCGCAAACCCAAGATCGAGGCCGCCTCCGATTAATCCCCCGGCGAACCGGGCCCGAGACCGTCTCGGACCCGGCCGGCCGGGGTGACGTGTCAGCCGGCCTGGGCGGCGGTGACCTGGAGGACCCAGGTGACGCCGAAGCGGTCGGTCAGCATGCCGAAACCGGGGGAGAACGGCGACGGGCCGAACTTCTCGACGATCTCGGCGCCGTCGGCCAGCTTGTCCCACAGGGCGCCGACCTCGTCGGCCGTCTCACCGTTCACGGCCACGAAGAAGCGCTCGCCGGTCAGGGTCAGGCCGTTCTCGCGGGTGGTGGCGGTCGGCGCGGCGGCCTCAGGGGAGTGGCTGGGGGCGTCGTAGGCCGCGATGCGGAAGCCGCTGTCGGCCGTGACCTGCCCGAAAACGACCTTGTCGGCGTCGGGCAGCTCCTTCGGCATGCCGAAATCCCCGTACGCGATGACGGTGAGGTGGCCGCCGAACACGGACTGGTAGAACTCCAGCGCCGCCCGGGCGTCGCCGCGGAAGTTCAGGTGGGTGGTGGCGGTGATCGTCATGGTTCTGGCTCCTTGGTTTGTCCGGCCGGTGCGGCCCGGCGTGAGACCAAGATTCGCAGGGGTAGGTGCCAGGTTGTGGCACCTACTTCGGGCAGAATTCGGTTCATGCCGAAAACCTCCGCGCGGCTCCTGGCCCTGCTCTCGCTGCTGCAGGCGCGCCGGGACTGGCCGGGCACCCTGCTGGCCGAGCGTCTCGACATCAGCCTGCGTACGGTGCGGCGCGACGTCGACCGGCTGCGCGAGCTCGGCTATCCGATCGCCGCGGTCAAGGGTCCCGACGGTGGCTACCGGCTCAGCGCCGGCACCGAACTGCCCCCGCTGCTGTTCGACGACGATCAGGCCGTCGCGCTCACGATCGCCCTGCAGGTCGCCGCCACCAGTTCGGGCGACACCCTGGCCGAGGCCTCGGCGCGGGCGCTGAACACGATCCGGCAGGTGATGCCGTCGCGGCTGCGCCACCGCATCGAGTCCCTGCGGATCACGGCCGTCGAACGACCCGCGACCCGTCCCGCCGCGCCGGTCGACGGCGACGTGCTGCTGGCCATCAGCGCCGCCGTGCACGCCCGTGAGGTGTTGCGCTTCGACTACGGAACCTCGGACGCGCCCCCGCGCCGCGCCGAACCCCACCACCTGATCACGTGGGACGGGCGCTGGTACCTCATCGCCTGGGACCTTGACCGCGGCGACTGGCGTACTTTCCGGGCCGACCGGATCACCGTACGGACGCCGAACGGTCCTCGCTTCACGCCGCGCGAGCTGCCCGGTGGTGACGTCGCGACGTATGTGATCGGGAAGTTCCGCGGATCGGGCGACGCCTCCGGGAACTGGCCCTGCCAGGGCACGGTGATCCTCGACATGCCGGCCGCCACGGTGGCCCTCTACACCCGCGACGGCGTCGTCGAGGAGGCCGGGCCCGACCGTTGCCGGCTCACCCTCGGGTCGTGGTCATGGGCCGCACTGGCCGCGGCCGTCGCCCGGTTCGACGCCGAGATCGAGGTGGTCGGGCCGCCCGAGCTGACCGAGGCCTTCGCCCACCTGGCCGCCCGTTTCAGCCGGACCGCGGCCCGCTCAGTCGCCTGACCGCAGACGCTGCGCGCCGCCTGCTTCGGCCGGACCGCGGGCGGCTCAGTCGCCTGACCGGAGATGCTCCGCGGCCAGGACCTTCCACTTCGCACTCCCGCCC
Source organism: Paractinoplanes ovalisporus (assembly GCF_016834655.1). Classification (GTDB taxonomy): domain Bacteria; phylum Actinomycetota; class Actinomycetes; order Mycobacteriales; family Micromonosporaceae; genus Actinoplanes; species Actinoplanes ovalisporus. The sequence continues at coordinate 298,815 of NZ_JAENHP010000007.1, forward strand.
GGCAGCGGCCACGCGCGCGTTGCCCCGTACGGGAATCGTAGGTTTTGAGACTCGTGGCGAGCTGCCGGCCGACAATGACAAGCGCCCGCTCGGCCCCGGGTGCGCCGCGGGTGATCTGGCGTTCCAGGGCCTCAGCCGTGATGGCGTACCGGCTCAGCGCGGCTTCCGTGTCGCGGACGGCCCGCTCGGTGTCGACCAGGTAGAGGGCGAGGGTCGGCGGCTCCACCTTCTCGGCCATCGCCGCGACGAGCCGGTCATGGCCGTCCAGCACCACGTAGCAGTCCAGGCCGCTGATGTACCAGAGCAGAACGGGCGCGAGAACGCCGTCCCTCACCTGTTTCCGGTACGCCTTGACGCGTCCCGCTTCCAGCCCGGCCAGCGGCCGCAGCGGGATGACCTGCCAGACCCCGTTGTTGCAGAACCAGTCGACGTATCCCCGGTTCCCAGGCAGCAGGCATTCCTCCCACGGGCGGGCCGGCGAGACTCCCCGCAGATGGGTGGTGCCGTCGCCCAGAGCCCAGCGGCCGGTATGCAGCGGTCCCTCCGCCGAGCCGGTCAGCGCGCTCGCCATGTGGTGAGCCCATCGCGAAAGCCCCTGTGTGCCGACGGATGCGGCGTGAGCGGCCCGGATAGGCGCGACGGGCGAGCGGTAGTGGCCGGTCACCGCGTACTCGACGCCGCAATGGTCGTTCGCGACCAGCGCGACGAGCACGACCGCGTCGCCCTGCCACAGCACGAGGGAACCCCGGCCGGCGACCTCGACCCGCAGCCCCGGGCGAGCCGGCTGTTTCACATCGAGGACGAGCGCTTCCCCCGGTGCGTTCTGTTCCACTTCCGTATGGTCGGGCAACTTTGGTTGCGACGCCCGCCATTTTCCGGAGTCGTGACGATGGCGAGTCCGGACGGCACGCCCGGGTCGTGGTCCGCGATCCGAATGACGCCGGCCAGATGCTTGTCCGGCGGCCCGTACGCATCCGCAGGCACCATCACCACCGACCAGCCGCGCCGCTCGATGGTGCCCGCCATACGCGGGTCGGATTCGTTGTCGCCCTGACCGAGCGCGCAGGACAGGGCGGGCGTTCGTCGCTCGCGTGCCCAGCCTACGAGCGGTCGCGCGCATGCTCAGCCCCGCGTCACAATGCCGCCAACCGGCAGTGCACCCGCCCCGGACCCGCGATGATCGAATGATGAAGGCACCTTGCCGCGTCGGAGCGTGGGCCCTCCTGACAATCGGGATGGCCGGGTCCTTCGCGGCCTGCTCCGGTGACGACTCGCCTGTCACGACGGCCACGTCCTCCCGGCCTGCCTCGTCCAGTTTCTCGGCGACGCTCCCGGCACTCGAGGAACCGACGACCGGGCGCGTGCTCGAAAACCTGAAGGACAGGACGGGTGCCTGGACGGCCGAACTCGGCGAGCCTGATGCGAGCGGACCGGTTGACTTCAGCGTCAGCTGTATCGGCGGCGGGCGGCTGAGCTACGCCTACGCCGAAGCGGCGGGCACGACGGCCTGCGACGGGTCGATTCTGCACAACCGCGAGGAACAGGCAGCGGCTGGTCCCGTTGCCGTACGGATCGAGGCCGCCGGCGGACAGCGGTGGTCGATGCTCATGGTTCGCGGGATGCGGCTCAGCGACTGACGTAGCGCCATCGCGCTTCCACCTGGATCGGCGTCAGCGGCTGAGGCGGACGAGCATCCAGTGCCGGCCCGTGGTCCAGCCGAGCAGGCGCCGGCTTGTGCCGGAAGCGTCGTCGGGCTCGGCGGTCCGGTCGATGGCCACCCGCGTCAGCCCGGAAAGGGCCGGACCGATCGCCGCCCGTACGGGGTCAGGCCGGCTGTCCAGCTCACGGGACCAGTTGGCGAAGCGGGCCCGCACCTCGGCCTCGTCGCTGAGCGACAGGAAGAAGACCAGCTGCCGCCACGCGTACGCGATGTCCTTGACCGTGCCCAGCGGCCGCGGGTTGCCGCGCAACCGACCGGCGAGCGTGGTGGCCGTGGCGAACGCGCGGTCGGCCAGCACCGGCCAACCCGATTCCGGGCGCACCCCGACCCGGGCGACCAGCGTGGCCAGATTGTGGGTGGTGAGGATCTGGGCCTGCTCGATCACCATGCCGTTCGCGGCCACGGAACGGCCGCGGAGGTCGCCGAGTTCGCCGGCCCGCTCGCGGCACAACGCGTCGAACGCCGGCGAGGTGGCGGCGGCCTGCCGTCCGCGCTTCCGGAGGTCGTCGATCGCGCTGATCCGTGCGTAGTCGATGCCGTAGTAACGCTCGTAGAGGCTGCCCGGCAACAGTTCCGCGGCTACCTTGGCCGCGCCGAGGAAGCTGGTTGCGAACGTGCCCTCGAAGATGTCGGCGGCCAGTTCGCTGACCCACGGCAGTCCGGCGTCCGCCTCCTTGCCCAATGTGGACAGCTCACGAACCAGCGGGTTGGGCAGCAGGGTGGCCGGGAAGCCCTCGAGGGCCAGTTCGCCCAGCCGCCGCAGCGTCGCGTGGGCCTCGCCGCGGGTGTCGTCGTCGGCCGTGCGATAGGGCTGGACCGCCCGCACCCACGGCAGTTCTCCCAGGCGCACCTGGTGTTCCAGGTTGAGCAGCAGAAGCGACCGGCGGTTGCGGAGCGCGCGGTAGGTGGCCGCCATCAGCGTGCGCAAGGCCTCGTCGCGGTAGGGGGCGGCGGCCGTGGCGGCGGCGATCTGCGGCACCAGCGACGCCAGAACCTCGGCCGACGGCACGACGCGGGCCGCGACCAGTTCCTCCACCGTGCCCGCGAGCGCCCGCAACACCGGCGCCCGCAGCGAAACGGGGAACTCCGTGCCGGGCGCCACACCGTCCGCTTCCCCCGCCCGTACGGGGGAAAGCACCTCCTCGACATCACCGATGCCCTGCCCCGGCGGCAGCGCGGCCAGTCGCCGCACCAGGATCCGCGCGAGCTCGTGATGCGTCGGCACGGACGCCTCGGCCGCCTGCCCCGCGCGCAAGGCGGCATGCCGGGCCGAACCGGGCGTCCCCCGCCGCCGCAGCATCGAGTCGACCGCGTGCTGCAGCATGCCCCGGGCGCGCGGGGTCAACGAAACGCCATCCTCCACCTTGGCCAGGGCCGAACGCAGGATGGCCAGATTTTCCTTGGGGCGCTTGTGCTTCCCGCACCAGGTGTGGGCGGCGGCGAGCCGTTCGTAGCGCCGCAGCAGCGCCGAAGCCCGCCGCCGCCAGTCGTCGTCCATCGCGGCCGCGACCTGTCCGTCGACGACCGTCTCGCACCACAGCACCAGAAGCTCGTCGGCGAACGGGTTCCAGACCGTCAGGGCCTCACGCTGCGCCTCGATCTGCGGGTTGCGCCGGCGCTGGGCCAGACGCTCACCGGCGTCGGCCGAGGTCTCGCGCCACACGACATCGGGATCGGCGACCGCCTCGCCGGGCAGAGGCGAGAAGCGCAACCTTTCCCCGTACGGCCCGATCTCCTCCAACAGCCGCAAAGCGCCGTCGCGGTCGCCCGCTCGCAGCAGCCACGCCACCACCAGCAGGGCCGCGTGTTCGGGCAGCTCGACGTGGTAGGCGCCGCTGTCGAGCCGGGCGGTGAGCTCGGCCAGTCCCGCCTCGGTCAGATAGTGGGCGAACGGCGCTCCCCGCTCGCCGCCGGCCGCCGCGGCCCGCCCGGTGGCGAACCCACCCCGCACGACCTCGGGGGTCACCCACACCGGCAGATCGGCCACCGGCTTACGGGATCCGACCCGCAACGCCCCGCTCAGCATGCCGCGCAACACCGACGCCCACCGGCCGGCCCGCTCGTCGGCACGCCGGCGGGTCGCCTCGTCCTCGTGGGCCGACGCGGTCGCCAGGGCCTTGGCCAGCTCGCCCGCGGCATAGCCCGGGTTCACGCTCGCAGGGTGCTTGTTCTCGTTCATCGCCAGCGTGGCGGGAACCGCCCCCGCGCCTTCCGGGTCTCCAGCCCGGTGCTCTCTGCTGAGCTACACGCTGTTCGCCACGGGCACGACCCGCGGGACCGCCCGACCATACCCGCGCCCGCCTCGCCCGCGCCCCGCATTTACCGCGGTCGTGTGATCATCCTCGGGTGACCAGTTTCCCCGCGACGGCCGTGCAGGTGCGCGACCGGAGCCGGGATCCGCGGCGCCGCCGGGTGAGCCTGCGGAACTGCCTCTACCACTTCGCGCCGTACGGCTTCCACGCCACCTGGAACCACCTGGCGGCCGCCCACCGCATTCCCCGCCGCATCGAGGCCGATCCCGAGTCCCTGGCCCGGGCCCTCGACGAACTCGAGGCCGCACGCGTGGTGGTGCTGCCCCGGGCGGCCGCCTTCGCCGCCGATCAACGCGAGCGGAAACGCCACGGTCGCCGCTTCCCGATCGCGGCGCACCCATGGGATTCGTGGGGCGGCCACGGCATCGCCTACTGTCCCGACCCCGGAAAACACCCGTTCGAACCGCTGCCGGTCGTGGTGGGCCGGGTCCTGGACGCGTGTGCGGCCGGTGCCGATCCGCGGGGCCGCTGCCTGGTCTGCGGCGACGAGGACCGCCGCCCGCGGAGGGCGTGCCGCCATTGCGGCGTCCTGCCCGGCGGCCGCAACAACCCCATCTGAGCCCGGGCGGCTCACTCGCGGCTCAGATACCGGACCGGCTTGCCCAGCGACTCCGCGTAGGCGATCTCCCGCCGGGTCGACTCGCCCAGGTAGCCGCCCGGGTCCACGATGTACACCTCGTCGGCCATGCGGATCTTCTGGAAGTGCACGCGGCCGAGCCGGCCCCTCAGATCGTCGTCCGGCGGTTCGGGAAGGCTGAACAGGCCCAGGCTGATCACGACGCAACCCTCGAGCGTGAGTCGCCGGTTGACCTCCGCGAACTCGGCCTCGAACCGGGTCGAGCCGCACAGCGTGATGACCTTCGCCTCCATGGGCTTCATGATCGGTGTTCAGCCGGCCTCGGGGACACCCGGGTCAGCGCCGCCTGGACGATGCGGACGGCTTCGGCGGTGTCGATGCCGAACTCGGCGATGACGGCCGCGTATTCGGCGGCGGCCCGCCGGGCCCGCTCGCGGCCCTGCTCACCGGCCGCGGACACGAACGAGCCGGCCGCGCCGCGGGTCTCGATCAGCCCGGCCTCCTCCAGTTCCCGGTAGGCCCGGCCGACCGTGTTGACCGCCAGGCCGAGGTCTGCGGCCAGCCGCCGGATGGTCGGCAGCCGGGTGCCCACGGCCAGCGTGCGTTCCTGGATCTGCCGGGCGAGCTGGGCGCGCAGCTGCTCGAAGGGCGGCACGGGCGAGGCCGAGTCGATAACGATCATCTGGCTCACCGGGCGTTGGAGCCGCGCCGGGCGGCCAGGGCGTTGCGCCCGTCCCAGGCCGTGATCAGGACGACGGCGATGACGCTGAGGACGATGAAGACGAGCCAGCCCGTGTTCCACGGATCGAGCCCGGTGTCGAACACCGACACGACCGGCAGCGACCACACCACGGTCGGCAGAGCCACCTCGCGGGCGTCCTCGACGCGCATGAGGAAGTCGGCCTTCAGCGAGCCTTCGTCGTCGGCCACCACCGGGTGGGTGAGCACGTGCCGCAGCTGCACGGCCGTGCCCACCGCGACCCCGCTCAGCCCGATGAGCAGGATGACCGCCGCATAACGGGCGGAGCCCTCGCGCGTGGCCAGGGACGCGATCGCCAGCACGGCCGCGCCCGCGTAGGTGCTCGCCAGCAGAGCGGCCCGCGGCACGCCGAGCACGGTTCGCCAGCCGGGCCGGACGGAGTGGGCCGCCCGTCGTGGCAACTCGGCGCCGGCCCGCTGATCGACCCGCCGCACCCACCGGTCGAGCAGCGAAAGACCCAGCACCAGCCCGGTCACCAGGGCCGTCAGCACCACCAGGGCCCAGCGCTCCTGCGTGCCGAAACCGTCGTCCGAGGGACGGATCGGCAGAGCGGAGACGTAGACGAGGGCGGTCGCGCAGAGGAACACGGCCAGCACGACGGCCACGGCCACCCGCGCCCGTCGCCGGACCGTCAGGCGCGCGGCCAGCATCGGCGTCGGCGTGACGTCGGCCAGGGCGCGCGCGGCCAACCACAAACGGGCTGTCTCGAGCTCCGTCGCGCGCATGGCGGCCTCCCTCTTGTCGCAAGCCTTGTCCCAACATGATGAGACAAGATCTGGGACAAGTCAACGGCGTCAGATCCAGCCGTTGGCCCGGGCCCGGTGGGCCGCCTCGATGCGATTCCGCGTGCTCGTCTTGCCGATCGCCGCCGACAGATAGTTGCGGACCGTGCTCTCCGACAAGTGCAGCCGGGCCGCGATATCGGCAACCGTCGCGCCGTCGGCGGCCGCCGCCAAGGCGTCCCGTTCGCGGTCGGTGAGCGGGTTCGGGCCGGCCGACAACGCCGCCGCCGCGAGCGCCGGGTCGATCACCCGCTCGCCCGCCAGCACCTGCCGGACGGCGACCGCCAGCTGCTCGACCGGCCCGTCCTTGACCAGGAAACCCGCGGCGCCGGCCTCCATCGCCCGCCGCAGATAACCGGGACGGCCGAAAGTGGTCAGGATCAGGACACGGCAGTCCGGCACCTCCGTTCGTAGGCGCGCCGCCACGTCGAGGCCGCTGCCGTCGGGCATCTCGATGTCGAGCAGCGCCACGTCGGGCCGGGTCTCCGCCGCGCGGCCCAACGCCTCGGCGGCCGTTCCCGCCTCGGCCACCACCTCGATGTCCGGCTCGAGGTTGAGCAGCAGGGCCAGGGCGCCGCGCATCATCCCCTGATCCTCGGCCAGCAGCAGCCGGATCATGCGGTCACCCGGGCCGGCAGATGCGCGGTCAGCTCGATCCCGCCGCCGGCTTCCGAGCCGAACCGCAGCGTGCCGCCGGCCACCTCGACCCGTTCCGCCAGGCCGCGCAATCCGTTGCCGGGCAACGGGTTCCCACTCGTGCCGTTGTCGCGGACGGTGAGCGTCGCGCCGCCGATGCCCGCTTCCACCACGATGTCGCAGCGGGTGGCCGCGCTGTGCCGCATCACGTTCGTCACCGCCTCGCGCAGAACCCACCGGAACACGTCGTCGGCCTCACCGTCGAGCGGCGGCCCGGACTCCTGCAGGGTGACCTCGACCCCCATGCCGGCCAGGACGGTACGGGCGTTGTCCAGCTCGCGGGCGAAACTGTGCTCGCGGTAACCGGTGACGGCCTCGCGCACCTCGGCGAGCGCGGTGCGGCCGATCCGCTCGATGTCGGCGGCCTCGTCCGAGGCGCGTCCGGGGTCGGCCACGGCGAGACGGCGTACGACCTCCGCCTTCACCACGATCAGGGACAGGCTGTGACCGAGCAGGTCGTGCAGGTCCTGGGCGAACCGCAGGCGTTCCCGTTCGAGGACGGTGCGGGCGAGTTCCTTCTGCGTACGGCGTAGCTCCTCGACGAGCCGTACGAAGCGCACGAAAGCGATGGTGGAAGCGCCGGCCAGCCCCGCGATGAGCGCGATCGGTGCGATGTCGGAGGCCGGTCGCGACTGCAGGGCGCCGATCGCGAGGACGGCCGCCACACAGCCGCCGACCCAGGCGAATCCGGCGGCCGGGCGGGCGATTCCGAGCGCGCCGGCCGAGCAGACGAACAGCAGCAGGGTCGGCCAACTGCCACTTCCTTTCCCGTACGCCGTAGCCAACCCGACCCCGAGCAGCGCCAGGGCCGCCAACCCGCCATAGCGGGCGGTGGAGGGCACCGGCAGCTGCAGCACCGGCACCGCGATCAGCGTGATGTAGAGCAGCACGAAGGCGATCAGCCCGGTCGCGGCCACCGGCCGATGCGTCACCGAGGCGGCCGCCGGCAGCAGGAACCACAGCCACGCCGTATGCGCGACCAGGAGCGCGATCCCGCGCCGCCGCTGGACGTTCCGATCCCCGGTCATGCCTGCCACCGTATCGACCCTCAGCGGCGCGCCGTCGAACGCCGGTACGCCCAGGCCGCCACCACGGCGAACCCGGCCGTCCACGCGCCCAGCACGGCCAGTTCGGCCCCGCCGGGCAGCTGCCCGGCCGCGGAGCGCCAGCCGAGTTCGGCATAACGGTAGGTCGGCAGCGCGTGCGCCAGGCCGCGGAGCCAGCCCGGGAAATAGGTCGCGGGCGCGAGCAGCCCGCCCAGCACGGACAACGTGAGAAAGACCAGGAAGGTGACCGACGTGGCGATCTGCGGGGACAGGCCGTACCCGATGGCGAGACCGAGCAACGCGAACGGCACCGTGCCGATCCACATGAGCAGCACCAGGGCGGCCCACCGGCCGTACGGCAAATCGATGTGATGCTGAACGGCGGCGGCGGCCCCGACGGCGATCACCGGCGGAATCGCGGTCAGGCTGCCGAGGAAGGCCTTCACGGCGACGACCTCGCGGGCCGGCAACGGTGTGACCCGCAGTTGGTGCAGCCAGCCCGAGGCGCGCTCCTGCGAGACCGCCGATCCGACCATGAGCACACCCGCGACGGCACCGTATCCGGCCAGGCCGATCATCACGGCGACCGGTGCGGCCAGCCCTTCCAGGCGGTCGCCGGCCGACCAGCCCGAGAAGATCACGTACGTGACCACCGGGCCGATGACCGAGAAGAACAACAGCCGGGGGTCCCGTACGAGGCGGCGCAGCTCGAACCTCAGGTAGGCGCGCATCACTGCTCCGTTCCGGTCGGGGTGGACGGGTCGGTGAGGGCGAGGAATGCCTGATCGAGGGAGATGCCCTCCCGTACGCCGGCTTTCACGCGAACCTGCGCGGGCGTGCCGTCGGCCACCACCCGGCCGGCGGCCAGCACCACGATCCGGTCGGCGTGCTCGTCCGCCTCGTGGAGCTGGTGGGTGCTGAACAGAACAGTGTTGCCGTCGGCCGCGTACGAGCGGACGGCCGTCCAGAACGCCTGCCGGGCCGCGACGTCCATGGCCGCGGACGGCTCGTCGAGAACCAGAAGTTCGGGGCCGCCGGCGAGAGCGAACGCGAACCGGGCCCGCTGGGCCTCGCCGCCGGAGAGTTTGTCGAGCCGCCGGCCGGCCAGCCCGGTCAAGCCGGCCACGCTCAGGACCCGGTCGGTGTCGAGCGGGCGTGGATACAGGGCGCGAGCCAGCTCGACCACGTCGCGAACGGTGGCGCCCGGCACGAACGCGCCGTCCTGGAGCATCGCGCCGACCCGGCCGGCCCGCACCGCGTCGACCGGAGAACCCTCGTACAGCAGAACCGTGCCCGTGTCGGGTGGCGCGAGACCCAGCATCATCGAGATCGCCGTGGTCTTGCCCGCGCCGTTCGGGCCGAGCAGGGCCATCACGCAGCCCCGGTCCACGCTCAGGTCGAGCCGGTCGACGGCCCGGACCACGCCGAAGCGCTTGCTGACACCGGTGACGCGAATTGCCATGTCATCCATGACATCGACGCTACGGAAAGTGGCACTGCCCTCGGCAGAGCCGCCGATACGGCCTCGGCCGTGACAAATGTCCTGGCACCGGCGAGCATTGACGGATGCAGTCAGCCCTCCCCACCACCACGGCCTTCGACTCCCTGCGCCTCGACGCCGTGCCCGATCAGGAGGCGTTGCGCCGGGCCTACGACGCCCAGCCCAGCGAGGCGGCCGTACGCAAGCAGATGACCGAGCTCACCGAGCAGACCCGGCGGCTGATCGGCTGCGCCTCGCTGGTCTTCGTCGCCAGCGTCGACGCCCACGGCAACGCCGACGTCTCGCCGCGCGGCGGCCCGGCCGGGTTCGTCGCCGTGCTCGACTCCCGCACGCTGGCGATCCCCGACGCGACCGGCAACAAGCGCCTGGACACCCTGCAGAACGTCGTCGAAACCGGCCGGGCCGGCCTGCTGTTCGTCATCCCCGGCCGCACCACGACGCTCCGCGTGAACGGCCGGGCCTGCGTCTCCACCCGCCCCGACCTGTTGTCGCAACTGACCCCGGTGGGCAAGCCCCCGGCCAGCGCGCTGGTGGTCGGCATCGACGAGGTCTACCCGCACTGCCCCAAGGCCCTGCTGCGCGGCGCGGCCTGGAAGCCCGACCAGTGGCTCTCGCCCGACGCCCAGCCCACCTCGGCCGAGGTCACGCTGGCCCAGTTGCGCATGCCCGGTCTGACGATCGCCGACATCGAGCAGACCGAGGCCGACGCCCTGAAATACCGCTACGAATAAACGATGCGACGGCTGAGCGGCTCGATTCGCGGAGGTCGGCGGCGAGCTTCGGCGCGCGTTCGGTGGTGTTGCGCTGCACAGCGAACCGGATGGGAGCCAGGGTCCAGCGGGGCCTGAATCGCGGCGGTCGTGACGAAGTAGGGTGCGGCGCATGTCGAAGCTGGCCGGGAGCCTGACGGACCTGTTCGCGGGATACGCCGCATTCTGGCTCGGGATCACCCGGCCGGTGCCGCCGTTCGAGGTCGGGCTGAACGGGCCGGACGTCGAAATCGCGGTCGCCGGGCAGAAGGTCGTCGGGCGGCTGTCCGCGTATGCCCTGCTGGCACACCGGTTCTGGGCCGCCGTGCTGCCGCCGCCGGTGGTCATTCCGTCGCTGATCCGGGAGGGCAACGAGGGCCGCGACTGGGACCAGTTCGACGAGGACCACGGCGTGGCCGCCCTGCACGTCGCCGCCGGCTGCCTGGAACAGGCGGGTGAACGCACCGAGGCGGCCCTGGTTCATCGGCTTCTGGCCCGCACCGACGGCGACTGGGGCGTCCCGCCGTGGACGAGCACGGACGATTACCTGGGCTACCACGAGGTGCCGGCCTCGCTGGTGGCCGACGTCGCGTGGCGCAGCCCGGTGGTGGAGCGGCTGGCCGGCCGCAGGTCATGGAACGTTACCTTCACCGTCAAGGCACTCCAGACCGAGGACGACTGGGCCCTCGTGACGCGGACCATCGACGCCCCGGACGGCAAGCGCGATCGCAGTGCCGCGTACGCCGATGCGCCGTACTGGAATGACCTCCGTCTTGCCGGCAGCCTCGATGTCCGGCGCGCGGTGGGCTTGGCGCGGGCTGCTGAGGCCACGGCGCTGCGGGCGGCCGGCGAGGATCTGTGGCTCGTCGAGCAGATCCGCAGCTATGGCGAGGACCGGGCGCGCAAGGGGATCGAGCGGCTGATCCGGCAGCGGGCCTACGCGCCCGGCGATGAGGAAGCGGTCGCACTGCGTGACCGCGCCCGGGAACTGTGCGCCCGGGCCCTGGAAATCACGGTCGAGGAGGGCACGGGTCGCGAGCGCTTCTTCCGGGCCAACGCGTTGTGGGGCTCGGTCGGCCGGGCCCGGGAAGCGCTCGGCGACCGCGACGGCGCCCTGGCCGCTTACCGCACGGCCCGCGACATCGCGGTCGCCTCGGGTGTTCCCGGCGACTGGTGGGCCGGCGACATCGAGCGGCTCAGACGCGATGCGGATCCTCGCCCGCCGCTTTGACCAACCGGTCGTGTCACCGGCCCAGGTCGTCCTTGACGGCCGCGGCCTCGGCGGCGCCCAGATCGCCGGCCGCCGCGCCGATCAGCCACCGTTCCAGGGCGCGGTCGGGGTCGGCCAGACGCCGCTCCTCGCCGCCCGCCTCCCGCACGGTGACCGTCCCGTCCGAGACGAACACCTCGGCCGGGGCGCCGGGCGCGGCGAATGCGGTGGCCCGCAGACCCCGGTAGCCGAGCCGGTCGCTGGAGGCCGAGGACGAGGGAGCGGGCTGCAGGGCGGCCACCCGGCGCAGCAGCTCGTCGGCGACGTCGGCGCCGACGTCCGCGACCGGGTTGGGGCGTCCGCTGTAGAGATCAACCTCGAGCCGCATGCCTGCTCCCCCCGACGAAGACGGCGACGAAGACGGTGACGGTGACGGCGGGGGCGACGACGACGCATCGTCGCCGCAACCGGCCGTGCACAACGCCACCCCGGCGATCACAAAAAGCGATCGCCGGGGAATACCCGCGTCTTTCACCGTATCCGTCGCCGTTGGCTGTCGCAGCCGTAGAAATAGCCGGCGAAAATCGTGTACGGACCCCGGTCGGCCGTTTCCGGATTGGTGATCGTCTGGTTGCTGTTGTCGACGTTCCGGGCCGCTGTCCCGCCCGGCTTGTGTCCCCAGAACCCACCCTGGTGATAGCGGTACCAGTGGTAGTCGATGAACGCCGGTCCGGGCGCGATGACCAGAGCGACCAGATTGCGGGGCTTCTCGGTGTCGGGGAAGCAGTCGTAGCGCCGGTGCATGCCGTCGCAGAGCGCCGCCCGGGTCACCTCGGCGGCGGTGATCGCCTTCCAGACGTTGCCGCAACCGCGCCCGGGCTGGGCGAACGTGTTGGTGCGCCAGTTGCTGGCGTAGTTGTAGCAGTTGTTGTTCCACAGGGTGGTCGAGTTGTCGTTCCAGAAGCCCGGGTTGAACGCGTAGAAGTCGTAGTAACAGACGGCGTCGGCGGTCGCGGGCTCCTGCTTGTCGGACCCCTCCTGCACGGTTCCGCTGCTGCTTCTCTCGAGCTGTCCGAGCAGGTAGTCGCGCAGGCCCTCGTCGAAGGTCGTCTGCTCCTCGAAACCGGGCACGGCCAGGGCGTTGCCGCTCATGGCGAGCGAGGTCAGCCGCTCGGTGAACTCGGCGGTGGCGGCGCCGGCCGGGATGTAGAGCGAGCCGGCCAGGTCGTAGCGCCGGGCCAGCTCGTCGTCCATGATCTCCAGCTGGAACCCGCGCAGGCCGAGGCCGCCCTCGGCGGGTGGTTCGGCGGTCGCCAGCGAACGGTTGGCCGACAACTGCCGCAGGGTCGAGCGGATTTCGTCGTCGTTGCTGATCTCGATGACCGGATTGGGACGACCCGAGTAGACGTCCACGGTTATCCGAAACATGAATCTTCCCCATTCCGCGGTGGGTTTTTCCGGTTGAGCCGAGCTGTACCGCCGGTGACGACGACGGGGCAAGGGACCGGTCCGGAAACGGACGCGGGGGTTGGTAGATCGAGGACATTGCCGATGCGCGCCCCGGCCGGCCGGCCATAGCGTCCGAGGGCTCAGGTGACGGACGCGCCGGAGGGGGCGGAGAAATCATGACGGAACCGATGGGGGAGAACGCCAACCGGGCCGACGCGGGTGTGCCCGCGCGGGTGGACGCCTACACGGGCGCCTATCTGGTGCTGCTGGAGCCGGACGATGCCGGCGCGGCGGCCGTGGTCATGCACGACGAGGCCGGCGTGCCGGTGGCCGAGATGGTCCACGGCACCGAAGCGCACCAGGTGGCCGACATCCTGGCCGGAGGCGGCTCGGTCATCCTTCCCGAGATCGGCGTCGCCGTGGTGCCGGTCGACCCCGACCAGCGCGACGCCCTGGTGCGGGTCGCCGCCGACACCCCGCAGATCCTGCTCACCGAGCCTGAGCGGGAGGTGTACGCGTTCGCCGACGGCCTGACGGTGGAATATCTGCGCGGCTTCCGGGACGCGGCTGAGGCGCTGCTGGAGAGCTCGTCGAACGGCTCCGGGGCGGCCGAGGCGGCGGCCCGGCAGTGGGACGAGAACCGGGTGACGTGGGGGCTGCAGGCGGTCCGGGCGACCGAGTCCGACCTGACCGGCCGGGGCGTACGGGTCGCGGTGCTCGACACCGGCGTCGACCGGCACCACCGCGATCTCGAGGGCCGGGCCATCACGACGATGTCGTTCATCGCCGGGGAGAGCGCGGTGGACGGCCACGGCCACGGCACACACTGCATCGGCACCGCGTGCGGGGTGCGCTCGCCCAAGGTGCTGCCGCGCTACGGCGTGGCCGGCGAGGCCGAGATCTTCGCGGGCAAGGTGCTGAGCAACGCCGGCAGCGGCCGTGACGGCGGCATCCTGGCCGGCATCAGCTGGGCCGTGGCGCAGGACTGCCGGGTCATCTCGATGTCGCTCGGGGCGCCGGTCCGCGTGGGTGGCACCTATTCGCGCATCTACGAGGAGGTCGCCCGGCGCGCGCTGCGGCAAGGCTCCCTGATCGTGGCGGCGGCGGGCAACGAGAGCCGCCGGCCGGGCACGATCGCGTCGGTCGGGCACCCGGCGAACTGCCCGTCGATCCTCGCGGTGGCCGCCCTGACCCCCGACTTCGATGTGGCGTCGTTCTCGTGCGCGGGCCGCAACCCCGACGGCGGTCAGGTCGACATCGCGGCGCCCGGCGTGCGCGTTCTGTCGTCGTTCCCCGAACCGACCGGCTACAAGCTGCTCAACGGCACGAGCATGGCCACCCCGCACGTGGCCGGGGTGCTGGCGCTGTTCGCCGAGCAGAACCCGGCGGCGACACCGGCCGACCTGAAGGCGTTGCTGGCGTCGAGCGCCCAGCGGCTGCCGCTGCCGTCCACGGATGTCGGGGCCGGCCTGGTCCAGGCCCCGTAGGATCCGGCGATGACCGACGAGCCGGCGGTGCCGGTGACCATCCTGGTCGACACCGAGGCCTTCGCCGGCGTGGCCGCGTCGCTGGCGGCCGCCGCCGACGTCGAGGTCGACGCCGAGCTGCCGGCCATCGGGGTGATCAGCGCCCGGGTGCCGCCGGGCCGGGTCGCGGCGCTCGCCGGGCTCGACGGGGTGCGGTCGGTGGAGCTGGAGCGCGAGTTCCGGCTCCCGCCGCCGGAGGCGGAGACGCAGTAGGTGGCAGCCCGGCGGTAGGGTCGGGCCGGTGAAGCCGTTCCTGGCGGCGCGCATCGATCGGTTCGCGCGTGCCCGCCCCGTCCTGCTGGACCGTCTTCTCGCCGGAGCGGTCTGGGTGGTGGCCGGCCTGCCGAGCGCGCTGATCGCCGGTTGGGCCGGGCTGGTGGTCGGCACCGCGACCGTGCTGCCGCTGGCCGCCCGCCGTCAGTTCCCGCGCTCGGTGCTGGCCTGGTCGACCGCCGTCTTCGTGGTGCAGCTGGTCGTGCTGCTCGTCCCGCTGCCGGCCAACCTGGCTCAGGCGATCGTTGTCTACACGATCGCCGCGCATGTGCCGTCGCTCGCCGTCCGGCTCACCGCGTTGGCTCTGGCCACCGCGGGGTGTCTGGTCGCCGGCTTCCGGTGGAGCACCCCGCCCCGGTACGTGGCCAACGCCGTCTTCATCGGTGTCGTGCTGGCGGTGCTCGTCGTCCTGGTGTGGATGATCGGGAACCTGGTCCGCGGCCGGACGGCGAACCTGCGTGCGCTCGCCGAGAGCCGCCACCGCAACGAGCGCCTGGCCGCCGCCCGCGAGATCCACGACCTGGTCGCGCATTCGCTGACGGTCGTGGTCGTGCAGGCCGACGCCGGAGCGTACGGTGACCCGCGACAGGCCCTGACCACGATCGGCCGTACGGCCCGGACCGCGCTGGCCGACGTCCGCGAGGTCATCGAGATGCTGCGCGAGACCGCACCCGTCTCCGACGCCCCGGTCGTTCTCGCCGACGTGGAACGGATCGCCGACGTGGTCCGGGCGGCCGGGGTGCCCGTCACGGTCTTCGCCGATCCCCATACGCTCACCGTCGTGCCGCCGCCGATTCTCCGGGTGATCCGTGAGGCCCTGACCAACGTGGTCAAGCACGCCGGCGTGGGGGCGTCGGCCGCGGTGAGCATGTGGATCTCGGCCGAGGAGCTGCGGGTTCGGGTCGACGACGACGGTTCCGGCGGGCCGGTCGGCGCCGGGACCGGGGTGGGCATCGCCGGGATGCGCGAACGCCTGCATGCCCTGGACGGGACGCTGGAGGCCGGCCCGCTGCCGGACCGCGGCTTCCGCGTCCAGGCGAGCATGCCGGTGGCGGTGCCGTGATCCGCGTCTTCCTCGTCGACGACCAGGAAATGGTCCGGGCCGGCTTCGCGATGATCATTGACGCCGCCCCGGACCTCGGCGTGGCCGGCCAGGCCGCCGACGGCCGCACCGCGCTCACCATGCTGCGGTCGCCCGAGCACCGGGCCGACGTGGTGCTGATGGACATCCGCATGCCCGGTCCCGACGGGGTCGAGACCACCCGCCGCCTGATGGCCTCGGCCCGGCCACCCCGGGTCGTCATGCTGACCACGTTCGACGCGGACGACCTGCTGGTGGCCGCCCTGCGCGCCGGCGCCTCCGGCTACCTGCTGAAGGACGCCGGCCCGGCCGACCTGCTGGCCGGCATCCGCTCGGCCGCGGCCGGGGACGCACCCGTCTCGCCCCGCCTGGTCGGCCGGCTGATCGACTCCTTCGTGCGCCCGGCCCCGGCCCCGCCCGCGCCGGATCCGGGGCTGGACCGGCTGACCCAGCGGGAGCGCGAGATTCTGGCCGCCGTCGGGCTCGGCCTGACCAACACCGAGATCGCCGCCCGCCTGCACGTGGCCGAGTCGACCGTGAAGACCCATCTGGGCGCTGTGCTGCGCAAGCTGGACCTGCGGGACCGTGTGCAGGCGGTCATTCTCGCGCAGTCGCTCGGGGGATGAGCGGCGCCGCCGCCCGGGGCACGAGCGCGGCGGCCACGGCCGTGCCGATCAGCACGAACAATCCGGTGTCCCCGGCCAGATATTCGTTGACCACGACCGGGTGGCTGGTCGTCAGGGCGTACGTGCCGATGAGGGCGAACGTGGCGTTGTGCGCGAAGTGGGCCAGCACCGCCGGCCACACACTGCCCGTACGCTCCCGCAGCTTGCCGAAGAGCACCGAGAAGGCCAGCACCGAACCGGCGAACAACCCCAGGACCAGGACCCGGTTCCCGTCGGCGTGGTAGTCCGGCGTGAGCAGGATGTACGGGAGGTGCCAGGCGATCCACACCACGCCGATGACCAGCGACGACCGGAGGCGGGGCTGGAGATAACCGCGCCAGCCGATCTCCTCGGCGAAGGCCAGGACCGGGCCGGTGACGCCGATCGCGAGCAGGTCGGCCGGCCACGATCCGTGCGGCGCGGTGAACCGGGCGACCCCGGCCACGACCACGAGCACCGCGGCGATCACGCTGACTCCCGCGGTGGTGGCCACGGCGGCCGGCCAGGAGCCGAGCCCCAGCCGGCCGAGCCCGAGCCGCCGCCAGCCGTCGCGTGACCACCCGTCCCGGGTCACGACGAGCATCATCAGCAGCGTCACCAGCAGAGGTGAGACGGCGAGGACCAGCCCGCCGGCGACCCGGGCCGTGCTCAGCGAAACCGCGAGAACGACCACGACAAACACGAGCCCCGAGGCCCGATCCGAAAGCGTACGAAACATCGGCTCAGTCTCGGCACGCCGACGTGGCCGCGACTCCACCCGCGAACGGAGATCCACCCCGGCCCTCCGACCGCGGGACTACGACCGCGCTCAGTTGTAGGGCATCGTGGGGAACCACCCGTGGCCGAACATGGCCGGCAGCCGCACATCCCAGTAGACGGCGGTGAACACACCGAGGGCGATCAGCAGGGCGGCCGTCACGGCCACGGTGCGGGACGGGCGCGCGGTCAGCCACTGCAGCACCCGGCCTCGCGTCAGCACGATCACCAGCGCGAACAGGATCGTGACGATCGCGATGTTGCCCAGTGACTGCAACACGAAGGCTCCGGCGCCGTAGAGCGGGTTGCCCGAGTCGACGGCCCAGTGGAACAGCTTGTTGAACAACGGATACGGGCGTCCGATGAGGAATCCACCGACCAGGGCGCCGAGCACCACCACGCGGGCGATCGGCCGGTCCGCGAACGGGTCGGGCACGATCCGCAGCGCGGCCAGCCCCAGATAGACGAAGGCCAGCCCGATCACGCCGAAGACCACCATCGACTGGATCAGGCGGACCGGAATGCCGCCGACGACCTCGGTCGACAACTGTGGCAGGTCGTCACCGATCAGCACGCCGACCGCGCCGTACAGCGCCGAGACGGTCACCATGCCGAGCGCGAGCCAGCCGACCGGCCGCAGCAGCCGGCGGAGGCCCGAAGAGGTCGAGCCGGACCGGGTCGCCTGGCTCATCGGTCCGACCGACGCGACCATCGCGATGTTGCAGGCGGTGAACGTGCCGGCCAGGCCGGAGACGAACGCGAAGACCAGACCGGCCGCGGTCCCGCCGATCGCGGTCGCCTTGGCGTCGTGGCCGAGCAGCGTGTTGGCGACGTTGTCGCCGATGACGTGGTCGACGAACTCGAAGGACCACAGGACGGCCAGCGCCAGGCCGGCCAGGACGCTGCCGGCGACGATCAGGCCGCGCCGGCGTGGACGATCGTCGATCGAGGTGATCAGTGGCGGTGTTTTCCCCAGGACAGACATTGCTTCAGTGTCGGAGCGTCCACGCGCTCCGGACGCCTTCGGGATTGCTGACTTCAACTACGGCAATTTCGAAGAAGACCGATGCCGCTCGATGCGGCAGGCTGTCCTCATGGACAGCCTGCTGACGGCGTTGCCCACCGCGCTGGATCGACTGCGTACGGTCGTCGGCAGCATTCCCTCCACGCGGAAGGTGACCCGGCACTGGGATGTCGGCGACACCCTGGCCCACGTGGCCTCGATCGCCGCGATGGACGTCGCTCTGCTCGCCGGGCGCCCCCTCGATCCGCTCGTGCCGGGCCTGGACGAGCTCGTCGCGGGTAGCACGGTCGACCAGGTGAAGGACGTCAACGTCAAGGTCCTGGCGCACCTCCGGGAGCGTGACCCGGCCGTTCTGCTCGGCCGGCTGACCGAGGATCTGGACGAGCTGCTCCGGATGGCGCGCGGGGCCGATCCCCGCACCGTCTTTCCCTGGCTCGGCGGGGCGGACCTGCCGCTCGACGGCCTTCTGGCCCATCTGCTCAACGAGATCAACGTGCACGGCTGGGACATCGCGACGGCGGCCGGCCGCCCCTGGCATCTGCCCGCGGCCGATGCCGCCGCGTTCTTCGACGTGTTCTTCACCGGCCTCGTCGCCTCCGGCTACGGCAAACTTCTCGACCACGACGGTCCACCCCACCCGGGAAAGGTCGTGGTGACGTTCCGGGGATCGGCCGTCCGGCCGTTCACCCTGGTGCTCGAGCGCGGCCGGGTGCATCTCACCGAGGTGGTGGAACGCCCGGACGTGCGCCTGACCTACGACCCGGTGACGCTCGACCTGATGCTGTTCGGCCGGGTCAGCCGGGTGCGGGCCGCCCTGACCGGAAAGGTCCGCGTCGGTGGCCGCCGCCCGTGGCTGCTTCCTCCGTTCCTGCGGACGGTCCGGCTGCCGTCCTGATCAGGCCGGGAACGTGACGGTCATCTGCAGGCCGCCGCCCTCGGCGTTCGGGGCCGCGTCCACCGTGCCGCCGTGGGTGCGCACGATCGCCCGCACGATGGCCAGCCCCAGGCCGCTGCCCCCGCTGTGGTCGAGGCGGTCGCCGGCCAGCCGGGTGAACGGTTCGAACAGGCGGCCGATCTCGGCCGCGGGCACGGCCGGGCCGGTGTTGGTGACGACCAGGGCGCCCGCCGGGTCGATCTCGACGTGGACGGTGCCGCCCGGCACGTTGTACTTGAGGGCGTTCTCGACCAGGTTGCGGGCCAGCCGTTCCAGCAGGATCCGGTCGCCGCTGACCACGCGGGGCCGCAGACCGGTGGTGAGGGTGACGCCGGTGGGCTGGTGGGCCTGGACGACCTCGGCCACGATCTCGTCCAGCCGCTGCGGGGTGTGCGCGACCAGTCCCTGCTCGGCCTGGCTGAGCGTGAGCAGGCCCTCGATGAGGCGTTCGCTGCGCTCGTTGGCCTGCAGGAGCTGACCGGCGACCTGGGCCGAGCGGTCCTCGGTGAGCGGCTCGGTCATGCCGATCTCGATCAGCATGCGCTGCAACGCGAGCGGGGTCCGCAGCTCGTGGGAGGCGTTGGCGGCGAAGTTGCGCTGCCCCTCGTAGGCGGCGGCCAGCCGGTCCAGCATGGCGTTGAGCGCGGACGTCAGCGCCGCCACCTCACCCTTGCGGTCGCGGCCGGAGGGGATGCGCAGCCCCAGGTTCTGCGGGCCGACCTGGGCGACGAGCGGGACCAGGTTGCGGACGGGCGCCAGCACCCACCGGGCCACCGGGCGGGACAGGATGACCACGACCAGCAGCAGGAACGCCCACTCGGTGACCGACGTGAACGGCTTGTTGCGATAGAACGTGCCGCAGAAGCCGTCGGTCGCGCCCATGCACGGTTCCCACTCCCACCACGTGAGCCAGGGGAAGAGCATGTAGTAGTGGTCGAACGCCATGACACCGGTCAGGCCGGCCACGGTGACGAGCAACAACCTCGCCCGTACGGTGCGCAGATGCATCTCAGGCTCCGAGCCGGTAACCGGACCGCGGGACGGTGTGCAGGACAGCCGGCTCGCCGAGCTTGCGGCGCAGGTTGCCGACCGTCACCCGTACGACGTTGGTGAACGGGTCGGTGTGTTCGTCCCATACCTGTTCCAGCAGGTCCTCCACGGTGACGGCGTGCCCCTGGGCCCGCAGCAGGGCGTGCAGCAGCCCGAACTCCTTGGCGGTCAGCCCGAGCGGACGGCCGTCGCGGGTCGCGGTGCGGGTGGCCAGGTCGACCGTGACGCCGTCGCGTTCCAGGGCGGGCGGCAGCGCCGGGGCGGTCCGCCGGGCCAGGGCCTCCATCCGCGCGACGAGCTCGGCGAACGCGAACGGCTTGGTGAGGTAGTCGTCGGCGCCCAGCCGCAGCCCCTCGACCCGGTCATAGACACTGCCGGCCGCGGTCAGCAGCAGCACCCGGGTCTCGAGCCGTTGTTCGTGCACCCAGCGGCACACGTCGTCGCCCGTACGGCCGGGCATGTCACGGTCGAGCACGGCCACGTCGTAGCGGTGCACGCCGAGCCGTTCGATGGCGGCCTCACCGTCGTAGCAGACGTCGACCGCCATCGCGTGCCGCCGCAGCCCCGCGGCGAGCAGGTCGGCGTAGAGCCGCTCGTCGTCGGCAACCAGGATGCGCATAGCAGAACCAGCCTATTTCAGGCGATCAAGAAAGTGCCGGACATGAACACCATCAGCAGCGCCGCGTGCAGCGCGAAACCTGAGGTCAGCACCAGCCGGTCGACGAGCGGGCGGGCGCCGATCCGGGCCAGCACCAGCACGACGGCCACGGCCTCCATCGCATAGCGGGGCGCCGACTGCATCGCGCGACCACCGACCTCGGTCGACATCAACAGCACAAGACAGATGCCCCCGTACGCAATGAGGTAGCTCTGATCGGGCCGGAAGCGGAACCGGCCCCGGACGCAGAGGATCAGCAGCACCACCGCGGCCAGAATCGAACCGGCGTCGAGGATCGCCCCCAGCGTGCCGTTGCCGAGCGTGCCGTCGGCCTGCCCGACCGCGATGAACCACGCCTCACCGGGAAAGGTGTAGCGGCGTCCCCACTGGTCCTGGGCGATGCTGAAGGCCAGCGGGCTGCCCAGATCCCACCAGCAATAGAGGCTGTAGGCCACCACGCCCAGCGGCACGAGCGCGATCCCCAGCACGTCGGCCCGGATCCGCCGGTTCTGGCGCAGGTACTCGATGGCCAGCGGCAGCATCAGGAGCACGCCGAACAGGCGGGTGCCCGACGCCAACGTGCCGAGGCTGCCGGCCAGCCACCAGTGTCCGCGCCGGGCGGCGTACAGGGAACCGATCGTCAGCAGCAGGAACAGCGACTCGTTGTAGCCGATGAACAGGAAGAAGCCCATGGGGGAAGCGGCGAGGTACCACGCCGCCCGCTGAGCCGTGCCCGGACCGAACTCGTGGTCGGCCAGCCGGTGCAGCAGGGCTAGCGCACCGATCGCGGCCGCGTTGGCGACGACCAGGGCGCTGATCAGCCCGCCGCCCGGCAGCAGCGGGTCGAAGACGCGGATCAGCAGCGGATAGAGCGGGAAGAAGGCCGGATAGCCCGGGCCCACGTGATAGCCGACCTCGGCGATCGTGACGTAGTGCTGGGCATCCCAGTTGTTCCAGCTCAGCCAGCTCGACCGGGAGAACACGGTCACCGCGATGTGGACCACGGTGACGGCCGACCACACGGCGAGGGCGGTGCGGAACGCCGCCTGCCACGGGGCGGTAGTCCGGACCGGGGCCGGCGCGGGCGCGACAAGCAGGTCGGTCACCGGGTGGCCAGCATTTCCGAGTCGAAGGCCACCACGTACGCCGGTCGGCCCTGCAACGTGGTGAAGATGCGGGCCACGTACTCGCCGAGCAGGCCCAGGCACAACAGCTGCAGCGCGCCCAGGAACACCAGTACCACCAGCATCGACGACCACCCCGGCACCACGTCGCCCCACCAGTAGGCGGCGAGCACACCGAGGCCCAGCAGCACGCACAGGGCGATGCCGGCGCAGCCGAGCCACGTGGCGAGCCGCAGCGGGGCGGCCGAGAATCCGGTGATGCTGTCGAGGGCCAGCCGCATCATCTTGGCGAGCGGATACTTCGACCGCCCGGCCGCTCGGGGCTGCCGGGCGTAGGTCACCTCGCCGCTGGGCAGGCCCAGCCACGGCACCAGCAGACGGTAGACCGGCCCGTGCTCCGGGAGCCCGATCAGCGCGTCGACCGCCCGGCGGCTGAGCATCCGGAAGTCGCCGGCGTCGGCGGGCACGTTCGCGCCGACCACCCGCCGGACGAGCCGGTAGTAGGCGCCGGCGGTCCAGCGCTTGAACGGGGTGTCGCTGCTGCGGTCGGCCCGCACGCCGTGGACCACGTCGAGCCCCTCGGCCTCGGCCAGACGCAGCATCTCGGCGATGACCTCGGGCGGGTCCTGCAGATCGACGTCGATGCTGACCACGTACTCGCCGCGGGCCCGGTGCAGGCCGGCGGTGAGCGCGTTCTGGTGCCCGCTGTTGCGCCGGAGCCGGACGACGCGCAGCTCCGGCCAGCGGAAACGCATGCCCTCCAGCACGGCCGGGGTGGCGTCACGGCTGCCGTCGTCGACGGCCAGGACCTCGTACGGAATCCCGAGCGCGTCGAGCACCGGCCGCAGCCGGTCCTCGAACAGCGGCAGAACGTCTTCCTCGTTGAACACGGGGACGACAACGGAGACCTTGATCGACATGACGACCGACCGTACGGAAGGTCCGATAAATGCCCGATAAATCGACGGTCATCACATCAGAGGCTGGGCGCCGGCGTGGTACGCCCGGGAAGTTCCGCTGGACGCTCCCGGGCCCCGGATTCGCAGCGGCCCGTAGGCAGACCCCCGTACCGCCTACGGGCCGCTGACCAAGAGGCTCGCACGCTCCGCTTGCGGAATCCTTGCGGCGGCCGTCCGTGAACTGCTCTAACCGCGCGCGGGCGGCGGTGGTTCGTCCTCCCAGCGGTGGGATCGCCGGTTGTCGCGGTCCGGTGTGACGCGTCGCTGGTTGACGCCGTACCAGGCAGTTCCCGACTGCAGATCACGGGCCGGGGGAAGGTTGCGCGCATCGGTGGCGCGGGACATCGTGAATCACTTCCTTGGGGAAACGTTGCTCACCAGCACGCATGCCCGCCCAGCCTCCGCGCAAACCAGCGACCGTTCGATCACTGTTTGTCATTGAACGGAGAAGCGACCGCCGGGTGTTCGCGACATCCCGTTCCTAGCGTTGCCCGCAGGGCCAGGAGCAGAGGAGGTACGTGGTGAATCCGATGGACGGCCTCGACATCCGTGGACGTGAGGTGCTCGACAACGAGGGCCGGGAGATCGGCCGGATCGACGACGTGCTGACCGACCCGGCACGCTTGCTGCGCGTGGAGCACGACGGGCTCTTCGGCGTCGGCGCCGGGCCTCTGTACATCCCGGCCGACTGCGTGGAGAGCGTGACCGACGAGCAGGTCAGGCTGGATCGCACCCGCGTGCAGATCGCCGGCGCGGCCGCGTACGGACCCGACACGATCGACGAACTGCTCGAGTACTACCGGAGCGTGGCTCAGTAGGTCGCGCGCGAGCAGGTCAGGACCGCCCGGCGGACGGCGGCGACCCGGGCCGCGGCCTCCTGGTCGCTGAGTTTGCTCAGCTCGTGCGCCTGAGCGGAGGCGTCGGGGGTGCCCAGCAGCCAGGCCGACGCGGCGTCGACAACCGTGGTGTCGGGGCCGGGGGAGTCGGCGGGGCACGGGAAGGGGAGGACGCCCAGGTTCTCGGCGAGGCGGCCGGTGCCGAGCGCGTGTCCGTTGTCGTCGATCGCCAGGGGAATCAGCAGGGTGTCGGCGGAGCGCGGGACGAGTCCCGCCTCGACGGCCCGGGTCGGGGCGCCGGGGAGGCGGGACAGCGTGGCCAGGGCGGCACGGGCGGGCGGTGCCACCTCGTCGAGCACTCCGCTGTGGACGCGGGCCACGCAGACCGTGGGGGCGTCGGGGGTGCAGACGAGAGAGCGGGCGACGGGGTCGATCGGGTCCCGTACGAAGGCCGCGCCGCCCTGCAGGACGAGAGCGGCGAGCGCCGTGCCCAGCAGTGGGGGCAGCAGGGCGGGCCACCGGGTGCGGGCGAACAGCAGCGCGGCCCCGGCGGCCAGGCCGGTCAGGTAGAGGAGCTGGCCGATACTGAAACGGGCCTGGATAGTGTCGAAGTCGGTTCCGCTGCCCAGGCCGTGCGCGGGGAACAGCAGGGCGCTCACCCAGCCCTCGCGACCGGGCACGGCCAACGGCGACGCCAGGCTCAGGATGGCCAGGGCGGGCGCCGTGACGACGTACGGCAGCAATCGCCCGGCCGCCAGACCGAACCAGGACCCGGCCAGCACGGCCACCGCACCGACCGCCACCACCCCGAGGAAGGCGCCGACCGGCAGGTAGTGGGCGGTGCCGAGGATCCACAGGGCGGCCAGGGCGGTGGCGCCGGCATAGGCGAGGACCATCGAGATCCCGTACGCGATCAGGACCGGCACCACCTGCTGGAAGCGGGGCCGGGGCATGCCGGCGAACAACTCCTCGACCCGGGACCGGCGTTCCCGGCGGCCCTGCGCGGCGCCCGCGGCCAAGGCGATGCCGGCCAGGAACGGCAGGTACCACCGCTGGTCCAGGGCCAGGATCATCCAGCCCGAGGTCCACCGCTGGCGAGCCGAGTAGAGCATCGCGGTCCCGCTCGCCAGCATCGTCAGGGCCGCCCAGAGCACGGTCGAGCGGCGTAGTTCGATGAGGAGGATGCGGCTCACACGGGGCTAGACGCTGCCGCCCCCGTCCGCGGATCATCGGCCGCTGTGGGACCCGTCACATCTGTGGCGAGCAGCCGCAGCAGGCGGGTCACCTCCGCCCGTACGGCGTCCCGGCCCGGCTTCAGATATTTGCGCGGATCGGTCAACGTGTCCTGGTCGGCCAGCACGTCGCGGACGGTCTCGGTGAGCACCCGGTTGAGCAGCGTGCCGACGTTGACCTTGGTGATGCCCCGGGCGGCGGCGGCCCGAAGACCGTCGTCGGGCACGCCGGACGAGCCGTGCAGCACCAGCGGCACCGGAACGGCCTCGGCGAGCCGGGTGATCAGGTCGAGGTCGAGGCGGGCGTCGCGGCTCGACATGGCGTGCGAGGAGCCGACCGCGACGGCCAGTGAGTCCACGCCGGTCTCGGCGACGAACTGCGCCGCCTGGGCCGGATCGGTGCGGACGCCGGGAGCGTGGGCCCCGTCCTTGCCGCCGATCTCGCCCAGCTCGGCCTCGACCAGGCAGCCCACCGCGTGGCAGCGCTGCACGACCGCCCGGGTGCGGGCCACGTTCTCCTCGTACGGCAGGGTGGCCGCGTCGAACATCACCGAACGCAGGCCCAGCGCGACCGCCTGGTCGATCAGGCTCTCGTCCTCGGCGTGGTCGAGATGGACGGTCACCGGCACCGAGGCGGCCGACGCCAGGCTCAGGCAGGCGGTGGCGAAGGGGGCCAGCGAACCGTGGTAGCGCACGGCGTTCTGGGAGATCTGCAGGATGACCGGCAGCCCGGCCTGTTCGGCGCCGGTGACGATGGCCTCGGCGTGTTCGAGCAGGATGGCGTTGAAGGCGCCGACGGCGTGGCCGCGGCCTCGAAGGTCGGTCAACAGGCTCACGGAAGTTCCTCCACGGTGATGGTCCCGAGCCAGCGGCGGCGTGCCTCGAGATCGATTTCGCCGGCCACCGGGCGCAGCACGCAGGCGGCCGAGGTGGCGACGGCGTCGGCGAGGGCAGCGGGCCAGGGGGTGCCGGCGGCCAGGGAAAGGGCCAGGGCGGCGGTGGCGGCGTCGCCGGCGCCGGTCGGGTTGCCGTCGACCACCTCGGCGGCGCGGGCGTGCCAGGCGCCACCGGCGGTGACGGCCACGGCGCCGTCCTCACCGAGGGTCACGACGACCGCGGATGCGCCCTGTTGCAGCAATTGGCGTCCACAAGCGACGACGTCATGGACCGGGCCCCAGATGTCGGCCAGTTCGTCCCGGTTGGGAACGAGCACGGCACCGGAGCCGACCGCGGCGCGCAGGGCCGGGCCCGAAACGTCGACAACGGCCGGAATATCCCGTTCCCGGGCCAGCCGGGCGAGCCGAGCGGGGAGGTCGGCCGTCAACCCCGGTGGGACGCTGCCGGAGACGACGAGGGCGTCCGCGCCGGCCAGCTCTTCCGTGATCACACCCTCGACAGCGGCGGCGGTTCCCTGCGGCGCGGGGCTGCCGGGCTCCAACAGGATCGTCGTCGGACCGTCGGCACCCACGACGGCGACGGTCCGACGTACGGTGGCGAAAGCGGGAACCAGGTGGTGAGCCAGGCCCAGGCTGTCGAGCCCCTCGCGGAACGGGTCCGGCTCGGCGCTGGCCGCCGGGGCGACGACGATCGCGTCGCCGCCCAGCTGCCGCACCACGGAGGCCACGTTGACGCCCTTGCCGCCGGCCCGCGACCGGACCGCCTCGACCCGGACGCTGGAGCCGACGGCGAGCGCCGGAACCGCGTACGTGATGTCGAGCGCCGGATTCAGCGTGACGGTGACGACGCGGGTCATACCTCGGCCAGTTCCGCGGACTTCTCGGTCGTGTAGACCATCAGCGTCGAACCGGCCAGCGCCAGCACGATGCCGGCGGTCTGCCACCCGGACGGAATGGTCTGGTAGATCGCCAGCGACAGCGCGATCGTGAGCACCGGCGCCAGCGCGTTGGTGATCGGCGCGACCACCGACGCCTTGCCGCGGCTCATCGCCATCACCAGGAAGAGCGCGCCGACGGCGTTGAGCACCTGGGTGACCGCGGTCAGGGCGGGCGCCTGCCACGGGAAGCCGGTCGGGAAGCCGCCCATCATGATCAGGGCGACCGGGATGAGCACGAGGCCGCTGATCGTCATCCAGCCGAACGTGGTCGCGTCGTTGACGCCGGCCACCGCCGCCTTGCGCATGTAATAGGCCTGCACACCCCACGCGACGCAGATCAGCACGGCCAGGATCAGGTACGGGCCGGTGGAGACGCCCTCGTCACTGGGCGCGACGGAGAACAGCACGATCGCCACCAGCGCCATCACCACGCCGATCACGGCCAGGCGGGTCAGGCGTTCCTTGAGCGCGACCAACGCCATGATCACGGTGATCGCGGGGGAGAGGGCGATGATCGGGAAGATGATGTACGCGGGCCCGATGGTCAGCGCCTTGAACAGCAGCAGCTGGCCGCCGGCGCCGGTGATACCCACGATCAGCCCGTACGCGGCGGCGACCGGCCGGCGGTCGAAGGTGGCCCCGCGCAGGGCGGCCACGGCGGGGATGATCATGGTGATCGACCAGACGATGTAGACCATGCCGTCGGGGTAGCCGTATCTGCTGGTCGGCTGGCTGGAGAAGGCGCCCCAGACACCCCAGAAGAGCACGAGCAGGGCCGCGTACGGGATCCAGCCCGTACGCCGGGCGGCGGTGGTGCCGAGTGAGGTCATGTCGGGGTTCCGTTCGATAGGCGTGCGGCGTACAGGGCCGCGCCGTGGTCGGGGGGAAGGAGCGGTTCGCGCAGGTCGTAGCGCCCGGTCAGGGCCTGCCGGAACGACGCGAGCAGGGGTGCGCAGGTGAACATCCCGCCCGAGTAGGAGACCGGGACGTTCTGATCGGGGCCGAAGCCGAGCACGCGGGCCTGGGCGTCGACCATGGCGGCGAGTTCGGTTCCGGCGTCGTGCAGGATCGCAGCGCAGACGGTGTCGCCGGCGTCGGCCGCCTCGCTGACCGCGGTGCTGAGCGCGGCGATCTTCGCCCGGTCGGCCTGCCAGCGGTTGAGCACGACGTCGACCAGTTCGAGGTCGTCGGTGAGGCCGAGCTTCGTCCGCAGGATGTCGACGAGCGGGCCGCGGGGCAGCCGTCCGTCGCCCATCTTGCTGAACGCGTTGAGACCCCGGATGGCGACCCAGTGGGCCGAGCCCTCGTCGCCGAAGATCTCGCCCCAGCCGCCGGCGCGGGCCTTGCGGTCGCCGTTCTCGCCGTAGGCGATCGATCCCGTGCCGGCCACCACGTTGATGCCGTCGACCGCGCCCAGCGAGCCGGCCCAGCCGCAGATCATGTCGTTGCCGCACCGGTAGCGGTCGGTGCCGAGCACATTCCGGGGGAGGGCGTCGAGTTTCGGGACGTCGGGCAGCACCTCGCCGTAGCAGGGGATCCCGAAGAACGCGTACGAGATGTCCTCGGGTTTGATGCTGGCCGCCGCGCACACCTCGGCGGTGCCCTCGGCGAGCAGCGGTTCGACGATCTCGATGCCGCTCATCAGGTAGTAGATGCTGGCCGTGCGGGCCGTGGCGACGATCGCGCCGTCGTCGTCGATGAGGCAGAACGCGGTCTTGGTGCCGCCTCCGTCCACGCCGAGATACATGTCAGACCCCCAGTTCCCCGTACGGATGGATGACGACGCCCCGCACCACGCGGTTGACCTCGCCGCCCGGGAACGGGTTGTCCGGGGTGATCCCGGCCGCCCGGGAGCAGGTCAGCGCGGTGAGCTGAGCGGTGATGACGGCGGCGAGCGCCCACAGCGCGTCCGGCATGCCCGGAGCTCGCGGGACATGCCACGTGCCTTCCCGGTCGTCTTTGTTGTCGCCTTTGTTGTCGCGCTCGCGGTCGTCTTTGTCGTCGTCGACCAGCACGACCCGCTCGTTGCCCAGTTCGCCTGTCAGCTCGCGGGCCAGGTCCAGGTCGTACGCCCGCCGGTAGTCGTCGCCGGAGACGAAGATGACGGCGAGGGTGTCCGGGGTGAGGGCGGCCTTGGGGCCGTGGCGGAAGCCCAGCGTCGACTCGCCGAGCGCGACCGTCGTGCCCGCGGTCAGTTCCAGGGTCTTGAGCGCCGCCTCGCGGGCCAGACCCTTGAGGCTGCCCGAGCCCAGATAGACGATGCGGCCCGGCCGCAGCTCGGTGACGGTCCGCTCGATCTTTCCCGCACCGGCCAGCACGGTGGCGGCGGCCTCGGCCAACGCGTCGACGTCGGCGTCGCCGGCCAGGCACAGGTAGGCGGCGAGCACCATCGACGTGAACGACGACGTCATGGCGAAGCCGCGGTCGTTGGTCTCGGCGGGCAGGGTCACCACGGCGGCGTTGGCGGCTCCGGCGTACGCGCGGGCCAGCTGCCCGTCGGCGTCACAGGTGATCACCAGGTGGTGGGCGGCCGGGGCGAGCTGGTCGATCAGTCCGGCCGCGGCGACCGATTCCGGGCTGTTGCCGCTGCGGGCGAACGACACCAGCAGCACCGGCCGGTCCCCGGCGACCACGGCCTGCGGGTCGGTGACGATGTCGGTGGTCGCGATCGCCTCGACCGGTCGCTTCAGTGCGCGGGCCAGTTCCGGCGCCAGAACCTCACCGGCGTACGCGGAAGTTCCGGCGCCGGTCAGCACGATGCGGGTGCGCTCGTCCAGGGCCGCGCCGAGCAGGCGGTCGACCTCCGCGCGGGCGGCCTGCACGACGCGCCGGGTCGCGCGCCAGACGTCCGGCTGCTGCTCGATCTCGGCGCGGGTATAGGTGCTGCCAGTCATCGTGCTCCTTGCTTCTGCTCTTGCTCGGGTCGTGCCCTGTGCGCTGCGCTTTTGGCCGCGCGTCCGGGTGTGCTTGTTGGGTGCGCATCCGGCTGTGCTTGTTGGGTGCGCATCCGGCTGCGCTGATCTGCTCGCGGCTGGGCTCGTTGCCCCGGCCGGTCTTCTCGACGCTTGTTGGCTGCGTGTCCGGCTGCGCTAGTGGTTGCGTGTCCGCTGACAATTCTGGTCTGGTTCCGGAAAGCTACTGGTATGCAACTGGTATGTCAACGGTTTCAACTGGTTGAGCTGGTACCGTCGTCCCGGTGCAGACCAGCCCCCTGATCGGCCCCGACGCTCTCCCGCTCTACCTGCGGCTCGCCGATCAGATCCACGACGACCTGCGGGCCGCCGACGGCACCGACGGCGCCCGCCTGCCCTCGGAGCGTCAGCTGGCCGAGCGTTACGCGGTCTCCCGGGTCACGATCCGGGCCGCACTGGGCGAACTGCGCGAGCGTGGTGTGCTGGTCTCCCTGCCCGCGCGGGGCTGGGCCGTGGCTGCCGCCCCGCAGCAGCGCGGCGCCGGAACCGCGGGCCGGGTGCTGGGGTTCGCCGACCTGGCCGCCCAGCGCGGCCTGGTGATGCGTAACGAGGTGCTGTCGAGCGCGGTCCGTCCGGCCACCGTCCGCGAGGCCGAGCTGCTGCGGACGGTGGCCGGCGCCGACCTGTTCGAGATGCGCCGCCTGCGCTACCTCAACGACCTGGTGATCGCGGTCGAGCACAACCGCCTGCCGCTGACCGTCGCCCCCGAACTGGCGACGACCGACTTCACGCAGCGCTCGCTCTACGAGGTGTTGCGGGCGGCGTCCCCGCGGCAGCAGCCGCACTATGCCGACTACTCGGTCGAGGCCCGCATCGCCACCGACGACGAGCGGGAGCAGCTCGACATCACCGGCCCGGTCCCGATCCTGGCCGCGACGCAGCTGACGTTCAACCAGGAGGGCGTCCCGATCGAGCTGACGGTCCAGGCCTACCGCGGCGACCGCTACACGTTCCGCGCCTCGATCACCGACTGACAGGGTTCCGGCGCCCGCCTCCTCGGTCGCCGCCGTCTTTCAGCTGTCGCTTTCCGCCCGCGCGCCCTTCAACGCCGCATCTTCAGCCCGCGCGCCCTTCAGTGCCGGATCTTCAGCCTGCGTGCCTTCAGCGCCGGATCTTCAGTGCGCGTGCCGATCAGCGCCGCATTTTCAGTGCGCGTGCCGATCGGCGCCGCATCTTCAGTGCGCGTGCCCTCGTGCCGCATCTTCAGTGCGCGTGTCCTTCAATGCCGGATCTTCAGTGCGCGCCCCGCAGCGCCGCATCCCCTTCAGCGTTTTTCAGCCCGCATCCCCTTCGGCGCCGCTTTTTTAGCCCGTGCGCTCGTTCCAGCCGTCGCGCAGCAGCTCGAAGATCGTCTCGACGGCGGCCCGCCGGTCCGGACGGGTGCTGGTCAGGGCCGGGATGTCCAGAACGAACCGGGCCAGCGTGAGGCACGCGAGGTCGTCGGCGGGCCGGCCCAGCTCGGCCGCGATCGCGGCCCCGAGCGTGCCGGTGTGCCGGGTCCACATCTGCTCGTAGTACGCCCGCAACGCCGGCGTGGTGTCGACCAGCGCGACGAATTCGGCCCGCTGGGGATGCCCGGCGATCGGCAGCCAATGGGCCAGGACATAGCGTCGAAGCGCGTCGGCGACGCTCTCCCCGGCGACGCGTTCGCGCACCGCCGCGACCAGCCCGGCGTCGACGTCCTGCTCCTGGTCGAAGACCAGCGCTTCCTTGCCGCTGAAGTGCTTGAACAGCGTGGTCGTGGAGACGTCGGCGGCGTCCGCGATGTCACGGATGCCGACCTGGTCGTAGCCGCGCTCGAGGAACAGGCGCAGGGCGGCGTCGGCGATCGCCTGGCGGGTGGCGGCCTTCTTGCGTTCGCGGCGGCCGACGACGGGCTCGGTCATGAGTTGAGCGTATCCAACTGTTGAATGAAACACAAAGTTGACTCGTTGCACTTTTGGATCGAGTTTGCTTTTCTGGTGGAGGAGGCACATCGCCCCCGCTCACCGAAGGAGTAGTCATGAATCGGATCAGCATCATCGGCGCCGGCCCCGGCGGCCTCACCTGCGCCCGCATCCTGCAGCGGCACGGCATCCCCGTGACCGTCTATGACCGCGACACCAGCCGCGACGCCCGCAACCAGGGCGGAACACTCGATCTGCATGCCGACGACGGCCAGGTCGCTCTGCGCGAGGCCGGCCTGCTGGAGGAGTTCTTCCGGCTGTCCCGTCCCGAGGGGCAGGAGATGCGGGCGTACTCGATCACCGGCGAGCTGCGCGAGCACCACATGCCCGAGGAGGGCGAGCTGTTCAAGCCCGAGATCGACCGCGGCGTGCTGCGCGACCTGCTCCTCGACTCGCTGGAGCCCGGCACCGTGCGCTGGGGTCACGACCTGGCGTCGACCGACGGCCGGACCCTGCGGTTCAAGGACGGCACCACGGCCGGGACCGACCTGGTCATCGGCGCCGACGGGGCCTATTCCCGCGTACGGCCGCTGGTCTCCACAGCCGTGCCGCAGTACACCGGGGTGTCGTTCCTGGAGGCGTGGTTCAACGACGTGGAGAACCGCCACCCCGAGCTGGCCGCGCTGGTCGGCCAGGGCGGAGCGGCCGCCGCCGACGGCGAACGCGGCCTGTTCGCCCAGCGCAACGGCGGCGACCACATCCGGGTCTACATCATCCGCCGCTCCCCGGCCGCCGTGACCGGCCTGTCCACCGAGGAGATCCGAGCCGGCCTGCGCACCGAGTTCGCGGCCTGGTCCCCCGAGATGCGGGGGCTGGTCACCGACAACGACGGCCCGTACATCGACCGCCCGATCAACGTCCTGCCCGTCCCGCACACCTGGACCCACCACCCGAACGCCACCCTGCTCGGCGACGCGGCCCACCTGATGCCGCCCCTCGGCGTAGGCGTGAACCTGGCCATGCTGGACGCCAGCGACCTGGCCCTGGCCCTGGCCGCCGCGCCCACCCTCGACGAGGGCGTGCGCGCGTACGAAGCAATCATGCTGCCCCGCTCCACCGAGATGGCCAAGACCCTCGAGGGCCGCGCCGAAGACCTCCTCGAAGCCGCCTGACCTCAGCGCTGTCACGGACTGAGTGACCCCATCGGGGGAGGTCGGAGAGGCGCGGCCTCACTACCATCCGTTCAATGGAGCTTCAGTTGTCCGGAGTGGACGCCGACGATCTTGGCGGATGGCTGGTGAGCGAGCCCGATCTCCGGCCGTTGGTCAACCGGGTCCGGTCGACACCGCGGCCCGGTGAGCTGGGCGCGCTCGAGGTCCTGACCATCGCCGTCGGCTCGGGCGGAGTGCTGACCGTGCTGGCCGGATCCCTCAACGCCTGGCTGTCGCAGGCCCGCAACCGCACCGTCCGCCTCAAGGTCTCCCTGCGCAACGGGCCGATCCGTCAGATCGAGCTCGACGCGACGAACACCGACGCCTCCGAGATCGAGAAGATCCTGCGGGGGTTGGGGGACGGACCTTCGTGAGCCTGCCGGACGGGGATCGCTCGCAGGTCATCCTGCTCGGCGCCTCCAGGTTCGCCCACGCCGAGGCCTTGCCGGCGGTGCCGGAGGTCCGGCTGAACGTCACCGACCTGGCGGCCTCGTTCACCGACGGCACGTACGGCATCGTGCCGCCCGCCAACTGCGTCTCGTTCGTCGACGACGACAGCCTGCCCACCCTGGGGCGCCGGCTGCGTGCCGTCGCCGTCCAGGCCAAGGACCTGCTGCTCATCTACTACGCCGGCCACGGTCTGAAGGCCGGTCCCCGCCACGAGCTCTACCTCGCGATGTATGAGACCGACCCGGAGGATCCCAACTTCGGCGCGCTCAAGTACGACGTGCTCCGCGAGATCGTCATCCGGAGCCCCGCCCGCGTCAAGGTCATCATCCTGGACTGCTGCTTCTCGGGAACGGCGCTCGACGGCGAGCTGAGCGGAGCCGCCGAGTCACTGGTCACACAGCTCAACGTCGAGGGATGCTGCCTGCTCACTTCGTCACAGGCCGACAAGGTGGCGCTGGTCCTGCCGGGGGAGAGGCACACCGCTTTCACCGAGCGCCTGTTGGAGGTCCTGAGCGAGGGAGTGCCGACGGAGGACGAGTTCCTGACGTTCGACGCCGTCTACCGCGCGGTCGAGGAACGACTGACCGCCCGCAACCTGCCGACGCCGATCGGCCGCGGATCCCGTACGGCCTCCAGCCTGTTCCTGGCCCGCAACCGCGGTTCGTCGGCGGCCGTGGCGGCAGCCTGCCGTCTGCGCTTCGACCAGGCCGAGACGCTGGTGGGCGAAGGGCAGTGGCCAGCCGCCCTGGAGGTCCTGCGATCAGTGGAGGCCGAGCAGACCCGACTTCACGGTGCCGACCATGAGGAGACACTACGGACGCGGCGCCTGGCCGCGCACGCGGTCGGAGCCGCCGGCGATCCGAGGGAGGCGTCCCACCTCCTCCAGGACATCCTGGAGCTGGAAACCCGCTCGGGTCTGGGCCCGGACAACGCAGAACACCTGCGTACGCGCCAATATCTGGCGGTCAACCTGGGCGAGGCGGGCGCCCGCAACGACGCCGTTGCCATGTTGAGGGTGCTGCTGCCCGACCGCCGGCGGCTGCTCGGCCCCGACCACGAGGACACGTTGCGAACGCAGCACATGCTGGCCCGCAACGTCGCCCTGCTCGGCGCCAGAGCCGAAGCCGAGGCGCTGCTGAGGGAGATCGTCCACTCGGCGTCCCCGGGCACGCCGGCGCACGACTGGGCCCTCTCCGACCTGACCGACCTGCTCGAGGCCAGCCGATGAAGGACGGGATGGTAGTCGTCCAGTGGGCGGACCTGACCGGTACGGGTTTCAGCCCGCAGCGTCGCGACAGCGATGCGCCCGCCGAATACTGGGCCGCAGCGGAAGGGCTTCTCAACGCCGATCTTTGCCAGCCGCCGGACTTTTTGCGCACCACCGGCAGCCATCCGGTCTGGACATTGCGCAAGGTGCCGGTGAGGGGGCATCACGTCTGGTGCTTTGCAGTTCAAGGCCGGCGCGGCGAGTTCGGTGTGGCCGGAACCTGCCGTTTCGCCTTCGCGACGAAGGAGCTGGAAGCGGCTGAGGCCTGGCAACGTGGCATCGAAGCCACGGGTGCTCAAGCGGCCGAGCCGCAGATGTCGGACACGCAATTCGCAGCCGGGGTGCGTGATGTGCTGCGCGGGGTGGTCCTTGGCCGGGACCGGATCGGGGTGGGGCTGGGACCGGCCGAAACCGCCCGGATCATCGCCTGCGTCCTCGCCGCGCTGCCGGAAGCCGAGGCGCGCGCCTGGTCGTGGTCGACCTGCGCGCTGATGCCACCCGGACCGTCCAAACGGAAGGAGGTGTCAGGGAGATGGCCGGACGAGTTCCGCGCCTGGGAACCGCGGTGGGCGAACGCAATCGCCGCCTCTTTCGACGAGCCCATCACCGCCACCGAGAACTTCCGCCGGTTGCTCGAGGCGCAACGGCTCAAAGGGCTAGAGGAGTTCAAGGAGCAGGTGGTGCGCGGGCAGGTCGACGCCGATCTGCGGAGGAGCAGTCGCGACCTGGCCGAGCTGATCTCGCGGATCCGCACGCGTCCCAGCCCCCGTCCGCGGTTGATGCCGACCGTGTTGCCGCCGGTGCCGGCCACGGCGCCTTCGATGCCCGTGACGCCGGCCGGCACCAACGGTCATCAGCCTGCGCCAAAGGAAGATGCGCCCGAGGAGCCGCCCGCCGCAGAGTCGTTCCGCTTCGGCCGAGACCTGACCCGGGTTGCCCGCGATCCCGCGGCGGTTCCGATCGTCAGCCGTGACCGGGAGATCGACCACATCCTGCGGGTCATCTCGCTGCACAAGCGCAACAACCCGGTCCTCATCGGCGAACCGGGTGCAGGGAAGACCGCAGTGATCGAGGGTCTGGCCCAACGGATCGCGGCCGGCCGCGTGCCACCCGCCCTGGCCGGCAAGCTCCTCTACGGCGTCGACCGTGGGGTCGCACCGGACGAACTCATCGTCGAGATCGCCGGGCAGAAGGACGTCATCGTCGTCGTGGAGGACTATTTCCACTGGCGGGAGATGTACCGCCTGCTCCGAAATGATGTTCAGATCATCGCGACCAGCACAGCCGCCGACTACGAATCCGCCCGAGCGACCGATCGCAGCCTGGACCGCTCTTTCACGCCGGTGCTCATCGCAGTGCCAACCGCCGCGGCATCAGTCGCGATCCTGCAGGCGGTCCGTCCGAGCTACGAGCGGCACCACCGTCTGCGCATCGCCGACGACGCCCTCACCGAAGCCGTCCGGCTGGCCGCTCGCCACATCGGCGACCGCAGCCTGCCCTCAACCGCGCTCGACCTGCTCGACGATGCCGCCGCGTGGCTGGCGGTGCACAACCCGGAATCCGTGCTGGAGGCCGCCGCAGTCTGGGCGGCGCTGGACCGCCACACCGGCCACGGCCTCGCGGTGCCGACCCTCGCCGACGCGCCGGCCACCAACCTGTTCAAGGACGGCGGCCGCGACGTCTGGATGATGTCCTGAAGTCGCCGGCTCGGAAATCCTGAAGCCTTGCGCGAACTTCGGCGATGGTTACGGCGTACATCGTCGCGACACTCTCGGACGAGCGAGGAAACGGAGCAGGACGAGGGGTATGGAACGAGGCACCCGGGAGCGGTTGATCGGCCGCTTGGCCGAAGCGGTCGAGGAGGTTGACGTCGCGCACCCGGCCCGGGCGGCGACCGCCCGGCCTGGGTGGATCACGCGGGCAGCCGCACCACCTGATCGGTCAGGCGGGCCTGCTCGGCGGCCCACACGACGCGGTGCGTGGCCAGGCTTTCGACCGGGTCCGAGAGCAGGGCCGAGCCGTCGCCGGTTGCTACCGCCTGCAGAAAAGCGTCGACCAGGCCATCGTCACCGCCGCCGTGGCCGTCCGCCGCTGATGGGCCGCCGTCGGACGCGGAGTCCAGGACCTCGACCTTTCCCGTACGGAAGTCCAGGTGACGCACCGTGCGGCCGTCGCCGTCGAGGTAGCCGTGTGTGCCCTGCAAGCGGGTGCGCCGGTGCTCCATGGGGGTGAACGCGCTGACCGTGAACGAGCAGGTCGCGCCGTCGGGGAAGGCCATGTTGACGACCTGGTGGTCGACCACGTCGTTGTCGCAGGCGTAGACGCACCGGCCGTACGGGCCCTCCCGCAATGCCTGTTCGACCGAAGAAGCAGTGGGTGTCGGCGTGACCGCGCCCAGCGGCCAGAAATGCTCGTCGGGGTCGGCCAGGGCCTGCGCGTAGCGGCGCGAGGCGGAGTACGGGCAGGTGTTCTCGACGGGACAGTCCAGGCAACGGTCGGTGGCGCCGGCGGGGCGTTCGGAAGCGCGAAAATGGGACAGGCTTCCGAACGAGCTGACCCGGTCGGGCAGCTGCTCGAACAGGTACATCAGCCAGTCGATGTCGTGGCAGCACTTGGTCAGCAGCAGCGGGCCCGACTCCTCGGTGTTGCGCCAGTGGCCGCGCACGAACGAGTGCGCGAAGTGCCACCAGCCCACCGGCTCCAGGTGCTGCACGCTCACCAGCTTGCCGATGCGGCCCTCGGCCAGCAGCGACTTCAGCACTCTGGTGTACGGGGTGTAGCGCAGCACATGGCAGACGGCGGTGATCACCCGGTGGCGCCGGGCCGCCTCGACGATCGCGCTCGCGTCCTCGTCGGTGGGTGCCAGCGGCTTCTCGATCAGCAGGTGGTAGCCGTGGCCGGCCAGCCGGACGGCCGGGTCGCGGTGCATCCGGTCCTGGGTGGCGACGATGGCCGCGTCGGCCAGGCGTGACCGGTCGGCCAGGCCGGTCCACGAGTCGAAGACGTGGTCGGACGCTATCCCGAACTCGGCCGCGGCCGCCGCGCGCCGCGCCGGATCAGGTTCGGCCACGGCCACCACCCGGGCCGCGCCGGTGCTGACCGCGTGCCGTGCGTACGCCTGCCCGCGAAGGCCGGCACCGACGAGAGCTAGAGTCACCGCAGACATGGTGTCCCCTTCGGCAGTTATCAAGGACTCCATCTAAAGGCGTGGGGATCGGAACCTCAAGGGGGCGTTGGTGACGGCACACCTGGCCGGCGGTGACCTGAACCGGCTGCGGCAGCTCAACGCCGACTCGGTGATCCGGGTCCTGCGCGACGAGCCGCCGCAGACGCTGACCGAGCTGTCCCGGCGGGTCGGCCTGTCCCGCGCCTCGACCGAAGATGTCGTGCAGGAACTGCTCGAGGTGGGCTGGGTGGCCGAGGTCGAACCGGCCGCCGGGGGAGTGGGCCGCCCGGCCCGGCGCTACCGGTTCCGGGCCGACGCCGGGCACCTGCTCGGCGTCGACATCGGCGGCCACAAGGTCCTCGCGGTGGTCACCGACCTCGACGGCACGGTGCTGCACAGCCGCCAGGTGCCGGTGACTCCCGAGCTGGGCCGCAGCGAACGGCTGGCCGCCACCGACCGGGTCATCGGCCGGGCGCTGCGGGCGGCCGGGCTGACCGGCGACCGGCTCTGGGGCGCCGGCGTGGCCACCACCGGCCTGGTCGACGGCACCGGCCGGGTGATGCTCTCCGAAGCACTGACCGAGTGGACCGGTGTCGACCTGGCCGGCCACCTGCGCGACCGGGTCGGCGGCGCGGTCCGGGTCGAGAACGACTGCAAGGTGGCGGCGCTGGCCGAGACCTGGCGCGGGGTTGCCCGGCACGCCTCCGACATGGTCTTCATCCTGGCCGGCTGGCGCACCGGGGCCGGCCTGATCATCGGCGGCAAGCTGCACCGGGGCTTCGGCAACGCGGCCGGCGAGATCGGCGCCCTGCCCGCGGCCGGGTGGCAGCGCGCGCCCGGCCACCTGCGGGCACGGCCCGATCAGGGGGACGTCTTCGCCGCGGCCCGGGCCGGTGACAAGACCGCCATGGCCGCGCTGCGCCGCTATGTGAAGGACCTCGCCCAGGGCGTCTCGGCCCTGGTGCTCACGCTCGACCCCGAGCTGGTGGTGATCGGCGGCGGTTTCTCCCGCTCGGCCGATGTGTTCCTCGAGCCGCTGCGGGCCGAACTCGACCGCTGGTGCCTGCGCACACCCGAGATCCGCGTCTCGACCCTGGCCGACGAGGGCGTCGCCCTGGGCGCGGCCAAGCTGGCCCTCGACATGAGCTCGCCCCAGCTGCGAACCCGGCGCTAGGCCCGGCCCGCCTCGAAAGGCGCGCGGGAACGAGGCGAGTCCCACGGGACCGGCCAGAGCGCGCAGTCAGGACTGACCGTTTGCCCCGCGTCTCTTGTGAGTCATGGATGCCGTGCATTAATTTCCATGCACCCCAGGATAATTCCCGGCATCAATCTGATGAGGGCGATGAGATGCGCACCTTCATGCGAATGGGTACCGCCCTGCTGGCGGCAAGCTTGGCCCTGACCGGCTGCTCCGGCGGCGACGACGGAAACGGCGGCGATGGAAAAGACGGCCCCGTCACGCTGACCTACGCGGTGTGGGACCAGAACCAGAAGGCGGCCATGCAGGAACTGGCCACCGACTTCACCCGCACCCACCCCGAGATCACCATCGACGTCCAGCTCACCCCCTGGGAGGGCTACTGGACGAAGCTCAAGGCCGCGGCGACCGGTGGCGCGGCCCCCGACGTGTTCTGGATGAACGGCCCCAACTTCCAGCTCTACGCGGCCAACAAGGTCATCGCACCCAACCCCGAACCGGCCGACATGTCGGTCTATCCGAAGCCACTGGTCGACCTTTACACGTACGAGGGAAAGAATTTCGGACTGCCGAAGGACATGGACACCGTCGGCGTCTGGTACAACAAGAAGCTCTTCGACGCCAAGAAGGTGCCGTATCCGAAGGACGGCTGGACCTGGGCCGACTTCCAGGCCACGGCGGCCCGGCTCACCGACGCCAAAGCGGGTGTCTACGGCACCGCGGCCTCGCTGAGCAGCTTCCAGGAATACCAGTACGACACCATCGCGCAGGCCGGCGGGTTCGTCATCACGCCCGACGGCAAACGGTCCGGCTACGACGACCCGAAAACCATTGCCGGGCTCAAGTTCT
The DNA here is from genome assembly GCF_016834655.1 of Paractinoplanes ovalisporus. Taxonomy (GTDB): domain Bacteria; phylum Actinomycetota; class Actinomycetes; order Mycobacteriales; family Micromonosporaceae; genus Actinoplanes; species Actinoplanes ovalisporus. The sequence continues at coordinate 338,568 of NZ_JAENHP010000007.1, forward strand.
GGACCGATCTGATCGCCGGCAAGCAGTCGCCCGACCTCAAGACGATGACCGACACCGTGCCGCTGCAACTGTTCGAGGCCGGCAAGATCGCGATGTACTGGGGCGGGTCGTGGAACGCCGCCGAATTCACCGGAAACGGCTACACCAAGGGCAAGGTCGACGTCGCGCCGCTGCCCAGGGGTGAGAAGCAGGCGACCGTCATCCACGGCGTGGCCAACGTCGTCGGCGCCAAGACCGAACATCCGCAGCAGGCCTGGGAATTCGTCAAATATCTGGGCTCCAAGCCGGCCGCCGAGATCCTCGGAAAGAAAGGACCGATTCCCGCGTACGCCGGCACGCAGTCCGACTGGGTGAAAGCGCACCCGGACATGAATCTCCAGGTGTTCCTCGACGCGGTCGATTATGCGGTGCCCTATCCGGTCTCGAAGAACACCGCGGCCTGGAACGAGGCCGAGCTGACCCACCTGACCAAGGCGTGGAGCGGGCAGCAACCGGTGGAGCAGGCCGCCACCGAGCTCGCCGCCACGATGAACGACCTGCTCGCCAAGGAGTGAGCGGGTGACACGGCGACGGGACCGGATCACCGAGGCGCTGTGGGCCTACGCGTTCATCGCGCCCCTCGCGCTCGGGCTGGGCGTCTTCTATCTCTGGCCGGTGCTGCAGACGGCGTACTTCTCGTTCACCGAATGGGGTGCGTTCGGCGGCCACGAATGGTCAGGCACGGATAATTATGTACGGCTGGCGCACGACCCCGAGGTGGGCCGCGCGCTCGTCAACACGATCTCGTACACCGTGCTCGGCCTGGTCTCGATCCCGCTCGCCGTGGTCTTCGCCGCGTTGCTCAACCGCCGGATGCGCGGCGTCGGCGTCTACCGCACCCTGTTCTTCCTGCCCGTGGTCACCATGCCGGTCGCCGTCGCGATGGTGTGGCGCTGGCTCTACAACGGCGACTACGGGCTCATCAACTACGTGCTGTCGCTGGCCGGGATCGATGGGCCGAACTGGATCGCCGACCCGACCACGGCCCTGTTCGCCCTGGTGGTGATCGGCGTCTGGAGCAGCCTCGGCTACAACCTGATCATCTTCCTGGCCGGCATGCAGGCCATCCCGGCCGAGTACTACGAGGCGGCCGCGCTCGACGGCGCCGGCCCGGTGCGGCAATTCCTGCGGATCACGGTGCCGCTGCTGTCGCCGACCGCGTTCTTCGTCTCGGTCGTCTCGGTGATCGGCTCGCTGCAGCTGTTCGACCTGGTCTTCGTGATCGCCGGTTCCGGGGCCTCGGCGCGGGCCAACCCGGCCTACCCGCGGCTGCAGACCGTCGTTGCGCTCTTCTACGACCGGGCCTTCGTCACCAACGATCGCGGCTACGCGGCCGCCGTCGTCATGGTGCTGCTGCTCATCATCGCCGCCCTGACCCTGACCCAGTTCCGCCTGCAGCGCCGGTGGGTGCACTATGCGTAGGCCGTCGCCCTCCCGCGTGCTGCTGCACACCGTGCTGGTCGCGGCCTCGCTGGCCATGGTGGCGCCGTTCCTGTGGCAGATCGTCACGTCGCTGAAGTCGCTCAGCGAGGCCACCACCGTGCCGCCGACGTTGCTGCCCGAGGGCCGGTGGGAGAACTACGGGCGGGTCTTCGACCTGCTGCCCTTCGGCACCCAGTTCCGCAACACTGTGATCGTGGCCCTCGCCCGTACGGCCGGGCAGGTCCTGCTCTGCTCTCTGGCCGCCTACGCGTTCGCGCGGCTGCGTTTCCCGGGCCGCGGCGTGCTCTTCGGCGTGCTGCTGTCGGTGCTCATGGTGCCGCCGCAGCTGTTCATCATCCCGCAGTACCAGATCATGTCGTCGCTGGGCTGGCTCAACAGCCTGCAGGCGCTGATCGTGCCTGGCCTGTTCAGCGCGTTCGGGGTGTTCCTGCTGCGGCAGTTCTTTCTCGGCCTGCCGTTGGAACTGGAGGAGGCGGCCCGCCTCGACGGCGCCGGGCCGGTCCGCATCTACTGGTCGATCATGCTGCCGCTGGCCCGCCCGGGTCTGCTCGCCCTGGCCGTGCTGGTGCTGATCTGGTCGTGGAACGACCTGTTCTGGCCGCTGGTGGTCAACAGCGACCCGGACACCATGCCGCTCTCGGCCGGGCTGGCCTCGCTGCAGGGTCAGTTCCAGACCGACTATCCCGTGCTCATGGCCGGTTCGCTGCTCGCGTCGCTGCCGGTCATCGCCGTTTTCGTGTTCCTGCAACGCCAGTTCATTCAAGGCATCGCACAGACCGGAATAAAGGGGTGAGGAACATGTCCGTACGACGGTGGGTTTCTGGAGCCGCCGCGATCGTCCTGAGCGCTTCTCTGATAGCCGCGGCCGCTCCCAGCCGGGTCACCTATCAGGCCAGCAGTGCCGATTTCGCCAACCCGGAACGTGGCCTCTATCACCACACGAGCAGCTGCGACGCCGGCGCCTTCGACGAGAACGTGCTGCGCGGTTATCGCACGACCGAGAACATCTCGCTGGTCATGTGCATCTTCTATCTGCGCGACTATCGCACCTCGCCGATCAGTGCCGCCGCGCTGACCCACCTGCAGAACCAATTGGACACCGTACGGCGGGCCGGTCTGAAAGTGGTGCTGCGGTTCGCCTACACCGACACCGATGACGCCGACGCCACCCCGAATCAGGTGAGCGCGCACCTCGATCAGCTCGCCCCCTATCTGCAACGCAACGCCGACGTGATCTCGGTCGTGCAGGCCGGGCTGATCGGCACGTGGGGGGAGTGGTGGGACACCCGCAACTTCGGCGACGAGGGGGTGATCAGCGCGCAGAACTGGGCCGACCGCAAACGCGTGACGGACAAACTGCTGAGCGTCCTGCCCGCCTCACGCGCGATCCAACTGCGTACGCCCAAATTCAAGCGCACCATGTACGGCACCGGGGCCGTGCCGCGAATCGGCCACCACAACGACTGCTTCCTGGCCAGCCCGGACGACTACGGCACCTACGAGAACCCGGCCGTCGAGTATCCCTACCTGCAGCAGGACACCCGCACCAACCCGATGGGCGGCGAGACCTGCGTGGTGAACCCGCCGCGGTCCCAGTGCCCGACGGCGGTCTCGGAGCTGTCCGGCTTCCACTGGTCGTACCTCAACGTCAACTACAACCCCGACGTCATCGCCGGTTTCGCCGCCGAGGGCTGCCTGCCCGACATCAAGCGCAAACTCGGCTACCGGCTCACCCTGACCAGCGGCACCTATCCCTCCAGCGCGAGCCGGGGCGGGCCGCTGGCGATCAGCATCGGCCTGCGCAACGACGGCTGGGCCGCGCCCTACAACCCTCGCACCGTACGGCTCGTGCTCCGCTCGAACACCACCGGCGCGGTGACCCGGATCCCGCTCCCGGCCGACCCGCGCACCTGGCAGCCCGGCGCCACGACCCTGGCCCAGACCGTCACCGTGCCGTCCGCGCTGGCCACCGGTTCGTACCGGCTGCTGCTCGAACTGCCCGACCCGCTGCTGGCGAACCGTCCGGAATACTCGATCCGGCTGGCCAACGAGGGCACCTGGGAGGCCGCGACCGGCTTCAACAACCTGAACGCCACCGTCTCGATCCGGTGACCTGAATTTCTTGGTTGGGCGCTCGCGCGGCCGATAGGAGCCGCGTGAAGCGTCCGCCCGGAGCGTCCGCCCGGAGCCGTCATCCTCGCCGTGGGGATCGCCGGTGGCGTGCCGAAGCTGGTCGCACCGGAGTCCGGCCCGGCCTACCTCAGCTACTTCGCCGTGTTCGCCCTGATCCAGGTGTGGGTGTGGCGGAGCGTGCGGGAGGCGGCGGGGCGGGCGCGGCTCGCCCACGCGGCGATCGCCGGTGGCCTGAGCACCTGGTTCACCGGCGACATCGCGTACGAGCTGGTCTCCCGCGCGTATCCCGACATGGACGTGGTGTGGCCGGCCGAGATCCTCTGGGTCGCGGGCTACCCGCTGCTCGTCGGTGGACTGTTGCTGATGGTCCGGCTGCGGGCGCCGGGCCGGATGCGGGAGGCGGCGCTCGACGTCCTCGCGATGACCACCGTCGTCGCCTCGCTGTTCTGGCAGTTCTACGTCGCGCCTCAGCTGGCCGGCGAACACGGCGCCGTCAACGTCGCCCTGATGGTGTTCTACCCGTTCGGCGACGTGCTGCTGTTCGTGGCCGGGGCGCTGCTCGCGCTGGCGCCCGGCGTGTGGTCCGGCCCGACCCGATACCTGCTGTCCGCCCTGATCGCGTGGTTCGTCGCCGACATGGTGGCCTCGAGCACCGCGCTCTGGGCGCCGGACTTCGACGGCGCCCACCTGGACGCCGTCTATCTGGTCGCCAACTGTCTCGTCGCGGCCGCCCTGTGCCACCGGGACGCGAGCCGGCTCTCGGAGCCCCACCCGCGCCATGCACGACGACTGCACCCGGCCCGGATGGTGTTCCTGGGCATCGCACTGCTCGCCCTGCCGGCGGTCAGCGCGGCCCGGACCGGCGAATCGGCGGCGGCCCGGTTCACCACGCTCGGCACGATGGTCGTGCTCACGGTCATCGTGCTGATCCGGTTCATGCTCATGGTCCGCACCACCGAACAGGCCCGGGCCGCGGTGGCCCACCAGGCGGCCCACGACCAGCTGACCGGGCTGGTGAACCGGCCGGAATTACTCGTACGGCTGTCCGCCGCGCTGCGGGAGCGCGACGCCCGCCCGGTGGTGCACTTCCTCGACCTCAACGGCTTCAAGGCGGTCAACGACGTGTACGGCCATGCGGCGGGCGACGCCGTGCTGGCCGGAGTAGCCGAGCGGCTGCGGGCGGCCGTCCGGGAGCCGGACACGGTGGCCCGGCTCGGCGGCGACGAGTTCGTGGTGCTCTCGGAGGCCACCGACGATGACGCCGCGTTCACCGATCGGCTACGGCACGCGGTCGAGCAGCCCACCTTCTTCGACGGGCACGAGCTGAGGGTCGGGGTGAGCATCGGCGTGGTCGCGGCGGCCGACCTCGACGAACCCACCGCCGAGTCCCTGCTGGCCACGGCCGACGCCGGCATGTACCGCGAGAAGGCCCTCGCCGCATAGACGGCTGGCGCTCGCCGCATAGACGGCCGGCGCTCGCGGCATGGACGGCCGGCGCTCGCCGCATGGACGGCCCGGCGCGAACCCGCTTGCCGCCGGATGGCAAGCTCATGCTCCGTGACCCATGATTTCGCGAAGGACCACCGCTCATGAGGGCGGTCATCGTCGCGGCCGCGGTCGCGTTCATCGTGTCCCTGCTCGTCACGCCGGTCGCGATCCGCGTCTTCACCGCGCTCAAGGCCGGACAGCCGATCCGGTCCATCGGCCCGGCCACCCACCTGACCAAGACGGGCACCCCCACCATGGGCGGTGTCGCGTTCATCCTGGCCACCGTCGTCGCCTACGTGGCCGGGCACATCGCCCTGACCACCCTGCCCGAACGGCAGATCGCGCAGGAGGGGCCGACCATGACGGCCCTCGTCCTGCTCGGCCTGTTCGTGCTGTGCGGCGCCGTCGGGTTCCTCGACGACCTGCTCAAGGTGCGGCGGCGCAACTCCGACGGGCTGTCGGCCAAGGGCAAGCTGCTCGGTCAGGCGCTCGTCGGCAGCGGGTTCGGCATCGCCGCGCTCTATGTCGCCAGCACCAACGGCCAGACCGTGGCCAGCGAGAAGATCTCGTTCATCCGCGACATCAGCTGGCTCGACGTCGGCAAGGTGGGCTCGGTGATCGTGTTCGTCTTCGTGATCACGGCGATGTCGAACGGCGTGAACCTCACCGACGGGCTCGACGGCCTGGCCACCGGCGCCTCGGTGCTGGTGCTCGGGGCATACGCGCTGATCGGCTTCTGGCAGTACCGCCACTGGTGCGCCGACGACACGTACACCCGCGCGAACGAATACTGCTACCAGGTGCGAGATCCCTTGGAGATCGCCATGATCGCGGCCGCGGCGGCCGCCGCCTGCGTGGGCTTCCTGTGGTGGAACACGTCGCCGGCGCGGATCTTCATGGGTGACGTGGGCTCGCTCGCGCTCGGCGGCCTGATCGGCGGGCTCGCGGTGGCCACCCGCACCACGCTGCTCTCCATCCTGATCGGCGGCCTGTTCGTCCTCATCACGGTCACCTGGGTGATCCAGATCGTCTCGTTCCGGACCACCGGGCGGCGTGTCTTCCGGATGGTTCCGCTGCACCACCACTTCGAGCTGGCCGGGTGGAGCGAGGTCAACATCGTGGTCCGGTTCTGGATCGTGGCCGGCCTGTCGGTGGCGGTCGGCCTCGGCCTGTTCTATTCCGACTTCCTGGCCAACGTCGGGTAGTCGGGTAGGCCCTGTTCCGTAGGCCGGCCCGCGGAACAGGGCCCAGGATCACTGACCCTGCAGGGCGCGGCCGGCCCGGGCCGAGGCGTGGGTGTACCAGTAGCCGCCGGGGCCGGACACGGTGTTGGCGAACACGGCGACGTCGGTGATGGTGAGCCCGCCGACCGCGTCGTGGACGGCCAGCAGCGGGCGTGCGGCGTCGGTCGTGGCGACGACGTTGTCGACCACGTCGACCCGGCTCAGGCTGTTCGCATAGGCCTTGACGTAGATGCCGCCCGCGCAGCCCGAGAGCATGTTGCCCCGGATCGTGAGCCGCTGGGTGTCCTGCGGCCCGACGGCGTCGTACTTCGTGGCGGTCACGGAGTTGAACTCGATCGCGACGTCGGTGTGGGGCGAACCGGCGACGCTCGTGTGCGACCCGGCGAAACGGCCCCAGCCGGGTTTGCTGCCGGACGGGCCGCACTCGTTGTCGACCAGCCGGATGTTCGCGCAGGCCGTGTTGTCGGCGGCGCCGGCCCAGGTGGTGGTGGCGACCGCGGTGTCGAGCTGCACGGCCTCACCGTGCCAGAGGCCGACCGTCGGGTCTTCGACCCAGCCCAGGAAGTGACAGTTGGACACCGTCGCGGTGTGCACCGCGTTCAGCTCGATGGCGTGCCACCACTTCACGTTGTAGATGTACACGCCGTCGATCTCGACATCGGCGGTGTGCTGCATCGTGATGACGTTCATCGGCGGCGCGGCGGTCGCCTTGGCCTGGTCGTCGGTGCTCGCCCCCTGGATCGCCGACCAGATCGGATCCCACGAGCCGCCCTGGATCCGGATGTTGCCGGGCGCCCGGTAGCCGCCGGTGCCGGCCGACGGCACGTGATTGAGCACCATCGTGGCGTGCGAGACCGCGCCGGCCGTCCGGACGCTCGAGAACGTCGGTCCGTACGCCGGAGTCGCCGAGTGGGCGTTCGAGGTGTCGGTCGTGTACGTCTGCGCGACGGTCGGAAAAGCCGCCAGGATCCGGGCGCCCCTCGCGTCGAGGTGAGTGTCACCGCCGATGATGAGCGTGTCCCGCAGCGTGATGGTGGTGCCCGACCCGATCCGGACGATGATCCGTCCACGGTCGTCGCGGCCGGCGGCATTTTCGATCCCGTTGGCGGCGTCGTCCAGCGCCCGCCGCAGGCCGGTGGTGGCCGGGTCTTCACCGGTGACCGCCGGATTGATCGCGGCCCGGGCCCCCGTGACGCCGACCTGCCCGAGAACCGCCGCCCCGCCGGCCACGACTCCGGCCCGCAGGACATTTCGACGCGTTGTGCTCATGATCCTCCCCCGTTGAGGCGGGGAAGATATCACGGCTGTCGATGACTCAGCAGTCCGTCGATGATGACGCTGAGTTTCCAGCCCGCGTACGCCTGACTGTCGCGCCCGGCAGTGGTCATGGCTGAGCCCAGGGCGTGGATCGTCGGGTAGTCGTCCGCGGACAGGTTGCCATAGACGGCGTCGAGCCGGGAGCCCTCGGCCCGGGACATGGCCTCTTCGGTGGCCGCCGCCGCCCGCTGGTCGCGCCGCCGGGCCGCCAGCTCGAGGGCCGACGACGTGACGTACTGGTCTAGCACGCCGGCGGGTGGCTGGCGCATCACCCGGGGCGACCTCGCACGCTTCATCGTCGGGGAGCTCGCCGCCCGTCGATGGTCGCGTCAGGCGCCGAGTCTGGCCGAATAAAAGCAGTTCAGATGAGCGGCGTACGGGCCCGGGCGTCGCTCGGTGGGTAGCGGAACTGACGCCGGAACTCGCGGGAGAAGTGCAGCGGATCGGTGAAGCCGACCCCGCGGGCGACGTCGTTGATGGGGCGTTTGCTGGTACGCAGGATGTCGGCCGCGAACAGCAGCCGCTCCCGCCGGATCCAGGCGGTCGGGGAGAGCCCGGTGTGGCGGCGGAACCGGCGTTCGGCCGTGGAGACGCTGCACCCGGCCACCCGGGCCAGGGTCGTGGTCGAGAGCGGGTCGGCGATGTGGGACCGGACGTACTCCATCATCACCGCCGTGCCCGGGGGCGGGGTCTCGGTGACCTCGGCCCGGGAGTCCTCGCGGAACAGCACCCGGGCGATCAGGACGCCGAAGGAGCGCAGGACGGCGTCCTCGGGTTCGTCGTCGGTGAAGTATTCGACCGCGGCCTCGCCGAGCCGGGTCGCCTGGCGGGCGGTGACGGGGGAGAGCCGGTGGGTGGTCTCCAGGCCGGGCCACGGCCGGTTCTGCCGCCCGGCGAGCCGGTGCAGCGGGTCGCGCGGGCCGTGACCGGCCCAGGGGACGACCGGGAGGCCGCGGTCGTGCCAGGGCAGCAGGTGTGCGGCTCCGGTGAGGAACGGTTCGGACCGGTCGGCCCGGTAGCGCACGTCGGTCATCCACGGAAAGAGCACGGCGTCACCGGGTGACAGGTCGAGCTTGGTGCCGCGGACCTCGGCCGAGCCGCGCCCGGCGATCACCCAGAACAGCATCCGGCTGCCGATCGACCGGACCCAGTAGTCGTCGCCGCTGGAGAACTGGAAGTGGTTGGCGCGCAGGAGCACGACTTGGCGGTACCAGGCCGGGTCTTCGACCTGACTGCCGATTCTGTCCATGTTTTGCGTTTCCTAATCCATTCTCGGCCCCGTTGCTGGACCGTAGAGTCGGAACCCGGCGCACGTCATTCTGCCCTGCTTGTGCGCTTGATTGAAAGGGATTGCCCTCCGGGAGGAAGCACGTGCGAGGAAGAAGAACGGTCGTCAGCGCGCTGACGATTCTGGCCATAACATCCGTCACAGCCTGTTCCGCGGGAAGCCTGGGTTCGTCCGAGGACACCGATGGCGCCACCAAGATTACGATGCTCACCGACGCCGACGAGGGCAGCCAGTCCGACGCCAAGGCGATGGTCGCCGCCTTCCAGAAGGCCAACCCGGGCGTCGTGGTCGACGTGCAGGCCAAGCCCAGCGGGACGGACGGCGACAACCTGATCAAGACCCGTCTGCAGACCGGCACCATGACCGACGTCTTCACGTACGGATCCGGGTCGCTGTTCCAGCAGATCGCGCCGGCCAACAACCTGGCCGCGCTGACCGGTGACGCCGCGGTGGCGAAGGTCGACGAGGCCTACCTGCCGCAGGTCTCGGTCGGCAGCGACGTCTACGGCGTCCCGTGGGGCAACGCCTTCGCCGGCGGCGTCATGTACAACAAGAAGGTCTTCGAGCAGCTGAACCTGCAGGTGCCGAAGAGCTGGAGCGAGTTCCTGGCCACGGCCGACAAGATCAAGGCCGCCAAGATCGCCCCGGTGATCCAGACCTACGGCGAGACGTGGACCTCCCAGCTGTTCGTGCTCGGCGACTTCCACAACGTCGCCGCGGCCGCACCGCAGTGGGCGGCCGACTACACGGCCAACAAGGCCAAGTATGCGACCACCCCGGCCGCGCTGGCCGGTTTCGAGCACCTGCAGGAGGTGCACGACAAGGGCCTGATGAACTCCGACTTCGCGTCGGCCAAGGTGCCCGACGGCCTGCGCCTGCTGGCCTCCGGCAAGGGCGCGATGTATCCCATCCTGTCGGGCGTGCTGCCGCAGCTCGAGCAGGTCGCCCCGGACAACGTCGACGACATCGGGTTCTTCGCCCTGCCCGGCCCGGACGCCGCGACCAACGGGCTCACGGCGTGGTTCCCCAACGGTGTCTACATCCCCAAGAGCACGAGCGGGCCGAAGCTCGAGGCCGCGAAGAAGTTCCTCGGCTTCGTCGCCAGCCCGGCCGGGTGTGAGGTGATGGCCGCGTCCAACAAGCCGACCGGCCCGTTCATGGTGCAGGGGTGCTCCCTGCCGGCCGACGTCCCGCAGGTCACCAAGGACATCCAGACCTACTTCGACGAGAAGAAGCAGTCACCGGCGCTCGAGTTCCTGTCGCCGGTGAAGGGGCCGAACCTCGAGCAGCTGTGCGTCGAGGTCGGGTCGGGCATCTCGAAGGCGGACAAGGCGGCCGCGCTCTATGACCAGGACGTCAAGAAGCAGGCTCAGCAGCTGGGGCTCGAGGGCTGGTGAAAAGGCTCAGTCCGTACCCGAACTGGTTCTACCTGCCCGGGGCGATCATCTATGCGGTGCTGTTCCTGGTCCCGACGCTGCTGTCGTTCTACTTCAGCCTCACCCGCTGGACCATCTTCGACAGCGAGTTCATCGGGCTGGACAACTTCGTGCAGTTCTTCTCCGAGCCCGCGCTGGTGAAGGGTTTTGTCAACACCTTCATCTACGCGGTGGTGACCTCGGGGGCCAAGGTGGTTCTGGGTATGGCGCTGGGCCTGCTGCTCACCTCGCAGATCGTCGGCCGTGGCTACCTGCGGGCGGTGGTGTTCTTCCCCGTGCTGGTGTCCACGGTCGGCGTGGGGCTGACGTTCCAGGTGCTGATGAACCCCGAGCGCGGCGCCATCAACGCCGCCCTCGGGCTCTTCGGCTTCGACGGGCCGGGCTGGCTGACCGACCCGTCGCTGGCCCTGCTCTCGGTCGCGCTGGTCGACGTCTGGAAGGGCGTCGGCCTGGCCACGGTCATCTACATGGCCGGCATCGTCAGCATCCCGGCCGAATACCGGGAGGCGGCCAAGATGGACGGCGCCGGGCCGTGGGCGGCGTTCCGCAAGGTCATCCTGCCGCTGTCGTGGCCGGCCACCTCGACCGTCGTCACGCTCTCGCTGATCGGCGGTCTGCGCTCCTTCGACCTGATCTGGGCCATGACCAAGGGCGGGCCCGGCTTCACCTCCGACGTCATCGCGTCGGTCATCTACAAGCAGTACCAGGCCGGTTTCTACGGGCTGTCGACCGCGGGCAACGTCGTCCTCTTCGTCGCCGTGACCGCCGTCGTCGTCCCGCTCACCCGGTTCCTGGCCAGTAAAGAGGTGAACGCATGAACCGCGCGCTGACCCGCTGGGGGCTGGGCGGCCTGGCCATCCTGTCCAGCATCGTCGTCTTCCTCGTGCCGTTCGCCTTCATCGTCACCACCGCCGTCATGGACTCCCGCCAGGCCGGGGAGTTCACCCTGGCCTGGCCCCGGCAGTTCCAGTTCGTCGAGAACCTCACGACGGTGCTGCAGACCCGCGACTACCTGCTCGTCATCGCGTTCATCAACTCGACGGTCCTGACCGTCGTCTCGGTGACGGCGCTGGTGATCCTGGGCGCGATGGTGGCGTTCGTCCTGCAGCGCCGCAAGAGCCGGCTGACCGGCCTGGCCAACTTCCTCGTGCTGACCGGCCTGATCATGCCGCCCGCGGTCGTGCCGACCATCTGGGTGATGCAGAAGCTGGGCCTGTTCGGCGGGATGCCCGGGCTGATCCTCATCGAGATCACCTATGGGCTCTCGTTCACCGTGCTGCTGTTCCGGGCCTTCCTGGCGACCGTTCCCCGCGAGCTCGACGAGGCCGCGATCATCGACGGCGCCGGGCCGCTGCGCCTGTTCTTCCGGGTCGTGCTGCCGCTGCTGCGACCGGTCACGGTGACGATCATCGTGGTGCAGTCGGTGAACATCTTCAACGACTTCACCAACCCGCTCTACTTCGCGCCGGGCGACCAGAACGCCACGGTCCAGTTGACGCTGTTCAACTTCCAGAGCCAGAACCTGACGTCCTACAACCTGCTCTTCATGGACATCCTGCTCATCACCATCCCCCCGCTGATCATGTATCTGCTGTTCAACCGGCAGATCGTCGCCGGTATGACGTCCGGCGCGGTCAAGGGCTGAGAACTTGGAGACCAAACCCATGCCCCCACGCTGGCAAGCCGTCATGATCACCACCGACGAGGTGGACCAGGCCCCGCTGCTGCGCACCCGTTTCACCCTCGACGACGGGCACGGCGAGGTGACGTCGGCCGTGCTGCACGTGAGCGCGCTCGGCGTCGTCGAGCCGCACCTCGACGGCGAGCCCGTGAGCGAAGACGTTCTCACCCCGGGCTGGAGCAGCTACGAGTGGCGCCTGCGCTACGTCAGCCACGACGTCACCGCGCGGCTGGGCCGGGGCGAGCACGTGCTCGGCCTGGCTCTGGGCAACGGGTGGGCGCGGGGCCGGCTGGGCTGGAACGACGGCCGCGCCTTCTACACCGGCGAGCTCGGCGCGTTCGCGCAGCTGGAGATCACCTTCGCCGACGGCCACCGGCAGGTCGTGGCGACCGGGCCGGACTGGCAGGCCCGGCCGTCGGCGGTGCTCGCCGACGACCTCTACGACGGCCAGACGATCGACGCCCGGCTGCGTGAGCCCCGGTGGGCCGCGGCCGACGGGCCCGAGACCGGCTGGACCGGGGTGCACGCGCTGGAGTTCGACGCGCGCCGCCTGACCGAGCACATCGGACCTCCCGTACGGCGTCACGAAGTCCTTCGTCCCGTTCAGGTCACGCGGTCGCCGAGCGGGAAGACGCTGGTCGACTTCGGCCAGAACCTCGTCGGATGGCTGCGGTTCACGGTGCGCGGCGAGGCGGGCACGGTCATCACCGTCCGCCACGCCGAAGTCCTCGAGAACGACGAACTGGGCACGCGTCCGCTGCGCTCGGCCCGGGCCACCGACCGGTTCGTGCTGTCCGGCGGGCTCGACACGTTCGAGCCCACGCTCACCTTCCACGGTTTCCGCTACGCCGAGGTCTCGGGCTGGCCGGGCGAACTGGGCCGCGACGACCTGGAGGCGGTCGTCGTGCACTCGGCGATGCGCCGCACGGGCGAGTTCGACTGCTCCAACGAGCTCGTCAACCAGTTGCACCGCAACGTCGTCTGGGGGCAGAAGGGCAACTTCCTCGACGTGCCGACCGACTGCCCGCAGCGCGACGAACGCCTCGGCTGGACCGGCGACCTGGCCGTGTTCGGGCCCACCGCGGCCTACCTGTTCGACGTGTCGTCGTTCCTGCGGGACTGGCTGCGCGACCTCGCCGCCGAGCAGGCCCACAGCCCCGACATCGCCCCGCTGGTCGTCCCCGACATGGTCAAGTTCGAGGAGAACGACGACGTCATCCAGGCCCGGTCGGTGGCCGTCTGGTCCGATGTCGCCGTCTGGCTGCCGTGGTCGCTATGGCTCGCCTACGGGGATCGGGACGCCCTGGCCGAGGCCTATCCGGCGGCGAGCGAGCACGTCCGCCGGGCCGAGACGCTGCTGTCACCGAACGGCTTGTGGGACACCGGATTCCAGTACGGGGACTGGCTCGATCCCGACGCGCCGGAGGACAAGGCGTCGGCGGCCAAGGCGGACAAGGGCGTGGTGGCCACCGCGGCGCTCTATCGCAGCGCCCGCACGGCCGCCGACATGGCCCGGCTGCTCGGCCACGCCGAGGACGCCGAAGCGTTCGCGTCGCTGGCCGACCGGTTGCGGACGGCGTTCGGCAAGCACTACGTCTCGGCCGACGGCATAGTCTTCTCTGACTGCGCCACGGTCTACGCCCTGGCCATCGAGTTCGGGCTGCTGGACGGGGACCTGCGGGACCGGGCCGGCGCGCGGCTGGCCGAGCTCGTGGCCGCGTCAGGCTACCGGGTGTCGACCGGGTTCGCCGGAACCCCTTACGTCACCGGCGCGCTGACGTCGACCGGCCACCTCGACGCGGCCTACCGGCTGTTGCTCGAGGAGAGCTGCCCCTCCTGGTTGTACCCGGTGACGATGGGGGCGACGACCATCTGGGAGCGCTGGGACTCGATCCTGCCCGACGGGCGGGTCAACCCGGGCGACATGACCAGCTTCAACCACTACGCGCTGGGGGCGGTCGCCGACTGGCTGCACCGGGTGGTGGCGGGTCTCTCGCCACTGGAGCCGGGCTATGCGCGGTCGCTGATCGCCCCACGGCCCGGCGGCGGGATCACCTGGGCCCACGGTTCGCTCGAGACCCCGTACGGGAAACTCGCGGTTGACTGGAGGAACGAGCCGGGTGGCTTCGAGGCCGACGTCACGGTGCCGCCGGGGACGACCGCCCTGCTGCGGCTGCCCGACGGCACCGAGCACGAGCTCGACGCGGGCGAGCACACGGTCCGCGCCGCTACGGTCGGACAATGAGGACCCTCACCGCGCCGCGCGACGCCGCACGAGTCGAACACACCCTTTCCGGTACGCCGGTGGGGCAGACGATCGGCCCCGGCGACGAGCTCTCGTGGCTCGTCCGGCCCGAGGGCACCGAGGACGTCGCGACGCGCTGGGACGCCACGGCGGTGACCGTCGACGTCCGGCTCGACGACGGCTCCCGGCTCAGCGGTCTCGGCCTGCACGACCAGTACGGCGGCGGGCTGTCCCCGGAGGCGCAGCGCGACGAGCGCCGGCTCTGGCCCGACCAGTGGAACCTGCGCCGCGTGGCCATCGGCGAGGTGGCCGCGGGCCGCCGGATCGAGCAGGTGCAGGTGGTGTTGCTCGGCTCGGCGCAACGAGCCGTCACCGTCCAGGTCGACTCGGTGCGTCTGACCCCGCGGACCCGCCGCGACGACGTGCTGGACCAGGTGCTCACCACCCGCGGCACGAACTCGACCCGGGCCTTCTCGCGGGGCAACACGGCGCCGCTGGTCGGGGTGCCGCACGGCAGCGTCTTCGGGCTGCCGATGACCGATGCCGCCGCCGTCGACTGGCCTTACACGTACGCGTCGACCTCGCTGGCGGCCTTCGCCACCTCGCACATCTCCAGCCCCTGGATGCGCGACTACGGCCAGTTCCAGCTCATGCCCAGCGCTTCGGCCGATCCCGATCCGACGCGCGAGGGCCGGGCGCTTGCGTTCGACCGCGCGGACGAGAGCGCCGGTCCGCACCGGTACGCGGTCCGGCTCGCCGGGGGGATCGAGGCCGAGCTGACGGCGGGCGACGCGGCGATCGCCCTCCGGGTGACCGGCGCCGCGTCGCTCATCCTCGACCACAGCGGTCAGCTCGCCGCCGCCCACGAGTCGGCGGAGGGCGCGACGTGGACTCTCGACGTCACCTTCGCGGCCGTGGGCGAGAAACCGGAAAACCATGTGCACGTACGGGTTCCGGCCGCCGGGCGTTCGTCGGTGCGCCTGCATGAGGGCCGCCTCACCGGTCACGTCGGAGTGGCCGGGCCGGGCCCGGTGGAAGCGATCGTCGGCTACTCAGCCATCTCCCCGGAACAGGCCCGCTCGAACGCGGTCGCCGGCGGGGGATTCGACCGGATGCTGGCCGACGCCGAACGGCGCTGGCGCGAGGTAGTGGGAACGGTCGAGCTCGAGGGCGCGACCGAGGATCAGCGGGTGTCGGTGATGTCGGGGCTCTATCGGGCCTTTCTTTATCCGACGCGCTATGACGAGACGACCGCGCCGGGAGTGGTCCAGGCCCGTTCACCGTACGACGGGGCGCTGGTCGACGGCCCGTTCTCGGCCTCCAACGGTTTCTGGGACACCTACCGCACCGCTTGGCCGCTGCTGACATTGCTCGACCCGGCGAGTGCGGCCCGGCACGCTGATGGCTTCCTCGCACACGGCGAATGGACGCCGCGCTGGAGCGCCCCGGCGGCCGAGGACTGCATGACCGGCACCACCTTCGACCTGGTGTTCGCCGACCTCGTGGCCAAGGAGATGGACGGGCTCGACCTGGAACGGGGATACGCGGCGGCTCGCAAGAACGCCACCGTGCCGTCGCCCGACCCGCGGGTGGGCCGCAAGGGCCTGATCCCGGCCATCTTCCGTGGCTACGTCTCGACCGATACGCCGGAGGGGCTTTCCTGGACCCTCGACAACGCCCTCAACGACGCTGGAATCGCTTTGCTGGCAAGGAAACTGGCCGAGCAATGCGACGACCCTGATCTGCGCGCGGAGGCCGAGTACTTCGCCCGGCGGGCGCTCGGCTACCGCGAGGTGTTCGATCGCGACCGGGGTTTCTTCATCGGACGCGACGCCAACGGCCGCTGGCGCGACGGGTTCGACCCCCTCGAATGGGGCCGCGACTACACCGAGACCACCGCGTGGGGCACCGCGTTCACCGTGCCGCACGACGGCGCCGGCCTGGCGCAGCTGCACGGCGGCGAAGCGGCGCTCGGCCGGGCGCTGGACGCGATGCGGCAGATCCCGGAGACCGCGGAGGACCGCCTGCGCGGGCACTATCCGGAGGTCATCCACGAGATGCGCGAGGCCCGCGACGTGCGCTCCGGGATGCTGGCGCTCTCGAACCAGCCCGCGCACCACATCCCCTTCATGTACATGTTCGCCGGGCGCCATGACGACGCCCATGCCGTGGTCGCCGACGCTCGGCGCCGCTTGTTCGCCGGATCCGACTTCGGGCAGGGATATCCCGGGGACGAGGACAACGGCGAGATGAGCGCCTGGTACGTGTTCACGACCATCGGCCTCTACCCGCTCGTGCCCGCTTCCGGCTCGTACGTGCTCGTCCCGCCCGCCGTCGCCCGCACCCGCATCGCGCCGCGCGGTGGCCGGCCGATCGAGCTGCGCGTGCGCTCGGGACGCCCGGGCGATCCGTACATCCGCGCCGTGCACGTGGACGGCGAACCGTGGGACTCGGTCGTCATCGACCACGCCCGGCTCGTCCGGGGTTGCACCGTCGAATTCGACCTGTCGCCCGAGCCCACCGGGTGGGCCGCGGCGAGCCGGCCACCGTCGGTCGCGGCCCGGGAGCCGCTGCGGGACGCTTGCCGGCCGGACGGCCCGCTGACCGACGACCTGGGTTCACGGGCCGTCCCGCTCGCGGCGGGCGATCAGGTGGAGGTCGCCTTCGACGCGGCGGCCGAGATCTCGCTGCTGACGATCACCGTGGCCACTCCGCTCACGCTCGACGCCACCGTGGAGCTGCTCGACGGTCGGGGCCAGGCGACCGCGAGCCGCACCCTGCACGGCGAGCGGTTCGACTGGCCCGGGCAGACGCGCGTCTTCGCGACCCCACACGGCGCCGCGGCCTCCGGTCTGCGCCTCACCGCCCACGGCGCCGCGGCCCTGACCCAGCTCCAGGCCTTCCCCGCCGAACCCTCCTGACAGCGCGAAGAGGACCATGCACAACAACGACGACATCTCCATCGCCCGTGCCCGCCGTGCCCTGCTGGAACGCATCTGGCCCGCCGTGCACGCCGAGCGGATCGCCCTCGACGTCGAGGTTTCCGTGTTGCCGGGCGAGCCGATTCCGCCCCGGGATGCGATCGCGGGCACCTTTGAGCCCTATCGGGTCGGGACACCCTGGGGGCGGGCGTGGGGGACAACCTGGTTCCGCGTACGGGCGGAGGTGCCGCCGGAGTGGGCCGGGCGCCGCGTCGAGGCGATCCTCGACCTCGGCTTCGACCATCCACGACCCGGCTTCCAGTGCGAAGGCCTGGTGTACCGCCCGGACGGCACCGAGGTGAAGTCGGTGAACCCGCAGAACCACTGGGTGCGCGTCGACGGCGATGCGGTCGACCTCTATGTGGAGGCCGCGTCCAACCCCGTGATCCTGGTCGGCCGGCAGTTCCACGCGACCTGGCAGGGTGACCTCGGCACCGCGAGCGACCGGCCCCTCTACACGACGCGGGCCATGGACCTGGCCGTGTTCGAGCCCGAGGTGCACGCGCTGGCGCTCGACGTCGACGTGCTCCTGGGGTTGCAGGGCGAGCTTCCCGAGGGGCCGCGCCGTGCCCGCGTGTTGCAGGCGCTCGACGACGGCCTGGATCTGCTCGATCCTCGTGACATCGTGGGCAGTGCTCCCGCCGTACGGGAACGCCTGCGCCCTGTTCTGGAAAGCCCGGCCGAGGCGAGCGCGCACCGGATCGCCGCGGTCGGCCACGCCCACATCGACTCGGCGTGGCTGTGGCCCGTGCGCGAGACCGAACGCAAGGTGGCCCGGACGGTGAGCTCGATGCTGGCGCTGATCGAGGAGACCGACTCGTACGTCTTCGGGATGTCGAGCGCCCAGCAGTACGACTGGATCCGCCGCACCCGGCCCGACCTGTGGCGGCGGGTGGTCGACGCCGTACGCGCCGGTCGTCTCCTGCCGCTCGGCGGGATGTGGGTCGAGAGCGACACCGTGATGCCGTCGGGCGAGTCGCTGGTCCGCCAGTTCCTTTATGGACAGCGCTTCTTCGAGCGCGAGTTCGGCATCCGCAGCCGGGGCGTGTGGCTGCCCGACAGCTTCGGATATTCGCCGGCTCTGCCGCAGCTGCTGCGCCGGGCGGGGTTCGAGTGGTTCTTCACCCAGAAGATCTCGTGGAACCAGACGAACGACTTCCCCCATCACGCGTTCGTGTGGGAGGGCATCGACGGCACCGGCGTGCTGACCCACTTCCCGCCCATGGACACCTATGAAGCAGAGCTCTCCGGCGCCGAACTCGGGCGGGCGGCGCGGAAATTCCGGGAGAACCGCATCGCGCCGGCCTCGATCGCCCCCACGGGTCACGGCGACGGTGGGGGCGGCACCACCCGCGAGATGGTCGGGCGTCAGCAGCGTACGGCCGATCTGGAGGGCAGTGCCCGGGTGGAGTGGCGGCATCCCGACGAGTTCTTCGC
This sequence comes from Paractinoplanes ovalisporus, assembly GCF_016834655.1. Lineage (GTDB taxonomy): Bacteria > Actinomycetota > Actinomycetes > Mycobacteriales > Micromonosporaceae > Actinoplanes > Actinoplanes ovalisporus. The sequence continues at coordinate 357,300 of NZ_JAENHP010000007.1, forward strand.
CGAACTGGCGACGCTGGAGGACCGGCTGCCACGATGGTCGGGCGAGCTGTATCTCGAACTGCATCGGGGCACGCTGACCACGCAGCACGCGATGAAACAGGGGAACCGCCGCCTCGAGCATCTGCTGGCCGAGGCCGAGATGTGGGCGGCGAGCGCGAATCTGGTGCGGGGGGCCGATTATCCGTACGGGAAACTCGACGCGATCTGGGAAGCGGTGCTGCTCAACCAGTTCCACGACATCCTCCCCGGCACCTCGATCGCCTGGGTGCACCGGGAGGCGCGGGAGCAGTACGCGGAGCTTGCCGAGCGGGCCGAGGCCCTGATCGCGCGGTCGCTCGGCGAACTCGTGGGCACCGGTGACATGAACCTCACCGCCCGGGCGTCCGGAGCCGTCGACCCCGCCCGGCCCGTCACGGAGCCGGCGCGGCCGCGCGAGGACGAGGACGGCTGGCTGCTCGAGAACGACCTGGTTCGCGTACGGGTCGATCGGCGTGGCCTGATCACGTCGGCCGTCGACCTGGGCACCGGCCGGGACGCTGTCCTTCCCGGTCGTGCGGCCAACCTGCTGCAGGTGCACGACGATCGGCCGAACCAGTGGGACGCGTGGGACGTCGATCGCTTCTATCGCAACAGCCGTACGGATGTCATCGATGTCACGGCCATCTCGACCGGCCCGGGTGTGATCACCGTCGACCGGCCGCTGTCGGCGGTGTCCCGTGTCCGGCAGACGATCTCGCTCGACGGCCGGGTGGTCCGGCTGGAGCAGGAGACGCACTGGAACGAGGACGAGCGGTTCCTCAAGCTGTCGTTCCCCCTCGACGTGCGGGCCGAGCAGAGCGTGGCCGAGACCCAGTTCGGTGTCGTCTCCCGCCCGACCCACACCAACACCAGCTGGGAGGATGCCCAGTTCGAGACGTCGATGCACCGCTTCGTTCTGGTCGAGGAGCCCGGATTCGGCGTCGCGGTCGTCAACGAGTCGAGCCACGGCTACGACATCACCCGGGTCCGGAGCGACCACGGCTGGGGAGTCGACCTGCGGCTCTCGCTGCTGCGGGCGCCGATCTTCCCCGACCCCGGCACCGACCGGGGCTTCCACCGGCACGAGTTCGGTCTCGTCATCGGCGCCGACATCACCGGCGCGCTGCGGGCCGCGACCGCGCTCGGCCACCCCGACCGCCCCCTGCGCGGCGCGCGGACAGTCGAACCGATCGTCCGCCTCGAGGGCGAGGGCCTGGCCATCTCCACCGTGAAGGCCGCCGCCGACCGCTCGGGCGACATCATCGTCCGCCTGCACGAGCACACCGGCGCCCGGGCCCGGGGCCGCCTGATCCTGAACTTCCCCGCCGGCGCCGCGCGCACGGTGACCCTGCTGGAGGAGCCGCTGGACCCCGGACGTTCCGACCTCGCCGTCGAACTCGGCCCGTTCGAGGTGCAGACCTGGCGCATCACCCCGGCTCCTGCAGTGTGATGCGTCCGTGACGCGCCCGGCCGGCCAGGAGAAGCCGGCGACGTTGTTCCGTGTGGTCGGCGTCTCGGGCGTCGCCGGTCCACCGGGCGGCGGCGACGCGGCCGGGCTCACCTCGGGTTGGAGCGGTTGAGGATGTGCACGCCGGCCGCGAAGCGCAGCAGGTCGTTGTCCGAGATGGCCAGCGGGGAGCGGACGGTGACCTGCAGAACGGCGTCCCAGTCGGTGACGGCCACCTCGAGCATGGTGCGGCGGGCGTCCCGGGTGAGCCGCGCGTCGTAGGCCGCCACCTTCTGGTTCGTGGTCGGGAGCTGGTACTGCTTGCGCAGCACCACGCTGAACGCCCCGTCGCGGAAACTCATCGTGGAGGCGTCGACCGTGTCGGGGGTGAGGCCGGCGGGGGAGTAGTCGAGTTCGAACGGTGGCAGCACCTCGATCGCCGCGCTCGTCAGCGCATTGGCGAGGGCGACGACCTGCTGCGGGGTGTACGTGTCGTCGGTGGCCAGTTGCAGCCAGCGGCCGGGCGCCTCCGGCCAGTAGAGGATGTACTGCTTGGCCGGCTCCACGTCGATGGTGCGCAGCCGGCCCTGGTGGCCGCGGACCGTCCAGGCGGACTCGTCGGCGGCCGTGGTGAACACCGGCTTCGTGGACGTCACCGTGACCATGGTGTCGGCGTGGCGGCGCAGGTCGGTCGCCTCGAAGAAAGCGGTCGGCGTCCCGGCTTCCAGCGTGGCCACGGGCGCCCGCATGCCCTCGGTGGGCGGGAGGGCGTACGGGAAAACCGGGTTTTGAAAGCCCTCGACCAGCGTGACCGGGCTCGCCGCCGAGGAGGAGAACGCGGCCGGAGGGGGCAGCGGCGGGCCGGAACGGTTGAGGAGCACCGCGGTCGCGGGCAGGCCGACGACGACCACCGCGGCCAGGCCGGACAGCTGCACGGCGAGGCGACGGCGGCGGTAGCGGCTCGACCGGCGGTGCACCTTGCTCAGCAGCTCGGTGTCGCCGGGGGCGTCGGTGGCCGCGCCGTGCAGGCTCTGGGCGAGCATCCGCTCCACGTCATCCATCGCCGACCAGCCCCTTCTCGGCCATCACGGTGCGCATCCTGGCAAGGGCGCGAGCGGCCTGCGACCGTACGGTGGACTCGCCGCAATCCAGCAGAGCGGCGATCTCGGGGTCGGGCAGATCGCAGTAGAAGCGCAGCACGAGCACGGCCCGTTGCGCGCGGGGCAGGCCGGACAGCAGCTGCCACATCTGGTCGCGGGCCAGCACGCGGGTCTGCGGCTCGTCGAACACGGCCGGCTCGGGCACCTCGGCCAGGACCGCCTCGCGGTAGGCCCGGCGCCGCCGCCAGGACAGGAACTGCCGCAGGATCGCCTTACGCACGTACGCCTCCGCGTTGTGCATCTCGGCGATCCGGTCCCAGCGGCGGTGCAGCCTCGCCAGGACCTCCTGCACGAGGTCCTCGGCGAGGTGCGGGTCGCCGGACAGCACGTACGCGAATCGCAGCAGCGCCCACCCGCGGGTCTGCACGAACTCGTCGAAGCTGTCCGGACCGCTCAACAGGCTTTGAACTTGTACGAGCCCGAGCCGGGAGTGGTGACGTTGACGTCGCGCAGCACGATCGAGAGCCGGCTGCCGAAGCCCGAACACGCCTTGGTGAAGCCGTTCTGGGTGTACTCGATCACCACCACATTGTTGCCGTACGTGGAGGTGTAGGCATCACATTCGTCCCATTCACCGCACTCCTCGGCGACCGCGAAGTCGAAACCGGCCGTACGGGATTCGCTCGTGCTCAGGTCGGCGGTGTTCTTCTGGCCGACGGCAAGACCCTTTCCATGCGCGTACGAGGTGAGGGAAGCGGCGTAGGCGAGCGCGTCGGCCTTCTTGAGCCGGCCACCCGACCGGCTGAACGAGTCGAGGTTGTCGGGCTCGACGCCCTTGAAGCCCTTGCTTGCGCACGTGGTGATCCAGGCGCCGACGACCTGGGTGAGTTCGGCCCGTTTGGCGGCCGTCGAGTAGTCGAGCAGGTATTCGTCCCAGTCGGGATCCTCGACGGGTTTGCCCTTGCTGTCGCGCAGCAGGACGTTCGGGTGGTTGGTCTCCCACCACTGCTTGGCCGCGTCGTCCGACTGGGTCTGGAAGGCGTTGACGTAGCAGATGTTGTAGAGCCCGGGCGCGACGGCGGCGGTGTAGTCGCGGCTGACCACCGTGACACCCGCCGGCGGCGTGTAGGCGCCGCCGATCTGGTAGTCGAAGCCCGCGTTGGCCGGCGGGGCAGCCCAGGCGGCCGCCTTGGTCGTGGTGGGTGTCGCGGCCGGGGCGGTGGTCTTGGCCGGGGCTGTGGTCCCGGTCGGCGTCGGCGCTGTGGTCTTCGTGGGCGCTGTGGTTCGGGTCGGCGCCGGGGCCGTGGTCTTCGTGGGCGCCGCGGTCTTCGTGGTGGCGGTCGGCGCGGGCCGGCCCTTCCCACCGCCGCGGCGGGTGCCGGCTTCCGCGACCCCGATGCCGGCGGCAACAACCGCCGCGGCGGTGGCCGCCACGACCAGCGCCTTGGTTCTCCTGGACGCCATGCGCGAACTCCTCGAGTGAACTGGGGGGCAACTCTCCTCGAAGAACGCGCCGGGCGGACGCTGCCGCTGCCACGCCCGCCCAACTATTTTCCGTGATCTTGCGGCTACCCCTTGTGCCACTTCTGGTTGGCCGAGCCGGCGCAGTCCCACAGCTGCAGGCGGGCGCCGTCGTTGCCGTTCCAGTCCTTGATGTCGACGCACCGGTTCGAGGCGTTGTTGACCAGGTCGCCGGCGGCCGACAGGGTGAACTGCTGGGCCCCGGTGCCGTTGCACGTGTAGAGCTGGATCGGCGCGCCGTTGCCGGTCGCCCCGGCCGCCACGTCCAGGCACTTGCCGCCGGCCTGCAGGGTGGTGCCGTTGAAGGTCCACTTCTGGGCGGCCGAACCGTTGCAGTTCCACATCTGGATCGGGGCGCTGTCGACGAAGTTGCCGCTGGGCACGTCCAGGCACTTGCCGTTCCAGTCGCTGACCACGGGCACCGCGCCGCCGGCCGGGGGCGGGGTGGTGCCGCCCGCGCCGAACGGGGTCAGGATGATCGAGGCCGAGCGCGGGTCGCCGTCGTGCACCAGCGACTCGAAGTTGCCGACGTCGTCGAACGCGAACGCGTACGCCTTACCGTCGACCATGTTCTGGTGCATGATCCGCGCGTAGTGGTTGGGCGCGCTGTTGGTGAAGAACTGGGCGGCGTTGGTCGACGGCTGGGTGTCGACCGTGCCCAGCGTGCCCCGGTTGAGCGCCGCGCACAGCGTGCGGGCGATCGGGCCGACCACGTTGTCGTTGGGCGCGAACAGGTCCTTGTCGCAGCCCCAGACCGAGGAGTTCGACGGCTTGGTGAACGACGCCACCTGCGCGCCGCTGCTGTTGGTGAAGCGCATGACGTTGCCCGACGTACGGCCGAAGTATTTGACGTCGGGCTGGTCGCCGAACGGAACCACGGTGAGTGTCTTGCTGGTGTAGGCGTTCCAGGCTGAGGTGATGTACGCGTCGAGGTAGGTCGAGCTGAACAGGCCCGCCTCGGCCGCTTTGCCCGGGGCCAGCGCGCGCAGCACCGTGCCGTCGGACCGGGTGTAGACCGTGCCGGCCCAGCCGGCCTGGGCCTTGAGCGCGTTGAAGACCTTGTTGCGGCCGTCGCTGACCAGGTCGCCCTCACGCTTGGTGGCTCCGTCGGCGCCGGTCACGGTGACCGCGTGCGGAATCGAGAGCATGTCGACCTGGGTGCTGTTGAGCCACAGACCGCCGTCGTCGTAGGTGAACTCGCTCCAGTCGAACAGGATGTGGCGGTTCGGGTCGCCGCTGGTCCAGGGCGCGGGCTGCACGAAGCCGTCCGGGGTGAGCGACAGCTTGAGCTTCTCCCCGAGCGAGAAGTAGACGCGCCCCGAGAAGCCGCGCGGGAACCGGATCGTGGTCGAGCCGCCGCTACCGGGCCCGGCCATGGCCACGTCCGGGGCCGGTGAGGGCGGGAGGGAGCCGGCCGGCCAGGGCGTGAACGTACCGGCCTGATTGACGTAGCCGAGCCGTCCGGTGTTGACGTTGGTGCCGATGACGTACAGGTAGACGGCCTCACCACGGCCGGTGTTGTTGGTGACGGTGACCGGGAGGATGGCGGGCCCGATCGCCCCGGCGGGCTGGGCCGCCACCGCGACGCCGACCGGCAGGCTCACCGCCAGCGCGGCGAGAGCATGGACGAGCCGTTTCCTGAGACGCACAGAACCTCCTGGGGGAGACGAGGACACGCCGGGCCCTCGGCGGAACGAGGACACGCCGGACCGACCGCACGGCCGAGCCGCAGGGGATGGTCGGGAGAGCGCTCTCAGGATCGAACTGTTAACAACGCGTGTCAATAGGCGACCGTGGATGTGCTGCTCGCCGGTGGCCGTGGCCCAAGGCGGGCGGCGCATACTGGCGATCTTCGACCGGGGAGCCGATGTCATGGGAAACGCCCGCACGCTGTTCGACGGCCAGACCTGCCGCATTCACGTTCTCGACGTGGACAGCGGCCGCGCGACGCTCGTACACGAAGGCTCGGAGGTTCTGTTCGAAGCCCCGAACTGGACCGCGGACGACCAGCTCATCGTCAACGGGGACGGGCTGCTCTGGAGCCTGCCCGCGGACGGTTCGGCGCCGCCCCGGCGGATCGTTCTCGAGGTGCCCGAGCTCAACAACGACCACGTGCTGGCGCCGGACGGCGAGACGATTTTCCTGTCCGCCAACGACGGGCAGCTCTATCAGGCGCCGTTGACGGGTGGTCCCGTGAGGCGGGTGACCGCGAACGACGACCGCAAGCACTTCCTGCACGGGGTCAGCCCGGACGGCGGCTCCCTCGCGTACGTGGGAATCGAGAATTTGAACTTCGACACCGGCACCCTGTGGACCATCGGGGCCGACGGGACGGGGGACACCCGCCTGACCATGGCCGGCAGCGGACCCGACGACGGCCCGGAATACTCGCCCGACGGTGGCTGGATCTATTTCAACACCGAGCGGTTCTCGACGGCCAAGGGGCACGCGCAGATCGCGCGGATCCGGCCCGACGGTACGGGTCTGGAGCAGCTCACGTCCGACGAGCGGGTCAACTGGTTCCCGCATCCGTCACCCGACGGCGACCGCACCGTCTATCTGAGCTTCCCGCCGGGCACCCAGGGCCATCCGGCCGACCGCACCGTCGAACTGCGCCTCGTCGAGGGCGATTCCTGGCACGCGCCGCGCATCCTGGCCGAGCTGCCCGGCGGTCAGGGCACGATCAACGTCAACAGCTGGTCCCCGTACGGGCGTCGATTCGCCTATGTGGACTATCCGCTGAAGCAGGGGTAGCTTAACCGGTTAATGCATCGACATCAGTCGATTAAAGCCGGGAGTGTGTCCGATGCGCACAGGCAGCCTGACGATCGCGGCCGCCGCGGCCCTCGTGGTCGCCGCGGGTGTGGTTCCCGCCCGCGCGCAGGCCGCGGCCGGGTGCCGGGTCACCTACGAGGTGACCAGCCAGTGGCAAGGCGGTTTCGGGGCCACGGCCGACGTCACCAACCTCGGCGACGCCCTCACCGGCTGGCAGCTGACCTGGTCGTTCCCGGCCGGCCAGACCGTCACCCAGCTGTGGAACGGGACGGTGGCCCAGTCCGGCCCGCGGGTGACCGTCACCAACGCCGGCTGGAACGGCAATCTCGGGGCCGGCGGCACGGTCTCGGTCGGCTTCAACGGATCGTGGAGCGGCGGCAACCCGGCGCCGACGGACTTCGCGCTCAACGGGGTCCCGTGCAACGGTGGCGGCACGACCCCCACGACCCCGCCCGCCACCGACGTGCTCGGTCAGGTGAGCACGGTCAGCCGGGTGCGGGCCGCGGATGCAGCGGTTCAGTACACGTGGCCCGGCACCTACTTCGAGGGGCGGTTCCGGGGTACGAGCGTGGGGCTGATCCTCAACGACGCCACCAATGACTACACCGTGCAGGTGGACGGGGCGACCGTCGCGACGATCGTGACACCGGGCCGCACCACGTACTGGATCAGGAACTTGGCCGACGGCGACCACACCGTGCGGCTGGCCAAACGCACCGAAGGCCAGTGGGCGGCGGGGGAGTTCGGTGGTCTCGTCGGCACTGTGCTCGGCAAACCGGCGTTGCGCAGCCGGCAGATCGAGTTCATCGGTGACTCGTGGACCGCGGGATACGGCAACATGTCGACATCGCGCGACTGCACCAGCACCGGCGGCCTCACCCGCAACTCCAACGCCGACGTCTCCTTCGGCGCGCTCACCGCCCGCGGGCTGAACGCCGACTACCAGATCAACGCCTGGTCCGGGCTCGGCATGGTCCGCAACTACAACGGCCAGGGCACGGACAATTTCCGTACGTACTACGAGACCGACCTGCAGGCGGTGTTCAACAGCCAGGTGTGGCCGGTGCCGAGCTCGTGGCGCCCGCAGGTGGTCGTGGTCGGCCTGGGCATCAACGACTTCTCCACCGCGCTCAACGCGGGCGAGAAATGGGCCAGCGTCGACCAGTTGGCCGCCGACTACCGGGCCGCCTATGGCGCGTTCCTCGACAAGCTGCGGGCTCGCTACGGCGCGAACACCTTCCTGGTGCTCACCTATCCCGACCTGTCCTATCAGACTACGGCCCTGGCCGATGCGATCCGTACGATCGTCCAGGGCCGTAACGACGCCGGCGACGCCCGGGTGTCGGCGCTGTTCTATGACAACACCGCACTCGGGCTCGACCTGCTCGGCTGCGACTGGCATCCGTCCCAGCGCGACCACCGCATCCTCGCCGACGCCGTCACCCGGCACCTGGCCGGTCTGCCCCTGGGCTGGTGAGACCGGACCGGCCGGTCAGAGCAGCTTCTGGTCCTCGAGCCACTTCTCGGCGACCGTCTCGGGGCGCTGGCCGTCGACCGAGACCTGCTTGTTGAGCTCGGTCATGGCGTCCTGGGTGAGGGCGGCCGAGATCGGGTCGAAGATGGCCTTCAGGTCGGCCGCGTGGGCGTCGTAGTACTCCGAGCGGAACACCGGGGACGCGTTGTAGAGCGGGAAGAAGTTCTTGTCGTCCTCGAGCACGACCAGGTCGAGGGCCTTGATCCGGCCGTCGGTGGTGAAGACCTCACCGAAGTTGCACGGGTCCTGCTTGTCCGTCGAGGTGTAGACGATGCCGGTGTCGAGCACGGTCACGTTGTTCGCGGGCAGCTGGAAGGCGTACTTCTTCTGCAGGCCGGGCAGGCCGTCGTCACGGGTGGAGAACTCGCTCTCGACGCACATGGTGGCGTCACCCGGCTTCGAAGCGGCCAGAGTGCCCAGGTCGGAGACGGTCTTCGGGCTGCCCAGCTTCTCGGCCGCCTTCGAGCTGTAGGCGATGCCGTACGTGTTGTTGAACTTCGCCGCGTTCAACCAGACCAGCTTGTTCTCCTTCAGGTCGCGCTCGGCGACCTTCTGCCACTGCTCGGCGCTGTCCGTGATGGGCGTGGTCTCCTTGAAGAAGCTGATCCATGCGGTGCCCGTGTATTCCCAGTAGACGTCGACGTTGCCCGAGGTCAACGCGGCCCGGGCGGCGTTGGTGCCGCCCAGGTTGGTCTGGTCGGTGACCTTGGCGCCGGCCTTCTCCAGGGCCAGCTTGGTGATCTGGCCCAGCACCAGCTGCTCGTCGAAGTCCTTCGAGCCGACGATGACCGTGGTGCCCTTGAGCGGGCCGTCCGCGTTGCTGCCGCTGTCGTCGCCGCAGGCCGCGGAGGCGAGGGCCAGGCCGAGGCCGACGGTGGTGGCGGTGATCTTCTTGCCGATATTCATCTGTTTTCCTCTTCTAGAGGCCACGCGGGGTGAGCAGTTCTTCCACGACGCCGGCCAGGTAGTCGACCAACAGGGCCAGGCCGGAGGCCATGACCGCGCCGACGACCAGCACCGGCGTGCGGTCCAGCTGGATGCCCTGGAAGATGACGTAACCCAGCGCCTGGACGCCGAAGAACGTCGAGAGCGTGGCGGTGCCGATGTTGATGATCAGAGCCGTGCGGACGCCGGCCAGGATGACCGGGACCGCCAGCGGCAGCTCGATGCGCGTCAGGGTCTGCCATCCGGACAGGCCCATGCCGCGCGCGGATTTCACGAGCGTCTGGTCGACCTGCTGCAGGCCGACCATGGTGTTGCGCAGGATCGGGAGCGCCGAGTACGCCACCAGGCCGAACACGATCGACTTGAACCCGACGCCGGCCAGCAGCACCACCAGCGTGATCAGGCCCAGCGAGGGGATGGCCTGGCCCAGGTTGCCCAGAACCAGCACCACCGGCGCGACGAACCGCGCCCCGCGCCGGGTGGCCAGGATGCCGAGTGGCACCGCGATCACGATGACGATCAGCGTCGACAGCGCGGCCAGCTGCAGGTGTTCGATGACCCGGTCGGTCAGCCTGGCCGCGTTCAGCGTGCGCTGCTCGATGCTGTCGAGATCCTGTGCCGAGACGTACGCGTAGAGCGCCAGCCCGACGACCGCCAGGAAGACCGGCATGCCGAACCATCGCAGGGCTCGCCGCGGACTGTGCTCCGCCGGCGTCGCCATCACGTCGACGGCCATCAGCTCGGCACCTTCGCCGCCCGGTAGAACTCCGGCGCCGACCGTGTCGCCACCATGACCGTCTCGAAGTCGAGCAGGCCCTGGAAACCGCCGCTGCGGTCGACGACCAGGGCGACACCCGCGTTGGAGGTGAGCATCTCGTTGAGCGCTTCCGACAAAGTCGCGCCGGCCTGCACCACCGCGGCCACCGGCTCGCCGGCGGAGGACAGGTCGGAGCCCTCGAGGTCGCCGGCGTCGACCCAGCGCTGCGGGCGGCCGTCCGCGTCGAGCAGCAGCAACGCCGCCCGGCCGGAGGAGCGCAGGCGCTCGCGGGCCGCGGCCACGTCACCGTCGATGCGGGCGGTCGGCGCCCCGGTGTCCAGCCCGACGTCGCCGACCCGGCTCAGGTGCAGGCGCTTGAGCGACGCGCCGGCCCCGATGAAGTCCTCCACGTACGGGCTGGCCGGGTTGCTGAGGATGGCGGCCGGGGTGTCGAACTGGGCGATCTGCGAGCGCTCGCCGAGGATCGCGATCCGGTCGCCCAGCTTGATCGCCTCGTCGATGTCGTGCGTGACGAACACGATGGTCTTCTGGACCTGCTGCTGCAGGCGCAGGAACTCGTTCTGCAGCCGGTCGCGGGTGATCGGGTCGATCGCGCCGAACGGCTCGTCCATGAGCATGACCGGCGGGTCGGCCGCCATCGCCCGGGCCACCCCGATGCGCTGGCGCTGACCGCCGGAGAGCTGCTTCGGGTAGCGCCCGCGGAACTCCGACGGCTCCAGCCCGACCATGTCGAGCAGTTCGTCGACGCGCTCGCCGACGCGCCGCTTGTCCCAGCCGAGCAGCTTGGGCACGGTGGCGATGTTCTCGGCCACGGTGAAGTGGGGGAACAGGCCGATCTGCTGGATCACGTAGCCGATGCGCCGGCGCAGGGCGTCGGGGTCGGCGTTCGTGACGTCCTCGCCGTCGAGGAAGATGCGCCCCGACGTCGGCTCGATCAGCCGGTTGATCAGCTCCATCGTGGTCGTCTTGCCGCAGCCGGACGGGCCGACCAGCACGACGATCTCGCCGCGTGGCATGTCCATCGACACCTGGTCGACGGCCGGGTGGGGCTGGCCGCGGTAGGTCTTGGTCAGCTTGTCCAGCCGGATCATGGGTTCGGTCATCGGATCCCCCGGTTCGTTGGTGCGGTCATCGGATCCGCCGTGCCGTGTCCGTTGTTCATCGGGTCTGCCGGGTCGTGGCCTTGGTTCATCGGATCCCCCTCGCCGTGGTCACGCGGCGCAGCAGGATGAAGAAGGCGTCGAAGAGCAGGGCCACGACGACGATGCCGAGCGTGCCGCCGAGAACGAGGTTGAGCGCGAACGGGCTGCCCAGCGAGCGCAGCCCGCGGAAGATCTCGTTGCCCAGGCCGGGGCCGTTGACGAGGGCGGCGATGGCCGCGATGCCGACTACGACCTGCGTCGAGACCCGGACGCCGGTGAGGACCACGGGCCAGGCGAGCGGGAGCTCGACCCGCAGGAAGCGGCGCCACGACCCCATGCCCATGCCACGCGCGGCCTGCAGCACACCCCGGTCGACCGAGCCGAGGCCCACGACGGTGTTGCGCACGATGGGCAGCAGCGCGTAGAGCACGAGCGCGACCACGGCAGGCGGTGTCCCCAGGCCCAGCAGCGGGATGAACATCGCGAAGAGCGCCAGGGACGGGATCGTCAGCAGCGTGGAGGACACGGCGAGGATCATCGGGCGCAGCCGCGCGGACCGGTGGGCGAGCACGCCCAGGGCGCAGCCGAGGACCAGGGCGATGCCGATGGACATGGCCACGACCATCACGTGGTCGACGGCCTCTTCGAACAATGGCTCTGCGTTGTCGGTCAGATACTCGTAAAAATCCATAGGCTCTCATCGGGCCGGGGACAGATTAAAGGCGCACAGCCGAGGCCGTGCGCCGGCGATTCAAAAATTCGTCGTCGACCATAGTTGATCAGGGCAAGCGGAACCATCATAGGGGCCGTTCCGGCCCTGCTTCATGACAGTCTCATGACAAGTGCGCAATGATTTGACAATCACCACGTTGGATGGCTATGGCCCGCGTTAATGGTTTCGAAACAGACACAATATACAGTCATGGGGTTGCGGCGGTGCAGCTCAGGGGTTTGGCGCGCTGACCTTCCGCGTTGATATGATCGCGTTGAGTGCATATATGTGAACATTCTCGCGCGGACGCGCTGTGTCGCTGAAAAGTTGCGTGACACCGGATTTTGAGTCCGTGATCACACTGGTGAACTCCAGGGGATCTACGCATTCAGATAGGCCGCGAGCGGGATATTCTGCTCGCGCAGAGCGGTGGTGATAAGACCCGCGATCTGTTTCGCACCGGCCGCCTCGAAGTGCGTGTGGTCGTTGCAGAAGAACGCGCCGACCGCGCCCGCCGTGTAGTCGCCGTTGTTCGGGCACAGCCGCAGCGAGTTGTAGAGAGCCACGCTCCGGGCGTGCAGATCGATCACCGGTACGCCGTTGGCCGCGGCCGCCTCCTTCGTCTGGGTCACGAAGCCGCGGTTGCCCACCGCCGTACTGCCGCTGCAGGTGATCGCCGCGACCGGGGTGACGAGGATCGGCTTGACGCCGCGGTTCTTCGCGGCCGACACCATCACGCCGAGCAGCTCCTGGAAGCGGGCCGGGCCGACATGTCGCGGGCAGTTCGCGTCGCCGTCGTTGATGCCGAACTGGACGATCAGGTAGTCGCCCGCCTTGAAGCCGGTGGTGGTGTTGAGCATGGCCGACCACCGTGAGCTGTAGGCGGTCGAGCTGAGGGTGCACTCGCCGGCGGTGTCCTTCGCCGAGGTCACGTTGCCCTCGTACAGCCAGGTCTGGATGCTGCGGCCGCCGACGGCGCTGTTCTGCACGGTGACGCCGGAATTGAAGTACGGGGCGAACTGGCTGCCCCAGCCGATCGGGCAGGTGCTCGCGTTCATCATCGTGGAGTCGCCCGCCATCCACACCTTGACCGGTGCCGCGGCCCGGAGATTGGTGAGTGTGTAGTTGGCGGCGCAGGCCGGGGCGGTGACGGCGGCGTGGGCCGGGGCGGGGGTGATGCCGAAGCCACCGGCCGTGACAGCCAGGGCGGCGGTCGCGAGGGCCCGTCCCATCAGGGCTGGGCGCTTGGTCGGGGTGTCGTACCGGGTCGGAGTCGTGTGCTTGGTGGGAGCGTCGCGCCGCGTCGGGGTCGTGTGCTTGTCAGGAGCTTCGCGCCGCATCAGAGCCTCGCCCTCAGGATCGGGATGAGCCGGTCGGCGATCGCCTGGTGGCCCTTGTCGTTGGGGTGGACGGAGTCGCTGAGGCCGTCCGACGGGAGCCAGCCGGTCGTGTCCACATAGAACACGTTCGCGTCGCCGGCCGTGGTGCGGGCCTGCACGGCGGCCTGCGTCTCGACCGCGTACCGGCCGATGAAAGTGCGCAGGGCGAAGAGCTTCGCGTACGGAAATGTGGCCCGGATCCTGGCCAGGAAAGTCGTGTACCTGGCCTGGAAGTCGGCGCCGCTCACGCCGTGGCTCTTGTCGTTGGTGCCCAGGTTGATGACCACGCCGTCGGCGGTGTAGCGGGTGAAGTCCCACTGGTCGGTGCCGGCCTGCCCGCCGCTGGACATCCAGTAGCGTGTCTCGTGCGCCCAGCAGCCGTCCGTGGTCTCGGACAGGCACATGCCGCCGATCGCGATCTGGGTGTGGTCGAAGCCGAGTTGCTCGCCGGATTTGAACGCGTAGTCGGTGACGGCCAGCTGGCTGCTCGTCGTGCCGGCCGTGATCGAGTCGCCGACGAACTCGACCAGGCGGGGGCGGGCCGTCGGCTTGACGGTGGTCGCGCCCGCGTCGAGCGTCAGCCCCTGGAAGACGGCGTCGCCGGTGTAGGAGCCGGCCACCTGCCGATAGCTGACGGTCAGAGTGTGGTTGCCGGCGGCCAGAGCGGTGGGGGTCAGGTTGATCGTTCCCGAGCCGGTGAACGCGGTGAACGCTTTGCCGTCGATACTGGCCCACAGGGTGATGGTGTTGCGCTGCTTGAGTTTCACGGTCCGGCCGGTGAACCCGACCCGGAGGTAGGCGCCGGCCCAGTAGGGCACGTACGCCGAGGGGTTGGTCTTGTTCCAGCGCCCGACGAAGCTGATGTTGGCGTCGCCCGGCGAGCCGTCCCCGGTCGCGGCCAGTGCTACCTGTGCTTCTGGTTGTCCGTCCGTGGTTGCGGCCCGTGCTGCCGGCGCTCCTGGTGTCCCGCCTGCAGTTGCGGCCCGGGCCGGCGGCGCGAGTGTCCAGCCGGCCAGCGCCGTCACGACGATCATGGCCACCCAACTCAGGCGACGTCGCATTCCGTGTTCCTCTCGCGTCCTAATCGGGAGCGCTCCCACGTGCGCGATGGGTCAAATCGTCGTATGGATATAGACGGATGTCAATGAAAAGGAAGGTTGCCCGAAAGGCTCGTTTCCGCCGTCATGCGCTGCCGGGCGGCTTACGATGCATCGACGGAGCCCGATCCCCCAAGTGTGGGCCCGCCGATGGAGGTATCCCCATGCCCCGAATCGCTCCCCGCCGGTGGTGGCTCGCGCTCGTCGCGCTCACCGGGCTGGTCCTCACGTTCGCCGTGAGCGGCCTGGCCCGCGCCGAACCGGTGTCCACGCTGGCCGCGGGCACGTTCCGCAACCCGGTCGGCGTCAAACCGGACCCGTTCATGACGTACTTCAACGGCAGCTACTACCTGACGATGACCGAGGGCGACTCGATCAAGATGCGCCGTTCGGCCAGCGTGGCCGGGCTGCTCAACGCGCCCGCCACCGAGGTGTGGCGTGACACCAACGCCTCGCGCAACAAGGAGGTGTGGGCGCCGGAGTTCTACCGGCTCAACGGCCTCTGGTACATGTACTACACCGCCGACGACGGGGTGGACGAGAACCACCGGCTCTACGTGCTCGAGTCCAGCGGCGACAACCCGCTCGGGCCGTACCACTTCAAGGCGCGCCTGGTGCCCCCGAACCGCGACGTGTTCGCCATCGACCCCGGCATCATGCAGCACAACGGGCGGCTCTACCTGGCCTGGGCCGGCACCAACGCCTACCAGCACAACGGCATCAACGTGGCCCCGATGTCGAACCCGTGGACGGTGTCGGGCAACGCGGTCGCGATCAACGCCGCCGGCGGCTGCCCCGAGGTGCGCGAGGGTCCCGAGTTCCTCTACCGCAACGGCCGTACGTGGATGACCTACTCCGCCTGTGACACCGGCAAACCCGACTACCAGGTCTGGCAGTTGAGCATCGCCGGCACCGCCGACCCGCTCAACCCGGCCAACTGGCAGCAGCGCAGCGGCGCCGTCTTCGCCCGGTCCGATGCCCGCGGCGTGTTCGGCCCCGGTCACCACGCGTTCTTCAAGAGCCCCGACGGCGCCCAGGATTGGATCGTCTATCACGCCAAGACGACCAGCGTCTTCACGTACACCAACCGCACGACGCGGGTGCAGCGCATCACCTGGAACGCCGACGGCAGCCCCAACCTCGGGGTGCCGCTGGCCATCGGCGCCACCCAGGACCTGCCGTCCGGAGACCCCGGCCCGTCGACCTCCTGGATCAACAACGACGGCCGTACGAGCGGAAACGGTTCCCTCACGTACGGCGGTGCGTGGAGCTCCGGCACGGGCTGCGCCGCCCAGTGCTTCTGGGGCGACGACCACTGGAGCGGGGCCACTGGCGCGACGGCGACGTTCACCTTCACCGGAACCCAGCTGGCCCTGCTCTCGGTGCGCGACGTCGGCAACGGCATCGCCGCGATCAGCGTCGACGGCGGCGCCGAGCAGAGGATCGACTTCTACAACGCGATCCGGGTCGGGGAGGCGCTGAACTGGCTCTCACCCAAGCTCGCGTACGGAACCCACACCGTCCGCGTCCGCGTGACCGGCGAGCGCAACGCCGCCTCCAACGGCACCGTCATCAGCATCGACCGGGCCGAGATCTGGTCCTGACCCTCCGAGCCTTGGTCGCCGGAGCTGACGGGCCACGTCAGCTCCGGGCCAGGGCGGTCTCGACCGCCGAGCTCCGGGGCGAGGTGACCGCCGGGGGCCGCTGTCGTACGGCGTCCCAGGCGGCCTTCCCGCTCGCGAAGTAGTCACGCACCGACTTCTCCGCGAGCAGTGCCCGGCCACAGCCGTCGCACCGCGCCCGGACGCCGTCAACGTCCAGCCCGAGGCTGCGGCAGAGCGTCACCGCGCGCGACAGGTGGTAGGACTGGGTGACAATCAGGGCGCGCCGCACCCCGTAGACGTCCCGGGCCCGCACGCAGGAGTCGTAGGTGTCCAGGCCATTCGGGTCGGCCACCACCCGGGCGGGGTCGACCCCGAGGGTTCCGGTCAAATAGGCGGTCATCGCGGCCGGTTCGTCACCGGAGTCGCCACCGCCGTCACCCGAGACCAGCGCCACCCGGGCCCGGCCACTGGTGACCAGTTCGGCGGCGGTCTGCAGGCGCCCGGCCAGCCGCGCTTCCGGCTGCCCACCCGCACCGACCGTCGTCCCCAGCACTATGACCACGTCAGCCGTGGGCGCATCAGCGGCATCATGCACATGCCCCACGGCGGCGGTGGTGGTCCAGATCCAGGGCGCGCTGACCATAAGCAGCAACACCACGCCACCGACCAGCCACCGCCGTCGCTTGACTTTCGAACTCACCGGGGCAGCGTAGGTGTCCCTGTCACGTCGCCTGGCACCGCCCGGACGTGAGGATTACTTGGCGCCGTCGCGGAGGATGTAGAGGCCGCGGGCTGAGGTGCGGGCGGCCTGCAGCCACTGCGGCAGCTTCTCGGTCAGGAGCCAGGCGACCTCGTCCGCGTCGTCGTCGCCGTCGGGGAGGAGGTCGCATTCGTCGTGGACGCGGGTGATGTCGAACGCGGCCAGCTCGGCCTCGATGCGGGCCACGTGGGCGGGGTCGGCGTACATCGGGAAGGGCCACGGGTCGCCGGCCGTGGTGGGCCAGGGGCGCGACCACAAGTCGGCCAGGGCGGTCAGGCCCCACGCTGCGAAGGCGGGCGTCAGCTCGTCCCAGTGCCGGCCGGGCAGGGTTGCCTTGCCCACCGGCGGGTCGGTGGGGACGACGCGGGAGGGGTCTACGGCGTACGCCGTGAGGTATTGCTCGGCCACGGCGGCCATTCTGGACCACGCCGGCATCAGCGCGCGGTCGGGGCGCCAAGCGCTGTTTGTAGATGGGTGAAGGCGCCGCCGCTTTCTGCGCCCGCCTTCCGCGTCCGCTCGTCGGGCCCTGTCGGCACGCGCCGACGTGCCCGGCCGCTGTCCGCTGCACCCCGTCTCAGCGTCGCCTCAGGAGTGAGATCGGCACTGGCTCGGCGTCACTTCACGGGGCGGGGTGCGGGGTGTTCGGCCTGGATGCCGTGTGCCAGCAGGGCCAGGGCGTCCTCGGCTTCCGAGCCGGGCTTTGCCAAATAGACGAACAGCGTCTGGCCGGGGTCGGGGAGGCTCAACGCCTCGCTGGCGAGCTCTATGCGGCCGATGATCGGGTGATAGAGGGTCTTGGCGTCGTGGCCCTGTTCGGTCACCAGGTGGTCGGCCCACCAGCGGCGGAAGTGCTCGCTGTGCATGGACAGTTCGCCGACCAGTTCGGTGGTGCGGGGGTCGTCGGGGTAGCGGGCGGCGTCCATGCGCAGCGCGCCGGTCATCGCTGACGCCGTTTTCTCCCACGCGTCGCCCCACAGTGAACGGGCACCCTCGTCGAGCACCAGCCAGCGGGCGGCGTTGCGTTGCCGGGCCGGCATGGCGTCGAAGTCGGCCAGCAGCAGGCGGGCCATCCGGTTGGTGGCCAGCACGTCGGTGCGACGGCCCAGCACGTACGCCGGAACGTCGCCGAGCTGGTCGATCAGGCGCAGCGTGCCCGGGTGCACCACCTGCGGGCGCGGCGAGCGGCGGCGGGCCTGGGGTTTGCCGCGGGCGACGGCGTGCAGGTAGGCGGTCTCGGCCGGGTCGAGGGAGAGGGCAGCGGCGATCGCGTCGAGCACCGGCTCCGAAGGCGTGATGTGGCGGCCCTGCTCGAGGCGCGTGTAGTAGTCGACACTGACCCCGGCCAGGGCCGCCAGCTCCTCACGCCGCAGCCCGGGCACCCGCCGCGCCGGCCCCGAGGGCAGCCCGGCCGCCTCCGGGGTGAGCGCGGCCCGGCGCGCGCGGAGGAAGTCGCTGAGCTCCTCGTTGTGGGTCATGACTCCCATGGTCGCCCATGGTCGCGGCCGCTGAGACGGCAAAGGTGGCCCACCGCGTCCTAGGTTCCGGTGGGCCGGTTATCGCCGTCCCGGGCGCCGTCGCCGGAGCTGAGATCGAGGCATGACAAACGAGAACGGCACGACGAACGAGAACAGCGCGACCTACGGCGGTGGCGTGGCGAACGAGAACGGCACGACGAACGAGAACAGCGCGACCTACGGCGGTGGCGTGGCGAACGAGAACGGCACGACGAACGAGAACAGCGCGACTTACGTCGGCGGCGTGACGAACGAGATCGGCGCGACGAGCAGCAGCGGCGTGGCGAACAGCGGCGGCGCGACGAACGAGATCGGCATGACGAACAGCGGTGGCGCGACGAACGGCGGTGGCGCGAAGAACAAGGTCTGGCTGGTCACCGGGGCCACATCGGGCTTCGGGCGGCAACTCGCCCTCGCCGTCGCCGGGCGTGGCGACGCCGTCATCGCCACCGGACGCCGCAAGGACGCCCTGGCTGAGCTGGCCGCGCTGAGCGCGCACATCATCCCGGTCGTCTCCGACATCACCACCGCTGACGGCCGCGCCGCGATCCGCGAGGCGGTCAACGCCGCCGGCGGGCTCGATGTGCTCGTCAACAACGCCGGGTACGGGCTGTTCGGCGCCGTCGAGCAGGTTGGCGACGCGGCCGCCCGCGAGGTGTTCGAGACGCACGTGTTCGGGCCGCTCGCGTTGCTGCGGGACACACTGCCCGTGCTGCGCGAGCGGCGCGGCCACGTCATCACGCTCTCGTCCGAGCTGGCCGTCTACGCCTGGCCCAGCTCGGGGCTCTACTCGGCCAGCAAGGCCGCCGCCGACCTGCTGTCCGAGGCCCTGGCCATCGAGCTGGCGCCGGCCGGAGTGCGGGTCACGGCGATTCAGCCCGGCACGTACGCCACCGAGTTCGGCCCGCAGTCCCTCGCACGGGCCGTGGCGCCGGACGACGTCTACGCCCCGACGGTCGGCGCCTTCTTCGCCGCGTTCCAGGCCAAGCCGGCGGCCGAGTTCGGCGACCCGCGCGAGGTCGTGGACGCCATCCTGGCCGTAGCCGACGACGAGAACCCGCCGGTGCGCGTCGCGGTCGGGGAGGAGGCCCGCACCACGATCCGCGACGCCCTGAGCCGGCGGCTCGACGAGGTCAGCAGATAGATGGCAGCGCCGAGACGAGCCACGAGGAAAGGCTGGCGGCGAGGAGAGGGCGCCCGGTAAGGCCGTCGGCGAGTTCAGGTCACCAGGGGATGACCCCCTCGTCGTTGGTGAAAGTGCCGGTCGGGCCGTCGTCGGGCAGGGTGGCCAGGTGGATCGGGGTGGCTGCGGCCTCGCGCACCGGGCGGCCCACGCCGCCGGTGAAGTCGGTTGCTATCAGGCCGGGGCAGGCGGCGTTGATCAGGATGCCGGTGCCGGCCAGCTGGCGCGCGTAGTGCACGGTGAGGGCGTTGAGGTAGGTCTTGGTCGGTGCGTAGGCCGCCATGATCGGGCCGACCTCGACGCCCGGGTCCGACTGCCAGGTCAGCGAGGCGACGCTGCTCGAGACGTTGACGATGCGAGGCGAGGCCGAACGCCGCAGCAGCGGCAGCATCGCGTTGGTGACCCGGATGACGCCGTAGACGTTGGTGTCCACCACCGCGCGCACCACGTCGAGGTCGAGGATGGTCGGGTCCTGGCCCCAATCGGGGCCGGTGGGACCGGAGATGCCGGCGTTGTTGACGAGAACGTCGAGGCGGTCGAGCTGCCCCGCGGCCTCGGCGACACTGCGGTCGCTGGTCACGTCGAGGGTGACGGCGAACGCATCCACCCCGGCCGTACGCAGCGTCTTGACGGCGGCCTCACCCCGCGCCCGGTCGCGCGCCCCGACCGCCACCCGGTAGCCCCGGGCGCCCAGCCCGGCCGCGATCTCGTATCCGAGTCCCTTGTTCGCGCCGGTGATCAGCGCGGTCTTCGTGTCGCTCATGACGCCGATGGTGACCCGGCGACGGCCCTGGCCCTTACACCGATCCGGTGGGCTGTGATACCTGCCGGGTATCGTCGACGGGTGGACCAGGTGGAGAGCCGACACGCGGACCGGGTGGAGAGTCGACGCGCGGACCGGGTGGGGAGTCGACGCGCGGACCGGGTGGGGAGTCGACGCGCGGACCGGGTGGGGAGTCGACGCGCGGAGTGAGCGGAGAGCTGACGCGCGGAGCGGGTGGAGAGCTGACGCGCGGAGCGGGTGAAGAGCTGACGCGCGGAGCGGGTGGAGAGCTGACGCGCGGACCAGGTGGGGAGTTGACGGATGGACCAGTTGGAGATCCGTGAGCTGCGGTATTTCGTCACGGTCGCCGAGGAGCTGCACTTCAGCCGGGCCGCCGAGCGCCTGGGCATGGCGCAGCCGCCGCTGTCGCGGGCGATCCAGCAGCTTGAGCGGCGGCTGGGTGTCACGCTGCTGGAACGCGACCGCCGGGGCGTCGCCCTGACCGACGCGGGCCGGGTGCTGCTCGACGAGGCCCGCGCGCTCCTCGACCACGCCGCCGCGGCCGCCCGCCGCACCCAGCGCGCCGCGACCTCGGCGAACAGCCTCACCCTGGCGACCAAGGCCGGCGCCAGCCACGAGCTGCTGCAGAAGCTGCTTGACGCGTACGCCGTCGAGCCCGCCGCCGCCTCGATCGACGTGGTCCTGTGCGGCATGTTCGAGCAGGCGCAGATGCTGCGGGACGGCCGAGCGGACGTGGCGCTGATGCAGCGGCCGTTCGATTCCTTCGCCGGGTTCGACACCGAGGATCTGCTGACCGAGCAACAGGTAGCCATCCTGCCCGCCACACATCCTCTGGCCGCGTGCGAGAAGCTGACCATGGCTGAGCTGGCCGATGTGCCAGGTCTGCCGGTGGCACGCTGGCCCGGCCAGGACGGCACCTACCCGGATGGCCCGGGTCCGGAGATCCGCGACCTGGCCCAGCTCGGCCAGCTGATCGCCCTCGGGCACACCGCAGCCGTGCTGTGCGCGTCGTCGCGATCCTGGTTGTGGAGCGCACACGCCACGGTCCCGGTGATCGACGCCCCGCACGTCACGACAGTGCTCGCGTGGCCGGCGCACAGCCGCTCCCAGACCGTCGCCGGCCTGGTCCGCACGGCGGCGAGCCTGTACCCCAAGTAGTGAAGGAGACCCGTCTGCGCGGGTCAAGCATGCCCCGGACGCGTGGAATGCGAGTCAGGCATGCCCCGCGCATAACAGATGCGGGCCAGGCATTCCCCGAGCGCAAGAGATGCGGACTAGGCATGCCATGGGCGGTGCAGGATGCGGGTCAAGCGTGCCTTGGGTGCGAGGGGTGCGGGTCGGGCATTGCCCAAGCGGTGCGGGATGCGGGTCGGGTATGCCGTGGTGGCGAGGGGTGCGGGTCGGGCATGCCCCAAGCGGTGCGGGATGCGGGTCGGGTATGCCGTGGGGGCGAGGGGTGCGGGTCGGGCATGCCGCGGGCGGTGCGGGATGCGGGTCGGGTATGCCGTGGTGGCGAGGGGTGCGGGTCGGGCATGCCGCGGGCGGTGCGGGATGCGGGTCGGGTATGCCGTGGGGGCGAGGGGTGCGGGTCGGGCATGCCGCGGGCGGTGCGGGATGCGGGTCGGGTATGCCGTGGGGGCGAGGGGTGCGGGTCGGGCATGCCGCGGGCGGTGCCGGATGCGGGTCGGGTATGCCGTGGGGGCGAGAGGTGCGGGTCGGGCATACCCCGGGCGGCGGAGGATGCGGGTCGGGCGTGCCCCGGGCGGTGCAGGATGCGGATCAGGCATGCCCCGGGCGGCGAGCGAGGTTGGTCAGCCGGCCACGCGCAGCTCGACCCCGTGCGCGTCGCACCAGCGGGCGGCGTCCTCGGTCACGCGCTCGGTGATGATGACGTCGACCCGGTCGAGTCCGCACACGGCCACGAAATCGGCCGCCCCGAACTTGCTGCTGTCCATCGGGGCCACCACCCGCCGGGCCCGGTCGATGACTGCCTGTTTGACCTGCGCCTCGGTCACGTCGGCGACGCTGATGCCGTCCGCGGTCAGGCCGCTGGCCCCGATGAACGCGACGTCGACCGTGAACCGGCCCAGGGTTTCGAGCGCGACCGGCCCGACCAGCGACCCGCCGAGCGGACGGACCGTGCCGCCCAGCAGCGTGTGCCGCAGCCCCTCCCGCCCGGCGACCGCGTGGGCCACCCCGAGCGCGTTGGTCAGGATGTTCAGGTCGAGCGGTTCCAGGCCCTCGGCGATTGCCTGCACCGTCGTTCCGGAGTCGAGGTAGACCGACTCGCCGCGGGCGATCTCCGCCCGGCACGCCTGCGCGATCTTCAGCTTGGCGTCGCGGTGCTGTCCGCTTCGGTCGTGCAGCGTCTGTTCGAGATGTGACTCGACCGCGATCGCGCCGCCGTGGGTGCGGCGCAGCAGCCGCCGGTTGTGCAGCTCGCTCAGGTCCTTGCGGATGGTCGGCTCGGTGACGCCCAGCATCTCAACGAGGTCGGACAGCCGGACCCGCCCCCGCGCCCGGACGGCGTCGACGATGCGCTGACGGCGCTCCTCGGCGAAAACCGGGCCGCTCATCCGGCCAGCGCCTTCGCCGCAGCGGCCCGTACGGCGTCGACGGTGCGCTGACGGCGCTCCTCGGCGAAAACCGGGCCTGTCTGCGGCATGGGCCGGAGTCTAGTGGTCATCCGGCCAAGGCCTTCGCGACCACGGCCCGTACGGCGTCCTGATGTTCGGTCGGATCGGGCAGCTTGGGCGGCACCATGATCAGCCGCGAGCCCGGGTTCCGCCGATGCAGCTCGCGGGCCAGCGACTCCGGATGCACCGGGTCGCCCGGAGCGGCCACGATCGTCAGATCAACCCCGGTTTCCCCGTACGGGAATGACAACGGCATCTGGTCCAGAACGCGCGCCCGTTCGACGGCGTAGGGGCGGTCGAACTGCCCCAGCAGCGACTGCGCCATCGCCGGCGCCTCGGCCGCGATCCGCTGATAGGAGTCCGTCCTGAGGAAGGCGTCGCGGTCGGGCAGCAGCCGCGCGATGGTCCGGAACACCTCGAGGTGCGCCGGCGGCTCATCCAGCCAGGACGGCCGCACGAGCACGAGCCGTTCGACGAGTTCGGGATGAGCGGCGGCCAACGCCTGGGCCACCCCCGCGCCCATCGAGACCCCGACGACCGGAACCGGCGAGGTCAGCAGCCCCGCGACCCGCTCGGCGAACGCCGCGAACGTGACCGGCTCGTCCGGCGTGAGGTCGGTGTCGCCGTGCCCGGGCAGGTCGGGCGCGATCCGGGTGGCCTCGAACGTGGACGGAAGCAGCCCCAGCGCCTGGGTCCGGTCGCCGCCGAGCCCGTGCAGCAGCAGGACCGGCCGCCCGCTACCGGCCAGCGTGTGGAAAAGCGGACCCAGGCGTCCGCGTGGGGGCTGATGCGTCATTGCGCGGCCCGCCGCAGCAGGTCGGCACCGGGGGGTTGAGGCGTCATTGCGAGGACCGCCGCGAAAGGTTGGCACCCGGGGGCTGCGGCGTCATTGCGAGGCCCGCCGCAAACAGGTCGGTACCCGGGGGCTGAGGCGTCATTGCGAGGCCCGCCGCAAACAGGTCGGTACCGGGGGACGGAGGCGTCACTGTGCGGCCCGCCGCAAACAGGTCGGTACCGGGGGACGGAGGCGTCACTGCGCGGCCCGCCGCAAACAGGTTGGCACCCGGGGGCCAGGGCGTCACTGCGCGGCCCACCGCAACAGGTCGGCCCGCACCCGCGGGGCGTCGGCCTCGGAGGCGTCCTGCACGATCAGCGGCACCGGCGCGATCCGGTTGAGCTGGGCCAGCACGGCCGGGTAGTTCATCAACCCGGCCCCGGCCGCCGAATAGCCCGCGGTCACGACGTCTTTGGCCTGTGCGCCGACCACACGGTCGCCGAGCAGGTCGACCGCCTCGCCCAGGATCTCGTTCTGGCGGCTCACCGTCTGCGGGGTGAGCAGGTTGGCCGGGTCGAGCACGATGCCGACCGGGGCGTCGTCGCCGAGTTCGGCGAGCAGCCGGGCCGCGGTGGGCGCGTCCCGGATCACGTTGCCCGGTTCGGGTTCGACCCCGAGCCGTACGCCCGCGCTCTCGGCCGCCTCCAGCAACGGATCCAGTGTCTTGCGTAGGTCGGTCCAGGCGTCCGGATCGGTGTTGCCGGGGTGGGCGCGCCACATGTTCTCCGGGTCGCGCGTGCCGGTGCACAGGGTCACCACGTCGGCGCCGAGGAGGGGCACCAGACCGATCAGCCGTACGGCCTCGGCGGTCTGCCGTTCCCGCAGCTCGACGTCGGGGTGGATGACGTTGAACGTGCCCGAGACGCTGGGAATGCCGATGCCGGCCGCGTCGAAAGACCGATGGACCTCGCCAAAACGATCGATGTCAAACGTCAGCGTGGGTAGGCCGATCGCGGCGAAGTTCCAGTGGGCGAGCCGATAGCCGGCGGCCCCGACCGCCCCGGCCACCTCGGCCGGCGTGTCACGGACGAACGTGCGGGCGAAGATGCCGAGCGAGAGGTTCACAGCTTCACCTCGGCGCCGCTCCCGACCGCTGCGGCGGTGGCCTCGATCAGCCGTACGGCGGAAAGCCCGTCCCGGACATCAGGCGTGACCGGCCCCTCGCCGCGGATCGCGCGCGCGAACGCCTCGATCTGCCGCTCGTAGGCGTCGCCGTCGGGCAGCACCGGCGTGACGGTCTCGCCGCCCGCGTAGGCCTGCACGGTCGAGGCGAGCCGGTAGAACGGGAACGGCGTGTCGACCCGGATCGAACCGGTGGCGCCGAAGACCTCGATGCCCTCGCTGGGCACGCCGGGCACGTCGACCGTGATGCCGACCGTGCCGATGGCGCCCGAGGCCATGGTCAGCAGGGCCTGCCAGTATTGGTCGCGGCCGTCCTGGCGGTGCTTGGCGATCACCGAGGCGACGTCGCCGAGCAGGTAGCGGACGGTGTCGAAGACGTGCGCGCCGTGCGTGGCCAGCAGGTAGCGCCGCCGGTCGGCCTTGAACGTGGCCTCGGCGCCGCGCGCGGCCTCGTCGGCGAAGACGGGCGGGAACAGCGTGGCCTCGATGCCGGGGCGCAGGTCGCCGATGCGGTACCAGGCGTTGAACGTACGGGCCGTTCCGAGTTTTCCGGTGACGAACCTGTGGGCGTACTCGAGGCCGGGGTCGTGTCGTTTCATGGCGCCGACCTGCAGCAGCCGGCCGGTCTGATCGACGAGGTCGGCCAGCGCCTCGGCCTCGCCCGAGTCGGCGGCCAGGGGCTTCTCGACCAGAACGTGCTTGCCCGCGCGCAGGGCCTCGGCGGCGATCGGGAAGTGGAACCGGTCGGGTGCGGCGACGATCACCGCCTCGACTCCGGGGTCGGCGAACACCTCGGCCTGACTGGTGTGCGCCGCCGGGACGCCGTAGCGGCGGGCGACGTCGGACGCCACCTGTCCGCTCGGGTCGGCCACCGCGACCAGCGTGACGCCGTCGGCCTTCTCGATCGCGGGCAGATGCGCCACCTGGGCGATCCGGCCGCATCCGATCAGGGCGATGCGTACGGGCTGGGCCATCTCGGTTCCTTCCGTCCGGGCCGAAACGAGCTGAACCGAAACGGTAACACGCCAAAACGAAGACAAACGAAAGCGACCTTTGCCCGTACGGGAAACCGGGTTTGATCTGCGGAACGAAACAGGGCGTCGGCGGCGGCTGCCGGATCGCGGCCGGGGCCTCGGCGGTGCGGATTTCTGGCGGGGGCTGCCCGATCGCGGCCGGGGTCTCGGTGGTTCGGATTTCTGGCGGCGGCTGTCGGATCGGGGCGAGGGCGTTCGTGGCAGAGGTGAGAGGCTGCCCGGAACGGTTGGCCGCGAGCAGGAGATGAGCCGAGATGCAGTATCTGGTTTCCGTGATCGACGACAAGTCCAACTCCGGCACCGAGGAGGAGATGGTGGCGATCGACGCGTTCAACGCGGGCGTGCAGGCGGCCGGCCACTGGGTCTTCGCCGGCGGGCTGGCCTCGCCCAGTACCGCCACCGTCATCGACAACCGCGACGGCCAGGCGTTGTTCACCGACGGGCCGTTCGTCGAAACGAAGGAGTACATGGCCGGGTTCTGGGTGTTCGAGGCGCCCGACCTCGATGTGGCGCTGCGGCTCGCGGCCGACGGCAGCCGGGCCTGCAACCGCCGGGTCGAGGTCCGCCCCTTCCTCGACCCCGCATGAGCGATTCCCGTACGACGATGGGCCGCGACGACGACGATTCCCCCGCGGCGATGAGCCTGGTCCAAGACGATTCCCGTACGGCGGTAAGCCGGGCCCACCGAGAGGAGTGGGCCCGGATCGTCGCGTCCCTGACCAGGCGTTACGGAGATCTCGACATCGCCGAGGAGGCCGCCGCCGAGGCGTTCGCGATCGCCGTCGAGAAGTGGCCGGAGGACGGGGTGCCGCCGAACCCGGGCGCCTGGCTGACCACGACCGCCAACCGCAAGGCCATCGACCGGATCCGCCGGGAGGGCAAGCGCGACGACAAGCACAAGGAGGCCCGGATGCTCCACGACGACACGCCGCTCGAGCCCCTGGGCGCCATCGAGGACGAGCGGCTGCGGCTGATCTTCACCTGCTGCCACCCGGCGCTGGCCCCCGAGACCCGGGTCGCGCTGACGCTGCGCATGGTCGGCGGCCTGACCGTGCCCGAGATCGCGCGCGCCTTCCTGGTGCGCGAGACCGCCATGGAACAGCGGATCACCCGGGCCAAAGCCAAGATCAAGGCGGCCCGCATCCCGTACCGGGTGCCGGCGGCGGAAGACCTTCCCGTACGCGTCGCCGGCGTCCTCGCCGTGCTCTTCCTGATCTTCAACGAGGGCTACCTGGCGACCGGCCCCGCCACCGATCCGGTGCGCCGCGATCTGACCGCCGAGGCGATCCGGCTGGCCCGGCTGATCCGCGCCCTGCTGCCCGGCGACGGCGAGGTGGCCGGGCTGCTGGCGTTGATGCTGCTCACCGAGGCCCGCCACGCCGCCCGTGTCTCGGCCACCGGCGAGCTGGTCACCCTGGACCGCCAGGACCGCGGATCGTGGGACCGGACCCTGATCGCCGAGGGCCACGCCCTCGTACGGGAACGCCTGGCCGCCGGCGAAGCGCCCGGCCGCTACCAGATCCTGGCCGCGATCAACGCCGTGCACACCGACGCGCGCGACGTCCGCGACACCGACTGGTCGCAGGTCGTCGCCCTCTACGACCAGCTCGTCCGGGTCGACCCGTCACCGATCGTCGCCCTCAACCGCGCGGTCGCGGTGGCCGAGATGGACGGCCCCGAGGTGGCGCTGGCCGCTGTCGACCGCCTCGCCGACCGGCTCTCCGCCTACCACGCGTTCCACGCGACCCGGGCCGACCTGCTGCGCCGCCTGGGCCGCAGCGCCGACTCCCGGGCCGCCTACGACCAGGCGATCGAGCTGGCCGGCAACACCGCCGAGATCGCGTATCTGACCCGCAGGCGCGACGAGCTGGGATAACACCGGCGTGCGCAGCCGGGGACAGTGCCGGCGCGCCCGAGCGCGGGGTGGGACCCGGGTGTTCGACGGGCGCGAGCCCGCCCCGCGCGGGGGAAGGCTGGATGGCGTCCGCATCCCGGAGAGGCAGGGACTGTCATGACCGGCGATGCCATCCGGCCCTTCACCGTGCGGTTTCCCGACGAGGCCGGGCTCGGTCGTCGAACTGCTCGACGCGGTCGGCCGAGGTGCGCGCCGCATTCCGGCCCCGGCGGTGATCAGCACCGGGTGGTGACGACCTTCTTCCAGGTGCAGGTGTCCATTGTCGCGCCGGACGGGCTGCGCAAAGTGGCGGTGTCGCCGGTGTTGTTCCAGATGTAGTTGCCCGAACCCCAGTAGAAATGACCCGCCGGCGAGCCCTGCGTGCCCTTACCGGTGTGCACGGTGAAAGTGCCCTTTCTGGGCAGCGTGATGGCGCCGAACTTGATGACTTTGCCGGCCGCGTCCTTGACCGACCAGTCCTTCAGGCTCACCGGCCGGTCCAGCTGGTTGGTGAGCTTGAAGTACTCCTGGTTGAGGCTCGTGTTGGTGCGGTTGTCGGTGCCGGGGGAGTCGACATAGACGTACGTGAAAAGAACCGGCTTGGTGACGGCCGATGCCGGCGCGGCGCCGAAACCGAGAACGGCGGCAACCACGGCCGGAGGAACGAGAAGTTTTCGCATCGGAATCCTTTGTGGTCGGAGGCGTCGGTGACCTTTGTAACGACGTGCGATGCCGGACGCCGTCGGGCGATCGGACCGTTGTGCCACCCGTCCGGCGCGCATTTCCCGCAGAAAGTTGCCGGCCCGTTGTCGGATGGCGCTATCCCCTTTCGTGGAGAAGGTGACAGACCCACCGAGAAAGGAACTGACATGACCGCCACCTACACCTGGGACGTCTTCTCCACGCTCGACGGCTACGGCTCCTACGCCGAGGGCGCCGACTGGGGCGGATATTGGAGCAAGCAGGGCCCCGAACTGCTCGCGCACCGCGCCGCCCTGTTCGACAGCGGCCCGCGGATGGTCTTCGGGGCCACCACTTTCCGCGAGACGGCCGAGATCATGGCCTCGGGCATCGATCCCAACGCGCTCGACGAGTGGAACGTCCGGACGCTGCGGGCGCCGGCGACGGTGATCTCCTCGACGCTCACGGACACCCTGGGCTGGCCCGACGCGACCATCGTGAGCGGGGACGCCGTCGACATCGTGAAGCGTCTCAAACAGGAGTCGGACGTTCCGCTGCGCTCGCAGGCCAGCCTGTCGCTGAACTGGGCGCTGATGGCCGCCGGCCTGGTCGACCGCCTGCAGGTGACGATCTTCCCGGTGATCTCCGGACGCACCGGGACCAGCCCGATCCTGGGCGGGGCGGGCGACTTCGACCTGGAGCTTCTGGAGAGCCGGACCCTCGACGGGCGCACCCAGGAACTGGTCTATCGGCCCACCCCGCGGTGAGGCCCCGGCCGCCGGCCCGGCTTGACTGTGACCCTGGGGCACGGTGTCGAATGTCCGGATGCGGATCAAGCTGGGGTGGAGCACCCGTGAGCTGGCCGAACTCGCCGGCACGAGCCTGAAGACGGTCCGGCACTACCACCGGATCGGCCTGCTGGAGGAGCCCGAGCGGGCGCCCAACGGATACAAGAACTACCGGATCCCGCACCTGATCCGGCTGCTGCGGATCCGCCGGCTCGTGGATCTGGGGGTGTCGCTGGCCGACATCGCCGTGATCGAGGAGTCGGACGAGGGCGCGGACCAGGTGTTCCGTGCCCTCGACGCCGAGCTGAAGGCGAGCATCGAACGCCAGCAGCGCATGCGCGAGGAGCTGGCCGCCATCCTGCAGCACCGCAAACTGGCCGACCTGCCCCCGGGGTTCGGTCAGGCGGCGGCCGAGCTGTCCGACACCGACCGCGCCTTCCTGCTGCTCTCCGAACGCATCTTCGAGCCGCAGATGATGGACACCCTGCGCGAGATCCACGACACGCCGCCCTCGGCGGAGGCCCGCGAGTTCACCGCCCTGACCGACGACGCCACCGACGAACAGCGCCGGAGCCTGGCCGAACGCTACGCGCCCGAGATCCGCCGCGAACGCGACCGCTACCCCGACCTGACCCACCTGGCCCGGGAGGGCGCCGCCGGAAAGGGCGACCAGCGCATGTGGTCGGTCGTCCTGCAGGGCATCGCCGAGATGCACAACGCCGCCCAGATCGACGTCCTCCAGCGGGTCAACGACATCATCGACCACGAGGACGGACCGGCCGGTGCTGGTGATCACCGCAGGTAGGAGGCTCCGTTCAGGTCGAGGACGGCGCCGGAGGACCAGCGCGCCTGCGGGGAACTGAGGTGCAGTACGGCCGCGGCGACCTCCTCGGGGGTGCCGACGCGGCCGAACGGGCTCTGGCCGAGCAGGCCGGCGCCCTCCGGGCCGTCGAGCGTGGCCTGCTGGCGGTCGGTGCTGATGAAACCGGGAGCAACCGACATGACGGCGATTCCGTACGGGGCCAGCGCGATCGCCATCGACTGGCCGAACGCGTGCAGGGCGGCCTTGGCGGCGCCGTACGCCGGGTAGTCGGGCTCGCCCCGGTAGGCGCCGCGCGAGCCGACGTTGACGATGCTGCCGGGCTCGCCGCGTTCGATCAGGTGCGAGGCGACGCCGTACGTGACGTTGGCCGCCCCGATCACGTCGACGTCGACCATCCGGCGCCAGGCGCGGTTCCAGTCCTCGTACGACGTGGTGGCGACGGGATGCCGGTTGCCGGGGCCGGGCGCGACGGCCGCGTTGTTGACCAGCACGTCGACGCCACCCAGATCCCGTACGGCGGTGTGCACCACCTCGCGGGCCGCGTCCGGATCGCCGAGGTCTCCACCCACCAGGATGTGCCCGTCGCCGGCCAGCGCCCGCAGCGTCTCCTCGGCGTCGGCCCGCGCCGTGGCGTAGTGGATCGCGACCCGGTCGCCCCGGGCGGCGAAGGCGGTCGCGATGGCCCGGCCGATGCCCCGCGAGGCGCCGGTGACCAGAACCCGCCTCGTCTCGCTCGTTGCGCTCACTTGGCGAACACCTGGGACTCGTCGCGGAACGCCTTGAACTCCAGCGCGTTGCCGGCCGGGTCGCGGAAGAACATCGTCCACTGCTCGCCGGCCTGTCCCGGGAAGCGCAGGTAGGGCTCGATCATGAAGGTGGTGCCGGCGTCACGCAGCCGAGCGGCCAGCGCGTGGAACTCGTCCGCGCCCAGCAGCAGGCCGAAGTGCGGGATCGGCACCTCGTGGGAGTCGACCTCGCTGTCTCCGGCGGGCCGGACCGGACCCGGCACGACGTGCGTGACCAGCTGGTGGCCGTGCAGGTTCCAGTCGACCCAGTGATCACTGGACCGCCCTTCGGCCAGCCCGAGCACACCGCCGTAGAAGGCGCGGGCGGCGGGCAGGTCGTCGACGGGGATGGCGAGGTGGACCGCGGGTCGGTTGCTCATGCACCGAGCTTGCCTGATCCGCACCGCCTGGCATCGCGGCAGCCGCGTGGTCGACGCCACAACGGACGACATCAGCGAGGTGTACGCGCTGCGCACGGTCGCCACCACGGCCCGCCTCGCTCTGCCGGCCGACCTGCCGCCTGGCCTAGGGGCGGGGGCGGGGTGGTTGTTCGGCTATCGCGCGGCCGGGGTTGTCGATGTGGCGGCCCAGGCGGTGGAGTTCGGCCGACAGGCGGTCGTCGAGGGCGGTGTAGGCGCGGTCGCGGGCCCGTACGACCTGGGCGAACCCGCTCATCCGGCCGGCCAGGTCGCCGACGAAGGCGCTCTCCGAATGCAGCGGAAGCCACGCGTGTTCCAAGATCGGGTATCTCAGGGCCAGCGACCAGAACAGGTCGTCCAGGTCGCCGGCGATCGTCTGGAGCATCTCGGCGCGGCGGTCGATCTCGTCGGCCAGCTGGGGCAGGCCCGATCGGTAGGGGGCGATCTGCTGGAGCAGGTCGATGCCGCGGCTCTCGTAGTTCTCGGCCGACGAGCGGAACGACGCCACCTTCTGCGGCGGGGCGGCGGCACCCTGCGCCACCCGGGCCAGGGCGGTGTCCCAGTCCGGTCCGCGCTGGTCAACCGGGATCAGGCCGAGGCCGACAATCAACAGGGCGGCCCGGGCCTGGTACACCCGGAGGCCGCGCCACTCGTTCTCGTACGTTCCGCGCAGCGCCTCGACGTCGGCGAAGGCCTCGAGCCGGGCCGGATCGGGGTGGCCGGCCAGGAATTCCGCCTCGGCGTCGGCGACCACGGACCGCATGTACGACTGGAGCGGGTGGGTCACCTTCTCGACCGTGGTCCGGGTCTGCTCGTCGGACGCGTTCGCGTACAGGTCGAGCAGGGTGCGCCCGAGCTGCACGGCGGTGAAGGTCCTGGCGACGACCGAGCCCTTCGGGGTGCGGGACAGGGCGGGGGTGTCCTCCCGGGGCAGGCCGTTGGCGTCGACGCCGGTCACGCGGGCCTTCGCGCGGCCGCCCTCGTACTCGACCTTCACTGACAGCCGGCCCGACTTGACCACCTCGCCGTCGGCGGGCAGAGATTTGGCGGTACGCGTCGTCGGCTCCCCGGCCGTCGACGTGCCCTTGGGCGTCGCCGGTGCTGTCTCGGGCGTCGCCGGTGTGGGTGGTGAGCTCTTGGGTGCGGCCGGGGCGGACGGTGTGGTCTTGGGCGCCGAGGGTGTGCCCTTGGGCGGGCTCGACGATGTGCCCTGCGGTGCCGCCGAGTTCGGTGGGGGCGACGGTGGGGTCTTGGGTGTCGGCGAGGTCGCGGGAGCGGGCGGGTTCGGCGGGGCGATCGGGATGGGCTCGCGGGCCACGACCGACAGCGCCGGGCGCCCGGCCCGCGTCGACGACCGGCTCGCCGTCTTGGGGGACACCTCGCCGACGCCGACGACCCGGGCCCGTACGGGCTCGTGGGGTTCGATGACGGTCAGGCCCCGGCTCCGGGCGTACGTGATCAGCCGCTCCCGGCACGTCGTGCAGATCGTCTGGTCGCTGACCACGATCAGCTTGCCGCCGGGAAGCTGGGCCGGTCCGTGCGTCTCCAGCGCCCGCACGCACCGGGCCTCGGCGTGGGCGTCCGGTCCGCTGCCGTGGAAATGGTCGGCCGCGACCGCCACCCGCCGGCCTTCCGCGTCGACGAGCTGCACTCCGGCGTACGTCTCGAAGCCCTTGCCGAGCGGCGCCCCGGTGGCCGTCGGGTTGCCGTCCGCGTCGACGGCGAGACTCCCCGGCGGCACCGTCGCCGGTGACGAGCGGTACGAGTCGCCGGCGCCGCTGGTGGACGACGTGAACCCGCGCTGACTCTGGACGAGCTGGGTCCACATCTCTTCCGGAGTGAGCGCCGGTGGCCGTCCCGATCCGCCTCCGCCGGGCGGGTCGGGTGAGCGCTGCGGCCCGGTGACGGTCATCGGCCCGAGCTGGGCCCGGCCCCCGGCCAGCACCGTCTCGGCCGCGGATTCGGCCGCCTGCTCGCCGACCGGGTCCGGCTTCGTGCCGGCCGGCGCCCGGCCGCCCTGCTGCACGACGTGGGCCAGCTCGTGGGCGATCAGCTTCGGCGCCGGTGGGACATCCCGGGCCAGATACACATCGGAGCCGATCGTGACCGCGCGGGCCCGCATCGACCGCGCGGTCTCGGCCGCCTCCTCGCCGGAGTGCAGACGTACGCCCGAGAAGTCGTACCCGAACCCGGCCTCCATCGCCGTCCGGACCGGCTCCTCCAACGGCTCCGATCCGTCCCGCCGCGGTTCCGAGACGTGCTCTCCGCTCACCGCCGTCCTCCTTCGAGGCCCCGGAAACAGGCACAATCTCGAGCCCGGGAAGAAGCGCACTCCGAGCCCGGAAGAAACGCAGTCCGAGTCCTGGAATCAGCGCACTGTGCGCCGCCGAACAGGGCACCTTGAGTCCAGGCAACAGGCGTTCCACCCGCCTGCGCTTCCGGGAAGTCCCTAGGAGCTCCGTTGGCACCGACGTATGCGGACCGAACTAGGCCTCGCTGAGGATCACGTCGACGACGTGCGACTCGTCGTCGGCCAGGGACTTCCACAGGGCCCAGCCGCGGCCGCGTCTCCACGTGGCGTCGTCGACGCCGAGTCGGTCGCGGAAGGCGCGGCGGCCCTCGGCGGTCAGCAGCGTCCACGCGACGGCCAGGTCGCACGCCGGGTCCCCGACGCCACACGTGCCGAAGTCAATGACGGCCGACAACCGCCCGGCGTCGAGGAGCAAATTGCCCGCGGCCACGTCGCCGTGGAACCAGTAGGGGACGCCGTCCCAGGGCGCGCCGAGTGCGTCCGCCCAGATCTCACGGACCAGAGTGAAGGAGTTCGCGCGGTCGGCGGCGAAGAGGATGTCGCAGTCCGCGGCGCAGTCGGGGACGACGGACGAGAGCTCGCGTTCAAGGGCGGCGGTCAGCAGGCCCTCGAAGGTCCGCAGGGTGCCACCCCGGAACCAGTTGTGCTTGCCGGGGCCCGGGCCACCGGCCGGGTCGATGGATCGGAGCGCCGCCAGGAACTCGGCCAGGTCGAGGGCGAACCGCACCGGGTCGGCGATGGCGGCCGGGGTGGCCGGTGTGCCGTCCAGCCACTCGTAGACCGACCACGGAAACGGGTATCCGGGACCGGGTGCGCCTTTGGCCAGCGGCTTCGGGATGGGCTGGGGCAGGCGGGACGCGAACCGGGGCAGCCAGTGGTGTTCCTTGTCGACGGCCTGGGCGTATTCGGCGGCGCTCGGCAGCCGCACCGACATGTGGTCACCCAGGTGGAAGGTCCGGTTGTCCCAGCCGCCGTCCGCCACCGGCCGCACCGGCAGGTGGGCCCACTGCGGGAACTGCTCGGCGACGAGACGGCCCACCTGCCCGGCGTCGACCGTGAGGCGCCGCGGCGGAGGCCCGAGATCGGGAACGTCGTCCGTCAAAGGTGGATCGAGAGAGGGAACGTCGCTCACCGGGACACGATTCACCAGCGGCCGGGCCGCACGCCACCGATATCCGGCCCGGCGACCGCGACGACAAAGACCGCGACGACAAAGACCGCGACCATAAAGGCCAAAACGACCATCAGGACCGTAAGGGTGACGTGCGCCACTGGTCGGCAGCAGCATCGGCGCAACACAAGCGCAACGGTGCGGTTATACGCCGGCCGGAGGAGGACCGCCATGAACAGACGCACGTTCGCGGCCACGGCCGCCGTGGCGCTCCTGGCCACCGCGACCGCCGGGTGCCAGAAGGACACCGCGGGCGGCGGCTCGGCCGAGTATCCGTCGAAGACCCTGCAGCTGATGGTGCCGGCCGCGCCCGGCGGCGGCTGGGACCTGACCGCCCGCACCATGCAGAAGACCATGACCGACGGCAAGCTGCTCGACCAGCCGGTCGAGGTCTACAACGTGACCGGCGCGGCCGGGACGATCGGCCTGGCCCAGCTCGTGTCCAAGAACAAGGGCGACGCCCACCACCTGATGGTGATGGGCCTGGTGATGGTCGGCGGCGTGGTCGCCAACAAGTCGCCGGTCAAGCTCGACCAGGTCACGCCGATCGCCACGCTGACCGCCGAGCAGGAGGTCATCGTCGTCCCGGCCAATTCCAAGTACACGTCGCTGGAGCAGCTCATGGCCGACGCCAAGGCCAACCCGGCGTCGATCAACTGGGGTGGCGGCTCGGCCGGTGGCACCGACCAGATCCTGGTCGGACTGCTGGCCAAGGCGGCCGGGGCCGACCCCAAGGCGATGAAGTATGTCGCATACTCCGGAGGCGGCGAGGCGAAAGCGGCCCTGCTCGCGGGTGATCTGACCGCGGCGGTGTCCGGGCAGAGCGAGTTCAAGGATCTCGTCTCGGCGGGCAAGGTACGCGCCCTCGCTGTCTCCGGCACCAACGGTGTCGACGTGGGTGAGGGCAAGCCCGCGAAGACCATCAAGGAGCAGGGCCTCGACGTCGAACTGATGAACTGGCGCGGTGTCGTGGCGCCGCCCGGGATCAGCGACGCCGACAAGACCGCGGTCACCGCGTTCATCGACAAGCTGCACTCGTCGTCCGGCTGGACCGACGCCATGAAGGCGCAGGGCTGGGAGGACTTCTACAAGAGCGGCGACGAGGCGGCGGCCTACTTCACCGCCGAGAACGAGCGCATCACCAGCGTCCTGACCGACATCGGGCTGGGCTAGATGTCGGCAGGGTCCGAGCCGGTGCGGCAGGCTACCCAGAGCCGCCGCACCGGCGTGGTGCTCGCCGCCGGCCTCCTCGCCGTCGGTGTCTTTCTGCTGTGGTCGGCGGTGACGGCCGACGGCGACTTCGGTGCGCAGGGGCCGAGGCTGGCGCCCGTCGTGATCACCGTGGCGTGGGTGGTGGCAGCGGCCGTGTTCCTGGCGATGCAATTGCGGCCCCAGACCGATGCCACCGCCGAGCCGGAGATCGACCCGGAAACGCCCACCGAGGACGAGGAGAACGACGGGGACGCGCCGGCCGCCAAGGCGGGCTGGCTGGCGCCGGGAGGCGTGCTGGCTGCTCTGGCCGGTCTCGCCATCGCGCTGGAGTACGCGGGCTTCGTCGTCTCGGCGGCGCTGTTCATCGTGGTGACCGCGCGTATCCTCGGCAGCCGTCACCTCGTCCGTGACGTGATCGTCGCGATCGTCCTGCCGGTCGTCGTCTACCTCGGCTTCACCCGGCTGCTCGACATCTTCCTGCCGGCGGGAGTGTTCCCGCTGTGAACGTCTTCGGCGACCTGCTCTCCGGGTTCGGCACCGTCCTGACCCCGGAATACCTGCTGTACGCGGCGATCGGCGTCACCCTGGGCACGTTCGTCGGGGTGCTGCCCGGCATCGGCCCCGCGCTCACCATCGCCCTGCTGCTGCCGGTCACGTTCAGCCTGGACGACCCGATCGGCACGTTCATCATGTTCGCCGGCATCTACTACGGCGCCATGTACGGCGGTTCCACCACCTCGATCCTGCTCAACACCCCGGGCGAGTCGGCCTCGGTCGCCACCGCCATCGAGGGCTATCAGATGGCCCGCCGGGGGAGAGCCAAGGCCGCCCTGGCCACGGCCGCGATCGGCTCGTTCGTCGCCGGCACCATCTCGACCCTGCTGCTCAGCCTGTTCGCCCAGCCGGTGGCGAAACTCGCGACGACGTTCCGGGCCGCGGACTATTTCGCCCTGGCGTTGCTGGCCATGGTCGCCGTCACCGCGCTCGTCGGGCGTTCCCTCGTACGGGGTCTGCTGTCGTTGATCTTCGGTTTGTTCCTCGGTGTGATCGGCATCGACGGGCTGACCGGGCAGGCCCGGTTCACGTTCGGCACGATGGAGCTGCTCGAGGGCATCGACGTGGTGGTGGTGATCGTCGGCCTGTTCGCGATCGGCGAGACCCTGTTCGTGGCCAGCCGGATGCACCACCTGCCCGAGCACGTGACACCGCTGGAATCCGGCGCCGGCAACCACAAGTCGTGGATGAGCCGCGACGACTGGCGGCGCTCGTGGGCCCCGTGGCTGCGCGGCACCGCGGTCGGGTTCCCGTTCGGCGCCCTGCCCTCCGGGGGCGCCGACGTGCCCACGTTCCTGTCGTACACGTACGAGAAACACCGCTCGAAGAACCGGGAACAGTTCGGCAAGGGGGCCATCGAGGGCGTCGCCGGTCCCGAGGCCGCCAACAACGCGGCGTTCTCCGGTGTGCTGGTGCCGCTGCTGACCCTCGGCATCCCGACCTCGGCCACGGCCGCCGTGATGCTGGCCGCGTTCCAGATCTTCAACCTGCAGCCCGGCCCGCAGCTGTTCGACAACTCGCCCGAGCTGGTGTGGGCGCTGATCGCCTCGCTCTACGTCGGCAACGTGCTGCTGCTCGCCCTGAACCTGCCCCTGATCCGGGTGTGGGTCAAGGTGCTGCAGATCCCGAGACCCATCCTGTACGCCGGGATCCTGGTCTTCGCCACGCTCGGTGTCTACGCGTCGACGGGCAGCGTCAACCAGGTCTTCATCGCGTACGGGATCGGGGTGATCGGCTTCGGCATGCGGCACTTCGACTTCCCGATCGCGCCGGTGATCCTGGGTCTGATCCTCGGGCCGATGATGGAGCTGCAGTTCCGCCGGGCCCTCGTGCTGTCGAACGGTGACCTGACCGTCTTCGTCTCGCGGCCGCTCACCGCGATCCTGCTCGCGCTGGTCGTGGTGGCGTTGCTGGTGCCCTATCTGCCGCGTATCGTGGCGCGGCTCCGGGGCCGGCCCGCCGAGTCGAAGCGCCTGACGTTCGCGGAGGACGATTGAGCGGACGTCGATCGAGCGCCGACGGCAGCGCAAGCTCGCAGAGCGCATGTTCAAAGAGCGCAAGATCAAAGAGCACAGGACGATTGCGCCGTACGGGTGGATCAGGCGCGACCGGCGACGCCCAGCCGGCTGAGGACACGAGCGACCCGACGACTCTCGTCCTCGATGAACCGGCTGAAGTCCCCACCGGTCAGGAACGCCCCGGTCCACCCGAACCGGTCGCGGGCCCCGGCCCACTCGGCGGACGCATCCACCGCCGCGAACATCGACCGGATCCCCTCGGCGTCGGCCGCCGGCAACCCGGGCGGGGCGACCAGCCCGCGCCAGTTGTTGACGACCACGTCGAACCCGGCGGAGCGTACGGTCGGCACCGCCACCCGGCCGACCGTACGCTCGCTGGTCACGGCGAGGGCCCGCAGCTGACCCGACTCGATCTGGTCGGTGTATTCGCTCAGCCCCGACATCGCGAAGTCCACCTCACGGTTCAGGATCGCGGCCAGCAGGTCGCCGCCGCCGTCGTGCCGGGTGTAGGCGACCCGGACCGGTTCGAGGCCGACCGCCTCGGCGATCAGCATCGCGGCCAGATGGTCGGGGCCGCCGACCGCCGAGCCACCGCCGACCCGCAGCGTCTTGTCGGCCCGCCAGGCTTCCACGAGCGCGTGCAGATCCCCGTACGGGGAATCGCGTCTGACCACGACGATCGCCGGCTCCTGCACGAGGCGGCACACGGGTGTGGTTTTCGCCAGCACCGGCGGCTGACCCGTGGCCAGTTCGGCGCCGACCAGTCCCAGGCCCATCAGCATGGCCAGGTGGCTGTTGCCGCGCTCGTAGGTCAGCCGGCGCAGCCCGACCACGCCACTCGCGCCGGGCAGGTTGAACACCTCGACGCCGCGCGCCACCCCCGACGCGTCGAGCGCGCGGGCCAGCACCCGGGCCGTGATGTCATAGCCGCTGCCCGGCGGATTGGGGACCATGATGCGCAGGTCGTCGCCGGGTTGTGCGCACGCGCCGACGGTGGCCGCCAGGGCCAGTCCCAGCACCGTACGCCGTCGCACCCGGCACCCCCTTGCGTTCACCGCCCGGAAACACTTTGCTGTGGACTGTCCCACACCTGGCGAGGAGGAACCACGTGCGGCATCGACTGTCGTTCGCCGGCCAGTTGCTGCTCCTGCAACTGGCGATCGTCCTCCTGGTCGTGCTCGCGGTGGCCGCGGTGTCGATCGCCGAGGCCGACACGTCGTTCCGGCGCGTCGAGGGCGAACGCCTGCGCTCGGTCGGCGAGAACACCGCGATCAACCGGACCGTACGCCTGGGGCTGGACAACCCGCTCGGCCGCGAAGCCCTGGAGACGGTCGCCGAGAGCGCCCGGGCCGTGTCCGGAGCCTCGTACGTGATGGTGACCGACGCCGCCGGAACGATCGTGACCGGTCCCGACGCCGGCCGGGCGGCGCCGATGGGGGCCAGCACCGGCCTCACCGGACGGTCGTGGGTCGGCGTGATCAGCGAGGGCGGCAAGTCGCTGGCCGCGCACGTCCCGGTGCTCGACGAGGACGACGGTCGCTTCATCGGGCTGATCATCGTCGGGCGCACCT
This sequence comes from Paractinoplanes ovalisporus, assembly GCF_016834655.1. Lineage (GTDB taxonomy): Bacteria > Actinomycetota > Actinomycetes > Mycobacteriales > Micromonosporaceae > Actinoplanes > Actinoplanes ovalisporus. The sequence continues at coordinate 396,947 of NZ_JAENHP010000007.1, forward strand.
ACCCGACCCTGGTCGACCAGCTCGGCACCGCGGTGACCGACCTGCTCACCTATCTCGTGCTCGGGATCGGGCTCGGGGTCGGCGGCTCGCTGCTGCTGGCCCGCCGGGTCAAACGGCAGACCCTGGGCCTGGAACCGCGCGAGATCGCCGGCCTGGTCGAGCACCGCGAGGCGATGCTGCACGGCATCAAGGAGGGCGTCATCGGCACCGACTCGGCGCACCGGGTCACGCTCGCCAACGACGAGGCGATCCGGCTGCTCGGCATGCCGCCCGACGTGGTCGGCCGCTCGCTGGAGGAGCAGCGCCTGGAACCGGCCCTGCTCGACGTGCTCACCGGCAGGTCGGTCGGCGTCGACCAGGTTGTGCTCAGCGACGACCGGGTGGTGGTGCTCAACCGGCAGCCGGTGGTGATGCGCGACCAGGCCGTCGGTTCGGTGACGACCCTGCGCGACCGCACCGAGCTGACCGCGCTGCGCCGCGAGCTCGACGTCAGCCGGCACACCACCGACACGCTGCGGGCGCAGGCCCACGAGTTCGTCAACCGGCTGCACACCATCGCCGGGCTGGTCGAGCTGGGCGAGCACGACGAGGTGGTCCGCTACATCACCCGCACCAGCGAGCTCCACGAGAGCCTGGACCGGCAGGTGACCGAGGTGGTCCGCGACACTGCGCTGGCCGCCCTGCTGATCGCCAAGGCCAGCCTGGCGAGCGAGCAGGGGGTCACGTTGTCGATCGGCGAGGGCACCGACCTGCCCCCGGTCGGCGACCGGCTCTCGGCCGACCTGGTCACGGTGGTCGGCAATCTCGTGGACAACGCCTTCGACGCGCTCCAGCCCGGGGGCGCGATCACGGTCACCGTACGGGCGGAGGAGGGCGACGTGGTCGTCACGGTCACCGACAGCGGCCCGGGCGTCGCCCCCGACCTGGCCGAGCGGGTCTTCCAGCAGGGTTACACCACCAAGAACGAGGCCCAGGGGCATCACGGCCTGGGCCTGGCGATGATCCGGCTGATCTGCGCCCACCGGGGCGGCCGGGTCGAGGTGTCCGGCTCGACGTTCACCGCCCGGCTGGGGCTGTCATGATCCGGGTGCTGGTGGTCGACGACGACTTCATGGTGGCCCGGATCCACCGCGGCTACGTCGACCGGGTTCCCGGCTATCGCACGGTCGGCACCGTCCACACCGGCGCCGACGCGCTGGCCCAGGTCGCCGAGCTGCGGCCCGACCTGGTCCTGCTCGACATCTATCTGCCCGACCTCAGCGGCCTGGAGGTGCTGAAACGCCTGCGCTCGGGCGGCGACGGCCCCGACGTGCTGGCCGTGACCGCGGCCCGCGACGTGCAGACGGTCCGCTCGGCCCTGCACGGGGGCGTCGTGCACTACCTCCTCAAGCCGTTCACGTTCGACGTGCTGCGCGACCGCCTCGAGCGTTACGCCGCCGCCTACGAGCGTCTGGCCGAGACGACCGACGTGGACCAGGCCGATGTCGACGACCTGTTCGTGGCCTTGCGCACCGCCGCCGCGCCGCTGCCCAAGGGTCTCACCGCCGACACGTCGTTGCTGATCGCGGAGGCCATGCGAGCCAGCGACGGCGACCTGTCGGCGGCCGAGTGCGCCGAGCGGATCGGCCTGTCGCGGGTCAGCACCCGCCGCTACCTGGAGCATTTCGTCACGGCCGGAAAGGCCGAGGTGCGGCTCCGGTACGGGTCGGCCGGTCGCCCCCAGCGCCGCTACCGCTGGATGGGGTAGTCCGGGTCTTCGGTGCGGTGAGCCAGGGCGACGAGCGTCAGCACCATGTCGGCGGTGCTGCCGGCCGGTGCGAAGAGGATCAGCTCGGTGGTGTTGCCGCGGTGCAGGGCGTCCAGCTGGTGCAGGGCGGCGACGCCCGCGCTGGCCAGGTGCGTGACGCCGGTCAGGTCGACCGTCAGCGGGCGGGCTCCGGTGGAACCGGCCGTGCGGATGCCCCGGTGGAACTCGGCCACGGTTGTCGCGTCGACCGGGCCCTCGACGCGGATCCGCGGGCCCGGAGCCGAGGGCTGGTCGAGAACCAGCAGCGGAAGATTCTGCCCGGTCGCCACCGGTGCGGGTTTCCAGGTCACGTCGCCGGCGGTGAACAGGCGGGCGGGCCGGTTCAGCCGTAGCGACACGGTAGTGGTGGTCCCCTGGTCGTCGTGGTCGATGTGCAGCGTGTCGACCAGCTCCGCGGTGATCTGCAGGCCGAGACCCCGATCGGGCGAGGGCGCCGGCGCCCGCCAGCGGCCCCGGTCGGAGACCTGGAGCCGGACCTCGCCCGAGCCGAGCAGGCACGCGGTCACCCGGCACAGGTGCGGGCCGGCGGAGTCGAGATAGGCGTGGTCCATGGAGTTGGTGACCAGCTCCACCACCGCGTGCACGAGCGCGTAGCTGTCGTGCCGGTTCACCCGGAAGCCGTTCAGCCACGTCTGGAGGCGTTTGCGGATCTCGGCCGGCCACTGCTGGTCGACGCTGAAGTCCACGCTCAGGTCGGCCGGCGGGGCGACCCGTTGCCCGGCCAGCAGGGTGATGTCGTCGCGGTAGCCCGAGATGCGGGTCAGGATCTCCAGTGTCTGGGTGCAGACCCGCTCGGCCGGGGAGGCGGTGTCGAGGCGCATGGCCCGGTCGCCGACGATGTCGCCCGCGGCCTGGGCCAGTTCGACGGTGCTCGCGGCCAGGTCGCGGTCCGGGCGTTCCAGGATGCCGTCGGTGTAGAGCAGGAGCAGATCCCCGTCGTCCAGCCGGTCGGCGCCGACGTGCTCGGCGGTGAACGTTCCGCCGACGCCCAGCGGGCCGGCGCCGCTGGGCGGCAGATAGCGGGCGGGCTCGCCGACCGGCACCAGCAGCGGTGGCGGGTGACCGGCGGTGCAGTACCGCAGGTCTCCGGTGACCGGGTCGAGGACGACCACGCAGACGGTGGCCGAGGCGGCGCCGGGTATGCGGGTGGCGGCGCGGTCGACGGCCCGCAACACGGCGCCGATGTCCGGGCCGGCGGTGAGTCGTTTGTCCGGCAGTTCGGCGTCGGTCTCCGGGTTGGCGGTGAGTCGTTTGCCCGGCAGGTCGGCGTCGGTCTCCGGGCCGGCGGTGAGTCGTTCGGCCAGCAGGACGCGGAGCTGCCCCATGGCCGCGGAGGCGGCGACGCCGTGCCCGACCACGTCGCCGACGATCAGCGCGCACCGGCCGCCGGGCAGCACCAGCGCGTCGAACCAGTCGCCCCCGGCCGCGGTGTCGCTGTCGGCCAGCAGATAACTCGCCGCTATCTGCAGGCCGGGCAGCACCGGCACGCCGGCCGGGAGCAGCTGCCGCTGCAGCGCGTTGATCATCTCGCGGGCGTGCTCGAAACGGCGTTCGGCCTCGTCCGTGCGCCGCTGCGCGGCCTGCCGCTGACGCACCCGCTCGGTCACGTCGACCATCACGGCGGTCACACCGACCACTTCGCCCCGCGACCCGAACCGGGGGGCGTAGTTGAGGTCGACGAAGAACTCGACCAGGCCGCCGGCGTGGGGCAGCACCATCTCGGCCCGGAAGTCGGGCAGGAACAGCGGCCGGCCGGAATCGTAGACCTTGTCGAAGGCCTGGAACGGCTGCTGCCCCAGGACCTCGGCGAACACGTCACGCATCCGGGCGCCGATCAGCCGCGGACGGTCGGTGTAGGTGCGGTAGGCGTCGGTCGCGGCCACGATCCGGTGATCGGGGCCCTCGGTCGCCACCACCATCATCGGCAGCTGATCGAACACCGCCGTGACCACCGGCGGCGCCCCAGCCGGCGACGACAGATCACTGTGCTGATCAGGGTGGTCGGACATCGGACCCACCCTACGTCCGGTGCCACCGGTGTCACAGCACCCCGGGCGTCCCTTTCAGGGTGGTTGCGGCGGTGAAATCGAACAGCTCCAGGACGCCGGCGATGGTCAGGATCTGGACGACGTTGTCGTGGGCCCGGCCGATCTCGAGCCGGTAGCCGTGCCGCTCGGCCGTGTCACGGCAGAACAGCAGCTCACGGATGCCGGCTGAGCCGATGAAGGTGAGGTCGCCGAGATCGAGAACCACCCGCTTCCCCGGTCGGACGGGGAGCAGTTCGACCACCCGGCGGCGCAGCTCGGCGCAGTTGTCGGCGTCGACCTCGCCGGCGATCATGATGACGACGAGATCACCCGTTCGGGGGCCGGGATGGATGTCGACGAGGGTGCGTTCAAAGGGGTCGCGCATGGGGGTCCTCCAGGCTCAGGATCGCTTCGATCTGACCCACCCACGGCCGCGGGCGGGTGCCGAGAAGACAGCCCAAGCGGACAGGACCGGGAACCCGACGTGGTTCGTTGGAGCGAAGGCTACTCTCCCGCGCCCTGCGGGTCACGCGATCGGGGGTGTCACCCTCGCCGACGACGGGTGGATCTCGCGCTCGTTCACGACGCCGACACCTGTCCCGCGGCTGCGGCGAGGTCCACTCACGAAACAGCCGCAACGACCCTTCAGTTTCGTGGCCACGGTGCGGCTGCGACGGGACCCACTCACGAAACGGGCGCAACGACCCTCCGGTTTCGCGGCCACGGCAGGGCTGCAGCGAGGCCCAACTACGAGACGGGCGCAACGACCCTCCAGTCTCGTGGCCTTGGCGGGACCTACCTACGAAACGGACGCTACGACCCGCCAGTCGGGGGGATCGGCGGGGCGCAGCGCGGGATCGTCAACCGCGAACGTGTGCACGGGACCGGGCGGGGTGGACGGGCCCTCGAACCGAACGGTGACCCGGCCGCGGCCGCTGCCCCACACCCAGCCGGCACCGTGGGCGTCGTGGTGGACGTCCTGCCCGGGGCGCCAGCCGCCGGACGCCGACTCGGGCCGGGACGGCTGAACCGGCTCGGGGGAGGGCTGGCCCGCGACGGCGTCACCCGGCCCGACCTCACTCGACCCCACTTCGCCTGGCCCGATCCCGCCTGACCGCGCCTCGCCCGGCTCGACTCCGCCTGATTGCGCCTCGCCCGGCCCGACCTCGCCTGACCGCGCCTCGCCCGGCCGGACACCGCCGGGTGCGCCGCCGCCCGGCCCGACCCCGGCGAGGATGTCACCGGCCGCCGGCTGGTCGTCGGTGGGGGTCTGGGTGCCGAACAGGTCGTCCTGCACGAAGTCGGCCAGGGTGGTGGCGCCGACCCCGAGCAGGCGGATGCCGGCCGACGTGTCGACCTCGGCCAGCAGGCGGCGGGCGAACTGGGCGACCAGCCGCGGGTCGTCGGTGGGCTGGGCCCGGGTGGCCGAGCGGGTGATCGTGGTGAAGTCGTGGTGGCGGACCTTGATGGTGATCGTGCGGGCGGACAGGCCACCCGACCGCAGGCGGCCCCCGACCCGCGTGGCCAGCAGGTCGATCTCGGCGTTGAGACGGGCGCGGTCGGTGAGGTCGACGTCGAACGTCTCTTCGGCCGAGACCGACTTGGCCTCACGCTCGCCGACCACCGGACGGGTGTCGTCGGCCCGGGCCAGCCGGAACAGGCCGGACCCGTGGGCCTGGCCGAACCAGTCGATCAGGTCGGCCAGGTCGACGCGGGCGAGGTCGCCGATGGTGTGCACGGTGGCGCGGCGCAACCGCTCGGCGGTGGCCGGGCCGACGCCGGGCAGCCTGGTCACCGGCAGGGGACGCAGCAGCGCCTGTTCCTCGCCGGGGGCGGCGACGGTCAGGCCGTCGGGCTTGTGGAGATCGGAGCCGATCTTGGCGACGAGCTTCGAGGAGCCGACGCCGATCGAGGCGGTCACCCCGCCGGTGGCCTCGGCGATGGCCGCCCTGATCTGCTCGGCCAGCGCGGTGACACCGGGGACGGACAGGTCGTGGTGGCCGGCGGCGGCCAGGTCGAGGTAGGCCTCGTCGATCGAGACCTGCTCGACCAGCGGGGACACCTCGGCCAGCAGGGCCATGACGACCTCGCTGGTCTTGCGGTAGGCCGCGAAGCGCGGCGACAGGAAGGCCGTGCCGGGTGGGCAGCGCCGCCGGGCCTCGGCGGTGGGCATGGCCGAACGGGCCCCGAAGCGGCGAGCCTCGTAGGAAGCGGTGGAGACGACCCCGCGCCCGGCCACCCCGCCGACGATGACCGGACGGCCGCGCAGCGACACCTTGTCGCGCTGCTCGACGGCGGCGAACATCGCGTCGAGGTCGACGTGGGCGATCCGGGTCATGCCACCAGTGTCGGCCCGGGGTATGACACTTTGCCGACCCGCCATGCCGGGGCCCGCTCACGATTTACCGTGAACAGGAGTTTGTATCGGCTGTGTGAACGCGTGTGAACTCTTTTCGCGCTGGTCATCGGCCGTTCGGACAGGCTGTGAGACGAATGGTTTCAGCTTGGCTGTGAACAACAGGCAGGCTCTTGTTCACTCTCACGTTATCCGGTAGAACTCCGTTCACGGCCCTTTGGGTCGCCAGCCGTTCGGCTCGAGGAGGACCACCCATGGCTCCGCCAAACATTTCCCGTCGCGGCCTGCTCCAGCTCGGTGGCAGCGTGGCGCTTCTGATGACGACCGGCGCCTGCGCCGCCGGCAGCAAGGACAACCCGGACTCCAGCGCGTCGGCCGGACCCGCCGCGACCACCCTGCGGATCGCCGTCTCCAGCTATCTCTCCAGCTGGGACCAGGACTTCGTGGGCTTCGACCTGACCGCGCTGATGCTGTTCAAGAACGTGTACCCCTACATGATCGACTACGGGGTCACCAAGGCCGGCGACAGCGAGATCCTGGACACCGCGAACATCACCCCCACGTTCGCCGAGTCGTTCGAGCCGGACAGCACCCAGAAGATCTGGACGCTGAAGCTGCGCAAGGGCGTCATGTTCCCCAGCGGCAACGAGATGAAGGCGGCCGACGTCAAGTGGTCGAAGGACCGCGCGTTCGCGGCCCAGGCCAACGTCGCCGGCATCTACCGCACCATCGGCCTGACCAAGCCCGAGCAGGTCATCGTCAAGGACGACTACACGGTCGAGTTCCACCAGGAGTTCCCGAGCGCCCTGACCAAGCAGATCCAGGCCATCTCGCTCTACGTCTTCGACTCGGTCGAGGCCAAGAAGCACGCCACCGACGCCGACCCGTGGGCCAAGGAGTGGTTCGCCAAGAACGCGCCGACCGGTGGCTACTTCAACGTCACCAAGGCCACCCAGGGCCAGGAGATCGAGCTCAGCGCGAACAAGGCCTACCCGGGCACCGACGGCGCCAAGACCCCGACCATCCGGCTCTCGGTCGTGCCGGCCGCGGCCAACCAGCGCCTTCAGCTGCAGGCGGGCGACATCGACATCGCGCTCGGCATCACCGGCCAGGACCTGCAGGACCTGAAGAAGGTCGAGGGCGTCAAGGTGCTCTCGGCGGCCAGCAACAACCAGGTCATGATGACGATGTCGGTCACCACGGCGCCGTTCGACGACGTCAACGTGCGCAAGGCCCTGGCCTTCGCGGTGCCCTACGAGCAGATCATCAAGAACGTGTACGGCGGTGACGCCCGACCCGTGAAGAGCTACGTGCCGCTGGACATGCCCGGCTACGCCGAGACCGGCTACCCGTTCACCTACGACATCGAGCAGGCCAAGGCGGCCCTGGCGGCCTCGGGCAAGACCGCGGTCAACTCGGAGCTGGTGTTCGAGGCCAACAACGACGAGCAGCAGAAGATCGCCGTGCAGGTGCAGGCCGAGGCGGCCAAGGCGGGCATCACGCTCAAGCTGACCCCGCTCGACCCGGCGACGCTGGGCGAGCGCCGCACCCAGAAGAGCATCCCGCTGCAGATCACCACGGGTCAGCTCTGGGTCAACGACGTCGAGTACATGCTGGCGACGTTCTATGTGAAGGGCGCGGCGCTCAACTACGCGAACCTGAACAACGCCGAGCTCGAGGAGATCTACACCAAGTCGCACACCACCGTCGAGGAGTCGGCCCGCCTGCAGCTCTGGTCGCAGGTGCAGTCGATCCTGGCGGCCGAGGTGCCGGCGGTGATGATCTGCCAGCCCAACTTCAACCTTCCCGTACGCGAGAAGGTGGCGGGCTGGGTGCAACCGATGGACGGCCTAGCGCGTCTCCGCTACCTGAGCGCATCGGCCTGATCCCGTGCGAATTCTGCGTTTCGTCGGTCGCCGGCTGCTCCAGCTGATCCCCGTTCTGCTCGGGGTGGTCGTGCTGACCTTCCTGCTGGTTCGCGTGCTGCCCGGTGACCCGATCCGCAGCATCCTCGGGCCCAACGCGACCGAGGCCGATGCGGACGCCGCGCGCGCCCGCTTCGGCCTCGACCAGCCCATGTGGAAGCAGTTCCTGGACTACCTGGGCGGCCTGTTCACGGGCGACTTCGGCACCTCGATCCAGAGTGGGGCGCCGGTCACCGGCGAGATGGCGCTGCGCCTGGGCCCCACCCTGGAGCTGGTGGTCATCGCGGTCACGATCGCCGTGCTGCTGGCCATCTGGCTGGGCATCTGGTCGGCACGGCGGGCCGACCGGTTCGGCGACCACACCGTGCGGATCTTCGCCCTGTTCGGCAACTCGATCCCGGAGTTCTGGCTGGGCCTGGTGCTGATCCTGGTCGGCTACGCCGCACTGGGCTGGTTCCCGGCCCCCAGCGGCCGCGTCGACCCCGACGCCGACCTCACCCCGCTGACCGGCGCCGACCTGGTCGACGCGCTGATCACGGGCAACGGGCCGGCCATCTCGTCGGCCGCCGCGCACCTCGTGCTGCCGGTGCTCACACTGGTCATCGGCGTGCTCGCGCCGCTGCTCCGGAGCGTACGGGCATCGGCCCTGGAAGTGCTCCGCAGCGAGGCGTACGCCGCCGCGGCCGCCCACGGGCTGCCCGAACGCACCCTGCTGCGCGGCTATCTGCGGCGGGCGACCCTCGTCCGTCTGCCGTCGCTGGCCGCGCTCGTGTTCGGCACCGCGCTCGGCTCGACCGTGCTGGTCGAGTACGTCTACTCGTGGCAGGGCTTCGGCCAGTGGGCGCTGCGTGGGCTGCTCTACCGCGACTACCCGGTCGTGCAGGCGTCCGTGCTGATCATCGCGTTCGCCTATGTCCTGGTCTTCCTCATCGCCGACGTCGTGCACGCCTGGCTCGACCCGAGAGTGAAAATCTGATGGCCGCGATCGAGATGGCACCGGTCGTCTCCAGCAACCGGGACGGCCGCTTCGCCAAGGTCCTCATCTACGTGGGCAGCGGCATCCTGGTCGTGGCCGCGCTGGCCGCCCTGCTGGCCCCGCTCCTGACCAGGTGGGGGCCGACCGAGATCGACCCGTCCGGCACCCTGGCCGCGCCCGGCGGGGAACACCTGCTCGGCACCGACGGCAACGGCATGGACGTGTGGAGCCGGGTGCTGCACGCCGCCCGCCTCGACCTGGGCATCGCCGTGCTGGCGGTCGCGCTGGCGGTGGTGGTCGGCACGCTGCTGGGCCTGCTCGCCGGCTATCTGGGCGGCTGGGTCGACGACGTGCTGATGCGCATCGTCGACATCTTCCAGGCGTTCCCCACGTTCATCCTGGCCCTGGCGGTCAGCGCACTGCTCGGCGGCGGGTTCTTCAACCTGGTCGTCACGATCGCCGCGGTCAACGCCCCGGCCTACGCCCGGCTGGTGCGGGCCGAGGTGCGCACGCTGCGCGAGATGCAGTACATCGACGCGGCCAAGACCTCGGGCGCGTCCACGATCGGGATCATGTGGCGGCATCTGCTGCCCAACAGCCTGACCCCCGTACGGGTCATCGCGCCCCTGAACTGCGGATGGGCCATGCTCACGCTGGCCGGCCTGTCGTTCCTCGGCCTGGGCGTCACGGTGCCCACCGCCGAGTGGGGCTCGATGATCAGCCTCGGCACGTCCGATGTCGTCGCCGGTCGCTGGTGGACCTCGGTGCCGCCCGGCCTGGCCCTGCTCGTCTGCGTCCTCGGCTTCAGCCTGCTCGGCGAGGGCCTGCAGGAACGCGCGGACGCGAAGAGGCGGTGACCGTGCCCTCCGAAACGATCACTCGCGAACAGGCGGTGACCATGCTCGACATCCAGGACCTCTCGGTGGTCATCCACCGGCCCGGCCGTCAGGTCGCGGCGCTCAGCAACGTCAGTTTCTCGGTCGCCCCCGGCGAAGTGGTCGGGCTGGTCGGCGAGAGCGGCGGCGGCAAGAGCATGGTCGCCCGGGCGATCGTCGGCATGCTGCCCTCGGGTTCGCACGCCACCGGGCGGGTCGGCTTCGACGGCGCCGACGTGCTCCGCATGGACGCGGCCGACCTGGCCCGGCACCGGGGGAGCGGAGCCGCGATCTGCTTCCAGAACCCCCGGGGAGCGCTCAGCCCCACCCGTACGGTGGGACGGCAGTTGATCGACCGCCTGGTCACGCACCAGGACATGAAGGGCGATCGCGCCGCCGAGACGGCCAAGGAACTGTTCGCGGCGGTCGGCATCCGCAACCCGGCGCGGCGGCTGGAGGCCTATCCGCACGAGCTGTCGGGTGGCATGGCCCAGCGCGTGATGATCTCGCTCGCCACCGGCTGCGCGCCCGGGCTGCTGATCGCCGACGAGCCGACCACCGGCCTCGACGTGACGCTGACCCGCGAGATCCTGCGCCAGTTCCGGCACGCGGCCGACACCGACGGCCGGGGCGTGCTGCTCATCTCGCACGACCTGGCCTCGATCGCCGAGGTGTGCGACCGGGTCGTGGTGCTCTATGCGGGCACGGTCGTCGAGAGCGGCCCGGCGGCCAAGGTGCTGCGCGAGCCGGCCCACCCCTACACCCGGGCGCTGCTGCGCTCGGTCCCCGACGTCGGCGGCGGTCGTGTGGTGGCCACGGCGGGCGGCATGCCGCTGATGACCGCGGCGCCGCACGACTGCCCGTTCGCGCCGCGTTGCGCCCACGCAACCGACGACTGCCGCAGCACGCGCCCCGAGACGACAATGCTCGACGGCGACTGGTCTCTGGCGTGCTTCCACCCCCAGGAGACGCCGCTGGCCGAGGCCATCGCCGCCGACCTGACGACGGCTGCCACGGAGCCGGGCGATGTGGTCCTGAAGATCGAGGACGCGCACGTCGTCTATCGCAGCCGGTTCGGGTCGGGTGGGCACCACGCGTTGCGTGGCGTCAGCCTGGAGCTGCGGGCCGGCGAGACGCTGGGCGTGGTCGGGGAGAGCGGCTGCGGCAAGAGCACCCTGGCCAAGCTCATCATGGGCCTGGTCGAGCCGTCCGAGGGCAGCGTCGAGGTGGCCGGCAAGGGCGTCCGCAAGCAGAGCCGCGCCGAACGGACCCGGGCCCAGATGGTGTTCCAGGACCCGATCGGCTCGCTGAGCCCCCGCCGTACGGTCGGGGACTCCATCGCCGAACCGTTGCGCGCGGCCAAGGTGCCCGCCAAGGAGCGTGCACAACGGGTCGAGGCGGCGCTGGGCCGTATGGAGCTCGACCCCTCGATCCTGACCCGGCTCCCGCACGAGCTCTCGGGCGGCCAGGCCCAGCGCATCGGCATCGCCCGGGCCCTGGTCGGCCGGCCCGACCTGATCGTCTTCGACGAGCCCACCAGCGCCCTCGACGTCACCGTGCAGGCCCAGATCCTCGACGTCATCGCCGACGTCGCCTCGGACGCCGGCCACGGCTCGGTGTTCATCTCGCACGACCTGGCCACCGTGCGCGGCTTCGCCGACCGGGTCGTCGTGCTCTACCTCGGCCGGGTGGTCGAGGAGGGGCCGGTCGACGAGGTCTTCGACCGCCCCAAGCACCCGTACACCCGTGCCCTGCTGGGCAGCGCACCGCGGCTGGGTGAGACCCGCACCGCGGACGTCCAGCTGGTCAAGGACCTCGACGAGGCCGACGCCGCCACCGGTTGCGCCCTCGCCGCCCGCTGCCCCTTCGTGACCGACACCTGCCGGTCGCAGGAGCAGACCCTCCAGCCGTACGGCGAAACCCGGGCCGCCTGCTGGCGTGTGCCCGAGCTGACCGCCCTGATCGAAAAGAGCTGAGCATGACCATCCGGCTGGCCGTGGACATCGGCGGCACCTTCGTCGACGCGATGGAGCTCGACACCCGTACCGGGAAGGTCCGGTTCCGCAAGGCCTCGACCACTCCGGCCAACCCGGCCGAGGGCGTGCTCAACGCGGTCGCCGCGCTCGGCACCGACCTGTCCCAGGTGGAGCTGTTCATCCACGGCACCACCCTCGGGCTCAACGCGGTGCTGGAGCGGCGGGGCGGCAACACCGGCATCATCACCAACGAGGGCTTCCGCGACATCTTCCTGATCGGCCGGGGCAACGTGCCGGCCGACCACATGTACGACTTCCGCTACCAGCGCCCGGAAAGCCTGGTGCAGCGCCGGTTCACCGCCGGCGTGACCGGTCGCTTGGACTACAAGGGCAACGTGGTCGACGAGCTCGATCCCGATTCCGTGCGGGCGGCCGCCCGGGAACTGGTCGAGAACCAGGGCGTCACGTCGATCGCGATCTGTTTCCTGCACTCGTTCCTCGACCCCGCCCACGAGCGGGAGACGGCCCGGATCATCCGCGAGGCCTACCCCGAGGTGAGCCTGTCGCTGTCGACCGACATCGTGCGCGAGTACCGCGAGTACGAGCGGACCAGCACCACCGTTCTCGAGGCGTACATCCGGCCCATCTTCGAGCGCTATGTGGACGAGCTGGAGAAGGGGCTGGCCGACCAGGGCTTCGCCGGGCGGTTCCTGATCATGCGCTCGGGCGGCGGTTCGATGACCGGCGCGGTGGCCAAGACGTCGCCCACCCACACCGTGCTCAGCGGCCCGGCCGGCGGCATCGTCGGCGCCGCCTACCTCGCCGACGAGCTGGGCCGCGACAACCTGCTGACGTTCGACATCGGCGGCACCTCGCTGGACGCCTGCGTGATCGAGAAGGGCAGCGCGGTCGCCGCGTACGAGGCTCAGCTCGAACACTTCCCGCTGCTGATTCCCACGTACGACATCCGCACGATCGGCGCCGGCGGCGGTTCGATCGCCTGGCTCGACCGTGGTCTGCTCAAGGTGGGCCCGCAGAGCGCCGGCGCCGCGCCCGGACCGGTCTGCTACGGCCGTGGCGGCACCCAGCCGACCGTCACCGATGCCGCCGTGGTGCTCGGATTCGTCGACCCCGAGCGCTTCCTGGCCGGCACCATGGGCCTGGCCGACGAGGCGGCCAAGGACGCGATCCGCGAGCAGCTGGCCGAGCCGCTCGGCCTGTCCGTGCCCGACGCCGCGGCCGGCATCTTCGACGTGCTGCTGGCCAAGACGGTGGGCGCGGTCCGGCAGATCACCGTCGAGCGCGGCCACGACCCGCGGGTGTTCTCACTGCTGGCCTTCGGCGGCGCCGGCCCTTTGCTGGCCCCGCTGCTGGCCCGCGAGATGGGCATCGGCGAGGTCCTGGTGCCGTTCGCGCCGTCCGGCTTCTCGGCCTGGGGCATGCTCTCGGCCGACATCGTCAACGACTTCTCCCGTACGGTGATGACCACGTTCGACTCCGATCTGGCTTTCCTGGAGCCGCTGTTCAAGGAGACCGAGGCCGAGGCGATCGCTTCGCTTTCCGCGCAAGGGGTTCCGGCCGGCGAGGGCGTGCTGGAGCGGCAGTTCGAGCTGCGCTACCTCGGGCAGGAACACAGCCTGATGGTGACCGTCGGCTCCACGTTGGACGCCGACGCCGTGCGCACCGCCTTCGAGGAGCTGCACCACGCGCGGTACGGCCACACGATGAGCAACCAGCTGCAGATCCTCAATTTGCGCGTACGGGGTATCGGCCGCACCGCACGCCCTTCGCTGCCCACGATTTCGTCGGGGGAGCCGGCTCAGCCCCGGACCCACCGCGACGCCTACGACTTCGGCACGCGGACGATTGTTCCGTTCGCCGTCTACGACCGCGATTCCCTGCACGCGGGGGACACCTTCCCCGGTCCCGCCCTGGTCGACGAGGGCACCTCCACCACCGTCGTGCCCAGCGGTCAGAACGTGACTGTCGACGAGCACGGCTACCTGCACGTCACGCTCGCTGAGGAGGCTGCCGAATGACCACTCTGGACGGCGCTCGCGTCGAAGTCGTGCGCAGCTATCTGCTGTCCGCGGCCGAGGAGATGCGGGCCACCCTCATCCGTACGTCGTTCAACCCGGTCATCTACGAGGTGCACGACTTCGGCCTCTCGCTCTACGACGCGCAGATGCGGCCGGTCGCCGAGGCCACCGGGCTCACCTCGTTCCTCGGCGCCAACGACTTCTCGCTGCGCAAGGGCGTCGAGTACGTAGGCGTGGAGAACCTGCACCCCGGAGACGTGGTGCTGCTCAACTACCCGTACTGGAACGCGGCCCACGCCTCCGACGCCACCCTGTTCGCCCCGGTCTTCGACGGCGCCGACCTGATCGGCTTCCTCTGCATCCGGGCCCACTGGATGGACCTGGGCGCCAAGGACCCGGGTTACGTGCTCGACTCCACCGACATGCACCAGGAAGGCCTGATCTTCCCGGGCACCAAGGTGGTCTCGAAGGGCGAACCGGTCCACGACATCCACGAGCTGCTGCGGTTCAACTCCCGCATGCCCGACGCGATCCTGGGTGACCTGCACGCCCAGATCTCGGCCATCCGGACGGGCGAGCGCCGGCTCCTGGAGATCTACGCCAAGTTCGGCCGCCCGACCGTGCTGGCCGCGATCGACCAGATCATCGCCGACGGCGAGGCCCGCACCCGGGCCGCGCTGGCCGCCCTGCCGCAGGGCAGCTGGAGCGCCGAGGACTACCTGGACGACGACGGCATCAGCGACGAGCCGGTCAAGATGCGGGTCACCGTCACCATTGCCGACGGCACGTTCCTGGTCGACTTCGCCGGATCGTCCCCGGCCGTCCGCGGCCCGATCAACATGCCGTTCGGCGCCACCGAGGCCATCTGCAAGGTCATCCTCAAGTCGCTCACCTCGCCGCACGAGCCGTCCAACGCGGGCACGGTGGCACCGCTCGAGGTACGGGCCGAGCCGGGCACGCTGTTCCACGCGGTCTATCCGCAGCCCACGTTCACGCTGTGGACCGGCATCGTCGCGTTCGAGCTGATCCTCAAGGCCCTCGCCCAGGGCATGCCGGAACTCCTGCCCGCCTCCAGCGGCGGTGACGTGCCCGGGTTCATGATGGTCGGGCTGCACCCCGACACCGGGGCGATGTTCGCGGTCAGCAACAACGACTTCGTGGGCTGGGGTGGCACCGCCGACCACGACGGCACCGACGCCGCCACCCACGTCAGCGGCAGCACCGGGCGCGGCACCCCGATCGAGGTGATGGAGGCCCGCACCGGCATGTTCATGGAGCGGGTCGAGATCCGTACCGACTCCGGCGGGGCCGGCAAGTTCCGGGGCGGCGCCGGCGTGCGACGCGAGATCAAGTTCGTGACGCCGGGCGAGTTCCTGATGGTCATCAAGAAGACCAAGACCCAGCCGTGGGCCCTCGACGGCGGCCTGCGCCCGGACGCCAACCAGATCGTGGCGTTCCCCGGCACCGACCGCGAGGAACGCATCAGCACCAAGCGCCTGACCGTGGTGCCGGGTGACCGGGTCACCCTGCTCACCGCGGGCGGCGGCGGTCACGGCCGTCCGGCCGATCGTGACCCCTTGTCGGTGAAGCGGGACGTCGCCGAGGGATACGTGTCGGCCGAGGCGGCCCGGGACATCTACGGGGTGAGCGTCGATGACTGACGGGGCCACCGTCGAGGTCATCCGCAACCACCTCGTGTCGGCGGCCGAGGAGATGCGGGCGGCACTCGTGCGGACGGCGTTCAACCCGGTCATCTACGAGGTGCACGACTTCGGCATCTCCATCTATGACCGGTCGCTGCGCCTGGTGGCCGAGTCGACCGGGCTGTCGCGGTTCCTCGGGGCCAACGACTACTCGATCCGCAAGGGCGTCGAGTATGTGGGGGCGTTGGAGAAGGGCGACATCTACGTCCTCAACTACCCGTACTGGAACGCCGCCCACTCCTACGACGCGACGATGTTCGCGCCGGTGTTCTCGGGCGACGAACTCGTGGCGTATCTCTGCATCCGCGCGCACTGGATGGATCTGGGGGCCAAGGACGCGGGCTACGTGCTGGACTCGACCGACATGCACCAGGAAGGCCTCATCTTTCCGGGTACGAAGGTGTATTCGGGCGGCGAACCGGTGCACGACATCATCGAGCTGATCCGCTTCAACTCCCGCATGCCCGACCTGGTGCTGGGCGACCTCAACGCCCAGATCGCCGCCCTGCGGACGGGGGAGCGACGGGTGGCCGAGCTGTTCGACCGCTACGGGGACGCAACGGTCAGCGCGGTCATCGACCGTTTTGTGGGCGCCGCCGAGGAGTCGGCGGCCGAAGCGGTGTCCCGGCTGCCACAGGGCAGCTGGACGGCCGAGGACTGGCTGGACGACGACGGCGTGACCGAGGACCCGATCCTCATGCGTTGCACGGTGACCATCCAGGACGGCACGTTCACCGTCGACTTCGCCGGCTCGTCGCCCGCGGTGCCGGGACCGGTCAACCTGCCGATCGGCTCGACCATCGCCACCTGCCGGGTCGCGTTCAAGGCCATCACCACCCCGGACGAGCAGACCAACGCCGGCCACTTCGCCCCGCTGCGGGTATCGGCCGAGCCGGGCACGCTCTTCAACGCCGTCTACCCGGCCGCGACCTTCACCCAGTGGACCGGCACCGTCGCGCTCGAGCTCATCTACAAGGCCCTGGCCCAGGGGATGCCCGACCGGCTGCCGGCCAGCAGCGGCGGTGACGTGCCCGGGTTCATGATGGTCGGCGTCCACCCCGACACCGGCTCGATGTTCGCGGTCAGCAACAACGACCCGGTCGGCTGGGGCGGCTCACCCGACCACGACGGCATCGGCCCGGCCAACCACCTCTGCCAGACCCAGGCCCGCAACACCCCGGTCGAGGTGCTCGAAGCGAAGACCGGCATGTTCTTCGAGCGGGTGGAGATCCGTACGGACTCGGGCGGAGCCGGCCGGTTCCGTGGGGGCTGCGGACTGCGGCGTGACATCCGGTTCGTCACCGACGGCGAGTTCCTGTCGGTCATCAAGAAGACCAGAAGCGCGCCGTGGGCGCTCGACGGCGGCCGGTCACCCGAACCGAACCAGGTCGTCGTCTTCCCCGGCACCGACCGCGAGAAGCGGGTCAGCACCAAACGCACTCCCGTCCGCGCCGGCGACCGGATCACCCTGCTCACCGCCGGTGGCGGCGGGCACGGCGACCCGGACCGGCGCGACCCGGCAGCGGTGCGGCAGGACGTTCAGGAGGGGTACGTCTCGCCCGAGGCGGCCCGGAAGGTGTACGGGGTGATCGCGTGAACCAGCTTCTCGGCAACTGCACCGTGGTGGATGCCCGGGCACTCCCGGTCAAGGACGCCGGTGTGTGGATCACCGGTGACCGCATCACGGCCGTGGGCCCGTACGGGGAAATCGCCTCTCGGGCCCGCGCGGCCGGACCGGTCGTCGAACGGGACATGGGCGGCGCGTTCGTGACCCCCGGACTGGCCAACATGCACACCCACTTCTCGTTGTCGCTGCCCGGCGGCGGTGGCAACGCGGTCAAGGACATGGGCCCGCACGACCTGGCCCTCTACATGGCCGACGGCGCCCGCCGCACCCTCGACTGCGGCGTGACAACCGTGCGCAACGTGGCCGAGAAGGACCACGCCGACTTCGCGCTGCGCCGGGCCATCAACGCCGGACGGGCGGTCGGGCCGCGCATGTACACGGCCGGCCGCGCGCTGGTCTGCACCGGCGGGCACGGCCACGAGAGCGGCGACACGATGGAGTGCGACGGGCCGGTCGGCTTCCGGCACGGGGTGCGCAGCCAGATCAAGGCCGGCGCCGACCTGATCAAAGTGATGATCTCGGGCGGGCTGGCCGGCGAGCACGAGGCGATCTCGACCCCGCAGCTGTTCGCCGACGAGATGGCGGCGGTGATCGAGACCGCGCACGCCTGGGGCCGCAAGGTCACCGCGCACGCCGGCCCGGCCGAGGTGATCGGGGCCGCGGTCGAGCTCGGGCTGGACTGCGTCGAGCACGGCTACCAGCTGACCCCGCAGGTCGCGGCGCGGATGGCCGAGAAGGGCACCGCGCTCGTACCGACGCTGCTCGTCACCCGGTGCAAGGAGTTCTTCGACGAGCTGGGCGTGCCGGAGTGGATGCAGTGCCGCTCGCTCGGCGCCGGCCCGCGGCACATCGAGAGCTTCCAGATGGCCCTCGAAGCCGGGGTGGAGATCCTGCTCGGCAGCGACATGCCGCCGTTCTGGTCGTTCGAGGGCACCAACGCCACCGTGCGCGAGCTGGAGAACCTGGCCGAGCACCTGGGCCCGGAGCGGGCGCTGCACGCCGGCACCCGCGGCCCGATCCGCTGGCTGGGACTCGAGAAGGACCTCGGCACGGTCGAGGAAGGCAAGTACGCAGATTTGATCGCCATGGACGCCGACCCGTTGGACGACACCTCGGCCTTCCGAGGGGTGCGGTTCGTGATGAAGGGCGGCGTCGTCAGCCGGGAGGACCAGCGATGAGTTTCGCCGAGATCGGGGCCGCGGCCATCGCGGCCGGCATCGACGACATGTACGCGTCGTTCCTCAAGGGCGACCGCCAGGGCTTCGACAGCCACCTGCACGACGACGTCACCACCTGGGAGACGCACCTGCCGGGGCCGCTGCGCACCCGGCGCGAGCTCGACTCGTTCCGGGACACCCGGGACGCGGCCGGGGAGCGGCCGGTGCTCGACGTGATGGCGGCCACCGAGAAGCGGATCGACGTCTGGGGCGACACCGGGGTGGCCCGGTATGTGCTCGTGACCCGGGACGCGGCCAGCGGTCTCGAACAGCACACCCGGGTCACCGACGTGCTGCGCTGCCTGGACGGCCGCTGGCGGATCGTGCACCACCACGCGGAGCTGGTCCGGCCGTGATCCGGCGGTTGATCGCGACGTCGACCGGGGAGCCGCAGGACGTGTTGCGGCTCGCCTCGGTCGACGACGACCCGCCGCCGGGGCCGGGGCAGGTCACGCTGGCGGTGCATGCGGTCGGCCTCAACTTCCTCGACGTGTCGCTGTGCCGGGGCGAGTATCCGGTGCGGCCTTCCCCGCCGATGACGCCCGGTGTGGAGGCTTCCGGGCGCGTGATCGCTGGTGACCCGGCTTGGATAGGCCGCGAGGTTGTGGCGTGCCCGGCGCTGCCTTTCGGGGCGCTCGGCGAGACCGTCACCATCGACGCCGACCTCGTTGTGGAACGGCCGCCTTCGGTGAACCCGGTGGTGGCCGCTGCGCTGCCCGTGACGTACCAGACCTCGTGGTTCGCTCTGGAACGGGCGCGGGTCAAGGCCGGGGACACCGTGTTGGTGCACGCCGGGGCGGGTGGGGTCGGCATCGCCACGATCCAGTTGGCGGTGGCCCGGGGCGCGCGGGTGATCGCCACCGCGAGCTCGGTGGAGAAGCGCGACAAATGCCGCGAAGAAGGCGCATCGATCGCGGTCGGGTATGAGGAGTTCGAGTCGGCCGCGGGCGAGGTCGATGTCGTCATCGACCCGGTCGGGGGCGATCTGCTCGGCCGCTCGCTCGACTGCCTGGCCTTCGAAGGCCGTCTGGTCAGCGTGGGGATGGCGGCCGGACCGCCACCGCCGGTCGACCCGGCGCGGCTGATCGCCCGCAACGTCGACCTCATCGGTCTTTCCTGGGGATCGCGTTACCCGTGGGCCCGGCCGGCCGAGGTGCGGGCCGCCTACGACGAGTTGTTCCGCCGCTGCGCCACGGGCGAGTTGCGGCCGTCGGTCAACCGGGTCGTCCCCCTCGACCAGGCGCCCGCCGCCCTGGCCGACCTGGCCGCCCGGCGTACGACCGGCAAGGTCATCGTGCAGGTCACCGGCTTCAACGAGGAGGCGTCATGAGCGAGATGGACATCTACGACCTGCGGGTCAGCGTCGACCGGATCGAGGGCCGGTCGGTCTGCGGCATGAACGTGGGCGACCACTTCGACCTGACCAACAGCGCGCACCTGACCATCCCCGAGGGCAGACACTTCTGCGTGTACGCCCTGGCCTCGGTGCTGCCGTTCCTCGCCGCCAAGCAGCGTGACCTGGCCGCGGGCGACTGGCTGGCCCAGGACTCGCACTTCATCTGCCCCGACCCCGAGGAGCGCCTGGTCATGAAGGTCGAGCGGACCTGCCGGCGCACCATGAACTCCGAGGACCTGACCTGATGCGTACGGAGATCGGGCTCGGTCTGCAGAGCGACAAACCGGCCGGCACGTACGCCCGGCTGGCGCGATCCGCCGAAGCGGCCGGTTTCGACGTGCTGACCGTGTTCGGCGACCTGATGTACCAGCCGCCGATCTTCCCGCTGCTGGAGATGGCCGGGGCGACCTCGCGCGTACGGCTGGGCCCGGCCTGTCTGAATCCGTTCTCGATGGCGCCGTACGAGATCGCCGGGCAGATCGCCTCCCTCGACCTCGCCTCGCACGGCCGGGCCTACCTGGGGCTGGCCCGCGGCACCTGGCTGGGCGCGGTCGGCCTGGACCAGCCGCGCCCGCTGACCGCCCTGGCCGAAACCGCCGAGGTGGTGGCCCGCCTGCTCCGCGGCGACCGCTCGTCGTACGAGGGCCGCGTGCACCGGTTGGCCGCCGACACCGTGCTCCGCTATGAGCGGCAGCGCCCCTCGGTCCCGTTGCTGATCGGCGCGTGGGGTGCTCAGGGCGCGGCGCTGGCCGGCCGGATCGCCGACGAGATCAAGGTCGGCGGCAGCGCCAACCCCGACATGGTCCCGGTGATCCGCGAGCGGCTGCGTGCGGGCGCCGACCGGGCCGGACGGCCGGTGGACGACATCGGCATCGTGCTGGGCGCGGTCACGGTGGTCGACACCGACGGCGAGGCGGCGCGGGCCAAAGCCCGTACGGAGGTGGCGATGTATCTGGCCGTGGTGGCCGACCTCGACCCGACCGTGGAACTGCCCGAGGGCTTGGTCGCCGAAGTGGCGGCGCTGGTCGACGCGGGCCGGGACGAGGAGGCGGGCAAGCTGATCCCGGACGACGTGCTCGACCGGTTCGCGTTCTCGGGCGCGCCGGAGCAGGTGGCGGCGCAGGCCCAGAAGCTGATCGACGCCGGGGTGCGGAGGGTCGAGTTCGGCACCCCGCACGGCCTCACCGATGATCGTGGGGTCGAGCTGCTCGGCGCGGAGGTCCTGCCCCTGCTGTCCCGTTAGCACATCCGGCCGCTCGGTGGGCGTTGTCCACAGCCGGGGGTTTGTCCACAGGCCCACCGACAAGATCGGCCGGCATTCGCCAGAATTAGTGGCGTGGCGGTGGCCCCCCTGGGAGGGCGGGTTTTTTTTAGTAGACACCACTGACAGCCCATGATCGTCTTGTGAGGAGCCCCGCCTGATGGACGTCCTGCTGGTGCTCGGCGCCGACCTGGTCGCCGACCGTGATCTGCTCACCAAAGTGGCCGGTGACGCGGCCTGGGACCTGGAAGTGGGTCTCCGGGTGGTCGACGCGGCCACGGCCGACGAGATCGCGGCGCACGACGGGCCGGTTGTGGTGGTGCCCGCCGACGCGGCCGCCCCCGAGAACGCCGTCCTCTACGACCTCACCGTGGCCGCCGAGCCGCTCGGGTCGCGGCACCTGCACGGGCGCGGGGTGTGGGGGCTGGCCTGGGCGATCAAGCATGCGGTGTACCGGCTCCGGCAACCGGCCGAGCGGATCGCCTACGGCGATCACGCGGAGCAATGGGCCGACGAGCGGACCCCGGGCGCGGCCACACCCACTGATCTCCCGACCGGCGCCACGGACGCCCCCTCTGTGGCGCCGGTCGGGGTTCTCATCCACGGCGGGTTCTGGCGGTCGATCTGGGCCGCCGATCTCATGGACGCGCTCGCCATCGACCTGACCGCCCGCGGCTGGATCAGCTGGAACCTGGAATACCGCCGGCCGGACCGCAACGGCTGGGCGGCCACCACCGAAGACATTGCCGACGGTGTGGCTGCGGCCCGCAAACGCCATCCGGGAGCCCCGATCGTGCTGTTCGGGCATTCGGCGGGCGGTCAGCTGGCGTTGCGCCTGGCCGCCGACGACCCGGACATCACGCTCGCCGTGTCGCTGGCGGGGGTGCTCGACCTGCAGGAGGGGCAGCGGCGGTTCCTGGGCGAGGGGGCGATCACGACCGCGCTCGGTGGCGCGCCGGCCGAGGTGCCCGAGGTCTATGCGGCTAGTGACCCGATGACCCGGCTGCCGCTGGCCTCGCCGGCGCTGCTGGTGCAGGGCAGCGGGGACAGCCTCGACCTGATCGACATCAACCGGCGGTTCGCCGCCGCCTCGGGGGTCACGCTGCTGGAGCAGCCGGGGGACCACTTCGACGTGATCGCGCCCACCTCGGCGATCTGGGCCGCGACGATGGACGCAGTCGCCAGGCGAGTTTAGGGCGGTTGGATGGCGTTATTTCACGTACGTGAACAATGATCTTCAGGATCGCCGCATGTTCAGAACAGGCGCGGGGTGACCACCGAGACCACGGTGGTCACCTCTTCGGTGTCGTTGTACATGGCGTGCGGCACCGAGGAACGCAGGTGCACGCTGTCGCCGGGGTGCAGCCGGTGCTCCACGCCGTCGACCTCGTAGAGCAGCTCACCCGAGATGACGTACGCGAATTCCTCACCGGCGTGCCCGTAAGCGTTCTCGCGCCGCCCGCCGGGAGCGATGTGCACCACCATGGGCTCGAGCACCAGCCCGGCCCCACGGTCGGACAGCATGCGGTAGGTCTGCTGGCCGGAGACGTATTGCACCGCGGCGTTCTCACCCCGGGTCAGCGTGAAATGCCGGGGCATCGGCACCACGACCGGGTCGCCGGCGCCGGGCGCGGCCGGGGCGTCGTCGAAGAAGTCGGCCACCGAATGCCCGAGCGCGCTCGCGACGCTGCCCAGCGCGGTCAGCCCGATCGACGAGATGCCCCGCTCGACCTGGGACAGGAACCCGATCGACAGACCGGCCCGGGAGGCCAGGCTGCGCAGCGTCAGGCCGCGCTGCTTGCGGAACTCGCGGATGCGCGGACCGACCTGCGCGGCCGAGGTGTCTTCCAGCGGTTCCGTCACGCGTTCGATGGTACTAAAAACGGGGCGGCGGCGCGATGGGCTGCCAGTCCAGCGGGGTGGCCAGGATCATCGTGCTGGACGGGGTGCCGTAGTTGCCGAGCCGGTCGGTGACCTCGGCGAACGCCACCATCGAGGCGGCCGCCACCTTGAGCACGCAGCACGTGTCGCCGGTGACCCGGTTGATCTCCAGCACCTCGGGCCAGGTGGCCACCTTGTCGTCGCGCAGCACGCAGGTCGGGCCGTAGCACGACATCCGGATCAGCCCGAGCACCGTACGCCCGGCCTTGGCCAGGTCGACGTGGGCGTGATAGCCGGTGATCACTCCGGTCTCCTCGAGCCGGCGCACCCGCTCGGCCACCGCCGGCGGCGAGAGATGCACCCGCCGGGAGAGCTCGCTGAACGACAGGCGTGCGTCGTCCTGCAACTCGCGCAGGAGGGCCCAGTCCATGGCGTCCATCCGGTGACCTTCCGTTCGTAAAGCGGTCCGGCAAATCTAGCCCTTGATCACGCGTTCAACGAGGTCAGCACCGTTAATTCGGCATTCCGATCGGGGCCCCGGCAACGAAATCATGGAGCGGTTCCCCGCCAGAGGAGAGATCGTGGATTCCGTGGATACAGTGCGGCCGAGCAACGCCGAGGAGCGCGACGCCCGGACGGCGCGCAACGGCGGGGCGCCCACGCTGGAGTTCGGCCGGCGGGTGCCCTACGACTCGTACGTGCACGCCAGCACCCTGCACACCCTGCAGCGCACCCTCAGCGGCGACCCGGGCGAGATGTCGTTCCTGGTCGTCAGCCAGATCATGGAGCTCTACTTCAAGCTCATCCGCCACGAGCTGGAACAGGCCCGCGACCACGTACGCGCCGATGAGGTCTGGCTCGCGGTGGCGCCGCTGAAGCGGGCCGCGCTGCACTTGGAGGGCCTGAACGCGGCCTGGCAGACGCTGCGCTGGATGACCCCGGCCGACTTCAACAAGTTCCGGGACATGCTCGGCGAGGGCTCCGGCTTCCAGTCGGCGATGTACCGTCAGGTGGAGTTCCTGCTCGGGCTGCGCACGCGCTCGCTGATGCGCCCGTTCAAGGGGACCGCGGCGTACGAGGAACTCACCGCCGCGCTGCATCAGCCGAGCCTGTGGGACGAGGTGATCGCGCTGCTCGCCCGTCACGGCTTCCCGGTGCAGTCCGAGCTGTTGAGCCGGGACGTCACCGACGAGCACGAGGCCGACCCGTCGGTGTCCGACGCGTGGGTGAAGGTCTACCGCGACACCGGCCCCGACAACCATCTGCGGCTGCTCGGCGAGGCGCTGACCGAGGTCGCCGACCGTTTCGGCGACTGGCGCTACCTTCACCTCAAGGCCGTGCAGCGCACCATGGGAGCCAAGAGCGGCACCGGTGGCTCCAACGGTCTGGCCTTCCTGCAGCGCAGCATGAGCCGCCCGGTGTTCCCGGAGCTGTGGACCTCGCGGACGGAGATGTAATGGCATTCGAAGGACTTCGCCACCTGTTCCACATCCCCCCGGCCGAGGGTGGTGACCATCCCGAGGTGGCCTACTTCGCCGGCAACTCGCTCGGGCTGCAGCCCAAGGCGACCCGGGTCGAGCTGAACGAGGACCTCGACGAGTGGGCCCGACTCGGCGTCGAGGGGCACCTGGACGCGGCCCGGCCCTGGCTGCCCTACCACGAGCTGCTGACCCAGCCCGCGGCCCGGCTCGTCGGCGCGCGGCCGTCCGAGGTCGTGGTGATGAACTCGCTGACGGTCGACCTGCACCTGCTGATGGTGTCGTTCTACCGCCCGTCCGGCGAGCGCACCCGCATCGTCATCGAGGACGCGGCGTTCCCCTCCGACAGCTACGCGGTGCGCAGTCAGGCCCGGTTCCACGGCCTCGACCCCGACACCGCTGTCGTCCGGCTCCGACCCCGGGCGGGCGAGGACACCCTGCGTACGGAAGACGTCCTGGAGTTCCTCGCGACCGAGGGCCACACGGTGGCGCTGCTGATGCTGGGCGGCGTCAACTACCTCACCGGCGAGGTCATGGACATGGCCACGATCACGACCGCCGGACGGGAAGCGGGCGCGGTCGTCGGCTGGGACCTCGCCCACGCGGCCGGCAACATCCCGCTCGCCCTGCACGAGTGGGGCGCCGACTTCGCGGCCTGGTGCTCGTACAAATACCTGAACTCGGGCCCGGGCGCGCTGGCCGGCGTGTTCGTCCACGAGCGGCACCACGGCACCGACCGGCCCCGGTTCGAGGGCTGGTGGAGCACGGAACCCGGCACCCGCTTCGAGATGACGCCGGAATCGCGGCCGCCCCGCAGCGCCGACGCCTGGCAGGTCTCCAACCCGCCGATCTTCGCGATGGGGCCGGTCCGCACGTCGCTGCGCATCTTCGACGAGGTCGGCATGCCCGCCCTCCGCGAGCGCAGCCTGCACCTGACCACCTATCTGCGCGGGCTGCTGGACGAGGTCACGGCGACCCGCCCGCTCGAAGTGATCACGCCCCGCGAGCCGGAACGGCACGGCTGCCAGCTCTCGGTGCGGCTGCTCGACGGCAACGCGGGCGCGCTCACCAAGCGGCTGCGCTTCGAGCACGGGGTCATCGCCGACGCGCGCCAGCCCGACATCGTGCGGTTCGCGCCGGTGCCGCTCTACTCGACCGAAGAGGACTGCCGGCGGGCCGCCGAGGCCCTGGCCGCGTGTGTTGAGGAGACCAAGTGAAGCATGTCGCTGTGGTCGGCGCCGGGCTGTGCGGCAGCCTGCTCGCCTGCTACCTGGGCCGCCGGGGCTACACGGTCGACCTCTACGAGCGCCGGCCCGACCCGCGGGTCACCGGCGCCGAGCGCGGCCGCTCGATCAACCTGGCGCTGTCCGAGCGGGGCATCGACGCGCTGCGGCGCATCGGCCTCGACGAGCAGGTGCTCAAGGACGCGCTGCCGATGCGGGGCCGCATGGTGCACCCGCTGCAGGGCGAGACGAACTTCCAGCCGTACAGCCTCTCGGGCGACCGGGCCATCAACTCGATCGGCCGGGGCGCCCTCAACGACGCGCTGCTCGACGCGGCCCAGGCGACCGAGGGCGTGACCATCCACTTCGACCGTCCGCTGACCGCGCTCGACCCCTCGGTGGGGACCCTCGGTTTTGCCGATGGTTCGCAGGCGAAGGCCGACATCGTGCTGGGGGCGGACGGCGCCGGATCGGCGACCCGGGGACTCCTCATGGCGTACGCGGGGGAAGGTTTCACCGAGACGGTCAGCTTCCTCGACTACGGCTACAAGGAGCTGACGATCCCGGCCCGCGACGGCGAGTTCGCGCTCGACCCGGGCGCGCTGCACATCTGGCCCCGCGGCACCTCGATGATGATCGCGCTGCCCAACCCGGACCGCTCGTTCACCGGAACCCTGTTCTGGCCCAACGCCGGCACCGGCAGCTTCGCCTCGCTGGGCAGCCCGGCCGCGGTCGAGCGCCACTTCCGGCAGAACTACCCCGACCTGCTCGAGCTGATCCCGAACCTGGTCGATGACTACCGGCACAACCCGGTCGGCCTGCTCGGCACCGTGAAGTGCGCGCCCTGGCAGATGCTGGGCCGGGTCGGGTTGATCGGGGACGCCGCGCACGCCATCGTCCCGTTCTACGGCCAGGGCGCCAACGCCTCGTTCGAGGACGTGGTCGAGCTCGACCGCTGCCTCGACGCCACCGGCGACAACTGGGCCGAAGCGCTTCCCCTGTACGAACGTGGCCGCCGCGAGAACTCCGAGGCGATCGCCGAGATGGCCCTGGCCAACTTCGTCGAGATGCGTGACAAGGTGGCCGACCCGTTCTTCAAGGCGGGCAAGAGCGTCGAGCACACCCTGGAACGGCTGCTGCCCGGCAAGTACGTGTCGCGCTATGAGCTGGTCTCGTTCTCCACCACCCCGTACGCGGATGTCCGGCGCCGGGTCAAGAAGCAGCACCAGGTGCTCGGGGCCGTCGCGGGAACCCTGGTCGGTCTCGCGGCCGCCGCGCTGATCCGGAGGTTCACCCGATGACCGTGGACCCGCCCCTGCTGCGCAACTTCATCGCCGGCGAGTTCCGCCCGGCCACCACCACCTTCGCCAAGGCGTCCCCGGTCACCGGCGAGACGGTCTTCTCGGTCACCGAGTCGGAACGGTCCGACGTGGACGACGCCGTGGCCGCCGCCCGGGCCGCCGTGCGCGGGCCGTGGGGCCGCACCACCGAGCAGGAACGCGCCGCGGTCATGCGCCGCATCGCCGACGAACTCGAGCGCCGCTTCGAAGACCTGGTCACGGCCGAGGTCACCGACACCGGAAAGACCTACACCCAGGCCCGTACGCTCGACATCCCGCGCGGCGCGGCCAACTTCCGGGCGTTCGCCGACGTGGTGGCCGCGACCGGCACCGAATCGTTCACCACGGCCACCGCCGGCGGCGGGCGCGCGCTCAACTACGCGGTCCGCAAGCCGATGGGCGTCGTCGCGATCATCGTGCCCTGGAACCTGCCCCTGCTGCTGCTCACCTGGAAGGTCGCCCCCGCCCTGGCCTGCGGCAACGCCGTCGTGGTCAAGCCCAGCGAGGAGACCCCGGCCTCGGCCACCGTGCTGGCCGAGGTGATGGCCGCGGCCGGCGTGCCCGAGGGCGTGTTCAACCTGGTGCACGGGCACGGCCCGCAGGCGGCCGGGGAATGGCTGACCACCCACCCCGACGTCGACGCGATCACCTTCACCGGCGAGTCCGCGACCGGCTCGGCCATCATGCGGGCGGCCGCCCCGGGCGTGAAGCCGGTGTCGTTCGAGCTCGGCGGCAAGAACGCGGGACTGATCTTCGCCGACGCCGACCTCGACGCGGCGGTGGCCGGCAGCGTGCGGTCCAGCTTCACCAACGGCGGGCAGGTCTGCCTGTGCACCGAACGCCTGTACGTGCAGCGGCCGGTGTTCGACGAGTTCGCCGAGCGGCTCGCGGCGCGGGCCAAGGAGCTGACCTACGGCTGGCCGTCCGACGAGACCACCGGAACCATGCCGCTGATCTCCAAGGCGCACCGCGACAAGGTGCTCGGCTACTACGACCTGGCCAAGGCCGAGGGCGCGACCGTGCTGGCCGGCGGGGGACTGCCGCACTTCGGCGACGCGCGCGACGGCGGCTCCTACATCGAGCCCACCGTGATCACCGGGCTCGGTCAGGACGCCCGTACGGTCCGGGAGGAGATCTTCGGCCCGATCTGCCACATCGCGCCGTTCGACGACGAGGACGAGGCCTTCGCGCTGGCCAACGACAGCGCGTACGGGCTGGCCGGAACCGTCTGGACCCGCGACGTGGGCCGGGCCCTGCGGGCCGGCGCGCAACTCGACGTGGGGCTGGTCTGGGTCAACACGTGGTTCCTGCGCGACCTGCGCACCCCGTTCGGCGGCATGCGCGCCTCGGGCGTGGGCCGCGAGGGTGGCCGGCACTCGCTCGACTTCTACTCCGAATACACCAACGTCTGCTTGGACATGTCATGACTTCACTGGCCGTTCTTTTGGACAATGCGTTGACCACCGCCACCGAACTGCCCGGCGGCGGACGCGACATTCCGGACCCGTACGCGGTGCAGCGCGAGCTGGTCGACCTGCGGCTGGCCCGCGGCGAGACGGTCGTGGGGGTCAAGCTGGGCCTGACCAGCAAGGCCAAGATGCGGCAGATGGGCGTCGACTCGGTCATCTGGGGCTGGCTCACCGACGCGATGGCGATCGAGGACGGCGGGGTGCTCGACCTCGGCCCGCGCATCCATCCCAAAGTGGAGCCGGAAGTCGCTTTCCTCGTACGCGGTGGGGCGATCGCCGCCGTGGCCCCGGCCCTCGAGGTGATCGACTCGCGGTGGCTCGACTTCAAGTTCACGCTCGACGAGGTGATCGCCGACAACACCTCGGCCGCCGGATTCGTGGTCGGTGCGTGGCAGCCCCTCCCCGGCAATGTGGACAGCCTGGGCGTGCAGCTGATCCTGGACGGCGAGGTGGCCGAGACCGGCTCCACCGCGGCGATCCTGGGCGATCCACGGGAGGCGTTCGCGGAGGCGCTGCGGCTCGCGGGCACGCTCGAGGACGACTGGATCGTGCTCGCCGGTGCGGCCACCGCGGCCGTGCGGGTGGGGCCCGGTCAGACCGTACGGGTGGAAGTCGAGGGTCTGGGAAACGCCTCGCTCAAGGCCTCGTCATGAGCGGGCGGCTCGTGGAGGGCAAGGCGGCCCCGCGTGGCAAGTTCCCGCATGTGAAGGTGGCCAACGGGTTCGCCTTCGTGAGCGGGACCAGCAGCCGGCGGCCGGACAACACGATCGCCGGGGCCGAGGCCGACTCACTGGGGACCGCGACGCTCGACATCGCCGTGCAGACGCGCGAGGTCATCAAGAACATCGCCGACATCCTGGCGTCGGTCGGGGCGTCGCTCGACGACGTCGTCCAGATCACCACCTACCTGGTCAACATGAACGACTTCGGTGGCTACAACAAGGTCTACGCCGAGTTCTTCGACTTCGACGGGCCTTCCCGTACGACCGTGGCCGTGCACCAGCTGCCCCACCCCCATCTTCTGATCGAGATTCAAGCAGTGGCCGCTCTGCCCGTTCCGTCGTCGTCCAAGGAGGCGTCATGACCGATCCGATCAACTTCCCCGGCTGGATCGAGGACAACAAGCACCTGCTCAAGCCGCCGGTCGGCAACAAGCAGATGTTCCCGACCGGCGACGACTTCATCGTCATGGTGGTCGGCGGCCCCAACGCCCGGACGGACTTCCACGTCGACCCCTACGAGGAGTTCTTCTATCAGGTCAAGGGCAACATGCACGTCAAGACGATGACCCCGGACGGCCCGAAGGACGTGCACATCCGCGAGGGCGAGATGTGGGTGCTGCCGGGCAACACCCCGCACTCGCCGCAGCGCCCCGAGGCCGGCTCGATCGGCCTGGTCGTCGAGCGGGTCCGCGAGGAGGGCACCCTGGAGAAGTTCCAGTGGTACTGCTTCGAGTGCAACCACCTCGTGCACGAGGTCGAGCTCCAGGTGCGCGACATCGTCGAGGACCTGCCGCCCGTCTTCACCGCTTTCTACGAGGACGAGAAGGCCCGCACCTGCGGCAACTGCGGCGCGCTGCACCCGGGGAAGGGCTGAGGCTTGACTATCGACGTGCACACCCACGTCGTGCCGAAGGGCTGGCCGGACCTCGAAGCCGCGTGCGGCGGCACCGGCTGGCCCTGGCTCAAAGTGGAGTCGGAGCGGGAAGCGATCATCATGATCCGCGACACCGAGTTCCGGCGGATCGACTCGTCGTGCTGGGATCCGTCCGTCCGCCTGGCCGACATGGACCTGGACGGCATCGAGCGGCAGGTCGTCTCGCCGACACCGGTGTTCTTCGGCTACGACCGCACTCCGGCCCAGGCCGTGGCGTTGTCGCGGATCTTCAACGACCTCACGTTGGAGGTCACCGCGGGCAATGACCGGTTCGTGCCGTTCTGTCAGGTGCCGTTGCAGGACCCGGCGGCCGCCTGCGCCGAACTCGACCGGTCGATGGCCAACGGGCACGTCGGGGTCGAGATCGGCAACCACGTCGGCGACCAGGACCTCGACTCGGCCGGCATCGTGGAGTTCCTGCAGCACTGCGCGGCCGTGGGCGCCCCGGTGTTCGTGCACCCGTGGGACATGCCGGAGGGGCCGCGGCTCGACCGCTGGATGGCGCGCTGGCTCACCGGCATGCCGGCCGAGACCCACCTGTCGGCGCTCGCGCTGATCCTGGGCGGAGTGCTCGACCAGGTGCCCGAGACGCTGCGGCTGTGCTTCGCCCACGGCGGCGGCAGCTTCCCGTACTGGCTGGGTCGGGCGGACAACGCCTGGCAGCAGCGGGGGGATGTCGTACGGGGAAGGTCGACCCGCCCGCCGAGCGCCTACACCGACCGCGTCTACGTCGACTCGGTGGTCTTCAGCGAGCCCGCGCTGCGACTGCTGGTCGACACGATGGGCGAGGAGCGGGTGGTGGTCGGCAGCGACTACCCGTACCCGCTGGGTGAGCGGCCCGCCGGCAACGTCGTACGGACGGCGTCGTTCCTCACCTCGCCGCAGCGGGACAAGATCCTCTCGGCCAACGCGAGGCGCTTTCTGTTCGGCTGAAGTGTGGCGTACGTCATTATTTGTTGCCGGGTGTCAACCAAAATGGGCTCAGCTGCGTCTGGGGTGGCGTGAGCTTTACTCGGGTGCGCGCCTTGTTCGTCGTCGGCTTTCTCGTTGTGGCCGCGATCGTGGTCACGGTCGTCGCGGTGGTCCGCGACACCCAGGCCAATGCAGCGGTCGGTCAGGAGTGCCCAGCGGGCGCGCCCAGGGTGAGCCTCACCCTGCCCGACGAGGCGGCCCAGGTGAAGCTGCGGGTGCTCAACGGCACCCGCACGCCGGGCGTGGCCGAGAAGGTCACCGAGGAGTTCAAGAACCGCGGCTTCGTCATGCAGAAGCCCGGCGACAACAGGAACAAGCTGGCCGGCATCGCGGTGGTGCGCTACGGGCCCAAGACGGTCGGCGCCGCCCAGTGGATCCGGGCCTACTTCCTGGGCGAGGCTGAGCCGCAGTACAGCTCCTCGCGCACCAGCGACGTCATCGACATCGTGATCGGCAACAGTTACCGGCAGCTGGCCACCTACACCGAGGTCAACCAGTCGCTGGCCCAGCTCAGCGAGCCCACGCTGCCCCCGGGCACGTGCGAGGCGCCCTGACGCTCAGCTGCCTCAGCGGCGTGCCGAACGGACTGGAGAGTATTCGCTCCGGGGTGGCTTTTGTCCGTTCATCAGCGTCACGTCACGCGTGACCGGGGGCCGGCGCCCGACCTGGCCGGGTTCCGCGAGGTCGAGCAGGCCGCGCGGCTCCTCGGCAGCGGCCGGCAACGCGGCGTCCACCGGCGGACGCTGCTGCTCTACGCGGTCTGGTCGGCCGGGCTCTTCGTCGCCTATCTGGTGGCGCCGCAACTCGGGCTGATCGTCTACGGCCCGGTCATCGTCTCCACGATCATCGCCATGATCGTCGGCATCGTGCGCAACCGGCCCCGCCGCCGCCTGCCCTGGGCGCTGCTCACCGGCGCCTACGCGGCGTTCGCGGCCGGCTCGCTGGTCGCCTACGCCAACATCGGCGCCTTCCCGTCCTCGGCCGACGTGGTCTTCATCGTCGTCTACCTGCCCCTGCTGATCACGGCCCTGATCACGCTGACCCGCTCGGGCGCCACCGTCCTCGACCGGGCGAGCGCCCTCGACGCCGTGATCCTCACCATCGGCGCCGGATACATGGCCTGGACGTTCCTCATCCAGCCGTTCCTGACCCGCCCCGACCTGCCCGTGCTGACCAAGCTGGTCTCGATCACCTATCCGTTGACCGACGTGCTGTTGCTGGCGCTGCTGGCCCGGATCGGTCTCGGGGCGGTGCGCACCGCCAGCGCCCGCCTGCTGATCTGTTCGGGCCTGGGGATGCTGACGGCCGACACGATGTACGGCCTGATGCGGCTCAACAGCGGCTTCTCCCTCGGCGGCCCGACCGACCTCGGCTGGCTGCTCTTCTATCTCTGCGGCGGGCTCGCCGTCCTGCACCCGTCGATGGTGCGCCTCACCGAACCCCAAGTTCTTTCCCGTACGCAGGTGTCGCTGCGCCGTGGTGTGCTGACCGTGGCCTCGCTGCTCGCCCCGGCCGTGCTGCTGATCCAGGCCCTGCGCGGCCCGGTGGTCGACGGGGTGCTGATCGCCGTCGTCTCGGCCGGGCTGATCCTGCTCGCGCTGGCCCGCACGGCCACGGTCGCGACCAGCCTGCGACAGACCCTGGGCCGGGAGCGCGAACTGCGCCAGGCCTGCGAGTCGCTGCTGGCCTGCTCGGACACCGCCGCCGTGACCGCCGTCCTGCAGAACGCGGTCGGCCGGCTGCTGCCCGACGACACCCGCCATCAGGTCTCGCTGCTGCCCTCCTCGGACGGGCCCTTCCCGGCGCCGATGGAGCTGACCCCGGACGGGCTGGACGGCTTCGACCTGACCCTGCGCTGCCCGCTCGGCGTGGGCGGGACCCGCATCGGTGAGCTGCTGGTCGGCGGCGACGAGGCCGGCCTGGTCGAACTGCAGGAGTCGCTGCCCGTGCTGGCCGGGCAGGCGGCCACGATGATCGACCGGATCCGGCTCAGTGACGAGAACGAGCGGCGGTCCCGCGCCTACGTCGATCCGCTCACCGGGCTCGGCACCCGGCTGCGCTTCACCGACGACGTGGCCGACGTGGTGACCGGCGGCCGGTTCGGGGCGGTGCTGCTGGTCAACGTCGACGACTTCCGCGCGGTCAACGACACCCGGGGCCACCAGGCCGGCGACGACCTGCTGATCGCGCTGGCGGGCCGGCTGACCGAGCTGATCGGCGACCGGGGCCGGGTGTCCCGGCTCGGCGCCGACGAGTTCGGGGTGGTGGTGCCCGACGCCGGGGACCCGGCCGCCCTCGACGAGCTGGCCGGGCGGCTGGTGGGCATCCGGGTCGGTGCCCGTCTGCGGGCCGGGGTGGCGACGACCCTCGACGACGGCACCGCTACCGAGCTGATCAGCCGGGCCGACGTCGCCCTGGGCAGCGCCCGCGAGGCCGGCGAACCCCGGTGGCGGCGCTACGACGCCTCCCTGCACGCCCAGGTGCTCGACCGCAGACAGCTGCTGGCCGAGCTCACACAGGCGGTGGCCGACGGCGGGCTGCGGATGGACTACCAGCCGATCGTCGAGCTGGGCTCCGGCCGTACGGTGGGCTTCGAAGCTCTTGCCCGATGGCCGCACCCGGCCCGGGGCATGGTGTCGCCGGTCGAGTTCATCCCGGTGGCCGAGGAGTCCGGGCTGATCATCGAGCTCGGCGCGTGGGTGCTGCACACCTCGGTGCGCGAGGCGGCGTCGTGGGACAGCGGCCACTACGTGAGTGTGAACGTGTCGGTCCGCCAGTTCCACGCGCCCGGCTTCGTCGAGCGCGTGCACCGCGAGCTGGCGAGCAGCGGCCTGCCCGCCGGACGGCTCACGCTGGAGATCACCGAGAGCCTGCTGCTGGGCGACCAGGACCAGATCCACGCGGACCTGGCCCGGTTGCGGGCGGCCGGCATCCGGGTGTCGATCGACGACTTCGGCACCGGGTACTCGTCGCTGAGCTACCTGCACCGGGTTCCGGTCGACACGTTGAAGCTCGACAAGTCGTTCGTCGACACCATCACCACCTCGCCCCAGCAGCACGACCTGGTGCGCGGGATCCTGCGGATGGCCGACACGTTGTCGCTGGCGGTGGTCGCCGAAGGGATCGAGACCGAGGAGGAGCATCGCCTGCTCCGCGAGGCCGGATGCGCGTACGGGCAGGGGTTTCTCTTCGCCCGCCCGCTCACCGGGGCCGACGCCCGGGCCCGGATGCGGTCCGAGGCAGGATAGTCGTCCGGCCCCCAGCCAGCGGAGGACTGATGACACACGACGACGACGCCCCGCCGGCGATGACGCCCCGCACGCGGCGCATCGTGCTGTGGTTGCTGATTCCCGCCGTGGTGCTGACCGCGCTGGGGATGGCGTTGCTGTGGCCGTCCGGCGACGACCGCCCGGCCGACGGCGGCGGGGTGATCGAGGTGGCCGGGCGGGTCGAGGCGGTCACACCGGCCGACTGTCCCGAGGGCGAGCTGCCGGAAGGCGCCGCATGCGGGACTGTCACGGTGCTCCTGACCGACGAGGACCGCAGGGTCGAGACCGACATCCCGTCCGGCCCCGGAGCGGTCACGGTCGCGCCCGGCGACGACGTCGTGCTGCTGCACCTGACCGAGAGCTTCACCGGCCGCGAGTACACGATCAGCGACCACCAGCGCGGCACCGAGTTATGGCTGCTCGGCGCGGCGGTGGCGCTGGCCGTGATCGCCTTCGGGCGGTGGCGGGGCCTGCGCGCGCTGGCCGGCCTCGCGGTCACCTTCGCCGTCCTGCTGATCTTCGTCGTCCCCGCGATCCTCGACGGCCGCCCGCCGCTGCTGGTCGCGGTCGTCGGAGCGGCCGCCATCATGCTGACGGTGCTCTACCTGACGCACGGCATCACGCTGGCCACCACGGTGGCGGTGGCCGGCACACTGATCGCCCTGACCATCACGGCGCTGCTGTCCGCGCTGGCCACGAGGGTCGTGCACCTCAACGGCGTGGCCGACGAGGCGACCAGCTTCCTGTCCATCGCGCAGAGCGACGTCAACATGCAGGGCCTGCTGCTGGCCGGCATCGTGATCGGCGCGCTCGGGGTGCTCGACGACGTCACGGTGACGCAGGCCGAGACCGTACGGGAGCTCGCCGTGGCCAACCCCGGTTACGGTTTCCGCCAGCTCTATGGCGCCGCCACCCGCGTCGGCCGGGCGCACATCGCCTCGGTGGTCAACACGATCGTCCTCGCGTACGCCGGTGCCTCGCTCCCGCTGATGCTGTTGTTCGCGGTCGGTGACACCCCCGTGTCCCGCCTGCTGACCGGTCAGCCGATCGCCGAGGAGCTGGTCCGCAGCGGCGTGGGCACACTGGGCCTGATCGCCGCGGTCCCGATCACCACCGCCTTGGCCGCGTTCCTGACCAGAAGGTCAACCCCGGTTTCCCGTACGGAGGAGGCCCGCCCCGCCCCACCCGGGGACGACCAGCCGTGGATGGCCTTCATCGACGACCCCCGCTGATCCGACCCGCCGGCCGGGCGACCCGGGAAACTCAGACGACCGCCAGCCCGAGCAGGACGGCCGCGCCCAGCAGGCCGGCTCCGGCCAGCACGCCGTTCCGATTGATCTCGGCACCGTCCAGTGGGGCCACGGGCACCAGGACCGAGGCCACCATCACGATGGCGGTGGTGGCCAGCCCACGGGCGATCGGAGCCGGGAAGGCGGCCGCCTCGACGAAGAGGACCAAGCCGATCAGGGCCAGGGTGACCGGGGCCGCGGCGTGCACCCTCGCAACGGTCGACGCCGGGCGGGTAACCGGGAGCGGCGCCCACGGGGCCAGCGCAGCCGTCACCACTCCGAAGGCGATGCCCGGAGTCCAGCTGGTCTGGACGATGGCCGCACCGGAGCGGCGGGCGGCGTACCGGCGTGACCGCAGAGCCACCGCCGAGAGCAGCAGCACACCGGCGGTCAGCCCGAGGATCTCGGCGAGCGGGCTACGGTTGCGCACGGCCCCGAACGCGAAGATCAGCGCGGTGGTGGCGACGGCCCAGGCGGGGTGGGGGAGGCGGCGGTCGGCCCGGGCTCCCAACGACTCCAGCCACTGCTGCGCGTGGCCCGGGGCACCGGCGGTGCGCGCCAGCATCAGGGCCAGCACCAGGACGGCCAGCAACCCGGCGGCGGGAGCGGGGGACAGGGCGGGCAGACCGGCCAGGCTCCACCGGGGCGGCAGCGGCTTCGAGAGATCCAGGCTGGTGGTGTAGGTGGCGGTGTCGGTGGCCGGCCGGCGTGGGGCGTCCCGCAGCTTCTCGTCCAGCGCGAAGGCCCGGGCCAGCGCGCCCTGCGACTGCAGGAAGTGCGCCGGGCCCATCTGCCCGTGGACGACGCCCAGGTTGAACCAGCCCAGGGCGTATCCGGGCCGGGCACCGACCGCGCGCCGCAGAGCCGTGACCGCCTCGTCGCGCCGGCCCAGGTGGGTCAGCGCCACGCCGAGGTCGTTCGCGGCCGGGTACGCCCCGGGGTCGCTCGCCAGCGCGGCGGTGTCAAAGCGGGCCGCCGCCTCGTAGCGACCGGCCCGATCGGCGGCGAAACCGGCGTTCATCAGGAAGGCCGGGTTCGCCGGGTCGGCCTGCAACGCCCGGGCCGCGGACTGGGCGGCGGCGTCGAGCCGGCCGAGCCCGATCTCGGCGAGCGACTGGTTGGCGTCGATCCGTTCGCGGAGCAGCACCGAGGGGTCGCCCAGATCGATGTGCGGGAGCAGCTCGCGGGCCGCCGAGTAGTGGTCGAGTGCGGCCCACAACTGCCCGGCCCGGCGCTCGGCGTCGGCGAGCTGGCCGCGCGCGTGATAGGCCACCACGGCGAACTCGAGCGACGCCTGCCGGTCGGCGCCGGTGGCGCCCCGGAGCTGCCGGCGGTAGACGGATCCGTACTCGGCGCTTCCCGCCACCGTACGAAGAAGTGCGAGCCCCTCGGCCGATCGCGACGTGCGCAGCAGGGCCGCGCCCGCGCAGAGCTGCATGCGCCAGGTGCCCAGGTCGTCGTCGCCGTGGGTGGCCCGGTTGCGGCGGGCCGCGGCGTTGAACGCGGTGACCGCCTCGTCGAACCGGGCCTGCAGGAACAGCACCTCGCCGAGCCGGCGCCACGGCAGGGCCTGACCGGCGTCCGCGTCGACGATCCACGACCGGACGGCCTGTTCGGCCCGGGGCAGATCGCCGGACCAGCGGAACAGGTTCTGCCGCGAGTCGGCGACCCACTCCAGCCGGGCGGGATCGATCGGCTGTCCCGTCTCGAGCCGGCCGATGTCACGGATGTCGGGGCCGCGCAGGTCGCAGTGGCGACCCAGGTTCTCGAGGGCGACCTGGTCGGTCGGGAGGCCGGCCAGCGCCGCCGGGGCGTGCCGGGCCAGCAGGGCGTTGCGGCGCCACGACAGCCCGGCGCATCCCGGGTTGTGTCCCACGAGCGGGCCCGGACGGTACGCCGGGATGAAGGCCAGATCGTCGACGTCGCCGCCGGCCCCGCCCGGTATGGACTGAAGCTCGATCGTGAAGGGGAGGTGACTGCTGGTCCCCGTCGACTGTGGACCGTGCGGCGGCTGGTCCGTGCCCTCGTCCTGGTGCCCGGGAACCGGGAAGAGCAGGGGGCCCGCGGGATAGGCGCCCTGGCCGCGATCGGCCAGGGTCCGGGCCGCCGACTCGGCCCGGTCGAAATGGTGCGCCGACTCGTTGGCCACGGTGAGGATTTCGAGCAGTGGTCCCGGCGTCGGCGTCCGCGGAGTCCAGGCTCGCACCGTTTCGGCCGCCCGATCCGGCTCCCCCAGGGCGATCAGGGCCCGGGCGAGACCGGCTGACGCGTTTTCGGCGTCGAAGGGGAGGGCGGTGAGATAGCCCTCGGCGGCGGCCCGCAGGCGTTGCCGGGCCGCGAAGGGTTGAGCGGTGGTCGCCCGCACTCCCGCCCGGAGGTCGTTGTCGGCGGTCGCGAGGATCGCCACCGCGGAACCCGGATAGCCCGCCGACAGCCGCGCGGCAGCGGCGTCGGCCCGTCGCTGGGCGTCGAAGCGGATCGCGTCGCCCATGTCGAAGAGGAGGGCGGCCCGGGTGGCCCGCTGGGACAGGTATTGGGCGAGCAACCACAGCGGCGCCGGGTCGTGCGGGCAGGCGACCACGGCCCGCTCGGCTTCGAGCTCCACCGGTCGGTCGCGCGGCTGCCCGTCGGCGGTGAGCAGCAGGAGCAGGTCGGTCTGGGCGGTGCAGCCGCCGTCGGCCCGGGCCCGGTCGAGAACGGCGAACGCCGCGGCGGCCGCGGAGACCCGTGCGCCGAATTCATCCGGGTTGCGGCCCGCGAACAGCATCAGGGCCGCGCCGAGCCGGCCCGCGGCCTCGGTGCGACCCCGTCGCGGGGCCGAGTCGAGCAGGCGTGTCATCGCCGGGTAGCGATAGGGATAGACGACATCGTCGTCCTCGCGGACGGCGGTCTCCTGCAGCGACTGGTCGGCGGAGAGCAGCCGTTCGAGAGCGCCGGCGCCGTCGACCCCGAGTGCTGATATCGCGGCCGGCCGCAGGGCGGCGAGGCCGTCGGGCCGGAGGCCGGCGGGCAGCCCACCGGGCAGCGGTCGCAACGTCGCCGTCGAACGGTCCCCGGGCAGGGCGCGGGCGGTCAGCTCGGTGTCCGGAGGAATCGGCTGAGCGGCGGCGACCAGGGCCGCCAGGGGAGTCACGAGCACGAGGAGCAGCACGCCGACCAGGACAGCGAGGTCGGCGACGGCGGCGCGGCGTTTGCCGGACACCGGCCCCATTGTCCGGACGGGCCCGGACGCCACCAGGGTCCCGTCGGGTTGACGACCCAACCCCATTGACGCAACCAAACAGTTGCCATAAGTTTGGTAGCAATCAAATGGTTGCTATAGGGGAGGTGTCGTGCGACCCAACCTGGTGCTGGCGACGCTGTTCGTCGGCATGATCGCGATGGGCAGCACCGAACTGCTCGCGGTCGGTGTGCTCGACCTGATGGCGGGCGACCTGCGCGTCACGATCCAGGCGGCCGGCACGTTGGTCACCGCGTACGCGCTGGGAATCGCCCTGGGCGGCCCGCTGCTGACCGCGCTCACCATCCGGCTCGACCGCCGCCCCCTGCTGATCGGCTCGCTCGCCCTCTTCGCCGTCGTCACCCTGCTGGCGGTCACGACGTCGAGCTACGCGCTCGTGCTGGTGGCGCGCACCCTGACCGGCGCCCTTCAGGGCGTGTTCATCGCGGCCGCCTTCACCGCCGGGGCCGCGGTCGTCCCGCCCGAGCGCACCGGCCGGGCCATCGCGGTGGTCATCTCGGGCAGCACGGTGTCGGGCGCCTTGGGCATGCCGCTGGGCACCTTGGCCGGCCAGGCGCTGGGCTGGCGGGCGTCGTTCACCGCGGCCGTCGTGCTGGCACTGGTCGCGCTGACCGCCACGGTCGCGCTCGTGCCCGCCGTGCCCAACACCGGCGGCGGCGCGGCCGGTCAGATCCGCTCGGCCCTGGCGCCCCGGGTGCTGGCCGTCGTCGCCCTGATCGTCCTGGCCTTCGCCTCGGTCTACGCCGCCCTCACCTACATAGTCCCGTTCCTGGCCGACGTCACCGGGGTCACCGGCGGCTGGGTCAGTGCTTTCCTGCTGGCGTACGGTGTGGCCACCGCGGTCGGTTCGTTCAGCGGCGGCCGTTTCGCCGACTCCAACGCCGCTCGCGCCCTGGTGGTCGGCTGCGCAGGGCTGGCGGTCTCGCTGCTCACGCTCTCCCTCTTCGGCGCGGCGGCGATCCTGGTGGCGGTGGCCGTGCTCGGCTCGGGGCTGTTCGCCATGGGCATGGCGCCGTCGATGCAGTACCGGGTGGTCACCCTGGCCGGCCCGGGCGGCGCGCTGGCCCAGTCGCTGCCGGCTTCCGCGGCCAACCTGGGCATCGCGCTCGGCTCCCTGGCCGGAGGCGCGGCGATCGGCGCGTATGGCATCCGGGCGGCCGCTTTCGCGGGTTTGGCGCTGGCCGCCGTGGCCATTCCGGTCGCCGCCGCCACCAGCCTGCTGAGGCCTCCGGCCGAGTCCCCGCGCGCGGAGCCGGAGCCGGCCCAGGTGTGAGGCGACGAGAGCCGTTTCCGCTCCGGCACGTCGTGTCGCCGGCTCTTCGGGGCTTCGTGATCGCCTGCTCCCGTCGGCCGTGAACGCGCGGCCTACCCTGGCGTGGTGGAACAGACCGGGGCGACCGGGGGCGGGATGAGTGCGTCGCGGTGGGGTGAGGTCGCGGAGAGAATCGCGGCGGCTCCTTATCCGGTTGAGGTGTTGCCGGTCGAGGCGGAGCGGGCCGCGGCATGCCTGGCGGGGCTGGAAATCACGACGGGGTCGTGGCTGGGTGCCGTCATCGTCGAAAGCGGAGGGTTGCTGGTGGACCACGGGTGGCTCCGCGTGCTGGGCGGCGGGCACGGCGGCCTGCCCAACGTGGTGAGCGCGTCGGATCTGGCCGCCGGGCGTGTGACCGTGGCTCTGGACGTGATGGGTGGGCAGTTCGTCTGGATGCGAGGGAGGACGGGGACGGCGCCGACAGTGCACTACTTCGGGCCGGAAGACCTGACCTGGGACGATCTCGAGCTCGGCTACGGCGACTGGCTCGACGCCATGCTCTCGGGTGGGGCAACCGGGTTCTATGAACCGCTGCGCTGGCCGGGGTGGGAGGCCGAAGTGGCGGAGGCCGGCCTCGATCAGGGGATCCACACCCTGCCGCCGCCCTGGACGGCCGAGGGGAAAGACCTGTCGGCGGTGTCCCGCCGGGCGATCGGGCTGCGGGAACTCGTCGACCTCCACGAGGACACGGCGCGTCAGCTCGGCTTTCTCTGAAGGAACTCGCCGAAGCGCTCTCCGATCAGCTGGTGGGTGGGGGCGTCGGGGTGCAGCTGGTCGGGCAGGGGGTGCTCGGCGAAGTCGGCCTCGCCGTACAGGTCGAGACCGTCCACGTAGGTCAGGTTCGGGTCGGACTTGGCCCGTTCGGCGACGATGCGGGACAGCTCGTCGCGGATGACGGTCAGCGTGAGCTTGCCCGCCGCCTTCTCGGCCGGGTCGCCGGTGGCCACGAAACTGACCCGGCCCTCCCGCAGGGCGGCCATGTCGAAGGCGCCGGGGCCGGGGGTGTCCTCGTGGATCGGGCAGTAGAACGCGGAGACGACGATCAGCGGCGTGTCGGGGTGGCCGTCGCGGATGGTGTCGAGGAAACCGTGCACGGCGGGGCCGAACGCGCGCAACCGCATCAGGTCGGCGTTGACGATGTTGATGCCGAGTTCAAGGCTGATCAGGTCGGCCGGCTGGTCGCGCATCGTGCGGGCGGTGAACGGGTCGAGCAGGGCGCTGCCGCCGAAACCGAGGTTGGTCAGCGCGACACCGGCCCGGGAGGCGGCGACGGCCGGCCAGATGGTGCTGGGGCTGGCCGCGTTGGAACCCTGGCTGATCGAGCTGCCGTGATGCAGCCAGCGGGGGCGCTCGTCGGCGGGGGCGGGCTCGACCGGTTCGTCGGTGCGCAGCTCGACCAGCTCGGTGCGCTCGTAGTGCGGCAGCCAGATCTCGACGGTCTTCAAGCCGCGGGGCAGACCGGAGAAGCTCGCGCGGCCGGGCTCGCCGAGCTCGGTGTCGGTGGCGCCAGTGGTGAGGTCGACCGTGACGGTGACGCCACCGGTGACAGACTGCTGCCCGGCGAGGATGCCGTCGGTGTACAGGTCGTAGACGCCCGGCGGGCGGGGCGGCGCGCCGCGGTGGACCACCCTCGTGGGCACGGTGACGAGCTCGACGTGGGTCGCCCGGGTGCGGAAGACGACTCGTACGCCGGAAGGTTGTGCCTCCACCATGGACAGCTGCGGGTCAGGGCTTTGGGCGCGCGCCCACGCGGGCAGACGGTGCGGTAGCAGGCCGTGAGCCGTGGGCTCCAGCTCGATGGCGCCGCGGACCAGGGCGGCCGTGACGGGTGTGGTGATCATGATGTTTCTCCTGAATCGGGCCAGTGGCGCAGCAGGGCGTCGAGCGCGTCGAGGATGCGCTCCCACGACTGCTGCGGGCCGGGTTGGCTGTGGTCGAACCCGCCGCCCAGCTCCTGCGCGATGAAGCCGTGAAAAGCGCTGCCGATCAGCCGTACGGCATGGGTCTGGTCGGGCTCGGTCAAGTGGTAGCCACGCAGGATCGCGCGGATCATGGCGGAGTGGCGGGGGCCGGCGCTGCCGAGGGCGGTCTCGTGGTCGAGCCGGAGCTGGGCCGCCGCGTAACGGCCGGGGTGCTCGCGGGCGTAGTCGCGGTAGGTGTCACCGAGCGCGATCAGCGCAGCCTTGCCCGCGCGCCCGGCCAGCGCCTCGGCACCCCGGTCGGCCATCTCGGCCAGCGCCCGCAGGGCGATGCGGGTGCGCAGGTCGTCGGCGTTGCGGACGTGCGCGTAGAGGCTGGCCACCTGGATCCCGACGTGCCGGGCCAGCGCCGACGGCGTCACCTGGTCGAAGCCGACCTGGTCGGCCAGCTCGGCGCCCGCTTGCACCACCCGTTCCGCGGTCAGTCCTTTGCGTGCCATCCGCACCCCTTCCTAAGGGCTCAAGGTTACCACCTAAAACTATTAGGCAAGACGTGGGCGGCCCTGCTCTGATTGACTGCGCGGATGCTCGAGATCAACGAGGTCGATGTTCACGACGACGCGGCGCTGCGGGCCTGGCACGACGCCGTCCGCGAGGGGGAGAGCGCGGGCCGGGCGGCGCCGATGGTCTTCACGTACGCCTCGATGGCCGCCTCCTTCCGCAATCCCGGCCCCAACACGCGCCGTCTGCCGGTGGCCGCGGTCGAGGCCGGCGCCACGGTGGGCGCTCTCCTGATCGACATGCCGCTGCGCGAGGATCTCACCACCGCCGTCGTGGAGATCAACGTTCCGCCCGCGCATCGCGAGCGCGGTGTCGGGGAAGCGCTGTGGCAGTGGGCCGACGCCCGTACGGCCGTCGAGGGCCGCCCGGTGCTCAGCGTCGAGATCAACGTGCCGGCCGGGCAGACACCGGTGACATGGCCCGGTTCCCGGTTCGCCGAGCGTCACGGGTTCCGCTGCGTGCACGCCGAGGACCACTTCGTCCGTACGCTGCCCGCACCGGTCCCGGATGTTCCCCTCCCGGCCGGCTACGAGCTGTTCACGTGGGCCGGGCGGTGTCCCGACGATCGGGTCGAGGACTTCGCGGCCATGCGGACGACGATGTCGCAGGACGTTCCGGCCGGGGAGCGCACGCATGACACCGTGGTCTGGGACGCCGAGCGGATCCGGGTCGGCGACGAGCGTGTCGCCGCCGGCTATCTCTCGGTGGTCAGCCTGCTGCGTACGCCCGAGGGGGATCCGGCCGGCTACACGCAGATCCTGGTGCCGCACGAGGACCCGGAGAACGCGTTGCAGGAGGACACGTTTGTCGCCCGCGCGCACCGGGGGCGCCGTCTCGCGGGTGTGCTCAAGTCGGCCAATCTGATCCAGTTGGAGGAGCATCGCGGGCAGCGGCGCTTCCTGCACACGTGGACGGCCGGCGACAATCCCGCGATGCAGAGGGTCAACGAGGCGTACGGCTTCCGGGTCGTCGAGCAGACTTTCACGTACGAGCGTTCCTAGCCCCGGTCGGACGGCTTCCCTTCGCGTACGGGCGTTCTCTGGCGCGTGTGGGCGGCTTTCCTTCGCGTGCGAACGTTTCTGGCCCCTTTCGGACGGCTCTCCTCGGCGTCCGGGCGTTTCGTGGCCCTCGGCGGGCGGCTTTCTTTCGCGTACGGGCGGTTTCTGGCCCCTGCGGACGGCCTTTCCTCGCGGGCGAGCGTTCCTGGCCCCTGGGCCGCGCTTAAGCGGGAGTGACGGACAGGCTGTCGAGGTTGCCGCCGCTCGCGCCGGTGGCGGTGGCTCGGATCCGGACCGCGGCGCCGGCCGGCAGGGACAAGCGCGCCGTGGCTGTCCGCCATGTCTTCCAGTCGCCGGTCGGGGGGAAGGCGAC
The DNA here is from genome assembly GCF_016834655.1 of Paractinoplanes ovalisporus. Classification (GTDB taxonomy): domain Bacteria; phylum Actinomycetota; class Actinomycetes; order Mycobacteriales; family Micromonosporaceae; genus Actinoplanes; species Actinoplanes ovalisporus. The sequence continues at coordinate 441,113 of NZ_JAENHP010000007.1, forward strand.
CGTCGCTACCGCCGTGCCGTTGACCGCGATCTGCAGTGGGCGGTCGGCGGTGCCGCCGTTGGCATAACGGAAACCGAGTGAGTAGGCGCCCGAGGCGGCCACGGGGACGGTCCACTCGACGTAGTCGCCGCCGTTGTTGGCGTAGTCGACGTAGCCGTTGCCGGTGTACCCGGCGTGCTGTGACGAGAGCACGGCCCCGCCCCGGGCGGCCGCTTCGGCCTCGTACACGGCAATCGGCGACGCCGGCGGGAAAGCGTCCCCGCTCGGCTCGACCGTGGCGGCCACCCCGCCGCCGGTCACGACGCTTGTCACGGGTGTCACGACCGACAGGATCCGCTTGGCGGCGTTCCAGACCTGGCCGCTGCCGTTCAGGATCGCGGCCGACTCGCTGGTGAAGGCGGGCAGGGCGGTGACTCCGGTGACACGCATGCCGACCGGCGCCGAAAGGCCGTGGAAGCGCACGACATACCGGCGGGCGGTGGGTGCGCCGCGATAGGTGCCACGGGGATGGGTGATCGTCACGCGTAGCGCGGCGTTGGTGAACCTGAGATCGGTGGTGCTGCTGGCCGAGCCGGAGCGGTGGTCCTCGGTGACACCGTCGTCCTCGTACAGCGCGAACGTGCCGTCCCGGCCGGTGTAGACCTCCATCTCGAGCTGGGACTTGTCGAGGAAGGCGGTGCTCTGCGCGTACTTGTACTCGGGCAGGATGCTGCCCGCCCGCACGTACATGATGATTTCGCCGGTGCTGGTGACGTAGCTCTTCTCGGCGGTGTCGGAGCCGACGTTCTTGGCGTCGGACCAGAAGTTGTACCAGGTGTCGCCGGCGGGCAGCCAGACGTTCTGCACCGTGCCACCGGTGTCAGTGGTCACCGGCATCACGATGATCGACGGACCCCACATGTACTGCAGGTCGTGGCTGTAGGCCATGCCGCGGTCCTGGTAGTCGACCACCATGGCCCGCGCCATCGGCACGCCGGTCGCGTGGGCCAGGTGGGCGACGGTGTAGATGTACGGAATCAACGTGTACCGCACGCGGCTGTACTTGAGGAAGTCGGCCTGTTCGGCTGGGCCCTGGTCGATGGGCCAGCGCGAAGCCGTCGGTCCCTGGACACCGGTGTCACCGTTGGAGTGCGGCCGCCACACCGGTGACACGCTCGACCAGGCCGCCACCCAGTTGCGGTACATGCCGCTCGACAGCACCGCGCCGAAGAACCCGCCACCGTCGATGTTGGCGAACGGGAAGCCGCCCAGCCCGGCGTTCTGCATGCCCCGGATCTGTTCCTGCATTTCCCCGTACGTGGATTCGATGTCCCCGGTCCACAGATGCCCGTAGCGCTGCTGCCCGGCCGTGGCCCCGCGCGTGAAGATCCAGGGCCGCTGGCTCCGGCCGCGGTCCCAGCCCTCCTGCCCGGCCGCCTTCTGGCAGTAGAGGAAGAACGCGTTGCGCAGCTCGGCCCAGCGCTGCCCGTTGCCGGCCAGTGCCCCGTACGGGATCGGGCCCATCTCGTCCGGTTCGTCGATCCAGAGCGCGTCGCCCGGGTAGCCCAGCGCCGGGTCGAGCGCCTTGGTCCAGAAGACGTTCCACAGCCATGTCCGCGTCGCCGGATTGCTCCAGTCCGGCACGGCGTCGTTGTCGCTGACACCGGTGACATCGGCCGGGGCGAAGGCGTACGAGGGCATCCAGCCGGCCATCTCGTTGGAGTTGTTGCGGTTGTAGTCGAGCGTGGTCAGCACGCCCTGCTCGTCGGCCCAGCGCTTGAACGTGGCCGGATCGGGCCAGCGCTGCGGGCTGAACTCGAACCACGACCCACCCCAGGCGCCGGTGCCGGCCCGCCAGCGGTTGTCGTTGACCTGCACGTCGAACGGATAGCCGGCGTTGCGCAGCGCGGTGATCCGGGTCGTCCACCAGTTCTGGTCGCTGACGGCGGGGAAGTTCTTGTCGGACAACTGCAGCCCGAACACCCCCAGCCGGGGGAAGCGGGGGCGGCCGGTCAGCTGCGTGTAGCGGTCGAGCAACTGCGCGAACCGGGGACCCTGGATGACGAAGTAGTCCAGCTGCGGCCGTACGCCGGGGGCGTCGTGACCGTCGGCCCAGAACTCGTACGTGCCGCCGTTGCCGAAGTTGAACGTGGTGTCGAACGTCGTGTTGAAGAAGACCGCGTACCCGCGCGACGACAGGTAGAGCGGGACGATCGCGGGCGCCTGATCGAGGTGCTGCGACCGCAACGGGTAGTTGTGCGCGACGATCTCGCCCGTGCGTTCGATCCTCGGCGCCCGGCCGAAGAGCCCGTGGCCGGCCTTGATGAAACGCTCCCCGGCGGCGGCCGCGGTGAAGGTCTGCCGGACGACGCTGCCGGCCCAGCTCATGCCGTGGGTCGCGTCCTCGCGGGCGAGCAGGGAGTCGTCGATGCGGCTGAAAAACTCCAGGCGCAGCGGATCCTTGCGCAGCACCACCTTCACGCCATCGGTGGCGCCTGTCGTGAGGGTGAGGCGGTCGCCGTCGTCGGTCACCGACAGGGTGCCGCCCATCCCGGCGTGGGCGGCCGGGTTGACCATCTCGTAGCGGTTGTCGGCGAAGAACGTCTCGCCACTGCGCACCGCTCGCACGCGGACGATGTGGTTCCCGTACGCGGTGACCCGCAGCTGCTGCCCGGTCGCGCTGGTGACCGTGAGGCTGCGGCCGTCGGTGATGTGGCTGCGGTAGGCGGCCAGTGTCTCGTCGGCCTGGAGGTCGATCCGTGGAACGGCCCCGAGCGCGACGCCCATCCCGGCCATCTTGAGAACATCCCGGCGAGTCGACATCGGCCACCCCTTGTTTCGACGATCAGTTCTCCATATCTATGTCGATCGATGGCCGGGGTCAATGCGAACTGCCCCTTCGGGCGGCACTCTTGCTCGGTGGGGCGGCCGACCGGGCGTGGTGGGCTTCAGGACTGCACGGTGGGGCGGACGGTGAGGCTGCCGATCTCGACGTCGGCCGGCTGTTCGATCGCGAAGCAGATCGCGCGGGCGACCGCGACCGGGTCCAGGCCGAAGTCGCGCATGCCGGCCTGGATGCGCTCGCGGGCGGACGGGTCCATGCCGTCGGCCAGCTCGGTGCGGACGAAGCCGGGGGAGATCTCGGTGGTGCGGATGACGCCGTCGGTTGACTCCGTACGCAGGCCCTCCATGATGGTGCGGGCCGCGTTCTTGGTCGCCGCGTAGACGGCCATCGTGGGCGGTGTGGTCAGGCCGGCGGTCGAGACCGTGGTGACGACGTGCCCGTGGCCCTGGCGCCGGAAAACCGGCAGGGCGGCGGCCAGACTGTTCAGCAGTCCGCGCAGGTTGACGTCGATCATTGCCGACCAGTCGTCCATGTTCAGCTGGTCGAGGCGGCCGAGCCGGGCAACACCGGCGTTGCTGACCAGCACGTCCAGGCCGCCGAACTCGTCCATCGCCCGCTGGACGAGCCGCTGCATGTCACCGAAGTCGGTCACGTCGGCCGGCACAGCGATCGCCCGGCCGCCGCCGGCACGGATCTCGGCGGCGATGGAGTCGATGCGTTCGTGGCGGCGCGCGGCGAGAACGACCGGCGCCCCGCGCCCGGCCAGCATGGTGGCGGTCTCCTGCCCGATGCCGCTGCTGGCGCCGGTGACGATGACGGTCTGTCCGGTGATGGGGTCGATGGCGGTCGGCATGGTGGCTCCCTGTCAGGTAAGTTGACACGTGTCCGGATAAGCGTATGCGGACACGTGTCCACTTGACAGGGGGGTTTCGTCACATGGCCGAGCGCCGGCTGCGCGCGGACGCCCTGAGCAACCGGGCGCGCATCGTCCAGGTGGCCCGTGACCTGCTGAGTTCGACGTCCGAGCTGCCGATGAACGCGGTCGCCAAGGCGGCCGGTGTCGGGCAGGGAACGCTCTACCGAAACTTCCCGACCCGCGAGGCGCTGCTGGCCGAGGTCTACCGCGCGGACGTCGATCAGCTGGTCGCCTCCGCCGGTACGCTGCTGGGGGAGCACGACGCGGCCACCGCGTTCCGCCGCTGGCTCGACAACGTCGCCGACTACGCCCGGGTGAAACGCGGGGTGCTGGCGGCGCTCGAACCCGGGTCTGGCCACGAACTGGCGGCCAGCCACACCGGCCCGATCGGCGAGGCCATCGACCGCCTGCTGGCCGCGGGGCGCGAGGAGGGGACGATCCGTGCCGACGTCACGTCGCGCGATGTGCTGATCCTGCTCGGCTTCCTGTCGCGCCTCGACGAGGCTTCGGCCGCCGAGAGCGCGCACCACATTCTGGACCTGATTTTCCACGGCCTGCGGACCCGAGGCGGGGAACGCCCGCGCGCCGAAGGGGCGGCGGAGACGGGCGGCTGACGGCTGACGGCAAGAACGGCTCGCGGGCGCGGGCCGGCAAGGGGAGAGGACTGACATGACCACGATTGACGACAAGACCTGGAACGACCTGCGCGAGCATGCCCGCGCGGCGATGGGCAAGGCGTACGCGCCCTACTCGCAGTTCCCGGTCGGGGCGGCCGCGCTGGTCGACGACGGGCGCATCGTCACCGGTGCCAACGTCGAGAACGCCTCGTACGGGGTCGGGCTCTGCGCCGAATGCACCCTGGTCTCCGCGCTGATCATGACCGGGGGCGGTTCGCTGGTCGCGTTCACGTGTGTCGACGGGGACGGCGAGACCCTGATGCCGTGCGGCCGTTGCCGGCAGTTGCTCTACGAGCACTCGGCCGACGGCATGCTGCTCGAGACCCTCAGCGGAATCAAGACGATCGACGAGGTTCTGCCCGACGCCTTCGGCCCGCGGACTCTCCGCCGCTACCAGGAATCCCATTAGCCTCTGTTTCGCGGCCGGGGCGGGAGCGAGGCGCGCCCGGCCGGGGGTTCCGGCGAGGCGGGTTGAACCGCGGAACGGGCACTAGCCTCCGTCTTTCATTAAGCAGCGAGGGTTTGTTGCCGCGGTGAGCTGGCGGCGAGGTTAGTGGCCAGGGCAGGTGGTATCGCCCGGCCGGAGGCCGGGTTGCTCCCTGGGTCCTGGTTGTTGG
>NZ_JAENHP010000008.1 GCF_016834655.1 Paractinoplanes ovalisporus
GGCGTGTGGACACGCCGCACCCTGCAACCACCCGACCGGGCGGCTACGACGCCATGCCGATGTCCGGAGACATACCTATTCCGATGACGCGAGACACCCTATTCCGATGTGCTGAGCCAGGACACTGCCGGGCGCGCTTGAGTCTTCCTGGGGCCCGAGCCCCAGACCCCACGCCGTGGGGGCAAGCCCCCCGGATCCCCCATCGTCGTGTTCGCCGGCCGATCCTCAACCAGCACCGGGCTTCGGGCTGTGCGGTCCGCACTCCACCAGCGTTACCGCCCGATTTCGGCGCGGGGCCGTCGCTCCTGCAGCGTCTCGGATGTCAGATAGCCCGACAGCCGGGCGATGGAGCTCTCACGCGCGCTTGGACGAGCGACCGAGTTCCGGGCGGACGGGACGCCGTTCCCACCGAGCCCGGAGCAGCAAGACAGAGCCTTCCGATCCGTCGTCGCAGGTTCGCATCGTGCCGGGCACGGTCGTATGCCCTATCCGCCCGGAGTTGCGCTCCGCGCTTGAGCGCGTACGGAGCGAGTTCGAACCTGCGTGGGCTTCACCGCGTGGTTGCAGGCGACGTACTCAATCTCCTGCGCGGTGCACCCGAGACCGTCGCCGCCGCGGAGGGCCACGGAAGGCAACAGATGACTCTCGCAATGATTGCTATGGGTGCGATTCCGGGCATCGCTCTGGTCGTTCTGCTCGGCCGCCTGGGTGCCCGGACAAAGAGCATCAGAATCACCACCCCGGTCGGCCAGCTGCTCGTCGAGTTCGGTCTCACCGCGGATGAGATCGCAGTCGAGAAACTCCGCCTCCTGGTGGAGATCAGCTCACGAGTCTCCGATGCGGAGTTTCGCTCGCTCGCGCTCGTGACCTTGAGCGATTACCTCCGACGAGATACGGCCCCCGGCCCGTTCGATCCGCCTACGCCGAACAGGTATCAGCTGCCTACGATGCCTCCGCCTCCGTTCGGCGCAGGGCGCACCATCGACGGGTCCGCCTACGGCGCTCCGAACTCGTCCGGTGATCTTTGGAGCCCGCCTCCGCCGGGTTATTAGCGCGGATCAGGCGTCAGCGGCGGACGAACCAATAGTGGGCGACCGTTTCGGAGGCGGCGAAACGGTCGACCCGGTAGCCGGCCGTGGCGTCGTCGCCTAGGAGGCGTTCGCCGCCCCCGAGCAGGATCGGGACTACCGGCACGTGCATCTCGTCTACGAGGCCGGCCTTCAAGTAAGCGCGGACCGTGGCCACGCCGCCGCCCACGCGTACATCCTTGCCGTTGGCGGCGGTGAGAGCCTGGGACAGAGCTGCCTCGATGCCGTCGGTTACGAAGTGGAACGTGGTGCCGCCCTTCATGGCTACCGACTCGCGTGGGTGGTGGGTCAGCACGAACACGTCGTGGTGGTAGGGCGGCTCGTCGCCCCACCAACCGGTCCAGGACTTGTCGGGCCAAGGGCCTCGGACGGGGCCGAACATGTTGCGGCCCATGATGTGGGCTCCGATGTTGTCGACGCCGGCCTCGAGCACGTCGTTGTCCAAGCCGGTCTCGCCGGCGTCGGGATCGGAACTGCCGAATCGGGTCTTCCAGAAGAAGTCGTGCAGGGCCTCGCCGCCGATGCCCAAGGGCTCCGAAAGACTCTGGGCGGGGCCGGCCGCGTAGCCGTCGAGGGACGTTGCCAGGTTGTGCACGCGCAGCTTCGCCATGCCCAGCAGGGTCTCACAGGGCGCGCGGCGAGGTGACCGTCACGACCAGCAGGGTCTCACAGGGCGCGCTGCAAGGTGACCGTCACGATCAGCAGGGTCTCATAAGGCGCGGGGCAGGGTGACCGTCACGACCAGGCCGCCTTCGTCTCTTGCCTCGGCTCGGGCGTCGCCGCCGTGGGCGCGGGCCACGGCGCGGACGATGGAGAGGCCCAGGCCGGCTCCGGGGGCGTGCAGGCGTTCGGCGCCGTAACGGTGGAAAGGTTCGAACAGGCCGGGCACCTCGTAGCGCGGGATCGCGGGGCCCGAGTTGCTGACCTCGAGCACGACCCAGCCGTCGAGGCGGGTGCCCGTACGGACCCGCACCCAGCCGTTCTCCTCGATGTTGTGCCGTACGCCGTTCTCGACCAGGTTTTGCACCAGGCGCTCGAGCAGCACGGGGTTCCCGGCGACCGTTGCCTCCTTGGGGTCGGTGAGCACCTTGACCGTGTCGGAGACGGCGACGTGGTCGACGATGTCGGCCAGGTCGACATAGGACCGTTCGACCACCGGGCGTTCCGATTGCGCGAGCAGCAGCAGGCCGTCGATCAGGCGGCCGTGCCGGTCGTTGATGGCGAGCAGGGTCGAGCCGAGCTGGCGCACCTCCTCCGACGCCGCCTCCTGGGTGAGCGCCACCTCCAGCAGGGTGCGGTTGAGCGTGAGCGGCGTACGAAGTTCGTGGGAGGCGCTGGCGATGAACCGGCGCTGCCCGTCGAAGGAGTGGTCGAGCCGGGCCAGCATGACGTCGAACGTGTCGGCCAGTTCCTTGATCTCGTCCTGGGGACCGGTCAGCGCGATCCGCTCGTGCAGGCCGCGGTCGGCGTCGGGGGCGTCGGCGATGCGCCGGGCGGTGGCGGTGATCTGCTGCAGCGGCTGGAGCATGCGGCCGGCCACCAGCCAGCCCAGGGCGATCATGGCCGCGCTCACCACCACCAGCGCGATCGCGCCCTGGGAGAGCAGCGTGGCCAGGGTGTTGTCCCGGCTCTCGGTGAGGAAGCGCTGGTTCCCCACCACGCCCGGCCCGGAGGCGTCGATGTCCACTTTGGCCAGAACGGTCGGCAGGCGCTGCGAGAACAGCACGGCGGTGGCGCCCAGCAGCACCAGGCCGGCCAGCACGAACAGGCCGCCGTAGACGAGGGTCAAGCGGCCCCGCACGGTGAGTCTCATGGGATGCGGTACCCCACTCCCGGTTCGGTGAGCACGACGGCCGGGTCCCCGAGCTTGCGTCGCAACTTCAGAATCGTCATCCGTACGGCGTGGGTGAACGGATCGGCGTTCTCGTCCCACGCCTTCTCGAGCAGGGTCTCGGCCGACACCGCCGTGCCGTCGGCGCGCAGCAACTCGGCCAGCACGGCGAACTCCTTGCGGGACAGCGGAACGTAACGCCCGTCGCGGAAGACCTCGCGCCGGTGCGGGTCGAGGCTGATGCCGGCGCGGCGCAGCACGGGGGGCGCGGCAGGCCGGGAACGCCGCCCGAGAGCGAGGACCCGGGCGCTCAGCTCGCGCAGCGCGAACGGTTTGGGCAGGTAGTCGTCGGCGCCCAGGGACAGGCCGGTGACCCGGTCGTCGATCCCGGCCGCGGCCGTCAGCATCAGCACCCGGGTGTCGCCTCCCCGTTCCACCAGCGCGCGGCACACGTCGTCGCCGTGCACGCCGGGCAGGTCGCGGTCGAGCACCACCACGTCGTAGTCGTTGACGTCGACCCGTTCCAGCGCGGCGCCACCGTCGTACACCACGTCGACCGCGTGGGCGTCGTGGCGCAACCCCTGCGCCACCGCGTCGGCCAGCAGCGGCTCGTCCTCGACCACCAGGATCCGCATGCGCCCATCCTCCCGCGCGACGGCGTCACCTGGGCGTCACGTTTTCCGCCGCGACCGAGACCCGCGGCCAGGACGCGAAGCCGAACGCCACAGCCGAGCCGAGACCCGTGGCCGAGACGCGGAGCCGAACGCCCGAGCCGAGACCCAGGGCCGGACGCCGCGGCGTCACTTCAGCGTCACGTTTTTGCGTGACGGCCGGGAAACGTCGCGCTCGCTTTCATTCGAAGCCGTGGCGGTCACCGTGGCCGCCGACGGAGGTGAACCATGCGTACGGGAAAGGTTGTTGTCGTCGTGGCCCTGCTGGCGCTCGCGTCGGCGTGCGGGGCCGAACCGGCCGACGGGAACGGGGTGGCCACCGCGCAGAGCGGCACGACCGCCACCCCGAGTGCGTCCTCGTCGTCGGCGACGACGCGTGACGAGGACATGCCCCTCAAGTACGCGCAGTGCATGCGCGCCAACGGCATGACGTGGTTCCCCGACCCCGATCCGTCGGGGCGGGTGACGATCCGGACGCCGAAGGGCATGGATCCGAAGAAGTTCGAGGAGGCCAACAAGGCGTGCCGGGAGTTCGCGCCCAACGGCGGCGACACCGCCCAGGCCAACCCGGAGATGATCGAGCAGGCCCGCAAGATGGCCAAGTGCATGCGTGAGAACGGCGTGCCCGACTTCCCCGATCCGCAGGCCAACGGCTCGATCCAGCTCGACCGCAACAAGCTGAACTCCGGCCCCGGCGACGCCACCTTCGACAAGGCCGAGGAGAAGTGCCAGCAGTTCCTGCCGGACGGCGCGGGCCAGACCCGGGTCGGCGAAGGGAAGAAGGCATGAGCCGGCGACGCACGACCGGGGTGGTGGCCGGCGTGCTCACGGTCGGCGCGGTCGCGGCGGCGGTCACCGTCATCAACCTGCCGCCGGCCGAGAGCGGCGACGGCACGACCGGCAACACTCCCGCCGAGACAGCCGAGATCACCCGGGAGACGCTGATCGACCGCGAGTCGCACGACGGGACGCTCGGTCACGGCGACACCAGCACCGTCACCGCGCGTGGTTCGGGCACGGTCACCGGGCTGCCCGCGAGCGGCGCGGTCATCACCCGGGGCAAACCGCTCTACCACCTCGACAACAAACCCGTTTCCCTCCTGTACGGGGCCCTGCCCGCCTACCGGACGCTGCGGCCCGGTGTCGAGGGCGCCGACGTGCTGCAGTTCGAGAAGAACCTGCGCGCGCTCGGTTACACGGGATTCACGGTCGACGACGAGTACACGTCCGCCACCGCCGACGCCGTCGAACAGTGGCAGGACGACCTGGGACTCGGGGAGACCGGGCGCGTCGAGACGAGCCAGATCGCGTACGCGAAAGGGCAGGTCCGTGTCGACTCGCTGAGCGCGGAAGTCGGCGCCGTCGTGCAGCCGGGCACCGAGGTGCTGCGGACGACCGGCACGACGATGGTGGCGACGGTCCCGCTCGAGGTCGACGACCAGCGACTGGCCCGCAAGGGCGCGACGGTCGACGTCGAGATGCCCGACGGCAGCACCGGTAAGGGGAAGATCACCGGCGTCGAGACCGTGGTCGAGCAGGGCCAGGGCAACGAGGAGGACACCACCGTGATCCAGGTGACGGTGACCTTCGCCAAGTCGCCGAAGGGCCTGGACGAGGCCTCGGTATCCGTCGATTTCGTCGTCTCGCAGCGGCCGGACGTGCTCACCGTTCCGGTGCCGGCGCTGCTCGCGCTGGCCGAGGGCGGCTACGGGCTCGAGGTCGTCGAGAACGGGAGTTCCCGCATCGTCGCCGTCAAGACGGGCCTGTTCGCCGACGGCCGGGTCGAGGTCTCAGGCGGCGGCATCACGGCCGGCATGCAGGTGGGGGTGCCGTCATGACCACCGGCGACGTCACGGTCCGCGGCCGAAAAGGGGTGCCGTCATGACCACCGGCGACGTCACGGTCCTCGCCCAGAAGGGGACCGCAGTGATCGAACTCGCCGGGGTCACGAAGGCGTACCCGGGCGGGGTCACCGCGGTCCGGTCGGTCGACCTGGCCGTCGAGTACGGCGAACTGGTCGCGATCGTCGGCCCGTCCGGTTCCGGCAAGTCGACCATGCTGCACCTGATCGGCACGCTCGACCGGCCCACCCACGGGTCGGTGCGCATCGACGGCCACGATGTGGCGACGCTGACCGACCGGCAACTGTCGGCGTTGCGCGCCGGGCGAATCGGCTTCGTGTTCCAGCAGTTCCATCTGGCGCCGGGGCGCACGGCGATCGCCAATGTGGCCGACGGGCTGCTCTATTCCGGCGTACGGAGGAAGGAGCGCGAGTGGCGCGCCGAGGCCGCGCTGGTCCGGGTCGGCCTGGGTGACCGGCTGACCCATCGGCCCCACCAGCTCTCCGGCGGCGAACGGCAACGGGTCGCCATCGCCCGGGCGGTGGCGGGGGACCCGGCCGTGCTGCTGGCCGACGAACCGACCGGCAACCTCGACTCGGTCTCCGGCGCCGGCGTGGTCGAACTGCTGCGGGAACTCAATGAGGCGGGCACGACCGTCCTGGTGATCACGCACGACCACGAGATCGCGGGCAGCCTGCCCCGGCAGGTGCCGATGCGGGACGGGCAGGTGGTCTGAGATGGCGCTCACCCCGGCCCGGCTACGGGCGTCCGACCTGTTGCGGCTCGGCGGCTACGGGCTGCAGTCCCGGCCGTTGCGGGCGGTGCTCTCGGCGCTGGGCATCGCGATCGGGATCGCCGCCATGACCGCGGTCGTCGGCATCTCGTCGTCCAGCCGGGCCGACCTCGACCGCGAGCTGGCCGCCCTCGGCACCAACCTGCTGACCGTGACGCCCGGGCAGACCATGTTCGGCGACGAGGCCACGCTGCCCGACTCCTCGGTGACGATGATCAAGCGGATCGGGCCGGTGCAGTCGGCGACCGCGACCGGTCTGGTGCCGTCCACGCCGGTCTACCGCACCGACAAGATCCCGCCCGGGGAGACCGGCGGCCTCTCGGTGCTGGCGGCGACGCCGGACCTGTTGGGCACGGTCGGGGGCGAACTGGCCCGGGGCAGCTGGCTCAACGCGAAGTATCCGACGGTCGTGCTCGGGGCGACCGCCGCCCGGCGGCTCGGGAACGTGCCGACGGTCTGGATCAACGGCCGCTGGTGGACCGTGACCGGGGTGCTGAAGCCGGTGCCGCTGGCCCCCGAACTCGACCAGTCGGTGCTGGTGGGCTGGGATTCGGCGGCGGCCTACCTCGGGTTCGACGGTCACCCGACCACGGTCTACACCCGCTCGGCGGACGCCTTTGTCGAAGCCGTACGGCGGGTGCTGGCTCCCACGGCCAACCCGTCGAGCCCCGACGAGGTCAAGGTGTCGAAGCCGTCGGAGGCCCTCGCGGCGCGGCGGGCCACCAACGACACGTTCACGGCCCTGATGCTCGGGCTGGGCGCGGTGGCGTTGCTGGTGGGCGGCATCGGGGTGGCCAACACGATGGTCATCTCGGTGCTGGAGAGACGGGCCGAGATCGGTCTGCGGCGGTCCCTCGGGGCCACACGGGGGCAGATCCGCACTCAGTTCGTCACCGAGTCGCTGCTGCTGTCGCTGCTGGGCGGCGCGGCCGGGGTGCTGCTCGGCTATCTGGTCACGGGGCTCTATGCGGTGACCCAGCACTGGCCGACGGTCGTACCGGCGTGGGTTCTGCTCGGCGGGGTCGGCGCGACGCTGGTGATCGGGGCGGTCGCGGGGTTGTACCCGGCCATCCGCGCGGCCCGGCTCGCGCCGACAGAAGCACTGGTCACGGCCTGACGCGGCCCGGCCGGCGCCGACGGAAGCACTGGTCACGGCCTGACGCGGCCCGGCCGGCGCCGACGGAAGCGCTGGTCACGGCCTGAACCGGGCGGTCGTGTCACTGTTGGGAGGTGACCGGACGATCTCGAACGGTGGTGGCGCTCGCCGCGGTGGGCGCCACCTTCGTGCTGGTGGCCCTCGGCTTCTACGCGGCCCTGCACGTCCGGCCCCCGTCGGCCGAGCTCGACTGGACGCGACGGACCATCAGCCAGTACGCGCTTCTGGAGAACGGCTGGTGGTTCGACGCGGCGACGCTGCTGCTGGCCGCGGGCTCGGTCGCGGTTCTGGAAGCGGCGCGGCGGGCCGGGGTCGTCCGCGGCGGCGCGGCCGTGGCCCTGCTGCTGTGGGCGGCCGGCCTGGTCGGCGTGGTCTGGTTCGAGAAGCACAACTGGGCCGTCGGCCCGTCGATGAGCGGCGACATCCACCGCGTGGCGAGCGTCGTCGCCTTCCTGAGCCTGCCGGTGGCGGCGCTGCTGGCCACCGCCCGCTCCTGGCGTGACACCGGCGCCCGCCTGGTCGCATTTGGTGGCGCGCTGTCGCTGCTCTGCTTCACCCCGATCCTGTGGGCCGTGTTTTCCGAGCCGTGGACCGGGGTGCGCTGGTGGCGGGCCATCCCGCTCGGCGCCGTGGAACGCGCGCTGGGGCTGGTCGAGGTGGTGACGCTGCTGTTGATCGCCGGGTGGGCGGTCTACGCCGCGAGCTCGACGATGCGGTCGGCGACCCGTCCGACGGCGGTGGCGTCGAACAGGATCGAGTAGTGGTTGACGTCCGGAACCAGCTCGACCGGGAACCGGACGTCCGCCAGGCGACCCGCGTCGTACAGCCCCTGCGCCTCGTTCAGCATGCCGCGTTCGGCGTACAGAAGCCGTACGGGGCAATCGATCTTGGGAATGACACTCTCGGTCATCAGCGTGTCGGTGGCGTCGGCGCGCACCGCCTCCAACGAGCACGACGAGCGGTCACCGGCAAAATCCCGGAGCACGTACGCCTCGATGTCCGGTTCCCAGCCGTCGGCGAGCGCGGGGTGTCGCCGGAAGAAGCTCACGTACGCCTCGGCGCTCGGAAACGTCATGCTCAGGCGCTGCATGGCGGGGCCGATGACGGCCTCCAGCACCTGGTCGATGCCGACGCCGGACGGAACCGGCAGGGGCAGCCCGCCGTCGACCAGCAGGATCCCGCTGATCCGGTCGGGATAGGCGGCGGCCGTCGACCCCACGACAAAACCGCCCATCGAGTGCCCGACCAACGGCACGCGCCCGACACCCAGATGATCGGCGATCGCGATGAGATCGGTGGCATGAGAGGCCATCCCGTACGGGCCGGGCAGCGCGTTGCTGCGGGCGCGACCGCGCAGGTCAGGGGCGACGAGCTGGACCCGCCCGCCGAGCGCCCGGGCCAGCCCCTCGAAGGCGAGCGCGTTGGCCGTGATGCCGTGGGCGGCCAGCACAACCGGGCCCGTTCCCGGCCACCGGCACACCCGCAGCGCGCCGCCGGCCACCTCTACGTCGAACTCGTCCATGTCAGTGCGCCGTCCATCCGCCGTCGATCGCGATCGAGGCCCCGGTGATCAGGTCGGCGGCCGGGGTGCACAGGTACGCCACCAGCTCGGCCACCTCCTCCGGGGCGATCAGCCGCTTGATCGCGGCCCGGTCCAGCATGATCTTCTCGATCACCTCGGACTCGCTGATGCCGTGCACCTGCGCCTGGTCGGCGATCTGCTTGTCGACCAGCGGGGTGCGTACGAAGGCCGGGTTGACGCAGTTGGAGGTGACGCCCCGGCCCGCGCCCTCGAGCGCCACGGTCTTCGACAGCCCTTCGAGGCCGTGCTTGGCGGTGACATAGGCGGCCTTGAACGGCGACGCGATCAGCCCGTGCACCGAGGAGATGTTGACGATGCGGCCCCACCCCACGCCGTACATGTGGGGAAGGACCCGGCGGACCAGGCGGAACGGTGCCTCGACCATGACCCGCTGCAGATAGGCGAACCGCTCGGGCGGGAACTCGGGCAGAGGCGCCACGAACTGCAGTCCGGCGTTGTTGACCAGGATGTCGACCTCGGCCTGAAGCGTGTCGACGGCGGCCGGATCGGACAGGTCGGCGACCACCGCCTGCCCGCCGATCGCCTCCGCGACCTCCTTGGCGGCGTCGTCCGCGACATCCACCACCAGCACCTTCGCGCCGGCCGCGGCCAGCCGGGTCGCCACCGCCCGCCCGATGCCGCTGCCGGCCCCCGTGACCAGGGCGGTCCGCCCGGCCAGCTGGAGCCCGACCACCTGTGTCGTCGTCATAGGGCCGAACCTACCCCGCCGATGTGAGGCAAACCGGCGACCGGACCTTCTCACTTCGATCATGCGGACGGGGATGCTCACTACCGTCGCCGTCATGAGAGCGGTCAGCATCAAACAGTTCGGTGACCCCGACGGCATGGTCGTGGTGGAAAAACCCGACCCGGTCCCGTACGCCGGTCAGGTGCTCGTCGAAACCGAGGCGATCGGCGTCGGCGGGGTCGACGCGGTGATCCGGCGCGGCACCCTGGGCGGCTTCCCCGAGGGTCTCATCCCCGGCAGTGAGGTGGCCGGGGTGGTCACCGCGGTCGGCGCGGGCGTCGACTCTTCGTGGGTGGGCCGGCGGGTGTGGGCCTTCACCGGCGTCGGCGGCGCGTATGCCGGGCGGGCGGTCGCGCGTATCGAGGATGTGACCCCGCTGCCGCCCGCCCTGTCGGCGGTCGACGCCGTGACCATCGGTGGCGCCGGCCCGGTGGCGCACTTCGCGCTGGCCCACGTGGGGTATGCCGCCGGTCAGTCGTTGTTGGTCCGCGGCGCGGCCGGAAGCATCGGCATCATGACCGTCCAGCTGGCGTCCTCTTCCGTCGCTGTGACTACCTCGTCTGCGGCGCGGGGCGAGCGGCTCCGCGCGCTGGGTGCCACGACCGTGCTCGACCGTTCCGGTGGCGAGGACGAACATGACGTCATCCTCGACATTGTCGGCGGTCCCGACCTGCCGTTGTTCCTCGACCGCCTGTCCGACAACGGTCGTCTGGTGTCGGTCGGTGTGGTGGGTGGCTTCCCGCCCGCCGATTTCGGCATGGCGCTGGTGCGCTCGTTCCAGCGCTCCCGCACGTACGCCACATTCAGCCTGAACACGATTCCCGAGGGCGACCGCAACGCCGTACGGGAAAAGCAGTTCGAGGCCACCGTACGGGGTGACCTCCGCGCCGTGGTCCACGACGTGCTGCCCCTGGACGAGGCCGCCGAGGCGCACCGCCGCATGGACGCGGGCGAAGTCTTCGGCCGGATCGTCCTGACCGTCTGATCGCACCCGACCTGCGACAACGCGGACGACGCCGCCGAGATCGTGCGGCCGAGCCTCGCCGCCCCGTACACACTGAGCTGTGGAAATGTCGAGGGCGGCGGCAGCGTGGGCGTGGCCGTAGCCGACCCCGGTCAGACCCCCGACGAGGTGATCGAGGCCGCCGACAAGCAGATGTACCTGTCCAAAATGCGTCGCCGGGCCATGGCCGGAGCCTCGATACTGCCGCGGTGACTCTGCTACCCAAGGCCTTGGTCCCCGGCGATCTGATCGTCATCGCGGCGTTGTCCGGCCCCCTGCCTGCGGCCTACGAGCCCAACCTCGTGCAGGCCGAGAAGGTGCTGGAGCGGATGGGATTCCGCGTCCGGCGGGCGCCGCTGCTCGAGGCCGACCGCCGGCGCTGGTGGAGCGCGGCCCGGCCCGAGGAGATCGCGGCCGAGCTGAACGGCCTCCTGCGCGACCCCGAGGTGCGCGCGATCATCGCGAACGACGGCGGACAGACCGTCTTCGGCTACCTCGACCTGATCGACTACGAGGCGATCCGGGCCGACCCCAAGCCGATCCTCGGATACAGCGACATCTCCCTGCTGCACCTGGTGCTCCACGCCCGTACGGGATTGGCGGGCTTCCACACCGACTTGGCGACACCCGGCTTGGGCGGTTCGTGGCCGGCCGCCCCCGCCGCCCGGCAGGCCGAGCTGGAAAACCTCTACTCCACGCTGCTGACCAGCACCGACCCGATCGGCCCGCTGCCGTCCTCGCCGTCGTGGGAGTGCTGGCGCCCCGGCCGCGCCGAGGGAACCCTGATCGGCGGCGTGATCAACCGCATCGCGCTGGTCCAGGCCACGCCGTACGCGCTTCCGCTGGACCGTTTCGACGGCGCGATCCTGTTCTGGGAGGAGATCGGCGGGTTGGCCGCATACGTGTGGACCTACCTGCACGTGCTGCGCCACAGCGGCATCCTCGACCGCATCGCCGGCATGGTGGTCGGCATTCCGCGCGACATCGAAGGCCTGGGCGACCCCACCCTGCAGGAGATCGTCCTGGACGTCCTGGGCAACCGTGACATCCCCGTCCTGGGCAACGTCGAGTTCGGACACGCCGCCCCCAACCTGCCCATGCCAGTCGGCCTCCGCGCATCCCTGAACGCCGACGAACGAACGCTGTCCCTGCTCGAACCGGCCGTGCGACCCGGATGAGTGAGACGCCAAGCGCCGGGACCCGAGTCGTTCTCGTCGACGACCTTCGGTCATTCGTCGATGGCCGCCGGGCTGAGGTGGCTCGCACGAGCGAGGCCGGCGTGCGGCTTCTCGAGGGATACCGCGGGCGGCGTCTCGACGAGCTCTGGCTCGACCACGACCTCGGCGAGGACGACACGATCTGGCCGGTCGTGGAGGTTCTCGAACGCGCTGCCTTCGACGGCCGCCCGTTGGACATCGGCGTCATCAAGATTCACTCAGCCAACCCAGCGGGCGCCGCGAAGATGACCCAGGCGCTCCGCCGTTGGGGCTACCGAGTAACGCCGGCATCCGGTTCCACAGCCGTCGGATACTTGGACAAGCCTGTCAGTCCGGCGGAACCCCCGGCTTGACGTGCCGGGGATCTGCCGACGAACGGGACGATGGGGGATCCACGGGGCTTGCTCCCACGGCGTGGGGTCTGGGGTTCGGGCCCCAGGAAGAATAAAGCGCGCCCGACACAAAGCGCGCCCGGCAGCGTCCGGCAGGATTCGAATCTGCAACGACGAATTAGAGGTTCATCCAACCCCGTGTGGATCTCCCCTCGACTGTCCGCAGTGGTTTCTGTCTGTCCAGGTAGACACCACTGCAAGTACAGGATGTCTAAGCACGCGTTCGGACATGCCGGCGTCTCAAGATTCCGCGCCAAACCTGTGCCCTAAACGGAGGGCTCTCCGTTCACGGCTTCGTGATTCTGACCTCACGGCGCGTCCGCGGGTGGCCTCTGGTTACCCCAGACGTTTGTCGCCGGTTGTGTCGACGTCCAGCTCGCTTACTGGTGTGGATTAGGTCGACAGTGCGGCCCATTCCTTCTGGGAGCACCGAGACATCCGCTTGGCACTGGGGGCGGAGGCGCCGACCCGACGGCAACGAGAGTTGAGCCTCCACGTATCGTTAGGCTAGCTTACGCCACGGAGACGAACTTTCCCGCCACCACTTCGACTCCATCGGCCTTCATGCCATCAAAGATTCGGGAAACCTGCCATCCCTTGGCGTACTTGGCTACAGTTCCGCCAGCACTCGGAAGGCGTTGAAGAATCGCCATCCGCGCTAAAGCCAAAGAAATTTTCCCGGCGTATATGCTATGAAGCGCATCGGGAAAATCGCCACGGTCTGGGTGCTTTATCGTGTTGTAATTACTTGCCATTGCTCTGGCGAACTCGATCCGGCTTTCCGCAACTGCAGAGACGTCGATATCGAGTGCATCAATCACTCGGTAGAAGTAGGTGCTGGTCGTAGGCCTAGCGCTCACGCTAGTCAGGGTGGGTTCTTCGCCGAAGGCTGAACCTAGGGCAATGCCTAGCGCCTCGACGCTCATCGAGCAATTTATAACCTTGTCTTCCGCAAAGGTGTGGGGGCGCTGCAATATCGACGCTACCGGAAGGATGGACCGGCGCGAACTGTCATACTCCTTCGACCACCATTCGAGATCTGACGCATCTAGGTTTTTACTAGCAACTATTGGCCAGTCCGATGTGGGTACGGCGTCTTGGCTATTCTCGGATATGGTGCCCGCGCAAATAATTCGCTCGTAAGCCGCGCCTCGGATTTTACCGTCGAGCATTCGGATCCCGAACCCTTGATCTCTCACAAAATGCTCGACAAAGCGCACGCCGGGTCCGGCAAGGATCGACAATAGGTCACGGAATTTCCTGTGCTCGGCAAGGTGCCTGTCGACCGGGCTAGGCTTCGGGAATCGACTTTCGAGGATAGCGTCGTCTGCCAGATGGATGCCGCGGCCAGTTGCGTCGGATTGTGTCCAATGTGTCGCAATGCTCATTCGAGCAGGTCCCTGTTCCCACTCGAAACCTCTATTGGACTGGACTGTGTAATCGACTCGCATCTTCCGGGGGCCCGCGCGGTCAACGAGCTCGGTCGACCAATCGATTGACGATAGATTCGACCATGCAGCCAAGCCGTCAATCCGCGAGACCATTTTTGTCACAAGAAGCCGGCTATCAGCCTGGCCGGTGCGTTCGGCGAAGACAGCCTCTCGCGCTCGCAGCCGTCCGATATCGAGATGGGTGCCCTTGACGGAGCGGATCACCCTGCAGTCGTAGAGTGAAACGTAAAGATCTTCCGATCTGAACAGCAGGCTAGACGGGGCTATGTCGTTGTTGAACCAGCTCGCTGGAACCACAAACTGCTCGGTACCAAATTCGATATACGGAATTTCTGCAAGCACACCTAACTTGCGGTCGATCCAAATAGATCCAACAACGCATTGATGGGCAACACCATCAGCGTAGATGAATATTCCGGTGCGCTTGTCGCCTGGCTCCAATGCCGACTTTCTCATATTCGATAGCTCCCCGCGTGACTACTAACGGCTAGCCGGACTCTAGCGGGTGAATTCTGGCGTTGTAAATTGAGATAAGAGCTCATAGATGTTCGAACCCCATCCGGGGTGTCTCGATCTCGGCGTGACCCGTGACTGAGGTGGCACTCAGCCGAGAGTCTTGTACAGGCATGCGGCGGCGCGCTAACTGGCCTCGCGCGAATCGGCTGTGGCCTGTGCGCCAACAACAGTCATTCCTCGGCCAGATACGCTCTCCGGAGCGAGAAGCGGCTGATGATCAACTTTGGCTGGTGCCGCAGCGCCTTCCCCAAACGAGCCAAAATAGCAAGATGATCGGAACGCCGGTCGTGGGGCGCTGGGCGACACGATGATGGGGATCCGGGGGCTTGCCCTACGGCGTGGGGTCTGGGGCTCGGGCCCAAGGCGAGGGCAGTCCAGCGCGCCCGGCAGTCCGGCAGGCGAATTTGCGACCGACGGATTAGAAGCCTGCTGCCCTATCTGCTGAGCTCCGAGCGCATCGCGCCACAATTTGAGTTCGAGTGCGGCTTGGCGTCGCTGCCTGCGAGCAGCCGCCGTGGTCTTGAACCGCTGGCCACGGTCGGCCCTACCTCTTGTCGTCGAGGTCAGCAGCCGACACGACGGTCATGGTAGGTGTCTGCAACCCGGGACCCCACGAGCCACTCGAAGTCATCCCAGTAGGTAGAAGGTGGTCTTGAACCGCTGCCTGGCTGCAAGGACATGGGAGCCGATCACGCCCACGGTTTCTAGCCGGCGGTTCGGCCGTAAATATCTTCGGCACTTCGAAAGATCGTCACGGGGGTCGCCGGCCGGACCGTTGCGTGCGGGCTGTCACCTGAGCCCGGACCCGGCTCAGCGGTCGACCGCGGTCAGGTAGGCGCGGACGAAGAAGCCGCCGACAACGGCTCTGTGCAAGTGGCCGGCCGCTACGAAGTCTTCGGCGGCCAGAGTTACGTGCAGGTGGACCCTTCCGTCGACGACCTCGCCTGTTCCCGACAACTCCATCGGCTGCGAATAACGACGAACGTGGTCGACGCTCTCGTCGTTCCTGGCCATGACCGAGATGTCGGCCTCGTTCACCGCTCCGATCAGGGTGATGACAGCGCCGCCCAGGTCGAGGCGGTCGACCTCCTGCTGGACGACCTGAAGCACCTCTTCGCCGCCGCTGACATGAACGACACGAGTGGACACCCAAACTCCCAAGGACGAGCGACGCAGACACAGCCGCGAGGAAGTCAATCAGTCTCAGGAACCAGCGGCGAGAGTCCCGACCAGTCACAAGAGCCGACGACGCGAAAGATGCTGAGCCCGTCGACCAAGCCACAGGAGCCGGCAACACGTACACAGCCGAGCGGAAGGCGGTCAGTTGCGGGAGTCGGCGGAGCGTTCGGACTCGCTGTGGTTGGGTGTGTCGGGTTCGGACTCGGTGGCGGCTCGGCGCGCCAAACCGATCACGCCCACGGTCATGACCAGGGCGGCGAAAGCGATCGCGGCCAAGCCGGCCCCTCCGAAACGGAAGCCCTCGTTGAAGACGACCACGCCGGCGATCGCGGCCACGATCGGGTTGGTGACGCTCACCGTGGCCAGTGGGGCCGCCATGCCCGCGCGGCCGTAGGAGAGCTGGCCCAGCAAGTAACCCCCGGTCGCGAAGACCAGCACGGCCACGCCGCCGAAAGGTGACACGGCGCTCAGGCCGTCGCCGGTCAGGGCGGCCAGCACCGCCTTGGACAGCACCGAAGCGATGCCGAAGGCGGTGCCGGCGGCGGCCGCGAGCAGCACCGAACGCACCCGTGGACCGGCGGCCCACGCGGCCAGCGACAGCACCGCCACCACGGCCAGGGTGATCAGCGCGAGATGGCGGTCGTCGGGCTCGGCCAGCACGGCCGGCGCGTCGGATTCGACGGAGAGCGACAGGATCAGGGCGAGGCCGAGGACGGTGAGGACGGCGTCGATCCACGAGGCCCGGCCGATGGGTGTGCGGTAGCGCAGGGCGGCGATCGGCAGCGCGAAGAGCAGGGTGAGCGTGCCCAGGGCCTGCACGACGGCGACCGTGCCGAAGTTGAGCGCCACCACGTGAAGCACGACGCCACCGGCGGTGAGGAGCAGGGCTTTGGCCCACCGGGACCAGCCACGCTGACCGTGTTCGGCCAGGCGTTCCTGGGCGACCGCCGCGGCCGCGTAACTGGCCGCGGAGAGCACCGAGAACGTGACCGCCCACCCCAGCGATCCCATTTGCACCCCCTGGATCCGAGTCTGCCAGACCCGGGCCGGGCCCTCAGCCCGTGTCGTCGCTCACAGTGGCGCGAGCCGGGGGCGAAGCCGAGCGGCCACCCGCCGGGGACGAAGCCGAGGACGAAGCCAGGCGGCCACCCGCCGGGGACGAGGCCAGGCGAGCACGCCGGGCCTCAGCCGCGCGGGCGCGCCGAACCTCGGCCAGCCGGGCGGCATGGCGGTCGATCAGGCCGTGGGCGCGGCGCCGGGCGAACTCCTGGCGCTCGGCCGCACGGGCCCGGCGCCGGCTTTCGGACTGCTCGACGGCGGCACGGAGACGGGTCTGCCAGTCAGTTTCGACGATGTTCGATGACATGCCGGCATTCTTCCGTGGGGGTACGACGGAAAACCCTCTCGCCCGGGAGCGCGACCGGCTGTCACGATCACCCCATGCTTCAGGCAGTGGGAACCCGGATCGGCTGGCGCGACCTGCCCGCCGAGGTGCGGCAACGGATCGAGCGGATCATCGGCGGGCCGGTCGTCAAGGCCGTGTCCCAGAGCGGTGGCTTCTCCCCCGGCACGGCCGACCGGGTGGCCACCGCCGACGGCCGGCGCGCCTTCGTCAAGGCCGTCTCGCCCGCGATCAACGAGCGCTCGGCCGAGCTGGCCCGCCAGGAGGTGGCCATCACCTCCGCACTGCCCGGCCACATCCCGGCTCCGCGCGTGCTGGGCTCGTTCGACGACGGCGACTGGGTCGTGCTGGTCCTCGAGGACATCGAGGGAACCCAACCCCGTACGCCGTGGGAAGAGCGCGACATCGACGCCGCCGTGACCGCCCTCACCGAGCTGGCCGAAGCGCTCACGCCGGCGCCTTTGACCGTCCCGCCAGTCACCGATGAGCTGGTCGAGGGTTTCGCGGGCTGGCAACGCCTGGCCGACGACCCGCCGGCCGACCTCGATCCGTGGGCCGCGGCCAACCTGCCCGCCCTGATCGCCGCGTCCGAGCGCGGGCTGGCGGCGCTGAGCGACGGCGACACGCTCGCGCACTGCGACATCCGGGCCGACAACATTCTCGTACGCCCGGACGGCCGCCTCGTGATCGTCGACTGGCCGTGGGGCGCCACCGCACCCGTCTGGTTCGACCGGGTGCTGCTGGCCCTCAACATCACCGTGTACGGCGGTGATCCCGAACGGGTGATCGCGGACCTCGACCGGCGGACAGTCACCGACCTGTTCGCCGGATTCGCCGGGTTCTTCCGCGACATTTCCCGGCTTCCCCCGCCGCCGGGGCTGCCCTCCGTGCGCGCCTTCCAGCGGTGGCAGGCCGACGAGTTGCTGCCCTGGATCCGTCGCGAGCTGTGACGGAAAGGTGCACGTCGTGACACCGAATTCATCGGCGTGAACCGAAGAAAGGTCACCTCCGTATCCCAGCGCGCCGGCACCGGGCGGCACGCACCGGATGGGAGGTCGAGCACACTGCTCCGGGGCTCGCAGGTCAGGGCACTAGGCTGGGTGGTCGGGCTTCGGCGTGGCGGCCCGGACCGGCCTCACTTCACACGGATCGGAACAAGATGAGCGACCAGGCCAAGGTGCGAGTCCTTCTGTTGGAGAGCATCCATCCCGACGCGGTGTCCCGGCTCGAGGCCGAGGGCTACGAGGTCGAGTCCCTCCGCAACGCCCTCGACGAGTCCGAGCTGATCGCTCGCATTCCCGGTGTCAAGCTGCTCGGCATTCGATCCAAGACCAAGGTCACCGCCAAGGTGCTCGACGCCGCCGACAGCCTCGTCGCGATCGGCGCCTTCTGCATCGGCACCGACCAGATCGACCTCACCGCCGCCTCGGCCAGTGGCGTGGCCGTCTTCAACGCGCCGTTCTCCAACACCCGCTCGGTCGTCGAGCTGGCGATCGCCGAGATCATCTCGATGACGCGACGGCTCACCGAGAAGAACACGCTCATGCACGCCGGGGTCTGGGACAAGTCGGCCGACGGCGCCCACGAGATCCGCGGCCGGCGGCTCGGCATCATCGGCTACGGCAACATCGGCACCCAGCTGTCGGTGCTGGCCGAGAACCTCGGCATGTACGTGTCCTTCTACGACACGGCCGACAAGCTCGCGCTGAGCAACGCCCACCGCTGCGCCACGATCGAGGAACTGCTCGAGACCAGCGACGTCGTCACGATCCACGTCGACGGCCGCCCCGGCAACGCCGGTTTCTTCGGCGCCGAGCAGTTCAAGCGGATGCGCGAGGGCGCCCTGTTCCTCAACCTGTCCCGCGGCATCGTGGTCGACCACGTCGCGCTGCGTGAGGCCCTCGAGAGCGGCCACCTGGCCGGCGCGGCGGTCGACGTCTTCCCGACCGAGCCCAAGGGCCGCGGCGACGAGTTCGTCTCCGAGCTGCGCGGCCTGCCCAACGTGATCCTCACGCCGCACATCGGCGGTTCCACCGAAGAGGCGCAGTCCGACATCGGCGGTTTTGTGGCCAACAAGCTGGCCGCCTTCGTCGAGGAGGGCAACACCACCCTCAGTGTGAATCTCCCCGGCGTCGCCTTGCCCGAGCAGGCCGGTCAGAGTCGCATCGGGCACGTCCACGTCAACACGCCCGGCGTGCTGGCCCAGGTCAACAGCATCCTGGCCGAGCACAAGGTCAATGTGGAGGGCCAGCTCCTGAGCACCCGCGGCGAATACGGCTACCTGATCACCGACATCAGCGGCGGCTTCAGCGACGACGTCCTCGAACGCCTGCGCTCCATGGAGCAGACCGTCCGCCTGCGCGTCCTCTCCTGACCAACCGAAAGGGCGCCTTCTCCCACCCGGGAGGAGGCGCCCTTTCGGTTGGTTCAGCCGTTCTCGACCGTCAGGTTGGTGATCGGCGCGCCCGCGCCGACGTCGTAGCGGTTCTGCACGGCCCAGTTCTTCGGGGTGACTGTCGAACCGGCCGGGACGTCCGTCAGCGTGCGACTCCCGGCCACGATGGTCTTGGCGCCGCCGCCCACCTTCACCCGCACCGGGCTGCCGCTCGGCGACGTCAGGACGAGCTTCTCGACCGCGCCGTTCACCTTGATCGGCACGGTGCCGGACGGACGGGCGAGGCTGATCTCGGCCTTACGCATGCCGCCGACCATCTCGAGCCCGCTGATCTGACCGCCGCTGAGGTTGATGACCTGCTCCTCGGCATAGCCGGAGAACCGCAGCCCCCACAGCACCTTGGCCGCCAGCACCACGTTGATCTCGCCGCCGGTGCCGTCGCCGTCCTTGGTGACCTGCAGCTTGACGTCGTCGTTGCGGATCGTGGGGTCGGGCCGGAAGCCGGCGTCCTCCGGGGTCGAGATGCGGAACAGGTCGTCCCCGAGCTCACCGATCGTGACGTTGACCCGGTTCGTGGCGGCCAAGACCTCGAAGGTGGCCTGGCTGCGGTTGTCGAGCGGGGCGGTGACGGTGCGCTCGCCCGAGTCGCCGCCGGCGCCGAGCTGCAGCACCGAGTCGAGCTTGCCGTTGTTGCCGGTGAAGTACGTGACGCCGACGATGCCCCCGGCCACCAGGACGATGAGGCTCAGCATGACGATGCCGACGGTGACCGCGCGGGACTGGCGGGGTGCGGGCGGCGCCTGGACGGCTACCCGGCGCTGCTCGCCGGTCTCGGCCGGACGGTCCTCGGCTTCGAGGAACCGCCGGAACTCACCCGTGTCGGAGGCGCGCCGGAACTCCCCCGACCCGCCGTCGGCCCCGGCAACCCGGCGGAACTCGCCGGTGTCACGCCCCGAACCGGTGTCGGTCGCGCGCCCCGAGCCGAAGCCCGCCAACCGGCCCGAGCCGCCGCCGGTCGTCCATCCCGAACCGGTGGCGTCGGTCGCCCGCCCCGAACCGGCGGTGTCAGTCGTCCATGCCGAACCGGCGATGTCGCCCGCCCGCTCCGAACCGGTGCCGGTCACCCATGAAGAGCCGGCGCTGGTCTCGGACGTACGGCGGAAATCGTCACCGTCCGTCCCGGAGACCCGGCGCTGCTCCCCCGTGTGCGTCGACACGCGGCGCACCGGCAGGTCGGGCGCGCCGAGCCCGGTCGGCGACGGAGCCGCAGCCGACGGCGCGGGCTCCGGAGCCACGGTCGGCATCGGAGGCGCGGCCGGCGAGGTCGGTGACGCCGGGTGACGTACGGGTGAGATCGGGCTCGACGTGAAGCCGAACGAGATGCGGCTGTTGCCGCCCGGGGTCGCCGGACCGTAGTCCGGCGCGCTCACCGCGGGCGTCTCGCCGGTGGACGGCTCGGACGAGCCGAACCACGGCGGATCATCCGCCGCCGGACGGGCCGGCGGCCGTCGGTACATGGTGTCGCGGGAGCCGCCGTGCGGCGATCCCGTTGTCGACGGCTCGGCCACCGCCACATCGGACGGTGTTCCGCCAGCCGCTGCTCGGTCAGCTGCTGTCCGGTCCACGTGAAGCCCTTCCCTGAAACCTGAATTCGGCGCCGCCTCTCGGCAGGCATCCCCCAGGAACAGGTACGGATTTCACGTCTTCCCGGATGAGTACCGAGAAGAACTACTTACAGTTACTGCCGGCCGGGTCGTACCAGGCCACGCCGGGTGGCGATCGCGACCGCCTCGAGCTGGCTGTGCGCGCCCAGTTTGGCCAGAACCGCCTTCACGTAACCGCGGCACGTGTGCAGGCTGATGCCGAGCCGCCGGGCGATGGCCCGCGCGTCGAGCCCGGCCGCCATCAGCTGGAGCACTTCGTCCTCACGCGCGGTGAGACCGCCGCCACGGGGACCGACCACCGGGCTGGTGCTGCGCAGCAGACGGGCCAGGATGTCGGTGGAGACGGTCATGCCGCCGCCGTGGGCCGTGCGCAACGCGTTCAGCACGTCACCGAGCGCGCCGTTCTTGGACAGGAAGCCCGCCGCCCCGGCCGCGGTGGCCCGGCCGACAAGAGCCGATTCATCGCTGGCAGTGAGGATCACCACACGTGTGTCCGGTTGGCGCACACGGAGCAGTTCCGCGATGGCAATTCCGTCCGCATCGGACAAATCGGGGTCGAGCAGAATCACGTTGGGACGCAGCTCGGCGGCGAGCCGGAGGGCCTCCGCGCCGGTGAGCGCGTGCCCCACGTACTCCAGGTCAGGCTGGCCGGCCAGCGCGTGTCCGAGCAGCTCGGCAAACGTCTGGTGGCCGTCCACGACGAGCACGCTGATCGCATCGCCGTTAGTCATGCGCCACCTTTCCCCGAATCCGACCGTGGAGAAGTCTAAGGAGTACCGGCTCTCATCTTTGCCGTACCAACAGCCGGGTGGTGCACCGGCCCGGATCCGTTCCGGCGGTACGCCCGATGACCGGATGAGGCCGAGCGGCCGCGATAACCAGTCTTTCGGGTGAGGTCACCCCCCGCATTGGGGCTTGCCGCTATAACTCTCTCACCCGCAGAGTTCCGAAACATGTTCGACATCCAGCTTTTCGGCCGCGTCGAGGTCCGTACCAGGGGGATCCTCCTGGCCGGGACCGATTTCGGCGGCGACCACCCGCGCCGCATCCTGGCTCTGCTCGCCCTCCGGGGCGAAATGTCCACCTCGGAGCTGGCCGGCCTGCTGGGAGAAAAGAAGAAGAATGTCGAAACCGACATGTCGGTCCTCCGTGATCACCTGGAGCCCGGAAGCACCCCGAACGACTCCGTGGTGCGCCGCCGGGCCGGCCGCTGGTCGCTCGACCCCGACCGCGTCCGGGTCGACGTCGCCCGCTTCGACGAGCTGATCGCCGCCGCCGCGAGCCGCCCGGCCGAGCGCGCGGTCAAACCGCTGGCCGCGGCCTCGTACGTCGCGTCCCGCCCCCTGCTCGAAGACGAGGACCAGCCCTGGGCCACCGCGGCCCGCGCGGAGTACGACGCCAAGCTCGCGAGGCTGTGACCCAGGTCAAGGCCCGGCAGTGACGCCACGCAGGGATGTGACGCAGGTCAATTAGCGCGCGGCGGCGGCTGGAGCGGCGCAGAATCGCCGCGTGCCGCAGCCCACGACCACGCTCCGTCCGGCGCCCCTGGCCCCGGAGATCTCCCTGCATCTCGCCGCCGACTCGACCGGCCTGTTCGACTCGGCGGGCGGCGAGTTCCGCAGTGACGAACCGCCGCCGTTCTGGGCCTTCGTCTGGGCGGGCGGCCAGGCCCTGGCCCGTTTTCTGCTCGATCATCCGGAGACGGTCGCGGGACGACGCGTACGGGATCTCGCAACCGGAAGCGGCATCGCCGCGATCGCCGCCGCACGGGCCGGCGCCGCCGAGGTCTCCGCGACCGACATCGACCCCGCCGCCGTCCGAGCCGCGCACCGTAACGCCACCGCGAACGACGTCACGCTGAGTGATCTCTCGGCGCCGGTCGAGGTCCTGCTGGCCGGTGACGTCTTCTACAGCCCCTCGGTCGCCGAAGAGATGACCCAGCGCCTGCGTGCCGCCCGCCGGGAATCGGCCGAGGTGCTGGTTGGCGACCCGGGCCGGGGGTACTTCCCCGAACGGCTCTTCGAGCGCGTCGCCGAGTACGCGGTGCCCGTACCGGCTGCTCTGGAGGAAGCCGAGACGCTCGTCACAGGAGTCTGGCGCATGCGCTGATGCTTTCACCACCCAACCAGTTGTACGGTGCATGCAACTTATCGCCGCGGAGAGAACGGCAGATCGTGCACGAATCGGATACTCAGGACGTCATTCCGCAGTTGGCCGACGAACTTATGCGGTTCGCCCGTGTCGTCGCGCGCGCCAAGAGCATGCTGAACGTCGGAGACCTGGGTGCGGAATTCTCGGCTCTGATGCTGCTGTTCCCGCTGCGTTTCCGGGGCCCGCTCCGGGCGACCGATCTCGCCGAGATCAAACAGGCCGACCCCTCCACGGTCAGCCGCCAGGTCGCCCAGCTGGTCAAGGCCGGACTCGCCCGTCGCGAGGCCGACCCGGAGGACGGCCGCGCCTCACGGCTCGCGATCACCGAGGCCGGCCTGGCCGCCGTCGAACGGCTCCAGGAGGCCCGCCAGGCCTGGCTGCGCGAAGCGCTCGCCGACTGGCCGGCCGATCGGATCGCCGCCTTCGCCGGTCACTTCGCAGAATTCAACAGCTCGGTCGAGGCTCACCTCGCCACACCACGGGAGAACTCGTGAGCAACTCCAACGCCGCCGCGCCGCCCGCCAAGGCGTCCGTGGAATTCACCCACCGGCAGATCCTGACCATCCTGGCCGGTCTGATGATGGGCATGTTCCTGGCCGCCCTCGATCAGACGATCATGGCCACGGCCACCCGGACCATCGCGGACGACCTGCACGGCTTCGACATCCAGGCCTGGGCCACGACGGCCTTCCTGATCACGTCGACGATCTCGACGCCGCTGTACGGCAAGTTGTCCGACATCTACGGGCGACGGCCGTTCTTCCTGTTCGCGATCGGCATCTTCGTCGTCGGCTCGTTCCTCTGCGGCCTCTCGCAGAACATGTACGAGCTCGCCGCGTTCCGGGCCATCCAGGGCATCGGCGCCGGCGGTCTGATGTCGCTGGCGCTGGCCATCATCGGCGACATCGTGCCGCCCCGCGAGCGCGCCAAGTACCAGGGCTACTTCCTGGCCGTCTTCGGCACCGCGAGCGTGCTCGGCCCGATCCTGGGCGGCTTCTTCGCCGGCGCCGACAGCATCCTGTGGGTCGACGGCTGGCGCTGGGTGTTCTACCTCAACGTCCCGATCGGCATCGCCGCCATGGTCGTCGTCGCCCGCGTGCTGCACCTCCCGCACCACCGCGTCGACCACCGCATCGACTGGCCCGGCGCCGTCGCCCTGATCGTCGGTCTCGTGCCGCTGCTGACCATCGCCGAACAGGGCCGCGCCTGGGGCTGGGACTCACCGCGCGCGTTCATCTGCTACGTCATCGGCGCGATCGGTCTCGTCGCTTTTGTGCTCGCCGAACGGGCGTACGGGGACGAAGCTCTTCTGCCCCTCCGCCTGTTCCGCAACCGGACCATCGCCGTCGGCGCCACCTCCAGCACGATCCTGGGCATGGCGATGTTCGGCGGCCTCATGACCGTCCCGCTGTACCTGCAGATCGTGAAGGGCTCGTCGGCCACCATGGCCGGCCTGCAGATGATCCCGTTCGTGTTCGGCATCATGTCCGGCTCGATCATCTCGGGCCAGCTGATCGCCCGTACGGGCCGTTACCGCATCTTCCCGATCATCGGCAGCACGCTCATGGTCGCCGCGCTCGGCCTGTTCGCCACGATCGGCGCCGACACCCCGCTCTGGCGCACCATGCTGATCATGGTGCTGATGGGCCTGGGCCTGGGCGGCAACATGCAGCCCATGATCACGGCCGTGCAGAACGCCGTCTCCCCCCGCGAGATCGGCGTCGCCACCAGCTCGGTCACGTTCTTCCGCTCGATGGGCGGCACACTCGGCACCGCGGTCTTCCTGTCGGTCCTGTTCAACGTGCTCCCCGGCAAGATCCAGTCGGCCTTCCAGAGCGCCCAGTCGACCCCCGAGTTCCAGGAGTCGCTGCGTCAGAACCCCGCCCAGGCCCAGCTTCTGCCCCAGGGCGGCAGTGGCGAGCTCAGCGACACGTCCTGGCTGAACCAGCTCTCCGACGTCGTCGCCCACCCGTTCAAGGTCGGCTTCTCCGACGGCATCCAGGTCGTCTTCCTGCTGGCCCTGGCCGTGATGGTGATCGGCCTGATCGTCGTCCTGTTCCTGCCCGAGATCCCGCTCAGCATGCGCTCGGCCCAGCAGCAGCGCGCCGACGACGCCCTGGCCGCCGAAAACAGCATGGGCGTCCCCGGCGAGGTCGGCGCGGGTCCCCTGAAGGACGAGGACGTCGCCGAGCCGGTCCCCGCCACCAAGGACACACCGAAGTAGCCCGTTCCTCCCGAAGCGCCGCCAGCCATCTCTACCGGGCTCGCGGCGCTTCGCTTTTCCCCAGACCCAAAGACAAAGACGGATGTCGTAGCGGGGTGGTGGGTACGGACCGCTGCTCACGCCGAGGGCCACGGCCCGGCGAGCTGGCCGCTGGCGCGTCCAAATCGCTCCCCGACCCGCGGCGACGTGCGTAAGTGGTCACGCCCAAACCCAGACCCCGCCGACAAGCTCGCCGAGTCCCCGCCACTCCCCCCGAGCGCCCACGCAAGATCGCTGAATCCCCGCCCGGGCGTCCCGCACAAGATCGCTGAATCCCCGCCGCTCCCGCCCGGGCGCCGCACGCAAGATCGCTGAGCAGCCGCCGCCTCCCCCGCCCGCCCAGGGAAAATCGGGGCTGACGCTACCGCTTGTCAAACCCGCTTGGGTGCTTGTCCACAGGGTCGTGCGTTGTCCACAGGGCGGCGAGCTCGGGCCCGGGCCGCGGCCGCGGCCGCTAGCTTTGGCGCATGGCTGTTGTGAAGATCAACGCGATCGACGTTCCCGAGGGCGGAAGTGCCGAGTTCGAGCAGCGGTTCGCCGCGCGTAAGGGCATGGTCGAGAAGGCGCCCGGCTTCCTGGCGTTCGAGCTGTTGCGGCCGGTCGGCGGCGAGACACGCTACTTCGTCTACACGCGGTGGGAGTCCGAGGAAGCGTTCCAGGCCTGGTCCAGTGGCAGCGGCCGGGCCGCCCACGCCGGTGAAGGTCAGCGTCCCCGGCCGGTCGGAGCCAGCGCCAGCCTGCTCGAGTTCGAGGTGATCCAGCACGTCGACAAGCCCACCGCCTGACGCGGCGGGTGGATCAGGCGTTGCGGGCGGCTACGGCGATCAGGCGGTCGGCTACGGCCTCGCGGTCCAGGCCCAAGCGCTGGGCGGTGTCGCGCAGGACGGTGTAGGCCTCCTGCACGCCGCAACCGCGCTGGGCGATGATCACGCCTACCGCGCGGTCGACCGTGGCGCCGGAGCCGAGGGCGTCGCGGCGGCGTAGCTCGTCCAGCAGCAGCTCGGCCTGGCCGGCCACGGCCATCGCGGTCAGCAGGTGGTCGGCTCCGGGGGCTCCCACGGCGTCGAAGTAGAGGCTCATGGCGCCTACCTCGGCCCGGGGCAGGTCCAAGGGCACGGCCGCCACGGCGTGCACGCCCTGGGTCTTCGCGGCTTCGGCCAGGTCGGGCCAGCGGGCGTCCGTCGACAGGTCGGGGACCGTGACCACGGCACGGGTCCGGGCCGCTTCCAGGCCGGGGCCGGTCGTGCCGGCGGTGTACTGGATCTCGTCGATCGAGGCGCCCGCGGGGCCGTGACCGACGTGGGTGAGCGGGCCGCCCTCGCCGATCAGGACGATCGAGCACCGTACGGCGCCGGGGATCGCGCCCGCGGCGAACACCGCCAGCCGTTCCAGCGCCTGGTTGAAGTGGTCGGCCGAGAGCAGACCGGCCGTGAGTTCGTGCAGCAGTCCGGCCAGCTCCACCGGGTGCGAACCGGCGGAAGCCGCACGGGCCACGGAGCGGGTACGCCGGGGCCGGGTCACCACACGGGCGGGACCACGGTCCGGGGGCGAAACCCGGCGATTTGGGGCAGACACGCGGGGCATCCTGCCATGACCATCGACGATCACGTAAGTGCTGTGCCTCTACCGGGTGGTTTCGCCGGAGCGGCGGCGCTCCAGGAACGAGTCGGGTGCGGCGTCGGGGTTGTCCTCGCGCTCGTCGGACTCGGAGAGGATCGCTTCGGCCTGAGCCCGCGGGTCCTCGCTGCCGGTCACCTGCTCCTCGGGGAGCAGATCCGCGGCGCGCTGCCCGATCCGGTCATCAGTCATAGAAGATCAACTACCCAGGCCGAGCTACAAGAAACCCCGAAATGGGAGGACGCGGGCGGAAAGGGCCGGAAAAGCAGTGCGCCGCCCTCGGGATGAACCGGGGGCGGCGCGGATGTCGGTGTGCAGGTCGCCTCGCGGCGAGTGGCTCAACACGGCTCCAGCCGAACGGTATTCCGTGAAGGCAATGGGTGAGGCCCGGGGACACTGGGCACACCGACATCTGTCATCAACGATCGGACCCCGGCCCCGATTCCGTTAGTGAATGTGACGCCGACCACAGCGTTTGGCGAACGAGCAGCCGGGTAGCCGCACAGCTGTGACCGATGAGATTCACGTGCTGGACACGTTCCTCGACGACGCCTTCGACGGGCAGGAGCGCCTGAGCAGCGCGGACCTGCAACGCCGGGCCGTTGCCGCTGACCTCCCGGCCATGGCGCTCACCCGGGTCGACGCGCTGCCCGAGGGTGAATACGCCCAGGACGAAGCGGCCGAAGCCCTACGCGCGCTGGAGGTCTGAGCAATGGAGCCGATCGGGGATCCGGACGAGCAGCAGGACTTCGCCGACGAGCACGACAGCACCGCCGTCGACGAGGACGTCACCGCCGGTCAGGACGACGACGCCGAACCTGAGAGCCCGGAGGGCTGGGCCGGCCTCGAAAACGAAGGCCCACCGTAAACGGGCGAGCAGAACCGTAAGCGGGCGAGCAGAACCGTGGGCGAGCAAGAAGAGCCGCAAGCGAGCAAGAAGCACCACGGAATGCGGGCGCGGAAGCACGGCATGAACAGAGGCCCGGACCACCACGAACGGCGGTCCGGGCCTCGACCCGTACGAGGGAACGCTTTTAATCGCCCTCGGCGGCCTTCTTGGCGATGTCGTAACCAAGCTGGAGGAAGTCGGACACCGCGGTCGCCGTCAGGGTCACGGCGGCCAACCGGGTCAGCCGGGGCGCCAGCACCAGGCCGCCGGTCAGACCCGTCGCCACCCATACGGCGAGGCAGAACGGGCAACTCACCAGCTCGCCGATCCCATGCTTGAGCGAGCTCTCGTGGTGGCGCACCTCCTCGTTGAGCTCGGCGGCACCGGCCGGCTCGGCATAGCGGGTGAAAGGCGCGCGCAGAGGACTGGTGACGGCGTCCTTGGCCAGCAGACGACTCAGTTTGTGGGTCGCCACCGACAACAGGATCACGTCGGCCGCTGACGGCTGCGAGAAGGGCTTTCCGGTTACTTTCGCCGCGCCGGCCAACGACACGGCAAGGGCTCCGAAAGCTCCCATGGCCGCGGCGTAGCCGCCGAGCGGGCGATGATCGTGGGGGGCGTACGACTGCCCGACGCGCGCCATCCGCGCGCGCAGCGACTGCATCAAGAGAGATCCCCTAGAAGTCCTGGGTGAGCCGGTCCTGGTCGACCTCGCGGCCGGGGTAGCGGGTGATGTACTCGGTCTCGAGTTCGGCGGTGCGTTTGAAGTGGTTGCTCAGCGCGGCGTCGGGGCCGTGCCGCAGGGTGGCCAGCCGGGCGCGGTAGAGGCTGGCGAGTTCCCGGAACAGGTCCTCGTCGTCGAGCCCGGCCGGATCGATGCCGTTCTCCATCAGTGGTGCGTCACCACGAGCGTCTGTCATCCCCGTCGGTTGCCCATGCAAGAGGTCACCTAACCCCGCCGGTACGCTTGGTGGCCATGAAGGGCCTGTGGACCCCGGCGTGGATCGCCCGGCATGTCCTGGCGGTGGTTCTGACCACCGGCTGCCTGGTGCTGGGCTGGTGGCAGTTCAGCCGCGCCCAGTCGGGCAATTCGATCAGCTGGGGCTACATGTTCGAGTGGCCGGTGTTCGCGGCCTTCGTCGTGTTCCTGTGGTGGCGCGAGGTCCAGCTGTTCCGCAAAAAGGGGACAAAAGAGGTGACGCCCGAGGAGCCCGAGAAAGAAAGGCTCCCAGGTTCGCCTGTTACCGTCGGCCGGCCGGTGCGCGTGGCGACGCGGTCCACCACGGATGACGACGACCCCGAGCTCACGGCCTACAACGACTATCTCGCCTGGCTCAACGCCCACCCGGGCGCCCGCCCGAGCGACTATCCCGGATAGGACGGACGAACGTGCAGGGTGCCCTGACCCGATACCGGATCATCGCGTGGATCGTCGGCGTGGTCCTGCTCGCGCTCGTCGTGGTCGGCATGCCGCTGAAATACCTCGCCGACAACCCGGTCGTGGTCGAGGCGGTCGGCCCGGCCCACGGCTTCCTGTTCATGGTCTATCTGGTGGCCACGTTCGATCTTTCCCGGCGCGCGCACTGGTCGTTCAGCCGGATGCTGCTGGTGATGCTCTCCGGCACGATCCCGTTCCTGTCGTTCTGGGCCGAGCGTAAGGTGAGCCGGGAATGGGCGCACACCGGCGAGCTGGCGAAAAGTCCAGTTTGACAGCCCAGTTCGACGCATTGCTGCCGTCGAATTACTAGCTGTTATCGGGATCATTCACGCAAAGTGGGCCATTGTCTTAAATCACTCTGTGACCCCTTGCATTTGAATCTTTCGCCGATAGGTTAATGCGGTTGGTTCGGTCCGCAGCCACTCCCCCTGGTGGCGCCGGCCAACGCCGCCGAATCGAAATCGAGCCGGGGAACCACGTTCCCGGGGTGAATCCGCGCCCGCGCGGTAGGGCTCCTTCCGGCCCGAACCCGTCAGCTAACCCGGTAGGCGGCCAGGCGGAAGAAAGGCCACTGACCGGTGCCCCACCCCCGTACGAGGCTTCGGGTCCTCGTCGTCGCGGCGATGGCTGCCGCGATCACCGGCTCCTTCGTGACGCCCGCGCAAGCGGCGCCGTCCGCCACGGAGCTCAAGAAGCAGATCGAGGCGGCGTCCAACAAGCTCGAGGACGTCACCGAGCAGTACAACGCGATGCGCGTCAACCTGAAGAAGACCCAGGCCGACGCGGTCAAGCTCCAGGCTTCGCTCAAGCCCGCCCAGGAAGCCCTGAAGGTCGCGAGCGCTCAGGTCGGAAACCTGGCGACCACGTCCTACAAGCAGGGCCGGGTCGGGCCGATGAGCGCGCTGCTGAGCGGCACGCAGGACGGCATGATGGACCGGATGAGCTATCTGGACATGCTCACCCGCTCCAACCAGCGTGACATCGACACCTTCACCGAGGCCACGCAGAACTTCAGCGAGCGGCAGGCGGCCCTGAAGGCGACGCAGACCAAGCAGACGGCTCAGGTGAACGCGCTGGCCGCCCGCAAGACGTCGATCCAGAAGGACCTCAAGAAGCTGTTCGCGATGCGTGAGGCCGCGTTCGGCCAAGGGCAGGAGTCGGGCAGCAAGTACAACGGACCGATCCCGAACATCTCCGGCAAGGCCGGCGTGGCGGTGACGTACGCGTACAACCAGATCGGCAAGCCGTACCTGTTCGGCGCGGACGGTCCGGGCAGCTTCGACTGCTCCGGTCTGACCTCGGCGGCGTGGCGGGCGGCGGGCAAGTCGCTGACGCACCAGACCAAGTCGCAGTGGAGCGAGACGACCCGCATCAGCCGGGACGACCTGCAACCGGGCGACCTGGTGTTCTACCGCAGTCTCGGCCACGTCGCGATCTACGTCGGCGACGGCCAGATCATCGACGCGCCGCACTCGGGCACGGTGGTCAAGAAGCGGACGATCAACATCATGACGCCGTACGGCTACGGCCGCGTCACCTGATCTGATCGCGCGTACGGAGAAGGCCGGTACCCGTCGGGTACCGGCCTTTCGCGTCTGTGAGTAACGGGGGGAAGGCGGGGATGGTCAGGCGGCCTGCAGGCCCTCGGCCCGGGCCAGCTCGCGCAGCCGGCCGAGCGCCTGGATCTCGAGCTGACGGATGCGCTCACGGCTCAGCGAGAAGCGCGAGGCCACCTCGGTGAGCGAGTGTTCGCGACCGTCCTCGAGGCCGTAGCGGGCCCGCATGATGCCGGCCGAACGGTCGTCGAGGTGGTTGAGCAGACCCTCGATGCGCTGACGCTCCAGGGCGGTCAGCACGATCTCTTCCGGCGAGGGGGCGTCGCTGTCGGCGACCAGGTCACCGAGGTTGGTGTCGCCGTCGTCGCCGACCGGGGTGTCGAGCGACACCGTGTCCTGCGCCCAGCGGGTGAGCTCGTTGACGCGCTCGACGGTCACGCCGAGAGCGGCCGCGACCTGCTCGGGCTCGGGGTCGCCGCCGAGTTCACGGACGAGCTGGCGGGTGA
This sequence comes from Paractinoplanes ovalisporus, assembly GCF_016834655.1. GTDB lineage: Bacteria > Actinomycetota > Actinomycetes > Mycobacteriales > Micromonosporaceae > Actinoplanes > Actinoplanes ovalisporus. The sequence continues at coordinate 31,350 of NZ_JAENHP010000008.1, forward strand.
CGTTGCGCATGCGGTTGACGTCTTCGACGAGGTGCACGGGCAGGCGCACGGTGCGCTCCTGCTGGGCGATGGCCCGGCTGATCGCCTGACGGACCCACCACGTGGCGTACGTCGAGAACTTGTAGCCCCGCTCGTAGTCGAACTTCTCGACGGCGCGGACGAGGCCGGTGTTGCCCTCCTGGATCAGGTCGAGCATCGGCATGCCGGAGCGCACGTAGCGCCGGGCGATCGACACGACCAGTCGCAGGTTGGCCCGGATGAACAGGTCCTTGGCCTTCTGGCCCTCGGAGACGAGTCGCTCCAGTTCCTCCCGGCTGACACCGCGCCGGACCTCGCCGTTGTCGAGCAGGTGCTCGGCATAGAGGCCCGCCTCGATTGCCTTGGAGAGCTCGACCTCCCGTGCGGCGTCCAGCAGCGGAGTCCGGGAGATTTCGTGCAGGTAGACGCCAACGAGGTCGCGCTCTTCGGCGACCTGGTCGGTCCGCATCACGGTGTTCTTCTCCACGTTGCCCACGGTCCCCTCATTGCCTTCACTACTAACCCCGTTACGGGTGATACCTGTATCCATCAGTTCCTCCCCGTAACGTCCGCAGTTCGCACATTGCGGTTACTGGCATCTACACAACAAATGGCTGCCTGCACTGATTCCGGCTGGTGGGTCGAAAGTGTCACGAATGCCTGGGGCTTAGCTGAGAGCCGAGTGCGTACTTCCTGTACAGGGGCTCCGACGCTCCGGCATTCGGCCGCGCGACCACTCGCTCGCGCTGACAGAGGCATACCCGTTGCAACTCTCATGACACCATCGGCCCCTCGTCCCTCACAGCGACGTCCATCACCAATGACCTTGGGACGTCCGTCACCACCCAGTACGTTCCTTGGGCGCGCCAGGTTCACGTGCTGGATCGACAGCTTCGGGACGGGCCTGAAACAAAAGCACGTACAAAAAGATCCCGACGCCGATGCCGAACGGGACCACCTGCCACAATGCGGCACGTGGCGGCGCAGTTCACTAGCCCGTCCGGGTGACAACCGGGTGGGTGACGCCCCTTTGACAACGGTTCGGAGCCGGCCGGTCATCCGACGGGTCGGGGTGACGAACAACACAGTGCCGCTATGCCCGGGAGGGGCACGATGAGCGACATGCAGAACGGGCGGACGGCGCTGATCACGGGCGGCACGGGTGGCCTCGGGGTCGCCACGGTGGAGGCTTTTGTCGCCGACGGGTGGCGTGTGGTCACTCCCGTACGCGCGGACTCCGTCGACAAGCTGCCCAAGGGCGCGATCCCGTTGGTCGCCAATCTGACCGATGAGACGGACGTCACGACCGCGGTCGCCGCCGCGGTGGCCGCCGGTGATCACAGCTCCCCGCTGCGCGCCGTGGTCAACCTGGTCGGCGGGTTCGCCAGCGGTCCGCTGATCGCCGATGCGCCGTGGTCCGGGCTCGAGGAGCAGCTGAAGGTCAATCTGCGCCCGACCTACCTCGTCACCCAGGCCGCCCTCCCCCACCTGGTCGACGCGGGCGGGGGCAGCGTCGTCTGCGTCTCTTCCCGTACGGCGTTGTCGCCGTTCCCCGGCGGGTCGGCGTATGCGATCTCCAAAGCCGCGGTGCTGGCGTTCGCGGCCTCGGTCGCCCTCGAATACCGGTCGAAGAACGTGCGCTGCAACACGGTGCTGCCCAGCGTCATCGACACGCCGGCCAACCGGGCCGCGATGCCGGACGCCGACTTCGCCAAGTGGGTGCGCCCCGAAGAGATCGCGCCCACGATCCTCTTCCTGGCCTCGGAGGCGTCCGCCCCGACCAGCGGCGCCCAGATTCCGGTCTACGGCCGGGCGTAGGCACGGCGCGCCCAGGCGGCAGACCAAACACGCGGCCGGGCGGCGGACCAAGCGCCCGGGCGCGGCCGGGTTCAGAGGGCCTCGGCGAGCTGGTAACCGGCCACGGCGAGGGCGGCCACGAGCGGGCCCCCGGCCAGGATCATGCCGCGGACGCTGCGGGGTGCGGGCTGGGCCGGCTCGACGGCGGAACGGCGGCGCAGCTCCGCGTGGATGGCGGCCGAGACCTCGTCGGGCGTGCCGTCGGCGTTGATCACGACGAAGCTCGCGGCCTCGGGCAGGCCGAGGTAGGCGGCGCGGGCCGACTCGAGGTATTCCATCGTCTCGCTGTCGTAGCCGCGGGCCTCGATGCGGTCGTGGGCGACCTGGGGCGACACGTCGAGGAAGAACGTGATGTCGGGGGCGGGGAAGAAACGGTAGGCCAGTCGGGCGCGGCGCTCGGCGGCCGGTTTTGCCCCGCGGGCCCGCAGGCTCGCGTATTGGCAGAAGGCGTAGCGGTCCATCACCACCGTGCCGCCGGTGAAGGCGCGGCGCAGCAGCGTGCGGAGGATGGCGAGCCAGCGCAGCACCGACTCGACGAACAGCATGCCGCGGCGGCCGAGCAGCTGCTCGGCGTCGCTCCGGCCGAACCAGCCGGCGACCCGGCCGAACCAGTGGCGGCCGCCCGCGTTGCGGCGATAGGCGGCGCGGACCCCGGCGGCGGCCAGCTCGTCGGCCACCCGGTGGGCCTGGGTGGTCTTGCCCGAGCCGTCAATACCGACCAGCGCGATCATGCCGAGGCTCATGCCAACCAACGGTAACGGGAGGGCGCACGCGGCGTTCTCCCGCGAACGGCCGGATCGTCGGACGGAAGCGACAACCGGATCGTCGGACGGAAGCGACAGCCGGGTCGTCGGACGAAAGCGACAGCGACGTAGTCCGACGAAAGCGACAGCCGCGTCCGGACGAAAGCGAACGGCCGGATCGACGTACGGCCTGGGGGTTGCACCCCGCTGTTCTCCGGCGAACGGGCCCTCCGCCGTACCAAAATGGGGTTTTGTCCGTGACAGGCAGCGGCGGCGATTCAACGCGAGGCGGCCCGGGTAGTCGTATCCGACACCGAACCGCACACGTCGACAGGGGGAAAACCATGCCGCACCGGGTGGACGAGGGGCTCGCCGGCACGCTCAAAAAGGTCGCGTCGACCCTGAAGAGTGCCGGCATACCGTTCGCCCTCGGCGGCAGTTTTGCCGTCTACGCGCACGGCGGGCACTCCAGCGACCACGACGTCGATTTCCTGCTGCGCGAGCAGGACAAGGACCAGGCCCTGGCCGAACTGGCCAAGGTCGGCTTCCGCACCGAGCAGCCGCCGGAGGACTGGCTGGTCAAGGTCTATGACGAGGACCGGATGGTCGACCTGATCTACCGGCCGGTCGAGACTCCGGTGACGGACGTGACCCTGAACGACACCGAGCAGATCTCCGTCGAGGCGATCTACATGCCGGTGCTGTCGGCGACCCAGCTGATGGTGCACAAGCTGCTCAGCTACAGCCAGCACTACTGCGACTTCGCGACCGGACTGCCGGTGGCCCGCTCGTTGCGGGAACAGATCGACTGGCCCCGGGTCCGCCGCGAGACCGAGAAATCTCCGTACGCCGAGGCGTTCCTCATTCTGCTGGACCGGCTGGACGTGGTCCCGCTGCGGACCGACGAGGACGCCCTGGCCAACAACTGAGGGGGTTGTGATGACGATCGACACCGATCTCGAGGCCGAGATCCAGCGCCTGCTCGCCGAGCACGACCGGATAGCCGAACAGGGCATCACCGTGCAGCGCCGCGACCATCTGATCGTGCTGGGCGGTGAGGTGGAGAGTGCGCAGCGCCGGGACGAGATCTGCCAGCAGATCACCACGCATTTCCCGGACGTGCAGATCACGTGCGACATCGGGATCACGCGGACGCAGGCGCCCAGCGAGGTGGAGGAGATTTCATGATCCGGATTGCTGCCGTGGGCGACGTGCACGTGGACAAGGACGTGGTGGGTCGCTACCGGCCCGCCCTCGAGGAGCTGCCGGACCGGGCCGACGCGTTGCTGGTGGCGGGTGACCTGACCCGGCACGGTACGCCCGAGGAGGCGCGCTGCTTCGCCAAGGAGTTCGGCGGGCTGGGCGTGCCGGTGGTGGTCTGCCTCGGCAACCACGACCACCAGAGCGACCAGCAGGAGCAGGTCACCGAGGTGCTCACCGACGCCGGGATCACCGTGCTGGAGAGCGCGGCGACGGTGCTGGAGATCCGCGGGCACCGGCTCGGCATCGCCGGCACCAAAGGTTTCGGCGGCGGTTTCGCCGGGGCCTGTGCCAGCAACTTCGGCGAGCGCGAGATGAAGGACTTCGTGGGCACGGCCGAGCGGTACGCCGAGGCGCTGGAGACCGCGCTGAAGTCGGTGGAGTGCGACGCCCTGGTGGCCCTGACCCACTACTCCCCCGTTCCCGAGACGCTGGTCGGGGAGCCGCTGGAGATCTACGCCTTCCTCGGCTGCTACCAGCTCGGACGCGCGATCGACGCGGCCCCGACGGCGCTCGCGCTGCACGGCCACGCCCACCACGGCTCGGAGCGCGGCCGTACGCCCGGAGGGGTCCCCGTGCGCAACGTCGCGCACCCGGTGATCAAGCAGGCGTACAACGTCTACCAGCTGTTGTCCGATGAGGTGGACGCCACACTCGTGGGCGCGAACTAACCAGGTTTCCGATTTTGGCGCCCCGGGTATCCGATCTGCATGGACCTAATCCTTTGGATTCTCGCAGTCATTCTGGTGGTCGCCGGTATCCTCGCGCTCTTCCGGCGGCAGCTGCTCTGGGGCATCGTGCTGATCGTTGTGGGCCTCCTCGTGGGTCCTGGCGGCGTCAGCATCTTCACCTGATCGGCAACTCTCACCCGCATCCATCCCCCGTCGAACTGAGCACCGGGCCACCCCCAACGGGTGGCCCGGTTCCGTTTGTCCGCTCTGCCGCACTCGCCGTGCGATGGACCGATCCGGATCGCTGACTGAATCACTCGCGGAAATCCGTCGATCTTTCCCGCGAGGAGTGCCGGTGGCCGAGGTTCATCACTTCACGTACGGCGTGTTCAACCCGATCGCCGCCTTCCTGCTGGCCTTCCTGGGGTCGTTCTTCGGCCTGCTGAGCACGGCCCGGGCCCGCGACGCCCGCACCCGCGGCCGCCGTAACCGCTGGCTGCTGATCGGCGCGTTCGCCATCGGCGGCGGCGCGATCTGGCTCATGCACTTCGCCGCGATGCTCGGCTTCGAGGTGCCGGCCAGCCCGGTGCGCTTCGACGTGCCGATGACCGTGGCCAGCCTCGCGTTCGCCGTCTTCGCGGTCGGGGCCGGGCTGCTCATGGTCGGCCACGGGCGGCGCAGCCTGCCCCGGGTCGTGACGGCCGGCGTGCTGACCGGCGGCGGCGTGCTCGCCATGCACTACACCGGCATGCTCGGCATGCACGTGTCGGGCGAGATGCGCTACGACCTCACGCTGGTCGCGGCCTCGGCCATCATCGCGGTGGTGGCCTCCACGGTCGCTCTCTGGTTCACCGTCTCGGTGCGCGGCTGGCTCCCGATCAGCGGCGCCGCCGTGATCATGGCGATCGCCGTCTGCGGCATGCACTACACCGGGATGGCCGCCATGTCGGTGCACCTCGACCCGGGCGCCCCGACCGGCGTGACCGGGCTGCGGCCGCTCACCATGATCGTGCCGATCACGCTGATCACCGCGGCCTCGATCGTCGGGGTGGCGCTGAGCGCGCTGCAGGCGATGACCGAGGAGGAGTTCACCGACGGCGCCGGCACCCCGCGGCGGGGTGTGCACGCCGAGACCAGCGGCGTTTCCTGGTCGCTCAAGCAGGCCACGGCGGCCCAGACGGCCGTACGCCGGCCCTCGCCTCGCCCGGTTCCGATGCGTACACCCACCAACGGCTGACGCTCCGGTACGTTCTCGGCATGGCGCCACGGATGCTGCTGTCGATGCCGCTGCACGCGATCACCGAGGTGTACGGCGAGGCCGGCCTCCGCGAGCGGTTGCTGCTCGAGCTCGAGACGTTTCCCGAGGCCGAGCGCGAGCAGCTGACCGAGGCGCTCGACCTGGCCGCCCGCCTGCACGCGAACGACCGCCGGGTCCGCGAGCCCTACCTCAACCACCTGCTCCGGGTCGCCATCCGGATCATCAAGTACTACGGCGTACGGGATGTGGACGTGCTCACCGCGGCCCTGCTGCACGACGCCGTCGAAGACCATCCGGGCGAGCTGGCCGGGCTGTCCTCGGGCAGCCACTTCGAGCTGACCGAGGCCGCGATCGCCGAACTGGCCCGCCGCTTCGGGCCGCGGGTGGCCGAACTGGTCCGCGCGGTCACCAACCCGGAGTACGACCCGGAACGCGACCGCCACGAGCAGTACCGGGCGCACGTGGCGGCCAGCCTGGAGAACGACCCGTGGGCCCGGGTGATCAAGGTCTCGGACTTCACCGACAACGGCGTGGGCGTGGTGCACACCACGCTCGACAAGGCGGTGCGGGCGGCCACGAAGTACCGGCCGCTCGTACCGAAGCTGCGTGAGCTGGTGGGGCGGCCGGACACCCCGCTGTCGATCGCGGCCAAGGACCACATCATGGATCAGCTCGACCTGGCCGAGGAGAGGTTCGCGGCGATCCTCGACGGCTGATTCCGACCGGCCGGTCACGCGGGAGTGCGGCCGGCGCCGGCTGGTGGGGTGGTTAGCCTGGGGATCATGCTCCAGAACCACGACTGGTGGCGCGACGCCGTCATCTACCAGGTCTATCCCCGCTCCTTCGCCGACAGCGACGGCGACGGCATGGGCGATCTGCCCGGCATCACCGGCCGCCTGCCCCACCTGCGGGAGCTCGGCGTCGACGCCGTCTGGCTCTCCCCGTTCTATCCCTCGCCGCAGCACGACGCCGGCTACGACGTGGCCGACTACCGCGGCGTCGACCCGCGCTTCGGCGGCCTCGGCGACGCCGACAAGCTGATCACCGAGGCGCACCACCTGGGCCTCAAGGTCATCGTGGATCTGGTGCCCAACCACACCTCCAGCGAGCACGCGTGGTTCCAGGCCGCGCTGGCCGCCGGGCCGGGCAGCCCGGAGCGGGAGCGCTACATCTTCCGCGACGGGGAAGGTGCCGGGGATCAGCCGCCCAACTCGTGGAAGAGCGTCTTCGGCGGTGACGCGTGGGAGCGTACGCCGGACGGGCAGTGGTATCTGCACCTGTTCGACGTGAGCCAGCCCGACCTCAACTGGGACAACCCCGAGGTGCGGGAGGAGTTCCTGAGCATCCTGCGGTTCTGGCTCGACCGCGGGGTCGACGGCTTCCGGGTCGACGTGGCGCACGGCCTGGTCAAGGAGAGGAACCTGGCCGACTGGACGAACACGTCGACGATCCTCGGCGGTCTCGACCCGGCCGGCCCGCCGCCGCCGATGTGGGACCAGGAGGGCGTGCACGAGATCTACCAGTCGTGGCGGCGTGTCCTCGACGAGTACGAGGGCGGCCGCATCCTGGTCGCCGAGGCCTGGGTGGCCCCGGCCAGCCGGCTGGCCCGCTACGTGCGCCCCGACGAGATGCACCAGGCGTTCAACTTCCCCTATCTCGACGCGCCCTGGAAGCCGGCCGAGCTGCGGCAGGTGATCGACGACTCGCTGGCGGCCAACAACGCGGTCGGGGCGACCACCACCTGGGTGCTGTCGAACCACGACGTCGTGCGGCACGCCAGCCGGCTCGGTTTCCCGGTCGGCACCCCGCGTGTGCCCGGCATCGGCGCCGAGGACCCGCAGCCTGACACGGCGCTGGGCCTGCGCCGGGCCCGGGCGGCCACGCTGCTGATGCTCGGCCTGCCCGGCTCGGCCTATCTCTATCAGGGCGAGGAGCTGGGGTTGCCCGAGCACACCACGATGCCCGACGAGTTCCGCGAGGACCCGGCCTGGGAACGGTCGGGGCACACCGAACGCGGGCGCGACGGCTGCCGGGTGCCGCTGCCGTGGGAGGCGGACGCTCCCTCGTACGGCTTCGGCCCGGCCGACGCGTCGTGGCTGCCGCAGCCGGCGACCTGGGCCGAGTACGCGCTCGACCGGCAGCAGGGCGTGGCCGGCTCGACCTGGGAGCTCTACCACTCGGCGCTGGGCCTGCGGCGTGAGCACGGGCTGGGCCGTGGTTCCGTGGCGTGGCAGGACGGCCCGTTCGCCTTCCGCAACGGCGACGTGCTGGTGGTGACGAACTTCGGGGCGGAACCGGTCGAGCTACCGGCCGGCGCCCGGGTCCTGCTGAGCAGCGAGCCCCTCGACGACGACGGGCGGGTCCCCACCGACGTCACCGTCTGGGCCGTCGTCTAGCCGGGACGCCCGGGCCAGCAGGGCGGCGTGCGTGTCGGCCATGTCGCGCGCGACCGTCCTGCTGGCCAGCCAGAACATCACGCCGGTGGGGATCCAGAAGAGCTGGAACGCGGCCAGGCCGACCGCGTAGTTGAGCGGCGGCGGGAACGCGCCGGACAGCCCGCGGAAGACCACGGCCACCATCGCGTTGCCACCGGCCCGGCCGAAGCCGTTGATCAGGTTGCCGAGGCTGTAGACCGTGCCGCGGTGCTCGGGCGGGTTCACGTCGGCGATCAGGGCGAACCAGTTCGGCGAGTTGGCCGAGGTGAGCATGAGCGCGAAGACGGCGGTGGCCAGGCACAGCCCGACGGTGGGCTCGGTGAACACGTCGGCCAGCACGGCCGCGATCACCGCCCCGGTGCCGGCGCCGTCGGGCACGTCGATCTTCATGGGCACGAAGAACAGCACGACGTAGAACGGGACGGCGGCCAGCACGCCGACCGAGGCGACCAGGGCCCGGCCCCGGGGCGTGCGGCGCTGGAGACGGTCGCCGACCAGCCCACCCAGGATGCTCAGGGCGCCGCCCAGCTGGAAGAGCGTGGCGAAGACGCTGCCGACCAGCACGGCGGTGCCGGCCGTGTAGCCCTGGTCCTCCGCGCGGGCCCGGAACAGCACGGGCAGCCAGACCAGCGAGCCGAGGGCGATCTGGGCGGTGCCGCCCTGCAGGATCAGCCAGACGTTGGTGCGCCGCCGCAGGATCAGCGGCAGGTGGTCGTGGTGGATGCGCTCGTCGTACTCGACGCCGGCCAGCTCGGGCTGCGAGTCGCCGCGGGGCACGTTGTAGGTGAACAGATAGGCCACCGTGGCGATGCCGCCGGCAACCGCGGTGACCAGGAACGGGTCGCGCCAGTTGTTGTGGCCGATCAGACCGCCGACCAGGGTGCCGGCCAGGGTGCCGACCCCCTGGGAGAGGCCCCAGAAGCTCATCACGAGGCCGCGGCGCCGGGGCGAGATGAGGTCGCTGACCACGGCGAAACTGACCGAGGCGACGGCGCCGAGGCCGAACGCGGCGACCACCTGGCTGATCAGGAAGCTGGGGTAGCTGCCCGAGAGGCCGGACCACACGGTGCCGGCGACCCAGATCAGTGTTCCCGCGATCAGCACCGGCTTGCGGTCGGTGCGGTCTCCGGCGTACGCGAAACCGATTGCCGCGACCGCACTGATCAGGAACATGATCGTGGTGGCGAGCGCGATGTGGCCCTCGCCCACCCCGAACGCGTCACCGATGCTGCCGTAGAGCGGCGGCACCAGTCCGATCGCGACGTTGTCGAGCGAGGCGAGGACCACGAACACCACCACGCTGTATATGCGGTGGGCGGTTCCTCCCCTGGTCACCCGGAAAGGTTAGCGGGGGCGGTCGACAACCGCGTCCCGAGCCGCCGCGTACTGCTCGCGGATCAGCGGCACACTCTTTCCCTCGTACGTCTCGGGGGCCGCGGCCGACCACACCGGGGGCTCCTCGCCACCGACGGCGATCCACGCGGCCTGGCGGGCGGCGCCGTCGGCCACGTATTCGCCCGGCGGCGGCACGAGCACCGGCAGACCGAACAGCTCGGGGGCGATGCGGCGGACCGCCTCGCTGCGCGCGCCCCCGCCGACCAGCACGATGCGGTTGGCCGTGGCGCCGTTCGCGACCAGCGCGTCCAGCCCGTCGGCGAGCGCGCAGAGCATGCCCTCGACCGAGGCCCGGGCCAGGTGGGCCGGGTCGGAGGTCTTGAGGGTGAGGCCGTGGATGGCGCCGGTGGCGTCGGGGCGGTTCGGGGTGCGCTCCCCCTCGAGGTAGGGGATGAGGACGAGGCCGTCGGCGCCGGCCGGGGCGCTGAGCGCGAGTTCGGACAGCCGGTCGTGGTCGACGCCGAGCAGCCGGGTGGCCGCGTCGAGCACCCGGGCCGCGTTCAGCGTCACGACGATCGGCAGGAACCGGCCGGTGGTGTCGGCGAACCCGGCCACCGTGCCGGTCGGGTCGTTGGGCGAGACGTCGGAGGAGACGAAGACCGTGCCCGACGTGCCGATCGAGACGATCACGTCGCCGGTGCCGGCGCCCGTGCCGAACGCGGCCGCCGCGTTGTCACCTGCGCCCGGACCGAGCGGGGCACCGTTGGGCAGGTGACCCGCGATGCCGGTCGGGCCGAGCACCTCCGGTGTCTGCGGCAGACGCCCGAAGCCGAGCTCGAGAAGGTCGGGACGGTATTCGTTGGTCTTGGCCGACCAGTAGAGCGTGCCGCTGGCGTCGCTGCGGTCGGTCTTGATCGTGCTGATGTCGGTCGAGCCGGAGAGCTTCCAGGTCAGCCAGTCGTGCGGAAGGCAGACCGCCGCCACCTTGGCCGCGTTGGCCGGCTCGTTGCGGGCGAGCCAGCGCAGCTTGGTCAGGGTGAAGCTGGCGACCGGCACGATGCCGACCGCGTCGGCCCACTTGTCGCCGCCGCCGAGCTCCTGGATCAGGTCGGCGGCCGCGCCGGCGCTGCGGGTGTCGTTCCACAGCAGCGCCGGGCGGACCACTTCGCCGTTCTCGTCGAGCACCACCATGCCGTGCTGCTGGCCGGCCACCGAGGCGGCGGCCACGTCGTCCAGGCCGCCGGCCTGGTCGATCGCCTGCTGCAGCGCGGCCCACCAGGCGTCCGGATGCACCTCGGTGCCCTCCGGATGACTGGCGCGGCCCTGCCGGACCAGCTTGCCGGTCTCCGCGTCACGGATGACCACCTTGCAGGACTGGGTGGAGCTGTCGATCCCGGCTACGAGAGTCATTTCTTCCCTTTGCTCGACGCTTCAGCTGGCGCGAAGAACGTGGTCGATGGCGAGCTGGTGCAGCTTCACGAAACCGTAACCCTGGGCACCGGCCGCGTCGACGTCGAACTCCTCGAACGCGCTCTTGTCGTTGAGCAGGTCGGCGTAGGTCTCACCGGGGTTGAGGGTGGGCTGCGAGAGCTCGGCGACCTTGCTGTGCGCGAGCGCCTCCTGCACCGCGGCCGAGGCCCGGAACTCCTGCGCGCGCTCCTTGAGCAGCAGGTACATCCGCATGTTGGCGGCGGCCGAGTCCCAGACGCCGTTGATGTCCTCGGTGCGCGACGGCTTGTAGTCGAAGTGGCGGGGGCCGTCGTACGTGGGGCCGCCGCCGATCGGGCCGTTCTCCAGCAGGTCGACCAGCGAGAACGCGTTGAGCAGGTCGCCGTGACCGAAGACCAGGTCTTGGTCGAACTTGACGCTGTGCTGGCCGTTGAGGTCGATGTGGAAGAGCTTCTTCTGCCACAGGGCCTGGGCGATGCCCTGGGTGAAGTTGAGGTTCGACATCTGCTCGTGGCCGACCTCGGGGTTGATGCCGAACAGCTCGGGGCGCTCGAGCTCGTAGGTGAACGCGATGGCGTGGCCGAGGGTCGGGAGCAGGATGTCGCCGCGGGGCTCGTTCGGCTTGGGCTCGATCGCGAAGCGCAGGCCGTAGCCCTTGTCCTCGGAATACTGCGCGACCAGGTTGAGGCCCTCACGGTAGCGGTCGAGGGCGGCGTTGATGTCCTTGGCCGCGTCGTACTCGGCGCCCTCGCGGCCGCCCCAGAGCACGAAGGTCTTGGCGCCCAGCTCGGCCGCGAAGTCGACCTGGCGCAGCACCTTGCGCAGCGCGTAGCGCCGGACCGAGCGGTCGTTGCTGGTGAACGCGCCGTCCTTGAACACCGGGTGGCTGAAGGTGTTGGTGGTGACCATCGGGACGATGATCCCGGTCTCGTCGAGCGCCTTCTTGAACGCCGACACGATGCCGTCGCGGGTCTGCGCGTCGGAGCCGAAGGGCACGAGGTCGTCGTCGTGGAACGTCAGGCCGTAAGCGCCGAGCTCGGCCAGCTTGTGCACCGCCTCGACCGGGTCGAGCGCGGGGCGGGTCGCGGAACCGAACGCGTCCTGGGCCTGCCACCCGATGGTCCACAGGCCGAAGGAGAACTTGTCTTCACGGGTGGGTTGGACCGACACGGTGTTACCTCCACGTAACAGCTCGGATTTGTTTATTGGTTGAATTATTTGGCCGCCGTGTGGCATTGTCAAGGCCGTGAGCGGCCGCCTGATGAATGCTTCCCGGGCCCCCGTCCGGCAATCGAGCGTGCGAGCTCACAATCTCGCGCTCGTGTTGCAGACAGTGGCAAACAGCGCAGATCGGCCATCCCGGGCGGCGATCGCCGGAGCGACCGGTCTCACCCGGGCCACGGTCTCGGCGCTCGTCGACGACCTCATCGCCGGTGGTCTGCTCATCGAGCTCGACCCGGCCCCCCGTACGGGCGCCGGCCGCCCCGCCGCCGGACTGGCGCTCGCGTCCCAGGGCCCGGCCGGGCTCGGCCTCGAGATCAACGTCGACTATCAGGCCGCCTGTGTGGTCGACCTGACCGGCGCGGTGCGGCACCGCTTCGTGGCGCGGCGCGACCAACGGCTGCTGTCACCCGGGACGGCCCTGGCCGAGCTGGGAGATCTCGCGGTTCAGGCCCGCGCGGCGGCCGAGGCCGACGGGCTGGTGCTCGCCGGGGCCGCCCTCGCCGTGCCGGGTCTGGTGGCGGCGGACGGGCTCGTGCGGGTGGCGCCCAACCTGGGCTGGCTGGACGTGCGTGTGCCGGATCTGGCCGGGCTGCCGGTCACCGTCGACAACGAGGCCAACCTGGCCGCCCTGGGCGAGCTGCGGGCCGACGGCGCCGAGCCCACCTTCCTCTACGTCTCGGGCGAGATCGGCATCGGCGCCGGCATCGTGCTCGACGGCGGGCTCTACCGCGGCGGGCGGGGCTGGAGCGGCGAGATCGGCCACGTCACGGTCTTCCCCGACGGCCGGCCCTGCCGCTGCGGCGCGAACGGCTGCCTCGAGCAGTACGCGGGTCAGGAGGCGGTCGCGGCCGATCCCGACCTGGCCGCGTCGGCGCTCGGAATTGCCCTGTCGGCGGTCGTGAACCTGCTCGATATCGGGGTAGTCGTGCTCGGTGGTGCTTACGCCCCGGAGTTCGACCGGCTACGGCCCGGCATCGAGGCCGAGCTGCACCGTCGTGTGCTCACGGCCGACCTGGCCCCGGTCACGCTGCGGCCGGCCGCCCTGGGATCGGAGGCGGCCATGCGCGGCGCGGCCGACGCGGTGATCCGATCCGTGCGCGAGGACCCGGCCGGATGGCTCGCTCAAGCCGTCTGAGCCGAGGCGCTGCCGCCGTTTTCCCCCGCGGCCGCGGCGAACTCGGTCAGCCCCCGCAGCAGGGCCGCCCGACCACCGGAAGACATCTTTTCCAGTACGCCGGTGAGCGCGCGACGGCGGATGCGACGCAGCTCGGCCAGCAGGTTGCGGGAGGCGGGCGTGAGATAGAGCGCGATCTCGCGGCGGTCGGCCCGGCCGGGCACCCGCTCGACCATGCCCGAGGCCACCAGGCGGTCGCACAACCGGCTGGCCGACGAGAGCAGCATGCCCAGCTCGGCCGCCAGGCCGCCCAGGTTGATGCCCTCGGCGCGCTCGACGGCGAGCAGCGCGTTCAGCTGCACCGACGACATGCGCGGTGTCACCTGCTCGCGGGCCACGTCCCACGCGAGCAGCAGGGCTTTCGCGGCGTCGTCGATCGCCGCGGCATGCATGGGGTCAGGCCCGTCCGGCCCATGGTGAATGGCCATGGTGCAGCAGAGACTACTCGTACGGGCGTGTCTGTTCGAGGAGGTCGCCATTGATCGACAGGCTACTGGTGGTTCGACGGATTCTCGCCGACGCGGCCGCCGACGCGATTCCGGAACGCCTGGCCGAGGGACTCGCCTCGCAATACGCGGTCGCCCGAACCGAGTTGTTCCTGGTCGACTACCGTTTGACCGCCCTCGTACCGGTGCTCGGCGAAGCCGTTCGCACCCGTCCGGGAGACCCCGCGTGGCGCTGCTTCGACCACCAGTCCGAAGTGCACGATGGCGATGTGATCTTCCTGCCGGTCTCGGCGCGAGGGGAACGCATCGGGGTTCTGGCCTGCGCGCCGCTCCCCGACGACCCCGGCCTGAGCACCGAACTGGCCGAGATCGCCGTCGCGCTGGCCCATGAGCTCCAGGCCGCGGCCTCTGGCACCGACCGCTACCAGTCGGTCGCCCGCACCCGGCGGCTCACGCTGGCCGCCGAGATGCAGTGGGAGCTGCTGCCCGCCCGCAGCCGCATCCGCCCGTCGTTCGGCCTGGCCGGGCAGCTCGAGCCGTCCTACAACGTGCGCGGCGACAGCTTCGACTGGGCCGACCAGGACGGCCGGCTCTCGCTCAGCGTGCTCAACGGCATGGGCGAAGGGGTGACGGCGGCGCTGCTCACCTCGCTCGCCACCTATGCGCTGCGCAACGCCCGCCGGGCCGGAATCCCGCTGGCCGACCAGGCCGCGCTGGCCGACCAGGCCGTCTTCGCCGAGCACCGGGGCGCGACCTACGTGTCGGCGTTGCTGCTGGAACTCGACCTGACCACCGGGGAGATGCTGGCCGTCGACGCCGGCTCGCCCCGGCTCCTGCTGCTGCGCGACGGCCAGGTGCACGACGAGAAGCTGACCAAGGAATTCCCGCTCGGCATGTTCGAGGACACGGACTACCAGGTGCAGCGGTTCCGGCTCGAGCCGGGCGACCGGCTGATGCTGGTCAGCGACGGGATCTATGACGCCGTGGCCGAGACCGGGCGCTATGGGGACGCGGCCCTGGCCCGCTTCGTGCGGCGGGCCGGCACGCTGGCGCCGCTGCAGGCCGTGCGGTCGTTGCTGGGCGATCTGCGGGCCTTCGTGGGCGACGCCGAGCTGGAGGACGACGCGGTCGCGGTCTGCCTGGACTGGACCGGCCGGCCTCCGCAGCCATGAGTTCGCGCCTTCATGGAAAAAGGGCCGTCACCTCGCGGTGACGGCCCTTTTCGTTCGTCTCGGACTAGCTCCCGGCGGCGCCGGTGCGGCGGCCGATGGCCTCGACGAAGATCGAGCTCATCCTGGCCGGGTCCTTGGTGACGAAGACACCGCCCGCGGGGGTCGCCTTCACGATCGTCTGGAGCTCGTTCTCGTCGACCTGGTCACCGATACCGATGATCACCAGACGGATCGGCTTGCGCGGATCGTTGAGCCGCTTCAGCTCGCTGAGCAGCTGCTCGATCTTGATGCCGTCGTCGTTCTCGTTCTTGCCGTCGGTGAAGAGGATGACCGAGTTGACCCGGCCCGGCTGCCAGCTCGCCTTCACGTTCTTGTAGGCGTCGAGCACGGTGTCGTAGAGACCGGTGTCGCCGTTCTCCTTCGGGATGATCTGGTCGATCGACGCCTGCAGCTCCCCGCGGGCCGACGCCAGCGGACTGATCGGCACGATCTGCTTCCAGGGCCGTTTGCCGACCAGCTCGGTCGAGAACAGCCACACGCCGACGGCCCACTTGTCGTCGAACATCTGCAGACCGGCGGCGGCCGCCTTGCGGGTCACCGCGGCCCGGGTCTGGTTGTTGGCGGTCGGCACCTTCTGGTTCATCGAACCGGAGACGTCGAAGACCGCGAGCACCCGGCCCGGCTGGGTGATGGCGTTCCAGCTGCCGATCACCTGGCTGAGCGCGCTGGCGTCGAGACCGGCGGCGGCGGTGCCACCGTTCTCGGTCGTGCCGCCGACCGAGTTGCTGACGGCCGGGGACGCGTCGGGGGCGCCGAGCGGACGGCTGAAGCCGGCGCCGAACGATCCGTCGGGCGCCCGCAGACCGGCCGCGCCGAGCGCGTTCTTGAAGGTGGCGCTGGCCAGCTGCGCCCGCAGACCCGCGGCGGCCTGCTGCTTCTGCAGGTCGACCTGGGGCATGACCGCGAACGGGTAGTCCAGCGGCATCGGGCTGGGCTCGAGGTACATCGCGACCAGCGGCACGGGCGGCTTGCCCGAGTTGTAGGTGACCACGTCGGCCTCGGAGACCGGCGCCGCGCTGAGCGAGTTGCCGATGTCGTTGGGGTCGGCCGAGCGCGGGAACCGCCCGATCAGCTCGTCGCGCTTGGTGGAGGCGTCGGTGGCCAGCCTCTTGATCGCCTGGACCTTGGCCTGCTGTCCCTTGTCGCCGGCACCGGCCGCCTGACCGAGCGCGAGCAGACCGGACAGGCCGGCCGCGTCACGGGTCGGTTCGGTGACGCCGGTCTGCAGGCTCGTGCTGGTGAGCATGAGCTGCATCAGCTGGGCCCAGCCGAGCTTCTTGTTGGGCCAGCCGATGGCGGGCTGCTCGGCGACCGGCTGCGGCATGGCGAGCACGATCGGGCTCTGCGCGATCGGCTTGCTGTCGGAGGGCACGAAGCCAGGCGCCTCGGACTTCAACCGCAGGATCCAGGTCGAGGAGTCCGGCACCCAGATGTCCGGCACCTTGACCGACTCGGGCGCGGTGCCCACACCGGCCAGGACGACCTTGTGCTGACCGGCGACAGCGGCCGCCATGATCGCGGAGTCGATGTCCTCGACCGCGACGGCGACACACGTGCCGTCGACGTTCGCGCCGTCCTGTACCCAGCGTTGCGCGACCTGGTCGATGGAAGAGGCGACCTCGCTCGTGGCGGCGACGGTCAAACGGATGGAACCGGAGCAGCCGTTGTCGGAGAGCTGCTGGTAGCCGTAGTAGGACCCACCAAGTACGACGACTAATGCCATCGCAGCTCCGACGACGCCTGCTCCCCTGAGATTGAAGTTTCTACGATGGCGGCCTGACACGCGCTCTATAGTGCGCATCTGCGTACCCGAATGCCATATACGTTCGGGCGAAAGTTACTCGGATTGGAATTCTTGGCATCAAGCGTGACTGCGCGTGGTGGTGCCATCTCGATCAGTGGCGACCTGTGTCGGATTTGTCCTCGCCGCCGCGATGATGAGCGTCTATCCCGTTGTGGGGGTTACCTGCCCGCGACGGCCGTCCAGCGCAGGATGCATGTCGGCGTCGGGTGACCCGTCGGCGTACCCAGCGCTACCGGGACGCCGGTCTCGGGGTCGACCCGGAACGTCGTCACGCTCTGTGATCGCTGATTGGTTACGTAGAGGTGATCCCCGACCAGGATCATGTGCCTTGGCCAGTCACCTCCGACCGGCGTCTCGGCCACCAGCACGGCCGCCTCGCCGTCCCACGAGAAGGTCGCGACCGTGTTCGGGCCGCGGTTGGCGACATAGACGAAACGACCGTCGGGGCGCACCACGATCTCGGACGGGTAGTTCTCGCCCCCGGCCGTGGTCGTCGCGGCCTGACCGGCCAGGTCGAGCGAGCCGTCGGCGGCCGGGCGCCACCAGCTGAGGTCGCCGCCGAGCTCGCCGACCACGAAGAGCGCGCCGTCGGGCGAGAAGCGGACGTGCCGCGGGCCGGTGCCGGGCTTCGCGGCCACCGCCGGCGTCAGCATCGTCAGGCGGCCGGCGACCGGGTCGAGCCGGGCCCGCCACACGTGGTCGGAACCGAGGTCGGCGATCAGCACCTCGTCACGCACCGGGAAGACCATGTGGGCGTGCGGGCCGGCCTGGCGGTCGGTGACCGGGCCGCTGCCCTCGAGCGTGAGCAGGTCGGAACGCTCACCGAGAGCACCCTCGGGGTCGAGCGGGAAGACGGCGACCGAACCGGTGCCGTAGTTGGCCACGAGCAGGTGACGCCCGCCGGCCGTCACGGCGAGGTGGGCCGGGTCGCTGCCGCCGGTGGGCCGGCTCGACACCGGCGTGAGCGACCCGTCGGAGGCCACCGCGAAGGCGCTGACCGTGCCGTCGGGGTCGAGCTCGTTCACCGCGTACAGGAGAGGAAGGGTCGGATGCTGCACCAGGAACGAGGGTGACGGCGTCGGCGCGACGACCTCCGGGCCGGTCAGCGAGCCGGTCGCCGGATCGCGCCGCAGCCGGGTGATGCCCTCGCCGTCACCGCCCTTGTCCGACGTGTAGCCACCGACGAAGAGGAGTTCATCGCTCGCGCCCATAGGGTGATCCCATCACATCGCCGCTATCAGGGGGACACGGCGGCCGGGTGATCCGTCGCTCCTGCCGCATCCGGCGTGGCGCGGCAGCGGGATCAGCGGGACGCGGCGGCCGCCAGTTGCCGGCGGGCGACGTATTCCACCAGCTCGATCAGGACGTTACGGGCGCCGGTGGGCTCGCGGGCGTCGAACAGGACCACCGGGACCCCGGCGTCGAGGTCGAGCGCGCGGCCCACGGCGTCGGCCCCGAAACGCTGGTCGGGATCGAAGCAGTTGACCGCGACGACGAACGGCGTGCCCCGCTGCTCGAAATAGTCGATCGAGGGGAAGCAGTCGGCGAGGCGGCGGGTGTCGGCCAGCACGACGGCGCCGAGCGCGCCCTGCGACAGCTCGTCCCACAGGAACCAGAACCTGTCCTGCCCGGGCGTGCCGAACAGGTAGAGCTGCAGATCCTCGGTGATGGTGATGCGGCCGAAGTCCATCGTCACGGTGGTGGTGGTCTTGCCCTCCACCCCGCCGGTGTCGTCGGCGCCCTCGACCCCGGTCAGGATCTCCTCGGTCTGCAGCGGACGGATCTCGCTGACCGAGCCCACCATCGTGGTCTTGCCGGCGCCGAAACCGCCGGCGATCAGGATCTTGAGCGCGACCGGGATGCGCGACGACGCGCCGTTGCGGTCAGAGCGCACGGAGTCCATTGACAACCGCCTTGAGTACGTCGACATCGTGCGGCTGGGATGCCGCCGGGGGTTCGTACAGCGAAATGAGTCCTGCCGAGCGTAGATCACCGAGTAAAACCCGGACGACCCCGATGGACAGGTCGAGGGCCGAGGCCAGCTCGACGACCGAGATCGGCTCCCACGACGCGGCCACGATCGCGTGGTGCTCGGGCTGCAGCGGGGCGTCCTCCGGGTCGTCGGCCGAGGTGGCCACCACGAACGCGACGAGGTCGAACTCGCTGCCCTCGGGAGCCACGCGGCCCTGGGTCATCGCGTACGGGCGGACGACCGGCCCGGCGTCGTGGTCGAGCCAGTCGTGCGTCGCGCGGGGCGGGTCAGCCGGCATCGGACGGCATCACCGATGAGCGCTGCGGAGCGCTCATGTTCTGGCCCACCCGGGTGACGAGCATGGCCATCTCGTACGCGATCAGGCCGAG
This sequence comes from Paractinoplanes ovalisporus, assembly GCF_016834655.1. GTDB lineage: Bacteria > Actinomycetota > Actinomycetes > Mycobacteriales > Micromonosporaceae > Actinoplanes > Actinoplanes ovalisporus. The sequence goes on from NZ_JAENHP010000008.1 coordinate 50,617, forward strand.
ATCGGCGTCGGACGAGGCGAGCACGGCCAGGCACGCACCCTGTCCAGCGGCCGTGACGAAGAGGAAGGCGGACTCCATCTCGACCACGGTCTGGCGCACCGGGCCGGCCCGGAAGTGGCGGCTCGCGCCCTTGGCCAGGCTCTGGAACCCGGCCGCCATCGCGGACAGGTGCTCGGCGTCCTCGCGGCCCAGTCCGGCCGACGCTCCCATCAGGAGACCGTCGGCCGAGAGCACGACCGCCTGCTGCGCCGTCGGCACCCGCTCCACCAGATCGTCGAGGAGCCAGGTGAGCTGCGCGCGCTGGTTCGTCGTCTGTGTCACTTATGCGTCCTTTTCCGGCCTGGTCACGTTGTCGCCCCCGGTTGATGCCCCGCCGTTGGCCGCATCCCCGTTTGCTCTCTCGTCCCGCGTTCCCTCGCCGCGTGCTGCCTCGTCCCGTGTTCTCTCGTCCCGGGCAAGCGCCACGTTCACGATCGCTGGAAAACTGACGGTAGCCGCATCCGCAAAGGATCCGCCGCTCACCGGTAGATCAATGTCCGTGTCATCCGCATTGGACCGATCTTCCGGCACGAATTCGTCAGATGTGTGACGTTCACCTCCGCGTTTGACCTCGCCGCCAGCGGTGGGGCGGTTACCCGGAGTTAACGCTCCCCCCTCGGCCAGATAGCGGTTCGCGTCGATGCGTCCGCGGGTGGTGCCGAGCTGGAGGGCGCTCATGATGCTGCGCACCTGCTCGGGCGAGCGGAGTTGCGGCTCGGGCTCGGGCGGCGTCTCGCCGGCCGGGCGGCGCAGCTGCGGCACCAGGTTGGCCTGACGGACCCGGCGCGGAAGCCCGTCCTCTGTGGTCTCGGCGTGTGACACCGGTGCGGGGATGTCGGCCGGAGCTCCGGCCGGCATCGCGGTCGGCATTGTGGCCGGCGCCCCGGTCGGCATCGCGGCCGGCGCTCTCGTCGGCATCGCGGCCGGGGCGGAATTGCGGGGCACGGCGCGGGGCGCCGGAATGCGGCCGGCTCGCGGGCCCTCGATCTGCGGGAGGTCGGACGCGGCGTTGAGCGCCTCGAGCTCGGCCCGCACCGGCCCGAGGTCGGCCTCGACCCGCGGCGGCTCGGCCGGCGCCGTCTCGACCGGCCGGCGCACCCGCCGCCGCTGGACCAGGCCCTCCTCGTTCAACCCGTCAGCGACCGAACTCGGCGAGGGACCGCTCTGCGCGACCGGCGCCCGGTGCTGGCCGCTGGTGACCGTGCCGCGGACCGGGCGGGGCTCCTCGGGGCCGGGCAGCGCGGTGCCGTTGATGATCGGGTGGCCCGACGCGGTGACCTGCTGCACCTGCTCGCCGCCCTGCCACTGCAGCGCGGCCAGCGAACGGCGGGACGGGTCGTCGCTGCCCGATCCGACCAGCGGACGCTCCCCCGTGGACCCGCCGGCGGGCAGCGCCACGGCCGGCGTCGCCCCGACGATCAGGTCGGCCGGCACCAGCACGATGGCGGTGACCCCGGCGAACGCCGACGGGCGCAGCGACACCCGGATGCCGTGCCGGTTGGCCAGCTGGGCCACCACGAACAGGCCGAGGCGGGCGCTGTCGGCCGGATCGAACTCGGGCGGCTCGACCAGGCGCCGGTTGATCTCGTCGATCGCCTCGGGTGTCAGGCCCAGGCCGCGGTCCTCGATCTCGATGCCGTAGCCGTTGGGCAGCACCTGGCCGGTGACCTGCACCCGGGTGTGCGGCGGGGAGAACGAGGCGGCGTTTTCCAGCAGCTCGGCCAGCAGGTGGATGACGTCGCCGACCGCGCGGCCCAGCACCGAGGCGCCCTCGATCGAGCGGATGTCGATGCGCTTGTAGTCCTCGACCTCGCTGATCGCGCCGCGGACGACGTCGATCACCGGGACCGGGTTGCGCCAGCCGCGGCCGGGCGCGGCGCCGGCCAGGATGACCAGGTCTTCCGCGTGGCGCCGCATGCGGGTGGCGAGGTGGTCGACCCGGTAGAGGTCCTCGAGCTCCTGCGGCTCGGTCTCGCGCCGCTCCATGCGGTCGAGCAGCGCGAGCTGGCGGTGCAGCAGTGTCTGGCTGCGCCGGGCGATGTTGAGGAACACCTCGTTGAGGCCGCGCCGGACGTTCGCCTCCTCGACCGCCGACTGCAGGGCCGTGCGCTGCACGTCGTTGAAGGCGTGGCCGAGCTGACCGATCTCGTCGCGGCCGTATTCCAGCGGGGGCGTCTCGACGTCGACGTCCACCTCTTCGCCGCGTTGCAACCGGCGGACCACGGTGGGCAGCCGCTCGGCCGCCATCTCGCGGGCCTCGCCGTGCAGGCGGCGCAGCCGGCCGACGATCGAGCGGCCGACCCGCACCGACAGATAGAGCGAGAAGGCCAGCGCGGCCAGGCCGAGGATGCCGGCCAGTCCGAGCCGGATCAGCACCCGCTCGGCCACCGGACGGGCCCGGTCGGTGAGCGCGTCGGTCGCCCCGACCTCGAACTCGCGCAGCTCCTGGGCCACGGCGACGTAGGCCGGGCGGAACTCGGCGCTGCTCACCGGGGTGGCCGAGCCGTCGCGGCTCTGCTCCACGAGCTGGGAGAGCAGGCTGTCGAGCCGCTCGAAGGCGAGGCCGGCGCTCAGGTCGTTGTACGCCGTACGGTCGGACTCGGCCATGTCTTCGACACCGCGGGCCAGCAGGAAGCGGGCGGTGCCGACGTCCTGGATGAGCTCGCCGCGCAGCTCGGGCGTGAACCGGCCGGCGGCGGTCACGCCCCCGACCAGCGCGTCGACCCGGCTCAGGTATTCCTGGCCCTGCCCGACCGTGGTCAGCGCGCGCAGCTCGCCGTCGATCCGCGGATCGTTGAAGGTGGCGGTGGCCGCAAACGTCTGGAACCCGGCCCCGATCACGTTGTTGAAGAAGTTCTGCGCGCCGATCGCGTCCATCGCCCGGTTGTTGATGTGGGTGCGGTTGCCGGGCAGGCTGTCGAGCTGGGTCAGGAACGCGTCGATCCGGCCGCGCAACACCTCGCTGGCCGCGCCCCTCGCGTCGTCGCCCCCGGCCAGCCGGCGGAAGTTGGCGAGCGCCTTGTCGGTGGCGCTGCGCTGCTCGAGCAGGGACTGGGTGGGCGGGCCGGTGGCCGAGAGGTATTCCACACTGAACAGGCGCTCCCGCTGAAGCTGGCCGACCAGCTCGATGCCGGGGTTGCCGACGTTGTCCAGCACCGTGCGGGCGGACAGCAGGTTGAACGCCGGACCGGCGGTGAGCGCCGTCGCGAAGACCCACAGCGCCAGCAGTGCCGTCAACGGGACGGCCACCAACACGATGATCTTCGAACGGATCGACCAGTAACGCTTCTTCATCAGGCTCCGCTCTTCTGGCGTACGCCTTCGGGAGAATACGTAAAGACTTCGGAGCGAGCCACCACTGCGGCGTACCTAAAAGCGCGCTTAAGTCCTTTTTAAGCAGCGAGATTGGCATGCCCGGGCCGGTCGTCCTTGTGACACTGTGACCAGGCAGTTACCCAACGGATCGAAGGATCGGGCGAAACCGAACACGCCGGAGGGGATTGACGACACCACGTGGGTGGGAATACCGGGATCGGATAAGAGGAGGCCCCATGTCCCCCACAGCCACGATCATCCTGATCGTCGTCATCCTGGTTGTGATCGCCGCGGTCGTGTACGGCGTCCAGGTCATGCGACGCAAGCAACTGCAGCACACCTTCGGACCGGAGTACGACCGCGCGGTCGCCGACTCCGGAAGCCGCACCGAGGCCGAGAAGGAGCTCCGCGAGCGTGAGAAGAAGCACGCCGCGCTCGAGCTGAAGCCGCTCTCCCCCGAGGCGCAGACCACCTACGCGGCGAACTGGGAAGAGGTCCAGATCCAGTTCGTGGACAGCCCGGTCGAGGCCGTGACGGCCGCCGACGAGCTGGTCACACGTCTGATCACGGACCGGGGTTACCCGACCGCCGAGTACGACGAGCGGCTCGCGACCCTTTCGGTCGAGCACGCCCGCACGCTCGAGCACTACCGCAAGGCTCACGAGATCAGCCGGCGCAACACCGCGGGCGAGGCGAACACCGAGGACCTGCGCCAGGCCCTGGTGCACTACCGGGCGCTCTTCGCCGACCTACTCGGGACCGACCCGGTGCCGTCGACTGGTACTACTACTCCTGTGTCCACTTCGGATGCACCCACGCCCGCTCCTCGCCGGGCCGCCGACGAGTCCGAATCCCCCGCCCGCGACACCAGCCGCTAGGAGCCACCGCCATGAAGTTCTTCTCCAACGAGAAAGAGAACGAGACCCAGGAGATCTCCGACCGGGACCGCGCGGCGACCGACCCGGTCGGCGTGCCGCCCCAGCGCGCCGGATCGCCGTGGAGCGACGCACCCGGTGACACGCCGGTCGCCGGTGACAGGCCGGCTGCCCGCGACTCGCTGGCGTCCGATGACACGTCGGCTTCCGGTGACACGTCGACCGATGCCGACAAGCCGAAGACCGCCACCACGTACGGCCCGGACGGGACCGTCGTCGAGGACACCGTCGACGACAAGGACTACCGGGGCTCCCACGCCGACCGGGACGCCGTCGACCTCCCCCTCGACCAGCCCAAGGACGACGCGGACCGGACGCAGGTGATCAGCTCGGACGACCGCAAGCGGGACGACGCCGTCAAGGACGCCGACACCGACGCCGACAAGGACGCGGCGATCAAGGACGACGGCACGTTCGACAGCCCGAAGGCGGTCGACCCGGCCACCGGTGACACGCTGAAGGACGACAGCGACACCGACAAGGCCGCCACCAACGGCTATCGCGACGGCGAGGAGTTCCAGCCGACCCCGGCCGCCGAGACGCCCTCCCCGGTGGTTGCCGCGGCCCCGGTGCCGGCGAGCACCACCCCCGCCGGGAAGAAGGCGGAATCCGAGAAGCTGCTGCCGGACGGCGACTCGTTCGCCGAGCGGTTCCGCGACATCCAGCTGCGCTTCGTCGACGAGCCGAAGGCGGCCACGGCCGAGGCGGCGGAGCTGGTCGGCGAGGCGGTCGACAAGCTGACCGGTGCCCTCAAGGCGCAGCGGGACAGCTTGGGCGGCAACGCCGACGACACCGAGAAGCTGCGGGTCGAGCTCCGCGCGTACCGCGACATCATCAACCGCCTGACCGCGCTCTGACCGACCGTCCGACCGAAGGGGGAGCCGCCGGCTCCCCCTTCGGCGTTAGCGTGGGTTGGTGCGCGCCGACCGTCTGCTCTCGCTTCTGCTCCTGTTGCAGACCCGTGGGCGGATGACGGCGCAGGATCTCGCCGACGAGCTCGAGGTCTCGGTGCGCACGGTCTATCGCGACGTCGAGTCGCTGGGCGCGGCCGGAGTGCCGGTCTACGCCGACCGCGGCCCGTCCGGCGGCTATCAGCTGCTCGACGGTTACCGCACCCGGCTCACCGGCCTCACCTCGGACGAGGCGGGCACGCTGTTCCTGGCCGGGATGCCGGGACCGGCGGCCGAGCTGGGTCTCGGGTCGGTGCTGGCGGCGGCCCAGCTCAAACTGCGTGCGTCGTTGCCGGGTGAGCTGGCGGATCGGGCTGACCGCGTACGGGAAAGGTTTCATCTCGACGCCCCCGGCTGGTTCCGCGGCGACGAGCCGACCCCGCATCTCTCGGCCGTGGCCGACGCCGTGTGGAGCGGACGCCGGCTGGAGGTGCGCTACCGCCGCTGGAAGGCACCGCGCGAGGTGACCCGCACGCTGCACCCGCTGGGCGTCGTGCTCAAGGCCGGCCGGTGGTATCTGGTCGCCGCGACCGGGACCCGCACCACCGCCTACCGGGTGTCGAACATTCTCGAGGCCGAGCTGCTGGACGAGCTCGCGTCGCGGCCCGCGGAATTCGATCTGGCCGCGTTCTGGCGGGAGTGGACCGAGCGGTACGAGCGGAGCGTCTACACCGCGATGGCCACCGTCCGCATGACGAGCGAGGCGCTGACCCGGATGGCGTACGTCTTTCCGCCCGAGATGTCCCGGGTGGCGCGCGCCGAAGCCGGGCCGCCCGGCGAGGACGGCTGGCTGGTCACCCGGGTGCCGATCGAGTCGGTGCGGCACGGGCACATCGAACTGCTCAAACTGGGCGCCTCGGCCGAGGTGCTCGACCCACCCGAGCTGCGAGCCTGTTTCGCCGAGACGGCCCGGGGTCTGGCCGCGACCTACCTGCCCGAATCCTCGGCCTCGACGTAACCGCCGTAGCTGCCGCCCTCGTCGTCGTTCTCGTCGTCGTTCCCGACCGGAGGGGAGGGCGGGACCGTGGGGTCGTCGGTCACCTCGACCGGCGGCTCAGTGGTGTCGGTCGGATCGCCCGCCGGTTGCGTGGTGGACTCGGTCGGCGGCGTGGACGGGGAGTCGCTGGTCGGCGACGGCTCGGCCGACGGCGAGGTGGCCGACGGCGACGGCTCGCGGCTGGCGCTGGACGAAGGCTCGGCCGACGGTGACGTGGTCAACGGGACGACGTGGCCACGCGGCTCGGTGGCCGGGCTGTCGTTCGTCTGCTCCCCCGCGCCGGTGCCGCCGAGCAGCTCCTGGCCGGTCTTGTCGGCGCGCTGCTGGTTGACCACGGGTGGGCGGGCCGGACTGTCCTCATTGCTCATCGCGCCGAGCTGGACACCCATCCACAGCGCGGGACCGACGCCGACCGCGACGATCGCGCCGAAGAGCGCCAATGGCCCCCGCTCCATGTCGGCCTCCCCGCCTCGAAAGGATCATCCCGCCGTTCCGGGTTTTCTCCTACCCGTTATCGGGAGCGATAAAGCGAACAATCCGCGAGGTTATTGTGACGTGATGTGACGGAGTGTTCACCCTTCGGTCGTACATACGACCCGCGGCGGCGAAGAGTTCATCCCGTCGCAGGTCAGCGCCGCGGAGCACGGGGGCGGGTTCGCACGGGCGGGTTCGCGTGGGCAGGTCTGCGCGGATGGGCCCGTCAGCGGGTGCGGGTCAGGAAGGCCACCGCGTCGTCGAGAGCGGCCCAGCCGCCGGGCAGCTCCTCCGAGTCGAGTGTGGACCGCACGTTGAGCGTGCCGCCGTCGCGCAGGTTGATCTCCCACGAACGGCGGCCGTTGCGGGTGGCCGAGGCGGTGGCGACGTCGGCAAACGGCACGAACCGGCTGGCCGACACGGTCTTCTCCGTCGTGGTCTTCTCCGCCGCGCTTGTCTCGGTCAGTGTCGCGGTGGCGGTGCCGCCGCCCGGCGTCCCGGTCGGGGGTGCCGAAGCCGGTGCGGGTGAGCCGTCGGTGAGGACGCCGTCGGTGGCCAGGCGGGTCAGGCGGCGCCGGGACTCGTGGTGGCGGGTGCGGGGCAGGGCGGGCACCAGGAACAGGCCGGTCTCGAGGACCAGCAGGTCGGTGCGGGCGCCGTCGACCTGCACGCCGACCACGCCGCCGAGCACCGGCACGCGGGCCGAGTGGTGCCGCGCGGTCGAGGCGTCGGCCGTGATGTCGACGCCGAGGGTGGTCAGCCACTCGCGGGCCTGGCCGACCGTGGCCGGGTCGCCGGCCGCCTCGGCCGGGGCGTGCAGCTCCAGATAGGAGCCGTCGATCGCGACCAGCTCGGCCGTGCCGGTCCAGCTGTGCCGCCAGCGGGCCTTGCCGCTGTGCAGCGCGGCCAGGGCCAGCAGCAGGGCGAGCAGGTCGGTGATGCGGCCGGAGACCTCGTCGGCCGGCAGATCGCCGAAGACCGTCTCGGCGATCTTGCGCAGCCGGCCGTCGGCGGCGAGGTCGAGCACTTCGCCCACGCCGGTCACCGGAACGCCCGCGGCCCGGGACAACGCGCGCAGGGAGGCGTCGGCCTCACGCTCCATCTCGGCGACACGGGCCACGCCGAAGAACTCGTCCCAGCCCACGACCGCGCGGCCACCGACCGGGAACGCGACCGCCTGCAGGGCCCGGCCCAGGCCGGGCAGGTCGGGCACCAGCTCGCCGGCCGGCTTTCCGGGCGGCTCGGGGCCCTCGGGGGTGATCTCGGCCAGGGCGGCCAGGCGCTCGGCGAGCGGCGGGTGCGGATCCCACTCCCCCGGCGGCTCGGGATCGTGGGCCCGGAAGGCGGCCATGTCGTCGCCCCGGGCGGCCAGGACCCGCAGGAAGCCACCGAACACGTCGTCGGGAACGAGACCAGCCTGCCAGCCGGGACTGAGGTATTCGGCGTGGAACATCTGCTGCATGCTCTCGAGCGCGGGGCCGTCACGCAGCACCGCGGCCGCCGCGTGCGGACCGGCGAAGGTGGCCGCCACGCGGTCGGCGGCCAGCTCTTGAGCGTGGCTGTACGGGGTGTCGACCGCCTTGTACCACCGGGCCCACGCCCGCAGCAGCGGCCCGGCCGGGCTGCGGCGCGGGATGCGCGGCACGATGCGGCCCAGGGCGAGCCGGCCGCGCCGGGCCATCGGGCCGAACCGGCCACCCAGCGCGGGCGAGCCGTGGGCCAGTTCGTGCGCCACGACAGCCCGCACCCGCGACTCGTCCCACGCCTGCAGCAGCGGCAGCCCGAGGTGGAGCTCGCGGTGCCCACCGGCCAGACCACCGAGGCGCAGACGCTGCGCGACGGTGACCGTCGCCCCGGCCACCACGGTCACCCCACCGGGCGGCTTGACCCCGGCCGCGGCCGCGGCGTCGTCGATCATCGTCCAGAGGGCGGGCGCGTGCTGGCGCAGCACGGGCACCCCGGCCGGCGCGGGGCGGCGCAGGCGCAGCGCCCGCACGGTCGCCCACCAGAGCAGGCCGGCGACGGCGATGACCAACGGCACCGCCACCTGCAGCGCGATCTCGCCGGGCAGCGGCTCGAGCACGAGCAGCACGACGAGCAGGACGGCGGCGACCTGAAGCCACGCCACCGCCAGGAATCCGGCCAGCATCAGCGCCGACCGCGTTCCCGGTGTATCGGATCGCACTTGAAACCTCCGCAATCGAGGACCCCAGCCTAGGGCGGTGGTCCGACGGAAAGCCCAGACGCAGAGTCCGACGACAGGAAAAATAAGGAAGATTTTCGACCCGGTTTCACGCCGTCACCGAAGGGGATACGGACTGCCATGGCGTTTTTCGACCAGACCCTCGCGTTCGGGACGAAGGGCTACGCCTGGCTCCCGGACCTACGCCGCCGCAGCCACGGACAGCCCGTTCCCCTGCGGTTCGGCGGGCAGCCCGCGGTCGCGATCAGCGGACCCGACGCGGCCCGGTTCTTCTACGAACGCGGCCACCTCGAACGGCACACCGCCCTGCCCGCACCCGTGGTCGACACGCTGTTCGGCCGGGGCGTGCACACCCTCGACGGCGAGGCCCACAGGGCGCGCAAGGCCCTCTTCGTGGCGTTGCTGATGCACGAGGACGGCGTGGACACGCTGGCCTCGCTGGCCGGCAAGATCTTCGACGAGGCGGCCGACGGCTGGCGCGGCGCCGGGCCGGTGTCGCTCTTCGACGAGACCAGCCGGGTGCTCGCGGACGCGGCGGAACGGTGGACCGGCGTACCCACCAATGCTCTGGCCTCTGACATGGTGGCGATGGTGGACGGGTTCGCGACGCTGGGCCCGCGTCACGTGCGGGCCCGGGTGGCGCGTGTGCGTTGCGAACGGCAGCTGGCCCGGCTGATCGAGGACGTACGCCGTCAGGAACCGACCGGCGAACCGGTGTCGAAGATCGCGCACCACCTCGAGAACGGCTACCTGCTCGATGCGCGGAGCGCCGCCGTCGAACTCATCAACATCATCCGCCCGACCACGGCCGTCGCCTGGTTCGTCGCGTTCGCCGGGCACGCCCTCGACCGCTGGCCCGGAACCCGGGCCCGCCTGCGCGCCGGCGACGACGACTACACCGAGGCGTTCGTGCACGAGGTGCGGCGGTTCTATCCGTTCGTACCGTTCCTGGGCGGGCGGGCCCGACGCGACCTGCACTTCCAGCGCACCGACATCCCGAAGGGCGCGCTCGTGCTGCTCGACGTGTACGGCCAGCACCACGATCCACGGGTCTGGCCCGAGCCGTACGAGTTCCGGCCCGAACGCTTCCTGGGACGGCCGATCGGCGAGTTCGAGCTGATCCCGCAGGGCGGCGGCGACCCGCGTACGGGCCACCGCTGTCCCGGCGAACAGATCACGGTCGCGGTGCTGGGGACGCTCGTGCAGAGGCTGGCGAAACTCGACTACTACCTGCCGCCGCAGGACACGAGCATCGACCTGGCCCGCGTGCCGACCCGCCCCCGGAGCGGCCTCGAGATCGTCGTCCCTGCGGCTACTTCCAGTCGATCTCCGGGGATCGGTGGTAGTTGACGCCCTGCGCCTCGAAGCGCGGGCCGTACTCGGCCAACCGGCGGCGGAACGACGTCCAGTCGCGGTCGGCACGCGGCGTCCAGCCGATCTCGGCGATCGCCAGCAGCCGCGGGAACGCCATGTAGTGCACGTCGGCCAGGCTCCGCAGGGTCTCGGACCACAGCGGCGCCTCGACGCCGAGCAGGGACTCCTCGCCCACGCCGGGCAGGCGGTCGGCCGGGTCCCAGTCGTAGGAGCGCTCGACGCCGAGCAGGCCGGCCCAGTCCAGGCCGAGCGGGCTGGCGTCGTCGTACTTCATGTCGAGGTAGCTGCGGTCGGCCGGCGACATGATCACCTGGTGTCCGGCCTGGGCGGCCCGGGTGACTCCGCCGTCCGCGGGCTCGATCCGCCAGTACTGCGGGACCGCGGTCGGCGGCAGGTCGACGGCGGCCATCTCGTGCCAGCCGATCGCCCGCTTGCCGTACTTGCCGGCCATCGGCAGCACCCGGGTCATGAACGTCCGGTAGTCCTCGGCCGTCGTGCTCAGCGCCTCGTCGCCACCGATGTGCAGGAACGGGCCGGGGGTCAGGGCGGCCACGACGCGGATGACGTCCTCGACGAAGGTGTACGTGATCTCCTTGTCGGCGACCAGCGACGAGTAGCCCACCTCGGCGTCGGTCCGCGGCTGCACCGGCTCGCCGTCGGTGGTCAGCTCGGGGTAGGCGACCTGGGCGGCGTTGACGTGGCCGGGCAGGTCGATCTCGGGGACGATCGTGACAAAACGCGTTTCCCCGTACGCCACCAGGTCCGTGTATTCCTGCGCGGTGAGGAAGCCCGGGCCCTGGCCGTCGATCCCGGTGCCCTCGCCGCCGCTGACCTCGGTGAGACGCGGCCAGCCCTCGATCTCGAGCCGCCAGCCCTGATCGTCGGTGAGGTGCAGGTGCAGATAGTTGATTTTGAACTGGGCGATCGTGTCGATGTAGGACCGGATGTCGGCCGGGCTGTAGAAGTGCCGGGCCAGGTCGAGCATCGTGCCGCGGTAGGCGAAGCGGGGCTCGTCCTCGATCCGGCCGCCGGGCAGCACGACCTCGGCGGCCAGGCTCTCCGGGAGCAGCTGGCGCAGCGTCTGCAGCCCGGCGAACAGCCCCTGCTGGGTGGGTGCGCTGAGGGTGACGCCGTCGGCGGCGATGTCGAGCCGGTACGACTCCGGCGACTTCACCTCGTCGGAGTCGTCCAGGTGGAGGCGGACGGCACCGTCCTCGCCCCGGGGCACCGGGAAGCCGGTGGACCGGCGCAGCACCTCGGCCAGTTCATCGGCGACGGCGGCGGCCGCGGGGGCGGCGCTCACCGACACATCGGACGTGATCCGGAAGTCGGCGGAAGCGTCGGGCCGGACCGAAGCCGGCAGCGGAATGACGTCGCCGAGTTGTCTCATCGTGGGAGCGCTCACGCGAGAAACCATAAACTGTCTTTCCATGTCGATCACGACCCGTCGCGCCGGAGATGCCGACACCGAACTACTGCACGATCTGGCCGAACGGACGTTCGGGCTGGCCTGTCCGCCCGGAACGCTGCAGGCGGACATCGACGCGTTCATCGCCACGCACCTGTCGGTGGCGAGTTTCCGCGACTACCTCGCCGACCCCGCGCGGGTGCTGCTGCTGGCCTACGACGAGGACCGGCCGGTCGGCTATTCGATGCTGGTCCGCGGCCCGATCAAGGACCCGGACGTGGCCGCCGTCGTGGACGAGACCGTCAGCATCGAGCTGAGCAAGTTCTACCTGGCGCCGGAGCGGCACGGCTCGGGCGCGGCGGCCGCCCTGATGACCGCGACCTTGGCCGAGGCCGCCGCGACCGGGGCGGCGTTCTGCTGGCTGGGCGTCAACCAGCAGAACGTACGGGCCGGTCGGTTCTACGCGAAGAACGGCTTCGAGATCGCCGGCACCAAGCGCTTCCTGGTCGGCGCCGAGTGGCACGACGACCACATTCGCCTGCGCCCTCTCCCCTGACCAGCCCGCCCCGGCCCGACGCCGCGCTCCGACGGGCTGGGCGTGCTCGGCACGATCTCGTCGCGATCCGACGGGCCGGACGCGCACGGCACAATGTCATCGCGCTCGGACGGGCCCGACGTGCACGGCCCGATGTCGCCGCGCTCAGACAGGCCGGGTGTGCACGGCCCGATCTCGTCGCGCTCGGACAGGCCGGGTGTGCACGGCCCGATCTCGTCGCGCTCGGACAGGCCGGGTGTGCACGGCCCGATCTCGTCGCGCTCGGACAGGCCGGGTGTGCATGGCCCGATCTCGTCGCGCTCGGACAGGCCGGGTGTGCACGGCCCAATGTCGCCACGATTGGACTGGCCATACATGCACGGCCCGATGTCATCGCGCTCCGACAGGCCGGACGCGCTCGACACGATCTCGTCGCGCTCGGAACGGCCAGGGCTCGATCGGCTGGGGAGCGGCTCGATGTCGATGCGCTCGGGGCGGGCGGTTGATCGTGGTAGGGGTAGGTGGTTCCAGGCGCATTGCCCGCCCTCCCAGGGGGTCCCCCACCAGGGCAATTGTGGCAGAAATGGCCGATCAACGCGGGGCCGGACTGGCTGCGCTGTGGATAACTTCCTGGTGTGGATAACCCGCGGCTCGGTGTCGGGCCGGCGAGGCGGGCGTTGACCTCACGCCGAGGCTGCACGATGCGGGCTCGACGGGTGGGTCAGGCGGGGGTGATGTCGGCCCACTCGACGAACTTGCCGGTGCGGTTGTCGCCGGAGGAACGGCCGCGGAAACGGCGGTTGAGCCAGGGCAGGACGTGTTCGCGGTAATAGCGCGCCTCGGCCAGCACCTTGCGGCTCTCGGCCGGGCCGGGGGCGATCACGTGGGCGGCGCGTTCGTAGCCCAGCGCCCGGAGCACCAGGCTGGCGACCCGGGTGTGGCCGGCCGCGTTGAGGTGGAGGCGGTCGGGTGACCAGTAGCCGGCCCGGCGGATCTCGGCGTCGTGGAAGACGTCGACGAACGTGACGTCGTAGCGCTTCGCGAGCTCGATCGCCGACTGGGTGAGCTGTTCGCCGCGGCGGCGCATCACTCCGCCCAGCGGCAGCCGGTCGGACGGGTCGCCGCCGCTGAGCAGGACCATCCGCACGCCGGCCTCGGCACAGCGCTGGATGGCCTTCTCGGTCAGCTCGGCCAGGCGCAGCATGTCACCGCCGGGACGCAGCATGTCGTTGCCGCCGCCGTTGAGCGTCAGCATCGTGGGCCGCGGCGACAGCGCCAGCGCGGCGTCGAGTTGCTCGTGGACGATCGGCTCGAGCAGGCGGCCCCGGATGGCGAGGTTCGCGTATTGCACCGTCTCGCCCTCGCCCGCGGCCAGCCCGGCGGCAACCAGGTCGGCCCAGCCGCGTACCGAGCCGTCGGGCTGTTCGTCGCCCACGCCCTCGGTGAAACTGTCGCCGATCGCCACGTATCGCATCACGCCGAAACCCTCCCGTGCCGCCCCGTCACCACCCCGGTGTCGTCACCCGGGGCGCATCGGCCGAGGCTATCGGACCGCCCCGTCCGAACGGCCCGATTCGCGACCGGCGTCACCATCACCCGACCACCGGCCCACCCTCGCGGACCCGACGAACATGCGACAGACGGCGGCGTCGTCACCCGACCGCGGACACGCCCTCGTCGACCCGACGCGCACCCGAAGTCGGGCGCCATCACCACCCGACCCCGAGCGCACCACGCCGACCCGGCAACGACATCACCACACCAACCGCGGACAGACCCCACGCCAAGCCAGAGCACACCCGACAAGCAGCCCCGCCATCACCGACCCAGGGCACACCCCGCGCTGACCCGGCAAGCGGCGCCACCCCACCCAGCTGCGGAAACACCGAACGCCGACTCAGCGCACCCAGAAACGGCGCCACCGTCGGCCGATCAGTGGACGCACCCACAGCCACCCACGAGCGCCCCAGCGTCAACCCGGCAGCGCGAGCACCCGGCGGCGTGGACGCTGTCAGTCGACCAGAGGGCGGATCTCTTCGGCGACCCAGCGGGCGTAGGCCGCGGGGTCTTCGCCGGGCACCGGCTGGAGGATCACCTTGCTCGCGCCGGCCGCCACGAACTCGGCCACGCCGGCGGCGATCTCGGCGGGACTGCCGGATACGCCGGGATAGTCGGCCTTGTAGACCAGCGCGTCGGCCGCCAGCTTCTCGGCCGCGCCGGGGCCGGTGAGGGCGGGCAGGAACACGACGATCTGGGCGTCGGTCACCACCTTGGCCGCCTCGGCGACCTGGGCGGGGCTGGTGCCGCCGGAGAGGACCACGGCGTCGCCCACCTCGCCGGCCAGCGCGATCGTCTTGGGGCCGCCGGCGGCGACCGAGAGCAGCGGCGGGACGGCGGGCGGCCAGTCGAGCTTGACGTTGTCGAGCTTCACATAGCGCCCCTCGACCGTGACCGACTCGCCGTGGAGCAGGGCGCGCAGGGCGGTCGCGTATTCGCGCAGGAGCGTCAGCGGCGACGCGGCCCGGGCGCCGACCTGACCCATCCATTCCTGCACGCCGTGCCCGATGCCGGGCAGGGCCCGCTCGCCGAACATGCGGCCCAGGGTGGCGACCTCCATCGCCAGGGACGCGACGTTGCGGAACGGGACCGGCATGATGCCGACGCCGACGCGCAGATTTTCGGTCCAGGCCAGAGCGGCCGTGGAGGCGGTGAGACCTCCGTTGAGAAAGCAGTCTTCCCACAGCCACAGCTCTTCGAGGCCGGCCTGATCGGCGGCCTGAGCGACGGAGCGCAGGGACTCGGGCGGATTGCTCGGCAGGAAGATCGCACCGATGGTCGTCATGGACCCGATTCTGCACGGACCCCCTGACATTTTCCGGTGTCCCCGGTCCGACGTGATCCATCGGCACGCCGACGATCCAGGAGCCTGAAAGTGTGACCACCGCCACTATTAAGGCCCTACGAAGTGCCTCGGAATCGCACCGCGCGCGCCCGGCGGATCGAAGGCGCAGGTCATGGCGTCGCGAGCACTGATCGCCGCGCGTGCCGTCGTGGTTGAGGCCTCGGTGCCCGGAGATTTCGTCCAAGCGCGGGCGTGGCCGACGCCGGAAAAGTGTCAGAGGTGGTCGATAGCTTCCGTCATGCGGATCGGCGCCACGGGGGCGCCGATCCGTCCAACAAGGCCGACCACCCATCAGGCGGATCCGCGCAGCAAAACGGGTAGAGGCGGCGCGCTCGGGCTCGCAACTGCTCGGGCGCGAGTCAAGCGGTAGTAGAGGTAGCGCGCAGGGTCACAACTGCTCGGGCGACTCGATCGTGAACGGCACGCCGACCAACCCAGATCGCCGGTGTTCAGCAAAGACGGCCGGCCTACGAAGCGGAACCGCGCAGCAGGGTCTCGGCGGTGGCACGCACCTGAGTCCGCAACTCCTCGGGCGACTCGATCGTGAACGGCACGCCCAGCACCCCGACCACCATCACCGGCCAGCCCAGGTCGTCGGTGTTCATGTGCATCCGGCACGACACCTCCGAGATCTCGTCGACCGTGCCGTAGTGGCCGATCATCGCGCGCACCGTCGACGCGGGTGTTTCGAAGAGGACCGCGACGTCGTAGCGGGCCGGGATCCTCGACATGCGGGAACGCAGCCACTCCGCCGGGTCACCGCCGGGGATCTCGCGCGGCCGGAAGCGGGCGCCGGTCAGGGCGGGCGTGTCCAGGCGGTCGACGCGGAAGCTGCGCCAGTCGCCGCGGTCGAGGTCCCAGGCGACCAGGTACCAGCGGCGGCCGATCGGCACCAGGTGGTGCGGCTCCACGTAGCGCGACGACGCCGCGCCCTCGCGCGGCGCGTAGTCGAAACGCAGCCGCTCCTCGCCCCGGCACGCCATGGCCAGGGTGGTCAGCACCGTGGCGTCCAGCGTCGGACCGCCGCCGAAGACGCCGGGCGCGGTCACTGCCCGCAACGCGTCGATGCGACGGCGCAGCCGGGGCGGCAGCAGTTGGATGACCTTGGCCAACGCCCGTACGGAAGTCTCCTCGAACCCGGCGACCGCACCCGCCGCCGCCGTCCGGAGCCCGACCGCGATCGCGACCGCCTCATCGTCGTCGAGCAGCAGCGGAGGCACCGCCGCGCCCGCCTGCAACTGGTAGCCCCCGGCCACGCCGCGGCTGGCGTCGACCGGATAGCCCAGCTCGCGCAGCCGGTCGACGTCGCGCCGCAGGGTCCGCGGGCTCACCTCGAGCCGGTCCGCGAGTTCCGAACCCGGCCAGTAACGGTGGGTCTGAAGCAGGGACAGCAGCCGCAGCATCCGGGCACTCGTGTTCGCCATGGATCCAGACTCCGCCGCATTGAGGTCAGAAAGTGGCCGCAAGCGACCCTAGCTTGGAAAACATGATTCAGACACAGGGGCTCACCAAGCACTTCAAGGACGTGCGGGCGGTGGACGGCATCGATCTGCGGGTCGAGCCGGGTGAACTGGTCGCGCTGCTCGGCCCGAACGGCGCCGGCAAGTCGACGACGCTGCGCATGCTCACCACGCTGATCCCGCCGACCTCGGGGACGGCCCGGGTGGCCGGTTTCGACGTGGTGCGGCAGCAGCGCGAGGTGCGGCTGCGGATCGGCTACATCGGGCAGGGCAACGGTGCCGGCCACAGCCAGCGCGGCCGCGACGAACTGATCAGTCAGGGGCGGGCGTACGGGCTCAAGGTGCCCGACGCCCGGGCCCGAGCCGCCACGCTGGTCGAGTCCCTGGGTCTGTCCGAAGTGGCCGACCGGCGCGTGTCGAGCCTGTCCGGCGGGCAGCGCCGCCGGCTGGACATCGCGATGGGCCTGATCCACGCGCCCGACCTGCTCTTCCTCGACGAGCCGTCGACCGGTCTGGATCCGCAGAACCGCGCGAACCTGCAGGAGCACATCCTCGACCTGCGGGCCCGGCACGAGACGACGATCGTGCTGACCACGCACTACCTCGACGAGGCGGACTCGATGGCCGAGCGGGTGATCGTCATCGACCACGGGCGGATCATCGCGGACGACAGCCCGGCGCGGCTCAAGGCCGAGCATGTGGGCGACCGGATCATCCTCGGGTTCGACCACGAGACGGACGCGGCGAGCGCGGCCTCGGTGCTGGGCGGGCTTTCCCCCGTACGGGAAGGAGTTCGGCTCTTGATCTCGACGCAGGAGGCACCGAGGCGCGTCACCGGAATCCTGGACGACCTGCGCGCGCACGGTCGCCCGGCGGCGGAGGTCGAGGTGGTGCGCCCGACGCTCGACGACGTCTTCCTGACCCTGACCGGCCGCAGCCTGCGTGAGGGCGGCGCCGCACCGGAATCCGCCGGCAGCACCGACGAGCTCGTGGAGGTCTGAGCCGTGACCACGCTGATCACCGACACCCGTACCGTCTTCAGCCGCGAGCTGCGGCCCGTGCTCCGGGACCCGTTCACGATCATCTTCTCGATGGTGCAGCCGCTGGTCTTCCTGGCGCTGTTCACGCCGCTGCTGCCGGACGACTCGCTGCAGTGGTTCGTGCCCGGCATCATCGTGATGTCCTGCCTGTTCGCGTCGTCGATGACCGGTTCCAACCTGCTCTTCGAGATCCAGACCGGTTCGCACGAGCGGATGCTGGTCACCCCGCTGCGGCGGCCGGCCCTGCTGATCGGGCGCGCGCTCAAGGAGATCGTCCCGATGTTCGCGCAGGCCGCCCTGATCGTGGCCGTCTGTGTTCCGTTCGGGTTCCGGTTCAACCTCGTGGGCGCGGTGCTCGGGCTGATCATCCTGGCCACGTTCTGCATCGGGCTCGGCGCTCTGTCGTACACGCTGGCTCTGGCCTCGAAGAACCAGGAGTGGCTGTTCTGGACCGTGCAGCAGACCCTGATCTTCCCGTTGCTGCTGCTGGCGGGTGTGCTGCTGCCGATCGAGAACGGGCCGGGCTGGCTGCGGGCGCTGGCCAAGGGAAACCCGCTGAGCTATGTCGTGGACGCCGAGCGGACGCTGTTCAACGGCGAGATCTGGACGTCGGCCACGCTGAGCGGGCTGATCGCCGCGGCCGCCACCGCCACCCTCGGGTTGTGGGCCGGGGTGAGGGCGATGCGCCGGTCGGACTGAGGTGCGTGCAGTCGATACCGTCGGCGGATGCTTCTTCCGCGTGCGCTGGGGCGGCTCCTCGGAGGGCTCGCCCCACGCGTCGTCCATGCCGACCAGCCCGTCCGCCGCGCCAACTCGGACGCGGTGGTCGACTGCGCCATCTACCGGTCGGGAATTCGCAAACCGGGCACCGTCCACTTCGCTCAGACCCGGCGGCACCGGGGCGAGTTCGTCTGGCTCGGGCTGCACGAGCCCGACCCGGCGACCATGCGGGCCGTGGCCGTCACCTTCGGTCTGCACGAGCTGCTGGTCGAGCAGGCGGTCGAGGGCGGGCACCGGCCCGCGGCCGAGACCAACGGCGACGTGACCCGGCTGGTGCTGCGCACGGCCCGCTATGTCGAGCACGAGGAATTGACGGCGACCAGCGAGGTGGTCGACACCGGCGACGTGACGCTGCTGATCGGCCCGTGGTTCGTGATCACCGTACGTCACGGCGCGGCGGGCGCCTTGTGGCCGGTGCGCCGCGAGATCGAGAAGCGCCCCGAGCTGCTGCGCGCCGGCCCGTGGGCGGTCGCGTACGCGGTGGCCGACCGGCTCGTCGACGATTACCTCGACGTTTCCACGCAGGTGGAACGTGATCTCGAACGCCTCGAGGAAGAGACTTTCGCCACTCGGCGCTCCTCCGAGATCGCCCACTTCTACCAACTTAAACTCGAGATGGTCGAACTCAAACGGGCGGTGCTGCCGCTGCACGAACCGCTGGCCCGGCTGCTCGACCTGACCGTGGTCCCGGCCGGCCTGCGACCCTACTTCGTCGATGTCCGCGGCCGTCTGGCCAGGGCGATCGACCGGGTGGCGGGCTTCGACGACCTGCTTAACTCGATCTTGCAAGCGCGCCTGACACAGGTGACACTCGAGCAGAACAACGACATGCGCATGATCGCCTCTTGGGCCGCCATCGCCGCCGTCCCAACCGTGGGCGCCGGGATTTATGGGATGAACTTCGCGAATATGCCCGGTATCGACTCCCGGTATGGGTTCTCGGTGACCATTGTGATAATTGTTCTCGTCTGTAGTGGCCTCTTCTGGCGATTGAAACGAGCGGGTTGGTTGTGATGATCCACGTCACGCACAGTGACGGTCGATCAGGGTTGCGGCGGTGGCAGGTGATTCATCTGGGACCTCATGCGCCCCAAATATCGACCGAACGGCCAATCGGATCCGCCGCTTCAATGATCGTCCATACCGGACAGTACGCGAAGATTCGGCCGCTCTCCCGTAGCCATCGAAACCGACGAGTAACTACCGTTTCCTCGTCGTTCCGTGGGGAGGCTTTGTGACCGCGACCCAGGTCGCCGCGCCGGGAGGCTCGGTTAAACCGGCCAAGAAGCGCAGCGCCATCCTGACTGCCCTCAAGGGGCACGTCGACCTGTTCCTGAACGCCGGCTCGCTGATCGCCACGACGGCGATCACGTCGCTGTTCGGGTTCGCGTTCTGGTGGGTCGCCGCCCGCTCGGCGTCGCCCGAGGCGGTGGGCCAGGCGTCGGCCGCGGTCTCCGCGATGACGCTGATCGGCACCATCGGCATGTTCGGCATGGGCACCATGCTGATCTCCGACCTGTCGCAGCTGCGCGGGCCCAAGTGGGAACTGATCACCACCTGTCTGCTCGTCGCGGGCAGCGCGGCCACGGTCGGCGGCATCGTCTATGTGATCGTCGCCGAGCTGTGGATCCCGGGCCTGCAGGAGGCGCTCGGCGGCCTCTTCGGCACCGTGCTGCTGGTCGTCGGCATCGCGCTCAACTCGATCACGCTGGTTCTCGACGAGGCGCTGGTCGGCCTGCTCAAGGGCCCGCTGCAGCTGATGCGCAACGCCTGGTTCTCGGTGATCAAGCTGGCGCTGCTGGGCGGTCTGGCCCTGGCCCCGATCACCCTCGACGGCAACATCCTGCTGCTCACCTGGGTGGCCGGCATCGTGCTGTCGACCGCCATCCTGAGCGTGGCGCTGCGCCGGCGCCGCGTCATCGACTCCGCCCGGCCGCGGTTCTCGCTGCTCAAGGGCCGGGGCAAGTCGACCTTCGACCACAACCTGCTCAACCTGGCGACCTACCTGCCGCGCGCGTCGCTGCCGCTGGTCGTCACCGCGGTGCTGTCGGCCGAGGCCAACGCGTCGTTCTACACCGCCTTCATGGTGCTGTCGTTCCTCGCCATGGTGCCCGGCAACGTGGCGCTCACGCTGTTCGCGGTGGCCAGCGGCGACAAGCGGGCGCTGACCTCCAAGGTGCGCGTCGGCCTGATGATCTGCCTGGGCGGCGGTGTGCCGGCCGCGGCGCTCGTCTTCCTGCTGGCCAACCCGATCATGTCGGTCTTCGGCGCGCAGTACGCCGAGACGGCCAGCGACGCGCTGCGGCTGCTCTCGCTGACCTACATCCCGTTCGTCTTCCTGCACTTCTTCATGGCGATCTCCCGCGTGCAGGACAGGGTGCGCGGCGCCGGCATCTTCTCGCTCTTCGCGGGAATCGCCGAGCTGGGTGCGGCCTGGTACGGCGGCAGCACCGGCGGCCTGACCGACCTGGTGATGTGGGTCGCCATCGTCATGGGTGTCGAGACCGTGCTGGTCGCCCCGACCGTCCTGCGGGTCGTCTTCGGCAGCGCCAAGCGCCGCGGCGACAGCGCGAACACGACCGTGATGACCCTGCACGAGCGGGCCTGGCTGCCGCTCGAATACATCCGTACCGTCGGCCCGCTGTACGGCGTGACGGTCGACGGCGTACGGCGGGCTCTGATCGGTCTGCACGCCGCCGACCCCAAGCACCGGGCCGTGTCGAAGCTCGACCGCGTCGGCGCCCGCTGGGAGCACATGAACGGCGCCGAGTTCGCCCAGTTCGTGCACCGCGCCGTGCAGGACTCCGGCGACTGGTCGCTCGACATGGACGGGATGACCCGCAAGCTGCAGTCGGAGCCGCGGGGCGTCCACCCGATCCGCATCCTGGTCGGCGCCGGCTACATCGCGATCAAGGTCTCCCACGCGTACGGCGATGCCGGTCCCGTGAACTCGCTGGTGCACGAGCTGGTGCTCGCGGCCAGTCAGGGCCGGGCCGCGGTCATCCCGCCGCTCGAGCGCAACCGTATGGCGCTGCCCAAGGCCTGGTGGAAGCAGTTCGGCACCAAGCCGGCCCGGTGGAAGGAGGGCATCAGCTTCGCCCGTCCGCCGGAGCCCGAAGAGACCCGCATGCGCAAGTGGCAGCCCAACCTGACCGTCCGCTCAGCGCGCTCGGCCTCGACGCTGAAGCTGATGCGCAAGTGGCGCGACGAATACTCGCCCGGCGTCACCACCTCGGCCATCACGTTCGCGGCCTTCACCGCGGCGCTGCACCAGCTGGGTCTCAAGCCCGACACCGGCGGCGCGACGTTCCTGGCCGACGGCCGGCGCTTCCTCGACAAGGACGTCCGGATCGACAGCAACTTCTGCATGGGGCCCTACCTCTCCCCGCAGAACATGATGGACCCGGCGTCGATCAACACGACGATCAAGAACGAGCTCGCCACCGGCCGCATCCTCACCATGATGGTGCTGCGCGAGGGCAAGATCGCTCTGGACGGCGCGCCCGGCATGCCCGACCCGTACCCGTCGGAGCTGGCCATCCCGCCGCGCCCGCGTCTGACCTTCAGCAACCAGGGCCGGCACGACCTGCTCGGCGACCTGCCCTGGTCGGTCGGCCCCGAGTGGCGGGTCAACCTGAGCGTGCCGACCCTGAACAGCCCCGAGGGCGTCTGCCTGACCACCAGCGAGATGAACGGGGTGCTGCACCTGGAGGCGACGTTCCACGCGTCGACCTTCGACCCCAACCTGATCTCGAAGGCCATGGAGATGGTGCTCACCGACCCGTCCGCGCTGATCATGGCCGCGCGGCGCGAGTCGGACGAGGCGACCCAGGTTCTGGCCCGGGTCTAGGTTCTGCAAAGCTGCGCCCGGCCTCTGCAGGCCGGGCGCAGCTTTTGCTATGTGCGGCGATCGTCGCCGTTCGTCTCGGGCGGACCTGAGCCGCCCCGCGTTCATCCGGCGCGGTCGGGCCGCGCTCGCTATGTCCCGGCGCGCAGGGCGCCGCTGTCCTGCCGGCGCGCGTCGGCGCCGCTCACCGGTCAGGCCCGGACGGGCACGACAAGACCGGTGTTCGAGGTATAGGTGTCCGAGTTGCGGCTGCAATCGGTGTAGGTGATCGTCGCCGCGAGAATCGCCCAGGCGTCGCGGTCGAAGTCGGCCTGGATACGGAACGAGGTGTAGTCGCCACGGCCGCGGTTGAGCGTGTCGCCGCGCGAGAAGGACGTGTAGTCCCGGTCGCTCGGGTAGTCGATCTGGACGTCGTCGTTGGCCCAGATGACCACCTGGGCGTCACAGACGCGGCGGTCGGTCTTCCACTTCACGCGCACCCACTGCGAGTCGTTCGCGTCGACCGTCGCGAGCGTCTGGTTGACCACACGCGGCCCCTTGAACTGCTTCGGAGCGCTCGCCTGGGCGTCGGTGGCGGGCGCGGCCGACGCCGGTGAGGCCACGGCCAGCAGGCCCATCACCGCGGCGGCAGTGGCGGCGACGATGCCGATTCGGCGGCCCGTTCTCATATCGGTCCTCTTCCCGTTACGCGGGCCGCTTCCCGGTCGCGCGGCTCGGCCGTCGATCATGCTATAACGCGCAATTCGGGCTCATGGTCATAAAATACATTTCCAGGTTTCCCGTACGCATCCCCGCCGTCGCCCAGGCTCAGCCTTGGACGCCCTGAGACATCGCGCGCCCGGCCGATCCGACGCGTCGCAGCGGGGTTGGTCGCACGTAACGGGTCCCGGCTCACCGACTCAATCGGTGGCCCCGGGACCCGCTACCGCTACATCGGCCGGTCAGCGGCGGCTGTCATCTGATGCGATGGCCACGATCGCCACCGGCACCCGCGATCGCCGCAATCAGCCGCGGTTGCCGCCGTTGCCCCAGTCGCCGTTCCCACGGTCGCCACCGTTCCCACGGTCGCCACCGTTCCCACGGTCGCCACCGTTGCCGCGGTCGCCGCCGTTGCCACGGTCCGGACGGGTCGGGCTCGTGGTCGGGGTCGCCGTCGGGCTGACAGTGGCAGTCGGGCTGGCGGTCGCGGTCGGGCTGGTCGACGGCGACGCGGTCGGGCTCGACGGGGTCGGGCGGCCGGGGCCGTCCGGACGACCGGGACCGTCGGGGCGACCCGGACCGTCAGGGCGACCCGGACCGTCGGGACGACCCGGACCGTCAGGGCGACCCGGACCGTCGGGGCGACCCGGACCGTCAGGGCGACCCGGACCACCGGGGCCACCGGGGCGCCCGGGGCCGTCGTGGCCGCTGTTACGCAGCACCGGCAGGGACAGCGAGAACGAGCGGTACTCGGTGCGGTCGCGGCGCCCGCACAGGTCGTAGGCGATGGTGGCGCGCAGGCGGGCGATGCCGGCCCGGTCGAAGTCGGGGTTCACCTCGACGGCGGTGAAGTCCACGCGTCCCGGGCGCAGCGAGTCGCCGCGGGTGAAGGACGTGTAGCGGCGGTGGCCCGGGTAGTCGACGTCGACGTCGCGCCCGTTGACCCGCACCTCGACGTCGCAGACCTTGCGGTCCGTACGCCAGTAGATCTTGACCCAGCTGTCGGCGTTGGCCCGGACCGCGCCCAGCCAGCTGGAAACCGGCTCGGGCCCCCGGACCGCCGCCGAAGCGGGCGCCGTAGCGGTAACCGTCGCCATGCCGACCGCCGCGGTGGCCATGGCCACCAGCGCCCCGATGCGCCGACTGTTGTTCATTGCTTTCCTCCAGTGACTGTTGAGTGTCCGGTCGAGGTGCCAACCGACAAACCGGACAATATGACCACCACCGGATCCTGCCGCGCCAACGCCACGCGTTTTGCGGCGATTTCCACTTTCTTGTACTAAATGTTTAGGTCGGCCCGACCGAAAGTTGATGTTGATCCGCCGACTGGAGAGCCGCCTTCGCCAAACATCCAGCCGCCCTCGGCAAAGCCCGGATCCGGCTCTGCGGAAATGGCCTATAACCAGCGCTTATTGACGATTCTCAAGAACCGGCGGCCCCCGCCGGAAAGATGATCGAAGTCGTCGGCCACGACCGGACGGCACAGCCGCAGAAGCCCGCTCGAATCGGCCGGTTGCCGCCGGAGAGCCCGGGCCGGCCATCCCAACAAGTGGAAGACGTGAGGGGCGCAACACGCAGAAGGCGCACAGCTGATCAGCTGTGCGCCTTCTGATTACTACCGTGCGCCGCGTAGGACTTGAACCTACAACCCGCGGATTAAGAGTCCGCTGCTCTGCCAGTTGAGCTAGCGGCGCTCGTCGGCAACGGAGAAAAGGTAGCACGGCCCCAACTGATCTCTGAAATCGGCCCCGGACGAGGCTGCCCCACCCGGACGGAGGACTCGATCTCTTGCATCCATGAGGCAGGATGTCCCCGCGAACTTCAGAAGGGGCAGGTCCAGCATGCGACGCACGCTCGTGGCAGTCATGGCGATGGCGGTGATCACGCCGGTCGCGCTCGCGGCGTGCGGCAAGGACGACCAGAAGGCCACCGCCTGGGTGGGAACCTCCACGGCGCCCACCGCCTCCGCGAGTGCGGACGGGGAGCCGGTGACCGAGTCGGCCACGGTTCCGGTCAGCCTGACGATCACGCCGGCCGCCGGCAAGACGGGTGTGCCGGTCAGCGCCGAGATCGGGGTCAAGGTCGCCGGCGGCAAGGTGACCGACGTGACCCTCAAGGACGCCAAGGGCACCCCGGTCAGCGGCAAGCTGCGTGACGACGGCACATCCTGGATCCCGGCCAAGTCCCTGAGCCCCAACCAGAAGTACGCCGCCACCGTCGTCGCCACCGCCGACAACGGCCAGACCACGACCCAGACCACGAGCTTCACGACGATGGGCAAGCCCGGCAAGAAGACCGGCACCGGCCTCTACCTGTTCGACGACCGGACCTACGGCGTGGCCATGCCGGTCGTGGTCGAGTTCAGCCCGGGCATCAAGAAGGCCGACCGCGCCGCCGTGCAGCGCCGCCTGTTCGTCAGCACCAGCCCGGCCCAGCCCGGCGTCTGGTCGTGGACGAGCAGCGGCACCCAGGCCTATTACCGCGGCCCGGAGTTCTGGAAGCCGGGCACCACGATCGCCGTCCGCGTGGCCGTCGGCGGCCTCCCGACCGGCGGCGGGCGCTACGGCGACCGCGACCGCTCGGCCACCGCCAAGATCGGCCGCTCGTTCGAGATGAAGGTCGACAACGCCTCGAAGAAGATGACCGTGGTGCAGGACGGCAAGACGGTCAAGACGATGCCGGTGAGCCTCGGCAAGAAGGGCACCCCGTCTTCCAGCGGCGTGATGGTCGTCATGGAGAAGAAGGAAGCGACCGTCTTCGACACCACGGACACCGACGGCGACGACGGTTACGTCACCGACATCGAGTTCGCCCAGCGCCTCACGTGGAGCGGGCAGTACATCCACTCGGCCCCGTGGTCGGTCGGTGACCAGGGCCGCCGCAACGTGTCCCACGGTTGTGTGAACGTGTCACCGTCCAACGCGCGCTGGCTGTTCGACCGCACCCTGATCGGCGATCCGGTCACCGTGAAGGGCACGGGCGACAAGCTCTCCTACGGCAACGGCTGGACACCGTGGGATTTGTCCTGGTCGGAATACATCAAGGGGAGTGCGCTTCCGGTTCCCGCGTCGCTGAAGTGACGAATGTGGCAATTGGTGAAAAACGGACTAAATAGCGGGGAATGAAAGTCGTCACGGCACGATTCCGGGATTGGTGACCGGGAAAGATAAAGGCAGTATTGGGCGCCGGGACGAACGACGCCGTGAGGGGACCATGAAGACCTGGGGATTCAAGAAAGCCGCCGTCGCGGTCGTCGCGGCGAGCCTTCTGCTCACGTCGGCATGCGGCGACGGTGACAAGAAGTCGTCCTCGTGGGAGGGCGGAGGCCAGCCGGGCAGCAGCGGCGGTGCCTCCCCCGCGCCCGAGGCGCTGCCCAGCACGGTCGCCGTGAGCGAGCCGGCCGCCGACGCCAAGAACGTCCAGGCGATCAGCTCGGTGAAGTACACGAGCGAAGACCCGGAGAACACCGAGGTCAAGGTCGTCGACGCCAAGGGCGCCGAGATCGAGGGCACCCTCGACAAGGACGCCAAGACCTTCACCCCGTCCAAGACCCTGGCCTACGGCACGAAATACACCGTGACCGTCACCGGGCCCGAGGCCGAGGGCAAGACCAACACAGCCACCTCCTCGTTCACGACAATGGCCAAGCCGTCGAAGGAGATCCGCGTCACCAGCTTCATGGGCGACGGCCAGACCGTCGGCGTGGGCATGCCGCTGATCATCCGGTTCGGCCGCTCGATCCCCGAGAGCTACCGCGACGACGTCGAGCGCCGCATGAAGGTCACCGCCACCCCGGTCCAGGAGGGCACCTGGCACTGGACGAGCCCGACCGAGGTGCACTACCGCCCCAAGGTCTACTGGAAGGCGCAGTCCAAGGTCTTCTACAAGGTGGCGCTGAAGGGCGTTCCGCTCGGCGACGGCTACTACGGCCGCTCCGACCTCACCGTCGACCTCAAGATCGGCCGCTCGTTCGTCATGACGGTCTCGAACAAGACCAAGCAGATGACGGTCAAGCAGGACGGCAAGGTCATCAAGACCATCCCGGTCAGCCTGGGCAAGAAGAGCACCCCGTCCTCGAGCGGCACCATGGTCGTGATCGAGAAGAAGAAGCACACGATCTTCGACACGACCGACGAGCTGCCGGCCGGCGAGGGCTACAAGACCCCGATCGACTTCGCCCAGCGCATCACCTGGAGCGGCCAGTTCATCCACGCCGCGCCGTGGTCCGAGGGCAAGCAGGGCAAGGTCAACGTCTCGCACGGCTGCGTGAACGTCTCCGAGGCGATGGGCGCCTGGCTCTTCGACCGCACGATGATGGGTGACCCGATCACCGTCTCGGGCACCGAGGAGAAGCTGAAGAACGGCAACGGCTGGACCGACTGGAACATGAGCTGGGACGAGTACAAGAAGGGCTCCTATCTCTGAGCGGTCCAAGCTCTCAGCGTCAAAGCCCGGCCGGGTGATCGGCCGGGCTTTTCTGCTCCCGTACGGCGTAAGACCCGCATAGCCTGACAAAATGTCCCGATTTCCGGCGCTGATCGTCGCCGCCCTGCTGGCCGGGGGCGCGAGCGCGGGCTGTGGCGGCGCCCAGGAGACGCCGCCCGTGACGCCGGAGCCGGTGCCGAGCACCGCCTCGGTGGTGCCGTCGGTCGAAACGAGCGTCGTGGACGACCCGCCCGGCTCGCTCGCCTGCGCCGCCCTGGCCCAGGCGATCACCGACTCCTCGCTGATGAACCCGGGCGTGGTCGACGGCGTGGTCCAGGCCGCCAGCACCGCCGACGCCCCGGTCGCCGACGCCGCCGATCGCCTCCTCGGTGCGTATGGGAAAGCGGTCTCCTCGGCCGGAACCGAGGGCGAGCCCGACGCCGTGGCCGCCGTCTCCGCTGCCGCCTCGGACATGTCGAGTGTCTGTTCGGACAGTGGGCTACAGACCGTCGGGTGATCACTTCAGCCCGTGCATGGAGGTCTAATCGTCGGCGAGCGGGCGACTGATCAACGAAACTTCGAAATTCATCAGTCGATTTCGTCGCGTTCCAGCAGCTAAATCCGGCTTTTCGGGTTCATGAACCCGTGCAAGATCACGTCTAAGAGTGCATGATGCAGTCCCAGAGCGGGAGCTGAGAAGGAGATCCGCGATGGCGCCGATCCATCACTTCGATCACGGGTGGATCACCCCCACCGTGAGTTACGTCCTTTCCGTCCTGGGTTCGATGCTGGGGCTGACCTGTGCTGTCCGTTTCCGGTCGGCCGTCGGCCGCGGCGAGCGTGTCTGGTGGCTCGTGCTGGCGTCGCTGTCGATCGGCGGCACCGCGATCTGGAGCATGCACTTCGTCGCGATGATGGGCTTCAGCGTGGTCGGCACCCCGATCCGCTACGACGTCGGCCTCACCGCCGCCAGCGCCCTGCTCGCCGTGATCGCCGTCGGCGTCGGCCTCGCGATCGCGCTGCTGGGCAAGGGCGCGCAGAACTTCCGCATCGTCACCGGGGGCGTGATCGCCGGCCTGGGCGTCGCGGGGATGCATTACACCGGCATGGCCGCCATGAAGCTCAACGGCGAGGTGACGTACGGGATGACCCGGGTCGGCCTCTCGATCGGCATCGCTGTGGTCGCGGCAGCGGTCGCGCTCTGGCTCGCCGTCACGGTGCGCCGCCCGCTCGTCATCTTCGCCGCCGCGCTGGTGATGGGCATCGCGGTCAACGGCATGCACTTCACCGGCATGACCGCGATGTCGGTCGACACCCACCCGTCCGAGGGGCAGCTGCCGGGAGCGACCGCCAGCGGCATGCTCGTCCCGATCGGCCTCGCCGTCGTCTTCGGCATCATCGGCCTGGCCTACGCGCTGATGTCCGCCCCCACCGAGGAGGACCGCGCCGCCGCGGCCTACCTGGCCCAGCGGCGTGACGAGGCGGCCGCCCGCATTCCGCAGCAGCCCGGCCCGACCGGCCGGTTCGGCGTCGGCACCCCGCGGCCGACCGGCCAGACCAGTGGCCCGAATCCGGGCGCTCCGCAGCCGGGCGTCCCCAAGAGCGGGCTGAGCTCGGGCGCGTGGACCTACCGTGACCGGGATCGCTCTTCCCGCTGATATCCGACACAAGAAAGGCCGGTCCCGTCGGGGCCGGCCTTTTCTCTATCTGAAGACGGTTGCCGACTTGTGACCCGGACCGATTTGTCGTAGTTCTGGTGACTCCCCGTAATGATGATCTGCACGGAAAGATCGAACCGGCCGCATTTGGTTTCCACTTGTTACCGATGCGTTTCCGGACTCGCCATGAGTGGGCCGATCGGCCGATATGGGCGGTCCGCACGTCGTGGGATCTTGCCTGCCTGTCATAGCCTAAACCCGATAGCCTCTTTCGCGGGACAGTGGGCGAGTTCGATCAAGTGGGGGCAACAATGAGCGTGGGCATCCTGGGTACCGGCTCGTACCTGCCGGCCGAGGTGGTCACCAACAACGATCTGGTGCGTCTCGTGCCGGATGCCGATCCCGAGTGGGTCAGTCGCAAGACGATGATCCAGGCCCGCCGTTTCGCGGCGCCGCACGAGGCCGCTTCCGACCTCGCCGCCGAGGCCGCCCGGGAGGCTCTCGACAACGCCGGCCTCGAGGCGGTCGACATCGACTACCTCATCGTGTCGACCTCGACCGGTGACTCTCCGCAACCGCCGACGTCCACGCTGGTGCAGGACCTGATCGGCGCCAACCGGGCTGCCTGCTTCGACATCAACGTCGTCTGCGCCGGGTTCGTGTTCGGCGTCGCGCTCGCCAACAGCCTCGTCTCGATGAACCCGACGGCGAAGGTTCTGGTCATCGCGTCCGACATCTACTCGCGCATCCTCGACTTCGGCGACCGCCGCACGGCCGTGCTCTTCGGCGACGGCGCGGGCGCGGCGGTGGTCGGCAAGGTGGCCGACGGCTACGGCTTCCTCGACGCCGAGCTGGTGTCGCGGGGCGAGGCCAGCCAGCTGATCCACGTTCCCGGTGGCGGCAGCCGCCTGCCGGCCTCGGCCGACACGGTGGCCAACGGCGACCACTACTTCAAGATGAACGGCCGCGGCGTGCGCGAGTTCGTCAACAGCGGTGTCCCGCCGGCGCTCGAGGCCCTGCTCAAGCGGGCCGGCGTCGCCGTCGAAGACGTCACCCACTTCGTGCCGCACCAGGCCAACGGCGTGATGCTGGCCGAGCTGGTCGAGCAGGCGGGTCTGACCGAGGCCACGACCCACCTCACGCTCGACCGCTACGGCAACGTCGGCAGCGCGTCGGTTCCGGTGACGCTCGACGAGGCCAACCGCAAGGGCGCCCTCAAGGAGGGCGACATCGTGCTGATGGCCGGCTTCGGCGGCGGCATGTCGGTCGGCGCTTCGCTGGTGCGCTGGGGCGGCGTGCGTCATTGACGCCTCCGCGGCCCCGGGTCAGCGGGGCTGGATCAACCAGTTCCACGCCCGCTTGAGCGTGTCCTGCAGGCCCTCGTCGGCCACCTTGGCCGACGGGTCCTCGCTCGGTTCCGGCAGGTCGGCGGCCGGCACGGTGAGAATCACACCGTGCTCGAAGAGGCCGCCGACCTTGCCGGCCGGGGCGAACCGATGGCCGTCCGGGGTCTCGATGATCAGCCCGTGGAAGAGGTCCGACTGATCGTCGGCCAGCACATGTTCGACCTCACCGGCGCGCGCGCCCGACTCGTCAAAGACGGGCGTGCCGTCCTTGAGCACGAGATAGGCGACCGGGGCGCCGAGGTCCTCGGGAGCTTCGTTCGTGGTCATGCAGTCCCGATACCCGCAGGTGACCAGGCCTAAGCTTGCTCCGACCCGGGCAGCGTCGCGACCTCACGGTAGAACCGGTTGATCGTCCGTACGGTGCTCTCGAAGTCGTCCAGCCCGAACGGCTTGGTCACATAGGCGTTGGCCCGGTGCTGATAGCTGGCAACGATGTCCGGCGCGGCGCCCGAGGTGGTCAGGATCACCACCGGAATCGCTTTGAGCCGATCGTCGGTCTTGATGGCGGCCAAGGTCTCGCGCCCGTCCATCCGCGGCATGTTGAGATCGAGCAGGATCAGATCCGGCCGGTTCGCCTGCGGATAGGCCCCTTCGCGACGCAGATAGTCGAGCGCCTCCCGGCCGTCGACCACCCGATCGACGCTCGCCCGGGTGTCCCCGCTCTCCAGGGCCTCGGAAATCATGAGCGCGTCGGCGTCATCGTCGTCGACGACGAGGATCTGAAGGCTGCGCACGAAGGGCCCCTTTGTTTGCTGTGCCGCAAGCATAGGGGTTGACGAGCCCAACTCCTACTTCTCCGCGGGTTCGTCCTCGAACCACTGCCTGACCTGCGCCGGCGTCAGGTCGTAGCCGGTGGCGCGGGCGCCCGCCCAATTGACACCGACCAGCATCCCGTCCGCTTCGAGACGAGGAAGCCACCCGTCCAGCCACTCATCGACGTCGACGGCCACCACCTGGAAGTCGCGGTAGGCCTCCACCTGATCCACCACCCGCCCGGCCCGGGTCGGCTTCGACCAGAACGGAACGGCCCACCCCTCATCCACGGCCGGAGCCGCCAGCCCACCCGCGTCGCGGATCGAATAGACGCGCCCTTCCCCAGCCGCTTCCCGCCGGAACGCCGCCCGATGCGCCCCACTGAGCGACATAGATGTCTCCCCTCCCGCGTGCCCGCCCTCATTTTCGCGCAGAGGCCCAGCTCAACCGGGTCGAACAGGCAAAGACCACCACTGCGGACGTACGCCACCCGGCCGTCCCGAACCGCACGGCCTTCGCCCTCGGCTTCGCCGCTGCCGCACGCGACCCAGCGGCACCAGACGCCGTGAACGCGACTATCGCGTTATTGCAACTCACCCACGACGCACTCCCGCCGGCGGCACCACGCTCATCCCACCCGTCTCAAATCTTCCACACCCCTCTTCGGATACATAAAGTACTCGAAGGGTTGCCTCCTGTGACTGTGGGAGTGTTCATGGCTCAGCGCGCCCGGCGACACGGATCCGGTGGACGCGTTCACGACGCTTGAACGGGAGACCGATGGCTTCGGACTGGGTACCGATCGTGAGCGCGGCCTGCGGAGCGGTCATCGCGCTGACCGGCTCGCTGCTCACCGGGGTGCGGGCCGATCGGAGCCAGCGCAGCCGGGACCGGGAATCCGAGCGGCTGAGCACGTACGCCGAATTCGCGGTCGCCCTCGACGCCGCGCACGCGGCCCTGCGTGAGGTTGCCCGGAGCGACCCGGCCGACGAGGACCGCTACACAAGAGCCGTCGCCGCCGTGCACGACTCGAAGACGTACAGCATCCGGGAACGCCTGCTCATGTCCGGCTCGCCGGAGCTGGTCCGGTCGGGTGAGGAGGCTTTCCTGCGGCTGGTGGCGATCCGCAACGCCGTCCGCACCGGAGCCCGGCTGTCCACGAGCGAGTTCCACGACGTCTATCACCCGTTCGCGGAGGCGCTGTGGACCTTCCGTATCGCGGTGCGCCGGGAGCTCGGGCAGGAATCGTTCGCCCCGGACGACCTCGGCCGGGTCAGTTGGTCCGAACAGGAGACCTGCCCCCGTTGTGGCGTGCCGGCGACAGCGGGCAACGACGAGGTCCGGACAAAACCAGATTGATGGACGAATGACGTTCCGGTCCAGTTCGAATCCACTGGGCGTGCAGTGGCCCCTAATAGCGTCGTCCCGAGGCGGGCGGAAGGGGCGAGGGCGATGACACGAACCAGGACGGCGGTGGTCACCGGGGCCGGAGGTGGGCTCGGGCGGGCCATCACGGCCGAGCTGGCACGCCGCGGCTATGCGGTCTGGGCGACCGACATCGAAGCCGGCGTCGCCGAGCCGGCGGTCGACGGTCTTTCCGACTGCCGCGCGGCGGCGCTCGATGTCACCGACGCCCGCGCGAACCGGGCGCTGGCCCAAGCGGTCGTCGCCGAGCGCGGCCGGCTCGATCTGTGGGTCAACAACGCCGGCATTCTCGCCGTGGGATATGCCTGGGAGATCGACGCCGACCGCAACGACCGTGTTCTTGCCGTCAACGCGACCGGGACGATCAACGGCACCAACGCCGCGCTGGCCCACATGGTGCCGGCCGGGCGGGGACAGGTGATCAACCTGGTGTCGATGGCCGGGATCGTGGCCACGCCGGGGCAGGCGGTTTATGCGGCCAGCAAGCACGCGGCCATGGCGTACACCCTCAGCACCCTGTTCGACCTGCGGCGGGGCGGTCACCGTGGCATCGACGTCTGCGCGGTCTGCCCGAGCGGGGTGTGGACGCCGTTGCTGAGCGACCAGGTCGACGACCCCGAAGCGGCCGCCTCGTTCACCGCTCCCCTGCTCACCGCCGACGCCGTCGCCCGGGTGGTCGGCCGTCTCACCGAGCGGCCCCGGCCGGTGACGATCGTGCCGCGCCGGCGGGGGCCGATGATGCGCTTCGTCGATCTCTTCCCCCGGCTCGCCGCGCCCGCGGTCCCACGGTTGATGCGCGACGCCCGGCGCCGGCAGGAGCGCTACAGGAGCGCCTGACGCCCGGCGCCGGCACCAGCGCCTGACGTTCGGCTGAGGGCCGCCTCAGCCGACCGGACCGACCGGTCCCCACGGATATGACGGTTTCGCGAAATAACTGCATGCGGGGTCGCCATCGCCCCTGGTCAGGCCCGAGAATATCCGGGCGATCGGACGGGTGGACGCGGGCTGTCACCATGAGATCACGATCATGGGACGGGGGGCGGTCTGATCATGGGCGGGTTTGTCGACGCTGCACTGAGCTTTCCCACCGTTCTCTTCACCCCGATGCTCGTGGTGGTCGTCGGCTACTGGATCGTGGTCATCGTCGGGGGCGCCGACCCCGAGGCCGGTTCCGAGGCCGGCGACCAGGGTCCGCTCGATTTCGCGGGGCTGGGCGGCGTGCCGGCTCCGGTCTCGCTGTCTCTGCTGATCGCCTTCGCCTGGTTCGCGAGCCTGGCCGGCGGCGAGTTCCACGGGCCGGTCCCGCTCTGGGCCGTCATGATCGCCGCGCTCGTCGTGGCCTGGGTGCTCACCCGGCTCCTGGTCATCCCGATCCGCAAACTGCTCCCCGACGGCCCGGACGCGTCGCGCGCCGACTTCGTCGGGCTCACCTGTGTCATCCGCACCGGCAAGGTCACCGACACGTTCGGTCAGGCCGAGGTGCACGCTCCGGACGGCTCGTCGGCGATCGTTCAGGTCCGGCAGGCCGGGGCCGATGATCTGCGCGCCGGTTCCGAGGCGCTCCTCTACGACTTCGACCCGGACGGCGAGTTCTTCTGGGTCGTTCCCACCGACATCGCAACGAAGGGTCTTTGATGGACGTTGTCTCCACCGGGTTCGGCGTGCTCATCGCCGTTGTCCTGCTCGTGGCCATCGGAGTGCTGTTCTTCATCAGCCGCATGTTCCGCAAGGTCGAGCAGGGCAAGGCCCTCATCGTGTCGAAGGTCCGCCGCGTCGATGTGACGTTCACCGGCGCCGTGGTGCTGCCCGTGCTGCACAAGGCCGAGATCATGGACATCTCGGTCAAGACGATCGAGATCACGCGCACCGGGCGTGAGGGTCTGATCTGTAAGGACAACATCCGGGCCGACATCCGGATCACGTTCTTCGTGCGGGTCAACAAGACGACCGAGGACGTCATCAAGGTGGCCCAGGCCATCGGCACCGACCGCGCCAGCAGCGAGTCGACCCTGCAGGAGCTGTTCAACGCGAAGTTCTCCGAGGCCCTCAAGACGGTCGGCAAGCAGCTCGACTTCGTCGACCTCTACACCCGGCGCAACGACTTCCGCGACCAGATCATCGAGGTGATCGGCACCGACCTCAACGGCTACAGCCTGGAGGACGCGGCGATCGACTTCCTCGAGCAGACGCCGCTGGGGTCGATGGACCCGAAGAACATCCTGGACGCGCAGGGCATCCGGAAGATCACCGAGCTGACCGCGATCGAGGCGGTCCGCACGAACGACTACCGGCGCAACGAGGAGAAGGAGATCACCCGCCAGAACGTGGACGCGCGGGAGGCCATCCTCGAGCTGGAGCGCCGGCAGACCGACGCCGAGATCAAGCAGCGCCGCGAGATCGAGACCATGCGGGCCCGCGAGGAGGCCGAGATCGCCCTGGCCCACGCCGAGGAGCGGCTGCGCGCCCAGGGTGCCCTGATCAAGACCGATCAGCAGCTCGGCGTGCAGGAGGAGAACAAGCGCCGCGAGATCGCGGTGGCCGAGAAGAACCGCGAGCGGGTCATCGCGATCGAGACCGAGCGCATCGAGAAGGACCGGATGCTCGAGGTGATCGGCCGCGACCGCGAGACCGAGCTGTCCACGATCGCCAAGGACAAGGAGGTCGAGGCCGAGAAGCGGGCCATGGCCGAGGTGATCCGGGAGCGCATCGCGGTCGAGAAGACGGTGGCCGAGCAGGAAGAGAACATCAAGCGCCTGCGTACGGTCGAGGAGGCCGAGCGTACGCGCCAGGCCGTGGTCATCCAGGCCGAGGCCGAGGCGCAGGAGGCCCTGGTCAAGGACATCAAGGCCGCCGAGGCGGCCGAGGCCGCGGCGAAGTTCAAGGCCCGTGAGGAAGTCCTCCTGGCCGAGGCCCGCCAGCAGGCGGCCGAACTCGACGCCCGGTCGAAGATCCGCCTGGCCGAGGGCACGCAGGCCGAGGCGGCCGCCGCCGGCCTGGCCGACGTGCTGGTGCGCGAGCGCAGCGCCGACGCGATCGAGAAGACGGGCCGGGCCGAGGCCGCCGTCGAGCGCGAGAAGGCGCTGGTCGCGGCCGAGGCGATCCGCGAGAAGCTGAAGGGCGAGGCCGAGGGTCTGCAGGAGAAGGCGGGCGCGATGGCGGCGCTGGACGACGCCACCCGCGAGCACGAGGAATACCGCCTGCGGCTGGAGATGGAGAAAGAGGTCCGTCTGGCCGGCATCAACGTGCACCGCGAGGTCGCCGAGGCGCAGGCCATGGTCCTGTCGGCCGGACTGGAGAAGGCCGACATCGACATCGTCGGCGGCGACTCGATGTTCTTCGACAAGCTGATCGGCTCGATCGCGCTGGGCAAGAGCGTCGACGGCTTCGTCGAGAACTCGACCGTGGCTCAGGGCCTGGGCGCCCGCTATCTGGACGGGTCGGCCAACTTCGCCGACGACCTGGGCCGCGTGGTCGGCTCGGTGTCCACCTCGGACGTGGCCAACGTGAGCCTGGCCGCCTTCCTCACCCAGCAGATCAAGAACGGCGGCCAGGACGCCGGCAAGCTGCGTGAGCTGCTGGCCGCGGCCGAGCGGATGGGTATCGCCGACGGAAAGGTGCCGGCGGCCCGGTGACCGCGGAGACGATCGACGCCGGCACCTACGAGGTGCTGCGCGGCCGGCTCGGTGCGCGTGCGCGCGAACTGGCCGGCCGCGCGGAGGCCCTGAACGCCCGACGGATCTCCACGTTCGGCGGGCGTCAGACCACGCTGCTGCACACCGACCGGGTGCGCACCGAGAACAACTGTGTGCCGCGGGACATCGCGCAGGTCGGCGGCGTCATGCTGTTCGGCTACAACGTGTTCATCGGCCTCAAGACCGAGACGTCGGTCGCCGACGTGTTCGCGGTGCACCGGTTCAACGGCAAGACGTTCGAGCCGGCCACGCTGCCCGGGCTGCTCGACGACCCGGGGTTCGAGCGCGACTTCGCCGAGCTCTACCGCTACTACAAGCAGACCAAGCTGCTGCAGCTGCGGCGGATCGAGAGCCTGCTGCTGGCCGTGTTCCAGACCGGCGCCCGCGGCGACGACCTCAAGGTGCTGCGCTGGCGGGTCGGCACCGACGGCACGGTGTCCTACCTGGACAACCGGGGCGAGCGCGACCACGTCTTCCCGCCTCAGCACGACTTCGAGTGGACCGTCACCGGCCGCGAGCAGCACGTGCTGGGCCGGCACCCGCACGTCTCGATCGAGGACGAGGTGTTCGTCGAGGCGGTCGGCGGCTCGCTGACGGTCAAGGTGGAGAACAACACCGAGGACGGGCAGGGCATCTTCTCCGAGCCGGTGGACGAGCCGCTGCAGAGTCTGGCCGACGCGGAGATCTCGTACGCGCGGGTCGGCCCGCTCATCCTGTTACGCGTCCTCCCGTACCAGGAAACGGTCTATCGCTTTCTGGTCTTCAACACCCGCACCCACGACATCCGCCGCATCGACGGGATCGGCCAGGCCTGCCGGCGCCTGCCGGACGACCAGGGCATCATCTTCCCCGGCGGCTACTACCTGGCCACCGGCGCCGCCAAGACCTTCGACGCCGACACCACCGAGCTCGAGTACGAGCGCGCGATCCACTCGGTCAACGGCGAGGACGTCCTGTACGTCTTCCACGCCCGCGCCGCCGGACGCTACCTGCTGCTGCCGTACAACGTGATCCGCAAGGAGGTCGCCACCCCGATCGGCGGCCACGGCTACTCGCTGTTCGACGACGGCACCCTGGTGGTCTTCCGCACGACCACCGACGAACCCAGCCGCGTGCACCCGATGCAGGTCTGGCAGACGCCGTACGAGTCCGACACGTTCGCCGCGACCCGACCGGTCGGCACCGGCCCGCTCGACCGGATCGGCAACGCCGACCTGGTGCGGGGCATCGCCGACGCGCTCGCGGTGACCCGCATGGTCGACGAGATGAGCCCGTCCGGGCCGGTCTTCGAGGCCATCATCGCGGCCTGCACCCGGGTGTCGGACAGCTACCACTGGCTGGCCGACGCCGAGCTCGAGAACCTGGGCGAGCCGCTGGCCGAGGTGCGCTCCACGGCCGAGCAGGTGCTCGACGAGTTCGAGTCGGTGCAGGTGCTGACCGGGCAGGCGGCCGACGCGGTGGCCGCGGCCGAGGCGTCGGCGACCTCGCTGATCGGCAAGACCCGGGCCGAGAACCCGACCACCACCGGTGGCTGGGTCGCCCAGCTGGGTGGACTGCGCCAGGAGCAGGGCCGGCTGGCCGGGCTGCGCGAGATGCGATACGCCGACCTCACGCGGATCGACGCCGTGGACGCCGAGCTCACCACCGCGGTCGACGACACCGCCCGCCGCGCGGTCGAGCACCTGCAGCGGCCGGACGCGTTCGCCGACTACGAATCCACCGTGGACGACCTGGTCGCCTCGGCCGGCGCGATCACCACCACGGCCGAGGCCGAGCCGGTCACCGCCCGCATCGCCGAGCAGTTCGACGGGCTGCAGGCGGTCACCGAGGTGATCGGCGGGCTCGACATCGCCGACGCGACCGTGCGGGTCGGGATCCTGGAACGCCTGGGCACGGTGCTGGGCGGGCTGAACCGGGCCCGGGCCACCGTCGACGGCCGGCGCCGCGAGCTGGCCGCGAGCGAGGGCCGGGCCGAGTTCGCGGCCGAGTTCGCGCTGTTCGGGCAGGCGGTCAGCGGTGCGCTGGCCGCCGCCGACACGCCGGAGAGGTGCGACGAGCACCTGGCCCGGTTGATGACCCAGATCGAGACGCTGGAAACCCGGTTCGGCGACTACGACGACTTCGCCGAGCAGCTCGGGGCCAAGCGCACCGAGGTGTACGAGGCGATCTCCGGCCGCCGCCAGGCCCTGCTGGACGAGCAGGCCCGCCGGGCCGACCGGCTCGCCGACTCGGCCCGCCGCATCCTCGACACCGTGCGCCGCCGGGTCGGTGCCCTCACCGACACCGACCAGGTCAACACGTACTTCGCGACCGACCCGATGGTCGCCAAGCTGCGCTCGATCACGGCCGACCTGCGGGAGCTGGGCGACAGCGTCCGCGCCGAGGAGTTGGACGGTCAGCTCAAGGCCGCGCGACAGGACGCCGGCCGCACCCTGCGCGACCGGCAGGACCTCTACGCCGACGGCGGCCGCACGATCCGGCTGGGCCGGCACACGTTCGCGGTCAACACCAGCGCCATCGACCTGAGCCTGGTGCCGCACGCGGGTGAACTGGCCTTCGCGATCACCGGCACCGACTACCGGGGACCGATCCGCGACGACGCCTTCCTGGCCACCAAGCCGTTCTGGAACCAGGTGCTGGTCTCCGAGACCGAGCACGTCTACCGGGGTGAGCACCTGGCCGCGGCGATCTTCGCGGAGAACCCGGGTGCGCTCGCCGACGACACCCTGCGCGACCTGGTGCGGCGGGGGGCCGAGGCCCGCTACGACGAGGGGTACGAGCGGGGGGTGCACGACGCCGACGCGGCCCTGATCCTGGCCGCGCTGATCCGCCTGCACGCCGGGGCCGGGCTGCTGCGCTACGAGCCGAAGATACGAGCCGAGGCGCAGCTCTTCTGGGCCTTCGGCACCACACCGGAACAGCGGACCCAATGGACGTTGCGGGCCGCCTCGCTGGCCCGGCTGCGGGAGATGTTCGGCTCGGCCGGCCTGGCCTGGGACGAGCTCTGCGCCGAGCTGGGACCGGGCGGCGAATATCTGGCCGAGGAGCTGGCCGCGGCCCCGGACGGGTTCGCCACCAGCGCCGGGGCGCGCACCCTGCTCGACCGTTTCCACCGCGAGCTGGGCGGGCCGCAGTCACCGGCCGGCCGGCAGTACGCGGCCGACCTGCGCGCGCTCGAGGACGACCTGGAGGCGCGGCGGCAACTGGTGCACGCGTGGCTGAGCGCCTTCCGGGCCGCCAAGCCGGACGCCGGCGACCCCGCCGACGTGGTCGAGGCGGTCGCGGTCGAGCTGACCGGCCTCACCCGCTACGACGTGTCGGCTTCGCTCAGCGAGACGGTGACCGGGCTGCTGGGTGTGCATCCGCGCATCAGCGACGGCACGTTGACCGTGAGGCTGGACGATTTCCTCGCCCGTACGCGGGAACTGCGGGTCTCCCGGATGCCCGCCTATCGCGCCTATCAGAAGCAGCGGGCCGCCCTGGCCGCCGCCGAACGCGACCGGCTGCGGCTCGACGAGTTCAAGCCGCGGGTGATGACCGCGTTCGTGCGCAACCGCCTGCTCGACGAGGTGTATCTGCCGCTGATCGGCGACAACCTGGCCCGGCAGCTGGGCGCGACCGGCGACGGCAAACGCACCGACCAGTCCGGCCTGCTGCTGCTGATCTCGCCGCCCGGCTATGGCAAGACCACGCTGATGGAGTACGTGGCGGACCGGCTCGGGCTGATCTTCGTGAAGGTCAACGGGCCCGCGCTGGGGCACGGCGTGACCTCGCTCGACCCGGCCGACGCACCCGACGCGACCGCGCGGCAGGAGGTGGAGAAGATCTCGTTCGCCCTGCAGATGGGCAACAACGTGCTGCTCTACCTCGACGACATCCAGCACACCAACCCGGAACTGCTGCAGAAGTTCATCTCGCTGTGCGACGCCCAGCGCCGCATGGAGGGTGTCTGGGACGGCCGGACCCGCACCTACGACCTGCGGGGCAAGCGGTTCGCGGTGTGCATGGCCGGCAACCCGTACACCGAGACCGGCCGCCGTTTCCGGGTGCCGGACATGCTGGCCAACCGGGCCGACGTGTG
Organism: Paractinoplanes ovalisporus; assembly: GCF_016834655.1. Taxonomy (GTDB): domain Bacteria; phylum Actinomycetota; class Actinomycetes; order Mycobacteriales; family Micromonosporaceae; genus Actinoplanes; species Actinoplanes ovalisporus. The sequence continues at coordinate 91,015 of NZ_JAENHP010000008.1, forward strand.
GAACCTGGGTGACGTGCTGGCCGGCCGCGAGGACCTGTTCGAGTTGTCCTATCTGGAGAACGCGCTCACCTCGAACACGACGCTGGCTCCGCTGGCCGGGCGGGACCGGGCGGATCTGCCGCTGCTCATGCGTCTGGCCGACGGCGATGATTCCGTACGGGCGGACCGGTTGTCCTACCCCTACTCGGCGGCCGAGCTCGAGCAGGTGCTGTCGGTGTTGCGCAAGATGAAACGGGCGCAGCGGGTGGTGCTGCGCAACAACCAGGCGTACATCGCCTCGGCGGCGCAGTCGGACGCGGCCCGCACCGAGCCGCCGTTCAAGCTGCAGGGCTCCTACCGCAACATGAACAAGCTGGCCGAACGCATCGTCCCGGCGATGAACGAGGACGAGCTCGAGACGGTGATCGACGACCACTACCTGGGCGAGGCCCAGACGCTGGCCGCGGGCGCCGAGGCCAACCTGCTCAAGCTGGCGTCGCTGCGCGACCGGCTGACCCCCGACCAGGCGTCACGCTGGGACGAGGTCAAGGCGGCCTATCGGCGCGAGCAGGCCCTGGGCGGAGCCGACGACGACCCGATGGTGCGGGCGGTGGGCGCGGTGGGTCTGCTGGCCGATCGGGTCCGCGAGATCGAGTCGGCCATCCGCGAGGTCAACGGCGTTCGACCACCCGTTTGAGCGCGGCCGGTTGCCCGCCGTCGGCCTTGCGGATCGCGGCCCGCAGCAGGCCGGCGAACGGACGCCATACGCCGCCGACCCGGCAGTCGGCGGTCAGGGTGACCCGCGTGCCCCCGCCCTCGGGCACGCAGGTGTAGGTGTAGGCGGCGGTCACGCCGCCCTGGGCCGAGTGCACGACGACCGTACGGCCGGGTTCGACCACCTCGACCCGGGCCGTGCGGTCGCGGCCGCGGGCCCGGAAGGTCAGGTCGTCACCCGAGACGTGGATGCTCTCCACACCGGACATCCAGGCCGGGGCGGCGGGCCAGTCGGTCAGCCGGGCCCACACCTCGCCGGCGGGGCGGTCGACGGTCGCGGAGGCGGTGAAAGCAGTGGTCACGCCTTTATCTTCACGACCCGGTCTTGGACAGATTTCACATCTCCGGGGTGAAGCCGGGTGCCGCCTGGTCGGGGGTGAACGCGGCGCGCTGAGCCTTGACATAGGCGGACGGGGTCACGCCGGTGTGCCGGCGGAAGTCGCGGATGAAGTGGCTCTGGTCGAACCAGCCGTACGCGGCGGCCAGGCCCGGCCAGTCGACCGGCGCGTAGACGTCGATCGCGGCCAGCAGCGCCCGTAGCCGCAGGATCCGCGACAGTGCCCGCGGCGCCAGCCCGACGATCTCGGTGAACTCGCGGTCGAGATGCCCGTGGGAGACGTTCAGTTCGGCCGCGAGCCCGGCGATCGGCCGCAGCGGGTCGGCTTCGAGCGCGTGCACGGCCGCCTCACACCGTCGCAGCGCCGGACCGGGCGGGCCAGGGACCAGAGCCTTCTCGACATCGTCGAGCGAGCCCGCCGTCCGCAGCGCCACCGCGCCGGGCCACGCTGTCATCAGATCAACGACCTTCCCGCGTACGGAGGAAGGCCGCACCCCGAAAAGAGCGCCGCACCCGACCGGGGTGGTGACGACGCCGAAGCAGTGGGTCTCCCCCAGCGGCTCGTTGATCACGGGCCGGTCGTGGGGCCCGATGAGAAAGCCCTCGCGAGCGACCAGCGGGGGCCCGTCGCCGGCCACCACCTGGATCGGGTCACCGAGCACAACCACGGCGACGGTCGACCCGGTCGGCGCGATCCGTTCCCGGCGGTAGTCGATGCGGCCCCGCGCGTACCAGACCGACTCGACGAACCGCGCCAACGCCGGCGGCCGCCGCTCCTCGTACGTGAACTCCACGCCGTCGTCACCCGCCCGGGTATCGGTTCCACCAGCGGCCGTCCGGGGCCGGCTCGTACTCGCTTCCGGACGGATGCTCCTCGAACTCGGCCACCAGATCGCGGGCCAGAACGTCGCCGACCCAGGCCAGTTCGAGGCGGGAGACCCAGTCGACCGGGAGGGCGTCCACGCCGTGGGCCGTCCCCAGCAGCGCACCCGCGACCGTGGCGACGTGCGGCCCCTTCGCGACGGCGGCGACGAGAGCGTCGCGGACCTGGTCGGGCCGCGGGAACGCGCGGAGGATCGCTATGCCGCCGGCCAGCGCGGAGACGGCCCGTTCGTCCTTCTTCTCCGGCAGGTCGATCTCGACCTTACGGCCCTGCGCCAGCGCGGCGACGGCGGTTGCGCCCATGGCCGCGACGTCGGCCGCCTCGTCGGCGTGAGTAGTGGCGGCGATCCCGTGAGCGAGGCGGGCCGCGTCCATTCCCCACAGCGCGACCAGGCCCGCGGGCAAGGTCCGGGTCAGGGCGTGGGCTCCCGTGCTGGTTCTCTCCGTGATGCCTTGGAGGGCGGCGACGGTCGCGGGCGCCGAGCCGCGGCGCTCGGCCAGGGCGGGCACGTGGGCCAGCCAGCCGTTCTTATCACGGGCCGGAACCCCCGGAATGCCCTGAATCGTGGCCCACCGCAGGTAGGCGTTCCACACCACGCCGGGCGGGTGGCTGATGCCGCCGTGGTGGGAGGCCCGGACACTCGCCCGGATGATCCCCTCGACCGTGAAGCAGGCGAGTTGTCCCGCGGAGGTCGCTTTGGTTGCGGCGCCTGCTGTCTTTGTTGCGGCGCCTTCTTTTGCGGCGCCGAGGGCGTCGCCCAGCAGCAGTCCGAGAATGCAGCCCCGGGCCGCCGCGATCGTCATCGGCGCACGTTACCGCAGGTCGTTCAGGTCGCCGGTGGGGAGTGCGATCCACCCTTCGACACGGGCGGCCTCGCGTTGCTCCGGCGCGGGCGGAACGAACCGTCCCAGAGCCGCGGCCCGGGCGGCCAGCGCGGCGATGACCGCGTCGAACGCGTCGTGGCTGGTGCGGCAGAGTTCCCCGTACGGCCCGAGGTCAAGCCAAGGCGCGGCAGCGAGCAGTTCGTCGAGCAGTGCGCCGTGCCCATCGGTCTTGTAGCCGCGATGGGTCAGCCCCCACCGCCGCAACGACGCCGCCGGATAGACCTCGACCACCACACCTGCGCCGCTACGATCCTCGATCCCCAGATGCGCGAGCAGATTGGCGCCACGAAACGCCACATAGGCGATCCGGTCGGCGGAAACACTGAGCGGATTGAGGCCGGCTTCCTTCCGTACGGCCTGATCCGTCACCCGATAGGCAAGCGTCCGCCGCCACGCCGCATCGGCCGCCACCGGCGTCGAGTGCCCTTTCCGCTGCGCCGCAACAAAGTCGACAAAGGCGGACGGCCACCCGAGCGGGCAGTCCAATCCGGCCTTGTCGACCTCACGAACAGCGTCCAGCAATTCCTCGTCAGAAACCCCAAGGCGCATTTCCCGTACGACGGCAGCCCCGCCCGCCCATTCCAGCCGCGCCATCGCGGTCCGCTCATCCGCCGAGGCCAGGTCCACCCCCAACGTCAGCACCCGTTGCCTCCTCGTACGCAGACGTCAGAGCGGCCAGGAGTCCGTCCGGCACCTCAGTGATCCGCTTGCCGTTCGTCAGTCTCGCACCGAGCAGCCCCTCCACAACGGCGATGCTGTCCGGCGCCCACTTCCGGAAGACGCTGGGCTGGAACTGCAGCGCCGCCCCGGTCGCGTTGAGAACGACGGTGACAAGCCCGGCCTTCACGTGGCGGAAGCGCGGAAGGAGCGTCGTGATCTGGTTCTTGCCCCGATAGCTGGCCAAAGCGATCAGCCCCCGCTTTTCCAGACCTTCGGCCCAGTGCACCAGGGGCTCGAGCCACGTCCGGACGGCTGCGGGTGCCTCGGCCATGGCGGCACGGGACTCCTGCGATCCCGGTCGCAGCGCCTTCGCTTCACGAGCACTCGCCTCGGCGGCAGTCAGTTCGGCGAGCCGATTTCCGGGGTCGATGCGCTGCGGCACCAGGACCCTCGAATCGCCGACCTCGTACGACGAAATGGTGAGCAGGTCCACCATCACGCGATCGGTCAGCAATTCGAAATAGCCGACGAGCTGAACCAGTTCATCGGGCACCTGATCGAGAACAATGACGAGCCGGAAGGCGCGTGCCGTTTGTTGTGCCCCATGGGTCGGCGTCCAGGCAGCAGTTCGACTGCGGGTTGCGTAGGTTGCCGTTGGTTTGCTGCCATTGCTGGGCGCCGTTGTTGAGGCAGGTCCACTGCTGCACCGGGGGCTCGAAACCGGCCTGCCCGCTGGTCATGAACCAGGCCGGGTCGATCTGTCCCCGGCCGACGGCGTCGCTGGTGAACGCCTTCACGCTGAAGTTGGCCATGGTGTTGGCGGGCGTCGTCCGGACGTACGAGATGACGTTCCACCCGATGTTGCCGATCCAGACGTCCCAGGTGCCGCCCTCGAGGTTCACCGGGCCCACGCGGGAGCCGATCGGCTGCGGGCGGCCGCGGTGGTTGGTCCAGATCATGAGTTCGGCGCCGTAGTTCTGGCCGGGCGGGTTGGCCGGCGCGTCGAACCACAGGTCGAAGGCCGCGTCCCACTCCCCCGAATCCGCAGTCGTGATGGTGAACGTCGCGCGAGGATCACCGAGGTCCCGTACGCGCACCGGCAGCCCGCTGGCAACCCGCAGGCCGACCAGAAATGTACGCATCGTCGCAGCGTGTAATACCACGTACATTGATGGCTATCATTTTCGAAACATCTGGGCACGCTCTCAGAACGGCGGTGGCCATCCCCTCATGAAAGCTGTCCTCCTCGCTCTGGTCATGGTGGCGCTGCTCGCCACGCCGGCCGCCGCAGCCACGGGTCAGCCGGTGGGCGCCGACACCGCGATGTATCCGCGGGCCGTCCGGCTGGCCGACGGCCGCACGCTGATCTCGGTCACCCAGTTCCCGGCCGGCGGCCCGGTCGGCGCCATCTACGACGGCTACCAGCGGGTCGGCACGGTCGCCGACCCCGAGGCCCGCGCCGGGCTCTGCTGCGCGACGCTCTTCCAGTTGCCCCGCCCGATCGGCGCCCTGCCCACGGGCACGCTGCTGTGGGCGGGCAGCGTCGGTCAGGACGGCGGCGCGGCCCGGCGCATGTCGGTGCGGCTCTGGGCCAGCAACGACGCCGGGCGCAACTGGCGGTTCCTGGCCACGATCGCGCGTTCGGACAACGCCGGTGGGCTGTGGGAGCCCGAGTTCGCCGTCGACGCGTACGGGCGTCTGGTCGTGCTCTTCGCCGACGAGAGTCAACCGGGCCGCAGCCAGGTGCTCGTGCAGTCGATCTCGAACGACGGGCTGAGCTGGTCGGCGCGGACGCCGGTGGTCACCGGGCCGCAGGCGGGACACCGGCCGGGCATGCCCGCGGTGCGCCGCCTGCCCGACGGGCGCTACCTGCTCGCGTACGAGGTCTGCGGTTTCGGCGGCCAGTACGACTGTGCCGTGCGTTCGCGCTGGTCCAACGACGGGGTGAGCTGGGGCGACCCGGCGCGGCTGGACCCGCTCGTGCAGACCGCGGACGGGCGCTACCTGACCGCGACGCCGACGCTCGCGCTGGCCGCGGCCGGGCGGGTGCTGCTGATCGGGCAGCGGGTGCGCAACGCCGACGGGAGCGACGCGGCGGTCAACGGGCGGGCGATGTTCTCGGGAACCGGGTCAGGGCCGTGGACGGTCGTGCCCACGCCGGTCGCGGTGCCCGGGGCGCGGGCCGGCGTGTGCCCCAACTACAGCCCGGCCCTGGCGCCGAGCGTCGACGGCAACGCGGTGCTGCAGGTGACCACCGACGACGGCGGGGCGGGCTGCCGGGCGTACGCGGGGGAAGCTCTTCTGCCTCCGACGGCTGAACGCACCGGTCGCTTCAGCGCGATCGGCGGGACCTGCGTCGACGTGGCGGGCGGCGGCGGATTCAACGGCGCGGCGGTGCAGCTGTGGTCGTGCAACAACGCGCCGGTGCAGCAATGGACGCTGCGGACCGACGGCTCGATCGGTGCGATGGGCCGCTGCCTCGACGTGCCGAACGCTGCCACCGCGGGCGGCACGAAGATCCAGATCTGGGACTGCAACGGCTCGCCGGCCCAGCAGTGGCTGCGCCGGGGCGACGGCTCGCTGATCAACCCGAACTCGGGGCGGTGCCTCGACTCGCCCGGTGGGGCGACCGCCAACGGGACGCGGTTGCAGCTCTGGGACTGCAACGGACTTCCGCCCCAGAATTTCCCGTACGTCTGAGTCGCCATCTCCTCACCTCGGCTCCCCACCGGCCGATAGGGGCCGTCATGGGGAAGTACGCCGGCGTGTCCGGGCTGATCGCGGCCATCGCGGCCCTCTGGTTCGGGATCGGCCTGACCCAGCCGGCCGGGCCGTCGATCCTGCACTGGCTGCCGACCCTCGCGGCCGGCGCGGTGCTCGCGGGGGCGCTGTGGCGGACCTCGCGCACCAAGAGCCTCGCCCAGCCCGCCCGTGACTTCTGGCGCCGTCTGTCGTACGCCGCGGTCGCCGCCACCGTCGGGCTCGCGAGCCAGGGGTACGACGTGTGGCAGCACCCCGATGTCGGCGGCAGCCACACCCCACCCGTGATGATCGCCGGCGCCGGCGTGGCCCAGCTGTTCATCGTGTACGCCCTGCTCCGGCTCCCGATCGGCGACCAGCGCCCCGGCGCCCGGCTGCGGCTGCTGCTCGACGCGGGCACGGTCATGCTGGCCGCGGCCGCCTTCCTCTGGCACTTCCAGATGCGTCACCTGCCCGACCCGATCGCCTCGCTGATCCTCACCGTCACCGGCATGATCGCGGTGTTCTCGGTGATGAAGGTCGTGCTCTCCGGTCAGCGGTTTGTCGACGGCACCTCGCTGCGGCTGCTCGCCGCGGCCGTGTTCGTCGGCACGCTGGCCCCCATCGCCCAGCCGCTGATCGAGAACCCGCACCTGCTCACCTCGGTGGTGGGCAATCCGACCTGCTTCTTCGTGGCCGTGCTGGCCGCCCGCAAGCAGGTCACGGCGAAACACGTCTACCAGGCCCGTCCCGACCGCCCGTTCAGCCTCGCCCCGTACGCCGCGGTGATCGCCGTCCAGGCCCTGCTGGTCGCCGTGGCCGCCAACGGCACCTTCGACGACGATCTCGCCCTGGTGGTGGCGTCGGCGCTGGTCACCGCCCTGGTCGCGGTCCGCCAGCTGACCGCCCTGATCGACAACGGCCGGCTGGTACGCCGCCTCGACCACAGCGCCACCCACGACGCGCTGACCGGCCTGCCCAACCGGGCCCTGTTCCAGCGGCGCCTGGGCGACCTGCACGACGGCCCGGTGGCGGTGGCGCTGCTCGACCTCGACGGCTTCAAACAGATCAACGACACCCTGGGCCACGACGCCGGCGACCAGTTGCTCATCGAGGTCGGCCGCCGCCTGGCCGCGGCCGCCCGCGACGGCGACACGGTGGCCCGCCTGGGCGGCGACGAGTTCGTGATCGTCCTGCCCGGCTCATCGGCCGCCGACGCCGACGAGGTGGTGCGCCGCATGATGGCCGCGCTGGCCGAGCCGATCGAGGTGGACGGCCGCACCCTGCCGATCGGCACGAGCTTCGGCGTCACCACCGGCCACGGCACGGACGCGGGCGAGCTGCTGCGCCAGGCCGACATCGCCATGTACGCGGCCAAGGACCACCCCGGCAGCGAGATCGTCCACTACGAGACCGGCATGGCCGAGCTCCGCCCGCTCACCGGCTTGAAGGCCTGAACCCCATCCTTCCGGCGGCCGGGTACACCGGCCCATCGGCCAATTGATCATGAACGGACGGGCGGCTTCGCGGTCGCCCGGCAATCCGTAGCGTCGCCGGCGGAACACCTCATTCCGTTGTGGAGACCGATGACGGCCAAGCCCACCGACTGGACCATCCTTCAGCCGTACGAACCCATCGGCTCGCTGCGGCAGCACAAGCTGACCACCGTTGTCTCGTTCGATTGCAGCCGCTGCCGTGGGCCGAAGCGCTCGAAGCTGGTGACCACCGTCGACGACGACTGGTCCCGGCTGTTGTGCAACGGCTGCTACGGCGAGATGTCGGCGATGGACGACGAGCCGGGCCGGCTCCCGCGCCCGGGCGAGCCGATCGACCCCGGCCTCCACCTCCACGCCCTGGCCCGGGTGGTGCGTGCCGCCACCGAAGCCGAAGAGCTCAGCGACGAGGAGTCTCGGGCTCTGGCGGCACTGCCCATCGAGTGGCTGGCCGTGGTGCAGCTCTATGCCGAGATGATGGTCTGGGGCGAGCTTCTGATCGAGACCGTGATGGGTCGCGAGACGCTGGATCTCGAGCTCCTCAGCGACGAACTGGGCGACAACTCGCAGGAGTCCAGGGATGCCTGGACCGCCCGGCATGATCAGCTCGCCGAGAGGTTCAGCTTCCCGGGAGAGATTCCGGATGAGGTACGTAGGTTTCTCGATCTCGATGACGCCCAGTTCGTGCAGCTGCTGGTCTCGAACCGTGGCGACCTTCCCGTGCACCATCCGGCTCTGGTCGAACGATGGGCCGGACTGGCCGTCCAGGCGACGAAGACGTTGAAGGACCGGCGGGACCGCGCGTACCACGCCGCGCTCGGGAACCCGGCCGACAGCCCGGGAGGTATCCAGCGGATCCGGTTGCTCCGCCGGACGATTCGCGACCACGCGTTCGCCTGCGCCCAGGGCCTCCGGGCGGAGTTCGCCCTCACCGAGCTACGCGCCGGCATGCGAGCCGACCAGGATCTCGTGGGGCCGGACGACGAGCGCGAGCAGGCGTGGTGGCTCGGCCAGCGCCGACGGAAATGGCGAGCGGTTCTCTACCAGCTGCATGTCGACGGCGGGTGGTGTCCGCTGCCGGACGGGCCGATGCCGGGACGTGTCAGGGAGCGCGGCCTGCTGGTCCAGTTTCCCGATTCGGCCGCGCAGACGGTGACCCTGCGCCGGCGTGGCGGCGAGTGGGAACTCAGCGGCATCCGCTGGCCCCGCACGATCCGGGCCGGGGTGCTCGTCACGTTCGTGTGGGCCCGGGGCAGCGCGGTCGTGGAGGCGAGCACCACGCCTCTCGACCAGCCCGTGAGCATCGACGACACGGTCTATTGGGACGAGTACGACCCGTTGGTGGTCACCCGGGAACGGGTGCCGGGCGCCGACCAGAACAGCGAGATCCCCGACCTCACCCCGGGCAGCTGGATCATGCGTACGGTCCGGAAACTGGGTCATCTCAGCCCCGATGGAAGCGCCGTGCTGCCCGAGAGCGCGCTGCTCGCCAACTGCCGCAGGCTCGGCATGCCGGCCCGGTTGGAGGACGCGGTCGTCGCGACGGTGCCGAAGCTGGGCTCGCTCGATCTGGTCGAGGGCAGCGTCGACCCGGCGGGCCGTCCGGCCTATCCGGCGCGGGCCGGGCAGCGGCGGCTGCGGCTGGTGCGGTTCGCGCCTCAGGTCCGCGAGGCCGGCCCGGCCGGTACGGGCCACGGTCCGCACCACCCGCGTGGCGGGCACCTGGTCGCCGGGTTCCTGCGGAGGCTGCCGGACGGTGCGCAGGCCTCGGACGAGCAGGTCGCGCTGCATCGCGACTCCGCGTACGACGCCGGCGTCGTCTACCACCCGATGCCCCCGACCCACACGTTCGTACGCGAGCATCGGCGCCAGGGCTGAGGCTCAGTCGTTCCGCCCGTCTCTGCGCGCCCGGCCCAGCGCGGCCGCCGCGGCCAGCGCCACCACGGCCGCCGCGCCCCAGGCCAACAGGTCGGTCGTCGCGGCGGCCAGCAGCAGCAACGCGGCCGTTCCGATCGCCGTGCCGAGCTGGGCGGCGGTGTTCGCGAGACCGGCCGCCGTCGCGCGCGGGCCCTCGGGCACGTCGGTGGCCAGCGAGGTGGCCGCGACCGAGGCCAGCCCCAGGCCGAGACCGGTGACCGCCATCCCCGCGCCGAGCAGGACCGGCGCGCTCGGGTCGAGCAACGGGGCGGCCACCCCGACGGCGATCACCGCGAGCCCGGCCGCGGCGACGCGCTCGGTGGGGCGCCGCACGATGAGCCGTGCGGCCAGGGCCGAACCGGGGATGACGGCCAGGCTCAGCGGCAGCAGGGTGGCGGCCGCTTCCAGGGGCGTACGGCTCAGGGTGGTCTGCAGATAGAGCGTGATGAGCGTGGCGACACCGCTGGTGGTCGCGGTGTTGAAGAACGAGCCGCCGGCCCCGCGGCGCACGGTGGGCCGGCGCACCAGGTCGGGCGGAAGCATCGGGGCCGGTGAACGCCGGTCGGCGACCACGAACAGAACCCCGGCGACGATGGCCGCCACACCCAGGACGAGCAGCCCGGCGGTGGCACCGACGACCGCGAGCATGACGGCCGCGGTCAGCAGCAGGGCTCCGGCCAGGTTGAGCGCGGGACGCTCGGTGGCCGGTGAACCGGCGGGAATGAGGGTCACCACGGCCACGGCCAGCAGGGCGGAGACGGCCAGCAGACCCCAGAAGATCAGTCGCCAGCTGCCGGCGGCCGACACGAACCCGCCGACCACGAAGCCGGACGCTCCGGCCGCCGCGCCCGCGGCGCTCCAGGCGGCCACCGCGCGGGCCCGCTGCCGCTCGTCCCGGGCGATCGTGGTCAGCAGCCGCAGCGCGGACGGCACCGCCACGGCCGCGGCCGCGCCCTGCACGCATCGGCCCGCGGTCAGCATCGGCACCGAACTGGCGGCGGCGGTGAGCACCGAACCGCCGGCGAACGTGACCAGGCTGCCGAGGATGCACCGCCGATGCCCGAAGCGGTCGCCCAGCCGGGCCCCGAACATCAGCAGGCCGCCGAAGAACATCGCGTAGCCGGTGGCCACGATCGCGCTGTCCTCCGGAGCCGCGCCGACGTCGTTCAGCATCGCCGGCAACGTCGTGACGACCACGGTCACGCCCATCACGTCGACGAACTGGATCAGGCACAACGCCGCGACAGCCCACACGTCCTATCTGGTACCCCGCGCCCAGCGAAATCTCGCGACATCAGCCGTTGACTTATCAGTGATGTATCTGAAACCTTGAATCCCTGCCTACGAAAAAACTTGGCAACAAGTTGAAAATTTGTGGCAGACGTCCCCCGTCCCCGGAGTGGTCGCCGAGACCCCGAACCTCGGCGGCCCGCTCGCGCATACCTAAGAGGGCTTCATGAGAGGGCGAAGAAGGTTCATCACCGGGATCCTGGCGACCACCCTGGTCGCGGCCGGGATCTCCGCCACCCCCGCACACGCCGCCGGCGGGTCCAACCTGGCCCAGGGGAAGACCGCCACGGCGAGTGGCGTCAACGGCCCGTACGTGGCAAGCAATGTGACCGACGGCAATGCCGGCTCCTACTGGGAGAGCCCGAACAACTCCTTCCCCCAGTGGGTGCAGGTCGACCTCGGCAGCAGCGTCGCGATCGACCAGGTCAAGCTGAAGCTGCCGCCGCCGGCCGACTGGGCCACGCGTACGCAGACGCTCAGCGTGCTCGGCAGCACGAACAACTCCAGCTGGAGCACGCTGTCGGCCAGCGCCGGCCGCACCTTCAACCCGGGCAGCGGCAACACCGTCACGATCGACTTCACCGCGGCCACCGTCCGGTATGTCCGCATCAACATCACCGCCAACACCGGCTGGCCCGCGGGGCAGCTGTCCGAGCTCGAGGTCTACGGCGTCGCGGGGCAGGACCCGGACCCGGATCCCGACCCGCCGACCGGCACCAACCTGGCCGCGGGCAAGACGATGGAGGCGTCCAACAACGTCTTCACCTTCGTCGCGGCCAACGCCAACGACAACAACCTGGCGACCTACTGGGAGTCGAACGGCTTCCCGGCCACGCTGACGGCCAAGCTGGGCGCCGACGCCAACGTCACCGGCGTGGTCGTCAAGCTCAACCCCGACTCGGCGTGGGGCCCGCGCACCCAGAACATCCAGGTGCTGGGCCGGGCCCAGGGCGCGTCGGCGTTCACGTCGCTCAAGGCGCGCGCCGACTACGCGTTCGGCAGCGGCAACACGGTCACCATCCCGGTCACGGGGCGGGTCGCCGACCTGCAGCTGCAGTTCTTCAGCAACACCGGCGCCCCGGGCGGTCAGGTGGCGGAGCTGCAGGTTCTCGGGTCGTGGGCGCCGAACCCGGACCTGATCGTGACCGGCCTGTCCTGGACCCCGGCCACGCCCGACGAGACCTCCACGATCAACATCACGGCTTCCGTACGCAATCAGGGCAGCGCGGCCGCGGCGGCGACCACTCTCGACGTACGGCTGGCGGGTAACACCGTGGGCAGCGCTTCGGTGGGTGCCCTGGCCGCGGGCGCCTCGACGACCGTGACCGTGAACGCGGGCCGGCGCGGGCAGGGTAGCTACCAGGTGTCCGCCGTCGTCGACCCGGCCGACACCGTTGCCGAAACCGACAACTCCAACAATTCGCTGACCTCGCCGTCGGCCCTGGTCGTGGCCCAGGCTCCCGGCCCGGACCTGCAGATTCTCAGCGTGACGCCGAATCCGGCCAATCCGGCAGCGGGCGCCTCGGTCACGTTCGCGGTCGCCGTGAACAACCGGGGCACCAGCGCGGCGGCGGCCAGCGTCACCCGCGTGGTCGCCGGCAGCACGACCCTCAACGCGAACACGGGCGCGGTCGCGGCCGGCGCCACGGTGACGGTCAACGTCGGCCCGTGGACGGCGACCAGCGGCGGCGCCACGGTGACGGCCACGGCCGACGCCACCAACGTGGTCGCCGAGACGAACGAGAACAACAATTCCCGTACGCAATCAATCGTGGTCGGACGAGGAGCGGCGACACCGTACGTGTCGTACGAGGCCGAGGCCGCCCGCTATCAAGGCACCCTGGTCGAGGCCGACGCGCTGCGCACCTTCGGGCACACCAACTTCGGCACCGAGTCGTCGGGCCGCAAATCGGTGCGCCTGAACAGCACCGGCCAGTTCGTCGAGTTCACCTCGATCAACCAGGCCAACTCGATCGTCGTCCGCAACTCGATCCCGGACGCTCCGGGCGGCGGCGGGCAGAACGCCACGATCAGCCTCTACGCCAACGACCAGTTCGTGCAGAAGCTGACCTTGTCGTCGCGCAACAGCTGGCTGTACGGCACGACCGACGACACCGAGTCGTTGTCGAACACACCGTCGGCCGACGCGCGGCGGCTGTTCGACGAGTCGCACGCGCTGCTGTCCACGTCGTACCCGGCCGGAACCCGCTTCAAGCTGCAGCGGGACTCGGGCGACTCGGCGTCGTTCTACATCATCGACATGATCGACCTGGAGCAGGTGGCCCCGGCGCTGTCGCAGCCCGCCGGCTGTGTGTCGATCACGAACTACGGCGCGGTGCCGAACGACGGCATCGACGACACCGCCGCGATCCAGCGGGCGGTGACCGACGACGAGAACGGCGTGATCTCCTGCGTGTGGATCCCGGCCGGGCAGTGGCGGCAGGAGCAGAAGATCCTCTCGCCCGACCCGAACCGGGGCCAGTGGAACCAGAAGGGCATCCGGAACGTGGTGATCCGCGGCGCCGGCATGTGGCACACGCAGCTCTCCACGAACACCGAGCCGCAGAACGTGGTCGGCAACATCAACCACCCGCACGAGGGCAACGTCGGCTTCGACATCGACGACAACACGCAGATCTCCGACCTGGCCATCTTCGGCATGACCACGAACCGGGCCAACCGCGGCCACGGCATCAACGGCCGGCTCGGCAGGAACACGAAGATCAGCAACGTGTGGATCGAGCACGTCAACGTCGGCGCCTGGGTCGGCCGCGACTACTCGGACACGCCCGCCTACTGGAACCCGGGCGACGGGCTCGAGTTCAGCGGCATGCGCATCCGGAACACGTACGCGGACGGCATCAACTTCAGCAACGGCACACGCAACTCGCGGGTCTTCAATTCCACTTTCCGTACGACCGGTGACGACTCCCTGGCGGTGTGGGCGAACCCGCGCGTCAAGGACACGTCGGCCGATGCCGCTTCCAACAACCACTTCGTCAACAACACGGTGCAGTTGCCGTGGCGGGCGAACGGCATCGCGATCTACGGAGGGTCGAACAACTCGGCCGAGAACAACCTCATCTACGACACCATGAACTACCCCGGCATCATGCTGGCCACCGACCACGACCCGCTGCCGTTCGGCGGGACGACGCTGCTGGCCAACAACGGTCTCTACCGGGCGGGCGGCGTCTTCTGGAACGAGGACCAGGAGTTCGGCGCGATCACGCTCTTCCCGTCCGGCAAGGACATCACCGGTGTGACGATCCGCGACACCGAGATCCTGGATTCCACGTACGACGGCATCCAGTTCAAAACGGGAGGCGGCAACATGCCGAACGTGGCCGTGACCAACGTACGCATCGACAAGTCGAACAACGGCGCCGGAATCCTGGCCATGAGCGGCGCCCGCGGCAACGCCGTCCTCACCAACGTGACCATCACCAACTCAGCCGACGGCAACATCGTCATCCAGCCCGGTTCCCAGTTCACCATCTCCGGCAGCTGACCCGCACCCCGGCGGTGCCTCGCGTCCTCGCGGGGCACCGCCCTTTCCGCCCAGCACCATTTCCCGAGCGCCACCCAACCCGCCCCGCGCTCAGTCGGCCGATGCTGTGGTGATTCCCCAGCGGCGCCGCCGGCTTGGCCGCCCTGCTCGCCGGGGGTCGGACCGGTAGTTCCGCCGGCGCAACGTCCCCCGCCCCGCCCCCACCCTCCGCTCCCAGCCATCCCGCAGAACCGACCTCACAAAGCGGGGCGCGGCCTCCCCGCAGCGCAGCCCACCGCCCGGCACGGCCAAAGCGCGACCATCTCGCACCGCCCCACGCGAGCGCAGACGTCCCGCGACCATTCCACGCCAACGTCCACTGCCCAGCACGACCGCGGACGCCCCACAGCTTGGCCCTCCGGCAGCGCGCCACCGCACAGCGCGGCCCGTCCACAGTGCCGTCACCGTCCAGGACGACCGCCGACTTCCCCACGCGACCACCCCGCAACGCAGCCCCGGCATTCCGGCAGCGCGCCACCGCCCAGCGTGGCCCTCCACAGCGCCGCCACCGCCCAGCACGACCACAGACGCCCCAGCGCGCGACCACCCCGCAGCGCAGCGCGGCCTCCCGGCAACGCGCCACCACACAGCGCGGCCCTCCCACAGCGCGGCCGTACCTCAGCGTCCCGGCACCGCTCTACCTCCCGCGCCGCGCGCAACGTCCGCCTACGGAATCGCCCTCAGCTCGAACGGCTTTCGCCCAGTCGTGGACCTCCTCTGCTCCCGGGTCTCTCCTGCCGCCGCCAATGGTGACGCTTCGCGGGGATCTTTGCGGAAGCCCTGTGGATAACTCAGGAATGTGGATAACGGCGGGCACATGGTGGTGCGGCGGCGGTCTGCCGGGAGGGGGATCCGCCGCCGCGCCGGACGTGGCCGGACGAACCGCCAGAGCCACGAGCAGGTCGCGTACCCAACCGGCACAGCGGCAACCGGCCACCTGCCGAGCAATATGATTTCACCGCGCCAGCCGCGTGCACCAAATGCGTTCCACCCACAACCCGCTGGAGTTCTGCCCGATGACGCGACATGACCCCGAATCGCTCTGCGGGATCTGCGGGATGCCCCACGTGGCCGAGGCGACGCACGGCGAGAGGGTCGTCTACTTCGTCGTCACCAAGCGCGGCGGGGTCGCCCACTTCCGCGAGCCGGATCCGGAGGCGAAAGTGCGCCGGACGGATGCGGCCATACTGGCCTTCCAGCTCGGCGTCGATGAATCGAGTTTGCCGGGCCGCTGGTTCAGTTGCTGGGTGGAGCCGGCGGAGTATGGCGTGTTCGAAAGTGACTTCCGCCTGGAGGAGCCGCAGCACTCCTAGCAGGCGCGATGGGCCACGCCAGCCGACGGGAGAGTGCGACCCGCTGATGGGGCCGGCGGACGCGAGCTGCACGGCGAGACGCGGGAAGCACGGTCAGAACGACGGACGCCGCGACAAGCACCGGGGAACGCGGTCAGGAGCGTCCGGCGTAGCGACGGCCGCCAGAACGGCGCGGCACCGCCTCGGGGAACCCTGCCGCGGCGGGCGTGGACCCGGAAGAGGGCGCGTCGTGGGTGACCGGACGCTACGGCCGGCGGCCGCGTTACGGACCGGTGTGGCACCCGGTCGCGAGGGACGGCGGGTTCCTGATCGGTGCGGTTGGTGCCGGGGCTGTCCCGTACGAGATCCGGCGTTTCTCCAAATACGAGATCAGAGTTTCTCCGAGTACGGGATCAGGGTTTCTCCAAGAAGGTGGCACCCCGCGAAGCCCGGCGATGACATATCGTGCCGGAATGGTTGCACCCCGTGACTTTGGAGGGTTGATGGTTCGCCGCTGGCATGTTGTCACCATGGCCGTACTGGCGGTGTTCGCGCTGGCCTGCGAAGCGGGAGCAGGTGGAGCGGGCGGCGGCGGAGGCGGCGATCCGGAGCCGCCGGGAGCGCCGCCCAAGGGCTATCCGTCGTCGATGGCGGCTCTCGGGGATTCGATCACGGTGGGGTACGGGAGTTGTGGGGCGTTCATCGCTTGTGAGCGCAACTCGTGGGCCACCGGGAGTGCCAAGGCTGTGGACAGCCACTATCGGCGGATCCTGGCCAAGAACCCGCGGATCAAAGGCAAGGCGAGCAACTTCGCGAAGCCGGGGGCGCGGGCGGGGGATCTGGCGGGGCAGGCGGCGCGGGCCGTGGACATGAAGGCGCAATATGTCACGGTCCTGATCGGAGCCAACGACGCCTGCGCGGGCAGCACCACCGCGATGACCTCGGTGACCACCTTTCGCAGCCGGGTCGACAAGGGGCTGGACCGGCTCAAGAAAGGGCTGCCGAAAGCGAACGTGATGGTCGCGAGCATTCCGGACGTCTATCGGCTCTGGCAGCAGGGGCGCAAGGACGAGCAGGCCGTACGGGCGTGGAAGCGGTTCGGCACATGCCCCTCGATGCTGGCCGACCCGGGGTCCACCGACGAGGCGGACGACCAGCGGCGCCGGGAGGTGCGGGCGCGGATCAACGACTACAACGCGGAGCTGGCCGAGGCGTGCGAGGCGTACGGGAGCCGCTGCCGCTGGGACGATGACGTGCACGAGAGCGGGTTCAGCCTCGACCTCGTGAACCAGATCGACTTCTTCCACCCGAACGCCGAGGGGCAGGCCGAGCTGGCCGATCTGACGTACGGATTCAAATAGGCTGCAACCCTTCACGACCCCGGCGCCGACATACAGGCAACAGGACGGGGAGGGACCGGATGCGGGCCGACGAGGACCGGGATTACGTCGACTACGTGCGGGGGCGGCTGTCGCGTCTGCATCGACTGGCGTACATGCTGTGCTCGGACGGGCACCAGGCCGACGACATCGTGCAGGCCACACTCACGGCGCTGTACGTGAACTGGCGTAAGGCCGCGGCGGCGGACAACCTCGACGGGTACGTCCACCGGATCATGGTGCGGCGTTATCTGGACGAGCGCCGCCGCCGGTGGTCGCGGGTGCTGCTGGGCAACCACGTGCCCGACACGGCGGAGGCGGTTCCGGCGGCCGACGACGGGTTCGGGGAGCGGGACGCGCTGGCGGCCGCGCTGCGGGGGCTGCCGAAGGGGCAGCGGGCCGTGGTGGTGCTGCGCTACTTCGGCGACCTGACCGTCGAGCAGACGGCCGAGGCGCTGGGCTGCTCGACCGGCAACGTCAAGAGTCAGTGCGCGCGTGGGCTGGCCACTCTCCGTGGAGCCATGGCACCGGTGGTCGAAAGGGAGCGGTCGTGAACGACGAGGAACAGCAGCTGCGGAACCGGCTGGAGCGGATCATCGCGCCGCCCAGCCGTCTCGAGGCGGAAACCATGCTGGATGCGGGCCGGCGCCAGGTCTTTCGCCGCCGCTCGTGGCAGGCGGCGGGCGGGGTCGCGCTCGCGACCGGCGTCGTGGTGGCGGTGCCGGTCGTGATGAGGGAACCGGATGCCGCACCACCGGCGCCGGCCTACGTGGCCGACTCGGTGACGCCGGTGAAGAAGAACTGCCAGATGACGGCGCTGGCCATGCCGAAGGGCGCCAAGGAGGCCACCGCCGAGGGCGTCGACCCCTCCGGGCGCTACATCATCGGGCACGACTTCTCGGGGCAGAACTTCAAGCCGATCCTGTGGACCGACGGCGTGCCGAAACGGTTGCCGCAGGTGGAGAAGTCGGTGCAGCTGACCACGGTCAACGCGAGCGGCGTGGTGGCGGGGCTGGCCACCGAGGGGAACCTCGAATACGCGTTCCGGTACGAGAACGGCCGCTACACGCGTTTGAAGACGCCGCCCGGGGACTGGCACATCTACCCGTGGCCGATGATGAACGCCGCCGGCGACATCGTCATCAACGCCGAGCCCGACGGCAAGATCGAGGGTGAGGACAGCATCGCGCTGTTCTGGGCGGCCGGCTCGACCACCGCGGTCAAGCTGCCGCTGCCCGAGGAGGCCAACGTCTACGACATCACCGACGACGGCATGATCGTGGGCGGCAGCTTCGTGAACGGCGAAGGACGGGACGCGTACGTCTGGGACCGCACCGGCCACGGCCGCAAGCTGGCCGCACCGGCCGGAATGCGGTCGGTCGCGTACGCGGCCGAGGGCGACTGGGCCACCGGCGGTCTGTGGCCGGCCACCGGCAGCGGCAAGCCGGCCCTGTGGAACCTGAAGACCGGCGCCGTCACCAAGCTCGACGGGGACGGGCCCGGCGACTCGGTCAACCGGGACCAGCTGGTGGTGGCCTCGGGCAAGCTGATCCGCGACGGCAAAGTGGTCGGCCTTCCGGCGCCGAAGGGTCAGGAGACCTCGGCGCGGGCCGTGGCCAACACGGGCCTGATCGTCGGAGTCGCCCAGGACGCGAGCAACGACGGACCGACGACCCCGCGCACGTGGAAGTGCTGAGAAAAGCAGCGACGACAGGGGTCAGCGACGACGGGGCGGGGCCGCCCACACGAAACGGGGTGCGGCGGCCGGCAGGGCCAGGGCGCGGTAGCTCGGCTCGACCGGGCGGCCCCGGTCGGGCGGGCGCCAGATCGGCGGCGGGCCCCACCAGATGACCCGCTCGCCGGTCGGCTGCGGCAGCACGGGCAGGGGCGGCGCCCCCAAGGCGTGCCGGGGCGACTGCGGGGGCAGGGCGGACGGACCGGAAGGGGCCTCCGCAGGGGTCTCGACGTGGGTCGCATGGGTGGCCGGGGCGGTGGCCAGCACGACCGCGGCGCCGACGGTGAGCGCGCAGGCCACGCCGGCCGGGATCAGCCAGCCCTCGCGGACGGTGTCGCCAAGGAACACCACGGCCACGATGGACGGCGCCATCACCTCGGCCGTCCAGTGGATCGCGGTCACCGGGCCGACGTCGCCGTGCTGCAGGGCGTGGGCGTAGAGCGTCATGCCGGTTCCGGCGAAGACGAGCAGGGCCGCGACCAGCGGCTCGGTGACCAGGGCGAGCGCGACCTGGCCGGCGCCCACGCCCTCGGGCACCGGCAGCGACCGGCCGACCAGGGCGGCGCCGCCGAGCGACAGACCGGCGCAGGCCGCGATGACGCCGCCGGGGGCGTCGACCTTGACCGCGCCGTAGCCGACCAGAACCATGGCGGCGGCCGCACCGCAGAGGGCGAACCGCAGCTCGCCGGGCGTGTGGACCTCGGCCTGCGGGGCGGCCGAGAAGGCCAGGAAGGTCAGCGAGACGATCGTGACGAGGATGGCCGCCGAGTCGCGTTTGCGCAGGCGGGAGCCGAGCCAGATGCGGGCGCCGAGCACGGTCAGGGCCAGCGAACCGGCCAGGATCGACTCGACGACGTAGACCGCCAGCGTCTGCAGGGCGATCATGGCGCCGACCCAGGCCAGGATGTCGAAGAAGATGCCGGCCAGATAGAGCGGGTGGGCCATCGTCTGGGCCGTGCTGCGGCTGCGGCGGGCGCCGACGGCCTGCAGGATCGAGGCGGTCGCGTAACAGAGCGACCCGAAGACCACGATCGAGACCGCGACCCAACCGGCGCCGGTCATGGTGAGGACCAGACGCCGTGACGCTGAGTCGATCGAGCAATCACGATCCGATAATAGGCTCCCGGGCGGGGTTCTAGATAGTGGCGACGGCCAGAACCTGCCCCGCGTACGTCTCGACCTGGACCGCCGCCACGTCGGCCGGAGCCACCAGCGCGCTGCCGTCGACCGCGGTGCCGTCCGTCGCGCCGGCGTCGCTGACCAGCCAGCTTCCGGCGAACTCACGGCGGCCGTCGTTCGCCACGACGAACAGGCGGCACTGGGTACCGGCCGGGACGCCGGCGATCGTGGCACTCAGCCGCACCCATCCGGCGGCCGGGGTCATCGTCACGTTCAGCGCCGTGCCGGTGGTGCGGTCGAGCGCCGTGAGCACCTTCGGGGCGGCCGCACTGGCCGCGGCCACGGCCCGGGCGTCGGCCGAAGTCGCGGTCGACCGGCCGGCATAGAGGCCGCCCGCGAGGGCCAGCACGGCGGCGGCGACCCCGGCCAGCGTCCACAGCGCGGTGCGCCGCTTGTCCTGGCCGCGGCGCTCCTCCCGTACCTGGGCAAGGGTCTTGTGCAACAGCAGGTCACCGTCGGGCGGCGGGCCCTCCAGGAACGCCTCGGGCGGGATCTCACCGAGCCGTTCCTCCATCTGGCGCAGGTCGCCCACCTCGCGGCGGCACTGCGGGCAGTCCTCGACGTGGGCGTGCACGGCCGACCACTCGTCGTCGTCGAGCACACCCAGGGCGTACGCACCCAGCTGCTCGGTCTGGTGCCCGCTCATGTGACTCCCGTCGGTTCGGCGGCGGGCAGCGCCTCCCGCAACCGGCGCAACGCCTCGTAGCTGCGGGACTTCACCGTCTCGGCCGGAAGACCGAGCGACGCCGCCGCCTCTTTGACGTCACGCCCCTGGAAGTACAACTGGTTCAACACCTCGCGCTGTTCGGGCGGAAGCGTCCCGACGGCGGTGAGCATCTCCATCGGTCCGGCCTGCGGCTGCGGCACGCCCTGCTCGGCGGCGACATCGCGCACGATCGGAAACAGATGCGCCCGTACGGCACCCCGGTCGCCGCTGAGGGAGGCACTGGCCGACCAGGCCCGCACCAGGGTCTCGCGCACGATGAGTTCGGCCCGCACCCGGTCTCCGGCGCTCAACCGGGTCGCGTACGCGAGCAGGGCGGCCCCGTGCTCCGCGAAGAGCCGCCTTACGAGCACCTCCCCGGCGGTGCGGTCGCGTCGGCTCACTCCCCCACCCGCAGGACGGAGATGGTGTTGTCGCCGCCGTTGGAGACGTACGCGGTGCGTCCGTCGGGCGACACCCCCACCGTACGGGGGCTCTTGCCGACCTTGACCGTCGCCGTGATCTTGCCGGTCTTGCCGTTGAGCACCGACACCGTGCCGTCGAACTCGTTGACCACGTAGCCGTAGCGGCTGTCGGTCGAGAAGGCCACGCTCTGCGGATCACGTCCGACCTTGAACGGGCCGGTCCGCTTGAGGGTGACCGTGTCGATCAGGTCGGCGGTGTCGGACTCGTAGCCCGCGACCAGCGCCATCCGCCCGTCCGGCGAGACCGCGATGCTGTGCGGCGCCCGCGACACCGGGATGGTGCGGATCACCGCGTTGGTCCGCATGTCGATCACCGAGACCGCGTTCGACTCGTGGTTGGCGGTGAACGCGCGCATCTGGTCGCCGGAGAAGCCGACCGCGTGCGGGTTGGGCCGCACCGGCAGGTCCGACTCCATCCGCAGCGTGCCCGAGCTGAAGATCTCGAGCCGGCCGTCACTGTGGATCGGCACCCAGAGCTTGTTGTCCGGGGCGACGGCCAGTGTGTACGGCATGTGGCCGGTGTCGAGGTAACGGACCACCTTGCGGCTGGCCGTGTCGACGACCGCGACGCCGCTGCCGGTGTGCTTGTCGTCCTCGTACATCGACACGAACACCGTACGGCCGTCACGCGAGACGGCGACGAAACGGGGCGTGTTGCGCAGCACGACCGGGGAGACCTTGCGCGTACGGGCGTCGACCACCGAGAGGACGCGGCTGTTCTGATTGGCGACGTAGATCGTGCGGCCGTCGGGCGAGACGATCACGCCCTCGGGCTCGGCGCCGACCCGGATCGTGCCGACCACCGTGGGGCGGGCGACGCTCTGGACCCGTTCGGCGGCCAGCGGGACCCGCGTGACCTCGGGGGCCACCGTCTCCTTGAGTTCGGCGCTCGGCTGCTGGGTGGCCTGCGGACCGGCCACGGCGTTGGAGGAGGGCTGACGGCGGCCGTCGAGCAGGGTCATCGCCACGCCGGCACCGCCCAGGACGACCAGCGTCGTGAGGATCGCGACCAGGACCGTGGTGCCGATCTGGCGGCGGGCCGGTGGGGGCGGGGCGGGCAGGACGGTGACGCGGGCGGGACCGTAGCCGCCGGCGACCATCCCTCCGTCGTACGTCCGCAGGCCTTCCGGTTCGCCGCCGCGGGAGGTGCCGTAGTCACGGGCGGCGTAGGCCCCGGCGACAGCGGGAGCAGGTGCGGCCGTAGCTGCGCCTTGCGGAATCCCGTCCCACGTGCCGCCCTGGGGAACTCCGTCCCAGGTGCCGCCTTGGGGAACTCCGTCCCAGGTGCCGCCTTGGGGAACTCCGTCCCAGGTGCCGCCTTGGGGAACACCGTCCCAGGTGCCGCCGCCGTTCTGCGGGGCGACCGCGTTCGCGACCTGGCCGGTGACGCGGACGTCGGCCCAGCCCGCTGGACCCCGTACGGTGACCGAGCCGTCGAGCCAATCGGAGCGTGGCAGCCACATGATGCGCAGCGTCCGGTCGTTGAGCATGGCCCGCAGGCCCGGCCCGGAGACGGTCACGGTGGCGCCGGCGACGGCCAGCGGCGGCCCCTCGACCCGGATGTCGGCGACCAGGCGCGGCGTCTCGGCGGCGACCGTGCCGAAATCGACGCGTTCGGGTTCCAGCCGTACGGCGGTCCGTTCGAGCGCGGCGGCCGCGGCGGCGGACACGCTACGGCTGTCGTCCTCCATCATCTGCTGGAGGGCATGTCGTGCGGCAGCGGCCATCGCGAGGTCGGCACCCCACGCCAGCCTGGCCAATCCGTCGACCCCGGTCAGCCGGGACTCCCGGATCGGACTGCCGATCTCGGTCAGCACACTCTGCGGTAGTCCAGTATCACTCATAGTGTCCCCGCGATCATCATGCGGTGACGGGGGTCCACATGGGAAGACACAGAGCGAAGTTGGCATCTGTTCCGATGCCGACACTTAGGGTCCCCGGATGCCTCTCAGCCCCGCCGACCTGGCCGGATACGTCGACCGGGACCTCGACACCGATCTTGCCCGCTGGTTCGCCGGCACCGAGCCGATCACGCTCGACGGCGACGTCCGCCCGGTCGAGCCGTTCCTGGCCCGGCTCGCACCGGCCGACGCCGCCGCCCTGGCCGCCTTCGACCGCCGGGTACGTTCCGGCACAATGCCCGCATTCCTGGACATCGCCGACTGGGTCTACGGTTTTGACTTCGCCGCCAACGGCTGCGGCATCCTCGACTCCGACTACGCGACCGAGCTGACCGACGACGACCTGTACGCGGTGGCCGCCGACGGCAGCGGCAGCTACTACGTCGTGCTCACCAATGGGCAGGTCGCCACCTGGTTCCACGAGGAGGAGGTGGTCGAGGGCCACACCCGCTTCGACAACCTCGACGTCTTCGTCTGGACGATGGTGCGCTACCAGGCCGTACGGGATGGGAAGCTCACGTGGGCCGACGTCCAGGACGACTTCGACGCGCTGGCCCAGGACGGCGCGGCCATCCTGCTCAGGTGATCAGGTGTTCAGCTGCCAGATGGCCAGGTTGAGCGCCGTCGCGTAGGAGACCCAGGCCCAGTACGGGAGCAGCAGCAACGCGGCGCCGCGGCGGACCCGCCAGAAGGCGACCGTCGTGGCGCCGATCAGCAGCCACAGCACGACGATGTCGGCGAAGGCCAGACCGTACTGGCCGGCGCCGAAGAACAGCGGGGTCCAGATCGCGTTGAGCACCAGCTGGGCCGCATAGAGCCAGAGCGGCCAGGTGAAGCCGACGCGCTGCCAGGCCAGCCAGCCCGCGACAGCGATCATCACGTAGAGCACGGTCCAGACCGGGCCGAACAGCCAGGACGGCGGCGCCCAGGCCGGCTGCTCGAGGCCGTTGTACTCGGCGCTGGTGCCGGCCACACCCAGCCCACCGATCGCGGCCGCCACGAAGACGGCCAGTCCGAACCCGGCCAGCGCCAGCCAGCGGTGCCGGTGGGGCGTGGGCAGCGGAAGCGCGGCTTGGCTCATGAGATGAGAGTTCCCGAACTGGACCGTCCGAAACGAAACATCACCTCGGCCGGCCCAGCCACCACTGATCGGAAGTCAGTTGCCACACCACTCTTTGACCTCGTCGTCGTTGAGCAGGCGGATCAGCGCGGCATTGACGGCGAAGGCGGTGATCGCCGGGAAGATCGCGCCGGTGAACAGGTTCACGACGGCGCCGAGCAGGTTGATCACGGACAGTCCGATCGCCACACTGCGGGCCCACGAGCGACCCTGCCAGATGAACACCCCGCACACCGCCTGCGTCGCGGAGAGCACGAATTGCGCGTAGACCAGGACGTAGACCACGGCCGGAACCCGCATGCCGTGCGAGTCGGTGACCGTGCCGAGCAGGACGATGGAGAGCAGAAAGCCCAGGACCCCGAACCCGCCGAGCAGGAAGGCCAGCATCTTCGCCTTGCGGGGCCGCACCGGCCGGGTGGGTTCGGGATAACTCTGGACGTCGGCTTCGTACAACGGGAACGCCTCCTCCTGGACAACCGTCGACAGTGGTCAGTGCGAGCTCATGTCGATGAGTGTGAATCGTTCCGACGGGCCTCTCCATGCCGCACCGGTGCGGCATGGACCGGGGGCGGGGTGCGTGCCAAACTGCGGGCGTGGACCTGCTCCGGGGCGTTGACCTGCACCAGCGGATCCAGGCGATCACCACCGGCGTGATCCTGCTGTCCCGCGTCGGCACGCTGGTCATGGTCGGTCTGAGCATCGTGGCGCTGGCCCGGCTCGACGGCTACACGAACAAGCCGCTGGCGACGGCCACCTATCTCACGGTCGCGGTGTGGAGCGTGGTCTTTCTGCCGGTTGTCGCGAGACGCGACCCGATCCCCCGCCCGGTGCTGGCGATCGACGTCGCGGTCACGTCGGCCGCGGCCGCGGTACTGCCGTGGAGCCTGACCGAGGAGGCGTTCGCCACGGCGGCCGTGCCCGACTTCGAGCCGGTCGGCGTCTCGACCGCGGTCGCCGTGGCCCTGGCGACCGCGTCCTGGTGGGCCACCGCAGCCGGCGGTCTGGCCCTGGCCGTGGCCTACTTCGTGGCCCAGCTCGCGTCACCGGCCTACTTCGAGGTGGCCTCCACCGCCAACATCATCGGCTGGCAGGTGGTCACGGCCGCCTGCTGCTGCCTGTTCATCCGGCGGCTGCGGGCGGTCGCGGACGCGGTCGACCTGGCCACCGACCAGGTGATCGCCGCCCGGGAACGCGTCGCCGCCCGGCGCAGCCAGGACGAGGAGCGGATGCGTCACTTCCAGGAGCAGCTGCTGCGGCACCGCGCGCTGCACGACGGCCCGCTGCGCCTGCTCACCGCGATCGCCGGCCAGGGCCCGGCCGGGCACCCCGACCCCCGGGTCCGCGGCCAGGCCGCGATCAGCGCCAACGTGCTGCGCGGCACCACGCCTGACGACCCCGACGGCACGCTCACCGAACTCTCCCTGGCCCTGATCGAGGCCGGCAACGACAGCGCCGCCCAAGGCCTGCGTGTGGAGTACCACTTCGCCAACCTGCCCGACACGTTGCCGTCCGAGGTGCTGCACGCGTTCCGGCAGGCCGCCGCGGAGGCGCTGGCCAACGTCGCCCGGCACGCCGGCAGCAGCCGGGTACGGCTGACCGCCCTCTCCGACCGGCAGGCGGTCCCGACCGTCACGGTCGCGGTCGTCGACCAGGGCAAGGGCTTCGACCCCGAGACGACGCCGTTCGGTTACGGCATCCGGCACTCCATCACGGCCCGCATGCACGAGGTCGGCGGCGCGGCCGGCGTGGACAGCCACCCCGGCCAGGGCACCCGGGTCGACCTGCGGTGGCCGGCATGATCCGGGTCGCCGTCATCGACAACGACAAGCTGGTGCCGGCCGGGCTGCGGGCCCTGCTGGCCGAGACCGGTGACATCCGGGTCGTGCACGCCGCCACCACCGTCGGCGACCACCTCGCGGCCGCGCCCGAGGCCGATGTCGTGCTGCTCGACTTGCGGCTCGAGGACGGCACCGAGGCGGCGGCCAACGTCGCCCGGCTGCGGCGTACGGGCGTACGGGTCCTGGTCTTCTCGGTGCACGGCGACCGCCGACACGTGCGCGCCACCGTCCGGGCCGGCGCCGGTGGCTACCTGGTCAAGGACGACGACGCGGCCAAACTGACCGACGCCATCCGCAACGTCCACGACGGCCAACCGGCGTTCACGGCCGAGCTGATGACCATCATCAACGACGATCCGCCGGAGCTGTCGCCGCAGGAGGCGCGGGCGCTTTACCTCTACGGCACCGGCAGCACCCTGGCCGCCACGGCCCGCCGCATGGGCGTGACCATTCCGACCGTCCGCTCCTACCTGACCCGCATCCGCGCGAAGTGGGCCGCGATCGACGAGCCGGTCGACGACGTACGCACCCTGGTCGATCAATATCAGCCCCGCCCCGAACCCAGCTGACTCCTATGCTGCCCCCATGGAGGGCAGGAATCCCGCTCAGACATTCGGTGAAGTAGCCGACGACTACGACCGCGTCCGCCCGGCGTACCCCACGGCCCTGTACGACGACGTGCTCGACTACGGTCCGCCCGGCATCGGCGGCCGCCGGGCGCTGGAGGTCGGGGCGGGCACCGGCCGGGCCACCGAGGCGTTCGCCGCGCGAGGCGTGCCGGTGGTGGCGGTGGAGCCGGACGACGCGATGGCGGACGTCCTCGTCCGGCGCGTGGGCCACGCTCCCGATGTCCAGTTGATACGCGGACGGTTCGAGGAGTTCCGGAGCGACGAGAGGTTCGGGCTGCTGTTCAGCGCCGAGGCGTGGCACTGGACCGAACCCCGGACACGGTGGGCGCAGGCCGCCGGCGCGCTCGCCGGCGGGGCGACGCTGGCGCTGTTCTGGAACACCGAGCGGGTCGCCGACCCGGCCCTGCGAACCGCCATGCTCGAGGTCTTCGCGCGGCACGCCCCATCGGTCGTCATCAACGATGAACCGGTGGCCGCCGACCAGGTGTGGCAGCGGTGGCCCGGCGACGAACTGTCCGGCCAGTCCGCATTCGAGGGACTTGTGAGCCGCCATTACCGGTCACCGCGGAACATGCCGAGCACGGACTATCTGGACCTGACCCGGACCAGGTCGCAGTACCGGATGCTGCCGCCGTCGACCCGCCGGCCTCTGCTGGCCGCGCTGGAGGCCTTGTTCGACGACGAGGTGCCGCTGGCCATCCACACGACCCTGCTGCTGGCCCGCCGCGCTTAGTTGCGGCGGCGGGTCAGGTGCACGACCACCTCGTCGCCGTCGGTCTTGCCGATCGCCTTACGGACCGTGCCGTTGACCGGCAGCTTGTGGGTGCCGTCGCCGAGGGCCATGAAGGCACCCTCGAACGGCACGCCGTCGACCGTGCCGGCCACCTTCACCAGCCCCCGGGTGCCGAAGATCTCGGCCGAGCCCGGCAGCTTCACGCAGGTCCAGGTGTCCCCCTCATTGACCTTGCCAAGCGTCGCGGTAAAGGTGATGTCGAGCGGTCCGGCGGCCATCGCGAGTCCTTCCTTTCGTGCCTTCCGTGCTGAACTCACATCAACGTACGGCCGGAGGTCAGCCATCACCGCATCACGCGCCCGAGCTTTGCTCCTCACCGGCGTCGCGGGCGTCGGAAAGAGCACCGTGGCCGACGCGGCCGGAAGCATCCTGACTACCGCGGGCTTCGCCACCGCCGTCGTCGACACCGACGCGCTGGCCCAGTTCGGGCCGCCGCCGGCCCCCTACGACGAGATCAAGTGCGCCAACCTCGCGGCGCTGTGGGCCACTTTCCAGGCCGCCGGGGCGCGGTTCATCGTGGTCGCCGCGGTCGTCGACAGCCTCGCCCGGCGGGAGCGGTATGCGGAGAGTCTGGCCGGCTGCGAGGTCGTGCTGGTGCGGCTGACCGCGGCCGACGAGGTCGTACGCGATCGCCTGCGGCGGCGGGACACCGGGGCCAGGCTCGAGCGGCACCTCAGCGCACTCGACTCGCGTCGCCGACTGTCGCCGGAGGACTTCGCCGTCGCCAACGACCGCGCCCCGGAGGAGGTCGCCGTGGAGATCCTCACGGGCGCAGGGTGGCCTACGGGGCCTCATCAGTGACGGGTTCCGCCTTCCTGCCCGCTTGCGCAGCGGCGGGTGGTCAGCGCCGTGGCTGCATCGTCGTCGTGCAGCCCTTCACCGGTCGGTCAGGGCGGTTCGGGAACTGGATCGCGGAGCCGTAGTCGAACCGGCTACCGGTCCACATCGCCAGGACCTTGACTCCGATAGTCGGCGAACTGCTCGGATCGGTCGCCGCGTACTCCCGCGAGAGCATCGTGACCACCTTGCCGTCGAACTGCAGGCAGCCGCCGGTGAAGTTCGGCCCGGGTATGTTGGTCGGGCGTTGGCCGAGCAGCCGCGGCCTGGCCGGATCGGACGCGCCGTCGAAAATCAGAAGGTAGTCGGTTGAACGGCCGGCGCCGACAACACAGTTGAGCACGACGAACGAGTCCGGGACCTCGTCGCCGGTGATGTCGTGGTAGACCGTCTTGAAGAACTGCTCGGCGCCGATCTGTCCGCGCCGTCGGGCAGGTCGACAACCAGCGGGTAGGGGTAGCGGTCGTTGACCCTGGCCGGCCACATACCGTGCTCGTCGCGGGCCGAGACGCAACCGGTCATGCCGGTGCTGTTCTTGACCGTCCACTCCTTGGCCTTCGACACGCAACGTGCCGTGTCGGTGGTCCCGCCGGTCAGGCCCACCGCGCCCGCGGCGATGCCCTTGACAACGTCGCCGCTGCGGTCGACGAGCCAGCCGCCCCCGTCCTTGACCTTGTCCCAGGACCATGCCGCGGCGTCGCCGGCCGCGGCCAAGGGATTGAAGAAGGCGACGTGCCCTTTCGAGAAATGCGGCCATGACCCGCTGACCGTGTGCTTGGCCGGGTCGACGATGGCCGGCACCAGCACCCAACTGCCGTTCTCCTCGATGAACATGGCCACCCGGCTCGGGTCGACCGTGACGCCGGACGGTGGCCGATAGGACACGGTGACCGTGCCACCACGCGCGGGGTGGTCCAAGGCGACATCGAAGGGACGGTTCAGCGGCACGAACCCGGGCACCGGGGCCGGGCCCTCCTCATCCTGAGCGATGGTGACCTTCGTATTTTCGGACAGCTGCCCGGAAGTGAAGGTGACGCGCACCTTCCCGTCGCCGGAAGAGACGCTGCCACCGGACCTGCTGACTTCGTGCCCGTCGTCGTAGAACCAGCTGCACGAGGTCACGGACGCCAAGGTGGTCAGGGCCAGGACTGCGGCACAGAAACGACGCGGCACGACGAAGTCCTCTCAGGTGGGTCTTGTCGCATTTTCGGGCCGACCGGACTGCCCGAGGCATCCGTTCACCGGCCCGACCGCCTTGGCCGTCGGCCCGATGGTTTCCGGCTGCGTGCGCCCCCGCCAGCACAGCCGACAGGGTTCGCAGACGTGCACAAACGGCACTCGTTGATGGAGTTTTGAGATTTCGCTCCTACAGTCGATGGATGGAGATGGAGGTGCTCCGCCCCTCGGGCGCCGCGCGGACGCCGGCCATGGACGAGGAGCCGGGGCCGCCTCCCTGGTGGAAAAGGGCGGATCTGCGGCGGAAGATCCTCATCGGCGCGGTTGTCGTCTGGGCGGTTGCCATCACCGGTGTCGTGCTGTTCCGCGGGGGTGACGACGCGCCGGCCGCGGCCCTGCCCTCGGCCTCTCCCTCGGCGTCGGACGGGCCGCTCACCGTGCCGCAGGTGTATGAGGCGCTGCGGCCCTCGGTTGTGCTGATCAAGGCGGGCTCCGACACGGGGACCGGGGTGATCGTCAACGCCGACGGCACGATTCTCACCGCCAACCACGTGATCGACGGGGGCGCGAGCATCACCGTCACCTATGCCGACGGGACCGAATCGCCGGCCGAGGTTGCCGACGCCAGCGCCGCTCAGGACATCGCCACCCTCACGCCGGAGAAGCTGCCCGAGACGCTCGTGCCGGCCGTGCTCGGGGGCGGGGCGGGGATCGGCGACGACGTGGTGGCCATCGGCAACCCGCTCGGCCTCACCGGGACCACGACCAGCGGTGTTGTCTCGGGGCTGGAACGCACGCTCGACCGTGAGAAGGGCGGGCCGATCGCGGGGCTCATCCAGTTCGACGCGGCGGTCAACCCGGGCAGTTCGGGCGGGCCGCTCATCAACGACCAGGGCCAGGTGATCGGCATCGTGATCGCGCTGGCCAACCCGACGGACGCCGGCACCTTCATCGGCATCGGCTTCGCCGTCCCGATCGGCGCCGCCCTCGGCGCCGGCGAGGGTGACGGCCAGAACCCACCGCTGTAAAGACAGAAAAGGGACGGGACGCATGAACGCGTACAACTGGAGCGACGCCCCGCCCGCCTCGGCCGGGCCGATCGAGAAGGTGCTCTACGAGGTCAAGAAGACCATCGTGGGCCAGGACATGCTGCTGGAGCGGCTGCTGGTGGCGTTGCTGGCGCGCGGGCACATCCTCGTCGAGGGCGTGCCGGGCCTGGCCAAGACCCTGGCCGTCAAGTCCCTCGCGGAGGCGATCGGCGGCGACTTCCACCGGGTGCAGTTCACGCCCGACCTGGTACCGGCCGACATCGTCGGCACCCGCGTCTATCACCAGCCCACCGGCGAGTTCCAGGTGCAGCTGGGGCCGGTCTTCACGAACCTGCTGCTGGCCGACGAGATCAACCGGGCCCCGGCCAAGGTGCAGTCGGCGCTGCTCGAGGTGATGCAGGAACGGCAGGTCACGATCGGCCGTGAGACCCACAAGGTGCCCAACCCGTTCCTGGTCATGGCCACCCAGAACCCGATCGAGACCGAGGGCACCTACCCATTGCCCGAGGCCCAGACCGACCGCTTCATGATGAAGGTGATCGTCGGATACCCCAGCACCACGGAAGAATTCGTCGTCGTCGAGCGGGCGCTCGGCGCGGCCGCGGTCATCCAGCGCATCATCGACCCCGACAAGCTGGTCGGGCTGCAGCAACAGGCCGACCAGGTGTACGTCGACCCGTCGCTGATCGAGTTCGCGGTGCAGCTCGCCCACGCCACCCGGGAACCGTCGCGCATCGGCCTGACCGACCTGGCCCGCTACGTGACGTTCGGGGCCAGTCCCCGGTCGTCGATCAGCCTGGTGCTCGCGGCCCGGGCGCTCGCGTTCATCCGGGGACGGGAATACGTCGTACCGGAAGATCTGACCGATTTGGCCCTGGACGTGATGCGGCATCGGCTGGTGCTGTCGTACGAGGCGCTGTCGGACGACGTGACGGCCGATGTGATCCTGCAGAAGGTGCTGGCCAACGTGGCCGTCCCGGAGCCCGCGGGCCGAGGCCGCTGATCATGACGTCGGCACCGGACCGGCTGCTCAGGCGCCTGGAGTGGCGGCTGGGACGCCGCCTGGACGGGCGGCTGCAGGGCAACTACCGAACGGTGTGGCACGGGGCCGGCATCGACTTCACCGACCTGCGGGTGTATTCGGCCGAGGACGACGTACGGCACATCGACTGGAATGTCACCGCGCGGCTTGACGAGCCGTACGTGCGGCAGTACACCGAGGACCGGGAACTGACCGCGTGGCTGGTCATCGACCGGTCAGCCTCCATGCGATTCGGCCAAGGCGCCGGGAAGGAATCCACCGCCACCGAGCTCGCGGTCAGCATCGCGCGACTGATCTCGCGGGGCGGCAACCG
This sequence comes from Paractinoplanes ovalisporus, assembly GCF_016834655.1. Classification (GTDB taxonomy): domain Bacteria; phylum Actinomycetota; class Actinomycetes; order Mycobacteriales; family Micromonosporaceae; genus Actinoplanes; species Actinoplanes ovalisporus. The sequence continues at coordinate 122,992 of NZ_JAENHP010000008.1, forward strand.
GGTCGGCGCGATCCTCTTCGACAACCTGAGCCACCAGGTGATCCCGCCGCGCGGCGGGCGTGACCAGGTTCTGCGGATCACCCGCGAGCTGCTGCGGCCCGCCCCCAAGGGCAAGCCCGGTAAGACGACCGATCTGGCCGCGATGCTGCGGCTGGCCGCGGCCACCACGGCCAAGCGCCGCAGCCTCGTCTTCGTGATGAGCGACTTCATCGGCGACCCGGAGTGGGACCGGCCGCTGGCCCGGCTCACCCACCGGCACGAGGTCGTGGTGATCCGGGTGGTCGACCCGGCCGAGGTGGAGTTGCCCGACCTCGGCGTGATCCTGGTTGAGGACGCCGAAACCGGCGAGCAGCTGCTGGTCGACACGAGTGATCCGCTGCTGCGCGACCGGCTGGCCGAACAGGCCGGGGCCCGCGAGGACGAACTGGCCGCGGGCATGCGCCGGGCCGGGGTCAGCGCCCAGCGCATCACCACCGACCAGGACATGTTGTCGGTGCTGGTCGACTTGGTCAGCCGATCGGGCCGGGGGCGATAGGTGAGCTTCCTCTATCCGGCCCTGCTCGCGGTCGCCGCGCTCGTCACGGTCGCGGCCGTGGCGGCGTACCTCAATCTGCAGAAGAGACGCACGGTGGCGCTGCGTCAGGCCGGGTTCGCGCCACCCTCGAGGATCAGACGCCATCTCCCGTACGGGCTGATCCTGCTCGCCCTTCCGATCCTGCTCGTCGGTCTGGCCCGGCCGCAGGCGGAGGTCAGCATGCCCCGCGTGTCCGGGACCGTGCTGCTCGCCTTCGACGTGTCGAACAGCATGCGGGCCACCGACGTCGCCCCGAGCCGGCTCGCCGCCGCGCAGGAGGCCGCGAAACAGTTCGTCGAGGAGCAACCGGACACGGTGGACGTCGGGGTGCTCGTCTTCGGCGACCAGGCGCTGCTCACCCAGGCCCCGACCGCCGAGCACGACGCCGCACTGGCCGCGATCGGGCGGCTGTCGGCCAGCGGCGGCACCTCGCTCGGGCAGGCCATCCTGGTCGGGCTGGGCACCATCACCGGCCGGCCGGTGGCGCTGCCCGAGGAGGGTGCACCGGCCCCCGACCTGGGCTACTGGCCGTCGGCGACGATCGTGGTTTTCTCGGACGGGCAGGAGACCGGCGGGCCCGACGTGGAGGCCGCCGCCGAGCTGGCCGCCGCCGCGGGCGTCCGCATCCAGGCGGTCGGGGTCGGCACCGAACGCGGGGCCACCGTCGAGGTGGACGGCTTCCAGCTCGGCACGGCCCTCGACGCGTCGCTTCTCACGGCAGTCGCGAAGACCACCGGCGGCTCCTACCTGCCGGCCGGGGACCCGGACACGCTGAACAACAGCACGAAGGCGATCGACCTGCGGCTGACCGCCAAGAAGGAGCCGCTGGAGCTGACCGCGCCGTTCGCCGGTGCCGCCCTGCTGCTGCTCATGCTGGGGGCCGTGCTCGGCACCCGCTGGCACGGAAGGATCGTCTGATGTCGTTCAGCTGGCCGTGGGCCCTGACCGCGCTGCTCGCGGTGCCGCTGCTGCTGGCGATCCGCTGGTGGCTCAACCGGCGGCGCAAGCGGTCGGCGATCACGGTGTCGAGCGTGGCGCTGATCCGGGCCGCGCTGCCCGGGCGCAGCTCGTGGCGCCGGCGCATCCCGGTCTTCCTGTTCCTGGCCGGGCTGCTGTCGCTCGGGTTCGCCCTGGCCCGGCCGGAGGCGTCGGTGTCGGTGCCCTCGAACAGCACGTCGGTGCTGCTGGCGATCGACGTGTCGGGCTCGATGTGCTCGACCGACGTGCAGCCCAACCGGTTCACGGTGGCGACCGACGCCGCCCGCAAGTTCATCCGCGAGCAGCAGGACGGCACCCGGATCGGGCTGGTCGCGTTCTCGGGCATCGCGGGTCTGCTGGTCGCGCCCACCACCGACAAGAACGCGCTGCTCGACGCGATCGACACCCTCCGGACGGCCCGGGGCACGGCCATCGGGCAGGCCATCCTCACGTCGATCGACGCGATCGCGGAGAGCAACCCGCGGGTCGCCAAGACGGGTGTCGAGCTGACCTCGCCCGGGCAGCTGGGCGACTACGAGCCCGACACGATCGTCGTGCTGACCGACGGCTCCAACACCACCGGCGTCGACCCGGTGACCGCGGCCGAGCAGGCGGCGGCCCGGCGGTTGCGGGTCTACACGATCGGTTTCGGCACGACCGAGCCGGCGCCGATGGTGTGCACGGCCGACCAGATCGGCGGCGACTCCCCGTTCGGCGGCGGCCGCGGCTGGGGCGGCGGGCGCGGCGGCGGGCGCAACCAGGAGATCGACGAGCAGGCCCTGACCCAGGTGGCCGACACGACGGGCGGGCGCTACTTCCGGGCCGAGGACGCCGACCAGCTGGTGGACGTGCTGACCGACCTGCCCCGCGAGTTCAACCTGCGCAAGCAGGACGTCGAGATCACGTTCTGGTTCGTGCTGGCCGCGTCGCTGCTGGTCGTCACGGCGGTCGGCCTCAGCCTCTGGTGGAACCGAGCACCCGTGCGAAAGCCACCACCCGCTCCGGCACGAGCGACAGGAACTTGACCGGCGCCACCGCCTCGACCTCCAGCAGCCGGAGGCCGGGCGCGGTGTCCGGGTCGATGAGGAAGTCGAGCCGTACCGAATAGACCGGCGGCCCACCCGGCGGGCGCAGGGACAGGAATTTCCCGTACGCCGTGAGCGCCACCTCGATCTGCCGCGCGCTCAGCTCGTAAACCCGCGGGTCGGGGTGGAACGCGCGTTCCGCGGTGCCCGGTCGCAGGATCGCCGCTTTCGTGATCGCGTGCGACACCCGCCCGTCGAGCATGACCACGGCAAGCTCACGATGGGTGTCGATGGCGGCGACATAGGGCTGCACGAGCACGCCGAGCCCAGTGTCGAGAATGGACCGGGCGTGCGCGACGGCTGCCTCCAGCCGGTCTTCCGGGAACTCGCCGATGCCGAGCCAAGCCTCGAACTCGGCCATCCGCACCCACATGCTCCACGGCGACTGGACGACCAGCACGTCGTAGGCGGACCAGTCGACGGGGTTGTCACCGTCCCAGGGCACCTGGTCGACGGTCACGCCCTCGGCGGTGAGGGCGGCCGTCAGCGGCTCGGCGTCGACGTCTCTCCAGTGGGCTTCCGGGAGGCGGGTCGAGGTCACCAGGGCCAGGCGCATCTCAGGCGCCGTCCTCGAGGTAGCTCGGGGTGCCGGCGGCCCGGGCCTTCTGGGCCGCGGTCATGCGGCGGGCCAGGCGTGGGGAGAGCAGCGGGGCCGCCTCGGCGTCGGTGCACCAGCGATGACTGCGCAGCTCGTCGGCGGGAAGGATGATGCCGGCGGCCTGGTCGGGCGTGAGGGTGCCGGCGTCGAAGACCAGCATCAGGCCGTCGGGGCGGCCGGGCTGGTCGGGAAAGGGCGGGGACCAGTCGATGACCAGCAGGTCGGTCACGGGGACGGCCAGGCCCAGTTCCTCCGTCAGTTCGCGCTGGACCCCGGTTCGCGGGGATTCACCGGATTCGACCACTCCGCCGGGGATCTCCCAGTGGTCCTTGTAGGTGGGCTCGACTATCAGGAAACGGCCGGAATCGTCGGTGAGCAGCGCGCCGGCGCCGATCAGTTTGGTCGGCAAGGAGGTCCAGAAGTCACCCACGGTCATGTCGCGACGGTAGCGGACAGCCCGAGGTGATCACGTACGCCGTTCAGGTGAACACTCCGGGTAATGTTGATGTGCGACACATAAGCCCCGCACAGAAAGCAGCCCGGAATTCCTCAGAGTGGGCCCCTAGCTTTCCGGGAATGACACCGCGTAACGCATTACCGGCCGAGCCGAGCAGCCAGGTATTCGTCGATTCGAGTGGCCGCCGGAAACGGCTCGTCGCGTTTCTCGGCTTTGTCGTCGCGCTCTTCGCCACGCTTTATCTGACCGTGGTCGGCGCCAGCGTCGTGCAGGCCGCGGACGCGGGGCTGAGCACCAGGGCGACCATTTCGGCGACACCGTCCGCGAGCGCGAGCGCGGACTGACCTCAGCCGGTGTAGGCCGCGAACTGTTTCGTGAACTGATATTCGGTCTGCGCGATGCCGCTGCACGTGGGGCTGACCGAGCCGTCGGTGCAACCGCCGTTGTCACGGTTCACCGACCAGAAGCGGACAAAACCCAGACCCTTGGTTCCCGCGTACGAGAGAAGGGTCGTGACGTTCGCGGCCGTGGTGACCGGGCCCGTGTCGTTGACACCGATCATCGGGGTGACGCCGAGCATCTTGTACACGGCGGCGTCGTCGAGATCGGACCAGACCGCCGCGACGTCGTCCCGGACCGCCTCGGTGGCCGTGGTCATCGCCGTGCCCCAGTCGCCCGACGCGTCGAAGTTCATGGTCATCGCGTTGACCGTGACGTCGAGCCCGGCCTGCTCGGCCGCCCGCAGCAACGCGACGCTGGCGTCGGTGAGGCCGAGTTCGGTGCCGCCGACGGGCACGGTCAGGGTGATCGTGGCGGCACGGTCCTTCTGCAGTTTGGTCAGCCCCTCGACGACCGTGGCCGGCGCGACCGTCTGCTCGATGTCGACGTCGAGGTGGTTGCTGCCGGCCGCGTCCAGCGCCCGGGCATATTGCGTGGCCAGCTCGTCGGCCGAGCAGACGCTCTCGAGGTAGGTGCCGCTCGCGCCGCCGGTGGAGACGACGGGTGTGCCGCCCACGGAATCGATCTTGGCGATCTCGGCCTGGACCGTGCGGTCGTCCAGCGCGGTCGTGCCGCCCCAGGTCGCGGTGCACGAGCCGGCGCTGTCGGCCAGCACGAAGGCCAGCGTGTAGCTCTTCTGGCCGGTGGCCGCGGCGACGGCGGCGATGTCGACCGTGCCGCTGACGATGTCGATGTAGGGCGCGACGACCGGCAACGGGGTCACGGGCGGTGTCGTCTCCGACGGGGTGTCGTCACTGCCGCCGGTGCACGCCCCGGTCAGCAGGACGAGAGCCACGGCGACGAGCCAGCGCATGACCCCACTGTGCCAGCCGCCAACCGGACGTACGGGAAAAATCGCTCAGTCCGCCGCTCACGATGCCGATAGGTACAGGTGACCGTCGAAGCTCCCGTGCGGCGGCGGCTTCCGGTGCCGCGGCCCCGGTGGATCGTGCTGGCCGTGGTGCTCGCCCTGTTCGCCGGCATCCTGCTGGTCAACGGTCTGGTCGAGGGCGAGTTCACGCAGGACGGCGCGGCCGAGTCGACCGCCGACACCGACCAGGTGCCGGCCGCCGCCCGCAACGGCGGCCCGGTGATCCAGACCGGCGGCTCCGAGACGTCGACCATGAGCGTGCCGGACAAAGAGATCGTGCTGACCTTCGACGACGGCCCGAGCCCGGAGTACACCCCCGAGATCCTCGACGTGCTCAGCAAGTACGACGTCCCGGCCGTCTTCTTCATGATCGGCTCGGAGATCAGCAAGTATCCGGGGATCGTGCGCGACGTCCGCGACGCCGGCCACGAGATCGGCATCCACACGTTCACCCATCCCGAGATGTCGACCAAGAGCGAGTGGCGGCGCGAGGTCGAGATGTCGGAGACCCAGTTCGCGCTGGCCGGGGCGACCGGGCGGGACAGCCTGATCTTCCGGCCGCCCTACTCCTCGACCGTCGACGCGCTCGACAACAGCAACTGGAAAGTCATCTCGGAGATGGGTGGGCACGGCTACCTGACCGTGGTCAACAACCTCGACAGCCGGGACTGGGAGGCGAAGACCACGACGGCCGACATCGTCGACGCGGTGCTGCCGGAGGACGACGCCGGGGCGATCGTGCTCTTCCACGACGGCGGCGGGGACCGGTCGAAGACGGCGACGGCGCTCGAGACGGTCATCCCGAAACTCCAGGACGAGGGCTACACGTTCACCACCATCGCCGGGCTGACCGGGATGGAGACCGTGAACCCGGCCGCGACCACGGACGAGCGCGTGTTCGGGTGGGGCATCGTGGGGGCGGTGCAGGTGGCCCGTACGGTGACCGACGCCTTCGCCGCCCTGCTGCTGGTTCTCGGCGTACTGATGATCGCGCGGCTGCTCCTGATGGTCTTGCTGGCCCGGCGGCACGCGCGCCGGCGGCCGGACTGGGGTGGGCCCTACACCGAGCCGGTGACCGTGATCGTGCCCGCGTACAACGAGAAGGAGATCATCGCCGAGACGCTGGCGTCGCTGGTCGCGAGCACCCATCCGATCCGGATCATCGTGGTCGACGACGGCTCGACCGACGGGACGGCCGACATCGCCGAGTCGCTCGGGCACCCGAACGTCACCGTGCTGCGCCAGGCCAACGGCGGAAAATCGGCGGCGCTCAACAACGGCGTCGCGCACGCCGGCACCGACGTCGTGGTGATGATGGACGGCGACACCGTGTTCGAGCCCGACACCGTACGGCTGCTGGTCCAGCCCTTCGCCGCGAAAGAGATCGGCGCCGTGGCCGGCAACGCGAAGGTCGCCAACCGCACCGGGATGATCCCGATCTGGCAGCACATCGAGTACGTGGTCGGGTTCAGCATCGACCGCCGGGCGTATGACGTCCTGCACTGCATGGCCACGGTGCCGGGCGCGATCGGCGCGTTCCGTCAGGAGGCGCTGCGGCAGGTCGACGGGCTCAGCGAGGACACCCTGGCCGAGGACACCGACCTGACGATCGCGATCATCCGGGCCGGGTGGCGGGTCGTCTATGAGGACCGGTCGCGGGCCTGGACCGAGGCGCCGGCCACGATGTCGCAGCTGTGGCGGCAGCGCTACCGCTGGAGCTACGGCACCATGCAGGCGATGTGGAAGCACCGCGGGGCGGTCCTCGAGCGTGGCCCGGGTGGCCGGTTCGGTCGCCGCGGCCTGCTCAACCTGGCCCTCTTCCAGACCCTGATGCCGCTGGTCTCGCCGCTGATCGACGTCTTTCTGATCTACGGCCTGATCTTCCTCGACCCGGTCGCCACGGTGGCCGCCTGGTTCGCGGTGCTGGCCGTGCAGATGATCAGCACGCTGTACGCCTTCCGGCTGGACGGCGAGTCGCTGAAACCGCTGTGGCGACTGCCGTTGCAGCAGTTCGTCTACCGCCAGCTGATGTATCTCGTGCTGATCCAGTCGATGCTGTCGGCGCTGGCCGGCCTCCGCCTCGGCTGGCAGAAGCTGAACCGTACCGGCGGATTGAAAGCCCTGATGGGCGTTCGTTAGGGCCTATCTGGTGGATCACGCGGGAGTGAGGCGAGGTTCAGGTGGTGGCTGGCGTCGGCCGGGAAGTGGCCGCATCCCGGTGTTGGATGTGGGCGCTTCGCGGACGCCGTCAGGCGCCGCCTGGGCCACGCCGCAGCCCCTCGTGATCCACCAGATAGGCCCTGGCTCTTCGCCAGGAGGACACGACCGCGTGACCCGATGCATCACCGGGCCGTTCACAGTGAGCGCATGATCCGATTCGCGGCCCTCGGTGACTCGGTCACCAGCGGGTACGGCGATCCGATGCCCGGCGGCGGCTGGCGCGGCTGGGCGGCTCTGCTCGCCGAGGCCCTTCCGGACACCGACTTCCACAACCTCGCCGTCAGCGGCGCCCGTATCGGCGACGTCGCCGAGCGTCAGCTGCCGGCCGCCCTCGACCTTCGGCCGCACCTGGCCTCGGTGCTGGTCGGCATGAACGACACCCTCCGCGGCGACTTCGACCCGGTCACGCTGGGCGGGCAGCTGTCCGATGTGGTGGCGGCGCTGACCGCGACCGGCGCAACCGTGCTGACCGGGCGCCTGCCCGACCCGGGCCGGATGTTCGGCCTGCCCGGCGTGATCGCGCGCCCGCTGGGCCGGCGGATGACCGAGCTCAACACGGCCCTCGACGAGATCGCCCGGCGCTACGCGACGATCCACGTCGACCTGGGCGGCGGGTCGGCCTACACGCGCACCCACTGGAGCGTGGACCGGCTGCACCCGAGCGAGGTCGGTCACCGCTTCCTGGCCCACCGGTTCGCCTCGGCGCTTCTGGAGGCGGGGCATCCCGTACGCCACCTGCCCGGTCTCGCTGCCACGAACCCGGTGCCGTCGCTGGGCGAACGGGCCTGGTGGATGGCGACCAAGGGCAACCAGTGGCTGCTGCGCCGCTCCACCGACCTGCTGCCGACGCTGGCGCAGCTGGCCTACCGCGAGTGGCTGAACGGTCTCCACCCGGCCGGGTCCACGCCCGCCGATCCCGTGCCGGGCCACCGGCCCCTCGCCTGAGCTGTCAATGCCGGACGGCGCCACGGGACGACGCTGCGGGATGCTTCAGCCGCGAACCCGGGCCAGGACGGCGTCGCGGGATGCGGTGACCTCGCGGCGCAGCTCGTCGAGGTCAACATCGATCAGGCGCCCGTACGCCTTGAGGGTGCGCCCGGCGACCAGCACGGTCACGATGTTGCGGGCATCCGCGCCCAGCACCAGCGTGCCCACCGCGTCGTTGAGGGGCATCGTGTTGACCGCCTCGGCCTCGACCACCAGCAGGTCGGCCTGCTTGCCGGGAGTCAATGAACCGGTGACCGCGTCCAGGCCGATCGCGCGGGCGCCGTCGATGGTGGCGAACCCCAGCACGTCCCGCGTGGTGATCCGCGGCCCCGCGGACGTGACGGCCCGCATCCGCTGCACGGCGAGCAGCACCCGCATCTGAGTGACCATGTCGGAAGCCAGGGCGACCTCGACATCGATGCTCAGCCCGGGACGCACTCCCGCCGCCAGGGCCTCGTCGACGGCCGGGATCCCGGTCTCGAGCCCGATCTGGGTGTCCGAGGTCGGTGCCAGCGAGATGGCCGTGCCGGTGTCGCCGATGGCCCGCCACGCGTCGCGGCTCAGCCCGGTGGCGTGGATCAGACAGAGGCCGGGACCCAGCAGGCCCTCCTTCTCCCACCCGAGGATCGCCTGCGACGACGGCTCGCCGAAGACGGCGTCGACGCTGACCTCGATGTCCAGATCGCGGGCCACGGCGGCCAGTTCGGGACCGTAGGCCAGGGCGGGACCGGCGACCTCGGCGGTGGCGAGCGCCGCCAGCCGGAGCGTGACCAGATCGGGCGGCGTGGAAGGGAAGCGGGCCAGGTCGGGCAGCGTGGATCGGAGGCGGGCCAGGTCGGGCAGCGTGGAACGGAGGCGGGCCAGGTCGGGCAGCGTGGAACGGAGGCGGGCCAGGTCGGCCGGCCATTGCCGGTCCCACGACCCGAAATGTGGGGCCATCGACGCGTGCACGCCGCGGATGCCGGTGCCGGCCAGACCGCGTACGGCGGCTTCGGAATGGGCCGCGCTGCGGGAGTTGTGCGAGAAGTCGAGCATCGTGGTGATGCCGGCGTCCAGCGCGGTGAGGGCGGCGAGCCGGGTGCCGACATACATGTCGTGCGGGGTGTAGGCGGGCGCGACGCCGGCCAGCGTCGACGACACGTACGCGCCGAGGTCACCGACGTCGGGGATGGTGCGCCGCATCTGCGCCTGCCAGGCGTGCCGGTGGGTGTCGACAAAACCGGGCGCGACGATGTGGCCCGTCGTGTCGACGATCGTGGCCCCCGCCGCGCCAGGGTGGCCGCTCAGATCGGCGCCGACCGCGGTGATCGTGGCGCCGTCGACCAGGACGTCGCCTCGCGGCAGGTCACCGAGGTGCGGGTCCATGGTGACGACGGCGCCGCCGGTGAAGAGTGTGCTCATGGACTCCAGCGTCGGGCGCTCAACCGGCTCCGACCAGGCCGGATTCCACCCTGGGAGTGCCGCTCCCAGCCCGGAACGGGACGGCCGTCAGCAGGCCGAAGCTGATCCAGACGTAGGTGTTGCTGCCGATCGCGGCCAGGAAACCGTCCGCTCCCGCCCACCAGAGCCACACCACGCTGCTGCTCAGCACCACGTAGACGGCGAAGAGCGCGGCCAGCCGGTGTCGCGCGCCCGCCCGCAGGGCGTCGTCGACCAGCAGGAACAGGGCCGGGAGCAGCCAGACCAGATGGTGCACCCAGGTGACCGGGCTGATCAGGCAGGCCACGATCCCGGTGATCGCAAAACCGGCGGCGTGGTCGGTCCCCCGTACGCGGTCATTTCCCCGTACGCGGAGGAACCACACCGCCACCACCAGAGCGACCGCCGCCAGCCACCACGCGGACGGCAGGTCGAGGCGGGCCATGACACCGCGCAGCGACTGGTTCGAGACGTATTCGAGGCGGCCGACCCGGTCGGTGTCCCAGAGGGCGCCCAGCCAGAACTGGGCCGAGGTCGCGGGCGCGACGACCACCGCGAGCAGGGTCGCGCCCGCCGCCGTCCCGGTCGCGACCGCCGCCGCCCGGAACTGCCTGGTCACGATCAGATAGCCGATGAACACCACCGGCGTCAGTTTGATCGCGGAGGCCACGCCGATGAACACGCCCGCCCACCGCGATCGGGCCTGGAGCAGGCGCAGGTCGGCGCAGACGAGCAGCAGCAACGCGAGGTTGACCTGGCCGAAGCTGAAACTGTCCCGGGCCGGCTCGAACACCAGCACCGCGAGGAACGCCAGCGACAGGGTCATCCACATCGGCCAGTCGTGGCGCCGGATCACCGGCACCAGGAACCAGCGCAGCAGCATCACGACGGCGGCGGCGTTGACGACGATGCTGCACGCCACGGCGACCGGCCAGTCGGTCAGGGCGAGCGGGCCGAACACGAGCGCGGCGAACGGCGGATAGGTGAAGCCGTACTCGGTGTCGTTGTAGAGGAAGTCGTAGAGTTCGCCGCCGTCGAGCAGCCAGTAACGCACCGCGCCGCGATAGACGCCGAGGTCGAAGAACTCCCGGAAGGTCGGCACCGTCACCAGGAACACGCCGACGGCGATCGCCGCGACAATCACGATCAAGGCTTGCGCGTACGGGCTGAGGCCGCGCTTCGTCGTGACAACGCTCATCGGGACACCGCCGCGACCTTGAGGACGGCGGGGGCGAGCACCAGCCGTACGGCGAAGAAGGCCGCGATGCCCAGCAGCGCGCCCGATGTCGCCAGCAGGAACCGCTCGGCGTCGGCGGCGAACCCGTCCGGCAGCACCACCAGCACCATCACCGCGCACGCGGCCGCCAGCAGGTGACGGACCCAGCGTTGCCCGGCCGCGGCCGCCAGCGGCACCAGGCCCCAGATCAGATACCAGGGGCGCAGCGCCGGGCCGAACACGACGACCGCGACCAGCACGATGCCGAGGCCGTAGAGCGGGCCGAGCCGGCCCAGCCCGGTCCCCACGAGACCGGCCACGATCAGCGTGGCCAGCACACCGATCCAGCGCCACAGATTCATCACGAAGAGGTCGCCGACGCCGTCGTCGCGCAGGATGTCCGCGGTCCAGCGGCCGAGCACGTTGGTCAGCGACAGGTTGCCGGCCGAGATCGGGGTGTCCAGGGCCGAGATCCAGCCGTACCCGGTTCCCGCGACGAACGTGAGCACCGCGGTCGCGGCGGCCGCCGTCGCACCGACCGCCGCCGAGGCCCGCAACCGGGGCCGCCGGCCGGTCAGTTGCGACGCCCAGATCACCGCGACCGCGACCAGCCCGAGCGCCGCCGGGGCCTTGACCAGGGCGGCCCCCACGACCAGCAGGGTGGCCGCGATCGGCCGGCGGCGGATCGCGGCGGCCAGCCCGGCGGCCAGCAGGCCCACCATCAGGGCGTCGTTGTGGGCCCCGCCGACGAAGTGGATCAGCACCAGCGGGTTCAGCACGGCCAGCCACAGCGCGGACGCCGGGTCGATCCCCGCCGGCCGGGCCAGGACCGGCATCACGTACGCGAGCAGCGCCAGCCCCGCCACGGCCAGCAGACGCATCAGGATCACACCGGTGAGCAGGTGGTCCCCGATCGGCGCGGTGACCAGGTTCGAGATCAACAGAAAGACCGGCCCGTACGGGCTCGGGGTGTGCTGCCAGATCGCGGGCACCTGCTCGGCGAAGAACCCGCCCAGCGCCGACGGCCCGGCCCGATAGACGTCGTAGCCGTCGCCGAGCATCACGCCCTGGGCGATGTAGCTGTAGACGTCCCGGCTGAACATCGGCGGCGCGACCAGCAGCGGAGCGGCCCAGAGGGCGAGGGTCGGCCAGACCGGCCCCGGGTCCCGGGATTTCATGATCCGCCCGTACCACCACCAGGCCAGTAGCAGCAGGGCGAGGCCGCTGTAGACGCCGACCAGCCCGATCCCCACGTGCTTGAGCCCCGCGAAGAACGGGATCCCCACCGGCAACGCACCCGCGCCGAGCCCGCCGACGGCGACGAGGCAGGACCCGGCAAATCCCGTGGCACGCGCCGGCACGGCGTGATCTCTGAACACGGCAGCACCATTTCAATGAAGGGTGTCGCCGCGGGGACGAGATGCCGTCCCCCACGTGACGGGCCGATGGCAGGGCAGCCTGTCCGCCTGTCCGGTCTCAGCCCGCGATCTTGCCGGCCGACCCGCGGGCGGCCTCGACCGTGTAGCGCCGCCCCGCCTCTTCCAGCTTGTCGGCCGCCGCCGTCACCAGGTCGATTCCGAGCACGTCGGCCAGCCGCACGAGATAGATGGTGACGTCCCCGATCTCGGCCCGCACCCGGGGCCCGATCTCCGGATCGCTCATGACGGCGCTCGCCTGCTCGGGCGTGAGCCACTGCAGCTCGGCCAGCAACTCCCCCACTTCCCCGGCCAGGGCCATGGCCAGGTTCTTGGGCGTATGAAACCGCTCCCACTCCCGGGCGCGCGCGAACTCCCGCACGGCCTCGGTCAGCTCACCAAGAGAAGACACCGGGTAGTCCTATCAGAACGTGTCCCGACAACGGAGCGTCGCCGGCCGCCACCCCCGGACCAACGACGTGGCTGCACTACTCACCGTGTTCCAGCGGATCCCGTGAGTGGCTCCGGGCCGACTCCTGGCTCTCCGTTTCCGTGACACTACTTTGGGACGTTTGACGAGCTGATGGTGCTGATCGTCGATCTTCGCCAAGTTACCGGCCAGTGCCGGCGTCAACATCTGCCCCTCCCCACGGACAGTAGTTATCTGGGGTGGAACTGACCGAGGGGGAAACGTGCACGGGATGCTGACGGAGGTGCTCTCCGACTACGGAGCGGTCACCCTGGCTCTCGGACTGGCCGGAGCGGCGACGGGACTCGCCCGGACCTGCATCGCGCATCGGACACGGCGGCTGGAGCAGCGGGAGATGTCGGCCCGCACGGCCGCCCGGATGACCGGGTGGGCGGGACTGGCCGGAACTCACCACGAGGTCGTGCGGATCTCGGAGCGGGACCGGGACGGGCAGCGCGAGGTGGAGCTGAACCGCCGGAAGCAGCCGGTCGTCACCGGGAACGAGGAGACGGCATGAGCGTGGTGAGCGGCTCGTCCGCGCTGACGCCGGGACCCGACGACGAAGCGCGGCGGAAGGCCGATGAGGAACGCCTCCGGGCCCTGCACCTCGCGGAATACCACCGCTTCTTCGAGGTGAGCCATCACATCGCGGAACGTGTTCTCCGGGCCCGCTGGGCCCACCGGGAGACCGTCCAGGATGCTCTTCAGGACGCCTACCTGCAGGCCCTTGTGCGGTGGGAAAAGGTTCGGGTCCACGAGAACCCGATCGCCTGGGTGATCACCACCGCGCGTTACCGGATCTTCCACGCGTACAAGAAGACTCAGCGGGAAGCCGCCACGGCACCCGACGAGCTGCCAGCCGTGTCGGAGGCCGACGTGGCTGACGTCTGGAGAGTCCAGGACAGCCTCCGCACCTGGCTCCAGCAGATCCGGCCGACCCACGCCGAGGTCTTCCAGATGTCCCACGAGGGTTTCACCGACCGGGAGATCGCCATGACGCTGGGCATCGCCGAGCGCAGTGTCCAGTGCTACCGGGCCGCAGCCCGCAAGAGACTGCGTGAGCTGGCCGAACGGGACGGGTTCACCACTTCGGACCGGGACGACCGTGAGGGGGACGACCGTGGACCTCGATGACATCCTGGCGCTGGCCGGGTCGCACGAGCCCAGCCCGTTGGAGCTCGCCCGCGCCCGGCGGCTGGCGCGGACCGTTCAGCGCGAGTACGACGCCGCGCTGGCCGAGGGGCGCGCGATCATCGTCGACACCGACGTGGTCGACCCGTTGACCGCGGACGTCGACGAAGGGTCGCGCATCGCCCGCGCCGCCCAGCTGGCCAAGCTCGGCACTCTCACCCTGATCGCCGGGCCGGGAGAGGCCCGGGAGTTCGTCGAGCTGATCTGGTCGGACGAGATGGCGATGCTCTTCGGGTACGCGCCGGGGGTGCTCAGCCCGACCCCGGTGGCCCTGCTCGAACGCATCCACCCGTCGGATCTGGAGTCGTTCCGGGCGACCGTCGAAACGGCCTGGGAACGGCTGCACCCCGACGAGATCACCTTCCGGGTGGTCCAGGCCGGCGGGAGCATCTGTTATCTGCAGTGCCGCATCGAGGTCTTCGACCGGGCCGGCGCACCGGCCGGCGTCATCCTCACCGGGGAGGACGTGACCGACCTCGAACTCGCCCGGCAGGAGCGCCGGCGGCTCGCCACCCGCAGCGACATGCTCTGCGACGACCTGGCGGCCCAGGACCCCGTCACCGGGCTGCCGACCCGTGACTGGTTCATCGACGAGGTCGACCGGGGCCGCCGCACCCGCGGTGGCGCCGTGATCGTGGTGGCGGCCGAGCCGGCCACACGCCTGACGTCGGACGAGGATCGCGATCAGCTGGCGGCCTCGGTTGCCCGTCGGCTGCGCACGATCGTCGGGACGGAGGTGACCCGTGGCCCCGCCGGCCCCGGCCTGTGGGCCGTGCTCCTCGACGGAGCGGAAACACCCGGCGCGGTGGCCGATCAGATCGCCGGCACGCTCCGCCGGCACCTGTTCACGGTCGGACGCGAGACGCTGCGCCTCAACACCTGGGCCGGGGTCGTGCTCTTCGACGGTGGGGTGCCGGACACCGGGTTCGACCTGCTCGTCGACGGTGAGCAGGCGGCCCGCGAGGCCCGTCGCCGGGGCGTCGCCGTCCACGTGTTCGACGAGCCGGTCGGCAGCCGGGAACGGATGGACCGCTGCCGGGCCCGGGTGCGGCAGGCGGTGGCGTCGGACCGGTTCGCCCTCTACGCGCAACCCATCGTCGATCTCACGCTCAACCGGGTCACCCGGCACGAGATCCTGCTGCGCGTTCGCGGCGAGACGGGCGAGCACACCGCACCCTGGGTCTTCCTCGACATGGCCGAGCGGGTCGGCGAGGTCCTGGCGGTCGACAAGTGGGTGATCGACCACGCCCTCGAACTGATCGGGCAGAGCGCACAGACCTCGCACTACCAGATCAACGTGTCCGGCCAGTCCCTCGCCGACCCCGACCTGCTGGGCTTCGTGTCCCACGCGATCCAGCGGCACGGGGTGCGGCCCGAGTGCCTGACGTTCGAGATCACCGAGACCGCTCTGCTGGAGAACCGCAACGCGGCCCTGGCGTTCGCCACCGGGATCCGGCAGATCGGCTGTCAGCTCGCGTTCGACGACTTCGGGACCGGCAACGCGGCCCTGGCCCACCTCAAGCACTTCCCGGTCGACCTGGTCAAAATCGACGGGACGTTCGTCGTCGGGCTCCGGAAGTCGCCGGCCGACCGGGCGATGGTGTCGATGCTGGTCGACCTCTGCCACCAGCTCGGTGTTCGGGTGGCGGCCGAGTTCGTGCAGGACCGGCCGACCGTGGACCTCCTGATGACCTTCGGCGTCGACTTCGCCCAGGGTTACGAGTGCGGACGGCCGATGCCGCTCACGGCGAGCCTGCACCACAAGGGGCAGTCGATCGAGCTGGAGCTGCGGCGGGCCGGGGTCAGCTGATCTTGAGGGTGGCGTTCAGGTTGTTGCGGCCCGTGCCGGCGTCCCAGACCGACGGGTTGGCCAGGCGGATCGCGTACGCCGGGGTGGTGGCCAGGCGCGGGGACGGGTCGGGCAGGCCGACGGACAAGCGGTAGGTGCCGGCCGCCGGCGTGGTGAACGTGGCCTTCAGCGTGACCGTCCGGCCGGGGGTCAGGGTGCGCAGGTCGGCGGGCAGGCGGACGGTCTGGGTGCGGGTGCCCGCGGTCAGGGTCAGCGCGACCGGGCGGTTGTCGGCCGGAGCCGCGTAGCCGTCGTTGGTCAGGGTCAGCTGGGCCGTCAGCTTGGCACCCCGGCGGGCGGTGGTGGGCAGTGTCGCGCGGACCAGGCGCAAGCGGTAGCCCAGGCGGCGGGCGGCCTCGGCCCGGCCCGTGGCGCCCCACGAGGTCAGGACGTCGGCGTTGAAGGACGGGTTCAGGTATGTCCAGTGGTAGCGGGCCATCTCGGCGCGGGCGTTGGGCCAGGTCGAGCGGCTGGAGACGTCGCAGGTCTCGCCGCCGACCAGGGTGGTTGTCGAGGCGGCCAGCCACTTGGCGTCGTCGGGGGCGGTGAACGTGCCGTAGTCGTCGTCGCCGGCCAGGAAGCAGTCGTTGTGCAGGCCGATGCGGGCCACCGCGGGGAAGGTCGAGCGCTTGTACGACGGGGTCCGCACCTGGATCTGGGTGGTGGGCGCGGTCGCGGCGAGCAGCGCGGCCAGCACGGCCTTGCGGTCGGCCTGGTTCTGGGCGGTCAGCACGCCCGGCGAGGACGAGAAGTGGTCGCTGTAGTACCACTCGCCCCACTGGCCGATGAAACCCGCCTGGAGCGCGGCGATCACATCCGCGTTCACCTTCCACACCGGGCCCAGCTGGGCGATGTGCTTCAGGACGCGGGCCACGGGGGCGTCGGCCGATGACGAGCCGGTGTACGAGAAGCGGAGCACGATCTTGACACCGGCGGCCCGGACGGCGGCCAGGTCGGCGCTGACCTGCGCGAGGTCGGTGATCTGGTCGGCGCCCACGTACTTGTCGAGGTAGTAGTGCCGGTAGACCAGGCTCTGGGCCGACGTGGTGCGGGCCCGGGCGAGGTCGGCCACCACCAGCGGCTCGAACGAAGACCCCAGATGCGTTTCCGTGTACGTGAAGAAGCCGCGCCCGGGGTTCGCGAACACGTCGGCCGAGGCGGCGTAGGAATAGGTGCGGGTGACCGGGGCCGGCGTCGCGGCCTGGGCCGTGCCGGGCAGCAGCACGGCGACGGCCAGGGCCGCGACGGGGAGGAAACGCATGAACCGGTTATCGGCCGGCCCGGGGAAGACCTAAGACTTGACCACCGTCCGCAGCGGTGGCAGCCCGTTGAAGCCCACCGCCGAATAGGTCGCCGTGTACGCACCCGTGCCCAGAATGCGGATCACCTCGCCGGCCGCCAGGTCCAGCGGGAGATCGTAGGGCGCGTGCTGATAGAGGATGTCGACGCTGTCGCAGGTCGGACCGGCCAGGATCACCGGGCCGGCCGGGCCGCCGCGGGTCGTCGCCAGCTCGTACTGGATGGCTTCGTCCTCGGTCTCGGCCAGCCCGCCGAAGCGTCCCACGTCGAGGTAGACCCAACGCGGCTCCTCGTCGTAGGACTTGCGGGCGACCAGCACGACCTGGGTGTGCAGCACCCCGGCAGGCGCCGCGATGTAACGCCCCGGCTCGATCATGAGCGACGGCGTGCGGCGGCCGAAATGCCGTCCGATCGCCGCGTAGATCGCCGATGCGAACGCGGAGATCGGCGCCACCTCGGAGCGGTACGGAACCGGGAAGCCGCCGCCCGCGTTCAGGATCCGCAGCGGGATGCCCGACTGGTCGAGCACCTTGAAGATCCAGGCGGCGGTCGCGACCGAGGGTTCCCACCGGTCGGGGTGCAGCTGCTGCGACCCGACGTGGAAGGCGATGCCGGCCGGGTCGAGCCCGCGCAACGCGGCCACCTTCATCAGCTCGACGGCCATCTCGGGCACGCACCCGAACTTGCGGGAGAGCGGCCACCGGGCGCCGTCACTCGACGCCAGCACCCGGCACAGCACCGAGGAGCCGGGCGCATGCTGGACGATCTTGTCGAGCTCCCCCTCACTGTCGAAGGCGAACATGCGGACCCCACGGGCGTACGCGTACGCGATGTCCTCGCTCTTCTTGATCGGATGCCCGTAACTGAGGTCGTCGGGGGAGGCTCCGGCCGCGAGGCAGAGGTCGATCTCGGCCCGACTGGCCACATCGAACCGGCATCCGGCCTCGACCAGCGCTTTCAGGAGGGGCAGTTCGGGGTTGGCTTTCACGGCGTAGTGGATGCCGGCGCCGGCAAACGCGCTCGCGATCCGGTCGTACTGGGTGCGGGCCACCCCGATGTCGATGACCAGGCAGGGTGTCTGGTCGAGGGCGGCCGACAAGAGCTGTGCGGCATCTGCGGTCACTGTCATGGCTTCGGTGTCCTCATCGGTGACGGGGCAACGACCTCGGCGGGTAGGCGACGATTGCCACTCAGAGTACTTCCGTCAATGCGTTGCGTCGTTGCCGGAGAGTGACAAGATTGCGCCGTGCATGATCGGACCGACCTGCCCTCCACCCCGGAGCAGCACGTCTACCGCCTGCTGGTGCGGATGGCCGGAGCGACGCCGGACGACCTCGCCAAGCAGGCCGGGGTCTCGCCGGCGGAGGCCGAGGCCCGGCTCGAGGCCCTGCACCGCAAGGGCCTGGCCACCGCCGGACCCGTCTTCCACGCCCTGCCGGCCGATGTCGCGCTCGGCGACACGCTGCTGCGCGAGCAGAGGGCCCTCGAGTCGGCCCGCCAGATGGTGGCCTCGCTCAGCGACGAATACCGCACCAACACCCGCCGCCGGAACCCCGACCACCTCGTCGAGATCGTGGTCGGCGCGGCCGCCCTGCGCGAGCGGCTGCGCGAGATGCAGGATTCGGCCCGCGACGAGATCCTCTGGTTCTGCCGGGCCAACCCGATAGCGATGCAGGGCCCCGAGAACACCGAGGAGACCTCGGCCCTGGAACGCGGCGTCCGCTACCGCGCGATCTATGAGCGGGAACTGCTCGAGAAGCCGGGCGAGCTGGACAGCATCGTCGAGGCGATGAAGCTGGGCGAGCTCTCCCGTACGCTGCCGGCCCTTCCCGTACGGCTGGCGATCGCCGACCGCAGTCTCGCCATCTGCCCGCTCGTGCCCGACGCGGCGCGTGGCGTCGGGGAGCCCACCGCGGCGCTGATCCGCCCCAGTGAGCTCCTCGACGCCCTGGTCGCCCTCTTCGAGAGCTACTGGGTGCGCGCCACCCCGCTGCTGCCCGACGGCAGCGAGGAGGAGCCCGACAAGCTGCTGTTGTCGCTGTTCGTGGCCGGGCTGCCCGACAAGTCCATCGCCACCCAGCTCGGGGTGAGCCGCCGCACCGTCCAGCGCCGCCTCGACCGGCTGATGGAGGCGGCCGGTGTGGACACCCGGGCCGGCCTGGCCTTCCAGGCCGCACGGCGGGGCTGGCTGTAATCAGGTCGGCGCGGCTGGGTGCGAGCGGGCCAGCGGTCCTCGACGAGCGGCCTCATGATCGCCCGTACGCCCGGATCACGGTCTGCTCGACCGAATTGCCGGACTTGTCGGAAGCGGTGACCCGCAGCGACACCGGCTTAATACCCACGGGTACCACGATGGCCGACGGCTTCCAGGTCTTCCCGTCGTCGGTCGAGACCGAGACGGAGACCCGCTGTGCTCCCGGCACCCGCACGGTCAGCAGGCTCGACAGCACGACCGAGTACGAGATCTGGAGCAGCGGAAGCGTCCCGTCCGACCCGGACTTGAAGGTCCACGCCGTCGAGGTCGACGTCCCATAGATCCAGTCGTCGCTCTGCCGAGCGGTCGTCATCGCCAGCCGGTAGGTCGCGGCGCCGGCCGGCACCGGCACGTCCCGCCACCCGTCGGGCAGCTCGGCGACGACGGCCCCGTTGCGGGTGAGCGTGGCCGGGGCGTCGCTGATCAGGTAGTGCTCGTCCGTGCTGTCCACGAAGGACGCGACCCGCAGCTTGAGCGTGTTGCCGGCGCGGGTGCTGGTGTGACCGGTCGGGGTGGCCGGCCGCACGACCGGCGCGTACCAGGTCTCGGACGAGCTCCCGGCCCGGGCGTAGGTGACCGGGTCCTCGGTGATGCCGCCCTGCAGCTGGCCGCCCAGGTTGCTCCACGGGAAGGCGTGGTGCACCTGGTGCTGCCACACGGTGTCACCGGTCGACACCCACTCCTCGCGCACGGACGGCGTCCGCACGTTGCGCTGCGTGTCGTTCCACGAGTACTCCTGGTAGGGCCGCCAGCCGAACCGCTGTTCCCGGATCCAGTCGAAGCCGCCGTTGTCCGGATAGCGGGTGGTGATCCGGTACGAGTTGGCCGCCGTCACCTTGTGCACGATCTGACTGGGCACCCTGTCCCTGGTGACCTGGAAGACGTCGTACAGGTAAGGGCTGTTCGGGGTGAGCGTCAGGGCGATGCTCGCACCCGGCTTGGCCGCCCGGGCCAGGATCCGTAGGCCGTCGTCGTTCGGCACGAGCGCGCTCGGGATCGGCATCCGCACCTCGCCGCTCGGGTCCCACGGCTGCCAGGCGCTGCGATCGGCCGGCAGCACGACCAGCACCACCGCCGCTCCGGCCGCCGCGGCCTGCTCCGACGCCTCGTCCGGGTTGTCGGCCTCGATCACCACCGCCTTGCCGCGCACGTTCCCGCCGAGGCCCTTGACCAGATCAAAACGGCGAGTTCCCTCGTACGCCGGTGAGTAGACGCACAGGTTGATGTCGAGCTCGCCGGTGAGGCCCGGAATGCTCGCCTGAACCATCGGAGCGACCAGTTGCCACCGCGACGAGAACTCGTAGCTGCCCTTGCGGAGCTTGGCGGTCGGGGTCACGTTGATCTTCTGGACGGCACTGAAGTTCATGAAGCCGTTGATGATGCCGCGTCCGGTGCCGGTGACCCGGCGTACGTAATAGCTCTCCACCGTCTGCTGCTCGGCCGGCTTGGGTGTCTCGATCCGGATCGGCTTGGCCGTACGGGCGTCGAGCAGCACCGTCAGGTCCCGGTCGACCTTCAGCTCGGGGATGGTGACCAGGGTGTCCTGTTCGTCGAGGGGCCCACCGTCGGGGATCGAGGCGTCGACCAGGTAGTCGCCCTCGGCCAGCTGGAAGGTCTTCTCCTCGCCCCGGCCGAGGAAGTTGAGCACGTCGAACCGCTGGTCGTCGCCGAACGCCTGGAGCACCGGCACCCCGGCCGGCTGCCCGGCCCGGTCGACCGCCTTGAACGTCACCAGGTGGCGTTGCTTGTCGAGCGTTCCGCCGAGCGCGGTGGTGACGAGCACGCCACCGGGCGCGGTCGCCGTGAGCCAGCCGCTGAGCTGCCCGGGCGACACCATGTCCCACCGCAGGGTCACGTCGGCGTGGCCCCCGGCGGGCACGATGACCGTCGGTGCCGAGGCAGTGATTGCGGACAGCGACGACTTCAGCGTCAGCGTGACCGGGACGCTGCCGGCGTTGGTGTAGGTCACCGTGCGCGTCGCCGCCGGGTCGCCGAGCGCGTGCAGCCCGAAGTCGGCCACGCCGGTGCCCGCGACAGTCTGGGTCACCGCACGCGCCAGGTCGACCCGGCCCGCGCCCTGGGCATAGACCGGGGTATCGGGAGTGGTGACGGCCGTGCTGACCAGTTCGTCCTTGATCCGCGCGCCGGTCCAGTCCGGGTGCTGCTGCGCGATGATCGCGGCGGCGCCGGCCACGTGCGGGGTGGCCATCGAGGTGCCGTTGGCCGCGGTGTAGAGCTCGTCGACCGGCTCCCCCATCGACGTGCCGGCGGCCCGGGCGGCCACGATGCCGACGCCGGGCGCGGTGATCTCCGGCTTGAGGCCCTCGTCGCCGAAGCGCGGGCCCCGGCTGGAGAAGTCGGCCATCCGGTTCTCCCGGTCGACCGCGCCGACGGTCAGGGCCGAGGGGGCGGCGCCCGGCGTGCCGACCGAGTAGCTCTCGCCCTCATTGCCGGCCGCCACCACGAACAGCGCGCCGGTCGAGGCGCTGAGCTCGTTGACGGCGGCGCTCATCGGGTCGGTGCCGTCGGTCGCGCTGCCACCCAGGCTCATGTTGACGACCTTGGCCCCGGCGCCGGCGGCCCATTCCATGCCGGCGATGATCCCGCTCTCGTAGCCGGTGCCGCTGTCGTCGAGAACCTTGCCGATCAGCAGTTTCGCGCCCGGGGCGACACCCTTGCGGGCGCCGCCGGATCCCGCGCCCGAGCCGGCGACCGTGGCCGCCACGTGGGTGCCGTGTCCGAAGTGGTCGGTGGTGTCGGGGCTGCCGCTGAAGTCGCGGGCCTCGGCGATGCGACCGGCCAGGTCGGGGTGGGTCGCGTCGGCGCCGGTGTCGAGCACGGCCACCGTGACGCCCGTGCCGTCCAGCCCGGCCTTCCACGCCTCGGGCGCGCCGATCTGGGCGGTGCTGCGGTCGAGCGCCGGCTTGACCTTGCCGTCGAGCCAGATGCGGTCGGTGGTCGCGGTCCGTGCTCCGCTTGCGCTCGAGGCCCGCGTACGCCAGAAGTCCGCGAGCGAGTCCTTGTCGGCGCGCACGGCCACGGCGCCGAGGCTGGGCAGCGCGGTGCCGGCGGGGGCGCCCAGGGTGCGGGCCGTCTCCGTGGCCTGCGCCGACTTCACGATCAGCGGCAGGGTGTCGCGGGCGGCGTCGCCGTAGCCCTGCGCGATCAGGTGCTGGACGTCGAACAGTTCGGCGTCGACGCGCCCGGCGGCGAGCAGCGGCACGGCGTCGGCGGGCACGACCCGTACGCCCTCGGTGGTCTCGACGGTCGAGAACGACATGCGTTCCCGCCCGGGCCCCGGCCGCACCGACGCCGCCACCCGGCCGTCGCCCGACGGATCGAGCTGGACGACGTCACCGGTGATCAGCGTGATCGACTGCGTGGTGGTCTTCGGTGCGGCCGGGACGGCAGCGCCGGCCGGACCTGGCGGGGTCACGGCGACGCTGCCGGCTCCGATCAGGAGGCCGGCCAGCGCACCGGTCAGGCTTTTACGTGGCGTCAAGGCCGACTCCTTCACGTTCGCGGGTGAACGCATTCTGAAGTCGGTCGATGGACGGCCGGGAGATGTTCGCCGTGCCGCAGAGGCGACATGGCGCGATGTGGACAGGCGTCGATTTCAGCCGAGTGACAGGGCTGTTGCCTTCGCCTCCTCGAGACTGGTGAACCCCTCGAGCCGGTAGGTCACCGAGCCGCGCTCCCAGAGCAACGTGGGTGTGGCGAGCCGGGCCGTGGCCGCACGCTCCTCGCCGGCCCGGTCGATGTAGGTCAACGTGTGCGGTTCCGGCAGCCAGATGGCCATGTCGCCGCCGAGGTCGACCCACTGGGCATCGGTGGCCTGCTTGAAATACATGGCCGCGGAGCCCGCGAACTGGTCGAACCGCACCGCGCCGCCGCGATAGACCGCGCTGACCACCCGGGGCACGCCGGACGGATCCGGATCGGCGATCTCCACACGTTCGGGCGGGCCGAGCGTGGCCGGCATCCGTACGGCGAAAGGCGCGCGCTGCCGTGCCTGCTCCAACGTGACCGACCCGGTCGACGGAAGCGGGCTCGGAGTCGGGGCGGGCGGGGCCGGCTGGGCGGACCGGCGCACCTCGATGCCGGCCACCTGGAGCACCTGCACGACCGCGTCGACGACGGCGGCGCGGGCCGGTTCGACGGCGGTCACGGTCACGGCCAGCGCCGCCAGGGCCGAGGCCAGCCAGAGGCGCCAGCGGGGCTTACGCGGTACGGGGGAAGCGATCCGGGCACGCACGGCGGCGCGCTGGTCGGCCGCCGCGGGCACGGACAGCCAGGCGCCGAGGTCGCGTAGCTCGGTGACCAGGTCGTCGTCGCGGTCAGACACCCGGCACCTCCTCGGCTCGCAGCTGTTCCCGCAGCCGGGCCAGCGCCCGCGCCGTCCGCGACTTCACGGTCCCCTTGGGCACGCCCAGCGCCGCCGCCGTCTCCTGCTCGCTCAGGTCGAGCAGGAAGCGGCAGACCAGCACGTCGCGGTCGCGCTCGCCGAGCAGCCGCAGCTGGTCGACCAGGCGTTGCCGGCGCTCGTGGGCCATCACGGTGTCGGCCGGGTCGGGCTCGTCGGGAAGGGGTTCGGTCGCCACGGCGGCGCGCAGGGCCAGACCGTCCCGGCGGCGCCGTGAGCGGTGCAGGTTGCGGGTCTCGTTGGCCACGATGGCGAGCAGCCACGGGCGGAAGCCGGACTCGCCGCGGTAGCGCGACAACTGCCGGTACGCCTTCACCAACGCCTCCTGCACCACGTCGTCGGCGTCGTCCCCCGCGCCGAGCAGCACGGCGGCCCGGTGCGCGGGCACGGTGTAGCGAGCGACCAGGGTTTCGTACGCCTCCCGGTCGCCCTGCCGTGCCCGGCTCACCGCCGTCGCGTCGTCGATCTCGATGGCCCTTCTCAGCCCCGGCTCCCTTACCTCCGCACCGACACTGCACTGACACCGTCCGGCGCGGAAAGGTTCCCGGAACCTGTCCCGGATCCACGGTGTCACCAGAGCATGACCACACGCCGCTCGTTCCTCGCCCTCTCCGGTGGCGTGCTCGCCGCCTCCGCCCTGGCCGGTTGCCGCGAACCGAAGGCCGCCGCCGTGACCGCCACGGTTCCCGACGTGCTGCTCGCCTCCGGCCCGAACGGTGTCGTCCGCCTCTCCGGCGCCGAGTCGCGGCCCCTCGGCGCCCGGTCGGTGCTCAGCCGGGACGGACAGATCGCGTACGCCCTCGACGGCGCCGAAGGCCTGGCCCGGGTGGACGCGACGACCGGGGCACCCCTGGTGAAACAGGTGATCGGGGATGGATGGGTGCCCCGGGTGGTCGCCGAGTCCGGAAACGCGTGCGTGCTCGCGCCGACCCCGCCGGCCGAGCCGCCCACCGGTCGCACCACGTCGCCCCTGCTGGTGATCGGGCCGGGCGGGCCGCGCAAGGTCCATCTGCCGGGATGCGTCGAGCCGGACGCGTTCACCGCCGACGGCCAGGGCCTCTTCGTTCTCGACTGGCTCCCGGCCGGGGCGCCCGAGACCTATCGCGTACGGATGCTGGATCTCAACGACGGCCAGGTCTATCCGCTCTTCACGCGGGACAAGCAGCCGGTGCCGACGGGGGCCGAGGAGCAGATGCGGGGGCGGGGCCGGCAGGCGGTCTACTCGCGGGAACGGCAGACGCTGTACACGCTCTACACCCACCAGCCCGACCACCAGCACACCCGCAACCTGCTCACCGGCACCCGCAGCCACGTGCACGCGTTCGTCCACGTGCTGCATCTGAGCGAGCGGTGGGCGTACTGCCTCGACCTGCCCGACCCGTTCGGCCAAGGGCCGGCCGAGGGGCATGCGCTGGCCGTGGACCGGTCGCAGATCTCGGTGCTGGACACCGCGTCCGGCACGGTTCTGCACGCGGACGCCGAGACGCTGGAGGTGCAGCGGGTAGCCCGGATCCCGGCCGGTCGCGGGGTCGCGAGCCTGGCCCTCGACGCACCCGGCCGGGTGCTCGCGGCCGACGGCGGCACCGTGCACGTGCTGGACCGCGGCTCCGACCAGGTGCTCGGCACGTGGACGCTGCCCTCGCCCGCGCGCGGGCTGCGGCTCAGCCCGGACGGGTCACGCCTCTATGCGGGCGGCACCGACGAAGCGTACTGGCTGGACGCCGCGTCGGGTGCCCTCGCCGGCCGCGTTCCGGTCGCCGGTCTGACCGAGATACTTTCCGTCCGCTGATCCGAAAGTTTCGATGCAATGCGTGCCTTACAGGCCGCTTTCATCAGGCGTAAGTTTTCCGGAACTTAGCGGTTGACTCACCTTGGGAACGCTCCCAATATGGAGCGTGCGCCCGCTTCCACCGGCGGGCGATCCCCCTCTCCGACATAGGTGAAGGTGAATCCCCATGAAGTCGCTCCTGTTGACCGCCACGGCCGCGCTCGTGGCCGTGGCCGGCGCCATCGCGCTCCCCCTGACGACCCCGGCCGCCGGCGCCGCCCCCGCCGCCTGCAGCAACGGCTACGTCGGCCTGACCTACGACGACGGGCCCAACCCGAGCACCACCAATCAGCTGCTGAACGCGTTGCGCAGCAACGGATTGCGGGCCACGATGTTCAACACCGGCCAGAACGCGGCGGCCAATCCCGGCCTCGTCGCGGCCCAGGTCTCGGCCGGCATGTGGATCGCGAACCACAGCTACACCCATCCGCACATGCTCACGCTGAGCCAGGCCGCGATGTCGTCCGAGCTGTCGCGCACCCAGACGGCGATCCGCAACGCGGGCGGCGGCACACCGACGATCTTCCGGCCTCCGTACGGGGAAACCAACGCGACCCTGCAGTCGGCCGCCTCGGCGCTCGGGTTGCGCACCGTGACCTGGGACGTCGACTCGCAGGACTGGAACGGCGCGAGCACCGCGCAGATCGTGCAGGCGGCCTCGACGCTGACCAACGGGCAACTGATCCTCATGCACGACAACTACGCGACCACCATCGCGGCCGTCCCGCAGATCGCGGCCGGGCTGGCCTCGCGCGGCCTGTGCGCCGGCACGATCTCGGCCTCGACCGGCCGGGCGGTCGCCCCCGGCGGCACCACTACTCCCCCGCCCACCGGAGGTTCGTGCACCACGACCTACACGGCCGGGCAGCAATGGGCCGACCGTTTCAACGGCTCGGTGAGCGTGAGCGGCACGAGCAACTGGGTCGTCACCGTGACCCTGCGCTCGCCGCAGCGTGTCATCGCGACCTGGAACACGTCGGTGAGCTGGGACAACACCGGCCTGGTGATGACCGCGCGCCCCAACGGCAACGGCAATACGTTCGGCTTCACGATCCAGCACGGCGGCAACTGGACGTGGCCGTCGCTGAGCTGCCGGGCGGCCTGAGGAGCATCGATGGACACACGGGCCGGGCAGAGCCTTGTAAAGTCCGGCCCGTGCGTCGTCTGGTGCCCGCTCTCGTCGCCCTGTCCCTCGTCACCGGCCTCACGGGCTGCGGCCTGTTCGGCGAATCCGATCAGGAACGCCTCGACGCCCTGATCAACAAGGAACCCCGGTTCATCGTCATCCTGAAGGTCGACGCGACCGAGCAGCAGAAGGCGGCGGCCGAGGTCTACATCAAGCGGGTGCCGCACGTGGTCAACGTGAAGTTCCAGACCCGCGAGGAGTTCTACGCCGAGGCCGAGAAGGCCATCGGGCAGAAGCCCAGCGTCGGGCCCGAGTCGATGCCGCAACTGTTCAAGGCGTACGTGCCCGACGCCGACTTCCTGCGCGCCGCCCGCGACAGCAAGGAGGCCTTCCAGCTCAAGGTCCAGTCCGGGGTCTCGGAGGTCGTCTGGGGCTGCCTCGAGATCGACGAGTGTCCCGAGGTGCTCGACAAGCAGGAAAAATGATCTCCGGAGTGGCGTCCCCGGCCTTCGTTACCAAATCTGTACATTAGCGACATGGCAACGATCTCTCTACGCGGCGCTCTGCTGCGATCGTTGCCTGCCCTGCTCCTGCTGCTGACGCTCGGTTTCGCCGCGCCCCAGCAGATCGCCGTTCCGATCGCCGCCGGGGTCACCCACAGCATCAGCTCCCCCACGGCATCCGCCACCGCAGGGTCCACTGCCGACACTCCGGACGACATCGTGTCGCCGGACGCGGCCTCCGCGCGTACGCCCGGCGTTCCTGTCGCCGACCGCACCCGCAACCTCTCCGCTCAGGTCACCGCCGGGATCCACGGGTCCCGCGCACCGCCGTTCGCTCTCGCCTGACCATCCGCTGACGACCGTCCGGTCGTCGGGTGGTCGCCGTCCTCCTTCACCCATGCGGACTTTGCGAGCGAACAGGACCACCTGACGATGAACGTTGTTGCCGAAATGCTGCTGGAAACCCCCGCCCCCGCCGCCATCTGGGCCACCCTGTGGATCCTCACCCTGCCGGCCGTGCTGCTGCTGGCCAGCCCCGAGGCGATGCGCAACCCGGGCGAACTGCTGCGCACGCTGGCCCGCTATCTGCGGCTGCCGGCCGGCCGGGGTGAGAAGCGCCGCGAGCTCGCCCTGGAGGCGCTGGCCGCGACCCAGTTCGCCGAGGAGGTGCGGGTCGCCGCCGACCGGGCCGCGCTGGCCGCCGGGCGGTGGCACGAGCGATGGGAGACGGCCTCGGACGAGGTGACCGAGGCGTGGCAGGCGTGGCTCGACGCGGACGCCCGGCTGCGGGTGCGACGCGCGGCGGCGGTCTTCGGCACCCCGTGGAGCGCGCAGACCCCGACCGAGTACGCGGCCCGGGAACGCTTCCTGCACAAGGCCGTCCGCACCGCGGCCGACAACGGCTGGCTGCCGGCTGCCGCGGTCGCCGACGCGCTGGCCGGCCGGGCCGGCTGGGACGCCCGCCTGCACCCGCTGGAGCAGGAGCTGGTGGTCTTCACGGCCGCGGCCGGCCACCTGCGGGACCGCTACGAGCGGGCCGTCGAGGCCGAGGCCGCCGCCCGGCACGACGCCACGCTGGCCCGCCGCACCAGCGACAGCCTGCGCCAGGAGTCCTGGATCGCGGCCGGTCGCGCCGCCGAGCTCCGCCGCCTGCTGCCCGCCCGCATGTCGGTCACGACCGCCACGAGCGAGCCTGCGGTGGCCGCCGTCTGGCACTAAGGTGCGGCGTATGGCCATGCACTGGACGCTTGGCGGCGACGCTTCCGATCCGCACCGGCTGGCCGCCTTCTGGGCGCAGGCTCTGGGCTATGTCCCGGAACCCGGCTACGACGAGCCCGACGGCGCCTCGATCGTCGACCCCGAGGGCCACGGCCCGGCGATCGGTTTCCTGCGGGTGCCCGAGGTCAAGACGACCAAGAACCGCATGCACATCGACATCCGGGTGGCCGGCGAGCCCCCGTGGAATCCCGCCGACCGCGAACGCCTGATCCACGCCAAGGTGGCCGAGCTGGTCGCCGCGGGCGCGACCGAGGTCCGCACCGAGCACTACGGCGACCAGCTGGGCAACGTGGTGATGCTCGACCCCGAGGGCAACGAGTTCTGCGTCGCCTGACCGGGCTCGATCAGTAGCGGAACAGATAGGCCTTGTTCACCAGCTGGCACAGGTGGTCGAAGCGCATCCCGTACGTACGGTTGGCGTTGAACTTGGGCCGCTCCGACGCCGGGTCGATGATGTAGACGATCCGCTGGGTGGTCTCGACGCGGTAGACCATGAACCAGTGGTCGACCGGATCCGGGTCGTCGTTGGTCCAGCCCGGCGGCTTGTACGGGCTGTTCCGCGGCACGACCACGTTGGTGAGCACGCCGAATCCGTTGGCGATGTTGTTCTCGAGCCGCCGCCAGTACTGCTCCCGCAGCGCCACCGACGCCTTCAGACCGCCCTGGCTCTCGACGTTCGCGAGCTGGTGGCTGCCCAGCCAGTGGTTGATGCCGTTGAGCATCTGGAAACGGTTGGTGCCGGCCGACAGCGTGGTGCCGATCCGGGATGCGATCGCGCTCTGCGTGGGCAGCGACGAGGTGCGGACCGAGATCGCCATGCGCAGGGCGGCCGGGCCGCACCAGGAACCGTTCTGCTGCCCCTGCCAGACGGCCGAGACCTTGTAGGTGGCCGCGGAGGCCGGCGCCGCAGTGGCGATCGCGCCGGTGACTCCGGCCGCCGCACCGATCAGCGGCGCGGTCAGCAACGTACGTCTCTTCATCGGGCGTTCCTCCAGGTGTCGGTGGCGGCGGCCCCTCGACCGCCGCCACCGACCCTGCGCATCCATCTGTCCCCGGCCAAGCCTCAGCTGTCCCCGAAGACAGTTAGCCGCCGGTCAGGGCTTGGTGAGCAGGCAGCCCGACTTCGTCAGGTCGATCGTGCGCGTGGCGCTCAGACACGTTGTGAACCAGTAGGTCTGCTCGCCGTAGCTCTGACCCTGGGAAACCGTGATCGTGCCGTCAGCGGCGACCTCACAGGGGTTGTTGAGGGTGCAGCGCTCGCCGTCGTCGTTGCCGGTGTTGTTGATCCCAATGATCTGGCCGGTCGAGGCGCTGACGATCGGGGAGCCGGACGTGCCGTGGATGGTGTCGCAGGCGGTGTCGTAGCGGATCGAGTCCTTCCACGTCCACTCGCCCTCGCGCAGCTGCGGGACGAAAGCGTCGATCTTGCAGTTCCAGATCCGCTTCCAGTAGCTGGACGGGATCGACATGGTCGTGCCGGCCGCCGGGCGGCTGCTCGCGATGGTCAGCGCGGTCGCGCCGTAGCGGCTCTGCAGCGTGGCGAACGTGCTCGTCAGGCGGTAGAGCGTGACGTCGGTGCCGGTCATGGTCGCGTAGAGCACGCGGTCGGCCCGGACCGTGGCCACGGCGCCGCCGGTGCTGTTGAGCAGCGTGCCCGAGCGGGACGAGGTGCGGTTCTGCAGCACCTGGCCGGCGCTGAGAAAGCCGCCCTCGTAGCAGTGGCCGTTGGTGAGCATCATGGCCCGGTCGCTGCTGACCGACGACGGGTAGCGCACGAGCGAGGCCGAGCAGTTGCTCAGCGCGATGGTGTTGGCGAGGGTGGTGGCGGCGACCGCCTGGGCCGGGGCCGGTGCGACCGCGACGCCGGTGATGACGGCGAAGGTGGCCGCGGCGGTTGCGAGGAACCGTCGTACGCGCATGGGGGTGTCCCTTCTGGTACCTGACGACGCCCGAACCCTCGCACCACCACTAATCGATGTCAATCGATAGCATTCGGGTCATACCTACGGTCCGTTGTGCCGGTTGCCTCCGCGGGCCACCATGGACCGACATCGGCCGAGGGGGCGGGAGCGCGATCATGGGAACGGCCCGGAAGTTCAACCAGGTTCTGCATTCCGAGCTCGACGTGCACGCCGCGTGGATGCCCGTGACCAACACGTTCGCGCTGGGCGACTACGGCGTGATCAGCGACGGCGTCTTCGTGAAGATGGGCAACATCGCCGAGTACGGCGTCACGTTCGCCCCCGCCACCGGCGCGCCGACCAAGCTGCGCTTCCGTTCCGACGGCACGCGTGTCACCCGTTTCCTGGCCGGCGCCGAGGTGCCGAACATCCCGCAGGTCGACCTCGAGGCGTCCATCCGCATCGAGTTCTCCACAAAGGAC
This sequence comes from Paractinoplanes ovalisporus, assembly GCF_016834655.1. Taxonomy (GTDB): domain Bacteria; phylum Actinomycetota; class Actinomycetes; order Mycobacteriales; family Micromonosporaceae; genus Actinoplanes; species Actinoplanes ovalisporus. Next base: position 153,913 of record NZ_JAENHP010000008.1, read on the forward strand.
TCGTTCTACATCGACGCGCCCGTGCTGACCGTCCAGTCCATGGAGGACGTTGCCAGAGTCGGTGCGGCGCTCCGGAAAGCCGAGGGGTGGCGCCGCAAATACCGGGTGGTGTTCTCGACGTACGCGGGTCAGGGCTGCACCATCATCTCGTCGCGCGAGGCGAATTCGGCGTTCGAGCTGAGCGCCACGGCCGACGTGCTGCACCTGCTCGAGCTCGGCAAGGCGCAGGGCGGCATCACGCTCTCGGGCGAGCGGGCGGCCGGGCTCGAGGTGATCGGCGCGTCCGGGGTGGTCGGGCTGCGGCTGTTCAAGCTGCGGCTGTTCACCGGCAGCACCGACGTGCTGCGGGCCGACAGCACGGACGACCAGGTCGAGTTCGATACCGGGGTCGATCTGGAGGACGACGTCTGAGATGCGCTCCGAGCTGATCGAGTTCTTCCGCTTCGACGACCAGAACTCGGGCATGCTGCGGAGGGGCGACCGGTTCCTGCGGGCGCGCGGCAACGAGCCGGTCACCGAGGTGCGGATCCCGATCGCCCACAGCGACTTCCTGCGCCGGCTCGACCACCTGCGCTACGCCGTCGAGAACGACGCCGGCCGCCGCGACGACGCCCTCGACCAGCTCTCCCGGGTGGTCACCGAGGTGCTCGGCGACTGCGCGCCCGAGGCCGAACCGGTGCAGATCGACCTGGTGACCAACGCGGCCGAGCTCAGCGCGCTCCCGTTCGAGCTGGCCGTCGACACCGGGGGCCGGCCGGTCTTCGCCGCCTCCGATCCGCCGTTCGTGCTGACCCGCCGGGTGCGCACCGGCCTGCACGGGGAGCGTCACCTCTGGTGGTCGAAACCGCGGGTGCTGTTCGCGGCCGCCTCCCCGGCCGGCGCGGGCCGCCCGGTGCCGCTCGAGGCGCACCGGGCCGCGCTGCGCGACGCGCTCAAACCGTGGAGCGAACCGCTCCCGGTGGCCGGGCTGGCCGACGCCGTACGCGACAACCGCCGCATGCTCACCACGATCGACCGGGCCAGCCTGAGCCGCATCCGCACGGCCGCACTGGCCGCCGCGGCCGAGGGCCGGCCCTACACCCATCTGCACGTGCTCGCCCACGGCTGCGACGTCGGCGACCGGTTCGAGCCGGCGTTCGGGGTGGCCCTGTTCGACGACGACGACCGGTCGATGGCCGAGGTCACCCCCGACATGCTGCGCGAGGTGATCCAGTCGATCGAGCCCAGCCCGGTGGTCGTGACGCTGGCGGTCTGCGACGGCGGCAACGAGTCGAACAGCGTCACCGGCGGCGGCAGCCTGGCCCACGCGCTGCACGTGTCGGGGGTGCCGGTCGTGCTGGCGTCGCAGTTCCCGCTGACCTTCGCCGGGTCGCACACGTTCGCGCGGGGCTTCTACCACCCGCTGCTGGCCGGGGCCGACGTGCGGGAGGCGCTGCACGCGACGCGCACCCAGCTCTATCGGGAGGGCGCCGACACCGCGCACGACTGGGCCAGCCTGGTCGCCTATGTGCAGCTGCCCGAGGATTACCAGGACCGGCTGTACGAGGTCGCCATGCAGGCCGAGATGGCCTCGTTGCGTACGGCGCAATTGTGGTCGGACCGCCTCGTCAACGAGGGGATCACCGACGCCGGGGCGTACGACACGGTGGCCGAGCAGCTGGGCTCGCGCATCGCGTCGCTCAAGGGCTATGTCGAGGGCACGGTGGCCGCGCCCGCCGTCGCCGCCCGTCTGGAGAACCTCGGCATCCTCGGCAGCGCGCAGAAGAGGTTCGCCGAGCTGGCTTTCCACCGGGCCCGCCTCGGCGAGACCGACCGTGAGCGGTGGGAGGCCGCCGCCCGCGCCGAGCTGTCCGAGGCCCGCCGCTGGTATCTGCAGGGCTTCACCCGCAACCTGTCCCACCACTGGCACGGCGTGCAGGCGCTGTCGCTGGAGGCGGCACTCACCGGTCGCATCGAACGGGTCGGCCAGTGGTACGCCGCCCGCGAGGCCGCCGAGGCCGACGACGACGCCTGGGCGCCCGGGTCGCTGGCCGAGCTGCTGCTGCTGGCCCCGTTCGCCGGGCGCACCCGGGCCCTCGACGAGGCCGAGGAGCAGCTGGCCGAGCTGGTGACCCGCACCCGGGCCCAGTGGCCGGCCGACGACCCGTTCCCGGTCGACTCCACGATCCGCCAGTTCGGCCGTTACCTGCGCTGGTGGACGGCCGGGCACGGCTATTTCCCGGGCTTCGGCGGCGACCTGACCGCCGAAGCCGCGCGGCTGCTGGAACGGCTCAGGGCGTTGTCGGGACCATCCAGTCGAGCACCGGCGTTCCCTGCAGGGCCACCAGAACGCACATGACCAGCAGCAGGACGACGCTCCAGCCGACCACACGGCGGAAGATGTCGCCCTCCTTGCCGGCCATGCCGACGGCCGAGGCGGCGATGGCCAGGTTCTGCGGGCTGATCATCTTGCCGAGCACGCCGCCCGACGAGTTGGCCGCGGCCAGCAGCAGCGGGTCGAGCCCGGCCTTGGCCGCGGTCTGCACCTGCAGGGCCCCGAACAGGGCGTTGGCCGAGGTGTCGGAGCCGGTCACGGCGACCCCGATCCAGCCCAGGATCGAGGCCAGGAAGACGAAGAAGCCGCCGGCCTGGGCCAGGAACTCGCCCAGCGTGTTGGTCTGGCCCGACTGGTTGAGCACGTAGGCCAGGGCCAGCACGGCCATCACGGTGACGATGGCGTGCCGCAGTTCGACGTACGTACGCCCGTAGGCCCGCACCGCCCGGCCCGGGGCGACGCGCAGCACGACGGCGGTGAGGATGCCGGCCAGGATCATCAAGGTCCCCGCGGCCGGCAGCCAGCCGAGCGTGAACGTGGTGGAGGCCAGGGGTTTGCCGTTGGCGCCGAGCACATCGAGGCCGGGCCAGCCGAACGCCACCGTCCACGGCTCTTCGGCCAGGGCGGCCTTGACCGGGCCCAGGTTCACGATCGAGAAGATCACGATGATGACGAGGTACGGGGCGTAGGCGCGCAGCACCTCAGCCGCGGTGTCACGCCGGGCCTCCACCGCGACGCCACTCGGTTTCGGCAGCTCGCCGTCGGCCCGGCCCGGCTCGTTGTCGGCCCGGCCCGGCTCGTTGTCGGCCCGGCCCGGCTCGTTGCCGGCCCGGCCCGGTGAAGAATCGGCCCGGCCCGGCGAAGACCCGGTATCGGCCCGGGCGGACAGATCGGGCGTCTCGACCGGCCGCCATCCGCGGAGCAGCAGCATGACGGCGGCCGCCGCGAGCAGCGCCGCGATGATGTCGGTCAGCGGCACCGAGATGTAGTTGGACGCGGCGAACTGCGCGCCCGCGAAGACCACGCCCGCCACGAGAGCGACCGGCCAGGTCTGCCGTACGCCCCGCTTGCCGTCGATCACCGCGACCAGGACGAGGGGCACGACCACGGCCAGGACGGGGGTCTGCCGCCCGACCATCGCACCGAGCGTGTCGGTGTTGAGTCGTGGATCGTCGGCCGCGCCCGCGGTCACCGTGCCGAGGGTGGTGATCGGGGTGGCCAAGGCGCCGAACGCGACCGGCGCGGTGTTGGCGATGAGCGCCACGGCCGCCGCCTTGATCGGCCGGAAGCCCAGTGCCATCAGCATCACCACGGTCACCGCCACCGGCGTGCCGAAGCCCGCGAGCGCCTCCAGCAGCGCCCCGAAGCAGAAGGCGACGATCACGGCTTGGACGCGCATGTCGGGGCTGACCCGTTCCATCGAGCGGCGCAGCACGTCGAAGTGGCCGCTGACGACGGTCAGGTTGTAGACCCAGATGGCGTTGATGACGATCCACAGGATCGGGAAGAAGCCGAAGGCGGCGCCCTCGGTGGCCGAGAGCAGGGCCTGACCGGCCGGCATGGCATAGACGGCGACGGCCACCACCAGGGCCACCGCGAGCGAGATCACCCCCGCCAGCCAGGCCCGCATGCGCAGCACACCGAGCAGCACGAACAGGGTGAGCAGCGGGAGCACGGCGAAGAGGGCGGAGACGGCGACCGAGTCACCGACGGGGTCCGTCACGATCTGGAACTGATCAAACATGATCGCCATCCAGGAGGATCGATATTTGATGCCCGGAACGCCATGGTCGCCCCGCCGCCGCCCGCGCGCATCTTGAGCACCCAACCCGGAAAACACTCACATTTGGGGCGTTTGTTCAGTACGGTCGGAGCGGTGAGGTCACGATGAGCACCGGCACCACGGCCGGGCCCGAGCAGCTCATGGCGCTCGTCGACCACTTCCCCGCGGCGATCTCGCTGCGCGACCGCCAGGGGCGCTACCTGCTGGTCAACCACGAGTTCGAGCGCCAGACCGGCCGGCGGCGCGACGAGGTCGTGGGACGCACCGACCACGACCTGTTCCCGGCGCCGGTGGCCGACCAGTTGCGCGCCGACGACCTGGCGGCGCTCGAGCGCGGCGAGCCGATCCGGGTGGACGAGCGGGTCGCCGGTGGCAGCACCGTGAAGTTCCCGCTGCGGGGCGACGACGGACGGGCGTACGCGGTCGGCGGCTTCTCCCTGGACGACAGCGAGCGCAGGCGGGCCGAGGAGCTGGACGCGCTGTCCTACTCGGTCTCGCACGACCTGCGCGCGCCGCTGCGCAGCCTCGACGGCTACAGCCAGATCCTGCTCGAGGAGCACGCCGACGGCCTGAGCGAGGAGGCCCGCCGCTACCTCGAGCGCATCCAGGCCAACGTCGAGCGGATGACCCACATGTTCGACGCGCTGCTGGAGCTGTCCCGGGCCGACCGGTCGCAGCTGCGCCGGGAACCGGCCGACGTGAGCGCCCTGGCCCGCGAGGTGGCGGCCGACCTGGTCGCCTCCGGTCCGGGCCGGGACGTGCGGTTCGACATCGCCGACGGGCTGCTCGCGCACGGCGACCCGCACCTGATCCGGCTGGTGCTGCAGAACCTGCTGGGCAACGCGTACAAGTTCACCTCAAAGCGGCCCGACGCGGTGATCAGCGTGACCGCCGAGAACGACGACTTCGTGGTGCGCGACAACGGCGCCGGCTTCGACATGCGCCACGCGAACCGGATGTTCGACCCGTTCCAGCGGCTGCACCCCGCGGGCGAGTTCGGCGGCACCGGCATCGGGCTGGCCATCGTGCAGCGCATCGTCGCCCGGCACGGCGGCCGGATCGACGCCGCCGGGGAGCCGGGAGCAGGCGCGGCGATCCGGTTCAACCTCGGCGACCGGGGGCCGCGATGACGACGTCCGTGCTCGTTGTGGACGACAACGACGACGACGCCGTGCTGATCGGCCATTCCCTGACCCGGGCCGGCCTGCGGGTGCGGGTGACGCGCGAGGAGACGGCCGAGGGGGTGACCCGGGCGCTCGCCGAGGACCACGTCGATGTGGTCATCTGCGATTACAACCTTCCCTCCGTACGGGCCGAGGATGTGCTCGCCCAGGTCCGCGAGCACGACTCCGACCTCCCGTTCGTGCTGGTCTCGGGCCAGGTCGGCGAGGAGGTGGCGGTCGACCTGATGCGCGCCGGCGCCCGTGACTTCGTGCTCAAGGACAGGCTGGCCCGGCTCGCCCCCGCCGTGCAGCGCGAACTGCACGAGGCCGCCGAACGCCGCGCGCACCGCCGCTCCGAACAGGCCCTGCGGCTGCTGGCCGAGCACGCGCACGACGTGATCTTCCGGTTCCGGCTGCGCCCCGAACCCGCGATGGAGTACGTCAGCTCGGCCGTCGAGGCGATCACCGGGCACGCCCCCGAGGAGTTCTACGCCGACCCGGCCCTGATCTTCCGGCTGGTCGAGCCGGAGGACCGCCCGCTGCTGGAACGGTCGTGGCAGTCCGAGCAGCCCGGCACGCTGACGATCCGCTGGCGGCACCGCTCCGGCGGGCCGGCCTGGGTCGAGCAGCGGGCCAACGCGGTCGCCGGGCCGGACGGGCGGCCGGTCGCGGTCGAGGGGATCCTGCGCGACATCACCGAACGGGTGCGCATGGAGGAGCAGCTGCGCCAGGCCGAGCGGCTCGACTCGCTGGGCCGGCTGGCCGGCGGCATCGCCCACGACTTCAACAACATCCTGGCCGTCATCTCCGGGTACGCGGTGATGCTCACCGAGGAGCTGGGCTCCGACCACGTGCTGCACGCCGACGCCCGGGCCATCGAACAGGCGGCCGCCCGGGGCAGCGGCCTGACCCGCCAGCTGCTCATCTTCAGCGGTCTCGAACCGTCGCGCCCCGAACCCCTGGACCTGAACGCGGTCGCCACCGACATGCAGCGCCTGCTGTCGCGCACCCTGGGCGACGACATCGAGCTGACCACCATGCTGTCGCTCGACCTGCCGCCGGTCCGGATGGACCGCAACAAGCTCGAACAGGTCGTCATGAACGCCGCCATGAACGCCCGGGCCGCCATGCCCGACGGCGGCCGTCTGACCCTGACCACCGAGGTCGAGCGCACCACCGGCCAGGTCGGTCTGTCCATGACCGACACCGGCTGCGGCATGGAGGCTTCCGTCGCGGCGCGGGCGTTCGAGCCGTTCTTCACCACCAAGGGCCGGGGCCGGGGTACGGGTCTGGGCCTGGCCACCGCGTACGGCGTGGTGACCGACGCCGGCGGCACCATCTCCCTCGACTCGACCGTCGGCGCCGGCACGACCCTGCGGATCAGCCTGCCCCCGGCCGAGCTGGTCGCGCGACCGTCCACTCTGGTCCGTCGCCGTTCGCACGGCGGCAAGGTGCTGGTGGTCGAGGACGAGGACGGCGTCCGCGACATCGTCGGCCGCATCCTGCGCCGGGCCGGCTACGAGGTGGTGACCGCGGCCGACCCGGCCGAGGCACTACGCCTGTGCCGCGAGGAGAACCTGACGATGGACGTGCTGGTCACCGACATCATCATGCCCGGCATGTCGGGCACCCAGCTCGCCGCGGAACTGCGCCGTTCCCGCCCCGACCTGCCGGTGCTGTTCATGTCGGGCTACACGAGCGGCCCGGCCCCGGGCGGCCAGGAGCTGCCGGCCGACGCCCCGCTGCTGCACAAGCCGTTCCAGACCGACCACCTGCTGAGCGCGATGCACCGGGTGCTCCCGTAACCCCCATCACCTTGACGAGATAGCTAGCCGGTCGGCAAGCTAGTTGTATGCGAGCACTCCGATTCCACTCCTACGGCGATCCGGCCGACGTCCTCCAGCTCGACCAGGTGACGGCCCCCGAGCCCGGCCCCGGCCAGATCCGGATCACAGTCGAGGCCTGCGGGCTGACCCCGGCCGACTGGGCCATCTGCGGCGGCCTGCACACCGGGGTCCTGCCCCGCGGCATCGGCCTCGAGGTCTCCGGCACCGTCGATGCGATCGGCCCCGGCGTCACCGATGTCCGGCTCGGCGACCCCGTCCTCGGCCCCTCCGTCTACACCGGCCCCTCGGCCGGCGCCGCCGACCAGGCCCTGATGGCCGCCTGGTTCCCGCGACCGGCCGGGTTGGGCGCGGCGGAGGCGGCCGCACTGCCGATGGCGGTCGAGACCGCCTACCGCGGCATCGCCGCCCTGGGTGACGTCGCCGGCCGGAAGGTGCTGATCAGCGGGGCCGGCACCACGATCGGTCTCGCCGCCGCCCAGATCGCCGTGCGGCTCGGCGCCCGGGTCGTCGCCAGCGCCGGCACCACCTTCGCCGGCCTGCTGAACAAGGCCGGGGCCGAGGTCGTCGCATACGGCGAGGGCCTGGGCGAGCGGGTGACGTCCTGGGCCGGCGGACCGGTCGACCTCGTCTTCGACAGCGCGCCCGCCGGGACCATGCCGGAGCTGCTGACCACCGTCACCGACCCCACCCACATCGTCACCGCGACCGACTTCGCCGCGCTGCGGGAGTTCGGCGTGCGCAGCACCGGCATGGACATGCGCTATGACGTGCTCGGCGAACACGCCGAGCTGGCGGCCCGGGGGCAGTTCACCATGCCGGTCGCCGCCACCTACCCTCTGGAGCACTGGCGGGAACCCGTGGCGGTCAGCCGCTCGGGACAGGCCCGCGGCAAGCACGTCCTGATCCCGTAGGTCGTCCCCGAGAGAGGGTCCCGATGGACAACCGGCGCACCGACACCCGGGAGCGCATCCTCGCCGTCGCCCTGGATCTCTTCGCCGGCCAGGGCTACCAGGTCACGTCGCTGCGCGAGATCGCCGAGCGGCTCGGGGTCACCAAGGCCGCGGTGTACTTCCACTTCCGCACCAAACCGGAGATCCTCACCGCTCTCCTGCGCGGCTACGCCGACGGTGTCGCCGCGCTGGCCGCCGACGCCGCGGTCAGGCAGCCGCTGACCGCGGACGACCAGGAGGAGCTGCTGCGCCGCTACGCCGCGTTCCAGGAGCAGTGGGGTTCCGGCTTCGTCCTGCTGGTGCGTCAGAACTACGCCGAGATCCGCGACCTGCCGATCGGAGCCGAGGTCCGCGACGCCACCCGGTCGCTCGTCCAGGCGCTCGCGCCGGGGGACGCCGGGCCGGAGGAGCGCCTGCGGGTGCGGATGGCGCTGACGACGTTCCAGGTCGCCGCGTCGGCCGATGCCGAGTCGGCCGATCCCGAAGCGGCGGTCGCCGTCGCCCTGGACATCCTTCAGAGCGGCCGTCACTGACCAAGGGCGGCCGTCACTGACGAAGGCAGCCGTTATCGACGGTGGCGGCCGGGCAGGCGCACCGGCGTCCGCCGGGTCTCGCCCTCCGGGGTCACGGTCAGCAACAGCATCAGGGCCACCCCCAGGGCCAGCAGCGCGCCACCGGTCAGGGCCATCCGGGCCGCCGCGGGACCGGTCACCGGAACGGTGCCGGGTGCGTCCGGAGAGTCGGCCGGGACAACCACTGTGGACGGGGCGGCGGCCCGGGCCGGGCGGCCCATCGACTCCACGTCACCGGTCACGATGGCCTCGCTGGTGCGTTCGCCGGCCGCGAGGTCCGCGGCCGTCAGGTGGTAGGGCGCCGACACACAGGTCGCGCGGGCACCGGGCGCCAGCCGGGCCGGGGTGCAGGTCACGGCGGCGGGCAGGCCCGTGACCCGGACGTTGACCAGGGTGACGTTGCCGGTGTTGGTGACCTGGAACGTGGACACCACGTCGTCGGCCACACCCAGCCGGCCGTCGCCGTCGCGGTCCGTCCAGGTGGCTGTCTGGACCGCGGTCACCCGGGGGCGCGGGGCCGCGACGGGCACCGTGGCCGCCGCCGGGCCGAAGGTGAACGCACGCCCCGACCACGTCGCGGTCGCGGAGGCCTGGAACGACAGCGGTTGGTTGCGGTCGACATCGGCCTGGGTCACGGCGTAGGCCGCGGGCACGGGACAGGTGACCACCGCGCCGGGGCGGAGAGCCGGGACCGGGCAGGTCGCCGATGACACGGTCAGGGCGGTCATCGAGACGTTGCCGGTGTTGGTGACGCGGTAGGCGACGGCGATCGAGTCGGCGGCCGTCACGCCCGACCGGTGCGCGGCGGGAGTGACCGTGGTCGCGGCCACGATCTGCAGGGTGGGCGCCGGCCGCTCGAGCGGGGTGGCGACCGTGAACGGGCCGAAGGCGAGCGCCCCGGCGGTGGCCCGGACCGATTCGATCAGCGGGCCGCCCGCGTCCAGGTCGGGCTGGCCGACGGTCACCTCGCGCAGGCCCGTGCAGGTCATCGTCGCGCGGACGGCCAGGGTGGCGGCGGGGCAGCGGGCCACTCCGGATCGGGTCGCGGTGACGACGATTCCGGTCAGCGCACGGTTCCCGGTGTTCGCGACCGCGAAGGTGTACGCGACGGTGTCTCCGGGCTGGGCCGCATACTGGTGGGCGGCCGGGGTCACGGTGGCGGTCGCCAGCACCGACAGGCCGGGGGCGGGCGCGAGCACGGCGACGCCGGCCGTGGCCGGGCCGAAGGTCACCGTCGCGCCGCCGGGGAGCCGCCCCGAGACGTAGGCCTCGGTGGTGATCGCCTCGCCGTCGTCGATGTCCTGGGCCGTGACCGTGTAGGAACGCGGCGACGTGCACCGGGTGGACGCGCCGGGAGTCAGCGTGGTCGCGTCGCAGGCGGCCGCGCCCAGGGTGTCGTCGTCGACGGCGACGCCGCGCATGGTGACCAGGCCGGCGTTGACGACCCGGTAGCTGTAGCCGATGGTGTCGCCGGCCTCGACCGCGGCGCTGTGCGAGGCCGGGGCCACGACCGGCGTCACGGTGAGGGTCAGCGAGCCCCGGGCCGAGGCGAGGGGCAGACCGGTCGTCGCGGAGTCGAGCACGGTGGTCCCGGCCCGCACCCGGGCGGTGAGCGCGATCGAGCCGCCGGTGTCCACGTCGTCCTGGGTGACCGTGTAGGCCGCGCCGGCCGTGCACGCCATCGTGGCGCCGACCGCGACCGTGGCCGACGGGCACGAGGCGGTGCCGAAGCGGGAGTCGGTCACGGTGACCGTGCGCGCGGTGACGTTGCCGGTGTTGCGCACCGTGTAGGCGTACGCGATCCGGTCGCCCAGCGTGAGCCCGCTCGCGTGGCTGCTGGGCGTCACGGTCGGCGTGACCGCGATGCTCATCGCCCGCGCCGCGGCCACAACCGGCACCGGGTCGTAGCCCTCGGCCGTCACGACCGCGCTGCCGGGCGCGACACCCTGACCGATGACCACCGCGTCGTCCTCGATGTTCACGCCCGCGTCGACGTCGTCCTGGGTGACCGCGTAGCCGCCGTCCGACGTACAGGTCATCGTGGCGCCGACCGCCACCGTGGGCGCCGGGCAGTCGATGACGTCGATCAGTTCGTCGGTGACGTCGATCTGCCCGACGGTCACATTGCCGACGTTGGTCACCGCGTAGTCGTAGCCGATCACGTCGCCGGCCCCGGCCGGCGCCGAACGGTCGGCGGTGACCAGCATCTCGAGCGCCGGGACGGGCGCGGCCACGGAGATGTCGGCGTGGAAGGGCCCGTACGTCGAGGCGGTTGTCAGGCCGGCGGGCCGGGCGCTGACGGTGACGGCGTCGCTGACCGGACCGCCCACGTCGAGGTCGGACTGGGTGACGACGTAGCCGGACGCCGCCGTGCAGATCATCGAGGCGCCGATGGCCAGCGTCGTGGCCGGGCACGAGATGCCGCTCGCCCGGGTGTCGGTGAGGCCGATGAACTCCATGGCCACGTTGCCGTTGTTGACGATCTCGTACGCGTAGTCGATGCGGTCCCCCACCGCGGCCGCGTTCTGCCGACCGGCCGTGCTGACCGTCGGCCACACCACGACGACCAGCGACGGGTGGGCCGCCGCGACCGGGTTCTTGGCGGTCACTTTGGCGTACTGCACCGGACCGGTGGTGGCCGAGTTCTCCGCGTCGGCCGTCACCACGTCCGCGATCGGCTGCCCGGCGGTGACGTCGGCCGAGGTCACCTGATAGCTGCCGGCCGGGCAGGTGGTCACGGCGCCGGGCGCCAGCACGGTCGTGCCGCAGGTGCCGGGCCCGCCACGGGAGCCGGACACGACGAGCTGGCTCATCGGCAGGTTGCCGGTGTTCGTGACGCGGTACGTGTACGTGATGGTGTCGCCCGCACCCGCACCGGAGGCCGACCCGGGCGCGACCGTGGTGGTGACCTCGAGCCCGAGCGAGGGCGCGGCCGCCGCGACCGTGACCGTGGCCGAGTCGCTGTCGTTCGAGGAGCCGCTGTCGGTGCTCGCCGAGGAGACGATCTGGGTGGTGGCGGTGTGGCTGCCGGCCGACTGGGCCTGACCGGCCAGGTCGAGCCGCTCGGTGGCCGCCACGGCGAGCGAGCCGAGCGTCCAGGTGCGCGCCGTGGGGTCGTACGCGCCGGAAGTGGGTGTTCCCGTGGTCAGCGTGAGGCCGCCGGACGTGTCCTCGCGCATCACCACCGACGCCGCGTCGGAGGGGCCGAGGTTCTCCACGGTGGCGCGGAAGGCGACCGGTCCCGTCTGCACGGCCGTGGGCGTCGACGTCGTCATGGTGACGCGCAGGTCGGCGCGGTGCTCGACCGTGGCGGTGGTGGTCACGCTGTCGTTGGCCGGGTCCGGGTCGGGGGCGGAGGACGACACCGACGCCGTACGGGCGAAGGTTGTGCCCTGATATCCCGGTGGCAGGGGCACGTCGGCGAACGTGATCGTCCACGTCGCCGAACCGGCCAGCGACGCGACCGTGCACAGGTAAATGCCACCGTCCGGGGTCACCGAGCCAGGGCTGCCGGTGCCCTGGAACGTGCAGGAACCACCGCCCGAGATCGTCGCGACCGGAATCGTGCGGCCGGCCGGGACGGGTTGCCGCAACGACACGCCGTCGGCGCGGGTCGGGCCGTTGTTGGTGACGGTCACGACGCCGCGGACGGTGCGCCCGGCCACCAGGGTCGGCGAGCCGCCGGAGTCGGTGAGGCTCTGGGTGACGGCGAGGTCGGCCCGCAGCAGGATCGTGAACGTGACGGTGTCGGTGTCGTTGGCCGGGTTGTTGTCGGTGGTCGGCGAGATGACCGTCGTGCTGCCCTGCTGCACCCCGGCCGCCGCGTCGGCCTCGACCCGGGTGGTGCCGGGAATGGTCACGACCTGCCCCGGGGCCAGTCCCGGGAAGGTGCAGGCGGTGGCGGTGCAGTACGGGCTGCTGGGCCGGATCACCGTGATGCCGGGCGGCACGACCGTGTTGAACGAGACGTTGGTCGCCGTGGACGGACCGTGGTTGGTCACCACCAGCGTGAACGGCACGGTGTCGCCGGGCTGGGCCGAGCTCGCGCCGAGGGTGAGGCTCACCCCGACGTCGGCGACCGAGGTCCCGGACGACTGCACCGACCTGTTGTTGTTGCCCACCACCGGGTCGGGCGTGGACGCACTGACCGAGACGGCGTTGTTGATCGCCCCGGAGCCGCCCGGATCGAGCTGCACGACGATCGTGACCGCCTGCGTCGCGCCCGGGTTCAGGTCGGGCAGCGTGCACTCGACGGTCCGGGTCGAGCTGAACGAGCAGGAACCGCCCGGGGTGGAGGCGCTGACGAAGGTCGAGCCGGTGGCGACCGGGTCGGTGAGCACCACCGTACGGGCGGTGGACGGCCCGGAGTTGGCGACGGTGGCCGTGTAGGTCACCGTGCCGCCGGCCACCGGGGTCGACGGCGTGTACGTCAGCGCGACATCGAGGTCGGCCTGGGTCGCGACCGTGGCACTGATCGACGTCGCGTTGTCGGCCTGATTGAGCTCGTACGTGCCGCTCGCGACCGAAGCGGTGAGCGTGGCCTGGGCGCCCGGGGTGGCGGCAGCGGGAACGTCACCCGACACGGCCACGGTCGCCGTGCCCGAGGTGGTGAGCGATCCGACGTCGCAGACGGCCGTCGAGCCGGAGACCGTGCAGGTGCCCTGCGGCGTGGTCGCGGAGACGTTGGTGATGCCGGCCGGGGCGGTAGCGGTGACCTGCACGGCGCCCGCGGAATTGGGCCCGCCGTTGGTGACCGTCAAGTTCGTGGTGGCCCGGCGGCCCGCGACCACGCCCGGCGCCGCGACCGTGCCCGAGACCGCCAGGTCGGCCGCCGCGGCGACGACGGTCGAGGCCGGGTCGGAGGTGGCGGTGGGCCGGGTGCCGGCCAGGTCGTCGGTATAGGTGGCGGCCGAGTCGTTGCCGACCGTCGTGGCGGCCACGGCCGAGGTCACCCGGGCCTGGTAGCTGAACGAACGGCTCTCCCCGACCGGGATCGTGCCGCCGCTCGACGAGCCCGCGCCGGATCCGGTCCGGACGCTGACCGTACGCGTCGAGGCCGCATATTCGCCGGTGTCGCTGTCGGCCGCGTCGCTGACCGTGGTGGTGGCCGAGCCGTTGATCGAGCGGATCGAGCCGGGCACGAAGGTCAGGCCGGTCGGCAGGTCGTCGCTGAGCACGCTGAGCTGCGCCGGGTTGCCACCGTCGTTACGAGCGGTCACGGTGTACGTCACCACATCGCCCACGGTGGCCATGGCCTGCGAGACCGTGGTCGTCGTGAACAGGCAGGCCGAGGTGCCGAACGAGATCCCGTCGAGGAAGTTGCCGTGGGTCGGCATGTTCTGCGCCGCCGAGATCGACTCGAACGCGAAGCGGGTGTTCGTCTGCCCCGCGGGCACGGTATAGTTGCCGCCGTAGGTGCCCCAGGCCTGCCCGTCCGAGATCGTCCGCTGCCGCACCTGCACACCGCTCGCCGGCCCGATGTTGACCGCCATGACGTCGGTGCCGAGGCGGCCGCGGTGCCTGAGCTGCCAGCGCAGCACCTGCCCGGGTGTGGTGGCGACGTCCTGATAGAGGGTGGACACGTAGTTGGCGTTGAGCTCGACGAACTGCTCGCGGGAGCCGGCGTCGACGCCCTGGCGGACCTGCCGCCACAGCTCGAAGACCTTGTCGGGCGCGGTTGTCTTCCAGCCCGGCATGTTCGTCTCGTTGATCAGCGACATCGAGGCCGCGTTGATGACCGGCAGCTCGAAGTCGCCGTTGACCAGGGCGACCGGCGTGGGACAGGCGGTGGCCGCGGTCGCCACCGGCCCCGCGCCCGGGAGGGCCGCCGGCAGGAGCAGGCACATCCCGGTGAGCACGGCCACGGCCGCGACGCGGGCGAGCAGGCCGCGCCATGGTCGGATCCGCCGGGCAAAGCTCACCCCAGGAAGTTATGCCGGAAAAGGTGAGCTTACGTCGCTTTTGCGGTTATTCCTGTGCCGGGTGCTCACCCGACGGCCGTATGCGAGAGAAGCCGGCCGGAGCTCCCCGACCCCGGCCGGCCGTCTCGTCACAGGCCGATGTTCGCCTGCGGTCCGGCGTACGTCTTGAGCAGGCTCGGGACGTCGGCGGCGGGGTCGAGGGTGTACGAGTAGAAGCTGCTCGGCGTGAAGGCGGAACCGTTGGTCTGCTGCTTGCCCGAACTGTTCACGACGATGCTGCCGCTCTGCTTGAGCTGGGCGGCCGAGGTGTCGTTGTAGTACGGGTTCTTCACGTTGTCGAAGTAGCTGTTCTCGAGCACCAGCTTGGTGCTGCCGCGCGAGAGATTCCCGTACGACGTGATGTTCTGCAGATAGTTGTTGTAGAGGTGCGCGTAGGCGACGTTGTCGACGCTGGGGTTGCGCTGGTTGGTGTCGTGCAGCCAGTTGTGGTGGATCGTCATCCGCGCGGTCACGTTGTCGGTCCAGCCGATGCCGAACGACTTGTTGTTGTTCGACAGCACGTTCCACGACACGGTCAGATAGGTCGTGTCCTTGCGGCTGTCGATCGAGCCGTCGTTCATGCGCGTGATGGTGTTGTGGTCGATCCAGATGTGGTCGGCCGTGTCCATCTGGATGCCGTCGTAGTCGTAGACCTTGTCGTCCGGGTCGTCGTCGGTCATCGCGGTGTCACGGATGGTCAGGTTGCGGATGATGACGTTGCGTACGCCCTCGCCCAGGAAGAAGCCGCCGCCAACGATGTGCCCGCTCGTGCCGACGCCCACGATCGTCTTGTTCGACTTGACCTTGAGCTCGGTTCCCTTGGGCGTGACGGTGATGGCGCCGGAGACCCTGATGACGTACGGCTCGGTCGCCGTGACGTACTTGGTGAGGTCGGCCAGGTTGCTGACCGTGACCGTGGTGCCGCCGGCGCCGCCGGTCGTGCCGCCGCCCGTGGCCGCGAAGCCGTCGGGGGCGTTCGGCCAGGTTCTTTGATTGGTGGCCGCCGTATTGAACGCCCACTGCTTGTTGCTGTTCGCGGTGCACGTTTCCTGGATGATCGCCGCACCCGAAGCGGTCGACGCGTCCTTGTCGCTGATGCACAAGCCGTTGCCGACGTTGATGATCTGGAAGGTGCCCGAGCCGCTGGCCGCGAACCGCCACTGCTGGTTGGTCTGCCCGCTCGCGCAACCCCACTGCTGCAACTGCACGCCGCTGGTCGTGCTCGCCCCCGGGACGTCGATGCACTTGCCACTGCTGACGTTCTGCAACAGATAGTTCGAGCCGGCGGCGACCACCTTGAACTGCTGCCAGTTGGCGCCGTCCGTGCAGCCCCACTGCTGGAGCAGCGCACCGTTGGCGCTGCTCGCACCGGGCACGTCGATGCACTTCCCGCTCTTGGTGACGGCCAGGTAATAGGTGCCACCGGCGGCCGGGGTCACCGCCGCGTCCGAGGGCAGCACGGAGATACCGATGAGGGCGGCAATGGTGGTCGTCACCAGCGCCGCGATGCTGATTTTCTTCACGGGTCTCCTTCAGCCGACCGGGTTCCAGCCGTCACTGCCGGCCAGATATTTCTGCGGGGTGTAATTGGCGGCCTGCGAGTCGCTGAGCTGCGGCCGGTTGCTGTTCGTGCCGGCGCCGGAGCCGGTGTTCTTGTACTCGAGGAAGCGCGCGTTCTGCCACGTGTTGCCGGACATGTCGGTCCACGGCTGGGCGGTCTTGATCGTGGCGCTCAGGCTCGACTCGCGGTAAAGAACCTGGGCGTTCGGGCGCCAGGGACGGCCGAGTTGCGTGACGTTGTTCGCCGCGCCGGTGATCGTGCATTTGTAGAAGAGCAGCCCGTACGTCTTGGCGGCATCGGTGCTGGCCGCGGTGATCGGTCCGCCGCTGCTGCGCTTCTCGTAGACCGAGGTGTTGTGGAAGACGGTGGTGGCCCCGCCGAAGATGAAGTCGACCGTGCCCTCCACGTACGAGTTCTTGACGTACGACCGGTTGTTGTTGACCAGGAACGTGTCCTGGTTGCCGAGGAACCGCACGTTGTCGAAGACGGACCGGTCGGCGTTCAGATTCACGGCGACGGCCTGGCTGCCCTCGCCGTAGTCGTTGCTGAACGTCAGGTTCGTCGCGGCGAAGTCGTGCCCGTCGAGGAACGCGGTGGCGCTGCCCGAGGTGCCGTAACCGCCGGCCGAGCTGTGGTTGTTGACGATCACGGTCTGGCTCGCGCTGCCGCCGAGACCCTGGAGCGTCACGTACGGCTTGTTCGACGGCACGGTGACGATCTCGCGATACGTGCCCGCCTTGATCGTGATGACGCGCCGCGTGGTGTTGTTCGCCGGGACGGCGTCGATGGCGGCCTGGACGGTCGTGTACTGACCGGTGCCGTCCTTGGCCACCGTGGCCGGGCCCGTGCTGCCGACCGGCGTGAACGCCCATTGCTTGTTGGAGTTGGCGGTGCACGTCTCCTGGATGATCGCGGCGCCGGACGAGGTGGAGGCGTCCTTGTCGCTGACACACAGGCCGTTGCCGACGTTGATGATCTGGAACGTGTCGGTGCCGCTGGCGGCCAGCCGCCACTGCTGGTTGGTCTGCGCGCTCGCGCAGCCCCACTGCTGCAGCTGCACGCCGCTGGTCGTGCTCGCGCCGGGCACGTCGACACACTTGCCGCTGCTGACGTTCTGCAGCAGGTAGTTCGAACCGGCGGCGACCAGCTTGAACTGCTGCCAGGCGGCGCCGCTGGTGCAGCCCCACTGCTGGAGCAGGGCGCCGTTGGCGGACGAGGCACCGGGGACGTCGATGCACATGCCGCTCTTGGTCACCTTGAGCTGATAGGTGCCGCCGGCCGCGGGCAGGGTCGCCGCAATGGACGGCAGGACACTCACGACGATCGCGGCGGTGGGGACCGCGATCGTCAGGGCGGCGACGAGGAGGCGCCTTCTGAGGGGTGATCGGGACAACCTCTTGTCCTCTCACTGGAGTCACCCGAGACGCGGGACGATCGTCTCGGATTGTGGGAGCGCTCCCGAAAGGTCACGCTGTGCTGTCGCCGACGCGGGGAAACGGCGGCACCCTGGTAGATGCGCTGACCGGCCGACGACAACAGAAATCGCCGAACTTTCTTCTCTTTACAGCTCCGAGCGCCCGTGTCAGCATCGGGCCGGCCATTTCGGGCGCGTATCCGATGGATGATCTTAGATGTGAGCCCGGGAGGCGGACGTGACCCAGAGTAAGATCGCTTGGGATGTCACGCGTCTCGTCCACAAGGCCCAGAGCGGCGACCTCGCGGCCCGTGACACGCTCATCGCCGAGCACCTGCCGCTCATCTACAACATCGTCGGACGCGCCCTCGACGGCCACCCCGACGTCGACGACCTCGTGCAGGAGACGATGCTGCGGGCCGTCCGCGGCCTCGACGGACTCCGCGAACCCGAGCGCTTCCGGTCCTGGCTGATCGCCATCGCGTACCGGCAGATCCACCTGCACCTGCGGGCGCGCCGCACCACCCGGGTGCGGCCCCTGCCGTCCCCGCTCGACGTGCCCGACCCCGGCGCCGACTTCGCCGAACGCGCCACCGCCGAACTGGTCGTCGCCGACCAGCGGCGCGAACTGATCGAGGCCACGAGGTGGCTGGACGATCAGGACCGGCGGCTGCTCGGTCTGTGGTGGCAGGAGGCGGCGGGCGAGCTGACCCGCACCGAGCTGGCCGCCGCGCTCGAGGTCCAGCCCAAACACGCGGCCGTGCGCGTCCAGCGGATGAAGGCGCAGCTCGACGCGGCCCGGGGCGTGGTGCGGGCGTTGCGCGCGCGACCCCGCTGCCCGGCGCTGATCACGCAGGTGAAGCGGTGGGACGGGGTTGCCGACCCGCTCTGGCGTAAACGGCTGGTCCGCCACGTACGGGAATGTCCGCAGTGCACCCTCGGCGCGCACGGCCTGGTCGCCCCCGAGGAGCTGCTGCTCGGGATCGCCGCGCTGCCGGTGCCGGCCGCCCTCGCCGCCGGCATCCTCACGTCGGCCAAGACCACGTCGACGTTCCTCTCCCACAAGCTGCTCGCCGTCGCGGCCGCGGCATCGGTGGCGGTCGGCGGCGGCATCGTCTACGCCGTCCACCAGTCGCCGCTGGAGGAACGGGAGATCGCGGTGGCGCCGCCGCCGGCCGTGGTGCGGCCCTCGGCGCCGGGAACCGTCGTCCGCAGCCGGGCCGCGGCCGCCCCACGACCCGCGGTGATCGGCACGGGTGTGCAGCGGGCCGACCTGTACGTGGCGCCCTCCGGATCGGACCGCGCGGGGAACGGGTCGGTCGGGAAGCCGTACGGGACGCTCGAAAAGGCTGTCTCCCAGGTGAAACCCGGGCAGACGATCGCGATGCGGGGCGGCGTGTACCGGCTGACCTCCGAGATCGAGATCGCCGTCGACGGGACGGCGTCGCGGCGAATCACGGTGAGCAACTACCGCGACGAGCGGCCGGTGATCGACGCCGCCGCCCTGCCCGCCACCGACTGGGCCATCGACCAGACGTCGTCGTACTGGACCGTGCGGGGTCTGGAGATCAGGAACGCGCCCAGCCATGCGTACGTGTGCTCGGGCTGCCATTCGAACGTGTTCCAGCGGCTCACCCTGCGCGACAACGTGCGGGCCGGGATGATGCTGCGCGACCCCGGCACGACCGGCAACCAGGTGCTCGACAGCGATTTCACCGGCTCCGACGGGATCGGGCTGGGCGTCCAGTTCGGCTCGGGCGCGGGCAACGTGGTGCGTGGCAACCGTTTCGCGGGCAACGGCGAGTCCGGGCTGGACCTGAAGTTCGACAGTCCCGTGCTGGTCGAGCACAACTGGTCGTACGACAACGGCGGCAACGGTTTTGTCCTGACCGGCGCCCCCGCGTCGCACCGGCTGAGGCACAATGCGGCTTGGAACAACGGCAACCACGGTTTCACCGACGACGGCGGCGCCACCCTTGGCCTGACCCTGACCAACAACACGGCTTTCCGGAACCGCGGGTCGGGTTTCGCCCTACCCGGCGGCGAGGCGACCCTGCGGGCGAACGTCGCCGTGGCCAATGCGGGCGATCCGGCCGGCTTGGCGGCGGGCTCGGTCGCGTCGGGCAACAGTTGGCAGATCGGGGGTTGGTCGGTGTCGCGGTTCCGGTCGGTCTCGCCGTCGGTCGCCGAGGGTTCCCGTACGCCCGCGGGGCGCCTGCCGAGCACAGACTTCCTGGTCACGGGCTCAAATCTCGGCGCCTCGATGAAGTCGGGGTCCTGATTCCGTACGGCTGGCGTGGTTGCTCTGGACGTGGGGCCGACGGTTGCTCTCGGCCCGCGCGGCTTGCACGGTCGCTCTCACGTGCCGCCGGCGCGATTGTTCCCGGCCACGCAGCCTGCGCGGTCGCTCTCGCGTGACGGCGGCACAGGCAGTTCTCGGCACACGGCTTGCGCGCGGCTGCTCTTGCACGACGCCGGCGCGATCGTTCTCGGCACGGCTCGGCCTTGTTGATCACGCGTGGAGATCAACAACAGGGCCCGCCCTCCACCGGGGGTCCCCCGCCACCAGCCATTTTACCGAGCTGAACAGATCTTCGGAGCCGCCCGGTGCCCGCCCTGTGGACAGCCGAGAACTGTGGATAACTCCGCGGATCATGCGTGGATACAGCGAAGGCCCGGTCACTTGGACCGAGCCTTTGCGTGCCGTGCGATGTTGGGGTGATCGACGGGACTTGAACCCGCGACCCCCTGGACCACAACCAGGTGCTCTACCAGCTGAGCTACGACCACCATCGCGCACGAGGACGCATCCCCGTGGTGCTGGACAATCATAGCCGCATCACGGCGGGGCCTGTCGAGCGGGTTCCCGGCTCGGTCGGGTGACGCTGTTTACACGCGGACCCGGAGCTCAGCGGCTGCTCATGCGCGACGGCACCCGACAGCAGTGCCTCGCCGGCGACCACCTGCCCGGCCCACGCGTCCTGGCGGCCCGGCCGCTCGACCTGGCAGCTCGGTCCGGCCGCTCGACCTGGCCGCTCGACCTGGCAGCTCGACCTTGGCAGCTCGGCCCGGCCGCTCGACCTGGCAGCTCGGCCCGGCCGCTCGACCTGGCTGCTCAGTCCGGTCGCTCGACCTGGCCACTCAGCCCGGTTCGTCAGAGCTCGGCGGCGATCACCTTGGCGGCCTCGATGTCGGGGCCGGGGAGCGGGACGAAGATCGCGCGGCGGTAGTACTCCAGCTCGCGGATGCTCTCGCGGATGTCGGCGAGCGCGCGGTGGGCCAGACCCTTGGCGGGCTGGCCGAAGTAAACGCGGGGGTACCAGCGGCGGCACAGTTCCTTGATCGAGGAGACGTCGATCATGCGGTAGTGCAGGAACGAGTCGAGCGCCGGCATGTCCCTGGCCAGGAAGCCCCGGTCGGTGGCGATCGAGTTGCCGCAGAGGGGGGCGGTGCGGGGGTTCGTGACGTACTGACGGACGTACGCCAGGACCGCCTCCTCGGCCTCGGCCATGGTGATCGCCGAGGCGCGCACCTCTTCGGTCAGTCCCGATTTGGCGTGCATGTCGCGTACGACGGGCGGCATGGCGTCGAGCGCGGCGTCGTCGGCGTGGATGACCAGGTCGACGCCCTCACCCAGAACGTTGAGATCGGCATCGGTGACCAGCGCGGCGACCTCGATGAGCTTGTCCTTGCCCAGGTCGAGGCCCGTCATCTCACAGTCGATCCACACCAAATGATCAGCCACGGGCACAGCCTACGCCGCGACGGCATGGACCGCTGTCACCTCGTCCCGAGCCACCCGTCCGGGCCCGTCAAGGCACGACCGTCGCAGGGTGGCCGTTTGTCCGCTTTCGGGCGATGAACTCCCACTTATGCCCGCAAGGGGCTAAACTGGTCTTAACGGACGAAGCCCCCCTTCGGTTACTCCGTTCCCCCGGTAAAGGGCCCTCCGCGTCGGCAGCGTGGAGGGCCCTTTCGGCGTTCGCGACCGGCTCCGGCTCCGGCTCCGGCTCCGACGAGAGGCGCACGGCCCGGGAGCCTGGGATCGGCTCGGCGGGCTTGGCTCGGCGGAAGTCGGCTCGGCCCGGCAGAGCTTGGCTGGGCTCGTTCCCGCGCAGCTCGGCTGGGCTCGGCCCGGCGCAGCTCGACGGAGCTCGGCTGGGCTCGACCCGGCGCAGCTCGGCTGGGCTCGGCTCGCGGCGGAGCTCGGCCTGGCTCGGCGGCGCTGGCTCGGCTCGGCGCTTGGCTCGGCGGCGCTGGCTCGGCTCGGCGCTTGGCTCGGCGGCGCTGGCTCGGCTCGGCGTTTGGCGGGGGACGAAAAAGGCCGCCCGGGTGGGCGGCATTCGTCGTGGTCGGGGTCAGGATTCGTCGGGCTGGTCGATCGGCGTCGAGGTGGTCCGGCGGCGTCGGCGCTGCTGGGTGCTGCCGGCCAGCAGGTCGGCCGCTTCCTGCTGGTAGGCCGCCAGCCAACCGGCTGGGGTGCCGCTCGCGGCCGGGATGGCACCGGTGCTGGTGCGCAGCGGGACGTCCTGGGCCTGGCGGGTCGGCCTCGGCGTGGCGGTCCGGGCGTCGGGCGCGGCCTTGGCCGGACTCGCTTTGGCCGGAGCCGCCTTGGCCGGAGCGGCCTTGGCCGGAGTCGCCTTGGCGGGAGTGGCCGACTTGGCCGGGGCCTTGGTGGCCGGCTTGGCGGCAGCTTTGCT
This sequence comes from Paractinoplanes ovalisporus, assembly GCF_016834655.1. Taxonomy (GTDB): domain Bacteria; phylum Actinomycetota; class Actinomycetes; order Mycobacteriales; family Micromonosporaceae; genus Actinoplanes; species Actinoplanes ovalisporus. The sequence goes on from NZ_JAENHP010000008.1 coordinate 176,177, forward strand.
CGCTGCGGGCTTCGCGGCCGCGGCCTTCGCCTTGGCCGCCGTGGTGCGGGTGGTCCGAGCCGGCTTCTCCGCGTCGGCGCCGGCCGCGTCGGGCTTGGGCTTCGTGGCCCGCGTACGGGTCGACTTCGCCCTCGGCTTGGCCACGGGCTTGGCCTCGGCGGCGTCGGCCTCGTCCTCGATCATGTCGGCGGCCGGTTCGGAGCCGACGGCGGCGGCTTCGGCCGCTCGGGCCGCTACCGTCTCGGCCGCCTTGCGCCAGGCCGCCGGGGCACGCCCCGATCCTGGCAAGCGCCCGGAGAACGCCGACGTCGCCCCGCTGCCATCAACCCGCCCCTGGGCCTCGGCCATGAGGTCACGCGACGCCCCACGAGAACCCGAGGCCGGCCGTTCCTGGTCGGCCGCGAGCGACCCGTCTTCATCGCCCGCCCCGGCCGTGGGCCCCGACTCGGCCACACCCTCATCGGCCGCCGAGACATGCCCATCGGATTCGGTGCCGTGGAACTGCTCCGGACCCTGCGACAGCCCCTCGGCCCCGGCCACTGTCTCAGCGCCCTGGATCTGCGACGCCGACGGCTCCGAGCCCTGGGACAGCCCCTCGGCAACGGCCACCGACTCGGCGCGCTGGATCTGCGCCACCGACTGCTGCATATCCCGGGGCTGCACCTCGGCTCGGGCCACCGACTCGGCACCCCGGGACTGCGCCTCGGACCCGGCCGGCTCAGCAACCTGGGACGGCGCCTCGGACAGAGCCACACCCTGTGAACGCGCCTCGGACAGCGTCGCGCCCGGTGACTGTGGCTCGGGGCGTGATCCTGCCGGCTGCGATCGCGCGGCGGGCTGGGCCAGCGGGCCTACGGCCTGGGACCACGCCTCTGCTCCGGCGAAGGACGATGCGAACGTGCCAGCGGCGACCGGAGCGCTGGGCCGGGTGGGTGCGAGTTCGGCCCGCTCCGGCGCGGCCGCGCCTCCGGGGTTCGCCCCGACGGCCGGGGACTGTCCATTTGGTCCGTGGCCGTTCGCGGCGGTGACCCCGGCCGCGCGAAGCTGTGCGGCGTCGGTCGTGAGGGCCTGGCCGTTGACACGAGCGGGGCCGGCCGGTGCGGACTGGGCCGCCGCGGAGGCCGTGGCCGGGACCGGGCCGGAGGCCGAGCGGTCGGTGCCGTTCGGCGTGGGCCCGGAACCGGGCCGGACGGCCGGTGCGGAGGAAGGCTGGGCACCGTTCCCCGGGCGCGACGGCGACGGCACGATCGGACGCGACGGCGCCGGCGGACGCGGGACCGTCGGACGAGGCGGGGCCGGAGCGGTGGTGGCCGAAGCCGCGCCCGGCTGCTCGCCGCCCGCTTCCGGACGCCGCCCAGCCGAAGCCGAATCAGGCTCGCGGCCACCCGCTTCCGGGTGCCGCTCATCGGAACCGGTGATGTTCTCCGCCGGCTCGCCGTCCACGGCCGGGGCCCGGTCATCGCTCGCCGCGGAATTTCCGGCGGCTGCTTCCAAGGCGACCCTGGTGGCGGCGATCGGCGCATCCGAGGTAGACCCGGTGGCAGCGGTCGAGGCATCCGAGGCGGACCCGGAGGCGACGGTCGACGCACCCGAGGCCGACCCGGAGGCGGCGATCGGTGCGTCCGAAGAGTCGCTGGAACTCGCGGCGGCCGGCGCCGACGAAGCGGCGGCCGAAGGCCCGGCCGACGCATCCGGATCAGCGACGGAACCCACAGAATCCCCAGCGGGCGGCCCCGAAACAGCGGCGGCGGACCGGGGCGCGGCGGACGCTTCCGAAGAGGCAGCGACCGGAGCCGTGGTGGCCCGCGCCTCCGTGGAGGTGGGCGACGGCTCGGGAGCCGACACCGGGCGGCTGTTGTCAGTGCCGGTATCGGTGTCGGCTCCCATTGCCGGGCGGACCCCACTGGCGGATGAGGTGGCCGGCTCGGTGCGGGTCTTGGCGGGCGTCGGTGCGGGAGCACCGGCGCGGACGGTGGGCCGGGTGTCGGCCAGGCTGGCCGGGCGGGCGGCGTTCGCGGGCCCGGCGGGCGCGTTCCGGACGGTACCCGGCCTCGGCGCCCCGGAACCAGGACGCGGCGACGAACCATTCGTGCCGCCTGTCACAACCGGAGCGCCCGACGCGGCGGAGGCACCGTGAGCAGCCGCAGCGCCCGAAGCGGGAGGAGCCGCAGGCGCCGCAGCACCCGAAGCGGCCGGAGCACCCGAAGTGGCAGAAACAGCAGGCGCCGCAGCACCCGAAGCGGCCGCAGCGCCCGAAGCAGGAGCAGCCGGAGCGCTCGAAGCAGCGGAAACACCGGGACCACCGGAAGCAGCCGCAGCGCCGGAACTGGGAGCAGCCGTGGAACCGGCAGACCCGGAAGCGGGAGCGGCGGGACCGGACGGCGAAGCGGACACCGGGGAAACGCCGGGACCGACGGGCGCGCCAGGCCGGCCACCACGACCACCCGGCGACGGACGACCGGAACGCCCGGCCGGCGAAGGCCGACCGGAAGGCGACGGACGACCCGCGCCCTCAGACGGACGACCGGCCGGAGCAGCCGCGGGACGACCCCCGGAAGCGCGATCGGCCGGGGCCGCCTGACGACCAGCGGGAGCGGGGCGGTCGGCGGTGGGTGCCTGTCGGCCTCCCCGCGGCATCCCCATCGCGGTCCAGTCGGTGGCCCGGGGACCGGTGACCACCGACACCTTCTGGTTGGCCATCCGGGGATCGCGGTCCATCTCGTCGATCTCGCCCCGGACGGCGCGGGCGTCGGCCGCACCGGCGGCGTACGCGGCGGCCACCGCGTCGATCGAGTCGACCGTCTCCTCCTCGGAGGCCGACACGGACGACGCGGAGACCGCGGACGACGCGGAGGACACATCCGCGTCGGAAGCGCCGGCACCGGCAGCGGAAGAAGCGGCCGGCTCGGAGGCGACCGCACGACGCCGGGCCGCCTCGGCCATCCGGGCGGCGGCCTGCGCCTCGGTCTCGCGGGCACGCACCGGCGCGGTCTCCGCGACCCAGGCGTCCACGGCCGAGGCCTGGAACATCGGAATGTCGTCCGACACGGTGCTGCGCCGCTTGGCGGCCCTCTCCGGCCGCCGCTGCGGCGAGGCCGGGGCGGGAGCCGGGGCAGCGGAAACCGGGGCCGGAGCGGGAGCCGACGGCGCATCCCCGAGCGGCAACGACGTTCCCGTGGCGCCGATGAACTCCAACGGCTCCCCCGGCGCCGGCGCCTGCCGGACAGGAATGGCGGTCGCCGCCGCGTACTCCTCCGGGTCCGGCGGCATCCCGGGACCGGCCGCCGGCGACGACACCGCAGCCGCCAAAGCCGGCGTCGGCGTAGGCGGCCAGGCCAGCACGGCCGGAACGGGCCCCGACCCGGGACGGGCGTCCGCCAGCGAGCGCGGCCGGTGGGCCCCGACCGGCCGCCCGGTCGACGGCAGCATCGGCATCGGCGCCCCGATGGCACGCATCAGCTCGGGCACCTGGCTGGGTTCGACCACGTAGACGATCTCGCGACGGCGCCCGGGCCAGGCCAGCACGACCATGCCGACCATCACCAGCAGCGTGCCCATCGTGAGCAGGCCCCACGCGCTCGAGTTGAGCCAGCCGGGGCGCAGTTCGGCCACGGCGCGCAACTGCAGGCTCGACCGCGCGGACTGGCTCATCACGACGAGGCTGTAGGGACCACCCCGTACGTCGGAAGGGGTCCAGGAGATCTTGCCGGCGCTGTCGGTGCGGGTCCAGAACGCCTCACGCCCGGGCAGCGACCGCGGCGCCTGGATGCCCTCGACGACCGTGGTCGCGACCGGAAGGGCGCCGGTGCCGATGTCGACCGTACGGACGGTGCTGTGCTGCACCCCGGCCAGGTAGCCACGGACGGCGTTGGTGGGCGCGAGGCCGACGAACGCGGGCCCGTCCTGCACGATCGCGTCCAGGCCGAGCTGGGTGTCGCCGATCCGGGTGAACGGCGCGTCCGAGCGCAGCAACTGGTCGACGTCCTCGACCACGAACGCGTATCCGGGCGTGGACAGCTGCTGGAGCTGCCCGCTGAACGCGCCACCCTGGTCGCGGTGCTGCATGGCGGCCCACAGACCGGCGCCCGCCAGCAGCGACGGCAGACCGATGGTCAGCGCCAGCATTCCCAGGATGGTGCGGAACACCCGCATCAGCTTCTCCCCCTCAAAGCTCGGGCGGTACTGCGGTGACCATACAGATCCAAATAACCCCAAAGTGGTCAAACCAGCGCCAAATCGCTGATAGATATGACAACGGCCGGATTCCCGTACGGGGAAACCGGCCGTTGAAGGACGCAGTTAGTTGATCGTCGCCGTCGTCGAGAGCGTCGACTGATCGATGTCGCTGATCCGCGCGGTGACCTTGAACGTCCACTCCCCCGCGGCCGGCAGCGCGATGTCGCCCACGGCGTGGAAGTCCGTGATGCGCAGCAGCGGGATCTCGATCGGCTCGATCCCCTTCGAGGGCAGCGCCGCCGTCGCGCTCCACTCGACCACCGTCAGAGGCTTGTTGTCGGGCGTGTACGCGTACAGGTGGATCGAATTGTTGCCGACCGCGGCCGGGAAGATGTCGATCTGCAGCGCCATCTTCTTGTCGGTGAGCGTCTTGGTGACCGTGGTCGAGGCGGCCGCCGTCTGCGACGCCTCGGACGAGCGCGGGGGCGCGATCTGCACGAGCGCCGAGGTCACGCCGATCACCACCGCCGTGACCGCCAGCTCGGCCCAGACCACCCGGCGCAGCCCGCGCGGCGACTCCTCGGCCGCCTTCGACTTCACCAGCCGCCGCGAGTACCAGGCGACGCCCAGCACGATCGCGACCAGTCCCACCTTGGTCAGGATCAGACGCCCGTACGTCGTATTGAAGAGCCCGTCGAGCGACGCGACCTCGATCAGCGCCTGGATGACACCGGCCACGATCAGCGCCGCGACCGCCGTGGCGGCCCAGCGCGACCAGATCGGCAGGATCGCCCCGAGCTCGCGTTGATCGGCCTGGCGCAGCAGGAAGCCGACCAGCATGACCAGCCCGCCCAGCCACACCGCCATGGCCGCGACGTGGATCGCGTCGACCACCACCGACACGCCCGCCACCGGGGAGGCCGTCGGGTGCCCGGTCAGCGGCCAGGTCGCGATCGCCGCCACCCCGAGCACGCCGAGCAGGGCCAGGTCGGTCTTGGAGTCGGCGCCGGTGCCGCGCAGCATGGGCCGCAGCAGCAGGGCCGAGGCGCAGATCACGCCCAGGCGCACCAGCATGATCGCGCCGAACGTGCTGCCGATGACGTCCCGGAGGTCCCCCACCCGCACGTCGAAGAGCCCGGACCCGGTCGAGTAGGGCGCCTGGAGCCAGATCGCGAGCAGCGTGCTGCCGATGACCAGGCCCACGCCCGTCCAGACGACCCGGCCCGGGCCGCGGCGGCTCAGCCGGTGCGGCCAGAGCAGCGCCAGCACCAGCACCGGCCCGACCAGCAGCACCAGGCCGGCGTACCCGAGGTATTTGCCGACCGGGATGAGCGCGCGCACCACCGGGTCGACCGTGGTGTCGTCGATCGTCCCGGTGGGGGTGGCCGACGCCGCGCCGACCGAGTAGGTGAGGCTGCCCGCGACGGGGTGGCTGTCGGCCGAGATCACCCGGTAGCTGAGCAGGTATGTCCCCCGGCCGCCGCCCGAACGCAGCGGGATCGTCACTGTGCCGCCGTCGGCGGTGGGATCGCCCTGGTCGGCGCGGGAGCCGTCCGGCGCCAGCACCTGGATCTTGCCGGAGAGCAGCTGCACCGACTCGCTGAAGTTCAGCGTGATCTTGTTCGGCGCGTCGGGCACGATCGTGCCGTTGCCGGGGTCGCTGTTGACCAGAACGGCGTGGGCGCTGGCCGGGGCGGCGGGACCGAGGAGCACCGCCAAGAAGCCGACGAACAGCCCGGCAAGTGTCGCTATAGCGCGACAAACCCGGCGACGGTCAACAATCATGCTCGTCATGCTGCCCGATCGGGTTCGCTCCTGCCCACCGCGGGTAGTCGGCACGACGGCCCCTCAGGTTCCGAAATGCCCACTGCGGGTAGTCCGCACGGCGGCCTCTCCGGTTCCGCCGACCTGAGGGCGTACGATGCTGGCCCATGGACGGCCTGGACGAAACGACCTCGCTCGCCCTCGCCGCCCGCGCGGGGGACGCGGCCGCGACGGCGGCGTTCATCCGTGCCACCCAGGCCGAGGTCTGGCGCTTCACCGCCGCCCTGGTCGACCCGGGCTCGGCCGACGACCTCACGCAAGACACCTATCTGCGCGCCTTCAAGGCCCTGCCCGCGTTCGAGGCCCGCTCGACGGCCCGCACCTGGCTGCTCGGCATCGCCCGCCGCACCTGCGCCGACCACCTGCGCTCGGTGGTCCGCCGCCGCCGTCTCGACGCCCGCCTGGCCGCCGAGGCGTGGACGGCGTCACCCTCCCCCGACCCGGCGCAGCGTCTGACCACCGCCGACCTGCTGTCCCGGCTGAGCGAGGAACGGCGTACGGCTTTTGTGCTGACTCAGGTCCTTGGACTCTCCTACGCCGAGGCGGCCGAGGTGGAGGATGTTCCGGTCGGGACAATCCGGTCCCGGGTCGCGCGTGCCCGCGACGAACTGGTGACCGCGGTCGCCCAGGCGCGCGCGGTGTAATCAGCCACTTCCCAGCCAAACCACAGCACACTAGAGGGAACCGGCGGGACAGTGGCGTCGACTAACTGGGCGTGACCATGGACTTGAGGCAGCAGCCATCCCGGCTCGCGGCGGCCTGGCCGTGGATCTCCACCCTCGCGCGTCTGGGGCTGGCGGCGGTCTTCCTGATCGCCGGCGGTCTCAAGGTGACCGACCTGGCCGCCTCGGCGCGCGCGGTGAACGCGTACGACCTGATGTCCTACGACACCGCCAAGGTGATCGGGGCCGTGCAGCCGTTCCTGGAGATCGCACTGGGCCTCCTGCTGCTGATCGGCATAGCGACCCGGCTCAGCGCGGCCATCGCCGCCGTACTGCTGGTGATCTTCATCGCCGGCATCGTCTCGGCGTGGGCGCGCGGGCTGCAGATCGACTGTGGCTGTTTCAGCAAGGGCGGGGAACTGACCGGCGGACGCACCGCACAGTACGGCCTGGACATCCTGCGCGACGTGGGCTTTCTCGCGCTGGCGGGCATTCTGGTGTGGAAGCCGCGCTCGAAGTTCTCGGTCGACGGGCTTCTGATGGGGGATCGATGAGCAAGGGCAACAGGGGGCGTGACCGCGCGGCCGCGAAGCGGATCGTCGAACAGCAGAAGGCGGCCGAGCGCCGCCGCCGGGTGACGATCTGGACCTCGGTCGGCGTCGTCGCCGTCCTGCTGATCGCCGGCCTGATCGGCTGGGGCGTGCTGGCCAACCAGGAGAAGAGCACCGACGCGTCGAAGGTGAACACGCCCAGCGTGGCGGTCGACGACGGCACGGCGTTCGCGGTCGGCACCGGCCCGGTGACGGTCGACATCTACGAAGACTTCATGTGCCCGATCTGCCACTCGTTCGAAGACCAGACCGGCCCGACGATCACGCAGATGGTCGCCGACAAGAAGATCACCGTGCGCTACCACCCGGTGTCCATCCTGGACCGGGCCTCGAACGGCACGCAGTACTCGACGCGCTCGGCCGGGGCCGCGGCGGCCGCCGCTGTCGACGGCAAGTTCCTCGAGTACCACAAGGTCCTGTTCGACAACCAGCCCGAGGAGAACAGCGACGGGCTGAGCAACGAGAAGCTGATCGAGCTCGGGCAGAGTGTCGGGCTCGGCGACACCTTCGCCACGGCGGTCAACGACAAGACGTACGACTCGTGGGCCACCAAGGTCACCGAGACGTTCGCGTCGCGCGGCTACAACGGCACGCCGACCATCGTCGTGAACGGCAAGCAGGTCGAGGGGCCGAACAACACGCTGCCCACCACCGAGGTCTTCACCCAGGCGGTCACGGCGGCCGCGGGGTGAGATGTCTCGCGTTGATCGTGGCGGTGGCCGGGGCCGTGCTGGTCCCGGCCACCCCTGCGTTCGCGCACGGCGGTGACATCCCGGGCGCCACCGCCTATCGGACAACCGTGACCTCGGCCACCCTCGACGGCGTGGAGGCGCGCATGGTCGAGGCCGGGGCGCGGGTCGAGCTCACCAGCCACAGCGAACAGCCGGTCGAGATCCTCGGGTACGCCGGGGAGCCGTACCTGGAAATGCGACCCGACGGCACCTGGCAGAACGTCAACTCGCCATCCACCTACCTGAACGAGACGCTCGCCTTCGACAGCCCGCTGCCCGCGAACGCCGACGCCACCGCGCCGCCCTCCTGGCGCAAGATCTCGGACTCGCGCTCGGTGCGCTGGCACGACCAGCGGACCCAGTGGATGAGCACCGGCAAGCCCCCGCAGGCCGTCGCCGACCCGTCCCGCAGCCACCACCTGCGCGACTGGACCCTGCCGCTGCGGGTGCAGACCACGGCGTACGAGATCCGCGGCACCCTCGACTGGGAACCGCCGCCGCTCGCGTGGATGTGGTGGGCCGGCGCGGCGCTCGCGGGTCTGGCCGCCGCGGCGCTGGCCTATCGGTGGCCGGGTTCGGTGCGGGCCGTCGCGCTCGTCGCGGGGCTGGCGCCTCTCACGTACGCGCTGCTGCGCACCCTGGACGGTGAGACCCCGCCGCCCGTGCTGGTCCTGGCCGGGTTGCTGGGGCTGGCCGCGGTCTACCGGCATCCGCCGTTCTTCCTGGCGCTGTCCGGGGCCGTGGTCGCGCTGTTCGCCGGCTTCAACGAGACCCGGATCTTCTTTGCCGCCGTGCCCCCGACGGTCGGGCCGGGCTCGGTCGCACGGCTGGCCGTGACGCTGGCCCTGGGCCTCGGGGCCGGGCTGGCGCTGACCGGGGTGCTGCGGATGCGGTCGACCGCTTTGTAACACCTTTCGGCGCTGTTTCATCCGGGCGGTCTATCGTCATCGGCATGACTGAGACCGTCCGACTCTCCGCCGGCGACCCGGCGCCCGACTTCAGCCTGCCGACCGACAACGGCGACCGGCTCACCCTCAAGGACCTGCGCGGACGCAAGGTCGTGCTGTACGCGTACCCGTCCGCCATGACCCCCGGCTGCACCACTCAGGCATGTGACTTCCGCGACTCGCTGGCCTCGCTGCAGGCCGCCGGCTACGAGGTCGTCGGCATCTCCCCCGACACCCCGGCCAAGCTGGCCAAGTTCCGCGAGCACGACGCGATCACCTTCCCGCTGGTCAGCGACGAGGACAAGAGCGTGCTCAACGCGTACGGGGCGTTCGGCGAGAAGAAGAACTACGGCAAGACGTACATGGGCGTCATCCGATCGACCTTCGTCATCGACGAGAACGGCCTGATCGAGCACGCGCTCTACAACGTCAAGGCCGCCGGTCATGTCGCCAAGCTGCGCCGCGACCTCGGCATCGACTGAATCCCTAAAGTCTTACCTTCGGCGGGCCGATCCTTCTGGCAAGACCCGGCAAAGGGGGCTCTCGGACCCACGGCGGCTGTCACGCGGCTCGATCCGCGAGGCGGCCGCCGTGCTGTGCGCCGTCCCAGCAGGTCGTTTTCGCGGGCTTGCGTCTAGACTGCCTTCAACGTGCTGCCCTGCGGGGCAGGCCGGGCGGGAGTGGCGTAATCGGCAGCCGCGCGGGTTTTAGGTGCCCGTGCCCGAAAGGGCGTGGGGGTTCAAGTCCCCCCTTCCGCACCAACGGCAAAGCTCAGCCCGACCGGACGCGTCGGGGGAACGCATCCGGCCGGGCCGGGTGGGGAACTACTCAGGAACAGCGTGGGGTGTCGGCCGCCAGGTTCGCGTCCAACTGGGCGGGCTGGGTCGTGGGGGCCACGGTGGCCGACTCCAGCAGCGGGACAGCGGCCGCGGTGGTGGTGGCCACCGGCTGCGGCTTCGCGCTCGTCTTCGACGGCTTGGGTGTGGCCTTCTTCGTGGCCGGCTTCTTCTTCTCGGGCGTGGCGGCCGACTCGGGCTGCTGCCGCACCACACTGCCCCCGAGCTTGGCCGTCGTCTTCTGGGTCTTGCCGATCGACAGCTTGATGTTCGAGACGGTCACCGAATTCCCGTACACATCGGTGATCTTGACCTTGAACGGGCCGTTGCCGGCGCCGCTCGGGAGCGTCCAGTAGTTGAAGTCCTCGCGCGACGCGTTCTTGAAGCTGCCGCCCTTACCGGCGACCTTGACCGAGGACAGCTGGTTGCTGTGGTTGTCGATCAGCACACTCAGCCAGTACTGCGACGAGCCTTCCTTCACCCGTACGGAAATGGGCCCCGGAACCGCCGCCCCGGGAACGGTCCTGTACGTGATCGGGATGATGCCGGCCGACTGGGCGCCGATCTTCTTGAACGCCGTGAGGCTCAGGTCGAGGTGACCGGCCGGGCACTCCGGGCACGAGTCGATGACCTTGACACGGGTCTTGCCCTTGGGGCCGGCGACGTCGATGTACGTGCCGCAGGCGGCGCCGTTCGAGTATTGGTTGTGCTGCCCCAGGGCCACGTACAGGTCGTCGGCGGGCGGGCTGGGGAACGAGCAGTTGCCGAGCGTGCCCTCGAGGAAGAAGTACGTCGCCTTGCCCTTCTTGGCCGTGGTGGACGGCGGGGCGGCGCAGGCGGCGCCGCTGTTCTGGAGCACGAGCGTGACTCCGAGAACGGCGGCGAGAACGACGGCGCCTCCGGCAGCGAGCCAGCGGGGCGAGAACAGGCGAGATCCGGTCACGCAGAGGAACCCTGCCGCCGCACGAGCGCGGCGGCAACTTTCCTAAGACACTCCTAAGCTTCCAGCGACCGGCTTCACCCGTTCACCTGACCACGACCGGGTCACCGAGGCGCACTACGCCGGACATGTCCGGAATCAGGTTGATGGCGAACAGCAGCCCGTCGTCGAAGCGCCGGTGCCGGCCCAGGATCCGGAGCGGCTGGCGCCCCTTCTCACCGGTCTCCTGATCGATGGTGGTCACCAGGCAGCGGGCGCACGACTTGGCCGCCCGGAACGTCACGTCGCCGATCCGCAACCGCTGCCCCAGCCAGTCGTCCTCGGCCCAGGCGGGAGCGCCGGCGACCACGAGGTTGGGCCGGAACCGGGTCATCGGCACCGGCTCCTCCCCCGCCTCGACCAGCCAGTCGTTGAGCGCCGAGAGCGAGCCTTCGTTCGCCAGCAGCACCGGGAAGCCGTCGGCGAAGCTCACCCGGTCGTCCGGCCGCGCGTGCGACTCGATCGTGCGGCCGGTCGGGTCGGCCTGCCACACCAGCCGGGCGTCGCGGCCCAGGAAACGGCTGCTCCACTCCTTCTCGGCCACCCGCCCGGGAACCGGGCCTTTGCTGCGGAAGACGCGCACGTGTTCCGCGGGGCCGTCGACCGGTTCGTCCACCGAGATCGTGGGCATGCCGGGGGCGCTGAGTTCCAGGCCGCCGGGGCGCGGGGTGACGGTCAGCTGGGTGAGCTCGGGGGTGTCGCGCTGGGTGATGCCGATCCCCTCGGCGTCGACCATCAGCCATCGGCGGTCGCCGGCCAGGCCCCACGGTTCGACCGGCGTGCTCTCGTGCTCGATGCGATGACAACCCTTGACCGGGTACGTGTACAGGGCCGTGATCCGCATGCCCCAGCCTCGCACGCCGGGCCGGCTTCTCGTCCGTCACTGAGTCGCGCTGCGCGCACATGTGTGGTCCACGCCATGCGGACGGCATCTTCTCAGGCCTTGGCGGATACCCCCAGGGGGTATATGTTCACCCTATGACGGAGGCGCAGCGACAGGCATCGCTGGTTCACGGCGACCACGCACACTCGGGTCACGGCGGCCGGGCGGGCCATGACAGCCACGGCGGGCATGCGGGGCACGGCGGGCATGCGGGGCACGATCCGGCGATCTTCCGGCGCAAGTTCTGGCTGAGCCTCGCCCTCACCGTCCCGATCGTGCTGACCAGCGAGATGGTCATGGAGTGGTTCGGCTACTCGCTGGACTTCCCCGGCATCAGGTGGATCGGCCCGGTGCTGGGCACGGGCGTCTTCTTCTACGGCGGGTGGCCGTTCCTCACCGGCGCGGTCGCCGAGATCCGCGGACGGGCCCCCGGCATGATGCTGCTCATCGCGATGGCGATCACGGTGGCGTACGGGGCCTCTATCGCCACCACGGCCGGCCTGTTCGAGCTCGACTTCTGGTGGGAGCTGGCCGCGCTGGTCACGATCATGCTGCTGGGCCACTGGCAGGAGATGAAGGCGATCGGTCAGGCCCAGGGCGCCTTGGCCGCGCTGGCCACCCTGCTGCCCGACGAGGCCACGCTGATCCGCGACGACGGCTCGACCGAGGAGGTGCCGGTCGCGCATCTGCGGGTCGGCGACCGCGTTCTCGTACGCTCCGGCGCCCGCGTCCCCGCCGACGGCCGCATCGTCGACGGTTCGGCCGAGATGGACGAGTCGATGATCACCGGAGAGTCCAGACCGGTTTCCCGTACGCAGGGAGACCGCGTCGTGGCGGGCACGGTGGCCACCGATTCCGCCGTACGGGTCGAGGTCGACGCCGTGGGTGAGGACACCGCCCTGGCCGGGATCGGCCGCCTGGTCGCACAGGCGCAGGCGTCGAGCGGCCGCGCCCAGGCCTTGGCCGACCGTTTCGCGGCGTGGCTGTTCTACGTGGCGACGCTCGCCGGCCTGATCACCTTCGTGACGTGGTGGGTTCTCGGCGATCTCGACCAGTCCGTCGTACGCACGGTGACCGTCCTGGTGATCGCCTGCCCGCACGCCCTCGGCCTCGCCATTCCGCTGGTCATCGCGTTGTCCACGGCCCTGTCGGCCCGCGCCGGCATCCTCGTCAAGGACAGGCTGGCGCTGGAGAGGATGCGTACGGTGAACGCGGTTCTCTTCGACAAGACCGGCACCCTGACCAAGGGCGCGCACACCGTGACGGCCGTCGCCGCCGCTCCCGGCCAGACCGAGGCGTCGGTGCTGCGAATCGCGGCCGCCGTCGAGAGCGACAGTGAACACCCGTTGGCCCGAGCGATCGTCGCGGCGTCCCCCGCGCAGGCCACGGCCACCGACTTCCGATCCCTGACCGGGCGCGGGGTGCAGGCCGTGGTCGACGGGACGACGCACGCGGTCGGGGGTCCCGCTCTGCTCCGCGAGCTGGGCATCGCCGCTCCCGACGCCCTGGCCGACGAGTCCCGCCGTGGGGCCGCCGTCCTGCACCTCATACAGCTGCCCTCGCCCGCGCCCGTCGGCTCGCCCGCGTCGGCCGGTTCCTCGGCGTCGACCGATTCGTCGACGTCGACCGGCTCGTCCGCTTCGGTCGACTCGTCGGCTGGCTCAATGGCGTCAGTCGGCTCGCCCGCGTCGGCCGGTTCGCTGGCGTCGGCCAGTTCGTCCGCGTCGGCCGATTCGTTGGCGTCAGTCGGCTCGTCGGCGTCGATTCTCGGCTCGTTCGCGCTGGAGGACGAGGTGCGCCCCGAGGCCCGGCAGGCCATCGAACAGCTCCGCCGCCACGGCATCAAGAAGATCGTGATGATCACCGGCGACGCCCGCCCGGTGGCCGAGGCCGTAGCCGCCGACCTGGGCCTGGACGAGGTCTTCGCCGAGGTGCTGCCGGCCGACAAGGACAAGGCGGTAGCCGACCTGCAGTCCCGGGGCTTGACCGTAGCCATGGTCGGCGACGGCGTGAACGACGCCCCCGCCCTGGCCCGAGCCGACGTGGGCCTGGCCATCGGAGCCGGCACCGACGTAGCGATCGAATCCGCGGGGGTGGTCCTGGCCTCCTCCGACCCTCGAGCCGTGACCAGCGTGATCAAGCTGTCGAACGCCTCGTACCGCAAAATGATCCAGAACCTGGCCTGGGCCGCCGGTTACAACGTCATCGCCATCCCGCTGGCCGCCGGCGTGCTGGCGTGGGCCGGTTTCACCCTGAGCCCCGCCGTAGGCGCCATCCTGATGAGCGCCTCAACGATCGTGGTCGCCCTGAACGCCCAACTGCTGCGCCGGCTCCATTTGAACCCGACCGACCAGTAGCCGCCGCCACGACGGACCCCGAACGGGGGCCAGGCGCATGGCCCCGGGTACACCGCGTTCGACGACATCGAGCTCGCGGATCTGCTTCATGCGCGGCCGGCCCGCCAGCCCGGTCAGGCCGTCGCCTACTGCCCGCCCAGTGGCGTGATCCAAAACACCGGATCCGACGAGCCTGTTTCAGTCGAGCGTCACGCCCCCGCCGACCGGCCCGGCACCTCGCCCCGGACCGCCGCGACCCAACCCCCGCTGACCTCGGCCAGGCCCTGATCGACGCATGGCCACGAGGTCGCAGGCCGCAGTCTGAGAACTTCCCGAGCCCCTACTTTCGGGGGCTGTGCGACGCGGCCGCATCGGCAATACTTCCGCCGCACGGCAATGCTCACGGGGGAAACACGGGGAAAGAGGAACATGAGAAATCGACTGTGGGGCCGCATCATCCCGATGGTTGTCGCCGGGGCCGGTTTGCTGCTCGGCTCGGCACTGCCGGCGACCGCCGCCGAAGACGACGAACTGACCGCGACCGCACGACCCGACGGCACCTCGCGCACGCTGATGCTCGGCGGCAAGGCGACGACGGTCCGCGGGCTCGAGATGACCGTCGACGGCGGCCAGGTCGTGCCCGCCTTCTCGCTGTCCTTCCGACCGGCGTTCACCGGCGAGATCGACTACTCGGACGCCACGTGGGCCGAGAGCGGCGTCGGCAACATCTCCAATGTGCAGTGGATCCTCGAACACGGTTTCCCGTCCGGCAACCGGGCCGACCTGATCGCCGCCGCCGGTGTCCGCGTTCCGCCGGGCGTCTCCAAGGCCACCGTCGACCAGCTGCTGCGGCTGGGCACGCAGGCCGCCGTCTGGCACCAGACCAACAACGTCACCCTGAACGCGTGGCGCGCCGGTGCCGGTCTGGGCGCCGAGAACCAATACGCCGTAATCAAGAAGGTGTACGACTATCTGACCCGCGTCGACATCGCCTTGTTCCAGCCGCAGCGCACCGTCACGATCATCGAGCCCGGCTATGCCGACGGCCCCGACCTGGCGGTGAACGGTCCCGGCGGCCTGATCAAGATCGAGGTCGAGGACGGCTACGCGATCACCGACGGCCGGTTCGAAGGTGGCACCTGGCTGGTCACCCAGGTGCGCAACGGCGGCGGTTTCCTGATGGCGTCGACCGAGCGGGGTGTGCCGGCCAAGGTCACCGCCACCGCCCCGCACGCCGTGACGCCGGGCCAGGTCTTCGTCGCCGAGGGTGGGTCGGCTCAGCCGCTCACGCCCGCGGTGGCGTACGGGGAACCGGTCTCCGCGACGTTCGAGAAGCAATACGGCGTCTGGAGCGGGCCGGCCCCGACCCCGTCCCCGACTGCCCCCGCCGCGGGCCCGACCACGCCGCCCACCTCGTCCTCACCGGCCGCGCCCGCGACGACCGCCGCGGGCGGCGAAGGTGGCGAAGGCGGCGAGGGTGGCGGTCTCCCGGTGACCGGCGCTCCGACCGGCGCCGCGCTGACCGGCGGTGCCGCCCTGCTGGTCGCGGGTGCGGTGCTCCTCTTCCTGGTCCGGCGCCGGCGTCTCAGCTTCTCGTCCTGACCCGGCCATGCTGGTCTGGGTGGCGTCCTACCCGCGATCGGGCAACACGTTTCTGCGGATCGTCCTGTACCGCCTCTACGGGGTGCGGGCGTCCGTCATCTACGACTTCGACGGCGTCGCCGACCGGCTGGGCCGCGACTTCGTGGGTGGCCTCGACCGGCCCGGCTCGCTCGACGACCTGCGCGCCTCCGACGAACTGCACCTGGTCAAGACGCACCGTCCCCGCGACGCCGACGTCCACGAGGAAGACCGGGCGATCTGCCTCGTCCGCGACGGCCGCGACGCGCTCGTCTCATGGGCCCGCCAGGAAAGCGAAAGTCCAGACCGCGTTTCCCGTACGGCGTTACGTTCGCTGATCAACGGTGAGCGGGGTTCCCGAAGCTGGGGCGTCAACGTGCTGAGCTGGCTGCGACCGCCCGCGCCGCAGCGGGTGGTGCTGCTCTACGACGACCTCGTCCGCGACCCGGAGGCCGCCGTCGAGTCGCTCGGCCTGCCGTTGCAACGGGTGCCCGGGGCGACGGTCCCGTCCTTCGCCGAACTGCACGCCGCCGATCCCGCCTTCTTCCGCCGCGGCCACACCGGCACCCACCGCGACGAGATGCCGGACGACCTGCACGAGCTGTTCTGGTCCCGCCCCGAAAACACCGAGGCGATGGTCCTGCTCAGAAGCCTGCAGCAGCGCCCGCGCCAGCCCGGAGGGTGACTTTCCGCGCGTCAGGCGGAGAAAGACAGCGGCCGGGCGGCGTTACGGACGCGGTCGGCGGTGCTGCTCTCGTGGGCGAAGGTGCGCCACCGCTCGGTCGGCAGCGGGCATGCCCAGCCGTCGTACAAGGCCCGGGTGGCGGCGTCGCGGATACGGAAGATGCCCCAGCCGACGATCGCTGCGGCGACGGCGGTGAGACCAGTCGCATCACAGCCCAAGCCGGTCGATGGGTCGCAGCGCCAACGCCGGAGGAGAACTCGTGGATGGTGTCGACCGGGTTGACGTTGCGGGTCCGCCGTCAGGAAGCGACCGCGACGGGCTCGGCCGGGGCCGGGGCGGCGTCGCGAAGCCACCGTCAGGAACCGACCGCGACGGGCTCGGCCGGGGACGGGGTGGCGCTGCGGGTGCGGAGAATGCCCCAGCCGACCAGCGCTGCGGCCACGGCGGTCAGAACCAGGCCGGCCGTTGTCACGGCGGAACCGAACTCAGCGGCCTGCCGTGCGGTCCAGTCCGAGCCGGCCAGGCTGCCGGTGAAGATCGCGGCCAGGATCGTTCCGGTGACGGCCAGGCCGGCGCCGGAAGAGACCTCGCTCGCGGTGTCGACCAGGGCGGCCCCGATCGAGGTCCGGTTCTGGGGCAGGCCGCGCAGCACGTTGACCCCGGCGACGGCGCCGACGACCCGGATCGCGGCCGCCACGAGCACCAGCGCGAGCGCGACCCACGCGTAGCCGAAGCGGCCGAACAGCCCGTAGACGGCGAGCCCGCCCACGACCGTCGCCGAGCTGAGCCAGGCTGCTCGGTCGAGGCCGACCCGGTCGACGAACCGGTTGACGAACGGCCCGGCGAAGACCAGCACGACCACCTGCGGCAGCATGCCCACGGCGGCCAGCGCGGGCGACCAGCCCCAGGCCAGCTGGAGCTGCAGGGTGACCATGTAGCCGAGACCGGCGACGGCCAGCCCGGTCGCGGCCTTGAAGGCCAGCCCGGCCGAGACCAGCGGACGGGCGACGAGGCTCAGGTCGAGCAGCGGATGCGCGGCCGAGCGCTGCCGCGCGACGAACAGCACTGCGCCCAGCACGGCCGCGGCGGTCGCGGCCCACGGCGCCCAGGAACCGGCGCCCTCGTTCACGAACAGGGTCGGCGCGACGAGCGCGAGCACGACCGTGGCCGTGCCCAGCACCACCCCGGCGACGTCGATCGGGTCGTGGTGCAGGTCGGCCGGGTCGTCGGCGGCGATACCGGCCCGGATGCCGGCGAACGCGAGCGCAGCGATCGGCACGTTCACCAGCAGCAGGAATTGCCACGGCGCGACGGCGAGCACAAAGCCGCCCGCGGTGGGGCCGACCGCGAGCCCGACCAGGCCGACGGTGGAGATCAGGGTCATGGCGCGGACCCGCAGGCGGTCGTCGGTGAAGAGCCGGAAGGCCAGCGCGATCGAGCCCGGGGTGGTCATGGCGGCGGCGACCCCCATCACGGCCCGTACGGCGATGAGCTGCCCCGCGGTGGTGACGAAGACCGTGGCCAGGCTCGCGAGCCCGAGCAGCACGAGCCCGGCGAGCATGACCCGGCGCCGGCCGAACCGGTCGGCGACCGCGCCGAAGCCGAGCATCAGCCCACCGAAGACCACCCCGTACGCGCCGGTCACCCACTGCAGGGCGACGGTCGAGGCGTGCAGGTCGTGGCCGATGGTGGGCAGCGCGACGTTGAGGATCGAGTTGTCGAGCATCTCGAAGAGGAAGACCGCCGAGAGCCCGGCCAGTGCCAGCCAGGCGCCCCGCAGCGAGGTGAGCGGAGAAGTCATGCCATCGAGCATGCGCCCAAAACTTATACCGAGTCAATGCTTTTACTCGGTATATGATGAGCACCATGCCCGAGCCCGGACTCCGCGAACGCAAAAAACAGCAGGTACGCCTCCAGATCTCCCACGCCGCCACCACGCTGATCATCGAGCGCGGCTTCGACGCGGTGAGCGTCACCGAGATCGCCGAACGGGCGGGCGTCTCCCGCATGACGGTCTTCAACTACTTCCCGCGCAAGGAAGACATGTTCTACGACCGGGTCCCCCTGATCCGCGACCTGATCACCGCCGCCGTCCGCAACCGCCCCGAGTCCCAGACCCCCCAGACCGCCCTGCGCGACCTGGCCCTGAAGATCGCCGACCCGGACCACCCACTCCCCGGCTACCCCGACCAGCTGCTGGCGTTCTGGCAGGTGGCAGCCGACTCCCCCGCCCTGCGGGCCCGAGCCCGCGAGATCGCCGAAGAGACCGAGAGCCTGGTGACCGACTTGCTGACCGAGGCCGGCGCCCCCGCCCCCCGCATGACGGCGGCCCTGATGGCGGCCGCCTTCCGGGTCTGCCTGCGCGACGCCGCCCACGCCCTGGCCGCCGGCACCCTCTCGCTGCCGGAGCTGAGGGCCCGCCTGACACACACCCTCGACGCGGCCGCCGCGGCCGGCCGGCACTCAGAGCCGGAACTTCTCCTTGACCCGGAACCACCGCATCGGTGACACGTCGAAGGCGTCGACCGCGGCCCAGCCACTGCCCGGCGAGGGAATGTACTGAGCTTTGACCAGTCCGCGCAGGCCGAAGATGCTGTTCGCCGACCAGGACAGGCCCCACTTCTCGGCCGTCTGGTAGGCCGTCGGGGGACCCCAGTTGTTGCCCTTGCTGATCCAGAAACGCGGACCCCAGTTGAAAGCGCTGCCGTACGCCGTGCTGACCGCCACCCGGTTTCCGTGCGGGTCGAAGATCTGGAACGTCGCACTGAACGAGGCCTGCGGCAGGGCGAGCAGATCGGCCGAGGCGGAAAGGTCCAGGACGAGCGCGAGGGCGTCGCTGAACGGGTCGAACAGAGTGGCGTTCTGCCCGGACTGATTGACCGTGCGCACGCCCTCGACTTTCAGGAAAGGCATCACTCCTCCTCGGCGGAAGGGCGCTCACCGGCGCGGACCGGAATGCCGTCGTCCGGGAAATCGGGCGGGAGCGGGACCGCATCCGCATCCGCATCGTCGGAGGACCGGTGCTCTCCGGCGCGCACGGGAATGTCGTCGTTCCTCAGCGCGGGCGGCTCGTTCGAGGCATCAGCGGACACTGCGACCTCCCGGGTTCACGGCCGGCAAAGCCGGCACGGCAACGAACACCAGCATCGACTCGCGCCCGCCGCGGCGGCGCGGCTCGGTCCCTGATCCGACAAGGCGCCCGGCTGGGCCTAGCGCTCTGAAAGTTTTTATGCATAGAGTGCTTGTGTGAATGAAGGAGGGGTCAAGGTCGGCGAGCGGGTGCTCGATCTGTTCGCCGGGGTGCGGCTCACGCCGACCCAGCGGCGGATCGCCCACTGCCTCGTCGAGCACGCCGGCAAGGCCGCCTACCTGTCGGCGGCCGAGGTGGCCGATCTTGCGGGTGTCAGCCAGCCCTCCGTGACCCGGTTCGCCATCGCTCTCGGGTATGAGGGGTATCCGGCTCTGCGGCGGGTGCTGCGTGAGCTCGGTGGCGGGGACGCCGGTCCCGGTGCCGAGCAGAACGCCATGCAGGCGGCGGTCGCGGCCGAGGCGGAGCATCTGGGGCGCCTCCGGGATCAGCTGGAACGGCTGGACGACGTACGGCGGGCGGCTGATCTTCTGATTTCGAGCCGGCCTCTCCCGGTGCTCGGGCTGCGGTCGGCGGGGCCCCTGGCGGGGTATTTCGGGTACTTCGCCGGCAAGGTGCACCCGGACGTCCGGGTGCTCGACTCGGGTGGCACCTCACTGCTCGACCGGCTCGATCAGGCCCGTACGGCCGGCGCCGGTGCGATGCTGGCGCTGGTGCTGCCGCGTTATCCGCGGGAGTCGCTCGACGCGCTGCGGGAGGCCAGGGCGATGGGGTACGCGGTCGTCGCGATCACCGATTCGGCGGTGAGCCCGGCCGCCGAGCACTGTGACGTCGTGCTGCCGGCCGCGGTCGGCACGCGGCTGGTGTTCGACCTGCACACCGGGCCGATGGCGATGGCCATGGTGCTGCTGCAGGCGATGTGCGACGCCGACCCCGAGCCGGTGCAGCAGAAACTCGAGGCGTTCGAGGCCACGGCCGCGCGCCGGAACATTTTTCAAGCGTAGGGAAGGGCAACCATGTCGGAGATCCGGGCGCCTCGTGGGGCGGCGTACACCGCGAAGGGCTGGCCGCAGGAAGCCGCCAAGCGGATGCTGATGAACAATCTCGACCCCGACGTGGCCGAGCGCCCCGAAGACCTGGTGGTCTATGGCGGCACGGGCCGGGCCGCGCGGGACTGGCCGTCCTACCACGCGATCGTGCGCGAGCTGGACGAGCTCAAGGGTGACGAGACGCTGCTGGTGCAGTCGGGCCGCCCGGTCGGCGTGTTCCAGACCCACGAGTGGGCGCCGCGGGTGCTGATCGCCAACTCCAACCTCGTCGGCGACTGGGCGACCTGGCCCGAGTTCCGCCGCTTGGAGAACCTCGGTCTGACCATGTACGGCCAGATGACCGCCGGTTCCTGGATCTACATCGGCACCCAGGGCATCCTCCAGGGCACGTACGAGACGTTCGCCGCGGTTGCCGAGAAGCGGTTCAACGGCACCCTCGCCGGCACGCTGACCCTCACCGGCGGCTGCGGCGGCATGGGTGGCGCCCAGCCCCTCGCGGTCACCATGAACGGCGGCGTCTGCCTGATCGTCGATGTCGACGAGACCCGTCTGCGGCGCCGGGTCGACACCCGCTACCTCGACGAGATCGCCGACGATCTGGACGACGCGCTGGCCCGCGCGGAGGCCGCGAAACGGGAGAAGCGCGCCGTCTCCATCGGCGTCGTCGGCAACGCGGCCCTGGTGTTCGGCGAGATCCTGACCCGCGGCGTCGAGGTCGACATCGTCACCGACCAGACCAGCGCCCACGACCCGCTCTCGTACCTGCCGGTCGGTGTTGATCTCGCGGACGCGAAGGACTACGCCGCCAAGAAGCCCGAGGAGTTCACCGACCGGTCCCGGGCCAGCATGGCCAAGCAGGTCGCGGCCATGGTCGGGTTCATGGACGCGGGCGCCGAGGTGTTCGACTACGGCAACTCGATCCGCGGCGAGGCCAAACTGGCCGGCTTCGAGCGCGCGTTCGAGTTCCCGGGCTTCGTGCCGGCGTACATCCGGCCGCTCTTCGCCGAGGGCAAGGGACCGTTCCGCTGGGCGGCTCTGAGCGGCGACCCGGCCGACATCGCCGCCACCGACAAGGCCGTGCTCGATCTCTTCCCCGAGAACGAGTCGCTGGCCCGCTGGATCAAGATGGCCGAGGAGCGGGTGGCGTTCCAGGGCCTGCCCGCGCGCATCTGCTGGCTCGGCTACGGCGAGCGGGACAAGGCCGGCGTGCGGTTCAACGACATGGTGGCGAAGGGCGAGCTCAAGGCGCCGGTCGTGATCGGCCGCGACCACCTCGACTCGGGTTCGGTCGCATCCCCGTACCGGGAAACCGAATCGATGCTCGACGGCTCGGACGCGATCGCCGACTGGCCGCTGCTGAACGCGCTGCTCAACACGGCCAGCGGCGCGAGCTGGGTGTCGATCCACCACGGTGGTGGCGTGGGCATCGGGCGCTCGATCCACGCCGGTCAGGTCTGCGTGGCCGACGGCACCGCGCTGGCCGGGCAGAAGATCGAGCGGGTGCTGACCAACGACCCCGGTACGGGCGTGATCCGGCACGTCGACGCGGGCTACGACTCGGCGGCAGCGGCCGGCGTGCACATCCCGATGCGGCGGGACGCGTAGTGGCGGCCACCTTCTCCGAGCTCTGGAACGGGATCGCGCCGATCGGGCGGGCGGCCAACGGCGGTTACCTGCGGTACGCGCTGGAGGAACCCGAGCTGGTGCTGCGCGACTGGTTCCGCAACCAGGCCGCGCGCCGCGACATGCCGGTCACCGACGACGGCAACGGCAACCTGTTCGCCTGGTGGGGCGACCAGTGGGGCCACGACGCGGTGCTCACCGGCTCGCACTTCGACTCGGTGCCGCACGGCGGCGGGTTCGACGGGCCGCTCGGCATCGTCAGCGGGTTCCTGGCCGTCGACGAGTTGCGCCGCCGCGGGCACGTGCCCAGCAAGCCGATCGCCGTGGTCGCCTTCGTCGAGGAGGAGGGCGGCCGGTTCGGCGTACCGTGCCTGGGCTCCCGCCTTCTGTCCGGGGCGATCGAGCCCTCGCAGGCGGCCGCGCTGACCGACCGTGAGGGCATCACGTTCGGTGAGGCTCTGGGCGACACCCCGGCGGGCCGGCTGCCCGGGCTGACCAGCCGGATCGGCGCGCTCGTGGAGCTGCACATCGAGCAGGGACGCGCGCTCGAGGTGCCGGTCGGCGTGGCCAGCGCGATCTGGCCGCACGGACGCTGGCGGTTCGACTTCACCGGCCACGGCGACCACGCGGGCACGACCCGGATGGCCGACCGGCGCGACCCGATGCTGACCTTCGCCTACACCGTGCTCGCGGCCAACAAGGAGGCCCGCCTCAACGGCGCGCACGCGACCATGGCCCGGGTCGAGGTCGAGCCGAACGCCACCAATGCCATTCCTTCCCTCGTACGGGGGTGGCTCGACGCCCGTGCGGCCGAGACCGGCACGCTCGACACGATGGTCGAGGCGATCCTGAAGCGGGCCCACGAGCGGGCCGGACGCGACGGGACGGAGATCTCGGTGACGTCGGAGTCGTTCAGCGCCGAGGTGACGTTCGAGACCTCGCTCGCGGCCCGCATCTCGTCGCTGCTGGGCGACGCGCCGATCCTGCCGACGGGGGCCGGGCACGACGCGGGTGTGCTGTCCGCGCACGTACCGACCGCCATGCTGTTCGTCCGCAACCCGACGGGTGTGTCGCACTCGCCGGCCGAGCACGCCGACGAGGCCGACTGCGTGGAAGGCATCGGCGCGCTCGCGAGGGTGCTGGGCGACCTCACATGACGGTTTATTTCGCCCCGTACGCCTGGACGGGCGGGACGCTGGCCCGAAATGTCCACATCGAGGTGGCGGACGGCGTGATCACCGCCGTCTCCATCCCCGACGGGGGCGGCGGCAAAGGCGAGTCCGCCACCGGAAGTGGGGCCGACGAGCCGGTTGTGAAGCTCGACGGCCTTGTCCTGCCGGGCTTCGCCAACGCCCACTCGCACGCGTTCCACCGGGCCCTGCGCGGCCGCACCCACGCGGGCGGCGGCAGCTTCTGGACCTGGCGCGACCTGATGTACCAGGTCGCGGGCAACCTCGACCCGGACCGCTACTACGCCCTGGCCCGGGCCGTCTACGGCGAGATGGCGCTGGCCGGGATCACGGCGGTGGGCGAGTTCCACTACCTGCACCACGGCCCCGACGGCACCCCCTACGACGACCCGAACGCGATGGGCCACGCGCTCGTCGCCGCCGCGGCCGACGCCGGGATCCGGATCACGCTGCTCGACACGCTCTATCTGACGGCCGGCGTGGACGGGAAACCGCTCGAGGGCGTGCAGCGGCGCTTCGGCGACGGCGACCTCGACGGCTGGTCCACTCGCACCGACCTGCTCAAGGCCGCGCCGCACTCGAAGATCGGCGCGGCGCTGCACTCGGTGCGCGCGGTCCCGGCCGCGTACATGTCGACGTTCGCTCATCGCACGGACGGACTGCCCGTTCATGTGCACCTCGCCGAGCAGCGGGCCGAGAACGAGCAATGTCAGGCGGTGCACGGGTGCACGCCGGCTGAACTGCTCGAAGCGCACGGCGTGTGGCAGCCGATGACCGTGGCCGTTCACGCGACCCACCTCACCGACCGTGACATCGACATCCTCGGCGACCACCACGTGTGCTTCTGCCCGACCACCGAGCGGGATCTGGCCGACGGCATCGGCCCGGCCCGCCGCCTGGCCGACGCCGGTTCACGGCTCAGTCTGGGCAGCGACAGCCACGCCGTGATCGACCAGTTCGAGGAGCTGCGCGGGCTCGAGATGAACGACCGTCTCGCCACCGAGCAGCGCGGCCGGTTCGCCCCGGGCGACCTGATCGCGGCGGCCGCCAACCACGAGTCGATCGGCTGGTTCGACGCCGGCGAGATCGCCGTGGGCAAGCGGGCCGACCTCGTGTGCGTGTCGCTCGACAGCGTCCGTACGGCCGGAGCCGACCCCGCGCAGGCCGTGCTCGCGGCGACCGCGGCCGACATCACCCACGTGATCGCGGACGGCCGCCTGATCGTGGAGAACGGCCGTCATACGAGCATCGACGTGCCTGGCGCATTGTCCGAAACGATCGCCGCGCTAACCGACGCGACGCCAGAAACGAACAGCGGAACGGGTGCGGCATGAGCGTTCGGACCGACGCGACGCCACAAACGAACAGTGGGACGGGGTACGGCATGAGCGTTCGGACCGCCGCGACGCCACAAACGAACAGTGGGACGGGTGCGGCATGAGCGTTCTGATCGACAACATCGGCGAACTCGTCACCAACGACGAGCACGAGGGCGACGGGCTGCTCGGCATCCGCCGCGACGTTGCGATGGTGCTCGAAGGTGACCGGATCGCGTGGATCGGCCCGAACGCGCAGAAACCGCCGGCCGACACGCGCATCGACGCGCAGCACCGCGCGGTGCTGCCGGGCTTTGTGGACAGCCACGCTCATCTGGTGTTCGCGGGCGACCGCGCGGCCGAGTTCGGTGCCCGCATGGCCGGGGAGCCGTACACCGGCGGCGGCATCCGCACGACGGTGGCCGCAACCCGGGCCGCGAGCGACGACGAGCTGCGGCGCAACGCGAAACGGCTGGTGGACGAGGCGCGGCGGCAGGGCACGACCACGATCGAGATCAAGAGCGGGTACGGGCTGAACGTGGCCGACGAGGCCCGCTCGCTGCGCCTGGCCGGCGAGCTGACGACCGAGACGACGTTCCTGGGCGCGCACGTGGTTCCGGCCGGAAGCGACCCCGACGCGTACGTCGAACTGGTCCGGACCGAGATGCTGGACGCCTGTGCCCCGTACGCGAAATGGGTCGATGTCTTCTGTGAACGCGGGGCGTTCGACGGGGATCAGACGCGCGCGATCCTCGAGGCCGGCGCCAAGAAGGGCCTCCAGCTGCGGGTGCACGCCAACCAGCTGACCGAGGGCCCGGGCGTACGGCTGGCGGTGGAACTCGGTGCGGCCAGCGCCGACCACTGCACACATCTGAGCGACGCCGACATCTCCGCCCTGTCCGGGTCGGACACCGTGGCCACGCTGCTGCCGGGCGCCGAGTTCTCGACCCGCTCGCCCTGGCCGGACGCGCGCCGGATGATCGACGCCGGTGTCACGGTCGCGCTGGCCACCGACTGCAACCCCGGCTCGTCGTACACGTCGTCGATGCCGTTCTGCCTCGCGCTGGCCGTCCGCGACATGCGGATGACCCCGGCCGAGGCCGTGCACGCGGCGACGGCCGGCGGCGCGCGGGCGTTGCGGCGGGACGACATCGGCGTGTTGCGACCGGGCGCCCGGGCCGACCTGATCGTGCTCGACGCGCCCTCTCACCTGCACCTGGCCTACCGGCCCGGCGTACCCCTGATCCAGAATGTTCTGCACAACGGAGTGCCTCAATGATCGTCACCGTCCAGCCCACCGGCGTCACCCCCGCCGATGTGATCGCGGTCGCCCGCGGCAACGCCCGCGTCGAGATCGCCCCCGAGACCGTCACCGCCATGGCCACCAGCCGCGCGATCGTCGACAACATCGAAGCCTCCGGCAAGCCCGTGTACGGCGTCTCGACCGGTTTCGGCGCCCTCGCCAACACCTCGATCGCCCCCGAGCGCCGAGCGGAGCTGCAACACGCGCTCATTCGCTCGCATGCGGCCGGCATCGGTGCGCCCATGCCGCGCGAAGTCGTGCGCGCGATGATGCTCCTCCGGCTGCGTTCGCTCGCACTCGGACGGTCGGGCGTGCGCCCGGTGCTCGCGCAGGGCCTGGCCGACCTGCTCAACCACGACATCACGCCGTGGGTGCCCGAGCACGGTTCGCTGGGCGCGTCGGGCGACCTCGCCCCGCTCGCCCACTGCGCGATCGTGCTGCTGGGCGAGGGCTGGGTGCTCGGCAAGGACGGCGCCCGGATCGCCGCCGCCGAGGCCCTGCACACGGCCGGGCTGGAACCCCTCGAACTGGCCGCCAAGGAGGGCCTGGCGCTGATCAACGGCACCGACGGCATGCTCGGCATGTTGCTGCTGGCGATCGACGACGCCGCCCACCTGTTCGCGATGGCCGACGTGACCGCGGCCCTGGCCATCGAGGCGATGCTCGGCTCGGAGCGGCCGTTCCTGCCCGAGCTGCACGAGATCCGGCCGCACCCGGGCCAGTCGGCGTCGGCCGCCAACATCCGCAAGCTGCTGCAGGATTCGGCGGTCATGGACTCGCACCGCGACGACCTGGCCCACGCCGTGCAGGACGCGTACTCGATGCGCTGCGCCCCGCAGGTGGCCGGCGCCGCCCGCGACACGCTGGATTTTGTCCGTACGACCGCCGCCCGGGAACTGGTGTCCGTCGTGGACAACCCGGTGGTGCTGCCGGACGGCCGGGTCGAGTCGACCGGCAACTTCCACGGCGCCCCGCTCGGTTTCGCCGCCGACTTCCTGGCCATCGCCGCCGCCGAGGTGGGCGCGATCGCCGAACGCCGCGTCGACCGGCTGCTCGACGTGACCCGCAACCGCGACCTGCCACCGTTCCTCTCCCCCGACGCCGGCGTCAACTCGGGCCTGATGATCGCCCAGTACACGGCGGCCGGCATCGTGGCCGAGAACCGCCGCCTCGCGGCCCCGGCCAGTGTCGACTCGCTGCCCACGAGCGGCATGCAGGAGGACCACGTCTCGATGGGCTGGGCCGCGACCAAGAAGCTGCGGACGGTGCTGGACAACCTGACCAGCCTGCTCGCGGTGGAGCTGATCTCCGCCGTACGGGGTCTGCAGCTGCGCGCGCCCCTGACGCCTTCCCCGGCCGGCCGGGCCGCGATCGAGGCCCTGGAACCCGCCGCCGGTCGTCCCGGCCCCGACCTGTTCCTGGCCCCGGCCCTCGAGGCGGCGCGCGAGGTGGTCGCCGGTCGGGCCCTGCGCGCCGAGATCGAATCCGCCACGGGAGCCCTGCTGTAGTTAACTAGCCACTGTGGAACGGCGCGCGGTGGTGATCGGGGCCGGAATAGCCGGTCTGGCCGCCGCCCGCGTGCTGAGTGAGCGGTTCGCGCAGGTGGTCGTGCTCGATCGTGACGTTCTGCCGAGCGAACCCGTGCCCCGGCGTGGCGTTCCGCAGGGCCACCAGCCGCACATCCTGCTGGCCGGCGGCATGCGGACGTTCAACGAGCTGTTCCCCGGCTTCGAGGACGAGCTGATCGCCGCGGGCGGCACCAGGTTCGACACCGGCCTCGGCCTGTGCAGCTATCGGATGGGCCGCCGATGGCCGTCCGCGCCGACCGGGGTGTCGCTGGTCTCGGCCACCCGTCCGTGCATCGAAGCGATCGTCCGGTCGCGGGTGGACGCCCGGCCCACCGTGACGATCCGCGACCGTGTGGCCGTCTCCAAGCTGCTCGGCTCGGCGACCGCGGCGAGGAAGGCGACCACGGTGACCGGGGTGGTGCTCGACGACGGCGAGGAGATCCGGGCCGACCTGGTAGTCGACTGCTCCGGCCGGGGCGCGCGTTCCGACCGGTGGCTGGCCGCGCTCGGGCTGCCCACGCCGGGCCTGCTCGAGGTCAAGGTCGGCGTGTCGTACACGTCCCGCTACTACCGCCGCCGCCCCGGCGACCTGACCGGCTGGTCGGCGATCTTCATCCTGCCCACGCCGCCCGGCGAGCACCTGAGCGGCCTGGCCCTGCCCGTCGAGGGCGACCGCTGGCTGGCCGGGATCGGCGGCTGGCACGTGACCGAGCCGCCGGCCGACGCCGAGTCGTTCGAGGGGCATGCGCACGGGCTGCCCGACCCGATCCTGAGCGAACTGCTCGACCGCGCGGAACCGGTCAGCGACCTGGTCACCACGCGGTTCCCGTCCAGCCGGCGCCGGCTGTTCGAGCAGCTGCCCGAACCGCCGGCCGGATACGTGGCGCTCGGCGACGCCGTCTGCAGCTTCAACCCGGTCTATGGCCAGGGCATGACCTGCGCGGCCATGTCGGCGATCGCGCTCGGCCGGGCGCTCGACGAACACGGGCGGCAGGCGGCACGGCCCTATTACGCGGCCGTGGCCCGGATCCTGGACGTGCCGTGGTCGTTCGCGGTCGGCGGCGACTTCTCGTTCCCGCAGACGACCGGGCCGCGGCCGCGCGGGTTCGCGGTGCGCCGGTGGTATTCACGTCGGATCGCCTGGGCCTCGCAGATCGACTCGGGTGTCAACGCCACGTTCGCGCGGGTGCAGCATCTGGTCGATCCACCGTCCACACTCATGCGGCCCGCGTTCGTGGTGCGCGTGCTGCGCATGGCGGGAAAACGCAGGCGCGGATCCGGTCCGGTGCGTTAGCTTCCGGCGGTATGAGCGACTACGACTTCGAGGCGATGCAGCGGCGGTGGCAACCGGTCTGGGAGTCGCTCGGCCTCTTCACCGCCGACGGGTCGGGCAAGCCACGTCGCTCGCTGGTCGACATGTTCGCCTACCCCTCGGGTGACCTGCACATGGGGCACGCCGAGGCGTACGCGCTGGGTGACGCCGTCGCCCGGTTCTGGATCCAGCAGGGCTACGACGTGCTGCACCCGGTCGGGTGGGACGCGTTCGGGCTGCCGGCCGAGAACGCGGCGATCCGGCGGGGCGCGCATCCGGCCGAATGGACCTACGCGAACATCGGGACGCAGGCCGAGTCGTTCCGCCGCTATGCGACCTCGATCGACTGGCGCACCCGGCTGCACACCAGCGACCCGTCCTACTACCGCTGGACCCAGTGGCTGTTCCTGCGCTTCCTCGAGCGGGGCCTGGCGGTCCGGAAGCGGGCGGCGGTCAACTGGTGTCCGGTCGACCGCACGGTGCTGGCCAACGAACAGGTTGTCGCGGGCCGGTGTGAGCGATGCGGCTCGGCGGTGACGAAGCGCGAGCTGACCCAGTGGTTCCTGACCATCACGGCGTACGCGGAACAGCTGCTGGACGACATGGCCGAGCTGGAGGGTCACTGGCCGGCGCCGGTGCTGACGATGCAGCGCAACTGGATCGGCCGGTCGGCCGGCGCCTACCTCGACTTCGGCCCGTTCGAGGTGTTCACGACCAGGCCCGACACCGTTTTCGGGGCGACGTTCCTGGTGGTGGCGCCCGATTCTGCGCTGGCCGGGTCGCTGTGCTCGGCCGGGCAGCGTCCCGCCTTCGACGCCTACGTTTCCCGCGTACGCGGGGAGTCCGACATCACCCGCACGGCCGCCGGACGCGCCCCGACGGGTGTCTTCCTGGGCGCCCACGGCCGGCACCCGTTCACCGGCGAGCCGCTGCCGATCTGGGCCGCCGACTATGTGCTGCCCGGCCACGGCACCGGCGCGATCATGGCCGTTCCCGCGCACGACGAGCGTGACCTGGCGTTCGCGCAAACCTTCGATCTGCCCGTACGGCCGGTGGCCGGCACCCGGGACACCGACGCGTCACCGGACTTCCTGGCCGGGATGGATCGGGAGGCGGCCACCGCCCGACTGATCGCCGAGGCCGAGGCCCGTGGGGTCGGGCGGGCCGGCGTCACGTACCGGCTGCGGGACTGGCTGGTGTCACGACAGCGGTTCTGGGGCTGCCCGATCCCGGTCGTGCACTGCGCGAACTGCGGGATCGTGCCCGTGCCGGACGACCAGCTGCCGGTGGTGCTGCCCGATCTGCGTGGCGAGGCCCTGGCCCCGCAAGACGTGTCGCCGCTGGCCACCGTCCGGGACTGGGTCGAGGTCGACTGCCCCCGGTGTGGCGGACCGGCCGAACGGGACACGGACACGATGGACACGTTCGTCGATTCGTCCTGGTACTTCCTGCGGTACTGCTCACCGGCGTACGGGAAAGGGCCTTTTGATCCGGACGCCGTGGGCAGGTGGATGCCGGTCGACCAGTACGTGGGTGGGGCCGAACATGCGGTCATGCACCTGCTCTACGTGCGGTTCTTCACGAAGGTGCTGCGCGACCTGGGGCTGGTCGACTTCGCGGAGCCGTTCCGGCGACTGATGACGCAGGGCCAGGTCGTGCTGAACGGCGCGGCGATGAGCAAGTCCAAGGGCAACATGGTCGACCTGGGCGAGCAGATCGACACGTACGGGGTGGACGCGGTTCGCCTGACCATGGTGTTCGCCGGGCCGCCGGAGGAGGACATCGACTGGGCCGACGTGTCGCCGGCGGGGTCGGTCCGCTTTCTGGGCCGGGTGCTGCGCCTGGCCTCCGAGATCGGCGCCGCCTCGCCCGCCGCCGCTGATCATGCACAGAGATCAACACCAGGGCCCACCCTCCACCGGGGGTCCCCCGCCACCAGCCATTTTACCGAGCTGAGCAGATCTTCGGAGCCGCCCAGCGCCCACCCTGTGGACAGCCGGGAATTGTGGATAACTTCCGGCGATCCCGGGTTGCGCCGGACCACCCATCGGCTGCTGGCGGCGATCACCGAGCTCATGGAGGAGCAGCGTCTCAACGTCGCCGTGGCCCGCGCGATGGAGCTGGCCAACGCGGTCCGCCGGGCGATCGACGGCGGGCTGCCCGCGGGCGACCCCGCCGCGCGCGAGGCGGCCGAGGTGCTGGCGGTGGTGTTGTCGCTGTTCACTCCGTACACGGCCGAGGAGATGTGGGCACGCCTGGGTCATCCGCCGGGTGTCGCGCGGGCCGGTTGGCCCCGGGCCGATCCCGCGTTGGTGGCCGAGACCACGGTGATCTGCGCGCTGCAGGTGAACGGCAAGCTGCGCGACCGGCTCGAGGTGCCGGCCGACATCACGACCGACGACCTGACCGCGCTGGCGCTGGCCTCTCCGGTCGCCGCCGGGCGCACGGTGACCCGGCTGGTCGTACGGCCGCCCCACGTGGTGAACCTGGTGGTCAGCGGTCCTTGACGGCGATGCCGAGGGTGTGGGCGAACGCGGCCGCGGACTCCATCAGCTGATTGCTGTCGATGACCGCGCCGCGCAGGCTGTCCCACCCCTCGGCGATGTCGAGCGTACGGGCGCCCCGGAAGTCGAGCTTCTTGACGGTGGCCCGGCCGAACCGCGCCCGCCGGATCGACGAGCCCGGGAACGTCACACCGGCCAGCGTGGCCGAGCCGAAATCCACCTCGGACAGATCGCAGTCACGGAACTCCACGTCCTGCAGCCGGGCGCCCCGCAGGTTCAAGCTGTCAATCTTGCAGTCCTGCACCACCACCCGGCGCCACTGCGACCCGTACGCCTGCACCCCGGCCAGCACGCCGTCGAGGATCGAGACGTTCATCAGGTCGGCCTCGGCCCAGACCCCGCCGATCCAGCGGCTCCGTGAGATCCAGACGTCGTCGAGCCGTACGCGGCCGAAGTCTCCGCCCGTGAAGGTGACCGAGGTGATCGCGCTCTCGGAGAAGCGGGAGCCGCTGACCTCGGCGGCGTCGAGCTCGGCGTCGTCGAGGTGGACCTCCGTGTAGTCGCCGTCGCGTTCCAGCTCCTCGTTCCAGGGCTGCAGATATTCGGCGTACGGGAGGGAGGAGAGCTCTCGGACCACAGGCATGCGCGGATTCTCCTCCTCGCACCGAGCCACCCCGGCGCCGGTCTCCCGACCCGTAGCTGACACCGACGGCGGTCGCTTCGTCTTCTCACTCCGGCACGCGACGGACCACTTATGCGTCGGAGGACGTCTCCCACGGGCAGTCGCTGACGTGCGGCTCGATCACGACGTAGGTCGCGGCCTCGGCCGAGGTGGCGACGGCACCCCCGCTGCCGCCGATCGGCTTGACCGCGAACACGACGGACAACGCGACGAGCACCGTGGCCGCGAAGAGCGCGGCGAACCTCAGCTGCATGACTTCCCCCAGGTGCTGTCGGAGTCTCCGGCCCCCAATACTCCCACTTTCAACAAAGACCCGCTCGTTGACAAGTGGGGCACCCCTCCAGTTATGGTGACTCCGACAAACGGGGTGCCGCCCCACTTCAGTTCGGAGGGCAAGATGAGCAAGCGTGTCGTGCTGGTGACCGGCGCCAGCAGTGGGTTCGGGCGGCTGACGGTCGAGGCCCTGGCCCGGCGGGGGCACACCGTCTTCGCCGGCCTGCGTGACGTGACCGGTCGCAACGCCAAGGCCGCGGCCGAACTGGCCGAGGTCGCCGGGTCGCTTCACGTGGTGGAGATCGACGTCACCGATCAGGATTCGGCCGACCGGGCGGTGCGCGAGATCATCGACGCCGCGGGCCGGATCGACGTCGTCGTGAACAACGCCGGGATGATCTTCCCCGGGCCGCTCGAGGCGTTCACCGCCGAGGAGGGGCAGCGGCAGTTCGACGTGAACGTGCTCGGCGCCCTCCGCGTCAACCGGGCCGCCCTCCCCCACCTGCGCGCACAGGGCAGCGGCCGGCTGATCCAGATCGGCTCGGTCGGCGGCCTGGTGACGACGCCGTTCACCGGCCTCTACGCGGCGAGCAAGGCGGCCCTGGAAAGCCTGACCGCGGCCTGGCGGCACGAGCTGGCCCCGTACGGAATCGAATCGGTGATCGTCGACGCCGCGTCGTACCCCACCAACATCGGTCTCAACGCCGCGATGCCGGCCGACTCGGCCCGGCTGGCGGTCTACGGCGAGGCGTTCGCCGGCTTCACCAACGCGATCGTCGCCCGCTCGGCCGAGGTCGGCGGCGACGCCGGCGAGGTCGCCGAGGCCGTCGTCGAGCTGGTCGAGGGCACCGGCCACCAGCTGCGGAAGCTGGTCGCCCCGGCCAGCCAGCTCGAGCCGTTGCGGACCCTCGACCGGGTGTCGGCCGAGACGTCCGAACGCGTGGGCGCCGCCATGGGCGTGGCGGCGTTCATGACCCGCTAGGCTCCCCCGCGTGGGAGCAGCCGCGCGACCGATGCGTGCCGACGCCAGACGTAACTACGAGCAGATCCTCGCCGCGGCCGAGGCCGAGGTGGCCCGCGCCGGCGCCGACGCCTCGCTGGAAGAGATCGCCCGCCGGGCCGGGGTGGGTTCGGCCACGCTGCACCGGCACTTCCCGTCCCGGCAGGCCCTGCTCGAGGCCGTCTTCCACGACCGGGTCGTCGCGCTCTGCGACCGGGCCCGCGAGCTGGCCGCAGGGGGCGACGCCGGCCCGGCCCTGACCGACTGGCTGCGCTCGCTCGCCTCCTACGGCGCGGTCACCCGGGGCCTGGCCCGCTCCCTGTTGGGCGGCACCCAGAACCCGACCGCCGGCACCTGCGAAACCATGCTGCTCGAGGCCGGCGACGCCCTGCTGCGCCCGGCCCGGGCGGCGGGCGCGGTCCGCCCCGAGGTGACCATCGTCGACCTGCTCACCCTGGTCAACGCCGTCTCGCTGGCCACCGAGGGCAGCCCCGACGCCGGCGCGGAGGCCGCCCGCCTGGTGACCCTGGCCCTCGACGGCGTCCGCCCCCGCGACTGACCCGTCAACACGCCCGCGACGCGACATGCACCGCCGCGGCGACCCTCACCTCGCCAACTCGCGAGCGAGCGCGGCGGGCGAGCGCGGCGGGCGAGCGGGCGTGGCGAGCGGGCGCGGCGGGCGAGCGGGCGCGGCGGGCGAGCGGGCGCGGCGCGACTAGTTGGTGACCTCGCGGGCGATGACCTTCGAGAGCTCGCGGAACGCCTTGCCCCGGTGGCTGATCGCGTCTTTCTCGGCCGGTGACAGCTCGGCGTTGGTGCGTTCCTGACCGTCGCCCAGGAAGATCGGGTCGTAGCCGAACCCGCCCTCGCCCCGGCGCGCCCGCAGGATGCGACCCGCCTGCCGGCCCTCGACCAGGTGCTCGCGCCCGTTGGGCAGCACCAGCGCGGCCGCACACACGAAGGCGCCACCGCGGTGCTCGTCGGGCACGTCGGAGATCTGGGCCAGCACGAGGTCGAGATTGGCCTGGTCGTCGCCGTGGCCGCCGGCCCACCGGGCGCTGAGCACGCCCGGCATGCCGTTGAGCGCGTCGACCGCGAGGCCGGAGTCGTCGGCCACCGTGGGCAGCCCGGTGCGCTTGGCGCCCTCACGGGCCTTGATCAGCGCGTTTTCGCCGAACGTGAGGCCGGTCTCGGGCACGTCGGGATAACCCTCGAAGTCGGCCAGCCCGACCAGCTGGATGCGGTTGGCGCCGAGCGACGAGTCGAGAATGCGCTGAAGCTCGACCAGCTTCTTCTGGTTCGCCGTGGCGAGCAGCAGTTTCGCGCTCATGCGCAACACCCTCCCGGTTCTGCGGTCGCGACACCGGCGCCGACGCGGCCGGTCACGAGGGCACCTCCGGCCAGACGGCCGGTCACGCCAGGGCCTTCTGCTGGGCGGCCGAGAGGTCGGCGCAACCGGCCAGAGCCAGGTCGAGCAGCGCGTCCATCTGGTCGCGGCGGAAGACGCCGTTCTCCCCCGTGCCCTGCACCTCGACGAAGTCGCCGTCGCCGGTGCAGACCACGTTCATGTCGACCTCGGCCGCGACGTCTTCGAGATAGTTCAGGTCGAGCCGGGGCTCACCCTCGATGATGCCCACGCTGACCGCCTGGATCGAGCGGTGCATGACCTTCTCGACCTTGCCGGCCAGCGACTTGCGGTCGGCCAGCCAGTTGACCGCGTCGTAGAGCGCGACATAGGCCCCCGTGATGGCGGCCGTGCGGGTGCCGCCGTCGGCCTGCAGCACGTCGCAGTCGAGGACGACCGAGTTCTCCCCCAGCGCCTTGAGGTCGATGCAGGCCCGCAGGCTGCGCCCGATCAGGCGGGAGATCTCCTGCGTGCGCCCGCCGACCTTGCCCTTGACGCTCTCGCGGTCGCCCCGGGTGTTGGTGGCGCGGGGCAGCATCGCGTATTCGGCGGTCACCCAGCCGAGCCCGGAGCCCTTGCGCCAGCGCGGGACGCCCTCGGTGACGCTCGCCGTGCAGAGCACTCGCGTGTTGCCGAACTCGACGAGCACCGACCCCTCGGGGTGGATGCTCCAGTGCCGAGTGAGGGTCACCGGTCGCAGTTGGTCGGCCGAACGGCCGTCAGGGCGTGCCATGCCCAAACCTTATTAGGCCCGCGACCACCCCGCTGCGCCCGCCCCGCCACCCTGTGGACAACAAAGAAATGTGGATAACTCCGCGCCCGTCCCGGCGGACCACTCCCAGGACGACTCAGCCGAACCAGCCGGTCGCCGCGTCGGGCGTCCCGGCCGGCCGGGGCACCGCGGGCCGAAGCACCGCACCGGGCCGCTGCCGCGCGCCCGCCACCGCGACCTCGGGCAGCGCGCCGTGGGCCCGCAGGAAGCCGTCGACCGCCTGCGGCCAGCCGAAGCGCTCGGCCCGGGCGCGAGCAGCGGCGCGACGCTCGGGCTCGGGGCGTTCCATCAGATTCCGTACGCCCGCGGCGAAGCCCTCCGCCGTGCCGGGAACCGCCACGCCGGCGTCACCCACCACCTCGGGCAGGGCACTGCTCTCGTTGACGACCACCGGGGTGCCGCAGGCGAGGGCCTCGAGCGCGGTCATGCCGAACGTCTCGACCGGGCCGGGCGCCAGCACGACGTCGGCACTGGCGAGCAGGGCGGCCACGGCCGGGCGCCCGGCGATGTGCCCGGTGAAGCGCACGGGCAGACGCGCCGCACGATAGGCCAGCGCGGCCCGCCTCACGCCGTCTCCGGCCACAGCGAGCACGGCGGGCACCTTGTCGTTGCGCAGGACGCCGATCGTGTCCACGGCCAACTCAGGGCGTTTCTGGCCGGAGAGCCGGCTGGCGAACGCGATCAGCAGCTCACCTTCGCGGGCATAGCGCTCGCGGACGCTCTCGTCACGCCGGCCGGGGTGGAACTCGTCGAGGTCGACGCCGAGCGGCACCTCGGTCAGGTTGGGCAC
The DNA here is from genome assembly GCF_016834655.1 of Paractinoplanes ovalisporus. Classification (GTDB taxonomy): domain Bacteria; phylum Actinomycetota; class Actinomycetes; order Mycobacteriales; family Micromonosporaceae; genus Actinoplanes; species Actinoplanes ovalisporus. Next base: position 212,342 of record NZ_JAENHP010000008.1, read on the forward strand.
GCCCAGGCGGCGGAACTCGGCCGCGGCGAACGAGGTGGTGCAGATGATCTGGTCGAAGAACTCGGCCGTCCGCAGATTGAACTTGTCGGCCACGGCGTCGCGCTTGGGCACACCCCAGACGCCGAGCAGGCCGGCCAGGCTCTCGTGCGACACCATCACCGAGGCGACACCGCGGTTGCGGGCCCAGCCGCCGGTCCAGCGCAGGCTGGTGCGGTCGGAGACCTCGAGACGGTCGGGCTCCAGCTCATCGAGCAGCTGGGTGAGCTCACGGCGTCCGGTCATGACCCGATATCCCCCCGTACGCGGGAGGGGAGCGCTGGGAAGCGTGATGACGCGCCCCTGCGAGGTCATCTTGTCGGAGCGTTCGCGTCCGGGAACGATCAGCACAGCTTCGTGACCGGCGCGCTGATAGCCCTCGCCGAGGTTACGAAGAGCTGTCCGCAGGCCACCCGAATGGGTCGTCACGAAGTTGGCCAGGCGAACAATGCGCATCCAACAACTCCAAGATCACGATCCGCTGGTGCTCTCGCGCTCCGACCGTGCCCCCGCCCCGGTCAAGGGCCTAGAGATCGTAGCGGGCACCTGGGCGCACGACCTCAACCGGTCCCGCAAACGCGGCCACGGCGGCATCCACAATAGATGCCTCACTCACCCACGCGGGGACGAGATGGGTCAGCAACAGCTTCCCGACGTCCGCCTTGGTGGCCGCCTCGCCCGCCTCACCGCCCGTAAGGTGCAGGCCAGGGGGGTTGTCGGCGCCGTCGAGGTAACTGGCCTCACACAGAAACAAATCCGCGCCGGCGGCGAGTCGCAGTAACGGTTCGCAGGGCGCCGTGTCCGAGGAGTAGGCGAGAACCCGCCCACCCTGCTCGATGCGTACGCCGTAGGTCTCGATCGGATGGTTGACCCGGTCGACGGTGATCGAGAAGGGACCGATCGGGAACGTCCCCGGCTGCAGGCCGTAGAACGTGTAGACGTCGTCCACCGGCTCGCTGTCCTGGCTGTACGCGGCGGAGATGCGCTCGGCGGCGCCCAGCGGGGCATAGACCGGCAGGGGCGGCAGCGGGCCGGACGGGTCGTAGCGACGGACCACGATGTAGGTGCAGGCGTCGAGCATGTGGTCGCAGTGCAGATGCGTGAGGATGATCGCGTCGATCTTGTTCATGTCCGAGTAGCGCTGCAGAGCGGACAACGAACCCGAGCCGAAATCGATCAGCAGCCGGAAGCCCTCAGCCTCGACGAGATAGGCGGAACAAGCCGACTCGGGGCCGGGAAAACTGCCGGCACAGCCGAGAACGGTCAGTCGCATGCGGGTCCCTTTGGCTCACGCTGGGTCGAACACGCCCCGCCCGACCGGTCCGTGCTGACTCCCTCAGACCAGTCAATCACGGAGCGAAGCGTACGCCGGGACCTGCGCGCCATGTAAACGTCTGATCGATTTGTCGCTAAATCGACAACGTACATCACACCGCCCGTGACCTCGGCCATTAACGCAATTCCCGTTACGTCCGGTGAGTCGTTTGCGTTGCACAAAGTGAGGACTTTCGAGGACGGAACAGGCGGAGGCAGCGTGACCACGGTCGAGAAGGACCGCACCACGCGCACCGAAGCGGCAGCGATCATGCCGTTCGGTGGCTGGGAGAGTACACCGACAGGCACGGCATCGGCCGACGACGAAGTTCTTTTCCGTTTTCCGGCGCCCGATGATCCGGCCCCGAGCACGGCCAGGCTGCTCACGCTGGCCCTCTGGGCGGCTGGGCTCGGGTTCTCCGCCCTCGGCGCGGGAGCGCTCGCGATGGCCGACGTGCTGGGCGGCGCGGCCTTCTGGTACGTGCCGACACTCGCTTTTTTCGGGCTGTTGAGCGTGGTGATGGCGGCGGCGTCTTTCCTGTCGATCCACCGGCCGGTCCTGCCGTGGCTGTTGCTCACGTGCGCGACCGGGCCGTTGGCAGTCGACATTCTGATAGCCGTGCTTTATTAGGGGCCTTATGCCCAGAGTTGCCCTTCGAGGGCCTCTTCGGCGTCGTTGAGGGTGCCGCCGTAAGCGCCGGTGGAAAGGTATTTCCAACCGCCGTCGGCGATCACGAAGGCCACGTCGGCCCCCTTGCCGGCCTTGACCGCCTCATGGGCCACGGCCAGCGCGGCGTGCAGGATCGCGCCGCTGGAGAACCCGGCGAAGATGCCCTCGACCTCGACGAGCTGGCGGGTGCGGAGCACGGCGTCGCGCGTGCCCACCGAGAAGCGGCGGTCGAGCACGCTGGCGTCGTACAGCTCGGGCACGTAGCCCTCGTCGATGTTGCGCAGCCCGTACACCAGCTCGCCGTAACGCGGCTCGGCGGCGACGATCTGGATGCCGTCGACCTTCTCCTTGAGGAAGCGGCCGGTGCCCATCAGCGTGCCGGTGGTGCCCAGACCGGCCACGAAGTGCGTGATCGTGGGCAGGTCGTGCAGCAGCTCGGGACCGGTGGTCTCGTAGTGCGCGCGGGCGTTGGCCGGGTTGCCGTACTGGAACAGCATCTTCCAGTCGGGGTGTTCCGCGGCGATCTGCTTCGCGGTGGCGACGGCCTGGTTGGAGCCGCCCGCCGCCGGCGAGAAGATGATCTCAGCCCCGTACATGCGCAGCAGTTGGATCCGCTCGGCCGAGACGTTCTCGGGCATGACGCAGACCAGGCGGTAACCGCGCAGCTTGGCCACCATGGCCAGGGCGATGCCGGTGTTGCCGCTGGTCGGTTCGAGGATGGTGTCGCCCGGGTGCAGGTGACCGGATTCCTCGGCCTCGCGCACCATGAACAGGGCGGCCCGGTCCTTGATGCTGCCGGTCGGGTTTCTGTCCTCGAGCTTGGCCCAGAGACGCACCGGCGGTGCCCCTTCGGGCACCGTCGGTGACAGGCGGGGCAGGCCGACGAGCGGCGTGCCCCCGCACGCGTCCAGAAGGCTCTCGTAGCGAGCCATGACGATTAGCGCCCGAGAAGGGCGGCCGCCGCCACGAAGCCCAGAGCGCCACCGGCCACGGCCGGGAGGATGGTGATCGAGTCACCGTCGCTGAGCTTGGCGTCGAGCGCGCCGAGGAAGCGGACGTCTTCGTCGTTGACGTAGATGTTGACGAACTTGTGCAGACCGCCCTCGGGGGTGATCAGCCGGCCCTTGAAGCCGTTGTGCTTGGCGTCCAGGTCGTCGATCAGGGCGCTCAGCGATTCGCCGGACCCTTCAACGATCTTGGCACCGCCGGTGTAGCTGCGCAGGATGGTGGGGACGCGAACTTCGATAGCCATGGCTGTGAATGCTCCAAAAGGAAGGTCGAACTGAGGGCAGGGTCGTCTGGGGAACGGGTGTCGTCAGCGACACTCGTAGAAGACCGAGACGGGGCTCTGCCCGAACATGTACGACTGCACAGCGCTCGCAATCACGCGTCCACCGTCGCATCCACGATGTTGATCTCTTCTTCGGTCACCACGCCGTCCACTATGCGGAACGACCGGATCTCTTCCGAGTCGGGCTCACGTGTGGAGACGAGCACGTAGTGCGCCCCGGGCTCACCGGCGAACGAGATGTCGGTGCGCGACGGGTATGCCTCGGTGGCCGTGTGCGAGTGGTAGATGACCACCGGCTCCTCGTCGTTGTCGTCCATCTCGCGCCAGACCCGCAGCTGCTCCATGGAGTCGAACTCGTAGAACGTCATCGACCGGGCCGCGTTGTCCATCTCGATGAGCCGGGTCGGCAGGTCGCTGCCGATCGGGCCGGCGACGACACCGCAGGCCTCATCGGGGTGGTCCCGGCGGGCGTGGGCGACGATCGCGTCGACGATCGCGCTGTCGATGGTCAGCACGCTCTTCACATTACCGTGAGATTTCCCGTCGCCCAGCGTGGCGACGCTCACTCGATCTCGGGCAGCGCGTTGAGCAGCGACTCCTGCAGGTAGCCCAGGTAGGCGTACACGCTGAGCTGGAACACCCGGCTCGATCCGGGGTCGCGCAGCACGGCCTCGTCGAGCTCCTCGCCCAGATCGGTGTCGGCCTGGATGTCGAGGCGGGTGCCCATGGCCAGGCGGGCGTCGTTGATCGCCCGCAGCCAGGCCTCGGCCGCCTCGCCGTCGAGCCGCACCTCGCCCTCGCCCTCGTCGGGCAGGGCGGCCAGGATCGCGCCGGCCTGATCGATCTTGCCGGTCTTGAGATCCCCCTCGGTGTAGAGGCGGAACTCGGCCGAGTCGTCCGGCTTCTCCGGATAGATGTCCGGGAAGAGCCGGCTGACGACCGGATCGGTGTGATCCATGCCGTCGGTCAGCAGGCCGACCACTTCGCCGGCGACCTTGCGCAAGACGCGCACCTCGTCGACCGCGAAGGTGGCCACGCACTGGCTGCCGTTGCGTCGGAACATCTGCTCTCTCCCGCGGTGTTCAGTCCCGGTCCACCGTCGCCCAGAGACCGTATCCGTGCAGCTGGTTGGCGTCCATCTCCATGCGCTCGCGCGCGCCGGAGCTGACCACCGCTCGACCCTTGTTGTGCACGTCGAGCATCAACGCTTCCGCCTTCTCCTTGGAGAAGCCGAATATTTTCTGAAACACCCAGGTCACGTACGACATGAGGTTGACCGGATCATCCCAGACGATGGTCACCCAAGGCCGATCGTCAGCGGGTGCCTCCTCGATCTCGGGGCTCTCGACGGGAGCGACCTGTGGCAGCGCCATGCCCACCATGGTGCCACCGGTTCCGCCGCATCGGTGAACCGGAACGCCGATCCGCAGGTCAGGACGCGGTTCGTAAGGGGCCGTCGGGCGCAATAGGGTGGGCTGGTGAACACCTTCGCCCCCGCGCTGATGACCGATCAGTACGAGCTGACCATGATCAGCGCCGCTCTCCAGGACGGCACCGCCGACCGGCCGTGCGTCTTCGAGGTCTTCGCCCGCCGCCTGCCCGGCGGCCGGCGCTACGGCGTGGTGGCCGGGCCGGGCCGGCTGGTCGAGCTGATCAAGAACTTCCGGTTCGGCGAGGCCGAGGTCCGGTTCCTGCGCGAGGCCGGCATCGTCGACGAGACGACCGCCAAATGGCTCGAGGGTTACCGCTTCACGGGCGACATCGACGGGTACGCCGAGGGAGAGCTCTTCTTCCCGGGCTCCCCGATCCTGACCGTCAGCGGCACGTTCGCCGAGTGCGTGGTGCTCGAGACGCTGATCCTGTCGGTGCTCAACCACGACAGCGCGGTCGCGGCGGGGGCGGCCCGCATGGTGACCGCGGCGCGGGGCCGGCCGATCATCGAGATGGGCTCCCGCCGTACGCACGAGGACTCGGCCGTCGCCGCCGCCCGGGCCGCCTATCTGGCCGGGTTCGCGTCGACCTCCAACCTGGCCGCGGGAGCGCTCTACGGCATCCCGACGACCGGCACCTCGGCGCACGCGTTCACCCTTCTGCATGACGACGAGCCGGCCGCGTTCGCCTCCCAGGTGGCCGCGCTCGGCAAGAACACCACCCTGCTGGTCGACACCTACGACATCGGCCAGGGCATCCGCAACGCGATCGCGGTGGCCGGGCCCGACCTGCGGGCCGTCCGCATCGACTCGGGCGACCTGTCGGTGCTGGCGCAGCACTCGCGCGAACTGCTCGACTCGCTCGGCGCCACCGAGACCAAGATCGTGGTCTCGGGCGACATGGACGAATACGCGATCGCCACGCTGGCCGCCGAGCCGGTCGACATGTACGGCGCCGGCACCGCGGTGGTCACCGGGTCGGGCGCGCCCACCGCGGGCCTGGTCTACAAGCTGGTCGAGGTCGAGGGGCGCCCGGTGGTCAAGCGCTCGGAGAACAAGGCCACGGTGGGCGGGCGCAAGACGGCCGTACGCCGGCACAAGCCCACCGGCACAGCGACCGAAGAGATCATCGTGTCGCAGGGGGTGCCCGACCACTCCGCCAACGACCGGCTGCTGCAGCGCTCGTTCTTCGTCGGCGGCGAGGCGGTCGAGCAGCCCAGCCTGGCCGACTCGCGGGAACACCTGCGCCAGTGCCTGATCTCGATACCGTGGGAGGGCCTCAAGCTCTCGGCCGGTGACCCGGCCATCCCCGTCACCATCGTCCCGACCGTTTAGGGGTTAGTTCCGTGACACGAGCGCTGATCATCGTCGACGTCCAGAACGACTTCTGTGAGGGCGGCTCGCTGGCGGTCGCCGGCGGGGCCGCGGTGGCCGCCGGCATCTCGCTGGTGCTCGACAAGGCGGCCGGCCGGTGGGACCACGTGGTCGCCACGAAGGACTGGCACATCGACCCGGGCGCGCACTTCAGCGACAACCCCGACTATCTCGACTCCTGGCCCCGGCACTGCGTGGTCGGCACCTCGGGCGCCGATTTCCACCCCGAGCTGGTGACCGACCGGGTCGAGGCGGTCTTCCACAAGGGCGAGTACAAGGCCGCATACTCCGGCTTCGAGGGCCGGACCGAGACGGGCGAGACCCTCGCGGCGTGGCTGCGTGACAAGGGTGTGACGGAAGTCGAAGTGGTCGGCATCGCGACCGACCACTGCGTACGGGCGACCGCGCTCGACGCCCGGGCCGAGGGCTTCGCGACGACGGTGTTGCTGGAGCTCACCGCGGGTGTGGCGGCCGCGACGACCGAGGCCGCGCTCGAGCAGCTCCGCTCGGCGTCGGTCGAGACGACGGGTTCACCGGTCGTTGCGTCCTGATTTCGGCGCGATCAAGTAGTTGGTTTTTTGTCGTACCCCCGGGGCAGGATGAGCCCCGGAGGTCAGGATCCACATGCTTCTCAAGCCTTACCGTGACACGCTCGCCCTGCCCGGCATCAAGTCGTTGCTGGCCGTGGCGACGCTCGCGCGCATCCCGATCGCGGCCGGCGCCGTCGTGCTCACCCTGCACGTGGTCACCGACCTCGGGCGGGGCTACGGCGCGGCCGGCCTGATCGGGGCCGCGTTCACGATCGGCGGTTCGGTCGGCGCGCCGGTCATGGGCCGCCTGATCGACCGGCGCGGGTTGCGGCTGGTGCTGGTCCTGACCACGGTGGCCGAGGTGCTGTTCTGGTCGCTGGCGCAGGCCGTGCCCTATTGGAGCCTGCTGGTCATGGCCCTGATCGGCGGCTTCCTGGCGCTGCCGGCGTTCTCGGTCGCCCGCCAGTCGATCAGCGCCCTCACGCCCGAGGCCCAGCGCCTGCCCGCGTTCGCCCTCGACTCGATCTCCACCGAGCTCAGTTTCATGGCCGGCCCCGCGCTCGGCGTGCTGGTCGCCACCACGGCCGGCCCGCGCTGGGCCATGCTCATGCTGGCCGCCGGCATCCTGCTCTCCGGGGTCGGCCTGTGGCTGCTCAACCCGCCGGTCCGGGCCGCGCACGAGGCCCCCATCACCGCCGGCGAGCGTGTGCCGCGGCGCAGCTGGCTGGGCCCGCGCTTCGTCGCCGTCCTGCTCGTCACGATGGCCGCGACGCTGGTGCTCTCGGGCACCGACGTGGCCCTGGTGGCCGTGCTGCGCGACAACGGCGAGCTGGGCTGGAGCGGCCTGGTCATGTCGATGTGGGCGTTCTATTCGCTGCTGGGCGGCTTCGTCTACGGCACGATCCACCGCTCGTTCCCACCCGTGCTGATCCTCGCCCCCTTGGCCGTGGCCACGATGCTGGTGAGCCTGGGCGGCGCCCACTGGTGGCTGATCGCCGTGCTGCTCATCCCGGCCGGCGCCCTCTGCGCCCCCTTGATCACCTCAACGGCCGACGCCATCAGCCGCATGATCCCGGCCGCCGCTCGCGGCGAGGCCATGGGTCTGCACAACTCGGCCCTGACCGTCGGCGTCGCCCTGGGCGGCCCGCTGGCCGGTGTCGCGGCCGACACCCTCTCCCCGCCCTGGGGTTTCGTCACCGTCGGCGGAGCGGGCGTCCTGATCGCCTTGCTGGTCCTCCCCACCGAGCTACGCCGCCGCCGCGCCGCCCTCCCTGCCGTTTCCGAGACACCCGTAGCCGTCCCGGGCCTTCCCGAGCCGACCGCCGCCGTCCCGGGTGCCGCAGTGGCCGCTTCCACCACATCTGCCCACCCCACGAACGAGACCGACGCCGACCGTGCCACGAGCGGGACCAATGCCGGCCGCGGCACAAATGGCACGTCCACCATGCCCGATCAACGCGCTCCCGGCGGCACGGAGCCAGTCGGCTACGACGACACACTGCCTGCCGGCCGCCCCTGACCAAAGACCTGGCCTAGGAAGATCCGTCTGGCCGAGCGTGGCGAGCCATGCGTCGATGGGAGGCCGTTCGGACCGGACCCGATCGTCGGCGCTATCTGCTGATCTGCGCCTGTGCCGCCATCCGCGGACTCGTGATCCTGCACGACGACAACGACTTTGTGACGGCCGCACGACACCTTCCCGACCTGGCCGAACGTCGAATCCAGTCACTCCCCTAGCGCCTCCGGCAACCCGGCCCGACGGGCACCTTCACCACTGAGCGCGCCGCTGATCGTCGGCTTCGCTCCACATCTCGCCATGCGACCGCGGCATCCGGGCCGGTCACGCATCGGCCCTTCGCGAACCCATCTCGACTCGCGACCGCAACCGCAACCGCACCGATGACCTTCGAGGGCGTGGACGGCAGGGCTGGGTGGCAGCTTGGCAGCGTTCCTGAGCTGGGGTGGCGTAGATCACGAGGGCGAACGTGAAAGCTTCTTGTACGGTCGTACTTGTACAGCCGTACAAGTTGAGAGAAGGAACGCCGTGCCGTACGTGTTTCTGCTTGTTGCCATCGCCTGTGAAGTGGCGGCCACGAGCATGCTGAAGTTCACGGACGGCTTCACGAAGCTGTGGCCCACCGTGGCGTGCCTGGCCGGATATGCGATCTCGTTCGCCGCCCTGTCGGTTGTCGTCAAGGATCTGCCGGTGGGCGTCGTCTACGCCGTCTGGTCGGCCCTCGGCACCGCCGCGATCGTGGCCATCGGCGCGGTCTTCCTCGGTGAGCCGCTCACGACGGTTAAGGTCGTCGGCGTCAGCCTCATCATCGCCGGCGTAGTGACCGTGAACCTGGGCGGTGCCCATTGAGCAATCCCATCGAAGAGACCCCCGCCCGCCGCCGGGCCGACACTCGGCGACGGCGCAGCGACCGCGACCCCACGCACGACGACACTCCGGGGCCCGGCCGACCGGCCCGGAGGCGTACGGACTCGGAAACCGCACGCCGCCCCCAGCGCGCCCGTGATCCCGAGGCCCGCCGGGCCGCCCTGGCCGCGGCCGCGCTCGAGGTGATCTCGGAGTCGGGTCTGGCCCGCACGTCGCACCGGGCCGTGGCGGCCAAGGCCGACCTGCCGCTCGGCGCGACGACCTATTACTACCCGACGCTGGACGACCTGATCGCCGCCGGGCTTCAGCTGGCCGCGGCCGACCTGCAGACCGACTTCGAGCGCTGGGCCGGGCGCCTGGGCGACACTGACGACATCCCGGCCGCCGTCGCCGGTCTGATCGTCGAGTATCTGAGCGACCGCCGCCGCGCCCAGATCGAGTGCGAGCTGTATGTGGCCGCCGCCCGCGACGCCGCTCTCCGGCCGCTGGCGATGGCCTGGCTCACCGGCATGCGCGGCATCCTGGAGCCGCACCTGGGCCCGGACGCCACCCGCGACGTCATGGCCCTCTTCGACGGCGTGACCCTGCAGGCCCTGATCACCGGCAATGACGTCGACGTGACCGCCCTGACCGCCACGATCCGCAAACTCACGAGCTGACCGGCGACGGGGAAGCGGGCGCGACGGAGGCAGCGGAGGATCGGGCCAGGACGGCCAGCCCGAACCCCGACCCCAGGAACATGACCGCGAGAAGAACCCACCCGGCCGTACCCATCTCGATCGCGGTCACCGTCACCACGGTCGGCGCGACCATGGCCGCCAGCGCATACCCGGTCCCGTAGACCCCCTGGTAGGCCCCGAGACGCCGCGGATCGGCCAGCTCGAAGCTCATGTTCCAGGTCGCCGCGCTGGACAGGATCTCGGCGAACGCCTGGGCCAGGGCGGCCGCGACCAGCGTCCCCACCGCGAGCCACGGCGACATCCACCCACCGGCCGCGAAGAGCAGGCACGACCCGGCCATCAACCAGGCGGCCCGGGTCATGACACGCCCGGCACCACGCAGATCACCCGTCCCCCGGCTCATCCGGACCTGCAACACCACCACGACCACCGTGTTGAGCAGCAGCAACAGCGACGCGAGCACGTGCGGCGCCCGGGTGTGCCCGACCACCCAGAGCGGCACCGCCACCTCGATCAGCCCGAACTGGAGCCCGAAGACGCCACTGAGCGCGGTCATCAGGAGAAAGACCCGGTTCCGGTACGGCGACAGGCCGCCCTCAACGGGTGCGGCCGCCGGCGGGGATACCCGCGCGGTGGACAGGCCGAGCAGCAGCACCGACGACCCCAGGAACAGGATCCCGGCGCACCCCATCGTGACCCTGTAGGCCGCGCCCGTACCGATGGCCAGCGGAACCGCCGCCACCGCCGTGCCCGCCGCGATGCCGAAGTTGGTCACCGTCCGCATCGCCGCCCGGACCCGCACCCGCTCATCGCCCGGGAACGCCCGCCCGATCGCCGCCGACCGCACCGAGGTGCCGCCCTGCTGCGCCAGCGTCACCAGCGAGGCGACCAGGATCAGCGTCGGCACGTCCCGGACCGCGACGTAGGCGATCATCCCGGCGCCCTGCGCCACCTGCAGCGCCACGAGCAGCCGGCGCGGGCTCCACCGGTCGGCGAGGTGGCCGAACACCAGCGAGCTGCCCACCCCGACCGCGCCCGCGCAGGTCAGCGCCACCCCGACGGTGAGCGCCGGCAGGCCGGCCACCGTGGTCAGATAGAGCGCGGTCAGGGGAAGGAACACGCCGCGCCCGACGGCGCCGATCAGGGTCACGGTGAGCAGGCGGCGCAGGGTCGTGTCGGCCCGCACGAGCGAGGTGATGGTCACCCGTCCGTTGTCGCAGTGATCGACTGGCCGGCCAACTGATGTAGCGTATGGCTTCATGTTCCGCTACATGCTCGAGCCGGCGGATCTGTCGGCGGTGCGCTTCGGCATCTCCCCGCTGAGCGAGTTGGGGCTGGCCCTGCGCGCGCTGCGCGTCCCCGAGGCGTTCCCGCAGCAGCACCCGTGGCTCGACCGGATCGCGCCGGTCCGCCCGCTGCTCGATCTCGAACTGCTGCTGGCCCTGGTCAACGACCGGCGTTCCGTGGCCGACTTCGTCAACCCGCGCCCGGAGTCACCGCTGACCGTCCTCGGCGACGAGCTGGCGGAGCTGGCCCGGCTCACCCCGGCCCGGATGCGCCACGATCTCGAACACGTGCACGGGGAGCTGCCGAGGGTCTTCCGCGGCCCGCACGAGCGGGTGGTCGGGCGGCTGTGCGAGGCCCTGGCGACGATGTGGGAGCTGGCGTTCGCCCCGCACTGGGCACGGATGCGGGCCGTGTTGCAGGCCGACATCATCCACCGGGGCCGGATCGTGTCGCAGGCCGGGATCGGCGCGATGCTCGACGGCCTCTCCCCCGCGGTCAGCTTCGACGGCCGCAACATCGACATGCGCCTGCGCGGTGCGGGCTCTCCGCCCCGGCCGATCCGCGGTGACGGGCTGACGCTGGTGCCGTCGATGTTCGTGTCCCGCGTCTCCACCCCGGCCGACGACGACCTGCCGCCGACGATCGTCTACCCGGCGCGCGGCCAGGGCGCCATGTGGTCGGCGGCCGAGCATCCCGACGCCGGCGCCGTGCGGGATCTGCTCGGCGCCGTACGGGCCGGGCTCCTGGGCGCGCTCGGCGAACCGACCTCCTCGACCGAGCTGGCGCTGCGCCTGGACGTGAGCACGTCCGCGGTCAACCAGCATCTGCGGGTGATGGAGCGGGCCGGGCTGCTCAACCGCACCCGGTACGGCCGCAGCGTCCTCTACTACCGCAGCGACCTGGGCGAAGCACTGACGCGAAACGGCCCGCCCTCCGGTGGAGAGCGGGCCGTTCCCTAGATCGTTCAGTCGCGGTTGGTGCTGGTGTCCTCGGGGTAGGTCGCCCCGCCGTCGGACTCCCTGGTCAGCGGACGAGCGCCGCCCTCAGGCGGGCCCGCGATGCTCTGCTCGCCGGCCGCCAGCTCGGGGAACTTGGCGTCGAAGGCGGGCCGCTCGGACCGGATGCGCGGCATGCGGTCGAAGTTGCGCAGCGGCGGCGGGGACGAGGTGGCCCACTCGAGCGAGTTGCCGTGACCCCACGGGTCGTCGACCGTGACGACCTGACCGACCTTGTACGACTTCCAGCAGTTGTAGATGAACGGCAGCGTCGACAGGCCCAGAACGAACGAGCCGATCGTCGAGAACGTGTTCAGGAACGTGAACCCGTCGCTGGCCAGGTAGTCGACGTAGCGCCGCGGCATGCCCTTCGTGCCCAGCCAGTGCTGCACCAGGAAGGTGGCGTGGAAGCCGATGAACGTCAGCCAGAAGTGAATCTTGCCGAGGCGTTCGTCGAGCATCCGGCCGAACATCTTCGGGAACCAGAAATAGATTCCGGAGAACACCGCGAACACGATCGTGCCGAAGAGCACGTAGTGGAAGTGCGCGATGACGAAGTAGGAGTCGCTCACGTGGAAGTCGATCGGCGGGGAGGCCAGCAGCACGCCGGACAGACCACCGAAGAGGAACGTCACGAGGAAGCCGATGGCGAACATCATCGGTGTCTCGAAACTGATCTGGCCGCGCCACATCGTTCCGATCCACACGAAGAACTTCATGCCGGTCGGCACCGCGATGAGGAAGCTCAGGAAGCTGAAGAACGGCAGCAGCACCTGGCCGGTGACGAACATGTGGTGCGCCCACACCGACATCGACAGCGCGGCGATCAGCAGCGTGGCGGCGACGAGGCCCTTGTAGCCGAAGACCGGCTTGCGGCTGAAGACCGGGATGACCTCGGTGATGATGCCGAAGAACGGCAGCGCCACGATGTAGACCTCGGGGTGGCCGAAGAACCAGAAGAGGTGCTGCCACAGCATCGGCCCGCCGGTATTGACGTCGAAGACGTGCGCACCGAGCACACGGTCGGCGGCGAGGGCGAACAGCGCGGCCGCGAAGAACGGGAAGACCATGATCACGAGGAGGCTCGTGACCAGGATGTTCCAGGTCATGATCGGCATGCGGAACATGGTCATGCCGGGCGCGCGCAGGGTCAGCACGGTCGTGATGATGTTGACGCCACCGAGAATCGTGCCCAGACCCGAGAGGGCCAGGCCGACGACCCACATGTTGCCGCCGACGCCGGGCGAGTGCAGCCCGTCGCTGAGCGGGGTGTAGGCGAACCAGCCGAAGTCGGCCGCACCGCCCGGCGTGAAGAAGCCGGAGATGGTGATCGTGCCGCCGAACAGGTAGAGCCAGTAGGCGAACGCGTTCAGCCGCGGGAACGCCACGTCGGGCGCGCCGATCTGGATCGGCACCACGAAGTTCGCGAAGGCGAACACGATCGGCGTCGCGAAGAACAGCAGCATGATCGTGCCGTGCATCGTGAACAGCTGGTTGTACTGCTCGGGCGAGAGCAACTGCATGCCCGGCCGCGCCAGCTCGGTGCGCATCAGCAGAGCCATGAGGCCGCCGAGCATGTAGAACACGAAGGCCGTGATCATGTACATGATCCCGATCTGCTTCGCGTCCGTCGTGCGCAGAATTCGGGCTAGCGCCGAACCCTTGACCTGCCGTCTGACCGGGTAAGGCCGGGTCACGATCGGCTTAGGCGCAACGGTCGTCACGAATAGCCTCCGTTGTCTCGTTCGTCCCACTCAGTACGCCCGAGATGAAAGGCGTACCTCGCAGGCAGAATAGTCCCCCGCCGACCCCCCGCGGGCGGGGGGTGACCAAAGAGGTCAACAACGGTTTGTGCAGGCACTCAGACCGGCTGGACCAGCGGACGGTAGTGATCGGTGAAGATTCGCAGGCCACGCCTGCGCAGCATGGGGTCGCGCAGGGCGGGCGGGACGTCGCGGGTGCGGTCGCGTTCGCGGGTGCGGTCACGCATGTCCGAGCAGCGGGGACGACGGCGTTCCTCGTACGCCGCCAGGGCCGCCGGCACGTCGCCGGAGGCCTTCCGCAGCTCTTCGCCGAGGACGACGGCGTCTTCGAAGGACATGGCCGCACCCTGGGCCAGGGTCGGGGCGGTGGCGTGGGCAGCATCACCGACGAGTACCACCGGACCGCGCGACCATGCGTCGAGAACGACCTCGTCGGTGCGCGCGACCTGTACCTTCTCGATGGCCTTGAGGATCGCCGGGGCCGGGCCGCCGAACGCGCCGAACAGCTCGCGGACGCGGGCCACCGGATCTTCCGGGTTCGGCGAGTCGGGCGCGGTCTCGTCGGCGTGGAAGTAGAGCTTGCGGCTGCCCATCGGCATCGCCACGAACGAGGACCGGCGCCCGAGCAGGGCCGTCCAGTCGCTGAGCGGCGGGCCGCCGGTGACGACCGAGCGGTAGACGATCTGGCCGGTGGGCGCCGCGGCCCCGCCCAGCCCGGCCTTGTTGCGGATCGTGGAGCGGCGCCCGTCGGCGCCGACGACCAGGTCGTATTCGGCGACCGCGCCGTCGGCGAACTCGACCTTGGCGGTGGCGTCGAAGATCTCGAGGTCACGGACGGCGGTGTCGTAGCGCACCTCGCCGCCGACCCCGGTCAGCAGCACCTGCTGGAGGTCGGCCCGGGAGAGCGCGCGCGACTCGCCGACACCGGCCCAGAGGCCGGCTACGTCCATCTCGAAGAGCTCGCGGCCCCGGGCGTCGAGGAAGACCTGCCGGAAGATCAGGTCGCCGAGCGGGCGCAGCGGGGCGTCGAGCCCGAGCTGGCGCAGGGCCCGCGAGGCGTTGCCGGGGAGGTAGATGCCCGCGCCGGGAAGCATGGAGGCCGGTAGCTCCTCCACCACGTCCGGCCGGAACCCGGCAAGCCGCAGGGCTCGCGCGACGGCAAGCCCGGCGATTCCCGCACCAACCACCAGGATCCGCAACGTCATCGCAGCCTTGCCTCCCACCCGTCGGACACGCGTCGGAGCCAAGACACTACCCCGAGCCACCGTCGGGAGAAACCCGCGATCATCGAGGAGTCCGAATTGTTCCGATGCGGTCCATGTCTTCACCCTCGCACAGGCGTATGACAAATCACGCCGGTGTAATTTCGCACCCGGCGGGAGAACATTGAGGGCATGACCGACCGTCTCGCGGACTATCGGCGCAAACGGGACGCTTCACGCACGCCGGAGCCGGTTCCGAAGTCCCATCCCGGAGAGACGGATCGGCAGCGCTTCGTCATCCAGCAGCACCACGCGCGCAGCCTGCACTGGGACGTCCGCCTCGAACGCGACGGCGTGCTGGTGTCGTTCGCCGTGCCGCGCGGCCTGCCCCGCGATCAGGGCCGCAACAACCTGGCCAAGCACACCGAGGACCACCCGCTGGAATATCTGAAGTTCAGCGGCGAGATCCCGGCCGGCGAGTACGGCGGCGGCCGGATGACGATCTTCGACCACGGCACGTACGAGACCGGCAAGTGGCGCGACGACGAGATCGGCGTCACGTTCCACGGCGATCGCACGTCCGGGCGCTACGTCTTCTTCCAGACCGGCGGCAACGACTGGATGGTCCGCCGGATGGACCCGCCCGAGCCCGGCTGGGAGTCGATGCCCGAGGCCGTGGAGCCGATGCTGACCACGAGGGCGGCCAAGCTGCCGGCCCCGGACGACGAGTGGGGCTTCGAGATGGCCTGGAACGGCCGTCGCACCACGGCCTACATAGATGGTGGCCGGGTCCGCCTTCTCGACGCCGACGGCAAGGACGTGACCTCGTGGTATCCGGAGATCCGTCCGCTCGGGCCGCAGCTGGCGCCGGTCGAGGCGGTGCTGGACGGCGAGATCGTCACGCTCCCCGACATCACCCAGCTGGAACGGCGTAAGGAGCCGAAGGACGCCGGAGCCGCCAAGCGGGCCGCCGAGCGCACCCCGGTGCATTTCCTGGCGTACGACCTGTTGTGGCTGGAGGGGCACAGCACGGTCGAGGCGGTGCGCTACGCCGAGCGCCGCGAACTGCTGGAGGGCCTGGCGATCAACGGCGACCACTGGCAGACCCCGCCCTACTTCCCCGGCGGCGGCGAGTTCGCCCTCGAGGCGGCCGCGGCTCAGGGCCTCGGGGGAATCGTGGCCAAACGCCTCGACTCCCCCTACCTGCCCGGACGCCGCAGCCGCCTGTGGCTGGAGATCAAGCGGCCCGGCGGCGCCTAGAAAAGATCAAGGCGCCCGGAAAAGTTCAAGCAGCCCGGCGCCGCGTGAGGAACAGTGCCCCGGCCCCGCCCAGCACCAGCAGCAGACCGATCCCGGCGAACAGAGCGCCCTGCGGCCCGGTGATCGGCAGCCCACCGCCCCCGCCGGAACCACCGGACGGTGGCGGCGCCGCAGCCGGGTTCAGAACGACCGCCGCCGTGTTGTTGGCCGGGTTCAGCTCGCCTGTCCAGGTCGGCGCGCCCACCGCCACCGCACCTCGGGCCCCCGCGATCACCTCGTCGATGCGCAGCCCGAACTCCCACTTCACGGTGCCGCCGACCTTCAGCACCGTGGAGAAGTCACAGCTGTAACGCGACGAACCCGGCGCGCCGGGCCGGAGCCCGTCGATCGTGCCGCCGGCCGTCATCGGGAAGCAGCTGTCCGGCACCCGCACCGCTGTGGCGCCCTTGGGCACGTAGAAACGGGCATCGGGCCAGCCTGCGCCCCTGGTGTGGTCGAACGCGGCCGGCCCGTGATTGACCAGGCTGACCGGAACGGTGACCACGGCGCCCTTGCGGCCCGAGGCCGTGGCGCCGACCGCGGCCACGTCGGCCGAGTTCCGACCCGTGAGCTGGACTTTCAGGCTTTCCTCGGCATGCCCGCGCTGAGCCTGCGGAGGACCCGCCTTGGCCGTGGCCACCGGGACCAGCCGCAGCACACCGCCACGGCCGGGCGTGCCGATCTGCCCGTAGCCACCGTTCCGGATCCACTGCCGCTGGTCGGCCAGCTCCGCGTCGGTCATCCACAACCAGCCGCCGGCCTGCACGTCCGGGGCGAGAGTGTCGGCCCGCACCCGGAACGGCAGATTCAGCCGGTACGTGGTCCCGGGCTCGAGCGTCTGGTCGAACGTGCACCCGTTCAACGCGCCGTCGGTGTACTCGCAGTTGCTGTACTGCGTCCGGCTCTCGAGGAAGTAGCTGTTGCCGCTGATGAATCCGACACCCTGCGCCGCCAAGGTGCCCGAGTTCGTGACCGTGAGCGGAGCGTCGATCGGGTCGCCCGGTTCGGCCGACACCATGCGGTCGCCTCCCGGGGCGGTCAGGGTGACCCCCTCGCCGATCGTGATGCGAGCCGTGCGGGTGATCGGGGCGTGTCCCTCGACGGTCATCGTCGCGGTGAGCGTGGCCTGCCGCCCGATCACGCCGTCGTCGGCGATCTTGACATAGCCGACCAGCACCGCGTCGACACCGGCCGGGATCAGCGCGGTCACCGGCGAAGTACAGATCAGCTCGACGTCGCCGGGAGCCACGCGACAGTTGTCACGGGAACTCTCCTGCGCGAGCGTGAAGGCCGGGTCCTGGTCGATGAACCGGTAGCGGAGGCTGACCGCACCCTTGGCCACGGGCAGGGGCCGGTCGGCGAACAGCATCGTCTGGACGTACGCACTGGATCCGGGCACGATTGTGTGGTTCCGGACGTAGAAGTCGACCTCGGCCGGCGCGGCGGCCTGAGCCGGCACCGCCCAGGCCAGGACGAGCGCCAGCGCGGCCAGAGCGGCCAGCAAGCGACGCAGGACAAGTGGACGCATCGGGGCTCCTCCGCATGACCCGAACATCAAAACGTCCGCAGTGTACGGATCATCACGGGAGCCCGTGACCCCGTGCGGATCAGGGGTTGATCACGATCGCGGCCGAGTTGTTGGTCTTCTTCAGCTCCTCGGCCGGCGCGCCGACCGCGACCGAGCCCCGAGCACCCCTGGTCACCTTGTCGATCCGCAGCCCGAAGGCGAACTTCAGCGAGCCGCCGACCTTGAGCAGCGAGAAGAAATCGCAGCTGTAGCGCAGTTCGCCGGGCGCGCCGGGCCGGTTCTCATCGATCTTGCCGCCGCTGGTCATGGGGAAGCAGCGGCCGGGCACACGCACCGCGGTCGTGCCCTTGGGCGTGTAGAAGCGCACGGTCGGCCAGCCCCGGACCCGGCTGCGGTCGATGGCGACCGGCCCCTTGTTGACCAGGCCGACCGAGGCCGTCACGACCGCGCCCTTCTTGCCCTTGGCCTTGGCGCCGAGCGCGGCCAGGTCGGTCGACTTCTTGCCGGTGACGGTGAGCTTCAGGCCGTGCGACGTGTATTGCGTGGTGGCCTGGGGCGGACCAGCCTTCGCGGTGGTGACCGGGGTCAGCGTCAGCACCCCGCCCGTCCCGGCCGGACCGAGCCGGCCGAACCC
The DNA here is from genome assembly GCF_016834655.1 of Paractinoplanes ovalisporus. GTDB lineage: Bacteria > Actinomycetota > Actinomycetes > Mycobacteriales > Micromonosporaceae > Actinoplanes > Actinoplanes ovalisporus. Next base: position 230,758 of record NZ_JAENHP010000008.1, read on the forward strand.
ACCCTTGATCACGTATTGCCGGAAGTCGGCGAACTCCTCGTCGGTCATCCACTGCCACGCGGCGTACTGCACGCCCGGGGCCGCGGTGTTCTTGCGGACCCGCAGCGGCATGGTGACGCGATAGCTGGCCCCGGGCGCGAGCGTCTGCGGGAAGACGCAGGCGGTCAGCACGCCGTCGAGGTAGGCGCAGTTGCTGTATTGCGTACGGGACTCGAAGGCGTACTGGGCGGAGGCGACGATCGCCGTCCCGTACGCCGGCCCCGTCGACGAGTTGGTGATGGTCAGCGGGGTGTCGATGGTGGCGCCGGGCGCGGCCGAGCGCTCCTTCTCGGGGTCGGCGGCGGTCAGTGCCACGCCCTCACCGGCCACGATCTTCGCGGTGCGGGTGACCGGGGCGTAGCCCTTCACGGTCATCGTCGCGGTGAGCGTGGCCTGGTCGCCGGGCTTGGCCGTGCTGCCGACCTGCACGTAGCCGACCACGGCGGAGTCGACGCCGGCCGGGGTCAGCGCGGTGACATAGGGCCCGCAGTCCAGCGTGAGCAGCGTCTGGATGTCGACGCTGCAGTTGTTCGGGTGACCCGCCTCCTGCAGCGTGAAGGCCGGGTTCTGGTTGACGAGCCGGTACTGGATGGAGACCGCGCCGGACGCCACCGGCAGGACCCGGTCGGCGAACAGCAGCGTATAGATGAGCTCGCTGGCCCCCGGCGCCAGCGTGTAGCTCTTCACGAAGAAGTCGACCTTGGCCGCGGCCGAAGCCGCAGGCCCGGCAGCGGAAGCCGAAGGCGCGGCGGAGGCGGGAGAGGGCACCGCCCAGACGAGGAAAAGCGTCAACGCGGCCAAGCCGGCGAAGAAGCGGCGGGAAGTAAAGGTCCCCATAAGGCCCGCAGCATAGGGATCGGCCATCGGCCGTGTGGCCCCTTAACAGAATTGTAATCTCGCGTTAACGTGAAATCCGGTTGAATCCACCCGCCCGGCGCACCGGCAGTCCGTGCCTCGAGCGCGACCACCGGGTTCCCTTCAGCTCAGCCCCCGGCTCCCGATGAGGGGTTATCCGGCGACCGCAGCGGAAAGGTCTTCTGTTTAGATGCACCCCGTAACCCCCCAGCCCTGCGCACCCGTGACCGAGATGTCTGCTGAACTCTGGAACTCCGCCGCCCGCGTCCTCGAGATCAACTGGCAGGACGACCACATGGTCCCGTCCCGCCGCCTCTACCCCCATCAGTGGAGCTGGGACGCCGCGTTCATCGCGGTCGGGCTCGCCTACGTCAATCCCACCCGCGCCTGGCGTGACCTGCGCAGCCTGTTCGAGGCCCAGTGGCCCGACGGGCGCGTGCCGCACATCGTCTTCGATCCGGCGACCGCCGAGGCCGACTACTTCCCGGGTCCGTCCTTCTGGGGCGTTCCCGCGTACGCCAACCGCCCGCCGAACGGAAGCACCGGGATCGTCCAGCCTCCGCTGCACGCGGTCGCGGCCTGGGAGGTCTACCGCCGCGCCTCGGCTCACGGAGCGGCGTGCGTCCAACAGGCGTACGGGGAACTGGAATGGCTCTATCCCCGCCTGGTCGCCCAGCAGGAATACCTGACCACGCGCCGCGACCTCGGCGGCGCCGGCCTGGCCGGCATCGTGCACCCGTGGGAGTCGGGGCTGGACAACAGCCCGTCCTGGGACGCGGCCATGGCCAATGTGCCGGCCGACATGACGCTGCTCAGCACGTTCCGCCGGCGTGACCTCGACGTGGCCGACGCGTCCCACCGCCCGACCGACCGCGACTACGCCCGCTATGTGGGCCTGGTTCTCAGCTACCGCGCCGAGGAGTATTCGGACACCGATCTGCTGAGCCGCCACATGTTCGCCGTCGAGTGCCCGTCGTTCAACTCGATCCTGGGCGCGGCCGAGCTGGCCCTGGCCCAGATCGCCGCCGTGCTCGGGCTCGCCGCGGAATCCGACAAGCACCGCGACCGCGCCCAGCGGATCACGGGGGCGATCGTCAAGCACCTGTGGAACCCGGAGACCCGCACGTTCCACGCGCGCGATGTGCGTACGGGAACGCTCAGCCCGGCCCACTGCGTGAGTGGCCTGATGCCGCTGATGCTGCCCGATCTGCCGGCCGAGCAGGTCGAGGGCATCCTGGCCGAGGCGCGCTCGGAGCGGTTCGGCCTGCCCGACGAGACCGGGCTGCCGGTGCCGAGCTACGACCGTACGGCGCCCGACTTCGACACCCAGCGCTACTGGCGGGGCCCGGTCTGGATCAACGTGAACTGGCTGCTGCGCCGCGGCCTGCTGATCCACGGCCGGCGCGACGAGGCCGAGGACCTGCGCGCGGCCATGGTGCGGCTGGTGCACCGCAACGGCCACTTCGAATACTTCCACCCGAAGAACGGCGAGGGCCTGGGCGCGCCCACGTTCAGCTGGACCGCTGCCCTGGCCCTCGACCTGCTCGCCGACCGGTCGGTGCCGGCGTACGCAAAAGCGGGTTAGATCTTTTTAGAAGACGACGACCGAGCGCAGCACGCCGCCCGTGTGCATCTTCTTGAAGGCCTCCTCGACCCCGCCGAGCGGGATCTCCTCGGTCACGAACGCGTCGAGGTCGAGGCGGCCCTGCAGGTAGAGGTCGGTGAGCATCGGGAAGTCGCGGGTGGGCAGGCAGTCGCCGTACCAGCTCGACTTGAGCGCGCCGCCCCGGCCGAAGATCTCGAGCAGCGGCAGCTCGATCTTCATGTCGGGGGTGGGCACGCCGACCAGCACGACCGTGCCGGCCAGATCGCGCATGTAGAAGGCCTGCTCGTACGTTTCGGGGCGGCCCACCGCCTCGACCACGACATCCGCGCCGAAGCCGCCGGTGAGCTCCTTGACCTTCTCGACCACGTCGACGCCGCGGGCGTTGATCGTGTGGGTCGCGCCGAAGCCCTTGGCCCACTCGAGCTTCTGGTCGTCGGTGTCGATCGCGATGATCGTGGTGGCCCCGGCCAGCGCCGCCCCGGCCACCGCGCCGTCGCCGACCCCGCCGCAGCCGATGACCGCGATCGAGTCGCCGCGGGTCACGCCGCCGGTGTTGATCGCCGCCCCGATGCCGGCCATCACGCCACAGCCGAGCAGCCCGACCGCGGCCGCCCGGGCCCGCGGGTCGACCTTTGTGCACTGTCCGGCGTGCACCAGCGTCTTCTCGACGAAGGCGCCGATGCCCAAGGCGGGCGAGAGCTCGGTGCCGTCCTCCAGGGTCATCTTCTGGGTGGCGTTGTGGGTGGCGAAGCAGTACCACGGCTTGCCCTTGTTGCAGGCCCGGCAGTTGCCACAGACGGCCCGCCAGTTCAGCACCACGAAGTCGCCCGGCGCGACGTCGGTGACCCCGGCGCCGACCGACTCGACCACGCCGGCCGCCTCGTGGCCGAGCAGGAACGGGAAGTCGTCGTTGATGCCGCCCTCGCGATAGTGCAGGTCGGTGTGGCACACCCCGCACGCCTGGATCGCGACCACGGCCTCACCCGGCCCCGGATCGGGCACCACGATCGTGGTGAGCTCGACGGGGGCACCCTTGCTGCGGGCGATGACGCCCTGCACTCGCTGACTCATGCGCCCAGCGTAGATGCGATCAGTCGCATGGGTCAGGGGTCGCCGGGATGCGGAGGTCGAGCGGTTGGTCGAGCAGTTGGTCGGCCAGTTTGGCCAGCTGGCGCACCTGGGACGGGGAGAGCCGGTCGAAGATGAGCTGCTGCACCGCCTCGACGTGCCCGGGCGCCGACTCCCTGATCTTCTCGAAGCCGGATTCGGTCAGCACGGCGATCTGTACGCGGCCGTCGGCGGCGTCGCGCTCGCGGCGCACCCAGCCCTGACCCTCGAGCCGGGCGATGACGTGGGAGAGCCGGGACAGCGACGCGCTCACGTTCTTGGCCAGCTTGCTCATGGAGAGCCGCCGGTCGGGTTGTTCGCTGAGACGCACGAGCACGATGTAGCCCATGTGGGTCAGACCGGCGTCGCGCTGGAGTTGGGCCTCGAGCGCGGCCGGCACCTTGATCAGCACTTCGACGAAGCGGCGCCAGGTCTGCTGCTGCTCGTCGGTCAACCACCGGGGAGGGGCCGTCCCAGAAGGCTCTGTCATGCGCCGAAGGTTAGTAGCGGACCGCGCTTTGGTCACGATCCGGGTCCAGGTTGCCCCGGACGTGTGCCAGATTGATCGACGGTTCGCGTTGTCCCTAGTACGCTGCGCTGGGACTTGAACCGGGGGCTCTCATGTACGGCACGACGCCGGCACCGGTTCGGCTGGGGGGCCACGGCCGATGCCGGCGTCGTGCTATCAAAGGTGAGCTTTACGCGGGCGGCTCGTCCTTGCCCGCCTCCTCGGCCGCGTCGGCCTGTTCCTTCGTCTTGTGCACCGCGCCGTCGGCGTGCTCCGGGGGGCCATAGACCGTGTAGAGCACCAGCGGGTTGGCGCCGGTGTTGAGGAAGTTGTGCTTGTGGCCGGCCGGCACCACGACCAGGTCACCCTGCGCGATGTTGCGGGTCTGACCCGAGACGATGGCCTTGCCGGTGCCGCTGACGAAGGTGAGGATCTGGTCCACCTCGTGGACCTCCTCGCCGATCTCGCCGTCCGGCGGGATCGTCATGATGACCAGCTGGGTGTGCTTGCCGGTCCAGAGCACGCGGCGGAAGTCCGGGCTCTTCTCGGCGACGGTGGCGATGGTGAAGTGCTCCATGCCGGGTGTTGTACCCAGCTCAGGACGTCTGCAACCGGCCTTCGACAACGGGAGCGGGACGGCCGATCAGATAGCCCTGCACGTAGTCGACGCCGAGCTCACGCAGCAACCGCAGGGTGGGTTCGTCCTGCACGAACTCGGCCACAGTGTGGATCCCGTACGCCTGGCAGACCTGCACCAGCGCCCGCACGAGAACCTGGTCCTGGGGGCTGTTGACGAGGTCGACCACGTACTCCCCGTCGATCTTGACGAGGTCGATCGGGAAGATCCGCAGGTAGCGGAACGACGCGTATCCGGAGCCGAAGTCGTCCAGCGCGAGCTCGCAGCCCAGATCGCGGATGCGGTCGGCGAACCGCCGGGCCTCGCTCAGGTTGCCGATCAGCGCCGTCTCGGTGATCTCGAAGGTCAGCTGCTCGGGCTTGACCCGGTACTGCTCGATCAGCCGCTCGACCTCGTCGGTGAGCCGCGGGTCGCCCACCGAGCGGCCGGAGAGGTTGATCTGCAGGCAGGTGCCGGGCTGGTCGGCGGCGAGCTGCATGGCCCGCTCGACCACCCACAGGTCGATGTCGAAGACCGCGTCGAGACGCTCGGCGATGTCGAGCACCTGGATCGGCGACTGCGGCCCGTCCGCCTCGTCGAGCACCCGCAGCAGCAGCTCGTGGCGGGTGACCTCGTTGGTCTGCAGCTCGAGGATGGGCTGGGCATAGAGGGTGAAGCGGTCGGTGTCGAGCGCGTCGGCCACCCGGCTGCGATAGGAGCCCTGCCGGTCGCGCGCCGGCACCGGGTGCGCGATCAGGGTCAGCGGCACGGCCGATTCCCGCGACTGCCGCCACGCGTGCTCGGCGTCGATCAGCAGCTCGTGGCTGCCGGCGTCGCCGTCGGGGGTGAACCGGACCAGGCCGCCCCACGCGTCGGCCCGCAGCCAGGTGTCGGGCAGCACGAAGGTCTGCGACCGCAGCGCCTCGACCAGCAGGTCGGCCTCGCGCCGGGCCATCGGCCAGGAGGTTCCGGGCAGCAGCACGGCAATCTCGTTGGGACCGACCCGGCCCAGCATCGCACCCTGCTGCATCACGCCCTCGAGCACCCGGACCGCCCGGTGCAGCAGGTCGGCGTTGCGTTCGGGCCGCACGTCGTCGCCGTGGCCGGCCGGCTGGACGCGGACGACCAGCACCGCGCCGCCGCCCCGCCGCAGCGCGCGGTCGATCTCGTCGGCGAACCGGGCCCGGGTCAGCAGGCCGGTCGCCGGGTCGGGCTCGACCAGCGAGGACTGCACGGTCTCGCCGCGGCGGGCCAGCCGGTCCATCTCGCGGCGGGCACGTTCGCGGACCGAGACGTCGGTCACCGTGCCGCGGATGCCGCGGACCGTGCCGTCCGGGCTCTTCACCGGGTCGAGCCGGCAGTCCACGTCGAACCACCCGCCGTCGGCCCGCATGAGCCGGATCGTCGTCCGCATCTGGGTGCGGGTGGTCCAGGCCCGGGTGATGGCCGAGAGCGCCTCGGCGTGGTCGTCGCGGTGCACGTAGCGGGCGAGGACCTTGCGGCTCACCTCGTCCTGGCCGGGCGGGTCGCCGAGCATGGCGCGCAGCGCGGCCGACCACACGATGCGGTCGCCGGTCGCGGTGTAGGAGAACCAGGCCGGCCGGTCCTCGGCGGGGGTGCGTTGTTCGGGCAGACGCGGCGTCCGCGCATGCTGATGCTCATCGGGTGCGGCCATGCGCCCGCCACCTCCCCCCAGAATGTCCCCAAGCCCCGGCACTATTACGACCCGTCACACGGCCGAGATAACAGTGGACAGCTGCTCCAATGTTTCGGCGCTCGCTCGCGGAAAGCGTCCAGCAGCAGCTTCTCGCCCGATCAGAGTAGGGAAATACCTGATCGGTTGACCACTGCGCTGCGTAGTTCGGGCCGGGAAATAGCATGCTTTCCATGACAGACAGTTACTGCTAGTGCCGATTGTGGAACCTTGAGCGACTGCTACCCGCCGAAGGCCCTCGTCATGCACGCCACGTCACACTCAGGACGCGCCGCGTCACGAGATCCGTTTCGGCCTGGATATGGTGGTTTCTGGACCGACGCGGAGGACAAGCATGGGGATCATTCGGGACATGCAGCGCGTGCACGCCACCCAGGCGGCCGCCGACCATCGGGCGAACACCGCGGCCGCGCAGCAGCGCGACCTGATCCGCCGGAACGCGGACCTGGCCATCGCCGCAGCGCAGCAGGCCGCGGTTGACGCCGACCGCAAGCGTGAGCACCAGCGGCTCTATCTGGAGGCGAAGTCGGCCGACGCCGCCGCCGCGAACGCGGAGATCCGGGCCCGGCTCAGCGACCTCGACGCGTTGCTGCTCTCCACGCTGGACGTCGACGACCACATCGACCTCCAGGTGTTCAAGAAACCGGTCGTCGCACCCCCGTTCGACCCGGGCCCGCTGGCCCGCCCGCTGCCCGAGCCGCGATGGGACAGTTACGTGCCGCCGCAACCGCGCGGCGTCGGCAAGATCCTCGGCGGCGACCGGTTGCGCCAGCAGCAGAACGCCAGCGCCCAGCGCGCCTTCGACGACGCCCGGTCCCGGTGGGCCGAGGCCGAGGAGCGGCGCAAACGCCAGTTGGTGGTGCGGCAACGGGCGTACGACGACAGCCTGCGCAAGCACGAGGCGAAGATCACCGCGTACAACGCCGAGGTCGACCGTTTCGCCCGTGCCGTGGCCGAGGCCGACCCGGCGTCGGTCGTGGAATATTTCGCGATGGTGCTCGGCAACTCCGTCTATCCCGACGACTTCCCGCAGCACTTCCGGCTGGCCTACCTGCCCAAGCAGCGCCATCTGCTGATCGAGTACCACCTGCCGCCGATCGAGGTGGTGCCGCACGTCAAGGAGTACCGCTACGACCGGTTCCGCGACGACCTCAACGCCGTGCCGCGCGACGAGACCGAGATCCGCCGGCGCTACGTCGAGGTGATCGCCCGGGTCACGCTGCGCACGATCCACGAGGTGATCGAGGCGGACCGCGGCGGTCTCGTACGCCAGGTGTCGTTCAACGGCATCGTCGACACGATCGACCGCCGCAACGGCCGGTTCGTGCGGCCCTGCCTGGTGTCGATCCAGGCCGCGCGCGAGACGTTCGCGTCCATCAAGCTGCGCCGGGTCGACCCGGTGGCCTGCGTCAAACACCTCGAAGGGGCGCTCTCCTCGGCGCCCGACGAGCTCACCGCCGTACGGGAAAAGATCGATTTTGACCGTGACGCCGACCGTGACTTCACCGAGGAGTTCAACGTGCTGGCCGAGATCGACGAGCGCCCCAACCTGGTCGCGCTCTCCGACGCGCAGTGGGAGCAGCAGCTCGGCGACCTCTTCGGGATCATGGGTCTGCAGATGGGAGCGGCTCAGCGCACCGGCCTGGGCACGCGCTGGCAGGCCACCGACCCGCGCCCGATCTTCGGCGGACCGGTGGTGATCTTCGCCGTGCGGGGCGGGGCGTCGGGTTCGGCGGCGGTGCACGCGCTGGCCGGAGCGGTGACGGCGGCCGGCGCGACGAAGGGCATCCTGGTCTCGCTGGGCGGCATCGAACCCGAGGCGTACGAGGCGGTGGCGGGCCGCCCGCTCGAACTGATCGACGGCCCGGCGCTGGTGACGCTGCTCTCCAACTACTGCCGGGTCAAGGCCCGCATCGAGCACGTCAAGGCCTAGAACATTTCCCGTACGAGGTTGGCCAGCACCTCGCGGTCACGGGGGTCGCCGGGTTCGTACTCGGTGATCCCTAGGCCGGCCAGCGGGAACCGGTCGGTGAGCGCCTTCACCGCGGCGGCCAGGCGCTCGGGGCGTACGCCGTCGGGCTCGGGCGCGCCGACCGAGCTGAACCAGGCCGGGTCGAGCACGTCGAGGTCGATGTGGATGTAGACGGCTCGCGCCTCTTGGGTGATGAGAGACACGTCGTCCACGTCGACCATGACGATCGATTTGTCCGATACATAATCTTTCTCGGCGGGATCGAGCGCCCGCACACCGGCCAGCACCACCTGTGACGGCCGCAAGGTGCGCCGGGGTGCCATCTCCGGCGGGCCCTCCCCCAGCAACGTGCGCAGCACCATGCCGTGGAACGCGCCCGACGGCGACGACTCGGGCGTGTTGAGATCGCCGTGCGCGTCGAACCAGACCACGACCAGCCCGTCGCCGTGCCGCTCGAGCGCGGCCTCGATCGGCGCCAGCTCGACCCCGCAGTCACCACCCACGGTCACCATCGGCGGGTCGGTCACCGCCGACCGGATCGCCGCCAGGTTGCCGGCCAGGGTCTCCCCGATCGGCACCCGCACACGGCGGTCGGCCGGGATCATCGAGGCCAGCGCGGCCGCGCCCTCAGCCAGACGGCGGGCGTTCGGTGAACTGGAACCCTGCCACTGACCCACTTCGAGCACCGTGCGGCGTGGCGGCGGGGTGATGCCGAGCTCGGCGATGCGCTGCCAGACCGGGGCCATCGCGGCCTCGGGCTCGCGGGCGTAGATGCTGCCCCGGATGCGGACGAAGACACAGTTGCCGACCCGCTCCAGCACCGCCTGGCGGCGCATGTCGCTCTCCCACTGCTCCGGGCCGTGGTAGGCGTCGCCGTCACACTCGATGGCGAGCCGGCGGCCGTCGGGGGCGCTGAGCACGAAGTCGATGCGGTAGGCGCCGATCCGGAACTGCGGGATCGGCCGGAACCCACGGGCCGACAGGCGCTGCAGGACGTCGCGTTCGAAGTCGCTCTCGCAGCGGACGGCCAGGTCGGCGACCTCCTCGGCCGGGGCGAGATTGAGCGCGTACGTGAGAAGAAGCCCCCGCGCGTCGTCGGCGAGCAGTGACCCCGGCCGTACGGAATGGAAGATCCACAGCTGGTCGCGGGCGCGGGAGGCGGCGACGTTGATCCGCCGGTGGTACTCGCGTTTGGTGAACGCGGCCACCTTCGGGTCGTTGTCCGAGACCACCATGGACACCAGCACGATGTCGCGTTCGTCACCCTGGAACGTGTACGCGTCGCCGACCCGCAGCCGCCGGGCCTGGATCTCGTCCTCGCCGATCTCCTCGCGCAGCTGGTGCAACAGGTAACCGGCCTGCCCGCTGGTCGACAGCATGGAGATCACGCCCAGCGTGCGGCCGTCGTACTGCGGGTCGCGCACGATCGACGCCACCTGCTGCACCAGCGCCTCGGCCTCGGCCACGTTGACGTCCCCGAAGCCGCTGAGCGACTGACGCACCCCGGCCGGCAGGAACACCGTACGGATCGGGGCGAACGCCGGCCGGTCCGCGCGCAACGGCATGATCTTGCCGTCGTAGTAGTGCCGCGACGAGAACTCGATGATCTGCGGCACGCAGCGGAAGTGCTCGGTCAGCAGGATCCGCTCGGGTGACCGGCGGACGGCGTGGTCATAGAGCGACGACTCGGGGTCGAAGTGCTCGGCCGAGGGCACGTCGTCGAGGTGGCTGTGGATCAGGCCCGCCACCGCGCCGACAAAGCCCAGCTGGGGGCCGATCTGCTGGTCGTCGCCGACCACCACGGCCCGTTCGGCGAGCGAGAGCACGGGCAGGGCGAACAGGTCGGCCTGCGACGCCTCGTCCACGATCACCACGTCGAACCGGGCGCCACCGGCGAACTGCTCGATGGCCCGGTCGACCGACATGACCCAGACCGGCACCGCCTCGACGGCCGACTCCATCGCGCGCTGGGCGTGCGCCTGCCAAGCGGCGGCCGTACGTCCCGTGCCTTTGCCGATCTTGCGGAGCGCGGTGGTCCAGTCGGCCAGGGCGGCGCGGCGCCGGTCGTCCAGGCTGCGCGACACCTCGAGCCAGGCCGAGGCGACCACCAGTTCGGCCGTACGGCGCCGGATCTTGTCGCGGGCGCTCTCGACGCGCTTGGCCAGCACCGCCGGGTCGACGCTGCCGATCACCTCGTCGAACCAGGTCTGGGCGCGCCGCCACTGCCACGCCTCCAGACACGCCTGGCCGCTCACCGGCGGCACCCGGCCGGCCTCGATCATCGCGGCCCACTCGGGGGCTTCGGCCCGCAGCGTGTCCAATTTGTCGCGCAGGTCGGCCGCCGCTGGGCACAAGGCGGATAAACGCCTTACTTCGGCCAGCTGCTCGTCCCAGCCGTCGAGCGTTGCCCATGCCTGCATGAGATGCGGCCACGCTTTCAAGCGATTTGTCACGTTCTGCCGTTGGTGGTTCGCGGCGTCGAGGTCATAGACCGCGGGTGCCGCGTCGAGCAGGGCGGCCACATCGGCCAGCCGCGCCGGGTCAAGGTCAAGTTCGTGTTGCGGTACGAGGGCAGCCAGCCGATCGGCCAGCGCGGGCCAATGGCGTACGTCCCAGTCGAGAGACTGCCCCGCCTCGGCCAGCAGCGCGCCGGCCCAGATCTCGGGGTCGCCCCACCCGCCCGGCGGGTCGGCGATCGCGAGACGCTGCCGCCACTCGGCCCAGTGACCGCCCAGCCGTTGCCTCGCCTGCCCGCGCCGCACCCAGGCGGTCACGACGTCGACGTCTTCGGCGGTGCGCAGCGGTTCACCGTCCACGCGCACCTCGTCGGCCACGCGGTAGAGGGCCGCCTGCATGAGCCGGCTCAGACCCCGGCCGCCCGCGAACCGCTGCCGGATCTCGGCCAACTGGGCGAGGAGGCGTTTCGGTTCCGACGCGTACGGGCCGGGGACGGTGATCTGATGACCGGCGAGCGCGCGGGTGAGGGTGGCCAGTTCGGCCAGCAGAGCCTCGGTGGCGGTGACGTGGTCGGCCCAGACCGTGCGCCAGTGCGGGTCGTTGAGCAGACGGCCGAGGCGGTCGGTCCAGGCGCCCTCGCGGCGGCGCAACCAGGTGAGGGCGTCGTGCAGGTCGTCACGGACGGCGGCGACGTTCGTATCGCGGACGGCCTGCAGGTCCAGCCCCTGCGCGGCGAGCGCCTCGACCCTTGTCGCCAGCGATCTCTGCTCTTCGCGGGCGTTCGTCTCGTCCCGGGCGGACGGAAGATCACCTGTTCCCGGCAGCTCTTTCAGTGCATCCGATTTGTCGGTATTGCTGATGCTGTGGCTCAGCTCGAGCAGCGTGCCGAACTCGGTGCCGTCGAGCGGCGGCGGGCCCGACACGGGATCGGGGATGCCGCTGCGGGTCGCGGCCCGCTCCCGCAGCCAGGCGCCGACCTCGACCGGGGTCAGCGGGGCGCCGTCGATCACGTACGTGACCGCTTCGTTCTCGGCGATCGCGCGCAACCCGCCGAGGGCCGTCGCCAGTTCCCGCTCGGCCTCCTCCAACAGCGAGGTCAGGCGCTCGACGCGGCGGGCCTCGGCGGCCTTGTCGAGAGTGGCGGCGCGGTCGGACAGCTCCCGGGCGGCCAGCTGCAACTGCACGAGCTGGTCGGTGGTGCGGCCCAGCACGGCCAGGCAGAGGGAACGGATCTCTTCGGGCAGTCCGTCGCGGAGCACCCGCAGCGGGTCCTCCTTCTGCGCGACGACCAGCACCCGCTTGCCGTTCGCCATCAGGTGGCAGATCAGGTTGCGGATCGTGTGGGTCTTGCCGGTGCCGGGCGGGCCCTGCACGGCGACGTTGCGGTGCTGGGCCAGGCGGCGGGCGATCGACTCCTGCGCCTCGTTGGTCGGCAGCGGCATGAGCAGGCGCTCGCCGACCCGCTGCCAGCTCTCCGGCTCGTCGCCGGGCATCCGCAGCTTGCTGGGCTCGTGGGCGACGATCGCGGCCAGCGCGCCGACCGCCTCGGTGTCACCGGTCAGCAGGCGGTCGCGCAGGTTTTCCAGAAAGCCGCGCAGCAGCCGCTGCTTGGGCCGGGCGAAGAGGACGCCGACGTCCTTGACGTGGGGCCGGGTGTCCTCGTCGGTGATCAGCCGGTCGTAGCCGAGCCGGCCCAGCGCGCGTTCGAACAGTTCCCGCCGGTCGAGGTCGTTCCACAGGTCGACCTCGAGCGTGCCGGCCGGACCGGCCAGGGCGACGAGCTGGCTCAGATAGCGGTCGTCGAGACCGTTGAGGGCGTCGGTCTGCAGCCGCGACGGCCCGGCCGGGGAGACGGTGATCATCGAGCGGTCGGGCTCGTATTCGATCAGCACCGGCGTCGCCACCAGCGGATAGAGGACCCGCTCCCCGTTGATCACGGTCTCCAGCAGGCCGTGGCCCCAGACCAGCTCGGTGGTGGCCGCGGTCATGTCGAGCTGGTGCATGAGGTCGAAGAGGCGGCGGTGCAGGGCGCGGGTCTTCTCGGCCTCGGCGGTGGCGTGGGCCCAGGGGCGCCAGACCTCGTCGCGCCAGGTGGTGAACTCTTCCTCGTCGCCCTGCGGTTCCTCGGTGGCCGACGCGGTCACGTCGCGCCGCAGGCCTGGGGGCACCTCGACCGGCGGGGGCAGGTCAGGCAGGCCGACGCGCAGCCAGGAGGTGCCGTCGGCCAGACCGACCTGGCAGCCGGGGTGGTCAGGCAGCGCGTCGAGACGCAGGGTGTCGGCGGGGACCGTGCGGGCGGGGCGTTCCATCTGAGCCCGTACGGCGAGCAGGTAGTCGGCGACCGCGACGGCCCGGTCACGGATCGTCGTGGGCGACTCCAGTTGCTCGGCCATCCTCTGAAGTCTAGGACGCGCCGTCTCGTCGCTCGCGGTGTCGCGGTCAGCGCGCCGCGCTTCCTTCCCGGCGCCGGGGCGCGGTCCGCGTGTCGCTCGACCTGGCCAGATAGGGTTGCCGCTGATCAATGACGGGAGCTGGGGAGATCGTGAGCGACAACGCATCGGGCACACCGGACGAGAAGCGCCCGGATTCCTCGGGCAATCCGCCACCCTCTGATCCGACCGCATCGCCCTATCAGCCGCCGTCCGACCCGTTCGCGCAGCCGCCGTCCGACCCGTACGGCCAGCCGCCGGTCTCCGGCTCTCCTCAGCAGCCGCCCTCCGATCCGTACGGTCACCCGCCGGTCAGCGGTTCCCCTCAGCAGCCGCCGTCGCCTTATGCGCCGCCTCCGGGGCAGGACCCCTGGCGGGAGCACAGCGACCCCCACCAGGCCGCCGGGGATCCGGGCTCGGGCTTCGGCCAGCCGACCCCGCCCCCGCCGGGCTACGGCACGCCGACTCCACCGCCGCCGGGTTATGGCACTCAGACTCCGCCGCCCGGATACGGCGCTCCCGGTCAGCCTCCGCCGCCCGGCTACGGGGTTCCGGGCCAGACGCCGCCCGGCTACGGATATCCCGGTCAGGCGCCGCCGCCCGGCTATGGGAATCCGGGCTACGGCATTCCCGGCCAGCCCCCGCCCGGTTACGGCGGTTACAGCCTTCCCTCCGGTTACTACGCCGGCCCGGAAGACCCCCTGGTCAGCGCCGACTTCGGCGGCTGGTGGCGACGCGGCTTCACGCTGCTGGGCGCCGTCTGGCAGCCGATGACGATGGTGCAGCTGGCGTGGGCGGTCCCGCTGCTGGCGGTCGGCATCGTGGCCGCGGTGGTCGCCCCCGATTCGAGCGTCGTGCTCGAGTCCGACACCCCCACGTTCGAAGACTTCCTGGGCCCGTTCCTGGTGATCATGGCGTTCGCGCTGGCCACGTTCGTGCTCAGCCTGATCGCGCAGCTGGCCACACTGGACATTCTCGTGCAGCGGGCCACCGGTCAGCCGGTCTCGGTGAGCCAGGCCCTGCGCAGCGGCCTGAGCCGGTTCTTCCCGTTGCTCGGCTGGCAGATCCTGGCCGGGGTGGTGGTCCTGGTCGGCCTCGTCTTCTGCTTCCTGCCCGGCATCTACGCCGCACTCGTCTTCATGATCCTGCCGCCGATCATCCTGCTGGAGCGTGGTCAGGGCATCAGCCGGGCCTTCCAGCTGTTCCACGCCGACTTCGGGGCGGCCCTCGGTCGCGTGGCCACCGTGCTCGGCCTCTACATCGCGTTCGCCGTGGTCGAGGGCATTTTCAGCACCGCCCTGGACCCCACCGGAACCGCCGGCACGGGCGTGAGCCTCTTCCTGGCCCTGGTCTCGACGGCGTTCTCGATCGCCTCGGGCGTGGTCGTCAGCCCGCTGATCCTGACCGCGTACGCCGACATGCGGGCCCGCCACGAGCCCTTCTCCACCGCCTACCTGGCGCCACAGCCGTACGGCAAGTAGTCCCACCCGCACACACGACGGCCCCGGCTCACACCCGGGGCCGTTCCTCGTCCACGCGCCGTCTCTCCGTGATCGCATCGTCGGGGCCGCGTCCCACGCTGGTCAGATCTCTTCAGGATCGCGGCCCGCGCCGATTTCTTCGGGGTCGCGGCCCACGGCGGTCAGATCTCTTCGGGGTCGCGGCCCGCGCCGATTTCTTCGGGGTCGCGGCCCACGGCGGTCAGATCTCTTCGGGGTCGCGGCCCACGCCGATCAGATCTCTTCGGGGTCGCGGCCCACGGCGGAACGGCCCCCGTCGACCGGGATGATCGCGCCGTTGATGAAGGACGAGCGCTCCGACAGCAGGAACGCCGCCGCCTCGGCCACCTCGTCGGTGCGGCCCATCCGTCCCAGCGGCTGGAGCAGCCGGATCTCACGTTCGAACCCGTCCCGCGCCTCGGCCCCGAGCGCGTCCAGATGCGCGTCCGACCGGTCCGTCGCGATCGACCCGAGAGCGAGGGCATTGACCCGTACGGAATGACGCCCGTAATCAACCGCAAGCGCCCGCGTCAGCCCCTCGACCGCCGCCTTGGCCGTCGCATAGGCGAAGGCCCCGCGGACCGCCCGCTGGGCCTGGTGCGACGACACGTTCACGATCGACCCCGGCACCCCGGCGGCCAGGAACGCCCGCACCGCCGCCCCGCACCCGGCCAGAACCGGCGCGAGATTCCGGTTGATCAGCGTGCCCGCGTCCGTGCCCGACATCTCGTGCAGCCACCCACCCGGAAACACCGCGGCGTTGTTCACCCACCCGCGCAGAACCGCCCCGCCACTCCCCGCCGCTTCCACCGCACGCGCGACCACTTCTTCGTCCGAGGCGTCCCCGATGACCGGCACCAGGCGCTCGTGTTTCTCACTCCGGTCGAGCGTCCCCGCCTCGAACTCGACCACCACCACGGTCAGGCCGGGCTCTTCCAGGAGCCGTTCCACGATCGCGCGCCCGACCCCGCGCCCGCCTCCGGTAACCACCACAGATGAAGTCACCACCAGGTCATACCCCCGGCGCCCCGGACAGGCACAAAGAGCGGCGGCGGCCCGCACCGGAGCGGGCTGCGCCGCCGTTCCCCTCTCGCCCTTCGTGATCGGCTTCCGCCGTGCGTGATCAGCTTCCGCGGGCGGTGATCAGCTTCCGCGGGCGGTGATCAGCTTCCGCCGGTCGTGATGAGCTCGCCTCGGTTGTGATCAGCGGCCGAGGGCCGTCCAGATCTCGGCGACCGTCTGGAACTCCTTGCCGGCCGGGAGACTGTCGATGTCGGCCAGCACGTCGTCGGGCGCCAGCAGAACCTCAGCGCTCTGCCGCAGCTTCACACGGTCGCCGG
The DNA here is from genome assembly GCF_016834655.1 of Paractinoplanes ovalisporus. GTDB lineage: Bacteria > Actinomycetota > Actinomycetes > Mycobacteriales > Micromonosporaceae > Actinoplanes > Actinoplanes ovalisporus. Next base: position 246,900 of record NZ_JAENHP010000008.1, read on the forward strand.
GGAGCGCGGACCGCCCGATGTACCGCCCGAGCCGGCTGATGTCGCGGACCTCACCTTCATCGAGCACGGCGCTCACATCCGGCTCGCCGTCGGCCGGCGGTTCGGCCAGTCGCCCCTCGTCGGCGCGCCCGCCCGACACGCCTTGGACGATGCCCCGGACCTCCTGGGCCAGTTCGTCGTCGACGCGGGCGCTGTGCTTGTTGCTGCCTCTGTCCATGGGTCGCGGAGTTCCCGTGCGCTTTCCGGATAAACCGCGCCGCGCCACTGTTCCGCCCACCAGAACCGGCCGCCGCCGTTCACCGAGCCGGCAAGCGAACCGACCGCACCCTGCCGTTTCACCCACGAGCGCAGCTGCCGCCATTCACCGATCAGACCGGCGGACCGGCATACCCCCGTACGTCATGACGCGCACCTGGGAAGGTCCGGCAGGTGCGCGTCCAGGCGTTCAGGTCGGGTCAGGGGAACTGCATGCGGCGCGGGCGAGGGATGACGGGCGGGGGCAGCGGCAGGTCGTCGAGGTGACTCCAGTTCAGCGACCCGTTGTCGGTCGATTTGATCTCACCGAGGCAGGCCCGGAGCAGTCCCAGATTGGGCGTTCCGGCGAACCCGGCGATCACCACCTCGGGCTTCGGTGAGATCTGGGCGATCGCGGCGCAGATCTTGGCGACTTCACGCTCGTCGACGGCGTCGAGCGGCAGCGGCGCCTCGGCCTGCGAACGACGCCACGACGGCCCGAACCGGCGCAACAGTTCGCGGGCGAGCCGCCCGAACGAACGCCCGACGGGCGCGTCGAGCATCGAGTCACGGGCCGACTGGCCGTAGCACCACGGCACCACCACGTGGCCGTTGATCACGACCAGTTGGTAGACCGACTTGGGAACACTGATGATCTCGGCACCGGGGAGAGTGCCGAGAAACAGCACAAGCTCCTCGTAGGGGAGAGCCCATCGCGGATTCGCGATCACTCGTTCCATGGTCTGCGTCATCGCGGGATGGGCGTGGATCTCGCGCTCGATCGCGGTGCTCAGCGCCTCCGGCACCCGCGTCCACAGTTCGCCGGCTACCTTGTCGCCGAACTGCTCGACCACCCACTCGCTCGGACCGACCAGAACGTCTGGGCGCATTCGTTACCACCACCGTCCGTGTCGCTGGCGTTACTGCTGGCTAGAAGAGTTCCACTTCCAGTGATCGACTGGAAGGGTCGACTTTCCTAGATCCCAAAAACGCCCGTGAATGAAATCCAGCGAAACGATCAAAACCTAGCTACGACGATGGAGCAGCAGGTCGAGAGCTTGCGAAACATGCAACTTGCACGGCGAACCGCACGTGCAAGTTGCATGTCGGTCTCGCTATTCACCCCGTGAGAGTAGTAAATCACTCGGATATTTCAGAGTGGTGACCAGCACGCAAACATCCACTCACAGTGACGATCCACAGTGCCCTCACCTGCGAGCTTTCCCTTTCAACCCCTTTCATCCGCACGCGAACCCAGTCACCCGGAAGATCAAAATCCGCACCACCGGCCCGTACGGACCCCACCGCGGACGACACCCGCGAGGCTCCGCCAGCACGCGCCCGACTACCCCGTTGTCAGATTTCCGTCAGTGCCAGTCTCGACGTCTCGGATACGCGCCATAGACCCCGTTTCGCCCCATCCGACGGCTCGCGCAACCGGCCGGCCGAACCGGCGTCCACAAGCGACAAGGGCTTGGCGGTGACGCAGCGAAACCGGCCCGGCCCAGCCGATACCCGAAATCCATAAGAGCCGAACGTAGTCATTCGGTCACCTTGAGCAATGGGCGCCGTCCCCTCGATCGCCACTAGTTGCCGTCGCAATCAAGAAACTGTGTGTTGCTTGTCGCTGAGCAAATTCATTCACCCCCACCGACCGGCTGCAGAACCGCCGTTCGCCGAGCGATCAAGACCCCGCCACCCGATAATCCGGCCCCGGAAAGAGCGCCGGGAGCCGCCCCCAACGGCCGGGTCACTCCTCGGGCTCGCGCAAGCGACGCGCGTACGACTCGATCACCGCCCGCCCGGCCTCCGACTCGGCGCCCACCGTCGCGGTCGTCACTTCGGTCACCTCGGCCGCGAGCGCCCGCCGAGCCACACGCAGGGTCGTCAGGATCGCCCGGGCGGTCTCGGCGGCGGGCCGCCCGCGGATGCCCTCGGCCAGCTCGAGGCGCACGATGTCGCCCGTGGAACCGATCGTGACCTCGACCAGGCCGTCTTCGCTGCGCGCGGTCACGCGGACCGCCGCCAGCCGCGCCGACAGCTCGCGGGCCTGCGCCGCGCGGGCCCCGATGCCGGCCTGCCAGTCGTCGATCATGCGTTCCGCATCTTCGAGATCACGACCGTCGAACATGGACGAACACCTCCCCGTGTCGGAGTCGGAACTCACCGTAGCCTCGTCCGCCCCGCCCGCCGTGCCCTGTGGATAACCCGGGAATGCGCCGGTGAGCGCGCTACGGTGCCCCGGTGAACGCGGAACAGGTGCTGCCCCCGGCCGTCGAGGCGGGGCTCGTCGTCGAGGCCGTCCTGCGCGACCTGCGCGAGGGTGATCACCGGGGCGTGGTGGTCGACTCGCCACCCGGCGCGGGCAAGTCGACGCTGGTCGTCCGGGCCGCCGGCGAGTTGGCCGCGGCCGGCGAGCCGCTGATGATCGTGGCGCAGACCAACGAGCAGGTCGACGACCTCATCTCCCGGCTCGGCGCCCGCTCGCCCGAGGTCGCGGTGGGCCGCCTGTCCGCCGTCGACTACGAGGCCAGCGAGCGCGTCCGCGACCACCCGAACTGCCGCGTCGGGGCCAAGGTCGGCGATCTGGGCACGCCGGCCGTCACCATCGGCACCGCCGCGAAATGGGCGACCGTCACCGAGGGCACGTGGCCGTGGGCGATCGTCGACGAGGCCTATCAGATGCGGTCCGACGCGCTGCTCCGCGTGGCGCCACGGTTCCTCCGCGCGCTGTTCGTGGGTGACCCGGGTCAGCTCGACCCGTTCTCCACGGTCGACGTCGAACGCTGGACGGGCCTGTCCTGGGACCCGATGCAGAGCGCCGTCGCCGTCCTGCTCCGGCACAACCCCGACCTGCCCGTCCACCGCCTGCCCGTGTCGTGGCGGCTGCCCCACACCGCGGCCCCGGTCGTCGCCGAGGCCTTCTATCCCTTCACCGGCTTCCGCTCCGGCACGGGCCCCGGCGATCGCGCCCTGTCCTTCGGCCGGGAGGCGGCCGACCGGCTCGACGAAGTGCTCGACAGCGCCGCCGAGACCGGATGGGGGCTGCACGAGCTTCCGGCGCGCTTCACGATCCGTACGGACGCCGAAGCCGCCACCGCCTGCGCCGAGCTCGCCGCGAGGGCCCTGGCCCGCGAGGCCATCACCTCGTCGGAGTCGGGCGGGGGTCCGCTGACCGCCGACCGCATCGCCATCGGCGCCGCCCACCGCGACCAGGCCGCCGTCATCCGTTCCCTGCTCCCGCCCGAGGCCAAGGGCGTCACGGTCGACACCGCCAACCGGCTCCAGGGGCGGGAGTACGACCTGACGATCGTGCTCCATCCCCTCTCGGGCCGGCAGGACGCGACCGCCTTCCACCTGGAGTCCGGCCGACTGTGCGTGCTGACCTCGCGGCACCGCCACGGGTGTGTCGTGGTCGCCCGCGAGGGCATCGCCGAACTGCTCGACGCGCATCCGTCGACCGAGCCGGTGCACCTCAACGTGCCCGTGAAGTTCCCCGACGGCTGGGAGGCAAATCAGGCCATCCTCGCTTATTTACACAAGGGAGTGTCACTTATGCGACAGGAGCCGCTACTTTGAGTTAATGGCGGTCTTCACGACGGCGGGGTCCATGCAGGACGGCGTGTACCGGCCGATCCTGCGCCCGCGGCGCGGCGAGATGGCGGCGCTCACCCACCTGACGGCGTACGAGGCGGTGCGGGTCATGCCGATTCTCGAGCTCGACGGGAGCACGAGCCTGCTGCCGTTGATCCGCGAGCTGCCACCCCGTACGGGCGCCGTCGCAGTCGACTTCGGTGAGATCCCCGATCCCACTGATCCACTCGTCGCGCCGTCGCTCGACCTGGCCGAGGAACTCGCCGATCTGGGCGTGGCCATGTTGCCGGTGCTGAGGGCGTACGAGGGCCGTCGTCGCCTGGCCGCCCACGGCCTGGCCGCCCGCATGCACCTGCGCCGTGCCGTTCTGCGGCTTCAGCCGCATGTCGACGCGGCCAACCCGGGGCAGGCCGACGTGCTCGTCGACCGGATGCTGCACGGCGCCGGGCTGGAGGCCGAGGAGGTCGACCTGATGATCGACCTCGCCGAGACGCCCTGCGTGACCCACGCGGCCCGCTTCCAGGAACAGCTGTACCGGATCCTCCGATGGGCCCGCGGCCGGGCGTGGCGCTCGATCAGCGTGGCCTCGGGCGCCATGCCCCCGAACCTCGACGACCTGCCCACCGACCGCGCCGTCACGATCGACCGCCACGACGCGCGGGTGTGGGCCCGGATCGGCGAGCCCGGCATCGGGTACGCCGACTACGGGGTGACCTCGCCGGTGCGGCGCCGCGGCGTACAGCGTCACCGGCAGTTGCCGACCCTGCGCTACACCGGCGAGCACAACTGGTGGATCTACCGCTGGTCGCGCCGGGGCGGGCGCAGCGACGACCGCTGTCACGACCTCTGCCGCACGCTGGTCACCTCGGAACACTGGCCGGCCGCGGGCGCCCGCTTCTCGTGGGGCGACGCCGAGATCGCCCGCCGGGCCCGGATCGCCCCCGGAGCCGGCAGCGCCTCCGGCTGGATGTCGTGGAGCACGTCGCACCACATCGCGCACGTGCTGCAAACCCTCAAGATCGAATAATTTTGTCGTACGCTTGTTCTAATGTCGCTGACAGCCGCACTGGCCTACGCCCGGCATGGCATCCCGGTCCTGCCGGTGCATGCGCCTGACCCGAGTGGCGGCTGCACCTGCGACAAAGGAGTCTCGTGCGAGCGTCCCGGCAAGCATCCCCACCTGCGTCACGGCCTCACCGAGGCGAGCACCGACCCGCGCCTGATCGATCTGTGGTGGGCCCGCTGGCCCGGGGCGAACGTGGGGCTGCGCACCGGCATCACGATGGACGTGGCCGACGTCGACTCCGCCGAGGGCTGGCACGGGCTGTGTCATCTGCTCGGCGGCGAGTTCCCCGCGGGGCCCCGCGTGCGCACGGGTGGTGGCGGGTGGCATTTCTGGTTCAACCCGATGGGCTACGGCAACCGCGTCCGCCTGTTGCCCGGTCTCGACTGGCGCGGCCTCGGGGGTTATGTGGTGGCCCCGCCCTCACGCCACGCCTCCGGCGGCGACTACCGCTGGGTGCACCGCCCGGGCCGGCCGATGCCCGACGGCCCGGCCGCCCTGCGCGCGCTGATCGAGGGCCCGCCTCCGCCGCGTCACCAGCGCCCGATCGCGCATCCCACGAAGTATGCGCGGGCAGCCCTGACCGCCGAGGCCGACCGGGTCGCCCGCGCACCGGTCGGCAGCCGCAACGACACCCTGAACCGGGCGGCGTACGCGCTGGGCCGCTTTGTCGGGGCCGGACTGCTCGACCTGTCCGAGGTGACGCGCGAGCTCGTGGACGCGGCGAGCTTCGCCGGGCTGGGCCGGGCCGAGATCCGCGGAACGCTCCGGTCGGGCCTGACCGCGGGCCGCCGCGCACCGTTCGATCCGGCGCCGTTCACCGCGGGGCCGGCACCGTTCACCGCCGGGCCCGGCCGCCACGTGGCGTGAATCCGATCCGGCCCCAAAGATGGGGGGATGACCGAGTGGACCGAGACACGTGATTTCACCGCCGCCGGGGTCCAGGCATGACCCAGGCGCGACAGCTGAAGCCGTACGACGTGGAGATCTCCGTGGCGGCGGGGCGGGACGAGGTCTGGGAATCCGTCACGCAGACGGCCGTGCTCCACCAGTGGTTCGGCTGGGACTACGACGGGCTCGCCGCCGAGATCAAGCAGATCTTCGTCGACGAGGCGACCCTGTTGGCGCCGGAGCGGATGGGCTGGGCCGACGGGTCCTATCTGGAGGTCAGCGGCGGCGACGACACCGCACGCGTCCGCGTGAGCCGCGAGGGCAATTCGCCGGGCGGCCCGGAGGTCTATGACGCGATCGAGGAGGGGTGGCGGGCCTTCCTGGTCCAGCTGCGCTTCCTGCTCGACACCCGGCCGCCGGGGCGCCGCCGCACGCTCTACCTGACCGGCGAGACGACCGGCCGGCAGGCGCTGACGCTCGCGACCGGCGAGTGGGAGCGGTTCGGGCCGCGGCTGGCCTGGACGGTCGACGGCGACGGCCACCTGATCGTGGCCGCCGGACGGATCCCTCTCGACGAGCACGCGGCGACCCGTTTCGAGGTGACCGTGTCGATGTTCGGCGCCGACGACGCCACTTTCGAGGCGGCCCGTGAGACGTGGGCGAAGCGCTGGGCCCCGATGGCCGCCGACGCCGACATCACCGCGGCCGGCGACCCGGCGCCCGGTTCCTGACCACGCGGCCGCGGTCTCGTTCGCCGCCGCTTGGAGTCTGGTTCCGTCGCCGCCCTGGTTCCGTCGCTGCCCGGGGTCTGGGCTCGTCGCCGCCTGGGGTCTGGTTCTGTCGCTGCCCGGAGTCTGGGTTCGTCGCGGCCCGGGGTTTGGCAGGAGGTGCGTCTGCGGTCACTCGGGGGTCGATGACGGCCGCCCGCGCCCGGTAGCCTGGCTCCTCTGACCTGCCGGGGAGCGACTTTGCTGCGGGGTGACTTGGCTTCGGAGGCGCCACAGAGCGCGCTCGCCGATGCCGCACGCCTGCGATCCGTCGCCCGGCTGAAGCTCGGTTCGCGGGCCGACCCGGCGTTCGACCGCATCGCCACGATCGTCGAACGGCTGGTCGACGTGCAGGTCGCACTGGTCACCGTGCTCGCGGCCGACCGGCAGCACCTGCCCGGCCAGGTCGGCCTGCCCGAGCCGCTCGCCACCGAACGCGAGATGGCGCTGACCCATTCGCTCAGCCGGCACGTGGTCGAGTCCGGCGAGACGATCTTCGTACCCGACGTGCGCGAAGACCCCCGCATGCGGGACAACCGCTCGATCCGAGACCTGGGCGCGGTCGCCTTCGCCGGGGTGCCGCTCACCGACTCCGACGGGTTGGTGCTCGGCACGCTCGCCGTCATGGACCGCGAGCCCCGCGTCTGGACCCGCAGCGAGATCGTCCTGCTGAACGAGCTGGGCGAGGTGTGCAGCTCCGAACTGCGGCTGCGGATCGCCCGCGAGATCGCCGACGAGGCCCGCCGGGCCGCCGAGTCGGCGCACGGCCAGCTCACGCTGCTCGGCGAACTGACCGACGCCCTCGCCGCGACCATGGACATCGACGCCGCCCTGCACCGGCTGGGCGACCTGGTCGCGGGCCGTCTCGCCGACTGGTGCCTGATCGCCCTGGCCGACCAGAGCGGCACGATCCGGCACGTCTCCGCGGCCCACCACGATCCGGCGCACACGCGGGCCATGAACCGGGTCGCGGCCGAGTTCGACGCGAAGCCGCTGCTCAAGGCGGTGCAGCTGACGGGGCGCCCGGCCCGCCGCGACATCGAACGGCTGCGCGGGCGCCTGACCACCGCGGTCGCCGACCAGCTGGGCTGCTCCTCGTCGCTCGTCGTGCCGATCACGTCCCCCGTCACGTACCGCGTGCAGGGCGCGGTGCTGCTGGTCAACGGTCCCGGCCGTCCCGACTTCAGCGACGCCGAGGAGACGACCGCGGCCGAGGTGGGCCGCCGGGCCGGCATGGCCGTCGACAACACCCGGACCTTCGACCGCCAGCGCCACGTGGCCGAGGTCCTGCAGCACAGCATGCTGCCCGAACTGCCCCAGATGGACGGTGTCGACCTGCACGGTCGCTATCTGCCCGCCCAGGACGGCGCCGCGGTCGGTGGCGACTGGTACGACGCGTTCGCCCAGCCCGACGGCAGCCTCATGCTCGCCGTCGGCGACGTCTCGGGCCACGACATCGAGGCCGCCGCCACCATGGGCCAGGTCCGCAACCTGGTGCGCGGCGACGCGTACGGCCGTGACGACGCCCCCGGCCCGCTGCTGAGCCAGCTAGACCGCGCCCTGCACGGCCTGCACGTCCCGGCCGCGGCCACCGCCGTGCTGGCCCGCCTGAGCCGCGATCCCGACGGTTACGACCTCACGTTCGCCAACGCCGGCCATCCCCCACCGGTCCTGCTCCGCCCCGACGGTGAGGTGGAGATCTGGTGGGAGACGCCCGAGCCCCTGCTGGGCCTGCTCCCCCGCGAACAACGCACCACCCACCACCGCCGGGCCGCCCTCGGCAGCACCCTGCTGCTCTACACGGACGGCCTGGTGGAACATCCGGCCCACCTGATCGACGACGGCATAGCCCGCATCCGAGCGGTCCTGCGAGGAAACGCGGGCCTCCCGGCCGACCAGTTGTGCGACCGCCTGATCGAGTCAGCCCCCCGCCGAGCCGACGACATAGCCCTGCTGGTGGTAGGCCTGCGCTGACCCCACGCCGCATCGACCACGCCCAGTTGGCAACAGGCTCGTCGCGCTTTCTTGGACACCCCCAGTCTGTTCACCTGTCCAAGCGCATTACCCGCCCTACCAGGGGGCCTCCACCCAGCACCCACTCTGCCGGATGGGGACGGTCGCTGGGGGGTGCCCTGTGGACAGTCCGGAATTGTGGATAACCGTTTTGGGGCGGCCGGCGGGCGTACGGTCGTGGCCTCGACTCGGGCGCAAGGTGCGACCCGTCGGGAAAGCCGTTGCCGGCCGACGTGGCCTCGACTCGGGCGCAAGGTGCGACCGGTCGGGAAAGCGGTTTGTCGGCCGACGGCGCCGGGCGGGAGTCTGGGGCGGTTGTGTGGATTTTCTGAACGGGGGCAGGCGTGGGAGCGGATGCGGAGGTTCATCTGTTCGATCATGAGCGCTACCGGGCCGAGGTCGTGCCGGTGCTGGTTGAGGTGCTGCGTGGCGGGGCGGTGGCCGGGTGGGTCGAGGAGATCTTTCGCAGAGCGGCCCACTTCGAGGAGTGGGGCTACGACGTTCTGTGGCCGCGCATGGTGGCGAGCCTTCGGCAACGGCCGGTTGATCTCGCGGCCCATGCGGGCTGGCTGGGTGACGATCTGCGGTATCTCGGCGACGAGGCGGAGCCGCTGCTGCCTCGGCGGCTCGTCGGGTGCGTGGACGGCGAGTCGTGCTTCTTCGCCCTCCACAATGGGCACCGCGAAGCGTTCAACTCGCTGCACGAGGGGCTCATGACCACGCGCTGCCTTGGGAGCTCGCAGTTTGTCGGCCGTACGGTCTCGCCTGACTTCTATCTGCCGGTGCTCGAGAGGCTGGGCGTCGAGAGCACTGATCCCGTACGGGGCCTGCTGAAAGCCCTCGGTGTGCGGGGCGCGGTGGTCGGCTATCAGTGGGAGATCAGCTCGGGCACGCTCGGCTGGCTGACCGTCGCCGAGACGCGGGAACTGGCCGAGCGGCTCGACAAGCTTGATCTGCCCCGGTTCGAGCCGAGTTTCGCCGCCATGGCGGAGCAGGACCGCAGGCGTGACTGGCCGGCGACGAGCCTGGCGTTCGTCCGGTCCGTGGCGACCATCGCCGCCTCGCGGGATCGGGGCGTGCTGTGGGGCAACGACGTGGACTCGACATTCTGGAGCAACGAGGGGCTGGGGTTCCACTATGAAGTTTGAGAAGTTGCGGGAACGGGCCGTGGAGACGGCGGCCCTCTACGACCGGCACAACGTGGCGGCGGGGCGGCGGGAGTGGAGCCCGGAAGACTTCATGATGGGGTTCGTCGGCGACGTGGGAGATCTCGCCAAGCTGGTCATGGCCGTCGAGGGCCGCCGCGAGATCCCGGACGCCCGTGCACACCTCGGGCACGAGCTCGCCGACTGCCTGTGGTCGGTGCTCGTGCTGGCGCAGCGCTACGACGTCGACCTGCCCGCCGAGTTCGCCCGCATGACGGCCGAGATCGAGCGCTACCTGGCGGAGAACCCGCCCGCCACCAGGGAAGGGGGCGAGGCCGGTTAGCGACAGCCAACGGAGGCCTCAGACGAGGCCGGGCCAAGATGAAGCCGAGGCTGCACGATGAGGATGGTGACGATCAACGTGGGCCGGTCAGCACGACAAGACCGGGGCGTTGCAGCATGGCGAAGAGAAGCCCGGACCGGCATGAACGGCGGGGGCTAAGCCACCGCCTCGGCCGGGTCCTCGTAGGCCGACGGCGGGCCGCCGTGGGTCCAGGGGGTGTCGGCGGGGTCGGGGAAGGCGGCTCCGGGGCGATAGGCCTCGCTCAGGGTGGTGAGCAGCAGGTGTTCGCCGACGGCAGGGACGCTTCCGGGCTCGGCGACCAGTTTGCGGCCCATGCCGCCGGAGAGTTCCAGCAGCACGTCGCTGCCGGTGGGGGTGGGGGTCACCGAGATGACCTTCGCCTTCTGGGAGGGGCGCGCCGGAGAGGTCAGGGCGGCGCCGGGCTCGACGCGTACGGGCTCGGTCGTGGCCACCATGATGCGAGGGCGCAGGACCGGACGTTTGCCGGTGTCGTCGATGCGGTCGGCCTTGGCCAGGGTCACCGTGCCGCCGAAGGCCGCGCCGGTCAGGCGGTGCTCGGCCATCACCAGGGGATCGTCGAAGGCGCGCTGCACGGCGTAGCGGGCGGCGGCGTTCTCCAGGCGCTGCAGGCGGGCGGCGGCGGCCACCGCGCCGTCGCGGCGGGGCTGGGGGGTGCCGTCCTCCTCGAGGTGGGCTACGAACGCGGAGTACGCGTCGCGGTCGCTGTCCCACCGGGAACCGACGCGAGCACCCTCGGGGAGTGCGCGCAGCAGGTCCAGGGAGTGCCACATCCGCTCCCAGGTCGGCATCAGCAGCCCGAGCAACACCTCGGACAGACCAGACCCGGAGGAGGCATCAGACGAGTTGATCAGGGGCGCCAGGATCTTGTTGTCGAACTCGGGATCTGTGGCGGGGCCGGCCACCGGGCCGGCCTCGGCCTCGCGGGCGGCAGCCGCACCCCCGGTGATCCAGGCGAACAGCGAACCGAGGTGGGCGTCCTCGGCGGCGCTCTGGCCGGTGGTCCAGTGCATCGCGAGGGCCTGCACGGTGTTCGGCAGCATCGCCGAGCCGGGCACCTCGGCCGTCGCGGCCAGCCAGGTCAGCCACTGCCCGAGCAACGGCACCGAGGCGGGGACGGGGTGGTCACCGTCCGTACGGCGGAAGCGGGTGGACCGGCCGAGGAGGCGCAGAAAGTCGGCGCCGCCGGGGTTCGGGACCCACACCTGCGGAGCGTCGACGAAACGATGACGGACGTCGCGGCCCCGGTCGACGGGCACGGCCTCGGTCGCGCCCTCGCCGAACGACGCCAGGTAGGGCACGACCGCGTCGGCCAGGTCGGCGGTGAACGTGAACCGCTCGTCCCGGTTGCGGGGCTGGCTCACCGCGAGCAGGCGCGGCGCCGACACGCTGGTGCCGAGCAGCACCGCCAGCGGCGCGTTGGCCTCGCCGGCCATGGCGAGCGGGATGAGCACCAGCGGGTGGTCGTGAACGTGCAGGTGACGAACCGTGGCAATGGGCTGGGCCCGGCCTTCGGCGAAAGCTTGGGCGCGGGCCAGCGCGACGAGCGTGCTCAAAGAGCCTCGCCCCGAGGACGCGGCGCGACCGCGACGGCCTCGTCGCGCAAGCGCTGCGCGGCCCGCAGCAAGGCGGCCGCCTCGGCCTGGTCGGGGGTTGGGGACGCCGCGCCCGAGGCCAGCGCCAAGGCCTCGTCGATCGTCGCGACGCCACCGAGCGCGTCCCGCACCGGGCGGCCCAGCGCCGAGGTGGATCCCGCGGCCTCGTGGCGGCAGTACACCGAGAGCTCGCACGACGAGAGGCATTCGGGTGCGTAGCGCGCGTCCACCGCCGAGAGCGCGGCCACGACGGCGGCGGGCGGCTGGGCGAGATCGAACGACAGGGCTTCCGGCAACGACTCCACCAGGGCCGAGACCGAGGCCAGCCGCGACAGCTGGCGCCGGAGGGTGGACAGCTGTTTGCGCACGTCGAGCACCACGGCCACCGGCTGCAGCGAGAAGTTCTCGGGGCAGACCAGCACCACCTCGTGGCTGACCCGGTCGTCGCCGAGCAGCTGCCGCAGCGCCAGCACATAGACCGCGGCCTGCACGGCCGCCGCCGAGACGGCCGTCCCGTCGGCCTGCCCGTCGATGATCGCGAACGACTTGATCTCGACGACCTGCAGCTGGGCGCCGGTCTGGTAGGCGATCAGGTCGGGTTCGAGGAACACCGTCTGCCCGGCGACCTCCAACGTCAGCAGCGGGTGGTCGACCAGGCCCTCCGAAGCGTCGAGCAGCAGGGCCCGGGTGCGCGCGTGCCGGGCCGACAGCGTCCCGTCCTCGTCGGCACCAAGATCTTCATAACCGCCCACGTACGCCCCGAGGGTCGACCTCAGCAGTGCGCAGTCGTCCGCCTTGAGCATCGCCTCGAACGCGTTGCCCCGGGCCAGCGCGAACCGGGACTGCCCGAAGCTGCCCGGGAACCCGATGTGCTCGGCCAGCCGCACCTTGTCGACGCCGGCCGCGTCGAGCACGGCCCGTCGGCTGCAGCCGGGATTGCCGGTCAGGGCCGCGACCGTACGGGCGTTGTGCCGTTTGCCCGGCCCGGTCCCGCGCAGCCGATCAAGCCGGTTCATAGGACACCCCACATGCAGAAAGGCCAAGACGAGGACGGGCGGAGGAGGCGCGTCCGGACATCAGGCAACACGCAGACGAGAGCAGCAGCCGCAGCGCCGGCTCACAAGACAACACGCCGATCCAGGAGGCAGCAAACGGCCCTTCTCACGAGGCGCCACGCTGGTGGGGCACCGGCGGCAGGCCGAAGAGCTGCTGCGACCGCGGCAACGAGGCCGCCCGCGAGACCGCCGCCGCCCGCACCGGCTCCTCCGCGACCAGGGCCGCCACGAGCTCTTCCGACTCCAGCGCGGCCCGGGCCGCGTCGGCCGGATCAAGGGCTTCGACCCCGTGCGGTACGCCCTCGGCCAGCGACCTGAGCAGCCGATGTGCCGCGCGCCCGGGCCGCACGGCCACAAAACCGCTCACCCGGATCACCATCGCGAGCGCGTCGGCCCGGCGGGCGGCCGGCGTGACGATCCGGCGGGAGAGCTCCCAGTCGCTCAGGGCGACCAGACCGCGTACGGGGAAAAGGTCTTGATCGAGTGCCGCACAGAGCCCGCTCGACCGGTCACGCCGCAGCGCGGCCAGCGCCGGAACCGACAGGTCACCGTCGAACAGCGCGCCGTGCACCTCGGCCACGAGGCGGGGCGCGGCGGGCGCGCCGAGCAGCAGCAGCGCGTGACGTGCCTGCTCAGCGGTGCTGGGTAGCGTGCTCAGACCGTTCACCGGCCGCTCTCCCTGGGGGTCGGAGGGACGCGAGACGACTCTAGATCTTCTTACATCACGACGGCAATGTCGGGGCGAGTCACAACTTTCACTCCCGATAGCGATTAACCCTCGCATATCGGACGACCGACGGGATGCGCGCTACGTTCGACCTATGCCGAAGGCCATCTGGAACGACGAAGTGATCGCCGAGAGCGACGACACCGTGGTTGTCGAGGGAAGAATCTACTTCCCGCGCGAGTCGCTGCGCGAGGACGTGCTGGCCCCCTCCGACACTCACAGCATCTGCCCCTGGAAGGGCAAAGCCTCCTATTACACGCTCACCTCGAACGGGCACACCACGCCCGACGCGGTCTGGTTCTATCCCGAGCCGAAGCCCGACGCCAAGATCGTGCGCGACCGTGTCGCGTTCTGGAAGGACGTCAAGGTCGAGGACTGAGCCGTGCGGCCTGCCCGGCGGAGACGTCAGGCGATCCGCGGGTGGGCCTCCTCGATCGACGCCACCTCGAGATAGTCCAGCATGTCGCGCTGCTCGTCGATGTCGAGCGCCCCGAACGCCTCGTAGGCGACCGCCCGCGAGTGATCGGTCTCGGCCGCGAGCAGCGCGATGATCCCCGACCAGGCCAGCGAGACCCGGTCGAACAGGCGCGCGCGCCGCAGCGAGGTCAACCGGCTCAGCATCGCCACCTTGGTCGCGGCGTCGTTGTCGGTGGGTATGCGGTCGGAGAGTTCGAAGAGCGCCTTCCCGCGGTACGGGTGTTCCGACTCGACCATGCGGGCCAGCTCGGCGTTCGACATCCGGTCGACCGCCGGCGCCGGACCTCGGCGCGGGAGCGAGGGGAAGTCAGCGGGCACGGCTGTCACGTCCGCTCTCGAACCCGTTCCCCGGTGACTGCTGCGGCAGCGTCGGCGTGTTCTCGAACGTGGGGAACGGCGGCGCGGCCGGCATGACGGGCGCGGGAGCCTCGTCGGCGTCGTCCGTCACGGTCAGCGCGGCCTGGGCCCGCCGCATGGTCCGCAGTATCTCGGCCGAAAGCGCCTCTCCGCTCATGAGCTGCACGCGGTCGTCGAGGCGCAAACCGGTCACCACTCCGCCGTCACCGACGGTCACTGTGACCAAGCCGTCCTCGCCGGTCGCGGACGCGCTCGGCGTCGCGATCCGGTCCTCGAGATTTCCACTCGGCACTACTTCGTCCTCCGTTGCCGACATTTGTGCTGTTGGTCTATGAGATCACGACGCGCCCCGAGCCTGCCGCACACCCCGTCGCCGCGCACGCCGGTCACCCGACCTGACGACCACCGTAACCGTGACGCAACAAACAGGCCGCAAGGAAAACGCTCAACTGCCCCCACCCACCGCCGATCAATCGCGTCGGAGGTGCTTCATGGTGCGTTTCGGCAAGATCCTTGACCGCGTACGACGCGGCGTGGACATCGCCATGATCTTCGCGTCGCTGATGGTTCTGGCCTGGCCGCTGCTCTTCGAGCCGCTCACCCACAACGGCAGCAGCATGTGGACCTGGGGACTGTCGCTCGGCGCGGTCGTGCTGATCGGCGCCGGCGTGGCCAAGCTGGCCGAACGCTGGCCGCTGGCTCAGTACGCCCCGGTCTCGGCGGCAGTCGTCACGGCAGCCGTGCGGACCATGATGGGCGACTCCGGTCGCGAGCTGATCTGGCTCATCCTGATCGTCACCGGCATCATCCTGATCCGCCAGTTCCTGGGCTCGCACACCAACGAGGGCCTGATGCGCGACCTCACCCGGCAGCGCGCGATCCTGGCCCGCCAGGCCTTCCGCGACCCGCTGACCGGTCTCGGCAACCGCGCGATGTTCATGGACCACGCCCGGGACGCCCTCGACGACGCCGACGAGACGACCACCGCGGTGATCCTGTTCGACCTCGACGGTTTCAAGGGCATCAACGACACGTACGGCCACGCGGCCGGCGACGAGCTGCTGAAGATCACCGCCGAGCGGCTGAACGCGAACGTCCGCGCCAACGACACGGTCTCGCGGCTCGGCGGCGACGAGTTCGTGGTGCTGCTCCCCCGCCTGGCCGACGACGAGATCGCCGACACGGTCGCCACCCGGATCCTGCGCGACCTGCAGCAGCCGGTCGCCGTCGACGATCTGGTGCTGACCGCGCGGGCCAGCGCCGGCATCTCGATCGCCCGCGGCGGCGAGCACGATGTGGACTCGCTGCTGCGCGAGGCCGACGAGGCGCTCTACCACGCCAAGGACGACGGCAAGGGCGTCGTCCGGCGGTTCGACCCGTCCCGCTTCGCCGAGACCGCGCAGCGCCGTAAGGACGAGAACGACCTGCGCCGCGCGCTCGCCGAGTGCCAGTTCGAGGTGCACTACCAGCCGATCGTCGACCTGCAGGGCAACTACACGGTCGGCGTCGAGGCCCTGGTCCGCTGGCGGCACCCGTTGCGCGGCCTGCTCTCGCCGGGCGACTTCATCGACCTCACCGAGTCGCTCGGCCTCATGCACCGCCTCGGCCTGTGGGTGCTGCGCGAGGCCTGTGTGCAGGCGGTCCAGTGGCAGCGCGAGCACCCGGGCTTCAAGCTCAACGTCAACCTGTCGGCCACCCAGCTGGCCAGCCCCGAGCTGACCGACGAGATCCGCACCGTGCTCACCGACACCGGCATGCCGGCCGACCTGCTCGTGCTCGAACTGACCGAGTCGGCCGCCCTGACCGACCTGACCGAGTCGGCCCGCGTGCTCGACTCGCTCAAGAGTCTCGGCGTCCGCATCGCGCTGGACGACTTCGGCACCGGCTTCTCGTCGCTGAGCCACCTGGGTGCGCTGCCGGTCGACGTGGTGAAGATCGACAAGTCGTTCGTGCAGGCCATGCAGGAGACGACGGCCAACGGTTCGGTGGCCGAGGCGGTGCTCCACATCGCCCGGACGTTCAACCTCTCCCCGGTCGCCGAGGGCGTCGAGGACGAGGTGCAGGCCGAGATGCTGCGCGAGCTGGCCTGCACCCAGGCCCAGGGTTACCACTTCGCCAAGCCGATGCCGGCCTCCGAGCTGACCGGCCTGCTGACCCGACAGACGACAAAGGTGCTCCAGCGGCGGTAAAGCAAGACCAGCGGTGCTACAGCGGCGGTAGGTCCAGATCGGTCTCGAGCCGATCACCCAGGGCCACTCTCTCCAGCACGGGGTGTCCTTCCCCGTACGCCTTGGTGAGCGCGGCCGAGACCTGATGCCGCGCCTCGTCGTCACCGCCGGCGAGCACCGCGTTCCAGGCGCAGGCCAGCGTGTCGGGGTGTTCGACGCCGCGGATCAGGCGGGACCGCTGCCACGTGTCGGTCGCGATCTGCTGGCCCTCCTGCCGGTCGCCCACCCCGAACAGGTCCGTCGCGTATCCGTTGGCGCAGCTCATCGTGAACGGGTGGTCGGGGCCGACGCTGCGCCGCAGACCGCCCAGCGCCTCCTCGTCGATGTGGCGGGCCTCGGCGTACCGCCCGGTCGCTCGCACCACCCCGGCCAGCGAGGCCGACGCCGCGAGCGTGAACGGGTGATCGTCACCGAGCACCGAGTGGTAGCGGCCCACCGCACGTTCGAGCAGCTCGTGGGCCCGATCAAAATCTTCCGCTTCCCGTACGGCGTTGGCCAGCGAGACAACCGCCGCCAGCGTCTCCACGTGCAGGTCGCCGAAGCGGCGCCGGGTGAGCTCGACGACCGACTCGGCCAGCGGCACGGCCGAGGGCTGCCCCCGGCGGCGGGTCGCCATCGCGGCGAAGCGGGCGGCCCAGAGCGCGAACGGATGGTCCTCCCCCACTGACCCGGACCGCACCACCGCCACCTCGGCCGCGGCCGCGTAGTCGCCCAGCCCGAACAGGTCGAACGCCAGCTCGGCCCGCGACGACAGGATCTCGGGGTGCCCCTCGGCGAAGATCGCCTGCCGGTGCCGCAGAGTCTGCTCGTCGAGGGTGCGGGCGCCTCGGAAGTCGCCGAGCAGCCGCAGGTCGGCGGCGAGGTTGTTGGCGCAGCGCAGCGCGGTCGGGAAGCTCTCGCCGAACAACCGGCGGTAGCGCACCAGGTTGTCCGCGTCGAGCTGGCGGGCCTGGCCGAAGTGGCCGCGGATGCGCAGGTCGGCCCCGACGCTGTTGGCCGTGGCCAGCGTCGACTCGTCGTCGCCGCCCAGCACGTCGCGCTGGGACCGCAGCGTGCTCGCGTTCAGCTCCCGCGCCTCGGCCGTGCGGCCCACCGCCCGCAGCGCGTTGGCCAGGTGGAACGAGGCGAGCAGGGTCTGCGTGTCGGTCTCGCCGAGCGAGTCGCGCCAGCGGGTCACGGCCGCCCCGGCCAGGTCGCGGCTGGAGTCGTAGTCGCCGCGGGCGAAGTGGTAGCGCACGCAGTTGACGACCAGCTGGCGGATCTCTTCGGCGCCGGCGCCGAGCACGTCGGAGTGGATCAGGTGCGGGGTCAGCTCGGCGTAGCGCGCGCGGGTGGCCGGGTCGTCCGGGTCGCCGGGGTCGGCGGCGGCGAGCATGGCCCGCACCGTGCCGAGCAGCGCGGCGTGCCGCTCGGAGCTGAGTTCCTGGCCCAGCATGCCGCGCACCAGCGGATGCACCAGCAGATGGTCGCCGGGTGGGTCGAGCTCGGCCAGGCCGTAGCGTCCGATCAGGCGCAGCGCCGCCTTGAGCCGCCGTTCGATGCGCACGGTCGGCGCGAGCTCGGGCGGCAGGGCCAGGGTGCGGGCGCCCCAGAGCAGCCGCCACGACACCGGTGCGCTGCCCAGGAAGGCACAGAGTTCCAGTAGCTCGAACGCGGCCGGCGAAACCGTCTTCAGCTCGTCGGCGGCCAGACCCCACGCCACCCGTACGGGGGTGGGGAAGGCCAGCTCGCCCGAGCGCGCGTCGTAGCGGGTCAGGTAGTCGTCGACCGACCGGCCGGTGGCGGCGCGCACGGCGGCGGCCAGTTCGAGGGCCATCGGGACGTCGCCCAAGCGCTCGGCCAGCCGGTCGGCCTCGGCCACCGGAAGCTCCGGGGCGCGCCGGCGCAGCAGGTCGACGCTGTCGGCCCGGTCGAACACGCCGACCGGCATCGTCTGGGCCACTTCGGACGACCAGCGCGGGTTGCGGCTGGTCACCAGCACGTGGCCGGCGCCGCTGGGCAGATAGGGCTTGATGTCTTCGGGGCGGTTGGCGTCGGTGAAGACGACCAGCCAGTTGCGGTAGGGCTCGCCACGGCTCAGCGCGTCGCGGACGGCGGCCAGGGTGCGGTTGATGTCGCCCGACTCGGGCAGGCCGAGCCGGTGGGCGAGTCCGATCAGCGCGGACCGGGTGCCCGCCGGCTGCTCGGCCGGGATCCACCAGACCAAGTCGTAGGTTTCCGCATAGCGGTACGCGTATTCGGCCGCCAGCTGGGTACGTCCGGTGCCGCCGAGCGGGTGTTCTTCGCTGGGCAGCAGCACCACCGGACCCGTCTCGAGCCCGGAGCGAAGCTGGACGAGCAGATCTTCACGCCCGACAAAACGGGTGTTGCGCGGCGGCAGACCGCCCAGGACCGGCACGCCACGCTCCTCACGTGTTTGGTGATGCCGATTACCGTACGTGGAAGCATCGCCACAGTGGAAGAAGGAAGACGTTGCCCGACGAGTTCGTGACGAGCCTCGACCGCTCCGGCGAGACCGCGACCGTGGCGTTGCGGGGCGAGGTCGACGTGCTCACCGTCGACCAGGTCCGCGCCGCGCTGTCCGACGCGCTCGCGACCCGGCCGCGCGAGATCGTCGTCGACCTGAGCGACCTCGTCTTCATCGACTCCACCGGCCTGGGCGCGCTCATCTTCGGTTTTCAGCGCGCCCGCGATTCCGGAGTCCGGTTCCGGCTGTCCGGCGCGACCGCTCCGGTGAAACAGATCCTGATGCTGAGCGGCCTGCTCGAGGTCGTGGAGCTCACGCCTTAGCGGGCTGCCCGACCAGACCGATCCCCGGGGCGACCGGCTTGAGCCGCTTGCCCGCGAACAGCATCAGGCTGAGCACGCTGGCCAGAATCGCCAGGGCGCCGGCGCCGTACCAGGCCCACGTGTACGCCCCCAGCTGATCGCGGACCAGCCCGGCCGCGGTGGCGGCGGCGGCCGCGCCGAACTGGTGCGAGGCGAAGACCCAGCCGAAGACCACCGCGCCGCGCTCGCCGAAGTACTCCCGGCAGAGCGTGACCGTCGGCGGCACCGTCGCCACCCAGTCGAGCCCGTAGAACAGGATGAACACCAGCATGCTGGGGTGCGCGGTGGCGGCGAACAGCGACGGCAGGATCAGCAGCGACAGCCCGCGCAGGAAGTAGTAGGCGCCGAGCAGGATCCGGCTGTCGACCCGGTCGGTCAGCCAGCCCGACGCGATCGTGCCCACGATGTCGAACAGGCCGACCAGCGCCAGCAGTGAGGCGGCGGTGGTCTCGGTCATCCCGTGGTCGTGCGCGGCCGGGATGAAGTGGGTGCCGACCAGGCCGTTGGTGGTCGCCCCGCAGATCGCGAACCCGCCCGCGAGCAGCCAGAACGGCCGGGTCCGGGCCGCGTCGCGCAGGGCCGTCAGGGCGGTGCGGGCAGCGCCGGCGGGCGCGATCGGCTTCGGCTCCTCGTACTGGCCGCCGAAGGCTCCCAGCCCCAGCTCGGAGGGGTGGTCGCGCAGCCGCCACCAGACCAGCGGGACGACCAGCAGGGCGGCGCCGGTGACGGTCAGCGCGGCGGTCCGCCAGCCCGAGTTCTCGGTGAGCGTGGCCAGCACCGGCAGGAAGACCAGGTTGCCGGCCGCGCCGCCGGCCGTGAGCACGCCGGTGACCAGGCCCCGGTGCTTGACGAACCAGCGGCCGGTGATGGTGGCGACGAAGCCGAGGGCCATCGAGCCGGTGCCCAGGCCGACCAGCACACCCCAGAGCAGGATGAGCTGCCAGCTCGACTGCATGAACACGGTCAGGCCGGAGCCGGTGGCGACCAGCAGCAGGGCGACCATCACCACGCGGCGGATGCCGAACCGCTCCATCAGGGCCGCCGCGAACGGTGCGGTGAGGCCGTAGAGCAGCAGGTTGACCGAGACGGCGGCCGAGATCGTGCCCAGCGACCAGCCGAACTCGTCGTGCAGGGGCCGGATCATGACGGACGGGGTGGCGCGGAACCCGGCCGCGCCGACCAGGGCGACGAACGCGACGACGGCCACCAGCCAGGCGGGATGGATGCGGAACTTGGTCACGTACAGATTCTGCGAATCATCGGCCGGTCAGGCGAGTGGCCGGGAGGCCATCATGCGCAAGAATCGGGCCATGCCTCACACGATTGCCGTTCTTGTCCTGGACGGACTCGTCGCCTTCGATCTCGGCACCGCGTGCCAGGTCTTCCGCGCGGCCCGCGACGCCGACCGCACCATGCTCTACGACGTGCTGGTCTGCGGCACCGGCCCGGTGCGCAGCACGGCCGGCTTCACGGTCACCCCCGACCACGATCTGAGCGTGCTGGAGCGGGCCGACACGGTGGTCGTGCCGGGAGTTGATGCCGGGAGCACCGTGACCGATGGGACGCTGCGGGAAGACGTACGGGAAGCGCTCGTGAATGCCTCCGCCCGGGGTGCGCGGATCGTCTCCATCTGCACCGGCGCCTCGGTTCTCGCCGCGGCGGGACTGCTGGACGGACGCCCGGCCGCCACCCATTGGCTGTGGGGCAACCGCATCGGCCGGCTCTATCCCCGGGTGCACTGGAACCTCGACGTGCTCTTCGTCGACGACGGCGACGTGCTGACCTCGGCCGGAGTGGGCGCCGGGGTCGACCTCGGCCTGCACATCGTGCGCAACGACCACGGTTCCGAGGTCGCCAACCGAGCCGCCCGCCGCTGTGTGCTGCCGCCCTGGCGCGACGGCGGTCAGGCCCAGTTCATCGAGCGGCCGGTCCCGCATTCCGACGGCACCGGCACCGCGCCGACCCGTGCCTGGACGCTCGACCGGCTGGCCGACCCGGTGAGCCTGGAAGAAATGGCCGAGCACGCCCGGATGAGCGTACGCACGTTCACCCGGCGTTTCCGCGAAGAGACCGGCACCAGCCCCCGGCAGTGGCTCCTGCGTCAGCGCATCGCGCATGCTCAGCTTCTGCTGGAGTCGACCGATCTGGGTGTGGAGACGGTGGCCCGGCGCTCGGGTCTGGGCAGCGCGACGGCATTGCGCCAGCACCTGCAGGCGACGATCGGGGTGGCGCCCTCGGCCTACCGCCGCACGTTCCGGCAGCCGGTGCGATCCGCGTCATAATCACGCGAATCTCAGCTTTCCGCCCAGACGCCCGATAGGTATAGGCAAGCACGGTTTTGCCGAGACCAAGGACGTCATGGACCAGACCTTCCGCCCGCTGCTCGACGCCCTCAAGCAGATCGGGATCGATCCGCAGGCCGTGGACTCGGCCGCGGGGGAAGCGCAGCGCAGCGGCCGATCCGTGCGCGCGGTCCTGATCAACGACCAGGTCGTCACCGAGGAGCAGCTGACCCAGGCGGCCGCCCTCGCGTTCGGCATCAACACCGTCGACCTGGTCAGCTTCACCCCCGACCCGGCCGCGCTCAAGAAGATCCCGCTCTCGGTCGTGCTGCGCCACCGCGTGCTGGGAATCTCGATGGCCGACGGCGAGCTGGTCGTCGGCGTCACCGACCCCGGCGACGTGGTCGCGCTCGACGACGTGCGGGCCGCCACCGGCATGACCGTCCGGCCGGTCGTGGTCGCCCGCAGCGAGGTCCGCCGGATCATCGAGAAGCTGCAGCGCGAGTCGAGCGACCTGGGCGACATGGTCGACGAGGAGGCCGAGTCCCAGAGCGGGATGGCCGCCCAGGCCACCAGCGCCGACGACGCGCCGATCGTGCGCTACGTCAACAGCCTGATCGAGCAGGCTGTCATGAACCGCGCCTCCGACCTGCACCTCGAGCCGACCGAGGACGACATGCGGGTGCGTTACCGCATCGACGGCGTGCTGCACGAGGTCGACCTGGTGCCGCGGGGCGTCATGGCCGCCCTCACCTCCCGCATCAAGATCATGTCGGGCGTCGACATCACCGAGAAGCGGGTGCCGCAGAACGGCCGCATCACCGCGCTCATCCGCGACCGCACGGTCGACCTGCGCACCGCCACGCTGCCCACCGTCTGGGGCGAGAAGCTGGTGCTCCGCGTGCTCGACACCGGCGGCATCGACCTCGACATGAACAAGCTCGGCTTCACCCAGCACAACCTCGACCGCTTCGCCGAGTCGTTCACCAAGCCGCACGGCATGGTGCTGGTCACCGGCCCGACCGGTTCCGGCAAGTCGACCACGCTCTATGCCACCCTGGGCCGGATCAGCAAGCCCGAGGTCAACGTGATCACCGTTGAGGACCCGGTCGAATACCGCCTCCGCGGCGTCAACCAGGTGCAGGTCAACGCGAAGGCCGGCCTGACGTTCGCGGCGGTGCTGCCGGCCATCCTGCGCTCCGACCCCGACGTCGTGCTGATCGGTGAGATCCGCGACGGCAACACCGCCCAGATCGCGGTCGAGGCGTCGCTCACCGGTCACCTCGTGCTCTCGACGCTGCACACCAACGACGCCCCGGGCGCGGTCACCCGTCTCACCGAGATGGGCATCGAGCCGTTCCTGGTCGGCTCGTCGCTCGACTGCGTGCTGGCCCAGCGGCTCTCCCGGCGCCTCTGCGACTGGTGCAAGGAGGCGTACCAGCCGACCGAGGAGGAGCTGGTCGGCGCGCGCTGGCCGTTCGAGGACCTGGCCGTGCCGGAGGCGCTCTACCGGCCGGTGGGCTGCCGCAACTGCGCCAACACGGGCTACCGGGGCCGGATCGCGCTGCACGAGGTCATGCCGATCTCGCCCGAGATCGAGGCGCTGACCATCCGCCGGGCCTCGGCCAACGAGATCCGCGAGGTGGCCCTCTACCAGGGGATGTACGAGCTGCGGGCGGACGGGCTGGCCAAGGCGTCGGGCGGGCTCACGTCCGTACGGGAAGTCTCGCGCGTCGCCATCTGAGCGCGCTCGCCCTGCGCGCTTCGGGGCGGCAAAACCCTACCGCGTACCCCGCGGGAGCGGCCGAAAACGCGGATACAGCCCCTAAAGCGGTCCTTCCGGGTGCCGAATCTAAGAGGCGTCACTGACGGACGAGCAGATTGCCGGTGGAGATGTATCAGACCGACCAGATGGTCCCCCAGCAGGCGGCGGCGCACGAGCCCGCCCCCGCGCCGGGCGACCTGGCCGTGCTCAACCAGATGCTCGTCACCCTCGTCGAGGCGAAGGGCTCCGACCTGCACCTGACCGTCGGCACCCCGCCGATGATCCGGGTCAACGGCTCGCTGCGCCCGATCCCCGGCTACGGCAACCTGAACTCGGCCGACACCGCGCTGCTGGCCCGCGCCGCCGTCTCGCCCGAGCAGTGGCAGACGTTCCAGGACTCGCAGGAGCTCGACTTCGCGCACAGCATCGTCGGCGTCTCCCGTTTCCGCGGCAACCTCTATGTGCAGCGCAACTCGTGCGGCGCGGTCTTCCGGGCCATCCCGCACGAGATCAAGCCGCTGGACGAGCTCGGCATGCCCGACTCGGTGGCCCGCTTCGCCCACCTGCCCCGCGGCCTGGTGCTGGTGACCGGCCCGACCGGTTCCGGCAAGACCACGACCCTGGCCTCGATCCTCGACCTGGCCAACCGCAGCCGGGCCGACCACATCATCACCATCGAGGACCCGATCGAGTTCCTGCACCCGCACAAGCGCAGCGTGGTCAACCAGCGCGAGGTCGGCACCGACACCGAGGACTTCGCCAGCGCGCTCAAGCACGCCCTGCGGCAGGACCCCGACATCATCCTGGTCGGCGAGCTGCGCGACCTCGAGACCACGGCGACCGCGCTGACCGCCGCCGAGACCGGTCACCTGGTGCTGGCGACGCTGCACACGCAGAGCGCCACGCAGACCATCGACCGCGTCATCGACATCTTCCCGCCGCACCAGCAGCTGCAGATCCGCGCCCAGCTGGCGGCGTCGCTGCAGGGGGTCATCACGCAGGCGCTGGCGCCCCGGGCCGACAACAAGGGCCGGGCCGTGGTCTGCGAGATCCTCACCGCCACCCCGGCCATCCGCAGCCTGATCCGCGAGGGCAAGTCGCACCAGATCCCCTCGTTCATGCAGGCCGGCGCGGGCGACGGCATGCTCGCGTTCGACCAGCACCTGGCCGAGAAGGTGCGGGAGCAGATCGTGACGCTGCAGGCCGCCCTGGAGATCTGCCACTCGCAGGAAGAGCTCAAGCGACTCGTGGGACGGATGTGAGCCGATGCCCGCCACCAAGGTCTATCGGTACAGCAGCATCGACGGCGCCGGTCATCGCACCAAGGGCACGGTCGAGGCGCCGAACGAGACCGCGGCCACCCATCTTCTGAAGACGCGCGGCGAGACACCGCTCGAACTCATCGAGGCCGGCAAGGGCCTCGACATGGAGATCAAGATCCCGGGCTTCGGCGGCCGGGTGAAGCTCAAGGATCTCGCCGTCTTCGCCCGCCAGTTCGCCACGATGACCGCGTCCGGCATGTCACTGCTGCGGTCGCTGGCGATCCTCGAGGAGCAGTGCAGCTCGGTCCCGCTCAAGAAGGCGCTGGGCGAGCTGCGCACCGAGGTGGCCGGCGGCGCCTCGCTGTCCGGCTCGATGGCCAAGCACGACCGCATCTTCCCGCGCCTGATGATCGCCATGGTCCGGGCCGGTGAGACCGGCGGTATGATCGACCGCGCTCTCGAGCAGATCGCGGACAGCCTGGAGAAGGACACCGAGCTCCGCGGCAAGATCAAAAGCGCGATGACCTACCCGGCGATCGTGCTCTCGTTCACCTTCGTGCTCATCGCCGCGGTGCTGATCTTCATCGTGCCCATCTTCGAGGGCATGTTCAAGAACCTCGGGGGCGAGCTCCCGGCGATCACCCAGTTCCTGGTCGACGCCAGCCACAACATGTGGTGGATCGGACCCCTGGTGCTGATCGTCGGCATCGGCGGGTCGATCGCCTACAAGCGGCAGCAACGCGCCAGCGAGGAATTCCGCTACAAGGTCGACAAGATCAAGGTGCGGCTGCCCGTCTTCGGCTCGCTCTTCCGCAAGCTGGCCATGAGCCGCTTCTCGCGCAACCTGGGCCTGCTGCTCAACGTCGGCGTGCCGGTGATGCAGGCGCTGACCGTGGTCGGCGAGACCACCGGCAACGAGGTCATCAACGCGGCCATGAAGGACGTCCAGGCCGCCGTCCGCGACGGCAACACGATGTCCTCGGCCCTGCGCAACCACCCGATCTTCCCGGCCATGGTCACGCAGATGATCGAAGTCGGCGAAGAATCCGGCCAAATCAGTCAGATGCTGGACAAGGTTGCCGATTTCTATGACAGGGAAGTCGACAGCGCTGCCGAATCCCTGACTGCCTCGATCGAACCGATCATGGTGCTCGTCATGGGTGCCGTGGTCGGCGGAATGGTGATCTGTCTGTACCTACCGATGTTCACCATCTACCAGAACATCCAGAGCAACTGACGCCCTGGAGCAGGCCGGACTCCCGCCGGCCGAACGGGCCCCCCGCCCGGAAAACAAAACCGCCCGTCCCCATATCCCTGATGCATGGAGGCACCCCCAATGCAGGAAACGATCAACCGGCTGCGGAACAACAAGGACGACGAGGGCTTCACGCTCATCGAGCTCCTCGTGGTCGTGGTCATCATCGGCGTGCTGGTCGCGATCGCCGTGCCGGTTTACCTCAACTACCGCAAGGGAGCGGCGGACAAGTCGGCGCAGTCCGACGTGCGCGGCGCGGTGAGCACGATCGAGCAGTACTACACCGACAACGGCAACTCGTACCCGAACACCTCGATGACCGAGAAGGACGCGAGCTTCAGCCTCTACGGCACCGCGGGCACCGCCAGCGCCGCCCCGGCCGGCTGGGTCACCCTGTCGGACAAGTCCAAGCTGACCTACCTGATCGGCACCCAGAGCGGCAGCGGCACCTCGCTGGCCACCTCGACCTACAAGGTCTGTGCGGTCAACGCCAACGGCAGCGGCAAGCTCTACGTCTACGACAGCGCCCTCGGCGGCTCGGTCAAGACGATCAACAACGGCAACATCACCACCTGCGCCTGACCCTGTGAACCGGGTGGCGCCCGACGGACGCCACCCGGTCTCGATCCATTGACCCGGGAGACGGAGGACCGTGATGCAGACCTTTCTGCTGATCGTGGTCGCCGTCCTCGGACTGGCCGTGGGCTCGTTCCTCAACGTGGTGATCTACCGGATCCCGCGCGACGAGTCGCTGGTCCACCCCGGCTCGCACTGCCCGGCCTGCGGCCACGCCGTTCGCCACCGCCACAACATCCCGGTGTTCGGCTGGCTGCTCCTGCGTGGCCGCTGCGCCGACTGCAAGACCCCGATCAGCGCCCGCTATCCGCTGGTCGAGGCCGGCACCGCCGTCCTGTTCGTCGCGGTGGCCGCGAAGTTCGGCTTCTCGTGGGAACTGCCGGCCTATCTCTACCTGGCGGCGATCTCGGTCGCCCTGGGCGCGATCGACCTCGACGTCATGCGGCTCCCCGACAAGATCGTCCTACCCTCGTACGCGGTAGCCCTGGTCCTGCTCTCCCCCGCGGTGATCGCCGAGCGCAGCTGGTCGGCCGCCGGACGGGCCCTGCTCGCGGCCGTGGTGCTCTACGTCGGCTACTTCATCCTCGCTTCGCTGCCGCGCGGGATGGGCGGCGGCGACCTCAAGCTCTCCCCGATCATCGGCTTCTATCTGGGCTGGCTCGGCTGGAGCTCGGTCGCGATCGGCGCGTTCGCCGCGTTCCTGTTCGGCGGGGTCGTCGGCGCGGCCCTGATGCTGCTGCGCCGGGCCAACCGCAAGACCCGCATCCCCTTCGGTCCCTACATGCTCGCCGGCGCGTTCCTCGCGGTCTTCGCCGGCGCACCCATCGCGCAGTGGTACTCGTCGCTGCTCGTTCCCACCGTCTGACGTTCTCCCAGGAAGGAAACCGATGGCTGGCGTCACCCCGATCGGCCTGGACATCGGCACGTCCTCCATCCGTGCCGTCGAGGTCCGCCGCGGCAAGGACGACTACTCGTTGTCCAACTTCGGCCAGGTGCCCCTGCCGCCGGGCGCCGTGCACGGCGGTGTCGTGCAGGACCAGGTGATGGTCACCTCGGCGCTCAAGCAGCTCTGGGCGGCCTGCAAGTTCGGCACCAAGAACGTCAACATCGGCGTGACCAACCCCCAGCTGGTGGTCCGCGAGATGTCGGTGTCGAACCTGCCCGCCAAGGAGATGCGCCAGGCCCTGCCGTTCCAGGTCAAGGACGCGCTGCCGCTGGCCGTCGAGCGCTCGCTGCTGGACTTCTACCCGCTCGAGGACCCGGGCGACAACCCGACCGTCCGCGGGCTGCTCATCGCCATGCCCAAGGAGGCGGTGATGAGCGCGGTCGACGCCGTCGAGAAGGCCGGCCTGCACGTCAAGGGCGTCGACCTGGCGTCGTTCGCCCTGCTGCGCGCCGCCTCCCGGCTGGACGCCCAGGTCGAGGCGATCGTCGACATCGGGCTCGACGTGACCAGCGTCGTGGTGCACGCCGACGGCGAGCCGCTGATCGTGCGGACCGTGCCCCGCGGCGGCCAGGAGATCACCGACAGCATCGCGAACCGGCTCGGCGTCGCCCCGGCCGAGGCCGAGGAGCTCAAGTGCCGCTACGGCCTGCACGGCGACGGCCGGGACGAGGGTGCCGAGGCTGCCGAGGAGGCGGTCCGCCCGCTGGTCAGCGAGCTGCGCAGCTCGTTCACCTACCTGGCCTCGGGTGAGCGGCAGAAGCAGGTGACCCGGCTCGCGCTCTGCGGTGGCAGCGCGCTCATGCCCGGGCTGGCCGAGCACCTCCAGAACGAACTGCGGATCACCGTGATGTACGCCGACGGCGCCAGCCGTCTCAAGGACACCCGCAAGGGCCGCGAGCGCGGCTTCGACAGTTTCGTGCCCTCGGCCGCGGTGTCGATCGGCCTGACCCTGGGAGCGGCAGCCTGATGACCACGACCCAAACCGCCCTGATGCCGGTCGACCCGGCGATCTCACCCGCCCAGGCGTCGCGGGTGCTGACGATCCGGGCCAACCTGCTGCCCGACGAGATCAAGGCCGGCCGCAACGCCCGGCGCACCCGCAGCGGGCTGATCCTGGCCGTGATCGTGGTCGTGGCGGGGATGGCCGGCTGGTACTTCTACGCCGTCCAGCAGCTCAACACCGCGGACGAGAACCTGTCCACGGCTTCGGCCCAGGTCATCAAGGCGCAGAACGACAAGAAGGCGTACACCCAGGTCGTGACCGTGATCGGCGACCGGGACACCCTGACCGACGAGATGAAGACGCTGCTCGCCAACGACCTGCCGTGGTCGACCATGATGGACACGGTGCGGTCCAACGCCGAGGCGGCCGAGGTCACGGTCGACGAGCTCGGCGCGACCGTCCTGACCGACAGCGCCGCCGCCGCGACGGCCACCACCGCCGGCGCGACCGGCCAGGCCGCCGCGTCGACCCGGGTTGTCGCCACCCTGACGATCGCCGGCAAGGGGCCGACCAAGAAGGAGGTCGCGGCCTACATCGACCGGCTGGCCAACCTCAAGGGCGTCGCCGACCCGTACGTGACGTCGATCGGCACCAACGAGACGGGCGACGTCAGCTACGCCATCACCGCGAAGATCACCTCGGCTGCCCTCTGCGGCCGCTTCACCACCCCCTGCAGCGGCTCCGGAGGAAACTGATGG
Source organism: Paractinoplanes ovalisporus (assembly GCF_016834655.1). GTDB lineage: Bacteria > Actinomycetota > Actinomycetes > Mycobacteriales > Micromonosporaceae > Actinoplanes > Actinoplanes ovalisporus. The sequence goes on from NZ_JAENHP010000008.1 coordinate 276,044, forward strand.
ACGTACGGCGTACCGACCGGATCTGGCTCATCGGCGGGATCGTGGCGATCGTCATCATCGTGGCGGCCGCGTGGCTGCTCGCCATCTCGCCCAAGTTCGCCGAGGCCGACTCCGTGCAGGCCGAGGCCGACGACACGAGCATCCAGCTGACCCGCCTCAAGAAGGAGGTGTCCGCGCTCAAGGAGCAGAACGCGAAGAAGGCCACCTACCAGGCCCAGCTCGACAAGCTCGTCACCAACGTCCCCGAGACGTACGGGATGCCGGTCTTCCTGCGCTCGCTGCAGGACTCGGGCACGGCGGTCGACGTGAAGGTCACCGACCTGTCCGTCGGCACCGCCCTGAAGTCGGACACGGTCAACTCGGCCGTCGAGCTGCCGCTGTCCCTGAACGCGTCGGGCAGCATCGAGAACATCGGCAAGTTCCTGGTGCGGCTCCAGCAGACGCAGAGCCGGGCCGTGCTGATCGACACGGTCAGCATCACCAGCGACGCCGGCGACTCCACCGACGCCACGGCCGCCGCCGACGCCATCACCGCGAACCTCACCCTGACGGCGTTCTGCACGACCTCGGACCTCGCCGACAGCGCGAAGACCGACCGTACGGACGTCTGTTCGGCCAGCTGACCGAGTTGCCCGGGTGAACCGCGGCGGGTGGGACGACACTCCATTGTCACCCTGAGTACGCTGCCCGTATGTCATACGCGGTCCCACCGACCCGTACCGCAGCGGTCGTCCGCCAGCTGCGCAACGAGATCGTCACCGGCGAGCTGCCCCCGGGCACGCTCATCAAGGACGCCGAGCTCGCGGCGCGCCTGGGTGTCAGCATCACCCCCGTACGCGAAGCGATCGCCCAGCTCAGCGTCGAGGGCCTGATCGACATCGCGCCCAACCGCACCCGGCACGTCACCAAGGTCACCCAGAAGAACGCGCTCGAACTCATAGACGTCATGAGCGTGCTGGCCTGCGCCGGGTTCGAGTGGGGGGTCGACAACCTCACCGACACGCACATCGGGCTGCTGCGCCAGCGCCAGAAGGAGTTCATCGACGCGCTGGCCGCCGGCAACGTGCTCGCCGCGGGTGCGGCCGGTGCCGACTTCAGCACGATCATCATCCTGGCCAGCGGAAACCGTGAGCTGCAGTCCATGGTGGACCTGGTGGTGGCGCGCACCATGCGGATACTCGCGATGACCGCCGAGAGCGACCTCTGGAACAGCTGGATCGAGGGCCACGACGCCATCATCCGGCTGCTCGAGGAGGGCGACCGCAAGGGTGCGCTGGCCCGCTACCGGCAGATCTACGTCGACTACCGCCTCCAGGTCGAGCGCGAGCTCTTCGTCGATCAGTGAGCGGTCTTTAAGATCTCGCTCACCGCGTCGATCGCCGGTCGGCGCACGGCGAACCGGGTGATCCCCCAGCGGTTCTCCACGTCGCGCATCTTGGCCCGGATCTCGTCCAGCGTGCCGGCGAAGACGTACGGGCAGGTGGCCACCGCCTGCTCGTCCTCGCCGACCTCTTGCGCGTACGCGGCGTAGGCGGCCCCGGCATCGTCGGTGACCTCGAACCGCTGCACCAGCGCCTCGGCCGGCTTGCCGCCGCAGAGCTCGACCTGAGCGTCGACCTGGTCGCGGCGCCAGCGGGTCTCGTGCTGGTGCCCGTCCTCCAGCGTGCGGCCCAGGCCCGACAGCCCGATCAGGTCGGCGTTGCGGGACGCCCAGCTCAGCAGCCGGGAATTGCCGCCACCGATCAGCAAAGGCACCTTTTCCTGTACGGGGCGTGGCTGCTCCATGCCCTCACCGGCCAGCATCCGCACGGCCGCCTCGGCGACGGCGATGCAGTGGTCGATCCGGCCCCGCACGTCGGGCCGCACCCGGCCGACCGCCGCCCACTCGGCCGGGGTGTGACCGGCGCCCAGGCCCAGCACGGCCCGGCCGTCCGAGACGAGGTCGAGCGTGGCGACGTCCGAGGCCAGCAGCATCGGCTCGCGCACGCCGGCGTTCGAGACGTACGAGCCCAGGCGGATCCGTGAGGTCACCGCGGCCGCCGCGGCCAGAGCGACGAACGGGGCGGTGGTCGATCCCGGGTGGTCGGCGAGGTAGAGCGACTCGAAGCCGATCTCCTCGGCCCGGCGGGCGGCGTCGAGCCAGCTCGCGGCCGACTCGGGCTTGGACTGGAGCGCGAAGGTCACCATCCGCCGATCCTCGCCCTGGCCTTTCCGTTCTGCCCAGACCTTTTCGCGGCCGGCGAATTCGCAACCTCTCCCCTTTTCGCGCTCGACGCATTCCCAACCTCCCGCTTTTTCGCGCCCGGCGCATTCGCAACCTCTCCGCAACCGTGATCTTCCTCGCGTTGTCACCGGCCGGGCCGATGGGCGGATCGTGACCCCCCATCTGGTCCTCGTCGCCGAGGACGACCCCGACATCCGCGACCTGCTGACCGTGACCCTGGAGTCCGCCGGCTTCCGGGCCGTGGCGGCCAAGGACGGGCACACCGCGGCCCGCATCCTCACCGTCGCCCGCCCGGTCGGGCTGATCACCGACGTGCGGATGCCGGCCCTCAACGGCATGGAGCTGTGCCAGCTCGCCCGCCGTGACCCGGCCATCCGGGACACCGCGATCCTGATGATCTCGTCGCACACCCACACGTTCGACATCGACGCCGGCCTGCACTCGGGCGCCGACCGCTACCTGCCGAAACCGCTGTCACCGCGGCGGCTGGTGGGCGAACTGCGCGAGGTCATCACCGAACGCGGCCTGGCCGCCCACTGAACCACCCGCCGTACGGGGCCCCGCCGCCCACTGAACCTCTCGCCGTGCGCGGCCTCGCCGCCCACTGAACCTCTCGCCGTACGCGTCATCGCCGCCCACTGAACCACCAGCACCGCTCAGCCGTTTCCGAACCAGGAGGTAGACCGACATGACCGCGCTTCTCGCCGCCCCGCCGATGGACACCGACGCTTTCACCCGCGCGCTCACCTCCGGGCCGATCACGGCGCCGGTGCCGCCCAGCGTCCTCATCGCCGACGACGATGACGACGTGCGCGACGTCATCGAGTTCCGCCTGCAGGTCGCCGGCTATCGCACGATGACCGCGGACAACGGTCAGTCGGCGCTCAGCCTGGCCATCGAGCGCCGCCCTCGCGTGATCATCCTGGACGTCACCATGCCACGGATCGACGGCCTGACCGTCTGCAACCGCCTGCACGCGAGCCCGGCCACGGCCGAGATCCCGGTGCTCATGATCAGCGGCAACGGCCGCCCGGACGACCTCGAGCTGGGCTACGAGGCCGGCGCCGACGACTACCTGCCCAAGCCGTTCAGCACGCACGAGATGATGCGCCGGGTCAGCTGGCTGCTGCTCTCCGCCGGGCGGTGACCCCGGGGCCTAAACCAGGGGCGGCTTCTGCCGAACGTCACTGCGTGTCTCCCCTGCTGCGCACGCTCGGTTTCGCCGCGCTGTACGTGATCGCCACGTACGCGGGCCGGCTGACCGTGCTCGACCAGACCAACCTGAGCCTGGTCTGGCCCGCCGCGGGTGTGCTGGCCGTCTGGTTCGCCGGGCGGCCCCGGTCCCGGCGGGGCTGGGGCCGCGGCTGGGGCTGGGCCGACCCGGCGGCCCTGGTCGCGATCACCTTCGCCGTCAACATGGCGACCGGCGCCGGCGCCACCATGGCGGGCTTCTTCTCGGCCGCGAACCTCGCTCAGGCGTACGCGCTGGTCTGGCTCCTGCACCGCTGGCTGCCCACGCTCTGGCAGCCGGGTGGCCTGCGCATCGGCCGGCTCCCGCAGCTCTGGCGCTTCCTGCTGGCCGCGCTGCTCAGCAGCGTCGTCGGCGCGGTGGTCGGCGCGGCCGGGCTGTGGCTGGTCCATGGCGTGCACTCGCCCGAGTCCACGGCCGTCTGGATGGCCCGCAACACGGTCGGCGTCGTGGTCGTCGGTCTGGCCCTCCGCCTGCTGCTGCACCCTGGCCGGTTCTGGGCCGACTGGAAGGCGCTGGGTGCCCGCTGGCGCATCGAGCACATCGGGGTGACCGCCGCCTCCGCGCTGGCCTACCTGCTGGTCTTCGGGATCACGCACGGCCTGCCGGTGGCGTTCACGCTGATCACCCTGACCGTCTGGGCCGGCGTGCGGCTGCGCACCACGTACGTGGTCCTGCACTCGCTCGCCTTCGGCACGGTCACCATCCTCTTCACGCTCAACGGCACCGGCCCGTTCGCGGCCATCGCGTCGCACCCGCTGCGCGCCCTGGTGGCGCAGATCTTCGTGGCCACCCTCGCGGTGGTCGGGCTCGTGCTCGCCCTGGGCCGTGACGAACGCGACGCGCTGGTCAGCCGGCTGCGCGCCTCGGAGGAGGCGGCGGTCGAACAGGCCACCACCATGGCCACGATCATCGACTCGATGCAGGAGGGCCTCGTCGTCATCGACGACCAGGGCCGCCACCGCCTGGTCAACGCGGCGGCGCGGCGTCTGATCGGTGTCTCCCGCGGCACCGATCAGGTGGCCGAGGCCGGCTTCTACGGCCTGTCCCACGCCGACGGCTCGCCGCTGGCCGACGGCGACAGCCCGCACCAGCGGATCCTGGCCGGGTCGTTCGAGCCCACCGACCTGCTGGTGCGCAACGTGGCCAACCCGGGCGGACGGATCATCCACGTCAACGGGAGCGTCCTGCCGAACAGCCACGAGGCGCTGCTCGTGTTCCATGACGTGACCGCCGACCGCCGGCACCGCGACGAGCTGACCTCGTTCGCCGGGGTGGTGGCGCACGACCTGATGAACCCGCTCGCCACCATCGAGGGCTGGTCGGAGGTGCTGGCGGGCGAGGTCGACGAGGAGAACGACTTCGCCGTCGACAGCGTGGTCCGGATCCGGCGTGCCGCCGAACGCATGCGCAGCCTGATCGACGGCCTGCTCGCGTACACCACCGCCCGCGACGCCGGCCTCGACCCGGCGCCGGTCGACCTGGACGCGATCGTGCGGGACATCGCCACCGGCCGGCTCGACCACGCGGCGAGCACGGGCGCCCCGATGCCGCGCTTCGACCTCGAGGACCTGACGCTGGTACGGGCCGACCCGACCCTGACCCGTCAGCTGCTGGAGAACCTGATCGGCAACGCGATCAAATACACGGCGCCGGGGGTGGTGCCGCAGATCGTGATCCGGGCCAAGGTGGCCGGGGACGGGTTCGTCCGGATCTCGGTGTCGGACAACGGCATCGGCATCCCGCAGGGCCAGCACGAGGCGATCTTCCAGAACTTCCACCGGGCGCACGTGCGGGAGGGTTATGCCGGGACCGGCCTGGGCCTGGCCATCTGCAAGCGGATCGTCGAGCGGCACGGCGGGACGATCACGGCGTCGTCCGGTGATTCGGGAGGCTCACAGATGACCTTCACGCTGCCCGTGTCTGTCTAATTCAGACATTTCCGTACGGCGGTGGCGTACGCGGGATCACTCGTCGCGTCACCGACCGCCCGGTAGCGGGCACCCGCATAACCCCAGCCGCCGCGGGCGCCGGTCGTGGACGCCACCTGGTAGAGCTTGCGGCCGTCCTTGCAGTCGAGGGCCGGCACGAGCTGCACCCCGCCGCCGGCGCCGGCGCAGGTGCCGTCGAACCCCTTGGCGATCAGCTGTCCGTTCCGGAAGACGCCGGCGCAGGCCACCAGCTCGGCCTTCTTCACCGGCTCGGGCTGCTCGGCCTCGGCCTTCCTGACCGGCAGGAAAACGCCCTGGTCGGCGCAGGCCGACTCGAGCCCGACGACCTGGCTGACCAGCGGCTGCGCATAGAGCAGGGCCTCGGTCGCGTCCTGGTCCTCCATCTGCGACATACGCCAGACGATGTCCATCATCCGGGTGCCGTGCTCGCGGATGTCGTCGTGGCGCGAGCCGGCGAACACCTGCCGGGCCCGGCGGTACTGGTCCTCGGTCAGCGGTTCACCCTCGGCCGGATCGGTGCGGAAGGTCGTTGATCCGCCGCGCATCGCCTCGCAGGCCTCCACACCGGAGTCCGAGACGATCATCCCGCGGTCGTACGCCGTCCAGACCCCGCCACCGAGCACCAGAAGAGCCGCGACCAGCACGACGTACGGCCACCGGGGTGCCCGCTTGGCCGGACTCTCCTGACTCATCGATGCCCCCAACGCCGTCAACCGCCGGGATTCGGCCGCATGGACACCCAACGACAACCACCGACGCCGCGCATTGGCCCGTTCGGTCCATTCATGACTGCCGATCATCGACCGCCACCCCCTCAGGTTCAGGAGGGGACGAAACCTAAAGAACGGCCGTGATCCGTCGATTTCTCTGATAGGGCCCGATATCGGCGGTCGGTGCCGGCGTTCGGGTCGTTGGCGTCGTAGGTGCTGGAGGCAGTCTTGGAGGCGAAGGATCCGCCCGCCCGCGATGCCGGTGTGACGCTGGTCGAGGTCATGGTCGCGATGGGGGTCACCTCGGTCGTGATGGCGATGGTGACCACCGCCGTGGTGCAGATGTACCGCTTCACCAACCGCAACGAGGTGCTCTCGAACGAGATGGTCCAGTTGCAGACCACGTTCCAGCAGCTCGACCGGTCGGTGCGGTACGCGTACGCGATCAGTCAGCCCAGCACGGCCGCCACGACCAGCGGCGGATGGTACGTGGAGTGGACCTCGATCACCGGCACCACGCAGTTCTGCAACCAGTTGCGGCTGAACACCACCTCGGGTGTGATGCAGCAGCGTCGGCGGCCCGACGGCGGGTCGCTCAGCGCCTGGGTGACGGTCGCCTCCTCGCTCGGCGCGACCCAGCCGTTCACGTTGCAGCCGGCCAGCACGAGCGGCTACCCCCACCAGCGCCTCATCGTCGACGTCACGGTCGGCGCCCCGAGCACGTCGTCGCAGGCCCCGCGCCGCTCCACCTTCTCGTTCACCGCCCTCAACTCGACGCTGACGACCGTCAGCACGGGGGTCTGCTCGGATATGGGGCGGCCGTGACTCTTTTTGCTCGTGACCGCGGCCGTTCCGACGACGGCTCGATGCCGCTGGCCATGCTCGTGGTGGTCGTCGGGCTGGCCCTGACGATCCTGACCGCCCTCTCCATCACTCGCGGCGAGGTCGACACCCGCGCGGCGGTCAGCCGTACGACCGCATTGCAGTCCGCCCGCACCGGGCTGGCCAGCGGTCTCGCCTCGTTGCGGGCAGCCGTCGGGGTCGGCAACGCGGGCCTGCTCACGGCCCTTCCCTGCTCGACCGGTGCGGCCCAGCTGACCGGCACCGCCACCGCCAAAGCGGGCACCTACGCCACGACCGTCTGGTATCTCAAGACCGACCCGGGCCAGCAGGACGAGACCTGGGTGCGGGCCAACGGCGTCACCTGCGCCACCGCGATGCTGGAGATCCCGCGCTACGCCCGCGTGTACTCCGAGGGCACCTCGTCGGACGGCAAGTACAAGCGCACCCTGGTCGGCACCTACCAGTTCCGGCTGCGCGCGGCCGGCAACATGCCCGGCGGGCAGATCCGGGTCTACCGCGTCCCGTCGGCCACCCAGGACTACTGCCTCACCGCCAACACCCCCGCCGTCGGCATGCCGCTGACCATGTCGGTGTGCGCGACCAACGCCGACGGCACCACGGTCGACAAGCAGAAGTTCGGCTACATGTCGGACATCACGATCAAGCTGATGACGTCGAACACGTCGCTCTACCCCAACGGCCTGTGCGCCCAGGCCGGCGCCATCGAGGCGGTCGGGCAACGCGTCGAGCTGCGCGAGTGCGGGCTCACCACGCTGGCCTACCAGCAGTGGAGCTTCGACTCGGCCAGCAACCTGCGCGGCACCACGGACGGGCGCAACCTCAACGCCTTCTGCTGGAACATCGTCGCGTCGACCCAGCAGATCGTCCTCAACAACACCAGCGGCAACCTGAACAACGATTCCAGTCGCAAATGCGGCCTGACCACGACCGACTACCAGTCGTGGAACATCACCGCCGACGCCGGCTCGGGCGCGGCCGGCCCCGATTCGGGCCAGCTGGTCAACTTCCGCCAGTTCGGCAAGTGCATGGACTACAACTACGGCCAGAACCCCGGCCGGAACTGGGCGTTCCCGTGCAAGCAGTCGCCCAACATCGCGTTCCGCGACATGAGCCAGGTCTGGAACCAGGTGTGGAACCTGCCCGGAACCGGCGAGAAGGGCCTGGTCTCGGTGACCAAGACCGACAATGTGACGAAGATGTGCCTGCAGGCGCCGGTCGGCGGTCAGACGCGGGTCACGGTCGCCACCTGCCCCACGGTCGCCGCCACGGCCTCGGCCGACTTCGTCTGGCTGATCCGGGGCGACAAGGCGCCCACCTACGACGAGAAGTACCGCATCGAGGGAACCGGCGCGTGGGCCGGCCAGTGCCTGGCTCCCCTGCCCGCGGCGGGCAACCCGGTGCAGGCCGACTGGATCGGCCTGACCGCGTGCACCGGCGACTACCTGCAGAAGTGGAACGCCGTCCCGCCGGTCAGCACCTCCGGCCTGACCGGGGTGGTCGAGAAATGACCCGCCGCGTTTACAAGGACGACGGCTTCACGCTCCTGGAGACGATGGTCGCCCTGGCCATCGTGGGCACGGTCATGGCCGCCCTGTCCCTGTTCTTCATCCGCACCTCGACCGTCCAGCACCGCCAGGCCGACACGCAGGTCGCCGCCCAGATCGCGGCCAACTCGCTCGACTTCGTCAGCCAGTTGCCCGGCGAGAACGTGCTGCTGGGCCGCACCCAGGCCGCGGTCCAGTCCCAGTGGCAGGCCCCCGGCACAAGCGTCTACCTGGACTCCACCCGGACGGACCTGACGCAGGCGTTCGACACCACCTCGCCCGCGTCCACCCTGCAGGGCCTGCCCACGGCCCCCGAGACCATCCAGCTGACCGACGACACCCCGGCCTACCAGCGCTGGTGGTACGTAGGCCGCTGCTGGCAGGCCAAGACCGGCGGCGACTGCACGGTGGTCTCGACGCTGCTACGGCCCACCCGCATCGAGATGTTCCGCATCGTCGTAGCCATCACGTGGACGGCCCCCGACTGCGCCAACCGCCAGTGCTCTTACGTGACCACAATGCTGGCCGAGTCATCCCTGGACGACCCCATCTGGTGAGCACCTAAGCCCCGGGCGCGGCCCTCACGCCCCCACCCACTGACCGTGACCGACCGCACCGTGGGGTTTCCGGGGGCTCGGCCCCCGGAGCAGACATGACGAGGGGCCTGGGTCCGCGCATTCCGCGGACACAGACCCCTGCCTCTGGTGGAGCTGAGGGGACTCGAACCCCTGACCCCCACACTGCCAGTGTGGTGCGCTACCAGCTGCGCCACAGCCCCTTGCCGTCCCCGGTTCACCCGGGCACGGAGGAAATACTACACACCTCTTGGCGGCCGCCGAAGGGACCCCCTCAGTTCACCGCTGCCCCGATGCGGCCACGGGCCACCTGCCCCTACCTCGCCGACGCCCGGACGGCGCCGCGGCCGTCAGTTCAGGGCGGGGTCGGGTGGGAAGTGGGCCACCGCGGCCAGGATGTCGCCCTGGCGGCGCAGCACCATGGCCCACAAGTCGTCGGGGCGGGTCATGAACGGGTCGCCGGGGAGGGCGTCGAGCAGGAACCAGGAGCCGGAGGCGATCTCGTCTTCCAGCTGGCCCGCGGACCAGCCGGAATAGCCCGCGAACACGCGGATGCCGGACACGCTCTCGCGCAGGCGCTCGGGGTCGGCGGACAGGTCGACCGTGCCGACCGCGCCGGAGACCTGGTGGAAGCCGGAGACCCGCTTCTTGACCTCGGGGCGGGTGCGCGCCAGGCAGATCGCGGACTCGGGCTGCACGGGGCCGCCCTCGAAGAGCACGGCGGGATCGCCGGCCAGCTCGCCCCAGCCGCCCAGCACGTCGGCGACCGGCACCTCGGTGGCACGGTTCAGCACCACGCCGAGTGCCCCGCCCGTCTCGTGAGCGACGAGCAACACGACCGTACGGTCGAAATTTGGATCTTTGAGGGTTGGTGTCGCCACCAGGAGCCGGCCGGTCATCGACTCCATCGACCGGCCTCCGATCCGCTGGCCCTCGCTATACATACGCCGTCCCCAGCAACGCCATGCATCGCACATTAGCCCGAGATTCCGGCCCCCGATAAGGTCTGCCCATGAACCCAGCGGCCGAGATCGGCGTCATCGGCGGATCGGGGCTCTACGCCCTCCTCGACGGCGCAGTCGAGCACGAGGTGTCCACGCCCTACGGTGCGCCCTCCGATCCGATCACTGTCGCCCAGGTGGGTGACCGCCGCGTGGCCTTCCTGCCACGCCACGGACGCGACCACCGCTACCCGCCTCACAAGATCCCCTACCAGGCCAATCTCTGGGCGCTGCGCGCTCTGGGCGTACGCCAGGTGGTGGCGCCGTGTGCGGTCGGTGGGCTGCGGCCCGAGCTCGGTCCGGGCACGTTCGTGGTCCCCGACCAGCTGATCGACCGTACGAGCGGCCGCGCGCAGACCTACTACGACACCGGCGCCATCCACGTGAACTTCGCCGATCCCTACTGCCCCGACGGCCGCCGCGCGGTGCTGGCCGCGGCCGGGCCGGTCGATCCGGTCGACGGCGGCACGATGGTCGTGGTCGAGGGGCCGCGCTTCTCGACCCGCGCCGAGTCCCGGTGGTTCACCTCGATCGGCGGCACGATCGTCAACATGACCGGCCACCCCGAGGCGGTGCTGGCCCGCGAGCTCGGCCTCTGCTACACGTCGATCGCCCTGGTCACCGACCTGGACGCGGGCGTCGAGGGCGATCACGGCGTCACCATGGAGGAGGTCTTCCGGGTGTTCGCCGACAACACCGAGCGGCTCCGGGGTGTGCTGCTCGACGCGGTGACCCGGCTGCCGGCCGAGCGCACCTGCCCGTGCGCCACCGCTCTCGACGGCCTGAAGCTGCCCATCGAGCTGCCGTAAAAAGCGCTCGATCCACGCCGCCCGGTCCCGCTACCGTCCGGGCATGGACGATCCGGACGGCTACTTCGGAGAAGACGTCGCTCAGACCTACGACGACGCGACCGGCGGCGAGTTCGACCCCGCGGTCATTTCCCGTACGGCCGAGGTGCTGGCCGACCTCAGCGGCGGCTCCGCGCTCGAGTTCGCCATCGGCACCGGCCGCATCGCGGTTCCGCTGGCCGAGCGTGGCGTCGAGGTGCACGGCATCGACATGTCCCGCGCCATGGTCGCCCGTCTGAGGGACAAGAATCCCGCCATCGGGGTCACCATCGGCGACTTCTCGGCCACACGGGTCGACGGCAAGTTCGACCTGGTCTACCTCGTCTTCAACACGATCATGAACGTGACCACGCAGGACGCGCAGGTGGACTGCTTCGTCAACGCCGCCGCCCATCTGCGTCCGGGCGGCCGGTTCCTGGTCGAGGTCATGATCCCCGAGCTGCGGAAGCTGCCGGCCGGTCAGACCGTGGTGCCGTTCACGGTGACGCCGACGCGGTGGGGCTTCGACAGCTACGAGGTGGCCACGCAGGCGATGGCGTCGAACTACGCCACCTTCCGCTCCGAGGGGCGGGGCGAGTTCTGGTCGGTGCCGTTCCGCTATCTGTGGCCGGCCGAGATGGACCTGATGGCGCGGATCGCGGGCCTGCGCCCCGAGCATCGCTGGGATTCGTGGGAGCGGACGCCGTTCACCAACGAGAGCAGCAAGATCATCGCCACCTGGGTCAAGCCATGACCTCGTCCAGATAGTTTCCGAGGCGCCGCACCATCTCGTCGGCGTCGAGGTGGCCGGCGAGCACGTGCACGGTCAGCCCGTCGACCACGGCGTGCAGGCAGCGCGCGGTCGCCTCGACGTCGCCGTCCGGTGTCAGGTGCGGGGCGAGCTGCCGACAGAGGTCGTACATCTGGGCGAAGTGTCTTTTCTGCACCGCGGCCAGCGCCGGATCGCCGAGGCCGAGCGCGAGGAACGAGAAGGCAATCGTCGCCTCGGCGTGTCGGCGCTCGTCCACGGGCATGGTCTCCAACAAGACCGCCAAGACCGCTTCCCGTACGCCGTCAGGAGTGTCCATGCCGGTGATGCGCTCGGTGACCTGGTCGATGACCTGCTCGCAGGCGAAGGCCAGCAGCTCGCCGCGGGTCGCGAAGTAGTGCCGCAGCGCGCCCGAGGACCAGCCCGACTCGGCGGCGACGGACCGGATCGACACCTCGGCCACCCCGTCGCGCGCGATGACCCGCCCGACCGCGGCGGCCAGTTCCCGGCGACGCGCTTCGTGATCGACAACTTTTGGCACACCCGATTGTCGCACGGTCGTGTTACAAAGGTTATGACACGACCGTGCGAAAACGGGGAGAGAGTCATGATCGTGGCGATCGTCGCGTGCGAGATCGGCTTCTGGGTGCTGCTCGTCGGCGGCCTGGCCGCGCGCTACCTGCTCAAGGCCCGCACGCTCAGCACTGTTCTGCTGGTGTCGGTGCCGCTGGTCGACGTGGCCCTGCTCGCGTTCTCGGTGATCGACCTGCGGCGCGGCGGCGAGGCCGGCACGGCGCACGCGCTCGCCGCCGTCTACCTGGGCGTGTCGGTCGCCTTCGGCCATCAGATGGTGCGCTGGGCCGATCAGCGGTTCGCCCACCGGTTCGCGGGCGGACCACCGCCGGTCAAGCCACCCAAGGGCGGCCGGGAACACGCCGCGTACGAGCGCCGCATGTGGCTGCGCCACCTCACGGCGTACGCAATCGCGGCTTTGATCCTCGGGGTTTTCGTGGCGCTCATCGGTGACCTCGGCCGCACCGGCGCGCTGTGGAACACGATGCGGATCTGGGCCGTCGTGCTGGTGATCGACGGGATCGTCGCGTTCAGTTACACGTTCGCGCGGCGGCCCATCTCGTCGGCGAAGGATCGCTGAGCCTCCCGCATGATCCGCAGCTCCTCCGGGTCTTCGAAGGCGGCGAGGTCGGCGTCGGCCAGGTGGGTCTGCACCCACCAGATGTTGCCGACCGGGTCACGCAGGCGGCCGCCGCGGTCACCGACGATGCGCGAGGTGAAGACCGCGGTGACGACGGTCGCGCCGGCCGCCACCGCTCGCTCGAACACCGCGTCGACGTCATCCACATAGACGCTGAGCAATGCGGGCATGTCGGGCCAGCCCGGCGCGGCATCGAACGCCATCACGACCGAATTGCCAACAGTGATCTCGGCATGACCGATGGTGCCGTCCGGATTGAAGACCTTTCGCGCCGGCTCGCTGCCGAACGCCGCCTCGACGAAAGTGAGGAATCGTCCGGCCCCCTTGGCCGCGACATACGGAGTGACCGAGCCCTTACCGTCCGGAATATTCATGGGCCAATCATCCCCGCCGTAGCGGTCATTTTCCGACCGCTGTTGCCTTCGGGGTCGCGGTACGTCAGGGTGTTCCGAGCAACCGTCGAAAGGGATGCTCGTGAATCGGCTCTGGGGCCGGGTTTCGGTCCGTGTCGTGTCCGTCGGCGTGCTGGTCGCGGGCCTGATCGGCGGCATCTATCTCGGCTCGGGCTGGCAGTCCGACGACGCCTCCGAGGCGCCGATCGCGAGCGCCGTGCAGGCCGACCTCGACATGCAGTTGCTGAAACAGCATCAGAGCCAGAACGCCGCCGCCCGCGCGTGGCAGCGCCAGGCCGAGGGCAACGCCGCCGCCAAGGCCGCGGCCGCCGCCAAGGCCGCCGCCGGCCAGGCGCACAAGCTCGAGACGAAGGTCGCCAAGGACAAGAAGGCGGCCGCCGATCGCAAGAAGGAGGAGGAGAGCGGACCGGTCAAGTACAACGGCCCGATCCCCGCCTCCTGCAACGAATACTCCGGCAGTCGCGAGATCGGCTGCGCGCTGATGCTGGACAAGGGTTTCCCGATCGCCGAGTTCCCGTGCCTCGACCAGTTGTGGAAGCACGAGAGCGGCTGGAACTACAAGGCCGAGAACAAGAGCTCCGGCGCGTACGGGATTCCGCAGGCCCTCCCCGGCAAGAAGATGGCTTCCGCCGGCGCCGACTGGAAGACCAATCCGGCCACCCAGATCAAATGGGGCCTGGGCTACGTGAAGGGCCGTTACGACTCCCCGTGCGGCGCGTGGAACTACTTCCAGAACAACGGTCACTACTAGCCTTTCAGGCGGCGCGCAGCCGCCGGGCCATCGTTGTCGCCGCTGCTCCGGCCACTGTGGCCAGCAGAATCCAGCCCGCGATCACCCACGAGCCAGAGCCCAGAACGGCCGCGAAGGTGCCCACCGCGAGCAGCGATCCGAAAGCGCCGACCGACAGAATCGATCCAACGGATCCCACCGACAGAACAGAAAGAAACGACGCCACACTGGCGACCGAAAGAATCGACCCGAACGACCCGAACGACAAAATCGAGTCTTTCGAGTAGACGCTGAGAATCGATCCGCTGGACTTGTACGAGAGAATGTTCTTCGTTCGAGGCATGCGCTAATCATGTCGGCCGGTGTCGCCGGCCGGGATCCCGGAGATTGCTGAACCGGCATCAACCAGTTGGTGGACCGGTTTCTCAGCCGGCCCGTTTGGCCTGGTACATCGCGATGTCGGACCGTCGGCTCAGAATCCGGGGCGGACGCCGAGAACGAAGCACGTGGATCGGCACGACCGCGAACGCGACGCCGGCCTCGATCTGAGCCAGATCGATGACGTCGACGTGGCGCTGGATCACGCTTCCGGGCCCTTCGGTGGTCGCCTCCCCCTCGTCGTCCTTGACGTCGAACGTGGCCATCCGGGCCCCTTCGCGCGCAGCCGACACCTGGCGGAAGCATTCCGCCGCGGCGTCAGGGTTGCGCCATCCTTGTTTGGAATGCAAACCTATCTGCATCCCACACAAGGAGGCGCCATGAGTTCGGAAGCCCTGCTCGACCACCTCAAGGGGCTGCGTCGAACCGTGCGTCACGACCGGCAGGCGTACGCCGTCCCCCTCCTGCTTTTCGGGGTGCTGACCTTGGCGGCGGCCCCGCTCTACCTCGACTCCGAAGGTCCGGACGCTCTGCGGGCCGCACAACAGAACCCAGCCCTGGCCGGCCTCGGCGGCGACCTGCTCCAGAACTCCGCCGCGATCGGCTGGTACTGGCTGGCCGCGCTGATCCTCGGCTACCTGGGCACCCTCTGGTGGTACCGCCGCCACGCCCTGGCAGTGGGAGTGCAGACCTCCACGCGCAAATACCTGCAAGCCGGGGTGGCCGGAGTCCTTGGGGGCCTAGCGCTCGGCCCCGTCCTTCAGTTCCTGGCCGTCAACACGTACACATCAGTCTCCGAGGCGGCGCGGCGGATCCTCTTCCCGCTGTACGCCCTGCTCAGCCTGGGCCTGATCCCGATCCTGGTGATCACCATCGGCGTCCTGGTGCTGGCCCGGGTCGAACGCAGCCGCCTGCTGGCCCTGACGGCGGGCATCCTGGCCGTCACCCTGGCCGCCGCCGTGATCTACGTGAACGCCCCGCCCTTCGGCGACACCTTCCCGAGGTGGGGGTACGTTCTGACAGTGCTCCCACCGGCCGCAGTCCTGCTCACGACCGGCATCATCGCCGCAGTACGGACGCGCCGAACCCACACATGACCACACCCGCCGACTCGACGTCGCCGCATCCCACAAACGCCTTGGACGACACCGTCCACCAGCGTCACCGCTTGGGCATCCTGACAATCTGCGCCGAGGCCGAACGGGTCGAGTTCACCTACTTACGAGACACGCTGTCCCTGACCGGCGGCAATTTGTCCCGCCACTTGGCCGTCCTCGAGGAGGCCCACTTGATAGAGGTGACAAAGGGCCACGAGGGCCGGCGCCCCCGCACCTGGATAGCCATCACAGCCGTAGGCCGCGCAGCGTTGGCCGCCGAACTCGCCGCGCTCGAGGCGCTGGTTCTCCGTCACCGCCGGACTTCAGACGCATGACATCGCCGGTGCCGCACCCCTCGTAGATCGCCAGGGCAGCACTCTCACGGTTCGCCGGGACATTGCCCTTCCTGGAAGCCGCGATGACGCCCGGCGCCTACCGCCTGCGTCGCGCCAGCACCGACCACCCGTTGCACAGGTCACAAGCCGCCGGACTCGCACCGAACGAGACCGATCAGCGCCCGCGAAGCGCCGACCGGTCTCGTTCGTCGTTGCAGGTGGGGCATTCACCGCGAGTCAGTCACTAAGACGATCTCTGATTCACACTTTGCCGGACGCCTCACCTCGGCGGATCGGCGCCAAGATCGCATCGGGAGCCGGCTCGACGCGATCCGCGGCATTGCTCGCGGCGGGGGTCTCCCCATCGTTGCGCAGCCGCAGGGGCATCTGCTCAACGATTGAAGACCCACCGGTCGCCGCCTCAGCGAACGCCGACGCTGCACTGTCACCTCCGCCGATCGTTGCGGTTCCGGCTCGCGGGCCACGCAGCCAACGGACGTCGCTGTAACCATCTCGAAACAAAGTACGTTCGCCCCGCCGGTCGCTCAGCTCTGGAAGCAAAGGCGTCTGCACGTGCAATCCCGCCGATCCCGCCGAACGAGGTGACGCATAGTATTCGAGTAGTCACGAAGCGCCAGATAGGTAGACCTTCGAGTTCCAAACAAGAAGTACTAGCCTCGCCGTCAAGATCAACCTCTGTGATCCTGGTTCTGCGAGAACCACTCGGCCGAGCATTTTCATAAAGCTCCTTCATCAGGGCCTGATTTTGCAGTCACTATCCGCTTCTCAGCCACTGCTTAAATTGCATTCTTGGTCTGCAGTCTTGCAGCTCAACGCGACTTAATCGGTTAAGTTCTGTTTCATCCGAGAAGGAAACGAATAGATTCGTAGCGTCGCTTGTCCGGCGCCATTCGGCAATGACAAAATTCCAGCAACCCGATGGAGCGCAAGATCCGTCGAAAGTTCATTTGATCAAGGCATACAGCGCCGAGCGCAAGCTCGCCCACACACGGAGGCCACCGATCATGACCGAAACCCCCGGCTCGGCGGACCTGTTGTTCGCACGAACCATCGCGTTCGTTGCGATCCTGCTCTTCGCCAACCTCGTCCTGGTCGTGCTGCTCGCCGGAGGCTGCGACGTCCGGGCCGCGCTGGCCGCCGCAACCGGCTCCGCGATGCTCGCCGTGGAGATCGCGGATCAGCTTCTCAAAGCATGAGGTAACCCGCCCCGACACGCATCGAACCCCCGAGTAGGGACCGAGGGCGTACGGGCAAGTTCCGCCTCCGCCGAGCCGTCCTTGGTGATTGGAGAATTCATGAGCGCCACCGCAACGCCGACAGACCGTTCGTCCGCCGCATCTGTTGCCCTGCAACGATTTGCTCTTGATCTTCAGGAGGCGCGCCGGGCGGACGGCGAGCCGACGTATGCCACGCTGGTGCACCGGATGAACCATGAGTTCTCGAAGGCCACCATCAGTCGTGTTCTGAACGGAGGAAGGCCCTCCTGGGACTTCACCTACCGCTTCCTCAAGGCATGCCGGGTCCCCGATGCAACCATCACGGAGACCTGGCGACCGAAGTGGACCCACCTGTGGGACGCGCTCCGTCCGCTCGATCTCCAGCATCCTCCAGACGCGACCGACAACACCGGTGCAGAGTGCACTGTCTGCGGCGCGTGGGTGATGAACAGGTCGCGGCACGCGGCTTATCACCAGCAGCGCGACGACCTGTCGACATCCAGCTCCAACGCTCTGGAACGGCTCGACCTCTTCGACGGAAAGCGAGGCTAAGCGATGGCCCCTGCCACGCCCGGCGCATCTGACAACATTCCCGAGAGCCGGAACACCAGGACCACCGAATTCGCGAAAGTGCGTCCTGATCAGCTTGCCGACAACCCGCGTAACCCACCTCGGCGCATCGAGGATCTGGAGGACATGGCCAATGTCGCCGAGTACGGCATACTGCAACCTGTCCTGGTCACCACACGCGAGAATTTCCTGAAGGACAACCGCGTGTTCGCCGACGTGATCGGCGACGCTCCGTACGTGATTCTGGCCGGGCATCGTCGGAAAGCCGCGGCTCTCATGTACAACCTCGAAGAGGTGCCGGTACACATCCGGCACGACCTGAGCGCCAACGGCGGGGACGCAATCGTCCGGCTCGTCGAGAACCTGAGCCGCAAGACACTCGATCCGATCAGCGAAGCGCTCGACTATCAGCGTCTGCGCGAGGAGAACGGGTTGTCCGTCCGCGATATCGCGAGGAGGGTAGGTATCCCTTCCCACGCCGTCGTATCGAAGCGCCTGAAACTACTGACGCTGCCGACCGCGTTGCAGGAGGCGATCGCCAAGCTCGAGCTTCGCGTCACCGACGCCGAAGCTTTGGGCAAGCTGGACACCGGCGAGCTCCAAGTGCAGGCGTGGGAAATAATGCGCACTCATAACATGTCCGTCGCGCAGGCCATGACGGAAGTGCAGCGGCGGCCACGCCGACGGGATTCGTCCGACGGGAGGCAGAGGCACAGCGCCGGCGACCGCCCAGGTTCGTCGCACGAGGCGACGGATACGGATGCCAGCGGTTCCGAACTCGATGCGGCCCAGAAGTCGAACGAGGCGCGGTTCGCCGTGTGCCAGCTTCTGGCCAAGCAGGGGCCTGACTCCGACGACGTCACCCGGTTCATCGCGGCTTACGCGGTGCAGGGCACGTCGTCCTCGTGGCATCGCGATGCCGTGCGGCTCGCCCATCGCTGGCTACGGCGTGCAGAAGTCGGACCGGTGGACAACGATCCTCAGCTCTACCTCGCCGCGGTAGACCCCGAGGACGTCGTGCACGTCGCCTTCGTCATGGCGCTGGCCTCCGATGAGATGCGCATCCGCGACCGCCGGCGGCGCTGGGACCACCGCGACATCGCCCACCTGAGCCGCCTGGAGGCAGCCGGCCACACTCTGACCGACTGGGAACGTCAAAGAGCAGCCGAAGCCCGATAAGGGGTTCAACCCCCACACACCGACGGCGACCGGCCGCACCGCGGGTTGCCGGGGTTCGCCTCCTGAGCAGACATGACAAAGGCCCTAGCCCGCTTCCGCGGACACGGGCCCTGTCTCTGACGGCGACTCCGCCGAACCTGATCGTGTTGGAAGTCAGTGGAGCTCGCTCTGCTCGTATGCCGGCGCCAGCTCGGCCCACCGCGCGCGCCACCTTGGCTCTGGCGTCTGGTCGGTCCACGGCTGGAGGTCGGCTGAAGCCTCGTCGCCGAGTGATCGTGCTAGATCCTCCAGGTGGGCCTGCCATCCGGCGCCGAAGAAGTGGAGGCGGTCCTGCGGCAGGCCGCGTTCCTCGACTACCAGGTGCGTTCTGCCGTTCTCGTCGGTCAGCCACGCCTCGATCTGGGCCTCGTCGTCGGTGCCGGGCTCGGTGGTCAACAGCAGATGATGCGGTTTCTCGCAGACGTCGATGCGGCCCGGCCCGGTCCATGTGCTGGTGAAGACGGCGTGGAACGAGCCGCCCGGCCGCAGATCGCCGGACACCTGAGCGATCCAGCGTGCGAGCCGCTCCGGTTTGGTGCACGCCTCCCACAGATCGTCGATGTCGGTGTCATAGGTTTCCTCGACGCGCACCGCGCCACGGGTTCCGTCGAGCGAGCGCATCGTCCCGGCAATCTTCACTTTCGCTCCTTCTTTCCTCGGGCGATCTCCGTGTGCAGGGCGTCGAGCCGGTTCTGCCAGAGCGCCCGGTACGGCTCCAGCCACTGATCCACCTCGGTCAGCGCCTCGGGCCGGAGGGCGTAGATGCGGCGTTGCGCGTCCTGGCGAACGTCGACCAGTCCGGCTTCTCGCAGCACGCGCAAATGCCGGGACACCCCCGGACGAGCGATCGGAAGCGCCGCCGCGAGCTCGCCGGCCGACGCCGGGTGACTGCGCAGAATCTCAAGCATCGTGCGCCGGCTCGGGTCAGCCAGCGCCTGCAAGACCTCATCCATAACGCCCACGAGCGTAACCAGTCGGGTACGTAACCACAAGGGTACATAGAAGCCCAAGCCCAGCCTCGAAGGAGAACGACTCAAGATGCCAGGGCCGGAAGAAGACGATTCGACAGATCGACCCTCACGCACCCACCGCGACCAACCGCAACGCGCTACCTCACGGGTTCGGCCCTCACGCAACCACGCGCCCACCGCAACCGACCGCACCGCGGTACCTCACGGCGTTCGGCCCTCACGCAACCACGCGCTGACCGTGACCAGCCGCACCGTGGGGTTTCAGGGGGCTCGGCCCCCTGAGCAGACATGACGAGGCGGCCCGGTTCGCGCTTTCCGCGAACACAGACCGCCTCGACTCGTGGAGGTGCCGGGAATCGAACCCGGGTCCTTCGTCGCTTCGTCAGGGCTTCTCCGAGCGCAGCTCACTATGCCTCTACTTGGCCCCGGGAATCACGTGAGCGAGTTCCTGTGACGGGCCCAGTCGCTGATTAGTCTCGCCGCAAGGTCCCCGCGACCGGGACCTGTTGGCCAACCTCCTAGCTGATGCCGGAGATCCGGGACGGAGGTGCTCCCGGTCCGACAGACTTGCTACTCGCCTCAGGCGGCGAGAGCGAAGTCAGCGCGCTTGGTTTCGGCGCTTATTGTTTTCCGACGACCGATTCTCGAGACGACGTCGGCTTCCTCGGCTCGCTTCCCCTGTCTCCACATTCGAAGTCGAAACCAGTCACCCCCTGGTAAATGAACAACTGTGCCATCCTACCTGACCCGGCACGAGCCGCCCAACGCATTACAGCCGGCCGGGCGGGCGTTGCCGCGGCCGCTCTTCGAGGTCTGGAAGCCGAACATGGCCTCGGCTCCGGGGGCCAGGGTGCCGCCGTTGAAGACGAAGCTGCTGCCCTGCTGGTCGCCGCGGGCGTTCCACACCCCGCGCAGCTGCAGGTTCGCCAGGCCGCTGTGGCTGACCGTGACGCGCCAGTCGATCGGGCGGTCGCCTTCGTTGACCACCCGGACCGCGGCGACGTAGCCGGAATCCCAGCTCGCGGTGACGCGCAGGGCCGCCTCGACGTCGGTCACCGTGGGAGGCGTCGTGGTCTTGCGGGGCGAAGGAGACGAGGAGCGGGAGGGCGTCGTGGCACGAGGCCGCGCCGAGGTACGCGTCGGAGAAGGCGAAAGCGAGGGCGAGGGGGAAATCGAGGGCGGCACAACCGTCGTACGGGAAATGGTTGGCTCTGGGGTGAGAGAGACGGGAGGCACAACCATCGTCATCCCGTTGTTGGCCTCGGCCGGACCGACCGCGCGCACGGCGATCCAGACGACCAGCAGCACCAGCACCGCCACGCCGAAACTCAGGATGAACCTGGCCGTACCGAACACGCGCACCGAGTGCTTGGCAGCCACCCTCGACCTCTCCCGAAACCCGAATCCGAAATCCCACATCGGCGCCGACGATGATCAAAAGTGCCGGCGGGGAAGGGTACCTGTCAGCCCATGCCTTTGGCACGCCGGCCGAGGGCGCGGCTGATCTCCTTCTGAGCGTCGCGGGACGCCAGGTCTTGCCGCTTGTCGTAGCTCTTCTTGCCCTTGGCCAGGCCGATCTCGACCTTCGCATAGCCGTTGTGGAAGAAGACCTGCAGCGGGACCAGCGTGACACCGTCGTCGCGCAGCTTGTTGCGCATCTTGAGGATCTCCTCGCGGTGCAGCAGAAGCTTGCGGACGCGCCGCGGCTCGTGGTTGGTCCAGGTGCCCTGGGTGTATTCCGGGATGTGCATCCCGTGCAGGAAGATCTCGCCGTTGTTCTCGTGGCCGAACGCGTCGACCAGCGAGGCCCGCCCGGCCCGCAACGACTTCACCTCGGTGCCGGTGAGCACCATCCCCGCCTCGTACGTGTCGGTGATGGTGTAGTCGTGGTAGGCCTTGCGGTTGGAGGCGACGACCTTGCGACCTTGTTCGCGTGGCATGCCGCCGAACCCCCTATGGATGTAAGTGACCGAACCTCACAAGGTTACTAGGTCGCTCAGCACAGACACGGGGGCAGATAGTTCACCGGGTCTCGGGGTGAGCCGTTGAATCGGGTCTCGAAGTGCAGATGGTTGCCGGTCGAGGCGCCCGTCGTGCCGACCAGGCCGATCACTTCCCCCCGGCGTACGTAATCCCCCTCCTGCACGAGGAATGCCGACTGGTGCCCGTAGCAGGTCTGGAAGCCGACGCCGCTGATCCGCCCGTGGCTGATGCAGGTGTACCGGCCGTAGCCGCCGGCCCACGAGGCTCTGATCACCCGTCCCGCGGCGGCGGCCCGGATGGGTGTGCCCCCGCCGGCCGCGATGTCCATGCCCGCGTGCAGCTGCCAGACGCGGTAGTACGGGTCGTAGCGCCATCCGTAGTTGCTGGACTTCCAGCCCATCACCGGCATGAGCAGCCGCCCGCCCCCGTACCGGCCGTCGCCCGATTTGAGGGAATAGCCGCGCAGGGCCGCCTCGATGCGCGCCTCCTCGGCCTTGGCCGCCCGGTAGCGGGCAAGCACGGCGGCGCGCTGTGAGTTGGCCATCTTGAGCGCGTCGGCCCGGGTCTGGGTCAGCTGGGCGAGGGCCTGGCGGGCGCGCTCGGCGGCGGTCTGGGCGGATCGCGCGGCGGTCAGGCGGTCGCGGGCGTCGGCCTCGGCCTCCTCGGCGGCACGCTTGGCGAGTCCGGCCCGGTCCTGTTCCGTACGGGCTTCGCGCCGGGCGTCGACGAGGGTGTCCACGTCCTCCTGCTGGGCGCGCATGATCTGGTCGACGATGCTGAGCCGGTCCATCATGTCGGCCGGCCCGCTCGCGTCGACGAGCACGTTGAGGCGCGCGATGTTGCTGCCCATGTAGCTGGCCGTGGCGATCTCGTCGACCCGATCGCGGGCGGCGTCGACCTTGTCCCGGGCCTCGTCGAAACGTCCGGCCACCTTCGCGTACGAATCCCGGGCCGCCTTCGCCTTGCGATTTGCGGTGTTGGAGGCGGCCATGGCGGCGGCCACCGCGCCCCGTGACGTTGCGACCTTCTTCTGCGCGGCGGGCATGGCCGCGGTCGCCGTCTCGAGTCGCAGGGCGGCCGCCCGGGCCACGTCGGTGGCGTGTTCGAGCACGGCCTCGGCGCGCTGCACGGCCTTGGCTGCCCGCTCGGCGTCGTCGTTCTTCGGGTCAGCCTGGGCCGGGTGCGGTGCGATCAACAGGCCAGCACAAAACGCCAGAAGAGCATATTTAGGGCTATGTCGACGTTTGGACCACACGAAGAGCACCGTAACGCGACCTAAGCCGTCTTACCTCCTAAAACGCCCAACGGCCGCCTCCCCGAAGAGGAAGCGGCCGTGGCGTGATTGCAGCGTCGGGGGCGTCAGACCTTGAGATAGAAGCGCAGCGTGACCCACGCCGTGACGGCGCTGACCAGGGCACCGACGCCGGCGAGCAGCGGCAGCATGAGCCACACGTTGCCGTTGTCGATCGGCGTCAGGATGTTCGTGAGCGCCTGCAACTTGTTGTCGAACAGCACGATCTTGCTGACGAACAGGGCGACGAAGCCGAGCACCGCGCCGATCAGGCCGGCGACCACCGCCTCGAGCACGAACGGCGCCTGGATGAACCAGTTCGACGCGCCGACCAGCTTCATGACGGCGACCTCGCGGCGCTTGCTGTACGCGGCGACCTGGATCGTGTTTCCGACCAGCAGCAGCGCGGCCAACGCCATCACCCCCGCGACCACCAGCGCACCGACCTGGATGGCGTTGAAGATGTTGAACACCTTGTCGAGCAGCGCACGCTGGTCGATGATGTCCTGAATGCCCTCCATCGGGCTCATCTGGTCGGTGAACGTCTTGTAGGTCTCGGGGTTCTTCAGCTTGACCCGGAACGACTCAGGCAGGCTGTTGGGGCCGACCGACTTGACGAACTCGGGCGAGTCCTTCCACAGCTCCTGGAACCGCTTGAGGGCTTCCTCACGGGTCTCGTAGGTCTTCCCGGCGACCAGAGGGTTGGACGAGATCGCGCTGTCGATCGCCGTGCGCTGGGCCTCGGTGACGTCGGTGCGAAGGAAGATCGAGACCTCGATCTCGCCGTAGTAGTAGTTCTTCATCTGGTCGACCTGCATGTAGAGCAGCACACTCGCGCCCAGCATGGTCAGCGAGACCGACATGGTGATGATCATGGCGACCGTCATCGTGACGTTGCGCCACAGGCCCACCAGGACCTCGTTGAGGACGTACTTCAAGCGCATCGGGGGGTTCCTTCCGGGACTCCGCGCATTTCAGGTTCAGTCTGGGGAATGGACGGAGCCGGGCTCAGCCGTAGACGCCGCGAGCCTGGTCGCGGACGATGCGGCCACTCTCGATCTCGATGACGCGGCGGCGCATCTGGTTCACGATGTTGGAGTCGTGGGTGACCATGACGACCGTCGTGCCGGTGCGGTTGATCCGGTCCAGCAATCGCATGATCTCGATCGACGTGTCCGGGTCGAGGTTTCCGGTGGGCTCGTCGGCGAGCAGGATCAGCGGGCGGTTCACAAAAGCCCGGGCGACCGCGACACGCTGCTGTTCACCACCGGAGAGCTCGTGGGGGTAGCGGTGCTCCTTGCCGCCGAGGCCGACCAGTTCGAGAACCTCGGGCACGACCCGCCGGGAGACGGCCTTGGTCTTGCCGATGACCTCCAGGGCGAAGGCCACGTTCTCGTACGCGGTGCGGTTGGGCAGCAGGCGGAAATCCTGGAACACGCAGCCGATGGAGCGGCGGAAGTGAGGGATCTTCCAGGATCGGATGGAGGTGACGTCCTTGGCGTTCACCATCACCTTGCCCTGCGTGGGCGACACCTCGTGCAGCAGAAGCTTGATGATGGTCGACTTGCCGGAACCGGAGGGGCCGATGAAGAAGACGAACTCACCCTTCTCGATACCGACGCTGACATCGTCCAGCGACGGCCGAGACGCCTTCGGGTACGTCTTCGTCACGTTCTCGAGCTGAATCACGGGAACGGAGTCTACGCGGTGTAACGAAAACGCCAACCCCGCCGGGTCCGCCATTCTGCGCGTCCGGTGAAGAAACTCAACCCCCGGACGACGGCGGCCCACCGTTCGTCCGGGAGCCGTCGCCGTCCGTAGACGATCTTGCCGGGCGTTACGCCGAGGCGGCCTTCTGCGACTGCTTGCGCCAGCGGATGCCGGCCTCGATGAACTCGTCGAGGTCGCCGTCGAAAACGTTCGACGGGTTGCCCGTCTCCTGCTCAGTGCGCAGATCCTTGACCATCTGGTAGGGGTGCAGCACGTACGACCGCATCTGGTCACCCCATGATCCGGTGGTGTCCTGCTTGAGGCCCGCGAGCTTCGCCTCTTCCTCCTGGCGCTTGCGCTCGAGCAGCCGCGCCTGGAGCACGCGCATGGCCGAGGCCTTGTTCTGAAGCTGCGACTTCTCGTTCTGACACGTCACGACGATGCCGGTCGGAATGTGCGTCAGCCGCACAGCGGAGTCGGTGGTGTTAACGCTCTGTCCACCAGGACCCGACGAACGGTAGACGTCGACGCGGAGCTCGTTCTCGGGGATGTCGATGTGGTCGGTCTGCTCGACCACGGGCATCACCTCGACGCCGGCGAAGCTCGTCTGGCGGCGGCCCTGGTTGTCGAACGGGCTGATCCGCACCAGGCGGTGGGTGCCCGATTCCACACTCAACGTCCCATAGGCGTACGGGACCTTGACCGCGAAGGTGGCCGACTTGAGCCCCGCCTCTTCGGCGTAGGAGGTGTCGTAGACCTCGGTGGGGTACCCGTGCCGCTCGGCCCAGCGCAGGTACATCCGCATGAGCATCTCGGCGAAGTCGGCCGCGTCGACACCGCCGGCGCCGGCCCGGATCGCCACCACTGCTTCGCGGGAGTCGTACTCCCCCGAGAGCAGGGTGCGTACTTCCATCTCCTCGATGGCCTTGCCCAGCCCGACGATCTCTTCACCGACCTCGTCGAGGGAGTCGGCGTCGTCCTCCGACTGGGCCAGCTCGAGAAGGGTGTTGGCGTCGTCGAGACGCGAACGCAGACGCTCCAGACGCGAGATCTCGCCGGAGACGTACGAAAGGCGGCTGTTGACCTCTTGCGCCCGGGTCTGGTCGTCCCACAGGTCGGGTGCGGACGCCTGCTCCTCGAGGTCCGCCTTGTCGCGCCGCAGCTTGTCGACGTCCAGGACGTTCTCGATATTGCGCAGGGTGGCGTCGAGGGTCTTGAGTTGCTCGGGATAGTCGGCAGCGGTCACAACAGTCAAGACTACGCCGCCCCGCACAGAAAGCTGGTCGGGGCGGCGCAGTATCAGTCGGAGGTCAGCCGGCCGGAGCGATCTTGAGCCAGCTCAGCGCCGCCTTGTGATAGGCGACGGCGAACTCGAGGGCCGCGGCGCCGTACTGGTCGCCCGCCTTCTTGGCCTCCTTCGCCTGTTCCTTGGCCATCGCCATGGCCTCGGCGTGGTACTCACTGGCACCGCTGTAGAGGGTTTGCAACTGGGTACCGCTGTGCTGCTCGCCGAAGGCGACCCGCAGCGCGACCGGGTTGCGCAGTGCATCCCGGCCCGGGGCCTCGGCAAGCCACCGGCTGAAGGCTCGCTTGCCGGCGGCGGTGATGGCGTAGGGCTGGCTTGATCGGGGGCCGGGTTTGCCGAGACGGACGTAGCCCATTTCGGCGAGAACCGGCAATTCGCGGTAGACCTGGCTCCGCGTCATCGACCAGTATGGCCCGAGACGGCGTTCGGCAGCCGCCATGAGCTGTCCGCCGGTCATCGGCCCCTCGTGAAGCAGGCCGAGCAGTGCGGCAGCCGTGGGATTGATTTGAGAGTCGGGCATGCCTTCTAAGCTGCCACTTTGTAGCGCCGACGTCCAGGATTTCGCCCGATCCGTCCAGTTTGCGTCTCCACAAGCGACTGTCCCGCACAGACAGTCCGACCACGAGGGTCGAGACGGCGCGTTCTCCCGAAAATCTGGCTCTTGACCAGCTAAAATGGTCCTAGCCAAACGGTCAGACGGCGATGCCGGGCAGGAAATACCCGAAAACCGGACAGACGGCCCCTCCGGAACGGGTACGTTCCCAACAATCACGACAATCGACTCCGTTTTGCCACCGGTGACGTGGCTCCGGGCCCTTTCGGGGTCACTCCGGCCCCGGAGGATCGCCGCGTACCCTGAGCCTCATGTCATCCCAGGAGGTCGCACCGGCCCCGAAGCCGGCTGCCGCCGCCACGTCGAACGGTTTTCTTCTGGCGGCGCTCACGCTGATCTGGATGGGCGCCATGCTCTGGTCGGCGCGCGCCACGATCACCGGCCGCATCGACGCCGAGATGGAAGTGACCTCCACGGCATACGCGTTGCCCGGCGCCATCTCGGCCGCCCTCGTCACCGGGTCCACGGTGGCGCTCGCGGTCCTGGCGCTGATGAGCCGCCGCGGTGAGCTCGGCGCGAGCACCCGCTTCGCGATCGCCACCGGCAGCGGCCTGCTCGTCGGCGTGCTCGGCGCGCTGGTCATCGTCACGATCAACACCGAGGGCTGGCTGTACGCCGTGACCGGCGGCACGGTCGCCGCGGCCGCCACGATCGGCGGGGCGCTGGCCGGCTTCCGCATCCCCCGGGTGGTCAACGCGGTGGGCTGGGCCTCGGTGGCCGTGTTCGTGGTCGGGTTCGTGCTGAGCTTCTTCCAGGGCCCGCTGCTCGACGCGCTCAGCTCCAGCGAGACGCGCTCACAGGCCAACGCTTCACAGTGGTATTCGTACGGCCAGGGTGTGCTCAGTGGTCTCGCGGCCGGCCTGATGTCCTACCAGGTTCTTCGCCGGGCGCGTCGCCGCTCGGACGAGTTGGACGTGCCGTGGCCGTTCTACGGTCTCGCCGGGGCCGGCGCCGGCCTGCTGCTGGTGGTCGCCGAGATCCTGACCCGTACGGCCGGCAGCCGGGTGCTCGACCTGGCGGGCCGGGTGAGCGAGCTCGAGACCGTGGTCCAGCAGATGCTGAGCGGGGCCCGCCTGAACAGCGCCCTGATCATCCTGTTCGTCGGAGCTTTGTCCGCCACGATCGCGGTGGGCCGCACGATCAGCCCCGCTGCCGAGGAAGAGGACGAGCCCGCCGCGCCCGCGCCGAAGCCGACCGCCGCCTCCAAGCCGGCCGCTTCCGAGCCGGCCGCTTCTGAGCCGGCCGAGTCCTCCGACGAGGACGAGGACAGCGATGACGAGCCGTCCGCGGGTGGCGCGCCCGTCAAGTCCCAGGCCCGGCCGTCCAGCGCTTCCTGACCCTCCGCACCGCGTGGCGCCGAACCGCTTCCCGGCGGCGGCGTGTTCGGCCCAGGCCCGGCCGTCCAGCGCTCCGTAACCACTTTCCTGTGGTGCCCGCGCCTTGGGGCGGCTCCGAGCGTGCTGAATGCCGCATCGCGGCGACGTGCTCGGGCCGGGCTTCCTAGATGAGCTCGTCGAGCTCGGTCACCGCGTACCACTCCAACTCGTGGTCCTCGGCGCCGTCGACGGTGAACTGGGCGTCGGGGTCGCCCGCGGCCGCCTCGTCGACCACCTCGGCGGCCGCTGCCACCGACTCGGCCGCGTCCGCACTGTCGACGTGGATCGAGGCGACCTCTTTGATCGACACCGGCTGCGGCAGCCTCACGGTGCTCGACCCGAGCTCGACGTCTTCCCGCACGAGCGCCGTCGACGGCACGTCGGCCGAGACCACAACACGCCGGCGAGGGGCCTCGGCGTCGAGGCGCAGCAGGTGGAGCGCACCCTGGGCGGCCCGCGTGAAGGCGACGTATTCCAGCTCCTCCTCGTCGCCCTCGGCATACCACTCCCGGAGCGCGGGCGTCACGGCGTGCGCCTCCAGCGGCCCGGCCCCCAGCTGCCCGTCGGCCCGCAGGGCAGCCAGCATCGGCACGGTGGCCGGCACATAGACCCGGACCAGCTCGGTGATCGGCACGTCTCCTCCAGCGGTTGGACCGTCCCCGTAGTACACCGCCACAGCAGTCCGGGGTAGGCCCATTCCACCAGTCGTGTCCGTATCGTGGCCCGCCGGGTCGTCCAAGCCTGTGGACAACCCGGCAATGTGGATAACTCCGGGCACCGCGCCACCGTCGAGTAGGGTCAGCCCCATCTATTTTCCCTGGGTGGGCGGGGGAGGCGGCGGCTGCTCCAGAAAATAGATCTTGTCGGCGTGACGAGGCGGCCGGGCGGCTCGGACGCGGGGAGCCGCAGCCGGCAGCCAAGTCGATAACCAGCCGCACGCCACGGCGACGGGCAGCCACAGCCGGCAGCCAAGGCGATCGCCAACCGCACGCCACGGCGACGCGGAGCCACAGCCGGCAGCCAAGGCGATCACCAACCGCACGCCACGGCGACGGGGAGCCGCTGCCGGCTGCCAACCGCACCCCACGGCGACCGGTACGGCGGCGGCCCTGGTCGATCAGCAACCGCACGCGTCGGCGGCGAGGGCGATGGTGACCGGGCCTGCGGCGAGAGCCACGGGAGCCGTACGCGGGTCGGGCGGGGAAGCCACCTCACCGGCGGGGGTAAGGACGGGGAAGCCCTCGCGGATCCAATACTCGATGCCGCCGATCATTTCGCGGACGTCGTAGCCGAGCCGGGCCAGCGCCAGCGCCGCGCGGGTGGCGCCGTTGCAACCGGGACCCCAGCAGTACGTCACTACGGGCACTGCGGGGTCGAGGAGCTCGCGGGCGCGGGCGGGGATGTCGGCGGTCGGCAGGTGCAGGGCTCCGGGGATGTGGGCCTGGTCCCAGGCGGGCCGCGCGCGGGAGTCGATCAGCACGAAGCCCGGTGCGCCGGTCGACAGCGCCGCCCGTACGTCGGAAACATCGGTCTGGAAGGCGAGCAGAGCCTCGAAGAACGAAACTGCGGCGCCCGTACGGGTGGAGATCGTCGTCATGGCACACCACGCTAGGTGCGCGGACGCGGTCGTTACATGGTCGTTCCCCGGCACATCTGGCGTAATGCCGGGGAAAGGCGCTTAGATGGCCGCCATGACCACGGATTTCGCGCTGGACCGGACGGACTGGCAGCTGTTGACCGAGCTGCAGAAGGACGGCCGGTCGTCGTTCGCCGAGCTCGCCCGGGCCGTGGCGATGTCACCCAGCGCCGTGGCCGAGCGGATCCGCCGGCTCGAGGAGGCGGGTGTGATCGCGGGCTACCGGGCCAGCCTCGACCCCGAACGTGTGGGTTTGCAGGTGATGGCCTTCGTTCGCCTGCGTTATCCGACCGGCAACTACCGGCCGTTCCACGCGCTGCTCGATTCGACGCCCGAGATCGTCGAGGCCCACCACGTCACCGGTGAGGACTGCTTCGTGCTCAAGGTGCTGGCCCGATCGATGCGGCACCTCGAAGAGATCACCGGCCGCATCTCGGGGCTGGGGGCCGTCACAACCAGCGTGGTCTATTCGAGCCCGCTCACCGGCCGCGCCATTGCCCCGCCGGAGTGACGCTTTCCGCGGGAAACGATGGCAAACTGAGGCAACCGTCCGAGACCAGGAGGTGACCGTGGCCGAGCCGCGTTTCCTGCTGCTGACCGACGTCGCCACCGAGCTGAACGTCTCGGAGTCGCAGGTCTACCACATGGTCCGCAGCGGTGAGCTGCCCGCGATCAAGATCGGCGGCCGGGGTCAGTGGCGTGTCGAGCGCGCCCGGCTCGAGCAGTACATCGAGGAGAAGTACGCCGAGACGGCCGCCTGGGTGGCGCACAACCCGCTGAACGCGTCCGAGCCCGAGTAGCCCGCCAAACGCGTCCGAGCCTGAGTGGCTGGCCCGCCGAACTCGTACGAGCCCGAGTCATAGCCGGCCGCCCATGTCACGAACCTGCTGAACACGTCCGAACCGGCCGGAGAAGGACGCCCGATTCATCCCTCTTCCCGCCAGGATCAGATGGATCTCCCTGCGCGTTGACCCCAGCTCTGCCTTGCTTTCAGAATCGCTGTCACAGGCAAACGAAGGCAAACGCAAGGTCAACTCAACGATGGGGTGGTGCGGCGCGATGCAGAGGACGCTGGAGGCAACCCGGAACGGGCCACGGTCCGCGATCAGCCTGAGACCCACGCCGCGCTGCGAGCCACCGTTCGACGACGAGCTGGAGCCCACCGTCTGGGCCACCGCCCAGCAGCTGGCGCTCGACTGGCCGTCCCAGCGCGCCACGCCCGACGCGGCGCGGGAGCCGGCGATCCCGCCGCAGCACTCCCCCATCGCCGGGGCGTCGGCCGAGGCCAAGCTTGCCGTACGCCGTTTCGTGGCCACCTGTGTCGAGGTGCTGAACGGTCATCGCCCGGCGGCCCATCTGCGTCGCCTGTCCAGCCCCATGGATGCCCAGTCGGTGGTGGCCCAGGGCATGGCGGCGGCGCACCGGGTGGCCGACTTCCGCCGTGCCCGCGGTCGCCGCCCCACGCGCCGGGTCTCCCCCGTCGCCGTCATCCACGTGCGCCTGTGCGAGCCCCGGCCCGGCGCCGTCGAGGCCGCCGTCGCCCTGGTCACCGGTGAACGCACGTGGGCCCTGGCCCTGCGCCTGGAGCTGCACCAGGATTCCTGGCGGGCCACCACGCTCCGCCTGATCTGACGGTCCAAGACACCCGGGGCGCCTGCCGACCACGCCCGGCAGTGGGCGTCCCGGGCCACAACGGCGCGCGGCGGATGACCCGAAGCGGGCGCCGAAGCGAGCACGAACCAGGAACGATCGGCCCCGAAAACACGACGCCCACACGCGGCCGACGACACGAGCCGGGCGCCGAAGCGGGCGCTGACCGGGAACCCGCCCAACCCGAAGAACACGACATCCGCGAGGCGGAACGCACACCCGAAGGCAGCGAGAACGGCGACGGCCCGCCGGCGGGAGTTCCGCTGGCGGGCCGTCGGTCGGCTTCCGGTCAGGCTGCGCCGGGGGCGCCGTGGCAGCGCTTGTACTTCTTGCCCGAGCCGCAGTAGCAGGGCGCGTTCCGCGACGGGCCGTTCGACTCGGCCTGGCCCGAGGACTGCGCCGCACGGCGGCCCGAGGTGTGCGCGGGGCTGGCCGGCACCGGGGAACCGCCGGGGCCGATGCCCAGGGCCGGCGCCTGCTGCTCACGCTGGATGGACGGGCTGCCATCGCCCGCCTCGCCGTCGATCGCCGGCGACGTGTATTGCAGGTTCTGCGGGCGTCGCTCGCCGCCGAGACCCTTCGCCCGCACCTCGACGCGGTCGGACTCGGTCTCGTTGGCGGTGTCGGCCATGACGCCACCGGCCGGCAGCGGCACCGCCTTGCTCGGGTCGACGGTCACCGTGGGCTGCTCCTGAACCTGAACCTCCAGGTTGAACAGGAACCCGACCGCCTCCTCCTTGATGCCCTCCATCATCTGGTTGAACATGTCGAAGCCCTCGCGCTGGTATTCCACGACCGGGTCGCGCTGGGCGTACGCCCGCAGGTTGATGCCCTCCTGCAGGTAGTCCATCTCATAGAGGTGCTCGCGCCACTTGCGGTCGATGACGCTGAGCAGCACCTGGCGCTCGAGCTCGCGCAGCGCCTCCGCACCCAGCTCCTCTTCGCGGGCCGTATAGGCC
This sequence comes from Paractinoplanes ovalisporus, assembly GCF_016834655.1. Taxonomy (GTDB): domain Bacteria; phylum Actinomycetota; class Actinomycetes; order Mycobacteriales; family Micromonosporaceae; genus Actinoplanes; species Actinoplanes ovalisporus. The sequence goes on from NZ_JAENHP010000008.1 coordinate 308,446, forward strand.
GCGCGGGCGTCCTGCACCAGCTGCGCACTGAGGAACTCGGCGTCGATCGCCTGACGCTCGCCGCCGGACTCCTCGACCATGTCGTCGACCGTGATGGTGACCGGGTAGAGCCGCTTGAGGTTGGTCCAGAGCTGGTCGAGATCCCAGTCCTCGGCGTAGCCCTCGCCGGTGGCGGCCGTGACGTAGTCGTGGACCACATCGTCGATCATGTTCTCGACCTGGTCGTGCATGTCTTCGCCGTCGAGGACCCGCTTGCGCTCGGCGTAGATCACCTGGCGCTGCTTGTTCATGACCTCGTCGTACTTGAGGACGTTCTTGCGGATCTCGGCGTTCTGACCCTCGATCTGGGTCTGGGCGCTGCGGATCTGCCGGGTCACCATCTTGGACTCGATCGGCACGTCGTCCGGGATGTTGAACCGCTCCATGACGGCCTCGACCGCGCCGGCCCGGAACCGCTTCATCAGGTCGTCCTGCAGCGAGAGGTAGAACCGGGACTCGCCCGGGTCACCCTGCCGGCCGGAACGACCACGCAGCTGGTTGTCGATGCGCCGGGAGTCGTGCCGCTCGGTGCCGAGCACGTAGAGCCCGCCGGCCGACTGCACCTCGGCGGCCTCCTCGTCGCAGGCTTCCTTCCAGACCGGCAGGACCTCTTCGAGCGCCTTCGCGTATTCCTCGGGGTTCTCCGCCGGGTCGAGGCCACGCTGGGCGAGCTCGGTGGCCGCGAGGAACTCGGGGTTGCCGCCGAGCAGGATGTCGGTGCCACGGCCGGCCATGTTCGTCGCGACGGTGACCCCGCCCTTGCGGCCGGCCTGCGCGATGATCGTGGCTTCCTGCGCGTGGAACTTCGCATTGAGCACGCTGTGCGGGATGCCGCGGCGGCGCAGCAGCTGCGACAGGATCTCGGAGTTCTCGACCGAGACGGTGCCGACGAGGACGGGCTGACCGGTGGCGTGCCGCTCGGCGATGTCTTCGATGACCGCGTCGAACTTGGCCTTCTCGGTCTTGTAGATGACGTCGGGGTGGTCGACCCGGATCATCGGCCGGTGGGTCGGGATGGACACGACGCCGACCTTGTAGACCGAGTTGAACTCGCCGGCCTCGGTCTGCGCCGTGCCGGTCATGCCGCCGAGCTTGTCGTAGAGGCGGAAGTAGTTCTGCAGGGTGATGGTCGCCAGGGTCTGGTTCTCCTGCTTGACCTCCACCCCCTCCTTGGCCTCGATGGCCTGGTGCATGCCCTCGTTGTAGCGGCGGCCGTGCAGGATGCGACCGGTGAACTCGTCGACGATCAGGACCTCGCCACCCTCGTCGACGATGTAGTCCTTGTCGCGCTTGTAGAGCTCCTTGGCCTTGATGGCGTTGTTGAGGTAGCCCACCAGCGGCGTGTTCACCGACTCGTAGAGGTTGTCGATGCCGAGGCGGTCCTCCACCCGGCCGACGCCGCGCTCGGTGACCGCGATGGTGCGCTTGGCCTCGTCGACCTCGTAGTCGCCCTCGCCGTCCTTGCCTCGCTGGAGGCGGCCGACGATCGCGGCGAACTCGCCGTACCAGCGCTGCGAGTGTTCGGCCGGACCCGAGATGATCAGCGGGGTGCGCGCCTCGTCGATGAGGATCGAGTCGACCTCGTCGACGATCGCGAAGTTGTGGCCGCGCTGGACCAGCTCGTCCTTCGACCACGCCATGTTGTCGCGCAGGTAGTCGAAGCCGAACTCGTTGTTGGTGCCGTACGTGATGTCGCACAGGTAGGCCGCGCGGTGCTCGGCGGCCGGCCGGTTCGGCAGGATCACGCCGACGGTGAGGCCGAGGAACGCGTGCACCCGGCCGACCCATTCGGCGTCGCGCTGGGCGAGGTAGTCGTTGACCGTGATGATGTGCACGCCCTTGCCGCTCAACGCGTTGAGGTAGGCCGGGAACACGCCGGTCAAGGTCTTGCCCTCACCGGTCTTCATCTCGGGGATGTTGCCGAAGTGCAGCGCGGCGCCGCCCATCAGCTGGACGTTGTAGGCCCGCTGGCCGAGCACCCGCTTCGCGCCCTCACGGGCCACGGCGAACGCCTCGGGCAGCAGCGAGTCGAGCGTCTCGCCGTCCTCGTAGCGTTCCTTGAACTGCTGGGTGCACTCCCGCAACTCGTCATCGGTCAGGTCGACATAGTCGTCCTCGATCGAATTGACCGCGTCCGCGATCGCCTTGAGCCGGCGCACCATGCGGCCTTCGCCGGCGCGTAGGACCTTTTCCAAAATCGACACGGGTCAGCGCTCCCCTAGACAGTCTGCCGAACCATCGTAGGCACCCTTCCGGCGAAGCTGTGACCCGAGCCTCCGGTTAACCGCACAAACAGTGTGAAACTTCGCATCAAGTTCGCTGAGAGCGGAGCCCTTCGGGCAGGATAAGGCGGGAAGAGGAGAGGGCGGAACCATCGCACAGATCAACGGCACCGGGGTACGGCTCCGGGCGTTTCGCGCCGACGACGCCGAGGCCCTGGCGGCCGGGTTCGCCGATCCGGTCTCGCAGCGGTTCCTCCCGCAGACGCCGGAACCGTTCACGGTCGCGCACGCCGAGCGCTACATCGCCGAGCGTGTCGTGTCCATCTTCGCCGAGGGTGGCGCCCTCTACGCGATCGCCGACCCCGAGACCGACGAACTGCTCGGCGGCATCGGCTTCGACAAGGTGGTGCCCGTCCGGCGGCAGGCCGAGGCCGGTTACTGGGTCGGCCCGTGGGCGCGCCGCCGCGGGGTCGCCACGGCCGCGCTGCGGGCCCTGAGCCGGCACGCCCTGAGCCACGGCCTGGAACGCCTCGAGCTGCTGATCGGATGGGACAACCCGGCCAGCCAACGGGTTGCGCTGGCGGCCGGTTACACCCGGGAGGGTGTACGCCGGGGCGCGCAGCCCGGCCGCGACGGCGCGCGCGAAGACATGTTGGTATACACCCGCCTGGCCGCCGACACCGGCGATCCGGCGCCACGCCTGCTGCCCGATCTGCCCGGGGGTGAGCTCACCGACGGCGTCGTGCGCCTGCGCCCGCTGGGCCCGGACGACACCGGCTTCCTGGCCGAGCTGCTCGGGCTGCCGGACGTGGTGGCCACGAGCGTGCCGCCGGTCGCGCCGACGCCGGAGAGCATCCGCCGCCGGTGTTTCTGGGCCGCGGCCCACTGGCTGCACGGCAACCGGGCCGACCTGGTGATCGAGGACGTGGCGACCGGCGAGCCGGCCGGTGACATCGGGCTCTACTACGACGACCCGGGCACGCAGCAGGCGATGATCGGCTACAGCATGCTCCCCGCGTACCGGGGGAAGGGTTTTCCGACCCGGGCCGCACAGCTGCTCTCGCTGTGGGTCTTCGCCGAGACCGACGTCGCGCGCCTCATCGCCGGCGCGGTGCCGTCGAACGTGGGCTCGCAGCGGGTGCTGGAGAAGGCGGGATTCCACAAGGAGGCCTACCTGCGCGCGCGGTTGCCGGGCCCGGACGGGACCCGCCACGACGACGTGCAGTTCGTCCTCCTCGCCGAGGACCTTCTGGCCGAAGGCCCTCGGCTTGATGGGTGACTAACCCGTAGCTTCCAGCGACAGGATTCCGTAGTCGTAGCCGCGGCGGCGATAGACGACGCTCGGGCGGCCGCTGTCCTTGTCGAGGAAGAGATAGAAGTCGTGGCCGACGAGCTCCATCTGGAAGAGGGCGTCGTCGACGGTCATCGGGTCAGCGGGATGTTCTTTTTCCCGGACGATCCGCCACGGCTGGTCCTCGTCGTGTTCCGCGAGGGCGGTGGCTACCGATGACGTCTCCTCAGCGGCCTGAACGGCCAGGCTGAGGTCGGTGGGCAGGCCGGCGGTGGCCGCTGCGACCGAGCGGGGCGTCTTGTGCCCCCGGTGGACCCGGCGACGGTCGGCGGAACGCCGCAACCGGCCGTCGAGTTTGGTGATGGCGCAGTCCAGGGCTGCGTAGAAGTCCTTGGCGCAGGCCTCGGCTCGGACGACCGGGCCTCTCGTCATGACGGTGATCTCGACTCGCTGGCACTTGTCGGACTGGCGCGGATTGCGCTCGTGGAAGAGTTCGACGTCTGCCCTGATCAGCTTCTGGTCGTAACGCTCGACCTTGCTCAGCTTGTCGGCTACGTGTTCCCGATAGTGCTCGGGAACCTCTACGTTGCGGCCCTTGACGACAATGTCCACTCGTGACCTCCCCCAACGTTTTGTTTCAACAGGCGCCCTTACGACGGGTGCCGGGGGCGCCGAACTGCGACGCGAAATGCGGGTGCCGACTACGCCGTGAAGAAAAGATTCACAGGGCGTGACCGGCTGCGAATGGGACGACTCCTCTCCGGTGCGGCTGTTCGCGGAACGCAGCGCCTGAAGGGTCTGCGGGTTGAGACGGCACTCATACCCTCGTCACCAAGACGCTAACGTGCCGATGCTCCCGCGTCACCCCTCGTTCGGGATACCAGATCCCCGACGTTCCACCTTTTCTCCACCCCTAGGTGGTAATCCGCCGAAACGGACTGCCGGTGGCCTTCGGAGCTGGGTGGCAGCAAGAACAGCAGCGCCTGCGACCTGCATGTTCGCCTCCTCGAGCCGACCCGTCGCCGCGGCCAGCGTGGCCCCGGTGGTGACGATGTCGTCGACTACCACCAGCGTGCCTTTCCGGGGCGCGGCGCGTCGCAGAACGCCGATTCGGGGCCGCCGAATTCGCAGCGAATCCTCAGCCGCGGCGCGCCTCCCGGCCACGCTCAGTGACGTAGAGTCGGGACGCGGTAACGCTTCGAGCTGATGACTGACGCCAGCTTCCCAACCGGCGGCGCGCAGTCGGCGCACCGCGTGTGCGGCCAGTCGCGTCATGTGGTCGCCGCGCCTCTCCCGGGCGGCCGCGGCGGTCGACGGAACGGGCACGAGTGTCACCGGCGTGTCACGCGCCGCGACCGCCGACACCGCCGTGGCGAGCAGGGTGCCGAGGGGCCGCGCGAGCCGGTGCCGGCCCTTCTCCTTGTAGCCCAGCAACACACCCCGCAAAGGTCCCTCGTACGCCCCCACGGCCACGCACCCGGGCATGCCGGGAGGCGGGGGCTCGGGCGCCGTACGGAAAGGTCTGAGGGCTTCCAGGCGGGCCACACACCGGGCACAGGCACCGAACCGCAGCGGCACCCGTTCGGCCTCGCACCCGGCGCACGGAGCCGGAAGCACGAGGTCGGCCAGGTCGCCGAGCAGTCCCGTCAAAGTCGTCAGTCGAGGAAGAACGGCGCGGTGGCGTTGAGCTCGGGCTGCGCGGTGACGTCGGTCAGGTTCTCGGGCACGAGCCGCACCGGTTCGCTGAGCACCTCCCACGCGTCGCCACCGGCCACGTACCACTCCGGGGCCAGGCGCTCGGGATTGACCGGGCGCAGCGGGTACGCCGTCAGGTACGTCACGCGCTCGGCGCCGATGTCGCTGAGCCGGATCGTGGCCAGAGTGCCGTCGATCGTCACGTCGAGAACCGCGTACCGGTTGTTGGGGCGCAGGCCCGCCACCGCCAGCGAGGTCTCGCTGTTCCAGGCCACCGCCGTCACCGTCTTGAGGTCGGGCGGCTGCACCCGTTCGGGATCGCCCAGGGTGATCTGGTCGCCGCTGGTGCTCAGCGCCGCCCGGAACAGCCGGCCCCCGCTGACCAGGGCGATCCGGTGCCCGTCGGGCGCGACCGACAGGGCGGTGACCGTGCCGGGGCTGCCCTGCCACTCGACCCGCCGGGCGTTGGCGCCGCTCGCGTCGAAGCTGTAGATCACGCCGCCCATGGTGATCAGCCCGACCGCCGCGGTGGGGTCGTCGCCGTCGGGGGTCTGCGCCCACACCGGCGTGCCGAGGTTGCCCGAGAGACTGCCGACCGGCTCGATGTCGGCCTGCTCGCCGAGCGTCGCCTGGGCCACCCGCAGCCGGGCGGCGGCGCCCGAGCCGGTCACCACCGCGGCATAGGCCCGGGTGGCCGACGAGCTCAGCGCGGCCGAGGTGATGTTCTTGTTGGCGGCCTGCTTGATCACCGGGATCGGGTCGGTCGCGTGCGGCGACACCCGGAGCCGGCGGATGACCCCGCCGTAGAGGGCGAACCGCTCGGGATCGTCGGCCAGCCGGTAGGCCGCGTTGGTGTCGAGATAGTCGCCGTCGTCGGTGCGGACCGGTTCGTCGTGGCCGATCTTGATCTCGATGGTGCGGGGCACGAGCGGCCGGATCGACCACTGGAGCTGCTGCCGCAGCCGCTCGAGGGCGCGCGCGTCAGCGCCCTGCGGGACGGCCTGCGCGTTGAGGCTGATCGTCAGCGTGTCGTTGCTGATCGCCGGCACGTTCTCGGTCAGCTGGGTGCCCTGGGGCAGCTGGTTCACCGTGTCGGTCAGCCAGGACGCCGGTGAGCCGGTGAGCCAGCCCATGATCGTCGTCGGCTGCTGCACGGTCGGGACGCTGAGCGGCATGTAGCGCAGGTCGGGCACGAGGCCCGTGTTCGCGGTGTTCCACCAGTAGATCGTGCGGGGCGTGTAGAACGCCGCGAAGGCCACGTCGGTGATCATCATGGTCTGGGGCGCGTCGAGGATGAACTGGCCGGGCCGGCCGTTCACCGGGCCGACGCGCAGGTCGTAGCCCACCGGGTCGGCCGGGACGACGGGCTCGTAGACGCCGTTGGCCCGCAACGTGCCGAGCACCTGGTAGGTGATCTTGACTTCGGCCTCGCCGGGGTTGTGCAGCGACGGCTCGGTCTCGCGGACCACCTTGATGTCGTTGCCGGACGGGAAACGCTCGGCCTCGTCGGGCGCGAGGAACGCCTTGACCCGGGCCGAGGCCGTCTCGGGGTCGCCCGCGGCCGCCTGCAGATAGTTGCCGACCAGCGTCTTCGGCTCGTCGCTGTCTTCCCGGCGGGGCTGCACCGGGGGCTCGTCGCCACCACCGACCGAGATGCCGACCGCGGGCCCGTCGTCGACGATCGTCACGTCGCTCTCGTCGGGGATGCCGCAGCCACCGGCCAGCAGCGTGGCCACCACCACGGCGGAACACAACAGACGCCTCATCACACCACCTCGGCCTTCGGCTCGGCCGCCTCGGGCGGCGTCTCGGGCGGCGTCTCGGGCAGGGCCGGCGCGCGGTCGCGCGGGATCAGCGGCAGCGGCGCCGACAGCAGGCGGTCGCCGGAACGGACCGGCAGGGTCAGACGGAACTGGGCGCCCTCGCCCGGCGCGCCCCACGCCTCGAGCCAGCCGCCGTGCAGGCGGGCGTCTTCGGCGCTGATCGACAGGCCCAGCCCGGTGCCGCCGGTCTGCCGGGCCCGGGACGGGTCGGCCCGCCAGAACCGGTTGAAGACCAGCCGTTCCTCACCCGTCTTGAGACCGACGCCGTAGTCGCGGACGGTGATCGCCACCGCGGCGTCGTCACTCTCGAGCGTGACCCGCACCGGCTTGGCCTCGCCGTGCTCGACCGCGTTGCCGACCAGGTTGCGCAGCACCCGCTCGACCCGGCGCGGGTCGACCTCGGCGATCACCGGCTGGTCGGGCAGGCGCAGCTCGATCTGCACACCGACCCGCTCGGCCAGGCCGGCCAGCCGCTCGGCGACCCGCTCGACGATCGGGACCAGGTCGGCGTGCTCGGCGTCGAGCGCGGCGAAACCGGCGTCGAACCGGCTGATCTCGAGCAGGTCGGTCAGCAGGCTCTCGAACCGGTCGAGCTCGGCCTGGAGCAGCTCGGCGCTGCGGGCCACGGCCGGGTCGAACTCGTCGCGCTCGGCGAAGATCAGGTCGGCCGCCATGCGTACGGTGGTCAGCGGTGTGCGCAGCTCGTGGGAGACGTCGGACGTGAACCGGCGTTGCAGGCGGGACAGCTCTTCGAGACGCACGATCTGGCGCTGCAGGTTGGCCGCCATCTGGTTGAACGAGGCGGCCAACAGGGCCAGGTCGTCCTCGCCGTCGACCTTCATGCGCTGGTCGAGCAGGCCGGCCGACAGGCGCTGAGCCGTACGGGCGGCGACCCGGACCGGCGTGACGACGAGCCGGGTGACCAGGCCCGCGATCACGCCGAGCATCACGACCAGGGCCAGACCGGTGGCCAGCACCGTCGTCCGGATCTGGTTGGCCGCACTGTCCTCGGTGGTCAGCGGGACCATGTAATAGAGCTCGACGTGACCGAAGCTGGTCGGCACCGGGGATCCGGTGGCCAGATATTTCGTCGTACGGTCGTTGACCCGGGCCGTGACGATCTGACGGGCGACCTTTTCCTGGTCGGCGACGTCGTGGATCAGCTCGGGCGTGATCAGCTCGTCGGTGGCGACGTTGGGCGAGGTCATCGACGGCAGCTCGGGGAACTTGCCGGCCCGGATCGACACCACCGAACCACCGGACTCGGACGGATCACCGTCGGCGAGCTGGTTGACGATCAGGGTGAACGTGGACGGCAGCCGGGGGTCGCGCGCCTGCGGGTGCACGGTGAGCTGCTGTTCCGCGTACGCCACCTTGTTGCGCATCGAGATCTGGACCTCGTCCTGCGCGCGGCTCAGCAGGATCTTGGCGCTGCGGTCGGCGATGAACCAGCCGAACGCCCCGACCAGCAGGCTGGAGGCGACGAGGGTCAGCGCGACGACGCGCAGCTGCAGCGAGCGCCGCCACGCCCGGCGGGCCGGCGCCAGCCACACGTCGAAGCGGCGCACGAGCACACGCCAGTAACGCCGCACGACCCGGAGGACGCGGCGCACGGGGAGGGGTAGCCAGGCTGGAGCTCGCATTACGCGGCAAGGTTAGCCGCTCCGGCTCCTAACCGGTGCCCGCCTTGTAGCCGACCCCCCGGACGGTCAGGATGATCTCGGGGCGTTCCGGGTCGGGCTCGATCTTGGCGCGCAGCCGCTGGACGTGCACGTTGACCAGCCGGGTGTCGGCCGCGTGACGGTAGCCCCAGACCTGTTCGAGCAGCACCTCGCGGGTGAAGACCTGGCGGGGCTTGCGGGCCAGGGCCACCAGCAGGTCGAACTCGAGCGGGGTCAGCTTGACCTCTTCGCCGTCGCGGGACACCGTGTGGGCCGGGACGTCGATGGTGATCTGGTTGCCGGGCGGCCCTATGGTCAGCATCTCGGGGGCGGCGTCCTCCCCGCGGCGCAGCCGGGCCCGCATGCGCGCCACGAGCTCCTTGGGCTTGAACGGCTTGACCACATAGTCGTCGGCGCCGGACTCGAGGCCGAGCACCACGTCGACGGTGTCGCTCTTGGCGGTCAGCATCACGATCGGGATGCCGGACTCGGCGCGGATCGCCCGGGCCACGTCGATCCCGCTCATGCCGGGCAGCATCAGGTCGAGCAGAACGATGTCGGGCCGGCTCTCCCGGAAAGCGGCCAGGGCGCGTTCGCCGTCGGCGACGAACGAGGGCAGGAATCCCTCGCTCCGCAGGACGATGCCGAGCATCTCGGCCAGCGCTGGATCGTCATCGACGACGAGTACCCGGGCTCTCATGCGGTCCAATATTGCACTGTCCTCCCGAACCCCATGTACCCCGGGGGCGATCTTGCGTAAATCGAGGGCAAGCTTAGCGCCTGTTTCCTCCCCGAGGCGGGGCGGAAAGCGCCTGGAACACAGAAAAGCGGGCGGCCCCGAAAGGGACCGCCCGGCCGGCCGTACAGGGGGTCAGGCGCCGGGCCGGTCGAACTCCCCAGCCCGGACACCGGCGATGAAGCCGGTCCAGTCCGTGTCGCCGAAGGCGAGCACCGGACCGGAGGAATCCTTCGAGTCGCGCACCAGCACGGTCGAGGGAACGGTCGCAACCTCGACGCAGTGGCCGGCGGCTCCGCTTCGAGTGCTCTTGCGCCAGGTGAGAGTGGCGTCCTGCATCGTGGGTCCCCTTCCAAGGATGTAATCGCCTCCATTTCAGCTCACGATGCGGTCAGCAGACGGAGCGCTTCCTCCCTCTCAGTGACAGCCGTTCGGCTCAACTCTGGCGACAACGCGCGTTCCCGCAGGTCAGACAGGGCGTCGCGATAGACGTCGACGTCGGTCGGCTTCACCCGGAAGAGACCGCCGGTGAGGCCTTCGATGTGCACGACCGGCGAGCGGGTGCCGGGTTCGAACTCGAGAACCATGAACGGCTCGGTCATGCCGGCGTGCGCGCCCGCGCTGAACGGGAGCACCAGCAGCTCGACGCCGGGGCGCTCGCTCGCCTCGGCCAGCCGGGCCAGCTGACGGCGCAGCACTTCGGGGCCGCCGACCTCGCGGTGCAGGACGGCCTCGTCGATGACGATCCGCAGGGTCGGGGGCGGCTCGCGGGTCAGCACGGCCTGCCGGGCCATGCGCAGGGCGAGCCGGCGCTGGATCGTCTCGGCGGCGCCGACGTCGGCCCCGACCTCGATCACAGCCCGGGCGTACTCGTCGGTCTGCAGCAGACCGGGGACGACCTGCGATTCCCACTCGCTGATCAGCACCGCCTCGGCCTCGAGCGCGACATATTCGTCGTACGGGTCGGGCACCGACGAACGGTAGGGCGTCCACCAGGCTCGTGCGCGGCCCCGGCGGGCGAGGTCGCGCAGGCGCTCACGGTCTTCCACCCGTACGCCATAAGCCGTGAGAAGACGATCGAGATCGGGCTCGCTGATGCCGGTGTGGGCGGTCTCGATGCGACTCAGTTTCGACTCGGACCAGCCGAGGGAGGTCGCCACGTCGGCCGCGCGACGCTCACCACGAAGACGACGCAGCTCGCTACCGAGCTCGCGCCGTGCCGTCGACGTCGCTCTAGCCACGCGAACACCATAACGGCATATCGGTCGCTGTCTGCAACTTGCAACGCACGCTATGCACTTGCATGCAGGTCAGAGCCATGAAGTAATGGAGTGGACGACGGGATCGGGGTGGCGGCAAACACCACGGCCCTTCAGGAAGAGGCCTCGTCCGCGGGCGGACGAGGCCTCTTCGTGTCCTGGCCGCTTTGTTCCGGTCGAATCGTTCCGACCGCATATAGCGAACGGGACGACAGGCCCTAAGACCCGCCGCCCCGTTCATCCCCCCGGTTTGGTACCGCGCGCGTCCGTGGGACCCCCCGATCACCAATGACGCTGCGTGTTTATAGATTCACACTCCGCACAGACCGTGTCAAGCAGATCCGGAAATTTCCTGATTTGCGTAGTCCGGTCGTGACGCTCGTCGCTCCTCCCTGCACAAAAGTCCAGCGGCCTCTTATCGTGGAGTTTGTAAAGTTCCACTGGCCTCTTGAAGCGGAGAGAACCATGAGCAAGGTCTGGATGGTCACGGGAAGTTCGCGCGGGCTCGGACGGCAGATCGTCGAGTCGGTCCTCGCGGTCGGCGACCGGGTGGTGGCCACCGCCCGCAAGCCCGAACAGCTCGACGACCTCGTGACGAAATACGGCGACCGCGTACGTACGGTCGCGCTCGACGTCACCGACCCGGCCGCCGCCCGCACGGCCGTCGACGTCGCGGTCGACGCCTTCGGACGGCTCGACGTGCTGGTCAACAACGCCGGGTACGCCGACGTCGCGTCGATCGAGGACATGCCGTACGAGGAATTCCGGGCCCAGATCGACGCGAACTTCTTCGGCGTCGTCACCGTGACCCGGGCCGCGCTGCCGGTCATGCGGGCCCAGGGCGGCGGGCACATCATCCAGGTCTCCTCGGTCGGTGGACGGGTGGGCATGCCCGGGCTGGGCGCCTATCAGTCGGCCAAGTGGGCGGTCGGCGGCTTCTCCGAGGTGCTGGCCAAGGAGGTGGCGCCGTTCGGGATCCGGGTGACCGTGGCCGAACCCGGCGGGATGCGCACCGAGTGGGCCGGCAGTTCGATGACGACACACACGATCAGCGGCCCCTACCGCCCGGTGATCGAGCCGGTGGTGGCCCGGATGAGCGCCGCCGACGGCAGCCAGCCGGGCGACCCGGCCCGCGTGGCCCAGGTGCTGATCGACCTGGTCGAGCACCCGGAACCGCCGGTGCACCTGCTGCTCGGCGCCGACGCGGTGGCCGTCGCGCGGGCCCAGGCCGAGACCGTCGCCGCGGCGGACGAGCGGTGGCGGGCGGTCAGCGAGTCGATCGGCTACGACGCGTAATCTGATGGCCTCATGACCGGCATCGACCAGCCGCTGGGCTTTCAGCGGGCCCGCAGCCCCGAGCAGCGCGAGGCGCGGCGCCGGGCCATCCTCGACGTCGCGGCCCAGCTGCTCGGCGAAATGCCGGTGAGCGAGATCAGCCTGCGCGAACTGGCCCGGCGGGTCGGCCTGTCCAAGACCAACGTGGTCCGCTATTTCGAGACGCGCGAGGCGGTCTTCTTCGCCCTGCTCAACCGGTCGATCGCCGACTGGCTGGACGACTTGCCGGCGTCGCTGCCCCCCTCCACCACGGCCCCGGCTTCGGCTTCCGCCGGGGTCGTGGCTACGGCTTCGGGCGGGGTCGCGACTACGGCTTCGGGCGGGGTCGTGTCTCCGGTCGAGGCGGTGGCGGTGGCGCTGGCCCGGTCACTCGCTCAACGGCCGCTGGTCTGCGAGCTGTGGAGCGCCCTCGGCACCGAGCTCGAGCGCAACATCTCAGCCGAGGCGGTCCGTTCGTTCAAGCTCGAGCACGCGTCGCTGCAGGACCGGCTGGCTTCGCTGCTGGCCGAGCGGATTCCCGCGCTGAGCCATCGGCCCGGCGCCGCTCGCGAACTCGTGGCGATGATGATTTTGCTGGTCGCGGGGTTGTGGCCGTTCGCCAACCCGGCGCCGGCGGTCGCCGAGGCGGTGCAGGACCCGGCGCTGGCCCACAGCCGGGTCAACTTCCCCGACCGCCTCGGCCGGGCGCTGACCGTTGCGATCACCGGCCTCGCCGCCCTGCCCGCCGAGCCCGCCTAGATCAACATCAAGGCATGATCCACCCCGCGCACAAGGGGGACCCCAGATCTGATTCTGGCGGATCAGGCCGATCTTGGTGGGGCCGAAGTGGGGTGACCTGTGGACAACCCCGGACTGTGGATAACCACGCGCTAGGCGGGGACGGCTGCTACGAAGACCTGGCCGGTGCCGGCGACCTTGATGACGCCGGCGTCGGCGGGAGCGAACGCCGCCGTGCCAGGGGTCAGCTCGACCGGCGTGCCGTCGACGGCCTCGCCCACGAACGTGTCGCCCTTGATGCCGAGGACGACCCGGGGGCCGCCCACCGGGACCTCGGTGGGGGCGCGGGTGCCGTCGAGCTCGATGCGGAACAGCTCGAAGTCGGGGACCGGCACCTTCCACGTCGAGATGCCGGGCGCCAAGGAAGTGCTGGGCAGGATGGGGTCGTCGAGGACCTCGAAGCGCAGCACGTTGAGCAGCTCGCCGACGTCTACGCGCTTCGGGGTCAGGCCGCCCCGCAGCACGTTGTCGCTAGCGGCCATCAGTTCGACCCCGGCGCCCTTCAGGTAGGCGTGCAGGTTGCCGGCCGGCATCCAGATGGCCTCGCCGGGTGCCAGCCGTACGTGGTTGAGCAACAGCGCCACCAGCACGCCGGGGTCGCCGGGGTAGTGCCCGGCCAGGTGCGACGCCAGCTCCGACTGGCCGGACTCCACGACCGCCTCGACCAGGGCGGCGCGGTCGTCCTCGGGCCAGGTGAGCAGGGTCTGCACGGCCGTACGGAGGTCTCCCCCGCGCAACGCCGTGACGACGGGGGCCAGCGACGCGATGCCGAACGCCTCGATCTCGTCGGCCGCCGACGACGGTGACTGGAAGCCGCACAGCGCCTCGAACGGCGTGATCGCGACCAGCATCTCCGGCTTGTGGTTGGGGTCGGTGTAGTTGCGGGGCAGGCTCGGGTCGGCTTCCTGACGGGCGTACGCCAGTTTCGCGTACTCCGGGTCGGGGTGGGCCTGCAGCGACAGCGGCGTCTCGGCCGCCAGCACCTTGAGCAGGAACGGCAGCCGGGGGCCGAACGCCTCCATGACGGGACCGCCGAGCTGGCCCTTCGGGTTGTCGGCGATGAGCGCCTCCAGGCTGACCGGGCCGTCGGGGCCGGTGACCGTGGCCGGGTCGCCGGGGTGGGCGCCCAGCCACAGTTCGGCCTCGGGCTGAGCGGTCGGCGCGGGGCGGCCCTGAAGCTCGGCGATGACGGTGCGGGAACCCCAGGCGTACGGGCGGACGTTCCCGGTCAGCGGATAGACGCTCATGACACGACTTTACCTTTTGTCCGGTTTGAGTGGGAGGCTAAGCAGGCGCCGAGGCGGGCCGATAAATGTCGAGCTCGATGTGGATCATGCGGGGGCCGCGGCCGGGGTGGACGCGTCCGCGGGACGGTAGATGTCGGGCTCGATGTAGATCACGCGGGCGATCGGGACCGCGTCGCGGATCCGCTTCTCGGTCTCGTCGATGTGCCGGGCCACCTCGTCCGCGCGTTCCGACGAGGGCACCGCGATCTTGACGGCGACCAGCAGTTCCTCCGGCCCGAGGTGCAGCGTCTTCATGTGGATGATGCGCTCGATGCCCTCGCCGGCCAGCACCGCCTGCTCGATCTGGCGGGTCGCCTCGGGGCTCGCGCCCTCGCCGATCAGCAGGCTCTTGGTCTCGACGGCCAGGACCGCGGCGATCGCCACCAGCAGCAGGCCGATCGCCGCGGTGCCGATGCCGTCCCAGATGCCGTTGCCGGTGATCAGGGTGAGCACTACGCCGAAGAACGCGAAGATCAGGCCGAGCAGGGCGCCCGAGTCCTCGAGGAGCACGACCGGCAGTTCGGGGGCCTTGGCCCGGCGTACGAAGTCGACCCAGGAGGCCTTGCCCCGGGTGTGGTTCGACTCCTTGATCGCCGTACGGAACGAGTAGCCCTCCAGCCCTATCGCGATCACCAGGACCACGATCGGCACCCACTGCCAGCTCTCGATCGGCTCCGGGTGCTGGATCTTGTGGTACGCCTCGTAGAGCGCGAACAGGCCACCGACCGTGAACAGCACGATCGAGACGATGAACGCGTACACGTAGCGCTCACGGCCGAAGCCGAACGGGTGCTCGGGGGTGGCCCGGCGCTGCGACCGCTTGCCGCCGATCAGCAGCAGCAGCTGGTTGCCCGAGTCGGCGACCGAGTGGATCGACTCCGCGAGCATCGACGACGAGCTGGTCAGCAGCCAGGCGATGAACTTGGTGACGGCGATGCCCAGGTTCGCGGACAGCGCCGCGATGATCGCCCTTGTGCCACCCTCAGCACTCATTTACTCACTCCGCAGTGACGGGAAGACAAGATCGGTCACTGCATTCCCTCGGGCAGCGGATTCGAAAGCTCCTTCATCTCACTGATCGCGGGCACGGCCATCGGGTCGAGCCCGTGCGCGAGCGCGAGATAGAGCGAGGCGAAGTCGGGCACGGCGGTGAGCGACGCGAGCCGTTCGAGCGCGGAGCCGCCCTCGGCGGTCAGCACGTCGCAGCGCACCCCACGGCGTTCGGCCAGGGTCTGCACGGCGTCGGCGCGGCGCTCCTCGACGGCGATCGGCTCGTCCGCGTCGTCTTCGGGGTTGAGCCCGCCGTCACGGAACAGCACGAGCCGCAGCCGGGTCGCACCGGTCTCGTCGGCGTCGGGGTCGGCGAAGATGTCGCGCGACGACTCGGCGAGCCCGCCGAACACGCCGTCGAGCAGGCCCACCCGGCCCCGGCCGGCCTCGCCCAGCGCGCCCGCCATCACCGGGTAGCGCGCGTTGGCGGCGAGGGTGTCGGCGAAGCGCCGGGCGGCCACCGTGGCCAGCGGGGACGAGCCCCAGACGATCGGGATCGAGCCGGCCAGGCCGAGCGCGAGCGCCTTGGCCGGGTTGACGAACGAGTCGGCGCCGGGGCGGCAGCGCTCGGCGTCGGCGTCGAGCCGGGTCGCGGTCTCGGCCAGGTCGGCCTCGTTGACCTTGACCAGGCCGATCGCACGGGCGGCGAGCAGCACCGGCACGGCCAGGCCCCACAGGCTCGCGCGGGCGGGCGCGCGCCGGGGCACCGGGAAGAACGGGGCGCGGGCGCGGGCCGCCATCGCCTCGAGTTCGGAGTCGGGGTTGCCGACAGCGACCAGCCGGGCGCCGCGGCGGGCGGCCGCCTCGGCCGCGGCCAGGGCCTCGGGGCTGCGGCCGGAAGCGGAGACGGCGATGACCACGTCGGCCGCGCCGACCCAGCCGGGCAGGCCGGGACTGCGGTGCCCGATGATCGGAACCGGGCAGCGCGGGCCGGCCACGGTCGACAGGATGCTGCCGGTCAGCCCGGCCGTGCCGATGCCGGCGACGACGACCGCGCGGGGGCGGCCCTCGTCGGCCAGCATGCTCAGGTCGGTCTCGGCGGCCAGCGCGGCCGCCTCACGCACCTGGGCGCCGGCCGAGGCCGTGGCCCGGAGCATGCCGCCCGGGTCGTTGCCGAGCATCGATTTCTCGTCGTCGAGCAACGACTCGTCGGCCTGCCGGTGGCCGTGGACGCCGGACGCGCCACCCTCCAGGGGGCCCGCCATCAGGCCTTCTCCCCGGGACGGCGCGCCTCGTCGAGCAGCAGCACCGGGATGTCGTCGCGGACCTCGAAGATCCGCCCGCACTCGGTGCAGGTGAGGGTCTGCGCGTCGGCGTCGTGGGTGAGCGGCGCGTGATGCGTGTCCGGGCAGGCCAGGATGTCCAACAGCTGCGGATCGAGGGCCACCAGACGGCTCCTTACATAACAGACGAGCGGAACGAGACGATCCTAACTGCGGACGATCGCCAGCACTTCGTCCCGCAGGGTCGCCATCCGGTCCGGCTTCGCGGCCTCGACGTTCAGGCGCAGCAGCGGCTCGGTGTTCGAGGCGCGCAGGTTGAACCAGGCCCCGTCGGGCAGGGTCACCGTGAGGCCGTCGAGCTCGTCGAACGTCGCGTCGGCGAAGGCCGCCCGCACCTCGGCGACCTTGGCCGCGGCATCCTCGACGGTGGAGTTGATCTCGCCGGAGGCGGTGTAGCGCTCATATTCCGCGGCGAACTCGCTCAGCGGCCGGTCCTGCCCGCCGAGCGCGGCCAGCACGTGCATCGCGGCCAGCATGCCGGTGTCGGCGAACCAGAAGTCGCGGAAGTAGTAGTGGGCCGAGTGCTCGCCGCCGAAGACCGCGTTCGTCCGAGCCATCTCGGCCTTGATGAACGAGTGGCCGACCCGGCTGCGGACGGGGGTGCCGCCGGCCTCCCGGATGATCTCGGGGACGGCGACCGAGGTGATCAGGTTGTGGATGATCGTGCTGCCCGGGAACTTGGCCAGCTCGCGCCGGGCGACCAGGGCGGTGACGGCCGACGGCGAGACCGGGTCGCCGTTCTCGTCGATGATGAAGCAGCGGTCGGCGTCGCCGTCGAACGCGACACCGATGTCGGCGCCCTGCTCGCGGATCGCGTTCTGCAGGTCGACCAGGTTGGCCGGGTCGAGCGGGTTGGCCTCGTGGTTGGGGAACGAGCCGTCGAGCTCGAAGTAGAGCGGGACGATCTCGAGCGGCAGCGCCGGCAGCACCTGGTCGCCGAGCACGGCCGGAACGGTGTAGCCGCCCATGCCGTTGCCGGCGTCGACGATCACCTTGAGCGGCCGGATCGCCGAGAGGTCGACCAGCGAGCGCAGGTGCTGCGCGTAGTCGGCCAGCAGGTCACGGACCTCGACCCGGGCCGGCCCGTCGGCCTCGGCGTTCAGGTCGTCGAGCAGGGCCTCGGCCCGCTGCCGGACGATGGCCAGGCCGCTGTCCTGACCGACCGGCTTGGCGCCCGCGCGGCACAGCTTGATGCCGTTGTACTGCGCGGGGTTGTGGCTGGCGGTGAACATGGCGCCGGGCAGGCCGAGCGCGCCGGACGCGTAGTAGAGCCCGTCGGTCGAGGCCAGGCCGACGTTGACCACGGCCGCACCGGCCGCGTTGGCGCCGCGGGCGAACGCGGCGGCCAGGCCGGGGCCGGACTCGCGCATGTCGTGGGCGATGACGATCTCGTCCGCGTTGTCGCCGGACTCGCGCAGCATCTCGACGAACGCCGTGCCCAGAGCCCGGGCGATCGACTCGTCGAACTGATCGGGGACGATGCCCCGGACGTCGTACGCCTTGACAAGCTTGGACAGGTCAGACACTGCGCCCCCTTCGGCACTGCAACCGATGTTTCGGGCCGAGAGTAGCGGAGGCGCGAAGACGACAAGGTGGCAACGAGGAGGCGTCACTGTTACGTGATCCGATCGCGATGAACACTCCCAGCCGAACAGCGCTTGTCGACGGCCGTGATGCGGGTCACGATGGTGGCTGGAGGTGTCTCCTTGGCCAATCCGTGGCTCGCTCTCGACGCCGGCGTCGATCCCGTCGAGCGGATCCGGCAGGTCGGGCGCGCCCACGAACGGTTCGTGGCCGGGGAAACCGCCTCCGGTCCGGCGATCCGGGCGGTCGTGGCCGACTCCTGGCGCCGCTCGGCCGTGGCGCTGCCGAGCCCCGACGCGACCGCGCCGATCGACCTGAGCGACACCGACCTCGAGTCCTACCGGGCGGCCCACCCGCTCGCGCGCGTCCTGCCGATCTTCCGCGACCTGCTGGGCGGCCTCGCCGAGGACGGGGAGCACCTGATGGCGGTCTGCGACGCGTACGGGCGCCTGCTCTGGGTCGAAGGAACGGCCAAGGTGCTGCGCGGGGCCGAGGCGATGAACTTCGTGCCCGGCGCCCGGTGGGACGAGGCGCACGCCGGAACCAACGCCCCGGGCACGGCCCTCGCGATCGACCACCCGCTGCAGATCTTCGCGACCGAGCATTTCAGTCGTCCGGTGCAGCGCTGGACGTGCGCGGCCGCCCCCATCCACGACCCGTCCACCGGCCGGTTGCTGGGTGCGATCGACGTGACCGGCGGGGATCATCTGGCCAACCCCCACAGCCTGGCCCTCGTACGGGCCACCGCGCTCGCGGCCGAGGCCTATCTGCGCGGGCATCTCAGCACCGCCGCGACTGCGGGTTCGGTCGCCGCGCTCGGGCGCAACGAGGCCATCCTGACCTTCGAGGGGCGGCAGTGGCGTCTGGGCCGGCGCCACTCCGAGCTGCTCGTGCTGCTGCTGGCCCACCCCGAGGGCAGCACCGGCGACGAACTCGGTGTCGGGCTCTACGGCGACGACGCGAGCCCGGTGACCGTACGCGCCGAATTGTCACGGTTGCGCCGCACGCTCGGCCCCGAGCTGATGGAGTCACGGCCCTATCGGCTGCGCGCCGACGTCGAGCCCGATTTCCGTACGGTGGTGCGGCTGCTGGAGCACGGACGTCCGGCGGAGGCCCTGGAGGCGTACGCGGGACCGCTCTTGCCCTTCTCGGATGCCCCGGGCGTGATCAGGTTGCGCCGGCTCGTCGACGACCGGCTGCGGGCGGCCCTGTTGAACGCGCGTGACCGGGGTCTGCTGCAGAGGTGGCTGCACTCGCCGTGGGGCGCCGACGACCTGGAGATCTGGGAGGCGTACGCCCAGCTCCTGCCCCCGAACGCCCCGGCCCGCCCCTTGGCGATGGCCCGCATTCGCGAACTTCAACGCGAACTCGGAGTTGCAACGTCTGTGCAACGTCCGCGTAACTAACGTCGCCCGTACCCCATTGGTACGGAGGCAGGCATGACCGTATATTCCGCGCCCGGCACCGACGGCGCCATCGTCAACTACGAATCCCGCTACGACCACTTCATCGGCGGCGAATACGTGCCTCCGGCGAAGGGTCAGTACTTCGCCAACCCCAGCCCCGTCACCGGTGAGGACTTCTGCGAGGTGGCCCGGGGCACCGCCGAGGACGTCGAGAAGGCGCTGGACGCCGCACACGGCGCCGCCGACGCGTGGGGCCGCACCTCGACCGCCGAACGCGCCAACATCCTCAACAAGATCGCCGACCGGATGGAGGCGAACCTCGAGAAGCTCGCGGTCGCCGAGTGCTGGGAGAACGGCAAGCCCGTACGGGAGACCCTCGCGGCCGACATCCCGCTGGCGATCGACCACTTCCGGTACTTCGCCGGCGCCATCCGGGCCCAGGAGGGCACGGCGGGCGAGATCGACGACGACACGATCGCCTACCACTTCCACGAGCCGCTGGGCGTGGTCGCGCAGATCATCCCGTGGAACTTCCCGATCCTGATGGCGGTCTGGAAGCTCGCCCCCGCCCTGGCCGCGGGCAACGCGGTCGTGCTGAAGCCGGCCGAGCAGACCCCGGCGTCGATCCACTATCTGGTGTCGCTGATCGCCGACCTGATCCCGCCGGGCGTTCTCAACATCGTCAACGGGTTCGGTGTCGAGGCCGGCAAGCCGCTCGCCTCGT
Source organism: Paractinoplanes ovalisporus (assembly GCF_016834655.1). Lineage (GTDB taxonomy): Bacteria > Actinomycetota > Actinomycetes > Mycobacteriales > Micromonosporaceae > Actinoplanes > Actinoplanes ovalisporus. The sequence continues at coordinate 328,617 of NZ_JAENHP010000008.1, forward strand.
CCAACCGGGTCGCCAAGGTCGCGTTCACCGGCGAGACCACCACCGGCCGCCTGATCATGCAGTATGCCTCGGAGAACCTGATCCCGGTCACCCTCGAACTGGGCGGCAAGAGCCCGAACATCTTCTTCGAGGACGTCAGCCGGCTCGACGACGACTTCTACGACAAGTCGCTCGAGGGCTTCTCGATGTTCGCGCTCAACCAGGGCGAGGTCTGCACCTGCCCGTCGCGCGCGCTCATCCAGCAGAGCATCTACCCTGACTTCCTGGCCGCCGGCGTCAAGCGGGTGGAAAACCTGAAGCAGGGCAACCCGCTGGACACCGACACCCAGGTCGGCGCGCAGGCCTCCAACGACCAGCTCGAGAAGATCCTGTCCTACCTGGACATCGGCCGGCAGGAGGGCGCGAAGGCGCTCACCGGCGGCGGCCGGGCCGACCTCGGCGGCAACCTGTCCGGCGGCTACTACGTGCAGCCGACGATCTTCGAGGGCAACAACTCGATGCGGATCTTCCAGGAGGAGATCTTCGGGCCGGTCGTGTCGGTGACCTCGTTCGCCGACTACGCGGACGCCATCAAGATCGCGAACGACACGCTCTACGGCCTCGGCGCCGGCGTGTGGACCCGGGACATCAACACCGCGTACCGGGCCGGTCGTGCGATCAAGGCGGGCCGGGTGTGGACGAACTCGTACCACCTCTACCCGGCGCACGCCGCGTTCGGTGGTTACAAGCAGTCGGGCATCGGCCGCGAGAACCACAAGATGATGCTCGACCACTACCAGCAGACCAAGAACCTGCTGGTGTCGTACAGCCCCAAGGCGATGGGCTTCTTCTAGGCCATGGCTTCCCGGGTTGACGTGACTCCCGCCGCTGCCGATCTGATGCGGCAGCTGCGGGGGCAGCACGGTCCGTTGATGTTCCACCAGTCCGGCGGATGCTGTGACGGCAGCTCGCCGATGTGCTATCTGGAGGGTGAGTTCCGCACCGGACAGTCGGACGTCCTGCTCGAGTCGCTGAAGATCGACGGAGTGGACGAACCGATCACGTTCTGGATGTCGGCCTCGCAGTTCGAGCTCTGGAAGCACACCCATCTGACGGTGGACGTGGTCCGTGGGCGCGGCGCCGGCTTCTCGCTGGAGGCGCCCGAGGGCGTACGGTTCCTCATCCGCTCGCGCCTGCTCACCGAGCAGGAGATCGCCGAATTATCCTGATCGGACCTATTGAGGATCATTTGATCCTGGACACAATCTGATCCGTTGACCGCCGCCGTCCCGTATCAATGGGGGACGGCGGCGGTTTTCGTCGCCGGCACGCGACCGAGACCCCGACCCTCCGAGGTATCACCAGTGCGAGCCCCCCGCCGGCCCACGACCGACCAGATCCTGACCGCCCTGCACACGCTGGACCAGCGCGCAATCACCCTCACCCGCAGGGTGTTCAAATCGGTCCAAAGGGGCGACGAACGGCCGGTTGACGACTCCCCTGACCGTGCCGAATCCCGCCCGGAAGTGGCGAGACGCGGCTTCCGGGCGGCAATGTCGGCAGCCGGACGGTACAGGGAGGCTGTGATGCGGTTGTCGCGCGCCAGGAAGGCGATCCTGGTCGGTGTCCTCATGCTCGTCGTGGGGGTGACCGGGCGCGCCTCGGCCGACACGACGAAGCCGCAGGACGGCCGGCTGGCCAAGGCCCCGGTGGCCTCCGCGCCCGCCTCCACTCCCCCGGCTCCCGTCCAGACCGAAAAACCGAAGCCGAAACCGAAACCCAAGCCGACGAAGACGACGCCGGCCGCCAAGCCGGCCGTCAACGCGCGGTACGGCGGTCCGGCCGGCAGTCACACGCTCACCGGCACCAAGGGCGTGGCGCTGACCTTCGACGACGGCCCCGACCCGGCCGAGACGCCGAAGCTGCTCAAGCTGCTGGCCCAGCACCACGTGAAGGCCACCTTCTGCCTGGTCGGCAGCAACGCGGCCCGGCACCCCGAACTGGTGCGGAAGATCGTCGCGGGCGGGCACACACTCTGCAACCACACCTGGAACCACAGCCTGAAGCTGGGCAAGGACCCGGCGGCCAAGATCCGGGCCGACCTGCAGCGCACCAACGCGGCGATCCTCAAGGCCGCACCCAAGGCGAAGATCAAGTATTTCCGGGCCCCCGGCGGCAACTTCACGCCGCGGCTGGTGGCGGTGGCCGACCAGATGCACATGACCTCGATCTACTGGCAGGTCGACCCGCGCGACTGGAGCCACCGCAAGGGCGAGACCAGCGCGGCCCACCAGGCCAAGGTGATCTCCAGCGTCGCCAAGCACTGCCGGCCGGGCGCGATCGTGTTGTCGCACGACTACGCGCAGCCCGACACGATCGCGGCGTACCGCAAGCTCATCCCGTGGCTGAAGAAGCGCTACACGCTCGTGGCGCTGCCCTAGCTAGTGGGAGGGCGGGATGACCCTCAGATGGCCTCGGCGGCCTGTCTGCTTCTGAGCCCGGGGTTTCTAGTGAGAGGGCGGGATTACCCGTAGATGGCCTCGGCGGCCTGTCTGCTTCTGAGCCCGGGGTTTCTAGTGAGAGGGCGGGATTACCCGTAGATGGCCTCGGCGGCCTGTCTGATGGCCGGGGATGCGTTCCTCGTCGTCCGTGCGCGGGGGCGGGGCGGGCGGACGGGCGGCTTCGCGTACGGCGTCAGCGAGCGCGACCAGATCGTCGGTGGTGGGCGGCGGCGGGGCGAAATCGCCGTCGTGCCGGACGAGCTCCCAGCCTCGGGGGGCGGTGAGGCTGCGGGCGTGCGGCTCACACAGGTCGTACGTGTGGGGTTCGGCGAAGGCCGCCAAGGGGCCGACGACCGCCGTGGAGTCGCTGTAGACGTAGGTCAGGGTGGCGACCGCCTGTCGGGGACAGCCGTTCCGGGAGCAGCGCCGTGGTGACCTCACGGCGGCACGTTATCGCTCCGGACGCCCGCACGGGGCGTGGAAGCCCCGCGACACGCCGACCCACGATGCATCACGATTCGGTCATGGTCGTCCGACACGCCGCCCTCGATGGGGCGAATTACCGGCGTAAGTCCCCGTTGGGGCGAATCAACAACGCCGCAACCGCACTGACGCCGTGTCACACCGTCGGAGGACTAGAGTTGCCGAGTGACCACCAGTCCTGAACGCCGCCGAACCGATCCGTCCCGGGCGGCGCGCAAGGCCGGCCCGGGGCATCCCGCGCGTCGTGACCGGCACGGCCGGGGCCTGCGCGGCCGGCTGGTTCCGGCCACGGTCCCCCTGGCCCGCACCAAGGCGGAGATCTTCGACGACCTGGTGCTCGACACGGTCGAGCAGCTCGAGCGGCGCTACGCCAAAGAGCTGGCCGGCGTCGAGTTCGCCGTCGAAGACGTGCCGCCCGAGCTCAACGTCTACGACTCCGACGTGCTCGAGGACGGCGAGGTGCCGCTGGCCCGGCTGCTGCCCGGTCGTCCCGGCCGGCAGGAGCTTCCCCCCCGGATCGTGCTCTACCGGCGGCCGTTGGAATTCCGGGCGATGGACCGCGAGGACCTCGCCGACCTCGTCCACGATGTGATCATCGAGCAGGTCGCCAACCTGCTCGGGGTGGATCCGGACGAGCTGTCCTGACTAGGCCACGCGCCGCTTCAGCTTGCGGCGTTCGCGCTCGGACAGTCCACCCCAGATCCCGAACCGCTCGTCGTGGCCCAGTGCGTATTCCAGGCACTCGGCCTTGACCTCACAGCGACCGCAGATCCGCTTCGCCTCCCGGGTGGACCCACCCTTCTCCGGGAAGAAGGCCTCCGGGTCGGTCTGCGAACACAGCGCCCGTTCCTGCCACTCGGGCGCGTCCCCGAGCAGGTCGACCCCTTCAACCTGCGCTTCCATCGGCGTGCCTCCCAATTTCCGCGCCGGCAGCAGTGCCGACGCTGACCCCCCACGCACGCAGCGTGTTTTTTGCGAGCTGAATTCACATTTGTGCGCGCTTCAGCTCACAACCCCACCGAAATTACACGCGTGTAAGACGTGCGTCGTCAAGCCGAACCTGATAAATAGGCCCGTTTCCACGGCGCGCCTTCGGCGCGCCGTGGTCCCGTTCCTGCCATATCTCTCCGGAGCACCGGAAGGTAACGCAGTCCGACTGGCATAAGTCCAATTTAACCCGTTTTGTGATCTAGCGTCGACCGTAGGTTGTAGTCCGCTCCACGGCGGGACGACCCGCGGCCGCGGCGAGTTCCTTCAGCTCGGAGACCGTGCGGGCCGATCCGTGCTCGGAACCCGCCATCCGGGAGATTGTTTCCTCCATCAGGGTGCCACCAAGATCATTACAGCCACCGTTGAGCATCACCCGGGTGCCGTCATCCCCCAATTTCACCCATGAGCACTGGATGTTGTCGATGCGTCCGTGCAGCAGGACACGGGCCATCGCGTGCACGACCCGGTTCTCGCGCCAGCTGGCGCCGTTGCGCGCGATGCCGGCCAGATAGATCGGCGCGTTGGTGTGGATGAACGGCAGCGCCACGAACTCGGTGAAGCCACCCGTACGGTCCTGGATGCCGGCCAGCACCCGGAAGTGGCCGAGCCACTGCCGCGGGTGGTCGACATGCCCGTACATCATCGTGGAACTCGACCGGATGCCCAGCTCGTGGGCGGTGCTGACCACGTCGACCCAGGCGCTGGCCGGGAGCTTGCCCTTGGTCAGGACCCAGCGCACCTCGTCGTCCAGGATCTCGGCCGCCGTGCCGGGGATGGTGCCGAGCCCGGCCTCCTTCAGCTCGGCGAGCCATTCCCGCACGGGGACGCCCGCCTTGGCCGCCGCGGTGACGATCTCCATCGGCGAGTACGCGTGGACGTGCATGCCGGGGACACGCTGCTTGACGGCGCGCACCAGGTCGGCGTACGCGGTCACGGGCATCTTGGGGTCGATGCCGCCCTGCATGCAGACCTCGGAAGCGCCGTCCTGCCAGGCCTGCTCGGCGCGGTCGGCCACCTGCTCGACGGAGAGACGGTAGGCGTCGGCGTCCTTCTCGCGCTGGGCGAACGCGCAGAACCGGCAGCCCACGTAGCAGACGTTGGTGAAGTTGATGTTCCGGTTCACCACGTACGTGATGTCGTCGCCGTTGACCTGCTTGCGGAGATCGTCGGCGATGCGGGCCAGCTCGTCGAGGGCCTCACCGTCCGAGTTGAACAACGCCATCGCGGCGTCCTCGTTCTCGGGCAGCAGCAACTTGGCCGGATCGGTGGAGGCGAGCTTGAGCCCGGCCAGCACGTCGCGGGGAAGGCTCGACGGGGCCTCGGTCGTGATGTGCGCGGCCACCTCGTCCCAGTCGCCGTAGACATGGTCGAAATCGGACCGCCGATCGCCCGTGCGCCCCTCGGTGTCGATCGTCGCGAAAAGATCGGTCCGGCCCGAGCCGTACGCGTCGTCGGGCTCCTGCCAGGGGCGGCCGACCACCTCGGCGTCTTCGCGGGCCAGCCCGTCGGGACCGGCCAGCGCCGCCACGTGGGCCGCCAGGCGGGGGTCGAGCCAGCCCTCGGCGCCACGACGGACGTACTCCGGATAGATCGTCAGCCGCTCGCGCAGCTCGAAGCCGGCGGCGGCCGACCGCTCGCGCAACAGGTCGATCTGGGGCCAGGGGCGCTCGGGGTTCACGTGGTCGGGGGTCACCGGCGACACGCCGCCCCAGTCGTCGATGCCGGAGCGCAGCAGCAGCGCGAACTCGGTGTCGATCAGGTTGGGCGGGGCCTGGATGCGGGCCCGCGGACCCATGATGATGCGGCCCACGGCCACCGTGGCCGCCAGTTCGCGCAGCTCGGCGTCGGGCATGCCGCGCATCGCCGTGTCGGGCTTGGCGCGGAAGTTCTGGATGATGACCTCTTGGATGTGCCCGAACTCGCGGGCGGCCCGGCGCATCGCGAACAGCGCGTCGACCCGCTCGGCCGGGGTCTCGCCGATGCCGATCAGGATGCCGGTGGTGAACGGGACGCCCACGCGGCCGGCGTCGTCGAGCACGCGGAGGCGTACGGCGGGCTCTTTGTCGGGAGAACCGAAATGCGGGCCGCCGGGCTCGGACCAGAGCCGGGTCGCGGTGGTCTCGAGCATCATGCCCATGCTGGGCGCGACCGGCTTGAGGCGCTGCAGCTCGGCCCAGCTCATCACGCCGGGGTTGAGGTGGGGCAGCAGCCCGGTCTCTTCCAGCACGGCGATCGCGCAGGCGCGCACATAGTCGAGGGTGGAGTCGTAGCCGCGCTCGTCGAGCCACTGCCGGGCCGCGGGCCAGCGCTCCTCGGGCCGGTCGCCCAGGGTGAACAGGGCTTCCTTGCAGCCCTGGGCGGCACCCTGGCGGGCGATCTCGAGAACCTCGTCGCGTTCGAGGAAGGCGGCCGGCAGCCGGTGCGGCACCGTCGCGAACGTGCAGTAGTGGCACCTGTCCTGGCACAGGCGCGTGAGGGGGATGAAAACCTTGCGCGAGTACGTGACCACGCCCGGCCGCCCGGCCTCACGCAGACCCGCGTCGCGGACGTTGCCGGCGATCGTCAGCAATTCGTCGAACTGGTCGCCGGTCGCGGCCAGCAGCGCGGTCGCCTCGTCGGCGTCGACCGCCTTGCCTTCGGCGGCGCGGCGCAGGGCGCGCCGGATGCTCGCTTCGGTGGGCTTGTTATCGACCGTGTTGACCTCTGCCACCCCAGCAGCCTAGGCCGGAAAACGTGCGGTTGCCCCGGGCGTCCCGGGGCAACCGCAGTGGCATAGAACACGAGGGACCGGCCGGATCACCCGCTTCGCCGGCACGGCGCGGTCGCGTCGACCGGCCAGGTCAGCCGCTTGACCGGCGCGGGAGGGCCGCGCCGACCGGCCAGGTGATCCGCTTTACCGACGCGGCCGGGCCGCGCTGACCAGCCAGCTCAGCCGCTCTGCCGGCGCGGCGGTCCTCGCTTCTACCGGCGCGGCGGTCCTCGCCTTTACCGGCGCGGCGGGTCCTCGTCGGCCGGGCCGAAGCCCGGGCGGTCGTCCGAGATCTTCTCGGTGCGGTCGCTGCCGGGAGCCGGGGTGTGCGGAACCGACTGGGTGGGCTCCGAATAGTTCGGGAACGCCGTCGTGGCCGCCGGACCGGGCTGCTGCGGCGAACCGGGGAACGCCGTGGTCGGGGCGGGTGCGCCCGGCTGCGGGGCGTACGGGCCGGGCGGGCCCGAGGCCGGGTGCGCGGGCGGGGCCGAGGCCGGCATCGGCACGGCCGGCTGGTTCCAGGCCGGCGGCTGCTGCGGCTGCGGGGGCTGCCCGTAAGCGCCGGGGACCGGCTGGCCGTACTGCTGCGGCGCGCCCGGAGGCGGGTAGCTGCCCGGGGCGAAACCGGGCTGAGGCTGCTGCTGCGGCGGCGGGCCGTAACCCGGCTGACCGGGGTAGGTGCCCGGCTGCCCGTAAGCGGGCTGACCGTAGACGCCCGGCTGCTGCTGGGGCTTGGGCACCTGGAACATGCCCTGCCAGACCCGGAAGACCGCATAGGCCGCCACGCCGAGCACCCCGAGCCAGGCGACACGCACCAGCAGCTCTTCGAACGCGATGCGCGCGCCGTTGTTGCTGGCGTGGTTGATCAGCCCGATCAGCAGGCCGAACAGCACCCCGAAGAGCGCCATGACGGCGTATTCGACCACGGCGATCAGCGTGATCAGCTGAGCCTTCGGGTGGCGCGGCTGCACCAGCAGGGCGAGCAGCACGGCGGCCAGCGGCATGAATACGGTCGCCGTGTTGACGAAGCCATAGAAGCTGTCCTGCGTGCGGTAGCCGAACTGGTTCTCGCCATCCGGGATCAGCCGGATGACCGCCACGAAGAGCAGCAGCGCGGGGGCGCCGACAAGCGCGTACGCCGCGAGGTCACGCAGCGGACGGAGGAACTGGCCGGCCGATTTGCCCTCGCCCGGCGCGGGCTGCGGTTGGCTGGTCACGGGAACTCCCTGGACGGATGTGGAATGAGATCGGCTTAGGGTAGTCGGCCCTCGCACCCAGCACCGATACCCGGCGGCGCGTTCTGTCACACCCGTGCGGGAGGATGGTCGGTATGCGGATCGTGGTCCTCTCCGGTGGCATCGGCGGCGCCAAGTTTCTCGTCGGCGTGCGGGCACAGGCGCGCGCGCTCGGCGCCGAGGTGACCGCCGTGGTCAACGTCGGCGACGACGTGCGCATGCACGGCTTGCAGATCTGCCCCGACCTCGACAGTGTGATGTACACGCTGGGCGGCGCCCACGATCCCGATCGGGGCTGGGGCCAGGTCGGCGAGACCTGGGTGGTCAAGCAGGAGTTGGCGGCCTACGGCGCCGAGCCGTCGTGGTTCGGCCTGGGCGACAAAGACACGGCCACCCATCTCGTACGCACCCAGATGCTCAACGCCGGCTACCCGCTCTCCCAGGTCACGGCCGCCCTGTGCACCCGCTGGCAGCCCGGCGTCACGCTGCTGCCGGCCACCGACGACCGGCTGGAGACCCACGTGGTGGCCGACGTCGAGGGCGAGCGCAAGGCGATCCACTTCCAGGAGTGGTGGGTGCGCTACCGCGGCGACGTGCCGACCCACCGTTTCGTCTTCGTCGGCGCCGAGGCGGCCAAGCCCGCACCCGGGGTGCTCGAGGCGATCGCCGGGGCCGACGTGGTGCTGGTCGCGCCGAGCAACCCCGTGGTGAGCATCGCCCCGATCCTGGCCGTCGACGCGATCCGCGACGCCGTGGCCGGCGGTTCGGCCCCGGTCGTCGGCGTCTCCCCGATCATCGGTGGCTCCCCGCTGCGCGGCATGGCCGACAAGTGCCTGGCCACGCTCAACGTCGAGGTCTCGCCCACGGGTGTCGGCGGGCTCTACGGCGCCCGTTCCACCGGCGGCCTGCTCGACGGCTGGCTGGTCGACACGTCCGACGCCGGCGTCGAGATCCCCGGCGTCGAGACCCGCGCGGTCCCGTTGTGGATGAGCTCCGAAGAGGCCACGGCCCAGATGGTGAAGGACGCGCTGGCCCTGGCCGGCATCGCCTGACCCCGCCGGCGGGGCCGCTCGCCGCGCGGGCGGAAGGCTCCGCGCGCTGGTGTGGGGCTCGGCGCGCGGGTGTGGGCTCGCCGCGTGGGCATGAAGCCGCTCGCCGCGTTGGTGTGGAGCCGGCGCTTGATGAGGGGCGCGATGCCACTCGGTGCGTGGGCGTGGGCGCGGCGTGGGGCTCGACTCGCGCGGGCGTGGGTGTGAGGCCCGGCGCGCGGGTGTGGGATCGCTGCTTGCGCGGGACGGTGGTGCGTGCTTCGTGGCGCTCGCTGTCGGAGAGATGTATGGCGGATGGAAGTGATCAGCGTGACCCGGTGTCGCGGTTCGGTGTCGCGTTGGGCAAGCTGGGCGGGGAAACTCACCGCAGAGGGGACTTCGTCGTGACGGACGGGCTGGAGATCCTGCCGGTGCGCGGGATCGGGCACATCGTGGCCGGCGACGATCTGGCCGAGCTGATCACCGCGGCCGCGCCGTGGATCGCCGACGGTGACGTGCTGGTGGTCACCAGCAAGATCGTGTCGAAGGCCGAGGGGCGGCTGGTCGAGGTCCCGGCCGACGGGCCGGAACGCGACGAGGCCCGCCGGGTCGCGCTGGCCTCCGAGACCGCCCGGGTGGTGGCGCGCCGCGGGCCGACGACGATCGTGCAGACCCATCACGGCTTTGTCATGGCGGCGGCCGGCATCGACGCCTCCAACGTCGACAAGACCCACCTCGTGCTGCTGCCGGCCGACCCCGACGCGTCGGCTCAGCGGCTGCGGGCCGACTTCCGTGCGCGCGGGCTCGACGTGGGCGTCATCGTCTCCGACACGATGGGCCGGGCGTGGCGCAACGGGCTGACCGACGTGGCGCTGGGAGCGGCCGGAATCGAGCCGATCCGGGACCATCGGGGCGAGACCGACCCGTACGGGAATGAGCTCGAAATCACCCAGATGGCCGTGATCGACGAGCTGGCCGCCGCCGGTGAACTCGTCAAGGGCAAATGCGACCAGGTGCCGGTGGCCGTTGTGCGGGGCTATCCCCGATCCGGCATCCGCGACTCCGGAGGCGCGTCGGTGCTGCTGCGCGACGCCGCGTCCGACATGTTCAGCCTGGGCACCGCCGAGGCCCGCTCGACCGGCCTGCGCGACGCCGCCCAGCTTCCCGACGGTGCACTGCCCGGCCTCCCGGTCGATCCGGCCGCCGTCGACCGGGCCGCGGCCGCCGTGGCCGACCTGCTCTCTCATGCCATCACGGTCACCCCGGCCGAGGTCGTCACCGGCAGCGGCGCCACGGCCGCGCTGCACCTGACGACCCGCGACGCCTCGCCGGCCGGGTGGATGCGGCTGGGCGCCGACGCGCACCGGCTGCGGGCCGCCCTGGCCGCCGAGTCGATCGTCACGCTGTCGCTGCCCCACGAGGACGGCATCCGTCTCGAGCTCTCCGGAATCTGAGGACCCACGTTGACCGTCGAAGATCTGCACGCGGACGCCGTACGGGTGCTCAGCGGATGGCATGCCACCTCGGCCGAGGCCGATGTGGCCCGCAAGCAGTGCCTGGAACTGCTGGCCGACGGCCCGGTCGCCATGACCCGGGCCCACCGGGCCGGTCACATCACGGCCAGCGCCCTGATCGTCGACGGGGACGGGCGGGTGCTGCTCTGTCTGCACGGGCGGCTCGGCCTGTGGATGCAGCTGGGCGGCCACTGCGAGACCAGCGACGCGACACTGGCCGCGGCCGCCCTTCGCGAGGCCACCGAGGAGTCGGGCATCGCGGGGCTGGTGCTGGACGAGACACCGATCGACATCGACATCCACCCGGTGCGCTGCGGCGCCGCCGACGGTGAGCCGACGACGCCTTCGGTGCATTACGACGTACGTTTTCTGCTGCGCTGCCCGGCCGGCACCCGCGAGCGGATCAGCGAGGAGTCGGCCGAGCTGGCGTGGTTCACGCCGGACGACCTGCCGAGCCCGCTCGCTTCCGGAACGGTCCAGCAGATCGCACCGGCCCTGGCCCGCCTGAGCTGATCTCCTCCGGCCGGGTCATCCCCGAGCCGGGCGCGGCGCCACCGTGGCGTCGATCAGACGTAGCCGTGCTGGCCCAGCTCCTTGAGCTCGTCGACCAGGCTCTTGACCTCCTGCGCGCGCTCGCGCGGGATCACCAGGACGGCGTCGGGGGTGTCGACGATGACCAGGTCACGCACGCCCATGGCCGCGATCAGACGGCCCTGGGTCGGCACGACCACCAGGCCCTCGGTCTCGCGCAGCAGCACGCCGGACTTCTGCTCGATGTCGTGACCCACCACCACGTTGCCGGACGGGTCGGCCGCCAGCACCTCACCCAGCGTGTGGAAGTCGCCGACGTCGTTCCAGCCGAAGTCGCCGGTGACCGTGCCCACCCGGCCGACCGTGGCCGCGCCTTCCATGACCGCGTAGTCGACCGAGATGCGCGGCAGGGTCGGCCAGACCTCGCCCAGCACCTCCTCGCGCGCGCCCGTCTCCCAGGCCTGCGCGATGCGCGAGATGCCCGACGCGAGCTGGGGCTGCTGCCGGGTCAGCTCGGCCAGGAACGCGTCGACCCGCCAGACGAACATGCCGGCGTTCCACAGGTAGTTGCCCGACTTCACGTAACCCTCGGCTACGTCGTACGTGGGCTTCTCCTTGAACTCCTCGACCGAAAGCACGGGGCTGTCGCCGATCGCGTTGCCGCACTGAAGATAGCCGTAGCCCGTCTCGGGGCGGGTCGGGGTGATGCCGAGCGTCATGAGCAGCCCCTCGCGGGCGCCCACCATCGCCTTCCGGATGACCTCGGTGAAGCCTTCCTTGTCGGAGATCAGGTGGTCGGACGCGAACGACCCCATGATCGCCTCGGGGTTGCGGCGGGCGATCACGGCCGCGGCCAGGGCGATCGCCGCGCACGAGTCACGTGGTGACGGCTCGACCAGGACGTTGGCCTCGGGGACGGACTCGAGTTGACGGGAGACCGCGGCCGCGTGCGCCACGCCGGTGACGACAAAAATGCGGTCCATCGGCGCCAGCAGGTCGAGGCGGTCGACCGTGGCCTGCAGCAGCGACGCATCGGTGCCGGTCAGCGGATGCAGGAACTTGGGGTGCCCGGCACGGGACAGCGGCCACAGCCGGGTGCCCGTCCCGCCCGCGAGAACCACGCCGTACAGGCCGTCGAGTTGATCGCTCATGCGCACAGAGTGTAAAGGTCAGAGGGCCGCTACTCGTTTCCAGGTTGTGACGTGCACTTCCGCACTCGACGCCCAGGTGAATTCCTTGGCCCGGTCGAAGCCCGCCTTGGCCAACGTGAGACGTCGCGGCTCGTCGTGCAGCAGGTCAGCGAGGTCGGCCGCGATGCGGTCGGGATCTTCTGTCGTGTAGGCGACAGCGTCACCGCCGACCTCGGGCAGCGACAGGCGCGGGGTCGTCAGAACCGGAGTAGCGCAGGCCATCGCCTCGAGGATCGGCAGGCCGAAGCCCTCACCGAACGACGGGTAGCACGCGACCAGCGCCCCGCCCAGGAAGCCGGGCAGGTCGGCGTAACGCAGATAACCCGGGCGCAGCAGGCGCAGGTGGGAGGGCACCTCGGCCACCGCGCGGTCGATCTCGTCGTCGTGACCCTGGCCACCGGCGAGCACCAGCGCGGGCGGGTGCGGCCAGTCGGCGACGGCACGGGCCCAGCCCCGGATCAGGTTGGGCACATTTTTGCGCGGTTCCTTGGCGCCGAGGAACGCGACATAACCCGCGTCGGTGAGGCCGAGCCGAGCCCTCACGCGGGCCTTCTCCTCCTCGGTCGGCGCGTGGAAGGCCGCCTGGTCGACGCCGTGGTAGGCCACGTCGATGTGGGTCGGGTCGGCGTCGAGCAGGCGGATCAGCTCGTCGCGGGTGGCCTTGCTGGGCACGATCACCCGGGCCGCGCGGCGCAGCGACGTCTTGATCGCGCTGCGGAAGAACGTGCGCTTGGTGTTGTCGTAATGCTCCGGTTCGGTGAAGAACGTCGCGTCGTGCACGGTCACCGTGACCGGGCATCCGGCGCGGAGCGGGCATGTGTAGAAGGGTGAGTGCAGCACCTGGGCGCCGACCTGCTGCGCGAGCAGGGGCAGACCCGTCTGCTCCCACGCGAGCCGGGCGGGCCGGTGCGCGACGGCGGCCGGGCCGGCGATCACCTCGGCCTTGTTGTCGAGCATGCGGCTGTAACGCTCCGCATCCGACCGCTGGGCCACCACGGCCAGATCGACCCGGTCGGGGTCCATCCGTCCGAGGGCGCCGAGCAAGCCGTCGACGTATCTGCCGACTCCTCCTCGGTCTGCGGGGACGCTGGTGGCGTCGACGAGCACTCGCGGGGGGCGACCGGCGGTCACGAGGCAACTCCCAAAGAGGTTGTAATTCAGACCACTGGCAAGCGTACGCCCGGAATGCATCACGCACGTGACCGCGACACCGCCTTGTTCCAAGCGTTTCCTGGTTCTCATCGCCTGCTCAGGATCAATTACTCTGCGTAATCCCCCTATCGTTGATCCCGTGGAGACGACGATCCCGCAGGTGCTGGCGTCCTCGGTGCGCCGCGACCCGGCGAGCCCACTGCTGACGTTCTACGACGACACGAGCGGCGATCGGACCGAATTGTCCGGTGCGACTCTGGACAACTGGGTCTCGAAGACCGCAAATCTGCTGGTCGACGGCCTGGGGCTGGCGACCGGTGACACCGCCGCGGTGACACTCCCGCCGCACTGGCAGACCGCGGCGATCCTGCTCGGGGTCTGGTCGGCCGGCGTCACGGCCGAGATCAGCGATCCGGAGTCGGCCGACGCGTTGTTCACCTCGCCGGATCAGAACGCAACGACAAAAGCCCCGGACCGGTACGCGACGGGACTGCTGCCGTTCGCGATGCCTTTGCGGGCGCTACCGGAAGGTTTCGCCGACTACGTGCTCGAGGTGCGCCAGTTCGGTGATTACTTCCCGGGGCAGCCGGTCGCCGCGGACGATCTCGCCCTGAATGACCGCACGCACGCCGAGGTTCTGACGGCGGCCCGGGCGCGCGCCACCGAGCTCGGCATCGAGGCCGGCGGGCGGGTGCTGATCGACGCGACCACTCGCTTCGACCCGGTCGACTGGCTGCTGGCGCCGCTGGTGGCGGGCGCGTCGATCGTGCTCTGCGCCCACCTCGACCCGGCCAAGGTGAGCGGCCGGGTCGATTCCGAGAAGGTGACGCTGGTCGTCGCCTAGCCCGGCTCGCCCCGCCGTTCGCGAACAGGCGCCGGCCGAATCACGCCGAGCGCGGGCAGGGCCGGCCGAATCACGCCGATCGCGGGCGGGCCGGCCGGCGTAGGTCAGCCCGTGCGCTTGCGGGCCAGGTCTTCGAAGGCCAGCAGCGACTCCGGGTTGGCCAGGGCGCCCTTGGCCGCGGCCGACTCGACCGGGGTGCCGGTGAGGATGCGCTTGACCGGAACTTCGAGCTTCTTCGCGGACAGGGTGCGGGGCACCGCCCGTACGGCATAGATCTCGTCGGGGATGTGGCGCGGCGACAACGCCGAACGCAACTCACCGGCGATCTTGCGGCGGAGCGCTTCGTCGAGCTCGCGCCCCTCCGCCGGCACGACGAACAGCAGCAGCTCGCCGTTCGGGTTGTCGTCCTTCTCCAGGTGCACGACCACGGAATCGGCGATCTCGGGCAGGCTCTCGACCACGGAGTAGAACTCGGCGGTGCCCAGCCTCACGCCGCCGCGGTTGAGGGTCGCGTCGGAGCGGCCGGTGATCACGCAGGAGCCGTCGGCGCCGATCGTGATCCAGTCGCCGTGCCGCCAGACGCCCGGGAAGTAGTCGAAGTAGGCCTCCCGGTAACGCTTGCCATCGAGGTCGTTCCAGAAGCCGACCGGCATGCTCGGCATCGGCGCGGTGATGACCAGCTCGCCGAGCTCATCGATCACCGGACGCCCCTCGGGGTCGTACGCCTGGACCCGGGCTCCCAGCGCCCGGCACGCGATCTTGCCCTCGACCACGGGGAGCAGCGGGACAGAACCCACAAATCCCGTGCACACGTCGGTGCCGCCGGAGAGCGACTGCAGTTGCAGGCCACGGCCGACGGCCTCGTAGACCCAGTCGAAACCCTCGGGTGGCAGCGGCGCGCCGGTCGAGCCGATCCCCTTGAGGCCCGGCTTGCGTGGGGTGACGCCGGCCTTGCGGCAGGCCATGAGGAACGGCGCCGACGTGCCGAAATAGGTGATGCCGGCCTCGTCGACGAGATCCCACAGGGCCGACATGTCCGGATAGCCGGGGTTGCCGTCGAACAGCACGATGGCGGCGCCGACCGCCGGGCCGCTGACCAGGAAGTTCCACATCATCCAGCCGGTGGTGGTGAACCAGAAGAACCGGTCGCCGGGGCCGAGGTCGTGATGCAGGGCCAGCATCTTGAGGTGTTCGAGGAGGATGCCACCGTGGCCGTGCACGATCGGCTTGGGCAGCCCGGTGGTGCCGGAGCTGTAGAGCACGTAGAGCGGATGATCAAAAGGCGTTCCCGCGTACGCCATGGGCTCGTCGGTCTCGCGGGCCAGCTCACCGAACGTGTCGTTGGCGGGGTCGAGATAGCCGATGGTGACGACGTGTTCGAGGGACGGGAGGGCGGCCTTGATCGCGGCCACCTCGTCGGCGCGGTTGATGGGCTTGTCGCCGTAGCGGTAGCCGTCGACCGCGACCAGGATCTTGGGTTCGATCTGTTGCCAGCGGTCGATCACGCTGCGTACGCCGAACTCGGGGGCGCAGCTCGAGAAGACCGCTCCCAGGCTGGCCGTGGCGAGCATGAGGATGTACGTCTCGGGGATGTTCGGGGCGTACGCCGCTACCCGGTCGCCCTGCTTGATGCCTCGCGCGCGGAGCCCCGCCCGTACGAACCGGACTTTTTCCTTCAGCTCGTGTTTTGTCAGCGTTTGCGGGGCGCGGGTCTGTGAGTAGGCCAGGACCACCGGGTCGTCGTCGGCCAGGCCGGGCATGCGCAGAACGTTCTCGGCGTAGTTGAGGGTGGCGCCGGGGAACCACTTCGCGCCGGGCATCTCCGCCTCGGGCAACACGCTCGACGGCGGGTCGTGCGCGATCACCTCGAAGTAGCCCCAGATCGACTGCCAGAACGCCGGAAGATCGTCGACGGACCATTGCCACAGCTCGGCGTAGTCGGCGAACGATCGTCCGTGTTCGCGCTCCAGCCAGGACATATAGCGCCCGATCCGGGACGTCTCGCGAACATCCGCCGGTGGCTGCCACAACACTGTGCCGGTCATGCGATCACCTTAATGCTCACTCAGTGCCGAGCTGTCCTGGCTTCGAGTCCGGTTCTGCCCTGGCTTTCAGTCCTGCTCCGCCCTGGCCTTTTGAATAGCCGCGCGGCGGGCCAGGCGGTGCTCCCGCCGGATCAGAGCCTCACGGAACCGGCGCTCGTCATCCGCGTTCTCCGGCACCACCGGGGGCACGTTTCTCGGGTGGCCGGCCACATCCACCGCCACGAACACGAGATAAGCGGTCGCCACGGTGAGCGGTTCGGCGGCGACCACGTCCCAGCGCTCGGCCGACAGCTTGACGCCCACCTCCATCGACGTCGAGCCGGTCCAGTTCACTTGCGCGTACGCGTGCACCAGATCGCCGACGCGCACCGGCTCGAGGAACAGGATCTCGTCGATCGCGGCCGTGACCGCCGTACCGCCGCTGTGCCGGGCCGCCGCCGCGCCGGCCACGTCATCGACGAACTTCATCAGCACACCACCGTGCACGGTGCCGTACAGATTGACGTCGACGGCGGTCATGATTCGGCTCAGGGTGACCCTGGAATGGCTGGTGGGGCGGCCCTCATTCATGCGGCGTACGTTACGGCGTCCTTCCGCCCGGTTGCCCCTCGACGGTACGTTCGTCGGGCAGCCAGCCACCGGGGAGAGAAAGCGTGCGCCACTTCAGGTCGATCTTGTATGCCCTCGTACTGGCACCGGCGGTGTGGGTTCTCGCCGGGGTTGGCTTCACCCACGACCTGACCACCCGGGGGCGCGGAGACTTCGCCGTCGAGTCGGCGACGGGCCTGCTGCTCCTGGTGCTCGCCGGGGCCGCGTACGGAATCTTGCTCCTCGCACCCGTCTCCCCCGCCGGGCCGGTCTTCGGCGGGCTGGCCTACCTGGGCATATCGCTGTGGGCGCTGGTGTCGCCGTCGGGTTACGCGGCGGTGTGGCCGGCCTCGGTGGCGAAGGAGAGCTTCGACCTGAGCCGCCCCGGTTACGGCCTCGCGGCGATGCTGGCGATACCTCTTCTCTGTACGGCGTTGAGCGCGCGTCGATGGGCCGCCTACCAACCGCCGGTGCTGCCGCTGATCGGCCCGGTGGGCCGCGCCCGTGTGACAGCACCGGCGCCGCCCGCCCACCCCGCCGACCCCGACCCGACGACGGTGATGCGGCTGCCCGCGATGCCGCCCTCGAACGCGACGACAGTCCCGCTCCCCGCGCGCGAAGAGCCGGCGACCGTGGCATCGGTGGTCCCGACCGCGGCCGACGCCACGACGGTGCTGCCGTCGAACGACCCCACATCCACCGGAACCCGAATGCCGGCGCCGACGCCGGCCGAGTCCTCCGACGAGCCGACCACCGTCCTGTCCCCGATGGCCCCGGCCGCCGCGGCTGGCGCGACCGACGCCCGGTCGTTCGCCGACGCCGATTCCGCGGATGGAGACGTCGCCACGGGTGACCTCGGACCCACGAGCAGTCCCGCCATGAATGGCCTGGTCGCGGGCGACCGTGCCGAGGGCGGGCGGGGCACGGACGGGTTGAACGCGGGTGACCCCGCCGTCGCGGACGACACCGACGAGGCGACGACCGTTCTGGCGCCGATGACTTCGACCACGCCGGACGCCGACAGCGAGATCACCGCAAGCACAGCGGCCCAGCCCGTTTCGGCGGATGAGCCGACCCTGTCCGACGCGACCGCCGACGAAGCGACCGCCCAGATCAACTCGGACGACGAGCCCACCGGGGCAAATGTCGCGGCCGCACCGGACAATGTCGCGGTCACACCGGACAAGCCGGACACGCAGGCTGAGGCCGACGCAACAACCGAAGAATCGACCGCGGCCGAGACCGCTGCGGAAGAGCCGAGTGTTGCCGCGATGTCCCTGGCCGGGCCCTTGCGCGAGGTGGCCGCGGTCGCACCGGAGGACGAGGCCACCATCGCGTTGTCGACGTTCCGCGACGAGCGCCAGACCGTGGTAGTCGTCTCCTCCGACGAGGCCGCTACGGTCGCTGCCCTCTTCAACGGCCAAGCCTCGACCAGGCGCGCCACCGTAACCCCGCCGCCGACGAAGCCCCAGGTCCAAGACTTGGAGCTGACACCGGCCGGCGGCCAGAACCTTGAAAGCCGCACCGCGCCGGCTGCTCTCCAGGAAGATGCGACGCCAGCCGCTGTCGACGAGCCGGCCAACCCGGCCGCCCTCGAGGGAACAGAGTCACCGGCCGCTCCGGAAGAGCCCGCGCCGGCCCAGCACGACGACAGCAGCGACGCGCCCGACGAGGCTGACACGCCGAGCGCCAACACTCCCGGCGCAGTCGACACGCCGGCCGGGGCGGAACTCCAGACCGGCGGTGGCCTCGACGATTCCGACGCGCCGGGGGCCGACCTCGACACGCCGACCACGGATCTCGAAGCCGTCAATGACTCCGCGGTCGCCGAGGCGGCTGACGGTGGCAGCGAGGTTGGCGACGAAACGGTCGGCTCGGGTACGGCCGACCCCGCAGTCGTCGATGCCGAGGAAACGACAGCCGTTCTTCAGAGCGCCGACACCAGTGCGGAGAAGGCGGTCGACACCGGCAGCGGGGCGGTGGACGACGAAAAGACGACGGTCCTCACGGGATCCGCTGCCGATGCTGCGCCTGTGAGCGAAGAGCCCGATGCCTCCACGGCCGGGTCCGAATCCGAGCCTACGGCTGTGCTCGAGGCAACGACCGCTGCGGGCAACCACGTGCCGGGCGTGGAGTCCGTTACGGCCGAAGCCGACGCCGAGAGCGCAGAAGACTCCGTAAGTGACGCTACTGCTGCGAGCAGTGCCGCTGACGAGATCGCGGCCGCCGAGGTTGTCGACGACAACGCGGCTGCTGCTGACGTCACCGCTGTGAACGCTGACGCTGCTGAGGACACCGCAGCTGGGAACGCGGCAGCTGAGGACACCGCCACGGGTGCTTTTGCTGACCAGACCGACGCCACCGAGGACGCCGCCGCCAGCGCTCCGCCAGAAGAGACCGACGCGACCGAACAATCCGCCGAGGCCGAGCCGACGGAGACTGACGCCGCTGACGTCTCTGCCGCCGCTGAGGGTGCTTCGGCTCGGGTTGCCGCTGCTGAGGGCGTGGAAGGTGCCGGCGAGGGTTCGGAGTCGTCGGGTGGGGCTGACGATGAGGCTCGGGCGGATGACGGGTTCGCTGATCTGATTGTTGTCGGGAAGGCCAAGGCTGCGCCGGCGACGCGGGCGGTGCCGCCGGAGTTCGAGGAGACCCGGTCGTTCGACGCGCCCGATCCGGATCGCACGCGTGCGATCAATCTTGGGGAGATGACCACCAAGCTTCAGGTCACCCCGGGTCTGGGCGATGAGCCGGACAGCGTCAACGAGCCGGCCAGGGCGCGGGCGTCGGTGGCTGCGCCGGATGCGGCCGGGCCGGATCTGAGTGGGGCCGAGGTGACGCGGTCGCTGAGTGCGCCCGACCCCGAGCGGACCCAGACGATCCAGGTGTTCCGGCCGGACTACGCCGAAGCCGCGCATGTCGGTGAGGAGACCACGCACTCGATCACCGTTGTGTCGTCGGACGACGCCGAGATCAGGCACTCCCCGATCGGTGAAGACACCACCAACTCCGTCGCCGTCGTTTCGTCGGACGACAACGAGGTCACGCACTCCCCGATCGGTGAAGAGACGACCAACTCCATCGCCGTCGTTTCGTCGGGCTACGCCGGGGTCGCGCATCCGCTGGTCGGTGAAGAGACCACGCACTCGATCACTGTTGTGCCGCCGGACGAAGCTGGGATCACGTATTCGACGGTCGGTCGGGAGACTGCGCAGCCATTGGGCGAGGTCACGCAGTCCGGTGCCGATGTGTCGCCGGATGATGCTGAGGTCACGCGGTCGTTCAGTGCGCCGGATCCGGAGCGTACGCAGACGATCCGGGTGGCTCCGGCCGAACCGGCGAGGGTCATTCCGTGGCTCGGACCTCAGGGACAGGCCCAACCGAACGCCACCGTGGCCGACGATGACGTGGAGACCACGCGGCCCTTCGGGGCGCCGGACCCGGATCGGACGTACGCGTTCACTGTTGTGCCCTCGGGTGCCGAGATCACCCGGTCGCTCGACGCGCCGGACCCGGACCAGACTCAGGCGATCACCATCGTGCCGCCGGAGGACGTTGCGGCCGCCCGGTTGCTCGAGACACCCGACACGGACTCCGGGGGCGTGGCGGAGGACCTCGAGATCACCCGGTCCCTCGACGGCCCCGATCCGGACCAGACCCAGGCGATCAGCGTCGTGCCGCCGGATCCCGCCGCGAGCGGGGTGGGCAACGGTGGGGCGGGCTCAGGCCGTACGGACGGTGGGAAAGTCGCCCCGTCGGCCGATGAGCTGCGCCTTCTGCCGCCGACGCCGCCGGCCGGGATCGCCAGTCACCCGGGGCGGGTCGAGGGTCCGCTCGGGAAGGGCGGCGGGGACGAGACGAAGATGATCAAGCTGGATGCGGACCGTACGCAGGTCATCCGGCCCGGATACGTCGAGCCGCCGGGAGAACGCACCGAAATCATCCGGTTGTCGGTTCAGGGGAAGGCCACGGTCTCCGGCCCCCAGGCAGCCGCTGCGGAAGCGGCCCCGGCCACGGATGCGGATTCCGCGTCACCCACGGCAGCAACGCAGCCATCAGCCACCGGCGCGGCCCCGCAGCAGGCCACAGGCCCGACGCCGGCATCGCAGCCGCCAGCCACGGGCGCGGCCTCCCCGGCGTCGGCTGCGGACTCGGCGTCACCGGATGAGGAGGGGCCGCGACCGGCGACGGTGTCGATTGCCGATGCTGAGCGGCCTGACTTCGCTGAGGATCCGACCGGGCGGATTGTTCCGCGGGGTGCGGACGGGAGCGCGGCCGAGAAGCGTGAGATGACCGTGATGAACATGGAGCGGCCGCCGGACGAGCCCGAGATCCCGGCGCAGCGGCAGCCGAGCTCGGCCGAGAGCTGAGGACCGAGAGCAGAGGGCTGAGGGCTGGGGGCCGAGGACTGAGCTGGGGCTTCGGGCGAAAGGTTACGGGCGGTCACCCGTTCGAGTCGTACAGATGATCGAAAGATGTAGTATCATCACCGCATGTCCACGGACGACGTGCCCCTGAGCAAGCGTCAACGGCAGATCCTGTCGATGATCCGCGAGTGGATCGACCAGCACGGCTATCCCCCGACCATCCGCGAGATCGGCGCCGCCGTCGGGCTCGACTCGCCGTCGTCGGTGGCCCATCAGCTCAAGGTGCTCGACGACCGCGGATACATCCGTCGCGGTGCGCGCGGGTCGCGGGCGATCGACGTACGCACGCCGGGTGAGCAGGCCAACGTTCCGGTTCCGGTGCTCGGCACGATCGCGGCCGGTGCGCCGATCCTGGCCGACGAGCATGTCGACGAGGAGCTCAACCTCCCGCTGAGCCTGGTCGGCCACGGCACGCTGTTCGCCCTGAAGGTCAAGGGCGACTCGATGATCGAGGCCGCGATCTGCGACGGCGACACGGTGGTCGTGCGCCAGCAGCAGGTCGCCGACAACGGCGACATCGTGGCCGCGATGATCGACGGGGAGGCCACGGTCAAGGTTCTGCGTCGCAACGGCGGCCACATCGAACTGGTTCCGCGCAATCCCGCCTACGACGTCATCCCGGGCGACGACGCCACCATCCTGGGCCGGGTCGTGACGGTCCTCCGTCGCGTCTGACCTCGGGGCCGCCGGCGTTCGGGGGCGGCGGTCAGTCGAGGATCTGACGGTGGGCCCGGCCGCAAACACGATGGCGCGGACGCGATCGGGCGGCCCAGACTGGCGTCATGTTCCTGCTGGAGCGCGCGGACGCGCTGGCCGCACTGATTCGGTACGCGCGTGAGGCCCGCGCCGGTGACGGGCGGCTGGTGCTTGTCGCCGGTGACGCCGGAGTCGGCAAGTCGGCCCTGGTCGAAGCGCTGCGCCAGCAACCGGAAGCGGACTGCCGATGGGCCTGGGGGCTCTGCGACGGGCTCTACACACCGCGCCCGCTCGGGCCCCTCTTCGACCTGGCCGCCGAACTCGGCGGCGAGCTTCTCGAACTGGCCCGGGCCCGGGCGCCGCGTGACGATCTGTTCGACGCGCTGCTGCGGGAGCTCGACCGGCGCGAGACGGTGCTGGTGATCGAGGATCTGCACTGGGCCGATGAGGCGACCGTCGACCTCGTACGCTTCCTGGCCCGCCGCCTGCGCAACACGCTGCTGCTGGTCACGTATCGCGACCTGGAGTCCCCGGCGTTGCGGGTCGCGCTTGGCCGGCTCAGTGAGCTGCGCGCCACGCGGCGGATCGAACTCGGCCCGCTCTCCCCCGCGGCGGTGGCGGAACTGGCGGCCGAGAGCGGTCTGCCCGCGGACGAGTTGTACGGGCTGACCGGCGGCAACCCGTTCTTCGTGACCGAGATCGTGCGGGCCGGCACCACCGCAGCGCCGGCCCAGGCCGCCGCAGCACGGGCCGATGCCACCACAGCCGGGGCCGCAACGCGCGGCGCCGTCAACGAGGTGCCGCCCTCGGTCCGCGATGCCGTTCTGGCCCGGGCTGTGGGGCTGAGTGAGACCGGCCGGGCGGCGCTCGATCTGGCCGCGCTGATCTGTGGCCGCATCGATCCGCGGCTGATCGGCGACGGGCTCGACGAGGCGGTCGGCACCGGGCTGATCACCAGCGATGACTTGGCCGGCGCCGGGCTGAGCGCCGGTGGCGGGTCGAACGGCGGGTTGAGCGCCGGTGGCGGGCTGAGTAGCGGCGGCGGTCGGGCGGGCAGGGGCGGCGACGGTACGGGGTTGCGGTTCCGGCACGAACTGGCCCGCCGCGCCGTCGAGCAGGCGGTTCCGGCGCACCGGCGGGCGGCCGCGCACGCCACGATCCTGGACCGGCTGCGCGCGCACGACAGCGACGACGACGCGATGATGGCCTTCCACGCCGAGGCGGCCGGTGACGCGGAAGCGGCCCACTTCTTTTCCGTACGGGCGGCCACCCGCGCCGCCGAACTGGCCTCGCACCGGGAAGCCGCAGCCCAGTACGAGCGTGCGTTGCGGTTCGCCGGTGACCTTCCTGACGCCGTACGGGCAAAGCTCTATGACCGGCTCTGTGACGAGCTGACGCTGGTGGATCGCGGCGCCGACCTCGCCGACGCGGCCGCGCACGCCCGTCGCCTGTGGCACGCCGTCGGTGACCGCCGCCGGGAGGGTGACGCGCTGCGACGACTCTCCGAGGCACTGGTCACGCTGTGCCGGCAGCGGGAGGCGATGCCCCTGGCCGAGCGCGCCCGGGAGATCCTGGAACCGTTCGGGGGGCCGGAACTCGCCCTCGCGTACGCCCACCTCGCGACCCTGTCGATGCTGACCGATCGGCACGACGAGGCGGTCACTCTGTCCGTACGGGCGCAGGAACTTGCCGGCCCGCGGCTCGACGTGTTGAGCGACGCCCTGAACACGCACGCGTGCGCGCTGGCGATGAGCGGCCAACCGTGGCGGGACCGGCTGCACCAGGCGCTCGAGGTGGCGCTGGAGCACGGGCACGAGGAGGAGGCGGCGCGCGCCTACCGGAACCTCTACGGGCTGCTGACCTGCGAGCGGCAGTACGACGAGGCCCACCAGTTCTATGTGGACGGGGTGGCGTTCTGCGACGAGCACGACGTGGCGGCGTTCGGCACCTGCCTGCACGGCGAACACGTGATCACCCTCGCCCGTACGGACCGCTGGGACGACGCCACCCTCCTGGCCCGCCGGCTGCTGACCGAGGTCGTGGCGACACCGATCAACCGGATCAGCCCCCTGGTCGGCCTGGCCACCGTGCTCGTCCGCCGGGGTGGCGACGAGGTCGAGCCGCTGCTGGACGAGGCGGCCGCGACCGCCGACGGCTCGGCCGAACCACAGTGGATTGTCGCCGCGCGCGTGGCCCGGGCCGAATGGCGCTGGCTCTCCGGCAACCCGGCCGCGGCCCGCCGCGAGGCCGAACTGGCAGCGGATGCGGCGACCGCGGGCAACGCCTGGTTGTGCGGAAGTGTCGCGGTGTGGCTCCGCCGTACGGGCTCGTCGCGGTTGATCGGACGCCCGGTCGCCGAGCCCTACCGCCTGCTGCTGGAGGGTGACGCCACCGGATCGGCCGCCGCCTGGACGAAGGTGGGAAGCCGTTACGAGGCCGGCCTGGCCCTGCTCGACGGCGACGACATCGGCCGGCTGCGGGAGGCGCTGACAATCTTCGACGAGCTCGGCGCCGCCCCCGCCGCGCGCCTGACCCGGGGACGGCTGCGCAAGCATGGGGTGCGGTCGGTGCCGGTCGGCCCGCGTTCGGCGACCCGCGCTCATCCGGCCGGGCTGACCCGGCGTGAGCACGAGGTGCTGGGCCTGATCGTCGCGGGCCGGACCAACGCCGAGATCGCCGCTCAGCTGGTGCTCTCGGTCAAGACGGTCGACCACCACGTGTCGGCCGTACTGGGCAAGCTCGGCGCCCCGACCCGGTCGGTGGCCGCCGCCGAGGCCGAGCGCCGTGGTCTGGTCACCAGGTAGTCGCTGGGTAGTCGCCCGCGAAAACTAGGTAATCGCTTCCGATTCGGCCCGGCTCCGGTCTCCCTACGGTCGAGACATGAGCATCTACATGGACGTGCACACCGTCAGCGGCGGCGTGAGCCTGGACGACGTGGTCAAGGCACACCAGGCCGATCTCGCGACTCAGGGCGAGTTCGGCGTCAACTATCTGCGCTACTGGGTCGACGAGGCCCAAGGCAAGATCTTCTGCCTGGTCGACGCCCCGTCGGAGGAGGCCGCGGCCGAGGTGCACCGCAAGGCGCACGGTCTGGTCGCCGACGAGATCTACCGGGTGAACGAGGGTTCTTGACGACCTGCTAGTCAGGCTGCCTACTAACCAGGTAGCCTGACTAGCCATGACGCCCCGGCCGTGGTTGCACGGCTTCCTCGATCTGTGCCTGCTCGCGATGCTGCGGGAACGCCCCGACTACGGCTACGGCCTGTCGCAGCGGCTCGCCACGGCCGGTGTCGCCGACGTGCCCGGCGGCACCCTCTATCCGGCGCTGCTCCGGCTCGAAGAGCAGGGACTCGCCCTTCCCAGCTGGGCGCCCTCCGAGAACGGGCCCCGGCGCAAGTACTACGCGATCACCGAGGCCGGCCTCGACGTGCTGGCGGCCCAGGCCGGCGACTGGCAACGGTTCCGCGACGGGGTCGACGCGCTGCTCAGCGGGGTGCCGCATGAGTGACTGGCCGACGACCTTCGAGAGCGAACTGGTGCGCCTCGGTCTGCAACCGGCCCGCGCACGCCGCCTGGCCGACGAGACCACCCAGCAGGCGGCCGAGAGCGCGGCCACGCCGGCCGAGGTGTTCGGACCGGCCCATCTGTACGCGCGTCACCTGGTCGCCGAGCTCAGAACCCCCTCCCCGCGTACGCGGTATGAAGCCGGCCCGGTGATGCTGAGCCTGACCGGGGTGAGTAAGCGATACCGACGCCGTACGGTGCTGCGGGATGTGAATTTGTCCGTACGGGGTGGAGAAGTCGCCGCCATCGTCGGCGCCAACGGCTGTGGCAAGTCGACGCTGCTGCGCATCTGCGCCGGACTGACCCGGCCCAGCGGGGGCACCGTGAAGCGCACCCGCCGGGTGGGATTCGTGCCGCAGGACGGCGGGACGGCCGGGTGGCTGACCGCCGAGGAACACTTCACGCTGTTCGGCTCGGCCGCGGGCATGGTTCCCGGGCGGGCGCGGTCCACCGGCGTACACCTGGCGACCCGGCTCGCCTGGCGACCGACCCGGCAGCAACGCGCGCAGCAGATGTCCGGCGGCACCCGGCAGAAACTCAACCTGGTGCTGGGCGAACTGCACGCCCCCGACCTGCTGCTGCTCGACGAGCCCTACCAGGGTTTCGACCAGGGTTCCTATGTGGATTTCTGGCAGCAGGTGCTGGCCTGGCGCGACGCCGGCCGGGCGGTCGTGGTGGTCACCCACCTGCTGCACGACCTGCAGAACGTCGACCACGTCCTCGACCTGGGAGCATCCGCATGACAACCCTCGTGGTGGCCCGGCTCTCGGCCGTCGAGGTGGGCCGGCGCCGCGCCGCCCTCCTGCTCGTGATCACCCTGCCGTTCTGGTTCTATCTGGTGCGCCGCGACCTGTCGGGCCAGTCGACGCGGGCGCTCACCCTCGGCATCGGCTGGGCGATCTCGACGCTCACGCTCTTCGTGGTGAACGCGTCCCGCGGCGTCGACCCGCGCCTGCGCCTCACCGGCGCTTCGGTGAGCGGCATCATCGGCGGGCGGCTGCTCGCCATGACCGGCGTCGGGGTGCTGCTGGCATCGTTCTACTGGTCGATGGTCGCCGTCGACCAGGACCTGCCCCACATGTGGGCGGCCGGCGTGATGATGCTGGTCTCGGCGCTGGTGGCGGCCCCCGTAGGGAGCCTGATCGGTGCCCTGCTGCCCCGCGAACTGGACGGCGCCCTGGCCCTGCTGAGCATCAGCTCGGTGCAGATGCTGGCCGACCCGGCCGGCCTGATCGCCAAGCTGATGCCGTTCTGGTCGGCGCGCGAGGTCGGCAATTACGCCGTCGACGGCGGAAGCATCGACCTGGTGTGGCGGGGCCTGGCGCACGCCGGGGTGACCTGGCTGATCTGCACGGCCGGGACGTTGCTGGTCTTCCATTGGCGGTTGCGGCTGGCCCGTTATCCGGAGCCCTGAGAGCTTGGCGCCTTCACCGCAGGCGGCTCGCCCTGCCCTGCTGTCACCGCGGCCACGTCGCCGTTCCCGGCGCGCAAGATCGCTGGGTAGTGGTGTTTTTGCCACCACCTCCCCCACCCGCCTCCGGTTCAAGGGGTCGTCGCAACACCTGAGTTCAACGTGGGGTTGTCAGGTGTTCGAGGGTTCTGGTGCGGGCTGGGTCAATGGGTTGGGCAAGGCTGAACAGCGGCGCGCATATTTGGATCTTGTGGAACAGGGAGTAGGTACCGGCGAGGCGTGCCGGC
>NZ_JAENHP010000009.1 GCF_016834655.1 Paractinoplanes ovalisporus
GCCAGCCCCGGCACCGACCGCACCGCCGACACCCACGACCGGGTCCGCCACGACAAAATCAGCAAAGCCGGCACCGTCACCCTGCGCGTCCACGGCCAGCTACGCCACATCGGCATCGGCAAAACCTCCGCCGGAACCTACGTCCTGCTACTCGTCCAAGACCTGCACGTCCGCGTCATCCACGCCAGCACCGGCGAACTCCTGCGCGAGCTCACCATCGACCCCCGACGCGACTACCAGCCCACCGGACGCCCACCCGGACCCACACCCACCAAACAAAAAGCCTGAACCTGCGAAACGCAGGTTCAGGCTATTCCGATGTCCTGAGACATCACAGGGTGCCCCCGGTAGGAATCGAACCTACGACACACGGTTTAGGAAACCGATGCTCTATCCCCTGAGCTACGAGGGCCTACGGCCCATATCGTACCTAGCTGGGGATACTCATGAGTGCGCGGGCGTCCCATCGAGTGCCGAACGGGCCCGTCCGGTGCACCGGCGGCGGTTCCGTCGCTGGTCGGAGCACGCGCCGAGCAAATTCCGCGCACACGCGACTCGGTGTGTCTGGCGGTGACCGCGGGTGCCCCACGATGACGGGTGCTATTCACTCGCCGAGCACGTACGGAGCACTCGGGGCAGCCTCTGAGCTGGAAAAACGTCTTTGGCGGACGACTTGATGTTCGTGCGGGGTCAGGCGATGGTTCGTGTCACCGGTACCGCGTGGTGCGCCTCCTGCGGCAGCGTCGCCGGGCACCTCGCGCACGAGGTGCCCGGCGCGTGGCTTCCTGGCAGTAGGGCGTGCCAACCACGGCGAAGACTGGAGCGCTCGTCGCACTACCGGCAGCCCAGCTTTGCATCGCACAGGACGCGTGCGGTCAAGCCTCGCAACCCTTAGATAGATAACTTGTCATCCGAAGGTGACATGCCCAGGATTTTATCCGTGCGAGAGCTGACAGAACTCCCGCCGACCTTCGTTCTTGCGGCCGGAATGACCGTCCCGCGGGACGGAGGCTGCTTGGTGTCGAGCCGCGCCGGAGCCGGCCGGTATGCACCCCCGTGGTCTACCGTCCTGCCCAGTACCGGTAGGCATCGATCCATGCTGAACCGCCCGGTGGTGGGGTGGGTAGTTGCAGCTCGAGCAGGTCGATCCGCTGCCGGTCGCGGCCTCGGCGCAGATGGCGACGATGCTGTCGCCGATCAAGTCGACCTTCTTCACAGTGACCTCGACACCGAGGGCCATGGTGGCAAACGGTACGACCAGGTGTTCTTCGAGCATGGTGAACAGACCGGTGAGCTGTTCGTCGTCGTTGTACGCGTCGACCGTGGCTTCTACGATCATCGCTTCGAGCGCCGCGTTCCGCTTCGGTGCCATCGGCGGAGGATAGCGAGCTGGTCGTCAGAGGCTCGAGGCCCGATACGTCAGAATGATCCGGTGGATGTGACGGCTGAGCACGCCGACCTGCGCCGGGAGGTGCAGCGCTTACAGGCCGAGAACGCCAGGCTGTCGCGGCTGTTGGAATTGCGTGGTCAGGACACGGCTCCGTCTCCGGAGCAGCTGTGCGCTCCGGTTGCCGTGCCGGGCATGGTCACCATGGCTTCGCCGGTGGCGGACAAGCTGGCTTTGTTCGCCGACCGGTTCCGGGCCCGTACCGATGTGTACGCCGTCCGCTGGGAAAACACTCGCACGGGTGCATCTGGGTGGTCGCCGGCCGTCGCCGGCGGCTGGCGCAAGGGCATGGACCGACGCACTGCCGCTCATCTTCGCTGTACGCCGCAAGTTGTGGCGGCTCATCTCGTCGGTGACGTGTTCATGGGCCTCTACCCGCTGTTACCCAGAAACCTGTGTCAGTTCGTCGTCGCCGACTTCGACGGTGCGACGGCGATGCTCGACGCGCTCGCCTACGTCAAGGCGGCGAGGGCCAGTGTTGTGCCGGCCGCGCTGGAGATCTCCCAGTCGGGCCGGGGTGCCCATGTGTGGATTTTCTTCACGGAGGCCCTCCCGGCTGCGACGGCGCGAGCTGTCGGTACCGCGCTGTTGCACGAGGCGATGGTGCTGCGCGGATCCATGGACCTGCGGTCGTATGACCGGCTCTTTCCCAACCAAGACGTCCTGCCCGACGGCGGGTTCGGCAACCTCATCGCCGCGCCGCTGTACGGCCGCCGTCGTAAGGAGGGCCTTACCACCTTCCTTGATCTCGGCACGCTCGAACCGTACGAGGACCAGTGGGTGTTCCTCTCGACGCTGGACCGGCTCAGCCCCGGCGACGCGGAACGGCTTGTCCGTAATGCGAGCCGCTCCGCCACCGGAACCGACGTCGCCACGATCAGCAGGTCCGCCGCAACGCGGGTCCATCCGGCATTGCCTGCGGTGGTCCACGCGGAACTCAGCGCCGGGTTGAACATTGACATCGGTCAACTCACTCCGGCCGCGCTCGCGACGTTCAAACACGCGGCTGCCATGGCCAACCCGAAGTTCTACGAACTGCAACGCCTGCGGAAATCGACCTGGGACACTCCGCGATTTATCCGCGGCTACGACCTCACCCTCGACGACCGCCTGGTCCTGCCCCGCGGGCTACGACACACCATCAACTCCATCGTCGAACACGCGGGTTCGCGGCTCTCCGTCACCGACGCGCGAAACCCCGGCCAGGAGATCGACGTCGCGTTCACCGGTGAACTCACTGCCAAGCAGGGGACCGCAGTCGGCGCTGTCCTCGCTCACGACGACGGGCTGCTCGTCGCCCCGCCCGGATCCGGCAAGACCGTCATGGGCTGCGCCGTGATCGCCGAGCGTGGCACTTCCACCCTGATCCTCGTCGACCGCAAAGCTCTTGCCGACCAGTGGCGCATGCGCGTCGAGCAGTTCCTGGGCATCAAACCCGGGCAACTCGGCGGCGGGCGGCGCAAGCTCACCGGTACCGTGGACATCGCGCTGCTGCCGTCGCTGGCCAGACGCGATGACATAGCCACCCTCACTGACGCGTACGGGCATGTGATCGTCGACGAGTGCCATCATCTCGGCGCAGCCGCGTACGAGCACTCGGTCAAAGCGATCGCCGCCCAGTTCTGGCTCGGCCTCACCGCCACGCCCACCCGGCGAGACGGCCTCGGTCAACTCGTCACCTGGCAACTCGGCCCCGTGCGGCACACCCTGACCGACGAGGAACAGGGCACTCTCGCCGCTGCCATGAACGCCGGCACCGGACCGAGGCGCGTGCTGTTCCAGCACGACACGGAGTTCAGGGCCGGCGACGTCGACCTAGACGTGCCGGGCGGGCTGGCCGAGGTGCACCGGAGATTGGCCCTCGACGAGCCACGCAACACGCTGATCGCCGATGACGTTGTCGCGGCCTTGACGCGTGGCCGCAACTGTCTGGTCCTCACCCGACGGGTCGCCCACGTCGAGGCTCTGGCCACAATGCTCGCCGCACGGGGACATCAGCCACTCGTGCTCCAAGGAGCAATGAGCACCACCGACCGCCGGGCGGTTGTCGAACGCCTGGACACCGCCAAAGCCGGTGAGGGCCTGCTGGTCATCGGCACCACGCCGTTCATCGGCGAAGGCTTCGACGCCCCGGCCCTCGATGCGCTCTTCCTCGCCGGACCGATTTCCTACGACGGCCTGCTTGTCCAATGCGCCGGCCGCGTCATCCGAGCCTCACCAGGCAAGGACATCGCCGAGGTCCACGACTACCACGACGTTGCCACTCCCGTCCTTGCCGCCTCACTGCAACGCCGCATGCCCGGATACCGGACACTCGGATTCACGGCGGCATAGAACCTCCACGACCCCGCCCAGCCGAACAGCGTCATCGGTTCTGTTTTTCTCTGAACTGGGCCCAAATGCTGGTCCGAGCGGCCAGCTCATGCATCCACGACGGCGAGCCTGTCTGAGCCTTGGCGGCATTGCTGGTCGCGAATTGATTCAAGACGTCGGTGCCGGCCGAGGACCAGTCGGGGAACTGGGCCAGCCAGTTTTCGGCCTGTTCTGGTGTGTGGCCGCTTCTGATGAGCCACGGAACGAGCATGGCTAGTTCCAGCCAGGGTGCTGCCTTGGTCGCGTACGCCCAGTGCCTGCCACCAGCCAGCCGCCGGACTCGAACTGCCACTGGACCGCGGGTGAGCGAGGTGGCCGGACAGTCTCGCCCACCCGCAGTTCGTAGCGCAGTGACCGGACGCCCAGGTCGCTCCGGGCCGCTTTGACGAATACCGACCCGTTGGGCCCGGTGACCGTTGCGGCGAATTCCGCGTGGTCGCCGCCGGCGGCTGGGACTACAGCGGATCCGCCGATACGGTCGGCGATCGGTCTTGTGACGGCTTCGGGCAAGGCGGCCCAGTCACTGCGCATCGGTGCCTTTCGAAAGCGCCGGGTCCAAAGGCCCAGCCTCCGGGAGCGGAGACCGGGCCTTTGGCGCTCGTCAGAGGTCGAACTCGCCGTCCTTGACGCTGCCGATGAACGCCTGCCATTCCGCGTCGGTGAAGATCAGCGTGGCGCCGTTGCGGTTCTTTGTGTCTCGGACCGCGACGATGTCGGGCAGGTTTTCGGCTACCTCGACGCAGTTGCCGTCCGAGCCACTGCGCGTTGCCTTGTGCCAGCGGGCACCGGTCAGATCAGTCATTCTTGTGCTCCTTTCCGTGCGGCGGATGCCGCGTCCTGGATCAACCTGATGGTGTCGGCCGGGCTCGATGCTTGAGCCGCGAGCCGTTGGAAGTTGTCGCGATATCGCGCTATCGCGGCATCGTGTTCGAGGAACAGACCACCGCCGGTGTGTTCGGTGTAGACGATCGCGGGGTCGGGTTCGGCGAACTCCAGAATGAGGAAACTGCCGGGCATGCCGAGGTGCGCCCCTGATGCGTACGGCATGATCTGGAGGGTGACCGACGGGTGGCCGGCCGCGGTCAGAAGATGCTCCAGCTGGCCCTGCATGACTTTGCAGCCTCCGACGTTGCGCCGGATCACGCCCTCGTCGAGGATCGCCCAGACCGCGGACTTCGACTCCTGGCGCCTCATGCGGACCTCGACGCGCCGGTCGATCGCCTCCTGGTCGGCGTCGGGCATGAGCGTGGTGATGATCGTCCGTGCGTACTCCGGGGTCTGGAGCAGGCCGGGGATGAAGGTCAGCTCGAAGACCGACTGGCGCTCGGCCTCGGACTCGAAGCTGATCAGCGTCGCGTAGCTGTCGACCAGGTTGCCCTCGAAGGGCTGGATCCAGCCGACCTCATCGGACCGGCGGAGGATGGCCTCCATCTCGTCGCGGCGAGCCTGGTCGATGATGCCGTAGAGATCGAGCAGAGCGCGGAGCGTACGAGGCTGCGGGCGGGTCTTGCCCCTCTCCATCTTGAAGAGGGCACCCTCGGATATGCCGGTACGTTCGTTCACCTGTTCCCGGGTGAGGCCGGCATCGATCCGGAGCGCGAACAGGTCCGCGGCCAAGCGGCGTCGTCTTACCGTCGGTGTCTTACGCGTTCGCATCGGCTTCGCTCCATCCCTAGTCCCGACATAGTCTCGCGCCTACTAGTCGCTCGTCTACGTCGGGGCCAAGTTTGTGCAGTCTGCTCAAATACGAGTCGCACTCCGGGTCCGTCGCGCCGATGATGCGCAGCGCGGCCGGCGCGGGTTTAACGGCAGGTCACAGCCGGGGGCCGCTGTTGCAGGCCCGCCGCGGGCCGCCCCGGAGCGTGCCGGTGGGGGGTCGTGACGACCACGGCGATCGTTGCAGCCGCCCGACACCGCGCGCTTGTCGTCCCAGGGCGACATCACGGCGCTGTTGACGTACCAGCGGATTGATGTCGCGGTGACGCCGGAGGTGATGGAGCAGACGAACCGGCTCTGGCCGGACCCGCACTCGAGGGTGGGAGTTGCCGCGGATGCGCTGGTGACAGTGCCGACCCGATGACTGCATCCGGGCACACACGGACCACCACGTACGTACGGGGGTCAGTAATCGTTCTTGATGACGAAGTATGAGCCGCGGATGGTGCCCGCCAGCTTCGACTTCTGGCGTGCGAACTTGAACGCGCCGAGCTCGTCGGGGATTTCCATGCCGTCGGACAGTTTGAAGCCGACCGCGCGCTTTCCGCCGTCGTCGAGCGCGTACATCACGTTGATGGACAGGCCGCTTTCGTAGAACACGTACGCCATCTTGATGTTCTCGACCTGGAACTCGGTGGCCTCCAGAACCGGCGACGCGATGACGAGGCCGCGTTCCTCGGAAAGGATGCGGTTGATCCAGGCGATGGTCTTCTCGGCCTCGCTCGCCGGCACAACCGTGAACGTGTGGTCGTACTTGTTCTTGAAATAGCGGGCCTCGTTGGCCCGCAGACCGGCCAGCGCCTCCGCAACCGGTGACGACTCCAGGCCGACGGTGGAGACGGTGTTGAAGTCAACTGCGTAGGTCATAGCGGTACCCCCATCCGCCGAACGAGTTCACCAGCGCATTCTCCACCTTCCGGCAGCCCCCGTGTGTCCTCCCCGAAGAGTCATGCCGGCCGCTCTACCAGGTTCGGGCCCAATCCGGCGGCGGCACGACCGGGAGATCCGGCTCGCCGGCGATCGGCTCCAGGGCGTACAGAATGGTGAGGTCTTCACTGTCGGGATCGGTCTGCACGCGTCCGTAACTGCCGTCCGCGGCGACGAGGAACCAGTAGTCCGGGGCGGGACCACCGTCGTCCAGCAGTGCACGCGTTCGGGCGGTCCGGCAGATCGCCTGGGCGAGTTCGAGTTCGCTCGCCTCGGTCAATGTCCGGAGCTTGTCGCCGGCGCTGAGTTCGTGTCCGAATTCGCCGTCGACCGGCGTGATCAGTGCGATCGGATCCGGACCGGGGTGGTCGTTGAGTTCCTCATAGGGGCCGGCGTAGACCAGGTCGAGCGGCACGTTGTAGACGGTGTGCAGCGCTTGTCGCAGTGCTTCGGCGGACGTCCTGCTGTCGAAATAGATTCCGTAGGTCATGCGTCGCCTTGTAGCTCCCAATGCGGCAGGTCTTCAGCGGGTGGCGTTGAGTGGGGTCAGCCGCTGCCGCGTTGAGGGCTTTGATTCCGACAGCGAGCCAGTCGTTGTGCGGCGAGGAAGCGCCGATCGTATCGATGGGAGTCGAGTGGGCCGGGGAATGCGGGGAGCGTCGCTCCTCGCATTCCGGTGGTTACCAGCCTCCGACGCCGGCCAGGACTCGTTCTACCGGGACCGGCTTGCCCAAGAAGAAGCCCTGGCCGAAAGGCACCCCGCACGCCACCAGGGCGTCCCTCTGGGCGGGGGTTTCGATGCCCTCGGCGATGATGGTGCAACCGTGCTGTTCGGCGAACTGGACCAGCGAACGGATCGCGGCCTGGCGGGCCAAGGAACGGTCGATGTCGGACAGGGCGGCGACGCCCAGCTTGAGGAAAGCCGGCCGCAAAGACTCGATCACGGCCAGCGTCTCGTAACCGGCGCCCAGGTCGTCCACGGCCAGGGCCACCCCGCCCAACTGCGCCAGCTCGGGCGGCGTCGCGTCGCCGACCTCCAGCACCAGGGGGCGGCGGGACGCAGCCAGCAGCGGAGCCAGGTCGTGGGGGCGGCGCAGCAGGTCGGCCGTCACGTTGACCGACAGCCAGGTGCCGTTGGGCAGGGACTTGGACGACGCGATGGCGGCCTGGATCAGGGCCGCGTCCAGGGCGATGTGCACGCCGCGGGACTCGGCCGACGCCAGGCCCTCGCGCGGGCTGCTGCCGTCGGCGAAGCGGGTCAGGGCCTCGTAGCCGACCACATGACCGTTGATCATGTTGTAGATGGGCTGGAAGACGGTGAAGAAGCTGAACTCCTCGAACGCGTGCGCCTGCGACGAGGACGACGACGGGGACGAGGACTTCCAGCCGGCTTCGGTGCGCTGAAGCCGTACGGTGGTCTGGCCCGCGGTTGCCCCGTGCTCGTGCCGGTAATGCAGCACCTGGGCCCAATCGCCGGCCGGAGCGGGGGCCGCCACGGCTGCTTTCTTCTTCCGTGAAGACGTGCGCCGGGTCTTCTTCGGTGTGACCGGTCGGATCAGCCAGTTGCGCAGGTGCGTGAACAGGTCGACCACGGTGTTTCCGAGACCGACGAACGCCACCATCGCGTACAGGGAAAGGGTCAGGTTGAGGACGGCGAAGACCAGGTTGTTCCACAGCTGGTGCTCGATGTCGACCCAGATCGTGTAGGCACAAAGGGCGATCAGCGCGAGCGGGAGAATCAGGTAGCTGGTCGCGGCCGTCGTGCGGTTGCGGACCTTCGGCGTACGTTTGAAGGCGCTCTTCTCACCGGTCAGCAACTGGAGCAGCGAGGCGATGCTGCCCGACAGGTTGACCGGCAGCAGAATCAGGTTGAAGCCGTAGATGCGCAACATGTCCGACCGCTTGTAACCCAGGTGCTTGAGGTCGGCCGCCATCATGAAGAAGTACGGCACCGAGACCAGCAGCAGGATCGGGTTCAGCAGCTCGTTGTTGAACGGGTAGGCGAGCATGACGACCAGGCACACGGAACTCCAGAAAATGGAGGCCATGTAGTTGACCCGCAGGAAGTACTCGCCGAAGCGGTTCTTGTCCTCGCGCCTCGCCTTCGCCCGGAACTGGTCCTTCAAGCGTGACAGAATCAGCAGACCGCCGTTGGCCCAGCGCTGCCGCTGAATGGCCAGTGAACCGAAGTCGGGCGGAGTCGCGCTGTAGGCCAGCCGCTCCGGGTAGTTGTGCAGCAGCCACCCCCGTACGCCGAGGTCGATCGTCGATTCGGTGTCCTCGATGACCGTCCGGTCCTGGATGTAGCGGCGGATTTCCCAGTCACCCTCGTACGAGACCTCGCAGATCTCGTCCAGGGCCTTCTTGCGCAGTACGGCGTTGGCGCCCACCCAGAAAGTGGCGCCGTAATGGGTCATGCCCTGATGCACGATGTACTGGATGTCGGTCGTCGCGCCGGAAATGCGCTCGATCCGCGTGGCCGAACCGGGATAGGCACTGTACGGCGTCTGGGCCACGGCGTGATTCGCGTACGCGCCCTGCTCGAGCAGATGCACGAGGCGTAATGCGTACTCGGGAAGGAGAACGCTGTCCGCGTCGAGGGTCAGCACGTAGTCCGGGTTCGGGACGACCAGGTCGGCGCGGTTGGGACCGGCCGTGACCAGCGCGGTACCCAGCGGCGTGCTGACCTCCTGATACGCGCCGCCCATGAGCCCGATGTAGCTGTTCAGGTTCATGGCCTTGTTCGGCTCGTGCGACAGGGACACGTACTTCTTGCGTTCGAAACTGGTGATCTGCACGTCGAAAATGGCGAGCAGCCGCTTGTAGAACTGGTTCATCCGCGCGATCGGGAGCGTGACGTGTTCCTCGGCGCCCTTCGTGAGCGCGGCGCTGATCTGGCCCAGTTCGGCGGCGAGCGGGTTCACGATGTGCTCGACGAAGAACGTGTCGGTGTGGTCGACCATTTCCTGCCGCGCACCGAGGTCGTACAGCCAGTCCGAAGCGAACCGGTATTCCTCGGCGAGCCGGCGCATGTCCTCGAGCACCACGAGGTATCCGCCACGCATACGGACCTGCTCGTCGAAATAGGCAAAGGCGTTGGAGGCTCTCCCGTACGGGACCTGGAGCTCTGCTTCGATCTGAGCCGGCAACGCGCGGGCGGCCAGCAACATGTCGCGCGCGGCCCGGGTCTTCGGCCGGCGTGGGTCGTCGATCAGCAGGGTCACGCGCAGGCCGGGATATTCCTGGAGCGCGGCCGACAAAAGCGTGGTGCGGTTGGTCCGCTCATCCTCCTGATAGGACGGGACCAGAACCGCCACCGACGGCATTTTCCCGCCGATGAACTCGTCCAGCATGATGCGCGGCGCCCGCTGGTGACCACGCGCCCGATAGAAATATCCGATTCGCGTGATGAGGTAGGCGATAGCGGACGCGGCCAGGCCGGTGACCACCAGCATGTACACAATCGCCTCGATCGCGAGTTTCACGGTGTACGCGTGACCCGCGATGAACTGCTGGATGATCGTGTATGTGATGTAACACGCCCAGACCGTGATGGTCACCACGATCGCGAGCCGGCCCCGGGTGATCCTGCCTTCGGAGATCGGCGGCGGGACGATCGGGTGAGGATCGGTCCTTCGGTCGGCTCCCCATTGGCGCTGGCCGTCCCGTTTTCGCGGTTCCGCCTTGGTGCGTGGCATGCGTGTCTGGGCCTTTCGGTGCGATTTGCGGCGACACCGCGAGGCGATGTCCGCGGAATTGTCAGTCCAAGATCCGGGTTTGGCGCTCCCGATTCCGGCCGAAAGAACCGTCCCTCGCGCCCCACCGGTCTCGTCCTTTCACCCGATCGCGAAAGCCGCCGCCGTAGGCCAGCGTGTGGCGACTCGGAAAACGAAAGGGCTTTCATGACGGACCGCGCCACACCTGTAGCCGTGCGGCCCGATTACGATCCGCGCGCTGACCCGCTGGCCGATCCGAACTGGCAGGAGCCGGAGCAGCCGCGCAGCAAGCTCTCGTGGACCAGACTGTTGATCCTGCTGCTCGTGCTCGGCCTGGCCGGCGCCGGCGGCACCCTCGGCGTGATGCACCTGCGGAACACGGCCGGCCCGACGGCGAAATCGTGGGCGGTGCCGTACGTCGACGTCACGCTGACCCCGACGTTCCAGTTCCAGGACCCCACCGCGAACCCGGCCAACGACGTCGCGCTGGGCTTCGTCGTCGCCCACCCGAAGAACGCCTGCATCCCGAGCTGGGGCGGGGCGTACACGACGGACCAGGCGGCCTCCGCGCTCGAGCTGGACCGTCGCATCGACCAGCTGCGCCAGGCCGGCGGCGACATCACGCTCAGCCTGGGCGGGCTCAACAACTCCGAGCTGGCCGTCGCCTGCACCGACCAGACCAAGCTGGACGCGGCCTACCGCTACCTGGTCAACCGGTACGACGTGAAGACGCTCGACCTCGACATCGAAGGCGCCGCCGTCGCCGACCAGGCGTCCCTGCAGCGGCGCGTCGAGGCCGTGGCCGCCGTACAGAAGGAACGCAAGGCCGCGGGCAAGCCGCTCGCGGTGTGGCTGACGCTGCCCGTCGCCCCGAGCGGCCTGACCCAGGACGGCGTCGGTGTCGTCCGCGGCATGATCGAGGGCGGCGTGGACCTGCGCGGCGTCAACGTGATGACGATGGACTACAACAACGGCGACGCCGACCCGGACATGCTGGCGCTCAGCCTCAGCGCCCTCAACGGCACCCACAAGCAGCTCAGCGATCTCTACCTGCAGCTCGGCCACAAGCTCACCTCACCGCAGGTGTGGTCGCGGATCGGCGCCACCCCGATGATCGGCCAGAACGACATCGACACCGAGCGGTTCACCCTCGACGACGCCGAGGGCCTGCGCAGGTTCGCCGTCGACAACGGCCTGGGCCGGGTCTCGATGTGGTCACTGAACCGGGACGCCCCCTGCCGCGGCACGTTCGCCAACGTCGTCGTGCACTCCAACACGTGCAGCGGCGTCGACCAGGAGGCGCTAGCGTTCTCGAAGGTCTTCGCCGGCCTGCCCGGCAAGGCCGCGAACAGCGACGCGCAGGGTTCGGTCGAGATCCCGAACCGCGTGACGACGACCGACGACCCGAAGACCAGCCCGTACCCCGTCTGGCGGATGACCGCCCTCTACGTGACCGGCTACAAGGTCGTCTGGCGCGGCGTCGTCTACGAGGCCAAGTGGGCCAACTCGGGCCAGGACCCGTCGGCGGCGCCGCCTGCGGGAACCCAGAGCGCGTGGTCGGTGATCGGCCCGGTGAGCCCGGTCGAAAAGGCGCCCAAACCCATTCCTCTGGTCAGCGGAGTAACCGATCCGTGGGCGGCCGGAACCATTTACCGCCGCGGCAGCCGGGTCCTGTTCGGCGGTCTGCCTTACGAGGCCCAATGGACCACGAAGGACGAGACCCCGTCGACCGAGTTCCCCGTCGACGCCGACGACCCGTGGAAGCCCTTGTTCCGCATTCCAGGGGAGCCGGCAACAAACTGACATTTCCCGTACGCACGTCACCCGCGGCCGGCCACGGTCGACGTGCGTACGGGGTGGCCGTCAGGACCACTCCGTGAACCGGATGCGGGCCACGTGAGCAGGGTGTTTGGCGGTGCCAACCCGGGTCGCTCCGAGGTTATGTCAGACCGCGACCATAGGATGGCCGCGTGCCAGCCGAGAACATCGAATACAACCGCACGCTCAGCGGCCCCGAGCACCAGCAGGTGCGTCTGCCGGTCATCGAAAAGCTGGTCGAGGCCGGGTGGAGCCGCGACCAGATTCGCTGGCAGCCTGAGTGGCGAGTGCCCCAAGCGCCCCATGGCGCAGCGCTGCGAGAAGAGGGGAAGTCCTTCAGCTCGTGGCCGGTCGACCTCGCCCTCTTCGACGACCCGGCGCAGATGGACGACTGGCGCCACGTCGTCGTCCTTTTCGAGTTCAAGGCGCCCGACCTTCGTGGAGGCACCTCACAGCTCGAGACTTACCTCGCGCGCGAGCCCCGGGCGAAGCTCGGGTTCTGGACGAACGGCACGGAAGACGTCCGGATCTACAAGCTGCCAGACGGCAATTTCCGGCACGAGCGCAACCGTGGCATCCCCAGACCGGGCGAGGAGCTCGAGCTTCCCTCCGAGAAGCCGCTTACTTACAACGATCTCCAAGCCCCGCAGAACGGGCAGCTGAAGTCGGTCTTCAAGCGGCTGCTCGACGTCGTGGTGGCTCGTGACAGCCGTGCCACGAGGTCCGAGGCGCAGCTCAACGAGCTGTGCAATCTCCTGCTGCTCAAGATCGAGTCAGATACCTTCGGGCAGTTCAGCCCCGACCAGCCCCTCGAGTTTCAGCTTGCCCCCGACGGCGAAACCGAGACCGCAAAACGAATCCGAGCGGACTTCCACAAGCTGACGAAGTCGCGCCCGCAGGTTTTCGCGGATTCGAACGAGGTCAGCCTCAACCTTGACGACCACACCATTCAGGACGTGGTCTACGAGCTCTCCGGGCTCGACCTCGTGAGCATGAGCCCGGAGGCGATCTCATCCGCCTTCCAGGTCTTCCGCCGGGCCAACCTCAAGGCCGGCGAGGGGCAATACTTCACTCCGCATCGGGTCATCGAGGCGGCGGTCAAGATCATGGAGATCCGCCCCGACGACACGGTCATCGATCCCGCCTGTGGAACAGGTGGATTCCTGGTCGAAGCGTTCCTGGCGATGATCGATTACGCCAAGGCCAGCGGCGCCATGAGTGACGACAGAGCCCGCAGCCTTGCTGCCCAGCGGATTTACGGCGTCGACAAAGACGCGATCAACGTCAAGCTCGCCCGCGCGATCATGCTCAGCCTGAGCAGCGACGCGTCAAACATCCACGCCGGCGACTCGGTTCGTGAAGACCGCTGGAATACGGACTACGAGCATCTGGTCATGCCATTGGCCGACGGCCGCTTCTCGGTGGTGCTGACCAACCCGCCGTTCGGCCAGGGCCTGAAGGTCAGCAGCACTGATGCGCGCCGAAACAAGTACACGATCGCCCGTCGGGCCGACGGCCAATACCGAGCCTTGGAAATCGGCCTGATCTTTCTGGAACGCGCGCATCGGCTGTTGGCGAGCGGGGGACGTCTCGGCATCATCCTGCCCGAGACGTACTTCTTCTCGGCGACCTACAGCTGGCTGCCGGAGTGGTTGGAAGACCGGTTCACCCTGCGCGGTGTCGTCAACATTCCGATGGAGGCCTTCCAAGGGTTCTGCCGGGCCAAGACCAACCTGTACATCTTCGAGAAGAAGTAGGCACCGCATGGTTCACCGGCCGAGCTGGTTCAGAGACGGTTCTGTGTTCGTCTCGTTCGCCCCCACCGTAGGTATCAACAAGGACGGTGAGGATCTCTACGTCGTCAATCCGGCGACAGGCACTCGCACGGACGTCCTCGACGACCAGGTTCTTGCGGATGTCGACGCATTGCTCAGCGAAAAAATGACCACCTCGACTTCCCGGTGGGTGACTCAGGAGGCGCTTCAGCCGGGCCTTCTGGCGGTCCCGGTCTACTTCGACGACCGGTCCAACGAGAGGTTCGACGAGGTCCTGGGCGAGGCCGAATTCGAGGGGTTCGAGTCTGCGACGCTGGGTGAGCTCATCGACGACGGCCGGGTGATCGCGCGTCCGGGTCACGGCAGTCCCAGTGCCGACCTGCGTACCGGCACGGTGCCCTACATCAAGGTGTCGGATCTGCGCGCCGGCCAGGTGAACATCAACCCCACCAACCGGGTCACCGAGGTCGTCGCCAAGAAGTTCTGGCGGGGCAAAGAGTCGGGGCTGGCGGCGTACGACATCCTGACGCCGATCCGGACCAGTAAGAACATCGGCGACTTCGCGGTTCTGATGCCCGGCCAGGAGCGGCTGGTGCTGACGAAGGAGGTTCTGGTTCTCCACGCCGCGGAAACCTCGGAGTTCGACAACTTCTATCTGCTGTGGGCGATGAGCCTGCGAACAGTGCGCCGGCAGTGGGACCGGATCGTCTTCATGCAGACGAACCGGGAGGACGTGGGTTCGCGCTACCGGCAGATCAAAATCCCGGTCGCGCCGAGCCGGGAAAGGGCCGACGAGGTCAGCAAGCCCTTCCGCGACTACTACCTGGGCATGCAGGAACTACGCCAGAAGTTCCTCGATCACCTGACCGAGTCGGACAGATATCACATCTTCCTGTCGAGCGCCGAAGCAGTCGAGGAAGAAATCGAAGAGGAGCTGGAAGAGCTGCCGGACTGACCCGATCGAACCGGCTGGGGCAGGGGATCGGGAGGGCCTGACGGTGCCCGATCCCTGCCCTTCGTCGGCTAATCGTCCTCGCCGGCCTCGACGTCGCGCTCGGTCCGGACATTCTCGGCCAGATCCTTCAGCGATCCCTCGTTCGGGACGTGCCAGTAGAGCGTCCCTCGTACGTTGACACCCTTGCCGGTCGCGATCGTGCGCATCTTTCGCACCAGGCCTGACGGTGAGTAATCCTGCCCGTCGTAGTGCCATGTCAGCGGGTTGCGGGGGTCATTCCGCCACGAGGCCAGGCTGCGTTTCTCGTCCTCGGCCAGCCAACCGGACATGACCCTGCGTTCCGACCGCGTCGCCGGTCTGAACTCCAGCAGGGTGCCGTCCGGGATACGCCCGCTTTGCACCAGAGTCCTCACCGCGTCGACTTGGCGTCCTCGGTCTTCTGCGGTGACAGGCTGGTAATCAGTGCGGAGCCGTGGAGGTTCGCCTCCGTCGGAAACGCCCTTGATTGCCACTCGGGCCACTCGTTGAATCCGTTCCGGATTCCGGACCGCCGCGATGATATGACTGGAAATGCTGTACTCGGCGTCGATGGCGTACAGAGACCACTCAAAGGCGTTCTGGGCGACTGTCGCAACCTTTCGGATCTGCTCGTCCCAGTCGAACTTCGGGTCGCTCAGATTACTTGTGGCGAGCTGACTGAAAGTGACGTGAGTGATCAGCAGATCACCGTAAACGGCCATCGCGTTGGCCCGTCCCAGCAACCCCTCTTGCAGGTCGGACAACCGCGCCCTGACGGCCCGGAGCAACTTGACCTTTCTCCAGACGACGAGCACATCGGGTTCCTCGCCGAACAGCTGCTGGTACACGTCGTCGTGCCAGACATCCTTGAGGTCCTTCTTGGCGACGGCCGCATAGGTGGCGTCCGGATGAGTTGCGGCGAGAGCTTCAGCAACCTCGGTGATGGACGTACCGTGCTCGGGGTCCGGCAGCGGCTCGCCGCGCTTCAAGACGTAGCTCAGGCTG
Source organism: Paractinoplanes ovalisporus (assembly GCF_016834655.1). GTDB lineage: Bacteria > Actinomycetota > Actinomycetes > Mycobacteriales > Micromonosporaceae > Actinoplanes > Actinoplanes ovalisporus. The sequence goes on from NZ_JAENHP010000009.1 coordinate 15,751, forward strand.
AGTTCGGTGGCGAAGGCGTCCCTGAGAGTGGTCTGTATCGCGTTCAGAGACTTGAAGTCCCTGTCCTCGACGGGGTTCTGCGTGTTCGTGTTGATGGTTACCTGGTCGCCGAATCCGGGCGGACAGTCTTCGAGAGATATGAGACGAACCAGAACGCGGCCGTGCTCGGCGGCTGTCGGATCTGCCTCATAGGCTTTGTGGATCGCGCTGACGGTCTGCGCGCCGTTGACGACGCTGACTCCGGACAACTGGAAGTCCCCGACGCCACCCGGCACCGCCTTGCCCGCCGGCTTGATGGACTCGCACAACATCGTGATTCCGTTGCTGAAGTACCAGAAATGCCGGGCCTCGTTCAGCAGGGTGCCACGGATCTTGACGTTGACGTCCGAAGTGTCCAGTGAGGCGCGGATGTTTCGCGCGAAGAGGCCGCGGCGGTGCTTCGAGTAAAGTTCCGCCACGTGCGGCACCGTGACTGTGCCGTAGAGCGCCTTGTAAGGACTCACCTCCTGGCCGAATCCCTCGAGGCGGAGCGAAGCGTTGATTTTCGGGGACGCCGCATCGCCCAGAGTGGTCCGGTGAAAGTCACGGAGGTCGAGGAGCTCGTAGTCAACCATCTCTTCGACCTGGTTGAACTGTGCGATCTTCTTCTCGAGAAGTGTCCGTACGCCCGAACTCAGGGGTTCCACCCGCAGCAATGCCAGGACCAGGATGATCTTAGGTGTGCCGTTCGGGTCTTCGAAGGCAGACTCGATCTCGGGCACGTGACGCTGGAAACGACGGTTGAACGCTGAGAACTCGAGGTCCAGAATCAGCTCCAGACCTTCGATCATCTTGTGGACCTCGGCCTCGCCGAACTGCCCTTTGCCCTTGTCGCTCCATTTCGCCTGATAGAGGCGGATCACGGTGCCGGTCGCGGTTCGTTCGACGCTGACGGCATCGAGGCCCTTGTCGTCGGAGCCGTCGAATACGGAATTGGCCGCGACCTGATTGGTGCAAGGCTGCTCGGATTGGCGAGCGAGCGCAGCCAGGCCCCGAGTGAGAAAGTGCTCATGCTGCTTCCCGGCCGGCTGCGTCTCGACGTCGGAGAGATCAATGAGGCCCTTGAACCGCTCTTCGATGGCCCGCTGCACGTATCTGACCTGAACAACGCTCACATGTGCCCCTTACCGTCCATCCGAGATTCACGACTCTACCTGGGTCGTGGCGGCCATCGACCGACGCAGAACTCGGCAGTCCTATTCGGATGGTTGACGACTCCGTGGTCAATTCGGCGGGCGCGGGTCGGCACTCTATGTCGGGGGGTGCAGCTCGACGTGGCCGTCGGTGACTGTGACCACTGCTCGGCCGTCGGGGAACAAGGGGAGGGCCTCCTCGGGAAGTTGGAGGCGGCCCAAACCGTCGATGCTTACGGTTCTGTCCTCGCCGGATGTGTGTTCGCCGGATAGGACGCCGTGGCGTAGGCGCAGGACCGTGTCGGCGGCGGCTATGGCTCGGGCGTCGTGCGTTGCCATCACCACTGCGCTGCCGGCTGCGGCTCGGGCCCGTAACAAGCGCAGCACCAAGGCTGCCGACTCGTCGTCCAACTCGGCTGTGGGCTCGTCGGCTATCAGGAGCGCGGGTGGGCCTACGCCGGCGGCGGCCACGGCCAAGCGTTGTTGTTCGCCGCCCGACATGGTTGTGGGGTGGGCGGTGGCTCGGGACGTCAGGGAGACCTCGGCCAGGGCCGCCTCCACGTCGACCTTGACCTTGCGCAACTGGGCCACCTGGGAGATCTGGCCGCGGGCGTCCAGCTGGGGGAACAGGCTGTGGGTGGGGCGCTGGGCGACCCAGCCGATCTCGCGGCGGCGCAGACGTTGCAGCTCGCGGCGGGACAGGGACGAGACCAGGCGGCCGCGGTGGCGCAGCTCGCCGCCGGCGGGGCGTTCGCGCAGGGCCAGCACGGCCAGCAGGGTGGACTTGCCGCTGCCGGACGGGCCGGTGATCGCGCTGACCCGGCCCGCCACGACCGAGACGTCGACGCCGCGCAGGGCCTGCGTCGGTCCGGTGCGGGCGGCGTACAGCTGAAGGAGCTCGCGACCCACCAGCAGGTCAGTTGTCACGGTAGGCCTCCTCCTCGAGACCGGGCGCACGCGCCGCGGTGACCAAGACTGCCAGGACGACGGCCACCGCCGCAGCCCCGGCGGCGATTCCCACGCCGTACGGGGAAAGCTGGAACGCGAAAGCAGGCAGCAAGCCGGGCTGGTCGTCGAGCAGGCGACCGCCGAGGGGGATCAACGCGGCCACGCCGGCCACCGCGAACGTGAGGGAAAGCGTGGCCAGCAGCACGAACTCGAACGTGCGGGCGCGGCGGACCCGGGCCCGGCCGAGGCCGATGCGGGCCAGCATGAGGTCGGTCGGGCGGCGCAGCACCGCTGTTCGCTGCGCATAGATACACAGGGTCAGGATCGCCAGCAACGCCAGGTAACCGGCGATGGCGAGTTGGTAGCCGCGAGCGCGACTCGTGGCGACGTACGCGGCGTCTTCCCGCAAGGTGGCCGCGGTGGTGATCCGTTCGGGCTGCACGCCCCTGGGGCCGGTGACCGCGAGGACGCCGGGTTCGCCGCCTGAGCTCCACAGGAACGTCTGGATGAAGAACAGGCTGGTGCCCAGTTCGGTGCGCGGCCGGAGCCGGGGATCGTCGGCGCCGAGCAGCGCGAACATCGGGTCGGCGGCGACCACGTACATGGGCCGCCCCCGCATGCCGGGGAACGCGTTCACACGCTCCGCAATCGTCAGGTTCTTGGCGTCATAACCCGCGGTCACCCGTACGAGGGTGACGTCTTCCGTTGCCGGGTCCGCGACGACGATCGCCCGGGGCGTCCCGTCGTCCTCGGCGGGGCGCGCGGCCAGCGCGGAAACGGCGGACCGGGCCGCGGCCAGGTCGGGGCCATTGCCCCACAACGCCACCGAAAGGAAGCGCGCGGGATCGATGACCAGCAGATCGCGCCGGCCGTCGTCGAGCGGGGTCGTGACGTCCATCTGCCACACCGCCGTGTTTCCCGGGGGCAGAGGCGGCACCCGTACGCCGGGAACGAGCCCCACCGGACGCGGCTTGTCCGGATCTTCGGGCGGCGGCGACGGCGCCTGGTCGTCCAGCTCCCACGATCCCTGCAGTTTGGCGACACCCTCGGCGCCGGCGGCCACCGCGACCCGGTCGTCGGCCGACAACTCCGTGGAGTGAACGGCGGACAGTGCGAAGAGCAACATGCCCAGACCGGCGGTCACCACGAGTACGGCGAGACGGCGTTCGGTGCCACCCGATCCGAGCCGTCGTCGGGCCAGCCAGACGACGGCCCGCGCCGGTGACGACGGGATCCGGCCGCCTCCGCTCAGCAGGGCCGGCAGCCAACCGGCGAGTACCCCGGCCGCGACGAGCACCAGCAGCGGGACGAGCAGATCGACGCCGCGCACGCCGTCGGCCTGCGACAGACCGGCCGCGCCGACCAGGGCCACAATGATCAGAACCGGACCCCAGGGGATCGAGCGCTTCGTCGTGGCGGGCGGCGCCGGGCGTACGCGACGGGCGGCCGCGGCCGCGCCGACGAGCGCCACCATGATCAGGCCGGCCCCGGTCGCACCGGCCGCGGTCACGGCGGCCGGTTCCCATGACTCCTCGATCACGCCGGGCGGGCCCAGCCTCGCCACGAGTTGCCAGGCGGCGAGCCACCCGAGACCGGTGCCGACCGCCGCCGGCAGCAGGTTTTCGAGCAGCCACAGGCCGCCCACGCTGACCGGCGACATGCCGACGGCGGCGGCGTGTCTTAGCTCCCGCTCGCGGCGGCGGGCCGACAACAGGGCCACGGCCAGCACCGATGCGAACCCGACGCCGATCGCGGCCCATTCCACGGGCCGGGTCCGTTGGCGTACGGCCTCGGTTGTCGCCTGCGCGGTGGCGACGATCCGGCCGATGCCGCTCGCGAAGTTCACCGCGAGGGGATCGTCGCCGTCGGCCGACTGCACGGTCGCGTAGTACCGCCGCTTGTAGTCGACACCCTCCGCGGTCCGCCGCGCCTCGCTCAGGGTGGCGCCGCGCTCGAGCGCGGCTTCGACCGCCCACAAGATCTGATCATCAACGGTCTGGGCCAGGCGCTCGACCGTCGCGACATCGCCGATCAGGAGGTACGCCGGGAGGGTGTGGTACTCGGTGTCGCCGGGTGTGTCGCCGTTCCGCAGCGCCCATTTTGTGCTGCCCGCGGGGTCGGCCGGCAGCCGTCCGCCCCGGTCGACGGCGTAGATGCCGCTGACCCTGGCCGTCGCCCGCCGCGGCTTGCCTCGGTTGCCGGTGACCACGGCGAGCACGATCTCGTCGCCCGGGCCCGCACCGAGCTCCTCGGCCACCGGCGCCGGCAGCCACAGCCCGTCATTGCCGGCGGCATTACCGACCGCGACGAGTTCCTCGGCAGGCCGCCCGACGGCGAACAATCGGCCCCGCTCAGTCCGGCCGCCGGCACTGACCGTGGACCCCCAGAACTTCGGCTTGGCCAGCTCGGCCCCGATCGAGCCGCCGGTAAGGTCGGGCTCGGTGAGCCCGTCGACCTCGCGCAGGTCGGCGACGACCTTCTGCTGGTCGAGGCTGCTGGGCCCGACGTTGGCCGACAACCGCACGACGGCCGCGTCGTTCTGCCGGGCCGTCGCCGGAATCTGATCGCGCCGCACCTGGAAGGCCGCGTTGTCGGAGGCCTCGGCGAACATCGGCCCCGCCGCCGCGGCCGCCGCCAGCACCAGAAACGCGCACAGCGTGAGAACCGTCGAGGCCCGCTGCCGGAACCCACCGGTCAGCGCCGCGAACACGAGCCGGCCACCGGGCGCCATCGGCCTCCTCAGGTCGCCTTGAAGCTATCTCACTGGGCGCGCTCCCACGACCCCGTTCCGTACCAGTCCAGCAGCTCCTGGCCCGACGTGTTCGAGCGGAACACCGACACGTCCTCGGCCACGCCGATCAGTTCGTCCACAAAGTCCGCGTGCGCACCGAATTCCGGGTCCTCGGACGTGCCGCCCACGAACAGCACCACAAATGTCGCCGGGCGCCCGTCCCGCTTGGGCCGGATGACCCGTCCCATACGCTGAATCATCTGGCGCCGGCTCCGGCTCGCCGCGAAGACGATGCCGAGATCCGCCTCCGGCACGTCGATTCCCTCGTCCAGCAACCGGGGCGCCGCAATCATCCGGATCTCGCCGTTCTTGAAGGACGTGAGGACCTTCCTGCGTACGGGGGAAGGCATCTCGCTCGTCAAAGCGTGCGCCTCGACGCCGTGTCGCCGCAGGATCTCGGCCACGTCGGTGGCGCATTCCTTGGTCTCGCCGAAAACGAGCCCGCGATCGCTCGCCCGCGTCGCCGGAACCAGCCGTTCGAGGGCGTCGTATTTGCCCGCGCAATTGGCCAGCAACTGCCGCCGCTCGCTGAAGGCGTTGAGGTAACGGCGGGCGTCCCGGGTTGCGATGTGGCCGCCATGACCGAGCCGGGCGACCTCGGCCAGGAATTCGCCGAACGGCTCGGGCGGGCAGCCGTGCTGGACGACCAGACGGTGACGCAAAGCGCGGACGCGCTGGTCACATTCCTCGTAGAGCGCGCGTTCGTCCGGCCGGAATGCGGTCTCGACGAAGGCGACCCGGAACGGCGCCAGAATGCCGTCGGCCAGTCCGCGTTCGTACGAGCAACGGGCCACCACGTCACCGAAATAGGGCTTCAGATGCTCGTCGAGGCCGTTGTCCTCGCGCGCATAGGTGGCGGTCAGTCCGAGGCGCGCCTCGAAGCGGTTGTCCAAGGCCATGGCATAAGTGCGGGCGCCGTAACGGTGAACCTCGTCCGCGATCAGCAGGCCGGCCCGGCCGATCGGGAAGACCGAGCACCGGGCGGCGGTCTGCACGGTGGCGACCAGCACGGAATGGGTGAGGAAGGAATCGTCGTGGCCGCTGGTGAGGCGGCCGACGCGGACCGTGCGGAGCTCCCGTTGCAGAATTTCGTGCCATTGGTCGAGCAGTTCCCGGCCGGGGACCAGAACGAGCACCCGTTCGCCCCGGTCGACGGCTTCGGCCGCGGCCAGAACGCCGACGGTGGTTTTTCCGGTGCCGGTGACCGCTTCCACGATCCCGCGCCGCCCGGCGGCATTCCATGCGGCCAATGCCTCGATCTGCCATGCGCGAGGTTGCGGGCCGGCGTAAGTCCCGTGCGTGACGTGCTCGGCCGAATTCAGGCGCCATCGGGGCAGGGCGCTTCCGTCGTGGGTGAAGGCCGACCGGTCACCGTAGAGCAGCCGGTTCACGTCGCTCGCGGTCAGCCCCGAGAATCCGCTGCGCAGAAGCGCGGGCAGAAGGTCGTGCTTCGTCTGCCCCGGTCGCGCGGCCAGCAGTTGCCGCAGCCCCGAACGAGCAAGTTCCCACACGCCGGCACACCTTTCCCTCGTTTATGGACCCAACCGTAATGACAGAAATGTCCGTTTCGCATGAGCCGTTCGGCCCCGATGCGGCGGCATTCGGGCGGCCCGAAACGGTCCGAGTCGTTGCTCGGGCCGCACAGGCACAGGCCCGATGATTGGTCCGCCGAAATGGCCACGACACCGATCGGTTCAAGGGTTCTGAACGGATGGATGCTCGAACCGGGTGGAGTTCCGGGATCAGATGAGCGCGCGTACGGAGGTGCCTTTGTCCGGCCACATTTCCTGGCACGGCAAGCCGGATGACCTGCGCAGCAACGTTCCCGTTCTGGCCGGCATCCTCCGCGCCCGGGCCGAGGGGGTGCCGCTGGGCCTCGACGAGGTCCAAGCGGTCAAAGCTCTCGCACACGAGCAGGTTTTCGTCTTCGCTTTGCAGTACGCCGAAACGCTGGTCGAGGGCGAGGCGCTGGTGGCGGCCCGCACCGGACAGTCGTCCAGGCACCTGGCCGATCTCAGAGTGCTCCTGGCCGATCAGCGTGCCGACGCCGAGCCGGCCCTTCGTCGCGAGCCCGAAACGGAAAGGGAAACCCGGCCTGAGCCACTTGCACCCCTGGTGCTGCGCGAGATCGGCGGCGACGCGTTCGCGACCGTTCTGCGCGAGGTGCTGACCGACCGGGGTGTCCGTCCGGATGCGATCGATGTTCCGGTCGGAGACTTCTGGGGTTGGCTGGACCGGCGTGAGGCGCTGCCCGACGACGTGGCCAGGCTCCGCCTGCTCGACGACAATGCCTTCGTCCAGGCGTTGCTGACCGATTGCCGGGGCTCCGTGCCGAATCCGGCCCTCGCTCACCCAGCGGTCGTCGAGCGCTGGGCCACGCACAGCGGGGCGGCGATGGCCGTTCTGCTCGACGATCGTTCCCGGGCCGTGGAGGCAAAGGGAAGCTCACCGAAGACCCGCGCCGGCATGCGACGTATCAGAGCCTTGAAAAACGCCGTACGCGCGTACACAAGAGCTGTCGCCCAGAACATGACAGCGCAGCTCTTGCTCCGCGACCTGCGCGAGCAGACCTTGGCGATCCATCAGGAGCGCCGCTCGGGTTGGCTGATCGAGGCGACGGCACAGTTTGTCTCTATCGATCGGGAGCTGGCCGGATCTGTCGTTCACGCCAGCGCCGAGCATCGGGCCGTCTGCTCGGAGGAAAGCCCGTCATCGGACTGTCAGGACTGCATCGCCGCGGTGGCCGACCGAGTTGAAGCCTCGACATTCGAAACCCCGGCGGATTTTCTGGCCGGAGTAGCCGCGTGGGCCGAGACTGTGCGGGCCACTGGCCGGGAACCGGCGCCGGCTGAAGTGGATCGGCCGTTGGCCGGGCCGGACGAGGACGACGAGCATGCGTGGTGGCTGCCGACCGATGGTGGGCGTCGCGTCCTGAGATGGCGTACGGCTCTGCTCCCGTTTCATGTCGACGGTGGCTGGTGTGCTCTGCCCGGCGGGCCCCTTCCCGAGGGTTCGGACGATCGCCGGCTGACCTTGTTGGTCGAAGGGGAGGGTCTGGAACCGTCGTTGCGGCGGCAGAAGGTCGTCCTGCGCCGGCGCGGCGGGGAGTGGGAGATCAGCGGCATCCGCTGGCCGGAAGACTTCGGGCCGGGTGTGATCGTCACCTTCGACTGGCCTCGGGGTGGCTCGGTTGTGACGGCGCGCACGGTCAAGCTCGCTCAACCGGTTGTTGTCGAGGGCGTTGTGTTCCGCCATGAGTACGACCAGCAGGTGGTCACTCGCGAATTGGTGCCCGGCGTCGACCAGGATCGGGCCGTTCCTGATCTGTCGGACGCGAGCTGGGTCGTGCGAACCGTCCGGCGGCTGGGCTACCTGAGCCCCGAAGGAGTTGCCGTTCTGGCCGAGCACGACCTGGTTCGTAACTGCCTGGAACTCGGTATGCCGCGGTCGATGGCGGGACGGCTGCCGGGGGCCGTACGGAAGCTCTGTGACGCCGGTGTGCTGCAGCATGTGGAAGGCAGTCGGGACACCGAGGACCGGCCGTGGTTTCCGGCTCGGCCCGGGCAGGTCCGGGTTGATCTGTTGCGGTATGTGCCGCCGGTCCGCGTTGTGGAGCAGGACGCGGATCGGGCCCTCGGGGGTCACGAATCGCGGCGGGGGCACGAGGTCGCGGGGTTTGTCCGACGGCTGCCGGACGGTGCTCAGGCGTCGGACGAGCAGATCGACCTGCACCGGGAAGCGGCTGTCGCGGCCGGGATCGTGCGTCAGCCGCTCCGGGAGGGGTTACACCTTTGTCCGGCCGCACGTTCGGGGGCAGCGGCCGGGGCGGAGCTGACCGGTCAGAGGCCCGCGGGGGCGGTGGGGACGGCGATGCGTAGCGCCTCGACCAGGCCCCGGTAGAGGTCGTCCGAGGCCAGCAGGGACTCGTGGGTTCCGACGGCGCGGACGCGGCCCCGGTCGAGGACGATGATGCGGTCGGCCTCGACCACTGTGGACAAGCGGTGGGCGATCGTCACCACGGCACCGGTGGCGGCCCTCTCCCGTACGGAATCCTGGACCGCGGCCTCGGTCAGGGCGTCCATCTGGGCCGTCGCCTCGTCGAGCAGCAGCACCGCGGGTGTGCGGATCAGAGCTCGGGCCAGGGCGATCCGCTGGCGTTCGCCGCCCGAGAGCTCGGCCCCGGAGATCGGGGTGTCGACACCCTGCGGCAGCGTGGCGACCTTGTCGGAGAGGTGGACCCGGGTCAGCACCGCCTCCAGTTCGCCGTCGGTGGCCTCGGGTGGCTGAACAGGATGTTCTCGCGAATGGTGCCGGGCACGACCGGGGCCTCCTGTTCCACGTACGCCAGCTCGCCTCTGATCTCGCTGTGGGTGAGCGAGCGATAGGGCCGCCCGTGCAGGGTGATCTCGCCCGAACCGGGGTCGAGGAAGCGCAGCAGAAGGGAGAACAGCGAGGTCTTGCCGGCTCCGGACGGTCCGACGACCGCGGTGTGGCCGCGCGACGGGATGGTCAGGGAGACGTCGTCGAGGGCGGCCGGACCCTCCTCGGTGTAGCGCAGAGTCACATTCCGGACGGCCAGCACGGGCGCGTCGGGGACCCGGCTTCCGGGCGTGGGCGTCGAGGTCTCCGACTCCATCGCATACACCTCGCTGATGCGCCTCGCGGCGGCGATCCCGGACTGCAAGGCCGTCACGTTCTGGGTCAGCTCGCCGATCGGGCCCATCAGCTGGAACGCGTAGAGCAGGAACGCGATCAGGCTGCTGACCTCGAGCAGGCCGGCGTCCGCCCGCCACGCGCCGACGCCCAGCACCGCGATCACGGCCAGCGACACGCCGCTCCACGACACCGTCCACACCCAGGCGGCGCGGCGTGCGGCACGTACGTTGTGGGCGGCGGCGCGCCGGGCGTCGGCCTCGATGCGGCCACCCTGGCGGTCCTCGGCGCGGCTCGCTTTCACCGTACGCATGGCCCGGAGGGTTCCCTCGAGCTCGCCTCCGAGATCGCCCACCGCGTCCTGCGCCGCCTTCTGCGCCTTGCTGATCGTGGGCAGCAGCACGGCCATCACCGCACCCACGATCGCGACCGCGGCCAGGGTGCACAGCAGCAGCACGACGTCGAGCGTCCCCATCAGCACCAGGGTCGCGATGAACGCCAGCGACGCGTTGATCAGGCCGACGATGCTGGACGAGGCCTGATGCAGCAGCCCGGGGTCGGCGGTGACGCGGGTGACCAGCTCGCCGGTTGGGCGGCCGGTCAGCTCGGCCAGCCGGGCCCGGAAGTAGCGCTGGATCACCGACAGGCGCGCGTCGAGAACGACCTGTTCGGCGAGCGTGCCCATGAGGATCCACTGCCAGAGCCCGATGACCGCGCCGATCACGACCAGCACCAGCAGCAGCGTGATCGGGCCGGCCAGGGCGTCGCCGGTGCCGAGGGTGTCGATGATCCGCTTGGTGGCGAGTGGGGCGGCGAGGTTGGCCGCGTTGGAGATCAGCCCGAGGACCAGGCCCAGGATCAGGACCGGGAGGTGCGGGCGGAGAAGGCGCAGCAGAATCTGCATGATTCGTAGTGGAACACAACTGTTCCATGACGGGCAATGCCAATTCCCGTACAGTATGCCGGTGACCTCCGGAGTGAAGAACCGCACGCGGCAGGCGATCCTCGACGCCGCGATCGGTCTCCTGGCCGACAACCCGGCGTGTTCGCTGGGCGACATCGCCGCCGCCGCGCAGGTCGGGCGCACCACGCTGCACCGCTATTTCGCCGAGCGCGCCGATCTGATGTCGGCCGTCGCGGTCGAGGGCGGTCAGCGTCTCGTACGGGCGGCGCGTCTGGCCGAGCTCGATCGCGGCACCGGGGGCGAGGCGTTGCTGCGGCTCTGCCGGGAGTATTTCGACCTCGGCCCGCTGCTGTCGCTGATCTTCAGCGAGCAGGCCGGTGAGTGCTGGGAGGAGCAGGACGAGGGGTCGCTCGTGGCGGTGATCGAACGCGGTCACCGCGACGGCTCGATCGATCCCGTGCTGCCGAGTGACTGGGTGCTCAGCGTGCTCTGGTCCCAGCTCTACGCGGCGTGGGCCTATCTGGGCGAGCGCCCCGAATCGTCCCGCCACCACGTTCTCGACCTGCTCACCCGCACGCTGTCGCACTCCTTCGGCCCACGAACGCCAACCGCGACCGAGCCCGTACGCGGCGAGGCTGGGCGCGGCGAGGCTGGGCGCGACCGGTAACCGTTGGTTATCCACAGTCCGGAGTTATCCACAGGCGGAGGTTTTCGGCGGGCAGAGATCGGCTCGATCGGCCACACTTCCGGGCAGCAGGGACGTGGGGGCGAGTCGGAAAGGGAGTGGTGGACACCGGCCGAGTGGACGAGGTTTTCGCTGATCAGGCGGCTGTAGCGTGGGCTCGTGCAGGGGAGAGTCACGGTCGGGGTGCTCGGGCCGGTGGTCGCGAGCGTCGCGGGGGAGGCCGTAGACCTCGGCGGGCCGCGGCAGCGGGCTGTGCTCGCGCGGCTGGCCGTGGCCGGTGGTGAGGTGGTGTCGACCGACCGGCTCGTGCACGACCTGTGGGACGAGGCGGAGGCGCCGGCCAAGGCCCTCGCCGTGCTGCAGGTGCATGTGTCGAACCTGCGCCGCGTGCTCGAACCCGGGCGGGCCCGGCGGGCGCCGGCGACCGTTCTGGTCAGCGCCGCGCCGGGTTATGCGCTGCGGGTCGGCGACGGACTCGACGCTCGCCGGTTCGAGGATCTGGTGCTCGAGGCCGACGGGCCTGATGCGGGGGAGCGGCACCGGCGGTTGACCGAGGCCCTCGGCTGTTGGCGCGGTGGGGCGTATGCCGAAGTGGTGGACGAGGAGTGGGCGTCTCCCGAGGCCGCCCGGCTGGCCGAGCTGCGACTGACCGCAGTCGAGTTGCGGGCCGCGGCAGCGATCGAGCTGGGGCGGGCGGCGGTGGCCGTGCCCGAGTTGGAGCGGCAGCTGCACGACCATCCGGCGCGGGAGGAGTCCGTACGGCTGCTGGCTCTGGGCCTCTATCGCTCGGGCCGGCAAGGGGACGCGCTCGGGGTGCTGCGGCGCGCCCGGGAACACCTGGCCGAGGAGCTGGGCGTGGATCCGGGGCCGGCGTTGCGGGCGTTGGAGGCCGACGTGCTCGCGCAGGCGGCCACTTTGGACGGCCCGACGCGGGAGACGCGGGAAGCAGCGCGGGATGCCGCAGCCCGCGAGAGTGCGTGGGAAGCCGCGGCGCGCGATGGGGCGCGGGAAGCCGGGACACGCGACGCGACGCGGGAGGCTGTGACGCACGAAGCAGCGCGGGATGCGGCGGTGAGCAGTGAGGCGCGGGAAGAGGCACGCGGCGGGGCGCGGGAGGCCGAGACGCGCGGTGGGGCGCGGGAAGCCGTGACGCGGGAAATGGCGTCGCACGAAGGGCCGCATCCGGCGGCGTCGCGCGAAGTGGCGACCGATACGGCGACGCGAAGAGCGGGCAGCCAGACCGCAGGAGTGGCAGGCAAGGCTTCGAGCTGGACAAATACGAGGCGGGCCGGGGCGACCACGCTGGGGCGTGCCAACGAGTTGCGGGCCATCCGGGCTGCGGCCGGCGAAGCGGAAAACGGCGGCACCCGCATCGTCTGGATCGTGGGCGAAGCCGGCGGCGGCAAGACCACGCTGGCCGAGACGGCGGCGGCCGGCCTGGCCGGCGAGGGCTGGCGGATCTTCCGCGGCCGATGTCCCGAGGTCGAGGGCGCACCGCCGGGATGGCCGTGGTTCGAGGCCGTCGGAGAGCCGCCGGCGGGTGAGACCAGCCCGTTCCGGCTGGGGCGGGTGCTGGCCGGGCACATCGACGCCGCCGCGCCGGCCTTGGTGTTGCTGGATGATGTGCACCGCGCCGACGACCTCACCCTGCGGCTGCTTCGGCAAGTGGCGGTTGAGCTGGCGGCGCGGCCCCTGCTGGTCGTCGGGACCTACCGGGGGACCGAGGCGTCCGACGAACTGGCGGCCACGATCGGGGCGCTGCTCGGGGTGACGGCGGCCCACCTCACGCTCGGTGGGCTCGACGCGGCCGCCGCCCGGGTGCTCGCGCATGAGCACGGCCTGGTCGACGCCGCGCCCGACGTGCTGGCCACGTTGGTCGAGCGGACCGGGGGCAACCCTTTGTTCGTACGGGAACTGGCTCGTCTGATCTCCGCCGAAGGCGCCGCGGCGGCACGCAGCGTGGTGCCCGCGGGTGTGCGGGAGACGCTGCGGCGGCGGGTGGCGCGGCTGCCGGCGGCGGCGACCACCGTGCTGCGACAGGCCGCCGTGCTCGGGCGGGACGCGGATGTCGACGTGCTGGCCGAGGTGGCCGGCAAGGAACCGGACGATCTGATCGACGCGCTCGAAGTGGCCGTGCTGGCGGGGCTGCTCGACGAGCCCGAGCCGGGGCAGGTGCGGTTCACGCATGCCTTGGTGCGCGACACGCTCTATGAGGACACGCCGCTCCTGCGCCGGGCCCGGCTGCACACGGCGGCCCTGCGGGTGCTCGAAGGACGGGCCGACGCGGCGACGCTCGCCCACCACGCGACGGCGGCGGCCGGTCCAGCCACGGCCGGTGATGCCGTCCCTTACGCGGTCCGCGCTGCCCGTGAGGCCGAGGCGGTCGGGGCGTGGGGTGAGTCGGCCCGCCAGTGGACCGCCGCGCTGCGCCTCCAGGAGATGGCGGAACGGCGTACGGGAAAGGCGGCCGACCCGACCGCTCTGCTCGCGCCGGCCGTGACCGCGATGGCGCGCGCCGGCAACACCGCAGGCGCGCGGACGGCGTACGGGAAAGCCTCGAGAACCGCCCGGGGCCGGGACCGGCTCGACGTTCTGTGCGCCTGGGACGCGCCGATGATCTGGTCCATTCGCGACACGGCGGAACCCGACCCGACGGTGCTGGCGGCGACGACGGAGTTCCTGGCCGAGCCCGATCTGCCCGCCGCGACCCGGATCCGGTTGCTGCTGGCCCGGTTCCGCGAGTACGAGGGCATCGACGTCCCGGCCGCGCTCGACGTCACCGGCGAGGCGTTGACGCTGGCCCGCACGATCGGCGACGACCGGTTGCTGTGCCTGGCGCTGAACGCCCGCGCGTACATGGCGCTCGGGCCTGACCTGCACGCCCAGCGCCGCGAGCTGGAGGACGAGCTGCTCACGGTCGCCGTCCGGGCGGGCGAGGTCGACCACGAGGCGGTCGCGCACTGGCTCCTGTTCCTCGAGGCCTCCTCCCGTACGGACCTCGTGGCGGCCCGCACCGAGATGGAGCTCGCGGTCACCCGGGCCGGAACCGGGCAGCTCGGCGCCCTGCTCGGCATCCTCGCCATCTTCCAGGGGCTGCTCGAGATCCTGGCCGGCCGGCTCGACGCGGCGACGGCCCGCTACGAGGAGGTGTCGCGGCGGCTGATCGAGCACGGCGCGGTCAACGGCGGGTTGATGGCGATGGTCGGGCGGGTCGGGGTGGCCGTACGGCGGGGTGATCTGAGCCCGTTGCGGCCCGAGCTGGAGTATGTGGAGAGCCTGCACCCGGGTGGCCTCGGTGACCTGATCGCGCTGGCGCTGCTCGACGAGGGCCGGGCCGAGGATGCGCGCCGCATGTGGGCGACCCGGCAGCCGCGGCCCGGGGACTACTACTGGCTCGGCTTCACGGCCCTGCGGGCCCACGTGGCGGGCCGGCTCGGGGACAAGGTTGAGGCTTCGGCGCTTTACGGCCAATTGCTTCCGTACGCGGGAAGAATCGCCGGACTCGACTCGGGCACCCTCTATGCCGGCCCGGTCGACGACGCGCTCGCCTGGCTGGCCGAGGCGCTGGGCCGCCCCGCCGAGGCCGCCGAACGCCGAAAGGCCGCCGCTGACCTGCTGGAACAGGTAGCGACGGCCCTCATGATCAACGGCTGACCCCGACGAGTTCGCGGGGCTCGGCCTCGGCTCGGGCGGCGTCGCGCCACATCAGGTAGCCGACGACCGCCACGGTGAGGCCGCGGGGCAGTTCGATGAGCAGCCCGGTGAAGACCGGGATCTCGGGGAAGGGCACGAAGGTGAGCAGGCCGCCGACGATCGCCAGCACACCGACCCAGCGCGGCACGAAACCCGAGCGGAACAGCCCGACCCCGGTGAGGATGAGCCCGAGGACCAGGATCAGACCGCCCACGACCTGGAACGTCATGAACAGCGGCGAGTCGATGATCGACCCGTCGGCCGGGATCAGGTGCCGGGCGGCCGGATCCTCGGCGATGGCCGGCGCGACCAGGGCCTCGACGACCAGGTGGCCCTGGGCGCTGAGCGCGTTGCCGATGAAGTAGAGCCCGATGCCGATCAGCCCGATCCGGCCGACGTGACCCTTGAGCTTGACGAACATGCCGGGCAGACCCACCATCAGGGCGATCGCCCCGAAGTAGATGAGCAGCTGGGCCCAGGGCGAGGCGGCCGCGGTCAGCGACTCCACCGAGTGCGACTGCCCGTCGACGATCGGGTGGCTGACCCCACCGGCCAGGGAGAGAACGAACGAGCCGATCAGTGCGGCTCCGGTGACCTTGTAGAGCGCGTTGCTTGTCATGCCCCGAACTCTGCGGCCGGCCTCTTCCGGCCCACTCAACGCCGACTAAACGCCACCGTGAACCGGGTGCCCTCGCCGAGCGTGCTCTCGACGCTGATCGTGGCGTCGTGGGCCTCGGCGATCTTGCGGGCGATGGCCAGGCCCAGGCCGCTGCCGCCGGTGGCCCGGCTCCGTGACTCGTCGGCCCGCCAGAAACGGTCGAAGATGCGGGGCAGGTCGTCGGGGGAGATGCCGACCCCGGTGTCCCGTACGGTGATCTCGGCCGAACTCCCGCTCACCGTGACCGAACCGCCGGCCGGGGTGTGGCGGATCGCGTTGGAGACCAGGTTGCCGACCAGCTGGCGCAGCCGCACGGCGTCGGCCGTCACCACCGGATCACCGTCGACCCGCAGGGTCAGCTCGATGTCGGCCGCCGTGCCGCGGTGGCTGTCGACGACCTGGGTCAGCACGTCGCGCAGATAGATCGGCTCGGGGTGGATGCGCAGCGTGCCGGCGTCGGCCGCGGCCAGGTCGCTGAGGTCGTCGATGATGTGCTGCAGCTGCACCGCCTCCTCGTGCAGCAGGCCCAGCAGCTGGGCGTCGGTCGGGGCGAGGTCGTCCTGGGCCGCCTCCAGCCAGCTGCGGATGTTCGTGAGCGGCGTGCGCAACTCGTGCGCCACGTCGCTGACCATGGCCCGGCGCTGCGCCTCGGCCTGGTCCCGGCGTTCGGCCGAGTCGTTCAGGGCGCGGGCCAGGCGGCCGATCTCGTCCTTGGTCGAGACCGCGGCGGGCACGTGCCGGTCGGCCGAGTCGGTCAAGGCGCGCAACGGACCCACCAGGCGGCGGCCGACGAGCACGGTGACGACGATCGTGGCCAGCAGCACGGCGCCGGTCACGGTCAGGATCCGTACGGTGTTGGCCCGCGAGAGCGTGAACGGGTCCGAGGGGGACGTCGGGTTCGTGACGAACAGCAGGGCGGGTGGGGCCACGTACGGACGGAGAAGTGTCCGCCGTGACTTCTCGACGCAGCCGTTGATGCGGGCCGACTGGGACGAGTCAGTGGCGAACAGCAGCTCCTCGGCCACGGCGGTCGGGCGCTGGCGGACGTCGATCGGAGAATCCGTCTTGCCCGTGTAGACGGTGAAGTCGGGGCGGATCTTGAGGATGAAGGGTCCCGGGTCGAGGCCCAGGCAGCGGGAGGCCAGCCGTTCGAGCGAGAGCAGTGCCTTCTCCTCGGTCGGGCTGACCGCGTCGGCCAGTTGTGTGCACTGCGGATCCAGCACGGCGCCGGGCGTGGTGACCGTGAGCGTCGGCCGCCCGTTCACCGCCGTGCCGATCTTGCCGTCGATCCGCATTTTGCGCAGGCAGTTGAGATCGTCGTCGGCCACCTTGCGCAGACGGGCCCGTTCGGCCGGCGGGACCAGGAACGGGCCGGCGATCCGGGGGTCGATGCGCCGGCTGCCCCCGGTGAGGCTCAGGTCCAGGTTGAGCGGGTCGACCGCGGCCGAAGGACGGGCCGTACGCAGGGAGGGACCCGAACCCGAGTCGGCGATCACCGCCCGGTCCTCGGTCATCAGCGTGATCCGCCGGCCCAGCTTGGCCGCCCGCTGCTGGATCAGGGCCGGCGCGCCCGTCCAGTCGGCGTGGGTGGCCGCGTACGTGACGAGCATGTCGTAGACGCCCTTGTCGTCGGTGAGCGCCCGGCCCTGTTCCTGGCTGATCGCGCGGGTCACGGTGCGGGTGGCGAGCCACGCCGTCGAGGCGATGGCCGCGATCGCGATCAGCACCGAGGTGACCAGCAGCCGCGTGACCAGGCTGTGCCGCAGCGGCACCCGGCGGCTCACGACGGGCCCGAGGCCAGCTTGTAGCCGACGCCGTGCACGGTCATCAGCAGCACGGGCCGCCGCGGATCGACCTCGATCTTGCGGCGCAGGTTCATCACGTGCACGTCGATCGTGCGCTCGGTCGAGCTGCGGTCGATGCCGCGCGTGTGGTGCAGCAGCTGGGCGCGGGTGAAGACCCGGTCCGGCTGCTCCGACATCGCGGCCAGGATGGCGAACTCACCCCGGGTGCATTCGATCTCCGACCCGTCCACGGTCACGATGTGGCGCTGGGTGTCGACGCCGATCCGCCCGATCTGCCGGCTCAAGACGGGCGCGGAAACTCGGGGAGCGCGCCGCAGCAGTGTCCGCACCCGGGCCATCAGCTCCCGCGGGCTGTACGGCTTGGTCAGGTAGTCGTCGGCCCCGAGCTCCAGCCCGAGCAGCAGATCGTCCTCGGTCGTCCGGGCGGTCAGCATCAGCACCAGAACGTCCGATTCCTGCCGCAGCGTCCGGCACACCTGCAACCCGTCCATCCCGGGCATCATCACGTCGAGGACCAGCAGGTCGGGCCGCAGCTTCCGGGCGCTGTCCAGGGCCTCCCGCCCGTCGTGCACCACCACCGCCTCGTGACCCTCCGCGGTCAGGTAGCGCCGCACCACCTCGGCCTGACGAGGGTCGTCGTCGGCGACCAGCACCTGAGCACACATGGCGGCGATGATAGGTCCGCCGCGCACGGTTGATCGCCACTTTCCGCGATACCTGACGGTTTCCTAACAGGCCCCGGCCACGCTCGTTCGCCATGTGGAAACGATGGCTGATCACGGCCCTGGTTCTGGCCGGTCTGGGAGCCGGCGCGACGGTCCTGGTGACGAGATACCGGGCCGCCGATCGCGAACCCGTGCCCCGCGAGACGGTCGCGGCCGAGACGGCCAAGCTCGAACGCCGCACCCTCTCCACGGTCCGGAAGCTGCCCGGCAGCCTCGGGTTCGGGGCGGCGCGCCCGCTCGAGGGGCACACCGAGGCGACCGTGACCTGGCTGCCGGCGGTCGGCACGACGATCCGGCGCGGTCACCAGCTGTTCCGCGCCGACGACAAACCGGTCACCCTGTTCTATGGCAGCATGCCGCTCTACCGGCCCATCGCGACCCCGAAGATGACCGGCCGGGACGTGCGGATCATCGTCGACAACCTGCGTGCCCTCGGCTACCGCACGGGCTCGCAGCGCAGCCGCGAGGAGGGCGAGCTCACCCCCGGGCTGATCGACGCGATCAAGAAATGGCAGAAGGACCAGGAGCTTCCGGTCACCGGGACGATCGCGGTGGGTGACATCGAGGTGCAGTCCGGCGCCGTACGGGTGGAGACGATCGCGGTGCAGCCGGGCTCACCGGCCAAGGCGCCGCTGATGACCGTGACGTCGACCCGCAAGGTGATCACCGTGGCCGCCGAGCCGGCCGACGCCGCGGCCATCCAGCGGGGCGCCCACGTCACCGTCAGCCTGCCCGACGACCGTACGGCGAAAGCCCGGGTCCTCTCCGTCGGCCGTGAACTGGTGCCGTCCGAGGCGGGCGGAGTCTCCGGCCCGCCCAAGCTGACCGTGACGGTGACCGTCGACGACCCGGCCACCGTGGCCAAGCTCGACTCGGCCGAAGTCGAGATCAACTTCCCCGGCCGTACGAGGGAAGGGGTCCTCACCGCGCCGATCGAAGCGCTCGTAGCCCTCAGCGAGGGTGGATATGCCGTTCAGGGCCCCGGAGGTCTGGTCGCCGTGGAGACCGGCATGTTCGCCGACGGCTGGGTCGAGATCACCGGGGACGGGCTCGACGAGGGCACCGAGGTGGTGGTCGCGTCGTGAGCGTCCTGTCCGTACGCGACGCGAGCATGGTCTATCCCGGTGACGTGACCGCGCTGGCCGGCGTGACCCTCGACATCGAGGCCGGCGAGCTGGTGGCGATCGTGGGGCCGTCCGGCTCGGGCAAGTCGACCCTGCTCAACATCATCGGCACCCTCGACCGGCCCACCTCGGGCACCGTGCTGATCTCGGGGCAGGACGTCGCCCAGCTGCGCGACCGGCAACTGTCCCGCCTGCGGGCCCGCGAGATCGGCTTCGTCTTCCAGCAGTTCCACCTCACCGACGGGCTGAGCGCGGTCGACAACGTGACAACCGGGCTCCTGTACGCCGGAACGCCGCGCCGCCACCGCCGGGAGCTCGCCCTGGGCGCGTTGGAGCGGGTCGGCCTCGGACATCGCGCCGGTCACCGCCCGCAGCAGTTGTCGGGCGGCGAGCGGCAGCGCGTGGCGATCGCCCGCGCCCTGGTCAACCGCCCGTCGCTCGTGCTGGCGGACGAGCCGACGGGCGCCCTGGACACGGCGAACGGGCAGGCCGTGCTGGCCCTGCTGCGCCGGCTCAACGACGAGGGCACGACGATCGTGGTGATCACCCATGACCGGGACATCGCGGCGTCGATGCCCCGGCAGGTCGAGATCCGCGACGGCCGGGTGGTGCGCTCATGAGCCCGCTCGACGTGCTCGACCTGGGCTTCCTCGGCCTGCGCACCCGACCGGCCCGGGCCGCGCTCTCGGCCCTGGGCATCGCGATCGGCATCGCCACGATGATCGTGGTGACCGGCATCCCCGCCTCCAGCCAGGCCGCGCTGCTCGACGAACTGAGCAAGCTCGGCACGAACACGCTGCAGGCCACGGCCGTCCCCGACCAGGATCCGCCGGCCCGCATCCCCGAGTCGGCGGTCGAGATGGTGCGCCGCATCGGTCCGGTCACCGCGGTCAGCGCCGTGGCCAACACCCATTCCCTCGTACGCCGTAACGACCGCATCGCCGCGTCCAACGGCTCGGGGCTGACGGTTCTCGCGAGCCGGCTCGACCTGCTTCCGACGATCAACGCGCGGATGCAGGCGGGTTCGTGGCTGAACGAGGCCACCGCCCACTTCCCGGCCGTCGTGCTGGGTTCGGTCGCGGCCGCCCGCCTGGGCATCACCGCCCCCGGCCCGCAGGTCGTCGTCGCCGAAACGAGGTTCACCGTCGTCGGGATCCTCGCCACCACGCCGCTCGCCCCCGACATCGACCGCTCGGTGCTGGTCGGCTGGGAGGCGGCCCGCGACGCGCTGAAGTTCGACGGCCACCCCACGGTGCTGTACGTCCAGTCGGAGGAGTCCGAACTGGAGGAGGTCCGCGCGGTCCTGGCCGAGACCATCTATCCCGAACGCCCCGGCCAGGTCAACGTCACCCGCCCGTCGGACGCGCTCGCGGCCAAGCGCGCCACCGAGAGCAGTTTCTCGGTGCTGTTCCTGGCCCTGGCCGCGGTGGCGCTGGTGGTCGGTGGGATCGGGGTCGCCAACACCATGGTCGTCGCCGTGCTCGAGCGCCGTTCCGAGATCGGTCTGCGCCGGG
The DNA here is from genome assembly GCF_016834655.1 of Paractinoplanes ovalisporus. Classification (GTDB taxonomy): domain Bacteria; phylum Actinomycetota; class Actinomycetes; order Mycobacteriales; family Micromonosporaceae; genus Actinoplanes; species Actinoplanes ovalisporus. Next base: position 36,423 of record NZ_JAENHP010000009.1, read on the forward strand.
CCCTGGGCGCCACCCGGGGGCAGATCCGCCTGCAGTTCCTCACCGAATCGGTCGTGCTGGCCACGTTCGGCGGGCTCGCGGGTTCCGCGCTGGGCCTGGCCGCGACCGTGGGGTACGCCTCGTGGCAGCACTGGCCGTTGGTCGTGCCGGTTGATTCCGCGCTGGCCGGCGCCGGGGGAGCGGTCGTCATCGGCGTGTTGGCCGGGCTCTACCCCAGTGTCCGGGCCGCCCGCCTGACCCCCACCCAGGCCCTGGCAACCGTATGAACCCCGCCCCCAATCTGGGGGCGGGGTCTCGGTCATTTGTTCTTCGCCGCTACCGAACGTTCGCAGTCCGGGATCAGGTCCATGCCCATGCTGATCGACCGCGAATCGTTCTGGTCGCCGCCGAGCGCGATGCTGATGCCGTCCTCGGAGACCTCGACGTACTTGACGCCCTTGCCCTTGAGGCACTTCACGACGTCGACCGCGAAGTCGCGCGCGTCCGGGTTGGCCGGGTCCTTCTCCCACGGCGGCAGCGGATAGAACTGCTGCTCACACACCCGGAAGGCCTCGTCCATGGCTTCGGCCTCGGGCCCGGTCGCCGCCTGCGCTCCCGCGTCGGAGACGGCCTTCCGCTTGGCGTCATCCGGGTCGTAGCCACGGTCCTTGAGGCATTTGTTGTACGGCCCGAGCAACGCCTCGAACTCCTCGGGCGTCGTGTCGAGTCGTTCCCGCGGCCGCTGAGCCGCCTTGGACGTCGGTGCCGCTTTCTCCGGCGCCGTGCTGGTCAACGTGGCCACCTTGGCGTCGCTGCTCTCCGTCTTCTCGCCCCCGCCCCCACACGCCGTCAGCGCCGTGAGCGCGATCGCCGCCACCACCAGCGCACGACTTCTCCGCATGAAACCTGCCTCCCGTCCACAGCCCCGGCACCCGAATGCACCGTGGCGAACGGCCAGCCTGGCGAGGAGAAGTCAGGATGCTGTCAGGTTGACCCGCCCGGTTCAGCTTTTGACCGACGTCACGCAGGTGCCGCTGATGGCCCGGGCGCTGCGCAGCAGTTCGTCGAGCACGGCGGACCTCCGGTGGCTCTCGACCACCAGGCATATCCGCGCGTGGGGGGCGTCGCTCACGAGGGACCAGGTCAGCCCGGGATGGTGGTAGAAGCGGGCGGCCGACTCGGGGACCAGAACAACGCCCCGCCCGGCGGCGACCTGCTCGCTTAACTCCTCGACGGCGCCGACTCCGCCGGCCGGGTGAAGCAGCACCTCGCCGGCGAGATCGGCCAGGGTGACCTCCTCCTTGCCGGCGCAGCGGTGGTCGGCCGGCAGGATGACCGCGCGGGGCTCGGCATAGAGGTCGACCACGGTCAGGCCGGTTCCGTCGAACGGGCGGATCGCGAGGCCGGCGTCGAAGTGGCCGTCGCGCAGCCCGGAGATCTGGTCGGCCTGCGACGTGCGGACGCCGTCGACCCGGATGCCGGGGAAGGCCTTCTCCAAATGCTGGATCATCGGGGCGACGGTGGTGCCGGGCAGGAAGCCGACGGTGATGCTCTGCCCTTCACGGTCGGCCCGCAGCAGCCGCCGGTGCAGAGTCTCGGAGCTGTGCAGCAAAGTCCGCGCCTCGTCGCGCAGCAGTTCCCCGGCCGGGGTCAGCGTGGTGCCGGCCCGGGAGCGGTCGAAGAGCCGGACCCCGAGTTCCCGCTCGAAGGCGGCGATCGAGCGGCTCAGCGCCGGTTGCGCGATGTGCAGGCTCTCGGCGGCGCGGCCGTAGTTGAGCGTGTCGGCGAGCGTCACGAACTGCCGCAGCCGGCGCAGGTCGACGTCAGCCATTCCCCGATAGTGGCACGGGCCGGGCCGCTCATGCCGATGCGGCATGAGATCGCCCGGAACTGGTCTTGGACGGCCTTCGTGGGGCGCGGCCAGACTTTCGGACATGCGAATCGGTGTCGGGCTTCCCAACCAGGTCCACGAGATGAATCCGGCCGTCATCCCGGGATGGGCGCGCCGGGCCGAGGAGGCCGGGTTCAGTTCGGTCGGCACGCTCGGGCGCGTGTCCTACCCCGCTCTGATGGACACCGTGGCGCTGGCCGCCGCGGCCGCCGCGACCAGCCGGGTCGACCTGTTCAGCACGGTGACGATCACGCCGGTCTGGCCGCCGGTGCTGCTGGCCAAGGAGCTGGCCGGCATCGACGCGGTCTCCGGCGGCCGGCTCACCGTGGGCGTCGGGCTCGGCGGGCGGCCGGACGACTACGTCGCCGAGGGCTATCCGGCGAAGGGGCTGGGCCGGCGCCTCGATGCCGACCTCGAGATCTATCACCGCGTATGGAAAGGCGAGCCGACCGGTGGCGGCGAGAACCCCGCCGTGCCCACCGGCACCCGCCCAGTTCCCCTGATCTTCGGCGGCACGGTGGCGGCCTCGTTCGCCCGCATGGCCAGGTGGGGCGACGGCTACACCAGCGGTGGTGTGCCCGGCCCCATGGTCGCCGGCGGGTTCGACGCCGCCCGCGACGCCTGGCGGGCGGCCGGTCGTGCCGGACGGCCGCGGCTGGTGGCGATGATGTACTTCGCGCTGGGCGACCCCGGAAAGGGCTTGTCCAACATCCGTACGTATTACGGCCCCTACGCGCCCGAGCAGATGACGAAGCTGGTGCTCGACAGCGTCTCCGCCACGGCCGCGCAGATTCGCGAAACCGTGCAGGCGTTCGCCGCGATCGGCACCGACGATCTCATCCTGCACCCCACCACCGACGACCCGGCCGAGATCGAACGGCTGGCCGAGGTCGTTCTGCGCTGACCTCCACGGCGGGTTGCCCGGATCTGCGCGACACTGCGGGGATGAAGCTGGGGCCGGGGGAGCCGGAAGCCGATTCGTGGCAGGTCGAGCCGTTCACGACCTTCGTACGGCGGCTGACCGGGCGGGTGATCGCCGTCGACGGCCGGGGTGGCAGCGGGAAGACGACGCTGGCCGAACGGATCGGCCGGGCCCACCCGGGCAGCGTGGTCGTGCACACCGACGACATCGCCTGGTGGCACTCGCGTTTCGGGTGGGCCGACCTGATGGTCGACGGCGTGCTGCGGCCCTGGCTGGCCGGCGGCGACGTCCGCTATCAGCCACCGGCCTGGCCGGCGCACGGGCGGGACGGCTTCGTCGAGGTGCCCGCGTCGGCTCCGCTCGTCATCGTCGAGGGGGTCGGGGCGTCGCGCCGGGAGCTCACCCCGTACCTCGATTCGGTGGTCTGGGTGCAGTCCGACTACGAGGAGGCCAAGGCCCGCGGCATCCGCCGGGACATGGCCGAGAAGGGCGTCGACGAGGCCGGCGCGCTGCGCGAATGGGACGAGTGGGAGGTCGAGGAGGTGCCGTTCTTCCTGGAGGACCGCCCGTGGCAGCGCGCCGGTTACGTCGTACGGTCAATTGTGTTGGATCGTGAGGCCGTAGAACTTCACCTTGGCCCCGTTGGTGGTGCTGTCCGAGGATGACTGGTTGTACGAGCCGGCCTTGAAATACTGCTTGTACGGGTTGAAGGACGCCGGAATCGTGTAGTTCGTCCGCGCGCCGTTGATCGTCAGGCTGGCCTTGTTGCCCGAGACGTTGATGACGTAGGTCCACCGCTGGCCGAGCGGCACGTTGCCGAGTTTGTGCAGCGTCTGCCCGTCGGTGGGGCTGCGCTGCTGGCCCAGGTAGATGTCGCCGTTGGCCCGGTAGTAGAGCTCGAGCAGCGGCTTGGTCGAGGTGCCGCCGGTGCCGAGCTTCACCTGACCGACCGCGACATTCTTGGTCACCGAGACGATCCGCAGGTCGGCGCTGAGCGTGTGGTTGCCGGCCAGCGCCCAGTCGGCGGCCGAGCCGTTGGCGTTCATCTCGCGCAGTTCGGAGCGGGCATAGTTCGAGTTGGGCGTGGTCACGCCCTTCTCGGGCGCCCAAAATGTCATCGAGCCGTCGTTCTTGTCGGTCCAGAAGTACGCCGGGTTGGTGTAGCCGTTGGCGCCCTTGAGCCGGGCCGGCGAGATCGTCTCGGGGCTGCCCGGCGAGCCGATGGGCAGTTGGAGCGACCAGGCGGAGAGGTTGAAGTTGCCGCCCGGCGCCACGTCGGGGTTGAGGGCGGCGGCGTGGGCGTTCTGAACGCCGAGGAGACCAAGCCCACCGGCAACCACAGTGGACAGTGCGGCGACGAGCAGGGTGCGCTTTCTCATTCCGATGACCTCGTTTGCCTCAGGGGGATTGGCAAGACGGTTAACAATAAAGCCGTCCATCGATCCCTTGTCAACGAAAACCGCAGGTCAGATTTTTAAAGAACCTTAAATCAACTGCTTGCGGTGGTACGGAACCGGTCGGGCGTACGTCGGGCGCCGCGTGGCGATCGTCCCGGGTGGGGTCGGTCGTCCAGCCCAGGTACGTGCCGTCACGTGACGCATACGCTTCGCCGATGTCCCCCGGCCTGAGATGGCGCCCGCGCGATGCGTTCACCGTCACCGATCCCCTCCTGCCGGCCTTGCTCCTCGGTCTTCTCGCCGGCGCGGCAGTCGGCGTCGCGGGAGCGCCGTACTGGAGGAACCACCCGGTAGCAGCGGTGATCGTCATCGTGGACTGTGCCGCCCTGGCGACGGCGGGCGGCGTGCTGGCGTCCGGCCGGTCCACTCGCCGGACGGGTCTGTTCATGATCGGCGGCGCCTTCGCCTGGAGCGCGAACTGGCTGACCGCGCGTGACAGCGGCATCTTTCCGCTGGCCGGCAACTGGGGCAACGCCGTCTACTTCGCCTTGCTGGGGATCGGCGTGCTGCTCTATCCGACCGGGCGCCTGCAGAACGCGGCGGCCCGGCTCTGGACCGCCGCGGCAGTGATTGTGCTCGGCGGCACTCAGCTCATGCTCACCGTGTTCGGCGAGCCGGAGTGGAGCGGGTTCAGCGCCTCGTCGATCTGGCCGACGCTGCACGCCGACCGGAACCTGTTCGACCTGGTGATCCGCCTGACCACGTATCTGTATCTGCTGCTGGCCGCGACCTACGCGATCACCCTGGTCGTGCAGTTCCGGACCGCACGGGGCTTCACCCGGTTGCGGATAGCTCCCCTCATCGCCGGCGTCGCGTTGATCGGGCTGGTGTCCGCGGTCGCGCAACAGGGTGACGCGATGACAGACGCGCAAGCCGCGCTGCGCGCCTACGTCATCCAAGGCACCACCGCGCTGCTCGTCCCCATCGCGCTGATGAGCGGCACCATCCTCGATCGGCTGCGATCCGCCGCCATCACCAGCCGGATCGTTCCGATGGTCAACCCCGCGACCGAGGACCGTGTTCGTGAGGCTCTCGCCCGGACGCTGCGCGACGAGACGCTGGTGGTGTACTTCTGGTCGGTGCCGCACGGCGTCTTCGTCGACGCGTACGGCGATCCCGTGGACACGATCGGCGTGGGTGATCCCGCTTCGGCGCCGCCGGGACGGGTCTGGATCCCGGTGACCGGGCCGGTCGGCGAGCCGCTTGCCCTCCTCGACACCGATGCCGAGCTGGGACACTATCCGCAGCATCTCGAAGCGGCCGTCACTGCGGTGCGGCCCGCTCTTCAGAACGCGCGTCTCCACGCGGAACTGCGAGCCCAGCTCGAACGGACCCGAGCGGCGCAGGCCGCGGCCCGGACCGCGGAGGAACGCGCCCGCGATCGGATCCGCCGCGATCTCCACGACGGCGTCCAAGGCAACCTGACCGCCCTGCAGTTCCTGATCAGCCGGGAGTCGCGGCGGGCCACCGACCCGTACGTGCGGACTCTGCTCGACCGGATCCGCGAGCAGATCGCCGAGTCGAACGAGGACCTGCGCACGTACGTACGGGGCGGGGTTCCGGCCGCGTTGCAGGCGCATGGCCTGCGACCGGTACTGGAGGTGGAGGCCCGCCGATCGCCGGTTCCGGTCACCCTCGACGTCGTCGGCGGCCGCTTCGACCTGGCGACCGAGGTCGCCGTCTACTTCTGCGTCAAGGAAGGCATGCAGAACGCCGTCCGGCACGGGCGGCCCACCCGGATCGAGGTCCGTGTCACGTCCGACGCCCGGGCGATAGCGGCGACCGTCGCCGACGACGGGCAGGGCGGCGCGAGGTTCACGCCGGCCGGAGGGCTCACCGGGCTACGCGATCGGATCGGTGAGCTGGGCGGCTCTCTGGAGGTCGGCTGCTCCGACGGTTACCGGACCATCCTGACCGTGACGTTGCCCCGGCCCGCGGCTACATCTGACTCTGGTCCCGGCGGTCCTCCCGCAGGAACGTGAGCACCGCCTTCACCCGGCGGTCGAGATCGGCGGCGTCGGAGGTGAGTTCCAGCTTGGCGAAGATCGCGCCGACCCGGTTCTCCACGGCTCGCACGCTGATCCTGAGCAGCCCGGCGATCCGACGGTTGGCGTAGCCTTCGGCCATCAGCTGCAGCACCCGCAGCTCGGCCGGTGTCAGACGGCCCAGGGGTCCGGCCACGGCCTCCGTACGCGGCGCCATCAGCATCTCCACCATCTCGGGCTCGATGACCGTCTCACCGGCCACCAGGCGGTCGAGGCAGTCACGCAGTGAGCCCCCGTCCGCCACCTTGTCCTTGAGGCGATAGCCGGTGGCGCGGGCCTGGACGCTCAGCAGCCGCTTGAGATAGGGCGCCTGCACATACTGCGACAGGGCCAGGATCGCCAGGTCGGGGAAATCCGCTCGCAGACGCTCGGCCGCGTCGAGCCCACCGGTCTCGCCGGGCGGCATCCGGATGTCGACGATGGCGACGTCGGGACGGTCCTTCCGGACGGCCTCCACCATGTCGAGTCCGTTGGCCGCCCGGTGGGAGACCTCGATTCCCATGTCCTCGAGCAGAAGGCAGAAGGCCTCCCGGAACAGGAAAGTGTCGTCGGCCACTGCTACCCGCATGGAATCCTCACCGTCATGGTCGTGCCGGGTCCCGGCCGTGGTTCCAACTGGATGCCGCCGCCGGCCTCCGCCGCCCGGGCCGAGAGCAGCCGGATACGGCGGTTGCCGGGAGCCATCAGATCGGCCTGGTCGGTGACGACCCGGACGACGAGGGTCTTGCCGGCCGCGGAGACATCGATGTGCAGGCCCGGCGGCTGCCGGATGCCGTCCAGGATCGTGGCGGCGTCGCCGACGATGTCCTGGGCCGCGGTCATGGCCGCGGCCCGCATCGTGTCGTCCAGTTCGGCCTCGTTCGCGACCGTCACCCGGACCGGAAGGTCGACCGAGCGGCCGAGATGCTCCAGGGCGGGAGCCAGGCCGGACTCGCGCAGCAACGGTGAGTAGAGCGCCTCGGCGACCGACCGCAGCTGGTCGAGGGCGACGCTCAGCTCCTGCTGGGCCAGCCGTACCGAAGCCGTGGCGGTCGCGTCCGACGCTGTCCGCAGCCCCAGCCGGCCGAGGGTCATCGAGATGGCACTCACCCGCTGCTGCACCTGCTCGTGCAGAACCTGTTCGAGTTCACGGCGCTGGGCCAGGTCTCCGGCGCGGATCCGCTTGCTCCACACCTTCGTCACGGTGTCGAGCCGGGCCATGGCCAGATCGCGGCTGGAGAGCATCGCCACCGTGCGCAGACGTTCGGCCTGTGGCCAGTGGCGGAACCGGGCGTCCACCTCGACCATCGCCACCGGGCCCGAGCCGGCGGGTTCGGTCGGGTCGTCGACGGTGATCACGTATCGCCCTTCGGCCGGTGGCCGGTCACATCGCTCGTCGCCCGACTCGTTGACGAACAGCTTCTGATCCGTCAGGCGGTAGAACACGTCCAGGCTCTCGTCCCCGACAGCGCGGCGCAGGCCGTCGCGCACCACGGCCCCGGTCAGCATCGGCATCCGGGCGATCTCGTCCGCGAGCCGGGCCCCGAGAGCCCGGCTCCGCCAGGCCTGGGCGATCAGCGCGAGAGGGAACAGGATCAGGCCGGCCGTACTCGCCGCGACCCAGTAGCTGGGCTCGGGCACGGATCGGGGACCCTCCGCAGCGGTCAGCGCCGCGGCCGCCACGACCGGAACGATCACGCCGAGCGCCGCCCAGCGTTCCCGGCCCGGGACCCGCCGCAGGTGGAGTCCGACCACCGTGGCGAACAGCAGGACGATGGCGGCGTCGGCCACGGCCAGCAGTGTCGCGGCGTCGCGATAGGTCCGGCCGGCCATCGCCAGGACCACCTCGCCGACCGGCAGGACGAACGCCGACGCGGCGACAAAGACCCGTACCGGCCACCGCCACGCACCGCCGTCGAGGTGAAGCAGGACGGCGCAGGTGACCGCGAACCAGAAGAGGACGTTGCTGAACTCGCCGGCCCGGGTGGCGAAGCTGCCGCCCCATGATCCGGCCCAGGTGGCCGGCCAGAGCACCGCGCCGGCCAGGAGCGTCCAGCAGAGGGGCCGGCGCGGAACGACAACCGGATAGGTCAGCAGCCCCGCAGCTGTGGCCAGCAAAGCCGACAACAGCACGTTCAGAGTGGCGTTCCGGGGATCGGACTGCCACACCTGACCTTGGACAACCACGGCGATCACGGTCGCCGTGAAGGCAGGCGCAAGGCAGAACCGGAGCAGACGCCACTCCGCCGTCGCCGGGGACGCCAGCGTCAGCCTGCCCCGGAGGATGTCTGCCACCTGACCTGCCTATCGTCTGCGGGCCCGATCGGAAAGAGTGCACACCCTCGGATCCGGCAGAGGCCGTGCGGGCGCCTGGCCTCCCCCCTCCGGAATGCCAGGCGCCCTGCTCCCTTACTGCGAGATGTACTGGAAGCTGCCGCCGGGGAGGATGCGCTCCGGGGCGCCGTCGTCGGCCACGTCACCGCGCGGGCCGAACGTGCTGATGGTGTAGATCCCCCGCAGCCGCTTGTACTGCGGTCCACTGCACGTCAGGGTCGGGTGGTCCTGCTTGCCCAGGGCGAACTGGGTCGTGTTGGTCGACGTGTTCTGCGGGGTGAAGTTGCACCACCCGGTGTACGTCCGGCCGTTCGGCCGCGTGACGGTGAGCGGGATGCGGAAGACGATCGGCTTGTTGTTGATGCTCTTGTAGGCCTGGAACTTGATGATCGTGCGCTTGCGCGTGGCCCCGGCCGGGCAGCTGACCTCGGCCGACCTCGGGAAGCCGATGGCCAGACTGCAGTCACCGATCGGCCAGTCGAACTGGACCTGCACGATCGGCTTCACCACAGTGCCGTCGGAGCTCTCCGACAGGCAGAAGCGATACCGGGCGCGGGCGAAGTTCAGGGACGTCTGCCAGATCTTGCCCTGGCTGTAGTCCACGCAGTTGAGCTCTCCGGCCGTGATGAGGATCCGGTCCTCGGGATCGGTGGCCGAGGCCGGGGCGGCGACGAACGCGGTTCCGAGAACACCGACAAGCGCGGAAGCTATGAGCGCCACGCGGCGCGGCCAACTGATGTGCACCTGACATCCCCCTCCGGTGCCGGCCCTCGTACGGGCCGGATGTGTACTCATCGTCGGCTCCCGCACCGGGCCCGGGCAGTGGGCGATCCCTGCGACAAACCAGGGGATCCACCGGGGGAGACGAGTGCCTGCCCTCGTCCCGCATACGATCCTGGCCATGCCGACCGACCGGTTCAGTGACAGCGTCCGGATCGCCGCGCCGGCTGCGGTGATCTATGAGCACCTGCTCGACCCGCACAACTACATCGGACTGTCGCCGCTCATCGTGGCTGTTCGCGACGTCCGCCCGGCGGGGGAATCGACCGCCTACGTTGCGGTTGAGCGTTTCCGGCTAGGGCCGTTCCACTGGGACAACCTGATCCGCGTCACCCTCACCGGTGTGCGGCCCGACCTTCGCGTAGTCAGCGACGTTGTCAGCCCGGGCGCCGTCCGGCTCGAGTCGACCGTGGATCTCGCCCCCGATGGCGGCGCCACCACGCTGACCGAGTCGATCGAGGTCGAGTTTCCGGCTCTGTTGCGCGGGTTTGTCGTCAAGCAGGCCAGTTCCGTCCAGAAGTCCCGCTTGGCCGAACTGGCCCGCCGCTTCAGCCGGCCCTAGTCGAAGTGGGAGCGGCGGCCGGCCAGCTCGGTGCGGTTCTGGTCTGCGTCTCGGTGGTCGGCTCGGGCCCCGAGCGGGGTGCGTTCGTGCTGCCCCTGCGGGTCGGGAAGGTGGTGGAGCCCGCTACGGGTTCAGCGTGATCCAGGCTCCCGAGACTGCCGACTGTTCCAGGGCGTCCAGCGCCTCGGCCGCGCGGATCGCGTCGACAAGCGTTGCGCCGTACGGGATCCCCTCCGCGACCGACTGCAGAAAGCGCGCCGCCTCGATCACCTTGAGGTCGTCGTAGCCCATCGGGATGCCGGCCCCCGGCTGGAACGCCCCGAAGTCCCCGTCGGAGGGGCCGACGAACTGGGTGTCGGTGCCGATGCCCAGTTCGCCCATGCGGCGGAAGTCCCAGAAGAGCGCGCCCCGGGTGCCGTGGATCTCGAAGCCGTAGCTGTTCTGTTCGCCCACGGCGACGCGGCTGCAGTCGAGGATCACCCGCGCCCCGGAGGCCATCCGCAGCAGGCTGCCGAAGTAGTCGTCGTTCTCGACCGGACCCGGCTCGCCGCGGCCCCGTTCGTGCCCGGCCGTGGCGGCGGTCGGGCGCGGTCTCTCCCGGATGAAGATCGCGGTGTCGGCGACCAAAGAGTCGATCTCGCCGAGCAGGTAGCGGATCAGGTCGACGCCGTGCGCCCCGAGGTCGCCGAGGACGCCGTTGCCGCCCCGGGCCCGCTCGAAGCGCCAGCTCAGGGCGTCGTCGGGGTGGGCCGCATAGTCGCTCAGGAACCGGAACCGGGCGTGCGTGACGTCGCCGATCCCACCCTCCGCGATGAGCAGGCGGGCCTTCTCGACGGCGGGCGCGTTGCGGTAGTTGAAGCCCACGGCCACCTGGACGTCGCCGACGATGGCCCGGGCGTCGGCGGCGCTGAGCCCGACCGGTTTCTCGATCCAGATGTGCTGCCCGGCGGCCGCGAACGCGCTGCCGATCTCGCGGTGCAGGAAGTTGGGGGCGGTGATGCTGACCGCGCCCACCCGTGGGTCGCCCACGAGCGAGCGCCAGTCCCGGGTCGATTCCTCGAAGCCGTAGCGCCGGGCGGCCTCGTCGGCGCGGCCGGGAACGTCATCGGCGACGGAGACGAGGCGGACCGGGCTCACCGAGGGAAAGTGGTGCGGGACCCGGGCGTACGCCTGGGCGTGCACCCGCCCCATCCAGCCGAACCCGACGACGGCGACGCCCAGCCCATCCATCGACGGAGCATAACCCCGTCAGCCGGCCCTCCGGTTGCGCGCGAAGAGGAACCCGGCGAACGCGAGCAGGGCCACGACGATCGCCCCGATGACGACGAACATGGTGGTGTTGCCGGAGTCGTCGCTCTCGGCGGACGCCAGGTCGGCGGCCGGGGCCGAGGGCGCGGCGCTGGTGGCCGTCGGCGGAACCTCGACCAGCGACTCGTCCGGCGCCGGGGCGGGCTCGGAGCTCGGGGCGGCGGTGGCGGCCGGGTCGGCCACGGTGAACTTGTAGGAGCCCTGCACGGTGTGGCCGTCCTGCGAGACCACCCGGTACGCCACCGTGTAGGCGCCGTTGGCCAGCGGCTCGAAGGTGATCGTGCCGGTCGCGCCCGCCACCTCGGGGTCGGACGCGTCGATCTTGGTGGACCCGGAGGAGACGGCGATCGTCGTGTACTCGGGGTTCAGCTTCTGCAGGAACTTCAGCTTGACGCTGGTCGGCGCCTTCTTGACCGTCGAGCCCTTGGCCGGGGTCGCCTCGGCCAGCGCGTTGTGGGCCAACGCCGGTGCGCCGGGCAGAAGCACCGCCAGCACCGCGGCCAGGGCGACGAGCAGGCGGGTCACGGGCTTGGTCATGGGTTCACAGGTCCTTCTGTCCGATGCCGGGGAGTGGTTGGTCGCTCCCCGGCCTGAGAAAGTTCCCGCCCGAGCTTAGGGGAATCTCACCGATCCGCCTGGGGGAAGCGCGTTCATAGGCTTCGATCGTGCAATGGCTCGACGACCTGCTCGGCTCGCTGCCGGCCGGCCTCGTGCTGCTGGTGGTGGCCGCTCTCGTGGTCTCCGAGGCGGCCGTCCTGGCCGGGCTGGTGCTGCCGTCAGCGACCGCGCTCGTCGCGCTGGGACTGCTCGCCAACGAGGGGGTGGTGGGCATCGTTCCGGCCGCGCTGGTCGCGGTGGGGGCGGCGGTGCTCGGCGGAACGGGGGGCTATTTCGCCGGGCGCCGCCGGGGGCCACGCGCCCGGTTCGTCAAGGAGCGGCACTGGCAGCGGGCCGAGCGGATCTTCGAGCGGCACGGCGGCCGGGCCGTCTTCTTCGGACAGTGGGTGGCCGGGGCCCGTACGCTCGTACCCCGCCTGGCCGGGATGAACGGCGTGCCCTACCGCCGGTTCGCGGCCGGGCAGATCCCGGCGGCGGTCGGCTGGTCGCTGTGGCTGGTCGTCGGCAGCTATCTGGCCGGCGCCTCCTACGACGTGCTGGCCGCCCGGGCCGGTCGGGCCGGGGGTGCCCTGGCCGTGCTCACCGGCCTGCTCATCGCGCTGGTGCTGGCCGGCCGCTGGCTGGGGCGGCACCCGCTCAACTCAACCAGCGGCCGGCACCTGTTCAGCCAGCCGGCCTGGCCTCCGCTGACCGGCAGCCGTGCCACCCGGGTGCTGATCAGCCTGGGCGCGCTGGTGGCTCTGGCGGCGGTGCTGATCGTCGTCATCCCGCTGATCGTCAAGCTGAGCGGCCTGTCCGCGGCCGACGACGCCGTCACCACCTGGGCCCGCGGGCAGTGGAGCTCCGACGGCTACCGGTTCGCGCTCGAACTCGCCACCTCGGTCAGCCCCGAGATCCTGCTCGGCGTCGCCGCGTTGGCCGTGCTGCTGCGGGCCTGGTGGCGCCGCGAGGGCGTGCTCGACGCCCTGGCTCCGCTGGTTCCCATGGTCGTCCTGACCCTGATCCTCGCCGTCCTGAATCCGCCCTCGTGGGAGGGCCCGCCCGACCTGTTCTTCCCGTCCGCCGCCGAGTACGACGGCCCGCTGCCCCTGGCCGAGGCCGGTCCGGCGCTCGCCTCACTGGCGTCGGTGCAGACGGCCCAGCTGGCGGCCGTGGTCGGTCTGCTGGCCTGGCTGGTGTCGCGCCGCCTGACCTGGCCGCAGCGGGTCACCGTGGGCACCCTGGCCGCGGCCGGTCTCGTCCTCTGCTCGGGCTCGTGGGTCTATCTGGGCTGGAGCCGCCTGAGCGAGACCATCGCCGCCGTGCTGCTCGGCGGGGCCTGGGCCGTGCTGAATGCCGCGATCTGGGCGTCCCGGACACCCGGGCCCGTCCGCGTCCAGGCGCTAGTCTGACGGGCTATGAACGCCGATGGCCTGCGCCGCCGTGCGCACGCCACCATCGACGGCCTGCGGAGGCTGCTCGGCGGCTTCGGCACGTCGGCTCTCGCGCTGGCCACCCTCTTCTGGATCGCCATCGTGGCGATTCTCTGCCTGGTCGGCATCGGATTACTGCTTTTCCCGTACGCCCGTAGCGCCGTCCGTGCGGTGGCCGACCGTGAGCGGGCCCGGTTGTCACGCTGGGGTCCCGAGGTTCTGGGCCCGCTCTCGGAGCGGCCCAGCGGGCGGGAACTGCTCTGGCTCGTCGAGCACGCCACCGCCGGCTTCTTCATCAGCGCGTTCGGCCTGATCGTCCCGCTCTCGTCCGTGCAGGACATCGTCTACCCGTTCTACTGGTGGCTCGTCCCGCCCGACTCCGTCCCCGGGCTGGTCTTCTGGCCGGTCCACAACCAGCGCGACGCGATCCTGGTGGGCCTCTACGGTCTCGCCTGGGTGCTGCTCGGCCTCTATCTCGCGCCGAAGCTGGCCCGGTTGCAGGCCTGGCCCGGCCGTCGCCTGCTCTCCCCGCCGCCCGGCACCGACCTCAGCCTGCGCGTCGCCGAGCTGACCGCGACCCGGGCCGCCGCCCTCGACGCGCACGCGGCCGAGCTGCGCCGCATCGAACGTTCGCTGCACGACGGCGCCCAGAACCGCCTGGTCGCGGTCAGCGTGCTGCTCGGCGCGGCCCGGCGGGCGGTGGCCCGCGACCCGGCCGCGGCCGGCGAGATGCTCGACCGGGCCCAGGACGCCGCCGAGCTGGCCCTGGCCGAGCTGCGGACGGTCGTGCGCGGCATCCTCCCGCCCGTGCTCGACGGCCGCGGGCTCGACGGCGCGCTGGCCGGGCTGGCCGGCGACTCCGGGGTGCCCTGCCGGCTCGAGGTCGACCTGCCCCGGCGGTGCGCGGCCTCGGTCGAGGCGACCGCCTATTTTGTGGTGGCCGAGGCGCTCACGAACATCAACAAACACAGCGGCGCCACGACCGCTTCGGTGCGGGCGACCGTCGCCGGTGACCGGCTGATCCTGACCGTCAGCGACGACGGGCGCGGCGGCGCCGACGAGGACGGCGGGTCCGGGCTCACCGGCATCCGGCGCCGGGTCGAGGCGTACGACGGAACCCTCACCCTGACCAGCCCGGCCGGTGGGCCGACGACCATGCGAGTGGAGCTGCCGTGCGGATCGTGATCGCCGAGGACGAGCCGCTGCTGCGCGAGGGCCTGGCCCTGCTGCTGCGGGCCGAGGGGCTCGAGGTGGTCGCCACCGCCGACGGTCCCGCCCCGTTCCTGGCCGCCGTCGACGAGCACAAGCCGGATGTGGCGATCGTCGACGTCCGGATGCCGCCCACGCACACCGACGAGGGCATCGTCGCCGCCGTCGAGGCCCGCCGGCGGTTGCCCGGCCTGGCCGTGCTCGTCCTCTCGGCGTACGTGGAACAGGCTTTTGCCACCGATCTGCTCAGCGGTGGCGCGGCGGGGCTCGGCTATCTGCTGAAGGAGCGGGTGGGGCGGGTCGAGGAGTTCCTGACGGCGCTGCACCGCGTGGCCGACGGCGGCACGGCGGTCGACCCCGAGGTGGTCGGGCTGCTGCTCTCGCGCAACCGCGCGGACAACGGCCTGGAACGGCTCAGCCCGCGCGAACGGGACGTGCTGGCGCTGATGGCCGAGGGGCTGGGCAACGTGGCGATCGCCGAGCGGCTCGTGGTCACTGAGGGCGCCGTGCACAAACACATCCGCAGCATCTTCGCCAAGCTCGACCTCGCGCCCAGCGACCGGGCCGACCGCCGGGTCACCGCGGTGCTGCGCTACCTGGAGAAATAGCGCCGGGTACAGCTAGCTGTACCGCGAAGAGGCCCGCTGGCTTCATCGATCTTGACCGCTGCGAAAAATAGCGTTTCCGGTGTCAGCGAAGAGCACACCGAGAGGCGCAGTGATGAACGACTTGCTCGCGGTCCGGGTCGAGGGACTCACCCGGACGTACGCCACCGACGGGCAGCAGGTCGCGGCCCTGGCCGGGGTGGACGCGGCGTTCGCCCGCGGCACGTTCACCGCGGTGATGGGCCCGTCCGGCTCCGGCAAGAGCACCCTGCTGCAGACCGCGGCCGGCCTCGACCGGCCCTCGGCGGGCCGGGTCTGGATCGGCGACACCGAGCTCTCCAAGCTCTCCGAGACCAGGCTGACCGAGCTGCGGCGCAACCGCGTCGGCTTCGTCTTCCAGGCGTTCAACCTGATCGGCGCGCTCACCGTCGAGGAGAACATCCTGCTGCCCTCGAAGCTCTCGGGGGAGCAGCCCGACCGGCAGTGGCTGGCGAGCGTGATCGAGCGGGTAGGCCTGACCCAGCGGTTGCAGCACCGGCCGGCCCAGCTCTCCGGCGGCCAGCAGCAGCGGGTCGCGATCGCCCGGGCGCTGGCCGTACGCCCCGACGTGGTCTTCGCCGACGAGCCGACCGGCGCCCTCGACACCAACACCGCGGGCGAGGTGCTGGCCCTGCTGCGCTCGATGGTCGACGAGTTCGGCCAGACCGTGGTGATGGTGACCCACGACCCGGTCGCCGCCTCCTACGCCGACCGGGTGCTCGTGCTGGCTGACGGCCGCATCGTCCGTGACCTGCCGCAACTGGGCGCCGAGAAGATCGCCGAAGTGCTGGCGACCCGCTGGAAGGGCTGAACCGATGCTCAAGCTCGCGATGCGCCTGCTGCGGCAGCGCCCCGGAACCTCGATCGCCACCCTGGTCGCCCTGGCCGGCGGCGTGATGATCCTGATGACGCTGGCCGTGTTCGTCGAGTCGGGCCTGCGGTTCCAGCCCGACCCCGGGCGGTACGCGGCGGCCGACGTGGTGGTCGCCCACCAGCACATCACCATCTCGACCAAGGAGTTCGACGGCGAGGTCAGCACCTCGCAGGTGCCGCTGCCCGAGGGCAAGGTCCCGGCCGGGCTGGCCGACAAGATCCGCGCCGTGCCGGGCGTGACCGACGTCCAGGCCGGCCCCCAGGCGATCGCCGTCAAGGTCGCCTCCCCCGATGCGATCACCCAGGTCGACGCCCTGGCCGAGGAGGCCGGAGTCGAGGCGTACGCCGGGAAGGACCGCGGCTGGGCCGAGTCGTCCGCCTCGATCGAGGCCCGTTCGCTGCTGCTCGAAGCGGGCAGTGCGTTCGGCGGCTACGTGGTGATGCTGATCGTCTTCGTGGTGGCCGGAACCGTCGGCCTGTCCGTCCGGCACCGCCGTCGCGACCTGGCCCTGCTCCGGGCCGTCGCCGCCACCCCGCGCCAGGTCCGCTCGCTGGTCGTCGCCGAGGCCGCCGTCGTGGGCCTGGCCTCGGCCGCGATCGGCATCCCGGCCGGGCTCTGGTCGACCCACTGGGTGCACGACCAGCTGGTGACTCGCGGCTTCCTCCCCGCCGAGTTTCCGATCGCCGCGCCCGGCATCGCCGCCGCCGTCGCGACCGTGACCACGATGCTGATCGCCGTGCTCGCGGCCCGGATCGCCGCCCGCCGCGTTGCGAAGATCCGCCCGGCCGAGGCGCTCGGCGAGATCGCGGTCGAGCCGCCCCGCGGTGGCCGCATCCGGCTCGCCTCCGGTCTGTTCACGCTGGCCGCCGGGGTCACGTCCACGTTCTTCGCGGCCGGCACCTCGGGCACGGCGGCGATGGCGGCCGCGGTCGGCATGCTCTATCTGTTCGTGCTGGCGGTGGCCCTGCTCGCCCCGTGGATCAACGAGTTCGCGGCCCGGCTGCTCGCTCCGGCGCTGCGCCGGGTGTGGGGCGTCTCGGGTGAGCTCGCCGTGGCCAACCTGCGGGCCAACGCCCGGGGCATGGCCGCCGTGCTGAGCGCGCTCGTGCTGTCGGTCGGGTTCGGCGGCTCGGTCTGGTTCCTGCAGGACAACCTGCAACGCCAGACCGTCACCCAGAGCCGGGACGGCATGCTGGCCGACCGGGTCCTGGCCGATCCGCAGGGCCTGCCCGCGACCACCGCCGACCGCGTACGGCGTACCGGGGGAGTCGAGGCGGCGACCGGCGTGCAGCACACGTCGGTGGTGGTCCGGGTCTTCGACGGCGCCGAGACGGTGGTGGCCCGCACGGTCGAGCCGTCCCAGCTGGGGTCCACGATGGACCTCGGGGTGCGCGAGGGCAGCCTGGCCGGGCTCACCGGCGACACGATGGCGGTGTCGGCCCTGCAGGCGTCGTCGTCGGGGTGGAAGGTCGGTGACCAGGCCGAGATGTGGCTCGCCGACGGCACCCTGGTCAAGCGCTCGGTGGTCGCGATCTACGACCGCGGCTTGGGCTTCGGTGACGTGGTGATGCCGTACGCGTCGGGCCCGTACGACGAGATCCTGGTGCGCACCGACGGCCGGGCCGACCCGGCACTGGCTGCCCTCGGGCAGGTGCGCACGGCCGACGACCTGACCGGGCAGCTCGGCCGCGACCTGGCCATCAGCGCCTGGCTCAACAAGCTGCTGATCACCGTGATGGTCGCGTACGCGGCCCTCGCCGCCGGCAACACGATGGTGATGGCGGCCCTGGCCCGCGGCCGCGAGCTGGCTCTGCTGCGGCTGTCCGGGGTCACCCGGCGCCAGGTGCGGCGGATGGTCAACGCCGAACAGGTCGGTCTGCTCGGGGCGGCGCTGACGGTCGGCGTGGTGATCGCCGGGATGACGCTGGTGGCCGTGGTGCGGGCGCTGACCGGCCAGCTGGTGCCCTACGTGCCGCCGATGGGTTGGGCGGTCGTGCTCGGTGGCGCGACGGCGCTGGCCCTGGTCACCACGATCCTGCCGGTGGGCCGCCTCCTGCGGGTTCCCCCGGTGCAGGCCGCGGGCACCAAGGAATAGCCGTCCGACGGCGGCCCCGAGCGGGAGCAGGGAGGATGGCGGGATGGACACCCTTCCCGCCGGGCTCCCCTCCTGGCTCCTCGCCGAGATCGAGACCGTGCCGGCGTACGAGGCCTTCGCCGGGGTGGACGAACTGCACGCCGGACTGCGGCGGATCGCGGATCGTCACCCCGGCGTCGCGTCGTTGCGCCGGTGCGGCAGTTCCCGGCAGGGCAACCCCCTCTGGTGCCTGACCGTCGACGGGCCCGCCGACCACGCCCCCGAGGCCCTGGCGTTCGGCCTGCCCCACCCCAACGAGCCGATCGGCGGCCTGACCGCGCTGCACCTGGCCGAACGCCTGTGCACCGACCGGGAGCTGCGGGAACGCCTCGGACACCGATGGCAGATCGTGGACTGCGTCGACCCGGACGGGCTGCGGCTCAACGAGGGCTGGCTGCGCGGCCCGTTCACCCGCAGCCACTACGCGCGGCACTTCTACCGCCCGGCCGGCCGCGACCAGGTCGAGTGGACGTTCCCGGTGAACCACGGCGACGCGTACTTCGACGAGCCGATCCCCGAGACGCAGGCGCTGATGCGGCTCATCGACGCGCACCGGCCGGCCCTGGTCGCCTCGCTGCACAACAGCGAGCTGGGCGGCGCCTACTACTGGATGAGCCGCGCCGAGCCCGCCCTGCACCCGGTGCTCAAGCGCGTGCCCGAGCATCTGGGCATCCCGCTCGACCGCGGCGAGCCCGAGGCCCCCGACCTCGAGATGCTCGACGACGCCATCTACGAGGCCACGCCGCTGGCCACCGTCTATGAGCGCACGATGGCCCGCAACCAGCCGTGGATCTTCGAGGGCGGCAGCACCACCTGGTACGCCGAGCGGTGGGGCGCGCTCATTCTGGTCAGCGAGCTGCCGTACTGGCTGGATGCGCGCGCCGGTGACACGTCCGAGGCCGGGGTGACGTACGCGGAAGCCCTGGCCGCCAATGCCGTGGCGATGGCCGATCTGGCCGAGCTGCTGAGCCGGACGCTTGCCGCGGTCGAGAGCTGCCTGATCGCACCGACGTCGCCGTACTGGAGGGCAGCCCGCTTCTACGCCACCGTGGTCGAGGGCGCGGGGCACGAACGGCTCGCGCGCAGCAAGGACCCGGCGTCGCAGCGACCGGCCACCGTGGCCGAGGCGAACTCGCTGGAGTTGAACTTCCACGAGTGGCGGCTGCGCTACGGCGGAATCCTTCTTCGCGCTCTCCAAGGCGAGGCCGCGGTGGGCAACGTACGGGCTTCGGTCCGTTCCGCACTGGCCGAGGTGGAGCAGCGGTACGCCGCCTGGCTGGACGAGGACGCCCGCGTCGCCGAGCTCGAACCGATCGAGATCCGGCGTCTGGTCGGCGTGCAGTACGCGGCCACCATCGCGGCCGCAGCCCATTTGTCAGGACGTTTGGAATTGTGACCTTGATGGCTCTGACTTGCGGATATGGTGGTGGTCGTTAGGTTAGGCTCACCTTTGGAGATACTGGAGCCTTCATGCATTTCCCGTTTTCGCGTGCACGCCGGCTGCTGCCGGCCGCCATCCTGAGCGCCGCGGTTGTTCTCGCCGGCTGCTCGACGACCGGCACGGAGGACGACAACGCCTCGCCCGAGGCGGGCTCGTCGGCCGCCGCCGCTTTCCCGGTCACCATCACGACCGCGTTCGGTGACGTGACCGTCGAGAAGCAGCCCGAGCGGGTCGTCGCTCTGGGCTGGAGCGACGCCGACGTCGCGTTGTCGCTGGGCGTGCAGCCCGTGGGCGCGTCCGACTGGCTGGCCTTCGGCGGCGACGGCCAGGGTCCGTGGAACGCGGGCAAGTACACGACGGCCCCCGAGATCCTGGGCACCCTCGAGCTAGACATGGAGAAGGTGGCGGCCCTCAAGCCCGACCTGATCCTCGACACCCGCGGCAGCGGCGAGAAGGCCCGGCACGACTCGCTGGCCAAGCTCGGCGTCCCGGTGGTCGACGTCCCCCAGGGTGGCGAGATGTACCTGACCACCTGGGAGCAGCAGCTCGACATGATCGGCAAGGCCCTCGGCAAGCAGACCGAGGCGGCCAAGCTGAAGAGCGACCTCGACGCCAAGTTCACCGCGGCCGCCGCGGCCAACCCGGGCTTCAAGGACAAGACCATCGCCGCGGTCGCCCGCACCGGCGACGGCTGGGGCGCGTACGTCACCGGCGACGGCCGGGTCGACTTCCTCACCAAGCTGGGCTTCAAGAACGCCCCGGCGATCGAGGCCCTGAAGAAGGACTCGTTCTACATCACGCTCTCCAACGAGCAGCTCGACCTGGCCAACGCCGACGTCACCGTGGTGTTCCTCATCCAGGCCACGCTCGACCAGGTCAAGAGCGACAAGCTGTTCCAGGCCGTGCCGTCGGTCAAGGCCGGGCACGTCGCCTACATGGACGACAAGGACATCTCGAACGCGTTCTCGAGTGCGTCCGTCGCCGGCCTGTCCTACGCCGTGGACAAGGTCACCCCGCTGCTGGCCACCGCCGCCGGCTGACGACCGGTGCCGGACCACCGTCACCGCAGGGCCGCCGTACTCACCACCGGACTGGTGGTGATCGCGGCGGCCCTCGCTGGAGCTGCGCTGCTGAGCCTCGCCGTCGGCGCCCGGGCCGTGCCCTTCGGCACGGTGCTTCACGCCCTCGTGAACCCGGACCCGAACTCCACTCTCGACCTCATCGTCACCGAGTCGCGCGTCCCCCGCACGATCGTCGGTCTGCTCGCCGGCGCCGCGTTCGGCCTGGCCGGCGCGGTGGTCCAGGGCGTCACCCGCAACCCCCTGGCCGACCCCGGCATCCTCGGCGTCAACGCCGGCGCCGGGCTGTTCATCGTCATCGCGATCAGCTTCTTCGGCATCACGAGCCTGACCGGGTACGTCTGGTTCGGCTTCCTCGGCGCCGCGATCACCTCGGTGCTCGTCTACACGATCGGTTCGATCGGCCGGGGCGGCGCCACCCCGGTGAAACTCGCCCTGGCCGGCGCGGCGGTCACCGCGGCCCTGGTCTCGTTCACCACCGCCGTGCTCATCACCGACGTCGACGCGTACGACCAGTTCCGCTTCTGGCAGGTCGGATCGCTGGCCGGCCGCGGCACCGATGTCGCCGTGCAGAGCATCCCGTTCCTGGTCGCCGGGGCGGCACTGGCGCTCTGTTCGGCGCGTGCCCTCAACGCGCTGGCCCTCGGCGACGACGTGGCCACCTCGTTCGGCCAGAACGTGATCGTGGCCCGGCTCATCGCGGCCGGCGCGGTCGTCCTGCTCTGCGGCACGGCCACCTCGATGGCCGGTCCGCTCGTGTTCATCGGCCTGGTCATCCCGCACATCGCGCGGGCCATCACCGGGCCCGACCACCGCTGGCTGCTGCCCTACTCGATGCTGCTGGCGCCGCTCCTGCTGCTCATCGCCGACGTGATCGGCCGGGTCGTCGCCCGCCCGGGCGAGGTGCAGGTCGGCATCGTCACCGCGATCATCGGGGCGCCGATCTTCGTGGCCATGGCCCGTCGCGAGAAACTGGCCGAGCTGTGAGCGCCGGGGTGGTCGAGACGACCCGGCGCCGCGAGTCGGCCCGGGCCCGTACGGTGGCCGTGGTCCTGTTCGTCGCGGTGATCGCGATGTTCGCGCTGGCCCTGTCCTACGGCGATTTCCAGATCTCCCTGCCCGACGTGGTGCGGTCGCTGCTCGGGCAGCCCACACCGGCCGGGGTCGACTACATCATGCACGACCTGCGCCTGCCCCGGGCCTCGGTCTCGGTGCTGACCGGGCTGGCGTTCGGCCTGGCCGGCGCGCTGTTCCAGCAGCTGCTGCGCAACCCGCTGGCCAGCCCCGACGTGATCGGCGTCAGCCAGGGCGCGACCACGGCCGGGATCGTCATGGTCATGGTGCTCGGGCTCGACGGCGGCATCGTCGCCGCCGCCGGTCTGACCGGCGCGGTGGTCACGGCCCTGGCCATCTATGCGCTCTCGTGGCGCAAGGGCGTGGGCGGTTACCGCTTCATCCTGGTCGGCATCGGCATCGGCACGGTGCTGACCAGCATCACCTCCTACATCCTGACCCGGTCGGACGTGAAGGTCGCGGCCGAGGCGATGATCTGGCTGACCGGCAGCGTCAACGGCCGCACCTGGCCGCAGATCATCCCGCTCGCGGTCGCCCTGCTCATCCTGCTGCCGCTGGCCCTCATCCTCGGGCGGGTGCTGACCGGCATGCAGCTCGGTGACGACCTGGCTACCGCTTTCGGCGTACGGGTGCAGTGGAGCCGCTTCGCGTTGCTGATCGTGGCGGTGTGCCTGGCCGGCATGGCGACCTCGGCGGCCGGTCCGATCGCGTTCGTCGCCTTCATGTCCGGGCCGATCGCGGCCCGGCTGGTCGGCGGGGGACGGCCCGTCCTGCTCCAGGCCGCCCTGGTCGGCGCGCTGCTGGTGCTGGTCTCCGACTTCATCGGGTCGCACCTGCTCGGATCCCGTCAGTTCCCGGTCGGCGTCGTCACCGGCGTGATCGGCGCCCCCTACCTGCTGTGGCTGCTCGCCACGGCCAACCGCTCCGGCCGAGGAGGCTGACCGTGCCCCTGACTCTGCAGGCAGAACGGCTCTCGCTGGGATACGGCGAGCGCACCATCGTCAACGACCTCAGCATGCAGCTGCCGACCGGCAAGGTCACCATCATCGTCGGACCCAACGCGTGCGGGAAGTCGACGTTCCTGCGTGGCATGGCCCGGCTGCTGCCGCCCGCCTCGGGGAGCGTGCTGCTCGACGGCAAGTCGATCCACTCCACGCCCAGCCGCGAGGTCGCGCTCGAACTGGGCATCCTGCCCCAGGGCCCGATCGCGCCGGACGGCATCACGGTCACCGACCTGGTCAGCCGCGGCCGGCACGTGCACCAGGGCTGGTTCCGGCGGTGGAGCAGCGACGACGACGAGGCGGTGACGGCGGCGCTCACCGCGACCGGCACCCTGCCGCTGGCGGCCCGGCCGGTCGACGAGCTCTCCGGCGGTCAGCGGCAGCGCGTGTGGATCGCGATGGCGCTGGCCCAGCGTACCGGCATCCTGCTGCTCGACGAGCCCACGACCTATCTCGACATCAGTCACCAGGTCGAGGTTCTCGACCTGCTGACCGACCTGAACGAGGCCGAGGGCACCACCGTCGTGATCGTGCTGCACGAGCTCAACCTGGCCTTCCGCTACGCCGACCACCTGGTCGTGATGAAGGACGGCGCGGTGGTGACGGCCGGCAACCCGAACGAGGTGCTCGACGCCGAGATCATCGGGGACGTCTTCGGGATGCGGTGCGAGCTCGTCAACGACCCGATCTCGAACACCCCGATGATCGTCCCGATCGGCCGGCACCGGGTCGGGCCCGGCAATCCGGAAGCCTGACGTCCGGATCTCCGACTACGGTCCTGCCATGGCTGACTTCCATCGGCAGGACCTGAACGGATCGCGCTTCTCGTTCACCGACCTCACCGGATCGGTGTTCCGCGACACCGACTTCTCCCGCTCGACGATGCGGGGCGTCGAGCTGCGGGATGTGAGCATCGACGGCGACGTGCACAACCTCGTGATCAACGGGGTCGACGTGGTGCCGCTGATCGAGGCCGAACTCGACCGGCGCGACCCGGACCGGGCTCGCATGAGACCCGACACCGCCGACGGCTTCCGCGTCGCGTGGGACATCGTCGAGCAGCGGTGGGCGGGCACGGTCGAGCGGGCCCGCCAACTGCCGCCCGAGCAGCTGCACGAATCGGTGGACGGCGAGTGGTCGTTCATCGAGACGCTGCGGCACATGATCTTTGTGGCCGACTCGTGGGTGCTGCGGGCGATCCTCGGTGACCCGACACCCTGGGATGCGTTGTCACTGCCGTGGGACGGGATGCCGGACACGCCCGAGGTGCCGCGCGACCGTTCGGCGCGGCCGTCGCTCGACGAGGTGCTGGCCGTGCGGCACGACCGGATGGCGACGGTCCGCCGGGTGATCGACGGGCTCACTTCCGAGACGCTGGCGGCCGACACGACTCCGGTCGAGGGGCCGGGATGGCCGTTGCCGCGGGCTTACCCCGTACGGAAATGCCTCCTGATCGTTCTGAACGAGGAATGGCATCACCGGTTGTTCGCCGAGCGTGACCTGGCTGTCCTTTTCGGGCGCTGAGCCGGCCCTTTTGGCGCTGAACCGAACGTTTGGCGCTGAGCCGGGCCTTTTGGCGCTGAACCGAACGTTTGGCGCTGAGCCGGGCCTTTTGGCGCTGAGCCGGCGCGGCCTAGTTGTCCTCAGTGGTCGCTGAGCCGGCCCGGTCGGTGTGGCCGAGGGAGCGGCCGGGCGCGACGCGGTCACGCACCAGCCGCTTCAACTCAGGCAGCTCGGGAAAGCCGCCCTGCTCCTTGCGGGACCAGAGCAGCTCGCCGTCGAGCCTGATCTCGAACACCCCGCCCGTGCCCGGCGCCAGAGCCACCTCGCCCAGCTCCTTCTGGAACGTGGTGAGCAGCTCCTGCGCCGTCCACGCGGCCCGCAGCAGCCAGCGGCACTGCGTGCAATATTCGATCTCCAACCGGGGTGTTCTCGTCACTCCCCGAGACTATGCGGCCGGTTCGATGTTGTGGTTGATCCGGAACACGTTCGACGGGTCGTGACGTCGCTTGACCTCACGCAGACGGCGGAACGACTCGTCGGTGTAGGCCAGCGCCACCGTCGCGGGTGCGGTGTCGCCGGCGAACATGAAGTTCAGGTAGCGGCGGCCGGTGGTCCACGGGTCGAGCGCGCCGACGAAGGCCCGCTGATAGTTCGTCAGGTCGTCGGTGGGCGGGCCGACCGCGGCCACGAAGAAGCTGAACCGGGCGTCGTGGCGGATCTCGACCGCGTTCGGGGTCGCGGGCGGGCGGGCCAGCGCGCCGCCGAGGTGCCGCACCTCGGCCATGACCAGGGGAGCGTCCGAACCCGGGCCGGCGAACCGCAGGATGGTGTCGACCGCCTCGGCCGGCAGCTCCCGCAGCAGCGTCGCCTGCTCGACGACCGGCATCGGGTCGACCGGGTCGGAGTGGACGGCGGCCACCGCGGCGTACGGAAGCTCGGTCACCGCGTCGATGACCGGCTCACCGAGAGCACGGAACGGGGCGACCAGCCGTTCACCCTCGGCGACGTCGCCGAGGAACGCGAACCGGATGTGCGCGACCAGGCGACCACGCAGCGGCTCGGGCACGAACGGCGCCGGGGGCAGGTTGAGCAGGCACACCGAGGCCGACATCTCGTCCGGCACGTCGGCCACCCACTCGCGGAACAGGTGGAACACGTCGCCCGCGAGCTCGCCCGGCAGGAACAGCCCGCCGCCGTAGAACGAGGCGATCGGGAAGAGGCCGAACTCCATCGCGACGACCACGCCGAAGTTGCCCTTGGTGCCGAGCAGGGCCCAGAACAGGTCGGGGTCGCTCTGCGCGGTGACGGTTCGTAGCTCTCCGTCGGCGGTGACGACGTCCATCGACCGTACGTGGTCAGCGGCGTACCCGTATTTGCGGCCGAACGGCCCGAGGCCGCCACCGAGCGTGTAACCGATCACGGAGACCGTGGGGGAGGAGCCGTTCAGCGCGCCCAGGCCCAGCTTGCCGGCCTGCTCGATGAGTTCGGCCCAGCGCACACCGGCCTCGACCCGGGCCGTGCGGCCGCTCTCGTCGATGTTCAGCCCGGTCATGCGGCGGGTGGTGATCAGCACCGAGCCGGCCGACGGGGTGGTGCTGCCGTGCCCCGCGGCGAGCACAGCGACCGGCAGGCCGTGCGCGGCAGCGAACCGGACGGCGGCCTGCACGTCGGACGGGCCGGTGGCGCCGACCACGACGAGCGGTGTGTGGCGGACGGTCAGGTTGAAAGTGGACAGTTCCTGGGCGTACGCATCGTCGTCCGGGGTGAGGACGGGACCGATGACTTCCGTACGCAGGCCGGCGAGATTCACCGTTTTTGACCCTTCTGATTCGTTCCCGGGGTGCCGGGCTGAGCTTCATCAGGCCGCATGCCGATCGACGGAGAGTTGACAAAACATAGTCGCGCAGGTGGAAGCCGGGTTTGATGGTGCGGATGAACGGGGTGGTGCGGTATTCGGTGCTGGGACCGGTGCGCGCGTGGCGAGGAACCGAGGAGCTGGAGCTCGGGTCGCCGCAGCAGCGCGCGGTTCTGGCTGTGCTCCTGCTGCACGAGGGCCGCCCGGCCGGCGCCGACACGCTGATCGCGTCGGTCTGGGGCGACGACCCACCACGGACGGCGGTGCTCACCCTCCGCACGTACGTCTTCCGTCTGCGCAAGATCCTCGGCGACGAGACGATCCGCACCGTCACCGGCGGTTACGCGCTGGCGCTGGCCCCCGACGCACTCGACGCGGCGGTCTACACGCGGGCGGTGGCCGACGCCCTCTCCGGTGGTGACGCGGCCGCCCTGGCCCGCGCGGAATCCCTCTGGCAGGGAGAGCCGCTGGCCGATGTGGCCGGTGGGTGGGCCGAGGCCCAGCGCGTGCGTCTCCAGAGCGAACGGCAGGCCGCCGTACGCGAGAGGATCGCCCTCGGCCTGGCCGCCGGCCACCACGGCGCGGCCGTCGCCGAGCTGACCGCCCTGGTCGCCGCCCACCCCCTGGACGAGGGCCTGCGCGGTCTGCTGATGACCGCCCTCTCCGGTTCCGGCCGTCAGGCCCTGGCCGTGACGCAGTACCACGAGATCCGCGCCCGGCTCGCCGACGAGCTCGGTCTGGACCCCGGGCCCGAGTTGCAGCGGACCTACCAGGGCCTGCTCAACCCACCCTCATCGCCGCCGGCCACCGCGCCCGCTTCTTCGCTCGCGCATGCCGTGCGGCCTCCCCACGGCGCGCCGCTCGCCCCCGATTCGTCCGTTGCGCGGCCGCTCCATGGCGCGCCGTTCGCCACCACGGACGCCGTTCCCGTCGTCCAAGCCGCACCGACTGCGATGCCACCCGCGCGACTCGTCGTGCCGGCGCAACTGCCTGCCGCCATCCGCGACTTCGTCGGCCGCGACCATCTGCTCGACCGGCTGGCCGCCGTTCTCACCCGCGACGCCGCTCACCCCACTGCACATTCCGCCGCGGGTCACGCCGCTCGCCCCACCGCACACCCCGGCGCGGGTCAGGCCGGCGTCAGCCACCTCGCCGCCGGTGATGCCGATGGCCTCGGGGCGGTGGCCGCGCCGGTCGTCGGGATCGTGGGGATCGCCGGGGCCGGAACCAGCGCCCTCGCAATCCGTCTGGCGCACCGCATCCGGCACGCCTTCCCCGAGGGCCAGCTCTATGCCGACCTGCGCGACACCGAGGTCGGCCAGGTGCTCTCCGGCTTCCTGCGCGCGTTCGGCATCGCGGGCCCCGACATCCCGGCTGCCGTGCCCGAGCGCTCGGCGCTGTGGCGGAGCGTGGCGAACGGCCGCCGCATCCTCGTCGTTCTCGATCACGCACCACCCTCCGACGAACTGGCGATGCTCCTGCCCGTCACCCCCGGCGCAGCCGCGATCATGACCGGCAGCCGGCGGGTGCCCTCGGTGGCCGTCGACGAATGGGCCACCGCCCCCTTGTTCACCCCCGAGGAGTCCGTCGAACTGCTCTCCCGGTCCGTCGGCGCCGCCCGCATCGGGGCCGAACCCGAGGCGGCCCGCCGGCTCGCCGAGATGTGTTCCCACATCCCGCTCGCCATCCGGATGGGCGCCGAGCGCCTGAACGCCCGTCCGAACTGGACGCTCACCGAGACCGCCGACCACCTCCGCAGCGAACTCGATCACCCCGTGGTGGCTCACGACGACTGCCGCCGGGCCTACCGTCCGCACGAACGCCGCCTCGACGAGGTGCGCGCCGCCGAACCCCTGGCCGCCGAGGCCTTCGTGCTCGGTGCCCTCACCGGCCGCCCCGAGGTGGTGGTGGCCGACGTGGCGCCCCGGCTCGGCCTGCCCGACCTCGAGGCCGGACGCCTTCTGGAGCACCTCGTCGACATGCACCTGCTGGAACCGTGCGGCTTCCAGCGCTACCGCTATTTAGATGTGCTCCGCCGGCTGGCCCTGCGCTCGGCCGCCCTCGTCGCCTGAGCCGGAAGCGCCGACTCCCTCTCGCTCTGGCCGGCTCCAGCAGGCTTCCTCGTCGCTCGAGCCGGTTCGAGTCGACTCCCTTCGCTCAGGCCGGTTCGAGTCGACTCCCTTCGCTCAGGCCGGTTCGAGTCGACTTCCTTTTGCTCAGGCCGGTTCCAGCGCGGGCTCCTCGTCGGGGGTCGGGGCGGGCTCGGCCGGGTGCACCGAGCGCAACGCCCAGAGGCTCACCGGCACGCCGACGCCGACCAGGACCGCCGCCACGACCAGCGAGAACTGGTAGCCCTCGAGGTAGCGGTGCAGCTCGGTGCCGGCGGCCGCGTTCGAGCGGTTGGTCAGGATGGCGCCGAGGATCGTGATGCCGAGCAGCCCGAACACCTCACGCGAGACGTTGAGCATGCCCGACGCGATCCCAGCCCGTCCGGCGGGCAGCGCACCGACCACCACGTTGTTCAGCGGCACGAGCATGCCGCCACCCACGCCGTAGACCAGGAACCAGGGCAGCAGATCGAGGTAGGTCGTGCCCTCCCCGTACGAGGAAATGCCCGCGATCGAGACGGCCATGAGCGCGAGCGCCGCCGCCACCGTGCGCCCGGCGCCGAAGCGGGCCTCGAGCCGGGGCGCCACCGTTGCCATCACGGCCATGACCAGCGCCATCGGCACGAACGCGGCCCCCGCCGCGGTGGGCGAGAAACCGAGGACGTTCTGCATGTAGATCGCCGTGTAGAAGTAGATGCCGAACACGCCGAACGCCCACAGGCCCATCGCGAGCAGGCCACCGCTGAAGACCCGCATGCGGAAGAAGCTGAGGTCCATCATCGGGTTGGCCGAGCGCGACTCGATGACCACGAACGCGATCGCGCCGGCCGCGGCGACGGCGAAACCGGCCAGGATGCTGCCGCTTGTCCACCCGCGGGACTCGCCCTCGATCAGGGCGTAGGTCAGCGCGAACAGGGCGAGGGACGAGGCGACCAGGCCGGGCAGGTCGAGCCCCTTCGTGCGGCCGCGGATGCCGGCCGGGATGCTGGTCGCGCCGATCGCCGCGGTCGCCACACCGATCGGAACGTTGATCAGGAAGATCCAGCCCCAGGAGACGTGTTCGCTGAGCCAGCCGCCGGTCAGCGGGCCGATGGCCAGCGCGAGCGCGCCGACACCGCCCCAGATGCCGATCGCCGTGGCGCGTTCGCGCGCGTCGGGGAACAGCTGTGTCAGCAACGCCAGCGAGGCCGGCGTGAGCAGCGCCGCACCCACGCCCTGCAGGGCCCGGGCGCCGATCAGCATCTCCTGGTTCTGGGCGAGGCCGGCGATCACCGAGGCCACGGTGAAGACCGCGAGCCCGCCGAAGAACACGCCACGCATGCCGATGACGTCGGCGATGCGGCCACCGGCCAGTAACAGGCCCGCGAAGACCAGGATGTATGAGCTCGCGATCCACTCCAGGCCCTCGATGCTCAGCTGCAGATCGCGCTGGATCGAGGGGAGGGCCACGTTGACCACGTTGTTGTCGAGGTAGGTCATGAAGGTGCCGAGCGCCACCGCTACCAGCGCCCACCATCTGCGGGTTTGAACGGTCTGAGTCCCCACCGTCGGCTCCTATACAGTGTCCTTGTACGGCGTCACTGTACGCCGTACATGTACTTCGTACATGAGACCTGTACGTTGTATGGTTGTCAAGTGGCAGGGGAAAGACTGAGCAAAGCGACGGTCGCCGAGACGGCGTTGCGCCTCGGCGACGAGCAGGGCCTCGAAGCGGTGACGATCCGGCGGCTCGCGCAGGAGCTGGGCGTCACTCCGATGGCGCTCTACTGGCATTTCAAGAACAAGGACGAGCTGTTCCTGGGCGTCGTCGATCACGCGCTGGCCGACGTGCGGGCCGACCGCGACACCGGCGATCCGTGGCCGAAACAGCTCAAGGCCATGGTCGAGTCGCTGGTCGGCGCCATGCGGCGGCACCCGATCCTGCCCGACCTGCTCCACCAGTCCGACAAGGCCCGCGCGACCAGCTTCACCCGCGCCACCGAAGACGCGCTCACCCTGCTCACCGGGGCCGGCTTCACCCCGCAGCAGGCCTACTGGGTCGGCACCTACCTGCTGCACGGCGTGATCGGCCTGGTCCACGGGCAGCTCGAAACGCCCCCGCCGAACGACAAGTGGGAGGTCAACGAGTGGCGCCGGCAGCGGCGCATCGAGTTCGAGTGCCTGCCGGCCGACCAGTTCCCGATGACGGTGCGGTTCGGCGCCACCTACGCCGAGGAGCCCGACCCGGAAGGCTATTACGCGTTCGGGATCGAGCTCCTGATGACCGCCGTCGAGTCGATGGCGGCCCGCACGGGCGCTAGTTCGTGAAGGTGAAGTACTGGTAGGTGCCCCAGTTCGTGGCGTTCAGCGTGTCGCCCGACTTGCCGTACTGGTAGGCGGCCCGGATCCGGTATTTCACGCCGACCGTGTGGGTGCCGTTCAGCGCGTTGACCAGCCGGCCCTGATAGAGCGGGTAGTAGCCGGCCTGCCACAGCTTCCACACCTTGCCGTTGAAGACCTCGAGCGTCAGGTACGCCGTACGGCCGGGGTAGGACGGGATCCGCGTCGTGAACTCGGGGCGCACCGTCTTGCGTACGTGGTGGTAGCTCACCGACCCGATCTTGGCGACCTTGTAGTGCTTCGAGATCGTGGTCGAGACGCTGGCCTTCGTCGAGACCGTCGACTTGACCGTGCGCGTGGTGGTGAACAGGTCGCCGCGGAAGACCGCCGAGAACGTCGTGTTGCGGGTGACCTTGAACGACGCGGTCATCACGCCCTTGCTGTTCACGGCCGCCTTGCGGACGAGCCGGTCGACCTGGTCGGAGCCGAACGGGTCGGCCCAGATCTCCACGCTCCGGTTCGAATAGGTGGCTCCGAGCTTCGCGGTGAGGGTGACCGTGGCCCCGTACGAATGGACGCTGCCGTTCCGGTCGAGCGTGAGCGTTGTGGCCCTGGTCGTGCCGACCGTGAACGACTTGGTGACCGTCACCGGAACGTAGTCGTCGTTGCCCGCGAAGGCGACGGTGTAGGTCACCGTGCCGGTGCGGGTCGGTTTGTCCGAGATGGAGATTGTGCCGTTCGCGGGCACGGTGCTCGGCGAGACCTGGCGGCTGCCGGCGGCGTCCTTGCGGGTGATCTTGACCGGCAGCCCGGCGGGGATCGGATCGGTGAACACGGCCGAGATCGCCGCGGTCTTCCCGAGATCGAGCTTGGCCGGGACGGTCACGGCCAGCTTCGTGGTCAGGGTGGCCGGGTCGCCGAAGATCTGCAGGTCGAAACTGCCGTTGCCGCCCGAGACGCCGAAGACGCGGGGGCCACCGGGTTGCCACGCCAGACCGCCGGGCTGCAGGCTGCCGGCGCTCTTGAGCGTGAACTTCCTGCTCGCGCCGGCCGATCCGGCGGCGAAGACCGACACGGCGTTGCCGGTTCCCACGGCGACAGTTCCATCCCCCCGTACGGCGATGGCGTTGTTGTCGGCCGCCGCGGTGTAACTCTGGAGGGCCGCCAGATCCTGCGGCTTGACGGCGCGGGCCAGGTTCTGAGTGCCGGCCACGAGCAGCCGCGAGCCGTCCGCGTTGAACACGAGATCCTTGACCTGACCGGTGTGCACCCCGGCCGAGACGATCGGGGCCGGCGTCTCGCCCGCGGCGTTCACGACCGTCACGGTTCCGGGAGTGGCCGACGGGTCGGTGGCCGCGATCAGGTTGCCGGCCGAGGCCAGCACCGGAGCCGAACCGAACGGAGTGGCCACGATGTCGGGGATCAGGTCGGGCTCCTCGCCCTTGACCAGCCGGCCGAGCCCGCCGTCGGCCTCGCCGAACCAGATGCTGCCGGCGGCCTCGGCCAGAGTGGTCGGCTTGACCGCGGTGGTGGCCTGATAGGTGTCGAGGCGCGTGCCCGTCTCGTTGAAGACGACGATCGACTTCTGATCCGGCACCGCGGCGTAGACGTCGCCGTCCTTGGCGATGACCAGCCCGCTGATGCTCGGCATCTTGTCCTCGGTCCGCTTCACCGTGCCCGTGAAGTCGGTGGTGACGAGCTTGCCGCCGACCGGGTCGGTGATGAAGATCCGCTCGTTGGCAGGGTCGACCGCGATGTCGCCGAACGAGGCGATCGGCAGGGGCTTCACCAGGTCGATCGCGTGGGCGGCGCCGGCCGGGCTCAGAACGAGCGCGGTCGATCCCGCGACGAGGGCGACCGACAGCGTGGCGCGAGCGATCCGTTTCGACACGTCGCGCATCGTAAAGGCGCAGGCGGTGCCGTCTGATCATACGAACGGACTCTCCGTACCGGCGGATTTCTGTCGGACCCGCTCGATAGCGTCGAACCCATGGAAATGAGCCGCACGCGTGCATGGGTCGCCCTGGCGGCGCTGTCGCTCGGCGCCTTTCTCTACGTCACGGTCGAGACCCTGCCGATCGGCCTGCTCGCCGCCATGGCCGGCGACCTCGGCGTCAGCGAGTCCTCGATCGGTCTGCTCGTCACGGCGTACGGGCTCGTCGTCGTGGCTGTCACGCTGCCGCTGACCAGGCTGACCGCGTCGTGGCCACGCCGCCGTCTGCTGGCCGTGCTGCTGGCGGTCTTCGTGGTCTCGACCGCCCTGTCCGCCCTGGCCGCGAACTATCCGTCGCTGCTGGCGGCCCGGGTCGCGATCGCCGTGAGCCAGTCCGTCTTCTGGGCCGTGATCACTCCCGCCGCGGCCGGCCTGTTCCCGCAACATCTGCGGGGCCGCGCACTCTCCATGGTGTACGCCGGAAGCTCCACCGCGCCGCTGGTCGGCGTCCCCCTGGGCACGTGGCTGGGCCAGCAGTCCAACTGGCGCATGCCGTTCCTGGCCCTGGGCGCGCTGGGCGTGGCCGTCCTGGTGGTGGTGCTGACGCTGCTGCCCGAGACACCGCGCGGCGAGAGCGACGCCGACCGCGGCACGGCCCCCGACGCGGGCCGCTACCGCGCGCTCGTGGTCGCCATCGCGATCACGGTTTCCGGGGCGTTCGCCGCTTTCACCTACATCGACCCGTTCCTCACCCGGGTCAGCGGTTTCGACCCCTCGGCCCTGGGCCCGATCCTGCTGCTGCGCGGCGTCGCCGGCCTGCTCGGCGTCGTCGTCGCGGGCCTGGTCGTGGGCCGTTGGGGCTGGCCGAGCCTCCTGGTCGTCACCGTCATCCAGGCCGTGGCGCTGGCCGCCCAGTTCGCCTTCGGCACCGACCGGATCACCGCCGTGGTGACCACCGCCGTGGCCGGTTTCGCCCTGTCCGGCATGGCTTCGGTGCTCGGCGCCCGCGTCCTCGAGGTGGCCCCCGCGAGCACCGACATGGCCTCCGCCGGCACGTCCACGGCCTTCAACGTCGGCATCACCGGCGGCGCCCTCCTGGGCAGCGCCCTGCTCACCAGTTCCGGCCCGCGGGCGCCCGCTCTGGCCGGCGCCGCCCTGACCGCAGTAGCCGTGCTGGCCGTCCTGTCCGAACCCCGCTGGTCCACCGCCCGCCGCGCCCAAGCCGCCCAGCCCGAGCCCGCCCACTGACCGAGGGTCTTGCGGTGGCCGCAGCATTCATGCGTCGGCGATCCGGGGACAGCGGGCGCCGGTGTGCATGTTCGCTGAAGCGCCCCTGATGACGGAGTCGAGCCTGTCCCGGGTGCGGATCAGGTCCGTGATCCGTTGGTCGAGATCGTCACGCTCCGCATCCAGGCGCTGAAGAAGTTGGGGGGTGGCCCGGCCGTCAACCACGTCGGGCGTCAGCTCGGCGACGGTCTTGCTGTTCAGCCCGGCGGCGTAGAGCTGGCGGATGAGGCGAATCCGTTCGACCGCATCTTCCGCGTAGTGGCGCTGACCGCTGCTGCTGCGCTCGGCGGTGAGCAGGTTCTGTTCCTCGTAGTAGCGCAGGGCCCGGGTGGTGACACCCGTGCGATGCGCGAGCTCACCGATCCGCATTCCTGCCTCTCTCCGGTCAGTGCTGCGCGTCACGCGCCCTTGCCTTTGACGTCAACGTCAACTTTTACGGTAACTCTCACGTCCGTCAGGGGCCGTCTCCCCGCGGCCCGTCAACTCCTTGAAGGCAGACACACGTGACCACGTATCCCGCAACCGGCCTTTCCGGTCCCGCCCTCAATCCGACCGTGTCCGTCAGATCTCTTGCGCTGAACGCGCCGTATCGCGGTGCGGACCTGCACGTTCGTGTCACCGCTCCCACGGCGGGCTCCGGCCTGCCTGTGGTGCTTTTCGCTCACGGTTTCGGTTCGAATCTGGACGGCTACGCCCCGCTGGTCGACCACTGGGCGGGCGGCGGCTTCATCGTGATCCAGACCACCCATCTGGATTCCCATCGGTTCGATCTCCCCGCTGACGACCCTCGCCGTCCCCAGATGTGGCGCTACCGCGTCCAGGACCTGCGGCGCATCCTCGATGGGCTCACCACCCTGGAGGCGGCCGTGCCGGGCCTGACCGGCCGTATGGATCGCAGCCGCGTCGTAGCGGCCGGGCATTCGTTCGGCGGGCAGACCGCCGGAATCCTGGTCGGCCTGCGCGTCACCGATCCGCAGAGCGGTGCCGCCGAGGACCTGTCTGATGCCCGGATCATGGCCAGCATCCAGTTGGCCACCGCAGGCAAGGGCGGCGGCGAGCTGACTCCCTTCGCCCACGACAACCTTCCTTGGCTCCGCGATCAGGACTTCTCCCAGATCACGGCGCCTGGCCTCGTCGTCGCCGGAGACGAGGACGACCTTCCGCTCAGCACCCGAGGCCCAGCCTGGACGACCGACCCCTACACCTTCAGCCGCGGCGACAAGAGCCTTCTGATCGTCCGCGGCGGCGAACACTTCCTCGGCGGCGTCTCCGGTTACCAAGTCGCGGAGACCACCGACGAGAACCCCGACCGTGTCGCCCTCGTCCAGCAGGTCACTCTCGCCTTCCTGCGACACGTCACCGGCATCGACTCCGCCGACTGGGTCACCGCCCATACCGTCCTCACGGGCAGCCACCCCCTGGGGCACCTCGACTCCAAGTGACCCTGGCTGCGGGTCAGGTGGCTCGAGCGTGGAGGCGGGCGATGAGGGGGATGGGCCAACGGGTCAGGCGAACCGGCTCCCGGCGTACGTCGGTGAGACAGCGTTCAGCCACTCGGGTGGCTCGGAACAGGCTCCAGCGCACGTCGTAGATCCACAGGCGGCCGCCGGGGCGGAGCACCCGGGCCAGGTCGCGGATGCCGCCGTCCACGTTCGACCAGTGGTGCTGGCTCAGGGACGAGACGACCAGGTCGAAGGTGTCGTCGGGGTAGGGGAGGGCGGCCACGTCGCCGACCGTGAAGGTGACCCGGTCGGCTTCGGGGGACTGCCGGCGGGCGTACTCGATCATCTGGGGTGACAGGTCGAGGCCGTCGATGGTCCAGGCGGGCTCGACGGCGGTCAGCGCTCGTGGGATGCGGCCGGGGCCGGTTCCGACGTCGAGGACTCTCGTGTCGGTCGGCAGGCCCGCGGCGTGGGCGTCGGCCACCACGCGGTCGTAGAGCTTGCGGCCCGCGCGTTGGGCGTGACGGTCGTACTGCTCGGCGTGCGTGAACATGTGCATGATCCACTCCCGGACATTAAGTTCGCTTCCGAACATCGTGTTCGGTTACGGTGGGAGGGGTCAACGCGCGGAAACGGCCATCAGTCCGGTACCGAACACATGCCGGGAAGTGGCCGGAAACGCACCGCCCTCGTAGACCGAAAGTCGCGCCCGCCCCAAGAGCGGGCCGGATGGACGGGTGGGAACGAGTGCGACAACAGAGCAGATGCGGAGGGGCCGGGATGGCGACGGTGGAGGACCGCAGGGTCCGGCGCACCAGGGCGGCGCTCCGGGAGGCGCTGGTCGAGCTGGTGGTCGAGCGCGGCTACGACCGGGTGACCGTACGGGACGTGCTCGACCGCGCCGACATCGGCCGCTCGACCTTCTATGCGCACTACCGCGACAAGGAAGCCCTGTTCGCGTCGTGTTTCGAAGACCTGCGCGACGACCTGAAGCGCGAGATGGGCCTGCTCGGCACCGACGGCCGGCCCGGCGACCCGTTCAAGCCGATCAGCGTGATCTTCGAGCACGCCCACCGGCATCCGCAGATCTACCGCGCGGTCGGCACGAGCCATCTGCACCAGATGATCTTCGAGGTCATGCGCGACCACCTCTGCACCCACGACGACCTCGGGCTCCCGGTCGACGTCGCCGCCGAATACCACGCCAGCGCTCTGGTCGGGATCCTCGGCTGGTGGGTCCGCAACAACTTCCCGCACAGCCCGCACGACATGGCCCGCATGATCCGCGAACTGACCGTGGGCGGAATGGCCCGGCGCCGCCACGAGGCGGCCGCCGGCTGAAGGCCGCCGCCGAGGGGTCGCCCCGGGGGCACCGCCAGAGGAGCGGCGACGGCATTGTCAGCGGCATCACGGCCGCCCGATCGCGGGAAGCGGCAGACTGTCGGCATGCGCGCATTCGTGATCACCGGACCGGGGCGGTCCGAGGTCGTCGAGGTCGACCCGCCCGTCGCCGGTGCCGGTGAGGTGGTCGTCGACGTGGAACGGGCCGGCGTCTGCGGCACCGACATGGAGTTCCTCAGCGGCGACATGGCCTACCTGGCCAGCGGCGACGCCACGTACCCGGTGCGCATCGGCCACGAATGGTGCGGCGTCGTGTCGGCCGTCGGTGCCGGCGTCGACCCGTCGTGGCTCGGCCGGCGCGTCACCGGCGACACGATGCTCGGCTGCGGCCACTGCGCGCGCTGCACCAACGGCCGGCAGCACCTGTGCGCCGACCGCTACGAGATCGGCATCCGCCACGGCTGGCCGGGCGCGCTCGCCGAGAGCCTGCCCGTGCCCGCGAAGGCCCTCTTCGCGCTGCCCGACTCGGTCGACTCCACGCTCGGCGCCCTGGTCGAGCCCGGCGGCAACGCTCTCCGCGCGGTCCAGGCGGCCGACCTTGCCCCGGGGCGCACGGTGCTGATCATGGGCCCGGGCACCATCGGTCTGCTGGCCGCCATGTTCGCCCGCGCCCGGGGCGCCGACGTCCACCTGCTTGGCGCGACCACCGAATCGCTCGCGTTCGCCCGTGAGCTGGGCTTCGCCGACGCCTGGACCCGCGACGACCTGCCCGCCGTCCCGTTCGACTCGATCATCGACGCCACCAACGCGGCCTCGCTTCCCGCCTTCGCCGTCGACCGCGTCGAGCCCGGCGGCCGCGTCGTCGGCATCGGCATCGCGGGCGAGCCGTCCCTCGTGGACACTCGTCAGGCCGTCCTCAAAGACCTCACCGTCGTGGGCATTCTGAGCGCGTCGGGCGGACTCGGTGAGACCATCGAGACGTACGCCTCGGGCGCCGTTGATCCGCGACCGCTGGTTGCCGAGACCGTCGGGCTGGACGAGGCGGCCGATGTGCTCGCCGGAGGGCGGCGCGGATCGGCTCCCAAGATTCACATCGACCCGCGAGGATGAGGCTATGACCTACGTTGTGGTAGGCGGCGGCCTGGCCGGCGCCAAGGCAGTGGAGACCCTGCGCGGCGAGGGCTTCGACGGCCCGATCACGCTGATCGGGGCCGAGACCGAGCGCCCGTACGAGCGTCCGCCGCTCTCCAAGGGCCTGCTGCTCGGCACCGACAAGCCCGACAGCGTCTTCGTGCACACCATGGAGTGGTACGCGGAGCACAACGTCGACCTGCGGCTCGGCGCCACGGCGACCGCGATCGACCGAGATGCCAAAGTGGTCCGGCTTGCCGGTGACGACGAGGTCGCGTACGAGCGCCTGTTGCTCTCGACCGGTTCGAGCCCGCGCCCCGTCCCGGTTCCCGGCGGCGAAAGAGCACTTCTCCTTCGTACGCTCGAAGACTCCCGCCGCATCTCGGCCGCCGTGACGGCCTCGTCGAAGGTCGTGGTCGTGGGGGCGGGCTGGATCGGTCTCGAGGTCGCCGCCGCCGCGAGCAGCCGGGGCGCCGAGGTGACCGTGGTCGGCTCCACCGCCTTGCCCCTGCAGAAGGTTCTCGGCGACCGGATGGGTCAGTTCTTCGCCGACCTGCACCGGGCGAACGGAACCGGCCTCCGCCTCGGCACCCACGTCACCGAGGTCACCCCGACCGAGGTGGTGCTCGCCGACGGCACCCGCCTGCCGGCCGACGTGGTGATCGCCGGCATCGGCGTGACCCCGAACGTCGCGCTCGCCGCCGACGCCGGCCTCGCGACCGACGACGGCGTGCTGGTCTCGGGGAGCCTCGCGACCAGCGACCCCGACATCTTCGCGGCGGGCGACATCGCCAATGTGGATCACGCTTGCCTCGGCCGCCGGGTGCGTGTCGAGCACTGGGACGTCGCCATCCACACCGGTCAGGCGGCCGCCCGCGCGATGCTCGGGCAGGAGGTGGCGTACGACCGCCTCCCCTATTTCTTCACCGACCAGTACGACCTCGGCATGGAATACACCGGCTCAGCGCCGCCCGACGCCGAGGTGGTCGTCCGCGGTGATCTCACCAACCGTGAGTTCATCGCCTTCTGGCTCGTCGACGGCCGGGTCGCCGCGGGCATGAACGTCAACATCTGGGACGTCGCCGACCAGATCGAATCGCTGGTCCGGTCGCGCGCCGTCATCGATCCGCGACGGCTGGCCGATCCGAGCATTGATCTGGCCGCATTGCGCGATTGACCGGCCCGCTCGCACCGGCTGTCCGTCGTCGCCCGATCGCTTCGCCGACGCTGGCTGGGCAACTGTCAAGACCGGCGTTCACTACGACCGACATCGAAGGGCGAACGATGTCGACCGACTTCTGGTCAGCCGAGGTTCTGCGCCACGACCGGCGCCGCCCCGACATCGCTGTGTTCACCTGCCGCACCCAGCGGCCCCTGCCGTTCCGGGCCGGGCAACACGTGACCGTCGAGTGCCCCTACCTGCCGTGGCGCTCGGCCGAATATTCGATGGCCAACGCACCCCGGCCCGATCGGGTGCTCGAGTTCCACGTGCGGGCGGCCAAGCCCGACGGGGTCTCGGCGGCCCTGGTCGAACGGCTGAAACCCGGCGACACGCTCCGGCTCGGCCCGCCCCGAGGCTCGCTGACCCTCGACCCGTACTCCCGCCGGGATGTGGTCTTCGTGACCGCCGGGACGGGTCTGGCCGCCGCGAAGGCGCTGATCGACGAGCTCTCCCGCTTCAACCGGACCCGCTGGATCCACCTCTTCCGGGGTGAGCGGGACGAGGCCGGCTTCTATGACCGGGACGCCCTCGACCGGCTCACCCGCCGGCATCCGTGGCTGACGGTGACCCGGTCGGTGGGCGACGTGGGCGATCTGGTGGCCGCCCACGGGCCCTGGCCCGACCACGACATCTATCTCTGTGGCCCGGCCGGCATGGTCGCCGCGACCGCGCGCCGGTTGGAGAGTTCGCGAACCCCGGCCTCCCGGATCCACTACGACGTCGCGGCGCTCCGGTAGCCGCCGCCGTCACAGCTGGAGCGGCTGCCCGGGGTAGATCCGGCTCGCATGGGGCACCGCCGCCCGGTTGAGCCGGTGCAGCGCACGCCAGCCGCCCGGGTACTTCAGGCGGGCCGCGATCAGCGCGAGGGTGTCTCCGGAGCGGACGACGTAGACACGCCGTGCCGTCCTGACTGGGGCGGTCGGGGCGACGGCCACGGCAGCGGCGGCCGGTGGCGCTGCGACGGCGTCCGCGGCAGCATCCTGGGCGGCGGCGCGGGCTTGGGCAGCGGCGATTCTGGCCGCCGCGTACTGCTTGGTGGAAGAGGCGCGGCGGCCGCAGGTCGGCCAGGCGCCCAGACCCTGACCGTCGCGTACGCGCTCGGCGATGGCGATCTGTTCGGTGCGGCTCGCTTGGTCGGCGGTGGCCGCGAACCGTGATCCGCCGTACGCCCGCCAGGTGCTGCGGCTGAACTGGAGACCGCCGTAATAGCCGTTACCCGTGTTGATGCTCCAGTTGCCGCCCGATTCGCACTGGGCGATGGCGTCCCAGTTGACGTCGGTGGTCGGCGACGGGGCGGCGGCCGCCGGTGCCTCGGCGAGCGGTCCGACCAGGGCGGTGGCGCCGGTGATCCCCGCCGCGGCGAGAACCAGCGCGACGCGAGCGGAATTGCAGACTCGTGCCATGACAGTGAACCCTCCACGCCTACGAGGTCAGCTGTCGGGTTCGGGCTGAGGTGCCCGGCCGCACGTGTGTGGCGGCTTCACCCCGAGGCGCGCGGACGCGCCGAGGAACGTGGGTCCCCCGCTCCATGCCGTGAGTTCGTGTCCCGTCGGGCGGCGGCAGGACTCGGCGTTCCGCCCGCGGTGTCCGCGGTGCGCGGACGGGCCGGACCTGGGCCTCGGCGGGCCCGGCACCGGCCGGATCGGTAGAGGAACAAACGGCTTGAGACTAAACCCGCCGAGCGCTTTCTGGAGCGCTGATGCAGAATCCAGAACCATGACCGACGCCATCCGGGATCACGATATTGTCGTCTACGGTGCCTCCGGGTTCGTCGGCGTGGTGACCGCCCGCTACCTCGCCGAACACGCCCCGGCCGGCACCCGTCTGGCCCTGGGTGGCCGCTCCGAGCCGCGGCTGGCCGCCGTCCGCGACAAGCTGGGCGTCGACTGGCCGATCGTCGTGGCCGACGCCGCCGACCCCGAGGCGCTCGCCCGGCTGGCCGCCTCCACCCGCGTCGTGGTCACCACCGTCGGGCCCTACCTCAAATACGGCAAGGCGCTGGCCCAGGCCTGTGCCGAGGCCGGCACCGACTACGTCGACCTGACCGGTGAGGTGCTCTTCGCCCGCCACAGCATCGACACCAACCACGAGACGGCCACGCGTACGGGCGCCCGGGTCGTGCACTCGTGCGGCTTCGACTCGATCCCGTCCGACCTCGGTGTGCACGTGCTGGCGCAGCAGGTCGCGGCCGACGGCGCCGGCCGGCTCACCGACACCACGATGGTCGTGACCAGCATGAAGGGCGGCGTCAGCGGCGGCACGATCGATTCGATGCGCCAGCAGCTCGACGCGGTCAAGGCCGATCGCCAGTTGCGCCGGGTCGCCGCCAGCCCGTACTCGCTGAGCCCCGACCGTGCCGCCGAGCCCGATCTGGGCCGGCAGGGCGACGTGGCGACCGTACGGGGCTCCGACGTGCACCCGAAGCTGCGCGGCACCCTCGCGCCGTTCTTCATGGCCTCCTACAACACGCGGGTCGTCCGCCGCAGCAACGCCCTGAACGACTGGTCGTACGGCCGCCGGTTCCGTTACCGCGAGCTGATGAGCGTCGGCGCCTCGCCGCTCTCCCCGCTGGTGGCCAACGGCGTCAAGCTGGGCTTCGGCGCGCTGGTGGCGGGGATGCTGCTGCCGCCGGCCCGGTTCGTGCTCGACCGGCTGCTGCCCAAGCCGGGCAGTGGTCCCAGCGAGGATTCCCAGCGTGGCGGCCACTTCACCATGGACTTCTACACGACCACGACCACCGGCGCCCGCTACACGGCTCGCTTCCGGGCCAAGGGTGACCCCGGATACGCGGCGACGGCCGTGATGCTCGGCGAGTCGGCCCTGGCCCTGGTCCACAACCGCGACGACCTGCCTCCCGCACCGGGCGGCGTGCTGACCCCGGCCACAGCGCTGGGCGACGCCCTGGTCAACCGGCTACGAGCGGCCGGAGTCGAGATCACCGCCCGGCGTCTGTGAACACCTCACCCCGTACGGGAAACGGGTTTGTGAGCTGCCGCGACTGATCGGACGCCGCGTAGCCGGGAAGGTGACGGGGTCAGGAGGACATGGCGCGGCCGGTGAGGGCCAGGGCGATGCCGGTCAGATGGTCGGCCAGCTGATCGGGGTCGCCGGCCATGTCGTGCGAGATCCAATCGATGATCACTTCGCTGAGGCCGGCCACCAGCGCGAGCAACGTACGGTGGTAGGCGACCGGATCTTGCGGGGTGCCGCCCGCGCGACGCAGCATGCCGGCCACGAACTGAGCGTCCTCGCGAAGCACCCCGCGACGCCGGGTCTCCATCCGGGGCGCGTTCACATAGATCACGCGTGCGCTCTCGGGGTTCTTCTTCAGCAGGTGGACCAGCGTGTGCAGCGCGGGCCGGAAGAGCTCTTCCAGGGTTTTCGGCCGCTCGGGAACGGCCGCCGCCACGCCCCGCAGCAGCCACTCGTTCTGCTCGCGGTTCACCCTCAGCAGCAGGTCGGCGCGATCGTCAAAATGCTCGTAAAAGTACCTTTTAGACACCCGGGCGTCGGTGCAGATGTCGGCCACCGTGACGTCGTCGTAGTCACGGGTCCCGAACAGGTGCACGGCCGACGCCACGATCCGCACGCGCCGCTCACTGGCCCGCTGCTCGCGAGATCGTCCGGCGTACGTCTCGCCCCGCCGGGTCGTCGTGGTCTGTTCCTCCACGCCGTTAACGTTACGTCTCCACCGATCATCCCACCCGGCAACCCTCCACATTGGTCACCGGAGCCCAGTTCAAGATCCGCACATCATCCCTCGAACGCGTCGCGGGCGATAGCACCTATCCGACGTTCGCGGCATGACCAATCACTCATCGGCTTCATATCCAGCGCTACTGGCCGCAACCGGTCCTTACGGGCAGGATTCAATCATGGCCGCCAGCCGTCTGCCCTATCCGCTCACACTGACGGGGGACGACATCACCCTGCGCGAATGGCGGTCCGAAGACCTCGATGACCTGGTGCGGATGCTCGACGAACCCGAGATCGCCCGCTGGTCGCCGATGCCGTCGCCGTTCGACGTCGAGGCCGGCATCGCGTACCTCAAGCGCTGCTATCAGAACCGCGTGAGCGGCCAGCGCATCCAGCTCGCGATCACGACCGACGGCGTGCGGCCCCTGGGCGAGGTCACGCTCTTCGGCGTCGACCTCGGCCTCAAGGAGGCCGAGCTGGGCTATCTGGTCGACGCGCACGAGCGCCGGCGCGGGCTCGCGTCGGGCGCATTGTCACTTCTTTCGGCGTACGCCCAGAGCAGCCTTCACCTGAGCCGGCTCCTGCTGCGCATCGACCCGAGCAACACCGGCAGCACCGCCGTGGCCCGGCGCTGCGGCTACCGTCTCACCGGCGAGCCGCCGATCCTGCAGGAAGGGCCGCACGGGTCGAGCCGG
This sequence comes from Paractinoplanes ovalisporus, assembly GCF_016834655.1. Taxonomy (GTDB): domain Bacteria; phylum Actinomycetota; class Actinomycetes; order Mycobacteriales; family Micromonosporaceae; genus Actinoplanes; species Actinoplanes ovalisporus. The sequence continues at coordinate 79,698 of NZ_JAENHP010000009.1, forward strand.
TTGGACACCTGGGAGCTGGTCGAGGGCCAGTCCGACAGCCGCCGTGATCGGCTGAAAAATGTCGCAGCCCGGCGGTACGGTCGTCGCACCTAAGAACCTCAGGGGGTGCCGTGGTCGACGTCGACCGTGCCCAAGTCATGGCCTACCGGGTTGCCGCGCTGGGCCTGGCCGAGCGCAGCTCAGCCCGTCCCGCCGACCTGCCCGCGCTCGACCTCGGCGTGCAGGAATACACGCCCGGCTCGGTCCAGGTCGCGCTCGCCGCCCGCACCGACGCCGAGCTCGCCGACGACCGTCTGGTCATGGTCTGGGCGGCCCGCGGCGCACCCCACCTGCATCGCCGCGCCGACCTGCCCGCCCTGGTCAAGCAGCTGTGGCCGATCAGCGAGGCCGACGCTTCGGCCCGCATCAAGAGCGGCCAGATCCCCGACGGCATGAAACTCGGCATCGAGGCGTTCCGGGTCACCGCCGAGGCGTTCCGCGAGGTGGTGCGCGAGCCGATGCCGCGTGGCGAGGTGAGCACCGAGGTCAGCAAGCGGGTGCCGAAATCCCTGACGTACGACTGTCGCAGCTGCCAGGCGCGGCACATCGCCGGCAACGTCTGGCAGCATTCCGGCCTGGCCGGCGGCGTCGAGGTCCAGTCCCGCGGCCGCGACGCCATGCTCGGCCCGCTGCCCGACGCGCCTCCGCTGCCCACCGGGAACGAGGGCATCGACGAACTGATCCTGACCTATCTGCGTTTCCTGGGCCCCGCCGGTCCGCTGGAAATGGGTAAATACCTGGGCAGTTCGACCGCCGAGATGAAGTCGGTCTGGCCCGAAGACCGCCTCACCCAGGTCACAGTGGAGGGCCGCAAGGCCTGGCTCCCGACCGCCTCGCTAGACGATCTCAAGTCGGCGTCGCCGCCGTCGGGCGTCCGTTTCGTCCCGCCGATGGACCAGCTTCTGCAATCCCGCGACCGCGACATCCTTGTGCCCGACCGCGACCGTCAGAAGGAGGTCTGGCGCATTCTGGGCAATCCCGGCGCCCTGCTGATCGACGGCGAGATCGCCGGTGTCTGGCGGGCCAAGATGACCGGCAAGAAGCGGGTGGACCTGACCGTCACGACGTTCGGCGCGCTTCCGGCCGCCAAGCGAAAACAGATCGAGAAGGAGTCGGCCGAGGTGGCCCGGGCTCGAGAGGTTTCCGAGGCTACGGTCGCGTTCGGCTAGCGATTTTGTCGTAGCCGGCGTGCGTGCGGCAGACCCGTCTGAGCTGCGAAAGGTGCTGAGGCGCGTCTGGCGAACCACCGGAGCGCGACGATCGTCGGCTCGGTCACCGCACGGCCGGCGCCGGCCGTAGCGAGACTTGCGGCCGGGTCGCTGCCGGCACCGTGATCAGAGCCGCGTCGCCCGAGACGATCGGCGAGTTGAGCCCGGGCCCGCATGGCGGCCCATGGGGTGAGATCCGGCGCGGGGCGTTCGGGGGTTCACCGGGGTGTGAGTTCCCGGTGTTTGGGCACGCGGGAATTCTGGAGGTATCCGAAAGGCAACACGTAGGTAACAATGGCATTGATCGGAGTGCGTGCCGTTCGATCGAGGTTTGGCCGCGACCCGACCGGAGGTGGCGACATGTTGAGCAGGGAAGACAGCCGTCGGCTGGCGCAGTTGGAGCGTCAGCTCAGGCGTGACGACCCCGAGTTCTGTGCCCGCATGACCAGCGGCCGCCTGGAACCGCCCCGCCCCAAACGCCCGTCCCTGTCGCTGATCCTCACCGCGGTGGTCATCTGGACCGCGGCCGTGATCCTCGCCGTGCTCGGCTGGTGGATCGCCGCCGCTGCGGCCGCCTTCTTCGCCACCCTGGTGATCGCCGTAGCCCTGCTGCGCCGCCCGCCGGGCCGCCCGCGCCGCATCACCCCCGACCAGCTCCCGCCGGGGTTCTGACTCCGTCCCCACCGTCGAGTGCCGCCCTGCGCGACCTCGCCGCCCGACGCTTGAGCCGACGCGGCAGGCGCCGCCGACATGCGCGGCGAGTGCTGGCGTGCGCGGGGGAGCAGACGTGCACGGATACCGTCTATATGCGCGCCGAAATCTCGCGTGCGCGCCGAATCCTGGTGTGCGTTGCGAGAGCCGACTTGGCGGTGGCTTGATGCGGAAAGGCGACGCCGGGGGCCGGCGCCGCCTTTCCTGAGGAGGGCTGAATACCGGGGATTCCCTCGGCCGCGGGCGCGGCTTCGGCGGCGTTCAGCCCTGGCCGGACGGTCGGGTCCGTATCGCGGCCGACCGATTGCTTGCGTTGTTGTGGAGCGGCAGCAGTGGGCGATTGCTTGCGTTGTTGCGGGGCGGCAGCAGTGGGCGATTGCTTGCGTTGTTGCGGGGCGGCAGCAGTGGGCGATTGCTTGCGTTGTTGCGGGGCGTCGGCAGTGGGCGATTGCTTGCGTTTGTTGCGGGGCGGCAGGAGTGGGCGATCGCTGGGCGGCGGGGGTGGACGTTGCTTACGTGGTTGCGGGGCGGCGGGAGCGGAAGACCCAGATGCGCAGCAGCAGGAAACGGACCGCGGTGGCCAGCAGGTTGGCCAGGATCAGGACGGCCAGCTCGACGGGCTTGGCGGGGGCCGAGTGCAGCGCGCCCAGCAGGGCCAGCGCGCCGCTTGTCAGGCCCAGACCGATGCCGAAGACGATCAGACCTTGGGCCTGGTGACGCCATGCGCCGTCGTTCCCCCGTACGTGGAAAGTGACGCGACGGTTGGCAGCGGTGTTGGCAATCGCCGTGACCAGCAGGGCGACGAAGTTGGCCCACTGTGGACCCATGCCCGCGCGTAGCAGGGCATAGAGGGCAAGGTAGGCGAGGGTGCTCGCCACGCCGACGGCCGCGAAGCGGATCAGCTGACCGGTCAGACCGGCGGGGACGCCTTCGACCGGCAGCGGGTTGCGGCCCAGCTGCTCGCGCAGGGTGGCCAGGGGCAGGCGGCCCGAACCGAACGCCCGCAGCAGGCGGACGATGCCGCGCAGGTCGGCCAGTGCGGTCGCGACGATGTCGACCCGGCTGTCGGGGTCGTCCACCCAGTCGACCGGAACCTCGTGGATGCGCAGGCCGGCCCGCTCGGCCAGCACCAGCATCTCGGTGTCGAAGAACCAGCCCGTGTCCTCGACCATCGGCAGCAGGCGTTCCGCCACGTCCGACCGGATCGCCTTGAAGCCGCACTGGGCGTCGGAGAAACGGGCGGCCAGGGTGCCGCGCAGGATCAGGTTGTAGCTGCGCGAGATGAACTCCCGCTTCGCACCCCGGACGACCCGCGAGCCGCGCGCCAGCCGCGACCCGATGGCCAGATCGGAATGCCCACTGATCAGCGGCGCGACCAGCGGCAGCAGTGCGCCCAGGTCGGTCGACAGGTCGACGTCCATGTAGGCGAGGACCGCCGCGTCGGAGTGTGTCCACACGTGCTTCAGCGCCCGTCCGCGGCCCTTCTCCGGCAGGTGCACCCATTCGACCTCGGCGAGCTCGCCGGCCAGCCAGTGCGCCACGTTCGCCGTCGAGTCGGTGCTCGCGTTGTCGGCGATCGTGATGCGGAACCGGTAAGGAAAGTTGGCCCCCAGGTACGCGTGCAGCCGCCGCACGCACGGCTCGAGATCGATCTCCTCGTTGTAGACCGGCACGACCACGTCGAGCACCGGGGCATCCACGCGGTTCCGGGCCGCGGCGAACGAGGGCTGCGTCGAAAGGCTCATGCGCTCACGATGATCCCCCCAACTGAGGGCGTTTTGTGGCGATCCTGTGCCGCCCCTGTGAACCCGTCCGACCCCAAAACCCAAGACCGGTTTCCCGTACGGAGGAACTGACCGTTCCCCATCGAGCCGCGAACCCGGAGCCCGAGCCGCAGTGCCCGAACCGGCGTGGGAAGCGAAGTGCCCAGCCGCCGTAGGGGCGAGTAGCGGGAGATGTGTGGGGCGACCCGCGAGGTAAAGAGGTGGGCCGGCTCCCGAGAGGGAACCGGCCCACCGTGGGGGTTGAGTGAGGTCAGGCGGTCGTGGAACCAGTGGCGGACTGGGTCAGGTCGTAGACGGTCGTGCTGCCTACGGTCTGGGCCGTGAAGTTCTCGGACACCCAGGTGGCGATCTCGGAGCTGGCGCTGCTGCCGCCCGAGCTGCGGCCACCGAAGCCGCCGCCTCCGATGAAGTAGTGGATCTTGCCTTCGGCGACGTACTGCTGGAACTGGGCCAGCGTGGGGGACGGGTCGCTGCCGTTGAAGCCGCCCACCGCCATGACCGGGTCGCCGGTGGCCAGCTGGTAGCCCGAAGCGCTCTGCGATCCGACCGCGGCCGCGACCCAGGTGTATTGGTCGGCGTCGGCCTCCAGCAGCGCCTTCATCTCGTCGCTGACCGTCGCGGCGTCGAGCAGGCCGCCCATGCCGCCCCCGCCGCGCATCCCGCCGCCACCGTTGCCACCGGGGAAGCCGCCGCCCTGAGCCGTGCCGCCACCCTGAGCGGTGCCGCCCTGAGCCGTGCCGCCGCCCTGAGCGGTGCCGCCCGGAGCCGTGCCGCCACCCTGAGCCGTGCCGCCCTGCGTGTTGCCACCCTGGCCGGTGCCACCGGGGAAACCGCCACCCGGGAACCCGCCGCCGGGGAAGCCACCCTGGCCGCCACCCCCGTTGCCGCGCCCGCCCCGGAAGCCGCCCCGCCCGGGACCGCCTCCGAAACCACCGGACGTGGCCGGCCCGGCCGACGGGATCGACCCGGTGTGCGCCTCGGAGGCGGTCTGCACCGCGTACGCGGCCGGGCCCGCAAGCACCGCGGCCAGCGAGACCCCCGCCGCCAGTGCCGCCACCCGGGCCGGCAGACGCAACGCGCCGAGCAGCGCCACCGCACCGACGAGCCCGCCGATCAGCACCACCCACCGCAGCCAGGGCAGGAAGTCCGCGCTCCGGGCCAGCAGGTGATACGACCACCAGGCGCTGACCGCCACCGTCGCCGCCAGCGTCACCGCCGCCGCCACGTTGCGCCGGTGCTTCCAGAGCAGCGCCACTCCCATGCCGACCACCGCGCCGATCGCCGGGGCCAGCGCCACCGTGTAGTACGCGTGGAAGATGCCCTGCATGAAGCTGAACACCAGGCCGGTTATCAGCAGCCAGCCGCCCCACAGGATCAGCCCGGCCCGCTGCCGGTCGGTGCGGGCTCGGCGGGCCGTGATGACCAGGCCCGCGACCAGCATGATCAGCGCCGCCGGCAGCAGCCAGGAGATCTGCCCGCCCTGCTCGCTGTCGAACATGCGGGTCAGGCCGGTCGACCCCCACATGCCCCCGCCGCCCATGCCGCCGCCGCCGACGCTGCCGGTCTCGTCGCCGTTGAGCCGGCCCAGACCGTTGTAGCCGAGGGTGAGCTCGAGGATGCTGTTGTTCTGCGAGCCGCCGATGTACGGGCGCATCGACGCCGGAACCAGTTCGACGATCGCGATGTACCAGCCGGCCGAGACGACCACGGCCACACCCGAGAGCAGCAGCTGCCAGATGCGCTTGCCCAGCTTGGGCGGACCGGCGAACAGGTAGGCCAGCGCGAACGCGGGCACCACGAGCAGCGCCTGGAGCATCTTGGCGAGGAAGCCGAACCCGACGAACACCCCGGCCAGCACGATCCACTTGGTCGAGCCGTTCTCGATCGCCCGTACGGTCGCGTAGGCCCCGGCCACCATCAGCAGCACGAGCAGCGCGTCCGGGTTGTTGAACCGGAACATCAGCACCGCGATCGGGGTGAGGGCCAGAACCGCGCCCGCGATCAGGCCCGCCGCCGGTCCGAACCAGCGCTTCACCGTGGCGAACAACAGGCCGACACTGGCCACACCCATCAGCGCCTGCGGCACCAGGATGCTCCATGCGTTGACGCCGAAGACCCGGGCCGACAGCGCCATCACCCACAGCGCGGCCGGCGTCTTGTCGACCGTGATCGAGTTGGCCGCGTCGGAGGAGCCGAAGAAGAACGCCTTCCAGCTCTCCGACCCGGCCTGCACCGCGGCCGAGTAGAACGCGTTGGCCCAGCCGTTCTTCCCGAGCCCCCAGATGTAGAGGACGCCGGTGACGACCAGCAGCGCGATCAGCGAGGGGCGGACCCAGGGCGCGTCTTCGACCGGGCCCTGGAAGAACCGCCCCACGCGGGAGCGGTGCCGCGCCGGCGGCGGCGGAAGGTCCGGCGTAACCGTCGGGGGGACGGGCAACGTCGTCGTCATCGAGGCTCTCCACAGACAGGGCGGATCTTTACCTCGGTAACTTTCGGCGCGGCCCCTGTCCGGCCGTTATGCCCTTCCTGTTCCCCAGCTGTGAATCCCCGTTGCCGCCCGGAAAGTGTCGCCGGGAAGGAACAGGAAAGCCGCCGCAGCGGGAAGCCGCCGCAGCGGGAAGCCGCCGCAGCGGGAAGCCGCCGGAACGGGAAAGCCGCCGGAAGGAACGGGAAAGAAGACGCGCGCCCCGGAAGGAGCGCGCGCCACACGAGAGCCGGAAGAAGAGTCAGATCAGCGCGCGCCGCTTGGCGGCGGCTGCGGCGAGCCGCTCCAGCACACCGACGGTCGGGTCCCAGCCCATGCAGGCGTCGGTCACCGACTGGCCGTACGTGAGCTCGCCGCCCAGGTTCTGCCGCCCGGGCACGAGGAAGCTCTCCAGCATGACCCCGCTGATCCCGCGCTGACCGGCCTCCATCTGCTGGGCCACGTCGTCGGCGACGACGGGCTGGCGCAGGTGGTCCTTGCCGCTGTTGCCGTGCGAGCAGTCGATCACCAGGCGCTCGGGGAGCGAGGCCTGACGCAGGAGGGAAAGGGCGGCGTTGACGTCGTCCGCGCTGTAGTTCGGCTTGCCCCCGCCGCCGCGCAGCACCAGGTGGGTGTCCGGGTTGCCGGTGGTGTGCAGGATCGCCGGGGTGCCCGAGTAGTCGATGCCCGGGAAGACGTGCGGCACCTCGGCCGCGTGGATCGCGTCGATCGCGGTCGCGATGCTGCCGTCGGGGCGGTTCTTCATGCCGATCGGCATCGACAGGCCGGACGCGAGCTGCCGGTGCACCTGCGATTCCACCGTACGGGCTCCGATCGCGCCCCAGCTCACGGTGTCGGCGATGTATTGCGGCGTGATCGGGTCGAGGAATTCGACCGCGGTCGGCAGCCCCCGCCCGACGATGTCGAGCAGCAGGCGGCGGGCGATGCGCAGGCCGGTGCCGACGTCGCCGGTGCCGTCGAGGGCGGGGTCGTTGATCAGGCCCTTCCAGCCGACGGTCGAGCGCGGCTTCTCGAAGTAGACGCGCATCACGATCAGCAGGTCGTCGGAGAACCGCTCGGTGGCGCCGGCCAGCAGCGAGGCGTATTCGCCGGCGGCGACCGGGTCGTGCACGGAACACGGGCCGACGACGACCAGCAGCCGCGGATCTCGGCCGTTCAGCACGTCCTCGACCTGGCGGCGGCCCTCCAGCACGGTGTCGTGCAACTCGCTCGTCAGCGGCAGCTCGTGGTGCAGCAGCGCGGGGCTCATCAGCGGTACGACGGCCTCGATGCGCTGGTCACGAACGCGCTGAACCTCGGGGGCAGTCACGGTGGTCTCCACTTCTCCGCCGGCGCCCACCACGAGTGCCGGCAAACAAAAAGGCAGCGACGTCATGTCGCTGCCCGGCCGGCTCTGGCGTGGTGTCTCAGTCGTTGGTCATGGCTGAGGCACCGGCGGGAGCCGGCTCCATAAACCAATAAAACCAACGGGACACGTCGGACAGCATAGCGCCTCAGCCGGCGGGCGGAGCAATCTGAGCGAACTGCTCAGCTGGTGGGATGACGGCCGCGGACCGGCCCAGCGGCAGTACGACGGTGAAGACCGTGCGGCCCGGGGCGCTCTCGACCGCGACGCGGCCGCGGTGCGACTGCACGACGGCGTGCACGATCGACAGGCCGAGGCCGGTGCTGCCGGCGGCCCGTGAGCGCGAGCTGTCACCGCGGGCGAACCGCTCGAAGATCTTCGGCTGCAACTCGGCCGGGATGCCCGGGCCGTTGTCGATGACGTGCACCACGGCCGAGTCGAGGGTCGAGGTGACCGCGACCGTGACGGCGGTGCCCTCGGGGGTGTGCGTACGGGCGTTGGCCAGCAGATTGGCCAGCACCTGGTGCAGCCGGGCGCCGTCGCCGATCACGATGACCGGTTCTTCGGGCAGGTCGAGCTGCCAGTAGTGGCGCGGACCGGCGGCGTGCGCGTCGCTGACCGTGTCGACGACCAGCATGCTGAGGTCGACCGGGTCGTGGGCGAGCGGGCGGCCGGCGTCGATGCGGGCCAGCAGCAGCAGGTCCTCGACCAGGCCGGTCATGCGCTTGGCCTCGGACTCGACCCGGTTGAGCACGTGCGCGATCTCGTCGGAGATCGGGGCGCGGCTGCGGCGGCTCAGCTCGGCGTATCCGCGGATGGCGGCCAGCGGCGTGCGCAGTTCGTGGCTGGCGTCGGCGACGAACTGGCGGACCTGCATCTCGCTGGCGTGCCGGGCCTCGAGGGCGTTGCCGACGTGGTCGAGCATCTGGTTGAGGGCGGCGCCGACCTGCCCGACCTCCGTACGGGGGTCGGTGTCGCGGTCGGGCACGCGCTGGACCAGCTGCACCTCGCCGCGGTCGAGCTTGAGCTCGGAGACCTTGGTGGCGGTGGCCGCGACCCGGTCGAGCGGGGCCAGGGTGCGGCGCACGATCAGGGCGCCGGCCCACCCGGCGATGCCGAGCGCGATCAGCACCGCCCCGCCGGTCACCAGGGCCACCCGCAGCAGCGTGAAGTTCGTGTTCTTGAGCGAGATCGCGGTGACCCGGATCGTGCCCTCGTTCGTGGTCTCGGCGACGACCCGGTAGGACCCGTAGCCGTCCACGCTCACGTCGGTCTTCACGCCGTCGGCGGGCACGGCCAGCAGCTGGGCGTTCGCCACGTCGCTGAGCGTCTTGTAGCGGGTGTCGGGGAAGCCCTCGGTGTTGGTGAACGCCTCGACCACGCCGCCCTCGATGTCGCTCACGCCCGTGTAGGTGATCGTGATCGACCCGGGCTCGGCGCCGCGGTAGGGGTGGGTGTCGTCGAACGGGAACTGGAACTTGCCGCCGCCCGGGCCGGGGCGCCCGGCCGTGTCCAGCTTGGCGTCGACCTGGGTGTAGAGCGTGTTGCGGAGGAAGAAGTATGCGGTGCCGCCGACCGCCAGGCCCAGGACCGTGAGCAGCACCATGATGATGGCCACGATCCGGGTACGCAGCGGCCAGCCCGCGGGGCTGCGCCAGCGCGAGGGGTGGATGACCGCCATCTCAGTCCGCTGGCTTGAGGACATACCCGGCCCCGCGCATGGTGTGGATCATCGGGGCGCGACCCGCGTCGATCTTCTTGCGGAGGTACGAGATGTACAGCTCGACCACGTTGGCCTGGCCGCCGAAGTCGTAGTTCCACACCCGGTCGAGGATCTGGCTCTTGCTCAGCACCCGGCGCGGGTTGCGCATGAGGTAGCGCAGCAGCTCGAACTCGGTGGCGGTGAGCGTGACCAGGTCGCCGCCGCGGCGCACCTCGTGGCTGTCCTCGTCGAGCGTGAGGTCGCCGACGATCAACTGCGAGTCCGTACGCATGGGGGAGTGGCCCATCCGGCGCATCAGCCCACGCAGCCGGGCGACCACCTCTTCCAGGCTGAACGGCTTGGTCACGTAGTCGTCGCCGCCCGCGGTCAGGCCGGTGATGCGGTCCTCCACCGAGTCCTTCGCGGTGAGGAACAGCACCGGCACCTCGGGCGTCTCGCCGCGCAGCCGGCGCAGCACCTCGAGCCCGTCGATGTCGGGCAGCATCATGTCAAGGACGACGGCGTCGGGACGGAACTCCCGGGCGGTGCGTACGGCGGTCTGCCCGTCGCCCGCGCTCTTGACGTCCCAGCCCTCGTAGCGCAGCGCCATCGAGAGAAGCTCGGCCAGCGTCGGCTCGTCGTCGACCACGAGGACCCGGACGGGACCCCCGTCGGGCCGGCGGAGGTCGGTGCTGGAATCTGAGTTCGCCATCGTCATGCCCCTACTGTCATGGGCCACGCTATGCGCTTCCTTTTCGATTCCTGTGTACCACCTGTGACTCTTGCTTATCGCGCGAGCGCGGGAAGCCGGGCGCCGGGTCACCGCGCGAGCGCGGGAAGCCGGGCACCGGGTCACCGCGCGAGCACGGGAGCCGGGCACCGGGCCACCGCGTGAGACGGGAACCGGGCGCCGGCTCACAGGAACGGCATCAAAATCGCACAGCCGCCTGACACCGTACGCCGGGAAGGTCGTGGTCATGACGCAGATGACGAAGCACCTGACGGCCGGCTGGCCGCGGCGCACCGGCCTGGTGGCGCTCGGGGCGGCGATCGCGATGGCCGCGACCTTCGGGCCGGGCACGCTCGGCACCTCCCGGCTCGGCGCGAGCGAGGTGGCCGGTTTCGCGACGGTGACCGCCGCCGACACGATCACGGCCACGTCGGTGCTGGCCGAGGTCGCCGCGCCCGGCCGCGTGTCGAAGACCCACGAAAGCGTATAAAACGCCCATAATGCTTGCATGATGATCACGCGACGGGTAATGGCGATCTTGGCCGTCGTCGTGACGTTGTCGCTGGCCGCGGCCCCGGCCAACGCCGACGGACGGGCCGGCGACGGGCTGGTCGAGGTCGGCCTCAACGGCAAGGTCGTCCAGCTGGTCGCCGACGGCGACAGCACCTGTGCGCTGACCGAGGACGGCGAGGTGTTCTGCTGGGGCGCGAGCTATCCCCAGCCGTACCGGCCGGGTCGTAGCCCCATGCTGCTGGTGGCGGTCGGAGCCCTGCTGGTCGCGGGCGGCGTGGGTCTCCTGACGGTCAGCCGCCGGTCGTAGCCAGAGCCGCGTCGCGCAACTTTCCGGCCCCCTGCTTGAGCCGTTCGGCGTAGTAGGGCCGCGTCCAGTCGGTCCACCGCACCTGGCCCACCGCCTGATCGGTGCCCGAGGCGGTGAGCGAGACCGTCACCCCGGGACTGATCTGGGTGGTCAGCTTGCCGTTCTTCGGCACGGCCACCCGGTGGGCGGAGGGGTCGGCGAAGCCCAGCATCGCCCACGGCACCCGCACGCTCAGCTTGTCGCCGTCGAGGTGCCAGAGCGCGCGGCTGTCCGCCTCGTCATCGTCGGGCGACCAGGTTCCGTGCCGCAGCTGCCCCGCGTTCTGCAGCTCGACCGGGAGCTTGGCGCGCAGCCTGGGCACGGTCAGGGCGCGGTTGACGACGAGTTCGAAGGGCTTCCAGCCGTCCGGGGCGGGGCCACGTTCGGCGGCCGGCACCGGGAAGTCCAGCTTCATCGGGTCGATCTGATTGCGTACGTACGCCTGACCGCTGTGCCCCACCAGATTGAGCGCGAAGACGGCGTCCGTCCGCCGGTCGCTGCTGCCCGGCATCGGCGCGCCGGTGACCCCCGGCAGCACGTCGAAGCCGACCATCATCGTCCCCGGCGCCGAGTCCGCGAGTTCGATCCTCAGGTTCAGGTACTCCTCGTCGACCCGCGCGTCGACGTCCTTGGCCGGCCAGCCGTCGCCGTCGAGCAGCTGCTGGTCCCCGGCGTCCGGCTGCCCCTGCGCGTCCATCGCGAGCACGCCGAAGCCCTGCTCGTTGGTCATCGGGTCGTGCCAGAGCTGGCGGCGCTCCGGATCCTGCGCCCCGGCCGTGTTCCACGTGTAACGCCACCACTCGTCGGCCCAGCTGAACACGAACCCGGCGCCCAGGCCCTGGTCACGGATCATCCGCAGCAGGTCGGCGTTGATCCGCATCGCGTCCTGCTCGCTGTGGTCACCCTGGGAGCGGCCGAGCGGCGCGTTGTGGGCCGAGCCGATCGACGACGGCACGCCGAACTCGGTGATCAGCGTCGGCATCGTCGAGTGGTGTTTGCGCAGGTCGGCCAGATATCCCGCGTACGGGTCCCGGTTGCCCGCGAACTCATAGGCCAGCAGGTCGGGCTCGTGGCGCAGGAAGTCCGGATAGAACGGGAACGCGTGGTAGCTCGCGAACGTGCCGGCGGGCCAGTCCGCCGTGGGCAGCACGTGGTTGGCGTCGATGCCGACCAGGTCCTCCTGTGCGAGCGGCTCCTCGGGGTGGCGCAGCGGGTCGGTGGTGGGCCAGTTGACGAACGCGACCGGCTGACTCACGCCGTGCTTGGCGACGAACCCGGCCAGGTCGTTCATCCGCGCGGCGAGCCAGCGCTCGGTCGGCGTCGACTTCGGGGTGTTACGGAAATATTTGCCGGCGAATCGCGGGACGTCGGCGTTGCGCTTGTCCGAGGCGGCGGCCGCGGCCGGGTCGATCTCGTCGCCGACGATCCAGCCGGCCAGCCAGCGTGTGACGTCGGTGGTCCAGGTGCCGCCGGCGCGACCGGGCACCGTCGTACGGCGGTAGTCGCCCGCCACCACCTGGGCCGCCGCCTGCAGCTCCTGCCGGAACGCGGTGGTCACCCGCTTGTCGAACAGGTTCCGCTTGGCCACGTACGTCTGGTCGGGCAGTCCCACCCCCTGCACGAAGTAGAGCGGGCGGTCCGGGTTCGCCTCGTTCCACGCCGCCAGCTGCTCATAGAACGCCGGCGGGTGGATCTGGTAGATCCGCACCACGCGCAGGCCCAGCCAGCTCATCGCCGCGAACCACGCCCGATACTGCGCGGCCGAGATTGCGCCCTCGCCGGGCAGGTGGCCCGGGGTGGTGTCGCCCAGGTCGACGCCGGGCAGGAAGGTCCGGTCGCCCCCGGACGTGTGCAGCTCGAACTCCTGCCCGTCCGAGCTGGCGACCATCCGCAGCCCACCCGCCTCGCGCGGGGCCGGCGCCCACGAGGTGCCCTGCGGCGGCGACGGGATCTCGTTCATGCCCGAGATCAGGAAGGCCGGCGAGTCGAGCGCGGGCGCGGCCGCCCCGCCCGCGAGCAGGGCGCAGAGGCCGAGCACGAACACCCCGATCACGGACGCCCGGAACCGCCCGGATCGTGGACGGGCCGGTGCGGTCACGAGATGGCTCGGATAATCCCCCACGCAGGCATTGTCTGACGACAGGGTTGCCTTATGCGGCGATTTGTCGGGAAGCTTGGGTGATCGGAACACTCGCCGTTGGCGCGTTGTTGTGCCAGCGTTGGTGAGGCTGGGGCGGCACGAGCGTGGGGAGTCGGCGCGTGGATCTTCTCGAGGAGTACCGCAGGGCAACGTTCTTCTTCGAGTCCGGGGATCCGCTCGGCGCCTCCAAGCTGCTGGAGCCGATAGTCGAGGCCGAGCCGCACAACACCGCCGTACGCCAGTTGCTGGCCCGTGCCTATTTCAACTCGGCCCAGCTCAAGCGGGCCGAGACGCAGCTGCGGGCGCTGGTCGAGCACGACCCGTCCGACCACTACGCCCACCACGTGCTGGGCCGCACGCTGGAGCGCGACGGGCGCTTCCGCGAGGCCCTGCCGCACCTGCGCCTGGCCGCCGCGATGAAGCAGCAACCGGAGTACTCCGAGGCCGTCCATCGGGTCGAGCAGTGGCTCGGCAAGTCCGAGACCGCATAGGGTCGGCATCGTGAAGCTGAAGCTCGACCTGCACGACATCTTCAACAAGGGGCAGCAGATCGACCGTGCGCTGCGCGAGATCATCGACGAGGCCGTGCAGAAGAAGGCCAGCACCGTCGAGATCATCCCGGGCAAGGGCAGCGGCGCCCTGAAGAAGAAGGTGCTGCGCTTCCTCGACCAGAAAGAGATCAAGCAGCTCTATCACCGGGTCGAGAAGGACGGCGACAACTGGGGCCGCCTCTTCGTGCACTTCCGTCACAACGAGTCGACCGGCCGCCGCGGTCGCGGCCGTTAGCTGAGGCGCTTGCCCATCAGGGTCGAGCCCTCGAACACGTGGTCGGCCAGCGGCTCCCACCCCTTGCGGTGATAGAGCCGCCGGGCCGGCGCGGTGGCGTCGTCGGTGGCGGTGAGCAGGGCGACCCGGTGCGACAGGCCGTCGAGCAGCCGGTCGTGCAGGCCGGCGCCGATGCCGCGCCGCTCGTGCGACGGCCGTACGGCCAGCTCGACCAGCTCGAAATGCCCGCCCAGCCACTCGGCGGCGAGCGCGGGCGGCACCACGGCGGCGATCTGGTCGGTCCACCACTGGCCGTACTCGCCCGTGTAGCCGTAGGTGAAACCCACCACCAGGTCGTCGTCCCAGGCGGCCAGGCAGCGGAAACCGGCGCGGGCGGCGTGTTGCGGGAGGGACTCGTCACGCCAGGCGGCGACGACCTCGGGACCCTCGTCGAACGGCGGCCGGCCGAACGCGTCGGCGTAGACGGCCCCCAGCGCCTCGGCGTCGGCCGGGCCGCTCGGCTCGATCCGGATCCCGGTCACAGCGTGTACGTCTTCGCCACGGCCACCAGCTCGCTGGTGTGCGAACCGACGATGCCCACGCCGGGCGGCCGGGCCTGGAACCCGGGCAGGTCGCTCAGCCCGTCGCTGCCGTCGGTCACCCGGACCTTCACCGGCCCGGCCGCGCGGACGGTCAGTTTGATCTCGACCCCGTCGGCGGGCGGGGCGTGGAAGACGAAACCCCAGCCCCACGCCCGGTCGGTGGCGTTCGTGACCGGCACCGGGCGGCCGCCCACGGTGGCCGAGTCCACCGGCGCTCCGGCCGCCACGTGCAGCGTGACCAGGCGGACCGGGCGTTGCGGCTTCAGCCGGAGCGTGAGCGCGCGGACGCCGCCGGAGCTCGTGTCGGACTCGACCGTCAGCATCGGGGCGGGCAGATCGGCGGCCTGGGCGTCGCCGGTGCGCACCTGTTCGGGACCGAACGACGGCAGGGTGTCGTCGACGCGGTGCCGGTCGCCCCGGACGTAGTGGCCGGTCCACTTCTGCACCGCCGTCTCGTCGCTGATCCAGCGGGCGGTGCCGGTGTCGGCGTCGAGCGCATACATGAGCTGGGTCAGGGCCGGCCGCTGGGCGTCGAACCGGTCGACCGCCAGGCCCACGCCCGCGCAGACCAGCACGGCGACGGCCGTGGCCAGCGTGGGTAGCGCACCCCGGCGACGGCCGCGCAGCGCCTCGAGACCGCGCTGACCCCAGGCCCGGGGGTGCAGCAGATCGATCACCGGCAGCAGGGCCAGCCCGAGCAGCACGGTCAGGAACGCGCCGGCCGCGCCCAGGCCCATGCCCAGCGCCGGGAACAGCATGACCACGGTCGGCAGCAGGATCACGGTGGCGACCGCGCCGCTGAGCGTCACCGCGATCACCGGCAGCCAGCCCCGGGTGACCAGCGCGACCAGGCCCATCAGCGCGCCGGCCAGCGCGGGCAGGGCGGCCAGGTAGGAGCCGCCGGGCACGAAGGCGGCGAGGACCACGCCCAGCACGGCCAGCCAGGCGAGCCCGGCGACGGCCAGGGCGGCCGGGCCGAGCCGGCGGCGCAGCAGCGCGAACCAGCCGATCACCACCGCCGCGGCCAGGAGGACGACGGCCAGCCGGTACCAGCCCGGGCGGTACGGGTCGATGGGCATCGCGCCGTACTCGGGCCGGATCAGTTTGAGCAGGAACCACAGCACCTGGGCCAGCACGGGCGCGAGCAGGATCGGCACCAGGGCCAGCGCGCCGGCGAACAGGCCGCGCCGGGCCGTGATCACCCCGCGGCGGCGGGCCAGCCCGGCCAGCGCCGCCACCGCGACCAGGGCCAGCAGCGCGATCGGCCAGACCAGCGAGCCCGGGTAGCGCACCAGCAGGCCGGCCGCGGGGAAATAGGTGGCGTCGTCCCCGTCGGTCGCCTCGAGCGCGGCCAGATCCTGCCGGCCCAGCTCGCGGACGACGGCCAGGGTGTTCTCGCCGTGGTGCTGCAGGCTGTCGCGGTCCATGGCGGCCGGGGTGTCGGTCGGCCCGTGATAGACCGCCGCGCCGTCGATGTACGCCGCGTTCAGCCCCGCGAAGCCCGACTCGCGGAACGCCGTGAAGTCGGTGTCGTTGGGCAGCAGCCGGTAGATCTCGACGGCGAACGACGTGCCGACCGGCTTCGGGGCGTGCCCGTACGCCGCGACCAGCCGCCCGTTGCCGGCCGAGGTCTCGAACATGATCGCCGGGCCGCTGCTGCCGCGGGCCTCGAGGTTGAGCACCACGCCGCCGTCCCGCGCGAGCGGGTGCTGGTCGACGAAGGCCTTGGCCCCGCAGAGGCAGGCCTCCTCGCCGTCGGTGAGCACCAGCACCACGTCGTTGCGGGGCCGGTCGCCGGCCAGCAGCGCCCGGGCCGTCTCGAGCACCGCCGAGGTGCCGGCCGCGTCGTCGTTGCCGCCCGGGCCGACCTGCACCGAGTCGTAGTGGGCGACCAGGAAGATGCGGCCGGTCGAGGCGGTGCCCGGAATCACGGTGACCACGTTGCGGACGCGGGCCAGGCCGGAACCGCCCGCGCTGGACGACAGCCCGGCGCCCTCGATCGACACCGTGTCCTGCACCTCGGGGTTCAGTCCCAGGCCGCGCAGCGTGGTGAGCAGGTGTTCGCGCACCTCGTCGTTGGCCGGGCTGCCGACCGGGTGGGGCCGCCCGGCGATCGCCTGGACCTGCTGGAACGCGCGCTCGGCGCTGAACTCCGACTCCGGAGCCGAGGCCGGCCGCGACTCCGGCGGCCGGACCGCCGCCAGACCGGCGTAACCGGCCAGGACCAGCACCACGACGGCGCCGAGCGCGGCCAGGGCCCGGTGCGCCGGGTCGGTCATCGCGGGTGCACGCATGGGTGATATCTAAGCGCCTGGGCCGGACGCCGGGTAGCCGGAAGATCGTTTCCGGCGTGCCCTAGCGTTGTCGGGGTGAGCACGCCCTTCGACCCCGCCGCCGTCATGGCCGCGTTCATCGACGCGGTCGCCCCCTACGACCGGCAGCCCGAGGCCGACCCGGTCGCGATGGTCGGGGTGCGCACCGCGCTGGGCGAGGCTGTCTTCCCGGTCAGCGATCATGTGATCCGGGCCATGTGCAAGGCGCTCGCGGCCTACCGCGACCCCGAGGACAGGGGAACCTGCGTCGAGTGCGGCGGCCGCCACCTGGACGAGAATCTGCACTGCCAGGAGTGCGGGCGGCTGCACGGGATTCTTGGCCAGGTGATCGCGCAGCACGCCCGGCGAGTGGCCGCCGAGGAGGCCCCGTGAGAGTGTTGTGCCCCCGCACGTGGTGGTACACCATCAGCGGGTCAGGGGTGGGCGGGAGACGGGTGGGGTGTCGGCATGACTGAACGCTCCGTCGCGCCACGCGCCCGGCCCGGCGGTCAGGTGGCCCAGGAACGTCTGCGGGTGCTGCTGGTCGAGGACGACGAGGGCGACGCCTTCCTCGTCCGGGAGCTGTTGCACGAGGCCGACGCGCCGTTCGACCTGCGGGTCGCGACCAGCCTGCGCGAGGCCCGCGGCCTGATCGCCGGCATCCACTGTGTGCTGCTCGACCTCGGCCTGCCCGACGCCGAGGGCATCGACGGCCTGCGCAAACTTCTCGCGGTCGCGGGCAGTGCCGCGGTCTGCGTGCTCACCGGCCGCTCCGACGAGCACCTCGGGGTCGCCGCGGTGGCCGAGGGCGCCCAGGACTACCTGGTCAAGGGCCAGGTCGACGGCGTCCTGCTGACCCGCGCCCTGCGTTACGCGGTCGAGCGCAAGCGGGCCGACGAGAACGCCCAGCGCCTGCGTGAGGTCGAGCTGCGCCAGGCCGAGTCGGCCCGCCTCGAACGCGGTCTGCTGCCCCAGCCCCTGATGTCCACCGATCGGGTGGCGGTGCACACGTTCTATCGCTCGGGCCGGGCGATGGGTCTGCTCGGCGGCGACTTCTTCGACGTCGTCCAGGTCGGCGACAACACCCTGCACGTGATCGTGGGCGATGTCTGCGGCCACGGTGTCGACGAGGCGGCGCTCGGCGTCGAGCTCCGGGTCGCCTGGCGGGCGCTGGTGCTGGCCGGCGTGCCCGACGAGCAGATCCTGGCCTCCCTGGAACAGGTGCTGATGAGCGAACGCCGGGCCCGCGAGGTCTTCGCGACGGTGGCCTCGATCACCCTCGACCTGGCCACCAACAAGGCGGTCGTCCGCATCGCCGGTCACCCTCCGCCCGTGCTGCTCGGCGACGGCCGGGCCGGGCCGGTCGAGGCGCGTACCGGAATCGTCCTGGGGGTAAGCCCGAGACCGACGCCCGCCACCGAGGTGGAGCTTCCGGGAGATGACTGGTCCTTGCTGATGTACACCGACGGCCTGATCGAGGGCCACACCGGCGTCGGGAACGAACGACTCGACGTGTCCGGCCTGTGCGATCTGCTCGAGGAGCCGGCCGCCCGCACGGTGCCGCTGCCCGCGCTGCCGGCCTGGCTGGTCGGCCGGGCCGAGCACGCCAACGGCGGCCCGCTCGCCGACGACGTCGCGATGCTGCTGATCTCGCGGGGAAGTGGCCGATGAGCCTGTTCGACCCGCGCACCTGGACCCTGCGGCGGCGCATCGTCGCCCTCTGCGTCGCGGTCGGGGTGATCCTCAGCGCGCTCGGTGTGTTCGCCGCGATCACCGCCGCCGGCAACAACCGCCAGCTCGATGACGTGCTCAACCGGGCCAGCCCGATGCGGGCGGCGGGCGAGACGCTCAACACGGCGTACGTCGACCAGGAGACCGGTATCCGCGGGTTCGCGATCACCGGGAACGAGGCCAACCTCACCCCGTACACGAAGGGTGTCGAGGACGAGAAACGGCTGATCGCCCGCATCGACGATCTGCTGAACCCCGACGACACCGAGATCCGCGAGGCGCTGCAGGTCGTTCAGCAGCGGGCCGACGACTGGCACCGCGAGGTGGCGGAGCCGGTGATCGCGGTCATCCGGAGTGAGGGCACCCAGGCCGGTCAGGACCGTCTCAAGGGCACCTCGACCGAGCGGTTCGACGCCCTGCGCGGCGCGATCGCCACCATGCAGGACGACATCCAGGTCCTGCGTACGCAGTCGGCCGACGCCGCCAAGCAGAGCAGCCGCACGATGGTGGCGATCCAGATCGCCGCCGCCGCGATCATCATCCTGGCCGGTTCGGCGCTGCTCCTGCTGCTCGACCGCATGGTCAGCCGCCCGGTGACCGAGCTCGCCGGACAGGTGCGCGAGGTGGCCGACGGCGACTACGACAAGCACATCTCCAGCACCGGCTCACCCGAGCTGGCGAGCCTGGCCGACGACGTCGAGGGCATGCGGCAGAAGATCGCGGCCGAGCTGACCGAGGTGCGCGAGGCCCGGGCCCAGATCGAGTGGGTCAACGACCAGCTCAAGGTGCAGGCCGAGGAGCTGACCCGGTCCAACCGCGACCTCGAGCAGTTCGCGTACGTCGCCTCGCACGACCTGCAGGAGCCGCTGCGCAAGGTGGCCAGCTTCTGCCAGCTGCTGCAGCGCCGCTACTCCGGTCAGCTCGACGGACGCGCCGACCAGTACATCGCGTTCGCGGTCGACGGCGCCCAGCGCATGCAGCGCCTGATCAACGACCTGCTCGCGTTCTCGCGCATCGGCCGGCTCACCGCCGGGTTCACCGAGGTGCCGCTCGACCGGGTGCTGACCGAGGTGAAGTCGCAGCTCGAGGTGCGGGCGGGCGAGGACGCCGAGATCAGCTGGTCCGAGCTGCCGGTCGTCGAGGGCGAGGAGCCGCTGCTCACCACCCTGTTCGTCAACCTGATCGGCAATTCGCTGAAGTTCCGGCGGCCCGAGGTGCCGCCCGTGATCCGGGTCTCGGCCACGCGCGGGGACGACGAGTGGCGCATCAACGTGCGCGACAACGGGATCGGGATCGAGGCGGAGTTCGCCGACAAGGTCTTCGTCATCTTCCAGCGGCTGCACGCGCGGGATGCGTACGAGGGAACCGGAATTGGTCTGGCGATCGTCAAGAAGATCGTCGAATATCATGGCGGGCGGATCTGGCTCGACCTCGACGTCGAGGACGGCACGTCGATCTGGTTCACCCTCCCGGTGCTGCCGGGTGCTCCCGACGCGGAGCCCCAGCTGCCGGCACAGGAGACGAGGAAAGAGGTCACAGCATGACGGCTCCCATCCGGGCCGACGGCACCCCGATCGAGGTGCTGCTGGTCGAGGACGACCCCGGTGACGTGCTGATGACCCAGGAGGCGTTCGAGGAGCACAAGGTCCGCAACCGGCTCAACGTCGTCTCCGACGGCGCCGAGGCGCTGGCCTACCTGCGCCGCGAGGGCGAATACGCCGACGCCACCCGCCCCGACCTGATCCTGCTCGACCTCAACCTGCCCAAGCGGGACGGCCGCGAGGTGCTCGAAGAGATCAAGAAGGACGACGAGCTGGGCCGCATCCCGGTGGTCGTGCTCACCACGTCGGCCGCCGACGAGGACATCCTGCGCAGCTACCAGCTGCACGCCAACGCTTACGTGACCAAGCCGGTCGACTTCGAGCGGTTCATCACGGTCATCCGGCAGATCGACGAGTTCTTCGTCAGCGTCGTGAAGCTGCCGCCGCGTGCTTGATCAGGTCGGCGAGCTCATCCGCGAGGTCGCGGCCACGATCGTGCTGCCGCGCTGGCGTCACCTGTCCACCGACGAGATCGTCCAGAAGGCGCCCGGTGACCTGGTCACCATCGCCGACAAGGAGTCCGAGGCGGCGTTGACCCGCGGCCTGACCGCGCTGCTGCCCGGCTCGATCGTGGTCGGCGAAGAGGCGGTGGCGGCCGACCCGAAGGTGCTCGAGCGGGTGGGCGAGCCGGGCGCGGTCTGGATCGTCGACCCGGTCGACGGCACCAACAACTTCGCCGCCGGCAAGACCCCGTTCGCGGTGATGGTGGCCCTGCTGCGCGACGGCGAGCCGGCCGCCTCGTGGATCCTCGACGTGGTCGGCGACCACCTCACGGTGGCCGAGGCCGGGTCGGGCGCCTACCACGACGGCGTACGGGTGAAGACCCGCACCGACGACCCGGGCGCGGGTGCCGTGCGCGGCGTCGTCGCCACCCACTACCTCCCTGCCGGCCTGCGCGAGATCGCCTCGGCCAACGCGGGTGCCCTCGGCGAGGTGACCCGCGGCCGTCACTGCGCCGGTTACGAATATCCGGCCGTGGCCCTCGACGAGCAGCAGTTCGCGCTGTTCTGGCGGATCCTGCCGTGGGACCACGTGCCGGGCTCGCTGATCGTGCGCGAGGCGGGTGGGACGGTCCTGCACCTCGACGGTTCGCCCTACCGCCCGACGGACAGCGAACGCGGCGTGCTGGTCGCCGCCAACGACGACATCTGGCGGACGGTCCGCGACACGATCTTCCCCGACATCTCCGTGCTGCAGCGCTGATGACGGCGTACCTGGAAAGCATCTTCGGTCTGTCCGGCCGCACCGCGATGGTGACCGGGGGCAGCTCGGGCATCGGCCGCGCCATGGCCGTCGCGCTCGGACGGGCCGGCGCGCGGGTGCTGCTGGTCGCCCGTCGTCCGTCGCTGATGGCCGAAGTGGTCGAGGAGCTGCGCGGCTTCGGCGCCGAGGGGCACGCGATCGAGGCCGATCTCGCCGAGCGCACAGCCGTCGCCGTCCTCATCGAACAGACGATTTCCCGGTACGGCGTTCCGGACATCCTGGTCAACTCGGCCGCAGTGAATCGGCGTCCACCCCTGACCGATCTCACCGAGGACGACTGGGACGTCACGATCGCGGCCAACCTCACAGCCCCGTTTCTGCTCGGTCAGGCCTTCGGGCCGAAAATGGCCGAGCGCGGCTGGGGACGGATCATCAATGTGGCGTCGCAACAGGCGTTCCGCGCGTACGGCAACAGCGGCGCCTACGGTGCGTCCAAGGCCGGACTGGTCGGTTTGACCAGGTCACAGGCCGAGGCGTGGTCTGCCCAGGGTGTCTGTTGCAACGCGATCGCACCCGGAGTGGTGCACACGCCACTGACCGAACCGGTGTTCGCGGATCCGGCGACCGTCGCGAAGCACGCGGCCCGCACGATGATCGGCAGAAACGGCGTACCGGAAGATTTCGGTGCTTGTGCGGTCTTTCTGTCCAGCAATGCCGCCGTCGCCGTGACGGGCCAGACACTCTTCGTCGACGGTGGTTACTCCGCCAGTTGATCGATCTGCCGCTCCCCTGCGTATCACGGTAGAGTCTGCCCGCGCTGACGATGGGGAGGTATCCGTGGCGGCGGTTTTCCAGCGCCGGCTCAGTGGTGTGCTCGTGCTGATCCTGGCCGCGTGCACGCTTATGCTGGCGGCCACTTCGGGGGTGGCGCACGCCGATCCCGACGAGGGTGACGACAAGACGCTGCGCAGCGCGCTCGAGTCCGCGGCCAAGGGCCAGGCGGTCGCGATCCAGAAGCTGAACGCGTCGAAGAAGCGGGCCGTGCAGCTGCAGGCCACGGTCAAGCAGGCGCAGGCCGGGGCCAAGGCCATGGAGAGCCAGGTCAACGAGATCGCCAGCCGCTCCTATCGGCTGGGCCGGCCCAGCACGATGTCGATGCTGCTCGACTCGACCTCGCCCGACATCTTCCTCGAGCGCATCGAGCGCCTCGACATGATGGCCCAGCTCGACAGCCAGATCCTCACGCAGTACCGGGGCTCGCTCGACAAGGCGGCGGCGGCCAAGGCGGCCATCGACAAGGAGATCCGCGAGCAGACCAAGCAGGTCGCGGCCCTGACCAAGAAGAAGAAAGAGGCCGAGGTCGCGCTGGCCAGCGTCGGCGGCGGCCAGGTCGCGGGCGGTTTCGTCTCGGTCAACTCGCCGCTGGCCAAGCCGGCGCCGCGCAACTCCGACGGGTCGTGGCCCGACGAGAAGTGCACGATCAACGACCCGACCAGCTCGGGCTGCCTGACGCCGCGCACGCTGCACGCCTTCCAGGAGGCCAAGTCGGACGGCTTCACGCGCTACACGGTGTGCTGGAGCCAGCGGAACTCGGGCGAGCATCCCAAGGGCCGGGCGTGTGACATGTCGTCGAACGAGACGACCTACAAGACCTCGCCGGCGACGGGCGACGACAAGGACTACGGGAACCGCCTCGCCGCCTACTTCGTGAAGAACGCCGACCGGCTGGGCGTGATGTACGTGATCTGGTTCCGCCAGATCTGGATGCCCGGCGACGGCTGGCGCAGTTACAGCGGCAGCGGCGGCGCGTCGGCGGAGCATACGAACCACGTCCACGTGTCCATGCTCTAGCAGCTGTTTCTCAGGGCGGGCCGGATAGCATCGCGCGAATGGACAACCCGCCGCGCGCCCTGCCGTCCGGTCTCGCCACCGCCCTGGTCTTCGGATCCAGCGGCGCCGTCCTCGTCCTCGAGATCGTCGCGCTGCGACTGGTCGGGCCCTATGTGGGCGTCACCCTCCAGGTCAGCAGCTCGGTCATCGGCATCGCGCTGGCCGCCATCGCGTACGGCACGTGGCTCGGTGGCCGCCTCGCCGACCGGTTCGACCCGCGCGCGTTGCTCGTGCCGGCGCTGCTGCTCGGGGCGATCGGCACGGCCGTGACACTGCCGCTGGTCCGCTTCGGCGGGGAGTGGCTGCGGGGTGGGGCCGCGCCGGCCGTGCTGCTGCTCGCCGCCCTGGCCGTCTTCCTGCCCGCGTTCATCCTCTCGGCGGTCACCCCGCTGGTGGTCAAGCTGCAGCTCAGCGACCTGAACCGCACCGGTTCGGTGGTCGGGCGGCTGTCCAGCATGGGCACGCTCGGCGCGATCACGGCCACGCTGGCCACCGGGTTCATCTTCGTGGCGGCGGTGCCGTCGAGCTGGATCGTCATCTCGCTGGCGGTCGCGCTGGCGCTCTCCGGCGCGGCCCTGGCCTGGTGGCTGCGGCGCAGCGGGGGAACGGCCCCGCTGCCGGGCAAGCCGCGCACCCGGGCCGCGCTGGCGACGATCGGGCTGGTCGGGG
This sequence comes from Paractinoplanes ovalisporus, assembly GCF_016834655.1. Lineage (GTDB taxonomy): Bacteria > Actinomycetota > Actinomycetes > Mycobacteriales > Micromonosporaceae > Actinoplanes > Actinoplanes ovalisporus. The sequence continues at coordinate 103,474 of NZ_JAENHP010000009.1, forward strand.
CCGGGCTGGGGGTGGCGTCGCCCAACCCGTGTGACGTGGAGACGGCGTACCACTGCGCCCAGGTGCGGGAAGACCCGGCCAACCCGAGCGGGCGCGACCTGATCCTGAACTCGGCGCGGCATTCGTACGTCGACCTGAACAACCCGCGGCACCTCGAGTTCGCCTACATCCAGTGGATCGGCGCGGTGGCCGACGTGCTGCCCAGCGGGCCGGTCGACGCGCTGCACCTGGGTGGGGGCGGGTTCACCATGCCCGACTACGTGCGGGCGACCCGGCCCGGCAGTGATCAGCTGGTGCTGGAGCTCGACGGGGGGCTGGTCGACCTCGACCGGGAGAAGCTCGGCCTGACCACGGGGCCTGATCTGCGCGTACGGGTGGGGGACGCGCGCGTGGGGGTGGCCGAGCAGCCGACCGGGTCGTACGACTTCGTGGTCGGCGACGCGTTCGGCCATCTGATCGTGCCGTGGCACCTGGCCACGCGGGAGATGGCGCAGGACATCGCCCGCGTCACCCGGCCGTCCGGGATCTACGTGCAGAACGTGATCGACTATCCGCCGGGGCGGTTCATCCGGGCCGAGCTGGCGACCGTGGCGGCGGCGTTTCCGCACGTCGCGGTGATCAGCAGCCGGGAGGCGCTGGACGGGGAGGTGGGGGCGAACTTCGTCATCGTGGCGTCGGCCAGTCCGCTGCCCACGGCCGAGATCTCCCGGCGGATCGCGGCCGTGGAGGAGGTCGGGGTGATGCTGTCGGGGGAGGAGCTGACCGACTTCGTCGGGGACGCCCGGGTCCTGACCGACGACTACGCTCCGGTCGACCAGCTGCTCGCCGGCTGACTTCCGCTCGCGCCGTGCTCGCTGATCTCGGCCGCCGTGCTGTTCGTGTCGCGTTCGATGATCTTGGCTGTTGTGCCGCTCGCGCCGTGCTCGCTGATCTCGGCCGCTGTGCCGATGCGCGGGGGGCGGGAGCGGTCGTGGCGGCTTGCCGGCAGCGCGGCCAGCACCTCGGCGCGGCACTTCACGCCGTCGACCGCGAACGCCAACGGCAACGGGTTGTAGTCGCGGTATTCACCACGCAAGGTGAAGGACTTGAGCTCGCCGTGACCCTTCGCGGTCACCTTGCGACCCTTCTGCGTGACCGCCCGGGATGATCCGGTCAGCTTCTGGGTGCCGGGATAGAGAAACTGCACCCGCCACGAGCTCTGCGCCAGCTCCTCGGTTGTCGCCACGGTCAACTGAGCCTCGTAGTCCCGGCCCGAGTCGCGTCGCAGCTGATAGCGCACGGCACAGCGTGCGTCGTCGCTCGGCCCGGCGGCCACCACGCCCGTACCGGCCGCCTGGGCCTCCTGCACGTCCGGCGTGTTCCGGGTCAGCGACCAGCCGGCCCCGGCCGCGGCGACCACCGCCAGCGTCACCATGGCGGTCTGCGCCCGGTGCCGGCCGCGCAGGAACCCGAGCGCGTCGCCGCCGATCCGGCCGCCCACGAAGAGCCCGCCACCCAGCGGCTTCGCCCCGCCGAGCCGCAGCGCGGCCCCGATCCTCAGCCCGGCGCGCAGCCGCAGCGCGCGGGCGGCCGGCCGCGGGCCCGGCACGCCGCCGGGCAGACCGAGATAGGCGAGCAGGATCCGGCCCACGCCGGGGCGGGGCCGCGGATCGACCGACGGCGGATAGGCGGCGCCCCGGACCGCTTCCGGCGCGTCGGGCGCCCGCTCGACGACCGGCGGGATGATCGGCTGCACCCCGACGAAGGCGGCCAGTTCCCGGGCCACCTCGGACGCGCCGGGACGGTCGGCGGGATCCTTGGTCAGGCACCGCAGACACAGATCGGCGACGGCCGGAGGCATGCCGTCGATGGTGGGCAATGGCTCCGGATCGGCGTACAGGTGCGCGCGCAGCGCCTCGGACGTGGTCTCGGCGGGCCAGGGGAGCCGGCCGCAGAGCGAGCGGTAGAGCAGCAGCCCCAGCGCGTAGACGTCGGCCGTCGCCGAGACCTGGGCGCCGCCGAGCCGCTCGGGTGCGAGGTAGGCGGGCGTGCCGAGCAGGCTGCCGTCCGGGGCGGCGTCGCGCTGCCCGACGATCGCCGAGATGCCGAAGTCGACCACCTTGGCGCCGCCGCCGGTGAGCATGACGTTGGCCGGGGTGACGTCCCGGTGCACGACCCCGCGGGCGTGGGCCGTGGCCAGCGCCGACGCCACCTCGACGGCCACGGTGACCGCCTGGCGCCAGGGCAGCGGCCCGTGCCGGGTGATCCGGGCGGCCACCGATTCGCCGTCGTTGAGCTCCATGACGACGTACGGGAGGGTGGATCGCTCGTCGAGAGGGGACTCGCCGAAGTCGAAAATGCCCGTGATGTGGGGGTGGCTGAGGCGCGCGGCGGCGAGCGCTTCCTGCCGCATGCGGTCCCGGAACATCTGGTCGTCGGCCAGGCGTGGCGAGAGCACCTTGACCGCCACCGACCGTCCGAGCCGCTCGTCGTAGCCGCGCCAGACCTCGGACATGCCGCCGGTGCCCAGCTTCTCGACGAGCCGGTAGCGCCCGGCGAGACGAAGCGAGCCGATCTGACCGTTTCGCTCCGTCCGCCCCATGTGCCGATTGTGACCCGAGGGACGGGCCGCCCGGAGGCGTCCGGGGAAACCTGTAACGCTCGTGCCCAGATGCCGGGATTCCCGCTAACCTGGGCGGCATCCCGCTTCCGGTTCCCGCGCCCGTTTCCCGTTCCCGTTCCCGTTTCTGGAGGTTCGCATGCAACGCACCTCGGTGAAGGTCTTCGCCTCGACGCGAGGACGTTAGGGCCTCAGCCCTCGTCACTCCTCGCCTCGGGGCAGTCGCCTTCGACTGTTTCCCTCGCTCGAGGAGTTCTTTTGCGTGCCCTCTCCGCCGCACCGCTGGGTGCGGACTTCTGGAAACTCTGGACCTCGTCCGCCGTCACCAACCTGGGCGACGGCATCACCATGGTGGCCGGCCCCCTGCTGGTCGCCTCGATCACCTCGAATCCCGCCGCGGTCGCCGGGGCGGTCTTCGCCCAGCAGCTGCCATGGTTGCTGTTCGCCCTGGTCAGCGGCGCCTGGGCGGACCGTCTGGACCGGCGCCGCCTGGTCGTCACGGTCAACCTGATGCGGGTGGCCGCGCTGACCGTGCTCGCCGTCGCGGTGGCGGCCGGTCTTGCCTCGGTGCCGCTGATTCTGGCCGTGTTCTTCCTGCTCGGAACCGGTGAGACCCTGGCCGACACGGCGTCGGCGGCCTTCGTTCCCGCGATCGTGCCGGAGCCGCTGCGGCCCAGGGCGAATTCCCTCATGTATGCCAATGTCAACGTCCTCAACCAGTTCGCGGCCAAGCCGCTGGGCGGTTGGTTGTTCGTCGTGGCGGGGGCGGTGCCGTTCGCGGTCAACGCCGTGACGTTCGCCGTTTCGGCGGCCCTGATCTCCATGATCCGAGCCGTCTCCCCGCGGTCTTCCGCCGTCCCCGCCGCTGGCCTTGGTTCTGGCGTTCCCGCCGCTGGTCCTGGTTCTGGCTCTCCCGCCGACGGTTCTGGTTCTGGCGTTCCCGCCGCTGGTCCTGGTTCTGGCTCTCCCGCCGACGGTTCTGGTTCTGGCGTTCCCGCCGCTGGTCTTGGTTCTGGTGTTTCCGACGCTGGTCTTGGCTCTGGTGTTTCCGACGCTGGTCCTGGTTCTGGCGCTCCCGACGGCGTGGGTCCGGCCGATGATGCGGTCTTGGGTCGTGCTGTTTCGGCCGGCGTGGATGGGGACGCTCGGCCCGGCCTGCGGGCCGAGATCGCCGACGGGGTGCGGTGGCTGATGCGGCACCGTCTGCTCCGCAGCCTGGCGTTCACGATGGCGGCCGGCAACGTGGTCTTCTGCGCGGCGTTCGCGGTCTTCGTGCTCTACGCCGAACAGCGCCTGGGCCTGACCGAGGTCGGCTACGGCGTGCTGCTGGTTGCCTTCGCCGTCGGCGGCCTCCTGGGCACGCTGCTGTCGCCTTCGCTGATTCGCCGGGTCGGCGCGTCCGTGCTGCTGCGGGTCGGTTTGCTGATCGAGGTGGCCTTGCACGCCACCCTGGCTTCCACGACGAGCCCGTTCACGGCGGCCACGATGATCGTCGTCTTCGGCATCCACACCACGGTCTGGGGCGTGGTCGTCACCACCCTCGGCCAGCGCGACATCCCATCCACCATGTTCGGCCGGGTCACCAGCGTCTACTCCTTCCTGGAGCTGGGCGGCGCCGCCCTGGGTTCCCTCCTCGGAGGCGCGGTAGCCACCGCATACGGCCTGGTGGCCACCTATTGGTCCGCCGCCGCAGCGATGACCGTGGTGGCGGCCATGGCCTGGCGTCCCCTCCGCTCCGCCACACTTCGCGCCCCAGCCGGAACCACCTGACGCCCTCCCATCGACCGGGAGCGCGGGGGTTGGCCTCCCGTGCTCCCGGCCGTGGGTGCTTCTGGTTGCTCGGGTCACGTGCCGCCCTTCGTGCTCCCGGCCGTGGGTGCTTCTGGTTGCTCGGGTCACGTGCCGCCCTTCGTGCTCCCGGCCGTGGGTGCTCCCGGTGGGTCGGGCAACGTGACGCGAGCGGGGACGGCCTCCCTCACTCCCGGCCGTAGACGATCCCGGTCGCCGATAGGGTTGGGGCATGTCGAGGCTTGCGGTGGTCAGCGGCGGCGGAACCGGAATCGGCCGGTCGACGGCGGGCATGCTCGCCGGGGAGGGCTACGACGTGATCATCGTCGGCCGCCGCCCCGAAGTGCTCGACAAGGCGGTCGCCTGGATCGGCCCGCAGGCGTCCGCGGTCACCGCCGACGTCTCCGACCCGGCCCAGGTCGCCGCGGTGGTGGCCGCGATCGGCGACCGCCCGCTCGACGTCCTGGTCAACAACGCCGGCGCCTTCGTGCCCGGTTCCGGTTCCACACTCGACGAGGTAGCCGCCCAGTGGCGGGCCAACTTCGACTCGAACGTCCTCACCGCCGTCCTGCTGACCACCGCCCTGGTGCCGTCCATGCGCCGCCCCGGCGGCCGGATCGTCCTGACCAGCTCGATCGCCGCCCAGCGCGGGGGCGGCGGCCCGTACTCGGCCGCGAAAGCCGCCCTCCACGGTTACGTCCTCGACCTGGCCAGCGACCTGGGCACGGAGGGCATCACCGCCAACGTCATCGCCCCCGGTTACGTCACCGACAGCGAGTTCTTCGCCGACCGGATGACCCCCGAGGGCCATCGCGCCCGCGTCGACCTGACCCTGCTCAAGCGCCCCGGCGAGCCCGACGACATCGCCGAGGCCGTCCGCTGGCTGGCCGGCCCCGGCGGCCGCTACGTGACCGGCCAGATCATCAACGTCAACGGCGGCTCGGTGCTGGGCCGCTGACACCTCCCACCAGAGACGCCCGCGCGGCCACCTGTTCCTCGCCTGCGCATCCCTACCGCCACGCGCCGTCGGTCTCGGCCGCGCCGGACAGTCGTTCCTCGCCTGCGCATCTTTTCGGCCACGCGGCCGTCGGTCTCGGCCGCGCTGGACAGCCGTTCCGATCGCGTCGCCCTCGGCCGTCCCGCTGCCTCTACTTCGCGCCGCCCGTGAAGCGGCCCTCACCCTCGCGGTTCGGCCGGAAGCGCAGGCCCGACCACTCGTTGTCGATCGCGACCTGCCCGCACGGGCGCATGTCGTAGTCGGCGACGATCGGCCACAACGTGTCCCGGTTGATGTCGGCCTTGTTGCCCTTCGGGTAGGCAACCCAGAACACGCCCGGCTTCGCCAGGTCGGCGCGGTGCTCGTCGAGCTGTTTACGCGTGCTCGCCGCGTCCTCGACGAAGAGCACCGCCGTGCTCGCCGTGGCCAGCATGTCGGCCTCGCGGACCCCGTCCGGCATCGGCGTCAGGATCGGCAGATGCGTGGAGTCCGACAGCCAGACCGTGGAGTTCGGCTTGATCAGCAGCTTCTCGGCAATCGTCTTCGACATGGTCCGAGCCTGGCACCGACAAGAAAAGTTGTCAAGGAATGACCAGGCATTCAAGACCACCGAGATCCTGTCGTCGCGCCTGCCCGTGGGTGTCGGGGACCCAGTCGCCGCGCCCCGCGGACCGTGGCCGCCGCCGTCCTCCGCCTCGGCCCGCCCGGCCTTCTCGGTTTCGGCGTGCCGAGGGTCGGGGCAGGCGTCCTCATCGGGTTCGACGAGGCGAGGGGCCGGGTGGTCGTCGTCCCGCTGGATCAGCCGCAGGCGACGCTTCGGGTCGGGCGGCCGGACGGAAGCGCCCGCACGCCACCAGGCGGGCCCGAGCGGCAGCGGGTTGCCGGCGCTGTCGAACAGGCCGGAAGTCATCAGCGCCGCACCGAGCCGGCGGCGGCCCCGGATCCGGCGCCGCCGTCGCCGGGCGGCGCGATTGGTGTCGCGGATCAGGTCGAGGCCTTGTGGTTGCGATGCCGGGAAAGAAGGACGGGGTCGCATGGTTCGCTCCTTCGACGTGGGTGCGTGAGCGAGCCCGATTCTGAGCCGATCCGATCCCGCGCCGCCGGATTTTCTTCGCCGCCTGTGGACAACGAAGCCGCCTGTGGATAACGCGAGTTCTGTCGGACCGGGCTGATAGACATGCCGGGTGACCGAGACACCAGCGACAACCACCTCAGCCGGGCCCGCCTCCGCAGCCGATCGTGCCGCCGTGCGCGAGCGGGCCGAGGCGGTGTTGCGCCGTCTCGCCGGTGACCAGGCCAAACTCCGTGAAGATCAGTGGCGTGCGATCGAGGCGCTCACCGTCGACCGCCGGCGGGTGCTGTGCGTGCAACGTACGGGATGGGGCAAGTCCGCGGTCTATTTCGTGGCCACTGCCCTGTTGCGTGAGGGCGCGGCCGCCGGGCCCACGGTGATCGTGTCCCCGCTGCTCGCCCTCATGCGCAACCAGGTCGACGCGGCCGCTCGTGCCGGCATCCGCGCCCGCACGATCAACTCGGCCAATCTCGACGAGTGGTCCGAGATCGAGGCCGAGATCCGCGCCGGTGAGGTCGACGTGCTGCTGATCAGTCCCGAGCGGCTCAACAACCCCGACTTCCGCGACAACGTGCTGCCCGGCCTGGCCTCCGAGACCGGTCTTCTGGTGGTCGACGAGGCACACTGTGTCTCCGACTGGGGCCACGATTTCCGCCCCGACTATCGGCGCCTCCGCACGTTCCTGGCCGGCCTTCCCAGCCGTACGCCCGTGCTCGCCACCACCGCGACGGCCAACGCCCGCGTGACCGCCGACGTGGCCGATCAGCTGGGTGACGCGCTGGTGCTGCGCGGCCCGCTCGACCGCGACTCGCTGCGCCTGGCCGTGCTCGACCTGCCCACCCCGGCGCAGCGGCTGGCCTGGCTGGCCGACCACCTCGACCGGTTGCCCGGCTCCGGCATCGTCTACACGCTCACCGTCGCCGCGGCGACCGAGACCGCTGACTTCCTGCGGTCGCGAGGGTTCGCCGTGGCGTCATACACGGGCCAGGTCGAAGACGCCGATCGCCGCGCCGCCGAACAGGACCTGCTCGACAACAAGATCAAGGCGCTGGTGGCGACATCCGCGCTCGGCATGGGGTTCGACAAGCCCGACCTCGGCTTCGTCGTGCACCTCGGCGCGCCACCCTCCCCGATCGCGTATTACCAGCAGGTCGGCCGGGCCGGCCGTGCCGTCGAGCACGCCGAGGTCGTGCTGCTGCCCGGCAAGGAAGACGCGGCGATCTGGCGCTATTTCGCCTCGCTGGCCTTCCCTCCGGAAGATCAGGTGCGTTCGGTGCTGGCCAACCTGTGGCCCGACCGCCCGACCTCCACCCAGGCCCTCGAACCGATGGTCGACCTGCGCCGCAACCGCCTCGAGATGATGCTGAAGGTCCTCGACGTCGACGGCGCGGTCCGCCGGGCGCGCGGCGGTTGGCTCTCCACAGGCGAACCCTGGACGTACGACGCCGCCCGGTTGCGCCGCGTCGCCGAGGCGCGGGCCGACGAGCAGAAGACCATGATTGAGTACGCTTCGACCCCCGCCTGCCGCATGGAATTCCTGCGCCGGTGCCTCGACGACCCCGAGGCCGAGCCGTGCGGACGATGCGACAACTGCGCCGGCCCGCTGTTCGACGCCGAGGTGTCGGCCGCCTCGCTGGCCGCGGCCGACGCTTTCCTGGGCCACCCGGGAGTTGTGGTCGCCCCGAAGAAGATGTGGCCGACCGGCCTGGCCGCGGTCGGGGTCTCGCTCAAGGGCAAGATCCCCGCAGGCGAGCAGACCGAGCCCGGCCGTGCCGTCGGCCGTCTCTCCGACCTCGGTTGGGGCGCCGGCCTGCGCAGCCGCGTCGCCCCCGAGACACCCGACGCGCCGATCCCCGACGACCTCGCGGCCGCCGTGGTCGAGATCCTCAAAGACTGGGCACACGGCGACGACGCCTGGTCCCAGCGCCCCGCCGCGGTCGTGGCGGTCTCCTCCACCCGCCATCCCGAGCTGATCAGCACACTGGCCGCCCACATCGCCCAGGTCGGCCGCCTGCCCCTGCTCGGCACGGTCCAGGCCGCCCCCAGCGCCGAAGCCGAGGGCCGCGGCAACAGTGCCCAGAGGGTTCGCGCGCTGCACGACGCGTTCACGGTCCCGCCCGCCGTGGCCGCCGAGCTGCCAGCCCTTTCCGGCCCGGTCCTGCTGGTCGACGACCTGGTCGACTCCGGCTGGACCATGACGCTGGCCGGCCGAGCCCTGCGCCAGGCCGGCGCCGAGGGGGTGCTGCCGCTGGCCTTGGCAGTCGCCGGCTGACCAGCCACCCCCGCGCGTCCCCCGTGCAACAACGAGCCGCTGGTAGGAGGGTCAGCTTGGGCACCGGCCGCTCAGCGGCGCGTTTGAGCAGCGCCGGGTGGTATTCGATGCGGGCGTGGTGGGTGGGGGTGGGCGATATACGGGGAGGGGGTATGCTGGCGACATGTCCGATGAGTCGACGCCGCAGCATGGTCCGCATGGGTATTCGGGGGACAAGGCGGCTCTGCTTGGGCGCCTCCGGCGTATTGAGGGGCAGATCCGCGGGCTTCAGCGGATGGTCGACGAGGACACGTACTGCATTGACGTTCTGACGCAGATCTCGGCGGCCAAGAGTGCGCTGCAGGCGGTGGCGGTCGGGCTGCTCGAGGATCACCTGGCCCACTGCGTGGTTGACGCGGCGCGTGCGGGGGATCCGACCGCGAAGGTCAAAGAGGCGTCGGACGCGATTGCCCGGCTTGTTCGCTCCTGACGGTGGCCGCGCCTGCGGTTCGTCGTTGCCAGTACCGTCCTGAAAGGCTTCTGCCATGGCTGTGACCAGCACCTACACCGTGACCGGCATGACCTGCGGGCACTGCGTGCAAGCGGTGACCGGCGAGCTGTCCGCGCTTCCGGGCGTGGGCGCCGTGCAGGTTGATCTCGCGTCGGGTGCGGTGACCGTGACCAGTGAGGCCCCGCTCGAGGACGAAGCCGTGCGCGCGGCGGTGGACGAGGCCGGCTACGAGCTCGCGAATGCCTGACGAGCCACCCCGCGACGACCACGCCCAGCCGGCCGACGCGGGCGTGGATGGGGAAGACCCGGAGAAGTTGACGACCGCGGCGGAAGCGCCGGTGGGGGACAAGGCCGGGTTTCGGCTGGCTGCGTTCGGGGCTGTGCTCGTTGTTGTTCTGTTCGCGGGGTACGGGCTTGGGCGGTTGAACAACTCGACGGCCTCGGCTTCGGCGCCTCCGGTGGGGGCGACCTCCAGTGGTGCGGCCATGCCGGGCATGGTCATGGACGAGAGCCAGCCGCATTCGCACGACTCGGCGGGGGCGGCCACGCAGAGCGGCACCACCATGCCCATGGGGGCCGCGGTCGGTGGGTTGTCGCTCAGTTCGGGCGGGCTCACGCTGGTTCCGGAGCAGACCACCTTCACGGCCGGGCGCGCGCAACGACTCAGTTTCCGGGTTGCGGGGGCGGGCGGGGCGCCGATCACCACGTACGCGGTGGTGCACGACAAGCCTCTGCACCTCATCGTCGTACGGAGGGATCTGACCGGTTTTCAGCATCTGCACCCGACCATGAGCGCGGACGGCACGTGGGGGATCGACCTCACGCTGGCCGAGCCGGGGATCTATCGCATGATCGCCGACTTCACCGCGATCGTCGGTGGGCAGCAGCTTGCGACCACGCTCGGCGGGGATCTGACCGTGGCCGGCAACTACGCGCCGCAGGCCCTGCCCGCGCCGGGGCGGACCGACAAACCGAGCGGGTTCACGGTCTCCTACGAGGGGACGCCGAACACCCAGGCCACCCAGCCCCTGCTGGTGACGGTCACCGGTGCGGACGGCAAGATCGCGAAGCTCGACCCCTACCTGGGCGCGTTCGGCCACCTGGTCGTGATGCGTGAGGGCGACCTCGCCTACGTGCACGTCCACCCGGAGGCGACCCTTGTCGACGGCAAGGTGAAGTTCTGGCTGACGGCGCCCAGCAGCGGCACCTACCGCATGTTCTTCGACTTCCAGGTGGCCGGCCAGGTCCACACCGCCGCATGGACCGCTCGCATCGAGTAATCCGCACCGCGAGTTGCGTGCGTGGGGTTTCGCGTGAGGGGCGCCTTCCGTGCGTGCGAATTCCCAAGTGGGTGGTGGGGTTCCCGTGTGAGCCAGTCTCCGAGTGGGGCTGGGTTCCGCGCGAGGGAGCGCCCGCCGTGTGGACGAGGGGTCGCGCGCGCGGGGGTGGGTTTCCCGCGTAGATGCGGGCTCAGCGGGTCTCGCGCTGCGCGAGCAGCTAGGCGCGAGCAGCTAGGCGCGAGCAGCTAGGTCAGCATCTTCTCCAGAGCCGGCGTCACGCCCCACTCCGAGGTCAGAGCCTCGTAGTCGGCTCGTTGGGCCTCGGTGGGGGGTGTGGCTGTGCGGCGTGAGCGCAGCAGCAGGTTGCGTGGGGTGTGGGCCGAGTCGATGAACTCGACGACCTCGACCTTGTAACCGTTCAGGCGCAGCAGCGCGGCCCGCAAGGAGTCGGTCAGGACGTCGGCGAAACGCTCCCGCATGATCGCGTGGCGGGTCAGCTCGCCGAACGGGGCGGGGGCGGGACGGCCCTTGAGCTGGGCCGCGATGTCGTGGTGGCAGCAGGGCGCGGCCAGCACCCACTCGGCCTTCCACTCCACGGCGCGGGCCAGCGCCTGGTCGGTGGCGGTGTCGCAGGCGTGCAGCGCGAGCACCAGGTCGGGGGCGAAGGGCAGTTCGGCGTCCTCGATCGTGCCTGCGACGAACGTCACCTCTTCGGCGCAGCCCAGCTCGGTGGCGACGGCCGTGTTGCGTACGCGCTGGTCCTCGCGGACGTCGACCCCCACGACCCGCACCGACGCGCCCCGCCCGGCCAGGTAGCGGTAGGCGGCGAACGTCAGGTATGCGTTTCCGCAGCCCAGGTCGACCACCCGCAGCGTCGGCGGCAGCGTCTTGGGCAGCGTGGCGGCCAGCGCCCGCAGGAAGGCGTCGATCTGGCGTCGCTTGGCCGCGTTGCCGCCGATCACCCGGAAGAGCGGGTCACCCGGATCGAGCAGCCACTGCTTCTGCCGATCATGGCCCAGCGCCGGCAAAGAGGGATCAAGCGAGGGTGAAGACGCGGCGAAAGCGGACGGAGACGCGCCGACGGCGGACGAGGACGCGCCGCCAGAAGACGCGCGACCGGCGGACGAAGACGAAGACGCGCCGACAGGGGAGGACGAGGGCGCGGCGGACGGCACAACGGCGGGGGCAGCAGCCGCCCGGTGCACCTGAGCGTCACCCTTCTTGGTTACGCGGAGTTGCAGCGTCACGGCACCGGTCTCCACGTGCCAGTTCGCGAACGGCTCGGCCAGCAGCTCATCCACCGCCGCCGACGCCTCCCCTCCGGAAGCGACGTTCCGGGTATAGGGCCGAACCCCGTCGTTCGTCACGATCTGCAGTCGCGCCCCACCCTTGAGCGTCACCGGCCGCACCTCGGCCCTGGTCACCGAAGGAGTGAACCCGCGACGGCGCCCGGCCCCCACGGCACGGACCAATCCGGGTCCCAGCAGCAGTTCCCGAACTTCGGCGAGGGCTTCAGCGAGCGGTTGTGGCATGCATCCATTCTGCCGTGCCGCCGCCGGAAACCAACGCGGCGTATAGTCCCGGCCCACGCGGGGGCACACGCGGCGTGAGGACCGCCGTCGGTGGTAAGTGGATCTATAGATAGGCTGATAGGCCGGGAAGCGAGGTGCCTTGCCGATGTCGTTGATGGCCGATCCGCCGGGGGCCGACCGGCTCTCCGTTCGTGTGCGCCGAAACACATTCGGTGACCACGATGCGGCCCAGCGCAGCGGATTTCTCGACGCGCTGGCGGCCGGCCGACTGCCCTGGGAGGCGTACGCCGATCTGACCGCGCAGCACTGGTTCGTCTACGAGGCGCTCGAGTCCGCGGCCACCACGATGGCCGACGATCCGGTCGTCGGCACGTTCCTCTTCCCCGAGCTGCGCCGGCTCCCCTCGATCGAGGCCGACCTGAGTTTCCTGTACGGCCCGAGGTGGGCCGACCACCTGTTCGCGTTGCCGGCCACCACCGTCTACTGCACGCGCCTGCGCGACGTGGCCCACCGCGCCGCCACCGGTTTTGTCGCCCACCAGTACACGCGTTACATCGGCGACCTCTCCGGCGGCCAATATCTCGGCCCGGCGATCGCCCAGTCGTACGGCCTGCCCGGCACCGACGGCCACCGCTTCTTCATCTTCAACGGCGTCGACCCGATGGCCTTCAAGACCCACTACCGCAGCCTGCTCGACTCGGTGCCCTGGTCCCGGGCCGAGCAGGGCGAGTTCATCGCCGAGGTCACCGAGGCCTACCGGCTCAACATCGCCATGCTCGACGAACTGCAGAGCCGCTGGGGCTGACGGGAGACACCGTGACCGATCCGTTTCCGCCCGAGGTGGTCGAGCAGATCGCCCGGCACATGAACGACGACCACGCCGACGACAACGTGCTGATCGTGCGGGCTCTGGGCGGCGTGTCGGCGGCGACCGCGGCCCGCATGTCGGGGATGGATGCCGACGCGATGGAGTTCAAGGCGGTGGTCGACGGCATCGAGGTGCCGGTTCGCGTCCCGTTCTCCGAGCGGCTCACCGAACGCCGCCAGGTGCGAGCCGAGGCCGTCCGCATGTACCGCGACGCGTGCGAGGCCCTCGGCCAGGAGCCCCGCCACTAGCAAGCCCGGCCGCGAGAAAAACTGGCCACGAGAGTTCTGCCGCGAGAGGTCGGCCGCGAGGGTTCTGCCGCGAGGGGTCGGCCTCGGGAGGACCGGTCACCCACGAGACCGCCCGCTGACGGCCCCATCCACGACAAAGCCCCCCAGTCTTGAGATCAAGACCGAGGGGCTTTCCCCGTACGGGGTATGTCAGGCGGTCGTGCCCACGCCGGCTTCCGATCCACCACTCATGTCGGCGGGTGCACCCTCGTCCGAACCCGCACCCGAGGAGGCCGAACCGGCCCCGCGGCTGCCCCGGCCCCCGCGGCGACGGCGACGACGCGGGCGGTCGTCACCGGAGTCGTCGGCCGGGTCGGAGGCGGCGGTGTCGGGGTCCGAAGTCGAGTCGGCGTCAACCGCCGGAGCGTCGCTGCCGTCGGAGAACACCGGCGACGCCACGCGACGGCGGGACCGCGTACGGGCGGGTCGCTCTGTCTCGGTGTCACCCGCGGGCTCAGTCGGCGAGTCTCCGCTGGTCACAGCCTCGTCGGGCGAGGAGGGCGAGGAGGACGCGGGAGAGGACTCGACCCGCCGCCGGCGCCGCTGACGCGCGGGCCGCTCGGTCTCGCCGCTGGAAGGAGCGGGGGAGTCGGAACCGCCCCGCGACCGTCCGCCCCGGCCGCCACGCCCACCCGGCTCCCGGCGACGGCGACCGCCACCCAGGTCTTCCTCGACCTCGGCGGCCAGGCCGGCCCGGCTGCGGTCGGCGGTGGGCAGGGTGCCCGAGATGTCGGTCGGGATGTCCAGGTCGCTGTAGAGCGCCGGGCTCGTGTGGTAGGTCTCCGGCGGCTGCGGCATGTTCAGGCCCATCGACTTGTCGATGAGAACCCAGCGCGGCATGTCTTCCCAGTCGACGAAGGTCACCGCGACGCCGGTCGCCCCCGCGCGGCCGGTGCGGCCGATGCGGTGCGTGTACGTCTCGGGGTCTTCCGGGCAGTCGTAGTTGATCACGTGGGTGACGCCGGAGACGTCGAGGCCACGGGCGGCGACGTCGGTGGCGACGAGCACGTCGATCTTGCCGCTGCGGAACGCGCGGAGGGCCCGCTCGCGAGCGCCCTGGTTGAGGTCGCCGTGCACGGCCGCGACCGCGAAACCGCGGAAGTCGAGGTCTTCGGCGAGCCGGTCGGCGGCCCGCTTGGTGCGCGTGAAGATCATCGTGAGGCCGCGGTCGCGGGCCTGCAGGATGCGCGCCACCATCTCGACCTTGTTGAGCGGGTGGGTGCGGTAGACGACCTGCTTGGTGAGCGGCGACGGGCCGCTGTCGGCCGTGTGACCGGCGTGGATCGTCACCGGGTGGCGCAGGAAGCGGCGGGACAGGGCCACGATCGGGTCGGGCATGGTCGCCGAGAACAGCATGGTCTGCCGCTGCTCGGGGATCATCGCGAGGATCTTCTCGACGTCGTCGAGGAAGCCCAGGTCGAGCATGCGGTCGGCCTCGTCGAGCACGAGCGCCTGGATCGAGTCGAGCTTGAGCTGCTTCTGCTTGGCCAGGTCGAGCAGGCGGCCGGGGGTGCCGACCAGGATCTCGACGCCCTTCTTGAGCGCGTCGACCTGCGGTTCGTACGCCACACCGCCATAGATCGGGAGCACGCGGACGCCCCGGGTGCTGCCCGCCGCGGCGAGGTCGCGGGCCACCTGGAGGCCGAGCTCACGGGTGGGGACGACGATCAGGGCCTGCGGACGGCCGTCGGCGCCCTCACCGGGCGAGGTGACCCGCTCGAGGATGGGCAGGCCGAAGCCGAGCGTCTTGCCGGTGCCGGTGGGCGCCTGGCCGATCAGGTCGGTGCCGCGCAGGGCGATCGGCAGCGCGTATTCCTGGATGGCGAAGGCGTGGGTGATCCCGGCCTTGGCCAGCGCCTCGACGGTCTCGGCGCGGACTCCCAGCTCGGCAAAGGTGGGGCTGTCCGGGCGGACCGGTGCACGGTTGGTTACTGGTACCAGAGCGGGTTCGCTGGTGTTCTCGATGTCGGTCATGAAGTTTTACGGGTGCCTCTCGTGGTGCGCCCGTTTGAAGTCTGGGGCGCGGTCTGGATAGGGCGCGGGCCACACGCTGGAGAGCGGGCCGCACGCGCGGGTCGCCGCGGCGGATCGGTGAAGATCGACGTCGACGGCAACGCGACCAGTCTACCTGACCGAACGATCGTGCACCTCAGAGCGGACTTCGGACCCGAAAGCACGCGCACTCCGAAGCGCGAAGGCGCGGACTCCGGAGCCGTAACAAGCGGATCTCAGGGCCGAGACAAGCGGATCTCAGGGCCGAGACAAGCGGATTCCGGGGCCGAAAGCACGCCGAGGGCGCCCCCGCGACGGGGGCGCCCTCGGCGATTCGAGAACTATCTCAGCGGGCGGTGAAACCGAACGGGCGGGCGTTCGACTCAGCGATCTCCACATACGCCACCTTGGCGATCGGGATGATCACCTTGCGGCCCTTCTCATCCGTGAGCGACAGCACGCTGTCCTTGGCCATCGCCTCGGCCACGGCCTGCTCGACCTCCGCCGGGGTCTGCGCGCTCTCGAGCACCAGCTCACGGGGCGTGTGCTGCACGCCGATCTTGACCTCCACGGGGCCCTCCCTTTTCGTGGCTCTTACCGTCGAAAAGGTTATCCGATTTCGGCCGGTGTTCCGCCGGATGCGCCGCCCTGGAGCGGGAAGCTGGCGATCCCACGCCAGATAAGCGCAGCTACGAGCGCTTCGGCTTCAGCTTTAGGCGTACGCCGGCCGTTCGCCAGCCAGTACTGCGCGGACTGCCCGGCCGCCCCCACGAGGCCCGACGCGAGCAACTGGGCAGCGTCGTCGCGCAGGTTGGTGTCCGAGATGATCGTGTCGGTGACGGCGGCGATGCAGCCCTGTTCGACCCGCTCGACCCGCTGGCGCACCTGCGGGTCGTTGCGCAGGTCGCTCTCGAAGACGAGACGGAACGCCTCGCTCTCGTGGTCCATGAAGTCGAAATATGCACGGACGGCGCCCTTGACCCGCTCCTTGTTGTCGGAGGTGGCCAGCATGGCGTCGCGGACCTTGGCGATTATCGCGTCGCAATGGGTGTCGAGCAGCGCCAGGTAGAGCTCCAGCTTGCCCGGGAAGTGCTGGTAGAGCACGGGCTTGGAGACCCCGGCACGCTCGGCGATGTCGTCCATCGCCGCGGCGTGGTAGCCGTGTGCGACGAAGACCTGCTGGGCCGCCGCCAGCAGCTGCTTGCGGCGCGCGGAGCGGGGCAGACGGGTGGGACGGGCCGTCTGAGCTCCGCCGGACGCAGCGGTCATGTTCCTCGAACCTCCAGGGGGTCGGTTCCCCGTTTGCCGGAGCGGATTGCCCGTATCGGCGCGTGTTGCTCCTCTGCAGCAATTGTCGCAACGCTGCAACTTATCGCCACTGCAAGCACACGGTAGCCTCAGCGGGGGCGAGCGAGGAGCACGCGGTGGATGAATCAGGGCATTCCGGAGACACCGGAGCCGCGGAGGGCGGCAACGGTGCCGATTCGCGTGAGCGCGCTCGGATGAACGGCTGGGCGACTTCGGACAGCCCCTGGTCTTACCAGGGGACAGGTGTCGAGACCGACAGTGACGTGCCGTCCTGGCGTCGTGCGGGCGGCGAGACGCGCTCGTTTCCGCGTAATCCGGCATTTCCGTCATCGGCGGTTCCCGTGTCGGCTCAGCCCTCGTCGAGCATTCCGGCGCCCGCTCCCGCGCCGGCCCCGCCCGGTTTTGTCGATGCGAAGCCGAGCGGCGAAATTCCCCCGTCCGTGGAGCCCGGCTCCCGGTGGGACAGGTCGCGCTTCTCCGAACTGCTGAGCCCGTCGACCCCCGCCCCGGAACAATCCCGCCCCGAGCCGTCCCGGTTGGAGCCCTTGCGTCCCGAGCCCCCGCGCCCCCAGACCACACCCGCTCCGCCTGCGCAGCCCGCCCCGGCCACCGCCCGCGAGCCCGGCCTGGGCACAGGCGACCGCCGCGACCCGGGCCTGGGCACTGGCTCCGGTCTGCCGGGCCTGGGCACGGCGGGCTCCGGTCTTTCCAGCCTGGGCGTGGGCGAGCGTCGCGAGTCGGGCCTGGGAGGTCGCGAGCCGGCCTTGGGAAGTCGCGAGTCAGGTCTGGGAAGTCGCGAGCCGGGTCTGGGAACCGGGGGCACAGCGGAGCGCCGCGAGCCCGGCCTGGGAACAGGAAGCACGGGAGAACGCCGCGAGCCGGGCCTGGGAAGTCGCGAGCCGGGTCTGGGAACCGGGGGCACAGCGGAGCGCCGCGAGCCCGGCCTGGGAACCGGAAGCACCGGTGAACGCCGCGAACCCGGTATCGGCAGCGGCAACCTCACGCCCGGCCGCCCCACGTCGCTGCGCGCTTACGACGTGCCGACGCCCAACAGCGCCCCGCCCTACCCGTACGAGGGCGACCTCGACGACGTCGCCCAGGAGCGCGTGGTCCCGCCGCCGATCGCCCAGCAGCGCGCCGCCTTCCCGCTGGTGCGCCCCTCCACCCCCGGCGGCGGCCGCCGTGCCGACTGGGGCACGGCCGAGCACAAGACGACCGACCCCGCCCGGCACGCGCTGATCGGCGGCACCCCCGTGCAGGGCGTGCCCCGCGTGGCTTCCGACGAGCCCGGTCCGACCCGCCCGGCCTACGACCCGTCGAGCTTCCCGCGCCGCTTGTCCTACGAGCCGCCCGCCCCGTACGAACCGGTCGCGCCACCCCCGCCGTACGACCCGCAGTCGTCGGCCTACGAGTCGCAGCCGGCGTCGTACTCGGGTTTCGGCGAGACGACCGCCCGCATCCCCGGTGCGAGCGAGTCGGCGGGGCTGCCCCAGCGCGTCCCGGCCCAGCCCGACGTGCCCAAGGGCGTTCCGGAACCGCCGCTGGTGGAGGCCACCGCCGAAACCCCGGCGCTGGCCCGGATCGCCACCCACCTGCGACGAGGTGACACGCTGCCGGCGCAGGAGAGGCAGGAAGGTTTCGACGTGCAGGCGATCCTGGCCGCCGTGCGGGGCGTCGACGGGGTGCGGGACGCGTCGCTGCGTTCGACCCCGACCGGCGCCCACAGCCTGCGGCTGGATCTTTCCGAGGGGGCCGACCCGGCCGAGGTGAGCCGGCGCGTGGCCCGCCTCCTGCAGGACCGGATGGGTCTCGACGCGGCCATGCCGGGCGAGGTGCCACCGCCCGCCTCGGCGCCGCCGGCCGCAGCCCCGGTCTCGCCGTCCGCGCTGGTTCCGCGAGTCCGCCCGGCCTCGGCGCCGCCGGCATCGACGACGTCGCTCGCCTCATCGACCCCGCTCGCCGACAGCATCGCGCCCGAACGCGAAGCCCGCGAGCGCGAAGCCCGGGAGCGCGAGACCCGTGATCGCGAGACCCGGGAACGTGAGACCCGGGAACGTGAGACCCGTGATCGTGAGACCCGGGAACGTGAGACCCGTGAGCGCGAGACCCGGGAACGTGAGACCCGTGAGCGTGAGGCCCGTGAGCGCGAGGCCCGCGAGCAGGGGATACGTGACCGCGAGAACCACGAGCGGGAGATCCGGGAACGGGAGGCCCGCGACCGGCACGCCGCCGCGGCCCGGCTCGTCCCCGACCTCGAGGAATCGGCCGAGGTCGTGCCCACCGGCGTCTCCGCGCCCCCGCGCCCGCTCTATCCCACCGAGCACCCCGGCCCGCGCGTCGTCATCGAGAACGTGTACGTCAACACGTTCGGCTCGGACGCCACGGTGGAGGTCCGGCTCGGCGTCGACGGCCGCACCGCGTCCGGAACGGCCAGTGGGCCCGCGGTCGACGGCTACCTGCTGCGCCTGTGCGCGATGGCGACGGCCGGCGCGGTCGACGAGCTTCTCGCCGAGTCCGACAACCACCCGGACGGCGCGGCCCGCTGCTTCGTCGAGCACGCGGCCGCGGTCCCGTTCGGCGCCGCCCAGGTCGCCGTCGTCGTGCTGCTGCTCTCCTGTGGTGGCTGGGTCGAGCAGCTGGCCGGTTCGGCCGTGGTCACCAGCGACGACCGGCACGCCATGGTGCGCGCCACTCTGGCCGCGGTGAACCGCCGGCTTGAGGCACTGTTGAACAGATGAGAGGCGCCAACCTGGCCTCCGACAGCGCGCTGCTGCCGGAGGGTGAACAACCTGCACCCTGGCCCGCCCGCCGGGTCACCATCGGCGGGGCGATGCTCCACGTCCGCGACACGCCGGCCACCCGGCCCGACGCCGAACCCGCCGTCTATGTCCACGGGCTCGGTGGGTCCTCCCAGAACTTCACCGACTTCGCCGGCCTGCTCGCCGACCGGTTCGAGGGCCAGGCCGTCGACCTGCCCGGCTTCGGTTACAGCGACCCCAGCCCGCGCTATTCGATCCCGGCGTTCGCCGCCACGCTGATCGCCTATCTGGAGCACGACGGGCGGGGCCCGGTGCACCTGGTGGGCAACTCGCTCGGCGGCTCGATCGCGGTGCGTGTGGCCGCCCTGAGGCCCGACCTCGTCCGTACGCTCACGTTGGTCTCGCCGGCCATGCCGTTCCTCGACGTACGGCGTACGGCGCAAGCTCGTGCTCTTCCGCTTCTGGCTCTGCCCCGCGCCGACCGGGTGCTCGGATGGGCCTTCGCCCGCCTGACCGCCGAGGAGATGGCCGAGCAGGTGCTGGCCGCCTGTTTCGGTGACACGCGCAAGGTCACTCCGCAGCGCCGGGCCGAGGCGATGGAGGAGATCCGCCTGCGCTACACGGTGGAGCATTACCCGAAGGCCTATCTGGGCACGCTGCGCGGGCTGGTGTCGAGCTTCCTGCGGGCCTATCTGCCGGGCGAGAACTCGCAGTGGCGGCTGGCGGCCCGGGTGCAGGCGCCGACGCTGGTGGTCGGTGGCCTCAACGACAAGCTGGTCGACGCCCGGGTGCCCGCCGTGGTGGCCCGCGCGATCCCGGACTCCCGGCTGCTCATGCTGCCCGGCGTCGGTCACGTGGCGCAGATGGAGGTGCCGCGGCTGGTCGCCCGCGCGGTGGTCGGCCTCCTGGATGACATCCGCAGCCCGGTGGGGGGATAACCACCCGCGACGCGGATCTCACAAGATCCATTGGGGCAGACAGCGTTCCTCGGCGTGTGCGACGCTGGCGAGCGATGATCGACGAAGTCACGGCGCCGCCCGCTGTCCCGCCGCCTTCCGGTCGCGACCGGTGGCGCCAGTGGTGGCTTGTCACCTTCGCGGTGGTCATCCTCATCGCGGGCGGTGTCGCGGTGGGCCGGCGCATCGAGCAGAGCAACGCCGCCCCGGCTCCGGTCGCCTCGGTCGTGCCGTCGCCGTCCAGCGCCGCGCCGCCGGTCGTGGAGAGCACGCCGTCACCGACGCCCTCACAGAAGCCCGCACAGACGCCTTCGCGGGCGCCCGAGAAGGCCACGCTGGCGTCGAGCACGCTGCAACTGCCGGGCGCGGTGCCCACCCGCGGTTCCGGCCAATTCTCGTACGCCACCTCGCGCGGCCCGGTCTTCGGCGCGAAGGGCGAGCTGCGGCGCTTCCGGGTGGCCGTCGAGAAGGGCAGCAACGAGAACCCGGAGGAGTTCGCCACCGCGGTCGCGGACACGCTGGGTGACCCGCGCAGCTGGACCGGCGGCGGTCAGGTGCGCCTGCAACTGGTCAGCGGCTCGGACGCGGCCGACTTCACGGTCTACCTGGCCACGCGGGACACCGCCGGCAAGATGTGCCTGCGCGGCGGCACCAACATCCGGATCGGCGGACGGCCGTACACGTCGTGCCGGACCACCGGGAAGGCGATCATCAACCTGGACCGGTGGCGGCTGTCGGCACCCCCGTACGTGGAAGCCAAGGTCTCCCTCGCGACCTATCGGCAATATGTGATCAACCACGAGGTCGGTCACGAGCTGGGCCACCGGCACGAGGGCTGCCCGCGGGCGGGCGGACCGGCCCCCGTGATGGTGCAGCAGACCCTCACGCTGCGCGGCTGCAAGTCGTACGCGTGGCCGCGCCGGAATGGGAAGATGTTGAGCGGCCCGCGGTTGTGAACGGGCGGAAAAATTCCCGTGTCCCGCATGTCGGGCCGGTGTTCAACGTCATGGCAGTTCACCGCGGTCGCGAGTGACAATGGTGACCGATCCTTACCGTCAACCCGGGGAGTTAACGTGGCACTGCCCCCGCTCGTCGAGCCGGCCGCAGAGCTGACCGTCGATGAGATCCGCCGCTATTCACGGCACCTGATCATCCCGGATGTCGGGATGGACGGTCAGAAGCGGCTGAAGAACTCGAAGGTCCTGGTCGTCGGCGCGGGCGGCCTCGGTTCGCCGGCGCTGCTCTACCTCGCCGCCGCCGGTGTGGGCACGCTGGGCATCGTCGACTTCGACACGGTCGACGAGTCCAACCTCCAGCGCCAGATCATCCACGGCGTCTCCGACATCGACCGGCCCAAGGCCGAGTCCGCCGCGGCCAGCATCGCCGAGGTCAACCCGCTGGTGAACGTGGTCATCCACAACACCGCGCTCGACCGCGACAACGTCAAGGAACTCTTCAGCCAGTACGACCTGATCGTCGACGGCACCGACAACTTCGCGACGCGTTACATGGTCAACGACGCCGCGGTGCTGCTCGGCAAGCCGTACGTCTGGGGTTCGATCTACCGCTTCGACGGCCAGGCCTCGGTCTTCTGGGAGGAGCACGGCCCCTGCTACCGCTGCCTCTACCCGGAACCCCCGCCGCCCGGCATGGTGCCGAGCTGCGCCGAGGGCGGCGTCCTGGGTGTGCTCTGCGCCTCGATCGGCTCGATCCAGGTCAACGAGGCGATCAAGCTGCTGACCGGCATCGGTGAGCCGCTGGTGGGCCGGCTGATGGTCTACGACGCCCTCGAGATGGAATACCGCAAGATCAAGGTCCGTAAGGACCCGAACTGCGCGCTCTGCGGCGAGAACCCGACCGTCACCGACCTGCTGGAAGACTACGAGGACTTCTGCGGCGCGGTGTCGGCCGAGGCCGAGGAGGCCACGCTCAACGCCACCATCACGGCCCGCGAGCTGAAGGACTGGCAGGACTCCGGCAAGGACCTGTTCCTGGTCGACGTCCGCGAGCCGGCCGAGTGGGAGATCAACCGGATCCCGGGTGCGACCCTGATCCCCAAGGGCGAGATCCTCTCGGGCGAGGCGCTGTCGCGCTTCCCGCAAGACCGTCAGATCGTGCTGCACTGCAAGTCGGGTGTGCGCTCGGCCGAGGCGCTGGCGGCCATCAAGGCGGCCGGCTTCAAAGACGCCGTGCACCTTCAGGGCGGCATCGTCTCGTGGGTCAACACCATCGACCCGTCGCAGCCGTCTTACTGATCTGTAGCCACGCGATCACCCTGGGGAGCCGAACGATGACTCCTCAGGGTGATTGTGCTTTCACGGATCGGACGTATTAGACAGATGTCGAGACGGCGCAGCGGAATTCATGAGCGGGTTGTAGCGTCACCGTCGTGGTAGACATCGACGCTGCGATCGGTTACGTCGTCGCGCACGGCGACCCGGTCGAGCGGGCGCGTCTGACCTATCTGCGCACCGGTCAGCCTCCTGATCCGCAGGTGATCGACCGGATCACCGCCGAGCAGTCCGAGGCCGGTGGCTGGCCCGCCTCGGCCGAGGCCGCGGTCGACTCGATCGACGCCACCTGCTTCCGCCTCAACGAGCTGGACGATCTCGGCGGCCTGCGCGGCGAGCCGGTCGACCGGGCCCTCTCCTGGCTGGCCACGGCGCAGCGGCGCGACGGCACCTGGCAGGAGGCGGCCGAACTGGCCCCGGTGGCGCCGGCCTGGGCGATGCCGGGCGATCCCGAGGCCACGCTCTATCTCACCGCCGTCGCGGGTTTCTGGATGACCCTGGCCGAGTTCGAGGCGCACCCGCAGTTCGACGTTCCCGCCCGCTACGGTCACACGCTCGGCGCCGCGGCCCAGTGGGTGGTCGGTCAGATCCAGCCCGACGGCACGTGGCCGTCCTTCCTCGCCACCGGCTGGCACGCGGCCGGGCTGCTCTACGGCCAGCAGTACTTCTACGAGTCGGCGCGGGTGCAGCTCGTGCTCGGCGACCGGATGCCCGACATGACGCCGGCCGACATCGCCTCGATGGCGGCCGCGCTGCGCCGCATCAACCTGGGCGACGACTGGCTGCTGCAGAGCGCCCGCAAGCGGCTGGGCGAGACCCAGCGCACCGACGGCGGATGGGACAGCGCCGAGGGCCCGAACTTCGACGTGAACACCACCCTGACCGTCCTGCGGGCCTGTCGCTGACGGCGTTCCGGCCCCGGGTCAACGGCTGCAACCGAATTGCACCCATAACCGGCCGAATGGCTACCGTACGGATACCCGGGTGACGGCTTGAACCGTGGCTCACCGTTACGGCACAGTTCATGCCAGGCCCGACCGGGGCCTGGGCGAGGCAGAGATCCGCTGGGCGATGAGATTGGTCGCCACAGTCCGGCGGGGAGTCAGTGGCGAAACCGGCGCCTACGAAGATTCGTCTACTTCGGAGGAACGCCATCATGCGTAAGTCGACCAAGCGCGTCGTCGTCATCGCCACCACCCTCGCCGTCGCCGGCGGCGCGAGTGCCGCCTGGGCGTCGTGGCTGGCCAACGGCACCGGCACCGCCGCCGCGAAGGCCGGCACCGCCCAGGAGCTGGTGGTCACCTCGGCCACGCCCGACGCGAGCCTGTTCCCCGAGACCGTCGGCAACGCCTGGGTCACCATCGAGAACCCCAACCCGTACGCGGTCTCGGTCGACAAGCTCACGTGGAAGCCGAGCGACGGCGTCCAGACCGTCGCGACCGTCGCCGGCTCGGTGTGCGGCAACAACGGTGTCTACTTCGGAGACTTCAGCACCAGCACGATCGGTTCCGGTGGTGTGCTGTCCGGCCTCGACCTCTACGTCCCGGGCGGCGAGAGCAAGTCGTTCGAGCTGAAGAAGGCCGTCCGCATGATCAACAACGCCGAGAACGGCTGCCAGGGCGCGACCTTCAGCATCCCGCTGAAGGCGACCGGCGAGAGCGTCGTCGCGCGCTGATCACGAGCCGGCGGCGCGCTGACGGCGAGCCGCCGGCTTGTCCTGTTCTGTGAGGGAGCTCCGATGAGGATGACCACGGTGCTGGTCACGACCGGGCTGATCACCGCCGGCCTGCTGGCGGACGGCTCGGCCGCGCTGGCCGCCTGGGACGCCGGTGCCGGCGCCGGTGGTGCGGCCGGTGCGCGGGCGGGTGCCCTGCCTCCGGCCGTCGCGCCCGTTGTCGAGGTGCACGGGTCCGCGGTCACCGTCGACTGGCCGGCGATCGCCGTGCCGGGCGTGTCGGTGCGTGGCTATCGGGTCTCCCGCACGAACCGGACCACCGGGCAGACCGTCGAGGCCGAGCGGGGCTGTTCGGGTGTCGTCACCCGGACCCGCTGCACCGAGGGCGATGTCCCCGGCGGCCGCTGGTCGTACGCCGTCGTGGCTCTCGTCGGCGGCGACTGGCGGTCCACCCCGGGTGTCGCCGCGCCCGTCACCGTGGGTGAGGCGCAGCCGGTCCGGCTGCCGGTTGCCGCCCCGACTCCCGTAACCCCCACGACTCCGGCGCCGACCGTGAGCCCGACACCGGCCGTCGAGCCCACAAAGTCACCGGCGCTGGAACCGACCGCTTCGCCCTCGGCAACGCCCTCGCCCTCGGCAACGCCTTCGCGCTCCGCGGAGCCGGAGCCGTCGCGGTCGGTGGAGCCGAAGCCGACGCGGTCGGTGGAGCCGGTTCCGCCCGCTACCACGGAACCCGCCCCGGAAAAGACGACGTCGGAGTCGCCCCGGCCGCCCGTGGAGATCACGGCCGAGGCGACTCCGACGCCGGCGGAGTCGTAGAGAACTACCGTCGAATGTGGCCGTTGCCCGTCACGATGTATTTCGTCGAGGTCAGCTCGGGCAGCCCCATCGGCCCGCGGGCGTGCAGTTTCTGGGTGCTGATGCCGATCTCGGCGCCGAACCCGAACTCGCCCCCGTCGGTGAACCGGGTCGACGCGTTCACCATCACCGCGGCCGCGTCGACGCGAGCCGTGAACCGCCGGGTCGCCGTCACCGACTCGCTCACGATGGCCTCGGTGTGCCCGGTGCCGTAGCGGCGGATGTGGTCGAGCGCGTCGTCCAGCGAGTCGACGATCGCCACCGCGAGATCGGCCGACAGGTATTCCTTGCCCCAGTCCTCGTCGGTGGCCGGGACAACCGTTTCCCCGTACGCCGCCACGCGCGGATCGCCGTGCACGGTGATGCCGGCCTCGGCCAGCTCGGGCAGCACCAGCGGCAGGAACCGCTCGGCGATGTCGGCGTGCACCAGCAGCGACTCGGCGGTGTTGCAGGTGGACAGACGCTGCGTCTTGGAGTTCACCGCCACCGCGAGGGCCTTCTCCAGATCGGCGTGTTCGTCCACATAGACGTGACAGTTGCCGACCCCGGTCTCGATCACGGGCACGGTCGATTCCTCCACCACCGTACGGATGAGGGAAGCGCCGCCGCGGGGAATCAGCACGTCGACCAGCCCGCGCGCCCGCATCAGTTCCTTCACCGAGTCGCGCGTGGTGGCGTCGAGCAGCTGGATCGTGTCGGCCGGCAGACCGCTGTCGGCGACCGCCTTGCGCAGCACCGAGACGATCGCGGCGTTCGAGCTGAGCGCCGAGCCCGAACCGCGCAGCAGCGCCGCGTTGCCCGACTTGAGGCAGATGCCCGCGGCGTCGGCGGTCACGTTGGGCCGGCCCTCATAGATGATGCCGACGACCCCGAACGGCACCCGCACCTGACGCAGCTCGAGCCCGTTGGCCAGCGTCGACCCGCGCACCACGTCACCCACCGGGTCGGGCAGGGCGGCCAGTTCCCGCAGCCCCTCGGCCATCGCCTCGACCCGCGCCGGGGTCAGCGTGAGCCGGTCGATCATCGACTCGGACAGGCCGCCGGAACGGGCGTTGGCCACGTCGACCTCGTTCGCCGCGACGATGTCGGCCGAGCGCTCGACCAGGCGGTCGGCCATCAGCAGCAGGGCGCGGTCTTTCTCCGTACGGGTGGCGGCAGCGAGGTCGATGGCGGCCACTCGTGCGTCGGCGGCCTGCTGCAGGACAGTCGTCATGACGGATCCCTTTATAGGAGGACGAGGTCGTCGCGGTGCACGACCTCTCGTTCATATCCCGGCCCCAGAGCGGCGGCCAACTCGGGGGTCGAGCGTCCCAGCAGCGCGGGCAGCTCGACGGCGTCGTAGTTGACCAGCCCGCGGGCGACCGGCGCCCCCGAACCGGCGTCGACCAGGTCGACCGGGTCGCCGGCGGCGAACGAGCCGTCGACCGCGGTGATGCCGGCAGGCAGCAGCGACTTGCGCCGCGCGACCACCGCGGCCACCGCGCCCGGGTCGAGGTGGAGCCGGCCGCGCGGGGCGGTCGCGTGCGCGAGCCAGAACAGCCGGGCCGTCGGGCGGTTGTCGGCCGGCCGGAACAGGGTGCCGACCTCGTCGTCGCCGGCCAATGCGGCGCCGGCCAGGGGCGCGGCGGTGAGCACGACCGGGATGCCGAAACCGGTCGCTATGCGGGCCGCCTCGACCTTGGTGACCATGCCGCCGGTGCCGACCTTCGACTTGCTGGGCGTGGTGATGTTGATGCCCTCGAGGTCGGACTCGTCGCCCACGTAGGCGATGCGGCGCGACGACGGGTCGGACGGGCTGCCCGTGTAGAGCGCGTCGACGTCGGAGAGCAGCACCAGCAGGTCGGCCTGGACGAGCGCGGCGACCAGGGCGGCGAGCCGGTCGTTGTCACCGAAGCGGATCTCGTCGGTGGCGACCGTGTCGTTCTCGTTCACGATCGGCAGCGCGCCCAGGTCGAGCAGTTTGCGCAGCGTGCGGTACGCGTTGCGGTAGTGCGCGCGGCGGGTGACGTCGTCGGCGGTGAGCAGCACCTGGCCGACCTGCAGCCCGTGCCGCGCGAAGCCCGCCGCGTAGCGCCCGATCAGCAGTCCCTGCCCGACCGACGCGGCCGCCTGCTGGGTCGCCAGGTCGCGCGGCCGACGGCGCAGGTGCAGCGGGGCCAGGCCGGCGGCGATCGCGCCGCTCGAGACCAGAACCACCTCACGCCCGCCGGCGGCCAGGCCGCCGAGCACGTCGACCAGCATGTCGACGCGTTGCTCGTCTATCCCGCCGGAAGCCGTGGTCAGCGAGGACGAACCCACCTTGACCACGATCCGGCGCGCTCCGGTCACCAGTTCACGCACCGGCCAATTGTGCTCGGGCGGGCCGGCCGAACCGGGCCGAGATCCCATATCGTGGCCCGGGTGTCACCTATATCGTGGCCCGGGTGACACCTCAGGAGTACGTCGAAGAGGTGCTTTCCCTCGTGGAGCGCATCCCGGAAGGCCACGTGATGTCGTACGGCGCCATCGCCGACGCCCTGGCCGACGCCTCGGGGCGCAACTCGGCCCGGCAGGTCGGCACGATCATGGCCCGGCACGGTGGCGGCGTCCCCTGGCACCGGGTGGTCAACAGCTCCGGACGCATGCCGCCCGGCCACGAGCAGGAGGCGCGCGAGCGGTTGCTGTCCGAGGGCGTACCTCTGAAGGGGGAACACGTGGACATGGCCCGAGCGAGCTGGCGGCCCTGATGACCGGTCTTTTCTGATGCGGCGCGGTCAGCCGAGCCGTACGGCGATGAGTGCGGCCCGCTATCGGGCGGCGCACCAGATCCTCGAGGGCGGCGAGATCTTCAGAGACCCCTTGGCCGTACGGATCCTGGGCGTCGCCGAGCCGGACCTGCTGGCCGACGCGCCCCGCCGGGGGATGCGGCTGTTCATCGCCGCCCGGACCCGCTTCGCCGAAGATGCCCTGGCCACGGCGGTGGCTCACGGCGTACGGGAAATGGTTGTCCTCGGCGCCGGTCTGGACACGTTCGCCTATCGCAATCCCCACCCCGGTCTGCGGGTCACCGAGGTCGACCATCCGGACACGCAGGCCTGGAAGCGGGAGCGGCTGGCCGGATCGGGCATTTCGGCGCCGTCGTCGCTCACCTATCTGGGTGTCGACTTCGAGAAGGAGTCGCTGGCCGATCGGCTGCACCTGGACGGGCCGGCGTTCTTCCTCTGGCTCGGCGTGGTGCCCTATCTGACGCTCGACGGGTTCCGCGAGACGGTACGGGTGGTGGCCGCGCGCGAGGGCAACGAGATGGTCTTCGACTATGCGCAGCCGCCGTCGCAGATGCCGGCCGAGCGGCGGGAGTGGCTCGAGGCCCGGGCCGCGCGGGTCGCCAAGCTGGGCGAGCCGTGGCTGACCTACTTCGAGCCGGAGGAGGTTGCTTCTCTGCTCGGGGCCTCCGAGTTCGGCGAGATCGAGGATCTTGGGCCGTCCGAGTTGGCGGCCCGCTACTTCGGCCGCACCGATGTGCCGCCCGGAACGGCGGGCGGTCACGTGCTCAGAGCTCGCCGCTGATTTTGGTCGGCCCTGCTTACAGCTCGTTTTGTCAGCCCTGCTTACAGCTTGCCTTGGTCAGCCCTGCTTACAGCTTGCCTTGGTCAGCCCTGGTCACAGGTTGTCGGTCAGCCCTGCTTACAGGTTGTCGGTCAGCCCTGCTTACAGGTTGTCGGTCAGCCCTGCTACAGGTTGTCGGTCAGCCCGATCAGGAACGCCGCGCCGCGCATCTGGAACTCGAAGAAGCCGCGCCGGTCCTCCTCGACCGACTTGTTGAGCTGGCCGAACAGCTCCGAGCTGACCGCGCCGCTCAGGTGCAGGAAGGCGGACAGGGCGGCCGCGACCGCGCGGGGTGGGGTGCCCGCGGCGTAGTTGTCGGCCACCACGCGCAGCTCCTCGGCGAACTGCCCGGTGATCGGCGGCCGCTCGGCGATCCGGCCACTGTCGTAGGCGCTCTTCACGATGTCCGCGATCAGCAGGATCACCCGGGTGGCGGGGCCGATCGTGTCCTGCGGCGCCTGATAACCCGGAACCGGGCTGCCGTAGATCAGCGCCCACTGGTGCGGGTCGGCCAGGGCCCATTCCCGTACGGCGTGGGTGGCCGCCAGAAATCGGTCGAGCTCGGTCTTGCCGTTCTGCTCCGCCGCCTCTTTTCCGGCCTCTTTTCCTGTCGCTTTTCCGGCCGCACCCTGCGCGGCTTGCTCGGCCGCCTCGCCCAGTGAGTTGTAGGCGTCGATGATCATCGCGGTCAGCAGCTCGTCGCGGCTCGCGAAGTACCGGTAGACCGCCGACGAGGCCATCCCCATGTCGCGGGCGACCGCGCGCAGCGACAAGTTCGCCCCGTCCGTGGCCAGGTGACGGCGGGCCACGGCCTTGATCTCGTCGGTCATCTCGGCCCGGACGCGGGCACGTACTCCGGAGGCGCTCATGCGGACCAGTGTGCCATAACGAGAGCAGTGCTCTTGCTTTTTGACGGCGCGCGTGGGAACGTTGTTCTCAACAGAGAGCGGTGCTCGCAAAGGAGAACAGCAATGTCGACCCACGTCATCGTCGGTTCCGGTCCGATCGGCTCGTCCGTCGCCCGTCTCCTCGTCGCCCGCGGCGACCAGGTCCGCATGGTCACCCGCAGCGGCCGGGGCCCGGCGCACCCGCAGATCGAGCTGATCGCCGCGGACGCCTCCGACGCCCGCCGCCTGACCGAGATCGCCCAGGGCGCCGAGACGATCTACAACTGCGCCAACCCGAAGTACACGGAGTGGACGAAGCTCTGGTTCCCGATGAACGACGCCATGATCGCCGCGGCCAAGGCAGCCGGCGCGGTCTACGTGATCACCGGAAACCTCTACGTCTACGGCCCGCAGCCCGGCGGGCACATGACCGAGAACAGCCCACTCGCCGCCGTCGGCCGCAAGGGCCAGGTGCGGATCAAGATGTGGCGCGACGCGCTGGCCAGCGGCGTCCGCACGGTCGAGGTGCGCGGCTCCGACTACATCGGCGCGGGCGCCGTCGGCGTCTTCTCGTACAGCATCCTGCCCGCCGTCAACGCCGGCCGGGCCGCCTGGGCAACCGCCGACCCCGACCTGCCGCACAGCTTCACCTACACCGGCGACATGGCGAACACGATGGTCACCCTCGCCCACGACGAGCGGGCCTGGGGCAAGGCATGGCACGCGCCCACGGTCCCCGCGATCACGATCCGCGAGCTGGCCGACCGCTACTGCGACCTGGTCGGCAAGCCCCACCTGACCATGCACAAGCTGCCGCGTTTCGTGATGCGGACGGCCGGCCTGGTGCACCCGATGTCCCGCGAACTGGCCGAGATGGACTACCAGTTCTACCGGCCGTTCCACATGGACAGCTCACTGACCGAGCGCACCTTCGGCCTGCAGCCCACCCCCATCGAGGTCGGCATCCGCGAAACAGCCGAAGACGCCAAGGCCATCGCCGCCCGAACGATGTGATGCCCGGCGCCGGTTCTTGGGGGTGGCCGTCGTTTCCCCGTCGGCATTCAGGAGTGGCCGCCGTCTCGCCGGTTCGCGGGGCGGCGGCTGCGTCGCTGGCTCTTGGAGTGGCCGCCGCATCGCCGGTTCTACGGAGCAGCCGCCACCTCCCCCGCCCGCCCAGGGAAGTACGGCCGACCTTACGCCTTGTCAACCCGTAGAAGTGGGTTATCCACAGGGGATCAGAAGACTCACAGCCGGCCCGATGCTTCTCGGCCGACGGCATTGAGCTCGCGTTTAACTACGACGCTCGGCGCTTCACCACAGCGCTCGGCGCTTCACGATGACGCTCGGCGCTTCACGATGACGCTTGGCGCTTCACGATGACGCTTGGCGCTTCACGATGACGCTTGGCGCTTCACGATGACGCTTGGCGCTTCACGATGACGCTTGGCGCTTCACGATGACGCTTGGCGCTTCACGATGACGCTTGGCGCTTCACGATGACGCTCGGCACTTCACCACAACGCTCGGCACTTCACCACAACGCTCGGCACTTCACGATGACGCTCGGCGCTTCACCATGACGCTCTTGGTGACTCACAGGAGCAGGCCGACGCCGCCGCGGCGAGGGTCGCCGGCCGCGCCGGCCTGGCCGACGGCGGTCACCCCGCCGAAGTAGTGGTTCAGGCCGGGCCACTGCTTGATCTGCCAGCCCGCGGCGGCCAGCGCCCCGAGCTCGTCGCGCGGATAGCCCGGCTCGACGTGCACGGTGTCGTCGACGACGTGGAAGCGCGGCCGCCCGATCGCCTCGCCCATCTCGAGCCCGTCGGCCAGCACACCGAGCAGGGTGTCGACCAGCGCCGTACGGATCCGGCTCGCCCCCGCCGACCCGGCCGCCACGGCGAGGTGGCCCTCGGGGTCGATCACCACCAGTGGGCACATGTTGGACGACATCCGCTTGCCCGGCTGCATGTCGTCGGTGACCAGCTCACCCTCGCCGAGCATGGAGTTCAGGTTGATCCCCAGCCCCGGCAGCCAGACCCCGGCCCCCAGCCCCAACGTCGTCGTGATCACGCAGGCGTTGCCGTCGGCGTCGACCACCGAGACGTTGGTCGTGTCCCCGATCTTCTGCCGCCCCTGGTCACGCAGCGCGGAGGCGACACCGACGGCCCGCCCCGGCCGGGACAGATCATCGGGCAGCCCGGCGATCGTGTCGACCGTACGGTTCATGTCGTGGCGGGCGAGCACCCGATGCCCGGCCATCATCGCGTGATCGACCGGCGTCTCCAGCACCCGGTAATCGGCCAGGTCACGCGGCCCCAGACAGCCTCCGGCGGCACGTACGGTGTCGACCATGATCTCGGCATAGTCGCCCGTGTAGAAGATCTGTGGCCCGGCCTCGGCCAGTCGCGCCATCGCGGTACCGAGTCCATCGTGGAACAGCAGGTCACCGCCCTTCAGCTGGCGGCCATTCGGGGTGTAGACGGCGGCGCCCTCACCCCAGGCCAGCGCCGGGGCGCAGGAGTCGAGCGTCCGGGCGTGGGCGGCCGGCACCGGGACGCCGTCGCGCGCCAGCTCGACCGCCGGCGCCACGACCTCAGCCCACGGCAGCCGCCCCCAGCGCCGATGCACCTCGCCGCAGCCCGCCGGCACTCCGGGAACCGCGACGCTCGCCCCGCCGATCGAGTAGACCTGCGGCATCCCGCCGAAGAAGACGTCGACCGCCACCATCGGACCCGGCTCACAGTCACCGTCGGTGCCCGGCACGGAGACGAAGAAGTCGAGACAGGTGACCTCACCGGTGGCCGCGTCGAAGTACGTCGCGAAGCCGCCCCCGCCCAGCCCGGTATAGATCGTCTCGGCCGCGCAGCAGGCCAGCACCGCTGCGACCGCGGCATCCGCCGCCGTTCCGCCGTCCCGCAGGATCCGCTGCCCGGCCCTGGCCGTGGCCAGGTGGCTGGCGGCGACCCCGGCCGCAACCTTTTTCATCTGGCGAAGCGTAGGCGGGATCACATGATCGTGGTTACCATCCGCGTTCATGACGACCGCTGATCCCACTCCCGGAGTACGGTCGGCGGCCGCCCTCCCACGTCGTGTTTTGGCGGGATATTCCCTAGGTTCGCTGGTCACGGGTGCCTTCGGCACCGTGCCGGGTTTGCTTCTGCTGCCCTATCTGACCGATACGTTAGGTGTCGCGGCTGGCGTGGCGGGCCTCCTCGTGCTGCTGCCGAAAGCGTGGGACGTGCTCGTCAATCCGGTCGCCGGCCGGATCTCCGACCGCCGCGGTGACCGGCGTCCGTTCCTGCTCACCGGTGGACTGCTGCTGGCGGTCCTGTTCGCTGCGATCTTCGCTGGCCCCGTGCGCAGCGGCCCCGGCGCCGGCGCTTACGTGGCGCTCGCCTTCCTCGCCGCCGCCACCGCGTACGCGTTCTTCCAGGTCCCCTATGTCGCCATGCCGGCCGAGCTCACCGACGGCTACGCCGAGCGCACCCGCCTGATGACCTGGCGTGTCGCCGTGCTGGCGCTGGCCATCCTCATCTCGGGCGCCCTGGCCCCGCTCGTCGTCGAGCAGACCGGCGGCGGCATCGCGGGTCACCGCTGGTCGGGCGTCTTCGTCGGCGCCCTCATCGTGGCCGGCACGCTGGGCGTCTATTTCGGAACCCGCGGCGCCGATTCCCGCTCGGTGGAGGCGGTCGAGCCCGACCTCCGCACTCAGCTGCGGGTCGCCGCCGCCAATCGTCCGTTCCGCGCACTGCTCCTCCTCTGGATCGTCCAGGCGGTCGGCATCGGCACGATGCTGGCCGGCGTGCAGTACTTCGCCGACCACGTCGTCGAACGCGCCTCCGGCGCCACCTTCCTGTTCGCGGCCTTCGTCGGCCCCGCCCTGCTGGTCATGCCCCTCTGGACCCGGGTCGGCAACCGCTTCGGCAAGCCCGCCTCTCTGGCCGCCGGCTCGCTGCTCTTCGCCGCCGGCGCCCTGGCCCTGTTGAGCGCGCCGGCCCTGCCACCCGCGGCGGTCTATCTGATCGTCGCGGTGATCGGCGTCGGTTACGCCGGTCAGCAGGTCTTCGCGATGGCGATGCTGCCGGACTGCATCGCCTATGACACCGCCCGCACCGGCCGCCGCCAGGCCGGCGTCTTCACCGGCCTGTGGACCGCCGGCGAGACCCTGGGGCTGGCGCTGGGCCCCGGCCTTTACGCCCTGATCCTCCAGCTCTTCGGCTATGTCTCCTCCTCGACCGGCGAGGCCGCCCAGCAGAACGACACCGCCCGCTTGGGCGTGCTGCTCGGTTTCACCGTCGTCCCGGCCCTGCTCGTGGGCGCCGCCGTCGTCCTTCTCCGCTCCTACCGAGACGTGATCCGCCACCCCTGACCGCAGCGCCTCCGCTCCCGCTCGGGTCGCTCCGCGGGGCTCGCGCTGATCCGCCACCCCTGACCACAACGGCTCGCGCTCTCACCTGGCGACTCCTCTCATCGCGCGCTTCCCATCGGATGTCGCCTGGGCCGGGCCCAGCTCGGGCGACCGCCACAGCAAAACGCATGCCGGCGCCCCCGCCCAGCGCCTTTGGTACTGGGTCGAGGCCCCACCTTCGGCGGTCCTCCGGGCCCGCGGCCTGGGATAGCGTGATCGGCATGTTGGAGGCGCTGCCCGAGAAGGGCGTTCCGGGGGAGCAGATCCTCGCCGAGCTGCGCGAGTTGCGGGCGGCCGACCTGCCCACGCACGGCGGCCGGCTGTTCGCCTATGTCTACGACCCGGCGCTCGACGGCCTCGACGAACTGGCCCGCCAGGCTCACGCGATCTCGGCACACGTCAACGGCCTCGACCCGACCGCCTTCCCGTCCCTGCTGGCGATGGAAAACGCCCTCGTCGGAGCGGCGGCGCGGCTCCTGGGCGGCGACGAAGAGACCAGAGGCAGCGTCACCAGCGGCGGCACCGAGTCGCTGATCCTGGCAGTCAAGGCCGCCCGCGACTCCCGCCCCGAGCTCGCCACCCCGCGCCTGGTGATCCCGTCGACCGCCCACGCCGCCTTCGCCAAGGCCGCCCACTATCTGCGGGTCGCGCTCGACGTCGTCCCGGTGGGCGACGATCTGCGTGCCGATCCGGCCGCGACGAGGGCCGCGATCACCGCCGACACCGTGCTGGTCGCCGCGTCCGCCCCCTCGTACGCCCACGGGGTCGTCGACCCGATCCCCGAGCTCGCCGCGATCGCCGCCGAGCGGGGCGTGCGGTTCCATGTGGACGCGTGTTTCGGCGGCTGGGTGCTGCCCTACCTGCGACGCCTCGGCGCCGACCTGCCCGCGTTCGACTTCGGCGTCCCCGGCGTCACGAGCATCTCGGTCGACCTGCACAAATACGCGTACGCGCCGAAGGGCGTCTCGCTCTTGCTGCACCGCGACGAGGCTCTGCGCCGGCCGCAGTATTTCGCGTACGCAGGCTGGCCGGGCTACACGATGATCAACCCGGTCATCTCGTCCACCCGCTCAGGCGGCCCGATCGCGGCCGCCGTGGCCACCCTGCGCCACATCGGCGACGCCGGCTACCTCGAGCTGGCCCAGCAGACCCGCGCCGCGGTCGCGACCCTGGCCGAGGCGGTGCGGCAGACCGACGGCGTGCGGCTGTTCGCCCCGCCCGAGACCACCGTCGTGTGCCTGTCCACAAGCAGGCACGCGCGCGACGGTTTCGAGGCGGGCGACGACTCCACGAGCAGGGCCGCAGGCGACGGTTTCGAGGCGGGCGTCGACCTGTTTGTGCTGGCCGACGAGCTTGCCGCGCGGGGGTGGCATACGCAGCCCCAGATGGCGTACGGGGAAATGCCCGCGACCATCCATCTCACCGTGACCGCCGCTGTGGCTGCGACCGTCGGCGAGTTCGCGCTCGACCTGGCCGACGCCGTGGCCGCCGCTCGGGCGAAGGGCCCGGCCGACCTGCCCGCGCCCCTGCTCGAGGCGGCCGCGGCGCTGACACCCGAGATGGTCACGCCCGAGCTGATCGCCGGCCTGGCCGACGGCCTGGGGCTGGGTGGCGGCGACTTCACCCGCATGGCCGCGGTGAACTCGCTGCTCAATGTCGCCCCGCCGCCCCTGCGCGAGGCGCTGCTCACCGGCTTCCTGAGCCTGCTCCAGCGCCCCGCCCCGCCGACGGAGTAGGTTGACGTCGTGGCCGGTCTGCCAGGAGTGCTCGGGGAACCCATTCGGTTCGTGCTGAACTGGGGGCGGCGTTACTCGCTCTGGGTGTTCAACTTCGGGCTCGCGTGCTGCGCGATCGAGTTCATTGCGTCGAGCATGAGCCGGCACGACTTCATGCGCATGGGTGTCATCCCGTTCGCCCACGGTCCGCGCCAGGCCGACCTCATGGTCGTCTCGGGCACGGTCACCGACAAGATGGCTCCGGCGATCAAGCGGCTCTACGACCAGATGCCCGAGCCGAAATACGTGATCTCGTTCGGCTCGTGTGCGAACTGCGGCGGCCCCTACTGGGATTCGTACTCGGTAACTAAGGGCGTCGACCAGATCATTCCGGTCGACGTCTACGTCCCGGGCTGCCCGCCTCGGCCCGAGGCGCTGCTGCACGGCATCCTCCGCCTCCAGGAGAAGATCGCCGCCGAGCAGGCCGGGCCGGGGGGCGTGCCGCGGCCCGACCCGCTGGCCGCGCAGACCGCCGGGGCCGCGCAAACCGCCGGCGCCGCGAAGACCGCCGAGGCGGCGGCATTGACTGCCCCGATGGTGGCTCCGCCACGTGCAAGTGGGGACTAGTCTCCGCACTATGACGGATCAGTCTCGCGCGGACTTCATCATCGACGTTCTGACCAGGGAATTCGGCGAGTTGATCGCCATCGATCCGGCCGCCTTCCGGCGCAAGTTCCGCAAGATGGCTGCCTCGCCGTTCGCGTTCTACCGGGGCAGTGCCTCGCTCTTCTATGCCGACCTGTCCGCGGGGTACGCCGACACCAGCTTCCTCGACGACCGTACGAGCCGGGTCTGGATCCACGGCGACCTGCACGCCGAGAACTTCGGCACCTACATGAACGCCTCCGGCCACCTCGTCTTCAACGTCAACGACTTCGACGAGGCGTACGTGGGACCCTTCTCCTGGGATCTCAAGCGCTTCGCCGCGAGCGTCGCCCTGATCGGTTACTCCAAGGCTCTCTCCGACGAGCACATCACCGCGCTGGTCACCGGGTTCGCCCGTTCCTACCTGACCGAGCTGCGCGCCATCGCTCAGGGCGGCGACGACGCGATCGGCTCGATCACCCTCGAGAACGCGGACGGGGCGCTGCGCCGCGTGCTGCAGGACGCCCGTCTCAGCACCCGCATCGACCTGCTCGACTCGCAGACCACGATCGACGACTACGAGCGCCGGTTCGCGCTGGCCGACGGCGTCTACGAGGTCGACGAGCCCACCGTCAGCGCCGTCCGCGAGGCGTTCGAGCGCTACCTTCCGACACTGCCCAAGGCGACCCGCCCGGTGTCGACCAACATCAAGGACATCAAGCTGCGCAAGGGTGTCGGCATCGGATCGGCCGGCCTGCCCTCGTACAACCTTCTGCTCGAGGGGCACACCGAGGCGCTGGAGAACGACGTCGTCATCTACATGAAGCAGGCGCAGGTCCCGGCCGTCGCCCGCTGGATCGACGACGAGCGGGTGCGGTCCTATTTCCAGCACCAGGGCCACCGTACGGCCGAGTCGCAGCACGCGTTGCAGGCCCACGCCGACCCGTGGGTGGGCTACACGACGCTCAACGGTGTGGGTCAGCTCGTCGCCGAGGTCTCCCCGTACGCGGCCGACCTCGACTGGGCCGACGTCAACGAGCCCGAGGAGCTGGCCGGTGTCATCGCCGACCTGGGCCGGGCCGTCGCCCGCATGCACTCCGTGGCCGACGACGAGTCCAGCCACGACCTGGTCGACTTCTCCACCGAGGAGGCGATCGTCGCCGAGATCGACAAGGACGAGGCCGGCTTCGTACGGCACCTGGTCGAGTTCGCCCACCGCTATGGCGACCAGGCCCGCGAGGACCACCAGGACTTCGTCGACGTCTTCCGGAACGGCCGCCTGCCCGGGCTGTGACCGCCGCAACTCATAGGATGACCCCATGACGCCTGAAGAGGTCGGCGAGCGCCTGGTCGCGCTGCTGGCGGACGACTCGCCGGACGCGCCGCCGGGCGAGATCGTCGCCGGCCTCTCGGGCGGCGGCCCCGGCCACGAGCGCGCCGTCGTCGACGTGCCGGTCGCCCGCTGGTGGGAGACGGTGGGCACGGCGAAGCACAACGGCGCCCTCGGCTGCGACTTCTTCGACTGGTTGTCGGCCGTGGACGAGCAGGACGACGGCTTCCGGGTCGTCGCTCACCTGTGGTCGACCCGCCGCCGCCACTCCCTGCTGCTGCGCACGCTCGTGCCCCGTGACAACCCGGTCGTCGAGTCGGTGATCGAGCTCTTCCCGGGCGCCGCGTGGCACGAGCGGGAGACGTACGAGATGTTCGGCATCACCTTCGCCCGGCATCCCGACCTGCGTCCCCTGCTGCTGCCGCCCGGCTTCGAGGGGCATCCGTTGCGCAAGGAGTTCGTGCTGGCGTCCCGGGTCGCCAAGTCGTGGCCGGGCGCCAAGGAGCCGGGGGAGTCGGAGGCCGGCACCGCCAAGCGCGCCCCGATGCGCCCGCCCGGCGTCCCCGACCCGAACGAGTGGGGCCCCCGAGCCGGCCAGGCTCCACCCGCGCCGGAGCGACCGGCCCGCCCCGCGCGCCGCCCCGCCCGGGACGCCGACTGATGCCGATCTGGCTCGATCTCATCGTCCGGGTGGTCGCGGTCGTGGTCGCCTTCCTCGTGCTGCCGCTGGTCGTCGGCCAGGCCGAGCACAAGGTCATGGCCCACATGCAGGGCCGACTCGGTCCGATGTACGCGGGTGCCTACCACGGCTGGGCCCAGCTGGTCGCCGACGGCGTGAAGTTCGTCCAGAAAGAGGACGTCGCTCCCGGCGAGGCCGATCGGCGGGTCTTCCGGCTCGCCCCGATCGTCGCCCTGTTCCCGTACCTCCTGGTCCTGCTCGCCATCCCGCTCGGTCCGAACGGTCTGGTCGCCCAGGCGCTCGACGTCGGCCTGTTCTTCGTCCTGGCCGTGCTGGGCGTCGGTGTGCTCGCCGTGCTGATGTCCGCGTGGGCCTCGGCCAACAAATACAGCCTGCTCGGCGGTCTGCGCGGCGCCGCCCAGCTGCTCGGCTACGAGCTTCCGCTGGTGCTGGCCGCAGCCAGCGTCGCAATGGCCGCCGGCACGCTCAGCCTGCCCGGCATCGTCGAGGCGTGGCGCCCGTGGTGGCTGCTGTGGCAGGCCCCCGCCGCGATCGTCTTCTTCGTCGCCGGGCTGGCCGAGATCCGCCGCCCGCCGTTCGACATGCCGATCGCCGATTCCGAACTGGTCTTCGGCTACATGACCGAGTACACCGGCCTGCGTTTCGCGTTCTTCCTGCTCGCCGAATACGTCGGCATCATCGTGATCGCCGCCCTGACCACCGTGCTGTTCCTGGGCGGCTGGCACGGACCGTTCGCCGACCAGCTCGGCTGGTTGTGGACCCTGGTCAAGGTCTTCGCCGTCTCGTTCGTGATCATCTGGTTCCGCGTGACCTACCCGCGCCTGCGCGAGGACCAGCTGCAGCGTCTCTGCTGGCTGGTCCTCGTGCCGGTGGCGCTGGGTCAGCTCGTGCTGACCACGGTGGTCAAGGTGCTCACGTGAGCAGCGTGACCGAGTAGTTCAGGGTCGTTCCACTGGCCGTGTAGGTCGCCGTCTGCCCGTTCGCGCAGTACGACACGAACACGTTGCCCGGCACGGTGTTGCCGGCCTGGGCGTGCACCAGCGGGCGCACGTCGACGCCCTCGGCGAACGGCGTCGAGGCGAGGTCGACGATCCGCCACTGGTTGATCGGGTAGTCGTCGGTCGGGGCCGACAGCTGCCCATCACGCGTAGTGAGCTGGAAGTTCATCACGAACCCACCGTTGTTGACGACACTCACCTTCTGCACACAGGGTGTCGCCAGAGTTTCCGGCTCCGCAGCTGCCGCGGGCGCCGCCAGCGCCCCGACCAGTCCGGCCGATCCCACGAGGGCCAAGGCCATCCGTCCGGTCCTGCTCGTCATTCTCAGATCTCCGTTCGCTCGGATGAAGCGGTCACGCAGCCATTAACCGGACACCCGGGCATTAAACAGATGATCTTCTATATTAATCACTTTTACTGTTATCCAGTCTCAAGATCACAATCCGACCCATTCCGTACGGCGCCCCGAGTCTCGAAAAACAGCAGGTCAGCCCTCCGCCTTCGGCGGCTGCCGCGCGCGACCGAGGCGAAACGAACGGCCGTAGCGCGCGACCGGGATGTTCCCGGTGGCCGGGCACGACGCGTTCCGCCCCGACCACGCGCAGCGGTCTGTGCGGCGGCCGCGGTGTCAGAGGTTGCGAGGACGGATGGTGCTCAGCGGGATCTCGACCGGCCAGGGCCGGTCGAGGCGGATCGTGTCGTCACCGCGGAAGATGCCGATCGGCTCGTAGGTCCGCGTCTCCGTGTCGAGCTCGTACGCCGTGACGGTGAGGCCGTCGCTGGTTTTGATCAACCAGTAGAACGGGATGCCGGCCAAGGCGTAGTACTTCGGCTTTTTCACCTGATCGGTGCTTCGTGTGCTCGGGGAAACGATCTCCACGGCCAGGACGACATCTCGTGCCGCGAACTTGTGCGACCCCGACCTGGCGGCCTCGAAGTTGACCGCCAGCAGATCGGGAATGTGGGTCCGGTCGGGGCCGAGTATCACGTCGTTGGCCAGGGTGACGAAGAGGTGTTCAGGGCAGGACGCGTCCAGAACAGCGAACAGGCGTCCGGAAAGTGCCTGATGGATGATCGAGGGGGAGGGGGTCACGTGGAGTTCTCCGTCGTAGATTTCGCGACGAATACCGTCCTCGGGCGTGCGGTCAAGATCCGCAGCAGTCCACACGCCGTGAGGCGGCATGTCGCTGGTAGCAGCGGTCATGCGATGCCTCCTAGGCGCGGATTTCTGACCCCGCAATCAGGCTACCGGAAGATCTGATGGGGGTGTGCTCGCATCAAATGGGGCGACGGGGCAGGATATGCGTTTGTGAGTAACGACGGGGAGCGGAGCACGCCCGGCAAGGGCCTTGTGCAGGGGCTTGCCGTCACCCTCAAGACGATGACCAAGCGGTCGACGACCCAGCAGTACCCCGATGTCGAGCCCGAGCTTCCGCCGCGCAGCCGGGGAGTGATCGCGCTCCTCGAGGAGAACTGCACGGTCTGCATGCTCTGTGCCCGGGAGTGCCCCGACTGGTGCATCTACATCGACTCGCACAAGGAAGAGGTCGTCGTTCCCGGCGCGGCGCGGGCGCGGCAGCGCAACGTGCTCGACCGGTTCGACATCGACTTCTCGCTCTGCATGTACTGCGGCATCTGCATCGAGGTCTGCCCGTTCGACGCGCTGCACTGGACGCCCGAGTTCGAATACGCCGAGACCGACGTCCTCGACCTGCTGCACACGAAGGACCGGCTGGGCGACTGGATGCGTACGGTCCCGCCGCCCCCGGCCCACGACGTGCTCGGCGAGCCCTCCAAGGAGGAGGCCACCGCCGCCCGCAAGGCCGCCGGCCCGGGCGCGGCCACCGCCGCCAAGACAGCCCGCCGTCCCGCCACCACCGCCACGCCCCCGACCAAGGCCGCCGCCCCCGCCGCGTCGCCGCCGGCAAAAGCCGCGCCGCCCGCGAAGGCCACGCCACCCGCGGAAACGACCCCTGAAGCGCCGGGGGGCACCACCCCGGACGGACCGGAGCGGGAGCGGTGACCGTCGCCGACGCGCTGATGCTGGCTCTTGGCGCGATCGCGGTGGGCTCGGGTGCCCTGGTTGTCACCAGCGCCCACCTGGTCCGCTCCGGCTTCTACCTCGTGGTGAGCCTGGGCGCCGTCGCCGGCCTCTACCTCGTGCTCGGCGCCGAACTGGTGGCCTGGGTGCAGATCCTCGTCTATGTCGGCGCCGTGGTCGTGCTGCTGCTCTTCGCCGTCATGCTGACCCGCGCACCCATCGGGCCGTCGAAGGATCTCGACCGCCCGGCCCTCCCGGCCGCACTGATCGGGGGCGGTGTCGGGCTCGGCCTCACCGTGCTGCTGGTCGACGCGTTCCGCTGGACCGAGTACGAACTGCCCCCGCCCGGCACCGGCGCCCGCGTGGGGGAGCAGATCTTCGGCGCCTGGGTGCTGCCGTTCGAGGTGCTGTCGATCCTGCTGCTGGCCGCCCTGGTCGGCGCGATCGTGCTGTCCCGCCCGGACATCGGCGCCCGCCCCGACCCGAACGCCGGCGCCGTGCCGGTCACCCCGGGCCCGGTCGGGGAGTCGCCCGAGGTGGTCGCCCGTCTGGAGCGGATCGCCGCCCGTCAGGCCGCGGCCCAGACCCGCCTCCGAGCCCAGCGCGCCGCCGAACGCGCGGCCGAGGAGGGCGAAGAGGGCGAGCTGGTCGACGAGAACAGCCCGAGGCGCGAGCCCACCCGCGAGGATCTGCTCAAGGACCAGGCCCACGACGTCGTCTTCCGGGCTCACGAGGCTCGCCCCAAGCTGGGCGAGACGGATAAATCCGAAATGTTCGTGGAGGGGGAGGTGGTGGGAGAAGAGGTGGAGGTGGTCGAGCAGCGAGCGATCGAAGGCGCCCGCCCCGCCGCGCCCCGACGCCCCGCCCTGCCGACCAACGCCGGCAACGAGCACCCCCGGGCCGGCGAAGGCAGAGAACTGCCCAGCGGCCAGGACCCGAAGCGGGAAGGCGAGTGGACCTGATGCACGCCGTGATCCCGTACGTCGTAGCCGCTCTGCTCTTCGCTCTGGGTGTCTACGGAGTCCTCCGGCGACGCAACGCCATCCTCGTCCTGATGGCCGTCGAACTCATGCTCAACGCCGTCAACCTGATCCTCGTGGCGGCCGACAGCACGATCAAGGCCGCCCTCACCGACGTCCAGCCCGAGGCCTGGGCCTACGCCGTCCCCGAGCCGAGAGCGGGCGCCATCTTCGCCCTGTTCGTGATCGTCCTGGCCGCCGCCGAGGTGGGCGTGGGCCTGGCCATCGTCCTGCAGTACTACCGCCTCCGCCGCGCCGTGGTGCTCGATGAAGTGGCGCTGCACGAGCACGACCACGAGCAGGACCAGAACGCGCAGGTGACGAGTTGACCGCCGCCGCGCTGATTCCCGCCGTACCTCTGCTCCTGGGCCTGATCGGTCTGCTGCTGAAACCTGGCGACGACGAGGACCGCCGCCGCCCCGCCGCCATCCTCGGCATCACCGGCGCCGCGATCGCACTGGTAGTGACGCTGGGCTGCCTCATCACCGGCCGTACACAGGAGTGGACAGCACACTGGGTGAGCCTCGGCGACATCCAGCTCACCCTCGGTGTCAGCGCCGGCCACGCCGCCCTCTACATCGCCCTCGCGGTCAGCGTCGTCGCCCTGGCCGTCCAGGTCTATTCGGTCGCCTATCTGCACGACGATCCGCGCTATGCCCCGTACGCGGCCCAGGTCAGCCTCTTCACCGGCGCGATGCTCCTGGTCGTCACGAGCGGCGACCTGATCACCCTGCTGGTCGGCTGGGAGGTGATGGGCGCCTGCTCCTACCTGCTGATCGGTCACGACCGCCGGCTCCCCGAGGCCCCGGCCGCCGCGGTCAAGGCGTTCCTGGTGACCCGGGTCGGCGACGTCGGCTTCCTGCTCGGCGTCGCGATCCTGATCGTCGACGCCCGGACCAGCGAGATCTCCGCCGTGCTGGCCCACCCGCCGCACCCGGCCGCGCTGATCCTGATCCTGGCCGGAGTGGCCGGCAAGAGCGCCCAGTTCCCCCTGCACACCTGGCTGCCCGACGCGATGGCCGGCCCCACCCCGATCTCCGCGCTGATCCACGCGGCCACGATGGTCGCCGCCGGTGTCTATGTGGTCTTCCGGCTCTACCCGCTCTATGATCAGTCGCCGGCCGCCCTCGCGGTCCTCGGCGTCATGGCCGCGATCACGATCCTGCTCGGCGCGCTCAGCGCCACCGCCCAGGACGACCTGAAACGCGTCCTGGCCTGGTCGACGGTCAGTCAGATCGGTTACATGACCGGCGCGCTGGCCGTCGGATCGCCCGCCGCCGCCCTGTTCCACCTGCTGACTCACGCGGCGTTCAAGGCGCTGCTGTTCCTCGCGGCCGGGGCGGTGATCCACGCGGTCGGCACCAACTATCTGTCCCGCATGGGTGGTCTGCGCGAACACATGCCGGTCACGTTCTGGTCGTTCGTGGTCGGTCTGGGCGCGCTGGCCGGGCTGCCTCCGCTGGCCGGTTTCTGGTCGAAGGAGAACGTGCTGACCGCGGCCGCGCACGCCACCGAGGGCGGCGGGGCGACACCGGTCTGGGTGGGCTGGGTCGTCTGGATCGCCGCGCTGTTCGCCGTCGCGGTCACCGCCTGGTACGCCACCCGCCTGCTGCTCCGCGTCTTCTTCGGCATCTCGCGGGCGCACGGCCCCGACGGCCCGGACTGGGAGGTCGGCTTCGACGACGCCCGCTACACCGAGCCCGAGGCGCCGCACGATCCCCCGGCGGCCATGCGCTGGCCGATCCTGTTGCTGGCGGTTCCCTCGGTGCTGCTCGGCCTGGCCGCGTACGCGCCGGGGTTCCGCACCGCCCTCGAACTCGAGGATCCGCACCTCAGCGTCGCCGTCGTCCTGCCGTTGATCCTGCTCGCGGCCGGGGCGACCGCCGCCTGGTGGCTGTGGCGCGAGGTGCCCGGCGTTGATCCGGCGATGGCCCTCGGGCGTGCGCGTCCCCTGCTGGCGTCCGGTTTCCGGCTCGACGAGATGCAAGACCGTTTCCTCGTACGGCCGGTCCGCGCGCTCGCCCGAGCGGTGACCACGGTCGACGAGAAGGTCGTGGACGCGGCCGTCGAGGGCACCGGCCGCACCACGTCGACCGTCGGCGCCGCCCTCGCCTACGCCCACCGCATCCCGCTGCCCGCGGCGGCCGCGGCCGTCCTCGCCGGCGCCCTGCTGCTGGGCACCGTAGCCGTCCTGTTCGGAGCCGCCGCATGAGCACGGCGCTGCACAAAGACCTATCCGGAGCCGCCGCATGAGCGTGGCCCTGATCGCCGTCCTGCTGATCCCCGCGCTCGGCGCGGCCGTC
The DNA here is from genome assembly GCF_016834655.1 of Paractinoplanes ovalisporus. Lineage (GTDB taxonomy): Bacteria > Actinomycetota > Actinomycetes > Mycobacteriales > Micromonosporaceae > Actinoplanes > Actinoplanes ovalisporus. The sequence continues at coordinate 148,129 of NZ_JAENHP010000009.1, forward strand.
CTCGCGCTCTTCCCGGCCGGGAAGGACCACGCCGCCCGCGTCACCGGCACGATCTTCGCCGCCGCCGCGCTGGTCCCGATCGTCGTGCTGCCCTTCGCCTGCAACGACACCTGGACGTCCTACTCGGTCAACCCTCTGGCCGTACGCCCGTGGGCCGAACTCGACGTCTCCTGGGTTCCCGCCCTGCGCCTCGACTTCCACCTCGGCGTCGACGGTGTGTCGTACCCGCTGGTGGCGCTCACCGGCCTGCTCACCCTGCTCTGTTGCGCGTACACGGTCTGGCGCGTGCCGAGCGGGGGCTCCGGCCGTACGCTGATCGCTCTCTTGCTGGTCCTCGAGACCGGCATCCTGGGCACGTTCCTCGCTCTCGACCTCATTCTGTTCTTCCTCTTCTTCGAGGTCGTCCTGCTTCCCATGTACGCGGTGATCGCGGGCTGGGGCGGCGAGGACCGACGGCGTGCGGCCCGCAAATTCGTGCTCTACACGCTGTTCGGCTCGGTGTTGCTGCTGCTGGGCGTCGTCCTGGTCGCCGTCACCGCGGGCACCGGCGACCTGGTCCAGCTCACCGGCGGCGCCGGCCTGAGCCGATCCACCCAGTACGCGGCGTTCGCCCTGTTCGCCGTCGCGTTCGCGGTCAAGGCCCCGCTCTGGCCGCTGCACACCTGGCTGCCCGACGCGCACACCCAGGCCCCGACGGTCGGTTCGGTGATCCTGGCCGGCGTGCTGCTCAAGATGGGCACGTACGGCCTGATCCGCATCGGTGTCGGCGTGACGCCCCAGGGTGCCGAGTGGGCCGCCCCCGTGCTCGGCATCCTCGCCGCCGCCGCGATCCTGGCCGGCGCGCTGATCTGCCTGCGCCAGACCGAGCTCAAACGCCTGATCGCCTATTCGAGCGTCGGCCACATGGGATTCGTCCTGCTCGGCATCGCGACCCTGACCGCCACCGGCCTGCAGGCGGCGCTGCTCGGCAACGTCGCCCACGGCCTGATCACCGGCCTGCTGTTCTTCCTGGCCGGCGCGATCAAGGACCGGGCGCACACCGGCGAGCTGGCCGACCTGGGTGGCCTGCGCGAGTCGGCGCCCCGGCTGGCCGCCCTGCTCGGCTTCGCCGCCATCGCATCGCTCGGCCTGCCCGGGCTGGCCGGCTTCTGGGGCGAGGCGTTCGCCGTGGTCGCGGCCGTCGAGCGGGGCGGCGGCCTCTGGGTCACGCTGGCCGTGCTGGCCGCGATCGGCGGCGCGCTCACCGCCGCGTACTTCCTGCGTCTGCTCCGCAAGGTCACTCATGGCCCCTCGAAGCAGACCGTGCCCGCCGAGATCTCCGGCGCCGAATGGCTGGCCTGGTCGCCGCTGGCCGCCCTGACCCTGGCCGTCGGCCTGGCGCCGACCCTGGTGCTGGCCGCGACGAGCGCTCCCGTGCGAGCCCTGACGGAGGCGTTCCGATGAAGGCCCAGGCCGTCGACCACATCTCACTGCTTCCCCTGTACGCCGCGGCCGGCACCGCCGTGCTGGTACTCCTGGCCGACCTGCTGGTGGGGCGCCGGGCCGCGGTTCTCGGTGCTCTCGGCGGCGGCGGTCTTGCCACGGCGGTCTGCGCGATCATCACCGGCTCCCGGGCCGGCACGTTCTGTTCCCCGGCCGGCGATGCCTGCTCGTGGGTGCCGAGCCCGCTGGCCGCCACCGCCGCGGTCGTCTTCGCCGCGCTGACGGTCGGCGTGCTGGCGTTGTCGGTTCCGGCGCTGCGACTGGGCACGGCACCGGTCGGGGAGTACTGCTTCCTGCTGGCCGCCTCGATGACCGGCGGCGTCGTGGTCGGTTACGCCGGCGACCTGATCACCCTGATCGTCGGCCTGGAGACCCTGACCCTGCCGCTCTATCTGCTGGTGGGCCTGCGCCGGTTCGCGCCCGGCGAGAAGGTGACCACCTCGGCCGCTTCCGCCTCGGTCACGTTCTTCCTGATCAGCGTCGTCTCCACGGCGATCGCCCTGCTGGGCGCGGCCCTGAACTACGCCGCCACCGGTGCCCTGCACTTCGACCGCCTGATCGACGGCGCCGGCCCGACCGCTCCCGTGGCCCAGGCCGGCGTGGCCCTGCTGGTGATCGGCCTGGCCTTCAAGGTCGCCGCCGTCCCCCTGCACGCCTGGGCCCCACCCACCTATGAGGGCGCCCCGCTGCCGGTGGCCGCCTACCTCTCCACGGCCTCCAAGCTGGGCGGTGTGCTGGCCCTGGCCGCGGTCGTGATCCGCCTCGACGCGGCCGCGCTGACCGCTTTCCTGGCCCTGCTGACCATGACGGTCGGCAACCTGGTGGCGCTGCGTCAGACCCGCATGGTCCGCCTGCTGGCCTGGTCCTCGATCGCCCAGGCGGGCTACATCCTGGCCCCGCTGGCCCTGGCCGCCGACGGCGTGCGGGCCGCCGCCGCGTACGCCGTCTTCTTCGTGATCCTCGAGTTCATCGCCTTCGGCGTGGTCGTGGCCCTGCGCCCACCCGGCACCGACGGCGGCGACATCACGTCCTACCGCGGCGCCGCCCGCCGTTCCCCCTGGCTGGGCGCCGCCCTGGTGCTGGCCCTGGCCGGCCTCGCGGGCCTGCCCCCGGGCCTGGCCGGCCTGTTCGCCAAGGTCACCATCGTCGACGCCCTGATCGACGGCGACCAGACCTGGCTGGCCGTGGTGGTGGCCCTGAACGCGGTGATCGCCCTGGCCTACTACGTCCGCGTGGCCGCGCTGCTCTACAGCACCCCACCACGCGTCGGCATCCCGGTGGCCGACCCCACCCTCCTCGAGGCCGCCACCCACCCCCGCTTCCCGGTGACCCGCCCGGTCGCCGCCGCCCTCATCACCGCCGCCGCGGCCGCCGTCGTCCTGGGCTTCGCCCCCCAGCTACTCTTCGACGCCCTGTCCTGACACCCGGAGGGCGTCGCGGGTGATCGGGTTGACCTCGGTGGCCGGGACCGTGCACGCGTGAGCGCCGGCAACCGCGCCGAACTCGAGGCAGCGCTCGACCGGCTCGCCGTTGAGGTGGCCGAAAAGGAAACCCGCCACGAACGCATCGCCGGCGCCGTTCGAGTCGACGACCGGGGCCGGGGGAAGGGCGGCCGGGAAGCGGCGCACCACGCCGTCCATCAGGGCCCAGCCGCCCTCAGCGCCCGCCGTGGCCACCACGGTCCGGGCGTTCAGCGACCGCATCGCGGCCGGCGGATCGGGCAGGTTGACCGCGGACAGGAAGACGACGTCGGCGCCGTCGGCATAAGCGCGGTGGTACGGGTTCCGGCCGTCCCAGTCGTGCAGGTCGGTCGAGATCGTCAGGCCGGCCGCGCGCAACGCCGGGATCGCCGCGTCGCACGGCGCTGTGATGCAGACGTGGGCGTGCCGCGCACCCGCCGCCAGCGAAGCGACCAGATCGGCCGGGAACGGCGTCACCCTGGCGGAACGGCTCGTGTCGTAGAGCGACAACCGCCGCCCGTCCGGGCCGACCAGGTTGACTGACCGCTTGGTCCCGGCCGGGGTCGTGACCGCCACGAACGGCACACCGGCCCGCTCGTGCAGATCGCGGACCAGCTGCCCCTCGACGTCGTCGCCGATCACGTCGAGGTGGGTGACCGGCACCCCCAGCGCGTGCAGTCCCAGCGCCACGAAGTCACCGGTCTGAGCCGCCCGCGTGTGCACCGACGGCACGTGGACCGAGTCGCCCGACGGCAGAGGCAGTGACGGCACGTACGCCACGTGGTCGACCCCGGCGCCGCCCAGCACCAGGACTGTCACAGGCGGCGCTCGATCTCGGACCGCAGGCCGGCCGGCAGCGCCTCCGCCTCGAGCAGGCGGGCCAGTTCCTCGGAGCGGTGCATGTAGATGTCGAAGGCCTCCGACACCCCGATGCTGCGCGCCGGGCGGTGCACGATCGTGATGCCGTCGCCGGCGCGGAGCGGGCCGGGGGTGATCACGCGCAGGTAGGTGCCGGTGCGGGCCTCGCGCGCGAAGCGCTTCAGCCACTGCTTCTCACCCATCTTGGCCTGGAACGTCGAGCACGGGATGCGACCGAACGACGGCTGCAGTTCCAGCGTGTCGCCGACCCGCCAGACCTCGCCGATCTGCGTCTCGTTCAGGTCGAGGCCGACCGTGGTCATGTTCTCGCCGAACATGCCGGCGGGCAGCGACCGGCCCAGGGACGCCTCCCACCAGTCGTAGTCCTCGCGCGAGTACGCGTAGACCGCCTGGTCGTCGCCGCCGTGGTTCTTGATGTCGCCGATCGGGTCGCCCACCACGCCGCTGTGCAGGCCGGTCGTCTTCGGGCCGGGCGCGCGCACGTCGACCGCGTGCTCGACCGGCAGCTTGTCGATGCCGGTCATGCCGCCGCTGCGCTTGGCCGGGTTGGGCCGGGCGACGCCGACGTTCACCGAGAGCACCTTGCCGTCTGTCATGCCGTGAACTCCACGATCACTCGATCTTCGACCGGGCGGTAGCCCAGCCGCTGATACAAAGCATTACTGGTCGGGTTGGCCAGATCTGTGTTGAGCACAACATCGCGTGCCCCGGAGTCGAGCGCGGCCTGGGTCGCGACCACGGTCACCGCCCCGCCGTAACCCCGCCCACGGCGTACCGGCGGCGTGTAGACGATCTGAACCCGAACCATGCCCGCCTCGGGTTGCGAGCACATCGCCATCGCCACCGGCTGACCTCCGTCCTCCCAGAGCAGCACACCGCCGTACGCCACCCGGTCGTCGACGGCCGCGGCCGGGTCGGCGGGCCGCCGCTCACCGATCTCGTCGTGGAAGGCGAGCAGCCAGCCCTGGACGAGTCCGCTGTCTTCGGGCCTGGCGAAGCGGGCGTGCCCGGACGGCGGTTCCGGCGGGAAGATCAGGGACCCGAGCCGGTAGAGCCGGGTGCGCCGGACGATGTGGGTGCGCACCCCGGCCCGTCGCCGCCAGCCGGAGGCGAACCCGTCCACGGCGTCGGCCGGCAGGTTCGCCCCGGGCAGCGCATGCCCCTCCAGCGCCAGCACGGCGGCCGGCACGGCCCGGGGCGGCAGCTCGCTGAACATCACCGGGTGGGGCGGCGTCTGCACCAGCACCCCGGCGACCTGACCGGCGGGCGTGCTCCACCAGCCGAGGACCGGAGCTTTCGGCCCGTACGCGTAGGGGCCGCGTCTCTGGAGCGTCCCGACAACCGTCAGCAGGACGGTGTGCTCGATCGGGCGGGAGCGCAGGAAGTCGCCCGCGGTGGCGGCGAAGGTCTCGACGTCGTCGGTCAGCTGCCAGCTCATAGAGCGATCATGTCGTCGCGGTGAGTGAAACCGCGACCCCGTGCTGCCTAAAGCCCCCAAGCTTTCGCGATTCGGGCAAGAGTGTCCTGCCTGGTCGCAGGGTCATAAACCGTCCCGGCCAGCATCAGTTCCTGCGCGCCCGTGCGCGCGACCAGATCGTCGAGCGCCGCCACGACCTCGTCGGCCGTCCCGGCGTACTGCGTGCCGGGCAGGGCGGGGTCGAGGTCGACGTGTTCGGGCGCGACGATCGGCCCGAGGCGACCGGACCGCAGGCTCTGCACCATGACGCGGCTGGGCCCGGCCAGGAACTGGGCCTCGGAAGTCGTGTCGGCCGCGATCACCGAGGCACTGACCATCGCGTACGGCTGAGGGAAGCGCGGCGACGGCTGGAAACCGCTCCGGTAGAGGTCCAGGGCGTGATCCACGTCGGAGGTCGCCGCGAAGTGATATGCGTAACAGAAAGGAAGTCCGAGGGCGGCGGCAACCTGGGCCCCGTAGGTCGAGGAACCGAGCATCCAGATCTCCGGATAGCTCTCGGTGACGGGCGTGGCGCGCAGCCGGGCGGCCGGGCCGGCGTCGATCCGGTCGTCGCCGAGGAGTGCCAGCACCGTCCGCAGATGGTCGGGAAACTGCTCGACCGTGAGATAGGGCGACACACCTCGCAAAGCGGCCGCCGTGGCCTGATCAGTTCCGGGCGCGCGACCGATGCCGAGGTCGATACGTCCCGGATGCAGCGCTTCGAGAATGGCGAACTGCTCGGCGACCACGAACGGCATGTGATTGGGCAGCATCACGCCACCCGATCCGACCCGGATCGTTCTGGTTTGTGCGGCCACGGAAGCCATCAGGACGGGAGGCGTCGTCGAAGCTACGGCAGGCATGTTGTGGTGCTCTGCTACCCAGAACCTTCGGTATCCGAGCTCGTCGGCGGTGCGTGCGATCGCGATCGTGCCGCGCAGAGCATCGGCGCTCGAGTGCCCTTCACGGACCGTGGCCAGGTCAAGAACGGACAGTGGAACACGATCGGTCAAGGTCACATTTCGACCCTAGCGCGGACCAGTTCAGGTGGAGCTGGGCCCAGCTGATGAGTATCTTGTGCGGCGACCATGAATTATTCAGTCCATACCCCCATCGTCGGCCAGCGGCCTCCGTCCTCGACCGAGGATGGGCAGGGCTCCTCGGCGCCTCCGGCGACCCCGCGTGCCTCGGGGCCGCACATCGGGTTCCGGCCCGACATCGAAGGCCTTCGTGCCATCGCGGTCGTCCTCGTGGTGCTCAGCCACGCCGGGATCAGCACCTTCGCCGGCGGTTATGTCGGTGTGGACGTCTTCTTCGTGATCTCCGGCTTCCTGATCACGACGCTGCTGCTCAAGGAGCTCGGTAAGACCGGCACGATCTCGCTGCCCGGCTTCTATGCCCGGCGCGCGATCCGCCTGCTGCCGGTCTCGACCGTGGTGGTCGTCGCCACCGTGGTCGCGGCCTGGCTGTGGCTGCCGGCCACCCGCTTCAAATCGATCTCGCTGGACGCCCTGTTCAGCACGTTCTACGGGATCAACTGGCGGCTCGCGTACGAGGGCACCGACTACCTCAACGCCACCGCCGCGCCCTCTCCGCTGCAGCACCTCTGGTCGCTCGCGGTCGAGGAGCAGTTCTACCTGATCTGGCCGTTGCTGCTGCTCGTCGTCTGGGCCGGGCGCCGGGCCAACCGGCGGGCCCTGTTCGCGCTGAGCGCCCTGGTCGTGGTCTCGCTCGTGGTCAGCATCCAGCAGACCGCCAGTGCCGCGCCGTGGGCCTACTTCGGCTCGCACACCCGCGCCTGGGAGCTGGGCATCGGCGCGCTCGTCGCGGTGGGGGCGGGCTTCCTCCGCCGTACGCCGAAAGCCCTGGCCGCCGTGCTCACCTGGGGCGGCCTGGTCGCGGTGGTCATCGCCGCCGTCACCTACGACGAGTCGACCGCCTTCCCCGGCTACATGGCCCTGCTGCCCGTCCTCGGCACCGCCGCGGTGATCGCCGGTGGCACGAGCGCCGAGGGGTGGGGCGCGGGCCGGCTCATCGGCACCGGCCCGTTCCGGTTCATCGGCAAGCTCTCGTACGGCTGGTACCTGTGGCACTGGCCGGTCCTGATGATCTGGCCGGCCGCGTTCTCGCGCGACCCCAGCATCAAGAGCAACCTGGTCTTCGCGGTCGCCGCGCTCGGCCTGGCCTGGGTCACCTACCACACGGTCGAGAACCCGGTCCGGATGCGGCCCTACCTGCGCGACCGCGCCCGCCGCGGCCTGACCCTGGGCCTGGTCCTGTCGGCCTCGGTGGCCGGCTTCGCGCTGATCATCGGCCAGTTCACGCCGCCGCTGCCGGCCGGCCCGGCCGCCCCCGACACGCAGGCCGAGATCGCGAACGCGGCCGACCCGCAGGCCCGCATGACCGAGCTGATCACCGCCTCGATCGGCGGGGCCAAGCTGCCGAAGAACCTGACGCCGGCCGTGCCCGACGCGGGCGCGCAGAGCCCGCAGATCTACGACGACCAGTGCCACTTCAACTACACGCAGGTCAATCAGAACAAGGAATGCGTGTACGGCGATCCGGCCGGCGCCAAGACCATGTACCTGATCGGCGACTCGCACGCCGCGCACTGGTTCCCGGCCGTCGACGACGTCGCCAAGAGCCAGGGCTGGCGGCTGGTGGCGCTGACCAAGGCGGCCTGCCAGCTGCCGCAGGTGCTCACGTTCAACTCGGCGCTCAAGCGGCCCTACACCGAGTGCATCACCTGGCGTGACCAGATCATCCAGCGGGTCGCCGACGCCAAGCCCGACCTGGTCGTGATGGCCTCCAACGACCTCGACAACGGCGGCATCATCCTCGACAGCGGCGAGACCGTCGAGCGCACCGGGCTCGAGGACGACCCGATCTGGGTGCAGCGCTGGCAGCAGACCTGGGACAAGCTCGACGGCATCCCCAAGGTGCTGCTGCAGGACACGCCGTGGCCGGCCGAGGACGCGCCCGAGTGCGCGGCGGTGAACGCCCGCCGGCTCGCGAAGTGTGACCGGACCGTCACCAAGGCGATCGCCGAGAAGAACCGGCGTCAGCTCGTCGCCGAGGCCGCCCGCGCCGACAAGATCCGCGTGATCGACCCGACGCCGTGGTTCTGCAACGCCACCAAGTGCCCGATCGTGGTCGGCAACGTGCTGGTCTACAAGGACAACAGCCATATGACGCTCGCGTACGCCCACGCGATCGCCCCGCTGCTCAACCGGGCGCTCTTCCCGGCCTCGTAGACGCCGCTAGTGCTGCTGCTGGTGGCGGATGACCTGCACACCCACGGTCACCGCCGCCAGCGCCGCCCCGGGCACGAGCATCCACACCGGCCACGGGTAGATGTCGTCGTTCGCACCGGCCACCACGAGCGCGAAGACGACCAGGTTGACCACGGTCAGCGACGCCCAGATGGTCCACAGCACGAGCATCGCCGTGGGCAGCCTCCGGGCCGCGCGACGGCGCTCGGCGTCGTGCCGGGCGCGCACCTCGCTCGCGCTCAGACCCGGGCGGGGCAGGTCGGTGAGGAGCATCAGCAGCTCCTGGTAGGTCTTCGACGAATACGCCAGCCCGACCCGCTCGTCGTACTCGTGGAGCGTGAGACGGCCCTCGTCGAGCGCCGTCTTCAGCTGGTCGGCGACCTTCTGCCGATCTGCGTCGGCGGCCCGCATCGTCTCGATGTCGGCCCGGACCTGTTTCGCCATCGGACGCTCCTTTACGCACCCCCGTCGATGGGGTCAGGCTATCCGAGCGGCAGGAGCGATCGGCAGGGGGAGAAACCATGAGACTGCGCCTCGAGAACGCCGGCCCGACGGGGTACGACGCGGTGATCGAGCGGAACCGTGCCTCGTACGGCGCGGACGCCGCCGCCCGGCGCGACGCCAGTCCCAAGTCGAGCTGGAAAGTGGACGAGCGGGCCGCGTTCCTCGACCGCCTGCGGGTGGCCGGCGCCCGCACCCTGCTCGAGGTCGGCTCGGGTACCGGCCAGGACAGCGCCTATTTCCAGTCCGAGGACCTGGACGTCACCGCCGTCGACCTGTCGCCCGCCATGGTCGAGAAGACCCGGGCCAAGGGCATCCGGGCCTTCGTACGCGATGTGGTCGCCCTCGGTCTGCCCGAGGGGTCGTTCGACTCGGTCTATTCGCTGAACACGCTCCTGCACGTGCCGAACACCGACCTGGACGCCGCCTTACGGGCCATCCGCGCCGTGCTGGTTCCCGGCGGCCTCTTCTATCTGGGCGTCTTCGGCGGCGACCAGGAGGAGGGCGTGGCCGGCGAGGACCAGCACGTCCCCCCGCGCTTCTTCTCGTTCCGCTCCGACCGCCAGCTGCTGGCCCATGCCGCCGAGGCCTTCGAGATCCTCGACTTCCACGTCTACGACGACCGGGCCGGCATCCGCTTCCAGGCCCTCACCCTCGTGAAAGGGGTCTAGCCGCCCAGGGCCTCCTGCAGGCGGGCGGTGGCCCGGCGGTCGGCGCGGGCGATCGATCCGTGCGGCACGGCCGCCACCAGCGCGGCCACCATCAGCACGACCGCCGCGAAGGCGAAGGCCCAGCCGAGCCCGCCCGGCTGGTCGACGATCGCGCCCGCCACCGCGCCGCCGGCGGCGCTGCCGGCCACCGAGACGGTCACGACCCAGGTGTAGGCCTCGTTCAGCATCGCGGGCGGCGCCAGACGGCCCACCAGGTTGGTCTCCACGGTCAGCGCGGGGGCGATCACCGCGCCGCCCAGCACCAGGGCCGTGCCCAGCCAGACCGGGCTCGGCATGAAGGCCAGCACCAGGAAGCTCAGGGAGACCGCGCCCAGCAGCCACGCGAACTGCCGGGGCAGCTCCATCGCGGGTCGCCGGGTGCCGAACCAGATGCCGCCGATCGCGCTGCCGACACCCCAGATTCCCAGCAGTACGCCGCCCAGGCCGTCCCCGCCGCCGTGCTGGCTCGCGTAGGCCGGGACGATCACCCCGGCCGCCCCGAACCCGATGCCCAGCGCGATCACGCAGACCAGCAGGGCGGGGAAGCCCGACACCTTGAGCGGGCCCAGCCCGCGGGCCGTGTCGTCCGCCTCGTGCCGGTGGTGCTGCCGCATGACCGGCAGCCGCGAGATCCACAGTGTGCCCGCGAACGTGGCCGCCGCCGCGCCCAGCAGCGCCGCACCCGGGCTGGTGACCACCACGAAGGCCGCCACCAGCATCGGGCCCAGCACGAAGACCAGCTCGAACAGCGAGGTCTCGGCCGCGATGGCCGCCCCGCGCAGGTGATGCTGCCCGCCGCCGGGTTCGGTCATGTCCGTCCACGCGCGCCGGATGGCGGCGGTGAGCGGCGGGTAGGTCGCGCCGGCCACGGCCGCGATCACGAAGATCCAGGGCAGCACGCCGGCGCCGCCCCGGCTGGTCAGCACCAGCGTCACCAGCGCGAGCGGGTGCAGCACGGCGGTGGCGGTGAGGATCGGGGAGGGGCCGATGCGGTCGGCCAGCCGGCCCGCGACCGGGCTGAGCGCGGCGCCCGCGAGCGCGTAGACGCCACCGGCCAGGCCGGCCGCGGCGTAGCTGCCGGTCGCCTGCTGCACGAGCAGCAGCAGGGCCAGCGGGGTCATGCCGATCCCGAGGCGGGCCAAGATCCCTACGCTGAGGAGAACCCGCCCGCCCGGCAACTGCCAAACGCTGAGGTACTGACGCAACGCGGTCACTTTCCCGTCCTCCTTCGCTCGATGCGTAACGACCGTTACGGCCTTCGGACCCTAACGCCGGGGCCGCTCGAAACACATCCGCAATATGCGGAGTGGTGTCGGGAAACACAGGGGTGCTCACAGCAAAGGGCCGCCCGAACCGGGCGGCCCTTTCGTACTTCAGTGGGGTCAGCGGGCGTACTGGATGGCGCCGGCCTGCTGGCGCAGGCGGGCGACGCGCTCCTCCATCGGCGGGTGGGTGGAGAACAGCTTCGCGAGGCCGCCGCCCCGGAACGGGTTGGCGATCATCAGGTGCGCGGCGCTGGTGAGCCGGTTGTCGGCCGGCAACGGCAGCCGCTGCGCGCCGTAGTGGATCTTCTCGAGGGCGCTCGCCAGGGCCAGCGGGTCACGGGTCAGCTCGGCGCCGTCCGCGTCGGCCTGGAACTCGCGGTTGCGGCTGATCGCCAGCTGGATGACGCTCGCGGCCAGTGGTCCGAGGATCAGCATGAGCAGCAGGGCGGCCGGGTTGGGGTTGTCCTCGTCGTCCGACCCGCCGAGCGGCAGGAAGATCGCCAGCTGGGCCAGCATCGTGATGATGCCGGCCAGCGCGCCGGCCACGCTCGAGATCAGAATGTCGCGGTTGTACACGTGCGACAGCTCGTGACCGATCACGGCCCGCAGCTCGCGCGGGCTGAGCAGCCGGACGATCCCCTCGGTGACGGCGACCGCCGCGTGCTGCGGGTTACGACCCGTCGCGAACGCGTTGGGCTGCATCGTGGGGGAGACGTAGAGCCGGGGCATCGGCTGCCGCGCGGCCGAGGAGAGCTCGCGCACCATCTGATGGAGCTCGGGGAACTGCGCCTCGCTGCCCGGCTGCGCGCGCATCGCCCGCAGCGCCAGCTTGTCGGAGAAGAAATAGGTGCCGGCGTTCATGGCCAGCGAGATGAGAACCGCGAAGACCAGACCGCCACTGCCGCCGAGCCAATAGCCGGCGCCCAGGATGATGGCGGTCAGCAGACCCAGCAGAGCGGCCGTCTTGAGGCCGTTGTGATGGCTGTGCAACAGGGACTCCTTAGATCGGTGATCCGGTAGGACCACGCATCCATGGAACGTCGCCAACCTGCTGTTTCATCCCCGCGTGGCTGTGAGTTGGCTGGACGACAGCCAGTCGTAGATCTCGCCGTAGACGTCCTGTCCCGGCAGATGCCCGCCGTCATAGACGTGTCCGGCCGCGCCCGGAATGTTCGCCAGCAGCCACTCCGGCTCCGCACCGGGCACCGCGGTGTCGTTCGTCCCCCGCCAGACCCCGACCGGCACCCCGATCGTCCGGACGTCGAAGCCCCACGGCCGCCCGAAGGCGAGCGTGTCGTCGGCCCAGCCGTCGTGGCTCTCGACGAAGGTCGCCCGCAGCCGGGCCATCGCGTCCGGGTCGTCCTTCGCGGGCGGCCCCGCCTGCCCGACCATCTCCGGCCCGCCCGCATCGACCGCCGCCATGACGTGGGCCGTGTTCTCGGCGATCCGCGACCGCACCACGGACTCCTCGCTGACCCCGTCCCGCGGCTTGATCCCGGAGAGCACCGCGCACCGGGTCACCCGATCGCCGAGCAGCGCCGCGCAGGCCAACGCGTGCGGCCCGCCACCCGAGCCGCCGAAGATCCCGAACCTTTCCCATCCGTACGCGTCGGCGAGCTCGCGGACGTCCGACGCGGCATCGGCCACCGTCCGCCCGGGCTGCCGGCTCGACCCGCCGTACCCGGGCCGGTCGTACACGAGCAGGCGGAGCTTGCTGCGTTCCATCGTCGCGATCAGGTCGGGCCGCTTCCACCGGCAGCTCGGCGACCCGCTGTGAAAGATCGCCGGCGTCCCGTCCACCGGCCCATAGAGGCAATAGCGGAGAAGTCGCCCGTCGGCGGTGGTCAGCTCATGGCTTTCCGGCAGCGTCATGGGAAGACATTTAAACGAAGAAAGCCCCCGACCGGAGTCGGGGGCTTCCTGTCTGCCTGTGGCGGGTGAAGGATTCGAACCTTCGAAGCTTTCGCGACGGATTTACAGTCCGCTCCCATTGGCCGCTCGGGCAACCCGCCTGGGCACACCACCACGGTCTCCCGTGGCAGCGGAGAACAGCTTAGCCGTACCGCGGTGCGGATTCGCAACCGGGTACGGTCGGCATGTCGGCGCCCGGTTCCCGGGCCCCGCCTTCATCGACGAAGCCCGCATCGCAGGAGTCCTGATCATGGCAGCCAGCCCGTCCTTCGACATCGTGAGCAAGGTCGACCAGCAGGAGGTCGACAACGCGTTCCACCAGGCGGAAAAGGAGCTCGGCACCCGGTTCGACTTCCGGGGCACGGGCACCACCGTCGCCAAGTCGGGCGACGCCGGCATCACCATCACCTCCGAGACCGAGGAGAGGGCCAGCGCCGCCCTCGACGTCTTCAAGGAGAAGCTCGTCAAGCGCAACATCTCGCTGAAGTCGCTCGAGGCGGGGGAGCCCCGGCAGTCCGGCAAGACCTACAAGATCGACTGCAAGGTCATCGAGGGCATCGAGACCGACAAGGCCAAGGCGATCAGCAAGAAGATCCGCGACGAGGGCCCCAAGGGCGTCCAGGCCCAGATCCAGGGCGACCAGCTGCGGGTCACCGGCAAGAAGCGGGACGACCTGCAGGCCGTGATCGCCCTGCTCAAGGCCGAAGACTTCGGCGTCGCCCTCCAGTTCACGAATTACCGCTGATCCCGCCGCTCATGGCCGCAGACTGAGGCCATGAGCACCAGTTCGTGGACCATGCTGGCCGGCGGGGTGGCCGGAGCGGTTCTCGCGGTGTTCGGCCTGGTCATTCTGCTGACCGGCCGGGCGCCGGAGCCGACCGCCCGGGCCTTCCGTAACGTGCGGGACGCCGGCTTCTACCACTTCCTCTTCGGCACCGCGCTCGGGCTGGTCGTCATCGCCACGAGCATCAACGCCCCGGTCGTCACCGTCATGATCACCGTGATCGCGGTGGCGATGGCCGGGACCGCCCTGGTCCGGTTCCGGCCGCGCGGGCGCCGGAGACCCGTCAACCGTTAGGGAGCGCCGAGGGTGATCGAGCCGGTCGTCAGTGCCGAATGGGTCCGCGACAACCACGACCGGGTGATCCTCGCCGACGTGCGGGCCTACCTCGACGGGCGCCGGGGCGCCGACGCGTACGCGCGGGGCCACCTGCCGGGCGCGGTCTTCGTCGACCTCGACGCCGATCTGGCCGCCCCGCCGACCCCGGCCGACGGGCGCCACCCGCTGCCCGATCCCGCCCACTTCGCCGAGCGGATGTCCGCGCTGGGCATCGGCGCGGACGACACCGTGATCGCCTACGACGACGCCGGGGGCGTGATGGCCGCCCGGCTCGTGTGGATGCTGAGGGCCCTGGGGCTCGAGGCCGCGCTGCTGGACGGCGGGCTGGATGCGTACGGGAAGGAACGCGAAACCGACGCACCCGGCCGGCCCCGCGCGGTTTTCCCCGTACGCCCGTGGCCCGCCGAACGCCTGGCCGGTCTGACCGACGCCACCTCGGGTGAGTTCGTGGTGCTCGACGCGCGCCAGCCCGAGCGTTTCCGCGGCGAGACCGAGCCGATCGACCCGCGGCCCGGCCACATTCCCGGCGCCCGCAACGTCTCGTGCCGCGACAACGTCACCGCCGACGGTCGTTTCCTTCCCGCCGAGATCCTGCGGCAGCGTTTCGTGGCGGCCGGCGTGACCGACGGCGCCGACGTCGTGTCCTACTGCGGCTCGGGCGTCACCGCCTGCCACAACCTGCTCGCCCTGGAACGTGCCGGTTTCGCCCCGGGCCGCCTCTATCCCGGCTCGTGGTCGCAGTACAGCGCGACCGAACTCCCCGCCGCGACCGCCTAGGCGCGGGCCTGCTCCTCGGCCCAGCGGTTGTAGGCCTCCCACGCCGACTGCTTGGTGGTGCCCAGCGCCGCCCCGATCTGGGTCCACGAGGCGCCGGCGTCCCGGGCCGCCCGCACCATCGACTGGCGGCCATATCCGGCCTTGCGGGTCACGACCTCGCTCAACGCCAGCATCTCGAGCGCCTCGGCCTGGGTGAGGGGCATGCCGTGTTCCCCGGCCACCGCGGCCAGCGCGTCACGCATCCTCAACTCGTCGTAGCGCGTTGTAGCGGTCGACAGGGTGTGCTGTCGCTCGAGATCGTCCGGTGAGGTCGTCACGGCGGGAGAGCATGGCGTCAGGGCTGCCTGACGTCAAGATCGCCTGACGCCGGACATGCGAATTGCCCTCACTTCTCCCAATATTTCGGACGTAAAGTCGTCAATTCTGCGCGTAACCGTGGGGGTCGTAACTCAACCGTTCGGTCAGGATTTCCTCATGTGCGGTTTCGACCCGGCGTCGGACACTGCCAGTCGCACACCGCGTGTGGCACCATCATGGAACCCCCACCGGAACGCGTAAAAATCGCAGGAGACAAACATGATCGCGAGGAAGCTGGGCCGTTTCGCCGGCTTGGTTTTCGTGCTCGCCGCCGTTTTCGGGGGCGTGGCAGCGGCAACTGCGAACAGCGCCGACGGTGCCAACGCAGCAGCCGCGCGCACGGCCAACTCGGGTCCTGCCCAGACGACAAACATCGGCGTCGAGTGGGACTAGGTTTCATCGCCGGCTGACTGACGATTCAACCGGCGTCATTGACCAACGAGGAGCGGGATGGCCCAGCGTCGAGAGGTGCGGCCGCGCTCCGCCCAGTACGCCTGGCTCATCACCGGCCCGCTGGCCGTCTTCACGCTCATCTGTTTCGCCGTCTTCTGGGTGGCTGACCACCGCTGGTATGCCGACTGGGCGTTCGGCCTGATCGCGTTCCTCGGCGTCTGCCTCGTCTACGTCGGCGTCTTCAACGTCGTCATCCGGCGCAGCACCTACAGCATCGTCCTGGTCGAGGTCCCCTTCGTCCTGATTCTGTTCTATCTGCCGCCCCCGATGGTGATCTGCGTCGTCGCGCTCGCCACCATGGTCACCCAGGTCATCCGGTCGGCCGTCATCACGCCGTCCAAGCTCTGGTTCAACGTCGCCAAGAGCGCCGCCAGCATCACCCTGGCCTCCCTGGTCATCGCCGCCTTCCCGAGGTACGGCGGTGACGACCCGCGCGCCTGGCTGATCCTCGCCGCCGCCCTGCTGGTCTACACCGTGGCCGACATCTCCAGCCTGGCCGGCGTGATGAGCGTGGTGCAGGGCTTCAAGGCCGGGCAGGAGGTGCTCCGCAGCGGCGTCTCGGCCCTGATCTTCGCGAGCATCAACGTCGTCATCGGCCTGGTCTTCCTGGTCGCGCTCGAGGCCACCAGCTGGTCCGCCGTCCTGCTGGCCGTTCTCGTCGCCGCCCTGATCCTGATGCTGCGGTCGTTCGCCGAGTTCTTCCGGCAGCACCGCACCCTGGCCGAGGTCTACGAGCTGACCAAGGCCGTGCGCGAGGTGGGCGCCGACTCCGGTCTGCCCGACGTGCTGCTCGGCCGGGTGCAGGCCCTGATGCGCTCGGAATACGCGACCCTCTGGCTCGCCCCCCAGGGCCGCCACCCCGAGGTGCTGCTCACCGCCCGGGTGGAGAACCAGGGCCTGCTCGATCTCTCACCGACCCCGGCCTCGGTGCGGGAGCAGGCGGTCACGAGCGGCGGCACGCTGGCCGTGGGCCCGAGCTTCGCCGACACGCAGGAGCAGAGGAAGCCGCTGCGCGCCGCGAAGATCAAAGACATCCTGATCGTCCCCCTGCGCTCCGGGCAGACCACGATCGGCACTCTCGAGGTGGTCAACCGGCTCGGCGACACCCGCTCCTTCCGGGTCGCCGACATCCAGGTGCTCGAGACGATCGCCGCCCACGCCGCGGCCGCCGTCGAGAACGGCCGCCTGGTCGACCGCCTGCTCTACGACGCCTACCACGACCGCCTGACCGCGCTGCCCAACCGCCGCCGCATCACCGACGCGCTCGCCGAGTCGGTCAAGGTGCGTGCCGAGGACGAGGTCGTCGCGGTTCTGCTGTTCGACGTCGACGGCCAGCGCGACGTCAACGAGTCGATGGGTCACGCCGCCGGCGACAAGCTGCTGGCCGAGGTGGCCGGCCGTCTGCGCGGCATCGCCGGCCCGGGCGCCCTGGTGGGCCGCATCGGCGGCGACGAGTTCGTGGTCACGCTGCGCGCCGAGAGCACCGACGCCACGGTCCAGCTGGCCACCGACATGCGCGAGCAGCTGCGCGGCCCGATGACGGTCGGCAGCCTCACTCTCGACGTCGACACCGCGGTGGGCGTGGCGGTCTACCCCGATCACGGCGGTGACCCCGAGACGCTGCTGCAGCGGGCCGAGCTGGCGGCCAACGCGGCCAAGGTCCTCCCGTACGGCGTCCAGCTCTTCCACCCCGCGCTCGAGTCCCGGGCCGTACGCCGTCTGGGCATCGCGGCCGACCTGCGCACGGCGCTCGACAGCGGCGCCCTCGACGTCTACTTCCAGCCCAAGGTCACGCTCACCGACCGCCACCTGGTCGGCGTGGAATGCCTGGCCCGCTGGCAGCACCCGGCCCAGGGCGAGGTGGCGCCGGAAGACTTCATCGCCGTCGCCGAGCACACCGGCCAGCTGTCCCGCCTCACCGAGGTGGTGCTCACCGAGGGCCTGCGCCGCTGCCGCGAGTGGGCCGACCAGGAACGCCCGCTCTCGATCGCGGTCAACCTGTCGGTACGCACCCTGCTCGACTCCCGCTTCCCCGACCAGGTGGCCTCGCTGCTCGAGCAGTACGGCGTGGCCGCGGCCCAGGTCACGTTCGAGATCTCCGAGCCCGGCATGCTGGGCGACATCGAGCGGGTGCTGCCCACCCTCTATCGCCTGCGCGACCTCGGGGTGCGGCTCAGCGTCGACGACTTCGGCACCGGCGCCTCGTCGCTGTCCTATCTGCGGCAGTGGCCGGTGCACGAGGTGAAGATCGACGACAGCTTCGTGCAGGGGATGGCGACCGACACCGGCGACCTCGCGATCGTGCGGGCGGTGATCAGCCTGGCCCGGGAGTTCGGCCTCACCGTGGTCGCCGAGGGCGTCGAGAGCGAGCTCACCCTCGACCTGCTGGAAGAGATGGGCTGCGAGATCGGCCAGGGTTATCTGTTCAGCCGCCCCCTGCCGTACGAGCGCCTGGAGGCCTGGTTCAGCGCCCAGACCGAGCCGGCGACCACCGACGCGGGCGAGGTCCGCAGGCTCCGCGCAGTAATCTGACCTGCGAAGACACGGGTTTGGGGGAGTCGATTTCACCCCCGGTCGGAGGCCGTGTAAGCTTTCCCTCGCGCCGCAATCGAGAGAACGCGCGCAGGCCCCCTTAGCTCAGTCGGCAGAGCGTCTCCATGGTAAGGAGAAGGTCTACGGTTCGATTCCGTAAGGGGGCTCTACCGGGTTCGTTCCCGCCACAGGCGATGGACTTGAGCCTGGCTCTGGCGGTGTAGCTCAGATGGCAGAGCAAGCGGCTCATAATCGCTGTGTCGCCGGTTCAAGTCCGGCCACCGCTACTTTGCAATAGGGATCCCACCCGGGGTCCCACTTTGCATGTCGGCGCCCAGTCGAAGTAGTCTGGAGCGTCGTTCAACCCCGTTAGCAGGAAGGCAACCCGTCGTGGCCAAGGCGACCGACGTCCGTCCGAAGATCACTTTGGCTTGTACGGAGTGCAAGGAGCGGAACTACATCACCCGGAAGAACCGGCGTAACGACCCGGACCGGATCGAGCTGAAGAAGTTCTGCCCGCGCGACGGCAAGCACACCCTGCACCGCGAGACCCGCTGATCTTCCTTTTTCTTCACCCTGCGCCGTTCGGTCCTGGACCGGGCGGCGCAGTGTCGTTCCGGCCTGTCCTCGGTCGTTTCGGCCGGGCCGTGACGAGGAAGTAAGTTCTTGGGTATGCCCCTGGACCCGTCCTTCATCGGCCGCAGCTGGCCGCCCACCGAGCCCTATCTGGTCGGCCGCGAGAAGATCCGCGAGTTCGCCCGCGCCATCGGCGCCACCGACGCCGAATATCACGACCCCGAGGCCGCGCGGGCGATCGGTTACGCCGACGTCGTCGCGCCGCCCACGTTCCCGGTCGTGATCACGATGACGTCCAGCCGGCAGATCATCGACGACCCGGCGCTGGGCCTCGACTACAGCCGCGTCGTGCACGGCGACCAGAAGTTCGCCTACACCCGCCCGGTCGTGGCCGGCGATGCGCTGGTCTGCGTCAACTCGGTCGACGAGATCACCTCGCGCGGCGGGCACGACTTCCTGACCACCCGCACCGAGGTCACCACCGCCGACGGCGAGCCCGTGGTCACCGTCTGGTCCAAGCTCGTGCAGCGGGGAGAGGACCACTGATGAGTGACACGCTGGAGCCGCAGACCTTCCGGATCACCCGGGCCGACCTGGTGCGCTACGCGGGCGCCTCAGGTGACTTCAACACGATCCACTGGAGCGACCGCGTCGCGAAGAGCGTCGGGCTGCCCGGCGTCATCGCGCACGGCATGTTCACCATGGCCCTGGTCGGCCGGGCCGTCACCACCTGGGCCGGCGCCCCCGATTCGGTCGTGGAATACAGCGTACGGTTCTCCCGTCCGGTGCCGGTTCCCGACACCGACGAGGGCACCGAGGTGGTCGTCACCGCCACGGTGAAGGGCACCACCGACGAGGGCCACACCAAGCTCGCGCTGACCGCCACCTGCCAGGGCGAGAAGGTGCTCTCGATGGCCCAGGCGACGATCCGGAAGCGCTAGACACGGCCCAGGGCGAGCCCGGGTTGGGCGAACCCGATGTGAACCCGTACACTGGTGCGCCGTGGGGCAATGAACCCCCGAACCAGCCTGCCTGGATCGGGGTTTTCAGCTGCCTCGCGAAGGGGTGTAGCTCAATTGGCAGAGCAGCGGTCTCCAAAACCGCAGGCTGCAGGTTCAAGTCCTGTCACCCCTGCGCAATCCTCCTAGACGTGCCCGCCCGGTGCGCGGTCCGCACGACCTCCGCGCCCGTGGCGAGCGCCGACAGGGGACCCCCACCACCGATGACGGAAGTAGGGCGCCATGGCCGACAGGAACCGACCCGGTGACGCCGGCGACCCTGCCGACGACGAGGTGTTCGACGACGCCGTCGAGGACGACAAGGACCAGCCCGACGACGACGCCGAGCCGGTAGGCCGGGGCGGCACCGCCGTCGCCGAGCGTTCGGCCAAGCCGAAGAAGGAAGTTCGCCGGACGGGCTTCTTCGGACGTATCGGTGGTTTCTTCCGTGAGGTCGTCAGCGAGCTGCGTAAGGTCATCTGGCCCACGCGCAAGGAGCTCCTGACCTACACGACGATCGTGATCGTGTTCGTGGCGGTCATGACCACCATCGTCGGCCTGCTGGACCTCGGCCTGGGCAAGGCCATCCTCTGGGCGTTCGGCGGCTGACCCCGCCGTTTGAGAAGACTTAGTTGGAAGTGAGCGAGCGTGCCTGAGTACGACGACGAGACCGCGCAGGCCGTCGACGAGCAGTCGTCGGTGGCCACGGCGGACACCGACGAGTCGGTCGAGGCCGCTGAGCCGGAGGCGCCCGAGGCGGAGGCCGCCGAGCCGGTCGCCGCGCCGGCCGCGGAAGACGACGAAGACTACGACCCGGTGCAGGAGCTGCGGCAGAAGCTGCGCTACGCCCCGGGCGACTGGTACGTCGTGCACTCCTACGCGGGTTACGAGAACAAGGTCAAGACCAACCTCGAGACCCGCATCACCAGCCTCGACATGGAGGATTTCATCTTCCAGGTCGAGGTCCCGACCCGTGAAGAGGTCGAGGTCAAGGGCGGCAAGCGCGTCCAGGTCAACAACAAGGTCTTCCCGGGCTACATCCTGGTCCGCATGGACCTGAGCCCCGAGTCGTACTCCTGCGTGCGCAACACGCCCGGCGTCACCGGCTTCGTGGGTGCGACCGACCGCGTCGACCGCCCGGCCCCGCTCTCGCTCGACGAGGTGCTGAAGTGGCTGGCGCCGGCCGTCGAGCAGGAGGAGAAGAAGGCCAAGCCCGAGGTCAAGGTCCTCGACTTCGAGGTCGGCGACTCGGTCACGGTCACCGACGGCGCGTTCGCCTCGCTGCCCGCCTCGATCAGCGAAATCAATGCCGACCAGCAGAAGTTGAAGGTTCTGGTCTCCATCTTCGGCCGTGAGACGCCGGTGGAGCTCAACTTCAACCAGGTCGCCAAGATCTGACAAGCAAGAGCAAGTCAGTGGGAGGGCCCTCGAATCCGTGGGGGCCCGCCATCTACCACAGGAGTAAGTGAACATGCAGCGCAGCAAGGGCTACCGCAAGGGCGCCGAGCAGATCGACCAGAACAAGCTCTACGAGCCGGCCGACGCGATCAAGCTCGCCAAGGAGACCAGCCCCACCAAGTTCGACGCGACCGTCGAGGTCGCCATGCGCCTGGGCGTCGACCCGCGTAAGGCCGACCAGATGGTCCGCGGCACGGTCAACCTGCCCCACGGCACCGGCAAGACCGCCCGCGTGATCGTCTTCGCCCAGGGCGCGAAGGCCGAGGAGGCCGTCGCGGCCGGCGCCGACGAGGTCGGCACCGACGAGCTCGTCGCCCGCATCCAGGGTGGCTGGCTCGACTTCGACGCGGCGATCGCGACCCCCGACCAGATGGCCAAGATCGGTCGTATCGCCCGCATCCTCGGCCCGCGTGGTCTCATGCCCAACCCGAAGACCGGCACCGTCACCATGGACGTGACCAAGGCCGTCAACGAGATCAAGGGCGGCAAGATCACCTTCCGGGTCGACAAGCACTCGAACCTGCACCTGATCATCGGCAAGGCGTCGTTCACGGCCGAGCAGCTGACCGACAACTACGCCGCGGTTCTCGACGAGGTCCTGCGGGCCAAGCCGTCCGCCGCCAAGGGCAAGTACCTCAAGAAGGTCACCGTCACCACCACCATGGGCCCCGGCGTGCCGGTCGACCCGAACGTGGTCAAGGGCCTGACCAACGCCGAGGCCTGATCGCTGAACACGGAAGCCCCCGGGGACATCCCCGGGGGCTTTTCTGTGGCAAAGTTCCGTCGTGCGTTTCGAGGGGCTCTGGTTCCGATACGGTCGTCGCGCCGACTGGACGCTGCAGGCCGTCGACGCTTCGGTCGAGCCCGGCCAGACGGTCGTCGTGCTGGGTCGCAACGGCGCCGGCAAGTCCACCCTCCTGCAGCTCGCCGCCGGGGTCCTGCGGCCGTCCCGCGGCGCCGTGCGTGACCGTCCGCCCGTCGTGGGCTGGGTGCCCGAGCGTTTCCCGGCCGACCAGCCGTTCACCGCGGGCGACTACCTGCACCGCATGGCCCTCGTGCGCGGCCACGACCCGAGCCAGGCCGACGAGTGGATCGAGCGGTTGTTGCTCGCCGACCACACCGGCACCCGTCTGAGCGACCTCTCGAAGGGCACCGCCCAGAAGGTCGGCCTCGCCCAGGCCCTGATCGCCCGCCCCGGCCTGCTCATCCTCGACGAGCCGTGGGAGGGCCTCGACGCCGTCGCCCGCACCCTGATCCCGGGCATCGTGGCCGAGGTGACCGCCGCCGGTGGCATGGTCCTGCTCAGCGACCACCGCGGCGAGACGGCCCGCATCCCCGGCGCGATCCACTGGCAGGTCGCCGACGCCACGCTCGCGCCGGCCCCACCGCCACCTGCCCCGGCCCGCGACGAGGTCGTCATCGAGGTGGCCGTCCGCCGGGCCGACGCCGACGAGGCGGTGGTCCGGCTGCGGGCCCAGGGCCACGCCGTCCTGGGCGTCCGCGAGGCGGGCCGGTGAGCGCCCTGATCCGGATGCGTCTGGCCGGCTTCCTGCGCGGCGGCCGCATCCTTCCGCCCGCGATCGCCGTCCTGGTCGTGCTGGGCGTCATCTACGGCGGCGGAGCCTCACCGGCCGCGGTGGCCTACGGCTATTCGGCCGCCGCGCTCTTCCCCGTGCTGGCCTGGCAGACCAAGCTTCTGCTGGACACCGAGCCCGACGTGCAGCGCCGCCTGGCCCGCGTCGCCGTCGGCCCCCGTTCCGAGGCCGCCGCGGGCCTGCTGGCGGCGGCCCTGCTCGCTCTGGTCGTCTGCACCCTGGCCATGGTCACCCCCTGGCTGTTCCACGGCATCGACACCACCAAGGCCGTCGGCTCCGGCACCGCGCTCGGCGTCCTGGCTCACCTGCTGGCCGTTCCGCCCGCTGTGGCCGTCGGCGCCCTGGCCAGCCGGGCCGTGACCCGGGGCGTCCGCAACGGCGTCGCCGTCCTGGTCACCGCGGCCGTCCTGGTGGTCGTGCTGGGCCTGCAGGGCTCGATCACCCCGTGGCTGGTCCCACCCGTCATGGCCACCGCGCGGGCCCTGAACGACGTCAAGGCCCCGCCCGCGGCCACTCTGGTCCTGCTCGTCACCTGGGCCACCCTGTGGTCCGCCGTATCTTTCACGCTCTACGCCCACTTCCGCCGCACCCGTTCCTGACCGGGGCCGATTTGGCGGTGCCGGATGTGTCGCGTACAGTTCGTTGTCGAAGTTCCACCCATAGACCGCTGGTCGCCGTGGCTCTTGTCTTCTGACACAGATGCTCCGGTCGAAGGTTCCGCGAATGCGGGCGGCCCGCGCAGGGGAGAACGGTTCGTGATCGGGCTGCGGCGAAAGCCGAATGTGCCTGCTCCGCCCCGTGCGCCCTGCGCCGGGGCGTTTCTCGTTCCACCCCTCCTTCGAGTTCGACCAGTGGTTCGAGCACTGAGAGAGGAGGGACATGGCGGACAAGCCGGTCCGGGCCGACAAGGCCAGCGCCGTTGCCGAGCTCACCGACGATTTCCGTAACTCGTCGGCCACCGTGCTGACCGAGTACCGCGGTCTCACGGTCAAGCAGCTCACCGAGCTGCGCCGTTCGCTGGGCAGCGACACCAAGTACGCGGTGTCGAAGAACACCCTGGCGAAGCGCGCGGCTACCGACGCGGGCATCGAGGGCCTCGACACGCTGTTCACCGGTCCTACCGCGCTCGCTTTCATCAGCGGCGACCCGGTCGAGGCAGCCAAGGGTCTTCGGGCCTTCGCCAAGGCCAACCCCGTCCTGGTCATCAAGGGCGGTGTTTTCGAGGGCAAGGCGATCACGGCGGCTGACGTCAACAAGATCGCTGACCTCGAGTCGCGTGAGGTTCTGCTGGCCAAGCTGGCCGGCGCCATGAAGGGCAACCTGACCAAGGCGGCCGGTCTGTTCCAGGCCCCGCTTTCGCAGGTGGCACGCCTCGCGGCCGCTCTTCAGGAGAAGCGCGAGAAGGACGGTCCCGCGGAGGCCTGAGCCACCGCGAACCAGCAAGACTTTTTGATCAGAAGCTAGGAAAGGTTGCCAGATATGGCGAAGCTCAGCACCGACGAGCTGCTCGACGCGTTCAAGGAGATGACGCTGATCGAGCTGTCGGAGTTCGTGAAGCAGTTCGAGGAGACCTTCGAGGTCACCGCGGCTGCCCCCGTCGCGATCGCGGGCGCTGCCCCGGCCGCCGGCGGTGCCGCCGAGGCTGCCGTCGAGCAGGACTCGTTCGACGTTGTCCTCGAGGGTGACGGTGGCAAGAAGATCCAGGTCATCAAGGTCGTGCGCGAGCTGACCGGCCTGGGCCTCAAGGAGGCCAAGGACGCCGTCGAGTCCGCCCCCAAGGCGATCCTCGAGGGTGTCAACAAGGAGAAGGCCGAGGCCGCCAAGGCCAAGCTCGAGGGCGAAGGCGCCAAGGTCACCCTCAAGTGATCTAACGCTCCACCGCTTTCTCTTGCGAATGGCGAGGACCCCGTGTGTGGGTCCTCGCCATTCGTCTGTTTTCGCTGTCGTCGCTGGTCAGGGGCCTGATGCCGGCTGTCCGGCTCCCGACGCACAAACCGGGCCCAATCGGGCAAGCCGTGGAGTATGGTCGCTACAGCGCGCCGGGCGGGCGACGGCGAGGGGCTGACCCACGTCGCAACCCTTGACTGTGTGTCCCCTGACAGGCACGCTGATGACAGCAAGTTTCCGCGCTTGCGACAGCCGACCCGTGGGCAATCAGGTCCCGCGGCAAGGCACCCGAGGGAGAGTTGCCGCGTTCCGAGCGGCCCCGCTGGTGGCCCTGGCCCGATGAGGCGCAGGTCAGAGGCTGTGGGGACACGCTCCGCAGGCACCCTCAGGTGTGGGCTGGACAGCGGTTAGCCGAGCGGCTACACTGCTAGTTTGCGCTGCCTTCTGTCTTGAGCCCTGCCTGGACATCCATCCGGATGAATTCCTGGGGGCTCGTTGGAGTGCACGCAGACAGTTGCATACCGCAGCTGCAGCCGCATCAGCAGCACCGGTCCTCGGAAGGACGCATCTTGGCAGCTTCCCGCCCTGCGAAGACCAGCCGTACGTCGAGCGCTTACGCACCCCGCCGTGTCTCTTTCGGCAGGATCACCGAGCAACTTGAGGTCCCCAACCTCCTCGCCCTCCAGACGGAGTCCTTCGACTGGCTGGTCGGGAACGAGGCTTGGCAGGCCCGGTCGACGGACGACCCGCACGCCCACTCGGGCCTCGCAGAGATCCTCGAAGAGATCAGTCCCATTGAGGACTTCTCCGGCACAATGTCGCTGTCCTTCTCGTCTCCCCGATTCGACGAGGTCAAGGCCTCGATCGAGGAGTGCAAGGAGAAGGACCTGACCTACTGCGCGCCGCTGTTCGTGACCGCGGAGTTCACCAACAACACCACTGGCGAGATCAAGAGCCAGACCGTGTTCATGGGTGACTTCCCGATGATGACCCCCAAGGGGACGTTCGTCATCAACGGCACGGAGCGCGTCGTGGTGAGCCAGCTCGTCCGCTCGCCGGGCGTGTACTTCACCAAGGAGCCGGACAAGACCTCCGACCGTGACCTCTCCAGCGTCAAGGTCATCCCGAGCCGGGGCGCCTGGCTCGAGTTCGACATCGACAAGCGCGACACCGTCGGCGTCCGCATCGACCGCAAGCGCCGGCAGGCCGTCACCGTCCTGCTCAAGGCGATCGGTTGGTCGGCCGACCAGATCCGTGAGCG
This sequence comes from Paractinoplanes ovalisporus, assembly GCF_016834655.1. GTDB lineage: Bacteria > Actinomycetota > Actinomycetes > Mycobacteriales > Micromonosporaceae > Actinoplanes > Actinoplanes ovalisporus. The sequence goes on from NZ_JAENHP010000009.1 coordinate 174,079, forward strand.
GTTCGGGTGGTCCGAGCTGCTCATGACCACCCTGGAGAAGGACCACATCGCCGGGCAGGACGAAGCCCTGCTCGACATCTACCGCAAGCTCCGCCCCGGCGAGCCCCCGACCCGGGAGAACGCGCAGACCCTGCTCGACAACCTCTTCTTCAACCCGAAGAGGTACGACGTCGCCAAGGTCGGCCGTTACAAGTTCAACAAGAAGCTGGACATCGACGTCCCGATCGTCCGCGGCACCCTCACCGAGGAAGACGTCGTCAAGACCGTCGAGTACCTCTGCCGGCTGCACGCCGGTGAGGAGGGCTACGAGGCCGACGACATCGACCACTTCGGCAACCGGCGCCTGCGCACGGTCGGCGAGCTCATCCAGAACCAGGTCCGCGTCGGCCTGTCCCGGATGGAGCGCGTCGTCCGCGAGCGCATGACGACCCAGGACGTCGAGGCGATCACGCCGCAGACCCTGATCAACATCCGTCCCGTGGTGGCGGCGATCAAGGAGTTCTTCGGCACGTCGCAGCTGTCGCAGTTCATGGACCAGACGAACCCGCTGGCGGGCCTGACCCACCGGCGTCGTCTGTCCGCGCTCGGCCCCGGTGGCCTCTCGCGTGAGCGGGCCGGCTTCGAGGTCCGCGACGTGCACCCGTCCCACTACGGCCGGATGTGCCCGATCGAGACGCCCGAAGGCCCGAACATCGGTCTGATCGGCGCGCTCTCCACGTTCGCCCGGGTCAACCCGTTCGGCTTCATCGAGACGCCGTACCGGAAGGTCGAGGCGGGCACCGTCACCGACGAGGTGCACTACCTTACGGCTGACGAGGAGGACCGCTACATCAAGGCGCAGGCGAACGCCACGCTGAAGAGCGACGGCACCTTCGCCGACGACCGCGTCCTGGTCCGCCGGAAGGGCGGTGAGGTCGACTACGTGCCCGGCACGGAGGTCGACTACATGGACGTGTCGCCGCGTCAGATGACCTCGGTCGCGACCGCGATGATCCCGTTCCTCGAGCACGACGACGCCAACCGCGCCCTCATGGGCGCGAACATGCAGCGTCAGGCCGTGCCGCTGGTCAAGGCCGAGTCGCCGCTGGTCGGCACGGGCATGGAGTACCGCGCCGCGGTCGACGCCGGTGACGTGGTCGTCGCCGAGGTCGGCGGCGTCGTCGAGGACCTGTGCGCCGACTACGTGACGGTCCACCAGGACGACGGCCACCGCCGCACGTACCTGCTGCACAAGTTCCGCCGCTCCAACGCCGGCTCCTGCGTCAACCAGAAGCCGGTCGTGTTCGAGGGTGACCGGGTCGAGGCCGGCCAGGTCATCGCCGACGGCCCGTGCACCGACGAGGGGGAGATGGCCCTCGGCCGCAACCTGCTCGTCGCGTTCATGTGCTGGGAGGGCCACAACTACGAGGACGCGATCATCCTGTCGCAGCGCCTCGTCCAGCAGGACGTCCTCACCTCGATCCACATCGAGGAGCACGAGGTCGACGCCCGCGACACCAAGCTCGGCCCGGAAGAGATCACCCGCGACATCCCCAACGTCAGCGAGGAAATGCTCGCCGACCTGGACGAGCGCGGCATCATCCGGATCGGTGCCGAGGTCGTGCCCGGCGACATCCTGGTCGGCAAGGTCACGCCCAAGGGCGAGACCGAGCTGACCCCCGAGGAGCGGCTGCTCCGCGCGATCTTCGGTGAGAAGGCCCGGGAGGTCCGGGACACCTCGCTGAAGGTGCCGCACGGTGAGACCGGCACGGTCATCGGCGTCCGCACGTTCTCGCGCGAGGACGGCGACGAGCTGCCCCCGGGCGTCAACGAGCTGGTCCGGGTCTACGTCGCCCAGAAGCGCAAGATCCAGGACGGTGACAAGCTCGCGGGCCGCCACGGCAACAAGGGCGTCATCTCCAAGATCCTGCCGGTCGAGGACATGCCGTTCCTTGAGGACGGCACCCCGGTCGACATCGTGCTCAACCCGCTCGGTGTGCCCTCGCGTATGAACATCGGCCAGGTTCTGGAGACCCACCTCGGGTGGATCGCCAAGACCGGCTGGGAGGTCGAGGGCGACGACGCCGAGTGGAAGCGCCAGCTGCGCGCGATCGAGGCGCACGAGTCCCCCAAGGACTCGAACGTCGCGACCCCCGTCTTCGACGGTGCGCAGGAGGAGGAGATCAAGGGCCTCCTCGAGTCGACGCTGGTCAACCGCGACGGCAAGCGGCTGGTCAACGGTGACGGCAAGGCGCAGCTGTTCGACGGCCGCTCCGGCGAGCCGCTGCCGGACCCGGTCTCGGTCGGGTACGTCTACATCCTCAAGCTGAACCACCTGGTCGACGACAAGATTCACGCTCGGTCGACCGGCCCGTACTCGATGATCACGCAGCAGCCGCTGGGTGGTAAGGCGCAGTTCGGTGGCCAGCGGTTCGGCGAGATGGAGTGCTGGGCGATGCAGGCCTACGGCGCCGCTTACGCGCTGCAGGAACTGCTCACCATCAAGTCCGACGACGTCCTCGGTCGCGTGAAGGTCTACGAGGCCATCGTCAAGGGCGAGAACATCCCGGAGCCGGGAATCCCCGAGTCCTTCAAGGTGCTTCTCAAGGAGCTCCAGTCGCTGTGCCTGAACGTCGAGGTGCTCTCCAGCGACGGTGTTGCCCTCGAGATGCGCGAGACGGACGACGAGGTCTTCCGGGCCGCGGAGGAACTCGGTATCGACCTGTCACGGCGCCCGAACGAGGGCGTCAGCAGCGTCGAAGAGATCTGACGGAAACGGCCCCGGGGTGTGAGCCCCGGGGCCGTCACCGCCGGCCTGGAACCCATTCGAGCAAGAAATACGAGGGATAGACCAAGTGCTCGACGTCAACTTCTTCGACGAGTTGCGCATCGGCCTGGCCACCGCTGACGACATCCGGCAGTGGTCGCACGGCGAGGTCAAGAAGCCCGAGACGATCAACTACCGCACGCTCAAGCCCGAGAAGGACGGACTCTTCTGCGAGAAGATCTTCGGTCCTCAGCGGGACTGGGAGTGCTACTGCGGCAAGTACAAGCGGGTCCGGTTCAAGGGCATCATCTGTGAGCGCTGCGGCGTCGAGGTGACCCGGTCCAAGGTCCGCCGTGAGCGCATGGGCCACATCGAGCTGGCCGCGTCGGTCACGCACATCTGGTACTTCAAGGGTGTGCCGAGCCGGCTGGGCTACCTGCTCGACCTGGCGCCCAAGGACCTCGAGAAGATCATTTACTTCGCCTCGTATGTGGTCACGAGCGTTGACGCCGAGGCGCGTCACCGCGACCTGTCCACCATCGAGAACGAGATCTTCGCCGAGAAGCGCCAGTCCGAGAACAGCCGCGACTCCGAGATCGAGAAGCGGGCAGCGAAGCTGGAGCAGGACCTCTCGGAGCTCGAAGCCGAGGGTGCCAAGGCCGACGTGCGCCGCAAGGTCAAGGAGGCCGGCGAGCGCGAGATGCGCCAGATCCGTGACAAGGCGCAGCGCGAGATCGACCGGCTCGACGAGGTGCTCGACACCTTCCGCAAGCTCGACTCCAAGCAGCTGGTCACCGACGAGCTGCTCTACCGCGAGCTGCGGGACCGCTTCGGTGAGTACTTCACCGGTGGCATGGGCGCCGAGGCGATCAAGGCGCTGCTGCAGAACATGGACCTGGACGCCGAGGCCGAGAACCTGCGCGAGATCATTCGCACCGGTAAGGGCCAGCGCAAGATCCGTGCGCTCAAGCGCCTCAAGGTCGTCGCCGCGTTCCTGAACACGCGCAACTCGCCGCTCGGCATGGTGCTGGACTGCGTCCCGGTCATCCCGCCGGATCTGCGCCCGATGGTGCAGCTCGACGGTGGCCGTTTCGCCACGTCCGACCTGAACGACCTGTACCGCCGCGTGATCAACCGCAACAACCGCCTCAAGCGACTGATCGACCTCGGCGCGCCCGAGATCATCGTCAACAACGAGAAGCGGATGCTGCAGGAGGCCGTCGACGCGCTGTTCGACAACGGCCGCCGCGGCCGGCCGGTCACCGGTCCGGGCAACCGCCCGCTCAAGTCGCTGTCCGACATGCTCAAGGGCAAGCAGGGCCGGTTCCGTCAGAACCTGCTCGGCAAGCGCGTCGACTACTCCGGCCGTTCGGTCATCGTCGTCGGCCCGCGCCTGAAGCTGCACCAGTGCGGTCTGCCCAAGCAGATGGCGCTGGAGCTGTTCAAGCCGTTCGTGATGAAGCGCCTGGTCGACCTGAACCACGCGCAGAACATCAAGTCGGCCAAGCGCATGGTCGAGCGTCAGCGGCCGGTCGTGTGGGACGTCCTCGAAGAGGTCATCAGCGAGCACCCGGTGCTGCTGAACCGTGCGCCGACCCTGCACCGCCTGGGCATCCAGGCCTTCGAGCCGCAGCTGGTCGAGGGCAAGGCGATCCAGATCCACCCGCTCGTGTGTACGGCGTTCAACGCCGACTTCGACGGTGACCAGATGGCGGTGCACGTGCCGCTGTCGGCCGAGGCGCAGGCCGAGGCCCGGATCCTGATGCTCTCGTCGAACAACATCCTCAAGCCGGCCGACGGCAAGCCGGTCACCATGCCGACCCAGGACATGGTCATCGGTCTGTACTACCTGACCCACGAGACGCCCGGCACCAAGGGCGAGGGACGGGTGTTCAGCTCGGACGCCGAGGCGCGGATGGCCTTCGACAACGGCGAACTGCACCTGCAGGCGCCGGTGAAGATCCGCCTCCACGAGGTCATCGGTGTCGACAACGGCGCCAAGGCCGAGAAGTGGGAGGCCCCCGAGGGCTGGACCGAGGGCGAGCCGCTGCTCGTCGAGACCACGCTCGGCCGGGTCATCTTCAACGAGACGCTGCCCCCGGGCTACCGCTTCGTGAACTACGAGATCCGCAAGGGTCAGCTGTCGGCGATCGTCAACGACCTCGCCGAGCGCTTCCCCAAGGTCAGCCTCGCGGCGACCCTGGACGCGCTCAAGGAGGCCGGCTTCCACTGGGCCACCTGGTCGGGTGTGACGATCGGTATGGGCGACGTCATCGGCCCGGAGCGCAAGCCGGAGATCCTGCAGCGCTACCAGGTCGAGGCCGACCGCATCGACAAGCAGTACCAGCGGGGTCTCATGACCGCCGAGGAGCGTCGCGGCGAGCTCATCGAGATCTGGACGAAGGCGACCAACGAGATCTCCAAGGAGATGGAGAACTCGCTGCCGCACGAGAACCCGCTCTGGGTCATGATCAACTCGGGTGCCCGCGGTAACCTGCTGCAGCTCCGGCAGATCGCCGCGATCCGCGGCCTGGTGGCCAACCCCAAGGGTGAGATCATCCCGCGGCCGATCACCTCGTCGTACCGCGAGGGTCTGACCGTGCTGGAGTACTTCATCTCCACGCACGGTGCCCGTAAGGGTCTGGCCGACACCGCGCTGCGTACCGCCGACTCGGGTTACCTGACCCGTCGTCTGGTGGACGTCTCGCAGGACGTCATCATCCGCGAGGAGGACTGCGGCACCGACCGCGCGATCCCGATGCAGGTGGGCGAGCGCGAGGCCGACGGCACCCTGGTCGTGCACGTGCACGCCGAGACCGGTGTGCACGCCCGGACGCTGGCCGACGACATCAAGGACGCCAACGGCAACCTGGTCGTCCCGCGGGGCGCGGACCTCAACTCGATCCTGGTCGACCAGCTGGTCGCCGCCGGCGTCGAGAACGTCCGGGTCCGCTCGGTGCTCACCTGTGAGTCGAAGCTCGGTGTGTGCGCGGCCTGCTACGGCCGTTCGCTGCCGACCGGCAAGGGCGTGGACATCGGTGAGGCGGTCGGCATCATCGCCGCCCAGTCCATCGGTGAGCCGGGTACCCAGCTGACGATGCGTACCTTCCACACCGGTGGTGTCGCGGGTGAGGACATCACCCAGGGTCTGCCGCGTGTGCAGGAGATCTTCGAGGCCCGCGTTCCCAAGGGCAAGGCGCCCATCGCCGACACCCCGGGACGCATCCGCATCGAGGACGGCGAGCGCTCGCGGAAGATCATCGTGGTGCCGGACGACGGCAGCGAGGAGATCGTCTACGACAAGATCTCCAAGCGCGTCAAGCTCCGCGCCCACGACGGCGACCACGTCGGCGTCGGCGAGAAGCTGACCGAGGGCACCATCGACCCGCACGAGCTTCTGCGGATCATGGGTCCGCGGGCGGTCCAGGTCCACCTGACCTCCGAGGTCCAGGAGGTCTACCGCTCGCAGGGTGTGCTCATCCACGACAAGCACATCGAGATCATCATCCGCCAGATGCTCAAGCGGGTGACGGTCATCGACTCCGGCGCGGCCGAGTTCCTGCCGGGCGTGCTGGTCGACCGGGCGCTCTTCGAGTCGGAGAACCGCCGGCTCGTGGGCGAGGGTGGCGAGCCCGCCGCCGGTCGCCCGGTGCTGATGGGTATCACCAAGGCCTCGCTGGCCACGGACTCCTGGCTCTCGGCGGCCTCCTTCCAGGAGACCACCCGGGTGCTGACCGACGCGGCGATCAACTCGCGCAGCGACTCGCTCGTCGGCCTCAAGGAGAACGTGATCATCGGTAAGCTCATCCCGGCCGGTACGGGCATCAGCAAGTACCGCAACATCCGGGTCGAGCCGACCGAGGAGGCCAAGGCCAAGGTCTACTCGATGACCGGATACCCGGAGACCGACTACGGCTTCGGGCCGGCCAGCGGGCAGGCTGTGCCGCTGGACGACTTCGACTTCGGGTCGTACCGCTAAGGTCCACCGTTCGAAAGGCGGTCGCGCTGGTGCGCGGCCGCCTTTCGGCGTTCCTAAGATGGGGTGGTGACTGTTCCCGCCCAGGTTCCGACCCGCCACCCGATGGACCCCGATCCGGAGCCCTCGTCGAAGGCGCGGGCGGTTTTCGCGCTGGGGCTGGTGGGCTTCCTGACCGGCGCCTTCGTCGGCGGTGTGATTCCCGCCACTGTCGCGCTGCTGCTGGCCCGGCAGACGGCCCGGCAGGCGTACGAGGCGAAGGGTTATCTGACCGGCTCGGCGTGGATCCGGCGGGGTCGACGGCTGGCCTGGGCCGGCATCGTCCTCGCCCTGACCTCCCTGGTCATCGCGTCGATCGCCGGCCTGTTGCACCTGGCCGGCTCGCCCGGTGGCCCCGACTTCTCGCCCGGCACCGACTAGGCGGGGTGCGGCTCGCCCCGTACGGGTGACATGCTCTTGATATGACGGTCCCGCCCCCGCCGCAGGCGCCCTACCCGAGCGCCGTGCCCCCGCCGCCGCCCTCGGGCCGGTGGCGTCCGGAACGGGTCGACGCGCTGCCCGGCACCGAGTTCGGGCTGGTCCAGCTGCGGGTCGAGCCGATCACCTCGGGCCTGGCCATCGGATCGCTCATCGCCGGCATCGGTTCGATCCTGGCCTCGTTCCTGGTGCTCTGCTTCGGTGTGGCCGGCTCGGCCTCCGGCTGGGGCGGCTGGGTGTCGGGTGCCTTCACGCTGCTCAGCGTCCTCGTGGGCGGGGGAGCGGTCGCGATCGGCATCGTGGCCCGCCGTCAGGTCCGCCGCTCGGGTCAGACCGGCCAGGTGCGGTTCACCGGCGCCGGGCTGGGTATGGCGGGAATGGTGTGCGGGTCGTGCGGTGCGGGAATCGCACTGCTGTCTCTGGCGTTGACTCTGGTGTTGCAGTTATCTGCCTGAGGGGCCGGATCTGGCACCGCGGCGTTGCTTCCGTGAGGCACCCGGTACACTTGTATCGGAGATATCCGTCGCGTGGTGCCAGGGCTCATTTTGACCTGGGTGCTCGGGGTGGGTAATCTTTCCCCTCGTGCCCGGGCTTGCCCGGGCAACTCGTGCGTGCGCCCGAGTCGCCTACTCCGCGACTTGGTGGCGATACGCCGAGCCGGTGTCCATCGCGGCATCGACCAAGACAAGACCCGGTGCGCGTGACAAGCGCGCGGCGGGACCGTGAGCCGGACGACACGCCCGACCGCGGGTGCCGGACAACTCCCCATCGGGGGGAGCTGACCAGCACACAAAGGCAGAAACAGACGGTGCGGCCGCCTAGGAAGCGGCCGAAGGGAGCGGAGAAACCCGGTGCCCACGATCCAGCAGCTGGTCCGAAAGGGCCGCCAGGCGAAGACGAGCAAGACCAAGACGCCGGCGCTGAAGGGAAGTCCTCAGCGGCGCGGCGTGTGCACGCGCGTGTACACCACCACCCCCAAGAAGCCGAACTCTGCGCTGCGCAAGGTCGCTCGTGTGAAGCTCAGCAGCCAGATCGAGGTGACGGCGTACATCCCGGGTGTCGGCCACAACCTGCAGGAGCACTCGATCGTGCTCGTGCGTGGCGGCCGAGTGAAGGACCTCCCCGGCGTCCGCTACAAGATCGTCCGCGGTTCGCTGGACACCCAGGGTGTCCGCAACCGCAAGCAGGCTCGCAGCCGTTACGGCGCGAAGAAGGAGAAGAGCTGACATGCCGCGCAAGGGCCCTGCTCCGCGCCACCCAGTGGTCGCGGACCCGGTTTACAACTCGCCGCTGGTGACCCAGCTGGTCAACAAGATCCTGGTCGGCGGCAAGCGTCAGCTCGCTGAGCGCATCGTGTACGGCGCCCTCGAGGGCTGCCGCGAGAAGAACGGCACCGACCCCGTGGTGACGCTCAAGCGTGCCATGGACAACGTCAAGCCGACCCTCGAGGTCCGCAGCCGCCGCGTCGGTGGCGCGACCTACCAGGTGCCGGTCGAGGTCCGTACGCCGCGTCAGACCACCCTCGGTCTCCGCTGGCTGGTCCAGTACTCCAAGGCCCGCCGTGAGAAGACCATGATCGAGCGTCTCCAGAACGAGCTGCTCGACGCCAGCAACGGTCTCGGCGCCGCCGTCAAGCGGCGTGAGGACACCCACAAGATGGCGGAGTCCAACAAGGCCTTCGCGCACTACCGCTGGTAAGACCCCGCTGCTGCCGGGCCCGGTGACAAGCCGGGCCCCAGCGCAAGTCGTACCGGTTCACGAGACGACGACGAAGAAAAGTAGGGATTGAAGTGGCCGCCGCAGACGCGCTCGCCAACGTACGCAACATCGGCATCATGGCGCACATCGATGCCGGTAAGACCACCACCACTGAGCGGATCCTCTTCTACACCGGTATCACGTACAAGATCGGTGAGGTCCACGACGGCGCCGCCACGATGGACTGGATGGAGCAGGAGCAGGAGCGTGGTATCACCATCACCTCCGCTGCTACCAAGTGTGAGTGGAAGGGCCACACGATCCAGATCATCGACACGCCCGGCCACGTCGACTTCACGGTCGAGGTCGAGCGGTCGCTGCGCGTGCTCGACGGCGCGGTCGCGGTCTACGACGGCGTTGCCGGCGTGGAGCCCCAGACCGAGAACGTCTGGCGTCAGGCGGACAAGTACAACGTCCCCCGGATGTGCTTCGTCAACAAGCTCGACCGGACCGGCGCGGACTTCTTCCGCTGCGTGCAGATGATGATCGACCGGCTGAACGCGACGCCGCTGGTGCTCCAGATCCCGATCGGGCTCGAGGGCGACCACATCGGCGTCGTCGACCTGGTCGAGATGCGCGCCCTCACCTGGCGTGGTGAGACCCAGAAGGGTGAGGACTACGCGATCGAGGAGATCCCGGCCGACCTGGCCGACTCCGCGAACGAGTGGCGCGAGAAGCTGATCGAGACCCTGGCCGACGTCGACGACGCGGTCATGGAGAAGTACCTCGAGGGCGAGGAGCTCTCGCTGGAGGAGATCAAGGCCGCCATCCGGCGCGCCACGATCGCCAGCAAGGCCAACCCGGTGCTGTGCGGCTCGGCGTTCAAGAACAAGGGCGTCCAGCCCATGCTCGACGCCGTGGTCGACTACCTGCCGTCGCCGCTGGACATCCCGGCCATCGAGGGCACCGCGACCGACGGCGAGACGCCGATGCTGCGGAAGCCGTCGAACTCCGAGCCGTTCTCCGGCCTGGCGTTCAAGATCCAGACGGACAAGCACCTCGGCAAGCTCACCTACGTCCGGGTCTACTCCGGCACGCTCGACTCCGGTTCCCAGGTGGTCAACTCCACCAAGGACCGCAAGGAGCGGATCGGCAAGATCTACCAGATGCACGCGAACAAGCGTGAAGAGCGTCCGACGGCGCAGGCCGGCGACATCATCGCCGTCCAGGGTCTCAAGCAGACCACCACCGGCGACACGCTCAGCGACCCGGCCAACCCGGTCATCCTGGAGTCGATGACCTTCCCGGAGCCGGTCATCCAGGTCGCCATCGAGCCGAAGACCAAGTCGGACCAGGAGAAGCTGGGCACCGCGATCCAGCGTCTGGCCGAGGAGGACCCGACCTTCCGCGTCTTCAACGACGAGGAGACCGGGCAGACCATCATCGCCGGCATGGGCGAGCTCCACCTCGACATCCTCGTCGACCGCATGCGTCGCGAGTTCAACGTCGAGGCGAACATCGGTAAGCCGCAGGTCGCGTACCGCGAGACGATCCGCCGCAAGGTGGAGAAGATCGACTACGTGCACAAGAAGCAGACCGGTGGCTCGGGCCAGTACGCGAAGGTTGTCGTCTCGGTGGAGCCGCTGCCGCTCGCGGCCGACGGCCCGACCTACGAGTTCGTCAACGCCGTGACCGGTGGCCGCATCCCCCGCGAGTTCATCCCGTCGGTGGACGCGGGCGCGCAGGACTCCCTGCAGTACGGCGTCCTCGCCGGCTATCCGCTGGTCGGCGTCAAGCTGACCCTGCTGGACGGCCAGTACCACGAGGTCGACTCGTCCGAGATGGCGTTCAAGATCGCCGGTTCGATGGTGATGAAGGAAGCGGCCCGCAAGGCCGACCCCGCGCTGCTCGAGCCGATGATGTCCGTCGAGGTCACCACGCCCGAGGACAACATGGGCGACGTGATCGGCGACCTCAACTCGCGGCGTGGCATCATCCAGTCGATGGAGGAGCGCTCCGGCGCCCGAGTCGTCAAGGCGCTGGTGCCGCTGTCCGAGATGTTCGGCTACGTCGGCGACCTGCGGTCGAAGACGGCCGGCCGGGCTAGCTACAGCATGCAGTTCGACTCCTACGCCGAGGTCCCTCAGGGCGTCGCGAAGGAGATCATCGCTAAGGCCACCGGCGCCTGACGCGTTGAGGCGCGTGCGGTCCGTCGAGGGCCGCACGCGCACGAGCAGTCGACAGAGTCCCCATCGCCTTATCGGGCGTGCCGGGCGAAAGTTATTCCACAGTCCACAGGAGGACACCAGTGGCGAAGGCGAAGTTCGAGCGGACTAAGCCGCACGTCAACATCGGCACCATTGGTCACATCGACCACGGTAAGACGACGCTGACTGCGGCCATCACGAAGGTCCTGCACGACGAATACCCGGACCTGAACCCGTACACCCCGTTCGACGAGATCGACAAGGCGCCTGAAGAGAAGGCCCGTGGTATCACGATCTCGATCGCGCACGTCGAGTACCAGACCGCGGCGCGTCACTACGCGCACGTGGACTGCCCCGGCCACGCTGACTACATCAAGAACATGATCACCGGTGCCGCCCAGATGGACGGCGCGATCCTGGTGGTCGCCGCGACCGACGGCCCGATGCCGCAGACCAAGGAGCACGTGCTCCTGGCCCGCCAGGTCGGCGTTCCGTACATCGTCGTCGCCCTGAACAAGAGCGACATGGTGGACGACGAGGAGCTCCTCGAGCTCGTCGAGCTCGAGGTCCGCGAGCTGCTCAGCACCTACGAGTTCCCGGGCGACGACCTGCCGGTCGTGCGTGTCTCGGCGCTCAAGGCGCTGGAGGGCGACAAGGAGTGGACCGCCAAGCTCCTCGAGCTCATGAACGCGGTCGACACCGCGATCCCGCAGCCCGAGCGTGAGACCGAGAAGCCGTTCCTCATGCCCATCGAGGACGTCTTCACGATCACCGGTCGTGGCACCGTGGTCACGGGTCGCGCCGAGCGCGGCATCCTCAAGCCGAACGAGGAGGTCGAGATCGTCGGCATCCGCGAGAAGTCGACGAAGACCGTCTGCACCGGCATCGAGATGTTCCGCAAGCTGCTCGACGAGGCCCGCGCGGGTGAGAACGTCGGTCTGCTGCTCCGCGGTATCAAGCGCGAGGACGTCGAGCGCGGCATGGTTGTTGTGAAGCCGGGCACCACGACTCCCCACACGGAGTTCGAGGGCCAGGTCTACATCCTCTCGAAGGAAGAGGGCGGCCGGCACACCCCGTTCTTCCAGAACTACCGCCCGCAGTTCTACTTCCGCACCACGGACGTCACCGGCGTCGTCACGCTGCCCGAGGGCACCGAGATGGTCATGCCGGGCGACTCCACCAGCATGTCGGTCAAGCTGATCCAGCCGATCGCCATGGAGCAGGGCCTGAAGTTCGCGATCCGTGAGGGTGGCCGCACCGTCGGCGCCGGCACGGTCACGAAGATCAACGTCTGAGACAGGCGTCGGTAACCCCCGATTAGCATTGCTGGAGAGAATCCGGCATACTAGTCAGGTTGCGTCCGAGCGGGGTGGTCAGCTGCCTTGTGCAGCCGGCCACCCTCGCCGGGTGTCTGGGTGTGTTTACGAGCCGCCCTGCACTGGGTCTGATTCAGGCCCGGGACACCTCAAGATCCCCGCGATCTAGAGTGCTGCCCTGCGCAGCTTTCTGAGAGTCAGCGCGACACGCCCGACCGCGGGGGTCGGACAACGCAGGATCAACGGTCCTGCGGGCATGCGAGAGCCGCCGCTTTCGCACGTAGCGGCATCGAGAGAAGGAAACAGAAGCCACCATGGCGGGACAGAAGATCCGCATCCGGCTCAAGGCCTATGACCACGAGGTCGTGGACTCCTCGGCGCGGAAGATCGTCGAGACGGTGACGCGTACCGGGGCGCAGGTTGCTGGCCCGGTGCCGCTGCCCACGGAAATCAACCGTTTCTGCGTCATCCGCTCGCCGCACAAGTACAAGGACTCGCGCGAGCACTTCGAGATGCGCACGCACAAGCGGCTGATCGACATCATCGACCCGACTCCCAAGACGGTCGACTCGCTCATGCGCCTCGACCTGCCGGCTGGCGTCGACATCGAGATCAAGCTGTAGGGATCTGCGACTAATGGACAGGCAAGTAAAGGGGATCCTGGGCGCCAAGCTCGGCATGACCCAGGTCTGGGACAACAACAAGGTTGTCCCCGTGACCGTGGTCCAGGCCGGCCCTTGTGTCGTGACCCAGGTCCGCACTGACGAGAAGGACGGCTACTCGGCCGTCCAGCTGGCGTTCGGCGCCATCGACCCGCGCAAGGTGAACAAGCCCGAGGGCGGTCACTTCGCGAAGGCGGGCGTTTCGCCGCGGCGGCACGTGGTCGAGCTGCGCACCACCGACGCCGGCGAGTACGAGCTCGGCCAGGAGGTCACGGTCGACTCGTTCGCGGTCGGCTCGGTGATCGACGTGACCGGCAAGACCCGCGGTAAGGGCTACGCCGGTGTCATGAAGCGGCACGGCTTCCACGGCCTCAAGAGCAGCCACGGTGTCGAGCGCAAGCACCGCTCGCCCGGCTCCATCGGCGCCTGCGCGACCCCCGGTCGCGTCTTCAAGGGCGTGCGGATGGCCGGTCGCATGGGTAGCCAGCGCTTCACCGTGCAGAACCTGACCGTGCAGGCGGTGGACGCGGAGAACAACCTGATCCTGGTCAAGGGCGCTGTGCCCGGACCCAAGGGTGCGCTTGTTCTCGTCCGCTCCGCGGCGAAGAAGGACGGTGCCAAGTGAGCTCGGTCGACGTGATCAACGTTGAGGGCAACAAGGCCGGCTCGGTCGAGCTGCCGGACTCGGTGTTCGACGTCCAGGCCAACATCCCGCTGATGCACCAGGTCGTCGTGGCCCAGCTCGCCGCCGCCCGTCAGGGCACGGCCAAGGCCAAGACCCGCGGTGAGGTCGCCGGTGGCGGCAAGAAGCCGTACAAGCAGAAGGGCACCGGTCGCGCCCGCCAGGGCTCGATCCGCGCGCCGCAGTTCACCGGCGGTGGCGTCGTGCACGGTCCCGTGCCGCGCGACTACAGCCAGCGGACCCCCAAGAAGATGAAGGCCGCCGCCCTGCGTGGCGCCCTCTCCGACCGGGCCCGCGACGGCCGCGTGCACGTGGTCGAGGCGTTCGTCAGCGGCGACAAGCCGTCGACCAAGGCCGCGATCGCCACCCTGCGCAAGGCCACCGAGTCCACCAAGGTCCTGGTCGTGCTGAGCAGCACCGACGAGCTGAACTGGCTCTCGCTGCGCAACGAGGCGACCGTGCACCTGCTCGAGGCGGGCCAGCTCAACACGTACGACGTGCTGGTCGCCGACGAGGTGGTCTTCACCAAGGACGCGCTCGACGAGTTCCTGGGCGCGCCGGCGACCGCCGAGGGGGAGAACAAGTGAGCACGATCGCCGACCCGCGCGACGTCATCATCAAGCCGGTCGTGTCGGAGAAGAGCTACAGCGTTCTCGACCAGAACTGGTACACGTTCCTCGTCCACCCGGACGCGAACAAGACCCAGATCAAGATCGCGATCCAGCAGATCTTCAACGTCCGCGTGCTGACGGTGAACACCGCGAACCGCGAGGGCAAGCGCAAGCGCACCCGGACCGGCTTCGGTCAGCGCAAGGCGACCAAGCGCGCGATGGTCAAGCTGGCTGACGGTGACCGTATCGAGGCCTTCGGCGGCCCGGTCAGCTAAGGGGTTGTAAAACAATGGCTATCCGTAAGTACAAGCCGACCACGCCGGGCCGTCGTGGCTCCAGCGTCGCCGACTTCGCCGAGCTGACCCGGTCCACGCCGGAGAAGTCGCTGCTGGTTCCGCTGCCCAAGAAGGGTGGTCGCAACGTCCACGGCCGCATCACCACGCGGCACCAGGGCGGTGGCCACAAGCGCCAGTACCGGCTCATCGACTTCAAGCGGGTCGACAAGGACGGCGTGCCGGCCAAGGTCGCGCACATCGAGTACGACCCGAACCGCACCTCCCGCATCGCACTGCTGCACTACGCCGACGGCGAGAAGCGCTACATCCTCGCGCCGAAGGACCTCAAGCAGGGCGACCGCGTCGAGTCCGGCCCGGGCGCAGACATCAAGCCGGGGAACAACCTTCCCCTGCGCAACATCCCGGTCGGTACGACGATCCACGGTGTGGAGCTTCGTCCCGGCGGTGGCGCCAAGCTGGCCCGTTCGGCCGGCACCGGCATCCAGTTGCTCGGCCGTGAGGGCGCGTACGCCACGCTGCGTATGCCGTCCGGCGAGATCCGGCGCGTCGACATCCGCTGCCGCGCGACGGTCGGCGAGATCGGCAACGCCGAGCAGTCGAACATCAACTGGGGCAAGGCCGGTCGCATGCGCTGGAAGGGCAAGCGCCCGACCGTCCGTGGTGTCGCCATGAACCCGATCGACCACCCGCACGGTGGTGGTGAGGGTAAGACCTCCGGTGGTCGCCACCCGGTCAACCCGGCTGGTAAGCCCGAGGGCCGTACCCGCCGCAAGGGCCAGGAGAGCGACAAGCTGATCGTTCGCCGCCGCTACGCCACCCGCAAGCGCGGGTAACGGGAGTTAGAAGATGCCACGCAGCCTGAAGAAGGGCCCGTTCGTCGACGACCACCTGATCAAGAAGGTGGAAGTCCAGAACGAGAAGAACTCGAAGAACGTCATCAAGACCTGGTCGCGGCGCTCGACGATCATCCCCGACATGCTCGGGCACACGATCGCCGTGCACGACGGGCGCAAGCACGTCCCGGTGTTCATCACCGAGGCCATGGTCGGTCACAAGCTCGGCGAGTTCGCTCTGACCCGCACGTTCAAGGGTCACGAGAAGGACGACCGCAAGAGCCGTCGGCGCTAGTCAGTCCACGGATAAGAAAGGGGTTACAGCGATGCCAGCAAAGAACGACGCTCCGGCTCTGCCGGGCAGTCGCGCGGTTGCGAAGCACGTCCGCATCTCGCCGAACAAGGCTCGCCGTGTGATCAACCTCGTCCGCGGTCTGCCCGCGAAGGAGGCTCTCACGGTCCTGCAGTTCGCGCCGCAGGCCGCGAGCGAGCAGGTCTACAAGGTGCTCGCGAGCGCTATCGCGAACGCGGAGAACAACGAGCGGCTCGACCCGGACGCGCTCCTGGTCAGCGAGGCGTTCGTGGACGAGGGTCCGACGCTCAAGCGGTTCCGTCCGCGGGCGCAGGGCCGGGCGTACCGGATCCGCAAGCGCACCTGCCACATCACGATCGCCGTCGAGGCGGTCCAGGTCGCCCGCCCGGCCAAGAAGGCCGCCGCGGCGAAGAAGGCCGCTCCGGCCAAGAAGGCGGAGCCGGCTGCCCAGACCCAGACCACGGAGGAGTCCGAGTAATGGGCCAGAAAGTTCACCCCACCGGATTCCGCCTCGGCATCTCCACCGACTGGAAGAGCCGCTGGTTCGCGGACAAGCTCTACAAGGACTACATCGGCGAGGACGTCAAGATCCGCCGCATGATGTCCAAGGGCCTCGAGCGCGCCGGCATCTCCAAGGTGGACATCGAGCGGACCCGTGACCGGGTCCGGGTCGACATCCACACCGCCCGGCCGGGCATCGTCATCGGCCGCAAGGGCGCGGAGGCCGACCGGATCCGTGGCGAGCTCGAGAAGCTCACCGGCAAGCAGGTCCAGCTCAACATCCTTGAGGTGAAGAGCCCGGAGTCGGACGCTCAGCTCGTGGCGCAGGGCGTCGCCGAGCAGCTGTCCTCCCGGGTCAGCTTCCGCCGGGCGATGCGCAAGGCCATGCAGTCGGCCATGAAGAACCCGATCTGCAAGGGCATCCGGGTGCAGGTCTCCGGCCGCCTGGGCGGCGCGGAGATGAGCCGCACGGAGTTCTACCGTGAGGGTCGCGTCCCGCTGCACACGCTGCGCGCCAACATCGAGTACGGCTTCTTCGAGGCCCGTACGACGTTCGGCCGCATCGGCGTGAAGGTCTGGATCTACAAGGGCGACGCCGTGCCCGGCCGCGAGGCCGTGCAGGAGGCGCCCGCGCGCCCGCGCCGCGACCGCGGTGACCGTCCCGAGCGTCCGCGTCGTGGCCGTTCCGGTTCGTCCGGCACGACCGCCGGCGGGACCGAGGCCGGTCGGGCCGCGCAGCAGGCCGCAGCTAACGCTGACGCGCCGGCCGCGCCGCAGAACGACACCGCCGCTGCTCCGGCCGCGGCCGAAACGCAGCAGGAGGGCTGACCAATGCTGATGCCGCGTAAGCCCCCGAAGGGCTTCCGCAAGCCGCACCACCCGGACCGCCACGGCGCGTCCAAGGGCGGCACGCGGGTCGTCTTCGGTGAGTTCGGTATCCAGGCGCTGGAGCCCGCGTACGTGACCAACCGGCAGATCGAGTCGGCTCGTATCGCGATGACCCGTCACATCAAGCGTGGCGGCAAGGTCTGGATCTCGGTCTTCCCGGACAACGCTCTGACGAAGAAGCCGGCCGAAACCCGCATGGGTTCCGGTAAGGGTTCTCCCGAGTGGTGGGTGGCGAACGTCAAGCCGGGACGCATCCTCTTCGAGATGTCGTTCCCGAACGAGACGATCGCGCGCGAGGCGATGCGCCGCGCGATCCACAAGCTCCCGATGAAGTGCCGCATCGTGACACGCGAAGTGGGTGAAAGCTGATGGCAGCGGGCGTTAAGGCAGCCGAGCTGCGCGAACTCTCCGGTGAGGAGCTGGTTTCGCGGCTGCGGGAGGCCAAGGCGGAGCTGTTCAACCTTCGCGTGCAGGGCGCGACCGGCCAGCTCGACAATCACCGTCGGCTGCAGGTCGTCCGCAAGGACATCGCGAAGATCTACACGATCATGCGTGAGCGCGAGCTGGGGCTCTCGGTTGCGCCGGATGAGGTGACAGCATGAGTGACGAGAGCACGGCCACGGTCCGCGCGAACCGCAAGGTCCGCGAGGGTCTCGTGGTCAGCGACAAGATGGACAAGACCGTCGTCGTCGAGGTCGAGGACCGTGTGAAGCACGCCCTCTACGGCAAGGTTCTGCGTCGTACCCGCAAGCTCAAGGTGCACGACGAGCAGAACGCGTGCGGCGTCGGCGACCGGGTTCTGCTCATGGAGACCCGTCCGCTGTCGGCCACCAAGCGGTGGCGTGTCGTGGAGATCCTCGAAAAGGCCAAGTGAGTGCGGCTGGGCCGGCTCCGGCCGGCCCGGCCCACCATCGTTCCGCCAAGCTTCGGTGCCCCACCGGAGAACTGGCAGACATAGGAGACAGACGTGATTCAGCAGGAGTCGCGACTGCGCGTCGCTGACAACACGGGTGCCCGGGAGATCCTGTGCATCCGCGTGCTCGGCGGCTCCGGTCGCCGTTACGCGAGCATCGGCGACGTCATCGTGGCCACGGTCAAGGACGCCATTCCGGGCGCCGGTGTGAAGAAGGGTGACGTCGTCAAGGCCGTCATCGTCCGCACCGCCAAGGAGCGTCGCCGTCCCGACGGCTCGTACATCCGCTTCGACGAGAACGCCGCCGTCATCATCAAGGACGGCGGGGACCCCCGCGGTACCCGCATCTTCGGCCCGGTCGGGCGCGAGCTGCGCGACAAGCGGTTCATGAAGATCATCAGCCTGGCGCCGGAGGTGCTCTGACCGTGAAGATTCGCAAGGGCGACACGGTCGTCGTCATCGCCGGCAAGGACAAGGGCGCCAAGGGCAAGGTCATCGCGGCCTACCCGACGCGTAACAAGGTCCTCGTCGAGGGCGTCAACCGCGTCAAGAAGCACGAACGCATCCGCACCACCCAGCGTGGTTCGAAGACCGGTGGCATCGTCACCCAGGAAGCCGCGATCGACATCTCGAACGTGCAGATCGTGGACGACCAGGGCAAGCCGACGCGCATCGGTTACAAGGTCGACGAGAACGGCAACAAGGTCCGTATCGCTCGGACGACCGGTAAGGAACTCTGATGACTGCCGCCACCGAGACCAAGACGCTGCCCCGTCTCAAGGAGAAGTACCGCAACGAGGTTGTTGCGGGGCTCCAGGAGCAGCACCAGTACGCCAACCCCATGCAGATTCCCGGCCTGGTCAAGGTCGTCGTGAACATGGGTGTCGGCGAGGCCGCGCGGGACGCCAAGCTGATCGACGGCGCCGTGCGTGACCTGACCACCATCACCGGTCAGAAGCCGCTGGTTCGCCGGGCGACCAAGTCCATCGCGCAGTTCAAGCTGCGCGAGGGCATGCCGATCGGCGCGAAGGTCACCCTCCGCGGCGACCGGATGTGGGAGTTCCTGGACCGGCTGCTGTCGATCGCGCTGCCGCGTATCCGCGACTTCCGCGGGCTCGACGGCCGCAAGCTCGACGGCCACGGCAACTACACGTTCGGTCTGACCGAGCAGTCGGTGTTCCACGAGATCGACCAGGACCGGATCGATCGTCCGCGCGGTATGGACATCACCGTGGTCACCACCGCCAA
This sequence comes from Paractinoplanes ovalisporus, assembly GCF_016834655.1. Classification (GTDB taxonomy): domain Bacteria; phylum Actinomycetota; class Actinomycetes; order Mycobacteriales; family Micromonosporaceae; genus Actinoplanes; species Actinoplanes ovalisporus. The sequence goes on from NZ_JAENHP010000009.1 coordinate 193,446, forward strand.
GACCGACGACGAGGGCCGGGCGCTGCTCAAGCTCCTGGGCTTCCCGTTCAAGGAGAACTGAGCATGGCTAAGAAGGCGCTGATCATCAAGGCGGCCGCGAAGCCGAAGTTCGCCGTGCGTGCTTACACCCGCTGCCAGAAGTGCGGTCGCCCGCACTCGGTCTACCGCAAGTTCGGCCTGTGCCGCGTTTGTGTGCGGGACATGGCCCACCGCGGCGAGCTGCCCGGCGTGTCGAAGGCTTCCTGGTAACCCCATCCAACCGCCCCAGCCCACCGCCCAAAAGCGGACTGAAGGCCGGGTTGATACACCGCTTCGCCGTAGGCCTGCCCCCACGGTGGGAACCCCGGCGAGAAAGGTTGACGAACACCCATGACGATGACGGACCCGATCGCAGACATGCTGACGCGTCTGCGTAACGCCAACCAGGCGTACCACGACAAGGTGACCATGCCCTTCTCGAAGATCAAGGCGAACATCGCCGAGGTCCTCAAGAGCGAGGGCTACATCGCCTCCTGGACGGCTGAGGAGCCCGAGGAAGGCGCTGTCGGCAAGCGTCTGGTCGTTGAGCTCAAGTACGGCCAGAACCGCGAGCGCAGCCTCGCCGGCATCAAGCGCGTCTCGAAGCCCGGCCTCCGGGTTTACGCCAAGTCCGACGAGCTCCCCCGGGTGCTCGGTGGCCTGGGCGTCGCGATCATTTCGACGTCCCAGGGACTGCTGACCGACCGGCAGGCCCGCAAGCGGAGCGTTGGCGGGGAAGTCCTCGCCTTCGTCTGGTAACTGGAGACTGAGAAACCATGTCGCGAATCGGACGTAAGTCGATCCCGGTCCCGGCCGGCGTCGATGTCACCATCACGGGCCAGACTGTCAAGGTCAAGGGCCCCAAGGGCGAGCTCTCGCACACCGTCTCCGAGCCGATCACGGTCGCTCAGGAGGGTGCCGAGCTGCACGTCAACCGCCCCAACGACGAGCGCAAGGCCAAGGAGCTCCACGGCCTCTCGCGTACCCTGGTCGCCAACATGATCATCGGCGTCACCGAGGGCTACAAGAAGACGCTGGAGATCAACGGCACCGGCTACCGGGTCACGGCCAAGGGCAAGGACCTCGAGTTCGCCCTGGGCTTCTCGCACCCGGTCAACGTCGTGCCGCCGGCCGGAATCAGCTTCTCTGTCGAGAAGCCGACCCAGTTCACGGTTGCGGGTATCGACAAGCAGCTGGTCGGCGAGGTCGCCGCCAACATCCGGAAGATCCGCCCGCCGGAGCCTTACAAGGGCAAGGGCGTGAAGTACCAGGGCGAGGTCATCCGCCGCAAGGCCGGAAAGGCAGGTAAGAAGTGACCGCCACGCTGCTCAAGCGTCGCAATGGCGCGGGTGCCGCCGCCAAGCGGGCTGTCGGAAAGGCGCGTCGGCACTTCCGGGTCCGCCGGAACGTCCGTGGCACCGCCGAGCGTCCCCGCCTGGTCGTCACCCGTTCTTCGCGGCACATCACCGCGCAGATCATCGACGACCTCAAGGGCCACACGCTGGCCTCGGCGTCGACCCTCGACTCGTCCCTGCGGGGCGGCGAGGGTGACAAGAGCGCTCAGGCCGGCAAGGTCGGTTCGCTCCTCGCCGAGCGGGCCAAGGCCGCTGGCGTGTCCAAGGTCGTCTTCGACCGCGGTGGCAACAAGTACGCGGGGCGTATCGCCGCGCTTGCCGATGCCGCTCGCGAAGCCGGACTCGAGTTCTAGGAGGAATTGACCAATGCCTGGTCAGCAGCGCCGAGGCGGCGGGTCCGGCGGTAACACCGAGGGTGGCAACCGCCGGGACAACCGCCGTGAGGGCGGCCGCGGCAACGCGCCCGTCGAGAAGACCCCGCACCTCGAGCGGGTCGTCGCGATCAACCGTGTCGCCAAGGTGGTCAAGGGTGGTCGTCGCTTCAGCTTCACCGCTCTGGTGATCGTGGGCGACGGCGACGGCACCGTCGGTATCGGATACGGAAAGGCCAAGGAGGTGCCCGCGGCCATCGCCAAGGGCGTCGAGGAGGCCAAGAAGCACTTCTTCAAGGTTCCGCGGATCGGCGCCACGATCCCGCACCCGATCACCGGCGAAGCTGCCGCGGGTGTCGTGCTCCTCAAGCCGGCCTCGGCTGGTACCGGTGTCATCGCCGGTGGCCCGGTGCGTGCAGTGCTGGAGTGCGCGGGCATCCACGACGTGCTCTCGAAGAGCCTGGGCTCGTCGAACCCGATCAACATCGTGCACGCGACCGTCGCGGCCCTGCGGGGCCTCGAGTCGCCGGAGCAGGTCGCGGCCCGCCGTGGCCTCCCGGTCGAGGACGTGGCGCCGGCGGCCATGCTGGCGGCGCGTGCGGAAGCGGCGGTGCACTGATGGCCCGTTTGAAGGTCACCCAGATCCGGTCCGAGATCGGCCGCAAGCAGAACCAGCGGGACTCCCTGCGGTCGCTCGGGCTGAAGCGGATCAATGATGTGGTGGTCAAGGAGGACCGCCCCGAGATTCGGGGCATGATCTTCGCCGTGAACCACCTCGTGACTGTTGAGGAGGTCGAGTAATGGCGATCAAGGTCCACCACCTGCGTCCGGCGCCCGGAGCCAAGACCCCCAAGACCCGTGTGGGTCGTGGTGAGGGCTCCAAGGGCAAGACCGCCGGTCGCGGCACCAAGGGCACCGGTGCCCGGAAGAACACGCCGGCGGCGTTCGAGGGTGGGCAGATGCCCCTCCACATGCGCCTGCCGAAGCTCAAGGGGCTCAAGAACCGGCCCCGCAACAAGGTCGTCTTCCAGGTCGTGAACCTGGACCGTCTCGCCGAGCTGTTCCCGAACGGCGGCGAGGTCGGACCGGACGAGCTGTTCGAGGCCGGCGCGGTTCGCAAGAACCAGCCGGTCAAGGTCCTCGGCTCGGGTGAGCTGGGCGGCGTGTCGCTGACGATCAGCGCGCACGCGTTCAGCGAGTCGGCCAAGGAGAAGATCGCCGCTGCTGGTGGGTCCACCACCCAGCTGTGAGGCTTGTGGGGGTGACTGCCCGGGCGCCGCAAAACGCGTCGCTCGGGCAGCATCCCCTTTGTGGCGTCTGACCTGCGGTTTCGCAAGCCGGTCAAATGCCTACGCGCGGTGAGCGCTACCGTGACTCACCGCGTTGCGCCAAGACTGTTAGAGTCCGTTCCCAGCTAGGGATATCGGTCGTCCGGACCGATGCCTTCCCCCACCCGTCGATTTCGACGGTAACCTCGCGCAGGAGGAAGAAGTTGCTCTCCGCCTTTACCAGTGCGTTCCGGACGCCTGACCTGCGCAAGAAACTGCTGTTCACGATCTTTATCATTGCGCTGTACAGGCTCGGTGCCACCTTGCCCAGCCCTGGTGTCTCCTACACCAACGTGCGGCGGTGCCTCGACATCGTGAACTCTCAGAACGCCGACGGTGGCGTGCTCAACCTGTTGAACCTCTTCTCAGGTGGCGCGCTGCTCCAGTTGTCGGTGTTCGCGCTGGGCATCATGCCGTACATCACGGCCTCCATCATTCTGCAGCTGCTGACCGTGGTCATTCCCCGCCTCGAGCAGCTTCGCAAGGAGGGCCAGTCCGGCCAGGCAAAGATCACGCAGTACACCCGGTACCTCACTCTCGGGCTCGCCGTCCTGCAGTCCTCGGCGTTCGTCGCCCTGGCGCGGACCGGTCAGCTCTTCGGCAACGCCTGTGACCAGAACGACGCCACGCTGCAGATCATCCCGGAGAACACCGGGCTGCCGATGTGGCTCACGCTCTCGGTCCTGGTTCTGACCATGACCGCCGGCACCGGCATGGTGATGTGGCTCGGCGAGCTCATCACCGACCGCGGCGTCGGCAACGGCATGTCCGTCCTGATCTTCACGTCGATCGCGGCCCGCCTCCCCGGTGAAGGCTGGACGATCAAGGAGTCGAGCGGCGTCGCCAAGTTCATCCTGGTCATCCTGCTGGTTCTGGTCATCATCGGCCTCGTGGTCTTCATCGAGCAGGCGCAGCGGCGCATCCCCGTGCAGTACGCCAAGCGCATGATCGGCCGCCGGATGTACGGCGGCACGTCGACCTACATCCCGCTGAAGGTCAACCAGGCCGGTGTCGTCCCGGTCATCTTCGCGTCGTCGCTGCTGTACCTGCCGCAGCTGTACCTGCAGTTCTTCGACCCGAACAACCTCAAGGGCTACCAGGTCTGGATCCAGAAGTGGCTGGCCGACCCCACGAGCGCGCTGTACATCGGGGTCTACTTCCTGCTGATCATCTTCTTCACGTACTTCTACGTCTCGATCACGTTCAACCCGACCGAGGTCGCGGACAACATGAAGAAGTACGGTGGATTCGTTCCGGGTATCCGCCCGGGCAAGCCCACCGCCGACTACCTGGACTTCATCCTCAGCCGGATCACCCTGCCGGGCGCGCTGTACCTTGGTCTGATCTCGGTCCTGCCGAACTTCTTCTTCATCTGGCTGAACCAGCAGCAGTACCAGAACTTCCCGTTCGGCGGTACCGCAGTGCTGATCATGGTGGGTGTGGGTCTGGAGACCGTGAAGCAGATCGAGAGCCAGCTGATGCAGCGCAACTACGAAGGGTTCCTCCGGTAGTGGGGACGCGGAGCCGGGGGGCTCTTGCGTCGGCGGTATGCGAGGCTCGTTCTCACCGAAGCGAGGCGATGTAGGTGCGGCTGGTACTGGTGGGCCCTCCGGGGGCCGGCAAGGGGACCCAGGCTGAGTTCATCGCCGCCCATCTGGCCGTACCGAAGATCTCGACAGGCGACATCTTCCGCGCCAACGTCTCCCAGGGCACGCCGCTGGGGGTCGAAGCCAAGCGGTACATGGACGCGGGTCAGCTGGTTCCGGACGAAGTGACCATCAACATGGTCCGGGACCGGCTGGCCGAGCCGGACGCCGGTGACGGCTTCCTGCTCGACGGCTTCCCGCGCACGGTCCCGCAGGCCTCGGCGCTCGACAAGCTGCTGGCCGACCTCGGAACGGCGCTCGACCTGGTGATGGAGCTCGTGGTCGACGACGACGAGGTCATCCGGCGGCTGTCCGGCCGCCGGACCTGCCGGGGCTGCGGCAAGATCTGGCACGTCGAGTTCGACCCGACCAGCAAGGAGAACATCTGCGACCGCTGTGGGTCGGAGCTGTTCCAGCGGGACGACGACAAGGCCGAGACCATCGCCAACCGCCTGGTCGAGTACGCCGAGAAGACCGCACCTCTGGTCGACTTCTACGGCGCTCAGGGCAAGCTGGTAGGTATCGACGCGACCGGACCGGTCGAGGACGTCACGGTGCGCGCCATCGACGCCCTGCGGTCCTACGGGGGCTGACATGCGCCGCCCCCAGCTGGACATCCAGCTGAAGACCCCGGAACAGATCGAGAAGATGCGCGGCGCCGGCCTGGTGGTCGCCGCCGCGCTCGACGCGATGCGGGACGCCGTGGCGCCCGGTGTGTCGACGGCCGACCTCGACGCGATCGCCGAGAAGGTCATCCGCGACGCCGGGGCGGTGCCCTCGTTCAAGGGCTACCACGGCTTCCCGGCCTCGATCTGCGCCTCGGTCAACGAGCAGGTCGTCCACGGCATCCCGAGCGCCGAGCAGGTGCTGAGCGAGGGCGACCTGATCTCGCTCGACTGCGGCGCGATCCTGGACGGCTGGCACGGCGACTCGGCCATCACGGTCGGGGTCGGTGAGACCGACCCGGCCCTGCTCAAGATGGCCCAGGTGGCCGAGGACGCCATGTGGGCCGGCATCGCCGCCGCGGCCCGGGGAGCGGCCAACGGCCGGGGCCGGCTCACCGACATCTCGTTCAACGTCGAGAAGACGGTTCGCAAGGCGGGCCGCTACGGCATCGTCGACGGCTACGGCGGGCACGGCATCGGCACCGAGATGCACCAGGACCCGCATGTGCTCAACCACGGCAAGCCCGGCAAGGGTCCGCGCCTGGAGCCCGGCCTGTGCCTGGCGATCGAGCCGATGATCACGATGGGCTCGCCCCGCACGGCCGAGCTGTCGGACGGCTGGACCGTGGTGACCCGCGACAACTCGATCGCGTCCCACGTCGAGCACACGATGTGCCTCCTCGAAGACGGCGTCTGGGTGACCACCGCGGTCGACGGGGGCCGGGCCCGGCTCGGCGATCTCGTCACCTCGCGTCAGCCCTGACTACCGATGGGTGATTCTCTCGGGCATGCTGGGACGCATGGGTCGGGAAGACATGCGGGCGGGCGACGCCGACCGTAAGGCGGTCGCGGAACAGTTGAAGACGGCGCTCGACGAAGGTCGTCTCGATCTCCACGAGTACGACGAGCGGCTCCAGAAGACGTACGGGGCCAAGACCTACGCCGACCTCGACGGGCTGCTCGACGACCTGCCCGGCACGGTGCCCGTGCAGCATTCGCAGGTCCAGCCGGCCGCCGCGCCGCCCTCGCCGGCAGCCGGCGTGGGAGCACCGGCCGCGCCCGAACCCAGCCCCCGGCAGTGGGTCGGCGGATATGCGGGCGTCGTGGTCGTCTGCACGCTGATCTGGGTCTTCACCATGGTGGCGTCGGGCCACTGGATCTACCCGTGGCCGGTCTGGATGCTCATCCCGCTGATCCTCGGCTTCTTCGGGCAGCGCTTCGGCGGCCGCGGGCACTGACCCGACCCGTACTGGAAGAGGGTTGTCACCATGGAAGGCATGGGCCGGGAGGGAATGCGGGCAGCCGACGAGGACCGCCGGAAGGTCGCCGAGCAGTTGCAGCTCGCGCTCGAGGAGGGCCGGCTCGACCTCACCGAGTACGACGAGCGGGTCCAGGGGGCCTATTCGGCCAAGACTTACGCCGACCTCGACCGTCTGCTGACCGACCTGCCCAACGCGGCTCCGATCGTGCCGGCGGCCCCGCAGCCGCCCTCCCCGGTCATGACCGGGGACAAGGCCACCGAGAAGGCCACCGGGGCCTGGATGGCGCACGTGTGGGGCGCGTGGGCCAAGGCCGCCGTCTTCTTCACGCTGATCTGGGGCGTCGCCGCGCTGGCGAGCAACGAGACGATCTTCTACTGGCCGGTCTGGGTGCTCGGGCCGTGGGGTGTCGTGCTGCTGCTGCGCACGGCCGGGGGCCTGGCCCAGGGCGAGCCGCGCAAGCACGCCGCCGAGCAGGAGCACCGGCGCCGGCTGCGGGAACACAAGCGCGACCGTAAGGCGCTCTACAACCGGGCCATCGCGGCCGGGGAACTGCCCGCGAAGCCGACCAAGGAGCAGCGCAAGGCGTTCATCGCGGAGGCGGTCTCGCGGGGTGATCTGCCGCCGAAGCCCCGCCGACCGGCCACCGGCGAGTGAATTCGGCCGCTCTGTCCGATTTTTAACGGGCCGACACACCCGACTCCGGGTCAGGGCGACCTCGGTTTGGCGTGGCCGTTGCGGCGCGCGTACACTGGCTAGCTGGCGCGCAGCGTCCACTCCCGCATGTCCTCAGCGCTTCGAGGGCGGCGGGGAGCCGCGGCTGGTCCGAGTTCGCACACCGTACTCGGGTAAGACGCTGCACAGCCAGACCCGAACCCCAATGTCAGGTAGCGGAGGACATGCCTAAGAAAGACGGAGCCATCGAGATCGAGGGCCGCGTGATCGAGCCCCTGCCGAACGCCATGTTCCGCGTTGAGCTCGCCAATGGTCACAAGGTTCTTGCACACATCTCCGGCAAGATGCGGCAGCACTACATCCGCATCCTTCCCGAGGACAGAGTCGTCGTCGAGCTCTCGCCGTACGACCTCACCCGTGGGCGAATCGTCTACCGCTACAAGTGAGCTGGTCCTCCTCGGAGCGGTTCATCGAGTGTGGGGTACGGGGAGCAACTAGTTCCCGTCCGACTGAGAGTTAAGGCAAACCGTGAAGGTCAAGCCGAGCGTCAAGCGGATCTGCAACAACTGCCGGGTCATCCGGCGGCACGGCCGCGTCATGGTCATCTGCAAGACCGACGCGCGCCACAAGCAGCGCCAGGGCTGAGTCCCCGGTAAAGCTGCCAGATCCGGCATCACGAACAAGCTCGTCCCAGGGCCACGTCAGTGGCCGTACCCCCGGCGCGGAGGCCGGGGCCCGTCCGGGCAGACGGGGTGGGAGGGGCACAGACCTCCGAATTGATCCTGAGGAGTACGCCCACTTATGGCACGACTCGTCGGCGTCGATCTCCCACGCGAGAAGCGTATGGAGATCGCGCTCACCTACATCTACGGGATCGGTCGCACCCGTGCCGTCGAGGCACTGACTGCCACCGCGATCGACCTGAACAAGCGCGCCAAGGACCTCACGGACGAGGAGCTGGTCCAGCTCCGCGACTACATCGAGGGCAATTTCAAGGTTGAGGGTGACCTGCGCCGCGAGGTCGCCGCGGACATCCGCCGCAAGGTCGAGATCGGCTGCTACGCCGGCATCCGTCACCGCCGGGGTCTGCCCGTGCGGGGTCAGCGCACCCGGACCAACGCGCGTACGCGCAAGGGTCCGAAGCGCACGGTCGCTGGTAAGAAGAAGCCGGGTCGGAAGTAATAGGAGCGCACTGACTTATGCCACCGAAGGCACGCGCAGGGGCCGCAGTCAAGAAGGTCCGGCGCAAGGAACGCAAGAACGTCGCCCACGGGCAGGCGCACATCAAGAGCACCTTCAACAACACCATCGTGTCGATCACCGACCCGACCGGTGCGGTCATTTCCTGGGCCTCCTCGGGCCAGGTTGGCTTCAAGGGCTCGCGCAAGTCGACCCCGTTCGCCGCGCAGCTGGCCGCCGAGGCCGCCGCTCGCCGGGCGATGGAGCACGGCATGCGCAAGGTCGACGTCTTCGTCAAGGGTCCCGGCTCCGGCCGCGAGACCGCGATCCGTTCGCTCCAGGCCGCCGGCCTCGAGGTCGGGCAGATCAGTGACGTGACGCCCCAGCCGCACAACGGTTGCCGCCCGCCGAAGCGCCGCCGGGTCTGAGAGAGAGATAGAGATGGCTCGTTATACAGGTGCGGACTGCAAGCGCTGCCGCCGCGAAAAGATGAAGCTGTTCCTCAAGGGCAGCAAGTGCGACGGGCCCAAGTGCCCGTTCGAGTCGCGTCCCTTCCCGCCCGGCCAGCACGGCCGTGGCCGGACCAAGGAGACCGAGTACCTGCTCCAGCACCGCGAGAAGCAGAAGGCCCGCCGCGTCTACGGCGTGCTCGAGAAGCAGTTCCGCGGTTACTACGAGGAGGCTGTCACCAAGCCCGGCAAGACCGGTGAGGTGCTGCTGCAGATCCTCGAGTCGCGTCTCGACAACGTCGTCTACCGGGCCGGCCTCGCGCAGTCCCGGGACATGGCCCGGCAGCTGGTCAAGCACGGCCACTTCCTGGTCAACGGCGTGAAGGTCGACGTCCCGTCGTACCGCGTCAAGGAGCACGACATCGTGACCACGCGGGAGAAGTCGAAGGAGATGACCCCCTTCGTCGTCGCCCAGGCCCAGGCCGGTCAGCGGCCCGTGCCGGCGTGGCTCGAGCCCATCCCGAGCGAGATGAAGGTTCTCGTTCACTCGCTCCCGGCCCGCGGTGTCATCGACACCCAGGTCCAGGAGCAGCTGATCGTCGAGCTCTACTCCAAGTAGCGCTCCGCCCAGTGCCGGCCCTCGGGGCCGGCACTGGGCTGCATCATCCCGATGGCCATCAAATAGTGGGTGGCCTGACAGAAAGAAGAAACGCGTGCTCATCAGCCAGCGGCCGACCCTCTCCGAGGAGTCGATCAGCGAGACCCGCTCCCGGTTCACCATCGAGCCTTTGGAGCCGGGTTTCGGGTACACCCTCGGCAACTCGCTGCGGCGTACCCTGCTGTCGTCCATCCCCGGCGCGGCGGTCACCAGCATCAAGATCGACGGCGTCCTGCACGAGTTCACCACGATCCCCGGTGTCAAGGAGGACGTGGTCGAGCTGGTCATGAACGTCAAGGAGCTCACCGTCAGCTCCGAGCACGACGAGCCGGTCAGCATGTACCTGCGCAAGCAGGGCCCGGGCGACGTCACCGCCGGTGACATCCAGCCCCCGGCCGGCGTGTCCGTGCACAACCCCGACCTCAAGCTGGCCACGCTCAACAGCAAGGGCCGGCTCGACATGGAGCTCACCGTCGAGCGGGGCCGTGGCTACGTCACGGCGGCGCAGAACAAGAGCGCCGGCGCCGAGATCGGCCGCATCCCGGTCGACTCGATCTACTCGCCGGTCATGAAGGTGACCTACCGCGTCGAGGCGACCCGTGTCGAGCAGCGCACCGACTTCGACCGTCTGATCATCGACGTCGAGTCCAAGGCTTCCATCTCGCCCCGCACCGCGCTGGCCTCGGCCGGTTCGACCCTGGTCGAGCTGTTCGGCCTGTGCCGTGAGCTGGACGAGACCGCCGAGGGCATCGACATCGGCCCGTCGCCGCAGGACGCGCAGCTCGCGGCCGATCTGGCGCTGCCGATCGAGGAGCTGGACCTGACCGTCCGGTCGTACAACTGTCTCAAGCGTGAGGGCATCAACAGCGTTGGTGAACTCATCGGGCGGACGGAGGCCGACCTTCTGGATATAAGGAATTTCGGTCAGAAGAGCATCGACGAGGTCAAGATGAAGCTCGCCGGAATGGGGCTGGGCCTCAAGGACAGCGCGCCGTCCTTCGACCCCGCGCACGTCGTGGACTCGTTCGGCGACGTGGACTACGACACCGACGATTACCGCGAGACCGAGCAGCTCTAAAGAGCCCCCGGCCGCCTTTTACAAGGAGCATTCGCAATGCCCACGCCCACCAAGGGAGCCCGCCTCGGCGGCAGCCCGGCGCACGAGAAGCTCATCCTGGCCAACCTGGCCACCGAGCTTTTCCGGCACGGGAAGATCAAGACCACTGAGGCCAAGGCCCGCCGGCTGCGCCCCCTGGCTGAGCAGCTCGTCACCAAGGCCAAGCGCGGCGACCTGCACTCGCGTCGCCGGGTGCTGGCCACGGTGAAGGACAAGGACGTCGTGTACGCCCTGTTCGAGCAGATCGCTCCGCGTTACGGCAACCGGCCGGGTGGCTACACCCGGATCACCAAGACCGGCCCGCGCAAGGGTGACGCCGCTCCCATGGCCGTCATCGAGCTGGTCGAGGAGCTGCAGGTCGCGGCGACCACCGCCCCGGCCAAGAAGGCGGCCCGCAAGGCCGCCGCGCAGCAGGACAAGGTCGAGGCTCTGGCCCGCGAGGACGAGGCTCCGGCCGCGACCGCCGACCAGGACGCCGAGCCGCCGGTGAACGCCTCCGGTGACAAGGGTGCCGAGGGTCCCGGCGACAAGGCCGAGGGCGAAGACACCGACACCAAGGCCTGAGTTCTCAGGTTGTCAGAAGGCCCGGCACCCCGTACGGGGGTGCCGGGTTCTTTCTTTGTCATGGGGAGAGCTGCGCGATGACGGAAACCGTCCGGTTGAGACTCGACGTGTCGTACGACGGCGCCGATTTCTCCGGGTGGGCCGCCCAGCCGGGGCGCCGCACGGTGGCGGGCGTGCTGGTGGAGGCGCTCGGGCGACTCGTGGGCGTGGACACCCCGCTGGGCCTCACGGTCGCCGGGCGTACGGACGCGGGGGTGCACGCCTCGGGCCAGGTCTGCCACATCGACCTGCCGACCGGCGTCTACGGGGAGCTCGAATCGTCGCTGATGCGGAGGCTGGCCGCGCTGATGCCGCCCGACGCCCGGGTCAAGGCGGTCACCCCGGTGCCGCCGACGTTCGACGCGCGGTTCTCGGCCACGTTCCGCCGCTACGAATACCGGGTCGCCGACACCGGGTGGGGCCCGGAACCGCTGCGGCGCCACGACACGATCGGCTGGGTGCGGCCGCTCGACCTCGACCGGCTCAACGTGGCCGCGGGCGGGCTGACCGGCGAGCACGACTACGCGGCCTACTGCAAGCGCAAGGAGCACGCGACCACGATCCGGGCGATCACGCGGTTCGACTGGCGGCGCGACCCGGACGGCGTGGTCGTGGCCACGGTGCAGGCCGACGCGTTCTGCCAGTCGATGGTGCGCAGCCTGGTCGGGGCGCTGCTGGTCGTGGGGGACGGGCGGCGTGACCCGGGCTGGCCGTCGACGCTGCTCACCCGTACGGAACGCTCGAGCGAGGTCACGGTGGCGCCGGCCCACGGGCTCACGCTGATCGAGGTCGGCTATCCCGGCGAGGACGACTATGCCGCCCGGGCCGAGGCCACGAGAAGGATGCGCTCTTAGAGGAGCGAACCGGGCGGCTGTGGGGGAGCCGCCCGGCCGCTCAGGACCCCGCCGAGGTGGTTGTCCACGATCTCGGCGGTGATCCTCTTCGCGTACGGGTCGTCGTCGTGCACCAACGTCCCGTCGGGCCGGGTGATCACGCAGTAGAGCAGGAAGTTCTCCCGTACGTGCCAGCCGATCGAGGCCGTCGCCGGGTCACCGCCGGCGCCGGCCGGGATCGTCGTGAACCCGCCGGCCCCGCTGACCACCTGTTCGCGCACCAGGTCGTTCACCGTGGCGGCGCTCTGGGCGTCGGCCAGCGTGAACACCCCGGCGGTGACCCGGTAACCCCCGTACGGCGAGGTCAGCCCGGCTCGCGCCACCTCGCTGCACCCGTTGCGGGCCAGCAGCGCGCCCAGCTCCCCGGTGGTGGCCTCGCGGCAGTCCGTGTCGAAGTGCCGCATCTCGATCCGGTAGGCCCCCGTGGCGCCCGCCGGTCGCAGATCGTCCTGATCCGGAAAGATCTCGCCGAGGGTCAATGAGTCGAGCGCCGGCGCGGCCGCGGCGCCGGAGGTTTGTTGACGCCGATCGGGTCCCGTCACCAGGAAGCCGATCATCAGGGCCAGGCCGAGGATGATCACCCCGGCCAGGCCTCGGGTGAGCCACTGCGCGGCCCGCTGCGGCTCGACGATCAACGCCGGAGCCACCGCCGCCCGGCGCCGGCCCGGAGGTTTGCGGGGGCGCGGGAGGGGTGGCGCCGGCGACGGCCGATGCTGTCCGCCCGATCCGATGCCGCGGACCAGGAGCACCAGGCCGCCGTCGGCGGTCGCGCGGTGGGCTGCTCGAGAAGGGGTGCCGTACCGCATGGCGACCACGCTAGGAGCGCATGGTGATCAATGAACGCACAGATTGTGCGGCACCCCCGTGCGCGCTCGCGCGTTGACCGGCGGCAGACTGGTCCGGTGAGCGCCGATCATTACTTCAGCGCCGAGCCGACCACGCCCGACCGTCGCGGCGAGATCGAGTTCAGCGTCGCCGGCCGTGACTACCGGCTGGCCGTCGCCGCCGGCGTGTTCAGCGCGGGCCGGCTCGACCCGGGCACGGCCGTGCTGCTTCGCAAGGGCGACCTGCCGTCGGCCGGGGTCACGGGCACGTTCCTCGACCTCGGGTGCGGCTACGGGCCGATCACCTGCGTGCTCGCGAGCGAATCTCCCGGGGCGACGGTCTATGCGGTCGACGTGAACTCGCGCGCCCGCGAGCTGACCGCGGTCAACGCCGGGACGCTCGGGCTGGCGGCCCGCGTCCACGTCGTCGAGCCCGGCCAGGTGCCCGACGGGGTGAGCTTCGACCAGATCTGGAGCAACCCGCCCACCCACGTCGGCAAGGCCGAGCTGCGGGCGCTGATGGAGCGCTGGCTGCCCCGGCTCGCACCCGGCGGCGTGGCCTGGCTGGTGATCAACCGGCATCTCGGTGGTGACTCGCTGCACACCTGGCTCGTCGAGGGCGGCTGGGATGTGGAGCGTGTGGCCAGCCAGAAGGGCTTCCGCGTGCTGAGGGTGGCCCGGAAAACCGACTGACGACAACGGCCCCGGCCGGGGAAGATGTCGGCCATGGGTTACGTGGATGTCGCCGGAGCCGGTTTTGTGCTGCCCGACGGGCGCCGGCTCTTCGCCGACGTCGCGTTCCGGGTCGGTGAGGGGGCCAAGGTCGCGCTGGTCGGGCCGAACGGAGCGGGCAAGACCACGCTGCTCCGCATGGTCGCCGGCGACCTCGCGCTGCCCGAGGGCACGATCGCGCGCTCCGGCGGCCTCGGCGTGATGCGCCAGTTCATCGGCATGATCGGCGACGACCGTACGCTGGAGGATCTGGCTCTCTCGCTCGTGCGCCCCGACCTGCGGGCGGCCGGGGAACGACTGGCGGCCGCGTCCGCCGCGCTCGACGAGACCGAGCGCAGCCAGATCGCGTACGCGAACGCTCTGGCTCATTGGGGTGAGACCGGGGGATACGACACCGAGGTGCTCTTCGACACCGTCGCCGTGGCGATCCTCGGCAAGACCTGGGACGAGGTGCGTCACCGTCCGGTCCGGACATTGTCGGGTGGTCAGCAGAAGCGGTTCGCGCTCGACCTGCTGCTGCGCGGCGACGACGAGGTGCTGCTGCTCGACGAGCCGGACAACTTCCTCGACGTGCCCGGCAAGCGCTGGCTCGAGACGCGGCTGCGCGAGTCGCCGAAGTCCGTGCTCTACGTCTCGCACGACCGCGAGCTGCTGGCCCAGACCGCCGATCGGGTGGTGGCGGTCGAGGGCGGCACAGCCTGGACGCATCCGGGCGGGTTCGCGTCGTGGCACGAGGCCCGGGTGCACCGCCACGACCGCATGGAGGAGAACCACCGGCGCTGGGAGGAGGAGCACCAGAAACTCAAGGATCTGGTGCTGTCGCTCAAGCAGAAGGCGACCTTCAACGACGGCATGGCCTCGCGCTACCAGGCCGCACAGACCCGGCTGCGCAAGTTCGAAGAGGCCGGTCCGCCGCCGCTGCCGCCCAAGGAGCAGTCGCTGCGGATGAACCTGCGGGGCGGGCGCACGGCCAAGCGCGCGGTGATCTGCGAACAGCTGGAGATGGAGGATCTGACCTTCCCGTTCGACCTGGAGATCTGGTATGGCGACCGGGTCGCGGTGCTGGGCGCCAACGGCACCGGCAAGTCGCACTTCCTGCGGCTGCTGGCGGCCGGCGGGTCCGATCCCGAGGCCGAGAACAAACCGGTCGACGGCGCTCCGCTGGCCCACGTGGCCCACAACGGGGTGGCCCGGCTCGGCGCGCGGGTGCGGCCCGGCCACTTCTCGCAGACGCACGACCGGCCCGAGCTGCTCGAACGCACCCTGGTCGAGATCCTGTGGCGGGGCGACGACCACCGGTCCGGAATGGACCGGGCGGGCGCGATGAAGGCGCTCAACCGCTACGAGCTGGCGGCCCAGGGCGACCAGCGGTTCGGCACCCTCTCGGGTGGTCAGCAGGCGCGTTTCCTGGTGCTGCTCCTGGAACTTTCCGGGGCGACGGTGCTGCTGCTCGACGAGCCGACCGACAACCTCGACCTGGCCTCGGCCGAGGCGCTGGAGGAGGGGCTGAACAAGTTCGAGGGCACGGTGATCGCGGTCACCCACGACCGCTGGTTCACCCGCTCCTTCGACCGCTTCGTGCTGTTCCAGGGTGACGGCGAGGTCGTGGAGACTCCGGCGCCGGTTTGGGACGTGCGCTAGTTTTCCTCGGCGGACCGGGTTATGGTCCGAAGCAACAACCCCACGGGAGTCCGGTGCACCGGGCTGAGAGGGGGGCTGACGCGGCCCCCGACCGTCGAACCTGATCCGGATCATGCCGGCGCAGGGAGGAGCTTCCGTTGTTGTTGCCGCGTTTGCACATCGTCACCGATTCGCTCGACGTCGTGCGGGGCGTTCTCGGGCACGGCCCGGTCGCCGTCCAGGTGCGGGTCAAGACCAGCGACCGCGACGCGTACGCCCTGACCACCGCGGCGCTCGAGCTGTGCCGGGCCGCGGGGGCCGTCTGCCTGGTCGACGACCGGGTCGGGGTGGCGCTCGCGGCCGGGGCCGACGGCGTGCACGTGGGCGCCGAAGACCTGCCGGTCGCGGCCGCCCGCCGGGTGCTCGGGCCGGCCGCCGTGCTCGGCGCCACCTGCCGCAACCCCGAGGCTGCGCGGGCCGCGGTGGCCGCCGGCGCGACCTATCTCGGCGTGGGTCCGGCGTTCGCCACCCGCACCAAGACCGGGCTGCCGGAACCGATCGGGCCACCGGGCGTCGCCGCGGTGACGCGGGCCGTGCCGGGCACTCCCGTGATCGCGATCGCCGGCATCACCCCCGACCGGGTCGCCGAGCTGGAGTGTTACGGCGTGGCCGCGATCTCGGCGGTCGCGGCCGACCCCAGCGGCGCGACGGCGGACTTCCTGCGGGCGCTCGCGTCCCGCTCGGACCGGGTCGGGACCGCGGCACCGGGAGGCCGGGCATGAGCGACATCACCGTTGTCGGCGGCGGGATCATCGGGCTCTCGATCGCCTGGCGGCTCGTGGCCCGCGGCGCCGACGTGACCGTGCTCGACGGCGGGGACGAGGGCGCCTGGCATGTGGCGGCCGGGATGCTCGCGCCCGGTGGCGAGTCCGAGCACGAGGACCCGGCGCTGATCCGGCTGCTCGACCGGTCGGCCGACCTATGGCCCGCCTTCGCCGAGGAGCTGGGCGTCGACGTCGGCTACGACAAGACGGGCACGCTGAGCCTGGCGTTGACGGCGGACGACCTGGCCGGGCGGGCTCGACTGTGGACACGGCAGCAGCTGCCGCTGTTGCGGCCCTCCGAGTTGCGGTCGCTGGAACCGGCGCTGTCTGTTCGCGTACGGGCCGGGGTCCTGGCTTCCCGGGAGCGTCAGGTGGACCCGCGCCGGGTGGTGAACGCGCTGCGGGAGCGGCTGAGCGATCGGATCGTGCCTAAGCGGATCGAGTCGCTCTCCGACGTGGATGCGAGAGTGGTCGTGGTGGCGGCCGGTTGTGGCACGGCGGCCCTCACCGGCCTGCCCGTGCGGCCGGTCAAGGGGCAGGTGCTGCGGCTGCGCGGCGAACCGGGGCTGCTGCGGCACGTGCTCGACGCGGCGGTCGACGGCAACGAGGTCTACATCGTGCCCCGCGCCGACGGCGAGGTGGTGGTGGGCGCGACGCAGGAGGAGCGCACCGACCGGCTGGTGACCGCGGGTGGCGTCCACGACCTGCTGCGGGCGGCCCTCGAGATCGTGCCCGGGCTGGCCGAGTTCGAGCTCACCGAGACCACGGTCGGGCATCGGCCGGGAACGCCGGACAACGCACCGATGCTGGGCCGGCTCGACGACCGGGTGGTGGTGGCGGCCGGGCACTTCCGCAACGGCATCCTGCTCGCCCCGGTCACCGCCGACCTGATCGCCGGGGTCGTCCTCGACGGCCAGGATGTCGCCGACTTCTCGCCCCGGAGGTTCTGATGCGGCTGACGGTGAACGGGAAACCGTTCGAAGGGGACACCCCGTCGGTGCTGGCGCTGGTCGAGTCGATCACCGAGGCCCGGCGCGGGGTCGCGGTCGCGGTGAACGGCGAGGTGGTGCCGCGCTCGACCTGGAACGTCACGAAGCTCGGCGACGGCGATTCGGTCGAGGTGCTGACCGCGGCGCAGGGAGGCTGACCATGGACCTCTTCGAGAATTCGCGGCTCATCCTCGGCACCGGCGGCGCCAACAGCCTGGCCGCGCTGGAGGAGGCGATCGTCGCGTCCGGCACCGACCTGGTCACCGTGGCGCTGCGCCGGGTCGACGCGGCCGGGCCCGGGCTGCTGCCGATGCTCGACCGGCTCGGCGTGCGGGTGCTGCCGAACACGGCCGGCTGCTACACGGCCGGAGACGCGGTGAAGACGGCCCGCCTGGCCCGCGACGCCTTCGAGACCGACCTGATCAAGCTCGAGGTGATCGGGGACGAACGCACCCTGCTGCCGGACGGGGTCGAGCTGCTGCGGGCGGCCGAGGAACTGGCCGCCGACGGGTTCACCGTGCTGCCGTACACCAGCGACGACCCGATCCTGGCCCGCCGCCTGGCCGACGTGGGCTGCGCCGCGGTGATGCCGGCCGGGTCGCCGATCGGGTCGGGGCTGGGCATCTCGAACCCGCACCACATCCGGCTGATCCGGCAGAGCGTGGACGTGCCGGTGGTGCTCGACGCCGGCATCGGGACGGCGTCGGACGCGGCCCTGGCCATGGAACTCGGCTGCGACGCGGTGCTGATCGCCAGCGCGGTCACCCGGGCCGACGAGCCCGCGGCGATGGCGGCCGCGATGAGACACGCGGTGCTGGCCGGGCGGCTTGCCTTCGAGGCCGGGCGGATCCCGAAACGGTTCCACGCGCTGGCCTCCACATCGGACGAGGGGCGGGCCCGGTGGTGACGCCGGCCGGGCTGGTGGTGCTCACCGACCGGCGGATCGCCCGCGAACCCCTGGTTGCGGTGGTGCGGGAAGCGGTCCGCGGCGGCGCGGCGTGGGTTGTTCTGCGCGAGAGAGATCTCCCGTACGGCGAACGGGCCGCCCTCGCCGACGCGCTGCGCGAGGTGGTCCCGCCCGGCCGCCTGATCGTCGCCGGCCCCGACCCGCTCGGCGGCGACGCGGTGCATCTGGCCGGAGCCGACCCGCTACCGGTCGACGACGTGGGGTTGATCGGCCGCTCGTGCCACGGTGTACCCCGACTGTCCACAGAGGATTACGTGACGTTGTCACCGGTCTTCCCGACCGCGACCAAACCGGGATACGGACCGGCCCTGGGCCCGTCGCGCGCCGCCGGACTCGCGGGCGCCGTGCCGTGGCTGGCCCTGGGCGGGGTCACCTCGGCCGCCGAGGTCAAGGAGTGCGTCGCGGCCGGGGCGAGCGGTGTCGCCGTCCTGGGCGCGATCATGCGGGCCGGCGATCCGGCCGCGGTGGCCGCCGAGCTGACGGCGGGCCTGTCATGACGCCGCCCGTGGTGCTGACCATCGCCGGGTCGGACTCGGGGGGCGGCGCCGGGATCCAGGCCGACCTCAAGACGTTCGCGGCCCTGGGGGCGTACGGGACCTCGGTCGTCACCGCCGTGACCGCGCAGAACACCCTCGGCGTGACCGCGATCCACCCGATCCCGGTCGACGTCGTGGCGGCGCAGCTCGAGGCGGTGCTGGCCGACCTGCCGGTGGTGGCCGTGAAGGTCGGCATGATCGGGGACCCGGCCGTGGGGGAGCTGATCGCCTCGTGGGCCGACCGGCTGCCCAACCTGGTCGTGGACCCGGTGCTGGTGGCCACGTCGGGGGCCCGGCTGGCCGAGACCGCGTCGGTCGCGCCGCTGCTCACCCGGCCCTGTGTGCTGACCCCGAACCGGCTGGAGGCCGCGGCCCTGGTCTCGAATCCTGACCTGTCCGTGCCGGAGATGGCCGAACACCTGGCCGGTCTGGGCGCGCGGGCCGTGGTGGTGACCGGCAGCGAGCTCGCGGTCGACGTGCTGCGCTTCGAGGGGGTCACCGAGACGTTGCGTGGTGAGCCGGTCGACACCGCCAACAACCACGGATCGGGTTGCACGTTCTCGTCGGCGATCGCGGTGCGGCTGGCCCTGGGTGATCCGGTGCCGGTGGCCGTGCGGGCCGCCAAGCGATATGTGACCGACGCGCTTGCTGGTGGGCGTGAGTGGCGGCTGGGCGCTGGGCCTGGGCCGCTGAATCACTTCGCTTTTTAGAAAAAGGGCGCCTCCGCAGGGGATCGGTGTGCTCTCCACAGGGGAGGGCGCCTCCGCAGGGGATCAGTGCGCCCTCCGACGGGGAGGAAAGGTATATGAGGCGTAAAACGTACGTCAAGGGGTCGAGCCCGGACATCCGGGTGCCGTTCATGTCGGTCGAGCTGAGCGACGGCAACGATCCCGTACGGCTGTATGACACGTCCGGACCGGGCAGCGTCGCCGCCGAGGGTCTGCCGCCTTTACGTGCCCCCTGGGTGAGCGGCCGCACCCAGCTGGCGTCGGCACGGGCCGGCGTGGTGACCCCCGAGATGGAGTTCGTGGCGATCCGCGAGAACGTGCCGGCCGAGCTGGTGCGCTCCGAGATCGCGGCCGGCCGGGCCGTGCTGCCGGCGAACCGCAACCACCCGGAGAGCGAGCCGATGGTGATCGGGTCGCGGTTCCTGGTGAAGGTCAACGCGAACATCGGCACCTCGGCCGTCACCTCCTCGGTGGACGAGGAGGTGGAGAAGATGACGTGGGCGACGCGGTGGGGCGCCGACACGGTGATGGACCTGTCGACCGGGCCGCGCATCCACGAGACGCGCGAGGCGATCATCCGGAACTCGCCGGTGCCGATCGGGACCGTCCCGCTCTATCAGGCGCTGGAGAAGGTCAAGGGCGATCCGGTCAAGCTGACCTGGGAGCTGTTCCGCGACACGGTGCTGGAACAGGCCGCACAGGGCGTCGACTACATGACCGTCCACGCCGGAGTCCTGCTGCCGCACGTGCCGCTGGCGGCCCCCCGCGTGACCGGAATCGTGTCGCGCGGCGGGTCGATCATGGCGGCCTGGTGTCTCGCGCACCATGAGGAGAATTTCCTCTATACGAACTTCGATGAGCTGTGCGCGATATTCGCGGATTACGACATCACGTTCTCCCTGGGTGACGGTCTGCGGCCGGGCTCGATCGCCGACGCCAACGACGAGGCCCAGTTCGCCGAGCTGCGCACGCTGGGGGAGCTGACCCGCCGGGCCTGGGAGTACGACGTACAGGTGATGGTCGAGGGCCCGGGCCACGTGCCCATGCACAAGATCAAGGAGAACGTGGACCTGCAGGTCGAGCTGTGCGGCGGGGCGCCGTTCTACACGCTCGGGCCGCTGACGACCGACATCGCTCCGGCCTACGACCACATCACGTCGGCGATCGGCGCGGCGATGATCGGCATGTTCGGCACGGCGATGCTCTGTTACGTGACGCCCAAGGAGCACCTGGGCCTGCCGGACCGGGACGACGTGAAGGCCGGGATGATCGCCTACAAGATCGCGGCGCACGCGGCCGACCTGGCCAAGGGGCATCCGGGCGCCCAGGCGTGGGACGACGCGCTGTCCAAGGCCCGGTTCGAGTTCCGTTGGGAGGACCAGTTCGAGCTGGCCCTCGATCCCGAGACCGCCCGCTCCTACCACGACGAGACGCTGCCGGCCGCGGCCGCGAAGACCGCCCACTTCTGCTCGATGTGCGGGCCCAAGTTCTGCTCGATGAAGATCAGTCACGAGCTCAAGGCGCAGGGGATGGGCCAGAAGTCGGCCGAGTTCGTGGCCGGCGGCGGCCAGGTCTACGTGCCGCTGCCGGCCACCCGGGAGAGTCAGAGCTTGTAGAAGGTCACGTAGTGGTCCGGGGTGAACCACGTCTCCCGCGTCGAGCGGTTGACGACGATCCGGTACGCGTCACGGGCCGCGCCCCGGGCCCGCGAATAGACGTCGTACTCGCTGTAGGTCGCGTTCAGCGGCAGCTGGCGCTCACGGTTCTGGAATGTGCCACCGGTGTAGTTGTACTGGCCGTACGGCCACGAGTACCAGCCGGAGCTCGTCGGCCAGTCCAGCGAGCTCCAGCCGGTGCGGGCCGTGCGGGCCGCCGAGCAGCGGGAGATCGTGCAGCTGGAGTAGACGGCGGCCTGGGCCGCGTCGGTGTGTGTCGGCGCCACCACGGCGGGCCCGGTCAGGGCCAGACCCGAGAGCGCGAAGACGAGGGCGAGGCCGGCGATGAGCCGGCGGAGGCGAGGGAGCCGGTCGGCGTTCATGCCTTCATCGTCAGCGCCGGTCCGCCGCCGCGGTACCTCCCCGATGAGTCATTTCATTGATGTTCGCCTATGGGTTACTGAGGGCGGCCGAGGCCGCTCACCCAGTCGGCGATCTCGCCGTCGGGGCGCTGCGGTGGGGCCGGCGGGGCGAAACCGTTGAACGGCGGCATGGTGATCACGCCGGTGTCCGAGGGCTTCAGCTCGTGCTCGGGGCGCTGGGCGGCCACGGCGGCCCGGGCCGCGACCGTCGCGCGGGCCGCGACCGAGGCGCGGCCGGTGACGGCCTGGGCGGCGCCGGTGCCGGGCAGTGAGCCGCCCGCCTTCGCGATCGCCGAATCGGGCCGGGGCGACTCGCGCTGCGGCAGCGGCGGGCGGTCCGGAGTGGGCTCGGCCGCGTCGGGCGAATCCGGGCGATCGGTGGCCGGGCCCCGCCGCAGGACGGCGGCCAGCACCGAGCCGAAGACCCCGGCGCCGGCGGCCGTCATCGCGGCCCAGTAGGGCATCTCCTGGGCGCGGGTCGTGCCCGGGCCGGCGACCAGGTAGGCAGCGGTCAGCAGAGCCGGGCCGGGCAGCCCGGCCAGCGCGATCGCCGTCGTCGACAGGGAGCGGTTGCGGGCCGTGAACCCCAGCACAAGGCCGCAGATCAGCGCGATCACCGGCATCGTGAGCAGCGCGACCCGGTCGAGCACGCCGTCGGGCACGAACGTGGCGTCGAGCACGCCGAGGCGTACGGGGGGAAGGGTCTCGCCGGAACGCAGCGAGGGCGCCACCGAGACGAGCGCGACGGCCCAGATCACGCTGCTCAGCGTCGTGAGACTCCAGCGGGCGGCGGACCGGCCCAGGGCGGCGTACGCGGCGAAGATGCCCGCCGCCGCGCCGATCAACGCGCACGCCCCGATCACGAAGACCGCGTTCACGCCGGCGATCTCGGCCGCGCGGGCCGGCTGCATGGTCAGCGGCACGATCATCGCCGCGCCGAGGCCGGCGGCCACCCCGCCGACGAGCCGGGTGCCGGCGCCGGCCTGCTGGGGCAGACGTGGGCGGGCGGCCACTCCACCGGCGGCGGCCGCGGTCAGCGCGAACCAGGCGACCCAGGCCAGCTGGCCGGTCCACTCGTCACGCGCCGTGATCTCGACGACACGGGAGAAGCTGAGGATGCCCAGTCCGTAGGCCAGGCCCAGCTGACCGGCGCCGACCAGCGCGGCGGCGCCGAACGCGGCTCCCACCAACTTCACCCAGGTCCGAAAAGCCATGACTGGCACGTTACGGTTCCCTCGCCTGCGCGCTCAACAGCGGGAGTCGATTCTTAAAATCCCGCTTAGTTATTTGTACGAAGAGTGACCGGTCAGGCCATTAAAAGATCATGAAGCAGGCCGCTGCACCGGGCCACCTCGTCCGAGTGGGCCGTGCGGCCCAGCGTGCGCGGACGCGGGATCCGCACGTCGACGATCTCGCGGACCCGGCCCGGGCGCGGGCTGAGCACGACCACCCGGTCGGCCAGCAGCACCGCCTCGTCGATCGAGTGGGTGACGAAGACGGTGGTCGCCCGCTGCTCCATGTGGATGCGCTGCAACTCGACCGACAGCTCCTCGCGGATCAGCGGGTCGAGGGCCGAGAACGGCTCGTCCATCAGCATCACCTGCGGCTTGCCGATCAGCGCGCGGCAGAGCGCCACCCGCTGCTGCATACCGCCCGAGAGCTCGTGCGGCAGCCGCTTCTCGAACCCGGTCAGGCCGGTCAACGCCAGCAGCTCGTGGGCCCGGTCGCGGTACTGCGCCTTGCGCCAGCCGAAGATCTGCACCGGCAGCAGCACGTTGTCGAGCACCGAACGCCAGGGCAGCAGCGCCGGCCGCTGGAACATCATCGACACGTCGCGGCGTGGCTTGTGCACCGCCTGCCCGCCCACCTCGATGCCGCCCCCGGTCGGCGGCAGCAGGCCCGCGATCAGCCGCAACAGCGTCGACTTGCCGCAGCCGGAACGGCCCACGACG
The DNA here is from genome assembly GCF_016834655.1 of Paractinoplanes ovalisporus. Classification (GTDB taxonomy): domain Bacteria; phylum Actinomycetota; class Actinomycetes; order Mycobacteriales; family Micromonosporaceae; genus Actinoplanes; species Actinoplanes ovalisporus. Next base: position 216,911 of record NZ_JAENHP010000009.1, read on the forward strand.
GCCACGAACTCGCCGTCGGCGACGTCCAGGCTGACCTCGCGCAGCGCCTCGACCGTGCCCGAGCGCCCGGTGAACGTGCGGGAGACCTGGTTGATCCGGATCATGACGCGAGCCGCCACCGGCCGCTGCGCGCCACCAGCAGGGTGAGCGCCTGCGGCATCAGGCCGGAGTGGTTGTCGGGGGTGATGCGGATCGGACCGGACAGACCGTCGACCTGGGACGTCTCGAGGATCTCGCGGATCCGCGGACGGTCGGCGCCGACCCGGGCCACCGCGTCGGCGATCAGGTCGGCGGCGTCGGCGGCGAACGAGGCCACACCCGAGTAGCTGCCGTAGCGCGAGGTGTAGTCACGGAACCACTGCTTGCGGGCCGACTTCGCCGGCGTCGTCGCGACCACGTCGTCGATCGCCAGGATCTGGGTGAACACCATGGTCGCGCTGTTCGTGGCGGCCGCCGCGTCGCGCGCGATGAACAGGTCGCTCGCCGCCGCCGCGTCGAAGAGCAGGCGCTTGGTGAAACCGCCGCGCCGGGCGCTGGTCGCGGCCAGCGCGGCCAGGTCGGGCGGCGTGAGCACGACCAGCGCGTCCGGCTCGGTGTCGGTCAGCGTGCCGACGGACTGCGTGATGTCGGTCGAGCCCGGCTTGACCGCGCGGGCGACCGTGACGTTGAAGCCCGGCGTGTTCTCCAGGGCCGCCCCCAGCGCCCGGTTCGCGTCGACCCCGTACAGGTCGTTCGAGTAGAGCACCGCGATCTTGCGCGCGTTCGCCCGGACCAGCTCGTTGACCAGGGCGGCCGAGCTGTCGGCGGAGTTCGGGTTGAGCTTGAAGATGTACTGCCGCTCGGGAACCGGGCTGGCCACCTGGTCGGACGCGGCGAGCGCGATCACCGGCACGGTCTTGTCGTTGATCGTCTTGGACGCCCGGACCACGCACTCGTCGCAGGAGCCGGTGACCACCGCGGCGACCGCCGGGTCGTCCGCGAACGTGCTGATGTTGCGCAGCGACACCGTCGGGTCGTTCCGGTTGTCCTTCGTCACCAGTCGCAGCTCGCGGTCGCCCAGCTGACCCGAGGCGTTGATCTGCTCGATCCGCAGCTGCAGAGCGCGGGCGTAGGCCTGGTCGACCAGCGACGAGTTGTTGAAGTCGGCCGCGACGACCACGACCTGGGCGCCGCTGTCGGCCTCGTCGTCGTCCGAGGTACAGCCGGCCGCGCCGGCGAGGAGCATCGATGCCACGGCGATGGCCGCGGTGATGCGGGGGAGCCGCACTGCGGTGCCTCCTATGGGGGCGGGGAAGGCGTCGTTGCCGAGCATCGTGGCTGGGCGGCGCGCATGCCGATACGGACAATGTGTCCGTTCGATCGCGCCAAACCTTGCCAACGTGAAGGCCCCTGGTCAAGCGGCTCACCATCGATGGAACGAGACGGTTGTCTCACATAATGGTTGGAATCTTGGGAGTGTCGTGTGATCGTGCGGTTACTGAATGTGTCTGGAAACATATTCGTGCACGTCAAAGCAGCAAAAGTGTCGAATGTAGAACGGGCACCTTTCCTGGCAGTCGGGCAGGAAGTTCGTTTCCGGGTCTTTGCAGACTTCCCAAACGGATGTCCGTTCTGATGAAATTCCCGGGCCGCGCGAGCAATTGCGGGCGAAGAGCCACGGGGATGACCACGGAGGAGAAGTCGTGAGCACCGGATCTTCGACCCAGGTGACGCGCCGTGGTGTCTTCCCCCGTCTGCGAGACGCCCGGATCCGCGCCAAACTGGCTCTCATTCTGGTGGTTCCACTTGTCGCGGTCATCGCGCTGGCCACCACTCGACTCGTCGACGTCGGGCAACGTGCCGCCGACGCCGGACAGGTCGAGCAACTGACCAAACTGGAGACCGACGTCTCCGCCCTTACCCAAATGCTGCACGTCGAGCGGATGGCTGCCGCCGCATACCTCGGCAATATCCTGCCCGACCCCGAGAATCCCAAGTCCGCCGAAGAGGCGTACCAGTCCGCCGTGCGGTCGAGTGACGCGCAGATCCAGGTCTACCGCGCGCAGCGGGGCGAGATCGACAACCCGCCGGGAACGGTGCAGGACCGGCTCGTCCGGATCGACGACCACCTGGACACGATGGACGCCACGCGCACCGCGGTCGGCGACCGGGTCAACATCTCGGTCTCCGAGGCGGTCTCGCGCTACAGCGTCGTCATCACCGACCTGGTCGCCTATGTGGAAGCGGTCAGCCAGTTCGCGGGCGACGGCGACATCGCCGACCAGCTGCGCGCGATCGCCGCGTTCGCCCGGGCCAAGGCCGGCACCGCCGAGCAGGAGGCGGTCTCCTTCGCGGCCCAGGTCGTCAAGGACACCAGCGCCGAGTAGCGCACCACGTTCATCGCGACCCAGACCAGCCAGCAGGAGGCGCTGCAGGCCTTCTCCCTGGTCGCCAGCCCGGCCCAGCGGTCCCTGGTCGACAACGTGGTCAGTGGCGACGCGGTCAACCTGGTCGACAACCTCACCGGTCAGCTCGGCCGCGCCTCCAGCGCCGCCGCCGTGGTGCCGTCCGACATCGCGCAGGCCTTCGGTGCGGTGGTCGACCTGATGCGCTGGGCCGAGCAGGAGCTCGAGTCCGACGTGGTCGAGCAGGCGTCGTCCGACCGCGACGCCGTCGTGCGCCAGGCCGCGATCGAGGCCGCGCTGGTCGTGCTGGTGCTGATCATCGCCATCACGCTCGCCGTCATCCTGGCCCGCTCGCTGAACATGTCGCTGCGCCGGCTGCGGGAGGGCGCCCTGGCGGTGGCCAACCGCGACCTGCCCGACGCCGTGGCCCGGCTGCGCGACGCCCGCAACCTGGGCGAAGGTGGCGCCGACGACATCGTCCGCTCGGTCCGCGACCCGATCCAGCTGCCCAACCGCGACGAGGTCGGCCAGGTCGCCCAGGCGTTCAACGTCGTCCACCGCGAGGCGGTCCGGATCGCGGCCGAGCAGGCCGCGCTGCGCACCAGCGTCTCGACGATGTTCCTCAACCTGGCCCGGCGCTCGCAGTCGCTGGTCGACCGGATGATCGGTGAGCTCGACCAGATCGAGCGCACCGAGGAGGACCCGAAGCGCCTGGCCCAGCTGTTCGAGCTCGACCACCTGGCCACCCGGATGCGCCGCAACGACGAGAACCTGCTGGTCCTCGCGGGTGCCGACTCCAGCGCCCCGCGTCGCGAGGACGCCCTGCTGGTTGACGCGCTGCGCGCCTCCCAGTCCGAGGTCGAGCTCTACAACCGCATCGAGTTCGGCACGGTCGACACCGACATCTCGATCGCCGCGCTCGCCGTCAACGACGTGGTGCGTCTGGTCGCCGAGCTGCTCGACAACGCCACCCGCTTCTCACCGCCCAACACGGTCGTGGTCGCCGACGGCCGCCGCATCCGTGACTACGTGGTGATCCAGGTGGAGGACCGTGGCCTCGGCATGTCCGAGGAGCAGATGGACCAGCTCAACCGCCGGCTGTCCGAGCCGCCGAGCGTCGACGTGGCCGCGTTCCGCCTGATGGGTCTGGCCGTGGTCGGCCGTCTCGCCTCGCGCTACGGCATCCGCGTCGAGCTGCGGGCCAACCTCGAGGGCGGCACCGTCGCCCAGGTCACGCTGCCGAGCAGCATCGTGGTGCTGCCGAGCCGGCGCCTCGACCCGCCCCCGCGTCCGCAGGAACTGGGCACCGCGCCGTACGGCGGTGGCTGGGACGCCCGGTCGGCCCGCGCGGCCACCGCGACCCTGCCGACGATCGCGCCCGAGCCGTGGCACGAGCCCACCCCGCCGCCGCCCAGCGCGCACCCACAACTGCCGATGTTCCCGTCGCAGCGCCCACCGTCCGAACCGGACGTGCGGCCGACGCCGAACCGGCCACCGCTGCCGAACCGCGTCTCCAAGACGATCGACGCCACCCAGACGTCCACGACGATGAACGGGTTCGCGGCCGCGACGCCGGCTCCTCCGGTGGTCTCCGCGCCGCCGGTGGTCTCCGCGCCTCCCGTGGCGTCCGCACCGCCCTTTGTCGCGTCCGCTCCGCCGGCCCCCACCGGCAACGGCTGGGGCGCCGCGTTGGCCGCGATGCCGCCGGTGCCCTCCACGCCGGCGCCGCCGACGGCCGAGGAACGCAACGACGCGCCGATCTTCGTGCAGATGCAGCAGAGCTGGTTCCGCAACCACGAGAACTCGAGCCAGGAGGAGTGGGGCATGCCGACCGCCGGTTACGCGCCACCGCCGAACGGCTCCACGCCGTCGCCGAAGCCGGCCGCCGCACCCGCGTCCCCGGCTGCGGCACCGCCGCCGCCCGCGCCGACGTCGCCGCCCGCCGCACCTCCCGCCGCGGCGAGAGGGCACAATGGACCGTCGGTTCCGAAGCCCCGTGCGGCTGCGGACGACCGGTGGAAGACATCGGCTGACGACGGGTGGCAGAAGGCGATGGCAGCGGCGGAACCGGTCGACGCCGGCACCACGCGATCCGGGCTACCCAAGCGCGTTCCCCAGGCGCAACTCGTTCCTGGAGGCGTCCAGGCCGGGCCGCGCAACCAAAATCGTCGCAGTCCTGATGAGGTCCGCGGGCTTCTTTCCGCGTATCACCGGGGAGTGCAACGTGGGCGGACGGACGGCACTGCCGAGTCCACCGCCTCCCAGGCTAAGGAGAACTGACCGTGACCAGGCCCCCCACCATGCAGGACATGGGCTGGCTGCTCAACAACTTCGCCAACAGCGTCGCCGGCATCGCCCACGTCGTGGCGGTGTCCGCGGACGGCATCCTGCTGGCGGCCTCGCGCGACCTCCCGGCCGACCGCGCCGACCAGCTCGCCGCGATCACGTCCGGTGTGGTCAGCCTGACCGAGGGCGCGTCCCGCATGTTCAACGCGGGCGAGGTCCAGCAGACGATCATCGAGATGGATTCCGGGTACCTGTTCCTCATGACGATCAGCGACGGGTCCTCGATGGCCGTGCTGGCCGCGCGCAGCTGCGACGTGGGTCAGGTCGGCTACGAGATGGCGCTGCTGGTCGAGCGGGTCGGCGCGTCGCTGTCGCCGGCCCCCCGTGAAACTGTCAGTCATTAGTCGCCGGTCCGTCGGAAGGGGGTGATCGCGTGGGCCAGCCGCAGGATCCGAGAGGCAACCTGGTGCGTCCGTACGCGGTCACCCGCGGCCGCACCGAACCACGCCGGGACATCCCGATCGAGGCGGTCCTGGTCGCCAGCCAGGCCGGTCTGCAAGAGGCCCGGTTCGCCGGGCATGACAAATACCGCATCGCCGTGCTGTGCGAGGCGAAGGCGCAATCGCTGGCCGAGCTCTCGGCGCTGACCCGGCTACCGCTGGGTGTGGCGCGGGTCCTGGTCGCCGACATGGTGGCCGACGGACTGCTCTCGTTGCACAGCGCCGCTCCCAAAACTGGGTTCTCGGAGCGGATGAACCTGCTGGAAAGGGTGTTGAGTGGACTTCGCAAGCTCTGAGCGGGCGGGGGCGCAACCCAAAGAGATCACCTCCGCGAAAATTGTCGTCGCCGGAGGCTTCGGCGTGGGCAAGACGACGCTGGTCGGGGCGGTCTCCGAGATCGAGCCGCTGACCACCGAGGCCGTGATGACCTCGGCCGGTCAGGGGGTCGACGACGCCTCCAAGGTGCCCGGCAAGGGGACCACCACGGTGGCGATGGACTTCGGCCGCATCACGATGGCCGACGACCTGATCCTCTACCTTTTCGGCACGCCCGGGCAGACCCGTTTCTGGTTCATGTGGGACGAGCTGATCCGCGGCGCGGTCGGCGCGGCCGTGCTGGTCGACACCCGGCGGATCGCCGACGCGTTCGCGCCGCTCGACTATTTCGAAAACCGTCACCTTCCGTACCTGGTCGCGCTGAACTGCTTCGACGGGGCGCCGCGTTACGAGCCGGACGAGGTGCGGGAGGCGCTGGCCATTCCGCCGCACGTGCCGCTGGTCATGTGCGACGCCCGCCACCGCGATTCGGTGAAGCAGGTGCTGGTGGCGGTGGTCGAGCACGCGATGGCGACATTGATCTCCGAGCAGGGCGGATATCCGGCGCCGGTCGGCTGATTCGTCACTGCTTCACTGCAAGATCAAAGGCTTCCGGTCCTCGCGGGGTGGTGGGTACAGACCGCCGCTCCCGCGGGGACCGCGGCGGGTTTCGCTGGCCGCTGACGCGTCCAGAGCGCGAAACCCACCACGGCGACGTGCGTGAGTGGTGACGCTCCAAAAAGACTTATCCACAGCCCTCGCACGATCTTGTCGCCGGGGTCGCTAGGGTCGGCCCACCCTTTGTCGGGCGGGGGAGGGGGCGGCTGCTCCCAGCGATCTTGGCCTTGGGCTCGCGATCTTGGCTATACGGGTAGGCGGTAGCCGCGCTTGACCACGGTCTGGATGACGCCGGGGGCGCTCAGGCCGGCTCGCAGGCGGGCCACGGCCATCTCGACGGCGTGTTCGTCGGCGCCGCGGGGGAGGGCGTGCAGCAGGGCCGCCCGGGAGAGCACGCGGCCCGGTGTGGCGGCCAGGGCCCGCAGCACGGCCATCGGGGCCGGGGCCAGCGGGCGCAGCTCGCCGTCCACTATCGCGGCGTGGCCCCGCAGGGTCAGCGCGTGGCCGGCCACTTCCAGCGAGACGGCCCGTTTCGGCAGTTCGTCGACGATCGTGCGGACCAGCGCGCTCAGCCGGGCCCGGGAGGGCGCCACCACGGGCACGTTGTGCCGGCGCAGAGGCGCGGCCGTGACCGGGCCCACGCAGGCGGTCAGCACGTCGGAGCGCAAGGCCTCGAGCACCGCGTCGGAGCTCGGCCCGGCCGCCCGCAGCAGCGCCTGCACGGCGGGCGCGGCGGTGAACGTGACCGCGTCGACCAGGCGGGCCGTGATCAGGTCGACCAGTCGGTGCAGCGGGGCCGGGTCGGTCGGGGGCGCCCAGCGGTAGACCGGCACCTCGATCACCCGGGCCCCGGCCTGCTCCAGCGCCTCGGTGTATTCGGGCTGGCTCTCCCCGTGCAGCTGCATCGCGACGGTCAGGCCGGCGATGCCCCGGGCCCGCAGGTGGTCGACGACCTCTTCGTAGCTCTCGCCCTCGGGGGACCACTGGTCGTGCAGCCCGGCCGAGCGGATCGCGGCGCGCGCCTTGGGGCCGCGGGCGACCAGGTAGGCCTGGGAGAGCACCGCGCGCAGCGGTTCGGCCAGGCCCCAGCCCTCGGCCGCCTCGAGCCAGCCGCGCATGCCGATACCGGTGTTGACCAGCACGATGTCGGGCGGGGTGTCGAGGCAGGCCCGGGTCGCGGCGCGCAGTTCGGCGTCGTCGGCGATCGGGACGATGCGCAGCGCCGGGGCCAGCACCACCCGGGCGCCGCGGCTCTCGAGCAGGTTGGCGAGCTCGTCGCGGCGACGGTCGGCGGTGACGCCGATCGTGTATCCGGAGAGCGACGCGGCCGGTTCGGCCAGCGCGGCTGCCGTGATCACCGTCCGGCGCGTTCCCCCCGTACGGTCGGTCATCCGTCCGCATCCCCGGCGGCGGTTGTCAGTGTTACGAGAAGTCGCGGCGCGGCCCGCCGGTCCACCGAAGGGCACGCTCGGAAATCGCCGTCCTCAGCGTCGACCCGCTCCCATGTCACGCCTGCGTTCTCCGCCGTACCTCCGGCAGGCACGCGCCACGACTCCTCCTCGCCGGGCCGGGAAGCCGGTCCAGCGGTCACCGTCAGGTCCGTCCTCAACCCTGACGGTGGCTTCTCAATAGTGCGTCGTCCCCGCACGCCGCGGCCACGGTGGGCCCGCGTCGTGAAGGTGTCAGCACCATTGCTCATGTCGGAAGCGTGCCGTTGAGGAATTTCGCCCTTGCGTCCCGTTTGTTTCGAGCCTGCTAAGAGGCATCGACCTGTGACCTTCGCTACGTGCGGGCACCCGAAGGTTGTTGACCATGGATCCCGCTGCCGGGCGCGTCATGGGAGCGGGTATGCTGGCAGTTGGTTATTTTTGGAGGTCGCGTCCGAGCGCTGGGCGGGGCCACCGATCGTGTTGACCCTTGCACGTTTTGACCACGCGCCGCGCAGCCGGGTATTGTTGCCTGCTGTTGTGCGACAGCTGCGAGCCCGCCCTTCCGGGTAGGCTCGGTGTTCGCGTTTCTCGCGACCAGCGCGCGACCCCAGACCGACGACAAGACAAGGTAATTCTGTGCGTACGTACAGCCCGAAGCCGGGTGAGATCGAGCGTCAGTGGCACATTATCGACGCTTCTGACGTCGTCCTGGGCCGCCTGGCCACTCACACCGCGAACCTCCTCCGCGGCAAGCACAAGCCGACCTTCGCCCCGCACGTCGACACCGGCGACTTCGTGGTGATCATCAACGCCGGCAAGGTCGCCCTGACCGGCAACAAGCGGCAGACGAAGGTCGCCTACCGCCACTCGGGTTACCCGGGCGGTCTCAAGCAGGTCGGCTACGAGGAGCTGCTGAGCAAGCGCCCCGAGAAGGCGATCGAGCTGGCCGTCAAGGGCATGCTCCCGCACAACAAGCTCGCGCGGCAGATCATCAAGAAGCTGAAGGTCTACCCGGGCGCCGAGCACCCGCACGCGGCGCAGCAGCCCCAGCCGTTCGAAATCACCCAGATCGCGCAGTGAGCGCGGGAGAAGGCAGCAGCATGTCCGACATCATCGAGCCCGAGGTCGTCGAGACCGTCGAGGAGCCCGCTGAGACGGTCGTCGTCGTCGAGACGCCCGCGCCGGCCCCGGTCCGCGCCCCGCGTCCCGGTGACCGTCCGATCCAGACCGTTGGCCGCCGCAAGGAGGCCATCGTCCGGGTGCGCCTCGTGCCCGGCACCGGCAAGATCGTCTGCAACGGCCGTGACCTGGAGAACTACTTCCCCTCCAAGGTGCACCAGCAGCTCATCCGCGAGCCGCTCGTGACCGCCGAGAAGGACGAGCAGTTCGACGTCATCGCCAACCTCCGTGGCGGCGGCATCACCGGCCAGGCCGGTGCGCTGCGCCTCGGCATCGCTCGGGCGCTCATCACCAACGAGCCCGACGACCGCCCCGCCCTCAAGAAGGCCGGCTTCCTCACCCGTGACGCCCGCGTCAAGGAGAGCAAGAAGTACGGTCTCAAGAAGGCCCGCAAGGCTCCGCAGTACTCGAAGCGCTGATTTTGCGCCGAGTCTGACACGGCCGGGATGTGCCCCTGGGTTTCTCAGGGGCCGCCCGGCCGTTTGCGTTCCCTCCCCTTTCTCCACCGCAACGCAGACGCAAAGGAATCCGCCATGGGGCGACTGTTCGGCACCGACGGCGTCCGGGGGCTGGCCAACGGCGAGCTTCTCACCCCGGAACTGGCCCTCAGCGTGGCGGTCGCCGCCGCGCGCGTCCTGGTCGAGAGCGACAGCAGCCACCAGCCGCTGGCGATCGTCGGGCGTGACCCCCGGGCCAGCGGCGAGATGCTCGAAGCGGCCGTCGTCGCCGGGCTGACCAGCGCCGGAGCCAACGTCGTCCGCGTCGGCGTGCTGCCCACCCCGGCCGTGGCGTTCCTTGTCGGCCAGACCAACGCCGACCTCGGTGTGATGCTGTCGGCCTCGCACAACCCGATGCCCGACAACGGCATCAAGCTGTTCGCCGCCGGCGGCACCAAGCTGCCGGACGAGCTCGAGGCGAAGATCGAGCAGGCCATCGAGGACGGGCACGGTCTGATCGGCCGCCCGACCGGCGCCGGCATCGGCCGGGTGCACGACCTGCTGGACGGCGCCGAGCACTACGTGAAGCACCTGGTCGGCTCGACCCCGCACCCGCTCGCCGGCATCAAGGTCGTGGTCGACTGCGCGAACGGCGCGGCCAGCGAGGTCGCCCCGGTGGCCTACGAGGAGGCCGGCGCCGAGGTCATCGCGATCCACGCCGAGCCCGACGGCCTGAACATCAACGACGAGTGCGGCTCGACCCACCTCGACAAGGTGCGCGACGCCGTGCTGGCCGAGGGCGCCGACCTGGGCCTGGCCCACGACGGTGACGCCGACCGCTGCCTGGCCGTGACCGCCTCGGGTGAGGTCGTCGACGGCGACCAGATCATGGCGATCCTGGCCCTGGCCATGCGCGACGCGGGCACGCTGACCGACGACACCCTGGTCGCGACCGTGATGAGCAACCTGGGCCTGCGGATCGCCATGAAGCAGTCCGGCATCAAGCTGCTGGAGACCAAGGTCGGCGACCGGTACGTGCTCGAGGAGCTGAGCGCGGGCGGGCTGGCGCTGGGCGGCGAGCAGAGCGGGCACATCGTGATGCCGGCCTATGCGACCACCGGCGACGGCGTGCTGACCGGCCTGCACCTGATGGCCCAGCTGGCCTCGACCGGCAAGTCGCTGGCCGACCTGGCCTCGGTCGTCCACCCGCTGCCCCAGGTGCTGATCAACGTGCGCGTCGGCGACCGTGAGGCGGGCGCGGCGGCCCCGGCCGTGCAGGCCGCCGTGGCGCTGGCCGAGAACGAGCTGGGCGAGACCGGGCGGGTGCTGCTGCGTCCGTCGGGCACCGAGCCCCTCGTACGGGTCATGGTCGAGGCCGCCACCGAGGAGCAGGCCCGCTCGGTGGCCGAGCGGATCGCCGACGAGGTGCGTTCGGCCTCGCCCGCGTAGTTCTCCCGGATCTTCCGGCGGCCCAGCTTCACGAAGCTGGGCCGCCGTTTTGCTCAGCTCCCCAGCTTCGTCAGCCGCTGGGCGGCCTCGTCGATCACGGACTCGCGCTTGCAGAAGGCGAACCGGATCAGGTGCCGGCCCGCCTCCTGGTGGTCGTAGAAGACCTGGGTCGGTACCGCCACGACCCCGCACCGCTCGGGCAGCTCACGGCAGAACGTGATGCCGTCCGTACCGCCGAGCGGGGTGATGTCGGCCGTGACGAAGTAGGTGCCCTCGGACGGCTGCACGGTGAATCCGGCCTCGGTCAGCCCGGCGGTCAGATGGTCGCGGCGGGCCTGTAACTGGTCGCGGAAGCCGGTGAAGTAGGTGTCGGGCAGGCCGAGCGCGACCGCCACCGCGGGCTGCAACGGTCCGGCGTTCACAAAGGTCAGGAACTGCTTGACCCGCATCAGCGCCGAGACCAGCGGCGCCGGCCCGGTCGCCCAGCCGACCTTCCAGCCGGTGCACGAGAACGTCTTGCCCGCGGACGAGATCCGCAGCGTGCGCTCCCGCATCCCGGGCAGGCTCGCGAGCGGGACGTGCGGCTCGGCGGCGTCGGTGAAGACCAGGTGCTCGTAGACCTCGTCGGTCACGGCGTACGTGTTGTGCTCCTGGCTGAGCTCGGCGATCAGCGCCAGCTCGGCGGCGGTGAAGACCTTGCCGGTCGGGTTGTGCGGCGAGTTCAGCAGCACCAGGCGGGTGCGCGGCCCGAACGCGGCCCGCAGCTCACCCTCGTCGAACCCGTAGCGGCCGTCCGGTCCCGGCCGCAACGTGACCGGGCGTCGCACCGCGCCGGCCAGCGTGATCGAGGCGGCGTACGAGTCGTAGTAGGGCTCGAACGTGACCACCTCGTCGTCGCGCTCGCACAGGGCCAGGATCGCGGCGGCGATCGCCTCGGTCGCGCCCGCGGTCACGACCACTTCGGTGTCCGGGTCGCGGGGGAGCGACCAGAAGCGCCGCTCATGGTCGGCGATGGCGGCGCGCAGGGCCGGGATGCCGGGCAGCGGAGGGTACTGGTTGGCCAGGCCGGCGCCCTCGCGTACGGCCCGCGCCGCGGCCTCCAGCATCTCGGCCGGACCGTCGGTGTCGGGGAAACCCTGGCCCAGGTTGATCGAGCCGGTGCGGACCGCGAGGGCCGACATCTCCGTGAAAATCGTGGTGCCGAACGGGCGCATCCGTTCGACCAGCGGGTCGGTCGTCACCCTTACTTTCTAGCCGATCTCGCTGTGGTTGTTCGATGGCTTGTTGCTCGACGGTTGTTGCTCGGTGGCTTGTTATTCGATGGCGAAGTGCGTGCAGCTCGCCGTGGCCACCGTGGACGAGCTCGAGGTGCGCTGTTTCACCTCGGCGCCGTCGACCAGGGCCCGGCACTTGATCGTGCCCTCGGACGTGCCCACGCGCATGGCGACCACGGACACCAGGGCGGGCGTCTCCATCTCGGTCGTGAACTTCCAGGGCAGGCTGACGTCCTGCAGGCGCTTCGGGGCGTCGCCCAGCTTCTCCACATAGAGGATCTGGGAGGCCTGGCCCTCGCCGCTCACCTCGTACGTCACCGAGATCTTGCGACCTGTGACGCCGGGGGCGGCCGGGATGCTCGGCAGGTCGGTGGGCAGATCGGGGATCTCGGGGGCGGCCGTGGGCAGCTCGGGCAGCGCCTCCTTCGCCTTGTCGGTGACGTTGCGCACCAGCATCACGCCGGCGGTCGCGAGGCCACCGCAGAGCAGCAGCGTGATGGCCACGAGCGCGGCGACGATGGGCAGCTTGCTCTTGCGTGGCGGAGGCGGCGGCGGGCCCTGCGGGTAGGCCGGCTGGCCGTAACCGGGCGGCGGCGGGTAACCGGGCTGCTGATAGCCGGGCGGCGGGTAGCTCGGCGGGCCGTAGCCGGGCGGGGGAGCGTACGCGCCGGGAATCTGATCTGTCGGGGTGGCCGGGAATTCCGACGTCGGCGGGTAGTCGGGGTTCGGCGGCTGCGGCAGAGACGCATAGCCCGGCGTGTACGACGGTGGGTACGGCCGCTGGGACATCGAGTCGCCCGAGGGTGTCGACCAGGGCTGACCTGACACGGGGGCGGCGCCGTGGCCACCGATCGGCGTCGTGGGCTCAGAAGTGCCGTCCGGCTGCCGATTTTCCGGCTGATTGCTCAACGTTTCTCCCGATGCGAGCGCGCTGTTGTGGCGCGGTAGCCGACGGTACGCCAACGGCGCCAGCCGTCGGATGCGACCGTCGGCCGTTCGGCCTGTTTTGAGCAGACCGTGTGCTCGAAAGGGTGCTTCTCGCGCATGACGGTTGAGCGTTAGTCGGCTAGAGTCACGGCCATGTGTGGCATCGTGGGGTACGTCGGCGGTCGTCCGGCGCTCAGCATCGTTCTTGACGGACTGCGCAGGCTGGAATACCGCGGATACGACTCCGCCGGTGTGGCTGTCGTGGACAACGGCAGCGTTCTGACCGAGAAGAAGGCCGGGAAGCTGGCCAACCTGGAGAAGGCGCTCGCCGAGGGCGCCGAGCCGGGCATCGCCGCCGGTCTCACCGGCATCGGGCACACCCGCTGGGCGACGCACGGCGGCCCGACCGACCGCAACGCGCACCCGCACGTCTCGCGGGACGGCCGCGTCGCGGTCATCCACAACGGCATCATCGAGAACTTCGCCCGTCTGCGCGCCGAGCTCGAGGCGACCGGCGTCGAGTTCACCAGCGACACCGACACCGAGTGCGCCGCCCACCTGCTGGCGGCCGAGGTGCGGGCGCTGCGCGAGTCGGGTGCGGCCGAGGGCCCGCAGCTGCTCGCCGAGGGCATGCGCCGCACGGTCCGCCGGCTCGAAGGCGCGTTCACGCTGCTCGCCATCGACGTCGAGGTGCCCGACGCGGTGGTCGCCGCCCGGCGCAACTCGCCGCTGGTCGTGGGCCGCGGCGACGGGGAGAACTTTCTGGCCAGCGACGTGTCGGCGTTCATCGAGCACACCCGCCAGGCGATCGAGCTCGGCCAGGACCAGGTCGTCCTGATCACGCCGGCCGGCATCGAGATCACCGGCTTCGACGGCTCGGCCCAGGAGGGCAAGGAATACCACGTCAGCTGGGACGCCTCGGCCGCCGAGAAGGGCGGTCACGACTACTTCATGCTCAAGGAGATCGCCGAGCAGCCCCAGGCGATCGCTGACACCCTGCTGGGCCGCCTGTCCGACCGCGGCGAGATCGTGCTCGACGAGGTCCGCCTCACCGATCAGGACCTGCGCGACGTCGACAAGATCTTCATCGTGGCCTGCGGCACCTCGTACCACGCGGGCATGGTCGCCAAGTATGCGATCGAGCACTGGGTGCGCATCCCGTGCGAGGTGGAGCTGGCCAGCGAGTTCCGCTACCGCGACCCGATCCTCGACCGGTCGACGCTGGTGGTGGCGATCAGCCAGTCCGGCGAGTCGATGGACACGCTGATGGCGCTGCGCCACGCCAAGGAGCAGAAGGCCCGCGTGCTGGCGATCTGCAACACCAACGGCTCGACGATCCCGCGCGAGTCGGACGCGGTGCTCTACACGCACGGGGGCCCCGAGATCGCGGTGGCGTCGACCAAGGCGTTCCTGACCCAGCTGGTCGCCTGCTACCTGATCGGCCTGCACCTGGCCCAGATCCGCGGCGTCATGTACGCGGATGAGGTCGCCGCGGTCGTCGAGAAGCTGCAGCGCACCCCCGACAGCCTGCGCACCCTGCTCGGGCAGATGGAGGACGTGCGCGAACTCGCCCGCGACCTCAAGACCGCCTCGACGGTGCTCTTCATCGGACGCCACGTCGGCTACCCGGTGGCGCTGGAGGGCGCGCTCAAGCTCAAGGAACTCGCCTACATGCACGCCGAGGGGTTCGCCGCCGGCGAGCTCAAGCACGGGCCGATCGCGCTGATCGACGAGGGCACGCCGGTGGTCTGCGTGGTCCCGTCGCCGGCCGGCCGCGGCGTCATGCGCGACAAGGTCGTCTCGAACATCCAGGAGGTCCGCGCGCGCGGCGCCCGCACCATCGTGATCGCCGAGGAGGGCGACGAGGACGTCCGTGCCTACGCCGACCACCTGATCCCGGTGCCCGCGACCCCGACCCTGCTGGCCCCGCTGATGACCACGGTGCCGTTGCAGATTCTCGCCTGCGAGATCGCGGCCGCCCGTGGCCACGACGTCGACCAGCCCCGCAACCTGGCCAAGTCCGTCACCGTCGAGTAGTCCCGCGCGCTCGGTTCTGCCCTTTGCGGCGGGCCGAGTCAGCTCTCCCGGCCGTCACCCCGCTGTCTTCGGCGAGATGGCGGCCGGACGCTCTTGTGGGGGTTTCACCAGACGGTGCCCACGGTGGCCGGGGTGCGGGGTTTCACCAGGCCGTGGCTGTGGCCGGGGTGCGAGGTTTCACCAGGCCGTGGTCCTGGTCCCGGCCGGGGTGCGGGGTTTCACCAGACGGTGCCCACAGTGATAGTGGCCAGGGTGTCGAGCGAGCGGGAGCCGGGCTCCCAGTAGCCCACGTGACCCCCGCCCGGCGGCCCGGCGAAGACCCGCGCGCCGAACGCGGGGTCGCTCGGGTTGTGGCCGAACCACAGGTCGCGCTCGGGTGTGCCGAAGGCGAGCAGGGGCCCGGCGACCGGCACGCTGACGGCCGTGCCGAGGTCGCGCACCAGGCTCGCGGGGGAGACCGCCGCATATTGGATGACGTCGCTGAGCGAGGTCGACGACCAGACCTCACCCCTCGGCACCCGCAGCTCACGGGCGGAGTCGACCCCGACGCCGGGCGAACCCACGAACACCACGCTGTCGGCGTCGATGCCCCCGGCCGCCGCCCTTCCCACGACCAGCGACCCGTAGCTGTGCCCAAGCACGACCTGCCGCGCGGCCGGACCCTCGTGCGCGGCCCGCAAACCCTCCTGGAAGCGCTGCAACGCCGGCGCCCCGGCCTCGGCCCGGCCCGCGCCCGCCGCCTCGTCGACGAAGTCGGGCGCGTCGTAGTCGAGCCACATCACCGCGCTGGTCGATGAGGCCGGGCTCAGCTCGGCCGCCCGCGTCGCGACCCGCTCGGCGCGGGCCAGCTCCCCGCCGGACGAGGCCAGGCCGGCCGTCATCCCCGGCACGTGGGTGAGCACGCTGGTGGCCCGGTCGGGATCGCCCAACGCCACCACCACGCGGCCCTCCTCGCCGACGTCGAGCCGCAGCAGATAGGCCCGCCGATCGCCGGTGACGGCGAGCCGGTCGCTGAGCGCGGCCAGCCCGTCGCGCACCTCGCGCAGCCGCTCACGCTCGCGGCCGGTGGCGGCGGCGATCGCCCGGTCGACCTCGGCCCGCCGGTCGTCGAGCAGCAGCCGGTTCGCGATGTCGCGGTCGGCCGCGGGCAGCCCGTCGAGCCGGGCCAGCCAGGAGGCCTCGGTGGCCAGGAGCCAGTTGCGCTGCTCGACCGGCAGGCCCTCCCACCACCGCCGCACCCCGGCCGGGGAGGCGGTGCAACCCGGCCGGTCGGGACCGGGCGGCTCGGCCGGAGCGCGTACGGCCTCGGCCAGGCTCGCCAGCCGCGCGGAGGCCTCAGCGTCCGCCCGCGCCGCCAACGCGAGCGCCGCGTCGAGCTCAGCGGCACCGCCGCCCTGCGCCGGGGCCGCCGCGACACGCGAGAGTGACGGCCCCTCGCCCCGGTCGGCGCGTCCGGCCGTGCCGACTGTGGCGTGGAGGGCCGAACTCGACATCTCTGCGGCCGATGAGTTCAGGCCCGGCACTCCGGCCGCCAAGGCGCGGGAGAGCAGCGAGCGCGCCCGGGTCAGGGACGCGGCGAACTCGCTGGCCACCTGGTCGGCGCGCCAGCAATGCAGGCGGAACAGCACAAGCCGGCGGCGCAGGGCCTCGAGCCGACGGGTGGCGGCCGTGGCGGCGGCGCCCTGCCAGGCCGCCCGCAGCGCGGCCAGCCGGGGGCCGAACTCGGCGACAAGGCGACCCGCGAGCTCGGCCCACCGCCGCCAGGAGAGGGCGAGCGCGTGCCACCGCGCCGGGTCGGTCGCGCGCAGGCGGTCGAGGACAGCCGTGGTCACAGCGCCACCCGTGGCGGGCCAGCCGTGGTCACAGCGCCACCCGTGGCGGGCCGGCCGCGGTCATAGCGACCCCGCTGGAGGCCGATCGCGCCCGTGGACCGGGGAGGAAGCGTGGTGGTCATCGGGTGAGCCGCAGGCGGGTGCGGGCGCGGGCGTCGGCCAGCTCGTAGTCGGCCGCGACCTCGGTGATGCGCCGGGCCGTCTCTTCGATCTCGGCGCCGAGCGCGGTCAGCTGCTGGCGGGCGGCCTCACCGGCCAGCAGGGCCGCGTCGGTGGCGGCCCAGCGCGGGACGGCGGGCACCGGCGGCTCGTCGGCGGCCGCGGCGCTCACCCGGCCCGCGGTGGTCGCCACATCGGAACCTGAGCGGCGCAGCGCGTCGGTGTCGACCTCGAGATCGGGATTCATCGGCAGCCTCCTGGGGGAGCGAAGGGGACGCGCCGACGTTAAGGCCCGCGGAGGGGCCGCGGGACACCCTGTGGACAACCTCGGCGGTTGTCCACAGGGCCGGATGACGAGGCGGGACTACCGATAGGGTTGGGCGGTGATCGTGGCAGTCGGCATCGATGTGGTTCTGGTGGAGCGCTTCGCCCGCGCCCTCGACCGGACTCCTCTGCTGGCGGTCCGGCTCTTCACCGAGGGTGAGCGGGTGACCGCCTCGGGCAACGCGCGTTCGGCCGAGTCGCTGGCCGCCCGCTTCGCCGCCAAAGAGGCGGTGGCCAAGGCGCTGGGCGCCCCGGCCGGCATGCTCTGGCACGACTGCGAGATCGTCGCCGACCCCGACGGCCGTCCCTGGCTGACCGTCTCGGGCACGGTCGCGGCGGTCGCCGCCGAGCGCGGGGTCAACCGGTGGCACCTCTCCCTGTCGCACGACGGCGGCATCGCCTCGGCGATGGTGATCGCGGAATCCTGACGAGGCGATCACGCGGTCCTGACCAGTGCCGGCGCGAAAGTGTCAGAGGCCTGGGCCAGAATCGTCGGCAACACGAGGAGGCTGAAGGACCGATGCGGCAGGCATGGCGGGTCGCGGATGTGCGAGCGGCGGAGCAGTCCCTGATGGCGACCCTGCCCGAGGGCACGCTCATGCAGCGGGCCGCGGCGGGGCTGGCGAGGCGTTGCGCCCTGCTGCTCGAAGACGCGGGCGGCGTCTACGGCGCGCGCGTGGTGCTGCTGGTCGGCAGCGGTGACAACGGCGGCGACGCCCTTTACGCGGGTGCGGCCCTGGCTCGGCGCGGCGCCCAGGTGCGGGCCCTGCTGATCCGGCCCGACCGGGTTCACCTGGCCGGTCTGCGGGCGTTGCGTGCGGCCGGCGGCTTCACCGTCCGCGAGCTGCCCGGGCAGGCCGACCTGGTGGTCGACGGCATCGTCGGCATCGGCGCCAGCGGTGGCCTCCGCAAACCGGCCGCGGCCCTGGTCGAGGGGCTGGGCGAGCTGCGTGGCCGCTCCGGGCGGCGGGCTCCGGTGGTGGCCGTCGACGTGCCGAGCGGTGTGGCGGTCGACACCGGCGACGTGCCCGGCGCGGCCGTGAGCGCCGATGTCACCGTCACCTTCGGCTGCCTGAAGCCGGCCCACGTGGTCGGCCCGGCGGCGGTCCGGTGCGGCCAGGTCGAGCTGGTCGACATCGGCCTCGGCCCGGTGCTGCGCGCCGATCCGGCGGTCTCGGTGCCCGACGCGGCCGACATCGCGGAATGGTGGCCGCGGCCCGATCACGCCTCCGACAAATACACCCGCGGCGTGGTCGGCATCGCGACCGGCTCGGCCACCTATCCGGGGGCCGCGCTGCTCGGTGTGAGTGGTGCGCTCGCGGGCCCGACCGGCATGGTTCGCTATGCGGGCAGCGCCCACGCCGAGGTGGTGCGAGCCCACCCGTCGGTCGTCGCGGTGCCGCGGTTCCCCGACGCCGGCCGGGCGCAGGCCTGGGTGTGCGGCTCCGGGCTGGGCACCGACGACGACGCCCGCACCACGCTGCGCAGCGTGCTCGCGACCGCCCTGCCGGTGGTGCTCGACGCCGACGCGCTGACCCTGCTGATCGACGGCAAGCACGCGAAAGACCTGCGTCGCGACGCCCCGGTGGTGGTCACGCCGCACGACGGCGAGTTCAAACGCCTGGCCGGTGAGGCGCCCGGGCCCGACCGCGTCGGGGCCGCGCTCAAACTGGCCTCCTGGATGAACGCGATCGTGCTGCTCAAGGGCGACCGGACGATCGTCGCCACCCCGGCCGGCGAGGTCTGGGTCAATCCGACCGGCACGTCCGCGCTGGCCACGGCGGGCAGCGGTGACGTGCTGGCCGGGCTGCTCGGGTCGTTGCTGGCAGGCGGGCTGCCGGCCGAGCGGGCCGCGGTCGCCGCGGCGTACGCGCACGGGCTGGCCGGCCGCCGGGCCGCCGAGGAGGGCCCGGTGACCGCTCCCGACATCGCGGCCGCACTTCGTCACACCGTCTTCGACCTGACCGGTCAGTAGGCTGGGAATCATGTGGCAGGCCGAGGTCCGGATCGATCTGGACGCAATCCGGGACAATGTCGCGCTGCTGCGCGCCCGAACGACGGCCGAGGTCATGGCCGTGGTCAAGGGTGACGGCTACGGGCACGGCATGCTGCCCTCGGCGCGGGCCGCGCTCGCGGGCGGGGCGACCTGGCTCGGCGTGGCGACGCTCGACGAGGGCCTGGCGTTGCGCCGCGCGGGGATCGACGTGCCGGTGCTGGCCTGGTTGCATTCGCCGGGGCTGCCCCTGCACGACGGGGTCGAGGCCGGCCTCGACCTCAACGCGGGCAGCCTCCAACTGCTCGGCGAGCTGGTCACGGCCGCACGCCGGGCCGAGCGGACGGCCCGCGTACACCTGAAGCTCGACACCGGTCTGTCCCGGGGTGGCGCGACTCCCGCCGAGTGGCCGGCGCTGCTCGAGGCGGCCGCCAAAGCCCAGGCCGACGGCGAGATCGACGTGGTCGGCATCTGGAGCCACTTCGTCTACGCCGACGCGCCCGGCCACGAGACCATCGACCACCAGCTGGGCGTCTTCGCCGATGGGCTGGCGGAGGCCGAGCGGTTCGGCATCACGCCGCGCTACCGCCACATCGCGAACTCGGCGGCCACGCTGACCCGTCCCGACTCCCACTACGACCTGGTCCGCCCCGGCATCGCGGTCTACGGGCTGTCGCCGGTCGAGGGCGAGACGTTCGGGCTGCGACCGGCCATGACCGCGCGGGCGCGGGTGGCGCTCACCAAGCGGGTGCCGCCGGGGCAGGGCGTCTCCTACGGCCACACCTATTTCACCGAGCGCGAGACGACGCTGGCCCTGGTGCCGCTGGGCTACGCCGACGGGGTGCCGCGCGCGGCCTCCAACGCGGGGCCGGTCCAGCTGGGCGGCAAGCGGCGCACGGTGGCCGGCCGGGTGTGCATGGACCAGATCGTCCTCGACGTCGGCGACGATCCGGTGGTGGCCGGCGATGTGGCCACGCTGTTCGGCCCGGGCGACGACGGCGGCCCGACCGCCGACGACTGGGCCGAGGTCGTCGGCACGATCAACTACGAGATCGTCACCCGCTTCGGCAGCACCCGCGTCCCCCGCGTCTACGACGGCGGTGCCGCATGAGTCCGTTCGTCGTCACCCGAGCTTTCGGATCCCGTACGCGGAACGCGCGGTCGTCGCTCGAGAGCGCAACCGCCGGATCCCGTACGCGGAACGCGCGGTCGTCGCTCGAGAGTGCGACGGCTGGAGCCCGCGCGGGTCAAGCGGGTGGTGCGGCATGAGTTGCCTGCACGCGCGGTCGTCGCTCGAGAGTGCGACGGCCGGAGCCCGTACGGGTCGAGCGGGGTGGTGCGGCATAGGTTCCCCGTGGCGGCGCGGAGAGCTGGCGGCCGGGGTGGACGAGGGTGGTGCGGTGTGAGTCCGATGTCTCGGCGCGGGAAGCAGGTCGGTATCGCCGGCGCGGCCGTCGGTGTGGTGGCGGCGGGGCTGGCGACGGCGTTCGCGGTCGAGCGGGTGCTGGTGCGGCGGTCGATCAGCGCGCCCGGCGACCCGCACGTGGACGAGCCGTTCGGTGATCAGCCGTACGACAGCGAGATGACGGTCACCGCCGCCGACGGCACCGAACTGCACGTTGAGATCGTCGAGCCCCGGGTCGGGAGCGGGCCGAAGGGTGGGAGCAAGCCGAAGCCCACGATCGTCTTCGTGCACGGATTCGCGCTCGACATGGGCACCTTCTACTTCCAGCGCAAGGCGCTCACCGAGCAGGGCGAGCACCGCCTGGTCTTCTACGACCAGCCCGGCCACGGGCGGTCGAGCCGCCTCCAGTCCGGCGACTACGACATCGCGGCGCTGGGCAAGTCGCTGGCCGCGGTGCTCGACGCCACCGTGCCCGACGGCCACATCATCCTGGTCGGTCACTCGATGGGCGGCATGACGATCATGGCGTTCGCCGAGCAGTATCCGGAATGGTTCGGCAAGCGGGTCACCGGCGTCGTGCTCATGTCCACCTCGGCCGGCCTGATCGACAAGACCAAGCTGGGCCTCCCGTCGCTGGTGGCGCGGGCCAGCGCACCCTTCTTCCCGCTCTGGGGCAAGGCGGCCCACCTGGGCGGCGGCACGATCGACCGGGCCCGGGTCGTCTCCTCCGACCTCGCCTGGCTGCTCACCCGCCGGTATGGCTTCGGTGAGCCCAAGCCCAGTCCGTCGTTGGTCACGTTCGTGGAGAACATGAACTCCAAGACCTCGGTCGAGACGCTGACCAAATATCTGCACACGCTCTACACCCACAACCGGTTCCCGGCCCTGTCGGCCCTGCGCGGCACCCCGGTGCTGGTCATCGTGGGCACGCGCGACTATCTGACCCCGGTGACCCACTCCGAGGAGATCCTGCGGCACCTGCCCGACGCCGAGCTCGTGAAGGTCGACAACAGCGGGCACGTCGTCATGCTCGAGAAGGCCGACGAGGTCAACGCCGCGTTGCTGCCGTTCCTGGAGAAGATCTCGTGAAGCTGCCCACTGTGGACGACACCCGCGAGTTCGGGCGGCGGCTCGCGTCGATCCTGCGCCCGGGTGATCTGGTGCTGCTCGCGGGTCCGCTCGGTGCGGGCAAGACCGCGCTGACCCAGGGCATCGGCGCCGGCCTGGACGTGACCGACCCGATCACCTCGCCGACGTTCGTCATCGCGCGGGTCCACCGTGGACGGATTGCGCTGGTGCACGCCGACGCCTACCGGCTGGGCGACAGCGCCGACCCGCGAGCCGAGATCGACGACCTCGACCTGGACGCCTCAGCCGACGACGCGGTCACCGTCGTCGAATGGGGAGCGGGGCTGGTCGAGCAGCTCAACGACGAATATCTGATGGTCCGTCTCGACCGGCTGGACGACGACACCCGGGTCGTCGAGCTCGTTCCGCACGGCGGAGACTGGGCCGCACGCATCGCGCCTCTCAACACAGAGCCGAGCAACGCCGACCCGAGCAACGCAGAGCCGAGCAACGCCGACCCGAGCAACGCAGAGCCGAGCAACGCAGAGTCGAGCAACGCAGAGTCGAGCAACGCCGAGCCGAGCAACGCAGAGTCGAGCAACGCCGACCCGAGCAACGCAGAGCCGAGCAACGCAGAGTCGAGCAACGCCGACCCGAGCAACGCAAAGACGAGCAACGCAGAGACAAGCAACGCAGAAATGATCAGCGGCGAGACGACTGAGGAGAGACCTTGAACCTGGCGGAGTTGCTGCCGGCCGAGTGGCGAGCCGAGCTTGCCGGTTTTCTCGACGAGAAGGCCACAGCCGCGCTGAGCGAGTTTGTGACCGCGGAATACGCGGCACACACGATCTATCCGCCGATCGAGGACCTCTTCTCGGCGTACCGTCTCTGCCTGCCCGGACAGACCCGGGTGCTGATCCTGGGGCAGGACCCCTATCACGGCCCGGGCCAGGCCCACGGGCTCAGCTTCAGCGTCCGGGAGGGCGTGAAGATCCCGCCTTCGCTGCGCAACGTGTTCAAGGAACTGGCCGCCGACGCCGGAGTCGCGCCCCCGGCCACCGGTGACCTGACGGGGTGGGCGAGGCAGGGCGTGCTGCTGCTCAACGCGGTGCTCACGGTGCGGGCGGGCGCGGCCGCGTCGCACGGCGGCAAGGGCTGGGAAGACTTCACCGACGCGACGATCCGGGCCCTGAACGCCCGCGACGACCGGATCGTGTTCCTGCTCTGGGGCGGTTACGCGCGCAAGAAGGCGGCGCTGATCACCAACCCGGCCCACGTGGTGCTCGAGGCCGGCCACCCGAGCCCGCTCAACCGGGTCGGTTTCCTCGGCTCCCGCCCGTTCAGCGCGGCCAACAAGGCCCTGGCCGACGGCGGTCGCCCGGTAGTCGACTGGGACCCGCGCTCGGAAGGCTAGGGTCGGGGACGTGCTCGTACTGGCTCTGGACACCGCGACCCCCGCGTCGACGGCCGCCCTGGTGGAAGTGACCTCCGACGCCCTGCACGGGGTCGCCGAGCGGCGCACCGTCGACCCGCGCGCCCACGGGGAGAAACTGGCCCCCGAGATCGAGGCCACCCTGGCCGAGGCGGGCGTGCGGCCGGGCGACCTGGGGGCGATCGTCGCCGGGCTCGGTCCCGGGCCGTTCACGGGCCTGCGGGTCGGTCTCGTCACGGCGGCCGGCATGGGGCAGGCGCTGGGCATTCCGACGTACGGGGTCTGCTCGCTCGATGGTCTCGGCCGGGCCGCCGGCCCGGGGCGGGTGCTGGTCGCGACCGACGCCCGCCGGCGCGAGGTCTACTTCGCGACCTACCTCGACGGTGTACGCGTCGTGGGGCCCGACGTCGCCCGACCGGGTGATGTGGCGGCCGCGATCGTGCGGGCCGGCACCCCGGCCCGCAGCCGCGCCCGCAACAGCGCCGCCACCGACGCCGCCGCCCTGGCCGAGTCCGAGACCCTCGAAGCGGCGACGTCGCTGGTCGGCGTGGACGCGGCCCGGGTCGCCGCCGCGCTGGCCCGCGCCGAGGCGGCCGACCTGATCGGCCAGGCCACCGCCCGCGACGACGGAGTCGACCTGACCGGCCGCGAATCCGCCCGGCCGGCCGCCGGCGTGCACGACCTCGTCGACCGCGCGGTGGGCGAAGGCGCGCTCAAATACGGCGACCAGTTCGGCGTGCCGGTCGAGGAGCACCTGCTCTATCCGCCCGGCGCCGCCCTCGTGGCGCTGGCGGCCGACCGCATCCGTACGAAAGCTCCGTCCGAGGCCCTGACCCCGCTCTATCTGCGCCGGCCGGACGCCGTCGAACCGGCCGGCCGCAAACCGGTGCTGACCTGATGCGGATCGAACGTTTCCGCTGGTGGCACATCGCCGACGTGGTCCCGATGGAGCAGGACCTGTTCGGCGACGAGAAGTGGACGGGCGCGATGTTCTGGAACGAGCTGGCCCAGCGCAACTTCTACGTCGTCGCGCTCGACGGTGACGACGACGAGGTCCTCGGTTACGCCGGGCTTTCGGCCACCTTGGACGAGGCGTGGGTGCAGAACATCGCCGTACGGCGGTCGGTTCAGCGCCGTGGCACCGGGCGCCGGCTGCTCGAAGCGTTGCTCGACGAGGCCCACCGGCTCGGCATCAAGCAGACACTGCTCGAGGTCGCGGTCGACAACGAACCGGCCCAGCGTCTCTATGCCACGTACGATTTCGAGCCCGTCGGCGTACGGCGGGGTTACTACCAACCCAGCAACACGGATGCCCTGGTGATGATGCGCGATGGCTGACGAGCCCCTGGTCCTCGGGATCGAGACCTCCTGCGACGAGACCGGCATCGGCATCGTCCGGGGGCACACCCTGCTCGCCGACGCGCTGGCGTCCAGTGTGGACCAGCACGCCCGGTTCGGCGGCGTGGTGCCCGAGGTGGCCAGCCGCGCCCACCTCGAGGCGATCGTGCCGACCATGCAGCGTGCGCTCGACGACGCCAAGGTCACCCTGGCCGACATCGACGCGATCGCCGTGACCAGCGGCCCCGGACTGGCCGGGGCGCTTCTCGTCGGTGTCGCCGCGGCCAAGGGCTACGCGCTGGCTGCCGACAAGCCGATCTACGGCGTCAACCACCTCGCGGCCCACGTGGCGGTCGACACGCTCGAACACGGGCCGCTGCCCGAACCCGCGGTGGCGATGCTGGTCTCGGGTGGACACTCCTCGCTGCTGCTGGTCGACGACCTGACCAACGGGGTGACGCCACTCGGCGCGACGATCGACGACGCCGCCGGCGAGGCCTTCGACAAGGTGGCGCGCCTGCTGGGTCTCGGGTTCCCCGGTGGACCGGTCATCGACCGTACGGCGAAAGAAGGGAACCCGCGGTCGATCGCGTTCCCGCGCGGGCTCACCGCACCGAAGGATCTCGCCGCCCACCGGTTCGACTTCTCCTTCTCGGGGCTCAAGACGGCCGTGGCCCGCTGGGTCGAGGCGCGTGAACGCGACGGCGAGCCGGTGCCCCTCGCCGACGTCTCGGCCAGCTTCCAGGAAGCGGTGTGCGACGTGCTCACCGCCAAGGCGATCGAGGCGTGCCGCACCAACGGCGTGTCGACACTGGTCATCGGGGGTGGCGTCGCCGCCAACTCGCGGCTGCGGGTGCTGGCCGAGGAACGGGCGGCCAAGCACGGCATCGAGGTCCGCGTGCCCCGACCGTCGCTCTGCACCGACAACGGCGCCATGGTGGCCGCGCTCGGATCGCGGCTCGTGGCGGCCGGGGTGGCGCCGAGTCGTCTCGATCTGCCTGCCGATTCGGCGATGCCATTGACCACGGTCAGCGTGGCGGGGTAGGAAGCCAACATGATCGCGCGGATGTGGGAGATACGCGCCTCGGTCAACGGCTTGGACGAGCTGTTGTCCTGGGTGTGCGACGTGGCGGTGCCCCGCATCGAGGTGCTGCCGCAACACGTGTCCAGCGACGTCTACTCGTCCACGGACAACCGGATCGTGGTCATCTCGAAGTGGCGGAACAGCCCGGAAAATCTGCCCGCGCCCCCGCCGTACCTGATCGCCCGCGCGCCGCACGTGTGGGACTTCACACCCGTCGACCGCTAACCTGCGGGCCGCCGGAAAACGCGTCGCAAACTGTCGTACCCCGGCCGTAACGTCGGGGCCCTGATGAAGAAGCTGCCCGACGCCGATCCCGGCCCACCCGACCACCGGTCCCCGGTCGCCTACCTGCGATGGCTGGTCCGGCGGTCGTGGAGATCGGTGTCCGCGGCCATCGCGTTCGCCGTCCTGTGGATGCTCTGCCAGGCGTTCGTCCCGGCGATCGTCGGCAAGGCGATCGACGCTGCCACCGGCCGCGACCGCCGGGCCCTGCTGATGTGGAGCCTGGTGCTGCTCGTCACCGGCATCGGGCAGGCCGTGTTCGGGGTCGTCCGCCACCGCTTCGCCCTCACCAACTTCCTGGGCGCCATGTTCACCACGATCCAGGTCACGGTCCGCAAGGCCGGGCGGCTCGGCTCGGCGCTGTCCCGCCGCCTCGACGCCGGCGAGGTCGTGGCGATCGGCACGGCCGACATCCGCCAGATCGGCGCCGCGGTCGACATCACCGCCCGCGGCACGGGTTCGCTGCTCGCGGTGGTCACCGTGACGATCATCCTGCTCACCACCTCGGTGCCGCTCGGGCTCGTGGTCGTGCTCGGCGTGCCGCTGCTGATGGCCGTCGTCGGGCTGCTGATCCGCCCGTTGCACCACCGTCAGCAGGCCTCCCGCGAGCAACAGGGCCTGCTCACCGGTCGCGCGGCCGATCTCGTGGGCGGCCTGCGGGTGCTGCGCGGTGTCGGCGGCGAGGCGGTCATGGGCGCGCGTTACCGCGAGGAGTCGCAGGTGCTGCGCGCGGCCGGGGTGCGTACGGCGCGGGTCGAGTCGCTGCTCGAAGCGGCCCAGGTGCTGCTGCCGGGCATCTTCCTGGTGCTGGTCACCTGGCTCGGCGCCCGCTTCGCGCTCGACGGGCGGATCACCGTGGGGCAGCTGGTCTCCTTCTATGCCTACGCGGCCTTCCTGGTCACGCCGTTGCGACAGCTCACCGAGGCGATCGACAAGCTGACCCGCGGCCACGTGGCGGCCCGCCGGGTCGTGACCATGCTGCGCGTGACCACCGACCTGCCCGACCCCGCCGCCCCGGTCGCCGCCGAGCGTTTCCGGGGCGAGCTGGCCGACCCGGTCTCGGGCGTGGCCATCCGGCCCGGCGAGATCACCGCGCTCGTCGCCGCCGTGCCGGCCGAGGCCGCCGAGATCGCCGACCGGCTCGGGCGTTATGCCGACGGCGCCACCGTCGACGGCGTCCCGCTGGGCTCGTTCGAGCTGGCCACGGTCCGCGAGCGGGTCCTCGTGGCCGACAACGACGCCCGCCTGTTCACCGGCCCCATGCGCGCCGACCTCGACCCGGGCGGCAGCGGCCGTCTGCCGGCGGCGCTGCACACGGCCGCCGCCACCGACATCGTCGAGGCGCTGCCCGACGGCCTCGACAGCGAGGTCGCCGAGCGCGGGCGCACGTTCTCGGGCGGCCAGCAACAGCGGTTGCGCCTGGTGCGCGCGCTGGTCGCCGACCCCGCGACGCTGATCCTGGTCGAGCCGACCAGCGCCGTCGACGCGCACACCGAGGCCCGCATCGCCGACCGCCTGACCGACGCCCGGGCCGGCCGCACGACGGTCATCTGCACGTCGAGCCCGCTGGTGCTCGACCGCACCGACCGCGTGCTGTTCGTGGAGCGGGGCCGCGTGACCGCCGACGGCACCCACCACGAGCTGCTGGCGAGCGAGCCGGCCTACGCCCGCACCGTGCTGCGCGAGGAGGCGGAGTGAGCAACCTGCTGCCGGTCGCCGACAGCGTCCAGGTCCGCCGCTATGCCCGTGACCTGTTCCGGCGCTACCCGCGAACCCTGGGCGTCACCGTCGCGCTGCACGTGCTGGCGGCCGTCGCCGGGCTGGTCGGTCCGCGGCTGCTGGGCGATCTGGTCGAGGCGATCCGGCACGGCCAGGGCGTCGGCGTGGTCGACCGGCTGGCGGCGACGATCGCCGGATTCGTTGTGCTGCAGGCGATCCTGGTCCGTTTCGCCTATCTGGCCTCGGCGCGGCTGGGCGAGCGGGTGCTGGCGACCCTCCGCGAAGAGTTCGTCGAGCGGGTCCTCGCGCTGCCGCTGTCCACGGTGGAGCGGGCCGGGTCGGGTGACCTCCTGACCCGTACGACCCGCGACGTCGACGCGCTCTCGCGATGTGTGCGGTTCGCAGTGCCTGAGACGATGATCGCGCTGATCACGGTGGCGCTGGTGGTGGGGGCGCTGGTCATCACCGGACCGTTGCTCGCGTTGCCGCTGCTCGTGGCCGTGCCGATCATCGTGGTGGGCACCCGGTGGTACCTCCGCCGTGCCCCCGCGGGTTACCTGCGTCAAAACGCGGTCTATTCGACGGTCACCGACGGCCTGGCCGAGACGGTCGAGGGCGCCCGCACGGTCGACGCGTTGCGCCGGGAGCGGCAGCGCATCGACCGTTCCGACGCCGACCTGCACCAGTCGTGGCTGGCCGAGAAATACACCCTCTTCCTTCGTACGGTGTGGTTCCCCGTGATCGAGGTCAGCTATGTGCTGCCGGTGGTCGCGACGCTGCTCGTCGGCGGCTGGCTCTACCTGCGCGGTTCGGTGTCGCTGGGCCAGCTGACGGCCGCGGTGATCTATGCGCAGCTGCTGATCGACCCGCTCGACCGCCTGCTCAGCTGGCTCGACGAGGTGCAGATCGGCGCTGCCTCGCTGGCCCGGCTGCTGGGGGTGGCGTCGCGGGAGGAGCCGATTTCCTCGTACGAGGAACCGACCGGCTCGCGCATCGAGGTGCGTGACGTGCACTTCTCCTATGTGGCCGGCCGGGAGGTGCTGCACGGTCTCGACCTGACCCTCGAACCGGGGGAGAGGCTGGCCGTGGTCGGGCCGTCGGGGGCGGGCAAGTCGACGCTGGGCCGGTTGCTGGCCGGCGTGCACGAGCCGACCGCCGGGACGATCACGGTGGGCGGGGTGCCGCTGCACGATCTTCCGCTCGACCGGCTGCGCACCGAGGTGGCGCTGGTGACGCAGGAGCATCACGTGTTCATCGGCACGGTCCGCGAGAACATCGCGATGGTGCGTCCCGGCGCGGGTGACGACGAGGTGCGGGCAGCGCTGGCCGCGGTGCACGCGCTGGAGTGGGCGTCGGCGTTGCCGGAGGGGCTCTCGACGGTGGTCGGGGCGGGTGGTCACGCCCTGACGGCGGCCCAGGCGCAGCAGCTGGCGCTGGCCCGGTTGGTGCTGGCCGACCCGCACACGCTCGTGCTCGACGAGGCGACCTCGCTGATCGATCCGCGGGCGGCGCGCGACCTGGAACGGTCGCTGGCGGCCGTGCTGCACGGGCGCACGGTGGTGGCGATCGCGCACCGGTTGTTCTCGGCCCACGACGCCGACCGGGTGGCCGTGGTGGAAGACGGGCGCATCACCGAGCTGGGTTCCCACGACGAGCTGGTGGCCGCCGACGGGCCGTATGCCGCTCTGTGGCGCTCCTGGCACGGCGAGCGCGCCCCCGACCCGGGCGAGCCCGCCCCGGCCCGCTGATCAGGCGTGCTGGGCCTGCCCGGCGGTGTGGCGTGGGCTATGCGAGCAGGCGTACTGGGTGCGCCCGGCGGTCGGCGCGGGCCATGCGAGTGGGCGTGGCCGCGGCTGGGTTGTGACGGAGCTCTGCCGGGCGTTTCCGCGCGCGGGGTATATGGCTCGTGCCGACTATCAACGGGCGGTGTGTGCGGGTGGGCTCGCGGCGGCTCGGGACGGGCGGTGTGTGCGGGTGGGCTCGCGGCGGCTCGGGACGGGCGGTGCGTGCGGTGGGCTCGCGACGGCTCGGGACGGGCGGTGCGTGCGGTGGGCTCGCGACGGCTCGGGACGGGCGGTGCCTGCGGTGGCGCGCGGCGGCTGAGCCAGGCGGAGGGTTCGTTGGCGGCTCAGGCCGGGGGCGTGCTTGCGGACGGGTCAGCCGCGGCTGAGGGCGATGAAGAAGCCGAGCAGCACCAGGGTGGCGGCGGCGATGGCGAAGAGCATGAGCAGGTCGCGGCTGGGTTTCTCGGCCGCGGCGGCGCCGGCCTGAACCGAGGCCGGCAGGTCGTTGGTGACGGCGGCCAGCTCGTCGAGGGTGCGGGCGCTGTGGGCGACCTCGGCGCGCTCGGCGAACTCGTCCAGCGTCAGGCGGCCGGCGCCGGCGTGCTCTTCTAGCGCGGCGACCGTGCGTTCGCGGTCCTCGTCGGAAGCGCGGATTTCCACGGCCGCACTCTACTCCCGCCACGCGACCCACGGCAGACAACGAAGCGAGGCCGTGCGAGAGGGGCACGCGCGAGAGAGGGGCACGCGCGAGAGAGCGGTGGGTGCGAGAGGGACATGCGCGAGAGAGCGGTGGATACGAGAGGGGCACGCGTCAGGAGGGGAACGCATGGGAGGGAACGCATAGGAGGCGCACGTCGGGAGGGGCGCGCGGGGAGGGTGCCTCCGGGAAAGGAGCGCACGGGACAGGCGGCGGCTGGCAAACGGAAAGGGCGCGCCCCCAGTGGGGACGCGCCCTTCGGTGTTGCGGTCGGGTCAGAAACCCGGGCCGTGCTGGTGGCCGTGGCCACCGTGGCTGTGGCCGTGACCGTGGCCGCCTGCGGCAGCCTCGGGCTCGGCCGGCTTGTCGACCACGAGGCTTTCCGTGGTCAGCAGCAGCCCGGCGATCGAGACGGCGTTGGAGACCGCGTTGCGGGTCACCTTGACCGGGTCGATGATGCCGGAGGCCGCCAGGTCGACGTATTCGTCGGTGGCCGCGTTGAGGCCGTGGCCCCAACCCAGCTCGGCGACCTTGCCCACCACGACGTAGCCGTCGTGGCCGGCGTTCTGCGCGATCCAGCGCAGCGGCTCCACCAGCGCCTTGCGGACGATGGTGACGCCGATCGCCTCTTCGCCGGTGAGGCCGAGACCGCTGTCGAGCTCCGTGGCCACCTGGGCCAGGGCGGCGCCGCCGCCGGGGACGGTGCCCTCCTCGACCGCGGCCTTGGTCGCCGCGATGGCGTCCTCGATGCGGTGCTTGCGCTCCTTCATCTCGACCTCGGTGGCCGCGCCGACCTTAATCACCGCGATGCCGCCGGAGAGCTTCGCGAGGCGCTCCTGGAGCTTCTCGCGGTCCCAGTCGGAGTCGGAGGCCTCGATCTCCTTGCGGATCTGCGCGACCCGGTCGGTGACCTCGGAGGACTTGCCCCCGCCGTCGACGATCGTGGTGTTCTCCTTGTCGACCACGACGCGCCGGGCGGTGCCCAGCATGTCGAGGGTGACCTGGTCGAGCTTGTAACCGAGCTCGGGGGCGACCAGCTCGCCACCGGTGGCGATCGCCATGTCCTGCAGCATCGCCTTGCGCCGGTCACCGAAGCCGGGCGCCTTGACGGCGGCCACCTTCAGCGTCTTGCGCAGCGCGTTGACCACCAGCGTGGACAGGGCCTGGCCCTCGACGTCCTCCGCGATGATCAGCAGCGGCTTGCCGGACTGCAGAACCTTCTCCAGCAGCGGGAGCATCTCTTCGATGCTGGAGATCTTCTGGGTCGTGATCAGGATGTGCGCGTCTTCGAGGACGGCCTCCTGCGACTCGGCGTCGGTCACGAAGTTCGGCGAGATGAAGCCCTTGTCGAACTGCAGACCCTCGGTGACCTCGAGCTCGGTCAGCATGGCCGAGCCCTCCTCGACGGTGATGACACCGTCGCGGCCGACCCGGTCCATCGCCTCGGCGATCAGCTCGCCGATGGTGGCGTCCTGGGCCGAGATGGTGGCCACGTTCGCGATCGCCTTGTGGTCGGCGACCTCGACGGCCTTGGCCAGCAGAGCCTTGGAGATCGTCTCGGCGGCCAGGTCCATGCCGCGCTTGAGACCGATCGGGTTGGCACCCGCGGTCACGTTGCGCAGGCCCTCGCGCACCAGCGCCTGGGCGAGCACCGTCGCGGTGGTGGTCCCGTCGCCGGCGACGTCGTTGGTCTTGGTCGCCACCTCCTTGACCAGCTGCGCGCCGAGGTTCTCGTACGGGTCGGTGAGCTCGATCTCCTTGGCGATGGTGACGCCGTCGTTGGTGATCGTGGGAGCGCCGAACTTCTTGTCCAGGACGACGTTGCGGCCGCGCGGGCCGAGGGTGACCTTGACCGTGTCGGCGAGCGAGTTGACGCCGTGCTCGAGCAGGTGGCGGGCGTCGTCAGAGAAGCTGAGAATCTTCGCCATATGGGGTCCCTTCACGCACCAACGCCCTGGCCCGTCAGGAACGGACCAGGGCGATCAGCACTGTCAGTAGGTCACTTCTCGATGACCGCGAGGACGTCGCGGGCGGAGAGCACCAGGTACTCCTCGCCGGCGTACTTGACCTCGGTGCCGCCGTACTTCGAGTAGAGGACCGTCTCGCCGACCTTCACGTCAACCGGGATGCGGTTGCCCTTGTCGTCGATGCGGCCGGGGCCCACAGCGAGGACGGTGCCCTCCTGCGGCTTCTCCTTGGCGGTGTCGGGGATCACGATGCCCGACGCCGTGGTCGTCTCAGCCTCGTTCGCCTGGACCACGATGCGGTCCTCGAGCGGCTTGATCGCAACCTTGGTCGCGGTAGTCACGGGCATACCCTCCTGGGTACAGGTTTGCCGACCAGAGACTGGCCGGGCTTATGCCTCATGCCACCGGGCGGGGCCGTCGTCGCGGGTGCCGGTCCGCCTGGTGCCAAGCCGCAGTCCCGGATGGGCCCGCGGCTGGCACCCTCATGTTGAGAGTGCTAATCGGAGATTAGGCCGGAACTAGCACTCCGTCAACCAGAGTGCCAACGTACGTGGCGCCGGGCCGAGCTGGTGTCCGGTCATCGCCCCGGTGCCCGGAGAATGGCAGCGTGAATGCCGAGTCGACCACCTCATTGCGTACGCCCGAAGGGGTGAACGCCCTGGCTCTGGCTCGCGAGGCGGCCACCGGCGACCCGCTCGCCGCCGCCTCGGCGCTGCGCTCGGCCGGAGTGCCGCCGGCCCTGGCCGCCGCCGCGCTGACCCAGGTCGATCTGCGACGCCGCGCGACCTCGAAGTTCGGCCCGGACGCCGAGCTGATGTTCTTCACGCGGGCCGGTCTGGAGCAGGCGACCCGGTCCGTCGTCGCCGACCGCCGCGCGGCCCGGCTCGCCGCGTCGGGGGTGCGGACCCTGGCCGATCTCGGCTGCGGTCTCGGGTCCGACGCGATCGCCGCGGCCAGACAGGGCATTTCCGTGTACGCGGTGGAGGCCGACCCCGCCACGGCCGAGCTCACGGCGGCCAACGTCGCCGCGCTCGGCCTGGACGACCGGGTGCGTGTCGAGTGCGCGGACGCGACGACCGTACGGGTGGAGGACTTCGACGCGGTCTTCGCCGACCCGGCGCGCCGCAAGGCCGGCCGCGGCCGCGTGTTCGACCCCCGCGCCTATTCGCCTCCGTGGGACTTCATCGCGGGTCTGGCCGATCGGGTCCCGCGCACGGTGCTCAAGCTGGCCCCGGGAATCGACCACGATCTGCTGCCGCCGGGCGCCGAGGGGGAGTGGGTGAGCGTGGGCGGCGACCTGGTCGAGGCCGCGTTCTGGTGCGGCCCGCTCGCCGAGGCTCCCCGCCGCGCGACGTTGCTGCCCGCCGCCGCGAAGTCCGCCACCGGAGCACCCGTCACCCCGAGCCCCGGCGCGCCGGGTGCGGGTGCGTCGAGTGGGGCGAACCCGGAGGTGGAACTGACCGGGAGCGGGACCCGGTCGGCGCCGGTCGGCGGGGTGGGGGCCTACCTCTACGACCCCGACCCGGCCGTGGTGCGGTCGCATCTGGTGGCCGAGTTCGCCGAGACCGTCAACGGCCGGCTCGCCGACCCCGACATCGCGTACGTCTACACGGACGAGGCGCACGTGACGCCGTACGGGAGACGGTTGGAGATCACCGACGTGCTGGCGTTCTCGCTGAAGCGGCTGCGCGCTCTGCTGCGGGAGCGCGGGGTGGGGCGGCTCGAGATCCGCAAGCGCGGCTCGGCCCTGGAGCCGGAACAGCTGCGCCGTGATCTCAAGCTGTCGGGGCCGAACGGGGCCTCGATCGTGCTGACCCGGGTGGCGGGCGCGCCCACCGTGATCCTCTGCAAGGAGTGAGAGGCGCGGAAGGGAGGCGCGGCGCGCGCAGGTTGTGAAGCGAGCGGGGAGGCGCGGCGCGCGCAGGTTGTGAAGCGAGCGGGGAGGCGCGGCGCGCGCGGGTTGTGAAGCGAGCGAGGAGGCGCGGCGCGCGCAGGTTGTGAAGCGAGCGAAGAGGCGCGGGCGCGCGCAAGGCGTGGCGCGTTGGAGGCTGGCGCTCGTGGGGCGTGGGAAGCGCGACGCGCGGGGTGAGGCGGCGGGCGGAAGCGGGCGGCGGGAGTAGCGTGCGCGGCATGGCTAAGAAGGCCGCCGCCGGGACGCCGGCCACCGCGCTGCTCACCGGGCAGAAGGTCGAGCACACCCTCCATCCGTACGACGTCTCGCCGGACGCGCCCAACTATGGCGCGCTCGTCGCCGAGGCGTTGGGGATCGGGCCCGGGCGGGTCTTCAAGACGCTGATCGCGGACGTCGACGGCAGCCTGGTCGTCGGCGTGGTGCCGGTGACCGGCGACCTGGATCTGAAGGCGCTCGCGCACGCCGCCGGGGGCAAACGGGCAAACCTTGCCGATCGCGCCGCCGCCGAGCGGAGCAGTGGATATGTCCGGGGCGGCATCAGCCCGCTCGGACAGCGTAAGAAGTTGCCGACGGTCATCGACGACTCGGCACTTGATCTTGATCGGATGTATGTCTCGGCGGGGCGGCGCGGGCTTCAGGTAGCACTGGCTCCGGCCGATCTCATCCGGCTCACGGAAGCGGTTACGGCGACAATCCGGACATAAGGTCGAATTCCACCGTCCGATAGCGAGCCGTTACGACAACGTTACGCGCCGGGGGGATCTTTCTCCCGAGAATGGTGCAGAGCGGGCGCCGACCTGACTTAGCGTCACATCGTGAGTCACGTCAGCGATCGATCGGAGGAGCGTTCTCCCTCTATCACTGCCGTGTTGCCGGATTGTTATGCCGGGTTACGAGATCGGCTGGCGACACCGCTTGTGTAACCGGCCGCAACGGGAATACGTTGCCGGACACAACAAACTAGCTCCTGATCAATTTTGATCTCTCGGCGTCTCGGGGAGCGACACTCCCGCAGCGCACACCATCGAATCCGATGAAGGCCCGGATTTACCTGAAAGGAAACCTAGGAATGCGTAAGGGACTGTTCGCCCTTGCCGCGGTCGGCCTGCTGGCCACCGGCAGCATGGCCGCTTGCGGCGACGACAGCGGCACCGACTCCGGCAGCGACACCGGCAGCAACTCCTCCGCGGGCAAGGTCGGCATCATCCTGCCCGACACCAAGAGCTCGCAGCGGTGGGGCACCGATGACCCGAAGTTCCTGAAGGCGGCGTTCGACGCGGCCGGCGTTCAGGCTGAGATCCAGAACGCGCAGGGTGACAAGACCCAGTTCCAGACCATCGCCGACGGCATGATCTCGAGCGGCGTCAAGGTCCTCATGATCGTCAACCTGGACTCGGGTACCGGTAAGGCCGTCCTCGAGAAGGCCAAGAAGGCCGGTATCGCGACGATCGACTACGACCGCCTGACCCTGAGCGGCGGCGCTGACTACTACGTGTCGTTCGACAACGTCGCGGTCGGCAAGCTCCAGGGCGAGGGCCTGGTCAAGTGCCTCGAGGAGAAGAAGTACACCAAGCCGGTCGTCGCCGAGCTCAACGGCTCCCCGACCGACAACAACGCCACCCTGTTCGCCCAGGGCTACGACGGCGTCCTTGACCCGAAGTACGCCGACGGCACCTTCACCAAGGGCCCGAACCAGGACGTTCCGGACTGGGACAACGCGCAGGCCGGCACCATCTTCGAGCAGATGCTGACCTCGAACAAGCAGATCAAGGGCGTCCTCGCGGCGAACGACGGCCTCGGCAACGCGGCCATCTCGGTGCTGAAGAAGAACAAGCTGAACGGCCAGGTCCCGGTCACCGGCCAGGACGCCACCGTGCAGGGTCTGCAGAACATCCTCGCCGGCGACCAGTGCATGACGGTCTACAAGGCGATCAAGAAGGAGGCCGACGCGGCTTCCGAGCTGGCGATCGCGCTGGCCAAGGGCGAGAAGCCCACCACCGCCACGGGCACCACCAAGGACCCGGAGTCGGGTACCGACGTTCCCTCCGTGCTGCTCGAGCCGCAGTCGATCACCAAGGAGAACGTCAAGGACGTCATCGCTGACGGCTTCGTGACCAAGGACGCGGTCTGCACCGCCGACTTCGCGAAGGCGTGCACCGAAGCGGGCATCAGCTGAAAAACCCTCAACTGATGTCGGGTTAGACCCGAACTGACGACGGCGCCGCTCATCCCCCGCTCCCCGGGGGTATGGGCGGCGCCGGAATTGGGTTTCACCCCCCTCGCCGCCCCGGCCATCGTCGCGGGCGGCAAACCGGTCACTCAGCGAAGGAGAACCACCGTGGCCGCGACACCCCTCTTGGAGCTCAGCGGGATCAACAAAGGATTCGGTCCCGTTCAGGTCCTGCACGACGTCGGCTTGAGCGTCTACCCCGGCGAGGTCACCGCACTCGTCGGCGACAACGGCGCCGGCAAGTCGACGCTGGTCAAGTGCATCAGTGGCATTTATCAGATCGACTCCGGCACGGTGACCTTCGAGGGCAACCAGGTAGCGATCCACAGCCCCAGCGACGCCTCCGGGCTGGGCATCGAGGTCGTCTACCAGGACCTCGCTCTGTGCGACAACCTGGACGTCGTCCAGAACATGTTCCTCGGACGCGAGAAGAAGCGCGGCATCGTGCTCGATGAGCCGACCATGGAACAAATGGCCGGCGACGCCCTCGCCAGCCTCTCGGTGCGCACCTTGAAGTCGCTGCGGCAGCTGGTCGCCAGCCTTTCCGGTGGGCAGCGACAGACCGTGGCGATCGCCAAGGCCGTGCTGTGGAACTCGAAGATCGTGATCCTGGACGAGCCGACCGCCGCCCTCGGCGTGGCGCAGACCGCCCAGGTGCTCGAACTGGTCCGCCGCCTGGCCGACAACGGTCTCGGCGTCGTGCTGATCTCGCACAACATGAACGACGTGTTCGCGGTCTCCGACCGGATCGCGGCGCTCTACCTCGGCCGGATGGCGGCCCAGGTCAAGACCACCGATGTGACCCACTCCCAGGTGGTCGAGCTCATCACCGGCGGCCGCAGCGGCAACATCGGCCTGCCTCCCGAGAAGCCGGCTGACTTCGGCGGGGACGTCGTCGACATCACGCCGGGAGGCGACAAGTGACCACCACCACAACCACCACGGCCGGCGGCGTCAAGGTCGTCAAGCCGACCGTCGCCAGTTACATCAACGACTACTGGGGCCGCGTGCGCGGCGGCGACCTCGGCACCCTGCCCGCCATCCTCGGCCTGATCGTCCTGAGCCTGATCTTCGGCATCGCCCGGGACACCTTCTTCAGCGGCCTCAACTTCGCGAACCTGTTCAACCAGAGCGCGCAGGTTGTCTTCATCGCGATGGGCCTGATCTTCGTCCTGCTGCTGGGCGAGATCGACCTCTCCGCCGGTTTCGCCTCCGGTGTGTGCGGCGCGGTCGTCGCGATCCTGCTGACCAACCACGGCTGGGACTGGTACACCGCCATCCCGGTCGCGCTGATCACCGGCATCATCATCGGCTTCGTGCTGGGCTTCCTGGTGGCCAAGCTCGGGATCCCGTCGTTCGTCGTCACCCTGGCCGCATTCCTGGCCTTCCAGGGCGTCCTGCTGGTCCTGCTCGGCGGCGGCACCAACATCTCGACCCGCAACGAGTTCTTCAACGCGCTCAACAACAACAACCTGTCGGTGACGTGGAGCTGGATCCTCGCCATCCTCGCCGTCGTCGGTTACGCCGGGGTGCAGTTCAACCAGATGCGCAGCCGGGCCAAGCGGAACCTGGTCACCGACCCCCTGGGCATTGTGCTGATGCGCATCGGCGGTCTGGCGGTGCTGCTGCTGGTGGCGACCGCGATCCTCACCCAGGAGCGCGCGATCAACCCGGCGATCAACTCGCTCAAGGGTGTGCCGATCGTCGTCCCGATCATCGGCTTCTTCCTGGTGCTGTGGACCTTCGTCCTGGGTCGCACCAGCTACGGCCGGCACGTCTACGCCGTCGGTGGCAACACCGAGGCCGCCCGCCGCGCCGGTATCCCGGTCGACCGCATCCGCATCTCGGTCTTCGTCATCGGCTCGTTCATGGCCGCGATCGGCGGCATCATGGCCGTCAGCCGGGCCAGCTCGGTCGACCCGAACACCGGTGGCAGCAACATCCTGCTGTACTCGGTGGGCGCGGCCGTCATCGGTGGCACCAGCCTCTTCGGTGGCAAGGGCAAGGTGATCAACGCCGTCATCGGTGGTGCGGTGATCGCCGTCATCGACAACGGCATGACGCTCATGGGCTTCAACTCGGGCACCAAGTTCATCGTCACCGGCCTGATCCTGCTGGTCGCCGCGAGCGTCGACGCCTTGGCCCGGCGCAGAGCGGCCGCTACCGGCAACCGATGAACGACAGCCGCCTGGAACCGGGGACGGCACGCTGATGCGAGCCGGCCCCAGCCAGGAGGAGGTGCGCCGGCACAATCTCGGGACGCTGCTCCGGTACGTACACGTACACGGGGCAACGTCCCGGGCGGAACTCACCAACCGGCTCGGTCTGAACCGAAGCACCATCGGGGCCCTGACCGCCGACCTGACCACCGCCGGGTTGGTCAGCGAGGCGGCACCACGAGAGACCGGCCGGGCCGGGCGACCGTCGCTGGTCGTCCGGCCCGAGTCGTCCCGGGTGTACGCGTACGCCCTGAGCATCGAGGTGGACCGCCTGCGGGCGGCCCGCGTCGGGCTGGGCGGGCGCATCCTGGACCGCCGCGAGACCGACCGGCCGCGCGGCATGCAGGTGCTCGACGCGGTGCAGCCGCTGGCCGAGTTCGTCCGCGAGTTGCGTGCCGGCGTGCCCGACGACGACACCCGCCACGTCGGCACCGGCGTGGCGGTGGCGGGAATGGTGCGCCGCGCCGACGGCATGGTGCGCCTGGCCCCCACCATCGGCTGGGTCGAGGAGCCGGTCGGGGCGGCGCTGCGCGCGGAACTGGGCGACGTGGGCCGGCTGACCCTGGGCAACCACGCCGACGTCTCCGCCCTGGTCGAGCACAGCCGGGGCGCGGCCGCCGGCTGCGACAACGTCATCTACCTCTTCGGCGACGTCGGGGTGGGCGCCGGCATCATCGCCGACGGCCGCCGGGTGGCCGGGCACGGCGGGTACGGCGGCGAGGTCGGCCACATGGTCGTCAACCCGTACGGCCGGGAGTGCAGTTGCGGTTCGCGCGGCTGCTGGGAGACCGAGATCGGCGAGTACGCGCTGCTCAAGCACGCCGGACGAGGCGACCGCTCCGGCCGCGAGGCGGTGCTCGGCGTCGTCGACGCGGCCATGCGCGGCGACAGCCAGGCCCAGTTCGCCGTGCGTCAGGTCGGCGAGTGGCTCGGCTTCGGCGTCGGCAACCTGGTCAACATCTTCAACCCCGAGGCCGTGATCTTCGGCGGCACCCTGCGCGACATCTACCTGGTGGCCGCGGCCCAGATCCGAAGCCGTCTCAACGCCATCGCCCTGCCCGCCTGCCGCGAGCACATCCGCCTGCGCACCCCCGAGCTGGGCAACGACGCGGCCCTGATCGGCGCGGCCGAGCTCGCCTTCGAACATCTCCTCGAGGACCCGCTACTGACCTGATCCGCAAGATCCGTCAGCGTTCCGTAACAACTCCGGGGTGACGCGGCGAGCATGATTGAGGGGTGAAGCAATCGGTACGCGCCGGGCTGTCCGGCGTGGCTGCTGCCGCCGTTGCGGTCGGGGTGGCCGAGGTCGTGGCGGTTCTGACCGGGCCGTTGTCGGCGCCTCTGATCGCTGTCGGCGGTGTGGTGGTCGACAACGTCCCGGCCGCGGTCAAGGATTTCGGCGTCCAGGTGTTCGGGGTGCACGACAAGACGGCGCTGATCGTGGGGACGGCGATCCTGCTCGCGCTCTATGCGTACGGGATCGGTGTGGTCGCCCGGCGCTCGTGGGCGGTGGCCCTGTCCGGCATCGGGCTGTTCGCGGCCGTCGGGGTGGCGGCCGCCCTGACCCGGCACGACGCGGGGATCTTCGCGTGGCTGCCCAGTGTGGTGGGGGCGGCGCTGGCCGCTTGGGTGCTGCGGCTCCTGCTCGAACGGGCGGAGGTCGCAGGCGACACGACGTACGGGAAAGCGCGCGACGAGGCTCACGGGAAAGCGCGGGACGAGGCGCACGGAAAAGCGCGCGACGATGCGTACGGGAAAGATCGTCGCGGTTTTCTCAAGGCGCTCGGCATCACGGTGGGCGCGGCGGCGGTCGCGGGCTTCGGCGGACGATGGCTGACCTCGCGGCAGGCGGTGACGGCGGCCCGCAACGACGTCGTTCTTCCGGCGGCCCGGCAGACCGTGGCCCCGCTGCCGGCCGGAGTGCAGGTGCCGGGCGTGACGCCGTACGTGTCGCCCAACAAGAACTTCTATCGGATCGACACCGCCCTCATCCCGCCCCAGATCGACCCGGCCACCTGGCAGCTGCGGATCCACGGCATGGTGCGCAACCCGATCACGCTCACGTGGGAGCAGCTGCTGCAGCGCCCGATGGTCGAGCGCTACGTGACGCTGGCCTGCGTGTCCAACGAGGTGGGCGGGGATCTGATCGGCAACGCGCTCTGGCTGGGCACACCGGTGCGGGAGCTGCTCGAGGAGGCGGGTCCGTTGCCGGGCGCCGACCAGGTGGTGCAGCGGGCGGTGGACGGGTGGACCTGTGGCAGCCCGACGTCGGCTCTGATGGACGGGCGGGACGCGCTGCTCGCGGTCGGCATGAACGGACAGCCTCTTCCGATCGACCACGGCTTTCCCGTACGGATGGTGGTGCCGGGCCTGTACGGCTATGTGAGCGCCTGCAAGTGGATCACCGAGATCGAGCTCAGCCGCTTCTCCGACTTCGACGCCTACTGGGTGCCGCGCGGCTGGTCGCAGCAGGCCCCGATCAAGACCGGGTCGCGGATCGACACGCCCCGCGACGGTGGCCGGCGCGACGCCGGGACCGTCGTGGTCGGCGGTGTCGCCTGGGCCCAGCACCGGGGGATCAAGAAGGTCGAGGTCCAGGTCGACGACGGGCCGTGGGCCGAGGCGACCCTGGCCGCGACGGTGTCGAGCGACACCTGGCGCGAGTGGAGCTGGTCGTGGCCGGCGACCCCGGGGGAGCACTCACTCCGGGTACGCGCCACCGACGGGCAGGGTGTCACGCAGACGAGCACTCCGGCTCCGCCCGCTCCCGACGGGGCGGCGGGGTGGCATCAGATCAGCGTCGGCATCGAGTGACGTTCCGGCGGAGGCGGCATCGGACCGGTCTCGGCATCGAGTGACGTGCCGGTTACTTGAAGGCCGCACCAGGCGTCCGTCGTTGGTGCGCAAGTCGCTCATACGGTGGCTTGCATGTCCACCAATGCGGTTGATGAAAAGCCGTCGAACAACGCGACCCGGCCCCCGATAGGGGACCGGATCGTCATGGTGATGCCGGGTAACCGGCGTCAGGCCGCCGGCGCCTGCCGCTGTGCGGGAACGGCGGACTTGTGGGGCCGGCCCAGCCGGGCCTCGAGTCGAGCAAGGTCGACACGTCCGTGATGACGGTCGGCGAGGTCCTCCCAGCCGACGGCGAGCAGCCGCAGCCGCTCCGCTTCGCTGAAGCCTCCCCAGACCCCGTACGGCTCCCGCACCGCGAGGGCGTGGGCGGCGCATTCGGCCCGGACCGGGCAGGCGCCGCACATGCTCTTGGCTTTGGATTCCCGGCGGTTGCGGGACGAACCGCGTTCACCGTCGGGGTGGAAGAACTGAGCACTGTCCCGGCCCCGGCACAGTCCAAGTCGTTGCCAGTCCCACAGGTCGGCGATGGGCCCGGGCAGTCTGCGAACGTTCGACATGTAACACCCTCCTCCCGCGCGGCACCGCGGAGTGTCGTCACGAGGGCCCTTGCTCAGGCCTGCCGCGGTGTTACCCCGGTGATCCCCGGCTCACACGCAACATGTCGATGTCTTCTGAAGCCGCATGACATCGGGCTAGCAACTCATACCGATCTTTCCCATTTTTTCCATCTAAAGCGCGTAATGCTGCGGCCCTCGCGTGATCTCCTCTGAGAGAGAAGGAGGATCACTGTGCGTACCGTCCTCGTGTGCGTCCGTACCCCGCTGGCGGCCCAGACCGTCGCGTCCACCGCGGCCCGGCTCGGCATGACCGGCGTCGTCCGGACCGCGGTCAGCGAGACCGAGGCCATGATCCGCCTGGCTGAACGGCCGGCTGAAGTGGTCCTGGCTGACACCGCCGTAACTCGTCCCGACAGCGTCGGCTTCACCCGGCGAGTACTTGCCCGCGCGCCGCAGGCGCAGGTTGTGCTCTTCGGTGCCGAGGACCCCCGGGTCGCCGCGGCGGCCGTCGCCGCCGGCGCCCGCGGTGTCATCCGTGGCGTCGAGCACGACCTGGTCAGTGTCGTCGCCAAGGCGCTGCTCCTGCTGCTGCTCCCGGTGCGCCCGCAGGGCATGCCGATCAACGGGGCCAACGCCCAGCCGGCCACGGTCGCCGGCGGGGCCCGCAACAACAACTCGACCGCGGCCCGCGCCGCCTATCAGAACGGCCTGGCCATGGGGGCGCCGAACGCCGCCGCCGTGCCGGCCGTGCTCGGTCCCAACGCGCCGATGGTTCCGGCGCAGCGTGGTGATGCCCCGATCGATCCGGCGACCGGCCGGCCGATGGTGGCCTGGCCGGGCAACGAGACCCAGGTCGGCGTGGCCGACCCGGCGCCCGCCGGACGGCGGCTCACGCTCACCGAGCGCGAGCTGCAGGTGCTGCGGGGGATGGCCGACGGCAAGAGCAACGCGGAGATCGGCCGGGAGTTGTTCGTCTCGGAGGACACCGTCAAGACTCACGCCCGGCGGCTCTTCCGGAAGCTCGGCGCCCGGGACCGTGCTCATGCGGTCGCAGCCGGCTTCCGGGCCGGGTTGGTCGCTTAACAAAAAGGGGGCCTTCGGGCCCCCTTTTTCTTATTCCTTTTCTTCCTCGTTGCCCTCGGTCAACGTGTCGTGGACACCGTCGGCGTAGCCGCGGGCGTATTCCCACGTGACGTAGTGGTCGGGGTCGGGATCGTAGGCCGGCTCGTGCACCCGGGGCCGCCCACTGCTGAGCAGATGCCGCAGGTTGCCCCGCAGCAGATCCCAGTCGAAATAGTGCGGCTCGTGGCAGTCTTCGCACTCGATGACGAGGCCGCGGATGCCGGTCGGGCTCAGAAGCGCCTGATAGATCTCCAGGTCGGAGAGGTCCTCGAGGACATCCTGCCGTTCGGCGTCGGACAGCGGTTCGGCCTCGGCGTCGTCGCTGAGGTCGTCGAGGCCGGCGGCCGGGTCGGTGGGGTCGCCGTTGAACGGGTCGATCGGCTCTTCTTGCACCCCCTTACCGTACTCACCCTCCGCGGATGTGTGCTGGCCCGCACGTGCTGTCCGTCGTGCGGGGCGGCCGATGACGGATGGGTAGGATGAACTTTCCGTCTTCCGGCTTTTAGGGATGCTCCGTGGAAACTGACTCGGCCCGCACGGTTCCGCTCGGTCTGACCTTCGACGACGTGCTCCTCCAGCCCGGCGAATCGGACATCGTGCCGAGCCGGGTCAACACGAACACACGGCTCACCCGCAACATCAACCTGACGATCCCGCTGCTGTCGGCGGCGATGGACACCGTCACCGAGGCCCGCATGGCGATCGCCATGGCCCGTGAGGGCGGCATCGGCGTGCTGCACCGCAATCTGTCCGCCGAGGACCAGGCGGCCCAGGTCGACCTCGTGAAGCGTTCTGAGTCCGGCATGATCACCAACCCGGTGACCTGCAGCCCCGACGACACCCTGCGCCAGGTCGACCAGCTCTGCGGCCGCTACCGCATCTCCGGCGTCCCGGTCACCGACGGCGACGGCACCCTGGTCGGCATCGTCACCAACCGTGACATGCGCTTCGTCACCGACTCCGAGGCCAAGGTCCGCGACGTCATGACCAAGATGCCGCTGATCACGGCCAAGGTCGGCGTGAGCAAGGACGAGGCGCTGGGCCTGCTGCAGCAGCACAAGATCGAGAAGCTTCCGCTGATCGACGACAGCGGCAAGCTGCGCGGCCTCATCACGGTGAAGGACTTCACCAAGAGCGAGCAGTTCCCCAACGCCACGAAGGACGCGCAGGGCCGTCTGCGGGTCGCCGCCGCGGTGGGCGTCGGCGACGACTCCTACAAGCGCGCCCGCGGCCTCATCGACGCCGGCGTCGACGTGATCATCGTGGACACCTCGCACGGCCACCAGCGCCAGGTGCTCGACATGATCGCCCGGCTCAAGCGCGACACCGCCACCGACATCGTGGGCGGCAACGTCGCGACCTACGCCGGCGCCAAGGCGATGGCCGAGGCCGGCGCCGACGCGGTCAAGGTCGGCGTGGGCCCGGGCGCCATCTGCACCACCCGCATCGTGGCCGGGGTCGGCGTCCCGCAGATCACCGCCGTGATGGAGGCCCAGCGGGCGTGCGCGCCGTTCGGCGTCCCGGTGATCGCCGACGGTGGCATCCAATACAGCGGCGACATCGCCAAGGCGATCGTGGCCGGCGCCGAGACCGTCATGCTGGGCGGCCTGCTGGCCGGCTCGGAAGAGAGCCCCGGCGACCTCATCTTCGTCAACGGCAAGCAGTACAAGTCCTACCGGGGAATGGGTTCGCTCGGCGCCATGCAGTCGCGCGGTCAGGCCAAGTCGTACTCGAAGGACCGCTACTTCCAGCATGATGTGCCGGAGGAGAAGCTCGTGCCCGAGGGCGTCGAGGGCCAGGTTCCCTACCGTGGTCCGCTCTCCCGCGTGGTGGCCCAGCTGGTCGGCGGTGTCCGGCTCGCGATGGGTTACGCCGGGGCCGAGACCATTCCCGACTTGCAGCAGCGTGGCCAGCTCATCAGGATTACCGCGGCGGGCCTCAAGGAAAGCCACCCGCACGACATCCAGATGACCGTCGAGGCTCC
This sequence comes from Paractinoplanes ovalisporus, assembly GCF_016834655.1. Classification (GTDB taxonomy): domain Bacteria; phylum Actinomycetota; class Actinomycetes; order Mycobacteriales; family Micromonosporaceae; genus Actinoplanes; species Actinoplanes ovalisporus. The sequence goes on from NZ_JAENHP010000009.1 coordinate 261,711, forward strand.
CAACTACCACTCCCGCTAGTTCGTTGTAGAGGATCTGAAATGCGTGACGTCGTGGAGATCGGTCTCGGCAAGACCGCTCAGCGCGGATACCACCTGGACGACATCGCCATCGTCCCGAGCCGCCGCACCCGCGACGTGGACGACGTGTCCACCGAGTGGCGCGTCGACGCCTACCCCTTCAAGATCCCCTGCGTTGCGCACCCGTCCGACGCGACCATGAGCCCGGAGTCCGCGATCGCCCTGGGCCGCCTCGGCGGCCTGGGGGTGCTCAACGCCGAGGGCCTGTGGACGCGTTACGAAGACCCGACCAAGATCCTGGAGGAGCTGGCCTCGCTCGACGAGGACGCCGACGCGACCCGGCGCCTCCAGGAGGTCTACTCCGAGCCGATCAAGCCCGAGCTGATCGCCGAGCGGGTGCGCACCATGCGCGAGGGCGGCATCACCGTCGCCGTGCGGGTGTCGCCGCAGCACACCCTCGCGCTGGCCCCGGTCGTGCTCGACGCCGGCATCGACCTGCTGGTCATCCAGGGCACGCTGGTCAGCGCCGAGCACGTGTCGGTCACCGACGAGCCGCTGAACCTCAAGGAGTTCATCGCCGACCTCGACCTGCCGGTCATCGTCGGCGGCTGCACCGACTACAAGACGGCGCTGCACCTCATGCGCACGGGCGCGGCCGGCGTGATCGTCGGGGTCGGCGCCGACGAGTGGTCGACCACCGACACCGTGCTCGGCATCCGGGTGCCGATGGCCACCGCGATCGCCGACGCCGCGGCCGCCCGCCGCGACTACCTCGACGAGACCGGCGGGCGCTACGTCCACCTGATCGCCGACGGCGGCATCTCCACCTCGGGCGACATCGCCAAGGCGATCGGCTGCGGCGCCGACGCGGTGATGCTCGGCGAGCCGCTGTCGCTGGCCGAGGGCGCCCCGGCCGGCGGTGCCTGGTGGCACTCGTCGGCGAGCCACCCGCAGCTTCCGCGGGGCGGGTTCTGCATCGCCGGTGAGCCCGATGGCACCCTCGAAGAGCTGCTCTACGGCCCGGCCAACCGGCCCGACGGCCAGCTCAACCTCTTCGGCGGGCTGCGACGCGCGATGGCCAAGTGCGGTTACCGCGACGTCAAGGAGTTCCAGAAGGTCGCGCTCGTCCTCGACAAGTAGGCCTTTCCCGGGCCTTTCGCGGCACGGCGCTAACCTCGCGCCTATGAAACGTACGGGTGTTGCCGGAGTCCTCTGTGTCGCGCTGGCGGTGGCCGGCTGTTCCGGGGACGACGAACCGGCCCCCACGCCGACCACGTCCTCCGCGCCGGCGTTCGCCCCCGGTGCGGAGGGCATCGGCGACCCGTACTTCCCGAAGTACGGCAACGGCGGGTACGACGTGGCCGGCTACGACCTGAAGGTCCGGTACGACCCGAGCCGCAAACAGCTCACCGGCACGGCCACGATCACCGCCACGGCCACTCAGGACCTGTCCCGGTTCAACCTCGATCTGTCCAAGCTGACCGCGAAGAACGTGACGGTCGACGGCGTACGGGCCAGTTCGTCGGCCACCGGTGCCGAGCTGACCATCACCCCGGCCGCCGGCATCCCGAACGGCCGCCCGTTCACCACGGTGATCGAGTATGGCGGCACACCCGGCCAGCTCGGCACCGCGGTGCTCGGCGAGGGCGGCTGGCTGCAGAACCCGCAGGGCGCCGTCGCGCTGGGGCAGCCCGAGTCGGCCAGCACCTGGTTCCCGGTCAACGACCACCCGCGCGACAAGGCCACCTTCAAACTCGAGATCACCGTGCCCGAGGGGGTCGAGGCGATCAGCAACGGCGTGCCCGGCCCGCAGCGCACCGCCGGCGGCTGGACCACCTGGAGCTGGTCGGAGAGCGCGCCGATGGCCAGCTATCTCGCGATGGTCGTGATCGGTCAGTACCGCATCACCACCACCACGCACAGCGGCAAGCCGATGGTGATCGCGGTCTCCGAGCAGCTGCCCGCCAACGGGCCGGCCGCGCAGTCGCTGGCCAGGACCGCCGAGATCACCGACTTCCTGGCCACCAAGTTCGGGCCCTACCCGTTCGACGCCAACGGCGGGGTCGCGGTCGACGACCAGCGCATCGGCTACGCGCTCGAGACGCAGAGCCGCCCGGTCTACGGTCCCGCGTTCTTCACCCGCGGCCCCAACGAGGGGGTGATCGCGCACGAGCTGGCCCACCAGTGGTTCGGCGACAGCGTGGCCCTGGAGAAGTGGCAGGACATCTGGCTCAACGAGGGCTTCGCCACGTACGCGGAATGGCTGTGGGACGAGCAGTCCGGCGGCGACAGCGTGCAGGCCAACTTCGACAACGTCTACAACTCGTACCCGTGGAACCAGCCCGGCGAGGCCGGCGACCCCGGAGCCAGCCGCATCTTCGGCCAGGCGGTCTATCAGCGCGGCGGCATGACCGTCTTCGCGCTGCGCAAGGCGATCGGCGATCCGGCCTTCGACCAGCTGCTCAAGCGGTGGACCAGCGAGCACAAGGACGGCAACGCCGACACCGACGACCTGATCGCGATGGCCGAGGAGATCTCCGGCAAGCAGCTCGACGACCTGTTCCAGGCCTGGCTGTTCTCGACGGAGAAGCCCGCCAAGCCCTGACCTATTTGTCGACCAGCTTGGGGTGGCTCGCCAGGTAGGCCTCGGCCTTGCCCGCGGCGAGGGCCTTGATGAACCCGCGGCCCTCGGCGGTGAGCTGCTCGCCGAGGTAGCCGCTGCCCCGGCCGACCCCCTGGCCGGGCAGGCTGACCCGGGTGATCTTCTCGGGGGCGAGATTGCGGAGCGCGTACGCGTATTCCACCGGTTGCCGCCCGCCCAGGTAGACGAAGGTGTCCCCGAGCGCACTGACCAGTTGGTCCACTTTGCCGCTTTCGGTGGGCACTCCCTGGGCGAGCGCCTTGTCGAGCAGGGCCGCGACGAGCTGCCGCTGGTGGCGCTGCCGGTCGTAGTCGCCGTCGGGCAGTCCGTACCGCTGTCGCGCGTAGTCGATCGCCTGCCAGCCGACCAGGTGCCGCCGGCCGGGCTCATAGACGGCCTGCGGCCCGACGTAGTCGCCGCCGGAGAGCGGGCGCAGCGAGCCGTCCGGTTTGCGGTGGCGCGACTTCACCTTCTGGTCGATCACCAGGTCGACCCCGCCGAGCTGGTCGGTGAGCCGGGCCAGGCCGCCGAAGTTGAGGATCGCGCCGGCCTGGAACTCCTTGATGCCGGTGTAGGCGCGGAGCGTCCTGACCAGCAGCTCGTAGCCCTTCTCGGTGCTCGGCTGCTTGCTGCCCGGGACCCGGGACCCGCGGCTCATGGCCTCGGTGATCTTGTGGGTGCCGTGTCCGGGGATCGCCACCCGGGTGTCGCGCGGAATCGAGTAGAGATAGGCCGACTCGAGGCCTTTGTCGACGTGCAGCAGCATGATGGCATCGGCGTGCGGTTCCCAGCCCGGGATCGAGACCCGGGTGTCGACACCGACGAGCACCAGGTCGAGCGGGCCGGTGATGTCGGCGCCGGGCGACGGGGCCGGGGTGGTCGGCTCGGCCGAGGGAACGACCGGGGCCGAGATGGTGGGGGTTGCCGTAGGCTTGTCCGACTTGGACCGGACCGCCAGCGCGATGCCCCCGCCGGCCAGCAGCACCACGACCACGGCCCCGGCGATCCACAGACCCACCCTGTTGTTCCGCATGGCGGAACAGTAAGCGAGCGGGATCGGCAGCTCAATGCCTGGTGATCTCGGAATGTGAAACCGGTCATTGCTTTCCGCTGATTCGCCCGTACGCTGACCGCCGCTAATCAACGGGGGAGGCAAGTGCTTCTATGAAGCTCACCAAGCGGCGGATCACCGTCGGTCTCATCTCCACCGCCGTCGTCGTGTCGATGACGAGCGTGACCACCTGGGCGCTGGCTGCCGACAACGAGAAGGCCGCGAGCTCGGCCGCAGCCGTCCGCCTGGTGATCAGCTACAAGGACGGTGCCGACCGCACGGCCGCCAACCGGACGATGTCCGCGGCCGGTGCGCGCAGCATCAACGCCACCGGAGCCGGAGCGTCGGCGCTGGCCGCGGTCAACGCGACCCGCGTGACGGTGTCCTCGGCCCGCAGCTCCGCGATGATCAGCGAGCTGCGCAACGACCCCAATGTGACGTCCGTGCAGGTCGACCCGCGGGTCAAGAAGTTCGACGTCATCCCGAACGACCCGACCTTCAAGTACCAGAACGAGATGTACACGATCAAGGCCCCGGCGGCCTGGGAGACCACCACCGGCGGTTCCCCCGCGGTGACCGTCGCCGTGATCGACACCGGCGTCAACGCGGTCAAGGACCTGGCCGGCGCGACCGTGGCCGGTTACGACTTCGCCAACAACGACTCCAACCCGGCCGATGACGAGGGCCACGGCACCGCCGTCGCCGCGCTGATCGCCGCCCGCGGCAACAACGGCCAGGGCATGGCCGGCGTCTGCTGGACCTGCAAGATCATGCCGATCAAGGTGCTCGACAGCGAGGGCAGCGGCTACGACAGCGACATCGCGCAGGGCATTATCTGGGCCGTCCAGAAGGGCGCCCGCATCCTGAACCTCTCGCTCGGCGGTCCCACCTCGACCAAGGTGCTGGCCGACGCGGTGGCCTACGCCAACATGAACGGCGCCGTCGTGGTTGCCGCGGCGGGCAACGAGGGCAACACCGTCAAGCAGTACCCCGGCGCCTACGGCGACGTGGTCACGGTGGCCGCCACCGAGCGTTGCGCCGCCTACGAGGGCGACCCGGACTGCACCGCCGGCACCACCACCCGGTCGCGCTGGTCGTCGTACAACAAGGCCGGCGACTCCTGGGTCGACATCGCCGCGCCCGGCACGGTGACGAGCATGGACCGCGGTGGCAGCTACAGCACCGGCATCCAGGGCACGTCGTTCTCGAGCCCGATCGTGGCCGGCGCCGCCGCGCTGGTGAAGTCGCAGAACCCGACCTACAGCGGCTGGTCCATCGCGCGTTCGCTCTACGTCGGCGCCGCGTCCCGGCCGCTGGCCAACGGCGGTGTCAACTACGGCCTGCTCGACATCCCGAAGTCGTTCGGCGTCGCGACCGACACCACCCCGCCGAACGCCTCGGGCATCGTCCCGGCCGCCGGCTCGATCAAGCGGGGCACGTTCGCGGTCAGCCCGGTCGGCCTGAACGACAACAGCGGCACGATCAAGTCGGGCATCCGGAACTCGACGCTCTGGGTGAACGGGGTCTTCAAGGGCTACAGCCGTAACGCGCCGTTCGGCATCAGCTTCAACTTCAGCTCGTACAACGGTCCGACCAAGATCGAGCTGCGGTTCTTCGACCGGGCCGGCAACAACAAGATCGTGTCGAACACCATTACGGTCGACAACAAGGCGCCGTCCGTGCGGATCACCTCGGCCCCCAAGAGCGGGTCCAAGGTCGGCAGCAAGGTGACGATCGGCTACACCGGCTCCGACACGTACGGTGTCGCCCGCTACGAGCTTCTGCTCAACGGCAAGGTGGCCCAGACGCACACCTCGACCTCGGCCTTCGTCTTCGGCTCGACCGCCGTGCCGAAGAGCTTCACGGTCCAGGTGCGGGCCGTCGACAAGGCCGGCAACCCGGGCCTGTCGACCAAGTACAGCTACACCCGCTAGACACCCTGATCGCACCGGGGAACCAACCGGGCGATCAAGCGAGCGACCGAATGTGAAGGAGCCGGCCACCGTGGCCGGCTCCTTCCGTTTGTGAGGTCGCAGGCATGCGCAAGCTGCTCGCTGGTCTGGTCGCCGCCGGTTCGATGCTGGTCGCGACGCCCGCCCAGGCCGCCGTCGCGCAGCCCGGGCTGACCCAGGCCCGCGTCACCGACGCCTGGGCGATGACCCGCGGCTCGTCCCGGGTGATCGTCGCGGTGATCGACACCGGGGTGAGCGCGCTGCCCGATCTGGCCGGTCGCCTGCTGCCCGGCCGCGACTTCGTGAACCACGACAACGACGCGTCCGACGACAACGGGCACGGCACGATGGCCGCCACCGTGATCGCGGCGGCGGGCGGAAACCGTACGGGAATCGCCGGTGTCTGCTGGTCGTGCCGGATCCTGCCGGTCAAGGTGCTCAACGCGAAGGGCGGCGGCTCCTACACCGACATCGCCCTGGGCATCCGCTACGCGGCCGACCGGGGCGCCGCCGTGATCAGCCTGTCGCTGGGCGGGTCGGACGACAGCCCGCTGCTGCGCGACGCGGTCGCCTACGCCGGGAGCAAGGGCGCGCTGGTCGTCGCGGCGGCCGGCAACCGGGGCGTCTCGGCGCCGCACTACCCGGCCGCCCTCCCGGGCGTGCTCGCCGTCGGCGGGGTCACGCCGACCGGCGCCCGCTACGAGTGGTCCAACTTCGGCTCCTGGGTCGCCGTGACCGCGCCCGGTTGCAACCCGGCGCAGGGCCCGTCCGGCGCGGTCGGGCCCTACTGCGGAACCTCCTCGGCGACGCCGTTCGTGGCGGGCGTGGCGGGTCTGCTGGCCTCGACCGACCCGGCGCCCACGGCCGGGCAGATCCGCTCGGCGCTGGTCGCCACCCGGTCCCGTACGTCCAGGCTGGTCGACGCCGGAGCCGCGCTACGGGCCCTGCCCCTCGACGGTGACGTCGTCCGGCCGTTCGCCGCCTTCGGTGCCCTCCGTTCTGTCGTGCGCGGCCGGGTGACCGTCACGGCTTCCGCCGCCGACCAGCATGGCGTCTCGCGGGTGCAGCTGTACGCCGGTGGCCGGCTGATCGCCACCGACACCACCGCGCCGTACTCCTTCGCCTGGCAGTCCGCCCCGCGCACCGGCCTCGTCCCGCTGGAGCTGCGGGTGTACGACCGGCGCGGCAACCTCACCGTGGTGCGCCGCACCGTCCGCGCCGACAACACCGCTCCGGCCCTGCGGCTGGTGAAGTCCGGCCGCACCGTGACCGCCCGGGCCGCCGACCCGTCCGGCATCGCGCGTCTGGAACTGGTCGTCAACGGCAAGGTGACAGCGCGTTCGGTGGCCGCCACGCGCCGTTTCACCCTGCCCGCCCGGGCCCGGACCGTGGTCGTCCGGGCGGTTGACCGGGCCGGGAACGTGCGGGTCGTCAACGGTAAACTCGGCGGGTGAGTCTTCCCCGACCGGTTCTCGTCGTCGACTTCGGCGCCCAGTACGCCCAGCTGATCGCCCGCCGTGTCCGTGAGGCGCGGGTCTATTCCGAGATCGTCCCGCACTCGATGCCCGTCGCCGAGATGCTGGCCAAGGATCCCGCCGCCATCATCCTGTCCGGCGGCCCGTCCAGCGTCTACGAGCCCGGCGCGCCCGTGCTCGACGCGAAGCTGTTCGACAACGAGGTGCCGGTCTTCGGCATCTGTTACGGCTTCCAGGCGATGGCCCAGGCGCTCGGCGGCACGGTCGCGCACACCGGCTCCCGTGAATACGGCCGCACCCACCTGACCGCCCAGGGCGGCACGCTGCTGCGCGAGCTGCCGGAAGACCTGCCGGTCTGGATGAGCCACGGCGACAGCGTGGCCGTGGCGCCGCAGGGCTTCGCGGTCACCGCGTCGACCCCGGGCGCCCCGGTGGCCGCGTTCGAAGACCTCAACACCCGCCGGGCCGGCGTGCAGTTCCACCCCGAGGTCGCGCACACCGAGCAGGGCCAGGAGATGCTCAAGCGTTTCCTCTACGACATCGCCGGCCTCGAGCCGACCTGGACGCCCGGCAACATCATCGACGACCAGGTGGCCGCGATCCGCGAGCAGGTCGGCGACAAGCAGGTGATCTGCGGGCTGTCCGGCGGGGTCGACTCGGCGGTCGCCGCGGCGCTCGTGCAGAAGGCCATCGGCGACCAGCTGACCTGCGTCTTCGTCGACCACGGCCTGCTCCGCGCGGGCGAGGCCGAGCAGGTCGAGAAAGACTTCGTGGCCGCCACCGGCGCCCGGCTCAAGGTGGTCGACGCGGCCGAGGTGTTCCTGGGCCACCTGGCCGGGGTCACCGACCCCGAGCAGAAGCGCAAGATCATCGGCCGCGAGTTCATCCGCGCGTTCGAGGGTGCGGCCCGCGAGCTCGACGCCGAGCGCCACATCGAGTTCCTGGTGCAGGGCACGCTCTATCCCGACGTGGTCGAGTCGGGTGGCGGCACGGGCACGGCCAACATCAAGTCCCACCACAACGTGGGCGGCCTCCCCGACGACCTGCAGTTCGCGCTGATCGAGCCGCTGCGCACCCTGTTCAAGGACGAGGTGCGGGCTCTCGGGGCCGAGCTGGGCCTGCCGGAAGAGATGGTGCAGCGGCACCCGTTCCCCGGCCCCGGCCTGGCCATCCGCATCATCGGCGCGGTCGACCGCGAGCGGCTCGACCTGCTGCGGGCGGCCGACCTGATCGCCCGCGAGGAGCTGACCGCCGCCGGCCTCGACCGCGACGTCTGGCAGTTCCCGGTGGTGCTGCTGGCCGACGTGCGCAGCGTCGGCGTGCAGGGCGACGGACGCACGTACGGCCATCCGGTCGTGCTGCGGCCGGTCTCGAGCGAAGACGCGATGACCGCCGACTGGTCGCGCCTGCCCTACGACGTGATCGCCAAGATCTCCACCCGCATCACCAACGAGGTGCGCGAGGTCAACCGGGTGGTGCTCGACGTCACGAGCAAGCCGCCGGGCACCATCGAGTGGGAGTGACGCCTCCCTACCACTACTGCTGCTGATCTGCGTTCGGCTGCATCTGCTCCGCGTTCGGCTGCATCGGAGAGCCCGGCCACGACGGTCCGGGCTCTTCCGGCATCAGGAACCACATGATCGGGTAGGCGAGCAGGGCCGCGCCCGCGGTGATCACGGCGAGCAGCACGAAGGCCACCCGCACGAGCACCGGGTCGACGCCGAAGTAGCGTCCGACACCGCTGCAGACGCCCGCCGCGAGACGGTCGTCGAGAGGCCGGCGGAGTTGCTTGTACGGGGTCTGGATGCCGCCGTCAGGAAGCTGTGTCATGTCCCCATGGTGGCTCCGTCAAGGCCCCGACAACCTCGGTGAGCACCCGGATACGGACCCTGAAATAAGGGGTTACGGTTTGTAGTCGATCGAGGGCCGATTGTGCCTAATGGTGCTCTGATCAGCGATTACGCAGCGCGAACCACCTGTCAGGAATCCGACAGACGTTTTCTGGAGTTAACATATTCCGGGCAGAATGCCGCCCGTGACCCCCGCACTCGAACCGCTCCGCCGGATCGCCGCCTACGCCGTCGCCACCGATGACGACGGCCGCGTGCTGCTCGTGCGCGCCTCCAGCCGTTCCGGCACGCCGGGCGTCTGGTCGCTGCCCGGCGGCGCCGTGGACCACGGCGAAGACCCGAACCACACCGTCGTCCGCGAGACCGCGGCCGAGACCGGTCTGTCCGTCGCCGTCACCGGACTACGCGACGTGCTGGCCGACATGCGCTCGCTACCGCACCGTGGCGTCACCATCCACACCGACCGCCTCATCTACTCGGTGTCGATCCGGGGCGGCACGATCGTGGACCGGGTCGGCCACCCCACCGACCTGGCCCGGTGGCACACCCTCGAAGAGGCCGAGCGCCTCAAACTCCGGCAGTTCACGGCCGACGCGCTCGGACTGGGCAGCGCCTCGGCCGACCTGCGCCCCGAGACGGCGCCCACGTTCCCGTCGTTCTATGCCCACCCCGGGCCCGACGGGCTGCACCGGGCGCAGCGGTTCGCGGCGTACGCGATCGCCACCGACCCGCACGACACGAGCCTGCTGCTGACCCGGATCGCTCCGGGTTATCCCGGAGAGGGTCGCTGGCACCTGCCCGGCGGCGGCACCGACTACGGCGAGCAGCCCGGCACCGCGCTGATCCGCGAGCTGGTCGAGGAGACCGGTCAGGAGGGCCGGCTCGTCGAACTGCTCGGCGTGGCCAGTCACCGTGACGCGGCGTCGCTGGGGCCGGAGGGTTACCCGATCGACTGGCACGGCGTACGAGCCTTCTACCGGGTGATCGTCGACCGGCCGACCGAGGTCGAGATCCACGATGTCGGCGGTTCCACTTCCGAGGCCCGCTGGGTGCCGGTCAAGCAGGTCGCCGACCTGCCGGAAGACGATCTCACCGAGGTGACGGCCGAGGCGCTGCGCAAGGCGGGACTAATCTAGTCCCGGTGAAGATCAGAAGGGTCGGGGCGTACGGGATATGCCGCGACGGATCCGGGCGGGTGCTGCTCGCCCGGAACTCGGCGCTGAGCTCGTTCCCCGGCCTGTGGACCCTGCCCGGCGGCGGCGTCGAGCAGGGCGAGCACCCGGACGACGCGGTGGTTCGCGAGTTCGGTGAGGAGACCGGCTTCCGCGTACGCGTCGACGCCCTCCACGCCGTCACGGCGGACGTCTTCCGGCTGCCCGGCGGGGAGCTCGAACACACCGACCGGATCGTCTACGACGTGTCGGTGACCGGCGGGTCGTTGCGCCCCGAGGCCGACGGCACCACCGAGACTGTCGAATGGGTCACCGAGGCGCAGATCACCCAACTGGGTCTGATGCCGTTCACCGCGGTCATGCTCGGGCTTCCGGGCAGCGAGTCCGACAAACCGGACGAAGGTGAGGAGCTGTCGCGTCCGGCGCGGGTGCAGCGTTTCGGCGCGTACGGCGTCACGACCGACCCGAACGGGCGGATTCTTCTCACCCGGATCGCCGAGGGTTATCCGGGCGCCGGCCGCTGGCACCTGCCCGGCGGCGGCACCGACCACGGCGAGACACCCGAGGCGGCACTCGTTCGCGAACTGGCCGAGGAGACCTCGCAGAATGGCCGCGTGACCGGTCTCGTCGGCGTGTCGCACCGCCACGATCCCGCAGCGTTCGGGCCCGAAGGGGTGCCGATCGACTGGCACGTCATCCGTGTCCTGTTCAGGGTCCGGGTCGATCGGCCGACGGAACCTGTGGTGGCCGAGGAAGCGGGCGGATCCACCGCCGAAGCACGATGGTTCACGCTTGACGAGGCACGCAGACTGGACCTCACCGAGCCGGCCGCCACCGCGGTAGCCCGGATCGAAGCGGAACCGAGGCGCTAAAATCTGCTCAGGGAGAGGCGGACAGGGCCTGTCCCGCGGGATGGAATTGGCTCCTCGCCAACATCGTTTAGCTGTGCGAAGGTGTAACCCGCAATTCACCCGGGTCCGTATGTGCGGCGGGCTACCGGGCCACGACCCACCGCGATCGCCGGTGGTCCACCGATCCCATGGAGGAAGCACGTGCCGAGAACCCCTTGGCGCCGGCGTCGTACGACGGATAGTCCCCGTCCCGCCGGTCGTCGTTGGGCAGGCCGGTTGCGCCGCAGCGGAACCCTCGCGCGGCAGGCTCTGCTGGTGCGGGTGGGTGGCCGGAACTCCGGTCGCGCCGCCACCGCCACGCGAGCCGAGGTCATCTACACCGGCGCCGAGCACGGCCGTCTGATCGGCCCCGTCGCTCCCCACCTGGCGATCCCGGCGCCCGCCGAGCAGGTCGCCGAAGAGGTCGCGCTTCTTCCGGGGGAGCAGACCCCGGCCCGCCGCCTCCGCTTCGCCATTGTCAACGCGTGCACCCTGGCCAGCCTGGCCCTGGGCATGTTCGCGATCCTGCTGGCGATGCACGACGAGGTCCGCCTCGCCGCCGCCTTCCTGGTCGCCTGCGTGGTCTTCGACGGCCTCGACGGCGCGCTCGCCCGCAAGCTGGGCGTGTCGAGCCCGTTCGGCGCCCAGATGGACTCGCTGGCCGACATGTGCTCGTTCGGCCTGGCCGCGCCCGTGGTGGTCTACGCGTCGCTGGCCCACACGGTGCCGACCCCGGCCGCCGCGGTGGCCTGCATGCTGGTCGCCGCCTGCGCCGCGATCCGGCTGGCCCGCTTCAACGTCTCGCCCAAGGACGGCAAGTTCTTCTCCGGCGTGCCGACGACACTGGTCGCGGCCGTGCTCGCCCTCACCGTGCTGATCGACCTGCCACTGCCCGGCGTGGTCATCCTGGGCGGGGTGGCGTTGCTCGCCTTCGCGATGGTGTCGAGCTTCCCCTACGCGAAACTTGCTCGCCTGGTCAAGCTGCCGGCCTGGTTCTGGCTGCTGCCGGTCGTGGGCGCCCTGGTCGACGCCCGCCTGACGTTCGTCATGCTGGTCGCGGCCTACCTGGTCAGCGGCCCGATCATGTGGGTCCGGGCCAAGCGCGTGTAGCTCCCGTTTCGCTCGACAGGCCGTCCCGCCAGGGGCGGCCTGTTCTGTGTTTGCTGGCTGTGCTTGCTGGCCTTCGCTGCCCGCTCGGCGGGGATTTCGCCCCTGGAGGTCGATGACTTGGACACCGAAAACGGCCTCGCTTCGCTAGCCGTTTTCGGCGCCCAAGTCATCGACGGGCGAAATCCGACTCTGGTCGCGGTCAGACCACCTTCGGATTGCGGTTGGCGCTAGGGCCTATCTGGTGGATCGCGCGGGAGTGAGGCGAGGTCCAGGTGGTGGCTGGCGTCGGCCGGGAAGTGGGCGTCGGCCGGGAAGTGGCCGCTTGCCGGACGCCGTCAGGCGCCGCCTGGGCCACGCCGCAGCCCCTCGTGATCCACCAGATGGGCGCTAGGCTGTGGGGCCGTGCGCGAGTTGATGATGCGGCTTTCGGTCGACCGGGAGGCTGCGCGGGCTGAGCTGGTGGCGCTGGGGGCCGAGGCGGTCGGGCCGCTGATCGCCGAGCTGACCGATGAACAGTCGCCGGTTGGGTGGGGTGACATCGGGGTCGTGCTGCGGTCGATCGGGCGGCCGGCGTTCGGGCCACTGACGGAAGCGCTTGTCGTGGCGCCCACGCGCGAGACCGCGCGGCGCTGTGGCTGGGCGTTCATGGGCTTCGGCGCCGACCTGCTCGACGACTACATCGGGGCCCTCGCCCATCCCGACCCGGTGGTGCGGGACAACGCGGCGCTGGGCATCCAGTACTGCCGCGAGCGGGGCGCTTCCGCCGTACCGGCCCTGGTCGGCCTGCTCGACGATCCCGACGAGGAGGTGCGTCAGCGGGTGGTCCGGGCGCTCGGCGAGATCGGTGCGACCGCCGCCGTCCCCGCTCTCCGGCAGGTGCGCGCGGACGGGCCGGGCCGCCGCCGGGCGGCCGCGCTGCGGGCGCTCGCCCACGTCGGCGGGTTCGAGGCGTTGACCGAGGCCGACCGTGCGGCGATCGAGCGGCTCATCCGGGTGAAGCTGACGAACGAGCGGATCGAGGGCGAGGAGCCGTGCGGGCGCTGGCTGGCGCTGCCGACCGGCGACCAGGCCGCCGTGCTCGAAGCGCTCGGCCTCAGCGAACCCCGGCCGGCCACGATGCGGCTCGGGCGGGCCGCGGTCGAATCGGCGGGCCACGGCCCGGGCCCCGAGGAACGCCGTGGCGCGGTGGTCTTCGTCAGCCCGGAGCTCGACGGCTGGACCCTGGTGTTCGGGTTCTGGGCGGGGAAGTGGGGCGACGACGGCCACGAGCAGGAGGCGGCCGGCGAGCTCAGCGGGCGGTTCGGCCGGGCCCAGGCGTACTGGTACGACGACCAGACCGGCTCGTCGGGCTGGACCGTCGCCGAGGGCGGCCGGGTGGTCCGGCACTACTCGGACGAGGGCGAGGAACCGGTCGGCGAACGGCTGCCGGTCGAGCGGACCCGGCTCACGTTCGCCGATCTGGACGAGCTGCCGCCCGAGGAGTGGCCGGAGGACGACGACATCTGCTCGGCGCTGACCGTGGCGGCCGCGATGTCGATCTCACCGGCGGATCTGGGGCCCGGGACGCGCGTACGGGGAAATGGTGTTCTCGCCCTGACGAGAGCCGGCCGGGACCACGGTGGGTTCCCGGCCGGCGCTCTGCCGATCTGAGCTGGTCGCCGCCCGGAGCCGGCGGACGGACCTAGAGCCAGCGGGCGATGACGGACGAGCCGCCGGCCACCTTGTCGTTGACGCTGACCAGCGCCTCGGCCTTGTCGGCGGGCAGGTAGACGTCGGTGCGGGAGCCGAAGCGGATCAGGCCCATGCGCTCGCCGCGGGCCACCAGCGTGCCGACCGGGACGCGCTGCACGATGCGCCGGGCGATCAGACCCGTGCGCTGGACCACGCCCACCGTGCCGTGGTCGGTGTCGAGCACCGTGTAGGCCGCCACGTTGTGCTCGGCGGCGGCGGTCATCGCGTTCGCGTAGCCGCCCTCCTCGACGAAGTAGTCGGAGACGCGCCCGGCCACCGGCACCCGGTTGACGTGCACGTCGAGCACCGACAGGAACACCGCGATGCGCAGGAACTCGCCCGGGCCGAAGCGCTCGTCGGTCATCCGCTCGACCGACAGCACCCGCCCGTCGGAGGCGGCGACCACCGCGGACGGGTCGTCGGGCCCGACCCGCTCGGGGTCGCGGAAGAACGCCGCGACCGGCGCCGCGGCCAGCGCGGGCAGCAGCCACAGCTTCGACTTGGGCCGGGCGATGCGGGCCGCGGCGGCCAGGCCGAGCGCGATGCCGGCGGCGGCCACACCGTTGGAGTCGATGTGCATGCCCTGGGTGACCGGGACGCTGGAGGGCCGATAGGCCGGGGCCAGGGTGGCCGCGACCTGCGGGTCGGCCGGGGTGAACCGGAGCTTGTGCACACGCAGCGGCGGCTGGTTGCGCACCACGAGGTCGGAGCCGACGCCGAAGAGCGCGCTCTGGCGGAACAACTCGGCCGCGGCGCCACCCGTGCGGCCCGGCGTGGCCGGGACGGCGAGCGTGACGACGCCGCCGTCGCTGAGGTGCTTGCCGAGCCGGTCGAGCAGGTCACGGACCTCGCCCGCGGTGCCGGCGAGCGGCTCGCCGACGATCAGCACGTCGGCCTGGCCGGCCTCGTCGAGCGTGTCGACCACGTGCACCCGGTCGGCGATCCAGCTGCCCAGGCCGTCGATGTGGTCGCGCAGCAGATCGGCGGTGCTGCGCTCGCCGGCGACCAGGGTGAGGCGGTCGCCCGGCAGCAGGGCCTCGACCGCGCTCGCCACCACGGGCGAGGCATGGTCGGCGCCCGCCACGATCGCGGTGGTGGCCGCGTTGTGGCGGGCGAACTCGGCGGTGAGGGCGCGGGCGGCCGTGGCGCCGACTCCGACGATCGGCGCACGGGACACGACGGGGAACGCAGTCATGACCCCGAGCATATTGCGCGGACCTGATCACTCCCTGCGCGGCTGCTCCGGTTTGAGCTCAGGGTTCTCCTTGGTGATCCGATCGACCGTCTCGTCCATCAGTTCCCGGACGATCGAGGCGTGCACCTCGGGGGTCAGATCACCGGGCAGCTCCGGCCCCTCGGGCTGCGGGGCCACGGCCGGCGCGGGCTTCTGCTCGGTCACCGCGGCCGACCGGGCCGAGCGCAGCGCGCCGAGCAGGCCGATCACACCGAAGAGGATCAGGCCGCCGGCGACCAGCCAGCCCACGGCGGGCAGGTGGATGGTGACGACCCGGGAGACCGCCCACCAGATCGCGACGAGCAGGAAGAGCACGCCGAAGCTGAGCGAGACGCCGTCCATGCGGTGCGGCTTCATCGGATGACCTCCACGTTGCCCGTGTCCATCTGCAGGTCCAGCTTGAGGGTGCCACCACCGGTGGTGCCGTCCCGCCCGAGGTCGGTCAGGCTCTGCCCGTCGACCTCACGGTCCTGGAACTCCTTGCCGAAGACCACGGCCCGGCCGTTGTCGACGTGCAGCAGCGCGGTGGTGTCGACGTTCTCTGGCAGCAGCACCCGGATCTGGCCGAACTTCATGGTCACCACGATGTTCTGCGTCTGCCCGGCGAAGTCGACCTGGCGCAGGTCGAGGGTGGCGTTGCCGGCGGTGAAGTCGTAGCGGTCGGCGACCGCGGCCACCGAGGCCGGACGGTAGGTGCTGTTGCCCACCTCGCCGCCCCAGCGCTCGGTGCCGGTCGAGACCAGCAGGCCGAACGAGAGCAGGATGCCGAGCGCGATCAGCCCGCGGGCCCGGCCGAACCAGGCGCCGACGACGAGACCGAGCGCGACGGTGATCAGGGCGGCCGCGAAGTAGACGGAGACGGCGACGCTCGCCCCGGCCATGTCGATCGCGGCCAGCACGCCGATCACCATGATCACCGCGAAGAAGGTGAGCCGGCCCAGCTTGGAACGCTCCCGCTTCTGCTTCGGCGGCTTGGGCGGCCGCGGCGCGACCGGGGGCGCCGGCGGCGCGGGCGGGTAGGTGACCGGGGTCGGCCGGGCGTACGGGCCGTGCGGGGCGAACGGCGGCCGGTAACCGCTGGCAGGCGGCGCGTACGGCGGCGGGGGAGGAGGAGCCTGCGGAGCCGTCGTGGCCGGCGGGACTACCGGCTGGGTGGGCGGTGCGGCCGCGGGCGCCGGACCGGTCGAGGCGAACTGTGCCGTCTTCTCGAAGGCGCTCGGCTCGAACGGGCCGGGAGGCGGCGGCGCCGGCTGGCCCGGAGGAAATGGCGCGGACGGCTGGTGCTGCTGGGAACCGCTGCGCTTGATGAGCAGCACCGCGCCCAGGATGACCGCGCAGGCCAGCAGGCTGGCGCGCATGCCGTCCTGCACGATGAAGGCGAACGAGAGGACGGCTGCGCCGCCGAGCAGGATCACCGAGGCCGGCGCCATGCCGGAACGGCCCTTGCCGAGCAGCGACTCGATCGGCGATGCGGTGTCGCCCTCGGCCGGCATGACCAGCCAGCCGATGAGATAGAGCAGCACACCGACACCGCTGAGCACACCGAGCACGGCGAACAGCACGCGCCACAGCACCGGGTCGGTGTTCGTGGCCCGGGCAACGGCGCCGCAGACACCGGCCAGATAGCGGCCCTGGCGGGGGCGCACCAGCTTGTCGCGGGAGAAGGAGTCACGCGAGAAGGTGGGACCCTGGCCCTCGCCGAACCCGCCGGTGGGCGGGAACCACGGCGGCGGGTTGCCCGCACCACCCGGCTCGGTGGCCGGGCCGGGTTCGGTGGCCGGGCCGGGTTCGGTGGCCGGGCCGGGTTCGGTGGCCGGGCCGGGTTCGGTGGCCGGGCCGGGTTCGGTGGCCGGGCCGGGCTCCGTGGACGGGCCGGGCTCCGTGGACGGGCCGGGCTCGGTCGGAGGAAGGTCGTCGGGGACGGCGCCGGCCCGCAGGTCCGCGGTCACAGGCTCGTCGGCGGCGGTGGACGCCGGCACGTCCTGCGGCGGACGGGAGGGGCCCCGCGATTCGGCAGCTTCGTCGGTCATGACAACGATCCTCGTCCGCCGGGCACCCGAGCCGCTTCCGGCACCGACCCTGAGGCCACCCTGAGATCCTGAGGTACGGATACCGGGGGTTGTTCCCCGTGGTCCGGGCCGCCGGAACGTGTGACGATCGGGGTACACAACCGAGGAGGAGCCATCACCGCCGCCGCCAACCCGCCCACGCGACGCCTTTACCGGCCGCGCGACCACCGCATCATCGCGGGCGTCGCGACCGGCCTGGCGCAGCATCTGGGCGTTCCCGTGCTGGTCGTGCGCATCGCGCTGGTGGTGCTGCTCGGCTTCAACGGCCTCGGTCTCCTGCTCTATGCCGCGTTCTGGGCGGTGCTCCCGCAGCAGGTCGTCACGGCCGACCCGCCCCAGCGCCGCGACCTGGCCATGCTGCTCCCGTTCGGGGCGATCGGCCTCGGCGTCGTGCTGCTGCAGGCGCTGGTCTTCCAGGACAACGTCGCCGGAACCGCCGGCTGGCTGATCGCGGTGGTCGCGGTCGGCGCCGGCATCATCTGGCACCAGTCCGACCCCAGCCGCCGCCACCTGGGCGGGGCGGTGCCCCAGCAGCCGTGGCTGGCCGCCGTGGTGGCCGAGAGTGACCGCCGCTTCTTCCTGTTCCGGTTCATCGGCGGCGGGGTGCTGGTCGCCACCGGCATCATCGGCGTCGTCGCGGTCTACGCCCCGGCCGGCAGCCTGACCGCGGTGGTCAACGGCGTCATCTTCGCGCTGGTCGGCCTGCTCGGTGTCGGCGTGGTGGCCGCGCCCCTGCTGTGGCGCATGTTCAACCAGCTGCGGGCCGAGCGTGAGGGCCGCATCCGCGAGCAGGAGAGGGCCGAGCTCGCCGCCATGATCCACGACCAGGTGCTGCACACGCTGGCCCTGATCCAGCGCAACTCGGCCGACATCAAAGAGGTGCAGCGGCTGGCCCGGGGTCAGGAACGCAGCCTGCGCAACTGGCTCTACAAGCCGTCGGCCTCGCCGACCGAACGCTTCGCGGCCGCGCTCGAGCAGGCCGCGGCCGAGGTCGAGGACACGTACGCGATCAGCGTCGAGACGGTCGTGGTGGGCGACACCGAGTGCGACGAGCGGGTCGCGGCCCTGGTCGCGGCCGCCCGCGAGGCGCTGGTCAACGCAGCCCGCCACGCGGGAGTGCAGACGGTGTCGCTCTATGCCGAGGTCGAGGAGAACGAGTTGAGCGTCTTCGTGCGCGACCGGGGCGCCGGCTTCGACCTGGCCGGGGTACAGGAGTCGCGGCACGGCGTGCGAGGCTCCATCATCGGGCGCATGCAGCGCCACGGTGGCAAGGCGGAGATCCGCAGCGCCCCCGGCGACGGGACAGAGGTCCGGCTGACCATGTCCCCGTCGCGGGAGAGCGTGGCGGCCGGAAAGGAGGCGGCACGATGACCGACACCGAGGACACCACGACCGACCGGCGGCTCACCGTCTTCCTGGTCGACGACCACGCCATGTTCCGGGCCGGCGTCCGGGCCGAGCTGGGCGCGCACGTCGAGGTGGTGGGTGAGGCCAGCTCGGTGGCCGAGGCGGTCAGCAAGATCACCGCCATCGAGCCCGACGTCGTGCTGCTCGACGTGCACATGCCCGACGGCGGCGGCCGTGCGGTGCTCGACGCCATGCGGCGCAGCCACCCCCACGTACGCTTCCTCGCGCTCTCGGTCTCCGACGCCGCCGAAGACGTCATCGGCCTGATCCGGGCCGGCGCCCGGGGCTACGTGACCAAGACCATCTCGCCCGACGAGCTGGCGGCCGCGATCCGCCGGGTGGCCGACGGGGACGCGGTGTTCAGCCCGCGGCTGGCCGGATTTGTGCTCGACGCGTTCGCCTCACGCCCCGACGTGCCGGTGGCCGACCCCGAGCTCGACCAGCTCACCAACCGCGAGCGCGAGGTGCTGCGGCTGCTCGCGCGCGGATATGCGTACAAAGAGATCGCGAAGGAACTGTTCATCTCGATCAAGACAGTCGAGACACATGTCTCGAACGTCCTTCGCAAGCTCCAAATGAGCAACCGTTACGAATTGTCACGATGGGCGGCTGATCGACGCCTCGTCTGATCGGCCGGAATCACGTCGCTGCGGTGGGTCGCCGATTGTGCACCCACCGGCGTTCTCCCAGTTCAGGGTCATAAAACGAGCCGAGGAAAAAGCCCTTCGGTAAGGGCTGACTAGTATCGGCTTGATAACGGGGCTCTGGCAGTCGTTGGCTCTGTGTCACAGTTGCTGGCGTCTCACACGACCCCCGTGAGCGCCCCTGAAGGAGGCACCCCCCACATGCCTGGGAAAAGCCCGTGGAAGGTGGCGGCCGCAGCGACCACCATCGTCCTGCTGGCGGCCGGTTGCAGCGGCAGTAGCTCGGAAGACACCGAGGTTCTGCCGAACAGCATCAGCATCGGCATCGCCGAGCCCTCGAGCCTGATCCCGTCCAACTCGATCGAGTCGAGTGGTTCTCAGGTGCTCGCGTCGCTGTTCTACCCGCTCGTGCGCTTCGACGCGAACAACGCGCCCTATCCGGTCGCGGCTCAGTCGATCACGAAGGACAAGACGAACCGGATCTGGACCGTACGGCTCAAGCCGGGCTTCACCTTCAGCAACGGCGAACCGGTCGTCGCGGACAACTACATCGACGCCTGGAACTACGGCGCCTACGGCCCGAACGGTCAGCTCGCGTCGTACTTCTACAGCCGCATCGACGGCTACGCCGATCTCCAGTCGAAGGACCCGGACGGCGACGGCCCCGAGAAGGCCTCCGATCCCAAGGCCACCAAGCTGCGCGGGCTCAAGAAGGTCAACAACCTGACCTTCACGGTGACGCTCACCGAGGGCTTCGTGAACTGGGACTCCGTGATGGGGTACGACTCCTTCTACCCGCTGCCCAAGGCCGCGTTCTCCGGCGACGGGGTGCTCAACAAGGACTTCGAGCAGGCGCCGATCGGCAACGGGCCGTTCAAGATGAAGGGCACCTGGTCGCACGACGAGAAGATCACCGTCGAGAAGGTGGCCGACTTCAAGGGCACGGTCCCCAAGGTCAACGGCATCACCTGGAAGATCTATCAGGACCTCGGCGCCCAGTACGCGGATCTGGTCGGCGGCAACCTCGACATCGAGACGAAGATCCCGATCGAGAACCTCGCCTCCGCCTCCGGTGACCTGGGTGCCCGCCTCGGTCGCACGCCCAGCTCCGCGTTCTCGTTCGTCGGCTTCCCGATGTACCTCGACAAGTACAAGAACCCGAACGTGCGCCGCGCCCTCTCCATGGCGATCAACCGGCAGGAGATGACCGACCAGGTCTTCCTCGGCTCCGAGACGCCGGCCACCTCGTTCGTCTCGCCGGTTCTGCAGGGCGCCAAGTCGACCAGCTGCGGCCAGTGGTGCGAATACAACCCGACCCGGGCCAAGCAGCTGTACTCCGCGGCGAACGGGCCGAAGGACATCAAGATCTCGTACAACATCGACGGCGGGCACAAGGCCTGGGTCGACGCGATGTGCAACCAGATCAAGGCGTCGCTGGCGATCAACTGCACCGGCGTGGGGCTGCCCAAGCTCAAGGACGTGCTCGACCGGGTGAAGGCGGGCGAGGACGTCGGTCTGATCCGTCTGGGCTGGACGATGGACTACCCGCTGATGGAGAGCTACCTCGGCCCGCTCTACACGAGCGACGGCTCCTCGAACTACTACGGCTACAAGAACAGCACGTTCGACAGCCTGGTGCGGCAGGGCTCGGCGGCCCTGACCAAGGCGGAGTCCGAGAAGCTCTGGATCGAGGCGGAGGCCCAGCTCGTACGGGACATGCCCGTGCTGCCGCTGCGGTTCGGCCAGAACGTCTTCGGCTACTCCGAGCGGGTCACCGACGTGACGATGGACCTCTACCAGAAGGTCGACATCTACTCGGTCGACATCGCCGGCTAGTTGAATTTTTGACCGCTCGAACAGTGGTGGCGCCACGGTTGAGGTGAAACCGTGGCGCCACCGCTTTCTGATCGTCCTCGTGCCCCTCGCCCAAAAGGCTTCACCACATGTTCCGCTATATCGTGCGGCGCCTGCTCCAGATGGTCCTCACCTTCTTCGGAGCGACGTTCGTCGTCCACGCGCTGATGTTCGCGTACGTCGACGACCCCTTTCAGGCGCTGGTCGGTGACCGCCCCCTCACCGACAGCCAGCGGACGGCGCTCAACGCCCGCTACCACCTCGACGAAGGTTTCTTCGCCCAGTACTGGCACTACCTCAAGGGCCTGCTCACCGGCGATTTCGGCCAGTCGCTGACCGGCCGCCCGATCGGCGACATGCTGGCCCAGGCCTGGCCGGTGACCATCCGGCTGGCGCTGCTGGCGATCGTCATCGCGGCCGTGATCGCCATCGGGGCCGGGGTGCTCTCCGGCATCCGGCGGGGCGGCGCGTTCGACACCGTCACCCTGGTGCTGACGCTCATCGTGCTCTCCATGCCGATCGTGGTGCTGGCCCCGCTGGCCCAGCTCATCTTCGGCATTCAGCTGGGCTGGTTCCCGCCCACCGCCGGCCGCGACGCCAACCTCTACCAGCTGCTGCTGCCCGCCCTGGTGCTGGGCAGCCTGGTGATCGCGACCGAGTTGCGGGTGACCCGCACGTCGGTCGCGGAGAACCTGCGAGCGGACTACGTGCGTACGGCCCGGGCCAAGGGTCTGGCGCCCCGGCGCGTGATCGGCGTGCACGTGCTGCGCAACTCGCTGATCCCGGTGATCACCCTGATCGGGGTGGACATCGGCGTGCTGATGTCGGGCGCGATCGTGACCGAGGGCGTGTTCAACATCCCCGGTGTCGGCTTCAACCTCTTCCGCGGCGTACGCACCGAGGACGGCCCGGTCGTCGTCGGCTTCGTCAGCATCCTGGTGATCGTCTTCCTGGTGGTCAACCTGATCGTCGACCTGCTGTACGCCGCCCTCGATCCGAGGATCCGCTATGAGTGACCTCAACGCCGTGACGACGGCCGAGGCCCCCGCGACCGATGCCGGCAAGCCGCGCGGCCTGGCCGGCGACGCCTGGCTCGATCTGCGCTCCCGCAAGGTCTTCTGGATCGCCGCCGCGCTGGTCGTGGTCGTCCTGCTGATGGCGGCCTGGCCGTCGCTGTTCACCTCGGCCGACCCGGGCGACTGCCTGCTGGCGCGCAAGAACGCCGGAGCCTCCGGCGGGGCGATCTTCGGGTACGACTTCCAGGGCTGCGACGTCTATGCCAAGACCGTGTACGGGGCCCGCGACTCCGTCGTCGTCGCCATCGCGGCCACCCTGATCGCCGGCGTGATCGGCCTGTTCGTCGGGCTCGCGGCCGGCTATGCCGGAGGCTGGATCGACGCCCTGCTGTCCCGCTTCATCGACGTGATGCTCGGCGTGCCGTTCCTGCTCGGCGCGATCGTGCTGGCCAAGCGCCTGTCGTCCGACCCGGAGAGCAACGGGGTGGTCGCCGTCATCCTCACGCTCGGGGTGCTGGGCTGGACGGCGGCCGCCCGCGTGATGCGGTCGGCCGTGATCTCGGCGAAGAACCAGGACTACGTCGCCGCGGCCCGGATGCTCGGCGCGGGCCCGGGCCGGCTGATGTTCCGGCACATCCTGCCCAACTCGATCAGCCCGTTCATCGTGGTGCTGACGATCCTGCTCGGCGTCAACATCGCCGGCGAGGCCACGCTGTCCTACCTCGGTGTCGGGCTCAAGGGCGACGCCGTGAGCTGGGGTCTGGCCATCGCCGAGACCGGCCCTTACGCGCGTACCGCGGCCGCCCCGCTGGTGTGGCCGTCCGTGTTCCTGGCGGCCACCGTGCTCGCCTTCATCATGCTCGGCGACGCCGTCCGCGACGCCTTCGACCCGAAACTGCGGTGAGGCGCCGATGACCGACATCACGGCTCAGATGGACGCTGTTCCCGGCATCGACCCACGGGCGCCGTTGCTCGACGTCCGCGACCTCCGGGTGGAATTCCGTACGAGGGAAGGGGTGGCCCGCGCGGTCAACGGCGTCACCCTGCGGCTGCACCCGGGCGAGACACTCGCCGTGCTCGGCGAGTCGGGCTGCGGCAAATCGGTGACGGCCCAGGCGATCATGGGCATTCTCGACACCCCGCCCGCGCACGTGACCGGCGGCCAGGTGCTCTACCGGGGCGTCGACCTGCTGCGCTTGCCCGAGAACGACCGGCGCAAGGTGCGCGCCAACCGCATCGCGATGATCTTCCAGGACGCCCTGAGCGCCCTGAACCCGGTCTACACCGTCGGGTTCCAGCTCGGCGAGCTGTTCCGGGTGCACCGCGGCATGTCCCGGGGCGATGCCAAACGCCGCGCGGTCGAACTGCTCGACCAGGTCCGCATCCCCGACGCGAAACGGCGGGTCAACGACTACCCGCACGAGTTCTCCGGCGGCATGCGGCAGCGCGTCATGATCGCGATGGCGCTCGCGCTCGACCCCGAGGTGCTGATCGCCGACGAGCCCACCACCGCCCTCGACGTGACCGTGCAGGCCCAGATCATGGGGCTGCTGGCCGAGCTGCAGCGCGAGCGCAACATGGGCCTGATGCTGATCACGCACGACATGGGCGTGGTGGCCGACGTCGCCGACCGGATCGCCGTCATGTACGCCGGCCAGGTCGTCGAGGAGGCGCCGGTCTACGACATCTACGCGCGCCCGGCCCACGCCTACACCAAGGCCCTGCTCGAATCGATCCCGCGCCTCGACCTCAAGGGGCGGCAGCTGAACGTGATCCGGGGGCTGCCACCGGCCCTCACCGACATCCCGCGCGGCTGCGCCTTCCACCCCCGATGCGCGTACGCCCGGGAGATCTGCGGCATCGAACCGCCACCGGCCTATCAGATCGCGCCGCAGCGGATCGCCAGCTGCCACTTCGTCCGGGAGGTCCTCGGTGTCTGACGTCGTGCTCGAGACCCGCGGGCTGGTCAAACACTTCAAGACCCGGGCCGGGGCCGTGCGGGCGGTCGACGGGGTCGACCTGCAACTGCGCCGGGGCGAGACCCTCGGCGTCGTCGGGGAGTCCGGTTGCGGCAAGTCGACGCTGGCCAAGCTGCTCGTCGGGCTGGAGAAGCCGTCCGGCGGCGAGATCCGGGTGCGCGGCGACAACATGGCCCGGCTGCGAGGCAGCAGCCTGCGCCGGGCGCGCCGCAACATCCAGATGGTCATGCAGGACCCGTACACGTCGCTCAACCCGCGCATGACGGTCGGCGACATCATCGGTGAGCCGTACGACATCCACCCCGACGCCGTGCCGCAGCACGGCAAGCAGCGGGCCGTGCAGGAACTGCTCGACCTGGTCGGGCTCAACCCCGACCACATCAACCGCTACCCGCACCAGTTCTCCGGCGGCCAGCGCCAGCGCATCGGCATCGCCCGCGCCCTCGCCCTGCGCCCCGAGATCATCGTCTGCGACGAGCCGGTGTCGGCCCTCGACGTGTCGATCCAGGCTCAGGTGATCAACCTGCTGGAGGGCCTGCAGCGCCGGCTCGGCCTCTCCTACGTCTTCATCGCCCACGACCTGTCGGTGGTGCGCCACATCTCCGACCGGGTCGCCGTGATGTATCTCGGAAAGATCGTCGAGTACGGCAACCAGGTGGCGATCTATGACCAGCCCACCCACCCCTACACGCAGGCGCTGCTCTCGGCCGTACCCGTCCCCGACCCGCGCCTGCGCGGCCGCCGCGACCACATCATGCTCTCCGGCGACGTGCCGTCACCGGCCGATCCGCCGTCGGGGTGCCGCTTCCGCACGCGCTGCTGGAAGGCCCAGCCCGGCTGCGCCGAACACGAGCCTCTGCTGCAGATCCGCGAGCGCTCACCGCACCCGAGCGCCTGCCACTTCGCCGAGATCCGCGACGTCATGCGCCGCTTCTGACGCCCTGGAGGGCCGTGACGCGACGCCTCAGAGAGGACCGCGGCCGGCTCGGAGGATCATCAGGGCGACCTGGGCTCCGTCGGGACCCATGGCCTGGCGGAAACGCTCGACGATCTCGCGCTCGCGGGAGAGGACCAGGCGGGTGCCGCCGCTGGCCATGCGGGTCTTGCCGACCGTCTGGGAGAGGCGGGCCCGCTCCTGCCAGAGGTCGATGATCTGCTGATCGATCTCGTCGATCCGTTCGCGCATGGCGCGGATCTCGTCGGCGGCCAGCGGCTCGCCCGCGCCGGTGTTCTGGTCCATCAGATCGGCGGTCATGTCGTGCTCCTCGGGTGCTTGCGCCCCGGTCGACCCGGCCCGGGCAGCATCAAGCCCCGGGCGGTGAAGCCCGGGGCTCGATGTAGGTCTGTCGTTCAGACGCCTACGGCAGCCGGACTCCCGGTGCCATAAAAAAATCGCGTCTGCTGGATCACGGAGCCGAGTATGCCCCCGTCACGAGCGGCTCCGCAAGGAAACCGCCCGATCCGTGGGACGACAGCACCGACGTCAGGCGACGGTGGTGATGCGGTTGGCCGGGCCGGGCGCGACCGGCTCGCCGGCGCCCAGGTAGGCCACCAGCGCGTCGACGTCGAAGCCCGGAGCCGTCGTACGGCCGGTGCCCGCGGTCAGAGACGTGAAGCCGTCGCCGCCGTTGGCCAGGAAGTCGTTCGTCGTCACCTTGTAGGAGGCGGCCGGGTCGATCGGCGTCCCGTTCAGGGCCAGGTTCGAGATCTTGGAGCCGAGGGCGGCCGAGGCGCTCCACGTGTACGTGAAGCCGTTCGACACCTGCAGGATCTTGGTCGTGGTCTGGCCGTTGAAGCCGGCGAACTGCTGCTCCAGCACCGCCTTGATCTGCGCGCCGGTGAAGGTCTGGGTGACCACGAGGTTGTTGAAGGGCTGAACCGTGAAGGCTTCCCCGTACGTCACCTCGCCGTTCGCTTCCCCGCCGGAGGAGGCCTCGGCGTCGAAGTCGGCCCGGATGCCGCCCGGGTTCATCAGCGCGATCTGGGCGCCGTCGCCGGTCGTGCGGGCCAGCTGGGCGTCGGCGATCACGTCACCGAGCGGCGTCTCCCCGGCCGGCGTCGCGGTGCGGGTGATGTCGGCGGTGATGCGGCCCACCACCCGGTTGGCGATCGGGGCCACCGCCGTACGGTATTTGTCGGCGATCTTCTTGGCCCCCGCGTCGACCGTGGCCGGGTTCTTGAGGTAGACCCCGTTGGCGTCGCGCTGCCAGCCGCCGTTGCCGTCCGGCACGCCGTTCTCGACGATCACGTTCTTCGCGGTGACCTGGGCGAACCGGCCCGTGCGGCAGTCGACCGACCAGTCGATGTCGGTGATCAGCTGGCCGTTGGTGCCGGCGCTGGTGACCACCGCGGTGCCGCCCTTGGTGGGCAGCTTGCACGTGTAGAACCGGTGGGTGTGACCCGAGACGACCAGACCGAACTCGGGGTTGAGGCCGGCCACGATCGGCACGATCGGGCCGCTGAAGCCGGTGCAGTCCGATACGCCCGGGGTCGGCGTGGCCGTGGCCTGCGAGCCGCCCTCGTGCACGAGCAGCACCTGGGCCTTCACACCGAACAGCTTGAGCAGGTTGCCCCACTTGTTGGCGGTCTCGACCTCGTCGGTGAAGTGCACGTTCTTGATGCCGGCGGGGTTGACGATGCCGGGGGTGCCCTCGAGCGTCATGCCGACGAAGCCGACCGGGACACCGTTGATCAGCTTGATGTCGATGGGCGGCAGGATCGGCAGCTTGGTGCGGTTGTCGATCGTGTTGGCGGCCAGATAGGTGAACTTGGCGCCCTTGAAGCCGTCGCCGTCCTGGCAGCCGTCGGTCGGGTGGCAGCCGCCGCGCTGCAGGCGGATCAGCTCGTCGACACCCTCGTCGAACTCGTGGTTGCCGACCGAGCTCACCTGCAGCCCGATCTGGTTCATCAGCTCGATGGTCGGCTCGTCGTGGAACGCGGCGCTGACCAGCGGGGTCGCCCCGACGAGGTCGCCGGCGCCCACCGTGACGGTCTGGCGGCCCTCGGCCTTGGCCTCGGCGCGCAGCTTCTTGAGGTATGTGGCGAGGTATTCCACCCCGCCCGCGGGCGTCGAGGTGCCGGAGGCGTTGACCACCGCGCCGCTCCCGCTCGGCGGGTCGATCGCGCCGTGGAAGTCGTTGTAGCTCAGGAACTGGCCCTTGACGGTGGCGCCCTGGGGCAGCCCGGCGTTCACGCTGACGGGCTGGAACTCGGGCGGTGGCGCGGCGGCCGCGGGCGTGTCGGCGGCGGGGGCCAGGGGCAGCGCCGCGACGACGGCCAGGGCCAGGGCCGGGGCCGCGAGGTGGCGCAGCCCGGCCCGGCCGCGAAGACGGGGACGGTCCATTTTGTTCGGTCTCCCAGTCGGACGAAGGATCGACGATGGTCAGGCAACTCCGACAGCCTCGTGTATCGAAGCTGGTGAGCGCTACTACCTGTGGATAAACAAGTCGCATCGATGGCACACGGCGAGGGCGAATTCTTGTCGGGGGGTCGGCATAGACTTCACCCCGCGATGCGACCTTCTTCTGAAACCCCCGACGGCGCCCTGTTCGCCATGCCCGCCACCCGCGCTCCCGAGCAGGCCCGGCCCAAACGCGGGCTCGACCCGGAGTCCCTGCTCACGGGGCTCAACGGGCCCCAGCGTGACGCCGTCACCCACGCCGGTTCGCCGCTGCTCATCGTGGCCGGCGCCGGCTCCGGCAAGACCCGGGTGCTGACCCATCGCATCGCCTATCTGCTCGCCGAGCGCGACGTCCACCCCGGCCAGATCATCGCGATCACGTTCACCAACAAGGCCGCCGGTGAGATGAAGGAGCGGGTGGCCCAGCTCGTCGGCCCGCGCGCCCGGCTCATGTGGGTGTCGACGTTCCACTCGGCGTGCGTGCGCATCCTGCGCGCCGAACACGAGCACGCCGGCCTCAAGAGCTCGTTCTCGATCTACGACGCCGACGACTCGCGCCGTCTCATGACGCTGGTGATCCGCGAGCTCGACCTCGACCCCAAGCGCTACTCGGCGCGCGGCCTGACGGCCCAGGTGTCCAACCTGAAGAACGAGCTGGTCGAGCCCGAGGAGTTCAAGGAGAAGGCCAAGGGGCCGGCCGAGCGGGCGGTCGCCGAGGCCTACGAGCTCTATCAGCGCCGCCTCCGGGAGGCGCACGCGCTCGACTTCGACGACATCATCATGACCACGGTCCACCTGTTCCAGTCGCATCCCCACGTCGCCGAGACCTATCGTCGCCGCTTCCGCCACGTGATGGTCGACGAATACCAGGACACCAACCACGCGCAGTACATGCTGGTGAAAGAGCTGGTGGGTGAGAAGGGTGGGGAGGTCGAACCCGCTGAGCTGTGCGTGGTGGGTGACGCCGACCAGTCGATCTACGCGTTCCGCGGCGCCACGATCCGCAACATCCTCGAGTTCGAGCGCGACTACCCCGACGCCCGCACGATCCTGCTCGAGCAGAACTACCGCTCCACCCAGACCATCCTGTCGGCGGCCAACGCGGTGATCGACCGCAACACGTCGCGCAAGCCCAAGCGGCTCTGGAGCGACCAGGGCGCCGGCGAGCAGATCGTGGGTTATGTCGCCGACACCGAACACGCCGAGGCCGACTGGGTCGCCCGCGAGATCGACCGCCTGGGTGACCGCGAGGGCGTGCGCCCCGGTGACGTGGCCGTGTTCTACCGCACCAACGCGCAGTCCCGTGTCTTCGAAGAGGTGTTCATCCGGGTCGGCCTGCCCTACAAGGTGGTCGGCGGCGTCCGGTTCTACGAGCGCAAAGAGGTCCGCGACGCGCTGGCCTACCTGCGGGCCGTCGTGAACGACGACGACACGGTGAGCATCCGTCGTGTGCTCAACACGCCCAAGCGCGGCATCGGCGACCGGGCCGAGGCCTGCGTCGAGGCGCTGAGCTCGCGCGACCGCATCTCGTTCGGCCAGGCCCTGCGCCACGCGAAGGACGCCCCCGGCATCGCCGCCCGCTCGGCCAACAGCATCGCCGACTTCGTGCAGCTGCTCGACGACCTGCGCGAGGCCGCGCAGAGCTCACCGCCCGAAGAGGTGCTGGAGCTGGCGTTGCAGCGTTCCGGCCTGCTCTCCGAGCTGGAAGAGAGCCTCGACCCGCAAGACCAGGGCCGCGTCGAGAACCTGCAGGAACTGGTGAGCGTCGCCCGCGAATACACCGAACGGGTCGAGGCCCAGGCCGACGAGGACGACGAGGCGCCCGCCGCCACCCTGGCCGGTTTCCTCGAGCAGGTCGCGCTCGTGGCCGACGCCGACCAGCTGCCCGACGACGACCCCGACCACCAGGGCGTGGTCACGCTGATGACGCTGCACACGGCCAAGGGCCTGGAGTTCCCGGTCGTCTTCCTGACCGGCCTCGAAGACGGCGTCTTCCCGCACACCCGCGCGCTCGGCGACAACAACGAGCTCGAAGAGGAACGCCGGCTGGCCTACGTGGGCATCACCCGCGCGCGGCAGCGGCTCTATCTTTCCCGCGCGGTCACCCGGGGCGCGTGGGGCCAGCCGCAATACAACCCGCCGTCCCGCTTCACCGACGAGCTGCCGCCCGAGCTGATCCGCTGGGAGCGCACGGCCGGCAACTACACCTCATGGTCGGGCACGGGCGGCGGCGTGGGTGGTCGCGGCGGGGGAGACCGTTTCCGCGGCGGGGGTTTCGCGGGCGGCACCCCCAAGGCCCAGCAGCTGGCGAGCCGCCTCGGCATCGACGCCAGCCGGTTGTCGACGGCCAGCGAGCTGCCCCAGACGCCCAAGGTGTCGGCCGGCGACCGGGTCAACCACCAGCGTTACGGCCTGGGCCGCGTGGTCACCGTCGAGGGCCAGGGCCCCGGCGCGCGCGCCCAGATCGACTTCGGCGACCAGGTGATGTGGCTGATCCTGCGCCACGCCCCGATCGAGAAGATCTAGGCGGTCGCGCAGCCGTTCAGCGTGACGCCGTGCTCGTGCAGCCAGCGCACCGGCTCGATCGGGTTCTTGTAGAAGCCCTCGTGCACCTCGAAGTGCAGGTGCGGCCCGGTGGAGTGGCCGGTCGACCCCTCGTCGCCGATCTGCTCGCCGGCCTCGACCCGCTGACCCTCGTGCACGGCGATCGCCGACATGTGGCCGTAGTGGGTGAGGTAGCCGTTGCCGTGGTCGATCAGCACCGCGTTGCCGTAGCCCTGGGCCGCGCCCGCCCGCACGACGACACCGGCGCCCGCGGCGAGGATCGGGGAACCGTCCGGCCCGGCGATGTCCACGCCCGCGTGCAGCCGTCCCCAGCGCGGTCCGAAGCACGACGTGACACTGCCCGAGGGGTTCGGGTTCACCCAGGCGGTGGTGGCCTTCGGCGCGGCCTCGACGACCACGCGCGGCTTGAACTTGCGGCGCGCGACGGTGGCCTGTCCCTCGGAGGGAGGGCTCCACGGGCCCACGTCGACCGTGGCCGCACCCGGCTCGGGCGCCGAGAAGGCCTCGACCGGGGCGAAATCGGCGACCGGGGTGGCCTGCTCCTCGGAGGCGGCCGCGGCCGTGCCACCGGCCACGCCGGTGACGAGCGCGGTGCTCAGGGCGGCGGTCAGCAGCACGGTGCGGGCCCGGTCACTGGTCAGAACGCCCGGCGCGCGGTGACGACGGACCTGGCCCCGGCGGTGCCGCCCGACGGAACTGGTCTCGGCTCGAAGCGCCACGCGGAACGACCTCCCAGGCAGAACGGATCACCGACATCTGCCTGTCGGCCTGCCTGAAGGCTTTATGAGAAAGATCGGGGCCGGTTCACCCGAGTTGCAACCGTGGCCGTGTGCGGCGCCACAGGTTTACCCGCGCGCTGACGGGTATGAGAGAGGTCAGGACGCGGCGGCCATGTTGGCGTACACCGACTCGACCTGGAGCTTGATGTCGACGCCGTGCTGACGCAGCAGCGGGATCGGGTCGGTCGGGCTGCCGTCGACGTGCACCTCGAGGTGCAGGTGGGTGCCGTAGGAGGCGCCGGTGTTGCCGACCTGGCCGAGCACCTGGCCCGCCTTGACGACGTCGCCCTTCTTGACCAGAACCCGCCGGGCGTGCGCGTAGATGAACTCGCGGCCCTCGTCGTCCTTGATCGTGACCGAGTAGCCGTAGGCGCCGTAGTAGCCCGCCTGGGTGACCTCGCCGCCGTGCACCGCCTTGAACGGGACGCCCTCGGGAGCGGCCAGGTCGATGCCGGCGTGCAGCTTGTTCCAGCGGACGCCGAAGGCCGACGTGAAGTCGTAGTCCTCCAGGGGGAGGAGCCAGGCGTCGGCCTCGGCCTGTTCGGCGCTGACCTGGGTCTGGGCGGCGCCGCGGTTGTTGCTTCGCGAGGCGGCGTCGGTGCCCGCGTCGCGCTCGGCGATGGCCTCGTCGACGGACTGGACCGAACCCTGGGCGGTGAGCGCCTGTGGGTCGATCTGCTTCTGGTCCGGAAGGTTCGCGGCGCCGAGGGCGACAACGCCGGCTCCGGCGAAGGCCGCGGTGACGGCGACGGCGTAACGGCTGCGCGGAGGGGTGGGTACGCGGCGGCGGCCGCGATAACGATCGGGCTCAGACGACAAGCGCTGGCGCACGAACAACCCTCCGTCGGTGGCAAATCGGCGGTGGTCACGGGGCGAAATTCCGGGGATCCGAGACCGTTCCGAGCTGTCAGATCAGCGTTAACTGGTTGACAGCCGGGAGCCACGGTAACGAAATGGCCCCGGGGCCACAAGTCGCAGCGCCAAATCGCTGACACTTCCTGGTCCGCATTGCGCAGCGAATGTCCGAATTGGTCACCTTTCCTCGTGCAGTTGTTCGCGCACGCGGAGTAATGGCATGAAAAACAGATAGTGAGGTGACGCAGAATACATTTTTCGTCACCGCAGGTGATCACGTGTTGGCGCCGATGGCTACCCCGGACCCGCCCCGCAGGTTACCGTTCGTTCAGGTGACAACGCGGTCAGCGGGCTCGGAGGGTCGGGATGCAGGCACGGATCAGGGTGGTCGTCGCGAAGCCGGGGCTGGACGGGCACGATCGCGGCGCGAAAGTCGTGGCCAGGGCGCTGCGCGACGCCGGTATGGAGGTCGTCTACACCGGCCTGCACCAGACGCCGGAGCAGATCGTCGAGACCTCGATTCAGGAGGACGCCGACGCGATCGGTTTGTCCGTTCTGTCCGGGGCGCACATGACATTGTTCCGCCGTGTGATCGAGCTATTGGCGGAGCGTGACGCCGGCGACATCGTCGTATTCGGCGGAGGCATCATTCCGGCCGACGACATCGCCGAATTGGAAAAGCTCGGCGTCGCCCACATATTCACTCCCGGCGCCACTACCGCGTCCATCATCGAATGGGTACGCGCCAATGTCCGTTCGCCGGTGGCTTGACCAGCCTCAACCCCGCGGTGAAAGCCGGTGACCCGACCAGCCTCAACCCCGTCGTGAAAGCCGGTGGCCCGACCAGCCTCAACCCCGCGGTGAAAGCCCGAGGGAGAAGCGGATGGGCCGGAGGCAAGGGGAGAGGCCGGACGCACCCCTCACACGTCCGGCCTCTCTATGCACGATGCCCCGCCGCCACCCCTCGACCGACAGGGCATCGGCCGCCTTCGCGCCGGGCGCGCCGTAGCGGTCCGACACCACACTCAACGACGCCCGGAGTGGGTGGTTACGCACGTCCGGCGGGGAAGTTCCGGAACACCGGGCACAGCCGTCCCACGTACCTCTGGTGTGTGGTCTTGCACACCGCGCACCCGCGCCTACGGACCGGGTACTCAGGTCGCTAGTCTGCGAATGAAGGCCCGACGGGCCGGACATTCTTCACGCCGGCGACGCTGTTCCCAGGCCGCCGCGCACATCAGGTCGGGACGCGGGCGGTGTGGCTTGCCGGCGCTTGCTTGCCGTCGCGAGCGAAAGGAGACACGTGGACCTGTTCGAGTATCAGGGGCGCGACCTCTTCGAACGGCACGGCCTGCCCGTGCTGGGCGGTGGCGTCGCCGAGACCCCGCAGGAGGCCCGGGCGATCGCCGAGCGGCTCGGCGGCAAGGTTGTCGTCAAGGCGCAGGTCAAGGTCGGTGGCCGTGGCAAGGCGGGCGGCGTCAAGCTGGCCGACGGCCCGGACGAGGCCGAGGCCCGCGCGACCGACATCCTGGGCATGGACATCAAGGGCCACACGGTTCACAAGGTGATGCTGGCCGAGACGGCCGACATCAAGGAGGAGTACTACTTCTCCTACCTGCTCGACCGCGCCAACCGTACCTTCCTCTGCATCGCCAGCGTCGCCGGCGGCATGGAGATCGAGCAGGTCGCCGAGGAGGACCCCGACCGCGTCGCCAAGGTCGCCATCGACGCCAGCAAGGGCGTCGACGAGGCCAAGGCCCGCGAGATCGTCACCCAGGCCCAGTTCCCGGCCGAGGTCGCCGACCAGGTCGTCGACATCGCGGTCAAGCTGTGGCAGGCGTTCGTCGCCGAGGACGCCACCCTGGTCGAGGTCAACCCGCTGGCCAAGGTCGGCGACGGCCGCGTGCTCGCGCTCGACGCCAAGGTCACCCTGGACGAGAACGCGTCGTTCCGGCACCCCGACCACGAGGCGCTGGTCGACCAGTCCGCGGTCGACCCGCTGGAGCAGGCGGCCAAGGCCAAGAACCTCAACTACGTCAAGCTGGACGGCGAGGTCGGCATCATCGGCAACGGCGCCGGCCTGGTCATGTCCACCCTCGACGTGGTGGCCTACGCCGGCGAGCAGCACGGCAACGTCAAGCCGGCCAACTTCCTCGACATCGGTGGTGGCGCCAGCGCCCAGGTGATGGCGAACGGCCTCGAGATCGTCCTCGGCGACCCGGCCGTGAAGTCGGTCTTCGTCAACGTCTTCGGCGGCATCACCGCCTGCGACGAGGTCGCCAACGGCATCATCCAGGCTCTCGCCCTGCTCGGTGAGCGCGGCGAGCAGGTCACCAAGCCGCTGGTCGTGCGTCTCGACGGCAACAACGCCGAGGCCGGCCGGGCGATCCTCGACGGCGCGAACAACCCGCTGGTCGAGCGAGTGGACACGATGGATGGAGCGGCCGCACGGGCCGCCGAGCTCGCGGCTGCGGGGAAGTGACGACATGGCAATCTGGCTCACCAAGGAATCCAAGGTCATCGTCCAGGGCATGACCGGCTCCGAAGGCTCGAAGCACACGCGGCGCATGCTGGCCGCGGGCACCAACGTGGTCGGCGGCGTGAACCCGCGCAAGGCCGGCACGACGGTGGACTTCGACGGCACCGAGCTTCCGGTGTTCGCGAGCGTCGCCGAGGCGATGAAGGAGACCGGCGCCGACGTGTCGGTCATCTTCGTGCCGCCGGCGTTCACCAAGGCCGCGATCGTCGAGGCGATCGACGCCGAGATCCCGCTCGCCGTCGTGATCACCGAGGGCGTGCCGGTGCAGGACAGCGCGGCCGCCTGGGCCTACAACGTGGACCGCGGTCAGAAGACCCGGATCATCGGCCCGAACTGCCCGGGCATCGCCTCGCCGGGCGCCAGCAACGCCGGCATCATCCCGGCCGACATCACCCCGGGTGGCCGCATCGGCCTGGTCAGCAAGAGCGGCACGCTGACCTACCAGCTCATGTACGAGCTGCGCGACTTCGGTTTCTCGACCGCCGTCGGCATCGGTGGCGACCCGGTCATCGGCACCACGCACATCGACGCGCTCAAGGCGTTCCAGGACGACCCCGACACCGACGCGATCGTCATGATCGGTGAGATCGGCGGCGACGCCGAGGAGCGGGCGGCCGAGTTCATCAAGGCCAACGTCACCAAGCCGGTCGTCGGCTACATCGCCGGCTTCACCGCCCCGCCCGGCAAGACCATGGGTCACGCCGGCGCGATCATCTCGGGCTCCGCGGGCACCGCGGACGCCAAGAAGGAGGCCCTCGAGGCCGCGGGCGTCAAGGTCGGCAAGACGCCGAGCGAGACCGCCCGGCTCATGCGCGAGGTCATGAGCTGACCACGCACTCCATGCGGCCGGCGCGCCGCCGAACGGGTCCGGGCGATCCGATCGGCGGCGCGCCGTCGTTTCTGCATCGCCTGCCCGGCCACGGCGTGGAAAAGTAGGCCGCGATGCCGACCACACCCGACCGGACCGAAGACTCGGACGACCCCTTCGCGGTCGCCGAGGCAGCGGAGGTCGCCCACGAGACCGTGCCGGTCGACATCCAGCGCGACACCGAGGCGATCCAGCGCGACACCGAAGCCGTCCAACGGTCGACCGAAGCCGTCGATGTCGCCCGGGAGCAGCGCACGGTCCTGGTCGACGACAAGGTCCAGGCCAACCGCGAGACGGTCAAGCTGCCCACCCAGCGCCGCCCGCCGCAGCGCCCGGCGAAGCGGGCCCCGCTGCCGGTGGCGGCCGCCTTCGCCACGCTCTGGGCGGCCCTGCTCTCCTATCTGCCGGTCGCCGCGGTCATCGGCCTTGCCCGCACCCTCGAGGGCAGCGGGGGCCTGCTGGGCGCCGCCCACGCCGGTCTGGCCGGGTGGCTGCTCGGCCACGGCGTTCCTATCGGCACCTCGATCGGTTCTCTCGGCCTCACCCCGCTGCTGCTCAGCATGCTGGTGGTCTGGCGGCTGAGCCGGGCCGGCCTGCACGTCACCCGGGCCGTCGGCGCCCGCCGCTCGGGCTCCACCCTGCGCGCGGTGTCGGTGGCGTTCGCCATCGCCCTGACCTATTCGCTGCTCGGCTCGGTCTGTGCGCTGCTCGTCGACGGCCGCGGCACCGAGATCACCGCGGGCCGGGCCGCGCTCAACTTCTTCGTGATCGGCGGCGGGGCGGCGCTGGTCGGTTCCTTGCGCGGCACCGACGCCCTGCGCGTCTGGGCCGAGCGCCTGCCCGGCCCGGTGCGCCACGGGATGCGTACGGGAGTCATGGCCGCACTTTTTGTCCTCGCGGCCGGCGCCGGGGTCACCGGTCTCTCGATCGCGATCGGCGGCGGCCAGGCGGCCGACATGATCTCGGCCTACCGCACCGGCGTGGCCGGCCAGGCGGGCATCACCCTGGTCAGCCTCGCGTACGGCGTCAACGGCGTGATCTGGGCGGCGGCCTACCTGCTCGGCCCCGGCTTCGCGCTCGGCACCGGCTCGGTGATCCGCCTCACCGAGGTGACCGTCGGCCCGCTGCCCACCCTGCCCCTGCTGGCCGGTCTGCCGAACGGCCCGATGGGCGCGGCCGGAACCCTGTTGCTGGCCCTGCCCGTGGCGGCCGGCCTGGCCGTGGGCTGGCTGCTCATGCTGCGCCTGCCGCGTGAGACGTCGTGGCCGGCCGTGCTCGGCAGCGGTCTACTCGCCGGTCCGGTCGCGGGGGTGGTGCTCGGCCTGCTGGCGGAGTTCTCCGGCGGCCCGCTGGGCGACGGCCGGCTGGCGACGATCGGCCCCGACCCGTGGACGGTCGGTCTGGTCGCCACCGCCGTGCTCGGCGTCTCGGCGGCCCTTGGCGCGGCCGCGGCCAAGATTCTCCGCCCGGCCCCCAAGGCATGAAAAAAGGGGGCGCCGACCGGCGCCCCCTTTTTCCCGCGAACGTCAGTTGCTGCTGTTGTTCGTGAAGTCTTCCCAGTTGATGCTGCTGCCCGCGGTGATCGCCCAGATCAGCAGGGCGATGCCGAGCACCGCACCGACCGCGCCGGTGATCAGGCCGGCCATGGCCTGGCTGCGGTTGGTGGCCCGGCCCGCGTTGGCCTTCTGCAGGCCGAGGTAGCTGACGACCGCGGCCGCGATGCCCAGCGGAATGCCCAGGTAGAAGCAGCAGACCAGCGGAATCGACACGATTCCGAGGATCATGCCGACAAGACCCTGGGTGTTCTCCGGAGCCGCCGGCACACCGCCCGGCTCGCCGCCCGGGGGACCGTAGTACGGGGGTGGGGTAGTCACGCGCAGTTCCTCCTGTGCATATAGCCCTCGAGCAGTGAGTGCATATGGCTCGTGAGCAGTGAGAAATCCGAATCTCTGAGGACCGGCAGCGTATCTGAAGATCAGCTGTTTCGCCTGCCCTGAGCCCATACCCGTTGTCGGTCGTCCCGCTGTGCGGAGATAGGGTGCTCGGGTGACCGACCCCGCGCCCGCCCGCCTGGTCGTCCTCGTCTCCGGTTCGGGCAGCAACCTTCAGGCTCTGCTCGACGCCTCGGCCGACCCCGCCTACGGCGCGCAGGTCGTGGCCGTGGGCGCCGACCGCGACGGCATCGCCGGTCTCGACCGGGCCGCCGCCGCGGGTGTGCCCACCTTCGTCGACCCGGTGAAGGCCTACGAGACGCGAGACGACTGGGACGCCGCCCTCGCCGCCCACGTCGCCGAGTTCAAGCCCGACCTGATCGTCTCGGCCGGCTTCCTCAAGCTGGTCGGGCCGCAGTTCCTGGCCGCGTTCGGCGACCGTTACATCAACACCCACAACGCGCTGCTGCCGTCGTTCCCCGGCATCCACGGCCCGCGCGACGCCCTCGCCTACGGCGTCAAGATCGCCGGGGCGACCCTCTTCTTCGTCGACGCCGGCGTCGACACCGGCCCGATCATCGCCCAGGTCGCGGTCCCCGTGCTCGACGACGACACGGAAGACACGCTGACCGAGCGGATCAAGGTGGCCGAGCGGGCCCAGCTGGTCGAGCACGTCGGCCGCCTGGTGCGCGAGGGCTGGACCATTCAGAACAGGAAGGTACGCATTCCATGAGCAGCTCCGACGAGGGCCGCCGCCCGATCAAGCGGGCACTGCTGAGCGTTTACGACAAGACCGGCCTCGTCGAGCTCGCCCAGGCGCTCTCCGCGGCCGGTGTCGAGATCGTCTCCACCGGTTCGACCGCCTCCACCGTCGAGGCGGCCGGTGTCCCCGTCACCCGGGTCGAACAGCTCACCGGCTTCCCCGAGACCCTCGACGGCCGGGTCAAGACGCTGCACCCCCGCGTGCACGCCGGCCTGCTGGCCGACCTGCGGCTGGAGAGCCACGCGGCCCAGCTGGCCGAGCTCGAGATCGCCCCGTTCGAGCTGCTGGTCAGCAACCTCTACCCGTTCACCCAGACCGTGGCGTCGGGCGCGGGCGTCGACGAGTGCGTCGAACAGATCGACATCGGCGGTCCGGCCATGGTGCGCGCGGCCGCGAAGAACCACCCCTCGGTCGCCGTGGTGACGACCCCCGAGGCGTACGGGCTGATCTCGGACGCTCTGGAAAACGGTGGCTTCACGCTTCCTCAGCGCAAGGCGCTCGCGGCCCGGGCCTTCGCCGACATCGCCGAGTACGACGTGGCCGTGGCCAACTGGACGGCGAGCACCCTGGTCGAGGAGGCCGGCTTCCCCGCGTTCGCCGGCCTGGCCCTGGTCAAGCAGAACACCCTGCGTTACGGCGAGAACCCGCACCAGCAGGCCGCGCTCTACGCCGACCCGGGCGCGCCCGCCGGTCTGGCCCAGGCCGAGCTGGTGCACGGCGGTGAGCTGTCGTTCAACAACTACGTCGACGCCGACGCGGCCTGGCGCAGCGCCAACGACTTCGACGAGCCCTGCGTGGCCATCATCAAGCACGCCAACCCCTGCGGCATCGCGGTCGGCGCCGACATCGCCGACGCGCACCGCAAGGCCAACGACTGCGACCCGGTCTCGGCGTTCGGCGGCGTCATCGCGGCCAACCGCGTGGTCACCGAGGCCATGGCCAAGCAGCTCGACGGCATCTTCACCGAGGTGATCGTCGCTCCCGCGTACGAGGAAGCCGCCCTGGACGTCTTCCGCGCCAAGAAGAAGCTGCGGGTGCTCATCGCGCCCGAGTGGAATCCGCCGCGGGCCGAGGTCAAGCAGGTCGGCGGGGGCGCGCTGGTGCAGCTGTCCGACCGCATCGACGCGCCCGGCGACGACCCGGCCAACTGGACGCTGGCGACCGGCGAGGCCGCCTCGGCCGACGACCTGGCCGACCTGGCGTTCGCGTGGCGGGCCATCCGCAGCGTGAAGAGCAACGCGATCCTGCTGGCCCACGACGGCGCGACCGTCGGTGTCGGCATGGGCCAGGTCAACCGGGTCGACGCCGCGCACCTCGCGGTCAACCGGGCCGGCGCCGACCGGGCCAAGGGCAGCGTGGCCGCCTCCGACGCGTTCTTCCCGTTCCCCGACGGGCTCGAGGTGCTGGTCGCGGCCGGCATCAAGGCGATCGTGCAGCCGGGCGGCTCGATCCGTGACGACCAGGTGATCGCGGCCGCGGCCCAGGCCGGCGTCACCGTCTATCTCACCGGCACCCGTCACTTCTTCCACGGCTGACCCGCCATGGAAGACCTCGTGCAGGACACCACCTTCCGCGGCCGTGACTGGGCGCTGGAGGAGGTCGCCGGTGTCCGGTACGAGGACTGCGCGTTCCACGACGTCGACTGGTCGGAGGCGCACCTGGTCGGGTGCGTCTTCACCAACTGCACCTTCGGCAACGTACGGTTCAACGCGGCCGTCCTGGAACGGGTGGCCATCATGCAGTCGACGCTGCAGCGCTGCTCGTTCTTCGACGCCACGCTGACCGACTGCAAACTGACCGGCACCCAGTTCGTCGACTGCGGGCTGCGGCCCCTCAAGATCGCGGGCGGCGACTGGGGTTTCGTGTCGCTGCGCGGGCAGAACCTGACCGGCGTCGGGCTGGGCGGACTACGGTTGCGGGAGGCCGACCTGATGGGCGCCGACCTCTCGCGGGCCGACCTGCGCGATGCCGACCTGTCCTCCGCGCGGCTCACCGACGTCGTCCTCAAGGGGGCCGACCTGCGCGGTGCCGACCTCGACGGGGTCGAGTTGCGCGGTGTCGACCTCACCGGAGCCACGATCGACCTGGAACAGGCGGTGCAGTTCGCCACCGCTCACGGTGCGACAGTGGCTTAACTCGCGTTGAGGCGACCGGCCGGTAATACGGCGTTAACCGACTGATACGGTCCGGAAAAATCGTCCCTAGACTGGGAGTGGATGAGCAATGGGTAAGAAGGTAACCGTCGTAGGTGCCGGTTTCTACGGCTCGACGACCGCGCAGCGCCTGGCCGAGTACGACATCTTCGAAACCGTTGTGCTCACCGACATCATCGACGGCAAGCCGGCCGGTCTCGCGCTCGACATGAACCAGTCCCGGCCGATCGAGGGCTTCGAGACCAAGATCGTCGGCGCCACCACCGGCCCCAACGGCGAGGGCTACGAGGCCATCGAGGGCTCCGACGTCGTGGTCGTCACCGCCGGCCTGCCCCGCAAGCCCGGCATGAGCCGCATGGACCTGCTCGAGGTCAACGCGAAGATCGTGCGCCAGGTCGCCGAGAACATCGCCAAGTACGCCCCCAACGCCGTCGTCATCGTCGTGTCGAACCCGGTCGACGAGATGACCGCCCTCGCCCAGCTCGCCACCCAGTTCCCCAAGAACCGGGTGTTCGGCCAGGCCGGCGTGCTCGACACGGCCCGCTTCACGAACTCGATCGCCGAGACCCTCGCGGTGCCGGTGAAGAGTGTCAAGGCCCTCACGCTGGGCTCGCACGGCGACACCATGGTGCCGGTCCCGTCGCGCTGCACCGTCGACGGCAAGCCGCTGTCCGACCTGCTGCCCGCCGACAAGATCGAGGAGCTGGTCGTCCGCACCCGCAACGGCGGGGCCGAGGTCGTGGCCCTGCTCAAGACCGGTTCGGCCTACTACGCCCCGTCGGCCGCGGCCGCCCGCATGGCCAAGGCCGTCGTCGAGGACTCGGGCGCCGTCCTGCCGGTCTGCGCGTGGGTCGACGGCGAGTACGGCATCTCCGGCGTCTACCTGGGCGTCGAGGCCCAGATCGGCGCCGAGGGCATCAAGAAGGTCGTCGAGGACAAGCTCACCGACACCGAGCTGGCCGGTCTCAAGGAGGCCGCCGAGGCCGTCCGCGCCAAGCAGGCGGACGTCGCCAACCTCTGATCGATGCCGCGTGGTGTGCCGCGCGAAACTTGGGAAGGCCGGGACTTTTGGTTCCGGCCTTTTCTCGTACGCAGCGTGGCCGCCGGACAGACGCAGCCGGGGCCGTTCCCGGCGACTCGTCCCTTTCCCTCACGCTCATGAGATCGCAAGAGCCCGAAGCGCGTCCCGGCTTCCGGCGGGCGGCCCTTATTAGGTCGCCGGGGCGCTGAACGCGTTGCCCAAGTGGGAGACGGCGAGCGTGGCTCCCCGGCCGCGGGCCTCGCTGAGCGCCGCTCCTCGGCTCTTTCGTGCGAGCTCCGGGTCCGTGTCGCCGGCGTACGGGAGGTCGGGGTCGAGCAGTTGGATGGCGTGCACGAGCAGGTCGCCGGTGACGAGCAGGCTGTCGCGGCCCGACTCGACCCACACCGACTGGTGGCCCGGGGTGTGACCCGGGGTCGGCACCACCCGTACGCCCGGCGCCAGCTGCCGCTCCCCGTCGAGCGCCTCCAACCGCCCGGCCGCCCGCAACGGCTCGACGAGCAGGTCGTACTGCCCCGCGTGCTCACGGTTGGCGGCGTACGCGTCGATGTCGGCCTGTTGCATCACCACGCGGGCCTCGGTGAACGGCGAGTCGCGCGGCACCGCCCACCCCATGTGGTCGTTGTGCAGATGGGTCAGCACGATGGCCGACACGTCGGTGGGCGCGATGCCCGCCTCGGCCAGCGCCTCGGGCAGCCGCCCCGGAACCGGTGCCCAGTCGGCCGCGAGCGACCCGGCCGGCCCGATGCCCGCGTCGACCAGGATGACCGGGCCGGCCCGACGCGTACGGCATAGCTCCGGAACCTCAGCAGCCACTCACCGTCGGCCGTGCGGGCGGCGGGATCGAGCGCGTCGGCGGCGGCCCATTGCTCGGCCGTGGCCGTCGGAAACGCCTCGGACCGTGGCGCGAAGAACGGCCCGGCCGCGTCCTCGACGGCGATCACCGAGATGGTTCCGACCTCGTGAATCGACATGCCGCCATTCTGCCAAGCCGCGGGCCGGCCGGCGGGTTATCCACAGTCGAGGGTTATCCACAGAGCGCCCCGCAGAGATCGCCATTCCACGAAACAATGGGGTTAGGGTGGTGGCCCCCGGAAGGGCGGGCCTGTGGGGGAGAACTGTCTACAAAGCGCAGACCGCAAACGGCCGGGACCACAAACGGGGCAGGCCGGAAACGCGACAGGACCGGCAAACGCGCGCACCGGTCATCTCGGAACGGGTCACGTCGCAGACCACATAACCCCGCTGGTTGTCGATGTACCGCCAGTGTGGGCTCTCCGCCATGATCGGGTCGTACGTGGCATGGAACGACGCCGTGTTCGGGTTGCCGCCCGACGTGATCGACGTGCCGGTGATCTCGGCGCCGACGATCGGGGTGGACGGGTCGTCGAAGTCGGGGCGCAGGTCGCTCACCCACGTGCAGTGGCGGTCGCCCGTGAGCACCACCGGGTTGTCGACGCGGCCGCTGCCGAAGTGTTCGAGCAGCCGTCTGCGCTGCACCCGGTAGCCGTCCCAGTTGTCGAAGTCGAACGTCTGCGCCGGGCCCGCCGTACGGTCGTTCTGCGCCCACATCACCTGGTTGGCCAGCAGGTTCCAACTCGACCCGGAGCGCCGCAGGCCGTCGACCAGCCATTTTTCCTGCGCGGGGCCGGTCATGGTCAGGGCCGGGTTCTGCGCGTCGGTCAGGGTGGCCGGCTGGTCGCTGCGGTACTGCCGGGTGTCGAGCACGTGCACGCTGGCCGGCGACCCGAACCGGAACCGGCGGTAGAGCTGCATGTCGAGGCCGCGCGGCAGCGACGAGCGGCGCAGCGGCATGTGCTCGTAGTACGCCTGGAACGCCGCGATGCGCCGAGCGCGAAAAGCCGAAGGCGTCTGCAGGTTGGGGTCCCGCGAGCAGCATGGGGGCGCCGACGGCGGCGGCATCTCCGGCCAGGAGTGTCCGCCGGCTGAGTCCCTCTCGTCCAAGCAATGACATTCTTCGATGCGACCGCGTTTCGGTCACAGCGCGCCGACGAGCGGCCAAACTGGGACTGGCGATCCGGCCAACGAATGCGACGGTTGGCTACAAAAAGAGCTTTCCAGGCAAGAAGTGCGGGCCCGGGGTCGCCCGGCGAACACGAGGAGTCCTGCAGTACGCTCGTACTGCTAAGCACGGTTTTCGGGAGAGGAGCGCCGGCCGCATGGCGAAAATCAAGGTCACAAACCCGGTCGTGGAGCTCGACGGCGACGAGATGACCCGGATCATCTGGAAGCAGATCCGGGAGCAGCTGATCCT
Organism: Paractinoplanes ovalisporus; assembly: GCF_016834655.1. Classification (GTDB taxonomy): domain Bacteria; phylum Actinomycetota; class Actinomycetes; order Mycobacteriales; family Micromonosporaceae; genus Actinoplanes; species Actinoplanes ovalisporus. The sequence continues at coordinate 304,971 of NZ_JAENHP010000009.1, forward strand.
GCCCTACCTGGACGTCCCGCTCGAGTACTACGACCTGTCGATCCAGTACCGCGACGAGACCGACGACCAGGTGACGATCGACGCGGCCAACGCCATCAAGCAGCACGGCGTCGGCGTCAAGTGCGCGACCATCACCCCCGACGAGGCCCGCGTCGAGGAGTTCGGCCTCAAGAAGATGTGGCGGTCGCCCAACGGCACCATCCGCAACATCCTCGGCGGCGTCGTCTTCCGCGAGCCGATCATCATGCAGAACGTGCCGCGGCTGGTGCCGGGCTGGACCAAGCCGATCATCATCGGCCGTCACGCCCACGGCGACCAGTACAAGGCCACCGACTTCGTGGTGCCCAGCGCGGGCAAGCTGACCGTCACGTTCACCCCCGAGGACGGCTCGGCGCCGATGGAGTTCCACGTCGCCGACTACCCGGGCGGCGGCGTCGCGATGGCGATGTACAACTACGACGAGTCGATCCGCGACTTCGCGCGCGCCTCGTTCCGGTACGGCCTGGCCCGCAACTACCCGGTCTACCTTTCGACCAAGAACACGATCCTCAAGGCGTACGACGGACGCTTCAAGGATCTGTTCGCCGAGGTCTTCGAGAGCGAGTTCGCCGAGGAGTTCAAGGCGGCCGGCCTCACCTACGAGCACCGGCTGATCGACGACATGGTCGCGGCCGCGATGAAGTGGGAGGGCGGCTACGTCTGGGCCTGCAAGAACTACGACGGTGACGTGCAGTCCGACACCGTGGCCCAGGGCTTCGGCTCGCTCGGCCTGATGACCTCCGTGCTGATGACGCCCGACGGCAAGACCGTCGAGGCCGAGGCCGCGCACGGCACGGTCACCCGCCACTACCGCCAGTGGCAGAAGGGCGAGAAGACGTCGACCAACCCGATCGCGTCGATCTTCGCCTGGACCGGCGGTCTCAAGCACCGCGGCGTGCTCGACGGCACCCCCGCGGTGACCGAGTTCGCCGAGACGCTCGAGAAGGTCTGCGTCGAGACCGTCGAGGGCGGTCAGATGACCAAGGACCTCGCGCTGCTCATCGCGCGGGACGCCCCGTGGCTGTCGACCGACGAGTTCATGAACGCGCTCGACGAGAACCTGGCCCGCAAGCTCGGCGCCTGATTCTGAGTCCACAGGGCCGCCGGTGCAGTCTTGCCGGCGGCCCTGTGGCGTAAAAGGTGGGACATTCGGCGTTGCCGCCCCCACCCGGCCACCGCGACGATCGACGAGTGCATCACGTGCTGATCGTGCTCTTCGACGGTGTCCACAGCCTCGACGTCACCGGCCCGCTCGAAGTCTTCGCCACCGCCGGGAGCTACCGCGTCACCACCGCCTCGCCGTCGGGGGCGCCGGTCCGTACGTCGAGCGGCCTGACCCTCGTACCGGATGAGGCTCTGGGTGACGCCGCGCCGGACACCCTCGTCGTTCCCGGTGGCGCCGGAACGCGCGAGCCGCCGCCCGCCGTGGTGTCGTGGCTGCGTGATCACGCTCCGGCGGCCGGTCGGATCATGTCGGTCTGCACCGGGGCGTTCCTGCTGGCGTCGGCCGGTCTGCTCGACGGTCGTCGGGCGACCACCCACTGGCAGTTCTGCGCGACCCTGGCCCGGCGCCATCCCCAGGTCGCGGTCGAGCCCGACCCCATTTTCGTACGGGACGAGTCCGTCTACACCTCGGCCGGAGTGACCGCCGGGATCGACCTCGCGCTGGCGCTGGTCGAGGAGGATCACGGGCGGGACGCCGCGCTGGCCATCGCCCGGGCCCTGGTGATGTTCCTGCGCCGGCCGGGCGGGCAGGCCCAGTTCAGCGCGCCGCTGTCGGCCCAGCTGGCGCACCGCGAGCCGTTGCGGGAGGTGCAGCGGCACATCGTCGACCATCCCGAGACAGACCTGTCTGTTCCGGCGCTCGCGGCCCGCGCCAACCTGTCGCCGCGGCAGTTCACGCGCGCGTTCGCCGAGGAGACCGGCACCTCGCCCGGGCGCTACGTCGACCGCGTACGGCTGGAGACCGCGCGACGCCTGCTCGAAGACACCACCGACGGCGTGGCCGAGGTGGCCCGGGCCGCCGGCTACGGCAACCCCGAGACCATGCGCCGCGCCTTCCTGCAGACCTTGGGCGTGGCCCCCGCCGACTACCGACGTCGCTTCTGAGGAGTCCCGATGCAGATCAATTTCCTCCTGTACGACCGGATGACCGCCCTCGACGTGGTCGGCCCGTACGAGGTTCTCAGCCGCCTCCCGGGCGCCTCGGTCCTGTTCGTGGCCGCTGAGCCGGGCCCCGTGCGCGCCGACACGGGAAGCCTCGCCCTGATGGCGGACGCCTCCCTGGAGGACGCCCCGCCGGCCGACATCGTGCTCGTTCCCGGCGGTTACGCCCCGCCCCTCATCGATAGGCGCGTGCTGGACTGGGTGCGGGCCGCCGACACCCGCTCGACCTGGACCACCAGCGTCTGCACCGGCTCTCTCGTGCTGGCCGCGGCCGGGTTGCTGGAGGGCCGCCGCGCCACGACACACTGGCTGGCGATGGACCGGCTGGCCCCGAGCGGCGCCGTCCCCACCCCGTCCCGGGTCGTGATCGACGGCAAGTACGCCACGGCCGCCGGCGTCTCCGCGGGCATCGACCTGGCGCTCACCCTGACCGAGCGGCTGGCCGGGGCCGAGTTCGCGCAGACCGTCCAGCTGGCGCTCGAATACGATCCGCAGCCGCCGTTCGCCGCGGGCTCGCCCGGCACCGCGCCGGCCGCCGCCGTGGCGTTCCTCGAGGCCAACCGGGCGATGGTGATGGCCGGCTGACGTCATGCGGGAAAACGCATGTTTGATTCCGTAACCGGTGGTTATACGCCTCGTTCTTCATGCAGAACGGATGACGGACGCGATGCCGAGGGGTCGCCCACTGGTCCGGCCGCCTTGTCCCGGGCGCCGACCGGTTCCCTCGACACCCCGCGTCCGGCGTAGGTGCCGCACGCGCCTGCCGTCCCTTCCCTGCGGGGGGTCCTGTCCCGGGCCCCCCGCCCCTCTATCCACAGCCCTGTGGATAACTCGTGAGCACGTCCTCCCCGTACCTGCTGGGTACGCCGGAGAAGGCTCGTCGCCTGCTCAACAGCATCGCGCAGGCCGACGCCGGGCTTCTCGAGGAGCACCCGCTCGCCGGCCCGGGTTCCTCGACCGCGGCGTGAGCCTCCGCATCGCCGCCTGCTGCGGGCAGCGCTAGCCGGCGCAGCTCACGCAGGTGGTGGCGAAGGGGCGAATTTCCAGTCGCTCAGCTGCGATCGGCTTGCCGCACGCATCGCAGCGGCCGTAGGTGCCGGCATCCAGTCGGTTCAGGGCGGCCTCGACCGCGGCGCGCTGGTTGCGGGCGGCGGTCAGCACGGCGGTGAGCTGGGCCCGCTCGTAGGCGATGGTGGCGCCCTCGGGGTCGTGCTCGTCGTCGGCGTTGTCGTCGCGGGAGGCCTCGAACAGGGCGTGCAGGTCACCCTCCAGCGCGGCGATCTCGCCCTCGGCCTGAGCGCGCAGGCGTTCGAGGGCAGCGCGGTGACTTTCCATGGTTCATCCAGCCTAGGGCCTGTCCTGCCGATCACGAGGGGCTGCGACGTGGCCCAGGCGGCGCCTGACGGCGTCCGCGAAACGACCACATACAACACCGGTATGCGGCCGCTTCGCGGCCGACGCCAGCCACCACCTGGACCTCGTCTCACTCCCGCGTGATCGGCAGGACAGGCCCTAGATGCGGAACGGGCCGCCGGACCGGCCCGTTCCGACCGGGGCTAGGCGTCGCGCAGGAGCTGGGCGGCCTTCTCGGGGACGATGTCGTTGACGAAGAAGCCCATCGCCGACTCCGACCCGGCCAGATACTTCAGCTTGTCGGCGGCCCGGCGGATGCTGAACAGCTGCAGGTGCAGGTAGCCCAGTTCGCGCCCCTCGCCAACCACCGCCTGGTGCCAGGCCGAGATGTAGGGCATCGGCTTGCCGAACAGGCCGTCGAAGCGGCGCAGCACGTCGAGGTAGAGCGGCCCGAACGCGTCACGCTCCGCATCGGACAGTGCGGGGATGTCGGGAACCTTGCGGTGCGGGGCCAGCTGCACCTCGAACGGCCAGCGCGCGGCCGCCGGCACGTACGCCGTCCAGTGCTCGTTCGAGGCCACCACGCGGGTGCCATCGGCTCGTTCGGCCGCCAGCACGTCGGTGTAGAGGTCATTTCCCGTACGGTCCAGGTATGCGCGCGCGGCGGCCAGCATGGCCTTGGTACGCGGCGGGACGGTCGGGTAGGCGTAGATCTGGCCGTGCGGGTGGTGCAGCGTCACGCCGATCTCGACGCCCCGGTTCTCGAACGGGAAGACCTGGGCCACCCCGTCCAACGTGGACATCTCGGCGGTCCGGTCGGCCAGGGCGTCGACCACCGTGCGTACGCGGGACGGGGTCAGCGCGCCGAACGAGCTGTTGTGGTCGCTGGTGAAGCACACCACCTCGCACCGCCCGATGCCGGGACGCACCGGAACCATGCCGGTGACCTCGGTGATCTCGTTCTCCGGAACGCGGTCGCTGAACGACGGGAACTGGTTCTCGAAGACGACCACGTCGTAGTCGGGGGCCGGGATCTCGCTGGCGAACGTCGGCTTGGTCGGGCACAGCGGGCACGCGTCGCTCGGCGGCAGGAACGTGCGGGTCTGCCGGTGCGCGGCGACCGCCACCCATTCGTCGACCAGCGGGTCGTACCGCAGCTGCGAAGTGGGCGGCGGGGGCGGCAGCTGCCGGGTGTCGGGGTAGTCGGCCCGGTGGGTCTGTGCCTCCTCGTTGAAATAGATCAGCTCGCGTCCGTCGGAGAGACGGATGGCCGTACGGCTCTTGAATGTCACTGGGCGCTCACAACCACGAGGTCTGGGACCGTTTCGGACAGCAGGGTGCGGGCGGCTTCGTCCAGCCCGTCATCGGTGATCAGCACGTCGGCGCGTTCGAGCGGCACGATCGAGGAGATGCCCACCGTGCCCCACTTGGTGTGGTCGGCGAGCACGACGAGGCGTTCGGCCGCCTCGACCAGGGCGCGGTTGACGTCGGCCTCCATGAGGTTCGGCGTCGTGTAGCCGGCCCGCTCGCTCATCCCGTGCACGCCCAGGAAGAGCATGTCGAGGTGCAGCGTGCCGATCGCGGCCACCGCCACCGGGCCGACGAGGGCGTCCGAGGGCGTACGGGTCCCGCCGGTCAGCACCACGGTCTGGTCGGGACGGCCGGCCCGGTAGAAGATGTCGGCGACCGGGATCGAGTTCGTCACCACGGTCAGCGAGGGGACGTCGACCAGGCGCTGGGCGAGGCCGGCGGTGGTGGTGCCCGCGGAGAGCGCGATCGCGTCGCCGGGGGAGACCAGCGCGGCCGCCCGCATGGCCATGGCCGCTTTCTCCGTACGCTGCCGGACGCTCTTGGCCGCGAAACCGGGCTCGTGGGCCGAGCCCGGGCTGACCGTCGTCGCTCCGCCGTGTACCTTCGCCAGCAGACCACGGTCGGCCAGCGACTCGAGGTCACGGCGGATCGTCATGTCGGAGACGCCGTATTCCGAGGCGAGCTCGCTGACCCGGACGCCGCCGGCGGCCCGGACCCGGTCGAGAATGGCTGCCTGTCGCTGCTGGGCAAGCATCAGCGGACCTCCGCCGGGAACCGCACTAAATCGAACACGCCCGAACACTACCTGGCGTATGGGCGTGAGCGAAAGGGTGAGTCTGCAGGTGTGCTAGATACCTCGCCCCCGTTTGTGCAACGCGGAGAGAACGTTCTCAACCTTCACCGCGCCGGTCATCGCCGCAAGGGCGATCGCCGTGCGGGGTTCCTTCCAGTTCGCCCGTACGGCTTCCTTGCTGAACTGCCAGGCCTGACTGCGATTGCCGGTCGCCGCCGACCAGCAGGCCAGCTGGCCGTAGACCCGAGCCGCCCCGGGCCGGCAACCGCTGATCTCCGGGTGCCGTTGCATCATCCAGCGCAGTGAGCTGATCTTGGTGGCGTACTCGTAGGCGTAGTGCGAGGTGCGACCCCACAGGACCCGGACGAGCGGCTCGTCGAGATGCACGATGGGAGTCCGGCGGGCGGCCCGCAGCAGCAGGTCCCAGTCCTCGTTCTGGCTGCCCGGCGCGTCCTCGGCGACCAGGCCGATCGCCTCCGGCACGAGGGCCGAGCGGCGGATCAGGAACGACGACGAGTGCAGCATCGCCATCCGGGACCGGGCCAGCTCGTCGACCGTCACCCGGCTGCGCCCGGCCAGGCGCGGTGTGCACTTGCCCTCGTACTCGACCTCGATCGCACACGTGGCGAACTCGGCCTCCGGCTCGGCCAGCACGGCCGCCACCTGCCGCCGCAGCTTGTCCGGCTGCCACACGTCGTCGTCGTCGCAGAACGCCACGAACTCGGTGTCGAGCGCCAGGATGCCGGTGTTGCGGGCCCCGGCCAGGCCCGACGTGCGCCAGTTGGTGAGCACCAGCACCTGGACGCCCTCGGTCGAGGCGAGCAGATAGTCGGGCTCGGTCTGGTCATAGACCACCAGCACCTTGATCTCGCCCGCGTACTGCTGCTCGCGGACCGAGGCGATCGCCTTGCGCACCAGTTCGGGGCGGTTGCGGGTGGGGATGACGACGCCGACGGAGGGCCAGTTCATCGGTTCCTCTTTCACAGACGGGTTCAGGACGGGACGGACAGCGGATATCCGTACGCCCGCAGCAGTGGCGCGCACACCGTTCCGACCAGACGTCGCTGGTTGCTGGGCAGCGACTGCTTCCAGGCGTCGTCGTGGCGCAGCGGCAGCCGGCCGACGGTGAAGCGCATCGGGTTGCCGGCGGCGCTGTGCCCGACCCGCAGGTCGGCGTAGCCGTCGCCGAGGAAGCCGAGGTCCTCGGGCATCAGCCGCAGCCCGGCGAAGTCGCCGATCGACAGCAGGGCGGAGCGGGGGTCGGCCAGGAATTCCTCGTAGCGCAGCCGGTGCGTGGACACACCTCGCCGGGCGAGGAGTCCGAAGGCGGCGTTGTGAGCGTTCCACAGCAGCGCCGAGCGTCCGGGGGAGTAGCGCGTCATCTCGTCGGCGCCGTCGGTCTCGGGGCGGGACACCTTCTTGGTCCAGGAGTACGCGACCCCGCGCGCGTCCCGCACGACATGCACCACCCGCAGGTCGATCTCGGGAGCCCAGCGCAGCACGTGGGCGAGCGCGGAGTGCTTCGAGGAGTCGACGACGACCCGCGCGCCGCCCACCTCGGCCGCCGCCTTGTAGATCCGTGCATAGAAGTGGGCGTACTCGTGCACCTCGTCCGGCGCCTCGACGGCGGTGGCCAGGCGCGGGATGTGCCGGGTGCGTTCGACGGCGTCGCGCAGCGCGTGCACCCGGTCGACGTCGACGTTGTGCCAGCCGCCGAACGCCTGCTGCCCGACCCGCTTCCAGAACGAGCAGGCGGAGAACCGGGCGCCGCAGCCGCACCGCTCGTCGTCGCGGATGTCGCGCTGCCAGAGGTGCACGACCTCGCCCAGTGCGCAGACTCCGGGCAGCTCGCCTAGCAGGCGTTCGACGAGTGTTGTCCCACTTCGCCCTAATCCACCCAGAAATAGCACCCGTGCCACTTTGGCCCACCTTCGCTCGTTTCGCTCCTATAACGAGCCAACAACCGTGAAGGAGGCGTTGCGTGTCAGTCGAGGCTTTCGACCGGGTCGAGCTGGACGGAACCGGCATCGATCGGATCACCGAGGCGGAGGTCGTGGCCGTGGTGCGGGACGCGCTCACGCACGGCCGCGGCGGACGGATCCTCACCCCGAACATCGACATCCTGCGCCGGGCCCAGCGCGACGACGAGTGCCGGCGCCACCTGGCCGACGCCGACCTGATCGTGGCCGACGGCATGCCGCTGATCTGGGCCAGCAAGCTCAGCGGCTCGCCGCTGCCCGAGCGGGTCGCCGGCAGCAGCCTGATCTGGTCGCTCTCGGCCGGCCTGGGGCTCGACAACCGCTCGATCTTCGTGCTCGGCGGCACGCCCGCCCCCGACGACGCGACCGCCGACGGCGCCACCCGGGCCGCCGACCGGCTTGCCGCCGATTGCCCCGGCCTGCGCGTGGCCGGAACGGCCTGCCCGCCCTTCGGCTTCGACAACGACCCGCTCACGTACGGCGACTTCTGCGCCAAGGTGGTCGACGCCCGCCCCGACCTGGTCTTCGTCGGCCTGGGCTATCCCAAGCAGGAGCGTTTCATCTCGCGGCTGCGCACCGAGCTGCCGCACACCTGGTTCCTGGGCTGCGGCGCCGCGGTCAACTTCGTGGCCGGTGACATCGAGCGCGCGCCCCGCTGGATGCAGCGCACCGGCCTGGAGTGGGCCCACCGCCTCGGTACCGAGCCCCGCCGCCTGGCCGGTCGCTATCTGCGCCACGACGCCCCGTACGCGTTGCGCCTGCTCGCGCAGGCCCCGGCCCAGCGCGTACGGGGATAGCGCCCCGGCCGCCGGCGTCTCCGATCGGGGACGTCGGCGGATGGAAACCAAGACGTACGTACGGTTTAATTGGCCGCATGTTCGAGCGACTGCACCACGTCCAGGTCCTCTGCCCGCCCGGTGGCGAGGAGTCCGCCCGCGCCTTCTACGCCGGCGTGCTCGGGATGACCGAGCTGGCGAAGCCGCCGGTGCTGGCCGCCCGCGGCGGGTGCTGGTTCCGGTCCGGCGGCTGGGAGATCCACGTCAGCCCCGTGCCCGGCTTCACGCCGCAACTGAAGGCCCATCCCGGCGTGCTCGTTGACGACCTCGACGCCCTCGAGCGGAGATTGCGAACCGCCGGTCGCCCGGTGCAGTGGGATCCCCACTTCCCGGGCCACCGGCGGTTCTACTCGAACGACGACCACGGCAACCGCCTGGAGTTCCTCGAGGCGATCACTTCGTGAAGTACGGGTCCTTCGCCATCTGGTGGAACTCCCGGAACGCCGCCGGGTCGCCGGTCAGCTGGAACTGTTTGTTGGGCCCGTTGCCCTCGGGGTCGGACTCGAAGTAGGCGATCGCCTTGATCTGCGGATTCGCCTTGAAGGTGCGCCGCGCGTCCTTGAGCCAGGCCGCCCGCCCGGCCGAGCCCCACGCCTTGGCCACGCCGAACTCGCCGATCACGATCGGCTTGGGGTGCTGGGCGGCCCACGTCAGGAACGGGCCCATCAGGTCGCCGATCGGCTCGAACCGTTCCCCGGCATAGACGTCCACGCACGTCCAGTCGACCTGGTCGTCGCCGGGATAGAAACCGGGGGCGTCGCCGCGCATGAAGCCCTCGGCGGTCGGGCACCACACCCACGACACGTTGTCCGCGCCCTCCTCCTTGAAGATCGCGCGGACGTACTTCCAGGCCGCGATGTAGTCGGGGCCCGACCACATGGTCGCCCGCAGGTTCGGGCGGTCCATCTCCCAGCGCATCCTCAGCAGCACCGGAACCTTGATCTTCCGTACGGCCTGGGCCTGCTTGCGGATCAGGTCGTCGTGCTCACCGTCCAGGATGGACCGGTTGTCGCCGGTGGCCCAGCTGACCATCAGCGTCGCGCCCCGGGCCAGGAACTCCTTGTCCGACGGCGTGCCCACCATCTGCTCGAAGCGCCGGTACGTGTTCACGATCCGCAGCGGGCGGCCCAGGTCGGACTGGAGGCTGTCGACCGCGGCCAGCCGGCCCACGTGGGTCAGCGCGTCCGGCTTGATCCAGGCCCCGAACAGGGCCCCGCGCGCGGGCGCCTTGACCGGCCCCGACTCGAACGGGCCCTTGTTCACCGCGACCCCGGCCGGCGCGCTGGTCAGGTCGGGTGCGGGTGGTGCCGGCGGCTTGTCGTCCTTACCGAAGGAACAGCCACCGACCAGCAGCGTCAGGAGCAGAACCAGGGCGAGACCTTTACGCATGGATGCGCCGGGCGGTGTAGAGGACGTTGACCGCGTACGCGTCGCTGCCCGGAAGCCGGCGCACGGCCGCGTCCGCCGCGCGGGCCATCGGGTTGCCGTGCAGCGAAGGCGTGATCATCGAGAAGCCGCGGCGCTCCACGATGACGAAGCCGTGCTTGTCGAGCAGCGTCGCGACCTGCTCGTGGGATAGCTCGGCGAACCAGCGCTCGTTCTTGTGGCGACGGGCCCGCAGGTGCCGCACTGAGCCGGCGTTGCCGTGGTTCTCGACGACCAGGACGCCCGAGTCGGCGCTGGGCAACGCCTTGGCGGCAAAGGCCAGGGCCCGGTCCCGTACGGCTTCGTCCACGTTGAGCAGAAGCCGGAACATCGTCACGATGGCCGGGAAACCGGCCGGCACCGGATGCGGCACCGGCCCGTCCTCGGCCACCTGGTGCCAGCTGGCCCGCGACCCGACCTCGGCCGCCTTGGCCATCATCTCGGCCGACGTGTCGTAGCCGTGCGCCTCGCGGACCAGGCCGTGCAGGGTGCGGATGGCCCGGCCGGTGCCGCAGGCGAAGTCGTGCTGCACCGGTGCGAGATCACCGAACTCGCGCTTGACCAGCGTACGGAGGTAGTCCTGCTGCCGTTCGTTGATCTGCGAGGCGTAGCTGTCCGGCGCGTACGTGATGTTCTCGTACTTCTCGACGGCGCCGGTGTCCTGGAACACCTTGGTGTAGTCGGTGGTCAACTCGTCCTCCTCATGGGTTTGAACGCGTCCAGTGCGAGAGGAACGCGCAGGAGCCAGGTGCCGGCCAGGAACGCGGGCACGGCGGCGAGCATGGCGAGGGTGCGGCCGGTGGGGCCGGTGCCGGTCACGGCGACGACGGCCCACGGGATCCCGCCGAAGCAGGTGACCGAGAGCAGCGCGGCGGCCCGGGTGCCGCGGCCGAACGGGTGCAGCCCCGAGGACCGCCCGACCTGGATCAGCGGCATCAGGTTGTTGACGACCATCGAGCAGGCCAGCCCGACCGCCGCGCCGAGGGCGCCGAACCGGGGGATGAGCAGCACGTCGAGCACGACCGTGACGGCCAGCGCGACCAGCACGTTGACGAGGTTCCAGGACGTACGCCCGGCCATCGCCAGCACCATGTCGACCATCCCGCACCCGGTGGCGATCAGCATCGCGGCCGCCAGCACGGCGACGACCGTGGTCCCCTCGTCGGCGTAGCGCACGCCGAACAGCCGCAGCCACACCGGCGCGAAGAAGATGACCAGCAGGTTCACCGGCCAGGTGACGAGCACGAGCCAACCCGTCGCGGTCTGGTAGAGGTCGTTGGCGGTGCGCCGGTCGCCGACCGCGAGGGCCTCGGCCAGCCGCGGCTGCACGGACTGCGAGATGCCCTGGTTGGCGAACTGGATCAGCACGACGAACCGCCCGGCCACGGCGTAGACGGCGGCCGGGACCAGACCGCCCAGCGCCGCCACGAGCAGCACGTCGACCCGTTGCAGGGCCAGCTGGGCCACGCTGGCCACGGCGCGCGGCCCGGTGAACCGCCAGAACTCGCGACGCAGCCCGGCCCGTTCGACCCGCCGAGTGGTCACGCCGGGCGGCTTTCCCTCGCGGTAGAGCCTTCTCAGCGCGTACGCGGAAAGGATTGTCACCGGCAGATAGGGCGCGGCCCAGGCCAGCGCGAAACCGGGCAGCGAACCGGCCGTCCACAGTGCCGCGATGCCGGCCGCGCCGACGAACAGCAGCTGGGTGCCGCTGCGCAGCACCCGGTCGAGCATCACGGTCGGCCGCATCGCGCGGTAACCGCGGGTGGCCGTGAGCAGCGCGTCGGTCAGCGCCTGCAACGGCAGGAAGACAGCCAGCATCCGCAGACCCGCGGTGTGCGCGTCGACCACGTGCCCGGCCTCGTGCGCGGTCACCCGGGCGATCGCCGGGGCGGCCAGCCACATCGCGACCGCCAGCACGACCGACAGCACCGCGACCGGGGTCAACCCGGTGCGCAGGCACGCGCCCAGCAGGTGGGCCCGGCCGGTGGCCCGCAACCGGGCCGGCCAATAGACCAGCCCGGTCTGGGTGCCCAGCTTGGCCAGCCCACCGGCCAGCACGAAGGCGGCGGTGGCGGCGAAGAACGCGCCCGCCTGCTCGGCGCCCAGCGAGCGGGCCACCACCCAGGTGACGACGACCCCGGTGCCGCCGGCCAGCGCCGAACCGGCCATGTTGGCCAGCCCGCCCCGGGCCGCACCCCGCGCGCCCGCAGCCGGTTTGTCTAGGACCGCCATACCGGCATGCGCCCCAGCCAGCGCGCGAGCGCCTCGTCGTGAGGCAGGTAGTAGTCGGTGAGCTCGCGGCGCAGGCCCGGGTCCATGTCGCTCTCGCGGGGCCGGGCGTTGTGCCGCTCGAACGGTGGCCGCTCCAGATAGCTGGGCAGCCCCAGGAACTCGCACACCTCGTCGTAGACGTCCTCGGGGGCGCTGAAGAACCGCTCGCTCTCCATCACGTGGATCCGCTCGCGGCCCACGTGCTGCGCCATCACGCTCAGGTAGCGGGCGTACTCGCCGCGGGCCCGGTAGGCGTGGTGCTGGTGGCTGAAGCTGTAGAACTCCGGGTCCTCGGCCAGCCGCTCCTCCTGCTTGTGGAGCCGGGCCGGTTCGAGGGCGAGGGCGGCGCCGAAGTCACGCTCGGGCTCGAACCCGCGGGCCACCTCGTGGTGGTGCTGCGAATAGGCCCGCTCGACCGGGTCGCGGACCAGCACGAGCAGCCGGGTGTGGGGCAGGTCGCGGGCGATCCGGGCGGCCGCCTGCGGGTGGTACATGTAGTACGGGCTCGACTCGAACGTCTGCGCCGGCACCCCGTACCGCTCACTGATCTTCTCGCCGCTGCGCACCAGCGGGAAGTGCGCCTTGTACCAGGCCATCCCTCGGTCGTACGAGGTGTCGAAGTAGTGCACGCCCTTGTGCAGCACGGCCTTGAGCACCACGGGATGCCCGGCCAGCGCCCGGTAGAGCGACGTCGTGCCGCAGCGCTGCCCGCCGCAGATCAGGAACGTGGGGGTCATCCGGCCCGGCGAGGTCAGCCGGCCGTAGGAGCGGGAACCGAGGTGCACGACGCGTTTCATCGGCGCCGGAATTTTGCGTACGTCCATGGTTGGCTCCCTCAGAGCTCCTCGACCCGGCGGATCAGCACGGGCAGCAGCCACGTGCCGAGGACGCCCAGGCGGGCGCCGGCCTCGGCCTGGCGGTCGGTCAGGTATCGGGTGGCCAGATCGACCAGGTAGAGCAGGGCGGTCACCTCGCGGCCGGCCACCGGGACGCCGAACGGCGCCAGCAGCTCGGTGGCGAGCCGGACGGTCGCCTCGACGGCGGCCTTGGCGTCGCCGGTCGACTGGATGCGGCTCTGCAGCTCGTGGTGCACGGCGTCGAAGCCCAGCGGGACCCCCGACGCGAACCGTTCCCAGTCCCAGACCAGCAGCGCGTCGTCGATGTTGGCCATGTTCCAGGGGGCCCAGTCGCCGTGCCACGCGCCGTACCGGAAGACGATGTCGCCGGCCCGCTGCACCAGCAGCTCGGCCGCGGAGGCCAGGCCCACGCCCTCGGGCCGGTCGCTCACGGCGGCCAGCCGGGCCCGCAGCTCGTGCCAGTACGCGCTGCCGAACAGCGCCCCCGTCGTGTAGCCGCAGCAGCCGGCGATGTCGAGCATGGCGGCGACCAGCCGGCGCTTGCTCAGCGGCGCCCGGGGCAGCCACACCGGCAGCGCCGACTGCACCAGCACCTCGAGCCCCCGCCACTGCCCGGCGTGCAGCACCCGGGGCACGGTCAGCTTGGTCAGGCCGCTGTTGGACAGCGAGGTCAGGGCGGCGGTCTCGGCCCGCACGAGCTGGGTGGTGAGCGGCCCGGTGCCGAGCTTGCCGAAACCGAACGTGTCGCCGTCGGGCCCGATCAGCTGCAGCACCGGCTTGCGGTTGGCCCGGGCCGGGCCGATGTGGACACTCACCGCCAGTTCGCGGCCCAGCGCCTCGCTCAGGTGCCCGTCGATGCTCTGCGAGAACGGCCCGGTCACCCGGATCCGGTCACGCAGCAGCACGCTGGAGGCGCCGGTGCGGACGGCGGCGACGACGGCCTCACGCTTGAGTTTGGCCGACCGCGACTGCGGCTCGGCGTAACGGCGCACGGCCGCCGCGGCCACCCGGCGCGAGCCCGCGGGCACCAGCAGCTTGGGGCGGCGCGCGTCCGGCACCACGAGGTATTCGGCGATCGGGGTGCCGGGGGAGCCGTCGGTGCGGCACGGGTGGGGGTAGAGGAGGTCGAGCACCTCGGCCAGGTAACGCGTGCGCAGCTCCGCGTCCCCCGCGGTCAGCTCGGCGGGCGCGGTCTTCACCGGACTCATGTCGTTTCCCCCTCGATCGAATTGCGCCAGAGCAGCGCGAACGCCAGAACCATGAAGGCCAGGGGGGTGACCAGCGAGTTGTACCAGAGCATCGCGGAGAACGACGTCACGATCGCGGCGCTCCCCGCCACCCCGATGGCGCTTCGATCGCGGCGGAACCGCCACAGGCCGTACGCGAAAAAGCCGAGGTAACCGGCCGTGCCGACCGCGCCGTGGGCGAACAGCAGCTGCCACAGCTGCCCGTTGCCGCCGACGGTGAAGTTGCCGCAGCGCTCACAGCCGGCGCTCTCGCCGACCGTGATCGAGTTGCGGCCGCCGACGGTGTTGCGGGTGCCCCCGTAGCCGACGATCGGCGAGCCCTGGAAGCCGTCGATCGCCCGGTCGATGAGGAACGAGCGCACGCCGTTGGACTTGCCGTTGTCGAGCCGGGCGCCGACCACCGTGCCGAGCGGGGTGGCGACCAGCGCGACCCCGAGCAGGGCGGCCGCTATGGCGACGGCGCCGATGATCCACAGCTTGCCGGCCAGCACGTAGCGGACGGCGACGTAGAGGACCAGCACGCCCGCGCCGATCCACAGGCCACGGTTGAGCGACACGACGGCCGGGACGACCGAGACGACCAGGCACACGACGGCCCAGAACTTCGCCTTGCCGCTCCTGCTCTGCCAGGCGGCCACCACAAGCCAGCCGGCCAGCAGGCAGAAGTTGTTCCCCCAGGTGTTCGTGTAACCCCACGGCGCGGCCGGGCGGGGCTGGCCCTCGCCGACGATGTCCATGATCTGGGCCGCGTACGGGTGCACGAGCGACTGCACGAAGCCCTTGTTGCGCACCCCGGACGGCAGCAGCCACTCCACCGGCGAGGTGAACTCGAAGGTGCCGGCCACCATGCCCAGGAGGCCACCGAGGACGGTCACGACGAACAGCCAGCCGAGCAGCTTCACCAGGCGCCGGCGGGGCAGTTCGTCCTCGGTCAGGTTGCCCGCGTAGACCAGCAGGACGGTCAGGGCGGCGTACATCAGCGCCTTGTAACCCGCCGCGGGCAGCCGGCCCGTCGCGTGCCCGGCCACCGTGCCCACCGGGTCGGCCCCGAGCGCGCCCAGGCTGACCACGACCGCGATCAGGAAGATGGCCCACCACGCGAAGCCCGGCGGCAGCCGCAGCGGACGCCCGGCCGCGCGCCGGCGGATCAACAGGAACAGCATCGGCACGGCCATCAGCGCGAAGATCAGAACGCCGAGGCCGAGCGCCCACCAGATCGGATAGAACGCCAGGATGCTCGCCACCGGCCAGGCCGGCAGCGTCCGGTTCTTGATCGCGCCGTGTGCCGGGCCGCCGGCAGCACGCGCCGGGGCCTGGGACACCGGCGTCACTTCTGGTCGCCGTCCTTCGCCTTGGAGCTGTCCGCGCCGGTGAGGTCGGTGCCGGACATGTCGATCACCGCGGTGATCTCCTCGGCGCTGTCCGCGACCCGCTGCCGCACCTGCTGCTGGGCGGCGGCCTTCTCGGCGGCCGACACGGTGTTGGTCGGAAAGCGCTGGGGCTGCATCAGGTCACGGTCGAGTACGGCGGTCTCGTCCGGCCGGGGGCCACCGGTGTTCGCCACCGGCGGGGTCAGCGTGACGGCCGGACCGGTCGGCTCGGGTCCCCGCAGGTTCGACAGCCGAGGCAGCACGACGGCGCCCAGCAGCGGCGTGCCCACCCGGCGCAGCTGCTCGGCCGCGTCGAGCAGGGCGGGGCGGCGGGCCCGGCGCAGCTCGACGGCGAGGATCGCGGCGTCGGCCAGGCTGGCCAGGCTCTGCGCGTCGGCGCTGCTGGCCGTCGAGGGAGCCTCGATCACGATGTAGCCGCCCTGGCGGCGCAGCGTCTCCAGGGTGTCCTTGAGCCGCTGCGACTGCATCAGCCCGGCCGCGGTGGCGGCGCCGCCGGTGGTGATGACCCGCAGCGACGGGATGCGCGGGGTGCGCTGCAGCGCGCGGGCCAGCCCGACCCGGCCCGCGAGCAGGTCGGAGAGACCGGGCACGGACGAGACACCGAGCATGCGGGCGATCGGGGCGGCGTCGACCACGCTGTCCGGCAGGTGCGCGCCGATCAGAACGACATCACTGCCCGTACGGGCCAGGGCCGCGGCCAGGTTGGCGGCGACCAGGGTGCTGGCCGAGCCGCGGCTGGCCCCGGTGACCACGATGATCTGGTCGCCCTGGGGCATGGTGGCCAGCACCTCGTTGCGCAGCCGGTTGAAGACCCGGCCGCCGGCGCCGTACGGCTGCAGCACGTCGTCGAAGTGCGGGGTGGTGCGCTCGTCGAGGGCGGCCAGCACGTGCATCCGGCCCCGGTCCCGCACGTCGGAGGCCGAGCGCAGCCGGCGGTCGTAGCGCTCCCGCACGAACCCGAGACCCAGGCCGAGCAGCAGGCCGAGCATGCCACCGGTGGCGATGTTGATCATCGCGTTGGGGCTGACCGGCGTCTCCGGCAGGCGGGCGTCGCTGATGATGCTGCCCGCGCCGATCGTGGTCGTGGTGAGCTCGTTCAGCTTGCCGGTCATGCCGTTGAGCTGGTTCTGCGAGTTGGAGCGCAGGCTCAGCAGGTTGCTCTCGTCCGAGCTGCCCTTGGCGGCCCGCGACAGCCGGGCGTTGATGCCGGCGAGCGTGGTGGTGAGCTGCTTGATCTTCGCGGTCAGCGTCTTGATCTGCTGGTTGAGGCCGTTCTGGGCGGTCTCCTCGCGGTTGCGCAGATAGGCCTCGGCGAACGCGTGCGAGCCGGACTGCGCCTCCTGCGGCGTGCCCGCCTGGAACGTGACCATCAGGACGGTGGTGTTCGCCGGCACCTCGACCGAGACGTCGCGGGCCAGCTCGATCGGCGAGCGGGGGCTGCGCAGCAGGGCGGCCGCCTTGGCGGCGACGGCGCCGGAGCCGACCAGCTGGGCCTCGGTGTCGAGGTTGACCATGCCCTTGGTCCGGCCGCCCTGGGCGTTGGTGTCCTGGTCGACGGCCTGCACCAGCACGGCCGTGGAGGACTGGTAGACCTTCGGCATCGTCGAGGTCAGGGCCGCACCCGCGCCCAGACCGGCCCCCGTCGCGATCAGTGCGATCCACCAGTGCCGGCGGAACACTCCGAGATAGTGCGAGACATCGGCCGGGCGTGACGCTTCCATCGGTTGGCGGCCCTTTCGGGGGTGGAGTGAGAAGTGTTGGCAATCGGGCGATTCGCCCCCGGAGGGGTAAACGTCTCACTCCCGCCTTCGTGATGGCTCTACTGCATTTTCGGCTCCACCCAGCCGTTCTCCACGAGATAGGCGACTACGAGCTCGATCGCCGCACCGACCGTGATGGTTGTGGTATCGATGCTGAGCTCGGCGTCGGCCGGTTCCTCGTACGGGTCGTCGATGCCGGTCATACCGCGCAGCTGGCCGGCCCGGGCGCGGGCGTAGAGACCCTTGCGGTCGCGCTGCTCGCACACCTCGAGCGGGGTGTTGACGTGCACGAGCACGAAGCCGGCGCCTGCCTCGACGGCCATCGCGCGGACGGCGGCCCGGGCCTTCTCGTAGGGCGCGATGGGGCAGGCGACCGCCATGCCCCGGTGCCGCCCGACCTCGGCCGCCACCCAGCCGATCCGTCGCACGTTGGCGTCGCGGTCGGCCTTGCTGAAGCCCAGCCCGGCCGAGAGCTCGCGGCGCACCACGTCCCCGTCGAGCAGCGTGATCGTGCGTTCGCCGCCCTCGCGCAGCGAGTCGGCCAGGCCGCGCGCGATCGTCGACTTGCCCGAGCCCGAGAAGCCGGTGAAGAAGACGACCAGGCCACGGTGGCGGCGCGGCGGACGGGCCCGGACGAGCTCCTTGGCCACGGCCGGGGGAGTGTGCCACTCGGGCAGCGGGAAGCCGCGGTCGAGCAGGTCGTCGACCTCGGCCGGGGTCATCGCGAGGCGCCGGTTGCGCAGCGGGATGTCGTCGCGCCAGCGCCACTGGCCGTCCCGGTTGTCGTAGGCCAGCTCGCGCGGGACCAGCACCCGCAGGTTGCCGCCCGAGAGCATCTCGCCGGTGGAGAGCGCGTGGGTGACCCCGTACGAACCCAGGACACGGGCCCGCAGCAGGGCGTCGCGCATCTCGTCGCCCCGGGTGAGCAGCGGGACGGCGACGATGGTGGCCGGGGGCATCCGGTCGCGGGCGGCGAAGACGGCCCGGACCAGCGCCTCGGGCGGCAGGCCGTCGGGGCCGGGGCCGCTGACCGGAATCATGATCAGCAGATGGGCGCCCAGGGTGCGGGCGGCGTGCGCGATCTGGGCCAGCTGGGGCCGGTGCAGGGGCCGGTCGGCGATCACGCCGAGCACCCGCCCGGGTGGCAGCAGGGCCCGCACCTCCTCGGGGGTGCGCTTGAGCCGCTGGAACGGGCCGTGCCCGCCGTCGCCCATCCGCCGCACCGTGCCGCCGGCGCCGTAGCTGCGCTCACCGGTCGCCCAGACGTCGTCGACCTCGAGCGCGGCCACCGGGGCGCCCTCGGGGTCGGTGAGGATGATCGTGCGGCGCATCGGGTCGTCGACCGCCAGCCGCTCGGCCAGTTCGGGCGGAATCTCCAATGTGACCGCCACCGGCCACGATGTCCCGTCCGCGAGCCGGCCGCGCCGGCGCAGCGCGTCCAGGTCGTCGCGCCCCAGAAAGCCGGTCAGCGGCGCGTAGGCGCCGGAGAGCAGCAACTCCAGATCCGCGAGCTCATGCGGGTGCGGGGTGTACGACGGGGCGTCGCGCAGCACGTCCTCGGGCAGCACCGAACCATTCACTTCCGTATCCCCCTGCGGCCGATTAGGGGACAGTTTCTCAGCCCCGGTGATCGCGGTCGAGACGGGTATACCCCTTGCACTCTTCCCTTTACTTTCCCGTCGGGTAATAGACAAAACGGACTTAAGTCACAATACTGGCTGATCGTGAATCGTCGCCCGCGCCGTTTCCGGCTCGTACAGATAGCCGCCGTTCCCACGGCCTTCGTCCTTTCCGTCGCCACCACGCTCGCGTGGGCCTGGACCGGTGGGGTCGACCAGATCGGACTTCCGGTGGGAACGCTCGGCGATCCCACCGTCTCGGTCCCCGTGCTCTCGCCCACGGCGCAGCAGCCGGGAATCCCGGACGCCCTCGCCCCGGCTCGCCGGCCCTCGTCGGCCGCCGCGGCGTCGGCGTCCGCATCCGCATCGGCGGCCGCGTCCTCCGCCGCGGCCGCTGCCAGCTCGACGTCCGCCCTGCCCGCGACCCTCGCGCCCCAGGGCCGCATGGCCCAGGCCGACGTGGTCACCGGCGACCAGCAGCGCCGCGGGGGGCACTGCTACACCGGACACAACCTGGTGCCCACCTGCGGTGTGCTCTGGGGCGTGGCGCCGGGTGCGCACACCGAGAGCCGGGGCGCCTCGGCGCTGGCCCGCTTCGAGCGCAAGACCGGCCGGCACCAGGCGATCTACCACGCCTACCACGGCGGGACGCGGCAGCTGTTCCCGACCGAGCAGGAGATCGCGATCGCGCACCAGCCCGGCCAGCGGCGCATCCTGTTCCTCAACTGGAAGCCCGAGTCCGCCTCCTGGGCCAAGATCGCCAAGGGGGACCGGAGGACCGACGCGTTCCTCGACCGGCTCGCGGTCCACATCAAGAAGAACTTCCCCGAACAGTTCTTCTTCGCCGTGCACCACGAGGGCGAGAACGACGTGCGTGAGAAGGCCGGCTCCGGCTACACCGCGCGCGACTACGCGGCGATGTACCGGCACGTCATCAAGCGGCTGCGGGCCAAGGGCGCCGACAACATCGTCAGCGTTCTGGTGCACATGGCGTACGTGCCGCACGCGCAGAAGAGCTGGTTCAACTCGATGTACCCGGGCGACGACGTGGTCGACTGGATCGGCCTCGACACCTACGCCTACAGCGACCCCGGCTATGGCCACGGCCAGTTCGCCGAGGTCTTCAACCGGCGGCTCGAGGGCAAGAAGGCCTGGCCCGGCTTCTATACGTGGGCCGTCACCCGGCACCGCAGCAAACCGCTCATGATCGCCGAGTGGGGCGTCTGGTCGTCGAAGCGGAACCCGCAGTACAAGGCCGACTTCTATCGCCGGCTGGGCAGCGAGATCCGCAAGTTCCCGCGGATCAAGGCGATGGTGCAGTTCGAGACGCCGAGCAACCAGAAGGGCCAGGACTCCTCGGTGGACAGCACGCCGGCCGCGCTCAACGCCTACCGCAAGCTGGGCAAACTGCCGCTGTTCCAGGTCGCGGTCACGCCGCGCCGGTGAGCCTCACTCCGGGCTGTTCCGGACGTTGTCGGGTCTCATTTCAGGGCGATCCGGGCGCCGGGGGAGGAGAAGGCGTCGTGCAGCACCACCGAGGCGAGGGCCGTTTCGGGCGGCACGTCGAAGACGAGGGTGCCCTTGACCTGGGCGCCCCCGGCGATCTCGTCGAGCAGGCCTTTGGGCTGACCGTTGACGAACACCTCGGCCTGCATGTCGGTGGCGAACTCGGCCCCGGACGCGTCGTACGCCTTCTGTGAGGTGCTGTCGAGGTATTCGGCGGTCTTCGCGCCGTTCTTCACCAGCAGGTCGATCAGGCAGTAGGAGCCCTTGGGCTCGAGGTTGACGAACTCGTCGCCGACCTTGGCGACACCGCAGCGGACGGCGGTGACGGTGAAGACGAACTTGCCGTCCCGGACCGGCTTGTTGATCTCGCCGCCGGCCGTGCTCAGCACTTCCCGGCCGCCGTTCTCGTCGCGCAGCACGAAAAACCAGCTGAGCGCGGCGACGACGGCGAGAACGAGAACGCCGGCCACCCACGGCCACAGGGGCCGCGGAGGGCCGGCGTTCTCGTCGTCGAACTCGTCCTCGTCCACGGCCTCGGCGGGCGCGGGGTCGGTCATCCACTCATCCAAACCAGGCCCGTCACGGTGCGCAGCGGGCCGATCGGTCAGAAGCGTCTGGACCTTTATCGCAGCGCGATCGGGGCCCCAGGCGACGAGTACGACCCGTGGAGCAGCAGGAACGAGAGCTCGATCCCGTCCGGGACATCGAACACGAGCGTTCCGTGGGTCTGGCCGCTCGGGCTGATCTCGCTGAGAAAGTTCGGCAGGTCCGGGTTCATGATCACCTCGGCCTGGGCGTCGGTCGAGTACTCACCGCCGCCGGCGTCGTACGCCTTCTGCGACGCGCTGGCGAACAGGGCGGGTTCGCTCCCGGCGTTCATCACCATCAGGTCGACGAGGCAGAACGTGCCCTTGGCGGCGACGCTCGTCAGATCGTCGCCGACCTCCTTGAGCCCGCAGCGCACCGTGTTGACGGTGAAGATGAGCGAGCCGTCCGGGGTCGCGCGGTCGAGGCCGCCGCCACTGGTGATCACGGTTTCGCCGGTCGAGCCGTCGTCCCGCAGGACGAAGAACCAGACGCCGGTCGCGGCCAGCAGGAGAACGAGGACGCCGACCGCCCACGGCCACCGGCGGGGCCGTGCTGCGGTCGGCTTCTCCGCGGTCGGCGCGGTCGCTGCCTCGGTCATGCGGTGCATCCAACCACCACCGCTACCGTCAAACGCTTAAAGATCGGTTACAAGCCGATCACTTGGCGCCAGCCTCCGGGCTCGTCTCTCCACCCCGGGCCGTCTCGCCGGCCCGCCTTTCCGTCCGGGCCAGCTTGCCTTGCCGGCCTGCCTCGCCGTCGCGGGTCAGCTCGTCTCGCCGGCCTGCCTCGCCGTCGCGGGTCAGCTCGTCTCGCCGGCCTGCCTCGCCGTCGCGGGTCAGCTCGTCTCGCCGGCCACGCTGAACGATCCGAGGCGGTTGACCGCATAGATCGTCCCGCCGATGGCGAAGAGGACGCTCATCACGATGGCCACCGGCACCGAGACCTTGCCGTCGAGCATGCCGGTCGGGGCGATCTTGTCGGCGATCGTGATGACGTACTGCTCGATCGAGAGCACCCGGGTGCCGCTGACGAACCGGCCGAGCAGCCCCTCCCACACCAGGATGTAGGCCAGGCCCAGCAGCACGGGCCGCCGGGTCAGCAGGCTCAGCAGCAGGAACAGCGCCGAATAGGCGATCGCGCCGGCCACCGCGCCCACCACGAGCGCGAGACCGAACCGTACGGAATCGGCCAGCACCCCGGCCACGAAGAGCGGGATCGCCGAGGTCAGCGCGCTCACCCCGGCCGCCACCATCAGCTTGGCCAGGATGATGTCGCGGCGGGCCAGCGGCTTGGTCAGGATGTGCACGATCGTGCCGTCGTCGACCTCGGAGCCGAGCACGCCGGTGCCGACGATCAGCGAGATGACCGGCAGGACCACGGCCAGGCCGAGCCCGACGACAACCGCCTGACCCCACTGGTCGGGGTCGACGTCGTAGGCCCGGCAGATCAGCGCCAGACCGACCAGCAACAGGGGCAGCGGGAGCAGCAGAAGCACGCGCCGGCGGCCGAACAGACCGCGTGCGGTGATGTAGGCGACCGTGGACATCATGCCTCCAGCAGGTAGGAGAAGACGCTCTCCAGCGACTCGTCGGACGGCAGCAGTTTGCGCAGCCGGATGCCCTCGCCGAGGGCGATGCGCGGGAGGGCGCGGGTGAAGCTGCCGTAGTCGGATGCCCGTACGGTCAATCCGGTCGCCTCGATCTCGATGCCGCTCACCGACTTCTCGCCGATCAGCGCCACCGCGAGTTTGCGGTCGTCCGAGCTCTGCACGGCGAAGACGTGCGGCCGGTTGGTCATCAGGCGGCGGATGCGGCGGTAGTCGCCCGAGGCCGCGAGCCGGCCGGCCACGATCACCTGGACCAGGCCGGAGAGCTGCTCGACCTCCTCCAGGATGTGCGAGCTGAACAGGATCGTGTGGCCCTGGTCGCCCAGCCGGTGCAGCAGCTCCATCATGTGCATGCGCTGGCGCGGGTCCATGCCGTTGAACGGCTCGTCGAGCAGCAGCACCCGCGGCTCGTGCACCAGCGAGGCGGCGACCCGGGTGCGCTGCCGCATGCCCTTGGAGAAGGTGTCGATCCGCCGGTCCTGAGCCGGGGTCATCTCGACCAGCTCGAGCGCGCGCCGGGTGGCGGCGGCCGGGTCGGGCAGCTTCTGCATCTTGGCGCAGGCCAGCACGAACTCGTAGGCGGTGAGGAAGCCGTGCACCGCCTCGCGCTCGGCCACCAGGCCCAGCTCGCGATAGATGCCCGGGTTGCGCCAGGTCGGCGAGCCGTCGATGGTGACCGTGCCCTTCGACGGGGCGAGGAAGCCGGCCATCATGTGCAGCACCGTGGTCTTGCCGGCGCCGTTCGGGCCCAGCAGGCCGGTCACGCCCGGCTGCAGGGTCATGCTGATGTCGTTGACGGCGACCACGTTGCCGTACCAGCGGGAGACGTTCTGCAGTTCCACGGTGCTCACAGCGAGGCCACCTTCCGGTAGCGGGCCAGCAACAGCAGGAGGGCGGCCGTGACCAGGCAGAACAGCTCGATGCCATAGATCACGCCGAAGTCGCCGATGTCGATGCCGAGGTCGTTCTTGCCGCGCAGCCACGACTGCACGCCGGTGAGCAGCGACATCGGGCTGGCCAGGCCGGCCAGGTGCTGCGCGGTCTGCGACGGCAGGATGCTCAGCACGCCGACGACCGGTGCGGTCATCAGGAAGACGGCCACGATGCCGCCCGCCGCGAACGCGCGCTTGCCGGTGATCGAGGCGACCAGCAGGCTGATCGACGCGAACAGCAGCGCCCAGAGCAGGCTGTAACCCCAGCCCGGGAGCAGGTCGAGGAACTCGTTCCAGACGCCCTTGGCGCCGTCGTCGGTGGTGAACGCCCCGCCCAGGAACATGATCAGCTGGGGCACGCCGAGCAGCATGAACACCGCCGTGGCGAGCGCGGCGAACTTGGCCCCGATGTAGTCGAAGGCGCGCAGCGGCCGGCTGAAGTAGAGCGGTAGCACGCCCGAACGCATGTCGCGCGAGACCAGCTCGGGGGCGACGATCGCGACGAAGAAGATGACCAGCCAGCTCATCGTGTCGTCGAACGAGAAGTAGTCGAACAGGATGATGTTGGCCTGGGCCTTGACGGCCGCGTTGATCACCGCGACCAGCAGCACGATGCCGGCCACCAGCCACGGGAAGATCTTCGCCTTGGCCGAGCGGCCCAACCCGAACGAGGCCCGCAGGCCGTGCTGGTAGATCGAGGCGAACACCGCGGAGCGGCCCAGGCGCGGGCCCTCGTACCGCTGGTATCCGATGTCGTGGATGACGCCCGCATCAGACATCGGCGGTCTCCTTCGTGGTGAAGAGCTCGGCCACCCGGTGGCGTCGCTGGTCCAGGCGGTGCAGCGGCAGGTCGAGCTCGGCCACGGCGCGCAGGATCTCGTCGTACGCCTTCTCCGAGCTGAGCGGCACGAGCAGCAGCCGCCCCTCGCGCGTCACCTGCAGCTCGAGCCGGGTCAGGGCCGCGGCCAGCTCGTCGGTGCCCTCGCTGACCTCGACGGCCAGGATGTCGGAGGCGGCCGTCATCGCCGAGATGCGGTCGGCCCGCAGCAGGCGCCCGCCCTCGATCGCGATCAGCGAGTCACAGATGCGCTCGACCTCGCCCAGCAGGTGTGAGCAGACGACGACCGAGATGCCGAACTCGTTGCCGATGCGGTGCACCAGGTTGAGCATGGCGTCGCGGCCGGCCGGGTCGAGGCCGTTGGTCGGCTCGTCGAGCAGCAGCAGGTCGGGGTCGTGGACCAGGGCCTGGGCCAGCTTGACCCGCTGCTTCATGCCGGTCGAGTAGCCGCCGATCTGGCGGTACCGCTCCTCGTAGAGGCCGACGTGCCGCAGCGCCTCGGAGGCCCGCTCGCGTGCGGCCGTCTTCGGCAGCCCGCTGAGCCGGCCCAGATGGGTGACGAACTCGGCGGCCGAGACGTCGGGAGGCAGGCAGTCGTTCTCCGGCATGTAGCCGACGCGGGCCCGCACCTGGTCGGTCTCGGTCACCGGATCGAGACCGAACACCCGTACGTCGCCGCTGGTGGGCTCGGTGAGACCGAGCATGATCTTGATAAAGGTGCTCTTGCCGGCACCGTTCGCGCCGACGAGCCCGATCACGCCCGCCTCGACGCCGACGGTGAGTTCGCTGAGGGCGGTGACCCCGCCCCCGTACGTCTTCGTGAGCGACTGTGTCGCGATGATGGTCACAGGCTCAGCCTAAGAACTGGCCGCACCTGCCCGGATCCGGTTAAACCCTGAGAGACCGTAGGGGGTCTCTCAGCTCCTTCACAGAATTACCTGTGACGGGGTCGGAGCGTTCTGAAGGACATGGGACTCACGTCAATGTGGCCGGGTGGGGTCTTCCTGTCGTTCGGCCTCTGGTTCGACCGCCCGATGGACGAGCCCGCGCTGGCCGCGGTCGGCGACGTCCTGGAACAGAACGGCGCCACCTACAGCGGGGCGATGTTCCACGGTCCGCCCGGGCTGGAGTTCTCGCGGGTGCCGGGCGCGGCCGGGATCGACTACGCCGGTGTCCGGTCGGCCCGCGAGGTGCGGCGCTGCCTGCGCGACGGCGGCGGCTACCGGGTGGCGATGAACCTGCCCGGCGCCGGCCCGGCGGCGATCTCGTTCGAGGCCACCCCCGGCGAGGACTCCCCGGCCGAACGGCATCCGGTCGAGGTGACGGTGGAAGCCGGCGCGTTCGCCGTGCCGCGGCCGCTGTGGGACGACGACGAGCGCGCGGCCGCCGAGGCCCGGCAGGCGGTGGTGTTGCGCTATCTGGAGGCGTGCTGCACGGCCCTCGACCCGGCCTACGCCGTCCTGCACTCCGAGGGCTCGACCCCGACCCCGGCCGCCCTCTCCGTCGGCCGCCAGCTCGGCACCGACGTCTTCGTCTCGAAGCGGCTCGCCCTGGACCCCCGTCTGACCCAGGTGAACCGGCTCTCACAGACGCTGCGCTGGCCGACCGGCACGTTCCACTCGGGCTGGTTCCTGGCCGAGACCCCCGACCTCGACGCGCTGCTCGCGGCCTGGACGCGCCCGTCCCTGATCATCGCCGAACGTCTGACCGTCAAGCAGTGACACGTGTGCCCCCGGGCTGGTGGGAACCCGGGGGCACACGTGGATCTCAGCCGGTCAGAAGTTGTCCGGCGTGCTGATGCGGCTCTTCAGGTAGGTGCCCGACTGGCTCAGGACGCCGCTGCCGTAGTCGGAACCGTTGCAGGTGCCGGAGCGGAAAGCGGCACTGCTCTCGTCGGCGTCCGAGTATGTCCAGTTGGCGTAGCTGATCTGCAGCCGGTCGAGCAGGTCGAGCCACGTGCCGGTGCTGGCCAGGTCGACCTGGCCGCCGCCGGTGTAGGTCACCGTGCCGAACTCGGTGACGAACAGCGGGAGCGACGCGGCCGCGCGCTGCACCTCGGCGCGGTAGTTGTCCAGGTGGGACGCCGCGTAGAAGTGGAACGCATACATGATGTTGCTCGCGTTGACCGGGTTCGCGGTGATCTCGCCGGAGTTGGCGCCCTCCGAGACGCCCAGCGACGACCAGCCGCGGGTGCCGACGACGATCACGGCGTCCGGGTCGTTGGCCCGGATCACGGGGATGACCTGCTCGGCGTAGCTCTTGATGCCGGCCCAGCTCACGCCGTTGGGCTCGTTGGTGATCTCGTAGATGATGTTCTTCTTGTTCGCGTTGCGGGCCGAGACCTCGTTGAAGAACGTCTTGGCCCGGGCCAGGTTGTAGTTCGGGTCGCCCGGCGTCAGCGTGTGGAAGTCGACCAGGGCGTACAGCCCGCGCGCCCCGGCCTCGTCGACCAGGCCGTTGACCTGCGAGGTGAAGCCGGCCGGGTTGGTCTCGTAGCCACCCTCCTGCACGTACATCGAGATGCGCAGCAGGTCGGCCTTCCAGTCGTTGGCCAGCGCGTCCAGCGAGTTCTTGTTGTAGCACTTGCCGAACCACTGCAGGCCGTGCGTGCTCATGCCGCGCAGCTGGATGGCCTTGCCGTTCTGGTTGCACAGCTTGGTGCCGCAGACGCGGAGCTGCCCGTTGATCGCCACCGGGGTGGTGCCGGTCGGCGGAGTGGTGGTCGGAGGGGTCGTGGGAGGTGTGGTGGGCGTCGTCGTCGGGGGAGTGGTCGGTGTGGACGAACCGTCACAGGAAGCGCCGTTGACCTGGCACGACGTGGGGCGGCCGGTGCCGTTGGCGACGAACCCGAACGAGGTCGACGCCCCGGCCGCCAGCGTGCCGTTCCAGCCGGCCGGCGTGAACGTGTACGTCGAGCCCGACGCCGACTGGGTGGTGTTCCAGGAGTTGACGACCGTGGTGCCGGCGGGCAGGGTGAGCTGCACCCGCCAGGTGGTGATGGGGGACGAGCTGGTGTTCTTCACCTCGACCTGGGCCTGATAGCCGGTGCTCCACGAGTTGGTGACGGTGAAGGCGGCGGTCTCGGCGCTGGCCGGCAGGGCGACGACCGTGGCCACCGTTGCGGCGGCGGCCACGACGGCGACGCCGGCGAGGATTCTCCATCTGCGCATGGGGGATCGATGCTCCATCGGGGAGGGGACGGGGGATCTGGGAGCGCTCCCACGGACCATAACCTCAACCCCGTCGATGTCGCAAACGATCCACATACTCCCTGTACCTGGTTGCCCCCGCGGACCGCGGCCACGATCGGTCGCATGTCTTCATCGAAACCTCTGGACGGCCGCGTCGCCGTCGTCACCGGCGCCTCCTCCGGGATCGGCGCCGCCACGGCCGTCCGCCTGGCCGCCGACGGCGCCCGGGTCGCCCTGCTGGCCCGCCGGGCCGACCGCCTCGCCGAGGTGGCCGCCACCATCGGCGACGCCGCCCTGCCGCTGACCGTCGACGTCACCGATCCGTCCGCGTTGGACGCCGCCGCGAAGACCGTCGAAGCCGAGTTCGGGCCGGCCGACCTCGTGGTCGCCAATGCGGGTGTCATGCTCGTCGCGCCGTTCGCCGAGGGGCGCCGCGACGAGTGGGCGACCATGCTCTCGCTCAACGTGATGGGCGTGCTCGACACGGCCCGTGTCTTTCTGCCGCAGCTGCTGACCGCCGCCGACGCGGGTGGCAACGCCGACCTGGTGATCGTCTCGTCGCTCGGCGCCCGGCAGTTCTCGCCCGGATTCGGCGTCTACTCGGTGACCAAGGCCGGGGTGAGCGCGCTGGCGGCGAGTCTGCGGGCCGAGTTCGCCGACCGCGGTCTGCGGGTGACCAACGTCGAGCCGGGAGTCACCGACAGTGAGCTGGGCGACCGGATTCTGCACGACGAATGGCGCACTATGCTGGCCGAGCACAAGGCGCAGATGAACGCGCTCTCCGCCGCCGACATCGCCGACGCGATCGCGGACGCGACGGCCCGCTCGCGCAACGTCCACATCCGCGAGCTGATCGTGCATCCGCTGAGCTGAACCGCCGCCCGGCCCCGCCACTCTGCCCGCCGCCCCGCGTGATCGACGGAACCGGCGGGCCGGGCGGGGCCGGGTGACAAGCTGGGGACATGAACCGCGCGGCCCTCGGAGAATTTCTGCGTACGCGTCGTGAACGCACCCGGCCGAGCGATCCGGGACGACGGCGTACGCCGGGGCTGCGACGCTCCGAGGTCGCCGAGCGGGCCCACATCTCCGAGATCCACTACGCCAACATCGAACAGGCCCGCGGCACCCAGCCCTCGGCCGACGTGCTGGCCGCCATCGCCCGCGCCCTGCACCTGGACGCCGGCGAGACGCAGCACCTGTTCGACCTGGCCGCCCAGGCCCCGCCCCGCCCGGCCGAACCCGACATGCGGCTCGGCGAGCGGACCCGCCGGCTGATCCAGAGCCTCGACCCGGTCCCGGTGCTGGTCCTCAGCGCCCGCCTCGACGTCATCGGGCAGAACCGGGCCGCCGCTGATCTGCTGGAGGATTTCGCCGCCACCACGCCGGACCGTCGCAACCTCGCGCGTCGCCGCTTCCGTCCCGAGGTGCCCGGCGACGTGTGGGGTGCGGCCGGGCTGGACGCGCTGTCCCGTTTCGCGGCGGCCCGGCTCCGGAGTGCGAGCGCACGCTATCCGCACGACCCGGTCACGCGTGATCTGGTCGACGAGTTGCGCGTGCACAGCCCCGAGTTCGCCCGGGTCTGGGCCGAGGAGCCGGTCGGTTTTCTGCGGGCCACCATGCTCGACGTCACCGAGGTGCGGATCGGGGCGCAGCCGCACACCTGCGAGGTCACCGACATTCCGGAACGCGACCAGCACCTGGTGTTCCTACCAGCGGTGTGAAGCGAAACCGGCGCGGCGTGAATGTGAAGCGAAACCGGCACGGTGTGAAGCGCATACGGGCGCGGGCCGGAAAACAGAACGCCGGCGCGACCCGAAGGCCGCGCCGGCGTCGAGCAGCAGCGGTCAGCCGGTGTTGCGCATGCCGGCGGCGATGCCGTTGACCGAGGTCAGCAGCGCCCGCTCCAGGGCCGTCGAGTCGGACGGCACCCGGCGTGAGCCCGGCGCCACCACGGTCTGGCGGTCGGCCTCACCGGCGTCGCGGTATTGACGCAGCAGCGCGACCTGCAGGTGGTGCAGCGGCTCGAGGTACGTGTCGCGGACGTCCAGCGTGCGCTTGAGCTCGGGCTGGTTCTCCAGCAGCTCGGTGGTGCCGGTGATGGCCAGCACCTCGCGCACGGTCAGCTCGTACTCCTCCTTGATCTTGTCGAAGATCGGGCGGAGGTGTTCGGGCACCAGGGTCTCGACGTAGCGCCGGGCGATCGTCAGGTCGGTCTTGTTCAGCATCATCTCGACGTTCGACAGGAACGTCTTGAAGAACTGCCAGTTGCCGTACATCTCCTGCAGGACCTCGGTGTGGCCGGCCTCGCGGGCCGCCTTGAGGCCGGTGCCGACGCCGAACCAGCCGGGCACGATCTGCCGCGTCTGGGTCCAGCCGAACACCCACGGGATCGCCCGCAGACCGCCCAGGCCGGCGTCGGTGTTGGGCCGCTTGGCCGGACGGGAGCCGATGTTCAGCGCGCCCAGCAACTCGGTCGGCGTGGCCGCCCAGAAGTAGGCCGGCAGGTCCGGGTTCTCGACCAGCGAGCGGTACTGCGCGAACGCCGCGTCCGACGCGGTGTCCATCGTGGCGTCCCAGCGGGCCAGCCGTTCGAGGTCGACCGAGGGCGAGGTGTGCAGCAGCGTCGCCTGCAGCACCGCGGCCACCGTCAGTTCCAGGTTCTCGCGGGCCAGGGCGGGCAGCGTGTACTTGTCGCTGATGACCTCGCCCTGCTCGGTCACCTTGATCGCGCCGTCCAGCGTGCCGTAGGGCTGGGCCAGGATCGCCTCGTGGGTCGGGCCACCACCGCGGCCGACAGTGCCGCCCCGGCCGTGGAACAGTCGCAGCCGCACGCCGTGCCGGGCCGCCACGTCACGCAGCGAGCGCTGCGCCTTGTGGATGCCCCACTGGCTGGTGGTGATGCCGCCTTCCTTGTTCGAGTCGGAGTAGCCGAGCATGACCTCCTGCACGTCGCCGCGCGCCCGCACGATCGCGCGGTAGGCCGGCAGCGACAGCATCTCGTCGAGCAGGTCGCCACCGGCGTCGAGCTCGGCCGGGGTCTCCAGCAGCGGCACGATGTTGACCCGGGCCCGGCCGGTGTGGATGTCGACCAGGCCGGCCTCGCGGGCCAGCACGGCCGCCGCCAGCACGTCGTCCACACCCAGGGTCATCGAGATGATGTATGTCTCGATGACGTCGGCGCCGAAGCGGTCCTGCA
The DNA here is from genome assembly GCF_016834655.1 of Paractinoplanes ovalisporus. Classification (GTDB taxonomy): domain Bacteria; phylum Actinomycetota; class Actinomycetes; order Mycobacteriales; family Micromonosporaceae; genus Actinoplanes; species Actinoplanes ovalisporus. The sequence continues at coordinate 335,875 of NZ_JAENHP010000009.1, forward strand.
CGTCGCGGATCGTGTTGAACACGTCGAACGTCTTGCGGGCGGAGTCGGTGAGCGGCGTCTCGGCGCTGGACAGCGGGCGCCGGCCGGTCAGCTCGGCCGCGAGCAGCTTGGTGCGGTCGCTGCGGTCGAGGGCGGCGTAGTCGTCGACCTCGCCGACCTGCGTGTACATCTGCTGCAGCACCTCGTGGTGCTTCTCGGCGTGCTCGCGGACGTCGAGCGTGGCCAGCTGCAGGCCGAAGGCCGAGACGGTACGGATCGCGGTGGCGACCACCCCGACCGCGGTGAGCTGGCCGGAGTTGCGGGCCAGCGAGGCCCGGATCAGCTCGAGGTCGGCGATCAGCTCGTCGCTGCCCAGGTAGTCGCGGCCGGGCACGTGGGCGGTGCCGTTGCGCAGCCGGGTGCGGGTGTTCGCCAGCTTCGCCTTGATCGCGCGCACCTTGAGGCGGTAGGGCTCCTCGGCGTTCGTACGGCGGAAACGCGGCGCCACCTCGGGCAGGTTGTCGAGGTCCTTGGCGAGCGACGCGGACAGGTCGAGCGAGACCCCGCGCAGCCGCCGCGACACCGAGAGCACGTCGATGAGCTGGTCCATCGCGGCCTCGGTGGCCTGGATGCCGTGCTCGTGCTGGATCATCAGCACGTCGCGGGTGACGGCCGGCGTGACGAACGGGTTGCCGTCGCGGTCGCCGCCGATCCACGAGCCGAAGGTCAGCGGCCGGGCCGTCGGCGCGGTCTCGACCCCGAGCTGGCGCAGCGTCTCGGCCAGGTCGGCCAGCACCTGCGGGGCCGCCTCGGCATAGAGGTCCTTGAGGTAGTAGACCGCGTTGCGGGCCTCGTCGGTCGGGTCGGGCCGGTCCAGGCGCAGCTCGTCGGTCTGCCACAGCAGGTCGATGAGCTCGGCGAACTTGCGGGTCGAGGCCGTGGTGTCGGTCTGGCCGTAGAGCACCGCGGCCGCAGCCTCGGCGTCCAGCGCGTCGGCCAGCTGCCGCAGCTTCGACAGGATCGAGCGGCGCGCGGCCTCGGTCGGGTGCGCGGTGAAGACCGGGCGGACGGCCAGCCGGCGGGCGGCCGCGGCGATCTCGTCGGCCGGCACACCCTTCTCGGCGATCAGCTTGGCCGCCTGGTCGAGCCAGCCGCCGTCGTGGGCGCGCCGCCGGCGCAGGTCACGCGAGCGGTGCACCTGCTCGGTGATGTTGGCCAGGTGGAAGTAGGTCGAGAACGCGCGGGCCAGCTTGGTGCCGGTCGTGACGTCCATGGCGGCGAGCCGGTCGGCCGCGGCCTGCGGGTCCTGGCGGACCAGCGCGCGGATCTCCTCGACCAGGTCGAGCAGCGGACGGCCTTCTTGCCGGGCCAGGGTCTGGCCGAGCAGCGTGCCGATGCGGCGGATGTCCGCGCGCAGGGCGGCGTCGGGGCCGTCAGGGTCGAGGTGGCCGTGCTGGTCAGTCATCGGGGGCGCTCCTTCGCCTCAAAGGTGCTCCAGGACAGCGCTGTCCCGACTCCGCCGATCGTATCGGCGGTACCCCATGTGGGGGCTGATTGAGGTAAGTCTCACGTAACGACCCTGGAATGAATTCACCGGGCCAGGGCGTACGCGTAGGCGGGAAACCACTGGCCGGCCGGGGGTTGACCCGGCCCGCAGGCGCCATCGGACTCCCCAGGACGTTTCACCCAAAGGTACGCATCGACCAGCGTGTGCCCCGTCCGCAGCGTGGGCGCGGGCCCGAGCCGGCGCCCGGCCGGGTTGCACCAGTGGCGGTCCCCGGCGCCGCGCTGGGCCGGCCCGTTGCCGTTGCGGCTGGTGTCGACCACGAAGTGCTTGCCGCCGAGCAGACCCGAGACCACTTTCCCGTACGCCACGTTGTCCGCCGTGGTCTCGAAATTCGCCACGTTCAGCGCGAACCCGCTCGCCGTGCCGATCCCCGACTGGCGCAGGGCGGGCCCGATCTGCCCGGCCGGGATCCACGTCGGGTTCCCGGCGTCGACATAGACGTGCACGGCCAGGTTCGCCCGCAGCGCCGCCACCGCGTGCCGCAGCAGCCCGTAGCGCTCGGCCACCCGCGCCGGGGAGAGGCAGCCGCGGACGGCCTGGGCCACCGCGTCCGGCTCCAGCACCACGATGGCGCGGTGACCGCGCAGGGCCCCGGCCAGCGCGGTCACCCACCTCCGGTAGGCCGCGGCGTCGGACGCCCCGCCCCCCGAATGCCCCGAGCAGTCCCGGTGCGGAATGTTGTAGAGCGTCAGCACCGGGGTGCGCCGGGCGGCGGCGGCCGCGGTGACCAGCCGCCGCGCCCGCTCGACGTAGCCCGGGGAGTCGTCGGTGAACCAGACCGAGGTCGGCTGGTCGGCGATCCGGCGCACGACGGCCGCGTCCGACGTCCGGCCGGCCTGGTCGAGCCAGCGCACGGCGGAGACGGCCGCACCCGTCGGGTCGACGTAGAGGTGCGGGCTCACCGAGTGCGGGGGGTGCGGGATTCTTACCTCGGGGTCGCGCTCGCGGGCCCCGGCGGCGACCGCGAGGGTGCCGAGGCCGACGAGCGAGGCCGCGAGGATCAGGGGCAGACGGGCCCGGACGGCCATCACCGCACCTTGAGCCAGCGGGCGACCGACGGCCGCCCCTGGTCGTCGACGAGGAAGAGCATGTGCCAGCCGGACGACGCGATCCCGGCCTCGCGGGGCACCCGCAGCTCCAGACGGCCGCCGGCCGACCGCTTCAGACCGAGCGCGACCGAGCGCTGGTCGGTGTCGGTGCCGTGGGTGACCGAGCTGGGCCGCAGCAGCCGGGCCGACCGGATCCGGTCCGCCTGCGGCGTGGCCACGGTGAAGGCGCCGCCCCGGGTGACCTCGCCGGGTGCGTCCGCGATGACCGGGCGCTCGCCCTTGAACAGATACGGCGGGCTGTAGACCTCGATCCGCTGCTCGAACGTGCCCGGCGCCTCGCCCGAGCGGTCGTAGAGCGGGTCACTGCCCAACGTGATGAGCCGGCCGTCGGGCAGCAGGATCGCCTCGGAGTGGTAGTTGCGCCCGACCGTCGACTCGGCGGCCGTACGGAAGGAATTGGTCGAAGGCACGTAGAACTGCGCGTTGAACAGGTCGCTGCGCGTCTGACCCCGGTACGGCCCGCCGCGGTAACCGGACGAGCCGCCGCTGGTGAAGACGGTGTCGTCGGGCAGCACCACGGTCGAGAGGTAGCGCGCCGGCTTGGGCAGGTCGGGGCCGGGACGGTAGACGGGCTTCCTGGCCTTGAGATCGACGATGTCCGTACGGGCGGTCGAGATCGGCGAGTCACCGACCCCGCCCCCACCGAAGATCATCACCTGCTGCTCCTGGGCCGGCGGCAGCAGCACCGAGGTGGCGGTCTCGTTGAGCTCGGGCTGTCGCAGGCCGGGCACGGGCTGGAAGCGGTTGTCGTCCAGACTCCAGATTCCCGGCGTACGCCCTTCCTGGTCGGAACCGTAGCCGCTGTTCGCGCCCGAGTAGAAGATCCGGCCGTCGGCCATCTGGTGCAGGCTCGGATAGGTCGGGAAGTAGCGCTCGTGCTTCTTCGACTCCGACCACGTGCGCTTGCTCGCGTCGTAGACCTCGTTGCGCCCGGGCAGGATGCGCCCGAACTGGTCCAGGCCCGAGACCGCCAGCACGTCGCCGTCGGTCATCGTGACCAGGGTCGGGTACCAGCGGTGCTCGACCATGTCGCCGGTGCGCTGGTAGCGCTCGGTGCGCGGGTCGAACTCGTACGAGGTCTTGTCACCCCCGTACTCCTGCTTCTCCCGCGTGATCTTGTCGGACACGCCGTACAGGTTGGTGGCGTCCGAGCCGGTCAGCCCCTCGATCCGGTACTGCGCGCCGTCCCGTACGACGGAAGCGTCTCCCGCGCGGACGGCGTCGACGAAGACCTCGACCTCGCCCGCCGTGATCGCGACGTGCGGCCCGTGCACCACCTTGCGGGCGGCCGGGACGGTGACCGTCTGCCGGCTCTTGTACTCGTGCCCGGCCGCCGAGCGGAACGTCGTGCCCTTCACGAACTTGCGCGCGCCGTGGTCGGGCGACTCGTTCTTGATCTTCATGACCCCGCCGGCCCGCTTCACGTCCTTCTCGAGCACCTCGTACGACTTGGTGCCGCCCGCGATGAGCAGGTTGCCGTTGGGCAGGAAGCTGTGCCCGGCGCAGAACACGTCGGTCGGGGTGTCGACCTCGCTGAACTCGTCGGTGCGGGGGTCGTAGAGGACCGTCCGGAACGTGCCCGCCTCGAACTGCTCACGGTTGTTGCCGCTGCCGGCCACGATCAGCACCTTGCCGGTGCTGAGCAGGGCGGCGTGGATCGCGTTGACCCGGAAGCCCTGGGGCACGGGCAGCTTGGCCCAGTGCCCGTACTTCTGCTTGTAGGACTGCCGGTTGATGTTGTAGTTGTGCAGCGCCTCGGTGCCGGCCGCGAGGACCGGGCGGTTCGCGAACGCGACCACGGCGAGCACCACCACCGCGACTGTTCCGCTGGCCATCCGGCGCGCGAGACTGGGGCGGGGGCGGGGCTTCATACAGCGGGCTCCTTGGTTTTTCGGCGGCGCTGGACGATCCAGATCGCCGGCGGGGTCAGGCAGATGAGCAGGTTGAGCGCGGGCCAGACGAACATCGCGTTGTCCACGTGACCGGTGATCTCGGCGACGATCAGCAGCACCACGAAGAACGCGGCCCAGCGCAGGCCGGGCGCGAACGTGGCGAGCCGGTCCGGGCTGGCCGAGTCGCCCTTGGGCGTGACCACGAACCCGGCCTTGCGGCGCAGCAGCGCGCCGACGAACGACGACACGTAGATCGGTGTGGACAATGTGGACGCGACCATGCCGGTCAGGCCCGACGAACCCGCCTCCTCGTGCGGGCTGGTGTTGTGCCGGCGGTTGAACACGTACAGCCCGACCTGGAACAGCGCGGCGTCGATGTAGAGCATCAGCCACACCTCCTGCGGGACGTAGACGCCCTGGGCGCCGAGGGCCAGGTAGCAGAACGCGTTGACGGCGCCGAGCAGCCAGGCCAGCGCGGTCAGCGGGTAGTACGACATCAGCAGCGTGTAGTGCAGCGCGCGGCCCGGGCCGAGCTTGAACGCCAGCCGCGCGAACTTGCGCATGACGACCTCGTCGGTGCCGCGCGACCAGCGGTGCTGCTGGGTGAAGTAGTCCGTCCAGGCCGATGGGCCCTCACCCACGGCCAGCACGTCCGGCGTGTAGACGGACCGCCACTTCGCCGCGTGCAGGGCCAGGCTGGTTGCCATGTCCTCGGTGATCGAGTCCTGCAACCCGCCGATCGATCTCAGAGCCTTGATCCGTACGGCGTTGTTGGTCCCGACCAGCATGGCGATCCCGCGCCGGTTGCCGGCCCGCTGCAGCAGCGAGTGGAACAGGTACTGCTGCGACTCGGCCCAGCGCGTCACCAGGTTGTCGTAGTTGCCATAGATCTGCGGCCCGACCACGAACCCGACCTCGGGATCGCGGAAGTAGCCCAGCAGCCGCTCGCAGAAGTTGGGCAGCGGCACGTGATCGGGGTCGACCGACACGAACACGTCGTAGTCGTCGCCGTTCACCTCGACCCACGAGTTGTAGTTGCCGTGCTTGGTCTTCGCCTTGAACGCGCCCGATTCGGTGTTGAACTCGGCCCGGCCCTTGCGGCTGAAATGGCGGACGCCCAGCCGCTCGCACATGGCCCGCACCTCGGGGTCGTCGCCCTCGTCGAGCAGCCACACGTCGTACGTGCCGCCGTAGCGCACGTTGCGGGCCGCGCGCAGCGTCTTCTCGACCATCGCCACGGGTTCCTTGCCGGGCACGATCGTGGTCAGGAACGCCACGCGCATCGTCGTGTCCGGCACCACCGGCACCGGGTCGCGCGCCCACAGCGTCGACAGGCAGAGCGTGACCACGTTGACCAGCCGGAACAGCTCGATGGTGGCGGTCGCGCCGATCATCACGATGGCGCTGACGTAGTGCACCAGGCTCAGCGACCGGTCCGGGATCACGATCGACGCGATCAGCCACCCGAAGAACGTGCTCTCGAAGGCGAACGCGAACAGCGTGATCAGGACGGTGAGGAACGGGCGCCGCCGGGCCAGGCGCTTCATCCGTACGCGATAGGGCTCCTCGCCCTCGGCCGGCGCGGGATCGGCCGGACCGGCGAGCACGCTGTAGGCGCTGTAGTTGTAGCGCGCGGGCAGCAGCATCGTGGCCGCCTGCAACGCCGGACTGACACGCACCCGCCCGGTCGGCCGCCGGGGTGCCGGGACCTTCTCCTGGACCTTGCGCATCAGGCGGACAGGGGCACAGCGGGCCGCACGACCGGCTGCCGTTGTTCCTTGGGCGCGATCCGGCTCACCGTCGTCTTGCGCGAGGTCAGCTGCAGGCGCTCGGGCGTTCCGGCCGGCTTCGCCTTGGTGACGAAGTCGCGCCGGGCCTGGGCGAAACCGGACCGGTCACCGAACATGTCGCGGCTCATCTCGGCCAGCTCGCGGGCCTCGTAGACCTCCAGCGGCACCCGCTCGGCGGCCAGGCTGCGGGCCTTGGCCTGACGACGACGGCGGGCGCTGCGCGGGTCACTCTCGCGCTCGGCCAGCTCGGTCAGCCATTCCGTGTACGCCTCGGGGTGCCGCGGCCCGACCTCGTCGACCAGCCCGATCATGACCGCGTGGTCGGCGCTCACCGGGAGCTTGTCGTCGACCAGCCGCTGCGCGCCCTCGGCGCCGACCCGCTTGGGCAGGGTGAAGGTGTGCAGCTCGGAGCCGTACAGACCCATTTCGTAGTACGGGTTGAGGACGATGCCGGAGCGGCCGGCCACGATGTCGGCGCCCAGGCCGAGCATGACGCCACCGGCTCCGGCGCTCCCGGCGTACGCGGAAATGACGACCTGCCGGGCGCACGTGATGATCTCGCGGCACACCTCGTTGATGGCCCGGATGTTGGCCCAGGCGCTGCCGGCCGGGTCGGGGGAGGCCTCGATCACGTTGAGGTGGATGCCGTTGCTGAACGCGTCGGTGCCACCGCGCAGCACCAGCACCTCGGTGTCCTGGGCGGCCGCGTGACGCAGCCCGGCCAGCAGCCGGCGGCAGTGCCCGGGGGCCATCGCGCCGTTGTAGAAGTCGAAGGCCAGCCAGCCGATCCGCCCGCTCCGGCGGTAGCGCACCTGGCGGTAGGCGTTCGGGGTCTCGGGCTCGGTGCCGACCGGCAGTGGCGAGTGCGGCACCCCGCGCAGACGAGCGCCGAGCAGCGTGGTGGCCGGGAGCTTGATTCCCGTACGCCCGTGGTTGGCCTCAGCCGCACGCAGGTGGCCCAGCCAGATGCTGCCGTCGCCGGTGCCGACCAGCACCGCGCCCTGACGGCGGCTCAGCAGCGCGCCCGGTCGCTTGGTGCGGGTCGCCAGGCCGGGCGTGGCGTCGTAGGCGAACACCGGCAGCCCGCCGACCTCGGTCCGCACACCCGGAGCGCCGTCGGCCGCCCGGATCTTGCGCAGGATCCGCTCGGTCGGGTCGGACCAGTCGAACGCGCGGTCGTCCTGGGTCATCAGCGGCCGCGGCCGGGCCCCGGGCGTCTCGGTCGGCGCGTGATCGGCCGGAACCGGCGCGAAGTCCGGGTCGGCGGCCTTGGCCACCACCTCGAAGATGCAGTCCATGGCGGCGTCCGCGACCGGGCCGTTGTAGAGCGACGACTTGCGCGGAGCGGCGGCCGGCATGCCGAAGGTGCGGGTCGCCCAGATCGGTCCGGCGTCCATCTCCTCGACCGCCTGCAGCGCCGTGACCCCCCAGGTGTGCGCCCGCTCGGCGATCGCCCAGTCCAGTGAGGACGGCCCACGGTCGCCGACCGGGCCCGGGTGGATGATCACCGTGCGCCGGTTCTTCCAGACCTCGGCCGGCACCCGGTCCTTGAGGAACGGGCAGAGGATCAGGTCGGGATCCGTGGCCCGCACCGCATCGATCATGTCGGACGCACTGGTGGCAAGCTGCACTCCCACGTCGTGCCCGGCCTCACGCAGCGCGCACCAGGCCCGCTGGCTCAGACCGTTGAACGCCGTAACGAGCAGCAGGATTCGCACGTTGCCTCCCCAGGGAATGCTTTCTGCCGCTGCCCACTATTGCCCCGTTATCGATGGGTATGTCGGACATGGTGTGCGTTGTTGTGTGGGCACCCGTGAATGTCGGTGGTCCGGACTAAACTTGAGGTCGTACCCCCGCCCCATTGGGCGTTTGGGGTCTTTCGACGTGCTTGAGGTGTTCCACGCATGCAGCTCTCCGGACTGATCCCCGCCGCGTTGCGCGACCGCGGTCTCGCGCGTGCCCGCGACCTCGCGCGCCGGGGCTTCGCCGAATCCGACGCACTCGACCTCACCGCGCCCGCCTCGCTGCGGCCCTTCGTCGTGGCCACCGTCGCCGGGGCGGCCGCGATCGGCGGCGCCGACCGGCCGGTACTCGCCGTCACCGCGACCTCCCGTGAGGCCGACGACCTGGCCGACGCGCTGGGCTGCCTGATCAGCCCGTCCCGGGTCGCCGTCTTTCCCTCGTGGGAGACGCTTCCCCACGAGCGGCTGTCGCCCCGCTCCGACACGGTCGGCCGTCGTCTGGCCGTGCTGCGCCGCCTCGCCCACCCCGGTGACGAGCCGGTCCAGGTGGTCGTCGCCCCCGTCCGCTCGCTGCTGCAACCCCAGCTCAAGGGCCTGGGCGACCTCGAACCGGTCGAGCTGACCGCCGGCGGCGAGGCCGAGCTGGAAGACGTCGCCCGGCGTCTGTCCGACATGGCGTACGCGCGGGTCGACCTGGTCACCAAGCGCGGCGAGTTCGCCGTCCGGGGCGGCATCCTCGACGTCTTCCCGCCCACCGACGAGCACCCGTCCCGGGTCGAGTTCTGGGGTGACGAGGTCGAGGAGATCCGCACCTTCGCCGTCGCCGACCAGCGCACGATCGACCCGGTCGACCGGCTGTGGGCGCCGCCCTGCCGCGAGCTGTTGCTGACCCCTTCGGTCCGCTCGCGCGCTGCCGACCTGGCTGTCGCTCATCCCGAGCTAGCGGAAATTCTGGACAAATTGGCCGAAGGGATCCCGGTCGAGGGCATGGAGTCGCTGGCCCCGGCGCTGCTCGACGGCACCGGCAGCATGGAGCTGCTGATCGACTGCATGCCGGCCGGCACCCACGTGCTGCTCTGCGATCCCGAGCGCATCCGCACCCGCGCCCACGACCTCACCCGCACGTCCGACGAATTCCTCGAGGCGTCGTGGGCGGCGGCGGCCGTCGGCGGTCAGGCCCCGATCGACGTCGGTGCCATGGCGTTCAAAACCCTTGCCGACGTACGGGCCCACGCCGCGACCCTGTCGCAGCCGTGGTGGACGGTGTCGCCGTTCGGTCTGGCCTCGTCTGATTCCCCTTCCTCTTCTTTAGAAAATGATCAACCGTGGCTCGAGGCGCCGTCGGTCGAGGTCTCGCCCGACCTGGGTGACGCGGTGGCCCTGGCCGCCCAGCCGGTGCCGCTCTATCATGGCGACACCGCCAAACTCGCCGCCGACCTGCACGAGTGGGCCGCCGCGGGCTGGGCCATCGCGCTGGTCTTCGAGGGCCACGGCACCGCCCAGCGCGCCACCGAGGTGCTGCGCGACGCCGGCCTGGGCGTCACCCCGGCCGACTCGATCGAGACGCCGATCGAGGACGGGCAGCTGCTCATCACCTGCGGCGGGCTCAACCACGGTTTCGTCGACGCCGCCTCCCGCCTGGCCGTCATCACCGGCAACGACATCAGCGGCGGCCGCGGCGCCTCCACCAAGGACATGCGCAAGATGCCGTCGCGGCGGCGCAACACGATCGACCCGCTCGAGCTCAAGCCGGGCGACTTCGTGGTGCACGAACAGCACGGCATCGGGCGCTACGTCGAACTGGTGCAGCGCACGGTCAACGGCGCCGACCGCGAATACCTCGTGATCGAATACGCCGCGTCCAAGCGCGGCCAGCCCGGCGACCGTCTCTACGTGCCCACCGACCAGCTCGACCAGCTGTCCCGCTACGTCGGCGGCGAGTCGCCCTCGCTGCACAAGATGGGCGGCGCCGACTGGCAGAAGAGCAAGGCCCGGGCCCGCAAGGCCGTCCGTGAGATCGCCGCGCAGCTCATCCAGCTCTACGCGGCCCGGCAGGCCTCCCAGGGGCACGCGTTCGGCCCCGACACCCCGTGGCAGCGCGAACTGGAAGACGCCTTCCCCTACCAGGAGACGCCCGACCAGCTGGCCGCGATCAGCGAGGTCAAGCACGACATGCAGCTGGCCGTCCCGATGGACCGCCTGATCTGTGGCGACGTCGGCTACGGCAAGACCGAGATCGCCGTACGGGCGGCGTTCAAGGCGGTGCAGGACGGCAAGCAGGTCGCCGTGCTGGTGCCGACCACGCTGCTCGCCCAGCAGCACTTCAACACGTTCACCGACCGGATGGGCCAGTTCCCCATCACGATCAAGCAGTTGTCCCGCTTCCAGACGCCCAAGGAGGCCCAGCTCACCCTGGAACAGGCGGCCAACGGCACGGCCGACATCGTGATCGGCACCCACCGTCTGCTGTCGAACTCGACCAAGTTCAAGAACCTGGGCCTGATCATCGTCGACGAGGAGCAGCGTTTCGGCGTCGAGCACAAGGAACAGCTCAAGGCGCTGCGGGCCTCGGTCGACGTGCTCACCATGTCGGCCACACCCATCCCTCGTACGCTGGAAATGGCCATCACCGGCATCCGCGAGATGTCGACCATCGCCACGCCGCCCGAGGAGAGGCACCCGGTGCTCACCTTCGTCGGCGCCCACGACGAGAAGCAGGTGGCCGCGTCCATCCACCGCGAGCTGCTGCGCGACGGGCAGGTGTTCTACCTGCACAACCGGGTCGAGTCGATCGACAAGGCGGCCCGGCGGCTGCGCGAGCTGGTGCCCGAGGCCCGGGTCGCGGTGGCGCACGGCCAGATGAGCGAGGAACAGCTCGAGAAGGTGATGGTCGGCTTCTGGGAGAAGGAGTTCGACGTCCTGGTCTGCACCACGATCGTCGAGTCCGGCATCGACATCCCCAACGCCAACACGCTGATCGTCGAGCGGGCCGACCTGCTCGGCCTGGCCCAGCTGCACCAGATCCGCGGCCGGGTCGGGCGGGGCCGCGAACGCGCGTACGCCTATTTCCTCTACCCCCGCGAGAAGCCGCTCACCGAGCACGCCCACGAGCGGCTGGCCACCATCGCCCAGCACACCGAACTGGGCGCCGGCATGTACGTGGCGATGAAAGACCTCGAGATCCGCGGCGCCGGCAACCTGCTCGGCGGCGAGCAGTCCGGCCACATCGAGGGCGTCGGCTTCGACCTCTACGTGCGCATGGTCGGCGAGGCCGTGCAGGCGTTCAAGGGCGAGCGCCCCGAGGAGGAGCCCGAGGTCAAGATCGATCTGCCGGTCGACGCGCACCTGCCGGTCGACTACATCTCGGTCGAGCGGCTGCGCCTCGAGATGTACCGCAAACTGGCCGAGGCCCGCGACACCGCGAACCTCGACGAGGTGGTGGCCGAGATGACCGACCGCTACGGCGAGCCCCCGGCCCAGGTCGCCAACCTCATCGCGGTGGCCCGGTTCCGGCAGACCGCCCGGGCCTACGGCCTGACCGACGTCTCGATGCAGGGCAAGCACATCCGGTTCTCGCCGCTGCCGCTGCCCGACTCCAAGCAGCTGCGTCTGAAGCGCTACCACCCCGACTCGGTCTACAAGCACGCGACCGACCAGGTGAGCGTGCCCCGGCCCAGCACCCGGCGCGTCGGCGGCGAGCCGCTGCGCGACCAGGCCCTGCTGGAATGGTGCGCCCAGCTGCTCAAGGACGTGCTGGGCGAGGTGCCGGCCCCGGCGGTGGCGAAGTGATCGTTTCCCCGGGGGCGGGTGACCTGAGTCATAACCCGCATGAGAGAGTCAACGCCATGCAGCGTGCTCGCCGACTCGTATCCATCGTCGTCGTTGCGTCCCTCGCGACGGCCGGTCTCACCGCCTGCCGCTCCGAGCCGTCCGTGGCCGCGTACGTGGGTGACAGCGCCAAGGTCACCGAGGCCCGCGTGCAGGACGTCTGGGACAACGCCGAAGAAGCGCTGACCGCCGCGACCGCCGACCAGCCCGAGGCGCCGGCCATGTCGATCACGCGCGCCGACATCGTGCGCACCCTGGTCGGCCACGACGTGCTCACCGGCGTCGCCCGGCGCGAGGGTGTGACCCTGCCGGCCGAGCTGGCCCTGGGTGACTACGCGACCCAGCTGCGCCTGCCACAGTCCGCCGAATACGTCCGCCTCTACGCCGAGTTCGACGGCCTGCTGCGGGCGCTGCGCACGAAGGTGCAGTCGTCCGCCCCCGACGCCACCGACGACGACCTGCGCGAGGTCTACGACGTGCTGCTGTCCAGCGGTGAGATTCCCGCCGGCACCACGTTCGACCAGTTCAAGCAGCAGTTGCCGGCCGAGAATCTGGCCCTGGTCAAGACGGCGGCGGCCGTGCGCAAGGAGGTGGCCGAGCTGACCGACACGATGGAGATCACGGTGAACCCGCGCTACCAGCCGCTGAACATTCCGGTCCTGGAGTTCCAGACCCAGAGCGGCCAGTTGAGCCCGCTCGTGGTGGTGCCGCTGGGCGAGGGCGCCGACAGCCCGGTGACCGACGTTTCCTGACGTTCAGTTCCTGATGTTCGCTTCCTGATACGGCCGCGAGTGGGGTAGCCCTCTCTCGCGGCCGTTTCTGTTTCTGCCGCCCGCGTTCTGCGGCCTGCGTTCTGGTCCACGTCTGCGGGTCTGCGTTCTGCGGCCTGCGTTTCCGGTCCACGTCTGCGGGTCTGCGTTTCCGGTCCGCTTTTCCGGTCCTCCTGTGGACGACTTGGTTTGGGGCCGTCTCCCGTCTGTGGAGAAGTCACCGCTTGGGCTTGACATGGCCGTAGCCTCCTCCCTATCTCCCTGGGCGGGTGGTTTCAGGGGGTCGTTGCAACACGGTCGGTGTTGAGGAGTTTAGCGAGGCGTTCGGCGGGGGTGTCCCAGTCGAGGGTCATGCGGGGGCGGCTGTTGAGTTCGGCCGCGACCGCGGCTAGATGTTCGGGGTCGTGGGCGGCGAGGTCGGTGCCTTTGGGGAAGTACTGGCGGAGTAGTCCGTTGGTGTTCTCGTTCGTGCCGCGTTGCCAGGGGCTGTGCGGGTCGCAGAAGTAGACGGGCATGCCGGTGGCGAGGCTGAACTGGTGGTGCAGGGCCATTTCGACGCCCTGGTCCCAGGTCAGCGACCGTTTCAAGTGCGTGGGCAGGGCGGCGACGGTGTGCAGGAGGGCGTCGCGGACCTGTTCGGCGTTCTGGC